>CAVPPH010000001.1:0-1252105 GCA_963707275.1 uncultured Chloroflexia bacterium
ACGAGGAGGTGCTGGCCTGGTCTGGCTCAGATGGCCGGCCGCTCCTGGCTGGGCCGGCCCGCGACGTCTACGCTCGATATCTCAGAGAACGCCTATGTGGACGGCTGGGGCTGTCCTGTGGGAACGCCGCCCATGTGCTGTATTATGAAGTCGTGGACTCGCCCATCCGCACCGCCACCATCGACGACCTCGGCCGGCTCCCCTGGCCCGAGCTGGCGCATCCGAGCCGGTTTGTGGGGCTGCGTGAAAGCGCTAAGGCCATCCAAGATGCCGGCTACGCAGTTGTGGCGTTAAGTGGCGTATCGCCGTTTGAGCAGTCCTATATGTTCGCCGGGGTCGAGCAGTGGATGCTCGACTGGCCGGCGACCCCGATTTTCGCGCTGGCGCTGATGCGCAAGGTCACCGACCTGCAGAAGGGGGGCGCGATCAAGCTGCTGGACGAAGCAGGTGACCATATTGACGTGCTCGTAATGGGCGATGACCTCGGCTCGCAAACGTCGACCTTGATTTCGCCCAAGATGTACCGGCAACTGATTAAGCCGTTCCACATCGAACTGATGACCGAGATTAAGAAGCGCACCAAAGCCAAGATCTTCTATCATTCCGACGGCAACATCTACACGCTGCTGCCCGACTTGATCGAGATCGGGGTCGATCTACTCAATCCGGTGCAGGTGAACGCCGGCGACATGGGCGACACACGCGGCTCAAGCGGGAGTTTGGCGACCGGCTCTCCTTCTGCGGTGCCATCGATACCGGCTGGGTACTGCCGAGCGGCACGCCCGACGATGTGCGTGCGGAGGTACGCCGCCGGATCAGGGACCTGGGGCCGGGCGGCGGCTACATCCTGGCGTCGGTGCACTGCATCCAGCCCGACGTGCCGGTGGAGAACGTCATCGCGATGCTCGACGAGGCGAAGGCGGCAGGGAAGTATCCGATCCGTCATTAACGCGCTTTAACCTCACAACTGGGCGTTCGCTTAATTATGGTCAAGCTGAATGTGTTATCGTCAACTAATTGCCGATTTTCATGCAAATTCGCGCAGATCGAAAATTGGATATTCGGTAAAAGCTAACAAGCGCCTACGAATATTCACCGATATCGCCGAATAAATTTCGTCTATTCAGCAAAAAATGAGCGAACGCCCAGTCACAAGATTGGAGAACCAAAATGATCAACGTCGTCAAACAGAAGATGATGGCCGGACAGCCGGCCATGGGGATTGTCCTGGACATGGGCTCTCCGATCGTGGCGGGCATTCTCGCTCGTGCCGGCTTCGATTTCGTTTTGGTGGATTATCAGCACGGCGATTGGGACGACGCCACGGCTTTGGCTGCCTTCGGCGCCATCTCGCTGGGTGCTGCCGTGCCGGTGGCTCGCGTGCACCAGAACGATTACTACGCCATCGGCCGGGCCCTGGATCGGGGTGCGCTCGGAATTGTCGTGCCAATGGTCAACTCACCAGACGAGGCTCGCGCCGCTGCCTTCGCAATGCGCTACCCGCCCGCCGGCGGCCGCTCTTGCGCAGATAATCTGGCCGTCCACTATGGCCCCGACTACGACACCTGGGCGAACAGAGAAGTCTTCCTTGCCGTCCAAATCGAGACCGCGCCGGCGGCCGGGCAGGCGGAGGAGATCATGGCGGTGGAAGGTGTCGACGCCTGCTGGATCGGACCGACGGACCTGGCGCTTTCGATGGGTGTGGTACCGGGCACCCGGGCGCACGAGGAAGTAATTCTGAACGTGTTGGATGCCTGCCGCAAGACCGGCAAGATTCAGGCACCTTTGCACCCGACGCAGTGACCGCCCGCCGCAAACTCGAGCAGGGGTTTTTGTTCGTGACCGCAAGCAGCGATGGTGCGTTGATCTCCGAAGGAGGCCACGCGATACTGCAGCAACTGCGCAGGTAACCTTACGCTCTTCGTATTGCCAAGATGTAGAACAAAAAAGCGGCGAATACGCCCTTGGCAAGTCGGGAATTCCGGCGTGCAGGATTTGTATTACGTCTTCGGCTAACCCCCTTGATTTTCCACAGGAGCATTCCTATGTCACCCTTCAAAGTCGTCATCACCGATTTCGGCGACCTGGATCACAGCCTCGAAGCAGGTGTCCTCCACGAACTCAGGTCTCGACATCAACATTGTCCGTCTGCAGACGCGCGACCCTGAGGAATTGATCCCGCACGTGACGGACGCCGACGCTCTGATCGTGCAGTGGGCAACGATCAACCGGAAGGTCATCGAATCCATGACCCGGTGCAAGATCATTTCCCGCTACGGTATTGGCGTGGACATGGTGGATCTGCAGGCCGCGAGCGAGCACTGCATCCCGGTAGCAAACGTTGCTGACTACTGCATCGAAGAAGTTAGCAACTCCACCATCGGCTTCATATTCGATCTCAGCCGCCGCACTGTTTTCTTGGACCGTCACGTACGGTCAGGTGGGTGGGGCTCATCCCGTCTCATGCCCTATTGGCCCCCGCCGCGCCTACGAGGCCAGACCCTCGGTATCGTCGGGCTGGGCAACATCGGCCGGGTGGTGGCGCGAAAGGCAGGCTGTCTAGGCTTGAAGTTGCTCGGTACCGATCCCTATGTTCAGCCCGATCAGGTGGCCGATCTGGACGTGGAGTTGGTCACGCTGGATGAGCTGTTGCGGCGCTCGGATTTTGTCACCGTGCACTGTCCTTTGGTGGCCGAGACACGCGGACTGATCGGCGCGCCGCAGTTGGCGCTGATGAAGCCGACCGCGTGCCTGATCAACATGGCCCGCGGTCCGATAGTGGTCCAATCGGCGCTCTACAATTCACTGGTCAATCATACGATCACCGCCGCCGCGCTGGATGTGCTCGAACAAGAGCCACCCAACCCTGACGATCCGCTGCTGCACCTGGAGAACGTGATCATTACCCCCCACGCGTCCAGCGGATCTGTTGAGGCAGTCATCCAGTTGCGTAGAGACACAGCCCTGAACGTGGTGGACATGCTGAAGGGAAAAAGGCCACGCTCGATTGTGAATTGCAAGGCTTTGGGGTGGTGCTAAGTGGCGTAAAGGAAGAACCCGTTTATCGTTCTCACCCGTATGCTGATCGGGTCTATGTCTGCGCTTGATACGGCGCGCTTTGGGCGCTAGTCCCTGCGTTTCGAGGAGCAAGCATGTCCTTTATCGGCATTGACCTTGGCACATCATTTATCAAGGGCGCCGTGCTGGATCCGGAAACTCTGGCAATCGGGCATGTCCGCCGCGTCCCGTTCCCTGACCCTTTGCCGGGCCTACCGCCGCTGCACCGCGAGTTCGATCCGTTTACGGTCCTGGACGCGACGCGCAGCCTGCTGGCCGATCTGCTGATCGCTGCAGGCGGATCTGTGCTGGACGGCGCCGAGGCGTGCGAAGGTATACTGATGTGCAGCCAGATGCACGGCCTGGTGTTTACCACTGAGCAAGGGGAGCCGCGCTCAAACTTGGTGAACTGGCAAGATCAACGCGTGCTTGAACCACATCCCTCCGGCCAGGGGACCTACCTCGACGCGCTTGCACGACAGATCACGCCGGACGAATTGCGCCAGCTTGGCAACGAACTGCACCCGGGCCAGCCGTCCGGTGTCCTCTTCTGGTTGGCTGAGCAGGGCCGGCTGCCCGCTGCCGATCTGATCCTGTCCTCGCTGCCCGACTTTGTGCTCGGCAACCTGTGTGGCACGATCCCTACGATCGAAGCGACCAACGCTGCGGCCCATGGAGCGCTCAATCGGGAGACCGTGGATTGGCACAACGGGGTCATTGGCAAGCTAGGACTTGACGGTCTGCGCTGGCCGCTGTTGCGGCAGCAGGGTGAAGTGGTCGGCATGTTCCAGGCGGGGAGGCGAGCGATCCCCTGTTATACGCCGGTGGGAGACTACCAGTGTGCGCTGGCCGGGGCGCTGTTGCAGAACGGCGAGCTTTCGCTCAACATCTCAACCGGCTCGCAGGTGAGCACGCTCAAGTCGACGCTTGAGTTCGGCGACTATCAGACCCGTCCTTTTTTCGATGGCCGCTTCCTGGCAACCATTACCCACATCCCGGCCGGCCGCGCCCTGGCCGCCCTGGTCAGGCTGCTTACAGAGTTGGCAGTGGGGCAAGGGGTGACTCTGCCGGAGCCATGGCAGTATATCTCACGGATGGTCAGTCAGACAGGGCCGACGCAAATCCGCGCCAACCTGGCCTTCTTCACTTCATCCTGTGGCGATCACGGCGAGTTCACGAACGTGCGTGAAGAGGAACTGACCGTCGGCCATCTTTTCCGCGCCGCGTTTCAGAACATGACCGACAATTACTATGGCTCGGCGCAGCGACTGTTCGCCGGCGGAACGGATGGGACGCCGCCCTGGTGCAACCTGGTCTTTTCCGGCGGATTGGTCCAGAAGATCGATACGCTACGTGATCTGATCGTCGACCGCTTCGGCGTGGGCTATCGCGTTTGTCCGACGTCTGAAGACACCTTACTCGGGCTGCTTGCGCTCGGGCAGGCGTTCACCGGACGCACAACTTCCGTTGCGGAAGCTATGGAGCGAATTGATGCCGCGTATGACAACGACAGCGTATCGCGATAGCGCGGAGGGAGCGATGATCAGCACAGAACCTCCAAGCGGCCGAAAAGCAGAGCGACTCGGGATCGGCTCGGAGATATGAACGGGCTATCCTGGTCCTGTAACTGGCCGAAGATTTTAGGCGCCCAGGAACTTGTTGTCAGCAAAAAGGATAAGGGCATTCTCTGCGAACTGGCGAAACGTGTGGCTGACATCGCAGCTCAACCGAGACAAGAGAATAAGAGGAGGTTATGGCTCACTCATAACGCCCTCGGCGACACGCGCCCCCTGATCTTCGCCGATCCGGAAAACGCCTGGTATGAACTCATCCCGGCGGTTCGACTGGAAACCGAAAGCAGTCTCGCACGATTGTGGGAATTCCGGCTGCGAAAGGAAATCTACTGGGCCGAGAAAATCGGCGATGACAGGGTCACCGAAGCGGCCTTTACCGTCTATCATATCTTTGATGAGAGCAGCCGTGGCCTCGAGGTCAAGACCGTCGGTGATAGTGGTGACGGAGCTTACCGCTGGGACTCCCCACTCACGAGCTACGGTGACCTGGACAAGTTGAGCTTCAGGCGTATCAACATTAACTCCGAGAAAACGCAGCGACTCCATGAGCTTGCGTTGGAGGTCGTGGGGGATATCCTTCAGGTCAGGCTCGATGGAGTATGGTGGTGGTCGTTTGGGATGACATCCGACCTGATTCTTCTGCGGGGTTTCCAGCAGATGCTGTACGATATGTACGACAACCCTGAGGGCCTACACCAACTGATGGCTTTCTTGCGTGACGAGAACATGGCGAAGTTGGACTTCCTGGAGGCAAACGGGCTGCTCTCTCTCAACAACGGCGGTGATTTCGTAGGCACGGGAGGCTATGGATGGTTTGATGAGCTTCCCGCCCATGGGATAGACGTTGGGAAAGTGAGAGCCCGGGACATGTGGGGCTTCTGCGAAAGCCAGGAAACCGTCGGGGTTTCACCGAAGCAATTTGAGGAGTTTGTCTTCGCCTACCAGCTTCCTATCCTTGAGCGTTTCGGGCTGAATATCTACGGATGCTGTGAGCCATTGGACCGGCGGTTCGACATCATCAAACAGATTCCCCGGCTCAGGAAAGTCACCGTGTCGCCCTGGTCGGATGTGGAACTGATGGCCGAGAGACTTGGCAGCGATTACGTCTACACCCGCAAAGTCAACCCGGCTGAGATCGCGGAGTACACAATCAACGAAGATCGGATTAGAAAGGGGTTGCGCGACATGCTGAGGGCAACGGCAAGAAACCACTGCCATGTCGAAATCCTGATGCGGGATATTCTCACACTGAGTGGGAACCCAGAGAACATCATCCGCTGGACTCAGATTCCGCGGGAAGAGAGTGAGCGTGTCTGAGAAGCTCTCGCTTCAGGAGTGGCGAGTCGTCCGGCGATCACGCCACTCGCATCTCCAGGTGCCACTTGTATATCGCTTCAGCCCTGACCGTGGAGCACTCCCCACGGATGCGAGCCACGTCCAGTCGGTCAAAGGAAGCGGTCGCCGGCTCCAGGAAGACGCCGTAGAGATCCTGCCAGCCGCCCTCGTCAGGCAGCACCGCGAAATACGGGACCCGCTCGGCCGGCCATGACAGCCGAAGCTCGCATCCGCTGCGAGGATAGGTCAACCTGCACCAGCCCTCCGGCATCTTGCCTTTGACGAAGTACTTGACGGCGTTGGCGGCCGTCTTTGGTTGCATCCGGCGCAAATCACGCCGACGACCGTCCGACAGGGTCGCGACCGGCCAATCGAACTCGTCGCCATAACGCCCCAGGCTGCCGTCGAAGTTCAATGCTGTGACGATCTTGCGCACACCATCCGGCAGCGTCAGTTCCGCGCCTTCTTCCAGGTTGAGCATTATGTGAGCGGCCCACATGAAGTCTAGGTCGAAACCCGATAGATTGGTCAAACGATAATCGGTATGCAGAGTTAAGTCATCGAAGATAGATACCCATTTCTCCAACCGGTACGGAAAGCGTACACCGTGAACGGAAAAATGTAGACAATCAGAGACCCGGTCTCTTCCGGAGACCGGGTCTCGTTTTGCAATCGTGCATACCCAGGGGATGCTCCACACTTCGCCGTGGTCCGGAATCGGCGTGCCGCGCCACGGGTAGCCCTCATAGAAAGACTTGTCGATGCTGGGGAACATCTCGTCGAAGCCGGAGCATTCTCCTTCCGTCACGTAGCCGCCATCGTAGGGGGCGAGCAAGTACTTTTCGGCGGGCCGTTGCAGCAACAGCTCCAGGTTCGCTGGTTTGTAGATCAGCGAACAGAGCTTGGCCCCAACGCCTGGCAGAAATTGAGCGGCAATGGTCTCTGACTCCAGCGTGATCGCCAGCTGATCTTTGTAGAGTGTTGGGCGAATGGTGGGGATCATTTCCGATAGATGAACAGTTCACCCTGCGACATCAGATGCGGACGAACTTCGGGCGCGAGCTCTTTGCATGCATCCAGGAATTGTGCTGGGCTACCGCCGTGCTCAGCAAACATCCAGAAGTGGCACGGGATCGCGACCCTGGCGTGTGCGTCGTGGGCAAGCTTCGCCGCCTCGACGCCGTCCAGGTTGCCATAGGCGCCATTGATCGGCGGTATGATCACATCGATACCTGCTGCGAAGACATCCTGCCACTTCTCCGGGCGATACGCCGTGTCTGCCACCTGCCACACCTTAATGTCGCCCGACTGGATGATAAGACCCAGCGCCTCAGGCGCCAGGTCTCCGTGGTCGGCGTACACGCCCGTCAGGGTCACGTCGTCGTAAGTCAGCGTCTCGCCCTCGTGGATGATAGTGAAGCGATCTGAGGGCACGCCCAGCTTTTCGAACTCCGCGCGGCAGTCGGGCGCGGCGACGAATTGGATGCTTCGGTTGTTGACCAGCACCGGGATCGAGTCGTAGTCGAAGTGATCAGGATGCATATGCGTGCAGACCACCAGATCGGCTTCAACCTCTTCAGGGGCAAGCGGCGCGGGCATGATACGCTTGAAACCATACCCCACGTCGCTCAGCATTCGGTGGACGCAATCGCTAAGGTAGGCGTCGACGTACATGATGGTACCGCCGGGTGTCTTGTAGACAAACCCCGCTTGCGCCAGCCAGAGAATCGCCAGGCTGCCGGGCTCCACATGAAGATCTTTGATCTGTGAGGCGAGTTTGTTGCTCATCATTCGCTCCAATTTCGGCGAGGTGTGAAGTCGAAATGTGAGGTTTTCGAAGTCTGAATGGCTTCGAAGGTCCTGTCTTGGTCTTGCCGGCGGCTCAGGCCCGGACTTCGCGGATCAACCCCAGGATCTCGGCCGTCCTGGCTGCCATTGCATCGAAGTTGCCAGTGTCAAGATACTCTTTCTTGATAAGATCCCCGCCGATGCCGACCGCGGCCACACCGGCCTTGAACCAGGCAGCGAGACTCTCCTGAGTTGCTTGCACCCCGCCAGTCGGCATGATGCGCGTCCATGGGCAGGGGCCAAGGATCGCCTTGACAAACGAAGGGCCGCCTACCGAACCGCCGGGAAACATCTTGACGATCTCCACTCCCAGTTCCTCGGCGTCGGCGATTTCCGTAGCGCTGCCGCACCCGGGACTGTAGGGGATCTTGCGCCGGTTGCAGAAGCGGGCGACTTCCGGATTCAAGTTAGGACCGACTATGAAATTGGCCCCGTAGGTCAAATAGAGCGCTGCAGTTGGAGCGTCCATAATGGAGCCAACGCCCAGGATCAAGTTGGGAAGCTCCCGTTGGCAATACCTGGAAAGCTCTTTGAAAACCTCCGGCGCAAAATCGCCGCGATTGGTGAACTCCAGAAGCTGACAGCCACCGGTCGAGATTGCCCATGCGATCTTCCTGGCCACCTCCGGGTCGGCGTTGTAGAAGATTGGCACCAAGCCGGTATTGACGATCGTGTTTAGTACTTCAAGCCGGGTGAATCTTGCCATGTTCTCCTTGCAACGGTCAGTTGGTCGACCGTCCGCAAAATAACGCCTGCCAAGAAGCTGCGTCAGGGGAAACTTGCCGGGCCGGCGGTCGCGCTGGGGACTGTAGATGTAGGGCTTCTTCAGGGATCCCAGTGGGACCATGAATTGCTAGCGATCTACAGTCTGTAGTATACAGTTTGTGGAAAAGACTTGTCAAAACTGGTCTGCTGGAAAGCCCAACTACAACATCCGCGCCAACAATTCATATACGTTTTGTCGTATCGGTGAGCTTCACAAAGATTTTCGCACCGGCAACGACGTGAGAAAATGCGGCCCAAATCGCTTATGTGAATTAAAGTTCTCGCTCTTGAAACGCGTACCGTGTAAAAACTCCACCGAACTGGTCGAACACGCAACGAGTCTGTCTGGGATTGAATTCTCAGACCATTTGGTGCATGGGATTAACAAACCGACAGGGAGAGTTGCAGCCCAGTTGCATGGCGTGGAGGAATGGACTGGCACTTCTACCCCGAGGCAGTCATCAAGATGCCGGAACCATCCTGCCCGGCAGTCCTGACTGTCCTCTCTTTCCCCCTCAACTCAAGAGGATTGTGTTGCCAGCTTGTTCGAAGCTCGGTAGTAGTCGTTGATGATACCGCCCAGCACTTGTCGATGGGCGACAGGACCGGCAAGATCAGGCGGCGTTCGAGCAACGGGTGACTGTTGAGCCAAACCTTGATGTGGCCGTCGGGAGTTGTAGTAGTCGACGAACTCCCTCAGCACGCGGAGAAGATGGGCGTCACTCCAAATCAGGATGTGATCCAGGCACTCGTTTCGAGCAGTGCGTACCCACCGTTCGGCGTGGGCATTGGCGTTGGGTGCCTTGAAGGGCGTGCGGATGACCGATATCCCCTCTGACTCGAAGAGGGTATCGAATGCACTGGTATACGTCTTGTCATTGTCTCGGATCAGACAACGCAGGTCTGTATTGCTTTCGTCTAGCAGCCACAGCGCGTTTCGAGCCTGCTGAGCAACCCAGGCACCGTCTGGATGTTCGGTCACCCCGGCTAGTAGAACTCGCCTGGTTTTCAGTTCAACGAAGAAGAATACGTATAGGGTTTGCAGGCGGATCGTCTCCACGGTGAAGAAGTCACAGGCAAGCACCTGGTCTTTGTAGTGTTTCATGAACCGCCGCCAACCGATGGAACCGAAACGTACCGGCGCCGGCAGGATGTGATGGGCTTTTAGTATATTGCGCACCGTGCTCTGGGAGACAACATGGCCCAGCTTCTGTAACTCGCCTGCTACCTTGCCGTAACCCCACCGTTCATTCTCATTCGCAAAACGCACGATCAGGTCAGTCAACTCTTGGTTGATAGGTGGTCTTCCCCCGCGATGCACAGGCGTCTGCGTCCACTTTCGTCGTACGAGTTGTCGATGCCAATTGATCACAGTCTCCGGCTTGACGATGCGAATGGCGTTTCTCAGTTGACTGGTGGTGAGGGGACCTCGCCTTTTCAGTGCTGCGGCCAACACAGCCAGCGACCACCTTTCTGACCGGCTAGGCCTGATCACCTGAGCATTCTTGCGTACCATGACATCCAGTTGCTGGCGCAAGATCAGGATCTCGAGATCCTTTTCATCGGTCGAAAGTCGAACAACGCGCATCAACTCTAGAAAAGTTGAGAAGAGTTGAGCCAGGGCATACCAGAGCATGCAACCATCCTCCTTGGCAGATTTGCAGAGATGCAGGATGATTGTACTGTCAACAGGCAAGAACGACACATTTTCGGGGGTCAAATGGAGTGAGGCGAGGTTTTTACATGATACGGGGATGACGGTATGGTTCAGCGGCGCGCGGCCTCGCCTACCACCAACACCGCCAAAGCCAAAAGGTGCGCCGATTGGGAGCCGCGTGACCGAAGGGAGCGCGTCCGCTGCAACCCCTTGTTCGCCCGTTTCTTCTCCTGCGAAGTCCCCTCACTCTACTCGTTAATACTGCTATCTTAGTAGTAGCTTGGCAGTGATAACTACGGGATTATTTTGACAATGTCAGATTAGGGGCCTGAGTGGTTCAGAACCCGAGATTTGCGAGAGCGAGTGCGGTTATCCAAGTGTTGAACGACAAGAGAAGCAGCCTCTAGCGGAGAGAGAGTAGGCAAAGGGAGTGCTGCCCGGAGTAATTCTCGGACATTCGCAACGGAAAGAGCAGGTAGACGATCAGTTTCATACTCGGAAAGGAGGTCTGGGTCCCTCAGGTATTCCTTCTCCCAATCGAGACGGGTTTGATTGATAAACCATTGGGCAAGAACGGTGAAAGCGAGTTGGTGTTGCCAGGCATTGTAGGAAGTAGTTTGGATTTCATCCCATCCGAACTCGGATTTGGCATCCTGGTTGTCTCGCTCGATGAAGTAGCGCTGAGATTTGCGCAAGGCCATGACCTGAAGCGGCGTGTTTGCTGAGGCATTGCTGAAGGTATAGGAGTATTTCTTGCCTTCTTTGCGCATGAGCAACCATTGTTTGGTGACGGTCAAGTCATCCTGGACAGTCCAAACCGGAATACGAGCAAAACCAGCCTTCAACCAGCCCCGTTCGGTGGGCCGGATCGTCAAAGTCTGCCAAAGGACAGACGAATGGACTGGCAAGTCGTCGATCCGATGTGGTAGAGGTGACAAAACCTTCGCTTCCGTGGCTTTGCGACCTCGTTTGTTCTGCGGAATGCCGATCTTCGGTTCACTCAGATAGACCTTGGTATTGGCTGGAACATCGGCATAGAATTCGATGCCAGCCTGATCCATTTTCTGACGAAGCCAGAAGCTGCGCCCGTACAATCCGTCGCAGCCCACCGCAGCAAACGGAATATCTTCCGCTTGCGCTCGTTGCAACATCTGCCAAAACAGTTGGAGCTTTGTCTGGAACTGCCGATCCTCAGGCAGACCGGTTTTCTGGCGCAACTCTCGCTTGTCTTCGTCAAACCACTCTTCTGGCAGGTACAGTTCGCCGTCAATCCAGTTGTGCTTGCCATCTTTGACAATCGAGAGAAAGACGCCGACCTGACTGAGATCTACTTTTCCTTGTCGTCCGTTATACTGACGACCGACACCGACCAACACCTTGCCATTTCTGTCATCCGCACTTTCGTCGCCCAACAACATGCTTCCCGTCTCAAAGTGTGAATGACTGACGATTTCCGTGCGAGCCTGCTTGATTACTTTCGCTCCCGACCAGGGCGATTCGCTGATGTAATGGTGCATATTCTGGTATGGCACGCCCTCTGTTCGACTGATTGCTGCTATCGTTCGCTCTTTCTCGATCCGCAGAATGCCGTTCAGGTAATGATAGCCATATTCCCGTGTATCTCGAGTTTTTGTTTGCGTGTACACACCATACACATGCCAAAACTCTCTCAATCGGTGGCCGAAATCCTCGATCTCTGCCAGATTCAGGCCCCAGCGCTCGATTTCCATCCGGTCATTTTGTGGCGATTCATTCGTCTATTATTGTCAGAAAGGCTCTCATTGTCCTAATCTGACATTGTCAAATTATTTTCGTATCGCTTCTTGGCTAATTTTACCAAGCGCGTTTTTATATCTTCAGGCCCCCAAAAGAACCACCCTTGTTCCTGAAAGTATACTCGTATCTCATCGGAGCAATTCTTATAGACATTACCTGCCGCAAGTCCTAAGACGAATTTCGTTTCTTCGTTGGCTAATCCATCCGCCATAAAATCTTGGCGAAGACGATTGAACACGATACTACGGTAGTTGGGGCTAGTAAAAAGCTTGTAGCGTCCTTTGGTCAGCCCTTCGTGCTCAGTACATAGCATCTCATAACGTACTCCGGACGAATCAAGATATGATTTGACTTCAAGTGCCAAGACTTGGTTCTGCTCAAAATCGAGAGCTACTAGGTCTATCTCTGGACGAAGAATACTGGGTTTTCCAGTAGCACGTTTCTCCGCTTTAGTTAAACGTATCTTTTCCGATTGCCGAACCCAATAGTTTTCTTCTTCTAGCAGCAATCTTATCACATTCTCAAAACTATCCATACTTGTTTCCGTTCACTGTTTGATTTTTTGATTTTCGAGTTGATTCTTTTTCGCGGGGGCGGGCTAACGGCTTGCGTTAGCCGCTGGTGGTGAGAACCGACTAACGAAACGGGGTAAACTGTTTTTCAGAATCATGCTTTTTTAGCGGTGCAGTACCACCAGTCGGCTGCACGCTGTGTTGGGTGGCTGTGACTTCATCAAACAACGATACACTGTTAGTAGAAGGCTTCCCTTTATCCTTAAGCTAGGTAACTTTTTCCACGATTAGCAAATAATCAACTTTCGCTGTAGCGCCCATGCCTTGAAATGTTGGCGTCACATAAGGAACTATTGAAAGAACTTCGCCTTCCAATTGGTTCAAAAACTGCTCCAATTTCTCTTGTGCTGTGTCTTTTTTTAACTTCAAGCCGATGAACTCGATATTTCATTTTTTTAATCCTTCTTTCTAATTTCTATTGGATTTCATAGAGTTCGGCACCTGCCCTGTGAAAGCAAATCTACCGAAAGGCTTTATATAAACTGGACACGGCGAGTAATGTCCAAGCAATGATACCGATAAATCCCACCAAGCGTCCAAGAACTGGCCAAGAGGATTCCCATATCCACAACCCTACCATGACAGGGGTAAAAATTACCCAGATAATAATCTTTGGTGCTGGATGCAATGCTTGGACCCAATTCCAGAGTACATCCAACCACTCCCGATTCACAACCAATGCGGTGACGAACCCAACCCACAGCACCACGAAAACCACGTTGGCGTAGGTGCTCATAATCCGTGGAACGGTGACGCCCCAGAATATTGAGTCCCTCATAATCGCTCTCCTTCAGAAACCAATTCGTATCTTGATCGAAGAAATATTTTTGCACATGAAATTAAGCCGCCCAAACGGAATAAGAGATTCATGTGGCGCGCTGGCGTCAAAGCGAGAACAGTGTTGGCAAAACCAACCTTCATCGCGACAGACCTCTGTTCAGGAAGAGAGCCGCCACACGCAGTCCGGCGGGCACGACAGGATAATCTTGAGTTGAACTAAGCCGGTGACAGCGAACGAGCCACTAGCTGGACCTACGGCTAACGTACGTGTTGGCGAGGAAAATAGCAATTCGACAAGCCGTTGTGAAGCGATTCTAGCACAGGAGGTTCCAGAGGTCAACAGGAATCTCAGGGTTCGACCAAATTGGCCCAGCGTCACCAACGAGCAGGAAACCCTGTTCAAATCCTCTGAATCGCGTTAGACGTCCTCAGCCAGGAGCGCGTAGATCGCCGTATCGCGCAGACTGCTGTCGTGGACCATCAAAGCTCGTCCCAGTCCGGGTGCCAATGCGGGTCCAGGCTTTTGAAGTGGCCGGCAGGGCAAGTCCCACCGCCCGTGGATGAGACCTGCCAGTGGATGTGGCAGTAGAACGTCGCGCACGATGCGCAGTAGCCGAGGTCATCGTAGAACCCCGCCGCCTGGATCCTGGCCAACTCGTAGGGGGGACGGAGGGCATCGAGGATTGCCTGCGCCCGTTCGGCGGATATGGGATCGCCCCTGCCATTCCCGCCGGCTGCACCCTGGTATCTGAGATGCCAGCCGCCGGACCGCTCGCTGAGCTCGATCATCACAGCTTGCGCGCCGCACGCAGCGCAGCGCGGTCTCGCCAGTGAAACGGGCGTTCCCGGTTCTGGTAGCCACCCCGTCGGCTTTGACCCGCGCGACGACACGCGCCTCATCCGAACCCACAAGGATGCTCTGGAAGAACTGGTATCGCTCATTTGGTACTTGCTTCAATTCGATGTCTTCGCGTGGTTGACCCGGTTCCTCCAGCTTCGTGCTCGCTCAAGGACGGCCTGCGTGTCTTCCCGCGACTGGAGCGTGGTGGACCAATCCATCCACATTTGCAAGTCGGCGAAGGGTTCTTCGATGGCTTCATGGACAGCGGCGGCGTTTACCGGTGATGGGGCGCGCAAGACAAGTCGCTGGGTTTCGCGTGGCAGGGGGAGGATGCGAAGTTCCATGCCGGCGTCCGAGTCGACGCTAAACACTGGCGCCTAACGCCTGAGCTAACCGGATTGGCAAAGGCGGCGATGGAACGCTGATGAGCCAACAACTTCATAGGCCCAAACAGTCACAATAAAAACCGAGCTTGCCAATTCCGGTTGAGCGATTTGTTATATGGCATCTTGAGAGACATACTGCTCACGCTATATAGTGTTACAAATCATCCTAACCTAACTAATAGCCTGAGTTTCGGGCTGAAATCCTGCTTACCTTCTACCTGAAGATGCGAATGGGAAACTGTAGCGAGATTTGCCTTTATTGATGCGACCCCACTGCTGGTCTGCCATAATCGTTTGTTCTTTCGTTCCTTATCCGAAACTCAGGTTACTGTAAATGAGACAGAAAATGGATGCCCTTTCTTGACAATCCCATTTTCCCACGTCTTGCTATGGCCAACCCGTGTCTCAATTTTCGTTTCACTTCCGCTCGCGCAGTGGTTCGAAGATAAAGTAGGACACGTAAATGAGAATTCTTCGCTCCCACTACCACCAACACGTTGATATCTGAGGACTCCTTCTGTTCCAACTGTCCCAGGAAAATCTTGCATCCAGCAAACCACGACTCTGCCATTATTCGGAATAAGGTCATGGGGTTCTACGGCAAAATACCCGTGTAATTCGTCATATCCTAGCAACTTTAATGGGTACGGACTATCGTTCTTGATATATACATAACATGAATAGTCGTTGGCTTTTCCTAAAATTGTCCAATCTGCCGTGGCGTGATCCAGTGTTACCGTTTCATTAGGTGTTACCTGCCCAAGAGCAGCCCTCGGTCTTGTTCCCACGCCAATCACAGCAAAATTGAAATGACTCGTTGTTTTTTCCGGCTCAGGAGGACGTTCATCCCCGGTATTAATGTACTCCACAAATCCACGTTTCAGCCAACCATTCTTGGGGCTATGCGTATGTCCCATAACGGCGAGAGAAGCACCGGCCTGAAAGGCAATCCTTTGAGCATTCCACCCCATAAAATCTCCATTTAAATCGGAAAGGGCAGCTTTGTACGCAAATGCATGACCTTTCAGTCCTCCTCCATTTCCCGTCGCCCACCTAGACCATAACTTCTTATACAGAGTCTTTGCCTGATTAATGGAGTAGGTTAACCCGCTGGGCCCCGGCATCCTAATAGGCGCATCCGGATGGAAGTTTGCCCATCTCGCCATTGCATCTAAGAGTGTACCTGGAATGCTGCTGTTAATAGCCTTGCTGCTCACCAAGTTGCGAAATTCTGGCGCTCCGTTCTTGCGCAAATTGGCAGCCGTCTGCCCGGGCTTCAATAAGTGGTAGAAGACCTTATGCGCAATCAAACGGGTGACAAAGTACCCCACCGGCACCAATGGAGGATCAGGGGCATTAAACATTGTAAATATATGCCCATGTGAGAAAACTATCCGAGAATAATCTTCGCTAAAGTCATCAGCGGACATCTTCTTGCCCTGTTTGTCATGCCTCGTCAAGTAAAGATCAGGTTCCATCCTAACAAATTGGCCTTTGCCGTTGCTGATCTTACCTATATCGGACTCCGTAATATTGATGTCATGGTTGCCTCTTATATACTTGACCCTGTCTGGCAAGGCTGTCAAGAGCCTGCTAAACGCACCGCTGCCAATAGAGAACAAGTTAGGGTTTGCCTGGAGTATGTCATCAAGCGTAGGAGGCACTACGTCAGGAGGATATGTCCAGAAATCGAACAGATCACCCAGAATGATAAACTCATCAATACTTTTCTCATTTTTAATCGCCCAGTCTAAGAGTGCAATGAGCCTACGCTCATGATGTTTTGTTTGATACCAGCACGTCGACGTGTTGTCTCCAATATGAACGTCGCTTATTACTACAATATCTCCCATATCTACCACCTCTCCATAAATCGATCATGATGCCATCTCAAGATTCTTCCGTGAAACTGTTACCAGAGTGCGCTACGGATGAGTCCAGTCTGGAAGATCGGACCCTTCTTGCAAAACAACCAGGGAAGTGGGGACCCTAACATCCCACGGTTGGCCCACGAACTTCACGCCAATGGAATAACGGGCAGATCCATTGTCATCGCCACGATAGCCCTCGGTGAGGTTCAAGCTTGTTGGTGAGTCAACGCTGGTAATACGGTATCTTTCACCCTCAATAACGATCTCTCGGTCGATATGGTCATCGATGAAGTTGGTTCCGCTGCCTGTAATCTGAGCAGAGTTAGTAGTCACTGAAAGTGTGGCCCCCTCTGGCGTAGAAATGGCTCCCTGTTCTTCCATGATTTCATCGACTATGGAAAGATATAACTCATCATCTACGTGAGGTGGATCGCCACCTTCCCAGATTTCTCCGCCTGTTTGAAAATAGTGAAGGACTGCATGGTTATATCCAGTCCGGACAGGCACCTGAACCCGTGCTGCTCCTGCCTGCAGGAATCTGGCGAACAGAGGATCGTTGTCCTCAAGCAGCACCTTCTCTGCCCAGTTTTGCTTTAGACCCCAAAAGTACGGGTAGAAAACGTAGGTCATATTTGTCCACTCAAAGGCCTGCTCAAAGAACTGGATATATCGACCTTCGGCATCCGCTTCCGGAAGGTTTATCAGTGGGGCACCATCGCTATCTTCCTGCATGGCGTTGAAGAGGTCGAAGTTCTGAGCCGTCAGCGACATGATGGCCCATTTTCGGAGTTCTGTTCTTTCAGTCTCACGATTGCTCGCTGGATTGTGACCTTCTATAGCGATACCTTCACCTACTTGTGCAAAGGCTACCTGTTCGTCAAATTCGGCCTTCTGCTGCTGATACGCAATTATAATCGCGTCATAGGTCGCCTGTTGCCATTCTTGCAACTTAGTGGGTGATAGTTCGCATTTGACTTCCACTGTGATAGCATATGCGGGCTTGTGCTGTGTAGCGATTGCAATAGGTATTACCCCGTCTTCATCATCTAACGTCAAATTGTCGCTAAGAGTTGATGTTCGAGTCCGACCAACAGTAACCTCAAAATCCCCCTCCGTTCCATAAATATGCCCACGTACCCAAGCTTTTTTGGCAAGATATCCATCAGGAATCGTTAGCTCATCAGATATCTGCACATCTTCAGCTGGTTGATTAGCCTGACTTTCATTTTTGAATGATTTTCCAATTGTCTTTGTCTCAGGAGGAGGAGGAGTTACATTTGGCACTCTATACTGAGCAACCAGTTCGAGATACTTGTCCGGGGTAAGGCTATCAGGCGCAAGAGGAATGAACGTCTCATCATCTACCATTTCTCCTGGCGGCTCTGGTTCTTCCACAGTAACGCCCTCTACCTGGCTAGAGCCCGAGACGTATCGCAGAAAAGCCGCTGGTTCCGGAATGATGAACTCAAATATTAATCTTCGGCCATAATTGACGACTTGGGCTTTATAAATCTTATCGAGCCAGCGATAGATACCGATGACATGTTCTGTCTCAGCCGAAAGCCTATGGAGATTCGTTTCCTCAATCTCCTCGACCGTACGGCGAGAGCGACGCTCAAGGACGCGTTCCTGTATGCGGCTGATAGATCGCTCTGTTACATCCTGCGAATAGGAGGTTGCCGAGCTATTTGATTGCTCGCGTGCCGTATTATGCGCATAGCTAGCGTTAGCTTCCACTTCTACCCATGGCCCATAGCTAGCTGAAACGGTGATTCCTGCTTCTACGCTGGTGTCTTCGCTGATGACTTCTTGTGATGCTGTCTGCAATTCAAAACGTTCAGTACTCTCTAATTCTTTTTCTGTATCCTCGGTTCGCTCAGTTTCGGTAAAAAATGTTTCTTCTGTTGCTCTCTTACGGCGATGAGTGCGTTCTTTCGTCTCTCCCTTCAACACATTTTCAATATGTGCGATGTCACCTGCCTCATACCGTTGAATTTCTTGACGGACGACCAACAGGTCAGCGATGCCAATGGGTCGTATCTGCCCTGCTCCCACTGGGACAGAGAGGGAGGACATAGAAACGCTATCCATTGGTGGAATGGGAAAAAGATCTGGGGGGAGGAGAACGATTGCTTTCAGGGCGATTTCGATTGCACCCTGTTCATTAATGTTGTCATCATTTGCGGCCACTCGTTCAAGCAAGCCAAAAAGCCTCATCATTCGAACAAGTTTGGGCTTTGCTTGAGGGGGAACACTATCTGAGTTTATGGAGACAGCGATTAAACTATCTGCAACTAACCTTCTAACATCTATATACTGCTGATCACCAATTAGATTGGTCGCATTGATACTGAATATCTCAGTGATCGCTTTTGACAGATCATTCAAACTGACAGGTGGTCTTCTGCCAACAAGCCAATCGTCAAAGTTGCTACCATGTTTCAATAGCTGCACGATCTTGACATTGAGACGGGGAGGCGGATTATTTGGATCTGAAACGAAGTCTGATGAATTGATATATTTAGCAGCAATCTCCATCATTTGTGAACGTGGATTTTGGGCCATCGCTCGCTTCGCTCGTAGCTCAATATGAAGATCACTCTCGGTTTCAGCAAATCCATATGCCCGAACAACTCTTTTCTCAATTCGATCAGGGTCTACCCGCTGTACGGGCCTTACTTTCACAAAACGGAAAATGTCCTAAGTCATGTTTTGTCATCCTTTCAGTTAAATAGTATCAAGTTCGGTATTTGGGACTGATTGCACTCTAATTCAAATTGGCACGGTAGTTTCGCTCATTTTTCTGGTACCACCGGCCAATTCAATTCCTGTATGCAGTGTTTCTTGAACAAAGCACCACAATATAGACTGGCTGATTTGTGCGGTTGAAGCGAGATAGCTGTCTATCGGTCTTGACCCAACACAAAGTCTGACGGGTAGCCCAAACCAGCTGGATATTGGTGGATTCTGGGCACTAAAAAATGAGCGAAACTACCGTTTGCATTGCCCAAAGCCCAAGAATAAGAATCGCAATAGCCGCTCACTCTTAAAGCCATTTAACATAGGATTCGCGGGAATGCCGGTCGTCATATCCCGCCAGCCCGCTTTTTGTCCCTTCGCGGGAGATCATGTGGAATGCTCGCCGCGTATCACCCCGTACAAGGATTCTATGCGAAATCTCACGTGTGATAAAATGCGGATTATGTGAGGCTTGAAATTGCCTCGCAGCCTTGCTCGTCGCAAGATTACCACTGTTTTTGTATCCTGTCAAGCGGCGCAAAGTGAGTTCAATGGTTTTTCAATAGTCACGCAAGTGTTTTGCTGAACAACTCGATGAGCCAACAAACACGTTCACACTGCGCAGCGAAACATCGCACGTACTTCAGGAGAGACCTTCACTTGCCTTGAATGCCTGTGCAGATACTTCGTCAGACCCGTTCTGGGTGACGGGCATGAGTGTCATTTCGACTTTGGAGAAGCTTTGAATGAGTTCGGAACTTCGTCCCAAGAAGCTGCTCGAACAGGCGCGTGAAGCCGTTCGCATCAAACATTGCTCGCTGCGCTGACAACCCCCACGCTTGTGTTACAAAAGACCTGCCACGAACACCCGGCGTCATCGCTCACAAGGAGGTGAGACCGCTATGCCTCGCTCCATCCGCGCGCCGCGCCAAGGTGCCCATAGCGCGCTGGCTGCCTACCAGATTCCTTCGGTATCTGGTTAAGCACCCACAGCGCCACGCGTTGTGCGCCGCCCGTCAACGCCATCCGCTCGTCGATCAGGTCGTAGAGATAACCAGTAGTTCGCGCGACGGTTCACCCCCGATATTCTCGAAAATTTGTTACGCAATCCTGAGCCAGCATATTGATACTTTCGAATAGGTGAAAGTGAACCTACCCCCCTTCACCGTAGGGTAACGGTTCACTCTACCCACAGGGCGGTGTGTCTCCCACGAGCGCACCGCCCTTTTTCGCGCTTAGCACAGGAGGCAATCGCAACTGAATACCACGCACTGACAGCCTGGCAAGCTAAACGACCAGTTCGCAAGGGCGGCATCTTTCCCACGACGGGAAGGGTGCCGCCCTTTTTGATTCCCGTATTTGGAGGAACCCAATGTCCCAACAACTGTCTCTCTTCCCCGACTTACTCGCTGGCCCACCAGCCAGGGACAAGCCACCATCCAAGCAGGTCAGTCTGCGCCAGGCTGTCGAGGCGTACATGCCCACGGTGGGCGACCTGCCCGCTGCTGAGCGCCCGCGTGCCCGGCTGGAGCACTACGGCTCTGGTGCACTGGCAACCGCTGAACTGCTGGCAGTGCTGCTTGGCACGCCGCACCAACTGCATGACGCTGAGCGGCTGCTGGGCGAGTTCCAGGGCTTGCCAGGCATCGCACAAGCCACTTGGACGGAACTGTGCGACCAGGATGGCATCGGCCCTGCCAGCACCGCCCGCATCAAGGCATCGCTCGAATTGGGCCGTCGCCTGCTGGTGGCAGCGCCCATCGACAAGCCACAGGTGCGCACACCTGCAGACGCCGCGAACATGTTGATGGCCGAGATGTCGCTGCTGCCGCAGGAACACCTGCGCACGGTGCTCTTGGACACGCGCAACCGGGTAATTGCCATCCCAACGATCTACATTGGCACGCTCAACAGCGCCCACGTGCGGGTTGGTGAGCTGTTCCGCGACGCGATCCGCAACAACTGCGACAGCATCATCCTGGTGCACAACCATCCCAGCGGTGCGCCAAGAAGCATGTAGGTAGAGAGTTCCGAACGGAACCCTGCAAGGAGTGTGCAGAGTGGCTAGAAGGACAGGGGCGAAGACCCGAAGCAGAATCGCTTCTGAAGCTCCTTCGACAACGTGGCAAAGAGATCCCTACATCTCTGAGGCTGCCAGCCAGAGCGTAGTCATGGTCACGCAAGAAACTGTCGTTTGAAGCGCCGCAGGTTGGACCACCTGCTTGACGGTAGGGCTAGGGTGGAGCCACCGGAAATCTATCTCGCTAGGGTAGATAAAGTCTCCGATGGGCAAGGAAGACGGCACTCCAACACAACCCGGCTTCCCCGGTGGCGAGCGAGGCAAAGAGCCGAGCTAGGCGTACAGACAGGACCTAAAACTACGTGCAGACGCTACCTATGTGAACTTGGGAACCGTGTGAGGTTCTCCGACAACGGAGTAGGCCAGCTTGCGGCCAGATGCCTTGCACGGGGCAGAGCCCTCGTAGTAGTCAGAGGCAAGGAAGGCTTGCCACACGGCGAAGGAGGGCAGTTGAGTTCGCCAAACTCATCTTGTGAACTAAGACGGAGTGAGGACGTATGAGCCAAACGAAGATGTCCCAAAAGCAAATGAAACTGGCAATGACCGCACAGGAAAATCCAGAACACAGGTTCACCAACCTGTACAGTCTCATGCACTGGGACTACTGGATCGACTGTGCAGCCCAAGCTGTCCTGGGACGGCCCGGCAGCTCGACGGCAGGGATTGATGGCACGACCAGGGATAGGTTCAAGGAAAACTACCAGGAAGAGATCACCAAATTGGTAGCAAGCCTGAAGACCAAGACCTACGAACCACAACCTGTTCGTCGAGTGTACATCCCAAAGAGCAATGGCAAAATGCGCCCCCTGGGTATACCAGTCCTTCGGGATCGAATAGTCCAAGAAGCGCTGAGAGCCATCCTAGACCCGATCTACGAAACGGACTTTAGTCCGTGCTCTTTCGGATTTCGCAAGGGACGTTGCACGATGGACGCCATCGCAGTCATGATGCCCCTGATGAACCAGACCATGCGGTTCTACTATGTGATCGAGGGAGACCTCAAGAGCTACTTCGATACGGTACATCATCGAAAACTCCTGAGCATCCTCAAGAAACGCATAGCAGACAGGGACATACTTGACCTGATCTGGAAGTTCCTCAAGGCCGGTGTCATGGAAGACGGCCTGTTTGCACGCACCGAAACAGGCGTGCCGCAAGGCGGTGTCATCTCACCACTGCTCGCTAATGTCTACCTCAATGAGTTTGACAAGTGGGCCGAGGCACGATGGTACCTGTCTCCCTACGAACAAGCCAAGAGGCGCAAAGCTGGCCTGGGCAACTACCGACTTGTCCGCTACGCGGACGACTTTGTCGTCCTCAGCAACGGCAAGATCGAAGAAGTACAACAGGTCAAACAAGAAATCCACGACTTCCTGAGTAATGAACTCCATCTGGAACTGTCCGAAGAAAAGACCCTTATCACCCACGCCAACGATGGCTTCAACTTCCTGGGTTTTCACATCCAGCGATGCCAGCCAGAAGGACGCTGGGTGGTCCATCTTCGACCAACAGAGAAGGGTAAGGAGCGGATCAAACAGAAGATCAAGGAACTCACCTCCAGATCATGGACTTGGATGGATGAGTATACCAGGCTGACAACCCTCAACGCCATCGTGAAAGGCTGGGCGCAGTACTACAGGCACACCAGTCTACTCGATGACATAGAGGAAATCACCCGGTATACCTGGTTTCGGTATCTTGCCTGGTTGCTTAAGAAGCACAAGGGCAGCCGCAAGCATGAACTCATCACAGCCAAGACGGCGGAGATCCACAACAGGACACGCTGGACGGCGAAGATACGCCAGGGAGACATAACCCTGGAAGCGTATCAATGGCTACCCACTCCGAGAGAACTGAAGCGGAGCAAGTACATGCAGAAAGGCAGAAAAGGGTTTCCACACCCATACCTACCAACTGATAATGACGAACTCTCGCTGACAGACTATCCAATGGGTGAAACTGGCCCGCAAGAAAGCATCTACACAGCCACCATCGGGGCAACAAGTGGACGCAAGTCCAGAAACGAACCTTTGGAAATGGCTGAGTTGAAGCTGAGGGCAAAGATGCGCGATGGCTTCAAGTGCGTGCGCTGCGGCTCTGAGGAGAAACTCAGGGTACATCACATACGCACCACGAAGTCACACAGCCTTGATGACCTCGAAACTCTGTGCCAGACTTGCCATCACGCCGAACACGGTTATCGCCAGCACTAGGACTCAATGGAGAGCCGGATGAGGCGAAAGTCTCACGTCCGGTTCGGAGAGAGGGATGGGGAAAACCGCACGGAGCAATCTGTGTATGGCGTCCCTGTCCCTACTCTATGTGACCCGTCGCCTTCGCCAGAGGATGTGCAGGTCACCCGCTTGTTGGTCGAGGCGGGCAGCCTGCTCAGCATCGACGTGCTCGACCATCTCATCATCGGCAGGCAGCGCTTCGTCTCTCTCAAGGAGCGTGGCCTGGGCTTCAAGTAGAAAGGACACCCGTGTTCCATGACAACCGAATACCTCATCGATCAAGACGCCGGACAGACCACCTGCCCGGCGTCTTTCGTTTCCACCATCTGTCAGGAGGACTGCCCATGACCCTGTACCGCGAGACCATCGACTGTCCGCTGTGCCACCGCGGGACGGTGGAGGTCGAGTACGCTGCCCCCGATCCCGACGATCCCCAGGAACGCTGGTGGCTGTGGAGCATCCCTGCCAGCTTCGGCTGCGACCATGCCGAGACTCATCGACATTCGGCTCATGGCCGGCGACATCGCGCTGCAAGACGAGATCGCGATTGCGCTGGCCCTTTAGGAGGTTCACCATGTTCGACTACGACGAGAGCTTCATCGTCGACCAACTCACCGACCGGGAGGACGACCCGCCCATCGACTGCCCTGCCTGTGACGGCCAGGGACGGCTCATCGACTACTGGGGGCCCATGCGCTGCGCCTCGTGCGACGGTGTGGGCATCGTCTTCTACAGCACCTGGATGGCCTACGTCAAGACCTTCCCCCAGCACATCCAGGAGCACATTGCTGGGCCAGCCCCTGCGCTTCTGGACGAAGCTCAACGGACGCAGCCCATGACCCTATCCGTTTTCGTGTTCTCAAGCCCTCAGGGATCGCCTGGGGGCTTTCTTTGTTTCCAAGGAGGTAACACATGACCGCTAACACACAGGCAGTTGCCCAGGTGACTGCCGAGATACTGCAAGCCTTTCGCACAGGGCGACTGGCCGAACCGCTGGCGCAGAGCTTCCTGCACCATGGCTTGCATTGCGAACGGTGGAGCCTCAACAACCAGATGGTGGTGCACCTGCTGGGACACGGCGATGCTGCCACCTACAACCAGTGGCGCGAGATGGGACGCCAGGTCAAGCGTGGCTGCAAGGCGTTCTACCTGATGCGCCCGCACGCCCTGGTGGTTCACAAGACCGACGAGGCCACGGGTGAGGAACGGGCTGTGCAGGTGGGTATCCGCGGCTTCGGCTGGTTTCCTGTCCACGCCTACGAGCACACGGTGCCGATCCCTGAGTTCCCCGGCGAGGTCTACGACCTGGCAAAGCTGGCCGACACGCGCAAGGCGTTCGTTGCCAACCTGCCGCTGGTCGAGGTGGCCCAGGCGTGGGGTATCCACGTTTCCACCTACCGCGCCCGCAACGGTGGCTCGCTGGGCTGGGCCATCCCCGGCATGAGCATCGGCCTGGGCGTCGCCAACCTGTCGACCTGGACGCATGAGCTTGTGCATCAGGCCGAGCACCGGCTGGGCACCCTCACGCTGAGCCGGGGGCAGGATCGCGACAACGAGATCGTGGCCGAACTGGGCGGCGCGGTGCTGCTGACCGTCCTGGGCCACAAGACTGAGGCCGACTGGGGTGGCGCCTATCGCTACATCCAGAGTTACGCCAGGGCCAAAGATGGGGAGGCACTGCTGCCCGAAATCCTGCGCGTCACCGGGCGCATGGCAGCCGCCTTGCAGCACATCCTCGACACGGCTGAGGCCATTCAATCCACGACAGGAGGTGCAACCAATGAACACTCGCTTGTGCTACAACTCGACTGACCGCCGCTACGAACTGCGCGCCAACCAGCGCATTCTCAGCACCCATCCCAATCGCCAGGACGCAAAGCTGGCGCAACTGGCTCAGGAAGCGCCTGAAGCGGTTGCCCTGGCGCAACCGTTGATCGCTGCGCATCCAGAACTGGCGGATCGCGCTTTGCGCGCGGTGGCGCTGGTAGCCGATGGCGCTGTTAAGCCCAACGGCGGCGCAGGCCGCTACTTCGTCCAGTCCCAAGCTGGCAAGGGGGACATCTACCTTGTCGATCTGACTGCATCCACCTGCACCTGCATCGACTGGGAACAGCGTGCACCTGAAGTCAACGGGCGCAAAGTCTGCAAGCACATTCTGGCCGTCCTGTTCGCCCGCAAGCTGCAACCGCAGCCCAGGCCAGAGAGGAGGTGATGACCCATGACCGTGCGTGATCTTTGGCAGCGCACTCTCAAGGAACTGCGGCTGATGACGCTGCCGGCCTGCTGGGAGATGATCTTCGCCCAGTGCTTCCCCTTGCCGCCCCAGGACGGCGTGTTCATCCTGGGCACCCGCTCGCGCTATGTCTGCGAGGCCATGGAACTGCGCTGGCACAAGCTCGCTGAGGACGTGCTCAGTTCCTGTGTGGGCCGTCCCGTGCAGGTCAAGACCGTCCTGGTCGATCCCCAGTAGGTGCACCTACTAAATCGTTGATCGAGCCGCCAACCTGGGCGGCTTTTTTGATTCCCCAACCTTCGAGGGCTGCGCATTCGTTACCACGCAGAAGGAGTACCTACCGATGATTTCCGAGAAGCAGATCGCCCAACTGCGGGCACGTTCCCTGTCGAGGCTCTCAGCGCTGATACCAGTCGCGGCTTCGAGCTGACCAGCCATCAAAGCAGCGTTCGTGGTCGAGCGCCTCAACGAGGTCTTCGGCCCTTGCGGCTGCGGCTGGCGCTATGTCCACTCGCCCTTCGAGTTCGCTGAAAGCGAGGTGCTGACCGAAGTGGCCTTGCAGTTCCGCGTCGTCGAAGGCGGCTGTGATCCCGTCGTCTGGGACGCTGAGACCCGCGGCTGGGCCTTTGCGCCTGACAGCGGTGCGTGGTCGTGGCCCATCTACTCACCCGGTGGCCGTCGCCCTGGCAAGGGTACTGCGCCCATCACCGATGCCCGCAAAGGTGCCATTACGGACGGCCTGACGAAGGCCGCGAGCATGATTGGCGTGGGCCAGGAGGTCTTCAAGGGGCTGGTGCGCACCGGCCAAACGCCCCAGAAAGCGCCTGCGCGCGCGCAAGCGCCCCGTACGCCCCAACCCTCAGGAACCAACGGCAAGGGCGCGCAGAGTGGCTCTACGCCGCCCCAGAAGGCCACCCGCAGCGCCCCGGCGACCGAGAAGCCGGTTGCCAGCTGGCAATGGAACGACCAACGGCAAGGCCGCCAACGGCAGCACGCCCAAGACCAACGGCGCTACGATCGCCAACGCCACGACCTTCTGGACGCTGGCGAACCGTACACTGACCAGGCTGGATCGCGCCCAGGTCAGCGCCATCGCCAAGGAGGTCATCGACCGCAAGATGACCTGGCTGGAGGCGCAAACTCGCCTGGACGACATGATCGACGCCGCGACCCTGCCCACCTTCGGCCAGGCCAACGGCAACGCGCTGCACGAGCAGCCCAGCGCCAAGCCGGTGGTCGAGCAAGCTGCCGACCCGCTGGACGAACTGTTTGCGTAGCTGCAAACACCAACAATGACCCCGGTGCATGGCAACGTGTGCCGGGGTCTTCATTCCAAACCACTCACGAAGGAGAACCTATCATGCAACCGCCAATCAAGTTCAATCAATCGGGCATCTGCGTCACCTGCCGCCGATACACCAGTCGCGGCATGACGGCATCCAACGGCCTTGTCATCTGCGCCAGTTGCTTCCAGCAGGGGCAGCAGTTCCAACGTCAAACCCAGCAGCGCCGCCAGGAAAGCGACGGCATCGCTCGCATCGAACTCGACCCTGCCTTGCAGGACGCCTGCACCAGCGTGCCGTTCCACAGCCTGGGCGGTCTGCGCATCACCGCCGACGATGGCCGCGTCTTCGAAGGCCCAGCCTACCAGTGGTGCAACGTCGCCTGGCGCGCCCAGCAAGCCGGTGTCACCTGCGGCAAGGTGCAGGCCATCCCGTGGGTGTATCGCTGAAGCTCTTGCCGTGTCGCCCCACCAGGTTGACAGTCTCCCGTTTCTGCCTACAATCCTCCTTACCAATCCGCGCACGATTGTGCAGTAGTCATGTAAGGAGGACTTCGATGAATACCCAACCGTTTCGGCTGCGGGCCAGCACCCGCGGTCTCGCCGTGCTCGCCCTGGTGCTGAGCGTGCTGCTGCCGGTTGCAGCCACGGCTGCGCCAAACGCGTCGGTTCTTGCCGGGCCCTGCGTGCCTGGTGCAGCCTATGATCCCGCCTGCGACGTCGATCATGACGGCGACGTCGACATCTTCGACATCCAGCTCACCGCCGGTCGCTGGAACCAGGCCGGCACGTGGATCAGCGACAACGACCATAACCATCTTGGTCAGACCTGGACAGGTAACAACAACCCGCTCAAGATCCAGGGAACCTTTGGCAATCCGGACAGCGCGCCGCTGGTGCTGAGCAACTCCACCTCGACCGGCCATGGCCTGCGAATCTCGTCTGCCGGCAACACGGGCGTCTACATCAACTCGGCCGGCAATCATGGCGTCTATGTGGGCACGGTAGGGGGCGATGGCTTCTCCGTCAACTTTCCAGACGGCGACGGGTTGTCTGTTGGATCAGCCGACCAGCACGGCGTGAACGTGACTCAGGCGTTCGGCAACGGAATCAACGTCGACACTGCCGAGGGCTACGGCGTTCGCCTGGACGTGGCGCGCGATGGCGGCTTTTTCGTCTGTCGTGCCGGAAACGTCGGCGAATGCACGCCCAGCACGACTTTCCACGGGCTGGAGGTGGGCAATGCCCAGGGCGACGGCGTTCGCATTACCGATGCAGCCGGCGACGGCATCCAGATCGGCGACGGCACGAATTTCCCGAACAACGGATTGCGCATTCCATCGCCTGGCACCCCGGGCGATGCGTTAGTACCCAACACGTCGGATGCCCTCGGCCAGTGGGCGCTCTTCACGACTGACGACATCCAGGCCGGCAACGTGTTCTTGAGCGGTCTGACCCTGGTGGGAGTTGTGGGCGACGGGAGCGCCCTCAGCCCTGGCGACGTGGTGGCAGCGGCCGGCATGGCCGGCGCAATTCCGGGTGGGCGCACCCCCCTTGCTCAGGTTCGACTGGCGACCGGTGAACAGGCCAACATTGCCGGCGTAGTGCTAAGCCGAATGGCCTTGCGTCCCCTCCCCGGCGCAACCGACGACAGCGATGCAGGCGACCAGGACCTGCGCAGCGTGGCCGGGCCGGCCCAGCCCGGCGACTACGTGGCCATCACCGTGCTGGGCGCGGCCCAGGTCAAGGTGCAGGACGGCGAGACCCTGGTGCCCGGCCAGCGGGTGACCGTCGGCGCGAACGGCGCAGCGCGCGCCTTAGAGACGCGGATGGTCGAGGGGATGGAAGTCAGCGAAGGCGCGGCGACGGTGGGTGCCGTGCTGGAGGCGCCCAAGGACGGGATGGTCTGGATGCTGGTGAACCCGCAGTAACTTCTGCAATCTGCAAGCTGTTCAGCCGGCGCGGGACCTAAACCGCGCCGGCTTTACGTTTAACAGAGATACCGACAGGTCGATCAAACCCTAATCGAAAGAGACACTTTTGAATGCCAAGTTATTAGTGCTGGTGTTAGTTTTGGTACTCCTTGTTCTCGCAGCGGCGCCTGTTGCCGCTGCACCTTTCCACTCCACTTCGCTCCCGGACTACGTATCCGGCCCCTGCGCGCCCGGCGCAATCTACGAATCAGCCTGCGATGTCGATCACGACGGCGACGTGGACATCTTCGACATCCAGCTCACCGCCGGCCGCTGGGGCCAGACCGGCACGTGGATGAGCGACAACGACCACAATCACCTGGGGCAGACCTGGACAGGCAGCAACAACCCGCTGGTGATCAACGGTTCCTTTGGCGATCCTCCTTACTATGCGGCGCTGGTGCTGAGCAACAGCAGTGGAATTGGCCTGAGGATCCCGTCGGTGTATGGGCCTGGCGTGTCTGTGTACGGGACTGCCGACGACGGTGTATACGTGTACACGGCGGGCGACGACGGTGTGCATGTGTTCTCAGCTACGAACTACGGCCTGCACGTGGGATCGGCGGGCAACGACGGCCTTTGGGTGGAACAGGCGAGCGGCGTCGGCGTGTGGGCCAACACAACCAATAACCTCGGCCAATGGGGGTTCTATACACCCGATAAAATCCGCGGCAGCAATGTGACGATGGAGTCGCTCTCGCTGGTGGCGCAGGTCAGCGGCCCGGACAGCCTGACAGCCGGCGACCTGGTGACAGCGGCGGGTGTGGCTGATCCGATGTCCGGCAGCACGGTGCATGTGCCGCTGGTGCGTCTGGCGGACGGCGCAGCGAGCGCTGTCGTCGGCGTTGTCGAGGGCCGGCTGGTGCTCGAGGAGCATGGCGTGCCGGCGCAATCGGTTGAGGGAGAAACGCAAGGCGAGCCGTCGCCGCCGGAACTGCGCAGCGCCGAAGGGCCTGCCCAGCCCGGCGACTACGTGGCGCTCACCATCTACGGCGCAGCACAGGTGAAGGTGCAAGCCGGCGAGGTTCTCCAACCCGGCCAGCGTGTGACCGTCGGCGTGAACGGCGCGGTGCGAGCGCTGGGCACCTTCACGGTGCAACTGGCCGCCGGCGAAGGAACTGCCGACATCACGGAGAGCGCGCCGACCCTGGGCGTCGTGCTGGAAGCGCCGAAAGATGGCAAGGTCTGGGTGCTGGTGAACCCGCAGTAGCACGATCTCCGCCACTTGGGGGTACGAAGCCGGTGCGCTATGCATGACGCACCGGCTTCGTACATCTAGGCTGAAAGAGCCGCCAGGCCGTGTACCACGCTCGCAGCGTTGGCGCATGGCTGGCTGGTTGCCTACGGTTGCTTTAAACTTCAAGCCAATATCTTGTCGCAATTGCCCAAATTGATCGTCGCATAGTCCCTGCTTCCGTGCTATACTGTGCAATATCGATGCGGTCTAGCTTTGGGTTATCTCACTTGGAGGTGGGGCTATGAAGATGGGAAGACTACTCTCTCTGGGCGTCGCGCTTTTCCTGCTGGCAACGGTGTCAGTCGCAGCAGCAGCAACATCGCTGGCTGACCCTTGTATGTCTGGGGGTGCCTACGATCCAGCCTGCGATGTGGATCACAACGGCACCGTGGACATCTACGACGTTCAACTTACTGCTGGCCACTGGGGCCAGACGGGCGCGTATAGCATCTACCCAGCCATGGTGCCTAAGACCGGGCAGATCGCATGCTATGACGCTACAGGAACGGTGATAGCTTGCCTTGGTACTGGCCAGGATGGTGATTGGCAAAAGGGCGTAGCCTGGCCGAACCCACGCTTGACGGACAACAGTGATGGCACGGTGACCGACAACCTGACCGGACTGATCTGGTTGAAGAACGCCAATTGTTTTGGAGCAAGAAACTGGGCGACGGCCTTGACGAATTCCAACACGCTTAACAGCGGCGAGTGCGGCCTGACTGACGGTTCGGCAGCGGGCGACTGGCGGCTGCCCAATGTGCGTGAGATGTTGAGCCTGATTGACTACGGGCGGACTAACCCTGCCCTGCCGAGCGGCCACCCCTTCACCGGCGTCCAGTTTAGCGCCGCGTCGGGCTACTACCATTCGAGTACTTCCGCCGGCAACGACCCGTCGGCCGCCTTTCTCGTGTACATGTTCCACGGCGCCACGTTCGCCGCCAACAAGTCGGTCACCTATTACGTGTGGCCGGTGCGTGGCGGACAATGATGCTTAGCCGTTTGATGCTGACAACACAGTGACGATGCGCACCTGCCCTGGTGAATGCACTATGCTTAGTCGATGACATCGAGTCAGGGTGTCGCTGTCATCATGCAGCGACACCCTCAGCCGTCAATCACCCGCGCTTGCCCATCGATCACATTCACCGATTCTGACGCTGGCACGCCGCCAATGGCGACCGATACCACGATTGCCGAGTGGTTCGTGTCACCACCATCCGACTGACGCTCGTCCTTGTCGACCGGCCTGACGCCTGCTATCGCCAACACGAACTGCGCGGCCTTCAGCCTGTCGGCGGCGCGTGCCCGTTCCACCCTGCCGTTGGCGATGTCGAGGCACAGTTGCAGCATCTGCTCGGCGTGCCTGCTCGCGACATCCCGTGCCCGTCCCAGGTTCGGCCATAGCGGTACCACCTCGTCCAGGAAGTGCGCGTTGTCCGGGTCAGACAGCCAGCTTTCGACCGTGTCCACTGGCAAGTCCATGTCGCGGGCGATGCCAACAGCAGTGGGTCTGCCATTGGAAAAGTCGAAGTAGCGCCGCAGCGCATCAAGCCGCAGGGCATCGCTTTGTCGTCTCGCAATTGCATTTTGCCGGGGCATCTTTTCGTATCTTCTCCCATCGCTAGCCTTGTCGCAGGCGGCTCATCAGGCTGTCGTTTGTACCGTTTGTCGCGCCCGCGGATCGCTTGCGCCAGCCTGTTCGCATCCACATTGAGCCACCACGCCAGGTAGTCCAGTGCATCGTTGTCCGCGGCCATCGCATCCTGAAGCGCCTGGATCGCGATGCCTGCCAGCAGCCCGCGCTCAGGCGACCAGTCGGCCAAGGCAGGTGCTCCTGATCCCGCTGTCGTCCTTCCAGCGCCAGTACAGGTAGCGGTTGCTGCGCCGTTGCTGCACGCTGTACCAGCCCGCGCTGGGCAGTCCTTCGGGCCTGGGCAAGCCGTGCCCGCGCAGTGAACCCATCTTCGCCGCCAGTGATAGCACCGCCTCGACGGGTAGGCTCTCACAGCTTGCCGTAGCCTGATGCGCCTGTAGTCCTTCAGGGGTTAGCGTGATGCGCCGCCGCTGCCAATCGCCCTCGTCAATCAGACCCCGCTTGCACAGGCCGTCCAGTGACCGGTTCAGGTTAGCAGCGTCACCAGATTTCAGCTTGGTCCTCAAGATGGAGTGGCAGGCGAAGTGCCTGTAGTACCTTCGCTTGCCCCACAGCACCGCCTTCAACTGCCACAGGTTCATCGAGTGCTGCGGCTGTTCAGCAAGTATGCCAAGAATGCGCTGCTGTTGGGTGCCAATGTTGCTCATGACAGTGTTGTGTAGTTGGTAACCATTAGTAGGTGCGCCTACTAAGAATGCAGGTGGCGGTTCATACCGTAATCGCTATACTTGTTGCTGTCCTGTCACCCTTTATGCCTTGCGCCGACGCCGCTTGCCAATGTCCAATCTGTCCACGGGCGAGAACTTGCTGTGTTGCACCTGAATGTGCGCGTCCGCCAGGTGCATATACATCTGGGTTACTTCCAGCGTTGTGTGGCCGAGTATCAACCGCAAGGTCATGATGTCGCCACCGTTCATTAGGTAACGAACAGCAAAGGTGTGGCGAAACAGGTGGGCGTGCAGACGCGGAACGTCAGCGGTCTGGCCGAGACGCCGAATCACCAAAGCCAAGCCGTTGTAGCTCAGCCGTTTGCCATCCACGGAAAGGAACACCTGTTGACAATCATCGCCCACCGTTTCCGGTCTGTAGGAGTGAATATACTTGAGAAGCGCCTTCTTTGTAAGAGCGCCAAACGGCACCAGACGTTCCTTGTTGCCCTTACCATACACTTTGAGGTAGCCTTCGTTCAAGAAAGTATTTTGACAATGTCAGATTAGGACAATGAGAGCCTTTCTGACAATAATAGACGAATAAATCGCCACAAAATGACCGGATGGAAATCGAGCGCTGGGGCCTAAATCTGGCAGAGATCGAGGATTTCGGCCACCGATTGAGAGAGTTTTGGCATGTGTATGGTGTGTACACGCAAACAAAAACTCGAGATACACGGGAATATGGCTATCATTACCTGAACGGCATTCTGCGGATCGAGAAAGAGCGAACGATAGCAGCCATCAGTCGAACAGAGGGCGTGCCATACCAGAATATGCACCATTACATCAGCAAATCGCCCTGGTCGGGAGCGAAAGTAATCAAGCAGGCTCGCACGGAAATCGTCAGTCATTCACACTTTGAGACGGGAAGCATGTTGTTGGGCGACGAAAGTGCGGATGACAGAAATGGCAAGGTGTTGGTCGGTGTCGGTCGTCAGTATAACGGACGACAAGGAAAAGTAGATCTCAGTCAGGTCGGCGTCTTTCTCTCGATTGTCAAAGATGGCAAGCACAACTGGATTGACGGCGAACTGTACCTGCCAGAAGAGTGGTTTGACGAAGACAAGCGAGAGTTGCGCCAGAAAACCGGTCTGCCTGAGGATCGGCAGTTCCAGACAAAGCTCCAACTGTTTTGGCAGATGTTGCAACGAGCGCAAGCGGAAGATATTCCGTTTGCTGCGGTGGGCTGCGACGGATTGTACGGGCGCAGCTTCTGGCTTCGTCAGAAAATGGATCAGGCTGGCATCGAATTCTATGCCGATGTTCCAGCCAATACCAAGGTCTATCTGAGTGAACCGAAGATCGGCATTCCGCAGAACAAACGAGGTCGCAAAGCCACGGAAGCGAAGGTTTTGTCACCTCTACCACATCGGATCGACGACTTGCCAGTCCATTCGTCTGTCCTTTGGCAAACTCTGACGATCCGGCCCACCGAACGGGGCTGGTTGAAGGCTGGTTTTGCTCGTATTCCGGTTTGGACTGTCCAGGATGACTTGACCGTCACCAAACAATGGTTGCTCATGCGCAAAGAAGGCAAGAAATACTCCTATACCTTCAGCAATGCCTCAGCAAACACGCCGCTTCAGGTCATGGCCTTGCGCAAATCTCAGCGCTACTTCATCGAGCGAGACAACCAGGATGCCAAATCCGAGTTCGGATGGGATGAAATCCAAACTACTTCCTACAATGCCTGGCAACACCAACTCGCTTTCACCGTTCTTGCCCAATGGTTTATCAATCAAACCCGTCTCGATTGGGAGAAGGAATACCTGAGGGACCCAGACCTCCTTTCCGAGTATGAAACTGATCGTCTACCTGCTCTTTCCGTTGCGAATGTCCGAGAATTACTCCGGGCAGCACTCCCTTTGCCTACTCTCTCTCCGCTAGAGGCTGCTTCTCTTGTCGTTCAACACTTGGATAACCGCACTCGCTCTCGCAAATCTCGGGTTCTGAACCACTCAGGCCCCTAATCTGACATTGTCAAATTAATGCAAAACAACTGTACACCTGAATTCGGACACTTCCTCATAAAACCCGTGCCAGCCAACAAAGCGTGCACTTGACTGGTGGGATTCGCCCCGATAAAAAGAGTTTGTTCTACTTTTGGACATTTTTCCGTATAATGAGATTAGTGTTTTTGTCAAACGAAAACAGGGCCAGTTGACAATCGAAAAGAGGGCCAGTTAGGTCCTCGACCCTGCACTTTGACAATCGAAAACAGGGCCGTTTGATAATCGAAAAGAGGGCCAGTCGTCGCAGAGGCTGTTGAAATGTGGGAAACCCGTAGGGCCGCCCGGAGGGTTTTCCACATTTCAACAGCCCGACTGTCGCATGGCTTTTTGTGCCAACTGGGCACAGGCCTGGTCGAGGCGCACGCGGTCGTCAGTTGCTCCGATTTGCCGAGATAGACGTTGTGTAACTTTGAGGCGTTTCTGGCGTAGCCATACCAGTAGAAATGGTGGCGCTCGTTTCTCCTTTCTGGCCGTCAGGTCGGTGAACGCTGTTGTCAGGCGAGTAGCAGAAGGAAGTTGCCGTTTGCAGCCAGGCGAACCAGGCCGGCGAGCCGACGACAATGCGCTTGCCGCCATCGGTGATGAGTTGACCTTTCCTGATCCAGGGTGTGTCCACCGTAGGGCATGATCAGTCACCTCCTGTTGGCGCCGCTTCCTGCTGTAGGCGCTGGCGAAAGCGGTAGGACTCGCCCACGAATTCCAGGATGTGGGCTTGTGCGTGAGCCGGTCCAGCAAGGCGGCGGTCAGGCGTTCGTCGCCGAAGACCTGGGTCCAGTCGGCGAAGCGCAGATTGGTGGTGACGATCAGCGCCACCCGTTCGTACAGCGCCGAGCAGAACTGGAAGATCAACTGCGCGCCGGTGGGCGAGAAGGGGATGAAGCCCAGCTCGTCCAGGACGATCAGGTGATGCTTGAGCGCGGCGGCCAGGAACCTGGGTCAGGCGATGCTCGTCCTGGGCCTGGATCAGGTCGTTGACCAGGCCGGCGGCGTTGTAGAAGCGCACCCGGTGTCCCTGGCGACAGGCCGCCAGGGCCAGTCCTGTGGCGACGTGGGTTTTGCCCAGCCCGGGTTGCCGACCATCAGGATCGGCTCCCGCTTGCTGGATGTAGCTCGCCTCGGGCCAGGTCCAGCACCCGCTGCTTGTTCAGGCTGGGGATCGGCGAGAAGTCGAAGTTGGCCAGTTCCTTCAGCACCGGGAAGCGAGCCGCCTTGATGCGCCGCAGCTGGCGGTTCTTCTCGCGCTGAGCCACTTCCTGTTCGGCCAAGGCCAGCAGATAGCGGTCGTAGCTGAGATTGGCCTGGGCGCGTCCTCGGCGAACTTGCGATAGTTCTGCAAGAAGGTCGGCAGGCGCAGCTGCTTGAGATAGGTTTCCAGGAGCATGTTGTTTCCATGGTCACCCCCTCTCCAGCAGTTGGTCGTAGCACTGCAGGTCCGGCGGCTGTGCGCCCACGCTGATCCACTGGGCTGGTCGCCAGATCGAGCGCGAGCACCGGCACGATCCGGGCTGCACGAACTGGTGCAGACAGAGCTGGACGCCATCGGCGTGGGCACAGCCGTAGGCCAGGGCTTGTCGAACCGCCTGTCGACCACCTGGCACCGGATGGTCGACGATGCAGCTTCAGGATGGCGACGAACTCTCGCACGCCGCGACCTTCCGGCCACTGCTCCGCAGGTCGGCCAGGAGCTCGCTCGATAGACCGGCGGCCAGCTCTCTCGCCAGCGGCGGATCGGCTTGGCGTGCTCGAAGGCGCCGGGCCGCTGCTCCAGCAGCGGCAGGTAGTGCAGCGGATCGAGGATGTCCTGCTCCCGTTCGTAGCAGCGTGGATGGCTGGCGATCACCTCATCCAGGTGCAGCACGTCGACCCGAAAGGGAAAGGCCTTGAGCACCAGGTTGCGATAGGCCTGGTCGGTCGGCACGGAGTAACGGTTGGTCTCGAACTCGACCTGGCTGTAAGGATTCAGCACCACCGGCCTGACGACACAGCACTCGAAGTCGCGCTCTGGCAGAGGCAGTAGGTGTGGCTTCTCCAGCTCCCAGGCCTCGCCGATGGTCATCTCCTGGCGATCCACCCGCCGCTGATCGTCGGCCAGACACTCGGCCAGCAGATGAGCGTTCAGCTCCGCAAAGGAAGCCACCTCGGGGAGGGGCACCAGGAAGTTGCGCCGGGCAAAGCCCACACCGTCCTCTACCCGCCCTTCTCGTGGCCCTGTCCGGGCGTGCAGAAGTGGCTCTCGAACAGGTAGTGGCTGCGAAAGACGATGAACGACTCCTGTTCTTGCCGGTTCGACCCTTCCAGCACCCGCTGGACGGCCGCCTTCAGGTTGTCGTAGCTGATCCGCTGCGGCACGCCCTCAAAGTGAGTGAAAGGCCTGCACGTGCCCTTCGAAGAAGGCTTCCTGCTTCTGGCCGGGAAACGCCCCGTACCGTGTAAAAACTCCACCGAACTGGTCGAACACGCAACGAGTTTGTCCGGGATTGAATTCTCAGACCATTTGGTGGATGGGATTAACAAACCGACACGGAGAGTTGCAGCCCAGTTGCATGGCGTGGAGGAAGGGACTGGCACGTCTACCCCCAGGCAGTCATCAAGATGCCGGAACCATCATACCCGGCAGTCCTGTACTGTCCTCTCTTTCCCCCTCAACTCAAGTGGATTGTGTTGCCAGCTTGTTCGAAGCTCGGTAGTAGTCGTTGATGATACCGCCCAGCACTTGTCGATGGGCGACAGGACCTGCAAGATCAGGCGGCGTTCGAGCAACGGGCGACTGTTGAGCCAAACCTTGATGTGGCCGTCGGGAGTTGTAGTAGTCGACGAACTCCCTCAGCACGCGGAGAAGATGGGCGTCACTCCAAATCAGGATGTGATCCAGGCACTCGTTTCGAGCAGTGCGTACCCACCGTTCGGCGTGGGCATTAGCGTTGGGTGCCTGGAAGGGCGTGCGGATGACCGATATCCCCTCTGACTCGAAGAGGGTATCGAATGCACTGGTATACGTCTTGTCATTGTCTCGGATCAGACAACGCAGGTCTGTATTGCCTTCGTCTAGCAGCCACAGCGCGTTTCGAGCCTGCTGAGCAACCCAGGCACCGTCTGGATGATCGGTCACCCCGGCTAGTTGAACTCGCCTGGTTCTCAGCTCAATGAAGAAGAATACGTATAGGGTTTGCAGGCGGATCGTCTCCACGGTGAAGAAGTCACAGGCAAGCACCTGGTCTTTGTAGTGTTTCATGAAACGCCGCCAACCGATGGAACCGAAACGTACCGGCGCCGGCAGGATGTGATGGGCTTTTAGTATATTGCGCACCGTGCTCTGGGAGACAACATGGCCCAGCTTCTGTAACTCGCCTGCTAGCTTGCCGTAACCCCACCGTTCATTCTCATTCGCAAAACGCACGATCAGGTCAGTCAACTCTTGGTTGATAGGCGGTCTTCCCCCGCGATGCACAGGCGTCTGCGTCCACTTTCGTCGTACGAGTTGCCGATGCCAATTGATCACAGTCTCCGGCTTGACGATGCGAATGGCGTTTCTCAGTTGACTGGTGGTGAGGCGACCTCGCCTTTTCAGTGCTGCGGCCAACACAGCCAGTGACCACCTTTCTGACCGGCTAGGCCTGATCACCTGAGCATTCTTGCGTACCATGACATCCAGTTGCTGGCGCAAGATCAGGATCTCGAGATCTTTTTCATCGGTCGAAAGTCGAACAACGCGCATCAACTCAAGAAAAGTTGAGAAGAGTTGAGCCAGGGCATACCAGAGCATGCAACCATCCTCCTTGGCAGATTTGCAGAGATGCAGGATGATTGTACTGTCAACAGGCAAGAACGACACATTTTCGGGGGTCAAATGGAGTGAGGCGAGGTTTTTACATGATACGGGCTCATCCAGGCGTCTACCAGCAGATTGCCGGAGGAGTCATCGGGGAAGCGCTTCTGCACAAAGCTGCGATCCTTTTCGAAGATCTTGTCGGCCAGCCGCCGGCCGGCCGCTTCCGGGTCTGCGTCGTTGAGAAAGGCGCCTTGCTCGTTACCGTCCATCCCCAGACGACCGATGACGAAGGTGTTGGGCGAGCGGAACTGACACATCTGGGTTAGCAGTATGTCGTCCTTCGAACTCAATGTAAATCAGCGCCACCGGCGGCTTGATGAGTTCCACCAGAACTCCACAGGCCGTGCTGGTCCTGGGACGAGTGCAAATAGAAACCGAGTTTGTTGGGCATGAATATCTCCTTCATGGATGGAATGGTCTGATCAACTGTTTTCAGCATGGATGCCAGATTAGTTGACATTTGGAAAGTGCCCGGCGCCTGAGCACCCGTTGGAATTGACAAAGGCCGTCGAGTGCATATCATATACGATATGAGATACCTGTTGGACACCGACGTTTTGGTGGCTGGGCTGCGCAGCCGAACGGGCGCATCGCGCAGGCTGCTGACCCTGTTGTACATGGGACGCTATCAAGCGCTTGCCAGTGTTGCGACGATGCTTGAATACGAAGCAGTCCTCAACCGGCCCGAGAATCTCGCGGCTTTTGGCCTTACATCTCAGGAGATCCAGCGTTTTCTGGACAGTATGTCGATGCTCATTACGCCGGTAACGCTGTTCTTCTTATGGCGTCCGCAATTGCGGGATCCAGCCGATGAACACGTTCTCGAAGCGGCAGTGAACGGCGGCGCCGACGCTATCGTTACCTTCAACCAACGCCACTTCGACGGTGTAGCTCAAAGGTTCGGCATAATCACTCTTCGGCCGGCCGACGCACTACGGAGGATAGAATCATGACAGTCGTTAGTAATTATGCGCTTCGTCTTCAAACCTCCCTCATGGACGAACTGCGAGCCGTTGTCGAGGAGGAAGGTACGACCTTGAATCAGTTCATCAACGTCGCCGTAGCTGAGAAACTGTCGGCGCTGCGCACCGAGCGTTACTTCCAGGAACGAGGAGACCGCGCCGATCGCGCCGACTATCTCGCGATTCTGGAAAAGTCAGGCACGGATGTTGCCATAGAGGGCGACGAGTTGCCTTCGTCCGCGTAGCAGGGAACGGCACCCAGATCTGATTAGACTTCGGAATCCGCCGATCAAACGGCTGGAACAGATCGCTCGTGATACCCCGGCGACATCCGAAGTCTAATGCAGCCCCTCAGTCCGGCACGCCCATGTGTCTCAGCAGCCTCTCCAGCTTGTCGTCGATGCGCTGTAACTGGGCGATCAGATCAGTGTTGCCCGTCCCACCGCCGCCGGCAGTCCGCTCACGAAATACAAGATCGTAGCAGACGTGCCGGCCGCCCGGCAGGCCCAGCCCGCCGATGACATCGCTGATGACGTTGCCCTGCGCGTCGCCGATGTAGATCGCCAGCGGACCGGGTTCGGCGCCGGAACCGAAGCCTCCCGGGTTGTACTTGTTGGTGATCATGTGCTGGTAAGGCAGGTTGGGATTGCCGGGCAGCAGCTTCTCCTGGAAGCCTTGCGGAAATTGCCAGCCGCGCCAAGGCCAGGCCAGGTAACAGTTGACGCGTGCCGTGATGTTGTCCTTGTCCAGCACCTGCACAGTGGCGACGATGTTGCCCTGCGATGACGCTTCGTCAACCAGCGACGCGCGGATCAGCTCAAACTTGGTTTCGGGCGCCGGCAGATATTCCAGCCGCACGCCGGTGGTCTTGCCTTCGGTCTCAGCGTAGCCGAGACAGTTCTCTGCACGGGGGTCGGTCATTGTGGGTCTCCTTGTGAATTCTGAGGGCCACCCTTGGTGTGCCCGGTCCAGAGGCACGTCCAAAGGCCCCGTACCGTGTAAAAACTCCACCGAACTGGTCGAACACGCAACAAGTTTGTCTGGGATTGAATTCTCAGACCATTTGGTGCATGGGATTAACAAACCGACACGGAGAGTTGCAGCCCAGTTGCATGGCGTGGAGGAAGGGACTGGCACGTCTACCCCCAGGCAGTCATCAAGATGCCGGAACCATCATACCCGGCAGTCCTGTATGTCCTCTCTTTCCCCCTCAACTCAAGTGGATTGTGTTGCCAGCTTGTTCGAAGCTCGGTAGTAGTCGTTGATGATACCGCCCAGCACTTGTCGATGGGCGACAGGACCGGCAAGATCAGGCGGCGTTCGAGCAACGGGCGACTGTTGAGCCAAACCTTGATGTGGCCGTCGGGAGTTGTAGTAGTCGACGAACTCCCTCAGCACGCGGAGAAGATGGGCGTCACTCCAAATCAGGATGTGATCCAGGCACTCGTTTCGAGCAGTGCGTACCCACCGTTCGGCGTGGGCATTAGCGTTGGGTGCCTGGAAGGACGTGCGGATGACCGATATCCCCTCTGACTCGAAGAGGGTATCGAATGCACTGGTATACGTCTTGTCATTGTCTCGGATCAGACAACGCAGGTCTGTATTGCCTTCGTCTAGCAGCCACAGCGCGTTTCGAGCCTGCTGAGCAACCCAGGCACCGTCTGGATGTTCGGTCACCCCGGCTAGTGGAACTCGCCTGGTTCTCAGCTCAATGAAGAAGAATACGTATAGGGTTTGCAGGCGGATCGTCTCCACGGTGAAGAAGTCACAGGCAAGCACCTGGTCTTTGTAGTGTTTCATGAAACGCCGCCAACCGATGGAACCGAAACGTACCGGCGCCGGCAGGATGTGATGGGCTTTTAGTATATTGCGCACCGTGCTCTGGGAGACAACATGGCCCAGCTTCTGTAACTCGCCTGCTAGCTTGCCGTAACCCCACCGTTCATTCTCATTCGCAAAACGCACGATCAGGTCAGTCAACTCTTGGTTGCCAGGCGGTCTTCCCCCGCGATGCACAGGCGTCTGCGTCCACTTTCGTCGTACGAGTTGCCGATGCCAATTGATCACAGTCTCCGGCTTGACGATGCGAATGGCGTTTCTCAGTTGACTGGTGGTGAGGCGACCTCGCCTTTTCAGTGCTGCGGCCAACACAGCCAGCGACCACCTTTCTGACCGGCTAGGCCTGATCACCTGAGCATTCTTGCGTACCATGACATCCAGTTGCTGGCGCAAGATCAGGATCTCGAGATCTTTTTCATCGGTCGAAAGTCGAACAACGCGCATCAACTCTAGAAAAGTTGAGAAGAGTTGAGCCAGGGCATACCAGAGCATGCAACCATCCTCCTTGGCAGATTTGCAGAGATGCAGGATGATTGTACTGTCAACAGGCAAGAACGACACATTTTCGGGGGTCAAATGGAGTGAGGCGAGGTTTTTACATGATACAGGGGTTCCGCGCGCTTTTCAATCTGGCTGATCTGGTCAAGGCCAAGGAGTGCATCCGCTGGGCGCCGCCGCTGACGGCCGGGGCTGGCCTGTTCCAGGGACCAGGGCCCGCTGGCCTTCTGGCTGGCATGGCTGGTGCGGCCGCTGCTGGGCGACATCGGCGCGCTGAAGACGATCATGGCGCTGAGCATGATGCTGGGCGGGCTGGGGATGTTCTGGTGGACGCGAAACATTGCCGGCGCGGACGAGGGCAGTTCACGCGAGGTGGCCGCACGCGCCGGCTTGCTGGCAGGCGTGAGCTACATGCTCTGGCCGTCGCTGCTGGTCAACAACTACGTCGTGGGCGCGTTCGGGACGGCGTTATTCCTTGGCTTGCTACCGTGGGCCTTTGCCGGGATCACGTCGACGCGGTTGACGCTGGAGAAGACTGCCAGCCATGAGGAAGGCAAGGGCGAATTCTCACCGTTGCCGCGCATCCTTTTCGTCGTGATGATTGCGACTCTACTGGTGTTTGCCGATCCCACGCTGGGGCTGGTGGCGCTGCCGTTCCTGATCATCTGGATGCTGTGGCCGCCGAGGACCTGGGCCGACCGGCTGACTGCGATGATCGCCGTGCTGGTGGGCGGCATCTGGGCGGTCGATCTGATCTGGCTTGTCGGGACCGGTGGCGGGATGAAACAATTCTTTGCCGTGCTCAACTCCGAACGGTTCCTGGCGCTGAGTGTTCAGCCTTACCAGCTTTGTCTGAAAGCGGATGCCACTTCAAGCCTCTAACGGATACGAGTCTAGGCGTGCGACAGTCGCAAGATTACAGAGTACAGAGGTGGGACGTAGCTGCTGCTTCGAACACCCCAACGATGGCTAAACCGCATCACTCTGGATCTGGAACTACGGGAACAAGAGATCGACCTGGTCAATGTCGGTAGTCATGATGAGATTTATGCAGGTAGGCTGTCCCCGTGTGGACAGCCTTAAAGGAGGAAGATGAGCATTAAACTCATCTTTCTCCTCGTATAATATGACTGTGGAGGCGATACCAGTTCATCGCGTCGCCTGCACAGTCTGGTGGAGGAGACTGGAATCCATTCGATAATCTTGACAGCACGATAAATCGGCATATAATCGTACTGTCTGTCGTATGCTAAATCGTTCTGTGGATAAGTGAGGTGACCGATGGCTGTTCTAACCGCCAATGATCTCAAGACAAAAGGCGTTTCCGACATCGAGCGTATGCTGCAAGATTCCCAGGAAGTCGTGATCAGTGTCCGGGGTAAGCCTCGCTATGTGGTGATGGATATCGCCCACTATGACTTCCTGCGCGAGTGTGAGATTGCGGCCGCCTGGGCGCAGACGAGCGCAGATGTCAGCGCCGGTCGCTTCCGACGTGAAAGCGCCGATGCGCACCGGGCGCGCATCGAGGGTGAATTGACCGATGCCCTATGATCTGATCTTCACCGCGAGTTACGAGAAGATCGAAAAGCGTTTTCTCAAGCGCCACCCGGATTTGCTGGAGCGCTACCACAAGACCCTGGCCATTCTGGAGCAGGATCCATTCCACCCGTCTCTGCGGCTACATGCACTGGAAGGACGTCTGACGGGGCTGCACGCCGTCGCCATCAACCTGCAATATCGCATCACCTTGGAGTTGGAACTGCGCGAGCAGGAGATCATCCTGGTCAACGTCGGCAGTCATGGTGAGGTGTATTAGGCCGCACGTCTTTTCATCGGTGGACTGCTTGGCGCAAGATGATGATTAGGCGATCCTCGTCCTCGGTTTCGCCAATGACCGTGACGACCGGGCGCGCTGTCTGCGCAACCTGGTGGAGGAGACTGGCGTGCTTGCGCGACCCATTCAGACAGGGTACAATCACTCACGATAAGCCGCGTAACTGTATTCCATACCATCGAGGTAAAGCCATGGAATCTTCAATCTTGCTCCCCATTTCCGAACATCAAGTCATTTCGCTGGCTCGGCAACTGACGCCCAGTGGCAAGCGGGCGCTCTTGCAGAACTTGATCCCGGAAATGAACTCCTTAGACAGGCTGGTCACCTACGGTGAGGAACGCATGCGGGCCATCTCCGCAAGCCGCGGCGTTGATTGGGACGGGCTGTCCGAAGATGAGCGTATGCGCTTGTTGGATGAATTAGTCCACGAAACGCCGTATGCCTGAGACTGTCGTTTTCGACACCAACATTCGCCTGGCCGCGTACTTGTGGCGCGGAGCCGCCTACAAATGTTGGCTGGCGGCCAGAGCAGGATTGATCGATCTGGCTTACACCCGAGAAATGGTTGCGGAATTCTCAGAGAAGTTGTACGACAAGTTCGGTTTCTCGCCAGACAATGTGCGTGCCGCAGTCTACGATTTTAGGCGCTACGGGCGCGAGGTGTCGATCAGCGGCGAACTGCATGTGGTCGAAAAGGATCCAGACGACGATATGTTCATCGAGTGTGCCATCGTCTCCGGCGCGTCGATGATCGTGTCTGGCGATTCCCATCTATTGGATCTCGGTGAGTATCAGGGCGTCAAGGTCCTCAGCCCTGGAGATTTTCTGGACTGGCTTGCGGCGAGAGAACCTGCGTAGGATGCTCCAGAGTCCTTAGTGTGGTTACAGCGCACTTCTCGGTAGTGTATCTTGTTCGGTTGAAATTGTGCGCATCATTGCACAAGCCAGAATCGATCTTGATTGCGGAGTTTTGCCTAACATAACGCGTACTTCTCGGGCATAGACCGGCTCTTTCCCACGAGATTCTTGCCTCTACGAAGTGCCGCACTGGGTCACGCGAAGCTGCTGCGAATTTCAACCGAAATGTATACACTACCGAATTCGAGCAAGTATTGACAGATTTGTGATGATAGGTAAAATGGCCTTGTAACATACTGACTTGGCAGGAAAGGCCAACGTCATCATGTTGCGAACCAGCCTGAATGTGGCCCGACATCGTGAACCGGAACCGCCGAACTCTTAATCAGTAGGTTCCAAGTTCGAGTCTTGGGTGGGTCACAGGTATGCATAACACCATGAAAAAAGCGTTACACTGATAGTGAATCAGCGTAACGCTTTTTCGATTCCACGGTGTTGACACGTTGCTGCGTTGTCAAACCGACTCCTGTTTGGATAAACTCAGCAAGGAGAGGTGATCCAGGGCAACTCAATCGACTCGTTGCCGTCCTTGATGTGACGACACTCTGTTACCCACACCCGCCGCCACTCTTGTCGCGCTTGACTTGCAGCTTGACTTTGGGTGTGTAGTCCAGTTCCCATTCGTGCGCTGACGGTTCGGCGGCGGCGTAGCGGTCGCCCAGCGCGGCAGGGAAGCTGAAGCACAGCGAATCGTCGCCGGCCGGGGAGGACACCTGAACGATGTCGTTTTCATCTTTGCCGAAGGTAGCGATCCACTGATTGATGCCGCCCTCCAGGACGTAAGCATTGGGAATACTCTCGGCGCTGAGCACCTTCCATGCCTCGGTAGCTGCCACTTCGTCGTTGCTGGCCAGCACAAAGACGGTGTTGAGCGCTTGCTGAGCCTGCAAGTCCGGGATGACATCCTCGATCTGGGCCAGCGGGGTGTTTTGCGCGCCACTGATGTGGAACTGGTTGAACTCCGCTTCAGGCCGCACGTCCAGCACCACCACTTTCAGCGTATCGTTGGCGATGGTGTCCAGCAGCTCGCCGGGGTTGATCTGCACCTCTCGATTGGCCAATGCCGCGTCCTTGGTCGAGGCGATGCGGTCGTACTTCTCCGCGGTGGTTGGCGTGCCGATGACGATGATGCTGACCGCGAAAGCGACCAGACCAACGGCCGCGTAGCGCCGCCAACTCGGCTCCTTCTTCAGGTCACGCTTGCCGTAGATGCGCTCGAGCTGTTCCGCAGCCCAGAACATGAATAGCGCGATCAGCACGATACCGACGACCACCGCGCCGACCGGCAAGTTCAGCCAGTCAGGGATGGTCAGGCGGCCCATGTAGCCAGCGGTGTTCCACCACTGGTCGAAGTACTGCTCAGTCTCACCGAAGGCGAAGATGCCGATCAGTACGCCCAGTACGAAGAACAGTCCGTCGATCTTGCGCGTCGCCATGGCCACCAGCGATGTGCCGGGGCAGAAGCCGCCGATGATGAAGCCGACGCCCATGATCAGCCCGCCGAGGATGCCCGACGACAGATAGGTCGGGTTGACCCAGACCAGGCTGAAGTCGAGCAGGCCCAGCCCGACGGCGATGAAGAGCAGCACCATCGCGGTGACGATCGCGCCGAACATCACTTTGAGCACGGTCATGTCTTTGAGGTAGAACTGGGCGGCCAGCTTCTTGGAGTTGCCGAAGCCGGCGCTTTCCAGTACGAAGCCAAAGGCGACGCCGATCAGACCAAAGATCAGAAACATCACCGGCTTGCTGACAAGCGTTTCAAGCGGTAGGGGGAATGGCATGATCGTCTCCTAGTTCCACAGTCTGCGCACGAAGTAGGCCATCGCGTAGCCGCCGGCGAAGACGGCGAACATGAACGCCCACGAGCCAACCGACAACACTGCGCCGCCGGAAAGCGCCTGACCGGACGTGCAGCCGCGCGCCATGCGTGCGCCGTAGCCCATGATCGCGCCGCCCAACAACGCTGTTGCCCAGCGAGTGTGCTTGCTGATGTGCGGGCCGCGGTTGGTCTCGACCTGCAGCCGGCCGCTGAACCATCCCGAGACGAAGCCGCCGACAATCGTGCCCACGACCAGCGGCACAACCCAGTCATCCAGCGGGTTGAGCGTGCCGCCGGCCATCTTGAGCAGATAGGGGATGCGGTCCACGTGCTCCGGCGCGAAGATGTCCTGCACGAAGACGACGATGCGGTTCAGCCCGCCCGACGCGCCCAGCCCGTTGCCGGTGATGAAGAACGCCAGGAACAGGACGATGCCCAGCAATAACCCGCCCAGATAGGGGTGAATGTACGGCCGCGTCGGGCGGTTGAAGACGCGGTCGCGCCAGGTCTTGCGCGGTTGGTCGAGAGTTGTGGTCATTGAATGGTTCCTCTTATTCGTGCACCGGCACGTTTTCCCAGCCGGTTATCATGGCCCGGATATCGCCTTCCACCGACTCGCCGGTGGTGGTCAGGTAGACGTGGGCGACGACGAAAGTCGCCAGCAGCCAGGCGATCAGTGTGTGGAACGGCGCCAGGTAGGGCAGGCCGCCCAGCATGGCAGCGATACCGGGCCACTGTTGCACGCCCCACATCAACGCGCCGGTGATGATCTGGAACGGCAGCAGTACGTTCAGCAGGCCAAAGTAGCTGATCTGCTGCAACGGGTTGAGCTTCTGGCGATAGGTCTTGCTGAAGGGATGTTGTCCGTCCTTGAAGATGCCGCTCAAGTAGAACTTCGCTTGCACAATTGCCTGGTCGAAGAAGCCCCGCGGCCGCGGCAGGAACTGGTGGATTTGTCCGCTGGTCAGGTGCCAGAACAGCGCCAGCGCGGCGTTGGCAACCAGCACCACCGCCAGCACGTTGTGCAGCGTTACCATGTGGCGGAACGAGAACATGCCGAACATGGCTGGCCGGTGGATCACCATCCCGGTCAGCAGCAGCAGGATGATAGTGATGGTCTGTAGCCAGTGCCAGAACCGTTCGTATTTATCGTACATGTAGACCGACTGTGTCGCAACCGGTTCCTTCGGATTGCGCCGGGCTGCCAACACACGCATGGTCGCGTGAACCGCAATGATTAGCAGCGTGGTCAGGAAAATCAGCGCGCCCAGCCAATCGATCAGGGTAACGCGGTTGTTGCCGAAGATGTAGATATCGTCGGCTTGCGGATCGGGCTGGTAGGTCAGTTTGCCGGCGTTCATGTCCAGCACACCGGTGGCTGCCACGTTGACATCCGCCACGAACTGCGGCAGCACGCCGCCCGGCACGCTCCCGGCCAGCACGATGGGCGCGACCAGACTCGACTCGTCGGTGTGGCAGGTCTGGCAGTCGCTGATCGCCTCCTTGCCGCGCACCACATCGTGGTTGATGCTGTAGGGCTGCACCTGGCCGTAGATGCGTGAGTTGTCCAGCCCCAGCGCCGCAAGCTGCTTTGTCACGGCCTGCTTGCTGGCGTCGTTGTTGATGGTCAGCTCATCCTCGGCCAGAAACCCATCGCCGTTGCTGTCAAAGGCCGCGATGATCTCCGGCCGGTAGGCGCCGTCTTGCAGATAGGCGGCTTCCAGATCGATCTGGCGCACGGGGCGGGTGTTGCCGTTGGCGTCGTCGTAGATCCAGAACCAGGAGGTGATCAGGTTATAGGGCGCCAGCATTGACTGGCCGTCAACGTTGGTACGCTGCATCAGCACCGGCTTGAAGCCGGTTACCAGATCGGTGACGGTGCTGTCGCCGTCGATGCCGCGGCAAACCGTGACCGGCGAGCCGTCCTGCTTGATCACCGTCCAGTCGCTGGACTGAATCGCCGGCGCGTGCAGTTCTGGCACGTGGCAGGTCTCGCAGGCCACCTCCTGCATGTGTCGTTCGGTGTAAGGCAGCCAGTCCTTGTGGGTTGGGACGGCGTCGTGGCATGATTCGCAGCGGCGCATGGTGGCCTTACTCTCGGGCGCCACGTCGAACTGTGCGCTCTGGCCGCGTGCCAGCGTGTGGTCGGGCCGCTCGATGTATTCGCCGATCTCCAGCCGCCGCGGGTCGTAAAGCAGATTGGGCAGCTTGTCGTCCTGACGCTCCTGGTAGTGGATCGGGTTGTTGAGGGAGTAGTGGCAGTCGGTGCATTTCAGACCGCGCTCGGCGTGGATGTCCCAGGCGAAGCTCAACTGGTTCTTGCTGGCCAGATTGAGGCCCGAACTCGTTGATCTTCTGACCGGAGATCACCTGCCCGGTGGTGGCAGTCTGCGGATTTTCAAGATCGCAGGCTTCAAGCGTCAATGGATCGGCGCCGTCATGGACCACTCCGTGACATTGGGCGCAGTTCTCATTGGTGGGATCCTGGATACGCACGAACTCAGGCTTGAGCTCGCCCGTAGAGTCAAAGGCATCTGCGTTCCAGGCCCAGCCCTGGCTGCCAGCCTCCACGATGCCGGTACCCAGCAGCGTGGCCGTGACCGCGTCGCCGAAGTGGCCGTCTTGCAGCTGTTCGATCCTCGCCGCGTTGTTTGGCTCGACTGTGTGGCAGAGCAGGCAGTTCATCTCCATGACGCCCGATTGCGACCAGTCCCACGGACTGGACTGTCCTGTGACCGGATCGAGGATGCTGGCCTCCGGGCCGCTCAACGTGTCAGTAAGCAGCGGCTGGCCGTCACGCGAGGTTGTGGCCGGCCCGCCGCCGACAATGCGTGAACCGACCGCCTCAAGCCATCCGGCAGTCGAAAGGTCCAGCCGTTCATCGCCGGCCGGCGTCAGATAGCGGTAGGTCAAGGGGTCGAACTGGCCGAACAGACCGGTGGATGTGTCCCAGGGCGTACCCGTCGCTGCCTGGCCCGCTTCGGTCATCGCGCTCAGACCCAGATCGGCGTGGAAAGCGTGTGACTCGATGAAGGTGGTGTCGTGGCAAGTGCCGCAGGTCTTGTCCAGTGAAACGGCTGCGTTGCTGGTCAGGACGTTCTCGCCGTCGGCGTCCAACAGCGCAAAGGTGGGGTGGACAGGTGACGCCTGTTCGGCGGGCGCCGCGTTGCTGCTGGCGATTGCATTCTCAATCGACCAAACGCCCAGGCCAACCAGCGTCAGCAGAGTGATTGCGAGCAGCAGCCATGCCCGTGCAGATAGGCTAGCCAGCCGAGTTCTTGTGAAATGGTTCATGGTTCAAATCTCTATGGTCGCGCCGCGCCGGCTACCGGCTGGCCGCCTGCTGCGCTCGAAATGTCACGGCCGCCCCATTTCATGGGGTCGCCGGGGTAGCCGAGGGCCTGCCAGTCGAGCCGGCTGTTCTCGCTGTGACAGTCGGTGCACTGCAAGGCGTTTTCTTTGGGCTGGACCATGTGGGTCGTCGGGTAGGCCATGCTCGTCTCGGTGAAGCCGAATTGTCCCGAGTAGTCCAGGCCTGCATCCTGCGCACCCAGCACCAACGCCGACGGCCAGTCGAAAGTCGTCCAGAAGCCGCCCTCACCGGCAGTGCGCGGCGGGACCAGGATATTGTTGACAGTGTCATAGGGCTGGTTGGCGACGTGGATCTTGAACGGGAAAATCTTGGCGGTTGGGTCGTCGATGTTCCCGGCCGGGGTGACCATCTCTGTCGTCTGCGACGGATCGATGGTGTCGCCCAACAGGTAGCGGTAGGCGTTGTTGCCGTTGAACCACATGTAGCTGGGCAGGATGTCCTTCTGATATTCGAATGTGCCCTTGATCTTCAGATAGGAGTAGTGATCTTCCGGCAGATCTTGTCCGGCGGTCGACCAGTCCCAGTAGGTCTTGGTGGGATCTTTCAGCGCCATGGCCGGGACGTGGCAGGTCTGGCAGGCAACGGTGTCCGTGTGCTGGTTGATGCGCTCGTCCTCGTGCACCGTTCCCTGATGGCAGTCTTCGCAGGCGACCTGTGCAACCGGGTCGATGGTGTAGTTGTCGGCCAGCAGCTTGCCCTTGATGGCATGATCATCTGTCTGGTGGCAGTCGGTGCAGAGGAAGTTGAGCCGGCCCATGTGTACGTCCAGGTTCTCCGACGGGAAGTAGAGGCTCTCGTCCAGGTCGCCGTGCTTGACGCCGTTGCCGCCGCCGCCGTCGAAATGGCACTTGCCGCATTCCTCGCGTGTTGGCGCACGCACCGACTGTGGCCGCGGCCAGCAGGTCGATGCCTTCAACTGGCAGACCGTAGTTGCCCTTGTTATAGACCGCGGCGTCGGCGTGGCAGGCCAGACAGTCCACATTGGTTTGATCAGCGAAATCGAAATTGTCGTCCGACCAGCCGTATCCGACGTGGCAGGTCATGCACTGCTTTTCGTTGCCCTGCGAGCTAATGCAGAAGTTGTTGATCTGATCTTTCTTACCGATCGTTACCTGCTCATCGCGCCAGGGGACCGTGACCGGATCGCCCTCCCAGGTCCAGTGTGTGGTGTGCATCACCTGGTCAGCCGAGTCAGCATGGCACTCGAGGCAGGCCGCTGTGACTTCCTGTCCACTGCTAAACGGTCCCTGAATGATGTGGTTGTGGTCGGTGTGAATCGGTTTTGTCGGGACGTGTGCCCAGGGATCAGGGTCGTCGTTTCCCGCCACGTTGTCACTGCTGGCAGCCGCTGTACAAGCAGCCAGTATCAGCACCAGCGCAAATAGACTCAGTAGCCAAACATGCTTTCGAAGCATTCAATCCTCCGTCTTGGGAGCGGTAATCAGTGACCGGTGATCGGTAATCAGTGATCAGAATGGTCTGACTTACTACCGTTCACTGATACCTGATAACTGATTACTGGTCACCCGCCTGTGATGTCAGCCGGGCGATTTGTGCCAGGGTTTGTCGCGCTTGATAGCTCTGGTAGCCGATGCTGGAGATCGCGTTGGCGATGGTTTGCAGCAGGTTGGTGATCTGCACCGCGTCGGTCGTGCGACACAAGCTCGATGGAGTCCATCGCGCCGGCCAGTCGTTCGCCCGACACGCCGATGCGCTCACCAGTGGCCATCGCTTGCTCGCGAAACTCCGCGGGGTCGGGGGCGTCCACAAAGAACTGGCCGGCGGTGACCATGCCGAACCTGCGTCCGCCGACGCCCACCGGTGCGCTGGCGTACTGGATGCCGGCGTGGCAGACGTGGATCGCCGCCTCTTCCTCATCCAGCAGAGCGATCGAGCGCCACGACTCCTGGCAGGCCGCCATGCCCGCCGGCCGGCTATGGATGATCTGGCAGAAGCTGCTGCAGCGGCTGCACGGCGCCAGTGGCTGGCCTTCCAGGTCGGTGATGAACGCGGCCACGCCCACCAGCTCGGCAAACTGGTTCTGAATGGTCTGCAAGGTCGCGATGGGAACCAGATCGACCAGCGGCAGGCTGTCCAGGTCTGGTGATCCATTTTCGCTGCTGACGGATCTGGCTGGCGGTTCACCTGACTGCGCCCGCAGCCAGGCGTCGATGGCATCGGACGAGAAGCGCCACTGACCGCCGACGCGCATCGCCGGCAGCTCGCCGTCCTTGACCATCCGGTAGATGGTCACGCGGTCGAGTTGCAGTCTCTCTTCAAGCTCTCGGGTGGTCAACAGTTTGTCAGCCATTCTGTCCTCGTGTGGTTCTGCGGTCCCGGAGCACTGCTCCAGTTTGAACACGCTTGGTGAATTCTGTTACAGAATAAACCTGTTGTTGAAACTTGTCAAATTTTATAAGATTTAATAACAGACTAGATGTCTTGTAAATCAATACGAGCGCAACAAGATCATTGTTGCGCTCGTATCAACCGATACCCTGAACGGGAACGTGCTTAAGGTGACAGTCACTCTCCGACAGTGACTGTCACCTTACAAGTGCGATAGTCATCATTTGAAGGTGATCAGGGGGCATCCCGAAAGTGACTGTCTCGCCAAACATAGTGGTCTCGTCTGCTAATCTGCCAGCGCCTTCTTCTTGGCTTCGAAGAAGCGCTGCCGCGGTAGACTGAGGACGTTGGACAGGGTACTGATTTCCTCGATCTCCGGGTCAGTGATGCCGCCGTCGGCGTTGGCGATGACGAACAAGAGGTCGATGAACTGGCAGCGTTCATCGTAGTCGGTGACGTTGGCGAACTCGCTGGCCAGCCGGTAGTCGTCCAATTCCGACGAGAGCTGCGACAGCGCCACGTCTACCACGAACATCGCCTCGTCACCGCTGAGCTGCCAGTGAGTTCTGCAAGGCGCCGCTCATGACAGTCATCTCCTGGTCGGTGATCTGCGGATTGGCCGCGGCGACCTTGGCCATCATGCCGCCGGCCAGGCTCAGCTTGCGCACCTGCGCATCGGGCAGGTCCAGCGCTGCCTCGCCGCGCACCATGCGCTGGCTGGCAGCGTAGTAGACGCGATTGGTGATGAAGTCGTCGAGATGGTCCTCGCGGTTGGGGCCTTCGACAGCAACGGGTTGGCTGGCGGATCGGCCACGGAAGAGCCGCCCCAGTCCGTGGATGCTACCGCTGCTGCCGCCCAACTCGATGGCCGCCTTGACTTCATCCAGCGCTTGCCGTTCTTCCGGGGCGACCTCGTCCGTCCAGGCCAGCATGTCGTCCAGCGCCTGGAAGACCAGCGCCTTGTTCTCAGGCGCTTGCGCCAGCGCCTGCAGCTCGCCGACCAGCCGGGCGCGTTCTGCGTCGTTCACTGGCGACTCGATGTACATCTCTACTGACATCCACTGGCGGGCATTGAGGTCGGGGATGCGCGCCAGCATTTCTTTCATGTTGGTGATCTCGTCGCGGGTCAGTTCGCCGTCGGCCCAGGATACAGCGATCAGCGTTTTTGCCAGCGTCAGGATCAGATCGGTTTCTACCATGGTTTCTCTCATTTTCCTTTGCGTCACTGCCGCGGAGGCGGAAATCCACGCTTCAGAAGCACCAGACTCGCGCCTCCGCCGCAGTGACGGGTGACTTGTTATAAATCACTACTATAACGGGGGATCAGCCTGCAAGAGGTGCCGCCCCTTCCAAACGCTGCCGGAATGATACCCTTGTTACAGCGCAGCGGCAAGCTGACAGCCGCCGCGCGCAGTTGCCCCGCCAGTACAAACGGTCGTATAATGTCGGACAATGAACAACCAGCACCGCGCGCCGGTTGAGTGTGGAGTTGCCGACTGCCTGCGATCAGAAGGCTGCCTAGCGGCTCCTCATGGAAGGATGCACCATGACTAACTACGCCGATGATATTGCCAAGGGTCTCGCTAAGGTCTACACCCAGAACAGTGTTCACGAGGGTGTGGAACTGGCGGACTTGCGGATGGCGATCCTGTCCGATCTGCACAAGGGGCAACGTGACCGCGCCGACGATTTCCTGAACTGCGAGCAGACCTATCTGGCGGCCGCGGATCACTACTGGGCTGACCAGTACGAGCTGCTGCTGCTGGGCGACATCGAGGAGCTGTGGGAGTGCTGGCCGGAGCCGGTGATCCGCGAGTACAAGGATGTGCTGCTCAGCGAGCAGCGGTTCGCCGACACGTCGCCTGGTCGTCGCTATAAGCGGTTTGTCGGCAACCACGACGATGTCTGGTATTTCCCGGATCAGGTGCAAAAGTATCTCGACTCTTACCTTGGTGGACACCCGGTCATCGAAGGGTTGCGGCTGACGGTGCATGACCAGGGCGAGCCGCTGGGCGAGCTATTCCTGGTGCATGGCCATCAGGGCACGCCGGACTCCGACCGTTTCGCCGGTTTTTCAGCAGTCGTCGTGCGCTACGTGTGGCGTCCCATTCAGCGCATATTCAACATTCGAAGCAGCACACCCAGCAACAACTTCACCCTGCGCGCCAAACATGAAACGGCCATGTACAATTACGCCGAACAGCAGTCGGGGGTAGTCCTCATCGCCGGGCACACGCACCACCCCGTCTGGGAAGGGCTGAGCCTGGAGCAGGCCATGGAGTCTGTGCGCGCTGTCGGGCCGACGCCCGAAGTCGATGCAGCCTGGATGACCGAGCAGGCAGCCGGGGCGGTCACGCTGCCGGGTCGCACGCCCTGCTACTTCAACAGCGGCTGCTGCTCCTACAGCGACGGCTCGATCACCGCTATCGAGATCGCTGACCGCGAGATCCGGCTGGTGCGCTGGAAAGCCGCAGCCGCGCCGAAGCGGGTCGTGCTGTTTGCGGCTCAGCTTGCGGATGTGTTACAGGCAGTGAAGGATTGACCAAACTGCCTGTCAGACCTTATCAACTTTGCCTGCCTGACCGCGTTCAGCTATAATGCAGTGCGTCACGAATACACTTAAACACCTTGCGGCCGCGGCCGTTTCCTTGATGGAGGATCTATGAGCACAGACGAGCAGGGCACGATACCCGAAGTAGGCCAGGAGCTGCCGATTTCCGTGGTCGCTGAGCGCATGCGCCAGGCCAGGGATTTGGCCGATATGACGGTGGCCGGCGCGGTCTCAACGGTCAACAGCATGGTTGAGATGGCATCGGCAGAGGCCGCTGCCAACGCCGAGGCCGCGGCTGACGCGAACTCAGGAGGTGTCCGAAGCTTTGGGCAAGGCGGTTGCCGGCGTTGTGCAGGCGACATCGGTTTCCACCGGTGCGTTCATCGGCGGCGCGAAGGGTGCGTTGGGCGGGCTGATCCTGGCAGCGCAGATCAGTGGCGGCGCGCTCATCGAAGCGACCCGCGGGCTGGCTGGCACGACAGTGCGTACGGCTGGCGCGGTCACCGAAGGGCTGGTGATTGCCGCTCAGGATCAGGAGAAGGGCGCGACTCAGGTCAAGCAAGCCGCCCAAACTTTCACGCAGGAAAGCTTCGACGCGACTGCCGGCGTCGCATTTGGCACACTGGGCGGCGCTGCGACGGCCACCGGCGCGGTGGCTGGCGGCGCAAAGGGCGCGGTTGGTGGAACGGTCGAAGGGTTCAAGCTGGCTGCCAACGCCGGTGCGGATGCAACCTATACGATCACCAAAGAGGTCGCCAGAGGCAGCACCGAGGTAGCACGCCGCGTGTTGCGGCAGCCTGAGGATGAGTAGAGTCGCTCCTCTCAGGTAACAGTCACTTTTCGCAGACTCCCGTAGCGTAGCGCAAGGAGCCGAAAGTGACCGTTACCTCAAAAAGGCGAACAAAGCTCCCCGCCGCGGGGAGCTTTTCTATTGTTCGAGAGCCAGCCAGCGATCGACCGCTTCGTCCACGGTGATGCGCCGATGCAGAATTTCGTCCTCGTAGGCCTCCACCCAGGAGAACAGTTGGGAACGCGCGCTGCGCAGCTCTTCCAGGTGCAGACGAGCCAGCGGGCCGGCCTGCTCCTGGAACCCGGTCGTCGCGTATGCCTCTTCCGTGCGTTGCCGGTCGTAGTCCAGCCGGACAATCTCTGCCCGCCAGCCGCCATCTACCCAGGTCAGCCGCCCGTAGCTTGCCCGTGGGTCGCCGTCGAAGGGCAGCCCCACCGACCCGACGTTGACGACCAGCGTGGCGTCCACTCGGCGCACCAGCGGCCAGTGGGTGTGGCCGACGCAGAGCGCAGCCGGCGCGGGATGCCCCACCTGTTCGCGCAGCGTGTCATCCGTGGTCATAGGAAAGATGCCGTCGCGCGTGCCGCGCGTCGAGGCGTGGACGACGCGCACCTCGCTGCCATCCGGTCCGGCGACTCTCTGCTGAAAGGGCATCGCTTGCAGCGGCGCGATGTCGCCGTCCAGCCGCGCCAGCGTCCAGCGGGTTGGCCGGTAGATGTCAGCCGCTGCGTCGACGCCCGGCGGGTTTGGTCCGGCCTGCTGGATGACGTACTCCTCGTGGTTGCCCAGGACGGTGCGCCAGCCGTGTGTGTCCTGCCGCTCCAGCACAAATGCCAGGCACTCAGCCGGCTGCGGCCCGCGGTTCACCACATCGCCGCCTACCACCACCGTGTCAGGGCGCCACGCGTCGATATCCGCGGCGACTGTCTCCAGCGCTGTGAGGTTGGCGTGTATGTCGGCTAAGACGGCAAGTTTCATCAGGGTTCAAATAATGAGCGGCCCGCGTAAGGGCCGCTCATTGTGTTAGACGGGAAGCGGTGGTTGCCGGTCAGGGCTGGCGCACCTCGGCCTCGACGGTGACGGCGCCGGCCTGTTCGAACTGGAGAGTCACCGGGAATGTCTCACCGGGGTTCAGGTCGCGCGTCAGGCCGATCAGCATGACGTGCAGCCCGCCCGGCTTCAGTTCAACCTGACCGTTGGCTGGGATTTCGATGCCGCCGGTGACCTGCTGCATGTGCATCACGTCGCCTTCCATCCTGGTCTCGTGGATCTCCACCGCGCCGGCCACATCGGCCGCGGCGCTGAGGAGGCGATCAGGCGCGTCGCCAGGGTTGGCCAGCATCATGTAGACAGCGCTGTTCATGCCGCCGCCCATGGCCATGCCGGTGTCGGAGGACGCGTCGCCTGTCATCTCACCCGCTTTGGCGGCTCTCGCCCAGACGCCGCTGGCCTTGATACCGGTCGCCGGCTGGCTGGCTGGCGGCGCACAGGCTGCGGTCAGGGCAATCGCCAGCAGTGCGATCAGGGCAACCCAAAGATAGGTTCGCGTTTTGTGGTTTTGCCTCATCGGTTCGCTCTTTTCCTGTAGAGGGAGATGGCAATTGTGGCTGCCATTGAGCCGTATTTCACGTTTTATACCATTGCCCGCAAGCGGTGTCAACTGCTACTGAGCGCCGAAAACAGAAACCCTCCCGGAGATTTCGGAAACCTCCGGGAGGGTGATGGCGACGGTGTTTGGTTGTCGCGTTAATTCAGCGACGGTTGTACTCGCTGTGGCAGCGATTGGCGAGTCATCCCTGCCGTGTCGCACGTCTCTTCGGTAGCCTCCGGCTGCAAGGCGTGGCGGCGGGTCAGTGTAATGCGCTGTAGCTCTTCAACGTAGCTCCAGAACGCGTTGACCGCGGGCGTGCGCGACCGATTGGAGTTGTCGACCAGATAAAGCCAGCGGGTGATTGCCATCCCTTCAATCGCGACCGGTACGATGTGTCCCCAGGTCATGCAGCGCTCGGCGGTCACCATTGGCACAAAGGCGACGCCCATCTTCTCTTCTACGGCCATGACGATGGCTTCCGAGTTGTCCAGCACCAGCGCACATTCCAGGTGCTCAACATCGACGCCCAGCGTGTCGAGGCTTTCGATGACAGCCATCTGCGTGCCGGCAGTTGCCTGGCGGAAGATGAAGCGTTCGCCGTACAGTTCTTTCGGCTGAATGCTCTCCCGTTGCGCCCACGGATGGCTGGCAGGAACGACGAGGCTGATCTTGTCCTCAAAGAAGCGCTTGTAATGCAGCCCAGAGCGTTCGACGCGGTGGCTGGTGATGGCCACGTCCGCCTCGCCGGCCAGCAGCCAGTCGATCACCTGCGAACGCGCACCAATCCGCACGGCAGCCTGCACCTGAGGATACATCTCCCGATAGCGAGCCAGCAGTCGTGGCACCACGTATTTGCCTGAAGAAGTCGAACAGCCCAGAGTAACCAGACCGGCAACTTCACCGCTCAACGTCAGTGCGGCCTCTTCGACCTGCCGCCCGGCGCGCAACAGATCCTGCACCAGCGGCAGCAGCGACGCGCCGGCCGCGCTCAAGTCGACGCGCCGGCCGTGGCGTTCGAACAAATCGATGCCCAGTTGTTGCTCCAGGTTTTGAATGTGTTGGCTGACGCTGGGCTGGCTCATGTGCAGGCGCTGAGCCGTGCGTGTGAAGTTTTCTGTCTCCGCTGCTGTAACGAAAATGCGCAAGCTGTCCAGATCAAGCATGGCATGTTCCTTTCCTGTGATAGTTTTCTCAGATGTAGTTTATCAGATACTGTTATAAACGAACATGATCTAGGTCATAAGATCTTATAAAATTCTCTTGTATGATCAACACTGGGAACGCTGTGTTCCCACCAGGTAATCTCGCAAGAACTGCCAGTCCTTGGCAGCCTAAGATGTTCGCCCATCGAGGAGAAAATGATGACCCGCAAGCTCGCTCTCTTGACACTGCTGATTCTGGCTCTGGTGCTGGTTTCCGCGTGCGGCCCGGCTGCTGAAGAAGCTGCACCTACCGCGACCTCTGTGCCGCCCACTGCGACCTCCGTGCCGCCCACCGACACACCTGTGCCGCCGACGGCGACACCCGTGCCACCCACTGACACACCCGTGCCGCCTACCGCAACCCCGGTGCCGCCTACGGCCACCCCTGAGCCGCCCATGGCCAGCGCCGTCCAGGACGACGCGATGGCCTATTATGGCGCCGGCCCGAAGACGATCTCGGCCGACGACCTGTTCGCCAACCTGAATGACGGCGACGCCGAAAACGATCCGTTCATTCTGTCGGTGCGCTCGCTGGAGGATGACACCTCCGGCCACATCCCCGGCGCCTACAACGTCAGCAACAAGGAACTGTTCACACCTGACGTGCTGGCGAACCTGCCGACCGACCAGCCGATTGTGGTCTACTGCTACACTGGCCAGGCCGCTGCCCAGACAACGGCTGCGCTGAACATGATGGGGTACGACGCGTACAGTCTGGTCTACGGCATGAGCGGCTGGTCCAACGACCCGACGGCCTATGTCAAGCGCTTCGACGCGGAGAAGAGCGCTCGCCAGTACGCGACCAGCACCGATGAGGTAGCGTGGCCCGAGGCAACTGGCGATATGCCGGAGGCGCTGGGCGACACCAGCGCTGCTGCTGCTGAGGCGTATTTCACCAATGGCGGGCCGAAGCTGATCGCCGCGGACGATGTTTACAACAATCTCAACGACGGCGACCCGGACAACGACCCCTTCATCATCTCCGTGCGCTCGGCCGAGGATTACGCCAAGGGGCATGTGCCGGGCGCTGTCTGGGCCAGTCCCAAGGAACTGTTTACGTCTGAGATGCTGGCCAAGCTGCCCAGCGACCGCCCCATCGTCGCCTACTGCTACACCGGCCAGACCGCCGGTCAGGTGACTGCCGGCCTGAACCTGCTGGGCTATGACGCTGCCAGCATGACCTACGGCATGAGCGGCTGGAGCGACGATCCCGAAGTCTACGTCAAGCGCTTCGATCCTGAGAAGACGCCGCGCGACTTTGCCTTTGACACGGGCGCACCGGCCAGCCTGGCCGCCGGCAAGATGGCCGACGACACCGCTGCGGCTGGCAATGCAGTGCTGGACGCCGCGGTTGCCTACTTCAGTGCTGGCCAAAAGACCATTGCGGCTGACGCGCTGTACGAGAACCTGAACGACGGCGACGCAAGCAACGATCCCTACGTCATCTCCGTGCGCAAGCCGGAGGACTACGCCGCCGGCCACATCCCGGGTGCGGTCAACATCAGCCCCGGCGATGTGTTCAACCCGGAGGTCCTGGCAACCTTGCCCACCGATCAGCCGATCGTGGTTCAATGCTACACCGGCCAGAGCGCCAGTCAGGTGACCTCAGCCCTGAACATGGCCGGCTACGATGCCAGCAATCTGGTGTTCGGCATGAGTTCCTGGACGACCGACCCGAATGTCTACAAGACGCGCTTCGAGCCGGAAATGGCCAAGGGCTACGCGACGACTACTGAACCGTTCGAGGCGACGGGCGAATACGCCTTGCCGAGCCCGCTGGCTGCTACTGTGGCCGAGGCTGCCAACACCTACTTCGACGCCGGCATGAAGACTATCAAGGCCGACGCGCTGTACGAGAATCTCAACGACGGCGACACGAGCAACGATCCCTACATCGTTTCCGTTCGCTCGGCTGAGGACTACGGCAAGGGCCACCTGCCCGGCGCAGTCTGGGAGGATCCCAAGGCGCTCTTCACGGCCGAAGGTCTGGCAACTCTGCCGACTGACCAGCCGATCGTGGTCTACTGCTACACCGGCCAGACCGCCAGCCAGGTGACATCGGCGCTCAACCTGCTGGGCTATGACGCCAGCAGCCTCTCCTTCGGCATGAGCTCGTGGAGCGACGATCCCGACGTATACGTCAAGCGCTTCAGCGCCGAGAAGTCGACTCACGACTACCCGACCGAGGCCAGCCAGTGACCGGACGGCCGCGTCGCCGCCCGTTGACCTGATTGAATCGCCTGCCCCGAGGTATCCTCGGGGCAGGCAGTCCCGTTTCTTGACCTCCAAGTTGAAAGGAGCCATCCCCCATGAAATCTGTCCTGAAGCACCCTTGGATTTGGGTAATACTCGGGGTGGCATTGGCGGGCGCGCTGGTGATCTTCCTGCGCCCTTCCGCAGAGTTGGCGTTGCCTTCTGAAGCGGCCGCGCCGGCTGCTATCGTTGACACTGAGATCCTGAGCGAGCCAGCGCCCGATGCAGTCAGCATGGTGTCGCAGGAGGCCCCTGCGCCACAACAAGCGGAAGCCAACGCTCAGGTCGTTGCCGACACGCCGTCTTCCGACAATTGTATCGCCTGCCACACCAACCAGGCTGTGCTTGAGCAACTGGCCGAGGAGCCGGAGGAGGTTGTCTCCGAGCTTGCCGCAGGCGAGGGCTGAGCTGGCGAGTTGCCTCCGTTGGAGGCATGGAAAAAGGTGCTGGTTGACGAGAAGTTTCTGGACGACGTACATGCTGAGCCGGGCTGCATCGCCTGCCATGGCGGCCAATCCGGTGTTGTGAACAAGGAACAGGCCCACGAGGGGATGTTGCCCAAGGCCAGCGCCAAGCCGCAGCAGTCATGCGGCACGTGCCACGTCGGCATCGTTGAGCAGGCGCGCGACAGCACGCACCGCATGCAGACGGGCTACATGGATGTGCTGGAACACCGCGGCGCGGACTTCACCATGCCTGAGACGGTGACCGCGTACACGACGCACTGCACCAAATGCCACGCTGACTGCGGCGACTGCCACATCAGCCGGCCCAGCGCGCTGGACGGCGGCCTGATCGCCGGCCACCAGGTTAAGCGGGTCGCCTCCGTCTTTGTCACCTGCGGCGGCTGCCACAGCGCGCGCGTCGGTGACGAGTACAAGGGTGTGCACGAGGGAATTCCGGCCGATGTACACTGGGAAAAGGCCGGCATGCCGTGCACCCAGTGCCACACCATGGAAGAGTTCCACGAGGGCACCCACGGAACGCGCTACGACGGCGCGCCCAGCCCGGATTGTGTGGACTGCCACGCCGAGGATGTGGCCGTGGGCGGTGACATCCTGCAACATACCATTCACACCAGCACCGTGCAGTGCCAGGTCTGTCACGCTGCTGGCGAGTACAAATCTTGCTCTAATTGCCACACCGGCCGCGACGACTCCGGTATCCCGTACACGACGACCGATCCCAGCGAAATGACCTTCAAGATCGGCGCCAATCCGCTGAAGTCAGAGGATCGACCGTGGGACTACGTTTTGGTGCGCCATGTTCCGGCAAACCCTGATCTTTTTGACTACTATGGCGACAATCTCTTGCCAGAATTCGACAATCTGCCGACCTGGAAGTATACTACACCGCACAATGTGCAGCGCTTCACACCTCAGAACGAGAGCTGCAACAGTTGTCACGGTCAGACTGATCTCTTCCTGACCGAAAGTGATGTCGCCGCCGATGAACTCGAGGCCAATCGCGAAGTCATCGTCCCTCGGGTTCCCCCAACACGTTCGGAGCAAAGGCAATGATTGCCAGACCCACCACCCTCCGCGTCGCAGTGATCGCAGCAACGCTCCTGGCAGCGTTGCTGCTGGCGCTGCTGACAGCCAGTCTCGCCAGCGCCCAGGGGCCAGAGCCGCCGGCTGTCCCAATTCCCAACGAAACTTGTCTGGGCTGCCACACGCAGGAGGGGTTGCATCTCACCTTGCCTACAGGGAACGCGCTGTCCGTGACCGTGGATGGTGAGGCGCTGCAAGGTTCGGTCCATGCAGGACTGCAATGCCAGCAGTGTCACTCTGACATCGCCGGTTATCCCCACGGTGAGATTGCCATCGACAGCCACCGCGACTTGCAGGTACACTACAGCCAGTCTTGCGTCAACTGCCATACTGAGCAGGCCGAGGAGCAGGTTGACAGCGTACATGCTCAGGTACGCGCAGCCGGGGTGGAGGAAGCGGCTGTCTGCGCTGACTGCCACGGTAGCCACGACATCCAGCCAATCAGCCGCTCGAAGCATCCTGAAATGCCAGGCACTGTGTCGGCCGAGACGTGCAGCCAGTGCCATGATGGCATCTACGAGAAGTACGCAAATAGCGTGCACGGCGAAGCGATGTTGAGTGGCAACCCGGACGTGCCGACCTGCATCGACTGCCACCCGGCTCACACGGCGACAGATCCGCGGACTCTGAAGTTCCGCCTCGCACTCGCCGCAGATGTGCGGAGACTGCCATGCCGACAAGGAGTTGATGGCAAAGTATGGGCTGTCAACCGAGGTGTTCGACACCTACGTCAGCGACTTCCATGGCACGACCGTGATGCTCTTCGATAAGACGACTCCCGATCAGGCCACCAACAAGGCGGTGTGCATCGACTGCCATGGGGTTCACGATATACAGACTGCCCACGGCGATCAGTCGGAGATGAAGACCAATCTGGTCAAGACCTGTCAAGAGTGCCATCCAGACGCTACAACTAACTTCGCCGACAGTTGGCTAGGGCATTACACACCGATTTGGAGCACCGCACCGCTGGTGACAGCCGTGACCTGGTTCTATCGCATCTTGATCCCGGCAATGATGGCGTTCTTCATCATCTATATCGTCATTGACCTGCAGCGTCGCATCCACGACCGGCGGGCGGGCAAGAGGAAGGAGGCAGAAGCATGAGCACCGAAACCATGCCTAAAAGCTATCTACGCTTCGTGCGCAGCGACCGGCTGCTGCACGTGCTTCTGTTGATCTCCTTTACCATATTGGGCTTCACCGGCCTTGCGCAGAAGTATTCTGACGCCCGAATATCAATCTGGTTCATCCAGCTTATGGGCGGGCATCGAGCAGACCAGACTTATCCATCACACGTTTGCCGTCATGCTGATCCTGATCTCGATTGCGCACGTCGTGCAGATCGGTTATCGGGTGTATGTCGAACGAGTCGAAATGGCCATGTTGCCGATGCTGAAGGATATCACCGACTTCTTCGATGCGATGAAGTACAACTTGCGGATGACCGACGTTCATCCACACTATCCCCGCTACAACTTCATCGAGAAGATGGAATACTGGGCGGTGGTCTGGGGCACGATCCTGATGACCTTGACCGGCTACGTTCTGTGGAACCCAATACTGGTTACCACGTTTCTGCCGGGCGAGGTGGTGCCGGCGGCCAAGATCGCCCATGGCATGGAAGCCGATCCTGGCGGTGCTGGCGATCATCACCTGGCACTTCTACTTCGTGCATCTGGCCAAGTTCAACAAGAGCATCTTCACCGGCTACATCTCGGAAGAGGAAATGGAAGAGGAGCACGGCCAGGAGCTGGAACAGCGATTGACGGGCAATGTTCGCACTCCGCCCGGCTCCTGATCTGCGCTATCGCCGGCTGCGCATCTATGTGCCATTGGCGACGCTGTTCGTGATCTTCTCGGTGATTGGAACCTGGCGCTGGCTGACGGCGGAGACGACCGCAATCACCACGGTGCCCCGCATCGCCGCCGAAGAGAAGGTCTATCAACCCATTCCGTTGAAGGAGTTGCCGGTAGCTGTCGAGCCATCACCGGTGCCGACGCCTCTTTCAGTCATCAGTCCGGCCAGATGCAGCGATCCCCGAGCAATTCCTCACGGTATCAACGACGATCGATCCCAGTGCAGCCTCTGCCACGCCGTCGAGAGCCAGATACGGCCGGCTGCCGCTTGACCACGAAGGACGGAGCGACAACACCTGTACGACCTGCCATCAGCAGGCTGGAGGTGGTACAATGAACGTGACATCCCGAACTCATTTCGCCATGGCTGCTTCATCGCCGTGGGGCTGCTGCTGGCGTTGTTGCTTGCTCCGAAGGTCGCACTGGCCCAGCCGCCCGCGCCGCATCAGTACATCGACGAATACGATGGTCCGGCAACCTGCGCCGTCTGTCATGGCGACGTCACCGATGAGGTGATCCATTCCGTTCACTACACTTGGGAAAACAAGATGGATCACTACAGCCCGGTGGCCGGCACGATCGCCAACATCAACTGGCTGGGCATGTTGAACGAAGAGCTCGGCATCCCGGCCGGCTGCGGACGCTGTCATGTCGGCAGCGGGGCGATGCCCAAGTCGCCCGACGAGGTGACGCCCGAGGACACCGCCGGCATCGACTGCCTGATCTGTCACTCGCCCGTCTACGATACCAGCTCTGCGCTTCCCGATCCAGACGGAGGGCGGCGACTGGCAACTGACACAGGACCGCAGCGTGCTGGCCGCTCGTCAGGCGCAGCGACCGACCACCGAGAACTGCCTGCTGTGCCACCAGAACGTCGGCGGCGGGCCGATGCTGAAGCGTGGTGTGGACTTTGCACCGGTATCTGACACCCACGGCGAGTTGAGCAAGGGTGACGTACACGCCGATGCTGGCGTGAACTGCGTGGACTGCCACGCCGGCGACGATCACAAGGTATACGGGTATAGTCCCGACCTGTGGAGCCGTGACATCCCGGAGCACCGCCTGTTGTGCGACACCTGCCATACCTCCGAGCCGCACACCGATCCGCTGATCAACCAGCACGTGCGCCTCGACTGCCGCACCTGCCATGTGACAGGCACCGGTGGGCTGGTCTCACGTGACTGGACAGCCACACCGACCTATGATCCGGTGACGGAGCTGTACTCGCCGGTTGGCGAGGAACGGGAGCCGAACTCAGTGCAGCCGGTGTTCCGGTGGTACAACGGCGACCCGGCGCTGCCGGGCGAGGCATGGCCAGGCAGCCGCTCCGATGTGACCGCGCGCTTGCAGCCGTTCAAGCAATTCGACGCTGTGGTGCCTGCTGACGCTGAAACTGGACAGCCAATCCCTCTCAAGCTCCAGCCCTTCTACGCGGCTGGAAACCTGGAGGAAGCTATCGCAGTTGGCGCCAGCGAAGTCGGGGATGGACTACAGCGGGAAGTGGGAACCGAAAGAAGTTGAGACGCTGCTGCAGATCAGCCACGGCGTGGTTGACAAGGACAACGCCCGTCAGTGCCAGGACTGCCACGTGCCAGATGGTTTGATTGACTTTGCCGGGCTGGGCTACACAGCGGACGAGGTCACCTATCTGACGACCATCAGTTCAGCGGCCGCCGGCAACCGGCAACCGTTGCAGGTCAACGTGGTGATACCACCTGCTCAGCCGCTGCCAACGCCGGTCAACCTCTCCGGCGGTGTGGACGCAGCGAAAGGCATTGGTATTCGCGTGCCGTGGAGTCCGATTTTTGCATTGGTGTTTGCGATTGCCGTGATCGCACTGGCTGTCTACTGGCTGCGCAGGCAGAAACCAGCGCCCCCCTCGGACGGGCAAGTTTAGAGAAGTTCCTCTCGTACTCGTATTCCTACTCGTCCTCGAATTCTTCTGCGGTCCGGTCTGGCAACCAGAGAGAGCACGAGTAAGAGTGCGAGTACGAGTACGAGTACGAGAGGAAGGACGAGTTAGACGGTGACGGCGACGTGCAGGGCGGCATCCAGATCGGCGACGATGTCGTCAGCGTCCTCGATGCCGATACTCAGCCTCAGCAGTCCGTCCGTAATCCCCAATTGCGCGCGCTCGGCCGGCGGCACAGCCCGGTGGCTGGCCATGATCGGGTAGAGCGCCAACGAATACACATCGCCCAGAGTTGTAGCCGGGAGGACCAGTTTCAGCGCATCGAGGAAGGCAAACGCGGCTGCCCGCGTGCCGTTGCGCAGCTCAAAGGCCACCATGCCGCCGAAGCCGCGCCTGCCGAAAAGCTCTTGCGCCAGCTGGTGTTGTGGATGGGACGCCAGGCCCGGGTAATGCACGCGCGACGACCGCTGGATGCTCGCTGAGACACCGCGCCACAATGCCGGCATTCTCACACTGCTGGCGCATCCGCAGCGGCAGCGTCTTCAGCCCGCGCAGCGCAAGCCATGCCACTTCGGGAGCCAGCACCGCGCCGATCTTCTTCTCGATGGCGAAGAGTTTCTCGCGCTTGGCGTGCGAGCAGGCAACGACACCCGCCAGCACATCGCCGTGGCCGCCGATGTACTTCGACGCCGAATGCACGACATAATCCGCGCCCAGGGAAAGTGGACGGCACAGATAAGGCGTGGCAAACGTGCTGTCCACAATGAGCGCCGCGCCGACCGCCTGTGTGGTGCGTGCCAGCGCACCGATGTCAGCCAGCTTCAGCAACGGGTTGGAGACGGTCTCCACCAGCACGGCAGCCGGCTTGTGCTGGAACACCGCCTCCTCGACTTGGCCCGGGTCGGTGACATCGACGAAATACGTGGTGACACCCTGCTCGGTCAGCAGGGTCGCCAGCAGGTCATAGGTCGCGCCGTAACAATCGCGTGCAGCGACGACGTGACTGCCAGCGCGCACGCCAGCGGCCAGCAGCGCGGCGTGTACCGCCGCCATGCCTGACGCAGTCGCAAAGGCCGCGTCGCCACCTTCCAGCACCGCGACAGCCCGTTCGAACGCCTCAACGGTCGGGCTGGTGTAGCGGCGATAGACGTAGCCGGCCGTCTCGCCGGCGAAGACGGACTCCATGGCCTCGGCGGACGGTTCAAGATAGCCGACGCTGTGGTAGAGTGGCGTGCTGACCGACGTCTCGCGTGGCGCCGCGGCGCTTCGCCGGCGTGGACAGCCTGAGTGAAGATAGATGGCATTGGGTTCTCCTACAGGATCAACATCGCATCGCCAAAGCTGTAGAACCGGTAGCCCTCGTCGATGGCGACCGGTACGCATGGTCGATCAGGTCCTTGCCGGCGAAGGCGCTGACCAGCATCAGCAGCGTGCTGCGCGGCAGGTGGAAGTTGGTGATCAGCGCATCCACGGCGCGGAAGCGGTAGCCGGGGCGGATGAAGAGGTTGGTCGGATCCGTCGAAGGCAGCCGTGCGCTTCCAGGGACAGGCTTCTACGTCGTAGGGATCCAGCCCCTGCGCGCCGGTGGCGGCCCACTCCAGCGTGCGCACGGCGGTGGTGCCGACGGCGATCACGCGGCCGCCGCGCAAGCGTCGTCTCGTTGATCTGACGCGCCACATCGGGCGACAGGCTGGCCCGCTCGCTGTGCATCGGGTGGTCTCGACATCCTCCACCTTGACCGGCTGGAAGGTGTCCAGCCCGATGTGCAGGGTGACGAAGGCCATCCCGATGCCTGTTGGCGCAGGTCGATCAGCAGGTCGGGCGTGAAGTGCAGGCCGGCTGTGGAGGAAGCCACCGATCCCTCGACCCGGCTGTAGACGGTCTGGTAGCGCTCCGGGTCGGCCAGCGTCTCGTGGATGTAGGGCGGCAGCGGCACGTGCCCTGCGTCGTGCAGCCACTCGGCTCAGCGGCCGGTTGAAGCTGACGACGCGGCCGCCGTCCTCGTGCTCCGCTTCGATCGTCGCGGTCACCGGCGGCAGGTTGCTCTTCCGGCAGGTCAATCAGCACCTCGACGCCAGGCCGCAGGCCCTTGCCGCCCACCAGGCATTCCCAGCGGCCTTCGGGCAACGGATGCAGCAGGAAATATCTCCACCTGCCCACCGGAGGACTTGCGTCCGAACAGGCGCGCCGGAATGACGCGGCTGTCGTTGGCCACCAGCAGGTCGCCGGGCTGCAGATAGTCGCCGATGTCGCGGAAGCGTGCGATGTTCCAGACGGCCCGTGGCGCGATGCACCACCAGCAGCCGCGACGAGTTGCGCGGCTCCAGCGGCGTCTGGGCGATGCGGTCCAGGGGGAAGGTATGTAGTCGAAGTCGGAGGTTTTCATCGTTGATACGGTAAACGGTAAACGGTAAACGGTAAACAGTAACAGTATTCAGCAATCGGCGTTCCGGGGACTGATTACCGACTTACCGTTTACCGCTTGGATAAATCCGCTGAACAGCCGCCGGTGCCGGGGATCAAGCTCGTAGAAGCGCTCGGGATGCCACTGGACGGCCACGACCCAGCGCGCAGCTTTCACTCTCCATCGCTTCTACCAGGACTGGCGAGTTGACGGTCAGCCCGCTGGGGCGGAAGCCGGGCGCCAGCGTGTCCAGAGTGACGGCCTGATGATGGTAGGTGTTGGTGGACAGCGGGCCTTCGTGGCCCAGCACGCGCGCCGTCAGCGTCCCGGCTGCAGATGTCCACGTCATGATAGCGGGCGCTGTCCGTGGGCGAGCGGTGGCCCTCGACGTGCTGCAGCAGACCCCCGCCAGCGGCGATGTTCAGCACCTGCATGCCGCGGCAGATGGCCAGCGATCGGCAGGTCGGCGGCCAGCGCAGCGCGCGCCAGCGGCAGTTCCAGCTCGTCCCGCTCGACCTGGATGTCGTCGGGTCAGCGCCGTTGATGGGCTGGTTGTAGTAGCGGGGATGCACGTCGCCGCCGCCCGAGAGCAGCAGACCATCCAGCGCGCGACCTGTTCGGCGGGCGGCATGCTGGCCGTTGCCCGGGCGTCAGCATCACCGGCTCGCCGCCGGCCCAGGTGATGGCCCACCAGTAGTTGCGCACCAGCCGGTCGAAGTAGTCGCGGGCGGTGCTCAGGGTTGTGATGCCGATGCGGGGGATGGTTCATGGAAGGTCTTAGAGAGTTGGTGGTGTGGGTTACGTATTACGTATTGCGTATTCGGAGGGGGTGTTGCGAAATAGGGCGTGGTGGGTGATGGTCAGTATTACGTGTTGCGTATTCGGAAGCGGCGATGTATGACGCAGCACGCTGTGTGGTGAGCAAGTTCTGAGAATACGAAATACGGAGTACGGGGCCACGCAACACGCCCCAACACGCCAACATCCAAACTTCCTGGTCTAACTACAACTCGCCACCGTCGTCCCACAAGCTCGGTTGTTGCGCGCGGTCGGACTTCACCTGTCCACACGGCGCCCAGGTGCTCGTAGCAAGGCGAGTGGCGACACGGCCGCGCGGCGTGCGATCCAGGTAGCCCAGCTGCAGGAGGTACGGTTCCACCACATCCATGATGGTGCCGGAGTCTTCGCTCAGAGGGAGGCGGCGATGGTGTCCAGTCCCACCGGCCCGCCGTCGAACTTTTCGATGATCGCCCGCAGCAGTCTTGCGGTCCAGATCGTCCAGACCCTGCTGATCCACCTCCAGCAACGCCATAGCGTCGTCCGCCACCTGCGCCGTGATGTTGCCGTCGGCGCGTACTTGCGCGTAGTCGCGCACCCGGCGCAGCAGCCGCAGCGCTACGCGCGGCGTGCCCCGTGCCCGGCGGGCGATCTCCTGCGCGCCGTCGTCGGTGATGGTCGACCTTCAGCAGCGTCGGCAGCGCGACGCACGATCTCCTGCAGCGCAGTCTCCTCGTAGAAGTCGAAGCGGTAGACCGCGCCGAAGCGGGAGCGCAGCGGCGCGGTCAGCAGCGCCAGCCGGGTCGTTGCCCCGATGACGGTGAAACGCGGCAGCTTGAGGCGGATCGAGCGGGCGCTGGGACCCTTGCCGATGACGATGTCCAGCGCGAAATCCTCCATCGCCGGGTAGAGTATCTCCTCCACCGCCTTGCCCAGCCGGTGCACCTCGTCGATGAACAGGATGTCGCCCTTGCGCAGGTTGGTCAGGATCGCTGCCAGATCGCCGGCGCGCTCGATGGCCGGGCCGGCGGTGATCTTCATGTTGACGCCCATCTCGTTGGCCAGGACGTGGGCCATGCTGGTCTTGCCCAGGCCGGGTGGACCGTAGAGCAGGATGTGATCCAGCGCCTCGCCTCGCTGCCGGGCCGCCTCGATGAGAATGGACAGGTTGTCCCGCAACTGGTCCTGGCCGATCATCTCGGTCAGGTTCTTGGGGCGAAGCGCAGCGTCCACGACCACTTCTTCCGGGCGTTTGTTGGCGGAGATAGCTCGATCTTCCATGGGCGGCATTATACCGCAGGTGGCGCGCTTATCCGAAACGGTTGCGCAAAAGGAAAAGCCCTGCCGCGTTGGCGGTCAGGGCTTGTTCTCCTTTCCTACTCGTACTGCCGGGTTACTCCTACTCCGTACTCCTCCGCTTCGACAACGACGACAGTCCGAGGAGAGGGGGATCGAGTACGAGTAGGAGTACGGAGGATCTACATCCAGCGCTGGTCCTGCAGGAACTGGGTCAGGCCCGGCACGCGGAAGCGCTTGCCGTTGTAGGCCATGATGGCGTAGTAGAGGGGCAGCAGCCAGAGCACGATCATCGCCGGGACGATGAAGCAGAGGCAGAGCCACAGGATGATGGTCGCCAGCGACACACTGGCAGCCATCACCAGAGCCAGTTCCAGCCCGTAGATCACCACCGCCACACACGATGGACTGGATCGCGTGGTAACGCTGAAAAGGTCGTCGCTTGCTGGTCTCCGAGATCAGGATGATGATCGGCACGATGAACGGCACGATAAGCAGTGGCGAGGCATAGGCCAGCGCTGCCATCACCCGGTCGTCGTTGGTGGCGTCGGGGTCAAATTCGCTGTCGCTAGCCAGCCGGTCCATGATCGTCGGCTGTTCCGTCTGGCCGGCGGTCTGATTTGACCCTGTCTGGCCGCGGTCTCATCTGATCCTGCCTGGCCGGGCGGTGCATCAATCACCGTCAGCGCAGCGCCGTCGTCGTCAGCCGCCGCCGCTGCCGACTGCTGCGCCGGCTTTCCACCCGCCCTGCAAGTCGTCCAGCGCATCAGCCGTCGGGTCCACCGCCGTTGCGGGTTCGTTTGGCATGTTGTTTGGTCAATCGATTCGTTCAATTCAGTCACATAAGCCTCCTTCACCAGCTTGCGGCCCGCGGCCAACGCATCTGGTGACTATTTTCTCTACCCGCTTTACGAACGCAGCCAGAAGGTTTCACGGCCGAAGCAACATTGTCCAGCCATGTATCTCCCCCTCGCTCTCCTTACCCTCATATTCCTCCTTTCTCTCGTTTCCCACTCTCGCCCATTCCCTTCCTCCGCCTCCCTGTGCTACAATCTCCTGCGGAGGAACAAATGATTCGATTATTTTCATGGGCACGCCCGACTTTTCCGTGCCCTCTGACCAGGCATTGGTGGAGGCGATTACAACTGGTGGCCGTCGTGACGCAGCCCGACCGGCCCAGCGGCCGCGGCCGCAAGCGTGGAGCCAAGTCGCCGGTCAAAGGCTTGCACTGGAGCAGGACATCCCTGTGCTGCAGCCGCGCTCGCTGCGCGATCCCGACTGGCCGTGGCCGCACTGGCAGCGCTGACGACCGGATCGTGATCGTGGTCGCCGCGTTTCGGGCAGATATTGCGTCCGGCCGTGCTGAACCTGCCACGTCTCGGCTGCATCAATGTCCACGCGTCGCTGCTGCCGCGCTGGCGCGGCGCAGCGCCGGTGCAGGCTGCCATTCTGGCCGGCGACCAGGTGACCGGCAGCACCATCATGCGCATGGACGAGGGGATGGACACCGGCCCGATCCTGGCGCAGGCCGCGCTGGCTATTGATCCGGCGGACACCGGCGACATGCTGACCCGCGCGGCTGGCGCAGCAGGGCGCTGCGCTGTTGGCGAAACGTTGCCCGACTGGCTGGCCGAGCCAGCTGGACGCCGCAGCCGCAGGATCAGACGCTGGCTACGCTCTGCCGTCCGATTCGCAAGGAGCAGGGTGCTGATCGACTGGACGACAACCGGCAGAGCAGATCGCAGCGGGCGGTGCGGGCCTTCAACCCGTGGCCGGCGGCCAGCACAACCTGGAACGGCGTGGATCTCAAGGTGCTGAGTGCAGTTGCCAGCGATGCCGGCGATTGCCAGTGCAACCAGCCGCCGGGCGAGGTCGTGATCGTTGATGGTGAGCCGTGGTGTTTGTGGTGACGGGCGCTGGCGTGTTGCAATTGGAACAGGTGCAACTGGCGGGCCGCTCCGCTGTGACGTGCGGTGATTTCCTGCGCGGCCAGCCCAGCTTTTGTCGGTTCCCGACCTTGGCGCAGACTGAGCAGCATTTGGTGAAACCGCCGCCGTGTTATAATCGGGCCACGGTCGTCGGGGCGTGGCGCAGACTGGTAGCGCGCTTGAATGGGGTTCAAGAGGTCGGAGGTTCAAATCCTCTCGCCCCGACCAAACAACGGGTCGCGGCTTGACTCGGTAACGTGAATGGAGGGCCGATGGCAAGGACGCCGTCGGCCTTTTTCTTTCAACAGCATGTCAACCCCGATAAGTTCTCTCATAGCGCTGGACCAGGATGCCGGCGACGCCGGATTGGCCGCGGAGAAGCCAGCTGCTTGCAGCGCGTGCAGCGTCAGGCTCTGGCACTCACGGCCGACATCAGCCGCGCCGACATCTGCCTGGTGATTGGCGCCGACGATGGACTGCGGTGGTTGCCCAGGCCTCGCCCGCACTCCATCGCCTCGCTTTACAAGCAGTCGTGGGTGGTCGCGATCCTGCCGTACGACGAGAATCCCCTGTTGACGGCTGCCTGCTCACGGTCAGCAGCCGGCCATCGTCCAGGTCAAGGTGCTGGAAAAGGGCACACCGATCGTGTTAGCAGACCATGCCAGTCGTGTCATCCAGCCGGGCGACGTCATCGCAGCGGTGCAAAGTCGAGACCAACCTGATCGCCTGGGAGCGACAGAAGCGGCGCGACGACATCTTTCGCAAAGGCAGTCGTCTGGCTGCAGCAGATGGCGATTCCGCGGTGATCTGGCCAGTGCAGAGCGCCTGAGCCCGTTCAGCGAATGGGACGGTGTCCTCTTTGTGGATGACGACTATCGGATTCGCTACGTCAGCGGCATCGCCAACAATCTGTATCGCCGGCTGGGCTACCTGGACAGCCTGGATGGCAAGCACATCGGCGACCTGCAAACCAAGGACGTGATCCTGATTGTGAGGCCTTTCGCACGCGAACGTGCCAGGAGCACAGGTGATGGAGGGCAGCCTCTACTGGACGCGCAAGGTCGTGCCGGTGTGGAGTCTATGGACCTGGTCCTGGTGGCCGTTGTCCAAGCGGCAGTTCTGGCAAGATGATCCGAGCGCGGCGCACTGGTGCTGGTGCACGACGAGACGGCGGAGCGCGAGAAAGGCCCGCCAGCTCCAGGTGCTCTCCACCATGATCAAGGAGGTCCACCACCGGGTCAAGAACAACTTGCAGACGGTGGCCTCGATCCTGCGCATGCAGGGACGACGGACGCGACAGATCCCGAGGTGCGTCTACAGCTCACCGAGGCGGTAAATCGTGTTCTGGCAGTGGCGGTTATCCATGAATTCCTGTCGCGCGAGGATGACCAGACGATCAACGTCAAGCGATGTCTGCCAGCGCATCGTGACTCAGACGCAGCGGGCCGCGGTCATGCCCGGACAAGCAGATCAGTCTGAACGGTCGCAGGACCGGCCATCTACCTGCCCAGCCAGCAGGCCACCGCCTGCGCGCTGATGGTCAACGAGTTGGTGCTCAATGCTCTGGAGCACGCCTTTGACGGCCGCGAGCCAGGGTTCAGTGTCCGTGCAACTGACCGACCTGGGTGACCAGGTGACGCTGGAGATTCTGGACGACGGCATCGGCCTGGCCTGCAGATAACCGAGCAGGTAGACGACAGCCTCGGTCTGACTATCGTGCGCACCCTGGTGGAAGGGGACTTGAAGGGCGGTTTGATATGGAAGCAGAGCGCCTGGCACGCGGGCCAGTGTCCTTCCCCAAAGGATTGCCCAGGTGGCAAGCTCTGGCGGTAAAATGAGGCAAGGTGTTTCAGTCAATTTGGCGCTGAAGCGCGTACTGCGATCCGATGCGACGGCGACTTCAAGAGTCGCAACGATGACCGGGCACTGGGCCTGCCCGGCCTTCCTTGGCTCGTCGGGCCCGCACATCGATCGTGTTGACGCGCAACGTGGCGCATCAAGAGGTAAGTAACCAGTGGAACAACAACGCAAACGCATTGTTATTGCAGACGACGAAGCACTTATTCGCCAGGATCTGCGGGAGATGCTGACCAATCTTGGCTATCTGGTGGTCGGTGATGTGGGCGACGGCCGCAGCGCCGTCAATCTGGCGCGCGAGCTCAAGCCGGATCTGGTGATCATGGATATCCGTATGCCCGACATGGACGGCATCGAAGCGGCCAAGCTGCTGACCGAGGAAGGGATCGCTCCTGTGCTGCTGCTCGTCCGCCTACAGCCAGCGCGATCTGGTGGAGCGGGCCGCTGAGGCAGGCGTCTCTGGCTACGTCATCAAGCCCTTCGACGAGTTCGAATCTGTTGCCGGCCATCGAGGTCGTGCTGCCCGCTTCCACGAGTATCAGGCGATCTGTGGTGAAGTGGCCCGTCTGGAGGATCGGCTGGAAACGCGCATCGCCGTAGACCGCGCCAAGGGCATCTTGATGGACCACCGCGGCATGAGCGAGCAGGAGGCCTTCGCAGCATCCAGCGCATGAGCATGAACAGCCGCAAATCGATGCGCGAGGTCGCCGAAGCGATTATCCTCGCCCACCAGATGACCGTGACGCACTAGCGAACTGTAGCTAGCTTCGATGCGTGGGATACATTGAACCGTATTGCGTGAAGCTCGTTGGATACGGACTACGGCAATAGCGGCTGTCGCCATTTGACCTGAAGACCTCAGCGCGCATGGTCCAAAGTATCCAGCGTATTGCCAGCCGTATCGTGTCTGGTTGCACTCCACGTCCTCGGAGGTAGTGTGAAAGTCTCGATCCTCATTCCTGTGTACAACGAGCGGGCCGACCCTGAGCGAGATCTTGCGCCGAGTGCGGGCCGTTGACCTGCAAGTCAACAGCGCAGCTGGTTTACACCGATGAACCCTTGCATATCAGAAGGAAATCGTCGTGGTCGACGACGGCTCGACCGATGGATCTCGCCGCGATCTTGCGCGAGGAAGCTGCCCGCGGCGATCTGGTGACGGTTTTTCACCGCACCAACCAGGGCAAGGGCAGCGGCGTTCGCTCTGCCATCAAGGCCGCCAGCGGGCGACATTCTGCTGATTCAGGACGCCGACCTGGAATACGATCCGCGCGACTTTCCCGTCTTGCTGCTGCCGATCCTTGAACACCGGGCCGACGTCGTGTACGGTTCGCGGTTTCCTGGGCGGGCCGCGCAAGGCAATGCTGTTCTGGCACATGATCGCCAACCGCATGATCACGCTGTTGACCAACGTGCTCTACGACACGATTCTGTCAGACGTCGAGACCTGCTACAAGGTCTTTCGCGCCGATGTCATCCAGACCTTGCCGCTGCACTCCAAGCGTTTCGAGATCGAGCCGGAGATCACCGCCAAGCTGCTCAAGCGCGGCTATCGCATCTACGAAGTGCCCGATCACTTACACTGGCCGGGAATACGATGAAGGCAAGAAGATCGGCGCGTTCGACGGCTTCGAGGCGGTCTGGACGCTGCTGAAATATCGTTTCGTGGACTGACCCGCGACCCCAAAGACCGCGCGTGCAGCGACTCGCTCCGTTACCTCTGTCTGACCTGGGACGGAACTCCCGTTCCAAAGGCAATCCAATCCTGGCGCTGCCCGGCTGGCTGTTTCCTGCATCGATGGTGGGAATCATCCTGGCTGGCGCAGCGCTTCGCGTTATCTGGGCGTTTCAGGTTGGCCTGCACCCCGACGAGGCGCTCTACGCAAGTTGGGCGCTACGCATCGCTGACGGTAGTGATCCGTTGCTGCTGGGCGTCTACGTCGACAAGCCGCCTTTCCTGCCCTACCTGCTGGCCGGCATCGCCTGGCTGATGGGCGACGCCCCGGCCTCGGTCGCAGGTCTTCAGCAACTGATCACGCTGGGCCGGCTGGCTGGCGTGGGCGCGGGACTGGTTGGCCTGGCGCTGCTGTGGAGCCTGGCGCGGGCTGTCTACGGCAAACGGGTCGCGGCGCTGGCAGTCGCGTTTTTAGCGTTGTCGCCGCTGGCAGCGCGTTTGTCGCCCAGCCTGCTGACCGACCCGTGGCTGGTTCTGTGGATGCTGCTGGGCCTGTGGGCTGCGCAGCGCCAGCGCTCCTGGCTGACCGGCATTGCCTGCGGGCTGGCCTTGGCCAGCAAACAGCAGGCGCTGTTGATCATTCCCCTCATTGTCGCAGCCTTTCTGCTTTTTCATCTGGAGAATTGTCGCTTTGGCTGGTCTGCTGACCGAACCGGTCTGCGCTTCTGGCGTGCAACAGAGCCTGTTGGCTTTTCAGACATCGCCGGCGGCCACGGTCGGAGATCGGCCCGAGCGGTGTCGCGCGGTCGCGATCTGTGGCGGCTGTTCTGCGGATGGGCGCTTCTCGCAGTGCTCGTCCTGTGGTGGGACAGCCAGCGCTGGCTGTGGATGCCCAGCTACTGGGAGCGCAGCGCGACTGCATACGGCGGCCTGGCGTTGATCCCTGGCGCGGCAGCTTGGGCAGCATCTGGCCGGGTGGATGGAGGTGCTGGCAACTGTGCTCGGCCTGCCGCTGCTGCTGCTGGCGGCGATCCTGTGGGGCGGACGGCTGGTGCTCGCAATCCGCGAGCGCCGCGACGGACCCACACCTGCGGATCAGCCGGCGATTGCGGGTCGTTTCGACGCGTTACTTGGCCTGTTTCTCGCCGGCTACCTGATCCTGCATCTCGCCACCAGCCTTGCGCCGTGGGATCGCTATGCGCTGCCGCTGGCGCCGGTGTTGGCCTTGTTGCTGACACGCATTGTGCTCTGGTGGGCTGACCGCTTCGGGGCACAGGGGCGGCAGAGCGCAATCGTCGCGCTGGTGGTGGTAGTTGCGGCCGCCAGCCTGTGGGCCGTCGCGCTCGCGGCCAGCCCGCGCTTTCCCGTGGCCGACAACTCGACCTACGACGGTGTGCCCGCGCTGGCAGAGACTATTCGCGCAAGCCAGCCGGCGAACACCGTCGTCTACCATCGCTGGTACGGCTGGCATTATGGCCTCTATCTTTACGGCACGGACGTTGATCTGCGCTGGTGGCAGTCACCCGCCGACCTGGCGCGCCAGGCGGCCGGGGAGCGCCATCGTCGCCAACTGGTCGCCCTGCCGTCGGCCGAGAACCGCGCCGCGCTGGCTGCAGACCTGGCGCGCGCCGGGCTGGCATTGACGCCAGTGACGACTGCGACTCACCCGGACGGATCGCTCTCGGCGACCCTATTCAGTGTCGAACCGCTGGCCGGAGCCACTGCCGGTGACTGACGAGGCTCAGACGCGCGCAGGCCGCTACGGTGGCGTGCTGGTGGCGGTTGGTCTGGCGCTGGCCGTGTTGCTGGTGTTTCGTCCATTGCTGCTGACCAACCGCGTGCTGGCCACCGGCGACGCCTTCGCCTACTTCACACCCTACCGTGACTTCGCCAACCAGGCGCTGGCGGCCGGCCGGTTGCCGCTCTGGAACCCGTATCTGTTCTTGGGATCGCCCTTTCTGGCCAACCCGCAGTCGGCGGTCTTCTATCCGCTGCACTGGCTTTTCGTTGGCCTGCCAGCCGCCAAAAGCCTGGCCGCGTCGGTCGGGCTGCATCTCTGGCTGGCGGGCTTCGGAACCGCGCTCTACGTCCGGCGCGTTGCCCGACTGAGCTGGTCAGCCGCTTTCGTGGGCGGTCTGGTGTTCATGCTGGGCGGCTATCTCGGCGCACGCGCCGGCCAGATCAACCAGTTAAGCGCGGCCGCCTGGCTGCCGTGGCTGTTGTGGCTGCTGGAGGAGGCGTGGGGACGCGGGCGCGCGCTGGCCGCCGCTCCGGGCCGCGTCAACTGGATCGCTGCCGCGGCGCTGGCGCTGATCGTCGCGCTGCAACTGCTGGCAGGTCACACGCAGACCGCCTTCATCAACCTGGTCGGGCTGTCGCTGGCGGCGATCTGGCCTGCGGTCGCGGCGCTGCTGGCGTGGCTGGGGCAACGGCTGCGGCACACCGGGCAGGCCATGGATCGGGCAGGCCTGGCAGCGGGCGCATGGCGGGTCGCGCTGCTGATCGCCACTGTCGCGCTGGGGTTCGGGCTGGCCGCGCTGCAATTGCTGCCGACGCTGGAACTGGCCGGCCAGTCTATCCGCAGCGGCGGTCTGACCTTTCGTGAGGTCGTCTCCTTTTCGCTGGATCCGCGCCATCTGCTGCTGAGCCTGCTGCCGACCTACGGCGAGAACCTGTCCGACCGCTTCGGCACGCCGGCCTATGCTGAGTTCGTGGTCTACGTCGGTGTGGCCGGGCTGTTGTTGGCCGGGCTGGGACTGTGGGCGGGACGGCGGGCACCGGGCAGCGCGCTGCGTTCGCCACGCGGTCTGGCGCTGGCGCTGGCCGCGGTCGGGTTCGCGCTGGCGTTGGGTCTGTACGATCCGCTCTACTTCGTGCTCTACAAGCTGGTGCCGGGCTTCGATCTGTTTCGGGCGCCGGCGCGTTGGATGCTGCTCTACACCGTGGGCGTGGCGATTCTGGCCGGCTACGGCGTCGAGGACTGGTTTGTTTCTCGACGCGCGCCAGCGACCGGCAGCCGTGTCGGGCAGCCGCGCCCCAGCGGGCGGCAATGGGCTGTGCTGGCGCTGGTGTTGATCGTGGCGGCATGCCTCCTTGCGTTGCAGAGCTGGCCGGGTGTCGCGACGTTGCTGGCATGGCTGCTGGTCGGTGGGCTGGTGATCGGGCTGGCGTTGTTGCGACGCGGCGGCCGCTGGCGCTGGGCCGCGTTGGTTGCTCTGCTGCTGGCCGAGCTGACGTTGGCCAGCCTCGCGCTGGAACACTCGCGTCCGACCGCGCCCGAAGCGATCACCAGCCTGCGCAGCGCGCCTGCGCATCTGTTGGCTGCAGCGCGCGGGAGGCTGAACAGCGCGGCGAGATACCCGGCCGCTTCCTGAGCATCTCCGGCATCACCTTCGACCCCGGCGACCTGGCCGATCTGGAGACCATGTTCAGCGGCGAGATGCCGCCTGAAGCGATCTACGATCTGGTGGTCGCCAGCAAGCTGCAGGAGATCGTCGCGCCCAATCTGCCGCTGCTGTGGCGGCTGCCGGCCGTGGACGGGTACGACGGTGGCGTGCTGCCGCTCAGTCGCTACGTCGATTTGCAGTCCCTTTTCGCGCCCGGCGAGACGCTGGACCCGGACGGCCGGCTGCGCGAGCAGTTGACGGCCGTGCCGGCCAACCGTCTGCTGCGTCTGCTCAACGTCCAGCATGTTATCACGGACAAAGGGTTCGACGTCTGGCGCGACGGCGTGTATTACGACCTGGAACTTAGCACGCGCATCGCTCCGGGCGCGGCGATCACGCTGACGGCAGTTGACCGGCTGGAGGCGACCGCACTGGGCCTGTTCAGCCATCTGGAGGGCGCGGCGACGGTTGCCGACGGTCAGGTGGTCGCTTCGATCAGCGTCATCGATGGCGAGGGCGGACGCAGCGAATTTCGAGCTGCTGGCCGGGCAGCAGACGGCTGAAGGGGCGTGGGCGCCAGCCGCGCAGCACAGCCAGCCCGCTGGCGGTCAGCCGTGGCCGCGCGACGCGGCTGGCTGGGACTACCTGGCGCGGCTGCCGCTGGTGCAGCCGGGAACGCCGGCCAGCATCACTGTGCGCAACGAGAGTGACACGGGCGATCTGGTGCTGCGCGGCGTGACGCTGATCGATGGACGAACAGGGACGCACGCCGCGTTGACGATGCCGGCCGACGGCGCGTTTCAGCGGGTTCATTCGGGCGACGTCAAGGTGTACGAGAACCTGGACACGCTGCCGAGGGCCTATCTGGCCGGCAGCGTGACGATGGTCGATAGCGACGAGGCGGCGCTTGCTGCCTTGGCCGCGCCCGATTTTGACCCGGCGCGGACGACGATACTCGTCCAGAGCGACATGGTGGAACTGGGACTGAGTGGCGCGCCGGACGATCTGACGGGCGGCGGCGAGGTGGCGGTGATGCGCTACGCGCCCGAGGATGTCGAACTGCGAGTGCAGACAGAGCAGCCCGGCCTGCTGGTGCTGGCGGACACCTGGTATCCCGGTTGGAATGCGACGGTAGACGGTGTCCCGGCGCCAATCGTGCGCGCCAACTATTTGTTCCGCGGCGTCCCAGTCCCGGCGGGCGAGCATGTTGTGGCCATGCGTTTCCAGCCCGTCAGCCTGCGCAACGGTCTGCTGGTGACGGCTGGGGCGGCGGTGGCGCTGCTCTTAATGCTGCTGGCGGGTTTGCTGCACCGCCGCCGCGGAAGTCTGTAGAAGAAGTGGATCCAGACGCCGTTCGCCCACCTGATATTCGATACTTCCCAACGAGATGTGGCTGTGTGTGACCTTTTTCGCAGAACGACGTATAATCTTTGGGTGCGATGTTCACGTATGCCGGAGGTATTGTTGCATTGAATCTGCTGAATCGTATCGTCACGATCCTGGTTATCATCCTGATGTGGTTTGTCATCGTTGTCACCGTCGCCGCGCCGGAGGCTGCGCTGGGCTGGGCGCAGCAGGGGCTGGACTGGGCCAGCGCGAGCGCGCAGTCGGTCGGTAGCCGCGAGCCGGCCTGGCTCTACCTGCTGGTTCGGGCGGGTATCATCGTCAGCGTGACGCTGATTGCCCTCGCTCTGATGTGGGCCGAGGTGCGCCGCAGGAAGACGCCGGTGGTGAAGATCAAGTCTGCTTCCGGCGGCGAGGCTACGGTGACCGCCGAGTCGGTGGAGCGCCGTCTTGCGTGGCATCTGGACCAACTGGCCGAGGTAGTGAGCGCGACGGCGATGATCCGGCCACGCGGCTCGGCCATTGATGTCAAGGTCGCGCTGGAGACGTCGCCCGATGTGGATATCCCGATGAAGACGGAAGAGGTGATCGCCGTCACCCGCGATGTGATCGGGACGCAGATGGGACTGCGCGTCAACAAAACCGAAGTACAGATCGAGCACGCGCCCTATGAGGATGTGCTGTAGTCGGGCTGGAGTTAAGAATCACGAGGAGAAACGAGAGAATGGGACTATTCGACGCTGTACGCAAATCCTTTAACAAGCCATCGCCGGTGCATCACGCCAGTGAGACCGAGCAGGCCGCGCAGCGGCCCGAGGAACCGGCCCCGATCGTCGTGCCCGAGATCCAGCCGGCCGAGTTGATCCCGGTCTACGAGGCGGGCAACGCGCCGCGGCTGCTGGATTGTCGTGAGCCGTACGAGTGGAATCAGGTGCGTATTCCGGGCAGCCTGCATATCCCCATGAATCAGATACCGCGCCGGCTGGCGGAACTGGACACGGCCGACGAGTGGGTCGTGGTTTGCGCGCATGGCAACCGGTCGTTCAGTGTCGCGGGCTATCTGATTCACAACGGCTACCGGGCCAGCAGTCTGGCTGGCGGCGTGACCGACTGGTGGATGCGCGGCGGCAAGACAGAAGGCGCCGCACGTCGGTGAAGTGGTTCACAGCCTGCCGGCTGACTTGCACCTCCTTTCTGTTGCTCGTATAATTTCGTTGTACCTACTGGCGTCGATCGCCGCTACCTTTTCATGGAGGCAAACCCAATGGCTGAAAAGCTTGTCAAGCACATAATGCACAGCGGTGTCATCGGCTGTGGCCCTGGCACGCCGCTGGCGGAGGTCGTACGCATCCTCAGCGACACTGACATTCACGCTCTGGTGGTAACTGGCGACGACGGGGAAGTCGTTGGTATCCTGTCTCATATGGACGTCATTCCCTTCCACGACAAGGATCTGTCGGAGTATGCGGCCGGCGAGGTGATGACCAAAAAGGTGATCAGCATCGTGCCCGGCGCTCAGGTCAGCGAAGCGATCAAGGCAATGGTGGACAACCACATTCACCGACTCGTGGTGACCGAAGAAGAGGATGGCAAGCTGAAGCCGGTGGGCGTCCTGTCAACTACCGACATCGTGCGCGAGATGCGCGGCTCGAAGTGGACGTGGTATTTGTAGGGAGCGCGAGATTGGGCCTTAGCGGGGATGGCTGCTGCTCTGTATTGGGTGTTGCGTATTTCGTAGCTTGAACGTGGCTTGCCTTACGTAATACGCAATACGTCGCAACACGCACCTGCCCACAAACCTCCGATACACAAAAAGATAATCGCCTGCCGAGGGCCGTGACGGTCTCAGCAGGCGATTTGTTTTGTCACCCTGTAGCAGGTTGATTGCACCGGGGCGGGGGAGGCTAGAGTGCCAGCCCAGGATGACCGTTCAGAGTAAGAGGGGTGGGGAGATATGAACTAGGGTCAGTTGGATGCCCCGGTTTTCCATTGTTGTAGCCAGAGGCTGACTTCAGTCGAGCGGGAGCGATAGCGCTGCCAGTTGACGTTGCTCTGTACCAGTATCTGACGCAGGCTCTCGCGGCTGATCTCCGGCACGATCTCGTTGGTCAGCAGGTACTCGCGCAGCGAGTCCAGTGTCCAGTTTGTGCGCAGCAAGCCAAGCTGCCTCGGCGGCGTGGAGGCAAGCTCGATGATCTTCAGGCGCGCGTCCGAGTCGAACTTGCCACGTGGCCCCGGCTTGCGGCGGGGCGGTTGCAGACCTTTCATGCCACTCCTGTTGAACCTGACAACCCACTTGCGTACCTTATCGACGTGTAAACCAACCATGGGTGCGATCTCAGGCACCCGGTATTGTTCTTCTGAAGACAGGAGAACGATCAACGCCCGCTGCTTCAAGGCCCGGTTTTGCCCGGCCATGATTTGCTGCAGGGAGTGCTTTTCTTCGTTGGTCAAGGGTCGTGCAAACAATAGTTTTGGCATATGGAACACCTCTTTCCGTGAAATCCTATCAGTTGACAACGGTGAATCTGGATCTGTATAGGCCCACTTCAGACTGAAGCGTTGCGAACCACGATGTGTTCCAACCTTCGCCGCCGATGCTGCCTAAGTATATCAGGCAAAAGTACCTCAAATCAATAGGACTTGAGTACTAGAGATAAAGGCGTTGCCAAGGCGGGCGTCTTTTGATGATTCAGGCGGTCGGGATATAATTCAACCGCCAAAGAAAACGCTTCGTGACAAAATGCAGAGCCTGAAAGGCTGACGGAATGCCTGTTTACGAATATCAATGTGAGAGTTGCACCATACGTTTTGAGAAGCGCCAACGCTTCAGCGATGAGCCCGTGACCGAGTGCCCTGAATGTGGCGGGCTGGTCCACAAGGTTATTCAGCCGGTGGGCGTCATTTTCAAAGGGTCGGGTTTCTACGTTACCGACAATCGTGGCAAGTCGTCGACAACTCCGCCTGCTGCTCGCAAAGAAGGTGACAGCAGCAGCGGCAATGACAGCGCGGCAAGCAGCGAAAGCAAGACTGAGACGGCCAAGACTGAGACCGCTGTCACTCCTGCCGGTGCCGGCGAGGCAAAGAGCAAGGTCTCCTGAGGCAGTTCAGATCGTACGGGTACACCAACAGGGGAATACGCGCCGTTAGCGCAATAGCGCGGCATACGGACCGTAGGCGCCGGTCACCCAGGGCAGTCGTTGATCACGAAACGGTCAGAGCTGGAAGCTTCCGCTGGCTGAGACAATCTTGTGATCGAAATTGGTGACATAGGTTAGCAGTTGATCGCGCAGGGCTTTCCAGTCATCGCTGGCAAGGATAGCGGTCATCGCTTCCATGTCGCTGGTCACTCCCCCGGTGAGAATCTGCGGCCCATCTCCGTAAACTGTATACCACGCTTCGGTGGGCTGAAGACCAAGCCGCATCAACTTTGGGGCAAACTCTCTGACGATGAACTCAAAATACGGTTGTTCACGCCCAGCTTTGATGTCCCAACTCATCAGCAGCTTCATCATCATTCAGGTGGCTCCTTACAGCCAGGGCCGGCCAAGCGCACCGCTGGTCCGGCAATCTTCAAGCATGGCAGCCCGATGGCAGGGCAGACTTTCAAGCAGCAATAGCATACCAGTTCTGACCGGAAATGGCAAGTTGTTTTGCTCCCAAGACGAAGGGTGCCGTAGCCTACTTGACACAACGCCGTTCAGTTCTTACAATCTGTAAGCGTTGCAGCGTACTGCCGCTTGCTCACCGTCATCCTGTCGGTCTGATTGAACTTCTTGGCGACAGCGGTTGTGATAGGTCATGCATCCGGTTTGCGTGACTGGTACTGGTGCCTGCAATGCGTTCGCATCACGTCACCGGTGCGCCGGTGTGTGATTGAACCTCAAGTCAGATAACGCCCAAAGGAGCGCCCTCGATGCAGGCGTCTGCCCCCAAATCATCCAACCGGTTCCTGGTTCCCGGTGCATGGATTTCCGCCATTCTGTTAGCGGTCATGCTGCTGAATCTGGCGATGTCCCTCAGTTCGGCTGGCTGGACCGCCGGCCTGGGCGTGCTGGGCATCGTCGTGATGGGCGGCTTCCTCTACGGCCTGGCCATGAGCTACACCCACTGGAGCGGCCTGTTCCCCCTCTTGCAGAGCCTCGTCGTCGGACTGGTGTGGGTGCTTATCTGGGTCGGCAGAACGCCGGAGATTCCTGCCGGTGTGCTGGGCGTCGAGCGGGTGATGGTCATCGGGCAGAACCTGTGGAACTGGTTCATGCTCTTGTTTGGCGAATTACCGGCCCGCAGCAATCTGGTATTCATTCTGGAATTGTCCGTCCTGATGTGGTGGCTAGGCTACCTGTCAGCCTGGGCAGTTTTTCGCGGAGGGGCGTGTCTGGCGTGCGATTATTCCCATCGGCCTGGTGCTGGTGGTCAACGTCTATTTCGGCCCGACCAGCCTGGGATTCCATCTTGCCATCTTCATCGTCTGCGCGCTGCTGTTGGCGGTGCGCAGCAACCTCTCGGAACAGGAGATCAACTGGCGGATCGAGGGAATCCGCTATCCAACCGACATACAGTTCGATTTCCTGCGCGATGGGTTCATCTTCGCCGTGGTGGTGATGTTGTTGGCGTTCTTCCTGCCCAATGCCGGCGGCAACGGCGCACTGGCTTCGGCGGTCGATCCGCTGCGGGCGCCATGGTACGATATCCAGCAGGAATGGGGGCGTCTCTTCAGTACCTTGAACTATCAGGGCGGAACAGCCGGCGTGGCAGCGTTTGGCGATACACTGACGCTGGGCGGCGAGCGCAATCTGGGCGACACACCCATCATGGATGTGCGTTCACCGCGGGAGGTCGCTACTGGCGTGCAGTAGCGTTCGACACCTTCACAGGACGGCGCTGGCTGAACACCGGCACGCTGATCCAGTCGGTAGATGCCGCGCATCAACGTGATCACTCCGGAGTTCGCGGGCCGAGAGGAGATCACACATACGGTCACAGTGCTCGACGCCCACCGGCAACGTGCTGTTTGCCGCTGTCGCAGCCGCTGCGCGTCAGCCTGCGGGCCGAAGCTGATCTGAAGGTGATCGAACGTAACGTGGAGGGCGACCTGCCGCTGGCGGAGATCGCCATGCTGCATCGGGCCGGGCCGCCGCTGGAAATGGGTAACACCTACCAGGTGGTTTCGTCGCTCGTCCGACGCCACCGTCGAGGAGTCTGCAGGCGGCCGGCGAGGACTATCCCGCCTGGGTGAGCGATCTCTATCTCGTCCGCCGCGATGACCTGTCTGACCGCGTGGCTGCGCTGGCTACCGAGGTGACGGCCAACGCCGACACGCCATACGACAAGGCGCTGGCCATCGAGAGCTATCTGCGCGGCTTCACCTACAACGACCAGATACGCCGCGCCGCCGCCCGGGGCTGAACGCCGTTGACTATTTCCTCTTCGACGTGCAGCAAGGCTATTGCGACTACTATGCCAGCAGCTTTGCGATGATGGCGCGCACACTGGGCATTCCCGGCGCGTGTCTCGGCCGGTTACTCCCAGGGCGAACTACTGGAGGAGGCTGAGGTTTACCGGGTGCGCGAGTACAATGCCCACTCGTGGCCTGAGGTGTTTTTCCCCGGCTACGGCTGGGTGGAGTTTGAGCCGACAGCCTCTGAAGTGGAGATTGTGCGTAAGAATGGTCGAAGAGCAGCCTTTCCTTGCGCCGGGCGCCACACCGACCGTTGACCGGCTGTTGGAGGAAGAGCAGTTCGGCGAAAGCCCCGATCTTGGCGAAGGCGACGGGCAGCTTCCTGACACCGGTCCCAATTCCTCGACCGTTTCCGGCAACTGGTGGATCGGCCTGATTTTGATGCTGGTGGTAGTTGTTGTGGCTGGCCGTGATGATGCTGCGCTCCGGTTCCCGCCGCCCGCGGCTGAGCAGGTTCGTCAGGATCCACAGTTCGCCAGCAAGCTATTCGGCAAGCTGGTGCAGTGGGCGCAGCGGTTCAAGCTGCCGTTGCTGCCCAGCCAGACGCCGCATGAACAGGCGGCGCTGCTGGCACGCGTCGCTCCCGAAGGTCGCACGGCCATCATGTCGATCACCGATCTGTACGTCGAAGACCTGTACAGCCCTTACGAACTGGACGAACGCCGGGCCGTCAATGCCGCCTCAGGCTGGGACGGCCTGCAACAGCTCTTCCGCCGCGAGTGGGTACGCGGCTGGTTCAAACCGCTGGACGACATGCGTGGCAGGCTGCGCCGCAAGCCGGCGGACGAGACGCCAGAGAGCGGCGACGCAGACAGTTCGTAGCGGCGGATCGGGAAAGACAGGCACAAGGCCCCCCAAACAGGCTCACGTTCAGTACAAGTGCTCGGGCCGGTCTCCCGACCGTTCCCTCACCGTCTAGCGCACTTGTTCTAGGCATGACCCCCCGATGGTAAGTTGGGACGCGAAAAGGCGGCTTGCAAAGCCGCCCGTCAGGCCACCCGACGATAGCTGTCGTCAGACTGCCTGCGCGAGTCCGCTCTTGACCAGCTTCGCCAGTTTGGCAGCTTCGGTCTTGCGGTGCGGGCCGACCACGGCCAGCCGCGTGCCGGCGTCAGTGAACACCCGCCGGGCGACGCGCTGAAGGTCTTCGGCGGTGGCGGCGTCCAGCCGTTCGATCACTTCCTCGACAGTCAATATCTCCTGTCCCGCCGAGTGTTGTCGCCCGAACCAGCCAGCTACCGACAGCGTGTCCTCCAGCCCCATCAACATCCTGCCCTTCAGATACTCCTTGGCTTCGGCCAGCGTCACCTCATCCACCCGTTCGTCGCGCAGCTTCGCCAACTGTTCCGTGATGGCTTCCAGCGCCTCCTGCAGGCGCGCCGGCGCCACGGCCGCGTACACTCCCACCAGGCCGGTATCGGTCAGGTAGCTGACATACGAATTGACGGTGTAAGCCAGGCCAAGGCGCTCGCGTATCTCCATGAACAAGCGCGAACTCATTCCTTCGCCCAGAATGACGTTGAGCAGGCTGAGGGCGAAGCGGTCAGGATCGGTGCGCGCGAAGCCGGGCATGTGCAGCGAGAGGTGGCTCTGTTCGGTCTTCTTGTGGACCACTACGGCGCGCGTTGCCAGTCCATCCACCGGCGCAGGCGAGAAGGCCAACCGCGGCGCCGGCTGCCAGTCGCCCAGCAGGTCGCCTGCCAGCGCCACCGCCTGCTGGTGATCGACATCCCCGGCGACGCTGAGGACGATGTTTTGCGGGCCGTAGAATTGGCCAAGAAATGCACGCAGAGTCTCTTCGCTGATAGCCGCGACGCTGTCTGGCGTCCCTGCCACGTCCCACCCCAGCGGATGGTCGGGCCAGGTCATGTCCTGCACCAGCAGGCCAACCAGCTCCTCCGGGATGTCCTGCGATGACATCAGCTCCTCCAGGATCACCCGCCGTTCCCGTTCGATCTCAGCTTCGGTCAAAAGACTGTTGCGCAGCATATCGGCCAACACGTCGATTGCGACGTGCAGGTGCGGCTTCTGCATCTTGGCCCACAGCACGGTCATCTCCTGGCCCGTGCTGGCGTTGAGCATTCCGCCGCGTCCCTCGATCTCACGCGCGATGGTGTCCGGGGTTGGCCGGCGCGCGGTGCCTTTGAAGATCATATGCTCGACGAAATGCGCCGCGCCCGCGATCGCGCTCTCTTCGTAGCGCGAACCGACAGACAAATAGAACCCCACACCCACGGAGTAGGTGTGAGGCATCGCGCAACTCAGAATGCTCAGTCCGTTTGGTAAGACAGTAGTCTGCAATTCCAGCTTCAATCTGTTCCTCTTTGCCAGCTATTGGCCGGCTTTCAGTGCTTCCAGCGTGGCCTGGGCCGCGGGCGCTGCGGCTGGATCCTGACCGGGTCCGATTTCCAGAAAGCGCTCAAACGCCTTGATCGCTTCGGCGCGCTTGCCTTGCAGTTGATACAGCGCGCCTAATCCGAAATATGGCTCGGCCAGACTTGGGTCGAGTTCGGTAGCCGTTTGCATGTTAGTCTGGGCGTCATCCAGCCGTTCCAGTTGCAGGTAAGTCGCGCCCAGCAGGTAGTGCAGCTCGGCGTCGTCCGGCGCGGCGACCAGGCCGCTGATGAATGCCTGTTCCGCGTCATCCAACTGGCCAAGGGAGTAATAGGTCACGCCCAGGTTGGTCCAATAGGCCGCGTTCGCGCCGTCGATTGCCAGCGCCTGCCTGAAGGCCTGCTCAGCCTCGGCCAGATTGCCCTGGTCGAACGCCGCGTTGCCTTGCTGGAAGTAGGTATCGGCCGAGGCTTCCGGCGTCGGCGTTGCCTGGCCGCATCCGGCCAGCACGAAAACGGCCACGATAGCAGCCAGCAATCCAGCAGTGAACTTTGCACGCGTCACGAGGAAACCGGTCATCAGCTCCCGCCTATTTCGGGTCCATCAGCACCACCTGCGTTTCCTCAGGCAGTTGCGTCTTGCTGATCTTCAGCACGCTCACCGGTTCCGGCGCCGGGATGCCCAACTCCTTCAGGAAGCGTTCCACCGGCTCCAGATGGCCGGGGGTTCCTTCCATGTTGTAATGCATCGGAATCACGATGGCCGGTTCGATGATGCTGATCACCTCGGCAGCGGTCGTGGCGTCCAGCGTGTGCCGCCCGCCGACCGGGACGATCAGAACGTTGATGTCGGGCATCGCTTCCACCTGCGCCTCGGTCAGCACGTGTCCCAGGTCGCCGAGATGACACACGGTCAGGTCGGGGAACTCGAACAGGAAGATCGTGTTCGGCTCAGCTTCGCTGTCTTCGTTCTTGCCATGGAATGTGGCGATGCCGGTGATGAAGACGCCTTCGACTTCGTACTCGCCCGGCCCGGTGAACACCTGCCGGTATTCCTTGATGCCGTCCACGTAGCTGTGTCCCGGCGCGTCGTGGCTGACCGTCACCACATCGGCCTTGAGCTTCGGCAGCGTTAGCCCGACGTTCTTATCATAAGGGTCGCAAACGACCGTAATATTGCGATCTTTTAGCCTGAAACAGGCGTGGCCGTACCAGTTGATCTCCACAGAGTAGCCTCCAAACCGTGCGATGTTGTGGTGTTGGGTTGTGACCCCGTCATTATATCGCACAAGCGTGCTCGGGAAAAACGGGCGGGGCTTCGGGAGGCGCTAACCCCGCAATTCATCCTCGTAGGCAAAGATAGCCGGCAGGCCGCCGGTGTGCCAGAACACCACCGTTTCGGCGGCTGCGAACCGGCCCTGCCGGATCCAGATCCAGCAGACCGGCCAGCGCACGGCCTGTGTAGACCGGATCGGCTAACAACCCTTCGCTGCGAGCCAGCAGGCCAATCGCCTCACGCTCCGCCGCGCCCAGCACGCCGTAGCCGCCGCCCAGATAGCCGTCATGTACGATGAAGTCTTGGCTTTCCAGCGTCAAATCAAGCGCCAAAAGGTCAGCGGTCTGCTGGCCCAGCGCCACCAGGTTTGAAACAAGCGTTTCTTCGGCCAGGTCGATGCTGATCCCGTGGATCTGGACTGCGGCAGACAACGCGCGCGCGCCAACGACCATGCCGGCCTGCGTGCCGCCGCTGCTGGAGCCAACCACCACGTGATCGGGCGCGATGCCGCGCGCTGCGCACTGGATCAGCAGTTCTTCCATTGCGAGCGCGTACGCAGCCGCTCCCAGGGGGCTGGAGCCACCGTAGGTGATGGCGTAAGGGCGACGACCGCTTGCTGCCAGGTCATCCACCAAGCGCTGCATGACGGCCAGCCTGTCCGCCGGCCCGGCGAAGACGATCTCTGCGCCGAACAGCCGGTCGAGCAACAGGTTGCCGCCCTCCAGCATCGGCGCGTTGCCGCCCAGCACCAGCGTGCAGGCCAGCCCCGCGCGCGCGGCCGCCGCAGCCGTCTGACGACAGTGGTTCGACTGCGGCGCGCCGGTGGTGACCAGCGTGTCAGCGCCCTGAGCCAGCGCCTCAGCTACCAGCATCTCCAGTTTGCGCGTCTTGTTGCCGCCGGTTGCCAGCCCGGTCTGGTCGTCGCGCTTGACGAAGAGGTGCGGGACGGTGTGCCGGCCCGGCTCAGCTTGCAGTGCGGCCCGCAGGCGCGGCATCTCTTCCAGCGGCGTCGGCAGGTGCGCCAGCGGAAAACGGGAAAGTACAGGTAATGGCATGGTTGTCTCCATCGGGTTTCACGGAAGCGCGGTTTCGCCGGTTTCCGCCTCGAACAGTGCAAGCTGCTGGCCGGGCAGCGTGACCACCGGGTCCATCCCCACCCGCGCTCGGAAGCTGGCCAGCGTCAGGTCGGCCATGGCTGCCAGGCGGCGGATGTGCCGGAACTTGATGAATTCCCAGCCCGTCCAGGCCAGTTGTTCACGCCACGACGGACAGCGTCGCAGCTTGAAGTCCAGCAGTTCGGCCCGGCCGCCCGGCAACACGACGTAGCGCGGCAGGAATTCCAGCGGACCGGACGCGCCGGCCAGCCAGGGTTGCAGCGCCGTCTGGTCAGTCAGCGCAAACGCAAACTGCGGGCTGCCATCGGCGTGCCAGACCACGCTGGCCGGCGTCCACTGATCCGCGTGCTCCGGTCCGCCGTAGCCCAGTGGCACCAAACCCAGCGCCGCGGCCTGCTGATCCGGCGCGATCCAGACCTGAAAGCCCAGCGCGTGGCCGAGACTGTGCAGCCGCAGGAGCATCTCGCTGAGGTCTCGACCTCGGCGGTCGAGTTGGTCTTCTGCGCGCAGATGCCAGCCCTCGTCGCTGCTGACAGCATATGACGCAAGGCAGGCGTCGATCAACTCGGCGTCGGGCGTTTCCCAGCCGGGGAACGCCCGATAAATTGCCGAACGAAGGGCGTCGTCGCGCTGGGTGCCTTCTTGCAGCCGGGTGGCGATGAACTGCTCGACGCGGTCTGCCAGCGGCGCGCCCGCCGCTTTCTCTTCCAGGTCCCACTGAATGCGCTCTCGTCTTCCCGCTGTAAACGGGCGCAGTCCGGCGGGCGGCAGGTCCGGGCTGAGCGCCAGCCGGGCCTGTTCCACCAGGGCGGAAACCGGCCGGCGGATGCTATCCTGGGTGGCGGCTGGCTGAGAGAACAGCCCGTCGGCAGCCCGAGCGCGCTGCACCCGCCGTGACGATCAGCGGCCAGGGGGTCGGCTCCGCGCGCGTCGTGAGCAACTCGACGGCCGCCTCCTGGAAGCCAGCTTGGAGCAGGGCGGCCACGTCGGCGCGCCTTGGTTCATCGGACGGTTGATCCGGTGTGAAAATCAGTCGCCAGGCGGTGTTGTCCGGCGCAACAGTTGGAACCTGTGTTGCCTGGGCGATCAACCGCCAGCCAGCCCGGCCGGCCGCGGCCATCAGTGCGATAACCCGGCGAGGGGAGCGGTCGTGAAACGCGAGAACCATATGGCCGTCGGAACGCACCAGCGGCCTGAGGCCACTCAACGCGGTGGTCATCGCGCGCGCGTACCAGTCCCAGCTCCAGTGCTCGATAGACAACGCGGCCTTGCTGTGGCTGGCAGCCTCGCGGCCAAAGAGCCAGCCGGTCCACAGGAATCCCAGCAGGTAGGCGCCGGGGTGGAAAGGCGGCGGTTCGCTGAGGATCAGCGCCACGGAGCCAGGCATCAGCCGGTCGGCCAGATCCGGCACGTTCAGCGAGTCGGCGGCCACCCGGCCTTCGCCCGACGGGCCGCGCAGCGTGACGAGGCTGCTGGCCCACATGATCGGTTGCGTGGGCCGTTCTCGCAGCACGCGGTGGGCCTGTTCGAATGCCTGCCAGGCGTTGTGTTCCACGAAGCGGCGCGGCGGGTCCAGCACGCTGGCGATGCGCGCTGCGCCGTCCGGCGCATCCGGCTGGCCCGGCGTGTGCAGCGTGCTGGTCTGCTGCAGCACGTGCAGGATCATGGCGCGCGCGGCCTGCTGCTCCGCCGGGTCGCGGACGCGCTGGTCGCTCGCGGTGATCAGCTCGTTGACGGCCAACAGCGTTCGCGGCGTGTAGAGATCGATCAGCGAGCGCGCTTTGGCGGTCAGGGCGTCGCCCGGCGCTACCAGGCGGCTCAGCAAGCCCCAGTAAGCCGCGCCGCGGACCTCAAGCGTTGCCAGGCGTGCCAGATCGTCCATATCCACCGGCGCCGGCCCGTTTTCGTGGCAGTGCGGACACTCGACCTGTTTCTGCTGCGGCTCGCCGGTCACACGGTCCCAGATGAAGCCGGTCGCGGTCGCCGTGCCCGCACAGTTGGGACAGAGGGTGTGGTAGAGGCCGCGCAGGTGGTCCGCCAGTGTCTGGCCGCGGCGCGGGGCATCGGCGATTTGCGTGAACGCGCCATCGACCGCCTGCGCACCTGGTGGGTCAGCACTCGACATAACGGCTAGCAAGCTCACAGGAATGGCGTTGTTCACCACCACACGCCGCCGACTGACGCCCGCGTATCTGATGAGGGTTGGCTGGCTGGCAAAGGGATCCAGGATGGTATCCCCCGCCTGGCTGAGCTGGTCGATGTAGCGGCGCGGCAGAGCAGCCGACCACGAACGTTGCTCCAGCGCCCACAACGGGGCAGGGGTCGGGAGATCGTCGGGGATGAAGGGTTCTGACCACGTCAACGGGTTGCTTGCGGCTTCCGGCATACTACTGCCCATGGTAGCACAGATGAGCGCTTCTCACAAAGGGTAGTTGCGCTGGCGGTCGGATTCGCCAGTTTGTGATATAATCGGCTCATGCGATTCCTTGTGACTGGCGGTGCGGGATTTATCGGCACAACGCTGGCTAACTATCTGGTGCGGGCCGGCCACCATGTGCGCGCGTTGGATGACCTGAGCGCGGGCGATCCGGCGCGGCTGGACTCGCGCGTGCTCTTCTCACGCGGCGACGTGCGCAACGTGCCCAACCTGTGGACGCTGATGCAGGACGTGGAATGTGTGTTTCATCTGGCGGCGCGCATCTCCGTACCCGAGTCGGGGCTGTATCCGCAGGAGTACAACGATGTCAATGTGGGCGGGACGGTGGCGTTATTGACAGCGGTGCGCGATGTGGGCGTGCCGCGGGTGGTGCTGGCGTCGTCTGGTTCGGTCTACGGCAACCAGCCTGCGCAGCCGGTCCACGAACGGCTTCAGCCCAGCCCGCAGTCCCCTTACGCTATCACCAAGATCGCCGCCGAGCATTATCTGTTCATGCTTGGCCGGCTGTACGACTGCGAGGCAGTGGCGCTACGGGTGTTCAACGCCTACGGTCCGGGACAGCGGATTCCACCGGCCCACGCACCTGTGGTGCCGCTGTTCCTGAAGCGCGCGCTGACAGGCGGTTCGCTGGTGGTGCATGGCGACGGTAGCCAGACGCGCGACTTCGTCCACATCGACGATGTGGTGCGGGCCTTGATGGCTGCGGCAACTGTCGCGGAAGCCGACGGTCAGGTGATCAACATCGGTTCAGGACAAGAGACCAGCATTCAGGACCTGGCACGGGTGGTCGGGAGTGTGGCCGGCCGCGCGCCGTCGATCATCTACAACGAGAGCCAGTCGCCGGGCGTGGGCCGTCTGGTGGCGGATATCTCGCTGGCGCGCAGGCTGCTGGGGTATGAACCTAAGGTCGGACTGGAGCAAGGGTTGAGCGACCTGTTGAAAACCGACGCGCAGTTCGAGCGGCGGCGGCTTGTTCCGGCGTAGTGTCGTCGAACGCGAAAGCGCCTGGAACTCAGTTCCAGGCGCTTTCGCGTCAGGTGCAATAACCCGCTACCGGTGGACGACCACCGTCGCGCCGTTGGGGGTGAAGTTGTACAGCCACTCCGCCTCGGAGGGGCGCATGTTGACACAGCCGTGGCTCATCGGATGGCCGAAGTTGTTGTGCCAGTATGCCCCGTGGATTGCGTGGCCACGGTTGGTGAAATACATTACCCACGGGACGTTGGGCAGGTCGTAGCCGGGACCGGTCATTCGTTGCGATCGTACCTTATACTGGATGTGGTACGTTCCTACAGGTGTCGGAAAGGTTGAACCGGTGCTGACCAGCGTGTTGAAGACGGGCGTGTTGCCCTCGTAGGCTGTCAGCGATTGACTGCTGAGGTTGATGTCGATCCAGCGGCCACCGCTGTTGCCGGGGTTGGAGACCACCGGATTGCTGGGAACTGGCGCGGGAGCTGGCGCCGGCACGCTGCCGGCGCCGCTAGCAGAAAGCACCAGCCGCTGGCCGACATAGATGTGATTGGGATTGCTGATGGCATTGGCGTTGGCGAGAGCAGCCGTCGTCGTCCCGTAGCGGGCCGCGATGCTGCTGAGGTTCTCACCGGCGCGGACGATGTGGATGCCTCCAGCGGCTGTACCTCCGCCGCCCGCGTTGCCGCCGCCACCCGCGCCTGGAATGACAAGGCGCTGGCCGACATAGATGAGATTGGGATTGCTGATGCCGTTGGCCTGAGCCAGTGCGGCCTGACTGATGCCGTAGCGTTGAGCGATCGTGCTGAGGTTCTCGCCGCGTTGAACGACGTGTACGCCGCCCTGATAGTCCGGCGCCGCTGCCGCAGGTAACACTGGCACAAGAAGCGCGACCAGCAGCACCGCCATGAGGATGAACTTGAGACGAGTCCTGGAAACCATAGAGTCCTCCATAATCATGCAACCGGGCAATTACCCGGTAAGGACCGGCGGTCCGCCGACGCCGAATACAACAAGATAATGAGTGCTGGCGCAACTGTCCGTCCGCATGTCGATCGATCTGGAGAGTTACCAACTAGGAACGGGCAATGATCGAACAGCTAGCTTATGTCAGGTTGTACTGCAATTTTCATCCGCTGTCAAGTTTTAGCCTGTCAGGTGAATTCGTTCAGGCGTTGTGCAGTTGGTGGGCGCTGGAACTGGCATCCCATTGCCTTTGTGGTATAATTGACAAACATTCTGAGATGTCGGTCAACGTCGTTGGTACCCCGAAGCGTTTGAGCCTCAAGAGATGATCCCAAGAAACTCCCTGTCGCCCGTTCATGCCCTGTTGTTCGCCGCACTTTGTGTGTTGCTGTTTGCTGCGCCGGTCGCTGTCCTGGCGCAGCAGCCGCCAACGCCGGAGCAAATCAACGCGGTTGCCAAGGAGTTGTATTGCCCGCTTTGCAACGGCGTCCGGCTCGACACGTGTGAGCTACAGGCGTGTGAGCAGATGCGTCAGGTGATCGGCGAGAAGCTGACCGAAGGCGTTCCCAAGGAACAGATCAAGGACGAGTTCGTCGCTCAGTACGGACCTGTGGTGCTGGGCGAGCCGCCGCGCGAGGGGCTGAACCTGCTGGGCGGTTGGATACTACCCATTGCGCTGTTCCTGGCAGCAGCGGTTGCGGTAACGGTAATGGTGTTGCGCTGGTCACGCCGGCCGGAGCCGGCTGTCGCTGTAGCCGTTCCGGCGACGCCTGCCGAACAGGCCACCGGCGACGAGTATCTGGCCCGCGTCGAGGCGGACCTCGCGGATCTGGAATAGTGTGTGACGGAGACGTAGTGAAATGACGAACAACATGGATGTCCCTTCGGCGCCCGCCGAGCAGAAGAAGCGCGGCTTCGGCAAGTACCTGGTGCTGATCATTGCGCTCGCCTTTGCGGGGATGCTGGGGTACGGCCTGCTGACGGCGGGCGACGACCGCGTTGAGGCCGGCAAAGCGCCTGATTTCAGCCTCACTTCGTTCGACGGTGAGCAGTACCGGTTGTCAGACCTTGAAGGCAAGGTCGTAGTGGTCAACTTCTGGGCGACCTGGTGCGTCAGTTGCAAGGGCGAGGCGCCGGAGCTTGAGCAAGTCTGGCGAGATTTCAAGGACGATGGCGTCGTTTTTCTCGGCGTCGATTATCTCGACCAGAAGCCACTCAATCTTGAATGGATCGATCGCTATGATATTACCTATCCTAACGGCGACGACATTCAGGGCCGCATTTACAATTCGTATGGCGTGCAGGGGCTACCGGAGACTTTCGTGATCAATCGCAACGGCGAGATATCAGAAGTTTTTGTAGGTGCGGTGACGCAGGATCAGCTTTCAGTGGCGATTATGGAGGCCCTGGCTGAAGGCGCAAGCTGATCGAAGAATGCTGGCCTGGTTGCTTCGCACAGACTGGCCAGCGTAGTAGATAGAACTGTACGACGAAAGGAGCACAACATGGCAGATCTCGGATTGTTAGCCCTGGTTATTGCATTTGTAGTTGCCTTGTTCGGCATCGCTGCCAACCTGATCGGCGCGCAGCAGAAGCGACATGCGCTGGTGGTAGCAGGTCGCAATGCGTTGTACGTGGTGAGCGGCTTCGTCGCTCTGGCTGCTCTGATCCTGATCATAGCGCTTCAGCGCCATGATTATAGTCTGGCGTACGTGGCCAATGTGGTCAGTAACGACCAGTCGGTGTTTTTCAACCTGGCGGCACTTTGGGGCGGTCAGGCCGGGTCGCTGCTCTTCTGGACGCTTATCCTGGCGGGCTACTCGACGGCAGTTACCCTTTCACAGTGGAAGCGCCAGCCGATCCTGCGACCCTACGTGACCGCTGTTCTGCTGGGCGTGCTGTTGTTCTTCCTGACGGTGCTGCTTTTCGCTGCCAATGCCTTCAACCGGCTGTGGCTGATGCCCGACGGCACGACGCTGGGCGCGACCTTCGCGCCGGCCGGGGCGGTGCCTGCGCAGATCACCGATGGTTCCGGGTTGAATCCCCTCCTGCAGAACTACTGGATGGTTATCCATCCGGTGATGCTCTACCTGGGGTGGATCGGGATGATCATCCCCTTTGCCTTCGCTGTGGCTGCGCTGGTTACCCGCCAATTGGGCAACGAGTGGATCAAGTCAATCCGGCGCTGGACGCTGGTGCCGTGGATGTTCCTGACGGCGGGTATTCTGATGGGTTCGCAGTGGGCATATGTCGAGCTGGGCTGGGGCGGCTACTGGGCCTGGGATCCGGTGGAGAACGCCAGCTTCCTGCCGTGGCTGACTGCCACCGCCTTCCTGCACTCGATCATGATCCAGGAGCGGCGTGGTATGCTAAAGGTCTGGAACCTGACGCTGGTGTTTCTGACCTTCGAGCTGACCATCATCGGCACGTTCATCACCCGCAGCGGGGTCATCGAGTCGGTCCACGCGTTCGCCCTGTCGAACATCGGCCCGCTCTTCTTCTCGTTCATCCTGCTGACCATGTTTGGCTATCTCGCTTTGCTGTGGACGCGGCTGCCGCAGCTGCGCAGCGCGAACCAGCTTGACAGCGTGTTGAGCCGCGAGTCGGCATTTCTGTTCAACAACCTGCTCTTCCTGGGCATCGCCGGCGTCACGTTGTTCGGCACCTTCTATCCTATCATCTCTGATCTGTTCAGCAACTTCCTGCCGGTCGAGAAGATGTCTTTTGCTGCGCCCTGGTTCAACAAAGTGACCGGGCCGCTCTTCCTAATGTTGATCGCTCTGATGGGCAGCGCACCGCTGCTGAGTTGGCGTCGCTCCAGCACTGAAACGCTGCGCAAGAATTTCACCTTCCCGTTGCTGGTGGGTCTCGGCGCGATGGTGCTGGCCTATCCGCTGGGTATTCAGCGCATCTATCCGCTGCTTTCGTTCGGTGTGGCCGGCTTCGTGGTTGGCGGGCTGCTGCAGGAGTTCTACCGCGGCGGCAAGGCGCGCGGGCGTACCAAGGGCGAAAGCTGGCCGGTGGCGCTCTACCAGTTGTTGCGGCGCAACCAGCGCCGCTACGGCGGCTACATCGTACACTTCGGCGTGATCCTGATCATGGTCGCCATCATCGGCGCCAACGCCTACCAGACCGAGGCGCAGGCCAACCTTCAGGTCGGCGAGTCGATGCAGATCGATGATTACACCTTGACGCTGGAGGGAATGCGGCAAAGTGCTGGCTCAACCTTCGACAAGGTGGAAGCTGTTCTGTTGAGTTGCGCGCAACGGCAAGCAGGTCGGCGAGATCTCACCCGGCATGAACTTCTATAACACCATCGGCGGCCGCGACCAGCCCACTAACGAGATTTCGATCCGCATGGGACTGCGTGAGGACCTGTACGTGGTGCTGGCTGGCTGGGAGGGCAACGGCGAAAGCGCGTCCTTCAAGGCCTACGTCAACCCGTTGATGAGTTGGATGTGGATCGGCGGCGTCGTAATGGTCTTGGGCACGCTGGCAGCTATGTGGCCGCACGAGAAGGAAACGCAGCGTTCCGAGGTTCGCGACCGGGTGCCGCGCGGCATTCAACCCGCATAATCGGTGAGTAGACACGCATGATACTTGTAATTATCGTCGGCGCACTGGCCTTGATCGGCATCGCCGTCGCCGCCATCGCGTTCCCGCTGCTGCGCGAACGTGAAGACCCTGACAGCGTCGAGATCATGGAAGACCTCGACACCGTGACTGACCCGCTGGTCGATCTGGAAGCCCGCCGCGACGCCATCTACCAGGCGATCCGCGAGTTGCGCTTCGACTACGACGTCGGCAAGGTCTCGGAGACCGACTACAACATCTTCGATACCCAGCTTAAGGCGCAGGCGGTGGCGGTGCTGAAGGAGATCGATGCGCTACAGGCGGCTGAATGCAGATCCTGAACTGGACGCCAATCTGGAGGCTGAGATCGCTGCCCTGCGTCACGTCAACGGCAGCGGCCCAAAGAAGGCCCCGCCGCGCCAACCTGTGCCGGCCGGCGGTGTCGCTGTCAACTTCTGTCCACAGTGCGGCACCAAGGTGCACGCAGGTGACAAGTTCTGTGGCAAGTGTGGCGCCACCGTGGCATAACGACGCACGGCCAAGTCTGGTTGAATCACAAAGCCCCCGTCAGCGACGGGGGCTTTGCTGTATCCCAGACAGGACTCGAACCTGTGACCTCTTCCTCCGCAGGGAAGCGCTCTAATCCACTGAGCTACTGGGACATGATGGCGGGGAGGGAGGGATTTGAACCCTCGAGGGACTTTTAAGGCCCCTACCCACTTAGCAGGCGGGCGCACTAGACCGTACTATGCGACCTCCCCGTATTCGGTTATCAGTAACCAGTGATCAGTAATCGGAAGCAAATCATGCTAACAAAACTGTCTACCGTACACTGTTAACTGCTTACTGACCAAGGCGGAGGGAGAGGGATTCGAACCCCCGGTGACATTGCTGCCACAGCTGTTTTCAAGACAGCCGCCATAGTCCACTCGGCCATCCCTCCGGGGCGCGTTTCCTGTCCCTCAAGACTGATGCATTGTAGCATAGGGCGCGTTTTCAGTCAAAGCACAAACCAGTGTGCGCACGCCGCTGCGCTGCCCGCACCTGCTCGTACTCTTTCTCATACTCGTACTCTTCCTCGTACTCGTACTCGAATCCGTGACAGATCTCCGAGGAGAACGAGAACGAGTAGGAGTATGAGGAAGAGTACGCTCAGCGTATCATATCCACGCCGCCCATGTACGGGCGCAGCACCTCAGGCACGACGACGCTGCCGTCGGCCTGCTGGTACGTCTCCAGGACCGCGATCACGACGCGCGGCAGGGCCAGGCCCGATCCGTTCAGCGTGTAGACGTGGCGTGGCTTTGCACCCTCCTCCGGGCGGTAACGGATATTGGCGCGGCGCGCCTGGAAGTCGGTGAAGAGCGAGCACGAGCTGACCTCCAGCCACTCCTGCACACCGGGCGCCCACATCTCCAGGTCATACCTTGGCGGCCGCCACAAAGCTCAGGTCGCCGGTACACATCTGCACCACACGGTAGGGTATTTCCAGCAGGCGGCAGATTTCTTCGGCGTCGGCGATCAGCGAGTCCAGCTCGGCCTCTCCCTGCTCCGGCTCGACGAACTTCACCATTTCCACCTTGTCGAACTGGTGGCCGCGCTTGATGCCGCGTACATCGCTGGCCGGCCGACATGCTGCTCGCGTCGAAAGCAGGGCGTGTAGGCCACATGCTTGATCGGCAAGCTGCCCGGCGGCAGGATCTCGTCGCGGTAGAGGTTGGTAACCGGCACCTCAGCCGTCGGGATCAGCCACAGGTCGTCCTCGATGTCGCGGTACAGCGTCTCGGCGAATTTCGGCAGGCTGCCGGTGCCGAACAGACACTCTTCCCGCACCACGAAGGGCACGTAGACTTCATCGTAGCCCTGCTCCGATGTGCACGTCCAGCATCCAGGTGATCAGCGCTCGTTGCAGGCGCGCGCCGAGCCCCTTCAGCACGTAGAAGCGGCTGCCCGACAGCTTGACGCCGCGCTCGAAGTCGATGATGCCCAGCGCCTCGCCCAGTTCCCAGTGCGGCCGCGGCTCGAAGTCGAAGCTGCGCCGCGCACCTTCGGTGCGCACGACAACGTTTTCGCTGTCGTCCTTGCCGACTGGTACGCTGGCTAGCGGCAGGTTGGGAATGCGGCTCATCGCGTCGAACAACTCCTGGTCGATGATACGCAGCCGGTCGTCCAGAACCTTGATCTCTTCGCCGACGCCGCCCATCTCCGACTTCAGCATCTCAGCTTCCTCGCGCTGGCCGTCGCGCATGAGCTGGCCGATCCGCTTGCTTTCAGCGTTGCGACGGGCCTTCAACTCCTCGACCTGTGTCAGCACTTGCCGGCGCTCTTCGTCCAGCGCCAGCGCCTGGTCTACCGGCGCCTCGCTGTCTTGCAGCGCCGCCATCTGTTGCCTGACGAATTCAGGTGTCTCGCGGATTATCTTGATATCGAGCATGTCGGTGCCTCCTGCTTGCTGTTGCTTATTGCGTACAGCGTATTGCTTGGCGGCGACCTGCTAGCTAAAGCAGATGCCTTGCCTTCCGAATACACAATACGCAATACGAAATAAAAACGCCCCACTCGTCTCCAGGACGAGGGGGCGCTCGTGGTGCCACCTGGGTTTGCCGCAGCGTCGCCGCAGCCTCAGTGGGTCTCGCGACCCTGGCTCGGTAACGGGAGCCGCTCGCCCGATCATACTTGGCACGCAGGTCGTACCGTTCCGTTCGGGGACTCAGGAGTGGATTTCGTCTGCCGCCGCTGTTGCCTCGCACCGCCCGGCAACTCTCTGGCAGCCGTTCAGCAGACTACTCGTCTCCCTCAACGTCGTGCGTTTTAAGTTGACAAGATTATAGCACGGCGGGCCTGCGGCGTCAAGGAGAGCAAGGGAAGGAAACAAGGGACACAAGGAAAGAAAGGAAACGAGGAAAACGAAGGAAAGGAGCCCCGGGGCGTTGCTTGCTGTGGTTTCGACGCCGCCTCCGTTGTTCCCTCCGTTTCCTCTTTTCCTTCCCTCATCTAGTCGAACTCGATCTTCCGGCTGCGCATCGCGACGCTTTCGGCCAACCCGATGCCGATCATCAACGTCAGAAGCGACGAGCCTCCGTAGCTGATGAAGGGCAGCGTGATCCCGGTCACCGGTAGAATACCCAGGTTCATGCCGATGCTGACGACGCCCTGGAACATGATCATCGCTGCGATCCCGATCACCAGGTAACGGCCAAAGTTGTCGCGTGCCTGATCGGCGATGTTCAGCAGACGCAGCAACAGGACCGCCAGCAGAACAATCAGGATCAGCGCGCCGATGAAACCCAGTTCCTCGGCGACGACGCTAAAGATGAAGTCGGCGTAGCGAACGCGCAGGAAGTGGAGCTGGCTCTGGCTACCCTGCGCGAATCCCTTGCCCAGCAGCCCGCCGTTGCCGATGCTGATCAACGCCTGCGCGACGTTGAAGCTGGCATCGGGGTCGCTGGCAGGGTCAAGAAAGATCAGGATGCGCGACTGCATGTACGCACTGGAGGTTGTTCCACATCAGGGGTACCATCATCGCCGCGCCAACCACCGTGGCGATGATGTACGCCCACGGCAGATCCGCGGCGAACAGCATCAGTGCGCCAACCACGATGAATACCGTGGCAGTTCCCAGGTCCGGCTGCAGGTAGATCAATGCCGCCGGCAAGAGTATCAGCACGAACGCCAGCACGACCCACTGCGGCTTGTGCATCTGGTCGTGGCGGGCGCTCAGATACTGCGCCAGGACGAGGATAAACAGCACCTTGGCTATCTCCGCCGGCTGCACCAGCACCACGCCAGCGTCAAACCAGCCGGCCGTGCCGCCGCGCACCTGTCCCAGCAATGCCACGGCTGCCAGCCCTGCAACCATGAGAATCAGCAGCGGCCACTGGAGCGCAGTCAGCAGCCGGTAATCCAGCGCCGCCGCGCCAATCAGCAACACCAGCCCGATCAGGACGTAGACCAACTGGCGGACTGGATAGCTCTCGTAGGTTGGCACATTCAACGTCGCGCTGTAGACCATGGCGATGCCGTACAGAGCCATAGCCACCGTGCAAGCCAGCAGTACGAAGTCGAAACGACGCAGATTGAGTCGCATTATCCACCCCCACCGGGAACGACGCTGTCAGTCGGCGCGGTTGGCGCCTCAGGCTCAGCAGGCAGTGCTGGCTGCTCCTCACCCTCTGCGGCGTCAACCGGTTCGGCAGGCTGTGGCGGGTTCTTCAGCGCAAAATAGCCGCGCAGAATGTCCTGCGCCACAGGCAACGCGGTCGCCGACCCCTCGCCGCCGTTGTAGACAAAAACCACAATGGCGATCTCCGGGTCTTCGAACGGCGCGTAGGCTGTAATCCAGGCGTGGGTTGGCAGGCGGTTGTTGGGCAACAACTCGATCTTGGGATCAAAGAACTCGGCCGTGCCAGTTTTGGCCGCGACGCTGACGCCGGGGACACTCAGCGCCTTCGCCGTTCCGTTGGGGAAGTTGACTGCTCCCCACATGCCGTCCTGCACCACCGCCACATAGTCGGGATCAACTGGCAGCTCGCGGATCAGTTCCGGCTTGAAATCATCGACTACCTTGCCGTCAACGTCGACGATCTGGCGCACGATCTGTGGCTTGAATAGATGGCCGCCGTTGGCGATGGCCGAGGTCGCGTTGAGAACCTGCAGCGGCGTTGCCAGCATCGCGCCCTGGCCGATAGCCATATTGTAGGTGTCGCCGGCTGCCCACGTTTCGGCGTAGGTCAGGCGTTTCCAGCGCGGCGTCGGCACCAGCCCCGGGTTCTCTCCCGGCAGGTCGATGCCGGTAACGTCGCCAAAGCCGAACTGCTCCGTATACTCCACCATCTTATCGATGCCGACCCCTTCGAAGGTCTTCCGATAGCCGCCGGCGACCTGGTACATGAACACGTCGCACGAGACGGCCAGCGCCTCGCGCACGTTGACCTGGTAGTGGCCGGTGCCGTAGGTGTGGATCCAGCAGTAGAACGGCTGGGCATAGCGCGAATCGTCGGGGAAGAAGCGGTTGTCCACGTAGATCAGGCCGTCGACGCGCCCGTCGAAGCTGTCGCCCAGGCGCGTGCGTTCATCGATGACGCCTTCCTGCAGCGCAGCCGAGGCCGTCACGATCTTGAAGGTCGAGCCGGGCGGATAGAGCGCGCTGATGGCGTGGTTCACCAGCGGTCGTTGCTCATCGGAGATCAGCACTTCGTATTCGTCGGCCGTGATGCCGTCGGCGAACAGATTGTTGTCATAGGTCGGCAGGCTGACCATGCCGAGTATCTCGCCGGTGCGCGGGTCCATGGCAATAGCGACGCCCGAGTTCGGCTTTGGCCTGTGTCAGGCCCTTTCGCAGCGCTTGCTCCATCAGCGCCTGCAACTGCGAGTCGAGCGTCAACACCAGGTTGTCACCTGGTTCGCTGGGAAAGATGTCGCCGACTGTGCGAATCTCGCGGCCGTTGACATCGACCTCGATGTTGCGGCTGCCGTTCTGGCCTCGTAAGCGCCTTTTCGAAGGTTAGTTCGACTCCCGACAGCCCGACCTGGTCGTCGGGGCGGTAGCCCTCGGCCTCGTAGTCATCGACGTACTCCAGTGGAATTGGCCCCATGAAGCCCATCACGTGCGAAGTCAGCGTGCCGCTTAGATATTCGCGCACCGGTTCAATCACCAGCTCGACGCCGGGGAGATCGTAGCGAGGCTTCGGCAATCGCGAAGGCGGTCTCCTCGCTCACCGGCCCGGCGAAGACGACCGGTCGGTAGGCCCCGCCCTGCAGGCCGGCGTTGACCTCTTCCATGGCCTGAGCGACGCTCATTCGCTCGCGGAACTGGGGCGGTGGGCTGCTGCCAAGTTGTGGCGGACCGGCTGATTCAGCGTCAACCTCGTCATCGCCAGCGTGGACCGGCAGGTCGCTTTCGCTGAGCTGGATCAGACCCTCCAGCCGTTTCAGCACGGCTTCCGCCTCTGCTTCGTCGTCCGGCAGCGTGCCGGGGATGACGGCGATGTTGAAGCTGGGCCGGTTGCGCACCAGAATCTGGCCGTTGCGGTCATAGATCACGCCGCGCGGCCCGGTGGTTTCCACCAGCCGGAAGCGGTTTTCATTGGCGCGCAAACGGAATCCTTCGCCCTCAAGAAACTGTATCTTCCAGAGCTGGGCTACCATGATGACTGCTACTGCTACAACCAGCACGCGCAGCAGCATGATCCGAAGAGATGGGGGCAAGGGGCGACTAATCACAGACTCTACTCCACAGGCAGGCGTTCTCGTCCAGTAATTCGATTGAACCCAGACTCAACACCGGGAATACAAACAACATCAGCAACATGTTATACATGATTTCAGGCAGCACCAGCCGGGTCAGCGTGTCGGGCAGCGAAACAGATCGCTGGTTGAGCCAGAGCAGCGCCACGTAGATGAGATCCTGTGCTATCGTGGCCAGCGCTACCATGACCAGCGCAAGTATCCAATGGCTGCGGTAGATTGTACCACTGCCGAAGCCCGCAATGGCAGCCGCAGCCAGGAGTCCCAGCGTGTAGCCGCCAAACGGCCCGCTGGATAACAAGTCCAGCCACAGCCCGCGATCAGCGCCCAGATCATCGCACTGCGCGCGCCGCGCACTACGCCCCAGGCGACCACAATCACCAGCATCGGATCGGGCGGCACTGGTCGAGATACCAAGTGCTGGTATCAGCGACACCTGTGCCAGCGCCACCAGGCCCAGCGCAAAGAACAGCAGGTAGGGAGCCATAGTCAGCGCCTATTCCGCCGGAATCTGCAGCTCGGTCAGCGGAATGAAGTTGGTGATGACCAGCACAGTCTCCAGTGTATCGAAGTCTACCGTTGTGCGCACAACGGCCGCGCTGGAACATCTCCACGTCGTTTTGCAGCACGTCGGTCACCTGGCCCACCGGGATGCCGGCCGGGAAGTTGCCGCCTTCGCCTGAGGTGAAGACGATGTCGCCGACGGTGATCGTCCTGATCCTGCGGCAGATAGTCCATGATGGCGACTGGCCGGCCCGCCCACGCAGAATGCCCGCGTACCCTGCGTTTTGCAGCATCGTGTTGACGCTGCTGTTGCTGTCGGTGATCAACAAGCACCCGCGAGGCGTTGGTGTAGCACGTCGGTGACGCGACCCACCAGCCCGCGCTCCGTCACCACCGGCATGCCGCTCTTGCATGCCGTGCGCGCTGCCGAGGTCGATCACGATGGACTGGATCGAACTGTTCGGCTCGCTGCCCACGATCCGGCCCACGACCTGGGTGCCGCGGTAGCGGAAGGTCGAATTGGCACGCGCGAACTGGAACAGGCCGCGCAGCCGCGAGTTCTCGCTTTCCACCTCTTGTCAGACGCAGGTTGTCCACGGTCAACTGGGCGACAAGCTGCTCCAACTCCAGATTGCGCTCACGCAGAGTCGCCAGATCGCCCACGCTGCCGGTGGCTTCGCGCACGCCGTTGCCAACGCTGCGCAAGGCTTGCTGGGCAGGCAGGGTGAACCGCGTCACCAGACTGCGCGGGCCGTCGGCAAAGCGCGAACTGATCAGAACGACCGCGATCACCACCACGGCGACTACAGCGAGCCACACCCAGCGGCGTTGCGAACGTCTTCGGCTGACCATAATTCACGGCTAGTGGATCGTGCTGCCTCGTTGCATCGACGCCAGCACTTTGCGCAGCGTGGGCAGTTCTTCGAGGATCTTCTCAGCGCCGCGGGCCACGCTGGTCAGCGGATCGTCGGCAACGCTGACGTTCATGCGCGTTTCTGGCGGTCAGGCGCGTGTCAAGGCCGCGCAGCAACGCGCCGCCGCCGGCCAGATAAACGCCGTCTTCCATCAGGTCGGCGATCAGTTCGGGGGGTGTTTCGTCCACGGCGTCGCGCACGGTTTCGACGATGATGTTGACCGAAGGTGACAACGCTTCGCGCAGCTCGACGCTGGAAACATCGACAGCCTCGGGCAAGCCGGTGATCAGGTTGCGCCCGCGTAGCGTCACCGTCATTTCCTGCTCCAGCGGATAGGCGGACCCGGCCGAGTATCTTGGCTTCCTCCGCCATGCGCTCGCCGATCAGCAGATTGTACTTCTGGCGCGCGTACTGGATGATGTCTTCGTCCATTTCGTCGCCGGCAACCCGGATCGAGCGGGCGACCACGATGCCGCCGAGCGCGATAACCGCCACCTCGGTGGTGCCGCCGCCGATGTCGACGATCATGCTGCCTCTGGCGTCGGTGACATTCAGGCCGGCGCCGATGGCCGCTGCCATCGGTTCCTCGACCAGGTAGGCCTCACGCGCGCCGGCGCTGATGGCCGCGTCGTGCACCGCGCGCTTTTCGACTTCGGTCACGCCGCTGGGGATGCCCACCACCACCCGCGGGCGGGGGATGCTGAACACCATGCGCTCATGCACCTTGCGGATGAAGTAGTGCAGCATCTGCTCGGTGATGTCGAAGTCGGAGATCACCCCGTCGCGCAGCGGGCGGATGGCAACGATGTTGGCCGGCGTGCGGCCGACCATCTCCTTGGCCTCGGCGCCGATGGCCAGGACTTTCTTTGTTTTCTTGTCGATCGCGACCACAGAGGGCTCGTTGATGACGATGCCTTTGCCGCGCACGTTTACCAGGGTATTGGCCGTTCCCAGGTCGATGCCGATATCCAGTGAGAAGAGGCCGAGTAGCCAGTCAAGCGGTCGGAACACGCTGTGCTGAGTCCTACCTTTGCTTAAAAAGTAAACAAGTCAGGTTGATTGGCCTGACCTGTGGATTGTGAAACGTATGCACAACTTGAAGCATTATACCATGTGTCATGCAAATGGCGAAAGCAGGGGCCAGCGGTGAATGAGATCGCGTCGACGTCGGGACGATCCGATGCAAGGTCAGCGAAGCCGGCGATCATTTTCTCTTCCAGCCTCCGTCGCGGTCAGCGGCCGGCAGAAATCGCCGACCTGCAGCGCGTTGAGCGACAGGCCGCGCGAGGTCGTCGCGGGTCAGGCCGAACGTCGTCGGTGAGTTTCTCGAACTCCTGCGTCAGTGTCGTGTTGAACAGCGGCGGATCGTCGGAGTTGACGGTGACGCTCAATCCCATGCGCAGCAGGTGAATGAATGGATGCTGGTCGATGCTGCGGTAGACCTTCAGGCAGACGTTGCTGGTCGGGTTGACCTCCAGCGTAATCTGTCGGTCGCGCAGCACGGCTAGCAGGTGCGGGTCCTCGATGCTGCGCACGCCATGGCCGATGCGATCGGCCTGTAGCTCACGCACCGCACTCCAGACGCTCTCTGCGCCGGCGACTTCGCCTGCGTGCGGCGCAGAACCCAACCCGGCCGCTTTGACGCGCTCGAAGTAAGGTGCAAAGGCCGCGGCGGGTGAGTTCGCCTCGTTGCCTCCCAAACCCAGCGCCACCACGCCGCGGTCGGCCCAGTCCAGCACAAGCTGGGTCGTGACCTCGGCCACCGGCGGGGCCAGGTTGCGATGGATGTCCAGTATCCAGCGTATCTCGACGCCGAAGTCGCGCCGTGCCCGCTGCCGGCCGTCCTCCAGCCCGGCGATGATGTCCTCGGCGCGCAGCCCCTTGTCCTGGATGAGATGCGTATAGGGTGTGACAGTCGCCTCTCGGTACAGGATGTTTTGGCGCGCCATGTCCGCGCCCAGCTCGTAGGCGATGGTTGCGAAGTCGTCCGCGCTGCGCAGGCAGCTCTGGATCTTCAGGTAGATTTCGACGAAGTGCGGGAAGTCGGAGAACTGGTACCACGTTCGCAGTGCCTCTGGCGAGTCGGCCGGCAGCGCAGTGCCGTTGCGTTCAGCCAGCCGCAGCAGCGTGGCCGGCTCGATGGCGCCCTCCAGGTGGATGTGCAGTTCCGCCTTGGGCATGTTCCTGATGAACGTTGAAATGGTCATGGTTGACCTGCCTTGAGTTGTTCCAGAGCATTGCGAGCGCCTCCGCGTGTTGGGTCCATGGCGAGACCAGCTTCGAACTCGGCGATGGCGCGATCTGTCAAACCCGCCTTTCGATAGGCGTGGCCAAGAGTGAAGTGGAGGTTCGGATCGTCCGCACCCAGTGTTGCTGCCTGTTCGAAGGCGACGATTGCCTGGTCAATGTTGCCGTTTGCTGCCAGTATCTCGCCTCTCTGTACGTGCGCCCAGAAGTACCCCGGCCAGCGCTGGATGATGGTGTCCAATTCGCTCATGGCTTCAGCTGACAGACCGGCATTGCCCAATGCGCTGGCCAGACCAATGTGGGCGGCGCGGTCGTTCGGAAATAGCCTAACCGTGCGGCGATACAGTGCCAGCGCGTCGGCGGCCTTGCCTTCCTTGACCAACCGGGCAGCTTCATCGCGTAGATCGGCAGCCTTGATCGGGGCGGGGTCAATGCGAACGCGCACACCATCCTCAGCCGACAGCAATGTCTCAGCTACCAGCAGGCGACTGTTGGGTTGGTGATACGTCCGGGCGACAGGGACCGTCACGTAGCCGAACGAACCCGGGTTGTCTCTGAATTCACGGTACTCGGTATCGTCGACAAGGGCCATTTCGCTGGCGAGTCGTTCGGGCCAAATGATCAAGCCGATCTGGTTGTCACGCAGAAAATTGAGAAACGACGTGTTTTTGTCATAAGATGAAAACCGCTGGAAGTTGTTGGGCAGGTAGACATTAAAGGAGTAGCGCGTTGTTCCGAAGGCAAGGAAACCGGTGGGCGTCTCGATGTTCAGTTCCCTGATTGCGGCCACGGTGTTCTTCTGATCTGCGTAATCCTGAATCGGCGTAACCGGCCACGTCCAGCCGCCCGCCGCGTTGGGTGTCAGCACCAGGCTTACACAGCCGACAACAGCGATCACCGCCACCGAGTTGATGCGCAGTGCGAACCTGCCAGACGCGTGGCGCAGCGCGTTAGAGGTGATTATGGCGATCAGAGCGATCAGCAAGTATATCTGGATTGGAAAGTAGTGCGGACGCGGATAGACGACCAGGGTCGATAGAATGGTGACCGCGGATGTGATCAGCAACAACAGGCCGGTCAGGTTGGCCAGGTGGGCCGCATCGGAGTCGGGTGCACCGAGAACTGCATACCAGAAGCGGGGAAGCCAGGAAGACTTGTCGGGAGTACCTGTCATGGCGCTGCGGTTGCGCTGCCAGTGCTTTAGATTGGCAGTCGCGCTGATTATCAGCGCGACTGCGATCATTAGTGACCAAAACACTGGCACGACGATTTCAGAGAACTTCGAGGCAACTGGCTTGCTCAAATATGGAGTAAGGCCCGTAGCGATCAGTTGGGCAGGGTAGTTCCGGGCATTGGTCAGAACGTGCCACAAGAACATCCTTGGATTGGCCGCAATCATCCCGGTGACACTGTCGGCATCGCCGAACACGTCTTGCGAAACCTGCTCAGCCACCACCCACGGATCGGCGTCGGATGATGTCCAGTCGGCGTAGTTGATTGAGAAGTGTTGCTTGATGGCGACGCCGCTGCGCGTGCCTTGTAGAGGATTACCCAGCATGACAACCAGCAGCAGTGTCACGCTAACCAGAAGCATGGCCTGGGCGATGTCTGATCGCTCCAGCGTCACCCTGCCGCTGCGCACTTTCAAGATGACCAGCAAAAGCGCGCCCAGACCGGCCAGCAGGAATGCAAAGCTGTACTCGGGACGTACGAAGCTCAGAAGCAGCAGGGTTAGAAGGAGGCCGAAGGGGTGAAATCGCCGCGGTATGACCGTTGACAGCACGAGAAAACACGCCATCAGAAACACAGCGAACCGAGTCCCCATGGGCTTCACCGCCAGGTTGGAAACAGAAACCAGGTAGAGGCAAGCAAAGGCAAGAGCCACCACAGGCAGTACCCTGGCGCGGGTCAGGAAGTGGTACAGCAGAATTGGTGTGACCACACTGAGAAAGAGCATGCTCCAGTAGAAGAGCTGTACGTTGTCTCTCAGCCAAGGCAACCGACTCAAGACAAAGAACCACAGTACGTAGAGTGGTGCCCACTGGGCAGATGGAAACCCCTCCTTCAGCAACTCCACTCCGCGGAACAAGTAGAGGGCATCGTCTCCCATCTCGATATCAATGCCCCGAGTTGCAGCCCACAGCGATTTCACCATAATCGCGCCAAGAAATGCCAGCCCAATATAGAACGCAGTTCGGCTATGGCGGCCGGAGGAAGTCGAACGCTCTGTGGACGCGTCTTCTCTAGGATTGGTGACCATTGATCAACTCAAGTCAAAGGGGTCAATATGAGCTTATGCTGAATTCCGGTTAGGCAATTGCTGTTCCAAAACAAGTCTGTCCCTTGCATCGGCCAGGCATTTCTGTCTCGCGTAAGGTGCCGGGTGGCTTGCGCGGATTGCGAATACCAGCGCGTTGCGTCTCAACAGTCGTGGTCAGCGCATATCCTGTCAACGACCGGCCTCAGCTCGAGGATCGTGTCGATCCGGTAGTCGGCGCGGTCGTCAGGATCGCCGTCCACTAGCACGGTCACCATGCCCAGCGCGGCGGCCGGCTGCAGGTTGCGCCCGCTGTCCTCGATCATGACGCACTCGTCGGGCTGGCGTCCAGCAGGCGCAGGCAACTGGTGTAGGCCGGCAGGTTGGGTTTGCTGACGTAATCCGACGGCCACTACGTCGATGATGCGGCTGAAGTGGCGGCGGATGCCCAGTCGCTGCAGGACACGCTCGGCGTGCGCGCGGTCGGCGTTGGTGAAGATCACCTTTTCAGCCGGCAGGCTGGCCAGCAGGCTGTCCAGCGCAGGGTCAGGGGCCAGCGCGTCCAGCGAGAGATTGTGGACGTGGTTCAGGTAGCGGTCGGGATCGATCTGGTGGTTGGCCAGCAACCCTTGCAGCGATGTGCCATACTCGTGGTGATAGCGCCGCGCCAGCGCGTCGGCGTCCTCGACCGACAGGCCCAGGGTCTCGACGATGTAGCCGCGGATTCGCCTGCCGATTTGTGCCATCACCCCCGCGCTGCGCGGATAAAGCGTCTCGTCCAGGTCAAACAGAAGGTAGCGGATGGGCATGGGGAGTGGCAGGTTACAAGTTGCGGGTTGCAGGCGGCACGCTCTAGGTGGCATCCAGTCCCCAGCCCCTAGACCCTACGCCCTACACCCCATTCACGACGACAGCTTCACCATCGCGCGGAAGACGCGGTAGACGGTGAGGTAGTCTTCGTGCGCGTATTCCAGCGTGTAGCCGTCCAGCCGACGGCTGCCGGGGATCAGGCTGGCGTAGTCGGCCATCAGGCTGGATTTGAGGCGCACGCGCAATACGACCGGGCCTTCCAGCCGCATGCGGTGCAACGGCTGCGCCCAGCGCCTCGTCGGCCGCCTGGCGGATCATGCTCTGCACCTCTTCGGGATGCAGGCAGATGGCGGCCTGGTTGCCCACCGCGCGCTTGACCGTGACGATCTTGACGTTGGGGCCGAGCAGCGCCCGTGCCTCTTCCGTGGCGGCCTGGTCGCCGGTCACCAGACCGACCGGCACGCCGTAATACCCGGCCAGCGCCGCGTTCAGGCCGATCTCGCCCACCGGCTTGCCGTTGAGTTCCACGTGCGCGACGACCTTGCCGCTGTAGGTGTGGTCGAGGATGGCGTTTTCTGTGCCGGCGCGTGCGTGGTAGCCGACGAAAAACACGACGCCGAAGGTATCGTCCAGCCCCTCCATCATCCCGTAGGTCTTGGGGGAGCCGGAGATCAGGTCGGCCCAGGAGTCGAGCTCATCGATCAAAAGGTTGCGCATGCTGCCGTGCGAGTCGTTGACCACGACCTCACTGGCGCCGCCGGCGCGCGCGCCCAGAATCGCCGAGTTGGCTTCCTCGGTCATCAGCTTGCAGGCCAGCTCGTAGCCCGCGCCGCCAGGGCTGGTCTGCTCCGGGCTGACGATCCCCGAAACGCCTTCCAAGTCAACTGATATGTATACTTTCATGGATTGATCTTTTTGGTGGGTAGGTCCGCGGCGGGTATGCAGCGGGCTAGGAAGCACTGGCTTGCCGGCTCGCAACCGGCAGCCGGCAAAATCATAGCACACGGCAGGCGGAATGACAAGACCGGGGCCTTCAGAGTTGGCATCTGGCGGCATTACCGGAGGACTACTTTCGACGCGTTAGCTTCAATGTGCGTAGACCCGCCAGATGCCGACTCTCGAGCCGAAAACGCAAAGCGGGCCAGGAACTCCTGGCCCGCTTCGCATCACGGCTAAGTTGCCTAGGCCTGCAATGCCTCGATCAACGCCGGGATGATCTCCTCCACCTCGCCGACGATGCCGTAGTCGGCGTGCTTGAAGATCGGCGCGTCGGGGTTATGGTTGATGGCGACCACGCACTTTGCGCCCTTCGGTTGCGCCGAAGTGCTGAAAGGTGCCGCGGACGCCGCAGGCGATGTAGAGGTCGGGCGCGACGATGTGCTTTGTCATGTCAACCATGTACTCGGTGTCGATCAGCCCTTCATCCACCGCGCCGCGTGAGCCGGCCACGGCGATGCGTTTCTGTGGCATCTTGCGTGCGAAGGCCGCTGCCAGTTCCTCGACCAGTTGCCAGCCGCCGTGGCGCACACCGCGGCCGCCGGCGATGATGATGTCGGCCCGCTCCAGCGGCATGTAGGTGCGGGGCGGCTCGACCGGGTTCAGCGGCGGTTGCGGCGTCCAGACCAGCTCCACCGGGATCGACCTCGCCGGAGCGCCAGCTATCGCGGTAGGGGGTTGGGAAGGAGCCGGGTACGACCGTTGCCATCTGCGGGTGGTGGTGGCAGGCGACCACTTGATAGGCCTGGCCGCCGTACAGCGGAGTGGCAGCCAGCAGGCTGCGGTTCTCTGGGTCCAGCATGACATCGACCGCGTGGGTCACCAGCGATGCGCCCAGCCGCTGCGCGACCTGGGGTGCCAGCTTGCGGATGCCAGCAGCGCTGTTCCACAGCACCATCTCCGGCATCTTCTCGCTCGAAGAAGCGCGCCAGGCTTTCGTCGGTCGGATAGCCAAGGCCGAGGTAGACCGTGTCGCCGCCGTAGGCGATCAGCTCCTGGCGCCATTTGCTCGCTGGCTGTTTCGCCGAGCAGCAGCGCGTGGACGTATGCGCCCAGGCTGTCGGCCAGATCGCGCGCCTTGCCGACAAGTTGATAGTCGCTTTCCTTGAGCTTGCCGACCAGGCCATGGCAACTACCCATACGTTGCGGTAGCCTTCTTGCTCTTCGACTTCCTCGCCCAGGAGTTGTTCAAGAAATGACAGATCCATATGCTATCTCCTTGCCAGCTAGAGCACGCGGCGAGTGCGCAGGTTGGCCAACAGCGCGGTGGCGGCCTCGACCGGCGAGCCTTCCAGCATGACGCCCAGTTTCCCGCTCTGGCGGCACCCGCAAGCGGCGATCAGTGGTCGGCGCCGGCAAGCTGGCCAGGTCGATGCCCAGCGACAGGCTGCTCCACGTCTCCACGTGTCGCAGCCCGGTAGGCGTTCATGATGCGCAGCGCCGTGCGCATAGCGCGGCTGTTCGGGCGTTTCGCGGACCGAGACCACGACGGGCAGGGGATCGGTGCTCTTGTAGTAGCAGTCGTCGATGTACTGCAGGCCGGTGGCGTGCCGGCCCTCGACGGTAAGCTGCTCGACGTCCATCATCACGCTGCCAGTCGCCCAGCTCGATGGCCAGCCGCGGCGCCAGCTCGCCGCGCCCTGTGTCGACGGCCATCGCGCCGGTCAGCACCAGTCTCGACACCACGCAGCCGCTTGATGGCTGCGGCCATCACCTTGGCCCGGCCGGCCGCCGGTAGCTTTGACAAGCACTGGATCGCTCAGCAGGATCGCCCGGTCCGCGCCCAGCGCCAGCGCCTCGCGCAGGATATCCTCCGCCAGTCGCTGTTGCCGATGGTGATGGCGATCAGCTCGGTGGTGGGATCCTTTTCCTTGAAGCGCAGCGCGGTGTCCAGCGCCCAGCGGTCGGGTGGGTTGAGTGATCTTCTTCGCCGCCGATCGTCGATGGCCTGGCGGCTGCGGCTGACCTTGATCGTGGCAGGGTCCAGGACTTGTTTGATGCAGACAGCAATACGCATGTTGCCTCCTTGCGGGCTCAGCCCTACGGCTCGATGGACACGCCCACATCCCGCAGCAGGTCGCGGGCGATGATGATGCGCTGGATCTCGTTGGTGCCCTCGAAGATCTCGGCGATGCGCGGCATCGCGGAAGGCACGCTCCAGCGAGATAGTCGCGGCTCAGCCCAAGCGCACCGTGGATCTCCATGGCGTAGCTGACGCACTTGCTGGCAGATCTCGCTGCCCATCAGCTTGCAGACGTAGGCTTCCCGGTTGAAGGGCCGGTGGTTGTCCACCAGCCACGCCGTGCGATAGACCAGGCCGCGCAGCATCTCGATCCACGAGAACATGTCGGCGATCATGAACTGCACCTGCTGCTGGTGTGCGACCGGTCATGCCGTACTTCTCAGCCAGCCGGACGTAGTCGATGACCATCTCCAGCGTCTTCTGCGCGCCGCCCAGCGAGGCCGCGCCGACGGTCACCCGGCCCAGGTCCAGCGTCTTCATGAAGGTCACGAAGCCCAGGCCCTCCTGGCCGATGATGTTGGCCGCCGGCACTTCGACCTCGTCGAAGATGATCTCAGAGGTGGCCGAGGCGCGAATGCCCAGCTTCTTCTCGACGGTGCCGACCTTGACGCCCATCCCCTTGTCGGCCACGAACGCCGTCACACCGCCGCGAGCGCCCAGGGCCGGATCGGTCACTGCCAGCACCGAGAAGAGATCGGCAAAGGGGCCGTTGCTGATGTAGATCTTGTTGCCGGTGATCACCCAATTGCCGTTGGAGCGGATGGCGCGCGTCTTGATGGCCGCCGCGTCGGAGCCAGCGCCCGCCTCGGTCAGGCAGAACGCGCCGTATCTTCTCGCCGGTGGCCAGCGGAGTGAGGTACTTCTCCTTCAGCGCGTGCGAGCCATCGACGTAGAGCGCCATGGCGGCGATGCCGATGTGCGCGCCGACGATGGTCGCCAGGGAGCTGTCGACCCGGCTGATCTCCTCCATCAGGATGACGTAGCCCAGCTCGCCTGCGCCGCTGCCGCCGTATTCTTGAGGGAAGGGAATGCCGAACAGCCCGGCCTTGCCGGCCACTTCCATGGCTGCAAAGGGGACTTCCGCCTTCTCGTCCGCCTCTTCCGCCACCGGAGCAAACTCGTTCTCCATTACGTCGCGGATCATCTGTCGCAGCAGGTCATATTCTTTGGGGAGTGTCAGGTCCATAGAGGTCTCCTTTCTACGCCAGTCTCCAGGCCGTGCGCCGCTAAGCATGCTGCGCGCGATAGCGGTTCTGCTGAGAGCGATTGCTGCCCTCAATGCCCTCGATGGTGCGGCAGTCGCGGAAGACCCGGCCGATAGCGTAGTCGAGGATGTAGCCGTAGCCTCCGTGGGTCTGGATCATACGGTTGGCCACCTGATAGGCGACGCGGTTGGCCCACAGCTTGGCAATGGATGCCGCTTCGCCGTCCAGCTTGTCCTGCTCGGCCAGCGACGCACAGCGGTAGATCTGGCTGCGCAGCGTCTCGACCTCCACCGCCGAGTCGGCGATGAACGCCTGGATGGCGCCCTTGCTGTGCGATCTCCACGCCGAACTGCTTGCGTTCGATGGCGAAGTTAACGCCCAGCTCCAGGGCATGGTGAGCGCCGCCCAGGGCGATGGTCGCCATGGCCAGTCGCGAGAAGTTGTTGACGCTGTCGAGAACGGCTTGAGCACCGCCTGGCTGCCCAGCACCATGTCGGCCGGCACGACCACGTCGTTCAGGTAGAGTGGATGCACCTGTACGCCGCGCATGCCCAGGGTCTTGTCGCGGTGGCCCAGCTTGAATCCCGGGCTGCCGGCCGGCACCAGGAACGCCGTGGCTCCTTCGATGCGCTGCGGCCACCACGACATACAGACCGGCAATCGCCGCGTTGGAGACCCATGCCTTGGCGCCGTTCAGCCGGTAGCCGTCGCCATCAGGCGATGGCTCTTGTTCTGCAGGTCGGCCAGCCCGCTGCCGTCAGGCTCCGCGAAGGCCCAGGCGCCGATGGCGCTGCCCTCGGCCAGAGCAGGCAGCCAGGCTTCCTGCTGTGCCTCGCTGCCGAGTAGCAGGATCGCTCGGCCGGCGAGGCCGTTGTGGACGTGCAGCACCATGGCCGTGCTCATGCAGGACTTCGGCGACTTCCTCAAGCAGCAGGATGTAGCTGACCGCGTCCAGTGCGGCGCCCGCCGAAGTCCTCCGGCAGCAGCGCGCCCAGAAAGCCCTGCATGGCACTCTTGCTGCAGCAGGCTCATGCGGAACTGGCTTCGTCGTCGTCCATGTGCTCGGCCTGCGGCTCGATCTCCTTGGCGACGAAGCCGGTAAACATGTCGCGGAACATCTGCTGTTCTTCGGTGAAGGAATAGTCCATTTCGCCTCCTTCGTCATCCGCCAGCGGCGGGCAGGCTAGCTTGCCTTGGTACCCTGATCTGGATGAGCGAGAACTGATTCTGCCACGAATTATGCGAATCTGACGAAATCCAGAGTCAGAATCGTATAATTCGTAGCAGATTGTTTGGCTCGCTGGGTAAGGAATCAAGTGTCTGGGTTCTAATTATCCGAGAACTGCGGCTTGCGCTTCTCCAGGAAGGCCAGCACACCTTCGCGGGCGTCGTTGGTCTCGACCAGGCCGGTGAAGCTGGTCATCTCCTGCGCCAGGCCCTCGGTCATGCGTCAGTCTGCGTGCCGGCGTCGATGGACTTCCAGCGCGGCGGCGATGGCCAGGGCGCCCATGCCGGCGATCTTCTTGGCCAGGCCCATGGCCTCGCGCGACCACCGCGTTGGCCGGGACGACCTTGTTGACCAGGTCGACGCGGTAGGCTTCCTGCGCGGTGATCAGATCGCCGGTCAGGATCATCTCGGTGGCCTTGGCGCGGCCGACGGCTTGCGCAAGGCGCTGGGTGCCGCCCCAGCCGGGGATGATGCCCAGGGTGATCTCAGGCAGGCCAAAGCGGGCCTTGTCGCCGCGATGCGCATGTGGCAGGCCAGCGCCAGCTCCAGCCCGCCGCCGGCTGCTGCCGCGTTGACGGCCGCGATGACCGGCTTGCGGCTGGCTTCGATCTTGCCGAAAACCTGCTGGCCCTTGGCGATGAAGGCGTGGGCCGCGTTCGGGTCGGCAGCCAGGGCCTTGACTTCGTTGAGGTCGGCCCCGGCCACAAAGGCGTACTGGCCCGCGCCGGTGATGATGATCACCTTGACGTCAGGGTTGGCGGTGGCCTCGTCGAAGGCGCCTTCCAGGTCGCTCATGGTGGCCGCGTTGAAGGCGTTGACCGGCGGGTGGTTCAGCATGATCACCGCGACCCGGTCTTGACTGCCGTACTTTGAGTTCTGATACTCTGTCATGTTCGTGTGTGCTCCTTAGATTACTGATGAGGAAGTCGAGCATCGACTTCGGCGTATTCGTGGAAGCCGCGGCCGGACTGTCTTGCCCAGCTCGCCGGCTTGCGACCTTGGTCAATCAGCAGATCGGCCGGGCGGAAGCGCTCACCGCCCCACGGTTCGTGCCATCATGCGCTCCAGGCCGGCCAGCACCACGTCCAGGCCGAATTCGTCGGCGATGGCCAGCGGCCCGATGCGCTCGCCGTCGTAGCGACATGCCGGTGCCGGCGATCATGGCCATGTCGATGTCGGGGATCGAGGCGATCTCCTCTTCGGCGATTAGGGCCGCTTCGTTGATCATCGGGAAGACCAGGCGCTCGACTGAGAACTTGCCGACGGGGATGCCGCTCGGCCTGGATTTCGGCGATCATCTCCTTGACCGGCTCATCCGACTGGTCGCCGTAGCCGTAGAAGCCCGCGCCGCTCTTCTCGCCCAGCCGGCCGGCATCCACCAGCATCTGCAGGATCTGTGGCGAGCGCGAAGCGTTCGCCGTACTGGCTGGCCATGTAGACGCCGGCGTGCAAGCTGACGTCCAGACCCATGAAGTCCAGCAGGGTGAACGGTCCCATGGGCATGCCAAATTCCACCATGGCCTCGTCGATCTCTTCGGCCGTGGCAGCGCCTTCCTGCAACGCCAGCATCGCCTCGCCCAGATAGGGCGCCAGCAGGCGGTTGACCAGGAAGCCGGGGCATTCCTTGACCACCACAGGTATCTTGCGCAGGTCCTGGGCGAACTGCACGACGTGTCTTCGACCGATGTCCTCGCTGGTGGCAGGGCTGCGCACCACCTCGACCAGTTTCATGACGTGGGCCGGGCTGAAGAAGTGCATCCCGACGACCTTGCTGCCGGCCGGCTGGTGGCTGCCCCCATCTCCTCGATGGAGAGCGCCGAGGTGTTGGAGGCGAAGATCGCGCCCTCGTGGCAGCACCTCGTCCAGCTCCTCGAAGACCGCGCTGCTTGAGCGCCATGTTCTTCCGGCACCGCTTCGATGACGATGTCGACATCCTCGAAGTCGGCGTAGTCCAGCGTGAACTCGATCAGATCCATCTTGTCCAGCAGCTCAGCCTGGCTCATCTTGCCCTTGTCCACCCGGCTCTGGTAGATCTCGCGGATGTGCGCCTCGGCCTTGTCCAGCATGCGCCTGGTCCACGTCCTTGACCACCACCGGCAGCCCGCTGAAGCTGATCACCTGCGCGATCTCAGCGCCCATGAACCCGGCGCCGACGACGCCTGCCTTGAAAATGTACATTGGTTACCTCTCTCTGCGTTTCGAGCAGCAATACAGTAATCGGTGATCACGTGATCAGTAGTCGGACGGCCGGATTGCCTGTGATTTCCGATCACTGACTACTGATGACTGGTCACTACCCGTTAGCTCAAGATTCTCCAGAATCATCGCGCCGCCCTGCCCGCCGCCGACGCACATGGTGACGAGGCCGTAGCGGTGGTTCTCACGTTCCATCTCGCCCATGATCGTCACCGCCAGCTTGATCGCCGTGGCGCCGATGGGATGGCCCAGGGCGATGCCGCCGCCCAGCGGGTTGACCTTGTTCCAGTCCCAGTTGTAGCCCTGGCGCTCCATCTCCATGGCCCACGGCCAGCACCTGCGCGGCAAAGGCCTCGTTGAGCTCGATCACGCCGATGTCGTCCAGGCTCAGGCCCGCCTTCTCCAGCGCCTTGGGAATCGCAAAGGCCGGGCCGATGCCCATGTAGGCCGGATCAACGCCGGCGAAGGCGTAGCTGACAATGCGGGCGCGCGGCTTCAGGCCCAGCTCGGCGGCCCGTTCGCCGTCGTGACGATCACCGCGGCCGCCGCGTCGTTCAGCGGGCAGGCGTTGGCCGGCGTCACCGTGCCACCCTTCCTGAAGACGGCCGGGTAGAGCGCCGCCTTGCGCGGGCTGAGGGTCGGGTTGACCCCCTCGTCCTGGGTGATCAGCTCACGGGCCACTTCCTGGCCGGCGACGCGCTTGACGATCTCGACCGGGACGATCTCGTCCTTGAACTTGTCCATGCGCTGGGCGCGGAAGGCCTTCTTGTGGCTGTTGACGGCGTACTCGTCCTGCTCCTCGCGGCTGATCTCGTAGCGCTCGGCCAGGTTCTCTGCCGTGGCGCCCATGATCAGGCCGCAGACCGGGTCGGTCAGCCCTTCCCAGAGCATGTCGGTGAACTCGCTGTGGCGCAGTTTCAGGCCCCAGCGGGCGCCCTTGACCGCGTAGGGGACGTTGCTCAGGCTCTCGGTGCCGCCAGCCAGATAGAGATCGCCTTCCCCGGCCGCGATGGCGCGATAGGCGCTGACGATGGCCTCGAGGCCGCTGGCGCAGTTGCGGTGGACCGTGTAGCCGGGCACATGCTCCGGCACGCCCGCCATCAGCGCCAGCACACGCCCGATGTTGGCGGCTTCGGAGGGCTGAGCCGCGCAGCCGACGACCACGTCGTCGAAGAGGGCCGGATCAACTCCAGTCTGCTCGATGAGGGTTGTGAATGCCAGCGTGCCCAGGTCCACGGCTGATCTGGCTGCGCAGCGCGCCGCCATGGGTGCCGGTCGGCGTGCGAACGCCGCCAACGATTACGATGTCATTCATCGATAGTGCTCCTTTGATGATTTGGCATGCGCTGATCATAGCGAGCCGTCCAGCGATCCCTGTCCTGACAGCGATGGTCCAATCAAAAGGCCCGCGGCGAAGCGCAAGGGCAGTCCGCCAGCCTGCGGGCCGGTCAAGCGATACGGCTCGTGGATGAGTGGATCGGCAGTGATCGTGAGTTGGTTCAATGCGTCAGAGAAGCAGCGCGTGCGATAAGCGCCAGGAGTTTATGCCGCACTGCGTCAAAAAGATTGTACACGACTTGCCCGAATTTGCCAAAATGTCATGGAGCAGTGCGTCATGTGTGGGGGCTGGGGCGTAGGGCGTAGGGACTGGGAGGGTGAAACGCAGACAGTTCGACTTCTTCGGTGAAGTCGAATTTCTACAGCCAGCGGAGCATTTGGCTCAACGCCGCAACACTCCACGCCCTCCACCCCCATTCCCCCCAAATTCCCGAACCCGCCTGCCGTGTGATACAATGCTGTCATGCCGATTCGTGTCCTGCTCCCCGGAAGTGGCCAGCCGCATCGCCGCCGGCGAGGTGGTGGAACGGCCCGCGTCCGCGGTCAAGGAACTGGTGGAGAACAGCCTGGACGCTGGCGCCACCGACATCCGGGTCGAGGTACGGGAGGGCGGCCGGCGGCTGATCCGGGTGGTCGACGACGGCAACGGCATTCCCGTCGACCGAGGCCCCGCTGGCGTTCGAGCGCCATGCCACCAGCAAGCTGCTCAGCGCCGACGATCTGGAACACATCCAGACGCTGGGCTTCCGCGGCGAGGCGCTGGCCTCCATCGCCTCGGTCTCCCAGGTGACGCTGCTGACCCGCCACGCGAGCGAGGCGCTGGTACGCTTCATCCGCGTCGAAGGCGGCCATCTGGTCAGCCAGCGAGCCCAAAGGCGCGCGCGCCGGGCACGGTGATCACGGTGGAAAACCTCTTCTACAACGTGCCGGCCCGCCTGAAGTTTCTGCGCCAGGCGGCCACCGAAGCAGGCCACATTGCCGCAATCAGTGCGCAACTTTGCGCTGGCCTTCCCGCGATCGCCGCTTCAGCCTGACCTCTGACGGCCGGCTGATCTTTCGCTCCACCGGCAGCGGCCGGCTGGAGGATGTGCTGGTCAAGGTCTACGGTCTGGAGAAGGCGCGCCAGATGGTTGCCATCGAGCACGGCAGTCGGGACGGCAGGCGGTTGCGGTCGGCGGCTATGTCAGCCTGCCGCGCTGAGCCGCTCGAACCGCAACATGATCAATCTCTTTCTGAATCGCCGTCACATCCAGGACCGCACGCTGACCTTCGCCGTCACCGAAGCCTATCGCAACCGGCTGATGGTGGGCCGCTATCCGGTGGCAGTGGTGATGATCGAGATCGATCCCGCTCTGGTGGATGTCAACGTGCATCCGGCCAAGGCTGAGGTGCGTTTTCAGGACGAGCGGGCGGTGTTTCGCGCCGTGCAGAAGGCCATCGTGACGACGCTCAACGAGCATTCGCCGGCGCCGGAGATGCGGGTCGACAGCGGCACCTGGTCCGTGCCAGGCTGGGCCGAGCGCCGGCAGGCCATTCTGGCGGCCGGACAGGGTTCTGCAACCAGCAGCTGGACCTGGGCCGGCAGCCGGCCGGGCCTGCCTGGCAGCAGTCGCCGCAGCACAACGGGGCGATCTATCAGGTCCAGCCTGACCAGCCTGTGGCCGCTGAGAGCGCAGCCGCTGATCGGCGTCGATGGCGCGTTGCCGACGCAGCCAGCCACTCCGGCAGCAAGGCGATGACCTGACAGGCAGCCGACATGCTGCCCATGCTGCGGGTTGTCGGCCAGATGGGTGCGACCTACATCGTCGCCGAAGGGCCGGAGGGCATGTATCTGGTCGACCAGCACGCAGCCCACGAGCGCATCCTTTTCGAGCAGATGATGGCGCAGCAGGCCAGCCATGGTGTGCCGCAGCAGGCGCTGCTGGAGCCGACTGGTTTTCGAGGCCGGCACGGAGCACGGCGGGCTGATGGCGGAGAATGCCGAGGGACTGGCTGCGGTCGGCTTTGGATCTGGAACCGTTTGGCAACGACACCTGGCTGGTGCGCAGCGTGCCGGCGGTCTTTGGACAGGCCGATCCCGGCCTGGCGCTGGAGGAGGTGCTGGAAGGCATCGCCGACGGCCGCGATCTGGTGGGCGAGACGCGCGAGGCTGCGCTGACCGCCAGTGATCTGCAAGCGGGCCGCCATCAAAGGGCGGCCAGAGCATTGTCACTGGAGGAGATGCGCCAACTGGTGCGCCAGCTCGAAGCCTGTCAGAAGCCCAGGGTCCTGTCCGCACGGACGCCCGACGATGCTGGTGCTCAGCACCGCTCAGCTTGAACGGGAGTTCGGGCGCCGTGGATAACCGTAGCAATAATTCTGAAGACACGGTCGACTGATGCGACTCACAGACATCTCGGCAATAACATTCAAAAGGAGAAACCTTGTGACCGCAGCCACCAAGACCCCGCCGTTCGTGACCAGCGGCTATCCTAACTGGCGACAGATCGTGGCCCAGTACCAAAATCCCGGACGTTCGCAACAGCGTTGGCCAGATTCTGACCTCGATCGTGCCGTATTTCGTCCTGCTGATCGTGATGTACTTCACCCTGAGACGTCTCGTATTGGCTCACTCTGTTGCTGGCCATTCCCGCCGCCGGCTTCATGATGCGCATCTTTATCATCTTCCACGACTGCGGCCATGGCTCGTTCTTCAAGAACCGCAAGGCCAACGACATGGTGGGCGCGATCACCGGCGTCATCACCTTCACGCCCTACTACCGCTGGCGTCACGCGCATGCCATCCATCACGCCACCGCCGGCGATCTGGATCGTCGCGAGGCCGGTGACATCTGGACGATGACAGTCAATGAGTACCAGGAGGCGTCGCCCAGCAAGCGGCTGGCCTACCGGATCTACCGCAACCCGATCGTTATCTTCACGGTCGGCGCATGGCTCAGCTTCCTGGTCTTCCAGCGCATTCCCATCTCCGAGCGCAGCAAGCGCCAGTTGATGAGCATCCTCTGGACCGATCTGGCGCTGCTGAGGGTCTTCGTGGTGGCGGCGCTGACCATCGGCCTGGGCGACTTCCTGCTGGTGCTGCTGCCGGTGATGCTGATGGGAACGTCGCTGGGTGTCTGGCTGTTCTACGTGCAGCACCAGTTCGAGGGCGTCTACTGGGAGCATCACCAGGACTGGGACTACACGAAGGCCGCCTTGCAGGGCAGTTCCTTCTACAAGCTGCCGCGCATCCTGCAGTGGTTCTCAGGCAACATCGGCTTCCACCACATCCACCATCTCAGCCCGCGCATTCCCAACTACAACCTGGAAAAGGCCTGGAAGGAAAATGAGCTGTTCCAGGTCGAGCCAATCACGCTGCGCACCAGCCTGAAGTCGATGACTTTCCGGCTGTGGGACGAGGAGCACAAACAGTTGGTCGGCTTTGGCTATCTGAAGACACTGCCCAAGAAGGTCGTGCCAACGCCTGTCCTGGAATAGCGTTGGCTTGCCTGCCAGTTTTGTGTAACTCAACCACTTCACGTTTCACACTTGACAACGAAAGGGCTGACAGTCCGTTTACTTGACAGGCCTGTCAGCCCCGCCTCGTATGAATCGTCACTTCGACCTCCTCGCCCCATTTTACGACCGTGCCATTCCGCCGCCAGATCCTGACTGGCTGGCGGAGTTGCTGCGTCTGCCCGCGGACGGTTGGCTGCTGGACGCGGGCGGCGGCACCGGTCGGGTGTCAGCAGGCTTGCACGGTCGCGCAGGTCGCCTGGTCATCACCGATCTATCCGCGCCGATGCTGGCTCAGGCGCAGGCCAAGCAGGTGGCCTGCCCGGTTCAGGCGCAGGTCGAGCGGCTTCCCTTTGCGGACGGCCAGTTCGACCGCATCATCGTCGTCGACGCGCTGCACCACTTCGCCGACCAGACGCTGGCGGTGGCCGAACTGGCGCGGCTGCTCAAGCCGGGCGGGCGGCTGGTGATCGAGGAGCCTGACATCCGCCAGGCGCGCGTCAAGTTGATCGCACTGGGCGAGAAACTGGCGCTGATGGGCAGCCACTTCCACACGCCGCAGCACATCCAACTGATGCTGATCGGCGCCGGGTTGACAGCTGAAGTTGTCACTAATGACAGCCCCAGCGCGTGGATCGTCGGCGACAAGCCGGAGTAACCGATTAGCCAACACTGGGAGAACGATCGCCATGGCTAAGCAGACGGTAGGATACGTTGACCTTGAGTGGACTTGCCCCAACTGCGGCAACCGCAATCCGGGCACGACCATCAAATGTGTGACCTGCGGCAATCCGCAGCCGGACTGCTGTGCAGTTCGAGGCCGGCGCCAGCGGGGAACTGCTCACCGATGAGGAGAAGATTGCACGCGCCCAGGCCGGGCCGGATATCGCATGTCCCTACTGCGGCACGCGCAATCTGGCTACTGCCGAACGCTGCAAGCAGTGCGCTGGCGAACTGCAAGGCGGCGAGAAGCGCGAGGCGGGCCGGGTCGTCGGCGCCTACCGTCCCGGCGCCGCGCCGCCCATCGTGTGTTCCGCCTGCGGCACGGAAAACGCTGCGACCGCAACCAAATGCATCAACTGCGGCGCGCCCCTGGGGAAACCTGCCCGCGAGCCTGAGGTGAAGCCGGCCAAGCCGGCTGGTCGGGCCATGCCGCGCTGGCTGATCCCCGCGATCATCCTCGTGATCGTCGCATGTATTGGTTTCTTCGCCGTGCAAAGTATGCGGCGCAGCCAGAACGTGGTCGAGGTGCAGGGGGTGCAGTGGCAGCGGCGCATACTGGTCCAGGCACTGATCCCGGTGACTCGCACCGATTGGCTGGACCAGGTTCCGTCAGACGCCAACGTGACCAAGTGTAACGGACGCGTGCGCAGTGTCAGCCCCGACCCGGTCCCCAACTCGATAGAAGTCTGCGGAACGCCTTATGTGGTGGACACCGGCACAGGCGTCGGCGAGGTCGTCAAGGACTGTGAATACCAGGTCAGCGATTCGTGGTGTGTCTATGAAGTCCTGGCATGGGTAGCGGTGCCGGCAGTGGTGGCTGAGGGTACCGATTACAGCCCGCGCTGGCCGGAAACGAGGCTGGAAAACAATCAGAAGGAGACCGGCCGCGAGGAAACCTATTCTGTGATCCTGGGCGGCGACGGTAAGACGTACCGCGTGCCGGTGCGCAGCCTGGAGGAACTCCAGCAATACCAGCCGGGCAGCCGCTGGCGGGTCGAGGTCAACGGCCTCGGCGGCGTGGTGGGTGTCGAGCCGGTGCAGTAGAAATTCAATTCAGAATTCAGTTGATTGCGGCCTCTTCAAGAATGCGTGCGACTGAGGCTTCCACGCTTAGTTCCGTTGTGTCAAGCACGAACCAACCTTGCTGCTCAAGCACAGCGGCCGCCGTTTCAAGATTCGCATAAACTGATCGGATGCCGCCATCAATGTAAGTGCTGGTGACACCTGGACCAGATCGCTTCAGATTGCGATCGATGGCTGCGCTCAGACTGGGATACAGCAAAACCTTGTAGACGTGCGGGGCGGCGAACAGGCTCTGATACTCGGCTAACTGGCTGTTTGGATCCCAGAAGTCATCGATCACCACCACAAAGCCAGCCCTGTTGTATGTCATCGCCATCTGTATCACGCTCTCCCGGGCCGCTGCCAGTTGCTCGATGAGATCCTCGCCCCAAACGTCACCTGGGTGCATCACCCCTGACACCACCATTTCGCGCACAGTATCAACCGGGATGTGGATGCTCTTTGGAAAACGAACCGCCAACCATCGCGCGGTAGAACTTTTGCCAACCGCTGGCGCCCCGACTAACAAGAAGATGTGCGTCATTCATGCCTCTATGCCAAAAGTTTGATCAAAACGTAACCCGGCATCGGTATTATGCCAATCAGCGCGCTTCCTTGGCTACCCTGCGTGCTCAAGCACGTGTCTTAACCACAGGTTCGCTTCGTCGATCGCCTGTCAACTCTCGGCAAACAGCTCGCCCAGCACCAGGAAGCCGTGGATCATGCCGTCGTAGCGCGTGCACACGGTGGGCACGCCCGTCTGTTGCAGGCGATCCGCGTAGCGTTCACCCTCGTCGCGCAGCGGATCGTACTCGGCGGTGATCACCAGCGCGGGCGGCAGGCCGCTCAGATCGGGCGCGCGCAGCGGCGATGCATGCGGATGGTTAGCCTCGCTGGCATCGTTCAGATAGTGTCCCCAAAACCAGATCATCATGTCGCGTGTGACGAGGTATCCGTTGGCATTGGCGAGATAGGAGGGAGTTGCAGGGGTGTGATAGTCGGTCATGGGGTAGATGAGAAGCTGACCGCGCAGAGCGCGGCCCGCCCTCGTCGCGAATCCGCATTGCGATCACGGCTGCCAGGTTGCCGCCGGCGCTGTCGCCCGCCAGCGCGATCCGGGTCGCGTCGGCGTTGAACTGCGGCGGCATGCTCCGCCGCCCAGCGGGTGGCGGCCAGACAATCGTCAGGCCCGGCAGGGAACTTGTGCTCCGGCGCCAGGCGATAGTCAACTGATACGACGACGCAGCCCGCGCCATGACACAGACTGCGGCAAATCTCGTCGTCGTTGTCGAGCCCTCCCACCACAAAACCGCCGCCGTGAAAGAAGATCACCAGCGGGAATGGGCCAACGCCTTCCGGTGAATAGATCCGTATCGGGATTGCGCCGGCCGGGCCGGGAATGGCGCGATCCGCGATGCTGGCGACGCGGACGGGGTTGCGGCTCTTGCGAATCCGTGCCTGCGTCGACTGACGGGCCTCCGGAACGGTCATCTCGTTGAGAGGCTTGCCGCCTGTGACCCGCATCGCGAGCAGCAGAGCGCGCATCGTCAGGCTGAGTGGCATATCACAGCCTCGTGGCAGCGAGAGAGTTCTAAGACGAGCCATTCGCGCCAAGCCCGCACCACTCCCAACTCAATTCCCACAGACGGCGCGCTTTCTCTTCGTCGTAAGACTCGTCACTGGAGCGTATCTCTTTGCCATCCACGATGAACTTGCCGCCGACGCTTTCATAGCGGGGATCGGTCGCGGCGACCATGTAAGACGAAGAGGCCTGTTCCAGCGAGCGCGCAAAGGGCATGCGCGGCAGGATTTGATTGTACATCAGACGGTCAAGCGCCGACGTCCGGCGATTACCGATGGCCTCGGGCACAAAACCAGGACACACCGCATTCGACGTCACGCCCGTGCCTGCGAGCCTGCGCTGCAACTCGTACGCAAACCACATGTTCGCCAGCTTGGAGTTGCGGTAGAAGATCTCGGAGTTGTAGTACTTTTCCCCCTTGAGGTTGTCGTAGTCGAAATCAGGCGCTCCCCTGCCTCCGTAACCCGGCACGTGCTTCTGCGAGGAGACCGTGATCACGCGTGCCGGGGCTGATTGCTTCAGGTTGTCCAGCAACAGATTGGTAAGCAGGAAGTGCCCCAGGTGATTGGTGCCGAATGTCATTTCGAAGCCGTCGGCGGTGAAGCTGGCCTGCTCGCCGGCGACCGATCCGCCCGCATTGTTGATCAGGACGTGCAGCGGGTAGCCCATGGCCTGAAACGCGGCGGCGCATTGGCGCACGGCTGCGAAAGACGCCAGGTCGAGCGGGATCGACTCGAGGCTGGCGCTGGGATTGCCGGCGCGGATGCGCTCGATGGCCTGCGCGCTGGTCTGTTGATTGCGCGACGCGAGGATGACGTGGAATCCTTTGGCCGCCAGCTTGCTGGCAGTGGCAAAGCCGATACCGCTGTTCCCGCCTGTGATCATCGCGACGCGTGGTTGTTCTGCTGGCATAGGTTCTTTCTGATTTGGCTCATGTTTAGTACAACTGCTCTGGCCGGTCTCCAGACCGTGCCCGTATCGTCCAGTGCACTTGTTCCAGTCTTGAGCCTTCCGCTTCGGTTGATTTCGTGTGTTGGTGCACAACCAAAACCATTGTATCGAGGTAACAGACTGGTCGCAAACCTCAGAATGAAGCCATCACGACGATTCCGTGTTGTAGATCACCGGCATCTGCCCCCGCCACTGCTTCCACGTGTCGTCGTCGGTGATCAACTGCGCCATGAAGTGGCCGACGTTGATGCGGCTGGTCTTGCCGGCATCGAAGAAAACGCTGCGGATCGGCGAGGGATAGATCTCGTACCCGGTGACGTGATCCACGTCGATCAGGCTGTCCGGGCGCACGACAACCCATTCGATCTGGCCGTCGTTTTGGCCGATACCGGTCCGCAGATATTCCGCAGCCTGTTCGTTGTCTGCCTGCGGAGGCACCAGCACACGCATCAGCCCGATGACCAGCCGTTCGGAAGCCGCGAGCTGCTCGTCGAGATCGCGGTTGCGATTGCCGGTCGTGTTCATCAGCACAAACCGGACCGGCTCTGCCGGCTGGTTGGCCTTGACAGCCGCGCACAAGCGGCGGGTCGCATCGGTGACCAGCCGGCGCGGGCTGCCCCAAATTCCCTTCAAAGTCATGTTGTGTCCCAAACACGACGCTACCGCATCACATCCTTGAACGTGGCGGGCCATCTCGGCGTCGCTCAATTCCAGGACGCTGGCCTGTATCACCGTAGATGATCGTGATTTCTGACCGTTTCGGGCAGCTTGTCGGGCGATCTCACGATCACCTTGACGGCTTCTCCGCGGTTCAGCAATTGCTCCACCAGCAGCCTGCCGGTTGCTCCTGTCGCTCCAACTACCAGGGTGGTCATCTTTTTCCTCCTTCAATGAGCAGCGCTATGCGTCCAGCGCTACCGGTTCGTCTCTGTTGATGCTATCGTGCGCTCAGGTAGTAATGCCACAGGATGCGTGCGGCGACTGCGCGCCAGGGTCTCCAGGATGCTGCAATTTCGGACAACTTCATCCGCGGTTGACGCGGCGGGCAATCGCTTGACTTTCTGCATTGCCTTGACTAACGCCAGATCGCCCGCCGGCCAAACATCGGGTCGCAGCAACGCCATCAGCAGGTAGATATCCGCGGTCCAGCGGCCGATCCCCTTGACCTGCATCAGTTGCGCCCGCACAGCCGCGTCGTCCAGCGAAACCAGCCTATCGAGGTCGAGGTCGCCGCTCACGATGGACCGCGACAGCTCCCGCCCGTAGACGCGCCTTCTGGCGGCTGAAGCCAATCCCGGCGCAGTTCGTCGTCGTTGAACTCAAGAAAGCGTTGCGGCGTCAGTTGCTCCGCTGCCGCTGCGAGTTTGTTGAACGCAGCCCGAGCGGACGCCAGCGAGACCTGCTGCTCCAGGATGATGTGGATCAGGGTCGGAAAACCGGGTGTCCGCGCCCAGAGCGGCGGATTGCCGTGCGCCGCGACGATGGCTGCCAGATCCGCGTCGACCGCGACCAAATGGCGTACGCCTTCGACCAACCCTGCATTGTCGAGCACGCCGCGTGGCGATTGATCCAAGGGCGATAATGACCTGCCGGTCGGTGGGTGTCCAACAGCCATTAGCGACACGCCTCTCGATATGCACCCAAGTCACGGTGCTTCAGAATGACGTTAAATCGCATGGCGCGAGCTTGTTCACAGACTTCGTCCAGCGATACACCTGTATCTGTGTATTCGGCGGCAAAGACAGGCTTGCCGGTGGCTACGAATGGTTCCATCTGTTCGCACCAGCCTTCCGCAAAGCAGCTTTCGGTCAGCGCCCAATCAAAGTATGGTAGCAAATCCGCCACTTGCTCAGCATCGTTCTTTAACCCGATGGATAGTCCGCGACTGTGGGCTTCTTCGGCCAGCCAGAGGTTGTACGCCAGTTGATCCTGATAGGTCAGAGGAAAACCGGTGTCGTTCAGATAGCCGTCGATGTTGTCTGGCTCGAGGCCATCATATCCCTTTGCCTGACATTCATCAAACCTTGCTCGCATGATCGGGGCCAGCAAGTCGATGCGCCGAATATCTAACCAGTTTTCCCCCGGCCAGCCAGCGTATTTCTTGCCGATGACTTCTGCGGGGAACTGGTCCCTGTCAGGTCGCCAGTCCTCCCAGGACCCCACGCTGATGTAACAGACCACCGACTGTCCCCGGCTATGCAAGGCAGCTACTGTGCTGGCATCGTTGTCGAACAGGTCGATATCGACCATCTCCGCGTCAAATGACAGGTCAAGCGCGTCGCCAAGTTGCCACTGCCAGGATGTGTCTATAGACGGTCTCCACAGCGGTGTACGGCTCAACGCAGGCTCGATCGCTGCAGTTTGGGAGGGTGAAATTGCAGGCGCGACGACCTGAGCCAGTTCTGGTTTGGGTACTCCGTTGCCACTGGACAGGGCGTCAGGAGAGCTATCGGCACAAGCTGTGACCGCCAGCAGTGCGATCAGCAAACAGAAGTGCAAGACAAGTTTCACTGAATCATCGTCCTGTTTCTACAAGTCACGTAACGAAAGAAGGACCCTATGCCGCGCTAGCGTCAAGGAGAGTGCATCATCGAACCGCCTACCATCAGTTCAACGACCTGTGTACTCGCTGCGGAGAAGCCCGTACAAGTAATCTCCGTGAAACGATCCGTCAAGCGTTCTTCCTGTTTTCCCGCAGGTGACCTTCGCGTCGAAAACCGCATCGTTCGAGAAGGCGCCAACTGCGGGTGTTGTTCTCGTTGCAATCACTTGTCACCCGATGCGCACCCAATTCGATGAACAATGCTTCTAAAACGCGATTGACGGCCTCGGAGATGACCCCCTTGCCCTCGTAGTTGGTATCAGCCACGTAGCCGATGACGAACTCCGGCAAATCCCGGTTGGTCGGCGCGACGTACACTTGCCCTGCCCATTCGCCGGTTGCTTTGTCAAAGATGCCAACGAAGAAGCGAGTACCGCAATGCCAATCCTCTGCCAGTTGCCTGACGATGGCTTCGGCGTGTTCCTCGTCCTTCAAGTAAAGTATGACATTGCCGGACTCGAACCTGGCCAAATGCTCCCGATTGCGGATGCCAGCCGCATAATACATCGGGCCATCGCCCGACTCGTAGCGTCGCAGGTGCAGCCGTTCGGTATCCATGTGCTCAGGAACCGTTGTCAACAGGGGATTATCCATATTTCCATCGTCATTCCAGTCTTCCGACATTGATCGATTGGGCATTGGCTCTCATCCCAAGCGCTGAGGCCAGCCGAGCGAGCCTACCGGCGAACGCGAGCGATGCTTATGGGCGTGTTCTCATTGACTGGTAGCCTGGTGTCAAGGCGCATCGAAGAAGATTGTTCAACGGCCCATCCTCGCCCACACGATGTCTGAAGGCCGGCACGATTGTCTCCAATCGGTGTATCTCGCCCTCGCAGTACGCTTGCAGAACTGGATCGACCGCTACCTCGCTTTGCTCGGCTGACTGGCTCTTGGCAATGTAAAGCCGTTCGATGGCTTGCCTCAGTTCAGTGGATGTCACGAGCCGGTCAACGCTGGTCCAGATACTCATTGGCACCACAGTATCGGTTTTCTCTATCCAGTTGACGGCCAGCAGCATTCGCAGGGCATAGAAGATCTTCTTGACGTGCATCCGGTCCGCTTCTATCGCCATTGAAAAGTAGTGGCGAGCAGCCTGAAAATAGTGCTTCCCGCATAGAAAAGGTGAAAAATAGTCCGGCGCCAGTTGCCACAACGACCGAACTACATGATGCGGTTCCACATAGATAATCGGTGAGCTCATCCATTCCAGCAGGCGTGCATTCGATCGTTGAAAAAGTTGCAGTGTCTTCCGAAAATCCCAACCCAGCAAATCAAGCTGATCAGATATGGGAAGCTCAATCACGTCCCGCACCGGGTGAATTGACAGATACGTTTCAGGTTGTCGAAGATAGATGAAGCGGACATCGTAATCGCTGTCCACAGACGAAAACTGCCAGCCTCTGCTGCCGGACTCGCAGGCGAACAGGATGGAAACCTTTTCCACTCTGGATACTTCATCCAGCTTTGTGAGTATCGCTTCTCGCATTGGTTCGTGAACTCATACTGTGCTGGCACACACCGGCCAATCTGACCCGGCAGGGTCGCGGTCAACGGCTTTGGCTGCAAAGAACAAGCCGCAACGTGCCTACGATACTCCGCTTTCGCTGATCGGCATCCCTTCGCCCATCCATTCGATCAACGAGCCGTCGTAGACCGATACATTTTCGTTCCCGGCAATCAAATGCGCGATTGCATTGACCGTCGCGGCGATTCCGCCGCCGCAGTACGTGATGATCCGGTCGTGCTGCGATGCTGCTTGCAGGCGAGATACGAACTCGTCGTCGGGCACTAACGCATCCATTCCCTGCATCAGGTCCAAGGCTGAAACGAACGACGAGCCCGGTATGTATACGCCGCCATACATTTCAACGGGCAGCGTATATTCCGTGCAGACGCTGCTGTCGTCCATGGCTTGCAGGACTTCTTCCTTGCTGGCGAACATGCCCGGCCTGAAGTGACCCGCAAATTGCGCGCCTGCATAGTGGCAGGGTTCCTGTTCCAGTTTGCCACCTGCCTTTACCCAGCCAGCAAGCCCGCCATTGAGGACGCGCACGTTGTTGTGGCCGGCATAACGGAGAATCCACCAGGCGCGGGTTGCGGCAGGAAACACGCCGGATGCATAGAAAACGACTTCGGCATCCTGTGAAATCCCAATGCGGCCAATCTGCTTGACCAGGTCAGTTTCAGACGCGACCATATACTCATACTCGCTGCCCGGATCAGAAAAATCGGCGTGGTCAAAAAAGGCGGCGCCGGGGATGTGACCCGCGAGGTATTTCTCGTAGGCAGTTGTCGGGTCTGCTTCGCTTCTGAAAAACAGGATCGTGGCATCGTAGATGCGAATGTTTGGGTCGTCCAGTTTCGCCAGCAGCTCATCTGCTTCAATGAAGATGCTATCTCTGTTCACCGTTCGATCTCCTTTAATTCACCGCAAGCCCAGTTTCTTCGCCAAATCCTGGCGATTGACACCGTTCGACATTGTCACGCCGGCATCCAGGATCGCCTGCCTGGCCTTCTCTACCGACCAATCTTTGGTGCTGTCCAGCCAGCCGGCTGGCGCCCAATCCACCACCCGGCAGTAGCGGTTGACCGGCCAACCGTAGAATTCGCCCTTGGCGTTGACTTTGCGATCGTTGCCATCGACCGTGATGTAGTACTCCTGCTGTAATTGCTGAATGGCTCTATCCACCGCGCTGGCGCCCTGCTTGCGGCTGACGCCCATGGCTTGCCGCACCTGGCTGATGTTGAGTATGCTCTTTTCTTCAAAAAGCTGCCAGAGTTGCCAGGTTGTTTGGCTGACTGTTCCGCCAGCCCAACGTTCGGGCATGGCAAGCGTTGGATGGAAGGCGGCATAGAAAATCGGGTACATGCGCTCCGTGACAAAGCCCTTGTTCCCACCCAGAATGCAGCCATAGGCCAGACGCTTCTCTTCAGCGACGCGATCTTTCCAGCGCCAGGGGTCGGTCTCGAGACCGGTGTGCCATTGACTTTCTGTGGTCTCGTCGCCCAGAGATGGCAAGCCAGGCAAGAGGGGCGACAGCGTCATGAAGCCCAGCGAGTTCGACGCGGGCAACAAACTCCTCGTAGGTGGTCAACATTTCAGTCCTCGATTGCCTCAATTCCAAGTTGCCGAAGCCGCTCAAGGCCGTCCTGCATGGCTTTGAGCTCTTCAGGGGAATGCCCCTGCCAATCTGTGACCTCACCCGTGACTCGCAGCGGGTCGCGAGTGCGGTATGACTTGGTTGGATTCCCCGGGAACTTCTTGTCCGTCAGATTGGGGTCATCTTCAATCGGGCCGGTCGGTTCTACCATGTAGATTCTGCCGGGTCCTTCGCCGACGGCCAGCTCGGCTCCCCAGGTGGCCGCATCCAGGGTGGCGGTCAGATAGACGTAGGTCGCCTTCTTCCGCTTACCGTAGTTAGAGTTATAGCCAGGCTCGATCAGGTCCCCCGGCTTCAGGTCGGCCTTCGTGCCATGGTAGAACTGCTGCGAACTCAGGTCATCAATGGCTGTCATCGGCTCACTCCTCATTCTGTTCGGCTACACTACTCATGATGCTGTCCTCCATTGGCAGGTCGCGCGCCGGTCTCGACGGGGAGTGGGTTGGCCTGAGTTCCAGTTCCATCTAGCGGAATAAGAGCTTCATGTGGCGCGCTGGCGTCAAAGCGAGAACGGTGTCGGCAGAACCAACCTTCAAATCGCCAACAACGTAGCGGCCCACTTCAACGAATATGTTCGCTAGCCGTTAGAACGGAATGGTGTCTGATTCCCGTACACTGCCCGCGATCTGTTCAGGTGTCGCCATCGCTTGCTCAATAGACTGGATGAACCGTATTAATGCACACACGTGATTGAAGATCAACAGGCTTTCATCGTAATTGAGAATGGGATTGTCATGCGCGAAGCTTTGGTTGTTGCGCACATGATTAAACGATTCAAGCGTCGATATTGATGACTTGAGAATGCGTTCAGCCATTTCGGATTCGAGATGACCGCTTGACCGCAAGTACTTGATATATTCGCCAAACATGCTGTGTAGCGGCTTGCTGCGGACAACCGTGAGACCGTGCTCCCGGCAGAGTGTGCTCACATATTTGACAACAAATGTGTGAAGGTGATCCAAACCAGTTTCGGGCTCATTGTTTTCGATCGAATCTCGTACCGATTTCGCCAGTGCCTCAAACGTCCGATCATCGGTTAGCGATTGAATTACATCCAATTCGGTGACCGGAGCGGAATTCAGGAGACGCGTTGCGATCTGGCGACCGATTGGAACGAGTGATTGGTCAACTGTACCCACCATTGTGGCGTATTCAGCCATTTCGCGGATGAGAACACCGACGACGTGGTTGGGCTCGATTTTCCAAAATTGCCGCAGGCGGTTTGCCTTCGAGGAACTTGCGTAGTCTGTATTTAGTATCGTCGATGTCGCGGTGAACAGCATCGGCAACGAATTCTTGGAACGTCCGGTTGGAGAAATCGAGAACGTATCCACCGCCCATTTCGAACAGCTTTTCCAGTTGGTTCTTTTCGACAAAGGTCAGGTCAGACATTCATGGGGCCTCTGTACGCCAGAGAGGTTCGGTTTGAGAGCAGATACACGCGAAAAGGCGTCAAGATGCTTGTGGTAGCGAATCAGGCCGACCCGGGTGGCCGAATGGCTTCCCGGTCTTCCTTCATGTAGACCATCAGAAACAGGTCGGCCGGCATCTCCACGACCATATCCACGTCGCTGGTATCCGTGGCCTGGTTGCGGGCGACGGAACCGAAAACCCCCAGACGGGTGACGCCGTACCGGGCAGACATTTCCTGTTTGTGGGCGCTGAGGGCCTCAAGGACTGCTTCTCGTTGCATGGTTTGTTTCAACGGCCCGATCGGGCGGTCACGTTGCCGTCGAGTGAACTCAAGCTGTACCTGTTATTCTTCGCTCTCAATCAGACACAAAGATCAGCTCGTCAATCTCACGCAGAACCTCGCTGAGATCCGGGGCTTGAGCCGGCTCGACGACCAAGCCAACATGTTTATGGTGGGGATGAGTTGGGATGTTTGGATAGTGCGGAGCGTTATCGTAGCGAAAGATCAACTCCCCCGACGCGTCTTGATAGTGGTATGAGTAGCGCAGTTTCGTTATTTGCCCATTGCGCAGGATGATGACTTCGCCCAATTCTAACAGCGAGCCATCGTGGTACTTCAGCCGTCCCGTGATTGTGCCCCGCTCGTTGGATCGATTATCAAAGACGAGTTGTTCAACCTCGATATATCCCCGCGAAATGACGGTATCGTAGAGGCGCTGCAAGTAGCCATTTACCATCAGACCACCACAACCGCCTCGGTCAATTGGCTGGCAATTGTCTGCTTGGCCTCAGAGATACGATTCGTATTGTCCGGCCCACATGATGAAGGGAAAGTCATCGCCCATTTCACCGCGCATGAAACGGGCGTAGAAGACGTCGCTGCCCATGCCATATCTGCCTTCAAACGCAACTAATTCTCGCAGCAGGCCCAGGATATCATCCAACGTCGAACTTCGCGCCGAAGTCTGTTCCAGTAGTGCTTTGAAATCAGCAAGGTTGAGCAGATTATCTTTCGTAATCACGATCTTTGTCATAACACGACCCGTTTCCAGTTGTAACCAGCTAGCGGCCAATCACACGGCAATTTCCAGACGTTGACGCTGGCATTCTATCATCAGCACAGACTGTCGTCAAAGCGATTCGTTTGCGAGGCAAGTGACGAGTGGCGGTTATCAATCTTGTGCAGCTAGCTGCTCATACACCGCCACCGTCCCCGGCGACGGCGGCACGCCCAGCTCGGCGCGCAGGCGTTCGACGCATTGGCCGTAGGTGCGCACGGCCTGCGTGCGGTTGCCCAGCGCGGCGTAGGCGGTCATGGTCAGCCGGTAGGCGCCTTCCCAGCAGTCGTCGGCCGCCAGGATCGACTGGCAGACGGCGATGACCTCCTGCCAGCGGCCGCGGTCGGCCAGCGCCTGGGCGACCCGGTCGGCGCTGCGCAGGAAGAGGGTCAGCAGCCGCTCCCGCTCCAGGCTGCACCACTCCTCGTAGGGATACTCGGCCAGGTAGCTGCCGCCGTAAAGCGCCAACGCCTCGCGCAGCAGCGCCAGCCCGGCCTCTTCGTCCAGTTCGGTGCGCCGCTGGCCGTCGGCGACCCGCTGCTCGAACTGGTCGGCGTCCAGCCAGACGTCCGCGCCGGGCCGCAGACCGTAGTGGCTGCCATCGCGCACCACGAACGCGGACGGCGTGCGCGCCTCGCGTGCCGGCTCCAGCACGCGGTAGAGGGTGTTCAGGGCGACCTTGAAATCGCGCTCGGCGGCTTCCGGGCTGAGATCGGGCCACAGCTTCTCGACGATCTCGTCGCGCTCCAGCATCCGCTGGCGCTGGGTCACGAGAAGCAGGAAGAGCTGGCGGGCCTTTTCACGCCGCCACTCCGCTGCCGCGATCTCCTCGCTGCCGCGCCAGGCACGGAACGCGCCCAGCGTTTGCACCCGCAACTGGTAGCCAGGATGCAACTCGACGCGCGCCAGTCCCAGCCTTGCCAGCAGGTTCTCAGCCAGCGGCCGCTGACGCCCCAGCGTGCGCGCCGCCAGCAGCAGCGGCACGACTTGCCGCACATCGGGTGGACCCAGCAAGGTCTGGTGCGTAAAGAGGAACTCGTAGCCGTGTTCACGTGTCAGACGCAGCAGGTCGTCCAGCCCGTGCTGCAAGCGCGCCTGGTCGCCGCCGGCCTGCCACGCCAGACACTGCCACAGCCGCACCAGCGTTTCGCCGTAGCTGTCGCTGCACTCGTGAAACGCGCTGCCGGCTCTGCCCAGCCAGGCCAGGCCGTCCTCCAACTCGCCCGACAGGATCAGCCCAGCCGCCCAGCGCCAGCCGGATCAGCGCCACGATCCACTCGTCGCCGGTGTGGCGGGCGATCTCGATCCCTTGCAGCGCGGCCGCCTCAGCCGCTTCCGTCTCGCCCGCGTAGCCATAGGCGCGGCAGAGGCCCCAGTTGGCCTCGACCTTGAGGCGCGGCACCGCCAGGCTGTCGGCCAGCGCGATGGCCTCGCGGTAGCAGCGGCGCGCCTCGCCCTGGGCATTTGGCTCAGACCGCAGCAGCCAGGCGTGCCCCTCGCGCATCAGACCGACCGCGGTGATGAAGGGCGATTCCAGCTCGCGGCCGCGCTGCTTGCCCTGCACGGCGCTCTCGAAGGCCGCCTCGCCCTCGCCCTGAAACGCCAGCACCAGCGCCAGCAGCAGGTGGGTCTCACGATGGGCGCGCGGCCGCAGCACCGGGTCGCGCTGCTCGGTCTCGGCCCAGCGTTCCAGCAGCCGGCGCGCTTCGGCCAGCCGGCCGGTGCGCACCAGCACGCGCGCGTTGAGGTCCGCGTCGCTGGGACTTTCCTCGCGCAGTTCCCGGGCCAGCGCGCCGAAGCGTTGCGCGTCCTCCAGCTTGCCCAGGTTGAGCCGGTTTTCCTCCAGCAGCTCCAGCAGCCGGATGCGCGCCTCGCGATCTTCCAGGCCGTCGGAGATGCGCAGCGCCTCCTGCAGCAGCGTCTCGGCCTCGGCTGGGGTTGACGGTGTCGAGGTAGACGCGCGCCTGGCCGCGCAGCGCCTGCCCGAGCCGGTCCGTCTGGCCGCGCTGGCGGGCGATCCCCTCGGCCTGGCGATACCAGCCCAGCGCCTCGTCGAAGCGGCTGTGCAGGCGGGCGATGTCGCCCAGGTAGACCAGCAGCGCCGGGTGGCTTTGCAGCGTCTCCGGCGGCAGGCGGTCGATCCAGGCTGCCAGCGTGTCGAGCTGGCCGGCGCGCACCAGGCTGCGCCCAAGGCTTGCCAGCAGCAGCGGCCGCCTCGTGGATATTGCCCGGCGGCGATGCGATGATGCAGGGCGGCCTCGCGGTCATCCAGCCGCTCGTAGCATTCAGCAGCCCGGCGGTGGCCGGCACGCGCATCGTCGTGCGCTGAGCTGTTGCGCCAGGAATTCGTGGAAAAGGTGGTGATAGCGGGCGTGCCCGCCGCCGAGATCGACGGTGAACAGGCCGTTGTCCAGCAGGTGACGCAGCAGCGCCGCGCTGTCATCGCTGCCGCGCAGGCAGTCGCAGACGTCGGGCGACAGCTCGCGCAGCACGGCGGTGTCGCGCAGGAAGGCGCTGCACCGGCTGCGGCTGCTGGTTGACCACCTCCTGCGCCAGGAAGCCAAACAGGCTGTCGGGCGTGAGCAGCGCCGGGCCCGCGCTGGCTGGCGTCCCGACGCGCGCGGTGGCCTGCCGCGCCCGCAGTCCCTGCCACACCAGTTGCACGGCGATGGCCCAGCCTTCGGTTTCGGCCGCGATCTGCTGGACTTCGGCGCGGCTGAGCTGCAAGTCGTAGTTCTGCGCGAAGAGGGTGGCGATCTCGTCCGGCTGGAAGGCAAGGTGCCGCTGATCGATGGTGAGCACCTCTCCGCGCGCCTGCCAGCGCGCCAGCCCCGCTGATCTCCAGCGGATAGCGGGTGGCCAGCAGGAAATGAACGCCGTCGGGGGCGCGGTCGATGAGCCGGTCGAGGATGCCCAGGGTCTGGGCGTGGCCGTTGAGGAAGTGGGCGTCGTCCAGCGCAAGGAGCAGCGGCTGGCTGGGCCGGGCTAACCAGGGCGTTGACCAGCAGATCGACGGCGGCGGGCCAGGGGGGCGGCCCTTGCGCGCCCGCCTGGTTCCACGTTTCCAGCCGCGCCAGCGGCGCTTCGGACAGGTCAGGCAGCGCCAGGCGCAGGCTATGGAGCAGGTGCAGCAAGAACGACCAGGGGATCGGCGCTGTCGCTGTCGAGTTGGTACCACGCGAGGGGATGGCCCAGCTCGGCCACCGTTGCCAGCGCGGTGCTCTTGCCATAGCCTGCGCCGGCCTGCAGGAGGGTGACGCGATAATCCAGCGCTTCGGCCAGCGCGCTGGCCAGTCGCGGACGCGGCATGATGCGCTGGTTGGGGCGGGGTGGTGTCAGGCGGGTGCGTACCACCACGGGTAGGGGTTCACGGTTGGAGTTGCAGGTTGCAAGTTGCGGGTTGCAGGCTTCGGAGCGCATTCCGAGCACAGACGCATTGCGCAGCAGGTATGACAGCTCCTGGATCTTCAACACTTCATGGTACTTGAGCGGGGGCCGGTTGGCAAATGGATGTGGGGAAGAACCGCGGATGAGGAGGAAGGCGCGGATCGAAGTCGAGGAAATCCGCGGCTGTCCTCCGCAATCCGCGGTTCTTAGTGCCCGTTGTAACTCCTGTGTCACTGCACTGTGGTAGACTATGGATGTTCACTGTCGAAAGATCCGATCTAATCGTGCTCGCTGGCCATTGAAGCCCAGAACCGTCCATGACTGACACAACCATCGCCTCGTTCGTCGTCCGTTTCACAGAGGAAACGCCGGCTGCTGATTTGCCCGGCGCAGGCTGGCGCGGCGTCGTGCAGCACGTCCAGACCAGCGAACAGGTCCGCTTCACGCGCATCGACGACGCCCTGCGTTTCATGGGCGAATACGTGGACCTGCACAATCCGTTGCACGAGGAGCGAGAAGGAGCGGCGCGCGGAATGACTACCTCAATGCCACCGGTCGGCATCGTCAGCGTCGGCACCTACTCGCCTGCCAGCTATCTGACGGCGGCGGACATCGCCGCGGCCAGTGGCCTGCCGGAATGGGTGATCCGCGACAAGATGGGCATCACGCGCAAGTTCGTGGCTGGCCCCGACGACCAACCCAACGAGATGGCCATCAAGGCCGCGCTGGACTGCCTGGCGCAGACCGACATTCCCCCCGAAGAGATCGACCTCGTCATCTGCACCACCGAGGAGTGGCGCGAGTACCTGCTCTGGACATCGGGCATCCACCTGGCGCACGCGATCGGCGCGACCAACGCCTGGGCGATGGATCTGCACATGCGCTGTGCGACCACCGTCGGCGCGATGAAGATGGCCAGGGACATGATGCTGGCCGACCCCGACCTCAACACGGTGCTGATCGCCGGCGGCTATCGCGTCTCCGACTTCATCGACTTCAGCAACGCCCGCACCTCGTTTATGTGGAACATCGGCTCGGGGGCCGGCGCGATGCTGCTGCGCAAGGGCTGGCCGCGCAACCACGTCCTCGGCTCGCACGTCATCGTCGACGGCAGCATGAGCAAGCATGTCATCGTGCCCGCCAGCGGCACGGCGCAGTTCGCTACGCCGCAGGCGATGGCCGGCGACAACGGGGTGCCGGCCAGTCAGTTCTACTTCGATCTGGTGGAGCCGGATGCGATGAAGAGCCGCCTCAACGCGGTCAGCATGGACAACTGGCTGCACTGCGTGGACGAGGCCCTGCGCAAGAGCGGTCACAAACCGGACGGATCGCCCTACTCGCGCGCCGACATCGACTACCTGAACATGATCCTGATCAAGCCGTCCGGCCACCGCGAGATGCTGGAGCGGCTGGGGCTGGTCGAGGAGCAGTCGGTCTACCTTGGCGAGATCGGTCACACCGGCGAGCAGGACGCGATGTTCAGCATCCGCGAGGGACTGGCCGCGGGCCGGCTCAAGGACGGCGATCTGATGGCCATCGTCGCGGCCGGCATCGGCTATGTGTGGGCGGCGGGTATTGTGCGCTGGGGGGTCAGCACACGACGGTCAATGAGCGACATTGAATAGGAGTTGCTACCATGACAAGAGCACCAAATTGGTCACGCACCGAGTTTGAAGTCGTTCTCAGCAGAAGTGATCTTTCTGACGAGGAACTTGCGGCGTTATTAGCTCAACGAACAGTCGGAGCGGTGGATGTGGTGCGTTCTGGCATTCACAGCTACCACGCAGGAACGAATACCTCGATGCTTTCATCGATGATGAGCGATCGACTGGCTCGAAGTCAGGGCGAGGTAACCTGTCCCAAGTGTGGTTTGAAATTCTAAGCGAGGACACAAGACATGCGACTCAACGGCAAAGTAGCTCTCATCACCGGCGGAGCGGCCGGCATTGGCAAGGCGACGGCGCAGCGCTTTCAGGAAGAGGGCGCGACGGTCGTGATCTGCGACGTCAACGAGGAGGCGGGCGAGGCAGCAGTCGCCGAGCTCGGTCTGGCAGCGTTCTACAAGGTCAACGTGGCCGACCGGCAGGACGTGCAGCGCTGGGTGGACGACGTGGTCGGCTCGCTTCGGCCGCATCGATGTGCTGGTCAACAACGCCGGCGTGTTGCGCGACGGCCGGCTGGTGGTGGTCAAGGACGGCGAGCTGGTCAAGCAGATGCCCGAGGCCGACTGGGATCTGGTGATCGGCGTCAACCTGAAGGGCGTCTTCAACTGCACGCAGGCCGTCGCGCCGGTCATGATCAAGCAGGGCAGCGGCGTCATCCTCAACGCCAGCAGCATCGTCGGCCTGGACGGCAATTTCGGCCAGACCAACTACGTGGCCACCAAGGCAGGCGTCATCGGCCTGACCAAGGTCTGGGCACGGGAGCTGGGGCGCTACGGCGTGCGCGTCAACGCCGATCGCCCCCGGCTTCACGCTGACCGAGATGGTCCTAGCAGATGCCGGAGAAGATGCTGGCCGAGATGGTCTCCCACGTGCCGCTGGGCCGCATGGGCCAGCCACGCGACATCGCCAACGCCTATCTGTTCCTGGCATCGGACGAAGCCAGCTATATCTCCGGCGTAGGTGCTGCGCGTCGATGGCGGAATTGTTGTCGGAACCTGAGAAATGGTTGATGGTGAATTCGGTGAATTGGTCAATGGTTAATGTCAGAAGGCGATGATCATGGAAAGGAGGCGGGACTGTGGCAAAAGGTGATGATCTAGAAGATCGGTTGATTGATTTTGCGGTGCCAGGTGATTGACATCAGTGCGACCGGTTGCCCGATACAGCGATCGGGGCGCCATGTTTCGAGGACAACTACTGCGAAGTGGTTCTGCTGCGAGCGCCTCATTATGGTGAAGCACGAGGTGCCGAAAGCAGACGGGATTTCGCCCATAAGCTGCGAATCGGTGCTGAAAGAGCTAAACGAATCGCGCGTGTGGCTGAAGATTGCGTTGAAGGCAAAGATGCTGCCGGTGGAGGAGCTACAGCCGGTCTCTGCGCGGAGTGCGAAGCGCTATGCCGCATTCATCAGCGCCAGCATCCGAAACCGCAATCCCGCGGCCAATCGCGATCAACCATTCACCAATTCACCATTCACCATTCACGAATTTTCTGCCCTCATGCACGCTGCCGACTTGCTCACCAACCGCTCTCGTTTGACGCCCGACCGCGAGGCGTTGCTTTTCCTGGATACGGGAGAGCGCTTCTCCTACGGCGAGTTGAACGCGCGCTCGTGCCGCGCCGCCAATTACATGCGCGCGCTGGGCGTCCAGCCAGGCGACCGGGTGTCGATCCTGGCGCAGAACAGCGTTGTCTACCTCGACCTGTTCTACGGGCTGGCGAAGATCGGCGCGATCTTTGCGCCGCTGAACTGGCGGCTGACCGCCGCCGAGCTGACCTACATCGTCAACGACTGCGCGCCGGCGGTGCTGATCTGTAGCGCCGAGTTCGCCGGCGTGCTGGCGGAGATGCGGCCTGAGATCTTCGTCGAACATCTGATCAGCCTGGAAGGCGCAGTCATTCTCGGTGCGGAGAGCTACGAGGAGGGTGTCGCGGCGGCGTCAGCGATGGAGCCGGAGCGCCCGCCACTGGACGGCGACACGCCCTACTGCATCCTCTACACCTCCGGCACCACCGGCAAGCCGAAAGGCGCGGTCCTGCCGCATCGCCAAGTTCTGTGGAACTGTGTCAACACGGTGGTGAGCTGGGGGCTGTCAGAGAATGACGTGTCGCCGGTGCTGACGCCGATGTTTCACGCCGGTGGGCTGTTCGCCTTTCTGACGCCGCTCTTCTACATCGGCGGGCGGGTGCTGCTGGCGCGTGGTTTCGATGCCGAACAGTCGTTGCGCGCCATCGTCGAAGAGCGCTGCACGGTGATCCTCGGCGTGCCGACCCTGTTCCAGATGTGGCTGGATACGCCGTATTTCGCCGAGGCAGATTTCAGCCACGTGCACTTCTTCATCAGCGGCGGCGCGCCGCTGCCCGTGCCGCTGGTCAAGGCGTGGCGGGCCAAGAAGGACGTGGTCTTCCGCCAGGGCTACGGCCTCACTGAGGTCGGCCCCAACTGCTTCAGCATGACCGACGACGAGTCTTTCGTGAAGGTCGGCTCGGTGGGCAAGCCGATTTTCCACAGCGAGATGCGGCTGGTGAACCCGGAGACCGGGCTGGGCGTGCCGGTTGGTGAGACGGGCGAGCTGCTGATCCGCGGCCCGCACGTGTGTTTGGGCTACTGGCGTAACCTGGAAGCCACTGCTGCTGCGCTGCGCGATGGCTGGTTCCACACCGGCGACATGGCGCGGGTGGACGAAGACGGCTTCTTCACAATAGCCGGCCGCTTCAAGGACATGATCATCAGCGGCGGCGAGAACGTCTACGCCGCCGAGGTCGAGAACGTCTTCCGCGACCATCCCGCCGTGCAGGAGGCCGCACTGATCGGCATTCCCGACGAGAAGTGGGGCGAGGTCGGTCTGATGGTGGTGGTGCTGAAGCCGGGCCAGACGGCCAGCGAGGCAGAGCTGCGCGATTTTTGCTACACCAGGCTGGCGCGCTACAAGGTGCCAAAACGAGTCGTGTTCGTCGATAGCTCTGCCCTACTCGCCTTACGGCAAGGTGATGAAGCAGGAGTTGGTGAAGCAGTACGGCATACAATACGAGTAATTCGTAACTCGTATTGCGCAGCCAGATGGTCTACTGAAAGTTACGCATTACGCAAGCACGCAATACGCACTATGACACGCTACGCCACAATCATCGGCACGGGACGCTACGTCCCGGAGATCGTACACACGAACGAGATGCTCAAGGAGCAGGTCAGCGTCGTCAATCCCGACCTGGCGAAGGTCGTCGACACCTTCCAGGACAGTTCGGGCATCCGCGCTCGCCGGCTGGCGCCGCGCGACTGGGCCGCGTCGGACATCGCTGTGCGCGCGGCTGAAGATGCGCTGCAAGCGGCCGGCATCACAGCGGAGCAGGTGGACATGATCCTGCTGGGCACCGACACGCCCGACTACATCACGCCGGCCACATCGACCGTGGTGCAGCACAAGTTGGGCGCGGTCAACGCCGGCACGTATGACATCGGCTGCGCCTGCGCGTCGTTTCCCACCGGGATCGCCACGGCTGCCGGCCTGCTGGCCACCAATCCGTGGATGAACTACATCCTGGTGGTCGGCGTCTACATGATGAGCAAGCTGGCCGATCCGACCGACGTGACCTCGTTCTTCTACAGCGACGGCGCCGAGCGCGGCGGTGATCGCGCCGGACACGAAGCCGGGCTATCTCAGCTCCGCATACCTGGCCGACGGCGCGTTTCACCAGTACTGGGGTCTGTACGCCGGCGGCACCTACGAGCCGGCCAGCGTGGAAGCTGTGGAGGCCGGTCGCACCAAGGTGCGGCTGCTGCAGCGCTACCCGCCCGACGTCAACCACGAGAACTGGCCGCGGATCGTGCGCATGCTGGCCGAGCGGGGCGGGTTCGCGGTACAGGACATCGACCTCGCCATCTTCACCCAGGTGCGTCTGCCGTCCATCAAGCTCGTGATGGAGGATCTGGGCCTGCCGCTGGAGCAAGACCCACTGGGTGATGGACAAGTGGGGCTACACCGGCTCGGCCTGCATCGGCATGTGCCTGGACGACGCCATCGACCAGGGCAAGGTGAAGTCGGGCGATCTGGTGACGCTGGTCGGCTCCGGCGTCGGCTACAACTACGCCGGCGTGGCGCTGCGGATGCCGTGAATGAGAGCCAGAGTTGCCAACTTTTCCGAAAAGTTGGCAACTCTCCACGAGGTGACAATGACCATTCCAACCCTGCCGGGCATCACGCCCCAGACGATCACCACCGACCGCATCACGACGCGCGTGCTCGTTCACCGGACCGGACGACGGGACGCCGGTGCTCTTCCTGCACGGCAACTCCTCGTCGGCGACCTGGTGGGAGGAGACGATGCTGGCGCTCCCGGCCAACTACCGCGGCATCGCACCTGACCAGCGCGGCTTCGGCGACGCTGAACTCGACAAGCAGATTGACGCAACGCGCGGCGCGGGCGACTGGGCCGACGACGCGCTGGCTCTGCTGGACACACTGGGCATCGCCCAGGCGCACCTGGTGGGCAACTCGCTGGGCGGCGTGGTGGTCTGGCGGCTGCTGGCCGACGCGCCGGAGCGCTTCCTGCAGCGTGACCGTGGTCGATCCCGGCTCGCCCTACGGCTTTGGCGGCACCAAGGACGCCGACGGCACACCCTGCTACGACGACTACGCCGGCTCGGGCGGCGGACTGATCGGCGCGCCGGTGGTCGAGGCAGTCAAGTCAGGCGACCGCAGCGTGGAGAACCCCTTCGGCTATCGCAGCGGGCTGCGCCGGCTGGTGTTCAAGCCGCCCTTCGTGCCGGCGCGCGAGGAGGACTTGCTGTCATCGTCGCTGTCGATCCACGTCGGCGACCAGGAGTTTCCGGGCGACAAGGTCATGTCACCCAACTGGCCGTTCGTGGCGCCGGGCGTCTGGGGCGCTGCCAACGCGCTGTCGCCCAAGTATGTGACTGAGGCGGTCGAGCGGATGATTGCGGCGGAGCCGAAGCGGAGCATCCTGTGGGTGCGCGGCAGCGATGACCTCAGCGTGTCCGACAACGCCGCCGCGGACATGGCGACGCTGGGCGCGCTGGGGTTGGTGCCGGGCTGGCCGGGCGCCGACGTCTTCCCGCCGCAGCCGATGCTGAAGCAGACGCGTGCGGTGCTCCAACGCTACGCGGCGGCCGGCGGCTCGTACCGCGAGGTGGTCATCGACGACGCCGGCCACGTGCCGTTTATCGAGAAGCCGGACGAGTTCAACGCGGTGTTTCATGCGCACCTGGCGGTAAGCGCCCCGTGAATGAATTCACGGTCTGGCAAGGCGAAGCATGCTGAAGCAAGCTGCCGGAATCTGGCTGCATCCGCAGCCTGCTTGAGCAGGCTTTTCGAGTACCAGACGCCGGATTCATCCGGCGGGCCACGGCCGAACGAGTGCTACGCAGAGAATGAGCAATGTCGAGAAAACCACCACCAATTCCTGAACGCAGCGGCTACTTGTCCGTCGAAAACGGCACGCGCCAGGTCTACTGGGAGTACTTCGGCCACGGCGACCGCGAGGTCGTGGTGATGCTCAACGGCGTGGCCATGTCCACCCGCGGCTGGTATCGCAACCTGCCCGAGCTGCAGCCGGACTACGACGTGCTGCTCTACGACTACCTGGGACAGGGCCGGTCGTCGCAGGAGGACGAGCCGTACTCACATCGACCATTTCGCCGAATACCTGGTGCGCATCATGGACGAGCTGGGCATCGAGCGCATCCATCCGGTGGGCGTCTCGTACGGCGGGTTCATCGCTGCCGAGCTGGGCCGGCTGTTCGGCGACCGGCTGCACACGCTGACCTTGTCGGGCATCCTGCTGACCCGCGAAGACGCAGTTCCAGATGTACCAGGATCTGTCGCTGACCTTCTACACGTCGCCCGACCCGGCCTTCGAGATCTACACGCAGTACATGTACGAGAAGATCTTCGGCGAGGCCTTCTGCCGGCGCATCTACGGTGACAAGATGGACCGGATGCGCCAGGGCTTCTTCGACGACTACCACGGCAAGGAGTACTGCCTGATCCGGCTGACCGAGGCGCAGAACCCGTTCTTTCGACCGCATCGACGGCGATCCCGACGCTGTACCGCGGCGTCACGACGCCGACGCTGGTCCTGACCGGCGATCAGGACCGCGCCATCCCGCCCTGGCAGCAGGCCAAGCTGCTGGACATCCTGCCCAACGCGCGCCAGATCATCGTGCCCGGCAGCGGCCACATGACCTACATGGAACGGCCGGACATCTTCTGGCCGGCAGTGAGAGCGTTCTTTGCAGCCAAATCTGTATCAGGAGTTTCCGAACCATGACGACTATCACACCTCTTGACGGCGTTTCTTCGCAGATGATCCAGACGAGTCGCCTGAACACCCACGTCTTGACCAGCGGGCCGGACGACGGTGTTCCGGTGGTGTTTCTGCATGGCAACTTCTCTGCCGCGACCTATTGGGAAGAGACGATACTGGCGCTTCCGGCCGGCTTCCGCGGCATCGCCCCCGACCTGCGCGGCTACGGCTGGACTGAGGACAAGCTGATCGACGCGACGCGCGGTATGCGCGACTGGGTGGATGACCTGGCGGCGCTGTTCGAGGCGTTGTCCATCGAGAAGGCGCATCTGGTGGGCTGGTCGCTGGGCGGTGGCGTGGTGTTGCGCTTCATCGCCGATCACCCGGACAAGGTGCTGTCGGCGACGCTGATCGCGCCGGTGTCGCCCTACGGCTTTGGCGGTACCCGCGATGCAGAGGGCACGCCCTGCTACACCGACTTTGCCGGTTCGGGCGGCGGCACGGTCAACCCGGAGTTCGTCAAGCGCATCATCGCCGGCGACCGCGGCACGGACGATCCCAACTCGCCGCGCAACGTCATCAACGCCTTCTACTACAAGGCGCCCTTCCGGGCCGCGCGCGAGGAGGATTTCCTGACCGCCGCGCTGGCCGAGAAGATGGGCGACCAGCGCTATCCCGGCGACATGACCGCCTCGGAGAACTGGCCCAACGTCGCACCAGGTGTATGGGGTCCCATCAACGCCGGCTCGCCCAAATACGTGGCCGGCGACGCCGAGGCGCTGATTGCCGTCCAGCCCAAGCCGCCGATCCTGTGGATCCACGGCAGCGACGACCTGATCGTCGGCGACCTGTCCTTCTTCGACTTCGGCGCGCTGGGCAAGCTGGGCTACGTACCAGGCTGGCCGGGCGAGGACATCTACCCGCCGCAGCCCATGATCAGCCAGACGCGCGCCGTGCTGGAGCAGTACGCCGCGGCCGGCGGGCAGTATCGCGAGGTCGTCATTCAGGACACCGCCCACGGTCCGCATATCGAGAAGCCGGCGGAGTTCAACGCGGCGTTTCATGGGCTGTTGCGCGGCTGGTAATCAGTCATCAGTTATCAGTTATCAGTGGACAGTAATAGGGTAACTGCGGTTTTGGTGCTCTGTGGAAGAAAGGGATCAGTGGTATTGCAAAATGACACGACTCGCCCATGCCTTGAGCTATCGAGAGTTGATAGTGTATCAGAAGGCGAGGGACCTTTCGAGAGAGTTGTTCCATATCTCCAAATCTTTCCCGCGCGAGGAGATGTATTCGCTTACTGATCAGCTTCGACGGTCCTCTCGATCGGTAGGAGGACAAATTGCTGAAGCCTGGGCGAAGCGGCGCTATGAGAGGCATTTCGTCAGCAAACTCACTGATGCTGACGGCGAGCAGCAGGAGACGCAGCACTGGATTGATACGGCGCTGGATTGCGAATACCTGTCTTCCCAACAACGTGATGAACTGATCGGAAAATGCGAGGAGATCGGACGCCTTCTGGGCGGCATGATTGCCAAAGCCGACCGCTTCTGTGGGAATCCTCTGCTGCCCCGCAACTTCGCGAACCTGAAATCGAGTACTATGTGGATGATCACGCCTCATTCTTCAGTGATCCAAACGAGATCCCAACTGGTAACTGATAACTGACGACTGATCACTGATAACTGATCACTTTCAGGAGCCCTATGTACATCGGCGACACCCTCGGACGACGCGAGATCTACAGCCCAGACAAGCTGGCGATCATCGACGCGGGCAAGCAGCCTGAGCTGCGGCTGACCTGGCGCGAGTGGAACCGGCGCGTCAACCGGCTGGCCAACTGGCTGCGCGACGTGGCGGGTGTTGGCAAGGGCGACCGCGTCGCGATCCTGGCGCGCGACGGCATCGAACACCTGGACCTGCTTTACGCCTGCGGCAAGCTGGGCGCGATCCACACGCCGCTCAACTGGCGGCTGCACCCGCGCGAGCTGGCCGGCCTGATCGAACTGACGACACCCAAGGCGCTGCTCTTCGGCGATGACTTCCGCGACTCTGTGGCGCAGATTCAGTTGACCATTCACCAACTCACCAATTCCCCAATTAACCATTACCTGCACCTCGACGGCCGAGGTCTTCCCTGCAGCCAGGACTACCAATCTACCCTGGACCAGTCTGCCGATCTGCCCGTCACCTGCGAGACGCTGACCGAGGAGGACATCGCCTGCCTGCTCTTCACCGGCGGCACCACCGGCCTGCCCAAAGGCGCGCAGATCAGCCATCGCCAGATCTGCTGGAACGTGCTCAACACCGTGATCCACGACCTGACCCACGACGACATCTACCTGTGCGTCTTTCCGCTGTTCCACGCCGGCGGGCTGTTCGCCTACATGTCGTCGCAGGTCGTCTTCGGCAACACCAGCGTGCTGACGCGCCAGTTCGACCCGGCCCAGGTGCTGGAGCTGATCGAACGCGAGCGGGTGACGGTCTTTGCCGCCGTGCCGACCATGTACCAGATGCTGACCACAGGCGCCCAACTGGGCGACGGCCGACCTGAGCAGCCTGCGCTTCTGCACCAGCGGCGGCGCGCCGCTGCCGGTGCCGCTGGTCGAACAGTACACGCATGAGAAGGGCATTCGCTTCAAGCAGGGCTTCGGCATGACCGAGTACGGCCCCGGCCTGTTCGCCCTGCCGCCCGAGGATGCCATCCGCAAGGCGGGCAGCATCGGCCGGCCCAACTTCTTCGTCGACGTACGCGTGGTGGACGACGACAACCGGCCGCTGGGACCAAACCAGGTGGGCGAGCTGGTGCTGAAAGGCCCCAGCGGGTCCTCCGGCTACTGGCAGAACCCGCAGGCGTCGGCCGCGGTCATCGACGACGAGGGCTGGTTCCACACCGGCGACCTGGTGTACCACGACGACGAGTGGTACTTCTACGTCGTCGATCGCAAGAAGGACATGTTCATCTCCGGCGGCGAGAACGTCTACCCGGCCGAGATCGAGCAGGTGCTCTACCGCCATCCGGCGGTGCACATGTGCGCGGTGATCGGCGTGCCTGATCCGAAATGGGGCGAGGTCGGGCTGGCGTGCGTGGTGCTGAAGCCGGGCACGACCGCCACCGAGGACGAGCTGATCGCGCACATGCAGGCCAACCTGGCACGCTACAAGGTGCCAAAGCGCGTCGAGTTCATGCCCGAACTGCCGATCTCGGCGGCCGGCAAGATTCTGAAACGTGAGCTGCGCGACCAGTACGTGGAAGGGTAGAACAGAGACGAAAAAGGGAAACAAGGGAAAAGAGGGAAATCGGAGCGTTTCCCGGCTGTTTTCGTCCTGATAAGGATGCATGACTATGACCCAAAGAAAACTCGGCCGCGGCGTGGCAGTCGTCGGGGCCGGCATGAGCCAGTTTGGAACGTTTCCCGAGAAGGCCACGCGCGATCTGTTCGTCGAGGCCTTTCGCGAGCTGCGCGGCATCCGTGGACAAAGGACTGGACCCGCGCGACATCGAGGCGCTGTTCATCGGCAACTACAGCAGCGACCTGTTTGAGCATCAGGGCCACACGGCGCCGATCATGGCTGATTGGGTCGGGCTGACACCGCGGCCGGCGGTGCGTATCGAGGACGCCTGCGCCAGCAGCGGCGTGGCGCTGCGGCAGGGCATCATGGCGGTCGCGTCAGGGCTGCACGACGTGGTGCTGGTCGGCGGCATCGAGAAGATGAGCAACCTGCCGACGGCCGAGGTCACCGACACGCTGGCAACGGCGGGAGATGTGCTCTACGAAATACCGGCCGGCTTCACCTTCCCCGGCTTCTACGCCGCGATCGCCATCGGCCTACATGGCGCGCTACGGCGCGACGCCCGAGGCGCTCCTTCGGGTCGGCATCAAGAACCATGAGAACGGTGCGCTGAACAGCAAGGCGCAGTTCAACGTCTCCATCGGCGGCATCATGCAGGCGCCGCCAGGCCAGCGCCGGCAAAAAAGGGCCGTCCGGTGCCGCAGTGGTCCGACGAGATGGCGTTCCTGCAGGACGACGTGTACAACCCGATGATCGCCTGGCCGCTGCGGCTGTTCGACTGCTCGCCCATCACCGACGGGGCGGCGGCGCTGCTGCTGGTATCCGAGGAGATCGCCGCCAACTTCAGCGACACGCCCATCGCGATCATCGGCACCGGCCAGGCCAGTGACCGGGCGCTGCCCAACCGTCCCGATCTGACCAGCCTGGGCGCGGCGCGCCATGCCAGCCAGCAGGCCTACCAGATGGCCGGCGTGACGCCGCAGGACATCAAGATCGCCGAGGTGCACGATTGCTTCACCATCGCCGAGATCGTCGCGACCGAGGATCTGGGGTTCTTCGAGCCGGGCCAGGGCTACGTGGCCGCCGAGGAAGGGCTGACGGCGCGCAACGGGCTGCGGCCGGTCAACACGTCGGGCGGGCTGAAGTCGAAGGGCCACCCGGTCGGCGCATCGGGCGCGGCGCAGGTGATCGAGGTCTGGAAGCAGATGCGCGGCGAAGCCGGCCAGCGCCAGGTCGATCGCGACGTGGACATCGCCCTGACCCACAACGTCGGCGGCACCGGGCAGACCTGTGTGGTGCACATTTTTGAGCGGCGGTAGTCGGTGATCAGTAACCAGTTACCAGTAACCAGTAATCAGTGAACAGTTGATGCGTCACAGATCACAGATCACAGATCACTGACAACTGATCACTGACAACTGATCACCGGATCCAGGGAGCAACAATGGCTACTGAGAGCTTTACGCAAGCGGACTTTACTGGTTGGCTGGCCGAGCATAAGCTGATGGGCGCGCGCTGCCAGTCCTGTGGTGCACTCTACGCCGAGGCGCGGCCGATGTGCCCCGACTGTTTCGGCGATGACATGGCCTGGGAGCAGTTGTCGGGTCATGGCAAGCTGTCTGCGTTCACAATTGTCTACATCGCACCGACCGCCATGATCGAAGCGGGCTACGGGCGTGACAATCCCTACGTCACCGGGATCGTAGCGCTGGACGAAGGACCCTCGATCAGCGGGCAGGTCATAGGTTTGGACGTCAGGGACGCTGCACAAGTTGCGGTAGGCATGCCTCTGCGGGCCACCTTCCTGACCCGCGGCGACGGCGATGCACGGCGAACCTTCCTGGCTTTCGAGCCTCAGTCCCAGGCATAGAAACAAAGCGAGAAAGTGCTGCTATGACCGTCGAAGTGGGCCAGGTCGCCACCGTCAGCCGGGTGTTTACCCAGGAAGACTTCAATCGCTTCGCCGCATTGATCGGCGACGACAACCCGATCCATGTCGATCCGGCATTTGCCGCCCGCGGCAAGTTTGGTCGCACGGTGGCGCACGGCATGCTGCTTTACAGCGCCGTCAGTTCGACCTTGAGCAGCCGGTGGCCCTTTCTGGGCTGCAAGCAGTTGGTCCAGGAACTCAAGTTTCCTGCGCCGACCTATGCCGATCAGACAGTGGAGATCAGAACCGAGGTGATCGGTGTCATGCACAGCGATGGGCTGGCCGAGCTTGCGACCGAGGTCATCCAGGGGGATGGCGCGTACGGTCTGAAGGGCAAGATGCTGGTGCGGCTGCCGGGATCATCCGCCTTTCAACTTCAGGCCGCCAGCACCGGAAGCGAGGTGTTGCCACTATCCGGCGCGACGCTGCGGCATCTGGCTGTCGGACAGCGGGCCAGTTTGCAGCGCCGTTTCTCCGCCGCTGATCTGGCGGATTATGCTGATCTGATCGGTGAGCGCTGTCCGGTTTTCAGCGATGCTGACCGTGCCCGCCAGGCTGGATTTGCCGACACACCGGTGCCAGGTGCGCTGCTGGGCGGGCTTTTCTCAACGCTGCTGGGCACCCGGCTACCCGGCTCAGGCACCAACTATCTGAAACAGCGCCTCGAGTTTCCGTCGCCCGCCTATCCTGAGCAGGACTTGACCGCCGAGGTCGAGATCGTGCGCATCCGGGCCGACAAACAACTGGTAAACCTGGCGACTCGCTGTGTCACATCATCAGGGTTGACGGTGTGCCAGGGCGAGGCGCTGGTCTTAGTCAGCGACGTTCCGTAATCATCCCGACCACACGAGGTCCGATTCAAACCACAAGAAGGAGAGACGATCATGAAGAGACTGTATACAGTCATAGCACTGCTGCTGGTAGCGACCATGCTGCTGGCGGCCTGTGGCGGAGGCGCAACGCCCGAGCCGACGACCGCTCCCGAACCGGCGCCTACCACTGCGCCTGAGCCGACCGCGGCGCCCGAGCCTGCGGTCACCGAAGCGGCGCCGGCCGAACCTGCGGCTACCGAAGCGCCGGCCGAGGTCATGGGTGCATTCACCTGTGACGCGCCGATCAAGATCGGTCTCATCACCGACCTGACGGGCGGTCTGGCGATCTATGGCGTCATGGCGCAGCGCTCATTCCTGCTGGGCATGGAGTACGCTTCCGGTGCAGCCGGCGAAGAGATGGGCGACAACGCCTGGTCGTACAAGTTCGGCGACTGCGAAGTGCAGGTGCTGGTGCGCGATGACAAGGGCAGCGCGGACGAGACGGCAACGCTGGCACGCGAGCTGATCGAGAAGGACCAGGTCGACATGCTGGTCGGAACGGTCAGCTCCGGCAGCACGGCCAGCCTGCAGGAGATCGCCAAGGAGAACGACGTGGTGTTGATCGTCGCGCCGGCGGCGGCCAACGACATCACCGGCGTGAACTTCAACGACCACACCTTCCGGGTCAGCCGCGAGAACTACCAGGACTTCATCAACCTGTGCGAGTATCTGACCTCAGAGTACGACACGTTCATCCAGATCGCGCCCGACTACAGCTTCGGCTACGGCGGCGCAGCCTCGGCCCGTGACGCCTGCACCAAGTTCGGCGGGACGTTCGTGGCCGACGACATCTTTGCGCCGCTGGACACCAGCGACTTCACGCCATACATGGAGCAGATCGCCGATAGCGGCGCCGATGCGTGGATCGTGACGTGGGCCGGCGGCGGGTTCGTGCCGATGTTCCAGTCGGCCAAGGAACTGGGCGTGCTGGACAGCATGGGCATGGGTGCGTCCTACTTCGACAACAAGACGATGGCAGCGATCTTCGGACCGGTGGCGGACAAGATGCAGGGACAGGCCAGCGGCATCCTCTACCACTACACTGCGCCGGACAATGCCATCAACGACTGGCTGGTGGAGCAGGTCAAGGCCCGCTACGGTGAGCCGCCGGACCTGTTCGACGCCGACGGCATGAACGCCGCGCTGATGGCCGTCGAGGCTCTGAAGAAGACAGGTGGCGACACCAGCTCAGCCGCGCTGATTGCAGCGATGGAAGGTCTCTCGTTCGAAGGACCGAAGGGTCTGATCGAGATCCGTCCCGAGGACCATGTCGCGTTGCAGGACATGTACATCGTCAAGCTGACCGATCTGGCTGCGCCCGACTTTGCGATGTTCGACCTGGTCACCACGACCCGGCCCGAGCCGCCCTGCCTGCTGCCTGAAGGCATGACCGATCGCTGCGGCGACCTGCCCGTCGGCAGCCTCAGCGAGATCGCCATGGAGGACACACCGGCGCGGCGGCAATGGCGATGCCAGATCTGAGCGGCCTGACCTGTGAGGAGCCGATCAAGATTGGTCTGATCACCGACCTGACCGGCGGGCTGGCGATCTATGGCGTCATGGCGCAGCGCTCCTTCCTGCTGGGCATGGAGTACCTGGCCGACAGCTTCGACGCCGACACCAACACGGCTACCTTTGGCGACTGCCAGGTCGAGGTGCTGGTGCGCGACGACAAGGGCAGCGCGGACGAGACGGCCACGCTGGCACGCGAGCTGATCGAGAAGGATCAGGTGGACATGCTGGTCGGGACGGTCAGTTCCGGCAGCACGGCCAGCCTGCAGGAGATCGCCAAGGAGAACGACGTGGTGTTGATCGTCGCCCCGGCGGCGGCCAACGACATCACCGGCGTGAACTTCAACGACCACACCTTCCGCGTCAGCCGCGAGAACTACCAGGACTTCATCAACCTGTGCGAGTACCTGACCTCAGAGTACGACACGTTCATCCAGATCGCGCCGGACTACAGCTTCGGCTACGGCGGCGCGGCCTCGGCCCGTGACGCCTGCACCAAGTTCGGCGGCGAGTTCGTGGCCGACGACATCTTTGCGCCGCTGGACACCAGCGACTTCACGCCCTACATGGAGCAGATCGCCGACAGCGGCGCCGATGCGTGGATCGTGACGTGGGCCGGCGGCGGGTTCGTGCCGATGTTCCAGTCGGCCAAGGAACTGGGCGTGCTGGACAGCATGGGCATGGGTGCGTCCTACTTCGACAACAAGACGATGGCAGCGATCTTCGGACCGGTGGCGGACAAGATGCAGGGGCAGGCCAGCGGCATCCTCTACCACTACACTGCGCCGGACAACGCGATCAACGACTGGCTGGTGGAGCAGGTCAAGGCCCGCTACGGTGAGCCGCCGGACCTGTTCGACGCCGACGGCATGAACGCCGCGCTGATGGCGATCTACAGTCTGGCGGCCAGCGGCGGCGACACCAGCTCAGCCGCGCTGATCGACGCGATGGAAGGGCTCTCGTTCGAAGGGCCGAAGGGTCTGATCGAGATCCGGCCCGAGGACCATGTCGCGTTGCAGGACATGTACATCGTCAAGCTGACCGATCTGGCGGCGCCGGACTTCGCGATGTTCGACCTGGTCACCACGACCCGGCCCGAGCCGCCTTGCCTGTTGCCTGAAGGTCAGACCGACCGCTGCGGCGATCTGCCCGTGGGTAGCTTGAGCGGAGAATAATCTAGCGATAGATTGGGAAACTGGTAGATTGGTTGGCTGCGCACACCTGGCCACCAATCTACCAGTCTGCCCACCTGCTGACCAATCGATCTACCAATTCACCAAGTTACCAATCTACCAATCTGCCAATCTACTACCCTATCATGCCCGAAGTCATCCTCGAAACCCGTGACCTGCGCAAGGCATTTGGCGCGCTGCTGGCTGTGGACGGCGTCAGCATCCAGGTGCAGGCCGGCGCGATCCACTCCATCATCGGTCCCAACGGCGCCGGCAAGACGACCTTCTTCAACCTGCTGAGCGGCAACATCTCGCCGACCAGCGGCCAGGTGCTGTTCAAGGGGCGCGATATCACCAAGTTGCCCCTCTATCGCACTGCGCACATCGGCATGGGGCGCTCTTCCAGATCACCAACCTCTTCCCGAACCTGACGGCGTTCGAGAACGTGCGGCTGGCGTGCCAGGCCATGGGGCGCAACAACTTCAGCTTCTGGCAGCCAGCGCGGCACTTCACGCGCTACACTGATCGGACCGCTGGCGATTCTTGAGCAGGTCGGGCTGTCGCAGCCGCGCCGGGCAACTGGCCGGCACGCTGCCTCACGGCGACCAGCGCAAGCTGGAACTGGGCATCATTCTTGGCGCTGACCCGGAGGTGCTGCTGCTGGACGAACCGACGGCCGGCATGGCCGCCGAGCAGGTGCCGGAGTTGATGGCGCTGATCCAGCAGATCCAGCAGCAGGGCAACAAGACCGTCGTGCTGGTGGAACACAACATGAACGTGGTGATGAGCATCTCCGACCGCATCACCGTCATGCACCAGGGGCAGGTGCTGGCCGAAGGCACACCCGCCGAGATTGCCGCCAACGAGACGGTGCAGAGCGCATATCTCGGTGGGTTGTATGAGTTGAAGACATGACCAACATCCTCGAAGTCCGTGCCATCCACACCTACATCGGCCAGTTCCACATCCTCGAAGGGGTGGACGTGGTGGTGCCGCAGGGTGAAATCGTGGCGCTGCTGGGGCGCAACGGCGCCGGCAAGACGACCACGCTGAAGTCGATCCTGGGGCTGACGCCGCCGCGCTCGGGCGAAGTTATCTTCGACCAGGAGCCGATTCAAGGGCGGCCCAGCTACGAGATCGCGTCGCTGGGCATCGGCTTCGTGCCGGAGAACCGCGGCATCTTCCGTGACCTCAGCGTGCTGGAGAACCTCAAGATCGCCGAGCGCAAGAAGGGCGATCTTGACCGCAAGTCCGATTTCATCTTCGAGCTGTTCCCCGATCTGCAGCGGCTGATCAAGCTGCCCGGCACGCACCTGTCCGGCGGGCAGCAGCAGATGCTGGCCGTCGCGCGCGCACTGGTGCCCGACAACCGGCTGCTGCTGATCGACGAACCCAGCGAGGGCCTCGCGCCGGTGATCATCGAGGCGATGATGGAAGCGATCCGCCGGCTGTCGTCGGAAACGACCGTGCTGCTGGTCGAGCAGAACTTCATCGTCGCCAGCCAGCTTGCCCAGCGCTATGTCATCATCGAGGAAGGCCGGTCCGTGCAAGCCGGGCTGATGGCCGACCTCGTGCACGACAAAGCGACCATCCAGCGCTATCTGGGCGCGGCGTAGAGACTGGAACCTGCCAATGTCGAACCTGCTGCAAACTTTTCGCAAGAATCGAACGCTGATCATCACGCTGGTGGTGCTGCTGTTGCTCTTGCTGCTGGCCATCCAGGGGATGAGCACCCGCGACTGGGTGGTGACCGTCCTGCGCGGGCTGGCGGTCGGGTCGATCACCTTCCTGGTGGCGGCCGGGTTCTCGATCATCCTCGGCCTGATGGACGTGCTGAACCTGGCGCACGGCACGCTGTTCATGATCGGCGCGTACGTCGGCTGGAGCATGTACGTGCGCCCGGACACGGTGGTCGACGCCACGACGCCATTTCTGCTGGTGCTGGCCGGGTTCCTGCTGATGCCGCTGTGGGCGCCGCTGCTGAACCGGCTGCATGCAGGGCGTTCGACGGCGCGCGTCTGGCCGTGGATTGCGCTGCTGGCCGGCCTGGCGCTGCTGGCGCTGGCGCTGACCCGCTATCCCATCTCCGTCTGGAGTGGCAGCGAATACCAGAACAGTCCTATCGTCTGGAACCAGTATTTCGAGGCGGGAACTGTCCAACAGAACGTCACGCCGGCGACGTTCGACACGCTGCTGGGCGCGCTGCTGGACTGGGGCAGCCTGCTGGGCGGCAGCGTTCTGGTCGGCCTGTCGGTCGCCGGGTTCGCCATTGCCCGTCGCGGCCCGACAGCCCAGGCCGACCGCAGCGCGGCTCGTCCGTTGATGTGGTTCGCGCTGGTAGTCGTCGCCGGCGTGGCGCTCTACGTCGTCAACACGCCGCTGTCGGACTTTCTTCTGAGCCTGGGCAGCAACGCGTTGTTTGTCCTGGCTCTCATCGTCGCCGCGCTGGTGGGCGCCGGGCTGGGCGGGCTGATGGAGAGCACGATGATCCGGCCGCTGTACGAGCGGGCGATCTACCAGATCTTGTTGACGCTGGGGCTGGGCTTCATCGGCATCGAGATCGTGCGTTCGATCTGGGGGCGCACCGGCTTCACCATGCCCAAGCCGGCCCTTTTCTCCAGCACCGGCGACGGCTGCCCCGCCGATAGCATCAGCGGCTGGCTCGCGTACCAGTGCTCGACCATCATCATCGACATCGGCGGCGAGCCGGCCCGCATCCGCACCTACAATGAGCTGTTTGTCATCGCCGTCGGCATCGTGGTGCTGATCGCCGTCTGGCTGCTCTTGCAGCGGACGCGGCTGGGAATGATCATCCGCGCCGGCGTGCAGGACAGCCGGATGGTCGAGGCGCTGGGCATCAACGTCCGGCGGGTCTTCACGTTGGTGTTTGCCCTGGGCGTCGGGCTGGCAGCCTTTGGCGGCGTCATCGCCGCGCCGGCAACCGGCCTGTCAGATACCATGGGCGCTACGCTGTTGCTCAGCTCGCTGATCGCGCTGGCCATCGGTGGGTTGACCAGTTTCCCCGGCGCGGCCGCCGGCGCGGTCATCGTCGGACTGATGCAGCAGTTCATCATTCGCTATGGCCAGCTTGGCATCAATCTGCCTTTCCTGGATGAACCGTGGAAGCCGTCGCCACCGCTGGTGCCGGCGTCGGTTATTCTCCTGATGATCATCATCCTGCTGGTGCTGCCGCAGGGCTTGTTTGGACGCAGCGAATAACGCCGAGGCTTGAGGAATACCCATTGAACGCACAGACAACGGGCAGATTCGCCTGGAAAAGTCACATCGGCTTCATCATCACGGTAGTTGGGCTGGCCGCGCTGCCGTTCGTGCTCGCGGTCGTGGAGGGGCTGCCGGTCGGCAGCCTGCTGGCCAACGACTCGAGCACGACCAAGTTTCTGCAAGGGCTGCTGGTCGAGGTCTTTATTCTGGCGGTGTTCGCCATCAGCTACGACCTGGTGCTGGGCGTCACCGGCCTGCTTTCCTTCGGCCACGGCATGTTCTTTGCCTTCGGTTCTTATCTGACAGGCGTACTGCTCAAGACCTTCGGCTGGCCGCTGTGGGCGGTGCTGATCGGGGCGGTGGTGGCGGGTATTTTTAACGCGCTGCTGTTCGGCGTCGTCCTGCCGCGCGTCAAGGGGATCACCTTTGCACTGGTGACGCTGGGCATTGCGTCGGTGTTTGACATCCTGATTCGCACCCAGGAACTGAACCCGTACACCGGCTCCGATGTCGGGCTACAGGGCATCCCCCGGCCCGACTTCCTTAACCCGGTGGACGACCGGCTGCGTTTCTACTACGTCACGCTGACCTTTGCCATCCTGGTATACCTGATCTACAAGCGCTTCGTGGACTCCCCGACCGGCCGCGTCTGCGTCGCGACGCGGGAGAACGAGAACCGCGCGCTGACCATCGGTTTCAACACCTTCTACTTCAAGCTGGCAGCGCTGATGGTGGCGGGTGTCACGGCCAGCCTGGCCGGCATGTTCAACACGCTCTACAAGCCGCTGGTCAGCCCGGAGATCGCCAGCCTGGGCTTCACCGTCGAGGGGCTGCTGATGCTGTTGATCGGCGGCATCGGCACGCTGAGCGGCGCAATGATCGGCGCAGCCATCTTGCGGCTGATGGAGTACTACCTGTCGCGCTGGTTCGGCGAGAGTTCCGCCTTCATTCTGGGCGCAATCTACGTCCTGATCGTCATGTTCCTCCCCTACGGGATCGTCGGCACGTGGCGGTTGCGCCGGCTGGATATCGCGGCTGGCCGGCATCGTCTGTTGTCGATGTTCACCGGTCGGCAGGGGGAGACGCCGGACGAGGGGAAGTTGTGACGTAAGGGCCGCGCTCACCCTCACCCCAACCCTCTCCCACCGGGAGAGGGGGCCGGAACCGGATCGGAACTCCCCTCTCTCTCAGGGAGAGGGGCTGGGGGTGAGGGGAGATCTTCACTGCCACGCGACTCCCATCCGCGCAACACTCCGTACACTTCTTCGAAATTTCTTCACACTTCCGTGGCACACTGGGGGCAGTAAAACAACAGCGCGCGGTCAGGACACGGCAAACGCCACAGCCTGACTTCGCCAACTATTCCCAGGAGGTGTGCAATGCACAGACGTTTCCCCTTTTTCGTGTTGATCCTCGTGATCGTGATCGGGCTGTTCGTAATCGGTGGCCAGACCAGCCGCCAGGATGCCTGGACGCAGGGTTACCTGACCGGACTGGCAACCGCAGGTGGGCAGGATGGCAACGCGCTGCCCTACGCGCTGGCGATGCAAAATCAGCATTCGGGGCCAGGCGGCTTCGGCGTGATCTTCGCCTTCGGCCTGCTAGCAATACTGTTCATGGCCATCATGCGCACCATGCGTTACGCGATGTGGCGGGCGTCCGGTGGGCCAGATGGTGACGAAACCTTCGGCCACTGGCGCCGTCACGGACCGTGGCGCGGTTGTGGACCGGAACGGTCTGAGACGCAGGCGACGCAACAGGAAAAGGCGCCGCGGCAGCCAATGCCGGCCGAGCCGGTCGAGACGATGAAACCGACGACAACCGGCTAGCCACGCGCAGGACTGGCAGTCCTTCGGAGGACTGCCAGTCCTGAATCACCACATCACCGCGTTACGTGAGCAGCCGCAGCGCAGCCGACCCCGGTCGCCAGCGCCGAAGCCAGCCATCGACGCCCCACATGCGCCCGGCGCCGGCAATCAGAAACACGAAGCTCCACATCGCCAGCATCAGGTAGGACCACGGCCACTCGCCCGGCACCTCCAGCAGACCGAGGCCCAGGTTGAGCGCCATCAACAGGCTCAGCGCCGCGCCCAGTCGGGTCAGCGTGCCCGTCAGCAGCGACAGGCCCGTCAACAGCTCTGCCAGGAAGATCAGCCAGGCAAACAGCGTGAAGTTGGGGATCACAACGCCGGAGACGAAGTCAGCGTAGAAGCCGAACGAGGGATGCTGTACCTCCAGTTGCAGCCAGTCCATCAGCCCGCGGCCCGCGGACGGCGTGAAGTCGGGCGGCAACTTCCAGCGCAGCGAAAACAGCCACAGCACGCCGATGGCGATGCGCGCCAGCGCAATTGGCCACAGCGGTGCGGTTCGGGATGCCGGTCGCGTCGTTTCGTTTGATGTCATCGGTACGCCTTTCGAATGCTTGCACTGGCCAGATCAACCAGGAATGTCAGTGCGATGTAGAACAGCAGCGTGACCACCACGCCGCTGTAGTCGAAACTGCTCAACTGCTCGGCCAGCAGCCGGCCCAGCCCGCCCGCGCCCACCAGCCCGACGACCACCGTCTCGCGGATGACGATCTCCCAGCGGTAGAGGGTGTAGGCCGTGAAGCGCGGCGCGGTCAGCGGCAGCACGCCGTAGAGAAATGCTCGCACGCGGCCCGTGCCCAGCGCTTGCAGCGAACGCACCGGCCGCTCATCCATGTTCTCCACCAATTCTGCCATCAATCGGCCCAGAACGCCAAGGTTGTATATGCCCAGCGCCAGCGCGCCGGGCAACACACCGGGGAAGAAGACGAACAGCAGCATCAACGCCCAGACGGGCGAAGGGATGGCGCGCTGCACCAGCAGCAGCCCGCGCGTGAACACCAGCACAACCCAGCCCAGCCAGCGGCGCGCCCGTCCCTGGCTGCCGGCGGCCATCAGTGTGCCAGGCAAGGCAAAGTTGCGCGCCGCGGGAAAGGCCAGAATCAGCCCACCGACCGCCGCGAAGGCCGTTGCCAGCACCGACATCGCCAGCGTCTGACCCGACATTTTCAGCAGTACCGCCAGTTGCGGCAGGGTCAGCGACAGCGGAAATACGTCGTCGATCAGCCCGGCCAGCAGCGTTAGCGTCTTGGGTGCCCACAGCTTGGGGATCGACGGGTCGATGTACCAGAACGACAGCACGGTCAGCAGCGCCGGCCACGATCAACGAGCCACTGATGAAACGGTCGCCCTGGGGCAGCGCCGGCCTGGCCGCGCCACGGCAGCTCAGCCAGTCCCTCGATGGGCGTCGCGTCGCTGGTGGTGCAGGTGACCATCCGGCCCATCCGCTGGCGCAGCACGCTGCTCCACAGGTCGGTCAGCGCGCACAGCGCAAACAGCGCGTAGAACAGCGTCCACATTTCGTTGTAGTTCAGCGTCTGGAAGCTGAGCAGGATCTCGTAGCCCAGCCCGCCGGCGCCGATCATCCCCAGCACCACCGAGGCGCGGATCGAACACTCCAGCCGGTAGAAGGCGTAGGAGATCATGTCCGGCATCGCCTGCGGCAGCAGCCCGTAAAGCAGCGCCTTGAACGGCGCCACGCCGCTGGTCATCAGCACGTCGAACGGCTCGTGCCGGCGCGTCGTCGATGGCCTCGGCGAACACCTTGGCGACGATCGCGCCGAAGGGGATCGCGATGGCCAGAATGGCGGCCAGCGGGTCCAGCCCCAGGATGATGACGAAGAACAGCCCCCAGATCACCTCGTGGATGCCGCGCGGAATGGCCAGCACGCCGCGGGAAACTGCCCATGGCGCACGGTAGAGTGTTGGCCGGCGGCGGGTCGGCACGGTCGCCTTCCACATCGTCTCGGAGACCAGCAGGCTGCCGGCAAAACCGAGCACGAGGCTGAGGAAGGTTCCCAGCACTGCGTAGCCGACCGTGACCAGCGTCGCTTCGAACGTCAGGCGCAGAAATTGCGGACTGAGGTCTGGCTGGACGGCGGCCTGCAGCGAAGTCTACGATCTGCGGGATGCCGCCGGGGTTGACCAGCGCCCTGCCGCCGATGCCGAGCTGCGCGAGCGACCAGACCAGCAGAAGCAGCAGCGCGCCGGTCCAGGCGGTGCGGCTATTGAGCTGGCCGCGGCCGCGCCGGGGTGGTCACTGTTGCCGGGGCAGGTGAAAGCAGAGCCGACGCGCCATGGATCAGGCCTCGATGCGGTACAGCGACTGCACCATGATGGGCGACACCTCGGCGGGCGGGGCGTCGAACACCACCCGGCCGTGGCGCAGTCCGATCAAGCGGTCGGTGTGGCTCAGCGCGTACTCGAAGGCGTGCAGGCTGACCACCAGCGTCTTGCCGGTCTGCTGGCTCAGCGTGCCGAAGAGGTCCATGATCTCGCGGCTGCGAGCCGGGTCGAGGCTGGAGATCGGTTCGTCGGCCAGGATCGCGGCCGGGTTCTGAATCAACACGCGGGCCAGCGCGACCCGCTGCTGCTGGCCGCCGGAGAGCTGGTCGGTGCGTTCGTAGAGCTTTTCGGGGATGCCGACCTGCGTCAGCGCGTCGAAGGCCGCCTGCGTGTTGAGCGGGTAGACCAGCGACGCGACCGCTTTCCAGAGCGGCCAGTCGCCCAGCCGCCCGGCATTGACGTTGTGGACGACGCGCAGGTTGCCGACCAGATCGAACTGCTGGTGCACCGTCCCGACACGCCGCTGGATAGAGCGCAGCCTGCCGCGTTCCCAGCCGCGCCAGATCCTGGCCCATGACGCGCACCTCGCCCTGATCGGGCAGCAACGAGCCGTTGAGCAGGTTGATCAGCGTGCTCTTGCCCGCGCCGCTGGGCCCGACCAGCGCGACCCGCTCGCCCGGCATGACGCGCAGAGTCACGCCTTGCAGAGCGGCGGTGTTGCCGAACTGCTTGCTGACGTTGTTCAGTTCGAAGATGGGGGTAGTGTCGGTCACGGCGCGCTTCCCGGTGGCTCACTCGTACTCGTACTCGTACTCCTACTCGGTTTACGATCCAGACGAGTACGAGGAAGAGTAGAAGTACGAGTAGGAGTAGGATAATCAATTCACGATCTTGCCGATCTCGCGACCGACGGCCTCGATCTGGGCGTAGTTGTCGTTGTTGGTTTCGATGAACTTCTTGGCGCCGAAGAGATCAAGGATCTGGGCGTCGTCAGCATTGGCGGGATCGAGCGCGGTGAAGGCGGCCGTCACCTTGGCCGGAAAGTCAGCGCCGTATTGTGCGGTCGCTTCCGGGTTCAGTACCCAGTGGTAATCGTGGTAGGACGGGGTACGCCAGAGCACCACCACCTTTGACAGGTCTACCTCGCCGCTGGCGACCCGGCTGTCCCAGACCTGCTCGTTGAGCGCGCCCGCGTCGTAGGTTCCCGCCTCGACTAACTGGATCGTTTTGTCGTGCGATCCGGAGAAGCCTGCCTCGCCGGTGAAATCATCCAGCGTCACGCCGGCCTGGCTGAGGAAGTACTGCGGCATCAGCCGTCCTGATGTAGACGAGTCGCTGCCGAAGGTGAAGGTGTGATCTTTCAGCTCCGCCAGCCCGCTCGTGTCGTCGAACGGCTGCAAACCGCTGGCCGCGTTGGCGATGAAGACGCTGTGAAACGCCTCGTCGATGTCGCGCTGCACCAGCGCTTCGGCGCCGGGCACTTGCGAGCGCGCCTGCACCCCCGTCAGCCCGCCGAACCAGACCATGTCCAGGTCGCCGGAGCGGAACGCTGACACCGCCGCGGTGTAGTCGGTTACCGGCTTGTACTCAACCGGAACGCCCAGCTCGGCCGACAGGTAGTCGGACAACAGGGTGAACTGGCGCTGTAGCATCTCCGGGTCCTGGTCAGGGATAGCGCCGATGACGAAGGGTACTTGTTCGGCGGGAGTGTCGGCCGGTGCGGGCTGCGCAGGCGGGGCCTGGCAAGCGGCCGCCAACAAAGCGGCCAACGTAAGAACGATAAGGAGCAGAAATCTCTTCACGGGTAGTTCCCTTTCTGACTTGAAAATAGCGCTTCATTGTCATTGCGAGCCGCGGCGGCGAAGCAATCTTTCTGCTCAACCGGAGAGACTGCTTCGGCGGCCGCCGCCTCGCAGTGACATTTTCATCGATGGTTGTGCGTAACGCGCATGGTCGTCTAAACAGTAAAGTGTGAGTGTGGCCGTCCGTCCACGAATGACTGAAGCCACACGAATACACGAATTCCCGGAGTGCGCTATTCGTGTATTCGTGATGCCGCAGGCATTCGTGGATGGCGGTCGGTCAGGGTTTGTTAGCAATGGCCAGCATGGCCGGGCTGTCGTTGTGCAACGGCGCATCGTCGTAGCCGTCAGTGAAACTAACTGCCACAAAACCGGCATCCAGCAGCAGGTCGGTCAATTCCGCGGCGCTAAACAGACGGTAGCGCAGCACGTAGCGCTGGCTCGCTCCATCCGCGCCGACGTCAAAGAGTTCGGTCAGCACGCTGCTGTGCGGGTCGAACGAGCGTGTTACCTCGGCGACGTTGTTCGGGCCCTCAAAGCGTTCGAAGGGCTTCATGTTGCGGACCGTGACATCGCGCTGCGGCGCCTCCACGGCCAGGCGCGCGCCGGGCCGCAGTAGGGTGAACGCGTTGCCCAGCAGCGCCAGATTGTCGCCGCTCGCCGAAAGTTGCCCCAGCGTGGTGAACAGGCAGATGGCTGCCTCGAACGGCCGGTGGTCATCGAAGGTTTCCGCGGCAGCTTGCTGAAACTCGACCGTAACGCTGGCTTCGGCGGCCCGTTGGCGCGCGGCTGCGATCATCGCCGCGGACGGGTCGATGCCGACCACATCGAAGCCGCGCCGCGCCAGTTCGATGCTGTGCCTGCCAAACCCGCAGCCGATGTCCAACACCCGTGCCGGCGGCGTTATCGCGAGGCGCGGCGTCAGGAAGTCGATCTCGCGTGCCGTGCGCTCCTCGGTCAGCAGCGGGTGGCGCAGGAAGGGCGAGTTGTCGCGGAAGAAGTTGGGCGATTCCATAGGTGGTTGTGGTTACAGGCGCGTCGGTAATGCTGCCAGCGCGGCGTCCGACAGCGTCTCAGTCCGGTCAGACCCGCCAGTTATTCTTGCGGTGGTGCGTGCAGGTCCCCACTCACGGTGGGGAAATATACGTTGCGCTTCTTTCAGAGGCAGCTGCGCACATCCAGCAGCGGCAGGTCCTGCCGTTCCAGCTCCTCCAGCGCCTCGAAAGGAATGGCCGCGTCCATCTGCTCGGCGGCTTCGGCCCAGTTGTCGAACCACTCGCGGTCGATCCCGTCAACGTCGTCCACGATGCGCAGGCGGTCGATCTGGTACGTTTCCTTGAGCATCTTCATCTCGCGAGCGACGCTCTCCGGGGAGCGCTGGCGGTAGGATGTGCCGTAGACCGCGTCCTGGCACCACTCGCAGCCGTAGGGGCAGCCGCGCGCCGTGGACACGGTCAGCGATGAGTAGCCGTTGGTCTCGCGCCAGGTGTCCAGGTAGCGATCCATGTCGATCAGATCGCGGGCTGGCATGGGCAGCTCGTCCAGGTTTTCGATGTTGGGCCGCGGCGGGTTGACCACCGGATCGCCGCATTCGTCGCGGTAGGCGACGCCTAACTCGTGCTGAAACGCCTCGCGGGTGAACTGACCGGCGTCCAGCAGATCCAGCAGGCGAGTGATTGTCAGCTCGCCTTCGTGGTGTACCACGACATCGACCTGCGGAAAGGCCAGATAGCGCCACGGGTATTTGGTCGCGTCAGGCCCGCCGAAGATCACCGGGACGCCGGCGTCGTGCGCGGTGGCAGCCAGCCGCAGCGCGATGTCACGGTTGGGCAGCAGCGCGGCGACGCCAACTGCGTCGGGTTTCTCAGCGGCCAGGCGGCGTGCAAAGGCTGTCTCGTCCGCCTCGAACGTACCATCGAAGATCGCAACGCCGTGGCCGTTTTCGCGGACGTAACTGGCCAGATAGAGCAGGCCCAGTGGAAAGTATGGGCTGGCTGACGCCTGCTCTTCCGGGCTCAGGCTGAGAAAGACAGGGTGACAGAGAAGCAGTTTTGCCATGTGGTCTCCTTGTTGTGGAACAAAAGCGACAAGTTCAAGTCAGCAGGTGGCCATTGTATAATAGTCACTCCAGATTACAGAAATCTTACCAAAACCGGCCAATACTGGTACAAGTTTCGTCAGGACGCTTCCCATTGGGCCGGTGAATACGATTGCCAATTGTTAGCTGTTTCCATCCTGGTGTGTTATAATCCCGCCTGACCTTCGGCCAGCCAGCCGAAGGCGTTTCCTGAAAGGAGAGCATAAAAACCTTGAAAATCACAACAGAACAGTTGCCCAATTGCATGATTGCTCTTACCGTTGAGCCCGATCCCGAACGCGTGGATGAGGCGCTCAAGCGCGCGGCCCGCAAGGTGGCGCAGAAATACACGGTGCCGGGCTATCGCAAAGGCAAGGCGCCCTACGCCGCCGTTGTCCGGGCCTATGGCAAGGAAGCGTTGTACGAACAGGTCGTCGAGGACATGGGCGACGAGGTCTATCGTGAGGCGCTGGAGGAATCGGGTCTCGAACCCATCGCTCCCGGCGAGTTGCAGGACGTCAGCTTCGATCCACTGGTCTTTCATCTGTTGCTGCCCATGGCGCCGGAAGTTGATCTGGGCGACTATCGCTCTGTGCGCGTCGAGCGGACCGAGGTCACTGTCGATGAGGACGCTGTCGACAAAGAGATCACCCGGTTACAGGAAGCAAACGCTGATTGGGTTCCGGTGGAAGATGATGGCGCGCAGTACGGCGATTTGCTCACCATGAGTCTGGTCGGCGTCGTTGACGATGTCCAGTTCATCGAGGACGAGGCGTTCGAGATCGAGCTGCAAGAGGACAACGACGTGTTTCCGCCCGACTTCGACGCCAACTTCCTGGGGGCGAAGGCCGAGGACGTCCTGTCGTTCGACGTCGAGTATCCCGAAGACTGGCACACGGCGCGCGCCGGTTCCACGGCGCATTTCGATACGACGGTGCAGAGCGTCAAGCGCAGGGAACTCCCGCCGCTGGACGATGATTTCGCGCCGCTGGTCGGAGATTTCGACACGCTTGACGACCTGAAAGCCAGCATCCGCGCTGGCATGTTGGAAGAGGCGCAGACCCAAGCTGACAACGAGTATGCCAACACGGCCCTCGGTCAGATGATCGAAGTCGCGACCATCGAGTATCCCGACGTTTTGCTGGAGGACTACACCGAGCGGGCCGTCCGCGAGCAGCAATCGATGATCAGCCGGCTGGGCATTCCGTTCAGTGAATACCTGCGGCTCGTGGGCCAGTCAGAAGCGCAGTTCCGCGCTCAGGCCAGAGAAACCTCGCGCATGCAGTTGCACAGCGACCTGGTGATGCAGAAGTTGATCGACGTGGAACATCTTGAGCCCACCGACGATGAGATCGACGTCCGCATTCAGGAATTGCTGGATCGCGAGCGGGACGACGTCGATGAACTGCGCGAGATGCTGGAGTCCGAGGGCGGCCGGCACGCAGTCATGCACGACGTGGAGCGCCGCAACGCGATTCTGCGCGTCATCGCAATCGCCGACGGCACCGCGCCGACCATCGAGGAAGTGGAAGCGATGGCCGCAGAGCGCGCCGACCGCGAGGCTGCTGCGGCTGAATTGCTTGATGCTGACGCTGATGCGGATGCAGAGGACGAAGCTGGCGAGGCAACGCCAGAAGCTGTGGCTGACGACGTTGTACCTGCCGAAGAAGCTGAACCGACCGTGGCCGCTGAAGGCTAACGGCTGACCTGTATTACGAGAGACTATTGGAGGACAATTCACGTGTTTGATCAGTATCCCCAGTCATTGGTTCCGATGGTCATCGAGACCACGGCCCGCGGCGAGCGCGCCTACGACATCTACTCGCTGCTGCTGCGCGAGCGCATCATCTTCCTGGGCACGCCCATCAACGACCAGATCGCCAATCTGATCGTCGCCCAGTTGCTCTACCTCAGCCGCGAGGACCCCGAGCGCGATATCCAGATGTACATCAACTCGCCCGGCGGCTCCGTCTATGCCGGGCTGGCCATCTACGACACCATGCAGATGATCGAAGCGCCCGTCAGCACGACGGCCGTGGGCGTGACCGCCAGCATGGGCACCGTGTTGCTGGCCGCCGGCCAGGCGGGCAAGCGCTATGCTTTGCCGCACGCCACGGTACACATGCACCCGGCCGGCGGCGGCGCCCAGGGCTACACCCCGGACGTGCGCATCCAGTTCAAGGAGCTGGAGCGCGTCCAGACGCAGCTCTTCCACATCCTCGCCAAGCACACCGGCCAGCCGGCGAGTACGATCGAGGAGGATTTCGACCGCGATCGCTGGATGACCGCCATCGAGGCCAAGGACTACGGTCTGGTGGACGATGTGCTGGGCGACTCCACGGACGTCATCAAGGCGCTGGAAGACGATCGTTTACAGCGCTAACTCAACCGTCTGAGAGGTCCGGCTGCTTGATGAGCCGCCGGACCTCTCAGGCCCGCCCTATCTTCACACCATGCCAACACTCACCCCTCCCGTTGCCAGTTGCTCGTTCTGCCACCGAACCGAAGACGAAGTCAGCCGCCTGATCCAGGGGCCTGACGACATCTACATCTGCGATCTGTGCGTCGATCTGTGCGCTGAGATCATCGCGCGAGGAGCGGCAGCAACTGAGCGAGGGACAGGGCGCGGTGCTGGAGAGCCTGCCCGCGCCGCGAGGACATGGTGCGCCTGCTTGACCAGTACGTCATCGGCCAGGACCGGGCCAAGAAGGTGCTGGCGGTTGCGGTCTACAACCACTACAAGCGTATCTCCAGCGGCGCGCTGCTCGGCGATGTCGAACTGCAGAAGAGCAACATCATGCTGATCGGCCCGACCGGCTGCGGCAAGACCCTGCTGGCGCAGACGCTGGCCCGCATCCTGGACGTGCCCTTCACCATCGCCGACGCCACCAATCTGACCGAGGCCGGCTACGTGGGCGAGGACGTGGAGAACGTGCTGGTGGGCCTGCTGCACGCCGCCGCAGTGGAACATCGACCGCGCCAAGGTCGGCATCGTCTACGTCGACGAGATCGACAAGATCGCCCGCAAGCAGGGCGACAACCCCTCCATCACCCGCGACGTGTCGGGCGAAGGGGTGCAGCAGGCGTTGCTCAAGATGCTCGAAGGCTCGGTCATCAACGTGCCGCCGCAGGGCGGACGCAAGCATCCGACCCAGGAATACATCCAGCTCGACACCAGCAACATCCTGTTCATCTGCGGCGGTGCGTTCGCCGGGCTGGAAGAGACCATCGGCCGGCGCGTGCAGGGCCCGGGGCGCATCGGCTTCGGCGCCGGCAGCGCCAAACGGCTCGACCCGGAGCAGCAGAAAGCTGAGTTGCTGCGCCAGGTGACTTCTGACGATCTGATGAAATTCGGCCTGATCCCGGAGTTTGTCGGACGTCTGCCCGTGGCGGTGAGCGTCGATCCGCTGGATAAGTCGGCTTTGATGCGCATTCTCACCGAACCGCGCAACGCCCTGGTCAAGCAGTACCAGCGGCTCTTTGGCATCGACAACGTGGAGCTGGTCTTTACCCCCGAAGCGTTGCAGGCCGTGGCCGACGAGGCCATCAAGCTGCGCACCGGCGCGCGCGGCCTGCGCACCATCCTCGAATCGGTGCTGCTGGACGTGATGTACGAGATACCGTCGCGGCCGGAAGTGACAAAGTGCATCGTCAACGCCGACACGATCCTGCGGCGCAGCCTGCCGGTGTTGCTGGCCGGCAACGATCGGGCCCTGCTCTGGACACAGGACGAGCAGCGCGAGATCGCCTGACCCTTCTGAGGTATCCACACCGTAGGGGCGGGGTCTCCCCGCCCGTCTTTTACTCACGGCAACCCACCCAGTTCGGACACACCCATCGCATCCTCCGATGATCGTCGTCAACGACACCCAGTGCAAGGCAATCGCCGAGCGGCTGCGCGGCCAGCGTGTGCGTCCCGACGAGTTCCTCTTCGTCCCGGCCACGGTGGACGAGGCGCTGCGCGAGGCCAACTACTGGGCCTTTGCCATCGCTATCTGCCAGCACACCAAGAGTCTGGCAGGGCGTCATCGACGGCCGCTGGAGCCGCGGCTGGGACTACCTGATCCGCGCCACGCGGCGGGTGGTGGACGAGGTAGCCTCGGCCGAGGCCATGGCTGCCATCGACGGCGACCGGCTGCGCGCCATCCTCTCCGACGACTTCGATCCCGCTTCTTCGACAGTCGATCGCGTCGAGGAGCGCGTGGATCAACTGCACGCGGTGGCGGATGCGCTGCTGGACGACTACGACGGGCAGGCCATGAACGTCTACTGCCAGGCGGGTGGACATATCGCCGGCGAGGGCGGCATCTTCGACCGTCTGCGCGCTGTGCCGCCCTACTCCGATCCGCTGGATAAGAAGGCGCAATTGCTGGTCGGCCAACTGGATGCCGCCGGCATCTGGCCGCTGGAGGATCCGCAGAACCTCAAGGTGTGCATGGATTACCACGCGATGCGGGTCGCCCTGCGCACCGGCATCGTGGAGGTGACCGATCCCGGCTTGCTGATCGCGCTCAAGCAGAAGGCCGTCGTCAGCGACGACATCAATCACGCGGTGCGCCGGGCCGTCTCCGACGCCTGCGACTCTGGTGGTGGCCGCAGAGCGGCGTCAGCGTCTTCGAGTTCGACAAATGGATCTGGCACCTGGGACGCAGTTGCTGTTTCTACGACCACGAGCCGATCTGCGGGCCGCGCACCTGCCACAAGATGGACATCTGCACTTACATCAAGGCCGTGGACTACGCCTGCCCCGGCAAGTGCTCGCTGGACGGCGCCTGCAAGGGCAGCCGCGACGATTTCTACAAGGCGTTCTGGGAAACCAACGTCTACACCGAGTTCTATTGATCTCGTACTCGTACTCCTCCTCGTACTCTTACTCGAATCCGAACGAGGACGAGGAGGAGGTACGAGTACGAGTACGAAAGGTAGTAGCCCGGTTCGTCTCACCTCATGAAAGTCAGTTTCTCATTTGTTGCGTTGCTTGTGGCGGGGATCGTCCTGTTTGCGACTGTCGGGGTGCAGTCGTAAGCAGCCGGTTGAATCGACCAGCGCAGCAAGCAATTCAACGCCGCTTGGCAACATTCGGCGCCCGCTCACCGATCTACATCCACCCCTTCGCCGACTCCTCCACCGACATCAACACCGACCAAGGCTGCAACCGCTTCGGCCACACCATCACCTTCTCCCTCGGTTCCCGTCGCGCCGACGCCCGGCCCGACCGTCGCGCCCGATCTGGCGCTGGAGTTTACTACCCTCAAAAATGGGCAGTATCTCGGCTACATCGCGCAGACGCTACGGCGTCTCGCTGGACGAGTTGGTGCAGTTCAGCGGCATCAAGAACCCGGACGTTGTGCCTATCGGCCAGGGGCTGATCATCCCGCACCGCACCGACCGCGTAACACCGGACGACGTGCTGCTGCCTGACAGCGAGTTGGTCTACGGCGCAGCGTTACGTCGATTTCGATTTGGCGGCGTTTGTCGAGGAGCAGGGCGGCCGGCTGTCGCAGGTCAGCATGACCGGCCTGGACGGCGAACAGTGGAGCGGCGCTGACGTGGTCGAGCGGGTCGCGGCGCGCTACAGCGTCGGTCCGCGAGTGCTGCTGGCGCTGATGGAAGCCGGCAGCGGCTGGGTTACCGACCCGGATCCCCAGGGCAACGCCGCCGACTACCAGCTCGGCCACACCAATGGTGGACCTGGCTTGCTGCCGCAGCTTGAGTGGGCCGCCAACGAGCTGAACCACGGCTTCTACGGCTGGCTGGACCGCGGCGAGACGGCGATCCGCTTCGAGGACGGCACGATTGCTCGCGGCGCGCCCGGTCTCAATCCCGGCACGGTAGCCGTGCAGCGAACGCTGGCCGCCGACGCGAGCTTCAGCCAATTGCCCGGCAAGCTGAGCGGCGTTCGACGAGGCCTACCGGCGATTGTTTGGCGACCCGGCTGAACTGGACGCCGGGCCGGTTCTGCCGGCCGGCCTGCAGCAGCCGCTGCTGCATCTGCCATGGAAACCGGGCGAGTGGTGGCATCTGACCGGCGGTCCGCATGGCGGCTGGGTCAGCGGCAGCGGTTGGGCTGCGCTGGATTTCGTGCCGGAGAACGCGGTCATCGGCGGTTGTGTCCCTGCCGAGTCGTGGGCGGTGGCTGCCGCGCCGGGTGTGGTGGCCCGCAGCCTGCCGGGCGAGATCCTGCTGGATCTGGACGGCGACGGCGACATCCGCACCGGTTGGGTGCTGCAATATCTGCACATCGTCGATCAGCCGGAGGCGGGAACGGTTCTTGCGCAGGACGACCCGGTGGGCCGGCCAAGCTGCGAGGGCGGCGCGGCCGAGACGACGCACCTGCACTTCTCGCGCCGCTACGACGGTCTGTGGGTGGACGCAGGCGGGTCCGTGCCGATGGTGCTGGACGGCTGGACGGGGTTCGGCAGCTTCGAATACGAGGGCGGTATGACCAAGCCGGGCCAGCCTGATCGTGAGGCCGAACACTCGCGCGACCGCGCGGTCAACGGCCTGCTGAGGGAGGAGTAGCTACAAGTAGCTAACCTATCTGCTGAACGAAATGTGCGCTGGTCTGAACGGCCCGGGACACGCCAGTCAAGCGGCAAGCTTGCGCGTTTCTTCTTCCACCAGGACGCGCCGCAGAGTTTTGCCCACCTGGCTCTTGGGTAACTCCGTGCGGAACTCGACCATGGCCGGTACCTTGTAGGGGGCGAGACGCTCTTTACAGAATTCACGAATCTCTTCCACGGTTGCCAACTGGCCTTCCTTGAGCACGACGAAGGCCTTGACCGTTTCACCCCGTTTTGGGTCAGGCACGCCCACTACCGCGGCTTCCAGTATCTTGGGATGCGTGAACAAGACCTCTTCGACCTCGCGTGGCACGATGTTGAAGCCGCTGGCGATGATCAAGTCCTTCTTGCGGTCCACGATGAAGAAATAGCCATCGGCGTCCATGACGGCGATGTCGCCGGTGTGTAGCCAGCCGTCTGCGTCAATGGCGTTGGCAGTTTCCTCCGGGCTGTTGTAGTAGCCCTTCATCACCTGCGGCCCGCGCACCACCAACTCACCCGCCTCTCCGACCTCCAGGAACCTGGCCTCGCCGTGCTCGTCAGGCTCCAGGGCGACGACGGCCAGCTCGGTGCTGGGAAAAGGCAGACCGATCGAACCGGTCTTGGTCTGGCCAAAGACAGGATTGCCCGCAGTGAGGGGCGAGGATTCGGACATGCCGTAGCCCTCCACCAGCCTGCCGCCCGTCACTGCCTCGAACTTCTGCGCCACTTCGGCCGGCAGCGGCGCTCCGCCGCTGAGGCAGACGCGGATGCTGCGCAGGTCATAGTCGGCTACTTTGGCATGGTTGATGATGGCAACATACATGGTCGGCACACCGGGATAAAGCGTAATTCTTTCATGGGCAATGATCTCCAAAATGTGGAGCGTATTGCGGGGATCGGGCACCAGCACCACCTCGCCACCCAGCTTCAGGCAGGTTAGCATGCCCACGGTCATGCCGTAGACGTGGAAGGCAGGCAGGGCCAAAAGGAACTTCTCGTCTCCCGGCTTCAGAGAGGGTACCCAGGCGTTAATCTGAGCGATGTTTGCCACCAGGTTGCGGTGGGTCAACTCAGCAGCCTTGGGCAGGCCCGATGTGCCGCCGGTGAACTGGAAGACTGCCGTGTCTTTGGCCGCTTCAAAGGACACCACGGGTGCCTTGGTCGGGGCCGTGGCGAGGAGGTCTTTCATGAAATAGGTGTCCGCTCGGGGCGTCACGGTTTTCATCATGCCGCTGGCGCGCGCCTGTTTAGCCACGGTGTTGCGGAAGGGCCAACCGATTGTTTCGGGGATGTCGGTGAGGATGATCGTCTTGATAGTGGTGTTGGGCTGAATTTCGAGCACACGATCGTACAGACCGCTGAGCGTAACGATGGTCTCAGCTCCCGCGCTGCGCAACAGCGGCTCCAGTTCGTGGGCCGGATAGGTCGGGTTCGTGTTGACTACGATCGCGCCGGCCTTCAGCACACCAAAATAGGCGATCACCATCTGTGGTATGTTGGGCAGCATCAGGGAGACACGATCGCCCTTGGCAACACCCAGGTTCACCAGGGCCGCGGCGAAGCGATCGCTCAGCCGGTTGAGCTCAGCATAGCTCAGTCTGGCCTGCACCCTCAGTCCCAGCGGCAGATAGCGCAGCACCATGCGCAGCGCGGTCTGGTCAGGAAAGCGCGCCGCTGAGTCCAGCAGCATTTGGTGAACCGTGCCGTCGGGCACATCGACGCTGTGAGCAACGTCTGGCTCATAGTGGGCAAACCAGCGAAATTCCTTGGTCATGGTGATCAGCCTCCGGGCATCTACAGGGATATTCCAGGCAATTTCAGTCTACACCAAATCCTCGGGCATAGCTAATCTGTCCCCTGCCAGCGTCTGCTCAATGTCGTCTTGCTGTCCCGGTTGACGCCCGAACAGTCGGCATGTAGCCAAAGGTGTCTCGGTACTCCAGGTCGGCTTTGGTCCAACTGACGCTTGACATCCGGGCGGGATACAGACCCTTCACCACGCGCCGCGGCATGTCCAAAACCTGACCTGTCCGACTGTGAAGCAGCGCAGTCGCGCGACCGGGCGGTCAACGGGCTGCTGCGCGAGGAATAAGAGATTTGCAAGTGTGGAACAAATGTGCTATAATCCCGTCACCGATCAACCCGTGTTAGATGTAATTGCATGAAGGAGTAGCAGCGATGACGAAGTTTGTGTTGGTTTTCAATGGCGGTGGTATGCCTGAAACGGAAGCTGAACAGGCAGCGGTTCTGGCAGCTTGGGGCGCCTGGTATGGCAAGTTGGGTGCGGCAGTGGTGGACGGCGGCAACCCATTCACGCCTATGGCGAAGACCGTCCACAGCGACGGAAGTATCAGCGACGGTTCGGTGGGTGTGCTGGCCACCGGCTATGTGATTTTGCAGGCCGGATCGCTGGACGAGGCCGCGGAAATGGGGACAAGCTGTCCCATCCTAAGCAGCGGCGGGCAGATTTCGGTGTACGAAGCCATCGATATGGCGATGTAGGCAGCGCCTCCCCTTCGAGTGACAGAGCAGCCCTGGGAAACCGGGGCTGTTCTTATGATCTGAGTTTGGCGCGACCTGGCCAGTGGGGGAAAAACTGGCTGATGCGGCGGAACGGTCATGCCGCTTTGCGCGCCCCGCGTTGCGTGTATAATGGGTGTCAACAGGTTGGAGACAATGGAGTAGGAACGATGATCGACGAGACAACCTTGAAGCAAATTGTTGAGCGTATCATAGTGACGGCTCGGCCGCAACGCGTCATTCTGTTCGGTTCCCGTGGCCGCGGCGATGCTGACGAGGGATCTGATCTGGATCTGATGGTCGTGTTGCCGGAGGCGCCGGACAAGTTCGGTGAGATGATTCGTTTGCACAAGGCCGTCGGCAACGTAGGCGTCGGTGTGGACGTGTTGGTCTATTCAGAGGAAGAATATCAGCGACGCAGCCAGGTGCCAGGCACCGTGCTCTATTGGGCGCGCAAGCAGGGGAGGCGCTTGTATGAAGCCTCACATTGATGAGGCATGGCGTTCGCTACGCCTGGCAGATCGGGACATTACCGCATTTGCCATTCTCAATGAAGAACCGGAAGCGCACGTTGCTATTGTGAACTTCCATGGCCAGCAAGCTGTGGAGAAGTGCTCAAAGCGGTGCTGTACGCGTATCAGGTCGAGTTTGAACGGACCCACGACCTTGTCAAGTTGGCGACTCTGCTCGATCAGAACCGCATTGAACTGCCGATCTCACAGGACCGGCTTCGAATGCTGAATCCATTTGCGGTCACGTTCCGATATGATGATCTGGAGATCGAGTTGATCGAAGGTGAGAATGTGTCCGACCTGGTTGCAGAGGTCAGGCAGTGGGCAGAACAGCAAGTTCGCAACGCTGCTGATTGCGAGGACACTCAGGACTGAAGCAGCGATTGAATTGAGGCCATTGCGAAACTGCGGCCACCTGCCTACCGCTCTGGCCGGTCTTTGCGAAGCACCCTGAGGTCCCTCCGAAGGGTCTGACCAAGCCAATGCAGGCAGGCTTATTTGTGGACGCGACCCAATCGCTGGAGATTGCACGGGTTCCTAGCCATCACACGTCACAAATCAAGTGAATATCTTCCGGCTCAAGCTCGAACAAATCCGGGTCTGGCTCTGGGGTTACCCTGCATCCCGGCCGCAGGTAGAAGTTGCTGGTGTTTTCTGACGGCGTCGCCGAGATGCACATCTTTCTGGCGCCGCGCGCATTGAAGTAGTCTGCCCGCAGCATCAGCGCCCCGTGGTTGAGCACGTAGATGTTCTCGATCAGCTCGCTTCGGAGTGCGCTCAAGACTTGCGTCGATCATATCAGCAAGCGCTAGCGGCGCAAAGCCATTTTCCAGGCTATGTCGTTGGAGTCTTGGTGTTGACGTAGATACCGGCCGGCAGGATGAGTATCCAGGACAGCCGCGCCAGGTCGGTGTTGATGAAGGAAAGGGCGATGGAAATCAGGAAGACGGCCACGGTGGACAGCACCGACACGAACTCTCGCCGTTTCCGCTGTTGACTGACGTCAGGCCTGAGCAGACGGTTGTCGTGCGAGACATAGGCCCACATCGCGGTGAACAACAGGCTGACCACGACCATCGTCAACGCATAGAAGATGGTGGCGCTGCGGTTCGAACTGACGCTGATCACCGAACTGGCAAATGGGATGAACACGATCGACATCAGAACCAGCAGGTTGAGCGACAGCAGGCGGTTGTCATAACGGTCAACCAGACGAAACTTGCGGTGATGCGCCATCCAGAAGGAGCCTATCACCAGGAAGCTGATAATGTAGGCGAGATATTCATGCCAAAGGCCTGCCAAAGCAGCCCATAATTCAAGGTCGCCAAACTGGCCTGCCTCCTCGGGCAAACGAATTTCCAGCGCCAGCAGCGTGATCGCGATGGCGAATACGGCGTCGCTGAAGAAGATCAGACGCTCCAGCCCGATCGTGTCGGTATAAGAGGTGGCAGACTTTTTCCGCGCTGCATCAGGCTTTGCTGGCTTTCCTGTGGGCGAGGTTTCAGTCATCACTACCCCCTTGTTGGATCACCTTTGAGATGGTTCAGTACGACGGCCTGGCGCACGAAGCTGGTAAACGCGTCCTCGTCTATTCCATCGATGCTGGTCAGCTTGACATGGCGCATTTTGTCGCCATCGCCCTGTAGCAGTCCTTCGGGATCATCGATATCAACGCCGCGCCAGAAGCCGAAATTCAACGAACTCTTGAACGCCTTGAAGTAGCACAGCGGCCCGCCCAACTCATAGACCGGCTGCGCCCACTTGATCGAACTCGCGGGCCTCCGGCGCCGCATCCTTGATGATGCCGCGAAGCTGCACAGCCGCCTCTTTCTGCCAGCCTTCCAGCCCGTCCACATACGCCTCAACGGTTTTCTCTGCCATATCGTCCACCTCGTTGCGATTGCACTTCCGTTCAAAGTTGCACCGCGATTATAGCCAACAGCGCAGGCGCTGACAAGGCCAACGTACTGCGCCGGCCCGCGTGTGACTTGCCACACTTCCCGCCATCCGTATAATCTTCAGTCATGCGAGAATCGCCCTATCCCATGGTTTCGGTTGACGATGCGCTGGCGGCCGTACTTGGCCGCGTTGCGCCGATGCCGGTTCGTGAGTTGCCGTTGCAGGACGCGCTCGGTCTGGTGCTGGCCGAGGATGTGGTCGCCGCGCTGGATCTGCCCTCCTTCCCTGCCGCGGTCGTGGACGGCTTCGCAATGCGCGCGGCCGACGGCAGTGCTGCTCGTCGCATCGCCGGTGAGCAGATGGCCGGCGCGCCGCTCGGTCTGCTGGTTGCGGCAGGCACAGCCGTACGCATCACGACTGGCGCTCCGGTGCCGCCTGGCGCGGATGTGGTCATCAAGGTCGAGCTGTCCGATGAGGACGACGGCTGGGTGACGCCGCAGCAGGGCGAGACGTTGATGGCCGGTCAGAACATCCGCCCGGTTGGGTCTGACATCACAGCCGGCGAGTTGGTGCTGCGCGCCGGGCAACCGCTGGGACCGGCCGAACTTGGCATGCTGGCGTCGCTGGGCAGATCGCACGCACCGGTGCATCGCCGTCCGGTGGTGGGCGTGTTTTCCACCGGCGATGAGCTGGCCGAGGCGGGCCAGGCGCTGGGGCCAGGCCAGATCTACGACAGCAACCGCGCGACCCTGCTGGCAGCCGTGGCCCAGGCCGGCGGGCAGCCGCTGGATCTGGGCGTACTGCGCGATCAGCCGGGCGAGCTGGAGCGCGGCCTGGCGCTGGGACTGGCAAGGTCTGACGTGCTGGTGACCTCGGGCGGCGTCAGCATGGGCGAGCTGGACCTGCTCAAGCCGCTGCTGGAGCGCTGGGGGACGGTACATTTTGGCCGGGTGCAGATGAAGCCAGGCAAGCCGCTGACCTTTGCCACGCTGCCGGCGCGCGGCGCTGATGGTGAGATAGCTGCCGATCAGCCTGCCAGGCTGGTCTTCGCGCTGCCTGGCAACCCGGTGTCGTCACTGGTGACCTTTCAACTGTTTGTCCGGCCTGCCATCCGCCGCATGTTGGGAGTTCGAACATGCCGGTCTGCCGCGGCTGACCGCGACGCTTGGTCACAGATTTCGCCTCGACCCGGAGCGGGCCGAGTTTCACCGCGTGACGCTGACGCGCGAGGATGGACAGATCGTCGCCCGTTCCACCGGTAGCCAGGCTTCCAGTCGCTTGCTGTCAGCCGCGGGCGCCGACGGGCTGCTGGTGCTCGAACAGGCTGACGGCTTGTTGCCACCCGGCGCGCAGCGGCCGGTGCTGCTGCTGAACGATGCCTGGCTGGCGGCGCCATGGGAGACGAGCGATGAGTGACAAATTGACCCATCTCGACGACAGCGGCGCGGCGCGTATGGTGGATGTCGGTGCGAAGGACGAGAGCGAGCGGGTGGCCGTGGCGCAGGGCGAGGTGCAGATGATGCCCGCAACTCTGGCTGCGATCCGCGCCGGCGACGTCCCCAAAGGCGACGTGCTGGGCACGGCGCGCATCGCCGGCATCATGGCTGCCAAGCGGACGCCTGACATCATCCCACTCTGCCATCCGTTGCTGCTCAGCCAGGTGGCCGTCGATCTGGAACTTGACGAGGCGAACAGCCGGGTTGTCATAACAGCGACAGTGCGCTGCCGCGGCAAGACCGGTGTCGAGATGGAAGCGCTGACCGCTGTGTCTGCCGCCGCGCTGACGGTTTACGACATGGCCAAGGCGCTGGAGAAGGGGATGACGATCGGCGGCATCCGGTTGCTGGAGAAGCGGGGCGGGAAGAGTGGGGAGTGGGTGAGTGGGGGAGAGGGTGACAGGGTGACGAAGGTGATGAAGGAAAGGAAGGAAATGAGGGAAATCGGAATTGGTGCCGTTTTTCAACACGCGATTGGCAACACAATACGAAGTGCGCAATGCGCAACACTGCAGGACGAGCGTCGACACCATGACTGACATGATCAACGTCCAGGTCAGGTTTTTTGCTTCGGTGCGGCAGGTGGTGGGTGAGAGCCGGGTGGTGCGCAGCTTGCCCGATGGCGCGACGGTGGCTGATTTGCTGGCCGCGCTGGCGGTTGATTACCCGACGCTGCCGACGGCCAGCGGAACGATCTACGCGGCCGTCAACAAGGCGTATGCGCGCGAGGACGCTGTGCTGCACGATGGTGACGAGGTGGCGTTCTTTCCGCCCGTGAGCGGCGGGCAGGACCGCAAGCTGTTCGAGATCACCACGGAGCCGCTGTCGCTGGACGACGTGGCCAGCCGGGTGGCCGCCCAGCCATGGCGCGATCACCGTGTTCGCCGGCATGGTACGCGGCGAGACTGACCTGTCCTCGCCGTTTGCCGCGGCGCCGCCGGACGTGACGGTCGAGGGCAGCGGCACGCGGCTGGCGACCGAGTATCTGGAGTACGAGGCCTACGCCGAGATGGCCGAGCCGATGCTGGCGGCGCTGGCGCGACGAGATCCAGGCGCGCTGGCCGCAGATCACCGCGGTGAGCATCCTCCACCGGATCGGGCGCATCGAGGTCGGCGAGGCCAGCGTGGTCATCGCCGTGGCCGCGGCGCATCGCAAGGGAACGTTTGACGCGTGTAGCTTCGCCATCGAGCGGCTGAAGGCGGTCGTGCCGATCTGGAAAAAGGAGGTCGGCAGCGACGGTCAGTGGTGGGTCGAAGGGCCACGCGCCGCCAACGACGCAGCGCCTGTGGGCGATTTTTTCGGACCCCCGTTGAGTTGACAATGCGCTTGGGGGCCATGGTATAATTCCGCTCGTTACGGCGCACACCTTAACAGTCTGAAAAGGTTTGACAGGTTGGAGATCCGTCGCTGGCGGTCGGTTTACCGGCAGCCAGAGGAACTTCCCGACTCCCGCTCGTGCCGAAGGGCACGGGAAGGTTGCCTCACGAAACAGCAAGTGAGGGCGGCAGGCTGGCAACGGCCTGGTGACTACAACCGCAACAGAAAGCACACCCGGCGAGCTGCCCTCAGGGCATGACGTCAGGGCTGAAACGGTGGGGTAAGAGCCCACCAGCGGTGGCAGCGATGTCACCGGCTGGGCGAGCGTGCAACTGGGAGCAAGGCGAGTGGGCCGGGCCTCGTTTGAGGTTCGGTCTCGTCGCAGCGGCGACGGCGAGGTTGGGTAACACCCAGCAAGCCAGGAGCAGCCTCGGCGTCAGCCTGAGAGACAGATGACGGGTTAAACAGAATCGGGAGTACCACCAGCCTGTTTCTTAGTCCGCCGTCCACAAATGCCGACGTGGCGGAATTGGCAGACGCTGCAGACTTAGGATCTGTTGCCCTCAGGGCGTGGAGGTTCGAGTCCTCTCGTCGGCACTGTCCACAGTTGGCAGACAGTCGGGCCCGTGGCCTAGCGGGAAGGCGCCTCCTTTGCACGGAGGAGATCGTCGGTTCGAATCCGACCGGGTCCACCTGGCGATCATCGTGCAAGGCAATGGCAGTGATCGGTTGATTGCATCTTGCGGGCGTAGTTCAGTGGTAGAACGTCTCCTTGCCAAGGAGAAGGTCGTGAGTTCGAATCTCATCGCCCGCTCAGTACAGATGGCTGATGGCACATGGCAGACGGCACAATGGCGTGCGGTCTGCGACGTGCCATTAGCCATCTGCTTTTGCCGAGATAGCTCAGTTGGTAGAGCACGCGACTGAAAATTGCGGTGTCCCCAGTTCAAGTCTGGGTCTCGGCACCAAGTCTCGAGCACTCGGGCATTCGGGGATCGTCTAATGGCAGGACAGGGGACTTTGGATCCTCTAATCGTGGTTCGAATCCACGTCCCCGAGCTGAGTTTGGACGATTGTGCCAAATGCGATCAGGAGACTCGACGATAGTCGTAGTCTCCTTTTTGTATTCTGGAACGTGATTAGGGGACTCTTTTGCAAAGGCGATTAGAGGACTGGTTGTCTTGGATCAGGCAGGTCGGATGATGACAAACTTGATTACCAACAAACACAAGCAGCTTGACGACTCGGAGAAGCCGTCAGGGTTCGAGAAGCGTCTTTCAGCGCGCAGACTGCGGCGCGCTCGCGCGCGTTGATTCTGCCCTGGTCGAGGCACTTCCTGGCGCGCGGCGCACCAAACATGCGCATCGAAAACGTTCGGGAACTTGTCCGATCTGTCTGGGCCGCCTTCAACGAAATGCTCGTGGCACTCGGTACTTCCGCTCTTGCTCGCACTGTCTGGCGCATTACGACCCCGATATCAGGTGTATCCGTTGCGACACGTTCCGGGTCTGGCGCAACCGCCATGAAGCGCGCTGCAAGGGGTGTGGAAATGCTGTGGCGTTGCCCGGTTCGACTGACCAGATCGTAGTTTGTTCCTCCCAACTCTTGACGAAAACCAGCCGCCGCGTATAATTAGCCTGCCAGCAAATGAATTGTCTGGCCCGCCCGACACGGCGGCAAGTTTCGTGCCACGGACTTAGTGAGTAACCCTGTGTAGATATTCAAATCATGGTGACCATAGCTCAATCGGCGGAGCACCTGGTTGTGGCCCAGGAGGTTGTGGGTTCGAGCCCCATTGGTCACCCCTACACGCTTTTCGTGCGCCCGGAACTTGTTTCCGGGCGTTCTGTTTTGGCGGGGCCGTGGCGTTGTGAAGTGCGGAGGGTAGAACAGCGTGTCATCAGTCCTGGTCCTTAATGCAACCTATGAACCGTTGAGCATCGTTTCGATACGGCGCGCGGTGGTGCTGCTGCTCAAGGAAAAGGCCGAAGTCCTGGAGGCAGCCGAAAACGCCCTGCGCGCGCAGGATATCGCCATCCCGGTTCCACTGGTGATCCGCATGGTCTATTACGTGCGCATCCCGCACAGCACCATGCTGCCCCTGTCGCGGCGCACTGTCATGGCGCGCGATCAGTACACCTGTCAGTATTGCGGCGCGACCCCGCTCCGCGCGGATCTGACCATCGATCACATCATGCCGCGCAGCCGCGGCGGGGTGACCGACTGGGACAACGTGGTGGTGGCGTGCCGGTCGTGCAACCAGAAGAAGGGCAACCGTACGCCCAAGGAGGCGCAGATGCAGATCATGCGCCCGGCCCAGCGGCCACGCTATGTCGCCCTGGCGTTTCTGGGAGAACCCACCCATCGTGAGGTGTGGAGCAAATATCTGTACTGAAACTGGTCCAACACGCACAGAGAGGCTGCCTTATGGCAGCCTCTCTGCGTTTGCGCCGTAGCAATTACCGACTGTTACCTGGTGATGCTACGGCGCTGAGCGTACAACTATGTTCCATATGCATCACCTCCTGTCGTTAGGATAGCTTGGGAGAGGGAGGCATTTCTGCCTCAACAGGCACGATTATTGCACACAAGCCAGCTTCTGTCAAGCGAGGAATCGTCCAATTGGAAACTGCGAGCGAAATACAGCACCGGACTAGTAGCTCCACCGCGACCGGTTCCGTCAGCGCAATCCCTGCCAGATCAACCCGGCAGCTCCAGGCGTAGACTTCGACGCCGGCCCTCGATGCCTCCAGCAGGGCCGCGGCAAAGGCCGGATCAGCCGTGGGGTGTGGTGCAAACGCCGTCGCGTCCGGCCGCTGGATGACGAAAACCACCGCCACGCGGTCGCCGTGCTGCTGGCGCAGCGTCATCAGCTCGCGCAGATGGCGCAGACCGCGCTCGGTTGGCGCGTCGGGAAACGGCGCCGTTCCTTCCTCCACCAGCGTCACCGATTTGGTCTCCACCCAGCAGCGCCTGCCGCTGCTGCGATCCGCTGCCATCGTTCAGCAGGAAGTCGAGCCGGCTGCTGCCGATCGTCACCTCCGGGGTCACGCTTCCATAGCCCGCAAGCTGCGGCACGGTGTGGGTTGCCAACGCCTCGGCCAGCAGCTTGTTGGGCAGCCGGGCGTCGATAGAGACCAGCACGCCCGCGTAGGCCACCAGCACCAGATCGCTGGCTGTCTTGCGTTCGCTGCCGCGGTCGTGGCGTCGAATCCAGACCGCCGCGCCGGGCGTCAACAGCTCGCCCAGGCGGCCGGAATTGGCAACGTGCGTCGAGATCAGCTCACCGTCGTGCTCGACCCAGGCGCGGAAGCGGTTGTCGCGGCGGACGAAGCTGGCCTGCACCAGCCTGCCGGGCCAGTTCATGGCTGCGACGCGCCAGTTTGCAGCGCTTCCAGTTGCGCCAACGCCCCATCCAGCTCGGCCACGCTGGTCAGGCCGCTGGCAACGCGCATGAACTCGCTCAGACTGGGGCTGAGCTCACGCAAACGCTCCAGCTTCGGGCCGATGGGATCGGTGGCAGCCGGGCCGGTGGCGTAGCTGCCGTGGAAGGCGAAATAGGCCTGGTTCAACACGCGCAGGCGGTAGCCGTTCTCCAGGAAGGTCTGCCGGCGCGCCTCCATGAACGCCTCGGCCTCGTCCACAAAACCGGCTGCCAGCAGCTCATCAACGGCAACGCGCGTCGCGTGCATCTCGCGGCCAAAGTCAAACTCGTCTGTGTCGTCTGGCGCGGCATCGGTCGTCTCGTCGACTGGCGGCCGCGGCGGCGGAACCAGATCGGGGTAGTAGGCTTGCAGCAGCAATTGCCCCATTTCGTCGCCGGCGATAGACGCCACCGTCTCGTTCATGGTGATCGCGTCGCCGCCTTGCAGGAAGGCCCAGCCCAGCGGTCGGAAGGCCAGGTAGGTGTGGATCCATTCGTGAGCAATCGTCTCAGCGCTCCACGGCAGACCGTAGCGATCGACCACCATGGTCGGGAAGACGCCGTAGCCGCCGATGCCGGTGACGTAGGCCGACAGGTTTTCTTGCGCCTCGACCGCGCTCTCAAGCTGGTCGCGGCCGACTGTGTCCAGGTCTGCCAGCAGATCGACGGAGCGTAGCCGCTGGATGCGGTCGCGCGGCGAGACGACCAGCAACTGCGGCGGTTCGGTGAAGCGCATTTGCGGGGGCGGCCAGACCGCGCCCGCCGTGTCCAACCCTTCCTGCCTGATAATCGTGCTGAGCTGGCTTTGCAGGATCGCCTCGACCGCGCTGGCCTCTTCGTCCAGCTGGCGGCGGATAGCGGCCAGCTCGGCCCGTTGGCCCGCAGTGGCAGCTTCCGGTGATGTTACCGCGGGATCGCTGAAGATGCGCTCGATCTCGCCTTCAAGCTGGCCGGCACGTTGTGCAGCTGTGATGTAGCCGCGCACCAGCGTGTCAGCTTCCACGGGCGACAGGCCGGCGGCCGGGTTGTTGAACAGGTCGCCCACCTTGCCAGTCAGCGCATCGATCTCCCACCGGACGAGATCGAACCGCAGGCCGGCGGTCAGTTGGTCCAGGCGTGCGTTGAGCGGATCACGCGGCGGCGCGGCACTCGCGCCCAGCAGGGTCAGCCCTGCCACGATCGCCACGCCAAGCAGCAGGTACCCCAGCCACACGCGCGCCCGAAGGTGGCGCGACCGTGTGGTCGCTGGCTGACCCGCGTTTGCGGAGGTGCCTGGTGTGATCGGTGAGGTTGCCTGTGTCATCGCTGCAAGAATACAACAGCCCTGAGCGGGATGCTGTGCTCAGGGCTGCAATTGTTGGGTCTCTGGCGGGAATCCAGGCCATTCGAAGCCTGGCTCTGCCAGCAAAAGGTGACAGGATCTTGCGAGCTTGCTTGCATTGGCGTGCGTCTGCGCAGCACACCCGCCGCAACTACGAACTGCTGGCCGCCTCGCTCTGCCAGTCCAGCGACCGCTGGTAGAGCAGTTCGAAGTTCTCGTACAGTCGCGGGTCCAGAACGTCGCGCATTCCCGGAATGATGGCCCGGACGGCTTCCCAGAGCTGATCGATGCCGCCGAACAGGTCGAAAAAGACCTCTTCGCGCACCAGACCATGTTTGACCAGCACGCCGAACAGTTCCATGACGCCGCAGGCGTCGTTGAAGCGCTGCCAGCCGGCGCTGCCGATGGGATGCTGGCGGTCAAACGCCTCGTAATCGGGCGCGTCAAGCTCGGTCAAGACCCACGCCTGCGCCTCGCGGATCCGCGGCGCCGTGGCCATCTCGTACAGCTTGAGCAGCGTGCCGACTTCGTCGCACTCCCGGCTCACCAGCGTACCTCAGTCAGCAAGCTGCCAGCGATCGATAAAGTGTCGCTGGACGACCATCTCGCGCCCGTCGTCTGACAGGATCAGCGCCGCGCCCAGATCAGACCACTTGACGCTGCCGACAATGGCCTCGCCATTGCGCAGTTCGATGCGAATTGGGTGCTGCGTCTCGCGCGCTGTGACCAGTGCCGCGCTGAGCGACTTGCGCGTCCAGGGCGCACGGTCGATCAGCTCCTGAGCTGGCACGCCAAAATACTCGGCCAGCTTCGTCAGATCTTCCTCGTTGCCGACCTCGCGATACCGCTGTTCAAGCTGCCGATACATCCCTGCTGTGATGCCGGTCGCCTCCTGAATATCGTGCGGTGTCGGCCCCCCCTTGGCTGCGCGCAGATAGCGGACGTAATCTCCGGTGCTCATGCGGGCTCGCTTTCCTCGACGCCGTTGACCTGTGCAGCCACGGAAGCAGGCGCCTGGTAATAGGCGATAGCCAGTTTCTGAACGGTAGTCTCCTGGCCATCGTCGTCCGCCACAGTCAGCGCGTACGGGCTGAAACCGACCAGGGTTCCCTGCATGGTCTCGCCGTTGAACAGCGTCACATTCAGCGGCCGCTTCTCCAGTTGCACCTTGGTCAGGTAGAGCAACTCATGCTCGTCCACCGACTCGGGCAGGTAGGGACGCTGGCGCTTGCCCTTGGGCTTCTCGGGCTTGCGCTCCGACAGCATGGTCTGGCAGGTGGTCAGCAGCTCGGCGGCTTCCTTGCGGTTCAGCATACTCAGCGGCTTGCCGGCCAGACGCAGCAGCTCGTCGCCCGACATCTCCAGACGCACCAGCAACGTCTTCAGGTGCTCGATCTGCGAAGGTCGCGCAGCCGCTACCTGGGGCCGTCGCTTGGGACCGCCCGATTTCTTGGGCGGACGATCGGTGCGGCCGCGGCTGGGCGGGCGGGGCCCCGATCGTTGCTGATAGTCGCCACCTTGCCGCGGCGCATAGCCGGACTGCCGGTTAGGATCGTTGCTGTAGCCGCCTTGTCGCGGCTGATCGGAACCGTAGCTGGGGCGTGAGGAGTAGTTGCTATAGCGCGGCGCGTAGCCTGCTCCCCGATCGTACCCACCAAAGTTGTCGTAGCGCTGCTGCTGGCCCTGTCCCGACTCATAGGACGAAGGCGGGGCCTGGCGGCTGGGACCGCGCGGCGGCGGATCCGACAACTCCTTGATTTCGGACGGATCAATCTCCAGCGCGTCAGCCAGGCGTTCCATGTCTGAGGTAGAAATAGAGCGTTCGCCCAGTTCATAGGCCTTGATCAAGCCGGGGTGAATCTCCGCTCGTCTTGCCAGTTCATCGATTGTCAAACGTTTTTGGCGGCGTATCTGCCACAGGTCTAGAGCCATGAGCACATCCTCACGTGTATAGGGTATGGCCTGGTCGTTCAGGCCAGGTTATCCGAGGTTTCCGGGAGAGGCTCGTCCCCAACGGGCGCGCCTTCTTCGGGTTGATCGGTTTCGGTCTCGTCCATCAAAGGCGGCAGATCGTCCAGCGACTGAAGCCCAAAGTGTTGCAGAAAGTCAAAGGTGGTGTGGTAATGAAACGGCCGGCCGGCCTGCTCCAGCCGCTCCCCTTGCTCCACCAGACCGCGGTGCAGCAGCGTGCGCAAGACACCGTCGCTGTTGACGCCGCGCCACTCGTCGATCTGCGCGCGGGTCACCGGCTGCCGGTAGGCAATGATCGCCAGCGTCTCCAGAGCAGCCGGCGACAGCTTGACGACCAGATCCAGCCCAAGAAAGCGCTCTATGTAAGGCGCGGCCTCAGGGGCTGAGACCAGTTGCACACGGTCGCGCGCCCGCTGAACCTGGACACCGCGGTCGTGTTGCAGGCTGCTCAGGTGCGCCAACGCTTCCTCGATGCGCTCCGGCGTCTCTTGCAGCGCGTCCGCCAGGGCGGTCACCGGAACCGGATCGGGCGCGACAAAGAGCAAGCTTTCCACCAGACCAGCAAGCCGGCCAAGAGGAAGGCCAGGGGAGTCACCCGCGGCTGAGTCCACCATTGCTTCCATGGTTAAGTACGCTGCGACATGGTCAATCACGACCAAGGTCGTTTGCTTTGACTCGTTCTCCACCAAAACAGCGCGCGGCGCTGTACGATCCCTTCAACTTAATCCTGACAAAAATAACTATCGCTGCCCCAAACTGCGTCGAACAATACCGCTACGGCCCAGCCCAACTCTGCAGGGTCGTACGAGGAAAAAAGACAGTTCCAAGTCCTGGGTATTTGTTTAGGAAGCGGCAAATGCAATCCGGCTACGTGGCAACATTATAAGCGCAAAGCCCCGCAAAATCAAGTTAAAGATTTAGGCGTGTTTGAAACAGGTTGATAGAGCGAAGAAGAAGGAACGCGGGTCGATTGCGAAGCACTCCGGAGTGCTTCGCAATCGACCCGCGCTGAGCACCCAGAGTCAAATGCCCCCAAAAGATTTGGGCGTTTCCGATCGGCTCTGAGTCTCCCAACTTACGATGGCGCTTGCAGCGACCAATTGGCCGCGACAAGCGCCTTCTGCCGGCCGGTCGTCCGCTGGTCACCCAGCCAGCACCGGCATCCACTCTGTCGAGCGCTCCATGCGGTGGCTTGCCGGAGCCGCCGAAAGCGCCTGATCGAGATCGGCGATGATGTCGGCCGGGCTTTCGCCGCCAACGCTTAAGCGGATCAGGTTGGCTGCCACATCCGCCAGCGCGCGTCCGGCTTCGCCCTGCTGCTGGTGGGTCGAGATTGCGGGAATCGTGGCAACGCTCTTGATCCGTCCGAGGTCGGTCGCGCGCCAGATCATCTCCATGCGGTCGAAGACGGTGCGCGCCGCCTGCCCGCCGCCGCGGACCGTGAAGCTGAGCAGGTGGCCGAAGCGGTTGACCGGCGCGCCGTAGTCGTCCTCGCCGTCGGCCAGCCACATATAGTGCGTCGCTAACTCGTGGCCGGCGCACGAAGGCAATCCGGGAAAGGCGACATCTTCGACAGCCGAATGTGCCGCCAGGAAGCGGGCAACCTGCATCGTGTTGCGGCTCAGCATATCCATCTTGCTGCGCAGCGTTCGCAGGTCGTTGAGGATCATCAGCGCGTTGAAGGGGCTGAGCGCCGGGCCGTGGTCGCGAAATGGCAGCAGCTTGACGTAGGCGGCAAAGTTGGCCCGTAGCTCGTCAGGTCCGACACGGCTGGGCAGGTCGTGGCGAGCGATGACCGCGCCGGCGATGGCGAAGCCGCTGGTGGTCATGCTCTTGCTCAGCGACTGCACCACGATGTCGGCGCCGTGGCGCAGCGGGCGCATCAGCGCCGGCGTGGCGACGGTGGAGTCGACGATCAGCGGCACGCCGGCCTGGTGCGCCAGATCGGCGACCGCTGCGATGTCGAACACCGCCAGACCGGGATTGCTGGGCATCTCGCCGTAAACGAACCGGGTGTGCCGGTCGATCTTCTCGGCCCATTCGGTCAGATCCAGCGGGTCGGCTACCCAGCGAACCTCGACGCCCCGTTCAGCGGCGTAGCGCTGGCTGAACAGCATGAAGGTGCCGCCGTAGCATTTGGCGCTGGCGACGATGTTGATCGGCTCCGTGCCGCTGCCGTTGCGCCCGTTGCTGGCGTGCGCAAGAAACGGGTTCGTCGCCATGAACACGGCCGCCATGCCCGAGGCTGTGGCGCACGCGCTGGCCTCACCCTCGAAGCCGTAGCTCTCCAGCAGCGCAACCGTCTCTTCGAGGTAACACAGCGTCGGGTTGGCGATGCGTGTATAGGTCCACGACGGCATGAGATAGGCCAGTGCGGCTTCCATGTGGTCGCTGTTCTCGAAATGCTGGGCGGAGCTGAGGTAGGCCGGTTCCAGAATGCTGCCCTGGTTTTCCAGCGCGGCCTGCATCCCGTAGATGCCGTGGACGGCGATGGTGTCGAAGCGCTTGCCGCGCATCGCGGACCGCTGCGCGGCGCTTGCAGCCATCATCTCCTGGCCACGACGCACGTATTCTTCTACTCCGGGGGTGTAGCTTCCTGTCATGATGACCTCCGTGTTGTGAGATTGCCTGACGCGACGGCCTGCGCAGCGCGGCTGGAACTAGAGATTGAAACAGACGACCTTGGGTTCGGTCATTTCCTGCACGGCGAACTTTATGCCTTCCCGCCCAAGCCCCGACCCCTTGACGCCGCCGAATGGCATCGCGTCGATGCGATAGTCGGTGCTTTCGTTGACCATCACGCCGCCGCAGTGCAACTCAGCCGCGGCGCGGAAGGCAGTCTGCACGTCGCGGGTGAAGATGCCTGCCTGCAGGCCATAATTGACGGCGTTGCTGACCTCGATGGCTTCGTCCAGGGTGCGAAAGCGGTGCAGCGTCGTGACCGGGCCGTAGACTTCCTCGCGGGCCAGCGAGCAGGCGGCCGGCACGTTTTCCAGCACCGTCGGATCGTAGAACGCGCCGCGTCGCTGGCCGCCGGTCAACAGGGTCGCGCCAGTTTCCAGCGCCTCGCTGACCATCGACTCGACCCGTCGCGCCGCCGCTTCGTTGATCAGCGGTCCCATGTCCGTGCGTTCGTCCAGCTTGTCGCCGACGCGGTATGCCTCGGTGCGAGCGATGAAACGTGGCACGAACTGGTCGTAGATCGCGTCGTGGATCAGCAATCTCTGGACATGCAGGCAGTTCTGCCCGGCTGCCCAGAACGCGCCGCTGACGTTGGCCTCGACCGCCAGATCGATGTCGGCATCGGGCATGACGATGACCGGCGAGTTGCTGCCCAGTTCCATGCCCAGCTTCTTCAGCCCGGCCTTGTGGGCGATGGCCTCGCCGGTGCTCAACCCGCCGGTGAAGCTGATCATCCGTACCCGCGGGTCGGTCACCAGCACGTCGCCGATCTCGCTGCCGCGGCCGGTGATGACCTGCAAAACGCCGCGCGGCAGCAGGCCGGTCTGGTCGAACGCCTCGGCCAGCATCAACGCGCTCGAGGGGAGTCTCGCTGTGCGGCTTGACGATGATCGCGTTGCCGCCGGCGATGGCCGGACCGACCTTGTGCGCCACCAGATTGAGCGGGTCGTTGAACGGCGTGATCGCGCCGACAACGCCCAGCGGCTCGCGCACGTAATAGCCGAACCGGTGCTCGCTGCCGGGGCGCTGGTCGAAGGGGATCGTTTCGCCGGTGACGCGCCGCGCCTCCTCGGCGCTGATGCGCAGCGTGTCGATGCAGCGCTGACGCTTCCTTGCGCGCCTCGCGGATCGTCTTGATCCCTTCGCGCGCGATGATGTGCGCGTAGGTTTCCTGGTGCTCTTCGATCCAGACTGCCGCGCCGTTGAGCAGAGCGATGCGTTGATGAACGGGCATGCAGCGCGCTCGCTCTGCGCCGGCCACGGCTGCGCTGATGGCCCGTTCCATGTCAGCGGCAGTCGCCATGGGAACGGTGTCAACCTGCGTTCCATCCTGCGGATCGAACACCGGCATCTGCCGCGGGTGGTCGATCCACTGGCCGTCGAAGTACATTTTCATGTTGTCACTCCTGTCCGCCAGGCGGCGGACCCATTCAGTCAGACCGGCAGGTCGGTGGTCGCCTTGATTTCGGAGTAAACGAGGCTGGTACGTATGTGGGCCAGGCCCTGGATGGTTGAGAGACGGTCAACTACGAAGCGTTCCAGCTCTTTGCGATTGTGCACCACGACTTTGAGTTGGTAGTCGAACTCACCGGTCAGGTGGTGGCATTCCAGCACTTCGGGCATATCGAGCACTGCCGTGCGCAGGCGTTCTATGTCCGGACGTTGGTGGCGCTCCATTCTGATGCTGATCAGGCAGAGCATCTCGAAGCCCAGCGCCTCCCGATCCAGCACGGCGGTATAGCGGTGGATGACGCCCTGTTCTTCCAGGCGGCGCATGCGGGCGTGCACGGCCGGCGGCGACAGGTTGACCTGGCGCGCCAACTCCGCGTTGGTTACCCGCCCGTTGGCCTGCAAGGCTCGTAAGATCGTCCGATCGATGTCGTCCAGCGTGATGTCCATCTTTGATGATTCTAACATTCGAACCTGCTGTCGTCAATAGATCATCGGAATTTATTTTCCAGGTACGAAGAATGTGAAGCAGGTTGACGTCGCGCTTTCGTTTCTTCAGTCTAAGGCCCCGGTCAGTGACGCTGACGAAACATGCAAAAGGGCGTGGCAAGACATTTCGTGCGGAATGCCTTGCCACGCCCGGTTGGAGCGGATGAAACTGAGGTCTTACGTGGATTGCAGCAGGCATGCAAGTTCGTGTGACAAGCCGCAAATACTGCGGTTACCCGGCCAGAACCAAAGCCCGGTCTGCCACCCACTCGATTCGACGGCTAACCCGCGCTACAGAAGCCGGCGCCTGATCGAGAGTCGTGACCCGGTGAACCGAAAGCGCTAGTCCTCAGGAGTCGTTGCGATACGAGCCAGGTTCTGTGACTGGATGACCAGCGGCAGGTATGTGCGCACGGCTGCGGTTGGCTTGACGATTCGTGCAACGCGTCCGTTGTCCCGATCAGCCACCAGAGCGTCTCCAGACGGCATCAGCACCAAACCGGCCGGAAACGAGAACCGCCCCGGTTGGCCGTCAGTCGGCTGTAGCCATCTTCGCCGCATGGCGCCGTCAAGATCCAGCAACTTGACGCTGTTGTCGCCGGTATCGGTGGTCAGTATCCACCCTTGAGCGGTGACAGCCACGCTGTGCGGCCGAATCAGGTCATCGCCCAGCGACTCTTGTGCGCTCAACATGGTGCCGTCGAAATGCAAGACCTGTATCCGACCGTTGTCCGTGTCGGCGACCCATACGGTATCGCCGCGGATTGCCAGGCTCTGGGGTGATTGGAACTCGTCCGCGCCGCTGCCCGAACTGCCCAGGCTGGCCACCGGATTGCCAAGCCAGTCGAGTACGTCGACCCGGTCGAGGTTGCGTTGTGTGACGATCAGCCGAGTGGATTGGCTGTTGCCGACGCGCGCGGCTGCGCTGAAGTGCACCTCGTCGATGGCCGCGTCAGCCTGGTCGTTGCCGTCCAGCCCTGATCCGACGGCGATTTGCTCGAACATGCCATCGGCCGGCCGGCGCAGCACCTGGCTGTCCTGCAAAGCGCCGTCGATCCAGAAGGTGTAGCGGCGAAAGGTCGTGCCCGGCTGGACAGCTTGCCACGCAACGGCCAGGTGGTGCCAGCTTCCCGGCTGCCACGCCTCAGCGCTGCCGTACAACCCCACCGAGCGTGTGCCATCGTCGATCCAGGCATACAGTCCGTTCCAGTCTGCTTTGGCTACTCGCAGGTGGTATGCCTCAGGCAAGGCTTCCGCTTGGCGTATTCCGATTTCTGCGAAGACGTGTTCGCGATCGTCGTTCCAAATCCATTCGGGCTTGATCCAAAGTTGCAAGCTGCCTTGGTCCGGGTCAACGTGCCCATTAGCGTCGTAGACGAGCCGGTCGCGCTGGTTAACCCGGACTGCGGCGCCGAATCGCCCTGCAACGATCGTAATCCCGCTGGCTGTCAGCGGCTCACTGGTGCCAAGCCTGATATCATCGTCAAAGCGCGCCAGGCCCAACGTGCCGGCGTCCTCGCTGGCCGGAATCTGCACCGTGAAGGGTGGGCCAGCCTGAACTATCCCGGCCGGCCCGTCCAGTGTGCCGGTGACGAATTGCTCACGGCCAAACCAATTGATTCGCGCCAGGTCATGGTCTAGCACGGTGACGCGGTCTTCGCTGGAGCCGGCAATCAGAAGCTGGCCCTGGGCATTGCTAAAGAGCGCCTCGCTGCCGGTGAGGCCCAGATGGATGCTGCCTTGCCTGCCTATCCAGCGGTCGTCACTGAGCTGCGTCACCAGCGCGCCGTCGTGACGGTCGAGCACAAGTCGGCTTCCATCGTCGGGAGCAACGGCCACGGCAGTCGGTGCGAACAGGCGCGGCGCTCGAAATATCGGGCTGAAGCCGCTCTCCCGTCCCTCAGAAATCGACGGCGGTGACGGCATAGCGCGCCGTGTGGAGGCGGGTATCGACGAAGGTCGTTCCGCTGGTTGTGGTCACGGGATGAAACGGATAGAAGTCTGGTTCATCGCCGCGGTAGACGCGGTACTGTGCGACGTTCTGATCCTGGCTGGCAGGCCACGACAGGCTGACCGTGACCCCGTTGAGTGCGCCTTCCAACGTTTCAATCGGCGCTGGTGCATCAGGGGGCGGCAGGTGCGTTGCGATGGTGCGGCTCGCGGTACTGTCGCCGCGCCAGGCCGCCAGGTTGAAATCGGTGATCGGCCACCAGGCGAAGGTCTTCTGATCATCTTTGGTGACGGCCAGCAGCAACTGGCCGTTTTGTCCTACGACATCGATGTTGCCAAATGGATTGGGGCGCAGCTCGTGGCCGGTGGCGGTTACCAGGCCGCCAAAGGGCACCGGGCGATCGGCGAGAGCCAGCCTGCCGCCCTGATCGGTCAAACCGGTGAACACAGGCACTCCGTCCAGCGTGCCCAGCGAAGTCTGGTAGACAGCTACCTGTGCATCGGGCAGCGGCTGGCCGCGATTGTCGAGTATCTGCACGCGCGCCTGCTCTGGAATGTCAAACAGGTACTCGCCAAAATAGCCGCGCCGCAGGTTGTGGTTCTGGTTGAGTGCCAGCACCGTGTGCTGGCTGAAGCGATACCACGGATGTTCGCCGCGATCACCGCCGCCCATCAGTCCGGGGTTCGGCCATTGAAAGCCCATCAACAGCGGGCGGTCGTCCTCTGCCACATGGTTCTGGTAACTGCCGGCTACATTGAGCTGATAAAGATCGATCACGCCAAGTTGGTGGGCAAGCTCGTGGATCAATCCCCAGTCAATGGCGTTGGCATACGAGGCCGCGTAGTTCTCGGCGGAGATTGCAGCCTCGTTTTCGACCGTGTCAGGGTCGTCAGGTTCGACGCGAAAGGTCCACCTGCCGTCGAACTCCAGCGTGCTGGTCACTTCATCACTGCCCAAAGCCTCTGTTGTCACGATTTGGTCGATCCGGACCCGGTCCAGAACACCGTGCGGAGCCACTGGATAGGTGCTGGCAGCCAGGTTCTCGTTCAGAGCTGACACCTGCGCCTGCATCCAGTCGGCAAAGCTCCATGATCCCACCATGTTTTGTCGCTGCAAGAAGGCTGATTCCACCAGCGGATGCACGGCAACATCCAGGTACAAGGCATCTGTCCGGTGGTGTAGGACGTTGTTCGAGCGCGTCGTTTCGTTGAGCGTAGCCTGCGGGTCGAGCGATAGTGTGACGGTGTGTGTGGCCGTTTGCCAGGGCAAGGTCAATGCGACCGTTGCTGTGACACCTGGTTCCAGGGACGGAATCCCGCTCCATTGCGTGTCAACGCCATCCAGTTGCCAGAGCGCGGCAACCGGTGAACTGGCGACCGTTCCCTGATTGGCGATGTGCGCAGTGAAGGTGACGATCTCGCCCGGATCGGGGAAGCGCTTGTCGTCTTGTGTGCCTGGACACAGTTCAGGCACGCCGCGGTCGTATTGCACACAGAAACGCGGATAGTGCGGCGACCGGTCAATCCACTGCACGCTGAGATCCGGCAGCGGCGGTTGCGCGGCTGTCGCGGTTTCGCCATCCAGATAAACCGTGCCGGTCACCCAATAGAACGCGGGCGGCAACGGAGGAGGAACCGGGCCCCGTCTGGCCGAGGCAGCCTCGCCTGTGCTGGCAGAAACGAGCAGCGCGCCGGCCAAAGCAATACCCAGCCCGCCGCCCACCAGCGCCGCTTTCAGCGCGTTGACCAGAAGTCTTTGTCGCATAGAAGATGATTGAGGGTGTGGTTGCATTTGGTTACTCAGCGCCGGTCGACTGCGAAGCACCCCACTCCGGGGTGCTTCGCAGTCGACCGGCGCTAGTTTTTTGCATGTACCTGAGCGCGAAGATGCCCTGAGCGGGAAAGCCCAGGGCATCGGTCAAGATCAACCGTCGAAGAAGAACAGCTTCTGCATGTCTTCCTCGGTCGCAGTGCCATCTTCCAGCCGTTGGCGCAGCTTTTGCGCTTCCATCTCTGGTGATCCTGTGACCGGGCGGAAGCCGAAGAGACCGCCCTTCGGTTCCGGCAACGTGTCAGGCAGGTCCGGCACACGACCGTAGACCAGGTCAACCACGGCGTCGATGACGTCGCTGTTCTTGGGCAGGTCGCGGTGGACCTCCTGAACGTAGTACATGTCCGCTCCAGGCAGCGTGGCCGACCAGAGCGGCACCGTCGCGTCGCCCGAATCGGCGCCGGTTTTCGTGCGCACGATGTTCAGCCGCGGGTGGTCGTCCCCGTCGAACTGCATCTCAACGTCTGTGATGGTTTCCATGTGGCAGCCGGCGATCTGAATCGTCGGCACCGGATGGTCGTCGCCGGCTAGCAGTTCGTGCAGCCGCTTGCCGCCATCCAGGAAGTCCTGGCGCACCGAGGACATGCGCCATGCCCGCGGATCGTAGACCTCGAAGTTTCTCAACGGGTAAGGCCGCCCACTGGGGAAGAGATCGGGCGGCGCGGGCAGTAACTGGAAGGCGCCGGGGAAGGTGGACAACATGCGGCGCATGTCGTTGTCGCTGTTCAGCGCGCTGGCGACGGCCATCAGCCGGTTGCCGTTGAAGATGTCCGACACCGCGCCGGATGCGCCGAAATGCGGGGTGCCCAGCGTGATCACACGCTTGACGCGCTGGCGTGCCCTGTCCCGGTCGCTGTTGACATACGCGCGCGCCACCAGCCCACCCATGCTGTGACCCACCAGCGTGAACTGCATGGCGTCGTCGCCGTCCGCCCAGATTTCGATGGATCTGGCCAGATAGTCAGCATTGCGCTCGACTTGCAGACGCCAGTCGTAGGGAAACTCGAACAGCAGCGCCTCGCGCCGCAGGGTCACCGCCATCTTCAGGTAGGTCAGCTTCTCCAGACTGAAGGGCATGGCATGCACCATCGGGCTGCCGTCAGACGTGCCCTCCTGGTTGAGCTCCAGGTAGCGGCTCTTGCCGTCCAGAATCAGCTTTGGATTAAGCCACAGCAGGCTGGTTTCGCCGCGGATGCTGGTCAGCAGCGATCCCATCAGGCCAGGTAACAACACCACAGCCTGGCGCGGGCCGGCAGCCACGCGTCTCGTCTCAACCTCGCGGATGGCGTTGACCTCTCCGCTGCCGAGAAGTTGCTCGGCGCTTGCTTCGTTCTCTCCTGCCTGTAGCTCAGCCTCGATCTCCTCCAGCGACATCGTCGACCAGCGAGTTAGCAATCCGGTAGTGTCCATGGGTGTTCTCTCCTCCTGGTGGTGTAGCGATACCTTCGCTGCGTGTTAGCCAGCGCCCCGCGGCTGATTGTGCCGGCCAAAGTAGCGTCATTCTTAAAGTCAGTCTATAATTCTGGCAGGTTAGCGCCCAGACTTCGGGAGGCGCTGGTGACGTCCGAAGCCAATCGGTCCGTTGCGAAAGGCGGAATTCCCTTGCTAGTCTCGGAATCAGTAAACGTCGGTTACGTCCCCTTTTCGGCGGCGGATATCCTGGTAATCAGCCGGCGAGATAGCGAGCTTCGCGAGCAGATCGGCGCGGTATTGCTGCGCCGCGGCCATCGGGCCAGCTTTGCAGCCCTGCCAGTCGCGCCGTCGCGCGAGTTGGACCGGCTCGACCTGCTGGTGCTGGAGCCTGACGCGGGCGACCCCGATGCCTTGCGCATTTGCAGAGAACTGCGCGAGTTCACGCGTGTGCCGCTGCTGGTCATCGTGCCGCTTACCTCGCGCAGCCGCGGCATCCAGGCGCTGGATTTGGGCGCCGACAGCTTCATGCTTGCACCATTCGACCGGCGCGAGTTGCTGGCCCGCTGTGAGGCGCTCATTCGCCGCTACCGGCAATGGTGATGTTGTTCTCTTCCAGCGGCGGCAGCAGCCCGCTGGCCCGCCGGTAGGCGCGAAACCTCGCCAGTCGCTCCAAGTCTATTTCAGCAACAGCATAGCCGGCCGCGCCGCCGTCGATTACCCGTTGGATCGCCGGCAAGTCAGGCTGCGCACTGGGGTCAGTCAGAGACGCGACGCCGCCGCAGCGGAAGGGCGCTTCAGCCGTCGCCGCATGGTCGCTGACCGCCACGGCGATCACGTTTTCCTGCGCGCGTGTCATCGCCATGGTATGCCAGAGCATGCGCGCGTAGGCCGGATCCGAACTCGGGGCGAATCGTGGTCTGCGCCGGCACGCAGAGGATGTCGATCCCGGCTGCGATCTCGCGCACCAGTTCGGGATACCACAGGTCGGCGCAGATCAGCACGCCCAGGCGTACACCCTCCACATCGACCACCAATGAGTTGCGTCCGGCGACAACCTGGCGCTCGATCTCGTAGCCGAACAGTCGCCGTTTCTGGTAACTGCCCAGCGCGCAACCGTCTCGGTCGAGAACCAGGGCGCTGTTGACGCGTGCCTGGAGATCGTTATCCCATCGCTCCACCGAGCCGGCCACCAGATTGACCCGGTAGCGGCGCGCCAGATCTGCGGCAAAGCGCCGCGCCGCGTCCGATTGAAGCGTCTCACCCCCCTCGTCCACCGTGCTGTTGAAATGCTCCGGCAGCAGCACAAGATCGACCGTGTGCTGCTGCCGGACCTGCGCGAGCTGCCAGTCGATGCGCGCAAAGGTGTGTTCAGTGTCCTGCCAGACGGTTGCCGGCTGGATTGTGCAGATTGTGAAGAGTGTGTTTCGTGCGTTCATTGTAGATGATACTGGGTGCGAACCGCTGCCGGCCCGCGTGAGTTCAGATTATACCCGCGCCTGCGTTGCCGTACAACCCGCCTGATTCTGACCTTCCTGAAAGATCGCTGGTTGACGACTCGCATCCGCTGTGGCATAATCCGCACGCCAAACAGCATACCCGCGATTCCGCAGACAGGCAGGCGACATCATGGCCGACTCGGCAGACTACTGGTCAAGCAAAGACGATACGGACACCTTGGTCACCGCAATGGCGCTCTTTCAGGAGGGCTATGAGTTGCAGACACAAGGACTTTGGGCTGAGGCTATGGCGTGCTATCGCGACTCCATCCGGCTCCATCCAACCGCTGAGGCGCATACGTTTCTGGGTTGGGTCTACAGCTTTCTGAAGCTGTACGACGACGCCATCGCCGAATGCCGCCGTGCCATCGCGATCGACCCGGAGTTTGGCAACCCCTACAACGACATCGGTGCGTACCTGATGGAACTGGGACGCGACGACGAGGCCATCATCTGGTTTCACCAGGCGCTGCGCGCCCGCCGCTACGATGCCCGCTGCTATCCCCTGTTCAATCTGGGCAGAATCCACGAACGCCGTGGCGAATGGCTGCAAGCCATCGACTATTACCGCAAGGCGCAGCGCGAGAACCCCGGCTACGAAATGGCGCGCCTGGCCCGCATCGGGCTGCAGGCGCGCATGAATTAGCGCGCCTCTGGACGCTACTCCCCCACCACAAACCCATCGATCAGCACGCTGTCCCCGGGCCGCCTCAGGTCGGGCAGGCTCGCGTCGTACAGACCGATCTCCAGCCGATAGATGCCGGGCGGCAGATCGTCCGGCAGCGTCAGCGTGTGCTGATCCACGATGACCTCGCCGGGCAACCAGCCGGTGGTCGGTCGCTGACCTTGCAGCGGCAGGTGGTCGTCCTGGGCCACCACCCGGCCCTGCTCTCCAGCAGGTGGACGAACGCAGTGTAGGACGCCTCGGCTGGGCCGCCAGCGCGCCACACCACAGTCACGGGAAGCACGGCTCCTGGCGACACCGATTCGGTCACCGTTGACATGCCAACCAGACTGATCTGATCCCCAATCGGTTGATCCGCCGCAAACTGCACCGGCGGCGCGACGAACAGGTACTCCGTCGCCAGCATCTTGATGTGCAGCGACTGGGTGTCGCCGGCAAACCCTTCGGAGTTACCGGGCGCGCTCAGACCGAGGCGTAGCATCCAGTCGCCCGGTTCGGCATCCGCCGGCGCCGGCACTGCCAACTGGCTTCGCACCGGCGCGCTCGGCTGCCAGCGGCTGGTGGGGTAGTTGGCGCCTGCAACCGGCTTTGTGCCCCAGGCCTGCGGCTGGCCGGCCGGGTCGAGCCACTCCCAGCGAATGGCGTAATCCGCCCGCTCCTCGTCCCTCGCCTGCCACCACAAATCGGCATTCAGCAGCGTGCCGGGGGAAGCGGTCCCGCTGTCAGCATTGACCTGCAACAATTCGATGCCCGGCGCGGCGATCAGCGGCAATCCGGACGCGCCAGCTACGCTGGCCAGCGTCAGGTTGTCCACGCGCAGCGGGACCGTGGTCCACCGCCCGGTCGGCGCGCCGGCGCTGTCCAACAGATCCAGGGACTGCGTGGGCACGCCATCCTCGTCGACTGCGTAGACGCCAAGCCGGAGCAGGTACTCACCGGGCGGGGTACCCGGAAATGGGATCACGTCTAGCCGGCTGAGGACCACCACTCCCGGCTGCCAGCGGAAGGTTGGATACTCGTAGGCGCTGAGACGTTGCTCCAACGACGGGCTCCAGACCTCACTGTAACCGTCGATCAATGCTGCCGAAAGGTTCAGGTCGGCGGTCAACGGCGCCTGCGCCTGCCAGAATAGGTAGACCGGACATGGCAGGTGTTCGCCCGTTGGCTGGCAGGGCGGCTGGCTGGAACCCAGCAGCTTGACCAGTCCGTCGAAATTGGCGTCCAGCGCCACTTCCGGTGCGAAGTCGTCCGCAGACACCGCTCCCGGCTCGATGCGAAAATGGCGCACCTGGTCGAGTCCCCAGAAACTTGGTGGTTGCGGCTGTTCCGCACTCGCTTGCTCCAGTAGATACTTCGTCACACCGGTCGGATCGACCACACTCCTCCTGCCACTGCACCAGCCACGCGCCGCGCTTGCCGCCAGCCCGTGTTGAGCGCCCGGCCACGCTCAGACGTCCAGCACGGCGTTGACGTCCAGAATCTCCAGCTCCGGCAGACGCACCGGCTCCAGGTCGGGCGCGTAATAGCGCCAGGCCGGCGCAGCGTGCCCGCTGACCAGCACCACCGCCTCGTCGGGTTGGATCTGCGAGCGAACGTAGGCGGCCGCGCCGCGCCAGTCGTCCTTGGTGAACGCCGGGTCCGCGTACCAGTTGCGCAGCGCGTAGGCTGAGATCAGCAGCACGACCAGGATGCCCGCGCCAGCCGCGATCCGCAACAGCGTCGCTGTCAACGTTGAGTGCGACCGACTGAACGGCAACGTCAGCCCGCCGGCCAGCAGCAGCACCAGCCCCGGCGACGCCAGCATCAGGTAGCGCGGGTTGAACTTCGGCGTCCGATACGACAGCGCCAGAATGGCGACGATGGGTACGAGCAGGTAAAGCACCACAAAAAGCAACGCCGAACGCCGAACGTGTGTCTCTCCGCTCCACACCGTTCCGGGACTGCGCGACCTCTGACCTCCGACCTCTGACCTCTGAACTCTGAATGCTGCTACCAGCAGCCCCACCAGACACACGACAGAGATCACGCCCACCACCCACGCCAGCGGAATCGCTTGCCCTTCCAGCACCGTCTCGCCGGTGGTGAAGCTGATGGCGATGTGACGCAGCGCTTCATTCAGCTTAAGCGTGCCCTGCCAGTAGCTGCTGTCAACGCCGAAGCGGCGCAGCGCGTTGGGCAGCCACGGCAGGTAGGCCAGCGCGACGAACAGTGCGACCACGACGCCTTCCGCCAGCAGCCGCACCGTCTGCGGGCCGCGATGCACCAGCACGACCACCAGAAAATAAATGGCGAACGCGAGCAGCAAAAAGGCGGCGAAGTAGTGGGTGTAGAGCAGTGCAATGGCGGCCGCGGCGAACGCAGTCCACCAGAGTAGACGCGTTTTCGGGTAGCCATTTTGTATTGACGCGGGCGCGAGTACCCGTAACAGCGCGTAGCCGGCCAGCATTCCCAGCACGGTCAGCAGTGTGTACATGCGCGCTTCCTGGCTGTAATACACCCAGAGCGGCTGAACCGCGGCCAGCAGCGCCGCCAGCAGGCCGGCAGACGGGCCAAACAGCCGCTTGCCGAGCGTGAAGGCCAGGGCGATCATCAGCACGCCGAAGAACGCCGACGGCAGGCGCAGCGCGGTCTCGCTCAGCCCGGTGGCTTGCGTCCAGCCGGCGACCACGGTGTAGTAGAGCGGCGGCTGGATGTCGTCGGCCGTCCAGCGTGCCAGCTCGCCGACGCCCTGCTGCACCACCTGCGCGGTGACCGCTTCATCGTACCACAGCGACTGCGCGTCCAACTGGTAGACGCGCAGAGAGAACCCCAGCAGCACGATGGCAGCCAGAGTGAGGGCGTAGACAAGTGGACGCTTTGGCCGGTGCATGAGGCTCTGCGTTACTGGCTGGCGCACGTTTCCGGGATGATGGCGCAGGTCAGGTCGGGCGAGGGCGCGGCGGTCGGATCGACTGCCAGCCGGCCGATGACGGCTGCGTCCCCTTCCAGCGCGCCGTCGCCGGACATGTGCGCCAGCCGCTCCAGCGTTTCCCAGTAATACCAACCGACGACGATGTCGTAGTGGTCGGGCGGGAGGTCGGCTGGCAGCGTGATCCGGTGCGCCGAGATGACCGGCTGGCCCGCCTGCCACTGGCTGGTGACGTGCTGCCCGTAGCGGGTCGGCGGCCCGTCGGCCTGAGCGACCTTGCGGCCCTGCGAGTCGATGATGTGGACGAACATGTTGTAGTCGCGCATCGACGGGCCATCGCTCTGCCATTGCAGCAGGATCGGCACATCCTGCCCTGGTGCGACCCGCTCCGGCGCCTCCATGCCGGTCAGTTGAACGTTCCAGCCGTCGCCGCTGAACTGTTCGTCCGCCGGCTCAAGCTCTGGCTGCGCGGCCGCTGGCACAAGCTCACCGCGCTCCCGTTGCCACGCGCCGACCAGCGCCCGGGTGCTGTCGCTGAACACTGGAGCACCGCCAGGATCGCTGATCGACCAGCGCGCGCCGGTCTCCCACGAGTCGCCCTGAAACGCGCCCGCGCCCAGCGCCCACTCCTTCGGCAGGCTCCACGGCAACTTGTGGGTGACTACCGTCTCGCCCACCGGCCACGCGGACGGCGGGTACCAAATCGACTGAATCAACGGGCGCGGCTCGGAGCTGTCAACGGTTTCTCCGTCCGGCGACTCGAAGGATGCGTAGAGCCGCAGGCCCGGCGGCAGCGTTTCCAACGCCCGCCAGTACAGACGCACACCGGTCTGTCGCCATTCCTCATCGTCGATGATGTCGTAGCCGACCAGCTTGAGCTTCTCGTTGAATGTGATGTTGGTCGCATGCTGCGGCTCGCCTGCTGGTTTGGCAAACGAGAAGAACTCGGCCGGCAGCGTCGTCACCGGTGTCTCGCCACTGGCCGGATCCAGCCGCCGCAGCAGCAGGTAGCCGTCCGCCCCGTCCTGCACGGTCCAGTCGCCAGACGCCAGCAGGCCATCCACAGTCGCGCGCATTTCCTGTGGATGCACCGCCCAGCCGCTCTGCGCCGCCACATCCAGCAGCACGTAATGGCTGTCGGCGACCACCGGGAACTGATAGATGGACTGCCGGTGGCTCAGGTGCGGGTGCAGCGATGGCATGGTGGATAGCGGCGCATCGGTTGGAATCTGGGCTTCGAAGCGCGCCAGCAGCCGGTCGTGCGCCGTTGGACTGGTCCAGTAGTAGTGGAAATAGTGGCCGATGGGCGTGAATCCAAAGGCTATCTGGCAGCCAATGCTCCAAGACCAGAAGGTACGCGATCAGCAGCACCAGTCGGCGGTGCGCCCGCCAAATGCGGCGGTTGTTGAGGCCGACAGCGGCCAACCGCCCCAGCGAACGCACGCGTTGTGCGCCGACGATGGCCGCAACGGCAGCGTACGCCGCCAGCGGCGCGGAGTAGTGCAGCAGACCGCTGTATTGAAACGGATACGCGCTCAGCAGATTGGCCAGCAGCAGCGGCGCGGCCAGCAACAGAATCTCCGGGCCGGCCAGCGACAGGAAACCGAAGGGTGCCAGGAGGACGAACAGGTAGCGCAGCCGCAGCGGCTCGCCGATGATTTGCAGCACCAGACCGGGCCGGGTGACGATGCTGATCACCACGTCGTTGAAGCTGCTGCCCAGCGCGCCGTAGCGGGCGACGTAAGGCGATTCGCCCAGTCCATAGGCCTGCGCGGCATAGGCCGGCACGATGACGAAGGTCGAGACGTAGAACCAGGCCAGACCTGCGATCACCACCAGCCCGCCCAGTGCAATCGGCCACGCGACCGCCCAACGGGACGTGCCGCCGGTCTTGCGGTCGCGCCACCAGGCCAGCCCACCTATGGCCAGCGCGTAGAAGCCCAGCATCGCGGCCAGCAACGCGGTGCCTTCCTGCACACTGGCCACCAGCAGCGCAGTCAGCGTGAACCAGCCCCAGCGACGCCGCTGCGCAGCCAGCAGCGCGATCAGCACCAGCGGCGTTGCCAGCGGCAGGGCGTGAAACTCCGCGACATTGGCAGCCTGCAACGCAGGGTAAAGCAGGTACGCTGCGGCAAAGGTCAGCGCGCCTGCGGCAATCCACGAGGGCGACACGGCGCTCTTCGCTGCTGAACTGGTTGTTGTGGACGCCTCGCGTCCGTTGCGGTCCGGCCGGCGACCCAGGCGATCCAGCGCGATCTCGTAGACCGGCCAAGCGCCAATCGCCAACAACAGCGACTGCAAGACCAGCAGCGCGCGCACATCGTCCCAGACCTTGAACACCAGCGACACCGGCGCGAAGATCGGTTCCACGTGATCGGTCAGTCTGGTCAGCACCTGATCGTCGCGCGTTTCCTGCACGAAACGTCCCTGGCTGGTGTTCCAGATGGCCTGATCGATCTGCCCCAGGTCAGACTTGTGGGTGCGGTGTGCTTCGTGCAGACGGATAGATACCGCTGAGAAATAGAGCGCGCTGATGAGGATCATGGCCCAGAGCGCGACCATGGCCCAGCGGCTGGGCCTGGAAGTCGGTGACTGAGCCGGCGTGGTCGCGGTCATGTCAGCTCACTCGAGGGCCTGCGCTTCCCCGTAGAGCGTCAGGGTTTGCGCCAGCACCGATGGCCAGGAAAAATGGTCACGCCGCGAAGTGGTAGCCGGCCTGGCCCAGGTCGGCTGCCAGCGATGCGTCGGATAACAGGCGATGGATGGCCACAGCCAGCGCGCCTGGATCGCGCTGCTGGGTCAGCAGGCCGGTCGAGCCGTCCTGCACGATATCAGCGATTCCGCCGACGTTGGTTGCAACCACTGGCTTGCGGTAGCGCATGGCCTCCAGCGAAACCATGCCCAGCATCTCAGTGTCCCCGGTGTCATCGACGATTGCTGGCAGGACGAAGACCTGACAAGCCATGTAATAGCGCTGCAAGTCTTCGTCCGAGATGCGGCCAGTCAGCGTCACCCGTTCGCCCAGGCCAAGCGCTCGGATCAACGGCTCCAGATGTAGCCGCTCGGGTCCCTCACCGACGATCACCAGCCGTGCATCAGGGTGGCCCGCGGCCGCCAGCAACGGCATTGCCTCGATCAGATACCTGTGACCTTTGCGCGCGATCAGCCGGCCCACGGTGAGGATCAGACCGGGCTCAGCCGGCCAGTTGCTGTCTTCGGACGGCAGGGAAATACCGTAGGGGATCAGGCGGGCTTGTGCGCCGGTTGCAGCGGCCAGCGTGCGTGCGGTATAAGACGAGATGGCAGCTACGTCAGCGCATGTGTGGACGAAGAAGCGCAGGAAGGGGCGCACGAAGCGAAAGCGCTGGGCCATCACCAAATCAGCCCCGTAAAAGGTCGCGACCAAGCGGCCGCCGCCCGCGAACCGCGCGACCCAGCCCAGCAAGCCTTGCGGCACGGGCCAATGAACGTGAATCACGTCGAAGCGGCCGTCGCGACCAACCTGCCAGGCAGCCAGCATTCCAAACACCAGGTAGAAGGGCAACACCAGAAGGTACAGCGGATTCTGGCGGATCTTGTTAGGCGCGCCTTCTTCATGGGTCAGCGTTTCAAAGCGCGCCGGCGCGTAGCGGAAGCGGTGTACTGGCATACCGTCGATGATGTGATTACGTAGGCCAGAATAGGATGGCGCCAGGATCTCGATTGTCCAGCCCTGGCCGCGCAGCAGGCTCAGCATTTCTACCAGCCAGGGGGAATGCGGGTCGCCAGGCCAGCGGGGAAAGTTGGTAGTGACGATGAGCGCTTTCTTCAACGTGAATTGTGTCCAGTCCGTTCAGACGTGTATAATCCGGTGCGCTGGAGAAAGCCGGTGGCGGGCGCAGCGCCTGTGTGCAGGCCGCCCTAGCGGTTCATTTCCAGCCGTCAACACTCTAACCTATCCACTTGTTGGTGTCAAGAACAGACATGTCACAGACCTACCTGACTCGCCTGGGGTACCTCGATTGAACCGTTCGCGGCGACGCCTGCTGCAAGCACTGGCGGTCGTAATCGTCGTCCTTTTCTGGGCGCAGACGCTGGTCAGCAACTGGCAGGAGCTTGCCAGTTTCTCGTGGCAGGTGAGCTGGCCCTGGCTGCTGGCCTCACTGGCCCTGTTGATGGTGCAGATCATCCTGCTTGCGACGATCTGGTGGTGGTCGCTCTGGTTGATGGGCGCGCCGGTCGGCTGGCGGCTGGGCACGTCGCTGTGGCTCAAGACGCAGCTGGCGCGCTACGTGCCGGGCGGCATCTGGGACATCGCCGGCCGGCTGGTTCTGGGACACGAGGCGGGGATCAGCGTGCGCGCCATGTCGGCCAGCATCGTGCTGGAGATGGCGATGCAGGTGCTGAGCGCGTCGGTTTTCCTGCTGGTGGCGCTACTGACGCGCGCCAATGTTCAGGCCAGCGTCTATGTGCCGCTGGCGGCGTTGCTGGTGCTGGTCTCAGTGGTGATCCTGCTGCCGCCGGTGTTTCGCCGGCTGATCAACTGGGGATTGCGGTTGCTGAAGCGCGAGCCGCTGGACATTCAAGTGACCTACGGCAACATGCTGCTGCTGTTTGGCGCGCGCTTTCTGGGACATTTGATGCTGGGCGTGGGTTTCGTTTTGTTCGCGCGCGGCGTGACGTTCGTAACCTGGCAGCAAGCGCCGGCTATGATCGCCGCCTATGTCGGCGCGTGGCTGATTGGCTTTCTGGCGGTGGTGATCCCCATGGGAATCGGCGTGCGTGAGGGCGTGTTGGCGCTGCTGCTGCAACACCAGTTTCCTGTCGGCGTGATCGGCGTGATGGCGCTGGGCTACAGGACGTGGATGCTTATTCGCGATCTGATCGCAGCGTTGGTTGGTGTCTGGCTGGCAAGGGGGCTGGTGTCGCCGGCTGCGCCGGAAGCTGGCGCTGTGGCGCCCAACAACATGTCAGTCAAGGGGTGACACCGGATGATGCCGGTCGAGTTTGTCGAAAGTCTTCACTCCTCGCGCAGCGATCTGATTTCCTGCTCCAACTCGGCGAGTCTGTCTCCCTGGCTGACGATCAGCTCGGTCACGAATCCAACCAGTATCAACAGCAAGCCCGCTATCAACAACAAGCCCGCGCCGAGGAAGATCGGCCGCCGCTGTGTGTCCTTCACGAGCCAGAGGCCGATGAGATACAAGAAGGTGGCTCCTGAAACCAGTAGCGCCAGCAGTCCCAGGCCACCAAAGAAACGCATCGGCGCGTTGCTGAAAGTCAGCAGGAACCAGACGACCAGCACGTCCAACAACGAGACGGGGATGCGGCTGAAGCCGTACTTCGACCGGCCCGCCTGGCGCTGATACCAGTTGGTCGGCACTTCGCCGATGCGAAAGCCCTGATAGGCCGCGATGTGCAACAAGAAGCGGTGCCAGTCCGAGCGCAGCGGCGGCAGCGACTCGATCACCTCGCGCCGGAAGGCTTTGATCCAGTTCATGTCGTGAACGTCGATTTTGAAGAGCCAGCGCGACACGAGGTTGTAGATACCGGAGGCGAAGACCTTGCCATCGTTGCGTCCCTGACGCCAGCCGGCCACTACATCGTAGCCCTCGTTCAGCTTGTCGAGCAGCTTGGGGATGTCCTCTTCCGGGTCGGATTCGAGATCGGCGGGCAAAAAGATGATCACATCGCCGCGGACGTGACGAAATCCGGTGCGCAGCGCGGCGGTCAGGCCCTGGTTCCGCCGGTGGCTGACCAGCCGCAGGAAGGGGTACTGTCCTTGCAGGCTTCTCGCCAGGTCGCCCGTGCCGTCGGTGGAACCGTCATCGATGAGAACCAGTTCCCCTGAGAAGCCGCGTTCCCTCAGTGATTGCAGGCCGGCCGCGACCTTGGCAAGCAACTTGGGGATGTTTTCGACCTCGTTGCGCGCTGGGATCAGCACCGAGACGAGGGGCAGCGCAGCGGTCGTATCGTGTGCTTGAGATGGCAATGGGATGGGAGTTTCGCTCGCAGGGTTCATGGGACCAAGGCAATCGAGGTCAGATTCGGGCAGGCCACGGCGGGGATTATAGCATCGCGTGACCGTCGCCGCCAACCAGCGGACGGTGCTGCTAGCCGACCAACTTGCGCAGTGCGGCTACCACGTGATCCTGCTGCGCCTCGGTCATCTCGGGATAGAGGGGAAGTGACACGACCGTGTCAGCCGCGATTTCAGAGATGGGGAAGGAGCCACGCGCTAGGTTCATGCCATGCAAGGCAGGCTGGAGGTGGAGCGGCACTGGGTAATGTACGCCCGCTTCAACGCCCGCCGCGCGCAATCCAGTGATCACCTCATCACGGCGCGCGGTTCGTACGACGTAGAGGTGATACACGCTCTCTGTTCCGTTGTCAGCAGCAGGCAGTACGAGATCGGTGCCGGCCAGGAGTTCGGTGTAGCGCGTGGCCAGCCAGCGGCGTCTGGCGTTGTTGCGGTCGAGGATCGGCAGCTTGGCGGACAGTACTGCCGCGTGCAGCGCGTCCAGCCGGTGCCCGAATCCCACCTCCTCGTGGAGATACTTCGATGACCGGCCATGGTCGCGCAGGCTGCGGATGCGTGCGGCGAGCGTTTCGTCGTTGGTAACGACCGCACCGGCGTCGCCCAGTGCGCCGAGGTTCTTGCTGGGAAAGAAGCTGAAGCAGCCGGCAACCCCGAGGCTGCCAACGCGTCGCCCGCCGTAGCGTGCCCCGTGAGCCTGCGCAGCGTCCTCGATTAAGGCCAGTCCGGCGCTGTCAGCGATCGCTCTGAGTTGGTCAAGCTCCGCCGGTCGGCCGTACAGGTGAACCGGCAGGATCGCACGGCTGCGCGGGGAGAGGACTCTTGCCACAGCGGCCGGGTCAAGGTTGTAGGTGACTGGGTTGACATCGGCGAACACGACCGCAGCGCCCGCCTGAAGGATCGCTTCAGCCGTCGCGAAAAATGTGAACGGCGTCGTGATTACTTCGTCGCCCGGTCCAATGTCCAGAGCACGCAGTGTCAGCTCGATGGCAGCCGTTCCCGAGGCGACGCCGACGGCGTATTGACAGTCGCAGTAGGCTGCAAATGCGGTCTCGAAGTCTTGTACTTCCGATCCGCCGATGAAGCGGCTGCTGGCGATGACCCGATCAATGGCGGTTTCGATCTCTGTTTGCAGCGCCTGGTGTTGAGCTGAGAGATCGACCAATGGTACGATGATGTTCTGGCGGGGTGTTGTCATAGGTGGCAGTCCTGCACGCTCATGATATGCGCCGGGCGATTATCGGGCAAATTCCTCGGTCTTTGTCCGAAGCGAAGTCCGTTCGTAGTGGGCGCTTCAGCGCCGTTCTGGGTGCCGAAGCGCCCACTGCAACAGAGGTGCATCAAACCAAAAGGGTCGGACCCCGCGTGGTCCGACCCTTCTTTCTCGTTTCAACCTGACTTGCCAGGTTACAAGGGAGTCCCTTGTACCTTCAGGGACCTGCGCGCTGGTTGGTGCGGTGTGGGGCGGCGGCGTCGCTGCAACTCGACCAGCGCGCGTCTGGCATCGTCCAGTGTGATCCCATTTCGTCGGGCAGCCAGCATCTGATTAACGGCTTCCATGCAGTGCTGTTGCAGCAGATACGGTTTGCCTCGGGAGTGAAGCGCAATGTACGAGACCGCTTCGGGAGCCATCTGATAGATGCCCTTGATCGGCTCCAGGATCAGCTCGCGTGCTGCTACATCACTCAGTGGGCCGAGTTCTACCTCGTTGAACAGGTTGTACCATGGGCTTTCTACTCGGTCCCATGTTTTGCTGATATTGACGCCTGCCACCACTGCGCCAAGGCTGTGGGCATATGTACGCATGAAGATGCGGCGCAGTTGCTGCTGTGTCACCGGCTGGTAGGTGTTCATGACGTCCATCTCGTCCAGTATCAGCACCACGCGCACCGTTCTTTTCGTGGTTTGCGCCAACTCTTCGAGGATCGCGTCTAAGTCGCGTGCGAACTCGCGGTGATCATACGCTGCCCACCCAACCTGGTGGTAGCGCAGCGGCGCCCTTGCCGGCTGCGCCGGCAGGTGGTCATGCACTGAGCTGATCAACTCCTCCATCATCACGCTGAACAGTTCATCGTCGACTGTTCCTTCCAGATCAACGTAAACCGGTACGAACATGATCTCGGAGTCGCTTGTCGTACGGAGGTGCTCCACCAAATGCAGGAGCAAGCTGGTCTTGCCAATGCGCCGTTCGCCGTGGATCATGATACTGTTCTCGTGCAACGTGTCCACGATTCGCGCCAGAATTTCGCGGCGGCCGAAGAACATCTCCTCTGTTGCAACTGGCTCGCCTGACACGTAGGGGTTAAAGCGGCGCCGCAGCGCAGCGCGGCGACGTTTGCGCTGGCGGATGCTGAGCAAGGCGATGCCGGCCAGTCCGGTCAGCGCTGCAACCGTAGTGATGGCGATAATAGACGCCAGTGAGGCTGCTACCCGCCCCAGCCTGGGGAGGACGACCGACGGCGCGACCTCCAGGTTGATTCGCTCGACATCTGATGTGTTGAGGGCGCCATCCACCGCCTGCACTTCCAGAGTGTATTTCCCCGGTTGCAACGGTTCGAGGCTCCAATGCTCTTCCGATCTAATCACCCAGTCGGCATCCCGCTCAGAAAGGCGCAGGCGATATTCCAGGTCGCTGGATGCCGTGTTCAGATCCGATCCTTCGACAGCGACTCCAATGGGCGTCTGCGAAAGAAGCTCGACTGCACTGCCAACGGGCGATTTGCCGTTCACCGTGAGAATTCGCACTGAGGGCGACATGCGTTCGGGCTGGTGACGAAGGATGCCCGTTTTCGTACCAACCCACACGGCATCGGCTGACTCGCGTGCCAGCACGTGAACCTCGTTGTCGCTCAAACCCTGATCACGGGTATAGAGGCGTTGCATCTTGCTTTCTGGGTCGAGTTTGATCAGGCCCGCTCCAGTGCCAGCCCACAGGTACCCATCGTCTGGCGCCAGCAGCGCGTAGACCGGGCTGCCTATGCTGTCGAACAGAACCCATTGGTTGGCAGCGCTGTCCAGTGCATATACATCACCGGTATTGGTGCCAGCCCAGACAGGGTACCTCGCGTGCCTGACTCCGGCTGCAGCTATGCTGAGTATCCTGACGTTTGCCGGTCCGCCCGGTTGGTGGCTGATCCACCGGTCAGCGCCAACGCTCAGGCGATTGACAGCCGTGCTGGTGCCAACCCAAATGTTTCCGTCCGTGTCCTCGGCGATCGCATTCTGGCTGACGATGTTGTCAGCGAGACCGTTTTCGACAGTGTAGTTGGTCCACTGCCCGTCTTGACCATCACGTGTCGACCTGAAATCGATGAACCCCGTTGTAAGTGCCGAACCACAGCGATCCGTCGCTGCCTGCGAGAGAGGCTCGAATGACATCTGACCCCAGGATTTCGCCGCTAAACTGTCGCCATTCGGGCAAGGAGCTCTCATTGGCAGACAATACGTCCGCTACGCGCGTCCGGACAATGCCCTGCTGCGCGGTGCCTATCCACACGTTATCGTCTTCGTCCACAAGTAACGAGCGGATCATGTTCTCTGGTAGTCCGCTTGTTTCAGCCGTGATGTGATGAACTGTGTCCCCGGCGATAACCATGACACCCATATTGTCGCTTCCAAACCAGACCCGCCTTTGACTATCCACAAAGGCTGTCGTGGCTGCATCGAAATCCGGGTGTTCGGGAGTCGTTAGCGTCCACCAGGAACGGGTGTCCATCCGGCTGACACCTGCGATCGTTGCCAGCCAGGCTGTGCCGGAGGAATCCAGGGCAATGCTGGCAACAGCATCAGCCGCCAATCCATTGCGCGCTGTCAGGGTTCGCCAGTTCTTTCCACCCCAGAAGACGGATAAGCCATCCGGGTTGAACAAACTCACGCCGCTGCCATTTGTGCCGATCCAGAGCGTGCCGTCGCTGTCGTTACCGAGGGCAAGGATGTTGTCCGACGCGATGCCCTCTGCCGACTGGCCCGGCTGTGGCATTCCGAAACGCCGCCAGTGGTCTGTGTAGCTCCACAACCCCTCCCCGGCGGTACCGACCCAAAGTGTCTCGGGCCATCTGCCGTGCGCTGGTGCAACCAACAGCGCCTGGATACGACTGTGCGACGGGCCGTCGCCGACGGCTTCTATCTGATCTGCGTGAGTAGTGATCCGATGAATCGTGTCGCCGCCTGCCCATAACTTACCATCGCTCCCTTCCGCCAGCGCCAGCACTCTGGCCGGCATGCCGTTTGGTTGATGGAGCGGGATAGAGGTCCACGATACGCCGTCGAAACAGGTGACGCCGGCGTCGGTGCCGGCCCAAAGCAGACCGTCGGCCGCTGTGAGCAGCGCATAGATGGGGCCCGTCAACGACCCAACCTCGGTGACCTGCGATTGTTCATCAGCCGCTGTGCCGGTGATCTGGACCAGTCCGTGATCGCCGCCAACCCAGATTGTGCTGTCGTTCGTTTGCGCAACGGCGCGGATTGCGCCTTCGGGAAGACCCTGGTCCGCCTTGATTGACTGCCAGCGCCCGTCAAATCGATCAAGGCCGTGGTTCGTTCCTACCCAGATCACCTGATCCTTGTCCACAAAAACCGTGTTGACGTTGTTTGATGTCAGGCCATCGACGTATGTTGTCCAGTGAGGCTCCCGTGCGTGGATCTCAGAAGCCGAGATCCAGCGGGACGAAATGGGCAAGGCGCTGACCAGAATTGCTGCCATCGCACAGACGGTTAGCGCTGGTGCAATGCGCCTTGCGATCGGATATCGGCGGCGCACCATTGGCGTCGCTGAATCTGGTGATCGATGTTGAGATTTGAGGAAGTTGGGATATCGCATAGCTTCGACGATTCCTCGTTGCACTTGAGCTTCTGAATGCCCCGAAGCCCGGATTTGAGCTTACAGGCGTCCCCGGTTGTTTCGTTTCCGGGGCGGGGCGGAAGTTTCGTCTGACAGACCTCCTGTTCCTTCTGCGGTGGCGCTGCGACCTGTTTCGCAAGGGGCCACAATCGGATTATTGTTGCCGGAGTCGTTGAGAATGCCTCAGATTAAAATGTCATGAATACTGGCGCTAATCTGACGTATCCTATTGCCAATCGACAACATATGCGTTATTATTAGTACAAATCTCGCAACGAGCGCGTTGATCAGATCAAGCCAATATGTATTCACTGGACATAATATAACACAACTTGACGAATAAATCAAGCCTATGTAAAGTAGCCATGGGTTGAGCCTGTCAAACGCCATGTTACGTGGGTCGCGCCGCGGATTGGCAACTGGCCGGTTTTGATCCTTGCAAGTGCTTCAGGGAGGAGCACATGATGCGCAAGTCACGATTCACCGTTGCTCTCGTCATTGCCTTCGTGCTTGCCGTGGTCGTCGCACCGGACAGCGGCATTGCATCTACGCTCAAACAAGGTTCCACTTCATACGTCGTTCGCAGCGGGGATAACCTCTCCAGTATTGCGCGTCGTTACGGCTCTACAGTGAGCGCCATCGTGCAGGCCAATGGATTGGCCGACACAGTGATTCGACCAGGACAGACACTGGTCATTCCTGTGGCATCTGGATCTACTGGTCCGGCGCCGAGCGCTTCCAGGAGTTTCAGCGGTAGCACGGCAACCGGGGGCACACACATTGTACGCAGCGGCGAGTCGCTCTGGTCGATCGCCAGCCGGTATGGTGTATCGGTCAGAGGGCTGAAAGCGGCCAACGGTCTTGCTGGCGACGTGATTCTGCCCGGCCAGAACTCTGTCAATTCCTGCGTCTTCCAGTGCCGTCGCTGCTTCCAGCGGCGCTACCGACGCCCAGCAAGGTCTCTCAAGCGCGTCAAGCTGCGGCGGCAACTATACGGTCAAGCCGGGCGACACCTTGTCTTCAATTGCGCTGCGCTGCGGTACGTCCGTCAGTCGTCTCAGGGAGCTCAACGGTATTTCTGGCTCGTCAATTTACCGCGGACAGACCCTCCAGATTCCGTCTGCATATTCCTCGAGCACACCAGTTTTCCCCGGTCGATCTGCCGCTCCCTCCCAGCCAGCAACGGACGCGTCTTCCCGTCCAACCTCTTCTGTACCAGCCAGCCAACCGCTGTTGGAGATGACGTCCCCGACCCCGGTTCCTCCTTTCCCACCGCTTTCCTATCCGATTCCAGGTTCATAAACAAACGTGCCGGCGTCTCTGTGGCGCCGGCACGTCGAACTCCAGATTCATCCGAATCTGTTAGTTTGCTGCGCGCTCGAACCGAACCCATTCCACCTGCGCAGCCGTGGCCGGTTCTCGCCAGCCTGCGCCGATTCCGACGCTGGCGCCTTGCAGACCGTCCACTTCCTCCGCCACAACAGGCAGCCCTGCTGTGGCGATAGCTGCCTGTGCCCAGCGAAACCGGCCCTGCATGTTGGTCAGGCCGAGTCCGCTCAACGCCTGCGCCGCGTCTGCGCTAAGCTGATCGCTGGCCGTGTCCTTGATGGCGACCGCTATCAGTTGGCCTGGACTGGCTTGCTGCACGAAGCGAACCAGCGCGTCGGAGGCAGACGGATCGCTGTGGGTGTCGAAGCTGTCCACTGCAACGACATCGCCAGTAGCACTGTCGATGATTGCCAGATTGTAGCCGCGCTGATTGGGGGAGATGTCGCGGCCGTTCAGCCAGATATGCGCGTAGTTACCCGCTTCCAGTCCGGCGCTTTCGACCAGCAGGTTGACCGCAGTTCCCTCATTTTCAGTCAAGCTATCTATCGGATACGTCCGGTCGAATCTCAATTCGACCTCGTTGATCCCCGCGTTCAGCGCTTCCCGCGGCAAGCTGAACTGCAGTTCGCTCCACTCGCTTGGCAACGGCTGTGCTTCTGTCTCGACACCATTGACAACCAGCCGCAACGTTTGGTCCGGGCCAGCGGCCGCGGCTCTGATGATGGCCGTGTACGATCCTGGTTCGACCGGTGCGGTGAACAGTACCGTGTCGCGGCGATGCGCCCACAAACTCGATGTGGCGGCTTGGTTTTCGGCGACGCCGCTCCACCCTTCGCCGCGGGACAGCGAATCCGTGGCTGGTGTGATTAGCAGGTCACTGGCCGGCGGTTCACTTGTCACGCGGTACAGGGCGTGCTCACCTTCCTCAGCGACCAGCGTCACCGGCAGGAACTGCTCGACGAACTGCGTGAACTCAGACGGCGCATGATCGCGGTGGACGACTACAAAGCGGACATTCAAAGCCTGCAATACATGCGTTGCGTCAGCGGCGGCCCTTCCCAGCAGCGAGTCGTCTCCCAGCGTTTGGTCCTCTGATCGTAGCGCAGCCAATTCGCTGGCCATTTGTGCTTCAATGTGGGGATGCGCGTCGTCGGTGTTGGCCAGAACCGTGAGCGGACCGATCAGCGGAGCGTCGAGGAAATAGCGAAACTTGAACTCAGGGTTGCGCGAGGTGTTGCCGCCCAGGATCGGCTTGCCATGCCGGGTTTGCCACCACTGCTCCGACATGATGACGAGGTCCTGCTTGCCGAAGACGCTGAAGCCGTTGCGCCAGCCTGCGGGCAGGTCGAGGACGGCGAAGTCGCCCGGTTCGTCCGCGATCACGTCATAGATGGCCGGCGTCTGCATGTCGGCCATCGGCAGCGGCGCTGAGAGGTTCTCGAAGAGCAGGATCGCCGCCAGCGCAGCGGTCCCGATCAGCGCGACGCGGCGTGCAGTCTGGCCGGCGCGTTGCCTCGTTGCCAGCTTGCTCAGCAGCCAGTAGCTGCCCAGCGCCACCAGTGGCGCAACTGAGACCAGCAGCATCACGCTGAAGCGGCTGGGGTAGCGATTGCCCTTCAGGAAGGGCAGGTTTTGCAGCAGGCGAAACGGCCCCGGAATGCCCGTGTCCTGTCCCATCCAGCGCACCGACGGTCCCAGCGCCAGCAGAAAGAACAGCGTGGCCGCGGCGACCCAGAACCACGTGTCGCGCCGCCGGCGCTGCGTCCAGACGCCGGCAATCGCCAGGCCAGACCAAGGATCCCCAGCGTCAGGTGCTGGCCCTTGTTGACCTGCCATTGGCTGCCGTCGGCCTGCAAGGCGGAGTCGTCAGACGCAGCGACGACAATGCTGCCCAGCAGCGGATGCAGTTGTGTCGGCAAGGCGTAGCCGGCCAGGTCGGCCGAGAAGACGTCGGCGAAGCCCTCACCTTCGACCAGGAAATCGCCCTCGGCCCGCATGTCGGGCAGCATGTTGGCCAGCATATGGCGTCAGGCCAACGAGGAACACGACCGCAATCACCGCCAGGTTGCGCAGCAGCAGCAACCCGTCTTGCATCCGTTGCTGCGCGGCCTTCTGGCTGGCGGGCCAGACAGTTGCACCAGCCGCCAGACCGCAACTAGCGCGATGAAGATGCCCAGAAACGCGGCGTAGGTCAGCTCCGCGTAGGCTTGCAGCAGGATGAACAGCGCGGCCAGCAGCGGCTCACGCAGCGCGCGCGCCGGGCCGCACGCTGCGCAACGTGTACAGGACCGCAAAGGGAATCCACTGCGAGCTGGCGATGTTGAACTGGCCCAGCGAGGCGTAGAACAGCTTGCTCGAGGAAAAGGCATAGAGCAGGCCGCCCAGAAACGCCGGCGCCTTCCACGACCAGCCGCATCCTGCTGCTTCGTGGCGTCGCCTACCGACCGCAGCACCTCCAGACAGAGCAGATAGGCGCCGTAGCCGCTGAGGACGAAGGAACTGAGCAGCACCAGATTGGATGCGACGATGACGCTGAAGCGCAGTCTGTAGCGGGATTGAGAGCAGGCCGTTCAAGACCGTCAGCGTGTAGAAGGCCAGGTTGATGCCGATGGGGTAGAACATCCACTCGCTGTCGAAGGGGTTGATCTGGCGGTCGATGAGGCTGAATTTGAGCCACCACAGGTTCCAGGCCAGCGCCGGGTCGTCGATGCCGTCCCCGGGGACGTGGGTTGTCAGGCGCAGCACCAGCGGCAGCGTCAGCAGCAGGCTGAGGAGGGTGTAGATCGCCAGCACTAGTCAGGTGGCGGCGGAAGGGTCATTGGCGGGGCGGGCATGGTGGTTTTATACCACCGCTACCGGCTTTTGACAAAGGCTTTAGGCGCGCAGAGGTGACAGGCATTTCCGAAAGTGCCTGTCACCAGGGAAGTCACCGGGGAAGCGAGCGAGGCTTTACGTTTTTCGGTTCATCCGGTAAAATTGTAGCAACCTGCTCGTTCACGGAAAGACCGCAAATCGTTGAGTCTCTCTCCTCCCTACCAGGCAGCCCTGGATATCATCTACAACTACGTGGACTACGAGCGCGGCGCAGCGTGGCCTACACTGAAGCAGCATGGGATCTTGACCGGACGCGCCGGCGTGCTGGCAGCGCTGGACAATCCGCACCGCAGCTACCACATCGTCCACGTGGCCGGCAGCAAGGGCAAGGGATCGACCGCGGCCGGCATCGAATCGATCCTGCGCGCCGGCGGGCTGCGCACCGGCTTCTTCACGTCGCCACACCTGCACACCTTCCGCGAGCGAATCCGCGTCGGCGGCGAGCTGATTGGGCGTGACGAGGTAGTGGCGCTTCTGGAGCAGTGCATGCCGGCCATCGAAGCCGTTCCCGGGATCACTACCTTTGAGATCATGACGGTGCTGGCGCTGATGCATTTCGCGGCGCGCCAGGTTCAGTGGGCGGTTCTGGAGGTTGGACTGGGCGGCCGCCTGGACAGCACCAACGTCGTAACCCCCGACGTAGCGTCATCACCCGCATCAGTCTGGAGCACACGGCGCTGCTGGGCAATACGTTGGACGCAATCGCGCGCGAGAAGGCCGGAATCATCAAGCCAGGTGTGCCGGTCATCGTCGCGCCGCAGGCTGCTGAAGCGTTGGCAGCTATCACCGAGATTGCCGTCGAGCGCGGCGCGCCGCTGATATTGGTGGGGTGTGACTGGACCTGGGAATCGTCGTCAACAAGCCTGGCGGGCCAGGACTTCTCGGTGCGGCACTATCCCGGCGCGGCGGCGCGGGCTGGAAGCAACGGCGCTTCGGGCGGGCATTCGTTGCCGGTAGATTTCAGTAACCTCACGACGCCGCTCCTTGGCGCGCATCAACTGGCGAACCAGACCACGGCCGTCGCGGCGTGCGCTGAGTTGGCCAGCCAGGGCGTCGCCATCAATGAATCGACGATCCGCCGCGGACTGGCTGCTGTCCGCTGGCCGGCCCGGCTGGAAGTGCTCCAGGTTGGCGACTCTGGTGACGCCGCTGTCGTCGTCAACTCTGCACACACTGTCGAGTCGGCACATCTGCTGTGCGACGCGTTGGCTGAATTCTTCCCGGGCCGGCGGCTCCAGATGATTCTTGGCGTATCCAACGACAAGGATGCCCACGCGTTGCTGGCTGCATTTGCCGCGCGTGGCGTGGGACTGCACCTGACCAGATCGCGCCACCCGCGTGCTCTGGATCCGCACGAACTGGCCAGCCTGGCTGCCGGCTTGATGGACGAGGAAGCGGTGACGATCTACCAGTCCGTGCGGTCGGCGCTGGCCGGCGCGCTGCGCGATGCTCACAGCGGGACCGTCGTATGCGTCACCGGGTCGTTGTTCGTGGCTGCTGAGGGGCGCGAAGCGTGGCTTGATCTGTATCCCGACGCATTCCCCGCTGACGACTGGGTACACGAAGCCGAGCCGATGGCGCCGGAATGGCAGGTGAGCCAGGTTTTAGGCCCGGTGGCGCAGCAGACCCTTCGGGTTTCCCAGGCACCGGCAAACCCGAAGGGTCTCGAAGCAGGACGCGCCTCATGACCAGCACATCCACCGGCGCTCACGGCGGAGTCGCCTGGATCGACACGCTGGCGCGCGTGGTAGACGTGTCGTCCGACGTGGCGCGCGATGGCAGCGAGGCCCCGGCGCTCTACCCGGTGCTGCAACTGCGCTCCGATCTGGTGTTCCCGCGCATGGTGACGCCGCTGCTGGTGGGCCGGGAGGAATCGCTGATCGCCGTCGAGGTTGCGATGGAGCAGGATCAGGTGTTGGTCGCCCTCGGACAGCGCGATCCGACCGACGACGAGCCGTCGGTAGAGGATTTCTACACGGTCGGCACCGAGGTCAAGATATTGCGCCAGTTGCGGATGCCTGACGGGTCGACCAGCATCCTCGTGCAGGGTCGGAACGGGTCACATCCTGCAGGTGGTCGAGGAAGGCCCCTTCCTCAGCGCGGTGGTGCGAGACGTCTGCGGAATCCATGCCGAGACTCGGCTCAGCCGCCGGTGCGAGCCGCTGATGCGAGCGGCGCTCAGATGTTCGAACGCTGTGTTGCGCTCAGCCCGGCGCTGGGCGACGAGGCCTATGTGGCCGCGTTGAACGCCAACGATCCGGGCTGGCTGGCCGATCTGATCGCCGTCGACGCTCAATGCCGATCTTGGCGATCAAGCAGGAGATCCTCGAAACCGTTGGACCCGCTGGAGCGCTTGCAGCGGGTGACCGTGCTGCTGGGCCGGAGACTGGATTTGCTGGAGCTGGAAGGCCGTATCCAGTCGCGGGTCCAGGAGGAGCTTGACAAGTCGCAGCGCGAATATTTCCTGCGCGAGCAACTGCGGGCCATCCAGCAGCGAGCTGGGCGAAACCGACGAGCAGAACACGCGAGGTGGCTGACCTGCGCCACAGGCTGCAAGTCGCCAACCTGCCGCCGGCGGCGCGCGCCAAGGCCGAGGACGAGCTGCGCCGGCTGGCGGCCATGCCGCCCTTCGCGCCTGAGATCAGCATGGTGCGCACCTACCTCGACTGGCTGATCGACCTGCCGTGGCGCCGCCGCCACCGAGGACAATATGGATCTGCGGCACGCGGCGCAGGTACTGGCGGTGAACCACTACGGCCTGCCGGAGGCCAAGGATCGCATTCTGGAGCACATGGCGGTGCGCAAGCTGGCGCGCGACAAGATGCGCACGCCGATCCTCTGTCTGGTCGGGCCGCCGGGAACGGGCAAGACTTCCATGGGCCGCTCGGTGGCGCAGGCACTGGGACGCAAGTTTGTGCGCGTCAGCATCGGCGGCGTGCGCGACGAGGCGGAGATCCGCGGCCACCGGCGCACCTACGTCGGATCCATGCCGGGTCGCATCATCCAGGCCATGCGCACCGCGGGGACGATCAACCCGGTGGTGATGCTGGACGAGGTGGACAAGCTGGGGCAGGACGTGCGCGGCGATCCCTCGGCCGCGCTGCTGGAGGTGCTGGACCCTGAGCAGAACCACGAGTTCTTCGACCACTATCTGGATGTGGCTTACGATCTGAGCCAGGTGCTGTTCATCACGACGGCCAATCTGCTGGACTACATTCCCGGCCCGCTGGTCGATCGCATGGAGGTCATTCGCTTCCCTGGCTACCTGGAGGAGGAGAAGCTGGAGATCGCCCGCCAGTTCCTGGTGCCGCGCCAGCTTGAGCAGACCGGGCTGACGAACCACCGCCTCACTTTCCCTGACGAGACGCTGAAGACGATCATCCGCGAGTACACGTACGAGGCCGGGCTGCGCCACTTGGAGCGCCAACTGGCCAAGATCTGTCGCAAGGTGGCGCGGCGGGTGGCAGAGGGCCGCGAGGCGCCGCACCGCATCACGCGTGCCAGCCTGCTGAAGTACCTTGGACCGCCTGACTACGAGTTTGGCGTGCAGGTGGGTGGCGACAGCATCGGCGTCGCAACCGGTCTCGCCTGGACTGAGGCGGGCGGCGATCTGGTACACGTCGAGGTGACGCTGATGGTCGGCAAGGGCAACCTGCTGCTGACCGGCCAACTGGGCGAGATTATGCAGGAGTTGGGCCAGGCCGCACTGAGCTTTGCCCGCTCGCACGCCGTGGAACTGGGCATCGACCCTGAGGAGTTTCGACGATCTCGATATCCACATCCACCTGCCGGAGGGCGCGATTCCCAAGGACGGTCCCAGCGCGGGGATCACCATGGCGACGGCGCTGGTCTCGGCGCTGACCGGGCGGGCCGTCCGCCGCGACGTCGCCATGACCGGCGAGATCACCCTGCGCGGCCGCGTGCTGGCGGTGGGTGGCCTCAAGGAAAAGATCATTGCCGCGCATCGAGCCGGAATCAAGATCGTACTCTTCCCGAAGAAGAACGAGAAGGGGCTGGTGGAACTGCCGGCGCGGCGCACGGCGCGGTCTGGAACTGGTACCGGTCGAGGATATGAACGACGTGTTGGCGCGGGTACTGCTGCCTGCCAGCCAGGAGGAGGACGCACCGCGCGCGCGCCGCCGTCGGTCACGGTCAGCGGATGAGACTGCTGGCGAGGAGGACTCATGACAGCGACCACTGGACACCGCGGGTGGCAAACAGTGACTGGCCGCTTGCCCGATCGACGGACAACGCTGTGCGGCCGCTTTGTTGCAATTGCTACATTGATGCTGGCTGCCGTGCTGCTTTCGTCGTGCGGCATCTTCCAGTCCAACACCTCCTCGTCGACCGATATCCTGCAGCAGAACGTGCCAGGCGACTGGACGCTCATGACCGATCCGGCGTTGGTCAACGGGTTTCAGGATATCAGCATTGACGGCGACGCTGATACCGAATACCTTCTGTTCTATCGCTACGATGCTGCGCCGGATACAGACAGCGGACCTATCGGCGGGATCATCTACGATGGCCAGCAGGACACATCCATCTACGATCCTGACACATCCATCCCAATCCCACTCCAACCGCTGGCCTTTTTCGTGCCCTATCGTCTGCTGCCGGACTGGACGACGGGTAAGGGGCAGGGCTATCTTGGCGATTTGAGCATCACATGGGAGACGACACCGGCCAGCGAAACAGACGTTGATTTCGCACCGGAGCTGGTTATCATTGGCTCCAATGCCAGCGGCCAGAACCGCCTGTCGCTCTTTCGCTGGCTTGGCGTCACTGGTGGCTATGGCGTTTCCTATTTCCAGGGCAGCTACTCTGTGACCATGCCGGACTGGACGCCCAGCACCAGCCAGCGCATTGACAAGGTTATCACCCTCGACGCGTTCACCGATCGCAGCAAGCTGTGCAAACGGACGGAGTGGACGCGGCAGGGCAGTTCCGCACAGTTTACCCCAACTCCGCAGACCGTCGTCTTTTGCCTGGGCGCAATTCCGGAGCAGCCGACCTATCCCGAGGCCGTCGTGCTGGCTTGGCTGATGACGGGCGACGCGAAGTACGCTACCTCACAGGAAGCTCAGGATCAGCTCAGACTGGCCGTTCCGGGCAATCCGCAACAGATCGTGTCCCTGATATACCCCGGCGCGGCAGATATCTCCGGTACAGGCAACGAGACGCGGTCACAGATGGTCGTCGAGTTCGACCTTCGTTTTGGATGGCGTTCAACAGACGGTCCGCTGGCGCCTGCTGGAACAGATGGCTACCGGCGCGAACGGAACCACGCGTTGGCGCATCGATTCTGTGGAGTGACCTCCTCCTACCTTTCACGTGAGCACTCATGGATTTCCTGACTTCCTCAACCTATCGAACTACGCCTGACCAGGTGGCAGGCTGGCTGGCCAGCGGCCAAAGCGACTCGTTGGCATTCCTGCCCGACAGCGCCAGCCCGCGCAAAATGGCTGAGACGTTGGTTGCTCTGGCCAACACGCACGGCGGTGCGTTGTTGCTGGGCGTTGGAGCGGGTGGGCAGCCTGGCGGCTTGCTGTCTGCGCAGGCGACCGAAAACCAGGCCGTCGCTGCGGCGCTGATGGCTGAGCCGCCGCTTGTTCTCCCGCTGCCTGAGGTGATCCAGATTGACGGCAAGGATGTCTGTGTGGTTCACGTTCCGGCAGGTCTTTCGCAGGTCTACAGCGTCAAGGGCCAATACTGGATGCGTGTCGAGCGCGAGAACCGCAGCATGAGCACTGCCGAACTGCGCATGCTGCTGGTTGCACGCGGCGAAGCACACTTCGAGTCCAGCGTCGTACCAGGGGGGCAGCGCGCCGATCTTGACGACACGCTGGTGGTCGCCTATCTGGAGCGGCTGACCGGGCTGACGGCCACGTCGGTGTCGGCGGCACTGTTGACGCGTGGCTGTGTCAAGGCGACTGCACAGGGCGAGTTCGCGCCCACTTACGCGGGGATGCTGCTCTTCGGACGCGCGCCGCAGCAGTTCCTTCCGACGGCCGAGATCGTCGCGGTGCGCTACGCCGGGCCGACCATGGGTGACGAGTTCGTGCGTGAGGACATCCACGGCACGCTGGCCGAACAGATCAGACGTGCCGAAACCTTCATCGCGACCAACATGCGCCGGGGGATGCGCATCCGAGGCTTCGCGCGCGAGGAGGTAGCCGAATATCCGCTGGCCGTCGCGCGTGAGGCGGTGGTCAACGCGGTAGCGCACCGCGACTACAGCGTGCGCGGCGACGGCATCAGGCTGTTGATGTTCAGCGACCGCATGGAGATCTACAGCCCGGGCCGGCTGCCCGGGCACGTCACGCTGGAAAATCTGGTCAGCGAACGGTTCAGTCGCAATGAGGTGATCGTGCAGGTGCTCAGCGACCTGGGTTTCATCGAGCGGCTGGGCTACGGCATCGACCGGATGATCGCCGCCATGCAGGAGGCTGACCTGCCCGCGCCGCGTTTCGAGGAGACGGCGGCCGGTTTTCGCGTAACCATGTTCGGCCACGGCGCGAATCTTGTTAGCGCTTCGGCTGAGACACAGCGCTGGGGCAACCTGCTGCTGAACCCGCGCCAGGAGCAGGCGCTGGCTTTCCTGACACAGAACGGGCGGATCACCAACCGCGACATCCAGCAACTCAGCCCTGATGTCAGCCCGGAGACGATCCGCCGGGACCTGTCGGACCTCGTAGACCAGGGACTTCTCATCAAAATCGGGGAAAAGCGCGCTACCTATTACATCCTGCGGTGAGTTGGTGGGGCCGGGGGCGTTTGGAGCACGTAGGCGCGAAGATCGCATAGTTAGAGGGGCCATCTGGCGCGGTGTATCCTGTATGACTGTGTGCATTCTTTCTACTTCACAGGGCGTCGGGCGCTTCGTGAACTTTCGCGCTTCGCGGTCTTCGTGCTTTGTGGCTTAGCGGTTCTTCGGCTCTTCGTGGTTCAAACGCCTCACCCTAACTGTCGCTCGAGACACGCAGTTCGCTATCCGAAGCGGCTTTTCCCTCTTTTCCCTCCTTTCCCACAATATCCCACACATATCCCACATATTCACACATTTTGTTGCTTAAGGTAACGTTATTGACATATTTTATGGCAAGTGTTATACTTTGTTCGACATAACAAATCGTTACTGTCAACATGAAATGCATTATGGATACTAACACGCAACATGTCAATCAACTGCCGCCGCCGGTTCGTCGTCGACTTCTCGGCGACGACAACCTAGCCGAACCGGGTTTGGCACACATGGTGGCCGCACGGCTGCTGGATGCGTCGGGCTATCACACGCGCAGGCATTTCCAGTCGGCCGGTGCGGTCGATGGGTTGGCGCGGGTTGCCACCGACGCTCTGGCGGCGACCATCGACGCGCTTACCGATGACCCGGAGCGCACGACGCTCTACCTGGATCTGCTGGAGCGTTGGCTGGATCGCGAGGCCGTGGTTGGTGAGCTATCGCAAGTCATCGACCCGCGCTTCGACAGCGAGCTGGACCTGGAGATGTTGGCGCGGGAGTTTGTCGCGCTGGGTGAGGCGCCCGCGCTGCCGGAGAACCAGTCGCTCATGGAAGCCGCCATCGCCCGCTTCGTCGCCGAGTTTCACAATGCCATGACCCATCAGGCAGCCGTCAGCGTGTCGCTGACGCCGCAGTTGATCGCGGAGTTGGTCACTCGGGCTAACGCGCGCGTGGCTAGTCTGAGTGATTTTGGCTCGCTGCCTGCTTCACTGCTCCGCAGTGTGGCGGGTGACAACGGTTACAGCATGGCTGACCGCGTGTCCGCTACGGACCACAGCGCACTGGCGCAGGGCGGATTGGCGATCTCCGGCACGGTCTTGGGACACGTCGTGCAGGTTTATCAGAGCGCACCCGGACCAGCCAAACTCGGCCACACAGAGGTCGAACGTGCCTTGATTGCCTATCTGCGCTGGGTGCGCAACGCATACGATAAGGCCAGGCTGTACGGAATGGAAAACGCGCCGGTCGCTAGACCGGCAGCAGTGCAGAAGCTGTCCGATGTGTTTATTCCTGTTACCCTGCGGCGTCACTGGCCGCCGACCCGTCGGGAGGCTGAACAGGCGCTGAACGGTCTCAGCGGACTTGATGCGTTGGTCGCCTGGCACAATCTCATGCAGTCAAGAGAACGCGCAGGGTCGGTTGTCGCGTTCAGCGACTTGTTGGAGTTGTCCGACCGCCTGGCCATCGTCGGTCCAGCCGGCACCGGCAAGAGCACGATCCTTGCTTACCTCGCAGCCGCGCTCGCTAACCTGGGGCTGACGGGCGAGGCGACAACTTTCGCACTGCCTGACAACGACCCGCTGATCCCGGTGCTGGTGCCCTTGCGCTACTACCGCGATTATCTGGAGCGTATTGAACACTCAACGGCAATGTCGCTGTCCGACCCACGTGCAGGCACACTGGCCGGGTTCATTCCATGGTATCTACGCCGCCGCAATCCGGCGCTGGAGCTTTCCGAAGACTTCTTTGACCGCATCCTGACCGGCGGCGGCTGTCTGCTGATGATCGACGGACTGGACGAGATTGCCAGCCGCGAGCAGCGCGGCCAGGTCCGCCAGGAGGTCGAGAACCTTGTGCACGATATCTATCCAGGCAATCGCATGATCGTCACCGCCCGCGAGGCCGGCTATCGCGACGAGGCGGTCTTCGGCGATGACTTCCTGCGGCTCGACGTGCAGGCAATGGATAACGAACAGATCTCTCTTCTCGTAGAGAACTGGTGCGAGCGGCTATTCCCGGAGAGCGTCGAGGAGAACCGCGACAAGCTGGTGCAGGCGATCCGACAAATCAATGCGCTGCGCAACGAACGCAACCTGCCGCCGTTGATCAGCACGCCGCTGATGGCCACCATGGTGATCAGTGTCCAGTGGGGCGAGACCGAGCTGCCGCGCGAGCGTGCCCGGCTTTACGAAGCCTGTGTGCGGGCGATCATCCAGGCGCAGTATATCCCGGATGACCCTGCCCGCCAGCAGTTGATCAATTGGGGCGGTCCGTGGGAAGCGCAGCGCGACTGGCTTAGTGAGCTGGCACTGACGATGCACAAGGGCGGCCGCGGCAGCGCCGCAATCCGCGAGGAGCAAGTCCGGGCGACCCTAACGACATCGCTGGCCGCCGACGAGGTAGACGCCTTCCTGAAGGCTGTGCGCTATCGCGGTGGGCTATACGAGGAGCGCGCCGAGTTCTTCCAATTCGTTCACCTCACGTTCCAGGAGTTTCTGGCGGCGCGATTGCTGGCTAAACAGCGCAAGGCAGGCCGTACAGCCATCAAGAAATTCATCGCCGACAGTTGGTGGCGCGAGGTTCTTTTGTTGACCTACGGCTATCTACAGATGGACTATCCGCCCGAAGCGATGGAGTTTATCGGCTGGCTGTCGGCGCTGCGCGGATCCGATGAGACTCGAATGGCGGGCGCTGAGATTGCCGGTGCTGCGTTGCTGGAGATGGAGCGGCCGGATGCTCGCCAACGGCTGCAACAAGCCAATCGGCTGATGCGGTTGCTGGACAGCGCGGACGTCTCCGTCGCGCCGCAACTGCGCGCACTGGCAGGCCGAACGCTGTCGCTGCTGGGCGATCCGCGCCCCGGTGTTGGCCTTGACTCCGTGGGGCTGCCTGACATCGTGTGGTGTCCTGTACTGGGAACCGATCTGGATGCGTGCTTCATGATCAGTAAGTATCCCGTCACGGTCGCACAGTTTCAAGCGTTCGTGTCAGACGGCGGCTACTCCGAGGCGTGGAAACAGTGCTGGACGGACGAGGGTTGGCAATGGAAGGCAGACAGCGATGGCCCCTACTTCCTGCATGACAACTACGGCTACGCCAATCATCCAGTCGTAATGGTGACCTTTCACGAAGCTGCGGCTTTTTGCAATTGGCTCAGCGACCGGCGCAGTGAACTCATCACACTGCCCACGCAGACACAGTGGCAACTGGCGGCCACCGGCGGCGCGCGCACATTCCCGTGGGGTGATGGCCAGCCAACGACTGATCATGCCAACTGGTCGACTACCGAAATCGCCTCGACCACTGCGGTAGGGATTTTTCCGGCAGGCATGACTGCCAGCGGCGTCGCCGACTTGGCCGGCAATGTCTGGGAATGGTGCGGCATCGATGAAGATAACCTGGCCATCCAGCAAGCTGATCCACGCGATGGACACGAGACATCCCGTGCCGTTCTGGGCGGGTCCTACATGGACTCTGTGGACGCGATGCGCTCTGGTCACCGGCTGATGAGCGCGCCAGGCTATCGTGACCTGGACTGCGGCTTTCGCGTTGTCAAGAAGCTGACCCACGCTCATTGACCTTTCCTGCCGAGGCGCCAGGCGCCGGAGCAACAGTAAATGAACACCAACACTGAAACACCTCTTGCCCGATACTTCGACCTGCGATTGGACCGATCAGAAAGCGGCGTGATGGCTACCGTGACCAACTCTCCCGCCGGTCAGTCCAGCGCTGCTGTGGCGGTCTGCCTGCCAGCCCAGTCTCAGCGGCTTGCCTTCGAGGGACTGGCGCTAGCCGATCAGATCGCGCTTGGCAGCGACCTCTGGCGTGGCTTGTTTGCTCACCCGGAGCTTGTCGAACTGTGGCGCGCGAGCACTGCCGCGAGCAGTCCTTTTCTTCGTCTGACTATTGGTGACTCTGAACTGGCTGGCCTGCCCTGGGAGCTTCTCCATGATCCTCGCACAGCCAGGTTTGTGGCGCTGGATGGGAAAGCGGCGTTGATTCGTTTTCTACCGCTGCCCTTGGCTATCGCAACTGAGCCGGCGGACCTTCCGCTGCGCGTTCAGTTCACAGGCTGTTCACCCGCCGGCTTGCCGCGGCTCGAAGTTGACAAAGAATGGAGGCTGCTACAAGACGTGCTGCCGAAACGGGCCATGACGCTGGCTGGCAGCCCTGAAGCAGCTACGTTGAGTCGACTGGTAGCAGACCTGATGCATGGCGCGGACGTGTGGCATTTTGCCGGCCACGGCACAGAACAGGCGCTGATCTTCGACGACGGCGCCGGTAATCCCGCCAGCGTCGATGCGTTCACGGTCGGTATGTTGCTGACCGGCGCCGGCGTGCACGTCGCGGTAATCAACTCCTGTCGGGCCGGGGCGGGCGGCGGCGCGGCGTCCAGCATTGCCGGGGCGCTGTTGCGGGCGGGCGTGCCCGTCGTCGTCGCGATGCAGTCGGAGGTTCCCGACGCGGCGGCTATCGTATTCTGCCAGGCGTTTTATCAGACCATTGCACAGGGGTATTCTGTGGAACAGGCAACGACCGCGGGGCGGCGCGCGGTGTTTGCTCTACGTGAGGCAGCTGGCGCAAGCTGGTGGATGCCGGCGCTGTTTTCGCGCAACGATGAACCGATCATACTTCTCGATGTCAGCGCTAACGGCAGTACCGACACTTCCTCAAACCAGAAGCCCGTCTCCCAGATAATGGCCAGCGGCGGCAGCGCGGTCAGCCAGGGTGGTGTGGCCATCAGCGGCAACGTCGGCGGGAGCGTTGTCGTCTTGTCGTCCCCGAAATCGTAGTTGGTTCGCTGGGGGAAAATCGATGCAGGTTTGTTGTTCAGCGGGGCAGGGCTGTGGTATCATGGCGCTCGTTTGCAGGTTCGACGCGAGCATTTGCGGAATGCAACCCAATGGTTCTAGTCTGGAAAAATGATACTTGCCAGTTAGCCGACTGTCCCCGACCTGATTTCATGGAGATCACACATGTCTTTCACGCTTGAAAACGCATTCATTCGTTCCCGATTTCCGGCGCTGCGGCAGGAGGTCGATGGCCAGCCCGCCGTCTTCCTCGACAACCCCGGCGGCACGCAGGTCTCGCAGGGCGTCATCGACGCCATGGCTGACTATCTGGCTCACAGCAACGCCAACCGCGGTGGCGCATTTGCGACGGCTCACCGTAGCGACGCCATCATCGACGAGGCGCATCAGGCCATGGCTGACTTGCTGAACGCGGCCTCGCCCGACGAGATCGTGTTCGGTCCCAACATGACTACGCTGACCTTCGCCGTCAGCCGGGCCATTGGACGCCAGATCGGCCCCGGCGATGAAATCATCGTAACCCGCCTCGACCACGACGCGAATATCACCCCCTGGACCATGATGGCCGAGGACCGCGGCGCGACGGTGCGTTGGGTGGATTTCGATCCCGAGGAGTACACGCTGGACCTACCCGGCCTACGCGATCTGCTCAACGAGCGCACGCGCAGTCGTCGCGGTCGGCTATGCGTCCAACGCAACCGGCACCATCAACGACGTCAAGACCGTGTGCGGTTGGGCGAGGGAGGCGGGCGCGCTGTCGTTCGTCGACGCAGTGCAGTACGTACCGCACGGTCCGGTGGATGTACAGGATCTGGGGTGCGACATGCTGGCGTGTTCAGCTTACAAGTTTTTCGGCCCGCACATCGGCATCCTCTATGGTCGCTACGCTCTGCTGGATCAACTGCAAGCTTACAAGGTGCGGCCTGCCAAGAACGCCCCGCCCGGCAAGTTCGAGACCGGCACCCAGAGCCACGAAGGAATCGCCGGCACGCTGGCATCGGTCGAGTATCTGGCGGAAATCGGGCGACGCTACGGCGCGCCATTTGTAACCAGGTTCGCTGAGTTTGAGGGCCGCAGGCTGGATCTGAAGGCGGGCATGATGGCCATTGAACAGCATGAGCTTCACATGACCGCTGCGATTCTCGACGAATTGGAAGCGATTCCTGGCGTTCAGATTCACGGCATCACCGATCGGGATTGCCTCGACCAGCGGGTACCCACGGTTTCGTTCACCTGGCCTGGACGCCATCCGCGCGCCATCGCAGAGGCGTTGGGCAAGCAGGGCATCTTCGTCTGGGACGGCAACTATTACGCGCTGGCCGTCACCGAGCGGCTGGGACTGGAGGGCAGCGGTGGCATGGTGCGCGTCGGCGCGGTGCATTACAATACCGTGGACGAAATCCAGCGGCTGGGCGCTTCGCTGCGCAGCCTGGTCTAGCAGGGTTACACGCCGTGAATCGAACGCACCATCACACCATTCCCCAACTGCGCACACTGGACATCACCGGTTTTCAGCACCAGGGCCGGCCGGCGCTGCTGGTGCGCGACCCGCTACGGCTGGGCGACAACCATGTCGTGCTGCCGCGCGAGCTTGCCCCGGCGTTGTCGCTGATGGACGGGACCGGTGACCTCCACGGGATGCACGTTGAACTGCTGCTGCGCTTTGCCGTCGACGTTCCCGTCGACGTCTTGCAGCAACTGGTTGACGTGCTCGACGCCAACTACCTGCTGAAGAATACGCGCTCGGCTGAAGCCCGCGAGCGCGCTCTGATTGACTACCGCGCCGCTCCCTTTCGACCGCCGATGATGGCGGGGCAGTCGTATCCGGCCGAACCAGACCGGCTGGCGCGTCTGCTGGGCGGCTACCTGGCGTCGGTCAACGGGGTGGGTCCGGCCAGCGCGGCCGGCAGGGGAGTGATCAGCCCGCACATCGACTACCCGCGCGGCGGCGCGGTCTACGCTGCTGTCTGGAAGCGCGCCGCGGAGATGGCGCGTGCCGGCGGATCTGGTGATCCTGCTGGGTACCGACCACTACAGTACCGGCGACCGCATCACGCTGACACGCCAGAGCTACGCGACCCCGTACGGCGTGCTGCCGACCGATGTCGGGCTGGTCGACGCACTGGCAGGCGCGATCGGTGAGCAGGCTGCCTTTGCCGGCGAGCTGCGCCACCGTGGCGAGCACTCGCTGGAACTGGTCGCGACCTGGCTGCACCACATGCGCGGTGGCCAACCGGTCGCAATGATACCGATCCTGACCGGGTCGTTCATGGATTTCGTTGCGGGCCGCAGCGATCCGGCCAGCGACCCGCAGCTTGCCGCTTTCCTGGCCCTGTTGGGGCAGGCCATCGCGGGGCGCAACGTACTTGTCGTCGCCTCGGGCGATCTGGCGCACGTCGGTCCAGCCTTCGGCGGCGCAGCGGTCGAACTCGGCTGGCCGGCAACGAATCGCTGATGCCGACAACGAGTTGACGGCCGAACTGGCGGCCGGCCGCGCCGACGGCTTTTTCGCCGCCATCAAGCGAGTGCGTGACGGAAACAACGTCTGTGGCGTGTCACCCTTCTACCTGATGCTCAGGCTGTTGGGCAGCGTCGAAGGGCAGCGGGTCGCGTACGACCAATGCGCTGCAGACGCCGAAAACGCATCACTGGTCTCGATCTGCGGCATGGTGTTTGGTTAGCCTGCCAGCCCACCATCCTCTTCACGGAGTTACCTGACATGCCTTACCGACCCATAGAAGAGAGCGAACTTCCCGTCGTCGCCGACATTCAGGCCCGGTCGTTTCGTTTCGACCCGGCCCGCTACATAGAGATGTACACAACTGGCGGGCGGATTGGCTGGCGCGATCTGCGGCTGTACGGCAACGATGCTGGCCAGCCGGCCGCTGCATTGTCGTTGTTCTTTCGCCAGATGAGCCTCAACGGCGGCGAGCTAGAGGCGGGACTGGTTGCCAGTGTTGGGGTGCCGCCGGAACATCGCCGGCGCGGCTACGGCCGGCAGATGATGCAGGGCCTGCTGGAGGAGTTGCACGCGCGGCGCACGCCCGTTTCGCTGCTATTTCCCTTTTCCGTGGCCTGGTATCGCAGTCTCGGCTACGGCATGGCCAATCTGAGCTGGCACATCGAGCAACCGTTGCGTCTGCTGCCGGATTTCCCGGAGCGGTTGCTCGTGCGTCGGGTAACTGCGGACGACGATGCAGCGATCCGCGCCTGCCACGAGCGCGTCCGACTGGATCCAACGAGCAACGGCTGGCTGTCACGCGCCGACGCTGAATGGGAGAAGCGGGCCTTCAAGCCTGAGAATGAGCGGGCGCTTTTCGAATTCGATGGGCAGGTCGAGGGCTATCTGCTCTACCGGCTGAACTGGGACGTCGTGGAGGTCATCGAATGGGTGGCGACCAATGAGCGCGCCTGGCGCGGCCTGCTGGGCTTCATCAGCGCGCAGGGCGAGCAGGCCAAGCGGCTGAAGGCCAACCTGCCGCAGCAATCGCCGCTGCTCTGGACGTTGCGCGAGCCCTACGAGCGCACCGAGGAAGTGGTGGATTTCATCTTCCGCCGCGCCGCGGTGCTGGTCAACGGCTTTATGCTGCGCGTCGTGCATCTGGAGGAGGCGCTACGGCAACGACGCTACCCGGTCGATGTGTCGGCTGATCTCATTCTACACATCGACGACTCCCAGCTCCCCGTCAACAGCCAGCCATTATCGCTGGCAATTCGTGGCGGGCACGCCGAGGTTAAGCGCGGCTCCGAGAAAAGCAATGCGGGTTATGCGTTACGCACCAATATGGCCACCTTTTCGCAACTCTACGCCGGTGTGATGACAGCCGAGCAGGCGCGCCTGACCGGTGCTCTTGATGGCGATGACGCTGCCTGCCGCGCCATTACCGCCGCGTTGGCAGCCGCCCCGTTCCACATGTGGCCGGCTGACTGGTTTTGATCTGCGACCCGAATGCTGGAATCGACAAGGGCGGGCCAATTGGCCCGCCCTTGTCGAATTCCAGCATTCGGCTGCTCACTCTTCCGAACCTGCCTACAACTTTGCCTCTACGCAATCGCAGCGAGTTGGTCACCACGAACACCGAACTGAAGGCCATTGCGGCCGGCGGCGATCATCGGGTTGAGCCGGTACTGCGGCCCCAGGATCGGCACCAGCACGCCGGCGGCGATGGGGATCGCCAGCACGTTGTAGAAGAAGGCCCAGAAGAGGTTCTGGCGGATGCCGCGCATGGTCAGCCGGCTGAGCTTGATGGCCTGGGGCACGCTGCGCAGGTCGCCGCGCATCAGCACGATGTCGGCGGTTTCGATGGCGACGTCGGTGCCGGTGCCGATGGCCATGCCGATGTCAGCCAGCGCCAGCGCCGGCGCATCGTTGACGCCATCGCCCACCATCGCGACCAGATAGGCGCTTGACTCTGGTACCCGGCAATCTGTGACTTGACCTCTGGTCGCCTGCAACCGCTTGACCTCGGCCGACTTTTCGCCTGGCAGCACCTCGGCCACGATCCGGTCGACGCCGACCTCCCGGGCGATGGCATCAGCGGTGCGCTGGTTATCGCCGGTCAGCATGACGACCTCGATACCCATGGCGTGCATCTGCTCGATGGCCTCACGCGAGGTCGGCTTGACGGTGTCGGCGACGGCGATGACGCCCTGCGCTTCACCGTCCACGGCGACCAGCATCGCGGTCTTGGCTTCGCCTTGCAGGCGCGTCACCTCGGTCGCCCAGGCCGTTGAGGTGGATCTGGCGCTGCTCGAACAGCCGGGCCGTGCCGACCACCACCTCGTGGCCGTCCACGCGTCGCAACAATGCCGCCGCCGGCGATGGCCTCGAAGGACAGCGGTTCCGTGATCGTCAGCCCTTGCGCTTTGGCAGCATCGACAATCGCCTGGCCCAGCGGATGCTCCGAAACGCTCTCGGCGGATGCGGCCAGGCGCAGAAGGTAATCGGTAGATCGGTGATCCGTGAACTCGCCGGTTCCGAGTGATAGGTCGAGCCGGTAATCGGAAACCGATGACTGATTACCGTTTACCGATAACCGGTCACCGATCACCAAGTCCGTCACCTGCGGCTTGCCCTGCGTGATGGTGCCGGTCTTGTCCAGCACCACCGTGCCCAGCTTGGCGGAGGTTTCCAGCACCTCGGCGTTCTTGACCAGGATGCCATGCTCCGCGCCCAGGCCGGTGCCGGCCATGACCGCGGTGGGCGTGGCCAGGCCCAGCGCGCAGGGGCAGGAGATCAGCAGCACCGACACGGCGAACATCATCGCCACGGTGAAGCCGACGCCGCCGACGACGTACCAGACCAGGAACGCCAGCGCGGCCAGGATCAGCACGGCCGGCACGAAGATCGACGCGACCTTGTCAGCCAGCCGCTGGATCGGCGCCTTGGAGCCTTGCGCTTCCTGCACCATGCGCACGATCTGCGCCAGGGCGGTGTCGCGGCCGACCTTGGTGGCGCGGAAGCGGAAGCTGCCCGACCGGTTGATGGTCGCGCCGATGACCGCGTCGCCCGGCGCCTTCTCCACCGGCAGGCTCTCGCCGGTGACCATGCTCTCGTCCACGGCTGACTGCCCGCTGAGCACCACGCCGTCCACCGGTATCTTCTCGCCGGGGCGGACGATCACCACGTCGTTGACCTCGACCTCATCGACCGGCACCTCGATCTCGTCGCCCTGGCGAACGATGCGCGCAGTCCTGGCCTGCAGGCTGAGCAGCTTGCGGATCGAGTCGCCGGCCTGGGTCTTGGCCTTGGCTTCCAGGTACTTGCCGACCATGATCAGCGTGACGATCACGGCCGCCGACTCGAAGTACAGATGCTCATCCAGCCCCAGGACCAGCACGACGGTGCTGAAGATGAACGCCGTCAGCGAGCCAATCGCGACCAGCGTGTCCATGTTGGCGGTGTGCGCTTTGGTAGCGGCCTTCCAGGCGCTGCTGAGGAATGGCCAGCCGACCCAGAACTGCACGGGGATGGTCAGCGCGAACAAGCAGCCAGCCACGCGCCGCAAAGTGCGGGATCAGCCCGAAGTCGTGGCCCATGCTCAGCACCATGATGATGCTGGTCAGCACGATGCCGACGGTCAGCCGACGCTTGCGGTCGTTGAGGTCAGCCATGCGCGCCTTCATCTCGGCGTCCTCGGCCGTCTCGCCCTCGCCTGCCTCCGCCTCGATCACCTTGTAGCCGACATCGCTGACCTTGCGCTTCATGTCGCCCAGGCTGACGGCGGTCGGCAGGTAGCGGACATGCGCCGACTCGCTGGCATAGCTCACCGACACGTCCAGCACGCCATCCATCCGCTTCAGGTTGCGCTCGATGGTCATCGCGCAGTTGGTGCAGGTCATGCCGGCGATGGGCAGGTCAACCGTCGCCTCCGTCACGCCGTAGCCCACGTCCTCGATAGCCTTGGTCAACTGGGCCGGGCTTGATGACCGCCGGATCGTAGATGACCTCGGCGCGCTCGTTGGCGTAGTTGACGTTGGCTTCAACGACGCCATCCTTGCGGTTGAGGTTGCGCGAGATCGTGTTGGCGCAGTTGGTGCAGGTCATCCCGGTGACGGGGACGCTGAGGCGTTTGGTTGTTGGTCATGGTAGTTGGAAGTTGGTGATTGGTAGACTGGTGATCGGTAATCAGTGATCGGATCTGTGCCAGTACACCGATCTACCAATTACCGATCACTGGTCTATCGGAATAGCTCGCGAACACCTCGGTGTTGCCCGCCTTGTCGAATGCAAGCACCTCGATACGGCTCGGCGGCGACGCCGGGCACTTCCATGCCGGGCGAGCCGACGGGCATGCCGGGCACGGCCAGGCCGACGACATCGGCCGGCCGCTCGGCCAGCAGGCGGTTGACGTCTTCCACGGGCACGTGGCCCTCGATGATGTAGCCATCGACGATGGCTGTGTGGCATCCCTGGAGTTGCGCTGGAACCTGGCTCAGCAGCCGCTTGGCCATCGGAGCTGTCGAGTTCCTTGGCGGTGACGGTGAAGCCGTTCTCTTCCATGTACGTCATCCAGTCGCCACAGCAGCCTCAGGTGGGTGAGCGGTAGACTGTGACCTCCGGCGTGGCCGGCTGGGCGCGCTATCGGGCGCTGTCGCCGTGCCGCCGGTCCGGCCGGGGCAACGCACGCCGCCAGCAAGCAGTCCTGCCAGCAGCAGGAGCGGATAAATCGTTGCATTGTCTGTGGTCCTTTCGGGTGAGGGTCAGAGGGCAATCGGTAAACGGTGCATCGGTAATCAGTGACCAGATCCGGAAACCGATTACTGATTACCGCTCACTGTTCACTGGTTACGCATTCGACGCCGGGTAGCCGATCTCGGCCAGCATGCCGGTCACAGCCGGCAGCACGCTGTCGTCGGTGACTTCGACCATGACGGCCTTTGTGCCCTCGTTGGCCTTGACGGATTGCACGCCGTCAACGTCTTTGAGCTCGCGCTCGATGGTCGCGACGCAGTGGCCGCAGACTGATGTTCGGAACGGTGTAGGTTTTGGTAGTCATGATGTAGCTCCTCTAGCCAGTTACAGCTTGCCGGTCTCCTGGAACACGCCGACGATCTCGCCGATCATGCGCTCGCGCTCGTCCACATCGGAGCCACGGATGGCCGTCGTGACGCAGGTGTTGAGGTGGTTCTCCAGCACCAGCGCGCTGACTCCTTCCAGCGCCTTCTGGACGGCGTGCACCTGGCGCATCACGTCGATGCAGTAGGTGTCGTCCTCCACCATGCGCTGGATGCCGCGTACGTGGCCTTCGATGCTCTTCAGCCGGTTGAGTACTTGTCGCTTTTGTTCGTCTTGCATCGTCTTCGTGTTCCTTGCTGTTGACCCCACCCCCCTGGGGGAGGGGTAAGAGAGTGTATCACAGGGCTCTCCGAACGTCAAGTATGCGTTGATGCATTTAGGTTTGACGGGGTGCAAGCGACAAGTGCGTCCGGGGTCAGGCACGTGGCGCGGAGAACCGCGAATCAGAAGAAGGCGCGGATTCGGGGTTTTCCGAATCCAGCGCCTTCCTCTCGATCAGCGGTTCTTGTTCCGAGATCTCTGGCGGGTTACTTGACCGGCTGGGCGCTGCCTCTTTGCTTGCGCAAGATCATGACTGCCAGCAACGCCAGCCCCAGCGCGGCCAATGCCAACAAGGCCACGACAGGCAGGTTTCCGCCGTTTTCGGCCTGCAAACCGGTCAGCTCCACTGCCGTTGGCGGGCCAGAAGAGACGTCCAGTTTGGCTACGTAGGCATCCCCGAAACCGTTGAAGTCGGGATCGAAAGCGTCCGCTGTGGTGGGGAAGTCGTCGGAAGAGGTTTGGCCGGTTACGAAAGCAGTCGCCGGCGCCGTCCAGGGCGATGGCGTAGCTGTATTCCAAATTGGCGCCGCCCAGATAGGTCGCATATTCCAGTCCGCTGCCGGACGCGTTCAGCTTGGCTACAACGGCGTCGTAGCTGCCATTGTAGCTGGTGTCGAAGGCGCCTGGGGTGGTCGGGAAGTCATTGGAGAGCGTTGTGGTAGTCACAAAGGCGCGGCCCGCCGCGTCCAGGGCAAAGTTGCCGTAGGTTTCGCTGCTGCTGCCGCCCAGGAAGGTGGAGTAATCAAGCCCGCTGCCGGAGGCGTTCAATTTTGTCACGAAGGCGTCCTGAGAGCCGCCCAGGCTGGTGTCGAAGGCGCCTGGGGTGGTCGGGAAGTCGCTGGAGTAGGTAATGCCCATCACGAAAGCGTTGCCCGTCCCATCCAATGCGATACCGTTGCCTTCCTCCCAGCTGGCGCCGCCCAGGAATGTGGAGTACTCCAACGCGCTGCCGGTCGCGTTCAGCTTGGCAGCGAAGCCGTCGGTGTCGCCGTCAAAGCTTGTGTCGAAGGCGCCGGGCGTGGTGGGGAAGTCGCTGGACCAGGTATAACCTGTCACGAAGGCGTTGCCCGCTCCGTCGATGGCGATGGCAAAGCAGTGGTCTTCGACGCTGCCTCCCAGATAGGTCGAGTATTCAAGGTCGCTGCCGGCCGGGTTCAGCTTGGCCACGAAACCCTTGTCAGCGGCGAAAACGTTGGTGGGGTCGAAGACGCCCGGCGTGGTGGGAAAGTCGGTGGATTGGGCTCTGCCCGACACGTAGGCGGCGCCCGTCCGCGTCTACAGCAATGCCGTAGCCGAAAGTCGCTGAGGCTGCCACCCAGGAAGGTGGAGTAGATCAGGCCGCTGCCGGCTGCATTCAGCTTGGTAACGTAAGCGTCCCAGCCAGGGCTGTGGGTAGTGTCGAAGGCGCCCGTTGTGGTGGGGAAGTCGCTGGACCAAGTATAACCGGTCGACGAAGGCATTGCCCGACCCATCCACTGCAATGTCGGGGCCGTAGTCAGTCGCTCGCTTCCGCCGAGGAAGGTGGCATAGACCAGGCGCGCTGCCGGCCGCATTCAGTTTGGCCACGAAAGAGATCGTTGGCGCCGTTGTAGTTGGGATCGAAGGCGCCCGGTGTGACTGGGAAGTCGCTGGCTCGCGTGAAACCGTACAACGTAGGCGTTAGCATCTCCGTCCAGGGCAATGTTTCGGCCGCCGCTGTAGTTACTGCTGCTGCCCAGAAAGGTGCTGTAGAGAAGGTCGGCGGGGTCGTTGTCTGGCGGCGGGGAGTCGCCTCGGCGCGCGGCAAAGGGTGCGCTGACCTGGAAAGCCGCTGCGCCCGTGGATTGAACCTGCGCGCCGCCGGCCGGCTGCCCGTCCATCTGCAACAGAGGCAAGCGCACCTTGCCAGCGCCAGTGGCCACCAGCAGGGCGCCTCCTTCCAGCGCAGCAGCCTCAGCGCCCTCCACCAGCAGGGCAACCGCGCTCAGATCCGCGCCCGGATCGGCCGTCAGCCGCCAGCCGCTGTCGCCGATCTCCAGGTCGATGCCGGGATAGAGATCGACGTAGCGCACGCTGCCCCACACCGGGACGTCAGCCCGCCACTGGGCCGGATCATCGCCGAGGAAATAGCTGACGGTGGTCGCCGACGGGTCGAAGCGCTCGATGTGCGCGTCCGGATTGCTGCCGGGGAAGGTGAGCTTCAACGCGGTCTGGGAAGAGGGGGTGAGGGGGCGAGAGGGGGATGGGGAGAAGGTTTCGACGTCTCCCATGCTCCCACTCCCCCGCTCTCCCCCTCCGACCACCAGCCAGATCGCGTCATCCGCCAGCCAAGTCTTGCCGGCGCCGAGGGGCGAGCCCCATACCTGGAAGCGGGGAGCCTGCCCAGAGCTTGTCGAGGAAGGCCATTGGCCGGCGTTTTCAATGAAGAGAACGGAATGCGGGTTGATTTCAGGAGCGGACGTTGCGTGTGCTGTAGCTGGCTGGGCTGGGCCGATGCCTGTGGCCAGGAGCACGAAGATGAGAACCAGACTGAACCTCAAAAGTAGTGCGAACATGTATCCGTCCCTCCTTGGTGACGGCGCGTACAGGTGCAGCAGCTCGAGTGGTTCGCCATCGGGCCGGTAGCGCCAACGGCTCATTCGGTGGGCGGTCGGTGCTGCCAGTTTCGCGACCGCCGCGTAGATTACCCCCAGGCGGCGCAGATTATACCCAACCGATGCCGCAGCAGCAAATGTCAGCGATACTTTGTGGCCTGGCTCAACGAGCTGGTAATCTCTGAACGGTTAGCTACAGGTAGCGTGTGGAGCGGAGAACCGCGGATCGGGAGGCAGGCGCGGATCGGAATGCTCCGAATCCGCGTCTTCCTCTAAATCCGCGGTTCTGTTCTACAACGGAACTTACGCAGACTTAGCGGCAGACGGCGCTCGCCGCGATCCGGGTAAGAGTCTACATCGTCGAATTTGCCATCAACGCCATGTAGTTCTGTCCGCAACCGCTCAACCTCTTGCGCCACCTCAGCGTTGATCGGGATGCGCGGCACTTTGGGCTTTGCGAAAGGCGAGTTCGGCGCAGAGTTGGAACGTCGTTCTGGTGTGCCGCCAGCCGCGCCAGCCTGCCTGACGCAGCGCCCTGGCTTCCGCCCAGGCGCGGGCATCCGGTCGCAATAGCGTGCGCCGCAGTTCGTCCGGGACTTCTCCGGCCAGCTCGCGCTCGATGCAGGTATGCTGCTGTCTGAGCGACCAGAACATGATCGCGAAGACCACCAGCGCGCCCGACCAGGTCAGGCCAATGCTGATGAGGCTGATCCCGGTGGTGTTGCGCAGGATCATCTTGTGGATTCCGTTGGCGGCGATGGCTGCCAGCAGCGCCGCCAGTGGGACGGCCCAGCGTCTCGATTTCTTGGGCGCCAGCGCGGCATACGCCAGTCCGGCGCCGAAGATGGCGGAATAGAAAGCATGGTTCAGGCCATGCAAAAACCCCTCCACGAAGATCTTGCGTTGCAGCTCCTCGTACCCGTTTACAAGGAACGTCCCCATAAAGCTCATCATGTTGGCCGTCATGGCGAAACCCAGCCCAACGGCTGCACCGTAGATGATGCCGTCGTGAACGCTGTCGATTTCGTAGCGAAAGCGGTAGACGATGAACAGCACGACCGCGCCTTTCAACAGTTCCTCGATGGCCGGCGCGAGCACGCCGAAACGGACAGCTTCTACGGCGTCGCGTCCCCATAGTTCGATCGGCAGCCGGAAGACCAGGACTACCACCAACCCGATCACAAAGGCCGGCCACGCGCCCCAGAAAAAGGCCGACAATACAAGCCGGGCTGGCTCCTTTTCGTAGCGGTCGGCGTAGTAGAGCAGTGCAAGCAAGATCAGCGCCGGAACCACCCCAACGACCCAACTGATGCCCAGGCCTTTCACCAGATCCAATGTCGAGATCGATTGGGCCATCCAGGCGACATCGGGGGCGTCCCAGAGCGCATCCTCCGTCTCGACTGAGTTGGGCCAGCTTGGCGTGGCGCCTGCGACAAACAGCACCGGCGCTTCGCCAATGCGGATGGCAAGATCGGCCCGGCCTGTCGGGCCGGCGGAAACGCTGCGGAAGAGATAGCGGTTGACCTGGCTTGTTTCAGGCGACGGCACCTGCGCAACCAGGTCAAAACGCTTGTCTGGCGACACCTTGATCGCGGCAGACAGCACTTCATCCGCTGCCAGATCGCTGTGCAAGATCGCCGTGCCGGGCAGGATTTCGACGGCCTGGCTGGCAGACGGACGTTGCGAAGCGATCCCGATATCCGCTTCTGCTCCCTGAACATCCAGGCGCAGCCGGTTGTCATACCAGAGGTCGAGATCCAGAGGTTGAGCGATTCCCCAGGCCTGAGGATCGTCCCACTGGTCTCCCTTGTAGCAAGGTCCCAGCGGCCCGTCCAGGTCGCGTACGGTGACGGTCTCGCCCCAGTGGCCGGCGAAACTCATCCATGCCAGTTCACCGGCCGGCTGTTGGTTCGTCGCACTCGCCGCTTCCGGCGGCAGCAAAATCACCTCTGGCACGACCCGGCCGGCGTGGCCGGTGCGATCCAGCACCGTGACCTGGGAGTTGCCGACGACGACGACCATGCGGGAACGTCTCGTCGCCGACGAAGTAGTTGGCGTGGGAGCCGAGGGATACGAAGACGGCCGGATGGGTTCCAGCTTCCAGCGGAACCTCACGCCAGGCGCGCCGTGTGCCGCCATGGTGCTGGCTGTAGATTGCCCATTCAGGCTGGCCGGCGCGATCCAGATTGACCTGGATCATCTCCCAGTCGCCCTCGTGCTTGTTGAACCAGTCGTTGTAGAAGTAGAAGAACCAATACTGGATGGCGACCGGCGTCTGATCATCGTCTGTGGCAACCCGGGCGTAGGTGACAATGCGCGGACCGCCTGCCAGAGGGCTGAGTTTTGCCAGATAATAGTCGCGCAGCGCTGAGTAGTTGCGGGCGTCAGAGGAGCCGGTGTCGCCCAGCCAGACATCCAGATAGTAGGAGACATCTTTGTAGGCAGCCAGGGCAGTGGCCGAAACGTTCGACAGGACGTTGACGTCGGGCAGCGTGCCCCGGCTCTGGCGCAGGCGGGCTGTGTCCAGCATCACGTCCACGGTTTGCGGGCGGAAGATCTCGTCCTGATGGAAATACAGCACCGGCGCATAGCGATCCACCAACTCCTGGAGATCCATGTCCATATCCTGGCTGACCTGGGACGCCGCGGCGGACCAGAAAAGGCCAAGCGCGACGATCATGCCAAGCACAACGGCCACCCGTAGTTCATTGAAGGTTCTCATTTGACCTCCTCGTTCCCGGAAATGCGCCAACGCGCCGCTGTAAGTCCTGCGGTACGGACATGATACTCCCTCGTGACTCGAAGTGAAGTCACGGACTACAACACTCCTTGCCAGCCGGAGTCGATCATAGCAGCGATCAGTTCCTCCAGAATGTCGATGTTTGACACTTACATTCGCGGGCCTGTGGCCGAACCAAAGAGCCACCCTTCATCGGCTTGATCTTGAGGTCTTTGCGCCACTGTCTGGTTCGCTTCACCGAACAATGTTCGTCCCAGGCGAAGTGCCGATCGCCACAGCGAGATGCCGTGCACTTTGTTGATCGATACTTCCCCGAAGTTTAGCTCGAGACCGGCATCGAATGCATTGCTGAGCACGTTTTCTGCGGAATGAATACGATCTGGTGGCGCGCGGTATTCATCAACTGCTCCGCGCCGGAGAGCGTGCCGCCGACATTGATTTCCACGCCATCCGTCGAGACAAGTCGTAGGTGTAGCGATGTCCGGTCAGCAGCATGTAGATCAGGCTAAGAAGGACACCAATACCGTATTCGTCCCCGCTGCCGGAGACGATGCCTACCCGTTCTCTTGCTGACGATGATCCGGTCGATCTCGTCCCAGCGCATCGTCTGCCAGGTTCCCTGATGCCTGTAGGCCACGCCACTTTCCGTGGCGACTGCCGTGTCGCCCCACTGGTCGATGTATGAGCGGATCTTGGAAAAGCTTATGGCAGTCAGGGCGATTGCCACGCCGAACAATACGACGACAACCGGGAAGAAATTGCCATCGGTCAGGAACAGTCGCACGAAGATAGACCAGGCCCGCGAGGATCGCCGCCATTAGCGCAATGCGCAAGGCAAACAGTGCTCGTGACCACTGTTGGCAGCAGACCTGAATCGGCTGGCCGAGTTCCATCGGAAAGGACTGCAGCGCTGATGTTTCCTGTGCAACCATTGCCTACCATCCCCTTTCGCACCTGCTGCTGGCAGGGCACAGCTCACAATCGAACCAGTGACAATGATCATCATAATTATCGTACCAACCAGATCCCATGTCAATAGGAAATGGATGAAATTTGTGGCAACAGCGTCTGGATTGTGGGGTGCTTGATCTGTCTCCCAAGCAACATAGTCACTGAGCGCTTACCGTCGGAAACCACATTCCGAACACCTGTCGTTCATACGCGCCGATGTCACAGTGCGCTCCCTGCGGACGGGTGACGCCGCGCTGGTCGAGGTTGTTGACCGGGTCCGCTGCGCAGATCGCGTCGTCTGCCGCGTCGATGGCCGCGCTGCCTGGACCGAGCGCCATCGTCCAGGTCGGTCCGCCGTTGTCCTGCAACGGGCCGAGCACCGGATCGGCGTTGATGCCGGGACAGGTGGTATCGGGATAGCTAAGGTTGCCGCCGCCGTCGGTGATCGAGCCAAAGCAATTGTCTCCGTCTGGACTGTTGGCGACGATGGCGTTGGACAGCCTGATGACTGCACCTTCATAGTCCTGCATTGTAAATGCTGCCGCCTGCAACTGTGCCGACATTGCCGGAGAAGGTGACATTGCTGACAGTCACCGTGCCACGTACGCTACAGATACCACCGCCTTCGCTAGCTCTGTTGCTAGCGAAGGAGCTGTTACCCACTGTCATCGTGTCGTAGTTGGCGACGCCGCCGCAAGCATCAGCTTGGTTGTTGGAGAAAGTGGTATTGCTGATTGATGTCGTGCCATAGATGTCGTTTAGAATGCCGCCGCCGACGTAGACTGCGCGATTGTTGGAAAACGTGCTGTCGCTCACGTTTAGGTCTCCGTAGACATAAGACACGCCGCTATGGTAGATCCCGCCGCCGTAGGGAGCGTTGTTACCTGATACTGTGCAATTGGTGACAACAAGTGCTGCCCTCACGTTGTATATGCCGCCGCCGTGGTAGGCGTAGGCACTATTACCAGTGAGCGTGCTGTTGTTCACGGTCATCGTGCCGTCATGGTTGTTGATGCCGCCTCCGTTGCGAGCGCGGTTATCGGAGAACGTGCTGTGGTGTATTGCGACAGTGCCAAGACCACCGGCTTTGATGCCGCCACCCGTGTCAGCGTAGTTGTTGGTGAAGGAGGTGTAGTTCACCGTCAAAGTGCCGTCCGAACTGGAGATGCCGCCGCCTGCTATCGCACTGTTCTCCGAGAAGATGCAATTGTCTATAGCAGTCATGCCGCGGTATGAATAGATAGCCCCACCTTGCCCACGATCAGCGTTGTTGCCGGAAAATGAGGTATTGCCTACGACCAGCGTGCCATTTCCGCTGTAGATACTGCCGCCTCTGTAAGCATCGTTGTCGATGAAAATGCTGTTGCTTACTGATCAGCTCGCCATCGTTGTAGATGGCGCCACCGAAGATGTATGCGCTGTTGGCGGAGAAGGTACAGTTGCTCACGGTTACCGAGCCGCCGTTATTAGTGATGCCGCCACCGCTGCCGCCGTAGCCGGTGTTTCCATTGGCAACGGCCAGTTCATTGAGGGCAAGGGGAACGCCTGAGTTCACAATGAACACTCGCACTGCATCGTTGCCGCTGATGGTGACATCCTGCCCACTGCCGTCGATGGTCGTGTCGGTCGGAGATCACGATCTCGGCTCGTCAGGGTGATGGTGCCGCTGCACGCGAAGGTCACTGTGCCGCCGCCGGCCAGCGCGGCCAGCAGGTGCGCTTCGTCGCAGACGGTGACGACCCCGCCGGCGTGCGCGGGCGATGCCGGCGCCAGGAGTGCCAGCAGGACGAGGATAACCAGAAGGTGTTTGGCAGACATGGTATGGACCCCTTTCCCCAGGGACTGGTCAAGACAGCCGTGGCCCGAACAACTACGGGCTAGTTCAATTATACACTGGTTTTGGCTCAAATTGCATGACAGTTTGTTCAGATTGGTCACAATCTTGTGAAGAACTGACGACGGGCGCACAGTCATCATCCGCCGCCGGTGCTGACATGCGCGACGTGGATGTTTCGTGACTTGGCTGCTTGTTGAAACCTGCCGGACTGACGATCCTCTTCTGCAGAGAATCGTCAGTCCGGCGCACGCTCACTGGCGCATGATCAGCGGCAGGTAGCGCACCTGCATCACCTGTGTCGCCGTTGCCGTCGGCGTCACCGTGGGTGACGCAGTGGCCGTTGCCGTTGCCGTCGCTGTTGCTGTCGGCGTGCAAGACGCCCACGGCGTCGCTGGAGTTGCGACGACGACCGGGGCGTTGCGCAGCAACGGCAGGTGATAGCCGTCGTCGATGGTGAGCGTGTTGGTGAAGACTGTCCCCGGAGCGACGCAAACGGAAGGACCGTTAAGCAGGTAGCCGAAACACGGACCTCGTGTGCCGGCATGGTGCCCTGCCATCGCAAGGACTGTGTCACAGGATCCCATGACAGCCCGCCAGTCGCAGTATCCGGGGCGTAGGGCAAGGGCGGCACGTCGATCAGCGTGACCAGAGCGGGTTCGGTGCCGCTGTTTTCGATCTGGATGATGTACCCATTTTGCTGATCAGGCATGACGACCGTGTTCCAGGCGATCTTATAGGAGTACTGTAGGTCAGGCTCGCCAACCGGCGTTGCCGTGGCCGTAGGAGTTGCCGTGGGGGTCGGCGTGCGCGTTGGGGTCGCGGTCGCGGTTGGCGACGTTGTAGCGGTAGGCGTCGGCGTTGGCGGGATGTAGCCGTCCTCGGTGGTGAGGAACATCGCGCCGAAGCCGTCGCCGCCGGTCGTAGCCGTGCCCTGCCAGATCAGATAGCTGTCCCAGTTGCCGCCATCGTCGTCGTCGTGCAGGCCGAGGTTGAACGAGAAAGCCTCGCCCGCGGCCAGGTTGATTGTAGAAGCCGTAGAGGGTGCTGGCCGGGATGCGCACCTCGACGTCCCAGCCGCCGGGGACGATCGCTGCCATGGCCTCGATGGGCGGGTTGGGTACGCCGAAGTCGGTGACGCGGCCATCGGCGTTGACGGTGAACTGGTGGGTGTCGCCGCCGGCCGGGTTGCCGTCGTAGACGGCATAGAAGGCCAGTTCCACCTCGTCGTCGCGCCAGACGTCTGTGCTGTCGTTGACGATCACGTCGTCGTCGACGTGCAGCGCCAGGTAGAGGTCGGTCGTGGTCCAGGCAGTGCGCAGGGTGGCGCTGGCGTCGGCGGGCTCCGGCGTCAGGCCGGACAGCGTCTCGGCCGAGCTGCGGTCGAGGGTGAAGCGGGCGTGCCGGCGCCCAGTCGCTCAGGTCGCCGTCGATGGTTGGCGGCTGGCTGGTGCGGCGCGTCAGCACGCGCGTCTCGCGCAGGCCGGCGGCCGTGCCGTAGAAGGCCAGCGTCCTGCGGGCTGCGATAGGGGTTCCCTGCCAACGGTCACGTCGTCGAAGCCGTCGCCGTTGACGTCACCAATCCTGCCAACCCGGCCAAACCTGGACCACCCGCCAACTGGTTGCCACGACACCCAACTTGGTGCGACAGCCATGCCTCGGGGATCGCCCAGGAAGCCGAAGACGTAGCAGCAGTGCCGTAGTCGTAATCCGGTGCACTGATCAGGATGTCGTCCAAGCCGTCGCCGTTGACGTCGCCCGCGCCGGCGACGCTGGAGCCCAACGCCGCGCCGTTGCGGTCGCTTTCGAAGGTCCAGGCTGGCGTCGTGGCAAGGCCACCGGCTGAACCGAGATACAGGAACGCACGCCCGGCTCCGTACGAATACGTGTTTAGGGCGTGAAAGTAGGGGTCTCCCACCACGAGATCGTCGAAGCCATCGCTGTTGACGTCGCCGGCAGCTCGTGTAAGGGGCGTAGATGGATTCCATCGAAGAGTTGAGTTGTTGTCGGTTGGGAGTGCCGGCCGGTGATCCGTATAAGATTGATATCAGTGTGGGCTCGTTGTAACTGGATCTGCCGGTCGGCAATGTCGTTGTAGCCATCGCCGTTGACGTCGCCGATGTTTCGTGCATCCATACCGAGATATCGCTCGGGCGAGTTGCTTTCGAGGATCGCAGCCCGGGGTTCTGTCTAGTCCGTCCGGCGAACCGAAGAAGATCATGATTCGCCCCTCATGCTGCTCGCCGTTTGTGAACGACGAATTAGCCGAGCAGCAGGTCGTCGTAGCCGTCGCCGTTGACATCGCCCGCGGCGCTGCCGAGTGCAGGACCACCCCAGTCGAACACTGTTCCCAGGTCGCTGGCCGATCCATACGTGACACCGCCCTACCATCCTGGTAGATACTCAGGTCGTCGAAGCCGTCGCCGTTGAGATCGCCAACAGCCGACTGCCCGGTTTCCCCCGCCACCAGTTTCGCTCGGTCGAAATCCCAGCAGAACTGCCTAGGAACAACTCGACCCAGGAATCCCCACCCATTCTTCTGTACATCAGGACATCGTCGAAGCCATCGCCGTTGACATCGCCGGCCAAGCTACCCGACCCCGATCCCACCCAGTCCGGCATGGGGTTCTGTTCTGGAACCTGGATGACAACCGTGCTGGCCACTGTCTCCGGGGATAATTCAGCCGGAGACTGGGTAATTCCAGCGGCGGAGCGGCAAGATCCTCTGGAACTACTCCGGCAGGTTCCTCCATCGGTCCGCGGGTGGCGACCATCACCATCTCGCCGAAGTCCACGCCGCCCACGGTGCTGTCGCCTTGCCAGACCAGGTAGCTGTCCCACGGGCCGCCATCGTCGTCGTCGTGCAGGCCGAGGTTGAAGGTCAAGGCCGTGTCGCGCGCGAGGATGTTGTAGAAGCCGAACAGGTGGCGGCCGGGATGCGCACTTCGACGTTCCAGCCGCCGGGCGTGGCCACTGCTGCCGCCTCGACGGGGATAGGCACGGTCGGGTCGCCGAAGTCGCTGACGCGGCCATCGGCGTTGATCGTGTACTGGTGGGTATCGCCGCCGGCCGGGTTGCCGTCCCAGACTGCGTAGAAGCCCAGCTCGATCTCGTCGTCGTTCCAGACCTCGGGGCTGTCGTTGACCACCGCGTCGTCGGATAACGTGGAAGGCGAGGTAGAGGTCGCTGGCGGTCCAGACGGCTTGCAGCGTGGCGGCTGCGTCGTCGGGTTGAGCCGGCTGGCCGGCTAGCGTGGCGGCCGAACTGCGGTCGAGGGTGAAGCCGGTCAGCGGCGTCCAGTCGCCGAGGTCGCCGTCGATGGTGGGTGGCTGGTCGACCAGTTGGGCGAGGATGCGGCTGCCGCGCAGCCCGGCCGCCGATCCGTAGAAGCCGCGGATCAGGCCGCAGTTGGTGCAGCTGGCGGAGTAGGTGGAGTGACCGGCCAGCAGGTCGTCGTAGCCGTCGCCGTTGACGTCGCCGGCCAGCGCAAGCTGGTCGCCGAAGCCGGCGCCGCCCTCGCCGTGCTGGGCGATCCAGTGTGGGGCCGGCGCCAGGCCGCGCGGCGAGCCGTAGAAGGCCAGCACCTGGCCTGTAGGGTAATTCGACGATGCCTGATGGCGCGCCCGCAACCAAATCGTCGTAGCCGTCGCCGTTGACATCCCCGGCCATGGCCACCGCCTGACCCAGTTGGGTATCGATCAGGTCTCGCTCTCGTAACGCCAGTCGCGGCGGATGACAAGCCGATCGCTGAACCGCGGTACAGCGTGATCTGACCCAAGTCTGCGCAACTATCGGAGCTACTGCAAGGATATCCAGACTTGCCAATGACCAGGTCGCCGTAGCCATCGCCGTCTACATCTCCCGCGGCAGCCGCAGAGATCGTGTGCGAGCTCATGAATAGTCCAGTGGGCCGTCATGGCAGGACCCATCGGCGAACCGAGGTAAATTCGAAGGTTCTGTTAGCTCCGGTAGTTTGTAGGGCGGACAAGCTCAGGCTCGGCGATATCATCGTAGCCATCGCCGTTGACGTCGCCCGACAGGCAGCACCTTTTCTCCCAGGCGGCTGTGGTTGCCTCGCCCTGGAGCGTCCAGTCGGGCTCGGTGGAGGGGCCGTCAGGCGAGCCGTAGTAGAGCAGCATCTGCCCTTCCCACTCCTGGCCGTCGGTGAAGTAGGGATCGCCCGACCAGCAGGTCGTCGTAGCCGTCGCCGTTGACGTCGCCGGCGCCGACGAGGCTGACCGAGGCGCCATGCCAGGGCACGCCGGGAACCGGTCCGCCCGGTGAGCCGTAGAAGACCTGCAAGCCGTCCAGGCTGGCGGTGAAGAGGTCGTCGTAGCCATCGCCGTTGACGTCGCCGGCCGGGCAGGTCTGCCAGTGGTCGGTCAGCACCCAGTCTGGCTCGCTGGACAGGCCGTCAGGCGAACCGTAGAAGACGCGCGCCACGGCGCGTGTCCAGGGCGCGTTCTGCGGATCGACGATCAGGGCGTCGTCGAAGCCGTCGCCGTTGAGGTCGCCGGCCGCGGCCAGCGTGCCGGTCGCCGGACCGTAGGTCCAGTCCGGCGGCGGGTAGTTGTCGTCAGCCGGCGCGTGCGCAGTCTGGTCGGTCAAGCCGGCCGGCTCCGCCACGGACGCGGCTGCGCCCGGCGCCAGCAAAGCGAGGATCAGAAGACCCGTGAGCACAAATCGTTGTGTAGACATGGTTGATCTCCTTCCAGGAGTGGCAGTCCTGCCGAGGACTGCCACTCCTCTTGTCTAGCGGTGCAGGATCAGCGGCAGGTAGCGGACGTGTACTGCCGCTGTCGTCGTTGGCGTTGTCGTTGGCGGTGCGTGTCGCTGTCGCCGTGCTGGTGGTGGATGTAGGTGTGAGCGTCGCCGTCAACGTCCTTGTCGGCGTCGGCGTGGCGGTGCGGGTTGGTGTGGCAGTGGGCGACGGTGTAGAGGTGGATGTCGGGGTCGCCGTTGCGGTGCTGGTTGGCGATGCAGTTGGTGTGGGTGTTGGCTCGCAGGGCGTGAACTGGGTGGGCACGTAGTCGGCGCGGTTGACCAGCACGACCGCATCAGCGGGCAACGACTAGCGGCTGCTGAAGACGACGGTGTGGTCGCCTGGGTCAAGGATGAACGGAACGACCGGCTGTCCCTCGGCATGCACCTGCTCCCAGCTCCAAGTCCACTGGCTGCCGAACTGGCCGATCTCGTAGTGGAAAGGCGGTGCGCCGTCCACTGAGACCCAGAACGAGTTCTTGTCCCAGTCTAACCCCATGGCACTGCCTAGAGGTGGTCTAGCGGTGCAGGATCAGCGGCAGGTAGCGGCGGATCCCACCACCAAAGCCGAGCACCTCGACCGGCGTGGCACGCGTGTCTGTTGTGCCATCGCCCAGTTGACCGTAGCCGTTGTAACCCCAGCAACTGACGCCGCCGCCTGCAAGCAATGCGCAGGTGTGGTTGCCGCCGGCGCTGATCGCAGGCGTGGCACTGCTCAAACCCGAAACATCGACGGGCGTGTGGCGCTCGGCGCATGTGCCATCGCCCAGTTGGCCATAGCCGTTCCATCCCCAGCACTTGGCACCTCCACCCGCGACCAAGGCGCAGGTGTGGCCACCGCCGGCGGCGACGGCGCGCACGCCGCTGGCCAGTCCGGACACATCCACCGGCGAAGCCCGGAGGGTCGTCGTGCCATCGCCCAGTTGACCGTTGCCGTTGTAGCCCCAGCATTTGGAAGCGCCGTCCTCGGTTTGCGCACAGGTGTGCCAGAGGCCGGAAGCGATGGCGCGCACGCCGCCAGCCAGCCCGACCACATCCGCCGGCGCGGTGCGGTTGGTCGTCGTGCCGTCGCCCACTTGACCATAGTAGTTGGCTCCCCAGCACTTGACACCGCTGCCCTCGGTCAGGACGCAGGTGTGACCACCGCCGGCGGCAACCGCGCGCACAGCGCTGGCCAGACCTAACACATCCACCGGCGTGGCGCGGTTAGTCGTCGTGCCGTCGCCCAGTTGACCGTAGCCGTTGTAGCCCCAGCACTTGGCAGCACCCCCCCCGGTCAGCGCGCAGGTGTGCCAGTCGCCGGCGGCGATTGCGTCCACACCGTTGCCCAGCCCGACTACGTCCACTGGCGTAGTCCGGTCGGTCGTCGTGCCATCACCCAGTTGACCGTAGTCGTTGGCGCCCCAGCACTTGACTCCGCCGTCCTCGGTCAGTGCGCAGGTGTGCGCAGCACCGGCGGTGACAGCGCGCACGCCGCTGCTCAACCCGGCTACATCCACCGGCGTGCTGCGGTTATCCATCGTGCCATCGCCCAGCTGGCCGTAGGTCGTTGGCGCCCCAGCACTTGACCCCGCCGCTTTCCGTCAGGGCGCAACTGTGGTTGCCGCCGGCGCGACCTGAACAGCAGGCACGACGGCAGCGGGCGTGGCAGTCGGTGTCATGGTCGGTGTGGCGGTCGAGGACGGTGTGGCAGTAGAGGTCGGCGTAACGGTCGATGTCGGCGAGGCGGTTGGTGTTGCTGTCCGTGTCGGCGTCGGCGTGGCGGTGCGGGTTGGTGTCGCTGTAGGCGATGGCTGTGGATGTGAACGTAGCCGTGGGCGTACTGGTGGAAGCTGCGGTTGGTGTCGGGTTCGTGCCGCAGGGGGTGAACTGGGTCGGCACGTAGTCGGAGCGGTTGACCAGGACGATCGCGTCCAGGCGGGAGAGCGGCTCGCGGCTGCTGAAGACGACCGTGTGCTGGCCGGCGCTCAGATTGAAAGGTGTGACTGGCTGTCCCTCGGCGTGCACCGGCTCCCAGCCCCAGGTCCACTGGTCGCCGAACTGGCCGATCTCGTAGTGGAACGGCGCGCCGCCGTCGACTGAGACCAAGAACGAGTTCTTGTCCCAGTCGAGGCCCATGGCCCGCGCCCAGAGATAGTAGTTGTCGACGTAGGGCACGGTGACGTCGAAGGTGATGGCGCTGCCTGACCAGGGGACGGTGTCGTAGACGTAGTAGCAGGCTGAAGCGCCGGCGCTGTCTTCGCCGCGCTGCATGCTGCCGGTTTGGGACGCGTCCTCGGCCTCGCGGTGCCAGACCCATTGGGGAGGATGGAGCCGGTCCACCGGGCGATGTGCGACGACGGCTTACCGCCGGCTGTGGTGAACTCGCCCCCTGGCGTAGAGCGAGCCATCCGGGCCCAAACCGCCAGGGCGTTGACAGGCGGGTAATCGTCCTCCATCATCCCGCTGCCCAGGGGATGCCACGATGAAGTCGTCCGTCCCAGCGGGCGATGCAGTTGGCTGCGACCCCGCCGGCTGTGGTGAACCTGCCACCGGCGTAGAGCGAGCCATCCGGCCCAACCGCCAGCGCGTAGACATACGGGTACGATCTCCTCCCATCCCGCTGCCCAGGGGGTGCCACGACGAAGTCGCTCGCGTCCCAGCGGGCGATGTAGTTGACTGCGACCCCGCCGGCTGTGGTGAAGCCGCCGCCGGCGTAGAGCGAGCCATCCGGCCCAACCGCCAGAGCGTAGACATCGCGGTACATCTCCTCCCATCCCGCTGCCCAGGGGATGCCACGGCGAAGTCGCGCGTCCCAGCGGGCGATGTGGTTGGCTGCGACCCCGCCGGCTGTGGTGAAGTGGCCGCCGGCGTAGAGCGAGCCATCCGGCCCAAACGCCAGGGCGAAGACATACGGGCAATCTCGCTCCCATCCCGCTGCCCAGAGGATGCCACGACGAAGTCGCCGGGTCCCAGCGGGCGATGTAGTTGGCTGCGACCCCGCCGGCTGTGGTGAAGTAGCCCCCGGCGTAGAGCGAGCCGTCCGGCGCAACCGCCAGGGCGTCGACCGCATCTGTTCATCCCGCTGCCCAGGGGATGCCACGACGAAGTCGCCGGGTCCCAGCGGGCGATGCGGTTGGCTGCGACCCCGCCGGCTGTGGTGAACTCGCCGCCGGCGTAGAGCGAGCCATCCGGCCCAAACGCCAGGGCGGAGACCGCACTGGCTCATCCCGCTGCCCAGGGGATGCCACGACGAAGTCGCCACGTCCCAGCGGGCGATGCGGTTGGCTGCGACCCCGCCGGCTGTGGTGAAGTCGCCCCCGGCGTAGAGCGAGCCATCCGGCCCAAACGCCAGGGCGACGACACCGTAATATCCTCGTCCATCCCGCTGCCCGAGCAGGGGATGCCACGACGAAGTCGCCGCGTCCCAGCGGGCGATGTAGTTGGCTGCGACTCCGCCGGCTGTGGTGAAGTCGCCGCCGGCGTAGAGCGAGCCATCCGGCCCAACCGCCAGGGCGTAGACGCGCGAGTTGATAACCTCCTCCCATTCCGCTGCCCAGGGGATGCCACGACGAAGTCGCCGAGTCCCAGCGGGCGATGCGGTTGGCTGCGACCCCGCCGGCTGTGGTGAAGTTGCCCCCGGCGTAGAGCGAGCCATCCGGCCCAACCGCCAGGGCGAGGACGCAGTCAGTTCATCCCGCTGCCCAGGGGATGCCACGACGAAGTCGCTGCGTCCCAGCGGGCGATGTGGTTGGCTGCGACCCCGCCGGCTGTGGTGAACTCGGCCCCCGGCGTAGAGCGAGCCATCCGGCCCAAACGCCAGGGCGTAGACATGCGGGAAATTCCGCTGCCCATCCCGCTGCCCAGGGGGTGCCACGACGAAGTCGCCGTCCCAGCGGGCGATGTAGTTGGCTGCGACCCCGCCGGCTGTGGTGAACTCGCCCCCGGCGTAGAGCGAGCCATCCGGCCCAACCGCCAGGGCGTAGACGTAATCTGTCCATCCCGCTGCCCAGGGGGTGCCACGACGAAGTCGCCGAGTCCCAGCGGGCGATGTAGTTGGCTGCGACCCCGCCGGCTGTGGTGAAGCCGCCCCCGGCGTAGAGCGAGCCATCCGGCCCAACCGCCAGGGCGTAGACCCGTATCGTCCATCCCGCTGCCCAGGGGATGCCACGGCGAAGTCCTCCGTCCCAGCGGGCGATGTAGTTGGCTGTGACCCCGCCGGCTGTGGTGAAGTCGCCCCCGGCGTAGAGCGAGCCATCAGCGCCAACCGCCAGGGCGCGGACCGTCACCGTCCATCCCGCTGCCGAGGGGATGCCACGACGAAGTCGCCGTCCCAGCGGGCGATGTAATTGGCCGCGACCCCGCCGGCTGTGGTGAAACCGGCCTCCGGCGTAGAGCGAGCCATCCGGCCCAACGCCAGGGCGTTGACCGCGCCGTTCATTCCAGGTAGATTGAACCCCGCCGCCCAGTACTCGTCACCGGGCGCAGCCGGTGCGCTGGCCGGCGCGTGCGCAGCCGACCGCAGGCGGCATCGCCAGTAGGCGAGTCACAAACGCCAAGCAGACATGCGGGAATCTCCACCGCTCATCCCGCTGCCCAGAGGGTGCCACGACGAAGTCGCTGCGTCCCAGCGGGCGATGTAGTTGGCTGCGACCCCGCCAGCATGCGGTGAACCATCCCCCGGCGTAGAGCGAGCCATCCGGCCCAACCGCCAAGGCGTAGACATGCTGGCAATCTCCTCCCATCCCGCTGCCCAGGGGATGCCATAGGGACCCGTCCCAGCGGGCGATGTAGTTGGCTGCGACCCCGCCGGCTGTGGTGAAGTCAGCCACCGGCGTAGAGCGAGCCATCAGCGCCAACCGCCAGGGCGTCGGACCGTGCCGTCCATCCCGTTGGCCGAAGGGATGCCACTCGGCGCCGTCCCAGCGGGCGATGTAATCGGCCGAGACCCCGCCGGCTGTGGTAAACAGGCCCCCGGCGTAAATCGAGCCATCCGTCCCGAACGCCAGGGCGTTGACCTGCGCCGAATTCATTCCAGGGATTCGAACCCCGCCGCCCAGTACTCGTCACCGGGCGCAGCCGGTGCGCTGGCCGGCGCTGGCGCAGCCAGGGATCGCAGTGGCTGCGCTACGGACGCGGATGCGCCCGGCGCCAGCAGCGCGAGAATCAGAAGACCTGTGAGCACAACGCGTTGTGTATATCATGGTTGATCTCCATTTCTTGAAGTGAAACCGATGTGACAACCCTGGGACGACTGGCCGCGCGGCCGGTGCGCCCCGCAAGCGGCAAATCATCTCAGCACCACGGGTAGAAAGACCTGATAGCTCGGCTCGGCGCCGCGGTAGTGCAGGATCGTCCCGTAGCCCACGGCCCAGCCGTCTGTCGCCGACACCATGGCGACCGCGCTGAGCTGCCTGCCGCTGGGATTGAGCACATCGGTCCAGTTGACGCCGTCCCAGCGCATGAACTCGCTGCCGCTGTGGCTGCAGCCGAACTCATCAGCATACGATCCGCCGCCCACCATCCAGCCGTCGCTCGCCGACATCATGCTGACGGAGCGGAGGGGCCAAAAAGCTGGGGACGCTTGAGGAACTCCAGTTGATCCCATCCCAACGACAGACCATGTCTTCCCATCCTCCGTAACCCCAATGTGTGCCGCCGCCAATCCATCCGTCGCTAGCTGACACCATGTCGACGTCAAACAGGTATTCCGCCGAGCAACCTGAAACGCCGGTCCACGCTTGGCCATCCCAATGCATCATTTGCTCGCTGCCCACGACCCAGCCATCGGTCGAGGACAGCATGTCGATACCATACAGATCAGAATACAAGGGAGAAACATCGACCTGGCTCCACTGGACGCCGTCCCAACGCAGGATGACCCCGGGATAGTCGCCGACCGCCCAGCCATCAGTCGGCGAAACCATGTCGATGTCGTTCAGGGTAACGGTCACCGGACTGTCGACCTGGCTCCAGGCGCGACCATCCCAGCGCAGGATCACACCCTGCTGACCAACAGCCCAGCCATCGTCAGGCGCCAGCAGATCGATGGCGTTGAGCCCCTGGTTTACCGGGCTGGTTACCTGCGCCCAGGTAACGCCGTCCCAATGCATGATCCTGGTGCTGTGGTAGTCGCCGCCAACCGCCCAGCCGTCAATTGCCGAGGCCATCGCGATGTCGTTCAAAGCCCAGTTACGATCGACATAGGGCGTGGTGGCGTTCCAGCCGTTGCCATTCCACATGAGAATCGCGCCGTTTTCTCCGGCGGCCCATCCCTGGTCGGCCGAGACCATGGCGACGTGGAACAGCCGGCCGCTGACGGGGTACACCGCCTGCGACCAGGTCACGCCATCCCAGCGCAGCAGCACGCTCGACCAGTAGCCGGTGCCGCAGTGGCTGGTCTCATGAAAGGCGCCGCCAACGGCCCAACCCGCGTCGTTCCCAGCCATGGATATCTCGTACAGGTCGTCAGTGGTTGGGCTGGTCACCGGCCACCAGTCGCTGCCGTCCCAGCGCAGGATGGTTCCACGATCGCCCACGGCCCAACCATCGCTGGCGGAATGCATCTGGACCGAGTTCAGGTCGTTTGGCGTGGCGAAGAACTCGATCCAGCGCACGCCATCCCAGTGCACCATCGCGCCATTCGAGCCTACCGCCCATCCATCGCTGATCGATGCCAGGGATACCGAGTTCAGCGACTGTTCGGTGGAGCTGTCGACCAGGCGCCAGGCGACGCCGTCCCAGCGCACGATGGTTCCTCCGTTGCCGACGGCCCAGCCATCGCCGGCAGAAACCATATCGACGCCGGTGAGATCACGAGTTCGTGGGGCTGTCAACCTGGCTACCAGCTTGCGCCGTCCCAGTGCAGAATGACACCCTGCGCGCCAACTGCCCAACCATCGCCGGCCGAGAGCATGTCCAGCGCGGCCAGCGATGTCGTGGTTGGGCTGGCAACGCTCTGCCAGAGCGCGCCGTCCCAGTGCATGATGGCGCCATTGGGGCCAACCGCCCAGGCGTCGCTTGCCGTAACGCCGGCAACCGCCAGCGCGTAGCCACAGGGCACAACTCCCGGCGGCGACCAGCACTGCCACTGGCCCGAATTCAGAGTTGTCGCTTCGCTGTCTGCCGGGCGGCCCGGCGCTCCTGCGGCAGGCGCTGTCAGAGCCAACAGGACGATGATTGTCAGCGTGACGATGCGGGTTTTCATGGCTTTCCTCCTGAAGGCGTGTTGTCTGCGCTCGCTCCAACGGCGCGCTCTATGTCAATGGATGGAAGGTACAAGTGGCGCAAAGGTGGAACTGGGCTGTAGCGCAAGATTACCCCCTGGTAGCCGACCGCCCAGCCGTCGTTTTCGACCATGTCCATTGACCGGATTGGCTCATCCGTCGGTCCGGGAACCCGCACCCACGTGCGTCCATTGCCGTACAAAATAGCGTTCGTTCCGCTTCCGATATTCTCTCCCGCGGCCCAGACGTGAGGAGGCGCTGCCAGGCTCACTGAGACAAGGTAGTCCGGGAAGGGGTTGGCAACCTGGCTCCAGATCTGGTCATTCCAGTGCAACGTGAGCCCGCCGCCACCAACGGCCCAGCCATCGGTGGAAGACACTATACTGATCGAACTCAAACCGGTGGGTGCGGAAACCTCGGACCAGGCAACACCGTCCCAATGCAACATCCCGTGGTAGCCCACCGCCCAGCCGTCGTCTGATGACACCATGGCCACGGACTGGAGGTTTCCCTGGTCGATGGGGCACTCGACCTCGGTCCACGCAACGCCGTCCCAGTGCAGGATCACGCACGTGGAGCTGTGGCGTGATCCGACCGCCCAGCCGTCGACCGCCGACAGCATGTCTACGTCGGAAAGCCACTTGGAAGTTGGGCTGTCTATCAGGCTCCAGGCGACGCCATCCCAATGCATGATGGTTCCTTCGTTGCCGACGGCCCATGCGTCCTCAGGCGAGACAACGGCTACCGCCTCGAGATTCGTATCGGAAGGGCTGTTCGCCTGCTGCCAGGCAATTCCGTCCCAATGCAGGATCACGTCATCGCCAACAGCCCACCCGTCGTTGACGCTGCCCATATCCACGGATTGCAGTTCGTGATTCGGCAGCGCGCCAGCAGGCAATGACCACCCGATGCCATCCCAGTGCAGAAGCTGGCCGCCGTCGCCTCCTGTCCAGACATCGACCGTGGACACAGCATCGACAGCGTACAGGTAGCCCGCGGCTGGGTTGGGCTGCTGGGCCCAGGCGTTGCCGTCCCAATGAAGGATTGTGTTGTTGCCCACTGCCCAGCCGTCCTCCGGCGACAGCATGGACACTGAATCGAGAGCGTAGAGGCCTGGAATGTAGGGAACTGCGACGCTGGACCAGGAGACCCCGTCCCAGTGGAGAGCAATACCACGATAGCTTTTGGATCCCACGATCCAGCCGTCCTCAGGCGAGATCATCGACACGGCGTTCAACGAAGAATACGGTACCGGGTTGGTGACCTCTGCCCAGACGCTACCGTCCCAATGTAGAATGTATCTCTCACCCACGGCCCACCCGTCGTCGCTCGACACCATTTCGACGTCCCTGAGCCAGGAGCGCGTGACCGGACTGGCGACCTGGCTCCAAAGCTGGCCGTCCCAGTGCAGGGTCGTTGCGTAGCCCACCGCCCAGCCATCCGTGGCCGACACCATATCGACGCCGCGCAGCGTCCAGGATGCGTCCCCTGTGTCGATCTCGTTCCAGGTCTCGCCGTCCCAATGGATTATCGTCTGGTCGCCCACTGCCCAGCCGTCGGTCGGCGTCGCCATGCTGACCGAATACAAGTCCTGGTTCGTCGGACTGTCGAAGGAGCGCCACGTCGTTCCGTTCCAGTGCATGATCACCCCGCCGGCGCCGACTGCCCAGCCCTTATACTCGGATTGCATGTCCAGCCCATTGATCCGCGCCCTGCACGGCACCAGTCCCGGTTGCGTCCAGCAATGCCAGGCGCCCGGTGGAATGCCGGTCGGCTGTTCCGCCTGGCCCGCGGCCGGCGGAGCAGCCCTCACGCTCAACAGCAGCATTGCCGTCGCCATCAACCAACCCACTTTAGCGACTGTTCGCATGAAAGTCCTCCTGTTCGTGTTCGATCATGGGCAAATAGACCCGCGCGGTGGGGAGTGGGCCGGTGTAGCGCAGGATCACGCCGTCGCCGACGGCCCAGCCGCCCGCGGAGGGTTTCAGCGCCACCCCGTTCAAGTGCCGGGAAGTCGGGTTGGCTGCGCGCGACCAGGCGCTGCCGTCCCACTGCTGGATTCCATTGCCGACGGACCACACACTCCACGGCGAGAGCGCGGTCACGCTTTGCGCCGAGCCGATGGGCGCCGCGTTCATGTTGCTCCAGACCCGACCATCCCAGTGCAGGAAAGCGCTGCCGCCCACCGCCCAGCCATCCTGTGCCGATAGCATGGCCACCGACGACAGATCGAACCACGTCGGGCTGACCATCTGATCCCAGCTTGAGCCATCCCAGCGCAGGATGCACCCATGCGCGCCCACCGCCCAGCCGTCGGTGGCCGAGACCATCGCGACGGCATTCAGGGAACAGCGCGCGGCAGGCGCCTCGCTCCAGCGAACGCCATCCCAATGCAGCATGGTCGTGTCGCCGACCGCCCAGCCATCGTCCGGTGCGGCCATGGAGATCGACCTCAACCGGCCGCCGGGCGTGTCGGGAAACAGCTTCCACCTCTGCCCATTCCAGCGCAGGATGATCGAGTAACCTTCTGCGCCTCCCGCGATCCAACCATCGTCTATCGATACCATGTCAATGGCATTGAGCGTCTCCGTCAACGGATGGGTCAACGGATTGTCTATCTCCTGCCAGGTCAGTCCATCCCAGTTCAGGATCGTGCCCGGATTGCCGCCTACTGCCCAGGCGTCGTCTGGTGACACCAGGTCGACCGACTGCAACGTGACGCCGGCGCCGGCGCCAGGATGGGTTTGCTCGACCCACGACTCGCCATTCCATTGCAGGATTGTTTCATTACCGCTCGCAGCCCAGGCACTGTTGGGAGATACGGCGGCGATTGAGATCAGGCCGGCATCTATCGTGTCGGGCACCTCGGTCCAGGCGGAGCCATCCCAGCGTAACACTGGGGCCAGATGCTGCCCAGTCATGTAATCGTAACCGCTCCCGACTGCCCAGCCGTCAGACGGCGATACCATGGAAAGTGCATGGAGATGAGCGGAGGTTGGAGCGAGCACGCGCGTCCATTCCTGGCCATTCCAGTGCAGGATTGTGGCGAAATTGCCGGCTGGGTAGGCATAGCTTCCACCGACTGCCCACGCGTCGTCGGGAGCGATCACCTGGACACTGGACAAGTATTCCATATAGGAATAACCCGAACCGGGTGGGATATCCGTCGCCGTCCATGACTGTCCGTTCCAATGCCATACCACTGCGTTGTCGTAGTTGCCGTACGGGTTGAGAAAACCTCCCACCGCCCATCCGTCTACCGCCGAGAGCCATGCTGACGTTGTAGAGGTTATCGGACCAGGTAGTGGCTTGTGCCGTCCAGTAGTCGCCATCCCAGTGCAAGATCGGGCTGTCCGGGCCCACTCCCCAACCATCAGTCGGGCTGACCATCGATAGCGAAGTGAGTTCAGCGCCGGTCGGGTTGTCCACCTCGTTCCAGGCAACGCCGTCCCAATGCAGGATCACGCCGCTGCCCGCGGCCCAGCCATCTGTGGGGGACAGCATGTCGATGGCGTGCAGCGACGCCAGCGTCGGCGTCGGCACAGGCTGCCAGACCTGACCGTCCCAGTGCATGATTGTGCCCGCCTCGCCGGCTGCCCAGGCGTCGGCTTCGGACAGGGCATCTACCGCATAAAGGTTGTGGTTGCACGGCACAGTCCCGGGCGTTGTCCAGCACTCCCATACACCGGGGGAACTGTCCGGCTGGCCTGGCAGCCGCACAACCTGAGCAGTGCTGTCCACCGCTGGATCTCTGGTGGCCTGGGTGCGTAGACCTGCCGGCTCGGGAGGTGCGTTTGGCTGCGGAATCGCGGCGAACGTGCTTGCGTCCAGGCTTGGTCCAACGAACGCCCACAAGACAACCAGAATACCGGCAGTACAACGTGTGATGTTCATGCTATCCTCCTTTCATTGCGTCAGGTTCTCCTTGAAGAAACCAACCAGTCGCTGCTCGAACTCCTGCGGATAGGCCGCCGGTATCTGCATGTGCTCGCCGTTCTCCGGGAACCAGGTGGTCACCTGCACGCCGGCCGCCTCGGCTGCAGCAGCCAGCAGCTCGCCCTGCGTGCTGTCGATGCGGGTGTCGGCGCGCGAGTGGATGATGTAGACGGGCCGTCCCGCGGCGGCTCGGATCGTCTCCACCGGGCTGCGGGCGAACAGGTTCTCGCCGGTGACCAGGCTGCCCATGGCAAGGGTCGGGAAGGACAGGAAGGTCGGAATGCCGTTGCGCGCCAGTTCAGCCTTGATGATCTGCTGCAGATCGCCAAAGGTGGCGTGCAGGAAAAGGGCGGCCATGCGCGGTTCTTCGGCAAACGCGTAGTTGGCCATCGCGCCGCCCAGCGAGTTGGCGAAGATGCCGACGTTGGGCGGCGCAAAGCCCTTCTCGTTGACGACCCAGTCCCAGGCGCCCAGCACGTCGTGGTACTCGTCGTTGCCGATGGTCGAGCGCAGGTCGTCGACCGTCGAACTCGCCGGTGTCGCGCACGTCGATCACCAGCACGTTGAAGCCGTTGCGCCACAGCATCCCGGCCGGAACCAGCGCTGAGATCGAGTTCTTGCAGCCGCCCAGCCCGTCCAGGACGATCACAGCCGGCGCGGTCGGGTCGGCAGCTTGGTTCGCTATCCACCAGCCCGCGACCTCGAACCCCGGCTGGCGGCTGGGAAAGGTCACCGGCTCGTAGGGCGACATGAAGTAGGGTGTGACGTCGAAGTCCGCCGGCCAGTCAGGCAGCAGCGCGAAGTTGTCGGGCCGGTTGGCCTGGTGCTCGTCGCACGAGCCGGTGACGTTGCCCAGCTTGTCGTAGATGGCGTAGCCCGCGCCGAAGTACGCGACCACCAGCAGGACGACCAGCGCGATCGCGACGCCGATCAGGATCTTGCTTCGTGTCTTCACAGGTTGCCTCCAGTTGTAGTTTGATCATCGTGTCTGCGACTTGCGCGCCTGCGCGAACTAGCGCCAACAACAAGCGCGGCCGCCAGCAGCCCCGCCGCAATCCAATTCGATACGCGCACGTCGGAGCATTCTTTTTCCGCCGCGAAAGCTCGCAGCGCAACCGCGGTCGTCGAGGTCGACCCGCCGTGGTAGACGAACGCTGCACCCTCGTCGATCTCGCTCTGGTCGTACCACAACGCGCCGATAGCGATGTCGTCATAGCCATCGCCGTTGATGTCACCAGCGTGGCCGGGACCGGAGTAGCCAAACAGCGCTCCTTCCTGATTGCCTTCGGCCGTCCAGTCTGGCAACTCAGGCAGCCCTGATGCCGACCCGCGGTAGAGATAAACGCGGCCCTCGTTCTCCTCGCCGGCGTCGTAGGATGGCGATGCGATCATGAGGTCGGCGAAGCCGTCGCCGTTGACATCGCCGGCAGTGGACGTGAACATGCCGAACGTGGCGTAAGGTTGATTTCCCTCGACCATCCAGTCGTGGACGCTGCTCAGGCCGGCTGCTGAGCCAAGATACACAAAGGCTGCACCCTCGTAAGTCTCACCGTCGGTGTAGAAGCGCGTGCCAACGACCACATCCGCGAAACCGTCGCCGTTTACATCTCCTGCCGTCGAGATTGACGTGCCAAACTCGGCGCCAGTCTGATCCGACTCGGCAGTCCAGGCTGGAGCCGTTGCCAGTCCTTCGGCCGATCCGAGATACAGAAACGCGCCGCCTTCGTTGGTTTGGCCGTGATCGTAGCGCAGCGCGGTCGACGATCGCGTCGTCGTAGCCGTCGCCGTTGACGTCGCCGGCCGTGCTGGTGAGCCCGAACAGCGCGCCAGCCTGATCCGACTCGGCATCCCAGTCGGGCACACTGCCCAGCCCTGCTGCCGTCCCCAGGAAAAGGAACACTTTGCCCTCATCCACCTGTCCAGAATCGTAGCGCGGCGCGCCAACCAGAACGTCGCTGTAGCCGTCGTCGTTGACATCGCCAGCCGCGCTGACGAGGCCGAGCCGGGCGCCATCCTGGTCGCTTTCCCAGGTCCAAGCCGGCGTTTCGGCCAGCCCGCCGGGCGAGCCCAGATAAAGATAGGCACAGCCCTCGTCGACCTGGCCGTTCGTGTACCAAGGCGCTGCTATGATCACATCTGCGTAGCCGTCGCCGTTGATGTCGCCGGCAGTCGAGGCGCTGTAACCGAAGTAGGCGCCGGGCGCATCGCTCTCGGCGCACCAGTCCGGCTGCGCAGGAAGGCCGGCGGCGGAGCCGTGGTAGACGCAGACGCGACCCTCGTCGATCTGGCCGTTGTCGTACCACTCGCTGCTGACCAGCAGGTCGTCGAATCCGTCGCCGTTGACGTCGCCCGCGCTGGTGGCGGCGCGCCCCATGCGTGCCCCTGCCTGGCCGCCGAACGTTGACCAATCGGGCGGCGGGCTGGGCGAAGCAGCCGGTTCTTCGTAGGTGACCACCAGCCGGGCAGCGTAGCTTGAACCACTGCGGTCGTAGGCAAAGACCCGCCGGTGGAGCCAGTTGCCCGTCGGCGTGCCCACGTTTTCGGTGATGACTGCCAGCGCGTTGCCGCTCTCCCAGTCGTCGCGGTCTACGATGGCCTGGACGATCTCGGTCAGCGGCGGGCTGACCCGGGTTTCGCCCACCGTCCACGGGTCGTCGGGGGTGATCAGCCAATCAACCGTGACGTCGGGGATCAGAGGACGATCCACCGGTCGGCTGGCGTCACTGAAGGTGAGCGCGTTGCCGCTGGCCTCGCCGCGAAAGCGGACCGTCATAGTGCCGATGTATGGGCCGTCCACCGTGAAGTGGAGGTAGGCATCGACGATGGCCGCACCGCGCGGGATCGGCACGGCGGTGAAGCGGAAGCCGCTGGTGATGTCCGTGCCGTCGGCGCACTGGCCAAAGTAGATCTCGTTGTTGCCCGTGCCATAGAAGCACCAATCGCCCGCCGCATTGATCCCCGCGTCATCGCTGCTGGCAATGGTAGGGATCTCGATGGTGACGGTGGTTGGCGGTGCGGCTGGCTGGGCCAGGGATTGCGAAGCACCTGGGGCCAGCAGCGCGAGGACGAGGAAAACGGTGAACGTAAGATACTTGGTGGACATGAGTTGAGCCTTCTAGTATGGTGATGTGGATGGAAGGACGGGCAAATCAATCGCCCATCCTTCCGGTTCGTCAGGTCATTTCCGGTTTCTCATGGCGATCGGCAGCAAGAACAGGTCGCCGCCATGATCAGAGTATACGGTGCTGCGGTCGTCCATTGAGCGACGTTGCTACGGGATGGGCCAACCCCACCAGCGTGCCGACCCGCTGGATGTCTACGACGGTGATCACGCCGTCGCCGTCCTGGTCGTATGGCTCCGTGGCCAGTTGTCCCCAGAGATCGGCGACGATGACGATGTCGTCCACATCCACCGTCCCATCGCCGTCGAAGTCGCAACAGGGTTGGTCGCTGCTCATCTCTAGCTTCGTCACGAATGCGTCGTAGCGGCCGCCATTGAATGTTGGATCTAAGGCCTCCGGCGTGGTCGGGAAGTCGCTGGAACTGGTGTCGCCCAAAACATAGGCGCGGCTCATACTGTCAACAGTGACGGCTTTGCCATAGTCGTCCGAGCTGCCGCCCAGGAAGGTGGCGTAGTCCAGCCCGCTGCCGGCCGTGTTGCAGCATAACCACAAAGGCATCGACGCCGCCGTTGAATGTTGGATCGAAGGCGTCCGGCGCTGTAGGAAAGTCGCTGGAAGCGGTAAGGCCCGTAACATAGGCACGGCCAAACCCGTCCACGGCCATGGCGTAGACGCTGTCCCAGCCGCTACCGCCCAGGAATGTGGCGTAGTCGAGCCCGCTGCCAGGCGCATTCAGCTTGGCTACGAAGCCGTCCCGACCGCCATGGTAGCTCGGATCGAAGGTGCCCGGCGTAGCAGGGAAGTCGCTAGAGCTTGTCCAGCCCGAAACATAGGCGCGGCCCGTCCCGTCCACGGCGATGGCGGTGCCGCTGTCGTCGCTGCTGCCACCCAGGTAGGTGGCGTAATCCAGCTCGTTGCCGGTCGCGTTTAACCTGACCAGGAAGGCATCACCGTCGCTGTTGTAGCTCGGATCGAAAGTACCAGGTGTGGTAGGGAAATCGCTGGAGCTTGTCCAGCCCGAAACATAAGCGCTGCTTGCCCCGTCAACGGCGATGCCCCAGCCGACGTCGCTGCCGCTGCCGCCCAGGAAGGTGGCGTAGTTGAGCCCACTACCGGTCGCGTTCGACCTGGCCACAAAGGCGTCGTAACCGCCGTTGTGGCTTGGGTCGAAGGCCCCCGTTGTGGTCGGGAAGTTGTTTGAGCCGGTCTCGCCCGTCACTGTAGCGCGGCCCGTCGTGTCTGTGGCGATGGCGTATCCATAGTCGCCATCGCTGCCACCCAGGAAAGTGGCGTAGTCGAGCCCGCTGCCAGTCGTGTTCAACCTGGCCACGAAGGCATCGTCGTAGCCGCCATTGTGGCCAGTCTGGAAGGCGCCGGGAGTGGTTGGAAAGTTGGTGGAGCCGGTAAAGCCTGTTACATAAGCGCTGGCCTGTCCCGTCCACCGCGGTGGCGTATCCGATGTCCGAGCCGCTGCCACCCAGGAAGGTAGCGTAGTCGAGCCCGCTGCCGGTCGCGTTCAACCTGGCCACGAAGGCATCGCAGTTGCCGCCGTTGTGGCCGGTTTGGAAGGCGCCGGGCGTGATGGGAAAGTTGCTGGACCAAGTGCCACCCGTTAGGTACACGTGGTCTGTTGCATCTGTGGCGATAGCGTAACTCTCGTCGCTTTCAGCGCCACCCAGGAACGTGCTGTAGAGCAGGTCGGCGGGATCGTCGGCTGGGTGTGTAGGATAATGAGCGTCTAGGAAGGATTGCACCGTGAGCCTCCGGGATTTACCTTGATGAGAGACCCCAAACGCCTTGTAGGCGAACGGTGCGAATGGTAGGGTCATGGATAGGGAACCGCTATCCATAGCCATTATTAGCGCTGTTCCGTTGAGCATGGCGATGTCCGCACCCTCGATCTGTACGCGCACCTGCTCGACTGGAACATCGGGCGTTGCCTCCAGTTGCCAGGCCTCGTCACGCCCACCCATCACTAGGTCGACGCCGGGGTAGAGATCGGCGTAGCGCACTCCGCTACAGACCGGCACGGCAGGATGCCACTGGTCAGGGTCGTTGCCGATGAAGTAGCTGACAGTGGTGGTCAGCGGGTCGAACGGCTCGATGCGCACGTTCGGGTTGCTGCCGGGGAAGGTGAGCTTGATGGCGGTCTGGGGAGAGGGGGTGAGGGGGGGAGTGGGGGAGGGGGAGAAAGCCTCTTCGTCTCCCATGCTACCGCTCTCCTGCTCGGCCCCTCCGACCACCAGCCAGATGGCGTCCTCGGCCAGCCAGGTCGTGCCGGCGCCCAGGGGCGGGCCCCAGACCTGAAAGCGCGCGGCTTCCGGCCACTGGCCGGCGTTTTCGATGAAGAGCATGGAGCCGCTGGCAGTCGCAGACGCGGCAGCGGCTTGCGGTGCGGCTGGCTCGGCCAGGGATCGGGATGCGCCTGGGGCCAGGAGCGCGATGACAAGCACGGCTACGAGGACGAACGCGGTGGGTAGACATGGTTTAGCCTCCTTGCTGATTTCGAAGAGTGTATGCGGTTAAAACGTTTGCGGGCGCGGTTAGTGGTTACGCCAAAGAGGCGCAGCGACTGTCGTCGCTACGCCATGGCAACGGCAGCGACCAACCAGGACGGTGGGCCGCCGATAATCTCGCCATAAGAACCCTCCTCAAATGGTAAAAACCACCCAATTAACACGAAACTGTAATCCCCCAGGAGTACGGCGCTGCGCCAGTGTGGAAAAGGAACCAGGAGACGGCTGGACATGCAGTGACCGCGCAACCTGGGAAAGCGGAGCAACGGCCGATACGATCCGTTCACTTCTATGTCATCATAAGTTACGAATATGACAATCGGGTGAAAATACGCACAGAACCTCCTTGCAGTTTTGTCACAATTGCCTGGCCCACCGCGCTGCGCATTGTTCGGTCAGGAGCCGGACGCGCGGGCGCGCTCGATGAGCGCGCAAACTCAGCGGGTAAAGCGACAATCCCGCGACTACCAAGATAATGCCCAGTGCTACCCCAATCTGTGAGTTTCTTGGCCCGCAGAAGGTGCAGAGCGCAACTCGCGTCTTGGCGGAGCTGTGACGCGTCAAGTCAAATCCCCGGTCATCCAGACGTTCATACTCGCCCTCGCCCATCAGTCTTAGCACACCGACCGCGGCCCCTGGGTCGAGGTCTTCACAGGCCAAATCCTGCGGTCCGGAGAACGTTGCCAGACCCAGCACGGACTGCGCTGGATCACTGAAGATCACCGATGTTCGATCTCCCTCGCGTAGGATGTTGTCGCAATCCCAGCTAACCTGCTCCAGTGCAACCCACTGGCTCTCGCCGTCTGCCTGTACGGCGGCCGCGGCCGCGCTCAGCGCGAGCGATCTCGGCTGCATAGGCATACTCTGCATGTCTTGCCAGGATGCGATACCCAGGTATCCGAAACACAAGGCTGTCATCAGACCGAACGCGCCCGCCAATCGCGGGTTTCCAACGAGCAGATTGGTTATCAGAGAAGTCAGCGTGTTCATTTCTCCTCCTCATAATCCAACTGTTAATCTCCACTTCTTTCCGGCAACTGGCTGATCAAGGTCAGGACTGCTACCGTAGCCAGAGCCAGCCTACTCTGTCAAGCGCTCGCCGCCTGGGTGCGCGAGCTAGATGCTGCTCACGTTCGCGGACTGTCGGCTCATGTAGCTTCAGCAACCGCACGCAGGAGTAGAGCTTGATCGCCAGCACCACCAGCACCACCGGCACGACCACTGCGTTGGACTTCGTAACCAGCAGCAGCAGGGTAATCAAGCCTGTGTTGCACGCCTTGCCAAGCTTCGACCAGTTCAGCCTCCAGATGGTGTTGATCGACGTGGTAGAAGTAGTTGGGCGACATGATGGGCCAGCGCAGGTACTGGTTGCTGAGGTAGTGATCCACCACCATGAACTGCACCAGGAAGAGCACGATGGCCGGCGCCAGGTGCGGGTAGAGCACCAGGTAGTTCAGGTAGAAGAAAGCCACCGAGAGCCGGTCGGCCAGGATGTCCCACTGCGCGCCGAAAAGAGTTTCCTGGTTCAGCCGGCGGGCCAGGTAGCCGTCGGCCACGTCGCCGACCCAGTAGACGGCCAGACCGGCCAGGTTCAGCGTCGGGTCGTGCAGGAAGGCCGATGCGGCAAAGAGGATCGTGGAAACGACGAGACGCAATAGCGTTACCGCATTGGCCGCCGTGCACAGGTTCTCTGGCGGTCCGTCGCGTGTTCTCGATTCTCGCTGTATGTCATTTTGCACCTCCTCAGAGCAACACGAGGCCAAGCAGGAGGCTGGTGCTGTTGGCAAGAACGCTTAGAGCCACCGCTTGCCGACCAGAAACCACAGGCCGGCAGATCAGGGCGATCAGCACTGCCTCGGCGGTGAAGGCAAACACTTCGCTGGCAGGCATGGTGACCAGGTAAGGAAGGCCGGCAGCGGAGATCATTTCCTTGCTGCCACTGCCAATCATTTCCACAGCCGCGCTGGCAACGGAGGCAGCGCCAAAGATCAGTCCTGAAACGAGGGGAAGCGCCACGGCCACCAGCCCGACGAGCATCCCTCGCCTGGCCGGATTGAAGGCTGGTCTCAGCCGCACGATCAGACCAGCGTATAGAAGAGCGGCCAGCAGCGTAAACACGGCAGTGGCCTGTTCGTGAGCGGTGTGGAACGGCCCGAGCGCCGGGAAGGTGAACCACACCACCGGATACGTGGCGAAGTTGATCAGCCCGATCGTCACCAGGACGCCACCGATGAGCTTTCGTGGAACTCTCAGTATCAGGAGACTGAGCAGCACGGCCCCTATCTCAGCGAGCTGGGTCACGACAAAGCCAATCGTTGCGTTGGTCGGCCCGCCGTTGCAAGAGCTGTAATTTGCGGCCATTGGGGTTCGACTGCCGATGTCACGATCGTCGGCAATGAGCAGACCGGAAGGGGTTACCACCACTCGCAATCCTCTGATCTCCCCAAAATCCATTTGCCTGCTCTCAAAGATACCGACCGCGGCTTGCTGTAACGGTGTTTCTGAGCGCGGCAGGATGATCAACTGATAGTACGGCTGTTTGCCAAACCTCGGGGCATCGGCGCGACAGGCGTTCCCCTGTGTGCAGGAGAATCTTGAAGACTTCCATGTCGGGAGTCGATGGCAGACAGCCTGGCAGGGTACAGATTGATACGCCTAACATTCGTGGCGTTTCATACAACAGCGTCGGCGAAGTGCAGGCAGGATCCTGGCAGCCTGCCAGTTGCAGCACTTCGGGAGTTATAGGCTGTGAGGATTCGTCGAAGAACTCGAACGCCATTCGAGAAAGTGGGGGACCGGCATTGGCGCTGGCAGACGGCGCTCCCACCAGGAACCAACCCAACGCGGCCAGTACAACAGCGTCAAACAGGTGGATTCTCATTTTGACTTCCTCATTTCGCGGACTGGCAACCACTCTGATGGTTGTCGTACCGGTTCCGTGACAAGCTGTTCTTTACGCAATACAACGGCTGCGCCCTTACCCAAGGCTCATCAGATACGCCAACAGGTCGTCCAGCTCCGCCGGGCTGAGAATCTCACCGTAGGTATGCGGCATGATCTGCGCCAGACACGGGCCGTCGGGACACAACGGAGCGAGCCTGGCTTCGGCGTCAATGATAGACTGGCGCAGATATTCCTCCGCCGTCAGGGCTGGATCGCGTCCTGCCGCCGCCGTGGCGACACCTGCCAGATCAGGCCCCACGATCCCGCCTTGTCCCGGCCTCCCATGACAGCCCACACAGCCTTGCCCCACGAACAGCGCTATGCCGCGTTGCGCCCCTTCGCCGATCGGTGCCGGCGCCGGGCTTGATGATGTCGCCGGAAGAGCCGGCTCTGGCGTAATCGTCTCCTCCCACCAGAGCGTGGCAGCCCATCCACCCCACAGCTCGGCCCCCGTTTCAACATCCCAGACCCGGAAGCGGCCATCAGGCCCGCCGGTTACGATCTGGCTGCCGTCCGGGCTCCACGCGACGGAGTTGGCGCCGTGGACATTGCCTGCCAGCAATACCATCTCGCCGGTTTCACTGTCCCAGACGCCGGCGGCTTCGAAGCCGGAGGTGGCCAGCCGGCTCCCGTCCGGGCTGAAGGCCACGGTTCGTGCGCCGATGGGAATGGTATACAACTGGCTCGCAGAAGGCAGGTCATAGACGACTACCGGGTAATCGGGAAGAGCCAGCAGCCTGCCATCCGGGCTCACAGCCGGAGCGCCGACATAGCCTGGGTCGTAGCCGGGCAGGGTAGTGACCAAGTCACCGCTCTCCGCATTCCACAATTGCACTGTCTCGCCGCCGCCCACAAGCAGGTTGCCATCCGGACTGAAAGCAATGTTGGCGATCGCGCTCTCGACTGTTGTAGTCATCACTCGTTCACCAGACGCGGCATCCCACAGGATCGGTGCATCGGAATCGGGATCCACGGTCGCGAGTTGCGTGCCGTCAGGCGACCAGGCTACCGAATTGATGGACAGCTCATGCGCCAGTTCCAGTGCCACGTCTCCGGTCCGTGTGTCGATCACGCGTGCTACCGGATTGGTGTACGCGACAGCAATGCTCGCACCGTCCGGGCTGAAGGCCAGATGGCCATCGGTGGTGGCGATTACCCGGCCGTCCAGCGGCAGTGCGACCTCGCGCAGCATCTCACCCGTCGTGGCATCCCAGAGGCGCAGCCAACTGGGCCCCGACTCGCTGAGGGTAGCGATCTGACTGCCATCGGGGCTGAATGCAACGCTGAAGATGATCGGGTCGTCGACGATCTCGATCATCACGTCCTGCAATTCCCACCACGAAGTCAACATCTGTGCAAACTCCGGAAAGAGCTGCGGGTTCTGGTTGAAGAAGACCTGCGTGTAGAGGAGGCCATTCGAATAGCTCGCCTCCTGCGCATCCCAGATGTGCGCGACCTGTAGTGGTCCACCTGCCGGGTCCGCCAATTCAGGCATATGGTCATGCACCAGCGCGATGGCAGCCAGCAGGTCATCACCGGCCTCCTGCAATGTTTGCATGTCAGGCGCAGGCTGTGAGCCGAGGATTAGCTTGACCAGCCCGCGGATCGAATAGGCCGCATAGTCCCTGGGGATCTCCTCCAGGCGAACGGTTGCTTCGTCAGCTTGCCGCAACAGCCAACCACGGTCTGCCATGTTCAGTTGAGCCATGATCTGTAGCATGGCGATGAATTGACCGGCTGCCGAGTTCGAGGTCCTGGGTGGTCATCAACTGTAGTTCAACCATCGCAGCCTGGAAGTCTGCAGTCGCTTGTGTTTCATCGGTTTCGAAGAGCGCCAGCGCCTCGTTCAGGTCGATGGCGCCTTGCAGCCCTTGCGCAGCCAGCATATCCGGCGCCAACTCCAGCGCCTTGGCGATGTCTTCAGCAGCCTTTTCCAGGGCCGTTGCGTCGTCGAAATCGTCGAGTTGGCGAACTGCTGCACGCAGGTAGGTCCAGGCTCGCAGGGCGTAGGCATCGGCGCGGTCTGGCTCGGCCTCGATAGCCGCGTCGATGTTGGCCAAGGCTTCCTGGATGCTGCCGTCGATAGCCAGCGTCGCGCCCCGATACAGCATCGCATCAGGCCAGTCTGGCCGCAATGTCAGCGCGCGATCGAAATGTGCGAATGCCAAGCCGATGCGCCCGTCGACCAGGCTTTCGAGGCCGCGCTGGATGTTTCCTTCGGGCGTATCGTCCGTCAAGGGAGCCAACAAGGCAGGCTCAATCGCGATCACACCCACATTCGCGACGGATATCACGGCGCTCGACGCGATTTCCGGTGCAACGATATCCACAGGAATGCCGTAGTCAAACATGCGCGCGGTCATCGACACGGTGGCGCTGGCGTCGACCATGCCGCCGAAGTCCATGTCACCCTCGCTAGTCGAGCGCACGATAGTCAGGTCATCCTGGCTGATCCAGTACTCGATCCGCATGTCGGCGTTCATCTCGCCCAGCGGTTCGCCGAGGTTGAACGGCAGTGCGGCGCGTCCCGATAGATAGTAGACCGGCGCATCGTCCAGAGTCTCCTGGCCCACGAGTTCCAATTCCTCGAAGTCAGCCGGGTCCATCACCAGATCTGCCGGGTCGAACATGGTGCCGGACTGGACGTCTCGTTGCCATCTGCTGGTCAAGGGGTTGAGCACGAATGACTCTTCGCCGATGACAACTAGTTCGGTTTCGGCATCCATGCCTTGACTTGACGTCAACAAGGTTCCCTTCATCCGGTCTGGTGGCTCCACAACGCCTGTCAACCGCATGGCAATTTCAATATCGTCTCCGATGTCCGGTCCGCTTAACACCAGGGTCATATCCAGGTCAATGCTATAGGGCGTAGTCTGTTGGGAGTCATACGCCGCCTGCAGAATAGCCTGCGCGGACAGTGGCGTCGGTGTGGCCGTCGGCTCTGGTGTTGCGGTGGGCGGCATCGGCGTTGCGGTGGCTGGCGCCGGTGTCGCGGTGGGTGGAACCGGGGTAGGTGTGGGCTCCGTGCGTTCACCGCACGCCACCAGCAGGACGGCGAGTGCGGCCAACGAGATTATCAGCACGAGACGTTTTGTGGTGAACATAGCAGCTTCCTCCTTATGCCTCAGGTCGGCGATTAAATTCTTACCCGGCAGGGACGCATCGGTCGTTCACATCACTGCTCCAGGACAGGTATCTGAACGGGAGCATCGAACGCGCCAAACTCCAGAACATAGGTGATCGTCCAGTCGACATACGGCGTTTTGAGAGATATCTCGTACTGGACACGCTGGGTGAGCAGGTTCTCGCGTTCAATCCATGCTTTTCCGGTTACCTGCGTTCTTGTTCCGAGTATCCGTTCATCCAGCGTCGGCTCCAGCGCAAAGAACTCGCGTGGGTGCACTGCAAAGGCAATCAGGTAGGGATCGTCGCTCCCTGCGTTCTCCATCTCCTCGAATCGTGCCGCCCTTGCGAGAGTTCTCAGGGGTGCTCAGGGCAAGGAGGCTCTTCGCTGACGGTAGCCCTTGAGCCAGCGACGGCACCCGCGACTGCCATTTATCATCCGGATTACTTCTCACGACAGTCGGTCCGCCATCCAGTTGCAGCATCTCCCAGGTTTCATTCGAGGTGTTCCACCAGCCATGTAAGTCGCTGGGAAGTCTGAGGTCGGCAGTTATCGTGATGATCCGGGTCGGTCCGGCTTCCATTTCGCCCGCACTATCCCGATCGTCGTTGTCTACGGTCATGCTTACTGTCAGCGTCTGTAGTTCCGCCATCGCCTCCTGGTTGCGGGCCAGAAGCTCTGTGGCTGTCAGGCCATCAACTTTGGTTGCTGTCGCTGCCGCTTCGTCCGGCGTTTCTGGCGCGAGATCCCAGATGTGGACCAGGTTGCTCTGGCTGGCCGCCAGGTAGCGCCCGTCAGGAGAGAAGTCCACATTCATGATGTCGTACTGGTTGCCAGTGGAGAACGTGGCTATGGGCTGGTCGAATTCGGGAGCGGCCCACAACCGCACTGTGCCGAACACCTCGGATGTTGCCAGCAGCTTGCCATCTGGTGAAAGAGCCAGGGCCAGTGTTGGGTACTTGCCTATTCCGGGATCCTCAGCAGGAATTATCGGGTCTGGACGGGCGCCAGGCGTATCCAAGACCCACGCAAAGACAGGATCCTTGAAACCCACCGAGAACAATGTATCTCCATCGGCTGTAATGGCTATGTCGTATACGGGCATGTCGTGGCCTGCAAGTACTCGAGGGCGCGCTGCCAGGTCGTTCATATCCCATACATGGAGGGTGCTGTCCTCGCTGCCAGTGATCAGGGTCGTTCCGTCAGGCATAAACAGCAGGTCTCGGATTGGAGCCTCGTGGCCCTCCAGAACGATCGGAACCGCTTCGGGGTTTGCGGTGTCCCAAAGGTACACCAGGCCATCGTCACCCCCTGCCGCCACAGTACGATTATCAGATGAGTAGGCGATGGCCTGGACATGGACTCCATCGGTTACAGCCAGCGAGAGCGGTTCAGCCTCCAGATCCGTCAGATCGTACAGCAGCGCCTCGCCCAGCGTACCGGCGGCCAGGGTCCGGTTATCAGGCGAAAAGGACAACGAGTAGAAATCAGCCGCCAAGAAATAGGGCGCGTCATCTCCCTTGTTCAAGAGCTCCGGGTGGTCTAGATATCGCCCGTATATCTGTGGGTCCTTCGTCTGCCACAGGTAGAGGAACGCGTCGTCATCACACACGGCCAGGGTCTGGCCATCGGGCGAGAAAGCGATATCGAGAACTGGATCCGAAGTGGCCATGCTTAACTGAGTGGCATAGGGCGCAGGCTCCGGTATCGTCACTGGTTCGTCGAAGCTATCCTGGTCGACCGAAACATCACTCTGTATCTCCCCTCCGGGGCCCGAGAGGATCATGCTTACCTCATAGCGTCGCGGCAAGAAGTCATCTTTGCCGATCCAACCTTTGATCGAGGCGCTGGAGTCTCTGCAGACTGAACGCCTGTAATACCTGGGGATCGGAACCCAACAATGTGCCCAAGTCTACGGCGGACTTAACGACATAGCTGGCGACGTTGTCGATCGTTTCCTGGCCAACTACTTGAGCCTCATCGCCGAACTTTCCGAGGCCCGTCTGCTCCAAGGGATTCTCGACCGCTTCTGCCGGCATCCTGACCCACAACTCGTCGCCGTGCTGACGCATGAAGGCCTCGGTTTCGCTCAGAACAACCATCTCGAACGGCGTGCCTGCAGCATCACATGCCATGTATAGGCGGGCCGGCTGTTCGAGCACTCCATCACACGTCAGGATGATCGAGCCACCCGGCACAACCACCTCTTGCTCCAGTCTGATCCGGGCGGAATGGATCGCTTCCTCGGCTGCTCGTGCCCGTTTCAGTATCTCGGCAACGGATAGGGAATTGAGCGAAATCTCGGATTCAAGGGTCTCGGTAGGCCGGACAGCCGTGTCGGTCAGATGGGCTGGCGTGTCCGTCGACGGCATGGTGGGGGTCGGCGTAGGCGCCTCCGTGGCGACCTGAGCTGCCTCAGTTTCGGTGGGCGCCACAGCCACCTCGGTGGCCAGCGGCTTCTCGTCGGCCGGGCAGCCGGCCAGCAGCAGGGCAATCGTCATCAGGCTGATCACCGTTGCCAGGTTTCTTGATGTAGTCATGACAGTAACCTCCTCGAATTGACAGGCTCAACAATTGCAATCGCAGCCTCCGCAATCGCAGCCTCCGCAATCACATCCTCCGCAATCGCAGTCTCCGCAGTCACAGCCGTTGCAATCGCCGTTGCAACAGCAATCATCCGCGCCGCCGCAGTCACAGCAACTACCGTCGCGGTCGCAGTCAGCGCATTCGCAGCATTCACAACAGTAACAGCATCCCGTCCAGTCACCTCCAGGACAAAAGCAGGCATTCGATCCCTGATCGAAGCTGGAATCCTCGTCTTCAACCTCTCGAATACTGTGGGCTATGGGAGAGCCTGTGTTGATGCCAAGCACTCGTCTGGTGCTGGACGGCAGGCCGGTCAACAGCACAGCTTCCAGAACCGGCTGAAAGCGCAGCAATTCGACTTCCTTCCATGCCTGAGCGATCTGCTGCTGGCACTTTGACGTAATCCGCCGCGCCTGTGCCCGCACGGAGCCAGCATCTGCCCGCTCGCCGTCCGTCGAGACTGCGAAGTAGTTGAACCGGCCGCGCCGGCTGTCGTCATCCAGATCCCGGTAAGCGTCCAGAGCATAGATCAGCGTGCCCAGGCTGTGTCCGGCCTCGTACAATGGCTCCACATTGCGGTCGTTGCCGGCGACGCGCGCTGTGTGCGCCAGAATCGACCCAAAGGCGCGCGCGCTGGGAAGGGCGGCTTCAGCTGAGTTGCTTCCGTCTGTCACCTGCTTTTCGACCCATGACTGCCCGGCCAAATCGCGATAGACCTCGGCTACCGGGAAACCGCTGGCGCGCAGGGTGTGCTCGGCTCGGTCGAATCGGGACCGCGATACTGAGATGAGCGCGCGGCACGCCGCGGCGCGTGGACCGTGCTCATCTACCCGCTCATCCTCCAACTTCGCTCTCAGGCCGCAAAGGGTGACCGCGGCGGCGTAAGCAGGCGCCGGCCCGGCTTCGAACACCGGCATCGGCCGGCTCCATGGCTGGCAACGGGTCGAACGGGTGATCACCGGCGCGTTCGGCGACTGGGCCGCTGTCATCATGGCCAGAAAAGTCGCGTCCCGGTTGATGAGCAGCCGCGCCGGTTGACCATACTGCGACGCCATCGCGTTGCACAGCCCGCAGAACGTGCTGCGGTAGAGGTCGACATCCCGGCCGATCTGGCAGTGGCAAGGAGCTGGGAGATAGCCGAACATTGCGGGGATCCTCCTCAGAAAAGCCTTGACTGGGAACTCGCGGATGGTTCGCTTATCGGATCTCTCGGATGTATCCAACGCCGTCGGTCCAGAACCACCGAAAGCAATATGTCGCCGTTTGGCAGGCCGTTTGCCGCGATTTTGGTGGTGATCGGAATGGGCCATCGCCCGGATTTGATGATGATGGTGTCATCGACGACGCTGACCTCGCGCCAGGGATGCCACGTGCTGCCGCGCCGAACGCCCTTGTCGGTGTGAATGGCAACCTTGCCAAACGCCACCTCTGCGCCGTTTTGCAACACCGTGAGGGCATGCTGTCTGCGGCGGTCGAGCGTGTGCCCCTGGATCGTGTCCATCAGATCGACCACAGCGGCCAGCGTGCCGCAGATGCTGATCGGACCGGTGCGTTGGCCGGAGACTTTGTACTCGCGCATGTGTCCCATCAGGAACATCATCATGGGAACGAATACCAGGCTGGCCAGGTCACCGCCGAACCAGCCTTCCGAGTTGAAGGAGAACTCCTGGCGACGTACCTCGCTGATCTCCTCCCAACCCATTTCGCGCCAAACACCCTGGTGGAAATAGGCGATTCCATTAGGGTACTCGACCGCCATATCGCGCCACCCCAGTACCAGCGGACCAAGTTTGCGCGCAGTGGTAAACGTTATCCAGCCGATGAAACCCAGCATCAGCGCCGCTATTGAAAGACCCCGAAACAGGTCGAACGGCTCATCCCAACCGATGTTTTCGACGATCATGAACATCATCATTCCGGCAAGCCCGGCGATAGCCGTCCAGACCAGAATGCGCGCAGGAAACAGCAGTTGCGAAAGCAGATTCTGCCGGTAGACCTTGACCGGTTCACCCAGGTTTAGCGGCAAACCCTGGAGTTTCGCGTCTCTTGTACGGGCCATCAGCGCACCTCCCTTGCTATGCACATGCGCCGCACCGGGGCAGCAACTGACCCGGCAGCATTCGATTGTTTCTCCACCAACCTCAAATCAGTACAGATGATAACAGTGCGGCAATATCCCCAGGATTGCGGCATTGCCTGAACAGGCCAAGACACCCCTATTAACAATCAAACCCCGATGACCGCCGCCAACCCGGGAGGTCTAACAACGGTCTTTCTTGACATTGATCTTGTTCTATTGTATCACAAATTTGATGAACTTTGATGAATAATCGCAGGCAAATCCGTGACAATTTTGCAAGGATCTCCGGCAGTGGCGGCGCGTGAAAGTCTCGGATGCGCGTCTATCGCCAACAATCCGATATCTTCAAGATGCACACCGCGGCGAACAGGGGTGCCAATAAGACAGACCGGTAGCTATCGGTGCAAGATCAGCGGCAGGTAGCGTGTGTAGGTGATTGGCGTTGCCGTAGGAGAAGCCGTGGGTGTTGCGGTGCGAGTTGCAGTTGGCGTTGCGGTCGCCGCTTCGGGTTGGCGTTGGCGTGCGAGTAGACGTTGTCGATGCTGTCGAGGTGGCTGCGGCAGTTTTTGTGGGCGTCGCCGACGCGGTCGGCGTCGATGTGCGCGTAGCAGTCGGCGACGGACTGGCGGTCGCGGTCGGTGTGTTGGTCGGCAACGGCGGCTGACTGCACAGGCGGCCCGGTCCCTGCCAGTCGGGGACACCGGCGCGCCAGGCCTGGAAATCCGGGTCGTCAGGTTCGCACAGGCTGGTGTCTGTGAAGTGGCCGCTCCACAGATGGTCGAGGCTGGTCATGCTGGCCGGCAACGGGCCGGTCAGCGGATTGTGCTCGACATAAAGTCCGGCCAACTGCGTCAGGTCGCCCAGCGCGGCCGGCAGCGGCCCGCTGAACTGGTTGTGTTCCAGGTGCAAGGCCTGCAAGCGGCGCAGGTTGGTCAGTTCGTCGGGCAGTGCGCCCGTCGAACTGATTGTTGGCCAGCGACAATTGCGTCAGCCGGTCCAGCGTGCCCAGGCTGGCGGGCAGCGCGCCGCTGAACCGGTTGTAGCCCAGCCAGAGGTGTTCCAGGTTGCGTAGCTCAGCTCAGCCAGTCCGGCAGCGGTCCCGACAGGTCGTTGGAGGACAGGAAGAGCCGTTGCAAACGGGTCATGCTGCGAATCTGCGCCGGCAGCGGTCCGCTGAGCGCGTTGGCTTCCAGTTCCAGCGCGTGCAGGTTGCGCAGGTTGGCCAGCGATGCCGGCAGCGGCCCGTGCAACGTGTTGTGGCGCAGGTTCAGCACATGCAGGTTGGCCAGATTGCCCAGGCTGGCGGGCAGCGGGTCGGGGATGCGGTTGTATTGCAGGTCCAGCGTTTGCAGGTTGCGCAGGTCGCCAATTGTCGCGGGCAGCGGCAGGCTGAGCTGCTTGTTGGCCAGGCTGAGGCCGGTCACCGCGCAGCGCGTCCCGCTGGGGAAGGAGAGAACCTCCGCGTAGTTGTCGAGGCCCGACAGCCCGTAAGTCGTCAGAATCGAGTTGACCGCGGCCTCGTCGCCGGCGTAGCTGCACGTGTTGAAATCGACCCGCAGCGCGACCTGCCCGTCGTCCAGCGGCGCGCGGCTGGCAAGCTCAACGAAGTAGGTCTGCCCGGCCTGCACCGTCACGTTGAGGCTGGAGGTGTCTGACCAATAGGCGCCGTCGTCGTTGCAGCCTCGGTTGATCAGGTTGCCGCGGCTGCCCTGCCAGATCGCCACCACCGTGTCGTCGTGGCTGCCCACCGTGTCCAGCGTCAGCAGGCCGTCGGCCGGCGCGGTCAGCCGGTACCAAAGCGTGCGCTGGTTCACGCCGTCGCCGCACTGCATATCCGGGTCGTCGGTCGCCACGGTTGCGCCGCTGGCATCCACCGCCTCGTCGAAGGGAAAGCTGCCAATCAGCGTCGCCGCGTCGAAATCGTCGTTGGGTGGGATGCTGGTAGACTGGGAATTGGTGAGGGGATTGGGGATGGCTGGTAGATTGGGTAGGACTTCCTTCGTGGGAGTCTCTTCCCTCTCCCTCTCTCTCCCTCTCCCCTCTCCCGCTCTCTAGGACTTCACTTTCCGCTCCTTTCCCCTCCCCTTTCAGCACCTCCACAAAGCTGAAATACTCATTCCCATCGCCGCGGCTGCGCAGGCGGAAATCGTAGCCGTTGAGCTGGCCGGCGAACTGCGCGTCTGGTAGAACGAAGGTCGTCTCCAGCCATTCGCGGCTATTGGTCTTCTGCACGATCCCGGCGCTCTTGAAGTTGTCGCCGGTCGCGTCGTATTGTAGCTCCCAGGTGTCGGTCCCGTTGTCGTAATACAGCACCGACACAGTCACCGGAACAGCGCCGGAGCCGTCGATGAACGCGTCGTCCACATCGAAATACATGTCGGGATTGCCGCTGGCTGCATCGGTGCGGCGGGCGTAGCGGCCCCACGGATGCGGGCCGACGTACCATGCTGGCACGCTGCGTCCGCCGGACGCGTTGTCGTCCTGGCGCAGCCAGAAGTCGAAGTTGCCCCATTGCGGATACCAGCGCGGCGGGTCGCCCGGGTTGGGCGGCAGCGGATCGCGCAGCGCCACCCAGACGCCGGGGGTGGTCGCGACGGTGACATCGGTGTAGCGGTCGGCCAGTCGCAGCGCCCACTGGCGGTACGGGTCATCGGTGCTGATGGTCGCTTTGCCCAGCAGCAGGAAGCTGGGATGCTTGTTCAGCCCGTTGAACAGGCTCCAGATCAGGTCGCTGGCCTCGGGGTGATAGGACGATTCGCCCTCCCAGCCCACCGGCACCTGGCCGGCGTATTGCAGCATCGGGTCGTACTGGCCGGTGCGGCAGACGTCGGGGTGGATGGTGGCGGTGTCGGAGCGCACCACCTGGTCGTCGTGGTCGGTCACCAGCCGGTTGTGCTTGACGCCGATGCCCAGGCTGGCGGCGTAGTCGGAGAACTCCCGCCGCTCCTTGCGGTAGAGATACCACGGCGCGTATTGCAGCACCATCGGCGTGTCGGCCCAGGCGCGCTGGTGGATGTCGGTGATGCGGTTGACGGTCTGCGTCCACAGGTCAGAGGTCAGCCCGGCGGCTTGCAGGCAGGCGTCCACCTCGTCGTCCAACTCGGCCGGCATCGTCTCTCCGTAGATGCCGGCCGCGATCTCGATCAGTGCGACGCGTGGATCGTCGCCGTAGCGCGCTGCGACCGCCTGCATAAACAATTCGTAGGCGGTCTGGAACGCAGCGGTCCAGTAAATCGGAATGTCCTCAGTGTGGAATGCCGCCGTAGTCGGTCCAGCTACACGTCACGTAGCCGTCGCCGGCCGGCCAGTGCGCCCTACGCGTCGTTGAACCACTGCGGAACCTGGTTGCCGCCGCAGCACCACCCTTCGTAGGCGGTGAAGGAGAGCGCGACAGGCTTGCCCAGCGCCGCTTCGCTGGCCAGCCACTGGTCCACGTCCTCCCAGTAATATTGGCCCGGCCCGCGCCCCTCGATGCTGCGCCAGGTGAACGCCATGTGCCCGCCGGTCAGCCACGGGTAGAGGTCGGGGTCCAGGTGCGGCCAGTCGAAGAAGGTGTAGATGCCGGCGTTGGGGAAGCTCTGGTAGCTGGTCGAGGCGGGTGGCTGCCAGGCGGGGCAGGTAGTGTCCGGCTGCCCGCCGGCTGCTTCCGGTGTACTGGCGACCTGGGGCTGGCTTGTCGGCGCAGCCGGTTCACGGGCAATGCTGCCAGCGCTGGCCAGTGAAGATGCCAGCAGCGCCGCCAGTATCACGGCCGACGCAACAGCCAGGTGAATGAGATTGTGTCTGCGAAACAAGTCTGGCCTCCTGGGACGAGCAGAATCTATTGTAACGCAGAACGCAGAATGTCGCTAGAGGGTGGCAGGTTCTCGCCAGGGCGTCACTAACCAGGATAGCGCGGGCATTTGCAGGAGCCATGACCAGCGAGCTTCCTTTGCAATCTGTGGACTGACCTCAACGGTCGGTATCCTGGGTTGGCTCACGTCGGCCATTTGCTGGAAGTCGGTTGATTTCCTTAGAGAACACAGTCAATGGCAAGAGAGGTGATCGAAGTCTGTTGATACAGGAGTTACGCAGTTGGTGGTGAAGTGTTAGAATACGCACATGGAAACGGAAACTGATAAAAAGACCAGGAGAATGCAATAATGGTATCCGTCAATGGGAGTGGATGGGCGAAGCCCAGCCGGCCTGCGGCTCGAAGCGATGATGGCGAAAAAACTCATAAGCATTGGAGGTCAACATGAAGGCTATAGCACGCTCCTCACACAAGTTTCTCCCGGCAGTTGTCGGCTTGTTGCTTCTTGTCGTAGCAGTGACGATCCTGGTTGGCCCGGTTGCTGCCTGGCAGCAGGGACTACTGGCTCCATTGGAAATTGCCGGCGAAGCGGTGTATGTGCCTTTCCCGGTCAACATCAAGCTGGACGGCAAACTGGACGATTGGCAAGACGTGCCGGTGCAGATAGTAACGAAAGGGACAGCCACCAGCGCCGTGCCGGGCGAAGACGGTCCCCTCTCGTTTGCTGTGGCTGCGGATAATGAGACCTTCTATCTCACGATGTCAATCCCCGACAAAAACATCATCACCGGGCAGCATGGCACCGAATATTGGAACGAAGATTCGCTGGAGTTTTATCTTAACACCAGCAGCGACCTGAATGCGGCGGCCTACGGCGAGGGCATCTTTCAGATCAACATCAATCCTGGCGACATCGGCAATACCGACCCGGCCAGACTGACGTTGACCGGTCAGAATGCTGGTCAAGCGCAGGTAAAGGCGTTTGTCTTCAAGACCGCCGATGGCTGGGGATTTGAAGCCGCCCTGCCGCTCAAGGTCGAGCCGGCACATGGGCTGGAAATTGGTTTTCAGGCCCAGGCCAACGGCGCCAGTCAGGCAAATCGGAACGTGAAACTCATCTGGTCCAACGCCGACGTGTCGGACAGTTCCTGGAATTCTCCCTACCTGTTTGGCCGGGCGTTGTTTTTTGAAGTAGGGAGCACGGATATCCCCACGCCGGGGGCACGCGCCGCTGCGCCGACTGCTGTGCCTACTCCCACGCCTTTCACGCCGCGCCAGCAAATCAGCGTTAATCAGACCGGCTACTACGCCTACGCAGCGAAAGTGGCCGGCCTGGCTTCAAAGCGCCAGAACCCGGTGGAGTGGGCGCTCAAAGATAGCAAGGGAAATACTGTACTGACAGGCACCACGGAAGTGAAGGGCGAGGATGGTGCAACTGGCGAGACTGTGCATCGGATCGATTTCTCGGCCTTCGATACGTCCGGCCAAGGTTATACCCTGGCTGCTGATGGCGCCACGAGCGATCGGTTTGATATCGGCGAAGTACCATACCATGATTTGAAGCTGGATGCCTTGCGCTACTTCTATTTGAATCGCAGTGGCATAGCGCTGGAGAAGCAATATGCCGGGGATTGGGCACGGCCAGCCGGTCATGTGAGCGATGGCGAAGTCACCTGTTACGCCGGGACGGATTCCAGCGGTCGGGACTGGCCGGCGTGCGATTACACGCTCGATGCCTCAGGTGGCTGGTACGACGCCGGCGACTATGGCAAATATGTGGTCAACGGCGGCATCGCGGCCTGGACACTGCTCAATGCCTATCAGCGCAACCCGGGTGCCTTCGCCGACGGGGTGCTGAACATTCCCGAAAGTGGAAACGGCGTGCCGGATGTGTTGGATGAGGCGCGCTGGGAGATGGAATACTTGCTGAGTATGCAAGTGCCGGACGGCCAGCCATTGGCTGGTATGGCACAGCACAAACTGCACGGCCTTCAGTGGGACGCGATGCCGGGCTTGCCGCCGGCTGAAAGTGATACCCGCTTCCTCTTCCCGCCCTCCACGGCGGCAACGCTTAATCTGGCGGCAACGGCTGCGCAGTGCGCGCGCGTTTGGAAGGACATTGACGCTGAGTTTGCGGCGCGTTGTCTGACGGCGGCTGAGACGGCCTGGCAGGCGGCGAGCGCGCATCCGGACATGCTGGCGGCCGAGTTTCCGGAGCTGGGCGGCGGCGCTTACGGTGACAGCAATGTGTCGGATGAATTCTACTGGGCGGCAGTAGAATTGTATCTGACGACCGGCAAGCCGGAATACCAGGAGTTCTACACGGCTTCAGGTGACAATCTTTCTGTCCGTGATATGTTCTGGGCTGAAACCGCGCCACTGGGTACCATCTCGTTGGCGGTGGAAGGACAGGATGAAACCGCGCGAGCTGCCTTGACCGGGTTTGCCGACGAGGTGCTGTCGACGATGTATGGTCGGTCGAACGGCTATCTTTCGCCGGTCCCGTCAAATAAGTATGTGTGGGGTTCCAATTCCGAAGTGCTCAACCGCGCCATCGTGCTGGCGCTCGCGTATGATTTCACCCGCGATGCCCGGTACCTGGATGCGGTGACGGAAACCATGAATTATCTGCTGGGTCGCAATAGCTTGAACTTCAGCTTCGTTTCCGGCTATGGCGCACAATCTCTGGCGCATCCCCATCACCGTTTCTGGGCAAATCAGCCAGAGAACGGTTTTCCGCCGCCGCCGCCAGGCGTGGTGGCGGGTGGGCCCAATGGCGACCCGAGTGACCCCGTCGCTATTGCCGCTGGATTGGTGAGCCAACCGCCAGCCAGAAGCTACGTGGATGACATAGGATCGTATTCCACCAATGAGGTTGCCATCAACTGGAATGCGCCGTTGGCCTGGGTGGCGGCATATCTGGATGATACGGCTCGTCCGCTTCTGTCTGAAGCCCGGCCCGCGTCAACGTCCAATGCTTCGCCTTCAATATCGACGCCTTCGCCTGGCGCTACTTCCAACGCGGATTCGGCTGACGTCGTTCCAACTGCCCAGCCTCAATCGCAGCCGGTTTCTTCTGCAATCGTGCTGGGTGGGGCGCTTGTCCTTGGGTTGATTGCTGTGGTGGCAGTTGTTATCTGGCGGCGGCGCAAAACCTAGCCATGTCTCCGGATCCCTTCCCCAATCAAGGTCCCAGTGAGCACGGGTGGTCTTTCGCAGAGTATGCTTGCCCTGTTCCGTGCCGTCGGTCAGTCGAACAACGACAACTGGCCCGTCGGTTCGCTGAGCTGGTGCGCGCCGACGCCCAGCAGCCGCACCGGCCGGCCCGTCTCCCAGGTGCGCTCCAGCAACACCGAGCGCGGCCCGGTAGACCTCGATCGCATCGTCGGTGGGCACGGCCAGCGACATCTGACGGGTCAGGGTGGTGAAGTCGCTGTAGCGCAGTTTGATGGCGACCGTGCCGCCGGCCAGCTCGTTGCGTTGCAGGTATTCGGCCACGCCCTGGCTCATACGCCACAGCCGCACCTTCAGCGCGTGCAACTCCGTCAGGTCCTGGTTGAAGGTGCGCTCCTGGCTGACCGATTTGCGCTCGTATTCGGTGATCACTGCCCGGTCGTCGATGCCGCGGGCGCGCTGGGCCATCTCCGGTCCGTGGCGGCCAAATGCCGCTCGCAGGTCGTCCTCAGACAGCGCAGCCAGCTCGCCGATGGTTGTCACGCCCAGGCCTGCCAGCCGCTCGGCGGTCACCGGGCCAATTCCCCACAGGGCGCGCACCGGCAGCGGCGCAAGAAAGCTGGCCTCATCGCCCGGTTGCACCACGGTCAGGCCGCCCGGCTTGTCGAAGTCCGACGCGACTTTGGCGACCTGCTTGTTGGCAGCCACGCCCAGCGACGCCGACAGGCCGATTTGCTCACGCACGTCAGTTTGCAGCCGCCGCGCGACCGCTGCTGCCTCTTCCCAGGTCTTGATCTGGTCGCTGAGGTCGAAGAACGCCTCGTCGATGCTGATCTGCTCGACCAGCGGCGTCAACTCGTGGATCAGCGCCATGACGCGCCGCGAGTACTGGCGATACAGGCTGTGGCGGCCTGGCAGCACGATGGCGTCGGGGCAAAGCTGCAACGCGCGCGCCATCGGCATGGCGGAGCGGCAGCCAAAGGCGCGCGCCGGGTAGGACGCCGCCGCGACCACGCCGCGCTCGCCCGGTTTGCCGCCCACCAGCACCGGCTTGCCGACCAGTTCCGGGTTCTCCAGCACCTCCACCGCCGCGAAAAAGGCGTCGAGATCGAGGTGGACAATCGCGCGTGAGGACATGCGGTGATTCTAGCCTGCTTCAGCGGCGAGGGCAACTTCCAGCGGGCAACGAGTTAGCCAATCAAGGCATTCCCGGGTAAAATGCGCTGGTCGTGTTCCTTCGCACAATCATGAAAGAAGCATACCCATGGCTCGTAAACGCCCCCTCTCCTCCGCAGTTGCACTCGCCCTTGTGCTTGTTGTCGTACTCGCCCTGCCTGCCCTGGCATCTCCACCCGGCCCGCCGCTGGCCCTCGAATCGACCACCATTGACATCGACGACATCCAGACTATCACGCCGATTTCGCAGGTTCAGGATATCATCGACCAGATCAACCTGACGCGCATGATGACCTACGCCCGTGAACTCAGCGGCGAGCAGTCGGCCGCGGTGGGCGGCCAGCAGGTCACCCTCGCCACCCGTTACACGTACAATCGCGATGCCGTCTTGCAGGCGGCCGCGTACATGACCGAGCGGCTGGAGCGGCTGGGGCTGGATGTCAGCTATCACTGGTGGACGCACAGCCCGCAGGTCGTGCAGACATTGCCCAACGTCGTGGCCGAGAAGCCAGGCAGCAACCCGGCCGCGGGCATCTACATCATCGGCGCGCATATGGACGACACGTCCGGTTCAGCCTCTACGCTCGCGCCGGGCGCCGATGACAACGGCAGCGGCAGCGTGGCGGTGCTGACCGCGGCTGAACTGCTGGCGCCCTACACCTTCGAGGCCACCATCCGCTTCGTGCTGTTCACCGGCGAGGAGCAGGGATTGTGGGGCAGTGCGGCTTACGCGGCTTCGGTCAACGGCCAGGACCTGCGCGGCATGTTGAACCTCGACATGATCGCCTGGGACAACACGGGCGGTCCCGACATGGATCTTCACGCCCGTTCCACCGTCCCCGGCAGCGTTCCCATGGGCCAGACCTTCGCCGATGCCATCGCCGCCTACAACCTGGACCTGACACCGGTGATCTACGGCAACGGCACCACGGCCAGCGACCATTCCTCGTTCTGGAACATCAACGTGCCGGCCATCCTCGCCATCGAGAACTACAACGCCGACACCGGTGCGCCGCGCGATTTCAACGCGTATTACCACAGCGTCAACGACCGCACGCAGTACTTCAACCAGCCCTACTTTCACGACATGACCGCCGCGTCGCTGGCGTCGCTGGCGCATCTGGCCGGCATTCGCAGCGACTGCTATTGGGCCGACTTGGACTGCGATGACCAGGTCAGCATCAACGACCTCACCACCGAGGCGATGCACTGGCAGGCCAGCGACGGCCAGTGGAACTACAGCCCGGTCTACGATAGCAACGGCGACGATGTGGTGGACATCGTCGATGTACAGGCGGTGGCGGCTCAGTGGGGCTGGACGTCGCCGGGGTAACAGGAGGGAACCGGTTGCAGACCAACATTCTGAGGATCGACAAGTACCGAATTGTTGCGGCGCTGCTGCTGACCGTGCTGTTGTTGGCAGGCTGCCGGTCCGGCAACAAGGCGCCCGACACGGCCGCGGTTGCTTCAGAGCAACCGGCTGTCGCCGCGCCGGCCAGCAGCATCGCCAGCAGGCCAGTGGACGAACCCGTCGGGTTGCAACTGGTGGTGCTGCCAGACGCGGGCGAAAAGCCGCTGATGCAGGCCATTGACAGCGCACAGGAATCGATCCGCCTCAAGGTCTACCTGATCACGTTGGACGAGGTGGTGGACGTGCTCAAGGCGGCTGCGCAGCGCGGCGTCGATGTACGGGTGATGATCGAGCCGGAGCCGCAGGGCGGCGGCGAGTCTAACCGGGCGGCCTTCGAGGAGTTGCGCAGCGCGGGCATCGATGTTCGCAACACGCCCAGCGCCTTCCGTTTCAGCCACGAGAAGAGTCTGGTGGTGGACGACCGTCGCGCGCACATCATGACCCACAACCTGACCTACTCGTCGTTCAACAAGAACCGCGAGTACGAGGTGATCGTGGACGACCCGGCGCTGGTGGCTGAGGTGGCGCGCGTCTTCGACGACGACTGGAGCCGGCGCGCCCCCGATCTGGCCAATTCCCTGCTGGTCTGGAGCCCGATCAACAGCCGCGAGCGCATCACCGCGCTGATCGACGGCGCGGCTACCAGCCTCGATCTGGAACAGAACTCGCTGTTGGACGTAGACCTCAACGACCAGCTTCATGCCGCCGCGCGCCGCGGCGTCGCCGTGCGCATCGTCACGCCGCCGGTGGATAACCCAGCTGACCGCGAGATGGTGCAGATCGAACGCCTGCTGGCGGGCGGGGTAGAGGTCGCGTTCCTCGATGAACCCTACGTTCATGCCAAGACGATCCTGGCCGATGGCAAGACGGCCTTCGTCGGCTCGCAGAACTTCAGCCAAACATCCCTCGATTCCAACCGCGAGCTGGGCATCGTTTTCGACGACGCGGCGGCGGTCAACCGGCTGGCCAGCGCGTTTCTTCAGGACTGGAACGCAGCCCAGAAGTTGACGGCTGACCAGCCTGCCAGCCCGCAGGCACCGCCGGGCGAGGCCATCCCGTGGCAGGACGCGCCGCAGTACGTCGGCCAGCAGGTGACGGTCGAGGGCGACATCGTGGACACCTACGACTCCGGGGCGGTGGTGTTTCTGAACTTCAGCCGCAACCGCGATGACTTCACGCTGGTGATCTTCGCCGAGGATGCTGACAGCTTCCCGGTCGCGCCGGAAGATGCTTTCCGCGGCAAGCGGGTCCGCGCCACCGGCGAGGTCGAGCTGTATCGCAACCGGCCGGAGATCATCATCAACTCACCCGACCAGATTGAGGTCATCGGCGATGCGGGGAGTTCAGGCGCGGCTGAACCGGCCACACGGTCGGACGGTGTTGTCCTGGACATCAGCGCGGCCGAGCCGGCAACTGGCGCAGTCTCCTGGCAGGACGCTGGCCAGCATATCGACCAGACCATCACCGTTGAGGGGGACATCGTGCGCAGCTACAACAGCGGCAAGGTGGCGTTCCTCAATTTCGCGCAGGAGTACCAGAACACGTTCACCGTCGCGATCTTTGCCAGCGACTTCGGCAAGTTCCCTGAACCGCCCGACGAGTACTACCTCGGCCAGCGCATCCAGGTCACCGGCAAGGTCAAGGAATATCAGGGCGCGCCGGAGATGGTCGTCGAAGACCCGTCGCAGATCGTGATTCTCGGTCCGGCGCAGGACGCAGCGGCTCCGGGGGCAGCGACTGCGCCGGCTGCTTCGGCAGTCGTCTCGTGGCAGGATGCAGCCAACTACGCAAGCCAGACCATCACAGTCGAAGGTCGCGTGGTCGATACGTACCGCTCGGCCAAGGTCATCTTCCTCAATTTCAGCCCCGACCGCGACGAATTCAAGGTCGTGATCTTCGCTGACGATTGGGAGAAGTGGCCGCAGTCGCCCGATGAACTGTACTACGGCAAGAACGTGCGCGTTACCGGCGAGATCGAGTTGTACCAGGACGCGCCGGAGGTGATCGTCGAATCGCCCGATCAGATCGAACTGATCGAGGGGGCTGGGGGATGAATTCTCGTGAACGTGTGCGCACTGCGCTGACCGGTGGCTTGCCAGACCGCGTGCCGTTCACGCTGGGTTTTTACGCCCAGACACTGGATGTGATCGGCGGCGCGGACGCGGACGAATACTTCCAGGCTGATGTGCGCTACGCCTCGTTCAACCCGCCGCGTGCAGACGACGAGTTTATGCGCTACCTGCGGCGGTTGCCGTCGCACGTACACGTCGGCAGCCTGGCGCAGTTGCGCACCTATCACGAGTGGGATTATCACCCCGAACTGGGACCGCAGCGCCCGCTATCTGACGTGAAATCCGCCGCGGATATGGCGGATCTGGTCCTGCCTGATTTTGCCGACCCGCAGCGCTACGCTGGTCTGGCAGATCAGGTCCAACGCTGGCACGATCAGGGACTGGCCGTAGCCGGCTCGCCGCCGCATCTTGGCGGCGAACTGTTCGAAACCGCCTGGCGGCTGCGCGGTTTCGAGGAATGGCTGATCGACCTCAAAACCCGGCCTGCCCTCGCCAACTATCTGCTGGACCAATTGACAGCCATGACGCTGCACAGCGCGGTCATTCTGGCGCAGGCCGGTGTGGACATCCTGTTGCTGGACGATGACGTGGCGCAGCCGAACCGGATGTTGATCAGCCCGGCTATGTGGCGCGAGTTCTTCAAGCCGCGGCTGCGGGACATCATCGGCGCGGCACGCGCACTCGTGCCCGACCTGCTGGTGTTCTACCACAGCGACGGCAACTTCACGCCGATCATCCCGGAGTTGGTGGAGATCGGCGTCAACGTGATCAACCCGGTGCAGCCCGATTGCATGGACGCGGCGGCGATCCGCGCCGAGTTCGGCAGCCGGCTGGCGCTCTGGGGCACGGTTGGCACGGCCAGCGGCTGGGACCACGGGACGCCCGACGACATCCGCTGCGAGGTGCAGGACCGGGTGGCAACGCTGGGGCGCGCCGGCTTGCTGCTCGCTCCGGCCTACGACGTGGACTTCACGCCGTTGGAGAATCTTCAGGCCTTCGTACAGGCCGTTCATGAGGTTGCGACCAGTCGGTGACAGTTCCTCCGGGATGGTTCCAATCACTTTCCGAGAATGACTGTCACCTGGTTTCATACGACCCACCCTCGTCATTCCCGCGGAGGCGGGAATCCACTCTTGTGCGCACTGGATTCCCGCCTCCGTGGAATGACGCAAAGGAACCCCGTTTTGACATCAGTTACTGAAGCCGATGTAGTCCGGCTGTTTCGACCCGACCTGGCAGCGTTGGAGCCGTACACGCCGATCCATCCGTTTGAGGTGATCAGCCGGCGGCTGGACCGCGCGCCCGAAAGTATCGTCAAGCTCGACGCCAACGAGAATCCCTACGGGCCGTCGCCGCGGCGCTGGAAGCCATGGCATCCTACCGCTGGCACCACATCTACCCCGACCCGCAGAGCATCGATCTGCGCGACGCGTTGGCCGAGTTTCTGAACGTGCCGGCCGCCAGCATTCTGGCCGGCAGCGGCGCCGACGAGTTGATCGACCTTGTGGCGCGCCTCTTCCTGTCGCCGGGCGATGGCGTCATCGACTGCCCGCCGACCTTTGGCATGTACAGCTTCGACGCCGCGATCAACGGCGCGGCGGTGGTCAATGTGCCACGTCGGGGCGACTTCTCGGTCGACGTCGGGGCTATCGAGCGGTTGTTCGCGCCCCGCGGCGGCTACGACGAGTTCGGCTGGCTGGATGCTGCGCAGACTGGCGGCGATCCGGACGCGTACCAGCCCGCGCTTCCGCCGCTCAAGCTGCTGTTTCTCTGTTCACCCAACAACCCGGACGGCGGGCTGGTTGCTCCGGAGGATCTGCGCAGGTTGCTGCGGCTGCCGGTCGTGATCGTGCTGGATCAGGCGTACGTCGAGTTTGCCGGGCCGGACGCCTCGCTGGCGCACTGGGTTGTTGAGCATCCGAACCTGATCGTGCTGCGCACCTTCAGCAAGTGGGCTGGACTGGGCGGGCTGCGGGTCGGCTACGGCGTCTTTCCGCCGGCGATCATCGAGCAGCTTTGGAAGATCAAACAGCCGTACAACGTCAACGTGGCCGGAAACCGGGCCGCGCTGGCGTCGCTAGCCGACCGCGACTATCTACTGGGCAACGTGACGCGGCTGGTGGACGAGCGCGAGCGATTGTATGAAGAGTTGGGGCGTTTCAACTTTTTGGAGCCGGTGCCAGGCAGCCGCAGCAACTTCGTGTTGTGTCGTGTGGTTGGAAGAGATGCACGCGGGCTGAAGGAGGGCCTGGAGCAAGCGGGTGTGTTGGTCAGATATTTCGCCAAGCCGGGTTTGGAAAACTGCATCCGTGTCAGCGCCGGGCGACCGGAGGACACCGACGCGCTGCTTCTCGCGCTGGGAGACCTGGCGGATTGACGATTGAACAAATCTGCTCGGATCGATTATACTGCTGGCGTTGTACCAGCGAGTGTCGTGGCGCGAGGCACTGAATCCCCGGCGCACGCTCGTGGACATCAGAATTTGAGTCGGCAATTGGCTCGACACGCCCGCCGGGAGCCAAAACCTCCCGGCTACAAGATGGAAGCCCTTCCAGGACCGGGATATCCAGGCCTGCAGGCCCTTTCACCTGGTAGCCCGATCCGTTTTACGGTCGGTCGGGCCTGAACTTACACGCGGTACACGTAAAACATGCGACACGCCAACATTTCACGCACAACCAAAGAAACCGCGATCGAACTCGCGCTGGTGGTCGACGGCAGCGGTGTAGCCGAGATCGCCACCGGCGTCGGATTCTACGACCATATGCTGACCCTCTTCGCCAGCCACGGTCTGTTCGATCTGCAGGTGGCCGCGACCGGCGATCTGCACGTGGACGAACACCACACGGTGGAGGACGTGGCGATCTGCCTCGGTCAGGCGCTGGACCGCGGACTGGGCGACCGCGCCGGCATCGTTCGCACTGCCCACAGCTTCGTGCCGATGGACGAGGCGCTGGCGTTTGTGGCCATCGACCTGGGCGGCCGGCCGTATTGCGTTTTCGACGCGGCCTGGCGCACCGACCGGCTGGGCACGCTGGGCACCGACCTGATCGGGCACGTCTTTGAGACGCTGGCGATCCACGGGCGAATGAATATCCACGCCCGCGTTCACTACGCCAGCAACGATCATCACGCCTGCGAGGCGCTGTTCAAGGCGCTGGGGCGCGCACTGGACGCGGCGACAGCCGTTGATCCGCGGCGGCGCGGCGTCCCGTCCACCAAAGGTAGTCTGTAGCAGGCCGCGGCAGGATAGAGCAACACGTAACGTAATCACTATGCAAACGATTGAGAGCGGCGACTGGCAGAATCAGCCCGGCGTGGCCGACTATTTTGCCGGTCTGGTTGACGACGTGCTGATTGAGCGCGTCATCTGGGGCGATGGCTGGATAGCGGCGGATCGCGCCGGCCGGCAGTTGGCAGGCTACGGCTTCGTTTGGTACAGGTTCTGGGTCTGGCGGGACGACCAATTGGTAGAGCGTTATTACGACAAGGACGGCACGTTGCTGGGCACGCAGATCGACGTTTGCACGCCGATGGAGATCGAGGAACGTCAGTGGCGCACACAGGATCTGGTGCTGGACATCTGGATCGCGCCTGATGGTCGGGTCACCGTCACCAACGAAGCGGCGTTCGACGCTGCTGTCGCCGGCGGCCAGCTTTCCCCGAATGACGCAGCCTGGGCTGAAACGCACGTTCGCCGGTTGACCGGAGCCATCGCACAGGGACGTTTCCCGCCGGCCATGGTGCGCAACTGGCAGGTTGACATCAGACGGATCGAAAGTGTGCTCGAACGCGCCCGGCAGGTCAAGGAGTGAGCGGGTGATCGCGATCATCGACTACGGTATCGGCAATCTGCGCAACGTGGAGCGGGCCTTTCAACACGTCGGCGCGCCGGTGGAGCTGACATCTGACCCTGACCGGGTGCGCGCGGCGGATGGCGTGGTCGTCCCGGGCGTGGGTGCGTTCGGTTCATGCGCGATCGGGCTGCGAAGCGGCGGGTTTGAGGAGCTGGTGCGCGCGACTGCCGCCAGCGGCCGGCCGTTGCTGGGCATCTGCGTCGGGATGCAACTGCTGTTCGATGACAGCGAGGAGATGGGCCAGCACACCGGGCTGGGGTTGCTGCCGGGGCGGGTGCTGCGCTTTCCCGAGGGCGGGCACGACAGCACCGGCCAGCGGCTCAAGGTGCCTCAGATCGGCTGGAACCAGCTCTGGCACGACGGCGACGATCCGCTGCTGCGCAGCGTGCCGGCCGGCAGCTACGCCTACTTCGTCCATTCCTACTACTGCGCGGCGGCTGAGCCGTCCGACGTGGTTGCCACCACTGACTATGGCATCGACTACCCCTCGGTCGTTCGCCGCGGCAACGTCTGGGGCGCGCAGTTTCACCCTGAGAAGAGCCACGCGGTCGGCTTGCAGATCCTGCGCAACTTCGCTGAGATCGTTACACCCCTGCCCGCAGCCTGACCTCACCCAGTTCAGCCTGCAACGCATCGTCGAACTGCCAGGGGAAGGGGGGCGCCACAAACAGTGGGCTTTGTGCAGCGGGCGTGGCTGCAACCGCGCCGGAGCGCATCGCCTTCCACGTTACTTCCCACGTTTTGGCGTGGTCCAGATAGTCGTAGCACGCCTGCCTGAAGTCGCTGCGCAAGATCTGGCCGATGTGCGTTTCGATCAACCTGACTGCCTCACCGTTCTCTGAAATCAGCAGGTCGATGTAGATCATCCACAGGCTCTTGCGCGGATCGCTGTCTGGCAGGCTGGCGAAGAATTCCTGCAGCTTGCCGATCGGCATCTCCAGGTGATCAAGTTGACGGTCGGCGCGGCAGGCGATCAAACGTGCGCTTGCTGTTGGAGAGACGCATTTGCAGCGGTTCCAGGAACTCGACCAGCAGGCGGCGATAGACTGCCTGATCGGCGACGGGCGCGGGCGAGGCGGCGAAACGGGTACCAGTCACCACCGTCACACCCTTGCCGGCGTCAGGTGATGGCAGCAGCACCGGTACCTGTGCTTGCACCGCGTCGCTGTGCAGCTCGATCTCCAAAGCGCCCTGGCCAAAGGCTGCGTTGATGTCGTCGCCGTCGGCAAGCGCGCGGTAGAATGCCAGCGCGAACCGTTGCGCCATCCCGTCAGCGATCGCGTCGCTCATTCCCACGACGCATGGAATGCTGGCGGCAATCGCGGCCGCCTGCGGCTGCGAATAGCAGGCGTTCAGAACCACGCAGCGGATCGCGCCTTTGTGCAGGGCAAACAGTTTTCCCAGCATGTTGGCGCTGACCGGCGCCGCCGTTCCGCCTGGTCCTTCGAGCACGATCTCGCCGCTCTCGGAGCCGTGGCTGGAGAAGTGGACGACGTCGGGTTTGTAGTCTACCAGGAGTTGTTGCAGGTCACCAACGGCTGTCTTCCAGCGCGTGCTGCGACCTTGATCTCGTCCGCGAAGGCCCGGTGCAGGATAGCATCCTGGATCATGTTAGCTTCACCTTCCAGATCCAGGTCATTCAGATCCTTGGGGCTGGCGGTCAAAAATAGGATTGTTGTCATAACGGCGATCCTTGATGGACTGGTGGTGGTCGTGTCGGCGCAGTGCTGGCCGACATTCTGTCCGCTGTTCATGCTGGCTAAACGGCGGCGTCATTGGAATTGTACCATATACAACGGGACTTACAACCACTCGCTGACTCCTGCAGCTTGGTAACTGCGGAACAAGAGGAAATCGCGGACCCGACCTGCAACTTGCGACCTGCACCCCCATCGATTTGCCCGCCCGCTGTCTTGAGACTAAAATTGCATGGTTATGCCTCGACAACCAGATGATGTCACGGAATTGGTGCGCGGGCGACCGAAGCTGCGCGACGTGCTGCGCGCCGGGCTGTTGCGACCGCCGGCCGCGCCGGTAGCGGGCCGCGAGGAGCCGTCGGATCTGAAACGCGTGTTGCAGGTCTACCAATCGGCCATGCTGCAAGCTGATTACGCTGATTTTGCCGGCCAGCCCAAGTACGCGGCGTTGACCCGGTTCTTTTTCACGTCGCTCTATGCGCCGGCTGACTTCGGTCTGCGCAACGAGTTGTTTCGCACGCTGCACGACTGGCTCGAGGGCATACTTGGCCGCGATCCTGTGCGTATCCTGGCGCAGGCGATTGAACTGTACGACCTGACCGACGCGCTGGACGACGACATGCTGCTGGCGTTGCGCGCCATGGGCGTGACAGACGAGGTGACGACCGAAGCCTGGGAGGCGGCCTACCGGCGGGTCGGGCGTCGCCAGGATCGCGAACGCCAGGTATGGCTGATCATCGACAATGCCCGCGCGTTGGCACTGTCTACGCGTGTGCCGCTGGTAGGTACGCAGTTGCGGGTCTTTCGACCGGCGGCGGGCATGCTGGGCTGGGGCCATGTGATCGACTTCCTGATCGAAGGCCACGAGGCTCTTTCCAAGGCATCGCCGGTTGATGCGCCGCTGGAAGCGTTGGAAGCCCGCGAGATGGCGCGGATCGAACGGCTGCTGGGCACTGGCCGCGAAGCTGGCGCTGCAAACTGAACGGAGACTGACATGAGAAACGACATTGACCGGTTGATGGCGGAGCGGAACCTCGATGCAGCCGTGGCGCTGGGGAGCACGGCCACCAGCCCGACTATGTATTACCTGACAGGCGGCGCGTCGCTGGAGGCCGGGATCATCCTGCTGCGCCGCGGGCAGCGCCCGCTGCTGGTGCACAGCCCCATGGAGCGTGACGACGCTGTCAAGAGCGGGCTGGAGTGTGTGCCCAACTCGCGCTGGAACCTGGCAGCCCTCACCCGCGAGATGGGCGGCGCGCTGTTGGATGGCAAAGCCGAGCAGCTTCGGCGCATCCTGGCTGACTTTGACGTCCGCGGCCGGGTTGGCTTCTACGGCCACGGCGAGATCGGCCAGGCGCACGCGCTGCTCTCGCGGCTGGAGCAGGTGCTGGGTGACACAGAGGTGGTGGTCGAGTTCGATCACGACCTGATTTCCAGCGCGCGTATCACCAAGGACGCTCAAGAACTGGCAGCCATGTGGGACGTGGCGCGGCGGGCTAACGATGTGGTGGCGGCTGTGGCTGACATGCTCAGCGGCAGGCAGGTTGCCAACAATCGTCTGCTGGCGCCCGATGGTTCCCCCCTGACTGTTGGTGGCGTCAAGCGCTTCATCCACGATGAGTGTGTCAAACGCGAGCTGGAGCAGCCGGATGGCAACATCTTTTCGCTGGGCAGTCACGCTGGTATTCCGCATCATAGCGGCGACCCTGACGCGGAGATGGAACTGGGCAAATCGATCGTCTTTGACTTTTTCCCGCGGCCGGTGGGCGGCGGCTACTTCCACGACATGACGCGCACCTGGTCGCTGGGCTACGCGACCGACGAGGTGCAGGCAGCCTGGAACGATGTCAGGGCGGCCTTTGACGCTGTGGTGGACACGCTGGTGGTGGGGCGCAAGACCAGCGACTACCAGGTCATGACCTGCGAGCTGTTCGAAGCCAAGGGGCATCCGACGGTGATGTCCACGCCCGGTACGGAGATCGGCTATGTCCACGGCCTCGCCCACGGTCTGGGGCTGGAGGTACACGAGCCACCGAGTTTCTATCCCTATCCGGGCAACACGGCCACGCTCCAACCGGGCACGGTGTTTACCATCGAGCCGGGGTTGTATTACGAGGAAAAGGGCTTCGGCGTGCGGATTGAAGACGTCTGTTACTGCGACGCCGACGGCCGCTTCCGCAGCATGACGCCGTTTGCCAAGGACCTGGTGCTGCCGGTTGGCGGATGACACGGTGATAAGGTGACGATATCCGCGGAGTGCGCTCAGATGCGCAGCACGGTAAATGGACAGCAGATTTGATGAAAACAGGTAATACAGCGCCCGGGTTCGTGTTGGCTGATCTCGACGGAATGACGCATTGTCTGGCGGACTACGTCGGCGATGTGGTCGTGCTCGATTTCTGGTCGGCCGAGTGTCCGTGGAGTTGCCATTACGACGGCTGGCTGGTGGAGCGGGCCAGCGAATGGGCGCGCGACGGTGTGAGGCTGCTGGCGATTGCGTCCAACGTCAATGAAACGGTAGCGTTTCTGCGCGAGACTGTCGCCGAGCGCGGCATCACATTTCCTGTCCTGCTGGACCCTGGCAGCGCCGTGGCCGATCATTACGGCGCTGTGACGACCCCGCACATTTATGTGGTTGACCAGACTGGCAAGCTGGCCTATCAAGGCGCTATCGACGACCGTACCTTTCGCCAGCGTGAAGCCAGCGTCAACTACCTTGATCAGGCCATTGCCGCGCTGCTGGCGGGGCACGAGCCTGATCCAGCCCGGACAGATCCCTACGGCTGCACGATCGTGCGGCTGGTCGCAGTAGAAGGAAGCGCCGCGTGACGTCAGGACTTGCCGAACAGGTGCGGCCGGCTGAGGCAGTGGAAGCGCTGCCGGGCAGCAGCGTCCGCGCGCCGCGTCTGCGCAGGATCAGTCTGCCTGCCGGCTTGCTGCGCTGGCTGCTGGCTGGACTGACGCTGCTGGTCGCGGCTGCGGTGCTGGCTGGCCTGGGCTGGGGGTTTGTGACGACGGCCGCGACGGTGACTGTTTCGGTGGACGGCATGGCGGTCGAAGTGCTGACCCACCAGAAGACCGTCGGTGAGCTGCTGGCCGAAATGCAGATCGTGCTCACCCCGGAGGATCGCGTGTCGCCCGCGCTGGATGCTGCGTTGGCAGCCGACACCGCGATTGTGATCCAGCGGGCCCGGCCGGTGGTTATCGACGGCGACAGCCGCCAGCGCCTGATCCGCACGCACACGACGACGCTTGCCGACCTGTTTGCCGAGGCGGGCATTGCGGTTGGTCCCCACGACCAGGTGACGCTGGCTGGCGAGACGGCCACAGGTGACGCTGCGTTGCCGGCCGCTGAGTTGGCGGGCGGGCGGAACCTGCCCGGCGTTCCGGCTGTCTATCCGTGGCGTGGCACAGAGATCGCCCCGGTGGCGATCAGCCTGCTGCGCGCCGTTCCGCTGATCGTCGAGGGCGCCGGTTTGGACGGCACGCTGTGGACAACTGCCAGCACGGTGGGCGAAGCCCTGAACCGGGCCGGTGTGGTTGTCTACGAAGGCGATCTGGTGACGCCCGGTCAGGCCGAGCCGGTGGCAGCCGGCCAGCACGTCGTGGTGGAACGTTCGCTTCCCGTCGCATTGCTGACGCGCAGCGGCGAACTGCGCACCCGTACCCGCCGCGAGACGGTGGCCGATCTGCTGGCCGAGCAGGGGATGGTGTTGACAGGTCTGGACCGCATCGATCCGCCGCTGGAGACGCCGCTGGAGGCTGGCATTCAGATCAAGGTGACGCGTGTGGAGCGGCGATTCGAGGTTGATGAGGATGTGACCAAATACGCCTCGGTCTGGGAGCCGGACTACGAATTGGAGATCGACAACAGCCGTCTGGATCAGGAAGGCGTCAACGGCATCACCCGCTACCGCTATCAGGTGACGCTGGAGGACGGCGAGCCGATCACCAGCACATTACAGGACGTATGGCTGGCTCAGGAGCCGATCACCAAGGTTCTGAAATACGGGGCCAACATCGTACTGCGCGATCTGGAGACGCCCAACGGTCCGCTCACCTATTGGCGCAAAGTGACGATGTTCGCCACAGCCTACACGCCCTCCACTTCCGGGACGCCGAAGGATGCGCCCTGGTACGGCAGAACGCGCATCGGCCTCAAGGCTGGCTACGGGGTGGTCGCGGTCGATCCGTCGGTGGTGCGGCTCGGCAGCCGTGTCTACGTGCCCGGTTACGGCGCAGCCATTGCCGGCGACACAGGAGGCGGCGTGATTGGCCGGTGGATCGATCTCGGCTACGACGATGGCAGCGCGCGTTCGTGGGGTCGCTGCGTCGATGTGTACATGGTCGGTGAGCCGCCGCCCTCCTACCAGATCCGTTACCGGCTGCCCAACACGCCGCCGGTGTCGTGCCTGCGCTAGCGTGCTCTTTATCCTTCCATTGAGGATGGTTTCGTGACCAAGGAAACGACTCATCGCGGCTGGCTGACCGGCGCGATTCTCGTGCTGATTCTACTGGCCGCATTCGCGTTGCGAACGTGGCACGTCGATTACGCCGATGGACAGCTTCCGCACCCGGACGAGCGCTCCACGGTGGCATTCTACGCGCCCAGCATCCAGTGGCCGCCCGAAGGCACCAACCCGCTGGATAAACGCCAGTCGGCACTGAACCCGCTCTGGGACATCACCCGCGGCGAGCGGCGCAGCTACACCTACGGCCATTTCCCGCTCTACCTGCTGGTGCTGACAGCCAACACGGTGCACAAGCTGGCGCCGCTGGCTGAGCAACTGGGCGCATCCGCTGACTTGGTACATACCTTGCAGACCGCCAACGGCGTGCCCGGCTTCGCGATCGTCGGGCGGGTGATCATGGGCATCGCCGACACGTTCACGGTGCTGCTGGTTTTCCTGCTGGCAGATCGCATCTACGGGCGGCGCAAGGGCTATCGCTGGGTTGGCCTGCTGGCAGCCGCATTTGCCGCTTTCTCTGTTTTGCAGATCCAACTCAGTCACTTCTTCGCGGTCGATCCCATCAGCACGACGTTCACCGTGCTGGCGGTCTACGGCGCGCTGCGGATGACGCACGGGCGTAGCTGGGTCTGGGCGGTCGTGACGGGCATCGGCGCGGGTCTGGCGATTGCGTCCAAGTTCAGTGCACTGCCGATCCTGGCTGCGCCGGTGGTGGCGGGGTTTTTGATGTGGTGGAGGGGGAGACGGACTGGAAGGAAAGAAGGGAAACGGAAGGAAGACGGAAGCGGATGACGGTGTGACTGCCAGTATTTGGCGGGCGATGGGGTTGGTAGCGGTGGCGCTGGGCGTGGCGGTGGTGGTTTTCGCCGTCACCTCGCCGTTTGCAATTTTGGATTGGGAAAACTTCAGCCGCGCGGTGCTGGTCGAGCAGGGCGCGATGGTGCGCGGCCAGGCTGATTTCCCGTTCACCCGCCAGTATCGCGGCACGCTGCCCTACATTTACCACATCGAGCAACTGGTGCGCTGGGGACTCGGCTGGCCGCTGGGGCTGCTGGCATTTGTCAGCCTCGGCTGGGTTTTCATCAAACTGTTTATCGGTAAGGCGCGCGACGGCGAGATCCTCATACTGAGTTGGATCGTCCCGTATTTTGGCATAACCGGCCTCTTCCTCGCCAAGTTCATGCGCTACTCGGTGCCGATTACCCCGTTCCTGATGGTGTTGGCCGCGGGGCTGATCGCGGCGATGTGGGCGCGGGGAGGAGGAAAAGAGGGAAATGAGGGAACCGAAGGAAGCGCTGAAAGCGATGAAACTGGAAGTCAGGCAACTCGCCAGCTCGCTGGCTCCCCAATGGATGAAGACAGCGGGACTCGGTCGGAGATCGGCCCGAGCGATGATGAGCTTTTTTCAAGTCTGAGTTCGGAGGTCAGCGCGGCAGACGGACAGATTTCGGAGGTTGTAGAGGCAGAGGAACACTTCGCCACTGATCAGATTTCAGAGGCCAGCGTCTCAAACGATTCACCAGCGACCCAGCCCCCAGTCCCCACCCCCCACCCCCCACCCCCCATCTGGCGCTGGCTGGCGGTTGGGATTGCTGTGCTGGCGCTAGCAGGCGCGGTGCTGTGGTCGCTGGCCTACGTCAACGGCGTCTACAACACCACGCATCCGTGGATCAAGGCCAGCGAGTGGATGTATGCCCGCGGAGGCGTCCCCGACGGCTCGACCATCATGTGGGAGCAGTGGGACAACTCGCTGCCCTACGACCTGCCGGAGGCGAACAGCAACCGCGGTCGCTTCAGATTCATCGACTGGGGACCGTTCGAGGAGGACACGGCCGACAAGTTCCAGCGGATGAAGGACACGCTGCGCGCCGCTGATTACATCGCGCTCTCGTCCAACCGCATCTACGGCGCGGTGGACAACCTGCCGCAGCGCTATCCCATGACCACCCGCTACTATCAGTTGCTCTTCGACGGGAAACTGGGATACGAACTGGCGCTGGAGCAGGTCAATAGCCCAAACCTGCTGGGAATTACCATCGATGATACTGGCGCGGACGAGAGCTTCACGCTGTACGACCATCCGCGGGTGCTGGTCTTCCGCAAGCTGCGCGACCTGTCCGACGCCGAGTGGGATGCCCTGTTCGCCGGCTCCTGGGAGACGGCGCAGCCCTGGAACGTGGGCGAGCCGACGCTGATACAGCGCTTGTGGGAGATCGCGGGGCTGACCGATGCCGCGCCGCCGCCTCCACCAACTGAAGAAGAGGCTGGCGGCAAGGATCTGCTGCTGGAAGAGCCGTTGAACGAGCAACCGGTGGTCCAGGACTTTCGCTGGAACGCGGTTGCCAGCCAATCGACGCCGCTGGCTGTGCTGGTCTGGTGGCTGGCGCTGTTCCTGATCGGCGTCGTCGCCTGGCCGATTACCTTCGGCGTCTTCCGCGGGTTCCGCGATCGCGGCTATTTGCTGTCGCGCACGTTGGGCTGGCTGCTGCTGGGCTACATCGTCTGGCTGCTTGCCAGCCTGCGCATCGGCCAGAACAGCCTGCCCTACATCGGGGCGACGCTGGCAGGTATCGCCGTCGTGTCTCTGCTGCTCTGGCTCAGGCAACGCCACGAAATGGCGGCTTTCTGGCGTGCGGAGCGCCGTGTCCTGTTGTTCGGTGAAGGCGTCTTCGCTGGCGCATATCTGCTGTTTGTCGTTTTTCGGATAGCCAATCCCGACATCTGGCAGCCCTGGCAGGGCGGCGAGAAGTTCATGGAGTTCGCCTTTCTGAACGCCATCCTGCGCAGCGCGCACATGCCGCCCATCGACCCCTACTTCGCCGGCGGGACCATCAACTATTACTACTTCGGGCACTATCTGGTCGGCTTGCTGATCAAGCTGACGGGCATCTGGTCGTCGGTGGCGTTCAACCTGGCGGTGCCGACCGTATTTGCGTTGACCGTTGGCAACGTGTTCAGTCTGGGCTACAACCTGGCCAGCGGGCTGCGCGGACGGCGTGAGTTGCAGGTGGCAGGTGGCACGTTGCACGAAGTCCCGGAGCGAACTGGAGTGGAAGCGCCAGGTGACGAACCGGCTACCGAGTTGTCCGGCCAGTCGGTGTTGCAAGTGCCAGATGACGAATTCGGCAGGCGAACTGGTCAGTCAGCCGACCGACGCGAGCCTCGTGGCCGACAAGGTAGTGACCGACGCCGATCAGGAGACCGGCGGGAACGAAGACGTGATGGACGCTGGTCAGGACACCGGCTGGACAGAAAGCGTCGCGGACGCCGGTGAATTCGCACAAACTGGCGGGTACGACAGCGTGGCGGACGCGGGTCAGGCGGCAGGTGGGCACCAGGGCTCGCAGTCGACCGGCTGGAGCGGGCGGCGCGAGGCGTTGGCAACCGGCTTGCTGGCAGCGTTTTTCGTGGCGCTGCTGGGCAACGTGGACGGCGGCGGGCAGATCGTGCGCAGGCTGGCCGAGCAGGCAACCACCGATTTCGACAGCATGCTGCCGGGGGTGCAGACCGGCGTGCGCGCGCTCAGCGGCCTGGTTCAGGTGCTTGGCCCGGCGAAGCTGCCGACCTACAACTACTGGGATCCCAGCAGGGTGATCCCGTTCACCATCAACGAGTTCCCCTACTGGAGCTTCCTCTTTGCCGACCTGCACCCGCACATGATCGGCATCTCGTTCACAGTGCTGTTCCTGGCGCTGGCGTTCGCCCTGTTGATGCGTCCGGCGCGTGTTGTGGGTGAGGGTCGCCTGTTGCGTGTAGCCACAGGTGGCGCTCTGATCGTTTTTCTGGCGCTGGCGCTGGGCGCGCTGGCGGTCATCAACACCTGGGATTTGCCGACCTACTTCGGGCTGGCAGTGCTGGTCTGGCTGGTGCGTGAATGGCGGACGGGACGGCTGACGGAGAACCGCGGGCGCTCGCTGCTGCGGACGGGTGTATTTGCAGTCGGGCTGGTAGCCGGGGCGCTGCTGCTCTACTGGCCGTTTTTTGCCAACTACAAGGCGCTGGCCAGCAGCGGCATCGGCCTGTCCGACGTCAAGACGGAACTGGGCAAGTGGCTGAATGTTTGGGGCTTCCTGGGCTTCCTGGCGATCAGCTTCCTGCTGGTGGAACTGCGAAGACGCACTCCTCAGCCTGCCGCAGGTTCCGAAACTTCGGGAGGCTCCCGCCGTGACCCTGCCTTGTTGCGCTGGCTGCGGCTGGCTATGGACCGTTTCGGCGACCTGGCCCAGGTAGTTGCGCTGACGCCCGGTCTGAGCGCACGGGCTGGTGCAGCGATTGGTCTCAGCGTGCTGGCCGCTGCTGCTTTGTGGCTAACGGGCTGGCAGGTGCCTGCAGTGCTGCTGCTGCCGCTGCTGGCCACGTTCGCTCTGCTCTGGCGGCGTACCGGCACGAGCCAGCGCTCGTTTTTGGCGGTGCTGGTGTTCACGGCGCTGCTGGTGCTGTTCGGCGTCGAGTTCGTCTATCTCAAGGATCATCTCCAGGGCGGCGAGTGGCGCCGGATGAACACGCTGTTCAAGTTCTACATCCAGGTCTGGGTGATGCTGGCGCTGGCGACCGCAGTCGCGCTGCCTGAGGTATGGCGCTTCATCCACGGCCGCTGGCGACGTGGCTGGCAGGTGCTGTGGACGGTCGCATTTGGCTGGTTGCTGCTGCTGTCGCTGGCTTTTCTGGTCTTTGGCACAGCCGTGCGACTGGACGACCGTTTCCCGCGCGACGCCGAAGGCAGTGGTCGCCCGCCGGTTGGCACGCTGGACGGCATGGCGTACATGCAGGCCGGCCGATACACCTGGAACCCCGACCCTGCCCAATCCGCCAACAGTTGGATCGAGCTGACCTACGACTACGACGCGATCCGCTGGCTGCTGGATAATGTCAGCGGGACGCCGCTGGTGGCTGAGGCGCCCATCGGCTATTACCGCGAGGGCGGGCTGCGGGTGGCCTCGTTCACCGGCTTCCCGACCTTCATCGGCTTCCACCAGGAGGGCGAGCAGCGCTACGGCTGGCAGACCGGCCCGCGTCGCAGCGAAGCCGAGGAGTTCTGGCGCACGCCTGACCCGGCGCGCGCCCGCCAGATCATCGATGAACTGGGCGTTGATTACATCTACGTCGGTCAGCTGGAGCGCATCACCACACCGGCCGACGGGCTGGCGAAGTTCCCGGTCATGGAAGAGCAAGGCGTCATTGAGACGGTCTACAGCAACGAGCAGGTCGTCATCTACCAGGTGGTGAAATGAGCGCGCAGGCCGGAAGTTCCCGCTCTCGACGCGATCTCGTGGCGTGGGAGGGATCGAACCATTGACGCATCCGAGTTCGAGGCTCGCTATCAGCAGTACCTGCCACGCGTGCTGAACTTCATTCGGCTGCGCGTGCCGGACGATGCCATTGCACAGGACCTGACCGCTGCGACCTTCGAGCAGGCATTTCGCAAGATCGATCAACTGCGCAACCAGGACGCCTTTGCCGGCTGGCTCTTCCGCATCGCCCGTAACGAGGTCGGCCAGTACTATCGCCGCCAGCGACCGCAGACCGATCTGGACAGCCTGCTGGAGCTGGCCAGCCATCAGGAATCGCCTTTCGAAGCTGCTGCTCGCCGTGAACAACTCCAGGCGGTCTTGAACGCTGTGGAGCACCTGCCGGCGCGCGATCAGGAAATCATCGCGCTGAAGTTCGCCGGCGAGCTGAGCAACCGCGAGATCGCCCAGGCCACCGGCCTCAGTGAAAGCAATGTGGGTGTGATTCTCTTCCGCTCGGTTCGCAAGCTGCGGGACCGGTTGGGTATCGCCAGCGAGGTTTGACGAAATTATTATCAACTTCCTGTCCAAGCTAATCCAACATGATTGGACCATTTCCTCCAGTCCATGGTCGCAGGACATCGACCCTGATCTACTCACCTTTATTGGTCGCCTCGTCGCCGTCGTTGGTGTGTTGATCGCCGGCCGTTGGCTGGCAAGACGGACGCGCGATTGGCTGGTAAAGCCCCTGCAGCGCGCGCCGATTTCCGCGACGACGGCCAACCTGATCACCACGCTCGCACGTTACAGCGTCATTGTCTTGACGTTTGCCGTCGTGCTGGCACTTCTCGGGTTTCCACTTTCGGTCATCGTCTCGGTCATTGTTCTGTTCCTGATCATCCTGGCCATTGCTTTGCAGCAGTCACTGGCAAGCCTGGCAGCCACCATCAACTTCATTCTCTTCAAGCCGTTCGAGGTTGGGCATCTGCTTGATACCTGCGGAGTCAAGGGGTATGTCAGGGAAATCCAGTTGTTCAACACGGTGCTGGTGGGCAACGACCTCAAGACCTTCGTCTTGCCAAATGCCAAGATTTTGAGCGAGGGCCTGACCAATTACAGCTTCTTGGGCAAGACCCGCATGGATATGACTTTTAGCATCAGCTACAGCAGTGACGTCGGCGCCGCCAAGCAAGCTCTCATGAAAGTTCTGGCGGAGGACAAACGTGTCCTCCAGGAGCCGCCTGCCAAGGTCTTCGTCAAATCGTTGGGCAACAGCAGCATCGATCTCGAGATCCGCCCGTTCATCAATATTGACGATTACTTTATCTTTGAGTTGGAAATACCGGAACGGGTCAAGGCCGAGTTTGATGCTGCCGGCGTCATCGTTCCGTTCTCACAGACCGACGTGCACCTCTATCCGGTCGAAGCAAAGTCTGCACAGGAGAACACGGCTGTGCTGTAATGGCTGCCGTGTTGTTGCATCATGGTTTGCAACACACGATCTCACTGGCCTTACGTGCGCACTGCGCGCACGTCCTTTTCAAGAACCATGGACGAGAAACAACAAGCCCGCCAGTTCAACATTTTTCTCGATAGCCTGATCCAGAACCCCGGTACGACGCCGAGCGCGCCGGAGGGCATGGCGGATCTGGCCCAGGTCGCCGGGCAGTTGTTCGCCGTGAGCGAGCAGTTGCCGCCGCCCGACCCTGTTTTCCAGCAGCAGGTGTGGCGGCGGGTGCGTCAGGCGCAGCAGCCTGCGCGCCGGCGGTGGTATGAAGGACTGGCAGGAATGCGGCTGCGCTGGCTGGCGCCGATTGCAGCCGTGATTCTCCTGGTCGTGCTGGTGCTGCCCGGCCCGCGCACGGCGTTGGGCAACTGGATGGCCAGCTTCCGCATCGGCGCGGTTGATGTGGTCGTGGCTCCAGAGCCAACGGAGCGCACCGCGTTGACCGACCAGCACCAGGTGTTTGAGTTGCTGGCTGCCGCGCAGCAGGCGACCGGTATGGTCTTGGCCGCGCCTAGCTTTCTGCCTGCGGGTTATGCTTTCAGCAGCGCGGAGGCCATCAGTTTTGAAGAACTGCCGGTGTGGATGCGACCGCTCTTCGTTGAGAGCCGCTACGAGCAGGCTGCCGGTGACTCCACCGGCCCTTATCTGCTGCTGCGCCAGTACAACGCCTCCCAGACCAGCCAGTCTCAGCTAGGCGAGCTGGAATACCAGTCCGGGGACGTGGATGACGTGCAGCAGGTGACGTTGAGCGATGGTACGGCGGCTGTGCTGCTGGTCCTCGGCCAAAGCAAGCAGCCGCTGCACGAACTGATCTGGCAGCGGGGCGGCGAGACCTTCGAACTATGGAGCAACGCCCTGAAGGCTGACGAGCTACAGCGCGTTGCCGAATCCGTTAAATAGCTGTCTCGGCTCCCACTCGTACTCCTCCTCCTCCTCGTCCTCGTCTCAAATGCGAGCTTTCGAGTACGAGTAGGAGGAAGAGTACGAGTACGAGTATAATCGCTGCGTGAACCTACCCGACATCCTTCGTTTCTGGCTGATCATCCAATTGTTTGCGCTGGCGGCGCTGCCGCTGGCGTGGCGTTGGCTCGCGCCGTTGCCCAGCCGCGGCTATGCATTGGCCAAGCCGCTGGGCCTGCTGCTGGTCACGTATCTGTTATGGTTGGGCGCGAGCCTGGGGTTTCTGCGCAACGGCGTCGGCGGCATCCTGTTGGCGTGGGCGGTCGTCCTGGGCGTGTCATTGTGGCTGGGACGCACCGGCTGGCAGCGTGACGCCGCTGGCCAGCGGCCGCTTTTCAGTTGGTTGCGCGAGCGTTTGGTGCTGGTCGTCATCACCGAAGTGCTGTTCCTGGCCGCACTGGTAGGCTGGAGCTTCATCCGCAGTTACAGCCCTGAGATCACTACCTCCGGCGGCGAGAAGTTCATGGAGCTGACCTTCCTGAACGGCATCCTGCGCAGCCAGCAGTTCCCGCCCCAGGATCCGTGGCTCTCCGGTTTCGCCATCAGCTATTACTACTTTGGCTACGTGATGCTGGCCGCGCTGACCAAACTGAGTGGCCTGCCCGCCAGTGTCGCTTTCAACGTCGGTCTCGGCGCCTGGTTCGCTCTCACCCTGACCGCTGCCTTCAGCATCGCCTACGACCTCGTCGCTGCCCTCACCCACCGCGCCGAATCGTCCCAGTCCCCAGTCCCCACCCTCCACACCCCACCTCCCACACCGCATTCCCGCTCCGCCTACATCGGCGGCCTGCTGGGCGCGCTTTTTGTGGGGCTGCTGGGCAATCTGGCAGGCTTCCTGGAGTCGATGTTCAGCGCGGGCGTCGGGCCGCTGGCGTTTTGGCGCTGGCTGGACGTCAAGGATCTGAACTGCCTGGGCGGGCCGGGCTACGCCGAACCGATCGCCAACTGTTTGCAGGGCGGCAGCTTCGTGCCCGACCGTTTCTTCTGGTGGTGGCGGGCCAGCCGCGTGATCACGGACCGCGATTTGGTCGGCAACGCAGTCGAGGTCATCGACGAGTTTCCCTTTTTCAGCTTCCTGCTGGGCGACATGCATCCGCACGTGCTGGGGTTGCCCTTCGTGCTGCTGGCCATCGGCATCGCGCTGGCGTTGCTGCTGGGCGGGAAGAAGACTGACAAGGCCGGGTTGGCCGGCCATTTCTCGCTGGGCTGGGCAGGTTTCGCGTTGACGGCGCTCTGCCTGGGTGGGCTGGCTTTTCTCAACACGTGGGACTTCCCGATCTATCTGTTCCTGGTCGCAGCCGCGCTGGCCGTGCGCCTGGCGTGGGACCGGCGCGGAATTAGCTGGGGCATAGTCGGTCGGGCCGCGCTGACAGGGATCGCGTTGGGCGTGGTTGGCGTGTTGCTCTATCTGCCCTTCTACGCCGGTTTCCAGTCGCAGGCCGGCGGTATCCTGCCGAATTTCCTCTTCCCGACGCGGCTGGCGCAGTTCTTCGTGATGTTCGGCCCGCTGCTGGCCGCGCTGCTTTTCTTCCTGCTGGCCCTTTCCGGGCGCACGATCCGCGGCGCGCGCTTCTGGCGGCGGTTTGGCGGTTTCTTTCTGGCGGCCGTGCTGCTGCCGGCCCTGTTCCTGGTGCTGCTGATCGCGGTTGGTGTGACGACCGGCGCCGGCCAGGAGTTCATGCGCCGGCTGATGGAACTGCCCGTCGTCCAGCAACAGATCGGCGGGCTGAGCGTGCTCGATCTCGTGGCGGCGGTCGCGCAGCGGCGCATCGTGACCCCGTGGGCGTTCCTCGCGCTGGCCGGCTTACTGGCGTGGGTGGGGGCATTGCTGGTCCGCCGGCTGGCCGCGTCAGACGAGACCGACGAACCGGCGCCGTTTGCCTTTTCGCCGCCGGTCGCGTTTGCCCTGTTGATGGCGCTGACTGCGCTGCTGCTGACCTTCAGCGTCGAGTTCGTCTATTTGCGTGACACCTTCGGCACGCGCATGAACACCGTTTTCAAGTTCTATTTCCAGGCCTGGGTGTTGCTGGCGCTGACGGCGGCCTTCGGTGTGATCTACATCGCGCGCTACGGTGGTCGCGTGGTGCGCTGGGTGGGGCTGCCGCTGGTGACATTACTGGTAGTGGCGGGTATGTTCTACCCGGTGTTTGCGACTTACACGCGCGCCGAGAAATTCCAGAGCGAGCCGACGTTGGACGGCACGGCGTATCTCGACCGCCAGCAGCCGGGTGACGCGGGCGCAATTGCCTGGCTGCGCGCCAATGTGCCGGGTACTGCCACCGTTTTGGAAGCGTCGGGCGGCTCCTACAGCTACGCGGGGCGTATCTCAGCGCAGACCGGCCTGCCGACGCTGCTGGGCTGGGACGGCCACGAACTGCAATGGCGTGGCGACACCGTGGAGCAGGACAAGCGCCGCCCCGATATCGAGCGCATCTACCGCGGCGCGCCGGTCGCCGAGTTACAATCACTGCTCGACAAATGGCGCATCGACTACGTGGTGGTCGGCCAGCAGGAGCGCGCCACCTTCGGCGTCACACCACAGGCCGAGGCGCGCTTGGCCGAGGCCATGGACCTGGTGTATGATGCCGAGGGCGTGCGCATCTACCGGCGTAACGACTGACCTATGACTCATCAGGCAAGTGTGACAACATCCAATCAAACCGGCTCAACGTCGAGCCAGATTCTGGCGTGGCTGACCGTCGAGCGGCTGGCGTGGCTGGCGATCGGGCTGGTCGCGCTCGGCGGCGCGGGTGACCGGGCTGAGCTTTCGTCCGTTCGACCCAGTTGAGGCGCAGCAGGCCGTGGCGGCGCTGGGCGCGGCGGATTTGCCTGCCGCTGGTGTCAGCCCACTGCTGCTGAGCCTGCATCGCGTCAGCTTTGGTCTGCTGCAATCCAGCGAAGGACTGGCACGTTTTTGGCCCGCGCTGGCGGGCATCGCTCTGGTGTTGCTGGTCTACGAACTACGCGGCGAGCTGGGACGGGTCGGCGCGTTGGGCGCGGCCTTCGTGCTGGCTGTCTCGCCATTGCTGGTATTCTGGAGCCGCAGCGCCACCGGTGAAAGCGTCGCGCTGCTGGCGGCCATGGTGCTGATCGTTGCGCTCAGCCGGGCCCGTCGCGGCGTCCCGTGGGTGATCTGGAGTGCTGTGGGACTCGCACTGCTGGCGCTCTCATCACCGACCGGCTACAGCGTCCTGGTTCTGATTGCGCCGATGGCGATACTTGCGTTGGCAGGCCGGCAATCGGCCGATGACGACGCCAACGGCGCTAGCTCGCAATGGCTGACCAGCCTGCTGGTTTTCGCAGGGATCGTGGTGCTGGGCGCGACGGCGATGTTCTTCAACCCGGGTGGATTTGCCGCGGTGGCCGACCTGCCTGCCGCGTGGCTGCGCTCGTTTGCCAGCCCTAGCGGCTATTCTCCGTTCTGGCTGCTGGCGCAGGTGACGTTGGGCGAACTGCTGGCGCTGGTTGCCGGGATTGCTGGACTGGTCATTGGTCTGCGGCGGCGTGACTGGTTCGCGCAGGCGCTGGGATTGTGGCTTCTGCTGGCGCTGCTGTTGCTGGTGCTGCGTAGCGGCCGAACACCGGGCGACGCTGCGTTGCTGGTCCTGCCGCTGGCCTTGTTGGCTGGCATTGCGGTCGAGGCGTTTGTGGCACAGGTCAGCTTCGCCGGCGAACGCGCCGAGGCGGCCGTCCTGCTGGCGGCCTGTCTGGTCGTGCTGGGCGCGGCGGCGATCTGGCTGGCGGACTATGCGCGGTCGCTGGACGGGACGCCGAACACGGCGTTTCTGTTCAGCGCGGCGGCGGCGCTGGTGGTGTTGCTGGCGATCTTGCTGGCATATTTCGTCGTCTTTGGCAAACGCGTGACCTGGCAAGTGGCGGTGCTGGTCGCAGCGGTCGCCCTAGGGCTATTGACGCTGCGCATGGCCGCGCTGAACAGTCACAACCACGATCCCCTCCGCTGGGGAACCGTCGCCAACTCCCGCGGCGCGAGCGATGGACGTAACGCCACGGCGTTTCTGGAGCAACTGGCGGCCCAGCGCGGCACGGATCTGCGCGACCTGCCGGTGGGCTTGGTGGCCGCGCCCGGAACTGCCCCGTCGCCGCTGCTGCGCTGGCTCGTTCGCGACGCCGGTGCACGCGAAGCGACCGGAGCGGCCGGCACAGAGTCCGACGCCGTGCTGATCAGTCTGGCCGACGATCCGCCGCCGGGAGCCAGCGCTGCGGGCGCGCCGCTGGTTGGCCGCAGCTTTCGCATCGCGGAACAGTGGACACCGGCCGGCCTGCGCGGCGCTTCGCTGTGGAAGTGGCTGCTGTACGGCCAGTTCGGTACGCTGGACAGCCAGCAGCGCGCCGTGATCTGGCTGCCGGCGGTGGCCGGAGAGTAGCGAGCAGGTCACGCAAGCAGCGTGACGTTACGCTGACAGGATTGTCCGGTCGATGACCGGACCTGCAACCAGGACAGACCTGCAACATCTTGAGATATTCATGACTGACATCATCGATCCGATTCCACTTGAACAAGAACCGCAACAAGAACTGCTTCCGGTAGAAACGGAAGACCGGCTGAGCTGGCTCGACCGCTCGCTGGTCAGCCTGACGACCTGGAACTGGGAGAAGGCGGCCTGGACGGCGCTGCTGATCGGCGCGCTGATCATCCGCGTCGTGGCGCTGGACAATCGGACGGCCAGCCACGACGAGAGCGAGCACGCCTGGTTCGCCTACAATCTGTTCACCGGCGCAGGCTACCAGCATAGCCCGGTCTATCACGGGCCGTTTGCCTACCATGTTCTGGCGCTGTTCTACCTGCTTTTTGGCGTCAGCGATGTGACGGCGCGCGTGCCGACCGCACTGTTTGGCGTCGGCATCGTCTGGCTGATCTGGTTCATGCGCCCGTGGATTGGACGGTTTGGCGCGTTCTTTGCGGCGCTGTTGGTGACAGTTTCCCCGGCGCTGCTGCATTATGCCCGTCACACGCGCCACGACACCTTCGAGATCTTCTTCTTCGTCCTGTTGCTGATCGCCGTGTTTCGCTATCTCGCGGACGACGAGCGCTCGGCGCACTGGCTGTACATCGGCGCGGCCGCACTGTCGTTCATGTTGGCCATCAAGGAGGTCGCGTTCATCGACGGTGCAGCGCTTGGCCTGTTCCTGGTGTTGATCATCCTCTATCGCTGGCAGGGCTGGCGGCTGAAACGTGACTACCCTGAGGAGGAGCGTGAAGCGCCGCTCGGGTCGACCAGCCGTAGCGACTGGATTGTGCTGGTTGGCGGCATTGTGCTCTCGCTGGTCGGCGTACTTGCTTTTCGGCTGCTGGGCCTCGCAAGTGCTGGAAGCGACGCGCTCAACACCGGCATCAAACTGGCCGTGGTGGTCGCACCGCCGCTGGTCGCGGTCGTGATGGCGGCGTTTTACGTGCGACGCCGCGAGAACGACGAGATGCCGCCGGCCTTCGGCGTGGCAACCGATGCGGTGGTGTTGCTGGCGACGCTGATCCTGCCGTGGCTCAGCCCGTTCCTCATCAAAGCGCTGGGCTACGACCCGCTGAACTACACCACCGGGATCATGGCGTCGTTTTCCGTGGTTGCAGCGCTGGTTGGCGTTGCCGCCGTGGTCGGGTTGCTGTGGAACGCCCGCCGCTGGCTGGTGGCCGCGGCGATCTTCACCGGCATTTTCGTAGTCTTCTTCACAACGTTTTTCACCAACGGGCAGGGGGTCGCGACCGGTGTGGTCGGCTCGCTCGGCCACTGGCTGTCACAGCAGGAGGTGGCGCGCGGCGGTCAGCCGTGGTACTACTATCTGCTGGTGACGCCGCTGTACGAGTTCCTGCCATTGTTGCTCAGCATTCCGGTGCTGTTCCGTGCCTTTGTCCAGCGCAATCGGGTCTCCATCGTCCTGTTGATCGCCACGCTGCTAGCCATCGGCTTGTGGCTGGCGCTGGGCGTTCTGCGCGGCGAGGGCGGCACGGAGAGCTCGGCGCTCAACGACGAATTGCGCGCAATCGCTCTGGTGCTGATCTTCCTCACCGCGGCCTGGGGCGGGCTGAACAGCCATCCGCGCCGCGGCCAGTATTTCGTCGCCTTCCTGCCCATCCTGATCCTGTTCAACTGGATCGCCTACACGATCGCTGGCGAGAAGATGCCGTGGCTGGTGACGCACATCAGCCTGCCGATGTGCATCGCAGGCGGCTACTGGCTGGGGACGGTGGTCGAACGAGTTGAGTGGCGGACGGCCTGGCGGCGTGGCGCGCTCTGGGCCGCGCTGCTGACGGTGGTGTTCATCGCCGCGCTGTTGGGCGTGCTGCGCAGCCAGCCGTTCCAGGATCGTTCGCTGGCCGGGTTGAGCAATACCAGCCAATGGCTGGCCGCGCTGGTGGTGGGTGGCGCTGCCATTTTCCTGCTGGCAAAGCTGGCAGGCCGGCTGGGTGTCAGGACGCTGCTGCGCGTCTCTGGGCTGACGGTGGTGCTGCTGCTTGGATTGTGGACGGTGCGTACCAGCTATGCCCTCAGCTTCATCAACCAGAATTACGTCAACGAATACCTCTTCTACGCGCACGCCTCGCCCGATCCGCTGATGGATATGCGCCAGATCGAGGACATCAGCCGGCGCACGGTGGGCGACAGGCAACTGCGCATCGCTTACGACGATGACGCCTCCTGGCCGTTCAACTGGTACCTGTCCACGTGGCCCAACGCGGCCTATTTCGGCGCAAGTCCCAGCCGCGAGGCGTTTGCCGACGCACCGGTCGCGCTGGTGGGCAGCAAGAACCTGGACCAGGCGCGTCCTTATCTGGCGCGTGACTACTACGAGTTCGACCGCCGGCTGATCTGGTGGCCCAACGAGGACTACAAGAACCTGACGTGGGAGAAGATCAAGCTGGGCGCCACCGATCCGGCCAAGCGGCGCGAATTCCTGGACGTCGTGTTGTGGCGCAAGTTCACGACGCCGATGAACCAATGGCCGCTGGTGCACCGTTACAGCCTCTTTGTGCGCAAAGACGTGGCCAACGAACTGTGGGATTTCGGCGCCGAACCGGCCGCGTTTGCGCCGATCGTCGATCCCTACGAACAAGGCATGCGTGAGGTCGCCGCGAGTCAGGTGATCGGCTTCGGCCAGGGCGCGGCCGACGGGCAACTCAACACGCCGCGCAACATGGCGGTGGCCGCCGATGGGACAATCTACGTTGCCGACAGCGGCAACCACCGCATTCAGGTCTTCGCGGCGGATGGCACGCCGCTGCGCTCGTGGGGTACGTCGTGCGAACTGTACACTGACGGCCAGCCTGGCTGCGTTGATCCAGACGGCAGCGGCCCGATGCAGATCGGCGACGGCCAAATGCGCGAGCCGTGGGGCATTGCCATCGGGCCGGACGGCAACGTCTATGTGGCTGACACGTGGAACCATCGCGTCATCGTCTTCGATCCCGAGGGCAACTTCCTGCGCAAGTGGGGAACGTTTGTGACGACCGACGGCGAAGCGGTGGGCGGCGAGGGTGGGTTCTGGGGTCCACGCGCGATTGCGTTCGACGGGGCCGGCAATCTGTACGTCACTGACACCGGCAACAAACGCATCCAGGTATTCGATCCTGATGGTCAGTTCCTGGGCCAGTACGGCGGCGGCGGTGTAGTGCCGGGCCGATTCGACGAGCCGGTCGGGCTGGCGCTGCTGCCGAAGGCTGACGGCGCGCCGGGTGGCGAGCTGTTCGTGGCCGACACCTGGAACCGTCGCGTGCAGGTCTTCGATGTGACTTTCACCGACAACTTGTCCGGCGGCAGCGTAGCAGGCCGACCAGAGTTCACCTTTGTGCGCGAATGGCCCGTCGAGGGCTGGTCGAGCCAGAGTGTGGTCAACAAACCGTATCTGGCGGTGGACACCGAGGGCTATGTCTACGTGAGCGACCCCGAACTGTGGCGGGTGCTGGTGTTCGACCGGGAAGGCAACTTCAAGGCGACTTTCGGCATTTTTGGCAACGACAACCAGAGCTTCGCCTTGCCCAACGGCGTCGCCATCGGACCGGACAACGCCGTATTCGTGGCCGACGCCGACAATCACCGGGTGATGGTGTTCCCGCCGGTGAGATAGGAGGCTCGTAGTAGGTGCTTCAGCGCCGTGTCCGACCGGCTGCGCTGAAGCCCCTGCTACCAACGGGGAACCGTGGGGCAATCCTGCACAACCTACTTGAAATTCTCCGCGATGGCGCTATAATCAATTTGCGTAGGTCACAGGGAAGTCAGTGAACGAGGCTGACGAGGCGTACGATGACAGTTGACACCAATGCGCTGGCCAGGCAAATCTACGAACAGGCGCGCCAGTTACCGCCGGAGAGTTAGACACCCCCTGCTATGCGTCCCACCATTCAGGTTCTCGCTCCCAGTTTGATCACGCGCATCGTCGATGAGGCGGTGCGCGTACTCGCGCAAATCGGCATCGAGGTGCGCGGCTCGCAGTTGCGCGCGCGGATGCTGGAGGCCGGCCTCCTCCCGGATTCCACTGGCCAACGCCTTCTGTTTCCGGAAAACTTGGCGCGCCAGGCCATCGCGGCTGCGCCGTCGTCGATTGCTCTCTACGACCGCGCCGGAGAACCGCACGCTACTTTGACGGGCGACCGCGTCCATTTCGTCCCCGGTTCCAGCGGACTGAACGTCGTGGATCGCGCGACCGGCCAACTGCGGCCCGCCAGGACGCCCGACTTTGTTGATTACGTGCGGCTGGCCGACGGGCTGGAACACATCGCCTACCTTGCGACGGCGTTCTCCACTGACGATGTGCCCGCGGCGATTGCCGACGCGTGGCGGCTCTATCTCTGCCTGACCAACAGCCGCCGGCCGGTGGTTTCGGCGCGTTCACCGAGGGTGGCGTCCTGCGCATGGCCGAGATGATGGCGCTGTTTCGCCGTGACCGGGCCGATCTGCTGGCGCGCCCGCTGAGCATCTTCACCATCACGGCGTCGGGCAACTTCCGCTACAGCGAGGATTCGTGCCAGAACCTGCTGGACTGTGTCGAATGGGGCATCCCGGTAGAGATCGTGCCGGTGACGCTGATGGGGCTGGTTGCGCCGGTGACGCTGGTGGGCGCGGCCGTGTTTCACACCATCGACGTACTGGCAGGCGTCGTGATGGCGCAATTATTGCGGCCGGGCGCGCCGGTGCTGTTCGGCGGCGCACCGGCCGCGTTTCACATGGGTGAGACCACATCACCCATGACCGCGGTCGAGGCCATGCGGCTGGATCTGGCCTACGCAGCCATCGGCAAGCATCTGGGGCTGCCGACCCAGACCTACCTCGGCATGAGCGAGAACCGCACGCTCGATGCGCAGGCCGGCGCGGAGAGCTTCGGCGGCGCAGTGCTGGCAGCGCTGGCCGGCATCAACTCGGTATCTGGGCCGGGAATGCTGGACTACACCTCGGCCTTCAGCCTGGCCAAGCTGGTGCTGGATAACGAACTGTGCGGGCAGGCGTTGCAACTCGTGCGCGACACCGGGCCGGTGGACGACCTGCCTGTTGACGGCTTGGTCGAGGAGTTGCTGGCAGAAGGCAACCTGCTTACTGTCGAGCACACGCGGACGCATTGGCGCGACGCCTTGCACCTGCCTGGGCCGGTCTACGACCGCAAGAGCTGGGACGCCTGGAGTAAGGCTGGCAGCAAGACGCTGATCCAGCGGGCCGACGAGGAAGTGGCGCAGCGGCTGGCCGCCTGGCAGCCAGTCGAGACCGATCCTGCGATCGACCGCGAACTGCGCCGATTGCTGGCAGGCAGCGACGGCTACCCGTTGCCCGATGTGCCAACGCACCGTGCGCCTCCTCCGCTGCCGACTGTCTCCAACCGGCGTTCAAGACGGCGTTAGGACACGTCTGGTAATGGCGCCGGTGGCTGGCTCGGTCGGAGACCGGCCAGAGCGATAGACGACCTGCCAGAACTATGCGAGGCCGGCCAGAGCGATGGCTAAGCCGCCGGGATATGCAATCCGCAACAAGTAGTACGAAAGAACCCATCCATGCCAACCTACAACCAACCACAAGCGCGCCAGTCGCTGGGCATGATCGGTCAGCCGATGCCGCTCAGCGAGCTGGCGACACATCGCTGGGATGTGATCGTCGTCGGAGCGGGCCACAACGGGCTGACCTGTGCGGCCTATCTCGCAAAGGCTGGCAAGCGCGTGCTGGTGCTGGAAAGCCGCGAACGTGTCGGCGGCGCCTGCACGCTGGAGGAGCCGTGGCCCGGTTTCACCGTCTCGCCGTGCGCCTACCTGTGTGGGCTGCTGCACCCGTTGGTGATCGAGGAACTCAACCTGCCCGCCTACGGCTTCGACTGGAAGCCGGCCAGCGCGGGCCTTTTCGTGCCCTTCGAGGACGGCAGCAGCATTCAGCTCCACGAGGACGACGACCTGTGCGAGGCGGAGGTGCGCCGGCTGGCGTCGGGCGACCTGGCTGGCTGGCTGGCGATGGGCGACGTCATGCGCCGCGCCCGCGACGCTATTCGGCCGATTGGCGACGGCGACCTGTGGCTGGGGCCGCCGCCCAGCCGCGCGCTGATCGAGGAGCGGCTGAAGGGTGACAACGAGGCTATCGGTCTGCTGTTCGAATGGTCGATGGTGGAATACGTCGAGCGCTATCTGTCAGACGAACGCCTGCAGATGGCCTATCTCGGCCAGGGTGTCATCGGCACCAACGCCAGTCCACACGACAAGGGCACGGCGTCGGTCAATTTCCACCATTCATCAGGCCGGCAGGGCGGCACGCCGGGCATGTGGGGCTATGTTATCGGCGGCATGGGCAAGGTGTCGTTCATCCTGTGCGACATCGCTCGCGATCTGGGTGTTGTGGTCGCGACCGGTGCGCCGGTCGCACGCATCCTCCCGGGCGAAGGTGTCGAGCTGGCAGGCGGCGAACGGATCAGCGCGCCGGTGGTGGTCAGCAACGCCGACCCGATGGTCGCGCTGCGGCTGCTGGGCGACGCCGTCGATCCCGCCTGGCGGGCGCAGGTCGAGTCGGTGCCGATGACGGGCTGCACGATGAAGGTCAGCGTGGCGTTGTCGGAGTTGCCGAATTTCCGCGCTCGGCCTGGTACAAATGAAACGCATCACCGCGGCCAGGTCAACACGCCGCTGAGCAAGGCAGAGTGGCAGTCAGCTTTCGACACAGCGCGCGCCGGCAAGCTGCCGCCGCGGCTGTGGACCGAGCTCTACTTCCAGACCGCCTACGATCCCAGCGTCGCACCGGATGGCAAGCACCTGATGAGCGTCTTCGCCCAGTATGTGCCGCACACCTTCGCTGAGGGCGACTGGGATACGCATCGCGCTGAGGCGGGGCGGATCGCGCTGGAAAGCATCGGCCGCTTCTGCAGCAACATGCCTGACGCCGTGATTCACCACGAGGTGCTGGGTCCGCCCGATGTCGAGGAGAAGGTCGGTCTGACCGGCGGTCACATCTTCCAGGGCGAGATCCTGCCGCAATACATGTGGGACCAGCGGCTGAGCTACCAGACGCCTATGGATGGGGTCTATCTCTGCGGCGCGGCCACGCATCCGGGCGGCAGCGTGATTGCGGTCAATGGGCGCAACGCTGCGATGTCGATTCTTGCCGCTGATTGATTGTAGGGGCACGAATGGCGGCGGGCAGAATCGTTGGTTTGCAGGTGAATCAACGCCGCCATTCATGCCCCTACGGAGGTATCTGTGCTCTACATAAAAAACGCAACTCTGTATTCGCCGCGCGAACGGCTTGATAACGCGGCGGTGTTGGTGGACGGCGGCCGTATCGTTGCTGTCGGATGCGCGGCCGACGTGGACTATCCGCCCGGCACGCGGGTGTTGGATGCGGACGGGTTGCTGCTGACGCCGGGGTTCATCGACATGCAGTTCAACGGGGGCTTCGGCCACGATTTCACCGCCGACCCGACGACGATCTGGCAGGTGGCTGCCGGACTGCCGCGCTGGGGCGTGACCGCGTTTCTGCCGACGGTCATCACATCGCCGCTGGAGCGGATCGCGCTGGCGCAGCAGGTCGTGCAGAGCCAGCCGGCCGGCTTCCACGGCGCGACGCCGTTAGGTTTGCACGTCGAGGGGCCGTTCCTCAACCCGCTGAAAAAGGGCGCGCATAACCCGGCCTACCTGCGGCCGCCTTCGCTGGAAGCGGTAGCCGGCTGGTCGCCTGAGACTGGTGTGCGCTTGGTGACGCTGGCGCCGGAGCTACCGGGCGCGTTACCGCTGATCGAGGCGTTGGTGGCCCGCGGTGTGCTGGTCAGCGCCGGCCACTCCACGGCAACCTGGGATGAGGCGACCGCTGCGTTCGACGCCGGCGCGCGCTACGGCACACATCTGTTCAACGCGATGCCGACATTGCATCACCGCGAGCCGGGCCTGCTGGGCGCGCTGTTGACCGATCCGCGACCGATGGTCGGGTTCATCGCCGACGGCGTCCACACCCACCCGTCGGTGATCAGCATGGTCTGGCAGGCGCTGGGGCCGGAGCGGCTGAATCTCGTCACCGATGCCATGGCTGCGCTGGGAATGGGGCCGGGCAAGCACTTGCTGGGCGACTTCGAGGTGACGGTGGACGCCACCAGTGCGCGCCTGGCCGATGGAACGCTGGCCGGCAGCATCCTGTCCCTGGACCAGGCGCTGCGCAATCTGATCCGCGTCACCGGTTGCACGCTGGCCGACGCGTTGGCCACGGTCACTACCACGCCGCGCGCAGCGCTGGGCCTGGAGAACGAACGCGGTCAGATCGCTCCCGGTTTCGTCGCCGATCTGGTGCTGCTGTCGCCAGAACTTGAGGTGCGCGGTACGGTCGTTCGCGGCGAGTTAGTGTATACTGCGGAATAGTGCATTAAAACATCGGATTGACAACGCTTGTCAGCAACGCCGCTCGGAATGACAAATGCAATTTCTCGCCTTACGAAGCAATAGCCCGCCAGGCCAGACGGCCTGACGTTTCCCGTTTTACGAGCCGCCGCTACGCAATGATCGACCTCAAATCTACCAGACTGTACCAGGAAATCCACCAGCAGCCGGACGTCTTGACACGGTTGCTGCATGAGGAGCGGGATACCGCGGCCGCGCTGGCGGCTGAGATCAGACGGCGCGGCATCGACCACGTTTTCATCGCGGCGCGCGGCACCAGCGACAATGCGGCCCGTTACGCCCAGTATTTGCTGGGCGCGTTCAACGGCCTGCCGGTGGGCCTGACGACGCCCAGCCTGTTTTCGATCTATCAACGGCCGCCACGCTTTGGCAATGCGCTGGTGATGGGTATCAGCCAGAGCGGCAAAAGCCCCGACATCGTTTCGGTGCTAACCGAGGCCAGACGGCAGGGTGCGCTGACTGCGGCCGTCAGCAACTTCCCTGATTCCGATCTGGGGCGAGCGGCAGATTTCGTCATCGAACTGCGCGCCGGCGAGGAAAAATCGGTCGCTGCCACCAAGACCTACACGGGCGAGCTGGCAGCCATCGCGTTGCTGAGCAGCAAGCTGAGCGGCGACAGTTCGATGACTGCTGAGCTGGAACGGGTCCCCGACTTTGTCGCCCAGGCGCTGGCCGCGTCGAGCGACCTGGATTGCGTTGCCGAACGCTATCGCTACATGACCGCCTGCGTGGTCATCGGCCGCGGCTTTAACTACTGCACGGCCTTCGAGATGGCGCTCAAGATGAAGGAGTTGACCTACACCTCCGTGGAGCCGTACAGCAGCGCTGATTTCCTGCACGGCCCGCTGGCGCTGGTATCCGAGGGATTTCCCGTGTTCGCCATCGCGCCGTCGGGCCGGATGCTGGCGGACATGCGCAGCTTTATGGACACCGCACGGCAGCGCGGCGCCGAGTTGATCGTCATCAGCGACGACGCGGACGCGCTGGCCGCGGCGCGCGTGCCGTTGAGCCTGCCGGCCGGCGTGCCGGAGTGGGCGTCGCCGATGGTTGCCATCGTGCCCGGTCAGATGTTCGCGATGCACCTGGCGCTGGCGCGTGATTTCGATCCGGACCGGCCGCGCGCGCTGCACAAGGTGACGGAGACGCTGTAGACTGGCAGGCTGCGGAAGTCGCCTCGGCAGGAGTGAAAGTCCTTGTCGAAGCGCAGAGACGTAACCAAAGCGTCAGTCAATGTGTCGCAGGAGCAGAGCTGTGAGTCCTCCGCAGGTGAGCAGTCACGATTTGTCAGTGACAGGAGACCCCGAAGGTCTGGGCTAGAAGAAGGACTGGATGACAGTGACATTGTTTCGTGTTTCCGAGCTCGTGGACGAAGCCGCCCTTGCGCGCCTGCTGGGCGGGGCGTTCACGGTTGTTGAGGAAATGGCTCGCGTGGAGGACACGACCTATCTTGACACCTTCGACTGGCGTTTGTTCAACCGGTCCAGTGCGCTGCTGCTTTCCGGCAGTACGCTGACGCTGGCTTCGCTGGCGGCTGATGACGACAGCCTACAGGCCGAGGTAGACCAGCAGCCGGTCTTTTCATGGGATTTGCCCGCGGGCCGGCTGCGGAAGCAGGTCGAAGGCGCGCTGGAGATGCGCGCCCTGCTGGCGCGGGCGCGGGCGCATACGCTGACGACTGTTTTTCGCGGTGCTCAACGATGACCTGAAGACCGTCTGTCGCGTGGCTGTTGATGCCGTCAGCCTTGCGACAGGCAGCGACAACGCGGAGACGTTCATTCGTCTGTTGCCGGTGCGCGGTTACGACCGGGATCTGGCAGACATTGCTGAACTACTGGCAGCGGACGGGGCGGTCGAACTGGCTGCGGGCGATCTTTACCTCGTCGTGATGCAGGCGGCCGGCCAGCAGCCGGGTGGGTATCAGCCCAAGCCGGTGGTGCAGCTCGACCCGGCCATGCGCGCCGATGAAGCAATGAAGGCGCTGCTGCGTGCCGAGCTGGAGGTCATCCAGATCAATGAGCCATATCTGGTGCAGGACATCGACACCGAGTTTTTGCACGACTACCGGGTGGCGTTGCGCCGGGCGCGCTCGGCGCTGGCTGAGGTGAAGGGCGTCTTCACGGCTGACACCACCAGGCGGTTGCGGACCGACTTACAGGTCGCCAATCAGTTTTCCAACGAACTGCGCGATCTGGATGTCTACCTGCTGTCCGAGGAGCGCTATCGGGCCATGCTGCCGAGCCAACTGCGCGATGGCATTGCACCGCTGTTCGACCATCTGCGCGCCAGGCGGGCGGCTGCGCTGGCAGAAATGGTCGCGGCGCTGGCATCGCCGGAATATCGCCGGGTCATGGCGGACTGGGCAGCATTTCTGGACGAGCCGATTCCCAGCCGCGCCGCGTCACGCATTGGCAGCCGTCCGGTGCTGGAGGTCGCCAACCGGCGCATCACCAAACAGGTGCGCCAGGTGCTGAAGGACGGCCGGGCAATCACTGCCGAGTCGCCTGACGAAATGTTGCACGCGCTGCGCATCGAGTGTAAAAAGCTGCGCTATTTGATGGAACTGTTCTCTGGCCTATATGAGCCGAAAGAGATCAACGGGCTGATCAAGCAACTTCGCACTTTGCAGGGCAACTTGGGCGACTTCAACGATCTCAGTATGCAGGAGGCCTATCTGATGCGTACCGCGGCTGAGATGGCGACCCGCCGCCAGCCGACGCCCGACACGTTGATGGCAATCGGCGCGCTGGTGGCTGCGCTGGACGCGGCGCGTGCTGAGGTTCGCGGCGCGTTTGGCGACACCTTCGATGCCTTTGCCGCGAGCGAGAACCGTCAGCGGTTCAAGCTGGCGTTTAGCGGCCCCGCGAATGCAAGCAACGAGACTGAACGCGCTGCCGGCTGAGGCCCGCAGGAAGGAGACAGCGTGTGCAAGTAATCGCGCTTTACAGCAACAAGGGCGGTGTCGGCAAGACCGCCTCGGCCGTGAACCTGGCCTATCTCGCGGCGCAGTCAGGCTACCGCACGCTGCTGTGTGATCTGGATCCGCAAAGCTCGGCGACGTTCTATTTTCGCGTCAAGCCGAAGCTGAAGAAGCAGGCGCGCGGCCTGACCAGGCCGGGCAAGGCTATCGACGCCAGCATCAAGGGCACTGACTACGAAAACCTCGACCTGCTGCCGGCCGATTTCAGTCACCGCAACCTGGACCTGACCTTCAGCGACGCCAAGAATCCCAAGGATCGGCTGCGGCGCGTGCTGCGACCGTTGCGACGGGACTATGATCTGATCTTTCTCGACAGCCCGCCGACTATCAATATTCTGGCCGAGAACATCTTCCGCGCCGCTGACCACTTGCTGGTGCCGCTGGTACCGACCACCCTGTCGGTGCGCACCTATGAGCAGCTTCAGGCGTTCCTCCAAGAGAACCGCTACAGAACCCGCACCCTGCACAGTTTCCTTTCGATGGTTGACCGGCGCAAGAAGCTGCAGCGCGAGGCAGAGATCGAGATACGCGAGCGTTTCGGGAACGTGTTGACGGCATCCATTCCCTATCTGTCACTGGTCGAGCAGATGGGGATTATGCGCGAACCAGTCCCGGTGTACGCCCCGCGCAGCACGGCTGCGCGCGGCTACGTCGCCTTGTGGGCAGAGGTGTGCGCGACTACTCGACGACGACCAGTAGCATGTTGAACATACCGTAAACGAAGTTCCCTTGAGTCATTGCGAGGGCCGCCAAAGCAATCTCTCCGGTGGTTCAGAGGGATTGCTTCGGCGCAGCGGCTCGCAACCCTGGCACCGCCCGCCAGGGCAGGTGTGACTCATGAGACCTTGGGTTGCGTTGTGGCAAATTATTCAAACACGGAGACAGACTATGGCAACGCTCACAACGTTCTTCTCTGAAGGCGTGCAAGCTGGTATGACGGGACACCTGAAGGCCAAAGAAGGGATCTGGATCACCGTCGGCACCGGCCTGCTGAAGGTCTTGACGGAGTACGAAGTCGCTCTTGACAGCCACGTAGACTTGAAGTTTTACGAGGGCGATCTGAACATTCACGTCAATCTGTTGGACGAGGATGAGGCTGCCAAGTCAGGTCCGGCACGCTGTCCAGCTCAACGCGCACGTCGATGAAAACGGCGCCTATGAAGTGGCTGGCCACGAGTTGGTGCTCAAGGCAATCTTGGGCGATAAGCAGCAGAAGATCACGCTGTCGCGTACCAGCAAGAATCAAACCGAGGCCAGGCTGGAAGGTTCCAGAAGCCTGACTGTTCATATCGTCCCAGACTGATTCCGCCAACGGATAGACAGCTATCAAAACAAGGCTGATGTCCAAAACAAGTGCGTTGGTCGGTGCGGGCACGGTCGGAGACCGGCCCGAGCACTTGTACTGAACATGAGCCCAAAACAAAGGAAAACGACAATGACCGAAACACCAGTTCGACCTGTAGCGCTCATCATCCTCGATGGTTTGGGCATTCGTGAGATGAGAGAAGCCAACGCGGTGGCGCTGGCTGAGACGCCCAACTACGACCGCTGGAACACGATGCACGAACGCTGCGTGCTGGACGCATCAGGGCTGGCGGTCGGTCTGCCGGAGGGACAGATGGGCAACTCGGAGGTTGGCCACCTCAATCTTGGCGCGGGCCGCATCATCTATCAGGACTTTACGCGCATCAATCTGGCGATCGAGGACGGTTCACTGGCCAAGAATCAGGTGCTGGCTGACGCGATGACCGCTGTCAAAGCCCGGGGCGGCAAGCTGCATCTGATCGGTCTGTTCAGCGACGGCGGCGTCCACAGCCATGTCAACCACCTCCACGCACTGATCGAAATCGCCAACGGCACCGACATTGCGCCGGTGCTGCACCTTATCACCGACGGTCGTGACACGCCGCAGGAGAGCGGCATCGGGTTTGCACGTGACCTGGAAGCGCGCTTGCAAATCAGCCGGGCCACCATCGCGTCGGTCAGCGGCCGCTATTACACCATGGACCGCGACAAGCGCTGGCAGCGCACCGTGCTGGGCTACAACGTCATCGCGCTGCATCAGGGCGTGGATGGCCGGACCGCGCCCTCAGCCAGCGAAGCGCTGACGCATTCCTACGCTGACGGCGTCACCGACGAGTTTGTGCTGCCGGTGGCCATCGACGTTGGCGATCAGGACGTACTGATCCGGCCCGGCGACTGCCTGCTCTTCTTCAACTTCCGCGCCGACCGCGCTCGCCAGCTCGCCTATGCGTTTGCCTACCCGGAATTCGACGGCTTCGAGCGAACGTACATTCCGGATCTTGATCTGCTGACGATGACCAACTACGACGTCAACCTGCCGGCCAAGGTCATCTTTCCGGAGGTGGATATCACCAATCCGCTGGCTGAGGTGTTGAGTAATGCCGGGCTGGGCCAGTTCCACTCGGCCGAGACGGAGAAGTATCCCCACGTGACCTACTTCTTCAACGGCGGACGCGAGAAGGTCTTCGAAGGTGAGGCGCGCCACCTGGAGCCGTCGCCCAAGGTCGCGACCTACGACCTGCAGCCGGAGATGAGCGCCCGTCCGCTGACTGAGGCGGTGCTGGCGCGCATCCGCGAGCACGACGACGCCTTCATTCTGTTGAACTTCGCCAACCCGGACATGGTCGGCCACACCGGCGTGCTGGAAGCAGCTATCGCGGCGGTGGAGACCGTGGATGATGCGCGGCGCGGGTGGTGGAAGCGATGATCGCCAAGGGCGGCGTCGCCATCGTGACCGCCGACCACGGCAACTGCGAGCGGATGCGCGACCTGTTGACCGGCGAGCCACACACGTATCATACCACCCAGCCGGTGGCCTGCTTCGTGCTGGGCGACGGCTACTACGCGCTGCGCCCGCGCGGCATCCTGGCCGACGTCGCGCCGACGGTGCTGGACCTGCTGGGCATCCCGCAGCCGGCAGAGATGACCGGCAAGAGCATGATCGCCGGTGTGAAGCACGATACCGACTGAGACTTCCATGCGCGTTGCGCACAACCACGGATGAAAATGTCACTGCGAGGCGGCGGCCGCCGAAGCAGTCTCTCCGGTTGCGCAGAGAGACACTTGCGCCGCACGCACATGCAGGTGTTGCTTCGCCGCCGCGGTTCGCAACCCTGGCACCGCCCGCCAGGGCAGGTGTGACGATGACAGGCTATTTTCAAAGCAGAGTGAGTGTTTGCAGAAAAGCAGAGAGGCCGGCGCAACAACGCCGACCTCTCTGCTTTTCTTGAAAATGATCTTAGTTGCCAAGTGGTCTCTGGCGAACTTGTCTGGTATCCACGACTGTGAACTTGTTTTCCAAAGCAAAACCCTCCTGAGCCAGTAGGCCAAGAAGATACCTGGCAGGTAAGGCTTCTTCACGCATACACTCAGCCGAAAAGGCGAAAACCGCACGCAACGCGTCGCGTGTCAGTGTCGGATAGCTGTCCAGAACCTCCTGCTCAGCCCAGCCTGCGGCGAACAATCCCAGGATAAAGTCCACGGCCAGCCGTGTTCCCCTGACAACTGGCTTTCCCTGCAATACGCCGGGATCAGAATGGATATAGTCGTTCCAGTTAGGCATTGTATCCTCGTCTTTGGTTACAGAGTCAAGACCATTCTACCTGTTGACGCGGGCAATTGCAAGTCGATTCCAGACGATTCTGACTAATCTCAGCCTCCGGGAGGTGGCCAGAAATCCTGCATGACTGCGAAGTATCGCTGGCCACTTCCCGGATGCTTTGCCTCACATTGAGATCGACCCCTTGCGGAAGTCGGTCTTTCCGAGGATCGCGTTGACGAGGACGGGGGTTCCACCAGATGCCAGCTTGCGGGCCTGCCCCAGCGACTCCGCGGCGAGTTCAGGATCGTCCAGTTGCAGACCGGCAGCGCCGAATCCCTCTGCCACGCGGTGGTAGTCGGTGTGCGCTAGGACGGTGGCCACGTCGTCGCCGAAGATCTCCGTCTGCTCGCGCGCGATCTGCGCCCAGCTGGCGTCGTTGCCGACCAGTGCAGTGACCGCCACGCCGTGGCGCACGAAAGTGTCGAATTCACTCAGGCTGTAGCCGGCCGAGCCGTCGCCGTAGATGATCCAGACATCGGCGTCAGGCCGCGCCAGCTTGGCGCCCAACGCAAAGCCTGCGCCGACGCCCAGCGTGCCGAAGGGGCCTGGGTCGAGCCAGCTCAGCGGGCCGGGCGGTTGCAGGATGTACGACGCCGTGCCGACGAAATCTCCACCGTCGGCCACCAGGATCGTCTTGTCAGTGATCAGCTTGTCCAGTTCGCTGAACAAGTGCAGCGGATTGACGTGGCCGGTCTGCTGGCGGGCCTGCTCGGCGATCTCGTGCGTTGCGCAGGTTGTCGCGGCTGCGTAACTGCTCCAGCCAGCCGGCCCACCGTGCGGGTTCGGTGCGCTGCAGCGCAAGCTGGCGCAGAAACAGCCCCGGATCGCCCAGCGCGCCGATGTCAGGCTTGCGGTTCTTGTTGAGGTCGTCTCGGCTGCGGTTGGCGGAGACATACGCTGCGCTGCCGCGGATGTGGTTGCCATAGTCTAGGCGGAAGTCGCATGGCACGCCGGCCAGCAGCACGAAGTCGGCTTCCTTGAGCGCCTCGCGCCGTTTGTGGCGCATCTGCAACGGGTGGTCACGGCCCAGTAGCCCGCGTGCCATGCCTGACAGGTAGACCGGCGCGCCAATGGCATTCAGAGCGGCGACCATCGCGTCGATCTCGTCGGGTACCAGCGTAGCCTGGCTGCCCACCAGGATTACCGGTCGTTGCGCCTGGCGCAGCCGCTCGCCGGCTTTCTGCACTTTCACCGGGTCGGGGATCTGGGGCGAAACCCGAATAGCAGGCCCAGCGCCGCGCAGGTTGGCATCGGCGAACAGCCGGTCGACGTGGCGGCGCAGGTACCAGTTGACCGCTTTCTGGCGCAGCGATTTCCCCTGGCGGGCCGCGCCGTACATCTCGCGCACCATGGCCTCGTCGTAGAGCAGATCGACCGGCGTCTCCACGAAGACGGGACCGGGCGCGCCGCTCTGCGCCTGGCGGAAGGCCTCTTCCAGCGCCGGAACCAGATCCTTGACGCGGCGCACGGCGACCGACCACTTGACGACTGATGTAAAGAGCGACATCTGGTCGATGTCCTGCAGCGCGCCGCGACCCTTGAGCGCGGTGGGCGCCGCGCCGCCGATCAGGACGACCGGTGACTGGGCCATCTGCGCGTTCTTGACGGCCGTCAGTGTGTTGGTGACGCCGGGGCCGGCCGTGACCGCCGCGACGCCGGGTCGTCCGGTCAGCCGCGCGGTCGCGTCCGCGGCGAAGACAGCGGTGGCTTCGTGGCGCGTGTCCACAACCTGGATGCCCTGAGCTTTGGCCGCCACCAGAATGGGTGAGATGTGCCCGCCGACCAGAGTAAAGAGACGTTCGACGCCCTGGGCTTGCAGGACGCTGGCTACAAGTTCGCCGCCGTTCATGGGGTCCTCGATTGCAATGGTTGGTGCCACTTCATATCGTGCAGAGTGGACAGTTATGTCTGAGCCAGTTTTCCGTGCGAGCGCCTTGAAGTGTCATTTCGATGGCGTTGACTGCGCTATGGAACGCTGATATAATCCAATCACTCGCGATGAAACCGATGCAGTTAACGTGTGTGGCATTCTATCATGGAAGCCAGGCGGCAGACAACCCGATGAACACCAACAGCCGCAAGTCGAGAGAATATCACACCCGCTATCGAAGTTGATGCCTGCCACCAAGAACTGAGGAGGAGTGAAGACAATGACATATCAATTCGAACTGCGCGAACGGCAGTCCCAAGCGACTCTAGTTGTTCGTACCCGCTCTTCGGTGCAGGACTTGCCGCAAGTGCTGGGGCCAGCGTGGGCCGCTATTCTGCAATACGCGGGCCGGGCGGGTCACCAGCCATCTGGCGCGCCGTTTGTGGCCTATCACAACATGGACATGCAGGATCTGGATATCGAAGTCGGCTTCCCTTTTGCGCAGCAACTCGATGGAGAAGGCGAGGTTCTTGCCGGCGAGATTCCCGCCGGCAAGGCGGCGGGATGCCTTCATGTCGGTCCCTACGATCAGTTGCCGGCCACGTACGCGGCCCTCATGCAGTGGATGGAGGCCAACGGCTACAGGCCTGCCGGCGTGGCGTACGAGTCCTACCTGAACGATCCGCACAACACACCGCCAGAGGAGCTACAGACCGACATAATGTTTCCGCTCTTGTAGTTGAATGCGCTGCGAAGTCGCTGTTTGTCAAGCAGTTCGTCCGCTATCGCAGGGCGTAGCTCAACTCACGGTTGGGCAGCAAAGTTGTCTTTGGATTGGGGCATCCGGGGCAAACCCGGGCAAGTGAACTCAGGCGGTACATTTTGTCGCTTTTTGCATTCTGGTGTGTGATCTATAATTGATCTATGTCAACGCCAATCTTAGCCACAAAACTGTATATCCCACCGCCTCGCTACAAAACCGTCCTCCGTCCCTGCCTGATCGAGCGGCTGAACGAGGGTCTCTCTGCGGGCCGCAAACTGACACTTATCTCTGCCCCCGCGGGGTTTGGGAAAACCACGTTGGTCAGCGAATGGGTTGCAGGTTGTGGGCGACCTACTGCCTGGCTGTCGTTGGACGAAGGGGATAACGACTCCACACGCTTTCTGAGTTATCTCATCACGGCTTTGCAGACGCTTGCCCTGAACCAGGGAGAAGGGATTGCGCCGACGGTTGGCGCAGGCCTATTGGCTGCGCTCCAATCTCCTCAGCCGCCATCCATCGAATTGATTCTGACGACCCTGCTCAACGAAATCGCCGCCATCTCCGGCAATTTCGTCCTCGTCCTGGATGACTACCACACGATTGTTTCCAAATCGGTTGACCAGATGCCCTCACCTTTCTGCTCGAGCACCTGCCGCCACAGATGCACCTGGTCATTGCCACCCGCGAGGACCCGTCCCTGTCGCTGGCCCGTTTGCGCGCCCGCGGCCAGTTGACCGAACTGCGCGCCGCTGACTTGCGTTTCACCCCCTCCGAAGCCGCCGACTTCCTCAACCAGGTGATGGGGCTCAACCTATCGGCAGAAGAGATCGCCGCGCTAGAAACCCGAACCGAAGGCTGGATTGCCGGCCTGCAATTGGCCGCGATCTCCATGCGAGGACATCCAGACACTACCAGTTTCATCCAATCTTTCACCGGCAGCCATCATTTCGTGCTGGACTATCTGGTTGAAGAAGTTCTGGGGCAGCAATCCGAAAGCGTCCAGACTTTCTTGTTGCGCACCTCGATCCTCGACCGCATGTGCGGCTCCCTTTGCGCTGCCGTTCTACTCGACTCCTCTACTGCCGGGCAGAGAACCCTGGAATATCTCGAACATGCCAACCTGTTTATCGTCCCCCTGGACGACGAGCGGCGTTGGTACCGCTATCACCATCTTTTTGCCGAATTGCTGCGGCAGCGGTTGCAGCAATTCGGCAACGTTGCTGAATATCACATCCGTGCCAGCGAATGGTTTGAAAACAATGACCTGATGCTTGAGGCTTTTCACCATGCGGCGGCGGCTGATGACGTCAAGCGCGCCGTACGCCTGATGGAAAGCAAGGAGATGCCGCTGCACCTTCCTGGCGCGGCAACGGCGATACTGAAGTGGCTGGAGTCGCTGCCAATGACTGTGCTAAACGACCAGCCAGCGTTGTGGTGGAAGCAGGCTGCGCTGTTGCTGACCAGCGGCCAAACAACAGGCGTGGAGGCAAAGCTCCAGGCGACTGAAGCGGCTTTAGCCTTCGCAGCCGTGCCAGACGCCGAGCCTGTCCCGAGCGCTGTCGAGGGGCTGGACGACCATACGCGCAACCTGATCGGGAAAATCGCCGTCGCCCGAGCTAACCTGGCGCTCACACAGCACCAGGCTGAAACCATCCTTCTGCAAGCGCGCCGTGCCCTTGAGTATCTGCATCCCAATAACCTGGCTTATCGTTCTGAGGCTATCCGAGCGATGGCGTATGCCTATTATCTGCAGGGAAATCGAGTCGCGGCTGGCCGAGCTTATGCTGAAGCTTTATCGCTTGCCCAGGCGTCCGGGCATCTGATCAACACCATCTTAGCTACAACCGGTCTTGGCCAGATTCAGCAATTGGAAAACCAGCTTCACCAGGCGGCTGAGACCTACCAGCGTGTTCTGCAACTGGTTGATGACTATTCGCCTTCGAATGCCGGTGTAGTCTATTTTGGACTGGCTCGGATCTGCTACGAGTGGAACGATTTGGAGGCCGCTGAACAGCACGGAGAGCAGACCTTGCGGCTGGCGCAGCACTATGATCAATTTGTTAACCGGTATATTTTGTGTGAGGTGTTCCTGGCCCGTCTGCAACTGGTGCGGGGTGACGTGAACGGCGCGCTGGCGCTACTCGCTCAGGCTGAACAATCCGCGCGCAAACATGACTTTTCGCATCGAATGCCTGATATCGTTGCCGTACAGGTGCTGGCGTTGCTGCGCCGGGGCGATCTGGCGGAGGCCGCGCGTCTGGCTGAGATGTACGCCCTCCCCATGTGCCAGGCCAGGGTGCGCCTGGCGCAGGGAGACCCGTCCTCTGCCCTGGCGGTGTTGGGCCCGTATCGCCAGCAGGTGGAAGCCAAGGGCTGGCAGGATGAACGGCTGAAGGTCCTGGTTCTACAGGCGGCCGCGCTGCGTGCGCATGGCGAAAAAGACAAGGCTGTACGACTGATGGGTGAGGCGCTGGCGCTGGCCGAACCGGGCGGCTTCATCCGTCTCTTTGTGGACGAGGGGCTGCCGATAGCCAGACTACTGTCCGAAGTAGCTACGCATGGGACGATGCCGGACTATGTCGGCAAGTTGCTGGCAACATTTGACGCTGAGAAGCGAAAAAACGAAGGCAGATCAGTTCTGCCCCCTTGCTCACCTGCCCAGCCCCTGATCGAGCCATTGAGCCCACGCGAGTTAGAAATACTGAAGCTGATTGCCCAGGGACTCTCGAACCGAGAGATCAGCGGTCGGCTTTTCCTCGCCCTTGACACGGTCAAAGGGCACAACCGCAGAATCTTCGACAAACTGCAAGTGCAACGTCGCACTGAAGCCATTGCCCGCGCCCGCGAGCTGAGTTTGTTGTAACTGCAACTGTTCGTATTCCTCAATACCCTCCCCCTTCAACAATTCTAATACAACACCTCCAGCCAACACCAAAGTGTCTATACAGGGACACCGGGGTGTTGGTATATTTATTATGCATTGAGCAAGCGGTTCAGACGGTCAATATCGGTTACAACAGGAACAAGGTAATGCCAAACACTCCTGACCCAACAACTGATCCAAGTCACTCAGTGGTCTATCAGATCAGGCTCAAGGGCCATTTGGGGTCGCAATGGACGGACTGGTTTGACGGCTTGTCCATCACGCTGGAAGAAGACGGCGACACGCTGTTAACCGGCCCGGTGATCGATCAGGCCGCGCTGCATGGCTTGCTCAAAAAAGTACGTGATTTGGGTTTGCCTTTGGTCTCGGTCTGTCCTCTCGAACCCGGATCTCCGACTACGCTCGGGACGGGCCAGGCAGATGTGACAGATGTCAAATCATGAACAGGCGTAGACGACTTGTTTGCGCCAACATCAACCACAAGAAGGAGATACAAAATGACTTCAACTCGCAAGGTAGCCGTAATTACAGGCGTGATGTTCATCATTGCGACCGCCGCAGCTCTCGTGGCTGGCGCGCTCACACCTGGTCTGGATGGTCCGGACTACCTCGTATGGTTCTCGGCAAACACGAACCAGATGGCCGCTGGAGCGCTGCTCTATCTCATCGGATACTTCGCATGTGCCGGCATAGCCATCGTGATGTATCCGGTCTTGAAGCAGTGGAATTCGGGTCTGGCCCTTGGATCTGTTGTCTTCAGGACTATTGAGGCGGCCTTTTACATGGTCGGTCTCGTGTGCCTGCTGTCCCTGCGGACACTCGGCCAGCAGTTCATAACAGCTGGCGCTGCTGATCGTGCCTCGCTTCAGGCTATTGGCGATTCGTTGGTGAGCGTTCACGACCACGCCGGCCTGGTGGCGGTGTTTGCCTTCTGCCTGGGCGCGTTTATGTACTACACCCTGTTCTTCCAATCACGGCTCATTCCCCGATGGCTGTCGGGCTTCGGCATCGTCGCGATCAGCCTGATGATGGCGGCTTGCGTGTTGGCCTTGTTCAGCGGTAACCGTATTACCAGCTACATCCCCCTGGCGTTTCCCATTTTTCTGCAGGAAATGGTTCTGGCTGTTTGGCTGATCGTCAAAGGATTCAACCCGTCTCGTAAGCACTTCCAAGCCTGGGAAGACGGTAACGAACGAGATGTTGAGCGCGGCTTAGGACGCGTCTACAAATTACCTTCTTGTGTTGGCTCGGTCAGGAGACCGGCCAAAGCGGTAACTAATTGATAGACGCGTCCTTAGACAGGGATCAAGAGGTTTCAGGAGAATAAAATGAATACAATCAAGAAGACCACCGAAATGGAAGATGTGAGGATACCTGTAAAGATGAAGCTTTCAGCTTTATGGGCAGCGCTGATGTTGCTGTACATATATGCTGATCATTTTTCATTATTTAGGCCGGGCAGATAGAGGAAATGATCTCAGGACGAATAGGTCCTTTTCCTGTGACTCAAGGTTCGTTGTTGGCATTCTCAATACTGATGATGATCCCTGCCGTCATGGTTTTCCTATCCCTGGCACTGAAGCCCACGGTAAGTCGCTGGGCGAACATCATCCTGGGTGTGCTGTATACTGTTTGTCAATATCAGTAACTTGATTGGCGAGACCTGGGCTTACTACATGTTCTTTGGTGTTGTAGAAATCGTGCTGACTTTCCTGATTGTCTGGTACGCATGGAAGTGGCGCAACCCTGAAGGGAAGGAATAAGCCACAGTGCTGTATACCGCAATTCCGCAGGCGCGGAGTAGATGTGGTGCAAAGGAGTAGTCCCGTGGAAAAACCAATCATCCTGGCTCGAAACATACACAAGACCTTCCGCAACGGCAAGATCGAGGTGCATGCTCTGCGCGGCGTGGATCTGTCTATCGCCTCTGGCGAGATGGTGGCCGTGATGGGGCCATCGGGGTGCGGCAAGACGACATTGATCAACTGCCTCTCCGGCCTGGACAGCTTCGATGTGGGAGAGGTGGAAATCGAAGGCACCTCCCTGCGGGCGATGAGCGACCGGGCGCGCACCAGCTATCGGGCCCGACGCATGGGCTTCGTGTTCCAAACCTTCAACCTGCTCCCCGTCATCACGGCGGTGGAGAACGTCGAGCTTCCCCTCTTGCTCAGCCGCGTCCGCCCGCGGGAGGCCCGGCAGCGTGCTTTGCGTGGCCTGGCCCAAGTGGGCCTGGCCGATCGAGCGGAGCATCGCCCGGCGGAACTCTCCGGCGGCGAGCGCCAACGGGTTACCATTGCGCGGGCGCTGGCCAGCCAACCCGCGATCATCTGGGCCGACGAGCCCACCGGCAATCTGGACACCAGGGCGGCCACGGATGTGCTCACGCTCATGCGCGACTTGAACCGGGAACAAGGTCAGACCTTCGTGATCGTCACCCATGATCCCAATATCGGCGACCTGTGCGACCGCGTCATTCGCATGCAGGATGGAGAGATCGTGACAGATGTGTGCGCTGAGGCGCTCTCAATAGGCTTCGCTGAAGGTGGTCAGCGCTTTGAGATAGCTGATTCTCGCACCGGGAGGTCCGTCGCCGCGGCGGCAGGGGAATAGGGGCATCTATGACTACTCAACTTGGATTCGGCACGGCCCGAACATGGGCCATCCTACTCATTGCCGCTGTGGCGCTGGTCCTGCTCTTTCTGGTAGTGATGGGGCTGCGAAACCGCACCATTGCCAAACTGGGTGTGCGCAACATTCCTCGGCGACGGTCCCAGTCAGCCCTCATCATCCTGGGGCTGACGTTGAGCACCATCATCATCGTCAGCGCGCTGAGCATCGGCGACACACTCAGCTACTCGGTGCGCCGCCACGCCATCAACGCTTACGGCACCATCGATCAGGTGATCTCGCCGCCCTTGCTCTCAACGCTGGCCGGACTCGCCACGGATGCCGCCGAGGGGGATAATCCAACCGACGCCCTGGCCGGCTCCGAGCTGTCCGGCTTGCTGGAGGGGGACCTGGCTCAGTATCCTGGGATTGCTCCAGAAGGGACTGCCGGGCATCAGCGAAGAGCGCTACGCCCAACTTCGGGATCAGGCTCAAGCGGATCCGGCCACCGCCGCCTTGGTGGACGGGCTGGCTCCCTCCATCGCCTTCCCGACCATTATCCGTGACCGGACAAGCGGCCAGGGCATCCCCCTGGGTTTCATCGTGGCCGTGAACAACGAATACGATGAGCAGTTCGGTCTCACGACGGTGGATGGGGAGCCGGTGCAGATGGAGGACCTGCGCACGGGTGTGGGGAACATCTTTGCCCAAGCCAGCAACCTCTTTTCCTGGGCCGACAGCATCGGCATCAACGTGGAAAGCGTGGCCGCCGGCGTGGCCCAGGCCGGCGCGCTGATCACCCAGGGTCAGGCACAACTGGGCGAACCCACTCGGCCCTTGACTGAGACCCTGGACCTCCCGGCGCCGGGCACTGGCCAGCCGGATCTGGCCGCACTGGGCAGCGCGTTGTCGACGGGCAACCTCGACCTGACCGCGGCGGGCGAGGCGTTGGGCATCGACACGAGCGCGATCCTCAGCGCCGTTAACCTGAACACCCTGGGCACGGAGATCGACCGGGTACTCGAACAGGTGGGGCTGGAACTGCGCCAGGGGGATGTCTACCTCAACAGACTGGGCGCGGAGCAGCTCAACGCTCAGCCGGGAGATGTGCTGGACGTCTTTATCGGCCCCATCCCCGTGCCTTTCCGGGTGCGAGCCATTGTGGAGCAGGCCGGCCCCCTGGGTGCGCTCAAGCCGGTGGTCATGCTGCGGCTGGATGAAGCCCAGGAACTGCTCTTCATGCCGGGGCGGGTGAACAATGTGCTCGTCTCCAACACCGGGGATGCCTACACGGGCATGGAAAACACGGCTGACGCGGCCCGGCAACTGAGAGCGCTGGCACTGAACGAGGACGCTCTGACAGAGTTGGTCGCCCTGCTCCGGGAACCGGACGTACTGGCTACCATCAAGGCTGGCGCGGACGGCTCCGCCCCGTCCACGATGAGCCAAGAGGGACAGGACATGGCCGACTTCATGGCCTTCTTCGGCGCGGGGAAGGGCAACGTGGCTCTGGCCGAGCGCACGCCCCTCCTGGTCGCGGAACTGGCGGGACCTGGCATCTCCCAGGAACTGCGCGTGATCCTGGCCCAGCCGGACATGCAGAATTGGCTGCGGAGACTGCCCCTCGCCGGTGAGACCGGGGATCGGTTGGACGAGATCCTGGGCCGGATCAGCGATCTGGAAGTGCTGGATGTGCTGAGCAAGAACACGGTGGTCGCGGCGGCAGGGATCGGCGGCAGGGTGTTTACCACGGTCTTCACCATCTTTGGCATCTTCTCCATATTCGCCGGCGTGCTTCTGATCTTTCTGATCTTCGTCATGTTGGCAGCGGAGAGGCGTAGCGAGATGGGGATGGCCCGAGCCATCGGTATGCAGCGGGGCCACCTGGTGCAGATGTTCGTCTCTGAGGGCATGATCTACGATCTGGTGGCTGCTGCTCTGGGCGTCGTACTGGGGCTGGCCATCTCGTACGCCATGATCGGCTTTCTGGGCGGCATCTTCAACACGGCGGCCCAGCAGATCAGCAGCGAACTATCCAGCAGCCTCTTCACCTTTCGCTTCAACGTCGCCCCCACGTCAGTGGTGATCGCCTACACCCTGGGCGTGCTCCTGACCTTTGCCGTAGTCACCGTCTCCTCCTGGCGGGTCAGTCGCCTGAACATCGTCTCGGCTATCCAGGACACGCCGGAACCGGACGGGGGCGAGCGGAGCACGGGTAAGCGGATCGGGCGGCTGATCACCGGCCCGCTGACCGTGGCCGTGGGCGTATGGCTCTACTTCGGCGTGGCGGGCGGAGGGTCGGGCGTCCTCCTGTTGATCGCGCTCTCCATGGTGCTGGTCGGCGGGCTGCTGAGCGTGAGCTGGGCGCTCTCGGCGACGTCCATGCGCACGGAACGCAGGCGACGGCTGGTCTATTCAGTCATGGGCCTGGGTTTCGTGCTCATTTGGGGGCTGCCCTGGGAGACCTTGATGCCCGGCAGGGGCTTTGGCTTGCTGCAGCAGGATCCTCGATGGACAGTCCTCTCGCTTGTGGTCAAGGGTCCGGCGCTGATCCTGGGCGGTATCCTGGTCATCATGTTCAGCGCGGACATCCTGCTGCAAGCGGTGAGCCGGGTGCTGGGCGGCATCGGCCCGCTGACACCCGTGCTCAAGACCGCCATCGCCTATCCACTGACCAGTCGCTTCCGCACCGGCGTGGCCATGGTCATGTTCGCCATGATCATCACCACGGTGGTGCTCATGGCCGTGGTGATCCAGGCCACGGAAAGCGTCATCGCGCCGGACGCCAAGGGCAGCGCCGGCTTTGATATCAGAACGTCGTTTGGCCTGCTCAGCTTCTTTGACCGGGTGACGGATCTGGAAGCGGAATTGGCCGGGATGAAGGACTTTCCCCACGAAGATGTGGCCGCAGTGGGGGCCATTGTCAACCCCATGGTGGACGTGCGCCAGGCCGGCCCCGGCACGCCCGGGAAGTGGCATACTCTTACACTGACGGGCATGGACGAACGCTTCATGGCCCAGGCCCGGGAGATCTACACCTTCCAGCAGCGAGCGGAGGGGTTCGAGAACGACGCCGCGGTCTGGCAGGCACTGCAGGAACGGGACGACGTGGCCATCGTCACCCCGTTCCTGGTAGCCAATCCCGACAGCAGCTACGAAAGCTCTGGCGGCGGCGGTGGCAACGACTTGATGGCCACTATCGGCGGGCTCGCCGAGGAGGACGGTTCTCAGGATGACGCGCAGGCCACACAGGATGAGTTCAACTTCCGGCTGGCCGGCTTCACTCGGGCGGATGATCTGCCGGAGGTGTGGCTGGACCTGCGGGACGAGTCGGGCCGGCAGGTGCGCATCCACCGGGTGCAGGTGATCGGCGTGCTGTCGGACATCACCACGGTCAGCATGAACTCGGTTCACGTCAACAGCCGAGCCATCGCCGCCGTCACCGGCGAGGACGTGAAGCCGGACACCTTCTTCATCAAGGTGACCGAGGGCGCGAATGTGCGGGAAGTAGCCCAGGAGGTGGAGCGGGCCTTCCTGAGCTCCGCTCTGGACGCCACGGTCATCGCGGACAGCGCCGCCCAAGGCCAGGCACTGACCCGGGGCATCCTGCAACTGTTCCAGGGGTTCCTGGCCCTCGGGCTGCTTGTGGGCATCGCCGCCCTGGGCGTGATCAGCGCCCGCACGGTGGTGGAGCGACGGCAGCAGGTGGGCATGCTGCGGGCCATCGGCTACCAGCCTGAAATGGTCGCGCTCTCCTTTGTGCTGGAGGCCAGCTTCATCGCCCTGGTGGGCATCGGCCTGGGCACCGCTGCGGGCATCCTGATGGGACAGGCCATCATCGGCCAACTGTTCAGCGTCATCACGGCTGGGCGCACCCTGGCCGTGCCGTGGAGCCAGATCGGGATCATCGTCCTGGCCGCGTACCTTTTCTCGCTGCTTACCACCATCCTGCCCGCGGTACAGGCCTCGCGCATCTATCCGGCGGACGCGCTACGCTACGAGTAGGACGGACTTCCTACATGGCGAGGCAAGGCTTCCCGGCCCGTATGGGCAGGTCGGGAAGCCTTGAACTGCATGAGTATGAGTTATGGGGTGTGTGATTTATAATTGGTGTATGTCGACGCCAGTCTTAGCCACCAAACTTTACATCCCCCTACCTCGGCCCAAAGTTGTCCTCCGTCCCCACCTCATTGAGCGGCTGAACGAGGGTCTGCACCGCAAATTGACCCTTATCTCTGCCCCCGCCGGCTTTGGTAAAACCACGCTGGTTAGCGAGTGGGTCGCCGGTTGCGAGCGACCGGCCGCCTGGCTGTCACTGGACGAAGGGGATAACGCGCCCGCACGCTTTCTGACTTACCTCGTGGCAGCTTTGCGGACGATTGAGGCGAATATTGGAGAAGGGATGGTGGATGTGCTCCAAGCCGCTCAACCGCTATCCGTCGAATCGATTCTGACAACGCTGCTCAATGAAATCGCCGCCATCCCGGACAATTTCGTCCTCGTCCTTGACGACTACCACGTTCTGGATGCCAAACCGGTTGACAATGCCCTCACCTTTCTGCTTGAGCACCTGCCGCCACAGATGCACCTGGTCATTGCCACTCGCGAGGATCCCAATCTTCCCCTGGCCCGGTTGCGCGCCCGGGGTCAACTGACCGAGCTGCGCGCTGCCGACCTGCGTTTTACCCCCGCCGAAGCCGCCGGATTTCTCAACCAAGTGATGGACCTGAACCTCTCAGCGGAAGACATCGCCGCATTGGAAACTCGCACCGAAGGCTGGATCGCCGGTCTGCAACTGGCCGCGCTTTCCATGCAGGGACATCCAGACACCACCACTTTCATCCAATCTTTCACCGGCAGCCACCATTTTGTGCTGGACTATCTGGTTGAAGAAGTGCTGCAACAGCAATCCGAGAGCGTCCAGACTTTCTTGCTGCGCACATCCATCCTCGACCGGCTGTGCGGTCCCCTGTGTGATGCCATTCTCCTCGCCCCCTCTGCTTCCGGGCAGAAAACCCTGGAATATCTCGAACATGCCAACCTCTTCATCGTCCCCTTGGACAACGAGCGGCGCTGGTACCGCTATCACCATCTCTTTGCTGAGTTGTTGCGGCAGCGATTGCAGCAAAGCGCCTCCTCAGGAAGTGAAGAGGCAAACCTGGCTGAATACCACATTCGTGCCAGCGTATGGTGTGAAGACAATGACTTGATGATCGAAGCATTTCAGCATGCGACTGCTGCCAATGATATTGAACGCGCCGAGCGATTAATGGTTGGTGGCAGGATGCCCTTGCACTTTCGCCATGTGGCAACCACTATCCTGAATTGGCTGGAGGCACTGCCAACATCGGTGATGGATGCCAGACCATGGTTGTGGGTGAGATCTGCCACGACAGCGCTAATATCTGGGCAGGTAATTGGTGTCGACGAGAAACTTCACGCGGCTGAGGCTGCTATAGCTGCTACCCTGCAAGGCGCTGAGCCGGACGAAAAGACCCGCGACCTGATCGGACAAATTGCCGCGGTAAGAGCCACACTGGCCTACATCCGATACCAGCCGGAAGCCACGATCATCCAGGCAGGCCGCGCCCTGGAATACTTACACCCCGACAACCTGCTTTTCCGCAGCAGGGCTACCTGGTCGCTGGGGTTTGCTTATAAGCTCCAGGGGAAACGTGCCGCGGCCCGCAATGCCTATACCGAAGCCATCAGACAAGCGTCCGGGAATATCTACTACACTGTACTGACTTCAACCAGCCTGGGTGAATTACAGGAATCTGAAAACCAACTTTTTCAGGCAGCTGAGACCTATCGGCGCTCCATGCAAATGCTTTGTGATCAAGGAACGGCATATTCCAGCGAAGAGCATATTGGCCTGGCCCGCATCTACTATGAGTGGAACGAACTGGATACCGCTGAGCAGCATGCGCAGCAGGGCCTTCAACAGGCGAGGCTGTATGATCGCACAATTGACAGATTCATTGTTTGCGAGGTGTTGCTTGCCCGCCTGAAACTGGCCCGGGGCGATGTGGCTGGCGCGGTCGCCATGTTAGCGGAGACCGAGCAGTCCGTTCATCAAAATAACTTCGTGCAGCGCCTGCCCGAAGTTGCGGCCGCGCACGTACTGATGCTGCTTCGCCAAGGCGATGTGGCGGCGGCCGCTCGCCTCGTACAGACTCACGATCTACCCATCAGCCAGGCGCGGGTATTCCTTGCCCGAGGGGATGCACCCAAAGCGCTGGCTTTGCTTTCGCCATTGCGCCGGCAGATGGAAGCCAAGGGCTGGCAGGATGAACGGCTACGAGTGATGGTGCTCGAGGCGATCGCACTGCACGTGCACCGCGAAAAGGACAAAGCTGTGCAACTGCTGGGCGAGGCGCTGGCATTGGCAGAGCCGGGCGGCTTCATTCGGCTCTTTGTGGACGAAGGGCAGCCGATGGCGCTGCTGTTGACTGAGGTGGCTGCTCGCGGGACAATGCCGGACTACACCGCCAAGCTGCTGGCTGCTTTTGCGGTGGATGAGACACCGCCCGCAGCGGGTGCGGTTCGACCCTCGTCTTCCCCTGTCCAACCTCTGATCGAACCGCTCAGCGAACGCGAGCTGGAGGTGCTGCGGCTCATCGCCCAGGGGCTGTCGAACCAAGAGATCGGAAAGCAGCTCTTTCTCGCGCTGGACACAGTCAAGGGGCATAACCGCCACATCTTCGACAAACTGCAAGTGCAACGACGCACCGAAGCCATCGCCCGCGCCCGTGAGCTGGGTCTGTTATAGACTGGGCGCCACTTCCCGCAAGCTGAATTACACCAAAACAACACCTCGACTCACACCAAAGTGTCTATGCAGTGGGGCTACAGTCTGACATAATAGGGGTGCATAAACAAACGGCAGCGGCGAGGCAGCATCGCCGCACCAGGTCAAACCCATGTCCAAGCCATAGGCGGCTTGTTTGCGCCAAAATCAATCACAACACGGAGACAAAAATGAATACAGGCGTAAAGATCACTGAAAGGATAGACATGAAGGTTCTGCTCTCAACATTATGGATCGTTGTCATGATCAATATGTTGAAGGCGGATATTCTTTCACTCTACATCCCCGGGGCATTGGATGAAGTAGCAAGAACTGCTGGTGAGACTCCGATCACTCTATTGATGTTGGGTGGCGCAATCATGATGGAAATCTCGATCGCCATGATTCTCCTCGCCCGGGTATTGGCCTATCGAGTGAATCGTTGGGCAAACATCATCATAGGTTTCATCACGATTGCGTTTGTTGTCGGCGGCGGGGCCTCTTATCCACATTACATATTCATCGCAGCCGTTGAAGTGCTCTGTCTGCTGCTCATTATCTGGAATGCATGGAGGTGGAATAACCCTGAAGGATAGACCGGCAGATGAACCAGTTGTCAAATCGTCAAATTCGTCCATATCATTCAAAAAGAGGAGTAAGAAAATGAAAACCTCGCAGAAATTTGGCGGTTTCGCCGCTCTGTACCTGGCAGTCGCCTATCTGATCGGAATGGTGCTCTTTCTCGTCGTTCTCGACTACCCCAGCATCACCGATCTGGCCCAGAAGGTGACCCTGATCGTCGAGAAGCAGATGGTCTTCTTTGCGACCAACCTGTTGATGTACGTGTTCTTTGGCATCTTTCTGGTGATCCTGGCTCTGGCGTTGCATGATCGCCTGAAGCCCGACGCGCCGGCGCTGATGCAGGTGGCTACCGTCATCGGCATCATCTGGGCAGGCTCGCTGATTGCCAGCGGCATGGTCGCGAATGCCGGGATCGCCCCTGCCGTTGCACTCTTTGCCAAAGACCCAGCGCAGGCTGCGTTGACCTGGCAGGGAATCGAAACCGTAGCAAACGGCCTTGGCAACGGCAACGGCGAAATCCTGGGCGGCCTCTGGACACTGCTGGTCAGCCTGGCTGCGCTGCGGGCTGGCGGGTTGCCCAAGGGCCTGAGTATTCTCGGCTTGCTGGTTGGCGCGGTGGGCATCATCTCCCTGATCCCAGGGTTGACCGAGGTGATGACAGGAGTTTTTGGCTTGAGTCAAATGATCTGGTTTGGCTGGCTGGGGATTGTGTTGTTGCGGAGCAATCCAGGCAAGATAGCGAAACAACCGGATGCGTTCGTGCAATAGGGCAAAGGGAAAACGAGTAAGAAGATGAATACATATAGAAAGACCGCGGTAATTGTGGGAGTTCTATACATCATAGGAACGGGTGCGGGCATTCTAAGCATGGTTGTCACATGGGGCCTTCTGGACGCTCCTGACTACCTCAACAGGCTGGCTTCAGATGCGAGCCAGGCCCAGTTGGCAGCCCTCCTGGTGTTGGTCATGGGCCTCGCACTTGCCATGGTTCCGGCGATGATGTTTCCAATTCTCAAGAGACAGAATGAGGCCTTGGCTATCGGCTATGTCATCTTCAGAGGAGCGCTGGAGACATTTACCTATATTGCGTTGGCGATGTGCTGGCTTCTTTTGGTCGCAGTCGCCCGCGAATATGCAGACTCCGCGGCGGCGGCCGCTTCCCAGTTTTCCAGTCTCGGCAGTCTGTCGGTCAAGGCACAGGATCCAATCGCTGCAGTCACGGACATCGTCTTCAGCCTCGGCGCCCTGATGCTCTACTACCTGTTTTATCAAACGAGGCTGATTCCGCGCTGGATATCGATCTGGGGGATTGTTGCGGCCGTGGCGTATTTGGTTGGCGGCTTAATGGCCGTGTTCGGCACGACCATGGAGGTCCTGTTGTTGCCGATGCTCCCGCAAGAAATGATCATGGCGGTATGGCTGATCGTGAGAGGATTCAATCCATCGGCAATCGCATCTCTGTCTGCGAAAGGAGCAACGAACGACTGGTGAGCGGGTCAATGATTTGCGCCACGGAAGACAGGGAGGTTGTCTGGTTGACCTCGCAAACTGGACCAAGTGCCAAGTTGATCAAGACGAGTATGTTGAGCACATTAGCTCGTTCCGGTCGGTGAATGCGAGCGGTTGAACTGAGTGCAAAGCGCAGGTCGTAGAGTGACCTGCGCTTTTTGTGGTATCTCGGTTGACCATCTTAGCCTCTTGTGTTAGTATCGCCTCGCTACGATCTGTTGGTTCCCTGCGAATTCGAGCGTCGTGTCGCGGCAAGAGAATTACAGGGCGGGCGGCTCCCCGGCCCGCCGGCACCCCGATGGATGAAAACAGCGGGACTCGGTCAGAGACCGGCCCAAGCAGGCTAGTTGCAAAGCAACAACAGGAGTGAATTGTGCGGCAGATAAGCATACCGATTCGGTGGGCGATCATGGTCATCGCTGGGATCGCTTTAACCAGTTGTGGCGGTGGAACCGGGGAAACGCCACGCGTACCAGTTGAAAATTCCCGCGCCTACGCCATTGAGTCGCTGCAAACCATGGACCTCAACACGTGGTGGCAGGCGTATCGTAATCCCGATCCCGCGCTGCTGGGCCGCATCGTGGACGAAGTTGCCGCTGGCCAGCCCGACGGCCTGCCTGCAGATGCCCGCCAGTTGGACACGTTTATTCGCAACCGAATCGCTCCAGGTTACAAGCTGACCATGGACGATACGGACGAAGGCAAGGCTTACATTTTGGCGCAGGCTGAGGCGCGCTTTGCCAATCCACCCACGGCGCTCTGGGATACCAACGGGAAAGTCGCGCTGCTGGATTACCACATCTTGCCCGGCAAGTGGAAGTCTGTCAGCCGTGTCAGCGAGGGGTTGGCTGATCCGCCTGCCGTCGGCACACAGCCATTTCTAACGCCGGACGTCCTGGCAGATAGTCTGCAACGGCTGGTCGCTGCCTACCCCGATGCCCGGACCTATCAAATTCGCTATCAATATCACCATGGCAGCGATCTCAAAAAGATACTCATGGAGTTTGCGCCGGATCAGCAAATCGTCTACAGGGAAGGCGGCGATATTGCCTTCACCCCTGATCCGGTTTCGTGGGATGATCTGCTCAACGGTCGCGTTGACCTGGCAGATTTGAACTGGGATGCTCCTATGGAGGGTTATCCCGCACCTCCCATTGCCTACCCGCCCGACGAACCGCTGCTGCCCTCGCAATAGCGCTTTTTGTGTGGAATAGTTGACGTTGTGGTTCACCGGCGGAATGCCAGGAAGCCGACAATCGACTTGCAGATTCCAGTGACCTATGCTATATTCACTCCAGAATGCCCTGCTGTGTACGTGATGTCGATTCTACGTTTTGAGCCAACACCTACTAAACGGGAAGCGATATATCGCCGGAAGACACGATAGCCCTCGGTTCGCCGGGATTGGCAAGGTGAAAGCCGGTAATGAGCTATCCCACCTGCGAAAGCAGGTTCAAAACCCGAAGACACACGGCACGGCGGGGAATCCTGTAAGTGCAGGCCATCGGCCAATCAGCCGGTGGCCTTTCTTTCGATGAAAGGATGTGCTGCCCCATGCAGCGAGAGCGGGTATCTGCCGACATCTACGTCTTTCGTAGCGATCTCTATCTGCAAGTCACTGCCGGCGTGATTGCCACGGAGGAGGGCGCTGTCATTGTCGATACCCTGCCCTTCCCCAGGGAAACGAAGGCGTTGCGCGATTTCGTCCAGCGGCGCTGTCCCCAGGGCGTTCGCTACGTCATCAACACCCACGCCCATGCCGATCACTCCCACGGCAGTTGCTACTTCCCCGAAGCCGAGCTCATCGGGCATCGCCGCGCGCGCGAATACCTGCTGAAGCATGGCGAAAGCAACCTGACTGAGGCCAAACGCTACTCCAACGACCTGGCGACGGTGGAAATGCGCCTGCCTGATTTGGTGTTCGACAGTCTGCTGGTGCTTCGGCTGGGTGGAAAGACGATCACTCTCAAGCATGCGCCTGGCCACAGCCCGGACACGATCACGGTGCGGGTCAAGGAAGACAAGGTCATGTTCGCCAGCGACACGATCCTGCCGGTGCCCTACATCGACTTCCTGGTGGGCGGCAGCATCAACGACCTGCGCCGCTCGCTGCGCGGCATCGAAGTGGCCGGCCTGGAGAACGTCGTGCAGGGCCACGGTGAAGTGCTGCTGCGCGGTGAGATCCGCGGCACCATCTCGTCCAGCCTGAAGTACCTGGATTGCGTCGAAGGCGCTGTTGACGCGGCCATTGCCAGCGACATGCCGGTCGAGGCGCTGCTGAAGCAGACCACAATCGAGCAGTGCGGCAAGTCACGTATTCCCCTCAACGGCGTGGTGCAGCAACTCCACCGCGCCAATCTGTATTATCTCTACCAGACCAAGACCGGGGCAATGCCGGCCAGGGCGCATTGAGCGCGCGTCTATCATTTGGTTGCCGCTATGGCCGGTCTTTGCGAAGCACCCTGAGGTTCCTCCGAAGGGCCTGACCGAGCCAACACAGGGAACTTATTTGTAGACGCGTCCTCAGTGTGACGCGAATGTGACATTTTTCCTTGACCCCTTCGCGCCTCCGTGTTATAATGCCCGCAATCGAATATACCAATTGGAAACCTTCAGGGCAGGGTGAGAATCAGGCCAGCCGCATGGCTGCCGAGGTTCAATTCCCGACCGGCGGTGTGGGCAGCCTGGCTGCCCGAGCCCGTGACCCGCGCGAGCGGTGGATCTGGTGCGAGCAATATGTCTCAAGGCCAGAGCCGACGGTATAGTCCGGATGAAGAGAAGGTATGCGTCTTTCCGCTTGTTGACGCGCCCAGGCACACCAGTGTACGGCGCGCTCGGCGGCATGGCCTGCTACAGCGCCCCCGAAGGTCGATCACGATGACGGGGGCGTTTCCCGTGTGACCGATCTTCGCCGGACGTTGTCTGTTGCGCTTGCCAGCGGCCGGCGTCACTTTGCCCATCCATGCCCGGTCAGGTTTCCCAGAATCCTGGCCGGTTTTTATTGCTCCGGCCGTAGAAAAGTCAGGGTTGTCATATGTGGGTTGCACGGAAAGCTGGAAGCGCTGCGGACGATGCCGTTCCCGCGCGCCGGGTAAGCTGGTTCCGCCAGCATCGCACCGAGATCCTGCTGGCGCCGATAGTCCTGGTGGCTGTCTTGCTGCTGTGGGAAGGACTGGTTCGCTGGCGCGGTTACCCCTCCTTCATTCTTCCCTCACCGGTGCTGGTTGCGCGCAAGTTCCTGATTGTGCTGGCCGACGGCGTACTCTGGTACCACACCCGCAGCACCCTGATCGAGATCGCGCTTGGCCTGGCGCTGGGCCTGAGCGCTGCCACCGTGCTTGGCTATCTGATCGCCAAATCCGCCCGCCTGGAGCGGCTGCTGTCGCCCTATCTGGTCGCGTCGCAGTCGATTCCTGTGATCGCCATCGCCCCGCTGCTGATCATCTGGATCAAGGATCCCAACATGAGCAAGGTGCTCATCTGCGCGATCACCATCTTTTTCCCGACATTGATCAACACTGTGGTCGGCATCCGCTCCGTGGAGCCCGACCTGGTGGCGCTGATGCAGTCATTGCGCGCCACCCGCTGGCAGATACTGACCAAGCTGGAGATACCGGGCGCGCTGCCCGTGCTCTTTGGCGGCCTGAAGATCGGCGTCTCGCTGGCAGTCATCGGTGCGGTGGTGGCCGAGTTCATCGGCGCCGACCGCGGGCTGGGCTACCTGATCAACCTCTCGCGCGGCATTCTCGACACCCCGCTGCTCTTCGTGGCGTTGGTCAGTCTGGTCTTCGTCGCCGTGCTGCTGTATGGTTTCGTCAGCTTGCTGGAACATCGCTTGCTTGCCTGGAAGCGGATTGAATAGACAAAGAGGAAACATGACTCGTCCCAAATCGTTCGTTCTTGCGCTGTTGCTCGTCAGCGCGTTGCTGATCAGCGCTTGCCCGGCTGGTGAGCCAGTGATTGTCGCACCTGCTTCTCCCCCTGCTGAACCGGCCGCGACCGGCCAGCCGGAAAAGGTAACGCTCGGCCTGGGCTACATTCCCAGCGTGCAGTTCGCGCCCTTCTATGTTGCTCAGGAAAAAGGCTTCTTCGCCGAGCAAGGCCTCGACGTTGAGTTCCAGCACGGTTTCGAGACCGACTTTCTCAAGCTCGTCGCCGTCGACGAGATACCCTTCGCGGTGGGCAGCGGCGATCAGGTGATCCTGGCCCGCGCCCAGGACTTGCCGCTGACCTACGTTGCCGCCTGGTACAACAAGTTCCCGGTGGTGGTGTTCGCTCTGCAAAGCGCCGGATTGAGCGAGCCAGCCGCGCTGGAAGGCCGGCGGGTTGGCATTCCCGGCCTCTTCGGCGCCAGCCTGGTGGCCTGGAAGGCGCTGGTCTATGCGGCGGGCCTTGATGAGAGCGCTGTGACGCTGGACAGCATTGGTTTCTCGCAGGCCGCAGCCGTCAGTGAAGGGCGGGTTGACGCGGCTATCGATTACGTCGTCAACGGGCCGGTTCAGTTGCAGTCGGCCGGGCAAGCTGTGGACGTCATCGCCGTCTCCGACTACATCGACCTGCCGTCCAACGGACTCATCGCCAGCGATAAGACCATCAGCGAGCGGCCCGATCTCGTGCAGAAGATGACCAACGCGATGCTGCGAGGGATCAGCTACACGCTGGCCAACCCCGACGAGGCCTTTGCCATCAGCATCGCGGCCATTCCAGAGGCGGGCGGCGACAACGAGGCCATCAACCGCGCGATCTTTGACGCGTCGCTGGACCTCTGGCAGACCACTCCGGAAGCTCTCGGCCTCAGCGACCCGGCTGCCTGGGAGCAGGCTGCCACCTTTATGGCCGAGATGGGGCTGGTGGATCGCAAGCTGCCGGCGGAGACGCTGTTCACCAACCGGTTTGTCGAGGCCGCCCGCGCTCCCTGATGTTCGCCACCATTCCCTTGGCGCAGGATCGGGCTGCCGATCCGCCGCAGTTCGGGCAGGGCGTGCCGCTGGTAGCAGTTGATCAGGTCGAGCGGCTCTACGATGCGGGCAACGGGCAGTCAGCCACGCGCGCACTGGCCAGCACGACCTTCCGTGTTTACCCCGGTGAATTCGTCGCCATCGTCGGCCCGTCCGGCTGCGGCAAGACGACCCTGTTGCGCATCCTCGGCGGGCTGCTGCCGCCAACCCGCGGCAAGGTGACGCTGCGCGGCCAGCCGCTGACCGGCCCGCGCGCCGAAATCGGCTACGTTTTCCAGCACGCGAATCTGATGCCCTGGCGCACGGTGGAGCGCAACATCGCCCTGCCGCTGGAACTGCAACACCTGTCAAGTGAAGAGGTCGAGCGGCGCGCGCGCGAAGTACTGGCGCTGGTCGGTCTGCAAGGATTTGAACAAGCCTACCCGCGCCAGCTGTCCGGGGGCATGGCCCAGCGGGCCGCGCTGGCCCGCACTCTGGTCCACAAGCCGGAACTGTTGCTGCTGGATGAGCCGTTCGGCGCGTTGGATGCCATCACCCGCGAGCGGATGAACCTGGAACTGCTGCGCATCCGCGCCGCCTACGAGTACACCGCGGTTATGGTGACGCACAACATCTCTGAGGCAGTCTTTTTGGCCGATCGCGTGCTGGTGATGAGCCATCGCCCCGGCCGGGTGGTCTGCGAAGTGGTCGTTTCCTTGCCGCGCCCGCGCCCGCTGGAAAATATGGGCACTCCTGAGTTCGCCCGTCTCGCGCAGGAGGTTCGTGCCGCCATCGACCGCCAGCAGGAAACATCCCCGTTTGGCGCATGACGCTGGCATGCCCGTCCGCCCTGTGCTATAATCCACATCCGGCCATTGGCTGCTTTCCCAATTGATTCCTATCCTGGACAAACCAGAACCAAGCACTGCCACGAATTATTCGAATTTCGGAATCAGAATTAGCGAAATTTGTGTGATTCGTGGCAGGCAGTCTGGCTTGCGAGTCATGGAATCGAGTGCTTATGTACTCAGCGTGTATTGCTCTGGCCGGGCTTACCGACAGGTACCCTGAAGTGGGCCGACCGTGCCACTAACATGGCAAGACTTCCTTGACTAGCTTTCTGACCGACCTCATCTGCGCCCGCTGTGGCGCGCAACACGATGCCGACGCGCTGCAAGGCGTCTGCGCCGAATGTGATTCGCCGCTGCTGGCCCGCTATGATCTCGACGCGGCCTGTGAGGCAGTAGCGCCAGCCGATCTGCCGGCGCGCCCGTTCACGCTGTGGCGCTACGAGGAAGTGCTGCCGGTGCGCGACCGCCGCTATCAGGTGACGCTGGGCGAGGGCGGTACGCCGCTGCTGTCGCTGCCGCGACTGGGCGAACAGTTGCGCGTGCCCGGCCTTAGCGCCAAACTGGAGGGCGTCAACCCGACCGGCTGCTTCAAGGATCGGGGTATGGCAGTGGCCGTCAGCCGCGCCAAAGAATTGGGCGCCACTGAACTGGTCGTGCCTACGGCTGGCAACGCCGGCGGTGCGCTGGCTGCTTATGCGGCGCGCGCCGGCCTCTCTGCTCGGATAATAATGCCCGCCGACGCGCCCGCTCCCAACGTCGCCGAGGCCCGGGCGACCGGCGCCAATGTGCGGCTGGTAGACGGGTTGATCGACGAAGCGGGCCGGCAGGCCAAAGAAGTGGCCGCGGCCGGCTACGCCTTCAATTTGGCAACGCTGCGCGAGCCGTACCGCATTGAGGGCAAGAAGACCATGGGCTATGAGCTGGCCGAGCAGAACGGCTGGCGTCTGCCCGATGTCGTGGTCTATCCCACCGGCGGCGGCACCGGTCTCATCGGAATGTGGAAGGCTTTCGAGGAAATGGAATCGCTGGGCTGGATCGAACCGGGTCAAAGACCGCGCATGGTCAGTGTGCAGGCTTCCGGCTGCGCGCCCATCGTCGCCGCATTTCGCGCCGGCCACGAGGAGAGCATTCCATGGACCGACGCCCACACGGACGCGGCAGGTCTGCGCGTGCCCCATGCTCTGGGCGATTTCATGATCCTGAAAGCCATCTACGACAGCCGCGGCATCGCCGTAGCCGTCAGCGACCGCGAGATGCGCGACGCTCAGGTGCAGCTTGGCCACGGTGAAGGCATTTACGCCGGTCTGGAAGGCGCGGCCACCGTCGCTGCCGTGGCAAAGCTGCGCGATTCGGGCTGGCTGGCCGGCAACGAAACCGTGACACTCTTCCTCACCAGCAGTGGGCTGAAGGCCTGATGACCAAGCGCCTCTACTACGATAACACCTACCGGGCTGATTTCACAGCCGACGTAGTAGCGACAGTCGAGATCGAGGGCCGCCCATCGGTGGCACTCGACCGCACCGCGTTCTATCCGACCGGCGGTGGGCAGCCGTGCGACGCTGGCACGCTGAACGGCGTCCCGGTAGTGGATGTGCGCGACGAGGGCGATCTGATCTGGCATTTGTTAGCTGGCCCGCTCCCGCTGGGTGGCAAAGCGGTGCGCGGCGTAATCGACTGGCCGCGTCGCTGGGATCACATGCAGAACCACAGCGGCCAGCACATCCTGTCGCAGTCCTTCATCGAGACCCATGACGCGCTGACCGTCGCCTGGCATCTCAGCGAGAACAGCCTGACTATCGACCTGAACCGCGTCGGGCTGGACGATGCAGCGCTGGCGGACGCTGAGCGACTGGCGAACCAGGTCGTCCAGCGCGACCTGCCGATCACGGTGCGCATCGTCTCCGAAGAGGAGTTGCCAACGCTCGCGTTGCGCAAACAGCCCGACATCGACGGCCCGCTGCGGCTGGTGGAGATCGGTGATTTCGACCGCGTGGCGTGCAGCGGCACTCACGTCGCGTCCACATCGCAGGTTGGTGTGATCAAGCTGCTGCGCACGGAGCGTCGCGGCCACGAGACCCGGGTGCATTTCGTCTGCGGCGGGCGCGCGCTAGCCGACTACGAACGGAAGCACGACATAACGCGGCGGCTGGCGCTTCGGTTTGCCTGCGCCGACGATGAGCTGGATGTCGCGGTGGAACGGCTGCACGAGCAGGCCAGCGCCAACTACAAGGCCCTCAAGGACGCGGAAACCGCGCTGGTCGAAGTCGAGGCGCAGCGTCTGCTGGCATCGGCAGGCAGTAACGGCAGCGCGCCGCGCTTGATCGTGGCACAATATCCAGGCTGGCAGGGCGAGCAGGTCAAGCAGTTGGCGCTGACGCTGCGCGGCCATCAAGGTGCGATCATCATCCTGGCGGGCGGCGCAGCGGTGCAGCTTTTCGTCGCTCGCAGCGAGGACGTACCGCTCGATGCCGGCCAACTGCTGCGCGCGCTGGTGGCTGTCGCCGGCGGCAAGGGCGGCGGCCGTGGCGACTACGCTCAGGGCGCGTTCCCGGACTGGCAGCGCGCGTCCGAAGCATTGGCGCTGGCGCCGGAAATCGTCGCTACCGTGAACAACTGACTCCTGGCGAAGGGCGGTTGGAACGGCAAACGTGACACATGACCACCACCGCATCACCTTTCAAGCTTCACGTCTGCCGCCAGTCCCAGCCTTAGTTACAGACATACAACAGACACAACGAGAACACAACCATGCAAGAGATCGCACCCGGCGTCTACGTCAACCTGGATTTCCGCGGCTGCAATGTCGGTTTGATCGAGACCGCCGACGGCAACATCCTTATCGACACGCCGATGATCCCGTCGGAGAGCCGTCGTTGGCTGGAGTACATCCGCCAGATCACGGGCAACAAACCGATATTGTACGTCATCAACACCGACCACCACCGCGGTCACGTGCTGGGCAACCAGTACTACGACGCGCCGGTGATCGCGCACGACCTGGCGTGGAAGAACATGCGCGGCTACGGCGCTAACTTCTGCCAGCGCGTCGTCGACTCGTTCAAGCGCGAGCCGAAGATACAGGCTGAGCTGGCTGATCTGCGCATCGTCCGGCCGACCATCACCTTCGACACCCGCATGGACATCGACCACGGCGGGCGAACAGTGCGCCTGATCCATGTCGGCGGACACACCGAAGCCACCATCGTCATCTGGTTGCCAGAGGAGAAGGTTCTTTTTGCCGGCGACACCGTCTGGTGGGACCAGCATCCCTACATGGCGCAGGCCAACAGCAAGCAATGGCTGGACGCGCTGCGCCAGATCCGCAAGCTGCACCCACAGATCATCGTGCCGGGCCACGGCCCTCTGACCACCGTCGAGGCTACCGAGCCGCTGTCGGCCTACATCCGCTACGTTCGCCGCCAGGTGCGGATCCGTATCAACCGCGGCTATTCCAAGCAGGAAACCGCCAGTTCGCTGGTCAAGCAACTGGTGCCGATGTTCACCGTCAACCCCGATCGGCGCGGCAAGATCGAGTCGCAGATCAAGCAGGCAATCAATCGCGTCTACAACGAGTACAAGAAGGGCGCTGAGGCCGAGGCTGAGGAACGGGACGAAGAGGAGGAGAAGGACATCGTTTCCGACGAAGTTGAAGAGACCGAGAAAGACACCGAAGAAGGCATTGTTGTTGACGACGACGTCGATGACCGCAACGAAGCCGAGGACGGTGGCGCGCCAACCGACTATGACGACGATCTGGACGATGACGATGAGGACGACGACGAGGATGATGAGGACGACGAAGATCTCGACGAAGACGACGCCGCTGATTGAAATGGGTGTATTCAAGATCGATTGTTTCCCGTTCCGTGCAGTCTCCTGACCGCACCGGGCGCCGCTCGGTCGGGAGATCTCGCTCGGGCCGTTTTGACCACACCCGATTGAGGTTACCGGCTGGTATAGCAAAGCATGTTGGAGCCAGCCGGCGCCTCCGACTGAGCTTGCTTCAACCGCGAATTCATTCGGAGGCCCCGTCACGGTGCGACGAGCGGATTAACCGCACCCGTTCCTCAGCCAAACACCCCAGGACGCCACACTTTGCCCCGCTCACAATTGACACCTTCCATGATCGACATGGCATCTGCCACCGTTCCGCTGGTCGACATCACGCGTGGCCAGATCGTCGAAAGCCGCCATCTCGGCGCGCTGGCGGTCGTTGAACTCGACCGGTCGGCTGCTTGCCAGTGCGGGCGATCCCTTTTACACCACTTACCTGCGCTCGTCGGCCAAACCATTTCAGGCGCTGCCCATCGTCGCTAGCGGCGCGTTTGATCACAGCGGTCTGGCGCAGGATGCTCTGGCGCTGATGTGCGCCTCACACCACGGCACGGAAGAACACGTCGCCGTCTGCCAGCGCATTCTCGACGCCAGTGGCCTGGATGTGTCAGCTCTGCGCTGCGGCGTCCACTGGCCAATCGACGAGGAAGCGACCCGCCGGCTGGCTGCGGCCGGCCTGACCCCCGATCTGCGTCACAACAACTGCTCCGGCAAGCATTCCGGGATGCTGACCCTGGCGACCTTCTGGGGCTGCGCCGACAGCGACTACACCGACCCGCACCATCCCGTCCAGGCGGCCATCTTGCAGGGCCTGGCTGGGCTGGTCAGCCTGCCAGCTGGTGACATTCTGGTCGCACCCGACAACTGCACTGTCCCCGCCTTCGCTTTGCCGCTGGCTAACGCCGCGCTGGCCTACGCGCGACTGATCGATCCGGCCGCACCACCGGAGGCCGGTCGCATCGTGGCGGCCATGCAAGCGTATCCGCACCTGATATCGGGCCGCGGTGCATTGGATGACACGCTGATGCGCGCGGGCGCGGGCGCGCTCGTCGCCAAGGGTGGGGCGGAGGGCTACCAGGGCATCGGCATCCGCACGCCCGATGGCCTCTCGCTGGGCTTCACGCTGAAGATGGCCGACGGCGCGGGGCGCGCCAAAGGGCCGGTGATTTACGCCGTGCTGGAGCGTCTGGGGCTGGTGAACCAGGACGTGCTGGCGTCGTTGGAATCGCTGCGCTGTCCCGAGGTGCGCAACCATCGTCAGGTCGTGGTCGGTGAGATGCGCCCGGCCTTCGAACTGACCGTGTACGATCCACCGCTGGAGTTTGTCTCTTGAGTACAGCGCGGCAGCCTGCTCTGCCGCCATGGGTGCGTTGGGGGATGACAGTCGCCGGGCTGGCGCTGATGGCCGGCGCGTTGGTGATTGTCCCGCTGTGGCCGGGCGCGTCACGGCTGACGCCGTTCAACAGTAGCCTGCTGAGCGAGGTGCGGGTCAGCGCCGCGTTGCTGGGTGCGCTGCTGCTGCTTCTGGCGTGGCTCAGTCCGCAGATCGCCGCGCTTGGCGGCCGCCTCGCCCGGCCGCTGGACGCCGCCGAACGCTGGCTTTCGCCTGGTTACCGCTGGTGGATACTGCTGCTGGCGGCCACGGGGATCATGGCGCTAGTGCTGGCAGCCTACAGTATCACCCGGTTCAACCATTTCAACGCCAAGGCCTACGACCTTGGGCTGCACGCGCAAGTGTTCTGGAACACGAGCCACGGGCGGCTTTTCGCCGGGTCTATCGAGGTGGACAACTATCTGGGCGACCACGTCTCGCCGATCATCCTGCTGCTGGCGCCGCTGTATCGACTGGTACCTGACCCGCGACTACTGCTCATTTTGCAAGCTGTCGCGCTAGCGTCGGGCGCACTGCCGCTGGCGCTGCTGGCGCGCCGCCGGCTTTCAGTCACACCCCGCCTCTTGTCGCTGCTGCTGGCGCTGATCTTCCTGACCTATCCGGCGCTGGGGTTTGTCAACCGCTTCGAGTTTCACGAGGAAGTGCTGATCGTGCCGCTGCTATTGGCAGCGTTTCTGGCGCTGGAGGCTCGCCGCGCCGGCTGGATGAGCCTGGCGTTGCTGGTGGCGCTGTTGTGCAAAGAGGATGTCGGACTGACGGTCGCGGCGTTCGGGCTGTTCGCCTGGTGGCGCGCACGTTCGTTTGGTGATCCAGAGGTTGGGCGGGGAAACGGGCAAGGTGACGGGCGGGAAGACCCCGCCCCTACAGGCGCGAACGGGAGGCAGCGGCAGGCAAGCGGCCGGCGGATGAAGACGAGCGGGCTGGCGTGGGCGGTGGCCGGCGTCGTCTGGTCGTTGCTGGCGCTGTTGGTGGTCATTCCCGCCTTCCGCAACGCGCCGTCTGATACACTGACCCGTTACTCGTGGCTGTTGGCTGGTCCGTCTGACGTGCTGGGCAATCCGGGCCGTATCGCGCAACACCTGCTGGCCGACCCGCGACGACTATGGATGCTGGTTAAGTTCCTGCTACCGGTAGGATTCACGTCGCTACTCAGCCCGGCTGTCTTGGTTAGCTTGCCCGCCCTGGCGGTCAACTGGCTGGCAGGCAATCTCTACCAGTCGTCGATTTACTTCCACTACGCGGCGGCTACGATCCCGGTGGTGTTTGCCGCTGCGGTGTACGGCACAGAAAGGGCGATTGGAAGGGGAAGGGAGGGAACTGAGGGAAAGGAAGGGAACGAAGGAGAGAGGCGCGGGGAGGTCGGGCGGGCGGCGGCGCGAGGGGCCTTGGTGTCGGTTTGGCTGGTGGCGTGTGCGTTGCTGGCGTTGAGTTTTGACCAGTTCTGGCAAGCACGCACGGGGCAGGCTGACTGGGAGAACTATGGACTGGCATGGCAGGTGTCGCCGGAAAGCGTGACAGCATTTCACGCCGCGGCTGAGTTGCTGCCTGTCGATGGCGGGTTGGCGACCACTGAGGCCTACGCGCCGCACCTGGCCAACCGGCAGGAGTTGTTCCTGCTGCACGACTCACGTATCGTGCGCGTGGCCGACCGGGTCGACTGGGTGTTGGTGGATCTGAACGACCATCGCTACGGCGTCCAGCCGCGCCAGTATTACGGCCTGCTGCGCTGGGTCGCCGACAAGCGTGGCCTGGATGTGTGCTATTTTGGGCGGGATGTCGTGCTGCTGGGAGTGGGATGTGACGACCCTGCGGCTGCTACCGCCTACGACAGCCGGCTGACCACCCTGCAGCAGGAAGTCGTCCGCGAGAAGGTCGATCAGGCACTGCTGGAGTTTCTCGGCCCCGAATACTTCCGGTAACTTCGTAGAAGTTCGACTTTGCCGAAAAAGTCGAACTCTTTTGCGATGCACGTTTGCTCTTGAGAAGCTCGACTTTGCTGAAAAGTCGAGCTTTCTGCGATATTGAGATTTCCCTACAGGATCGCGCGCTTTGGTTTGACAACCGGGCGACCTGTGTGCTAGACTTGCACCCCGTTACGGGTCGGTGGTTCAGCGCTAACGCGTTGCAATCATCGGGCGAACGACAGACCAATTTGTATCACCCGCGCACGTAGTTATGCGGGTAGCCGGGGAGGCACAATCGATAGGCGCCGGCGCAATTCGACGACCGGCGTCAGGCATCCGTCTTTCACGTTCCGTTCCAAGGAGACAAGGATGAGCAAGTTCCGCGTGTTAAGTGTCGTAATCGCGACCGTGTTGGTGCTGTTGGCAGGCTTGCCTGCCGCCGCTACGCCTGAGCCTGCGGTCCAGACTGCGCCTGCAGGCAACCAGGACGCGCCCGGCGCGTTCCTGACCGGACCTAACCAGGGCGACGCTCTGGACATCGCACTGGCGTACCTTCAACAGGCCGGCGAGAGTTTCGGCCTCGCCGCTGGCGATCTGGCCGATCTGGCGGTGACCGACCGCTACACCACCCGCCACAACGGCGTCACTCACGTCTACCTGCGCCAGCGGCTGGGCGGCATCGAGGTCTTCGGCGCCAACGTCAACATCAACATTGCCGCCGACGGCAGCGTCATCAGCATGGGTGAGGCGCTGATCCCCGGTCTGTCCAAGGCTGTTAACAGTGACGCGCCGGCCCTGTCTGCAGCGCAGGCAATTGAGGCCGCTGCCGCGAGCCTGGGCCTCAAGCTGAGCCAGTCGCTGGAGGTCATGGAATCGTCCGGCGGCGCGGATCAGGCGATGCTGTTCAGCGATGGCGGCATCTCACTGGAGCCAATTCCGGCCAAGCTCGTCTACCAGCCTGTGGCTGACGGCGCGGTGCGGCTGGCCTGGAACGTGGCCATTTACCAACTGGACGCGCTGCACTGGTGGGACATGCGTGTCGATGCCGAGAGCGGCAAGGTGCTAGACCGGTTCGACTACGTGGTCAACGACAGCTTCAGTGGGCCGGCGCCGGCAGGCAGCCAGACTTCGCTCGCTGGCGGGCCGCTGGGCGGCTGCGGTTGCTCAGCCGGAGGTGGGCGGCGGACAGTACACCGTGTTTTCCGCGCCGGTGGAAAGCCCCAGCCACGGCAGCCGCAGTGCTGTCAGCGATCCGGCCAACGCGCTGGCCTCCCCCTTTGGCTGGCACGACATCAACGGCGCGATCGGGGCCGAGTACACCACCACCCAGGGCAACAACGCCCACGCCTACACTGACACCGATAACAACAACTCTCCCGACTCGGGCAGCTCGCCCAGCGGCGGCAGCGGCTTGGTCTTCGACCTGCCGCTGGACCTGGGCCAGGCGCCCTCGGCCTACCGGCCCGCAGCCGTGACCAACTCTGTTCTACTGGAACAACCTGGTCCACGACGTGATGTACCAGTACGGCTTCGACGAGGTCAGCGGCAACTTCCAGGAGAACAACTACGGGCGCGGTGGCAGCGCCAGCGACTACGTATACGCCGAGGCGCAGGACGGCGGCGGCACCAACAACGCCAACTTCGCCACCAACGTGGACGGCATCAACCCGCGCATGCAGATGTACGTCTGGAACTACACCAACCCCAACCGCGACGGCGACTTCGACAACGGCATCATCGTCCACGAGTACGGCCATGGCATCTCCACCCGTCTGACGGGCGGGCCCGGCACTGCCAGTTGTCTCAACAACACCGAGCAGATGGGCGAGGGCTGGAGCGACTTCTTCGGCATTCTGATGACCATCGAGCCGGGCGACACGGGCACCGACCGCCGCGGCGTTGGCACCTACGCACTGGGCCAGGCGACCACCGGCAACGGCATCCGCTCCTACCCCTACAGCACCAACATGTCCATCGACCCGCGCACCTACAACGAGATCAAGACCGCCGCGGTGCCCCACGGCGTCGGCTCGACCTGGACTGCCATGCTGTGGGACATGACCTGGGCGCTGATCGACCAGTACGGCTTTCGATCGCCGATCTCTACAACGGAACCGGCGGCAACAACATCGCCCTGCAACTGGTGATGGATGGTCTCAAGCTACAGCCGTGCAGCCCCGGCTTCGTGACTGGCCGCGACGCCATCCTGCAGGCCGATCAGGTCAACAACGGTGGTGCGAACCAGTGCCTGATCTGGAACGCCTTCGCCAAGCGCGGTCTGGGTTACAGCGCCAGCCAGGGCAGCTCAGGCAGCCGCAGCGACGGCGTCGAAGCCTACGACGTGCCCGCCGCCTGTCTGGCAAATCTCAAGATCACCAAGTCGGCCAGCCCGGCCACTGCCACTGCCGGCCAGCCGTTGACCTACTCGCTGTTGGTGGAAAACCAGACGGCCAGCACACTGAGCGATGTCACCATCACGGACAACGTGCCGGCTGGCACGAGCTACGCCGGGCAGGCCACGTGCGGCGGCAGCGAGTCGGGCGGTGTGGTGACCTTCAACCTGGGAAACATGAACGTCGGCGCGTCGCAGACATGTAGCTTCAATGTGACTGTGAACTCCGGTTCGGGAACGACGACCTATCTCACTGACGACATGGAGAGTGGCAGCGGCGCCTGGAGCGCGACCGCCGGCAGCGGCTCCTACAACTGGAACCTGGGCACGGCCAATGCCCACAGCCCGACGCACGCCTGGTTCGCACAGGACGTGCCGGCGTCACTGACCAATATCTGGCGACATCCAGCGCGGTGAACCTCAGCGGCGCGCCGGTACTCAGCTTCTGGCACAACTACGCCACCGAATCAAACTACGACGGTGGTGTGGTGGAGATCTCTGCCAACGGCGGCGCCTGGACCGATCTTGGTTCGCTGATCACTCAGAACGGCTACAACAGCTCGATCTCATCTACCTACGGCAACCCCATTGGCGGCCGGCAGGCCTTCTCTGGCAATAGCGGGGGCTACCTGGAGACACGCGTCAATCTGAGCAGCTACGCCGGCCAGAGCGTTCGCATTCGCTTCCGTCTCGGCACGGACAGCAGCGTCTCCAGCACTGGCTGGTACGTGGACGACGTGAAGATCGCGGACGAAGTTGCAATTAACAACACCGCTTGCGTTAGCGCTACGGGCGGCAACAACGACTGTGACTCGATTAGTACCACGGTCCTGTCCGGTTCAGGTCAGACGCCGACGCCAACCAATACGCCGATTCCGCCAACACCGACGGCAACGAATACGCCAATTCCACCAACACCGACGGCGACGAACACGCCGATCCCGCCGACAGCGACCAACACACCGATCCCGCCGACGCCGACCAACACGCCGGTACCGCCAACGCCGACCGCTACACCTCCTGCCGGTACGGACCGCATCTACGTCAGCTCGAGCACCGGCGGAAATGCTGGCGGCGTCAGCTTCCAGGATGAGGACATCCTCCGCTACGACATGGGAACCGGTACCTGGGCGATGATCTTCGACGGCTCCGATGTCGGCGTGACGGCCGATCTGAACGCTCTGCGCATCGTGACCAATGGCGCTGGCAACATCACCAGCATTCTGATGAGCTTCCAGACAGCAGCCATCATAGGTTCGCTAGGTACGGTGGACAACTCGGACATTGTTGAGTTTCTGCCAACCGAACTGGGGCCGACCACGGCAGGCACCTTCTCACTGTACTTCGACGGTTCTGACGTTGGGTTGACTACAACCGGAGAGGACATCGATGGCTTCTCCTTCCTGCCCGATGGCCGGATGATCGTAACGACGGTCGGCAGCTTCAGCGTGCCCGGTGTATCGGGCGCGGACGAGGATCTGGCAGCTATCACGCTCTCGCAAACAGGCGGCAGTACCATCGGAACATGGGAGTACTACTTCGACGGCTCTGATGTCGGTCTCGGAGACTCAAGCACCGAGGATCTGGTCGGCGCCTGGAGAGATCCGTCAAATGGCGACATCTATCTCGGCACTCTGGGAGTGTTTGGCGTACCTGGGTTGACCGGCGACGGTGCCGACATCTTCATCTGCGCACCGGTCAGCCTGGGAAGCAACACCAGCTGCGCCTTCCGTAGCTACTGGAGCGGCTCGACCCACGGCTTTGCCGGCGAGGTCATCGACGGCATGTCGATCCAACGGTAGAGTCGCCTGCGTGGAAAGGTGAAATGAAAAACGTGGCGCTGTCACCTGGCAGCGCCACGTTTTTTGTTCAGCGAGGCTATCCGCTCATCAATCCCGCGAAAGTGAGAATCCACGATTCACGAGCGCCAGACTTCCGCCTACGCGAGAATTACGCCACATTGAGGCCGATTTTTCGTTTCAGGCGGTGATGGGCAGGTCTGGCCAAAAAACGCGCGACAACTCCCTTGGTGTTGAACGTTCGGAAACCGTCGCAGGCGATGAAGTTGACCGAGACTTGTCCAAGCTGCTAGGGCTGGCCTATTTTCGGTAGGTTATGTTACAAGCCAGTGGCTGCGCTGTCGTGCCATCTCGATCTGCCGTGCAGGTAACCTTTGCGTTTATTGCGTAGATCATTTATCATGGCGAGGGTGGCGCTTCTGGTCTACCACAGCTGGCTGGCAGCAATTACCAGGATGCTTCCACCGGAGTAGCTCTTTTTCAACCACCGAATCACAAGGAGGGTAGTTTCATGTTCAAACGTCCGCGTTTTAGATCGCTTATCGTAATCCTGGCAGTCGCTGCGACATTGGCGATGCCCGTCGCAGTTAGTGCATCACCTCCGATAGGCGGACCGGTCGTGAGTACACCGGCTGAGGCCGCTCCCCCTCTCCAACTCTATGGCGGTGTTCGCTTCAGATCCTTCAACAGCGGCCTCACTCTGGAAGTGTTTCAAGGCACCGACCTCAATCCGCCATCCGAACCGGGGACGCTGATCACTCAGAACCTTACCTGGCGGAGATCGAACCAGATCAGGATCTCCTACGACCCAGCCGCTCACACATTGATCAGCCAGGTCAACAACAACCCCGAACTCGTCTTCGAAAACTTCGTGCCTGATGGCCCCATCAACTATGCGCGTATCGTGGTCGTGGAACACGATCCTACCGGGCAAGTGGACTTCGTTCACGTCAAACTAGATACCTACAGGCTGGGCGATTTCACAACGGATACACCAAATCCGCAGGCTGGATGTTTCACACTGAACAGCGGTGATCCGCTAAACAGCTGGTGTTCCTGGGGAGTGTCTGACTATAACTTTTCGCAAGGCTTCACAATGAAGGGCAAGATCGACCTGGACGGGACGTTCCCCTCGATCGATCCAGAGACGACCAAGGTCGAGATCATGGTGGGGTATCTGGCCGAATGAAAGTCAATCGTAGGATGGGACCTTCGCCCGCATGAATCAAAGATGCCAACTTTTCCGAAAAGTTGGCATCTTTAATTCCGTCCCACTACGCCGTTATGTCCCGAACGTGGCGGTTACCAGCATCACATCTAGCATGTCGATCACGCCGTCGCAGTTCAGGTCGTAGGCTGTGTCGTAGGAGGCAGGCGCATTCCAACGACTGGCGACAGCGATGATGTCGGCCACATCCACGTCGCCGTCGTTGTCCACATCGGGGTCGGGGCATCCCACCTGCACGCACGGGGAGAATTCCGACGTGTTATCGCTGGCATCGGTTGCTGTGGCTGTGACGTAGACGCCGCTGTTGAGACCGGTCAGCGCCTGGGTGAAGTTCAGCACGCCTGCGCCATTGGTGCTGCCGCTGTAGGTTGCCATGAACTCCTGCCCCTCGCCATACCCCGACGAATCGCACTGCTGGCTGCGAAAGAAGTCGATCTCGAACTGCGTACTGGCCGTGCTCTCCAGTGTGACATCTACCGTGCCCGTGCTGGTGTTGATCCCGGTAATGATCGGGAAGTTCTGCAAGCCGTTCGCACCCGTGTCCGGGTCGCCCGGTCCGTCGTTAGGTGTGATGCCGTCGTTGTTCAGGTCGATGCCCAGCCCGGCATTCTTGTAGATGCTGTTGGTGCGTATGCAATTCTGCTGGCCATTGGGCAGGACGACCACACCAGCCTCGCCGTTGAACTTGATGACGTTATCGCCGACCCAGTTGTCGGTAGAGACGTTGAGGCGCACGCCCGCGCCGGTGTTGGAGAGGATTGTGCCGTTGACGTCCAGGCCGATGTTGTTGTAGCGGATGTTGTTGCCGCTGGCGCCGTTCTGTACCAACACACCGTTGCCCTCATTGCCAGAGATCAGGTTACCGTAGCTGGCGTTGATGCCGCCCACCAATGTGCCGGTCACGTTGTCCAGTTTCACGCCCGAACTGGTGTTGCCGCGATCCACGGTGCCAGCTTCGTTTGTGCCGATGAAATTGCCGCGTATGGCGTTGTCAGCGGCGCCGCTGTGGATGCTGACACCGAACTGGCCATTGCCGCTGATGATGTTGCGCTTTGCCGACGAGTTGCCCCCGACAACGTTATCAGGCGCAGCGTCGATGTCCACCCCGTTCGCGCCATTAGGCACTTCGAGGCCGCCGCCGGCCCGCAGGCCGATGATGTTGCCCACGATCTTGTTGCCCGCCGCTGTCGCGCCCGCAATTCCTACGCCCGAGCCCAGGTTGCCTGAGATGACGTTGCGCAGCGCATAGCTTTCGCCGCCGATGCGGTTGTTGCTGCCGGTGACGTGCACGCCGTCCAGTCCGTTGGGCGCGGCCGTATTGCCGTCAGCAGCCAGGCCGACAAAGTTGCAGGTGATCTGGTTGTCGTCGCTGGACACTTGAATCCCGTGTCCGTCGAAGTCCCGGATCACCAGACCTTCAATACTGCTGCCATCGCTGCCCACTGCCAGTGTCAGGCCATCGACGCCGGTCGTCAGGTCACCTTTGAGGATCACGTTCAGGTTGGCAGCAGGACTGCTGTCCGAGCCGCAGTAGGCGCCATCCTGCGCGCTCACTGCATCCAGAACGACCGGGACGGTGATGGCCGGCAGCGGGCTGGCGGGCCGGACCGTGCCGCCGCCGGCGCCCAGGTCGAAATTGACGCCGAACGGCCCGCCGCCCAGCGCGTTGACCTCCTGGATCGCCGCGCGCAGCGTGCAGGCCGTAGACGCGCCGGTCACGTCGCACATCCCATCCCCTGGAGTCTGGTCGCCGGTGTCGGCCGTCGAGTCGATGACGAAGGTCTCCTGCGTCACCGGAATGCAGGGCGAGAACTCCGAGGTGCTACCGTCGCCTGCCGTCGCGGTTGCCACGACGACCTTGCCGAGCGCAGGCGCGCTGCCCAGTGTGGTGTCGATGGTGTAATAGCCCAGCGCATCGGTCGTTCCGGGGACAGTACCGAGATAACGCTGTCCTTCGCCGTACCCGGAGTCGTCGCAACTGTCGTTCTCATATAAATCGATGTCGTAGGTAATGTTGGGCCGGGTGGCCAGCAGGCCCAGGACGTAGCCGTTGTTGCGGGCAATCACCAGGCCGGGATAGTTCTGGAAGTCGTTGGGACCGGTGTCTGCGTCGGGAGCGCCGTCGTTGAGAGTCACACCGCCGGTCGCGTTGCCGGTCAGGTCGATGCCCAGCTCGTCGTTGTTGTAGATCTTGTTGCCGCGGAAGGTGTTGCCATGGGTGCTGGTTCCCAGGTAGCCGCAGCAGTAGTAGTGGCGGATGCCGATGGTGTTGTAGGCAATGGTGTTGCCGTCGTTGGGCTGCCCGACCAAGGTGTTGATCACGTTCCCGTCCAGGTAGATGCCGTTGTCAGAATTGCCCAGCGGATCGACGCCGTTGTATGCCACGCCGATCTTGTTGTTGAGGATGGTCGCTCCGTCGGCCTCCGTGATGTAGATGCCATCGTCCCAGTTGCCGGAGATCAGGTTGCCCTGGCTGACCAGCCCGCCGCCGATGGTCACGCCGGAAGCGTGTTCCCAAACCTCGATGCCGCCGCTGGTGTTGGCGATCGCGCTCGTGCCGGAAACGTTGGTGCCGATCAGGTTATTGACGATATCCACGTTGTCGCCGTCGACCGTGATGCCGTAGACGTTGCCTGAGATCAGGTTGCGTTCGGCGCCGCCTGTTCCGCCAATGGTCACCGCGCTGGCGCTGTCCACAACCCGCACACCGGTGCCGTTGCCGAGGTCCTGCGTGCCGGACGCGTCGGTGCCGATGTAGTTGCCCAGGATGTCGGTGTTGCTGGCGTTGTCCACGATGACTCCGACGGAGCCGACCAAATTGCCCGAGATGACGTTACGGTCGGCGTAGCTGCTGCCACCTACCGTGTTGTTGCTGCCCTGCCAGACCATCACCCCTGCCTCATCGTTGCCCAAGGGCGTCACGCCGTTTGCACCCACGCCGAGGTGGCTGCATGTCACTGTGTGGCCGTCGCCGTCCAGCCAGACGCCGTAGCCGAAGCCGCCAATCGCGACGCCCTTGATCGTGCTGCCGCTGGGCGCGCTGGCGTTGCGCCACAGGTTCAGCCCGTCGCTGAACACCGTGGGCACGTTGGAGCCGTCGATGACAATCTTGATAGTGGCGGGGGTCGTGGAACTGGGACAGACCGTGCCTGGCTCGGTCGTACCATCGACGATCACCGCGCGCTCCAGCCGCGGCAGCTCCGAATAGATCAGAATTGTGTGCGGTCCTGCGCCGGCAATGTTGAAATTGATGTGATGCGGCCCGCTGTTGAAGGCGTAGTGGTTGACCTCCTCGATCGCCGCCCGCAGCGTGCAGGTGCCGAAGGCGGTCGCGCAGACGCCGTTCAGAATCAGATCGGGGAAGTCGTCGGTGCTGTTGACCGTGAAGGTCACCGACGGCGTGGATGGGTCGTCGCCGCCGGACTGAGCAAGTGCGGCCGGTTGGCAGGCGATTGCGAACACGAGCGCAGCTAAAAACGCGACTGCGAAGCCAGTGTAGAATTTCTTGGCCATGGGAATGACTCCTGGTTGCAACGCCAAGCGGGTGATTTCGATGCGCAATTGTACACCTCTGGGGCTACATATTCAAACCCGCGGAACGCAAAACAGTCACGCCAACGGCGTGACTGTTTTCTGCGTGATGCGCGATATCCGGCCGGTAACCGGATCTATTCGGAGGCCGCGATCTTGAACGAGTCGAAGAACGCGTTGACCTGTTCCGGGTCCATTTCCCCCTCAGAAGCCAGCACCAGGATCTGCCATAGTCGGTCGGGCGTGACGATTATCCGTGCGCGACCATCGATCGCTGTCCCGGTCGGTGAGACGCTACCATCCACGGTGAAGATGATGTCGCGTCCGCTGTTGCCATCGATGGTGATCTCCTGCTCGTTCTGCACGACGCCTGAGACATTGCCCATCGCGCCGTCGCGCCCGCCGTCCAGCATCGCATTGATGGTTTCAGCGTCGCCGGCTGCGACCATTTCGGACAGTTGCGCCGGCAGCCCATTGTGGCTGATCAGCAGCGCGCTGGCGGATTGCTCGACCACGTACATGACAATCTCAAGGTCGCCAGCCTCGGTAGGAACGGTCTGAGACTGAACGTCTGGCTGCTGTGGCAGGCGGGCGGTGAAGCCACTGTCGTCGGCAGTGTACTCGATCCAGCCTTCCAGCGGATCGGGCGGTGCGGTAGGCGTTGCAGGCGCCTCAGTCGCTACGGGGGATTCCGGTGTCGCGCTGCCGCCGCAGGCTGCCACCAGCGCAGCCAGGACCATCGAGCGCGGCGAGAACTATCGGTCGTTTCTTTGAGAACATTCCTTGCTCCGTGTGTCTGTTGCGTTATGGTGACACTCACTTTCGGCAGTGACTGTCACCTGAGGAAAGAGATGCCAACTTTGCCGAAAAGTTGGCATCTCTGCGTGCGTTGTCTCTACGACCCAAACGCGCCTGCGGCGATCTGCACATCCAGGATGTCGATCTCGTCGTCGCAGTTCAGATCGTACGTAGCAGCGTACGTCTGGGCGTTCCACTGGGCCGCGACGGCGATAATGTCGTTGACGTCCACATCGCCGTCATCATCCACGTCCGGGCTGCTGCATGTGACCTGCGCACAGGCCGAGAACTCGGAGGTATTCCCGTTGACGTCGGTGGCGGTGGCAGTCACAAATTGCCCGACTTGCAGCGCACCGGGCGGGACGGAAAAGCTGAACTGGGTTGGCAGGCCCGGAAAGATAAACTCGTGCAAGCCGATGTAGGTTTCCCCCTCGCCATAGCCCGATGGATCGCAGGTGGTATTGCTGTAGAAATGCAGGTCGATGTTGCTGGGGAGGCTGTCCAGCACGCCATTGACGCGCGTCACGGTGGCGCTGTTCAGAACCGGGTAGTTCTGTAGCTCGTTGTCGCCTGCGTCCAAATCACCGGGGTCGTTGGGTGTGACGCCATTGTTGGTCAGGTCAATGCCCAACCCAGTGTTGTTGTAGATGCGGTTGGCGTAGATGGTGTTTCGCACGGCCGCAGTCACGACGTCGATGCCTCCGCCGGAGTTACCTGCGATTGTGTTGCGAAGGATCAGGTTGATGTCAAAATCGTCAAGCACGATGCCGACGCCGTTGCTGGCAATGATGGTGGTTCCTGCACTGTTCGTGCCGATCAAGTTGGAATCGATCTGATTCGCAACACTGTTGCGCAGCTCAATTTCGTCGTTGTTGTTGGCGGCAATCACGTTGCCATTACCGGTCCCACCGATGACGTTGCCACCGCTGCCCTCCAGCAAAACGCCGAACTGCGTGTTGCCCAGCGCTGCGCTGCCGCTGGCGTCCAGACCGATGATGTTGTTCAGAATATAGCTGAAGCCAGAGTTGTCCAGCAGATAGATGCCGGTCCCGCCGTTCCCGGAGATCAGGTTGCCGTTACCGGCGCCGTAGTCCCCGATTCTGTTTTCAACGGAGCCGGTCACGTACACCCCGGTACTGAAATTGGGAATGGCCGCGGTGCCGCTGGCATTCAAACCGATGGTGTTGCCCAACACCTGATTGAAGTCGCTGCCGGTGCGCAGGTGCACCCCGAATAGCCCGTTGCCAGAGATCACGTTGCCAGCGCCAGCCTCCGAGCCGCCAATTGTATTGCTATCGGCATTGTGACAGCGCACGCCAGTGTCATCGTTGGGGACAGCGGTGGTAGCCGAACTCGTTGGTGCCGATGTAGTTGCCTTTGACGCTGTTTCCGGTGGCGTTGGTGGCTCTGAATATAGATGCCGGAAGCGCCATTGCCGGAGATCACATTGCGTTGGCTGGCGTCAGAGCCGCCGATTTGATTGTTGGCGCCGGTCACGTGTACGCCCTGCAGGCTGTTTCCAGCGTCAGTGTTGCCGTCAACGTCCACACCGATGTGGTTGCACGCAATCAGATTGTTGTTGCTTTCAAGCTTGATGCCGCTGCCGTTCCAGCCGCGGATTACCAGCCCGCGGACTGTGCTGCCGTTGCTGCCGGCCACAAAGGTCAAGCCGTTGCTGGCTCCTGCTGTTCTGCCGTCCAGCACGATCCGCAGCGTGGCCGCATTGCCGAGGCTGGGGCAGCGGGCCAGTTCCTGGGTACTGCCGTCAATTGCTACCGGCACGGCGATGGCAGGCAGCGGGCTGTCCGGTTGAATGACGTGGGGTCCGGTTCCTGGGATGCTGAACTGGATCTGGTGCGGTCCGCCACCCAACTGATTGGCTTCCTCGATGGCAGCCCGCAACGTGCATGGCCTGCCCGCGACATCGACCTCGCACAAACCATCGCCCGGGTTGCCATCTGGCTGGTCGCCGGTGATGGTCACCACGAAGGTGTTCATAGCCTTTGAGCTGGCCGGCGGTGCAGGTGGCGCGTCAGGGTCGGTGTGGGCATAGGCTGCTGGCGCCAGCGCCAAAAGCAGCACTCCAGCGATTGCTATGGAAAATCCTCTCGACCAAAGATCGGCCAGCCAACCAACCATGGGTGATACCTCCTGATAACTCGTGAGTTTGGTAACGGTAGGTCACGCTAGCAGCGTGACCTACCGTGTGATGGTGTGGGACGTCCGGTTGGTAACCGGACCTACACGGACAGAGATGCCAACTTTTCCCTCCGGGACGGTTCCCAGTCGGCAAAGTTGGCATCTCTGCTTGTGGTCGACTACGACCCAAACGCGCCCGCTGCCGATCTGGATGTCGATGATATCGATGACGCCGTTGCAGTTCAGGTCGTACAGCGCCGAGTAGTTGCCCAGGTCGAAGGCGTCCCAGCGCTCGGCGACCGCGGTGATGTCCAGCACCGTCACCTCGCCGTCGCCGTTCACGTCGGGGTTGCCGGGGCAGGTGATGATCAGCGTGCCGGCCGCGCTGTCGCTGGCCGCGCTGGTTGTTGATGTGGCCGTGCCGTTGAAGGGGAACGTTCCCACATCCGACGCGGTCAGCGTCACCAGGTTGGCCACCGACGAGTGCGCCGGAATGCTGGCCTGAGCAAGCTGAGGCTCAGCCGTCAGCCCCGCACCGCTCACATCGAAGGTGTAGACCGTCGAGACGTTGCCGGTGTTGGTGACGACCAGCGTGAACGTCGCCGACAGGCTGGACACCGTCTGGCTGACCGGCTGCCAGGCGACGCTGACCGCCTCGTAGCTGTCGAAGACGACCGTGGCGGTGTCCTCGCCGCGTACCCGGCTGTCGCCGGTGGATTGGGCGGTTACCGTGAACTGGCTCGGCCCGGCGTGCTGGAAGGGCAGCGGCCCGCTGCTGAGCTGCACTACCTGGCTTTGCCCTGGGTTCAGCGACACACTGGACGACGTGAACTGCGCCGAAGCCGCCACCGCGCCGCCCACCGACAGGGTGTAGGTGTCAGGCACCGAGCCGCGGTTGGTGACGGTGACGCTCCATGCGCCGCTGTCCTCCGGCGACAGGTTGGTGGACTGCGGAGAGATCGCGGCCGTGACGCCACGGGTCAGCACCTGCAATTGCGCCGCTGTCGCTGCCTTGCACGCCTGCCAGCTCGGTCAACTCAGCGCTGACGCTGACCGGGAACGTACCCGGGGTCGCGCCCACCGGCGGCGTCACAGTCAGCAGCAGCTCGGCCGAGTTGAATGCCAGCGGCTGCAAGGCGACGCTGCTGACCGGCGTTCCGTTGCGGGACAGCTCATAGCTCCAGCCGCCGGGGACAGTCACATCCAGCGCGAAGGTGTCGCTCAGCGTGCCCGTGTTGGTGACGGTCACGGTGAACTGCGCCGGCGAGCCGGGGCCGCCGGCCGCGCTGGCCGGGTCGATGGACACGTCCACCGTGCGCAGGCCGACCACGTCCAGCGTCGCCTGCGCGCTGTCGGCTGCGCCGTTATCAGCCGTGCCGGTGACCGCGAACCCGAAGGCGCGCGGGCCAGCCTGCGGCGTCACGCTCAGGGTCGTAGACGCTGAGCCGTTGGCTGTGACCGCCAGCGACGGCGCCAGGCTGACGCTGTGGTCGCCCAGACCGGTCACCGCCAGCGCAACGTTGCCGGCAGACGGTGTGTTGTTGGTGATTGTGACGGTGTAATCGACAGCGACGCCTTCGCTGCTTTCCTGCAGGGGAGGCGTAATTGCGACATCCAGCGCGTCGCTGACTTGCAGCAGCCCGCTGGCCTGATCGCTGCCGCCCGCGCCGTTCTGCAACCGACACGGTCAGCGGGTAGTCGCCCAGCGCGTCCTGCGGAAGCTGGATCAGCAGCGTCTCGGTCAGCGTCGCGCCCGGCCGCGATGTCGACGCTGGCCGGCAGGCTGACCTGCCAGCTGGCCGGCAGGCCGGCGACCGACAGCGTGTAGACGTCGGCCGCCGCGGCCGGGGTTGGTCAGCACGACGTCGAAGCTGGCTGTGCTGCCACCGTAGCTGCGTCTGTGTCTCCGGCGTCAGCGCCACGATGTGCGGCGCAGCCACCCAGAGCGGCGGCAGATGCAGCGTGTTGCTGCCGCTGCCCAGCGTGTAGGCGACCTCGGTACCCTGCGCCACCATCCTTGCCTCGCCTGGCTGCATAGCGGTCAGCAGACTGTCGAAGGTGCGGGTCAGGACCGTTTCGGCGGCAGTTTGCAGAAAGTCCCAGCGATAGTCGGGGTCGGTGGACGCCGTCGGCGGGATGCTGAAGGTGCCGGTCAGCACCGTCACGTTGCTGATACCCGACGGTGTGGGTCAGTTCGACGCCGAAGACCGGCAGCGGCTGCGGCTCGCTGGTCTGGGTGCGGTAGGTGTTGTGCACCTCCCAACTGTTGGCCTCGGCCGTCGGGATGCTCAGGTCGTCGTTGACGTTGGTGATGTGATAGGTTTGCTGGTTCCACAGCGGGCGCGAGTTGGTCCACGCGCCGCCCATGCCGAATACCCGGACGCCGCTCAGACTGGCAGCCACAATCTCGGCCTGGCCGTCGTTGTCGGCGTCGATGATGATCGGATGGTCGGAGCCGGTGATGGAGAAAACCGCCGGCTCATAGAAGACCACGTCGCCGGTCGCGCCGTCGTAGATGGTGAAGCCCTGCTCGCGGCCGGTCCAGGCCACCTCGTAGATGCCGTCGCCGTTCAGGTCCAGCACCGAGGCCGAGTTGGCCGATGTGCCGTCCTCGGCGATGACATCCCAGAGCAGGCTGCCGTCGGCGTTGAGGGCATAGAGTTTGCCGGTCTGGCCGGGCGCGAACTCGTGTTTCATGCCGGTAACGATCTCGACTTCTCCGTCGCCGTCGATGTCGGCGATGCTGACGCCGCCCGGGTTGCCCGGCTCCAGCGGCACCGTCCAGACGACCGAGCCGTCGGCGTCCAGCACCGTCACGTTGCCGTTGTGGCTGATGACGATTTCGGGACCGGGGTCGCCGCCCGGCTGCTGGCCGTCGATGTCACCCACGGCGTGCGAGCCAAGCAGCCCGTTCAAGCCGCTCGTGCGGATGGCCGGGGTGATGGGCACCGACCAAACCAGCGATGGCGTGCCCAGGTTGTAGTCGTAGAGGCGCACCTGCGTCGGTGTGCCGGCCGCGCCGTCACCGTAATCGGCGGCGATGATGTCGAGCAGCCCGTCGCCGGTCATGTCGGCCAGCAGCGGCGGAACCACGTACTGCCCGAAGGTGGTGGACCATTGCAGCGTGCCGTCGCCGTCCAGCACTGCCAGCGTCTTGTCGGCATTGGTGACGATCTCCGGTTCGGGGTCGGCGTCCAGGTTGCCGATGGCCGGCGCGCCCAGGATGTCGAAGCTCTTGAGCGTCGGCATGACCCACCAGGTGGACCAGCTTGCGCCGCCGGGATCGGGGCGGTAAACCCGTAGGTCCTTGCTGCTGTGGACGACGATTTCGCTGCCGGGCTGGCCGTCCAGTTCCGCCAGTGCGATGGAACCGATGAACGCGCGGTTGACCGGCGCGCCGCCGATGTCGTCGGTCCAGATCAGGGGCGTTCCGCCGCCTGCGTCCTGCCCGTCGGCGCGGTAAACGAAGAGCTTACCCCAGATCGAGGTCGTGTCGGAGCCGAAGACCAGCTCCACCACGCCGTCGTTGTTGATGTCACCGGCCGCCATGCCGCTGACCATGCCGATGCTGCCGAAGAAGGGCGCGCCGTTGCCGGCCGCCGCGTTGTCGTACCACTCGACCATCGGCGCGTAGGGGTTGGTGTTGGGCGGGTTGGCAGCAAAGCCATCGACCCGCATCCGGCTGACGTTGCTGACGCGTACCGCATGCGGCCCAAAGGGCAGGTCGGTGAAGTGGAACGCCAGCGGCGTGTCGCTGAAGTCGTAGTCCATGCTGACGGTCGCCGTCAACACGCCATCCAGGAAGATCTCTACCTGTGGATCCTGGCTCGACGTGAAACCGTAGAAGGTGAAGGAATCGCCCAGGAAGCTGTACCAGACGTTGGCGTCGCCCGCGCCGGTCTGCATGTACGAGTAGTCGCCTTCGATGCCGTTGGCCGACTGGACGGTCTCAATGTAATCACTGAAATGCACCCGGCCGTTGAGCTGCGCCTGATTGGCATTCTGGAAGGCGTCCGACGCGGCCGTGCCGTCGTAGACCTCGATGAAGTCCAGCCAGACGTTGGTCCCGGTGCCGGGCGGATCGGGCTGACCCAATACCACGACCTCGACGGTGTGCGGGCCGGCGCTGAAGCCGCCATACTGCACCTCTTTTACCTCGTCGCCGGAACTGTACAGTCCGACGATACCCTGGCTGATGCCGTCCACCAGTACCTCGGCCTGGCCAGCGTTGTTGCGCGTGCGGAAGCCGATGTTGACCCACGTTCCGGTGAACTGCAAGGATGCCGTGTTGCCAGCCGTTGAGGAGCTGACTACGTAGCGCCCGCTGGAGCGCACATTGGGATCTTCGGTTCCCCAGGACTGGGGCCGCTGGGCGTATGGATAGCCGTTGTATCGCAGCGCGGGGTCGTTCTCCTCGTAGCGCACGAAACCGGTGTAGTTGGGCGGCGTGTAGAAGGGCGCGCTGCCCGGCGTGCTGAAGGCGTCCACCGTCTGCTCGCCGCGGTAGCGTGAGACTTGCAGGACGTGCAGGCCCGGCCCCAGGCCATCGAACGAGTAGGTGCGGGTGACGATGTCACTGCTGTACAGGTTCAGGTAGCCAACGAACTGTCCGTCGATCCGGGCAATCGAATCGGTGGTAGCGTTGTTGCGGGCGATGGCCTGGAAGGTGACGCTGTCGCCGGTGAAGGGGAACCACATCGAGGCGTCGTTGACTGACGTGCCGTCCTGGGCAAAGAACCCGCCGCTGGCAGCCGCGTTGGTCACCAAGTCCCAGTTGTTGCTGCGTAGAACACGGCTGTCGAACTCCTCGAATGAGCCGTCTGGCAGCACACTGCCGTCCCAGACGTCGATGAAGTCCAGATTAACGTCGTTGTTGGTCGAGTTGGGATGGCTGCTGCCCAGCACCCTGACCGTCAAAGTGTGCGGTCCGGCTGCCAGGCCGTCGTAGTAGAGGCTGAGCGTATCGCGATCTCGCCGGTAGGTATCGACGATACCCTGGCTGATGCCGTCGATGAAGACCTCGGCGTTGCCGCCCGAGTTGGTTGCCCAGAAGCCGACGCCCACGGTCACGCCGTCGAAGGCGAAGCTGATCTCGTCGTTGGCAGTGCGCGACCAGATCACCTGGCCATTGCTGGCGCCGAAGGCCGTACTGTTGTTCAGCCGCGTCCAGGTGGTCACCGTCTGCGTGTAGGGCACGCCGTTGTACAGGATGTCCGGCCAGTCCTCCTCGTAGCGCTGAAACGCGCCGGTTGCCGGCGGCGTGTAGAAGGGTGCGCTGCCGGGCTGGATGAACGCGCCGATGGTGCCGTTGGCCTGGTGGCCATGCACGCGCAGCACGTGTGCGCCGGCCCCCAGCCCGTCGAAGGACCATGTCGGCGTGATCGTGCCTGCCGCGCCGATGTCGAAGGCGCCCTTGTAGCTGTCGTCCACGTACAGCCGCACCTTACGCGCGCCGCTTTCGGCCCAGCTCTGGAAGCTGACTGTGTCGCCGGTGAAGGGGAACCAGGCGTTGCCAGTGCTCGTGCGCAGGAACTGCCCCGGCGGGTTGATCGATGTGCGCAGGCTCCAGTCATCGTCCAGGTAGAAGCGATCCACGGCGGTGGGACCAAATACGCCATCGGTCAGCGCGGCGCCGTTCCACACGTCCAGGAAGTCCAGCCGCACCTCGCCATCGCCCACCACGGTGAGCGAGATCGTATGCGTGCCGGTGATGAAGTTGCCAAGGGTGAAACTCAGCGGTTCCACCTCGCGCCGGTAGGTGTCCACCACACCCTGGCTGACGCCGTCCAGGAAGATCTCGACGCTGCCGCCATCGGTGTCGCCCATGAAGCCAATTGCGGCCCAGCGGCCGTCGAACGTCAGCGCTGCGCTGTCGGCGGCTGTGTTTGACCAGACGGTTTCAGCCCGGCTGGCATTGCGTGAGGTCGCGTTGGTCTCGCGCGTCCAGGTGCGGGTCGTGATCGTGTAGGGTTCGCTGTTGTAGAGCCACTCCGGGCTGTCCGCTTCGTAGCGCTGGAAGCTGGCAGGCGGCGGGCTGGGGTCGGTCCACGGCGGCGAGCCAGGCTGTGAGAATGCGTCCACCGTGCCCTGGCTGTTCTGGCTGCTCACCTGAAGGACGTGCAGTCCGGGGCCGAAGCCCTGGAAGGAGTAGGTGCGCGGCGTTTCATTCCAGTCGAACAGGTCCAGCTCGGTCAGATAGAGGTCATCCACGTAGAGCCGAACGGTACGTGCGTCGCTCCTTGTCATCGCGTTGTAGGTGAACGAGTCGCCGCTGAAGTAGAACCAGGCGTTGCCGCTGGCAGCAGCGGTAATAGGAGCCACCGCTGGCATTGGCGTCGTTGATGTTGACCCAGCCGCCGCTGAGCAGCACGCGTGCGTCAGTCTGCTCGAACGTCCCGTCGGGCAGCGCTGCGCCGTCCCACGTGTCCACGTAGTCGATGCCGACCCATTCGTCGCTGCTCTTGGGATTGGCCGTCCCCAGCACCGTCAGCGAGATGGTGTGGGTCGCCGAGATCAGCCCGTCGAAAGTCAGGGCGAACGACGTATCCTCGCGCCGGTAGAGGTCGATCACGCCCTGGCTGGCGCCGTCCAGGAACAGTTCGGCCTCGCCGGAGATGCTGGTGCCCAGCAGTCCCAGCGTCACCCATGTGCCGCCAAAGTCGTAGCTGACCGTGTGGCCGGCGGTCTGCGCGCGGTAGTAGTTGCCGCCGCTGGCGCGGTTGTTGGAGATCGTCTGTTCCAGGTGCCGCCGTAGATGAAATCCGGCGCCGTTCTGTTCCTCTCGGGTCACCGCCGCCAGCGGCGCGCGCAGTTGTCCGGGACGACCTCCTCAACCAGCTCTTCCTCCGAGGGCAGCTTCCTCAGCTCCTGCGGCTGAGTTCCTCAGTCGGCTCCTCGGGTCTGTCTACGACATCGGTTCCAGCCCCCTCTCCCTCAGGGCGAGGGCCGGGGTGAGGGTGAGACTCGCCGGCGACGTATCCGCCGCCGACACCACCTCCCCGCCCGCCTCCTTCGTCACCACCCACTGCTCGCCGGCGTTGACATTGCGCGGCTCCATCGGCGGCAGCGCGGGCTGCTCCTCAGGCAGGATCGTGTCCACCAGAATCTCCGTGGTGATGACCGTCGTCACCGTCACGTCGCCGGGCGCAACGATCACCGGGTTGACGCTGTGGCTCGCGCCCAGCGCCTGGCCGACGCCGAAGGGCGCAAAGCCGTAGCCATCGGGAACCAGCGCCAGCGCCGCGTCCAGCAGCTCCACCTCGACGGTGTAGACGCCGCTGGCCCAGCCAGAGGTGTTGACCGTCTGCAAGCTGTAGCTCTGCGGCGTGCCCGGCTGGACGGTCAGCGGTGTGTCGCCGGTGAAGGCTGTGCCGCCGCCGGAGTTCAGGACGGTCGTGCGCGCTGTCACCTCGCGGCGCAGGTTGGCCACGTTGGCCACGTCGATGCTGACCGTGGTCGAACTGACGCCGGTTTCCACGAAGGGCGGGTCGGGTGTCACCGACGTGATCTGCACGAACTGGTTGACGACGTTCAGTCCCGCGCTGGCCTGGTCGGAGACCACGCCCACGACATCCGGGCCGGTTGCGGCCACCGTTGCCTCCAGCAACTGGAAGCCCAACGCGGGCGGCGTGAAGCTGTAGACCACCGGCTGGCTCTCGCCCGGGTCCAGGCTCAGGCTGTCGTAGTCCGGGCCGGTGGGTAGTGTCGTCGTCACGGCGTAGGTCGTGGCCAGCGGATCCCTGGTTGGTGACGGTCAGCGTGTACGACGCGCTGCTGCCCAGCAACACCGCGTCGATGGAGGGCGTGAACTGCGCGGCCGGCTGGTGCTCCGCCGACTGGCAGACCGCCACACCCAGCGCCGCCGCCGAGTCGCTCAGATCCTGCAACGCCGCGCTGATGGCCGCGTTGCCCGAGGCCGATGCCAGCGCCGACGCGTCGGCGGCCACTGCCGCGGTGCTCACGGCCGGCCAGTTGGCGTTGACCAACGTCACCAGCGTGTTGGCCGCGGCCGACGGTCGAGTCGCGCAGCGCGCTGCTGCACGTACCGCCGTCGCAGGACGCTTCCAGCTCGCTGGCGACGCCGCCCAGACTACTGAACGCGGCCGCGACCGCGCTGTCGTCGCTGCACGCCAGCACTTGCGCGCCGGCCGTCGTAGACCGGCGCGCTCAGCGGGCCGGCCAGATAGACCAGCATCGCGGTGGTCGGCGTGTAGGCGACCGTCGGCGCGGGGCTGCTGATCGCGAAGGGGTAGTCCACGTTGCGCTGGCCGGTGGTGACGGAGAAGTTCAGCGTCTGCGTGGACGACTGGCCGGGGTTCAGCGCCACCGGGCTTGTGGGCGACGAGACCGTCCAGCCAGGGGCGGGCGACTCGGCCAGCAGGTCGAAGGAGCCGGGCGCGTTGCCGACGTTGGTCAGGGTCACATCAAACGTGCCCCCGGTGTTTTCGCCCAGATACTGCTCGGCCGGGCTGACCTGCACGAAGGGGAAGGGAACGGATGGAACACTCCACGAATCGTTGTCGCTGGCCGTGACTGCGCCGTTGTCCTGCGCGGTGGCGACGACGGTGAAGGGATAGTTGGTGCCAATCGCCGGCAGCGTCGTCACCGTCGGCAGGATGTGCAGACCGAGCTGCACCTTCTGGCCGGCTTTGAGCGGCACGGACAGGTTGGTTGCGCCCGGCGTGCTGCCCAGGATCGACCAGCCGGCCGGCAGGCCGCTGACGGTCACGTCATAGGTGCGCGCTACCGACGAGGTGTTGGTCAGATCGACGGCGAAGGACGCGCCGGTGAGCTGCATCCGCCCGTCGTTGACTGCCAGATCGTAGACGCCCGCGACCTTTGTCGCCCCACGGCACGGTGTAGGTCGGATCGACAAAAACGTCCAGTTGCACGCCGTCCACCGGGCTGACGGTGACGACATGCACCGCTGAGACCGCCAGATCGGGCGCGCCGGCCGGCTGGGCGAAGACCACGATCTCGTGCGCGCCCGCTGCTGCGTCCACCGGCGACTGGGCGCTGATCTGGCCGCCCGTGTCGATGCTGACATCCCAGCCCGCCGGCCCATAGACCGTCATGGTGTAGGCGTCGCTGACGTTGGCGGTGACGCTGGCGCTGAAGTTGGCCGAGCCGCCGGCAGGAACGTTGCTGGCGTCGCTGCTCAGGGCCAGCGTGTAGAAGTCGGCCGTGCCGTTGAAGGTGAAGGTGTCGCCGGCGCCGGCCGCGCTGCCGCTGCCGGCGGCGTCGCCCAGCGCAAAGCCGTTGGCCACCGGGGCTGCGTTGCCGCCCACGGTGGCTGTGCCGCTGGCCGTGGCCGCGGTGAAGCCGCCGTTGGTCGTGTTGAACGACATGCTGGCGGCGAAGTTGGGCGCAGCCGTCGGCCCGCGGCCTGTCAGGACGACCGTGTCGCTGGTCACCAGGCGCAGATCGCCCGTGTAGTCGTTGCCACCCACGCTGACCACGGCGTTGCGCAGCGCCAGCTCGTAGCCCGACGTCGCCGCTGAGGCTGGCGTGTAGGCGGCGCGGTTGCTGCCGGCGGCCAGCTCAGGCAGGGCCGGACCGTGCAGCGACAGGCTGCCCGACGCGGTGGCGCTGACATCGAGTGCGTTGCCGTTGGTGGCGGCCGTGGCAGGTGTGGCGGCGCTGGCCGGCGCGGCTGTCACCGCGCCGCTGCCCAGCAGGGTCAGCCCCTGGAACACCTGTGCGTTGCCAACGGAAAGGCTGTCAAAGGCGAAGCTGTTCTCGGCGGCGCTGGCCCACGCCTCCGTGTTCTCGCGGTGGACGCCCACCAGCGGCGTCGTGACGTTGACTGCGACGGTGTTGCCGGCCAGGCTGGCGGTCTGGTTGACCACCGCGCTGGCGCTGGTGGTCGGGTAGGTAACGTCGAAGGGCAGGTTGAGTTGCATCTCTGGCAGGGTGGGTCAGCCTTGGCCAGGGCGGCATTGCCGGCAGCGGCGCCCGCCGTGTACGCCTTGCTTGCACCACTTCTTGTCGGCCTTGGCTTTGCAGACCATCTTCGGCCTCCTTGCCCTTCTCGGCTGCGACGCTCTTGGCCTGTGCCACGACGCTGGCGATGTCGGCCGGGTCGATGGGCACCGCACCAAAGAACGAACCCCAGAAGCCCATGGTGGTGGCGATGAAGCCCGCGCCAAAGCCGCCGATCAGGCTGCCGACCTTCTTGGCGAAGTTGCCCAGCACCGCATAGGACACGGCCATATGCAGGCCGTTCTCCATGACGTCGATGGTTTCCAGGGTGTTGGAGTCGATCAGCAGCCAGCCGATGGTGGGCGCATCGGCGCGCCGGCAGCGTGACCATCGCCTCGGGAACCAGGACGTTGAGATCGGGGTTCTCGGTGAGCGCGGTGGAGATGCGCGCTTTGGCCTGGTCCGAGATCGGCAGTGCGTTCAACTCGTCCAGCGTGCCGATGGTGTAGCGGGAGACGGGGATGCCGTCCGTTTCGGCCTGATCCAGCACGGCGATCACGCTGGTCACCGGCGCCGGCGAGACCTCGGTCAGCACGCCGTGTTCCAGCGACAGATCCAGCATGCCGCGCGCGTAGTTGAAGGACTGCACGCCCGCATCGGTCTGGCCCGGGTAGCCCAGCGCGCGCATGCGGTTGCGTCCCAGGTCGAAGGACATCGCGTCGGTCTCTTCGACCTCGTTGCGTTCCCAGCCAAGGGTGAAGACGCGCGGCGAGGCGGCGTAGCTCTTGGTGCGCAGGCTGTCGGTCAGATAGTCGAGGCCCGGCGTCCGAGGCGCGCAGGAATTTGTAGAGGTGCAGCTTCTGCCCCAGCCGCGCCGCCTTGCCGAAGGCAACGACCGCCTGCTGCGACGCGGCGGTCACCTCGGGGCCCGGCGCGGACGAGTCGGCGAGGCCGCTGACAGCGTCCCAGGCATCGCCCACGGCCAGCCCCAGCGTCACCATGTCCTGATACGCGTCGTCGATGGCGTAGCCGGGCAGCCGCGAGGTGGCCACCAGCGTCGCCCACGAGGAAAGCGTGCTCACGCGCGCGGTCTCATCGCGGCCAATGTTGCCAACCAGCCCACCGCCGGTGCGCGCGGCGTAGCCGATGTCGTCGAATAGCTCGCGGCGATAGGTTTCGCTCGCGCCGCCTGGCTCGGTGACGGTGATGTCCAGCCACTCACCCACGACGAAATCCGGACGCGAAGGGGAAGCTGCTGATCAACTCACCGAAGGCGGTTCCCTCGATCAGTTGCTCGCTCTCGCCGACCACGAAATAGGGGGTGTAGGTGTGCTCGGCAGTGGTGAAGACCAGCCCGCCGGGATTGCTGCTTTCCACCAGGTGTGAAAAAATAACCGGCTCGCCCACCAGTTCCACGGTGTTGTAGGTGGCGGAAACCGGCGACGGCACCTCGTAGAGGTTGGTCGCGCCGACGGGGAAGATGCGGTACTTCTCGACGGCCAGATCGAAGCTGACCTTGTGGCGCAGGCTGTCGGGCAACTCGGCGAGCTGGCCGCCGCTGGGCGCGCCGAAGAGATCGCCCGGCTGCGCGGCTCGGGAAGGAGGGATCCAGCACCGTCCAGCCGCTGCCGGGCAGATAGGCTTCCACCCAGGCGTGTTGCTGCACTTCGGCGATCAGCGCCGGATCGTTGACCGGATCGGCAGTTGCTGTGCCCGCGGGCACGTAGCCGCCAGTGGCCGGCAGGCCGTCGAACATGCTGGCCAGCAGGGTTTGCGCATCGGACTGGTCCAACGTGCCCAGCCGGTAGGCGGCCGGGATGCCGCTGGCGCGCAGCAGCGCGATCAGCAGGCTGGCCTGGTCGACGCCGTTGCCGGCCTCGCTCCAGAGTGTGCCGCGCGCGCCGCGCAGGCTGCCGATGTACGCTTCGTAGCCCAACCCGCGCACGAACTGGAAGAGCGCGAGTGGATCGCCCGCCAGCTCAGTCGCCTGGCGCAGCACGTAGCTGTCGCCGCAGTTGGCGTCGACGGTGCAGACCAGCCACTGGGCAAACCCGCTGGGCGCGAGCGAAATCGTGCTGCCGGCCGAGGAGACGGGGCGTCCCTGCCAGTTGCCGCGCGCTGTAATGCCGTCGTCCAGGTCGGTGAAATCGGCCAGCGCGCCGGGAGCGCTGAGGCGCAGCACGGCCTGCGCAGTACCTTGCGGCGGCACATCGCCCAGGTTGACCACGAAGCGGTCGCCGTCCTGGTCAGCCGCCGGCGCGGCTTCGAGCAGGTTGGCCGAGGGATGGGTCAACTGGTCGGAGAGGATCACGTCGCGCAGGGTGTTGGGATCGGCGGCAAAGTCCACCGAACGCAGCGCGGCGATGGTGTCGGTGATGGTCGTCGCCGGCGACGATGGGCGGAGTGACCACCGGCGGCAGGTTGTTGCGGACGGTGACGGTGACGACCAGCCCGCTGGCCGCAGTGGCCGGGTCAAAAGTCGATTGTTGCAGGGAGAGGGAAAGAGGGGTCGCAAGAGGATCGGTTGTCAGGTTTGATGCTGCCGGTTCTCGCTCCGGCGGAGCAACTGCCGACGATGTTGGCGCAAGATCGGGCGGGGAGGTGGTTGCTTCGGCTGACGTGCAGCGCGGGGCTGACAATCAATGCCAGCGCAATCAAAATGTTGACGACAATCATTCCTCGTGAGGTCCTCATTCGTATTCTCCTTGGGTAGGTTTCTTGCCGGGGTTGGTCGAGCGATCCGGTCTCGAATTCTGGCAAGCCAGGTCTTAAGTCGCGTTTGACAGCCAGTCTTGATGGCTGGCTGCCGCGTGTGTGAACGTCGGCTTCCGGCGCGCGCCGGAAGCAAGCGGCGAATATTGCCTTCTGGGGTACCGGCATTATAGCAAGCACGCGAGATCGCGCAAATCGCGGCGCACTGTAGGTCGATTTTCCGAAATCGACCGTGGCTCGTGTCCAGAGCAAGTGCGCTGGACGGCTTGGGAAAGCCGTTCTACACAGAATGGGTGCGCTGCGCCCAGGCGGTCAGGTCCGCGTCGTTCAGGAAGCCGGCGGCCGCGCCGCTCTCCCCAACCTTGAACGACGCGAAGACCACCGATTTCCGTATCGCGCGGTACGGATTCCCCGATTTGCGATATTCGTGCAGAAAACAGGAGTAAAGTGCATCCCCCGCGCCGATGGTGTTGATCACCGGACGCGTCTCGACGGCCGGCAGATGAACCGGTTCCTCACCCTTGACCGCCAGCAGCGCACCCTGCACGCCCATGCCGATCACAACGATCTGGTTGCCGTAACGACCCTGGACCGCAATAGCCCACTCTTCCGGCGACACCGGCAACGCCTCGTCGCTCATGAAGAGGATGTCCGCGGCGCGCATGAAGTCGGCGTTGTAGGGGTCGTCCAGGTTGGAGATGGTGTGGACGTCTGTGGCGATGATCATGCCACGGCGGCGCGCCAGTGCCAGCATTGGCCGCGAAAAGTTGATGTTGCACAGCGCCGCCAACTGGCAGCCGGCGGCCGCTTCTTCAAACAGCGCTTGCGGGTAGATCTGTTCCTGAATGTCCTTGAGATCGACGTTGATCTGCCGCCGGCCCTCTGGGTCGTAGAGGATGGCTGATTGCGCGGTCTCGGCGACCTGCGACACGACATAACGATCGTCGACGCCGATCTGCCCCAGCTCGTCGCGCACCAATTGGCCCGGCGCGTCCTGGCCGATGACGCTGAGAAACCTGACTTTGTTGCCCAAAGTTGTCAGCGCCTTGCTGACGTTCAAGCCGACGCCGGAGACGGTGCTCCTGACGCCGAAGAAGGGGTAGCGGACGGGCGAGTAGTCGATGGGAAAGCCATCGACCCGCACGGTGGTTTCGATGTTGATCAGGCCGGAGACGAGGATGGGGGGAGGCATGGAAAGGAGGGAAAGGAGGGAAATGGGGTAGATCAGTCGGTGACGATGGCTTCGGCTTCGATTTCGACCAGCATGGCCGGGTCGATGAGGCGGCTGACTTCGACCATGGATGTGGCCGGACGGATTGCGCCGAAGAACTCGCCGTGGGCGCGGGCGACGGGCTGCCAGTCGTCGATGTCGAGGACGTACATGCGGGTGCGCACGACGTGGCGTAGTTCGGCGCCCAACGCGTTGAGCGCGACCTCGATGTTGCGCAGTGTCTGGATAGCTTGCGCGTACACATCGCCCGGCGCGACAACATCGCCGTCGGCGTCGGTGGCGGTCGTGCCGGAGACGAAGACCTGGTCGCCGACGCGGACGGCGCGCGAGTAGCCGGCGATCGGTTCCCAGGGTGTGCCGCTGCTGAAATGTTGTCGAGTCATGAAAGCTGTCATACTCCTGTGGTGTCTGCTCAGGCGGACCTGCCAGTTGTGGGCACGAACGCTGTTGCCACAATTGTAACATACCCGCGCGCTGGCAGAGAAACATCACGGCGCTGGCATGACATGGTATAATGGGCGCAGGCGGTCAGTATTCCGTAGACAAGTTAACCACGATAGTCATTGCGAGGCTCGGCGAGGCAATCCTTCTGACCGGTGCGCGAGATTGCTTTGGCGCGACGCCTCGCAATGATCGGTGGAAATCTTGTTTACAGCGTATTCAGCGCTATGATCGGTGATCGATATTTGGTCAGTATGGAGGTCATGCCATGGGTAGCAGCAACAGACAGGGACGTGTGGTGATGGCGGTGGTCAGCTTGCTGCTGGTCGCAGTGTTGGTTTCCGCGTGCCAGGAGAACGGCGGCGCTTATCAAGCCGGACAGGCCTTTCGCCAGCAGGTGGACATCGCGCTGGCGGACGCAGGGCAGTTCATCGCCGGCTTCTGTTCATCGGCCGCTCTGCCAGGGCTTGCAGCAGTAGTGGTCGCCTGGTTCGCTGCCAACCGTCGCGGCGCGTAGCTCGTCCGGCTGGGAATCTCCCAGACAGATGCGCGGCGGCAGATCGGCTATCATGCAAAGTATTGACAAGCAGCATAACGACTGAAGCAACGAACGAGGAACACAGTGCAACCCATTTCCGGCATTCATCACATCACGGCCATCGCCAGCGACCCGCAGGCGAATGTCGATTTCTACCACAAAGTCCTGGGGCAGCGGCTGGTGAAGACCACCGTCAACTTCGACGATCCTGGGACCTATCATCTCTATTACGGCGATGAGACCGGCAGCCCGGGAACGATCATGACCTTCTTTCCGTGGCCGCACGCGTGCCGCGGCGTGGTCGGCAACGGTGAGATTGGTGCGTCGGCCTATGCCATTGGTTCCGGCTCGGTCGGCTACTGGCAGGAACGGCTGCAACAGCATGGCGTCCACACCGGCGACGTCGAGACTCGTTTCGGCGCTGAGGTGCTCACCCTGCGTGACCCGGATGGCATGGCGCTGGAGTTAATGGTGGACGACACGGCGCGCGCGCCGCGCCACTGGGCTGGCGGTCCCGTGCCGGAGGAGCACGCGCTGCGCGGCTTCTTCGGCGTCACCTTCTTCGAATCGCGGGCGGCGCCGACCGGCCAGTTGCTCACCGGGCAGATGGGCTACCGACTGATTGATCAGGAGGGCGACCGCTGGCGCTACCGCGCCAATTCGTCCGCTATTGGTGGCATCGTCGATGTGCTGGAACGGCCGGGCATCGGCTTTGGCCGCATGGGCGCCGGATCGGTGCATCACGTCGCCTTTCGCGCACGTGACGACGCCGAGGAACTGGCCTACCAGACGGCGATTCGAGCGGCCGGCTTTGACGTGACGCCGGTGCGCGACCGCCAATACTTCCACTCGATTTACTGGCGCGAACCGGGTGGGGTGCTCTTTGAGATTGCGACCGATCCGCCTGGTTTCACCTGGGACGAGAGTGTCGAAGATCTGGGCGCCGGGCTGAAGCTGCCGCCGTGGCTGGAAGAGCGCCGCGGCGAGCTGCTAGGCCTGTTGCCGGCATTGCAGGTATGACTATGGTTGATTCTCAAATTCAGAATCGCCTGCATGGCGGTCAACCTGTCTACACAGCGGGCGAGCGTCTGTCCAACGCCTGGGCAGCCATGGTGCTGATCCACGGCCGCGGCGCCAGCGCCTCCGACATCCTGCTGCTGGGCGAGGAACTCTATCATCCCCAGTTCACCTATCTCGCGCCGCAGGCTGCGGGCAACACGTGGTATCCCTACAGCTTTCTGGCGCCGATCACTCAGAACGAGCCGTGGCTAACCTCGGCGCTAGAGGCGGTTGCGGCGATCGTTCAGCAGGTCGAGGAGGCCGGGGTGGATGCCAGCCGCATCGTGCTGGGTGGCTTCTCGCAGGGCGCGTGCCTGGCCGGCGAGTTCGCGGCGCGCAATCCACGGCGCTACGGCGGGCTGCTGATGTTCAGCGGCGGCCTGATCGGCCCGCCCGGCGGGCTGCGCGCCTACAGCGGCAACCTGGGCGGGACGCCGGTCTTCCTCGGTTGCAGCGATGTTGATCCGCATATTCCCAGTGAACGTGTGCTGGAAAGCGCACAGATTCTTGAGGATCTGGGCGGCAGCGTCGTCTACAGGTTGTATCCCGGCATGGGACACACCGTCAACCGCGACGAGATCGACCGGGCGCGCACGATCGTACGCGCGGTGGTCGCACAGGAATATCCCTCCACACATCAGACTTCGGAAGTCGCCAGCGCCGACTGATGCCGCTCATCGTAAGCTGCCAGGGAATGCCCGCTCACGGCGACTTACGAAGTCGGCTAGCGACCTGCCTGTCTCCTCTTCTCCCCTTCCGTCAAAAAGTGTGACCAAATTCACACCAAAGTTGTGAACTACTTCATAGCGAAAATTCGATTTTCGCGGTATGATAGGTTCAATCGCGAAGCCAGTCAGTTGAAAGCGCAGCACTGGATATTGGGAGGAGCAAATCGAAGCGACGCTGTGCTCTGACAACAAAGCTGGGTTCGGGTAACATTTCCATCCGCCTGCTGGCACGGCAACAACGATCTGTGCGGGGGCAGGAAGCGGCTGTGCCGGCAGGCGGATCGAGTCACCTGTGCAACCTGGGGCGGTCGGCGTAACCGTCGCCGCATTTGGGGTACCGGCCAGGGGGTGCATTGGTCATTGTTCTGACAAGGAGGGTTCCAATGAACAAGCTAGCTGCGATCGTGTTACTGGTCGCCCTGTTGCTGTTGCCGACATTGCCTGTGGCGGCAGATATGCCGATTCCAAACTACTTCTTCGTTGAAGTGGGAGGTGCTTGCTGGCTACCTGATGGCAACGGAATGCCGGCACGTGTAGATGGTGTCAACACGGAATTCAGCTACGAGAAGCCCAACATTCTTGTGATCTCGTGCAACGGCAAGTTGCCGGCTGGCGCGACGATTCCGAGGGTGATCACCAAATACGAATTCAGGAACACGGGCAAGTTCTGCATTGGGAAACTGAAGAGCAGCACGCGCATCACCAGCCTGTATGGGGCGGTAGTGTATCCTGATGGCTGGTCCGAGATCACCTGCCGCTTCGACTTGAGTGCGCAGGATCCGTGAAGCCTCAGTTAAATCGACAACTTCTAGCTGCGCAACCCCAGCGCAGACACAAAAAGCTCCCGGCGCAGTGCCGGGAGCTTTTCGCGGGAAGGAGGGTACGACGACGTCTAGTTCAGGCCGCGATAGCTCTGAAGCGTCTTCATGTAGTTGGCTCGTTCGAAGGCCGCCGGCTCGGGCACGGCCCGCTGGCTGAGGCTGCCCTTCATCTCATCGATGGACTCGTACTCGTGCTCGTCCATCCAGCGTGTGACGCCATCCAGCAGCGTGCTGACGTGGCCGACGCCGTTTTGCAGCAGGACGGAACAGACGTTGGCAACATCCGCTCCGGCCATCATCGCCTTGATCACGTCCTCCGGCGTGTGGATGCCCGTGGTCAGCGCCATCGACGCCCGGATCTTGCCATAGAGGATGGCGATCCAGCGCAGCGGCAGGCGCATCTCGTCCGAGGTGCTGAGCACCAGATGCGGCCCGACTGTCAGGTCTTCGATATCCATGTCCGGCTGGTAGAAGCGGTTGAACAGCACCAGCGCATCCGCGCCGGCGTCGTCCAGCATGGCAGCCATGCGCGGCATCGCGCTGAAGAAGGGGCTGAGCTTCATGGCCACCGGGATGCTGACGTGACCCTTGACGTTGTTGAGCACGTCGAGATAGACATGTTCAACCTCGCTGCTGGTCAGAGTGAGCTGAGTGGGGATGAAGTACAGGTTGACCTCCAGTGCGTCCGCGCCGGCTTCCTCGATTCGGGTCGCGTAATTGATCCAGCCGCCGTCGCTGACGCCGTTGAGGCTGGCGATGATCGGCACATTGACGGCGGCCTTGGCCTTACGAATGTGCTCGAGGTATTCATCAGGGCCCAGGTTGAATTCGTAGGGTTCCGGGAAGTAGCTTAGCGCCTCGGCAAAGCTGTCCGTACCGTAGTCGAGGAAGTGGGTCAGCGAGGCCGCCTCGAAGTCAAGCTGTTCCTCAAACAGCGAGTACATCGTGATCGCGGCTGCGCCGGCGTCTTCCATGCGTCGAATATTGTCCAGCTTGTGGCTCAGCGGCGAGGCGCTCGGCACGATCGGGTTTTTCAGGGACAGGCCCATGTAGGTGGTTGTCAGGTCCATCAGGCGTTCTCCGTTAGCTCTCGTCGCTGTAATCCAGCGTCGCCATCTGCTCGTACAGGTGCCAGCGGCTGGTGACATCTTCCTGCGCCAGCGTCAGCAACTCCGCCGCGTGCTGAGGCTTGGTCTTGGTCAGCATGGTATAGCGCGTCTCGTTGTAGACGTAGTCGCGCAGCGGTATCTTGGGCGCTCTGGAGTCGAGCTGCAAGGGATTCTTGCCCTCTTCAGCCAGCCGTGGGTCGTAGCGCAGCAGCGGCCAGTGACCGCTGTCCACAGCCTTCTTCTGCTGGTCGTTGGCGGTGGTCATGTTGATGCCGTGGGCGATGCAGTGGCTGTAGGCCAGGATCAGGCTGGGCCCGTCGTAGGACTCAGCATCGAGAATCGCTCGCACCGTCTGCGCGTCGCTGGCGCCCATCGCGATGCGGGCTACATAGATGTTGCCGTAGCTCATCGCGATCATCGCCAGGTCTTTCTTGGGCAGCGGTTTGCCGGCCGCCGCGAACTTGGCTACGGCTGCCCGCGGCGTCGCCTTGGACATCTGTCCGCCGGTGTTTGAGTACACTTCCGTGTCCATCACCAGCACGTTGATGTTGCGGCCCGACGCCAGCACGTGGTCGAGACCGCCGTAGCCGATGTCGTAGGCCCAGCCGTCGCCGCCGAAGATCCAGACGGTCTTCTTGACCAGGATGTCGGCCAGGCTGGCAAGCTGCTTCAGACCGGGCGCGCCGTTCAGGCTGGCCAGCCGCTGCTTCAGCGCCGCTACCCGTTGCCGCTGGTCGTAGATGCCGGCCTCATCCGACTGGTCGGCGGTCAGGATCGCATCCACCAGCTCGGGGCCGATCAGTTCCAGCGTTGCTCTTCAGCAGCTCGATGCCGTATTCCAGTCGCTTGTCCAGCGTCAGGCGCATGCCCAGGCCGAACTCGGCGTTGTCCTCGAACAGACAGTTGGACCAGGCCGGGCCGCGACCGTCGCCGTTGACGGTGTAAGGCGTGGTAGGCAGGTTGCCGCCGTAGATCGACGAACAGCCGGTGGCGTTGGCGACGATGGTGCGGTCGCCAAATAGCTGGCTGATCAGCTTGATGTAGGGCGTCTCGCCGCAGCCGGCGCAGGCGCCGGAGAATTCGAACAGCGGTTGCAGGAGCTGGTTGGTCTTGACCTGGCGAGTGTTGACATTGCGCCGGTCGATTTCCGGGATGCTCAGGAAGAAGTCGTAGTTTTCGCGTTCGCGGTCGCGGATTGGCGGCTGCGGCTCCATGTTGATAGCCTTGAAGCGCGGCTCCCGCTTGTTCTTGGCCGGGCAAACGTGGACGCAGGCTGCGCAGCCGGTGCAGTCTTCCGCCGCCACCTGGATGGTGTACATCCAGCCAGGGTACTCCTTGCCCTTGTACGGCATGGAGCGGAACGATTCTGGCGCGCCGGCCAGGTCCTCTTCCGGGTAGGCCTTGATGCGGATCGTGGCGTGCGGGCAGACCAGTGCACACTTGCCGCACTGAATGCAGACGTCCGGGTCCCAGATCGGGATTTCCATCGCGATGTTGCGCTTCTCCCACTGGGTCGTCGCGGACGGGTAGGTGCCGTCGATCGGCAGCATGGAGACCGGCAGATCGTCGCCGCGGCCGGCCATGATCTCGGCCGTCACCTTTTGCACGAACTCAGGCGCCTGCGCTGGCACCATGGACGGCAGCTCCAGCGTGCTGTCGGCTGTTTCGGGAACCGGCACGCTGGAAGAGGTGCGCCAGGGTTTGATCCACCGCCTCGTAGTTCTGCTCCACGACCTTTTCGCCGCGCTTGCCGTAGGTCTTGTAGATCGCTTGCTTGATGGCAGCGATGGCTTCGTCTTCCGGCAGGACGCCGCAGATGGCGAAGAAGCAGGTCTGCATGATGGTGTTGATGCGCCCGCCCATGCCGGTCTTGTCGGCCACGTCGTAGGCGTCGATCACGTAGAACTTCATGTTCTTGCGGATCATGTGGTCCTGGTAGACCCGCGGCAGGCTGTCCCAGACCTCGTCCTTGTTGACGTAAGCTGTTGAGCAGGAAGACCGCGCCCGGTGCAGCCTGCGCCAGCATGTCGTAGCGTTCCAGGAAGATCGTCTGATGGCACGGCGATGAAGTTGGCCGAGGTGATCAGATAGGGCTGGCGGATCTCGGTGGGGCCGAAGCGCAGGTGCGACACGGTGGTCGCGCCGGATTTCTTGGAGTCGTAGACGAAGTGACCCTGGGCGTAGTTGTCCGTGTCCTCGCCGATGATTTTGATGGAGTTCTTGTTCGCGCCCACAGTGCCGTCAGCGCCCAGTCCGTAGAAGAGCGCCCGCACCACCTTGGGCGACTCGATGCTGAAGCCGGGATCGTAGTCGAGGCTGGTGTAGGTCACGTCGTCGTTGATGCCGACGGTGAAATGGTTCTTCGGTTTCGGCTTGGCCAGCTCGTCGAAGACGCCCTTGACCATGCCGGGGGTGAACTCTTTGCATGAGAGGCCGTAGCGTCCGCCGACGATCTTCAGGCCGCTGCGCTCGCCTTCCACCATGGCCGTGATGCAGTCCAGGTAGAGCGGCTCGCCTGAGCCGCCCGGCTCCTTGGTGCGGTCCAGCACAGCTACCTTGGTAGCGGTCGCGGGCAGCGAGGCCATGAAGGCTGCGGCGTCGAAGGGGCGGTAGAGGCGCACCTTGACCAGCCCGACCTTCTCACCCTGCTCGACCAGGTGTTCGACCGTCTCGTGGGCCGTCTCTGCGCCCGATCCCATCATGACGATCACGCGCTCAGCATCAGGTGCGCCAACGTAGTCGAAGAGGTGGTATTGGCGGCCTGTCAGCCCGGCAAATTTGTCCATGGCCTCGCTGCACGATGGCCGGGCGTCCGGTCGTAGAAGATGTTGACCGTCTCGCGCGCCTGGAAGAAGACGTCCGGGTTCTGGGCGGTGCCGCGGATGAACGGGGTGGTCAGGCGACAGCCCGCGCGCCGGTGGGCGATGACGAGGTCGTCGTCGATCATGGCGCGGATGTCGTCGTCGGTCAGTTGCTCGATCTTGGCGACCTCGTGGCAGGTGCGGAAGCCGTCGAAGAAGTGGATGAAGGGCACCCGTGCTTCCAGCGTGGCGGCCTGCGCGATCAGCGCGAAGTCCATGACTTCCTGCACCGAATTGCTGCAGAGCATGCCCCAGCCGGTCTGGCGGGCCGCCATCACGTCGGAGTGGTCGCCGAAGATCGACAGCGCCTGGGCTGGCGACGCTGCGGGCTGCCACGTGGAAGACCGTCGGGGTCAGTTCGCCCGCGATCTTGAACATGTTGGGGATCATCAGCAGCAGGCCCTGCGACGCCGTGAAGGTGGTGGTCAGGGAGCCGGTCTGCAGCGCGCCGTGGACCGCGCCGGCTGCGCCGCCCTCCGATTGCATCTCCACCACCAGCGGCACTGTGCCCCAGATGTTGGTCTTGTCTTCGGCTGTCCATTGGTCAGCCCATTCGCCCATGGGGCTGGAAGGGGTAATCGGGTAGATTGCGATTACCTCGTTCACTTTGTGGGCGATATAGGCGGCAGCCTCGTTGCCGTCGATTGTTACAAAGGGTCGTTTACTCATGATCGCTCCCGTCGTCAGATTTCCTGGCTGCCGTGGTACGCTCTGACCGGCAGCCGGTGGGTATGCTGAGCGTTGCTAGTTGTGAACTGTGGACTTGTATTGTCGTCCACAGAAGAAGCATACCACGTTTGTGCGGCGCGTAACATGATTCATGTCATATGCGGCATGATTTGTCACGACGGTTTCTATTCCGGTCGGTCGAGTAGCGCGTTGAGGGGTGCCGATGCACATGAAGGTGCAGAGTTTCTGCGTATCGAGACCTTCCGAGGGTCGCGTGTGAGACCCGCTTGATCTCGATACGGCGGCCTACTCGATCGGCGCTGAAGACAAACAAACAACGCCCCCGGCCGACTGGCCGGGGGCGTTGTTCAGTATGCGTTACGCGGGACAGATGCTGGGATCAGCAGCTATCGCCGAACACGTTGGCCACCATCATGATATCCACGATATCCACATCGCCGTCGCCGTCGCGGTCGTAGCGGTTGTTCCAGCCGGGCGAAGCGGTGGTCTCGCCCCAGTGAATCGCTATGTCGGCGATGTCCAACACGTCGATGACGCCGTTGTTGTCGTAGTCGGGGCAGGTGCGGAAGGGCGAGCTCGGCAGCGGCCAGACGTACGCGCCGCGGCTGCGGGTCCAGAGCGCCAGGGTGGTCGCGCCGGAGTCGATGGTCATGTCCCAGATCATCACGTTGGGCACACCGGCCTGGAAGCGATACCACACCGGTGTCGCTGCGGTGATGTCGTTGGTGTAGTACAGTCCCCAGTCGGTGCCCGCAAAGACCTGCTGCGGGAAGTTGGGGTTGGCGATGATCGAGTCGGCCGGGATATTCGGCAGGTTGCCGGTCTTATTGGACCACGTGAAGCTCGCGCAGTTGGCCGTGCAGGTCACCTGGAAGACGTTGCCCGGCGTGGTGGGCGTGTTCTGGTCGAAGCCGCCAACCGCCGCGTAGCCGACCAGCGGGTTGACCGGGTCCAGCGCCACATCCAGGATTGGCCGGTTGGGCAGTACCGTGTTGCCGCCGGTCACATCCACCCAGGTCGCGCTGTTAGCGACGCCCTGGCCGAGGTTGAAGCCCATCTGCACGTTGCCGTCGTTGGTGCCGACGATGGCCCGGGTGTTGTCGCTCCAGGCGTAGTTGAGCTGGTTGATGATCGAACGGTCAGCCAACGTGTTCTTGGTCAGGTCGGGGCTGTTGACCAGCCAGCTGCCCAGCCCGGTGATCGATTCCCAGACACGGTAGGAGCCGGCGATCATGTGCGTGCAGCCGGTGGGTAGACAGCCGTTCTTCTGGATCTCGTAGGGGAAGATGAAGCCGCGCCTGTCAGCCGTCCAGCCACCGGTGATGTTGATCTGGTTGCCGTAGGCGCCGGTGGTGCTGACGCCCAGCGAACCATTCTGACTCTCCTGATAGTAGCGTTGGTTGAGAACCGGCTCGATGCGGGCGAACATGCCGTCACCGCCCTTGCGCACCTGCCAGACCGCTTCGGTCGGGTTGCCGGCGTTCCAGACGTAGACTGCGGAACCGTTGTCCTGCATGCCGCCGTTGATGCCCGGTTGTGCAGCATTGGCGAAGTTGCCGGTGATGTCACCCGAGTAGAACTCCAGCGTGCTCAGGCTGTTGTTGATCTGTGTGAAGGTCGGTGTGCCTGCATTGGCGTTCAGCGTGACATACGCGCCGCCATCGCTGCCGGCGATCAATGTCGATGACGAACCGGGCACGAAGGCCAGCGCGTGGTGGTCCACGTGGACCGTGTTGCCGCCGGCGTAGCCGCAGGTCAGGTCAGTGAACGTCGTGCCGCCGTTGGTGGTACGGAAGATGTCTACCGTGGACATGAAGACTACGTCGGAATTGTTAGGATCGACCGCCAGGCCCTGGTCGTACCAGTTCTGGCCATAGTCGCCGTAGCAGCCGGTCAGTCCCGTTGGGCCAGAACGCTGCTCCCAGGTCGTGCCACCGTCGGTGGTGCGCCAGACGCCCAACTGGCCGCCGCGCTGTGTGCCGTTGCCAGCATTGATGGCCTGCACCTGGACGTAGATCACGTCAGAGTTGCTGGGGGCCATGGCCACATCCATCCGTCCCAACTGGTTGCCCACGTTATAGGAGGCGTAGGGCGTGCCGCTGGCCGTGTCAGCAGGCCAGCCGTTGTCGGGCCGGCTCAGCAGATCCCAACTCGCCGGGCAGCCGCTGGCAGGCCAGGTGGTGCTGTAGGCGCCGTTGGCGCCGTTGAGGTTGAGGTTAGGCTGTACGGTGGTGTTGAAGCCGCGCGCGCCCACAAAGGCGTAGAGCCTGGTGTTCGAACCAGTGTCGGTCGTCAGCAGGCCGGTGACGTCCTGGCGCTGGTCGGTGTAGGCATTGGTCACGCACGGCCCGTCCCAGTTTGCACCCGCGTCATAGGAGAAGAAGACGCCCGTCTTCGTGCCGACGGCCAGGTTGTTGCTGTTGCGCGGGTCAACCCGCACCTTGCCGATGGCCTGGTATTGGGGAAAGACGCCAGGAGGCTGTGTATACACGCCGTTGAAGACATCGACGCCCAGCACTTCCCAGGTCGCGCCCTGGTCGCTGCTCTTCAGCACGCCGGCCGCGCCGAATGAGTACGAGCCAAAACGCAGATCGCCGGTGCCGGCGTAGACCACGTTGTGATTGTTGGGATCGATGGTGATATCGCCGATCGCGATGGTTGAGAGCAGCGGATCGTCGGTGACCGATGTCCACGTGGTGGCTGCCGTACAGCAGTTGGTGGTCTTCCAGACGCCGCCGCCGTCACTGCCCAGATAGGCCACGTTGGTGTCAACCGGATCGACCGCCATGACGTTGGTTCGGCCGGCCACGAGGCCGTAGGCGTAGCAGTTGATGCAGCCGTTGCTTTGCAGCGGTTTCGGTCCCAGCGATGTGAAAGAGTTGGGATCAAGGCTCAGCGGCGATTGGCTGGCTGCGCGATCATAGGTCACTTCACCGGCCGGGACGGCGCGCTCGACCTGCGCGTCCTGGTCCTTGGCTTCAGCGTACCAGCGGCCGTCGAACTGCCCGGTCGGGTAGCTGACACGGTGGTAAAAGTAGTCGCCCATGGCCAGCAGGTTTTCACTCTCAGTGTCTGCCTCACCAGGTTCGGCAACGGTCAGGAGGTTACCCCCGTCGGGGTCTCCAACGGGTGCCTTGCTGAGATCAGGGCCGGGCGCAACGGCGATCAGCAGCGCAATCAACATGACAATTGCACCGACGACATAACGAAGACGAGCAGGTTTCTTCATGGTTTCCTCACACCTTTACAAAGAATATCCAGGTAACGACGCCAAAAGCGAAGAGGAAGCCAAGGGGATAAAGCCAGATCATGTAACGATCGATCCGTCTGGCACTCGTGGTATTGCCCTTGGATTCCTGGCGCTTCAGGTACACATTGTAGGCCAGCGTCAGGACGCTGATGATGAACGTTCCAACCAGCAGCGCGTCGAGGTAGGTCATGTAACCCAGCCGCGGCAGGTCGTTGGCGATAGTGAAGTTGTAGGCAAAGAAGAGCAACAGGTTGGCGCTGGTGACATCGACTCGCTTGCCGAAATCCTGCAGGAAGAACGTGATCCATGACACGGAGATGATCAGCCCCAGCGGCACAAGGATGCGGAAGATGTAGAAGGTCAGATGCCGTTTGGCCCAGAAGCGCATCTCGAAGCGCGGCGTCACGGTCTCCGTGCTGAAACTGCCGGTGGTGGTTGTGGACTGCGAGTCGGTGATGTACCATTCCTCCTCGCCCAGCGCGGTTCCGATCTCGGTAAAATCGTCGTCAGCCTCGAAGGTGAAGGTATCGACGGGAAAGAGCGAGTCGACGTGGATGTAGAACTGTTGCTCATCGAAGGGAAAGGTGCGAAACTGGAAATCAGGCGCCTGTAAGGCGGTGGTAAAGCGCTCGAAGTAGCTAGCGTTTCCATCCGGGTACACCACGACAGCTTTGTTTTGCACCCATCGATTGTTCTGCTGGTTCCCGATCACAAATGTCGGCCAGTCGATGTCCTGTTGACTGGCGAACTTGGCGAAGTCGTCGTTGTAAAACACTTTGTACTCGCACTGGCATTCATCGGGACGAAACGCCAGTTGCGGGTCCTGCCATTTCATGCGCAGGCTGTAGACCGCGCCGTAGTTCTCAGACTTCTGGTCGACGCCAGTGATCTGCTCGAGCTTGACACCGACTTTGACCGGAATCGGCTGCTGGATCACCGGAACGCCGGCAGGTTCGGCCTGGCCCGTCAGCACCGCAGGAGCGTTGCGGCCAACCAGCAATCGCACATTCTCCGTCCAGGTTGTGCCGTCGTCGCAGCAGGCCGAAACCTGCAGGGCGTAGTTCTCGCCGCCGGTAGGAAAGCTATATTCGAAGCTGGCCCGGGTGCGGTCCTCGTTGTAGTCACCGCCGCGCACCGCCTTCCTGCCAAAGGCCAGCAACTGAACCGCGGGTGTTCTGCCCGGTGTAGTCAACTCAACCAGAACCTGTAGGGTGTCCCCCGGTCTTAATGCACTCAACTCCAGTTTTTTCGACGGCTGCCGGTTGTTCAGGCTAATCTGGAGTTCCTCCACAGCCTGATCCGCAGTCAGAACCTGTATCTCGGTCGCGAATGGTTGCCCAATCGCACGAACTTGATCTGTAAGTATCTGATTAGCGTCAATTCCTAGCGTCAGTTGGAATTCTCCGAAGGTGTCCCGAAGCGGCGAGCGGGTTACCAGGACGTGATAGTCGCCGTCGGCCGGCACGACCAGTTGCGTTGCCGCGTCCAGCCCGCCGCCGCTGTCGTCGTCCCAGGCCAGGAAATAGGTGTCGGCGAACTGAGGTATGACCGTCAGCGGGTCTTGACCGGCGTCGATCGCTTTCTGAACGTCCGCCTGGAAAGCCGGCCCGATGGATGCCGGATCGACCGCGCCATCCACGATGGCAACCAGCGGGTCCAGGTTGCCGGACTTGCCCTGCAGCCGGGCGGTCAGCGTTTCGCCTTGCTTCAGATCTTCGAGCAGGTACCACTGCCCGCGCATTTGATCGTCCAATTCACCGGTCGCGATCTGGACCCGGCCGGTGTCCTGTGCGAAGGTCAGCGGAACGGCAATGTTCAGCACCAGGGCCGCGACAACGATTGCCAGAACAATGACTGAAAGCTTTCGACTGAAAAGTGTTTGATGCATTGAGGTACGGCCACGCGTGGCCTGATGTGACCGCAAAAACGTGCTCAAGTGAGCGACGACCAGATCTCGACCTTGGTGCGCACGCGGCGGATGACTTCGCTGGTGAATTCATCCGTGCGCGTCGGGCCGCCCAGGTCAGCCGTGGCAAAACCGTCGTAGACCGCTTCGAGTGTCGATTCGTAGATGGCGCGGCTGGCCAGACGCGCGTCGCTGCTCTCGATGTGCGACAAAAGGCTGGCGCCTGCCAGAATCATCGACATCGGGTTGGCGACGTTCTTGCCCTCCAGGCTGGGTGCGGTGCCGTGCGGCGCTTCCGCCATGACCGCCTGCACCTTGCCGCCCTCGTCCATCGCGATCACCAGCGACTCGGAGCCGGCGATGGAACCGAACATCTGCAGCACCATGTCGGAGAGCAGGTCGCCGTCGCGGTTCAGCGCCGGGATCACCAGCGGGTTGCCGGAGGTTGACAGCAGCAGCGCAAAGGTAGCGTCGATCAGTTGCGGCTTGTAGGGTACGTCGGGATAGCGGGCCGCCGCGGCGTCCATCTCTTCCTTGAACATCCCTTCGTAGATCGGGCTGACGGTGAATTTCGGGCCGCCGAAGATGCGCGCGCCGGTGCGGCGGGCGTGCTGGAAAGCGTATTCCACCACCGCGCGGCAGACGCGCCGGCTGATCTGCTCGGTGCGCGAGGCGATTTCGTCCAGTGAGCCGGGCTCGCCCTCGCGCCATTCCGCTGCGCCATAGGCATCGCCGACCGCCATGCGCACCACACTGATGGGCGAGTGGACGCCGCCGATTGGGCGTACCCGCGGGATGCGCCGGCCGGTGCGCAGGATCACCTGGGCGCCCATCTGCTCGCGCAGGATCGCGTTGGGGCTGCCCACGTCCCCCTTGGTCTCGGGCGTGATCGTGGCAGCCTTCAGGCCCAAGCGGTGCTCGCGAATAGCGGCCGCCGCGTCGTAGACGACCTTGTTCTGCGTGGCGCGCCGGCTGGCCAGACTTAGGTCGAAGGTTTTGAACTGTAAGTCGAGGCCGGTGACGCTGGGATCAAGCAGTCGTAGCGCCTCAACCAGCAATTCCTGGCCGGTTTGGTCGCCGGTCAGGACGACGATGGTATGACGGGTCAACAGGGTACCTCACGAATGACGAGGGCAGGATTCAAATCGGGCGATATGCCGTGCTATTCTAGCAGAGCAGACCAAAACAAGCAAGAGCGGACATGCCGTTTTGCACGCTGGCCAGGTCTGATTCGGGGGCAGTGTTGTGGCGCGTTGGCAGCCGCAAATTGGTACTTTTTTGCAGCCTAGCAGGTGGTGCATTTTTCGCCGATCTGTGATATGATGCGGGCGTATTGGATCGTTCTGGTGAAAAGGCCCATCAGGGGCTGTTTTCTGGAACGCTGCATTCGAAGCGGTTGGCTTAACCGCACAAATCTATTTTTCCATTCTTGAAAGGAGTAGTTCCGTGAAAAGACCAATTGGTGTAACGATCATCGCAGCGGTTGTGGCTCTCGCCGGCTTGTTGGCCGCCGTGGTCGCGCTGCAATGGCTGGGCCTCTTCGGCTGGCTCGGGCCAACCGATGCCCGTCAGTTCAATCTCTGGTACGCTTTGATGTACGGCTTGCTGGCATATATCTACATCTGGGTGTTCCAGATGCTTTGGACGCTCAACGAGGCAGGCTGGATCTTCGTTGCCGTCATCACCATCTTCGACCTGATCCTGGGCCTCTTGACCATTATTGGTGGCGCCTTCACGCCATCCGTGGTGCAGGCCAAGTTCGTCCTCGACGTGCTGATCCTGATCTACATCATGCTGCCGGGCACCCGCCGGGCCTTCGGCCGTCCGTAGTCGACAAACTGGCACAAAGAAAACAGCGCCAACCTTTGTGGCCGGCGCTGTTTTTGATTCCTTCTCTGGCGGATTTTGCGAGGGCGGGGGGGAGTAGCTACCTGACCGTTAACCGGATCGGGCAACGACGTGAAAAACCTCCATGGCCCTGAATTCCGTAGCCCCACAGGATGCGAGAACTGAACTCTCGGTTTCAGCAACAGCCGGATAGGCATCAGTCCGGGCATTCGTGGACGGCGTTTCAACAGCAGTCTGCAACAAAAAGGGCCCCGAAGGGCCCTTTTCATACTTGAAGACTTAGGTGCGCCGAAGCTCACCTGACATTCCGCACTTACTTGAAGTTTGCCATCACTTCATTGATTGTGTCTTGGAGGGTAGCCGTGGGATCGTCGCCTGCCTCGATCAGATATCCACCTATGTTGGTATGCTGATTAAGGGAAAGCAATCCATTGGCGTCATCCTCGTTGATCAGTTCTGCCCTGTGGCATCCACCACAGGCTCGCGAAGCCGGACCGGTGACATAGGACGGAACGGTGCCGATGTTTCGGTCCCAGCCAGTGATCTCGTCGGACGCCGATAGCAGGCCAGGCAGCGACATAGACTGATCAGGCACATTGTAAGTACCGGGAACGTGGCAGGACTCGCAGTTCGCGATGCCATGGGTAGGATACGGGAACTCGATGTGATGCTCGTATTCCAGAGCTTGCACCGGATCGGCGAAGTCGATGTCGCCGATGTCGAATGCCTGGAACGAATGGATCGCGTGGGTATATGAGTCGATCGACCGCGACTGCATTTCCAGATGCGAGCCGCCGTTCTTGGTGATGTGACACATTCGGCAGACAACGATGTTGCCGCCTCTGTCAGGCGAATGGAAGGTTGTTGCCAGTGCATCGTGACAGTTGTTGCACCCGTCGACCACCTTGGCAATGGGGCTATAGAAGTCGTCGGCAAAGTCGTTGCCAGCCAGGTCGAAGGTTCTGGATGGCGCATTGAGCGCAACCTGAACACCATCGGCATTCACCAGTTCCGGCATGACAGCGATCTCGACACGCTTGACCGTGCCATCGGTGATCATATCCTCCCAGGCTGACAGATCGGCAGTGACTTCCCAACTACCGTCTGCAGCAGCTACGGTCGTGAAGCGCGGATGCTCTTCACCGACAACATATTCCAGAGTCCTCTGGTCCTTGTTGTCGATTGTACCGTCGCCGTTGTCGTCGAACAGCCGCTCGTGCGGTCCGATGATGTAGTCTTTCGTGTCGTAGCCATACAGTCCGACCATCACGGTCGGTGTAATGGTTGCTGTATCGATTCCATCAAGATCCGGATCCTCAACAACGCTGAACGTGAAGTCCAGCATGGAGCCGTCGAACGTGGCACTGTCAACGGTCACAGTGATGGCCTCAGAGTACTTCTGGCCATCAGCAGTGTAGATCGCCTTGTCGTAACCGGTGTGGATCTGGCTGAAACCGGCTGCCAACTTGCCCTCACCGTGGCACGTGGTGCAGTCTGTCGTGTTCAGGTCCATGGAGCCGTGGACATCCGATGGCACGACAGTCGCCAGAGCAGGCGCCGGAGTCTCGAGACCCTCGACGCTGGTCACAGGGTGGCAGCTCTTGCATGTCTTCACTGTGAAGTTGGCATCCGTCAACACAGTGTCCAGCTTGCCCTCATGGCAGGTGACACAGTTGGCCATGGACTGAGGATAGGGGAACTCCATGGCATGCGACATATGCACGTCGTTCATGAGCGACGTTTCATACGCGTACTGGGTCTTCATCTCTTCCGTTACGTTCGCTTCGTCTTCGAAAACTGCCACTGCCTGCGCAGGATCAGTGACCAGAAGCTGCCACTCAAAATGGCCGCCTTCGCCGTTATCCAGGTGGCAGGCCTTGCAGGTGTAAAAGTCAGTGCCGGGTTTGTCTTCGATCAAGCCGTTGATATAACCGTGCTTGAGGTAGGGATCAGTGTGGCATTTCTCGCAGCCGTCATTATTGGCGGCAGAGACATAGTCAACGCCGGTTCCCGTTTCAACCATAGCTGCAAAGGGATACTTGACTTGTCGAATGCGGGCAGGCAGCGAACCGACCTGCTCATCTGCGCCGTATAGGACGACCATGCCTGGCACTTGGCTCAGATCGACGGTCCCGGTAATTGTACTTGTGAGTCCACCATCGCCATCATAGACAAGTTGGTCGCCCGCGCCCTTGAGGCTCAGTCTCTCGGCAACTGGCTCGAACTGGAACTTGCCATCGGCATACGGTGCAAAGTAAATCGCCCAGGTATCCGCCTGTCTGGCATCAAACGGGGCGCCATCCTTGGTCATGTTGAAAGATACCGTGCTCGTATCTGTCCCGGAGAACGAGTACGCCAGATCGGTAACCTGAATGACGCCGTCCTGATACAGTTCGTCATAGGCTGCCTGGTGTTCATCACCGGCTCCACTGTGACAAGTGGTACAGGATTCAACTGTGACCGGATGGTCTACCATGGTGGCGACGCCGGCGGGACCCTCCGGGCCAGCGGGTCCTGCTGGTCCTGCCGGCCCTGCTGGACCTGCGGGTCCGGCCGGACCCGCAGGTCCAGCTTGGCCCTCAGTACTCTGAGTCTCCGGGGCGCTGGCAGCTCCGGAGCAGCCTGAAATCACAGCTGCGGCCATGAGCAGGACTGCTATGATGGTCAGTCCAAGCAACAACTTCCTTCGCATGAGACTTCCTCCTTGCTTCCTTGCAAGTGACTTCCGTTTTCGAGCAGAAGTTTGGGGTGGGCGTTTCCTGGGGAGGGAAACGAAGTCGATATCAAACAGGTTAAGATGGGACGTCCTAAGCCTGTTATCCACATTGGGTCAGCGACGACACTGCTGTCAGCAAACGATAACCGTGCTTGTCTGATAGTGTGAATTATACCACTAGGCCGCTAATTTGTCCAGTGCATTTTTTCGCAAATTGAAACGCTTAAGCTTTCCCCGACGTTCCGTGTCAACCCGGTTTCCGAGAAACAATAGACCGGATCTGTGTCGGCTGCATCACCGACTTCGACGTGATCCTGGGCCTGATCACCATTGTCGGAGGAGGTTTCGCCCCCACCTTCGTGACGGTCATATTAGCTTTCCACACGCTGATCCCGGGCTACGTCATGTTGCCGGGAACCCGCCGGGCCTTCGGTCGGGCGTAATCTGCAAATCCGCACAACAAAACAGCGCCGGCCTCAAGGTCGGCGCTGTTTTGTTGTTGGACGACTTTAAGTGAGCCTTCACCAAGTATACCCGGTGTCGTTTACTTCCAAAGATACTGCACTGTATACACCAACTCCGCTTCCCCGCCAGCCGGCACGGGGACGTCCCACTGGATGGTATTCGAGTCCAGCTTGGTGAACTCAGCCGCTGCGCCGTCGATGGTCTGGCTGGTGACCTCCCAGTCGGACGACCGGTAGAGGTTCTCCACGACCCGCACGGTCACCTCCTCGTCTTTGTGGTTGCGCAGGGTGATGCGGAAGGTCTCCTCCGCGCCGCTGTCGCCCAGCCGCTTGTAGTCGGTCTGCACCCGCTCGCCCTTGATGTCGAAAGCGTTGCCCACTGACAGCCGCACCGTCTCATCCTTGGGTGTATGGCCGATGCGATCCTCGCCCACCAGCAGCGGGCTGCCGTCCACATCCTCCTGGTACATGCGAATCCGGCCGGCCGGCAACTGCGTCTCCAGGTTGCTCTCGGCGTCGGTGCGGAACTCCAGCATCACAGCCACGTCGGTGTTGCCGCTGTCTGCGCCGTAGATCGGATCGTCGTAGGTGACGCCGGGGATGTATTGTGCCGTACGTGCCGTTGTAGACATAGGTCTTGGTCACCGGCACGCCGGTACCGGTCACGAACTCGATCTGCTTGGTCTGGTTGTTCTTGACGGTCACCGGACGCTGCACTTCGTAGAGGTGGTACTCGAAGAACTCACGCTGTTGCACGGCGGGCGCGGCCGCGGGCGCTTCAGCCATCGCCATCGCGTCGAAGCGCATCAACTCCGGCTGCGGCGCGACGTTGACGTCGCCGGCCACCAGCTTGAGCTTTGCGTCGGTGTAGTCGGCGCCGCTGCGGTTGTCCAGCGTCACCCAGCCGTTGAGGTCGAAGGCGTCGCTGTCCTGGTTGAGCAGCATCACGTAGTCCGCGCTCCAGCCCACGCCATTGGTTATGTAGGTCACCTCCGTGTCGTGGTCGCCAGCCTGCTGCGCGTCGATCAGCCAGACCAGGCTGGGGCGGGTGCGCAGGCCATCGGGCAGCGCCGGGAAGTTGACGTTGCGAATCTGGTCGCGGCTGAGCATCACCACCGAGCCATCGGCCCCTTGCAGGATGATGTTGTCGGTCGCGTTGAGCAGCGTTCCCTGGTAGACCTGCGAGTCCTGCGTCTCGACCACGATCTGCTGGTCGATGTATTTCTGCAGCAGCTTGAACGAGTCGACGATGTCGTACTCGAAGTTCTGCTCCAGCACTGTCGTACCGGTCGGGTCGGTCAGCGACTTGAACGAAACGCTGGTAGGATCGATCTGCGCGGCCACGTCGGTGTAGACAACCTCGTTGAGGCCGCTTTCCAGCGGCACCGGGCGCGTCTCGCTGACCAGCGCCATGTTCTGATTGTAGACGGTCAGCTCGACCGTTTTGTCCTGAGCCTCAGCGGCCGGCAGCGATACCGAGGACGCCGGCAGCGCCGCGATCAGCATTGCTGCCAGAATTGCAAACAGTGTCATCTTTCTCATCGTGGAGTCTCTCCTTTTTGTTGCCAGCAATGCTGGTTTGTTTGGACTAACTTGGTGTGTTTGAAATAGGTTGAGTGAAGGTCGTCCAAACCTCACCTCATTTCACGCCGCGCCATCGATTCAGGTTCAGGCGCGGCGCCGCGCCACGAAAATCATTCGCTCGCTTTCGCTGGTGAACGGGTCGAGATCGTAGGAGCCGTAGACCTGCTCCGGCGTGAACCCGGCCTTGTCTAACAGCAGCTCGCCCTCGAAGCGGTAGAGATAGCGCGCCTGGAAGGGCGCCAACGTGCGCCGCACCGTGCCGTCAGGCAGCACCTCGTCGTAGATAAAGAGCACATGCTGGAGTTGGAGCGCGTCGTCCAGCGTGCGCGAGAAGTGCTTCATCACCGTAGCACCGGTGTCGGGATCGAACCAGCGGCCCTGCATCTCGACCCGTCCGTCGGCCTCCAGCAGTTGCTGCGGATTGGGGTTGAAGACATCGATGACCAGCAAGCCGCCAGGCAACAGCGCGTCGCGCCAGGTGTGCAGCGCTGCCAACTGGTCTTCCATAGTCGTGAGGTGCATAAAGGAGTTGATGGCGATGAAGGCCAGTCGGTAGCGTTGCTCCAGCCGTACCTCACGCATGTCGGCCAGCAGCAAAGTCGCCTGGTCCGACAGATCGCCTGCGTCCAGCTTGGCGCGCGCGATGGCCAGCATCTGCTCCGACATGTCGACGCCGGTCACTTCGTAGCCCGCATCGGCCAGCGGCAGCAGCAGGCGCCCCGTGCCGCAGCCCAATTCCAGCAGCGGCCCGCCCGTGCGCTCGGCGAACCCAAGGTACATCGCCACATCCTCCTGAAACGAGTCGTAGTCCAGGTCATAGAAACGAGCGAAACGGTCGAAATCGGACATGAAGAGCCTCCGGGAAATGATGTGATTTGTTTGAGAGGATTCTATCACAGGAGGGACAAGAGGGAAAGGAAGGCAAAGAGGGAAAGGAGAGGGAAGAAAGGGGGAAGGGAAGAGAAGGGGAACTGGGAGATTGAGTTGGGTGCGTTCAGAATGGATTGAGTGCAGCGGCCTCAAGGAAAACGAAATCCCTGGCTGAACGCACCCCAAGCGCTGCATGGTTCGAACCAGCCGGGCGTCCGCCAAAGTCATCATTTCCCAGGCCTGCCCTGCTGAGCCGGGTAATAAAGGGGCTTCTGTAGTTTCAGACAGTGGATTCGATCCACTGGGGCCGATCAGCTGGGTTTTGCTTTTTGACGCGCACGGAAACCGTGCTATAATCGGCTCGTTAGTTTGCCCCCGTGGTGGAATTGGCATACACGGCAGGTTGAGGGCCTGTGCCCGTACGGGCGTGTCCGTTCGAGTCGGACCGGGGGCACCTTAAAACCGGAAACGAGGAAGGCCGCCGCCTTTCTCGTTTTTTTATGCGGCGCGAGGAACCCCTTTCGTCGCGCTGGCGTCTACGCCTTCGACTGTGAAGATTGTATGACGAGCAATGCGGTTGCTCCCCCTAAAGACGATGCTTGAAACCGACTCCACCGAAACAACTCAAACCGCGCCGCAAGATTCGGCAACACCAGATCCGCAACGCCAGCCAGCCCGTAGCGAAGGCGAACCGCAGCAGGTCGGCGGTTGGCTGCGCAGCCATTCCCTGGCGATCGAACTTGTACTGCTGGCGCTGATCGTACTGCTGGCTGGCGGGTTGCGGGCCTACCAACTGGGTTTGAAGAGTCTCTGGCTGGATGAGATCTTCTATGTAGGCGCCTCGCAACAGGGCGGTCTCCTTGGCCCCTACGGCTCCCTGAGCGTTGCTCACCCGCCTGGCTACCTCTTTCTGATGCGTCTTGTCAGCACTGTCAGTGAGGCCGAATGGGTGCTGCGGCTGCCTGCCATGCTGGCAAGCACGGCGGGTATTGTGGCGCTGTGGGCGCTGGGGCGCCGGATGTTCGGTCCGGTCGTGGGGCTGCTGGCAGCGTTCTTCCTGGCGCTCTCGCCCATGCACCTGGAGTTCGCTCAGGAGGCGCACAGCTATGCGCTGTTTGCTACCTTGAGCACGCTGTTGCTCTGGGGCCTCTATCGCGCCGCCCAGCGTGAGAGCGGCGCAGAGCCTGTCCAGCGCGGGCGCTCCATTCGTTTTTGGGTGAGCACGTGGCTTCCGGTGATACTGGTTGCTGTCGTGAGCCTTTACGTCCACTACTATGCGCTGGCGGCTGTTGGTCTCAGCTTGCTCATGTTCCCTCTCTTTTTGCTGGCCGCAAGTTCAAGCTCGCTGCCATCCCTTTGGCGTGATCCTGCCAAACGGCGCGCGCTGCTCAATCTGATCATCGCCCTGGCGGTCGTGGGACTGGCCTTCCTGCCGCAGCTCATCAGCCAGTTGGCGCCGACCGTTGTCGTCGCCGGACAACGGTCGCTGGCTGTAGAAACGGGCACTCTCCAGCCCGTGTTCCGGTTGGATCCCAAGGCGTTTGCCGATACGCTGGTCGCGTTTGTGACCTACCGTCCCAACTGGGCATCCGACCCGTTGTTCTTTCCGGTTGTCACATTGCTGTGGCTGGCCGGCCTGGTCTGGCTGTTGGCCAGACGCACCGCTGTTGGCATTGCTCTTGCTCTGTGGATGTTCCTGCCCTTGCCGTTGATCGCCTGGTTTGCCTACCGAACCGGGTTCAGCTTCTCTCCGCGCCGGCTGATCTTCATCCTGCCCGTCTTCATGCTGGTTGTCGCGACCGGCGTGACGGCCATCGCTCGCTGGGGTGCGACCATCGTCACGCCGAAGCACCAGAGCCGCCGCGCACTGGTGATGGGCCTGATCATCGGCGTCATCGTGCTGGCCTTTATCAAAGGCAGCTACGACCCGCTCGCGTTCTATTATCGCAAGCCCAAACAGGACTGGAAAACGCTGGCTGCCATTCTCAACACGCAGCCGACCGACCGCGATGCCGTCGCTCTGCTGCCCAGCGCCAACGGTCCTGTTCAGTGGTATCTGACCGCCGATGCCAGCGTGATCAGCGAGAATCTGGTTGGCGAGCTGGAACGACTGTGTCAGGAACACGACGCAATCTATGTCGCGGAAGCGACGACGCGCAAGCCGTTGAGCGAAGAAGAGGCCCGTTATCTGGCCGAGAACACCATCCAGGTGCCGTTGAAGGACCTGATGTTGAACTATCGCAACTGTCGGCCGCAAGCGTGGTATGGCGCGGGTGCGGAGAAGCTCTTCGCGCTGGCGCAGCACGAGCGCCTCTCCTTCGCACCGACCAGACGCGCCCAGCAGGAGTTTGAAACCCTGGCAGCGCAGTTCGTCCAGGAGAGTACCCAATCCGAGCAGGCAGCGGCAGCGCCGCCGGTCGTTTCCCCGTCGGCAACACCGACCGAACTGCCGCCCACGCCAACTCCGTCACCCACACCGCCGCCAGTCGTGGCCGCGGACGCACGTACGTTGCTGGCCGCAACGGTCCAGGAATCGCCTGACGACCCCTTGACCCAGGTGCGTCTCGGCGCGTTTGCTTTGCAGGAAGGCGCCTCTTCAGGAGAGGCCGGCCAGTACTTCCGAGCGCGCCATTGAACTGGACAGTGCGAACTGGCTGGCCTACGGGCTGTGGGCCAACAGTCTCGCCAACACTGGCCAGATCAGCGAGGCATTGCAGATCGTCGATCAGGGCCTGGTTGTGACGCCCGACAATCTAGCGCTACAGACGATGCAGGCACGCTTCCAGGACACACCCGCTTCGGCAACCTCCGACGATGCCTACACCCAGGCGTTGGAAGCGGGCCGGAGCGCGCTACGCGACCGCAACTGGGATGATGCCATCAGCGCCGCCCAGCAGGCGATTGCTCTCGCCCCTGATCGCTATGAACCGCAGCTTGTGCTGGGAGACGCCAATCGCGGCTTGAACGAGTTCGCCCAAGCGCTGCGCGCCTACGAGAGCGCCACCGATCTGGCGCCGTACCTGAGCATCCTCCACGGCCGCCAGGCCGAGATGTTGGCGCGACTTGGGCGCGCCAACGATGCCATTGCGGCTGGCCTGACCGCCGTCGCCATCGACCAAAGCCGCTGGGAAAACTGGTATTCGCTGGGCCGGGCCTACGCCGTGCGGGCCACGAGCGCGGACCCGCTTGTCGATCTCGCCAGCGCGCGCTTGGCCGAGTCGGCCTTGCTGCGGTCCATGGAACTGGCGCCCGCCGCCAACCAAACACCCGCACGCGTCCTGGACGATCTGCGCGCGGCTGTAGCCAGGATACAGGCTGCCTCGCCACCAGCGGCCTCCGGCGCGGCTGACGACCCGGCGGCTAGCAGCGCAGCGCTGCGCGCGGCAGCCCAGCAGTCCCTCCAGTCCGGCAACGCGGACCAGGCGCTGGCAACCTACCGCGCCCTGGTTGAGGCAGATCCGCAGGACCGGGAGAGCCGCATGGGCGTGGCTGCTGCGCTGGCAGCCTTGCAGCGCAGCGACGAGGCGTTGGCCGAGTATCAGCAAATCAGCGTCGACTGGCCCGACTTTCCCTTCGCTCTCATCCGCCAGGGTATGTTGCTTGAGGAGCAGGGCGAGTTGGCGTATGCTATCGAGGCCTACCAATCGGCCGTCAGGATTGCACCTGAAAGCGCCGACGCCCACTTCACGCTGGCCTACGCTTACCGCCGCGCCGAACAGCGCGACCTGGCCATTGCCGAGTTCGAGGCTGGCTTGCAGCTTGACCCGTCTCGCGACAGTGCGCGCGAGGCGCTGGAAGCGTTGCAAGTGCAAGAGTAAGGTCGCGCAACCACTTGGTATCTGTCCAGCATTAACGCCAGTGGTAACCAGGATGGACTGACTCACAGATGGAAAGAAACACGGATGGGCCAAACAAGAAGCATCTGCGTTTCGTTTCAATTGTGAGAGAACTCCGGGCCGCCAGCTTGAGTATCCAATGAAGTCATCCGCAGACACAGCAACAACGCTTGCAACCCCAGCCAGCCAACCGCGCTCAAACGCGGCGCGCTGGCTGCCGTTTGTTGTCCTGGCGCTGTTGATCCTCGTTCACCTGGCGAGCAACATCGTCTGGCTGCAGCAGGATGGCCGCTCGTTCTATGGCGACACCGGCAACCACGCGCGCGCCACCATGGCGATCTTCGACGCCTTGCGCACGCCCAGCCTGGACATGCTGGCGCGCATCAACCGGGCCACAACTTTCTGGCCGCCGGTGGCTTACTTCATGGCTCAGCCGCTCTACATCTTGTTGGGTGTGAGCACCGACGTCACCGCGTTCACCACTACCCTCTGGTTTGCGCTGGCAATTCTCTTCACCTATTTCCTGGGGCGCAGGCTGTACGACTGGCGCACCGGCCTGGTGGCCGCCTTTTTCTTCTCCTTCTATCCGGCAGTCTATCTCCAGTCGCGCACTTACTACGTGGACATAGCGCTGACGGCTATGGTTCTCCTTGCGTTGTATTGTCTGCTGCGCACCGATTCCTTTCGCAGTCGCAGGGCGTCGCTGGTGTTCGGCGTCGCACTTGGTCTGGCTGCGCTGACCAAGAACGCCTTCATCATCATGACCATCGGGCCGATTCTGGGCGTCGTGATCGTTGCACTGTGGTCCGCTGGTCGCACGGCGTGGCGGCAGCTTTTTGGCTGGCGTCCTGGGCGGCGACTGGAGCCGCCGGCCACCGACTTGCTCCATCGCCTTGTCAACATCATGCTGGCGGCCTTGATTGCCATGGTGCTGGCGGCCCCCTGGTACGTGAGCCACGTGTTCATCCTGGCATCCAACGCCCTCCAGGTGACCAGCGCGCCGCATCTGGCAACGAAACCGATCTACTGGTACGCCGCGAAGTTCGACGAAGGGCTGCTCATCTGGCCCTATCTGCTGCTGGTCATCGGGCTGTTGTTTGGCCTGCTGCGCTTTCGCCGCCACTGGTTTGCCATCGTCTGGCTCGTCAGCAGTGTGGCCATCCTGACGATGATCACGCGCCAGAACGTGCGCTATCTGCTGCCGGTTATGCCGGCGGCCGCGCTGCTGAGCGCTGACTGGATCGTGTTGCTGCCCAATCGCCTGGCGCGCACAGCCCTCCTGGGCGTCACAGCGTTGTTCCAGGTTTTCATGTTCGTTGTCATGAGTTGGGGAGCTCCCGCCGCCTGGAATCTCGCTCTTGATGTGCCAGTTCAGAATGCTCACAACCCGTTCAACGACAACACCAGCGACCGTCCCGTGGCCATCGACCCGCTGGCATTCCTGTACTACCAGTACCCGCCCAAAGCGCACCGCTGGCCGGTCGTGAGCATCCTGGACATGGTCATGGCCGACATCGAGCAGAATGGCCAGACGGACCAGACCAACCGCTTCGTCTCGCTCTCCAAGGTGCTGGATTTTGAGTATTCGACCTTCGCGTACGAAACCGAGCTTGCGCGCACGCAGGGTCGGCCCGGTGCACAGACCTTACAGGTTGCCGATGTGCAGCAGCGGACCGACTATCTCATCGACTTCCTGGATTTTGATTACGTGCTATTCAAGAGCAACGACAAGAGCAACATGGAGCGCAGGCAGAATCACATCGCGACCCGCCAGCTTTGGGCCAGCGGCGACGAGATGCTGCGCCAGCGTTTCACTGCGCTGGCAACCTGGAAGCTCAGCGATGGTAGCGATGCCGAACTGCTGAAGCGCCAGGGGCCACCGCTGGCCCTCATGGAACCCGACGAGTTGCGCCCGATCCTCAAACGCATCCTGGAATTGACCCCCTTCAGCCAGCAGGCGCAGCAGATGTTGGCCCAGATTGGCTTTGAGGAGCCGCCCAAGCCGGAACCGATCTCGCTGGCTCAGCTCTGGCAAGACGCAGCCCATCGCGACCCAGAACCCACCATTGCGCCATCCCAGCCGCTGACGATGACGATCGTGCCGGACTTCCTGGTGACGTCGCCGCAGCCGACACCCGCGCCACAACTGCCCGATCAGGTGCAGGACGTGGGCGCGCTGTTGGACGGCCTGGCAGCGGCAGCGCCTGAAGATTCAATGGCCCAGGTGCGCCTTGGCGCCTTTGCTCTGCAAGAGGGCGCGTCGCCCGATGAAGCAGGCGAGCATTTCCAGCGCGCCATCGATCTGGATCCCGCGACCTGGTTGGCCTATAGCCTGTGGGCCAATGGCCTCGGCAACACCGGCCAGATCACGCAGGCTGTGCAGCTGGTCGAGCAAGGTCTGGCGGTCATTCCCGAAAGCCCGCCGCTGACTGCCTTGCAGGCCCGCCTCCTTGCCGAAGCAGTCCCAACCAGCGACGATGCCCTGAGCGCCACGCTTGACGGCGGACGGGCCGCGCTTCAGGATCGCAACTGGGCGGATGCCATCGCCGCCGGCCAGAACGCGGTGGCGGCTGCGCCCGATCGCTTCGAGGCGCATCTGCTGCTGGGCGACGCCTATCGCGGCGCGGGCGAGCTGGCCCAGGCTGTTCCTGTCTATCAGCGGGCTGTCGAGATGGCCCCCCAGCTTAGCTTTCTCCATGCCCGCGTCGGCGAGAACTCAGGCGCGGCTGGGCCGTCCTGCGGAAGCGTTGAGCAGCAGCCTGACCGCGCTGGCCATCGACCAGAGCCGCTGGGAGAACTGGTATGCGTTGGGTCGAGCCTATGCCGCGCAGGCGACCATCTCCACACCAGTCACTGATCTCGCCAGCGCGCAGTTGGCCAAGTCCGCCTTGCAACGGGCCATGGAACTGGCGCCGGCCGAGAACCAGGCGCCGCAACGCGCGCTGGAAGACCTGCGTGCGGCGCTGGTTGCCAAGCCGGTTGATGGTGCATCTGACACGCCAGAACCCAGCAGTGCAGTCCGCCGCGCCGAAGCCCAGGGGCTGATGCAGTCGGGCAACTCCGAGCAGGCGCTGACGATCTATCGCTCGCTGGCCGAGGCTGACTCCACCGACCGCGAGAGTTCGCATGGGTGTGGCTGCTGCGCTGGCCGCTCTGGAACGCAGCGACGAAGCGTTGGCGGAATACCAGCAGATCAGCGCAGACTGGCCCGACTTTCCGCCCGCCCGCATTCGCCAGGGCGAGATACTGGAACAGCAGGGTGACATGGCCGCGGCCATCGCTGTCTACGAAGAGGCCGTGGCCGCCGCACCCGACAACGCCGACGCCCATTTCGCGCTCGCCTACGCCTACCGCAGAGCCGGCCAAATCGAACAGGCCATCGCGGCCTTCGAAGCCGGTCTCGCGCTGGACCCGAACCGTCAGGCCGCGCAGGAAGCGCTGGACGCCCTGCGAAACGGCGCGTGAGTAGAAACCTGCCGACGATGAACGATCCTTCACCCGTAACCGCTCCATTGCCAGCCGAGCCGTCGACCGGCACGTCCGTGCGCGACGTTCGCCGCACAACTCTGCGTCAGTCGCTGCCCGGAAAATGGGAGCTGCTGGCGCTGGCGGCTATCGTGCTGCTCGCCTCGGCCTTGCGTATTTACCATCTGGGCTACAAGAGCCTCTGGCTGGACGAGGTGACTTTCGTCCGCTCGGCCCAGCTTGGCCCGCTTTTCGGTCCTTACGGCTATGCCAGCATCTCCCATCCGCCCGCCTATCTCCTGCTGATGCGGCTGATGGGTGCGGCTAATCCGGCCGAGTGGTTCCTGCGTTTACCAGCCATGCTGTCCGGTATCGCTGCGGTGGTTGCGCTCTGGGCGTTGGGCCGCAAGCTGCTGGGCCGCGTCGAAGGGCTGCTGGCTGCCTTTCTGCTCAGCCTGTCGCCACTGCATCTGGAGTACTCTCAGGAGGCGCATAGCTACGCGCTCTTTGCTGCGCTCAGCACGCTGATGCTGCTGGCGCTGGTCGTTGCCGCCGGTCGCGAGACCGCGCCCGACTGGCCAAGCAACCGGCGGCTGGCGCGCTGGCTCGGGACCTGGCTGGGTTTCATCGTGGCCGCCGGTCTTGCACTCTACGTTCATTATTACGCCATCGCGCCCGTCGCGTTGAGCCTGCTGGTCTTCCCCTGCTTCCTGCTGGCTGCCAGCCCCGGTCCCGTTACATCGCTCTGGCGCGAGCGGGTCAAGCGGCGTGCTCTGCTCAATCTGGTCATTGCGCTGGCCGTCGTCGCACTGCTCTTCCTGCCTCAGGCGATCAGCCAGCTCACCGGCAGCGCGGCCACCGCCACGGCCCGCGCCGGCGCCATCGACACAGGCAGCCTTGAGCGGGAGTTCTCGCTCTCGGTGGCAACCTTCGGCGACACCGTTTTGGCGTTTATCAGCAACCGCACGCCTTGGAGCGCCAATTCTCTGTTCGTGCTGGCGATGGCTGGCTTATGGCTGGCAGGGCTGGTCTGGCTGCTGTGGCGCCGGCGAGCGGTGGGTGTTGCGTTTCTGCTTTGGACGCTGCTGCCGTTGCCGCTGCTGGCCTGGTTCGCCTACCAGGCCGGTTTCAGCTTCGCACCGCGCCGGTTGATCTTCATCCTGCCGGTCTTCTTGTTGACCGCTGCGGTTGGGATGACGGGGGTCGCGCGACTGGCTGGCCGACTCGCCCAGCGGCTTGATCCCGCCCGCGGCGGACTGGCCCGCACTGCTGCGGCCGCAATCCTGGCTATCCTGATGCTGGCGTTCGTCGTTGGCAGCCTGGGTCCGCTGGACTTTTACTACCGCAAGCCAAAGCAGGATTGGCGTACGTTGGCAGCGATCTTGCAGACAGCGGCCCGGCCGGGCGACGCGGTGGTGATCCTGCCCAACGCTGAGGCGCCGCTGGACTGGTACTACAAGAACCCCGCTGCGCGCGTCATTTCCGACGGTTTGACGGGCAAGCTGAACGATCTTTGCGCCAGCAGCCGGGTCGTCTACATCGCCTCGGCAACCACTGGCAAGCAGCCCAGCGCCGATGAAGTCGCTTTTCTGGCGACCAACTACATCCGCGTGCCGCTGAAGGAGGTGACCCTCTACTATCGTAACTGTCAGCCCGGCGTGTGGTATGGCGACGGCGCCGAGCCGCTCTACCAGCAGGCCACCGACCCCTTCTTCAACTTCAATCCGGTACGCACCTCCTTTACGGCGTACCAGGAGGCTGCCAGGCTAGCCGCCGCGACGTTGCCGCAAATCGCGTTAGTCGAGACGCCCGCCGCTTCTGCAACCGTTGAGGCTCAGCCGGCAACCGCGGCCACCGAAACACCGCAGCAATCAGAGTTGACGGTGACGCCTGTTTCTGCCACCCCGACGCCGGAGCCGCTGCCCGATCCTGCTGCCGATCTCGGCGCGTACTTGTCGGCGGCAACTCGACAGCAGCCCGACAGCGCCGCTGCGTTGACCCGCCTCGGCGCGTATCTGGTACAGTCGGGCGAATTGGACCGCGCGCTTGATCGCTTCGAGCGCGCCACGGCGCTTGACCCGGCAAACAGCCTGGCCTACAATCTATGGGTGCAGACGCTGGTACTGGCCGGCCAGGGCGACGACGCGCGCCAGGTGCTGGTTCAGGCCCGGACGGTTCTGCCGGACGACCCGGGCCTCGCGATCGTTGCCGCGGGTCTGGCCGGCAACGCGCCGTCCAGCGCAATCAGCGCCGAGCTCCAGTCCCTGTTGGCCGCGGGACAGGCCGCACTCAGCGCTGGCGATGCAGCCGAGGCGGTCGCTCAAGGTCGCCGGGCAGTCGCGCTGGGTCCTACTCGCTACGACGGCTACCTACTTCTGGGCGACGGCTACCGCGATCTGGGCGAGCTGGGTCAGGCGCTGGCAGCCTACCGGCGCGCGTCGGCTCTTGCGCCGCAACTCAGCTTCCTGCACGCGCGCCAGAGCGAGATTCTGGCGCGCCAGTTGCGGATCGCCGACGCGCTGGAGGCCGGATTGAACGCGGTTGCCATCGACGAGACCGGCTGGGAGAATTGGTTGGCGCTGGGGCGGGCCTATGCTGCCACGGAAGGCAACGATCCCGCTGCGCTGGAACTGGCCCGCAGCGCCTTACAACAGGCGGTTGACCTCGCGCCGACGGGAAACGTTGAGTCCAGGCGCGCACTGGATGATCTTCTGGTCGCAGCCGGTCTGCAAACTGCGGCAACCGCGTCGCTGGAGGGGCCCGCCACGGCCACGCCGGTTCTCAGCCCGGCAGCCCGGCGGGCGCAGGCCGAGGCAGCGCTGCGCACTGGACGGGCCGACGACGCTCTGGCCGCGTTCCAGTCGCTGGTTGAGACCGATCCGGCTGACACTGACAGCCGGATGGGCGTTGCCGCGGCGCTGGCTGCCCTGGGCCGTGTCGATGAAGCGCTGGCCAGCTATGAACAGATCAGCGTCGAGCAACCGGGTTATCCCTTCGCGTATGTCCAGCGCGGCGAACTGCTGGAGCAGCGCGGCGCGATCGACGCCACGCTGGAGGCCTTCCGTGCCGCGGCTGCGGTCGCGCCGGAGAACGCCGATGTGCGCTTCACCCTGGCCTACGCGCTCCAGCGCGCCGGCCTGATCGACGAGGCCATTGTGGCTTTCGAAGCCGGTCTCGCGCTGGACCCGACCCGTCAGGCAGCGCAGGAAGCGCTGGATGCCCTGAGCGGCGGCTCTTGAAAGAAACCAACTGACCATGACCGAAACTTCACCTATTGTCGCACCTACCCCCGCAGAGTCGCCGTCGCCAAGCCGCGCCTTCGGTCGCATCACCGCGGCGCGACGATACGCCAGCCGCGGCCGGGCAAGTGGGAACTGCTGGCGCTGGCCGCCATCGTGCTGGTCGGCGCGGCGCTGCGCATCTACCTGCTGGGCGACAAGAGCCTGTGGTTGGACGAACTGAACCTGCTGCGCTCTTCCTACGCCAGCGGCGACTGGCTCGCGCCCTTCGGTCTTAGCATCCTCGACCACCCGCCTGGCTACATGGTGATTCTGCGCATTATGATGCACGTCAATCAGGCGGAATGGTGGCTGCGTCTGCCGGCGATGCTTACCAGCGTCGTTGCGCTGGTGGTGATCTGGGGACTGGCACGGGTCATGTTCGGCCCGCTGGCAGGCATCTTTGCCGCCTTCATCCTGGCACTGTCGCCCATGCATCTGCGCTATGCCCAGGAGGCGCACAGCTACGGCCTGTACGGCCTGCTTAGCATCGTCGCTATCTGGCTGCTCTATCGGGCCGCGCGTGCCGAGGCGCTGGCGGAGCCCGCCGGGCGCACCGTGCGCGGCTGGCTCCGCATCTGGCTGCCGTTCGTCGTGACGGCCATCGTCCTGATGTACGTACACTACTACTCGTTGTTCCTGATCGCGCTGTGCCTGCTGCTGTTTCCGCTCTTCCTGCTGGACTGCGCCGAGGGTCGGCTTAGCTCTCTGTGGCAGGACCGCGATCGCCGTGTCGCCATCGGGCGCATGGTGGCCGCGATGGCGGCGGTCGGCCTGCTCTACCTGCCGCAACTGGTGATCGGCGTCGGCAACAGCCTCGAATACGCGCAGGATCTGGGCGAAAGCCTGCCCGACCGCTCGCTGATCAACAGCGCGCTCTGGGCGGCCCGGCCGATCACCGAGAACTGGGACCTGGGCTACCGCTTCGGTGTCGTGGCGGTGATTGTCGTCACGCTGGCCGGGTTGGCCTGGCTGTTGTGGCGGCGGGCGCCGCTGGGCGTCAGCATGATCATGATCCTGCTGTTGCCCGTGCCGCCCAGCATCTTCATGGCCTTCCGCACCGGCATTGCCTACAACGTGCGCCGCATCATCTTCACCCTGCCGGTGCTGATCCTGGTGATGGCCGTCGGGATGGTGGTGATCATCGAGCTGCTGAGCTGGCTGGCCAGCGGCACATCCAGCGACGACGACCCGGCTCGCGGCGTGATCCATCGCCGGATCGCCACGATTCTGTCGCTGGGCATGGTGCTGCTGTTCACCTTCGCCGCCGTTGCGCCGATCCGTGGCTACTACGCACGGCCGAAGCAGGACTGGAAGACGGTGGGCGAGATGCTGAACACGCTGGTGGAAGCCAACGACGTAGCCGTAGCCAAGCCTAAGGCTGCCAAGAATCTCTCCTGGTACTATCCGGCCATTCAGCCCGTTGGCGGCGATCTGGAGTCCGCGCTGGAAATCGCCTGCGGTTTGAAGGGCCAGACCTATCTGGTGGTGATGCCCAACGAGGCGCTGTCCCGGACCGAGCGGCAGTGGATCGACGAGCACTTTGTGGACATACCGGTCAAGGACCTGGACGTGTATTACCGCACCTGCGAGGAGGGCAGCCAGTGGTACGGTGAGGGTGCAGGGCCGGCTTTCGACATCGCCTGGAACCCGAATACGCCCTATCCGCCGACCCGGCGCGCCTACGAGGCCTATGCCCGTGCTGGCGGACTGGGCGATGCGACTGGCCAGACAGCCCAGCCCGTCGCCACACCCACGCCGACGCCGACGGTGGTGATTCCGACGGATCAGGGGCCGTGGGTGGAGGCGGCCGCGCTGCTGCGCGCCGGACGCATCGACGAGGCGCTGGCCAAGTATCAGGAACTGGTCGATACCCACCCCAACCACCGCGGCAGCATGATGGGTCTTGCGCAGGCGCTGGGAGCCGCGGGCCGTACCGATGAGGCGGTGGCGTTGTTCGACCAGGTCAGCGAGCAGTGGCCCGACTTCGCGTGGTCCTACATCCGCCGCGGCGAGCTGCTGGAGAGCGCCGGCAAGGAGCGGGACGCGCTGAAGGACTACCGGGCCGCGGTCGCCTTGGCCGTTGAGGACGCCGACGCATCCTTCGTGTTGGGTCATGCCTTCATGCGTCTGGGCGAAAACAAGGAAGCCATCGAGCAGTTTCAGGCTGTTCTCGCCATCGACCCCAACCGCGAGGGTGTCAAGGCGGCGCTAGAGAAGCTGCAATAGGAAAGAGCGATTAACTCGAATGGGTGCGTTTACAGATGGTTGATGAGACACTGAGAACATGGCGGCGGTCGTCCGACGCTGCCCCACTAGATTCGAATGTCACCAATCCGAATCGAAGGCTTCACCGAAAGGAGTGCTATCGACAAAAACTATGCAACCCACACGCGGGTTTTGGGGTGGGCTTTTGACGTGTGTGTTATTGCTGGCGACGCTGTTAGTCGCCAGCGAGGCTGTCGGGGCTGGCGGACCGCCCCTGGCTGCTGATCCGCTTTCTGCGTTCGGTGATCCTAGCCCCGGCCACGATCACAACCCGGCGTTTCCGTGGCAAGCCCGCGACCGCCAACACGGCGCTGACAGCGAGTCGTCGCCTCAGTGGTACTCCGCCCAGTTGCACCTGCACGGATGGAGCAACCACAACGCCAATCCGATGCCTGCGTCGCTGCAGGCCAACACGGTCTGGGCCCAACGCGTCGATCTGGACGTGCTGTGGTGGACCGAACACAACTCCATCTTTCACCAGGTCAACGACATCGGCATCGACCTGACAGACGCCACGCTGGACGGCTTGAGCGTGGACATACCGCTGCCGCCCGGAGTACCGATCTGGGCGCAGAGCTGGTACGTCAGCAAGTTCAAGGCAACGCTCACTGGCAACGGCACGGCCACAACGACGCTGGCCAACGGCATGATGCGTGCCGCAGTCACCGACGCCGACTCGTCTCCGTCCAGCCTGCAATACCGCGGCATGGCCGTCCAGGGCCAGCCGGTGGCCGGCCAGCGGTTTCCCCGACCCCTGGTCAGCGATCCCGTGCTGAGCTTCGATGCCAACCTGTGCGGTGAAGCGTCTGCGGACGCCTACGCTGAAGTCCGCGTGAATCTGTCCTATCACGACTACGGCACGCTGACCGACCAGCGTCTGATCTACCGTCTCGTGCCAGCCAGCCAGCCCGCTTCGGTGATTGCGACCAGCAACCGCATCACGTACACGGTGCCGCTGACCGACACGCGGGTGGAGTTGCCGCTGCTGGCCCACGCCCTCCCCCTGCGCGACGGCGCGGACAACATCTTTCAGGAACTATACATCGCGGTTGGATCGCGCAACAGCGCGCCGGCTTGCCTGAACATCGGTAATTTCCTGTTGCACAGCCGCCAGCCGCTGCCGGAGCACAACTACCAGGAACATCGCCAGATCGCGCAGCAGATGGGTGTCGCCTACGAGACCGATATCGCGTCCGGCTGGGAACAGTTCAGCGGCGCGCGGCACATCAACGCGTTTATGCCGACCAGCTCGACCTTGCTGCCTGGACTGGACGACATCCAGGCGCAGAACTTTGTTCCCCTGGTGCACAGCCAGGACGGGCTGGCCATGCTCAACCATCCCTTTGGCACGGGCGCAGGCATCGAGCTGCCGCCAGCGCAGCAGGAGGCGCTCGTTCAGACGATGCTCGACACGCTGATACCGGTGAAAGCCTGGGGCGCCGACATGATCGAGTCGTACCTGCTGCGGGCGCAGGTCAATCTGCTGAACCACCTGCGGCTGTGGGATCTGCTGGAAGTCAACGGGATTCCTATGTGCGGCGCCTCCACCAGTGACCAGCACGGCGCGCCTTTCGTTGGCCCGGCGTTCTGGACCACCTGGATCGAGGCCAAGTCGCCTGACCAGGATACGCTGTTGGCCTCCATGCGCCGTTGCCGGGTCTTGTTTGGAAACCTTGAACGCTACGACGGCGTGTTTGATCTGTGGCTTGACGGTGTGCCGATGGGCGGCACGCATCCCGTCCAGTCGGGCGCGCTGCCGCTGCGGGTTATCGTGGATCCGCTGCCCGCCGGCGCACAGGTGCGGCTGGTGCAGATTGCGCTGACGCCCGGCCGCGAGCTGATCTACATCCGCGATCACGAGGTCATCAACTCCGGCCAGCCGGTGATGATCGACGTCAGCCAGCCCAGCTTCGTGCGCGCCGAGCTGTGGACGGCGGACAACCAGCCGATGGCGTTCACCAATCGCATCGCGCTGGAGAGTTCTGACGTGTGACGTCAATGCTGACCAACAGGTCTCCATCGCCGATGTGCAGATGGTTTCCGCCAAGTTCGGAGGCACGGTTCCGCCTGTGTCAGCGGTGCTCGATCTGTGGCCTGACGGCGTGATCGACCTGAAAGACATTATGCGCGCCGCCGACTGCTGGTCGGCCAACGCGACCAACTAAGGACGCGTCCATCATTTTGTTACCACTTTGGCCGGTCTTGCGAAGCACCCCGGAGTGGGCTGACCGAGCCAACACAGGCAAGTTTTTTCTGGACACGTCCTAACTATCTTGACGACAGGTGTGCGAATGAAACGTTTCCGTCATGTTCCCGTGCTTGTGCTGCTGCTGACGTTGCTCGTCAGCGGGAGCGTCCCTGCGGCCGCGCCGGTGATTGCCCAGGAAGCAACCACCGCGCCCAACATCGTTCTGATCCTTACCGACGACCAGGATTTGCTGCTGGGCAGCATGGACGCCTTACCGCTGACCCGGTCGCTGATCGGCGATCAGGGTATGACCATGGAGAACTTCATGGTGCCGAACCCGCTTTGCTGCCCGGCGCGCGCCTCGTTGCTGCGCGGCCAGCACGCCCACAACACCCAGATTCTCTACAACACACCGCCATCCGGTGGTTTCCAGCGCTTTCTGGAGTTGGGACACGAGAACGCGACTGTGGCAACTGCGCTGCATGAGGCCGGCTATCGCACCGCGCTCATGGGCAAATACCTCAACGCCTATCCTGATCCCAACGACCCAACCCACATTCCGCCTGGCTGGGACTACTGGTGGGTACCCACCACCGACAGCGCCTACAGCAGCTACAATTACACCGTCAACGACAACGGAACGCTGGTCAACTACGGCAACCAGCCGCAGGACTACATCACCGATGTGATTTCGGGCAAGGCGGTCGAGTTCATCACCAGCACCGCCAGTACGACTCCCGCGCCGCCGTTGTTCCTCATGGTGTCGGTCTACGCGCCCCACAGCCCATTCGTGCCGCCGCCTCGCTTCGCCAACGCGTTTCCCGACGCGCAGGTGCCGCGGACGCCCAACTTCAACGAGTTCGGACATGAGCGACAAGCCGCCCTTTATGCAGGGATTCCCGCCGCTGACTGATGCCGATATCGCCTCCTTCGACAGCTATCAGCGCAAGCGGATGCAGATGCTGGCCGCCGTCGACGAGTTGGTCGCCGGGGTGATCCAGACGCTGGACGTCGAAGGTCTGCTCAGCAACACCTACGTGGTCTTCACCTCGGACAACGGCTACCACATGGGACAACACCGCTTCGCGGCCGGTAAAGGAACGCCCTACGAGGAGGACACTCACGTGCCATTCATGGTGCGCGGGCCAGGCATACCGGCCGGCGCGACGCGTGCCGATGTAGGCGCGATCATCGATCTGGCGCCGACCTTCGCCGAGATCGCGGGCGCGACGTTGGGCGTTCCCAGCGATGGCCGCTCGATGGTGTCCCTGTGGCAAACCACCGATCCCGTTCCGTGGCGCACCGGAGTGCTGCTGGAGCACTGGCAGCCGCCGCCAACCGGAGAGCTCGACACCCGTCTGGCGCTGGAGCCACCCGATCCGTTCGACCAGCAACTCAAGGACCTGGACGTCGAGAACCCTGACTACCGGGCCATTCGCACGCCTGCCTACAAATACATCTCGCGCGGCAACATCTTCGAGCTGTACGACATGGTGAACGATCCGTACGAGATCTACAACCAGTACAACGACGCCACACCGGCCTTCAAGACGGCGCTCCAGAATTGGCTGACCGCCCAGTACGCCTGCGCCGGGCCAACCTGCCAGACTGCCGATGCCCAGCCCGCCCCGGTCTGGAGCCTGCTCACCAACCGCGCGGACATGAACCGTGACGGGCAGGTCAATGTCGCCGACATCGTGCAGGTGGCCGGCTGTTGGCGTCAGCCGGTGACTGGCGCATGCGGCGACCGCAATGATCTGGACTACGATGGCGACATCGACGTCGTGGACGTTCAGAAGATAGCCGCTAGCTTCAACGCGTCGTAAGATGGCACTGTCGGGAGTTTCACCGAAAGCGACCCGTGGCGTATAATTCGGTGCGCCTTAGCAAGTGACAGGTACTTTCCGAAAGTGCCTGTCACTTTGTCAAATCGCTATCCACTCGCCCCACGTAGCCGGGCGACACTAGACTGACTGTATGACATCAACAGAACCGACCCAGGCCGCGGCCGGGTCACCGACACGACGGAGGCCAGCAGTCTCCCGAACCTGGGCGCTGCTGGCTCTTCTGTGGCTTTTCCAGGCGATAACCACAGCCATCTGGCTGCGGCAGGACAACCGTTATCCCATCGTGGACACGGCGGTCAACCTGGTGCGCGCCTTTCGCGTCGCCGATGTCCTGGCGCACCCCTCGCTCGACTGGATCGCGCGCATCGTTGCTGCCAGCGATGGTCAGCCGCCGCTCTACTACGTGATCACCGCGCCGCTTGTCTGGCTCTTCGGACCGGGCGCGGACTCGGCGACATTGGTCAACCTGGCGCTGCTGGCGCTGCTGTTGGTCAGCGCGGCGGGCCTGGCCGCAGGCCTGCTCGGTCGCCTCTTCAGCGCGGACGCAGATGACGCGCCGGCGCAGTCCGGTCTCGAAGCCTGGGTCGCACTGACGGCCGCAGCGGTTCTGTCGTTCCTTCCCCTCGTCTTCACGTACCAGAGGGTCTACAACCCGGTCTTTGGTCTGGCCACCGTGGTCGCGCTGACCGTGTGGCTGCTGGTTCGCTCGCAGGGCTTCGCCAGTCGCCGTCATGCTGTCGCGTTCGGTCTGGTGGCCGCCGCCGGCGTCTGGACCGCGTCCACCTTCTGGCTCTATCTGCTCTTTCCCGCGCTAATCGTGGCCGTGCAGGCCGTCCTGACGCCCCGTCCACCCGCCGCCTCGCGACGCGCTCCCAGCCGCAACCGCAGCGAGTGGCTCAGCCGCCGGCTGCGACTCGCGCCGGCCCACATCAATCTCGCACTGGCGTTTCTGCTGGCGCTGCCTGGTCTGACCTTCTTCCTGGTTTCGGACGTTCCAACTACTCAGTCGCTTTCGCCGCGCCTGGCTGGCGCCGCCCTGCTGGACGACGCGCTGGGCGGCTTCTTCCTGTTGCTGCTGCTGATCGGCGTCGTTGTGGCGGTTGGGCAGGTCGATCCGGCCTTCGCGGCCCGGCGCGCGACTGTCGTTCGGTCTGCCGCTGGCAGCGCTGGCCGGCGGCTTGCTGCTCGGCACAGCCTTCGGTGTGATGCGCACCGTCCCGGCGGTTGTGGGTCTTCTCTTGCCGCTGCTGCCGGCCGCTGCGGCGCTGATCGTTCTTTGGTGGCCGCTGCTCGCGGGCTGGATCGGACAGCGCCGTGGCGGCGAGGCGGGTGGCGCCACTGGCCGGCGGGTCGTCATCGCGCTGGCCGTGGTCTGCGCCGTGGTCGCGGCGGTCAACTTCACCGTCATCAGTTGGGGCGCGCCGGCCGCAGCGCAGACCGCCCTGCGCGCGACGCCCGCGGACGCCGACCTGCCGCTGGCCGCCGGCGCGCCGCTGCTGGCACCCGGCCGCGCGGTCGTCAACCAGTACCCGCCACAGGAGGGCCGCTGGATGGTGTCAGCCGTGGGACAGGCAGTCGCCGAGCGCTGCCCTGATGGCGAGACGTGTACGGTAGCGGTATTGTCTTGTCTACCTGCCTTCAGTCAGCAGGCCTTCGCGTATTTCGTTGCACAGGAAGGCCACGGCGACCGCCTCCAGTTCGACCCGGTGGATCCAGGCGCCAACGCCTTGCTTGCGCTGCTGGACGCCGATTTCGTGGTCGGCAAGACCGGCGAGGACGGCTGCGATCTGCAGCAAACCACCCAGGACGAGCTGCTTGTTGGCAGCCTGGGCGCGGGCGCTGGCGCGCTAGCCGGTCGCTTCGTGGATGCCGGCGTCTTCGGTCCGCTGCCCGACGGCAGCAACGCCTGGATCAGACAACGCACCGGCGCGCTGCTGGATCAGCTGCCCTTCGACCAGCAGGTCGCGCTGCTGGAGAACGTGCTTGAGGTGACGCCCGGCAGCGACCAGGCGTTGCAGCGGCTGGCGGGGCTGTTTGATGCGGCTGGCGACACCGTGCGCGCGCTGGCGTTGCGCGAGGAAGCCGTGCAGGCCAATCCCGATGATGTGCCGGCCCGGCTGGCGCTCGGCGACCTCTATCTGCGCAACGGTCGCGTCCAGGACGCCATCGGCCAGTTCGAGACCGGCCTCAGTCTCACCAACCCGACCGACAACGCAGCGCGGCTGGAGCTATACCTGCAACTGGCCGCGGCCAACGAGGAACTGGCTCGCTGGGACGATGTCGAAAGCTACCTGCTGAAGGCGGTCGAGGCCGCCCCGGGCAGCTACGACGCCCGTACTGAGTTGGGCCGTTTCTACGTCGAGCAGGCGCGCTTCGCAGACGCTTCGCAGACGCTGCTGGAGGCCCGCCGCATCGATCCCGACCGTACCGAGGCGTTTCTGTTGCTGGCGCGTGCCCAACTGTTGCGCAACGATCTGGCCGGCGCTGAGCAACTGTTCGAGCAGGCTCGCAGCCTCGCGCCCGGTTCTGCTGAGCCGCTGATCGTCTGGGGCGATGCGTTGCGCGCCCGGGGCGACGTGGCCGGCGCTACCGACCGCTATAGCCAGGCCGCCGAACTTGAGCCGGACAACATCATCGCCTACCTCCGCTGGGTCAACGCGCTGATCGACGGCGGCGACACCGAACAGGCTGAGCGCCTGATCACTGCCCTCACCCGTGAGAACAGCCAGTCGGCCGAGGTCATGGAAGGCGCGGGCGCGGTATTCCGCCGCCTCGGACGGGACGAGGACGCGGCGGTAGCCTTCGGCGTCGCGTTGGAACTCTCACCTGGCCGCACCAGCGCGCGCATCGACCTGGCCAGGACTTTCGTCCGGCTGGGCCGGTTGAACGTGGCTCAGGAGACGTTGGCGCAAGGGATGGCGCTTGCGCCGGACCGGCCCGAGCTGCTGACTGCACAGGGCGATCTGCTGGCGCTGCGACGCAATTCACAGGGCGCGATTGTTGCCTACGAGGCGGCGCTGGCAGCCAACCCCGCGTACTGGCAGGCGGCCGACGGGCTTGCGCGTCTCTACCTGACGCAGGGACGGCCCGATCGGGCGCTTGACGTGGCCGCCGTCGCGCGTGAAACGCGGCCCGACGTGTTCCAAGTTCACGCGATCGAGGGCGATGCGCTGCGCGCGCTGGGCCGGACCGACGAGGCGCTGGACGCCTACCGCCAGGCGGCCACGCTCGCGCCGGCGCCTGACGCGGTGGATCGTGACACTGAGGCGGTCGCGAACCAGAGCCAGACTGTCTTTCTTTCTGACTTGCAGACGCGCATCGGCAACGTCTACCTCTTGCAGCGCAACATCAGCGGCGCTGAGGCCAGCTTCAGGCGTGCGCTGAGCTACGACCCGCAACACGCGTTGGCCTACGTCGGGCTGGGGCGGATGTACCTGGCGCAGGCCAGCCAGCGGCTGCGTCAGGCCGGCGTCACCGGCATCCCTGCCGAGCCGGTTGCCGAGGATGCCAACTTTTTCAATGCTATCGATGCGTTCGAGTCGGCGCTGCTCTTCGATCCTGACAGCATCCAGGCGCAGGTCGGCTTAGGCGATCTCTATCTTGGCTACGGGCAACTGGACGCGGCCGTTGGCAGCTATCAGGAGGCGCTGCGCCGCGATCCGAGCCTCTCCGCCGTGCGTGACAAGATGTTCGGCGCGTATCTGGTGCAGGATCGGGGTGACGAAGCGGTCGGATTCTATCGGGAGCTGTTACGCCAATCGCCCGACGATGTCAATGCGCTGGCGGCCGTGGCCGATGCACTGGTTGCCAGCGGGCAGGCCGGCGAGGCCATCGATGCGATCGACCTCTTCCTGTCGCGCAACCCCGACAGCTTCGATGCGCTGATGACGCTGGGTGACCAGTTGGTCAAACTCTGTCCCGACGGTCTTGACACGACCGGCCAGCCGGCCGGCTTCGATTGCCGCACGACGCTTGAGCAGGCCATCGCTGCCTACGACCGGGCCGCGCGCGTCGATCAGACCACAGCCGCACCGCTGATCGACAAGGCGACGACCCTGCGGCTGCTGAACCGCGCCGACGAGGCCGAAACCGCCTATCGGGAAGCCATCACGAACATCGAGGCTCTGCCCGACGGTCCCACCGGCACGCTCTACCAGGCCTACACCGGGCTGGCCCGCCTGTTGTCCGCACAGGGCCGCTACGATGAGGCTGAGGTGATAGCCCAGCAGATCGCTACGTTGCGTCCTGACGTGTCCGCGGTGGCGATCCTGACGGGCGACCTGCTGCGCGCGCGCGGGCGGCTGGGTGAGGCGCTGAACGCCTACGGCCAGGCCGTGCAGCTTGCGCCCGACGACGCGCTGGCCAACAGCCGCGTCGGCGACATGCAGCTTTCCACTGGCCGTCTGGCCGAGGCGCGCGCCGCCTACGAGTTGGCCCTTTCCGTCTCGCCCACCGACCGCAACAGCCGGCTGGGCATGGCGCGTACCCTGACCCAGCAGCAGACCGACCAGGAACGCACGGCGCGCAGCGAAGCCGATCTGGCGCGCGCGCGCTCGTTGCTGGAGGAGGTGCTGGCAGCCAACCCTGACGACGCGGCGGCGCAGCTCGCGCTGGGCGACACGCTGCTGGCGCAGGGCGAGGCGGCCGACGCGGTTGCCGCCTACCAGTCGGTGCTGGCGCAGCAGCCCGACAACGCCGCCGTCATCGACAGCCTGGCGCAGGCGCTGCTGGCCGCGGGCAGCCCTGACGATGCGCTGACCAGCTACGCGGCAGCCATCGACGCGGCCCAGTCTGACGCGGAACGGGCCCGCTGGCAGCTTGCGCGCGCCTCCACGCTGCGCAGCCTGGGCCGGCTGGACGAAGCCGAGCAGGCCTATCTCGCCGTGCAGCAGTTGACCCCTGCCGACACCACCGCCGGCCTGGCGCTGGGCAACCTCTATCTGACGCAGGGTCGCGCCGACGAGGCGGTCGCTGTCTTCCAGCAACTTACCGAGGTTGACGCAACCGACCCGCGCATCTCGCTGGCGTTGGGAACCGCCTTTCTGCGGCAGGGCGATATCGACGCCGCGGACGAGGTCGCGCTAGCAATGGTGGCGCGCAGTCCGTCGGCCTACCAGTCCTACCTGCTGACCGGGCGGGTGGCGCAGGCACGCGACGACGCCGCGGCTGCGCTGGCCGCGCTGCGTCAGGCGGCCGCGCTGGCGCCTACCAACGGCGCATTGCAAAGCCAGGTCGGCGACGTTTTCCTGGAATCGGGCCGGCTGGACGACGCGGCGACGGCCTATAACACCGCGCTCTCGTTGGATCGCCGCAGCGTACCCGCGCTGACCGGGATTGGACGCGTCTACCAGCGCCAGAGCCTGTATCGCCAGGCTGAGGCGTCGTTGCGTCGTGCGCTCCAGCTTGTGCCCAGCGATCCGGGCGCGCTGTCGTCGCTGGGGCGGGTGCTGCTGGCCAGCGGTCGCGCTGCAGACGCCGTGCCTGTGCTGGAGCAGGCCGTCGAGCTTCAGGCTGCCAGTCAGGAGACTGTACCCGCTGACACGCTCACTTCACTGGCCGACGCATATCTGGCAGCGGGACAGATCGACGAGGGGTTGGCAATCTATACGGAACGTCTCGCGCTGGACCCGGAGCAGGCGCCGCTGGTCATCGCCCAGGCGCTGCTGAACGCCGGCCAGAGCGACCGCGCAGTCGAGACGATGCAGCAATACGTTGACGACCGACCCAACGATCCCGCCGCGCTGGCGTTGCTGGGGCTGGTGTTGCGTCAGGTCGGTCGCGCCGAAGAATCGCTGGAACCGCTGGCGCAGGCGGTGGAACTTGACCCGCAGTACGCGCCAGCCATCATCCAGCAGGGCGATGCTTTGCTGGATCTGGAACGGACCATTGAAGCTGAGGAGCGCTACCGGACGGTTGTCGACCGCTTGCGAGGCACGCCCGATGCGCTACAGGCCGCGTCGCCGGCCGACCCCGCGCCGGTCTTCGAGGTCGTCGAGCCGTGGCGCGCGTGGACCGGATTGGCGCGCGCCTTGCAGATCGAGGGTCGGCTGGACGAGGCGCTGACGCTGGCGCGTGAGGTGGAGGCGCAGCGGCCCGAGGTGCTGCAAACGCCGCTGCTGGTGGGTGACCTGTTGCGCGCACAGGGCGATTTCGACGCGGCCCAGCAAGCCTACGGGCGTGCGGTGGCCGTCGCGCCGCGATCCGCCGTGCCGGTGGTGCGCCAGGCCGACAGCTATCTGCGCTCTGGCGATCTGACCGACGCCCAGGAGCGGTTTGAGGCCGCTCTGAATCTTGATCCCACCAACGCCGATGCGCTGCTGGGCCTGGCGCGCGCCTATTCGCTGGCCGGCGGCGGGACGGGCGCGGTCGAGTTCCGCAAAGCTGAGGCGAGGCTCAAGGAAGCTGCCGAGTTCGCTCCGGACAACCTCAGCCCGTATCAGGCGCTGGGCGATCTCTATCTCGCCTACGACCGGCCCGAGGATGCAGTCGTGCAGTATGAACGGGCGCAGCAATTGGCGCCAGATGACTTGCTGACGCTAGGAAGGCTGGGAACAGCGCTGCTGGCTGCCGGCAAGCCCGAGGAGGCTATCGCGATCTTCCAGCAACGGGTGACCCAGTCGCCCGCCGACAAGGGCGCGCTGCTGGATCTGGCCGCGGCCTACCGCGGGATCGGGGAGTTCGATTTGGCGGAGACCGCCTACAGCCAGTTACTGGTGTTGGCGCCTGACGATTTGGGCGTCAAGATCTCGCTGGGCGACCTCTACATGGAGCGGGACGAGCCGGAGCGCGCGTTGCCGCTCTACGAGGAAGCTGCGACGCGCGCGAGCGATCCCGATCAGCTTGCCCAGGCGCGCGATCAGTTGGGCAAAGCGGCGCTGCGGCTGGGCGACGTAACGCGCGCCGAGTTGCTGGCCGCCAGCCTGATCGAGACGCGGCCTGAGTTGGCGCGCGGCTACTTGTTGCTGGCCTCGGTGCGCGAGGTGCAGGGTGATCAGGAGGGCGCGCTGGCGATTTACACCGACGGCGCTTCCCGAGTTGAGGATCCACTGTCGCTGCAACTGCGGGCCGGCGACCTGTTGCTGCGCCTGGGGCGAGCGCCTGAAGCGCAAACACTGCTGGAGCAAGCGGTTCGCCTCAACCCGCGCGCTCCCGAAGCGCAAATCGGTCTGGCGCTGTCTCACATTGCCCAGGCTGACGATCTGCGGGCGCTGCGCTTTGAGTGGGCCAGAGGCGCGCTGCAGACTGCCTTGCAGCTCGATCCAAACTCGGCGGCGGCCTACAGCGCACAGGGCGACCTGATGATGGCCTACGACCGCGCCCGGGAGGCAGCCGACTCCTACCAGAAGGCTCTCGAGATGCGCGCCAGCCAGACCGACGACACGGTGATCCGTGTCAAGCTGGCCAACGCCTACGCGGCCAGCGGGCAGTGGGAGCCGGCTTTGCAGGAATATCAGCGGGTTGCCGTCGCCAACCCCGACGACCTGGGATTGCAGATGTCGCTGGCCAACGCCTATCGCCAGGCCGGTCGCCAGCCGCAGGCGCTCCAGGAATACCAGCGGATTGCCCAGCTCGCGCCGGACTATCCCTTCGCTTATATCAAGCAGGGCGAACTGCTGGACGAGACGGGCTTGGAGACCCAGGCGCTGGCGGCCTACGAGGCCGCGGTGCAGGCTGCACCTGACAGCGTGGATGCCGTTCTGACGCTGGCTACCGCTTACCGTCGCCGCGGCATGGTCGACGAGGCGATTGCGATGCTCGAGCGCGGGTTGCAGCTTGATCCGACCCGCGAGGGCGCGCGCGAGGCGCTGGAGCGTCTGAAGGGAGGCGGCAAATGAGACGCTGGCTACCTGCGCTGATCCTTGCTGGCGTTGTCATGCTGCTGCTGGCTGTCTCGCTGGTGCAGCCATTGCGGCAGGCCGCGGTCGCCCGCCAGATGCGGGCCGCGCTGGTGAAGCCACTGGCCGCACTGGATGTGCCCGGCATCTACGCGTTGGGGCGGGTCGTCGACACGACGGACGGCGGACGGCTGCGGCAGGTCGCCGAGCGCGCGGCCGCTGCCGGCAATTTGCGGTCCGCTGGCATCGCGTTGGGATCTGCAGGCGACTACCCGGCGGCGCAGCAAACCCTGGAGCAGGCGCTGGCCGGCGATCCGGGCGACCTGTTTGCGTCGCTGGCGCTGGGCAATGTGCTGGACGCGCAAGGCGACACCGCGGCGGCCCAGGCGCGCTGGCAGCCCATCGACGCCCATCAGGCGCTGGCGATCCAGTTACACCGCACCGGCAGCGCTATTTCCAACGCCGGCAACCGCGAGCGCGCCAAGGTGCTGCTGGAGCAGGCGCTAGTCATCGATCCGACCAATCCCAACCCGCCTTACACGCTGGCGGGCTATTATTGGGCAGACGATCGTGAGCGTTCGGTCGCGCTCTATCGGAGCGCCCTGGCAGCCGGCGGGCTGGAGTCGTTCTTTCAGCACTTCGCCGAAGGCCGCGTGGCGCTGACGGACGGCCAGTTGGAGGAAGCGGCCAGCGCTTTTGAAGGCGCTCTGGCTGCGCGGCCCGATCACGTCGAGACGTTGACGGCGCTGGCGAGCGTGCTGGACAGGCTGGGCCGGCCGGATGAGGCGATCCAGTATTTTCAGCGCGCGGCGGCGTTGGCGCCTGATCCGTTCCGCAGCTTGCTGGAGATGGGGGATCTGCTTCTGGAGCAGGGGTCATACGGTGAGGCGATCCAGGCGCTGCGCGAGGCGGTCAAGCTGCGGGCCGATCGTCACAACGCGTTCGCGCTGCTGGCGCAGGCCTACGCGGGCGACGGGCAATCTGAGCAGGCGGTCCTGGCCTGGCAACAGGCGATCACGCTCAGCCCAGACAACGCGTTCTACCGCGTTCAGCTTGGCGACGCGCTGCGGGCGTCCGGGAATGAGGCTGCCGCGATTGAGGCGTATCAGCAGGCGTTGCAGATCAACCCCGACAGCGACTATGCGCGCCGGCAGTTGCGGGCGTTGGGCGTGGCGCCGTGAGACATCGTGGCTGCTGACCAGTCGGCAAACGAGGAGCAACAGCGCGCCGGGCGGAGTTTGTTGGCTGGCTCCGCGACTGTGTCGGTCTTCAACGCGTTGGGCGTGCTGGCCGGGTTCGCGCTGGATGCGCTGGTGGCGGCCTGGTTTGGCGTCGGCCTGCAAACTGACGCGTATTTCAGCGCCTATCGCCTGCCGAACGCCATTACCTCGGTCCTCACCATGGTGGCCGGCGCGGCGCTGGTGCCGATGTTTGCCCGCATGCTCAGCGAAATGGGTCGCGATGGCAAAGCGCGCGCCGTCGCGCCCTCGCCGCTCTCAGGTTTCTTCAGCAACGTTCTCAACGCGTCAACGATCATAGTCGCACTGGTTACTGCGATTGGAATACTCTGGTCGGTCGGGATCACCGAGACGCTCTACCGCGGCCTTGGTGACGAAGGCGTAGCCCTGGCGACCGATCTGGGGCGCATCCTCTTCCTGACGGTGCTGTTGACCGGGCCGGTCGAGGTGCTGCGTTCGTTTTTGTACGCGGACAAGATCTTTGGCATTCCCACAGCCATCAACTTTGTGCGCAGCGCCGTGACGCTGGTCGTGTTGATCGCCGGACGGGCGCTAATCCCGGGCGCTGCCACGAACGACTGGATCGGCCTGCACCTGCTGTCGTGGGGTGTGGTAGCCGGAGTTGCTTGCCAGCTTCTGGTGGTCGCCTGGCAGTCTGTCAGCCAGACGAAGCTGCGCTGGCGGCCGGTGCTTGATCTGCGCGACCGCCGGCTGCGGCAGACCGGGCGCGTGTCAGCGCCGATCACGGCCGGAGCCATCGTACGCCAGGGTATCAACGTTGCCGAGACCGCGGTCGCCGCCTTTCTGCCACCCGGCAGCGTCACCATCGTCAGCTATGCTAACCGGCTGACCTTTGTCATCAGCTCCGTGTTTCTGACCAGCATCACCACCGCCAGTACGCCCGCCATGAGCCAGGCGATGAGCCAGGGACGCAAGGATCAGGTGCGCTCGCTGCTCATTTCGGCGCTACGGCTGACGACGTTCGTGGCCGTGCCCATCGGCCTTGGCATGGCGGCGCTGGGCGTGCCGATGATCCGGCTGCTCTTCGAGCGCGGCCGGTTTACGCCCGAAGCCAGCCAATTGACCGGGTTGGTTCTGAGCTTATACGCCGTCAGCATCCTCTTTCTCGGTTACTCGCGCGTCGTGCAGGCGTACTACTACGCCGCACTGCGCACGGTTGTAGTGCTGGTCCTCTTCATCGTGCTGGCAGTGGTCAGCATCGGTCTGGATGTGCTGCTGGCACCGCAGATCGGCGTGCAGGGCATCGCCATCGGGTTTTCGGTGGGCGCCATCGTATCGACAGGGCTGGGACTGTGGTGGCTCTGGCGCGACCGCGGCCAGTGGAGCGAACTGGCCGACCCGAACAGCCAGCGCCAGGTGCGCCGGCAACTGCGCGAGCTGCTGCTGCTGACTGGCAAGGTGGTGCTGGCGTCGCTGGCCATGGCGGTGGCCGCAATGTTGACCATGCAGCTGATGCCCGACCAGGCGTGGGCGCTGCTGCCGGCGGTGATAGTGGGTGGCGCCGTTTTTCTGATGGTTGCTCTGTTGCTGCGCGTCAAGGAGTTGTGGCTCCTGCGCGATGTGTTGACTGCACGCGTCCGCCGCAGCGCCCCTTGACGGTGTGCCTCTGGCTCGTACTCGTGCACATACTCGTCCTCGTACTCTCTCCGGGTGCTGTGGATGGCAGAGCGGAACCGAGTACGAGTACGAGTAAGAGTACGAGAAATGCGATGAGACGATTGCTGAGTTGGGGGCTGATCCTTGTTACATGCTGGCTGCTTTCGCCGGCAACCGTAGCCCGCGCACAGCCGGCCGCTCCCCCTGATCCGCGCTTTGGCATCGTCGAAACGACTGCTAACCCGCAGGCGGCCGCGCAGGCCGGTGCGGGTTTCACGCGCGTCATCCTGCGCTGGGACGTGATCCAGCCTGGCAGCCCGGCCGACTGGAAACCGGCCAATGTGCCCGATCCGCTCGTCGCGGCGGAGCTGGCCGCGGGGCGTGAGGTGGTTGGACTGCTGATCGGCACGCCGGCCTGGGCCAGCGCCAGCGACAACACCTCGGCGCGCGCCGTGCCCGACATGGCAGCCTGGGAAGCGTTCACCCGCCGCATGGCGCAGCACTACGCCGGTCGCATCAACACCTGGGTGATCTGGAACGAGCCCGACGTGTGGATGGACGGACACCCCGGCAAGACTTGGGACGGCACGGAAGCCGACTACGCCCAACTGCTCAAGACCGCCTATCGCGCCATCAAGGGGGTCGATCCGTCGATGCAAGTTTTCGTGGCCGGGATGACCTACTACTGGGACTGGGAACACGGCCGGCGGCGCTACCTCGACCGGCTGCTGGAGATCATCGCCGCCGACCCGGACGCCGCGGCCGATGGCGCGTATTTTGACGGCGTTGTCTACCACCTCTACTTCAACCCGCGCCAGACCGTGGACGTGCTGGATGAGACGCGCGCTTTGTTGGCGCGTTACGGCATGGCCGGCAAGGCGATTTGGATCAACGAGACCAACGCGCCGCCGTCGGATGATCCGCAGGAGTTGCCGTGGTCGGAGCCGCGCTTTCGCGTGTCGCTGGACGAGCAGGCGGCCTTCACCTTGCAGGAGTTCGCGCTGGCATTCTCCCACGGCGCGGAACGGGTCGAGTTCTACAAGCTGCGCAACAGCGCCGATCATCCCGAGTCCATCGAACCTTTCGGCCTGCTGCGCGCCGACGACACGCCGCGGCCTGCATTTGACGCCTACCGCACGGCGACGACCTGGCTCGGCGGCTTCCGCAGCGCGGTCCACGAGCAGCGCAGCGATGTCAACGCGGTAACCTTCGACCGCGGCGACGCGACCACCACCGTGCTGTGGACCGATGGAACGGCTGCGCGCCAGGTTCGGGTGACGGCCATCGCGGCGGAGGCGCTGCTGGTTGACGAGCGCGGCAACACGACGCAGATCAGCCCGGCGAGCGGTGTTTACACTGTCGAGTTGCCAGGGGCCGAATGCACCAACGCGTCGCACTGCTTCATCGGCGGCGCGCCGCGGTTGCTGGTGGAGCAAGTGGCGGCCAACGGCCGCGCGGCGCTGGCCGCAGGGGCAGGGATTGCGACAGGTCCGACCCGCCTGCTAAGCCGACCGTGAAACCGCGTGCAGCGCGCTGGCCGGCCTGGAAGTTGCTGCGTTTGGAATAGAACGATCGAGGAGAGAATGATGGAAAGCGACGGTCACGACGTAGTTTCCCTGCGCGATGTTCAGGCCGAAGATCTGCAGGTGTTCTTCGAGCAGCAGCTGGATGCGACGGCCCACTGGATGGCCGCGTTTGGACCAGCGCTGACTGACGACCCGGACCCCTACTTTGCATGGTGGGCGCGTATACTCAACGACGACACCCGGGTTGCGAGGACCATCCTGTGGAACGGAGAAGTCGCCGGACACGTGACGAGCTTCCAACTCCTGGGTGATCTGTCTGTCGGTTACTGGCTGGGTCGGGAGTACTGGGGTCGGGGCATCGCTACCCGCGGGCTGGCCGCGTTTTTGGAGGTCGTCACCGTGCGGCCGCTCTACGCCCGCGCCGCGCAGGACAACATCGGGTCGCTGCGGGTGCTGGCGAAATGCGGCTTCGTGATCTGTGGCGAGGACAAGGGCTTCGCCGCCGCGCGCGGCGTGGAGACGGAGGAGTACGTGCTGCGGCTGGATTGACGTTTTCGTTTTCGGGATGATTGGGGCAGGCTACAGGTTTTCGGCGAAGAAGTCGGCGGTGCGCTGCATGAAGGTGCGCCAGGCGTCGCCTTTGAGGGCGTGGCCCTGGCCGGGGTATTCGAAGTAGGTGACGTCTTTGCCGGCCGCTTGCAGCGCGTCGCGGATGGCGCGTGCCCAGCGCGGCGGGGTGGTGGTGTCGGCGTCGCCCTGATGGATCTGCACCGGGCCGGTCACGCCGTCGAAGTAGTTGATAGGTGAGATCTTGTCGATGAACTGGGGGTCGTCGCGCCAGACGGGGTCGCTGCTGCTGGGGCCGCTGCCGCCGAAGCGCCGCCGGTCGCCCGCGTCGGCGCTGACCGGGGCATAGAGCAGGCTGGCCTTGACACGCGGATCAACGGCCATGGTCCAGGAGACCGCGCCGCCGCCCATGCTGTGACCCCAGATGCCGACGCGGTCCCGGTCGGCACTTGGCAGCGACAGCAGCGAGCTGATCAGGTTCATGACGTCGATGGCCAGGCCGGAGCGGAAGACGTTGTCACCGGTGTCGGACCGGCCCCAGCCGCGGAAGTCGGGGCTGATGGTCAGGAAGCCGCGGCTGGCCAGATAGGTTGATGCATCGTAGGTGTCCGCGCCGGTCCAGTACTGCGACGGTGGGATGTAGCCGTGGTTGAGGATGATCACCGGAAAGGGCCCTTGACCCTTGGGCACCGCCATCATGCCGCTGATGGTCAAGTCGTCGCTGGGGTAGGTGATGTAGTAGCGGGTGAAGGCGTCGGTCTCTTCCCAGGTGCTGGTGATCACGATCTCGCCGCCGGGAAAGTCACGCTCGCGCAGGCCGGGGACGGTGAACGGCAGGTAGGGGTTGGGTGTCGCGGTCGGTGTAACCGTGGGCGTGGGTGACGGGGTGGCCGTCGGCGTCGCGGTGGGTGTATACGTGGCGGTCGGCGATGCGGTCGCAGTTGCTGTCTGCGTCGGCGTGCTGGTGGCGGGCGCGGTGACAGTCGGCGTTGGCGCGAGCACGACAACGGTTTCGCCGGGTCCGCGCAGCACCATAGATCCCACTGCGACGACCGTGAACAGGACAAGGATGGCGAGAATGGCAAGGATGCGACGGTTCATTGGGTTCGGGCGGTTTCTTGAAGAGGTTGCATTGCCACCAGTATACCGCAAAGCAACCGTCCGCGGCTGGAATGGTCAATCCGAAACGTGCCAGTTGCCGTCTGCTGCAGTAGCCCGATCCATTTTGCGTAGCAGTCGGACGACCACTGCCACAGAATCCGCTAGAATCATGAAATGCCCCGCACCCTGCGATGAACATCGCTGGTGCGGGGCAGATGTTTTCGGGGCCCTGTAAACGTTATACCAGGCTCGAACCCTGCGCCTGACGCACTGGCCAGGTATCGCCTGCCATCTGCTACCCGCGATCCTCAATCAGGACGGGAACCTCAATCACCTGCCCGCCGCGGACGATGTTGATCGGCACGGACTGGCCGACGCGGTCGCCGCTCAGCTTGGCCAGCAGGTCGTCATGGTGGCGCACCGGCTCGCCGGCCACGGCTACGATGGTGTCGCCCAGAAACAGCCCCGCTTTCTCGGCCGGGCTGTCCGGCACCACCGCGCCGATCAGCAGGCCGGTTTCCTGGCCCAGTTGCTCCGCCAGGTTGGCAGGCAGACGGACGCGCTGCGTGCTGACGCCCAGATAGCCGCGGCGTACCTTGCCATGCGCCAGCAGCGTTTCCGCGATCCGGCGCACGGTTTCGGCCGGCAGCGCCACGCTGACGCCGCGTGCCAGCGCCGAGCTGTTCAGCCCCACGACGCGGCCGGTCACGTCGACCAACGGGCCGCCGGAGAAGCCGGGGTACATGACGACATCGGTCTGGAGATAGCGGTCAATCGTGCCGCCCGCACCGGTGCGCCAGGTGTCACCCAGCGCGCTGACGACGCCTAGCGTCGCCTGCACGGTGCGGCCCGGCCGGCCCAGCGCCAGCGCCAGGTTGCCAACTTTCAAGTCGGCGGCATCCACCCAGGTCGCGGGGGTCAGGCTGGCCGACTCGGCGCGCAGCAGGGCGATGTCGGTGGACGGGTCACGTCCGATGAGGGTGGCCGCGACGCTGGAGCCGTCGGGCAGGCCGACGCTGATGTCCTCGTCGCGCTGGACGACGTGATGGGCGGTGACGATCAGCCCGTCAGCTGACCAGACGATACCGGTCGCGGGCATCCGGTCGCGGGCGTCAACCCGGACGATGCTCTGACCGGCGGTCTCGACGGCGGCTGCCAGGCCGTCGGAAAAGGCGGTGAGTGTGTTTGTGTCTGACATTGGTTTGCTCCGTATTGTGTAGTTCGTATCGATTCTCGGACTTGTCTACCAGTATCGCGGACGGAGAGGGCGCGGCGCATCGGCTGTGTGGGGAGGGTGGCACCTGGAAGAATGGGTAGGTGGGGAGTGTGCGCGGGCTGGGGTGAGGGTGAGCGCGCCTACAACAGTATCAGTCCCAGCCGCGTCGCGCGCATCACGGCATCGGTGCGGCTTTGCGCTGCCAGCTTGCCGAGGATGGCGTTGACGTGGAACTTGACGGTGTGCTCGCTGATCTCCAGCCGTTGGGCGATGGCGCGGTTGGTCAGGCCCTCGGCCAGCAGTTGCAGAACCTCGTTCTCGCGTGGCGTCAGCGGTTCGACCAGTGTGTCGGCGATGTGATCGGGTGGCGCGGCCAGCAGCAGTTCTGCCGCAACTTCCTGGTTAAGGACGACCAGCCCCTGCGCCAGGCTGTGGGCGGCGGCGGCGACGGTGACCGGGGCGGCGTTGCGCGGCAGCAGGCCGCGTGCGCCTGCTTGCCATGCCTGCACGGCATTGGCCGTGCCTGAATCGAGTTCTGGCAGCAGGATCAACACAGGCGGCAGACTGGCGCGCTGGTCTGACAGGCGATCCAGCGGGCCGTCAGGCATCCAGCCAAGATCCCAGATGATGACATCGGGCCGCGCGGTCTCAATCTCAGCCGGCCAGTCGGCGTCGCTCGCGATCTGACCGACGACCTGGCAGCCTGGCTGCGCAGCCAGGATTGCGGCCAGGCCAGCGCGCGCCAGCGGGTCGTCGGCGATTACCAGCAGGCGCAGATCGTGTAGCGAAGGGATCATCTCAGCAGGTCCATCGGGTTAGCGGGTGGCCACATAGGTAACCCATTCCTCGGCGTCGTAGAGATTAAGGTCGTCCCATGCCGGGTACGCTTCGGCGGATTCGAAGCCGCACTCGTGGAGCAGCAGCAGCATCTCTTCGGTCTTGTAGCCGCAGTCTGGCAGGCCGATGACCTGCATCGCGCCGCTTGCCAGGTCGAGGACGTGGAAACGGTCGATGGCGGTCCGCTGCTCTTCGTCCCAGAAGCGCTCACCCAGAATCATGAACGGGCGGTCGCCCCACAGCCCGCGGTCATCGGTGAACCAGAAATTGCTGTTGGTCTTGTCGATGCGTTCGTAATCCAGCAGCTCGATGACCAGCTTGCCGCCAGGACGCAAGGCCGCGGCTGTCTGGCGCAGCAGGGCCGCTGTCTCCTGACGAGTGAAGACGCTGAGCTGCCCGTAGAGGAACTGCGCGGCATCGTACGCCTGGCCGGCTTGCTCCGGCAACGCGGCGCGCACATCGGCCTGGATGAATGTGCAGCGGTCGGACACAGCCTTGCAGTTGTGTTTGTTCGCGTGCGTAGGCGATGCTGGCCGGGCCGAAGTCGATGCCGGTGACGTGGACGCCGCGGCGCGCCAGTTCCACTGAGTACAGCCCCGGTCCGCAGGTGATGTCCAAAACGCGCGCGCCGGGTGTCAGGTCGAGGTGCTGCCATAGCCAGTCGACCAATCGTAGGATTTCTGGTCGCTGGCGGCTAGCAGCGCCGTGGCTTTGATCCAAGTGCTCGCGCAGCATCCGCTCGCTGAACTCGGGGTCGTTCCACGGCAGGTTTTCGCCGTCCTCCCACGGGCGGGCAGGCTGGCGGCGGTTGTAGATGCGCCACAGCGCGGATCGATAGGTGTCGTCGGTTTGGTTCGTCATGTTTTTCTCAGATGCGCGGCATTCGGGAACCGAGTTGTCTGTCAGGTCGTCTTGAAAGGGAAGCACGGCGCGTTGCGCGTTGACCGTTCACTCCGCGCCGCGAGGTTGACGAGTTCCGCTTGAACTGGTAAAATCGACCCAATGTTTTCATCCTCTGCAAAACGTCTTTTCAACCCGCTGGGTATCGTGGTGGGACTGCTGGCGCTGGCCAGCTTTGCCTTATCACCCGCTGCCCTGGCGCAGCAGGACGAGCCTGGCAAGGGTAGCCAACAGCCGCGCGTCTACCTTCCGATGCTCATGAGCAACCCGTCCGCGCTGGTGGTCGAGTTCGAGGTTGAACACGATGGCGACAGCCAGCCGTACGTCCTGCGTCAGGGCGACGATCTGAGCCTGCTGGCGCTGGACATGGGTCGTGATGTTGGCTTGATGGGCTGCGTCACCAAGTCTGCGCTCCAGCCGCTGTCTGACTTGCGTTCTGGCCAGACGATCTATGTGCCGGCCGCCCACTACCGCTGCCACTGGGCGGTCGAGGGCCAGACTGCGCAGGAGATCGCCCAACGCTATGGTGTGACGGTCGACTCGATCTTGCAGACCGACTGGAACCAGCTGACCGCCGCTGACGCGCCGCTGGCGGCCGGGCGGCGTGTGTTGGTTCCGCACGCTGGGGCGGTTGACCTGAACGAGCAGCGGGCGGAAGCGCCTGATCAACAGCTTGCCAGCCGGCCGGCCGCCTGGCCGTACGGCGACGGTCACTTCATCTGGCCGGTGGAAGGTGGGGTCATCTCGCAGGGCTTCCACAGCAGCCACAAGGCGCTGGATATTGCGGTGCCCATCGGCACGCCGGTGCGTGCGGTGGACAACGGCGTCGTGGTGAAGTCTGGCTATTCCACGGTCGGCTATGGCGGGCGGATCATCATCGACCACCAGATCGACTACACGACCCACTATGCACACCTGACGCAGGCCTTAGTGCAAGAGGGCGATGTCGTCGTGAAGGGACAGATCATCGGCTACGTCGGCTCCACGGGCAACTCGACCGGGCCGCATCTGCACTTCGAACTGCGCGACTTCGGTTATCTGGTCAATCCGCTCCCGCTGTTGCATGAGCAGTAGCGCTGCTTTCTCGTACTCCTACTCTTCCTCGTACTCGTACTCATTCCTTCAATCGTCTTGTGTGAAGGCGCGGCCACGATTTGGAAAATCGTGCTACGTCCGCGGCCGTGCCGCGACGAAGATGATCGTCTGCGGGATCAGGCGGGCGGTTTCCAGGTCGTAGCTTTCGGCCCAGGTGTTTTCCTCTTCCGGCGTCAGCACCGGCGCCGGCTCCAGGATTCGCTGCACTTGCAGGCCGGCTTCGCGTAGCAGGTCTGTCCAGTCGCCGATGGTGCGGTGGTAGGAGCGCATCCACTCGCCGCTGCTGCCGAACTGCCAGTCCGACGGGGCTCGCAGGAAGTAGCTGCGCGCCGGCGTCAGGCTTTCCTCGTCGCTCTCTTCATCCCAGAAACAGTCGCGAAACGGGTGGTCCAGGCTGAACACCAGCAGACCCTCGGGGGCGAGCACGCGCGCCGTCTCTCTCAAGCAGCCGGCAATACTCTCCACGTAGGCCAGCGCGTAGGCCGAGAACACAACATCGAAGCTGGCGTCCCCGAAGCGAGCCAGGTCAGCCGCGTCGCCCTGGTGGAAGACCACGTGTACGCCGGAGGTCGCTGCCAGCGTTCGGGCAAAGGCAAGCTGTTCGTCGCTGAGGTCGATGCCGGTCGTGGTCGCCCCTTGCAACGCAAAGGCGATGCTGCACTGCCCGCCGCCGCAGCCCAGCTCCAGGATACGCTTGCCGCGCACATCGCCCAGCAGCCGCAACTGGTTCTCCGTCGGCGCCCACGGTCCATAGTGCGCCGAGTTGACCGGTATTTGGTGCAGTTCCTGGTAGCGCGCGCTGGTGCGATTCCAGGCCGCGCGCATGTCGATGGGTGGTCGTGTCATATCTGTTTCACCGAACTCAGCGCTGGCCGGTCTCCGACCGAGCCAGTACCGGTGCTGGCTCGGTCGAAGACCGGCCAGCGCAGGGTAGTCAGCCGGCAAGAGCGAACGAAATGCTCACGCCGCGGCCGGCGGGCGCAGCGTGAGGGTTGCTTCGGCCTGCGCGTCGACGGCGGCGCGGGTCCAGAGCATCGGGTGCTGTTCGCCCTCGCGCCACATGTCGATGTGGTCGGCGTAGTGCGGGCTGCCGGGCTGGCCCGACTGGCCGGTGGAGAGGATCGAGGTTGAGCGGTCCCAGTCGCCCACCTGCACGACCTGGCGGTAGGTCGCGGTCGTGGTGACTAATCCGAACGGCAGCGACAACTCGTTGGCGGTCATCCACACGGTGTGGTCGTTGCCGCCGATGGGATACTGGCCGCGGTTGAACAGCCAGTGCAGCACACGGCCGCGACCGAAGGGGTGGTTGAACTCGACCTGATGCACCTTGCCCCAGGCCCACTTGCGCGGGTCTTTGCCGATCATCTCGTACAGCGTCGTGGCGGTGCGTTGTAGCGCCAGGTTGAGCACAGCGTCGCGCGTGCGCGGCTCGCCCGCGTCGGTCTCGCCGTACCACCAGCTTGTCTCGTTTTCCAGCAGCTTGACCAGAAACGGCCCGGTATGGCCAGAAAACGGGGACGCGGCGAAAATGTCGCTGATGGTGCGGCCCTTGAACTGGCTGGCCAGTGGGCCGAGTGTGTCGCTTAACACGATGTCCAGCAGGTGCAATCGCATCACCTCGAACGCGGCGGCCGGGAAGCTGTCCACCTCCATGCGCAGGTTCCACCCATCCAGCTCGTTCACCACGCGCCGCTCCAATTGATTCGTGCCTTCGGCCAGTACAAACCAGGGCGTCAGTTGCTCGGCCAGTCCGGAGTAGACGTCGGTCTGGAAGCGCTGGAAGTCACGCAGCGTGAAGCGCGGCTTGGATTGCAGCAGCTTGACGATGCGCTCAAAACGATAGCCGGGATCCCAATCCGCGCCGATCCACGGGCCGTTGGCGCTTTGCGGCGGCTGGTTGTTGGCTGAGGCCGCAAAGCCGTCGGGTGGGTTGAACTGGCGCGGCAGGTCGTCAAAGGGCACGAAACCCTCCCAGGCGTGGCTGTCATCCCAGCCGGGCGCAGGCACGATGCCGTAGCCGCTGCGCCGCTTGGGCACACGCGCCGCATACTGGTAGCCGATGTTGCCGCGGTCGTCGGCGTAGACGAAGTTCATCGACGGCTCGCCGACGCAGGCCAGCGCAGCGCGGAAGCTGTTCCAGTCGCCGGCGGTTTGCAGATGCAGCAGGCCGTTGATGGCCGAACTGGCGCTGTGGCCCGACCAGCGCAGCGCGAGCGGCGGCAGGTCGGTGCGCTTCTCAACCGGGATCAGGCTGTTGATCAGTGGCCCGTGGCGGGTGACGATCACTTCTTCGACCAGCGGTTCCTGCTGGCCGCGGACGGCGATTTGCTCGCGCAGGACTGTGGCGGCCCGCCACTGGTCGCCGACGCGGAAACTGTTCGCATCGTCAGGGTGGCTCCGCTCGACATAGAGATCCTGATTGTCGGCCCGTCCGGCGGTGATGCCCCAGGCGATGTGGGCGTTGTGGCCGCTGACCACGCCGGGCAGTCCCACGAAGGTTGCGCCTGTCACTTGCAGGCTGCCGTTGGCCGCCTCCAGGTGGTTTTCGTACCACAGGCTGGGGATCGAGACGGTGAGGTGCGGGTCGTTGGCCAGCAGCGGCAGAGGGCCGGCAACCCGTTGCGCGCTGACGACCCAGTTGTTGCTGCCGGCTGCCGGGGCGATGCCAAACCAGCCCGCGACTTCTTGATAGGCTGCCATCAGCTCGCCGGCTGCTGCCAGCGCGGCCGGTTCGAGAGCGCCAGCGTCGGATGTCGCGTCGCCGTAACCCAACGCCGGATCAAGCTCGGCAGCCCGCTCAGGCCCGAGGCGCTGGATCAACTGCATGCGCACCAGCTCCCCTTCCCAGTTCATGCTCAGCGCCCAGCCCAGCACCTTGAGAATGCCCACGCTGTCTTGTATCTGCCACGGCTGCGGCGTGTGGCCGACGATGGTGAACTCGGCTGGCTTGCGCAGCCGATTGGCCTCCAGAAACGCGTTGACGCCGGCAGTGTAGGCTGCCAGCGCGTCGCGGTCCTCCGGCGCAAGGACGGCCAAATCCTGCTCGGCCGCGCGCGAGAATCCGATGACGCGGCTCCAGCGGTCGGCCTCCAGCGCGGCCGGGCCCAGCGCTTCAGCCAGCGAACCGCGCGCCAGCAGCCGTGAGTATTCCAGTTGGAAGAGGCGGTCTTGAGCGTGAACGTAACCTTGCGCCAGGAAGGCGTCGCGGGCAGTTTTGGCGTAGATGTGCGGCACGCCCCAGCGGTCGCGCACGATCTCGACCGGCGCTGACAGCTCGTCAATCACGAGGTCTCGTTTGGTCCTGGCCAGCGGCCGCCAGAAGATGTACCACAGGATGGCGATGAATCCCAGCGCCAGCGCGGCCAGGAGAAACAGCACAATGTTCAGAAGGGGAAAGAGGAAGCTTGGCACGGCGTGGAGACCTGTTGGTTCGTTAGTGCATTCGTGTGTTAGTTCGATAGGGCGGTAGTGTCAGGCGGAGCGTAGCTGTTGCGCGAGGGTGGTCAACTGGGCGCAGCGTTCGGCGAACGCCAGCGACTCGCTGTACATCTTGTCCACGTACTGGTAGAGATCCGGGTCGATGAAGATGCCTAGCTGGTGGACGCCTTCGTCATCCCAGTAGAAGCGCAGGTTTTTGGCATGCTGTGCGGCGTCTGCGGCGAGACGCTCCATCTGCGCGGCGATGGTGTCGTTCATGGGGTGTCCTTCTCCATGGTTTGGGCGTCAGGCGCCGTTGGCGCGCGCCTGAATGCTGCGGATGTCGGCGATGGCCTGCGCTTCGCTGCGGAAGTGGATGGCATGAATGCCCAGCGCGGCCGCGGCCTCTACGTTGACCGGGAGGTCGTCGACGAAGATTGCCTCGTGCGGAGCGACCTCCAGCAGATCCAGCGTGTGGCGGTAGATCGCGGGGTCCGGCTTGACAATGCCCAGCCGCGCCGAGTTCACCACCAGATCGAAGCGGTCGATAATGCCGAACTTGTCGATCAGGAGGCGCTCCTCCAGGTCGAAGGTGGCGTTGCTGAGGATGGCGGCCTTGCCGTTGGCAGTGCGTACCTCGTCCGCGATGGCCAGCAGGCCGGTGTTGAGGATCTCGTTGGCGAACATGCGGTAGATCAGCGGATGTTGTGTCGGATCATACGACTTGCCAAGACGCGCGTAGAGCCGCTGGTCGAATTCCTCGATGGTGTACTTGCCCAGCATGGCGTCGGTCCAGTCGGGGTGGCCCATCACCACAGCCATGACGTCCGCCAGTGGGATGTCCAGCTCGGTCGCCACCTGGCGCGCGCTGTCCGCGTCGCCGTCCATGGTCACAATGGTGCCGCCAAAGTCGAGAATGAGTGCTCGTATCACAGGATTCTCCGAAAGAGAAAACTGGGCCAGCATCGCGCCGGCCCAGTTCTAGTTGGTATCGTGCGCCCTTCCATTGTATCGGGACGGGAAGGGAAGTCAATTGTAGAGGGTTCCATTTCGTTATCAGCTTGCCAGTGCGACTTGCATAGCACTCGGCCGGGTTGAACACCTGTAGTCCAATCGGGATTGCGATCGCCGCGGCTACCGGCAGCGGCCAGATGTACGGCTTGGGGTCATCCATCGTGGCATTTTCAGGTAGCGCCTCACGCATGCCGGCTGATACGCAGGTGGCCGGCGAGAGCTTTGCAACTGTCTGCATCTATGCAGGCATAGGTCTGGGTCATTGTCGTGCCTCCTTATCGGTGGTTGAATTCGTCAGTAGATCCGTTCGGTGGTCCTGACATCGCGGTTGGGTCGTCATGGTTTTGCAACCTCCTTTCTCGTTGCTGCACACCGTGCAAACAAAAAACGCCGTGGGGAAGAGTTTGTGACTCCCACGGCGTAACGGGACGAAGAATCAAAAAGCCGTGGGGCACGGATCGATGCACCCACGGCTGGACACTGCGTTATTGCAAGCTAGCTGAAAGTGGGCGCACTCCGCGTGAAACCGCTGGCAGCGGGAACGACGCTTGTCGCAATCATGATGGTGTTCTTGGTGGAGTTGTCCATAGTTCAGAGCCTCCTTCAAGGCAGACCAGATTATAATCCAGTCGCTCCACATTGTCAAAAACGCGGCTGGCCAGCGGTTGATGCTGCTATGATTCGTTGAACGAACCAGCCCGCAGGATTACGGCACGCAAATGTCAGCCTAGCCAATTCAGCCAGTTTGCCAGCACGTGATGTCCTGACCGTGCTAGGTCCAGTCGTGATCAGCCAGTCGCGAAATCGCTATTTTTGCGAATCCGCGGGCTATGCTATACTCTTGGCGCCAACAGACCGGCCTACCGGGCAACCATATCGATATTGAACGTCCTCATCCCTGGCGCGACCTGACGCACAGTCTGTCCGAGTTAAACGTCAAAGAAGGAGAACTGTCAATGGCTGTTTCCACTGCAACCGTCGCAACCCAGCAGGTGCACCACCCATTGTGGTTGTATACCCGCAAGTTTGACCTGCGCTTCATCTCCCTCAGCGTCATCCTGGTGGCGGCCCCCTATCTGGTCTACCTGTTGCTGCTGAACATGGAGGCGGTGTTATTTCCGCTGACAACACTGCTGGGCACGACTGCCGACGATCTGAGCCGCAATTTCGTCAATGCCTCGGTGGCGTTGCTGGTGGGCGGTCCGCACATGTACGCCACCTGGACGCGCACCGGGCTGGATCGGGACTTCGCCCACAAGCATCGCAAGTTCCTGACGGTCGGCCTGGTGATTCCGGTTATCGTCACGGTGCTGGCGCTGTTCAACCTGCCGCTGCTGCTGACTATCTTCTTTTTCTGGGCGTCAATTCACGTCCTGCACCAGATCATCTACATCACGTCGCTGTACAACGAGCGGCAGAAGACCGGGCAACGCTTCGACCTGTCACGGTTCTCGCGGCTGTCCGACTATGCGGTGATTCTGACGGCGCTCTATCCACTGGCAGCCTGGAAGATCGCCAACAACAGCTTTGCCATTGGCAATAACAATCTCAGCGAAATGGTCGATCAAATCCTTGGGATCGTCGGCCTGAGCTCGGGCTCCTGGATGTGGATTCTAGCCGGGGGCGCCTTCCTCATCGCGCTGACGGTCTGGATCGCCAAGACCATTGCGGAGCATCGCCAGGGCACGCTGCACCGGCCCAAGACCCTGTTCATTGCCGTGACCGTGACCGCTTCGTTTTTTGTGCCGGCGCTGGGCAACCTGGACACGGCCTTCCAGGGCATGAACGTCTGGCACTCGTTCCAGTATCTCGCGCTGACCTGGATGCTGATCCACATTCGCAATCAGCGCGGCGAGCTGAAGAACTCGCCTTTCGTCGAGAAGATGTCGAATGACAATAAATCCGCCCGCCGCTACTACGCTTTCAACATCGGCCTGACCATCGCCGACGTCGGACTGGCGCTGGTGATCTTCGTCATCCTGTGGCAGGTGGTGAAGATGCCCTTCGACGCCGCCTTCGACCGCGGCTACTACATCGCCGTGCTGAGCTTCCTGTGGATGCACTACTATCAGGACCACTTCCTGTTCGTACACCCGGAGGTGATTGATACGAAGGGGACGATTTAGCGGAGGGGAAAGGAGGGGAAATGAGGGAAACATCGGAAACAGAGCGACAAGAAGCCGGGTTTCTTCGGTGAAGCCCGGCTTTTCGCGTATGGCTGCCTCAAGTACCAATGTACTTCGCATACACCGTCCGCGCCACGCTCTCATCCTCCGTGCCCTTGATGATGGCGCGCGCGTCGGGGAAGATGGTCAGGTCCAGGCCGTTGATGCGGGCGCGCAGCAGGTAGGGGTTGACGGCCACGTCGTCGACGCCGGAGTGGCGCAGCGTGGCTGCCAGCGCATGGCCAGGTTCAGCCGCTGCCCGCCGGGGACGCTGATCTGCACGGCGTTGCGGCCGCAAAGGGTCGCGGTGCGCGTGCCGACTTCGGCGTTGAGGAATTCGTAGTTGCCCCGTCCGCACGTCTCGCAATCTTCCCGCCGCATCACCTCGAACTGCTCCAGGCTGTTGTCCAGCAGGTCGTAGTTGATCAGCCCGCCGTTCAGCTCGCCGAAGCCGGCCAGCAGCTTGATGGCCTCGCCGGCGGCGATGGATGCGACCACGCTGACCGAGGGCGCCAGCACGCCGGCCGTGTCGCAGGTCGCGGTCGTGCCGGGCGCGGGCATCTGGCCCAGCAGACAGCGCAGGCAGGCCGTCTCGCCCGGCCGGATCGTCATGGTCATGCCGTAGCTGCCGATGACGCCGCTGTAGATCCACGGGATGCCCAGCCTGGCGCAAGCGTCGTTGAGCAGGAAGCGGGTTTCGAAGTTGTCCGCCCCGTCCATCACCAGATCGGCGTCGCGGATCAGCGAAACGATGTTGTCGGGATTGACGTCGGCCACGATTCCCTCGATCGCGATCTCGGAGTTAATCTGAGCCAGCTTGCGCCGTGCGGCCTCGGCTTTGGGCAGCCTGGCGGCAATGTCCTGCTCGTCGAACAGGAGCTGGCGCTGGAGGTTGTTCAGCTCGATGAAGTCGCGGTCGACGATGCGCAGGTGGCCGACGCCGCTGCGCGCCAGGTGGTTGGCGATGACGGTGCCGGTCGCGCCGCAGCCGACTACGACCACGGTCGCCGCCAGCAGCTTGCGCTGTCCCGCCTCGCCCAGCCCGGGGTAAATGATCTGCCGCGCGATAGCGCGCAAGGTTCTGTTCGTTCATAGCGGAATCGTACGCGCGGCAGGGTCGGTGTCAAGTGGCAGGCGGCGGATGACAGGGTGACAAGGTGACAAGGTGACAAGCGATGTACTCGGTGACTTTCTGATTCCTGACACCCGACCTCCGATTTCCCTTGTTTCCCCCGTTTCCCTCATTTCCCTTCCTCCACGCCCGCCAACGCCTGCTCCAGATCCGCAATGATATCGGCCGCGTCCTCCACGCCGCAGGCCAGGCGCACCAGCGACGGTGACACGCCCAGCGCGTCCAGTTTCTCCGGGTCGGCGTCGTAGTAGCTGACGATCTGCACCTGCTCGACGAGGCTCTCGACGCCGCCCAGGCTGGGGCCGATGTAGGGGATGCGCAGCGCGTCGATGAAGCGGCCGGTCTGTTCGCCGTCGCCGTCGACCTCGAAGCTGACGACGCCGCCAAAGCCGCGCAACTGGGCTGCTGCGATCGCGTGGTCAGGATGGCTGGGAAGGCCGGGATACCAGACGCGCCGCACCCGCGGGTGATCCTCCAGGAAGCGTGCCACGGCCAGGCCGTTGGCATTCTGGCGCTCGATACGCAGGCCCAGCGTCTTCAGGCCGCGCCCGACCAGATAGGCAGTCTGCGGGTCGATGATGCTGCCAAGGATGCCGTGCATCTGGCGTAGCGGGGTCGTCAGTCCGTTGTTGCCTATGACAACGCCGGCCAGCACGTCGTTGTGGCCGGCCAGGTATTTGGTGACGCTGTGGATCACCAGATCGATGCCGTAGTCCAGCGGTCGCAGGTTGAGCGGCGTGGCGAAAGTGCTGTCGATAGCGGTGCGCACACCGTATCGGCGACCGATGTCGGCCAGCCCTTCCAGGTCGAGACAGCGCATGAACGGGTTGGTGGGCGACTCGGAGAAGATCAACCGCGTGTTGGGCTGGATCGCGTCCTCGATGGCCTGCAGGTCGGCCGCCGGTACGACGGTGGCCTCCACGCCGTAGCGGGTGAGGATCGTCTGGATGAAATCGCGCGTCCGGCGGTAACAGTCGATGGTGCAGACCATGTGGCTGCCGGCGCTGAGGAACACCAGCAGCGTGCCGGTGATGGCCGACATGCCGCTGGGCGTCAACAGCGCGTCGTCGCCGTTTTCCAGCGCGGCCAGCCTTGCCTCCACCGCGCGCACGGTGGGATTGCCGTAGCGGCCGTACTCGTCGCGCTGCGGCTCGTCCCAGAACATGCGCTCCTCCATGTACTCGCACCAGCGCGGCTGTGTCGCGAAAGGTGTAGGTCGATGCCTGGACGATGGGGGTGGTGATGCTGTGGAACGCCTTGTCGCGCGCCTCGCCGCCGTGGACGGAGAGGGTTGATGGGCCGGGTTGCGCTGGTACAGCCCCTGTTTCGGACGCGGCAGGTTCAGCGCCGTTGATGTTAGTGGCAGCAGCGGCTGCCCCAGCGATAGGTGAACTGGACATAAAACAACCTCCGGAATGGTGCGAGCCACAAATCCGGAGGTGTTACCGGGCCGTCTGCCGAATCAAAGACCTCTTCACCGAAGCGAAGAGGTCTGTAACAGCATCGTCCAGGTCCTCTTATCTTCCAGCCGTTTGCTGACGGAGTTAGCACCGGGGTTCTGCCAGTAAACAGTGATCGGTACTCAGTTATCAGTTGGTGTACTCAGACTTGCCGTTTCCGGTTACTGATTACTGTCTACTGATTACTGTTCACTGAACTGACGACCTGGTTGCCGAGGTTTCATAGGGCCGGTCCCTCCACCTCTCTGGATAAGGGCGTCGTTGTCGACTTATTCGATTGTGCCAGCGAATCTACCACAGGCCCGCGGGCTTGTCAAGGCGTCCGCGCGCCGCCGAAGCTGTTCATATCCGGCTGGCTGGCCGGGTCGGAATACTGCTCCAGCATCTGCTGCAACTGCGTCTGATCCTGCGAGTTGGGCAGCAGTTTCTGTACCGCGGCCTGGTTCAGCGGCTGGTCGCCGGCCAGCGCCAGCATGACGCCGAACGCGATCAGTGCTTCCGTAGTGGTGAACTCGCAGTGGCCGTAGCGCTGAATCGGGATGTTGATGTGTTTCAGGCCGGAACCGGCGGCGAGAGTCTTCCAACGATAGAATACCTCATGCGCGTACGGCACCTGCTGGTCGAGGGTCGTGTGCATGGTCACCAGCGGCGAGGTCAGAACGCCAGAGGTCTGGAGGTGCGCGTTGATCGCGGCCAGCGCGGCCGGGTCGGCTGCGATGCGCTGCACCAGCAGGTTGAGCTGCCAATCGTTGACGGAGCCACGGTACCAGACCCGCTGGTTGCCAAAGGGCTGCCCGCCCAGCTTGGCTGTGGCGTCGTTGGTGCCGACCACCTGATACCAGAGCGCGTCCTTCACCGATTGCTCGGTGGATGCCACGGGGTTGCCCGCGTCCACCGGCGCTTTGGTGACTGCCATCAACTGCTGCAGCTTGCTGGCATTGACAGGATCAAAGATCACCGGCTTGACGTTGGTCTGGTAGTAATCTTCCCAGATCGGCACCAGCGCCGGCGGCACGTTGACCGGATCGCCGGGGATCAGGCCGGGGTAGAAGTAGTCGAATACGGCGCGGAAGTTGCCAAAGTAGTTGACCTGGTAGCGGAAGTCGCCCACCGGTCCGCATGTGGCAGCGCCGCCGTCGAAGACGTTGGCATACTGCTCGGTGGCCAGCGCAGTGACCAGACCGCCCTCCGACACGCCAACGATGTAGACGTGCCCCGGCTGGCCGTGGGTTTGGGCAAACACATTGACCAGATCGACCACATCGGCCACACCCTCCTCTACCGCGAGCCCGTTGGTGCTATAGCTTGTGGTGGCGAACGTGTAGCCCAGCACGTTGATAATGTCGGGCAAACAGGGGCCGTCGCCCGGCAGGCAAAGCTGATCCTCGGGGATGGCAACCGGCTCGGTGGCCGCCACGTAGCCGTGGGCATAGATCACCAGGTCGCCGTTCCACCACCAGTTGGGCGGCATGCAAATGCGGTAGATAGCGCCGCTGGCCTGCACGCCGTCCGGCTCACAGGTAACTATCTGCTCTACGGTCAGCGAGTTGATGGAAGGCGGTAGCGGACCGTCCTGGGCGATGGCTGGGCTGGCGGCAGCCGGCAGACTAAGCGCGGCCATCGCGATCACCAGCGTCAAGAGTACACGAAACATACGTAACATGGCGTTCTCCTTCAATTCAGTTGAAACAATCAGGTCGGTTTTGGATCTGCGGGACTTCGTCGGCTTTCCTTGGGATTGCGTGTTTCCGTGTTGCGTATCCAGAACGTGCTGCGCTAGTACGGCCCGCTACGGCCGCCCTGACGTGCGCGCACCTGTGCTTCCAACTCCGCCAGCGACGGCAGCGGCCCGAAGATCTCGTCGGGGAAATTGCCACCGCCCGACCAGAACAGCCAGCCCTCCGCTCCCGCGTCATCAGCAGCCTGCCGCTGGATCATCATCTCAGGCACGGCGTAGTTGTAGCCAGCCGCTGGCCCGTCGGTGCGGTAGTTATTGGGGTAGCCCTGTAGCCACGGGCGGATGCGCGTCGGCATCGGCACGATGTCGCGGACGATGTCGGTGCTGTCGTAGATCACCTTGTAGGGGCACTGCACCGGTTCGTCGCAGCCGGGGAATGTGCCCGGCCACCAGACCTGCGGGTAGACCATTGGGTTGAGGTAGTCCAGGCCCTGCGCCATGTCCGCCAGATTTTGGCCAATAAGTGGCTCATTGCCGTTGAGGATGATGCTGCCGAACACGTCGATGGCAGTGAACGCGCCGTAAGGTTTTAGCGCCGCCATCAACTCGCGTGAGAAGCTGCTGATAGCCTCGCGCCGGTTTTCAGGCGTGCTCTCGACCGAATAGGTCAACAGGTTGTGATCGCGCTGGCCGGTGAAGCGGAAGTAGTCGAACTGCACCTCATCGAAACCGATCTCCGCCAGCTCTTTGGCCAGATCGATCTCGTACTGCCGTACCTCCGCGCGGTAAGGATCGACCCAGGCCAGGTCTTCGCCGTCCTTCCACAACACGCCTGGATTGGATTTCTTGGACAGCGCCCACTCTGGCTTGCCCTCAGCCAGCGCGTTGTCCTTGAACGTGACGAAGCGGGCGATGGTGTAGATGCCGCGCTTTTGGGCCTCGTCCAGGAACTCCTGCGCCGTCATCACATCTTCCTGGTAGACGCCGATTTCCTGCGCAATCGCGTTCTTCGGTTCCCAGGCAATCTCGCCGTAGTCGCTCTTCATGTCCACTACCACCGCGTTGAGCGAGTCCGACTGTTCGATCAGGTCCAGCCGCGAGTTGATCAGGCCGCGGTCGTACAAGTAGTGGAATGGCACGTAAAAGCCTCGCGCCTCGAACGGCTGCATCTCGGCCTGCAGGCAGTACGGGGCGTCGCAGTCGCCGGCTTGCAGCGAATCGGGGAACAGCAGGCTATAGCCAGGCGCCTTGACCATCACCTGCGGATCGGCCGGCATCCCCTCGACCAGGAACGTGCCGTCAGCGTTGGCGTCGACCAGCACGGCTGGCTCGCTGCCGCGGCACGCTTCGCCCTGGCAGGTCGTCCTGTCGTAGACGTAGATGATCGCGCCTGGCACCGACTCGCCAGTGACGGCGTCCACGACCGCGCCGGCGACGGTGTTCGGCGCGATGCTCAGGTCGGCCTGCGCTTCGCCGCCGTAGGTTTGCGCGGCTGGCGCAAAGCCTGCCAGCGTGACGGTGTAGGGATCGCCCGCCTCCAGCAGCGGCAGCAGCGCAACGCCCTGCGCGTCGGTCACAGCGTCGCTGCGCGGGCTGGTCACCACCGCGCCGCTGACGGGCTGGCCGGCGTTGTCCGTCACCGTGACCACCAGCCCCTTCGGTTCCAGCGCCACATTCAGCGGCGCATCCTCGCTGAACTGGCTGTCAGCGGTTTCATAGCCGACGGCGTCGACGCTGATTTTCAGCGGCGTATTGGTCGTCCAGAGGATGAACTGGCCCGCCTCGTCGGTTTCCGCGCTGAGGTCGCCAGCGGTCACGTTGGCGCCAACCACCGGGCTGTTGGTCACGCCATTGACAACGACGCCAGCCAGATGTGGCGGCAGCAGAGTGATATCCAGCGGGTCGCCGGCCAGCAGATTGGCAGTCTCGTCCGCGGAAAGCTCCTGAGTTTCGTAGTCGGCATGGCTGGTGGTAATTGCCAAATCGTCGCCCGAAAGCCGTTCCAGGCGATAGCGCCCCTCCGCGTCAGATTTGGCCGACTGGCTGCCAGCCTGAACCGTTGCGCCAGCCACCGGGTTGCCGGTCTTGCCGTCGATGATCCTGCCGGTCAGCGCGGTCGGCTCCAGCGACACGTCCACAGCCTGCTCACCGGCCAGAGCTCCGTCGTCACTGACCATTGCAGTTGCTGGCAGATAGCCGGCAGCCTGGACAGTGATCTCGCCGGTCCCGGTCGCTGGCGGGAAATAGTAGAAGCCATCGGCTGCGCTTTCGCTGGTTGCGCCGTTCAGGCTCAGAGAGGCGCCGACCACCGGCGCACCGCTGGATGCGTCCAGCACGGTGCCGTGCAGTCCGTCAGGGTAGATAGCCAGGCTTGCCTCGTCGCCGCCGGCCGGGTCCAGTGCAATCGTTCGTTCCACAAAGCCGTCGCCGCTGAGGGTGATCAACGCGCCAGCCCGTGGCAGCCGGCTGAGTTCGAAACGGCCGTCGGCGTCAGTAGTCGCCTGTTGGCCATCGAAACTGGCTGTCACGCCCGCCACGGGATCGCCCGTCAGCGCGTCTGTGACCAGCCCGTTGACTAGCACCGGTGTCAGGCTGGCTGTCAGCTTGCCGCCCAGCAGGGGCAGCGGCGCGAACTGGGGAGTGTCCTGCCACGGTTGGAAGACGCCTTCGTCGATACTGGCGGTTACAGGCTGCAAGCGGCCCGATTTGAACGCGAAGCGGCCGCTGGCGTCGCTGGTCACCTGCTGACCGTTGGAGAGCGCCACCGGCACGTTGGCCAGCGCCTCGCCCGAATCGGCGTCGCTGACCGCGCCCGTCACAGAAACGGGCACGAAGTAGAGAAGGATGGCCACCACGATAAGGATGGCCACTCCGATCAAGACATAGGTGGTTGTCGAGCCGCGGAATCGTCCCGGTTCGCTGTTGGAAGTGCTTGTCACAGTTGTCTTTCCTTACGTTGTCTGCCACAGAGTTTGCGCATTATAGCATACGGCGGGAGAGCGGCAAACTGTGTCTGGCAGGCATCAGCCAGAGGACGGCCTTCTGAAAACAAAATTGCGTCGTGCGCGCGGCTGTGCTACAATCGAACATAATCTGACTGAAACGGGACACTGATCCTTTTCTGCGGTGTGAGCATGACTATCGAGATTCGACTTGGCGATGTGGTGCGGCTGCGCAAACCGCACCCTTGCGGCGGTTATAACTGGGACGTGGTGCGGCTGGGAGCTGACATTGGCTTGCAGTGCAATACGTGCGGTCGCCGCGTCCTGCTCACCCGCCGCGAGTTTGCCCGACGGCTCAAGACCTTTGTCCGCAGAGGTGACCCGGCCAGCGGCGCCGCGCCCGAGACTACTGCTGCCGTTCCGCCAACCTGATAGACGGTTTGGTCGAACCCTGGGCGATTCTGTCCGGGGTTTATTGTGCGAGACGGTTTTTGCGCCACATAAAAAAGCGCCGCCGAAAGGCACTTGTTTTATCCCGGTGCAATGCTATAATGGTCGGCAGAGCGATTTGAGTGTGCTTCGAATCTGCTGACTGGACGCTCTACGATGGAAATAGCTAACTCAAAACAGGGCTTGATGCCCGTTCTTGCCAACAGCGCCTTCCGTAAGCTGTGGGCTGCGCAATGGCTGGCACAGTCAGCGCAGAACACGGTCCATTTCGTGCTGATAGTGCTCATCGAGCGGATGACCGGATCGAGCATCCACCAGGGTCTGATCATCTTCTCGTTCACGCTGCCGGCCATCATCTTCGCGCCTATCAGCGGTGTGATCATCGACCGCTGGCCCAAGAAGTACGTGTTGATGGCGTCGAACGGGTTCCGCGTCGTCGCCATTGCTTGTTATTTCGTCGTGCTGGGGCTACAGGGGAAGGTTGACACCGGGTGGCTGCTGCTGACACTCTACCTGCTCACCTTTTCGATGGCGACCATTGGCCAGTTTTTCAACCCGGCCGAGGCGGCCACCATACCGATCCTCGTCGAGCGCGACCACCTGATCGCTGCCAACTCATTGTTTAACCTCACCCTGGCCCTTTCGCAGGTCGTGGGGTTGATCATCCTAGGCCCGCTGGCTGTCAAGTTGATCGGCACCGAGGCGGCGTTCGCATTGGTCGGCGTGATGTATCTGCTGGCGACGCTGTTGGTTAGCCAGTTGCCAAAGGACACGCCAGCGCGTGCTGCCCAGGCTGCTCGCGGCGCGTGGAACCATGCCTGGGCTGAGCTGAAGGAGGGCGCTGAGTTCGTCTGGCGCCGGCCCGCGGTCATATTGACCATGACGCACCTGACGCTGATCGCCAGTCTGGTGATGATCATGGCGATGCTGGCGCCGGGGATCGCCAATCGGGTGCTGCGCCTCGCGCCGGAAGATGCCATGATTGTGTTTGCGCCGGCCGGGATGGGAATGTTGCTGGCAGCAGTCATCCTTGGACGCATGGGAAATCGCACGCCGCGCCAGCGCACTGTGCGGATCGGCCTGATTGCGATGGGTATTGGCTTCGCAGCGTTTGCCTGGTTTGCCGCGCGCATGATGGCATCCGGCCAGAGTTTTGTGCTGGACACCTCAGTCGTCTCGCTGCCGCCAGCCAGCGCGGCTTTGATCCTCTCTATCGTGCTTATCAGCCTGTTGCTGGGGCTGTCCATGTCCAGCGTCAACATCGTGTCGCAGACGACGCTTCAGGACAGCACGCCCGAACGACTGCGAGGCCGAGTTTTTGCGGTGCAGTTCATGCTTAACAACCTGGTTGGCATTCCGCCCATGCTGGCCATCGCCGGGTTGGCTGACCTTGTCGGTATTGCGGCGGTGCTGCTGGGTGTCAGCCTGGCGATATTTGGCGTGTTGGCCGCGACCGTGTACGTGCAGAGTCGTATCACCCGGGCGGCTGCGGCCGAGGCGACCGCCAGCAAGACTGTGTCTGCTGGCGACACTGTTGCGACGCCGGTGCACGTCGCCAAGCCGGAAAACGCGACCGCCAGCGAGTCTACCCGTGTGACGCTGGACAGTGTGCCGGCCATCGATTAGTTCCGAATTCCGTTCGAACCGAGGTTGCCCCCATGCTTCGAGATGAATTGGTTCGATACCTGGATTGGTATCTGCGTATTCCGGAAACGCCCGATTACGGCCCCCAGGGCTTGCAGGTCGAGGGCGCCGACGAGATTTCCCGTGTCGCTTTCACCGTTGATTCAGGACTGCCTTGTATCGAGGCGGCGCTGAAGGTCAACGCGCAGATGCTGATCGTCCATCACGGGCTGTTCTGGGGCGCACAGGAGCCGATCCGCGGCGCGTTTGGCCGCAAGGTGCGCCGGCTGCTGGAGACAAACCTAAGTTTGTACGCCGCGCATCTGGCGCTGGATGCCCATCCTGAGCTGGGCAACAACGTTGAACTGGCGCGGCTGCTGGATCTGCGCGTTGAGACGTGGTTCTGCAACGCCAAAGGCACAGAGATCGGTGTCATCTGCAACTCGCCTGACGGGTTCCTGGTGGAAGCCATCGCAGACATCCTGGGCAGTAAGCTCTCTAGCGAGACGATCCTCCTGCAGCATGGCCCACTGAAATCGCGCCGCATTGCCATTGTGTCAGGCGACGCAGCCGGGCACATCGGCGAGGCTGCCGCGCTGGGCGCGGACACCTTTATCACCGGCGAGACCAGCCACGCGCACCACTACGCTGCCATCGAGCACGGCATGAACGTCATCTACGCCGGCCATTACGCCACCGAGACAGTCGGCCTCAAAGCGCTGGGCCGCCACATCAACGGCCGCTACGGTCTGGAGACGGTCTTCATCGATCTACCGACAAAGCTGTAGAGCCGCGCAACACCGACCCGTCCACTATTCCGTCGTTCCCGTAGGCGGGAATCGCTCGTGATGAGGGATTCCCGCCTACGCGGGAATGACGGGTGTTTGTGCCCAAACAAAAAGAGGCAGCCCATCAATGGGCTGCCTTCTTCTGTTGTTCTGGGTCTTTCCGGCGGAGAGCTAGGCGGCTCGCGGCGGGGTTCGGTGTCGATAGACAATCCGCCCGCGCGTGAGGTCATATGGCGAAAGCTCGACGCGCACATTATCTCCGAGCAGAACCCGGATGTAGTGCCTGCGCATCTTGCCGGACAGGTAAGCCAACACCTCGTGACCGTTTTCCAACTCAACGCGGAACGTCGTGTTGGGCAGCGCCTCGATGATCTTGCCTTCCATGATCAGTTTATCATCTTTTTCAGATGCCATTCGCCATCACCTCCTTTCCACCAGGTACAAAGGTTTGAAGTGTTCGTCAACAGATGTTTTATAAGGCGTCATTCTATGGTGCGTTCCCGCTTGCGTTGAGCCTGACGCGCCTTGCGAATCGCCTTCTGCTTCTTGATGCGACGCACCTCGCTGGGTGCGGTGAACCAGCGCTTTTTGCGCGCCGTAGAAAGGACACGCGTGCGCGTCACCTCTTTACGAAAGCGCTTCAGAAGCTGCTCCTGCAATTCGCCGGGGCGTAGTTCGACTGTTGCCATGAATGATCACCTCCTTTGCTTTAGAAAAATAAAAACCTCACCGGCAAAGCAAGTGAGGCCCACGATTTCTCGCAACGATTGCGTTTGTGCTCAATGAGCGTGTTGGCGCAGTCTTGCAACTCCTCAGCAGACGGAAACCCGCTGCACGATGAATGTCCAAAATCGAAACCTACTCACTACTTGCCTGGAGAGGATTATAGCCGGGGCTGGCAAGCCTGTCAAAACTGGCGTCGTTCGCGGCAGCCGGCGCAATCCGGGCCAGCGGCAGCAGCACCTCGAACGTGGTGCCCTTGCCCGGTTCGCTTTCGACCGCGATCCGCCCGCCGTGAGCCTCGACGATGGATTTGGCGATGCTCAGGCCCAGGCCGCTTCCGCCCAGCTTGGGACTGCGCGCCTTGTCGTGACGCCAGAAGCGGTCGAAGATGTGCGGCAGATCGTCAGGCGCGATGCCCACACCGGTGTCTGACACTGCAACCCGTACCCAGTTGTCCGGGCGGCGGTGCAGGCTCAGCGTCACCGTGCCGCCGTCTGGCGTATAAGCGATCGCGTTGTTGACCAGATTCAGCAGCAGTTGCTTGAGGCGGTCCGGGTCTCCCTGGATGACGGCCTGGTCTTCGTGACCCAGACGCACCTTCAGCCGGCCATTGGCAATCAGCATCCCCTCGCGGTAGACCTCCAGCAGCAATGTGTCCAGCTCCACCGGACGTAGTTGCAGCGGCGCGCCTGCGTCGCTTTCCGCCAGCAGCAGCAGATCGCGCACCAGCCGGCTCATGCGCGCCACCTCCGAGTTCATCGCGTCCATGCTCTCCTGCAACATCGCCGGATCCCTGGAGGCGCCACGGCGTAACAAATCGAGGTTCCCCTGGATGATGGCCAGCGGTGTGCGCAGCTCGTGTGACACGTCCGCCACCAGTTGTTGCTGGGTGTTGAACAGAATGTCCAGCCGCTCCAGCATCTTGTTGAAGGTCTCAGCCAGTTGGCCGACCTCGTCGTGCGGATAGGGCGCCACCAGCCGCTGCTGCAAGTCCTGCGCCGTGACGATGTGGTTGGCGGTCTCGGTGAAGTTGCGCAGTGGGCGCAGCGTTCTGCCGGAGATCACCCCGCCGCCAACGGCTGCCAACAGCAGCGCCAGTCCGCCGCCTACCAGCAACGCCAGTTGGATAATCTCCAGCGTCTCAATGATCGGTTGAAGCTGCAAGGCAACCTGCACGGTGCCTGCGATCTGTCCGCTGGAAATCCGGAAAGGTGCGCTGTAGATCCGTATCGGCTTGCCCTCGAACGACGCGTCGTATTGAACCGGTTCACCGGTCAGGTTGCGTTCCAGAATTGAAGCCGGCAGCGGCATCGCCAGCCCCATGGTGTTTGGCGTAGATTCCAAGATCGACCCGGTGATCGTGGTTGCCTGGGCCATGGCCTGTGAGGAAAACACAATGGCCGCGGGCAAGCGCGCCCGCGCCGGGTCGATGTTGCTCTCCATTATCTGCACGACCTGCTCCGTCTGGCTGCGGATCGTGTTCTCCAGCTCGTTGTACAGGGTGTTGGCCACGAAGGCGCGGAAGACCAGCGCGAAGATCATCAGCACCAGCGCCAGCAGGACTGTGTACCAGAAGGTGAGCCTGAAACGTAGCGTCATCGTTCTGTTTACCTGTCGCTGGCCGGCCTACTGTTCACGCAGCACATACCCCACGCCGCGGACGGTGTGCAGCAGGCGCGGCTCCCCGTCCGCTTCCATCTTGGTGCGCAGGTAGCGCACGTACACTTCGATGATATTGCTTTCGCCGCCGAAGTCGTAGCCCCAGATGCGCTCATAGATGGTGTCGCGCGTTAACACCTGACGCGGGTTGCGCATGAACATCTCCAGGAAGTCGAACTCCTTGGCCGTCAGCTCCATGCGCCGCGCGCCGCGCGTCACCTCCCGGCTGGACGGCATCATCGCCAGGTCGGCGAAGCGCAACTCCTCCTGGTGCTGGGCTGGCTGGCGGCGGCGCAACAGCGCACGGATGCGCGCCAGCAGTTCCTCGAAGTGCAGATCCGCCTTGACGAGGTAGTCGTCCGCGCCGCTGTCCAGCCCCGCGACTTTGTCTTGTAACGTTCCGCGCGCGGTGAGAACAAGGATCGGCACTGTGCTGCCAGAGCGCAGCCGTCGGCAGACCTCCAGCCCGTCCAGTTCCCCCGGCAGCATCAGGTCGAGAACCACCAGGTCGGGCAACTGGTCTCGCGCCAGCTTCAACGCTGTGGAGCCATCGGGCGCGGCCTCAACGTCGTACCCCTCAAAGCGCAGGCCGCGTTGCAGCATGTCTGACATGCGCGGGTCGTCTTCAACTACGAGGATTCGTTCGGGCATGGGCCGATTATAGCACAGGCCGCGATGCGCACCAATCGAAATGAAGCAATCAACGCAAAGCCGCAAAGGCGCCAGGCATTTCCTGGCATGCCTCTGCGTCTTTGCATCTTCGCGTTACAGCTCCGTTTCGATTTCCACGGGCATGAAAGCGCCGCTCAATGAACCTGAACACAGCAAACGGGGTGTTTCACAGGACGGCCAATTGCCCGATGCGCCGGACTGCTGGTATAATCGGCAGCGCAGCGTGTTTTGCTTAGAACTCATGAGGAGCTTTTCCCCCTATGGCAGACATTTCAATCGTCAAGGCGGTCTCAGACCGAATTTGTGACAACGTCGAGAAGGTCATCATCGGCAAGCGTGTCGAGGTGCAGACCACCCTACTGGCATTGCTGTGCGAAGGGCATCTGCTGATCGAAGACGTGCCCGGCGTTGGCAAGACGATGCTGGCGCGTGCGATTTCACGTTCCATCGGCTGCGAGTTCCGCCGCATCCAGTTCACCCCTGACATGTTGCCCTCCGACGTCACCGGTGTGTCGGTCTTCAACCAGAAGACGATGGAGTTCGAGTTTCGCCCCGGGCCGATTATGGCGCAGATCGTGCTGACCGACGAGATCAACCGGGCGACGCCCAAGACGCAGGCGGCGCTGCTGGAAGCCATGGAAGAGCGCCAGATCACCGTGGACGGCACCACCTACCCGATGAAGCGCCCCTTCCTGGTGATGGCGACCCAGAACCCCATCGAGTACGAAGGAACTTTCCCGCTGCCCGAAGCCCAGCTCGACCGCTTTCTGCTGCGGACCACGCTGGGTTACCCCGAAGCGGCGCAGGAGATCGCGATTCTCGACTCACAGCGGCAGACACATCCGATCAACAGCGTGGAGCAGGTCGTCTCAGCGGCGGAACTGGTCGAGGCGCAGCGCGCCGTCACCGATGTTTACGTCGATAACCTGATCAAGGAGTACATCGTGTCGCTGGTCGGCGCGACTCGCAAACACCCCGACATCTACCTGGGCGCCAGCCCGCGCGGCTCGCTGGCGCTCTACAAAGCGTCCCGCGCCCACGCCGCGGTCGACGCACGTGAGTTTGTTATCCCCGACGATGTCAAGCTGATGGCGGAGCCGACACTGAGCCACCGACTGATCGTCAGCCCGTCGGCCCGCATCAAGAACGTGGATCCGCGCGCGGTGCTGAAAGAAATCCTGGATTCGGTGCCGGTACCGGGCACACGCGTGCGCGCCAAGTAAGGCGAGCGAGCCTGATCCATGCGCCGTTCCTGGTGGTTCATCCTGCTGTGGCTGCTCTCGGTAGCGTTTGCGGTTTTTGTCGCCGAGCGCAACCGTAGCATCGCGTGGACCGTCGCCTATCTTTTCACCGCCATCGTCGTCATTTCTTTTGTCTGGTCGTGGCTGAATCTGCGCTCAGTGCGCATCGGACGGTACACCCGTGCCCGTCGTTCACAGGTTGGGCGCATGGCCGAGGAGCAGTTCGAGGTTATCAATGCCGGCCGCTTGCCCAAGCTGTGGCTGGAAGTGCGCGACCGCTCCGAGCTGCCACAGCACGACGCCAGCCGGGTGCTCAACTCGCTGGGGCCGCGCCGCCGCCGCCGCTGGATCGTGCGCACCGTCTGCACGCAGCGCGGCCGCTTCCGCCTCGGCCCGCTGACGCTGTACAGCAGCGACCCTCTCGGTCTCTTCCCGCGCAAGCGCGAGCTGCCCTTTACCTCAACCATGATCGTCTACCCGGCGACGCTGGACTTGCCAGGCTTCACGCCGCCCATGGGCATGCTGCCAGGCGGGGATGCCATGCGCCGCCGCACGCATTACGTTACCACCAATGTCGCGGGCGTGCGCGATTACGTGCCGGGCGACAGCTTCAACCGCATCCACTGGCGTTCTACGGCCCGCACCGGCCGGCTGATCGTCAAGGAGTTCGAGCTGGACCCGACGGCAGACATCTGGATCGTCCTCGACCTGGACAAGTATGCACACGTCGCGTCGCCATGGACGCCGCCGCCGCAGGATGTCGGACCGGCAGTGTTGCGCCAGGAGCGGGTGGGGCTTACGCTGCCGCCCAGCACCATGGAATACGCGGTGACCGTCGCTGCCAGCCTGGCGCGCCATTTCATCCTCCAGGATCGATCGGTCGGTTTCGTGGCGCACGCCCAGCACCGCGAGTTGATCCAGCCAGACCGCGGCGAGCGGCAGCTTTCCAAGATACTGGAAACGCTGGCGGTGGTCAACGCGACCGGCGAGATACCCTTTGCACAGATTCTGACGGCCGAGATGGAGCATCTGCCGCGGCACACCACCGTGCTGGCCATCACGCCGTCCACCGATCCGACCTGGGTGGCGGCCATGCGCGGCATTCGCCGGCGCGGTATCCACGGGCTGGGTGTGCTGCTGGCTGCCAATACCTTCGCCAGCGCGCCGCCCTATCTGGACACGCTGGCTGAACTGCTGGCCAGCGCTATTCCGACCCACCTTGTCTTCCATGGACAGGACATTCCGATCGCCCTCAGCCGGCGCGTCACTACGCTGGAAATGGCTTCTACGGCACTGGAGCAGGAGGCACAAGCATGAAAGAGCGAACCGTCTTGCAGGCAAAGCGGTTAGGAATCGTCAGTTGCAATCGCCAGGACGCTCTGGGCGGCATTGCCCAGCGGATGGCCGACGACGACATCAGCGCGCTGGTGGTTGTCAATCCGGCCGGCGATCTGGCGGGGATCATCAGCCGCAGCGACCTGATGCGCGCTTACATGGAAAACCCGGAAAGCTGGCGTGCCCTGTCGGTCGAGGACTTCATGACCCGCGACGTCGTCACCGTATCGCCCAACGACCGGTTGCTGGACGCGGCGAAGCTGATGCTCGGCAACCACATCCACCGGGTCGTGGTGGTGCGCGAGACCGACGCCGGGCTGATCCCCATCGCCGTTATTTCTGACAGCGATCTTGTCTGCGACATGGCTGATGTTGGCTAAACGCGAAATTTCCCCGCCAAATATGATGTAACGCATAGTTCTTTCCGCAAAACCGGGTTAAACTGGCTACAAGTTTGCACTGCGACGCGGGGCGGCGCTTGAAGAAGACGCCAGCGCGCAGCGCCCAGGAGAACGCCATGAACACGGTAGCGGAAACCATGACGACCGACGTTCTGTCGGTGGATCCGCAGAACAGCGTGGCCACGGCCATACGGCTGATGCGTACAGGCCAGTTGCGCCGCCTGCCGGTGGTGCAGGACGGCAGGCTGGTGGGCATTGTCACCAGCGGCGACGTCCGGCGCATCACCGGCATGTCGTCGGTGGTCCGTGATCCCAGCGGAGACAACTTTCTCTGGCAGCATATCCCTGTTGCCAATGTCATGACCTTGGACGTGGTTACCACCTCGCCCGACACACTGATCGCCGAGGCCGCGCGGCTGATGATCGAGCGCAAGATCGGCGGCCTGCCGGTGGTCGAACATGACAAACTGGTGGGCATTCTGACCACCAGTGACCTGCTGGAAGCGTTGATCGATTGCGAGATGAGCGTGGAGCCGCTGGTCGCGCTGGCTTGAGACGTGAGTTGCATCATCCGCAGCTTGTTGTGCAAGAACGGCGTCGTAGTGAACGACGCCGTTCTTGCTTTGGACGTGACATTCCCATGAGAATCGAGACACCGTGCGCATCCTCGTAACCGGCGTGACCGGGTTCATCGGTGGGCATCTGGCCGAGCGGCTGCTCGGCGCAGGTTGGGACGTACGCGGCCTGGCGCGCGCCCCTGACGCCGCGGCCGCGCTGGCCGCGCAAGGCGTCGAGATCGTCGCGGGCAGCCTGCTGGACCGCGCCAGCGTGGTAGCCAGCGTGGCTGGCTGTGATGCGCTGATCCACGCCGGCGCGTGGACTGGCACGCCTGGCGTGCCGGAGCGCGACGCCTGGACTACGAACGTGGCCGCCACCGGCTGGCTGCTGGAAGCAGCCCGGCAAGCTCGCGTTCACAGGTTCATCTACCTCAGCAGCGTCGCCGTCTACGGTGTCAATCCGGCGGCGGTGATCGATGAAACCGCTGCAACGCCGCTGGTCGGCCAGCTTTATCCCGACAGCAAGATCGCCGCCGAGACGCTAGTACGTGGCGCGGCTGAGCAGGGTCTGGCAACCACCATCGTGCGCCCCGCTTCCACCTACGGGCCGCGTGGGACCGCCTGGACGATTGGGCCGGTCGAGCAGATCAAGGCTGGTAGTCTGGTGTTGCTGGGGCGGGATGAGGGGCTGGTCAACACCGGCTACATCGACAATTTCGTGGATGGCGTGCTGCTGGCGCTGTCCAGCCCGGTGGCGGCCGGCGAGGCATTCAATATCTGCGACGGGACGAACACGACCTATCGCGACTACTATCTGCGCTACGCCGCGATGCTGGGCAAGACCAGCCTGCCAACTGTACCCGCCTTCGTGGCCAAAGGCGCAGCTTCGCCTCCCGGTCGCTGGCTGCGCCAACTGATGGGTAAACAGCCGCCCGGTCCGTGGAGCGTCCACTTTCGCTTTAATCCCAGCCGCTTTAGCATCGACAAGGCCAGCCGTCTGTTGGGCTATGTTCCCCGGATCACGCTGGACGAGGGGATGCGGCGGACGGAAGCGTGGCTGCGTGAGGCGGGCCATCTGGCTGAATGAAAACGCCCAACTTCTTGGCGTTCGCGTTTGCGGGCGGTATAATGGCGATTGGCAACCGGACGCATTGCACTGCCGGGACCGCACAAATAACGCCAATAACCGCAACCAATCTTTGCGCGCCAGCGATTACTCAGGTTGACAAAGGACTGCCAGTCCTCGCAGGATTGGCAGTCCTGGGCGACTATCAGAGCGCGACATATTCTGGAGGACATCATCGTGAACATTCTTGGACGGCTATCCGTCTTTCCCCGTATCCCGGAGCCGCTCAGCCGGCTCAACGAACTGGCCTACAACCTGTGGTGGAGTTGGAACGCCGACGCCCAGGCGCTCTTTGCCGACATCGATCCCGACCTGTGGGAACGGGTCGGTCACAACCCCATCAAGTTCCTGCGCGAGGCCAACCAGACGAAGCTGGACGCGGCCGCGTCGGATGCCACCTATCTGGCCCGCTGCCATCAGATTCTGGCGCGCTTCGACGAATACATGCACCCTAGCGAGACCTGGTTCAGCAGCAACTTCCCCGGGGAGAGCGATCAGGTTATCGCTTACTTCTCGGCCGAGTTCGGTCTGCACGAGGCGTTGCCCATCTACTCCGGCGGCCTGGGCGTGCTGAGCGGCGACCACTGCAAGACGGCCAGCGATCTGGGCCTGCCCTTCGTCGGCGTTGGCTTCCTCTATCCGCAGGGGTACTTCACCCAGTACATCAACTCTGAGGGCTGGCAGGAGGCGCGCTATGGCAAACTGAGCTTTTCCGAAGTGCCGGCGACCCCAGCGGTGGGCCTGGACGGCAAGGAAGTGCTGGTGAAGTGTGAACTGCCGGGCCGGGATGTCTACGCCAAGGTGTGGAAGATCCAGGTCGGGCGCATTCCGCTCTACCTGATGGACACCGATGTGCCGCAGAACCACCCGGGCGACCGCGAACTGAGCGCGCGGCTTTACGGCGGCGACCAGAACCTGCGCATCAGTCAGGAATACGTGCTGGGCATCGGCGGCGTGCGAGCGGTGCGCGCGCTGGGTCTGCAGCCGATGGTCTGGCACATGAACGAGGGCCACTCGGCCTTCCTCGGGCTGGAGCGCTTGCGCGAACTGGTGGAAGAGCGCAGTTTGGACTACGGCGAGGCGTTGGAGGTCGTGCGCGCCAGCACCGTCTTCACCACCCACACTCCCGTGCCAGCCGGCCACGACGTGTTCAGTTGGGATCTGATGGACCGCTTCTTCGACGGCTTCTGGGACAGGCTGGGGCGGACGCGTCGAGGAGTTCCTTGAACTGGCTCGCCATGATCAGACGTGGGGACCGGGCTTCAGCATGACCGTCCTGGCGCTGCACTGCGCGGGACGCTCCAACGGCGTAGCCAAACTGCACGGCGAGGTGTCACGCGAGATGTGGAACTGGCTCTGGCCCGGCACGCCCACCGACGAGGTGCCCATTGGCCACGTCACCAACGGCGTCCACATGCAGACCTGGCTCGGCCCGGATGTGGTGGCGTTACTGGACCGTCACATGCCTGCCGACTGGCGCTCGCGTCTCATCGAAACTGATGTACTCGATCAGATTAGCGCCATCCCGGACGACGAGTTCTGGCACGCGCATGTCGCCGCCAAGCATCGCTTGGTCAACTTTGTGCGCCAGCGTGCCCGGCAGCGCAGCATCCGCCAGGGCGAATCGCCGGCAGTTTTGGAGATGATCGAGAAGGCGTTGGACCCGAACGCGCTGATTTCTGGGCTTTGCCCGTCGTTTCGCCACCTACAAGCGTGCCACCCTCATCTTCCACGACATGGAGCGATTCTCACGCATCGTGATGGATCCCGATCGGCCGGTGCAGATGGTTTTCTCCGGCAAGGCGCACCCGGCCGACGACTCCGGTAAGGCCTATATCCAGCGCATCGTGCAGGTCGCCAATATGCCGGAGTTCTGGGACAAGATCGGCTTCATCGAAGACTACGACATGAACGTGGCCCGCTATCTGGTGCAGGGCGCGGATGTCTGGCTGAACAACCCGCGGCGGCCGCGCGAGGCCAGCGGCACCAGCGGCCAGAAGGCCGCCATGAACGGCAACCCCAACTTCAGCGTGCTGGACGGCTGGTGGGTCGAGGGCTACAACGGCAAGAACGGCTGGTCCATCGGCGAAGACCGGGTCTATCGCGACGAAAGCGTACAGGACGAGGCTGACGCGCTGTCGCTCTACTGGACGCTGGAGCACGAGATCATCCCGCTCTACTTCGATCGCGGCGCAGATGGCATTCCCCACGGCTGGGTCACAGTGGCCAAGGAGGCGATGCGCAGCAGCCTGTGGGCTTTCAGCTTCCGCCGCATGTTGCAGGAATACTGCGAAGAGCTCTATGTGCCGACCGCGGTTGCCAGCGCGCACGCCATCGCCGACAACTTCGCCTCGGCGCGCATCCTGGCCGGCTGGAAGATCTTCGTCGGCGAGCACTGGGGCGAGGTGGCCGTGGCGGCCCGCGGCCCCAACGAGGCGCAAACCACCATCGGCGATTCGGTCAAGGTCACCGCGCAGGTCTTCCTGGGCAACCTCAAGCGCGAGGACGTGCTGGTCGAGATCGTCCACGGCGAGCAGTTCAGCACGGTGATCACCACGCCGCAGGACGTCCCGATGACCTACGTGCGCACCGATGCCGACAACGTCCACCATTTCGAGGGCGAGTTCCAGCCGGGCCAGACCGGCGCGCACGCCTACGGTGTGCGGGTGCTGCCGCACCATCCCGGTATGTTGAACAAACACGAACTGGCGCTTGTCGCCTGGGCTGCCTGACATGGACATACTCGACGCCGGCTTTCTGCGCCGCGTGCGTCAGCATCACGCCGTGGAACATGCCACAATCACGATCCTCATGGCGCGCAACCCTGGCCTGTCACTGGTCGGTGGGCGCAGCGACCATCGCGGCTTCTACGTCTACGGCCTGGTGCAGACGTCCGTGCTGGCAATAGCGGTGCAGGAGGCGCTGCGGCGGCTCAAGAACGGCGAGGCGCGGCTGGCAATTCATCCCAACTGCGGCACGAATCTCGTGACCGCCGGCACGATGGCCGGAGTTGCTGCGCTGACCGCCGCTGCTGTTGGCCGCTACCGCCGGGCCAGTGCCCTGGAGCAGATACCTGCCGCGATCCTGGCCGCCACCGGCGCTCTGGTTGCCAGCCGTCCCATTGGAATGCGCTTGCAACGCCAGGTCACGACCCTGGCTGACGTGGCCGACCTCGAAATGGGTGAGATCACCCGCCGCGAGCTGGGCCGCTTCGTGCTGCATTTCGTGCCCCTCGAAGCAACCGCATGAGGCTGCCCCGGTGATCACCCTCCTCCACGGCCCCGACGACCTGCTGCGCAGCGAGCATCTGGCCGTGCTGCGCGCGGCGTTGGGGCCGGCGGAGATGGCCGACTTGAGCGCCACCTGGCTGGATGGCCGCCGCACAACCGTCGGCGAGATCCGCCACCACGCCGATGCGATGCCCTTCCTGACACCGCGCCGACTGGTGATCGTCGAAGGCTTCCTGGTACAGTTGCGCCGTCGGATGCGTTCGGGGAAAGGGAAACAGGAGGACGAAGGGGAGGACGAGACCGACACTCCTGAGAACCTCTCCGCTGCGGCGCAGGATCGCGAACACTTGCTGGCCTACCTGTCCGACGTGCCGGACACCACCGATCTGGTGCTGGTGGAGGCTACCGCTGTGCCCGGCAACGACAAGGTGGTCAAGGCGCTGAAGCGGCTGGCGGAGCAGGGGCAGGCCGCGATTGTGGTCTGTGACGCGCCCGAAGACCGCGATCTGCCGGCCTGGATCATCGACCGGACGCGCCGCAAAGGGGGCGAGATCGAGCCGGCCGCGGCCTACGACCTGGCGACCAGCGTCGGTCGCAACCTGATGCTGCTGGACAACGAGCTCAACAAGCTGATCGCCTACCGGGGCGGAGCGGGGCCGATTCGCAAAGCCGATGTGCGCCTGATGACGCCGTATACGCAGGAGGCCAGCATTTTCGATATGGTGGACGCCATCGGCCAGCGCAACAGCGCCGAGGCGGCCCGTCTGCTGCGCGAGCTGGAACGGGACGGGGCTGCGCCGCTCTACCTGCTGGCGATGATCACACGCCAATTCCGCATTCTGGTACAGGTTTCGGACTTGCAAGGCCAGGGATTGAGCAAATACGAGATCGGGTCGAAGATCGGCCTGCATCACTTTCCCACCGGTAAGGCGATGCAGCAAAGCCGCAACTGGCGCATGGCCGATCTGCTGGCCGCCTACGACCGTCTGCTGGAGACCGACCTCGCCATCAAAACCGGCAAACTCCCCGATGACCTGGCGCTGGATCTGCTGGTGCTGGGGTTGTGCGAGACGCGGTCGTAGGGGCATGAATGGCGGCGCGAGATCGCCGCGCTGGGCAAAGTCATCGCGCCGCCATTCATATCCCCACGAAATCATTTCTGGAGAATCCAACCTCATGACCAACACCCAAACCCTCCTTTCCTGGAACGTCAACGGCATCCGCGCGGCGGCCAAGAAGGGCTTTGCCGACTGGCTGGCCGAGGCCGCGCCCGACATCCTCTGCTTGCAGGAAACGCGCGCTGAAGCCCATCAGGTGCCGGCGGACATCCGCGATCATGCGGGTTATCACACGTACTGGAACCACTCCAAGGCGCGCAAGGGCTACAGCGGCACGGGCCTGCTGACACGCGAGGAGCCGCTGGAGTGCAGCACGACCTGGGCGTCGAGGAGTTCGACCAGGAAGGCCGCACGTTGATCGCCGAGTATCCCAGCTTTGTGCTGCTGAACTGCTATTTTCCCAACGGCGGACGGGGCAACGATCGCGTGCCATTCAAGCTGGATTTCTACCAGGCGTTTCTCGACAAGTGCGAGGCGTTCCGGGCCGCGGGCAAGACCGTGATCTTCTGCGGCGACGTCAACACTGCGCACCGGGAGATCGATCTGGCGCGTCCCAAGGAGAACCAGACGACCACCGGCTTCCTGCCCGAGGAACGCGAGTGGATGGACCGCTTCATCGCCGCCGGCTATGTGGACACCTTCCGCCTGCACTACCCCGACCTCACCGACCAGTACACCTGGTGGGACCAAGTCACGCGCGCCCGAGATCGCAACGTCGGCTGGCGCATCGACTACTTCTTCATCACCGCCGAGGCGGCCGTCCGGGTCGAGGATGCCTTCATTCTGCCCGACGTGCCGGGCAGTGACCACTGCCCGGTGGGTATCCGCTTGACAGTGTAATCGGACAATTCCCCGTTTTGAGACACAAAGCCCCCAGCCGGCGTTCGCCGGCTGGGGGCTTTTACGTCACACACGGGCGACTTTACTTTTCCAGAGTCTCGATCGGTGGGGAGTACGGCGCAGGAGAGCCGGTCTGAACTACGTTGCGAGGCGTGATCGCTCCGGTGCTGCCGTTCAGATCAAAGACATACCACCAGCGACCGCTGCCGCTGGCCGGCACATTGAACGTTGCCACCAGGCCAGACTGTCCGTAGACGCGCACGACACCCTGCGATGCGTTGATCGACGGCGAGCCGGTGTAGTTGTAAACGGCGTAGACATAGGTGCCGTTGTAGCGCTGCTTGATGGTGGTCGTTTCCGGCCCGTAGCTGGTTACATCATCTACGTCGAGGCAGGCCCACGGGGCGCTGCTGCAACTGCCGCGGTTGCTCCAGTAGATGTGATACGGATTGGACGCCGGCAGCCACAAATGAGAAGTCAAGATCGCTGGGGTTCTGGCCCCAGGTCAGGACGACGCGGATCTCGCCGGCTGCCAGAGTCGGCGACATCGAGAAGTTGAGGGCGAGCGTGCTGTTGGCTGGCACGTTGCCGCTCAGAGTGAGAGGCGTGAAACCATTTGCCGTCGCCTTGACGCTCTGGCTGCCTGCTCGCACCTGGGCAATGGAGTAGTTGCCCTGCGCGTTAGTCGTTGCGCACTGGTTGCTGGACAGCACGCAAACCTGGGCGCCAGGGATTCCGGCGTTGTTGGTCGCGTTGGATACCTTGCCAGCCACCGTACCGAACTGCGCCACGCGTTTCGACACCAGCGGCACGTAGGTTTTGCGGTTGCCGGCTGGGGGCGTGGTGCCGCACTGGTCGAATTTGAACTTGGCGATACGTGTCGACCAGGTGCTGCTAGCATTCCATTGGCCCGTGAACCAGAAGGTGCAGTCGTCCGCCGGGTCGATGCTCATGGCCGAGTAGTCGCCGTAGCGGTTGCTGCTGTTGGAACCGGTGCCGTTGACTATGGTGTATTCGGCCTGCGGCAGGGTGTTGAGCGGGTCGCTGGACAGCCGTCCGGCGTAGCGAATGCCGGGATAGGTGCTGCTGCTGGCGACGTTGTAGGCCAGCGCGATGTTGCCGCTCTTGTCCATCGCGATGCCGCCCATCCAGCGGTTGAGGCTGCCGGGCGCGTAGGTGCCTTCCTGATACAGCGTCCAGTTGGCGCCGGTCTTGCGCAGTTCGAACCAGCGCACGCCGGCCCGGTCGCTGCCCACATCGGTGGTGAAGTTGCCAACCAGCGCCTGGCGATTGCTGAAGTTACGGTAGCCCAGCCGGTTCATGACCACCTCGCGCAGCGGGTCCAGCTTGACGCCGGTGCCAGGCTGCGGGATGCACGCGAACGAGGTCAGGCCGCAGAGCGTCGAGTCGAACTCAGACACCTGGATGTCGGCGATTTTGCTGAACGTTGCGGCAGCGGTGTTTGCCCAGTTGACCGTGAACTGCCAGACCTCCAGCAGGTCTTTGCTGGGCATACCGGCGGGGCCGTGCGCTTCCGTGTCGCGGTGGCGCATGAAGATGCCCGGCGAGCCGCTGGGCGGCGCGGTGGGTCCATCCAGATCTGCTGGCGTCAGCGCCTGAAAGCCAAAACCTGACAGGGAGGAGGCCGTCCGGCGCACGTACTGGGCCGACTGGCCGTTGAGCATCTTGCTGCGCTCCAGCGCATAGGCCGCAGGCCCACCCGACTCGTTGGTGCTCACGTAGTACGCGTTGGGCCAGACGCCATAATGCGGATAGTCGGGGAAGTTGGGCGTGGTGAAGTCGTAGAACCAGTACTGGCCGCCTGGATCGGCGGTCCTGGAGATGTAGACGCACAGGTGATTGCCGGAACCGGCAAACTCGCTCAACATCCAGCGGTTGGCCGCCTGGTCATAGAGCACGATCGGATCGCCGGCGCCGTTGGCACAGGCGCCGCCCGTTGCGAGGTTGTCCAGCGAGAACGTGTTGCCAATCGGCGCGCCGGTGGTCTTGTTGTAGAGGCGCACCGCCGCACCGCCGCTGCCGTTGATCATCTGCACGTAGTGGCTCGGTCCCACGTCGCCGACTGTGTCGGGTGGGTTGACGAAGGTGTAGCCCTGGCCGTTGAAGTTGAGGATCGGCGTACCGAAGGCATCGACCGCAGCCGGGCCGGCGTCTTCCTGCGCCTGCAACAGCGGATCAGGGCCGTAGTCAGGGTTGTAGTCCGGGTCGAACACGGTGTTGGTTGCGAGGCGCGGGTTGATCTCCCGGTCGAGGGTGAATTCGAGTCGAGCCTCTGGCAGGCTGGCGGCGTCGACCGTCAGCATCGGCGTGACGGGTTCGGTGACGAAGTCGTCGCCTGTGGATGTCTCCTGCTGCTGCGGCGCCAGGAGATTGACGCCGGCCGCGCTGCGCTGGCCGGTGTCAGAGGGTGGGGCAGACAGTCCTGCCGGAGACCAGAGGATCACCGCCGCGAGGGCGACGATCAAGAACGCACCAAACAGTTTGCGAGAGTGTCGCATGGTTGGTTTCTATCCCTTTCACAATTAGTCGGACCGAAGATCCTGGTTTGAACGGTCGCGTCGAAGGCCAACTCCGCCTGGTCGGGTGGTAGTAACACGTCCACTGCGGGCAAGGTCTCAAAGTGTTAAACGAGAATCAAGCGCAAACTCCTTCATCCAAAGCGACACATTTGAGACGGATTCTGCGCTGGTCGACGCGCCAAAGGCGTCGAGTTGCTTCACCAGTTCGTTTTGGACACATTCAACTCCAATGCCCAAGAGACCAGGAGCACGACATAACCGTGCCCCTGGTCTCTTGGGGCTTCGTTCCAGGTCAGTTTTGCAGGCTGCTGCTGGTTCTGAACTGGTTGTCAGTGCTGTGGACTTCCGGCGCTGCCGCGGGCGCTTCAAACGGTTGTTCGGCGTCTGCGTCGAGTTCGATGATCACATCGGGCTGTGAGGCCGTCGTTCCGGTAACATTCATGACGATGTGCATCCCCGGATAGCCGATGGACGCGGTAGTAGCAGGCTCCGTGACTCCGCAAGTGGCAGCCGCCAGGTAGCTGGGGGCCGTCTGGCCCGCTGAGTTCGAGCCGATGAAGAAGAAGTTGCCTGCGGACTGCCCGTTGGGCGTGAACACCTCCACCACCAGCACCGAGCCGGCCGGCGCCGTACCAGCGATGTTGACTGTCGGACGCGACAGCGTCTGGTCGTTGATGTTGGTGTTGACAGTCGTGATGGTGGTCAGGTTGGCATAGGTCAGCGCGCCAGCCGGGTTGGTCTTACGGTACAATCTGACGCGTATTGGCTGCGAACTGCCAGAACCTGCGTCGGCTAACTCGACGCCGAACTGTACTGCGCTCACGTTGAACTCGCCGCTGATGCCGAAGGCGTTCAGGTTGAACTCGCGCAGGTAGGCGTTGTCGGCGTGGCCGTAGCTGTTGATGCAGGCAACTGAGTTATCCTGAACGATGGTCTGCGACTGGGAGTGGCTAATGGTTCTTGGCGTGCTGGTGGCGGCCGTCAACGCGAAGTTGACGGTGACTGTGCCGCCGGCCGGGACCGTAGCCGCTTTCTGTTGTTGATTGAAGCCGCTGGCCGTGGCCTTCACGTTCTGACTGCCGGCCAGCACCTGGCCGATGGAGTAGTTGCCCTGCGCGTTGGTGGTCGTACACTGGTTGCTGGACAACACGCAGACCTGAGCTCCGGCGATGGAGGCGTTGTTGGCTGCGTTGGACACGCGACCGGTGATCGTGCCGCGTGTGGCCAGTTGCTTCAGGATCAACGGCACGTAGGTTTTGCGGTTGCCGGCTGGGGGCGTGGTGCCGCACTGGTCGAATTTGAACTTGGCGATACGTGTCGACCAGGTGCTGCTAGCATTCCATTGGCCCGTGAACCAGAAGGTGCAGTCGTCCGCCGGGTCGATGCTCATGGCCGAGTAGTCGCCGTAGCGGTTGCTGCTGTTGGAACCGGTGCCGTTGACTATGGTGTATTCGGCCTGCGGCAGGGTGTTGAGCGGGTCGCTGGACAGCCGTCCGGCGTAGCGAATGCCGGGATAGGTGCTGCTGCTGGCGACGTTGTAGGCCAGCGCGATGTTGCCGCTCTTGTCCATCGCGATGCCGCCCATCCAGCGGTTGAGGCTGCCGGGCGCGTAGGTGCCTTCCTGATACAGCGTCCAGTTGGCGCCGGTCTTGCGCAGTTCGAACCAGCGCACGCCGGCCCGGTCGCTGCCCACATCGGTGGTGAAGTTGCCAACCAGCGCCTGGCGATTGCTGAAGTTACGGTAGCCCAGCCGGTTCATGACCACCTCGCGCAGCGGGTCCAGCTTGACGCCGGTGCCAGGCTGCGGGATGCACGCGAACGAGGTCAGGCCGCAGAGCGTCGAGTTCGAACTCAGACACCTGGATGTCGGCGATTTTGCTGAACGTTGCGGCAGCGGTGTTTGCCCAGTTGACCGTGAACTGCCAGACCTCCAGCAGGTCTTTGCTGGGCATACCGGCGGGGCCGTGCGCTTCCGTGTCGCGGTGGCGCATGAAGATGCCCGGCGAGCCGCTGGGCGGCGCGGTGGGTCCATCCAGATCTGCTGGCGTCAGCGCCTGAAAGCCAAAACCTGACAGGGAGGAGGCCGTCCGGCGCACGTACTGGGCCGACTGGCCGTTGAGCATCTTGCTGCGCTCCAGCGCATAGGCCGCAGGCCCACCCGAACTCGTTGGTGCTCACGTAGTACGCGTTGGGCCAGACGCCATAATGCGGATAGTCGGGGAAGTTGGGCGTGGTGAAGTCGTAGAACCAGTACTGGCCGCCTGGATCGGCGGTCCTGGAGATGTAGACGCACAGGTGATTGCCGGAACCGGCAAACTCGCTCAACATCCAGCGGTTGGCCGCCTGGTCATAGAGCACGATCGGATCGCCGGCGCCGTTGGCACAGGCGCCGCCCGTTGCGAGGTTGTCCAGCGAGAACGTGTTGCCAATCGGCGCGCCGGTGGTCTTGTTGTAGAGGCGCACCGCCGCACCGCCGCTGCCGTTGATCATCTGCACGTAGTGGCTCGGTCCCACGTCGCCGACTGTGTCGGGTGGGTTGACGAAGGTGTAGCCCTGGCCGTTGAAGTTGAGGATCGGCGTACCGAAGGCATCGACCGCAGCCGGGCCGGCGTCTTCCTGCGCCTGCAACAGCGGATCAGGGCCGTAGTCAGGGTTGTAGTCCGGGTCGAACACGGTGTTGGTTGCGAGGCGCGGGTTGATCTCCCGGTCGAGGGTGAATTCGAGTCGAGCCTCTGGCAGGCTGGCGGCGTCGACCGTCAGCATCGGCGTGACGGGTTCGGTGACGAAGTCGTCGCCTGTGGATGTCTCCTGCTGCTGCGGCGCCAGGAGATTGACGCCGGCCGCGCTGCGCTGGCCGGTGTCAGAGGGTGGGGCAGACAGTCCTGCCGGAGACCAGAGGATCACCGCCGCGAGGGCGACGATCAAGAACGCACCAAACAGTTTGCGAGAGTGCCTCATCGTTTCCATCCCTTTCGCAATTATCGGGCTGTAGGCCCAGGTGACTTGTGCCCCGAGCACGGTAGGTCGTATAAGCTGAAGTATAGCGCTACAGCGGCGGCGGGGCAAATGATGCTCTGTTGAACGTCCCCGTGCAGACCGTCGGTCGCTGCGCAGGGCTTCACTTTGTTGAACGAGAAGTCTCGTACGAACTTCTGCATCTACGCGCAGTATTTCGGGTCCTTTCGCGGATGATTGAGCGGGAGATCCGTGATGGCCAGGAAACGCGACACGACCCCGGCGGGCGGTACTTGCCGGGGTCGTGTCAGTGAAGTGACAGTCACTTACCGAAAGTGATTGGAAACCATCCCGGAAGGACTGTCACTTGCAGTACAACTAGCTGGTGCGTCGTCGCGAGACGTAGCCAGCGGCCAGGGCCACTCCGGCCATGCCCGCGGCGGCCACAGCACCCAGCGGCAGACCGGCCACCGGCACCGGCGACTGAGCAGGCGCTGTGTCGATGCTGCTCAGGGTCACTGCGGTCGGTGTCTGGCAGCTCTGGACCGTCACATCGTCCACGTCCCAACCGGGAGCGCTGACGGAGTTGTCCGAGCCAAGACGCATGCGGAACTGTGCGGTCTGTCCGGCCAGGCTGCTGACATCGGCGATGGTGTTGATGTAGGAGGTGGTGCCGCACCACGCTTGCAAGCCCGCCAGCGGGTTGCCGAAGCTGCCGGAGACAGCGCCGCGGTAGGGACCGACCAGCAGGTCCGCGTTCTGGCACCTGCGTCCAGTTCGCGCCGCCATCGGTGGAGACCTCCAGGATGCCGCCGTCGTAGCAGGCGGTCGAGCCGCTGGGCTCCAGGTTCGGCTCGTGCCAGAACTTGAGTACCACCGGGTTCTGTCCGGTCGGGATGACCACTGCCGGCGAGACCAACCGCTGGTCGGAGACCGTGGCCGGGTCGTTGGCGTGGAAGTGCTGCGCGCCGCTGTGCGGGTTGGTCGCTGCAGATGGCCCAGGTGTTGCCTGTGCCGCTGCTGGTCCAGCCGCCCGCTCCGCTCTCGAAGCCGGTCTGGTAGAGGATGTTAGGTGTGCTGCCAGGAGCGCAGTCGCCCGGTCCCGCTACCGTCGTGAAGCTCCAGGTTGCAGAGTAGACGCCGGTTCCGCAGGCGTTCTCGGCCCAGACCCGCCAGAAGTAGGTGGTCGTGGTGTTGAGCGTGACGTTTGAGACCCAGCTTGTGCTGGCCAGCCCGCTGGCCGACGCTACGACATTGGTGAAGGCAGCGTCGGTGGCGACTTCGATACTGTAGGAGGCCGCGCCGGCCGCGGCGTTCCACATGAAGGTCGGCGTTGTTCCGACGTTGATCGCGCCGTTGGCCGGGCTGGTCAGGGTCGGCGCGGCGGGCGCGGCGGCTGCCACGTCCAGGCCGACCGTTACCGTGTGGACCAGACTCGGTGTGATAACACTGGTGCCAACGACGTCAAAGCTGTAGTTGCCCGCGCCTGCGCCGCTGATGACCAAGGCGCTGCTGCCGGGAGGCGTCACCGGGTTGGGGGTGAAGGTGGCGCTGCCGGGGTTGCCGATCGCTGCCAGGCTGACAGCGCCGGTGAAACCGTTGACTATGCCGGTGTTGACGGCATAGGTGGCGTCGCTGGGAGCGCAGATCGCCAGATCGTCGGGAACGACACGTCATCGCGAAGTCGGTGCGTGCCGCAGGCGTCGAAGCGGAACGCGCCGATGCGGGTGCTCCACTGGCTGGCGGCGTTCCACTCGCCGGTGAACCAGAAGGTGCAGTCGTCGACCGGGTCGACGCTCATGGCGCGTAGTCGCCGTAGCGGTTGCTGCCGTTGCTGGCCGTGCCGTCGATCAGCGTGTACTCGCCCTGCGGCATGGTGCCCAGCGGGTCAGCTGCCAGGCGGCCGACGTAGCGCAGGCCGGGGTAGACGTCGGTGGCTGGAGACGTTGTAGCCCAGGGCGATGTTGCCCGCGCCGTCCATGGCGATGGCGCCCATCCAGCGGTTGTCGCGTCGGGCGAGTAGGTGCCTTCCTGGTAGAGGCGTCCAGGCGCCGCGGCCGACCTTGCGCAGCTCGAACCAGCGCACGCCGGCCTGATCGTTGCCGTCGACGTCGGTGACGAAGTTGCCGACCAGCGTCTCGTGGTCGCCGAAGTTGCGGTAGGCCAGGCGGAACATGATGACCTCGCGCAGCGGGTCGAGCGACGAGCGGCTGCCTGCGGCACGCCGGGCATGCCGATGCAGTAGAACGAGGTCAGGCCACAGAGGTCGGAGTCGAACTCGGCCGTCGGGATGTCTGGCAAGCTGCGTGAAGGTCGAGTTGGCCGGCGTCGTCCAGTCGACGTGGAAGGCCCAGATCTCCAGGAAGTCGCTCGGCCGGGCAAGCCGGCCGGGCCATGGACCTCGGTGTCGCGATGGCGCATGATGTAGTCGGGCGCGCCGGCCGGCGGCGGCGTCATGCCGTCCAGGTCGGCCGGCGTCAAGCGCCTGGAAGCCGAAGCCGGACAGGCCGGGCGCGGTGAAGCGCTGGGAGGTCGCGGGCAGGCCGGCCAGCATCTTGGCGCGGTCCAGCGCAAAGACCGACGGGCTGCTTTCGTTGGCGGTCGCGTAGTAGGCATCGGGCCACACGCCGTACTTCGGATAGTCGGGGAAGCTGGGCGTGCTGAACTGGTACGAGTAGTACGCGCCCTGCGGATCAGGCGTCTGCGAGATGAAGACGCACAGCGAGCTGCCCGATCCGAACTCGCTCAGGAACCAGCGGTCGGCCAGTTGGTCGTAGAGCACGATCGGGTCGCCGCTGCCGGTGGCGCAGCCGCCCAGCGCGGTCAGGTCAAAGGTCTGGATCAGCGCGCCGGTGGTCTTGTTGTAGATGCTGACGACCGTCGCGTTGACCATCTGGATGTAGTGGTTGGCGCCGACGTCGCCGATGGTGTCCGGGGGATTGAGGAACTGATAGCCGTCGCCGTTGAAGTTAAAAATCGGCGTGCCGAAGCCGTCCGGGCTTGCCGCAGGCGCTTCAGCCTGCACAGCCAGCAGCGGATCGATGCCGCTCTTAACTCGGAAGTTCGGGTCGAGGGCGTCGTTGGTGGACATGCGCGGGTTGATCTCGCGATCCAATTGCGGCTGAACGACGTAGGGCGGCAGGTCGCGGACGGCCTGGGTGAGGGTAGGCGCGACGGGTGCGCCGACCCATTGCTCGATGCCGGGGGCGTTCTGAGCGCTGCTGGCGCTGCCGGTGGCACTGCGGCCAGCGGTGGCAGCCGGCGCGGCCATGTTCGATGGCAATGCAGCCATCACGGCGATGATCGCCAGGATCATCAGGCCGCCGAGCAGTTTGGTCAGGGATTTCATGCGTTGTGCTCCTTCAATGAACGGAAAACGGTTGGTTTGTGGTGGCAGCGCTCAGGGCTGAGCTACCGGGTTGAAGTATTGTCGGGTGCGAGCTACGGCCGCGGCCGCGGCTTCTTCGACAGTGGCCTGTCCGTAGAAGGCCCGCTCGACCTCTGCCGATGCGGCGTCTTCGACGGTGACCCAACCAGCCATGGTCGGCACCTGGCGCAGCGTCGGGACGATATCCACCCAGACCTGGCTGTTGGCGGGCGGATTCTGCGGTTCCAGGAACGCCGGCGACTCGGCCACCGCGCGCATGGATGGCACGGTGCGACCGGTGGTCACCATCAGTTCCTGCCCCGGCTGTGAGTTGGCATATTCGATGAATTTCCAGGCTGCCTCCTGTGCTTTTGAGCCAGCAGCCATGCAGTAGCCATCGCTGTGCAGGATGCTGGCAGGTTGTGAGCCGCGTGGCAAGGGCGCGACGTCCCAGTCGAAATCGGTGATGGTGCGGAAGGTCGGCGTACCGCGACGGCTGTCGAAGAACATGCCCAGCGTGCCGTTCAGGAAGCGGCTCTCGCTGGACTCGCCGGCCTCGGCCACCGCGTCGGGCACGATGTGGTGCTTCATCTGCAGGTCAACGAACCACTGGAACGCTGCCAGGGCGGTCGGGCTGTCCAGCACCAGTTGCGTGGGAGTGACCGGGTCATCCACCAGTTCGCCGCCGATTTGCCAGATGAAGGGGGCCAGGCGGTAGAGAATTGGGTCGATACCTGCGCCGTACTGGTCGGTGACGCCGTCGCCGTCGGTATCCCTGGTCAGCGCCAGACCGGCGTTGAGGAAATCATCCCACGTCCAGTCGGTGCCGGGATAGGGCACGCCGGCCGCATCGAAGAGGGTCTTGTTGTAGTATACCACAAGACTCGAAATATTCTGCGGAATGCACCACTGCTGGCCGCCAAACTGGAACGCCTTGACCGCCGGCTCGTATAAGTCGGCCAGCGAAAGCGACTGGCTGCCGGCCAGGAACGGGTCCAGCGGCTCCAGCGCGCCGTTGCCGGCAAAGTCCGCCATGCGCCGGTAGTTCATCAACATCACGTCGGGCGGGACGTTGGCCGAAAAGTCAGCCGCCAGCCGCCGGCGATATTCTTTGTCATCAGGGATGTAGCGCAACTCGACGTTGACGTCGGGGTTTGCTGCTTCGAACGCTGCCACGAGACTCTCGTAGGCTTTGAACTCCTCCGGGCCGCCTGACACCATGAACGATACCGGTGTTTGCCGCGGCGGCGCCATGCAACCGGCCAGCGAGCTACAAACTGTCAACACCAAAAGGCTGAGCAGAACAATGCGTTTCATAGATCCGCTTCAAACTCCTTGAACGGTGCAAGATGGTCCCGCAAGTGGGGGGACAAACTCGATGTAAACAACGAAGTAACCGGGCGCGTGGTTGCTTCGCCGGCGCGGCTCGCAATGACACGACAGAATGAATCTTCGCCTAATCGCGACCCAACAGCTCTGACAGGGCGTTGTCGTGCAGGAACTGTCGCTGCAACACCAGGAAAAGCACTATCATGGGCAGGGTCACCAGCGTCGCGCCGGCCAACAGCAGCGGCCAGTTAGTCGAGTCGACCTGTTTCAAGATCTGGATTCCGACCGGCAGCGTGTAAGTCTCGGGCCGGTAGAGATAGAGCACCGGGTTGGTAAAGTCGTTCCAGAACAGCGCAAAAGCCAGCACGGTCACCGCGGCTGTCGTCGGGCGCGCCATCGGCATCGCGATCCTGCGCCACGAAGTCCACGCGTCCGCGCCCTCGACCCGCGCCGCCTCGAAGTAGCTCACCGGCGTGCGGCGAAAGGTCCAATAGAACAGCAGCACCAGCAATGGGCTGCCTGCGGCAAAGGCCGGCAGGATCAGCGCCCACAGCGAGCTCAGCAGACCAAGCCAGCTCAGTATCTGATAGCGAAAGAGCCAGACTGCCGGCGCCGGTACCATCAGCAGCACTACCGTGTAGATCAGCAGCCGCTGCCGCCACGGCTCGCGCAGTTGGCTGAGACCAAACCCGGCCAGCGACGCGGTCAGGAGCGTGGCCGGCACTGCCACCAGCACCACCAGTAGCGAGTTGCGCAGGTAGAGGCCCATTGGCAGCAGGTCGAAGATCGCCGTGTAGTTGCCAAACTGCGGGTCGGCGGGCCACCACTCCACTGTGCGCGCCGGCGGCAGGCCGGTAGGCCGCAGCGAGCCGACGATCATCCACAGCAGCGGCAACACGAAGAGCGCCGTGACTGCGATCCCTGCCGCGACCCGCGCTGCCGGGCCAAGTTTACGCCACATCAGCGTCCTGGTTCAGCCCGACGAGGTTGACGATGCCCACCACCAGCAGCGCCGTCAGCGCGTACATGATGACCATGAACGCGGCCGCGCCGCCGAAGTCGAACATGTCGAAGGCCAGCTCGAAGAGCAGCAGCGGCGCATAGGTCGTCGAGTAGTAGGGGCCGCCGTAGGTCATCACGAACGAGGGCGTGAAGGTGTTTTGCAGGGCGACCACCAGATCGCGGAAGGTCAGCAGCAGCAGCCAGGGCGTCAGCACCGGCAGCGTGATACGCCAGAACGACTGCCAGCGTCCCGCACCGTCCACTCGCGCCGCCTCATAGAGCACGCCGGGGATCGTACGCAGACCCACCAGCGCGACGATGATGCCCTCGCCAATGGTAAAGAGCGACATCAGTACGAACGACAACTGAGCAGTGTCGGGCTGGAGCAGCCAGTCGGGCGCCGGCAGGCCCAGCCCGCTCAGCAGTGTGTTCAACGGCCCGTAGAGCGGGTTCAGAATCCACAGCCAGATGAGTGCGTACGCGCCCTCGGGGATGATAGTCGGTAGATAGACACCCGCCCGCAGCGGCCCGTAGATCCGGCCCGGTCGTTGGAGCAGCAACGCGATGCCTACCGCGCCGATCAGTCGAAGCGGGACCGCCATGAACAGGAATAGCAGCGAGTTGCGCACCGACAGCCGCGCCAGCGGCGATGCCAGCAGGTTCTGGAAGTTCTCCAACCCAACCCAGGTCGGCGCCTGGATCGAGTTGTATTTCGTGAACGCCAGGCCGACCGTCAGCAGCGCAGGCGCGACGATCAGCAACGCCGTGCCGATCAGAAACGGCAGCAGGAACAGGCGAATCTGCCCGTCGTAGCTCCTGACAAAGGCGCCAACCCTGTCGCGCGCAGCAGCGGGCGACGCTGAGTTAGCGCGCGGCGATGGGTTGGTTACGACAGGCATGGCAGATGGTGCAGCAAGGAGCGGCGATGCAAGCTCTTTCTCTGGTGCGGACTGTGGAAACGAGAGGCAGGATTATACCGTAATCTGGCGGCTCTAACAAACTACTCCGCTTCCCTGATGTCCGACTCTCTCCACAAAATCGGACTTCTTGCGCCGGTGGATCAGGGCTTGTAAGCCACAAGGGCAGCCTCGCCGAAAGAGGCGAATTTCGCCAACGCCAGGTGACGCGTTGCGTTATGAGCTTGGCTGACAGCGGCTGATGGCGTATAATTCACTGGAAAAGCGCCGCTGGTGGTCTCCTTCTCCCAACACAAGCTCGTATTCGAATCCTGCATTCTTCACAGGATATGACCCCGATCATACCAAATCTCTCCGACTTGAAATAGACTTGAGCCGTTAAGTAGAAGTCTTCCCTCTTCTCATACCCTGTCAAGGAGATACCTGACATGTTTCAGTTGACGCCGATAGAAATGCTGCTTTTCGCCTTGGTGGTTGCGGCCTCCTTGTTCTTCGCCTACCGCGGTTTCAAGAAGGTGATCCAGGTGATCCGGCGCGGCCAGGGCGAGCCGCCGCTGCATGAGATGCCGCGCCGCCTCTTCAACGCGGCGGTGCAGTGGATCGCGCTGGCGCCCACCTGGCGCGCCCGCCCCGGGTCCACGTTCATGCACGCTCTGATTGCCTGGGGCTTCATGTTCTACTTCCTGGTCAACGGTCTGGACGTGCTCAAGGGGTACACCGGCTGGGATGTTCCCGGCACCGTGGGTGATATGTACCGGCTGCTGGCGGATCTGTTGAGCGCGGCCGTGCTGGTCGGTATGGTCTACTTCCTGCTGCGCCGCTTCCTCTTCAACAGCAAAGCGCTGACCTTCAACGATAACATCAAGCTGATGGACAAGGTCAAGGCGGGCGGGATGCGGAGGGACTCGCTCATCGTGGGTGTGTTCATCCTCTGTCACGTCGGCTTCCGACTGCTGGGCCAGAGCTTCGGCGTGGCGGCGCAGACTGATCCCTGGCAGCCGGTCGCCAGCGGCATTTCCGGCCTGTGGAGCGGCATGAGCGAGCCGGCACTGGTGGTGGCTGAGCACGCCAGTTGGTGGATTGCGCTGGGCCTGATCCTGGCCTTCCTGCCCTATTTCCCCTACACCAAACATTTCCACCTGATCATGGCGGGCTTCAACTTCCTGCTCAAGCCCAATCGCACCTCGCTGGGCGAACTGGAGCCGATCGATCTGGAAGACGAGTCCATCGAGCAGTTCGGCGCGGCCCGGCTGGAGGACCTGCACTGGAAGCAGATCATCGACGCTTACTCGTGCATCATGTGCAACCGCTGCCAGGACGTCTGCCCGGCCTACACCACCGGCAAGGAACTATCGCCATCCGCGCTGGAGATCAACAAGCGCTACTACATCAACGCCAATCTCAACGGGCTGGCCAGCGGCGATCAATCGATCCCGCTGCTGGACTACGCGATCAGCGAGTTGGCGGTCTGGGCTTGCACGGCCTGCGGCGCGTGCGTCCAGGTCTGCCCGGTGGGCAACGAGCCGATGTTCGACATCATGTACATGCGCCGCAACCAGGTGCTGATGGAGAGCAACTTCCCGCACGAGCTGCAAGCTGCCTACCGCGGCATGGAACGCTCCGGCAACCCGTGGAACCTGGCGCGCAAGGATCGCATGGCCTGGGCCAAGGGGCTGGACATCGCGACGGTAGAGGACAACCCCGACTTCGATCTGCTGTGGTGGGTCGGCTGCTCGCCGTCGTATGACCTGCGAGCGCAGAAAACCGCCACCTCCTTCGCCCAGGTGCTGGACGCCGCGGGCGTCAACTACGCGGTGCTGGGCGACATGGAGAACTGCACCGGCGACTCGGCCCGGCGCTCTGGCAACGAGGCGCTCTTCTTCGAAATGGCCTCCGCCAATATCGAGGTGCTGAACGAGTTCGTGGCCGGCGAAAAGCCGAAACGGATCGTGACCACCTGTCCGCACTGCATGCACGCGCTGGGCCGCGAGTATCATCAGTACGGCGGTAACTACGAGGTGATCCACAGCACGCAGCTTCTCGCCGAGTTGATGGAGCAGGGCAAGCTGCGGCCTGATGCCGGGACTATCAAGGGCAGCATCACGCTGCACGATCCGTGCTACCTGGCGCGCCAGAATGGTGTGGTGGACGAACCGCGCACCACCCTGCGTGGACTGGACGGCAACTTCGTCGAGATGCCGCGCAACAGCGAGAAGTCTTTCTGCTGCGGCGCGGGCGGTGCGCAGATGTGGAAGGAAGAGGAGCACGGCACGCAGGCCGTCAATATGGCCCGCTACGAGGAAGCGGCTGCCACCGGCGCCAGCACCATCGCCGTCGGCTGTCCTTTCTGCCTAACGATGCTGACCGACGCTTCCAAGCAGGCTGATCAGGGTATCGAGGTCGTGGATCTGGTGGAACTGGTGGCAGGAGCGCTGCCGGTGAAACAGTAGGAAGTTGCGGTGCCTGCTGTCCAAAGAGTTGGGAATAGCTGAAACGAAAGTCCGGCTGATGCACCCTTGAACGGTGCATCAGCCGGATTCTTGTTGCTCTGCTTCGGCCACTTCAAAAGGCTGTTCAGATTCTGTTGGCCAGGTGCTTGGAAAAACGCGCTCATTAGAGGAGTAAGGCATCCTCAGATGCCGCTCCGCATGTGAGCATGCGGAGCGGCATCTGACGGTTGACAGGACACGCGCCATGGCGATCACGGCGCATCCATGCAGTTTCCCGTTCCCTGGTTAACGCTGTGGTCGGCGTTGGCGACCAGGATGCAGATCTGCGTCGCGCCCACGGGCCGGTCATTGACCGTGTACAGCGAGAAGGGGCTGGTGTTGGTGTCGCCCGGCGCGGCGGGGTAGAGTTGCCACGGTCCGCTGCCCGGCACGCCTGCCTGCTCCTGTGGCACGGTGTTCCAGAAGAAGTGGACGTGCTGGCCCGGCAATTGCGGTGTGAAGCCGAAAGTCTCGAAATCGACATAATAACGCCCGTCCTGCACCTGAATCTGGTTGATGCGCGCCGTGTTGGCGGCCTGTTCCTCGCGCAGTTGCGGCGAGTTGATGAAGAAGCGCCAGCGCCACTGGGTCGCGTCGCCGTTGTCCGGCACGATGTCGATCGTGGCCAGGTAGACGTTGTTGCTGATCTGGCCCGCGAACGGGTTGGGCCACTGGGCACTCGGCCGCAGGTCGATGCCCGGCGCGGAGTCGGGCGCGTCGCCGCCAAAGACGCAGTAGGGTGCGTTCACTTCGGTCTTCTCCCACACGGTGTCGCCGTTGCCGTCATCGGCAATGATGCGGAAGGTCACTTCCTGGATGCCCGCGCCGTCGTACAGGCCGGCACGCGCGTCGAACACCTCGACGCGGAAGTTGATGAAATCGCGGAAGGTCGGGTTATCCTGCACATCTGCCTGGTCGAAGCCGGGCAACAGGATGTTGCGTCCGCCGTTGCTGTCGCTGCTGCCGCGCAGGAAGTCGTTGCCGTCGTCGCCGTCCACCGGGCTGATGGCGATGCGAACAGGTGTTGCCGTGGGAGCCGGCGCGGGCGTGTTAGTGGCAGCGGGCGGCGCCGGCGTGGCAGTCGGCGGAACAGGAGTTGCCGTTGGCGCCTCGGTCGGGGGTGCTTCCGTGGCAACCGGGCTGATTTCAATTTTCACCGGCGTCGCTGTGTCCGTTGGCTGCACCTCTGCCACGGTCGCTGTTGGCGCGCTTGCAGTCAGCGTGGCTGCCACGGCCTGCGCGACGCTGGTCTCGGCCTCGCGCGTCTGGGCTAGCGCGGTCTGGACTGCAGCGTTGACATCTGGAGTTGGCTGTCCGCCACACGCGCCTGCGAGCATGGCCAGCGCAACTACAGCCAGCAGTCCCGTAATAAATCCTCTTGTGGACATAATCAATTCTCCTCAAGCTGTTGGCGCCTGCCCTGCAGTTGCACCAGGCCGGGCTGGCAAGCTTCTGCAATCACATTCTCTTGCAGCACCTTGTCGAACGGGGCCAGATCGCCTTGCGCGATGCATTGGGTGTATGCCGCCGCCGCGGCGTCCAGATCTGCCAGCGCCTGTTCACGGTTGCCGCTCGCGTCGCTGACATAGTTCAGCCCAAAATGGGCCAGTCCCTGTCCCAGCAGCGCCTGCGCAAACAGCCGGTTCTCCTGCGTCTGCGCGAAGTAGGCGACCGCCTGGTCTGCATAGTTCAACGCTTGCTGGCATGATTTTGCGGCATCGTCGATCTGTCCGACGGTGACCGCGGCGACGCACGACACATTCAGACTCTGAGCCAGCGCGGTTTTGGCCAGAGCGGCGGTGAAACTGTCGCCGGCTGCTTCCGCTTCCGCCAAGCCGGCTGTTTGCGTCTCAATGGCTTGTTGCAACAGGCTGCCATCTGTCAGTTGCGTCGCGCTGTCTTCAAGCTGGTTGGACGTGAAGGTGTCCACGCTGCCCAACGCGACTGCGGCACGGGCGTACGTAGGATTGCTGTCCACGGCTTTGGCAAACGCGGCTTGGGCCGCATCCATCTGGCGCAGGAACAGGTGCTCGCGACCCTGTAAGAAGTAGAGCAACTCCTTGCCGTCGCCTGCCTGCCAGTCAGTCAACTCCGTTTCAGCCTGCTGCAACGTCGCCAGCGCCTGCTCCGATCGGCCTAGCAGATCCTGCGTCATGGCAACGGTCAGCCAGAAGATGATGCGTGAGCGCAGGTCCAGTTGCTCGCTGACAGCGATGTTAGTCAGTGAACCTGAGCCGTCATAAGATGACGGCAGGGGCACCTGGCCGCCCAGCGCTTGGGAGCCCAACAGCGCGTTGAACTCTTTCTCGCTGGCCTGGGGCGACACATAGAACTGCACCTGCAAATCGCTGCCGTTTTGAGCGGCGAGGACGTTGCCGTAGATGAGGATGTGGGCGTTCAATGCTTTGGCTAGCGCTGCCGCATTGTTCTCCCGTTCGGATGCCGTGCTGCCCTTGACCAGCGGCGTCGAATTGTCGTGGCGCACCTGAATGTCGCGCACCAGAGGAATCGTTTGTTCGCTGCTCGCCAACTGGCGCTCGAGACCGTCGAACAGGAACTGGCTGGCAGCGCTGGCGGCCCGAGTTGTTTTGACTTCGCCGTTGGTCGGGTCGATTTCGCCGAAATCTGCAATCGCGATGTTGAACGCGCCGGTCATTGGCTGTGCCGTTGTAGGCCGGACCTGCCACGCAATCCAGGCCAGCAGGCCGATCACCACGATGGCCGCTGCGACGGTCGCGACGATCGCAGCCAGCGGCAGCTTGCGCGACGGTCGCACGTCCCAGATGACGCCGTCGGGCGCGCGCATGATGAGCAGCGGCGTGCCCCATTCGGCGGACTCCAGCGATGCGATGGCCTTACGCCCCTCGGAAGTAGCGGCGTCAATGGGCAGGTTGGCAGCCAGCGCGCCGTAGAAACTGCCGGTGAACTCGATGGCGGCGCGGTCGCTGATGTCGTACTGCATCGCCAGCACAGCCGGCAGGCCGCGGCGCACGAGACTGGCTGCCAGGCTGGAAAAGAGGCTCTGCTCGTTACCTTTCGCGCCCTGGCAGGCGTTGAGCACTGCCAGCCGCAGGGTTCGTTGATCGGCCAGCAGCCGGCCGAGCTGGGTCGCTCTCAGCGGGTCCGGGTTACCCTGTTCATCAGCCAGCAGCAGAACGCCTTCACCGCTGCCGCCGTCCGCCGCTGCATGGCCGACGAAGTGGAAGACGTGCCATGGCCCGCCTTGCAGCGCCGTCTGGAGATCCTGTACCGTCTGACCCGGCAGCCAGACCAGTTCGACCTTATCGCCCAGCGGTTGCAAGGCTTCCGCCAGCTTGGCCTTTTCCTGTTCGATGTCCAGTGTGGGCACGCCGGCCGGGTTGGCTATCAGGCCGAGGATGCGGATCGGTGGCTTGACCGCCAGATCTGGCTCACCCAGCGGCAGTTCCAGGTAGCGGACGATGGGAGTGTGGCGCGAGAGGGCGACGAACTCGGCCGGGCGCGGGTCAAAGAGGAACTCCCACGGCACGGTTGCCAGGTCGGGCGCATTGACGCGCAGCTTGATGCGCAACCCCTCTCCCGCGGCAGACGTGGCCTGCTGGCTGCGGTCGTAGACGGTACGTATCTCGTCGGTGAACAGGGCGTGGAATAGGCGCGCGCCGAAGTTTTGCACCCGCTGGTTGGCAGCAGCGCCGCCCGTTCCCAGCACGGCATCTTCGATGGCTGCCAGTTCTGCCTTCAGCGCGTCAGTGGTTGGAAACGGGAAGTCCATCGTCGCCCGCGCTTGACCGGACGGCGAGTTGAGCACGGCGACGGGATAGGTCTGGCCGTCGCCGGGGCCGATTTCAAGGTCAAAGTCGCGCAGGCGCAGGGTTTCCATGGTTCAGGCTATGTCAACGGAATTGGGTACGTGTCGCTATTATCCATTCAAGCGCCTTGCTGTCAAGCTCAAGAAATCCGGCTTTGTCGAAAAAGCCGGATTTCTGAGAAGCGTCGCGGCGAGAAGTTCAACTCCTTCGGCAAAGTTGAACTTCTTGGGAACTGACGCGCAAGAAGTTCGACTTTGCCGAAAGAGTTGAATCTTTAGGCGACTATGGACACGCGGGCGCGGCGAGCACGGACCAACGCAACTGCGCCGATGAGGATCCACACGCCGTTGACGACGACGGAGGGCATCGCGCCGTGGTAGCCGGAGTTGAGCGCCAGCAGCACGCTGCCCAGGACGTTGAGGGATTGAAAACGGATGCTGTCGCCCGCCAGCCGCCGGTTGCTCACCAGCGCATAAGCCGACAGCAGCGCGACCGCGCCGATCCAGCCGGCGACATCGACCAGGGTTTCGATGGACATCACGGCTTCACCGCGCGGATGCAGAGGAAGCCGGGCTGGCGCATCAGGTGGTCATAATGTTCCGGATCAGCTTCCTTGAACGCCTCGATCGGCCGCGGCTCCAGCACACGATCGAGCACGAAGCCGGCGTCGATCAAAGGGTTGAAGACGGCCGCCAACGGTCGCCGGAACGACGGCATCACGACCGGCGTGCCGAAGCCTGTCCACTCCCACGACACAGCCTCAATCTCGTGGTAGTTGCCGTCAGAGTGATAGAGGAAGAACTCGGATGCCGGGTGGCCGTGGGAAAAGACCAGTACGCCGCCCGGCTGCAGTACCCGGTAGAATTCGCGGAACAACGGCGTCCAGTCGCGGATGTAGTCCAGCACCAGCGGGCAGATGACCAGATCGAAGCTCGCGGCCGCGAGGAAATCCAGCGGCGCGTTGAGGTTGGCCAGATGGAACTCGGCGCGGTCCTCGGTGCGAGCGCGTGCGTGGGCCAGCATCTTGGTGTTGGCATCAATCGCGACGACCTGCGCGCCGTGGTCTAACAGCCACTCGGCATACGCGCCCGGCCCGCAGCCGGCGTCCAGCACGCGCTTGCCGGCCACGTCCGGTAGCAGCGAGAGAACAGCCGGCCGGTCGTAGTAGGCGTTGTGCCCCTTGGTGTCGATGCGTGCAGCGTAGTCGTCAGCCAGTTGGTTGTAGGCGTCCTGCGCAAGGGGTGGATCAAACATGGTGATGTCCTCCGTGGGGTTCGTGTGCTTAGCTCGTCAACGAAAACGCCGGGAACGGTGGAGACGTTCCCGGCGAAGATTGTCGTGAGTAGTTCGAATAAGTCGAGCTTCGGGTGACAGGCGATCAGATGATCTTCAACTCCGGCGCGGATTGGAAGCTCATGACGCTGACGCGCGCGGCGACGGCTTGCGCCAGTTCGTGGAACGCCAGCGATTGCGGGTTGTCGGGGTCGACCGCGACGATTGGCTGGCCGGCGTCGCCGCCGCGGCGGATCTCGCCGTCCAGGTAGACGCGGCCCAGGAACGGCACGCGCAGTCGCTGGGCAGCGCGCTCGCCGCCGCCCTCGCCGAAGATGTCGCCGGCCATGTTTTCGATGATGCCCAGGATCGGCACCTGCAGCTTGCGGAAGGCCACCAGCCCTTTCTCCGCATCCTCCAGCGCGACGTTCTGCGGCGTGCTGACGATGATGCCGCCGGTGACCGGCACCGACTGCGCCAGGGTCAGGGTCGCGTCGCCGGTGCCGGGCGGCATGTCCACGATCAGGTAGTCCAGCTCGCCCCAGGCCACGTCGGTGAAGAGCTGGCGGATCGCGCCGTGCAGCATCGGTCCGCGCCAGATCACCGCCTCGCCCTCGGGGATCAGGAAACCCATGCTCATCACCTCGACACCGTAGGCCAGCGGCGGCACCAGCTTGCCATCGCGCGGCGCGGGCAGGCTGTCGCGCGTCAGTCCCATCATGGTCGGGATGTTGGGGCCGTAGATGTCGGCGTCGAGAATGCCGGTGCGCGCGCCCTGCTGGGCCAGCGCGACCGCCAGGTTGACGGAGACGGTGCTCTTGCCGACGCCGCCCTTGCCGCTGGCGACGGCGACGATGTTCCGTACGGGAATGTTCAGCCGGCCGGCGATGCGGTTGTCGCCGCGCACATTGGCGTCGAACTTGACCGCGACCTGCTCCACGCCGGGGAGAGCCATCACCGCTTCGGTCGACTTCGCGTTCCATCTGGCCGCGCAGCGGGCAGGCCGGCGTGGTCAGCACGATGGTGAAACCCACCTGCCCGCCGCTGATGTGGATGTCCTTAACCATGTTCAGGCTGACCAGGTCGTCGTGCAGTTCAGGCTCCTGCACGGTGCTCAGCGCCGCCAGAATATCTTTCTCGGTTACAGTGCCGTTCTTCTTGTTAAACATTGTGGCTCGATTACCTCGTTGTTAGTGAAGTTGTGTTTGATGATAAGTGCTGCGTGAAACGTGAAACGTGAAGCAAAATCAGCGTTGAAACTACGAACTGGCGATCGCACCCAGTCCCCAACCCCCAAGCCTCACGCCCCACTCCCTACGCCGCAAAATCTTCCATCACCAGCACCGCTGCCTTCTGTCCGATCTCGACGGCGTAGTTGGTGCCGCGATCCCAGGGATAGACCTGGCTCATGCTGGCGAAGTAGAGGCCGGGCACCGGCGTGCGGATGGGCGGGATGTTCTTGGAATGGTTGACCGGCGGCACCGGCTGCGCGTAGGCGGTTTTCCATAGCCACGTGTCCTTGACCCAGGTGCGGTCGAAGTCCGGGTTGAAGCGCTTGAGCGACGGCAGGAACCGTTCCAGCAGCTCCTCCTTGCTCAGCCGGAAATACTCGTGATCCGGCTCCAGGTAGTCGCCGCAGTAGAGGATGTGGTCGCCGCCGTAGTGCTCCGGGCCGATGAAGTTGGTGTGCTCCACCATTGCGAGGAAGGGAAAGCCGGCTTCCTTGGGCAGGTTGTGCCAGTAGTACTCGGTCAGCCGCTGGCGGATGCTGATGACCAGCACCACCGCGCCCATGGACTTCAGCGCGATGAGGCTGCCGGCATAGCTGTCCGGCAGGTCCGGCATCAGCCGCGCCATCAGCGCCGGCGAGCTGGTGGAGATCACCGCGTCGTAAGTCTCGCTGCCTGTTGAGGTTGTCACTGTCAGCCGGCCCGCGTCGTCCTGTCGGATGCGGGTCACCGGCGTTCGCAGGCGGATCTCGACACCCTGTGACCTGATGACGTCGGCCAGCTTGTCCAGAAATGTCTGGAAACCGCCTTTGAACGTCCCCAGCCGCGTCGTGCGCGCCTTGATGCGCGCCCACATCCACGCCATGTTGACCACGTCCAGGTTTTCCTCGCCGAACTTGCCCACCAGCATCGGCCGCCAGAGCGCATCGTAGACGCTGTCACCGACATAGCGGCGCATCCATGCGTCGGCGGTGTGCTTTTCCAGCGCCTGCCAGTTGGGCGTCAGCTTCAGGAACACACCAACCAGCCCGAAGCGAACCAGGTTCACCGGCCCGAAGTTGCCCAGCGTGAACTTGAACGCCTCGCCATAGGAGTCCAGCGGGTAGAACTTGTCTTTGAAATAAACCACGGTGTACGGGCGCGGAAACACGACCTGATCGCTCCAGCCCAAGCGTTCGATCAGGCCCAGGATGTGCTTGTCCCCTTGAAACCAGTGGTGATAGAACCTTTCGAGGGTCCAGTCCCAGTGCGGCGCTTTGAAGCCGGCGGCCAGGCCGCCGACCTCCGGCGCTGCCTCGTAGATTGTGACTTCGTGCCCGGCCTGGCGCAGTTCATAGGCAGCAGTCAGTCCGGCTACCCCCGCGCCGACAATGGCAATCTGTTTTGTCTGTGTCATCGGATTTGTGGTTGCAAGGTTGGTAGTCGCGGCTTCAGCCGCCTCCGGAGGCGGCTGAAGCCGCGACTACCAACCAAGAATCATGCCCTGGCTGTCGCGGGTTTCTTGTCCTGCTTCTTGAGATACGCGTGGATCGCTTTTTGCGACGCTTTGTACATGTTGAGCAACTCGATATCGGTGCCTTTGTACTGCATGATGGTTTGCTTGGCGCAGGCTGCACAGCCGCGCATGAACTTGTAGCTACCGGCATAGCAATTCAGGCAGCCGTCCAGTTCGATCATCATGTGGCAGAACGCCAGCGCGTCCGGATGCGTCTCCGGCAGCCGCGCGACCAGAGTTACCAGCTCAGCCCACTCCGGGCCGCGCAGATCCTTCAACGAGAGAATTAGTTTTGGCGGGAAGAGTATCTCCGCCTTGGGATACATGCTGATCACGTGACACCTCTGTAGAACAACGGAAACTGTACCTCGTCATTCCCGGGGAGGCGGGAATAACAATTCTATTCTATCACGAGTTGGCGCGCAGTGCAGCCATCCGGCTTCCAGTATTGCTTGACAACGAAACAAGTTCCCGCGGCGCTGCGCAGTGGCCGGACAGTGCCAGCCAGCGCGCATCCGGGGAACTTGCCCTCAGATACAGATGCAGCGAAGCGAGGCCGTCTTACAGGGTGACGCTCTCGGCGACGCGGACGACGATACATGTGGCGTCAGTTTCGGCTTCCACGGCCGCCTTGAACGCCTGCGCGTCCTGCGCGATGGGCGGCCAGGTGTCGTAGTGTAGCGGGATGACCACCTTCGGGTTGACGAACTTGACGCAGCGCAGCGCGTCCTCCGGTCCCATGGTGTAATTGTCGCCGATGGGCAGCACCAGCACGTCGATATGTTCTTCGCCGTACAGCTTCATGTCGTAGGTCAGCGCCGTGTCGCCAGTGAAGTAGACGCGCACGCCGCCGATGTCCACGATCGCGCCGACTGCCACACCGCCGTAGCTGCCGTCGGGCAGCATCGTGCCGTGATGAGCAATGGTCAGCTTGACGCGGCCGAAGGGGAACTTGTACGACCCGCCCGGCTGCATGCCGTGGACGCTGGCGACGCCCTGGTTGTTCATCCAGCTTGCCAGTTCGAAGACGCCGATCACCGTAGCGTCGCTGCGGTTGGCGATGGCCACGGTGTCGGGCATGTGATCGAAGTGACCGTGCGACAGGATGATGTAGTCGGGCGAGAAGTCTTCAGGCTTCGCCTTCGCGACCGGGTTGTCGGTCAGGAAGGGGTCGAACAGCAGCGTCACGCCGTCGCCTTCCAGCGTGAAGCAGGCGTGGCCGTGATAGGTGTAAGTGCAGGTCATGGTGATTACTCGTGCAGGTCTTTGGCGTCGGCGCCTTTGCGCTCCTTGTAGCGAGCATAGGCTTCCTTGCGCTGTGCTTCGATCTCGTCCACGGTGTAGCCGCCGGAGGTTTTGGCCGGGTTGGGCAGCTTGCGGAACGGGTTGCCGCCCGCGTCGGCTGCTGGTGCGGACGGAGCGGCGGCTGCTGCGACCGCATCAGGCGCTGCTTCAGCGACGACTTCTGCAGCAGGCGTGGCAGCTTCTGGAGCAGCCGCTTCAACTGCGGCGGTTGCCACGGCTGCTGCCGGAGCTGCGCCGATGTGCAACTGCTTGGCGTCCGCGCCCTTGCGCGCTTTGTAGCGGTCGTAGGCCTCAGCGCGGCGCTGGGCGATCTCTTCCACCGTATAGCCGCCGGAGGTCTTGGCCGGGTTTGGCAGGCGGTAGAACGGGTTGTCGGACGCGCTGACAGCGACCGCCGCGGCCGGGGCCGGGGCGGCGGGTGCTGGCTTGACTGCGGCCGGGGCCGGTTTTTCCGGAGCGGCAGCCTTGGCTGCTGCGGCGGTCTCGGCGGCTGCGGCTGGCTTGGCGTCCGACTTCTTGGCCCGGGCGGCAGCCTTGGCTGCTTTCTTGGCTTCTTCCTCAGCGCGCCGCTCTTCTTCAACCGCATACTGGGTCGGCCAGATCGACGCGTAGTACTCGACCGGCACGGTCAGCTCGGCCATGTTGTAGACGAGATTGGGGTAGCGCTCGTAGACCGCCAACTCGTAGTCGTGGTTCATCTTGATCGCGTCGAACGGGCAGTACTCGGCACAAAAGCCGCAGCTCATGCAGATCGACGCATCGATGTAGAACTCGGCCGCGCGCGGCACGGGCTTGCCATTGGGATCCTTGTCGCGCACGATCCAGATGCACTGCGGTGGACACACCTTGGCGCAGATGCCGCAGGCGGTGCAGCGATCTTCCTGCTTCGGGGTATCGTAGATCAGCATCGGGATGTAGCGGAACCTCTCAGGCAGCTCGCGCTTCTCCTCAGGATACTGAATCGTAAACAGGCCCTCTTCATCGGGCATCTGGCGCATGGCATCGTAGCCGTAGGTGTAGCGGCTGGGGATGGCCTTCACGTCGTCGACATATGTGTCAACAAAGTGTTTGATGGTGACGCCAAGGCCCTTGATCAGTCCAGTTCCAAACATGAGACCTCCACCTTCCAGACTAGCGGTCTACAGAGCTGTGGCCGGTCTCCGACCGAGCCACCGGTGGCTCGGTCGGAGACCGGCCACAGCGGGTTCGTTACGAAGATGCTATCGGTCTACTTCGCCGAGCACGATGTCGATGCCGCCCAGGATGATTACGCAGTCGGCAATCTTGTTGCCGATGCTCATCGGGCCGAGGGCATTCAGGTTTATGTAGGACGGCGGGCGCACGCGGTAGCGGAACGGGTTGCCGCTGCCGTCGGATACCAGGTAGAAGCCCAGCTCGCCCTTGGGGCTTTCAATGCGGCCATAGACCGTGCCGGCGGGCGGACGCACCACGTAGCTGCCCTGGCCCTTTTCCGACTGCACCGGTCCTTCAGGAATCTGCTTCAACGCCTGCTCAAGAATGCGCACGCTCTGGCGCATCTCTTCCATCCGCACGAGGAAGCGGGAATAGACGTCGCAGCCGTTGAAGGTGGCGATGTCGAACTCGAACCGGTCGTAGATCGAATATGGCTCAGCGCGGCGGATGTCGTAGGCAACGCCGGAGCCGCGCAACTGCGGCCCGGTGCAACTCAAGTTGATCGCTTCCTGCGGGCTCAGGTAGCCGACGCCGATGCAGCGCTCGCGCAGGATCTCGTTGCCGGACAGGTAGGTCGTGAGTTCTTCGATCTTGCCGGGCAGACGCTTGTGAACCAGATCCTTGCACTGCTCCAGCCAGCCATCCGGCAGGTCACGCGCCACGCCGCCGAAGCGCAGATAGTTGCACATCATGCGGCTGCCAGACACGGCCTCAAACATGTCGAGGATTAACTCGCGCTCGCGCACCGCGTAGAGCAGGGGCGTGAAGAAGGCGCCCAGGTCGTTGAGGAACGTGCCGACCGAGAAGAGATGGTTGACGATACGCGTCAGTTCGGCCATGATTACGCGGATGTACTCGGCGCGCTCCGGCGGCACATAGTCCTCGCCCAGCAGCTTCTCGACCGCGATTGCATAGGCCAGATTGTTGGACATCGAACTGATGTAGTCCAGCCGGTCGGTGTACGGCATGTTCATCAGATAGGTGTTGCGCTCGCCGATCTTCTCGTGGTTGCGATGCAGATAGCCCATCTCCGGCTCCAGCGCGGTGATGGTCTCGCCTTCCAGCTCGACGATCATGCGAAAGACGCCGTGGGTGCTGGGATGCTGCGGTCCCATGTTGACCACCAGCCGATCGGTCTTGAGCATACCTGCTGCGCCGTTGCCGGCATGGCTCTGCAAAGGAATCTGGCTGACCGGCTCCTGCCAGGTCAGCGGATCGAACCCGTCGGGATATTGCACGTTGGAGCCCCACGGATTGCGATCCTCGGCCCAGGCGTAGTTGCCGTCGGGGTGGCGGCTCTTGAACGGTTTCGACTCGGCCTCGTAGTATGGCTCCTGCCAGTCCTTGCGCATCGGGTGGCCGTGGAAACCTTCCCACAGCAGGATGCGCCGCAGCGCGGGGTGTCCCAGGAAGCGGATGCCAAACAGGTCGTATGCCTCGCGCTCCTGCAGGTCAGCGCCGCGGTAAACGCCGACCAGCGTCGGCAATACCGGGTTGCTCTCCGGCAGACGGACGCGGAGGACAGTCGGGCCGCCGCCCTTCTTCGTTGAGTAAAGGTGGTAGACAACCTCAAAGCGATCCTCGGCAGTGCGGCCCTTGTAGCCGAAGTAGTCAACCGCGGTCACGTTGGACAGCAGATCTAGCCCTTCGACGTCGCGCAGATGCGCCGCCAGCTCGGGCAGTTTGTCTGCGGCAACCAGCAGGCTGCTGCCGTCCAGATCGGTCTCTTCTGCCAGCACTGCGCCCGGCAGGACGTCGCTGTAGGGAAGGGATGTCACGACAGTTTCTTCGCTCATGCCGTCGTTGCCTCGTATTCAAATGCAGACACCGTGGCGCCGCCAGCGTCGATCAGCGAAATCTTGTCGCCATCTCCGCCCAAAGCTGCCTCGGTGGTCCAAACAATGTCGCCGGCGCTGGACGAGGTCGCGCCCGGGCCGGTGTGAACCCGCACTTCGCCATCGGACATCAACACGAAGCCGGCGGGGAAGTGGAACGTCTGATCGCCTGCGCTGTTTTGCAGCGTCCAGCCGGTCAGTTCGGTGGTCAGTCCGGGATTGCGTACAACAATTGTCCCCGCGATCGCCAAGACTGATCTGAGGAGCGGCCGCTGCAGCGCGACGCCATCAGGCGCGTGCATGTTGACATCGCGCACCTGCTTCAGCGTATCAGGATGCGTGTCGATGATGTCGGGTCCCAGGGCCGGGATTGGGGTCTCGCCGGTGTAGCTCTTGCGATACCACGGCACGGTGCGCACCGACTGGGTCTTGAATTTCTTGTGCAGGGTGATGAAGCCGTGGATCAGCGCTTCGGGGGTCGGCGGGCAGCCGGGCACGTAGACGTCCACCGGCAGGAACTTGTCGATGCCGGAGACCACGTTGTAGCCTTCCTTGAACGGGCCGCCGCCGGTGGCGCAGGCGCCCATGCTGATCACATAGCGCGGCTCCGCCATCTGGTTGTAGAGACGCACAATCGGCACGACCATCTTCTTGGTCACCGTGCCGGAGATGATCAGCAGGTCAGCCTGGCGGGGAGAAGGGCGGGCTACCTCCATGCCGAAGCGCGACATGTCATAGCGCGCCGTGCCGGCGACGATGAACTCGATGGCACAGCAGGCCAGGCCAAAGGTCATCGGCCAGAGGGAATAGGATCGGGCGAGGTTGTAAACTGAATCGACCGTTGTGATCAGGATGTTGTCGCTGAGTTCTTCGGGCGCCGCACCGGTGGTCGAGGTATTCTCTGCCATACGTGTGTCCTTTCACTCCAGGAAGCGATCATGGCTCACGTTCAGGTTGAAACTGGTCGTTTGACCAGACTGCGGAGCGCGTCCGGGTCACGGGACTGGCGGACATCTTTGTGCGCAACAGCCGCAGTGAGCAACAGCTAGGTCACGAAGCCTGTGTGGCGTTTCGATTGTGCAGGTGGTTTGGCCAACACGTAGACGGTTTGCTCGCCGGCGTGGCCAATGTGCAAGAGCTTCCAGCCGCTGGCCAGCAGCTCGTTCACAGGGGCGACATCGTTATCTGCACTAACCGAGACTTGCCTGACTTCTGCAAGAGGACCGAATTGTGTGTCGTCAACGGGGACGGTGATCGACTCCATGGATAGGGGAGACCTTTCTTCGCTGCCGGCGACTGCCCGGGACAGGCTGCGCCGACTGATGCCATTTTACATTAACAGACTTATACCGTGCAAGTTTTCACCACTTCGTGCCACTAAACGACCAATCACGCACAGACTTCGCAATCGACCGACGCTCACATTCATTGTTTCAGTGGCGCTACCAGCACGCTGGGATTATAGCTTTCACGTTCGCCACTGTCAAGTGTTTTTGTGCGCAAAGCCCCAACAATTTCTATGATATTCGTGATAAGAATTGACACCCGTCAGCGGCTGTGCTACAATCACCACCGTCTTTTACAAGCGCCTGCGAGCGCTGCCTGGAGTGAACAGCGAGCATAGATCGTGCAACCAACGCGTTTGCGCATCCTAGAGATTTTGAAAGAGCAGGGCGACCTTACGGTGGCCGAAATGGCGCGCCAGCTTGGCATGGCGCCGGTTTCGGTGCGCCATCATCTGGACGTGCTGCAGGGAGAGCAGTTGATCTGCTCGCCGCGCGTGCGGCGGCGCGGCACTGTCGGCCGGCCGCGCCAGATCTATGCGCTGACCGAGGCTGCCAACGCCTATTTCCCGCGCAATCACGGCATCCTGGCCGGCAAGCTGCTGGAGGAGATGAAGGGTGTGTTATCGCCGGCCGAATTGCAGGCGCTTTTTGAGCGGCTGGCTGATAGCATGGCTGCCGAAGCGCGTCCGCTCTCGCCTGACGCTTCGATGAAGCAGCGCGTCGAGCGGGCCGTGGAATTTCTCAACGAAAAAGGATATCTGGCGCGCTATGAACTGGTCGACGGCCATTACATGCTCTACACGCTCAACTGTCCTTACCAGGGAATCTCTGAGCAGCACCGCGAGCTATGTGGCATGGACAAGCGGCTGCTGGACCGGCTGATCGGCGCAACGCCAACCGTGGTCACGCGCATGTCCGAGGGCGCCTGCAACTGCGCCTACCGCGTCGACGGCGCGGCCGTTCCCGATGGCCAGCGGTCGTTTATTCCATTGCATGACCTGGCGGCAGCCTAGCAGAGCAACCATGCAGACAGCCATTCAGTTTCTGAATGAACAGCGATGCAGCCGCGCTGGAGCCTGCGCCGGCCTACGACGGGCCGATGGTCGATCGCTTTGGCCGCGCCATCAACTATCTGCGCATTTCGCTGACCGACGCCTGCAACCTGCGCTGCGTCTATTGCATGCCGGAGCACATGACCTTCCGGCCGCGCGACGAACTGCTGCATGGCCACGAGATCATGGCAATCGTGCGCGCCTCGGCTGAACTTGGCACGACCAAGATCCGCCTGACGGGCGGCGAACCGACGATCCGGCCCGGCATTGTGGAGATGGTGCGATCGATTGCCAGCGTGCCCGGCATCTCCCAGGTGGCGATGACCACCAACGGCCTCTTGCTGGCTGAGCTGGCTGAGCCGTTGGCGCGGGCCGGCCTGCGCGGCCTGAACGTCAGCATCGACACGCTGGACCCGGTGAAGTTCAAGCGCATCACCCGCTGGGGCGATCTGGGCCGCGTGTGGGACGGCATCACCGCTGCCGAGGCCGCCGGGATGCACCCGCTGAAGATCAACGCGGTGGTGACGCGCGGCTTCAACGACGACGAAGCGGTTGCGCTGGCCCGGCTGAGCATTGACCGGCCCTGGCACGTGCGCTTCATCGAGTTGATGCCCTTCGGCAGCGTCGCTGACTTCCAGCAGGAGATGGTGGTGTCGTCGGCCGAAACCCGTGCGCTGATCGAAGCTGAGCTGGGGCCGCTGCATCGGGTCGCCGGCGACGACTCCGACCCGGCGCGTCCCTTTCGGCTGGCCGGAGCACGCGGGCAGATCGGCTTTATCAGCTCGGTCAGCGAGCCGTTTTGCGCCGGCTGCAACCGCTACCGGCTGACCGCGGACGGCAAGCTCAGACTTTGCCTGTTGCGCGATAAGGAAGTAGACTTACTCACTCCGCTGCGCAACGGGTGTACAGTGGATGACCTGAAGCACATCATTCGCACTGCCGTGTGGAACAAGCCGTGGGGCCACGGTCTGCCCGACGGGGTCGTGCCACAGCAGCGGGAGATGTCCCAGATCGGCGGCTAGGCCGCCTGCAAATTCGACCAATTCGTCCTGACGCAGCGCGAAAGCTGCCAGGCAATTCATAACTCTTTTCAGGAGGTACGTATCGTGGCAACAGCATTGCAAACTCTCGAACCGGAAGTGACCTTTTTGGATGGTGTGACGCTCACTGAGAATGCAGCCAGCAAGCTCAGTGGCATTCTTGACGAAAAGGGCCAGGCTGAAACGCACGGTCTGCGCGTCTTCGTTCAGGGCGGCGGCTGCGGCGGTATGCAGTACGGCATGACCTTTGAGAACACCGCGCGCCCCGGCGACCAGGTCTACCAGCAGCACGGCATGAAAGTGTATGTCGATCCGACCAGCCTGTTCTACATCAACGGCGCGGTGATCGACTACAAGGACAGCCTGATGGGCGGTGGGTTCAGCATCGAGAACCCGCAGGCCACCTCATCCTGCGGCTGCGGCAGCTCGTTCCGCACCAAGGAAACCCATACCGGCGAAGCAGCCGCCGATAGCTGCGGCTATCACTAAGCCGACAAGCTAACCCGTTCGTAGCAGGCGCTTCAGCGCCGTTCTGCTTACGAACGGCAGCAAACACCCGCGCGGGTTGTGGCATTGCGTCCGCAGCCCGCGCGTTGCGTTGTGACGCGAACATTCCAGCGAGATTCCATGTCAGCCAGATTCTTCACCCTGGACGAAGCAAACGCCGTCCTGCCGCGGCTCAACGAACTGCTTGACCAGGCCATGCAGGCCAGGCGTGCTATCGTAGAGGCGCGTCCAGAGCTGTGGCCGATGCTGAAGAAGTCCATCGGCAACGGCGGCAGCAAGAAGGCCGGCGAGATGCTGCCAGAGTTTCAGCGTCTGGAAGCAGCGGTCGGCGAGATCGAAGAGCTTGGCGTACATCTCAAGGACACCGACATGGGACTGGTGGATTTCCTGCACCGGTTGCCTGACGGCACCGAGGTCTACCTCTGCTGGCGCTACGGCGAGCAAGAGGTAGCCTACTGGCACGAGCTGCACGCGGGGTATGCGGGGCGCAAGCGGCTGGCTTAGTGGGCGATATTGCGGTTCGTGTATCTGCAACGGGCCGTGCAGCACACTCCTACATTCTCAACACACTCCCCGTGGGTTAGCCCTGGTCGGGGAGCTTTTCATTGCTGTCTTGAGCGCTGCCCCGGTTCAAGGTATAATCAAGGTGTGACCCGTTTCGCAGCACCGTCCCGGTTGCAACTGGAGGCGCATCATGGTCGAGAAAAAGCACTTTCGGCAGCTAAGCCCATATCTGTACGAAATTCCGCAGAGCTACCGCAGCGACATGCGAGTGCCGGCGCGAATCTACGCCGATCAGGCGCTGTTGAGCCAGATCATGCACGACCAGTCGCTGGAGCAACTGGTCAACACGGCGACGTTGCCCGGCATCGTCAAGTATGCGCTGGCCATGCCCGACATCCACCAGGGCTACGGCTTCAGCATCGGCGGCGTGGTGGCGACGGATCCGGCGCAGGGTGGCGTCATCTCGCCCGGCGGGGTTGGCTATGACATCAACTGCGGCGTCCGGCTGCTGGCGTCGCGAGTTGGAGGAGGGCGAGGTTCGTCCGCATCTTGTCTGACCTGGCGACGGCGCTCTATCACCACGTGCCCAGCGGCGTCGGCGGCAGCGGGTTTCTCAACCTGTCGTTCGAGGAACTGGACCAGGTGCTGACTACCGGTGCGCGCTGGGCGCTGAAGCAGGGCATGGCGCGCCAGGAGGACCTGGTACACACCGAGGAGAACGGCTCGATGCCGGGCGCGGACCCGATCCAGGGTCAGCCAGCGCGCCAAGCAGCGCGGCCGGACGCAGATCGGCACGCTGGGCGCGGGCAACCACTTCGCCGAGCTGGACGTGGTGGACAAGATCTACTACCGCGAGGCGGCCGAGGCCATGGGGCTGTTTGAGGGGCAGGTGGTGGTGCAGATCCACTGCGGCAGCCGCGGCTTCGGCCATCAGGTCTGCACCGACTACGTGCAGAGCTTCCAGCAGGTGCTCCAGAAATACAGCATCGTCCTGCCCGACCGCCAGCTTGTCTGCGCGCCGGTCGAACTCGCCGGAGGGACAGGACTACCTGGCCGCGATGATCGCCGCCGCCAACTACGCCTGGTGCAACCGCCAGGTGCTGGCCCACCAGATCCGCCAGGCGTTCGAGGATGTGCTGGCGGGCCGGGTGGCCGACTGGGATCTGCGCCAGGTGTATGACATCGCCCACAACATGGCCAAGCTGGAAGTCCACGACGTCGATGGCCGGCCGCTGCGGGTCTGCGTGCATCGCAAGGGCGCGACGCGCGCCTTCGGGCCGGGCAATGCCGTGCTGCCCGATGACTACCGCGCGATCGGCCAGCCGGTGCTGGTGCCGGGCAGCATGGGCACCGCCTCGTGGGTGCTGGTGGGCACGGAAGGCTCCATGAACCAGACCTTCGGCTCGACCTGCCACGGCGCCGGTCGCACCATGAGCCGCTCCCGCGCCAAGAAAGAGGTGCGCGGCGCCGATCTGAAGGAGCGGCTGGAGGCAGCAGGGCATCGCCGTGCGCGCCGGCAGCCTGGCCGGTCTGGCCGAGGAGGCGCCGGTCGCCTACAAGGACGTGGACAACGTGGTCGATGTGGTGGACGGCGCGGGGATTGCGCGCAAGGTGGCGCGCTTGCGGCCCATCGGGGTCGTCAAAGGGTGAGTTTTGGCGGGGGTAATTTTTATGGGAACGGTCATAGAAATTTGACAATGACGCCCGCGTAGATATAATCGCCACAGGCTTACCCCTGCCCGGTCACGTTTGGCAGGCCCATCTTTTCTTGTCTCGGCAGCCGATTTCCCAAGCAACTTACCATAGCGAATGCGCAGTTCGCAGGTGACCTGTGGACTGGCGCTTGGCTGTGCTGTCTCTTGTGATGAGATCGTGAACTATGTCGAAGTACTGGAGGACATTCCATGCGCGTAGCGCTGATCAACCCTCAATTCCGATTGCCCATCGACACCCGCACTACGCCGCACCTCGGCCTCGCCTATCTGGGAGCAGTCTCGCAGAAGCGCGGCGATACGGTGCGCATTTTCGACGCCGACGTCGAAGAGCAGTCGGTCGAAGATTTCGTGCGCGAGTTCAAGCCCGATTTGGTCGGCATCACCGCCAACACGCCACAGGTCAAGCAGGCCTGGCGCACGGCCAAGGCGATCAAGGCGGTGCGCGATGTCCCTGTGGTGGTGGGCGGTCCGCATCCCAGCGTCGCCTCCGAGGGGCTGGACTACGAGTTGGCCGAGAAGCCGTGGGTAGACATCGTGGTGCGCGGCGAGGGCGAAGGCCCCTGGCTGGAGATCTCCAACCGCGTCGAGGAGTTCCTGCGCGACAGCGAGAGACTTCTCCACGGCCGCGCTGATGGACCCGGAGAAGAGCATTTGGAACGATATTCAGGGCATCACCTACAAGACCAGCGACGGCAGCTGTCTATCGCAACATGGACGCCAAGCCGATCAACGACCTGGACAGCCTGCCATGGCCGGCCTACAACCTGTTCAGGATGGACAAGTACACCAACCTGCAGCCGGCCACCGATCACATCGACGGCGCACGCAGCTTCAGCATCATGACCAGCCGCGGCTGCCCCTACCGCTGCACCTTCTGCTCCCAGTCGATCATGCCCATCAAGTGGCGCGCCCGCACGCCGGAGAACGTGGTGGAGGAGTGGCGGCATCTGGTGCGCGATCTGGGCGCGGAGGAGATCGGCGTGCTGGACGACAGCGCCAACATCCGCAAGGACCGCTGTACGGCCTGGCCGACATGCTGATCGCCGACAAGCTCAACCACGTCCCGTGGATCTTCGTCAACGGCATCCGCGCCAATCTGGCCGAGAAGCCGCTGATGGCCAAGCTCAAGCAGGCCGGGCTGAAGCGCACCGCGTTCGGCGTCGAGACCGGCAACGCCGAGATCATGAAGACCATCGACAAGCACGTCGATCACGACACCATCCGCCAGGCTTTCAAGAACTGCAAGGAGGTCGGGCTGGAGACGATCGGTTTCTTCATCATCGGCCTGCCGGGCGAGAATCGCCAGACCATGCAGGACACTATCGACTTCGCCATCGAGTTGGATCCGCTGATCGCCAACTTCAGCATGATGACGCCCTATCCCGGCACCAAGGTCTACGAGATCGTCAAGCGGGAAGGCCGGATGCTGATCAGCGACTGGGAGGACTACGTCTTCTTCGAGCAGAAGGCTCGCTTCGAGATGGGCGAGATGACGGCTGACCTGGTGGAAGAGATGTACCGCAAGGCCTACCGGCAGTACTATCTGCGCCCCGGTCCCATCATGCGCCGCGCAAAGACCAAGGACTTCTGGCTGAACCTGCCGCGCAACATGCGCATCGCCCGCCGCACCTTCTTCAAGAAGGAAGAGAAGACGGAACTGCGCCGGACGATGGAAGCGCAGGGGTCGATTTAGGCGGCGGATGGCTTATAGCAGACAGCAAATGGCGTGGAGTCCCCACCGATTGAAATCGGTGTCTGGTAATGGAAGTGTGCTGAAGCATGCTGGAGATGCCACTCCGGCAACATGTTTCAACATGTTTTTCCTGTCAGGCGATGATTTCAATCATTGCTCAGGCGCCGCACTGAACGAAGTCTCGTTGTAATGTGAATAGATGGCGTTGGACGATTTGATTGCTCGATTGTACGAATAGCTATCTGCCATCAGCGGCCCAGACTACGAACGAGAGACATAACTCATGCGAATTTCCTTAATCGGTCCCAAGTGGAACGAGATGATCAATAGCTACCCGCCGCTGGGCCTGGGCTATCTGGCCGCGGTGGCTGAGCAGGATGGCCACGACGTGCGCATCCACGACTTCGGGCTGTACCCGTCGCAGCCGCTGGAGGAAGACGCCCGACAGGTGGTCGATTTCAAGCCCGATCTGGTGGCGTTCACCTCCATGACCACGTCCTATCACTACGTGGAGCAGCTGGTCGAGCGGCTGAAGGCAGCCACTGGGTGCTCCGGTCATCATCGGCGGCCCGCACGCCACGACGATGCCCGAGGCGACGCTGTCCAACCCCAATATCGACTACCTGATTTTCGGCGAAGGCGAGTACATCTGGCAGGACTTCCTGCGCGCGCTGGAGAGCGGCGACACCCGCTGGGGTGACATCTCCGGCCTGTGGTACAAGGAGGACGGTAAGGTGGTGCCGGCGGCAGCCGCAAACCGATCGAAGACCTTGACTCGCTGCCTTACCCCTCCCGCCACCTGTACGACCTGAACAAGTATCCCGCTCTACGCGCCCAACGGCGAGCCGATGCTGACAATCTCAGCAGCCGCGGCTGCCCGTACGCTTGCTCGTTTTGTTTCAAGGGGATCGTCGGGCGCTCGTACCATCAGCGCAGCCCGGAGAATATCGTCGCCGAGCTGAAGGAAGTCTATGCGACCTACGGCATTCGCAACTTCTACTTCATCGACGATCTGTTCACTATCGACGTCAAGCGGCTGGAAGTCATCCTCGACCACTTCATCGACCAGCGGCTGGACTATCGCTGGCGCTGCCTGGCGCGCGTTGATCGGGTGACGCCCGAGTTGTTGAAGAAGATGTACAAGGCCGGCTGCCGCCAGATCCACTACGGCATCGAGAGCGGCAACCAGGAGGTGCTGAAGCGCACCGCCAAGCACATCGACCTGCAACAGGTGCGCGACGCGGTCAAGTGGACCGAGGACGCGGGCATCCGCTCCAAGGGCTACTTCATCCTGGGCCTGCCGGGCGACAACGAAGAGACCATGCAGGAGACCATCGAGTTCGCGGCCAGCCTGGAGCTGACCGAGGCGATGTTCAGCATTGCGACGCCTTTCCCCGGCACCAAGCTATGGGACGAGTTGATCCTCAAGAACCCTGGCATGGCCTACGACGCCGACTTCACCAAGACCTACTACTACAACAACTACGCCGCCGAGATCGCGCCGTTCATGAACGTCTCCGAGATCGGCGACGAGGCGCTGAGCGGCATGGCGTTGACAGCGCGTGAGCGCTTCCAGGAAGCGCGCGAACAGCGCAAATTCGTCAAGTACTTCGGCGAGGACTGGGGCCGGCGCGCGTACAAGGTTTCCAAGGTCGGGCCGGTCAACTCGGTCGCCAAAGCGGCGCTGGATGCCGGTCTCTTCCCCAAGTTTCGCAAGCTTCAGCCACGCGAAGGCGCCAGCTCCTGGGCCTAGCCACAGCGACAGGCGAGTGAAAGCCGCGCGTGTTTATCTGGCTGCGCAGCCGTGCAGTCAGGGCCTGCGGCGTCACTCGCCGTTTTATGTTGCCCAGGCAACGGATAGATACGAACTATGAGCGATCAACCGAGTAACCCATCCGGCAATGGCCGCGGACGACCAGAGAAGCCACTCTTCACAGTCTCACCTGAGCTGGATGCGTCGGCTTTGGCCAAGGCACGTCGCAAGGCGCGCCACGAAGTCAAGAAGTTTCGCAACAAGGCGTTAGGCCCCGTCAAGTGGGCAGCCTACGAGACCGGCCAGACGCGGCTGGTGCCGCCGCCCGACCGGATGTACATCGAGTTCGACCAACATCTGCAACCTGGACTGCGTCATGTGCCCCACCGGGCTGAAGCAGGTCAAGCGGCCGCAGGGCTACATGGACTTCGACGTATTCAAGTCCATCGTGGACGAGATGGCGCCCTACGTCAAGGCGACCACGCTGCACATCTGGGGCGAACCGTTGATGCACAAACGCATCTTCGACATGATCGCCTACTGCCGCCAGAAAGGCTTGCGGGCTGAGATCAGCACCAACGCGACGCTGCTGGACGAACGCAAGGCCAAGGGGCTGCTGGACGCCGGACTGGCGACCATCTACCTCTGTCTGGACGGCTTCCGTCCGGAGACCTACGAGTTGATCCGCGTCAAGGCCGACTACGAGCGCACCAACGCCAACATCCACCGCTTCCTCGATCTGAAGGTCAACGGCGGCTACACCTATCCCTACGTCAACCTGCAGATCATCCAGATGGAACAGACCATGCCGGAGGTCGATGAGTTCGTGGCGGCTTGGGACCTGCCCGGCGTTGATAACATCAACGTCAAGCCCTTCGACTCGTGGGGCGGTCAAGTCGAGCAGATCAACCTGCTGCGGGCTGACGACCCGGCCAGCTTCGTGCCGACTGACCGCTACGCCTGCCCCAACCTGTGGTATCATGTCCACATCTACTGGGACGGGCGCATCGCGATGTGCGACCGTGACTTCAACATCAACTACGACCTGGGCAACGTTATCAGTCCCAACCAAAAGGTCGAGGTGATGAAGAACTGGAACGGCCCCAAGATGCAGGAGCTGCGCCGGCTGCACGTCGAGGGCCAGGCGCACACCGTCAGCCCGTGCGACACCTGCGTCGAGTGGGCCTGGTGGCGACCGCAGCTCGGGCCGCGGCTTCGGCAATTACAACGCCGTGGTGATGGAAAACCTGAAAGAAAAGCAACGCGACAGCAGCGTTGGCAGCAGCCAGTGATCGGTAATCAGTAAACGGTGATCAGTAATCAGTCTCAGAATTCCTGACTTCTGACCTCTGACCTTTGACCTTTGACCGATCACTGGCACGAAAGAGATCATGACAATTCGCAAAGTATATTTGGTCCAGCCTGGCCGGGACGGCAAGTTCCTGGGCAAGGCCACCATGGCGCCTTACACGTTGATGCGGCTGGCGTCGCTGGTGCCCGACTCGCTGGACGTTGAGATCATCGATGAGGACGTCAAGCCGGTTCCCTTCGACAAGCTGGGGCCGGGCGATCTGGTCGGCGTAACCGCCAAGACATTGCAGATCGAGCGCGCCCAGTGGATTGCCGAACGCGCGCAGGCGCAGCGGCGCGACGGTGGTCATCGGCGGCACCCACGCGACCCTCAGCCCGGACGAGGTCAGCCAGTGGGCCGACAGCATTGCCGTGGGCGAGGCTTACCGCACGTGGCCGCAGATGATCAGCGACTTCGACCGCGGCGCCTTGCAGCCCGCTTATGTGGACACCGAATGGGCGAACCTCGACAACCTGCTGCCGATCTCAGATCGAGTTCTTGCAACAGGTGGACGAAAGCCGCAATTACTGGACGCCTTACCTGGAGATCACCCGTGGCTGCCCGCGCAATTGCACATTCTGCACAGCGATCCGCGTCTCAGGGCGGGTGATGCGGCTGCGGCCGGTGGAGCAGGTGGTCGAGGAGATCGAACGGCGCCAGATCAAGCGCTTCTTCCTGACCGACGACAACTTCGGTCTGAACTTCCGCCTCTATCCTGAGTACATGGAAGAGCTGCTTCGGGCGCTGGCCAAGCTGCCCCTGCATGGCTGGACCTGCCAGGCTGAGCTGATGGTGGCCGATTATCCCGATTTGCTCAAGCTGGCGCGCGAGGCGCACCTGGACAAGTTCTTCATCGGCTTTGAAAGCGCCAACCCGGACAACCGCAAGGAGCTGGGCGGCAAGGCCAAGGGCAACATCGTGCGCTACCACGAGGCGATCCGCAACATTCACGCCGCCGGTATCGGCGTCGTTGGTCTGTTCGTCTTCGGTTTCGACGGCGACACGCCGGCCATTTTCGAAAGCACCTACGACTTCATGCGCGACAGCGAGCTGGATGGCATCAGCACCGCGATTTTGACGCCCTACGTCGGCACACCGCAGCGCGATCGCTGGATCGAAGAGAACCGGCTGATGACCAACGTGCCCTGGTCGCTCTACGATACCAACCACGTGACCTACTATCCGGCGCAGATGACGCCGCAACAGCTTGCCGGCGGCTATGACTGGCTGGCGCGTAAGCTCTACGGCTGGAATGGGATTGCCAGCCGCGGCCTGCGGCAGATGCGCCGCTATCCCGTCCGCGACTGGCCGCGGAAGGCCTTCAGCAGCTTCAGCACCGATTTCGGCTACCGCATGGAGTGCAACCACCGCAACTGGATGCCGGCCGATGATGGAATCGGCTACGCGGTGCGCGACGCAGCCCGCAACGGCCTGACAGTGGCGGAGCAGGTATAGGTCCCGCTCAGGAGAGCAATTTATGGCAATTCGAAAAGTAGTACTCATCCAACCGCGCCGTGATGGCCGCATGCTGGGCAAGGGCATCAGCCAGCCCTATACGCTGATGCGCCTGGCCTCGCTGGTGCCGCTGGACATCCCGGTCGAGATCTGGGACGAAGACCTGCGCACTCTGCCCATCGATACGTTGGGACCTCAGGACCTGGTCGGCATCAGCGCCAAGACGTTGCTCATCGACCGCGCCAAGGTGCTGGCCGAGCGGATCAAAAAGCAGGGCACGACCGTGGTGATCGGCGGCACGCACGTCACGCTGGTACCCGACGAGGTGGCCGAATGGGCCGATGTCATCGCCGTTGGCGAGGGCTACCGCACCTGGCCGCAGATCATGCGCGACTTCGACAACGGCACGCTTCAGAAGCGCTATGTTGACGAGGCATGGGCGCCGCTGGACTCCGGCATCGCTGTCCTGCAAGACCGCGTGCTGGAGCAGGTCGACGAGCACCGCAACTACTGGACGCCCTATCTGGAGATCACGCGCGGCTGCCCGCGCAACTGCACCTTCTGCACCGCCATTCGTGTGTCGGGGCAGAAGATGCGCCTGCGCCCTGTAGGTGAGGTCGTCGAGGAGATCGAGCGCCGCAAGATCAAGCGTTTCTTCCTCACCGATGACAACTTCGGTCTGAACTTCCGGCTAAATCCAGAATACATGGAAGAGCTGTTCCGCGCGCTGGCCAAGCTGCCGCTGCGCGGCTGGACCTGCCAGTCTGAACAGATGGTGGCCGACTTCCCGGACCTGCTTGCTCTGGCGCGCGAGGCGCATCTGGACAAGTTCTTCATCGGCTTCGAGTCGCTCAATCCGGACAACCGTCGCGAGCTGGGCGGCAAGGCCAAGGGCAATGCCGAACGCTATCGCAGCGTCATCAAGACGGTGCAGGAGCACGGCATCGGCGTGGTCGGCCTGTTCGTCTTTGGTTTCGACCATGACACCTTTGCCACGTTCGACCAGACGTATCAGTTCGTGCGCAGCAGCGGGCTGGATAGCGTCAGCGCGACCGTGTTGACGCCGTTTCCTGCCACCGAGCAGCGCACGCAGCTCCTGGCGGCCGGCCGTATCCTGCCGCATGACACGTGGGAAGACTACGACACGACGCACGTGACCTACGTTCCCGCCCTGATGACAGTCGATGAACTGCGCGATTCGTACGACTGGTTGTGCCGCAAGCTGTACAGCCCGTCGATGATCGCCCACCGCAGCCTGCGCCAGTTGGCCCGCCATCCGCTGCCCAAGGTTCCCAAGCGGCTTGTGTCGGCGTTCAGCACCGATCTCGGCTACCGTCGGGCGTATAACTTCCGCAACGACTATGCCAACAGCGCGTTCCAGCCGGCCTCCTGACCGGCTCCAAAGTGAACGGCCTGCGCTGGCGGGTCGTGAAACAAACGCCGGCGTTCTGAGCGGGGCTGAAGGTCCTGCTACCACCAATCGCTATCCTGCACTCGCTTTGAATGCCCTGTCAGTCACGGCTGAGCTGCAGAGATCGAAGGTTCACATCTGATGCGAGTTATTCTTGCCAGTCCAGAGGCTAAAGTCTGGTCCGAACGCAAACACATCCCCCTGGGACTGGGATACCTGGCCGCGACGCTGCGCCAGGGCGGCCACGAGCCGTTTATCTTCGACGCGGCCATCGAGGATGTGCCGGTCGAGTATTACATCGAAGAGGCCGAGGCGGCGGGCCGGCCGTACCAGCTGATCGGCATCACCGCCACCACGCCGCTGATCGGCGACGCCTGGGAGATGGCGAAGATCGCCAAGCGCTACGGCCTGATCACCGTGCTCGGCGGGCCGCATCTGACCATCATGCCCCGCGAGAGCCTGGAGCCGCAGCACTGGTACGTCGATTACGTCTTCAAGGGCGAGGCCGAGCATACCTTCCTCGAACTGGTGAACACGCTCGAGGCGGCCGGCCGGTGCAGTTGCTGCCGGGCATGCACATGCGCGGACGCGGACGGCGAGATCATCTCCGACTACGGGTCGCCGATGATCGAGGACCTGGACAGCCTGCCCTTCCCGGCGCACGACCTGTTCAAGATCGACCAGTACACCAACCTGCAGCCGCTGACCGATGGTCTGGATCCGAACGCCCGCTCGTTCACGATCCTGACCAGCCGCGGCTGCCCATACAAGTGCACCTTCTGCTCCAAGCCGGTCACCGGCGACACCTGGCGCGGCCGCAGCGTCGAGAACGTGGTGGCCGAGTGGCGCTGGCTGGTCAAGGACCTGGGCGCTACCGAGATCGGCGTCACCGACGACATCTGGAACCTGAAGCTGCCGCGCGCCAAGGAACTCATGCGCCGGCTGATCGAGGAAGGGCTGAACACCGTGCCGTGGGTCACCGTCCACGGGATGAAGGTCAACCACACCGACCTCGAGCTGTTCCAGTTGATGAAGGCCGCCGGCTGCAAGCGCGTCGGCTTCGGCGTCGAGAACGGCGACCCGTACATGCTGCGCAACGTGATCCGCAAGGGCCAGACGCTGGATCAGGTGCGCGACGCCTTCAAGAACGCCAAGGCGGCCAACCTGCAGACCATGGGCTTCTTCATCTTCGGCATGCCCAACGAGACCGAGGAGACCATGGAGGCGACCATCCAACTGGCGCTGGAACTGGATCCCGATCTGGCCAACTTCATGCTGGCGGCTCCCTTCCCCGGCACCAAGATGTATGATATGATCGAGGAAGGCGGCGAGATCTTCGCCAACGAGTGGCCGGACTACGCGATCCACGAGCAGAAGGCGCGCTTCACCATGAACGACGGGGTGTACGACCCGGATCTGGTGATCCGCAAGTGGCGCGAGGCCTACCGGCGCTTCTATCTCTTCCGACCCAAGCGGGTCTGGGAGAAGATGTCCAAGAAGAGCTTCTGGCTGGACATGCCCAACACCGTGGACAACGCACGCCGCTTCTTCGTTGGCAAGAACGAGCAGAGCGCGCCGAGCTTCGCTCCCGAGGAGCCGGTGACCAGCATGAAGGGCTTGCTGGAACGAACGTTGTAATGGGTTACTACGACAGCGCGGAGAACGTTCAGCAGTACATCGCGATGGCCGATGGCTACGATGGACGGGACCTGGTGGCAAGGCTGGGTGAATATCTGCCAGCCGGCTCGACCGTGCTGGAACTGGGCATGGGACCTGGCAAAGATCTGGCCCTATTGGGCGAACACTTTCAGGTTACCGGGTCGGATGCCTCGGCAGTTTTCGTTGAACGTTACAGAGCCGCTTTTCCAGCAGGAGATGTGCTGTTGCTGGACGCAGTGACGCTGGAGACGGATCGTCGTTTCGATGCCATTTATTCCAACAAGGTTCTGTACCATCTGAGCAGGCAGCAGTTGGCTCAGTCGTTTCAGCGGCAGGCCGCACTATTGAATGCCGGTGGCATTCTGCTGCACTCCTTCTGGGTTGGCGAGGGCGAAGAGGAGTTCTCAGGATTGCGCTCTGTGTACTACACCGAGGAGTCCTTGCGCGAGGTTATCGGCGACGAGTACGAGGTGATTGAGTTTGGCTCTTACTTGGAGATGGAGCCGGACGATTCTTGTTACGTTGTCTTGAAGAAACGGACTCCGTCGTGACCAAGAGTGTATTGTTGCTGGGCTGATAAGGAGCAACGGTATGGAGAGGCAAAACCATGGAAGCTGCATACGATAGCGTGTAATGATGTTGTTTGGACCACGTGTAAAGAAACAATCGAATATCCTCTGGCTCGACCTGGGCGACCTGGGCGACCTGGTGAACCCGGGCGGGCCGCATGAGCAGTGGCAGGATCACGGGCTGGGCCTGCTGCGCACCATCCTGCACCAGAACGGCATGCAGACCGATCTGGCCTCGACGCGCGCCGTCACCTCGTGGGAGCAGCTTGCGCCGCAGCTGGCAGGCTACGACATGCTGCTGATGAACGTGCGCAGCTACACCTATCCACCGGCGCTGCAAGGCCGCGCAGCTGTTCAAGGAGCTCAACCCCAACGGCATGGTGCTGACCGGCGGCATGCACGCCACGGTCGCGCCCGACGAGATGGCGGCCGTGCCTGAGTTCGACCGCATCTGCATGGGGCCGGGCGAGAAGGTGATCGTGGATCTGGTGCAAGGACCCGACGGCTTTCGAGCGCGTCTTCTCGGCCGAAGGCGCCAAGTCGATGGCCGAGTGGCCGATGATCGACCGCACCTGTGGCCGAAGCCGGTCGGCTGGCGGACGCAGCGCAAGTGGAAGTGGCGCTGGCCCATGGAGCCGGAGTGCGGCTGGGGACCGGGGCCGGTGGCGACGATCATCACCAGCCGCGTCTGCCCCTGGCAGTGCGTCTTCTGCAACGAGAACTCGCTACATCCCCAACATGGGCCGCACGCTCGGTGGATCAGGTGATCGACGAGCTGAACTACCTGGACCGCACCTACGGCGTCGGCTCGGTGGTCATCCACGACTCGATGTTCTTCCAGAACCCCAGATGGCTCAAGGAGTGGATCGAGAAGTATCCCCGCCAGACCAAGAACTGGACCTACTGGGCGGCCGGCCGCGCCGACACCGTGCGCCAGTGGCCCGACCTGTTCGAGGCGCTGGTCCGGGAGACCAACTGGCGCACCATTTCCATCGGCTTCGAGTCGGGCAGCGACCGCATTCTGCGAGCTGCTCAACAAGGAATGCACCGAGGAAGACAACTACTTCGCCATCGATCTGGTCAACCGCATCGGCGACGACCTGGAGGCCAAGGGCGAGCGGCCGCCCGTTTTCTGGTCCAACATCATGCTGGGCATCCCCGGCGAGGAGCCGGAGGACGCCTTCAAGACCATGCGCATGTTGAAGCGCATGAAGCGGGTCATGCCGTCCATCGCCTTTTACGCGCCCTATCCCGGCTCGGCGCTGGGCTACCAGTTGATCGCCGAGGGCAAGAGCCTGATGACCAAGGACAACTATCACCGCTTCCCGGACGACGAGAAGGTCAAGGGCGTGGACTACCAGTTCTACCGCGACCTGCTGGCCGGCAAGTACGACGCCGAGGTCAACCGCGGACTTACCGGCGGCGCTCGCGGCGCGGATCTGTATCAGGGAACGTTGATCAAGGCGTAGCTATGAGCAGCTTCAGCAACCCCCACTACATGTACCTGTTTGAGCTGCGCAACGGCAAGCAGAAGCTGGCCTATGGTCAGTCGCCGGAGGATGCGCTGGACATTCTGAGCATCCGCCTTACGGATGAGGAGATGGCGGAGATCATTCGCCGACAAGTATGTGAAGATCAGCCAGCGGGAGCTGCAGCAGCACGTTCACCGGCTGGGTTAGGAATGGAAAACATGGACGAGAGTGCAATGATGGTTTCAGTGGTCTATCAGGGCGGGGTCTTTATTCCTGAGCAAGACGTGAGCTTTCTCGAAGAAGGCGCCCGCCTTGACCTGGCTGTTCCCGCTCCGCCCGATGAGTGGGACGAATTGTTGGAGGAACTGGTGGCGCTGGCGGCCGCCAGCGCGTCATCCACGATGCCTGATGGTCTCGACTGGATGGCTGGACGTAGTCTGTCGTCTGAAGAAGCCAGCCGCGTGATCGACGTCGAGCAACTGCTGGGCTGGGGGTATGCGCCCAGCCGTAGCGGATCGTTGCTATTGTAGAGTGCGCGGCCAACCATCCACGAATGGCTTCGTCGGCACGCGTGCACGAATTCCGGGCAGCAGAGCGTTGTTGCTTTGCATCGCGCCGCCCGCGCAATCGATAGGACACTCTGGCGGCGGACCACGGTCCGCCGTCTGCTATTTGAGCATCACATGATAGGATTGATTCCCAAGCTCCCACTCTACTGGTCGTTTCGGCGCACCGGCTGGCCGCGGATGTACCCGTTCAGCGTCGTCATCAGCATCAGCTACCGCTGCAACAGCAAGTGCCGCACTTGCGACGTCTGGCGCAAACCCAACGACGATCTCACTCTGGCTGAGTGGGACCAGGTCTTTCAGAAGCTGGGCAAGTCGCCGGTCTACATGACCTTCACCGGCGGCGAGCCGTTCCTGCGCGACGATCTGGACCAGATGGTGATCAGCGGCTACCGCATTGCCGGCCGGAGCTACATCACCATCCCCACCAACGGGCTGTTGCCCGACCGCATTCTGGCGCAGGCCGAGAACATCGTCCGCACCTGCAGCGACGCGCAGGTCGGCCTCAACCTCAGTCTGGACGGCATCGGCGATGTCCACGACGACATCCGCGGCGTGCCCGGCAACTGGGACAAGTCGATGGAGACCTGGCGGCGGCTGAAGGAGCTACAGACGCGCTACAAGAACCTGGTGCTGACGGTCCACACGGTGGTCAGCCGTTTCAACATCCACCTGTTCGAGGAAACCTACGACGGCCTGCAGAAGCTGCAGCCCGACAGCTACATCACCGAAGTGGCTGAGGAGCGGGTCGAACTGGACACCGTCGGCTGGGGCATCACGCCGCTGGCGGAGCAGTACGCGCCGGTGGCCGACTTCCTCAGCCAGAAGGCGCACCAGTCGGACGCCAAGGGCATGGCGCGCTTCACGCAGGCCTTCCGCGCCCAGTATTACCAGCTTGCCAAGCGCACCCTGCTGGAACAGACGCAGGTCATCGACTGCTACGCCGGCTGGGCGTCGTGCCAGATCGGTCCCAACGGCGACCTGTGGAGTTGCTGCATCCGCGCCGAGGGCACCGGCAACCTGCGCGACACCGATTACGACATCGCGCCCATCTGGTTCGGCGAGGAGATGGCCGCTATGCGTCGCTCCATCGCCAACAAGGAGTGCTCCTGCCCCATGGCCAACGCCAGCTACGCCAATATGCTGTTGCACCCGCCTACGCTGGCAAAGGCGGCGCTGGACGTAGTGCGGTAACATCGAAAAACTGCGGCTCGAAAAGGTCAGGCGCTGTGCAACCGGCACAACGACTGACCTTTTTCATTGCTGGTGAAGTCTTGACGCTCTGGCCGGTCTCCGACCGAGTCCGGTTGCTCGCACTTATGTCCCCCTTTTCGTTGTGGAAGAATTCAGAACGACAATTGGCTTGCTCGTCTCTTTAGCATATGCTATCATAACCATAACCTGTGTCTCTATCCGGTTCGCTTATGGTGAAATCATGAAACGAACAACCATTATGGTCGACGAAGAGCTGCTTTACGACCTGCAACAGATCGCTCAAAAACAAGGGGAGTCAACTTCCAGCGTGATTCGGGAGGCGCTGGCTACCTACGTGACCCGACATCACGAGGCGGAGCCGCCAGAGAACCCGTTGCTGGCCCTGATCGGCCTGGGCAGCAGCGCCGAGCCTACTGACGTTTCAGACGGGAAGGACGAGGAGATGCTGCGCGCCGCTGTTCATCCCATTTTTGGATGGGGTCGAGATGATGCGAATCCTGGTTGACACAAGCTTTCTCTTCGCATTGGTCAATCAGAACGATCGATCCCATGCGGCGTGTGCTGATCTGGCGCGGTCGATTTCAAGGCGCCTTGATTGTGCCGGTGACGGTTCTGCCAGAGGCAACGTACCTGACCCAGGAGCGTCTTGGTCATCGGTCGATGCGGCAGCTTGTGCAACAGTTGGCGAGCCCCGCCTGGACGTTGGAGAATCTGAGTCAAGAAGACCTCGGGCGGGCAGGCACCGTGCTCGAGCGCTACTCCGACAGTTCACTGGATTTTGTCGATGCGACCATTGTTGCCATTGCCGAACGCCTCAACATCCGCCGCATCTTGACACTGGATCGACGCCATTTCATGATAATTCACCCGCGCCACTGCCCAGCCTTCGAGGTACTGCCCTGATGACCACCGCCCGCAGGATGTTGCTGCTGAAGCCGAGCTGATCAAGCGGGTGGTTCTGACTTCGTGGTCGAATTGCAGCGGCAGGAATGGCTGCGCGGGCTGGTCGACGCGTCCGGTCTGGACCCGCACGACCTGCCCGCGCTGATGCGCCACCTCTCCCAGCACTACCCGTGCAAGGAGATGGGCTGGGTGTACGCGACCGTCAAGACGCTGACCGGTGTGAGTTGACGGCCTGCTGCTTGGCAGCCCAATCCAACGCCCACCGCTGCCACTCCACCCCGCCGATGTTGGGATAGGTGCGCGTCAGGTATGGTTTGGTCAGCTCGACGCTGGCTGCGTAGTCGATCGGCGCGATGGCAGCCGCGTCGTCCACCAGAATCTTCTCAGCGGCCTTGTAGAGTTGAATGCGCGTCGCGGGGTCATCTGCAAGCTGCGCTTCGCTGGTCAACTGGTTGAAGCTCATGCCGTTCGGCCCCAGCGGCGCGTTGGCGTCCGCTTCCCAGCTCATGGGGTTAAAGCCCGCGTCCGTGTTAAAGTTCTCGTGGACCCAGTTGTTTTCGTCCGGGTAATCGGCGCACCAGATCAACCGGAACGCGTGCGGACGTTCCTCCAGCGGAGTCAGGTTCTGAATGGTGTTGAGATAGACGCCAAACTCCTGGCTTTCGACGGTGACATCGATGCCCAGCCCCTGTTGCCACATCGCCTGGACGGCTTGCATGACCTGCGCGCTGTCCTGCATCTGCGCATGCATCAGCGTGATGGCCGGGAAACCGGCGCCGTCCGGGTAGCCCGCGTCGGCCAGCCATTGCCTGGCCTGCTCCAGCGCCTTGTCATAGCCCCAGCCGCCCATGTTTGCAGGCAGCGCCCACGGCGCGATGTCGGTATCGCCGGCTGCGTTGCCGAAGATCATGGCCGGTGCAAAGGTGTTGGCGGTAATCTGGCCACCCTTCATGACGTTGTCGATCAGGCTCTGGCGGTCGATGGCCGCGGATAGCGCCTTGCGCACCAGCACGTTGTCCATCGGCGGCTTGGTCGTCGTAAAGCCAATCGAGGCTGTGCAAGCGGTGGGGTAACGGTGAACCTCCTGGCCCAACGTCGCGTCGCTCTCGACGGTGGGGATGTCCGGCGACGGCACGATGGTTGTGTCCAGTACGCCCGTCTGGTACATGGCAAGCGCGCTGGCCGGGTCGCCAACCATGGCCAGTTCGACACGGTCAATGTTCCCCTCGACTTCGTTCCAGCCGTACCAGAAGGGGTTCTTCTCAGCAGTCATGCTGTCGCTGTGGTGCCAGTCGGTCAGCACGTACGGGCCGTTGGTGACGATCACGCCCGGTTCGGTCCACCCTTCGCCTGCGGCTTCGATCACTTCCCGATTTTGTGGCGCGTTGATCCACAGGCCGGCGATCGCCGGGAAATAGGGCGCGGGTGTGGTGACGCTGAACTGCACGGTGTAGGTGTCAGGCGCGCTGACTCCCACGCCTTCGATCAGCGCCAACAGGTCATCGTCCGTCAGCACGCTGAGGTCCGCGGTGTTCAGTTCCATGCAGCCAACGACGATGTAATCGACATAAGCGTAGTCGGAGCCCGTGCGCGGATTGCAACTGCGCCGGACGGCATAGACGACGTCGGCGGCTGTCACTGGACGCAGTTGTTCGACGCCCGCAGCGGCTGTGTAGCGCACCCAGGCGGCGTCCTCACGCATGGCGAAGGTGTAGGTCAGGCCGTCCTCTGAAACCGTCCACTCCGTGGCCAGCTCCGGCTCGACGCTGCCGTCGCCGGCCACGTTGGTCAACCCATTGAAGAGGTTCTCCGTCACGTAAAGTGAAACGCTATCGGTCGCCAACGAGGGATCGAGCGTAGGCGGCTCGGTGCCCAGGTTGACGTTGAGCGTCACCGGTTCAACTGCGCTGGCCGCGGCCGGCGCAGTGGGCTGGTCGGTTGGTTGCTCAGCAGCAGTTGCCGGCTGGATGGCCGGCAACTGCTGCTGAGCAACACAACCTGCCAGTGCAATACTCAACAGAATCGCAATCGCAAACAATCCATTTCGTTTGGTGTGGTACATGTCGATCTTCCTTGTTATGCGGAAAGTGGCTACGCCCTTGCCACGAATTACACGAATTCTCCGAATTGTTCCGGAAGTCTTCTTCGTGAAATTCGTCCAATTCGTGGCTTTCGGTCGGGATGTGCTATACACCACCCCATTGTCGGATACGTTGTTGAACGCTGAATTCGGCGGAATTGCGCGCTGTCCTTACGCGGCAATTGTGAACAGTGCCGCTGCCACGGCGACACAGACCGTGATCGCCGCTGCCCAGCGCGCGCTTCGGTGGCTCGCCCAGCGGTGGAAACCGCTGGCGACGGCCAGTTCGCTGCCATCAGCGTCACCGCGCGCGCTGCCAGCCGTTGCTAACGCCGCCAGGCGCGATTGGTCTGCTTCCTTGTATCGTCTCGCTGTGTCATCCTTGCGAACTTCGTGCAACATGAAAGGGTGCATGGTCTTCTCTCCTGTATCAGGAACTCAATTTCGTGACTGTCGTTCTATATCTTCGTACAGCCACCATTCAACCATGAAACCGCTTGCATCGGGTCTCCCTTTGGTATACAATCCAGTCCACTTTTCCCGCTCGCGATGAAATCTGACTCACAGGAGGATGCCGGGTGCCTGACAGCGATTCCCTCGGCTACTGGATACGGCGCCGGCGCAAGGCGCTTGATCTGACACAGCAGCAGTTGGCGAGCGAGATCCCCTGCTCGCTGGCCATGATCAAGAAAATCGAAAGCGATGCGCGTCGTCCCTCGCCGCAGATGGCCGAGCGGCTGGCGATTTGTCTGAGCCTGCCTGCCCGCGAGCAGGCGTTGTTCCTGGCTGTCGCGCAAGGCAAGCGCCCGGTCAGTTTCCTCGCGTTGTCCGAAACGCCTGAAGTTGCCCAGCCGCCACTCGACAAGCTGCCACATGTGGGGACGCCCTTCTTCGGGCGCGAGGCCGAACTGGCCGCGGTCGCCGCGCTGCTGGCCAGTCCCGACGTGCGCCTGCTCACAATTTTGGGGCCAGGCGGGATGGGTAAGACCCGTCTCGCGCTCGCGGCCGCTGACGGCGAGCGAATCATGCAGCCGCGCCAGTTCCTCGACGGGGTGGTCTTCGTCGATCTGGCTCCCCTGTCTGCCTCCGATGCGGTCGCGCCGGCTGTCGCCGCGGTGCTGGGCATCGATCTGGCCGAGCGACGCGGCGACAATCGCTCGCCGGTCGACAAGCTGCTGGATTTTCTCCGCCCGCGCCGCCTGCTGTTGGTTCTGGACAACTTCGAGCAGTTGCAGGAAACCGGCTCTGTCAGCCTTGTCCCCGCCATGCTCGCAGCCGCGCCCGGCCTGAAGATCCTGGTTACGTCGCGGCTGCGGCTCAACCTGCGGGAGGAGCACCTGTACCCGCTTTCCGGCATCAGCTACGCGGCCGGTCAGGCGCCAGATGGCGAGGCCGGCCGGCTGGAAACCGCGGCGGCGCAACTTTTTCTGGCTTCGGCCCGGCGGCTGCGGCCGGACTTCAGCCTGCGGCCGGGAGAGGCGTCGCTCCTGGCCAGCATCTGCCAGCAGACCGAGGGCATGCCGCTGGCGCTGGAGCTTGCGGCTTCCTGGGTTGACGCGCTTTCCCTGGACGACATCGCCGGAGAACTGGGCGGCGGCATCGACTTGCTGGCGACCGATCTCGCCGACATGCCGCAGCGACACCGCAGCATCCGCACCGCGCTGGATGGCACGTGGCGGCTTCTGGAGCCGGCCGAACGACAGGTGTTCATGCGCTTAAGCGTCTTTCGCGGCGGATTTACCCGCGAGGCTGCGGCGCAGGTGGCTGGCGCAAGTCTGCCATCGCTGGCGCGCCTGATCAGCAAGAGTTTGCTGGAGTTCGATCCCTCCGCCGGCCGCTACCGGGTTCACGAAGTGCTGCGCCAATACGGGCACGAGAAGCTGGTGCAGGCGGGTACGCTGGCGCAGATCGAGCGCCGGCACCTCGAGTACTACCTGGCGCTGGCGCGGGCAGCCGGGGACAACCTGTTTGGTCCCGACCAGATCGCCTGGCTGGACCGCTTGGAAGCAGAGCGGGATAACTTTCGGACTGCGCTGGAACGGGCTGTGGTCCGACATGAGTTGGCCGGCGACGCGGCCGAGCTTGTCATCGCGCTGAGCTGGTTCTGGCGCATCCGCAGCCACGTACTGGAGGCATCCGGGTGGCTGGAACGGTGCCTGCTCCTGCCGGGGCTGACAATAGCGCAACAGGCATCTCTGCTTTACCACGCCGGTCACATGGCCTGGATGCAGGACGATCTGGAAATGGCGCGCCAGCGCTCAGAGGAGAGCCTGGAGTTGTGGCAGTCACTGGGCGTCGATGGGCAGCGCGGCGCGGCGTACGCGCTGCACACCCTTGGCATGGCGCGCTACAGTGCTGCGTTTCCCGCGGACCATGATGTGGCGCCGGCGATCGCTGCGTTTGAGGCCAGTCTGGCTCTTATGCATGAGGTCGGCGACGAGTGGGGCGCCGCCTTTGCCGCGGGCTGGATTGCGCGCTGCCTTGTTGCACAGGGCAAGGATGCCGAGGCTCTGGCCGCAGCAAAGGAAAATGTCACAACCCACCGGCGATTGGGCGACACGTGGGGCACAGGCATGGCGATCGGGATGTTGGCCAGCCTGAGCATGCAGGCGGGCGACCTGGCAGCAGCGCGTGATTATGCCGAGCAGGCCCAGATGCTGCGCACCCAGGTGGGACATCGTCACAGTTTGGCTGTTGGCTGGGAATTGCTGGCCGGTATCGCCGAGGCCGAAAATCGGCCTGAGGAGGCCGCCTCCGCCTATCGTGAGGCGATCGCCCTCCTCGAAAGCCTCGGAAACCGGCCCTACGCTGACGAGCTGCGGCGACGGCTGGCTGCCTTGCCGGCAGAACCGGCGCGATGACGCCTACCCGCCTCGCAAGCGAATCCAGCGTGGTACCGACGCCAGGAGCACAAGGCCGAGCAGGTTGCCGGCTCCCGGACGTCTGCCGCGCCACCCATGCCGCCGAGCCGAGCCAGCGAGGATCGCAGGTGCGCCGATATAGAACAGCAGGGGAGATCGCACCTGTGGTGATGTCAAATATCTCGGCGTCTGTGAAGCCATGCCGATGCAAGGTGTCGATATGGCTTTGAGTAACGGCCGTTGCATCCAGTACCACCTGTTCTGCAAACCCCATGAGCGCCACTTCAGCAGGGGTCAAATCAGCCGTTCGGTAATCCTGGGCGATGCGGGTCAACTCTTCCGTGGAGTAAAGTTCTTTGAGCATATACTGACCCATGCGCCAGCATACAATAGGTGCTGTACAGCACCTTCGCTGCTGCCAACGTTACGAGTTCATAGCGGCGGGCGTCCATATCACGGCGCAGGGTCCCCAAAAATTGGCCCCACGCTTCCATAACGTGTGGGCGCAGGCTGAATAGCTGGACATAGTTGGGCAAGTAGCCAAAATCCGCTTTGTTGTCCTCATACATCTTTTTGAGCCCGTTTTCTGCCTGGTCTTCTGGAATTGTTTGGATGAAGGCCATATCTTTCTCTCCTTGATCAGGAACTATAGGCGAAATCGGTAGCAAAGCCGCAACGGCCGATTGACTTCCCATTTCAAGTTTTCGTCTTCAATCTTAAAGTGGTCGGCGATGACTTCCTGGCCGGGTCTGTTGTGGCCTGGAATAGCGCAGGACACAGGTTGATCCGTCAGCTTCGCCTGATCTGTCGATGCCGAAACATATCCCTTCACTTCCATCCGTTCTTGATTGGGGCTGTGTTCCAGCTCGATTTTCGCGGAACGCACGGCATAAACTTGGCCGATGGCGACCGCAAAGTTCCTTCGTGTGTCACCCGCAGCCCGCCCCAGAAAGATGTCGGCCAACGCTTGACGCTGCTGTGCATCTCCCCTTTCGTCCACGTAGATGATGACACGCCAAGGCGACCCGGATTCGTCGTCGTTGTACGAGCCAGCCAGCACAGCCGAAAGATCGGACAGATCGACACCGCCGGCCTGCCCTGCGGTGATGTGCCAGGACAGGGCAAAATCGCAGATGCCATAGGTGGAGCGCCCACCACTTTCGCGCCGTGCCGCCGGCAGGGGCAGACCGCCTCACAATTGCAAACTTCGTAATAGGTGCCGGAAACTTCCCAGGAACTGTAGTTTGTCATATCATCTCTTATCATTAAAGCAGCACACCCGCAATCAGCCAAATGCCCCAGCTCATCATCAACACGCCGAAGCCCCAGCTGACTTTGTGACCGCCCGGCAGCACTTTCTCTGCCAGGATATACGCGGCGATGACAGCGATCCAGAACAGGTTCATGACACCGGCCACAAAGAGCAAGGCCATCAGCAGCCAGCAGCAGCCAACGCAGTAAGCGCCATGGCGCACGCCCATGACTAAAGCGCCCCGCTTGCCTTCGCGCCATTCTGTCATAAAATAGCCCAGAGGCGTGCGGCAGTGGGACAGGCAGGCGTGTTTGAGCGGAGTAAACTGGAAGACGCCGGCGGCAATCAGGATGATGCCGCCCAAAACAGGGCTGGTGATTTCCATCATGGGGGAAAGCAGGGTGGCTGCATGAAGCCCTCCCTGCGCCAACGTCGCCCCAGCGCTAAACGCCGCCCAAACCAGCAGATAGCCGGAAAAGAAAACGGCCGTTCCCCATACGGGCTGCAACGCTGCTTGCTGCCCACGGCTGATCCTCGTGTACGTCAGCACCATCGGCGCCGCCGAAGGGGTCATCATGGCAAACATCATCACCGACCACATGATGAACATGAGCAGATAATCCACTGCACCCCAGGGCTGGATGGCCGGCATCGCCATCCCCATGCCCAGGTTGGCATTGCTCATGTTCATCATGTTAGCCATGTCTCTGGCCAGATAGATGATGTACGCCCAGGATAAGAGAACGATCGATACCAGACCTGCCAGCACCACCGAACGGTCGCGCCGCAGAACAATTTCTGTGAAGGCTGCCAGAGGCACTTACCTACTCGCTCTGGTAGACAATCGGGGAATAGAATCCGTTCTTGCCTGAAATCTCATAGTTCATTCTCAACGCTGGACTGGTAGAATTGTCGGGCGCGTTAACTTGCCGCTTTGCCGGTGGCGAGGGCAAGTACATCCTCTGTCGACAATGGATTGCCGGCAATGCCCCAGTCGCCACTCTTCACCTCTTCCAGGACGCACCACGTCACCGGGCGCATGTTTTCGCCTTCGATAGAAACCATGGTATCGGTGAGCTTGCGCACGATTTCCTGCTTTTGCTCGCTGCTGAACACACCTTCGATTATTTTGACGTTGATAAACGGCATGACATATCCTCCAAACAGGGTTATTGGACGCCTGGTTTGGGCATCGATTCTACGGTTGCATCCAGTAGCCATAGATGTCCAGGGCTGACTGCTGACGGCTAGCGTCGTCTGGTCAGTACCATGCTCCTATCTTATCGGATGCACCAGGAAGAATCTTCTGGCGAAGGTTGGTTTTTGGGGCTTGATTTGGCGGTTGGGAACCCAACTTTGGTTGGGTTTGAGGTTATGCGGCGGGGATTAGGTTCAGTTGGCGGGCGCGGGCAACGGCAGTTACGCGATTGCGCACGCCCAGCTTGCCATAGATCTGACTGGTATAGAACTTGACAGTGCCGATGGCGATGACCAGTTCAGCCGCGATCTTCACCGTTCGTCTGCCCTTCACACAGCAGTTTGAGGACTTCCAATTCCCGGGGAGTGAGCGGCTCCACCAGCGTTTCGGCAGTGTCAGGCAGAGCTTGTTCTGCTGAGATTGTTGTGGGCGGCAGGCTGAGTTGATGGAGCAAATCGGCCGCTAGCGCCGCCAGGTTGCTCGCTTCCCCTATGGCAGTCGCCGTCGCCAGCAGATTGGGCGAGACCCTCTTTCGATACACGTCACGCAGCGTTTCCGCTTTCTTGCGCGTTTCGTGATCGGTCCTGGGATTGTGAATTGTGTAAGCTAGAAGGGTTAATGGCCGTTCCTGCTGCCCCATCTTCCACAATAACTCGGCAATATTGACCAGCAGTCCGAACAACACCGGCCGATAGTCAATGTCCACCGCGAGCTGCAACGCCTCTCGATAATAGCCCTGCGCCCGCGCAAAATCATCCTGCTCGACAAGCGACCCTGCCCAGCCCCCAATGGGCCGCGGCCAGGCCGCCTTTGTCATTGATGTCCTGGTAGATGGTGCGGCTGCGCTGAAATTGGTCTTCGGCCACTGCCAGGTCGCGCTCTTTGAAAGACAGGTTGCCCAGATTGATCAGCGCCAGCGCCATGCCTTCCGGATCGGCAAAATCGTGTCGAATTTCATAGCTCAATCGAAAATGGGATTCTCCCATGCGTGTATCACCCAGGGCCACAGCAAGCTGGCCCATATTGTTCAAAATATAGGCTCGAAACCAGCGGTCGCCGCTCATGAGCGATTGGGCGTACGCTTGCTGGGCAAAATTCTGGGCCGTCTCGTACGCGCCCAAGCCCACATGCGCTTCAGACAGCAGGTGATAGGCAAACTGCCGGTTGATCGGATGCTGCTGGGCTTCGGCAACCTCCCGCACCTGTTCGGCAAGCTGAACGGCTGTCGCGTAATCGCCTCGGGTCAGGGCCACAAAACTAAGCGGCGCATTCGGGTCTGTCAGATAACCGGGCAGGGGTGGGATGTTCAGGCGGCGATAGATAGCCTGGCTATGGGTCATACATGCTTCTGTGCCTTCCTGCCGTCCAAAACGCAGATGATACCACGCCTCATACATGCGCGTCCCCAGCAGTGCGTGATCGACAGCTTCACTGGGCGGGTGGGCCTGCAATGCATCGGTCGCCTGCGAAAAGAGCATCATGCCTTCCAGATAGCCACCCAGAAACTGGTAATAGAGGCCAAGCGCTTCGCTCCCTTTTTGCAGGGATTTGGCATCGCCCTGGGCTACCGCCCACAGCCAGGCCACGCGGATATTGTCCAGGTCAGCTCTGATTTCAAGCAGCGCCTCCCGTTGGCGGCCGCCACAAATATCGCGGCTGCGCTGGTGCAGGAACTGGATGTAGAAGTGGGCATGAGCGGCCTGGGTTTGCGACACTTCATCCACGCTTTTTTCCAGCTGTTCGGCCGCATATTGGCGCAGGAGTTCGTGAACCTGGTAGCGGGCGGTGGCTTCCAATCGTATCAACGATTTATCCACCAGCGTGGACAATATCGATAAGGACGCGCCCGTCACCTCGCCCGCCGCATCACGCTGAAATCCCCCTCTGAAAACTGACAGTCGCTTGAAAACAGCTTGCTCTCGCTCGTTCAACCGCTGCCACGTCTGGTCAAAAACCGTTTGCATACTATGATGGCGTGCTTGCACATTCCGACGCCGCGTCGTTAGGAATGCCAGGCCGCCTTGAATCTCATCGGCAATTGCCTGACAGTTCAAGGTTCTACGCCACGCCGCCGCCAGTTCCAAAGCCAGCGGCATCCCCTCCACCAGTCGGCAAATCTGAACAACTGCTTCAACTTCCTCATCCGGTGCAAAGCCGGGGTAAACGCGGTCGGGCTTGTTCATTGAACAACTGCACCGCATCGTCATTTTGACCGGCCCAATCGTTGTCCAGTTCGGTGGGGAAGGCCAAGCGGCGGCAAGCCACAAAGCGCCGCAGGTGTTGCGGAGCCCATCAGGAGCGGCTTTCCAATGCCGGCCCCAGAGCGTAGTATTGTTTTTGATACTGAAATCTATGCGGCGGCAAGCCACCAAGGAAGCTGCAGTCGTGTTGCGGATCGCATAAGGAAGGCGTGCTCGTTCCGATGTCGGCCCCAGTGCGTCTGTCGGCTTGCGTTACCCGCTGGTGGGCGGGATGAGACAACGACGCTTTGCCGGAACCAACTTCAAGCCAAGCAAACTGCCTGAAAACGCGCAGCCTCCCACCAGTCGTGTGCACGCTGCGTTGGGCGGCCTTCAAACAGGAATGATCAAACACATGCCAATATGTATCTAATCTGGTAACTCTTCAAACCATACAAAGCATGGGATACCTGATCTTCCAGGTCTCCCACTTCAAGTATCTTGAATCCCTCAAAGTGGATCTTTATTTTTTTATATTATATTATTATTTTTTTTTATATATTTTATAATTTTATTATAAATTTTATTTTTATTATAAATTTCAAATCATCCAGAGTAAAATAGTGGAGAACTTTGTCCGGCTTAACCGCAAATGTGTACTCCTCAACTTCTTCACCTTGCCCAAAGGAAGCGTCTTGGTCCGAAATACCGGTAAAGAACATTAGCCCCTTGGGAGACAATAGCTGTGCACTCTTATGGACGAAACGGATTCGATCAGTCTTCAGGAAAAGTTGAAGGACATTGAAACAATAAATCCCCTGATATTGACCTTGAACTAAATTGTCATCAAGAAATGACCCATGATAGAGTTTTGTGGCTGGATCATACTCTTGGGCCAGGCGACAAGCTTCTTCTGCTATTTCAATCCCCGTCACATCAAAGCCGGCTGTGGAGAACAATTTAGTGTTTCGGCCATAGCCTGATCCGGGAACCAGTATCTTATTGACCTGATACTGGCCGAACCGGGATAATGCGATCTCGGCAGATTTGCTAGGCGATTCTCCCCAGATGTACCGATGGTTTGAGAATTGTGCGTTCCAGAAATCTTTGTGATTAAGCATTGTTCATCTCAACCAAATCAGAGGAGTTGTTTCTAGCTACCCGACAGTTTCGTAAACGTGGCCAGCGAGCGTTGGTCGATTGCGAAGCACCCCGGAGTGGGGTAGCGGGTTGAGTTCAGCCAAGCCACATGATGTCACCCGATTTTAGCGTATCGAGACCAGCGAGCGAGTCTACGCGTGGCAACGATTGGATCTCGACACCTGCTAACATGCGTTACACCAGAGTGCAGCGCAGGTGCAGGTGTACGGTTCTGGCGGCGAGTTTCGACTTTTGGAAGCCTACTGCAAACGCAGAAGGTCACTGGTAGGCGCCGCCAGAACCTACTCGACCCACGAACACGGCGCACTCACAGGAACTGTCGGGTAGCTAGATTACTCTCCGATGAGTCGCGAGATCAGGCAGGAACGTAGGTCAACCTGATCACATCCTCGCCAATCCGGTCATGAGTCATGAGGCGGAGCGGCGGCCGGGGTCCGGCGAAATATGGTTTGCCGTGACCAAGCACGACGGGGTGCAGGTAGATTCGATACTCATCGATCAGGCCAAGTTCGGTGAGGCTGTGCGCCAAGTCCGGGCCAGCAACTTCGATCTCCCCGTCGCGCTCGGCCTTCAGCTCGCGGATCGCGCCCTCAAGATCATCCTCAACAAGCCTGGCGTTGGGGCCGACCGACTTCAACGAGCGCGAGACGACCCATTTCGGCTGGTTCCGCCACGCCGCCGCGAAGGCGTGTTCCTCTGCATCCCATTCAGGATGATCGTCGTCCCAGTAGCGCATGATCTCATACATCTGGCGACCGTAGACACTGCCCGCCTGCCCCTGAGCCTCCTCGATGAAGTGGCGGAAGAGCGTGGGGCTTGGCGCAAACGCCATATGGTCGACGTAGCCGTCCAGCGACTGGTTCATTCCGAACACGAGCTTAGCCATGTCACTCCCTTTCCTCGCACGGCACATCCGCGCGGTTTTGAGCATCGTCGATGACTGACGCCCACGTTAGGCCGTGGCCTTACATTGTGCACGCGGCCTCAGCTTCGTGCAGGCGTGACGAGAAATCGCCCGCCATGTCGATGTACGGATAGCCGAAGCGGCTCGCCTCCTGTCGGATGAAATCGCTCCAGAGCGGGACATCTTCAACGATCTGACGCCGCAACGCCTCGGGCAGACCGGCATAGCCGCGCGAGCGTCCAGGGAATAGATCGAAGCGCTCCAGCGTCAAGTGTGAGCATCCCAGGAACACCGCGCGGATCGGGTAGTTCGCCGACAGTTGGGCGACATGAACGGGAAGAAAGTCAACCCCTTCGATCAAATAGCTCTCCGCATGGGAACTGACACCCCAGACAAACCGCTCCAGGTAAGGGAAGAACCACTCGGCGGCCGCTGCAATTGCCTCGGGCGCAGCATCCCAGGTGGTTTTCACGCCGACTTCGTTCTTGACCCTGAGCAAGTCAATGAGAATGTCGGTTGAGATCCAGCCGACGCTGCATTTCGCCGAGATTGATTGCCCGAGGATGCTCTTGCCGGCTCTAGGTGCTCCGCCGATCAGGTATATCATGCCGCTTCTCCAAAAGACGGGCTAACGGCAAGCATCACCCGCTGGCGACGAGCGTAGCGAGGAGCCAGTCGGGCGCATGCGATGTTGGGCGGCTGTATGCGACCATAGTTTCCTCCCACTTTACTCGTTTGAACAACTCAACACCAACTTACCCTGCACTTCACCCTTTTCAAGCATTTCGTTAGCGCGAGCCGCTTCGATTAACGGTAAAATGCCTGCAATAACTGGCTCTATTTTTCGTTCCGCCAGCAACTGAAACAACTTTGGCAAGTCTTCTCGGAACGGTTTCGAGTCCTTCCGATACAATTTTGTAATACCGTAAAACGCCGCCCGCTTACCATCGGGTATCACGTTCAACACCGCCGGCAATAGAAAACTCAACAATCCAGAAAGGTCATTCGCTTTGCCGTTCTGAACCGAGGCCACCATCCCAAACGAGACCAATATCCCGTCCTGCCGCAGGATCCGATATCCTTGCCACCCAGAACGCGCGCCTATAGCATCGAATACGGCATCCACTCCCTGCGGTTCTCTGGTTCGAACGAACTGTGCAACATCTTCAGTCTGATAATCGACCGGGATGCCCCCTAGTTGCTCTATGAGGGCGTGTTTCTTTCCCGACGCCGCACCATACATCTTTTTCAACCCCGCTAGTTGTCCTAACTGCAGAAGCGCGTTCCCGACGCCCCCTGACGCCCCTGTAAGCAACACAGTTTGTCCCGCCTGCACGCAGGCCACACGATGCAGCATTTGATAGGCCGTCACGTAGTTCAGAACCAAACTCAGTACCTCAACCGCATCCAAGCCATCGGGCACTGACACTAACTCCTTTGGCGGCAGGTAAATGTACTCGGCATAACCGCCATAGACTGTTAACGCCGTGACCCTTTGCCCGACGGATACGTCTGTTACGCCCTCACCTACAGCGTCTACAATTCCGATAATCTCATAGCCCGGCGCAAATGGAATTTTGGGTGCATAAACGTAGTTGCCATATCGCATAACAACGTCGGTGAAGCCTACGCCAGTGTATAGAATCTTGATGCGTGTTTCACCAGCGCTCGGCAAACGCAGTGAGTTTTCAACGACCTTTAAAACACTTGGGTTACCCTTTCTTGTGATAATTACACTTTTGTAGTTCATTTCGCTCCTTGTTTTGTTGTGCTTGAGTATGGGTCGAGTTCTTATCCCACTGTGTTGGGATGTCACTTTCTCGGCTAGACTGTGAGCCGTCCAACTACTGATTCGCGGGAATGCCGGTCGTCATATCCCGCCAGTCATTTATTCCGCTTTTTGTCCCGCTACGGGGTGTTATGCGGAATGCCCGCTGCATATCACCCCGCACGGGGATGTTGTGCGGAAAACGACGTGAGACGAAATACGGACTGCGCAAACGCCAGCGTTTCGGCCAGAACCATCATCGTCACACCGGCCCGCCCGGGTTGAGGATCCGCTCCAGGCCCGCAGCGACCTGCGCGGCTGTGCCCTGGACGCGCTCGACGCGCGTTTCAGCGGCGACCAGGCTGTCCTCGACCTGCTGGCTGACGTCCTGCAGCTCGCCGACGATCACCACGTGCTGGGCGTGCAGCGCTTCCTGTGGGTCGAACCCGAAGGTCGGCAGATAGGAGATCAGCGCGTCTCTGGCCTGCGACAGATAGACCGCGGTGCGCGACGACCCGGGCGCGCCGAACAGCACGTAGCGCTCCAGCACCTTGCCGGCCTGCAACGGCGGCGGCACTTCCAGATCGACGGTGACAGCCTGCGAGCCATCGACCGGCACCGGGCCGGAGTAGACCCCCGCGCCTTCGACCACCAGCACGTAGACGCCCGCGGCCACGTTTTCGAAGCGGTAGCCGCCCGCGGCGTCCACGGCGGCCTGGGCGATGATCTCGCCGTCCAGCGTCAGCAGCACCCGCCGGCCCGCGCCGTTGGTCACGTTGCCGCTGATGACGCTGCCGGCCGGCCGCGGCTTTGACTGCCCGCTGGAAATCGACCTGGAACGAGTGGTGGAAAAGGGTGTTGCCGGTGCCGGGCGGCTCGTCGGGGTGTCCGGTGTGCATGTTGACAACCTGATCGCTGGGCAGGTCCAGCATCTGCGCAGCGGCCACCTGCCACTTCCAGAGTCGGGAAGTTGGCGCCCGGTTCGTTGAGCGGCTTGTCCACGGTGATCGTCTGCTCGCCGCCCGGCCAGGTGATCCGCGCCCTGGCGCCATTGATGCGGTTGCCGCCCTCGTCCAGCGCGTCCAGGAAGATGTGGTGGTTGCCGTGGTTCTCGGTCGGCGTCAGGTGGTGGACCCGGACCGCCTGCCAATAGGTTGCGCCCGGCGGCACGTCGGCCGGGACGACCGCCACACCGTAGGCAGTTGCGTCGTTGATCGGTTCTGCGGGCACATGCACCTCCCGGGTGTCGAGCAAGGTATCGGTGACTGGCAGCGCGGCGACCGGCGCCGGTTCCGGCGCCGGTCTAGCCGCCAGGAACTCCACCGCCGGATCGGCGGGGGCAGCTACAGGCGTGGCAGCGGCAGGTGTCGCAGACGGCGTGGCATTCACGTCGACCGGCGGGCCCTGGTCCTCCGGCGCGCCGCTTAACCAGAGCAGCAGGCGTTTCAGGGATGTCGTCATAGCTCCAGCGCCTCCGCCAGTTCAAACGGGTCAGCCGGCAGGCGGGTGACGACGCTGCCGCCGTCGCGCAGCGCCTGCTCCTCGGCAGTGCTGACCACCTCTTCGCCGCCCACGATATCTACCGAAGTCGCGTGCCCCGCTTCGCTCAAGCGCACCCCGGCGGTGATGCCGTTGGCGCGCACGTAGCGGGAGCAGAAGGTCGAGCAACTGCTGGCCGCTTCAGTTGCCGGCAGCAGCATGTAGCGCGCCAGCGGCTTGGTCGTCACCACCGGTTCAGGCAGCGCCAACGTGATGTTGCCGGTGACGCCGCCGACCACGCTGACGTTCTCAGCCAACGTCCCGATGCCCTCGACATCGATGCGATACAAGCCCGGCTGGAGCTGCGCGAAGCGAAACTTGCCCGGCGTCGTCGGTGGTCGCACTGGCCGCCTGCACGCCGTTCTGGAGCAGCAGCAGGTGTTGGTCGGGGGCGGGATCGCCGCTGTGAGTGGTCAGCGTTCCCTCCAGCGTTCCCGTGGTGGAGGGTGGAACGCCGATCTGGTGGTCGAAGGTCGCCGCCTCGCCAACTGCCAGGACAAGCTGGTGGATCGCGCCGTGGCCCTCCAGTTCCAGCGTGTAGGAGGCGGCCGGCAGCGCCTGAAAACGGTAGCTGCCATCGGCCGGCAGCACGGTGGCCCAACTGCGCGCGCCGGGTTGTCCCGCCTGCCGCGCCCTGCCAGAGGGTCAGCCCCAGACCGGCGCCGTTCTCGATGACGCCGCCCAGGCTGGCGGTTCCGGACGGTGCACCGACGGTCTGGCGCTGGAAGTTGACCTCCCAGGTGATTGGATCACCCTCGCGGCCGGGGATGCTGCTGGTCTTGCAGGCCCTCGGCCACGTCGCTGGGCCACTGCGGATCGACTACCTTGCAGCATGAACTCGCCGGGACTGTGGAGGAACTCGAAGTTGCCGGCCGGTTTGAAGCGATCCTTGGGCGTGACGACGGTCGGGAAATCGGCGTTGGGCTGGGCGTTGGGCCACGACATCTGCACGGTCACGCCGTTCAGGCCGTTGCCTGCTTCGTCGCGTACCGACCCCGTAGAACATGCGGCGGTTGCCGGTCTCGGCCCGGTCCAGCAGCCGTTTGGTGACCACGACGTAGCGCTTGCCGGTGGCCGCGGGCACGGTCAGATCCACGGTGCGGCTGGCGAAGCCGTCCAGCACGATGCCGGCCACGGCTGCGCCGCCGTCGCCGGTGATGACCCAGTAGGAGCCGGCCGGCAGGCTGCTCGAACGGCATAGCGGCCATCGGCGCCGGTGCGGACGGTCGCGAGCTGCTCAGCGGCCCGCCCGACCGTCACGTCCAGGCCGGCGCGCGGCTGCCCGGCGGTGTCGTGCACCGTGCCTTCGATACGGCTCTGTTGGCCCTGCGCCACGATGAGATCGATTTCCTGCATCTGGTCTTCTCCCAGTTCGATGTTGTCTTGCAGCACGGTTGCGCCGGATGCAATCTGATAGACGCCCGCGCCCAGGTTGTCAAAGCGGTAGCTGCCGTCGTCGGCGCTGGCAGTGGTCTGGTCGGTGGCCGGTCCGAGGAGGCGCAGGGAAACGCCGCCGGCTGGCTGTCCCGCCCCGCGCCGCACCGTGCCGTAGATGCCGCTGTTGCCAGCCTGCAGTTCCGGTCGTACCAGCGAGGGTTCGTCCTTCAGCGCCTGCACGACGGGCAACTGGCCGCTGAGACCGAATTGCAGGTTCCAGGCGTCGGTGTACCAGGACATCTGGTCCCAGGTCGGGTTGAAGTCGCCCAACGGCCTGCGAGGCGATCAGCCAGGTACAGCAGGTGAAATACCAGTCGGGCGCGTGGCTTTGCATGAAGCGGGTGATCCCCAGCGTCCACTCCTGTGGGTCGTGGGGTTGACCTTGGCGTAGCGGTTGTCGTCGCCCCAGCCCACCACCGCGCCGCCCTCGGTGCTGATGACCGGCACATAGAAGCCCAGCGCGTCGTGGATCATCTTGCCGGCCGCCTCGTAGCCGCGGAAGCAGTTGGCGTCGTCGAGGATCGTCGTCGCCCGGGTTCTTGTTGCGCGGCGCGGATCTCGTTGACCATCTCCATGGGCCGTCCGTCCCAGGCCCAGCGGTTGAACTTGGCGTAGTCCTCGGCGCTGATGGGGATGCCCTGCGCGACGATCTGGTCGTAGGTCAGGTGGCTGTAGGCCCAGGCCGCCAGTTCGTCGTATTCTTCCTGGGTCAGCGGCTGGCCGTTCTGGTTGACCGGGTCGTCAGGGTAGTCCAGCGGGTGGTTGAGGGTGTAGTTGTGGATGGCAACCCAGCAGCCGTTCTCGAACAGGTCGTGGCGGCCCTTTTGCACCACCAGGCGACAGCGGGTTGTCTAGCGAGCCGGGTCCCATGGCCGGCAGCGCCAGCAGGCCACCGCGACTGCAGCACGCCGTCCGCGTCGCGGATGAAGTTGTCGACGACGATGTCTATCCAGTTGGCCGGGCGCGGGTTGTTGCGCCACTCGGCGGCCAGGTCAGGCTCGTTGTTGCTCTCGAAGTAATAGACGCCGATATCGACATAGCGGCTGATCGTGTCGAACTCGCGCGCGGCCATGTAGTGCGGGTTGAGTTGCGGGAAGTAGAAGCGTACCACCGGCATGATGTCGGCGTGCCACCAGCTTGCGGCACAGCGGCAGCGCAGAGCCGCCGCCGTCGTCCAGCACCTTGAGCCACTTGATCTTCATCGCGACGCAGCTTGATCGACCCAGTAGTCGAGCTGGGCGTCACGGCGTCGTTGTAGAGGAGGGTGGACCAGTGGATACCACGGCCGTTGTCGTCCCTGGGGTCGTGGAAAATCTTGCGATGCGCATTGGGCGCGTCTCCTGGGTGCGGTGATGGACGAAAGGTGTTGCTTGCAGTGAGTTAGGACGGGGGAGTTTAACATACCGGCGCGGGAACGTCAAGAGCCGACAGATTGTCCAAGGTGGCGGACAGACTGGACGCGGACCAACGCGGAAACGCGCGGACCAGAACGATCGGCCACCTGATGTTATCTTTGCAACGCACCTCGGCTTGTTGACGCTCCTGGTGCTTTCTTCTATAATCCAGCGGGACAACCGATTTGCCGCCGTTTCACCGTGCAGGCGAATGTCAAATGTTCCCGATCATCCCATCCCTGGCAAAGGAGCCACCATGGCGTCACCTCTTCGTCACTTTTTCATTGCCCTGTCCAAAAGCCCGCAACTGCAAAGCGTCATCGTCGGCTTTCCCGGTCAGCCGGCGGGCGGCGCGGCGCTTCGTGGCCGGCGAACGGCTGGAGGACGCGATCGACGCGATCCGCGCCACCAACGTGGCCGGCATGGCCGCCACACTCGACTTCCTCGGCGAACACGTCGACAGCCAGGCCGAGGCGCGCGTCAACGCCGACGAGTACATCCGCGCCCTGCACGCCATTCAGCAGGCGAGCCTGGACGCCAACATCTCCATCAAGCTGACCGCGATGGGGCTGGCGGTGGACGACGCCTTCTGCTATCAGAACGTGCGCCGCATCGTGCAGGCCGCGGCCGAGCTGGGCAACTTCGTGCGCATCGACATGGAGGACTCGCCGGTCACCGACCGCACCATCGCGATCTACCGCGGCTGCGTGACGAGTTCGATAACACCGGGCTGGTGGTGCAGGCTTATCTCTACCGCACCGAGGGCGACGTGCGCCGGTTGATGGCCGGCCGGCCAGGCGCACCTGCGGCTGTGCAAAGGCGCCTACGACGAGCCGCCCGCGGTCGCCTGGCAGGAAAAGGCCGACGTGGACCGCAGCCTGGTGTCGCTGATGAAGCTGATGCTGGACAGCCGCGACGCTTATCCCGGCATCTATCCGGCGCTGGCGAGCCACGACCATATGATCATCAACTGGACCAAGGCCTACGCCTACACACCACGGCATCTCCCCCGACCGCTTCGAGTTCCAGATGCTCTATGGCATCCGCCGCGACCTGCAGCAGAAGCTGGCCGACCAGGGCTACCGCATGCGCGTCTACATCCCCTACGGCACGCGCTGGTATCCGTATTACATGCGCCGCCTGGCCGAGCGGCCGGCCAACGTGGTCTTCTTCGCCCGCGCGATGTTTGGCAATTGATTTGCTGAGATCGAATGTTCAGGACCGGCAGTCCTTCCGAGGACTGCCGGTCCTCTTCTTTTCCTGGATTTACAAGCTGTTAACGTTTTGTATGACGCGCGTCATAGCGCTACGATCCAACGTCTGCGATAATACGGGGGGAGTCCGATTGTACCCGTGAAGCACTACGATTTCGTCATTGCCGGTGGCGGTCTCGCCGGTTTGAGCCTGGCCTGTTGGCTTACCAACAGCTCGCTGGGCGATCGGTCGATTCTGATTATCGACCATGACGACAAGGACCAGGACGACCGTACATTCAGCTTCTGGAGCGAGCAACCGACGTTGTTTGATGCGGCCGTCTGCCGGTCGTGGCAGCGAATGCAGATCGCCGGCGCGAACGAAGCGCAGTGTCTTGACTTGGGCGCCTACCGGTACAAGACTATCCGCGGCGGTGACTTCTATCGCTGCGCGCGTGATCTGCTGACAGCCCGGCCATCGGTTACGTTCTTGCGCGGTCATGTTGACAGCATCGCGGACGGCGAACGCGCCGCCGTGATCCGGCTCGGCGACACGGAGGTGACTGGGGATTGGGTCTTCGACAGCATCCTGGAGCCAGCTCAGCCGGCACGCAATGGCTTCACGCGGCTCAAGCTGACCTTTCTGGGCTGGCAGATCGAGAACTCCTGACCCTGCGTTCGATGCAGATGTTATGACATTCATGGACTTTCGCACGCCGCAGCGTGATGACCTGCGTTTTGTCTACGTGCTGCCCTTCGACGCCAACCGCGCGCTGGTGGAATACACGGCTTTTACCGCGGCGCGCGTCAGTGGCGGCGAGGCGCGCACCGCGCTGGCAGCGTACGTTGAGTCGGTCATCGGTTTGCAGGGTTTCCGTGTTGTATCGCAGGAGAGCGGCTGCCTTCCGGTGACCGATGAGCCATATCCCCGTCGGCTGGGCAGGCGAGTCATGGCGATCGGCATCAAGGGTGGACGGCTCAAGCCAACCACCGGCTACGCCTTCACCCGGGTACAGGCAGACAGCGCAGCGATTGTGGCGTCGATGTTGGCGCATGGCCACCCCTTCGATGTGCCGCCCGACGAGCCGAGCTTCCGCTGGCTCGACAGCGTGATGTTGCGAGTGATGGCCAGGCATGGCGGCGACATGCACGCGATCATGGAGCGACTGTTCGAGAAGAACCCGCCGGAACGAATTCTGCAATTTCTCGACGAGGTTGCGCCGTCGCTGGACATTTTGCAACTGATGGCGACATTGCCGCCGGCCAGATTCGTTGAGGCAGCCCTGCTGAACCACCAATGAGCACCGCAGCCACCATTCAGCCTGCGCTCAGTCGTTCGGACGAAGCGTTGCGGCAGGCATTCAAGGCCGGCAACCGCTTCATGGTGCTCTTCTTTCGCCTCGGCCTGGGCAATATGGGCAACCGGCCTGAGACCAGCCAGGTGATGGTGCTGTCGCATCGCGGCCGCAAAAGCGGTCTGCTGCGGCGCACGCCGGTCAACTTCGCGGTCGTTGATGGCGACATATACTGCACCGCGGCGTTCGGCCGTCGCGCCGACTGGTATCGCAACATCCAGGCCGATCCCAACGTTGAGTTGTGGCTGCCCAACGCGTGGTACGCAGGCGTGGCCGAGGAAGTGCCGGGCGACGATCCGCGGCGCAATGAGCTGATGCGCGCGGTGCTGATCGCCAGCGGCTTCGCCGCGCCGCTTTTCGCCGGCGTGAACCCGAAGTCGATCAGCGAACAGCGGCTGGCAGAGTTGTCGGCAGACTACCGGCTGATCCGCATCCGCCGCACTGCGCCGCTCACCGGTCCCGGCGGCCCGGGCGATCTGGCGTGGGTGTGGCCGCTGACCGCGGCTGTGTTGCTGGTGTTGTTGCTGGTGAAAAGGCGACCGGCGTCGCGGTAGGGCGCCGGAATTCTAACGCAGAGACGCGGAGACGCGAAGGGCAGCAATGAATTGCTTAGCGACCTTGCGGCTTTGCGTTCATCTCCCTCCCAGTCACAGATAAGTTTCGAAAGGAGCAGATCGATGGAAAAGAGAGTTCTGGTGGCGTATGCCACGAAATATGGCGCGACCGCCGAGATCGCGCAGGCTATCGGCGAGACACTGCGCAAGGCGGGCATGACCGTCGATGTCGCCGAGGTCGAGGCGGCTGTGGCCGTCGCAACCTACGATGCCGTGGTCCTGGGCAGTGCTGTCTACGCCGGACACTGGCGCAAGGAAGCGGTCGAGTTTCTTGACGTGGAGAAGACGAATCTGGCCGACCGGCCCGTCTGGTTCTTCTCCAGCGGTCCGACCAGCGAGGGCGACCCGATCGAGGCGATGGATGGCTGGCGGTTTCCCGAGGGGCAGCAGCCGCTTGCTGACCAGATCGGGCCGAGGGATATCACCGTCTTTGGCGGCCGGATCGATCCCGATAAGTTGAATCTGGGGGAGAAGCTGATCCTCAAGGCGGTCAAGGCGCAGACCGGCGACTTCCGCGATTGGGACGCAATCGACGCCTGGGCCGTGGGCATTGCCGACACTCTGTCAAAGATGCCGGAAGAAGTTGAGGAACCGGTGGCAACGCCCTGACCACGGTTGCCCAGGCGGAAGGAGTGCTCATGACACGCCAGCTTTCGACTGAGCAGGTCTGGCAGGCTATCGAGAAGGAGCTGTTTGCCGTCGTAGGCATGGTAACAGCCAACCATGAGGCGCGCACGGTCGGCGTGGTCTACGTCGTGCGTGACCGCAGGCTGTACATATCCACGCTCGTGCAAGCTTGGAAGGCGCGCCACATCGCTGCCAATCCGCACGTCTCGCTAACCATCCCCATCGCCAAGCGTATCCCGGTGATGCCCTGGATTAAGATACCGGCCGCGACGATCACGTTTGCAGGGACCGCGCGCGTCTTCCCGGCTCGCGAGGCTACACCTGATCTGCTGCGTGCGATCCTTGGCCCCATGGCAGAGGACGATAAAACGATCGCGGATACATCCGTGATCGAGGTGACGCCGGTTGGGGAGTTTGTCACTTACGGGGTGGGCGTGTCGTTGCGCGACATGCGGCAACCGGAGCTTGCGCGCGGGCGAACTGCTGTGGCGTGAAACCGCCGCGCAGTGAGTAGCCAGGCGCCACGACTACGATACCGCTTGGAGGAAATGCAATCGTGTCGGAGAGGATCCTTGTTGCCTATGCCAGCCGAACCGGTACAACTGCCGGCGTGGCCGAAGCCATCGGCGCCACACTGCGCGACCGCGGCGTGCTGGTGGATGTCCTTTCCGTGTCTGCTGTTATGGATCTGACACCCTATTGCGCAGTGGTGGCTGGCAGCGCGATCCAAAACAAGCAGTGGCTGCCGGAGGCCATGCAGTTTGTCCAGGCAAACCAGGTCGCGCTGCGGCGCGTGCCGTTTGCCGCGTTTCTGGTCTGCATGACGCTGGCAATGAAGAAGGGCGACTACCGCAGCCAGGTGAGCGCCTGGCTGCAGCCGGTGCGCGCGTTGGCGCCGACCGTGAGCGAGGGTCTTTTTGCCGGCGCACTGGACATCAGCAAGGTGTCGACGTGGAAAGACCGGCTGATGTTTCGCGTCAGTGTCGTGATGGGCGTGTGGTCAGAGGGCGATCACCGTGACTGGGATGCCATCCGCACCTGGGCAGAGAGCCTTGGCCCGCTGGTTGTAACGCCGTAACAGCTGGGGCGCGTGCCGCAGACGAACGGTAAGGCAAATCTGCCGACGATGACCACAGACAACCAAACTGGTATTGAGCTGGCGCAGCAAGCCGCCGGCTGGCTGGACAAGCTTTGCGTCGAAATCGACAGCCGGCGCGTCGGCAGCGCCGGCAACCGCGCCGCGACCGATTTCTTCGCGCACAGGGTCGCGGCTTGCGGCTTCCAGGTCCAGCAGCCGGCCTTCGACTGCATCGACTGGGTCGAGCAGGGTGTCGACCTGTTGGCCGGTGATGACGCGTTCGAGGCCTTTGCCAGCCCTTATTCACTGGGCTGCGATGTGCGCGGACCGCTGGCGGTTGTGTCCGGCGTCGCGGAACTGGAGGCAGCGGAACTCAGTGGAAAGGTGCTGCTGCTGCGCGGCGAGATCGCCAAGGAGCAGGTGATGCCTAAAAACTTCACCTTCTACAACCCGGACGAGCACAAGCACATCGTCACACTGTTGGAGGCGAAGCAGCCGCTGGCCATAATCGCTGCCACAGGGCGCAACCCGGAGCTGGCCGGAGCGCTCTATCCCTTCCCGCTGTTCGAGGATGGCGACTTCGACATCCCGTCGGTCTACATAACGGATATCGAAGGGGAACGGCTGGCGAACCACGCCGGGCAGATCGTTGTGCTCACTAGCCGGGCGACGCGCATCAGATCGGTCGGCTGCAACGTGGTGGCTCGCAAGGGCGACATGGCGCGCCGGATCGTCTTCTTCGCCCACATCGACGCCAAGGCTGGCACGCCGGGCGCGCTGGATAACGGGACCGGGGTGGTGATCCTGCTGCTGCTGGCGGAACTGCTGGCCGGCTACGATGGAGACCTGGGTATCGAGATTGTCGCGTTGAACGGCGAGGACTACTACGCCGCATCAGGCGAGATGCTGTGGCTGGCAGCCAACGAAGGCCGCCTGGACCAGATTCTCCTGGGTGTCAACATGGACGGTGTCGGCTACCGGCACGGCAAGACCGCTTTCTCGCTCTACGGGTGTCCGCCGCAGATCGAGGAGGCGGTTCGTGCGGCGCTGGCTGGCCGCACCGGAATGGTGGAGGGCGATCCGTGGTACCAGTCTGATCACTCGCTGTTCGTCTTCAACGGCGTGCCGGCGCTGGCGTTTACGTCTGACCAGTTCGAGCGCGCTGTGGAGCGAGATCGCCCACACGCCGCGCGACGTGCCGGAGATCGTCGATCCGGCGCAACTGGTCGAGGTCGCTGATGCGCTGCGGGATCTGGTGACGCGCCTGGCCTGAATCCACAAACCTTTGTGATCACGGTGCGGGATGAAAATGCGGTGAGCCATTGTGCTCACCGCTTTTTCGTCCCGCACGAATTGACACTAACTAGACCAGTCGTTATAATTGCCTGCGACGAGGCATCCTATGACAACCACCCGCGACCAGATCATCGACACCACCAGCGACCTGATGGAGGCTCAAGGCTACCACGCCACCGGGCTGAACCAGATCGTCGCCGAGAGCGGCGCGCCCAAGGGATCGCTCTACCACTACTTCCCCGGCGGCAAGGAGGAGATGGCGGCTGAGGCCATCGACCGCACCGGGAGGCAACTGGAAGAACGCATCCGCGCCAACCTGCCTCCCGGCGTTGCGCCGGCCGAGGCGCTGCGCGACTTTGTCCACACCATTGCCTTCCACATCGAAGCGTCTGGCTATCGCGCTGGTGGACCGCTGACCGCTGTCGCGATGGAGACGGCGACCAATAGCGAACGGCTGAACCGCGCCTGCCGCGACGCCTTCGAACGGGTCATCACTGCCTTCGCCGAACGTCTGGTGATCGAGGGAACGCCGGCTGAACGCGCCCGCGGGCTTTCCATTTTTGTGACGGCCGCCATCGAGGGCGGAATCATCCTCAGCCGCACCTATCACAGTGGCGATCCGCTCCGGCAGGTGGGCGACGCGCTGTTCGATACCATGAGGACGAACCTCCTCAGCAGAGTTTGAGCAACTGCGTGATCATCATCGAGTTTTTTCACGCTTGTCGTGTTCAGGACTGGTCCTGCCGGAATCTACATGACAGGCGCACGACTGGGTTACGGAAAAGGTTTTGAGCTATGAAGATTATCGTGTTCGGAGCCAGCTCCAAGAGCGGGCTGGAAGTTGTCAGACAAGGTGTCGCGGCTGGTCTCACCATCACAGCATTCGTGCGCGATCCGGCCAAGTTGGGTACGCCCGTGGCCGGCGTGACTGTTGTCCAGGGCGACGCGACGGATGCAGCCGCGGTCGCGGCTGCCATCGCCGGTCAGGAGGCTGTCGTCAGCCTGATCGGGCCCACCAAGGGCGGCCCGAAGAACGTGGCGACCGCGGCTACCGGTAACATTCTGGACGGCATGAAACAACACGGTGTGCGACGGGTGGTGGTCGCGTCGGTGGCCGGCATCCCTGCGCCGGGCGACAACCGCGGCGCGCTGGCCGGCGTCATCGGCGGGGCGATCAAGCTCTTCATGCGCGACGCGTATGCCGACCGCGAGCAGCAGCTGGCCGTGCTGCAGAGCAGCGACCTGGATTGGGTCGCCATCCGCCTGCCACGCCTGACCGATGATCCGGCCAGCGGTTACCAGTTGGGGTTTCCCAACCCCGGTCCCGGTCTGGTGGTCTCACGGGCCGATCTGGCCGCGGCGATGGTGGATCAACTGACCGCCGATGCCTGGCTGCGCAAGGCGCCGATCATCAGCGGCAAGGCGGCGTAGCTTGATCCTTGTCACAGGCGCGACAGGCAATATCGGGCGGGAAGTGGTTTCTGACCTGCATGCCAACGGGCGGGCCGTTCGCGCTACAGCAAGCAACAATGCGAGCGCCGAGCGCGTGCCAGCCGGCGTGGAAACAGTGCTGTTCGACTTCGCCGATGCGAAAACCTATGGGCCGGCGCTGGCCGGGGTTGAGCGAGTCTTCCTGATGCGCCCGCCGCAGATCACCGATATGGAGCACACGCTCAATCCCTTCGTCGACGCCGCTCGCGAGGCCGGCATCCGGCACATCGTCTTTGTCTCGCTGCTGGGAGTCGAGGACAACCCGCGCGTGCCGCACTACGCGGCGGAACAGCATCTCAGGGCGGCGGGTGTGCCCTACACCTTTCTGCGTCCCAGCTTCTTTATGCAGAACCTGAATACCACGCACCGCGCTGAAATCCGCGACCGCGATGAGATCTACCTGCCGGTCGGCAAGGCGCGCACCAGTTTCATCGACACCCGTGACATCGGTGCGGTGGCGGCCAAGGTGCTGTGTGAGGACGGGCACGACGGCGCCGCCTACGCGTTGACCGGCGGCGAGTCGCTGGACTACTACCAGGTTGCCGATATCTTCAGCAGGGTGCTGGGACGCAAGATCACCTACAAAGACCCCCACAGTCTGGCGTTTCTCTTCTCCACCGTGCGCCACGGCACGCCGCTCAAGTTCGCGCTGGTGATGCAGATGCTCTATCGCAGCACGCGCAACGGCATCGCCGACGTGCTGACAGAGGATGTCAGCCGTCTGCTGGGCCGTCCGCCGCGCACCTTTCGCCAGTACGTGACCGACTACGCGGAGTCGTGGCGGCGGTGAGGCAGGTCGTGCTCGTACAGAAAGAGCGTAGCCTCGCGTAACACGATTTTTTGATGTTGTGCGTCGTGTTTGACCGGAACCGACGATTTGGAAAATCGTCCTACGCGGGAGATCGCTCGCCGCCACGCAATACATACGTCAGGACACGCGCCCTGCGGCGCGCGTTTTGGCGTGTCTTGTGGTGTAGTGTATGATCGCTGCAAATCTACAGCCCCGGAGGTAAAAGTGACCCAACGCAAGGAAACGCTGGTTGCTGAGTTGACATCCAGCCGCGACTATCTCGTGTCCGTCGCGACACAGATCGGCGCGGACCAGGCATTGAACTCCACCGAAAACCCACTTTGGAATGTCCACGACGTGCTGGCCCATGTTGCGATTGCGGAGCGCGGCCTGCAGGCCACCGTGAATCGGTTTCTGGCCGGTGACGCACTTCCCGATGGATTCTCACTGGACTACTGGAATCAGCGCCAGGTTGGCAAGCTGCACGAGCGCACGGTGCCTGAGTTGCTGGCCGGTATGGAAGCCAGCCGCCCGGACACGCTGGCCTTTCTGGACAACCTGACCGATGACCAGCTTGCTGTCCGCGGCCTGCACCCGGCCGGTTTCGAGACCAGTGTGGCCGGTGTGTTTCGTGTCATGGCGCGGCATGAGCGCGGCCACGGTCAGGAGATCGCCGCAGCCCTGAACGCGCCGGTCGGCGAGCGCATCGACTGGGCTGCCGTCGACACTGAGTAGACGGTCATCGGGTCACAGTCCCGGTCGCTCGCTTTCCAACCGCCCCGATGCCAGGCAAGGCATCGGGGCGGTTCTTGTTTCCATCGCCTCTGTTTGGTATTCGTCCGGTTGCAGAAATCACAATGGGGCGCCAGTAGGCGGGCTTCCAATGCTCCGCCAGCGATTACAGACGCGTGCGGTAACGGCAATCCGAAGCAGCAAACGTGGTCGTCATTCCAATTATGACGTGCTCCAGAATACGCCACTGTCAGCGTAACCAATCCCGAAGGTCAGGCGTTTGCTGATTTTATCAGCACAAAACTGAACAGCCCGGAGGCGCCAATGATTCCTCACAAACCACGCATCCTGCTCTATTCGCACGACACATACGGACTCGGCCATCTGCGACGCACGCTGTCCGTTGCCGAACAACTCTATCGCGACGTACCGAAAGTACACCAACTGGTGCTTACCGGCTCCATGGTGGCCGGCGCGTTCAACCTGCCGCCGCGGCTGGACATGGTGAAACTGCCGGCGCTCAGTAAGCGCTCCAGCGGCGAGTACAAGGCCCGCGCCTTGCCGCTTTCGTTGCGTCAGACGCTGCAATGGCGCGAGCAAATGATCGTGCAGGCGGTACAGGCTTTTCGGCCGCACCTGGTCGTTGTTGACAAGGTAGCTGGCGGCGTGAACGGCGAACTGCTGCCCGCGCTGCGCTTCCTCAAGACCTGGTCGCCCGAAACCCGCTTGGTGCTGGGCATGCGCGATATCGAGGACAGCGCAGAGGTCACGCGCGCCGAGTGGCGGGCCAACGGCACCAGCCAACTGCTGGACGAGGTCTACGATCGCATCCTGCTCTACGGCCAGCGCGAGGTGTTCGACCCGGTAGCTGCTTATGGCATGTCGGCCGTTGCCGAGGCCAAGCTGGTGATCTGCGGCTACCTGCGCCGGACCGACATGGAGCGCAGCCCGGCGGCGGTGCGGCGCGAGCTGGGCGTCACCGACAAGCCGCTGGTGCTGGTCACGGTCGGCGGCGGCGGCGACGGCTTCGATGTGCTCAAGGCCTACGTCGATATGGCGTCCGCCTGGGGTGATACCCCGCCTGTCCACAGCCTACTGGTCACGGGTCCATTGATGGCCGACAAGCAGCGCCACCTCCTGCAAAAGGTCGGCAAGGCAACCAACGTCACCGTGCTTGAATTCACCCGTGACCTGCTGGCCTACATGGCGGCAGCCGATCTGGTGGTCAGCATGGCCGGCTACAACAGCGTCTGTGAATTGATGTCGCTCGGCAAGCGGGCGCTGCTCATTCCCCGCCGTCAGGTGCGCGCGGAGCAGCGAATCCGGGCCGAGGCGCTGGCGGCGCGCTCGACTGGTGCACCTGCTCGCCTATGCCGACCTTTCGCCCGAGCGACTGGAGGCGGCCCTGCAAAGCGCCCTGGCTGCGCCGCCGCCTGTCATCGATCTGGACCTGGACGGCTTGCAGCGGGCCAGCCAGTCCATTGTCGAGTTGTTGGGCAAGGGCGGCCGTTCGCTGCATCGGCGGGTCGGTAATGTGAGCAACGGCCGGGTCGCAGGCCGCGACCATGCCTGACTGGGCGCTGCCCGTCAAGAACTCTCAAGAGGTGATGATCTATGACAAAAATAGCCTATATCTTGAAGATGTACCCGCGTTTCTCGGAGACCTTCGTCGTCAACGAGATACTGGAATTGGAGCGCCAGGGCGTGGATGTTCGTATCTACTCCCTACGCAAACCTGATGACGGTCGCTTTCACGCCAGCCTGGCCCAGGTCAAGGCCGGGGTCATCTACGTGCCGCAGTATCCGCAGATGGAACTGGAGCGCGTGCGCCGGGCGCATCAGCAGCTTTTCGAGGCAACGCCTGAGACCTACGCCCAACTGCGCGCTCGAGGTCGAGGCGCGGGCCGACGAGTACGTGTTGAAGCGCTTCGTTCAGGCTGGCGTGGTGGCGGCCCACCTGCTGGAGCACCCGGTCGATGGCATGCACGCGCATTTCGCGTTCCAGTGCAACGCGCGTCGCCAACTTCGTTCACCGCCTGAGCGGCCTGCCCTACAGCTTCACCGCGCATGCCAAGGACATCTTTCATCAGGATGTGCAGCCGGGAGCGTTGCGCGGCAAGATCGGAGCGGCGCGCTTCGCCGTGACGGTCAGCGATTTCAACCGCGGCTATCTGATGGACGTGCTCGCTGGCCAGCCTGGCGATGTGCGCCGGCTGTACAACGGGATCGATCTGGGCTATTTCACGCCCGATCTCTGGGCTGAACGCGAGACAGACCTGATCCTCAGCGTAGGCCGGTTGGTCGAAAAGAAGGGCTTCGATGACCTGATCCGGGCCTGCGCGCTGCTGCGCGGCTGGGGCGTTTCGTTTCGCTGTGAGATCATCGGCAAGGGCGAGGCACGCGACACGCTCCAATCCCTGATCGACGGTCTGGAGCTTGGCGACCTGGTGACCCTGGTCGGGCCGAAATCGCAGGACAAGGTGCTGGAAGCATATCGGCGCGCGTCTCTCTTCGCTCTGCCGTGCGTGATCGCCAGCGACGGCAACCGCGACGGGCTGCCGACTGTCTTGCTGGAAGCCATGGCGACCGGCTTGCCGGCCGTGTCCACCAACCTCGTCGGCGTGCCGGAGATCATCGACCACGGGGTGGACGGCCTGCTGGTGGCGCCAGGAGATCATGTTGCGCTGGCAACCGCGCTCGCTCGCTTGCTGCACGACCAGGAACTGCGCCAGCGGATGAGTGAGGCTGGGCAGCGCAAGGTCGCTGAGCGCTTCGACGTGCGCAGCAACGTGGCCACGCTTCATCGCTGGCTGGCAGAGCCGGCTGCACCCCGGGTCAACGAGCTGGTCGCAGTCAAGGAAGCGGCGACCAACGGGGCGAACGGGTTCATTCCGCCAATGTTGGCGCCGGCCCCGCTGCTGACAGAGGCGCTGCCGACGCTATGAACATCCTCTACCTATGCGCTGACCGCGGTATCCCTGTCCGCGGCCACAAAGGCGCGGCCGTGCATGTGCGCGCCCTCACTGACGCCTTCGCACGAGCCGGCCATTCAGTCACTATCCTGACGCCGCGGCTTGGACCGGCCGATGGCCCCGCGCCTCAGGCTATCCTGGTGGAGGTTCCAGCCAGCAAGGACGGCATCGACGACGGCGACCCTGAGACTGTCAGAGAGTTGAAGGCACTGCAGCACGCGGATGACTTGCTAGAGGCGGCGGAAGCGTTGCACTGCCAGCGCTCCTTCGACCTGATCTACGAGCGCTACTCGCTGTGGAGCGACGCAGGCGCGACCCTGGCGGCGCGCACCGGTCTGCCGTTCGTGCTCGAGGTCAACGCGCCGTTGATTGAGGAGGCGCAACGCTATCGCAGCCTGACCAACGACAGGCGCGCCGGCGCCATCGAGCGCATGCAATTCTCCAAAGCCACGGCTCTGGCGGTGGTGTCGGACCAGCTCAAGGAGTATGCCGTCAGCCGCGGCGCCAGCCCGCAGCACGTGCAAGTCTTGCCCAACGGCGTGGATCCGCAGCACTTCCATCCGGCCGTGCGCGGCGGAGATGTGCGCTGTAAGTACAACCTCGACGAGCGGCTTGTGGTTGAATTCGTGGGCAGGCCGCGGCCCTGGCACGACCTGGAGACCCTGCTGCGGGCCGTGGCCAGCCTGCGCGAGTCAGACGAACGCTATCACTTGCTGCTGGTCGGCGAGATGCCTGACGAGCTGCCGGCGCAACTGGCCAGCTACGGGCTGTCCGATGCCGCGACGCTGACAGGCCCGGTCGCGCATCAGGCCGTGCCGGAGCACATCGCTGCCATGGATGTGGCGGTCTCGCCGCACCTGCCGCTGACGGAGTTCTACTTCTCACCGCTCAAGCTGTTCGAATACCTGGCGTGCGGCGTTCCGGTGGTAGCTGCCGATATCGGCCAGCCGTCGCACGTCATTCGTCATGGCGAGACGGGACTGCTTTACACACCGGGCAACTCCGTCAGTCTGGCTGCGGGCATTCGGCGCTTGATCCAGGATCCGGCGCTGGCGCGCGAGATCGCCTGGCAGGGCGCGATTTCGGTGCTGTCCGGCTATACCTGGGACCGCAACGCACAGCGTGTCGTCGAGCTGGCTCAGGCCGACGGCGCCGGTCGACCGGTTGCTCTAGCCGAGAGTCACGACTTGCCATATCTCGACCCGAAGCTACGCCAGCGGCTCTACCGGGCCACGCGCGCCGATCTAGCCGCGCCGTTGCTGGCGCAGGCGCTCAAGGTGTACGGTAAGCGCGGCCGAGAGCGTCTGGAAGCTGTGGAACGCATCGAGGTGTTGAAATACAAGCCGGGCCGGCGCTGCGTGCTGGCCTACGACCTGCGCGGCCAGGTTGCGAAGACCGGCCAGCCTACTCATCGCCGGGTGATCGGCAAAGTCTTCCGCGACGAGCGCGGTCTGCGCCTTCACCGCTTGCAACAGGTGCTGTGGCAGAACGGGTTCGGACCGGACGCCTCTGACAGGATTGGCGTCCCGCAGTCGCTGGGCTACTCCGACAAGATGCGCATGCAAGTGCAGGAGTTGTCGGCCGGCGACACGCTTGACGAACTGGCAGGCCGGGTCGATTTGCTGCCGCTGATCCCGCGCTGCGCGCATGCTCTGGCCAAGCTGCACGCCAGCGGCGTTCCCTTCAGCCGCAGCGACAACGGCGCCGCCATTTCCTTGCTTGGCTCGTACAGCCTGGCGGACGAAGAGCGCAGCCTGGATATCTACGCGGCCGAGATGATGGCGAATCAACCGGCGGAGACGCGCGATCTGCGGGATGGCCTGGCGCGCTGGGCGCAGCATTTGCCGCCGTTGCCGGCCGCCATCCCGGTGCACCGCGATTTCTACTACAGCCAGGTGCTGATCGATGGCGATCGCTGCACGCTGATCGACTTCGACCTGCTGGCGTGGGGCGACCCGGCTATCGATGTGGCCAATTTCACCGCTCACTTGCGGCTGCTTGGCATGTTCAAGCTGGGATCTGGCGAAGCTCTGGACCGCGAGGCGGACCTCTTCATGGACGCCTATGCACGTCAGGCAAGCATCGACGAGCCATTCTGCCGCCGCTGGGCGTTCTACCAAGCCGCGACCTACTTCCGCCTGATAACCGTGGCGCAGAATCGACCTTTTCTGACCCAGTACGTGGAAGAGCTCAAGCGTCAGACTGTCGCCAGCTTACAGCAGGCCTAAATCGTCAGTCACTTTCGAAAGTCTTGTTCCAGATCATCATGTCACGCGAAACCACGAACAGTCCTCGCAACATCCCACTGCTGGGCGTCGACGCCCTTTACCTGAGCTATCTCAAGCCTTTCTGGCCGTTATTACTCGTGTCCTTTGTGCTGATTGTCGCGGTGGCGCTGTTGGACATCATCCAGCCATGGCCGCTCAAGTTGATCGTCGATAACGTGATTGGCGGCCAGCCATGGTCAGGACCGGTCGGCGATTGGTTGGTGGCGACCTTTGGCGCCGACCAGCGCGTGCTGACCGCGGTGCTGGGGCTGGCCATGCTGCTGATCACACTGGCAGCCGGGGCCGCGTCCTTCGGCTACGAGTACGTCAACGGCGCGATCCAGGAACGGGCGACCTTCCTGCTGCGTTCCGACGTCTTTCGCCACGTGCAGAGCCTCCCGTTGCAGTTCTTCGACCAGAGCCGCATCGGCGACGTGCTGAAGCGGGTGACCGATGACGCCGGACGGATCATGGTGGCGCTGGTGGGCAGCGCCAGCGAGTTTCTGGTCGACGCGATCAAATTCGTCGGCTTCGCCGTGGTGATGTTCTTCATCAACTGGCGCTTCTCGGTCATCGTGCTGGCCTACGTACCGCTGATGCTGTTCCTGTACGTGACCTTCCGGCAGAAGATCCGCGAAACAGCCACGGAAGCGCGCCATCAGGAAGGCGAAATGACCAATCTGACCCTCGAGACGCTGAACTCCATGCGCGAGGTCAAAGCGTTCGGCCGGGAGGCGTTGCAGCAGGCCGAGTTCGAGGAGCGGGGCAGGGAGCGTATCCGCAGCGGCCTACAGTCGATCCGCTGGGAGGCGTCCTTCAGCCCGGTGGTGGACTTCATCCAGGCTGCCAGCACAGCGGCCATCATCTGGTACGGCGTGTCGCAGGTGCTGGTGGGCACTATCTCCGTCGGTGAGTTGCTGATCTTCCTGGCTTACCTGAAGGACATCTATCGCCCGCTGCGCCATTTCAGCAAGATCACGGCTAACCTGCAAAAGGCGGCGGCCAGCGGAGATCGGCTGGCACGCGTGCTGGACGCCGACGTCGACATTCGTGAGGTCCCGAACCCGGTACCACTGGGACGCGTGCGCGGCCAGATTGCCTTCCAGCAGGTCGACTTTGCCTATCCCAACGCGCCTGAGCAACCCATCTTGCAGCGGATTGACCTGCGCATCGATGCAGGCACCCGGGCGGCATTGGTGGGCAGCACGGGCGCAGGCAAATCGACCCTGTCGAACTTGCTACTGCGCTTCTATGACGTGAGCGGCGGGTGCATTCTAATCGACGGCATCGACCTTCGCACCGTAGCGCTGGAGGACCTGCGCCAGCAATTCGCCCTTGTGCCGCAGGAAGCCGTGCTGTTCGCCCGCACGGTGCGCGACAACATTGCCTACGGCCGGCACGATGCGACTGAAGCGGACATCGTCGCCGCGGCCGTTGCCGCTAACGCCGACGAGTTTATCCGCCGGCTGCCCAAAGGCTACGACACGGTCCTGGGCGAACGCGGCGTCAATCTCTCAGGCGGGCAGCGGCAGCGCATCGCGATTCGCGCGTGCCGTCCTGCCGCGACGCGCCTGTCCTGATCCTGGACGAGCCGACATCGGCGCTGGACGCCGAGTCTGAGGATCTGGTCATGGGCGCGTTGGAGCGGTTGATGCAGGGACGCACGACGATTGTCATCGCCCACCGGCTGTCCACCATCCGCGACGCAGACCAGATCATCGTCATGGATGCGGGTCAGGTGGTCGAGCATGGGCGTCACCAGGAACTGTTGAAGCGCAATGGCCAGTATGCCAACCTGGTGCGCCTGCAAACCGGCGAGAGCGCTCCGGCAGTGATGCCGCCGCTGATGCGGGAGGCGCTGGCATGACACGCGCCAATCGTCTTTTTGCATTGGCAGTCGCAGCGATTCTGCTGCTGCCGCTGGCGGCTACAGTGGCGGCGTTCTCTACCTTGTCGTCAACTTCCAGCTCAGAGATGGCCGTCGGCACGCCCCTGGTGGTGACGCCCACACCGGCTGCGACGGCGCAACAGGATGCTGTCGCGCTGGCGCAACAGGGGCTGGCGGCTTTCGAAGCGGGTGATCTCGTCGAGGCTGAGGGTCAATTCCGGTCCGCCCTGGCTTTGGCGCCGGACGCTGCCAGCGTCTGGAACGTTCTTGGCCTCGACCTTGCACAGCAGGAGCGCTACCCGGAAGGCATCGCTGCCTTTCGGCGGGCGGCCGAGCTCGAGCCGGCTCAGCTTGAGTTTCAAGTGAACCTCGGGACGGCGCTGCTTGCTGCGCATCAACCGGATCGCGCCGAGGCAGCCTTACAAGCGGCGCTGGCTATCGACCCGGCCAATGCCCTGGCGCATGCCGGCCTAGGAGAGATCTACCGCGCTGACGGCCGGACCGAAGATGCGATCGCTGCCTTCGAGCAGGCTGTCGCACAGGATTCCCGTCTGGTGTCCGCTTACCAAAGCTTGGCTGTGATCCATGCCAGTGCAGGAGACGCGCGGCGCGCGCTTGGGCTGTTGCAGCAGGCAGTATCCCTGGCGCCGCAAGACCCGTCGCTGTACTACGATCTGGGCCTGGCCTACTTGCTGGACCAGCAGAGCGAGCCGGCACGCCGGCATCTGCTGGAGGCGATCCGGCTCGCTCCGGGGAGCGAATGGGCGTTGCGCGGCGCAGGAACAGCTGGACGGCATCCGCTAGAATTAGCCGTTGCTTTGGATGCGTCAATTCATCAATTCCCGCCCTGGCCGGTCTCAGACCGAGCCAGCACCGTCAGATGCGTCGTTGGTCTCTGGAAATGCCCGCGTGACGAGCGCGACGCATGTACGAAAGGAAAGAAAACGTGATGCGCAATATCTCTCGACGAACCTTGTTGATGTTTATTATCCTGCCGGCGGTGCTGATCACCGTTACCAGCTTTGTGCTGCTGTTGTCGGTAGCCTGGTCTTCGGCCGACGCCTCCCAGCCTGTCCCCGTGGCGATTACGCTGCGCCAGCCGGGGCTGGAATTGCGGCGCGCTTTGACCGTTGACCCGGCAGCGCGGGCCGAGATCGAGGCGCTACTGGAGCAGTCGCGGATTTCCGCCGATGCGGTCTCAGACCCTGCAATCGTGAGCGAGCCAAGACTTCTCCTTGATACATCTGTTGCGAGCCGCCACGGGTGGCGACGCCGGCGCGGATGCCGTCCCAGGCAGTGGCGGTGGTCTGCCAACCGGCGGAGCTGGTCCGTTGGGCGGCAGCGGCAACACCACGTCGCCGACGGTCAGCGCTACCACAATCCCGGCGGCGTTCAACGGGCCGGACACACTGGACTCGACGGAGACTGCACGGCCGGCGGGCCCAGTCGAGTTAACGGAAACCCCGCGACCCAACAACACTCCCACGCCAACGCACACACCTGAACAGGACGAGACGCCGCGGCCGACCCGGACCACTGAGCCAACCGAGACAGCCGAACCAACAGAAACGGCGCGGCCGACGCGCACACCGCGCCCGACCGAGTCGCCGGAAACTCCAGAACCGCCGGAGCCGATCGAACCGCCTGAGGATCCCGATCCCACTCGCACACCATCGCCGACGCGCACGGCGACAGCGACGCGCCCTCTGCAGTCAACGGCGACGCCGCGACCGACAGAAACTGACGAACCGACCGAGACGCCCCGCCCGACGCGTACGGCCGAGCCGACTGACACGCCCAGGCCGACGCGCACGGTGACACCGACGCGTACCGTCGAGCCAACAGAGACGCCTCGCCCGACGCGTACGGCCGAGCCGACTGAAGAACCTGATCCGACGGATGAGCCGGAGCCAACCGACGAGCCCGAGCCAACAGATGAGCCGGATACTGACGGAAACCTGGCGTCTGGCCCGTATTCCTGGATGAGCTTTCTCGACCTGTTGTTCGGTTCATTGTAAGAAGTACCCAAGAATCCTGCGCAGCGGGCAGGATCATCGGCAATGGCGCCGATGATCCTGCCCGCTGCGCGTCGGGGATTTGCGCGCGCGCTTGTTCTGCCTACAATGGTCGCGAGCCGGTCGCTGGTGTGAAGCGGTTCCGGCCAGTTCTTATCCCAGGCAAAGGTGGCACATGAACCGAGAATATCATCGTTGGTACAGCCCGTCGCTGGGACGGGACATGGATCTGCTTGTCTTTGGCCACGCTGGCGCGCGTCTGCTGGTCTTTCCTACCTCGAAAGGCAAATTCTACGAATGGGAAGACCGCGGTATGATGCAGGCTATGGGCGAGTCGATTGAGAATGGCTGGCTACAGGTCTTCTGCGTCGATAGCGTGGACGAGGAAAGCTGGTACGCCCGTTGGAAGTGGCCGGGCGACCGCGCCTGGCGGCAGACGCAGTATGACAACTACCTGCGCAACGAGGTCTATCCGCTGACGCAGAAGAACCCCAACCCGTTCTTCATGGTCACGGGCGCCAGCTTCGGCGCCTACCACGCGGTCAATTTCGCGTTTCGCTACCCCGAATTGGTGGGGAGGGTCCTGGCGCTGAACGGTCTGTACGACATCAGCGACTGGACCGACGGCCATCACGACAACAACGTCTACTTCAACAACCCGGTGGAATTCGTGCGCAACGAGCACGATCCGGCGCGGCTGGCACAGATGAACAACATGGACATCATCCTGGTGACCAGTGAGAGCGAGACGCTGCGCGGCGAGACTGAGCGCTTCTCGCAGATCTTGTGGGATCAGGGTATCTGGCACGCCCTGCGCATCTGGAACGGCTGGGCGCACGACTGGCCGTACTGGAAGCAGATGATCGGCCTTTACCTCAACGGCGCTGATTAGATTTCCTCCTCGTACTCCTCCTCGTACTCCTCCTCGTACTCCTACTCTTTCCCTCCTCGCTCGTATGGCCCGCGCCGGACGAGTACGAGTGCGAGGAAGAGTACGAGTACGAGGAGGATGTTCAGCGCAATGGCGTCAGTCGTACGGCGGTTGGCATGCCATCCTCCTCCTCAAACACCAGCAGCTCGTTTTCATCCTGTAACCACACGGCGGGGACCTTGTAGAATTCCTGGGGGCCGATTTGCCAGTAGCGCGCCAGGCTGCGCCCGTTTAGCCACAGATGCCCCTTGCGCAGCCCGTGCAGGTCAAGCCGCAGCGGCGCAGATCCGTGTTGTTGTGCCGACCCACCAAAGCGCGCCCGGTAGAAGCGCGGCAGGCCAGGCTGAGCAGGCAGCTTGCCCGGCGTGACACCCGCGCTGAATCGCCAGTCGCCTGCCAGCTCGCTGCCCTGGGGGTAGCGCAGCAGAGTCGCTTGCCAGGGCAGACCGGCGTAGTTCTCGATGTGCAGGGCAATAACGTTGCGGCCAGGCCGCAGGCGGTGGTCGATGCCACGTTTGAAATAGCCGCCGCCGTGGTGGCGCGAGAAACGCGACACAGCCTGCCCGTTGATGTAGAGCGCGCCGGCGTTGCGGTCACCCGTCACTTGCAAGACGACCCGCTCACCGGGCCGCGCATCGATCTCGCGCAGCAGCCAGACGTGGGACCCCTGGAACGGGAACGCGCCGAGATCCACATTGGCGGCGTCCGGCCTGACCGCCCACGGTTTGGCGTTGGCGATGGCCTCGCCTGCAAAGGCTGCCTCCTGCCACAGCGCCGTCCAGCCCGTGGAGATGTCCTCCTGCACGCCGCCCAGGTTCAGCGGACCCAGCAATCCCTTGCGCTCGCCCGTGTTGGAGCCGTAGTTGAAGCGTCCCAGGTTGTCAACCAGCAGTCGCAGCTCATGCCGGCCGGCCGGCAAATGCACCGGCAGCGTCCAGACCGGTCCGTCCGACCCAACGCCCAGAACGCCCAGCCGCTGCCCATCGGCAAACACGGTTGCGCGGTCGCTGAGCCACGGTCCGGTCAGCGTGCTTTCCACGGCGTGCTCCAGCTCGATAGTCAGGCTGTACCAGCCGTAGCCTAACCAGCATCCCAACTCCTCGAACGACAGTGGCCCGGCGATTGGCGCACCCAGTTCCCCTGCCTCAAGCTGTGCAACACCGACAGTTTCCCAGTCGAGCGCGATCTCTTCTGGCGGCTGCGATGCCGACGCGGTCGGTTCATCGATCTCGACAAATCGGTCGTCCTGGAAACGCCAGAACGGTCGGACACCGGTGATGGCCTGGCTGCCGTCGTCCAGCACCAGGTCCGGGCCGCACAGCGCGCCCTGTTGCTGCGGCCACCAGCGTTCGGCCCGCCGTTGCGTCAGGAGCACGATGGTCGCCCCGTTTGTACGCACAACCTGCGGCCGGTCCGTTATCCAGCCGCGCACGGTCAGGTCGTGTCCATCTGCTGTGACCGAAGCGCCGCCGTCGTCAATGACCTGCCACGGCTGGCGGCTGCGAAGCTGTAGCCGCCCGACTTCGCCCGGGAAGCCAAATACGACCAGCAGCGGGGTCGCGCGATCCTCTTCCCACCAGCCCAGAATGCGCCAAGAGTGGCAGCCGAGCGTAACCTCATCGTTCAGCGGCAGGTTGAAGTAGAGCGGTTTGATCGACGACGCCTCGACCTCGACTGCCATGTGCACCGATGGGTTGTCATGAAACACTTGGACGTTCTGACGGTCGAGGCTCGTATTCTGGAGAAACGTCGCCGAGAAGTCGCCGTTGCGAACGACACGGTAGGGCGCCTCGCCGCCTGCGGCGCGACCCTTGACACCGGGCGGAACCAGCACGGTCGGGCCGCCTGCTGTGGCGTCCGCCAGGAGCCGCGAGACCTGTGCGCCCAGCGTCCCCAGGAACAGATGGTGCCGGCGCGCGGCGTAGAACTTCTCGGTCGGCCGGCCGTATTCGTCGATGGGCGCGTCGTAGTCGTACGACGCACTCATGTGGATTGTGTCGCCGCCAACGGTGCGGCCGCCCCACCAGCCGAAATTGCTGCCGCCTGCCCAGACCCAGTGTGAGAACCCGCTGGCGCCGATGGCTGTCAGCTCGTGCAGCACGCGGTCCAGCGAGGCAGCGGTCTTGCCGTTGTGTGCGCTGTCGCCCCAGCTATCGAACCAGCCGGACCACAACTCAGACACGATCATCGGGTTGTCGGGCCAGACGCGCCGGGTCGCGGCTACCTTGTCGGCGATGCCGCTCCAGCCGTTGCGAAACTCAGCGAACCCGGGGCTGCCGCCCATGCAGGTGTAGAGCGGCACGTCGATGCCGCGCGCCTGCATCAGCCGCGCCAGGGTGCGCTGGTGGTCGTCGTGGCCGTAGACGCCGCTGGCCCAGTGCTCGTTTTCAATCTGTGCCAGGATCACCGGCCCGCCGCGGCTGATCTGGCGCGCGGCTACCGGTAGTAACAGCGCGTCGAACCAGCGTTCGACGGCCGCCAGGAACACTGGATCGTCGCTGCGCAGCCGTAGGTTCTGGCCGGTCAGCCAGGCCGGAAAGCCGCCGTTCTCCCACTCCGCGCAGATGTAGGGACCGGGACGTACGATGGCGTATAGCCCCAATTCGTGGCAGAGGTCGAGGTAGGCAGGCAGGTTGGCCTCGTCGGCGAAGTTGAACTGGCCCGGCTCCGGCTCGTGCAGATTCCAGGGGACGACGGTATCGACAGCATTTAGCCCGCCGGCCTTAGCCTTGAGCAGGATGTCGCGCCATTCGCCGCGTGGCCAGCGAAAGTAGTGGATGACGCCTGACAGCAAGTAGAAGGGCCGTCCATCGATGGACAGCCCGGAACGCTCTAAGGTTATCGACATAATATGTCCTCGTGCGGTCGCCGCCGGTTGAAACCGGCGTCTGGCAATGGGAAGTCTGCTGAAGCAGACTCAGGCATGTGTGTCAGCCTGCTTGGAGCAGGCTTTGCGTGAATCAGCCTGGTGGTTTCAACCCCAGGCGGCGGGATCGGCGCGCAGTCGTCGCTATGAATGCCACATCTGTACCAGCTTCACCGCCGCTTGCCAGCGGTCGCAGCCGGCATCGCGCTGGTCTTGCGACCAAGTCGATTCGAACCGGTCGCCGCCTGGCGGCAGAGCGGGCAGATCGTCTGCGCTGCTCCAGACCCCTGCGCCCAGACCCGCCAGCAGTGCTGCGCCGCGTCCGGTTGCCTCCTGCTCCGTCGAACGGTGTACCGGGATGCCCAGCAAGTCGGCCTGTATCTGGCACGCCAGGTCTGACGCTGACAGGCCGCCATCGACGTTGAGCTGGGCGACCCGGACGCCGGTTTCAGCGTCGATGGTGTCGAGAATCGTGCGCAGTTGGTAGCCGATGGCCTCCAGCAAGGCACGCGCGATGTGGCCGCGGTGCGCGCCCAGCGACATGCCCAGAATGGCCGCGCGGGCGTTGTGGTCGTTGTAGGGCACGTTGAGGCCGGTAAACGCGGGCACGAAGGCAACGCCGCCAGAGTCCGCAGCGGTGCGGGCGACGGCATCGAGATCTGCTTCAGTGGGCAACATGCCAGCCTGGTTGGTCAGCCAGCGCACTGCCGAACCGCTGGCAGCGGTGTCAGCCTCCAGGCAGTAGGTGTGGCGCAGCGATAGCACCGTTCGGGTCGGGCAGCGACCAGGCATGGTAGACGTTGAGGCTGTCCAGGCAGGGCGGGTCGCCTTCGACCACGACGTTGACGAACGACATGGTGCCGTGGGTGCATTTGGCCTGGCCGGCGGTGCGGCAGCCCTGACCGAAGAGCGACGCCTGCTGGTCGGCCAGCATCGCGGTGACCGGCACGTTCGCGCCGCGGATGTGCAGCACGCCGAAGTCGTGCAGGGTCGGCGCCGGGCTGGGCAATCCGGTTTCAGTCAGCCCCAGCCGCTCGATCCATTCGCCCCAGTAACGTCCGGCCCGGAAGTCCCACAGGCCGGTCTTCTGCACCAGCGACAGGTCGTGGACGTGGCCGGCCGGGGTTCCCAGCGCTGCCAGCAGCCAGCCGGCCGCCATGCCGACGCGCGCAGTGCCACCTTCCATGGCCGCCCGGAACTCCGGTTGATTCTGCATCCGCCAGGCCAGGTGCAGCCCGCCACACCACGGGCCGGGGAAGTAGCCTAGCCGTCGTCGTCGTTCGCTGGCGTGTTCCCAGCTATCCAACTCGGCCACCAGCGGCGCGGTGCGCAGGTCCTGCCAGGTGATGGCGTTGCCGATGGGCTGGCTGGTTCGGCTGTCCCACACGAAGTCACTGTCGCGCTGCGAGGCGATGCCGATCGCGAGAATGTCATCCGCTTGCGCGTCCGCCTCTTCCAGCGCCAGTTCGATGGCTTGAGCCGCGCCGGCTGCAACCAACGAAGGGTCCTGCTCCGTCCAGTCCGGCCGCGGATGCAGCCGCGGCAGTGGTGTATAGCCCAGACCAACGCGCTTGCCGTCCAAATCCATGAGATATGCTTTTGTGCCGCTGGTGCCTTGATCGAGGCCGAGGAGGAGGGAGGGCATGGGTGAGCGGGTGAGTGGGTGACAGGGTGACAGGGTGACAGGGTGATCCATCGCGGCGTTGGCATCCTCCGATGCGATCCGCCCTAGTCCGGCAGGAGGTCACCGATGTTGTGGACGACGTAATCAGGGTGGACGGGCGAGTTTGCCACGTCATCCTGCGTGGTCGCGCCGGTCAGCGTCAGCGCGGATGCCATGCCCGCGTCGATGCCCATCTGCACGTCGGTCTCCAGCCGGTCGCCGGTCATGAGGCAGCTTCGCGGCGGCAGGTTGAGCAGGCTCAGGATCGCGGTTGCCATGTGCGCGGATGGCTTTCCGACGATGGCCTCGATGGTGGTGTTGGTGCACGCCTCGACCGCGGCGATAATGGCCGCTGCGTCAGGCTGGCCGCCGCCCGGTATGGGGCAGTAACGGTCGCCGTTTGTGGCGAAGAAGCGCGCGCCGCCGCGGATCGCGTCGAAGGCGGTTTGCAACTTCCAGTAGGCGAAGGTGCGGTCGAAGGATGCGATGACGGCGTCGGTGCGACCGGCGTCCTCGGTCAACTCGAAACCCGCGTTGCGCAAGTCAGTGTGCAGTGCCTCCTCGCCGATGACGAAGAGGCGCGCGTTGGGCAGCGTGCGACGCAGGAAATCGGCCATGACCATCGACGAGTTGATGATGTCCTCCGGTGGCGTTGGCAAGCCAAGGCGCGTCAGCTTGGCTGCGTAGTCGAAGCGGCTGTGAGTGGGGTTGTTGGACAGGAAGACGGTGCGCCGGCCGGCCGCGCGCAAGGTGGTGATACACGTGTGTGCGCCCGGCAGCAGCGCGTCGCCCAGATAGACGGTGCCGTCCAGGTCGAAGATGTAGCCGTCGTAGAGTTGGTTGGGGCGGCGGAGGGAGTTGGTCATGACAAGGTGACAAGGGTGACAGGGTGGCTGATAGCTGAAAGCAGGTGGCAGGTGCTGTTTGCCGATTACCTATCCTCGGAACCGGCAAGTCAGGATCACCGTCCACCTCTACCCCTTCACGCCGCTGCTGGTGGCGCTTTCGATGAAGAAGCGCTGGGCCAGGATGAACAGGATCATCGGCGGGATCACCGAGATGGCCGCGCCGGCCAGCACGATGTTGGGGCTGTCAGCCGCGCGGCCGCGCAGCACGTTCAGCGAAAGGGTCAGCACGTGGTTGCTGGTGTTGCCGGTGTTGATGATCACCAGCGGCCAGAAGAAGCTGTTCCAGGCGTAGAGAAAGGTGAAGGTCGCCAGGGTCGCCAGCGCCGGCGTCGCGGCCGGGATGAAGATGCGCCACAGGATTTGCAGGCGCGACGCGCCGTCGATCAGCGCGGCTTCCTCGATCTCGCGCGGGACCGTCAGGAAGAACTGGCGCATCAGGAAGGTGCCGTAGGCCGTGAAGACCCACGGGAAGATCAGCGCCGCCAGCCGGTCGGTCCAGCCGATCAGCACCATCAGCTGATAGAGCGGCATGATCAGCACCACGAAGGGGATCATGATCGTGCCCAGGTAGAGGACAAACAACGTGTCGCGGCCGGGGAAGCGCAGGCGGGCGAACGCGTAGCCGCCCAGCACCGACGTCACCAACTGGCCTAGCACCACCAGCAGCGTCACCAGCGCGGTGTTGATCAACGCGCGGCTCATGCCGTTCAGTTCCAGCACTTCGCGGTAGTTCTCCGGGCGCGCGGTGAGTTTGGACACCGGCTCGCTGAGGCGCACGTTGGCCAGGGTTGTGACGCTGGTGTCGTCGGGATCAACGAAGCGGCCCAGCGCCGTCTGGTTGGTCAGCACCATCGGGACGATCTGACCGTCGACAGGCACGTCGAACAGCGGGCTGGCTGCGCCGTCCACGGTAGCCGTGGCCTGATTGTCCGCACCGCCCGTGGGTGCAACCTCGCTCAGCGGAACGGTGACCGTCGCGTCCAGGTTGTCCGGTTCAGCGTAGACGCCGACGCGCACTGTGTTTTCCACCAGCGCCATCTCTCGAACGCGACCATCTACCTCGATGTTGTAGAGCGGCAGCGGTTTGTCGTAGCCGGCCAGTTCAACGGACACGGCCGCGCGCGGCAACAGCCGCGGCGGGTAGGAAAACGTGTCAGCCGGCAGCTTGAGCGACGTGGCCAGCATCACCAGAAAGGGGAAGATGACGATGATGCCGAAGACGATCAGCACCGTGTACGCCGCGATGTAGCTGATGGCCTTGCGCAGGCGGTGCGAGCGGCGCGGCGGATTGTAGGCGGAGGCAGTGGCAGTTGCTTGCTGTGTCATGGTCGATCCCTCCTATGCCTCGTACGCGCCGCCGCGTTGACGCCGGAACTGGATGACGGTTGCTGCGAAGATCACCAGGAAGAGCACCCAGGCGATGGACGAAGCATAGCCCTGCCGGAACCGCTGGAAGCCGTTCTGATAGAGGTAAAGCACCATGCTCAGCGTCGAGTTGTTGGGGCCGCCCGGTGGGTTGGTCATGATGAAGATCGGCTCGAAGACCTGGAACGCCTGGATCAGCGTCGTGGTCAGCACGAAGACGGTGGTTGGCCCCAGCAGCGGTAGCGTCACGTTGCGGAACTGTGCCCATGTGCCGGCGCCGTCGACCGTGGCCGCCTCATAGAGCACCTTGGGGATGTTCTGCATGCCAGCCACGAAAAGCACAGTGTTGAAACCGATGGTTTGCCAGGCCACCATCAGCGCGACCGACAGCAGCGCTGTATCCGCGCTGGAAAGCCAACGCATCTGTGGATCAGCGATGGCCAGCCCTGTCAGTCCGTTGACCGCGCCGATGCCCGAAGTGATGGCGTAGTTGATCCACCCCACCGCCGCGTTGTACATCCACTGCCAGATCAGCGACACGCCGACTACCGCGGCCACGCTGGGGATGAAATAGACCGCCCGAAAGAACTTCATGCCGGGCAGCTTGCTGTTCAGAATAGTGGCCACCAGCAGCGCCGGGATGACACTCAGCGGCACGGCGATCAGGCAGAAGACGATCGTGTTGCGTATCGATAGCCAGAAAAGCTTGTCCTGCGCGCCGACGATGAAGCTCTTGCCAAGAACGGAGAAGCGAAACAGCTCGTCGAATATCGAGGTGTTGATCACCTCGGTTGCCAGTTGCGTCGGTGAGCTGAGCTGGGCAAAGGTCAGATGCAGCAGCCGCGCATAGTTGTCCAGCCCGACCCAGTCGCGCGTGCCGAAGGCGTCCCAGTTGGTAAAGCTGGTGTAGAGCGACAGCAGCAGCGGCCCGGCGAAGAAGAGCAGAAAGCCCAGGAAATTGGGCGAAAGGAACAGGTAGCCGCTGAGCGTCTCGGAGCGGGCGTTGTTGACACCCATAGCTTCGGCGGTGGACTGCCGCCACATGGCCCAGAACATGGCGCCGAAGAGGATCAAGCCCAGCAGCAAGGCCAGGCGCAGCGGTTGCAGCAGCTCGCGGGCCAGCGCCGGAAGACTGGCAAAGTTGATCAGCGAGAGGACGAAAAGCAGCAGGCCGGCCAGCATGATGACGTTGCCGACCCGCTGGAAGGAGCGCTGCCGTTGGGGGAACTGCTCGAAGCGATCGCCAAAGGAGCGAATGTAATAGCCGACGAAGGTGATCAGCAGAAAGGGCAGGCCCTGACCGAAGCGCTGGGCGAGGTCGTCGATGCCGGTGAAGGCGCCGATCATGTCCAGCAGCAGGGCGGTGCAAGTCAGGAACCCCAGGTAGTTGACCACCAGCGAAATGGAGCGCCCGCGGTGGTCACGGCGATGAATCAGGGGTATGGTTGCGGCGCTCAGCAGCGCCAGCACCAGCAGCACACCTGCCACCGCGAAGCGCAGCCCGCCATCCATGCCGGTGAACGTGACATAAGCCGCGACCATGCCGGCCACTGTCAGCAGCCCGTGCCAGAGCATCAGGACGAGCAGCCAGATGTCAGCCTGCGAGCGGCGGGCAGGCAGGTCATGGTTGTCATGGGGCGTGCTCCTTGGTGTCAAGTGACAGTCACTTTCCGAAAGTGGCTGTCACTTGCGCGGAAGGTGACAGTCACTTTCCGGAAAGTGACTGTCACCTGTGAGGTTGTCGCTACTGGCTGAAAGCCTTGTTAGCCTCGTCGCAGATGGTGGCGCCGAACTGCTCGACAGTCTCCTCGCCCGTCATGACCGCCCCGACCCGGGCGCCCATCACGGCATCGAAGTCCGGCCAGCTACCGGCCCACAACGGACCCTCGGCCACGGCGTTGTCCTGCAAGCCATTGATGAATGCCTGATTGTTGGCGGGCGGCGTGAAGGTCAGGAAGGCATCGATTGCTTCCTGGCTGACACGACTGGGGATGTTGGTGCCCATGGCAGAGATCTTGGCCTGCACGTCGGCCTCGGTCAGCGCCTGCGCCAGTTTCCAAGCTTCCTCAGGATGTGCTGTGTTGGCGTTGACCGCGTAGGCGCCCCAGAACTGCCAGTTGCCCGCATCGCCGCCCGGTCCCTTGGGCAGTTCCACGACATCCCAGTCGAATTCCACGGTGCGGGTGCCGGGGGTTGCCCAGCGGCCGTTCTGGAACATGGCGACCTTGCCGGCGCGGTAGGGCGGCTCACTGTCCTCACCGTAGGGCACGGCCACATCATGAACCTGATAGAGGTCCTGCTCGAACTGCATGCCGACCAGTGACTCGGGCGAGTCGAGGTTGCAGGCGGTGCGGTCTTCGTTGAAGAAGCCACCGCCGGCTGCGTTCAGCCAGGTGCCGTAGGGACCCCACCAGGCGTTGGCCCCGTAGCCGTAGATGTCGCTACCCAGCGCACGTACCTTCTGCGCGGTCTCCAGGAAGGCATCCCATGTCCACTCGCCCTTGGCGGCCAGCTCGCGCGGGTCGGTCGCGCCTGCCTCAGCCAGCAGGTCGTTGTTCAGGTAGAGCACGAAGGTGGAAACGTCGCGCGGCAGATCCCCACAGCGCGCCGCTGTCTGCGCCCTCGGCGCTGGTATCGGGGTTGTGGGTCAGGGCAGCCATCGGCCCGGCGTAGAAGTTATCGATGCTGAAGCCGTCGGTGGCAGCAGCCTGGTCGGACAGGTTCAGGATCAGACCGCGCTTGGCAAAGTCGCCCACGTCGGTGCCGGGGATCCAGAAAACATCTGGCGCCGTGCCAGCGCCGATCTCGGTCTTGAGCACGTCCTGGTAGCTGGAGCTTTCGCTGCCGCCCGGCTCGTAGCTCAGGGTAATGCCCTCAAGCTTGGCGTCGAGTTCGTCGCTGATGCTGGCATAGACGTCGGCCTCTTCCTGGTTGTCAGGGCGGGTGCGCCAGCGCAGCGCCACCTCTTCCATGGCGGCGGCTTCCGTGGGTTGCTCGACAGCCGGCGCCGCGGTGGCAGCCGGTTCGGCCGGCGCAGGCTCGGCCGGCGCGGGAGTGGCTGCCGGCGCACAGGCGCCCAGCAGCATGCTTGCTACCAGCATCAGGCTGGCGAAAACGAAGATCACTCGACGGTTCATGGTGTCTCCTCCTAAGAGAGTCTCAAATCAGGTTTGGTTGACGTGATGGTCACGAAGCTGCAGGCGCGTTGCCTTGCGGAAAACTGGTTAGAGTCGGGCGTGTCTTTGCGATCACCTCCTTGGTTGTGATTACGTGGATCGGCGCACCACGAGTTCAGCCGGCAGCAGCAGATGCTGTCGTGGTGAGTTGGGTTGTTCAACGGCCTGGATTACAAGTTGCGCGGCCTGCTGGCCAATGGCATACAGATCCTGGCGCAATGTCGTCAGCGGCGGATCGAAATAGGAGGCCAGCGGCATGTCGTCTACGCCGATCACGGCCAGATTCTCAGGAATGTGAAGCCCGCGATCGCGCGCAGCGCGCAAGACCCCGATGGCCATACGGTCGTTCTGCGCGAAGATAGCAGTCGGCGGGGAGGCGAGTGCAAGCAGCCTGTTGAGGGCGTGATAGCCGGACGTTGCCGACCAGTCGCCTTCCATCACCAACGCGTCATCGCGGGGAAGGCCGGCGTCGGCCAGCGCTGCCTGGTAGCCGGCCAGCCGGTCCTGGGTGCAGTCTTCCTCGGCCGGCCCGCAGATCAGGCCGATGCGCCGGTGGCCGCGTTCCAGCAGGTGGTGAGTCGCCAGGCGGCCCGCGCCGACATCGTCCAGCGCTACCGAGTCGACGCTCTCGGCGCGCGGCCGGGCGCCCACGAAGACCGTCGGCACCGTGTCTGGGAGCAGCGTGAAGCGGTTGTCCGCGTAGGGGTTGATCACCAGCAGCCCTTCGGTGCGCCGGCTGGCGATCATCTGATCCACCAACAGGTCGAAGGTCGATTCGTCGGGAGCCGAGGCTGAAAACAGAAAGTAGCCATGTTGGCGCGCTGCCTGTTCTGCGCCTTCGATAATGCAGGCAAATGTGTAGTCGGTCAGGTTGGGGGAGAGGCAGGTCAGCGTGCGCGTGCTGCCGGTGGCCATGAACTGGGCGATCGCGTTGGCGCGGAAGCCAAGTTCGGCAATGGCTGCCTCGACACGCGCCTGGGTGGCCGGCCGCACGCTGTCGCTGCCGTTGATGACGCGTGAAACCGTCTGGTAAGAGACACCAGCATGGGCTGCAACATCACGGATGGTGGGGCGGCTTTGCTCGGCCATGGTGACGGCTTCGTCGACCTTGTCTGATTGCTGAATTGGGAGAGATGTGACCGGTCACAATTGTGACCGGTCACATTATAACAAACTCCAGCGCCGCTGTCAATACCCAATTTTGTCTGGCTTTGAGCGCCGCCCAATATCCGCTATAATCACGCCGCATCATTCGAATTTCACGCATTCAGGAGGACGGAATGGACACCGAACCGCAGGAAAAAACGATTGCTGTCTGGCAGCGCTGGTTTGCAGTTGAGTGCAACAACCGGGCCTGGAAACTGACGACGGAGCCGCAGCGCAGCGCCGTCGAAGACCGCGAGATGCTGGATGCCGCGCACGCGGCGTCGTTTCATTGGGGCAAGATCGGCACCGACGTGAATCGCGCCCGCGCCGATGTCACGCTGGCGCATGTCCATGCCTTGCTTGGCAACGGCGCGCAGGCGTTGGCATACGCGCAGGCTTGTTTGCTGTTTTTCGAGGCTGGCAACGGCGAAGATTGGGATCTGGCGTTTGCGCATCTGGAGATGGCGCTGGCCGCAGCAACCCTTGGGGACGCCGCGTTGCACGATGCACACTACAGCGCGGCGCAGCAGACGGGTGCGGCTATCGAGGACGCCGAGGACCGCGAGGTGTTCCTGGCCGAGTTGGCGCGCATCCCTGACCGCGTCGCCAGTGCGGATTAGTGGACCTCGGCATCTTCGCCCGCGGCGTCGCCATCGGGTTGGCCATCGCCGCGCCCGTGGGTCCCATCGGTGTGCTCTGTATCCGCCGCACGCTGGCCGAGGGCCGGCTGGCAGGCTTTGTCACCGGGCTGGGCGCGGCGACGGCTGACACGGTCTACGGCGCGGTGGCCGCGTTTGGACTGACGGCGGTGTCGGCGTTTCTGGTCAGCCAGCAGGACTGGCTGCGGCTGATCGGCGGCGCGTTTCTGTGCTATCTGGGGGTGCGAACCTTCCTGGCCAGCCCAGCGCCACAGGCTGACGTCGCCGGCGACAGGACTTCGCGCACGCTGGCAGGCGACTACGTTTCTACCTTCCTGCTGACCATCACCAACCCGCTGACCATTCTGTCTTTCGCGGCGGTGTTCGCCGGGCTGGGGCTGGGCAGCGGCTACGACGACCTGGGATCGGCGCTGTTGCTGGTGGCCGGGGTGTTCACCGGGTCGGCGCTCTGGTGGCTATTGCTGAGCGGCGGCGTCAGCCTGCTGCGCGGCCGGATCACCGAGAATGGCCTGCGTTGGGTGAATCGGGTGTCGGGTGTGATCATCACCGTTTTCGGCGTCGTCGCGTTGGCAAGCCTGGCGGGGTGACCTTCTTTTCGTCAATGGTGCTCAGTTCAGCCGGCTGCGGTACCAGTTGACGGTTGCGGCGATGCCCTGCTCCAGTGGTGTGGCCGATCCACCAAACGCCTGGCGGAACTTGCTGTCATCGACGACGTACGGCTCGGCGAACTCGTAGTACATCTCCTTCATCTCGCGCACATCGGGGACAAACAGACCCAGCAGCGTCAGCATGCCGCGGCCGGCCGTTCGTACCTTGACCGGCTGCCCGACTGCCTGTTCGACCAAATTGAGGAATTCCTGCGTCGACCTGGTCGGCGCGTTGGGCACGTGCCACACCTGTCCGAGCGCCTCGTCATGCTCGGCCAGGGTCACCAGCGCGTCGCCGAAGTCGCTGATGTACGAGTACGTGTGCGGTAGGTCGATGTCGCCCATCGCGTTGATGGTTTTGCCTTGCAACGCAGCATCGAAGACCATGTCACCGACTGCTGACCCTTCGACGCGCGGCCCGTAGAAGTCGCTGGCCCGTCCGATAGCTACCCGAACCTTGCCGCTGTTGTGAGCGTCCAGCAGCCGTTGCGCCATCTCGGCGCGGGTGCGACCCTTGCGGCCGGTGGCGGCGTAAGGCAGGTCCTCGGTGATCGGTGCGCCATCGGTCGGGCCGTACATGTAGAGGTTGTCGCCGACGATGAGCTTTGCACCCGTGCGCGAGACACCTTCAATGATACCTTCGATAATGGGCGGGAACTTTTCCGGCCATTCGGTGTATTCCGGCTGGGCGCACTGGAAGACGACTGCGGCACCCGCCGTGACGCGTGCGACGTCATCGGGGTTGGTGGCGTCGCCTATGACAACCTGCACACCAGCAGGCAACGTCTCGCTTACCTCGCCGCGGCGGTTGACGACCGTAATATTCGTGTAGCCGCGTGCGGCCAGCGCGTCCATCACTGATAGTCCCAAAGGACCTGCGCCGAAGATTACCTGCTTTGCCTGCTTGTCGATGCCTGTACCGTTCGTGTTCGTCATGATCGTGTCTCCTGTTGCTCATCCAGCGGATGGTGAATTTTGTTGTTGGCTACAGGGTACACGTTGACACAGTGTCAGAGTCAAGTGTTTGCCGGATTTTCGATGGGAGCGATGGGCAACTGGAACTCAATGACGGCCGAGTCGACCACCTGCTGGCCATCGGGGTGCGCCTTGCCTGAGAGGTGCAGTTCGCGCAGCGGACCGGACGGGACGTGTCCGTTCAGCCCGACCCAGTTCAACAGCGAAAGGATCGCAGGCGTCATCTCTTCGTAGGCTCCTTCGTAGATCAGGGACGCGGCCAGGTGATGCGCAGGCAGGCGGTGGACCGCGAAGGAACCATTTTGCGGCGCGTCGAGGTATTTCGACTGTACGGGCACAGAGACCTCGACTTGCAGATCAGTCTCGGTGTAGTCCTCGTTGTGGTACAGCGTGATTTCCGGTTGCAGCGGCATGATGCCTGCGCGTTTCAGGTTGGCGTACAGCGTCTCGTAGAGGTGATGACAGAAGTAACCCATTTCCTCCATAGTCGGCACAACGTCGGAGATCGACGCGACTGTAATCGCGGGAATCGCCTTGGCAACTACCTCGTAGGGCGAGGGCTGGCCTTCCAGCTCGATCTGTCTGAGGCGGGCTTCGACGCGCTTCAGTCGTTGCCGTTCCTCGACCAGCGTGTGCTCGATCTCGGCCTGACGCATGGTCAACATTCCCTTCAGCGCGGCCGGTGAGAGTTGGTCGCCCGCGTCCTGGAGGTCCTTGATCTGCTCCAGCGTGAATCCCAGCTCTTTCAGCGCGACGATCCTGTTCAGGTCGCCCAGTTGGTCGATGGTGTAATAGCGATAGCCGGTCCACTTATCCACCTGTTTGGGACGCAGCAGGCCGAGCTGGTCGTAGTGCCGTAACATGCGCGGCGAGACCTGGCCAAGTTTGGAAAAGTCGCTGATCTTGAACATAGAGTCACCTCGTGTCGTCTTCTTGTGACGATCATATACCCTGACACTGTGTCAGAGTCAAGTGGCCGAGCTTGACAGGTTGCCCGGCTCGCGCTACTCTTGGCAGGTGGCAGGCAACCTCAAAACGGAGAGAACTGATGGACGAACGTAAGATCAAGTTGAGCGAGAGGCTAACTCAATCGCGGCAAGACCTGCTGGCGTCACTGGCCGGTTTGCCGTCGGACGAACTGGCGCAGCACGCTGTCAACGACGGGTGGTCGGTGCAGGATGTCGTGGCGCACCTGGCGTCGGCCGAGCGTGGCCACCAGCAGGTTATCGCTGCGCTGCTGGCCGGTCAGGACACACAGCAGCCCGGCTTCGATCTCGACACCTTCAACGAGACTGAGGTTGGCGCGCGCCGCGGCATGACGACTGAAGCGGTTTTCGACGAGCTGGCATCCAGTCGCGCCGGCACGCTGGCGCTGCTGGATACAGTCGGACCGGACGACTGGGAGCGATCGGGCTATCATCCTGGCGGGTTCGACACCACGGTCGAGGGCGGCTTCCGCGTCATCGCGATCCACGAGAAACGTCATGCGCGGGAGATCAGAACGGCGCTGAACTCGCAGTGAGGCGCTGGACCACGAAAGCGCGAAGTCATACGAAGAACGCGAAGCGCGCAGGACGCAAAACGATGGCGTTACCAGCGTCCCTGCAAAGTCGTCCCTCCTTTGCGATCTTCGCGCCTTCGTGACCTTTGGCGTTTTCGTGATCCAGATCGCCCGCTGTGAAGCAATCTCGCTTAGCATAGCCAAATTTTAAGGTTCAGGGGCGAATTAACCTGTTGTTAACACTTGACGTGTGGGGAATCTGCGTGCTATACTGTAAGCGCTTTCAGAAAGCGTTTACAGAAACCGCTTACACCCCTGTTTTTCTCTCCCACTCCGAACCATGAGCGTTCAACGACCTGCTCGCAGAGCTACTATCACCGATGTTGCCCGTCTGGCCGGCGTGTCCATCGCCACGGTCAGTCGCGTGCTCAACGGCACGGGACCGGTCGCCGACGACACGGTGCTGACGGTGCAACAGGCGATGGAGGAACTGAACTACACACCGCACGCAGCCGCCCGCTCTCTGGCCGGCCGCAGCACCGAAACCATTGGCCTGTTGTTGCCCCGCCTCAGCGGTGCATTTTATCCGCCGCTCATCCGCGGCCTGGAAACGGGCGCTAAGGAACACGGTTTCGACTTGCTGATCCACGCCTCGGTTTATGTGCCGCAGGACGGCGCTCGACGGCCTGTGCCGCTGGACGAACGCAACACAGATGGATTGCTGATTTTCACCGACCGGCTGGACGACACTGAGATCAACCGCCTCTACGAGCAAGGGTTTCCGCTGGTGCTGCTCTACCGCGCTGCGCCTGCCGGCCTCAACATTCCCAGCGTTACCGTCGAGAACAAGCGCGGCGCGCGCAGTCTGGTGGAACATCTGATCACGGTCCACGGCTTCCAGCGGATCGCCTACCTGGCGGGTCCGCGCGGCAACGAAGACTCCTACTGGCGCGAACTTGGCTACCGTGAGGCGCTTGAAGAACATGGCATTCCCTTCGATCCTGAGTTGGTGGGGCGCGGCGACTTCGACGACGTGCAAGCACACGCCGCTGTCGAGGAGTGGCTGCGCCGTGGCGTGCAGTTCGACGCCATCTTCGCCGGCGATGACGAGGCTGCCAGCGGCTGTATCATGGCGCTACGCCAGGCTGGCAAGCAGGTTCCTGACGACGTAGCTGTTGTTGGTTTCGACGATGTGCCCTATGCCCGTCTGATGGCGCCATCGCTGACCACTGTGCGCGCGCCCATCGAGACGGTGGGCGAGGAAGCGGCGCGCCAGTTGATCACCGTCATCCATGGCGGCGAGCCGACGCCATTTACCTTGCTGCCCACCGAACTGGTCGTGCGCCAGTCGTGCGGGTGCAGATGACACATCGATTCATCCAGCCTCCCGGAGGTTTCCGAACCTCCGGGAGGCTGGCAGGCATTCATCCATAGGTCAAGTCTTAGCACTCAAGTCTCAAGGAGGTGATCTGCCGCCACGCTACCTCAATAACTAACGCCGGGTATCTGCGGGCTGCACGGACCCGGAGCAGGTCGAACTTGCAGCATTCCACGGCTCAACTGCGAGCCAAGACGTAACCCATCCCAATTCACACCTTTGGAAAGGATTTTCTCGATGAGAAACAAGAGACTGTTGTCCGTCATTGGTCTGCTGCTGATCGGCAGCATGTTGTTGGCAGCTTGCGGCGGCGCCGCCGAGCCCACCGCTGCCCCCGCCCCGGCCGCGCCTGCTGAAGTAGCCGCAACCGAAGCGCCGGCCGCTGTTGAGCCGGCTGCTACCGAAGCTCCCGCCGCCGAACCGACCGCGACCGAAGAGGTTGCGGCCGAGCCGACCGAAGAGGTAGCTGCCGAACCCGAAGCGACACTGACTGCCGAAGAGCAGGCCGCCGTGGCCAGCGCTGCTGCTGCTGAGGCCATGGCCGCCGCTGAAGCCTCCGGTAAGACCGCCATCCGCTGGTTCGTCGGACTGGGCACAGGTACGGACCCCGCCCAGATCGAGATTCAGCAAGCCGTGGTGGATGACTTCAATGCCTCCCAGGACGCCATTCAGTTGGTGCTCGAGGTGGTTCCCTTCGACGCAGCTAAGGACACCCTGTCCACCCAGATCGCTGCCGGCGCTGGCGCGGACATCGTCGGCCCGGTGGGCTGGGGCGGTTCCAACGCCTTCTACGGCCAGTGGCTGGATGTGACGCCTTACCTGGACACCTTCGACACCTCCGTCTTTGACCCGGCTCTGATCAAGTTCTATCAGACCGAAGAGGGTCAGGTGGGTCTGCCCTTTGCCGTCTTCCCCGGCGCCATGTACTACGTGCCCGCGATGTTCGACGAAGTGGGTCTGGAGTATCCGCCCCAGAACTACGGCGATAAGTATGTGCTGGACGGCGAGGAAGTCGACTGGAACTGGGAGACCGTGACCGAGATCGCCAAGCGTTTGACCATCGACGTCAACGGCTTTAACTCCACCGAAGATGGCTTTGATCCCACCCAGATCGTCCAGGTCGGCTACAGCCCGCAGTGGCAGCACCCCAACAGCATGGCCACCTTCCTCAGCGGCGCGGCCAAGATCTACGAGGGAGACGCGACGGGTTCCTACAGTTCGGCCATACCGGATGGATGGAAGGATGCCTGGAAGTGGATCTATGACGGCATGTATGGCCCCGAGCCTTACATGGCCAATGGTCCTCTGTCCAGTTCGCCCGAGTTTGGCAACGGCAACATCTTCAACACAGGCAAGGCTGCCATGGGTCTGACCCAGACCTGGTACACTTGCTGTCTCGCCGATCTGCGCGACGCCGGTGTCGAGTTCCAGATGGGTATCCAGCCCATGGACGCGTCCGGCGTGGTGAATGGGCGCATCGACGCCGACACCTTCCGTATCTGGAAGGGCACCAAGCATCCCGCCGAGGCCTTCCAGGTGTTGAGCTACCTCATCACCACCGGCGGCGACACCCTGCTGCCCACCTACGGGGCCATGCCAGCCATCGCCAGCAAGACCGATGCCTTCTTTGCGGCCAAGTCTGCGGACTATCCCTTCGTCACCCCGGAGAGCTGGGATGTCTTCGTTCAGGGCTTAGCCTACCCGGACACCCCGTCCGCCGAGCAGTATCTGCCCAACTGGAACGAAGCATTCGCTCGCATCCAGACCTTCGGCGACCTGATGAACAACACGCCGGACATGGATTTCGATGCTGAGTTCGACAAGCTACAGTCTGATCTGACAGCCATCTACAACAAGTAGTAGTTGAATGTAATGCGGTGGGGCGACATCGGCTCTCGTCGGTGTTGCCCCACCTTCCCCCTGTTGCAGACCGTTGAGCCAAAGGAGCCGCCATGTTTGAAGAACTTAACCAGGGCTTGCCCAAGCTGCCAACCTTGCGCACTTACCGCAGTCTTACTCCGCTGAAACGGCGCGAGATGCGGGAGGGGCTGCTCTACATATCGCCCTGGCTGATCGGATTCTTCGTCTTCACGCTGTTGCCGATCCTTGCCAGCCTTGCCTTCAGCTTCATGAACGTCAAGATCACCGACGGCATCCTGAATCCGCCCAAGTTCATTGGGCTGGACAACTACGCCCAGATGGCCAAGGACCCGCAGATCTGGTCCATCGGCGGCGGCACCCGCGGCTCGTTGTGGATCACGGTGCTGTTTGGGGCCATCTCGCTGCCGGTCGGCCTGATGCTGCCGCTGTTCATCGCTATTCTTATGAACAACCGTCACCTCAAGGGGAAGATGGCCTTCCGTAGCGCCTTCTACATGCCCTACATCATCCCCTTTGTTGCCGCGGTGTTTCTGTGGGGCGGGATGCTCAACCCTGAGTCGGGCTGGATCAACCGGGCGCTCGTTGCAGTCGGCGTGCCGCGCGACATGACACCCAACTGGGCCAACGATGTCAACTGGGTCTACCCGACCTATGTGATCATGGGGATCTGGGCCATCGGCAACGCGATGTTGATCTTCCTGGCCGGCCTGCAGGGAGTGCCCACCGACTTGTACGATGCCGCCAAGGTGGATGGCGCCAACGGCTGGCACAGCTTTTGGAAGATAACCTTCCCGATGATTTCGCCAGTGATCTTCTACAACCTGGTGTTGGGTGTGGTGTTCCTTTTCCAATACTTCCTCGTGCCACTGGTCGTTAATCAAGGCACAGGCAGGCCTGGCGGGGCGACTATGTTCTTTAACCTCTATCTCTACAAGACGTTCTTTACTTTCCAGAACATGTCGTATGGCGCGGCCATGGCCTGGCTGTTGTTCTTCCTGATCCTGATCGTCACCATCTTCCTGTTCAGAACTGCCCGTTACTGGGTCTATTACGCTGGCGACAGCCGGTCATAGGAGGCGTAGATATGGCATCGTCAGTAACCCGCAAGGCGAACAAGGCTATCAAGCCTATCCTCGTGACCAGCTTCACGCTGGTCCTTCTCATGATGTTTCTCTCGCCCTTTGCCTTCATGGTGTTTACCTCACTGAAGACGCCGGAGCAGATCTCGGTCATCGGTGCCCCGATCTGGCCGGCGGCAGTTGCTTCGTATGAATATAACGGCAAAGAAGTCGACATGTACACTGTGCCGTTGAACACCTGCGAAGGCAGCGAGAACGACTCGGGTACGACCGGCCTTGCCCTGGTCAAGAAGGGTACCAGAGCGAGCACCTTCGTCGATCCGGACAATCTCGAGCGCGGCGAGTTCGTGTGTCAGGTCTCATGGCGCGCTCTGGATCGCCCGTGGGAATTTTCCCCGACCTTCAGCAACTACAAGGAAGTTTGGGACACCATCAACTTCCCGCGCCTGCTGTGGAACACGACCTTCTATGCGATCATGAGCACCGTCGGCGTGTTGATCTCATGTACTTTCGTCGCCTACGGATTCTCGCGATTCGACTTCCCCGGTCGCGATTTTCTCTTCATTATTTTGATAGCGACGATCTTTTTGCCGGCCTTCGTCACCGTCATTCCCACCTACACCTTCTTCCAGCGCATCGGCTGGGTGGGCACCTGGTTGCCGCTAATCGTGCCAACCTTCTTTGGCAACGCGTTCGACGTGTTCCTGTTACGCCAGTATTTCATGACCATTCCGCGCGAGATGGACGAGGCTGCCATGATCGACGGCGCCAGCCGCTTCCGTATCCTGTGGTCAGTGATCGTTCCCCAGTCCTACCCGGTGTTACTGGCGGTGACGGTGTTCCACATCGTCTACGCCTGGAACGACTTCTTCGGTCCGCTGATCTATCTGTCCACCAACCGCGCTGCCTGGCCGGTGTCAGTTGCCCTGAACACGTTCAACGGCATCTACGGCCAGAAGCCGCAACTGATCCAGGCCGGCGCGCTGATGACGCTGATCCTGCCGTTGCTGCTGTTCATCTTCGCCCAGCGCTTCTTCGTCCAGGGCATCGTCATCACCGGTGTAGACAAGTAGTAACTGGCCAACGCGGAGTTCGCATCCTGCTTGAAAATAGCACCTCACTGTCACACCTGCCCTGGTGGGCGGCGCCAGGGTTGCGAGCCGTCTGCGGCGAAGCAATCTCTCAGCTTTCCCAGAGAGACTGCTCACCTGCACCTCGCCTGCGGCTCGGCGCAGGCGCAGGTGTCGGCGGCCGCCGCCTCGCAGTGACATTTTCATCGATGGTTGTGCGTAACGCGCATGGTCGTCTCAGATGCGAACGGTTCATTCGGCCAAACCCGGCATCTGAGGATGCCGACTATGCGGATGGCGGCCTCTGACCGGCTATCATCCAGCCTCAAGGAACAACACCTATGAAAGTTGCAGTTATCGGCGGCGGCTCCAGCTACACGCCTGAACTTGTCAAGGGCTTTCTCGACCGCATCGACAGCTTCCCCATGACCGAGCTGTGGCTGGTGGACATCGATCCACAGCGGCTGGACGTGGTCGGCGGCTTTGCACAGCGCATGGTCGCGGCTCAGGGAGCGCCCTTTGAGGTTCACCTGACCACCGACCGCCGCGCCGGCGTGGCCGGCGCCAGCTACGTCACGACGCAGCTGCGCGTCGGCGGTATGGCAGCGCGCAAGGGCGACGAGTACCTCGGCCAGCGCCACGGGCTTGATCGGCCAGGAGACCACCGGCGTCGGCGGCATGGCCAAGGCGCTGCGCACCATCCCCGTGCTGCTGGACCTGGCTGCCGACATGCGCGAGCTGGCGCCGGGCGCGCTGCTGGTCAACTTCACCAACCCGGCCGGCCTGGTGACCGAGGCATTGAGCCGCTACGCCCCCGACGTGCCGGCGGTCGGTGTCTGCAACGTGCCCATCACCACCAAGATGGACATCCTGGAGCTGCTGGAGCGCACCACCGGCCAGCCCATCGCGCCGCAGCGGGCCGAGCTGAAGACGCTGGGGCTGAACCACCTCTCCTGGCACCGCGGCTTCACCGTGGATGGCGAGGACGTCTGGCCGCTGGTCATCGAAGGCACGCTGGCCGAACTACGCAGTGACGACCATCCTGCCTGGGACGCCGCGTTGATCGAGACGCTGCAGATGTTGCCCAACTATTACCTGTCCTACTTCTACTACACCGGCAAGAAGCTGGCTGAGCAGGCCAACTGGCCGCCCTCGCGCGCCGAGCAGGTGATGCAGGTCGAGGCCGATCTGCTGGCGCAGTATGCCGACCCCGCCCTGACCGAGCCGCCGGCCGATCTGATGAAGCGCGGCGGCGCCTGGTACTCGACGCTGGCGACGCAGTTGCTCAACGCGCACTACAACGATCTCAACGAGACGCACATCGTCAACGTGCCGCACCGCGGCGCGGTGGCCGGCTGGCCGGGCGACTGGGTGCTGGAGATGCCCTGCCGCATCAGCCGCGCCGGCGCGCAGCCGCTGCCTACTGACCCGCTGCCGCCTGCCTGCTTCGGCCTGCTGGCCAATGTCAAAGCCTACGAACTGCTCACCGTCGAGGCCGCCGTCCACGGCGACCGCAAGGCCGCCTACGAGGCGCTGCTCGCGCACCCTCTCGGCCCATCAGCGGATCAGGTGCCGATCGTCCTGGACGACCTGTTGGAAATCAACCGACGCTATCTGCCGCAATTCGCCGCGTAGGGGCATGAATGGCGGCGCGGCATTTGTTTGCCGGCGAACATTGTTGCGCCGCCATTCATGCCCCTACAACCCACATACGTCCATGAACCCCTTCCTGCACAAACTCGGCTATTCACCCACCGACCGGGTCGTCGTCCTGCATGCCGACGACATCGGTATGTGCCATTCGACTCTGCTGGCCTACGACGAATTGCTGGACGCAGGTCTGATATCGTCGGCGGCTGTTATGATTCCCTGTCCCTGGTCCAACGCGGTCGGTCAGCTTTGTCGGCAGCGCGCCGACGATCCGCGGCTGGACATGGGCGTCCACCTGACGCTGACCAGCGAGTGGACTGGCGTATCGCTGGCGGCCACTTTCCACCGCCGACCCGGCCAGCGGACTGCTGGACGTCGAAGGCTATTTTCCGGCTCGCGCCATGCCGGTGTATCAAGCCGCCGATCTGGACGCCGTGCGCGCCGAACTCGTCGCCCAGGTTGAGCGCGCGCTGGCGGCCGGCATCGATGTCACCCATGTGGACAGCCACATGCTGACACTCTTCCACCCCCGCCTGGCGCACATCTACATCGATGTGGCCCGCCAGTACAACGTCCCTCCGCTGCTGGTGCGCATTCCTGAGGACTGGCTGACAGGCATGGGCTACAGCGCGGCGGAGATCGACGCGGGCGACCAGATACTCGACGACGCGGTCGCGGCCGGGTTGCCGGTGTTCGATTACCTGGCCGTGCTGTCGCTGGACGAGCACGAGAACCGGATCGACGAAATCGAGCGCGTTGCTGGATGAACTGCCGGCCGGCCTCAGCAACATCCTGATGCACCCGGCGGTGGACACGCCCGAACTGCGCGCGATCGCGCCCGACTGGCGCTGCCGCGTTGCCGACTATCAGCTTTTCACCGACCCCGCGCTGCGCCGTCTGCTGGACGAGGCAGACGTTCACATCATCGGCTTTCATGCCTTGCGGGACGCGATGCGCCGTGCAGTGTAGTGCGTAGTGCGTATTTCGTATTCCGGAATGCACCTCGGTGTCCGATACGCAATACGAATTACGCAATACGAGACACACGGTACGCCTCACGCAATACGCAACACGCACCCCATGACCTACTACCTAGGCGTCGACATCGGCGCCACCAAGAGCCATGCCATGATCGCTGACGAGCGCGGTCGCGTCGTTGGATTCGGTGAAGCAGGTCCGGGCAACCACGAGGTGGTTGGCTACGACGGACTGCGCTCGGCGCTGCAAGTGATTACCGATCAGGCGCTGGCCATGGCCGGTATTGGCGTGAACAGGATTGCCGGCGCGGGCTTCGGTGTGGCAGGCTACGACTGGCCGTCAGAGTTGGAGCCGACACTGGAGGCCATCGCACCGCTTGGCATCACATCGCCGGTCGAAGTCGTCAACGACACCATCATCGGGCTGGTGGCTGGCGCGGAGGCTGGCTGGGGCGTGGCGGTCGTCGCCGGGACCAGCAACAACTGCTGGGGCTGGAACGCGCAGCACCGCATCGGCCGTGTGACCGGCAATGGCGGCATGTTTGGTGAGCACGGCGGGTCGGGCGAACTGGTGGAGCAGGCGATCATCGCGGTTGCCAAAGCGTGGACCCGGCGCGGTCCCGCCACCGCGCTCAGCGACCGCTTCGTGCAGTATTGCGGCGCACAGTCGGACGACGATCTGTTGGAAGGGCTTGAGCCAGGGCTGGTACCAGATCGGCGCTGAAGCCGCGCCGCTGGTGTTTCAGAACGGCGGAGGCTGGCGACGCGGTGGCGCGACAGGTCATTCTCTGGGCGGCAGACGAACTGGCCAGTCTGGCCACCGGCGTCATCCGCCAGCTCGTGCCTGGAGCAGCAACAGTTCGATGTGGTTCTGCGTCGGCAGCATGTACAATGGCGGCCCGCTGCTGCTGGAGCCGCTGGCCGCGGCCAGTTACGGCGGTTGCGCCGCACGCGCGCTTTGTCCGCCTGCAGGCGCCGCCTGTGGTCGGCGCGGTGTTGCTGGGCATGCAGGCCGGTGGCCTCGATCCCCAGCCGCGCCGCCAGACGTTGATCGCGTCCGCAGGGCTGGCAGTCCTGATCCGAGGACTGTCAGTCCTGGATAAAAACGAGTTACTACCAGGATCGAGGTGCCAGGCACTTCACGCTGTACGGTGGCGATGCCATCAATGTTGTACGGTGCTCCTGGCTGCCAGTTCGAAGTGCCAGGCACCTGAGCACATTAGCAACGAAAGAAAGCCATTTCCCATGACCTACGGATATTTCGACGACGAACGCCGGGAATACGTCATCACACGGCCCGACACGCCGTTGCCCTGGATCAACTACCTGGGCAGCGAGGCCTATTTTGGCCTCATCTCCAACACAGCCGGCGGCTACTCGTTCTACCGCGACGCGCGCCTGCGCCGGCTGACCCGCTACCGCTACAACAACGTGCCCTTCGACACCGGCGGGCGCTACCTCTACCTGCGCGACAACGCGACCGGCGAGTTCTGGTCGCCCTCGTGGCAGCCGACGCGCAGCACGCTGGACAGCTACGACTGCCGCCACGGCCTGGGCTACACGGCCATCAGCTCGCTGGCGCACGGCATCGAGGCCGAAACGCTCTATTTCGTGCCGCTGGACGCCAACCTGGAGATCTGGCAGCTGACGCATGACCAACCAGCGCGACACGGCCGCCGATCTCTCGATCTTCTCGGCGTCGAGTTCTGCCTGTGGGACGCCTGGGACGACCAGACCAACTTCCAGCGCAACTTCAACACCGGCCAGGTCGAGGTCGAGGACGGCGTCATCTACCACAAGACCGAGTACCGCGAGCGCCGCGACCATTTCGCCTACTTTGCCTGCTCCGCAGAGTTGCCATTGTTCCCAGAGATGACAACTCTCAGCCGCTCTCGCCGGCTTCGACACGCAGCGCGACGCGTTCCTCGGACCCTATCGCGGCTGGGACAACCCGCTGGCGGTCGAGCGTGGCCAGTCGGCCAACTCGCTGGCCCACGGCTGGGCGCCCATCGGCTCGCACCACGTCCGCGTGCACCTGCAGCCCGGCGAGACCCGCCAGATCGTCTTCGTGCTGGGCTACCACGAGAACCCGGTCGATCAGAAGTTCGATCCGCCCGGCTCGCAGACGATCAACAAGCGCACTGTCAAGCCGGTGATCGACCGCTGCCTCGACGTCGGCAACGTGGCGGACGCCTTCGACGCGCTGGGCGAGCGCTGGGAGCAGTCTGCTGGACCGATCTGTCGGTCGAGACGCCCGACGAGCACACCAATCGCATGGTCAACATCTGGAACGCCTACCAGTGCATGGTGACCTTCAACATGTCGCGCTCGGCCTCCTTCTTCGAGTCGGGCGTCGGCCGCGGCATGGGCTTCCGCGACTCGGCCCAGGACCTGCTGGGCTTCGTGCACATGATCCCGGAGCGTGCCCGCGAGCGCATCCTCGACCTGGCGGCGACGCAGCTGGAAAACGGCGGCGCGTACCACCAGTACCAGCCGCTGACCAAGCGCGGCAACGACGCGGTCGGCAGCGGCTTCAACGACGACCCGCTGTGGCTGGTGCTGGCCGTGGCCGCCTACCTCAAGGAGACCGGCGACTGGTCGATCCTGGACGAGCCGGTGGTCTACGAGAACCAGCCGGGCAGCGAGACGCCGCTGATGCGAGCACCTGCAGCGCAGCGTGCAGTACACCCTCGATCGTCTGGGACCCCACGGCCTGCCGCTGATCGGCCGGGCCGACTGGAACGACTGCCTCAACCTCAACTGCTTCTCCGAGACGCCCGGCGAGCCGTTCCAGACCACCGAGAACCGCGGCGAAGGCAAGATCGCCGAGTCGGTCTTCATCGCCGGCCAGTTTGTGCTGGCCGCGCAGCGAACTGGCCGAGATTGCCAGCCGCCGCGGCGTCGCCATGCTGGCTGCAAGACTATCTGGACGCGGCCGCGCGCATGGAAGGGGCAGTCTTGCAGCACGGCTGGGACGGCGAGTGGTTCCTGCGCGCCTACGACGCCTTCGGCGACAAGGTCGGCTCCAGCGAGTGCGAGGAAGGGCAGATCTTCATCGAGCCGCAGGGGATGTGCATCATGGCCGGGATCGGGCTGGCACGATGGCAAGGCCGCGCAGGCGTTGCAGTCAGTGGCCGACCGACTGGCGACCGAACACGGCATTGTGCTGAACCAGCCAGCCTACACCCGCTATCACGTCGAACTGGGCGAGATTTCCTCCTATCCGCCCGGCTACAAGGAAAACGCCAGCGTCTTTTGCCACACCAACCCGTGGATTATGATCGCCGAGGCAATGGTGGGACGGGGCGAGCAGGCGCTGGACTATTACCACCGTATCTGCCCGTCGGCGCGCGAGGCTATCGTCGATACGCATCGCTGCGAGCCCTACGTGTATGCCCAGACCATCGCCGGCCGCGATGCGGCCACCTTTGGCGAGGCCAAGAACTCGTGGCTGACCGGCACCGCGGCCTGGAACTTCGTCGCCATCACCCAGTGGATACTGGGCATTCGCGCCAGCCACGACGGTCTGCGTATCGCGCCGGTGATCCCGGCAAGCTGGCCAGGCTACAGCGCGACGCGTGTCTTCCGCGGCGTGACGTATCACATCAACGTCCGGCGCGCCGGACCGGGCAACGCCGTGACACTGACGGTCAACGGGCAGCCCGTGGCTGGCGACATCGTGCCGCTGCCCGCAGCCGGCGAGCGGGCGGTCAAAGTTGAGGTCGTGGTGGGCGTTTCAGCATAGACCATGCAACTCTCGCAGTTCCTGGCCGGTCAACTGGGCAATCCGAGCCGATTGTTTGGCGGCCTGGCAGGTTCCGTCTGGAATTGAAGAAACGCCGCACTGAACGATACCGTGTTGGAGTTGCTTGCGTTGCAGCCGGCAGATCGCGTGTTGGACGTCGGCTTTGGCGGCGGCTATTTGCTCGATCGCATGTCAACGGTCGTTGACGATGGCTGGCTGGCTGGCGTGGATATCTCGCCGGCGATAGTCGCTGCCGCACAGAAACGCTACCGGGAAAGAGTGAAGGCAGGCAAGCTCGGCCTGGCATGTGCCGCAGCCGATGCATTGCCATTCCCTGACGAGCACTTCACGAAGGTCTGTAGCGTCAATTCGATCTTCTACTGGCAAGATGTTGACCACGGACTGCGAGAGATTGCACGTGTCCTGGTGAACGGCGGCCACCTGGTGCTGTGCTTCACCAGCAAGGCGTCGCTGGAACAGAAAGGGTTCGCAAGACATCTCGACTTGGTCGAACCCGAGAACTCTTGACGAGATGATGCGTGCCATCGGCTTACGTGATACCCGCACGTCGACGTTCGCCGACAGGCATCGCACGTATATTTGTATGATCGCCAGGAACGGTTCCCTGGAGAGAACACCATGAAACGCAATTACTTGAGCCCAGTTCTCCTCCTGGTGCTGATGGCAGGTCTGGTAGCTGGCTGTGCAGGAATACAAGCGCCTGTGCAGCCGCTGCCAGCGTCTGTCACGCCGGCGGCTGTGGCTTCTCCTGCCAACACACCGGCCGCCGCCGTTTTGTCAACAGACGACGCTCAGCCGAACGCGTTGTCTGCGCCTTACGCGACAGCGGTTCAGCCGGCTGCCGCCAGATCTGTCGATGACCGCGTCGAAGCGCTGCTGGCGCAGATGACGCTGGCTGAGAAGATCGGCCAGATGACACAGGTGGAGAAGAACAGCATCACACCGAAGGATGTGACCCGTTACTTCATTGGCTCCGTTCTCAGCGGCGGCGGCGGTTCGCCGCCCCGTAATACGCCCGACGACTGGCTGGCCATGGTCAGCGGTTTCCAGGAGGCGGCGCTGTCAACGCGACTCCGCATTCCATTGCTCTATGGTGTGGACGCGGTGCATGGGACCGCGGCTGTGGTCGATGCCACGGTGTTTCCGCAAAATGTTGGGCTGGGCGCGGCCGACGATCCCGACCTGATGCGGCGCATCGGCGCGGCGACCGCGGCTGAGATGGCCGCGACCGGCATCCGCTGGAACTTTGCGCCGGTGGTAGCCGTGCCGCAGGATATCCGCTGGGGGCGCACTTACGAGGGCTATGGCGAGAACACCAACCTGGTCAGCCGGCTGGCTGCGCCGTACATCGAGGGATTGCAGGAGGATGCGAGCGGCCAGCGTTTTGGCAGTCCCGCCACCGTGCTCGCTACGGCTAAGCACTTCCTGGCTGACGGCGGCACGACCTTTGGCAGCTCGACCACCGAGATCTTCAAACCCTACCTGCTGGATCAGGGCGACGCGCGCATCGACGAGGCAACCCTGCGCCGGGTGCATTTGCCGCCCTACCAGGCGGCCGTCGATGCCGGGGCAGGCAGCGTCATGGCCTCCTTCAGCAGTTGGAACGGCGTCAAGATGCACGGCAACCGCGACCTGCTGACCGGCGTACTGCGCGACGAGTTGGGATTTGAGGGATTCGTCGTCTCCGACTGGCAGGGGATCGACCAGATACCGGGCGACTATTATTCCGATGTGGTCACGGCAATCAACGCCGGCATCGACATGGTGATGGTGCCTTACGACTACAAGCTGTTCATCGATACGCTGACCAAGGCGGTCGAACAGGGCGATGTATCGCAGGCGCGCATCGATGAGGCGGTGCGGCGTATCCTGCGCGTCAAGGCCGAGATGGGGCTGTTCGACGGCGATCCCTTGCAGCCCGGCGCGCCGATGGAGACCGTCGGTTCGCCTGAACATCGCGAACTGGCGCGCGAGGCGGTGCGCAAGTCGCTGGTGCTGCTGCAGAACGACGATGCCACGCTGCCGCTGGCCACGGACACGCCGCTGATCTACGTCGCCGGCCAGGCGGCCGACGACATCGGCATCCAGATCGGCGGCTGGTCTACCCAGTGGCAGGGTCAGGAAGGCGACATCACTGCCGGCACCACGATCCTGGGTGGCATCGAGGAGATCGCCGGAGCGGGCGCGCAGGTCCGCTACAACGCTTTTGGCCGGTTCGACCGGTTTATCGACGACCAGGGCAAGCCAATCATCGCTGATGTAGCTGTGGCCGTCGTGGGCGAGCGTCCCTATGCCGAAGGGGTGGGCGACTCGGCGGATCTCGCTTTGCTGCCAGCCGATCTGGCGATGGTTGAGCGAGCGCGGCAAGGCGCCAAGAAGCTGGTCCTGGTGGTGCTGGCCGGCCGTCCGGTCGACATTACTGACCTGCTGTCACTAGCCGACGCTGTGGTGGTGGCCTGGCTGCCGGGGACGGAAGGGCAAGGCGTGGCCGACGTGCTGTTCGGCGACTACCCGTTTACAGGCAAGCTGCCGTACACCTGGCCGCGTTCGGCCGATCAACTTCCCTTCGATTTCAGCGCCTTGCCGGCCGATGGCCCGGACGCGCCGCTTTTTCCGGCCGGTTACGGGCTTGAGGCGCGCTCGAGACGCTGTTGCGTTCCTCATGACTTCTGCCACCGTTCCCGCTAACTCATCCAGCCAGCCAACGCATCGTCGCATCGATCGCCGCAAGCTGACCGGTCTGCTGCTGATATCGCCCTGGTTGCTGGGGCTGATACTCTTCAAGCTGCTGCCGATTCTGGCGTCGCTGGGGATTTCGTTTACCAACTTCGACATGCTCAACCCGGGCGAGACCCGTTTCGCCGGGCTGGACAACTACGTGCATCTGATCCGGGACGAGACGGTCGGCTATGTGCTGTTCCAGACCATCGCGTTGGCGCTGACCAGCATTCCTTTGCAGCTCGTGGCGTCGGTCGGGCTGGCGGCGATCCTCAACAGCCGGCGGCTGAGGTGGCCCGGCTTTCTGCGCACCATGTTCTTCGTGCCCAGTATCATCCCCAGCGTCGCGATCCTCTTCATGTGGTTTGGCTTTCTCGACCCCAACACCGGCTGGCTGAACCGCTTCATCCTGGAGCCGCTGGGGCTGATGGGCAGCGGCGGAATCTACTCCGACGCGGCCCGCCGGCTGATCTTCAGCCTCAACTCGCTGTGGGCAATCGGCCCGGGGATGCTGATCATGCTGGGTGCGATGCAGAGCGTGCCCAGAGAGGTCGAGGAGTTGGCGCGGGTGGACGGTGCGGGACCGTTCTATCGTCTGTTCGCCATCACCCTGCCGATCATCTCGCCGGCTATCTTTTTCGCGCTGATCATCAACCTGATCAGCGCGTTCGGCGGCGTGCTGCTGCTGGACCGTGGCAATGTCTTCAGCGGCAGCGAGTCGCCCTTCGACGGCTACATCTCCTACCAGATGTTCAACCAGTTCGATCTGGGCTACGCCACGGCGCTGGCCTGGGCGTTTCTGGTGCTGGTGATGCTGGTGATTCTGTTCCTGTTTTCGACCTCGCGGAAGTGGGTTCACTACGATGACCTGGGGAACTGACATGACGACCGTTGCAACGCCGCCGGGCAAGCTGGCCCCGCGACGATTCCTGCCGCTGGCGGTCTGGGAAAAGTCAGGCACATTGCTGGTCAACGTGCTGGTTTTTGGCCTGCTGATCGTCTACCTGTTTCCCATGGTCTACATGGTGGCGACCTCGCTGATGGAAAGCCAGCAGCTAGGCGATCGCTACGCGCCGGCGTATCCTGCCGTGCCTGTCACCTGGTCGTACGAAGGCAAGAACCTCAAGCTGTACAAGGTGCCGTTCGAGGACGGTACGCGCGATCTGGCGCTGGTCAATCCGGGGCGGCGCGCCAGCGAGTTCATCGATCCGCGCCACCCCGAGGCCGGGCTGATCCCGTGGGAGGGAAGCTGGCGGGCGCTGCCGGGCGTCTACCGCTTTCAACTGACCTGGGAGAACTTCAAGCTGCTGTTCCGCGCGGTGCGTTTCCCGGAGATGATCCGCAACACGCTGCTGGCGGCGCTGCTGACCACGGGGGCGGTGCTGGTGTCGTCGCTGGTGGTGGCCTATGGCTTCGCCCGCTATCCGCTGCCGGGCGGCGATTTGCTGTTCTACGTGCTGATCGCGACCATGCTGATCCCGGACAAGGTGACGCTGATCCCGACCTACTTCTTCTTCGTGCGCGTGCTGGACTGGAACGGTTCCTGGCTGCCGATTTTATTACCCTTCTTCTTTGGCAACGCGGTCTACATCTTCCTGCTGCGGCAGAATTTCAGGAGCATTCCCAAGGAAGTGGAGGAGGCCGCGATGCTGGACGGCGCCGGACCGCTGCGCACGCTGTTCGGGGTGGTGATCCCCCAGTCGTGGCCGGTGATCATCACCATCACGCTGCTGCACTTCTTCTTTATCTGGAACGAGACCCGGCAGGCGGCGCTCTACCTCAGCACCCGCCGTGACCTGGCGCCAGTTTCCTTCGGCATCCAGAATTTCCAGTCGCTGTCGCCAACGCAGAACGTCCTGCAGGCCAGCGCGCTGATCATCCTGCTGGTGCCGATTCTGGTGCTGCTGTTGACGCAGAAGCATTTCATGCGCAATCTGGTGATCACCGGGACGGAGCGCTAGCGCGATGGATCGAAGGCGCGCCTACCGCACCATCATCGCCATCTGGCTGGGCTGGGTGGTGGTCCTGTTCGCCTACCAGGCCTACGTTGCCGCGCGGCTCGATCTGGCGCGGCCCGACTACGCGTTGGAGTGGACGGCCACCGAAACGCTGCCCGGCAAGCAGGATGGCAAGCCCTTCCTCAACGACCCGTTTCTCAACAGCCACGTTTCCTGGGACTCGGAGTACTATCTGGCCATCGCCACCGCCGGCTACGAAGCGCCGACGATCCACCGCATCAACGCCACCATGGGGCCAGCCTCCACCGGCGGCGGGTTCTGGCCGTTCGTCATCCCCGACAACGCCTCGGGCACGCTGGGCGTGTCGTTGAGCTACGCCTTCTTCCCCTTCTACCCGCTGCTGATGCGGCTGCTGGCGATCCCGCTCTCGCTGCTGGGCATGACGGCCATCGCCACCGCGACCCTGGCCGGCGTGATCATCTCCTCGCTGGGCGCGCTGGCCGCGATGCTGGCGCTGTACGAGTTGGGCGAGCCGGAGCTGGGTGACAGACGGCGGGCTGCGGGCCGCGTTCTATCTGGTCATCTTTCCCAGCGCCTTCTTCCTGGCGCAGGTCTACACCGAGGGGTTGTTCATCGGGCTGGCCTTCTGGTCGCTGGTGCTGATCCGGCGCGGCCGGCTGGGCTGGGCCGCGCTGCTGGCCGTCATGGCAACTTTCACGCGCGCCGCCGGGGTGGCGCTGGCCGTGCCGCTGCTGATCGCCTGGGCCAGGAGCGGCGAGTGGCACGAACTGGACCTGGAATGGCGGCAGATCTACTTCAAGGGCATTCCGTGGCGGGTCTTCGGCCACGCGCTGCTGGTGCTGTCGCCGCTGCTGGCGTTCATGCTCTGGCGGGTGTCCTACTACGGCCTGGCCTTCAGCAAGGTGGAGGAGGAGTTTTTCGGCCGCGGCGTGCTGGCCATGGGGCCGGCCTTCATCGCCTGGCTGGAAGCATTCCGCACCTTCCTCGGCAGCAACTCGCAGGCCGCCGCCTACTATCTGGTCGAGTTCGGCGGCATCATCCTCGGCTTCACCGCCTGCATCGCCTGGATTCGCCGCCAGCCCGATGTCGCCTGGTTCGGGCTGCTGGTCGTGTTTCTCTCGTTCACCAGCGGCCCGGCGCAGGGCATGCATCGCTACATCCTGGCCGCGCCGCCGGTCTTTCTCTGGCTCAGCCACCTGGGCCGGCGGCCGGCCTTCGACAAGGTCTGGACAATCGCCAGCATCCTCCTGATGGGCGTGCTGGCCGCGCTGTTCACCTTCGACATGTGGACCGGATGACGATGGAAGCTGTCAAGTGGCTGGTCGCTGGCGTCGCCATCCTGATGCTTTGTGCAGCGCTGGCGGGTTGCAGCGCGCCGCAACCCGCCAGCCTGGGGCCGACGGCAACGGCCGCGACGCCTGCGCCCGCCAACTCGCCCACCACGTCGTCACTATCACCTGATCCCGTGAAAGCTCAACCCATGAAAAACCTCATTCCACTGCCGGCCTCGGTCACAGCAACCGGCGACACATTTACCCTGTCGGCGGGCGCGACCATTCTGGTACAGCCGGCGTCCGACGAAATGCTGCAAGTCGGCCACGTCCTGGCGCAGGCGCTGAACGCAGCTACTGGCTTCGATTTGCCCGTCGCGCCGTGGTCTGGCGACCCTGCGCCCGGCAGCATTCTGCTGAGCGCAGGCGTCGCCGACGCTTCGTTGGGCCAGGAAGGCTACGAACTGACGATTGCCGCCGACCTTGTGACGATTGCTGCGCCGCAGCCGGCCGGGGTCTTCTACGGTGTGCAGACGCTGCGCCAGTTGCTGCCGGTGGCCGGCAGCGGTGACGCCGTGCTGCCCACCGGCGTGATTCGCGACCAGCCGCGCTTTGCCTGGCGCGGCATGATGCTGGACGTCGCGCGGCATTTCTACAGCGTGGACGAGGTCAAACACGCTGATCGACCTGATGGCGCTGTACAAGCTGAACAGGCTGCATCTGCATCTGACCGACGACCAGGGCTGGCGGCTGATGATCGAGTCGTGGCCGAAGCTGGCCGAGGTCGGCGGCAGCACGGCGGTGAATGGCGATCCCGGCGGCTACTACAGCCAGGCCGAGTACAGCGATCTGGTCGAATATGCCCGCAGCCGCTACATCGACATCGTGCCGGAGATCGACCTGCCGGGCCACACCAACGCCGCGCTGGCGTCGTACCCGCAGTTGAACTGCGATGGCAAGGCCCCGGCGCTGTACACGGGGACCGAGGTTGGCTTCAGCTCGCTGTGCATCGACAGTGAGATTACCTACGAGTTTCTGGACGACGTTATCGGCGAGCTGGCCGCGCTGACACCCGGTCCATACATCCACATCGGCGGCGACGAGGCGCACAGTACGCCGGCCGAGGATTACCGTCGTTTCATGCAACGGGTGCAGCAGATCGTCCAGGCGCACGGCAAGCAAATGCTCGGCTGGGCCGAGATCGCGCAGATCGAGCTGGCGCCTGGATCGGTTGTGCAATTCTGGCAAGGCGATTTTGCCAACCGCGCGGCGGCGCAGGGCGTCAAGCTGATCATGTCGCCCGCCGACCGCATCTACCTGGACATGAAGTACGACGACTCGACGGCGCTGGGCCTGAACTGGGCCGGCAACATCGACGTCGAACGTGCCTATTCCTGGGACCCGGCGAAGTTGTTTCCCGACGTTGGCGAGGATGATATACTGGGCGTCGAAGCGCCGGTCTGGACGGAGACGCTGCGCACGATGGACGATCTGGAGTTCCTCGTCTTTCCCCGGCTGCTGGGCATTGCCGAGATCGGCTGGTCGCCGGCCGCGGGCAGATCGTGGGATGAATACCGCCAGCGCCTGACCGGCCACGCTGCGCGATTGGAGGCGCTGGGCGTCGATTTCTATCGTGGATGGATGGAGGACTGACAGTCCTCCGAATTGGAGACACCTATGACAACCAAAATCGACATGATCGGCATCTTTGTCAGCGACCTGCGCCAGATGGTGGCGTTCTACCGCGATGCCCTGGGCTTCGACATCGACTGGGACGGCCAGGGACCGTATGCCGAGTTCAAGCACGAGGGCGTGCGCTTCTCCATGTACGAGCGGGCGCAACTGCCTGATCTGTTGGGCCAGGTGCCGTCTTATCCCACGGGCCTGAACGGCACCTTCGAACTGGCCATCGACCTGCCCACGTCGGCCGACGCGGACAACATGTTCGCGCGCGTCGTGGCAGCTGGCGGCCGGCTGGTCTATGCGCCGCGCGACGAGCCGTGGGGCATGCACTCGTCGATGGTGGCCGATCCTGATGGCAACCTGATCGAGATCGGCTCATGGAATCGGGGGGTGAGCGCGACAATTCATGACGACCGCAAGCCATCTCCCAGTTGCTGTGCAAGCGGTGGACGCGCTTGTGTTGACGCCTATCGTTCGCCAGGCACTACAGCGCAACAGCGCCCAGATCCTGGACTGGCGCGTGAGCCAACTCGGCGGCGGGGCTGGCAATCCGGTGAGCGCCGGTCTGTACCGTTTCGCAGGCAGCGCACTGGATTCGGAACGACGTGTTGCCTGGTCGGTGATTCTCAAGACCATCCAGTCGCCAGCCAACGTCGGCTGGGAGAATATGGGCGAAGGGGATGACCAGAACTCACTGGAACTACTGGAAGCGCGAGCTGCTGGTCTATCGTTCGGATCTGCTCACGACGCTGACGGAGGGCATGGCCGCGCCGCGCTGCTATGGTGCGGTTGAGCTACCCGGAGATGTCGCCTGGCTGTGGCTGGAAGACATTGTCGATGCCTATCAAGACGCTTGGTCGCTGGACCGCTACGCGCTGACTGCGCGCCATCTGGGCCAATTGAATGGCGCCTACCCGGCTGGTCGTCCGTTGCCGGACGTGCCTTGGCTCAGCGTTCAGCGCACCCGGCAATGGTTTGCCATGGGACCGGTCTGGCAGACGATACCGTGGACTCACCCATTGGTGCGCCGGCGCTACCCCCAACCGCAGGAAAATGCTTTCAGGCGTCTGTTGTTCGACAACGAGCAATTCTTGGCCAGGCTCGACCTGTTGCCTAAAACGCTTTGCCACGGCGATACCTATCCGACCAACTTCAAGTCGCGCCGCTTGGACGGCGGCCAGCAGCAAACCGTGGCGCTGGATTGGGCGCTGGTAGGCATCGAGACAGTCGGAGACGACCTGGGACAACTCGTTTATGGCGCACAGTCGGACCTCAATGACCTCAACCCGGCGGCTGTCGACGAAACCTTGTTCGACAGCTACATGGCCGGGCTGCGGGACAGCGGTTGCCGCATTGACCAGGGTCTGGTGCGTTTCGGTTATGTTACAGCGGCGGCTGTGCGGGTAGGTCTGTTTCAGCTTGTCTTGTTGAGCAACGATCTCCGGCAGAGCAACACATCCGGGGCGCCATCCGCTGACCAGCCTGACGCCGCCGACTGTTTTGAGGTAACCATGGCGCGTGAAGCCTACGAATTGTTGGAGACCATCTGACAGGCGGCCCGGAATCGCCTGTACACAACGCGGCTGGCGCCGCGTCATGATCACTGTCGGAGAAAATTATGAGTCAATCAAGCCGAATGGAAACTTCGGGAGTCATTCATGGCAACTCTTTGCCCAACATCCCCTGGGAGGACCGGCCGCAGGGATCGGGCGCGGTCGTGTGGCGCTCGGCGCGCAATCCGATCATTCCCCACGACCTGATCCCGTCGTCCAACAGCATCTTCAACAGCGCGGTCGTGCCGTATCAGGGCGCGTTTGCCGGCGTCTTTCGCTGCGACAACAAGGCCGCGTACCATGCAACTGCACGCCGGACGCAGCGCTGATGGCGTGACCTGGGTTATAAACAACGAGCGTATCCAGTTCCAGCCGGCCAACGCGCAGGTCGCTGAGATCAATCGCTTCGAGTATTCCTACGACCCGCGGGTGGTCTGGATCGAGGATCGATACTACGTCACCTGGTGCAACGGCTACCACGGCCCGACCATCGGCGTCGGCTACACCCACGACTTCGAGACATTCTACCAGCTTGAGAATGCCTACCTGCCGTTCAACCGCAACGGCGTGCTCTTCCCGCGCAAGATCGGCGGGCACTATGCCATGCTCAGCCGGCCCAGCGACAACGGCCACACGCCCTTCGGCGACATCTATTACAGCGAGAGTCCCGACATGCAGTTCTGGGGCCGGCATCGCTACGTCATGGGGACGGCCGGCGGCTGGCAGTCCACCAAGATCGGCGCGGGACCGATCCCGATCGAGACCAGCGAGGGCTGGCTGCTGATCTACCACGGCGTGCTGACCTCGTGCAACGGCTTTGTCTACAGCTTCGGCGCGGCGCTGCTGGACCTCGACCAGCCGTGGAAGGTGATCGCGCGCGGCGAGCCGTATCTGCTCGCGCCGCAAGCGCCTTACGAGCGCACCGGCGACGTGCCCAACGTGGCCTTCCCCTGCGCCGCGCTGGTGGATGGCGACACGGGGCGGATGGCGATCTACTACGGCGGCGCGGACACGGTGGTCTGCCTGGCCTTCGCCTACGTGGACGAGATCATCGACTTCGTCAAGTCCAACGCGCTGCCATCGTAGGACGATTTTCCAAATCGTCCCAACAGCCTGCGAGTGAAGCCAGGTCGCATATGAAACGCGTGTTGCTGAGGATGTGTGGAGCGAACGATTTAGAAAATCGTTCTACGGTCGAGGCGAACGCGCTGGCGTCGTAGGACGATTTTCCAGATCGTCCCAACAGCCTGCGAGCGAAGCCAAGTCGCACATGAAACAGGTGTTGCTGAGGATGTGTGGAGCGAACGATTTAGAAAATCGTTCTACGGGCCTGCTGCTTGCAGCAGCCAGTCTGGAGAGATCAATGATGCGCAAGATTATTCTGTTGACAGTTGGACTTCTCGTCCTGGCAGCCTGCTACGCGCCGGCCGGGCCGCCGGCTGGAGATTCGCCTTCTGTCGAACCTGTGACCCCCGTGGCGACGCCCGAACCCGCTCCCACGGCCAGCGATGTCGCGCCCGCGGCGGGCAGCCAGGAGCAGCCCAACGCGCTGGTCGTCGATCCTGCGGTGGACCTGGGACCGATCAGTCCCTACGTCTACGGCACCAACTACGGCCCGATGCACGCCGTGCCGATCGAGATGATGCCGGACATGATCGACTCGCACTTCACAGCGCTGCGCTGGCCAGGCGGCGCGTGGACCGACACGGTGGATATGCAGCCGTTCCAACTCGACCAGTTCGTCTGGTTCTACAACCAACTGGGCGCGATGCCCACGGTCAGCGTGCGGCTGCACAACGGGTCGCCCGAGACAGCTGCCAATCTGGTGAGCTACGCCCGCGGCATGGGCTACGGCATCGAGTACTGGAGCATTGGCAACGAGCCGACCCTGTACGAGGAGCAGTTCAAGGAGCCGTATGACACGGAGCGCTTCAACCGCGAGTGGCGCGCCATCGCCGAAGCGATGAAGGCGGCTGATCCCAGCATCAAGCTCATGGGGCCGGAACTGCACCAGTGGAACCGCGACCTGACCTCGACGCTCAAGGACTCGGCCGGCCGCGACTGGATGACCGAGTTTCTGCAAGGCCAACGGCGACTCTGGTGGACGTGGTCACGGTGCACCGCTACCCGTACTGGAGCGCGACCAACGAGCCGGCGACCTTCGACCAGATGCGGGCCAGCGCAGCAGCGATGAACGACGAGGTTGCCTACCTGCGCGAGCTGATCAAGGAAACCACCGGTCGCGACCTGCCCATCGCCATTACCGAACTCAACTCGACGCCGACGAGCGTGACGAACCAGCCGGCCAGCCCGGATTCCTTCTACAACGCGATCTGGTACGCCGACGTGCTGGGCCGGCTGATCCAGGAGGACGTGTGGATGGTCAACCAGTGGGTGATCTCACAGCGCAGTACCGGGCTGGGGCTGATCAACGGGTTCACGATCCGGCCGACGCTGTACACGTTCCAGATGTACAAACATTTCGGCGACCAGTTGGTGGAGGCGCAATCTGGCATGGAGGATGTCAACGTCTACGCAGCGAAGCGCGACGACGGCACCCTGACGGTGATGGTGGTCAATCTGACGGACGATGAGCAGACCGTGCCGTTGCAGGTAACTGGCGTCAGCCTCACCAAGGCTGACGTGTGGTTGCTGGACAAAGATCACAACGCCGAGAACCTGGGTATGCAGCCGCTGCCGGCCGATGGGACGGTGACGCTGCCGGCGCAGTCGGTGACGTTATACGTGATCATGTAATCATCGCCGCAGCGCCGCCTGTGGTTGAAACCGACAGGCTGATACCGTTCAAGCGTGCTAAAGCAAGCTGCCATCGCAGCGACTGAGCATGCTTTAGCATACTTCGGCTGTGTAAGGCGCTGAATTATGATAGTTAAGAAAATAGACCGGCAATTGCATCGTGACGCTCGCCGGAGGCTGAAAGCCGTCCGGCTACAACGTGGAAGGCCCTACGGGCCTGATTTCCAGCCCTGAAAGGGCTTCCACCTCGTAGCCCGATCCGTTTTACGGTCGGGCGAGCCTCACTGGACGAGTACCGGGTTATATTCTTAAGGTTCATCATTCAGCGCCAACTCTTTGGAGACACCATCATGCAATACGGCTATTTCGACGACGACGCCAAAGAATACGTCATCACCCGCCCCGACACGCCCCAGTCGTGGAGCAACTATCTCGGCTCGACCGAGTACGGCGCGGTCATCACCAACAACGCCGGCGGCTATGGCTTCTACAAGTCAGGCGCGCGCGGGTCGCTTCCTGCGGCTGCGCTTCAACAGCGTGCCGCATGGACCAGCCGGGCCGCTACTTCTACCTGCGCGACCGGGAGAGCGGCGACTACTGGTCAGCCTCGTGGCAGCCGGTGGGCAAGCCGCTGGATCAGTACGAGTCGACCTGCCGCCACGGCACGGCCTACACGGTCATCGAATCGCGCTACGCCGGCATCGCCACCGAGACGACCTACTTCGTGCCGCTGGGCCAGACCTTTGAGTACTGGCGGCTGAAGGTCACCAACGAGAGCGACCGGCCGCGCGAGCTGTCGGTCTTCTACCTTCTGCGAGTTCACCAACCAGTGGGACACCCAGCAGGACCAGGTCAATCTGCAGTACTCGCTGTTTATCGTCAAGGGCGGCCTGACCGACGACGGTCTGCTGCGCATCGCCATCCACGACAACCTGACGCCGGAGCCAGGAGCGGGCCGCGCCGACGACATCGCCATGCACTCCTGGATGGCGCTGGTCGGCGCGCCGCTGGATGGGTATGACACCAGCCGCGAGGCGTTTCTGGGCCGCTATCGCGGCTACCACAACCCGCTGGCGGTGGAGCAGGGCCAGTGCAGCAACAGCGACGCCTACGGCGACAACGCCTGCGGCAGCGTGCAGACCGACCTGACCTTGCAGCCGGGCGAAAGCCGCGAGCTGCTGGTCATGCTGGGCATCGGCGACGCGCGCACGGTCGGCAAGCGCACGGTGGCCGAGTTCGGCTCGCTGGAGCGGGCCGAGGCCGAATTGCAGCAGCTGAAGGACAAGCTGGCACGCCAAGCTGGGCAGCCTGACGGTCGAACACGCCTGACGACGATCTGAATCACACGGTCAACGTCTGGGGGCTGTACAACTGCCTGATCACCTTCGCCTGGTCGCGCGCTGCCAGCCTGGTCTACAACGGCGAGCGCGACGGGCTGGGGTTCCGCGACTCGGTGCAGGACATCCTGGGCGTCGCGGCGGCCATCCCCGAAGAAGCGCGCGCGCGGCTGGAGCTGATGCTGACCGGCCAGCTTGCCAACGGCGGCGCGATCCCGGTCATCAAGCCTTTCGAGCATCGTCCCGGCCACGAACTGCCGCCGCCCGACGAGGAATACCGCTCCGACGACTGCCTGTGGTTCTTCAACGCCGTGCCCGGCCTTCGTCGGCGAGACCGGCGACCTCGACTTCTACAACAAGGTGCTGCCCTATGCCGATCAGGGCGAGGACACGGTCTTCGGCCACCTGCGCCGCGCGCTGGAGTTCAACCTGGAGCGCACGGGCCGCAACGGCCTGCCCTGCGGCCTGTCCGCCGACTGGAACGACTGCCTGCGGCTGGGCTACTACGGCGAGAGCCTGTTCGTGGCCTTCCAACTGCGGCTGGGCCTGACGGTCTATGCCGAGATCGCCGAGCGGCTGGGCAAGCCGGACGAGGCGGCCTGGGCGCTGGCGCACCGCGACAAGCTGGACAGCTAGCATCCAGGCGCTACGCCTGGGACGGCGACTGGTTCATCTGGGCCATCAGCGAGGACGGCACGGTCTACGGCACCAAGGACTACGAGGAGGGCCAGGTCTACCTCAACACCCAGGTCTGGGCGGTGATCAGCGGCGCGGCCACGCCAGAGCAGGCCGACGCGCTGCATGGAGACGGTCCACGAGCGGCTGGCAACGCCCTACGGGCTGATGCTCTCCGCGCCGCCCTTCGTCAAGACCCCGATCGATGTGATGCGCGCGGTGGTCTTCAACCCCGGCATCAAGGAGAACGCCGGCATCTTCAACCACACGCAGGGCTGGGGCGTGATGGCCGAGTGCATGCTGGGCAACGGCGACCGGGCCTACGAGTACTACCGCGCTGCCATGCCGGCCGCCTACAACGACCGCGCCGAAATCCGCCAGATGCGAGCCGTACGTGCAGGGGCAGACGACCTACTCGATCTACTCGCCCCGACCGGGCAACACGCGCACCTCGTGGCTGACCGGCGCGGCGGCCTGGTCCTATTACAGCGCCACGCAGTACATCCTCGGCCTGCGGCCGGAGGTGGACGGCCTGCGCATCGACCCGTGCATTCCCAGCGACTGGCCCGGTTTCACGGCGACCCGCCGCTTCCGTGGTACAATCGTCGAGATCGAGGTGAAGAACCCGGATGGCGTCTGCCGCGGCGTGAAATCGCTGACGCTGAACGGTGAGGCACTGCCCGACAACCTCGTGCCGGCCAGCCGGCTGAAAGAGCACAATCAGGTGGTCGCAGTGATGGGCGGGTAGATCCGGCAACCAACCGGACGGCCAGCCACAAACGCCCGAATTACGGAGCGCACATCCTCCGATGCGCCAGGTTGAGCGTGACGACGGGTACGCATCGGAGGATGCGAACTCCGCAATGGCCAACTGTTCGCCAGGCCCGTCGGGCCTTTCACCTTGTAGCCCGATCCGTTTACGGTCGGGCGGCCACGCCGGACGACAACCCGCCTTGATCGCCCGACTCCAAGGAAATGACAATGAATCGACACGTGCACAATTTGCTTCTCCTGTCATTCTTGCTTGCCATGCTTGCCGTGGCTGCCGGATGCGGTTCCAGCCTGCCCGCGCCGCTCGTGGATTCCGCGCCTGCGTTGTACCTGACGCCGCCTCCGGCTTCGTCGCCCGAACCCACGGCCACCGAGGTTCCTGCGCCATCGGCCACCGGTGTGATCAGCCAAACAGTGCAAGCCGCGGAGATCACGCGGTCAGCCGCGCTTCGATGTCACCATCTGGGCGCCGGTCGCCGGCTTTCTGGAACAGCAGACACTGCAGCAGAACGCCGACATCCTCGACGAGGTCAACTTCTTCTGGTACACGCTGGCGCGCGATGGCAGCATCGACGGCGGCATCCAGGCGACGGAGGCGGTCAGAGGTGGCGCGCGAGGCCGGGCTGCGGATCGTGCCGTCGATCCTCAACGGTGGGTTCGACCGCCAGCGCGTCGCCGACATCATCCACGACCCGGCGCGCCGCCAACAGCACATCGACGATATCCTGGCGCTGATCCGCGACAACGATTTCGACGGCATCGACATCGACTATGAAAGCCTCTACCCGGAGGACCGCGACGACTTCAGCCTGTTCATCGAGGAGTTGTCAGAAGCGCTGCACGCCGAGGGCAAGCTGCTCTCCATCGCCGTCCACGCCAAGACCGATGATGCTGGCGCGTGGAGCGGACCGGCGGCGCAGGATTGGGCGCGCCTGGGCGCGGCCGTGGACGCCTTCAAGATCATGACCTACGACTACCACAGCGGCGGCAGCGAGGCTGGTCCCATTGCGCCGCTGGACTGGGTGGATGACGTGCTGGCCTACGCCGCGACGGTGGTGCCGCCGGAGAAGACCTGGATGGGCGTGCCGTTCTACGGCTACGACTGGAGCGGCTCCATCGGCAAGAGCCTCAACTGGCGGCAGGCGATCAAGCTGGCTGAGCAAAACGGAGCGACGATCGCAGCGCGATCCGTCATCCGGCGAGGCGTGGTTCAGCTACAGCGACGGCAAGCAGACCGTCTACTTCAACGACGCCGAAACCATGGCGGCTCGCATCGACATAATGCAACGTCCGCCATCCCGACATTGCCGGCATCGCCATCTGGCCGCTGGGCGGCGAGGATCCGGCCAACTGGACAACAATCAGAAAAGGCATTCAACCATGACAAAGCAAGTTACTTTTCCGCACGATTTCATCTGGGGCGCTGCCACAGCCGCTTATCAGATCGAGGGAGGCTGGGACGTTGGCGGCAAGGGCGAGTCGATCTGGGACCGCTTCAGCCAGACCCCTGGCAAGATCGAGGATGGCAGCACCGGCAATGTCGCCTGTGACCATCACCAGCGCTGGCAGGACGACCTGGATCTGATGCAGTCGCTGAATCTGCGCGCCTACCGTTTTTCCATCGCCTGGCCGCGCATCCTGCCGGCAGGCCGCGGCGCGGTCAACGAGGAAGGACTGGATTTCTACGATCAATTGGTGGACGGTCTGCTGGCGCGCGGCATTCGGCCCTTCGCCACGCTCTACCACTGGGATCTGCCGCAGGCGTTGGATGATGCAGGCGGCTGGCCGGCGCGCAGTACAGCCGAGGCATTTGTCGAATTTGCCGATGTGGTCAGCCGGCGGCTGGGCGACCGGGTCAGCGACTGGATCACCCACAATGAGCCGTGGTGTACCGCCTTCCTCGGCCACATGTTCGGCGTGCATGCGCCCGGCCGTCGGGATGCCGCCGAGACCGCGGCGACGGTTCATCATGTGCTGCTTTCGCATGGTTGGGCTGTGCCGGTGTTGCGCCAAAACAGCCCGGGCGCGCGGGTCGGCATCGTCCTCAACCCGATGGAGGTTGTGCCCGCCACCGGTAGCCAGGCTGATCTGCAAGCCGCCAGGTTGCAAGACGGCGTCTGGAACCGGCTCTTCCTGGATCCGCTGTATGGCAGAGGCTACCCGTCCGACGTGGTAGAGCATGTTGTCACCCAGCAGGGCGCGGCGTTCGATTTCGTGCAGCCGGGCGATCTGGCAGCCATCGCCGCGTCGACCGATTTTCTGGGCGTCAACATGTACACGCATCTGGTTGTCAGCGCCAGCGCGATGACCGGCGATATGCCGCCTATTGCGCCTGTCGATGACAAAGAACGCACCGAGATGGGCTGGGAGGTGTATCCGCCCGCGTTGTACAAGCTGCTTTGCCGGCTGTACTTCGACTACAAGCCCGCCAGCATTCTCATTACCGAAAACGGCGCCAGCTATTCCGATGGGCCGGACGCGTCTGGCAGGGTGGCTGATGTGCGTCGCCAGACCTACATCCGCGATCACCTGGCGCAGGCTCGCCGCGCGATGGACGCCGGCGTGCCGCTGGCCGGCTATTTCGTCTGGTCGCTGCTGGACAACTTCGAGTGGTCGCATGGCTACTCGCAGCGTTTTGGCATTGTCTGGGTGGACTACGAAACGCAGCAGCGCATTCCCAAGGACAGCGCCTTCTGGTACCGCGACGTCATCGCCAGCAACGGCTTCGATCTGACTTGACGCGCGCCGACGCAGAGGATAGACTCGGTAGTGCGGTAGTGCGGTAGTGCGGTAGTGCGGTAGTGCGGTAGTGCGGTAGTACAATCACGCATCACGGGCCGCAGAATCAGCACGCTCGGCTTACCGAGACGTATTTCATTCTCCCCACTTCAGAGAGGCAAGCTGATCGATGAAGATCGTTCCCCAACTCACTGTCGAACAGGCGGCCGCGCTGATCCCTGACGGCGCGGTGATCATGGCCGGCGGCTTTGGCATGACCGGCAACCCGGTGCATCTGCTCAACGCGCTGGCCGAGCTGAGTACCGGCGACCTGACCATTATCTCCAATAACGTCGGCGAGCCGGGGCTGGGCGGCGGGCGGCTGCTGCGCAACGGTCAGTTGCGCAAGGCTATCGGCTCCTTCTTCACCTCCAACCCTGAAGCGGTGAAGGCTGCGCAAGACGGCCAGATCGAGATCCAGCTTATCCCGCAAGGCTCCATGGCCGAAGCAATTCGCGCCGGCGGTGCGGGCATCGGCGGCTTCTACACGCCGACATCGGCGGGGACCGTCCTGGCCGAGGGCGCCGAGACAAAGGTCATCGACGGCAAGGAGTTCGTCTACGTCCCGGCGCTGCGTGCTGACGTGGCGCTGATCCGCGCCTGGCAGGCCGACGCGGCCGGCAACCTGCGCTATCGCATGACCGAGCGCAACTTCAACCCCCTGATGGCCACCGCGGCCGACTTGGTCATCGCCGAAGTGGAGGAGATCGTTCCGCTGGGAGCGCTCCATCCCGACGACATCCACACCTCCGGCTGTTTCGTGGACTACCTCGTCCAGGCGCATACCAGCCTTGACGATCTGGGCAGCTCGGCCGGCGGCGACGCGAGCGGCAAGCGGGTCGAGGACGAGCGCATGGCCATCGCCCGGCGCGCGTTGGCAGCGCTGCAACCGGGCGACGTGGTCAACCTGGGTGTCGGCATCCCGACGCTGGTGGCCGACCTGATCACGCCCGAGCATGGCATCAATCTGCATACTGAGAACGGCATGCTGGGCGTCGGCCCGGCGCCGGAAAGCGGCGGCGCGCTGGACTATCCTGTCAACGCCGGCAAGCTGCCGGTGACCGCGTTGCCGGGCGCCAGCTACTTCGACAGCGCCGCCTCCTTCGCGATGATCCGCGGCGGGCACGTGGATGTGGCGGTGATGGGCGGGTTGCAGGTGGACGAGGCGGCGGCCCTGGCCAACTGGGCGGTGCCTGGCCGGCCTTTGCTGGGAGTGGGCGGCGCGATGGATCTGGCAACCGGCGCGAAACGGCTGATCATCACCATGACCCACAGCGATCCCAAGGGACGCTCGAAGATCGTGCCCGAATGCACGCTGCCGTTGACGGCGCGCGGCGTGGTGAGCATGATTATCACCGAACTGGCGGTGTTCGAGTTCCCCGGCGGCCAGTTGACGCTCACCGAACTGATGCCGGGCGCGACCCTTGAAGAGGTCAGGGAGAAGACCAGCGCGCGGTTCGTTGAGGCAGTGCGCTGATGACTCTCCAACCGCGGCGCTGAGAACTACAGCAGGCTCATGGCACTGGCATACAGATTTGGACGCCCAACCATCGGTGTTCTGGCGGGCTGGCAGTTCTACTGGACTGCCACCCCGTTGAGTTATCTTGATCCTGTCTACCGGGGAATTCGACTGGCCGCATCTGAGCTGGATTGCAATCTGCTGCTGGGCTGCGGCATGGGGGCCTCGGCCAGCGTGACGGATCTGCTGCGCCCTGCCTGGCCCGTGCCATCACCCGACGTGGATTTTGTGCCAATCGGGCCATGGAACACCGACGGACTTATCGCTGTCAACCCGCTGCATTCTGACGCCCGGTCGTGCTACCTGCAAGACGTGATGGCCAAAGGGCACGAGGTGGTATTCGTCGGCTCGGGCGAACGTGGTCCGACGATCCTGGTCGACAACGCGGGCGGAATCATGCAGGCCATGCGCCACCTGGTGGACCACGGACACCAGCGCATTGCCTTCGTTGCCGGCAGTCCGCAAGACATGGACGGGGACAGCGGGGACCGCCTGCGGGCGTACCAAAGCGCGCTGCGAACGTTCGGGTTGGTTGACGATCCGGCGCTGGTGGCGTTTGGCCAACACATCTCCAGCGCGGGCTATGCTGCCATGCAGCAGATTCTGAATTCCGGCGCACCCTTCAGCGCTGTGCTGGCAAGCAACGACGAGTTGGCGCTGGGGGCGATCCAGGCGCTGAAAGAGGCAGGGCGCAGCGTCCCGGACGAGGTCGCCGTTATCGGGTTCGACGACCGGCCCGAGAGCGCCGTGCAACAGCCGGCATTGAGCAGCGTTCAGGTGCCGCTGTTCAGGATGGGATATCAGGCGGTGAAGCTGCTTCTTCAGCGCATGGAAGGACAGAAGGAAGTCGCCGAGCGGGTGCAAGTTCCCACTCGCCTCGTCATTCGCGAGTTCGTGTGGCTGCGGCCACAGCGCTCCGTTGGCCGACGTACTGTACGCCACTGCGCCGCATCCGGTGACGATGGTTGGGGAGTTGCAACATGCCCGGCTGATTGAGAAAATGGCCGCCGTCGTTCTGGCTGAAACCCAGAGCCTGCGTGAAAAAGAGGTGCGGACCCTTTGTAAGCAGCTTTTCGAGGCGTTCCTCGAGGGCATAAACCAGCGCGACAACAACCGTTTCCAGAAGAGCCTGGTCGAGCTTCTGCAACAAGCGACCGCGGGAGGAGACGATGCAACACTTTGGCAGGCTGCAATCTCAGTACTGCGCGCCGAGTTGCCGAACCTGCGGGACACCTGGTCCTCGCTCGCTGTTGAAGATGTGGCGCGCGAGCTGCTGAACGACTCGCGCATCACCATCGGCGCGGTAATGCGCCAACAGCACCGGCACTATGTCGTGGACCAGCAATGGACAAGCGACCGGCTTGGCCATCTGACCGCAAGACTGTTGAACACGCTGGATGAAACGGAGATCTACGCAACGCTGGCCCAAGGTTTGCCTGAACTGGGAATCGACATGGCCTGGGTCGCGCTCGATGGACCCCGAGGGAGAAGACCCGATTGCATGGAGTCTTCTCCGCTCCGTGACTGCCCCGGACACAGAAAAGATTTGCCTGCCAAGTCGTTCCTTTCCGCCTCAGGAGTGGATACCCGGGGATGAACCCTTCAGCCTGGCGTTGCTGCCACTGGTCAGCGGCCTGGGGCGAGCAGGCTACGTGGCCCTGGATGCGGCGCATCTGGAACTTAACGGTGCTATCGCTCAGCAACTGGCCGCCGCAGTGAACACGGCTCAGTTGTACCGTGAAGCGATGGAGGCCCGCCAGGTGGCCGAGGAAGCCAATCAAATGAAAAGTCGCTTTCTCTCGACGGTCAGCCACGAGCTGCGCACGCCGCTCAATCTGATCGTCGGTCTGAGTGGGCTGTTGATGCAGGAGAGCAGGAAGGGCGGGCCTCTGCCTGACATGCTTCTGCGAGACGTTCAGCGAATCCATGCCAGCGCACAACATCTCGGCGGTTTGATCGGCGATGTCCTCGATATGGCCAGCAGCGATGTGGGGCAGTTGCGCCTGACCCGCGAGGTCGTTGACCTTGGTCAGGCGCTGCGCGTGGTGGCTGATACCGGGCAGCAGATGGCGGCAGACAAGGGGCTGGTCTGGCAAGCCAGCCTGCCTGACTCTGGCCCCTGGGTCTGGGGCGATCGCATGCGGCTGCGTCAGGTGGCACTGAACCTGGTCAGCAACGCTGTCAAGTTCACCGAACGCGGCGAGGTGAGCCTGAGCATGGAACTGGGACCCGACTCGGTCACGGTGATCGTGCGCGACACCGGGTTGGGCATTCCGTTGGCCGAACAGGCGGCGATCTTCAATGAGTTTCGCCGCTCAGAGCGCAGTATCACGCGTGGGTATGGCGGTCTTGGCCTGGGGTTGGCAATCTGCAAGCGCCTCATTGCACTGCACGACGGAACTATCGGCTTGAACTCCAGCGGTATCGACGGCGCCGGATCGTCGCTTTTTTTCACCCTGCCGACCGTGACTCCACCCGCGTCTTTGGAGGCGCCGCCCGCTGCTCAGGTGGTCGTCGGCCAAAGTGTGCTGGTATTGGTCCCGCCTATGGGCAACGGTGAGCGTCTGCGTGACCACCTTATTCAACGTGGAGTCCTCGTCCGGGTGGAGCAAATGAACGAATCCCGCGCCTGGCTGACGGGATTGCTCGCAGCTCCCTCAGGCGCGATTATTCTGGACATCAGTGTGGAGCCTGAATACGGATGGGACGCGCTCAAGACCATCAAAAGCGATCTGTTGACACAGGACATCCCGGTGTTCTTCAATTCGATCGCTCAGGAAAACGGGGCGATTCTGGAACTTGATTTTCTCAGCAAGCCTGTTGATGCGGCTGAACTGACGCGGGTGCTCGAACTGCACGGTCTTGTCGCGGAGAGCGGTCGCGGAACGCGCACATTTCTGGTGGTTGACGACGATCCCAACACGTTGGACATGCATTCGCGCATCGTGCAGGCTCATTCGCCCGGCAACCAGGTGCTCAAGGCACGCAATGGGCGCGACGCGTTGGATATCCTGCAACGGACGCCGGTCGATCTCGTCCTGCTAGACCTGATGATGCCGGAGATGGACGGCTTCGCAGTGCTGGAAGCTATGCGGGAGCGGGATGCAACGCGGGAAGTACCAGTGATTGTGGTCACCGGTCAGGTGCTGACCGAGGCAGAGATGGCGCGGCTTGAATCAGGGTGTTGCGACCGTGCTCAGCAAGGGACTGTTTAGCCTGGACGAGACACTGGCGCACCTTGATGCCGCACTGGAACGCCAGCACAAGCTGAGCAGTGAGGCGCAGCGATTGGTACGCAAGGCGATGGCCTACATTCACCAGAACTATCAGCAGCCCCTGTCACGCCATGATTTAGCGCGTCACGTTGCAATGAGCAGCGATTACCTGACATATTGCTTTCGGCAGGAACTGGGAATGACTCCCATAGCCTACCTCAACCGCTATCGTGTGACACAGGCCAAGCTTCTGCTCGACCAGTCAGACAAGAACATCACCGAAATCGCGCTGGACGTGGGATTTTCAGATAGCGGCTATTTCAGTCGCGTCTTTCGCAAGGAAGCCGGCATGTCGCCGGATGCGTATCGCCGTAGCCATGGCAGATGATGGCTCCGACCGACCCGATTGGGTTCAGTCCCGCCCGTTTGGTACGGACAGCGGCGATGCGACGCGAAGCGCCGCCGTTCTCCATGATTTGTCCCCTGATTTCCCGCTTTTCTCCAAGCCCGCGTGCCGCCTGTCGCGTACAATAAGGTCTGCGGATGGTAGCATTCCCGACGCGCCCACGGTAGGGAGTAGTATCGCCCAGATTTCCGGTCAGTTCTGACATAGAGACTGGCTGGCCCACTCTCTCGCCAAAAAGCAACCAGTTGTTGGGTCGACGGCCCACGTCTTACACTAGATTCACAAGGAGTTACAAACATGCATAAGAGATGGCTCACCCTCATTGCGCTGCCTGTAGCAGTCGCAGGTGTGCTCCTGATTGCCCTGACCGTTGGCGTCGCAGCCGCCCGTGATCAGGCCAGCCCTGGCGCCATTCAGGCGCTCCCCGTCATCGCCGACTTCGAGGATGGCGTCCCTGATGGCTGGTTTGTCTACGGTGACTGGGGCAACATCGCTATCGAATTTGAAACCCCCGTGATCAGCGACGCCGATCCCATGGCCATTCCGGGACAGGTGGGCGCCAACGGCGTGCTCTCCGGCACGGTCGACGTTCCCACCTGGGCCGGCTTCGGCGCAGGACTCAACCCGGTTCAGAACTGGAGCGATTACGACGCCCTGAGCCTCTGGTTCTACGGCGAAGATTCCGGCGACGTCTTCACTGTTGAGATACAGACGGTCGCCGGGGATGACCGGCGGGCCTCCTTCACCGACGACGTGGCAGGCTGGAAGCAGGTGATCCTGCCCTTCTCGACCTTTGGCGCCGGCGGCGTCTACGACGTCTCTCAGGTCGACAACTGGGTGATGGTCCTCGACGGCGTGTCGGGCTCCTTCCTGGTCGACCAGATCGTCTTGGTCAACCTGATGGAGTTCGCCAGCTTTGACGACGGCGTCCCGGCCGGCTGGTTTGTCTACGGCGACTGGGGCAACATCTCCGTCGAATTCGATACTCCTGTACTCAGCGACACCGATCCTATGGCCATTCCTGGCCAGATAGGCGACAACGGCGTGCTCTCCGGCACGGTCGACGTTCCCACCTGGGCCGGCTTCGGCGCCGCTCTCAACCCCGCTCAGAACTGGAGCGACATGGAGGGCGTCAGTTTCTGGTTCTACGGCGAAAACTCCGGCACGGTCCATGAGGTTGAGATCCAGACCGTTGCCGGCGACGATCGCCGCGCCACCTTTGTCGACGACGTGGCCGGCTGGAAATATGTCGCGCTGCCGTTTGTCACTTTCGGCGCGGGCGGTGCGTATGACGTCTCCCAGGTGGACAACTGGGTCTTCGTCCTCGACGGCACCGTCGGCTCCTTCAAACTGGACGCCATGGGTGTTTATGGCGACGCCGGCAGCATCACGCGCCGCGTTGCCTTCGAAAGCGCTACGTTCTCGGTTCCGGAGGGCGGCACGGCGACCATTACCGCCACGCTCAACATCAGCCACACGGCGCCCGTAACGGTTACCTTCGCAACAGCCGATGGCACCGCCGTGGCAGGGGTCGACTACGTAGCTGCCACGGGCGAGTTGGTCTTTGCGCCCGGTGAAACGACGCAGGCTTTCACGGTCGATACGATCGACAACAGCGGGCAGAACGATGACTTGACGGTGCTGCTGGAACTCTCTGCGCCGCAGAACGCCGTTTTGGGCGCGCCCAGCCAGGCGACACTGACCATCGTCGATGACGAACTGACCACCTCGACCGGCAAATCGCACATCATCGACGACTTCAACGACGGCCAGTTGCCCACCGGTCTCGATCCCAACGGCCTGGGCGTGGGCTTCGTTACCTGGAACGCCACAGGCGCCAGCGTGGCAATTACCACCACCGACTCGCCGCCTGCGCCAGTACCTGGGTTGGGCGAGCCGAATTCGGTGTTGAACGAGGCGTTGACCATCGGACCCGGCCAGTGGGCCGGTTTCACCCATGCCTTTTCTAACGAGGCAGTTGACGAATGGGTGCCGCAGGACTGGTCCCCATATGTCGGGTTCAGCGTCTGGCTCTACGGCAACAACACCGGCGGTACGTTGTTCGTCGACATCCTGGACAACCGCAACCCCGGCTCCACCACCGATGACGCCGAACGCTGGAGCGTGGACATCCCCGACAACTTCAGCGGCTGGCAATACTTCGAGCTTCCGTGGGCCGACTTCCACCGCAAGGACATCGGCAACGGTGCGCCCAACGACGGCTTTACGCTGACCGAGGTCCACGGCTACGGCATCGGCGGCTACGGCAACGTGGACATGGGCAGCCAGAACTACTACGTGGATAACGTGGGCGTCATGCTGCGCGTGACCACCGTAGACGACTTCAACGACGGTCAACTGCCCAGCGGCACAGATCCGAACGGACTGGGCGTGGGTTTTGTCACCTGGAACGCCACCGGCGCGAGCGTGGCGATCACGACCACCGACTCGCCGCCGGCTGCCGTGCCGGGACTGCCCGTACCCAACGGTGTGCTGCAAGAAGATCTGACCATCGGACCCGGCCAGTGGGCCGGCTTCACCCACGCGTTCAGCAACGAGGCCGTGGATGAATGGGTGCCGCAGGACTGGAGCACCTACGAGGGCATCTGCCTCTGGATCTACGGAAACAACACCGGCGGCACGCTGTTCGTCGACATCCTGGACAACCGCAATCCCGGCTCAACCACCGATGACGCCGAGCGCTGGAGCCTGGACATCCCCGACAACTTCTCCGGTTGGCAGTTCTTCCAGTTCGCCTGGAGCGACTTCCATCGCAAGGACATCGGCAATGGCGCGCCCAACGACGGGTTCACCCTGACTGAGGTATACGGCTACGGCATCGGCGGCTATGGCAATGTGGACATGGGTAGCAATACCTACTATGTAGATCAGGTGTCGATCTTCGGCAACACCGGCGGGCTGGTCGAGCCGCTGGCGATCGAGTTCGCCAGCAGCAGTTATGAAGTGTCTGAGGGCGACACCGCGATTATCACGGTCACTCTCAACATGACCTCCGAGCTGCCGGTATCCATCAACTACACTACCGCGGAAGGCTATGCCACGCCAGATCGTGACTACATCCCCACCAGCGGCACTCTGGTCATCGATCCCGGCCAGCTTGAGCAGACGTTCCAGGTCGATACCCTGATGGACTACAAGTACGAGGGGGACCAGAACCTGATGCTCAACCTGCGCGATCCTGTCAATGCCGACGCCGGCTTCCAGGTGCAGGCCGTGTTGACCATCCTTGAGACTGACCAGCCTGACCCAGCTATGCTCGACGACTTCCAGGGCTTCTTCCGCTTCGAGCCATCGGGCGACGTGAGCCTGTCGATTACGGAAATCATGACAGGTACTGCCATGGCAGTGCCGGGCCAGTGGACCTATGAGGACGTCCTCACCGGCGTCTACGGACCGGCCGGCGGCGACGCTCCCAGCTTTACGCGGACGTTCCCGGTCAGCCAGGACTGGAGCGCCTACAATGGTCTCAACTTCTGGTACTACGGCAGCAACAGCGGTCAGCCGATCACAGTCAATGTGCTCGACAATCAGACGACTACTACCGCCCAGACACCGCCCGGCGACTGGCAACTGGTCTGGAGCGATGAGTTCGACAACGCGGCCGGCACCGGGCCAAACCCCAACGTATGGAGCGCCGAAATTGGCGATGGCACCCTCAACGGCATCCCCGGCTGGGGCAACAGCGAGTTGCAGTTCTACACCGACAACGCAGCCACCGATGGCAGCGGCAATCTGACCATCACCCTGGATCAGGCCGAGCCTGCGCAACAGTTGCTTTGCTGGTACGGCCCGTGCGAGTACACCTCGGCCCGCCTGATCTCGGCTAACAAGATCGAGGCCCAGTATGGCCGCATCGAGTCCCGCGTTCTCGTGCCCGACGGCGCAGCCGGGCTGTGGCCTGCCTTCTGGATGCTGGGCACCAACATCGGCGAGGTTGGCTGGCCCCAGAGCGGCGAGATCGACATCATGGAGTACGTCAGCCGCAATCCCAATGAGGTGTTCGGCACGATCCACGGCCCTGGTTACTCGGGCGGCGCGGCCTTCGGCAACGTCTACACGTTGCAGCAGCCCGTGGCTGAGAACTACCACACCTTCGCGGTGGAGTGGTCGCCCGACGAAATTCACTGGTTCGTGGACGGCATCAACTACCACAACGCGACCCCCGCCGACGTGGCCCCCAACGAGTGGGTCTTCAACCACCCCTTCTACGTGATCTTGAACCTGGCTGTCGGCGGCAACTTCGGCGGCACGGTCAGCCCCGACCTGACGCTGCCGCAGCAGATGCAGGTGGACTACGTGCGGGTCTATCAGGCGCCGAACACGTCGGAGCGCTTCGAAGCCAGCTTCGTTGACGACTTCAGCGGTTGGCGTCAGGTGTCGGTACCCTTTTCGTCCTTTACTCGCAGCGCCCAGCAGCCGGCCGGTGCGCCGAACGACGGCTTCGGGCTGAACGATGTCTGGGGCTACGGCGTGACCCTGCCGGCCAACAGCAGCGGCACGCTGCACATGGACCAGATCCGGCTGGCGAATACCCCGACCATCGAGCGGTCGCGACGGTTCAACGTCGATCGCGATACGTTCATTAACGGCACCCAGCCAAGCGCTTACAACGGCACCTCCCAGACCATGTGGGTGGGCTTCTTCAACCAGATGCGTCCGGTGGTCCACGTGCCCATCAGCGGTATCCCCAACGACGCTGAGGTTGATGTGGCCTACCTGTATCTCTACGTCACCGAGGGCCGCGGCTTCAGCATGTGGTCCGACTCAGTGATCCCGAGCGTGCAGGTGCATCCGATCACAACTCCGTGGATGCCTGATCCGGTCAACTGGTGGACGCCCTGGAGCTTCCCCGGCGGCGACTACGGTCCTGCCGTTGGCTCCAACCATCTTGGCTCCGGCAAGATCGGCACGTGGCTTCGGCTGGACATCACCAGCGCCGTCCAGAACACGGTCAGCACCGGTGTCAACTACGGCTACATCCTGACGTCCAACGACGACCGCGGTGTTCGCTACGGTCTGTCAACCCAGGATTACTGGGATTCATCCAAGACAGGTTACGTCCGCGTATACTTCCGCACGGTGGACTGAACGATCCGCAGCGGGGCGCTATTCCATGCGAATAGCGCCCCGCCAAGCAGGCAACAAAGGCAGAAAATCTTTGCAACTCCGTCACTTCTGTACTGCAAAAGACACGCCTTACCGTCTGGCCGAACTTCCTCTCCTGGCCGCCGCCAACACTAACGATCATCTGCAGTCAGTTTACGCCCGTTCCATGATCAACGATCTGAACCGCTGGACGGTAGGTTGGATCGACTGGAACCTGTTGCTGGACACCAGTGGCGGCCCGAACCACGTGGGCAACTATTGCAGCGCCCCGATTCTGGCCGACACAACAACCGGCGAACTGTACTACCAGAGCAGCTATTATGCCATCGGCCATTTTCCCCGCTTTGTGCAACCCGGTGCGCATCGTATCCTCTGCGCCACTTCCAACGACGCGCTGGAGGCAGCCGCATTCCACAACCTGAATGGGCAGATCATCGTTGTGGTACTGAACCGTTCCGACCAGACAGATCAGGTGGCTCTGACTGTGGACGGCGAGCGGTTCGTCGGCGAGTGTCTGGCCCATTCTATCTCAACGTTTCAAACAGACGCCGGCAGCGAGGAGTGAAAGTCGTTTCATTTGCGTTGTTCCGTAACACAATGTGCTTGCTGGTGAGGGTGCAACAGTGAAGATGATGATGAAGGCCGATGTTTGGATCGGCAATACGCCGATCCTCGACGCAGACAAACCAGTAGCCGGGAGTTACGTTCGGTTTCTGGGGGAGGATTACTACCGCATCTCCCATTACGATCAGATGTCCCCTTTCTTCATGAGCCTGGTGAGCAGCGCAGACCACTGGCTGTTCATTTCCAGCGCGGGAGGGCTAACGGCGGGGCGCGCGAATGCTGACATGGCTCTCTTTCCCTACGAAACAGTGGACAAGATCGAGGCGCACGGCGAAGAGACTGGCGGCAAGACGATTGTGCGGGTCACGCGCGACGGGCGCATGCAGCTCTGGGAACCATTCTCGCAGCGTTACGCGGGCGCCTATCGCTGTGAACGTCACCTCTACAAGAACATCTACGGAAACAAACTGATTTTCGAGGAGGTCAACCACGATCTTGGGTTGACGCTGCGCACAGCCTGGCACACCGGCGACCGCTTCGGCTTCATCAGAAGCTGCTGGCTGAGCAACCACGGCGAGAACCCATGCCAGGTCGAACTGCTCGATGGCTTGCAGAATATCCTGCCATTTGGCGCAACGAGTATCTTGCAGAACACGATGAGCAGCCTGCTCGATGCTTACAAGCGCAACGAGCTGGAGCCGGCAACCGGACTGGGGATCTTCTCCCTGAGCGCTACGCTTACCGACCGCGCCGAACCGAGCGAATCGCTCAAGGCCACGGTTGCCTGGCAGGTCGGTTTGAATGCGACCGGCCATCTGCTCAGCACCGACCAGATCGACGCCTTCCGCCGCGGTCATGCCGTCGCGACCGAGCATGACGTCTGCGGCCGGCTGGGCGCATACTTTGTCCAGGCCGCGATCGAACTGGCGCCGGATGAAACCAGCCGTTGGCACATCGTCGCCGACGTGAACCAGGACAGCGCTGCAGTTGAGGCGTTGCGGCAGATTCTCAGCCAGAACGTGTCACTCATCGAGCCACAGATCGAAGCAGACATCGCTCGCGGCGCCGACGCTCTGGTCCGTTTCGTGGCCGCGGCCGACGGATTGCAACTCACCGCTCAGGAAACGACGACCGCGCATCATTTTGCCAACGTCCTCTTCAACATCATGCGCGGCGGGATCTTTGTTGACAACTACCAGGTTCAGCGGGCCGATCTGCTGGATTTCGTGCGCGTCCGCAACCGCGCGGTGCTGGAAAGCCAGGCCGACTGGTTTGCGGCCCTGCCGAAGCAGTTTTCCATTCAGGATCTGTATGCGCGGGCCGGCGACTCCGGCACGGCCGATCTGATCCGGCTGTGCTACGAATACCTGCCGCTGACCTTTAGCCGTCGCCACGGCGATCCCAGCCGGCCCTGGAACCGGTTCAATATCGCCGTGAGCAAGCCTGACGGCTCGCCTCGCCTGGATTACCAGGGCAACTGGCGCGACATATTTCAAAACTGGGAACCGTTGGCGCTCAGCTTTCCTGGCTTTGCCGCGGGGATGGTCGCCAAGTTTCTGAACGCCACCACCGTAGATGGCTACAATCCTTATCGGATCACGCGCGATGGTATCGAGTGGGAGGCGCCAGAGCCAGAAAACCCCTGGGCTAACATCGGCTATTGGAGTGACCACCAGATCATCTACCTGCAGAAGTTGCTGGAAGTCGCCGAGCAAGTCTCTCCCGGAACGCTGACCAGCTTGTGGAACCGCCCGATCTTCGCCTATGCCAACGTCCCGTATCGGCTACGGCCGTATGGGCAGATGATCGCCGACTGGTTTGACACCATCGATTTCGATTGGGAGCAAGAAGAGGAAATCGCCGCTGCGGTGGCGTCCAATGGAACGGACGGCCGGCTGTTGCGCGACGGCAACGGCGCGGTGGTGCATGGCACCCTGACCGAGAAACTGCTGGTGCTGCTGCTGGCCAAGCTCACCAATCTGGTACCGGAGGGTGGCATCTGGATGAACACCCAGCGGCCCGAGTGGAACGACGCCAACAACGCGCTGGTGGGTAAGGGGCTTTCGGTCGTCACCGTGGCTTACCTGCGCCGCTTTGTCGCCTTCTGGCAGGCGCGGCTGGCGGAAGGCAATGGTGAAGCGTTGACTGTCAACGCTGCCGCGGCCGATCTTCTGGGCGAAGTGCATGCCATCCTTGCCACGAACCGGCCACACCTGCAAACTGGCTTCACCGATCAGGCGCGGCGAGCGATCATGGATCAGTTGGGAATGGCTGCTACCGCCTATCGCACAGGCGTGTACCGGGACGGGATTCCATCCACACAGGTCGAACTCGAACGGCAGACGTTGGGCGAGTTCCTGGAACTGGCGCAGACCTACATCGAGCACACACTGCGCGCCAACCGCCGACCGGATGGCCTGGCCCATAGCTACAACATCTTGCGCCTGCACGACGAGGGCGTCGCAGTCGAGCACCTCTATTTGATGCTGGAAGGGCAGGTTGCCCTGCTGTCGTCAGGCATGTTGGCGGCCGAGGAGTCGCTGGCGCTGTTGCAGAACCTGCGCCAAAGCGACCTCTATCGCGCCGATCAGAACTCATACATGCTCTATCCCAACCGCCGACTGCCCGGTTTTCTGGAGAAGAACAAGGTGCCGGCTGCGCAGGTTGCCAGCTCTCGACTTGTAACGGCGCTGACTGCAGCCAACGACAGGCGCCTGCTGATCCGCGATCAGGCCGGTGTGTATCATTTCAACGGCGCTTTTCGCAATGCCGGAGATGTTGCGCGCGTGTTAGGCGAACTGGCGCAGGAACCGGCCTACGCGTCAGACGCTCTGGCAGAACGGGCGGTCATGCTCGACCTGTTTGAAACCACGTTCGACCACCGTGCATTCACGGGCCGTTCCGGTACCTTCTTCGCCTACGAGGGGCTGGGCAGCATCTACTGGCACATGGTGTCGAAGCTGCTGCTGGCTGCGCAGGAATGCTATCAGAAAGCCGTTGAAGAGGATGCATACGAATCCGTCACCTCTGCACTGGCGAGCGCATACTACGACATCCGGCAGGGGTTGGGTTTCAACAAGTCGCCCGCCGAGTATGGCGCGTTTCCAACTGATCCCTATTCGCACACGCCCATGGGAATTGGCGCCCGCCAGCCGGGCATGACCGGCCAGGTGAAAGAGGAGATCCTGACGCGACTGGGAGAGCTGGGCGTGTCAGTGCATGACGGGGCGCTACGCTTTGCTCCGTCGCTGCTGCGGCGCGACGAGTTCCTCCATTCCCCGAACACGTTTAGTTATATCGACATAACACAGCATCCAAGAACCTTGCCGTTGTCCGCTGATTCGCTGGCATTCACTCTCTGCCAGACCCCGGTCATCTACACCCGCGGCGACAAAACAGAGTTGGAAGTGACGTTCGCCGATGGACGCGCCGTTACCGTGCAGGGTAACAGTCTTGACATAGAAGCCTCGCGCAGTATCTTTGGACGCGACGGCCGAGTAGCGCAGTTGCGCGTCACTGTGGTGGTTTGAAGGGGCTTACAGAGAACGCGCAGAGATGCCAACTTCTCCGAGAAGTTGGCATCTCTGCGCGTTTACGGATAAAACCGTCGGTATAGTCGCGGGAAGGGCAGTGCCTCGCGGATGTGGGGCAGTCCGCAGAGCCACATCAGGACGCGCTCAAGGCCCATGCCGAAGCCGCTGTGCGGCTGGGCGCCGTACTTGCGCAGGTCGAGGTACCATTCGTAGGCTTCCTGCGGCAGCTTGTGCGCGTCGATGGCGTCCAGCAGCGTTTGGTAGTCGTGCATGCGCTGGCTGCCGCCGACGATCTCGCCGAAGCCCTCTGGCGCGATCAGGTCGCAGGCCAGCACTGTGTCGGGCCGCTCCGGGTCGGGCTGCATGTAGAACGCCTTGACCCCGCGCGGGTAATGGTGGACGAAGACCGGCTTGTCGAACTGGGCGCTGATGGCGTCCTCGTGCGGCGCGCCGAAGTCCTCGCCCCAGGGAAAGTCGGGGTAGCCGTTGGCGTGCAGCAGCTTGACCGCGTCGTCGTAGTGGATGCGCGGGAAACGGCGGGAGGACGTTTTGCAGGCGGGTCGTGTCACGCTCCAGCGCGTCCAGGTCGGCAGCGCGCTCGCGCAGCACCGTCTGCACACAGTGGCTGACGAACTGCTCGATGACCTCCATGTTCTCGTCCAGCTCGGTGAACGCCATCTCCGGCTCCACCATCCAGAACTCCATGGCGTGGCGGCGGGTGTCCGACTTCTCGGCGCGGAAGGTGGGGCCGAAGCAGTAGACGCGACCGAACGCGCCGATGGTTGCCTCGCTGTAGAGCTGGCCGGTCTGCGCCAGATAGGCCGGTTCCTCGAAGTACTCGGTCGCGAACAGGTTGGTCGTGCCCTCGGCCGCCGCCGGCGTGATGATCGGCGTGTCCACCAGCACGAAGCCCTGGTCGTCCAGCCAGTTGCGGATCGCGCTGATCAGCGTGGCGCGCGTGCGCAGGATGGCGGTCTGGCGCGGGTCGCGCAGCCAGAGGTGGCGGTTGTTGAGCAGAAAGTCGCTGCCGTGCTCGCCGCCGTCGCGTTTGGGCGCCAGCGGGTAGGGATCGTCGGCGCGGCCGATAACCTCGAACGCATTGGCGTCCAGCTCAAAGCCGCCCGGCGCGCGCTCTTCGGCCCGCAACGCGCCGGTGATGCTTACGGCCGACTCCAGCGTGATGTGACGGGCAGCGTCGAACTGCTCTTCGGGCAGGTTCTTCTTGAACACGACGCACTGCATGACGCCGGTGCCGTCGCGCAAATGGACGAACTGCAGGCGGCCCTTGTCGATGCGCTTCTGCACCCAGCCGGTCAGCGTGACATCCTGGCCAACGTGGTCGGCGGCGTGGTTGATTTTGATTGAGGTAGGCACAGATATATTCTCCCAGTTGTCGGCGGTCGTCATCTCAAATTGTCGGTTACCAAACGTCGCACATCTTCAATGGATTCGGCAGGCGTTTGAATGGTCAACCCGCTTTTGTCAGCAACGTCTGGTGTGAAGTCTTTGGTATTCAACGTAATGAAGCGGTCTACACCGCTGGCAACGGCAACGCAGAGAATGGGCGCGTCTGCGGCTTCAATGATCTCCTCCCACTGCTTGACCTGTTCGGGGGAAGGATCGGGCAGGATCTCCAACCGGAGACGCGCCATTTGCGCTGCGAAATTTGGCAGCGCCCGCGGTAGTTTCTTGCGCAGATTGCGTTCTGCCTCGTCCAGCACCTGCGTACATACCACGAGTTGGAACAAGCCGACTTCGGCTATTTGGAGCACGGCATTGCTTGCGCCTGACTGCGAGTCGGCGCCAGCGATCAGCACGTTTGCGTCGACAAACACCCTACGCACTGTTGGCGTACCGTTCCTGCCGGATGAACTGGCGTTCCTTTTCCAGGCCCTGCAGTAGCTCGGCCAAACTAACCCCTTCCTCGTGCATCAGCTCTGTGAACTCCTGAGAGAGCTTCGGGATCATGGTCTGCCTGGGCGACAGGAGTAGAATGTCGTCAATCTGCACCAGATTTAGCGTATCGCCGGTGTCAACCGCCAGACTGTTACGCACCGACTGGGGAAGTGTGATCTGTCCCCGCTCACGTACACGAACCGTAAAGGCTGTTTGCATCACTTGATTCTCCTTGATGCGATTGTGCGACTTTCCGATTATCGCATAATCGCATTATACGTCAGACGGTTCGCAATCGCAACAAGACCAGGGGGCCAGTTTTCCAAACCAGCGTCCTGTCAGGCATCAATCGAGGCGTTCGCTTGCTTGCAAGCCAGCAATTGGTGTTGACAGGACACTGGCCAAGCGCATTAGCTCACATACGGCTCGTAGCGGGGCTCGTACATGGCGGCTCTGGCCGCGGCCACCAGATCGTCGGGCTTGGGCACCGTAGCCAGATTGCGGTCGTAGGCGACCTGTGCCACGGCGGCCGCGATGTAAGCTGAGACCTCGCGGATGCGGTCAAGCGCCGGGTAAACGCGACCCAACGCCAGGTCGTCCTCGCCCACCTGCGCAGCAAGCGCTTTGGCTGAGGCCGAGAACATCTCGTCGGGCACGCGGATCGCGCCGGAGATGATCACGCCCAGACCGACACCAGGGAAGATGTAGGAGTTGTTACCCTGGCCCGGCACCAGCAGCTTGCCCTCGTATTCCATGGCAGGGAAGGGGCTGCCGCTGGCAAAGATCGCTTTGCCAGCGGACCATGTGTAGGCTTCCTCAGCCGTGCATTCCGACTTGGAGGTCGGGTTGGAGAGCGCGAAGATGATCGGCTGCTCGTTGAGCCGCGTCATGGTCTCGACAATCGGCTGGGTGAAAGCTTTGCCTGCGCCGGCCACGCCGATTACACCGGTCGGCTGCAACGTTTCGACGGCAGTCAGGAAGTCCCCAACGAAGGGATGCTCGTGGGCGTATGGCCGCTTGTGCGCCACCAGATCGGTGCGCTCAGCCACCACAAGCCCCTTGGAGTCGAAGAACCAGCAGCGCAGCCGCGCCTCGGCCTCGCTCAGTCCTTCTTCCATCATCGCCGTCACGACCAGGTCGCCGATGCCGATGCCGGCCTCGCCGGCGCCGTAGAAGAGGAACTTGTGGTCGCTCAGGCGGCCGCCGGTCAACCGCAGCGACGCGTAGAGACCGGCCAGCACGACGCCGGCGGTGCCTTGAATGTCGTCGTCGAAGGTGCAGATGCGGTCGCGGTATTGATGCAGCAGCCGGAAGGCGTTGGCGTTGCCGAAGTCCTCGAACTGGACGATGGCGCGCGGGTAGACCTGCTGCACGGCCATGATAAACTCTTCGACCAGCGCATCGTAGGCCTCGCCACGTACGCGGTTACGCTTCAGGCCGATGTAAAGCGGGTCGTCCAGCAGCTTCTGGTTGTTGGTGCCGGTATCGAGCGTGATCGGCAGGCACTGCGCGGGATGCACGCCGGCGCAGGCGGTGTAGAGCGCCAGCTTGCCGACCGGGATGCCCATGCCGTTGGCGCCCTGGTCGCCCAGGCCCAGGATGCGCTCGCCGTCGGTGACAACGATGATGCGCACATCGTCGTGATGCCAGTTGCGCAGCACATCGGCGACGCGGCCGCGGTCCTCGAGGCTGATGAACATTCCCTGCGCCTGTTGGAAGACGTGACCATACTCCTGGCACGCCTGGCCGACGGTCGGGGTGTAAATGATGGGCATCAGTTCATCGAGGTTGTCGATTACGACGCGAAAGAACAGAGTCGTGTTGCGGTCCAGCAGGCCGACCAGATAGCGATACTGGGTCAGCGGGGTTGGCATGCTGCGCACGTTTTCCAGTACGCGTGCAACCTGGTCTTCCAGCGACGCCACACGCGGCGGGAGCAGACCTCGCAGGCCGAACGCATCGCGCTCGGCTTCGTTGAAGCCGGCGCCCTTGTTGAGCAGGCGGTTGTGTAACAGTTCCGCGCCGCGCGGATGGAGCTGAAAGCTTGCGGATTTCATGATGTTTCCTTCTTTTCTGTTGAAATGAGACGTACGCCCAGCATATCCAGTTGGGCAGTATCAACCACGTCCGGCGTACCGGTCATCGGTTCGACGGCCTGTTGATTCTTGGGGAAGGCGACGACCTCACGGATCGACTGCTCGCCGGCCAGCAGCATAATGAAGCGGTCGATGCCCAGCGCGATGCCGCCGTGGGGCGGCGTGCCGAACTCAAACGCGTCCAGCATGTGGCCGAACTTGAGAGTCGTCGACTCGGGAGAGTGGCCCAGCAGCTTGAACATGCGCTCCTGTACGTCACGCTGGTGGATTCGGATGCTGCCGCCGCCCAGCTCGATGCCGTTCAGCACGATATCGTAGGCGTTAGCGCGCACGCTGGCCGGGTCGCTCTCCATCCGGTCGATATCCTCAGGCTTGGGCGAGGTGAAAGGGTGATGCATGGCATCCCAGCGACCTTCGTCCTCGTTCCAGTCCACCAGCGGGAAGTCAACCACCCACAAGAAAGCGAACTGGCCAGGTGCGATCAGGTCCTGGTCGCGGCCAATGCGCAGGCGCAACTCGCCTAACGCTGCCGCAACGACCTTGCTGGTGTCAGCGACGATGAAGACGACATCGCCCGCTTCAGCCTGGCAGCGCCCGGCAATCGCGGCCAGTTCGTCAGCGCTGAAGAACTTGGCAATCGGCGACTTGGGTGCGGACTCGCCGTCCGCAGGAAAGTCCAGCCAGGCCAACCCCTTGGCGCCGTAGATCCTGACCACTTCCTCGTAGCCCTTGACCCGCTCGCGCAGCTTCTGGCCGCTCAGCGTGGCAAGGCTCGGTCCGCGCACTGCCTTGACCTGATTGCCAGCCGCCAGCGCGGCCTTGAGGAAGCCGACGCCGGTGTCACTCAGCAGATCGCCCAGGTCCTGCAGTTCCAGGCCGAAGCGAATGTCCGGCTTGTCGCTGCCGTAGCGTTCCATGGCCTCAGCGTAGGTCAGGCGGGGGAAGGGCAGGCTGGGCGCCTCAGCGCCGGTCAACTGCGCCACCTGGTCGCGGCACAGTCCGCTGATCAGGTCGATCACATCCTCCTGGTCGACGAAGGACATCTCGACGTCGAGCTGGGTGAATTCGGGCTGGCGGTCGGCGCGCAGATCCTCGTCACGGAAGCAGCGCGCGATCTGGAAGTAGCGGTCGAAGCCGGCCACCATCAGCAGTTGCTTGAACTGCTGCGGGCTTTGCGGCAAGGCATAGAACTTGCCCGGATGCACGCGGCTGGGCACCAGATAGTCCCGTGCGCCCTCCGGCGTCGATTTGGTCAGGATGGGCGTCTCGATCTCCAGGAAGCGGTGCGCATCGAGGTAATCGCGCATCAATTTGACCGAGCGGTGGCGCAGGATGATGTTTTCCTGCAAACGCGGCCGACGCAGGTCCAGGTAGCGATACTTGAGGCGCGTGTGCTCGTTGGCTTCGACATCGTCGCGGATCTCGAAAGGCAGCGGCTTGGCGGCGTTTTCCACCACCAGCTCGCTGACGACGACTTCGACATCGCCGGTGTCAAGACCCGGGTTGTCCATGCCGGCCGGGCGCAGGCGCACCGTGCCGCGCACCGCCAGCACGAACTCGCTGCGCACCCTTTCAGCCGCGGTATAGGCGTCCGCCGCATCAGGAGTGACGACGACCTGGGTCACGCCGTAGCGATCGCGCAGGTCGATGAAGATGATATTGCCGTGGTCGCGGCGGCGATAGGCCCAGCCGTTGAGCACCACGTCCTGACCAGCGTTCTCAGCGCGCAACTGGCCGCAGGTAAAGGTTCGTTTGAGCATAATTCTCTGTAATTCCTCTTTCTGTTATGAGGTGCACAAGTACAAGGGTGAATTATACCACAGACGTCGGATCGGGCAACGATTGGGGTACGTCCTTTGCCGAATCCCCACCCCGCAGGTAGAATGACCAGGGCTGGCGCGCCACATCAGCCGACCCGCACGAACGTTTCACGCTTTACACTCACCTTCATGCACACTCGCACCCTCGGCCGCACCGGTCTCCTCGTCTCAGAAGTCGGCTTTGGCGCGTGGGCCATCGGCGGCAACCGTTATGGCAACAGCTACGGTCCGACCGACGACGACGCCTCGCGCTCTGCCATTCACGCGGCGCTGGACGGCGGCTGCACCTTCTTCGACACCGCGGATGTCTACGGCCACGGCCACAGCGAGACGTTGCTGGGCGAGGTGCTGGCGGAGCGGCCCAGAGTGCGCGAGCAGGTGGTAATCGCCACCAAGGGCGGCGGTAACTTCTACAACCGGGACGTCGATCCGAAGATCGCGCAGCAGTTCGCAGAACGCAGCGGCCGCTTGCTGGATGAGTTTGCACCAGACGCCGTGCTTCCGTTCACGCATCGGGTGGACTTCGAACCCGACTACATCCGCTTCGCCGTCGAGCAGAGCCTGCGCCGCCTGCAAACCGACGTCATCGACCTGTACCAGTTGCACAACCCGTCGCTGGCGCAGATCGCGGACGGTGGTGTGTTCGATGCGCTGGACGACCTGAAGCGTGCCGGCAAGATCCGCAGCTACGGCGTCACCATCCACGACCCGACCGAGGGGTTAGCGGCAATTGTTGGTGGACGTTGCGACACGATCCAAGTCGTGTACAACATGTTCAGCCAGGACGCAGCGCGGCAGCTTTTTCCGGCCGCTTTGGCAGCGAACGTTGCCATGATCGCGCGCGAGCCGCTGGCCAACGGCCTGCTGAGCGGCAAGTACGACGCAGCGGACGACTTTGCGCGCGGCGACATTCGAAGCCGCTGGCCGACTCATTACCGCGGGGCACGGATCGAGACCGCCGCCTGGCTCAACCAACGACTGGCGACGCCTGAGCGACCGCTGGCCCAGGCGGCATTGCGTTTCGTCCTCGACCAGCCGGCGGTCAGCGTCGTCATAGCGGGCGCGAAGACGCCGCAGCAGGTCGTCCAGAACCTGGCCGTCTCCGACTTGCCGCCGCTGACAGCCGATGAGCGGGCGGTGGTCGCGTTCCTGGCGTCGCCGCCGAATGAATTCGACGGCTGACACACCGAAGCATGCTAAAGCAAGCTCAGTCGGAGAGACAACAGCTTGCTTCAGCATGCTTGAACCGTATCAGCCTGCTGGTTTCAACCGCAGGCGGCGGTACGGCGAGCATCGCCGGTTTCGACCAGAAAGCACCCAATTGCGACCAATGTCTACAACACCGAACCAAGATGCGACCACTCTTCTCCTCTGCCGCCACGGCGAGAGCCAATGGAACCATGTGGGACGCATCCAGGGCCAGTCGCCTGACGCGCCCGGATTGACAGATCGCGGACGGGAGCAGGCGCGTCTGCTGGCTGAACGGATGCGATTTGCCGGCGTCGATGCGCTGGTGACCAGCGACCTGCGGCGCGCGGCTGAGACGGTCGGGTTCGTCAGCCGCGCGCTGAACCTGGAACCGGTCGAGGACAGCTGCTGGCGCGAGATCGACCTTGGTGACTGGCAAGGGTTGACCCGCGTGGAGGTGGCGAAGCGCTGGCCAGACACGTTGGAGGCGGTAGGTCGCGGCGAAGATCCGCCGCGTGGCGGCGGCGAAACCTATGCCCAGCTCACGACGCGTACGCTGGACGCCATCGCCGCCATTGCGCAGCGCCACACCTCCCAGACGGTCTGCGTGGTCACCCACGGCGGCAATGTACGCTCAGCGATGATTGCCCTGCCCGGTGCGCCGGACGGCGTGGACGTGCGATCGACGCCTGTATTCAACACTTCCGTGACGGTGGTGCAGGTCGCCGCCGGCGGCGCGCGGCTGATCGCACTGCCTGACACCCGCCATCTCGACGGACTGGCGAGCGAATTCAACGAAGAAGCTGATGACGAACCACGATAACGCAACAACACTTATTCTCTTGCGCCACGGCGAGACGGAATGGAATCTCAGCGGCCGCTGGCAGGGACAGGCCATGGACACGGACCTGTCGGAACGCGGCCGGGAGCAGGCGCGCATCGTAGCCCGCCGCCTGCAAACCTACCCGTTCGGGGCGATCTACAGCAGCGACCTCAAGCGTGCCTGGGACACCGCCTGCATTGTCGGCGACGAAGTTGGCCTCCAGCCGGTGGCCGATGCCTCCTTGCGCGAGTTCTGACATCGGCGTTTGGACCGGGATGACCTGGGAGGAGATAGTCGCGCGCTACCCGGACGAAATCACCGCCATGATATCGGGTGAGGATGTGCGCCGCGGCGGCGGTGAGAGTATGAGCGAGTTGAACAGCCGGCTGGCCGCGGCCGTCGCGCGCATTGCGGCCGATCACCCCGGCGAGACGGTGCTGCTGGTCAGCCACGGCGCCGCGCTGCGTTCGATGGTAGCGAACGCCCTGCAGGCCAGCCTGCCGCAGATGCAGCGCATCGCCATCGGCGGCAACACGGCCCTCAGCGTGCTGCGGGTGAGCGAGGGCCGGATGCGGCTGGTGAGCTACAACGACACGGCGCATCTCGACGGCGGCGCGGCCTTCCGTGTTGCCAACGCCGAGGGCGAGCAGTCGTCGGGAGGCACGCAATGAGCGGCAGCAACGTGGTGTTAGTTGTCATTGGTCTGGTGCTGGTCGTCTTCGGGCTGGCCTATCCTTTCATCGTGCTCTGGCGGCTCAACCGGCAGCTTTCGGGCAAGGAGGCGGTCGTCGATCGCCAGTTGGTCATCACGCTGGTCCTGGCGGGCCTTGTTCCGTTGATGGCCGTACTGACCGGCTTCTGGCTGATGACGCCCGTCGCCCGCACCTCACTGGTTTACATGGGCGCGCTGATGGCCACCGGGCTGCTGCTGGTCGGCACGCTGCTGGCCGGCTGGTACATCAACCGCGGGACGTAGAACCGTTGCCGGCTCGGTCGCAGACCGGCCAGAGCAGGGTCCCCAGTCCCCAGCCCCTACTCCCCACAACCCCACCCCCCATGCCCTACCTCCTCCTCGGCGCCAGCCTTGGACTCTCCGCCGGTCTCAGCCCGGGGCCGCTGATGACCCTTGTCATCACCACGTCGTTGCGCGACGGCTTCTGGCAGGGATTGCGGGTCGCGATTGCGCCCTTCCTGACCGACCTGCCGATCATTCTGGTCAGCCTGTTCGTGCTGAAACTGCTGCCGGCCTGGAGTCTGACCGTGCTCGGCGTTGGCGGCAGTTTGTATGTCATGTACCTGGGCTGGGAAACGATCCGGGCCGCGCGCCATGCCAGCCTGGAGCAACTGCGCGCCAGCGGGCAGAGCAGTGAAAACCTCAGCCGCCAGTCGCTGTCGCGCGGCGCGCTGGTCAACCTGCTGAACCCGCATCCTTATATCTTCTGGGCCACGGTGGGCGGACCCACGCTGCTTGCGGCGCTCGATCAGGGCGCGGCATACGCAGTTGCGTTTCTTGTTGGCTTCTACGCGCTGCTGGTCGGATCCAAGATCGGCATCGCCGCACTGATCCACAGCCAGTCGCGCGCGCTGTCCACGACATGGTACCAGCGTATCCTGGCCGCGCTGGGCATGCTGCTCATCGCCCTCGGCATCTGGCTCCTCTACCAGGTCCTCACCGGCGCCACCCAACTCACCTGACGCTCTCTCCCCCTCTCCCTCCTTTCCTTCCTCTCTCCTCCCCTTCTCCACAACTTCTCCACACCCGCCTGCTATACTGCGAAGTAGATAAGCAAAACACCTGCGGCAATGCAGGCGACATCAACAAGCAAACGCGCCACGACAATCGGCCGGGCGCAAACAATGGAGAGGTGACACCATGAACAAGAACTGGAAACGTGTAGGAATGACGGCGGGCGTGCTGGCAATGTCAGCGATGACGGTCTTCGCAGGCGCAGCCTTCGCCCAGGGCAACGGCCCCGGCAACAACGCAGCGCCGGCCAATGGCCAGGCGAACCAGTACGGCAGCGGCGCCAACGCCGCACCGGTCTACGGCCAGGCCATGCGCCACGGCAACAGCAGCGGCGGCATGGGAACCGGCTACGGCCTGGCGACCCGCGGCGCCTGGGGTGGCCCCGACAACTCGCTGACGGCAGTCGCCGCAGAGGTCATCGGCATCGAGCAGGCTGACCTGGTGCTCGAGTTGACCGCCGGCGCAACCATCGCCGACGTGGCCGCCGAGTACAATGTGGATGCACAGGCCATCGTCGACGCCTACGTCCAGCCCCGCACCGACACGCTGGACGCCGCCGTGGCAGCCGGCCGGATCACGCAAGACCAGGCCGACGCGATGCTGGCGCAGATGGAAGCTCAGGTCAGCGACCAACTGACCGAGGCCTGGGAAGCTCAGGGCAACGGCTACGGCAACGGCGCCTGTGACGGCACATGCAGCGGCACACCCGGACAGGGCGGCGCAGGCCCGAACTGGGACGATGCCAACGGCGACGGCGCATGTGACAACTACGGCAGCATGCAGCAGAACATGCATGGCGGCAAGGGTGGTCGAATGGGCGCCCGTGGCATGCGTGGGTCAATCTAAACAATACAGGAAATCCTCCTTCTCCAGCGAGGCCGGGCACATGCCCGGCCTCGCTGCGATTCCATAAGAGTTCGCACCGGCAAAGACGACTTGTCTATCCCCAGGCAGCAAATCGTCGTTCTCCCGACCATCGCCACGGGCTCTCCACAACTTCTCCATATCGGCCTGCTATGCTTTGCCTATATACCTTGTCAGAAGGAGACCCTGTGCATCATGACTACCACTGCCGCTGACCGTCCCCGGCCCCGTCGTCGACGGCGACGCATCAACTGGACAGCCCGTGCCCGCCATCTCACCCAGGCGGCGTTTGTCGGTATCATTCTTTTCGTTAGCATCCGCCACTACCTGGTGGGAGAAGTTGCCGGCGGATCGGCGTCCATCGACGCGCTGTGTCCGTTTGGCGCCGTCGAAACCCTTTGGCGCTACATCACCACCGGGCAGTTCGTCAACAAGATCCATCCCTCGAATCTGATCCTTGGATTTGGCCTGTTCGTGGGTGTTATTCTGGCCGGCAGCAGCTTTTGTGGTTGGGCGTGTCCCTTTGGCGCCTTGCAGGACGCGCTGAACTGGGTGCGCAAGACCCTGCGCTTGCCGGAAGTCCACCTGCCTGAGCGGGCAGATCGCATCATGCGCTACGGGCGCTACGTCACGCTGGGGCTGATCCTGTACATGACTATCAGCACCGCTAAGCTGTGGTTCTCTGGTTTCGATCCTTACCGCACCATCTTCAGCCTGGAGTGGCTGTTCGAGCCGAACCTTGCCGAGCACTGGCCAGCCTATCTGATCGTCGTGCTGGTCGTGGCCGGGTCGTTGATGGTGCCGCGGTTCTGGTGCCGCTACACCTGTCCGCTGGGTGGACTGATGAGCTTGCTGGGCCACGTCAGCTTCCTGCGCATCCGCCGCAATGCGGATGGCTGCAAAAGCTGCGCCATCTGCAATACGTCGTGCCCCGTGGGCATCGACGTCGCCAACGCTGATCCGATCGTCAGCACCAACTGCATCGGTTGCCTGGCATGCGTGCAGTCCTGCCCACGCGGCGGCGCGCTGGAAGTACAGCTTGCGCCTTCGTGGCTGAAGCGTGACGGCCATGTGCCGGCCGAGCCGCAAACAACCACGGGAATAATCGGCTAAGATAGGAGCTCAGCAATGCGTGTCAATAAATTCTGGATGCCTGTACTGGCCCTCGTCCCGATCCTGCTGGCGGTGACAGTGGCACAACTGACCGGGAGCTTTGCCACCAGCGGTCGGGACGTGGTGAATATGGCTAACATGACTTCCGAGGACATTCGCGGCTGGATGACCTGGCAAGATGTCAGCGACGGATTTGGCATTCCGCTGCCGGACCTGTACACGCTGGTCGGCATCCCGGCAGATATTCCGGCGAACACGGCCATGAAAGACATGGAAGGCCTGATCGACGGCTTCGAAACGACCACCGTCCGCGAAGCAGTGGCAGCCTGGCTGGCCGGCCAGGAACCGCAGCCGGTGCAAACGGAGTCAAGCGGGGCTGCTTCGCCGGGAACTGAGGTCGATCCGCCGATTGAAGGACAGCTATTGGAAACCGCCATGCCCAAACCGGCGCAACAGCTTGCGACCGAACCGACAGTCGCGTCGACACAGCCTATGCCTGCAACCGATCACGTGCCACAAGGCGATGGCGTCCCGCAAGGAGAGGGCGTTCCTCTGGGCGACGGCGGCGGCACCGGCCCGACACCTTTGCCACCTGGAAAGATCCTGCCGGCCAGCGAGATCAAGGGTCGCCACACGCTGGCAGAGATCGCTGACCAATGCGTCATTCCGCTGGATGCCTTGATTGCAGCGCTGAACCTGCCGGCTGACACCGATCCAGCGACTCAGGTCAAGACGCTGACAAGCACCGGCGCCGTGTCCGAGATAGACGTTATCCGCGACGCAGTCACAGCGCTGCAGCAGGCTGCATACTGAAGCAGCAGGCCGTTCTGTGGTACAATCGTGTGAAATACCAAATCGTGAGTTGACTGAATTGCCATGGCTCAACGAATTCTCGTCGTCGATGACGACAAACAGATTGCCCGCCTGATCCGCTCCTACCTTGAGCAGGCCGGTTACCAGGTGATCGTCGCCTACGACGGCGAGACTGCGCTGCACGCGCTGCGACGTGAGTCGCCCGATCTGGTGGTGCTGGATTTGATGCTGCCGGACCGCGACGGTTGGGACATCACTCGCACGGTTCGTACCGATCCGGCGCTGGCGGCGACGCCCATCATCATGGTTACCGCCCGGGTTGAGGACACCGACAAGATCGTGGGTCTGGAGCTGGGCGCAGACGACTACGTTACCAAACCCTTCAATCCGCGCGAACTAGTGTCGCGGGTGCGGGCGATACTGCGGCGCACCAGCGGACAGCCGGTGCTGGCCACAACAGTGTTGGAATCCGGCGCACTGCGGCTCGATCCTGACAAGCACGAGGCGCGGCTGGATGGACAACCTCTCGACCTGACGCCGACCGAGTTCGATTTGCTGCGAACGCTCATGGAAAGTCAGGGGCACGCCTTTACCCGCGCCGAACTGATCGAGCAGGCACTGGGGTACACCTACGATGGGTTGGACCGGACCGTTGACAGCCACATCAAGAATCTGCGACGCAAGATCGAAGCGGACCCGGCCAATCCAATCTACATTCAGACGGTCTACGGGGTTGGGTATCGTTTCGCCGGAGCTGACCGATGAATCGGCTTGCCGTGCGGCTGACGCTGGCTATCGTCGGCACAACCTTGCTGACGGTCGCGCTGGTTGCGATCGTCGCCAACCGCGCCACGGGCGCGGAATTCCGTCGCTACGTCGCGGCCGGTCAGATGATGACCAGCGGCCAGGAGTTGGCCGGTGAATTGGCAATCCATTACCAGCAAAACGGGAGTTGGGCGGGCGTCGCCAACCTGCTGGCCGACCTGGGTACGACACCGGGCCGCGGCATGGGTGCGATGCGCGGCCGCGGCGGGATGTCCGCGGTGATCCTGACAGACGGCTCTGGCGAGATCCTCTACGACAGCCAGACGGGGCGGGCGGGTGAAACCCTGACACGCAGCGAGCGCAGCGGCGCGCTGCCGGTGGTGCTTGCGGACGGCGAGGTCGCGGGTTACCTGCTGATGCTGCCGCCCGGCATCGCGCAACTGGCCGCTCCCGAGCAGGCGGTGCTGGATCGAATCAACCTGGCGCTGGCAGCCGCGGCTGCGCTGGCGCTGCTGGCCGGCTCGCTGCTGGGGATCGTGCTGGCCCGTACGTTGGCCCGGCCCATGGAACACGTGGCCGCTGCTTCCCAGTCGCTGGCGGCCGGCGATCTCAGCCAGCGTGTGCCGGTGGAAGGGGCGCTGGAGACACAGACGCTGGGCCGTTCGTTCAACACCATGGCGGGCAATTTGGAGCAATCGGAGCGACTACGTCGCAACCTGCTGGCCGATGTGGCCCACGAGCTACGGACGCCGCTGACCGTCATCCAGGGCAACCTGCAAGCGTTGCTGGACGGCGTCTACCCGCTGGAGCGAGCCGAGATCGCGACGATTTACGACGAGACGCGATTGCTCAGCCGTCTGGTGGCTGACCTGCGTGAGCTGGCTCAAGCCGAGGCTGGCCAGTTACAGCTTGACTTGCGACCGACCGATCTGGCGGCGATTCTGCGCCAGACCGCTGGCAGCTTTGCTCCCTTTGCTGAGGCGAAAGCGGTGAACCTGCGCACCGATCTGCCGGATAGTTTGCCCGCTGTGCTGGCAGATCCCGATCGCGTTGGCCAGATCGTGCGCAATTTGCTCTCCAACGGACTGCGGCACGCGGCGCTCGGTGGTGTGGTCAGCATCGGCGCGCAGGCCGGTCAGTTCGACCTGATGCGCGGTGTGCGGGTCGAGGTGCGCGACGATGGTCCCGGTATCCCGCCCGACCAGTTGGCCCACGTCTTCGACCGCTTCTGGCGCGGCGACCAATCCCGGGCGAGGGACACGGGCGGCAGCGGCCTGGGGCTGGCCATCACCCGCTATCTGGTTGAGGCGCACGGCGGCCAGATTGGGGTGGAAAGCGACGGCGCGTCGGGAACGATTTTCTGGTTTACAATTCCCTCGGCTGAAGGTGTAACCACCAATGCTTCGCCGGCATCCAATCGATAAACCTGGAAAACCACGGAGAGATTTGGATATGCCGATCTACGAGTATCATTGCAAGGATTGCGGCGATGATTTCGAGCGCTTTGTCCGCTCGATGTTCAGCAAGGACACCATCACCTGCCCCGAATGTGGCAGCGATCATGTCAACAAGGCGTTCAGCGTCTTTGGAACGTCTGGCGGCAGCAGCGGCGGATCGATCAGTTCCGCAGCAGCCTGTGCCCCCAGTGGCTGAAGCATCGCCCGCTAATCAGGCCGTGCGCCTGTATCTACAAAGGAAAAGTTGGCATCTTTGTCGCAAAGATGCCAACTTTTTGCGTCTCCGTTATTGCGGGTTCACCAGAACCCAGACTTTTCCGTTGCCGGCCGCAGCCAGCGATGTACCTAACACCGGCAGGTTTTCAGGGATGTCGAGCGTTCCCTCGCCTCCGGCGAGCTGAACGCTTTTCGTGCCCAGGGCTCGCGGCTGGCCGTCAGCGGCGCCGGTCATCCGCGTGCCGGCAGTAATCGGGGCCAAGTCGGCGGCGAGCTTCACCTGCATCGGTCCACTGTAGACGACCGTGACGTATTCGCCGGGCTGTCCCGCGCCCTCGCGTGGCACCAGCCGCTGGCCGGTCTCGTCCGGCTGGGGATCGGCATCCATGACTACCTCGGCCCGACCAGCTACCACGCCCAGGATTGCATCGCCAGGGCCGGCCTTCCTGATTTGCACAAGCGCCGAACCGGTGTCGAAGGTCGAGGTCTGAACGCCGGCAGCCGCCACGATGTCACCTGGCTCCAGTACACGGTCGCCGGCATTGACCGCGAACAGCGAGAGCAGGCAGCCGGTGCAACTTCCGTTGACGAAGATGTTGTTGCTGAAATAGCCGGCGTAGTTTGTGCCGCCCGCTTCGACGCCGTTATCGCCGGCAATGTTGACATCGAAACCATCAAGCGAGGCGGAATCCACTGCTACGCCGTCGATGTCAGCGCGCCCAACGTACAAGCCGTAGCCTTCCGCACCGGCGACTTCAAACCCGTTGGGGTTGAGGTTTTGCATTGTGTTGGACGGATTACCGGCGCTGAGCACGCGTACACCCACCCGGTCCGGTTGGCTGACGATGATGCCGTCACGCCCAGAAGACTGGATTGCCAGTCCGTCATTCACCGCCGAACCCACGTAAATGCCCCAGCGACCGGCTGACGAAACGACCACGCCATCGAGACCGGTAGTACCGACGTAAAATCCGTGTTCGCCAGCCGAATTCACTTTCAGCCCGTTGCCTCCAGCCGAAATCCACATAAAGGCCGTTGTCATTTACGGTTGTCACAAGCAGCCCATCGCCGGCAGGAGCACTGTTGCTTAAAATCAACGGAGCATCAGATCCGTTAATGGCAAAGGAGCCCTGGATTCTCAGCGGGTTGTTGCTACCCGTCCAGGTTTGCCCCAGATGGTTGTGGTCATTGTCACTGACCCATGTGCCACTTTGGTTCCAGTGCCCGGCGGTGAGTTGGACGTCGATGATGTCCACATCGCCGTCCTCATCGGCATCACAGGCGGGGTTGTAGACAGCGCCCGCTGTGCAGGGACCGGCAAGCATCGACATTGTGGGCGCGGCCGCAGCCGCGGCCGGAACAAACAGACCAAGAACGACGACCAGTAGGACAAGACGCCTCACCTTTTCACGATGGATACCCATGATACTCCTCCTATGAAGTGTGTCGCACAAGCAGTGCGCGGATTGGTGTGGAGATTGTACGCTAGTGCACCCGAATGTCAATCTCTGGCCAAGAGGCAATCCTGTGCAACTCAGCCGTCCACGACCCGCTCTGGAAGAGATGGATGTTGCAGACGTAAGGAGGAATGGGGATGCTGAAGGAAATCGGGTAGTTGCTGAAGCTGTAGGTTCCCGTGGCTGTGACTGGCGAATCAAATCGTCCTGCAAACGAAAAGAGGCCGTAGGTCGCAAACTGGCCGTCCACGATCGCGCCGGCGCCGATAATGTTGACACTTGTCGTCCCTGATGTCGTAACGCCGCACACGGTTGCAGTCCAGTCAGTAGTCAACTCGAAGGAACGCCACTGCGCGCCGCTGCTGATTACGTCGAAGGCCATGAGTTGGCCTCGGCCGGTGGTGCCCGTCCAGTGGCCGGTTTGAGGTGTGACGGGCGTTCCCGCGACCGGTGACGACGTGGGCGTTGTCGTGGCCATCGGGCTGGGTGTGACGGTGTAGGTTGGTGTCGCTGTTCGCGTGGACGTCGCGGTCGCTGAGGCAGTGGCTGTGTAGGTCGTCAACGCTGTAGCTGTCACTGTGTGAGTCGATGTTGGCGTCGCGGTTCAGTGTAGCCGTGGCGGTAGCGGTTGCCGAGGGCGACGGGCTGGCAGTTGCTGTGCTGGTTGCCGTGGAGGTCGCGTTGTCGCCGGATTGGCCAAGAATCAAAGGCAGGTATACTGTGTGGAACTGATCACCCGAGGTACAACATCCGCGGTTGCTGGTTGCAGTTGCTGCGATTCCGCCCGACAGCGCGGCCAGCAGCAGACTGCTTGCGGTGAGCCGTTGCAGCCAACCACGCATCATCCGTACACCGTGCGCATCCGCGCTACCATTTCCGGCTCGTCGGTTAGATTGCCGCAATCGACAAACTGATCGACGCCGCCGATGGGCGGCAGGCCGTGCAGCGTCTCGTCCGTGATGGCGTCCCTCAGCGCGTTGGCAAAGCGGTCGGCGAAGAGGACTGTGAAGGGGCGGTTGAAGAACGGGCGAACAGCGGGATCGACCGAGGGCGTGACGCCGAGGTCGTTGTGCATCGTTGCGAGGATTTCGTATGCCTGGGCCAGCGGCTGCTGGCGGGCCTGCCAGTGTGATGCGGTCAGGGTAGTCTCAAACAACGGCGTGAGCTGTGGCGCGCAGCTTAGCCGGCTGAATGCGGTTCCCAGCCATTTGCTGTACGGCGCGTAACGACGCTCTTGCAGGAAAGCCAGCCGCATCAGGTCGCGCACCAGCCGCGTGGCCACGATACGCGAGCCGAGGTCGTCGCCGGCCTGCCCGCTGCGTCCGACGAACGCCTCCTCCTGGCCGATTCTCGACCACTGGGCACGCATTCGATAGAGCCAGACGTCGTGCGGGAACCATGTGAAACGCGTCCGGGCCGGTTCCAGCGCTTCCAGCCCGTCGTGGAACACCTCGCCCGCCGTGATCTCCAGCAGCTGCTGCTGCGGCAAGACCAACCAATCCAATGCAGCCAGTTCAGCGTCCGGCGCGACGCCCAAGTAACGCCGGAACCACACATCCAACGGTGTGATCTCGATCAGACACCGCACCGGCCCGGCGTCCACGGCTTGCATGATCTGAGTACCGCCGTCGGCCATGTCGGGCACACTGAAATTGACGGGGTAGCCGAGAAAGGTGAGGGGCAACTGCTCGCTGAGCGTCTGGTCGATACGGTCATGCTGTTGCACGCGTAATCGTCCGGTGACAGGAAGAGCTGCAACCGCGGCCCCCAGTTGTGGTCTGTGGACTGCGGCGTGTCGAACCCCAGCACGTCGGAGCCGTAGCCGATCAGCGCGGCCGAGTGCACCAGATCGGGGAACTCTCGAGCCAGAATCGGCCGCACGGCTTCGAAATAGAAGCGCCGGTTCAGTGTCAGACCGGGGAGGAAGGTGGGCATGGGAAAGGAAGGAAAGAGGGAAATGAGGGAAACCAGGGATTCTGGGAAAGGCGGGCCTTGCGGGTACAGTTTCCCTCTTTTCCCTCAGTTCCCCTCCCCTCAACTCGTTCGCCGGAACGTGATGACGTAGCTCCAATGCTTGTAAGGCGGCAGCGGGCACTTGTCAACGGTCGGGCAGGCGTCGCCCAGCTTGCCGGCGATGTCCGAGGGCACGGGACTGACCAGCGACATAGCGCGCGATGTCTCACTGGTGACCGGCTGACCGTTGACACTCTCCACGATCAGGCGAAACTCCTCGGCATTCATCAGTATCTCAGCCTTGCCCGGTCCCTTGTCGCCGGTGACAACCTGGCTTGGATAGGGAGCAGTGTTGACGATCGTCGCGCCGTCGATGGGGTTGCCTGCCGCATCCAGCACGGTGATGTAGATGTTGCGCAGGCCGCCAGAACTCGATGCCGCCGTTGTTTTCGCCCAGACCCAGCACGCGCAGTTCGCTGATCACGAAATCGACCGCCGGTGCGGGCGGGCTGGTTGGTTCAGGCGTCGCGGTAGGCGGCGCAGGTACAGACGTGGCCGCCGGCAGGGGTGTGTCAGTAGGCGGCAGCGGTGTCTCTGTCGCGGGCGCAGGCGTGCCAGTCGGCGGCAGCGGCGTGTCACTTGGCAGCGGCGTGACCGTGGCTGTCGGTGGCGCAAGGGTATCGGTCGGCGGAACCGGCGTAACGGTGTGGGTCGCCGTTGCCGTGGGAACTATGGACGTTGGAGTCTTGGTTGGCGTGGCGGTCGGCTCAGGCGCGGCGGCCGGACCGCAGGCGGACAGCGCTGTGGTTAGCAGCATTAGCGCGCAGATGAGCAGCAAGAGCGAGCGGTTCGGAAGCAGTTTCAAGACAGACCTGATAAAGCGAACGTCAATCCTCTACGAAGTCTCGTATAAACGAGAAGATAAACCGGTCGGCGTCGATGCGACCGTTGATCACGTCCCACAGCCCTCTGGCCAATGGCAGGCTGACGTACAGCTTCTCGGCAAGGTTGAGGGCGATGCGCAGGGTACCGTAGCCTTCCGGCAGCACGCCCATTTCCTGCTGGATTTCGGCGAGGCCGCGGCCCTGGCTGAGCAGTTCGCCCAGGTGGCGGTTGTGGCTCTGCCCGCTGAGAGAGGTCGCCAGCAGGTCGCCCATGCCGGCCAGGTAGGCGAATGTTTCGGCGCGCGCGCCCATGGCCACGCCGAGGCGCGTCATCTCTTCCAGCGCGATGGTCAGATAGACGGCGCGGAAGTTGAGGCTGGTGATCCCCTGGCCGTCGAACAGACCCAGCCCGATGGCGTAGATGTTCTTGAGCAGCCCGCCCAGTTCGACGCCCACGGTGTCGTGCGAGAAGCGGGTGCGAAAGTGGCGGGTGTCCAGCACGCGGCTGACGCGCATCAGGTCGGCGTCGCGACTGCCTGCCAGCACCACGATGGTCGGCATGCCGTGGGCGAACTCGCTGGCGATAGACGGCCCGGATAGCATGACGCACGGATTGGCGGGGAAGAGCATCTCGGTGGTCTGGAACGCAGTCAGCCCGGTCTCTGCGTCGATCCCCTTGGCCATGTTGACGATCACCGTGTCGGGCGAGACCAGCCCGGCATCGACGACCGGCTGCACGGTGGGCCGGATGAAGCGCGCTGGGATGGCGAGGAAGACGATGCTCGTGCCGTCGAACACCTGGCGCACTTCGGTCGTCGCCCGCAGGGAGGCATTGAGCGTGATGCCTGGTAGAAAGCGTGTGTTGCTGTGCCGGCTGTTGATCTCTTCGACCACAGCCGCGTTGAGTTCCCACCCGATAACCGCGCAACAGTTAGTGGTTACCAGATTGGCGATGGCAGTGCCCAGGTTTCCCAGACCGATGAGGCCGACCGATGGTTTGTCAGGTTGTGGCATGATGTGCGTCCGGTGTTCTATTGCGCGTGTGGCAGTCCGCGGAAGGTTTCTATCTCGTTGTACAACGCGTCGAACCCGGCTTGATCGGGGAACGCTCGCCTCGGCACAGTCATGGCCTGCTCCGACGTGCCAAAGATGAACAGATGACCGTCGGTCCGCGAGACGTCCACCACCTCCGGCCATGTCAGCGCCAGCTCGCCCACGTCGGCGCGCACGCTGATGCCTTCTCCTGAGACCGTTACCTGCTGCGTGGCGATGATGCCACCCGGTTCAACGTCGGCAAAGGCCTTGTGTACTGACCGGTTGTTGCTCCAGCGCCGGACACCGCCTGAAAAGACCAGCACCAGCAGGATCGTCGGGCAGATCAGCGGGACGCTGGAGACTGCGATCCAGCCGGCCGACAGACCCGCGCCCTGGCTGCGGATGCTGTCGTAGGCGCTGTAAAGCAGGAAAAGAAAGACCAGGACAATCAGACCCTGCACCAGGCGTCGTCGCTGGCGTTCGCGCGGCGAGCGCTGGGAGTGATAGTAGGTGAGGGCTTCCATGTCCTCGAGAGTCAGGTCGTAGGCGATGGTGGTCACGGACCCATTGTAACTGACAAGCGCCGTGTCAGCCAAAAAGAGAGGGAGATTCCACCCCGCGCACGCGCGCGACGCTATGCCAGCGCGTAACACACCAGATCGGTGGTCAGCAGATAAGGACAGTTCCCGTCCGTGCCACAGGCCGCGCAGGCCACTGGTTCGATCCCCTCGGTGCGCGTCAGCCGGCCCATGGCAACCAACTCCAGCAGCATGCCGTCCAGCGCCGATGGCTCGATGTCAAGTTGCGCCGCCAGCAGCGGCAGGCTGATCGGGCCAGGCGCTTCGCGGAATGTACGCAGGATTTCTCGCAGCATTGGTTACTCCACGTCTATCCCAGCCAGAGCGCCAGCCGGTAAGCGATGAACCCGGCTATCCACGCCAGCGCGGTCAGGTAGAGGACGCTGAACGCGGCCCAGCGGCCGCCGTATTCCGACTTCAGCGCGCCGACGGTCGCGATGCAGGGCGCGTAGATCAGCACGAAGACCAGGAACGCGGCCGCCGACGCGGGCGAAAAGTTCTGCTGTAACGCAATGCTGAGGCTGGTGTCGCCCGCTGCACCGTCGTGGCTGACAAGATCGACGCCGGGCAGGATGCTGATGACGACCTTGATCGAATTCCAACACCGCCTCGCCAAAGCCGACCACCACCGCGCGCAGGTCGGCAGCCACGTCCACCGGCTGTGGGTCGGGCGCTTCGTCGCCGCCCAGGTAGATGACGCTCATGCTGCTGATGACCACTTCCTTGGCGACCAGCCCGGTCGCCAGCGAGCCAGTGGCTTCCCAGTCGCCGAAGCCGAGCGGCGTGAACACCGGCGCCACCGCGCCGGCCGCCCTGCCAAATAGGCTGTCGGCGGTGTCCTGCGACCCCGACGGGCAGGTTGAGCAGCGCCCACACCACCATCGACGCAAGGAGGATCAGCGTCGCGGCCTTGCGCACAAATTCTTCGCTGTGCCGCCACATGTGGGTCAGCAGACCGTGCAAGGCGGGCATCCGATAGGGCGGTAGCTCCAAAACGAAGAGCGAGTCGGAGGTATTGGCAAACAAGGTGCGCCGGAAGAGCAGTCCCGACAGTACCGCCAGCGCGATGCCCAGCACGTACAGGCCAAAGACCACCAGCGCGGCGTGGCCGGGGAAGAACGCGGCCGCAAAGATGACGTAGACTGGCAGACGGGCCGCGCAGCTCATCAGCGGCACCATCAGGCCGGTCAGCAACCGGTCGCGGCGGTTCTCCAGCGTGCGGGTCGCGAGGATCCCCGGCACATTGCAGCCAAAGCCAACTACCAGCGGGATAAAGCTCTTGCCGTGCAGCCCCAGCAGGTGCATCAAGCGGTCCATCACGAACGCCGCGCGCGCCATGTAGCCGCTATCTTCCAGCACCGCCAGACAGAAATAAAGCACCAGCAGCACCGGCAGGAAGACCATCACGCCGCCGACGCCGGCCAGCACGCCGTCTACCAGCAGCGAAAGTAGCCAGGCGGGCGCGCTCAGGGCTGTCAGCACGGCAGTTACCCAGCTTGCCAGCACCTGGTTGACCACCAGATCGATCCAGGTGACGAAGGGCGCCGACGCGTTGGCAGTCAGGACGAAGACCAGCGCCATCAGGGCGAAGAAGATCGGCAGGCCCAGCACGCGGTGCGCCACCAGATCATCGATGCGGTCAGTCGTGCTGCGATGCTGCGCGCTGCGGCTGCGGGTCACCACCTGGTGCGCCAGGCCGTGGACGTAGCCATAGCGGCGGTCGGCGATCAGCAACTCCACGTCGTCGCCGTAGATCGCCTCAATGCGCTGCGCAGCCGCGCGAGCTTCGTCGCGCAGCGTCCCCGCGGCTGGCGACTGGTCGCAGAGCGCCTCGGCCCGTGGGTCGCCTTCCAGCAGCTTGAGCGTCGTGTAGCGCGGCGCGGTCGGGTCGATCAGCCGCGCCACCTCAGGTTGCAGTGCGGCGATAGCCTGCTCCAGCTCCTGGCCGTAGTCCACCGTCTTGGGCTGCGGAGTCGCCTGCTGGATGGCCTGCTGCAAGAGGTCTTCCAGCCCGCGCCGCTTGCTGCCGACGGTAGGCGTCACCGGGATGCCCAGCAGCCGCTGCAGGAGTTCCACGTCGATGGCGGTGCCTTCTGCCTCGGCAGCGTCCATCATGTTTAACGCCAGGGTGGTCGGCGCGCCAAGCTCCAGAATCTGCACGGCCAGGTAGAGGTTGCGCTCCAGGTTGGTCGCATCGGCGACGATGATGGCAACGTCGGGATGTTCCTCGAGGATGAAATCGCGCGCGATCGTCTCTTCCAGCGAGTGGGCGCTGAGGCTGTAGGTGCCCGGCAGGTCCACCAGCGTGACAGCCGTCCCGTTCCAGCGCGCCGTGCCAGAGCTGACCGCGACGGTCTTGCCGGGCCAGTTGCCGACATGCTGGCGAGCGCCGGTCAGCGCGTTGAAGATGGTGCTCTTACCGGCATTGGGGTTGCCGGCCAGCACCACCAGCGGCTGCGCGTCGTTCCTACTTGCCATGCCCGCACCTTGCCAGCCATCTCGACCAGCGATCCGTTCGTTCGGGCGCGGTCTCGTCCCGTCCCGTCGTCACCGTGTGAACCTGGATCTGTTGTGCCTCGCTGTGCCGCAGCGACAGGTGATACCCCTTGACGAGGTATTCCACCGGGATCGCCCAGGGGCGCGACGCGGACGACCGCGATCTCGGCGCCGGGAATGACGCCCATGTCCAGCAGGCGTTTGCGCAGCGCGCCGTGGCCGCGGACTTCGTGGATGATGGCGTGGTCGGTGGGTGACAGGTCGGTCAATGGCGGCATTTTAGTCAATCCTTCTACTTCGCGAGCAATTTCTTTAGTCGCATCATAACATCGACCGCGCGGCCTGACCATGATATAGATCAGCTTTTGGCAGCCAGGATTGGAAAGTCATTCGTTTGACAGAACGATTCGAATGGGATATCCTGCCAATTGTCAATCACATTTCAGGAGTATGCCCCGTGACCGCAACCGTTCTCAGTATCGTCTACAGCCCACAACCAGGTAGCTTCAACCGCAAGTCCTTGCCAGAGGCAACTTTGCTGACCGGCTACGGCATCGACGGCGACCGCAAGGCTGGTAATCCGAAGCGTAACCTGAACATCATGGACCAGGAGACGCTGGACATCCTGGACGCGGAGGGCATTCCCAGCGGCCCTGGCGTGTTGGGCGAGAACATGATCCTGGCCGGTGTGCGTCTTGATGCAACCCCGCCCGGCACTCGCATTCGCATCGGCCAGCAGGCGTTGGTGGAGATGGTCGCGCTGACGCGAGCCGTGCTACAAGCTGACCGCGTTGGATGCGAGGATGCCCGACTTCGTCGTCGGCCGCGTCGGCGTCATGGCCCGCGTGCTGGAAGGCGGTGTGGTGCGGGTGGGCGACACGGTTGTGGTGGTGGCTGGGGCGTAATGGTGTTGGCTGCGGCCCGGCCCACCGAATGAATTCGGTGTCTGGCAAGGGAAAGCACGCTGAAGCCTACTCCGCCGTTCACAGAACCTGCCTTTAGCAGGTTTTTCAACGTATCAGCCTGGGGTTTCAACCCTTGGCGTCGCTGCGGCGAGACGACCCGGACAGCCCACGCTCCCGCCATCCTTACAGTTCAGAACAACGTCTCCTATTCTCCGACCTCTGACCTCTGATTTCCAACCCTCTGACCTATGTGGCAAACATATCATCAACCGACAACGTTGTCTGACGCGCTGGCGCTGCTGGCCACGCATGGTGCGGACGCGCGCATCATCGCCGGCGGCACCGATCTGATCATCGAGCTGGAGCGGGGCGTCCGCCATCAGCAGGTGCTGATCGACATAACCCGCCTACCTGGGCTCAACAGCGTCATGCTGGACGAGGCTGCCGACGAGATCACGCTGGGCCCGCTGGTGACTCACGCTGACGTCACCGCTTCGCCAGTGCTGGTCGAGCGCGCGTTTCCGCTGGCGCGCGCTTGCTGGGAAGTGGGCGCGCCGCAGATACGCAACCGCGGGACCGTGGCCGGCAACCTGATCACCGCCAGCCCGGCCAATGACACCATCACCCCGCTCTGGGCGCTGGATGGGGCTGTCACGCTTACCAGCCAGGCGCGCGGCGACCGGCGGCTGCCCTTCGACCAGTTCTTCCGCGGCGTGCGGCGCACTGCGCTGGAACCTGACGAGATGCTGACCGCCGTCCACCTGCGCGCCCTGCCCGCCAGATCGCGCGGCACGTTCATCAAGCTGGGATTGCGGCGCGCCCAGGCAATTTCGCTGGTCAACGTCGCCGTGGTGCTGGATTTCAACGGCGAACTGGTGACCGGCGCGCGCATCGCCCTCGGTTCCGTGGCCCCGACCATCGTCCGTGCACGTGACGCGGAGGCCAGCCTGCTTGGCCAGCCGCTGAGCGACCGTACCATCATCGACGCGGCCGCGCTGGCTGTGCAGGCCGCTCATCCCATCGACGACGTACGCGCCAGCGCCGATTACCGCGCGTCAATGGTTGGTGTGCTGGTCGAGCGGGCGTTGCGTCAACTCAAAGCAGGCACGGAACGGGACGGCTGGCCTGACAAGCCTGTGCTGCTGCAAGGGGCGAGTAGCAAGTTGCAGGTTGCAAGTGGCACGCTGCTGGCGGCACGGCCGGAAGACTCGTCCGCTTCCGATCCGGTTACGCATCACGTATCACGCATTACGCTGAACCTGAACGGCGCTCCAACCACTCTGGAAGCGGCCGCCGGCAAAACCCTGCTGCGCGCGTTGCGCGAAAACGCCCACATGACCGGCGTCAAAGAGGGCTGCGCCGAGGGCGAGTGCGGCGCATGCACCGTCTGGCTGGACGGCGAGGCGGTGATGGCGTGCCTGGTGCCGGTCGAGCGGGCCGCCGGCTGTGACGTGGTCACCGTCGAGGGGCTGGCCGTGGACGACCGACTGCACACGGTGCAGGCCGCGTTCGTCAGCGAGGGCGCGGTGCAGTGCGGCTACTGCACGCCCGGCCTGCTCATGTCAGCCGCCAAGCTGCTGGAGGAGCGACCCGACCCTTCGCTGAGCGACATCCAGCAGGCGCTGGCCGGCAACTTGTGCCGCTGCACGGGGTATGCCAAGGTAATCGCGGCAATTGAGAAAGCCGCGCACATGAAGGATTGACGAACCCGGTTGGTCGTCATGGACGCTAACCCAATGCAAGCGCGTCACCCCGTAGTTGACCGATCATGAGACTTCGCGCGATTGGCTGTCTTGCCAGTTTGGCAATGTCGACGTTGGCGGCTTGCACTGGCATTCCATCTGCGCCGCAAACGCCTGCGGTGCTGTTGCCTACGGTTTTAGCTGAGACGGAGCCGCCGGCCACCGCAACGCAGGCTGTATTGTCTACACCCACCGCTACGCTCTCGCCCACGCTGGAGCCTGAGCCCGTGGCAACGCGGGCGCTCCAGCCGGCCTCCGCCCCGCAGGCGCAGGTCGAAGGTGTTGTCACCCAGATCGGCGGTCTGATCAAGGGGCTGGCAATCGATCCGCCTTTCCTGTACCTGACCAATGGCCCCAGCCTTTCAATCCTGGATGCGAGCGACGTAGCGCATCCGCGACAGGTTGGACAGATCTTCATGGCGGACACTACATTCGAGGATGTGGCCGTAGCTGGCGGCTTTGCCTACGTGGTTGGTCCCAGCGGTCTGTGGATCGTCGACATCTCCGATGCCGCCATGCCACAGTTGGTGAGTCATAGTCGCCTACCGGCTAACGGCAAGTCCGTGGCTGTTCAGGATAAATTGGCTTACGTTGCGGCTAACGATCACTACGTCAATCCGTCCGGTCAGAACGGGTTGTTCGTCGTGGATGTCGCGAACCCGGCGTCGCCCGTACTGGTCGGAAGTCTGGCCGTGGGCGAAGATACGTACAAAGTCGCTGTGCAGGACAACTTGGCCTTTCTTGTTGCCGGCGGATTGTATATCGCAGACATCTCCGACCCCACTGCTCCCAGGTCCATTAGCTTCTACCGGCCGGAGATCGGGATGGTTCAGGCCATTGCGGTGGCCGGGGACAAGGCCTATGTGAACACCTTCAACGACTTGAGCGTGTTCGATATGTTCGACCCAACTGCACCGTCGCGTCTGGGCAGTCTGCCGGTCAATGGCTCCGACATCGCCGTCGCCGATGACCTTGCATTCGTAGCTGCCGGTGGCGTAACCGTGGTGGACGTGTCCGACCCCACCGCACCGACCGGCATCGGTTGGTATTGGGCGCCTGTCACGTCGCTGGAACTGTCTCCTGCCGACAAGCTGGCGTACATTGTCGTGGGACAACACGGCCTGCAGGTGGTGGATGTCTCGAAGCCGCGCAGGCAGACCCTGGTGGGCAGTTGGGAGATCGTGCCTGGCGGGCCGTCTTGGGATGATCCCTCGATCACGAAACCCGCCGGTGTTGCAGGCAGAATCAACGCTGTGACGCTGGCCAACGGCCACCTTTTTGCCGTTGAAGCCGACCATGGGCTATGGGCCTTCGATCTCTCGGATCCTGCCAGTCCGCAGCCCATCAGCTTCAAAGAGATGCCAGGTGGCTTTAGACAACTGACCGTGTTGGACAACTTCCTGATCTACGTAGCCAAAGGCGGTCTGTGGATGGTGGACGCGTCCAATCCGGCCGTGATGCGCCTTGAGTTGTCGTGCTGCCCACTGAGCGCGGTCTGGCTCGACGTACAGGACCATCTCGGCTACCTGGCAACCAACGAGAATGGTCTGCGCGTGCTTGATATGGCCGATCCGGCGCACCCGGTCGAGATCGGTGTTTTTTCCAGCAATGCCTATCAGGTCCAGGTGGCTGTGCGCGGCCCGATTGCCTATGTGGCCGAGGCACCCAAACGGGATTCGGAGACTGGTTTCACTGGGCTGGGCGGTGGTTTGCGTATCATCGATGTGTCCAACCCGGTTCAGCCGCAGGAACTCAGCTTCATCGACACGCCAGGTTGGATCGAGGATATGGCCATCGTCGGCGACAGAGTCTATCTGGCCGAGGGTGGGCCAGGTGCGGTGCGGGTGTTCGATGTATCCGACCCCGCGACGCCGGTCGAAATCCAGGTTTTTCAAACTGATACCTGGGCAATGCATGTCATCATCGTCGACGGCGATCAGGCGACTGTGCCCATCGATGGCAGCCTATACACCTTTGACCTGTCAGCGCCCGGTACTGCGCCGGGTTTGAGCGTTCTGGCCCAAGCTGGCCATGGTGTCACTGCCGGTGACCTGGTCTACGTGCCGGCAGATGACCAGGGGTTGATGGTGCTCCGGCTGCCTGCGTCCTCACCTGAGCAGTGAAGGTAGTAGCCTGCGTTATCGACGAGCACAACGAAATCACCTTTCGTGATCTAGCTGGGTAACCAATTGAGGTAATTATGCGTGCAGTAGGCAGTTCCGTTTCCAGAATCGACGCGAAGGACAAAGTGACCGGCAAGTCGCTTTACCCTGGCGACATCGACCGACCCGGCCAGCTCTGGCTGAAGGTCGTCTTCGCCGAACGCGCCCACGCGCGTGTCCGGCACATCGACGCGTCGGCAGTTGAGGCGGCCGCGGGTGTCGTGGCTGTGTTCACTGCGGCTGACGTGCCAAACAACGAATACGGCCTGATCATGCCCGACCAGCCGGTGCTGTGCGGACCGGGCGCGCCACGCGGCGCGGCTGATGCCGACATGGTGCGCTTCGTCGGCGACCAGGTGGCGGTGATCGTGGCTGAAACGGAGGTGCAGGCCAACGCGGCCGCTCGCCTGCTGCAAATTGACTACGAGGATCTGCCAGTGGTCAGCGATCCGCTGGCAGCCATGCAGCCGGACAGCCCTCTGGTGCATGGCTACCGGGACAACAACGTCCTGCTGGAATACCATGTCCGCCGCGGCGACATGGAGGCGGCATTTGCACGCGCCGACGTGGTAGTGGAACACACGTACCGCACCGGCGCGCAGGAACATGCCTACCTGCAACCGGAGGCTGGGCTGAGTTACATCGATGCGCTGGGGCGTGTCGTCGTTGTGGTGGCCGGCCAGTGGGTGCACGAGGATCGTCAGCAGATCGCCCACGCGCTGGGCCTGCCGGAGGAGCAGGTCGTCGTGCGTTACCCGGCCATCGGCGGAGCGTTCGGCGGCCGCGAGGACATGTCGGTGCAGATCGTACTGGCGCTGGCCGCCTGGCGGCTCAAGCAGCGCGGCATCGATCGCCCGGTCAAGACGATCTGGAGCCGCCGCGAGTCGATCATCGGCCACCACAAGCGCCACCCAGCGGTGATCCACGCCAAATGGGGCGCGACCCGCGACGGCAAGCTAGTCGCGCAGCAGGTCGATTTCACCAGCGACTGCGGCGCCTACGCCTACACATCGACCAAGGTGCTGGGCAACGCGACGCTGGCCTGCCTGGGACCATACTCTTGTGACAACGTCTACGTCGACGCCCGCACCGTCTACACCAACAACGTGCCCGGCGGCGCGTACCGCGGTTTTGGCGGCCCGCAGGGCCACTTCGCGGCCGAGTTGCAGATGGACCGTCTGGCCGAGGCGCTGGGCATGGACCCGCTGGAGCTGCGCCTGCGCAACGCCTGGCAGGAAGGCTCCTTGATGGCCACGCGCAGCGTGCTGCCGCCCGGCGTTACCATCGTGCCGGTGCTGGAACGCCTCGCTGCCGAGATCAGCGGGACCGAAAACGGTGGCCAGTCCCCACGCCCCAGCCCCCAGTTCCCAGCCCCCTTCCGCACCTCCCTCGATGCGTCCGCCGGCCAGCGTCTGCGCGGCGTTGGCGTCGCTTGCTGCTTCAAGAACGTCGGCTTTAGCCTCGGTTTTCGCGATGCCTGCAATGCCACGGTGGAACTGTACGGCACGGGCGAGGTCGAGCGGGTCGTCGTCCGCCACGCAGGGGCTGAGGTCGGTCAGGGAACGCACACCGTCATGGCGCAGGTCGCAGCCGAGATCGTCGGCGTGCCGATCGAGCAGGTCGAACTGATCGTGCAGGACACAGCGGAGACCGACAACAGCGGCAGCGTGTCGGCCAGCCGCATGACCTTCATGGCCGGCAACGCAATCAAGGGCGCGGCGGAACTGGCGTTGGCGCGCTGGCAGGACGAGGAGCGGCCGGCGATAGCGCACTTCGAGTACGTGCCGCGGACGACCACACCCTACGACAAGCTGACCGGCGAGAGCGATCCCAACATCACTCACGGCTACTGCGCGCAGGCGGTGGCGGTCGAGGTTGACCCGGATACCGGCCACGTCCACGTGCTGCGGGTCATCTCGGTCAACGACGTCGGGCGCGCCATCAACCCGCAGCAGGTCGAGGGCCAGATCGAGGGTGCTGTTGCCCAGGCGGTCGGCTGGACGACCCACGAGAACTTCGTGCAGCGCGACGGGCGGGTGTTAACCGACCAGTTAAGCACGTATCTCATCCCGACTGTGGTAGATGTGGCCGATGTCACCTCGGTGATCCTGGAGTATCCCGATCCGCAGGGGCCGCTGGGGGCGCGCGGCATGGCCGAGATGCCCTTCATCCCCACCGCCCCGGCCATCGTCGCCGCCGTCCACGACGCCACCGGCGTCTGGTTCGACGAGATACCGCTGACGCCGGAACGCGTCTGGCGCGGGCTGAGAGAACATGTCTGACGAGACACTGATCCTAATCCGCGGCGCAGGCGATCTGGCCAGCGGAGTCGCCTGGCGGCTGCACCGCTGCGGCTTTCTTGTGATCATGACCGAACTGCCACAGCCGCTGGTGGTTCGGCGTACCGTCGCGTTTGCCGAGGCGGTGTACAGTGGCGAGACATTTGTCCAGGGCACGCATGCGCGGCTGGCGAAAGACGCTGCCGAAGCTCGCCATCTGGCCGTTCACGGCATCATTCCCGTGCTGGTCGATCCCGCGGCTGCCTGCCGGACCGAGCTTCAGCCCCAGGTCATCGTCGACGCCATCATGGCCAAGGTTAACACCGGCACGACCATCGACGACGCGCCGCTGGTGGTGACGCTGGGGCCGGGGTTCACAGCCGGGCTGGATTGCCACGCGGTGGTGGAGACCAACCGCGGCCACGACTTGGGCCGGGTGCTCTGGCAGGGACCGGCGGAGCCGGATACCCGGCTGCCCGGCGAGGTCGGCGGCTACCGCGGCGCGCGCGTACTGCGTTCCCCGGCGGATGGCTTTGTCCACGGCCACGTCCCCATTGGATCGGTGGTGGAGGAGGGGCAGATCATCGCGCACGTCGATGGCGTACCGATTTCAGCCCCCTTCGGCGGTGTGCTGCGTGGCATGGTGCACTCTGAAGCTCCTGTCCACACCGGCATGAAGATCGGCGACCTGGACGCGCGGGCTGAGCCGCGCTACTGTTTCACCGTATCGGAGAAGGCGCTGGCTGTGGCGGGCGGTGTGCTGGAAGCTGTGCTGAGCTGGCAGCAACTGTAGATATCACATCAGCGTCGCGATACAAACCCGAGATCCTACGGTCACAGTTCAGTGGCTGCCCTCGTCTTGGGCGCGGGCAGTTGACGCAGCATCTGCTTGTAAAACGCCGGACTAACCCGGGAGGGAAGAAAACAACAGACGACACTTATCAGGCCATTAGCCAGAGTCGCCCCGGCCACCAGTCATTCCGGTCAGTTGCTGCGCCACGCGGAAGAACGCCTCGCCAGACCGGTCTTGGTGGAGTTGGCGACGGCGCGCGCCGGATCGTAGCTCCCGGTTGGGCAAGGCGCAGTTTCCCGCGAGCGTTCGACCATGGGCACTGTCCTGCCACACGTCCGCGGACGGCGCCGTCGCTCCAGGCGAGAGAATCCCAAGTTTAACAAAGTCAGTTGTGTCGTGCGGCCGATGGTCGGGCGCGGTTACTTCAAGGATACTCCGGTTTCAGCAGATGTCAACAGCTTGAGCGCTTCCAGCACCTGGGTGTCATTGCTGCTCTGCAATTGCTCCGCCGTCATGTCCTTTTCGGCGGCCGGGTAGAGGCTGACTGCGCCGTCCGCCTGGCTCACGGTTACGTCGGGCACAATGCCGTTGTGCCAGATCACACGTCCCTTGGGCGTCAACCACTGCTCGGTGGCCAGAAGCAGGGCCGAGCCGTCAGACAGGTTGTATTCGTTGAGCACCGTGCCGGTCCCGAAGGTCGTCTCGCCGAGCACAGTGGCGCGGCCGGCATCCTGCATCGCGCCGGCCACGATCTCGGACGCGCTGGCTGTGCCGGGATTGACGAGCACCACCATAGGCAGGTCAGGCGCGACTCCGCCCTTTTTGATGGGCACATCGGTGATGTTGCCTTGCGCGTCCTGCTGCTGCAGCACGTTGCCGCTGGTCAGGAACTGGCTGGCGCTGCCGATCGCTTCATCCAGCAGCCCGCCCGGATTGTTGCGCAGATCCAGAATCACACCGGTGAAGCCTTGCTGCTGGATCTCGGTCAATGCTTTCTCCAGATCGTCGGTGACGCCCTTGCTGAAACTGGTAACCCGCAGGTGGGCGATGCCGGTACCAGGCAGCGCCGCCCAGGTGACGTTGTGCAAGGGAATGCGGGCGCGGGTCAACGTGACATCGCGTCCTTCGCCGCCGTTGGGCGTCACGATGGTCAGCGTGACCTCACTGCCGGCCGGGCCGACGATGCGACTCACGACTTCGTCCAGCGGCAGACCGGTCACGTCCTGGCCATCCACCCGCAGGATAATGTCGCCGGGGCGCAGACCAGCCTTCTCGGCCGGCGAACCGTCCATTGGCGCGACGATGACCACGTGGTCATCTTTCATCTGCACCTGCGCGCCGATGCCCTGAAACTCGCCCTGGGTCAGTGTGCGCTGTTCCTTCAGCATGTCGGGCGAGAGGAAGCGGCTGTGGCCGGTGTCGCCCAGTGACGCGACCATGCCAGCGATGGCGCCGTAGGTCAGTTGATTGGGTATCACTGCTGACTGATCGACATAACGTTGTTCGATGATATGCCACGCCTGGCCGATAAGGGGAAACTGTTCCGCTGCAGCGGCAGGCACGCCAGTCGGTGGGGCCATCGATGCGAGCACGGTACGGTCAAGCGCGACACCGCCGGCGAGACCGGCGAACAAGATCAGCAGCGCCAGGCTGACGATGGCTACAGTACGCATTGCGGTTTTCATGTGTCTCTTTTCTCGGTCAAAGGGTCGCCGGCGCCTGAGCTTCGGGCGTATGGCTGCGTTGTGATACGCGAACTGGCTTCTGAATGCAAACTTGCCTGGCTGCAATCGCTTTGCACCATAGGTCGGAAGAGTTCAGAGCGAGCGCGCCAGGCAAGTATCCAGGGAGGAGCAACCTGTTTGTTTTGTTGGATTTGATGTCAGTATAACACAGTGTCTCGCCGCCCGTCCTTAGCGCCAGCTAATGGCAGTCTTAAGCGAAGCTTAAGCTGCGCAACCAGCCCTCAAGATTGTCCGCAAGCCAGCGACCTCTTGAGAGATTTCGTCATGCCTGAGGTGCGGACCGCAGATTGCTGCTGCAATACGGGCAGTCGGCGGTGCTGGGGCCGGTCCACTTGACTGTGTCGGCGCTCAAAGGTCCGCCGCAGTTGGGACACTTGGCGGGCAGCCACTCCTTGCGCGTCTCTAGCGCGGCGGCTGCTTGCTTTTCTTCCTCCTGCCGGTCCACATACCAGCCCATCACTGCCTGCGAAACGCCGCTGATGGCAACCAGCACGAGAATCCCCGGCCATATCCAGCCTTGCCAGAAGAGAATCGCCAGCCCGATAAGCCAGATCGCCGTCTGAAGCTGCTTCCAATGCTCTGGCAGTTCCCGCTCCTTGTTGTTCTTGCTCGCGCTTTCTGCCGCCTGCTTTTCGTCATCTGCCACTGGTTCTGCTCCTTCAACTGTCTGTCTGATTCACGTGCAACCTGCCGAACCCCTAGGCCTTTAGCTTCGCCGAATACTGCTTGCGGAACTTGGCTACCTTGGGCGAGATCACCGCCTGGCAGTAGCCCTGGTAGGGATTGCGCTTGAAGTATTCCTGGTGATAGTCCTCGGCCGGATAGAAGACCGGCGCCGCTGTCACCTCGGTGACGATGGGGTTCGGCCAGATGTGCTCGGCGTTGAGGCGGGTGATCATAGCCTCGGCAGTCGCCTTCTGCGCGTCCGAGTGGTAGTAGATGGCCGAGCGATACTGCGTGCCGACGTCCGCACCCTGCCGGTTGAGCGTCGTCGGGTCGTGGATGGCGAAGAAGATGCCCAGGACATCTTCGAATGCGACCACGCTGGGATCGAACGTTACCTGTACCACCTCGGCGTGGCCGGTGCGGCCTGAGCAGACGGACTTGTAGTCGGGGTTCTGAACGTGGCCACCGGCGTAGCCGGAGACCACGTCGGTCACGCCCTGAAGGTCGTCGAAAACGGCTTCCAGACACCAGAAGCAGCCGCCACCCAGCGTGGCGACCTCAAGGTTGGCTGCCCGTTGTCCGTTGCTGTTGGTTGTGTCAATTGTTGCTTGCATGAGTCACCTCTCGTTGGGTTGTTGGTTTCAACTGTGTGTATTCGAAGTCTGGTTGGAAGTGTCATTGCGAGGAGGCGGCCGACGAAGCAATGACACTTCCAACCAGACTTCAAACATGTCCGTTTCAATTCAGTCAATCTTGCGCAAAGTATTCTGAAGCGTGTATCTCTCTGATCGATCATGAACACTGTTTCTTACCTGCTATACGGCGCCTGGTTCAGCCGGTTCCAGCAGCAGCACCGGGATGACGTGATCGCCGACGCGGCTGGCGTAGGCGGCGTAACCGGGATAGTAGGCCACCGCCTTCTGCCAGCAGGCGTCGCGTTCCGCGTCGGTCGTTTCACGGGCGACGAAGGGCCGGCGCGCACCGTCTGCGACCACCACACAGCCCGGGTGGGCGCGCAGGTTGTGATACCACGCCGGCACGCCGCCCTGGCCCCACTTCGACGCGACCAGGATCAGTCGCTGGCCGTCGGGCGTCATCACCAATGGCGTCGAGCGGGTCAGCCCTGATTTCGCGCCGGTGGTCTCCAGCGTCATCACCGGCACGTTGGACACCAGTGAACTGAGCGAGGTCTTGCCGTCAGTCGAGCGCAGCAGCGGCCGGTCGATGTGATGCGCAAGGCGTGAGAACAGCCAGGCGCCGCCGCGCGAGGATGCGATGCGTACCACCAAATCACGCCGTTGCTTGTCTGCCATCTCAGTCTTCCAGGAAGATCATCGGCGTTCGCTTGGCGCTCTCCAGGTTGGCGGCGATGTCTTCCAGCAACATGATCTTCTGCCAGATCTTGCGCGACAGGCCGGTGGTCAGATTCTCCAGTTCGTTGACCGCGGTGACTGTCTGTGGGTCGGGGAAGCTCTGGCCGTACAGAAAGCCGACTTTGCCGGTGAGGGAAAGCATCTCCGAGCAATAGTCAAGGTAACGGCCTAGCTCGAAGACCGTCATCTCGCGCTCCGGGCTGCTGGCCGTCTTCGAGCCACCGGCGATGATTACCGTCGGGTCCTTGGTGAGTTGGTGGATGTCGATGACGTGCGCGATGCTGCGCAGACGGTTGATATCCTTGATGACGCGATTGCGTTTCACCCGGCTCTCGATCGAGATGAGAAACAGCAACGCCGCGCCGATCAGGATGATCTCGTTGGTGGCCGACTCGAAAACCTGGATCAGCTCGATGAAGGTGATGCGGCCGACCTCGAGGCCCAGGCGACTGACAGAGAGCGCCAGAGCAGCCAGAAGCGCGGCAACGAACGCGATGACAGCGCCGCGCAGCAACCAGTTCGGTTTGCTGACCGCCGCCAGGTCAACTTCGGCCGTCAGGCTGATCGCGTACAGATCCTTGCAGACCTGCGACAGCCCCGAGCCGGGAAACCGCTCGTGAACACGGTTGCTGAGCTGCTCGATGGTGCGCGAGATGCGCTCCGAGTCGAGATGGACGTTGCGGGCAGATGGGGATGGTTCCATTGGCGGTTGTGGCTACGAAGCCTCGTAGGCTGCGCGCAGCCAGCCAAGCAACTCGTCGTCCACATCTTGCACGGCTGCCAGCCGCACCCGGTGGCTGACCATGCTGTTGAAGCTGCCGGATGCCTCCAGCCGGCCCGCCGGCGCGGCCTCCATCAGGTTGATGCCGACGTCGACGCGGGTCTTGGTGGAGGGCTGGATGATGGCGAACTGTTTGGCGCGGCGCAGACTGACGTAGGCTTTCTTGGGGGCTAGTTCCACGTCGTCGCCGAAGGATCTCGATCTGCTCGATCAGCGCGTCGTAGATCGGGCGCAGCGCGGCCTTGTCGCCTGCGTACTGTGACTCAACCAGGTCGTCGGCGTCCGAAGGCGCACCGGCGGCCCGGTTCCGCGCGGTCATGGCGATCATGTTGGCGTAGCCGTAGGTCAAGCCGTAGTCGCGCTTGAGGAAGTCGATGATCTCGCGATTCTTGGTCAGGCCGCTCGCGTTGGCGATCCCGACCCACTCGTCCAGCGACTTGCCGGTCTTGACCTCAAGGTTGCGAATCATTGTCTGTCCGGCGTCGTCGATGTTGCTCATGCTGGGTCTCCTTTCTTGTGGCTAGCCTCGCGCCGCCACGGGCTGCCCTGTTCGATCAGCTCAGCTGGCGCGTTCTTGATGACCCGGAAGCGGTCGAAATCGTTGGCCACAAAAACCGGCTCGAACACAGCACGCGCCTCGGCCAGAATCTGGCGACGGGAGTAACGGCGCGAAACGTGGTTCAGGATCAGGCTGCTGACGCCCGCGTCCCGGGCCAACTGCGCGGCGCACGCGGCTGTCAAATGCCCGAACTTGCGCGCCATCGCGGCATCTTCTTCGAGATAGGTCGAACTCGATCACCAGCGCGCCCGCGCCGGCCACTTCATCCACCAGGTTCTCAGTCCGCCCCGCGTCGCCGATCACTGCCAGCTTCGCGCCGGCCATGGCCGGTCCGAGGATGTCCTCGGACTGGATCATTCGTCCGTCGGCCAGCGTCACGGTGTTGCCTTGCACCAACTCACGGCGAATCGGGCCGGGCGGGACGCCCAGCGCCTCTGCTTTCTCGACCAGGAATGGCCGCTTCTGGCGTTCCTCGAAGATGAAACCGAAACAGCCCGGGCCGCGATGGCTGACAGGCACGGCCCGCAGCTCGAACTTGTCATCGGTGAACAGCACGCCCGGCTCGATCGCGTGCAGGTTGACCTTGACCGGCAGGTTGTCCACCGTGCCGAACACCACGTTCATCAGCTCCTCGATGCGTTGCAGCGGCCAGCGGCCGGCGAAGATGTCGATGTCGGGGATCATCTCCCAGCGGCCCAGCGTGGAGATCAGCCCGCCCAGGCCGAGGATGTGATCCAGGTGGCCGTGGGTCAGCAAAATCTTGTCGAGGCGCTTGAAGCCGAGGCCGGAACTCAGCAGTTGTCGCTGCGTGCCCTCGCCGCAGTCGATCATGAAGCGGTATTCGCGGTGCAGCACGATGGCCGAGGAGAGGCCGCGCTCAATCGTGGGCGCCGAGGCAGACGTGCCGAGAAAGACGATTTCGAACATAACTTACAGGTTCTCTTTGATTGCTTCAGCCGCGGCGCGGGTCATGCCCGGCACCGCGACCAGTTCATCAATGCTGGCGGCGCGGATCGCGTCTACCGAGCCGAAGGCTTTCAGCAGCGCCAGCCGCCGTTTGGGACCAACGCCCGGCACCTTTTCCAGTTGCGATGAGACGCTGGCCTGGCTGCGCAGGTCGCGGTGGAACGTGATGGCGAAGCGGTGCGCCTCGTCGCGGATGCGCTGCACGAGATAGAGGCCTTCGGAGTTGTCGGGCAACAGGATCGGGACACGCTGGCCGGGTACGAAGATCTCCTCGCGCTGCTTGGCCAGTCCGACCACCGGCACCTGGTCCAGCAGGTCGAACTCCTTCAGCACCTCGACCGCCACGCCAAGCTGGCCCTTGCCGCCGTCGATGATCACCAGGTCGGGCAGGATCGACCACTTGGCGACGCTGCCGCGGGCTTTGCTGCCGGGGTCGCTGTCCTGCGGCTCCACGGCGCGGCGGAAGCGGCGGCGCAGCATCTCGCGCATCGATGCGAAGTCGTCGGGCTCGCCCTGCGCGCCCTTGCCGCGGATCTTGAACTTGCGATAGTCCGACTTCCGCGGCGTGCCTTCGGCAAAGACGACCATCGCGCCGACGGTGTGGGTGCCTTGCAGCGTCGAGATGTCGTAGCACTCGATGCGGCCGGGCGGCACGTCCAGCGCCAGCGCGTTTTGCAGTTCCTGCAAGGCGATGACGTGCTTGCTCTTGTCGGTCATGCGCACAGCGCGCAGCGTGCGCAGCGCCTCGGCGGCGTTGCTTTGCACCAGCAGCACCAGCTTTCTGCTGTCGCCGCGCTGCGGCGCCTTGAGATGGAATGCAGCGTTGCGGCCCTCTTTCTCCGCGCGCTTGCCTTTCAGCCATTGCGCAAGGACATCGGCGCCGGCGGGCATCAGCGGCAGCAGAATCTCCGGCGGTATCACGCCCGAGTCATCGTAGAACTGCGACATGAACGAGGCCAGCAGCTCGGCCGGGTCGTCGCCCTTGGTGGCGGGCAGGATGAAGCTCTCGCGGCCGATCAGCTTGCCGCGGCGGACGAAGAAGACCTGGAACGCGGTCTCGTCGCCGCCGTCGTCGCTGGCAAAGGCGATCACGTCCTGGTCGACCGCTTTCGGCGCAACGACCTGCTGGCGCTCCACCAGCCGCTGCGCCAGCTTGATCTGGTCACGGTACATCGCGGCGCGCTCGAAGTTCAGCGATTTGGCGGCGTTGCGCATCCGCCCGTCCAGCGCGTCGATGGCCTCGTCGCTGCGGCCTTCGAGGAAATCCACCAGCCCCTGCATGATCGCCTGGTATTCTTGCTTGTCCACCACGCCGATGCAGGGCGCGGCGCACAGCTTGATGTCGTAGTAGAGGCAGGCCCGCGGGTCGTTGCCGGTGATGTCGCGGTTGCAGGTCAGGTAGGGAAAGACGCGCCGCAGGTTGTCCAGCGTCTCGCGCACGGCGAATGCTGATGTGTACGGGCCGTAATAGCCCGCGCCGTCGCGCAGCACCTTGCGCGTCACGCTGACCTTGGGAAAGTCGTCCTGCCAGTGAATCTTGATGTACGGATAGGTTTTGTCGTCCTTGAGCAGCACGTTGAAGCGCGGCTGGTGGCGCTTGATCAGCGTGTTCTCCAGGATCAGCGCGTCCACCTCGGTCGGGACGATGATCCACTCCAGGTCAACGATCTCGGACACCAGGCGGCGCGTCTTGCTGTCGTGCTGCGAGTCCTGGAAATAGGAACGGACCCGCGAGCGCAGGTTCTTGGCCTTGCCGACGTAGATCACCTGGCCGCGCTTCCCCTTCATGATATAGACGCCGGTGGCCAGCGGCAGGCTGTCGAGATGCGCCTGCAGGGTATCTGAAACTGCTTGAGACATGGCAGCTATTATAGCACAGGCGGGGGGAAGGGGCGGAGAAGAGGGAAAGGAGGGAAATGGGAGTGGGAGAGTGGGGGAGCGGGGGAGGAGCCGGGAAGTTCGACTTTTTCGGGAAAGTCGAACTTCTGGTTTGCTGGACCCGGACATGGAGAGAACCGCGGATGGGGAGGAAGGCGCGGATTCTCCCGATGCGATGTCGCTCGGCTCTGATCCGCGGTTTCCTGTTGATCCGTGGTTCTCCGGCGTCCGTCATTCCCGCGGAGGCGGGAATGACGCTTCAGTGAAGGCGCGGCGGATGCCGAAAGCGCCGACCAAAGAAAGAAGCTCAACTTCTTCGGCGAAGTTGAGCTTCTCACATTCAGGTTGTCGTTGGCGGCCCGCTGACGGTCACGGTACCTGCTGCCAGCTTGTCGCGCTTGCGTTTGCGCCACCAGCGCCAGAGCAGCGCGCCTGACACCACCATCGCGATGAAGGTCAGGATCGGCACCAGGATCGACATCACACTGACTACGAAGGCGATGACGTCCTCGATCACGCTGACCACCGGGTTGCCCAGCCCGCCGGTGGTCGCGGTTACCACGGGACGCACCGTCGCCTTGGTGGCGTGCACGCCGCCGGCCGAGATGATGCCCAGCGCCATGGCCAACACCGGGTGGATGTCGCTGACGGCGTTGTTGGTGCCGGCGAACAGGATCGCGCCGGCGGCCGGACGGATGACCGTCTGGATCACGTCGTTGGCGTGATCGACCAGCGGCACCTTGTCGGCCACCAGCTCGACGATCAGCAGCACCACCAGGACGGCGATCACCCACGGATTGGTGAGCGCGTCGAAGGGCGCTTGCAGCGTGATCAGGTCGGTGTACCTGGCGGTCAGCGCGACGATCAGCAGCGGCAGGTAGGCGTTCAGACCGGCCGATGTTGACAGCCCGAAGGCTGTGAACACGGCCGTAATGCTCTCGATCATTCGCTCTCAGGTGCGGGCGCCTGGTCGTCAGGCTGGACGGCCGGCGCGGTCGTCTCGGTCTCGACTACGGGTGCTGTCACCATGACAGGCGCTGCTTCTGGCGTCGGGCTGACGGCGGTTTCCTCGGCGGTCGCCAACGTTGTGCCGCGACCCATTCCGACCTGGGCGTACAGATGCGCCTGGATCAGGTAGGTGATCAGCGTTCCGGCAGGGACCGTAACGATCAGGCCAACAAGACACAGCAGGGCGCCGACGACACTGGCGATCAGGCTCACCACGAAGCTTGCGACCATGACGATCAGGGTTACGATGATCACGTCGCCGATGTGCGCACGGGTGAAGGACAGGATGTCGCCGAATGCCAGCGCTGCACCCAGCTTCTCGGTTTCAGCCAGCCGGATTGAGATGCCCGGCAGGGCCAGCGCCACCACGACCGACCACAGAGCGACCAGGCACGAAAGACAGGCGATACCAAGCCCGCCGATCGAGGTCCAAAAATCGCTGTTGCTGCCGGTCAGCGCAGCCGGAACGATAGTCGCCAGGCCGATGACGATCGCCGGAATCGCCCACACAATTACCGCAACGGCCAACCGCACGCCTTGAACGAGCCATTCGCCCCAGCGGTCCTTCCATTCGGGCATCGGATACTGCTCGCCGTTGCGCACGTTGCGCAGCACGTCCAGCGCGTAGCCGATGATGATCAAATAGCCGATCAAGCCAACCAGAACGACGCTTAACAGCGAGCTCAGGATGAGAATGCCCGTGCCAATCGCCAGCTTGTTGACCCAGCGTGGATCCTCGAAGTAGTAGGTCAATGATTTACCAAGGTCCATGGATTGCCTCCAGTTGTGAAAAACGGGTTGGTTGAATGTCGCTTGCAACGCAATTATAGCCTAACATAGCTGGCGATACAACACCAGAAACAAGCTGCGGCTGACTATCGGTTCGCCTGCATCAGGACCGGCAGTCCTTCCGAGGACCGCCGGTCCTTGCGGTCGTTGCGCGAGTTGCGGATCAGCTTGTGGCGTCGTCAGCCGGGATGACCGTGCCGTCGGGCATGACCACCATGGTGTTGCCGGTCTGCGGTTTCTTCTTGCCAGCAGGCGGCGGTGGCGGCGGCGAGGCCTTGGGCGGCTTGGGCGGCGCAGTGGTTTCTTTGCCGTAGCCGACCTGCGCAAACATGTGCGCCGCGATCAGCTCGGACAGGAACACGCCTGCCGGCAGTGTGATTGCCAGGCCGATGATGCACATCAGCGTGCCCAGCACTGCGCCGACCGTCACTGCGGCGACAAACGCCACGGCGCTGGCAACCACTGCCACGATCACGTCGCCCAGGTTGTTGCGCGTCAGGAAGTAGATGTCGTTGAAGTTCAGCCCGGCGCGCACATCCTCGGTCTCAGCAAAGCGAATCGTCATCGCCGGCAGGATCAGGAAGAAGAAGATCCACCAGAGCGTACCCAGGCAGGCCGTCGCGATCAGGATCGAGCTGCCCATGAACTCAACGAAGCCATCGCTTCGCCACATCAACTGGTTGCCCAGCCCGTTGAAGCCGTTCAGCAGCAGGGCGGGCAGGCTCCAGATCAGCAGCAGTAGCAGGTACTTCAACCCTGAGACCATCCACTCGCCCCAGTGGTCGCGCCATTCCGGCAGCGGCTCAGCCACCCCGTTGCGCACGTTGCGCATCACATCCAGGCCGTAGCCCAGCACCAGCGCAATGCCCACGAAGCCTACCAGGATCGGCGTCAGCGGAATGCTCACCAGCAAAATCGCCGCGCCGATGGCCAGCTTGGTCAGCCAGTTTTTGTCCCGAAACACGTACGTAATCGACGTACCGATATCCATTGTTGTCCTCCTTGGTTTCGACGAAAAGCAGGAAATCTGTAGCGCTTTTCAAAAACCTATACGCAGGGGAGGGGGGAAGGTTGCAAGTTGCAGGTGGCAGGTGGCTGGTAACGGATGGCAGGCGGCGGGACGCGGGAAAACTCCCCTCTCCCTCAGGGAGAGGGGCGGGGGTGAGGGTGCGGCCCTTGCTGGCACGAGCGACCGCACCGGGCAGACACTCCCACAATTCTCTTTCCTGTGGCGACAGATGTGGGTGACCAGGCCGTTCGCATCGGAGGATGCAAACTCCGCAGGAAGGGGGGATGTCTGCGTCTTGAGGAGGCGGCACCCGGACGTGCGGAATGTTGGGCGCGGCCCGTTCGCATCGGAGGATGCGAACTCAGCAAGATTGTCATTGCGAGCCGCGGCGGCGAAGCAATCTTTCTGCTCCGCCCGAGACACTGCCACGGCGGCTGCCGCCTCGCAGTGACATATTCATCCATGTTGTGCGAACAGAGCAAGGTCGTCTCAGATGCCGGTCTGGACGGCCTGGATTAGAACGGCAACCCTAAACTCGACGTCAACCACGCCCGGAAAACGTTGATGGCGATGATCTCCAGCGTCGCCATCGCCAGCCCGGCGACGATCAGCGGCAGCGTGTCCCGCCAACGTTCGACCGTCCCCGACCGCCGCAGCGCAATGGTCACCAGCATCGTGTTGACAATCGTCAGCATCATCAGCGTACCGCCGACGCTCAGCAGCGCCAGCGGATAGAGCAGTTGCTGAATCTCGCTGTTCACCAGCACGACGATGGCGACGATGATCAGCACCAACAGCCCCACCTCGCGCCAGTTGCGGATGCTGCGTTGCGGCGAGGGATGCGCCCACATGCCGGCGTTGTAGAACGGCCAGACCAGCGCGATCAACGCGACGCCCTGCATCGCGCCGGTCGTCACCCGCAGGATGTTCTGTGGTTCGTAGAGGTGCGGCAGGCCGGGGAAAAACGTCAGATATGAGTTCAACCCGTCGAACGCCCAGACCGCCAGAAAGCCCAGCAGCAGCAGCACGATGCCGGTCGGCGGCAGCGCGGCCGCCTTGCCGCGGCCGAGAATGACCAGCAGCACCAGCCCGAACAGTGCACCCAAATACTGCCCGGAGCAGCGCGCACACAGCGGCAACTGGTGGTCGCCAAAGAAGTATGAGCGCACCGAAATCTGGTGGCAGACTGCGTAGCCAACGTGGTCAGCCTTTCCCAGCAGATCGCCCGGTGACAGGATCAGCACTGCCAGAATGAAACCGAGACCGCCGAACAGCAGCACACGGTCCAGCATACGTTGGCGCGGCGGCGGCGTTGACTCGTTACTCGACGGAGTTGGTTGCGGGCTTTCTGGAAGATTGGAAGTCATGCGGCGCGCTCTCGGATGCGTTGCAGTGTAGCATAGCGTCACCGGCCAAACAAACGTGGTCGAAAGTCGATCAGGTGACTCACAGATGGAAGGAAACACAGATACTCTTTTCTGGTTCACCTGTGTTTCTTTCCATCTGCGAGTCGCGGGCTTCCCCTCACCGCAAGGTGATCCATTGGCATCGCGGTACGCTTGCGAGTACAATCTGCTACAAAATCGCAGCACTTACCACTCAGCGAGCCGCTCCATGCCAGACACACTCCCCCGCATCCACATCATCGCCACCGGCGGCACCATCGCCATGCGCATCGATCCAGTCGGTGGCGGACCGGTGCCGGCCGTCAGCGGCCAGGAACTGGTCTCGGCTGTGCCGGGCTTGCAGCTTGTCGCGGAGATCACCGTCGATGAGTTCGCCAACATCCCGTCCGAACGGATGCGGCCCGAGAACTGGCTCAGGCTGGCTGGCCGGGTTCAGGATCTTGTGGCGCAGGGAGCGGCCGACGGCATCGTCATCCTCCACGGCACCGACACGATGGAGGAGACTGCCTTTTTCCTCGACATCACCGTGCCGACTGACACGCCCATCGTGTTCACCGGCTCCATGCGGGCAGCATCGGATCTGCAGGCCGACGGTCCCGCCAACATCTTGGCTGCGGCCACAGTCGCCGCGCATCCCGCTGCGCGCGGCCGCGGTGTGTTGATTGTCATGCACGGCGAGATCCACTCGGCGCGGCGGGTCACCAAGATCGACACCTCCGATGTGGATGCCTTCGAGTCGGTGCTGCCGCCTGATCTGGGATCGGTGCGCGGCGGGCTGGTGGAGTTCAGCGAAACCTGGTCGCCACACGTCCACGTGCTGCTGCCCGACGCGCTGCCGCGGGTCGATATCGTGCTGATGTATGCCGGGGTGGACGACTTCGCGCTGCGAGCAGCGCTGCAACGCGGCGCGGCTGGACTGGTGATCGCCGGCGTTGGCGCGGGCAACGTCAACGAGGACCTGTACGGCGGAATCCTGGATGCACTGCACGCCGGTCTGCCGGTCGTTATCTCCAGCCGTGTGCCCTTCGGTGGCAGCCGGCCGATCTACGCCTATGCCGGCGGCGGTGTTGCCCTGCAGCGCGCCGGCGCGATCTTTGCCTTCGATCTCAACCCCCAGAAAGCCCGCGTGCTGCTAATGGCCGGTCTCGGCGCCGGCTACGACCAAACCCAACTCCAACGCCTCTTCGCTTCCACTCCTCCGACGTAGGACGGTTTTCCAAACCGTCTCTTCTACCGCTCTCCTGCTCCCACCCTACGCCCACGTTGCCACACGCCGCACGCTGCGAGCACGATACGTCAGGTACGCCACCTCGCAGGTCAGCGCTGCCGTCCACGCCAGCGCCGCTGTCATCGCGCCCGGCCACGGCAGCATCATTGCGCCCACGATCACCGTCACATACAGCGTGCCGATGTGGATCACCGTCGCGATGGTGATCGCTGTCGTGCGCGAGAAGTGGATCAGCACGCCGCGCTGCCACGAGGTCAGCGTCGTCAGGCCGGGCACCAGCACCATCAATGCTGCGGGCACGCGCGCCAGCTCGACCAGATCCGGCGGCAGGCCAGACACGCCGGTGAACCACAGGCTGGAGAGCGGCGTCAGCGTCACGATCGCAGTCAGCAGCGTCAGACCACCCGCCAGCCGATAGCTAAATTTTCGTAACTCGCGATACAATTCACCGTCCCGGAGCAACGCCACCACCACCTCTTGCAGCGCGACGCCCGTGCTGCGCAGCAGGAACAGCAGGCCGTTGATCACCGGCCAAACCGCCAGCGAATCCAGCGCGCGCTGGCCCGCGGCTCAGACCGAGGCTGATGATCGGCTGGCCGGCCAGCACGATGAATGAGGTCATGGCCAGCGGCACGTAGAAGTTCAGCAGGCGCGACCACGTGAGCGGCTCCAGCGCCGGGTCGTCCATCGTCAGGTGCTCACGCACGGTGCTGCGCACGAAGATGTAGGCTGCGGTCATGCCGGCCAGCACGCCCACGCTGATGGCAATCGCCGCGACGTTGGCGCCCGAGGTCGCGCCCGACAGCAGACCGGCCAGCGCGGCTGCACCCGTTGCAACCAGGCGGATCGCGGTGGTGTAGGCCACGGTGCCGGGACGACCAAAGCGGATCAGCACGCCCTGCCACATCCGCCGGTAGGCGATGGCGCCCGCCCAGGGGGTCATCAGCAGGAACGCCGTGCGGCTCGGCTCGATCAACGCGGCGGCGCGCCCACCAGGTCGCCCAGAATCCACGCGTATAGCGGCGTCAATCCGATCAGCAGGTGCAGCGCGGTCAGTCCCCAGGCCATGATGTGGGTGAAGCGCAGCAGCAGGCGGTAGGATTGGCGATCCTTGGCCAGCGCGGTTCCCATGGTCAGGAACATGATCACCGGACTTTCGACGATCAGCGCCAGCGAGAAGGTCAGCCCGTAGGCCGCCAGATTGAGCCTCGCCTCCGGCAGGCGCGCGATGACAGCGCTGAGCATCGGCTGCTCCAGCGCCATCAATATCCACATCGCCGCCAGCGGCAGCCAGAAGCGCGTGATCTTGCGCTGGGTGAGGAGGTCGGTCACGGTGTTTTCCTGGCAATGTCAGAGGCGGCAAGCGCCTGGCCTGCCGCCTCTGGTACTCAAGAAGTTCGATTTCTTCGGAGAAGTCGAACTTCTCCATTTCTAGCATTTTCCCATGCCACGCCAGCAGCTCGACTTTACGGAAGAAGTCGAACTTCTCCAAAGCCTCAGCGTGCCGTCAGCCCGAAATTCGCCGCTACGGTCTGCACGTCGAGCATGTCAAACGCGCCATCGCCTGCCCCGCTGTTGTTCAGGTCGAAGATCGGGTCGTAGACGCCGTTCATCCAGTAGCTCTGTAGCGCCTCGGCGGCCAGCATGATATCGGTCACATCCACGACCGAGCTACAGTCGATGTCGGCGTAGAAGCAGGTCACCTCGAACGACTGGGCCGAGAAGGGCCCCCAGTTGCCGCCGCTGTCCAGGCCGCGCACCAGCGCCAGATGCGATCCGCGGCCCAGGCCGGTGGTATCGACTGTGGCCGTGACGTTCTCGATCGTCGAGTTGAATGTCCCGTCCGCAGCGGCCATCGCTGTGCCCGTGCCGGGGTCGCCTGGCGGCGCATCGCCGGGGCGGATGACATAATACTCAGCGGCCGCGACCGGTTGGTTGCCGTTCTGCGTGTCGTTGATCTGCGCGGCCAGCGTAAGTGGTGCGCCGGAAGGAACGCTGTCCGGGCTGGTGACCACGTTGCGTGCGTCTGGTCCATAGACCCGCATGTAGGGCCGATCGGAGATCGTCGCGGCGTATTTCAGCACCGGCAGCATGTTGCTGATGATGCCGGGCAGCAGGTTGCAGCTTGTAAAGAAGTCGTTGCCATACAACTCGATGACATAGGCCGGGATGCCCAGCTCGCCGTACGCCCAGTCTCTGGTGTTGCCGCTAACGGGATAGAGCGCATGCTGTACGCCGTAGCTGTTGTAGGTGGACATCTTGTATGCAATGGCCTCCAACTGCCGCGTTGTTGGGCGAATTGGCGGTGGTCCAACCCCACGGTACCAGGATGACGCCGCTGGTATAGTTGTGCAGATTGATCAGGAAGCCGGTGGCGTCGGCGGGTGCGGGATCGTTATCGCCCGGTCCGCGCTGATCGGGAATGATGGAGCGCACGAAGTCCTCGTAGGCCGTGATCTCAGGTTCTGACGCTGGCGAAGGCCCGCGGTAGGTCTGGTCGCAGACATAGGTGCTGTAGCCGCCAAACGGGCCTTCCCATTTGAAGACGTGGTTGCGGTTCATGTCAATGCCAAAGTGGCTGCCAGAGGAAGGCGGCCAGGCACAGGCCAGCGAGCCGGCAATGCTGTAGTTGCCATTCTTGCGCCAGTACCACGGATTGCCGGCGTAGGGCGGTTCGGTGCCCGCGCCCAGTTCCACCAGCCGCCGGCCGTCGGGATTGCTGCTCAGCACGACGTAGACCTCGCGTTCGTCCAGCAGCCAGGTGATGTCCGGGTCGCTTCCGTACCCGTTGACCAGCATCTCGATAAACGCCTTGGCCAGTTCTGGCGTCGGAATCTCGCGTGCGTGGATGCCGGCGTCGACGAAGAAGCGGCCCGTCTTGGGTCCGTCGGCCAGCTTGTTGGTGATGCGAGCGACGATCAGGTCATCGCCCGGCCAACTCCAGTTCTGCGGCGCGGGCGACGTGCAGCCGCCCTGTGTCTTGCACCAACTGTCGCCGTAGTCGATCAGATCGACGAAGGTCGGGTGGTCGGCGGCGAAGACTTCTAGCCACGTGTTGAGGTCTGTCAGGTGGCTGTAGCAGGCAGGCCAGACATCCGGGATCGCAGGTGCATCGCCCACGACTGTGACGGTGTAGCCCTGGCTGCGCACGCGGGCGATCTCTGCCGCCGTCAGTATGATCGTCGACGAGCCGGCCTCGAATGCCTCATCCCAGTCGGGCAGTAGCTGCGCCAGATCGGCCGCGTCCTGGCTGCTGTTGACGTCGATCTCGACGTAGTAGCGACCGCTGGGGGGTTGCACATCAACGGATGGCTGTCCCAGGTCGTTTTCCGGTGCGGGGCCGGCCGCGACGAGTCCTGGCATTGCCAGCAGGGTCGTCACTGCCAGCAGAAAGCACATCATGTGTTTGCAATTCATCAAGCACCTCCGGGTTGTTCTGAGAACATGCCTATGATCAGGAACTCCTGGTTGGAAAGCGGATCCTGAGCCTGTCCGATAATAAGCACCTGTTCGCTGGCGCCGCTGCCGCGCTGCCAGCCGATGATATTGATGACGTCCGATTCCTGGGTCAGATCAGCCGCGGCCTTCCAGTCGCCGCCAATCTCACCGGTGTAGAACTGTTTGACGCTCTCCCACCCCGTTCCTTCGGGCAAACTGTAGAGGCTGATCTGTGAGGTGAGATTCTGATCGGATATACTCTGTCCGATCGCGTTGAACATGGCATCGGTGATGTAATTGGAGCCGGGGTCGACGGGCTGCGAGCCGGCATAGACGGGAATGTCCTGCAGTGCAGCTGGCTCGCTGCCGTTGCAGGCAGCCAGAAGAACGGTCAAGGTCGCAATCAACCACAAAAGCAAGACGGTTCGGGGTATTCGCATAGCTCAACTACTCCAGTAATGGGCACAGATTGGCAAGGGCTACCGGGGCCGGGGAACCAGGCAACTCTAGCACAGGATTTCGCCACTGTCAAAGAAGGTGAGCGGCTTGACACATGACGCGTTTCTGATACACTACAAGCCTCGCACCAACCATCTTCATGTTCGATACCAGGAGGCAATCATGGCAGTATTGTTGTCGGTCATCCGTGTGATCCACGTCTTCGGCGCGGTCATCTGGGCTGGCGTCGCATTTGTCAACTATGCCTGGTTGTCGCCGGCTGTCAAAGCCAGCGGCCCAGCCGGCGGGGCGGTGATGGGGCGCATCGCCCGCAGTTCCTTGCCGCGCGTCATGACGATCGCTCCGATTCTTACCGTGCTTTCTGGTCTTGCGCTGTACTGGGTCTACTCTGGCCATCTCAATACTTCGTGGATTTTCTCCTGGAAAGGGATTGCGTTGAGCATTGGTGTGTTGACCGGGCTGGCAGCGTTCTTCGAAGGCATGTTTGTCAGCGGGCCGACCGTCGGCAAGATCGGCAAGCTGGGCGCAGAGATGCAGGCAGCCGGTGGGCCGCCGCAGCCAGAGCAACTAAGCCAGATGCAAGCCTTGCAAGCCAGGCTGGAGAGCGCCACTGCCCGCGGCGCTGTCTTCCTGGCGATCTCCGTGGTCGGCATGTCGCTGGGCGCGGCCTGAAAGTACCGGGGATTTTTCGAAGACTCCTGTGGTGAAGCGGATGGAGCCGAGGTCCCTGGCACTCGTATGCGACAGCGCTGCCCGGCCAGTTTGCGGGCCGTCAGGTGCTATGATATACTGGCGGCACTTTGACAGATGGAGGTCAACTAACTTGGAAAGACGTACCGCCCGGAATGTTCCGGCGAGCAAGCGGAGGGAAGTAGAGAAGAACGGCAATCAATTGCCCAAGGAGTTAGTGTTGAACCTCCTGGTACAGGGGTATCCCCTGGAAGAGTTGCTGGAATTCTTCCCGATGTTTACTCTAGATCAACTGATGTTGTTGCTAGACGACGAGGTGATCCACTAGATCGCCGCCAAGACCTATCATCATTAACGAAGCTCTGGAATGGTTCCAGGGCTTCGCTGATTCTGGCAGAGTTGCAAGCGATGGTTGTCCACCATAGCTCTTGTCATCGATAGACGAGATCATGAAGGGTGTCAAAGAAGTTTCGGGCTAATTTCGGACACGTTCGACCTATGGGCTATTCTGCCAATCTCCTGTATTGCCGCTCTGCAGGAACTCCAGCACCAACTTGTTGAACGCTTCCGGCTGGTCCACCGGCGTCGCGTGGCCGGAATGCGGGATTACCACCATCCGACTGTTGGGGAGCCCGTCGGCTAGTCGCGTCTTGACGCTCATCGGCACGGCGTAGTCGGTATCTCCTGAGACGACCAGCGTCGGGCAGGTAATAGCCGCCAGGCTGTCGAGCGCGTTGAAACGGGCCACCGCCAGCAGAGAGTTGCGGTAGGCGCTCGGCGCGTTGACGGAAAGACGCGCGGTGGCTTCGTCGCGCAGCGGCGCCTGCTCCTCGTGCGGAAACAGCCGCTGCGCGACGTCCGCGGCGACTTTGTCCATCCCACGGAAATAGGTTGCGGCGAAGCGTTGCACACCCATCAGCCGGCGTCGCCAGCCGTCCGACACAAAGCTCGCGGCGGTGTTGACCAGCACAAGGCTGCGTACCAGCTCCGGGGCGTCCAGCGCAAGTTGCTGCGCCACTGCGCCACCCAGCGACAGCCCGACGACGTGCGCCGGCCGCGCCTCGATACGCCGCATCAGCGCCGCCACATCGGCCGCGAACAGCCCGATGCGATAGGGTCCTGGCGGCCGCGGCGACACGCCGTGGCCGCGCAGATCAGGGGCAACCATGCGGTAGTGCGGCGTTAGCGCCGGCCATTGCAGCTCCCAGTCGCTGCGGCTGCCCCCCAGTCCGTGGATGAGCACCAGCGGGTCGCCCTGACCCGCCTCGGTATACGCCAGATCGATGGTGTTGAGGTGATCGTAGTGGTCTTCCATGCGTTCATGGTACTCCCGCCGTTCATCCGTGTCAACCTGCCCGAGGTATTCCGTCACACTTTTTTCTTGGCACAACCAAAACGCCATGGTACAATGCCGCCGCTATGGTGGAAACCAACGGCATCCCCCGTTCCCGTGTTCTCGTGATTGGATTGGACGGCGCTACCTGGGCCATTGCGCGCCCCTTGATGGCTGCCGGACGAATGCCCAATCTGGCGCGCCTTGTCGAGCAAGGCGCCGCCGGTTCGCTCGCGTCCACCGTTCCTCCCATTTCCGCGGCTGCCTGGGTCTCGTTCCTGACCGGCCAGAACCCTGGCCGCCACGGCGTTTACCAGTTCCGCAAGTTCGACCTGCGCAACTACAGCGGCTACCGCGACGAGTTCGCTACCAGCAACGACTACGTGGGGCGCAGCTTTCTGGAATTGGTCGGGCAGCACGGGCGGACGGTTGGCTCGGTGGGCGTGCCGATGACCTACCCGCCCTTCCCGGTCAACGGCTTTCTGGTCAGCGGCTTTCCGCGTCCCTTCGGCCCGACCGCGCAGGTCTATCCGCCGGAGATGGCAGGCAAGCTGGGCCGCTGGGACGAGGTGCAGGACAGCTTCAACTTCTCGCTGTCGGGCGCGAAGACGGTGGAAACCTCCGATTACTGGGTCGAGCGCTACACCGAGATCTCCGTCGAAGCGCTGTCCGAGGAGGACTACGATCTCTTCCTGGTGGTCTGGAACAGCACGGACAACATCCCGCACCTCTTCTGGAAGTACACAGACCCTGATTTCCCGGCCTATGACGCGGCCGGCGCGCAGCGGTTCGGCGACGTCATCAATCATCAGTATGAGGTGGCCGACGGCGAGATCGCCAAGCTGCTGGCTGCCCTGCCAGACGATGGCAACACCACGGTTGTTGTCATGTCCGACCACGGCATGGGACCGCATCCACATCTGCAGGTTCACCTCAACGCCTGGCTGTCCGGGCAAGGCTTGCTGGCAGTGCGCGCGGGCAGCGGCGGCCAGCCCAGCATCGCCAGTCGCACGGTTAGCAAAGCGCGCAAGCGGCTGCCAACCCAGTGGCGCCAGCGCCTGCGCGACCGGATGCCGGCTGATATGCGTGCCGGGATGCATGCCCGCCACATGAACCTCGACCAGATCGATTGGTCCCGCACACAGGCATACCGCTTCAAGATCTTCCCGTCGGTTGAAGGTGTCGTGATCAACCTGCGCGGCCGACAGTCTGAGGGCATTGTCGAGCCGGGCGCCGCATACGACGCGCTGTGCGACCAACTGGTTGCCGCGCTGATTGAATTGCGCGATTCCGACAGCGGCCAGCCCATCGTGGCACGCGCCAGCCGGCGCGAGAACCTGTTCGAAGGCCCGTTCCTTGACGATATTCCCGACATCCTGGTCGAGTTGAACGTCGATTACACCGGCGGCTCGGCGGTGGCCGGCCCGCTGGTGACACCGGTGCCGCTGCGCGATCTCAGTGAGTACAGCGCCTCGCATCACCCGGACGGTCTGTTTGTGGTGCGCGGCGCAGGTGTCCGCGCCGGCGCGTGGATCGAGGGTGCTGAGATCATCGACCTGCCGCCGACGCTGATGCACCTGATGGGGCTGCCCGTCGCGTCGTGGATGGATGGCAAGGTGATCACCGGCATCTTCGAGCCGTCTGCGCTGCGTCCGGTGGCCTATGCCGACTATGACCTGGCGGACGTGGATCGCTCCACCAAGTTGAGCGACGCCGACGAAGAAGCGATCCACGCGCAACTGGCCGGTCTGGGATACCTGCGCGAATGAGGATCGGCGCTTGACTACCCAGCGACTTAGCCGGCTGTCATCGCCGCGCGTTGATCGCCGCAGCCCTGCCTGGTGGATAGTCCCGCTGGGACTGGCCGGCTGCCTGCTGATCGGCTTCGTGATGGGCGTGATGCAATCGCCGGTGCTGGCCGCGGTCATGCTGGGCGCAGGCATCGCAGTGGCCTGGGTGGCGTTGGTGGTCGCCCGTCCCGAGTGGGCGCTGCTGATCTACACCGTGCTGGCCGTCAATCTGAACAGCATCGACCTGCCGGTGCCGGGCGGTGTGCGTATCAGCCCTGACATCCTGCTGACGTCGCTGCTGATCGTCGGCGTGGCGCTGCGGGCTTTGACATTGCGCCGGCCAGTCTTCTCGCTGCCCATCACCGCACCCTATCTGATTTTCCTGGCGGTGCCGATGGTCACCATGATCTGGAGCCCGACGCCGGTCGAGTCGATGAAAGGCATTTTTCGTTTCATCAGTTACTACGCCATCATGTGGCTGATCGTGGACGTGATTCAGACCAAAGAGCAACTGCGCCACATGGTGGTCGCTCTGTTGCTGGCGCCGATCATCCCGATTTTGACCAGCTTCCTTCAGGCTGCAACTGGCGGCGGGCAGACGATCTGGGCCGGCGAACTGTTCAACCGGGTCTATGGACTGGCCGGCGGGCCATTTACCCTGGCCTATTTCCTGGTGTTGCTGATCCCGCTGGCGCTGATCTTCCTGCTAAAGTCGGCGCCCGACGATGACGAACGCGGCGTCTGGCAGTTTCGCAAGGGACTGCTGGCTCTGCTGCTGGTCGGTGCCGGCGCGGCGTTGCTGTTGACCTTCATTCGCGGCGCTTGGTTTGCGCTGGTGTTTGCGGTGTTGCTGCTCGGTCTGTTGCGCGGCTCGCTGCGTTACCGTCAACTGCTGCTGACGATCCCGGTGGTCGCCGGGGCGGTACTGATTTTCTTCGCCCCAGCGCTGGACCGCCTGGAACAGGTGGCCGACCCAACCAGCACGCTCTTCGGTCGCATCGAGGTCTGGAAGCTGGCTGCCGACTGGATTACCACCAGCCCGCTGGCCTTTGTGGCCGGTCTGGGAATGAAGTCATTCGAGTACTTTTATATCCTGCAGGCTGCGCCCCGGGTGGCCGGACTGTACTGGCGGCGTGAGAGCTTTCTGATCGGCAACCGACCGCACAACGAGATCCTCGGCTTCTGGCTGGACGTCGGGCTGATCGGCCTGATCGCCTTCATCGCGTCGGTAGCAATCGTGCTGCGCCAGGCGTGGCAAATCTTCCGCCGGTCGGATGATCAGCCGCTACAGCTTTTCGCACTGGCGTTCATGATCGGCGCGGCCGGCATTATCTTCGGCGCAATGGGCGACAATGTCTTTTCGCAGCCCAGCGTCGCCAGCTATTTCTGGATCATGGCCGGGCTGATCATGGCGATCACTCGCCACATGCTGCCGGCCGCCGGGCAAGACCGCGTACCGGCGACGCCATGACCGCGCCGTCATCGCCGCGCAGGCGGGGACCGCGGGTGCTGATGATCGGCCCGGAGCCGCGGGTAGGCGGCGGCATTTCAGCAGTGGCGGGCATGATCCTTGACTCGACCCTGCCATCCCGCTGCCGACTGACCTACCTGGCTGAGGGCACGCGGGCCGGCGGAGTGAGCAAGCTGCGCCGCTCCCTGGCTGCGCTGGTTGGTGAGATAAGCCTGCTGGCGCGGCGGCAGGTGGACGTGGTTCACCTGCAGGTTGGCGGCGGGAGCAGTTTCTACCGGCACACGCTCTATCTGGCTTTGGCCCGGCTGGCGGGCCGGCCTGTTCTTTTTCATTGGCATATTCCCGGCGACGCCGGCGCCGCTACCGAGGTCACCGGCGGCAATCCGCTGCAAGGCTGGCTGGTACGCCGGGCGCTGCGGTCGGCGACGGTGGTGCTGGTCTTGTCGGAGAGCTGGCAGGCTGCGTTGTCGGGGCTGATTCCTACCGGTGCAGCCAACTCGACACGTTTGGTTGCCCTGCACAACCCGGTGGACTGCACGGCGATCTATCCGACGGCTGACCCTGGCCAGCGCTCCGACGCCACGGTCTTGTTTCTCGGCGACTTCTCGCAGCGCAAGGGCGTGCGCGATCTGCTGGCGGCTGTGCCGGCGGTTGTGGTGCGCCATCCGGCAGCGCGCTTCGTCATCACTGGCGGTGACCCGCCGCCGGATGTGGCAGCGCTGGCTGCAGGGTTGGGCGACGGCGTGACGTTTGCAGGCTGGGTACGCGGCGACGAAAAGCTGGCCCTGTTGCAGGAAGCTGCTCTGCTGGCGTTGCCTTCCTATGCCGAGGGCGTCCCTATCGCTGTGCTGGAAGCCATGGCTGCCGGTCTGCCGGTGGTCACGACACCGGTCGGCGGTATCCCCGATCTGATCGGCGACGGTCGCAATGGTCTGCTGGTCCAGCCGGGCGACATTCCCGCCCTGGCGGCTGCCATCAATCGCCTGCTTGACGACCCGGTGTTGCGCAGCGCAATGGGTGGCCTGAACCGGCAGCGGGTCGTGGCTGAATACGATGTGCCGCGCTACGGGGATCGGCTGTTGGCGCTGTACACGGACGTGACGACGCTGCGCTCGCCGAATGAATTCGGCGTCTGATACGGGAAAGTATGCTGAAGCATACTCAGTAGATTGTAAACAAAGTACCCGTAAGTCATTGCGAGCCGCTGCGGCGAAGCAATCTCGTCTGTGCCACGTGAGATTGCATCGGCAGCCCTTGCAATGACGTCCGACAAATTCATGGTTGCCGTGTACGTAAGCGGAGTTCGGCAGCCTGCTTGAGCAGGCTTTTCGGTAACAGGCTGCGGTTTCAACCGCAGCAGACAAGCGGTTGAAACCGCAGATTGTTTTCATGACCAACGTTCTCATCTACATCGTCGATGCCCTGCGGGCCGACCATTTGAGCAGCTACGGCTACGTCCGACCGACGACGCCGAACCTTGACGCGCTGGCGGCAGAGCCTTCGGCCGTGCGCTTCGACCGCGGCCTGCTCGCCCAGCACGTGGACCAAGCCGGTGGCGGCGTCGATCCTCAGCGGCTGCTACCCGCCGGCGCATGGTGTGCGCAGCCGCAGCGACTTGTTCATCCGCGCCGTGCCTCGGTTGCCCGAGCTGCTGCAGGCTGCTGGTTACCGGACCGCGGCGGTCAGCACCATCGGCAACGTTTCCTCGCCGATGGGGTTCGCGGTCGGGTTCGACCGCTTTGTGGATCTCTACAAGGAGCCGTCGCTGATCAGCAGCCGCGAGGTCAGCAACACCGGTGCGTGGAAGCTCTATTTCGAGGAAGACACCACGGTCGTCCTCCCGCTGGCTGAGGATGTCAACGCGGCGGCGCTGCCCTGGCTGGCTGAGCAGGCGGCGGGCGTCGCCAACGGCAACGGCAATCAGCCGGTCGCGTCGAAAAATCCCTGGTTCCTGTTTCTGTGGGTGCTCGACCCGCACGACCCCTACTACCCACCGCCCGGCTACGACCGCTGGCTTGACCCTGCTTACGCGGGCAAGATCGACGGCAGCGCCGAAAGCGTGCGCCGGGTGCGGACGCCAGACGACATCCAGCGGCTGGTAGACCTCTACGATGGCGAGATTGCTTACACTGACGCGCAATTTGGGCTGCTGGTGCAGCAGCTCAAGGCGCAGGGACAGTACGACGACACGTTGATCATCGTCGCTGGCGACCACGGCGAAGCCTTCGGCGAGCACGGCGACTTCGTCCACGGCCACCTGGCCTACGACGAGATCATGCGTGTGCCGCTGATCGTCAAGTTCCCGGCGGGTTTTGCGGTAGCTACGAGCGCGACCGACGCGCTGGCGCAGTTGGTTGACATCGCGCCGACGGTGCTGGACGTGTTGGGACAGGGCCACTTGGCTGAGGGGATGCAGGGCGTCAGCCTGGTGCCCGCAGCATGCTGTGACGCACAACCCCGGTCGCAGGTTTTTTCCGAGACGCAGGCGTCCACTGCCAATCAGCGGCTGCTGGCCGTCCACGATGACCGCTGGAAGTACCTGCGCGTCGATCCGCCCGGCGACTACAGCGGTCGCGCTGGCGGCGGCAGCGGTGCGGGTCAACGGCTGGCCGATTACGCGAAACAGCTTTCCAACCCGGAGATGCTGAAGCGGGTGCTGCGTAATCCCATGTTCTACGTGCGGCGACAGCGGGTCGGCGCGCGATATGCTGTTCGATTTGCAGGCCGATCCCGGCGAGCGGCGCAACGTCGCCGCTGAGAACCCGGAGGTGGTGCGGCGGCTAGCAGCAGCGCTGGAGACCTGGCTGGCTGAGTGCGGCCAGTTCGCGGCGTTGAGCGACACCAGCGCGCAGGTGGGCCTGGACGAGGCGACTCTGCGCCAACTGGAAGGGCTGGGCTACCTGTGAGCGGGCAGATGAAGACCACCGGCACGCCGGAACTGATCACCGCGGCCTGGGCTGATCGCCACGCGCCGCCCGGTTATCTGGCCAGCAAGCGGACGCTGGACGTATTAATATCGGCGCTGGTGCTGGTCGTCCTGCTGCCGCTGTGGCTGCTGATCGCTCTATTGATCAAGTTCAGTTCGCCGGGTCCGGTCTTTTACCGCGGCACGGTGATCGGCAAGGGCGGCCGGGCGTTCCGCTACTATAAGTTCCGCACCATGCCGCGCCGACAGCGACAACCAGGCGCACAAGGAGTGGCTGGAGAAGTTCGTCAAGGAAGACATGGCGTTTTCGCAGGATGCCTCCGGCAAGCAGGTTTTCAAGGTCGTCAATGACCCGCGCATTACGTCGGTCGGTCGCTATCTGCGCAAGCTGAGCCTGGACGAGGTGCCGCAGATGATCAACGTGCTGCTGGGCGACATGAGTCTGGTGGGGCCGCGGCCGCCGGTGCCCTACGAATATGAACATTACGACGACGTGGCCCGCCAGCGGGTCAGCGTCACGCCCGGCATCACTGGCCTGTATCAGGTGACGGCCCGCAGTCAGGTCGGCTTCAGCGGCATGCTGGCCATCGACCTGCAATACATCAAAACGCGCACGCTGCGCGGCGACATCATGATCATGCTGAAGACGCCGTGGGTGATGCTCACCGGAAAGGGCGCGGGCTAATCTCCTACTCGTCCTCGTCCTCTTACTCGTACTCGAATTCGTCGTCGAACGCCCGAAGCCGAACGAGTACGAGGAGGAGTTAGAGTACGAGTACGAGGACGATCGGATATCCAACTTATGCGAATTCTCTATCTCACCCACAACGTCACCTGGAAGGGCGGCGGCGCGTTCTTTCGGGCCTACCATCAGGCGCGCTTTCTGGTGCGCCGCGGCCACGACGTGACGATGGTCAGCATTTCGCCGGACGACAAGACCGGCTTTCGCACCAGCGAGACCGAGGGCGTCACCATCATCGAGGCGCCCGACTTGTTGCCCGGCCAAGCGCGCACCGGCTGGGACCTGTGGGATGCGGCGCGCCGCATCGGCTACTTCGACGGCCGCGACTATGACATCGTCCACGGGCTGGAATCACGGCCGGTGGTCGCCTTGCCCGCGCTGTGGATGAAGCAGCGCACCGGTGTGCCGGTGATCCTGGACTGGGCCGACTGGTATGGCCGCGGCGGCACGGCCAGCGAGCGCAGCCGCAAGATCCGCACGGTCATGCACCCGGTGGAGACTTTCTGCGAGGAGTTCTTCCATCCCTTCGCCGACGGCGTGGTTGCGATGGGTGAGCCGTTGATGGAGCGGGCGCTGGCGCTGGGCGTGCCAGCCGACCGGATGATCAACCTGTTGCACGGCTGCGACCCGGAAGGGCTTGCTGCGCACGATATGGCCGACGCCCGCGCACAGCTTGGCGAGGAGCGCGTGCCGGCCGACGCGTACGTGCTGGGCTATGTCGGCGTGATGCGTCCCACCACTGCTGCGCTGCTGTTCGAGTCGCTGCGGCTGCTCAAGCAGATGGTGGATCGACCGGTCAAGGTCGTCTGCGCCGGCAACCACAAACTGCCCGACATCCGCTCCTTTGTGCCCGACGACTGCAAGGACGATCTGATCGAGACCGGCTGGATCTCTTATGAGGAACTAAACCTGTTCCTGTCGTCGTCTGACGTGATGGTGTTGCCGTTCCAGCGGATGACCGCAACCAACAACATCTGGCCCTCCAAACTGAACGATTATCTGGCCGTCGGGCGTCCCACCGTCGCAACCGACATGCGCATCCTGCGGCCGATCTACCAAACCTACGATATCGGCGTCCTGACCGACGACGCGCCCCAGGCTTTTGCTGAAGGATGCGCGGCGCTGTTGCAAGACGCAGCCGGCCGCCAGCGTATGAGTATTGCCGCGCGCGCGCTGGCCGAAGGCGATCTCTCGTGGAACAGCCTGGTTGACAGACTTGAAGCGTTTTACATCCGTCTGATCGACGCGGTTGGACGGTAAGAAGTTCACTGTATTGTCAGTCAAGTCCCTCAGCGTCATGGAGAGTTCTGGATGCCGCGCGGCGGCATGCGCCTGGCGAGAAACGCGGCTACCGTCACTGTCATCCTGAGCGGGTCTAGCACCCAACCAGCACGACGGCGAACCGCCAGCGAAGGATCTCTCGGTGAGAGTTTCTGGGCGGCCGCTGCGGCGAGGCAATCTCTCAGTGAACACGCGAGATTGCTTCGGCGACCCTCGCAATGACGTCTTGCGGTGATTTTGTTTACAGAGTATACAACCTCTCTGGAAGAGTTGAACTTCTCCCTAACATACCCAAATCCGAAAGGAGCTAACAAAGCAAATGAATTGGTCCGGCACGAAGACACTGGTGACCGGCGGAGCCTCGTTTATTGGCAGCCACCTGGTTGATGCCCTGGTCGCCCGCGGGGCGACCGTTCGGGTCGCGGACGATCTGTCCAGCGGCAAGCTGGAGAACCTGCACAAATCCATCGGCGATGTCGAGTTCATGGAGGGCGACCTGCGCGACCGCGCCTTTGCCGACAAAGCGACCGCGGGCAGAGAGGTCGTGTTTCACCTGGCTGCGTCGCACGGCGGCCGCGGCTACATCGACACGCACCCGGTGGAATGCTCCACCAACATGATTCTCGACGGCTCGGTGTTTCACTCGGCCTGGCGGGCGGGCGTCGAACGGGTCGCTTTCTCCAGTTCGGCCTGCGTCTATCCCACCAACCTGCAGGACGAGTTGCAAATCGAAAAGGGCGGCATGGTCTACTTGCGCGAGGACTGGGCTGATCCCTTCAAGCCAGGCGCGGCGCTGGCCGACGGCGAGTACGGCTGGGCCAAGCTGATGGGCGAGATGGCGCTGCGCGCCTACCACAAGCAGTACGGCATGAAGTGCGTCTCCTGCCGCTACTTCACCGCCTACGGCGAGCGTGAGAACGAAACTCACGCCGTGATTGCTCTGATCGCCAAGGCCTTCGTCGGCATGGATCCCTACGAGATCTGGGGCACGGGCGAACAGGACCGTAACTTCACCTACGTCGGCGACATCGTCGAGGGATCGATCCGCGCGCTGGAGTGCATCGAGGACGGCAGCGCGGTCAACGTCGGCACGGCCGAGCACATCAAGGTCATCGACACCGCGCGCAAGATCTTTGAGATCACTGGTTGGGAGCCGGACGAGATCTTCTTCGATCTTGACAAGCCGGTCGGCGTATTCAGCCGTGCGGCTGACCTGACCCGCAGCCGCGACCGTCTGGGCTGGGAGCCGAACATCGCGTTCGAGGACGGCCTGCGCCGCACCATCGAGTGGTATTACAGCACCCGCAACCGCGAAGAAGTCGCGCGCAAGCTCAACGTCCTGTTGACGGAGCGCTAGACGGCGCAGAGTTGCCAACTTTTCCGAAAAGTTGGCAACTCTGCCCATCACGAACTATGACCAAAGCATTAGTAACCGGCGGCGCTGGCTTCATCGGTTCTCACACAGTTGACTTGCTGCTGCGCAAGGGCTACGACGTGCGCGTGCTGGACGCGCTGGCGCCGCCGGTGCATGAGGCCGGCCGCGTGCCGGACTACGTCCCCGCGGCGGTGGAGTTCATCCGCGGCGACGTGCGCGACCGGGACGCGCTGCGCGGCGCGCTGGACGGCGTGGATGTGGTGTTTCACCTGGCGGCCTATCAGGACTACCTGACCGACTTCAGCACCTTCTTTGACGTCAATGTCACCAGCACCGCGCTGCTATACGAGCTGATCGTCAACGACCGGCTGCCGGTGCAGAAAGTTGTGGTGGCCAGCAGCCAGGCGGTCTACGGCGAAGGCGGGTACACGTGCCTTGAGCACCGGGCGCAGTACCCGCCGTTGCGGCCCGAAGCGCAGTTGCGCAGCAAGCAGTGGGAGGTGCGCTGCCCGGTCTGCGGTGGTCCGATGACCTATCGCGCCACCGACAAGTCGCAGGTTCGCCCGCACAACTCCTACGCGATGTCGAAATACAGCGAGGAGATGATCGCCGTCAACCTGGGGCAGCGCTACGGCATTCCCAGCGTCGGCATGCGTTACAGCATCACGCAAGGACCGCGCCAGAGTTTCCGCAACGCGTATTCGGGTATTTGTCGCATCTTTGTCACCCGTATGCTGGCGGGCCAGCAGCCGGTGGCCTACGAGGACGGCGGGCAACTGCGCGATTACGTCTATGTCGGCGATGTGGCGCGCGCCAACGTGCTGGTGCTGGAAGACGCGCGCGCCGACTACCAGGTGTTCAACGTCGGCGGCGGCCATGCGACCTCGGTGCTGGCCTACGGCGCGCTGGTGGCCGAAGTGTTGGGCGTCGAGATCGACATAACGGTGCCGGGCGAGTATCGTTTCGGCGACACCCGTCACATCGTCTCGGACATCAGCAAGCTGCGCGCGCTGGGGTGGGAGCCGGCAACGCCGCTGCGTCAGATCATTGCCGAGTACGCGGACTGGGCGCGGCAGCAGGTCGGTCTGGGTGACTACTACGCGGCTGCCGAGCAGGTGATGAAGCAGCTCGGCACGGTGCGCAGCGTGGACGCGGTATAGCGTGAAACGTGAAGCGTGACGCGAGCGATGTGACAACGCAGCTCCTGCTGGCGCTCTGCCGCAGTGGGTTGGATGACATTGCCAGATCAGAGATCACCGGTCTAATTGCGCAACCGGTTGACTGGGACGCGCTGGTTGAACTGGCGTCGCTGCAGGGTGTCGTCGGGTTAGTTCGTCGCAATCTGGCGGCGCTGGGCGCAAACGTTGCGCTTCCGCCCGCCGCCTGGCAGCAAATGCAGAACGCGGCCAACCAGGTCGCATTCGACGGAATGCTGCACGCGAGTTCAGTTGGTTCAGGTCATCAGCACGTTACGCAGCGCAGGTATCGAGCCGGTGGCGCTGAAGGGTGTCGCTCTGGCCGACTTGCTTTACGGCGACCCGACTGTGCGTCCGTCAACCGATCTCGACGTTTTGGTCACATCTGAGGAGTTGTCCGACGCGCTGGCGGCTCTCAAATCTCTGGGAGCACAAATACCACTGCAGCCTGAGATCGACTTTCAACGCCAGCACAGCTATGATCTGAGTTGTGTCTTGCCGCCGGTAGCGGGCAAGGCGACGCTGGTGGAGCTACACTGGCATCTCGCTCCACGTGGCCTGTTCAATTTGGATCTGGATTCGTGGCGCGCACGCTGCCGGCCGTTTGACCTTGACGGGACCGCTGCGCTGCGCTTCGCGCCGGAGGAGCAACTGCTGCATCTGGCGCTGCACATGCGCAAGCACCGTTACGTCGGGCTGCGCTGGCTGGCCGACGTGGCGGAACTGTTGCGGCGTTTTGGCGCCAATATGAATTGGCAGTATGTCGACGCAACCGCCCGACGGGCCGGCTTGCAGACGTTGCTGTTCGTGACCGTGACGCAGGCAAAACAGTATCTTGGCGCGCCTTGTCCCGACGAATGGCTCGAACGCTGGACGCCATCGCCCGCCCGCCGCCGCCTGCTCGGCTCGGTGCTGACGCAGGATGCCTTGCTGACGCCGGTTGAGATGGAAGACGCTGGCTGGACGCGGTTGGCGCCAGCCGAGGTGCTGCTGCTTGACAAACCCGATGCCATGGCGCGAGAATTGCGCTATCGCCTCTTCCCACCGTCGGAGACACTGGACGGCGCAGCCGCCGGCGACGGCAATCTTGGCCAGCGGATGACCTTGTACGCCAGCCGTCTCGCCCAGCGAACCGCGACGTTGTTGCGCCGTTCGTCGTAATCGTAGGTTCGGCTAGTAGCCGGACGAGCGTCCGGAAGGGCGAACGGCGCGAGACCAGCGAGATCGTCTATGTTGTTCCTGACTTTTCCATCATTTCCCTCCTTTCCTTTCCTATCATCATGCTAATTGCCCGCGCGCCTGTGCGCATCAGCCTGGCCGGCGGCGGTACCGACCTGCCGGCCTACTTCAATCAGTTCGGTGGCGTGGTAATCAATACCACCATCGACAAGTATTTCTATGTCTTTCTGCGCGTCTACGACGGCAACTCGCTGCAGATCGCGTCGTCGGACTACAGCACGTTTTATCGCCAGAACCCCAACCTGCAGCCGGACGACGGCGACGCACCCATCGAGGGAACGCTGAAGCTGCCGCGCACCGTTCTCAATCACTTTGGCGTGGCGCGCGGCCTGTCGATGTTCCTGGCGTCGGAGATACCGCCCGGCACCGGCTTGGGATCGTCCAGCACCGTGACCGTTGCGATCATCAAGGCGCTCAGCACCGCTATCGGCGAGCCGCTGAGCAAGGGCGACCTGGCCGAGCTGGCCTGCCAGATCGAAATCGAGCAGATGGCAATGCCGATCGGCAAGCAAGACCAGTACGCGGCGGCCTACGGCGGGCTGAACGAGATCACCTTCACGGCGGCGGGCTGCACCGTCAAGCCGCTTGATGTGTCGTGGGAGACGCGCCAGCAGTTGCAGGACAATCTGATGCTCTTTTTCACCGGCCATTCGCGCAACTCGGCTGACATTCTGCGCGAGCAGACCGATGCCAGCCGCAAGTCCAGCTCGTCCACGGTCGAGGCGCTGCACCGCGTCAAAGCGATGGTGGAGGATGTCAGGGCGTGCTTCGTGGGCGGTGACCTGACCGCCTTCGGCGAGCTGCTGCACGAGAACTGGATGCAAAAGAAGCTCTTCGCGCCCGGCATCAGCAACGCGCTCATCGATGACAGCTACGAAACGGCTCGCAATCTGGGCGCGGTGGGCGGCAAGATCACCGGTGCGGGCGGCGGCGGATTTCTGATGCTCTACTGTCCGCGCGCCAGCCAGCCGGCTGTCACCGATGCGCTGGAGGCCAAGGGGCTGCTGCGCATGGATTACAAGTTCGACAGCACCGGCGCGCGCGTGCTGATGAACGCGGGCCTGTCGATCCAGCCGGCGATGCTGCGTCCGTCCAGTGGCTGGGGCGGTGCGGAGAACCGGCGGCCAACCAGCGCACCGGTCCGGTCTGCGCCGCGCATCGGCGTTGGGCGGGGAGACCCCGCCCCTACGTTGGCTGGCGAGGCGGCATCATGAACCAGCTAACCCGCCGCCGTATCATTGCTGCACTGGTGCTGCTGGATGCGCTGGGTATTTCGCTGGCGTTGGTGCTGGCCTACTGGCTGCGCATCGCCAGCGGCCTGTTGCCGGAGCGGGCCTTCGAGGAGTTCGCGGTCTACCTGAAGGTCGGCCTGTTGATCATACCGCTGTGGCTGCTGATCTTTGCGCTCAACCACCTCTACGACCTGCGGCGGGTGCTGGGCGGCATCGACGAGTATGTCCAGATCGCCAAGTCGAACCTGTTCGCGGTGGTGGCGGTCATCATGCTCGGCTACTGGGTGCGCATCGCTACGCTGAGCCGCGGCTGGCTGGTGATTGCCTTTTTCTTTGCGTTGCTCTTTGTCGGTCTCTTTCGTTTCCTGTTTCGTCGCTACATCTACCGGCTGCGGCGGCGCGGCCAGATGCGCACTCGCACGCTGATCGTCGGCGCCAACGAGCAGGGCAAGGCCATCGCCCGCCAGTTTCACGGCGCGCGCTCGGCCGGCGTCGAGATCGTCGGCTTCATCGACGACTTCCTGCCGCCCGGCACGCCGGTGACACTGGACGACCAGCCGGCGCGCGGCGAATCGTTGCGCGTGCTGGGTGGGCCGGATCGTCTGCATCAGGTGGCGCAGAGTTCTGGGTGTTCACGAGGTGGTGGTGGTGACCAATGCCGTCGCCTGGGAGACGTTTCAGGAGCTGATGGCCGAGCTGAACGTCAACGACGGGCGGGCGCCGTACGAGATCAAGTTGTCGCCCGGCTTCTATGAGATCCTGACCACCGGGGTCCAGGTGACGCACGACGCCAACGTGCCGCTGCTGCTGGTCAACCGCCAGCGCATCACCGGCGTGGACAAGCTGTTGAAGGGAGCGCTGGACTATTCGCTGGCGCTGCTGAATTTGATCATCGCCGCGCCGCTGATGGCGCTGATCGTCGCGGCGCTGCGGCTGAACTCACGTGGCCCGGTGGTCGATCGCCACCAGGTGCTGGCGTGCGGCGGCGGCACCTTCACGACCTGGAAGTTTCACACCGGTCTGGGCGACACGCCGCGGCCCGGCTTTGCGCATCCGCTGGCGCTGGGCGACACCACCAGCGGCGGCGCGCTGGTCTCGGCCGAGCAGATCACACGGCTTCAGCACTTCCTCTACAACACCGGGCTGGACAAGATGCCGCAACTGGTCAACATCCTGCGCGGTCAGATGAGTTGGGTCGGGCCGCGGACGGTTTCTGTAGGGCAGGTCGAAGCGCATTCATCCTGGCTGCCCAACCTGCTGACCGTCAAACCGGGCATCACCGGTCCGTGGGCCGTGGTGGACGAGCACAACCTGGACGAGGAAATGCGCCTGACGATGTATTACATCCGCAACTGGACGATCTGGCTGGACTTGCAGATTCTGGGGCAGACGGCGCAGCGCATCTTCCGCCGTGAGCGGGACAAGGCGCGGTTGCCGGAGAGGTAGGGGAAAAGGAAGGAAAAGAGGGAAAGTCGAGTAGTTGTAGGTAGAACGTTGACGATGCTCGGGCCGGTCTCAGAGCTTTGGTTCTGGCCGGTCTCCGACCGAGCCTGTTTTGGGCTGGCGACGATGCCACAAGTTGATGGCGATCTGGAAAAGGCAGGATATGACATCGGAACAGTGGGCAAGTGAGTACATGCAGGACGTCGGCGCCGCCATTGCGAGCGTGCAGCCGGATGCATTGGCAGCGGCGGCGGGCTTGCTGATGGACGCCTGGCGGCGGCGGGCGAGGGTGTATGTCTGCGGCAACGGCGGCAGCGCTGCAATCGCGTCGCACTTCGCGGGCGATCTGAACAAGGGGACCAACGTCGCCGGACGGCATCGCTTTCGCGCTTTCTCGTTGGTGGACAACACGCCGGCGCTGATGGCCTGGAGCAACGACGAGGGCTACGAGTCGGGGATGGTCGAACAGTTGCGCAATTTCGTCGAGCCGGACGACCTGGTGATCGGTATCAGCGGCAGCGGCAACTCAGCCAACGTTCTGCGAGCCATGGAGCTGGCCCGGCAGGCCGGCGCGCACACGCTGGGGTTCTGCGGCTTCAGCGGCGGCAAGCTGCTGGCTCTCTCCGACGCAGCCATCCACGTTCCATCGGACAGCATGGAACAGGTCGAAGACGCGTTTTCCGTTATCTGTCACTGTCTGCTTTACACGCTGCGCCGTTGCATTCGCCTCGAACCGGCGAGCGACAACCCATTGCTGGCCAGCCGCGTGGATGCATACCCTGGCGAGTAGGGGCATGAATGCCGCATTCATGCCCCTGCAGCCCAATGTCCCAACTATGCAGCCAGCAGTTTTCCTCGACCGTGATGGCGTAATCAACCAGAACCGGGCCGATTATGTGCGGACGTGGGAGCAGGTGGAGTTTCTGCCGGGGGTGTTCGACGCACTGCGGCGGCTGGCAGGCAGCCAGTTCGCGGTGGTAGTCGTCACCAACCAGTCGGCCATCGGGCGCGGCATCATGGCGGCCGAGACGTTGCAGGGCATCCACGATGGCATGGCAGCCCGAATTGCGGACGAGGGCGGTCGCGTGGACGCGATCTATGCCTGTCCACACGCACCCGACGCGGGGTGTGACTGTCGCAAGCCACAGCCTGGGATGCTGCTGCAAGCCGCTGCTGAGCTGGACATCGATCTGGCGAACTCGTATCTGGTGGGTGACGCGCTGACCGACATCCAAGCCGCGCTGGCGGCCGGCTGCCGCCCGGTCATGGTGCGCACGGGACGGGGCGTCGCGCAACTTGCCAAGCTGGAAGCCAAGGGAATTGACGGAGTGTTGGTGACAGAGGATCTGGGCGAGGCGGTGGCGTGGATTCTTGACGGGCGCGCCAGCCAATCGGGATTGTGAACAGCGGACACGCGGTGCTGGCCCGGTCGGCCCCTCCGGGGTGCAGGCAAAGACCGGCCAAAGCGGAGCGACGGAAAATAGAAGAGAGCGGAGCCCGGTCGATCAGGCTCCGCTCTTTGTGTTTTCTCCGCGATCTATGTGACTCTGTGGTGAAACGCTTACCGCTTCACGCGGAACGCGTTCATGCCGGGGTAGATGGCGTCGTCGCCCAGTTGCTCCTCGATGCGCAGAAGCTGGTTGTACTTGGCGATGCGATCCGAGCGGGCTGGCGCGCCGGTCTTGATCTGGCCAGTGTTGAAGGCCACCACCAGGTCGGCGATGGTGCTGTCTTCGCTCTCGCCGGAGCGGTGCGAGACGACCACCGTCCAACCGGCGCGGTGGCTCATGTCGATGGCGGCGATCGACTCGGTCAGCGTGCCGATCTGGTTGACCTTGCACAGCAGCGAGTTGCAGGATTGCTCGTCGATCGCGCGCTGGATGCGGGTCACGTTGGTCACCAGCAGGTCGTCGCCGACCATCTGGACCCGTGAGCCGATCTTCTTGTACAGCATGTTCCAGCCGTCCCAGTCGTCCTCGGCCATGCCGTCTTCCAGGCTGATAATCGGGAAGCGGTTGCACCAGTCGGTCCACAGCTCGGCCAGCTCTTCGCTGTCCAGCTCGCGACCTTCGATTTCCAGATTGTAGCGGCCGGTTGCAGCGTCATACAGTTCGCTGACAGCCGGGTCCAGGGCCATGAAGACGTCCTCGCCGGGCGATAGCCAGCCTTTTCGATGGCCTTGAGGATGACCTCGACCGCCTTGACGTTGCCGCCCAGGCTGGGAGCGAAGCCGCCTTCGTCGCCGACGTTGGTGCTGTAGCCGCCGTCGTGCAGCACCTTCTTGAGGCTCTGGTAGATCTCCGCGCCCCAGCGCAGACCCTCGGCGAAGCTGCTGGCGCCGGCCGGCATCACCATGAACTCTTGAAAGTCGGTGCTGCCCACGGCGTGCTTGCCGCCGTTGAGGATGTTCATCATCGGCACGGGCAAGGTGCGGGCGCTGACGCCGCCCAGGTAGCGGTAGAGCGGCAGGTTCAACGCGCTGGCGGCCGCCTTGGCAGTGGCCAGCGACACGGCCAGGATCGCATTCGCACCCAGGTTGCTCTTGTTGGGCGTGCCGTCCAGCTCGATCAGCAGGTTGTCGATGCCGACCTGGTCCAGCGAATCCATGCCGAACAGTTCCTCGGCGATGACAGTGTTGACGTTTTCGACAGCTTTGAGCACGCCCTTGCCGCCGTAGCGGCTCTTGTCGCCGTCGCGCAGTTCGAGGGCTTCGTGAATACCGGTGGACGCGCCGGACGGCACAATGGCGCGTCCGACTTCGCCGTCGATCAACTCGACTTCGACTTCAACTGTCGGGTTGCCGCGCGAGTCCAGGACTTCACGGGCGTGAACGTTTTCGATCATTGTCATGAGATTTTTCTCCATTTGTGTGAGACGATGCAAGCAGACCTTGCTACCCGATAATACCTCAAGAATCGCCTCAATGCCAATGCAGAGCTATGGCTCCCAATGATTCGCCACCAGTGTGATATCGATGATATCGACGACGCCGTCGTTGTTGACATCATACGGACTGGGCGTCGGCGTCGGTGTCGGCGGTGGTCCGCTGGTTCCACGCCAGATCTTGCCTGACCAGTCGACGATGAGCACCTCTTCCATGCTGCTGGCGCGCACATCCATGATGTCGGCGTTGGTCGGCGATGCTATCTGCACCCAGTTGACGCCATCGTCGGTGCGGTAGATGATTCCCTGGCCGGCGCAGATCTCCAGCACCGGGTCGGGCACATTTGAGCAGCCGACGGCGAAGCCGTGCGTCGCATCCACCATCTCAACGTTCCAGAAGCGCGGCCGGTTGCCGCTCATCGGCGTCGCGCTGGCAAGCTGCCAGTCCGTACCGCCGTTGGTCGTCTTGTAGATGTATTGCACGCCGTCAGTGGTGCTGCTGTTGTGACCGCCGACCTCCCAGCAGGTGTTGCTGTCGGTGCAATCGATGCCGTAATAGCGGCCGCTGGGCAGCGCCTTGCGGGTCCAGGATGCGCCGTCGTCGGTGGTCTTGAAGGCGGTCTGCTTGGCCGCGGCGTAGCAGGTGCCTGCCACTGGGCAGGAGAAGTCGTAGACGACGAATTCGCGCGGGTCGTTGGCGATGACGCCGAAGAAGTTGACGCCGTTGGTGCTGCGCAGGAAGTTGGCGCGCCGGCCCGGCTCGTTGGCGTAGCCGGTGGTGCCGATCATGATGGTGGTGGCGTTGCCTGTCCAACCGGTGGACCAGAGCCAGCCCGACCAGTCGGCGTTGTTGAACGCCTCGGTCCAGCTAGCGCCGCCGTTGGTGGTGCGCTGGATGCGCGGGCTGCTGGCGCCGGCGATCCAGCAGGTGTTGGCGTCCACGCAGTCGAGGCCGCGCATGAAGCGGTTGGTGTTGGGAACCGCGCTGGCCGTCCAGGTCTGGCCTCCGTCGGCGGTTTTGGCGACCGTGACAGTGCCGATGCCACTGTTGACGTTCCAGTCCGGCCCGCCGATGGCGTAGCCGATCTGGTCGGTGGGAAAGTCGACAGTGTACCAGTAGACGCCGGCGCTGCTGTGAACCTCCTGCCAGGTGAGTTCGGCGGGGGCCAGCGCGGCCGGCGCGGGCGTGGCCATTACCAGCGCGCTGGAACCGGCGATCAGTCCGAGGACCAGCAGCAGTCCGATGGCCAGCCTGCCGCCGCTGGCTCGTTTATTGGTCGGTTGTTTCATGAGTAGGTCTCCTTCAAAGTGATTTTCGACGCATTACGTGTAGGCGGCGAGCGTCCGGCGCAGTATAACACGGAAAGATGAATGTCAGATTAACAAGAGCCGAGATGAATTGTCTGGCTGGTATCGCAATAAGCGAATTGACCAATCAGGCGATGGCTGTTAGAATTGTCGCATTATGGATTCCGTCAATACGGTTGATTTCCTTGAACCAAGTGTGGCTGACGTTACAGTGGATTCGCTGCGTCGCGCGTTAGGTGAGCGTTTGCTTTCAGTGGTTCTGTTTGGCTCGCGAGCGCGCGGCGACGCAGTGGAAACGAGTGACTGGGATATGCTTGTCATCGCCCGCGATTTGCCAGATAAGCCTCTTGTTCGCCGTTTCTACTTAAAACAGTTATTGCCTTCCTCCTGTCGCGGGGCAGTTTCGATTCTTGCACGGACTCCTGGCGAGTTTCGATCTCAGTTGCCCTCTTTGTATCTCGATATTGCGCTCGATGGTCGTGTCTTGTACGATCCTACCGGTTATGTGACCACGGAACTCGCGGCGCTCAAGCAACTCATGACGCGTGTAGGGCTTTATCGCGAGACCACCGCAGCCGGAGATAATTGGCTGTGGCAAGACGGTCCAATCGATGACTGGCGTCAGGATTGGCAGAGGTGACATGTGTCGAATAGTGATGAAATTACGTATCGTTTGCGGTTGGCAGAGGGCTTCCTCACTGAGGCGGAACAGGATTTAGGACTTGAGCGGTGGCGATCCTGCGTTGACAACGGACAGTTGTCGGTCGAGAACGCCGCCAAGGACACGTTAGCAACCTTGGGACCTGTTGGTCGCACCCATAACCCCGCGGGGCTATTGCGGCAAAGTCTGGCCGATGGACGTTTCGATGAGTCTGTGACACAACAGGTCGCAGACCTTGCCGAGTATGCCGAGCTGTTGGGCCATGATATACACATGGAGACCGATTATGGTAGCGAAACCGGGTGGCGAACCCCGTGGGAGCTATTTGATGAGGAAGACGCTCTGCGATGTCTTGAAATCGCAAGGAGTGCTGTAACGCTGCCCCAGCGAGTTGTTCAGGGAGTGCCTGGTTTGTCATCTGACAGCGCTTCGTCGGGCGATTGAGGATTTTCTTGGAGCGCTGCTATGGCGAACAATTCCGACATCATTTATCTTGACCACTGTGCCACCACCGCCGTTCGGCTGGAAGCGCTGGAGGCGATGCTGCCCTATTTCAGTCAGCACTATGGCAATCCCAGCAGCCTGCACCGGCTGGGACGCGAGACCGGCAAGGCGCTGCGAATTGCCCGCGGGCAGATCGCCGATGTGCTTGGCTGCTCGCCGGGCGAGGTGATCATCACCAGTTCGGGCACCGAAGCCGATAATCTCGCGCTGCGCGGCGTGGCCTTTGCCCGTCGGCGGCGCGGCGAGGGCAACCACCTGGTGGTCAGCGCGGTCGAACACAAGGGGATACTCGACACCGCTCAGCAGTTGCGCGACGCTTTTGATTTCGAGTTAACCGTGCTGGATGTGGACGGGTATGGCCGCGTCAGCCCGATGGATCTGGCGCTGGCGATCCGGCCCGACACGCTGATCGTCAGTATCATGGCGGCCAACAACGAGGTCGGCACGATCCAGCCGCTGGCGGAACTGAGCGCCGTTTGCCGCGAACGGGGTGTGCCCTTTCACAGCGACGCCGTGCAGGCCGCCGGCTCGTTATCGCTCAACGTCGATGATCTGGGGGTGGACCTGATGTCGCTGGGCGCGCACAAGTTCTACGGTCCGAAGGGAATTGGCCTGCTCTACGTGCGTCGCGGTGTGGCCTTGCAGCCGCAGATCACTGGCGGCAGCCACGAAGGCAAGCGGCGCGCCAGCACCGAGAACGTAGCCTACATCGTGGCCATGGCCGCTGCGCTGGAACTGGCGCAGGCGGAACGCGCCGGCGAGGCGGCGCGCCTGACCGCGCTGCGCGACCGGCTGATCGAATGCGTGCTGGCGGGTGTGCCAGACTGCTATCTGACCGGCCACCCCACCGAACGGATGGCAAACCATGCCAGCTTCGTGGTGCGCGGCGTAGAGGCGGAGGGGATGCTGATCGGGCTGGATATGGCTGGCATCTGCGCCAGCAGCGGCTCGGCCTGCACCAGTGGCGCGCAGGAACCCAGTCACGTGCTGACCGCGATGGGGGTGTCGAGGCGTGAGGCGGTAGGCCATTTACGTTTGAGCCTGGGCCACAGCAACGACGACGCGCACGTGGACCGGCTGCTGGACGTGTTGCCGTCGCTGGTGGCCCGTCTGCGCGAGATGTCGCCATTTGTAGCCTGATACGAGATTGATCGAGTGAGGAAGATGACAGAGAACAAGAAGCGTGTGGTAGTCGCCATGAGCGGCGGGGTGGATAGCTCGCTGGCGGCTGCGCTGCTGGTCGAACAGGGCTACGAGGTCGCTGGCGTGATGATGCGGCTCTGGTCGGAGGTGTCTGAGGGAGTCGCCAGCGCCAACAAGTGCTGCTCGCTGGATGCCGTCGACGACGCGCGCCGGGTGGCCGATCAACTGGGCATCCCGTTCTATCTGATCAACGTCGAGCAGCCGTTTAAGCAGCGCGTGGTGGACTTCACCATCGACCGCTACCTGGCCGGCGAGACGCCCAATCCCTGCGTCCAGTGCAACCGCCACATCCGCTTCGATTACCTCTACAACTACGCGCTCAGCCTCGGCGCGGACTTCCTGGCGACGGGACATTATGCGCGTGTGCGCGCCTCGGAGGAAGGTACTCAGTATCCAGTATCCATTAGACCGTTTTCGGACAACGAGTTTGACTCGCGACCGTTCACTGACAACTGTTCACTGTTTACTGGTCACTGGTCACTGCTCACCGGCGTGGACGCGGCCAAGGATCAGAGCTACGTGTTGCACATCCTGACGCAGGAGAAGCTGGCGCGGGTGCTCTTTCCGGTCGGGGAGTATGCCAAGCCGGAGGTGCGGCGCATGGCGGCCGAACGCGGCCTTGCCGGTCGCCAGCCGTCACGACAGCCAGGACCTCTGCTTCCTGGCCGACGGCGATTATCGACGTTTTTTGCGCGACTGGTCGCCGGAGGGCAGTATCGAGCCGGGTCCGATGGTCGATTCGGCCGGCAAGGTGCTGGGGCAGCATGCGGGCCTGCCGTTCTACACGGTCGGCCAGCGCAAGGGACTTGGCGTTGCCGCGCCTGAGCCGCTGTTTGTATTGCGGCTGGAGCCGGCCGGCAACCGGCTGGTGGTCGGGCCCGCCGGTGAGTTGGGGCGCAGCCAGCTTGTTGCGCGCGACGTGACCTGGATCGCCGGCCAGCCGCCCGCGCCAACCTTCCGCGCGCAGGTCAAGATCCGCTACAAGGCAACCCCCGCGTCGGCGACGGTCGAAGTCGATGGCGCCGATGAGGTGTCAGTGCGCTTCGACGCGCCGCTACGCGACATCACACCCGGCCAGGCGGCCGTCTTCTATGATGGGGATATCTGTCTCGGGGGCGGGCTGATCCGGTGATCGGTAACCAGTAGTCAGTCCCCCTGTCCTCAGCCCCAGTCCCCAACATCCAGTGATTTCTCTGACAATTTTGTGGGAAGCGGGCGCATCCAATGCAAACCCACCGTGTTACAACAGGTGCATGCAAACCCGCGCGCACTCGCTGTAGTGTCTGGGGCTGCGATAAAACTCCCGAAACAAGCAAAACCACAATTGGAGCAACTCTGATGAAGCAGAATGGGCATTTGCCACGCGTTGTTATTACTGGTATTGGCGCGGTTACACCACTTGGTCATACCTGGCCTGAGACCTGGACAAACATGGTTGCCGGTAAGTCGTCCGGCCAGCGGATCACGCATTTCGACCCGACCGGTTTCCCGACGGAGTTCGCTTGCTCCGTGCACGATTTCGATTCGCTAGCCTATTTTAGCGCCAAGGAAGCAAAGCGCTTGGCCGCGGTCACGCAGTACGCATTTGCGTCTACGGCACAGGCGTTGGAGCAGTCAGGACTGGATTTGGAGCAATGTGATTTGGATCGGGTTGGAATCGAAATGGGTAGCGCGTTTGGTGGACTGGACGTTCTGCAGGAACAGCAGTTCATACTGCGCGACAAGGGGCCGCGGCGGATCAACCCAGCTGTTGGGCCGGCTGTGCTGATCAGCACGACGCCTTGCTATATTGCCATTCGTCTGGGCATCACAGGGCCGATCGACTCGCGCATGACGGCCTGCGCCACCGGCATCTCATCGCTGGGTGAAGCAGCCTATCGCTTGCAGCGCGGCGAGGTCGACGTGATGCTGGCTGGCGGCACCGATGCCTTCCAGACCCCGTTGATGCTGGCGGCGTTCAGCCGGCTGGGAGCCATGTCAACGCGCAACGACGACCCTGAGACTGCCTGCCGGCCCTTCTGCAACACGCGCGACGGGATGATCCTGGGCGAGGGCGCCGTGGTCATGGTGCTCGAAACTGAGGCCCACGCTCTGGAGCGCGGCGCCACCATTCTGGCTGAGATCGGCGGCTACGGGCTGACCTCCGATGCGTACAATCTGGCTGCGCCCGATCCTTCCGGCAGAGGCTCGGCCAGGGCCATGAAGCTTGCCATGAATCAGGCGCATATCGAAGGTGAGGATGTGGACTACATCTGCGCCCACGGCACCGGCACGCGACTCAACGACTCGTCGGAGACGGCGGCGATCAAGATCGCGCTGGGCGAGGCAGCCTATGACACCCGTGTCAGCTCCGTTAAGTCGATGGTGGGTCACATGATGGGCGCTGCCGGCACAGTTTCGGCAGCCGCCATCGTAGGAGCCATCCAGGACAGCGTGGTGCCGCCGACCATCAACTATTACGAGCCTGATCCAACGTGTGATCTCAACTACGTGCCCAACAAAGCTGAGGCGCGCCGCGTCGACGTGGGCATGTGCAGCGCGTTTGGTTTTGGCGGGCAGAACGCGAGCATGGTCGTCCGACGCTTCGTCGAATAGGACGTTTTCTCGGCCCATCAGCAGGGGCGTTCATCCCATACAGGGTAGGGGCGGGGTCACCCCGCCCGCTTCCACGCCACGACAGATGTCCGCCAGAAACGGGCGGGGTGACCCCGCCCCTACGTGTTCGCTGCTGGGGAACAACGCATGCTGCGGTTCTTGTCAGCGCACCTTTCCTGTGCTAAACTAGCAACATATGTGGGCAGGCGTCCACCGGATGGCCTGCCTGCTTTGTTGTTTTGGTGCGCCGATACTTTCACCGCAATTCTCAGACGGAGGCATGTATGGGACGTGGCGTGCAGCGCCCTCCTCGTTTGATATCGTGGGCAATGACTGCCGTTGCCGTGCTGATGGTTGGCGCGGCGTTACTGATTCCAGTGGCGTCGGTGCTGGCGGCTCCGCCGCGGCAGGGCGCTGTGGCTGTCATCAACTCGCCGGCCGGCGGCTCGACCGTTACCGGTGTGGTTCCGGTCAGCGGCTCTGCCTTGCATCCGGAGTTCGACCGGTACGAGTTGTATTACACCGTTGAGCCGGGTGAAAACTGGGTGTTCATCGGCGAGCCAGGCCGCCAGCAGGTTAACAACGGTTTCCTCGGCAACTGGAACACCGGTGGGCTGCCGGACGGCAACTACAGCCTACGGCTGCGGGTCGTGCGGCGCGATGGCAACTACGACGAGGGCTACGCGCGCAATGTGGTCGTTGCCAACACGACGCCGCCCACACCAACGCCTGAGCCAACCGCGACGCCCGGTGAGATTGCGCCGCTGCCTCAGCCCGTGGACGCGGTGGTGACGCCGACTTCTGAAGCGACGCCCACGCCGGTCAGCGTCGAACAGCCGGAAATACCGACGCCCACGCCGCGGCCGTCACCGACGGCGACCCCTGAGGCCAACCAGGTCGCAGTGGTTGCCGAGGAAGATAGCGGCAGCGGCTCGCTGACCAGCGCGGTGGACACCGCTTCGCTGCGTGCATCTTTCGTGCGCGGCATTACGATTGCCGGCGCAGTTTTTCTGGCGGCGGGCGCGTTCTTCGGCATTCGCCGGTTGCTAACCTGGATCTGGTACTTGATCGCGCCGTAAGGCGGTTTGCGCCAGCATTTCTTCCACGGGGCCGATCGACAAGATTGGCCCCGCCTTGCGATTCCGAAGCATGGACCTCTTTTCTCGTCTGCGACGCATCCAGCACGACACGCCACCAAGCGATAGCGATATGAAGATGATCGTCGGCCTGGGCAATCCGGGCGCGGGTTACAAGAAAAATCGACATAACATCGGTTTTCAGTGCGTTGATCTGCTGGCCGAGCGCCACGGATTGAAGTTCGACGTCAAGCGCGGCAAGGCGGTGGCGGCCGTCGGCGCGCTGCAATTGCTGTCGGGACCCGTGCGTGTCGTGCTGGTCAAACCGCTGGCGTTTATGAACGTCTCCGGCCCCAGTGTGCAGTCGCTGTTGCAGTTTTACAAGATCGAGCTGAGCGACTTGCTGGTGCTCTACGACGATCTTGACCTGCCGCTGGGCACGATCCGGCTGCGGGCGTCCGGTGGCGCGGGCGGCCACAACGGCATGAAGTCAATTATCCAGAGCGTGGGTAGCAACGAGTTCGCCCGCCTGCGGATTGGCATCGACCGCCCGCCCGGGCGCATGGACCCGGCGGCGTACGTCTTGCAGGACTTCTCGCCGCAGCAGGAAGCGGCGCTGGAGACGACGCGCCCCGAGGTCGTTGATGCCTGCGAGCATTGGCTGGTGAACGACATCACGTCCGCGATGAATACCTTCAACGCTCGCGGCACGGCTGAGCCAACGCAAGAAACCTCCAAGTAAGGAACGCCTGTGAACCTCTCCGGCATCCTTCCGCTCCTGGCGGAACACCCCATTTACAGCAGCTTTCTGACCGACGTGCGCGCCGGCCAGTCTGACCGCGCGCCGCTGTCGATCTACGGGCCTGCCAGAACGGTGCTGGCGGCCTCGCTGGCGCGCGAGCTGGGCGGCACGGTCATCTACCTGGTGGCACGGAGCGAACACGCCCGCCAGGCTTACGAGGAGCTACAGGTCTGGTTGCCGCCGGCCAACGGGCTGGCCACTGTCAGCCTGCTGTCTGACCCGGACTCGCTGCCCTACGAGCGCATCCCGTGGTCGCGCGAGACTCGCCAGTCGCGCCTCAGCGCGCTGGCGGCGCTGGCGCGGCGTGACACGCCCCTGGTTGTGGTCGCCTCGGCGCGTGCGCTGATGCAGCGGACGCTGCCGCCGCGCGAACTGCGGCTGGCGACCCGTCCGCTGCGAGCCGGCCAGGCGCTGGACCTCAGCGAGACGCTCCTGCGCTGGCTGGGGCTGGGCTATCGCACCGACGCGGTGGTGGAGGAGGTCGGACAGGTGAGCCGGCGCGGCGGCATCGTGGACATCTGGCCGCCCAACATGCTCTGGCCGGTGCGCATCGAGCTGTTCGGTGACGAGGTGGACAGCCTGCGCCTCTTCGACCCGACCACCCAGCGGACGATCCCCGAAGCGCGCCATGTACAGGAGGTGTTGATCGGCCCGGCCAGCGAGGCGCTGCCGCGGCATGGCGCGCTGGCGCTGGAGCGGCTGGCCGAGCTGGATCTGCGGCCCATGCACCCGCCGGCGCGCAACGAGCTGGAGCAGCAGCGCGAGCAACTGCGCGAGAGCACCGGCTTCAAGGGGCAGGAGTGGTACATCCCCTACCTCTACTCGCAGCCGGCGACGCTGATGGACTACGCGCCCGACAACACGTTGCTGCTGGTGGACGACGGCGCCGAGTTCATGACACTGGTTACCGAACTGGACGCGCAGGCCGCGCAAACGCAGCGCGACCTGATCACCGGCGGCGATCTGCCGGCCAACCCGCTGCCGCCGCACCTGACGTGGGCCGAGCTGAAGCCACTGCTGGAGAGCCGCCGTCCGATCCTGCTGGGGCACGGCGACCTGGACGGCCGGACCGCGCCCGGCGCGTCGCCGCTGGCGCGCCATTTCGTGCCCGGTCCGCGCTACGGCGGGCAGGTCAAGCAGATCGTGGCCGACGTGGAAAAGCAGCGCCAGGCCGGGCAGCGCACCGTGCTGGTCACCCGTCAGGCGACGCGGCTGGCTGATTTGCTGGAAGAAGCGGGCCAGACCGTCACCGTCGAGGAGAACCTGCTGGACCCGCCGGCCGAGCGCGCCTTGCGACTGGTCAAAGGGGTGCTGGACGAGGGCTGGGTGCTGCGCGGCCTGCCGGCCGGCTCGCTGCACCTCTACAGCGACGCCGAATTGTTTGGCTGGACCAAGCCCAGCCGGCGGCGGGCGCAGCGGCCGCGTGCCAGCGCGCCGGAGGCCTTTTTCGCCGACGTGGCCGCGGGCGACTTCGTGGTGCACATGGAACACGGCATTGGCCGCTTTGTCGGCCTGATCAAGATGCCGATGGACGACGGCGGTGTGCGCGAGTATTTGCAACTGGACTATGCGATGGGCGACCGGCTGTTCGTGCCGGTACATCAGGCCGACCGGCTGAGCCGCTACGTGGGCGCGGGCGAGCACCACGCGCCGATTTTACACCGGCTGGGCGCGGCCGACTGGGAGCGGGTCAAGAAGCAGACGCGCAAGGCGGTGGACGACATCGCAGGCGATCTGCTGGAGCTGTATGCGTCCGCGGGAGACGACCCAGGGCCACTCGTTTTCGCCCGACGGCGCCTGGCAGATCGGAGCTGGAGGCGGCCTTCCCCTACGAGGAGACGGGCGACCAGCTCGTCGCCATCGAGTCGGTCAAGCACGACATGGAATCCAGCCGGCCGATGGATCGGCTGATCTGCGGCGATGTCGGCTACGGCAAGACCGAGGTCGCGCTGCGGGCCGCGTTCAAGGCGGTGATGGACGGCAAGCAGGTCGCGGTGCTGGTGCCGACCACGGTGCTGGCGCAGCAGCACGCACAGACCTTCTCGCGCCGCCTGGCCGCCTTTCCGGTCACGGTCGAGATGCTGAGCCGCTTCCGCACCGCCGCCCAGCAGAACGAGGTGCTGAAGGGCTTGCAGGACGGCTCGGTGGACGTGGTGATCGGCACGCACCGGCTGCTGTCCAAGGATGTGACGTTCAAGGACCTGGGCCTGCTGGTGGTGGACGAGGAGCAGCGCTTCGGCGTGACGCACAAGGAGCGCATCAAGCAATTGCGCAGCCACGTCGATGTGCTGACGCTGACGGCCACGCCGATCCCGCGCACGCTGCACATGAGCATGACCGGCGTGCGCGACCTCAGCACCATCGAGACGCCGCCCGAGGAACGCCTGCCGATCCAGACCACCATCGCCGAGTACGACGAGACGTTGATCCGCCAGGCCATTCTGCGCGAGATCGATCGCGGCGGGCAGGTTTTCTTCGTCCACAACCGCGTGCGCGGCATCACGCAGATCGCCAAGCGGCTGGAGCGCATCGTGCCGGAGGCGACCTTCGGCGTCGGCCACGGCCAGATGCCGGAGCGCGAGCTGGAGAAGGTGATGCTGGCCTTTGCCGAGGGCGAGTTCAACGTGCTGGTCTGCACGACGATCATCGAGAGCGGCCTGGATATTCCCAACGCCAACACTATCATCATCAACCGGGCCGACAGGTTCGGGCTGGCGCAGCTCTACCAGTTGCGCGGCCGCGTCGGCCGCGCGGCGGTGCGTTCCTATGCCTACCTGCTCTACGACCGCAACCAGGCGCTGTCGCCGGTGGCGCGCGACCGGCTGGTCGCGCTGCAAGAGGCCAGCGAGCTGGGCGCAGGCTTCCGCATCGCGATGCGCGACCTGGAGATCCGCGGCGCGGGCGAACTGCTGGGCCGCAAACAGCACGGCCACATCGCGGCGGTCGGGTTCGATCTGTACTGCCGGCTGCTGGCTAAGGCGGTGGAGGATTTGAAGGAAGGCAGAGGAAGGGAAAGGAGGGAAATGAGGGAAAGGAGGGAAAGCGGAGAGGATGGCGACGATGGGCGCGAATGGAGCGGAGCGCGGCGCGCGGCTGGCGGGGCGGGCGGATGCGGTGGGCTACGACGACCCGATGGCGCCGGCGGTGACGCTGGATTTGCCGCTGCTGGCGATTATCCCCGACGACTACGTGCCTGACCAGGCGCTGCGGCTGCGTATGTATCGCCGCATCGCCGGTCTGACCGACACCGCCGATGTCGAGGCGCTGGCCGAGGAACTGGTCGATCGCTTCGGCCCGCTGCCGCAGGAGGTGGTGAACCTGCTCTACCAGGTGCGCATCAAGGTGCTGGCGCTGCGGGCGCACGTCACGGCCATCGGGCGCGACGGCGACCAGTTGGTGTTGAAGTCCGACGCGCTGGAGACCATCGACCGCGTGCGGCTGCAAGGGCGCATCGGCGACGCAGCCCGCGTCGCGCGCCGGGCGGTATGGATGCCGCTGGGGACGCAGGACGAGGCCGAATGGCAGGCGACGTTGGAGCGGGTGCTGCGGGCGATGTACGGCGCGCATCGCTGAAGTTGGTGCAGCACGGCGTCTGGACCACGGAGGAGCGAAGGACACGAAGCGCGTAGCAGGACCGGCTACACGATCGCAGCCCGTCGCCTTCGTAGTAGCTGGTGTATGCGGTTCCCTCGCGCTCGTAGATGAGGATCACGCCAGGACGAACCCAACCAGGCAACGAATACCGGAGTCCGGCTGGCAGTAGGGCTGCTGGTAGAACCGTGCATCCTCGGTCCATTCGCCAGGGACGCGCATCGTGAAGGTCGGCGCGTCCCATGTCTGCCATTCCGTCTCCTCTGGCACAGACCAAGGAATAGCGCGCAGGTTCTCGGCTGTCATCCGCGTCGTGGCGCAGTCGGTAGAGACGTTGATGACCGACGAGCGGCTACCAACATCCGCGGTCGGATCAGATGTCGCCAGGATACAGACCGCCCCCCGGGCCGCCAGAAGAGCAGAAAGGCAGCCTGACCGCCAAACCGTGTTTCTGACGCCCAAAGACGCTCGAACAACACCCAGTCGGGTTCGGCCAACTGGCTTAGATAGAATGCCTCAACCCTGTCCAGCGATGCCGTGCTCTCCAGCACCACGAACGTGTCCTCTTCAGCCACTATGACGGCACCAGGAGGTCCAAGGGGCAAATCCCGCCAATAATCCACTTTCAGGATGGCAGTAGCGGTGGATGTGCCTGTCACAGCAACGGTTGTTTGAGGCGATGCTTGTGCAATGGCGCTTGGGATCAAGGTCGCCGTGTCCGCTGAGTCAACACTGGTAGCGACTAACGACGGCAATCAAGTCACTGTCGCCGTTGCGATTTCTGCATTATCCGCAACCGGTGTGCCAGCAGGGGACAGGATCGACGACCCGACAGGTGGCGCCGCACAAGCGACGAGCAACGCAAGGGAAGAAATGCTCAGCAATCGAGCGACTATACGCATCGGGTCACCTTGTGGTCGACAATTCTACGGCCGGCATACCACTACAGTTGGTCATACGATTATCGATCTCCTCCAGAATCTGTTCCAGATTGCCATATGTCATATAGTCTGGTGATATCCATGTGGCAAAAGTGGAAAGGTGTGTGCCATATTGCCCCATGGCGATACAGAGATTGAAAACCTGGGCATGACCGTCAATCTCAGCACAAGAAAGACGAAATTGATCAGCAACAGGACTCACGTACGAGAAGCCAGCCGGAGTCTCCCAAGGTGTCAGCCGGCTGGCGCTAAAATACGTTTCTGGCTGCTGACGGTTGAACTCTCTTGCCGCCTGTCGTTCGGTCTTGTATCTGCACTATGACAGCGCCGTTGATACCGAGCATGGGTCCGGGGATCACTGGATATTGATGGCTGTTTTGGACAAATATGGATTTCGCACCAATAGCCCAATCAAGGCTGTTGAGTTGGCTGAGGAGATCATGACGCTATGGCACCGGCTCCACAAGTAGGACAGATTATCCGATTACGATCCTGGCACGGCGTGGTGTTGGACGTATTCACCAACGAAGCCGGCAGGACCGTGTTGCGCGTCCAGACAGTGCGCAACGTCTTTCGGCGCTTGAATCCGGAGTTTATCGAGTTCGATTTGGCGCCGGACGCCATCGAAGCCGCCAGCCTGGAAGACCTGGAGGCCGAAGTGGCCAGCTACCAAGCTGTGTTGCAGCAGTCGATTCAGGACCTGGTGGGCCAGGCGACGAGCAATGGTACGTCCAGGCGAGAATCGTGAGCAATCTTCCAAAATAGTCGTTGCATTCGCCGGAAATTCGTGGTAGAATGTGGCTGTAAACGCCGTCTCGCGGTCTACTTCCCCCCAACCAGCGAGGCGGCGTTTCTGTGCGCCCGGCTCAAACGTGTAGCGCACGACCCGCACCCGGTTGAACTGCTGATCCTCGCCGCGTACGCCGGTCTCCTCCAGCCACTCGTTTACCAACCCAGCTTCATCCCAGAGCGCTTCCTCCGACAACACGATCCACGCGGCCTGCCGCGCCATCCAGCGCCTGCTCCATCTCCTGCGCCACCTGTTCAGCGGTCAGTCTGTTGTTGGTGTACGATCCATCGATCGCGTCCGGCTGCGGGCCGGCGTAGTACTCGAAGGTGTGGCGGATGTAGGGCATCTGGAAGACGAGGCGATCTTCGGGTTGTCGGTGCGCCTGCACGTAGGCCGCGGCCGCGCGCGATATCGGCCTTGATCGGGTCGTGGCTCTGCCGCCAGACGCCTGTGCCGCTCAACGCCAGCAGACCGGCCAGCGCGATCCAGCCCAGCGGCCGCCAGACAATTCGCAGGCCCGCCACCCCTTGCGCCAGCAAAATCGCAAAGGCCGGCGCGATCCAGATCACGTAGCGGTCGGTGTAGAGCGGCTTGCTGAGCGACAGCAGGAAGAGCGCAGCCGGCGGCAACAACAGCCAGACCAGCAGCATGGCCGAGGGGCGCAGACGCTGCCAGCGTCCCGCCACCGCGGCAGACACGTCCAGGTCACTGCCAGCATCCGCCGCCGGCTGCCGGCTGGAAAATGCGACGCCGGCCAGGATCAGAAAGAGCGCCGGCGTGATCAGCCACGGGTTGGTCAGACACGCCCAGCCCGCGCAGGTAGCCCGATGCCAGGCCCGATGTCAGCTCGCTCAGCGGGACGAAGGGGTGCCCGGTCTGAAAATCGGGGTTCAGCAGCAGTGTGAGCTGCCACCAGCCCGCCAGCCGGAAAAAGGGGATCAGCGGCAGCAGCAGCACCAGCGCCAGCGCCAGCCAGCGGCGGCGATAGCGCGGCCAGAGCAGTGCCAGCCAGACGACGTTGACCGCCACCAGCAGCAGCGCCAGCACATGCGTCAACGCCAGCGCAGCCAACAGCGCCAGGTAGACCAGCCACTGCCACCAGCGTCCCGCCTCCACCGCCCGCAGGAAGGCGAGACAGGCCGCCAGCGCCAGCGCCGCCAGCACGGCGTACATCTTGCCCTCCTGGCTGTACCAGACCAGATAGGGGCCGGTCGCGACCAACAGCGCGGCGATCAGCGGCACGTTACGCAGCGTCAGGCCGTGTGGAAATTGCCACGACCCGCCGCTGCCGATGGCCACCAGCCGGCATGCCAGCATGTAGGTCAGCGGCACGGCCAGCACGCCCGCCAGCACCGCCTGGTAGCGCAGCGCAAACTCACTCTGTCCCGCGACAGCCAGCCAGGGGCGCAGCGCGGCAAAAAAGAGCGGGCCGTTCTCGCCGGGCTTGGTGAACATCCGCAGTAGCTCCGGCAGGGCGCGCGAGGCAAAGCGGACCGAGTCGACCTCGTCCCGCCAGAGGCTTTGGAAGGTCAGGTGGTAGACGCGCAACCCGAAGGCCAGCAGGCTCAGCAGCAGCAGCGCCGCCCGGTCGTTGCCGCTGACGGGACGGTCGCGGCTAGTCGATGTCATCCTGGGAGCGCCGCCGATGGCGGGCTGCCACCCGTTGTGGAGGCGGAGGGGGAGGAGGCGGCTGCACCGGCGGCTGGCCGGCTGGCTTGTTCGGCGGCGGCGTGGATTGGCCGCCAGCAACGGGCACTGCCAGCGAGTTGCGTGGCCGCCGCCACAGTAGCAGCGCGCCCAGTACCACGATCACCACGAATAACCCGCCGAGGCAGAACCACACATACCCGAAGGCAACGACGAGGTTGTCGATGAACAGGGCCGGATCGAGGCGCGGTTGCGCAGCTGGTTGTGATGGCTCGGCCGGAAGAACAACCACCGCGCGCAGCGTTGACGTCGGCCATGGCGTCGGGCTGGCAGTCGCGGTGGCTGTCGGCGTCGGTGTATCTGGCGTGGCGATGGGCTGGATCGGCTGGAGGTCTGCCAGAGTCGATGTCGGCAGCGGTGTGTCGGTCAGCGCTGGCAATGGCGTGTCAGTCAGCGCGGGCAGCGGGGTGTCGGTCAGCGCTGGCAGCGGTGTGTCCGTTAACGCTGGCAACGGTGTGTCGGTCACGAACGGCTGCAGGGTATCGGTCGGGAACGGCTCGGTAGGCGTGTCAGTGGGAAAAGGGGTCGGCGTGAAGGTCGGCGTAGGGATCGGCGAGTTGGGGTCAGGTGTGTTCGTCGGCGGTGACACCTGATAGAGCAGATCGGCGCGCACACGGTCGTCGCCGCGCGCGAGGGTCATGCCGGCCAGCAGCGCGATCACTGCCAGCAAACCAAGCAAGGCGCGGTCTCGTCTGTAACCCCGATGGTGGTTAGGTTGGTTGTTGGAATTCGACACGCAATGACCTCAGCGGCGCGATGATGACAAGATAGCGCCCGGTATTATAGCAGACGGCGCTATGCTCCGCCAAGGTTCCGACTACCGCTCACTGCGTTCCATCAGATACGCCCGCCAGTCTGCCTCCAAATCCTCCAGCGTCCAGCCCTGTTGCTGCATAATCAAGTCCAGTGTCGTCGCCAGACCGCCGTTCAACGCGCTGTCCAGCCATTCAAATCCGTGGCGCTGAAAAATGTACATCGCGAGGAAGACCTGGCTCTGTGACTGGATGTCATCAACCCGTGTCTGTGGTTGCGCCACCAGCTCGCTGATCTCCGGCAGGCGCCCCTGTTCCAGAATGCGTGTGACCACCTGTTCACTGCCCGACAGAATCAGGTCGGTGGGAATGTCAAAGGTTTCGAGTTCGGCCACGGTTGCGCTGACAAGGATGTTCTGGGTTTGGTTAGTGTCTGGCAGGTCGGCAGCCGACCCGAGTTGTCGTGATTTTCGCTGCCATGCCTTGATAATCATCCGCGCAATCACGTCGCGCCGCAGCGCGTCCGCCTCGTCGTCGTCCGGGCTTAGCATCAGATAGCTGCGCGGCGATGGGGCGTCAATGTCTGCGAGCCATCGGTCAAAATCCCAGGTTCCCATGGTGTCTGCCTCAATGGCAACACCGATCGGGTCGGCCGGCAGGCTGAAATCCTCTGTCACCTGGCGGTAGGCGTCCTCCAGCAGCGGCACGACGGTCTGCACAACGGCTTCGTCCAGTGCGTAATATGTCCAGCGTACGTGGTCGCTGGAAGCCGTGCGCTCGTTGCCCCAGAATGTTCTGACCGGACTGTGACGTAACCAGCCTTCCGCGGGATCCTTGACGTAGAAGCGCAGATCGCGTGCAGCCAGTTCACCGTCGCTCTCTGTCAATTTCGCCCACACAGTTTGTCCAATGCTGCCGATTTCATCGATCTCAACCTGATAATACTCGTCATATTGCAACGTTCCGAAGAACTCATCTGGTTGTGGATGCTGAGCGCGCCAGGTGCGGCCCTGGCTTGAGTAAAGTTCCATCGCCATGCGACGGCCAGCCTGTGCCGCAGCGGCCTCTTTGCGGGCCAGTTCTTTCAGCGAGTCAACCAGACCGGCCAGCGGCGAGCCGGGTTGTGCAAGCTCCTGTTGCTGCCAGGCCGCCGTGAAACTCTCGCTGTCAACGCCCAGGCTCTCATTAAGCAGCAAATCGAGATTGGCAGCCGTCCCCATAGGTTGGGGGAGGGCTGCCAGTTCCTCGGCGCTCCAGCCATCTTGCAGGAATTGGGTGAGGCCGGCAAGCTGCTGGACAGCCAGGTCGTCGTGATTGCTTTGCAAGGCAGCGCCCAGTCCGCTGAGGTCGGGCATCTCGGCGGGAGCTGCGCTGCCGGGCGCGGCGTTGTCGGAGGTGACAAGCTGGTCACCGGTCGGCAGCCCGGTCGCCATGGCCAGCAGCGCCTGGTGCAGCGCCCAGGTTGCATTCACATAATCCGCGGAACCGAGCGTGTACCGTTCAGCCTTGCGCAGCACCAGATCGGTCAGTAGCCGGTCGGCGTGGGCCAGCCAGCGCGGGTGTGGTTGTGTGCCATTGGCGACCCCTTCCAGCGCGGGCGTAGGCAGCAGCAGCGGGTGGAACGGGTCACCCAGCAGCGAGGGGGGCAGGTCTCGTGTCCCGGCCGGGCGCAGCATCGATATCGTGCTCTGGGCGACGAACGACTGGCCGGGGTAGAACTGTTGCAGCCGGCGGCGCATCTCGGCGCTCTGCCAGTCGGCCTGTCGTCCGTTGAGCAGGTAGAGCGGCTCGTCCATCTCGTCGCCGGTGGTGGATGCCAGCGGCGGCAGCGGCATGTCGCGCCAGAGCAGCGGCTGCCCGTCCGCATCGGTGACATCCCACTGAAGGTAGACGTGACAGCGTTCCTCGGAGACGGCGAACTGCTGGCAGCGGCCAGCGACCATCTCGTCCAACTGTGCCAGGATGGCCGGCGCGATGCCGGCGTCTTCGGGATAGAAGGCGAGGGTGACGTGGTCCTGCTGTTCGGTTTGCAGGTCGTCAGCGTCCTGCGCGGGCGGCTGCGTCCAAAGCCACTGGGTGCCGTCCAGTCGGAACCAGCGACGGGCCAGGTAAGAGCTGCCGGTGGTTGCGTCGGTCCAGCGCACGGTGGTCTCGGCGATGTTGCCGCTCATTTTCACGGTCTCGACGCTGGGATCTGGCATCTTGTGCGCTGCGTCAGACAGGCGCTGCCATTCCGTGCGCGCCTGCCCGACCCAGCGGGGAGACGCGCCGTCCAGAGTGTTGATGAACAGCTCAGGGTTGTCCTGTTGCAGCGTCCATTGGATGTAGGTGACCGCTTCCTGAACGTCCGCCTTGACCGCGTTCAGGCCGCGCTGGTTCATCATCCACAGGACGGCCGCCCCCGCTGCCAGCAGCACGACAGCGGCGATCAGGACATACCGTCCCAGTCGCGGCCCCTTTTCGGGCGGTCCGTAGTCATGTCGCCGCGGCCAGCTCTCGTCCTCCAAATCCTGTTGCCAATCCAGTTTAACCGACACTGTGTCACCTCACGATCATACGTTTCGAGTCAGACAGTTTTCATACGGCAGGTTGATCCCCGTGGGTATTGCGTGTTGCGTATTGCGTAAGATTGACCGATGAACTCTTTTTTGCCGGGCCAGCCAGTCAACGCAACTACGGCTTGCTTGTCAGTTCGGTCAGCACATTATCCGATCCGTGAGTTCCTGTGCATCCGCGGTTCTGACAACCGCGGATGCACAGGAACTCGCGAATTTCCAAATACGCAATGCGCCATACGTAATTCGTACGCCACACCCTCTATGGATGCCGAAACCCCGCTACTCCTTTCGCCCGCCCTCCGACTTGACCCAGAAATCGAGCAGCCCGCGGAAGTGGGCGATGTAGTGGTCGTGCTCGTGCGCCGGAAACATCTCCTTGACCGTCGTCACGAGCATTTCGTCGAACTCCGGCGCCTGCGCCAGCTCCCACATCGCCTCGTCCAGGCCGCTCAGCTCTGTCGCGCGGAACTCGTTGAAGCGTTCGGTCTCGAAGTGCTGATCCGCCAGTGCTTCGTAGGCCGCCAGCTTCTCGCCGTAGCTGCGATCTGAGTCGGCGATCTCGAAGTAATCATCGACGTTCATCGCGATACGCATCCGCCGGTCGGTGGCCAGACAGAACAGGCTCCAGGCCATCAGCGCTTTGATCGCCCACGGGAAATAGAAGTGAAGGCTCGTGATCGCGATGTCGGGGCAGGCGTTGGCGAAGTCGATGGGCTGCAACAAGCCGTCCTTCAGGATCGACTCGCACGAGTTGAACTCCCAACGGAAAAACGCGTTGATCACCTTGACGACGATCTCCGACTCGCGACCCATCTCCGGCGACAGGAAGTCGAAGTCGATCAGATAGCGGGCGTGCATCGGCTGGCTGGGGTCGTAGTGCATCACCATGGTCTGCGGGCCGATGGCCAACGTGCGAACGAAGACGTCGAAGTCCTCGAGCCCCTTTTGCAGGTGCATCAGCGACTGGCCCGACTCCTCGTAGGACTGCATTAGCTCGGTCTCGTTGCCGATACGGCTGACGCCGCGCCAGCCGCCGCCGTCGAACGGCTTCATGTAGGACGGGTAGCCGATCTCGGATGCGATGGCTGGCAGGTCAAACCAGTCGTGGTAGCGCGAGGCGGTGCGCCGGTACTTGTCGGTGTCCGGCCCCAGCTTGGTCGGGATCAGCCAGGTGTCGGGGATGTTCAGCCCCAGCCGGATCATGGCGCAGTAGGCCGAGTGCTTTTCCATGCTTTGGAAGGTGAATGGGTTGTTGAGCATATAGACGCCATTGACCAGCGCGGCCTTTTTCAGCCACTCGCGCGGGTGGAAGTGCCAGTAGGCCAGCCGGTCGATCACCAGATCGTAGCTGGTGCCGGCCCGCAGGTTGAACGGGTGGATGCGGATCCGTTCCACCACGCTGTCCAGCTTGCCGCCGCGCAGCGCGGGATCAAGCCGGCGGTGCAGCAGCTCAAAGGCAGCCGGCCAGTCGTTTTCATCGCTCAGCAGCAGGCCGATTTTCTTGGGTGTCATTGGGGCCTCGTGTCTCTATTGACAGGGTGATCGCGTAGCATCCCGCAGCGAAGCGGAGTGGACAGGGTGACAAAGTGAGTGGGAGCGAGTGAGAGAGGGTGCCGGGCTTGCTCGTACCCTACGCCCCAGGCCCTAAACCCCAGCCCCCACCCTTCACGCCGGCGTATTCGTATCGACCCAGAAGCGCAACAAGCCGCGGTAGTGGGCGATGAACTGGTCGTGTTCGTGCGGCGGAAACTTCTCGCGGACGATGCCTTGCAGGATGCCGTCGAACTCCGGCGTCTGTACGAAGTCCCACACCGCCTCGTCGAGGTGCGCCAGATGGGTGCGGCTGAACTCGTCGAAACGCTCGGTCTCGAAGTAGGCGTCGGCCAGCGCTTCGTAGGCCGTCAGTTTCTCGTCGTAACTGAGATCCGAGTCGGCGATGTCGAAGTAGCCTTGCGTGTTCATGTCCAGCCGCATGCGTCGGTCGGTGGCGACGCAGAAGGTCGTCCAGGCCAGCAGCGACTTAATCACCCACGGGAAGTTGACGTGCAGGCTGGTCAGGTGCATGTCGGGGCAGGCGTTGGCGTAGTCGATGGGCTGCAGCAGGCCGTCCTTCAGAATGGCCTCGCACGAGTTGACCTCCCAACGGAAAAAGGCATTGATGATCTTGGTGATGGCGACGATCTCTCGCCCCTTCTCCGGGCTGAGGAAGCTGTAGTCCACCACGTAGCGGGCATGGATCGGCTGGGTCGGGTCGTAGCGCATCGGCCTGATCTGCGGCCCGATGCCCAGCGCGCGCACGAAGACATCGAAATTATCCAGCCCTGCCTGCAGGTGCATCATCATCTGCCCTGAGTCATCGTAGGCCTGCATCAACTGCGCCTCGTCTTTGATCTGGCTGACGCCGCGCCAGCCGCCGCCGTCGAAGGGCTTCATGTACAGAGGGTAGCCGAATTGCTCCGCAGCGATGGCCGGCAGGTTGAAGGGATCGTAATATCTGTTGGCCGTTTGCTGGTAGCCTGGCTTGTCGGGGTAGGTCTTCAGCGGGATCAGCCACGTCTTGGGGACGTGCAGGCCGAGGCGCATCATGGCGACGTAGGCCGAGTGCTTTTCCATGCTCTGAAACGTGAACGGGTTGTTCAGCAGGTAGACCCCGTTGAACATCGCGGCCTTTTTCAGCCACTCGCGCGGGTTGAGCTGCCAGTGGCCCAGCCGGTCTACTACCAGATTGTAGGACGTTTCGGCCCGCAGGTCGAAGGGATGCACACGCACCCTCTCTACGTTGACGTGAAACGGGTCGCCGTCCAGAGTCGTGACGGGATCGAGACGCCGGAACATGGCTTCCAGCGCGCTGGGCCAGTCCTCCTCCTCCGCGCCGATAAGCAGTCCGATCTTACGAGTTGCCATAATGCCTCCAGCTAGCCAAGGGTTTTCGAAAAGTGGTGCGCGACCTGGCGCTTCCACCAGTACCAGTGATGTTCAACGTCGCGGCCCCAGATGTCACGCTCGTGGCTGATGCCCTTTTCTGTCAGCACGTCGGCCAGCCGGTTGGTCTCGGCCAGGCACTTGTCCTCCCAGGCGCCCTGTCCGCAGACCAGCGCCAGGTGCGTGCTGTTCTGGATCTGCTCCAGCGCCGGCCCATGCAGATGATAGCAATACGCCAGCGGGTTGCTGTAATAGACATCCAGCGAGTCCGTGTAGCCGGTCAGCGCCACCAGATCGTAGCGGCCGCTCATGCACAGGGCATAGTCGAACGTCTCCGGGTACTTGAGCGCAAAATTCGCGGCATGCAGCGCGCCCAGGCTGCAGCCAGTGGCCGCCAACGTCTCCTTGGGAGACTGGCAGTCCTCGCGGATGAAAGCAGTCAACTCGCCCGTGATGTAGCGTTCGTAGTCGCGGTGCCGCCGGCCGCGCTCTGCCGGATTAGCCCCGTGGTTCAGCCAGGTCTCGTGGTCCAGGCTGTCAGGGCAGTACAGCGTCACCTTGCCCGCGTCCAGCCAGTAGGCCACCGCCTCGACCATGCCGTTGTTCTCCCAATCGAAAAAGCGGCCGCCGCCCGAGGGAAAGACGACCATCGGCGGGCCGTAGTGGCCGAACACCAGCAACTCCATGTTGCGTCCAATGGCCGGGCTGTAGAAGCTGGTATAGCGTCGCTGCATAGCGGGTGTGCTCCTCGGCTTGAGGTGACAGTCACTTTTCGCAGACGCCCGTAGCGAAGCGAAAGGTGCCGAAAGTGACTGTCACCTGGCCGCGCATGGGACTGTCACCTGGGATCGCGTCATCGTGCCGCAATTGTACTCAGAATGCCGGGCGCGGCAAGCTCTCTCAGGTCGCCGGGAAAAGAAACTGAAAAATCATCGGCAGGCGGGCCGCCCAGGATGCCTCGTTGTGGATGCCACCCTCGTCCAGGAAATACTGAAAGTCCACGCCTGGCACGTATCCGGCTTCCAGCAGCGCATCGCGCGCCTTCAGCGTGTCGCGCATGCCATCGTCGCCGCGGTCGGGCGCGCTCCGCGTGCCGCTGTCCAGCCACAGGCGGATGTCCTGCCGCGGCCCGCGCCGCATCCGTTCGATGACATCGAGCTTGCCAGTGCGACTGCGAGTGATCCAGAACGACGAGGACAGCGCCGCGTGGTTGCGGGCGAACTCCGGGTGGTCCAGCGCAACATAGATCGCAAACAGTCCGCCCATGGACGAGCCGCAGGTCGCGCGCTGCTCGCGGCCCGGCAGCGCCCGGTAGTTGCGTTCCAGGTAGGGCGCCACGTCGTCTTTGTAATAGCGCAGCGTGTGGTCGGCCTGGCCCGGCTGGGGTTGCAACGGCCTGGATGGCCGCTCGCTGTCGCTGTCGCCCGTCAGCCCTTTGACGAAGGGTCGCTGCGACGGCGGCACCCAGGCGGCGTAAGGCGGCAGATACTCCAGCATCCGCCGCTCCTCGCCGTGGCTGACGCCCACCACGATGCATTCCTGCATCAATCCCTGGCTGATCAGGAAATCGGCTGCCAGATCCGCCTGCCATGCGCCGACGTAGCTGTCGGCCACAAACGCCTCGAAGCAGTTCTGGCCATCCTGCATATAGATCACTGGGTAGCGCCGTTCTGGGTGCTCGTCGTAGCCGCGCGGCAGGTTGATGTAGAGCGGGCGGGCCGGCAGGCTGCCCTCGAACTCGTCGATCTTGATAACCCGTGACGGCGACACCTCCGGCGCTGGCCGATAGCCGAACAGCTCGCCGTCCTGCACCCAGATCGTCTTCAACGCAGTGGTGAAGCAGGTCGCGACCACCGGGTGCACCAGATGGCCGTCGCCGCGATCGATGCGGAACTGCCACTCACGCTGGATCGGGTCGGCGTCCGCGGCAGGCAGGCAGCCGCGCAGGTCGGCCCGCCACAGGCTCTCGTCCGCGCTGCGGCCCGGCCCGATGTTCAGCAGTATGGCGCGGTCCGTGATCTCGTCGTTGTCCATGAGATCGACCCACGGTTCGTTGCCCGGGCCCAGGTAGTAGAGGTGGTTTGGCAGCAGCATAGTGGGCATCGCGCGATCAGGCCGGCAGGTCAGCATCGGCCGGGCCAGCCAGTATCCATGCCTGCCAGCCGGTTTGGAAATCGGCCATGGTGATGCCAAACGCGCTCTGCAGGGCGTCCGGCAGGTCGCCGGTCGAACCCTCCAACAGTCGCCCGACTGCGCCGCCGCCGCCGGTCTCCTGTACGTAGCCGAAAATGCTGGCTACCAGCGCCCTCTCCAGCGGGTTGCCGCGGTTCTCAACAACGGCCTGCCACGCGCCGTCCAACGGAATCCAGGTTCCCTGCCGGGCAGCCAGTCGCAGCGTCTTCATCTCCGCCGAAGTTGTCCCCATCAGGTCAGCCACTGCCCACTCGCCGACAACCCCGCGCAGCGTCGGCGACGCTGCTGGAAACCTGTCTGCCGCCAGGTGTATCGCCAGCGCACGCAGGAACTCGCGTTGGAAGGCGCTGCCCGGATGCCCGGCGCTGTCGATGCCGACCAGTTGCGGCGACGTGACAGTCAGGCCCTCTCCAACCAGTGCGTTAGTGTCTCCATAGCTGAGCACCAGCGAGATCGGCCGCTCAGAGGCCCGGCAGCGCAGCTCGCCGCACAGTGCAACGTAGGATCCCTCTGCCAGATCCACTAACGCAGGCATCAGCGGATCATCGGCGCCTCGGTAGTCGATCACGAAGTGCGACGTAGCACCCTGCGCTGTTGGGCCAAACTGCTCCGGGTCGGGCGCAGTCAGCAGCCATTGGCCATCGCGCAGGCGAAAGAAGGCGGTGCGGGTTGTTGCCTCACCGCTGCCGCTCTCCATTTCCAGCAGTTCAGCCAGCGCGAGATCGCCTTGCAGCCGCACCGACTGCACGTTGACCTGCGCGGGCGGCGGCGCTGCCTGGCGCAGCTCGGCTATCTGGCGGCTGCGCCAAACCTCAGCGGTCGGGTCCAGCAGTTGTGCATAGCCACGGACATCGCCGGTGCGCTGTGTTTCCAGCAGCAGCGCGACTGCTCCTTCCACATCCTGCCGGGCCAGCTCGCTGTTCTCGTTGGCGCGAACTGCCAGGAATACGCCCAGCGCCGCGGCGCCAATCAGCACGCCGGCCAGCACGGCAAGCAGGAAGGGCACAATCGTGCGCGAACGACCCGGCCGCGGCCGCTCGCGGGCGTGGCTGACGATGGTGCGGGTGGGTTCAGCGGCGGCAGGCGTCTCCGGCTGCCCCCACAGGACATCGCCCGATTCCTCCCCTTCGTGCCAGTTCAGTTCGACGCTCATGTCGCGGCCTCCGACGGAATGGGCGAGCCGAGGGTGACGTCGCCGGCGCTGAGCACTTGTGTGGAATCATCCGCAAGACGCAATATCAGATGGCCGTCGTTCGCCACCTCTTCGGCCACGCCGACCAGCGTGTCGCCGGCGATAGTGGTGACGGTGACCGTTTGGCCCAGGTTGCTCAGCCGCGCCGCCCAGAGCGGCTGCGGGCTGATGCCATCGTGCAGCGCCAGATAGTGGGCTTCGATGCGCGCCAGCAGCGCCAGCAGCAGCACCTCGACAGGCACGGGTTGGCCGGTGATCTCGTGCAGGCTGACGGCCCGCTGCGCCAGATCGGGGCGCAGCGAGAAATCAATCTCGAGGTTCAGTCCGATCCCGGCGATGACGTAGCTGATCTGCACGTCCGCGAAGGACGCCTCGGCCAACACGCCGGCCAGCTTGCGTCCTTGCCAGGTCAGATCGTTGGGCCACTTCAGGTCGGGCGACACGCCGCAGACCGTTTCAATGGCCTCGGCGGCGCTCAGCGAAACGATCATGGTGAGCCAAGCCAGCTTGTCAGGCGCGATGCGCGGTCGCAGCAGCAGCGACACGTACAGTCCGCCCTCCGCCGGCGACCACCAGTCACGGCCCAGGCGTCCCTTGCCGGCCGTCTGCTGGCCGGCTACCACGACCAGCCCTTCCGCCTGGCCGCGCAGCGCGGCATCGCGCACGACGTTCTGCGTCGAGTCGACCACCGGCAGAACGGTCAGGGTCGATCCGATCAAGGTCGTGGGTGGTGTGGTGTGGAGAAGCGGGTCGATCAGTGAGGGCATGGGCGGCAACAGGTCCAAACATGTTTGCTATGCAACGTCCTGAATCGTACATGCGCGGGGGTGCTCTGTCAAGCGCAGGAGGTTACAATACGGCTTTTGATCCAGCCGCTTTGACGAAGCCAAGCCGCCAGAGTAGAATGGCAGGTGAGGTTCACCTGTGGCAGATCTGACACGCAAGGAATTCTATCAGTTGGCGCACGATTGCCGCGACTATGCACTGCGGCTGGCGACCCGCGATCAGGATTCGGTCGATCGCAAGGTCTGCCACGAGTTCAACCGCTTCCGCGAGCGGGTCGCTGCCTACGATCAGTTTCAACAGACGGCTGCCAGCCTGAAGCCGGCGCGGCCGGTGACGCGTTGGCTGGTCATCACGATCACGTTGGCGATCTGGCTGGTCTGCGTGCTGATCGCGACACTGGTCCTGAATAACCTGCTGTCAGCCGGTCTGTTGCTGGGGCTGACCACGGTCCTGATCTTCAGCGTCCTGATGATCCCGCCGCGCGTCTACGGCACCAGCGTCGAGGCGGTCGAGGGGCGGGTGCTGCTGGTCGTCGAGAAGATGCAGGCGATGATGCAGGCCGGCGAGATGGAATTCAGCGAGGCCGCCTTCTTCCAGGTGCGCGACGTGCTGCGTGAAGCCAACGCCGAGCTGCGCCAGCAGGTCTATTTGAACCGGGTGGACGCTCGGCGGTGAGTGGTATGTTGGGTAGTGGTTTTGGTGTGGTAGTCCGTATTTCGTATTTCGTAGCCGTCATTTCTACGCAACGCGCAAGTCTGTTAAGGAGTTGCAATGAGTCATCTGCGCGAGCTTTCCCCTGTTGAGGCCAAAATCCGCGAGCAGTTCAACCCTGAGGACGCGATCCTGACCCGCATCCAGCAGGCCATCTACGACGACGGCAAGCCGGCCATGAACATCGGACCGGAGCAGGGCCGGGCGTTGCAGGTGCTGATGGCAGCCATCGGCGCGTCGAAGGTGCTGGAGGTGGGCACGTTCTACGGTTACAGCGCGACCTGGATCGCCCGCGCGCTGCCGGCCGGGGGGCGGCTGGTCTGCCTGGAGGTGTCGCCGCAACACGCGCAAAAGGCAGCGGGCTTTCTCGACGAGGCGGGTCTGGCCGAACTGGTGGAGATTCGCGTCGGGTCGGGCCGCGCGCTTCTGCCGGCGCTGGCAGACGAAGCGCCCTTCGATTTGATCTTCCTCGATGCTGACCGTGAAAATTATCCACAGTACCTTGACTGGGTGGAACGGTTGCTGCGGCCGGGCGGGATTCTGGCGGTGGACAACATCTATCTCAACGGTCGTCTGGCGGAGCCGCCCCAACCCGGTTCGTCCTACGCTGGCAGCTACGCGGGTATGACCGGTCTGCTTGAGCGGCTGGCCGGCGACCCGCAGTGGATCAGCACGGTTGCGCCCTACCCGGACGGCCTGGCGATCGCCGTCTACCGGCCGGAATAGACGGCATGGACGACACGCCAGGCTCGTCGCTGTTCGACGACGTTCCCAGTCAGCAGACCCGTTTTGCCTACGGGCTGGGCAGCCGCGTCTGGGCAGTGACGGTGATGGCGCTTGCCAGCGTGCCGCTGATCTACGTGCTGGCGTTCCTGGTCACGCATGTGCCGCCGCTGGATGAATTGGGGCCGGTGCTGCTGGTGCTGATCTTCCTGCTGGCGCCGCCCATCTTCGCCGTGCTGCGCTTCGGCGACGCGTTTCGCCGCTTCGAGGTGCAACCCTACCGCCTCGAGATTACGCCGTTGCTGCGTCCCTGGTCGCTACGCTGGAAGGATATCAGCCGCATCGTGCGACGGAGCAGAGGCCACGGCGCCGGCCAGCCGTTCAAGGTCAGCGTCGAGGTCGATCTTGGCGACGGCAAGTCCGCCTGGGTCGCGCTCTTCGACTCCAGCCTGCCCGGCGCGGACGATCTCTATGCTCAGATCGTGGCGCGCACACCGCGCATACGCCCCAAGGAACTGGTGGATGAGCGGGACTGGCTGGGCCGGCGCAGATAGCTCAGAGACGACGAAAACGCGCGCGCAGGAGGTTTGTTCCTGCGGGAGCCTTCGACCTCTCAAGGCTGAGACACGGGTTCGAATCGCGTATGGGCCAGAAAGCAGGAAGCCCTCCGAGTGTTAGGAGGGCTTTATTGTCGGATGCGCAAATTCGTCATGGACGCATGAACGCTTTTCGTGTATAATCGGCACTGCTGGCATTTGCTCGGGACAGACAGACAACGCGGAGGTCATCGATGGCACGTCCCTTGTGCGACTCGGAATTCATCTACGGCTTACACGACTCCGGTGGCGAGGATGTTATGCGCGCCGCGCGCCGGCCAGGCTGGCTGGTGTTCAGCGAACGCATCGGCGCCAACCCGCAGGACTTCGGCAGCCGCGATTACTCCAAGTGGTCCGACGCGGACTTCGGCGTCATCGTGCGTCTCAACCATGGCTACGAACCGGAAGGAACGATCCCGGTCAGCGACCGCTACCAGGACTTCGCCCGCCGCTGTGGCAATTTCGTGCGCAACAGCAGCGGCTGCCACATCTGGATCATCGGCAACGAGATGAATTTTGCGGCCGAGCGGCCCGCGCCGGCCAGCCGGCGCGCCATGCGCCCGCCGCGCGGCATCAAGCGGGACGCCGACGAGCCGCCCTGGTCGCCGCGTGAGCTGCCCGACCGCTTCAGCGCGCTGCAAGAGGGACGGCGCGGCGGGCGCTCGCGCGGCGGCGACCGTGACCCCATCACGCCGGAGATGTACGCCCGCTGCTACCGCCTTTGCCGCGAGGCGATCCACGCCCAGCCCGGTCACGAGGACGATCAGGTGCTGGTCGGCCCGGTGGCGCCGTGGAACAACCAGACGTCGTATCCCGGCAACGAAAGCGGCGACTGGGTCAAATACTTCGCCGACATTCTTGCAACCCTGGGGGCTGTGCAGTGCGACGGCTTTGCGCTGCACACGTATACCCACGGCAGCGACGCAGCGCTCATCACCAGCGACGCGACCATGGAAGCGCCTTTCCAGGACCGCCATTACCAGTTCGCCGCCTATCGTGACTTCATGCAGGCCGTGCCGCAGACGATGCGCCATCTGCCGGCCTACATCACCGAGACCGGCCAGATCGAGGAATGGGCCGACGTCAACTCCGGCTGGGTCAAGGCGGCCTACGGCGAGATCGAGGACTGGAACAAGCAGAAGGGCAACCAGCAGATCCGCGCACTGGCGCTCTACCGCTGGAGCCGGCACGATAAATGGTTCATCGACGGCAAGCCTGAGGTCGTCAAAGATTTCAAGGAGGCGTTGGGCAAGGGCTACAAATGGCGCGTCGACGCGGTCAAGCCGACCCCGCCGCAGTTGCCTGAGTACAAGGCGGTCTTCGTGCAGGGCGGCGGTCTGCACGCCGCCGAGGCCGGCCAGACGCTGGTCACCCATTTCATCGTGCGCAACGAGGGCGCCAAGCTGTGGAGCAAGGGTGGACGCAACCCTGTTCGCCTGGGCTCCACCTGGCAGAACCAGGCCGGCGAGCAGGTCATCGTGCCGCCGGACAACGACTTTCGCACGTCGCTGCCTAAAGATGTCAAGCCGGGCGAGACGGTGACGATTCAGGGCGTCAAGGTCACGATCCCACTGGCCGACGGCAATCTGCGGCTGACGTGGGATCTTGTCGAGGAAGGCGTCACCTGGTTTGCCGAGCAGGGCAGCACGCCCTTCGTCGAGGTCGTCAACGTCACGCCGTCGCCGGAGATGCAGGGCTATTTCGAGCCGGTAACCAAGAAGTGGGTGCGCGGGCCTTTCCTGGACGCCTACCGCCAGTACGGGCTGGAGATCACCGGCTATCCGCTGACCGACCAGTATGTCGATGTCGCCAGCCGGCTGAACACGCAGTACTTCCAGCGCGTCGCCATGGAAGAGCCGGCAGCGGGCCAGATCAGGCTGCGGTTGGTAGGCCAGGAGGCGCTGGCCGCCCAGGGCGAGATCGACGGGCTTAACGCCGATATCGCGCGCCTGACGGCTGACATCGACCAACTGCACCGCGAGATCCAGGCGTTGAAGGACGCTCTGCAGAACGGTGGCGGTAGCGGCGTGACGCTCAAGCCGGTCATTACGGACATCACCGACCAGTTGCCGCGTACTGCCAAGGATTTCAAACGTCGCCAGAGCAGCGCAATCAGATATCTGGTCATCAACCACACCGGCGGGCCGGCCGATCTGGCCATCGACAAGCTGGCCGGCTACCACCGCGACCGCGGCTATCCCGGCCTGGCTTACCACTATGTCATCGATGGCGACGGCGCCATCATGCAGACCAACCCCTGGACCGACACAGTCAGCGATCAGGGCTACCTGGGTGAGGGTCTGAACATCGCCATCGCCGGCAAGTTCGACAACGAAATACCAAACGACGCGCAACTGCGGGCCGCAGCGCAGCTCTGCGCCTGGCTGCTGGTGGAACTGCGGCTGCTGCCCGATGCCATTCAGGGGGTCAGCGAGTTTGTGTCCACCGGATCGCCGGGCGCGCAGTGGCTGAAGGGGCAGCGCTACAAGGACAAGCTGTTGACGTTCGTAGAGGAGGCGGTCGACGAGGCTGCCAAGCCCGGCACGCCGCAACCGCCACAGCCGCCTGCTCCTCCTGATCCGAAACCAACGCCGGTCGATCCCGGCTCCGCGGCCGAGCTGGCAGTCCTGCGCGAGAAGCTGCAGCGACGGGACGGTGAGTTGGCCGTGGCGCAGACGCGTCTGGCGGCCATGGAGCGTGAGTTGGCCGGCCGCGACGACCGGCTGGCTGCCATGCAGGGCCAGCTTGACCAGCAGGTGGCCAAAGTCGCTGCACAGCAGACTGAGATCAATCGGCTAAAGGCGGCCTTGCAGCAGGGCGGCGGCACATTGCCCGCGCCTCCTCCGCTGACAGCGCCAGCCATTCACGACATCACCGACCAATTGGTGAAGCACGAGACCCTGCGCTATGCCACTCGCAAGCTGAACAAGATCACCCACATCTGCATCCATCACAGCGCCGCGCCTGCCACGATTCCGATCGAGAACGTCGCGGAATACCACGTCAAGGACCGCGGCTGGCCGGGCATCGGCTATCACTTCTACGTCAAGCCGGACGGCGCGACCTACCAGACCAACCGCATGGAGACCATCTCCTATCAGGTCAGCGACAACAACAACTACACCGTCGGCGTCTGCGTGGCCGGCGACTTCACCTACCAGCCGCCGCCTGCCACCCAGGTCGACGCGGCGGCGCGGCTGGTGGCCTGGCTGATGCAGGAACTGGAAATTCCCGACGCGAACATCATGGGGCACAAGGAATTCCCGAAGAACGATACCAGTTGTCCGGGCGAAACCTGGCTCAAGAATGTGACCTGGAAGAACACGTTGCTGGACAAAATCCGCAGCGTGCGTGACGGGCAAGGCGGCTTCGTCGGGCAGCGAATCGGTCATTACGTGCTCTTCTGGCAGCGCGTGGACACGTGGGCGCAGCAGGACTGGGAAGCCGCCGAGACCTACTTTGGCCGCTTCCGCCCGACCGCCGGCTTCTCGGTGGACGACGCCAGGGCCGCCGAATATGTCACAATCGTCGGCGGCGACGCAGGCGTCTCGTTCGACGCCGAACGTACGTTGCAAGCCGCGGGCTGCAAGGTCGAGCGGCTGGCCGGCAAGGACTTCGCCGACACCAAACGTATTCTCGATGATCTGGCCGCGTCGGGGCGTCGCTTTCTGACCTTCCCTGGCTAGGAGCATTGTCCTTAATGCAGGAATTTCCTGAAACCGTCGAAACCGCCGAACCATACACCGTCAAGCTACCTCTCTTTGAGGGCCCGCTGGATCTGTTGTTACATCTGATCCAGAAAAACGAGCTCGACATAACGGTTATCTCGTTGGCGAAGGTCGCTGATCAGTTCGTCGAGCATATGCGCCGCTTGCAGGACGTGCAGCCGGGCGTCATCGCCGACTTCCTGGTGATCGCATCCAAGTTGCTGGTCATCAAGTCGCGGCTGTTGTTACCCAGACCGCCAGCCATCGAGGAAGAGGAAGAGGATCCGGGGCAGGCCTTGGCGCGGCGTCTGCGCGAGTACAAACGCTTCAAAGATGCCGCGGCTCTCTTGCAGGGGCTGGAGGCGCGCGACCGGCGCTGCCATGTGCGCGTCGCGCCGCCGCCGGAGATGGAGACGCGCATCGACTGGGGCGCGCTGTCGCTGGACGACCTCCTCGTGGCGTTGCAGCAACTGTTGGCAGTCACCCCGGCCGACGACATCGTGGAATCGGTGATATCACGGCGCAAGGTCACGGTCGGCGAAAAGATGGAATGGATCGCCCGCCTGCTCGCGGAGCACAGCTCGGTACCCTTTCATCGGGTGGTCGGACGCAGCGCCACACGCGTTGACATCGTGGTCAGCCTGTGGGCCGTGCTGGAACTGATCAAACGCGGCCGCTTGCAGGCCAAACAAGCCGAGCTGTTCGGCGATATCTTGCTCTTTCCCCTGGACGAGAAACCGGTGGCGGCGTAACTATGGCAACCTCAGTTGAAAGTGGGCGCATGACCGCGGCCGACCAGATGCGCGACCTGCTGGCGCGCGCCGAGAAGCGCGTAGTTGCGCCGGCAGACGGCAGCGGCGCGCCGGAGTTCTACGGTTGGCTGGACGAGGTCGCCGCGATGTGGCCGGCGCTCCTTGCCAGCGGGTCCGACCTGCGCGGCGAGAAGGCGCGCTGGCAGTCGCTGCAAGATCAGGTGACTACCCGCGCCAGCGCGATTCTGAAAGCATGGCAGAAGGTTGGCGGCTTGCCCGCCGCGCGCCTGGCAGCGGATCCCGACCGCGACAACTGGTGGTGGTGGCTGGACGAGCAGGTAATTGCGCAGCGATCCCGGAGCCTCAAACGGGCCGCGATTATCGCATTGGCAGTTGTGGTCGTGCTCGCGTTGGGGTCACAGGTTGCGCGCGTCCTGTTACCGGTGGACCCGGTCGTGCGCGACGTGTATGCGCTGCGCGAGAAGGCGCGCCGTCTGATAGAGAACGGCGACGCGGCCGGCGCGCTGTCGAGCTATCAGCAGGCGGTCCAGCGGTCGCCCGACGATCCGCAACTGCATCTCATGGTTGGCGTGCTGGCTGAGCAACTTGGCGACTCCGCGCTGGCCGACGAGTCCTTCGCTGCGGCCCGATTAGTTTCGTCCGACGAGGCGTCGTTCTACGTCGAGCGCGGCTTTGGTTACCTGGAAGTCAGGAACCCACAGAAGGCGCTGGAGGATGGCTTGCAGGCGGCCGCTCTGAAGCCGGAAGACGGGCGGGCGTGGATGCTGGTCGGGACGGCCCGCGAGGGTGTCGGCGACCCGGCCGGGGCGCTGGAGGCCTATTCGCAAGCTTCGACCGTTGCTAACGACAGCGATCCTGAAATCGCCGCTATTGCTCGTATGAGAATGGCCGGGATGATGCAGTCAATTCAGGAGATCGCGCCGATCACACCCGCTCCGTAGGGCAGTCGTCGGGTTCGCGGCTTTCGTTTTCCACGCCGTTGTGGTACAATCCCTTCCAGCGGTTGCTCTCTGTTAGCAGCCGCTGACTCTTGTCTCGACCTGGCGCTTGGGGCGCCGGCTGTAAGACCAGACCAAAAGAGAACATCACAGAGAGTACATATGATTGACAGTTTGGTAAACGCTGAGAAGCGCTACGATGAATTGGCCGTGCTCCTGGCTAGCCCGGAAGTCACCTCTGACTATGAGGAGGTGATCAAGCTGGCGCGCGAGCGCTCCGAGTTGCAGGAGTTGGTCGAGAACTATCGCCGTTACCGTGCGACAGAGGCGGAGCTTGATGACGCACGCATGCTGCTGACCGAGGACGGCCAGGACTCGGAGATGGCGGAGATGATCGAGGACGAGGTGGCCCGCCTGGAGACGCAGCTCGAAAAGCTGGAGCAGGCGCTGCGGCTGATGCTGCTGCCCACCGATCCCAACAACTCCAAGAACGTCATCGTCGAGATTCGGGCCGGCACGGGCGGCGACGAGGCAGGCCTGTTCGCGGCCGATCTGTTCCGCATGTACTCCCGCTGGTCCGAAGCACAGCGCTACAAGATCGAGATGTTGAGCAACAACGAGACTGGCATCGGCGGCTTCAAGGAAGTCATCTTTTCGGTGCGCGGCCAGGGCGCCTATTCCCGCTTGAAGTACGAGAGCGGCGTCCACCGCGTGCAGCGCGTGCCGACTACCGAGTCGCAGGGGCGCATTCACACCTCGACTGCGACGGTCGCCGTGCTGCCAGAGATGAGCTGAGGTTGAGGTCGATGTCAGCGCCAACGACATTCGCATCGACGTCTTCCGCGCCGGCGGTCCGGGCGGCCAGAGCGTCAACACCACCGACTCGCGCAGTACGCATCACGCACATCCCGACCGGTCTGGTGGTGCAGTGCCAGGACGAGAAGTCGCAGCTTGCAGAACCGGGCGCGCGCGATGCAGATCTTGCGGGCGCGCCTGTACGCCATCGGAGATGCGACCGTCAGATGGCGGAACAGACCGAAGCCCGCCGCAGCCAGGTCGGGCAGCGGCGAGCGCAGCGAAAAGGTGCGCACCTACAACTTCCCGCAGAACCGGGTGACCGACCACCGCATCGGGCTGACGCTGCACCGGCTGGACGCGATCCTCGAAGGCGATCTGGACGAGATGATCGAGGCGTTGATCAGCGACGAACAGGCAGAAAGGCTCGCGGGCCTCTCTGACGGGAACGACGGCTAGCGGGCTGGATGACAGTGGGGCTTTGACTGAACGATAATGGCGGTGAAAGGCAATTCAATGACGAATCACAATGGAACCACCACGTGGGGAAACATGAACAACAGCAGGACCAACGGACACGCTGTGCCGGTCGTTCATTACAGTTGGCAGCTTGAGCAGGGCAGCACTGTTGGCGTTGCCTTGCACGCTGCCACCCGGCGACTGAAGGGCAGCGACATTGGCACGCCGAAACTGGATAGCGAACTGCTGTTAGGCCACGTCCTTCGTTGGACGAGGGCGCAGCTCTACACACACATGGAGCGTCCCCTCAACGACGAAGAACGCGAGGCATTCGAGCGGCTGGTGGAGCGCCGTTTGAGCTATGAACCGGTGGCCTATCTAATCGGCCAGAAATCATTCTACGGTCTCGATCTCTTCGTCGATCAGCGTGTCCTGATCCCTCGTCCTGAAACCGAACTGCTGGTAGATCTGGCGCTCGATATCATCATGCAAGCGGATCGGCTTGCTGGCAGGAGCAACGGCAACGGCGGCGATCCCGCCCACAGGGTCGCTTCCGTCAGCGTCGCTGACGTGGGTACGGGGAGCGGTGCAGTGAGCCTTGCCATTGCCGCCAACACGCGAGCGGCGCATATCTGTGGAATCGACATTTCAGCCGACGCGCTGACCGTGGCGCGCGCCAACGCGCAGCGTCACCACCTGGTTGACCGTGTGCACTTTTTCCAGGGCGACCTGCTGGAGCCGCTGGACACTCCGGTCGATGTCATCGTCGCCAACCTGCCGTACGTGGCGCAGCACGAGTGGGGCAGCGCTGCGCGCCCGACATCGCTCAGTATGAGCCGAGCCTGGCGCTGTCAGGCGGCGCCGACGGCCTCAGCGTGATCCGCAGGCTGGTCGGCCAGGCGCCCGCCAAACTGCGGCCCGGCGGCATGATGCTGATGGAAATTGGCTCGACCCAGGGAGTAGAAGTAGCTGCGTTGGCGCGCCAGCATTTCCCCGACGCGTTCGTCGAGATCGTGACCGACTACGCTTACAACGATCGCATTGTGCGGGTGCAGACGTGACCGATCGGGCAACCCGGCGGCTGCAGGCCAGCCGCGAAGAGGACATAACGGAAGCAGCAGCGCTGGTACAGGCGGGCGGACTGGTCGCCTTTCCGACCGACACCGTCTACGGCCTGGGGACTACAGTCTGGGATGCGCAGGCCGTGGCCCGCATTTTTGCCGCCAAGGAACGACCGTCTGAAAAGGCGATTCCGATTTTGATAGCTGACATCGATAGGGCGGGGGAGTTGCTGGCTGGCCTGCCGGCCGGCCTGGCTGAGTTGGCCAGCGCGCTACTGGCCGGGCGCGCTGACACTGGTCGCGCCTGCCAGCCGCGCTGTGCCGGAGATCATCACCGCCGGGACTGGCACGGTGGCGCTGCGAGTGCCTGATCACCCGGCGGCCCTGGCGCTGTTGCGCCGCACCGGGCCACTGGCCGTCACCAGCGCGAACCGGTCCGGCTGGGATAGCCCCGTGACCGCTGGCGAGGTGCTGGCGCAGCTTGACGGCCGTATCGACGCCGTGCTGGATGGCGGCCGCTGTCCTGGTGGTCTGCCGTCGACCGTCGTTGATCTGACGCAGTCGCCGCCGCAGGTACTTCGCAGCGGGCCGGTGAGTGAGCAAGAGATTCGCTCGGCGTTGTCCGGCGAACATGGCAATGATTTAGCTATTCGCGTAGCCGTTTAACGGCGTTATGGAAACGTTTATCGGATGAGAACCTCTGATGTCACAGTGATTGGGGCGGGGCTGGCCGGCACGGAAGCTGCCTGGCAGCTTGCTCAGCGCGGCCTCCAGGTCAACCTCTGGGAGATGCGGCCGGCGGTGCAGACCGAGGCACATCTGACCGACCAGTTCGCGGAGTTAGTCTGCAGCAACAGCCTCGGCTCGACGCGGCTGGACCGGGCGCTGGGCCTGCTGAAGGAGGAGATGCGGCGGCTGGGGTCGCTGATCATCTACTGCGCCGACCGCACCGCGTTGCCTGCCGGCGGGGCGCTGGCCGTCGATCGCGACGCCTTCTCGCAGCTTGTGACAGCCACCGTCAGTGCGCATCCAAACATTCACATCGTGCGGGAAGAGATCACCGAGATCCCTGACGGGCTGGCCATCGTCGCCTCCGGACCGCTGACGTCGGACGCGCTGTCGCGGCGCATCGGCGAGCTTACCGGCCAGACGCATCTGCACTTTTTCGACGCGCTGGCGCCGATTGTGACGCTGGAGAGTATCGCGCTGCCGCCGGCCTGGCGCCAAAGTCGCTACGACCGCGATAGCGGCGAGTCCGAAGGCGACTACATCAACTGCCCGCTAGACAGAGAGCAGTACGAGGCGTTTGTTGCGGCAGTGCGCACCGCGGAGCGGATGGAGTTGCGCGCGTTCGAGCAGGACGGCGAGGCCGAACGGTTCTTCGAGGGATGTTTGCCCATCGAGGTACTGGCGGGACGGGGCGACAAGGCGTTGGCCTTCGGGCCGATGCGTCCGGTCGGCCTGCGCGACCCGCGCACGGGGCGGCGGCCACACGCGGTCGTGCAATTGCGCCAGGACAACCTGGCCGGCACGCTCTACAATCTGGTGGGCTTCCAGACCAACATCAAGTGGCCGGAGCAGCGCCGCATCCTGCGGATGATTCCCGGCCTGGAGCAGGCCGAGTTCGTCCGGCTGGGGCAAATGCATCGCAACACCTTTGTCAACTCACCGTTGTTACTGGCGCCATCGCTGCAACTGCGTACTCGGCCTAACCTCTTCTTCGCTGGGCAGATCATTGGCTCGGAGGGGTATGTGGGATCGGCAGCCGGCGGGCTGCTGGCAGGAATCAACGCGGCGCGGCTGGCGGCTGGGGAGGAGCCAGCGGTCATCCCGCCGGAGTCTGATGCTGGGCGCGTTGATGCATTACGTGACCAGCGCCGACCCGCGCTATTTCCAGCCGATGAAGGCCAACTTTGGCCTGCTGCCGCCGCTGGCGGAGAACGTGCGCAACAAGGGCGATCGTTACCAGGAATATGCCAGCCGTGGTCTGGAGGCGCTCGCCGGGGCGATGGATGCCTACGGTCTTGAACCGGTAGCGCTGCCTGACAGTTGATACCAATGAGTTTTCGGGCCATAGGCGGCTGAACGACATGTGACTGTTTCGACAGGGGCGGGCATCGGGCTTGGTGATAGGGGAATTTTGGAGTTCGACTTTGCGGAAAAGTCGAACTTTTTGTTTGTCATGCCAGCCCTGCGGCTGTATCGGGGAGACGTGCTGAGAGGCGTTCAAATCAGCAAGCTCGACATAACAGGTGTTTTTTTTCTGGCGCTACAGGTACGAATTCACCTTAAATCCTGCGGATAGTAAACAAATTGATCGGTGTGGGGATGCCTGGCGGCCAACTATACGAAAAACGGGGTTCATTTAAGGCGGTTTTGGCCGCCAGGGCCTTGATGCGCTGCTGTCGCTCGTGCTACAATTTGCGTGCCTGAAGCGGATTGCCCGCCGCAGGCCCGACATTGATTGAAATGCACGACAACCGAGCGGTACACCGCCGGGAAGGATAGCAATGATGAAAACGCTCAAGCCAAGAATGCTGATACTGGTGATGGCGCTGGTGATGGTAGCCAGCGTGGTGCCCATGGGGCGCGGGCCGCAGGCCTCCGGCGCGGACGTGCTGTACAACGGTGGGTTCGAGCAGGGGTTCGAGTTCAAACCCGGCCTGTCCGGGCATGGTGGGCGCTGGCTGGGGCTGCTTCAACAACGGCGGCGCAGCGGTCTACGGCTTCTACGATGATATGTGGGCGCCGGTGGTGGCAGACGGCAAGAACTCGCAGTTGATCGAGATCAACACCAAGCAGCAGGGGGGCGACGCCAACCGCCAGGCTGGCATCTTCCAGCGGGCGCTGGTGCAGGCCGGTGCGACCTACCAGTTGTCGCTGAAAGGCATGATCCGTGCGGACGACAAGGACACGTCCGATCCGTGGCGCTACCGGGTGTATGTCGGGTTCGACCCGACGGGTGGCGTGAACTGGCAGACGGTGAGCGACTGGCGGGAACTGCCGTGGGACACCTACTACCCGCGGACGGAGCCTGGCTCATTCAGCAGCTACAGCACGTCGGTGGCGGCCACGGGGCCGGCGCTGACCGTATTTGTGCGGGTGGAGCGCAAGTGGGGCACGTGGTACGAGGAGACCGATTTCAATCTGGACGCCATCAGCATGGTGGGGCCGGCCGGTCCGTACGTGAAGCCTGTGCATCCCATAGCCCCTGCATCCCAGGATGGCTACAGCGCACCGCCGGCTCAGCCTGGCGACAGCGCACCACCGCCTGCGCCTGCCCAGCCTTCATCGGATGGCGCATACACGGCGCCGCCTGCGCAGCCGGGCGACAGCGCTCCTGCAGCGTCACAGCCTTCATCTGGTGGCGCATACACGGCGCCGCCTGCCCAGCCGGGCGATGGTGGCTACACAGCGCCGCCGGCCCAGCCTGGTGACAGCGCACCTGCGGCTCCGGCGTACAGCGTGCCGGCCGCGACCGTGTGCAGCGGGCCGAACCTGCTGTGGAACGGCGGCTTCGAGAACGGCTTTGCGCCCAACGGCGTGGCGTTCTACTGGACCGGGTTCAACAATGGCGGGCGCGCCAACTACGGCTATTACGATGAGATGTGGCCGCCGGTGGTCTCGCAGGGGTCTCACGGGCAGTTGCTGGAGATCAACAGCAAGGACCTGCCCGACGGCACCGATCCCGACCGGGTGATCGGCATCGCCCAGCGGGTCTACCTGCAACCGGGCGCGACCTACCAGATCTCCTTTGACGCCATGATGCGCGAAGCGCCGGTGGCGACGGACGAGGATGCCTACCGCTACGAGGTATTGTGGGGCTACTCGACCAGCGGATCGACCGACCCGAACCAGATGACCTACAAGCAACTGGTGCCGCTGACGACCATCTACCCCCGCACGGAGCCGGGCGCGATGCAGGCCTACTCGACGCAGTTCACAGCGCCGGGCGGCTACACCACGCTGGCGATCTGGGGCCTGAAGAAGTGGGCGACAGTGAACCGTGAGCTGGATGTCAACCTGGACAACGTGGTGTTGCAGCAGTGCTCGCCCGTCAAGCCGGTGCATCCGATCTATCCGGTCCACCCGCAGAAACCGGTGCACCCGATCTATCCCGTGAAGCCGGTCTACCCGGTCAAGCCGGTGCAGCCGATTGTGCCGCCCAGCAAGCCGCACCCCGGGCCGGTGTGTGACGAAGCGGCTGGCGACGTGTGGGTCACGGTGCAGCGCGGCGACACCCTGAGCGGGATCGCGGCGGCCACCGGAACGACCGTGCAGGCGATCATGCAGAAGAACGACCTGACGAACCCGAACGTGATCTACGTCGGCCAGACCCTGTGCATCCCCGGACAGGCGGCAGCCGTGCCGTACGTGGAACCTGCCACAGCGGCGGCGCCCGCAGCACCTGTGGTAATGGCTCCGCAGACCACGGCATCTGATGCAGTCGCCACAGCAGCCTCGGGCAGTACCTATCGGGTGCGACGCGGCGACACCCTGAGCGCGATTGCAGCGCAGCACGGCACCACGGTGGCGGCGCTGACGCAAGTCAACAACATTTCCAATCCCAATAACATCTACGTCGGGCAGACCCTGGTTCTGCCATGAGTGTAGCAGCATCGTAGAAATCAAGGCTCGCATCCAATGGAGCCGTAGCCCAGGTCGGGGTGCAAACCCCGACGAGGGCAACGGCTCCCGAGCCGGACACGGAGGTCAAAGCGCTTTCTTGGGTTGGCTACCCAAATTATCGTAGCAACCGTTTTCTATCGACTTAGCAGGTTAACTAGCAGCCTGTAGTGACAGGCAAATCTCTCAGGAGGATATGATGACTCAGAAACGTCGCAGATTTACGATCCTGGTGGCAGTCTTTGCCGCCCTGACCATGCTGTTCACCATGGCGAGCGTCAGCTTCGCAGGTGGTGAAGATGGCACCGATGAGACCATTTGTGTCAATGGTTACGTAATCAACCATCGTGAGCAAGCGGTCGATGGCACGAAGTTCACACCTCAGATGAAGGTATACGCCATTGGCGTTCCCGCGACTTTTGACGCGGCTGAACTGCCTGACCTGTCAGCAGAAGTTAGCTCGGTCGAGCAGCTCGATCAGTTGGCCGCTGGCAGCGCCGATGAAGCCAACACCACGGGCATAATGGTTGCAGTCGCGGAAGTTGGCAGCAACGGCTACTGGGAGTTCAAGAAACTGCCGGCCGGCTACTACTATGCATTCGCACTGCCCCTGCCTGTGGATTGGGACGGTATCGTACCTGCGGCTCCCCGCAACGGCATCGCCTGGACCGGCTGGGCTCAGCTTGATGAGAACGGCAAGACCTGCTACAACATCCTGTTCAAGATCCGCCGCTGGTTCGACGTCACCGTCATCAAGTGGGAAGAACTGATGGATGGCACCGTGCAGCCGGGCGACGACTGGACGATCACGGCGACTCCACAGGGCGATCCCTGGGCCGTGAAGCAGACAGAAAAGACCGATGCTACTGGTACCACCGTAGTGCAACTCACTCCCGGCACCTGGCAGATCAAAGAAACGGTCAAGTCCGGTTGGACGCCGATCACTCCGTCGACAGTCTACCTGACCCTGGACCAGTACGCGCCTCCTGGCGCCACTGACCCTGTGGTCTTCAAGAACCTGGAGCCCCCCTGCTACGCCTCGATCACCGTTGAAAAGAACGGCCTTGGCACCGACGCCAATGGCGGCACGGTCTGGCTTGGCCCGCTGGCAGGCTGGAAGATCACCCTCAGCCGGCCCGATGGCAAGATCACTCCGGTCACCATGACCACTGACGGTTCCGGCAAGGTCACGTTTGAGCACCTGATCCCCGGCGTCTACAGCGTCAAGGAAGTGGTTCAGGCTGGCTGGAAGGCCGTCAGCGACAACCCGCAGACCGTGGTCATTCGCGACTGTGAGGATGCCCGTGTGCTGTTCGAGAACATGGAAATCGCCGGTGACCTGCAGATCACCGGTACCAAGTACTTCCGTGCGTGGGTTCCCCCGTACCAGGGCGTGACCGTCGGTCTGTCTGGTTGGGAAATCACCGCCACGCTGAAGGGCACCGATCCTGCGGTCTACGTCACCACGTACACCAACGCCCTCGGCAACTACACATTCTCCGAGGCGACCCTGGATGCTGCGGGTATGGCGATCCCTGGCGCAACCATCACTGTCTGTGAGGAGAAGCGCGACCACTGGATCGCGGTCACCCCGACCTGCGTCGATGTGATGTTCCCCTACCCGGTGCCTGCGACCTACACGGGCGCCAAGGTGAACTTCACCAACGTCCAGGACCCGCCGCTGCCCGGCGCTTCGGCCTCTGTGTCTAGCGCCAGCTCAGCAAACTGCGCCGTCAGCTACACGGTGCGGCGCGGCGATAACCTGTCGTCCATCGCTGCCGCCAACGGCACTTCGGTGTCCGCGCTGGCGCAACTGAACGGCTTGGCCAACCCCAACATGATCCGGGCCGGCCAGACCCTCTGTGTGCAGTAAGACCTAAACTTTGGTGATCACCGGAGGGAGGATCCGCCGTCCTCCCTCCGGCATCATAATTACCGGTGCAACCAATGGTCTAGACCATCGTTATGGCCGGTAGTTCCGCAACAGGAGGCGGGTGACTTGCTCTAAAGTCGCCCGCCTCTTGCCTTTTGTTTCTTTAGACCCGTTCGTAGTAGGCGCTTCAGCGCCGTTCCCCGTTGAGTTTTCTCTTGGACAGGGGGCTCGGTCGGAGACCGCCCAAAGCACAACTACGGTTGGCTCGGTCTGGAGACCGGCGAAAGCGGTAGATGATAAGCAGTCGCGCCATGAGGCAGGGAGTTCCGAGGTCTATCTCCACAGGTTTCTAAGCGAAGTTGATCTCGTCCTCGAACGGCATAAGCGCGATGCTGGGGGAGGTGACGCCTGGCCGCTGGCTTGCAAGCCGGCCCTGCATCGAGTAGGGGCCGGCCCAGGTGATGAATACGTCGGCCAGCCTGCCGCGCCAGTTCTCCTGGTCTGAGAAGAAGACCAGCTTGTTCTGGCGGGTGCGGCCACGCCATTTCCCCTTGTGCAGATCTTCTACCAGCACCTCGACCGTCTCACCCACGAAGCGCCGGTTGATCTCAGTCTGAACGACGGCCTGTAGCTCCTCCAGCGAACGGTGGCGTTCAACCTTGGCTTCTTCCGTCACGTCGTCAGTCATTCTGCGCTCGCTGACTGTTCCCGGCCGCGGCGAGTAGCGTGCCAGATGCGCCTTGTCCAGCTTCAGTTCCGCCAGCACATCGTAGGTTCGTCCAAACTGCTCGTCGCTCTCGCCGGGGAAGCCAACGATGATGTCGGTGTGGATCGACGCGTTGGGAATCGTCTCTCGAATGTGCGCTACCAGCCGGCGGTAGTCGTCCGCCGTGTAGCCGCGGCGCATGTTTTCCAGCACCTGGTCGTCGCCGGCCTGAATCGGTACCTCGATGTGCTCGCACACCTTGGGCAGGTCGCGCACCGCGTGAAGAATGCGGTCGTCCATGTAGTTGGGATGCGACGTCAGGAAGCGGATGCGCCACAGTCCGTCGATCTCATGGATCGCATGCAGCAGGTCGGCCAGATCCGGCCGGCGGCCGGGCAGGTCATAGCCGTAGCGGTCCACGATCTGACCCAACAACGTCACCTCGCGTACGCCTTGGGCGACCAGATCTTCGACTTCGGCCACGATCTCCTGCAATGGGCGACTGCGCTCGACGCCGCGGCGGAAGGGGATGATGCAAAAGGTGCAGGCGTGCGAGCAGCCGTAGACAATGGGCACGTGGGCTGAGATGGGCGTCTCGCCGTTCTGCGTCAGGTGGCGCACCGATTGCAGCACCGAGCCAGCCCGGCCCGGCAGTTCCTTCGGTGACGCAACCAACGCCAGATCGGCCTGGTCGTTCTCAACGTGGTCGCCGTCCTGGGCTGCATAGCGCGCCAGCACACTGGCCTCGTCGATGGCGCGCGACTCGTCGGCCAGATCCTGTTCCATCAGGTAGCCCATCAGCGGACCCGGCTCTGAAGGCGGCATGAACACGTCCACCCAGGGGAAGCGTTCCGCCAGCGCCGGATTGGGTTTGACGCCCACCATGCACCCCATCAGGCTGATGACGGTGTCGGGATTGCGACGCTTGAGAGGCAATAGCGCGCCCAGCTTGCCAATCGCCTTGTCTTCCGCGCTTTGGCGCACGACACAGGTGTTGACGACGATCACATCGGCCGTGTCCGGCTTGGCAACCGGCTGGTAGCCCAGGGCCTCGAGCTGGGCAGCAACGTGGCCGCTGTCGGCGACGTTCATCTGGCAGCCGAATGTGTGGATATGATAGGTCTTGCTCATGAAAAAACCTCCGTCGAAACGGAGGCAAACCGAAGCGTCAATGCGCTCTGGCGGGGAACCTCCGTTGTCGATCCCTTGTACGAGGGGGCAACGGTGCAGCGATTGGCTATGAAAGAACCCCACGACTGTGGGGTTCCTGATTACTTGTCACTACGCAGACTGCGCCCTGGCTCAGCAGGCGATCTGAGGTCGGATCAGGGATGCTGAGCGGGATGCCCGGCTGGCGCTCACGTCGCCAGGGCACAGATCATTTAGCGGTTGCTAGCGTATCTTGGGGCTAGTAGCGACGGCTGCTGCTGCGATTGTTTCGCTGGGGTGGCCGCTCTTCGCGGGGCCGTGCCTCGTTAACCTTGAGGTTGCGTCCCTTGTAATCCTGGCCATCCAACGCCTCGATCGCCTTCGCGGCGCCCTCGGCATCCATGTCAACGAAGCCGAAGCCGCGCGAACGACCGGTTTCCCGATCACTCACGACGGATGCGTCGTTGACGCTACCAAAGTCTTCGAACATGCCGCGAAGCTCATCATCATTGGTGCTGAACGGCAGATTCCCACAGTAGATCCTTGTCACACGAACTCTCCTGCGCTGTGTCAGTCCCAGCGCTCCTTCAAACGAATGCACCTTGTCGGCGCATTACTTAATTCGCATCGCCCATTTTGGACGAAACCCCCTGGTCCGTTCCGACCTCACTGACCAGGAACTCCTGCTGCTCGACCAACCGCCCGTCGGATGCCTGAAGATACTCAGCCGAGAAAACTACCCGGATACCTGTTGCGCTTGAGCCAGACAGCTATCCACGAGTGTGGACGGTGCTATTATCATGCAGGTTACTGAAAACGACAAATTTGTCTGTCCTGGCATGACTGGCGCCTGTGCAACGTTGCCGCTTGTAACTGGTTGAACTATAATGCCTCATAGAGGATGCGATCCGTCTCACCTCGTATCGTGGCGCCGCCAGCCGGTCGTCAAAACACAACAAGGAGCAATTCCATGAGTCTTCCAATTGCCTTGCAGACCTACACCGTGCGCGAGCAGATGGCGCGCGACTTTGAACGAACCATCACCCGGGTCGCCGAGATCGGCTATCCCGCGCTGGAGATCACCTTCGAGATACCGGGCGCCTCGCTGTCGCAGGCGGAAAAGTTGTTCAGCAGGCTGGGCTTCCAGTTGCCGGCTGCCCATTCGCCGTTGCCTTTGGATGACAAACGCAGCGCTGTGCTGGATTTCGCAGAGATGTTCGGCATTCAGACGCTGGGATTTTCGGGCGGCCCCAGTGAGTTCGAGACGCTGGACGGCATTCGTCGACTCTGTGGCCGGCTCAACGATGCTTACGCAATAGCTGCTGATCGCGACCTGGCGCTGGCCTATCACAACCACTGGTGGGAGTTTGGACGGGTGGAGGATCGTCTGGGGTTCGATGTGATGTTGGAACTGGTCGATCCCGGCGTCGTATTTGAGGTCGATACCTACTGGGTGCAAACCGGTGGGCAAAGCGCCGCTGAACTGGTCAAGCGGCTCGGCGACCGCGCACCGCTGCTGCACATCAAGGATGGGCCGGCGACAGAGCAATCGCCCATGGTCGCAGTGGGTCAGGGCGTGCTGGACTTCCCGACCATCATCCCCGCGGCGACCGGCGCCCAGTGGCTTATCGTCGAACTGGACCGCTGCGCGACTGACATGTTACAAGCCGTGGACGAGAGCTACCGCTATCTGGTCGGTGAGGGGCTGGCTCATGGCAGATAAGGTCAAGATCGGTTTCATTGGCGCTGGCAAGATCTTCGCCGAATATGTCGAGGGCTGCCGCGGCTTTTCTATTCTGGAGATCGCGGCTGTGGCCGACATGGACCGCGAACGGGCAGTCGAGCAGGCCAGCCGCTTTGACATCCCCAAGGCGCTCACCGTGGCTGAGTTGCTGGCAGACCCCGAAGTGTTGATCATCATCAACCTGACCGTGCCGATCGCGCACGCCGAGGTCAGCCTGGCTATCTTGCAGGCTGGCAAGCATGTCTACTCGGAGAAACCGCTGGCGGTGCGCCGCGACGAGGGCCTGGAGGTGCTGCGCACCGCCCAGGCGCAAGGGCTGCGGGTCGGCTGCGCGCCAGACACCTTTTTGGGCGGCGGCCAGCAGACCTGCCGCAAACTGATCGATGACGGCTGGATCGGCGACCCGGTGGCGGCAGTGGCATTCATGGCTGGTCACGGTCCAGAGTCGTGGCACCCTAACCCCGATTTCTACTACCAGGCTGGCGGCGGCCCGTTGTACGACATGGGACCGTACTACCTGACCAGCCTGATCAACCTGTTGGGGCCGGCCAGTCGTGTCAGCGGGTCGGCGCGCATCTCGTTCGAGGAACGGATCGCGACCAGCCAGGAACACTATGGGCGGCGCTTGCCGGTAGAAGTGCCAACCCATGTAGCCGGGGTGCTGGACTTCGCGGCCGGGCCGGTGGCTTCGCTGATCACCAGCTTCGACGTCTGGTCATCCAACCTGCCGCGCATCGAGATCTATGGTTCCGAAGGTTCGCTGTCGGTTCCCGACCCCAACATCTTCGGCGGGGTGGTGCAGGTACGGCGGGCCGGCGGCGATCGCTGGAGCGATGTGCCGCTGACCCACGGTTCCACCATGCGGCGAGGCATCGGCGTCGCGGACATGGCGCATGCCATCAGCGCCGGTCGTCCACAGCGCGCCAGCGGTGACATGGCGTTTCATGTGCTCGACATAATGCAGTCAATCCTCGAGTCCTCTGAGTCTGGCCGTCACGTGTTGCTGGAGAGCACTTGCGAACGCCCTGCCGCCCTGCCGACTGGCTTGCTGCCCGGCACGCTGGACTAGCGGAGCACTTTCGGCTCTGGCCAGTATCCTTCTCGCTCTGGCCGGTCGCCGACCGAGCCAGCACCGGGAGTCCGCACACCGGCTCGGTCAGGCCCTTGGCAGGAACCTCAGGGTGCTTCGCAAAGACCGGCCGGAGCAGCAGAGTGCGAGTAGAGTAAGCATAAACAGAAGAGGCTTCGACCACCAGCGTCGAAGCCTCTTCTGTTTATGCTCTTGCCGGCAGTGCAAAGCCGGTTGGTTGCTCAGGTCAGTGCGCCAGCCGGTTCTTGAACACTACCGGATCCATCGCGCCTGGCGGCGCGTACTGGTCGAGGGTGATCCACACGCCCGATGGCGTCACCGGCGCCCAGCCCGACTTCAGCGTCTCGTAGATGTACCATTTGCCGGGGGTGAGGGCGGCGGTCGTCGCGCCGTTGGCATCGGTCTGTCCCGTGCGTAGAATCGCGAAGGGGTCGTTGACCGGCTTGTAGGTGATTGTCCAGGCCTGCCCGGGTTGCACTGTGCCATCAGCCAGTTCTTCCCACTTCAGGGCAGTGACATCGAACAGGCGGCGAATCTTGAACACGATCAGGTAGGGCGTGTTGCGTCCCGGTAGCGGCGTGCAGCCAGTTTCGGCCAGCCCTGCGCGCGGCGCGATCGGCACGATGCCGTCCCAGGCTTCGGGCAGTTGCAGCGTGAAGTTCCAGTTGTCTGGCGTTAGGCTGAGCTTGAAGAAGCCGTTGCTGGCGACCGATGCTGTTACAGTCGCTCCGGCTGCGCTGGTGGCGGTTAGCACCAACGGCGTGGGCGTGCGCGTGCCGTCCACCGCCTGCTCGCGATGGTTGATCACCCAGCCCTGTACGGTGACCGCGCCGCCGGCCAACGCTTCTGACGGCGCGTCACAGACGACAGGTTGGACAGCGGACGGCGCTGCGCTGGCGATACCGGCAGGAACGGTCAAGATCAGCGCCAGGAGCAGCAAGACCCGGATGATGGCGGTGGTTTGATGTCGCATGGAACAGCCTCCTTGTGCAGTGGAAACGATGCGGCGGATAGTACCCGCAGTCTACTCCCGATGCGCCGCTTCTGTCAAGCGAAACTCCGTCGAGTCGGTGACTGACTGAACGAATTGACCGATGGCGTCAAAAACAGGCCGACGCCGTGGGTCACGTACCACCGAGTGGCCGATGGCGTCCAGCCATAGCATCTGCTTCTCTGCCGTTCCCAGCGCTTCGTAGATCAGCGGCATGGCTTCGGGCGCCACCGCCTTGTCGTCGCGCGAGTGGATCAAAAGCGCTGGCGACTGGACGGCGGGCAGCGCGGCTCGCATCTCCTGCATCAGCAATCCCAGCTCCGGCAGGCTATGCAGCGGTTCGGCAGCGTAGGCGGGATAGATGGCCTCACGGCGTACGCCGTACTCGCGGTGCATCGGCGCGCCTTTGCGCTGGATCTGGTCGGCAGGCACGCCACGCAGGTCTTCGCGGCTCGGCAGCGCCACTTCAAACGGCGTGGCGATAGCCACCACGCCGGCGACCTGCGCTGGATACAGGCCTGCGGCCAGCAGCGCCACGATCCCACCCATCGACTGGCCGATCAACACGACGCGCTGGCTGAGGCTGCCTGCCAGCGCCAGCGCTTCCTCGGCGTCCACCAGCCAGTCGCTACAGCGGACGCGCGCCAGATCCGCGGGATGCGTGCCGTGACCGGCCAGGCGCACGCCCAGCACCGTGTGCCCGCGCTCGTGCAAGTCGTCGCCCAGCCAGCGCATTTCACCGGGCATGGCGGTGTAACCGTGAAACAGGATGCAGCAGGTTGATCCGCCTGGTAGGAGGAAGGGCAGTCCGTCAGCGACGATCAAGGGAAGATCAGGCATGGAGAGGAGTTTCCGGAACTGATGTCATCCCACGGTGACCCAGGAGGACAACAGGGCAACCACCGTGGCAGCGCCGCCCAGCGTGAACAGACCGACGCCGATCAACGATTTCGCCTTGTGCGGTGGTCCCAGGATCGGCAGGCCGATGCCAGTGAGCAACAGGGCCGTCACGATGGCGTCGAGCACCGCTCCCTGGTTCACGGCAAGAGCGAGCGCCAGTGCAATACCCAGCAGACAGCGCGCCAGCGTCAAAATTCGTCCCCACGACTGCATCTGCCGCAGCCCCAGCGCCAGCGTGATGTTGACGATGGTGGTGATCATGAAGAGCGTGCTGAACGTCGAGGCCGTCAACATCACCGCGCCGACGTTGATGACCGTCAGCGCGAACAGCAGGTTCGATGCCGTCCGCCACGCACTTTCCTTGACCGCTGAGTTGGGGGCGGCAGCGGACGTGTTGTCATGTTCGCGTTGGATTGTCACGTGGCTAATCTTTCGCGAAATCCAGTGTCAAGTCGCCCAAATTGATCACTGCGCCCGTTTGGGTGAGTATATCCATGCCGAGAATACCGTCGATCGGGAATCCCGAAGACTTACTACCAATCTCGACCTCAACATCGCGGATGGTCACCTCGCCGATGGTGAGCGACGGAACGGAACGGGCGTAAACGGTCTCGATACCACCGACGCCGCGGATGGTGTACAACGTATCGTCTAATCGGGGCTCTATCCCTGCCTGCTCGACAATGCGTGCGGCCAAGATAGTGCTGGCAGAACCGGTGTCAATCAGCACGTTATCAACGGTGATGGATCTTTCATCGGTGAACAGATGGATCGAAATGAAAGGTAAACCATAATCAAGCTTCAGTTGCATGGACGCCTCGTATTCCAACCCAGCGCTGCTCGCGAATGTCCAGGGTTTCCCGCGCGGTATGCACGAAGTAGAACTCCCGAAATGGATGAGCTTCGTGAAAGCGCTGGTAAATCTGAAAGGCACTTTTGCCGTCGCTGCAAGACTCTAGAACCGAGATGCTATCCAGGTGGCGCTGGCTGTCCTCAGTGTGCGCCTCCAGCGCTTCAATGACAAGCCATTGATTGGGATATGCCTGCTGAACTTGTGGCCATTTCATGGCAGCCTCCACAGGTAAGACTTGATCTACGAATGCCCCAGCACCGGGTGCGGGACATAGGGCGCTTCGAGATAGGTGATCTCTTCGTTTGTGAGATCGATCTTTAGCGCATCCACCGCTTCCTCGAGTTGATACATCTTGCTGGCGCCGATGATCGGGCTGGTGACAGCCGGCTGCGCCAGCAGCCAGGCTAGCGCGATCTGCGCCGGGCTGACGTCGTGCTTCTGCGCGATCTCCACGACCCGATCGACGACCGCGAAGTCGGCGTCCTGGTAGTACAGGCGGTGGGCGAAATCGTCGGTGCCGGCGCGCACCGTGGGATGGTCGCCGCCGCGGGTGCGGTTGCCGGCCAGGAAGCCACGCGCCAGCGGGCTCCATGGGATCAGACCGACGCCTTGCGCCTTACACAACGGGTTCATCTCTCGTTCTTCTTCGCGGTAGACCAGATTGTAGTGATTTTGCATGGAGACGAAACGTGTCCAGCCATGCTGATCCGCGACGTGCTGGGCGGTGGCGAACTGCCAGGCGTACATGCTGGATGCGCCGATGTAGCGCGCCTTGCCTGCCTTGACCACGTCGTGCAGCGCTTCCATGGTCTCTTCAATGGGTGTTTCGTAGTCCCACCGATGGATCTGGTAGAGATCGACGTAATCCATGCCCAGTCGGCGCAGCGACCCATCGATGGAAGCCATGATGTGCTTGCGCGACAGGCCGCCGCGGTTGGGTGTGTCGCTCCAGTGGAAGTAGACCTTGGTGGCGATGACCACGTCGTCGCGGTCAGCCAGATCGCGCATGGCGCGGCCCAAAACTTCCTCGCTGACGCCGCGTGAATACATGTCGGCGGTGTCGAAGAAGTTGATGCCCAGCTCCAGCGCGCGGGCAAAGAATGGGCGGCTTTCGACCTCGTCCAGCACCCAGTCGCGCCACGTGGACGTGCCATAAGTCATACAGCCGAGGCAGATACGGGAGACTTTCAGGCCGGTGCGGCCAAGATTGGTGTATTGCACGGGACGCTCCTTTTCTTGATTTCGTGCTTCTTGCGCAACTCCTGCGCCTCCATCCTTACGTCATTCCCAGATCCGTGGGAATGACGTAAGGGTGGCCATCTTTGGCTATGGTCAGCGCTCAACTTCGCGGTCTTCCCACTCACGGCGCAGCAGGCCGTAGTAAAACATGTCATGGCGCTGGCCGCCGCGGTGGAGAAACTCACGTTGCGCGCCTTCGTACGTGAAGCCCAACTTCTCGTAGAGCGCGATAGCACGCTGGTTGTAGCTGAAAACGGTCAGCCCAACGCGGTGCAGGTTCAGCTCGTCAAAGGCGTAGCGCAGCGCCAACTCCATCGCCTCCCGACCGTAGCCCTGATCCCAGCGCGCCTGGTCGCCAATGACGATGCCGAGCATGGTCGTGCCGCAGTTCCAGAGGATCCCGTTCAGCTCGATCCAGCCGATCAGTTCATCGGTTTCGACCAGTCGGACGGCCAGCAGAAAGTCGTGATCGCTTTTCTCGGTCTCATCGATCCACGCCTGAACCTGCTGCTCGCTCTGTGGGAGCGCGCTTCTGGCGTCCATCAGGCGGAGGAACCAGCCGTCTTCATGCCAGCGGGCTACAATGGCAGCGTCACCAGCTCGCGTCGCTGTCAGGCGCACGCGCTGGCCTTGAAACAGGTTGGTGGAATCCATGGGTCAGTGTCCTCTGTCGTGTCGCGCCAACTATACCACAGGATGTGCGGGGCACCAACCGCCGCGCAACAAAAAGAGCCGCCGTACGGCGACTTTTTGCGGACAAGTCAGTTGGTGAAACTGTGTCTCAGCTCGATCAGGTGGCCGGGCGATAGAAAAGCAGATACCAGCCGAGCGCGAGGGGTAGCAGCGGCAAGGCATACTGAGCCACTTCGGCCGCCTCCGCGCCGTTCCAGAAGGCGTAGCCAAGGCTCGCGCCGGTCGCGACCGCACCCGGCGCGGCGAGCCACGACCGGGTCGCCAGGCCGTGGGCGATAAGGATCGCGCCGATGCCTGCCGCGACCTGCCAGCCGACTACTCCGGAATTCAACGCGACCGCGACGAACGTAGTCAGTCCGATGATCACCAGTGCCAGTCCGGTCAGATTGCGCAGCCATCCGCCGATGCGCGCGCCCACGGATGTCGTTTTCTTCGTTGCTCTCCTGGCCGTGGGGCGCGGGCTGCCAGCCTTGGGCGGTGGCGCGGGCAGCACGGTCACTTCGACCAGCAGGTCGCCGCGCATCTTGTCCGGTGTCAGTCGCGGCATGCCCAGCCCCTTGAGGCGAAACACACGACCGCTCTGCGTGCCGGCCGGTATCTTCAGCACGACGGATCTGTCCAGTCCGGCTACCTTGATTTCACCCGAACTCGCGGCGAGCTGGTAGGGAATGGTCGCCTTGACGCGCAGGTCGTCGCCGTCACGCACCAGCACTGGGTGCGGCTTGACGTCGATGTTGACGTAGAGATGGCCGCGCGGTCTGCCAAACGAGCGGGTGCCCTGATCGCGTACTCGCAGCTTTGAGCCGGTGGACACGCCGGGCGGGATGCTGATCTCCACCTTGCGGCCATCGCTGAGCGACACGACCCGATACGCGCCGCTGAACGCCTCTTCCAGCGTCAGCGTCGCCTCGGCTTGCAGGTCGCGGCCCGGCCGGAACTCGGTGCTGTTGGCATCTTCCTCGCCCCGGCCCCACATCCCGCCGAAGATGGCATCGAAGAAGTCGGAGAAGTCCGCGCCGCTGCTGGCGGTGCGCTGGCCGCGGGCCGCTGAGTAGGCCCAGCCAAAGCCGCGGAAGATGCGCTCCATGTCCTCTTCCGAAATCGTGCCGGTGTTTGCCCGGCGCGAGCCGTTGTTGGTTGTGCCATTGGCCGCGTTGGCGCTGCTGCTGGCCGCTCCGGCGCTACCGCTGGCCGTGCCAGGCCTGCTGCTGGCTGTGTCAGCCGTGCGTTTGGCGGAAGAGCCGGCGGCCGAAGAGTAGGAGGAGGATGTGTATGAATAGGACGAGGAATTGCTGCGAGCGCGACCCTGGCTCGTCGTCGATGACGCCCGGTTCGACGCGCGCCGCATCTGCTCGTAGCTGGTGTTGATCTGGTCGTAGCGCCGGCGCTTGTCCTGGTCGGACAAGACGGTGTACGCCTCGTTGATGTCCTTGAAGCGTTCCGTGGCGGCCGCTTTGTCCGGGTTGACGTCGGGGTGATGGATGCGCGCCATTCTGCGGTAGGCGCTCCTGATCTCTTCGCCGTCCGCGTTACGCGCAATACCCAGGATGCTGTAATAATCTTTGTAGTCCATAATCGCTATCTACAATACGACCGATCCGCGGTTTCGTCGCGCCGGGATTATTGCTTCGTAGTAGGCGCTTCAGCGCTTGCTGCGAACGGTTTCAGCCGATTATAGCACAGCTTTGTGAGAACTGCGTTTGCGTCCCGCCGCTAGAGGAGCCTGGCTTACAGAAGACCCAGTTCCCGGGCGCGCAGCGCAGCCTGCGTGCGGTCGCGTGCGCCGATCTTGCCCAGGATGTTGGTGACGTAGTTCTTGACGGTTCCTTCGGCCAGGTAGAGCCGGCCGGCGATCTCGCGGTTGGTCATCCCCTCGGCCAACAGCTTGAGGATTTCGATCTCGCGTTCGGACAGCGCCTCGACCAGATCAGCCGCGGCGGTGGGCGACTGCGGGGCCATGCGGGCAAACTCGGCCACCACCTTGCGCGCGACCGACGGTTCGATCAGCACGCCGCCGGCCATGACGGTGTGGATCGCATCGGTCAGTTCAGCCATGCTGACGTCCTTCAGTAGATAGCCCAGCGCGCCGGCGCGCAGTCCCTCGAAGACATACTCGTCGTCGTCGAAGGTGGTCAGGATGATGACGCGTGCATCGGGCCAGCGGGCACGCAGCCGTCGCGTCGCCTCCACACCGTCCATGACCGGCATACGCACGTCCATCAGCGTCACGTCGGGCCGCAGCGCAGCGTATTGGTCGAGGGCTTCCTGGCCGTTGCTGGCATCGCCGACCACAGACATCTGCGGTTCCATTTCCAGCAGCGTGTGCAGGCCGTCGCGCATCAGACGCTGGTCATCGACCAACAACAGGCGTACTGTATCAGCCATCGGTGTTCTCCGCTCGAAGTGGCAATGTCATCACAAGTTCCGTGCCGCCTTCTGGTCCTGGGCCGATGTCCAGTGTGCCGTCGAGCTGAACAGCGCGCTCTCGCAGGCCGCGCAGACCAAACCCCGGCAGATCGGCGGCGCTGGCATCCAACCCCATGCCGTTGTCGCGGATCGTCAGCGAGACATCGCCGTTGCGGCGCGCCATTGCGACCCAGGCATCGACGGCGCTCGCGTGTTTCTGCACGTTGGTCAGCCCTTCCTGCGCGCCGCGGTAGAGGGCGTGACGGTGACTGGCCGGCAGGTCGGGCATCTCTTCAGGCATGTCCAGATGCACGGCGATGCCTGTTGCCTCCTGGAATCCTGCGGTCAACCGACGCAGCGCGGGCGCCAGCGCCAGGTCCGCTTCGACTGGCGCGCGCAGGGTTGCCACGGTGCGCCGCAGCTCGCCCAGCCCTTCGCTGATCTGCTCGCGAACCGTGCCAACGATTTCTCTGGCGCGGTCAGGGTCGGGTGTGATCAGGCGTTCGGCGGCCTGAAGCTGCACCGAAGAAACAGTTAGCCGGTGGCCCAGCGTGTCATGCATCTCGCGCGCCAGGCGGTTGCGCTCCTGCTGGACTGCCAGTTCCTCGGCTTGCAAGGCGTATTCCTGAAGCTGTCGATGTGCTTCTTGTAGCTCCCCCAGCAAGCGTTCGCTTTCGGCACGCGACTCTTCGGCGCGCGCTGTCTGTTGAGCGAAGGTCGAGAAGAAAATGTAGCCGGCGACGTAGATCGGTACCGCGACCAACGCGTCGGCGCCGGCGATGGCCACGTAAGTAACCAGCGTGATGATGCTGAAGAGGGCGATCCACAGGGCGGCTACCCGCTGGGGGAAGAGCATCGTCACGTCGGCGCTGAGGATAAAGAAGAGCACGACGGCAACCAGGTGGCCCGGCGGCAGGACAACCAGACTGGTCACCAGCAGCGTCTGGACGGTGGCATACAGGTAGCTGCCCCATTGGGGCAGCCAGTGCAGTATTCGGCTGTGCAGAAAAAAGAAGAGCGTAAAGGTAGCCAGCAGCGCCGATGCGATCCAGCGGGTAGGTTCATCGGTTTCGAACATCGACCACAGCATCGGCAGACCGACGGCGGGAATGATCAGGTAGGCGCTGATGCTCGCGAGGTTGCGCGGTTCGCTAGCGTTTTGCTGCGTGCTCATGGCGGCATGATACTCCATTTGCGGCTCTGCGGCAACTGGTTTGACAAGACAGGGAGTTCGCGCGATCCAGCGCGAACTCCTGCTATCGGGTTGTTGGGTCGCCTGGCGCAAGATTATCGTCGTCGCTTGAGCAGCAGATAAATGCCGATGCCAACCAGGATCAGCGGCCAGCCGTAGCCGATGATCTGCAAGAGTTGCATGCCAAAGCCGCCACTTGCAAGTGCCAGGCCGATTGCGCCAATGATGCCGCCCGGGATCAGTGGCCACCACTGGAACCCGCTGGTGGTCAGGGGCGACAGCAGGCACATCAGCAGCCAGCCACCGGCGAAGGCGAGCATGAACACGCCTCCCTGGGCATCGCTTTCCATGGCGCTGTACGGGCCGGTGATCAATGAAATTCCCAGGCCAATGCCTACCAGGATGCTGCCGGGAATGACGAGGCCGAAGGTGCGGGTGACCAATCCCCAGACCAGAAAGATCACACCCAGCGCGGCTGGTATCAGCAGGCCAAGGTTGGCTGACTGCGTGATCTGGGCAATCAACAGCAGCGCGCCGATCAGGATCAGCGCAACTCCGGCGATGACACGCCCGCGGACGTCGGTTTGCACTCCTTGGTCGTCACTGGTTGTGGGGTCGGAAAGTTGCGTGTTCATGAAGTATCTCCTTTGGTAATTGGAGGGCCGGCCCAGTCGACCGAGGATCGTTTTCGTTGACTTAATGATAGCTGGCTGTCAGGTCATATCGGCCAGTGCCAAAGGTCATGTCAGCGGTCACTATCGGCACAGATGCATGGAACATGCCGCCCGAACAGGGCAATCGCATCTAAATTGATAGGACCTTGAGCAGGTAGTCGTTGTTCCAGGCGGCCTTCAGCCGCTTCGCCTTGGCGCCGACTTTGGCGGACTTCTCCTGGCGCAACAAGTTCAATGCGATGTGTCGAAGGACAGCGAAGTTTTGCGGCGCATGGTCCTTGCGGATGCGGCAGTCATCCTCGCGGAAAGCAACGTCGAGCACCCAATGGAGCGAGTTTTCGATGCCCCAATGACTGCGAACTGCATGCGCAAAGGTGGCTGCATTGGCTTCCAGGCTGGAGAGGTAGTAGCGAGTACTCTCGGTGGTCTGTTCTCCAATGCGTCGTTTGGTCCGCACCATGCCGATACTCCGCAGTCCGGGCCATAGAGGCTTGCCGGTGACCTGAGGCAGCCAAGCAATGTCAGACGTGATCCAATAGCGCCTTATCTCCAGACGCCCATGATTGCCATCGACAGTCTGGATGAAGTCGTGTTCCAGACGAGAGAAATTGTTGCTCAAGGCATCCTCAAACAACGCAGCGACAGCTTCATGGATAACGCCCTGGTTGCCCTTGAGAGCCAACACATAGTCAGCCTGCTGACCGATGATCTGGGCAGCGATGGCAACCTGTGTGCCGATCGCATCGATCGTTACGATACAACCGGCCAATTCGAGAAAACTCAACAGTTCCGGAATGGCCGTGATCTCATTGGATTTGTCATCGACCTTCACCTGACCCAGGACCAGCCCGTTAGTTACGGCCCAGGCACTGACCATGTATATGGCATCCTTGCCGTTGGCATGATCGTGAGAACGTCGCAGTTGTTTGCCATCGAAAGCGATCACCTGTCCATGGGTAACCTCGAAAACGGCTCGGATCCAGGCAAGAAAGTGACTTTGGAACTCTTCAGGATCGATGCGGGCAAACACTCGCCCAAATGTATCATGCGAAGGAATGCCTTGTGCCAGATCCAGAAACCCAGCCAGCCAATCCTGCTTCGCCTTGCCATACATCTCGATGTCAACCCAGGTTTCTGCACCACAGATGACCGCACAGATGGCAATCGTCACGATGTTGACCAGCGGATGGCGTTTGGTGCGCTCTACTCTTGGATCCGTCAGTCCAGAAAAGTGATCTCGGATGGTCGCTGTCCCTGTTTGCGTCATGGCTGCCTCCTTGCCCCTTGCTTCGGGTTGCAGCCATTATCATCTGTCTCCTTCCAGTTGCGAAATTAGATGCGATTGCCCTGGCCGCCCGAATTGAAAGTGTTGACGACCTCAATCACCTGTGCTACAATGCATCAGCCTCGTTGGTGATGACTGGTCGTCTCCGCATTACAGATCCCTACCAGTTTCGATAGTTGCGCACGCAGGAACCCGGTGCGCGTCATGCAAGGTTGCAAACGTACGGTCATTGAAGACTCGACAACCTATACCCACCTTATTTGTGAACGAAGGCGATTCGCGCCTTTTTCTTTGGTTCACGTCTGAAACGTTGCTTGCAGGGGCAGCGTATCAGTCGCGCGCCATTTCAATCGATTCCCATGTTCTTAGGAGGACAGTTTATGAAGAAGAGTTTTGCCCTGCTAAGCCTGATCGTCGTGCTTGTCATGGTGATCAGCGCTTGCTCGAACGCGGCAACGCCGGCGACTGCTGAGCCGGCCGCGCCCGCAGCCACAACCGCTCCAGCCGCCACCGATGCGCCTGCCGAGCCTGCCACGTCGGAGGGTAGCATTGCAGTCTTGTTGCCGGACAGTGCGTCATCGGCGCGCTGGGAAGCTGACGACCGCCGCTTCTTCGAGCAGGCCTTCGAGGCGGCCGGTGTGGAATACACCATCGTCAACGCCGAAGGCGATGCCCGCATGCAGCAGACCCAGGCCGAACAGGCCATCACCAACGGCGCGAAGGTGATCTTGCTGGTGAACCTGGACAGCGGTTCAGGCGCAGCCATCATTGCCCAGGCACGCGAGGCCGGCGTGAAGGTGATCGACTATGACCGCCTGACCATCGAAGGCCCTGGCGCGGATGTGTATGTCAGCTTCGACAACGTGTCGGTGGGCCGGCTGATGGGCGAGACCCTGGAGCCGCTGATCGACGGGCTGGATGCTGATCCGAAGCAGGTCGTGCAGTTGAACGGCTCGCCGACCGACAACAATGCGACCCTGTTCCGCGAGGGCTACTTCGGTGTGGCATCGCCGCACTACGACGCAGGCGACTGGGAGCTGGTCGATGACCAGGCAGTGCCGGACTGGGACAACCAGCAGGCGCTGGTGATCTACGAGCAGATCCTGACCGCCGCCGGCGGCAACGTGGATGCGACCTTTGCGGCCAACGACGGGTTGGCCGGGTCGGTCATTGCGGCGCTGAAGGCGCAGGGTGCTGGATCCGATGCCGGTCAGCGGTCAGGACGCCACCGTCGGCGGCATCCAGAACATCTTGTCGGGCTGGCAGTCGATGACTGTCTACAAGCCGATCAAGCTGGAAGCTGATGCCGCGGCTGAGGCCGCCATCGCCCTGCTGAAGGGTGAGGACGTCACCAGCTCTGACCGGCGACACCCTCAACAACGGCACCAACGATGTTGCCGTTCATGAAGCTGACGCCGCTGGCAGTGACCACGGACAACATCGCAGAGACCGTCATCGCCGATGGCTTCCGCACCTGGGAAGAGATCTGCGTCGGCGACTTCGCCAGTTCTGCCCCGATGCCAGCGCAGCCATGCCGCGCAGCCGCGTCTGTGAGGCCGAGGGCAGCATCGCCGTGTTGCTGCCGGACAGTGCGTCATCGGCGCGCTGGGAAGCCGACGACCGCCGTTTCTTCGAGCAGGCCTTCGAGGCGGCTGGTGTGGAATACACCATCGTCAACGCCGAAGGCGACGCCCGCACGCAGCAGACCCAGGCCGAACAGGCCATCACCAACGGCGCGAAGGTGCATCTTGCTGGTGAACCTGGACAGCGGTTCAGGCGCAGCCATCATCGCGCAGGCCCGCGAGGCCGGTGTGAAGGTGATCGACTATGACCGCCTGACCATCGAAGGCCCTGGCGCGGATGTCTATGTCAGCTTCGACAACGTGTCGGTAGGCCGGCTGATGGGCGAGACCCTGGAGCCGCTGATCGACGGGCTGGATGCTGATCCGAAGCAGGTCGTGCAGTTGAACGGCTCGCCGACCGACAACAATGCCACCCTGTTCCGCGAGGGCTACTTCGGTGTGGCATCGCCGCACTACGACGCAGGCGACTGGAAGCTGGTGGATGACCAGGCAGTGCCGGACTGGGACAACCAGCAGGCGCTGGTGATCTACGAGCAGATCCTGACCGCGGCCGGCGGCAACGTGGATGCGACCTTTGCGGCCAACGACGGGTTGGCCGGGTCGGTCATCGCGGCGCTGAAGGCGCAGGGTGTGGATCCGATGCCGGTCAGCGGCCAGGACGCCACCGTGGGCGGCATCCAGAACATCTTGTCGGGCTGGCAGTCGATGACTGTCTACAAGCCGATCAAGCTGGAAGCTGATGCCGCCGCTGCGGCCGCTATCGCCCTGCTGTGTGGCGAGGATGTCAGCCAGCGCTGACCGGCGACACCATCAACAACGGCACCAACGATCTGCCGTTCATGAAGCTGACGCCGCTGGCCGTGACCGCGGACAACATCGCAGAGACCGTCATCGCCGATGGCTTCCGCACCTGGGAAGAGATCTGCGTCGGCGACTTCGAGCAGTACTGCCCGACCGATCGCTAAATAGACGCTTGCCAATCTGTCCCTGAGCGAGGTGGCTGAATCTGCGACCACCTCGCTCAGGATCGTAACAGCAAGTGGCAGCCGAATAGCCGGATCGATCGTTCGGCTGCCGCCGTAATCCTCACACTTCCCAGTCATAGCTCGTCTGCTCCGCAGGCGATAGACGGGATAGCCTGACAAGTTCGGGAGACAAGCCCATGACTGACAGAACCCATTCTGTTTCTGCAAGGCGTATCGAAGACACTTCGGCGCTGTCGCAGGCGCTGACCGATGTGGACTTTGAGGTGCGCACCGGGGAAGTGATGGCGCTGGTCGGTGACAACGGCGCCGGAAAGTCAACCTTGATCAAGGGCATTGCCGGTATCTATCCCTTTGACGGCGGCCAGATGTTCTGGGAGGGCAAGCCAGGTCAAGATCCACGGTCCACACGATGCGGCCGCACTGGGCATCGAGATCGTCTACCAGGACCTGGCCCTGGCCGACAATCTGGATGTCGTGGCCAACATGTTTCTGGGGCGCGAACGCATGTCCAGTCCTTTCGTCGTCTGAATGAAGCGGAGATGGAAAAGGAGTGCAGCGAGACCCTCAAGTCGCTGTCGGTCACCACCGTGCGCTCCGTGCGCCAGGCGGTGGCCGAGCTGTCCGGCGGTCAGCGCCAGGCCATCGCCGTGGCCAAGGCGGTGATGTGGAACTCCAAGGTCGTGATTCTCGACGAGCCGACGGCCGCCCTGGGCGTCGCTCAGACCCGCCAGGTGCTGGATCTTGGTGCGCCGGCTGGCCGATCAAGGGGCTGGGTGTGGTGATCATTTCCCACAACCTGCACGACATCTTCGAGGTTGCCGACCGGATCACCGTCTTGCGGCTGGGCCGGAACGTGGCTGTCCTGAAGTCCAGCCGAAACCAACCCAGCAGCAGGTCGTGCATGCGATCACGGCCGGCAAGCTGGACACAGTACCAGGGATGGTGGTGCAATGAGCACAGCAACAGATCAATCAACCGTGAGCGGATGAAGTCAGCCCCGTCGCGACAGTTTCCGAGCAGATGCGGTCCCGCCTTGGCAGCGCATCCGCGCCGGCGACGTGGGATCACTGCCGATCATTCTGGGCGTCCTCGTCCTTGTTGTCATCTTCCAAATCCTCAATGAGAATTTCCTGACCCCGCGCAACTTCGTCAATCTGGTCGTGCAGATGGCTGGCATCACGACTATCGCCATCGGCGTTGTCTTCGTGCTGTTGCTGGGCGAGATCGACCTGTCCATCGGCTACGTCAGCGCGGTTGCGGCCGTCTTCATGACGCTGCGCCTTCGAGCCTCCCGATGGCTGGCCGTGGCCGTTTGCTGTTGCCACCGCGCTGGCCGCTGGTCAGCATGATCGGCATCGGCCAGGGCCTCATCATCACCCGCTTCAAGCTGCCATCCTTCGTGGTGACGCTGGCCGGGTTGATGGTCTGGAACGGCGTGGTGCTGCTTTTGATCGGCGCCGGCGGCACGGTGGTCATCCAGGAGCCGGTCGATCATCGGCATCGCCAACTACTTCCTGCCGGAGGCGTTGGGCTGGATCGTGGTCATCGCGGCGTGTGGCGCTGTTTGCGCATTGGCAGGATACCGGAGCTGGCAGTACGCGGCAGGCGCAAGGGGTCAGCAACTACGCGCCTTCATCTTCGTCGTCCTCCAGATCTTCGTGGTGGCCGCGATTGCCTTCGCGGCCGTGGTCTATGTCGCCAACCAGGATCGCGGCGTGCCCTTCGTGGGCATTCTGCTGATCGTGCTGCTGATCGGCTTCACCTTCCTGGCTGAGCGCACCCGCTTTGGCCGCTACGTCTATGCCATCGGCGGCAACGCCGAAGCAGCCCGGCGGGCCGGCATCAACGTCAGCCGCATCCGGGTCTACGTCTTCATGATCAGCAGCCTGATGGCGGGCATGGGCGGCATCGTGCTCTCGTCACGCCTGCGCTCGGTGGACACAGCGGCCGGCGGCGGCGACCTGCTGCTGAACTCCATCGCGGCCGCGGTCATCGGCGGCACCAGCCTGTTCGGCGGCAGCGGGCGCGTCATCAGCGCCTTCCTCGGCGCGCTGGTCATCGCCACCGTCAACAACGGCATGGGTCTGCTGGGCCTGAGCGCGGGCGTCAAATTCGTCATCACCGGCCTGGTGCTGCTGACCGCGGTGCTGGTGGATGCTATCACCCGCCAGGGCCGCCAGCAGTCCGGCCTGGCGTAAGAGAAACACCGTTCGTAGTAGGCACTTCAGTGCCTTTCGGTCTTGCCACGGCGCTGAAGCGCCTACTACGAACTGGATGATCTATGGAACACAACTTTTCGCGAACCAAAACACGCGCGACAATCCTGGTGATTGTCGCGTTGTTTGTGCTGGGGCTGTCAGGCTGCCGCGGCGCTCAATCAGCCGCCGACCAACAGATCGTCGTCACAACGGTGATGGCTTCCGACGTCGCCGGCCCCAAGACCTTACCCCCTGCTTCCGTCGGAACACCGGAGGACGTTCCCACTTCTCCACCTGAGCGACCTGAGCTCTGGCAGTCCGCTGGCGACTCCGGTTGCCACGCCGCCACCGCTTCCAACTGACCCGCCACCCACCCCTACGGTCACCAGCGCGCCCGGTGAGGCTTTGCCCACACCTACGGCGGCTGGCCCGATCACGATGGAACCGTCGGAGCCGCCCGTTTCTACCTTTCAGGTTGTCGCTACTTACCCCCACGATCCCAACGCCTGGACCCAGGGGTTGGTCTTCCAGGATGGCATCTTTTACGAGGGCACGGGGCTGCGCGGCCGGTCGAGCCTGCGCAAGGTCGATCCGGCCAGCGGTCAGGTGACGCAGGGCATCGACCTGCCGGATCAGTACTTCGCCGAGGGGATCGCGATTCTGGACGACAAGCTCTACCAGTTGACCTGGCAGGAGAACACCGGCTTCATCTACGACAAGGACAGTTTCGAACTGCTGGACACGTGGACGTACCCCGACGAGGGCTGGGGACTGACCACTGACGGCGAGCGGCTGATCATGAGCGACGGTACCTCCGCGCTGCGCTTCTTGGACCCGAACACGCTGGAGGAAACCGGGCGGGTGGAGGTGGTCGATCCCTTGGGAAGGGTGCTCTACAATCTCAACGAACTGGAGTACGTCAACGGCGAAGTTCTGGCCAACATCTGGCAGACCGACTGGATCGCGCGCATCGACCCGGCGACGGGACAGGTTGCCGGCTGGATCGATCTAAGCGGCCTGCTGCCGGCTGAAGATCGCACACAGCCGGTGGACGTTCTAAACGGCATCGCCTACGATCCGGCCACCGACCGTCTCTTCGTCACTGGCAAGCTGTGGCCGAAGCTGTTCGAGATCGACCTGGTTCCCGTCCCGCGCTGACGCAACAGTATTGTTCTAGAGGAGTGAGCATTCTCAGATGCGGGTGTGTGATCCGCGTCCAACCCGCATCTGAGGATGCTCACTCCGCGGGAAATGGACGCTCCGGCCGGTCTCTGACCGAGTCCAGTCGCCCCTTCAATCAGTTATATAAACAGCCATGACGGCTGGATGGTGATAGTGGTACAAACGGACATCTTGTTGCAGATCAGGAACCTGGTTGTGGCGTACGAGGGGGTGGTTGCGCTCAACGACGTGTCGTTTGACGTCGCGGCAGGTGAGGTTCATGCGGTTCTCGGCGAGGACGGCGCCGGTAAGACGACGCTGATGAAGGTGGTCAGCGGTTACATCCCCGCCGGCGGCTACAGCGGGCACCTATTGCTGAACGGCGAGCCGCTGCTGCAGCGTTCGATCAAGGACGGCTTACAGCACGGAATCGCGATGGTGCCGCGCAAGATTGCGCTGTTCGACAACATGAGCGTTGCCGAGAACATCACAATGACCAAGGGCGAGGTGAAGCGTCGCTTTACCTTCTCCCGGCGCGCGGCGCATGACGATGCAGCTGCTTTGCTCCAGCGCTGGGAGATCACTGTTCCGCTGGACGCTGACGTGCGCAGTTTGTCCCCGTTGCAGCGCCGCCAGGTGATGATCGCTAGCGCGCTTGCTGTCGAGCCGCAGTTGCTGATGTTGGACGAGCCGCTGGCCGGGATGCCGGATGCGCGTTCCGTAAGCGTGCTTGTGCGCATGGTCCGGCGCATTGCCGAGGGCGGTGTTACCTGCCTCTTCCTTGCGGCGCGGCCGGCGGATGCCATCCTGGTCGCCGACGCGATCACTGTGTTGCGCGACGGCGAGGTGGCCGGCCAGTGGCGTAGGGACGACTTCGACGAAGCAACTCTTGCGGCGGCCATGGCCAGCCAGCGCGGCTATGATCCGCAGCGCAATGTCCAGCATGAAGACTTCGCCGAACGCCCCGGCCCGCTCGATCACTGGTTCAAGGGAATTGGAAGACGGCCTTGATTACCCCGCTGCTGCCCTTTTGGCCGTGCAGCTTGAGCGCCTCGTCGTACTGATCTAATCGAAAACGGTGGGTGACCATCCAGCCCAGATCGACCTGGCCGCTGGCCATTAGCTCGATAGCGATGTCAAACGTAGCACGCGTCTCGCCGCCCCACTGCTCGGCGTGGTTGTAGATGTAAGCGGCGCGCACGGCCAGCTCCTGCGCGAAGACCGCCGTCCAGTCCACTCCTTTGGCCAGTCCGGGGACGGCCACCAAAATCACCTTGCCGCCGTTGCGCGTCAGCCGCAGCGAGTTGTCCAGTGTGGTGTCGGTGCCCACGCAGTCGTAGGTCCGATCGACGCCGCCCAGTGCGACCCGCCGGCCGATGATCGGTTTCAGCAGCTCGGTGTCGACGCGGCTGGCGACGTCCGTGTACAGGTCGCCGGTCAGCACCTCGCTGGCGCCCAGCCGCTTGCCCGCTTCCGCCTGGAAGGGATAGCGGGCAGCCAGCAGGATCGTCGCCTTGCATCCCACGGCGCGCAGCGCGGCCAGAAGGCACAGGCCGATGACGCCGGCGCCGATGATCAGCACGGTCTCGTCGTCGGCTGGCGTGTCGTTGAGCGCCGCGTGCAGTCCGACCGCGAACGGCTCCACCATCAGTCCGTTCTCGTCGCTGATCTCGTCCGGCAGGGCGTAGAGCTGGGAGCGATGTGCGACGAAGCTGCGGCTCCAGCTTCCGCCGGTGTCACGGCACGCGCCGATGATGATCCCTGGCGCGAGGCTGCCGCCGGTGATGTGCGTACACTGGTTGATCTCGCCGCGCGCGCACGCGTCGCACCAGTCAGCCTGCTGGAAGCCGCGCGGCGCGCACCAGAGTAGCGGCTCCGCGACGACTCTCTGGCCTACCTGCCAGCTGCCAGCCTCCGGTCCCACCTCGGCAATCACGCCAATGTTCTCGTGGCCAAAGGTGTAGGGAAACGACGCCAGCGGCGAGAAGTACGGGCTGGTGTGCAGGTGAATCGTGCTGATGTCGGTGCCGCAGATGCCGCCCAGCCGCGTCGCGATGCGCACCCAGTCCGGGCCGATCAGCTCAGGCTCGGGCACATCCTCAACGTAGGTACACGACCGCCCGCTCCAGAGCAGCGACGAGCGCATCTTACCCATCGCCAGCCCGGCGGCGTACCGTGGAATGGTGGCATTGAAGCGGATAGCCTTCATGGCGTCAGATGTTCGTGCGTGTGGCAAAGGGCGGCAGCGGGCCGATGGCGTCGCCGAAGCGGGTTTTGGGCATTGACGCTTTCTTGACCATCAGCGCGTCGTACTCCTCGTCGTCCACGTAGGCCACGATGCGGGCGATGCTGGCCTCGCCGTCCACGAAGCGCCACGGGAAGCAGCCGATGTTGACCCGCTGGTTCAGCAGCAGGTCGATGTCGCCGCCGACACACTCGGCGTGGATGATGCCGTACGGGAACATCTCGATGTGCATCAGCTGGTACTTGTCGTCGGTGAACACGTCGGCCAGCGGCTCGCCGTACTTGGCCTGGAAATGCGCGTCGGCTTCTTTGGCCTGGCGCGGCATCCAGTTGCGGATGATGGTGTTCATCGGGTGGTCGGCGCTGCCGCAGTCCACGCCGATCCACTTGATCTTCTTGCTCTTGCACCACATCGGCGAACTCCCGGTCAGGGCCGGGGTGCTTGACCATGTAGCGCGATCTCGTCGGCGGTGGGCTGGTCCCAGCCGAAGTGGTGATAGCCGGTGTGGATGATCAGGATGTCGCCCTCGCGCACGTCGACCCGCTCCTCGACCATCTGCGAGGTGTAGATGTCGTAGTCGCCGGCGATGTCGGACAGGTCCACGACGACGCCGGGGCCGGTCAGGAAGTCCAGCGTCAGGCTGGCGATGTCCTTGCCGGGGGTGTAGAAGTGGATTTCGCCGTCGAGGTGCGTGCCCAGGTGGTTGGAGTGGGTGACGAGCTGGCCGTTGGCGCCGTTGGGCGCCAGCCGCTTGAAGTACTTGACCTGCAGCGGCTCGTAGGTGGGCCAGGCCGGGGTGCCGATGCCGAGGGGGATGGTCAGGTCGATGAACTTCATTGTTGTAGAATCTCCTCTGATCTCCTACTCTTACTCGTACTCCTACTCGTACTCCTCCGGACGAGTACGAGTACGAGTACGAGTAGGAGCAGGAATGCGGGTGTGCGTGGGGAGCCTACCAACTGCCGGTTTCGAGCCGGCCGGCGATGCGCGCCTGAACCTGCTCCAGCAAGTCCGGTCTTTTCATCGTCCGGTAGCAGGGCCTGCATCTCGTTGAGCAGGAACGCTACCCACTCGGCGCGCTCACTGTCCGGTCGTGTGTTGATGACGAGTTCAGCCGAGGTTTGCAGGTTTTCGGTAATGACGTGGTCGTACGGGAAGGTAGCCATCTGTTTCTCCTGTCGAATGGTTTGAAGCGGTTATTCTTGTTGGTAGTCCACCGCGGCCGCGGTGTCAGTTTGTTCGCGCATGGTCGCCAGCACTTCCTGGTGGCGGGGGTGGATCTGGTAGGCTTCCATGTCCGCCAGGCTGTCGAAGCGGGTGATAAGGGCGATATCGAAGGCGCGCGTCGATGGCACGACGTTGACGCCGACCTCGATGTGGCGCAGCATGCTGATTGTGCCATCCAGACTGCGTAGCACAGCCGCGGCGCGCTTGACGTTGTCAAGGCTGCGATCCTTGAGCTTGAAGAGGACGACATGCGTCAGCGGGCGCTCGCTGGCCGGTTGATCGTGCAGTAGCCTCGGCGCCCGCAGGCAGCGGCAGGCGCATCACCAGCTCGCCCTCCAACTCCTGGCCGGTGTACTGGAAGCCGTAGCGCTGGTAGAACGGTCCGGGGTTGCCGTCGCCGAGGCTGTGGCTGACCAGCAGCTCGTGCGCGTCCGGTCGCGTTTTGACATAATCAACCAACAGATCCAGCGCGCGCCGGGCGAAGCCCATCCGCTGATACAACTCGCCGATCATCAACCGCCACAGGAAGTATTCTGGGGTCAGCGGATCGTCGTAGAGCATCAGGAACCCGACAGCAGTTTCGTCGGCATAGATCGCGCGATACCAGGCGCTCTTCTCGAAATGCGCCTGGGCCAGCGACACCGCGTTGGACGCAACAAAGCTCTGCTGTGCAGGCGCAACTTGCAAGCTGAGAATGGCCCAGAGATTGTTGTTGTCGATCGGGCGCAGTGACACGGCTGCGTCCCTGGTAACTGGTGCGCCAATCATGCGGAAACTCCTTGCCGCGAAATGGGCAGGTGGTCGGTCATATTCAGGAAGTCGAGGTGTGGCCAGTTGCCCGGCTCGTTGACATTTTCCAGCGGCACGCTCAGCCGGCTGATGGAGCCACAGGCAAGCCGCATCCGGTAGGCGTAGTCCAGGCTCAGACCCAGGTAATGGGCGATGATGCAGCGCAGTGTGTCGGCGTGAGCTACAATGATCGCCGCTCGTCGCCCTTCCGTTCCCATCAGTGCATCGACGGCAGCCACCGCTCGCAGCCGAACATCCTCCAGCAACTCGCCGCCGGGAAAGCGAAAGTGCGCCGGGCTTTGGAAGAACGCCGGCCACTGAGGGTCATGGTTTTGAATATCGCCAACCAGCATACCTTCCCAGCGCCCCACCAGGGTTTCGGCCAGGCCGTCATCCAGCACAACCTGCTTCTGCGGTTGCAGACAGCCGGCGATCCGTTCCGCAGTTTGACGAGCACGCATTACCGGACTGCTGACGATGACCGTCGAACTGCCGTCAATACGGGCCGCCAGCCAGTTGCCTGCGGCCTGCGCCTCAGCCTCGCCGCGGGCATCCAGCGGCACATCCGACCGGCCGGCTACGCGCTGTTCGGTGTGCCACGCTGTCCAGCCGTGCCTGACCAAGTAGAGGCGAACCATGCCCGGATCGTTCAACGTTCGTTGTCGAACGCAGCCAGGAAGCCGGCCAGCATATCGGCCCCGGAAGTCGCGCCGACGAGCATCACCTGGTCTGCCACGTTGCGCAGCGGGGTAGGGTCTGCGTTGCTGAGCGCATCGATCAACTGATGCCAGACCTGTGAGAGCGCGCCGTCAGCCGCTGCGGCCATGAAAGCGAGGCTTAACTCGGTGGTCTGGTCGGACGCGCCTTGCAGGACAGCCTTACTTACCGCTTCAACCGTGAGACTTTCCTGCCTGCCGTTGCGGTCGATGGCCTGGTTGACTCGCAGGCCGACCAGCCAGCCGGCCAACCAGTCGTCGCCCGCCGGCGTCAGACCCGGTCCAAGACCTGCCAGCCGCCGTGCGGCCGTCTTGATCCGGTAAATATCGCTGTGCTGGTAGGCCGTCAGCAACGCGTGAATGGACAAACTGGCGCGGTTCAACATCGTCGCGTTGAACGAGCGACTGCCAAATGCACCGGCCAGCACAGGGGTATCCCGTCCCAGCAATTCCACCAGCGGTGAGGGAGGCGCGATGTTGCGATCGAGCCAGGCGAGGTTGGTGCGCACCACCTGCGGCCAGGCTGCGAGCCGGTCATACCTTGGCATCGGGTTCCACGATTTGGCGCGGCTCAGATCGATGCGCCAGCCGCGACCCACCAGCAGTCCGTGGCTGTCCGAGATCACCGGGTCGCCGATCTCGATCACCGAAAACAACTCGCTGCGGTTCAGGACAACATTCAGCGGGCCGTCGCCGATGGCGCTGCTCACCAGGGAGTAGCGCTGTCCATCGGCGGCGACGATATTGCATACGTCCGCGAACACCGATTCCACCGTCAGGTTCATGTGCGGCTCGAACACCAGCGTGCGGACGCGCTGGCTGACAGAGATGGCAGCGATGCCGCGGTTGTTGTTTGAATGTTGAGGGGTGCGCAAAGGAATAGGAACGGTCATTGTGCACGGTTGCTTGCGGATTGAGAATCGCTTCCGACAGCGTCATGGTTGCGTCGGGCTTCCGGCAACATTCTAGCACGCCGCGCACAAATGCGCCAGCTTGCAAGTCGAACTTCCTGCTGTCCGCGCAGCGATGCGAGAATTGCTGCGTCGCCAGCCCCTGTGCTATAATCTCGCTGTCAGGGAGAGGTCGCATAGTTTGGCCGAGTGCACGCGTCTCGAACACGCGTAGGGCTTATCACCCTCGTGGGTTCAAATCCCACCCTCTCCGCCACAAAGAAAAGCCCCGGAACTCCGGGGCTTTTTGTGTTGCGTCAGAATCGGCGTTTCAGAGGGATCTCAATCCCGTTGCCGCCTGCTCCAGTACCGTGACCTGCGCCTGGAGGCTGTTCCACCTCAGTGCCTTGGCTGCCGACACCCGGTGATGGCCATCGATTACGTAGTAGCTCTCGCCGTATTGGACTAGATCGACCGGCGGGATGTATCGGCCCTGGCGGAAGAGCGATGCAACCGCCACCCAGCGCTGCTTGCTGTGATCGCTGATCGGGCGAAAGTCGCTGTCGAAGTCGAAGGTACGGCTGTGCTCCACCGTGCCAGTGATCCTGTCTAACGCCACGGTCTGCTCTCCCGCGTCTCGCGACGACAGATTGCTGTGCGCCCCTACCGCTGAACTCAGATCACGCAAAGTAGCAGAGCGTCTGCTTGCCCACCCCCAGACCCCATCCCAAAGCCTTCGCCGCTTAAACTGGGCAAACAGACGCTCTGTCTCGGTCAACTCGCCAGGCACACCATCCCACGTCCTTCGCTGATTGCTCGTAACCTGTTGGTTGGTATACATTGGTCGCTTCCTGGTTCGGTCAAGTTCTGGTTCGCTGACACGCAGAGCATACACCACTATCGTCGATAAATCGTCGAGACGGGCGTCCCCTTGCCGAATCCTCGCGCAATACGGTAAAATCGTCCCTGTCACCCTGTCACCCTGTCACCCTGTCACCCTGTCACCCTGTCACCCTGTCACCCTGTCACCCTGTTACCCGCTCACGTGAACACCACCCTCAACATCTCCATGTTCGGCAGTCCGGGCATCACCCTCGCTGGTGAGCCTGTGATTGGATTCGTCTCGCTCAAATCGCAGGCGCTGGTCTTCTATCTGGCCGCGACCGGTGAAACGCACCGGCGCAGTCACCTGGCCGGCCTGCTCTGGAGCGACACGACTGAGGAGCGGGCGCGCAAGAACCTGCGCGACGTCTTGTCCAATCTACGCCAGGTCATCGGCCCGTTCCTCGAGATCACTCGCCAGGAGGTCGCCATCGCGGGCGGCGCGGCGGTATCTGCCGATACCCTGGCTTTCGAAGCGGCCGTGCGCGCCGGCGGACCGGCATCGCTGGCCCGCGCTACTGCCCTCTACAGCGGCGACTTCCTGGCTGGTTTCTATCCGGATGGCGCGCCTTTGTTTGAGGAGTGGATGTTGGGACAGCGGGAACACTACCGGCTGCTGGCGCTGTACGCGCTGTCAGAACTGACCGGCTTCTACGTCGCGCAGGGGCAGTCGCTGCGCGCCATCGACACATTGACGCAACTGCTGGCCGCCGACCCGTGGCGAGAGGACGCGCATCGCCAACTCATGGCGCTGCTGGCCGACGCGGGCGACAGCGGCGCGGCCATCGCCCAGTACCAGCGGCTGCGGACGATGCTGGATGATGAACTGGGCATGGAACCTGACGATGAGACCGAGGCGCTAGTTCAGCGAATTCGCGACGGCAGGCGGCCTGGCGGGTCTATCGAGCCAACCATCGCCGCGCCGTCCCGTCCAGCAGATGTCGCGATTGCCAGCAACATCCCGGCCCGCACGCACCCGTTCGTCGGGCGCGGGCAGGAGGTCGATCGCATGCTGGCGTCGATCGGCGATCCGGGCAGTCGTTTGCTCACGGTGGCCGGTCCGGGCGGCATGGGCAAGACCGAGTTGGCGCTGCACAGCCTGCGCGAGCTGCTGGCCGGCCCGCTGGCCCGCCTGTTCAGCGACGGCGTCTTCGTGGTTTCGCTGCATGCCGCTGACGGCGCAAGCCAGCCGGTCGTGTTGGCGGCGGCCATCGGCGACGCACTGGGGCTGGTCGCGTCGGAGCCGGTTCCTCTGGGGACGCTGGTGATCGAGCACCTGCGGACGCGGCGCGTCCTGTTGCTGTTGGACAGCTTCGAGCACTTGCTGGGCGCGCGCGACTTTGTGGCTGAACTGCTGGCCGCGGCCAAAGGGCTGATGGTAGTCGTGACCTCGCGACACAGCCTGGGGCTGCTCGGCGAGCATCTGCTCACGTTGCGCGGGCTGGATGTGCCGCCGCAGGCCAGTTCGCTGGCAAGCGATCACAACTATACCGCCTTACAGCTTTTCCAGCAGCAGGCGCGCGCCGTCGCGCCGGACTTTGCGCTCGACGCCGCTAATGGCGCGGCCGTGGCGCGTATCTGCCGCCGCGTGGACGGGCTGCCGCTGGGTGTGATGCTGGCAGCTTCTCTCGTCCGCTACCTCAGCGTGGATGAGATCGCCAGCGAGCTGGAGCGCGACGTTCGTTTTCTGGATACAGGCGCGGCCAGCGGGCAGCGCGGGCTGCGCAGCGTCTTCGACCACTCGTGGCGTCTGCTGGAACCGCAGTACCGGCGCAGCCTCGTCAGGCTGGTGCAGTTCCGCGGCGGGTTCACGCGGGCGGCTGCCGCGGCGCTGGCGGATGCTTCCCTGGCCGGTCTGGCATTGCTGATGGACGCCTCCTTTCTGCGGCGCGCGCCAGCGGCCGGTTCAGCCGGTGACGCCAGCCGCTACGAGGTCATCGAGGTGCTGGGCGCGTTTATCGCCGAGCAGGTGAGCGCCGGTGAAGAGGCACACCTGCGCAGCCAGCACAGCCGCTATTTTCTGGACTGGCTGGACGAGTTGGCCGGCGAGTTTCTGGGCCGCGGCCAGCGGCGGGCTGTCGACGCGCTGACAGCCGATCTGGACAATGTGCGCGCCGCCTGGGATTGGGCGGTGATGCAGCGGGACGCGGCGGCGCTGGATCGCGCCGCGCTGGGCCTGTTCCGCTACTACGAGATGCGCAGTCTCTTCCGCGAAGGCGCCGAACGTTTTGTCGCGGCTGCGCAAGCCCTCGATGGACCGGAACTGGAACGCGCCCGTGCCCGGTTGCTGGCGCGCGGCGCTTGGTTCGCCTTTCAGATGAGTCGCCAGCAGGAAGCGCGCGCCTGGTTGGAGCAGGGCGTGGCGCTATTCCGCGACAAAGCGGATCGGCTGGAGCAGCTATTCTGTCTCAACTACCTTGCGGCGGTGCTGCAGCACGGCGGCGACTACGCGGCGGCTCGCAGCCACGCCGAAGCTGCCTTGCGGCTGGCGCGCCAGTGCGCCGACGTGCATAACGTGGTCGTCGCGCAGAACATCCTCTCGCAGATCGCCTACGAGGTCGGTGAGTTCGACAGGGCGCGCCGGCTCGCGCAGGTCAGTCTGGCGCTGGACCGGGAGCGGGGCAATACTTGGAGTACGGCGTTTTCCCTGGTCAACGTCGGGCGCGCCCTGCTGGCGCTGGGCGAGTTCGGCAGCGCCAATTCCTGCTTCACAGAGGCGCTGAAGATCCGCAAGGCGATTGGCGATCCGCGCGGCATGGGGTACTGCCTGAACCTGCTGGGCGACGCGGCGGCAGCACAGGAGGACAGCAATGAGGCGCGCCGAAAGTACGCCGAGGCGCTTGCGCTGTTCGAGGGGATATCCAATCTGCAGGGCGCCGGCGAGAGCCTGCTGCGGCTGGGCCGCCTGGCGCTGACCAGCGGTGAACTGGCCGAGGCCGAGCGCACGCTGTTGGAGGCGCTGCGGCGGGCAAGTCTGGTGGGTGTATTGCCGCTGCAACTGGCGGTGCTGGCGGAAATGGCGGTGGTGCACTGGCGGCAGGAGGATACGCAGGCTGACGAGCTGGCGCGGCTGGTTCTCTGCCACAGTGCGGCGCGCGACGTCAGCCGCGCCCGGCTGGATTGGTTCAGCGTTGCCGGTGACGTGGCCGCCGCCGATGATTGCGACGCCTTGCTACGCGACACCGTGGGCCGCTTGCTGGCGACGGCTGAACTCGCTGCTGTCGCTGTCGAGATTTGAGCAGGCGCGCGGCCGGTGGTATAATCGAACTGTTCTTGGAGAGGTCGCATAGTTCGGTCTAGTGCGCGCGCCTGGAGAGCGCGTATCCCCTTTGGGGATCGTGGGTTCAAATCCCACCCTCTCCGCCTTGATTGAGAGAGCTGATGTCCTGGACATCGGCTCTTTGTTTTGGAGAGAGGAGGAAGAGGCAAAAGAGGGAAGCGGGGAGATGAAGGATGCCGCGGGCAATACTGTCCAAGATGACAACAGTGCGACCTGTAATTTGCAGCTTGCCATTTGAGAACCGCTGATCTACCGGAACTCGCGGATCAGCATTTCCATGTGCCACTTGCCATACACGTTCCGCCATCTGACCTCGATCTTGAAAATAGCGCTCACTGTCATTGCGAGCCGTCTGCGGCGAAGCAATCTCTCGGCTTTACCAGAGAGACTGCTTCGGCCGCCGCCTCGCAGTGACATCATAGCAGGTGAGCCGTCAGTGCTCCGCTCTTTTCATCCATCGGGGTGCCGGGCGCAGCCCGTCCTGGCGGCTGACTTCTGTCTTCTGCCAAGTGCAACTTGCTCCACATGTCGCAATGAAGTATACTGTCTGTGGTCGTGCTAAGCGGGGCGCTAGCGGTGCCTTGTACCCGCAATCCGCTATAGCGGGGCTGAATTCCTACTCGGAGGGCTCGACGGCTGCCGGGACTGCTTTGTCAAACAACGTGGAGGGCTGGGTCCTGTGCGGCGTGGAGCTGTGAATCTGGTCAGGACCGGAAGGTAGCAGCCATAAGCGGTAAACCGCGGGTGCCACGGGGTCGCCTGGCCTGAGTTGACTGGCACGGCAAGCCAGTAGCCGCAGTTCGAAGAGGGGTGCACGACCAGCAATCATACAAAGGCGAGCCGCAACGGCTCGCCTTTGGTGATTCTCGGAGATGAAGCCCGGCTTTTTCGGCAAAGTCGAGCTTCTGGGTTCCTGCTGGCACACGCCAGGTGCAGAAGTTCGACTAAACAAGTCGAACTTCCTGGGTGGTTCGTGCGCAGCATTCCTGGCACAGCCGGTCGCGCGGTACGTAGTCGATGATCCCGCCGCGGCGGTCCAGCTCGATGTGGCAGCAGTTGACCAGCGCCTCGCGGAGCAGCCGGCGGCCGCGCTGCACACGTGCGACTTCGCGCCGCTGTAGGAGAGGTCCAGCTGTTCGGCCACCTCCTTCTGCGACAGTCCCTCGATCTCGGCCAGCCTCAGCGCCTCCTGGTATGTTGGCGGCAACGACCCAATCATCGCGTGCAGACCGCTGGCAAGCTGGCGGGCAGCCTCATCCTCGTCTGCCGCAGACACCGCGGCGTACTCGTCTGGCAGTTCAACGAACGGTCGCCGGCCGCGGTAGTAGTCGGTAATGGCGTTGCGGGTGATCTGGAACAGCCAGGGCGCGAGGCGGCTCTCGTCTTGCAGCGTGTCGAGCCGTAGATGTACCTTCAGGAACACATCCTGCAGGATGTCGTCGGCGTCGGCTGGATCGGCGACACGTGCACGGATCACCGCCTGGAGACGCTGGCTGAACGCTGACCAAACGTCGCTGGTTGTCAGCGCCACGGCTTGCGTCCCACCACCGTGGCGCTGATGAAGCGGTAGCCGGCATTCTTACTGCGACTCGCCCCACGGCGCAGCATGTGCTTCGTCCACGATCAGCCCGGCCGCGTGCACGATTGCCAGGTATTCCTCGCGATCCAGCGCGCCGCCGAGACAGCCGGCCCAGGCCGTCACATCCTGGTGGATCGACTGCGGCACCTCGCCGTCGGTCACAATGTCGGAGATGGCAAAACGTCCGCCCGGCTTCAGCACCCGCTGGATCTCGCCAAAGACCCGTCCCTTGTCCGGCGCCAGGTTGATGACGCAGTTCGACAGCACGACATCGACGCTGGCGTCGTCCACCGGCAGCGCCTCGATCTCGCCCAGGCGAAAGTCGACATTGGCGAAGCCGCCGTTGACGGCGTTGCGACGTGCGCGCTCGATCATGGCCGGCGTCATGTCAACGCCGATGACGCGGCCCGCCGGGCCTGCCACCTGCGCGGCGCGGAAGACATCCACACCCGCGCCGCTGCCCAGATCCAGCACCGTGTCGCCGGGGCGTATTGCAGCGACCTGCGTCGGACTGCCGCAGCTCAGCCCCAGGTCCGCGTCGGCAATAGCCGTGTCGGCCGGCGATGCAAACAGGGTAACTTGCGCGCTCTGGCCAGCCGGCTCACAGCAGCCGGAAGGCTCGCAGCAACTCCCGCCGCTGACGGCGATGGCGCCGTAGTATTCCTGTACGTTGTCCTTGATCTGTTGAGAGTTCATCTTTGGGTTCCTTTCGTCCGTTCATGGTTTCATACAGTAGAGACGAGCAATCTGGAAAACGGACGCAAATTCTAGTGGCGAATCAGCGAATCTCGATCTGTTTGATGACCGCGTGGTCGCTGGAACGCAGACCTGGCGGGCCAGTTCGCGCAGTCAGCCGCTCGCGGTCGCCGGTCTGGTAAACGCCGACGATCAGATCGTATGCGCCGGGCGGCGCGCTGTCGGGCACTCGCAGTTGGTGCCGATCGCGCACGAGTTCGTCGACTCGCCACTCAGTGGTCGGATAGCGGCCTTGCAGCGGTTCCTGTTCCAGGCTGGCAACGACGTTGCCCTGTCCGTCCATCAGCTGGAAGACGACTACCAGCGGTTGCGGCGTCGCGCCCTGCGCTGCTTGCCAGAGTAGTTCGACTGGTATCCCGTCGCCGGGACTGATGACGCTGGCCGGGCTTCGTGCCTGCACGAGTTGCAGCGGGCCGAAATCCGCCAGCGGCCGACCATCGAGCGACTGCGACGCTGACAGGACGGTCACCGGGCCGAGGACAAGACTGATTGCTCCGTCTGGCGCGGTTGTCAGCGGCTGGCCGGTCAGTGGGTCGTAGACCACCAGCGTCAGGTCGTAGGTGAGCGGCGGCGTACCGGCGGGGACAGGCAGATGCAGCGGCTGAACCAGCATGTTCGCGCTGGTCATATCGAGCTGGTTGCCGCCCAGCGGTTCGTCGTGCGCAGCCCAGACCTCGCCGGTTTCGTCCATCAGCCGCAGCGAAATCGCTACGTCCCGGCCGGCCAGCTCCGGCGGGCGTGTCCAGCGGATGTCCGCGATGTCCAGCGCGTCTCCGGCTGTGATCTGATCCGATAACGCGTCCGGGTTGATGCCGAGGGTCAGCCAGCCGTCGAAGGTTGCCAGCGGCGGCGGCGCATAGGACGACACCGTGCTGCGCATCGTCTGCCAAAGCTGCACGCGCAGGTTGGCATCACCGGGGTAGACCTGGTCATTGATCAGTACGCCGTTGCCGACCAGCGCAGCGCGGATCTGCCCGTGCGGATCGTTGACCGTGTCATAGATGCGGTAGTGCCAGAGGCGGTCGCTGGCGATGCTCACCTCGGTCAGCTTGTTCCGCATGGCATCGGCGGGCAGGGCAAAGAAATCGGAGCTTGCGTCACCCCAGCCCAGGTCAGCATCGCCGTCGACGTGTCCGGTCTGAATCACCACCGGGTGGCCGCCGGCCTGTTCGACCACACTCCGGTCGAAGTTGGTCAACCGTCCCAGCCAGGCGACGGGCGGTCCAGGCCAGTACGTCAGCAGGGCGGGGTAGGCGTAGCCGGCGTTGACCAGGATCGCGTCGCCCGGTCGCCATCGCTCAGCCAGCTCGCGCACGGCGGCGCGGTGATCGTCAGGACGCAGTGCGGGATCGGTCCAGAATGCCGCGCAGAGAGAGAGCTGATCCGGCCAGGATGAGGATCACCGCGGCCACGGCCAGCGCGCTGCCCAGCGGTTGCCGCCAGTGCAGCAGCGCGCCGATGCCCAGCGCCAGCAAGATGCTGAAGGCCGGAGCGTAGGTGAAGAGGTAGCGGACGTGGAAGAGGGGCGTTAGCGCCGAGGCCAGCAGGATCAGCGCCAGCGGCCCGAATATTGCGGCCAGCAGCAGTGCCAGTGAGAGTCGCGAGGCGGGCGCGCTGGGTTCATCGGCATTCCGCGGCTGCGCAGTCGTGGCAGGCAGCCCGCGCCATGCTGCAACTGCTCCTAGCACTACGAGGACCAGCGTAAGCGCCAGTAACGGCCAGAACCGGGCAATGTCAGCCGACTGTCCAAAACTCAGCGCGCCCCAGCTTTCCGCGATGGACGACACCAGTTGCGGCGCGGCGCGCCAGGGCGGCACCGGCGGATCGGTGGCCTGCCGCCAAGCTGTCGGCAGCCAGGGCACGAACAGCAGCAGCGCGCCAAGCTGCGCGAGGAGCCAGATCAGCACGGCTTGCCGCGCAGCCCGTCCGGTCGTCCGCCAGCGCCACAGCAGCAGCGGGAACACCAGTAAGTTGACGCTGACCAGCAGAAACGCGAAGTAGTAGAGGGAATAGAGACCAGCCGCCGCCGCGACAGCGAAGAGGACCGCGGCCCGCCACAGCCGGCCAGTGGCTGCGTCGCCGAAGAGGAATGGCGCAGCGGCCAGCAGACAGAGCACGCCCAGCGCCGCGCCCAGCGTGTACATGCGCACTTCCTGGCTGTACCAGACGCCGAAGGGGGAAGCCACTACCAGCAACGCGGCAATGGTGGCGGTCGTGTCGCCCAGCCGCAGCCGCCGCGCCAGTTGCCACGTCAAGGGAACCAGCAGCACGCCAAACAGCAGCGACAGGAAGGCCGCAGTGAACTCCAGCCGGTAGCCGGCCGGGTCGGCATGGCCGGTGGGGAAACCGGTCAGCGCCAGCCAGCCGCGCAGTAACAAGTAGTAGCCGGGTGGATGAATGTCGCGCGCGGTGTGGGCGATCAGATCGGGGACGCGCTGGCCCGCCAGGAAGACGGATACCGTTTCGTCGTACCAGAGGCTGTCGACGCCGAGGCGCACGAGGCGCAGGGCGAAGGCCGCCGCGGTCAGTGCGGCGACCAGCCAGGGGTGATAGGATCTCGAAGGGGCGTTGTGTTGCGCCGTGGCTGCCGTCATGGATCGATGGTAGCACGGGGCGGGACAATCGGCAAAACGCTCTACAAGCAGGAACCGCCCCGGGGGCAGGGGCGGTTCCTTGGAGGGAGGGAAACGATGACGTGAGCGGGTGATGGGATTCGAACCCACAACTCACGGCTTGGGAAGCCGTAGCTCTACCACTGAGCTACACCCGCAATACGACGAATTATACGCGGTTCGAGCGGTGTGTCAAAGGAAACGAGGGCAAGGAGGGAAAGGAGGGCAAGGAGGAAAGCAGAGGCCGCGCCGTGCGACAATCTGGTTTCCTGGTTTTCCCTTCTTTCCCTTCTTTCCCTTCCTACCCATCCTCTGCCTCGCGTCCCATGCCGCGCAGGTGCGGGAATAGGAGTACGTCGCGGATGGTGGCGCTGTCGGTGAAGAGCATCGCCAGCCGGTCGATGCCGGTGCCGAAGCCGCCGTTGGGCGGCATGCCGTAGCTCATGGCCAGCAGGTAGTCTTCGTCAACGGGGTGACGCTCTTCGTCCTCCGCGCCATAGAGGTTCTGCATCCACTCCATGCGCTCGCGCTGGTCCAGCGGGTCGTTGAGCTCGGTGAAGGCGTTGCCCATCTCCATGCCGGCGATGAAATACTCGAAGCGCTCCACCGACGTGGGATCGTCGGGCGTCTTCTTGGCCAGCGGGCTGATCTCGATGGGATAGTCGATCACGAAGGTCGGCTGGATCAGATTCGGCTCGACGTAGTTGCTGAGCAGCGAATCGATCAGCTTGCCGCGGTTGCTGCGCGTTTCGGGGTGATGCCCCAGCGCGCGCATCGCGTCGGCCAGCTCCGCTGCGGTCGGGTACTGGGTGTAGTCGATGCCGGCGTACTCGATGATCGCGTCACGCAGGGTGACCCGCCGCCACGGCGGCGCAAGGTCGATCTCATGACCGCTGGTAGGTGATGGTCGTCCCGCCGGTCAGCCGGCGCGCGATGTGGGCCAGCATCTCCTCGACGCGGCGCATGACATCGTGGTAATCGGCGTAGGCCTCATACCACTCCAACTGCGTGAACTCCGGGTTGTGCTTGAAGCTGATGCCCTCGTTGCGGAAGTCGCGGCCGATCTCGTAGACCCGCTCCAGCCCGCCCACCAGCAGCCGCTTCAGGTATAGCTCGAAGCTGATGCGCAGGTAGAGATCCTGCTTGAGCTGGTTGTGGAAGGTGGTGAAGGGGCGCGCCGCCGCGCCGCCGTAGATCGGCTGCAGGACCGGCGTCTCGACCTCGATGAAGCCCGTGCCGTCCAGATACTCGCGGATCGCCTGCATCATGCGCGCGCGTGCCACGAAGACCTCGCGCACCTCCGGGTTGATCATCAGATCGACATAACGGCGACGATAGCGAGTTTCCACGTCCTTGACGCCGTGCCACTTGTCGGGCATCGGCTCCAGGCTCTTGGAGAGCAGTTGGATTGAGCGCGCGTCGACGGAGATCTCGCCGGTTCTGGTGCGCATCATCTCGCCGGTCACTGCGATGAAATCGCCCAGGTCCAGCAGGCGCTTGAACAGGGCGTCGAACGTCTCCTCGCCCACGGTGTCACGCCGCACAAAGATCTGCAAGCGTGCCGCTGCCGTCGTCGATGTGGGCGAAACCGACCTTGCCCATCAACCGGCGGCTCATCATGCGGCCGGCCACGCAGACGCTGACCGGTTCCGCGTCTTCGTCGTCCGCCTCGGATGCAATGAATGCCGCGATAGCTTCCGTGGCGGTGTGGGTGCGCGGTTGTTGCAGACGGGCGGGGTAGGGTTCGATGCCTGCGCTGCGCAATTCGTCGAGTTTCGCCAGCCGTGCGGCATCGTGTTCGGAGAGTTCTTCTGTCATGGTCGGGTTCCTGGGCCTTTCGGTCGTGTCGCCGGGCGACCACCGATTGAAATCGGTGCCTGGCAATTCAAAGCATGCTAAAGCAAGCTCAGGCAATAAAGCAAACGCAACTCGGCAAGAGTTCGCGTTCCCAGTCGTTGAGTAAAGCTGTGACACCGTCACTCGATGGCGACGATCTCGAACTCCAGCGTGCCGCCGGGCGTCTCAACGCTGATGTGATCGCCGACTTTCTTGTTCATCAGCGAGCGGCCCATGGGCAACTCGTTGGAGATGCGACCGTTGGTGGGATTGGCCTCGGCCGATCCTACTATCAGATAGGTCTCCCGGTCCGGGTAGCCGACCTCCTGGATCGTAACCGAGCGTCCCAGACCGACCTGTCCCTCCGGCGTATCGCCGTTCTGGATCACCACCGCGAACTTGATCTTCTGCTCAAGCTCCATGATGCGGCCTTCCAGGAACGCCTGCTGGTTCTTGGCCTCGTCATAGCCGGCGTTCTCAGAGATGTCGCCGTCAGACTTGGCGTCGCCGATGCGTTGGGCAACCTCGGACCGGCCCACCGTGCGCAGATGTTCCAGCTCCGCTTGCAGCATTCGCAGGCCGTCTTCAGTGATCGGGATCGTTTTGTTTTTGCCGTTCGCCATTTTGTAACTATTTGCCCTGTTTGAATTCAAGTGTTGGGTTGACAGAGTTTTGCACGGCCTGTCCAACAAAGCCCGGCACCCTTGTGCGGGGTGCCGGGACTGGTTGTAGGTAGGATGGCCTGCTTCCGAGACCGGATTATACCGCAACCCGGTGTAAATGCAAACTGCTCAGGAAGCGTGCGCCGCGATCCACAGCCGCTCGGCGAGCTGGCCGCTCCCGCTCCGGTGAGCCGTGTCGCGTGCGAACCAATCCAACTTGCCGGCAACATCCCGCGCCGTGGCGATGCCGTCCGCGCCGAACAGCACCGGAAGCTGGCTGGCATAGGCAGTGACGGCCGCGATCTTGCGCTCCAGATCCTCGCAACTCAATAGAACCGGCTGCGGCTGCCAGCCCACGCGCGGCGCAACCCGATCCAGCGCGGCAGGCAAGCCCGCCGGGTCGCGCACGACATACGGGTAATCCTCGTAGAAGCGAAGCGTATAACCGGCGTCGTGCAGCAGCAGCGCCGCCCGCTGGACGACCTGATGATCGACGTGATTGCCGACAGCCAGCGGCGCGTAGATCACGCACTGACCAGCCGGCGGCGCCAGTGCAGCCAAGACAGCGGCCAACTCATCGATCAGCTCGTCGTCTGCGGTATCGACTGCGCCGAAGAGCGATTCTTCGCTGTCATACAGCCAGCGGCCGGCCGGCTCATCGCGGCGGTAGATGCAATCCAGATAGTCGCCCGATCGCGGCTGCGCGCCGAGAATTGCCAGCGCCTGCCGTTCCTCCGCGACCCGCTGCGCGATCAGGTCGCCGGCTGCGCCCGGCCGCGCGTGGATCGATTGGGCGAAAGGTGACAGCGTAGCCAGGTCTGGCCGGCCGCCGAAAACAGTTGCCACCACCACAAGGTCGCCTGCGGCGGTCCGCTGCGCAATCAGCCCGCCGCAGGACAGCGCCGCGTCGTCGTAGTGTGGGGAAAGAATGATGTGTTGCATAGGAGATCGCGGCGGAGTATACCGCAGCGGCCGCGGGCTGAACAAATGCACCCGTTCTTGCGTGGAAAGACTTGGAGAGGGTGAGTACCGCAAGACCGATTATTCTGTTCTGTTTCACCGAGGAGGACTGCCATGAGACTTCGACTTCTGACCTTGCTGGCGCTGGCTGCCATGCTGCTCGCGCCCGCCGCTTCCTTTGCCCAGGGAGTGTTTGTATCGCCGGTTCCGCCCATGCCGCCGGCTTTCGACACCCCGGCGCCTCCGCCTCCGGGAGTTCCCTTGATCGCCCCCGGACCGGTGCGGCTCGACCTCTACCGCGTCACCGTCGATATCACCGATCAGGTCGCGACCACACGTGTCGAGCAGACGTTCTCGAACCCTGGCGACCGGCCGGTCGAGGCGACCTACTTCTTCCCGATCCCGGAAAACGCCGCCATCACCGAGTTCAACATGGTCGTCGATGGGCAGGTCGTCGAGGGCCAGTTGATGCGCAAGGAAGAGGCCGCGCGCGATCTACGAAAGCATCGTGCGCCAGCAGCGCGATCCGGCCCTGCTGGAATATGTCGGCCGCGACCTGTTCCAGGCGCGCATCTTCCCGATCCCGCCCGGCGGCCAGCGCACCATCGAGCTGACCTACAGCCAGGTGCTGCCCAAGGAAAACGGCCTGGTGCGCTATACCTACCCGCTGCGCGTTTATCCGCTGCTGCAAGTTGGCCGGCGTCCTGAGTATGTCCAGCCGATCGGCCAGCTCGCCATCCGCGCCGACATCGAGGCAACCAGCCCCATCAAGGCGATCTACTCGCCAACTCATCCGATCGCCGTCTCGCGTGACGGTGAATTCAAGGCAGTCGCCGGCTACGAGCAATCCAACGTCATCCCGACCAGCGAGTTCGACCTGTTCTACAGCGTGGACGAGGGCGAGATCGGCCTCAGCCTGCTGAGCTACAAGCCGGCCGGCGAGGACGGCTACTTCCTGCTGCTGGCCGCGCCCAATGTGGCCGTGAACCCGGACGAGGTGGTGGCGAGGGATGTCATCCTGGTGCTGGACACCAGCGGTTCCATGGACGGCGCCAAGATCGAGCAGGCCAGGCAAGCCGCGCTCTACGTGCTCGACCGGCTAAACGCTGACGACCGCTTCAACATCGTCACCTTCAGCACGGGCGTGCGCCAGTTCGACCGTGGTCCGCAGCCGCTCAGCCGGCTGGCCGACGCGCGCGCGTTTGTGAATCGATCTGGCAGCGGCCGGCGGCACCGACATCAACCGCGCGCTGCTGGAGGCTGTCGCCCAGGTCGATCCCGAGCGGCCGGCGGTGATCATCTTCCTGACCGACGGCCTGCCCACCGAGGGCGAGGTCAACCCGCAGCGCATCGTGGAAAACGTGCGCCAGAACGCGCCGGACAACGCGCAGGTGTTCAGCTTCGGCGTTGGCTACGACGTCAACACGGTGCTGCTGGACACCGTCAGCCAGGAGAACAGCGGCGCCAGCGCCTACGTGCAGCCGGGCCAGGCCATCGACGAGGTCGTATCGGCTTCTACGCCAAGGTCGCGACGCCGGTGCTGAGCAATCTGACGCTGGACACCGGCAACATCTTCGTGGAGGACAGCTTCCCCTACCCGCTGCCTGACCTGTTCGCCGGCAGCCAGTTGGTGCTGGCCGGTCGCTACCGCGACGGCGGTCCGGCCGCGGTGACACTGACCGGCGATGTCAACGGCAACCCGCGCGAGTTTCGCTACGACGACCTGACCTTCCGCAGCGAGGGCGGCGACGCGTTCATCGCCCGGCTCTGGGCCACGCGCAAGGTCGGCTACCTGCTCAACGAGATCCGGCTGCGCGGCGCAAACCAGGAACTGGTGGACGAGGTGGTGCGGCTGGCGAGCAAATACGGCATCGCCACGCCCTACACGTCCTTCTTCGTGCCGGAGCCGCAGCAGCCGGTTCCGCAGGTTGGTCAGGCGCCGGTTCCGATGGCCGAAATCGTGCAGGATGCCCTGGAAGCGCCAAAACTGGTGGAACGGGCGGCAAATGCACTGATGGCCGCGCCAACTGCGCCGGCCGCAGGTGCATCCGCCGTACAGGAGAGCCTGGCGCGCGAGTCGCTGCGTTCCGCGGACCGGGCGGATGCGGGCAGTTCAGCGGCCGGGTTGCGCAACGCCGCTGACAAAACGTTTGTCAGTCGCGGCGGCGCATGGGTCGATACTGCCTTCACGGCTGACCAGCCGCAGCAGGAGATCGCCTTCGGCAGCGAAGCCTACTTCGATCTGCTGGCCCAGCACCCGGACTGGCGGGAATACTTCGCCGTCAGCCCAAACCTGATCGTCGTTCTTGACGGCACGGCCTACGTCATCGCCGACAGCGGCGAAACGATAGCCGAGCCGCCAGCCGCTCCGACCGCCGCCAGCCAACCGTTCACTGCAACCGTGGCAGCGCCGCCGACGGCCGAGACTGCTACGTCACCTGTGCCTGCCGACGTGACACCTGCTCCCGTGCCGACCGACGCAATTGCAGTTGCACCGCCGCCAGCACAGTCTGACCAGCAAGCGCCGCTCTGCACCGCGCCGGCCTTCGCGGTCGGTCTGATGGCCGTGGCCGGCGTGTTCACACGTCGACACCGCAGGTCACGCTAGCCGCGTGATGGTCGTCGCAAGTGAAGCCGTCCGGTTGGCAACCGGACCTAAGTGACGGTAGTCGCAGCCGAAAGCCTGCGCTGGTGAGGGAGGGACGGCTTCGGAGAACCGTCCTACGACAAAACGCGAAAAGCCGGTTGTTCATCGCGAACAACCGGCTTTTCGTGTTCTGTGGCGGTGTGGATTAGTCGACGCGGGTGACGACGATCGCTACGACAGGGTCAGTCCAGCCGTGGACACCCGGCAGCAGATCGACGCCGCCCATGATGCCGGCGTGGTGCGTGATGACGCCGCCTTCAGCCAGCGCCGGGTTGCTCATTCCGGTGCCGGGATCGCCCGTGACGCCGATCAGTCCCTGGCAGGGTGGCACGATGTCGCCGAAGTACTCGGTGTTGATCTCGGTCCCGGCATCGTAGGCGTCGCCCATTGCGGTGGTGCTGTCGCCAACTCGTTTTGGCAGGCGCAGCGAGTCGACGCCGGTGAAGCCGTCGTTGGTGCAGATCAACATGCCTGCGACCGACAGATATTTCGCGCCCTCGGCAGAGGTGACAGTGAACGTTGCACTGTCAGGGAACATGGTCGAGCCAGGCGTGCCAGCCGGAACCAGCGGCATGCCACCTTGCTGGAACTCGTAGACGTGCTTGTTGCCCGTCAGGGCAGCCATTAGCGGGCCGCTGTTGCCGTTCTCGGCCAGTTGCTGAATGCCCTCGCTGGCCGGCTGGCCGACGTGGAAGATGTTGATGGGCTGGCGATGGACCACCAGCACGGGGGGTGTGATCGGCTGTCCACCGGTCAGGTTGGTGATTGTGACTTCGTAGGTCGCGACAGCGCCGCCTCCAGCGCTGGCGGCGGTGGCAGTGAGCGCCAGCACCAGCACGACAAGCAAGGCAATCGACAGGGATTTACGTCTGGCAATATTCATTCGTCAAGTCTCCTTCAGTCAGGTCTCGAATCGGTTTGTAGTGGCCACTGATGTAACCAGAATAGCGTGCCGATGTTACAAACATGTTGCAAGGTCCTTACATGAACCTTACCAGTCGGGATCTGTTCGTAGCAGGCGCTTCAGCGCCGTTCAGAGCGCTGAAGCGCCTGCTACGAACAGATGTCCTGCGCGTGCCAAGCGCACCCAAAACGAAAACGGCGAACCCACGAAGGATCCGCCGTTTTCGTTGCTGGCCGGCTTGACTTACGCAAGCTCTAACTTCGCCAACCGCTGCTGGCTGGGCAAGCCGCTGACTGGATCCCAGCCGCGTTCGGCGTAATATTCAGCCATCAGCCGTGGCATGTCGGGCAGCGAGCCGGCCGCGCTGCCGCTGGGGCGGGGTTGCGTTGCCAAACGTTCGGGCAGCGTGTCGTCCGCGGCGGTGATGCCGTAGCGCGCGTTGATCAGCCGCTTGAGGTTGAAGATGCGTTCGCCGGTCTCGAAAACATCCTCCGCTGTCCACTGCCAGCCCAGCGCGTTGTTGACCAGATCGACCACGACCTGCGGTCCGGCCAGCCCCTTGATGATGAACTTGCACAGCCCCAGCGGGTTGTAGGCGCTCTGGAAGTTCTGGTAGTGGACGGCCATCCGGCCGCTGTCTGTGTTGTCCAGCCGTGTCTGCCAGTGGTCCGCGCCCGGACGAAAGACCAGGCCGGGCGTCTCGACGCCGTAGCCTTCCCAGTAGCTGATCGACTCCATGTGGCACGCGCCCCGGTTGGCCGTCGCGTAGTTGGGTCCCATGCTGACGAAGGCGCGCGGGTCGTGGTAAGGCAGTTCCAGCCCCTTGACGTGCAGCGCCATGTCGCCGGCAGCCTGACCGAGGTCTGCCACCATTCGCATCACGCCTTCGGCCATCAGGTCGCCGAGACCCTCACGGCGCGCGATTTTGTGGACGCAGGCCACGATGGATTCGGCGTTACCCCAGCTCAGGTCGAGGCCGTCCTGCTCGTCGTCGCCCAGCAGGCCGCGCTCGGCCGCCTCGAACGCGCAGGCGATGCTGGCCGAGGTCGAGATCGTGTCGATGCCGTAGTCGTTGCACAGCATGTTGATGTGGCTGATGCTGTTGAGGTCGCCGTTGAGCAGCAGACCGCCGAACCCGCCCAGCGTCTCGTACTCCGGGCCGTGGCCGCGTGTGCCGGCGTAGGGACCGTCGTCGATCGACACCGTCTTGCCGCAGCCGATGGGACAGGCGAAGCAGAAGGTGTGGCGCTCGAAGATCGTCTCGGCGATACGCTGCCCGCTGATGTCGCCGGCTTTGTCCCAACTGCCGCCGCGCCAGTTGCTCAGCGGCAGGTCGCCGTATTTTTCGGTGCCCGGCACGCCGCCGGCTGTGCCCAGCGTGGTCAGGCCCATCGCGCCGTCCTTGATGATCGCGTTGGATGCCTTGACTGCGTCGCGGAATCCCTTGGCGTCATGGTAGGCGGGGCGCTCCTTGCCGCGCACGGCGATGGCCTTGATGTTCTTGCTGCCCATCACCGCGCCCATGCCGGTACGGCCCGCTGTGCGCGCGTGCTCGATGCCGCCCTGCATTACGCCGGCGTAGCGCACCAGCCGCTCGCCGGCCACGCCGATGCAGGCCACCTGGGTCTTGGGATCGGTCTCGGCGCGGATCGCGTCGAAGACGTGGTAGTGATTGTGGCCCCAGAGATGGCTGGCGTCGCGTACTTCCACCGAGCCGCTGCTTCCGTCGATCCAGAGGTAGACCGGCTGCTCGGCGCGACCGGTGATCACCAGCCCGTCGTAGCCCGCAAAGCGCAGCTCCGCACCCCAGTGGCCGCCCATGTTGCTCTCGCCCCAGATGCCGGTCAGCGGCGAACGGGCGCACCAGGAACTGCGGCAGCCGGTGGGCGCAAAGGTACCGCTGAGCAGGCCGTTGAAAACATACAGCGGGCTGGTCGGATCGTCCCAGGCGCGGTCCGGTTGCATTTCGTCGAAAAAGAGCTTGGCGGCATAGCCGCTGCCAAGCAAAAAGGCACGCACATCGACGTCTTCGATGGCGTGCTCAGTGACTGTCTTGGTTGTGAGATCGATGCGTAGAAATTTGCCGGCGTAGACGAGGGGCATGCGGTTACTCCGTTGCAACTCAGAGGAAAGATCTGTGTCTGATTGCTTGAAGTTTACCGCACAAAACCGGTTTCTACAAGGAAAGTTCTCTTCAGTCGTGGTAGTCGAAAGCGGGATCGAACACGTGTGATACCTGCGGAAGGGAAGTAGTCCGATCACCGAAGAACCACGGTGTGGTGGCGCTGCGGCGGGCGTCCAGCAATGGATCGATGCGCAGCAAGTCCTGCAACAGCCGCAGCCAGGTCACCGACAGGTAGCCGTTGGCGACAGCCCAGGCGTCGGTGCCGGGAACGTGCCCGGAGCCGCTGCCTTGATAGATGCGCTGCAACCGCAGGCTGTCCCTGCCAGAGACTTCGATTTGGTAGGCGTTGGCGCATGACCAGGCGCTCAGCGTCGTGACCTTGACACCAGCAAGTTCGGCCAGCGGCAGGTTGGGCACGTTGAGGTTGATGACTGCCGGGTCTGCCAGCAATCTGCCTGCGAATTCCAGCAGCGCGTCGGCAAGGCAGGCCGCGGCGGTCTCGTAGTGGCGCACGCCATTGCTGCCGTTATCCAGCGAGACCGCGATGGCAGGCTTGCCCATCAGCCGGGCTGTGATGGCCGCACCGACGGTACCGGAATAGAACACATCGCGCCCGACGTTCAGCCCGGCGTTGATGCCACTGACCACCAGGTCGATGGACTGCATGCTCAACGCGCCGCTGAGGCCAACTTGCGCGCAGGCGGCCGGTGTGCCGTCGACCGAGAACGCCGTCACACGTTCTGCCAGATCATTGGCCACGGTAAAGGGGGCAAAGCTCAGCTCGGTAGCCGGCGGCAGCGCCGCTCCATAGCCGCTCCAGTTGGTGCTGGGCGCGACCACCAGCACGTGTCCCAGCGGCGCCAGCGCCCGGGCCGCCGCCCACAGGCCGGGCGCTGCGATGCCGTCGTCATTTGTCAGCAGGATGTTCATTCAGTTTGTTCACCTCGATAGCATTTAGTTGGTGACGGAACACCTGGCTGCCGGGCACCTCTGTTCGAGTATGCCTGCCCAAGGGTTCGGTCACATTCTCACAGCACCATCGTAACGTATCGAGGTTAAGGACTGAATAACAACCTGGCAAAGAGTCGTAAACGTCGTGTGTACGGCGCAAATGGGACGACCGGGTCAGGACTGCCAGTCCTTCCCCGGCAAGCGCGGGAAGATCACAAATGCTGGTAGGACTGGCAGTCCTTATCTGGCAACCGCGCTGCGAACAAAACCGGCCAGCTCTTCTTTCAGCTTCAGCAGCGAGGGCCGGTGGGCATACATCATGTGGCCGGCCTCGTAGAAACTGGTGCTGACATTGCCGCGCAGGCTGGGATCGAGACCGAGATGCTTGACCGTGTAGTCGGCCGCGAAGTAGGGCGTGGCCAGATCGAACAGGCCGTTGGCCACATGCACCTTGAGGTACGGGTTCATCGACATCGCCTTGCGCAGCGTCTCGGCGACGTTGACGAAGCGGTTTTCGTGGTCGTCGAAGCTCCAGGTCTTGTAGAGGCCGGTCAGGATCTCGTAGGGCAGATCGCTCTCGAAACCCAGTTCGCGGCGCACGTAGTCGTTGAAGGTCGCGCTATAGGCGCCTTGCACGGCGGCATAGCTGGGGTCGAACTCGAACTCCTCGCCGGCCGCATCGCGGTCGATGCCGGTGTAGCGGCTATCCAGCCGGCCCGTGGTGCGCCGCTGGTCGCGCAGCAGTTCCTTGGTGAAACGCATGATCTCGATGCGCAGGTTGCTGCGTTCGACATAATCCTGTGACAGACCGGTGTAGCGCGCCAGCAGGCCGGCGATCTCGCCGTGCAGTTGCGCCGGCAGGGCGTCGCCTTGCAGCAGCGCCAGCGCATACGCACCGACGGCAAAGGTCTCCACTTCGGCCAGGAACTCGCTCAGCGGCCGGCTTTGCAGTTCCTCCGTCAGCCGGCCATGATACCAGGCGGTGGCAGCATAGGCCGGCAGGTAGAGGATGTGCGGCAGGTCGTTGCCCGGCAGGAACTGCAAGGTCTGGAAGTCGAGCACGATGGACACCAGCATGATGCCGTTGAGGTACATGCCGTGCCGTTCTTGCAGGTAACCGGACAGCCCGGCCGCGCGCGTCGTGCCGTAGCTCTCGCCGATCAGGAACTTGGGCGAGGTCCAGCGCCCGTAGCGGCTGGCATAGAGGCGGATGAAGTCGCCCACCGATTCGATGTCCTTGGTGAAGCTGTGGAACGCCTGCGCTTTCTCGCCCGGCACGGGCCGGCTGAAGCCGGTGCTGACCGGGTCGATGAACACCAGGTCGGTCACATCCAGCAGCGACGCTTCGTTGTCCACCAGTCGGTAGGGCGGCGGCGGCGCCCAGCCTTCGTCGTCCATGCAACACGCGCTTCGGTCCCAGCAGCCCCAGGTGCAGCCAGACCGACGACGAGCCCGGTCCGCCGTTGAACGAGAAGGTCACCGGCCGGCTGGCCGGGTCGGCCACGTCGTCGCGGGTGTAGGCGATGAAGAAGATCGTGGCGCGCGGCTTCTCGCCTTCGGCCTTGCCCTCGTCGTCGCCTTTCATCACCGTCTCTTCCTTGAGCACCACCGTGCCGCAGGTGACGGTGTACGCGATCTCCTGGCCGTCGATGGTGATGGTGTGGTGGGTGGTGATGAGGGTGTCTTGGGGAGTTGGTTTGGTGTCGGTTGTATCGTGGGTTGGTGGCATGAGATGGGGTCCTTGTGGATGAGAGATATGTGTTCGAGTGCGACGACCCCTCACCCCAGCCCTCTCCCAAGGGGAGAGGGGGCCAGAGTTTAGGATGTTGCCCGCACATCCGGTTGGGTCTTTTGGTGGGAGAGATGGCTGGAGCGGAGACTTTGTCTGCTGTTCCGGTCCCCTCTCCCTCAGGGAGAGGGCTAGGGTGAGGGTGAGTCTTCACGTACAGAACGCTTCACACACTTCTGCCAAATTGCCTCCAACACCGCTGGCAACTGGCGTTGGACTTCCTGGTTCGTGAAACGCACGACGTGGTAGCCGCGGTCGTTTAGCCATTCCGTCCGCGCGTGGTCGTATTCAACCTCGGTGACGTGTGAGTCGCCATCGACCTCGATAACCAGCGCGCATTCGTGGCAGAAGAAGTCGACGATGAAGCGATCGATGGGATGCTGGCGGCGGAACTTGAAGCCGCCCAGTTGCCGGTTGCGCAAGGCAGACCACAGTTTCTGTTCGGCGGCGGTTTGCGGCTGGCGCAGCTCACGCGCGCGTTGAAGGATAGGTGGGTAGATGCGGTGGAGTCGTTCGTCAGGCATGGTAGTGTGTCCCAGTGCGGCGACCCCTCACCCCAGCCCTCTCCCAAGGGGAGAGGGGGCCAGAGCGGAGAACGTCGCTGGCGTTTCCGGCCCCTTCTCCCTCAGGGAGAGGGTTAGGGTGAGGGGCGGAATTCCGCAAGGGCAAACCGTCGTGAAAACCAGAGACCACGGCTGTAGTGCGCATCGGTATCGCGTGTTCGAGTGCGGCGACCCCTCACCCCAGCCCTCTCCCAAGGGGAGAGGGAGCAGAAGCCGGGAATCAGCAACCAGAATTCAGAAGCCAGCAACCAGAACTAGGGACGAGAGACGGGGACGACGACCACGCGGAACCCGTCGGTGGCCGTCCCTGAGCCTCGGATCGTACCCGAGGCGCGCCGCCGAACCGGCGTTCTCGGCGTCATCCCACCACGAACCGCCTTTCAGATAGAAAGCGGCAACGTCCTTGTATTTTGATCCCGTCCACTCCCACACGTTTCCGGCCAGATCCCAGATCTCGAACGCTGGGGCGAATCGCCGGGCGCCGGCCGGGTACATGTGTACTGGCGTGGTTTGTTCGAGGCCGCTTTCCTTTGTGTTGGCGTTGGCTGGGTTGAACTCTGTTGCCCCAAGGATAGGTTTCTGTGCCGGCAGCCTGTTGCCATTCTTCAGCGGTGGGCAGCCGCACGTCGACGGCTGCGGCCTTCAGCCTGTAACTTCTCCGTCAGCCAGGCGCAATAGGCGACTGCTTCGTACCAACTGACGCCCACTACCGGCTGGGTGCTGCGGTTGAAGCGTTTGTCATCCCAGAGGCGTGGACCCTTGATCCAATCGTCTCCGTAATACTGGTTTAGCTCCGCAACGGCTTTCTTCGCCCACCACGCTTTGTCAAGGTCGTAACCGCCACTGTCCACGAAGCGTCGGAACTGCTTGTTGGTCACCGGGTAGCGGCCAATGCTGAAGCCGGCGCCGGGTACGGCCACGAAGTCGTCCAGACCGGGTGGATCAACATCCAGATCGGCCAGCAGCAGGCCGGCCTCAAGCCGCTGGCGGGCCGGCAGGTCGCGGTTCTGCATCGCGGCGGTCAGCAAGCGGGGGACGTCGGCCATTACCCGGCCAGCCAGTTGTTCCCGGTCCGCCTCGATGGCCCGCTGCGCGCCCAGCAGCCGGTAGCAGTCGCCCAGCAGCGCCACCGTGTTCCACTCCTGTGCATTCGTCGGCTCCCGGCGCAAGCACTCGTCGATGACCGTCAGCGGCAGGCCATAGTCGCCGGCCACGAAGACCTGGTAGCCGATGCCCAGCAGCACAACTTCCGGCCACTGTTCGTCGTCCAGCCGCTCTTTGAACTTGGGCAGGTAGTCGCCGTCGGTCAGCCAGCGGGCGGCCATGAACTCCTGAAACGAGCGGTGAACGAAGCGGTACGGTTTCCCGTTGCTGGGTGGCATAGATCAATCCTGAGCGGTCGTCGACCAGCCGCAGTACCTCGACGGCCCAGGCCGCCGCCGCGGCATCGTCGTCGCCCGGGTAGATGCGGCGTATCTCCCGTTCCAGTTCGGCAGCCGGGATATCGACGGTGTCGCGGTGGCCTTCCCGGCCATGCACGTGGTAGGCAAGCCGCGCCAGGGCGCGCTCCAGGCTGGGGCGTTGCACCCCGGCTTGCTGCAGGAGCACCTCCAGGCTGGTCGGCTCGCTGGGACTGCGCTTCTTGCGCTTCTCCCATTCCCACAGCAGTTCGTTGACGTAAAGGTCGTAGAGAGCGGCCCGGCTGGTTGGCAGGCCGTGCCAGTAGTTGAGGCGCGCCATCATGGTCAGGAGCAGCGGCGTGCCGGCCATCTCGTGCAACTCCGGCCGTGCTTCGTCGCGCAGCGCGTCCAGCAAGGCCGTACGGGCGATTTCTGCTGTGTCCGCGGCGTAGATCCCGGCCCAGGTCATTTCAGCGTGCCAGCGGGAGAGGAACGTGGCGATGCCTTCCTCGTCCAGTGGTGCAAGAATGTGGTGCGGCAAGGGCAGCGTGTAGTCCTTGCCCTCGACGTAGGGACGGATACGGCAAGTGACAACCATACGTACAGTCTGGTAGTGCTTGCTGAAATCGGAGATTGCCTGCAAGAGACGCTGGCGTTTGGCAACGTCTGACACCTCGTCCAGGCCGTCCAGCAGGATCAGCACGCGCGGCGGGTCAGCGGTCAACTCGTCCGTGAAGTGTTTTCGCAGATGATCGGCCGGCACACTGCCGGCATCGCCGATCACTCGCAGGCACTCGTCCACCAGATGGCGCGCGACGCCGGTCTTCGTGTCCGGCAGGTTTTCCGCCCATTGACTGAGTTCGATGCGCACCGGTAACAGCCAAAGATCGAAAGCGCCCTGCAGGTTACTCTGCCAGTCGCGGTCAGTCGCGTCGCTCTCGTCGGCGTCCATCGCGACCGCCGCCAGCATGCCGGCGATGCGCCGGGTCAGCGTACTCTTTCCGCTGCCCGGGTCGCCCAACAGAACGAGTTGTGGTTCCTGTTTCAGCGCTTCCAGTACACTCGTCCGGCTGCGCATCGCTTTTGTCGCGACGTCTTCGTCGCTCATCCACGGCTCCAGGGGGAACCCGGGACGGGACATCTCGATCTTGCGAATATCAGCGCGCAGGAATGCCCTCGGGTCTGCGCTTTCAGCGGGTTCTCTGACGTTCCAGCCGGTCGCAAGCGGATCGTCCCAATCGCTGAGACGGGCCAGCAAATCGGCTCGCTTTTCAACAGGTACGTCGAGACGATCCAGCACGAGACTCCATGAAGGACCGTCCTGAGTATTCAAATCCACGTAGACGCGCTGCAATCTGGGCTGTCGGCCGCCTTCTTCGGCCTTCTTCTCAGCCAGCGGCAGTGCGTTGGATTTGTGGTAAAGGCCGCGCAAGTAAGGTCGCAGGAGACGCTGGATGGCTGAACGATCTCGGGTTTCCTGTTCGTCCAACAAGCGCGCTCGGCAGCGTCTCGACCGAGCCGGCAATGCGGTCTGATGTCTCGGCAATTCGCAGAGAGGTTTCGTTGAGGCCGGCGATCTGCATCTCGATTTGAAACGATTGCAGCACACCGCCCCAGATTTCATCGTTCTGCAAGTTGCGCTTGATCATCTGAACGAAGATCAGCAGCGGCGTCTGCAGTTGCTGCCACTGGTCGTCGCTGAAAAGGCGTCGGTACAACGCCTCGATCTGCGCCAGGTCTGGCCGCCCGTCCAGCAACAATACCTGGGTCACCTGCGCCAGAAAGTCGGGGTGACTGAACAGGGGGCTGTGGTCGAGGCCAGTTTCCTCATTGATGCGCTGTAGCTCTGGCATCATGCCATCGGCAGCAGCCTGGACGATGGCAACCATCCGGGTAACCCGCTGTTCGGCTTCCTTCTGCAACTGGTCGTTGGCATCTTTCAACGCCTTCGAAGCGCCGCCGGCCAGGCTGTTGATGCCCAGGCCGATAGAGGCGCTTACGACCATCTCGAGCAGTTTTGCTCCGGCGGCAAGCGTAACGGGGTCGGTCATAGGTCAGGTCCCTTCTGTTTCAGTGGCAGGTCGCGCGAGTAGAATAATACAACCGCAGTATACCCATCCCCACCCCACCCGCCAACAGCGCTTCACCGCCCTACGGCGCCCAGCTTCCCGGCCAGCCTGGCCATGCTTTCCAGGTTGTGCAGCGGAAGCATCTCGTCGACGTGGGGGAGGATGGTCTGGATGCCGCGTACCAGCGGTTGATACGACGGGCTGCCGGCCAGCGGGTTGAGCCAGATCAGCCGGTGGACGTTGCGCCGCAGCCGCCGGATCTCCACATCCAGCACGTCCTGATCCCCTCGATCCCAGCCGTCGCTGATGATCAGCGCCACTGCGCCATGGCCGGACACGCGCCGCGACCAGCGAAAGTTGAAACTGCGCAGCGACTCCCCGATCCGCGTGCCGCCCGACCAGTCCAGCACCAGCTCGGACGCGCGCACGACGGCTGTGTCCAGGTCGCCGTGGCGCAGGGCCGGTGTGATCCGGGTCAGCCGCGTCCCAAAGACGAAGGTCTCGATCCTGGCCGTGCCGTGGACCAGGCTGTGCATCATGTACAGAAACAGGCGTGAGTAGCGTTCCATGGAGCCGCTGACGTCGCAGATCACCACCAGCGGCCGCGGCTTGTGCTTGCGTCGCCGGCGCGGCAGTTCCACGATCTCACCGCCGCGACGAATGCTGCGCTGGATGGCGCGCGGCAGGTCCAGGTTGGCGGTCTGCTTGCTGGTGCGCACCAGCCGCCGGGTCGGTCGCTGGTCCATGCGCCAGAGCAGGCTTTGCATCACCGCCCGCGCCGCGGCCACTTCTTCGTCGCTGAACTCGCCAAAATCCTTCTGCCGCAGCAGTTCGCTGGCGCTGTAGGTTGGGGTGATGGCGGGGTCGCTCTCGTCGCCGGCCGGCGCATCGTCGTCCAGCAGCAGGGATCGACCGGCCATGGCGCGTGTGCTGGAACTTGCGCCCGGTAGCCTGTCCGATGGCCGTTGTTGGCGAACACCCATCTCAGCCAACAGCCCGGCTCGTCCCAGCCAGAACAGCTCGAATAACTGGTCGAAAAGCGCGAAGTCATTGGGGCTGCGCACCAGCAAGGCGCGCAGCGCGTAGTAGAAGTCTTCCCGGCGCGAGATGTCGATGGTGGTCAGCGCGCGAGCGGTGTCACTGAGCTGCTGGGCGTTGATGGAGAGGCCCGCTGCGCGCAGGGAGCGACCGAACTGCACCAGCCGGCGCGTGGTGTATCCCCGGGGTGGCTGCTCAGGCGCGCTCATGGGCTGCCGCGGCGGCCAGCCGGCGGGCCAGTTGGCTTTGCGCCTGTTGCACGTCGTCCTGGTACTTGAGCACCACGCCCAGGGTGTCGCGGATGGCCTGCTCGTCCAGCGCCTGGCACTCCATGGCCTGCAAAGCCGCGGCCCAGTCCAGCGTCTCGGCGACGCCCGGCGGCTTGTAGAGGTCGGCACGGCGCAGCTCCTGCACGGCAGCGACGATCTGGCGGCTGAGGGTGGCCTGGATGCCAGGCTGCTTCAAGAGGACGATGCGCAACTCGGTGTCGAAGTCGGGGTAGTCGATCCAGTGGTAGAGGCAGCGGCGCTTGAGCGCGTCGTGCACCTCCCGCGTGCGGTTGGAGGTGATGACCACCACCGGCGGCTCGGCAGCGCGGATCGTGCCGATCTCGGGGATGGTGATCTGGTAGTCGGAGAGGATCTCCAGCAGGAAGCTCTCGAACTCGTCGTCGGCCCGGTCGATTTCGTCGATCAGCAGCACTGGCGGGCGCGGGTCGTCGTGTTCAATGGCTTGCAGCAGCGGGCGGGCCTGCAGAAACTCGCGGCTGTAGAGGTCGCGCTCCATCTCTTGACGGGTCGCGCCGCTGGACTCGAGGATGCGCAGGTGCAGAATCTGGCGCGAGTAGGCCCACTCGTAGACGGCGTGGTGCACGTCCAGCCCCTCGTAACACTGCAGGCGGATCAGTCGCGCGCCCAGCATCGCGCTCAGCACCTTGGCGACCTCGGTCTTGCCGACACCTGGCTCACCTTCCAGAAACAGCGGTTTGCGCAGCCGGTTTGCCAGGAAAATGACCGTCGCCAGCCCGCGTTCGGCTACGTAGTCGTGTTGCAGCAGCGCTGCTTGCAAAGTGTCAATCGATTCGAACATAAGTCAGTCTGGCATCACCGCAGAGACGCAAAGAGCGCAGAGGATTATTTGATAGGTCTCTGCGTCTTCCGCGCCTCCGCGGTGGATTTAGCTCCGGTTGTTGCGGAGTTGGACGATCTCTGCCAGGATGGAGAGGGCAATCTCGCCGGTGGACTGGCCGCCCAGCGGCAGGCCGATGGGCGCGTGCAGGCGGTCCAGCATTTCATCGCTCATGCCGGCCGCACTGAGGCGTTCGCGCCGCTTCTGCGCCGTGCGCCGGCTGCCCAGCGCGCCCACATAAGATGCTCGCGAAGGCAGGGCAACCTGCAGGGCCGGGTCGTCGATCTTGGGATCGTGGGTCAGCACCACGACGTAGGCGCTCTCGTCCAGCGCCAGGTCGGGCAGCACCTCATCCGGCCAGCCGTTGATGATCTCGCCGGCGTTGGGGAAGCGCTCGCGCGAGGCAAATGCCTGCCGCGGGTCCACCAACACCGTCTCGAAGGCCAGCGCGCGCGCCAGGTCGATCAGCGGCTCGGCGATGTTGACGCCGCCGACGATGATCAGACGAGGCGGGCTTGGATGCACTTCGACGAAGAGGGTTTCGTCGTCCAGCTCGACCACGCCGCTGCGGTTCTGGGCCAGCATGGTTCGCACTACGTCCACGAGTTGAGGTGCAGTTTCGCTCGCGGCCGTGTCTGCCGACAGGATCAACTGCTTGGTCGATGGTGTTACATCGCGCAGGGGTGACACCACTGCCAGCGACCGATTTGCGCGCAATCCCTCGGCCAGCGCTGGGAAGATCGCCTGCCAGACGCTGAACGGCTCGACCCAGACGCGGATCGTGCCGCCACAGGCCAGCCCGACTTCCCAGGCTTCCTCGTCGGCCACGCCATAGGTCAGCAGCGCGGACTGGCCGGTCCTGATTGCCTTCTCGCACTGCTCCAGCACCGCGCCTTCGACGCAGCCCGCGCTGACCGAGCCGGCAAAGCGGCCATCGGCTGTTGCGACCAGCTTCGATCCCACCGGCCGTGGGGCCGATCCCCAGGTGTCAACGACCGTGGCGACGGCCATGGCCTGACCGGCGTCGTGCCAGGTTTGGGTTTGTTGCAGTACGTCTTTCATGGTTTGTGTGCCTCGTTTGAGGCGGCATTATACCATAACGCAGGGGCATGAACGACCGGCGCGCGTTCGATCACCGTAGGGGCATGAACGAACGCCGAGAAATTCTTGCGATTAAGGATCTGCTCGTAACGTTCGTTCATGCCCCTACAGAATGTCACGGAATGATGACCTTGTCGTCTGTCACCATGCGCGCACGCACCGAGCAGTGCGCGGCGGCGTCGCCGCCGGCTGCCTTGCCTTCGGGGGTGGCAAAGCCAGCCTGCAGTGCGGCCACATCGTCAAACCAGAACTCGGAGATGACGTCGAAGGGCGTGTCCGAGTCTTCCTGCACGCAGCTCATGTGGTAGCGGCGCATGCCCGGTATCTTCTTGCCCAGCTCCGGATGTTCGTTGAAGGCCCAGTTGCGGAACTCGTCCAGCGTCATGTCGTCGCGGCGTTTCATTAGGGAGATGACTTTGATCATTGTGTTGCTCCTTGGAAAATATGTGCAGGGGCATGAATGGCGGCGGGGAGCTCACGCGTACATCGACATTGCGAGCCGCCATTCATGCCCCTACGGATTACGGTTTTGCCTCCAGCGCGCGGCAGGATCTTCTCCGGTGTGACCGGGAGGTCGTTGATGCGCACGCCGACGGCGTTGTAGATGGCGTTGACGATGGCGGGAATCGGTGAGTTGGCGGTCATCTCGCCGACGCCTTTGACGCCGTAGGGCCCGTTGGCGCTGGGATACTCCAGCACCACGCTTTCGATCACCGGCAGCTCGGCCGGGCCGGGCAGTACATAGTCAGAGAAGCCAGTCGGGGCGTGGTCGGTGGCCGGGTAGTAGGGCGCGGTCGTCTCGTAGAGTGCATGGGCCATGCCCATGAACGCGCCGCCCACGATCTGCCCTTTGACCAGCCCAGGGTTCACCTGGCGGCCGACTTCGTAGGCGCTCTTCAGGCTGAGCACGGTCACCTGGCCAGTTTCGGTGTCGACCTCGACCTCGGCGACGGTGCAGGCGTGCGCCTCGGTGCTGTCGGGGTCCATCTTGCCGGTGTCGGGATCGACCGGGCTCTTGGGCTTCATGAACATGCCGCGGCCGGAGATGGTGCGGGCGTACTTGAAGTGCGCTGCCAGCGCGACGTCGATCACCGAGACGGCGCGGTCGGGCGATCCTTTGACACGGATCATCCCGGCGCCGTCGGTCTCGAGGTCGTCGGCGCTGGCCTCCAGTTCATCGGCGGCGACTTCCATCATCACCTTCTTCGCTTCCTCAGCAGCCTGCATGACCGCGTTGCCGACGCGATGTGTGGCGCGGCTGGCAAAGGTGCCCATGCAGTGCGGGCCAGTGTCGGTGTCGGCGGTGTCCACCAGGACTGTTTCGAACGGCACGCCCAGCGTCTCCGCGCCGATCTGCGCGATGACGGTCTTCAGCCCCTGACCGAGGTCGGTGCTGGAGAGGCTGATGACGAAGTTGCCGGTGGTTGTGGCGTGGATCAGCGCCTGGGAGGGGTCGCCGCCCAGGTTCATCCCGGTCGGATAGTTGACGGCTGCCATGCCGGTGCCGCGTTTCTTAGCCATGCTGCGCCTCCTTGTCCCATGAACTCATCGCCTTCAGGTTGGCCGGCAGGTCGTGGCCGGTCATCTCCGCCGCGGCCTGCATCACTTCGATCAGGGTCGCGTCCTCGACTTCCTTCTGGTGCGGGCGCATGTCGCCGTTGCGGTAGGCGTTGAGGAAGCGTATCTCCCACGGGTCCATGCCTACCAGTCTCGGCGATTTTGTCCATCTGCACCTCGACCGCGAAGGAGGCCGGGGTGACGCCGAAGCCGCGCATCGCGCTGCTGGGCTGGCGGTTGGTGTAGACGCAGTGGGCGTCGATGTGGACGTTAGGAATGCTGTAGGGACCGCACAGGTTGGCAGCGTGCTTGGTGACCGCATAGGGCGAGTGGCGGTTGTACGCGCCGGCGTCGTGGTAGCTGATCACCTGGCGGGCGATGATGCGGCCATCCTTCATCACGCCGTCCTTGTAGTAGAGCCGCCAGGCCGCGCGCGTCGAGGAGATGCGCATCTCCTCCTGGCGGGTGTAGCGATATTTGACCGGCCGGCCGGTCTTCATGGCGGCCAGAATCGCGATCGGCTCGACGATGACGTCTACCTTGCCGCCGAAGCCGCCGCCCACCGTGCCGCCGACGAAGTGCAGATTCTGGAAGGGCGCCTGCAGGATCAGCGCACTGTTGTCCAGCGAGAAGAAGAGCGCCTGCGTGTTGGTATAGACCGTGTAACGGCCGTTGGGTTCCGGGCGCACGATGCAGCCGGTGGTCTCAGTCGGGGCGTGCTCGATGGGGCTGGTGGTGTAGCGTTCCTCGACGATGTAGTCGGCCTGGTCGAAGGCCCGCTCGACGTCGCCGTAGCGCACCTTGCGGAAGGCGTTGCTCTGGCCGTACTCGTAGTCGTAGACGAAGTAGTTGGTGCCCCACGGCTTGAGGATCGGTGCGCCGGGCTTGAGCGCTTCTTCGACGTCGAAGACGGCCGGCAGCTCCTCCAGGTCGAGACGCACCTTGTCGGCGGCCTCGGTGGCGGCCGCTTCGCTCTCGGCGAGGATCGCCGCGATCTGCTCGCCTTGCCACAACACCTTGTCCTGCGCCAGCACCGGCTCGTCGTCCGGGCCGACGCCGATCAGGCAGAGGATGGTGTAGATGTTCTTGGGCACATCTTTCCACGTCAGCGCACGCACGAAGCCGGGCACTTTCTCGGCCTCACTGAAGTCGATGCCGCGGATGTTGCCGTGCGCGATCGGGCTGCGCACCATCTTGAGGTAGAGCGTGTCGGGAAAGGAGATGTCGTCGATGTAGACCGTCTTGCCGGTGACGTGGCCGAGGCCATCGCGGCGCGGCACGGACTGGCCAACTACGTTCAGTTCCTGGGCGGTCATGCGTGGGCCTCCTTTCCATTGCTCGCTGCCATGCGTCCGGCAGCATCCTGAATTGCCTCGACAATCGGTTCGTAGGCGGTGCAGCGGCAGTAGTTGCCGGCCAGCGCGTCGACGATCTCGTCGCGGCAGCGGCTCGGGGTTGCTGTCCAGCAGCGCCTTGCCCACCAGGATCATGCCCGAGGTGCAGTAGCCGCACTGGGCGGCGTAGTTGTCAACAAAGGCCTGCTGCAAGGGATGCAGCCCATCGCGCGGCGTCAGCCCTTCCAGCGTCACAACATCCTGGCCGGCGATATCCTCGGCGGGCAGCAGGCATGACATCATCGGCTGGCCGTCGACCAGCACGGTGCAACTGCCGCAGCCGCCCTGCTTGCAGCCGCTCTTGGTGGCGGTGTAGCCAAGCTGCTCGCGCAGCACCGTCTGCACGGTGGTCAGCGGCTTGACCATCACCTCGGTCACGCGGCCGTTGAGGGTGAATTCCACAATTCTAGATGCCATCGGTCGCCTCCTGGGTGACAAGCTGTATCAGCGCGCGCCGCACCATCACCGGGATCATCTTGCGGCGATACCAGGCGCTGGCGATCGCGTCGTCCATCGGATCGCTGGCTTCGGCCGCCAGCTCGCCGGCGTGGGCGATGGCTGCCTCGTCCAGCGTTGAGCCGACCAGCGCGACTCGGCTCGCCGGGCGCGGAACGGGTGTGGTCCGACGCCGTTGAGCGCCAGCCGCGCATCGGTGACCCGGTCGCCGTCCCGCATGATGTGCGCAGCGACGGTGACGATGGACGGGGTGTTTGTCTCGCGGCGGGCGAACTTGAGATAGGCCGTCTGGCCGGCGGGCGCCGGTACGCGGATCTCGCTCACCAGCTCGCCCGGCTGCACAACGGTGGTCATGAAGCCGGTGTAGAAGTCGTTGAGCGATACGACCCGCTGGCCGGCTGCGCTGGTCAGCACCACCTGCGCGTCCAGCGCCAGCAGCGCGACGGCGAAGTCACCGGCGGGCGGCGGCGCAAACAGGTTGCCGCCCACGGTCGCCATGTTGCGGATCGCCCACCCGCCGACGTTGTGGGCAGCCTTTTGCAACAGTGGGATGGCGTCCCAGGTCAGCATCCGGGAGAGGGTGACGGTCGCGCCAATGACGTGGTGGCCGTTCGCTGCGACTGACGCTGTCGAGACCGGCGTGCCGCAGTCCCATGACCCGCTCGGGGAAGCTGATGCCGTCGTTGATCAGTGGCATGGCGATGGTGCCGCCGGCCATGACCAGAAGGGACGGTCCGTGTTCGGCCAGCAGGCCGACCGCTTCGTCCACGGATTGTCGGCAGAGTAGTATGCCTGGGTGGTCACATCGATACCTCCTTGTTCATCTGTGATAACATGTTGTGCTGTTGTCGTTGCGAGCCGTCTGCGGCGAAGCAACCTTGCGTTGCTGGCGGAGGAGATTGCTTCGGCAGCAACGCAATGACATAGTTCGTTCAGTCTTCCAAAAGGGCAAAGAAGCGGGCCGGCGAGCCTTCCGCGCCGCTGATCTTGATGAACGGCGCAAAGAACTGGACCCGGCGGTCGGTAGGAAGCTGCGACAGGTTGGTCATCTGCTGCATCAGGATCGACCCGTTTTCCAGGATGACCTTGTGGATGATGAAATCCTCCGAGGTAAAGTCGGGCAGGCGGGCGCAGTATTCGCTGAAGCAGTCGAAACCGATGGCGCGCGCACCGTTGTCCACCAGCCATTGGGCAGCTTCCGCCGTACACCAGGGCGACTCCAGGTAGTAGGTCGGCCAGTTGCCCCACTGCTTTTCGGTCCAATCGGTGCGCACCAGCACGATGTCGCCCGCTTGCAGATCTGGCAGGCGTGACGCGACATCCTCGACGGTGATGGCGTGGTTCGGCCCAACGTGGCTCAGATCCACCACCCGCGCCAGCCCGAAAACGCGCTCCAGACGGTACATCGACCGCCGTCTCGCCGTCGGCCTGCACGTGTTTGGTGAAGTCCACGTGCGACCCGGTGTGCAGCAGCATTTCGATCTTGCTGGCCTGCCAGAAGCCGGGGCCGCGGTGGTAGGACGTCAGTTTGAGTTGGAGGTTGACCGACGGAGGGCTGAGCGTATCCTCGCCAATAGGGACCGAAAGATCGACAATGCGCATCCATACCTCCTTTGCCACGGAGTGACTGGGCTGGCGGGCTGGACGGAGCCAGCTGCCGCGGCTCGCTCTGCTTGCAGGTCGCGGTTCAGCTTGTCCAGCCCCTGGTTGATGAGCGTCTTGGCGACGCCTTCGACGAAGCGCGGGCTCATCCGTGCCAGCGCGCCGCTGAGAATGCCCTGCGCCTCGTAGGTCAGCAGGGTTTGGTCGTTGTCTTCCGCCAGCGAGAAGGTGGCTGTGCCGGTGACCCTGCCGGTCGGACCGGTAACTTCGCCCTCGAAGCGGCATCGTTCCGGCTCCTCACGTTCCAGCACCCGCACCGTCGTCTCGTACGCGCCGCTGATGGCTGACAGCCACATCATGAACGTGCCGTGGTACTCGTCTGGCGACACCTGTTCCAGCCGCTGGCAGCCAGGGATCAGGCTGGCCAGCTCCGCCGGGTCGAAGATGTGCGGCCAGACCTCAACGCGGCTTGCATCAAGCGAGTAAGAGCCATTGATTTTCATGGACGACTGAAGCGGATGCTCACTGATTCCGTCGGATGAACACTGATCGGAGGGGAAACCATGAAGAATCCGGTCCGCGTCTATCCGCGTTTGTCCGCGTGCCACCTACCTGACGACGTTGCGCAGCGTGGCGAGCTTGTCGATCTCGATCTCGACCCGGTCGCCCGGTTGCAGAAAGATCTGCGGGTCGCGGAAGACGCCAACACCGGCCGGCGTGCCGGTCAGCACGATGTCGCCCGGCAGCAGCGTCGCCGTTTGGCTGATGAAGCTCAGGATCTGCGGCACCTTGAAGACCAACTCCGCTGTGTTGGAGTCTTGCAACAGGTGGCCGTTGACCCGGCAGCGAATCGCCAGGCTGTGCGGGTCGTCGATCTCGTCCGCGGTCACCAGCGCCGGCCCCAGCGGGCAGAAGGTGTCGAAGGACTTGCCGCGGATCCACTGGCCGTCGCCGAACTGCACATCGCGCGCGCTGACGTCGTTGGCGATGGTGTAGCCGGCGATGTAGTCGTAAGCGTCCTCGACCGGCACGTTGTGCGCCCTCTTGCCGATGACAAAGGCCAGCTCCGCCTCGTAGTCCACCTGCTGGCTGGTTGCGGCCGCCCAGGTGATCGCGTCGCCGTAGCCGATCAGCGCCGTCGGGAACTTGCTGAACAGGATCAGGTTCTTGGGCAGGTCGATGTTTTGCTCGCGGCAGTGGTCGGCGTAGTTCAGCCCGCAGCAGACGATTTTGCTGGGGTCGGGCACCGGCGGCGCCAGGCTGACCGCTTCCAGCGAGTGCGAAACTGGTACCAGCACCTCGATTCCTTGCACTTCCAGCCAGGACAGCGTCTTCGCGGCCATCTGCATGGCTGTGTCGCCAGCTTCCAGCAACGCACGCATCGTGGTTGGAAAGGCAGGCTGTTGCGTGTCATGGACAGCCTCGGCAAACGCGGCAACCGCGCGCGGCAGATCGATGGCGCGTCCTTTAGCAATCGCGCCCAAAATGGGTTTGTCTTCAACGCTGAAGGTGATCAGTTTCATGGGATGAAGTCCTTGGCAGGGAGGCGTCAGTTCCGATCCGCGATGTCCTGCAAATCAGCGGTTCTTCCGAGGCTCCGTTCGACGTGGTCGAGGTGGTCCAGCATCGCCTGCGCCGCAGCGTCGGGGTCATGCGCCTTGATGGCGGCCACGATCGCGCGGTGGTCTGTCACAGTGCGGTCGCGCACGCTCTGGCTGGCGCCGGTGCGGCTGCGGCTGGCCAGTCCCATGCGACTCATGCTGGCCATGACCCGCTTCAGCAGTGGGTTGCCAGTCGCCTCGGCCATCAGCTCGTGCATCGCCAGGTCGATCTGCAGGAATGCCACCGCGTCGCGCCGGCATTCGACCGACTGTTCGAACATCTCTTCCAACGCGGCGGTCTGGGTGTCGCTGGCCCGCTGCGCCGCCAGACCGGCAATGCCGACTTCCAGGATGCGGCGCACCTCGAACAGGTGGTGGATCGTCGAATCGTCCAGCGAGATGACGAAGTCCAGGTGCTCGACCAGCAGGTCCGGCTCCAGCGAGGTGACGTAGGTGCCGTCGCCCTGGCGTATCTCGACGACGTTCATCATCGACAGGGCGCGCAATGCCTCGCGCAGGGAGGGGCGGCTGACCTGCATGGACGCGGCCAGCTCGCGTTCGGGCGGCAGCTTGTCGCCCGGTTTGAGCTGCTTTTCCTGGATCAGTGAGAGGAGGCGGGCCGAGATCTCTTCGGCGATGGCGCTTTTGCGGACAGGTTCGAAAGTGGCCACGGGAGCAGGTCTCTTGGGGATGAATTGGTCAGACCACCTGACCAATTGTGATTATACGTGACGGAGTGAATGCTGTCAAAAAGCAGTCGTGGGGCCGGCAGTGCGCATGAAAAGGGTGTATTCAAAACGAGTTGGCTTGCAGGGGCGAGGTTGCCCCGCCCTTCGCCAGCGATCAACCCATTTCAAACACACCCAAAGGAAAAACGACGCACCTGTGATCAAGTGCGCCGTTCTGGCTCCTACTCGTCCTCGTCCTCCTACTCGTACTCGATCCGGCCTATAGCGCCTTCGGCACCCGTAGCGGCCCTGTGGAGTTTCGAGGACGAGGAAGAGGACGAGGACGAGTACGATGACGAGTGGGGGAGATTAGTACGAAATGGTCACCGGCATCCCGATGTACGCCATCTCCCACAGGGTCGCGGATTCGTTCGCGCCCAGCAGCACGCAGCCGAAGGTTACCGGCGTGCCGACGGAGTTGGCCCAGATCGGGTAGCCGCCTGGCGCGTAGGGCAGGCCGTGGATGCCGTTCTCGCTGCCGCCGGCCCAGTAGATACCCAGCCAGTAGGGCATGTAGAACCCCCAGCGCGACCCCCACGCCTCACGAATCTTGCTTTGAACGTAGAAGGTGCCGGTCTTGGTGCCTGAGCCTGCCCGTCCGGTGGAACATGGCCAGTTGTACAATACCTCGTCTCCCTGATATACTTTGCAGCGTTGCTGGTTGATGCTGACCGTCATGCTGAGGTTGCCCTGGGGCGCGGGCCGGGCCGTTGGTGCGGCAACCGATGGAATGCTCAGGCGCTGGCCCTGGAAGATCTGCGACGGGTTGGTGATGCCGTTGGCGGCGGCGATGGCGGCCACGGTCGTGCCATATTCCTGGGCGATGCCGGCCAGCGTGTCGCCGGTTCCGACCACGTACTCGGCGTTGGCTTGGGCGGTGACCGGCGCGGCCGCAGGGGCGGCCGCTTGCGCCGCCGGGGCAGTTGCGGTGCTCTCCGGGATTGTAAGGCGCTGGCCGCTGCGGATCATCGACGGGTTGGCGATGTTGTTGGCATACGCCAGCGCGACCGGCTGACACGCCGTATTTGGCGGCGATCCCGACAGGGTTTCGCCGGGGCTGACCACATGGACGGTGGGCTGCGCTGGCTCGCTGGCCGGCGCTTCTTGCGCAGCCGGCTCGGTGGCGTCACCAGGGATCACCAGTCGTTGGCCGACCACGATCAGTGACGGGTTGGTGATGTTGTTGGCATCCATCAGCGCCTGCTGGCTGACGCCGTAGCGCAGGGCGATCTGGGTCAGCGTGTCGCCTGCCTGGACCGCATAGGTAGTCTGGCTTTGTGTCAGCGGAGCGGCGTCCGCCGGCAGCGCGGCTGTAGCAGAAATGGCAAGAAGCGTCAGCGCAATGAAAACTTGACGGAAGAGTTTCATGTAAGGTCACCTCTGGTGAGAACGTCGCGAGGAAAGACTAGACGTAATATACAGCACAGCGCGCGCGCTGTCAAGCCCACGTTTTGGGCAAAAGCATGAAAACGTCGGTATAATGGAAGCCATGATACTACAGGGAAACCAGGTGCGCCTGCGGGCCATCGAACGCGACGATCTGCCGCTGGCGGCGAAGTACCTCAACGACCCCGACGTGCTGATGTACTTCGGCAAGCTCGCGCCGCTCTCCTTGCAGGATGAGGAGGACGTGGTATGAGCGCATGCGTCACGACGACCGGGTCATGAACTTTGCAATTGAGGTTGACCAACGGTATGTAGGCGGGTGTGGCCTGATCAATCTCGATTACCTGCATCGCCGCGCTGAGATCGGCATCTTCGTGGGTGACAAGGCGCTCTGGGGACGGGGCGTTGGCAGCGAGGCCATGACGCTGGTTATCGGCTATGGCTTTGACTACCTCAACCTGCATCGAATCTACCTGCGGGTGTTCGCCGAGAACGCGCGGGCGATTCGCGTTTACGAGGGTCTCGGATTTCAGCACGAGGGACGATTTCGCGACGCCGAATGGCGGCACGGCCGCTGGCTCGACATGCTTTACATGAGCATCCTCGAACCGGAATGGCGTTTGCGAAGCGTTGACAAGGGAGTGGCTGAGGATGGATGAACTCGCGATTCAGACGACAGGGTTGAGCAAGGTCTATGGACGGTCGCCTGGGGTGCGCGCCGTGGACCAGCTCACGATGGACGTGCCGCGTGGCGTTGTCTTCGGGTTTCTTGGACCCAACGGCGCGGGCAAGAGTACGACGCTGAAAATGCTCACCGGCTTGCTGAAGCCGACCGAAGGAACCGCCACGGTGGCGGGTTACGACATTCTGGCACAGTCCATTGAGGTCAAGCGGCGGATCGGCGTCGTGCCGGAGAACCTCAATCTCTACGAGCGGCTGACGGCCAACGAGTACCTCGAACTGGTGGGGCGGCTGCGCGGCCTGGATGCTGCCGACATCACGGCCCGTCGTCAGCAGCTCCTGGAGACGCTGGACCTTGCCGACCGCTCGGACAATCCCTCCGTGGACTATTCGCACGGCATGAAGAAGAAGCTGGCGCTGGCCGGTGCGCTGCTTCACCGTCCGGAGATTCTGTTCCTCGACGAGCCGTTCGAGGGCGTCGACGCCGTCTCGTCACGGGTTGTCAAGGATCTGCTGCGGCAAATGGTCGATCGGCGCGGCGTCACGGTCTTCTTTTCGACGCACATCATGGAACTGGTGGAGCGCATGGCCGACATCGTGGCGGTCATCAACAAGGGGCATCTGGTGGCGACCGGGTCGCTGGACGCTCTGCGCCAGCAGGCGGCCAGTGACGGCGACGCGAGCCTGGAGGACGTCTTCCTCGATCTGGTCAATGCGGAAGTAGCCGAACAGGATATGAGCTGGTTGACCTCATGAGTCTGGACCAATGCAGATGAGCACCTGGAGCGAAATCAAGAACCTGCTGTGGCTGCAATGGCGGCTGACGGTCAGCAGCTTTCGCAGCGGGCAGAAGCAGGACGTGCTGCGCATCATTGGCTACGCGCTGCTGGCCTTGCTGCTGATCCCGGCGGCTGATCATCTTCAACGTCGCTGCTGATCTGGGTTTATCGCAGCCTGGCGCCGTGGCCGGCGTCCGAGGTGGTGACGATCATCATGTCGTTCATCATTTTGATGTGGCTGCTGACGCCGGCCTCCAACACCCAGTTGGTGGAGCCGTTCTCGATGCCCAAGCTGTTCTCGTTTCCCATTAGCCTCAACGGGCTGGTGCTGGGTAGCCTGGTCGTCAACTTGTTCAGCGTTGGCTTTCTGGCCATCATTCCGTTTCTCATCGCGGTAACAGCCGGTTCGATCCGCAGCATTCCCGGTATCCTGCCGACGCTCATCTCCGCAACGCTCTTTCTGGCCATGCTTGCTGGTGCTGAAGTCGTTGATCGACGACGTGTTCGACCTGATCGCCGAGGATCGCCGGTTGCGAACCATTGGAATCCTGGTGGCATTGCTACCTGTCCTGTTCATCGTCGGGGGGCAGCTTTACTTTCAGAGCCGCTTCGTGATTCCAAACGCCATGTCCAGTCCCGACTTCGAGAGCTTCGCCGGTTCCGTCGGCGACCTGAATTCGTTCATCTGGAACCTCCGCATATCGCGCTTCTTGATCTGGCAGCCGGGTGGCTGGCTTGGACGGGCTACTGGCGCTGCGTCGGTCGGCCGCTACGATCTGTGGGCGGCGTGGACAGCTCTGCTGGCGCTCTTCGTAGTGCTTGGCTACTTTGCACATCGCACCATGGTCAGCAAACTCTATTTCGGCGAGCTGGTGCGTGTGCAGGCCAAGGGGCAATCGAGCAACAAAGCACTGAAGGCAGGCGGCCCGAAGTTGCCATTTGTCGCCGTTAGAGTCGTCACAGGCGTTGTGGGCGTTCCTGGCTGCCGACTGGCGCGGTTTCAAACGCAACCCCTACACCATTCGCATGGCCATCGGCCCGGTAATTCTGGGGATCATGGCGATTTTTTTCAGCAGCACCATGCCGGGACCGGCCTCCGGCATTGCCGCGCTGCTGGGCTTCACTGCCGTGACGACGGTAACGCTCAGCTACGGGCACAACGTCTTCGGTATCCTGGATAACCCGGGTCTTGGCACCGTCCTGCTTTCTCCAGTGCCTGCCCGCTGGCTGCTGGTCAGTCACAACATGCTGCTGACCGCGCTGGTGGCTGTGATGTCGTTCGGCGCCGGCCTGCTGGTCGCCATCGTGTCACGCGATCCGCTCGTCGCCGCTGGCAGCCCTGGGCGCGGCAATGCTGATCCAGTTGATCACGTTGTCGGTCTGCAATTTCACCGCGGTGCTGCTGCCCTACAAAGTTGACCTGGAGAAGGGACGGGCCGCGTCCAACGACTCGCGTACCAGTGTGATCTCAGTGTTTGCTGTCCTGGGCGGCATGGGGCTGCTGTTGTTACCGATCATCATCGCGTTTGCTTCCAGCGGGTTGATCCTGCGCACGCTGATTCCCGGCGGCGTGGCGGCTATCGTCTATGCGGTTGTGGTGTACGCCGGGACCACTGTGTTCGCCGGCCAGCTTCTGGAGAGCCGCGGCCCGATCGTGTGCTCGCCGAAATCGCAGGGACCGTAACGGCAGGTTTCGGCAGGCTGCGCGAGTTGGTGTACAATAGCTGCTTGTTTGGTGACCACTACAAAGCAAGAAAGGTTTTCCCGTGACAATTCTTACTCCCAAAGGGTATTCACCGGCCCGCCAGCCGGAAAGCGAAAAGCCGCAGACCCCGCCTGAAACGCCGCCGCCCGCGCAGGAGGCGACTGCTCCTCAGCCGCCGCCGCAGCAGGCTGGCCGCAGTCAGGTGCAATTGCACTTCCCGCCGCAGGTGATCGGCGTCAACTGTCCCAACTGCGGCACGCCCTTCCCGGCGCAGCTTTTTACCATCGTCGACGTCGGCCAGGATCCGGTGCTGAAGAACGTCCTGTTGGCCGGCCAACTCAACGTAGCGTCCTGCCCGCGCTGTGGCGCCGGCGGCGCGCTGACCACGCCGCTGCTCTATCACGACCCCGAAAACAAATTCCTGGGCGTCTACGTCCCGGAGCAGGTGTCCGTCAACGATCAACAGAAGGTGATCGGCGACCTCAGCAGGCGGCTGATGGATGGCCTGCCGCAGGAAGACCGCCGCGGTTACATGCTGACGCCCAAACAGTTCCTCTCCTACCAGAGTATGTTGGAGGCGATCCTGGAGTTCGAGGGCGTCACCCGCGAGATGATGGACAAGCAGCGCCGCCAGTTGCAGCTCATCGAGCAGGGGTTGGTTGCGTTGCAAGACCCCGAAGGGCTGCGTCTGCTGGCCAAGGAAAGCGATGCTGATTTCGACGACCAGTTCTTCAGCCTGCTGACCATGGTGACCGATTCGGCGGCTTCCGGCGGTGACATGGAGGCGGCCCGCGAACTGGTTGAACTGCGCGAGCGGCTGATCGAGCTGACGACCTGGGGCGAGGGCGTGAAACGCCAGCGCGCCGCGGTCGCTCAGCTCAAGCCTGAGACAACCCGCGAAGACCTGCTGAACATGGTCGTCGCCGCGAATGATCCACGCGTTGCTGAAGCGTTGGTCCTGGCCGCACGCCAGTTGGTCGATTACAGCTTCTTCGAGGCGTTGACCCGGCGCATCGACGCGGCGCAGGCAGCCGGCAACGCCGGCGAGGCTGAGCGCCTGACCACCTTGCGCGAGCGGCTGTTGGAAACGCTCGATCGTTACGATCAGATGCAGCAGGCCACGCTTCAGCAGTATGTTCAGATATTGGGCGAAGTCCTGGCTGCCAACGACATTCCGCAGCGCGCTGATGGAACGGGCCGAGTTCGTCGACCAGACTTTCCTGTCGGTCGTCGGCGCGAACCTTGAGGATGCCAAGAAACGCGGCGCCAGCGCCGCGGTGCGTCGCTTGCAGGAAGTCTGGGACGCTGCTATCGAGCTGCTGAACGTCAATTCGGCACCGGAAGTTGCGCTGCTCAACGAACTGCTGACCGCTGAATACCCCGGCGGCACCCGCAAGATATTGAGCGACAACCGCGAGGTCATCACGGAGGAATTCATCGACGCGCTGGAGGAACTGATCGCCCAGGTGCAGAGCGAAGGCGCGGACGAAGTCGCCCAGCGCCTGCGCCAGATCAGGTCGCAAGCCCAGTTGATGCTCTAGCGCTGCCATGAACGCGGAACTGATAACCACAGGCACCGAGATACTGCTGGGCGAGATCGTCGACACCAACGCGGCCTGGATGGCGCGCCGGCTCAAGGAATTGGGCGTCAATCTGTATCTATAAGACCACCGTGGGCGACAACCTGGAGCGCATCGCGGCCGTCATGCGCCAGGGGCTGGGTCGCTCCGACGTGATCCTCGTATCGGGCGGTCTGGGTCCCACGGTCGATGACGTGACCCGGGACGCGGCGGCGTTGGCCTGCGACCGCGAGCTGGTGCTGGACCAGGGTTGCCTGGAGCACATCGAGACGATCTTCGCTCGCTGGGGCCGGACCGTGCAGGACAACAACCGTCGCCAGGCGTTCCTGCCGGAAGGCGCGATCCCGATCTACAACCCGGTGGGAACCGCGCCCGGGTTCGCCGTCGAAGTGGCGCGCGAACGGAACCGGTCCGTCGCTACTGATCTGCCTGCCCGGCGTGCCGCGCGAGATGATGCACCTGATGCAAAACTCGGTGGAGCCGATGCTGGCCGAGCGGTTGGGCGAGGATCGGGTCTTCCTGAGCAGACGCACGCTGCGCACCGTCGGGCTGGGCGAGAGCCTCATCGACCAGCCGTATCGACGACCTGATGCACCTCAGCAACCCTACCGTCGGGCTGGCTGCTCACTTCGGCCAGGTGGATGTGCGCGTGACCGGCGCAGCGCCGGGTCGCCGGCCAACGCGCAGGCGCTGGCTGGACGAGGTCGCCGACGAAGTGCGCCGGCGGCTGGGCTTCGCGGTCTACGGCGAAGGCGACCAGCTTTTCGAAGCGGCTATCGCCGACCTGCTGCGCAAGCGCCGGCTGTCCCTGGCGCTGGTGGAAACCAACACCGGCGGCGAACTGGCTGAGCGCTTCTGCGGCCTGCTGGACGGCCAGGAGATCCTGATGTGGACGCGGGTCATCGAGGCGAGCGTCCGATCTTGCGTCGGGCGGGCCGGATGAGATCGTGTCGGAAGCAGGCGCGCGTTGGGTAGCAGAGCAAGCGCGACTGGCGGCGCCCGGCGACGATGTGGTCACGCTAGCGGTCTGCGGCACCAGTGACAGCGCGGCCGGCCCCTACGGCGCGTATCGCGGCGAGACCTTTGTCGCGGTCGGCCCTCGGCGACGCGCTGACCGTCAAGCGCATCGACGTCGGCGGCGTGGACGAACTGGCGCGGCGCTGGTCAGGCAACGGCGCGCTCAACGAACTGCGGCTGCGGTTAATGACCCCCGCCAGCGTCAAGCCTTCGAGCGGCGCTTGATGCGACAGCAGTCCGGCGACTACGACCCTGTGGTCGATCCGGAGACGGTCGCTCGTCTGGCGATGCAGATACCGGCCCTCAAGCGCACGCCGCGGTCTGGCTGGCTGGGACGTGGCATCGCGCCGGGCGAGGTGGAGAGCGTCGCTGCCCATACCGCCGGCGTCGGGCTGATGGCGCTCATGCTGGCCGAGCTAGTGGACGTGCCCATCGACCGGGGGCGTCTGTTGTCGATTTGCCTGCTGCACGATCTGGCTGAGGCGGTGATCGGCGATCTTCCCTGGCCGGCGCAGCGCTATTTCGATCCTGGCGTCAAGGCGGAGGCCGAAGCACGCGCGCTGCGCGACATGCTGGCCGGTTTGCCTTTCGCGGCCGATTGGCTGGCCCTTTGGCAGGACTTCGAGGATGCCGGCAGCAATGAGGCATGGCTGGCGCGGACGCTGACCGGATCGACCTGCTGCTTCAGGCTGCCGCGTACGAACAGTCTGGTCGGCGCGGCCTGGAGGAGTTCTGGGATGGCGCTGCTCGCTATGACTGGTATTTCCCGCCTTCAATGTCGCTCTTCGAGCAGTTGAGACAGCGAGGTTCGCATAGCGTCGCTGCTGTCTGACCCAGGTAACGCCAAAATGATGTTGCCGTTCACTAATCTGGATGCAATGAGTTGTCAATGAACCAGCGAACTCTTCGCCCCTTCAGCCTTCTGATGATCGTCCTTGTTGTAGCGACGGGCTGTGTTGCTGCCCCGGCCGCCGGTCCGCAGGTAATTGTCACGCGTGTGCCGCTGGCGCTGGAGCAGGCCGCTGCCGCGATCGGTGAACCTGCACCGGTGTCGTCTACGCCCATCGTCGAGCCGTCCGCCGACTTCAACTTCGTGCAGCTTGGCGACGCGGAAGAGCCGGTCGCGGTCGATCCAACGCCTCTCACCCAGGCGGAGCCGGTGGTCGCGTTGCCGGTCACGCGGACGGCCAGCGCGGGTGTCGATGCCGGACCGGTCGCGGCGGTGCTGGCTCAGCCTGAGCAGGACGGCACGTTGCGCCCTTTGCAGCAGACCCACAACATCCTGCTGCTGGGCATGGATCAGCGCAGCCTCGGCTATGCCGGGCGCACTGACACGATCATGGTGCTGGCGCTGGATCAGGCCAACAGTCGCGCCGCGCTGATCAGCATTCCGCGCGACGTCTACCTGCCCATCCCCGGCGTTGGTTACAGCCGTATCAACACGGCATACGGCTTTGGCGAGGAGCGGCAACCGGGCGGTGGGCTGGCGTTGCTGAGTTCCACCATCGAGAAGAATTTCGGTATTCCCATCCACAACTACGTGCGGGTGGACATTCAGGGCTTCGAGGAAATCGTCGACGCGCTGGGCGGCGTGGACGTCACCGTGGACTGCGACCTCTACGACGAGAAGTTCCCCGGCTACTTCGGCGTCTACACGCTGACGGCGGGGGACTATCACATGGACGGCCGTCAGGCGCTCTACTACGCGCGCTCGCGCAAGAGCACCAGCGATTTCGACCGTGCCCGCCGTCAGCAGCGTGTCCTGCTGGCGATCCGGCGGCGTGCGCTGGAGGCTGATCTGCTGCCGCGGGTGCCGGCGCTTTACATGGCGCTGCGTGACACGGTGGACACCGATATTGGGCCGGGCGACATCGCTGCGCTGGCGCGCTGGGCGGCAGGCTTCAAGATGGAGAACCTGTTTGGTATGGTGCTGCGCTACCCGCTGGTCGACGACTGGGTGACGCCGCAGGGCGGCATGGTGCAATTGCCCGACCTGCCGGCCATCGGCGATGCGCTGGACAACATCTGGACGCGCGCGCCGCTGACGCAGACCAACGCGGAAGAGCGGCTTTGCCCGTAGCGGTTGTCCCAGGTGCTGGGCACTTGCTACTGAACTATGGGGGTACTGAAACCGTCGTGCGGTTACCAGTAGACAAAAGTGTCCGGTACCTCTGCACTCACTCCAGTACCACCACTTCCTTGCCGCTCAGCTTGTCCAGGATCTTGTCGATGATCAGATCGAGGTGCTGTGGATCATCGACGAAATTAAGACGGTCGGCGGGGATGGTCAGCACCGGGCACAGGTCAAAGCGCTCAATCCAGCCTTCGTACAGGACGTTGAGCTGCCCCAGGTAGGCCCGCGAAATGTCGCGCTCATAGTCGCGTCCGCGGCGCTGAATTCGACATAACAACGTGTCGACCGACGCCTGCAGATAGACCACCAGATCGGGAGGCGGGAGGAACAACGTCAGTACCTCGTACAGCTCGCGGTAGCTGCGGTAGTCGCGTTCATCCATCGCGCCCTGGGCGTGCAAATTGCGTGCGAAGATCTCGGCGTCTTCGTAGACGCTGCGGTCCTGAACGACCGACGTGGGGTGGTCCAGCAACTGGCGGTGATGGCGCAGCCGCCGGCTGAGGAAGTAGATCTGCGAGTGGAAACTCCAGCGGGGCATATCGACGTAGAAGTCGGCCAGGTAGGGGTTTTCGTCCACGGCCTCGGGGAAGGGCATCCATCCCAGGCGCTGGCTGAGCAGGTCGGTCAGCGTGGATTTGCCGACGCCGACGTTGCCTGCGATGGCTACAAACCGTTTGTTGATCATGTGGTTGCTCCGCCGGTCGGAGTTGCGTTGGGGTGGCGGTCGAGTTTGTCGAGGTAGGCTGTTTCGAGATCGATGCCCGCGTCGTTGGCGATGTTGAGCAGGGAGGAGAACGCGTCGGTCAATTCGTCGCGCAGGGCGGCCCGCGCCTGTGAGCGGAAATCGGCGCTGCTGTCAGTCGATGCCAGGCTTTCGCCGAGGCGCGGTATCCACAGCCGCTTCAACTGGCTGCCCAGCGCGCCGACCTGTTCCGTCAGCCCCAGGTAGTCGAGAAACAGATTGGCCGCCAGATCGTGTCCTTCGCCGCCGCGGTGCAATTCCTGGAAATCGCTGAGGCGGCGCGGCGCGGCTTCCTGCGCCACCGCCCCGTTGGCCGCGAGGGACGGCTCCATGGTCGGCAACGGCTGCTGGTAGGAGCCGCTCTGCAGGGCGCTGCGCACCAGACCGATCAGGTGGCGCCGGTCGTCCGCGTCGGCCACGAAGTTGAGGTCGCTAGTGTCGATGTTGAGCACCGGTCCCTGATCGTAGTCGGCGAAGAACCGTTCATAGGCCACCCGCAGGTCGTCGATGTACTGGCGCGACATGGTGCGCTCGTAGGGCCGGTCGCGCACGGCGATGCGGTTCATCAGCACATCGGTGGTAGCGCGCAGGTGGATCACCAGGCCGGGTGCGATGACCTGCTCGCCCAGCGCGGCATGGACGTGCTCGTAGACGGCCAGCTCGTCGCCTGCCAGGTTGAGCTGGGCAAAGAGGCGGTCTTTGGCGAACAGATAGTCGGCGAATAGCGGCCCGCGCGCCAGTAGCTTGGCCACGGTTTCGTGCTGCTGGCGATAGCGGCTCAGCAGGAAGAAGATCTGCGTCTGGAAGGCATAGCGTGCGCGATCGGCGTAGAAGTCGCCCAGAAATGGGTTCTCCTCGAAGACTTCGAACAGCACCTGGCCGTGCAATTCTTCCTGCAAGATGCGCGCCAGCGTGGTCTTGCCGACTCCGATCGGGCCTTCGACAGCAATGTAGTAGTGATGATTCAATGGGTCACCTGGTGGGGGATGTTTGGACAAGATTTGCTGTGCAGTGGCCGAACGACATTGCTCTGGCTCGGTCGGCCCCCGCATCCCGCTCTGGCCGGTCTCAGACCGAGCCAGCATGGGTACGCACGCCGGCTCGGTCAGGAGATCGGCCGGAGCAGCCGCGAAAATGCGGACGCGTTCGTAGCTTACCCGCCGCATCCAAAAAAGTCAAAGCCAGATTGAAACCTTCCCGGCGCAATAACCGTATGGTAGAATGCAAGCAGATGCGCGGCAAGCTGTGCTGTCGCTACAGTGGCTGGTTCTCAGCGCTGACCATGGCTGCATTTGGGCGTCCCTTTTGGAGCATCGAGTGAGCAATACCGAAAACGAAGAACTACGTTGGATCGAGGCTGCACGGCGCGGTGACCGCAACGCGTTCAGCAAGCTCGTCCAGGCATATCAATTACCGGTCTATAACCTGACGTACCGCATGTTGGGCAACGCGCAGGAAGCTGAAGACGCGGCGCAGGAGGCGTTCCTGCGCGCCTACAAGCGGCTCGGCACCTACCAGCCTGACCGCAAGTTCAGCAACTGGATACTGTCGATTGCCTCCCATTACTGCATCGACCAGTTGCGGCGGCGGCGCTTTGTCTGGCTGTCGGTGGAAGACAACCCGGCGGTGGCGTGGCTGGCCAGCGACGACGAGCAGCCAGATGATGCCGCGCTGCGCTCCGAGCGGGCTGAGGAAGTCCGCTCCATGTTGCAGCACCTGGCGCCAGAGTACCGAGCGCCGCTGATCCTGCGCTACTGGCACGACCTGTCGTACAAGGAAATCGCCGAAGTGCTGGAGCTTTCAGAGCCCGCCGTCAAGACACGGCTGCACCGGGCGCGGCTGCAACTGGCCGCGCTGCTGGAAGAGCAGTCAGCCGCAGCGGCAAAGAAGACTAAACCGGCGGCAAAGCCGGCACAACAACCGACTGGACGGCTCAGTTCGCTGGTTCGATCCGCGGGGCTGGCAAGTTAGAGGAACAGAACGATGAACGAACTTCCAGACACCATGAATGAACACGAGATTTTCAGCGAAAGCATGTCGCTGGCGCTGGACGGATTGCTGGCCGACGCCGAGCAGGCGATGTTTGACCAGCATCTGGCAGCCTGCGAGCCGTGCCGCGCACGCTGGTTAAAGTGGCAGCGCATCTCCGATGTGCTGTGGTTCGAACCGTTCGCCGGTCCGGCCCAGGGATTTTCGCTGCGGGTTGACAGCCTGGTGCAGCACGAGCAGCGGCGCAAGGAGCGGATGCTCGGCGGGCTGGTGCTGGTTGGCGGCACCGTATCGATCTGGGCTGTCATGGCGCTCAGTGTCGCTATCACCGTCATCGTCGGGCTGACCGTCAGTCCGGCTGCCCGCTGGCAGATCGCCGAGTATTTTGGCTTTGGCAGCCGGGTCGTTGGCGTGGTTGTCAATAGCGCGACGGCAGTGCGTGACAGTCTGTTGACGATGCCTGGCCCGGGTGCGCTGGTGCTGGCATTGTGTGTGCTGGCGGCGCTGATGCTGCTCTGGGTAAGGCTAGTCTTCTGGGGCAATCGTTCCCAGTCTGGCGTCGTTGCCGGTGAAACCGGAAGGAACGTGAGATGAAACCGTTCAGACTGGCAGCCGCGCTGCTGCTCGTAGCGATCTTGATTTTGGTCGCGGTGGTTCCGGCGTTCGCGCAGGGTGACAGCGGCGACAAGGTCGTGTTCGGCGGTTCTTACACCGTCTACTCTGGCGACGTGTTGTTCGGCGACCTGGCGATCTTTGGCGGCAGCACGACCATTGAAGAAGGCGGGTCAGTTCACGGCGACGTGCTCCTGATGGGCGGCTCGCTGGATGTGCTGGGCACGATCACCGGCGATGTCGCGGTTTTCGGCGGCTCGGTCGATCTGGCATCGACGGCCACGGTTAGCGGCGACATCGTGCGCTTTGGCGGCTCGCTGGACACTGCTCCCGGCGCGCAGGTTCGCGGCGATGTCAGACAGGGCGGCAGCTTCGATCTGCCCGGTTTTTGGCAGGGCCGGTTCCGTGCGCCGCTGTTTGCGCCGGAGGTTCCTGTGCAGGGCGCTGGGTCGCCCGGCGGCTGGCTCTTGGTGGCTTTCCTGGCAGTGCTGCGCGCCGTGGCGATGACTGTCGCGCTGGGCGCGCTGGCGCTGGTGATCTCGCTGGTCTGGCCGCGCGGCATCGAGCGTATGGGGCAGGCGGGTGAAAAGACGCCGTTCATGGCGCTGGGTGTCGGCGCGCTGACGTGGCTGGTGGGTGTGGCGCTGGTCGGCATCACAGCGATCACCATCTGCCTGATACCGCTGGCGCTGGCGCTGGCAATGGCGCTGTTTGTTGCCGCCGTCCTGGCCTGGATCGTCACCGGCTGGTGGGTCGGTCACAAGCTGCTGGCGCTGCTGAACCTGAGCCGTCCAACGACGGTGCTGGAAGCGACAGTTGGCACGGTGCTGCTGGTCGGAGTTCTACTTTCTGGTGGGCATCATTCCGTGCGTCGATTTCATCTATGGCGCGCTGGTGGCCTGCTTCGGCGTCGGCGCAGTGGCGTTGACCCGCTTCGGCACGCGGCCCTATCCGCCGCCGCCGCTGGCAGCGATGCCGGTCGCGGTCGCACCTGCCTTGCCTGCAGGCCAGTCGACGGCGGTAGCGCCGGGAGAGGATCGCAGCGTCGTCGATTGATCAGGACGGGAGCAACGCCGCTCCGAAAACTGAAACGGGTGTGTTTGAAATGTGTTGAGAGCCTTCGCAGGTTCTCAACACATTTCTTTTGCACCGTTTTCGTTTCTGGCGGTCGCTCCGGCTGTCGATCGGCCATTTGACATCCAGTTTTGAGTGGATATAATCGCGCCACAAATTTACTGCGACAAATTCGGACATTGGGGCGGTTGTTGAAGTGGAACAGTTACGATCTCACAAAGCACCGGTGAGGTGTAGCGCTGGCGGGGTGCAGGATGCGCTGGCAAACACTGGTGATTGGCACGATGAGTGTCGTCCATCACGCGCTGCGCCAACCGCCGGGGACAAGCAACATGGCGGCCGGTGAAAACGACGGGTTGCAAGATGCCCAAAACGATTGGTGTTCAGCAAGAGGAGGAGTTCTCATGCGCAGCAGACTGATGAAGGTGTCTTTGTTGGTGGTGATGATGGCCTTGGCAGGCGTGGGCGTAGCGCTCGCGGCCGGGAACGGGCCGGTGGATCCGCCGAACCCGCCGGGAACGACGAGTTCGTACACGTTGGAGCAGATCTATCAGCGGCTAGCGACCGGCAACTACTTTGCCAAGCAGACCGGGTTCACGGAGCCGGCCAGCGGGCCGGGGACGGGGACGATGCACACGCTGGATCAGATCATGGCGCAGGCGCAGCCGCGGGCGCTGGCGAAGCGCGTGGCTAAAACGGGACAGACCCAGTGTTGGGACGCTGCTGGCGCCGTGATAGCCTGCGCGGGTACGGGCCAGGACGGGCAATACCAGGCGGGGATCGAACCTGCGGTTGCGGCGATTTTTGGCACTGCGTATAACACGCCGTCGTGGACGGGAGTGCGGTTCACGGACAACGGCGATGGGACGGTGACGGACAACCTGACGGCGCTGATCTGGCTGAAGAACGCTAGTTGCTTTGGGACCAGACCTTGGGCGACGGCCCTGAGCGACGCCAACGCGCTGGCCAGCGGTACCTGCGGTCTCAGCGACGGCTCCGGCGCCGGCGCCTGGCGGCTGCCGAATGCCAACGAGCTACACAGCCTGATCGATCTGGCGCAGAGCAATCCTGCCTTGCCCGCCGGCCACCCATTCACCGGCGTCCAGTCCAACAACTACTGGACGAGCACCACCGTCGACTACCAGCCGGCGGGCGCTGTGATCGTGGTCATGTCCAACGGCACCCTGGTCGGCGGCGTAAAGGCAGGCGGCTCCTACGTGTGGCCGGTGCGCGGCGGACAATGAATGAGGTTCTGCCATGAACAACAGAAAACGACTACCTGGATTGGTCTCCGCATTGCTGGCGCTGCTGATGCTGCTGGCGACGGCCGTCGGCAACGTCACAGCTCAAGGACCGGGTGAGAAAGGTCCTCAAGCAGGAATGGCCTCTCAGGTCGTTGGCCCGCTGCTGGGACCGAGTGTCACCGGAACTCTGGACGGCAGCGACCCCATCTTCACGCGTCCCCAAGACAACCCGATTGTCACGGTCAACTGCGCTTCGGCATGGACTCCGTCCGCTGGCGGCTTCCGTTACGAAGCCCACGCCTTCCATGTCACCAACAACATTCCCATCCAGATCGAGGTCAACGCTGCGGGCACAACCATCGGCGACACCTTCCTGATCGTCTCGTGCCAGCCGTTCAACGCGGCGACCCCCACCGTCAACGGTGTGATCACCGACGACGACGATGGCGCCGGCAACCTGAGCGCCATCACGTTGGCCGATAACGTGACGCTCACGCCCGGCAAGACCTACTGGGTTGTCATCACGACATTCAGCCCCGGCGCCACGGGCGCCTACCAGCTCGATTTCAGCGACAACGTTGTCTTGGGCGCGCCGCCCAGGAAATGGGCGTGGAGCACCAACGCCGGCTGGATCAACTTCGCGCCGACAGCTCCGAACGGCGCGTTCATGGACGGCGTCGCGGTCTATCCCGACCACCTGGAGGGCTACGCCTGGGCTGAAAACGCCGGCTGGATCCGCCTGGGCACGCACACAACCGGTGGGGCATGGACCTACGCCAACACCTCGGCTACCGACTACGGCGTGAACCGCAGCCCGACCAGCGGCGCGCTCTCCGGCTACGCCTGGAGCAGCACCGTGGGCTGGATCAAGTTCGACCCCACCTACCAGCCGCCTGAGATCGATAGCCAGGACGCCGCGAACGATGTCACGGCAACCGCAGTGGCCAGCAGCAGCCTGACGCGGCCAAGCGCGCCCAGCCCGATCCAGCGCAGCCCGCAGGAGTTGCGCGACCTACAGCAAGCGCCCAGCGCCGACGTGGTGCGGGACGGCAGCTTCGAAGCGGGCACACCCAACCCGTTCTGGGGCGAGACGTCGACCAACTTCGGGACGCCGCTGTGCTCCCTTGCCGGCTGCGGTGTCGCCGGTGCGCGGACCGGCAACTGGTGGGCCTGGTTCGGCGGAACCACAGTCTTCGAAGCCGGCAGCCTGTCGCAGAGCGTGACCATTCCCTCCGGCGGGGCGGCCAGGCTGAGCTTCTGGGTGGCGCAGCCCAATTGCTCCGGCAGTGCGGCCGACTTCCTCAAGGCAGACCTGGAGGGCGTCGTCCTGTGGACAACGACTGGCGCAGATCCGGCCTGTGGCTCCTCAACCTACCGCCAGGTGACGGTGGACGTCAGCGCCTTTGCCGACGGCGCACCACATGACCTGACGTTCTCCTCGGAGATCTCCGGCCCCGTGTCCACCAACTTCTTCCTGGACGATGTGGCGCTGGATGCTAACTGGGCCACGGTGGATGGCGCCGGCAACTTCAGCGGCTACGCCTGGAGCGAGAACCTGGGCTGGATCAAGTTCAATGGCACCGCCGGCGGCAACACGCCCTACCAGGTCCAGGTGCCATGCGTCGTCGACGTCAACGCCAGCGGCACGGTGGATGTCATCGACGTGCAGTTGGTGACCAGCGCCTTCGGCCTGAACGTGCCGTCCTACGACTTCGTCCAAAACGACCTCGTCGATGTGGCCGACATCCAGTTTGCGGCGAACTACTGGCTGGTCGGCTGCTAGGTTGCTGGTGTTGATTCTCGAACCACGTGCCTGGCACTTTCCGCAGTGCCAGGCACGTCGAGGGAAGCGCCAACCTTAAAAAATGCGCGACGCTTGGCGTTTTCTGCACAAAGCGGATTGACAATTGCGCGGCGGGCTGATATACTCCCCGCACGCTCGAATTGAAGCGCATGTAGTGTAATCGTGGCAACCTATGACAATCTCTGGCCTGGTCCTTATTAGCCTCCTTGTTATCGAGCTCCTGGTTATTATCCGGGAGCCCGCCCCCGTTGGGAGGCTGTTGAGGAGCAAGGCATAGACGCCACGCACCAGCTAACAGACGAAACCCCTCCCAGCCTGGGAGGGGTTTTTTAGTCGGCTGTAAAAACGATGGACGGCGCGCTTGGTGGGCCACCGTCCCCGGTCCTGTGACGGACCACCCGACGCGATGACGCCTCAGCAGATCGGCCTCTGCCTTCCCGGTGATGGGAGTGGCGGGACTGTGCTGAGGCTTTTTGATTGGCCGAACAAGTCCACGAAAAAGGAGAACGAGCTCTATGGAGCGAACAGGTGCACAGATAGTTTGGGAGACCATTGTCAGGGAAGGGATTGACACTGTATTCGGTTACCCCGGCGGCGCGATCCTGCCGACGTATGACGCGATGCCGGCCTACCCGGTGCGGCACATTCTGGTGCGGCACGAGCAGGCCGCGGCGCATATGGCCGAGGGCTGGGCGCGTGTCACAGGTAAGGTCGGTGTCTGCATCGCCACCAGCGGCCCGGGCGCGACCAATCTGGTCACCGGGCTGGCCAACGCGATGATGGACTCGATCCCGATTGTCGCCATCACCGGCCAGGTTGCCACCAACCTGCTCGGCAACGATGCGTTTCAGGAGACCGACGTCACCGGCGTCACGCTGCCGATCACCAAGTACAACTACCTGGTGACCGACATCAAGGACCTGGGTGAGGCGATGGCTGAGGCGTTCTACATTGCCCGCACCGGCCGGCCCGGCCCGGTGCTGGTGGACATCTGCAAGGACGTGCAGAACGCGGTCATCGACTGGGAATACCCGGAGACGTTGCACCGCCCTGGTCTGCACAAGGCGCCGCGGCCCGAACCAAACGCCGTTGTCGCCGCGGCCGAGTTGATCAACGGCGCGCGCCGGCCGGTGATCATCTCCGGCCACGGGGTTCATATGGGACACGCTGAGAGCGAGCTGCTCGAGCTGGCAGAGCGGGCCAACATCCCGGTGGTTTCCACGCTGCTGGGGCTGGGCAGCATGCCTGAGACCCACCCGCTGGCCATGGGGATGGGCGGGATGCACGGCGAAGCCGCCACCAACCACGCCATTCAGGAGTGCGACGTGCTGATCGCGGTCGGGATGCGTTTCGACGACCGCGTCACCGGCCGCCTCGACCAGTTTGCGCCGAACGCCAAGGTCATCCACTATGAGATGGACCCGTCAGAGGTGGGCAAGAACGTCAAGCCCACGGTCGCGGTGCTGGGTGACTGTCGCGTCACCCTGGCCGCTACCTTGCAGCACGTTCAGCCCAACAGCCACGACGAATGGCTGGCCACCATCCAGAATTGGCAGTCCACCACCCGTGAGGTGGACATCGCTAACGCTGAGGTGGACGAGCTGATCCCGCCCTTCGTCATGCGCCAGCTTTGGCACTCGACCAAAGGCAACGTCACCGTGGTGACCGACGTCGGCCAGCATCAGATGTGGGAAGCGCAGTATTTCACCCACACCAAGCCGGGCCAGTTGATCACCAGCGGCGGGCTGGGCACCATGGGATTCGGCGTGCCGGCTGCCATGGGTGCGGCGCTGGGCAATCCCGGCCACATCGTCTGGGCCATCGTCGGCGACGGCGGCTTCCAGCAGACCTTGCAAGAGCTGGCGACGATTGTTCAAGACAAGATACCGGTCAAGATCGGCATCATCAACAACGGCTTCCTGGGGATGGTACGCCAGTGGCAGCAGTTCTTTTACGAGAAGCGTTACGCCGGCACGCCGATGCTCAGTCCCGATTACATGAAGCTGGCCGACGCCTATGGCATTCCTTCGCTGCGCGTCACGAGCAACGATCAGGTGGCCGATGCCTTCCGCCAGGCCAACGAACACGACGGTCCCTTCCTGGTGGAGTTCCGTGTCAAGGAAGAGGTCAACGTCTACCCGATGGTCGCCCCCGGCGCCGCCATCGGCCAGATGATCCGCCGTCCCGGCCCCGCTGTGGTCCAGGGACCGTCCGGCGTGCAGCCGAGCTGGTGACCGGTAAACGGTAATCGGCAAGCAGTCCGGAACCGATCACCGCTTGCCTATCCTCGGAACCCGCAAGTCAGGATCACCGATTACCGACTACCGATCACCGGTCTTGAAGCAGAAGAGGAACTTATGAAACACACAGTAGTAGCGTGGATGGAAGACAGGCCGGGCGTGCTGACACGGGTGACGAGCCTGTTTCGCCGGCGCGGCTTCAACATCGAGAGCCTGGCAGTGGGCCACAGCGAGACCGAAGGCATCAGTCGCATGACTTTCGTTGTCTCCGGCGATGAGCGCATGGTCGATCAGGCTGTCAAGCAACTCGAGAAGCAGGTTGACGTAACACGGGTCGAGGATGTCACCAACCAGCCGGCAGTTGTGCGCGAGCTGGCGCTGGTCAAGGTGCGCACCGACGCCCAGACGCGCGCCGAGGTGATGCAGATCGTGGATATCTACCGCGCGCAGATCGTGGACGTTGCGCTGGATTCGCTGGTAATCCAGGCGATCGGCACGGAGGACCGGGTGGACAGCCTGGTCGAGTTGCTGAACAATTTCGGCGTGGTCGAGATGGTACGCACCGGGCGGGTCGCGATGACGCGTGGGCGAGCGCAGCGCGGTCTGAACGGTCAGCCGTCCGCCACAGCGGTCAAAGCCAACGGCCGCAAAATGGGAATCTAAACATACAGAGGAGACTGATGGCAACTATTTACTACGACAAGGACGCCGATCTCGGTCGGCTGGCGGGACGCAAGGTGGCCGTCATCGGCTACGGCAGCCAGGGCCACGCGCACGCGCTCAACCTGCGCGACAGCGGCGTGGATGTGCGGGTTGGCCTGTACCCCGACTCGAAGAGCTGGAGCAAGGCTGAAGCGGCCGGGCTGACGGTCAAGAGCGTCGATCAGGCCGCGGCAGAGGCCGACATCATCATGATGGTCATCCCCGACCAGACCCAGGCGCAGGGTCTACAAGGCCAGCATCGAGGCCGAATCTGACACCCGGCAAAACCCTGATGTTCGCCCACGGGTTCAACATCCGCTTCGGCCAGATCGTGCCGCCGCCTGGCGTCGATGTCAGCATGATCGCGCCCAAGGCGCCCGGCCACCGGGTACGCGAGGTCTACCAGGATGGGCAGGGCACGCCGGCGCTGGTGGCCGTCTATCAGGACGCCAGCGGGCACGCGCTGGAAGACGCGCTGGCCTACGGCGCGGGCATCGGCAGCGGCCGCGCCGGTCTGCTGTTGACGACCTTCGCCGAGGAGACCGAGACCGACCTGTTCGGCGAGCAGGCGGTGCTGTGCGGCGGCGTCAGCGAGCTGGTCAAGGCCGGGTTCACCACGCTGGTGGATGCCGGCTATCAGCCGGAAGTCGCCTATTTCGAGTGTATGCACGAACTCAAGCTGATCGTCGATCTGTTCTATCGCGGCGGCCTGAGCTACATGCGCTACTCGGTCAGCGACACCGCCGAGCACGGCGACTACTACAGCGGCCAGCAAGGTCATCACCGACGACACACGCGAAGCGATGCGCGGCATCCTGGCCGACATCCAGTCGGGCGCCTACGCCGAAGAGTGGCTGGATGAAAACGACAAGGGCCGCCCCACGTTCAACGCCGCCCGTGAGCGCGAGCGTAACCAACCCATCGAGCAGGTCGGCCGCGAGCTGCGCGCCATGATGCCGTGGCTGGACCCGGTGGTGGTGGAAGAGTAGTGAAACGTGAAGCGTGATTCGGCTCGCATCTTCACGTATCACGCTCCACGCTCCACGCCCTACACCCCACACCCCACACCCTAAAAGGAAGCTTTCTATGGAACCCGACGTACCCGTTGCCGTTGATCGCGATGTCGTCCTGATCTTCGACACCACCCTGCGCGATGGCGAGCAGTCGCCAGGCGCGACCCTGAACGCGCAGGAGAAGCTTGACATTGCCCGCCAGCTTGCGCGCCTTGGTGTGGATATCATGGAGGCCGGTTTCCCGGCTGCTTCGCCCGGCGACCTTGACGCTGTGCGCCTGATCGCCCAGACGGTGGGGCGTGAGCCGCGCGTCGACAAGTTCGGTCACGCCGCGCCGCCGCCGGTCATCTGCGGGCTGGCACGCGCCAACAAGGGCGACATCGACAAGGCGTGGGAGGCAGTGCAAGTGGCCGACCGGCCGCGCATCCACACCTTCCTGGCAACGTCGCCGGTTCACATGGAATACAAGCTCAAGATGACGCCGGACGAGGTCGTGGAGCGGGTGTCCGAGATGGTCGCCTATGCCCGCAGCCTGTGCCCCGATGTCGAGTTCAGCCCGGAGGACGCCGGCCGCAGCGATCCGCGTTTCCTGTACAAGGTGCTGGCCGCCGCCATCAAGGCCGGCGCGACCACGCTCAATATCCCCGACACGGTGGGCTACACCGTGCCTGAGGAGTACGGCAAGCTGATCCGCGACATTCGCGAGAACACGCCGGGCGCCAAGGAACGTGGTGATCTCGTGCCACTGTCACGACGATCTTGGCCTGGCCACGGCCAACACGCTGGCCGGCGTCGAGAGCGGCGCGCGCCAGGTCGAGGTGACCATCAACGGCATTGGCGAGCGGGCCGGCAACACCAGCCTGGAAGAGGTGGCCATGGCCATCTACACCCGCAGCCAGATTTACGAGCTGGACACCAATATCATCACTCAGGAGATCCACCGCTCCAGCGACATGGTCAGCCGGTACACCGGCATGGTGGTGCAGCCCAACAAGGCCATCGTCGGCGCCAACGCCTTCGCGCACGAGGCGGGCATCCATCAGGACGGCATGCTCAAGCACAAGCGCACCTACGAGATCATGGACGCCGGCACCATCGGCCTCAGCCAGAGCAAGCTGGTGCTGGGCAAACATTCCGGCCGCCACGCGTTCCGCGTCAAGCTGGAAGGCATGGGCTACCAGTTGGGCGACGACGCAGTGGAGGATGTCTTTAAGCGCTTCAAGGAGCTGGCCGACAAGAAGAAGGTCGTCACCGACACCGATCTGGAAGCCCTGATTGGCGATGAGCTTTACAAGCCGCCGGAGACCTGGCGCATCGAGGACATTCAGGTGCAGTGCGGCTCAACCCTCATTCCGACCGCAGTCGTGCGGCTGCGCAATGTCGAAACTGGTGAACTGGTCACCGACGCCGGCTTCGGCACCGGCCCGGTCGATGCCGTCTATCAGGGCATCAACCGCATCGTGGGCACGCAGAGCAAGTTGGTCGAGTTCGTGATCCAGGCTATCGACGAAGGGCTGGACGCGGTCGGCGACGTGACGATCCGCATCGAAGCCTGCGAGCCGGTCGGCAGCGTCGAGCGGGTGCATGGCGGCCGTGGCCAGCGCATCTTCTCCGGTCGCAGCATCGACACCGACATCGTGGTGGCCAGCGCCAAGGCCTACATGCAGGCCCTCAACAAGCTGATGGCCGCACGCGAAGAGACGGAATCGGTGCTGGCGGTGTCGCTGTAGGCGCTTCTTCGACGCACAGCGAATTGCTGAGCGGTCTCCGACCGGCGAGTGGCAACGGTGCCACGATCTGGACCGGCCAGAGCGAAGCCTGAAAATGGAACCCTTTCTTCAACCTCGAGGCGAATCCATATCCGGGCGGCCAGCCCGGCCCGCTCTACGATCCGACCTTCGAGCACGACGCGTGCGGGGTTGGATTCGTGGCGCAGCGCAGCGGGCAGCGCAGCCACCGCGTTCTCCAGCTCGCGCTGGAAGCACTGTGCAGCCATGCCCATCGCGGCGCAGTCGCGGCTGACGGGCGTTCCGGCGATGGCGCAGGGGTGCTGACGCAGATACCGCACGCGCTGATGGCGCGCGAGCTGGGTAAGATCGGCGTGCAGGCTCCGCCGCCCGGCGACCTGGCGGTCGGGATGCTCTTCCTGCCGCTGCGCAATCTGGTGCATCGCGACCGCTGCGCCGAGTTGTTTCAGCAGGCCGCGCGCGAGTTCGGGCTGGAGTTTCTGGGTTGGCGCGAGGTGCCTGTCAACCTCGAGGCGCTGGGAGCATGGGCGCTGGGGTTGCGGCCGAATATCGCTCAGGCGTTTATCGGGCGGCCGCCGGCGCTGGCCGCGGGCGGCAGCTTCGAGCGGGCGCTCTACCTGACACGGAAGCGGGCCACGCAGCTGGCCTGGGCCGAGGGCATCACCAACTTCTACATCGCGTCGCTGTCGTCGAAAACGATCGTCTACAAGGGGCTGTTCGTCGGGCCGCAACTGGCGCGTTTCTACCCCGACCTGACCGACCCCGACTTCAGCACCGCACTGGCCGTCTTCCACCAGCGTTACAGTACAAACACTTTCCCGACCTGGGAGCGGGCGCAACCCTTCCGCCTGCTGTGCCACAATGGCGAGATCAACACGCTGCGCGGCAACGTCAACTGGATGCACGCCCGCGAGGCTGATCTGGTGCGCTCGGCGCGGCCGTATTTCGGCGAGGCTGCCAACACCTTGCTGCCGGTGATCTCGGAGCGCGGCAGCGACTCGGCCATGCTGGACAACGCGCTGGACCTGCTGATGCAGGCCGGCCGCGATGTCCGCCACGCTTTGTTGATGCTGACGCCGCGCGCCTGGCAGCACGATCCCGGAACTGCCCGCCGATCAGCGCGCGTTCTTCCGCTACCACTCCTGCCTGCAGGAGCCGTGGGACGGGCCGGCCGCGCTGGCGTTCAGCGACGGCGTGATGGTGGGCAGCGCGTTGGACCGCAACGGCCTGCGCCCGGCGCGCTACCTGATGACCGACGACGGGCTGGTGATCACTTCCTCGGAGGCCGGGTCGGTACACATCGATGAGGCGCGCATCGTGGCCAGGGGACGCCTCGGACCGGGCGAGATGCTGGCCGTGGAATTGGCCACCGGCGAGGTTCTGACCGACCGGCAGGTCGTCGAGCGGCTGGCGGCGAGCAGCCCTACGAAAGCTGGCTGCGACGAAAACCTGACCGCGCTGGATGAGCTGGTGTTGCAAGGCGCTTCGTCAACGTCGCATTCGGCTCGCTCAGCGCCCGGTCGAATGCCGGCAGGGACGAGCGACCCCGCTTACCTCAGCGCGCTACAGGTCGCCTTCGGCTACAACCGCGAGGAACTGGTGGTGTTGTTCCGCCCCATGTGGCAACAGGGGGTCGAGGCCATCGGCTCTATGGGCGACGACACGCCGGTGGCCGCGCTGTCCGAGTTGCCGCGCCCGCTGTTCCACTATTTCTACCAGCGTTTCGCCGAGGTGACCAATCCGCCCATCGACCCGCTGCGCGAGGCGCAGGTGATGTCGCTGACACAGCTAGCAGGGCGGCGCGCCAGCATTTTTGGACGCGGCCCGGAGGCTGCGCGCCTGCTGGAATTCGCCAGCCCCGTGCTTACCAACGAGCACGTGGCCGTGCTGCGCGAACTACGCCGGACCATTGCGCCCGACAAAGCGGACGATCTTCGGGTAGTGACTTTAGCTACGACGTGGCCGGCGGCCGAGGGTAGCGATGGGCTGGAAGCGGCTGTCGACCGGCTGTGTACGGATGCTGTCGCGGCCGTCAAGAACGGCGCCAGCCTGCTGATTCTTCCGACCGCACCGTGGGTAATGACCACACGCTTGGTACCGTCCTTGCTGGCCACGGCGACCGTGCATCAGGCGCTGATCGCTGCGGGCGTCCGCAGCCACGCCAGCCTGATCGTCGAAACCGGCGAGGCGCGCGACGTACATCACCTGGCGACGCTGGTCGGCTACGGCGCCAGCGCGGTCAATCCCTGGCTGGCCTTGCAGACCGTCGTCGACGAGGTCGAGTCGGCCGGGCGGCACGGCGAGGGCGTGACAGTCGAGCAGGCGGTGGAGAACTACTGCAAGGCGCTGGAAAAAGGGCTGCTCAAGGTGATGTCCAAGATGGGCATTGCCACGGTCGACAGCTACTGCGGCGCGCAGATTTTCGACGCGCTGGGACTGGACGACGGGCTGGTGCGGCGCTATTTCCCCGGCACTGCAGCCCGGCTGGGCGGCATCGGCCTGACGCAGATCGCCGAGACGTGCTGACCTGGCACGCGGCCGCCTTCCCGCCGCAGACCAACGGCGCCAAGGCAGCCTCGACAGCCACGGCCTCTTCAAGTTCAAGCGCGGCGGCGAGTATCACAGCTACAATCCTGAGGTGGTGAAGGCGCTGCATGAAGCTGGTTGGCATTGGGAAAGCGAAGAAGTACGAGGGAACAGGAAGGAACTCAGCGAAACGGCGGAGCTCTGAGCCGGGTGCTGCAACTGTCAGAAGCTTACCAGCGTTACGCCGAGCTGGTCGAGAACCGACCCGCCTCCGCCCTGCGCGATTTGCTGGATTTTGCGCCGCGGCGCGAGCCGATTCCGCTGGATGAGGTTGAGCCGGTCGGCGGAGATTCTGAAGCGTTTCTCCACCGCGGCGATGTCGCACGGCGCGTTGAGCGGCATCACCCACGAGACGCTGGCCATCGCCATGAACCGGCTGGGCGGGATGTCCAACAGCGGCGAGGGCGGCGAGGCCGAGGAACGCTACGTCGATGAGCGCAACAGCAAGATCAAGCAGGTGGCGTCGGGACGTTTCGGCGTCACACCGGCCTACCTGATGTCGGCCGAAGAGCTGCAGATCAAGATGGCGCAGGGGTCCAAGCCGGGCGAGGGCGGCCAGTTGCCCGGTCACAAGGTCAGCGTCGAGATCGCCCGCATGCGTCACAGCACGCCCGGCGTCGCGTTGATCTCGCCGCCGCCGCATCACGACATCTACAGCATCGAGGACCTGGCGCAGTTGATCTTCGATCTGAAGCAGGTCAATCCCGACGGCTCGCGTCTCGGTCAAGCTGGTGGCCGAGGCAGGCGTCGGCACGGTGGCCGCCGGCGTCGTCAAGGGGCACGCCGACCTGATCCATCTCAGCGGCAACAACGGCGGCACCGGCGCATCGCCGCTGAGCAGCATCAAGCACGCCGGCGGGCCGTGGGAGCTGGGGCTGGCCGAGACGCAGCACACCCTGCTGACCAACGGGCTGCGCAGCCGCGTGCGGGTGCGGGTCGATGGCGGCTTCCAGAACGGCCGCGACGTGGTGATGGGTGCGCTGCTGGGCGCGGACGAGTTCTCCTTCGGCACGGCGGCGCTGGTGGCTGTCGGCTGCAAGATGGCGCGCTCCTGTCACACCAACACCTGCCCGGTGGGCGTCGCCACCCAGCGCCTCGACCTGATCGAGAAGTTCCCCGGCCAGCCTGAGCACCTGATGATCTTCATGCTGCAAGTGGCTGAGGAGGTGCGCCAGATCCTGGCGCGGCTGGGCTATCGTTCCCTCAACGAGGTCATCGGCCACGCCGAGCTGCTGGAGCAGGTCGTCACCGGGCCGGACGCGAGCTTCATCGACCTGCTGCCGCTGCTGTGGGTGCCGGATACCGGCCAGCCGCGCCGCAACGTCGAGGCGCGCAATCCACTGCCTGGCGGCGCTGATCTGGGCGAACGTCTGGCGACTGACGCGCTGGCTGAGCTGGACGGCGACGGCGCTCCGGTGCGGCTGCGCTACGCGATCAGCAACACCGACCGGACCGTGGGCGCGCGCCTGTCGGGCCTGCTGGCTCAGCGGCACGGCAATGACGGTCTGCCGGCGGGCAGCATCGTGGTGCGAGTTCGAAGGCACGGCCGGGCAGAGTTTCGGCGCTTTCGTCTGCCCCGGCGTCCACCTGCACCTGACCGGCCAGGCCAACGACTACGTCGGCAAGGGGCTGGGCGGCGGCGAGATCGTGCTGCGGCCGCGGGCTGCGACCCGCTACGTCTGGCACGAGAACGTGATCCTCGGCAACACGGCGCTCTACGGCGCGACCGGTGGGCAGTTGTTCGCGGCCGGCCGGGCAGGCGAGCGCTTCGCGGTGCGCAACAGCGGCGCGCAGGCTGTCGTCGAGGGCGTCGGCGACCACGGCTGCGAGTACATGACCGGCGGCGTGGCGGTCATCCTGGGCGACACGGGGCGCAATTTCGGCGCCGGCATGACCGGCGGGCTGGCCTACGTCTACGATCCGGCGGATCGCTTCCCCGGCCGCTATAACTCGCAACTGATTACCCTGCGGCGTGTCACCGGCGCGGAGCAGGTGCGCCAACTGCGCAGCCTCATTCGCCGCCACTTCCAACTCACCGGCAGCTCACGCGCGAAAGCAATTCTGGACGACTGGCAGACGGAACTAGGCAATTTCTGGCTCGTCCTGCCCAAAGAAGCCGTGGCGACCATTGAGGCGGCCAACGAGGGCGCGGGCAAAGAGGAAGAGGTGACAGGTGGCAAGGTGCAGGTGGCAGGTGGCTAGCCAGCGGATGTCAGAAATCAAAAATCAGAAATCAGAAGTCAGCCGCCGGGCCGTCCTGCCGGCACTCCGTTGGATGAAAAGAGCGGAGCGCTGACGGCTCACTTGCCATGGTGTCACTGCGAGGCGGCTGCCGCCGAAGCAGTCTCTCTGGTAAAGCCGAGAGATTGCTTCGCCGCAGACGGCTCGCAACCCTGGCGCCGCTCACCAGGGCAGGTGTGACAGTGAGGCGCTACTGTCAAAGCAGATGTCAGCTTGATAGTGGCTCGTGACGATCTGATCCGCGGTTTCCTCTTGATCCGCGGTTCTTCAACAGCAAACGTCATTCCCGCGCAGGCGGGAATCCAGCGCAATCATCGAACTGGAGTTGGAATCACGCAATGAATAACGGACAGCCAAAAACGCTTTTTGAGAAAGTCTGGGACGCGCACGTGGTCGTGCAGGATGACGGCGCGCCGGCCGTGTTGTACGTCGATACGCATCTGGTCCACGAGGTGACGTCGCCGCAGGCGTTTGCCACGCTGCGCGAGCGCGGCCTGCCGGTGAGGCGCCCGGACCGCACCTTCGCGACCATGGACCACGCCATCCCGACGCGCCAACCGCAAGGCGACATGACGCTGTGGCCCAGCGACGCGGCAACCCAGGTCAGCGCGCTGCGCGAGAACTGCGAAGACTTCGGCGTCACGCTGTTCGACATCGACGGGCCGGTGCAGGGCATCGTCCACGTCGTCGGGCCGGAGATGGGCATCACCCAGCCGGGCACGACCATCGTCTGCGGCGACAGCCACACCAGCACCCACGGCGCGTTCGGCGCGCTGGCCTTCGGCATCGGCACCAGCGAGGTCGGCCACGTGCTGGCGACCCAGTGCCTGCTGCAGGACCGGCCCAGGACCTTCGCCATCAACGTGGACGGGGAGCTGGGACGCGGCGTGACCGCCAAGGATGTGATCCTGGCGATCATCGCGCAGAACGGCGCGGCCGGCGGGCGCGGCCACGTCTTCGAGTACCGCGGCAGCGCGATCCGCAGGATGAGCATGGCGAACCGCATGACCATCTGCAACATGAGCATCGAAGGCGGCGCGCGCGCCGGCATGATCGCGCCCGACGAGACGACTTTCGACTATCTGCGCGGCCGGCCCTATGCGCCGCAGGGCGAGGACTGGGAGCGGGCAGTCGCGTACTGGCGGACGCTGCAAAGCGACGACGGCGCGGTGTTCGACCGTGAGCTGACGCTGGACGCCAACGCCTTGCAGCCGATGGTGACCTACGGCACCAATCCGGGGCAGGGCATGGCAATCACCGGCCGCGTGCCCACCGTCGATGACCTGGATGACCCGGCCGAGCGGCGCAGCCTGCTGAGCGCGCTGGAATACATGGGACTGCGCCAGGGCCAGCCGATGGCGGGCCTGCCGGTCGACATCGTCTTCATCGGCTCATGCACCAACAGCCGCGTCGAGGACCTGCGCGAGGCGGCTGCCATCGTGCGCGGCAAGCGGGTGGCCGACGACGTGTGGGCCATCGTGGTGCCCGGCTCCAAGGCGGTCAAGGCGCAGGCCGAGGCCGAGGGGCTGGACCGCATCTTCGCCGAGGCCGGGTTTGAGTGGCGCGGCGCGGGCTGCTCCATGTGTCTGGCCATGAACGACGACAAGGCCGGCGCCGGCAAGTACGTCGCCAGCACCAGCAACCGCAACTTCCAGGGACGTCAGGGCCCCGGCGCGCGCAGCCTGCTGATGAGCCCGATCATGGCCGCTGCGGCCGCGGTCAATGGGCGGGTTGTGGATGTGCGGGAGATGAGAGCTCTGGACGAATCGCAAGACCGAGTTGGCGGTTTTCTGCTCGGCGCCGTTTGATCAGTCAGCGAAGAACCGGATCACGTCAGCCCGACAACTGCCGACGAGAACTCATTCCAGACGGCCCGGGATTACAACTGGCCATAGAGTTCGTGAAGCAGATCGACCTGGTCATGCCCGACGCCAGGGGAGAAACGAGAACGTACATTGCTGAGGGATGTTGTAGCCACAAAGCGTGAAACTGGACGAGAGTTGTGGGCGGCTCGCTCGCTGTTTACCATATCGCGTTCTGGCCGGTCTCAGACCGAGCTATTTTGTGGACTCCCATTTCACTCGATCAAGGAAAAACCATGCAAGTATTCACTAAATTGACTTCCACCGCCGTTCCGCTGCGAGCGGAGAACGTCGACACCGATCAGATCATCCCGGCGCGCTTCCTGACCGCCGTCACCAAAGATGGCATGGGCGAAGGCTGTTTCGCCGCCTGGCGCTACGGCGCTGACGGCGAACCCAACGCCGATTTCGTCCTCAACAAGGAGTGGCACGAAGGCGCCGAGATTCTGATCGCCGGTCGCAACTTCGGCAGCGGTTCCAGTCGCGAGCACGCCGTCTGGGCGCTGACCGACTACGGCTTCCGCGCGGTGATCTCGCCGGGTTTCGCCGACATCTTCCACAACAACGCGCTCAAGAACGGCCTGCTGATCGTGACGCTGCCGGAGGAAACCGTGCAGATGTTACTGGACCTGGCTGAGGAACAGCCCGACACACAGATCACCGTTGATCTGGAGGCGCAGCAAGTCAGCCTGCCCGACGGCCAGCAGGTCAGCTTCCCCATCGACCCGTACCGCAAGCTGTGCCTGCTGCAAGGGGTGGACGATCTCGGCTACCTGCTGTCGAAGTCAGCGGACATCAGCGCCTACGAGGCGGCAATGCAGGCAGTCTGAGCAGGCTGTCGTGGAAAGGAACGTCCCATGATTCTCATCGCCCACCGGTCACACATGACCGAACAAGAGAGCCAGCCGCGCTTCTGGATCGACGCGACTGAGGAAGCTGCGCTGACCGTCCACGTTTACGAGCAATACGACTCGGAACAGCAGGCGGACGGCAAGAGCCGCCGCGTAGATGCCGCTCCGGAGCTGACGACCTGTTACAACAGCCATGAGTAACCAGACAATGCGCATTGCGCTGCTGCCGGGCGACGGAATCGGCCCGGAGGTGACGGCTGAGGCGGTCAACGTGCTCAAGGCGGTCGGCCGGCGTCTTCGGCCACAGCTTCGAGTTCGGAACCGGTCTGATCGGCGGCTGCGCTATCGACGAGACCGGCACGGCCCTGCCGCCTGAAACGGTTGAGTTGTGCCGCGCGAGCGACGCCGTGCTGCTGGGCGCGGTGGGCGGGCCAAAGTGGGACAATCCGACGCGCTGCTGTTCGACCGGAGCAGGGTCTGCTGGGTATCCGCAAGGCGCTGGGATTGTTCGCCAATCTGCGTCCGGTGAAACTTGTGCCGGCGCTGCTGGAAGCCTCGACGTTGAAGCCAGAAGTGCTGGCTGGCGTTGATCTGCTGGTGGTGCGCGAGTTGACCGGCGGCATCTACTTCGGGCCGCGTCAGGAGGCCACCGCGGACGACCCGATCGCGTACGACACCATGCTCTATACGCAGCCGGAGATCGAGCGGGTGGCGCGACTGGCAGCCGAAGCGGCCCGTGGCCGCAGCGGCCGGCTGGCGTCGGTGGACAAGGCCAACGTGCTGGCCAGTTCGAGGCTGTGGCGGCGGGTGGTGACCGAGGTGATCGCGGCCGAGTTCCCTGATGTGCAATTGGAGCATGTGCTGGTGGACGCGATGGCGATGCACCTGATCCGCCGGCCGGCGGCCTACGACGTGGTGCTGGCGGAGAACCTGTTCGGCGACATCCTGACCGACGAGGCCAGCATGTTGGCCGGCAGCATGGGTTTGCTGCCCAGCGCAAGCCTCGGTGCGGCGCAAAACGGCCACGGCCAGCCCGCGCGGCCTGTACGAGCCGATCCACGGATCAGCGCCGGACATCGCGGGCACAGGGCGTCGCCAATCCGCTGGCCGCGATCCTCAGCGCGGCCATGCTTCTGCGCCACTCGCTGGGCCTGGAGGACGAGGCGCAGGCTGGTGGAAGCGTGCAGTCGAGGCTGTGCTGGCGGATGGGTTGCGGACGGGCGATATCGCCTGGGGCGCGAAGGAGATTCTGGGAACGGTGGCGATGGGCGCGGCGGTGGTCTCGCGACTGTCGTGGTCGATCAACCAGTCCATGAGTTCAAAGCTGTCGCTGATGATCAGCTGATCGGCATGTAGGAGACGATGTCGGCATAGTCTCTCGGATCCCCAGCAGCCCATACAATACCCAAGTCCTCGATTGTATCGCCCATACTGAGACTCGGTGTTGAGGATGAATATCCCGGGAATGTGGCCGTCGCGTAGCAAGATGGTCAGCAAGATGAACCGGCATCGTCGAGCGATTGTTCGTCACCAGTATGAAACGATGTTTCTCGCACCACAGGAGAATGTCGGGATCAGAAGTGCTGCGCTCAGGCGCTCCCGGCTCACCGATGCACCAGACGACGATGCCAGGCCACCTGCGAAGCAAGCCGGTCCGCAGATCAGGATCTACGTGCTCGTCCAGGAGGTACTGAATCGTGCTCATTCGGTCGTATACTCAGCACGCGGCTCGGCCAGAGCTGCCTCTAGTCCACGCTCACGAACCACACGAACAGCGTCGTCTCCGTAGAGTTCCCTGAGCTTTCTCAGTTTGAGTATGCCGGGAGGCGGGTTCTTCTCCTGTTCCTCCCGCATCCGTTCACCGATGCTCGATCCAGTCCGTCACGTATTGATGAACAGCTTCCTTGTTGTGCAGGTAGTACAGGATCGTCGCATAGACCTGCTCCAGGTTGATGGACCAGAAGCGGGCGTCGATCTCCTCCGGCGTCTGGGCGCGATGGATGAACTCGTAGAGCACCGATTCGATGCCGATGCGGCTGCCTTTGATGCGGATGTCGTTTGGTGCAAGAAAGTCGAAATAGTCTTCAAGTTGCATGGCTGGTTCCTCCAGTCGCATTATAACCCAAATGTCCCGGTGAAATCAACAGCAATGCGCAGTATTACAAGTGAAACACAACCTATGGTGAACACGGGTGCGTCAGGCAATAGCGCCGCCTCGCGCACCCGCTCTATCGGGACGGTCAGTGCGAGCGCCTGAGAATAGTGCTCATGACCTTTCAAAGCAAGCTGACCTGACACGCAATCTGACAGTCCCGATGGAGGACAAACTGATGATAACCAAGATGACAACACCGCCGATATGGCTTTACGACACGACCTTGCGCGACGGCACGCAGGGCGAAGGGATCAACTTCTCTTGCGAGGACAAGCTGCGCATCGCCCGCAAGCTGGACGATCTGGGCGTCCACTACATCGAGGGCGGCTGGCCCGGCTCGAATCCCAAGGATATCGAGTTCTTCCAGCGCGCCCAGGGCGAGCTGAAACTGCGCCAGGCGCGCGTGTGCTGCCTTTGGCAGCACCTGCCGCGCCGGGGTCGATCCGGCCGACGATGCCCAGATCCAACTGCTGGTGGACGCCGAGCACGCCGGTGATCACCATCTTCGGCAAGACCTGGGATCTGCACGTCACCGAGGTGCTGCGCACCACGCTGGACGAGAACCTGCGCATGATCGGCGCGAGCAGCGCCTATCTCAAGCAGCACTGCGACGAGTTCATCTACGACGCCGAGCACTTCTTCGACGGCTACAAGGCCAATCCCGACTACGCGCTGGCGACGCTGGCAAGGCGGCGGCCGACAACGGCGCGGATGCGCTGGTGCTGTGCGACACCAACGGCGGCGTCGATGTACTGGGAGATCGGCGAGGCGGTGGATGCGGTGCGTGCGTTCCTGGCGAGCATCGACTACCGCGGCGTGCTCGGCATCCACACGCACAACGACGGCGACGGTCGGTGTCGCAAACGCGCTGGAGGGGATTCGGCGCGGCTGCACGCACGTGCAGGGCACCATCAACGGCTACGGCGAGCGCTGTGGCAATAGCAACCTGAACAGCATCATCGCCAATCTGAAGCTGAAGATGGACATCGACTGCGTGACCGACGAGCAACTGGCGCGTCTGAGCGAGGTCGCTCACTTCGTGGCCGAGCTTGCCAATTTGCAGTTGCCCGCCCACACGCCCTATGTTGGCAACTCGGCCTTCGCGCACAAGGGCGGCACGCACGTCAACGCGGTGGTCAAGCTGGAGCGCAGCTACCAGCACATCGATCCAGTGCTGGTCGGCAACCGCAAGCGGGTGGTGGTCAGTGAGTTGAGCGGCAAGGACAACATCGCGGTCAAGAGTGAGGAATACGGCCTGAACGGGATCAACCGCGAGCAGGAACGGGCCGTGTTGCAGCAGATCAAGGAGCTGGAGAACCACGGCTACTCCTTCGAGGCTTCGGAGGCTTCGGTCGATCTGTTGCTGCGGCGCGCCCAGCCCGATTACCAGAAACCGTTTGAGCTGATCGACTTCACCACCGCCGTCGACAATCGCCGCGGGCGCGGTCTCTTCTCCGAAGCAACGGTCAAGGTCGATATCGAAGGGCATATCTTCCACGAGGTCGCTGAGGGCAACGGGCCGGTCAACGCGCTCAATCTGGCGCTGCGCAAGGCGCTGGAGCGCTTCTATCCCGACCTGAAATCAGTGCATCTGGTCCGACTACAAGGTGCGTATCCTGGATACCCACATGGCCACGGCGGCCACCACCCGGGTGCTGATCGACTTCAGCGACGGCCTCGACACCTGGAGTACCGTCGGCGCCAGCGCCAACATTATCGAAGCCAGCTGGCAGGCGCTGTCCGACGGACTGGAGTATGCGTTGACCGGCTTGAACCGAACCGGCGGCGCTGTGGTACAATCGAAGCAGCCTGCACTGGCAGAGCTGCCTACTTGAAAGCAGAATTGCGGCGTTGAGACATCGAACTTCTTCCGAGGCCTACATGAGCGTTGCGTACAACCATGGATGAACATGTCACTGCGAGGCGGCCGCTGCCGACACCTGCGCCTGCGCCGAGCCGCAGGCGAGGTGCAGGTGAGCAGTCTCTCGGGTTGAGCAGAAAGATTGCTTCGCAGCCTCGGATGCCTAGAAACTCTCTCGGGAAGATCCTTCGCTAGCGGTTCGAAATCGAGAAGATCGCGTGCTCGACCCACTCACGGCGCAGCGCCAGTGACAGTGACGGTGGCCGAGTTTCTTGCCAGGCGTATGCCGCCGCGCGGCATCGGTAACTCGCAATGACAAGGAGGCCATATTGTTAGGACAGAAGTTCGACTGCTTGGAACGCGATAAAACCAAACCCGGAGGCATTTGTGACCCAATCAACCAACGGCAAAAACGGCGCCAGCACGCCGCGCGCCATGCGTTCTGATACAATCAAGCGCGGCATTGAGCGCTCGCCCCATCGCTCCCTGCTCAAGGCGACCGGCGTCACCGACGCCGACATGGACAAGCCGTTCATCGCCATCGCCAATTCCTACATCGACATCATGCCCGGTCACGTGCACCTGCAAGCCTTCGGCGAGGTGGTGCGCGCAGGCGATCCGCGAGGCCGGCGGCGTGCCGTTCATGTTCAACACCATCGGCGTGGACGACGGCATCGCGATGGGCCACTTCGGCATGAAGTACAGCCTGCCCAGCCGCGAGCTCATCGCCGACTCGGTGGAGACGATGATCGCCGCCCACTGCTTCGACGGCATGATCTGCATCCCCAACTGCGACAAGATCGTGCCCGGCATGCTGATGGGCGCGATGCGGGTCAACATCCCGACCATCTTCGTCAGCGGCGGACCGATGCGCGCCGGCGTAACGCGCCAGCGGCAAGGTGGTGGACCTGATCTCCGTGTTCGAGGGCGTCGGCGCGTATCAGCAGCGGCAAGATCGACGCGCCGAAGAGCTGAAGGAGCTCGAGGATGTCGCCTGCCCGACCTGCGGCTCCTGCTCCGGCATGTTCACGGCCAACTCGATGAACTGCCTGTGCGAGGCGCTGGGCATGGCGCTGCCGGGCAACGGCACCATCCTGGCCGTCGATCCGCGGCGCGAGGAACTGGCGCGCGCGGCCGCCCGGCAGCTGATGACGCTGGTGGAGATGGATCTGACGCCGCGCGACATCGTCACCGCGGAGGCGATCGACAACGCCTTCGCGCTGGACATGGCCATGGGCGGCAGCACCAACACCGTGCTGCACACGCTGGCCATCGCGCACGAGGCCGGCGTCGACTACCCGCTGAGCCGCATCAACGAGGTGAGCAAACGCACGCCCAACCTCTGCAAGGTCAGCCCGTCCAGCCACTACCACGTCGAGGACGTGGACGCGGCCGGCGGCGTCAGCGCAATCCTGGCAGAGCTGGCGCAGAAGCCGGGCGCGCTGCAATCTGGACGCACTGACGGTCACCGGCAAGACGCTGGGCGAGAACATCGCCGGCCTCGCGCTCGCTGGACGTCGAATGCATCCGCACGCTGGAGAATCCCTACAGCGCCGATGGCGGGCTGGCGATCCTGTTCGGCAACCTGGCGCCCGACGGCGGCGTGGTCAAGACGGCCGGCGTGCTGCCGGCAGATGCTGCAACACACCGGCCCGGCGGTCATCTTCGAAAGCCAGGAAGAAGCCGTGCGACGGCATCCTGCGCCGGCGAGGTCAAGGCCGGCGACGTGGTGGTGATCCGCTACGAGGGTCCGAAGGGCGGGCCGGGCATGCAGGAGATGCTCGCGCCCACCTCCTACATCATGGGGCAGGGACTGGGCAGCTCGGTCGCGCTGATCACCGACGGCCGGTTCAGCGGCGGCACCCGCGGCGCCTGCATCGGCCACGTCTCGCCCGAGGCGGCGGCCGGCGGTCCGATCGGCCTAGTCGAGCCGGGCGACCTGATCACGGTGGACATTCCCGGCCGCAGTCTGCATCTGCATGTGGATGAGGAAGAGTTGGCGCGGCGGCGCAGCGTCTGGCAGCCGTTGGAGCGCCCTGGCCTGCCCAGCTACCTGCAGCGCTACGCCAAGCTGGTAACAAGTGGCAGCCAGGGAGCGGTGCTGGCGTGGTAAGCGCGATGCAGACTGCCGCGTTTTTCGACATGGATCGCACGCTGTTGAGCGACAGCTCGACGACGCTGTGGATCAAGTACATGCGCGAGCGCGGCGAACTGCCTGCGCGGGACGTTCTGCGCTTCCTCGGCGCGCTGGTTCGCTACAGACGCGGGCCGGCTGGACATGGCCGATCTGACCCGCAGGCTGGCGAAAGAGCTGGCCGGTCAGTCCGAAAGCGAACGGGTGTCCACGACGCGGCGCTGGGTGGCCGAGCAGGTGGTGGACTTCGTCGCGCCTGAAGGGCGGCGCTGGCTGGATGCGCACCGCAGCGCGGCGACCGGGTCGCGATGATCACTGCCTCGCCGGCCTACACGGCGAATGCGCTGGCGGAACATCTGGCGATCCCCGACGAGGACGTGATGGCGACCCGCTTCGAGGTGCGCAACGGGCGCTTCACGGGGCGGATGCTGGAACCGATGGTGATCGGCGAGGGCAAGCTGGCAGCCGCGCAGGAGTACGCAACGCGTCACAGCATCGACCTGTCGGCAAGCTTTTTCTACACTGACAGCATCGCTGACTTGCCGCTGCTGGAGCACATCGGTCATCCTGTAGCGGTCAATGCTGACAAGCCGTTGCTGAAGCTGGCCGAAGCGCGCGGCTGGGACATCGTCCGCTTTTATTAAGGACGCGGGAGTAGAGTACTTTTCAGGACCGGCAGTCCCCGAAGGGCTGCCGGTCCTGTCTTATTCCGCGACTGCCGAGGGGAGGTAAATTCGTCCGCACACGTTGGCGGCGCCTGGTGTCGGCAGGTAATTGAAATCCCACCGCCCGTCCGGCAGAGGACACGCTCCGTAGGAAACATCGGTAAGTTGGGGGCCGAACTCGAAGGCAGTGACCGGCGTGACGCCATCCGGGTCGAACAGGCCAACGCTCTCGCCGCCGGCGCTGAGTTTGAAGTTGGTGTGGAACGGCCCCTGCGTGCCGTCGTCGTCCGCCCAGAAGATGACCGACTGGCCGGCTGCAACGGTGGTTCCGTTAGGAATGCGGTACTTGGTGGGCGTGGTCAGCTTGTCGGTCAGGTAGTAGCCGCCCAGGTTGACCGACTGCTGCGTCAGGTTGGCGATTTCGATCCAGTCTGGGAACTCCCCCGGTTCGTCCGGGTCCTCGATGGTCGTCTCGTTGTCGGCCATGAACTCGCTGATCGCGACCGGCGGGGGGAGAAAACCGACGCGGTAGTCGTGGGTCAGCGCCGGCGCGGCGAAGGGATGGTAGGCGACCCGTCCGTCGTCGTCACCCCCTGTCACGTAGTACCTGACCACTGGTCCGTCGGGCAGGGCAGGTATTTGTCCTGCATACAATCCGTCGTTGCGCGCACCGTCGTCGTGGTGGCCGTCATCGAACATCGGCACGATTGTGGGCGTCACTCCGACCGTGTAGGTCAGCTCGGCGCGCACCACGTGGCCGTCATCTGTCAGCCGGGCGCGCACTGTCACTGGTTCACCAGCCTGCGGGTAGTCCGGCCTGTGGCCGACATCGGTGATCTCCGGTGCGCGCAGGCGGTTCGGCTCGCCCGGTGTGGGGCGGGAGAACGGCCTGGCGGGGCCGCTCTGGTCGGGAAATCGCGCCAGCGAGACATCGGCCGGCAGCGGCGGGAAGCTGAGGGTGTCCACCGGCGTGACGCCGTCGGCTGCTGTCAGCCTCAGCTGGCCGCCGCTGCCGTAAAGGGTGAAGTTGACGTGGTTGTTACCCTGCTGCGGCTGACCGTCGGCCCAGATTACTAGTCCGCCCAACGCCGGCACCACGACCCCGCTGGCGAAGCGAAAACGTTTCGGTAGCGCGGGGTTGTCGCTCATATACATGCCGCCCAGATCAACCGGCTCGGCGCCGGCATTGAAGATCTCAAACCAGGGATCGGCCCGACCGTCGGCCGGGTCGATCAGGGTGCCAACGTTGCGGGGCATGACTTCGTTGATCGCGAGGTAGGTTCCCCGCGCTGGCACGAACGCCGGAACCGCGTCGCGCAGATAGGCGATGCGCCGGTTGACGTAGACCTGGATCTCGGCCAACCTCTGGAGCGTCGCGTCGTTGTCCTCGCGGTTGACCTTCCAGATATCCCGTTCCAGATCGAACCAGACCTGGGTTTCCATGTCTGCCAGCCGGCTGGCCATGGCCGAAGAAGAAAACATCCCATCGACCAACTCCAGAATGCGGTCGCCGTAGTAGCGCCGGTATTGTGGCACTGCCAGCATGCGGGTCCATAGCATGTTGACCTGGTCGAAATACGCGGGATTGCCCACGGTTCCGTAGTCCAGCGGCAGCGTTGGTGTTCGAAACGAGACGTCGTTGTCCCACGGCAATATCTGCCACTTGGCAGCCGCGGACGGTGCGACCAGCAGATACTGATGGGTGGAATCGAGATCGGCCGTCAACGCCTTACCGGCCTGGTAGTCGATGTACTCCTGCACGTCCAGGACGTCAGCGATGGCCGCCGCGAACTCGGCGTCCGGCGTGCGGTTGATCACCGCGGCCAAGTCGTACAGATCTTCCATGTTGCGATCGCCGACAATCTCGTTTTCGCAATCAGGCTCCGTATCCAGGCCATCGGCGCACTTGAACACATCTCCGAAGGGGTCGCGGCCGGTCCGCCGGAGAAACTTGCTGTCGGGGTTCTCCAACTGCGTGAAAACGCCCATGAAGCGGCCGTTCAGGTCCAGGTCAACAAAGCTGGACTGGAGCGGCTGAATGCCGATGTCCGCCAGCAGGTCATAGCTCAGCTTGTCGTGGATGCTGGCAGGGTCATAGCCCTCGCCGTTGAGCAGCAGTGTCGCCTGGCCCGAATAGGTGAACGGCTCGGCAGCGATGAGTTTCCACGACTTCTTGTTGCTGAACTGTGTCGAGCGGCCCCGATATTCTGCCCGGACGTTGGTCATCTCCCCGTTGTATCTGAGGGTTGCGGGAACTTCGACGTTGGCGCTGGGGTCGATATTGAGCGCAACCATGTCATCGGGATGGACGGCGAGACGGAACACCGGCAGAGAGGTGGCGTCGTAGTCGACAATCGCTGTGCACTGCGCCGGACTCTGGGGACCTTCGTTCCCAAATACATCCACCGCGCTGATCCGGTAACAGCGGGCGGCGCTGATCGCTTGGTCGCGATCGAAGTAGCGCGTGAGCGGCGTGGGCGCAGGCGTGATTCGCTGGAAGGGTCCGCCAGCCGTCGGGGAGCGGTAGACGTGATAGCCTCCAATGTCGTCTTCTGGCCCCGCGTGCCAGCGCAGAAGGGCTTCGCTATAGCCGCCGACGATCTTCACCTGGGAAGGCACGACCGGCGGCTGGTCGTCCGGCGCTCGTCGTGTAATCCAGATCGCGTTGACGAGAGTCTGTCCTGTTAACGGCGACAGCCGCAGGTTGAGCTGCCGGTCGCGAACTTCGACGGCGAAGCGGTAGCGCACGGCATAGTCGTGCTGAGCAAGCGCGTGCAGGTCAAGATCGACGATCACCGGCCGGTCCTCGGCGTGAACGCTGAAGATGCGCAGGCCGGGCCAGTGTTGGCGAATTTCTGCCAGGCTCAACTCTACCATGTAGGTTCCGTTGGCGAGGTCAAATCGGTATTCCTCAACTCCTGAGCGGGCGGTGCGGTAGATGACATCGTCGTCGGTGTTGTTGATGTCGTCCCATGGTGCAACGCTGGCAACCGCTTCCCCGCCGATGTAGCCGATTCCAGTGTCGGTCGAGTATGGCAGATCCTCGATGAATCGCTGGCCGGATGGCACAATCACGGCTGGTCCGCCGCTGTTGACGCCGATGGGGAGAGTGACGGGGTGATAGCCTGGCTTGGCAACCAGGGGGAAGAACAGACGGAAACTCGACGAAAAACTGGGCGGCGAGTCAGCAGTCGCGCAGGTGGCGGCATTGTTTGTGCTGCAAGCGGGTGGTTGTGGTTCCAGACGGAGCAGATCGTTGCCCAGCGGCGATTCCTCGGCACATTCGCCCTGACTGATTGCTTCCGATGAGCATGGTTGCGCCGCCAGTGGCGCAGGCCCGTGCAGAGCCAAACCAACAGCTATCACCATCACCATGATTGTCCGTGGTACTGGCAAGGTGTGTTTCCTCCCGCATCTGTTTCCGACCCGGCTGTTTGTCGTAGGCGCTTCAGAGCCGCGTAACGGCTCTGAAGCGCCTGCGACGAGCGGCGAGAAGCCCGTTCAGGTTGCGGTCAACTGAAAAGAGCGCTGATCCGGGGTTTGTCCGGTCAGCGCTCTTTGTGTTTCTCTACGAGGTCTTCCAGGTTGTGTAGGTGTAGCTAAACACGTTTGGATTTCTTGGCGGCGGCTCAGCAGGTCGTGGCGCTCGTGTCCATGCGGCCACCGGTTGTCCACCGTCCAGGTAGGGTGAATTGTCACCCCGCTGGTTCGTTCTGCCGCGATTCTCCGTCCGATTACGGGACTGCGAAGGTCTGCGACGGCGGCGGCGAACAACCTTGGTTTGCTCGCGCGGCTGGTCGGGCTTGTCTGCTGTGGCTTGTTTTGGCATGGCTGGTTCCTACAGGTAGTCGCGAAGCTGCCGGCTGCGGCTGGGATGGCGCAATCGCGCCAGCGCTTCCTGCTCGATCTGGCGAATGCGTTCGCGGGTCAGCCCGAACATCTCGCCAACTTCCTGAAGCGTATAGGTGTGGCCGTCAAGCAGCCCGTAGCGCAGGCGCAGAATACGCTCCTCGCGCGGCTGCAATGTGTCCAGCAGGTCGTCCAGCTTGGAGCGCAGCAACGCCTGCTCGGCGCGCTCGGAAGGTTCCGGACTGTCATCGTCTTCGATGAACTGGCCGAGGGTGCTTTCTTCTTCTTCCCCGACTGGTTGCTCCAGGGAAAGAGGGCGCACTGCCGTTCGCAGGTAGCGGTGGACGCGCTCGGCCGGCAGGTCCAGCGCCTCGGCCAGCTCTTCCGGCGTTGGCTCGCGGCCCAGCGTCTGCTCCATCTCCTGGCTGGTGCGGCGCAGCTTGAGAAGCTTCTCGCTCATATGCACGGGCAGGCGGATGGTTCGTCCCTGGTCTGAAACGGCGCGGCTGACCGCCTGGCGAATCCACCAGGTCGCGTAGGTGCTGAACTTGTAGCCGCGGTCAGGATCAAACTTGTCTACAGCGCGCATCAAGCCAAGATTGCCCTCCTGGATCAGGTCAAGGAAGGGGACACCGTGGCCGATGTAGCGCTTGGCGACGCTGATGACCAGCCGGCTGTTGGACTCGATCATGCGTCGGCGGGCTTGCTGTCCAAGCTCGATAGCCGCCTCTAGATCGGAGCGTTCTGCCTGGGTCTGAAATGCACCCCGTGCCAGCTTACGGCCGGCAGCTTTGCCCGATACGACCCGTCCGGCGAGCAGTTTCTCTTCATCGGCGGTGAGCAGCGGATGCGCGCCCATTTGCCGGAAATAAAGATCGACCGCGTCGCGCGCCAGAGCAAGGTCGTCCTCGTCCTTCGCTGAAATCACGCGGCTTGGCGGCAATTCTACCTCCTCATCCGCATCTTCTGATTGATCCTGAACGGGAATGTCAAGTTCGCGGAGTTTGGAGAAGAGATCCTCCAAGACATCCAGCCTCTCTTCTACTTCGGGAAGCGCCTCGAGAATCTCGTCATAGGTAATGAAGCCCTGACGCGACGCTCGCTCCAGCAGCTCGGCCAACGACTCAGTTGCCTCGGCGCCTTCCACTACAATTGTTTCTTCCATAGTCTCCTGATTATCGTTCCAGTGTACCGCCAGCGTCTATTCCAGCGCTTGCTGCCCTGCGCTCGCTGGTGGCCTGGAGCCCTTTGGAATATTAGCACATCTGACGCATCGGCGTGTGTGAGGAAGAATCCGCAGTCGTTCAGGATCTATCTCGGTTCCACAACGCTCACATATTCCATATTCGCCCATCGAGTCTCGTTTCAGCGCCAGCTCTATCTCGTCGATACGACGCACCAATACGCTGCGTCGCGCCAGATTCATCTCCCAGGTGATGATCTCTGGACTGCCTTCGCCCAATCCAAAGTCCGGCTTGTGCTGCAACTGAAGGTCCAAGCTGGCAAGTTGTTCTCTGGTCTGCAGCAGTTCAGTCTGCAAGAGATCCTGTGCATCCTTGGACATGGGTCAACTCCTCACCCGATAGGGTAAACGATGAACAACGCTGACTGGGTCGGGAATGAGGTGGCACTGCTCTGTGCCTGTACGAAAGGCGCAGCCTGCCTCGGGGATGAGGATTGGCTGCGCTTGTTTCCTGGTCCGTGGTGGCAATGTAACTTTCTGCCAAGCCCCCGATGTCTGCAACCAAGCTCAGGGTCTTGCTTTTGTTGTCACAAGCAGTCCACCAGTCAAATTCAGTATAGCATGGAAAAACGGTCGTGTCAACACGTTTCTTGACCAATTGTGGCATTTGTCCCATAATATGAAGTCGTTGATTGGCCGCGATGCAACGCTGCTTTTGACAGCTTTTTTGCTCAAGGGTATAATCACACCAGACATTATTCAGGAGTTGGATCCGAGCATTCTATGCCACATGCCGCGGCGGCGTTGGTGCCGTTAGCGGCATACTTATTGGAGAGGGTCCAAGTCGCTTCAGGAGGACTTTCCCGTGACTTCAGGTGACGTTGAAATGGCTGTCGAGACTTCCATAGTCGAACAGGCAGCCGAGATTACAGGTGCCCAGGCTGAAACTACCGTTGCAAAGCCTGCGCCCAAACAAAAGAAAAAGGTTCGTGTCCTTCCGCGCGCAAGAGTTGTCAAGGTCCTTAGCGTGGGGATGGAAGTCACGGGCACGGTCAAGCGCGTTTCGGAGTTTGGCGCGTTCGTAGATATTGGGGCAGGCAGGGATGGTCTTCTGCACATCTCTGAGCTGTCTACCTCTCGCGTGAACAAGGTCACTGACGTTGTCCAGGAAGGCCAGGAGGTGACGGTCTGGATCAAGGAACTGGATCGCGAGCGAAACCGCATCAGTCTGACCATGATCGCTCCCGGCACCAAGACAATCCGTGATCTGGAGACAGGTGAGCTTGTCACCGGCACTGTAACCCGTCTGACCAACTACGGCGCTTTCGTCGACATTGGCCTTGAGCGTGACGCCATGCTGCACGTCAAGGAAATGGGCGACGGCTACGTGGCCAAACCTGAAGATGTCGTCAAACTGGGTGAGGTCATTGAGGCCCGTATCAGTGGCGTCGACCCGCGCCGGGGCCGGATTGACTTGAGCCTCAAGGGATTGCGGCCATCCGCTGGCGACGAGGAGAGCGCGACCGAGGTTTACCTTGAACCAGCTACCGTGGAAATGGAAGACGAAGCGCCTCCAACCTCTATGGAAATGGCTTTCCGCATGGCCTTGAGCGAGGAAGACCTTGAGTACGAAATCGAGAAAGCCTCGAGGAAGAGTGGGCGACGCCGCCGCAATAATTATCGCGATCAGCAAGACGACATCGTGTCGCGGACGTTGCGATACAATAACTGACGCAGCGGAAGTCCACCCGAACTTACCTTTTAGCCATGATATATCTCCATTAGTCAAAAGCTCCGGCCATCAACCGGAGCTTTGTTGCAGGTGGCACCTATGAAACGACTCGTAATTCTATGCGCAGTTGTCTTTGTAGCGGCGATGGCAGTTGGCCTGCTGGCCAGCCAACTCCTCCCTCCCCGTTCTTTGCGCGCCACCGCCCCGCTGACGGCCCAGGCCGACTCGCCGACACAAGGTTCTCATGTCACGTTTGAAGGCATAGTGAGCCAGGGGAGCGCCACGGTTCCCTCCTCCTGGGTTGTGGGTACATATCACTTCCAGGTCGTTCCAGAAACAGAGCTCATCACCAATGGTTACACCGTCCAACCAGGCGTCTGGGCGCGCGTAGAAGCAATCAAATACGAGCAGCAATCCCTCCAGGCCAGCATTGTGGAACTGGACAGCGCACCAGGCGGCGAGATCTTCGACCGGGTTGTCGCAATCGACGACGACACGGGAATTTGGCAGGTTGGCGACACCGAAGTCGTCGTCAGCAGCACGACTGAGATTCAGGGCACGCCGGTCGTGGACGCGCTGGTGTACGTCCGCGGGCACTGGAGTCTCGATGGCCTGGCAGCCGGCGAGATTGCCGTCCAGTCCGCGGCTAGTCAGGTCATCTACCAGGGCGAGATCAACCAGATGCAGGCCGGCCAGTGGCTGGTCGACGACGTGGTGGTCGATCTCAGCGACTCGCCGCCTGTCACTGGCGACGCGGAGATCGGCGCTCTGGTGGTGGTGTACGGCGTGGAAACCAGTTCGCGCCATCTGCGGGCGCAGTCGATCAGTGTTTCAAACGGGATGACCGAGTTCCAGCATCGCGAAGGTTGGCTGGTAGCTGTCGAGGGGGACGACTTTCCCTATGTGTGGCGTGTCAACCTGTTGGACGGATCCGGGATTGCGCAGGTTTTTGTAGCCGTCTTTGAGGACAGCGTCGTTGACGAGACCGCGGCTAGCGCAGGCTACCGTAGCTGGCTCGACATTCAGGTCGACAACATCGGCGCCGACTACTATCGTGCGCGCCGGATCGCAGTCCTGTCCCACCCGCCCAAGCAGACAATTACCGGGATTGTAGAGGAGATGCCAGCGGCCGGCACATTCGGTCGCTGGCTCGTTTCCGGCCACCGGGTCGATGTGGTGGCTGATACCGCGCTGATCGGCGCGCCGGAGGTTGGCAGCCTGGTGACGGTCATTGGAACCCCGGACTATAGCAACGCGCTCACTGCGGAAAGCATTCAGGCGCTGGGGCAGTAGTGTGATCGCGGCCTTCCGGCCCTACAGATCGCGCGCCATATAAAGGTCGCCGGCCTCAAACCCGTGCTGGTGATAGTATTCGCGTGTCCCGATCGATGCGATCACTGCAAGCCGCTTGAAGCCGGCCCGGCGTGCTTCATCGGCCGCGACGACCAGTAGTGCCTGTCCAATGCCGCGGTGCTGCGCCTGTCCTTCGCTGGCATCGCCGATGGGCAGTGACGGGCCATAGACGTGCAATTGGCGAATGACAGCACACTGACCAAGCTCCGTCGGCGTTTCCACACTGGCTGGCGCAGCGGGTAGATGAAGCCGCAGAAAGCCTGCCAGGCGGTCCTGTCGGGTTTCCATCGACAGAAACACCTCTTCGCCGCCGCCTGCCAGATACCGCAGCGTTGCCGGCCTGAGGCTCCGCAGACTCACGTCTTCACCCCGCACCTCTCGGCAGCGGATGCACTCACATCGGCGGTCGCTTTCACGCAAGGTTGCCTTGGCCATCTCACGCAGGTTGGCGAACTGGTTGCCAGTCACGACGTAGGTAGCCGGGATGTCGCGGATGACCCGATCCAGCCGGCAGTAGCGCGGCGTGGCAGCTTTGCAGTCGGCCAGCAGATCCACCAGCGTCTCGTGGTCGTAGGGTTGGTAGCCGCCTTGCAGCCAGACTCCGTGCAACCCGGTGCCTGCGATCAGCGAGCAGGGGTAAAGCTTCAGTTCGTCGGGCCGCATGTCAGCGTCGTTCCAGAGACGAAGGTAGTCTTGGCGGTCGCTCTCCGGCGTCGCACCCAGCAGATTGGGCATCCAGTGCATCAGCAGCTTGAAGCCGGCCGCTCGCAATAACCGGCTGGCGCGGCGGGCTGCCGCGACATCGTGCCCGCGGCCGTTGATCTCCAGAATGTGGTCGTCCAGGCTTTGGATGCCGAGCTGCACTCGGGTGACGCCCAGCCTGCGCAGGGCGACCGCCTCGTCCATTGAGACCCAGTCAGGCCGCGTCTCGACGGTCATGCCGACACAGCGTACCGCCGCCCGTTCGTTGAGTGTCTGCGCTTCGGCCAGCGACGCGCTGTCCGAGCCGTTCATGGCGTCCAGGCAGCGCTGCACGAACCACTCTTGATAAGGGCGCGGATAGGCCGACCAGGTCGCACCCAGGATAATCAACTCGATTTTCTGCGCCGGGTGGCCTGTGTTGCGCAGCGCCGTGATGCGGCTGGCGGTTTGCTCGAAGGGGTCGAAGTCGTGGCGCAATGCCCGCTGTGCGCCCGGTTCCCAGGAAAGGTAGCTCTTGGGCATCTCCGGGTCGTTGGGACAGAAGATGCACTTGCCCGGACAGCCGGCGGGCTTGGTCAGCACCGCCACCGGCGCGACCCCCGACTGCGTGCGCACCGGTTTCATTTGCAGGCGATAAAGGGTGTCGCGGTCGAACGTCAACGTGCCGGCGTCACACAGCGCCTGGTAGCCGCGCACCAACTCGCTCTTGCTAAAGAACCCCTGCCCGTCGCGTGGAAACTGGCGCAGGATATGGCGCAACGCCCGCTGGTTCAGGTTCGGTTCCGCACGAACCGCCGCGATGATGCCGCGCAACTGCGTTTCGTGGCGTGCCAGATCCACCGGATCGTATTTCCACGCGTCGCTGGCATGGCGGTGATCGGGCGAGGGCGGCAGATGAGCGAAACGGTCTCTGTTAGCCATTGAGCATCAATCGAAACTACTCAGCCAAGGTTGCCGGGGACTTTTCGCAAGTCCCCGGCACCTGAACAACATCAATGAATCAAGCAACCATCGATAAACTGCTGACCATCAATCGGGTCTTCTACGAAGAGCTTGCCCAGCCATTCGCCGACAGCCGCAGCACGCGCCAGTCTGGTCTTCAGCGGGTGGTGCAAAGCCTCGGCAGTGCGTCGACGCTGCTGGATGCCGGCTGTGGCAACGGGCGGCTGGCGCAGGCAGCGGACGACGCTGGTCTGACGCTGCGTTACACCGGAGTCGACGCCAGCGTTGCGCTGCTGACCATTGCTGCCCAGTCGGCGGCTGCGCTGTCCACCGTGCAGGCGGATTTTGTGTTACTCGACATAAGCCGCGACGGCTGGACGGCGGATTTGCCACAGACAGGGTTCGACGCGATCACTCTGCTAGCCGTGCTACACCACATGCCAGGCTGGGATCGTCGCGTCATACTACTGCAAGCGCTGCGTGGCTTGTTGGCTGCTGAAGGCGCTCTGATCGTCTCGACCTGGCAGTTCCTCAACGAGGAGCGGTTGCGGCGCAAGATCATGCCCTGGCAGGAGGTCGGTCTGGTGGAAAGCGACCTGGAACCGGGCGACTATCTGCTGGACTGGCACCGCGGTGGCTCCGGTCTGCGCTACTGTCATCTGGTGGATGAAGCAGAACTGACGGCGCTGGCCGGAGCGGCTGGTCTGACGGTGAGCAACCTCTACTACGCTGACGGCGCCGGTCAGAATCTCAATCTGTTCGCTGTGCTGCGTCCGGAGTCCTGAATTCGATTTGGCCGGTTTCCGACCGAGCCAGCACCCGGCGCGTCCTTATCGCCGCCGCAGCAGCATCGGCAGGAACAGCCTGCGCATCGACGTAGACTGGGCCACCGTGACGTTGCCAGCTACGACTGTTACTGGCACAATGTTGGCGTCCGCGTCGGTCACCTGCACTTGAGTCAGCGCTATGGAACTCGCCCCCGGCCCTGTGGCTTGGAACTGGATCGTGGCCAGATCTCCATTGCCTGCCGGCCCGCTAGCGGAGCCGAAGCTGTACGCACCAAACACGGGCTGGGTGAGATTCGCAGGGTTCTCCAGCCGCAGTTCGCCCGTCGAGCGTCCCGTGCTTCCCAGGAAAGGTGTCAGCGCCATCCAGTCCGGGTCGGTACTCAATACGGCATGGTTGAACGAAACGCCAAATTCAAACGCCCCCAGGTTGGCGGCCTGACTGGCTCGGATTGTCACCAGAAACGCCTGACCCGCGGGCACCGGTTGGGCCGGACCGATCACGGTCAGGGTAATGGGAGCGGCAGGCGCAGCATGGCTGTCGATGGATCCGCCCGCCAGCAGCACGGTCAACGCGACTGCCAGCAACGCAGCGACCCTCGTCACGTGTCCTCGAAGTGTTCCAGCATTCATAGTTTCCTCAAGTTGTTCCGAAATTTCCCCTGAAGCATAGCACATTGGCCTGCTTTCGCCAATCCTGCGTGACACGCATCGCGCGGACTGTCGGCTCCATCGTAGGATAAGCGTAGGACGCGCGGCGAGAAAACTCCCGCTGAGCGCGCGATAATGCAGATCACACCGATCTGTTCAAAACAAAAATACTGCTTGTCTTGCGCGACCATGGCAGAAACGCGCCTGTTTGCACGTTCAATACCTATAGATGTCCTTCGTCTAATCTGGTGGAGTCGATGCTTTCGCGGTGGCTACTATGAATTCGATACAAGTCTTATTGTTTGGCAAGTTTCAGATTCTATACAGCGGGGCGGAACTGGCCGGCATTGAAGGTCGCAAGACGCAGGAACTGCTGGCTTATCTTCTCATTTACAGAAGCCGCGCCCACGTCCGCGAGGTTCTGGCGGAGACGCTCTGGGGCGAGGCGCAACACGCGCAGACCCGCAAGTACCTGCGACAGGCGCTGTGGCAGGTGCAGACCGCGCTCGAACCGTGCGCCGTTGAAGACGGCGCGGGGCCATTGGTAGCCGACCCGGATTGGGTTCAGTTCAACCCGCAGGCGCCGCTGTGGCTGGATGTAGCGCAGTTCGAAGACGCGTTCGCGCGCTGTCAGGGCACGGCCGGCGGCGATCTGGACAACGCGTGCGTGGATGGCTTGAGCCGCGCGGTGCAGCTTTACCGGGGTGATCTGCTGGAAGGCTGCTACCAGGACTGGTGCATCTTCGAGCGAGAGCGCCTGCAGAACATGTATCTGGCAATGCTGGACAAGCTGATCGACTGGTGTCAGGCGCACGAGGAATACGAGATCGGGCTTGGCTACGGCGATCAAATACTGCGCTACGACCGCGGCGCGAGCGCACCCATCGCCGGATGATGCGGCTCTACTACCTGGCGGGCGATCGGACCTCCGCGCTGCGGCAGTATGAGCAGCTTATTCGCGCTCTACGCGAGGAACTCAGCGTCAAACCGTCGCGGCGCTCCGTGCTGCTTTGGGAGCAGATACGGGCAGACACCTACGACGACGGCCCGCCTTCCGGCGGTTCGACCACTTCGAACGGCCCGCGCCGGCCGGGCGCGGGCCAGTCACACCCCGACCCGCGCGCCCACCTGCGTCACTTGCACGAGTCGTTGACCGCCATGCAGCGCCAGATCCGCCAGGAATTGGAGGCCATCGAGCTGGCGCTGACAGAGGCCTGAGCCGCCGCCAGCACCCACATCACGCCCGCGAATCGCAGCGGGCGTTTTCGCGTCCCCTTTCTTTTTCCTCTTTTCCTTCCCTTCACCTGTTTTCCCTTCCCCGACAGACGCCCATACATACGCCCAAAAGACGCCGTTGGCCCGCTTGGTTGCTATACTGCGTGAAGCTTATCGCGGCGAAGTCGTAGCTGCGAGGGCGGAGCCGACCGCGTTCAATCCGAATCTGGCTGCCTGGAAGCGAGTACTGGCTGGTTCATGGATCCCTACGAGTCCCACTCGTTTATTGTGAAGATATGGCTCGAAGAGTTGCTTGAGGAAGCAGACGAAGCAACCTGGCGCGGCCACATCACACACGTGCCGAGCCAGGAACGGCGCTATCTGAACACCCTGGACGATGTTATTGATTTTGTCGGACCCTACCTGGAGCGTCTCGGCGTCAAACCAAACGTCTACCGCCGCGGCCGGCTGAAGCGGCCCCGCTCCAACCCAGGCTGATCGATCCTGAAATTCTATGGCCGACTACCGAGCATTTGCCGCAGTCAGCGAGGCCGTTCTGGCCCTGCTGCGAAGCAACTACCAGCCTGAAGATTTCAACAACGAGTTGGACTTCAGGGTGTTTCTGGCGCGCGATTTCGGTTCGGCCTCCCTGCAATCCGGCGTGAGCCTTTTCCTCTATCGCGTCATCCCAAACGGAACCTACCGTGCGCCGGCTGGCCGGCTGACCGATGACGGTCGCCGCTTCCGCAACCAGCTCGCCGTCGACATGCACTTCATCCTCAGCGCCTGGGGCCGCGAGGCCAGCCTGCAGCACACCATTGCTGGCTGGATGATGCGGGTGATGGAGGATTCGCCGGTGTTGCCTGCCGGCCTGCTCAACAGCGTCATTCCTGACGTATTCCAGCCTGACGAGTCGGTGGAGTTGACGCTGGCCGATCTCAGCAACGAGGATTTATTGCACGTCTGGGAGACCCTGGTGCAGAACGTCTACCAGCTTTCGGTGCCCTACGTGGCGCGCAACATTCGCATCGAGTTCGCGTCTGTTGCTGGCAGCCGGCCAGCCTGTCCAGCAACGCACCTTCGACTACACGAGCGTCGAGGCCTAGCCTGCCATGCCAGTTGTCTTCGAGCGCCAGACCATTTTCACGCCACTGGGCATCCGCTTCTGGGATCCGGCGACCGACGCGCAGGTCGGCGACGGTCTGCGTGTGCGCGCCTGGCCCGACGGCGCTACGGAACCGGTACGCGATGCTTTTCGCACCGGCGCGGGCATCTACGCGTTTCAGGGGCTGCCCGGCCTGCGCGACGTGGAGTATCCACCGGCCAACGGCACGGCCAGCCCGCCGTCCGCACAGCGTTTCGTCGTCTCTGTCGAAGACCAGCAGCGGCGCTTTCTGCCCGCTGTGATGCGCGTCGATGCACCGTTCTACGGCATCTACCCGACAGCCGGCGCGGCCAGTCCGCCAGCCGAAAGCCTGCCTGGCGTTTATCTCTTTTCGGCGCCCTGGCGGCCGGCGACTGCACTTTCGTCGGTGCGGGCCGATCTGGTGCGCCAGTCCACCGGCCAGCCGGCAGCGTACGCAGTGTTGGAGTTGGATGTCGAGGGCAGCGGCACCTGGCACGGCATCGCCGATGAGCGCGGCTGCGTGGCCGTTCTCTTTCCCGTGCCGCCCTTCCAGGCGACGCTGGGCAGTTCGCCGCCCGGTCCGCAGGCGCCGCCCCAGGAGCAGCAGTGGCAGGTGACGGCGCGGGTGCTCTACGATCCGGCCAACCTTGGAGACGCCAGCGGGCGCTTATCTGCCCGACCTGCGCACCATCCTTGACCCAAGCTGCTGGCGCAGTCTGGCCAACGGCCGCCGGCCTGCCAACCGCTGAGTTAAATGCGACCTTGAGTTTCGGCCAGGACCTGGTATTACGAACTACCGGCCTGGCCGCGACCAGGCTCTCTGATCGACACAGTCTGAGAAGTCGAGCTTTTTCGGCAAAGCTCGACTTCTGTCGGGATGCTCAGCAGCTTTGTAACTACTAGCTCGTCATTCCCGCGAAGGCGGGAATCTAGCGTTCTGAAAAGTGGATTCCTGCCTTCGCGGGAATGACGACCCACAAGAAGGTGGACTTTGCCGAAAAACTTAGCTTCCACCGCCAATGGGATCCACCTTAGGAGGTCGAACCATGCCAGAGTACCTTGCCCCAGGAGTGTACATCGAAGAGGTCAGTTTTCGCGCCAAGACGATCGAGGGGGTCAGCACCAGCACCGCTGGATTCGTTGGCCCGGCGCGCTACGGGCCGATCAGTGGGGAACCTGAGCTGCTGACCAGCTTCGCCGATTTCGAGCGAATCTACGGCGGCCTGGATCCCCTGGAAATCAGCGACGGTGCAAGCCCTCCGACGCTAACCCCGCTGACCAACTTTCTCGCCCACGGCGTGCGCGCCTTCTTCGAGGAAGGAGGCCGGCGGCTCTACGTGGCGCGTGTCGAGGCCGGCGACGGCGTTCCCGCAGCCACCGACAACCAGGATATTGCCTCGCCCCCGCCGGTTCAGATCGACATCACGGCGCGCTTCCCCGGACGGGCTGGCAACATGCGGGTGACTTTCTTGCCGCGCGTCAGCGATAACCTGCTGACCAACAACCCTGCCACCAACACGCCCACGATCAAACGTATCCAGCAGAACGACACCGTGGTGGTGATGACCACTTCCAGCCCGCCGACCGCCGTGCTCTACGACGTGGTGCGCGACGGCGACGATCTGGCGCTTCAGCGGCCTGCCGCCGCGATCGAGCCGATCAGCAGCTTCAACCCGGCGAACCAGGAAGTGCGGCTGCTGACCGTGGACGTCGCCATCGAGCGGCCCATCACGCGGCCCAAGCGGCCCAGAGAGCGCTACACGCTGCCAGAGGTGCTGGAAGGCTTCAGCTTCCATCCTGACCACGGCAACGCGCTGACGACCTACTTCGATACGTCACCGGCCTCGCGGCGGCTGGCCCTTGTCGTTCCCTTTGCCATCGAGCCGGCCACCAACGATCTGGACACCGGCGCGGAAATGGCGCTGGCTTTGCTGGGCGCTGACGTGATTGAGGCAGTCGTCAGTACCAGCAGCATCGCCGATGAGCGCCAGCGGGTCTACCGACTGGAGGGCGGCAGCGACGGCAGCCTGCCAGGCGCCAGCGACTATGCCGGCGACTCGACCACCACTTCCAAGACCGGTCTGGCCGCGCTGGAGGATCTGGAGGACATCAGCATCGTCGCTGCTCCCGGCTATTCACATAACTACACCGGCGGCAATGTCCTGCGGGTCGCTGCGATCCAGGCAAACCTGATCGCGCACTGTGAACGGATGCGCTATCGCGTTGCAGTGCTGGACGAGCCCAACGATCAGACTGTGAGCGGCGCGCGCGCCTTCCGCGGTCAGGTCGACTCGACCCACGGCGCGATGTACTATCCCGTGGGTCAAGGTCGTCGATCCGGTGACCGAGGACGAGTTGTTGCTGCCGCCCAGCGGTTTCGTGGCGGGCATCTACGCCCGCAACGACGTGGAGAAGGGCGTCCACAAGGCGCCGGCCAACGAAGTGGTGCGGATGGCGGTCGGCTTCGAGTTCCTGCTCAACAAGGCGCAGCAGGACGTGCTCAACCCCGAGGGCGTCAACTGCTTCCGCTTCTTCGAGGGGCGCGGCTACCGGCTGTGGGGCGCACGCACCATCAGCTCCGACCCGGAGTGGAAGTACGTCAACGTGCGCCGCTACTTCGCCTATCTGGAGCGGTCGCTCGAGCGCGGCACGCAATGGATCGTGTTCGAGAACAACAGCGAGCCGCTGTGGGCCAACGTGCGCCGGACCGTGGAGGATTTCCTGTTCAACGAGTGGAAATCGGGTCATCTGATGGGCGACAAGCCACAGGAAGCGTACTTCGTGCGCTGCGACCGCTCCACCATGACCCAGAACGACATCGACAATGGCCGGCTGATCTGCCTGATCGGCGTGGCGCCGGTGCGTCCGGCCGAGTTCGTCATCTTCCGCATCGGCCAGTGGACGGCGGATCGGCGCGGCTAGCGGACGGTAAACGGCAATCAGTAACCAGTAATCGGTATTCGGAAAGCGGTTGCGCGCAGGTTTTCTGCAATACGCATTACGCAATACGCAATACCTGATTTGCCGCACAACACCCTGTGAGGAGAGTAACCCATGGCTGAATTTCGAGAGCGCCCCTACGGCCAGTTCAACTTCCTGGTCGACCTTGGCACCGGCGACACGGCCAGCGCCCAGGCCGGTTTCCAGGAGGTCAGCGGGCTGGGCATGGAGATCACCGTCGCTGAGTACCGCAACGGCAACGAAAAGGACAACGCGCCGCGCAAGATGACCGGCATGTACAAGGTGCCTGACATCACGCTCAAGCGCGGCGTCATCGGCGCACTGGATCTGTACGAGTGGCTCGACCAGGTGCGGGCCGGCTCGCAGGCCTCCCTGCGCACCATCACCGTCCAGCTCCAGAACGAGGATCACACCAGCGTCGTCATGGAGTGGAAGCTGACCAACGCCCGCCCTACCAAGTACACCGGTCCCTCTCTCAACGGCAAGGGCACCGATGTCGCCGTCGAGGAACTGGTGCTGGCCTGCGAGCGCATCGACCTGGCGTAGTCCGGTAATCGGTAAAAGTTGATCGGTCAACATTTCTGAACCGATCACCGACTACCGAATACGGATCACCGATCACCAAGATGAACACCACCCTCCCCCGCCTCCCCGGCGTCTACTTCCTCCCGCCGACGCAGCCGGCCACGCTGGCGCTGCCTCGGCTGGATGTGACCGCGTTTGTCGGCTTCGCCCAGCGCGGCCCGCTGCACACGCCGGTCGCAGTCGAGGATGTCGACACCTACCGCGCGGTCTTCGGCGGCGACGTGCCGCTGGCGCGTGACGGCGACGCAGGGGCGAGGTCTCCTCGCCCTGGCGCAGCCGGCATGCAGATCGTTCGCGCGCATCTGCCGGACGCGGTTGCAGCCTTCTTCAAGAACGGCGGACGGCGCTGCTTCGTGGTGCGGGTGGCTGGTGACACGGCTTCGACGGCGCGGCTGCGCGTGCCCGGACTGGTGGGCATCGACAACGCCGGCGAGCCGCGGCTGGGCTGGCTGCACGCCGGATCGCCGGGCGGGTGGTCGAAGACGCTGCGGCTGGCCAGCCGGCTGCGCCAGTCGCCACTACCGGTCAGTGCGTTCACTCTGCAGGATGACGGCAGCCTGCTCTGGCAGACCGGCAGCGCGCCGCAGGCGATCCAGACCGGCGATCTGCTGCGGCTGGTCTTCGCGGACGACCAGCAGTGGCTTTTTCCGGTGACCGGACAGCTCGCCTCGGCTGATCCTGACACCGCGACGACCGTCACGCTCTTTGCCACGCGGGCTTACGAGGTTGTAACTGAGCTGGCTGGGCCGGGCAGTGAGGAAGTGACGGTCATCGCCCGCCTCACGCTGGACGGGACGGAAACGCTGGCAGGATCGGGCGAGCTGTCATCGGACGCTGACGGCCTGGCGCTGGTGATGGCCGGCGCGGACGCGGAGACAGTTGTACCGGGCGACGTGCTGCGGCTGAGGCTGGCGGGCGGCGAGGTCGTCCTGTTCTCGGTGACTGGCACGCAGTCCCTGGGCGAAATCGGCTCGCCGCCACAGATCAGCGTCGAATTGCGGGCCAGCAGCCTGCTGGCGCTGCCGGGCCGTGAGCTGCCCGCTGCCAGTCTCCCCGCTTTGATCCAGATCGACCGGCTGCGCTTCGACCAGCTTCTGTGGCTGGATAAGCTGCGCCTGCCGGCCATCGACGAGGTGGCATTCAACGGCGGACATCCGCGCTACTGGGGCGAGGCCGCTCTGGCCGAGTCGAGCCTGCGGCGCAGTGGGCGTGCCAACAACGCGGGCGTCGAAGCCGGAGAAATCGCGCGGCTATATCGTGAGCTGCAGTCCGAACGGCGCAGCGAACCGGGCCAGGCAACCGGGATCGCCACCGAACGCAGCGGCGACCTGACAGCACAGGCGTTGGCGGCGCTGCTGGCGCCCGTCGACGAGTCGCTGGCCGGGCTGACCTGGCTGCCGGTCGGGATGCTGTCGATCATCAGCGAGGCCGACGCGGTCGGCCCGGACGAGGACGAACTGGGTGTCGACGGGCTGGAAAGCTTCGCCAGCAGCCTGTTCGTCGATCCGGTGCTGGTACCCAATCCAGCGCTCCAGCCGCGCTCCGGCAGCGGGCTGGAGGCGGACGCCTTCAGTCGCTACTACGTTCAGAACCGTCGGCTGCACGGCATCCACAGCCTGCTGTTCGTGCCGGAGGTGTCGCTGATCGCCGTGCCTGACGCAATACATCGACTCTGGACCGACGGAATCGCGCCGCCTGACGTGGCGCTGCCTGCCCCGTCTGCTTTACCGCCGGATTGGGCTGACTTCCAGGGCTGCGTTGTGGACGAGGACGGAGACGGCGCGGCTGAGGTGCCAGCGCCTGTCGACGACACTGCTGGGTTGCCGCTGCTGCAATCAGCCGGGAGCTACGACAGCCAAAACCTGCTGGACGTGCAGCACACGCTGGTCAACATCTGCCAGGCGCGCCGCGACCTGGTGGCGGTGCTGGCGCTGCCTGGGCACTTCGAAAAGCGCCAGTGCATCGAGTGGCAGGAAGCGCTGCGACAACGGCTGGGCCTGCCGCGGCAACGCAGCGCGTTCACGGGCATCACCGACTTCGTGGACCTGAGCTACGTCGCGGTCTACCATCCGTGGCTGATGGTGGCCGACGATGCCGTGACGGGCGACGTGCCGGTGCTGCGTGTCGTCCCGCCCGATGGCGCGATCTGCGGCACGATTGCCGCCCGTGAGCGGCAGCGTCAGGTCTGGGTCGCGCCGGCCAACATGCCGCTGCAAGGTGTGCTCGACCTGACGCCGGCGATAAGCACCGATGACTGGGCCGATCTGTTCGAGGATCAGTTCAACCTGATCCGCCGCGAGCCAGGCGACTTCCGCGCCATGAGTGCGCATACGCTGAGCGAGGAAAGGCAGCTCCTGCAGCTTTCCGTGCGCCGGCTGATGATCCTGCTGCGCAAGGTGGCGCTGGAACGAGGCATGGTCTGGACCTTCGAGAACAACGACGAGCGACTGCGCGATGGGGTGCGCTCGACATTGGAGGCGCTGCTGCGCTTCATGTTCGAACGGGGCGCGTTTGCCGGCCGGACGGCACAAGAGGCCTTTCGGGTAGCAACAGGCAGCAGCGTCAATACCCGCCAAAGCATCGACCAGGGCCGTTTCATCGCGCAGATCCAGGTTGCGCCCTCTGAACCGATGGAGTTTATCACCGTGCAGTTGAGCCGGGCCAGCGACGGCGTGCTGGTGGTGGCCGAGGCATAACCATGGCCAACGAACGACCTTTCCTGGCGTTTCGCTTCGACGTGCAGATCAACGTGCCCGGCGTGCTGGGTTTGACCAACCCGCTGTGCGACGCGGCGTTTGCCGAGTGCGACGGGCTAGAGATGACCATGGAGCCGAAGACGGTGCGCGAGGGCGGCAACAACACGCAGCAGATCCACCTGGTCGGTCCGGTGAGCTACGGCACGCTGACGCTGAAGCGCGGTATGACCAGCAACATCGACCTGTGGAAGTGGTTCACGCAGTCGGTCAGTGGTGACACCCGCAGCGCACGCGGCGAGGCCGTGATCGTCATGCGCAACGGCGAGGGCACGGAGCAGGTGCGTTTCAAGGTCCACGATTGCCTGCCGCTCAAGATGAAGGCGCCGGCGCTCAATGCCAAGGATGGCATGCTGGCTATCGAGGAAATGCAGCTTGCCTACAGCTTCTTCGAGATCGAGGGGCCGCAGCCGCCCTTCGGTTTGTCGGCTGGCGTGGGAATTTCTGCCGGCGTAGGCGCGTCCGCTGGCGTTGGTTTCTCGGCGTCGGTTTCAGCTTCAGCTTCGTTCGGGTTTGGATAAGGGCCGACCATGACCAGCAGCAAGATCACCAGAGCCGAGCTTGTCGAAATCAAGAAGTTCTCTGCCAGTGCTAACTCGTTGAGCCAGGCAGAGTCGGAGCACAAGGTTGAGGTCCAGTTTAACCCGCAGAGCCTCAAGCTGAACCTTTCCAACCAGAACACCGGCGGCGACCAGCCGGGCGGCTCGACCAAGCAGTTTGTCGGCAGCGGGTCATCCAAGCTGTCGCTGGAGCTGCTTTTTGATACCAGCGCAACCGGCAAAGACGTTCGAGCTGAGACGCAGAAGGTGGCCTACTTCGTCATGGCTCAGGAGCAGGATAACAAGGATGACAAGCGCAAGCCGCCCAATGTCCGTTTTCAATGGGGCAGCTTCATCTTCGAGGGTGTCATCGATTCGATGGATGAGACGCTGGACTATTTTTCCGAGGAAGGCGTGCCGCTGCGGGCTTCTGTGTCGCTCAGTCTGAGCCGCGACGATATCGTCGTGTTGCGCGGCAATGCCCGCGGCGGCGGCGCAGGCAACAACACCGGCGCAACCTCGCCGCTGGACGCAGCCCGGCCGGGCGACAGCATCGCCAGCATGGCGGCCCGCATCGGCGCCAGCGCCGACTGGAAGGCCATCGCCAGCGCCAACAACATCGACGACCCGCTGCGTCTGGAAGCCGGCGCGCGGATCAACCTGAACGCGAAGGCGTCGGCGTCGGTCAAGTTCGGCTAAACCGCGCCAGGACTGGCAGTGATGGTTGTGACAGGAGTTGGCCACAACGTGACAGACTGTCCTGGCAAGAGGCAGCACTGCCAGTCCTGGTGAGAGGTAGATCATGCCAGTTATCATCAACGAAACCGAGATCGTCGTCGAGCCGCCCGCGGCTCCCGCGCCATCAACGCCCGCGGCAGCGCCGCCTGGCGCGCGGCTGACACCTGAAGAGGTGATGCGCGTCGTGCGGCGCCAGCAGGAGCGGGTCGCGCGGGTTTGGGCGGATTGACGCGATAGGCTGCGCGTGGTCCGCTGAATGAATTCGGCGTCTGACAACGGAAAGCCTGCTACAAGCAGGCTGCGGAATGTGCCGGTATGAGCTTGCTTGAGCATGCTTCGGCGTACCAGACCGTGAATTCATTCACGGTGGTCAGTCAACAATTATGCCACCAAACGCTAATCAATCCACCTTCTACGCCTCGCGGCCGACCATCAGGATCGATGGCAGGGATCAGCGCGAGTTGAGCGAGGGTCTGCTGCTGTCGCTGCTCATCGAGGAGACGACCCTTGGCCTGTTTCGCTGCGAACTGCGTTTCTCGAACTGGGGATCCCAGGGCGGCAGCGCTGACTTCATGCTCTTCGACGGACGAACCGTGGATTTCGGCAAGGAGATCGAGATCGAGCTGGGCCCGCCAGGCAGCACGCGTCGGGTTTTCAAGGGCCGCATCAGCGGGCTCGAGGCGCAGTTCCCCAAGGAGCGCCCGCCGGAACTGACCGTGCTGGCCGAGGACCGATTTCAGGACCTGCGCATGGAGCGGCGCACACGTACCTTCGAGGACAGCACTGATTCCGACGCCATGAACGAGATCATCTCGCAGCACGGCCTGACCGCCGATGTGGATGTGGACGGGCCGACCCACCGGGTGCTGACCCAGGTGAACCAGAGCGATCTGGCCTTCCTGCGCGAGCGGGCGGCCGCGGTGGATGCCGAGCTGTGGATCGAGAACCGCACTGTCCACGTGCAGGCCCGCACCCGGCGCGATGCCGGCAGCGTGACGCTGACCTACGGCGCGGAACTGCTGGAGTTCACGGTGCTGGCCGACCTGGCGCACCAGCGCAGCAAGGTCAAGGTCAGCGGCTGGAATGTGGCCGGCAAGGACGCCATCGACGTGGAGGCCGGCGAGAGCGCGGTCAGCGGCGAACTGGACGAGCGGCGCAGCGGTGGTTCGGTGCTGGACCGGGCGTTGGCCGAACGCAGCGAGCGAGTCGGCCTGGCGACTCCTTTGTCGCAGGAGGAAGCGCAGGCGCTGGCCGACGCAGGCTATCGTCGCCGGGCGCGTCGCTTCGTCACTGGCGCTGGCGTGGCCGACGGCAACCCGGCCATCCAGGTGGCCAGCGCGCTGGACCTGCGCGGCATCGGCCCGTTGTTCGAGGGCAAGTACTATGTGACGCTTGTGCGCCACACCCACGATGCGATCAACGGCTACCGCACGACGTTCGACGTCGAGCGACCAGGGATAGGTGGAAGCTAGATGGACTTTTTTGATCAGAGCGAGCGCGCCGTGCAGCGCAACCGGCTTTACGGCGTCTACCCGGCTCTCGTCGCCGACATCAACGACCCCGACGGGCAGGGGCGCGTCAAGATCAGGCTGCCCTGGCTGCCCGACGATAGCGGCGGCTTCAGCGTCTGGGCGAGGATTGCCACGCTGATGGCCGGCGCCAACCGCGGCACATGGTTCATCCCCGACGTGGACGACGAGGTGCTGGTGGCGTTTGAAGGCGGCGATCCGCGGCGGCCCTACGTGGTGGGCGCGCTGTGGAACGGACAGGATACGCCGCCGGAGAGCATGGACGGCGCGGGCAACAATTTCATCAAGTCGATCACCTCCCGCAACGGTGTCAAGATCACGGTGGACGACAACGACGGCCAGGAGAAGCTGATACTGGAGACCCCCGGCGGCCAGAAGTCTGACCATGCAAGACGGGCCGGGCAAGGTCGAGATCCAGGGACAGCAACGGCAACTCCATCACGCTGGACAGCAGTGGCATCAGCGTTGTCGCCTCGGCCAAGGTGACAGTGCGCGCCAGCACCGTCGAGGTCAACGCCTCCATGGTCACCGTCAACGCCGCCATGTCGAAGTTCAGCGGCGTCGTCCAGTGCGACACCCTGATCAGCAACTCCGTCATCAGCGCCACCTATTCGCCAGGTGCGGGCAATATTTGGTGACCGTGATCGGTGATCGGTAACCCGAAATCCGATCACCGTGCCAACTGTTCACCATTCACCCATTCACCCATTCACCAGTTTCCGATCACCGATTACCGACTCTTCGATCACCGATTACCGAAAATGACTGAACACTTCGAGTGGCTCAAACCGCAACCCTTGTGGCAGGAAGACGGGCTGGATTACCGCCAGCCGCAGTTCTTCCAGCCGCAGCTGTTCGGCTACAACTCCGACGCCTTCGTGGACGAGTTCATGGCCGCGGCACAGGCGGGCAACGGCGCGCTGGCCGGCAGTCTCGTGCAGCCCATTGAGGAAGGAGCGCCGCTCAAGCTGTTCCAGCCGATTCATGGCAGCTTCTACGTTGTCAGCGGTTCGCTGTGCTGCATCGAGCCGGGCTTCCCGCAGCGCCAGGTCAGCGCGTCCGATGGCGAGAGCACCTTCTTCGTCCTGCGCAAGTTCATCGGCGGCGCGGAGTATGGCTGGAGCCACAGGCAGCGGCAAGCGCGGCCGGCTGGCATCCGGTAAGCAGCGGCGGCAAGGCGCTGCTGGACGGCGAGGAGCGGCTGCCGCTCTACCAAACAGCGCCCAGGGCCGACCGCACGCTGCTGTTCGGCTACATCCCGGCCTCCAGCAAGGACACGTACAACGTCGGACCGGCTGTGTTAGCGCAACTGACCGGTGATCCGGAAAGCAGTTTCACCGATCCGCGCGCCGACGAACTCCAGTCGCGCTTCATCGACCAGGTGACCGTGCTGGTGGGCATGCCGACCACGCGTCAGGTTGGCGGTTCGACCTCTCAGGTCCGGCGCGACATGTCGGTGTTCACGCTGCTGGACCTGTGGGAGTTGTTCAACCGGCCCGATGTGCTGCCGGATGTGGCGGTCGCGCTGCGCGACAATCCCAACGCGACTTTCAGTGGCGACAAGTCAGCCCAGAAAACGGCTCTCATGAATTTCCTCAAGACTTCGCCCTGGAAGGGCAGCCTGATGCTGGCCAGCGCGATCGGAGATGTTGCCAAAAAGCAAACCCAACTCGACGAGAGCGAATCTGATCCGGGTGCGCTAGGATTTGGTAGCAACTACCGGCTGGACTCGGTGCAATTCAGTGGGCCGCTGCTGCGCACTCGCTTCGAGGCCGCCTTGTCATCCGAGACACGCCCGCCCATTGAGTTGCCGAAGATCGAGCCAGGCGGGGCAGCCACCTACGTCATTCGCTGCGTCTACGAGCGCCCGCAGTGCGATCCCGTGCAGCGGATCATCAGCCGACCGTCCGCCCCGTTTCGACTGGCGGCCTTCTTTGACAAGGATGCACCGGCGCGCCAGGTCAAGATACCGCTGCCAACCAACGTCAGTCTCTCGGACATGCGCAAGTTCAAGAAGGGCGTTTCGTTCATGATCTCCGAGCCGATGCAGCGCAAGATCAACATGCTGCCCGCAGATACCTCGAAGGTCATCACCGACCCGGGGCAGATCGGTCCGGAGCTGACCGGCGGGTTTGCATTCATCTGCTCCTTTTCCATCGAAATTATCTTCATCGTAGCGTTCTTTCTATTGCTGATGTTTGTCATCATCCTGAACTTCGTGTTCTGGTGGATCCTGTTCTTCCGCATCTGCCTGCCCGTGCCTAAGAAGCTGCTGGGCGCGTTGGGCGGGTCATGAACGGTGATCAGTAATCGGTAAACAGTAACCAGTAGACAGCACTAAGCGCGACCAGTCACGGTACGCATTGCGCATTACGCATTACGAATCACGCAACCATGTCAACACGCAAACCCAACATCTTCGGACAAGGTCTCGGTTTCCCGCCACGCGTTGGCGGCGACGGCCGGCTCTATTGGTCGGTCGGTGAGCAGAACGTGCGCGAGTCGCTGCGCATCATCCTGCTCACCGAACCGGGCGAGCGGCTGATCCGCGAGACCTTTGGCTGTGGGCTGCGCCGCTTTCTGTTCGAACCTAACACCGTGACCACTCGCCAGTTGATCAAGGAACGCATCATCGAGGCGGTCGGCCGCTGGGAGCCGCGAGTCGCGCTGCAAGAGGTCGCCGTCGAGGGATCGCCCGCCGATCCGCGGCTGGTCGCCATCACCATCCAGTACCGCCTGATCGCCACGCAGAGCGTCGAGCGGCTAAACTTAAGCCTGCAATTGGAGGGCTAACCCATGCCACTGGAATTGCCCGTCCTGGACGACCGCAACTACGAACAACTGCTGGACGATGCCAAGCGTCGCATCCCCTCGCACACGCCGGAGTGGACCAACTTCGACGTCGAGAGCGACCCTGGCATCACCCTGGTGCAACTGTTCGCGTTTCTCGACCGACTCGCTACTTTACCGCGCCAATCGTATTCCGGAGCGCAACCGGCTGAAGTTCCTGCAACTGCTGGGTATTCCGTTGCAGGCAGCCGCAGCCGCCATAGGCATCGTCGCGATCCGCAACGAGCGCGGTCCGGTGCAGGCGTTGACGCTGAAGCCGGGCGTTGTGGTCACTGCCGGCAATGTGCGTTTTCTGACGCGCAATGGACTGACAGTGCTGCCCGTCGAGGGGCAGGTCTACTACAAGCGACCGATTGCCACCGATAGCCCGCGCCACGCCGAGTTGACGCTACAGTTTGACGCCGTGCGCCAGGCGCGGCTCGCTCAAGCTGCCGCCACCGGCAGCGTCACGCCTGAGATCGACCTGCGTTTCTACGAGACCATGTCGCTCAAGCTGCCGACCGCCAGCGAGCCGAACCCGGTCTTCGATTTGGTCAACGACACGCTGGACGGCGCGGTTTACATCGCTCTGCTGGCGCCCAAAAACGTTGCGTTGGACAGCGTGCGCGAGGCCATCGCCAATAAGACGCTTTCCATCGGCGTCGTGCCCGCACTGACCGACGACGCGCCGCCGCTCCTGCCGCAAGTGCGCAGTGCGCAGCGCCTGCCTGTGCCGTCGCTGGTTTACGAACTGCCCGATACCGCTGTCACATCCTCGGTGCGCTACAGCCGTCTGCGCGTCATCCAGGAGCCGGATGTGCTCAGCCAGGTCGGTGTGGTGCAACTGGAACTGCCGGGCGCGACCAGCCTGACTACCTGGGAGTTTGGCGAGCCGCTGGACGAGGGGTCGGGCGACTTCCCGCCGCGGCTGGAAGACGAGAAAGTCACCGAGCGACTGCTGACCTGGATACGCATCAAGGTGGCCGCGCCGGCCGCGACCGGCGTGCAGTCTCCGCCGGTGATCGCCCGCCTGAGTTGGCTGGGCGTCAACGCTGCGCAGGTGCGCCAGTCAGTCAGCGTGGTCAACGAACAGCTCGGCAGCGGCAACGGCGAGCCAGACCAGACCGTCAGGCTGGCCAACACGCCAGTCATCGTCGACTCGATGCGGCTGGAAACGCAGAACGAGGATGGGACGTGGCAGCTCTGGCGGCTGACCGACGACCTGTTGGCAGCCGACGAGGATGATCTGGTATTCGCGCTGGATCCTGAAGCGGGTGAGATTCGCTTCGGCGACGGATTGCGCGGCGCACGTCCGGCGGCAGATCGGCGCATTCGTGCCAGCTACGAGTACGGCGGCGGGGTGGCCGGCAACGTGGCGGTCGGCGCGATCAACGCCGCGCCTGATCCGCGATTGCAAGGCGGCTACAAAGTCGAGAACCCGGTGCCGACCTGGGGCGGCGACGAAGGCGAGACCACCGCCGAGGGCGAGCGCAACATCCCGCTCTACCTCCGCCACCGCGACCGGCTGGTGACAGCGCAGGATTTCAAGGATGTTGCGGCGCGCACCCCTGGTGTAGACGTGGGACGCGTCGAGGTGTTGCCGCTGTTCATGCCGGCGCGCAGCGAGACCAGTGCTGGCGTCGTCACGTTGATGGTGGTGCCGGAATACGACGCCGTGCGGCCGCGCTGGCCCGTGCCCGATCGCCTCTTCCTGCAAACAGTGTGCGACCACCTGGACCCGCGTCGACTGATTACCACCGAGGTCTACGTGCGCGGCCCCGAGTATCTTGATGTGTATCTGACCGTCGGTCTGCGCGTTCGCGAGGGATACTTCCGCGATGTCGTGATCCAGGACGTGCGCACCCGGCTGGAGGAGTACCTGTCGGCGTTGACGCCGGGTGGGCCGGACGCAACCGGCTGGCCGCTGAGCCGCCGGCTGATGAAGAAGGACCTGGAGGCCGCCGTCACCCGTGTCGCCGGTGTCGAATACGTCCAGTCGATGCAGATGGGCGTCGGCTCGGGCGCGGACATCGACGCACGCGACCTGACCGGCCTGCAACTGCCGCGGCTGGCCAAGCTGGGCGTGCGCGAGGGCGAGGCCGAGTCGCTGGCCGCGCTGCTGGGCGAAACGACACCTGGCGGCCCGCCGGTCGAAGTTCTGCCGGTGCCGGTCAGCAGGACGAAGTGTTAGCTGCGAACATTAACCGATAATCGGTCAACCATTCTTCTGGTACCGATCGCCGTTTTACCGATCACCGATCACGGATCACCGATTACCTGAAACAACAATGGACGTCAACGGAACCCGTTTCCACCTAATTCACGGCGCGGCTGACTGGCGGCGCGTCACGGAGCCGGGCAGCGCCGGCGGCTGGGCTGATCTTGCCTGGGACGCCCGCACCGCGGCGCTGACTCTGCGGCAGCTGCTGTCGATCTTCCCGCGCGGCCGGCGTGACAACCCGCTGCTTGCTGAAGCTCGCCGCGGCGCGGCTGTGGATCGCTTCGGCAACGTCTGGTGGATCAGCCAGGATCGCCAGCGCATCTGGTGGCAGCCGATGGGCGATGTGCGGCCTTCAGTATATTGGCAGCTTCCCGCCGAGCCTGTTGCGCCGCCAGCCGACGAGTTCGCTCCGGTCGCGCCGCCCGCGCCGCAGAGCGTTGAACTGGCCGGCATGGTGGTCACCGAGCATCACTATTTGGTCGTCGGCGACCTGACTGGCCGCGGATTGCTGATCTTTGACCTGCACGCGGGCGGCGAGCCATCACGGTTGCGCTTCCCCGACGGCGTGCCATTTGCGCCCTTTGACATGGCCGGCGCGCCGGAGGCCGGCTTCTGGGTGCTGGATCGCGCCAACGGCGTCTATTGGGGCTTCGACCGCAGTTTTCAGGTTGTCAGCGAAACGGCGATGTTGGACGTACTGGAGCCGACCGAGATGGCGACCTTCCGGCCTGTCGGCGGCAATACCGTGCTGAAGCCGGGCCGCCAGTTCCCGCACGGCTTTCCGCTGGACGACGCCGTCGATCCCGTCGCCATCGAGGGTCTGCCCGACGGAACGGTGTTGATCCTCGACAGTCCGTCCGGCGTGGAGGCGTCTGCGCTGTTGCATTACGATCTCAGTGAGCTGCTATCAGGGCCGATGCTCCTGGAGGAAGCGCTGGGCAACGAAGAGTGGGTGCGACTGGCCGCGCACGATATGGCATACAATCCGGCCGACGGCAGGCTCTACGTGGTGCAGCGCGACGGAAACCAGGCCATGGCCTGGCAGCTGCGGCTGGATGAATCACCGCCCGACATCGAATTGCAGGCGAGCTATCTGCCCATGCATTACCACGGCGGGCGGGCGCTGCTGGCATCCGCCGGCAAGCTGCTGTATGACGTGACTGCGGCCGGCGCGCTACCGGTCGGGGCGGATCTGGACATATCCGTGCGCTGGGCGACGTTGTACGCCGTGGATCAGCCCAAGTACGCCCGCGATGCGACGCTGGACACGCAGGTGCTGGACGGCAAGACGCGCAACTGTGTCTGGCATCGGGTGCTGCTGGATGCCTGCATCCCGGCCGACAGCCAGGTGCGGGTCTGGACGCGTGCGCACAACGATCCCGATTTGCTGGCCAGCATGGCTTATGCTCCCGAGCCGGACCTGGTGCTGCGCCATGACGACGGCGAGCTGCCCTTCTTTCGGCCGATGTTGCTGCACAGGGCCGCGGACAACGGCGACGACCTGAATGGCCTGAATGACACCGGCGTCTGGGAACTGTTGATCCAGAACACCCGCGGGCGCTATGCGCAGGTGCGGCTGGAGTTGGTCGGCAACGGTCGCGTGACGCCGCATCTTGAGGCGCTGCGGGTCTACTACCCCCGCTTCTCCTACTCCGAGCGCTACCTGCCCAACATCTACCACGACCCGGCTGACGCCGACGCAGCGTCCTTCCTGGATCGGATGCTGGCCAACATGGAAGGGTTCTACAGCGAGACCGAAGGTAAGATGCGTGACGTCAGCATGTTGTTTGACGCCCGCAGCGCGCCGGGCGACACGCTGGATTGGCTGGCCGGCTGGTACGGGCTGCTGGTGGACCCGCTGTGGGCGGATATTCAGGCGCGGCGAGTGGCGGGCACGGGGGGCACGGTCGGAGACCGGCCCCAGCAATGGATGAACGCGACCGGCTGGGCGTCGTACAGTCCGCGCTTCGACCGGCGACGGCTGTTTATCCGCTATGCGCGCAAGCTCTATCAGCGGCGCGGCACGCTGGACGGAATCCGCTTTGCGCTGCTGTTGTTGCTCGATCCGTGTCTGGAACTCCTGTTGGAACGTTTCAAGCAGGCTGCGTTGAACCCGGCTCATCCGCTGCACCGCGATCTGGATCGGCTGGGAATGTCGCATCCAACGCCGGTGACGGGCGAGCAGGCGCTGGAGGATATGCTCTACGACTACGTGCTGGCGCAGCCGTCGCAGGTGCGTCTCATCGAGCGCTTCATGACCCGCGGCGGCCGTGAACTGGTGGCCGGCGATCCGACTGCCGTTGGCGCCGCCGGGACACGGGCTTTCGAGGATGACGCGCACCGTTTCTCGGTGCTGGCGCCACAGGACATGTCGCCTGAAGAAGAGGCGATGGTCAGTCGCATCATCAATCTGGAGAAGCCGGCCCACACAGCGTTCGAACTGCGCCGTTTCTGGGACGCTTTTCGCATCGGTGAGATCAGGCTGGGTTTGGACACTGTCGTTGGGCCAGAGAGTCGCTTTGCGCCGGTGATCCTGGGCCAACACTACCTGGCCGATGGTTATCTTGTTCCGCCACATCCCATGGATGTTCACGAGCGCCGTGTCATTGACCGCGACCCGCTGCGGTGACTGGGTCATCGGTAATCAGTAAACGGTAATCGGTTAACAGACCACAAACAGTCAACTATCGATCACCGATCACCGGTTACCGATCACCGTCCCGCCAAGGAGAGACCTATGAGAGATTGCATAACGACCCCGGCTGACTGTTCGCCGCTGCCGCCCAACAAGCGGGTCAACTACACCTTTGGTATGGTGCTCGGCGAGCAGGACTTTCGCCAGGAGCAGGAACACTTCGAGTGGAAACACCGCATCAGCAACCTGCTCTTGCACGGCTACGGCACTGTCTGCGGATTGCAGGTGACGGCGCGGCCGTTGGAGGATGGCTCCGACACGGAAATCTACGTCACCAGCGGCTATGCCATCAGCCCGCGCGGCAACTGGATCTGGGTGGACCACGACCAGTGCGCACGCATCGGCGCGTGGCTGCAACGGCACAGCGGCGATCTGCCCGGGTTTGCCGGTCCCGGATCGTACACCGCCTACGTCAGCCTCTGCTACGACGAGTGTCTGGTGGATCTGGTGCCGGTGGCGGGCCGCGCCTGCGCTTCCGACGAGGATACCCGCGCCCCGTCGCGCGTGCTGGAGACCTTCCGCACCGAGTTCTCGTGGACGGCGCCCGACCAGGCGGCCGAAGATCAAACGAGGGCCTTCGGCGATCTATTGCAGCGCATCGAGATCATCCCGGAAGCTGGCTCGCCACCCGACCCCGATGACAGCGCCTACCTGATCGACCTGGTGCGCAACCTGGGCCTGGACGAATTGCCGCCTTCACTGTCGCCGCCCGAGGACAGCATCAGCCTGTACGCGTCGACACTTTGCGAGACCATGCGTGAGGCGCTGGCCGTCTGGGTGACCGAGGTCTGCCCGCGCTTCGAGGGGCGCAGCGACTGCGTGCTGCTGGCTGCCATACACTTCGATGTCGACGCGGCCGGTGCGCTGGTGGTGGACAGCGTCGAAATCGACGGCGGCAACCGGCCCGTGCTGGTGTCCGACCGGCTGAAGCAGGAGCTGTTCTGCCTCCTCGGCGGGCAGGGCGGCGCAGGCGGGGTGGCCGGCCCGCCCGGCCCGGCTGGCCCGCAAGGCCCGCCCGGACCTTCAGGTCCGGTTGGAGCTACCGGACCTGAAGGCCTGCCTGGACCCGCCGGCCCTGCCGGCCCGCAAGGCGAAACAGGTCCTGCCGGACCATCGGGTGCCGGCGTGCCTGGGCCACAAGGCCCGCCTGGAGCGGCTGGACCGCAAGGCCCTGCTGGTGAAACCGGCCCACAAGGCCCCGCCGGCGCCACTGGCCCGGCAGGCCCGCGCGGCGCCACCGGTCCGGCTGGGCCACAAGGTCCCGCAGGTACAGTCAGCGCAGCCGACGGTCGCTTCCAATTCCCTGGCATGGGACGGAACGTCACGATCTTCTCGGAAGTTGAAGACCTGCCGAACGGCCCGGTACCGATCACCGTTGCGGTGGAGTTCATGCAGGTCGATGCTGGTCAGGGCAGTGTGACCGGCGACTTTCCGGAGGCCGGCCAGATTCTGGAACGCGGGCCGAACGTCGCGTTGACGGTCTACTACGTGGACGATGGCACGCGCTTCAGGGTCGCTGCCACCAATATCGCGGCTTTTCCAATCAACGAATTGATCGTCCGATGGTGGCGCATGGATGTCTGACCGGCAACCCGTGATTAGTAATTAGTGACCGGTTCGGACCGATTATCGATCACCGATTACCGATCACCGGCCACTGCCCCGAAACGGAGTAAGACAATGACCCTTGAACTGCTTGAACCGATGCTGCACGGCGGCATTCGCAATACACACTTCTTCAACGGCCGGTTGCTCACGGCCGGCGACCTGCGCGCTGAGCAGAAGGCCAACCGCCAGCAGCACCAGCAGCTTGGACTGGCTGTAGGCGCGGGAGTGGTCGAGGGCTACAACGTGCGGCTGGCCGCTTCGGGCAACAGCGCCAAACCGGTGCTGCGTGTCTCCAAGGGGCTGGCCGTTACCCGCAAGGGCGCCGTGCTGGCCCTGCCTGATGACGTGGATGTTGGCTTGGTGCGCGAGCCCAGGACAGTGCTGCTCAGCGGGGACGCCGGCCTGTTCGCCATCTGCCGGCCTGAAGCGACTTCGCCGTCAGCCACGGTGGCCGAGGGCGTCTATCTCTTCGTCGTCTCGCCCGCGTCCGGTTTCGCCGAGCATGCGCCGGTAGTCGGGTTCAATGGCAACGGCGTGGCTTCAGCCTGTGATCACAGCTACGCGGTCGAAGGGGTCCGGTTCGGGCTGGTGGGCGTGGACCTTGCCCAGCTCAGCTTCGTCAACGCTGCAACCCGCAGCGAGCTGGTGCAGTTACTGGGGCAAACCAGCGTGACCAGTCGCACCCGTCTGCGCAACGGGCTGGCGCATCTCTGTTTTGGTACTCAGGAAGCAGCCGGCTTCGCGGCGGACCCGTTCCGGCTGCCTGCCGGCCAGTCGCCGCTGGCCAGCTACGGGCTGATTGACTGGCTTCGCAGCCGCGGCGACCTGACCGAGTGCGACGTGCCGCTGGCTCTGCTGCTCTGGACGACGGCCGGCGTGCAGTTCGTGGATCTCTGGTCGGTGCGCCGCACCCCGCAGCCGGCCGCGGTCTCGGGCGTCTGGCCGCTGCAGAGTGGCGCGCGCCGGCCGACCGAGGGTGAGGCTGCTTTCCTCCAGTTCCAGGCGCAGATCGCCGACATGATCAGTTCTGGCATGTTTGGCGCGAACTCTGACGCAACTGCACGCGCTGGACCTGTTTCGCTACCTGCCGGCCGCTGGGCTGATCCCGCTGGCGACAAGTCGTTTCCAGGGCTTCGAGCTGGCCGACTTCTTCGAAGGTATGGCTGTGCCTACCCCCGTTCACATCACCGGCGACGAGCTGGCCGCACTGCTGCGCATGGCTCATTCCTTCCCGCCGATTGATCTGGGACGCCAGCAGCAGGAGCTGGTTTGGCTGTACTACGTGCGTGAAAACATGGAAGCCATCGCGGCCGGAGGGTCCAACCTGCCCCAGCCCTATGTTGTCTTCAGCAGCGGGCACATGCCCACCGTCGGCCAGGCGCGCTACAGCCTGGATCACTGGAACTTCGCCAACTACGCCTGACCAACGGGCAACGACACCGCAGGAGGTTTGACCATGGCACAGAACTTTGCCAATTTAGCTACGCTCGCTCCGCTCGCAACGACCGAACGTCTCACCAACCCCACTGTGCTGGAAATGTTGAGCAGCGCATTGGGCACGATCCGGCCCGAAGTGTTCCAACCAGGCGGCTTCACGATCAATCCCGGGTTCGGCGTCCTGCCGGGCGATCAGACGCTGGCGCCGGGCGGATTGCGACCGGGCGGTGGTCTCCGGCCCACAGCGCCAGACAACCAGACCATCCTGCCGCGGGTGCGTCCCGGCGATGTCATCACCGCCGATCTGATCAACATGGTTTTGCAGATGCTGGAGACGCTGACTGCCGGGTTGGCCAGTCAGGCCGCCATGTTTGGGCCGGACACAGCCGCACTGAGGCTGGGCAGCCTGGCTCAGGACACCCACACGCTGCTGGCTATGGGCACCGGCTTCGACGCCAACGGCGGCGTCTACCTGGACGGACAATCGCTGCTGGCCGGCCAGCCGACGAGGGGCATCAATCTGGTGATCCTGGACGCCGAACTGAACCTCAAATATCGCCGGGCCTACGACACCTTTGCCTTCAGCGCACAGGCTGAACTGCTGGCCTCTGACCTGTTGCAGCGCACCGAGCAAAACGACATCGTCATCGGCATGACCTCGGACGCGTTTTCGTCGCAGCTCACCAGCGGCGCACGCGCCGCGCTGGCATCCGTCGGCGCTGAGGCGCTGGGACGGGCCAGCCAGGCGCGCGATGGCGCAGCGTTCATCGGCGTCGTACCCAACAACCAGACCCGCGTCAGCTTCAACTACCTGACCTCGGTGCTGCCTGCCGACCAATCGGGCACCGGCGGGGCGCGGCTGACGGCGCAGCCCTTTGCCTGGGGCTTCTACAGCCGTACCTTGCAACGCTTCCTGTTGGGCGGGTCGTCGGGCAACATGGCAGCCGTGGGCACTCCGCCAACTGGCGGCGGCGGTCAGGTTGGCGGAGGCAGTGTGGTCGTGCCGCTCGATCCGGGCTTCGGCCTGTCGCTGCCGCGCGAGGTCCTCGGCGGTCAGTCGGTGTCGATCATTCGCGGCATCGGCGACCGACGTTCCAACGCGCTGCGCGATGCTGGTGTGACCAACCTGGCGTTGCTGGCCGAGGCGCAGCCGGAGGTGATCGCCGCGGCCGCGGGTGTCGGCACGTCGTCGGCCACGACATGGATCAACCAGGCACAGTCCTTGCTGCGCGGCTGATGGCAGCCTCGGGCGCGACCACCATCGCCCGGGCGCGGGTTATCGGTGTGCACGGCGCCGACCGCGCGCTGGCGACGCGGCTGGCGGTCGCTGGGATGCTGGCCGGCGCGGATCTGCGACCGCCCGGTCTGCCACCGGCCGCAGTGCTGATCGTCGACCGGCTGGCGCTGCCCATCGATCGCCGCCTGCCGGTCCGACCAGGCGGTCGACTTGACCCGGCTTGGGAACGTGCCGCGCGCGACGTAATGGCCGAGCTATACCGCGCCGCCGTGCGCCCACTGGACGGCCAAGTGCCGCCAGGATGCCGAGCCGTGTTGTTCCGCGACGAGGCCGAGTTGCTGGCCTGCCTGGCGCTGGACATCAGTCGCGGGCGGGCGGGGGAACGCTGGTGGTGGCAGTCGTATGGCAAACGGTGGGGCAGGCTGACGCCGGACGCGCTGGTGCTTTTGTTGGCAAACTCGCCGCGTTCCACGCCCGCCGCGTTGCGTATCCTGGCAGAATGGGGCGCGGTAGCTAGCGTGTTACAGCACTTTTCACCTGGAGAAGCGAGGACGCTGCTCTGGCTGGTTTGCGACGCATTCGCTGCGCCGCAGCCTGATCTGGCGACGGCGTCGCACATTGCCCGCAGGTTACCGTCGGCATCCGCTTTTGCGGCGCAGCAGTCCGGTGAAGGTTCCCGTGATGCCCCTCCGTGGCGTCCATACCTGCCGCCCGGTCTGCGACTCACCGATCTGCCGCCGGAGAGCGCTTGCCTGCTGGGCGTCGCGCTAACCCTGGCGCATTCGCCATCGGTCGCGCAGGGCGCCGCCTTCACACAGGCGGCCGAGCGCTGGTGGCGCGCCGAAGTGAACGAGCCGCGCGTTGGCGTCGAACCGCAGCAACCTCTCGCTGAGCAGCCAGCGCACGCTGAGCCGAACCTCAGCCCTGCGGCAAACGGACGCATGGCCCAGCCTCCCGCTGGCGCATCAGACCCGCCCGCAGCAGTCGAGATTGCCACGGACCGCCAGGCCAAATCAGAGTTGCCAACTTCTCGAAAAGTTGGCAACTCTGCGGAGGTTGGCAACTATGGACGAGTTGGTAACTTCGACGCAGCGCCCGACCGCGACGTCCCGCCCGTTGCGCCTCTTCGCGTCGACAACGACCCGGTCGCGATGGAGCGGGTCGAGCCGGTGGAGCGGCTGGACGGCGTTGCCACTGAACTGGGCGGTGTGCTGTTCCTGATCAACCTGATGCAACGCCTCGACCTGCCCGGCTGCTTCGAGGCTGACTGGCAGCTTGCCAGCCAGGTCGGTCCGTGGGGCACGCTGGAATTGCTGGCACGTGGCCTGCTGACAGAGTTGCCAACTTTCGGAAAAGTTGGCAACTCTGATTTCGCATCCGACCCGCTCTGGAGTGCGCTGGCAGCTATCGATGGGCGACGCGCTGGTGTGTTGCCTGGCGGTGCGGTGACGCTTCCCACCAGCCTGCGCGTACCCGCGAACTGGGCGCGCTGGCTGGACGTTGACGCTGTCATTGTGAGGCTCGGCGAAGCGAACTCAGGCAGGGTGAGCGGGATTGCTTCGCCGGGCCTCGCAATGACGATCGAGACACTGACACCGCTGGAAGGCCCGCTGCTCCAGAGCGTAAGCCGCGACCTGCGCGTCTGGTTGGCCGCGGTGACGCCGCTGCTGCTTGCGATACTGTCCAACGTGCTGGGCGAAGACTTCGATCCGGTCTCTGATCTGCTGCTTCGCCGCGGTCAGCTTTACGTAACATCCAGTCACGTCGATCTGGTCATGCCGCTGGGCAGCGTGGCGATGTCGGTTCGCATAGCCGGTTTGGATTTTGACCCCGGTTGGCTGCCTGGGTTTGGCCGGGTCGTGCAGTTTCATTACGAGTAGTGGCCATGGAAGGACAGCCAGTCCTAACTATGAGGAATTTGTTCATGACCAACAGTGCCTTCGATCATCTGCTACGAACTGCCCGCAGCCACTTTCTGCTGCTGATGTACGCGGCGGTCTACCGGCTGCTGTACACGGTGCATCTGCTGGACAGCGGCGCGCAGGAGGGCGCTTCGGTACACGAGGCGTTCCCCTTCCTGGTCGGTTACTTCGACGAGATGCTGCAATTCATGCCGGGCGACATCACCTGGGAAGCAGGCTGGCAGTGGTGGCGGGACGAGTTGGCGCGCTGGGAGGGCGACGCGCGTGACCTGCCGCTGCTGCGACTGCCCGCCGCGCCTGGTAACGAGGTGGATGCGACTGGCGGACTGTCGCTGGACGGCCGGTTAGCGTTGCTGCTGATCGGCCTGGTAGAGGAAGACTTGCGCTTTGGCACCGTCTTCGCCCGTTTGCAGCAGCCGCTGATCGGTCGGCGGCCAACCGTCGAATTGGTAGGGCAGGTAGTCCGCGGCGGCGACGAGAACGGGCTGGACGCGCAGCGCGTCTGCACCGGACTGTTGGCGCTGGGCGTCGTCGAGGCGATCAACCCGGAGGCGGCGCGCGCCGAGTGGGCGTTGCGGGTGCCGCCAGAGGTGTGGGACGCAATCCGCGGCGATCCGCCGGGCAGGCAGGCCGGTTGGGCCTGGCACGCATCAGAGCAGTTCCCACCCATCAGCCAGTTGGTGCTGCCGGAGCACTTTGTTCAGCGGCTGGCGCAAGCGCCGGGCGTGCTGCGGTCTGGCAAGGCCAACACGTTGGTGGTGCGCGGCACGGCCGGCGCGGATCGCGTCCGGGTGCTGGGCGCGGTCGCCGGCGCCTTGGGAGTGGCGCTGATCGCGGTGGACGGGGCTGAACTGCCCGAGCGACCGCTGCGCTCCTTGGGGCCGGTCTGCACCATGATCGGCGCGATGCCGACTGTCACCTACGATCTGGGGCCGGGTGAGACGGCCAAGTTGCCAGAGTTGATCGGCTACGACGGCCCGCTGGGCGTGATCCTGGGGATGGAGGGCGGGCTGCAAGGCAAGCGCGCCGAAGCGGCGCTGTCGCTGGTAATGCCGCCCCTCAAAGCAGAGCAGCGGCTGCGCTGCTGGCAGGACGCGCTAGGCCAGTCGCCGCCCGACCTGCCGGTGATCGCCGAGCGTTTCCATCTGCCGGATGGCCACATTCGCCGCGCCGCTGCTACCGCGACCGCCTACGCCGCGCTGGAGGGTCGCACCGAGGTGACGCTGGCCGACGCGCAGGAAGCCTGCCGCGCGTTGAACCGGCAATTGCTGGATACGCTGGCAACGCACCTCGACGGCGACGGCTTTTCGTGGGACATGCTGGTCGTCAGCGACGGCGTCGTGGATCGGCTTGGGGAGTTGGAGCGGCGTTGTCGCTATCGCGAGCGGCTGCCGGAGCGGCTTGGTCCGGCCTTCGGCGCGACCGGCAATCTGGGGGTGCGCGCCCTGCTGACCGGCCCCAGCGGCACCGGTAAAACGCTGGCGGCCCGCATCCTGGCTGCCGAGCTGGGCATGGATCTGTACCGCGTCGATCTGGCCGCGGTGGTCAACAAGTACATCGGCGAGACCGAGAAGAACCTGCATCGGGTGCTTTCCACCGCGGAGGATTTGGACGTGGTGCTGTTGCTGGACGAGGGCGATGCGCTGCTGGGCACACGGACGGAGGTGCGCTCGTCCAACGACCGTTACGCCAACCTGGAGACCAACTATCTCTTGCAGCGGCTGGAAAACTACCAGGGCATCGTGCTGATCACCACCAACGCTGGCGAGAACATCGACAGTGCGTTTCAGCGGCGCATGGATGTGGTAGTCAACTTCGTGACGCCGCAGGCTGAGGAGCGCTGGCACATCTGGCAGTTGCATCTGCCGGACGCGCACACGGTAGACGCGGCCGCATTGGAGCGGATCGCCGTGCGCTGCGCGATGACCGGCGGGCAGATACGCAACGCTGCGCAACTGGCGACGCTCCTGGCCATGGACAGCCGGGCGGGCGTCGTCAGCGAGGCGCACCTGGAGCAGGCGGTGCACAGCGAGTATCGCAAGGCTGGCGCGACCTCGCCCCTCCAACCGCGTCAGAATGGCCACCGCGCCGGCCGCCGCAACGGTATGGCCGCGATGGTGGACGCGTTGAGCGCAGGTCGCTGACACTCGTACTCCTACTCTTTTCGTCGGCCTTCGGAGAGGACGAGTAAGAGTGCGAGTAAGAGTACGAGTAGGAGTAGGAGTCGGAATAGAAGTACAACGCGTGGCAAAGCACGATGGGAACTGTGTTGATGGGCAAGCAACTGGCTGGACACCAATCTACGAAGAAGGCAGATCCCGCGGGCGGCGCGACCGCCGCGGTCATAGCCGCGCCAGACCGGCCGCAGCGGCACCCGCGCGATTTCCAGACCGGTGGGCTGGCCAATGCCATGCCGATCGCCAGTCTCGGCGGCCAGGGGGTGGTGATGCGCGCCACCGCTAGGGCTGATGACGCGCTGGCAGGCAGCGCGGCGCCGCCGTCCGTTCACGACGCGCTGCGATCGCGTGGCCGGCCGCTGGAGCCCGTTACGCGCGCCGCGCTGGAGCCGCGTCTGGGCCGCGACCTGAGTCATGTGCGCGTCCACGTCGATGAGCGGGCCGCTGCCAGCGCGGCCGCGATCCAGGCAAGGGCCTACACCGTGGGCAGCCATGTGGTGTTTGCCAGCGGCGAGTATCAGCCGTTCACGGACGGCGGCCGGCAACTCATGGCGCATGAGCTGGTTCACGTCGTGCAGCAGGGTGCCAGCAGAGCACCGGCCAGCCTGACCATAGGTGCGGCTGACAGCGCCCACGAACGCGAGGCGCAGTCTGCCAGCCGGGTGGCACTGGCCGCAGACGCGGGTGGCGTCCCGGCCATCGGCGCGGCGCCGGGAGGTGTTGTGGCGCGCCAGCCCGCGCCGGCTGCACCTGCTGTGGTCGCCGGCGGCACCCACTTCGTCCAGTTGATTTCCGGGCGCTACGTCGGCGACCTCGGCGGCGCGGATGTCAACGTGCGCGAGGATGTACTGTTTGTGCTGCGCAACCTGAACCGCATCTGGTCGATTCCCAACGATGTCTACGCCGCGGAGACAGCCCAGGTGACAGCGCGGCCGGGCAACGCGCGCCTGGCCGCAGCCGACATCGCGGCAACCATTGCCGCGCTGCAACGCAACGAAGAACCTTCCATCAACGACCAGGTAGCGCAGACGCTTCTGGGCATCACCCTGAGCGCATCGATCTCCAACAGCCGCGCCAACGCGCGCCAGGACATCTACCGCTTGCAGGACGCGCTGCACGCCAACTGGAACATGACCTCTTCCGAGTACGCGGCTGATCGGGCGCGCGTCAACGCCGGCGGTGATCCGGTCAACAACGCCGACATCGCGGCCACCTTCCGCGGGCTGGCGCGCTTCAAGGCCGCCTTTGTCGGCGGAACCTCGCGGCGCAACGGCCCGTTGAGCGGCACCGGCGCGCCCACAGCTCAACAGACCGCCAGCCGCGACGCTGCGCTGATCACACCTGGCACGCAAACGACAACCGTCACCGTGGGCGGCGTTACCACCACGACCCGCCAGGCTTTCCGCGACGTAGTGTCAATTGGCGGCGTCAACCGCACCTATCGCCAGGATCTCTGGGCAGAAACCGATGCTCTGGTGGGTCCCTGGTACACGGCGGCCAACGCGATGTTCGCCCGACCGCGCATCGGCGGTGGTGCGGCCGGCGACGTCAGCGCCTTCGAGCCTATCGGCGACGCGGCCAAGCAGCAGGTAGATGGTATCTACGGCACCAACCGGCAGTTCGGGCCGCGCTTCCACTCAGGCACGAACCTGCGCGATGCCAGCCAGCGCGCCGGCAATGCCGAGGATATGATCAACTATCTGGTAGACAACCAGCAGGAACTGGGCGTGGTCCGGGCGCGCCACAACGCCGACCACGCCCCGGGCCGGCCAGAACGAACCATCGCCGACACCTTCAAGACCGACTACGTGGCGCACGGCAGTAACCGCAACCGGCTCGAGATTGTGGATCGCGGCTGGCCGGCTCTCAACCAGGGCGGCGTTGTATCCATTCAGCCGTTCGAGGGGACTACCCCAGCCGCGACCCGCCGTGTGCGGTGGGATGCCTTTCAGACCATGATCCACGAGTACTTCCATACCCTCAACCATCCGAATTACTATCGCTACGCCGGCGATCTGGGCGGCGACGACCGCTCGGTGCTGGTCGAAGGCGGCGCTAGTTTGATGACCGATCACGCCTGGTCACGCATTGCACCGGCCATTCCCGGCAACGCAGCGCTGCGCTCCGCTATCGAAGGCAGCGCGCTGGCGCACAGCGCCGCTGTCATTCCACCCATCACCAACGCGGACTACCATCCGCAGTTCGAGCAGGCGCGCGATATCGAAACGGCCTTCGGGCGACCTAACTTCGAAGCGGCGTTTCTGGGCGGTCGTATGGATCTCATCGGCTACGGGCGTCGCGGACCAGCTTCAGCCGCGGGCGCGTCAGCCACACAGTCCTTCGTCGTGCCGCCCAGTGGCGTGCGGACGCTGGCAGACGTGGCGTATCAGACGCAGACGCCGGTAGGTTTGCTGTCGAGTTCTAACGGACTGCCTGTCAACTCGGCGGTTCGGCCCGGTCAGCGCATCCTGACGCAGGGGATGCCATGAACGAAAGTGAACGTCGCCAAGCGCTGGCTGACGCGTTGGCCGGCAATTTGCACGGCTGGGCGGGGCTGCCGCCCGGCTGCACCGCCGCAGACTTCGACGCCGTGTCAGACGGCGAGAGCGCCGCGGGCGCAGGGCGGCTGGCAGGCATTCCGGTGGCCTTTCGTGATTTTTCCCGCTACCCCGGTTTGCTGCGGGTGTTCTTCAATGACGACGGACACGCATTTCTGATCTGGGCTGACTGGCCACCGGGCGGCGCAGGTGTTGCCGCGCTGGGGCCGCCCGAAGTGGTCTTGTCCGATGCGCCCAGCCGTCGGCCGGGTACGGTGCAACATTTCTGGGGTGAACGCGGTGTGGCCGCCTATGTCGCCATCGACGGCTCGCCGCGCGGCCTGGCGCTGTTTGCGCCGACCCCGCTCCAGGAGTACCTCGCCAACCTCGGCGGCAACGAAGGGCCGCCCTATCGGCCGCGCCGTTCGGTGGATTAAGGCGCGACAGGAGTTCAGTATGGCAACGAAACATATCTGGCGCAAGGCGCACTCTGGCAGCGCCGATCAAGAGATCGCCCGCAAGGCAGCAGACAAGCAGTCGTCGGCGGTCACCAGTGATGGTCAAGCCGGCCCGTTGGGCAACGCAGGGCCAGTGCAGCGACTCGGCGCGCCTGTGCAGGCCAAGCTGGAGGTCGGCGCGAGCGACGATCCGCTGGAGCGCGAAGCGGACGACAACGCCGACACCGTGATGCGGGCTGCTGACCGATCCGGAGCGTCAGCCGCAGCGGGCGGAGTCGCGCCGGCCAGCGTTCACAGCACGTTGCAGTCGCCGGGCCGGTCGCCGGACGCTACTACGCTCGCCTTTGCCCAGTCGCATTTTGGACGTGACTTCGGCGACGTGCGCGTCCACACCGATGGCGCGGCCGCGCGAGTCCGCACAAGAAATCCAGGCGCGCGCCTACACCAGCGGGCGCGACATCGTCTTCGGTCCCGGCCAGTATGCGCCGCACACGCAGGCAGGCCAGCGACTGCTGGCGCACGAGCTGACCCACGTCGCGCAGCAGGAAGCGGGCCGCACCGGGGCCGTCCAGCGCGACGTGATCAACATGCCTGCGGAGACGATCACCAGCACGCGGAATCCCGTGGATCGCGCGGTGCCAGGTCTGGGCAATTTACAGGGACAGGGCGTCACCAGCGGCGGTCCGACGCTGGCCCACGGCCAGCAGTCGATCACACAGAACGCGCCGACGCCGACTGATCTTCTCCCCTTCCGCGGCGGCGGCTGGGATGGCGACACGATCCTGACGCGCCTGGGGCAGTACGATACGGTGGCTGGGACCGACAGCGACGCGATCCGCTGCGTGCAGGCGGTCGCGATGGCCAGCCGAATTGCCCGCGGACCAGCGGTTGTTACCCAATTTCTGCGCTCGATGATCCTGGAAGGGATGATGTCGCGCACTCTGGGACAACGGGAGCGGACGGCAAAGGATGTTCTGGAGTACGTGATCGCCCGCATCGAGGATCAGCGCGCCACCTACGGCGACCTGAGCTGGGCACAGGAGGCGCTGCACGACCTTTTCTACAACGACGTCAACGGCACGCCCACGGGCGACATCGCCAGCCAGATGGTTCCCAGCCTGGATCTGGAGACCCGCCTGCAGCGGATGGACGTCTGGTGCAACAATCCGGCCGAGGTCATCGCTCAGGTCAATACGTTGCAAGCAGGCGAGCAACTGCTGGTGAATACCTGGCAGGTAGTCTTCAACGTCGCGTTCGACGACCTCAGCGACCAGGGCATCGAGGTGGCCGAGGGCGACAGCATTGTGGTCGAGGTCAACGGCCGGCGGGTGCGCATCCGCCGCATTAACACCGACCGCCGACCACCTCACAGCGCCATCGACGCCATCGTGCGCGACCGGCAGCTTGGGCACCAGTTGCTGGTCTTCAAGGACGGCGCCACAGGCAACTTGCGGCTCTACGAGCCTGAGGTCACTACCAGTGGCCAGCACCTGGAGACGCTGGCGAAGGACGGCAGCAACTTTGCCCGCTATTTTGCCGACCAGCCGGCCTTTGGCATTTTCCAGTATATCCAGATCCTGGGCAAGCTGACGCCCAGCGCGCTGACGACGCCGTGACACGTTTCGGCTCATCGTGCAACTCAAAGTCGTGACTTCAGTCGCTCCGGTTCCACAGCGCCTCTACGGTGAACCGACGTCACGAAGCGCATGAAGCGCAGGCCCGTGCGTACGACTGAGTATGCTTCAGCATACTTCCGCTGTATCAGACGCCGAATTGATTCGGCGTCGTTCTTAACCAGCTGTAACGACCTCTCATGACCGACACCGCCGTCCGGGCAGTCGCCAAGCCCACCACCGCCACACGACAGGACGCAGCCGTCAGTAAGAAGGCTCGTCCTGTGACTGTCGTCGCGCCGCCAATCGGCGATCCCGTCGGTCTCCTCTACAACGGCAGTCCTGCGATAACCCTGGGCGGGCTGGTGCAGCCCAAGGTCGTCATCGGCGTGCCCGACGACCCGTTCGAACGCGAGGCCGATCTCGTGGCCGACCATGTCACAAGGGGTCATTTCGTCGCTGGCGTGTCTCGCTTGCCCGCGGCCGGGCTTGGCGGCGTTTCTCAGCGTCTTCCGGCAGCCGCGGAAGATGCTGAGCCGGAGAGCGCCCCAAATCAAGAAGAGGAATTGGCGCAGGCCGTTGCCGTTCAGCGTCAGGCGAGCGACGACGCCATGGAATCCGCTGATGCGTCGGAATCGCCGGCGCAGGAACTGGTCGCTGAGGAGCAGCCTGCCCAGACCGTTGCAGTCCAACGCAACGCGGCTGACGAGGTCGAAGAGCCTGCGCAGCCCCGTGCGATTCAGCGGCAGTCCGCGGCCGAAGAGGAGGAACAGCCGTTGCAGACGCAGGCGAACGGATTTGGCGATCCGCCAATGCGCACCGCGGCTGCGCAGGCCATTCACAGCAAGGGCGCAGGCGAGCCGTTGCAGGCGCCCGTCCGCGCTTCTCTCGAGCGCGGTCTGGGCACGGATCTGGGTGCTGTCCGCGTCCATGCTTCGGCCAGCGCGGCGGCGCTGCCCGTTCGCTCAACGCGCGCGCCTTTACCCATCGCAACCATATTTGGCTGGGACCGGGCGAGGCGCAGACCGACCTGAAGCTGATGGCGCATGAGACGACGCATGTCTTGCAGCAGGACGGCGTGGTGCGGCGCAAGCCAGTCCAGGATGAGCGGCAAAAGGAAGACCGCCGGCCGCCTGCCGGACCGGTTGAGATCACCTCGCAGACACCTGCGGCCGCGTCTGGTGAGCCGGAGCAGGCGCCGCTTGCGCGGCCCGCCGGCCGCGCGATGCTCCCGACGAAACAAACTGAGCTGCAGGGGTCAAATGCGCAGCCTGAATCGTTGGCTGAGCAGCAGCCGACTCAGCCCGGAGATCTCGAACCGGCTGCTGGCCCGCCCGCAGCAGACTCAGCAGGCTGCCGGGAAACTGCCTGGGGAACCAGCGCCGGCAGAAGCCGCTGGCGCTGCAACCGACAAGAAAAAGCAGGGTGCGGCCGGTGGACAGGCGCCGGCGCAGAAGGAAGGTGAGAGCGAAGCCCAGCAGCATTCTCCAGCGTCACCCGCGGAAGATCCAGCGTTCCAGCAGACAGTGCGCAAGGTCAAAAAGACCGGCAAGGCCCAGAGCAGCCACACCTCTGTGGAGATTAAGAAGGGCGAGGTCGTTGCGGCCGCGGTGCTGCCCAAGGAAGAACAGAAACAACGTAACGCCCGCAGCGATCATTTGACCGCGATGGAGGCAACCGCTGACGAGACGGAGAAGAAGGAACAGTCGAAACCCACGTTTTCACCTGAGAGCTTCAAGGAGTTGCTCAAAGGCAATCTGGCGGAAATCGAGCGTAAGCTCCCGCAGAGCGAGTCGCAGGCGGACGACTTCAAACGCGACAAGCCGTTGGAGGCGGTCAAGCAGACCATCGGCAGCCAGGTAGCGGCTGAAAACACCAAGGTTACCGGGCCGATGGCCAGCCAGGTGAAACAGGAGCCGCCGCCCAGCCAGCAGGTTCTTGAGGAGCCACACGGTCTTCAGGAAGAGAAGGCCGGCGCCAAACCCACGCCGATCAGCGCTAAGGCGGCTGCACCTAAACCGATGCTCGACTCCGAGGTCTCTATGCAGCAGGAGAGCCAGTCGCTGGACGACAAGATGGCTCAGGAAGGGATTACGGAAGACCAACTGGCCGAGTCCAACGAGCCGAACTTTGTCGAGGCGCTGGATACCAAACGTCAGGCGCAGCAACAGGCTGCTGACGCGCCCGGTCGCTACCGTGAAAAGGAGGAGAAGATTCTGGCCCGCGCGCAAGCTCGCGCCCGATCAGACGGTGCAGCCGACTTTGAGGCCATGCACACCAGTCGCGGCGGCGCGTTCACAGACGTTTTCGCGCAACAAACCACCACCGAAACGGCCGACAAGGCTGAGCAAACGCGTATACTTGGTGAACTGAACCGCATCTACGACGCCACTAAGACCGACGTCGATACGATTCTCAAGCAGCTTTCCAGCGACGTTGACAGCACTTTCGAGACCGAAGCCAACGAAGCCAAGAATCAGTTTGAGAGCCACGTTGAAGACAAATTGGATGACATCTATGGGATCACGGTCATCGACGACTGGATCTTCGGAGAAGACACCGAAGCCATCGAGAAGGTATTCCGCGACGAGAAAGAGATCTTCCTGTCGGCCATGGACAGAACGCTGGACACGATCGCCGAGTTGATCGCGAGCCAACTCAACGCTGCCATCGACCGCATCAAACTGGGCCGCAAGGAGGCAGAGGACTTCTACAGTGGGTTGAGCATAGAACAGCAGCGGCTGGCGAAGGAGGCGATGGAGGTTTTTGCCGCCAAATACGACACCCTCGAAGAGTCTGTCCAGGCCAAGCAGGAAGAACTGGCGCAAACGCTGGCCGAGTCTTACAAGAGCAACGCCAACTCGTTGCGCGAGTCGTTTGATAAGATCAAGGAGGAGGTCAGCCGCGGCTGGATCGGCAAGGCCATCGACTTCATCGTCGATGTGGCGACCGCGATCAAGAAGCTGGGCGAACTGCTGCTTTCAATCATCTCGCGCATCGCGAACATCATCAGCGACATTCTGGCGCACCCGATCCGCTTCCTGGAGAACCTGGCCTCAGGTGTCGTCGCTGGCTTTGAGAAATTTGCCAGCAACCTGGATACCTATCTGATCGCGGGCTTTTTCGACTGGCTGCGCGGCAGTGTTGGCGGAGCGGCAATTGAAATACCTGACAGCTTCGAGCCGATGGGCTTGTTCAATCTGGTCACACAAGTTCTCTCGCTGAACTATCAAACCTTCCGCGAATTAGCGGTAGAGAAGTTTGGTGAACCAGTGGTGACTGTTCTGGAAAAGGGCGTGGAGTTGGCGGACGAGGGGTTGGCGCTGTTCCGCACCGCGCAGAAGGATGGACTGGGCGCGCTCTGGACCCACGTTAAGGAGATGATCGCCAGCCACGTCTCCGAGATATTCGAGCAGGTCAAGGAGACGGTTCTCTATCAGACGATCGAGAAGGTGCTGGCCTTTGTCGGATCCCTGTTCACGCCGGTAGGCGCGTTCATTAAGGCTGTTCAGACGCTTTATCGCGGGCTGCGCTTCCTGGTGGACAACATCGACCGTATCGCGGAGTTAGTCGATGCGTTTTTGAGTTCGCTGGAACTGGCGGTGCAGGGCAACGTTGCTGCGATCACCGACAAGGTTGTCCTGGCATTGCGAGGCTTTATCGTGGTTGCGATTGATTTCCTGGCCAAGCTGGTGGGTCTGGGCAATCTGGGCGAGAAGGTGCGCAAAATCCTCAGTGCGTTGCGTCAACCGATCATTCGGGCCATGAAGTGGCTGCTCAACAAGCTGAGCCCGCTGGTCAACCGAGTCAAGAAGGGCGTTACGGCTGTTGTGAAGAAAGGGAGAGCGGCAGTGGACAGGCTCCTCGATTGGTGGGGAATCCGCCAGCCGTTCAAGCAGGGCGGGCAGTCTCACGCATTGTACTTCAAAGGTTCTGGTAAGAGTGCTGTGCTGGTGATGCACAGCAAGCAAGAACAGGAGGTCAGCAACTGGCTGGTTGCCCGTCGCGAGTCGGCCTCACCGGCGATGCGTCCGTTTGTTGAAGAGGCGTTGGTCGCGTACGCCCGCTTCAATGTTGCGCGCGGCAACCTGGAGACAATTCGCGGCGAGTTCGAATTACTTTCCAAAGCCGATCAGACGGCGCGGCAGGCTGAGTACCAGACAGTATACCGCATTTTTGCCGCGTCGCTTCGCGATCTGGGGCGAACTTTCACAGCACTGCCTGTCGAGGCCGGTCCGGAGCGCGTCGTGCTGAACCTCTCGCGCTATAAAGAGCGATCTCTATATCAGCAACATGTGCGGGGCGCCCGACTTCAGCACAGTCTCCAGCGGCCTCAAAGACAGACGAATCAGTTGCAGCGTTGGGAAAAGCATGCTCGTGCCGAACTGACGATGGAGTGGATGGATTATGGCCGGCGTCTGGGATTGCCTGACGAACGGATCCTGCGCCCTGACTGGGATCGGCGCGGCGTCAGGACGCCGATGCAGGTTGATCACAGGATCGAATGGCAGGTACGTCCCCTGGGCGATGAAAGCTCGCTTGATGAGCCGTGGAACTATGAATTGCTGGATGCAGCTTCCAACAGGACATCGGGCGCATCGATCGACCAAGCGATCAGGTCCGAAAGACAACGTATAGCCACGGAAACGCGCGATCACAGCTGGCTGGCTCGAGACCTGACATTTACCCACGTCGAGGGCGGCGGGTCTTCAGGGCAACGCTGGTCTCTGGAGGAAATCTCGAATGGCGAGCACTTGAAGGTCTATGCCAGACGCTTTGGTAAGCCGGCAGCCTCCGGAACCCTGCCAGACGCGCAGGCGGTCGCGGAGGAGCGTTCAGACAATGCGCGCAGTTCTGCGGGTCTTCAGGATCGCGCCGGCATTGAGTTGGGTTTGCGATCGTTGGAGCGACGTTATCCTGCGCAAGCTGGTCGCTTGCGCTCGATCGTTGGCCAGCGACTCAATGAGCGAAGCTGGAATGACATAAAGACCGATCTTGGAATCACTGCGTCGGAACTGAACCGGCTCCGTGAGCTACTGCTTGGTGCGGGTATCCGTCTTTGATGTCTTGCCGAGGACGATAAGCAACCAATGAATGCCGCCAAGGACATGGGTGCAACCTTCTCCGTCGTGTTGCCTGCTGGGTCGCGTCCGCTTGTCACCTGCATCATGCCGACTCGCAATCGACGGCGCTTCGTACCACTGGCGCTGGCGTATTTCTTGCGCCAGGACTACGAGCCGCGCGAGCTGGTTGTAGTGGATGACGGCGACGATTCGGTGGCGGACTTGATGCCGCAGGATGCGCGCGTCCGTTACGTTCGCCTGGATCAGCGGCAGACTGTGGGGGCGAAACGTAACATCGCCTGCCGGCTGGCGCGCGGTGACGTGATTGTCCACTGGGACGACGACGACTGGATGGCCGACTGGCGGCTGACTTACCAGGTGGGGCAGTTGCTGGAGAGTGCGGCGGATCTGTGTGGTCTGGACCGGTTGCTATTCTTGGATGCGCGGCGAGGGGAGGGGTGGCAGTATGTGTATCCGCGCGGAACGAGGACTTCCCCTCACCCCATCCCTCTCCCTAAGGGAGAGGGGGTCAGAAACGGAGGCGTGAAGTGGTTGGCTGGCGGCACGTTCTGTTACCGGCGGGATCTGTGGCAGCGGAATGCGTTCCCGGAGCTGGATGTGGGCGAGGATAACCGCTTTGTCTGGAGCGGGGAGGCGAAGCGGCTGCTGGCGCTGCCCGACAATTCGTTCTACGTGGCGATGATCCACGACGGCAACACAAGCCCGAAGCGGACGAACGGCAGCCGCTGGCAGCCGCATCCGGTCGCGCCGCTGTACAAGATGCTGGGGCGGGATTTGGAGGTGTATGCGGGGGAAGGCGAGGCAAGGGGAATGAGGGAAACAAGGGAAAGGAGGGGACAGAAGGATACGAGGATAAGCGAGCACGGCGCGGTTGGGCAACGTTCTAAAGGCGCGCAGGAACAGGCAGGTGGAGCGGCAGGCCATCACAGTAGCGGCTCGCTGAATCAACGTTTTTCGATCACGGATCACGGATTACCGCTTGCCGATTACTATTCGCCGGTCACCGTCTCCCTGCCTTACTACGACTGCCGTCGCTACCTGCTGCGCGCGGTGGACAGCATCCTCTGTCAGACGCACAGCAACCTGACGCTGGTGGTGGTCAACGACGGCGACCGACGCGCGCCCTGGGATCTGCTGGCGCACATCGACGACCCGCGGCTGGTGCGTTACGATCTGGGCGTCAACCGCGGTCGCTATTTCATCGACGCGGTGATACTGGCGGCGACGCCCGACCCGTATCTGCTGATCCAGGACGCGGACGACTGGAGCGAGCCGGAGCGGGTGGCGACGCTGCTCCAGAGTTGGCAACTTTCCGAAAGTTGCCGGCTCTCAGGTGCAGTCTCCGCTTCCATGCTATGGCGCGAGGGAAGTCGCGCCGGTCGCCTGCTGACCTATCCCGGTCTGCGCAAGCCGCTGTCCAGCCGCTTCGAGTTTCGCTCCGACCACCACGGTCTCTTCAGCAGCGAGGCGCTGCGTGCGGTCGGCGGCAATTACGGCGGCTATCGCATCGGCTACGACACGCTGCTGGTCAACCTGCTGTGCATGACGGGCGAGGTGGTCTACGTCGAGCGTTCGCTGTATAACCGGCAGGTGCGCGCCAACTCGCTGACGACCAGCCAAGCCACCGGGATGCGTTCGGCCAGACGGCAGCAGGTGCGCGCCGAACTGGCTGATCTGTACGCGGCGGCGCTTAATGTGATTCGCTGCCATGTCGCTGGCGGGAACGGCGCGGCCAGCCTGTCAGCCGCGATCCGCTCAATCACCCAGGCGCGCGTCACCGACCGCGAGCACGCTGAGATCGAGTCACACGCGTCGCTGCTGCGCGATCTGATCCTGGCCAGCCAGGCCCGCAGCCGCATTGAAGCCGCTGGCAGCATTACACCCGCCCAGTCGGGGGCCAGCTCAGAAGCGCGTATCGAGGCCCAGTTACGCCAGTTGCTGCACGACCCGCGACTGTCGTGGACTTCGTGGACGGTTACGCCGGGGATGGCGCAACGGCTGATCGCCGCGCTGTCTCACCAGAGGCCGCAGCGTATTCTGGAGGCAGGCAGCGGGCTGTCCACTGCGCTGCTGGCCCGCTACGCCGAGCTGACCGGCGCAGAGGTGGTGACGCTGGAGCACGAGCCGCGCTTCTTTCGCCAGACTGCGGTGCTGCTGGACCGGCTGGCGCTGCGCCGGGCGGTGGACTTGCGGCTGGCGACACTGGGACCGGTGCGGGGGAATGGCGGGGAAGCACGACGCTGGTACCGACCGCTGCCCGAAGGCACGTTCGATTTTGTCTTTGTGGACGGCCCGCCGAGGCAAGTCGGTCGCGATGGGACGCTGTTTGCACTGCACGACCAACTTCGCCCGGACAGCCAACTGTGGCTGCACGACGGCAATCGCCAGCACGAGAAGGAGTGTGTGGCCGTCTGGCAGGAAGCGTTCAGCTTCGAGGCGACGTTGGAAGAGGCGGACAAGGGCGCGTGGATTCTGCGCAGCATCGTTCCTCTATCGGAACCGATGTTGCGTCGCGCAGGGAAGGGCTGAGCGCGATGTCCTACTGGCAGGAGCGGCAGCACATGCGCTACTACGCTCAAGTGCTGGCGTTCGCCCACGAGTATGCGCCCGTGGGCGGCAGCGTCGTCGATGTCGGCGGCCGCGACTGCGGGTACATCCAGTGGTTTGACTGGTTTGAGCGCAAGGTAATCATCGATCTCAAGCCGCCGCCGGCCAGCCCTGGCGTCGAGACGTTGGCTGGCGACTTCCTGACCTGGCAGCCGGCCGTGCGGTTTGACCTCGCACTTTGCCTGCAAGTCCTGGAGCACCTGAATGACCCGGCCCTTTTCTGCCGCAAGCTTTTGCAGACCGCCCGCACGGTCATTGTGTCTGTGCCGTATCGCTGGCCGCGAGGTCTGTGCCGATATCACCTCCAGGACCCGGTGGACGAGGCGAAGCTGATTAGCTGGGCCGGTCTTCGACCACGCGATCAGTCCATCGTGCGCGACGGTAATCGCGAGCGGTTGGTAGCTGTATTTGGTGAGTGACTGCTGTTCCGGCTCCTACTCCTGCTTGTTCTCGTCCTCGTACTCTTTGGCGATCGCTCGGAGAGGTAGAGGACGAGTAGGAGTACGAGTAAGAGTAGGAGCCGAGGGCTGTGGTATAATCCACGGTCATGAGCGAACGACCTGTTTGGAGACTACTGATCACGGCTCCCGCCAGCGGAGCCTGGAATATGGCCGCAGACGAATCCATTGCGGTCCATGCCGGGCGCGGCGATGTTCCGCCGACGTTGCGTTTCTACCGCTGGCAGCCGGCCTGCGTCTCGCTGGGCCGGCATCAGCCGCTGGCCGATATCGACCTGGCGCGCTGTGCTGTGCTGGGTTACGACGTGGTGCGCCGCCCCACCGGCGGGCGCGCGATCCTGCACATCGACGAGTTGACCTACTCCGTGGCAGGGCCGCAGGATGATCCGGTGCTGGCCGGCGCGGTGCTGGACAGCTATTTGCGGTTGAGCCAGGGGCTGCTGGCCGGGCTGGAGCGGCTTGGTCTGCGCGTCGCCAAAGCGCCTCCGACCAACCGTGCGTCAGCGGATGCCGGGCCGGTTTGCTTTGAAGTGCCCAGCGCATATGAGATCGTGGCCGGCGGCAGGAAACTGGTGGGCAGCGCGCAGAGTCGTCGCAAGGGGTGGGTCTTGCAGCATGGCACGCTGCCGCTGGCCGGAGATATCACGCGTTTGGTGGATGCGCTGGCGCTGGCAGACGAAACCGACCGTGCGGCTATGCAGGCCGATCTGTCCGGCCGGGCGACAACTGCCGAGACGGTGCTGGGCCGGCCGGTTGGCTTCGATGAAGCGGTCGTCGCATTGCGCGCCGGCTTCGAGGAAGCGTTGGGTATTCGTTTCGAGCCAGGTGAGTTGACCGAAGGGGAGTTGATCGCGGCCGCCGAACTGGAGCGGGAGGTCTACGCGGGAATTGAGTGGAGCAGCAAGTTCTGAGGCCGCGCCGCCGCGGTGCGCGCGTCCTCGGATGCGCCGCAGTGCAGGCTGGGCGCAAGACCATTCGCATCGGAGGATGTGAACTCCGCAGTAGTGTGGTCTTGATCAAACTTCAAGGCCCACGCTCGCGTAATAGCGCCGCAGGCATTCTCCCAGAGAGAGGGCATAGCGCTGGAGGTCAGGATCAGCGGGCGGGGCGAGTTGGATAGCGGCCTGTAGCGACGCGATTGCCTCGTCCAGATCTGCCGTCTCGCGGGTTGTGTCGTAGCGGATGGTGAGAGCGACGGCAAATTGATGTAACCTGTCGGGGAGCTTGGCATCGTCTGGCGGCGTTCGCTGCGCTGCCAGACGATACGCACTGATTGCCTCGTCCAGATCGGAGGGATCGCAGCGCAGACGAAAGCGCGCAAGTAGACAATCACCCTGTCCGCTCAGCACCTCGACTGAGGAGCGCACATAGAGCGGCAACGCCTGTCGTGCTTCAGCGTACCGGTCGATGGCTTCATCGAGATCATCAGTCCGACTTGTCAATTTGAAGCGGGCGTACAGGCCGTTGGCGAGGTTGGCTGCCGCGGCTGCCCGGCGTCTGATCGTGGCCTGCTGCCAGCCTGCGCGGTAGGCTTCAATGGCGGCATCCAGATCGGCGTCCGCGGTCGCGGGCGACGCGACCGCGCGCGTTTGCAGGGTGTGGCCAAGGTAGGTGAGGCAAGTCAGGTGATTCGCTGGATCGTCCAAGCTGAGCTCGGCTGCGTTGCACCACAGGTCGATGGCCTCGTCGAGATCGGCCAGATCACGTGACTGTTCGAAGCGGCGGGCCAGCACCAGCGCGGTCGATTTGGCGACCGCAAGCTGAAATCCGGGCGCGGCATTCGCGTAAGCGGAATGACGGGCAAGGCCGCGCCAGAGCGTTGCGGCTTCAGCCAGATCCTCGCGTTGTTCCATCGTGCCGAACAGCGCCTGTGCTGCCAGCGCACGCTGCAAAGTGTCGGCTAGTTCAGGTGGGACGTCGGTGTACTGCTCCGGCTGCCTCGCTGCGTCGCTTGCCTCGTCGAACTCGGCTGCCTCACGGAATGCCTGCTCGATTCCGTGGACACGGGCGGTGTCCAGCAACGGCAGGGTGTCCTCCAGCGTCGAGCGCGACCGCTTCGTTGCCTTGCTGTCTGGCCGCCTTAGCCAGCTCCAGAATCAGAGCACTGGCCAGGTCGCCCAACAGGGTGGGGTTTTCTGTTACCACGCGCTGCGCGCTCTCCCAATCTGGCGCGTTGGCAAGCTGCTCGATCTGCGGCAGCAATTCCAACTCTTTGGGTGCCTGCGGCAGTTGGCCGAAAAGCCGCGAAACGATGCTCATCCGCGCCGGCTCATGACCCTGGTTTGCCGTGGCAGTGCTTGTATTTGCGCCCGCTGCCGCAGGGGCAGGGATCGTTGCGGCCAGTCTTTTGTGTCGTAAGACTTTTAGAATGCGGCGCGCTGCCCTAAATCACGGGCGGCGGTGATTCGTCTTCTCTATTAAGCACTGGTTCGAAGTGGGGCACGACACCGCTGCGCAACTCTGCGATGTAGTCCACAGCCTGGCGGATGAGAGCACGACTCGTTGCTGTTGCCGGTGTCTGCGCGGCGGCGAGCATACGCACTTGCTCCCAACAGCGACTTGCCTCCCCCAGGTCGCCCAGCTCTGCGGTGACTTGGGCCATGCCCATCCAGCCTTCGATACTCTGCTCATCCGATTCAATCGCCTGCTTGTACTGCCGTACGGATTCGTCATATCTTCCTAGAAAACGCAATACGTTGCCGAAACCCACATGCAGCTCGACGTAGTAAGGTTGACGGGCGATCTCTCTTTCGTATCGCTCGATTGCTTCCAACGGATGCATGGCGCCCCATCGGGTCGTGAATTCCTGGAACTGTATCCTCTGATCAGCGCGCAGTGCGCCCACAGTCCCGGGAAGCACGCCGGAAAGCATGTCGGCAGTCACTTTCATTTGCCCCATCGCGCTCAGCTCATACTGATCCTCTGAGCCGCATTTGGGGCAAACAACCACCTGCGGGATGATGAGGGGATCGAACTTTACGCGCTTCACCTTGTCTTGCGCCATTTTTGGGTCATAGTACACCCTGGCAAAGAAATGGACGCGCTCGCGGCCGCAAGCGGTGCAGCGCAGGGGAAGACGTACGCCTGGGTCGCTGTTGGGCTGCGGTAGAGCGTCAATATCTAGGGGCGGGCGCATACCGAAATCTCTCTCGACATCCTCCAGGGCAACGACGTGGGGTGCGACCCGGTCTTCTTCAAACGCTCGCCGGATGGCGTCATAGACCGTCCGGTCACCGAGGTCGCCCAGGTCCGCAATGACGAATGCAGTGATTTCCTCTTCGTTCGCATTGTCGTCTGCTTCTCGCCGGTCCAGGAACTGAACAAGCAACCGGACGATTTCCGTGTGTGCGACTTGATGGTCCTGACCGATTACCGTCAAGCAGTTGGATGCGGTAGCCCGGGCAAATATGGTGTGAGATGCATCGAAGAGGTAGTCGCGCAGGACTGGGATGGCTTGTGGCCCGATAGCGCCGAAGACATACGGCAGATCCTCGTTGATCCAATCAATGGACTCATCGAAGAGAGTGGTCAGGGGTTCGGCAGCTTCTATTGGGGCAAGCTCTCGGAGAACTTGCAGCGCGTGGATCGGCGCCCAACCGGCCGGCTCTTCCTCTGGCAGGTCCAGAAGATCTCTGTCCAACGCGACTTCGATTACTTCCGGCACATGTTCGGTCAGTTCCGCGGCCAGTGCGACATAGTCGGTATCTTCCGTCTGTTCACCGAGAGTGAACAGCGCGGCCAGCGCCGGCGGATACCGGTCGATGATTTTCTTCGTCTTGTCTTTGCGAAATGGAAGCTTGGGCATGATACTGTTTTTGGTTTACTCCGTATGTTGCCGCAGACTGGCTATTACCTCCTACCGCGTGCGACAAGTTGCAGTTCGTATAGTTTGTTGAGCGCCTGCAGTGGGCTGAGGGCGTTGATGTCGAGTTTCTTGAGGGCTTCTTCCACGGGACTGGGACCGCCGAACAGCGTGAGTTGCACTGCCTGCGGCGCGCTGGCTGACATGCCGGCCGGCTGGTTGCCTTGTGTTTCCAGGTCTTGCAGTATCTCCTCGGCGCGGTGGATGATCGGGCGGGGCAGGCCGGCCAATTGGGCCACGTGGATGCCGTAGGAGCGGTCGGCCGCGCCCGGGATGATGCGGTGCAGGAAGACCACGTTGTCGCCCTCCTCGGCCACCGCCACGTTGTAGTTGACGACGTGCGGCAGCCGCTCGGCCAGCTCGGTCAGCTCGTGGTAGTGGGTGGCGAACAGGGTTCTGGCGCGCAGCCGCGGGTGGTTGTGGATGTACTCGATGACCGCCCAGGCGATGCTCAGCCCGTCGTAGGTGCTGGTGCCCCGGCCGATCTCGTCGAGGATGATCAGGCTGCGGGCGCTGGCGTGGTGCAGGATGTTGGCCGTTTCGACCATCTCGACCATGAAGGTGCTCTGGCCGGCGTGGATCTCGTCCTGCGCGCCGATGCGGGTGAAGATGCGGTCCACCAGGCCGATGCGCGCGCGTTCGGCCGGCACAAAGGAGCCGATCTGGGCCATCAGCATGATCAAGGCCACCTGGCGCAGAAAGGTGCTCTTGCCGCTCATGTTCGGGCCGGTGATGATCAGCACGGCCTCATCGGGCGACAGGTGGGCGTCGTTGGCCTGGAAGAACTCGTCGCGCAGCGTGCGTTCCACCACCGGATGGCGACCGCCTGCGATGTCGAGCACACCATCGTCGGGCCAGTTCGGGCCGAACGTAGCGGTTGTTGGCGGCGACCTCGGCCAGGCCGGCGAGGACATCCAGGTCGGCCAGCTCCTCGGCCAGCTTCAGCAGCCGGCCAGCCGCCGCGCCGACCTGTCCCATCGACCTGCGCGGAAGATCTGGCTTTCCAACTCGAGTTGCCGCTCCTCGGCGTTGAGGATCAGGCTCTCGTACTCCTTCAACTCCGGCGTGATGTAGCGCTCGGCGTTGACCAGGGTCTGCTTGCGGATGTATTCGGCGGGCACGGCGGCGCTGTTGGCCTTGGTGACCTCGATGTAGTAGCCGAAGACCTTGTTGAAGCCCACCTTGAGCGACTTGATGCCGGTGCGCTCACGCTCGCTGCGCTCCAGCCCGGCGACCCACTTCTTCGCGTCCTTGGCGGCCACGGCGATGCCGTCCAGCTCGGCCGAGAAGCCCTTGCGGATCACGCCGCCCTTGTCCAGCGTCGCCGGCGGCTCGGCCGCGATGGCGGCGGCCAGCAGGTCGAGGATGTCGGAGCACGCGGGCAGATGAGTGGGCGAAGGAGGGAGAGGGAGTGAGGGGGACGGCGTCATCCCGTCTCCCCTTCTCCCCTTCTCCCTCTCTCCCTCTCTCGCCAGCTCCGCTACCTTCTCAATTTCCGGCATCAACGCCAACGCCTGGCGGATGCCGACCAGATCCTGCGGACGGGCGATGCCCTGCGCGGCGCGGTTGGTGCAGCGTTCCAGGTCGCCGACCTGACGCAGCAGCTGGCGCAGTTCTGTGCGCGCCGCGACGTGGTCGTGCCAGGCCTGCACCGCGTCCAGGCGGGCGTTCAGCCGGTCGACGTCCAGCAGCGGCTGGTTGAGCCAGCGGCGCAGCAGCCGGCTGCCCATGGGCGTCCGCGTGGCGTCCAGCACGCCGAGCAGCGAGCCGCGCTTGTCGCCGCTGCGGATGGTCTGCGTCAGCTCCAGGTTGCGCCGGGTGGCCTCGTCCAGCGTCATGAACTCGGCGGTGCTGTAGGTGCGCAGGCCAGTGAAATGGGGCAGAGCGCTGCGCTGCGTCTGCTTGCAGATATTGCACCAGCGCGCCGGCCGCGCGCACTGCCTGCGGCAGATGCTCACAGCCAAACGCCGCCAGCGACTCGACGTCGAACTGATCCAGCAGCGCCTGCCGGGCGGTCTCCAGTTCGAACCGCCAGGACGGGACAGGAGAGAGGGGAAGGAGAAGGAAGGAAATGAGCGAAACTCCGAAGAGGTTGCCGTCGCGTCCTCCGGTTTCCCTCCTCTCCCTCTTTTCCCTCCTCTACCTTCTTCTCTGACGCAGTACTTCCGCCGGCTGCAGACGCGCCAGCTCCTCCTGCAAGACGCGGCAGCGCTTCCGGTCCGCTGATCTGGGTCGCGGCGAACTCGCCGGTGGTGATGTCGGCGTAGGCGAGGCCGACATCGCCCGGATGCGCGGGGTCGGCGATGTTCTGTGAGCAACGGCGGCCAGGTAGTTGTTGCGTCCCTCGTCCAGCATGGCCGGCTCGACGACGGTGCCGGCGGTGATGACGCGGCGGACGGCGCTGTCGACCAGCTTTTCACCGGGCGGCGGCTTGTTGCCGTCCTGCTCGGCGATGGCGACCTTGTAGCCGGCGTTGACCAGCTTGGCGATGTGCGGCTCGACGCTGTGGTAGGGCACACCGGCCAGCGGCACGCGCTCGTCGTTGCCCACCGGCCGCGAGGTCAGCACGACATCGCAGACCTCGCGCGACGATCTCGGCGTCGTGGTCGAAGGTCTCGTAGAAGTCGCCCAGCCGGAAGAAGAGGATGGTGTCGGGGAACTGTTTCTTGATCGCCAGGTACTGGCGACGCATGGGTGTCGTCATGGGTTTCGGTTCAGTGCTCGTCCTCGTACTCCTCCTCGTCCTCGTACTCGGTTCCGTTGGCGGGGACCGATGAGTACGAGGACGAGCAAGAGTACGAGGACGATAGCGGCAAGATCAGTCGTCGCTTGGGGGCGTCTTGGCGAAGCCGTTGGGATCGGCGTATAGCGTGTAGGCCAGCCAGGTTGGGTTGGCCGGATCCATCTCGCGGAGATGGGCGCGCGCTCCGTGGAACGCCTCACCGAGCGTTTCGCCGCTCCACAACTTGTCATAAAACGTGATAGCGAACTCGGCAGCCAGGTTGTCGTTGACCTCCCACATGCCGCCGACGAACGCGCTGGCGCCTTTGCTGACGAAGCGCTGCGCCCAGCCGCCCAGTCCGCGGATGTTGCGGCCGATCTGACCGGCGTAGCAGGCGTTGAGGAAGACCAGCGGCTTGCTCTGCACGACGCCGGTTTCGTAGGAGCCGGTGATGTCGTTGGGCGCGAAGATCTCGCCATCTTTCAGTTGCAACGGCGAGTCATCTGCGTTGTCTGCGTCGAAGTTGCCGTGGCATGAGAAGTGATAGAGGTTGCCAGCCTTGCTCTCCAGCGCATCCAGCACTTCGGCGACGGTTTCCAGCGGCAATTGCGACGGGCGGTGCAGGATGTTAGGCAGCGTCACCTCGAAATAGTCGACCTCTCGCTGCACTGCTGCAAGATTGCTCTTCGGTGCAACAATCCGAGCGTCGTTGATTTGCACGAAATCAGGGATGCCCCGCCCGGCCAGCCAGCGGCTCAGCCTGTACTCGGCGCAGAGGAAGTCGTCGTCGACCAGAACGTCGCCGGAGGTCGGGTCAGTCTGATACGGTTTCAGAATTTCCCAAGGTATCCACGGCTCGTCGGAGGTGATCAGCAGGTTGGTGATCACGCCATCCTTGTGCAGGCGGCTGATCCGGCCGGCATATTCACGCTTCAACTCGTCAGAGAATATCTGGTCGTACAGGTCGTGGCCGATGCGTTCGAGGGCGGCTGTGAAGTCAGCCGTCTCGGTTTCGGTGCGGGTGGCGACGCCCTTGCGCGCCAGTCTGTTCAGGCGGGTGATGGTGGTTTGCAGGAAGAGCCGCGGCTCCTCGTCCAGTTGCACCGAGCCGGCGTTCTGCCAGTGGTAGCCCACCGATCCCTTGGGCGAGTGCAGCATGTACATCAGTTGCGTCTTGTTGGCGCCTAGTGTGACGCGCAGCTCTAGGTCCACGGGTTCGGCTTCGTACGTTCGCAGCTCGCTGATGCTTAGCGTCGTCTCGCGAATGATCGGTTTTTGTCCTTGCTGTGACAGCCGGTCGATCAGCTCGGTAATGAACGAGGCATGGCCGAGAATGCGTCCTCGGTGGACAAAGTCCAGCACGATGCGTTTCGGCCCGGCCTTAGCCGTTTTGCTCGGTGTGAGCAGAAATACTACCGGCTGCGTATTCTGGCCCTTGTGGACGACCAGCGTGCGGGTCGCATCGTCGGTGGCTTCATCGAAGTCTTCGGCCTGGCACACCACTTCGATCAGTTCCGGTTCTTCCGGCTTTTCAAATGCCACGTCCAACCGCTCGACCGCGTGCGAACTCCTTGGGAAGATCAATCGTCAGGCGCACGATCAACGGCACCTCGCTTTCGAAGGTGGACACCTGGCCCGGGAAGCGCACATCGGTGAAATACGGTACGGTCTCGGCTTCTGGCAACGTTTCTGCCAGCGTCAGCGGGGGCGTCCCGCCGCCGTTGGCAGGGACTGAGTCGCTGATGGGAAACATGAGGTCAGGCATTGCTTCAGGCACAGGCCCCAGCGTAGACTGTCCCGGACGGCTCACCGCATCGTAGACACGATCCCAAGGTGAAGATTTCGCCGCGGCGCACCACAACTGGCAGCTTTTCTGCCAGCGACGGATTGCTGGCAATAGCGTCCAAAAAGCGCTCGGCGGCCTGTTCGCGCTCTTCATCGCTGGCCGACGCCTCCAGGTCAGCCCGAAAGCTCGTTACTATTTCTCCAGCAATGTCCTGCTGCCGGGTCGAGAGTTTGTCCCAATTGATGCGGATCGCCTCGACAATACCTAGCGCCTCGCTGGCGATGTCAACTGATCCAGGAGGTGGCGTCGACGCTGTGGACCCAATGAACGGAGGAGGCAAAACCGGCAAAGACGCCGGAGCGATGACCAGCAGGGCTGTCACGCGTGTGCCAAGCGCGCGCGCGTCGTTTGAATTGACAAACAGGACGCCGCCACGCGATCGTGGGCCGCGCGCCCGGTCCAGGATGCCCTGCACGCCATCGGGCAGCGGCGACGCTTGGTCCACGGCAAACAGGAAGTCGCTGAGCGCCGTGCCGCGCGCAATGTCGCCCTCGGCGTCGTCCAACTGGTCGCGCAGGGTGGTCAATACGGCGCTCAGTGGTGCGCGCAGCGAGTCGTCCAGCGTTGGCCAGATGCGCTCCAACTCGGCCAGGAGTGCGTTGAACGTCTGGCGGATGTCGCGGAATGAGTAGTTGACGTCGATGGGTGGCATGGGTTTCCTCCGCTGTGGGTGGATAGAGTTGCCAACTTTTCCGAAAAGTTGGCAACTCTGTCTCGCTTTCTGGTGACAGTCACTTTCCGAAAGTGACTGTCACCTCGTGTCGAATCTAGGTTTTTCTCGTCAGCACAAAGCTCAGCGCCGTGCCCGCGGCTACACCGACGCCGCTTCCCAGCAGCTTGAAGTCACCGCTGGCCGATAGCTCGACGCTGAACTGGATCTGGTCGAGTTGGAACAGGCCGGTCTCGGTCTTCAGTTCATCGACCCCGAAGGCTGCGTCCAGGCTTTCCATGAACTCGGTGAACTTGTCGCGCAGGGTATCCACGCTGAGCTGATTAGTCACCTTGCTGATGGTGGGAGGGCCGCCGCGCGTCGTTGCTTCTTCCTCGGTTGTCACAACAGCGATAAAGCCGCCGTCGCTCATGGTTGCCTCCTGTGGTCTACACACTGTCATAGACGGTCTTCAGATACGTATACCAGCCGGCGCTGGCGAAGTCGATCTCTTCGTAAAGCGGGGAGGGCATGTCGTAAGGCACATAGATCGAGATGCCGCTGGCCTTGCCCTTTTTGCTGCCGGTGGCCGCATTGACCAGGACTGGCCCATCTGCCGCCTGCAAATGGTCACGCAGCGCCTGGCCGGTTGTGACCACGTCAGCCGCCGCACCGTCGTAGCGAGTCAGAATTCCGTTGGTGAGCACCAGGAGGTCGAGATATTCCTGATCCTCGAAGGTGCGCCGGTTCTCCTTGACTGCCTTGCTGTATGCCAGTTGCAGGCTGTCGTCTGTGGGATAAGCGCTGTTGAGCGCGGCTGCGAAATCGGAGACCAGCCGCCGCGTCTCGGCCATGTCGTCCAGATTGACGGCCGACAGTGTGGTGTTCTTGCTGAAGTAGAAGCGTTCGTACTCTTCCACGATGATCTTGCTGAAATCAGCCGGGTTGGCGGACGGGTTGGTATTCAGTCGCTGCAAGATCTCGCTGTAAGGCCAGCCGTCGATGGGTTCGACCTCCTGCGACGACACCAGCAGGTCGGCGAACTGGCGCACCTGGTATTGGACCTCCAGCATCGCCATCAGGCAGGCGTCCATGCCGATCAGCGCCAGCCGGCGCAGTGCGCCTTCCGTACCGGTCGCCATGACAGCGTCGAGGCGGGTCTTGTCGGCGAAGATCGCAGCGGCGTCCGCCTCGTCCTGGGCAAACATCGCGACCTTGAGCGCCTGGCTCATCTCGGCGTTGGTCAGGAAGTCCATCGACGTGTCGTCGCACAGGATTGCACTGTCGGTTCCTCGTTGCTCTCCTGGTGGCCAACTGTTCGACGGTCACGCGCAGTGCTCTTGAACATCGCGGCGTTTTGCGCTCGCCCGCTGTCCGCCGGAGCGCACTGTCCGCGAGAGACTGCGCACGCTCTGGTAGATGTCGTCGTCTTTCCAGCCCAGCCCATGGTTCCACAGCACCAGCATGGTGTGTTTGGCCGGACAGCGCGTCATGCCCCAGACGATGAACCTGGCCAGCTCGGACGGGTCGCCGGTGTTGCTCTCGGCGATCGTCTCGACGATGTTCTCCTGCGCGGTCTTGCCCTTGTGGATCTCCAGGCGGTAGGTGCCGTCGGCGCCGGAGGTGTCGAACTGCGCCAGCACCGCGACCTGGTCGGTGGTGCCGACAACCTCGACTTCTCCGATATCGTCGTAGCCGGCGGTGGTCATCTCGGCCATCAGCGCGTAGGCGCCATGTTTGGTTTCGAAGACCTTGCCGTTGTCGCCTGCCATGTAGAGCAGGATCGTCCAGTCACGTTCAGGTTGCATGGGTGGGTTCTCCTCGGTGGGCGTCGGTTGGACGGGCTGCGGCGGCGCGGGCGGCTGGACGTTGGTGCGGCTGCCGCTAAACCACGCCTTGATCTGGTCGAGCCAGCCGCGGCTGGATTGGGACATGATGGCCTCCGATTTGGGTTGTGGCTCGTAGTAGGCGCTTCAGCGCCGTTCCGGGGCGCTGAAGCGCCTACTACGAACGGAGAATGTTGTCACAATGATGAACGAAACCTGACCGGGGAATACGTCGTCCTTACAGCGCGAAATAGCTGGCAATCGGCTCGGTAAAGCCGGCTGGCCGGTATTCGCCCGTCTGCCGGTCGAGCCGGTAGTCGCCAGCATAGTCGTTGCGCGTGATCCGCTCCAGCATAGCCAGCAGCCGGTCCACGTCGTCGCGGTTGTTGTAGCAGCCAAAGCTCATGCGCACCATCCCCGGCATGTTGGACCTGTCGCCCTCCAGCAACTCCGTTCGCCAGGTGGATGCGGCTTCATCGTCCAGGTTCAGCAGGTGTACCACGTACGGATGTGCGCAGAAGCAGCCGCTGCGCACACCGATGCCGCCCTCGTAGCCCAGGATCGCCGCCAGCAGGAAATGCGAGACACCCGCCAGGTTGAAGGGGATGACGCCTACTTTTTCGTGCAGCCGCGCCGGGTCGCTCTCGCCGTAGATGGTGACGCCGGGGATCGCCAGCAGCCGCTCGGTGGCATAGGCCAGCAACTCCTGTTCGTGCGCCGCGACCTGTTCCATACCCACATCCATCAACGCTTTGGCTGCGGCCGCCATAGCCACCGCGCCGACCACGTTGGGGCTGCCTGCCTCGTCGCGGTCCGGCATCCCCGCCCACTGTACCTCGTCCAGCGTTACCACGTCCACCGTGCCGCCGCCGGGATACTCGGGCGCGCCTTGCAGGAAGACCGCCTTCGGTCCGATCAGCGCGCCGGTGCCGAAGGGCGCGTACATCTTGTGCGCCGAGATCGTCACGAAGTCGAGGTGCTCCGGGTCGTCGTCCGCTTTCATGTCGACGCGGCGGTGCGGGGCAAGCTGGGCGGCGTCCACCAGGATCCGCGCGCCGGCCGCGTGCGCCTTGCGCGCCAGGCGGTGGATGGGCTGCAAAAAACCGCTGACGTTGGACGCGCCGGTCACGGTCACCAGCGCGATGTTGCCGGCGTGCTGCGCCAGCAGCCGGTCGAAGTCATCTTCGTCCAGCCGGCCATCGGGCAGTGCGCGCACGTGCTCCACCGGGAAGCGGGCGCGCCAGGGCAGGTCGTTGGAGTGGTGCTCCAGTTGGGTGGTGATGACCACCGCGCCCGGCTTGGCGGGCAGGCGAAACGACAGCTTGTTGATGGCCTCGGTGGTGTTCTTGCCGAAGATGACGGTGTTCGTGTCCAGGTTTGCCCCGACGAACTCGGCGATGATCTCGTGCGCCTGGTCGTAGGCCAGCGTGCTGAGGCGCGACTTGAAGCCGGTGCCGCGGTGGACGCTGGCGTAGTAGGGCATGAAGCGATCGACCGCATCCAGGACATCGGTCAGCGCGGGCGTGCTGGCGGCGTTGTCCAGGTTGACGTAGGTCGCCAGCCTGCCATCCAGCAGCGGCACGCGCTCGTCAATGCCGACTATGCGCGAGCGGAGGTCGTAGGGGTGGGGGGTGGTGTTAGTCATGGGATGTGATTGTGGAAAACGTGACTCGATGTCGGCTCGGTCGGAGACCGGCCAGAGCTGAAACCAATTGTGGCCGGCTCGGTCGGAGACGGGCCAAAGCAGAAACCAATTGAAGGAAGCGACTACGGCGTGAAGGGCAGCGCCGTGACCTCGGCCATGATGGCCGCGCCGGCGCTTTGGACGATGACTTCGGTGCCAGGTTCGTGGCTGGGGCGGCGGATGTAAGCCAGTGCGATAGCCTGGTCCAGCGCGACGCTCTGCACGGCGCTGCTGACCCAGCCGACCTGCCGTCCGTCGACCATCACCGTAGCGCCTGGCACGGCCAGCGCCGTCAGCCGCAGTCCAACCAGGTGGTTCGCGACCTTGTCGTAGGTGATCTGGCGGGCGATGATCTCCTGGCCAGTGTAGCAGCCCTTGAAGTCGTTGCAGAAACGCCGCAGCCCGGCTTCCAGCGGGCTAACCTGCTCGTTGAGGTCGATCCCGGCTGCGGGCACGCCGGCCTCGACGCGCAGCACGCTGTAGGCGTCCTCGCCGATCGCGACCGCGCCGGCGGCCAGCAATGCACTGCGCACCGCGGCTGCTTCGGGCGCGGGCGCGAAGACGGTGAAACCGTCGCTGCCGACTCCCTCGACCCGCTGCACGCTGCATGGCTGGTCGGCCAGTGGCGCCTCGCGCCAATCAAACATGGCCAGGTCACTCAGATCGCCCGCGCCTGCGCTGGCCAGCACACCAACCGCAGCCGGTCCGTAGACGCCAAACTGGGCCAGCGCGCCGCCGCGGCCGGCCAAACTGACCTTGTCGCTGAAGAAGATTTGCGAGCGCAGGGTCATGAACACCGTCGGACCCTGGTCGGGGCCGGTGATCAACAGCAGGCCGTCGGGGTGAACCTGGACCGTCAGCACCGCGATGATGCGCGCCGTCGGCGAGGTCAGGATCGTCACAGTTCCCTGGCCGGGACTCAGGCGCATTTCATTGGTTGACAGGCGCTGCATGAAGGCAATGCGGTCGTCGCCGGCCAGCCATATGCGGCCGTGGCTGCTCTCATCGCGCAGCGCTGCGCCGGTTCTTCCCGCCTGGTAGCCCGCCAGGAACAGGTCTTCGGTAGCAGTCGTCGCTTGCAAAGGTGGGTTCTCCATCGTGGTACGGATCGTCAAACCATGTTTTACCACGAGACGGCGATTCGGACAACTCACTGTAGCCAAATCAGATGCCAGCGCATGAACCTTGCCGCAGCAGCCAACGTGTAACCAGCGTCTCGCAAGCAAGGCGCCAGCCCGATCTTCGCAGCGGCGGCGCGTGTCCCTGACCCGGTACTGTGGTGATTGCGCACAGCCCATCATGCTATGCTATAATCCGCTTACCGGCGCGCCTAGCGCCGTGTTGCTCGCCCGGCGCCAGCGCCTGTGGTCGCGCAACTTCCGTCCTGCGGGCATCCGGCTCGCAGTTTCGCTTTCGCAGATAATTACCCACCACTCTAGTCGAGGAGGCAACACAATGCGACTATTCCTACGAACTCTGCTGGTCCTCACGCTGATACTGGCAGCGGTGCCAATTGTGCAGGCCAGCGCTCAACCCGATGCGCCTGAGGCGGCAACTGATGATGAGATCATCCTCTTGTCGAGCGACGGGCGGATCGTCGTCCGCGATCCATACACCCCGCCCGGCATCCGGCCGGTCGTCTGGGAATCACCCGGCACCGGTTTCACCAATGTCATTGCCGGCGATTTTAATGGCGACACGGCGGCTGAAATCGTCGGTCTGCGCGGCAACGAGGCGATCGTTTTCTCGCCGGTTGTTCTGCCCGGATCAACCGACATTGGCAGGACGTTTACCGCTGCGTCCGGCCAGACGTGGACTCAGGGCGTCACCGGCGATGTGGACGGCGACGGTCGTGACGAGTTGGTGCTGGTGCAGACAAGCAACCAGCCGAATCTGGCCATCCAGATGTTCGCCTACGAATGGCAATCGGGGACAGGCTGGACCCAGACTTTCAGCGGCGGTTACGGCGCACCCTGGAAGGCAATTGCCATGGGTGATGTCGATGGCGACGGCAAGGCTGAGTTCGTTGCGGTTCGCAACTCCAACTTCACCTATCAGGTCGTCATTCTCAAGCCGAGCAACAACTGGCAGACGCTCTACTCAGTGAACTACACCTTCCCGTGGATTACCGTACAGGTCGGAAACGCCGTTTCTGATGCGGGCAACCGCCAGGAGCTTGTCACCACGCGCGACGATGTTCTGGGAACTTTCCCGTCGCTGTTGGTGTTCCGTTATACCGGTAGCACAACCAGTCTGGAAACGGTGCAGAGTGCAAACTTCTTCCCCTCGTTCACCAGCGTTGCTTTGGGCGATGTCAACAACTCGGGTGTTGACACGATCTACATGCTGCGGCCCGGAATTCTACGATAACACGCCGACGGTTGCGCTGACCAGCAAGTATTATGGCCCTGGTTCAGTCGCGCAGTTCAACGAATTGGCGAACCAGACGCGCTTCAAGACGATCCACACCGGCGATCTAGACGCCGACACCCGCGCCGAGCTGGTGGTCATGGCGGCGGACACGTATTTCATCTACAACGATCCCGCCACCAGTACGACCAACTTCTCGCAGAACCCCGGCAGTTACAGTACTACGACCAACTTCGCGGTCGCCAACGTGGACGGTCCCGGCATTCCTACCGGGCCTTCCCTGAACGTCACTCCCACGACGATTACCTGGAACTTGCAGGCCGGCCAGAGTACCAGCCAGCAGGTGCAGATCACCAACACCGGCGGTGCAGGCACATTGAACTGGAACGCCTCTGTTACCGAAGGGGCGGCCTGGCTCAGCGTCAATCCCAACAGCGGCACGGCGCCCAGCAACATGCTCGTTTCGGCCAACACGACTAACCTGACCAGCGGCACATACACCGGCAAGGTGCGTGTCACCGGCGTGGGCAGCGTGTTCAATAGCCCGGTGGACATCAACGTCACGATGACGGTGACGGCGCCACAGTTCTCAGTGCGGCCGGGCAAGGTCTCGTGGTACTACCAGCCGGGCAACAATCCTGGCCAGCGGGTCGTCGAGGTGGTGGGCGCGTCGGTCAACTGGCACGCCGGGGCGGTTCCCACCAGCATGGTGCCGCTGATCGAGGAAGCTATCGCCAACGGCACGCCGCTGCGCTTCGACAATGGTCGCCTGATGATCGGCGACCAGCCAGCGCCTGAGGATGTGCCCATCGTCGACTGGATCGACATCAACCCGTCGGTTGGCACGGCAACCCAGAGCGGTACCACTGTTCAGCTCAACCTCGTGACCAGCGCGGTCCCGTACGGCTTCACCACAGCGGCAGTGGTCTTCGTTGCTGACGCGGTGGCCTCACCGCCGGCTGTCGTCGTGCGCGCCAGCGTCTTGCGCAGCCTGGCCGACCAGAGCGACCTGACGTTCATGCCGTTGGTGCAGTAAAACAGACTCAGAGTTGCTGACTTACGCAGAGTTGCCAACTTTTCCGAAAAGTTGGCAACTCTTGCGCAATATCGAAAGCCCCCGGCATCGCGCCGGGGGCTTTGTAGTTGCGGGCCATCCACGAATGTGGTCACGAATGCACGAATTCGGAACGTGTCCGCACAAAGTTATGCCGCATTGAAAATAGCGCATCACTTTCACACCAGCCCTGGTGGGCGGCGCCAGGGTTGCGAGCCGTCTTCGGCGAAGCAATCTCTCGGCCTCATCAGAGAGACTGCCCACAAGGGAGTGATGGTCAACCGATCAAACTGCGAAATCGCGTGGCGCTGATGAGGTTCGCCGCCATCTCAGGATGAAGTTGCGGAATGACTACCGCATTGACGAGGTGGCCGCTGCTGTCGATGGCCGCGCAACCGGTGTCCAACGCGGCCTCGACGTCCGTCACCGCGCCGGCGAAGAAGACAAGCCCCTTGCCCCCCAGCCCGTCGGCCATACGCAGCTCCAGCAGCGTGACCTCGGCGGCCTTCAGCCCGGCGTCGGCGGCGTGGATGGCTGCGGGGACGCTGCTGGTCTCTACGATCCCCAGCGCCTCGTCGATCTGCGGCTGGCGCGCCGCGGCAATGGCTGCCGGCACATCAGGATGCACGCCCGGCAGGAAGACGTGATCCAGCACCGCGCTGCTTCCCGTCGCCAGCCCGGCCGCCAGCGCCTCCTGCACCGGCGCGACATCGCCCGTCACCATCACCAGAAACTTGCCGGGATGCACCGTGCCCGCGACGATGCGAGCGACCGGCGCGGTCTTGACCATCGCGTCGCCGGACAGGATGCCGACGGCGATGCTGTCGAACTCGATGAGGGCGAGAGCCGGGTGCGTCATACGATGCGAAAATGATCGACCAGCGTGCAGCGGCGGATGCGGCTGAAGGTGATGGCGGAGGTCAGGCCCTCGCCAGTGGGGCTGGCGATGCTGAAACTGGTGAAACCCTCGCCGCCGTAGCCCAGGCCGGCCAGGTTCGGTCCGTTCTTGACGAAGATCGAGCAGTCGATCTCCCGCGCCATTCGGCTCAGCTTGTCGATGTTGCGGCTCCACATGCTGGCAGTGTGGCCGAAGCCGTGCTCCGCCTCCACCGCCAGATCGATGCCCTCGTCACACGAGCGCACGCGCACCAGCGGCATGACGGGCATCAACTGCTCGGTCCAGACCAGCGGATGCTCGATCGGCACCTCGACCAGCGCCAGCCGCACCTCTTTGCCCGCTGAGATGCCGATCTCGCGCAGGATGTCGCCGGCGTACTTGCCGACCCACTGCTTGTTGGTAACACCCGGCTTGCGCGGCGCGCCCATCTCCTTGAAAATGACGCGTTCCAGCGCTCGCAGCCGGTGCGACGGCACCTCAACCGCGCCGTTGGCGCACATCGCGGCCTTGAGCCGGTCGGCTACGCTGTCGACGACGAAGATCTCTTTCTCGTCGGTGCAGATGACGTTGTTGTCAAAGCCGCCGCCAAATGTGATGTCGCGGCCCGCCTTGTCGATGTCGGCCGTCTCGTCCACCACCACGGGCGGGTTGCCAGGCCCGGCGCAGACGGCCCGTTTGCCGCTTCTCATGGCCTCTTTGACCACGCCAGGCCCGCCGGTGACCATCAGCAGCCGGATACCGGGATGCCGCATCAACTCCTGCGCGCTTTCGATGGTCGGTTCGGCGATGGCGGTCAGCAGGTTGGCCGGACCGCCTGCGCCGACGATGGCCCGGTTGATGAGCTGGATCTGGTAGGCGCAGGTGCGTTTGGCGCCGGGGTGGACGTTGAACACCACCGCATTGCCGGCTGAGAGCATGCTGATGCTGTTGTTGATGATGGTCGAAGTCGGGTTGGTGACCGGCGTGATCGCGGCGATGACGCCGTAGGGTGCACGTTCCACCAGACTGAGGCCGTGGTCGCCAGTCCAGGCAAGCGGCTGCAACGCCTCGGGGCCAGGCGTCTTTCTGGCTGTCAGCAGGTTCTTTTGCAGCTTGTCCTCGGGCCGCCCCAGCCCCGTTTCCTCATGCGCCATGCGGGCCAGCGAGTCGGCCTCAGTCAGCATCGCCGCGCGGATCGCGGCGACGATTTCGTGCCGCTTCTCCAGCGTCATGCTGCCCAGCGCCACGAACGCGCCGCGCGCCCCGCGTACCGCGTCGTCGATGGTGGTGAAGATGCCGTCACGCCCGGCGACGCCCGGCGCGCCTGCTGCCCGGCCAGCTCTCCCGACATGTGAGAGATGCAGCGCTGCGGCTGAGGCGGGTTGAGCGGATGGCCGCGGGTCGCCTGCGTTAGCTTCCCGCAGCACCCGCTGCACGATGGCGTTGATGCGTGCTTCGTCGAGGGATTGGGTCATGAGAGTCTCAAAGAATAGAAGTCAAAGGCCAGAAATCAGGAGGCCGGCTGGCAATTGTAGATACTGAAGCGGTTGTCGAAGGTTTCCAGAAACGTGCATGATGTTTCGGCGGCGTCCTTGAGATTGACGTGCCAGGACTGGTCGGCGCTGTCGGTGACAACGATGCGCACCGCGTGGCTGGTGATCAAGCTTGCCAGCTCAGTCTCGCGCTCCGGTGTGTAGTTGACCGGTAACAGGTACTGCCAGCGGGTCGGCGGCTGGCGGCTGCTCAGGAAATAAAGCTGCGGCGAGTCGGTGACCACCAGGATCGGTTCGTCTCGCTGCGTCAGACGCTCCACGGCTGCAGCGGCCCGGTCCTGCGTACGCACCAGGTCGCCGGTGTAGGCCAGGTAACGCGGCCAGCGCGGCAGGTCGATGAGCGCCAGCGCGATGACGCCGATGAGCGCAACGGCAAGGACGACGCTGGATCCCCGCCTTCGCGGGGATGACGCAAACTGCGCCCCGCCGTGCCCGCGGTGGTCGGCATCCACACTCTCGCTACCGCGAACCTTCGCCTCCAGCCAATGCCACCCGCCGGCCAAACCTGCGCCTGCCAAAATCGTCGCCGGCGGCAGCGCCTGGAGGACATAGTGGCCATAGGAGCGATGCAACAGCGGCAGCAGGCCGGTCAGCAGCGTCAGCCAAAGCAGCGTGGCCGCGTCGGGTTGGCGCGATCTGCGCAGCACTGGGCGGGCAAAGATCAGCGCCAACAGGACGCCCAGCCAGAGCAGCGGGAAACCGCGCAGGTTGACTAGGTTGCCGCGCACCAGTGTCAGCGGACTCAGCCGCGGGTAGTTCGTCAGGTTGACCCAGACCGCGTCCCGCCACAGGTCATCAAGCGCACCATGAGCGGCGAAATAGACGACTGTTATAGCGATAGGCAGGAAACACCCGGCCAATAGGAGCAGCCAGCGACTTGTTGCGCCGCGCCAGCCGTCGCCTTGCAGCCACGCCCAACCGGCGAAAGCAGCCAGCGTCAAAAGACCTGTCTGTTTGAAAAGCGCTGCCAGACCGATACACAGGCCAGCCGCGAGCCAGACCCAGTTTGCAGCCGGAATACCTTTGCGCCACAGGAGCGCCGCCAGCCCGGCCGCGATGCACAGCGCAACCCAGGCTTCCGTGGTCAGGTGCGGTCCAGAGAATGCCGCGCTGCCGTAGAGCATCAGGAGGCCGGCCAGCGCGCCAGCCAGCCAACTCCACTGCCGCCACGCGACCCAGGCAACCAGCCCGGCGCAGGCGATCTGGCTGGCCAGTTGCACCAGTTGAACAACGACCAGCGAGCGACCGCTTAACGCCAGGATCAGCGCGTAGAGGACATAGATGCCCGGCGTTTTGTGATCGAACAGAGTTTGATAGGGTAGCCTGCCGGCCAGCCAGCCAGCCGCGATCGTCAGATACGCCCCGGCGTCGTTGCTCACCGGCGTCAGAAACGTGCTGGCGGTCAGCAACACCAGACAGGCGACAAGCACGACAATCAGCAGGAGTTTCAAGGTTCAGAGCGGGTGGTTCGGACCATAGGTTGGCACAACTAGCGAGTATCCCAGAAGTTCGACTTTGCCGGCGAAGTCGAACTTCGCAGTGCAGAGTGAGCTTGCTTCAGCATGCTTCTACTGTGTCAGGCTGCGAATTCATTCGCAGCCCGCTACGCCGCCGCGTCCTTCTGATAGCGCACCTCGCCGTCTACCTCCCACGTGTCGACGATCGCCATGATCACCGCGTCGCAGGGGCGCTTGTCGGTGACTAGCGTCTGGCGCGCCGAGGAGCCTGTCGCGTACAGCACCGTCTCGCCGACGCCGGATCCGACCGCATCGACCGCAACCACGTAGTTGGCCGTGTCCTTGCCGTCCACTGTCACCTGGCGAACGACCATGAAGCGCAGGCCATCGAGCTTCTCATCCTTCTGCGTCGCAACAACGGTACCGATAACTTTGCCAATCAACACGGGATTACCTCCTGCATCACCGCTCCAGGCCCGCCGCGAAGGCTTGCAGCTTTGCTTCCGCGTCCTGCGTGACCGGTGCACCGTGGCCGCAGCAGATGACCTGGATGCCCTTGAGTTCAGCCAGCTTGCGGATCGAATCCCTGGCGACATCCTGGCGCGGCGTCGCCATCGCGACCGGCATGTGGAGCTTGTTGTTGCGGCTGCCAAACGCATCTCCCACGATCAGAATGCCGCGCTCCGACTGGTGCAGTGCGATCAGCCCCGCGGTGTGGCCGGGTGAATGGACGACCTGAAAGCCCTCTGGCAGCATCTGCTTGTCCAGCACCAACTCATCGACCTTTTTGACCGGCCTGTAGCCCATGAATTGCTTGGTGACCACCGTCATCAGCGGTCCATAGACCCGCGCCACCGGGCCGTAACCCATGTCGCGCTCCTGGCGGCCTTCGATGACTGCCTTCTCTACCGCGTGGCAGATCACGCGCGCATCGGTCGCTGCCTGCACCTCCGCCAGCCCGCCGATGTGATCGATGTCGCCGTGGGTGATGATGATCCGGTCCAGGCGCTCGATGCCCAGCATGCGGGCAAACGTCAGGATTTTCCCGGCGTCTTTCGGCATCCCGGCATCGATCAGCGTCAGCCCGCCGTCGGGACGTTGCCAGACGAAGGCGTTGACTACCGCGCCCATGCCATCGACCAGATGTAGTCCTGGCACGATCTGCATGTGGTTACAGCTCTTTCAGGCCGAAGCGGTCGCGGAACATGGCGATGGCTCGTTCGATCTCTGCTTTCGCCACCTCGGCTGGCTCCCAGCCGAGTGGCTTGGTTCGCTGGCCTTCGAGGTCCTTGTAGACCTCGAAAAAGTGTGCCACTTCGTGCAGGAAGTGACTGGGAATGTCAGACAGATCCTGATAGCCATCGAACAGCGGATCAGTCGCCGGAACTGCCAGTACCTTGTCGTCCCTCTGGCCGCGATCAAGCATGCGAAAAATGCCGACCGGCCGGGCCTGGATGATGCAGCCCGGGAAGGTCGGTTCATTCATCATTACCAGAATGTCCAACGGATCGCCGTCGTCGTAGAAGGTCTGAGGAATGAGACCGTAATCGCCGGGATAGTGCAGCGACGAATACAGCACGCGATCGAGGAAGATTACGCCGTTGGCTTTCTGGTACTCATATTTGTTGCGCGAACCCTTTGGAATCTCCACAATTGCGTAGACGGTGTCGGGAACCTTGGGGCCGGAGCGCAGCTCGCGCCACATATTCTGCATAGCAGCTATTCCTCTTCCTGACGACCCAGCGGCAGGATCTTGTCGACGTTTTCGTGCGGACGCGGAATGACGTGAACCGACACGACCTCGCCGACCTTTTCAGCGCCGCGTACGCCGGCCTCGACGGCTGCCTTGACTGCAGCGACGTCGCCGCGCACGATGGCGGTCACATAGCCGCCGCCGATCTTCTCGTAGGCTACCAGTTCGACGCGGGCGGCCTTCACCATCGCGTCAGATGCCTCAACCATTGCGGCAAAGCCGCGTGTCTCAATCATACCCAGTGCTTCTGCCATTGGGAAACGTTCCTTTCTGTGGACGGATGGACGAAATTGTCGTGTGAAATCAAAGGAAATGAGGAAAGAAGGGAAACCAGGGAAAAGAGGGAAACCAGAGAACGCAGCGAACTACAGGAACATTTGGGATCACGGATTTCCCTCATTTCCTTCATTTTCTCTCTTTTTCCTTCATTCCTTCCTTATCCCTGCTCTGCTGCTCAGTCTGCCGTGCCGCCCGGATCGCGTCCGGAGACGCCTTCCAGTGCGGCGATGGCTGCGCCGTAGCCGGCCATGATGTCTTGTTCGTCGCCGCCGAGATAGACGCGGCCGAAAGCGCCGAAGGCGGTCACTTCCAGGATGTTGATCTCGGCCCGCTTCTCGGCTTCGTTGGCGGCCAGCGCCGCGTAGCCGGCCGGCTCGACCTCCAGGACGAACAGGGTCTGCCCGGCCAGCAGCATGTGCCCGTGACGCATGCGGTTGATAAGCTGTACCTGGTGCGGGTCGATGTTGCGAATGATCTGACTGGAGAGCACGCGCGGCTTCATGCGATCCGCCTCGTGCAGCCCCAGCGCGTCCAGAATCGCCTCGCCGGCCGCGCGTGTCTCAGCCTGCGAGCTGGAGTGAACCTCCAGCAGGCCATAGCGGCGCTCGACGATCTGCATCCCGGGGCGAACGCGGGTGGCCTTCAGCGCCACGTCGGTGACGCGGTTGATCTCGATGCCGGGCGAGATCTCGATCCACAGCGAGGCGTCGTTGGGCAACGGCAAAAAGCCACGCGCCACCGTGCCGAGAAATGCCGCGTGCTGCGGCTGTAAGCTGTCGAGAAATACGTAGGAACGGAGGTCTACACTCACGCTTTTTGTCCTTTCCTGGGACTAGAAATGCCTCATGCGCGCCCGCGGGTGATTTTGCCCGTCGCGCAGCTCGCTCACGTCCAAACCGACCGCAGCCGCCAGAAACACGGCGCTTTCGAAGTCCTCGGGCGAAAGCTGCGCCAGCCGCGCCCGCTGCTCGTTGGAGATCTTGCGGCCCACAACCACGCGGTCAGGTTCTGTCAGCAGCCGGTCGCGGCATGGCTCGCACTGCATGGCATGACCCAGCAGGATCGCCAGGTCGCTGGTTCGGTCAGAACTCATGCACAGTCCTTCCTAGCTGCCTGTGGCTTCGCGGACAATCTTGATCCCGGCGCTGGCGCCCAGCCGAGTCGCGCCGGCGGCGATCATCGCCTTTGCGTCCTCAGCGGAACGGATGCCGCCGGCCGCCTTGACGCCGATGGCTGGGGCCGACTACGCGCGCGCATCAGCGCCACATCGGCGGCCGTCGCTCCGCCCGATGCGAAGCCGGTGGAAGTTTTGACATAATCCGCGCCGGCGGCCTGGGCGATGGCGCAGCTTTCCACCTTCTCCTCGTCGGTCAGCAGCGCCGCTTCGATGATCACCTTCACGCTGGCCTGGCGGGCGTGCGCAGCCTGCACGACGGCTGCCACATCTTGCATGACGAGTTGGTAGTTGCGCGATTTCAGCGCGCCGATGTTCTGCACCATGTCGATCTCGGTGGCGCCGGCGGCGATGGCACGCTCGGTTTCGAACGCCTTGACCTCCGGCATGGTCGCGCCCAGCGGGAAGCCGACCACGGTGCAGACCTTGACGCCCGAGCCGCGCAGCAGCTCAGCCGACAGCGCCACCCAGGCCGGGTTGACGCAGACGGTGGCAAAATGGTTGTCACGTGCTTCGGCGCACAGGGTGCGGATCTGCTCCTCGGTGCCGTCGGGCTTCAGCAGCGTGTGGTCGATCATACCGGCCAGGTCGGCCGCGACGCGCGGCGTACCCAGCCGCGCGCTGAGGCGGTCCGCGCCGGCTTGCACCACATCGCGGCAGCGGTCGGGGCAGTTGCCCGCGCAGTGGCCGTTGCACGCCTCTCCACACCCGCTGCACGCCGCACCGTCCACCGGATACGCCGCCATCACCTCGCGGGTGATCAGCTCAACCAGTTGATCGAAGGAATAGTTGCTTGCTGTCATGAAACTGAGAATCCGTGAGAACCGCGGATTGGGAGGAACCCGCGGATCGGAATGCTGGGTGCTATCAGAGGTCAGATGTCAGAGGACAGAGGTCAGCTTCCTGAAATCCGACTTCTGACTTCCGACCTCTGCCACTCGCCTACTTCCGTAAATAACGCGCCTCGATCTGCATGATCTTCTCAACCCGGCGCGCGTGGCGGTCGGGGCCGAAGGGCGTTTGCAGCCAGAGGGTGACGATCTGCTGCGCCAGGCTGGGTCCGATCAGGCCCGCGCCCAGGGTCAGCACGTTGGCGTGGTTGTGCTCGCGGCTGTTGGCGGCTGAGGCCAGGTCGTAACACAGCGCGGCGCGCACGCCCGGCACCTTGTTGGCGACCATGCACGAGCCGATGCCCGCGCCGTCCACCACGATGCCCCAGCGCGCCCGGCCATCGGCTACCAGGCGGGCAACGGCGTAGGCGTAGTCGGGGTAGTCCACGCCGTCGGTGTTGAACGTGCCGCAGTCCACCACCTGCCAGCCCAGTCTGGCGATGACCGGCTTGAGCAGTTCCTTGAGCGCGTAGCCGCCGTGGTCTGCGCCGACTGCAACGGTCTGCTCGGCCGGACCGGCTGGCTGCGGCGTGGGGACGCCGGTCGCCAGCGTCACGTTGCGCTCCAGCGCCAGATCGCGCGCCAGCGGCGTGATGACTGCGCCCTGCGGAACCGTCAACGTGCTGCCGGCGGCAGCGTCGGCGACCTGCTGGGCGTCCACGATCTGCCGACGCGCGGCGGCAGGCTGGTTGCGCGCAACAGGCGGCTGTTCCGCCGCGCCCAACAGCCGTTCGAGCGATTGTTGCACCAGGCGGCGCACCTGATCTTCGCTGGGACGTAGAGCCATGGGTCAGCCGGCGTCCGGCGGGCCGTGTTTGATGATGCCCCACTCGTCCGGGGGCCAGTACGATAGGACGACACGACCGATGATCAGGTCGCGCGGCAGTGTTCCCCAACTGTGCGAGTCGCTGGAGTTGGGCCGGTTGTCGCCTAGAACGAACAGGTCGTCAGGGCCGAGAGTCACTGCACCAGCGTTATAGCCCGCTTCGTTGGTGTGATAGTCAATGCCCAGCAACTGGCCATTGATGTAGACCTGGCCGCTGATGATCTCCACGGTCTCGCCTGGCAGGCCAATGACCCGTTTGATGAAGTCGCGGCTGGGGTCGCGCGGGTAGCGGAAGACGATCACATCGCCCCGTTCCAGATCGCCCAGCTTGTAGGCCAGCTTGTTGATCAGCAGGAACTGTCCGTCGTGGAAGTTCGGCTCCATGCTCTGTCCTTCGACACGGAAGTTTTGCACCACCGTGCGAATGAGCAGGAAGATCACCAGTGTCAGGATGACTGTCTCAGCGATCTCGCGCAGCGTGCCCTTCCAGTTTGACTGGCTGGCGGCCGGCGCGCTGCTGGGGATGACACTGACGGGTTCGGCCGCGGGTTCCTCGGCGACAGGCGGCGGGTTGTAGGTTGGTTCAGCAGTTTGGGAAGGCAGGTTGTCCAATATGGCCTCTTGCAGGAAAATAGCCGAGGCATTATAGCATCCTCAACAGTGACAAGCAAGTAACCCGGATGCTGCTTGTGTGTTTGACAGTGTGTGGCAAGCGTGTTACATTACTTCCATTCTCTTCTTCTCGCCAGCCACGGCGTGTCGGCGTCCCGCTATTTCAGCACCGGTGGTTGGCACATTGTTTGCGAACCAGGAGACACAAACCATGGATTACCCCGAAGTCGTGATTATCGGGGCGGCGCGAACGCCAATCGGAAAGTTCCAGGGCGCGCTCAGCACCGTCTCAGCGCCGCAATTGGGCGCGACTGCCATTCGGGCGGCAGTGGAGCGAGCCGGCATCGATCCGGCATCGATCGACGAGGTGCTGATGGGCAACGTCGTTTCGGCGGGCGAGGGGCAGGCCCCGGCTCGCCAGGCAGCCATCGGCGCCGGTCTGCCGGTTACTGTTGGCGCGACGACCGTCAACAAGATCTGTGGTTCCGGCCTCAAGACGGTGATGATGGCCGCGCAGGCCATCCGCTCCGGCGACGGCGAGGTTTTCGTCGCCGGCGGCATGGAGAGCATGAACCAGATCCCCTATTACCTGCTCAACGGGCGATTCGGCTACCGTATGGGCAACGCCGATCTGGTGGACGGTATGATCCATGACGGTCTCTGGTGCGCGTTTGAAAAGCACCACATGGGCAGCTCGGCCGAGTGGATCGCACGCGAGTACGGGGTCACCCGCGAGGCGCAAGACGAATTCTCGCTGGAGAGTCACCGGCGCGCAGTTGCCGCGATGGACGAAGGCCGCTTTGCCGCCGAGATCACGCCGGTCGAGATTGCGCAGCGCAAGGGACCGGCGCTGGTCATTGATATCGACGAGACGCCGCGCCGCGACTCGACGCTGGAGGCGCTGGCTCGCCTGCGACCGGCCTTCGAGGCGGGCGGCACGGTGACAGCCGGGAACGCGCCGCCCATCAGCGACGGCGGCGCGGCTGTGGTCGTCATGAGCGCGGCGCGGGCGCGTGCGGAAGGTGTGACGCCGCTGGCGCGGGTGACAGGATACGCGCAGGCCGCGGTCAAGCCGCTGGAGCTTTTCACTGCGCCGATATTCGCCGTGCGCCGGCTGCTGGACAAGCTGGGCGTCACGATCGACTATTTCGACCTGATCGAGGTCAACGAGGCGTTTGCGTCGCAGACCATCGCCGATGGCCGCGAGCTGGGCATGGACTGGGCCAAGGTCAACGTCAACGGCGGCGCCATCGCGATGGGGCATCCCATTGGCTGTTCCGGCGCGCGCGTGCTGGTGACCCTGCTCTACGCGTTGCAGCAGCGCGGTCTCCGCACCGGCCTCGCGACCCTCTGTCTGGGCGGCGGCGAGGGCGTGGCTCTCAGTGTCGAGATGTTGGTCTGATCGACACGGGTGCGTCTGAAACTGGTTGAGGGGCGCTGCTGCGCGTAGTATTCTTTGCTGGTTTGCGTTAAACCGATTGTTACCTTCTTTCACAGTTATTCGATCCGATCTCATTCATACAGGAGGCCTCAATGGCAGCGAAAACCACCGCCGAGACGGCGCCAGCCAACACCCAGGAAATCGCCCGCATACGCGACATCGTGCTGGGACCACACATCCGCGAGTACGATCAACGTTTCCAGCAGACCGCGCGCGACCTGGAGCGCTTGCGCATGGACATCGAGAAGCTCACCGAGCAGTTGCATGAGCAGGCCGACGCCCAGGCGCGCAGCCTCGACCAGCAGGTGCAGCGCCTGCAGAACAGCTTGTCCGATCAGGACCAGCGTGGCGTCGCGCGCATGGGCGAGGAAAGCGGCCGCGTCAATGGCCGCCTGGCGGAGCTGGGCAGCAAGTTGGATGCACAAGGCGCCAGCCAGAGCGATCGTCTCAAGCAGGAGGCCGACCGCCTGGACCGCAGCATCGCCTCGCTGGACAGCACCAGCAGCAAGAAGTTGCAAAGCCTGCAGAAGGAGATGCGTCAGGCCGACGACGATCTGCGCAAGGAATTGCGCGATCTGGTTGACCGCCTGACGGATGAGAAGACCGATCGCCGCTCGCTGGGCCAGATGTTCATCGAAATCGGCAACCAGCTCTCCACCGGCGGGGCTGCGGTCGGTCTCGACGACCTCCTGGCTGGGTTGGGAAACAGTTCCAAGTAGTTACATGCCTGTGACGGCAGAACCTGACACGGGCGAGCCAACAACGCCAGGGACGCCAGAGGGGTTTGACGCGCCGGAAAGCGAGACCGTCGCGGCCTACGACGAACTGCGTACGCTGCTGCTCGGCAGGGAGCAGGGCGCGATCGGGTCGCTGCGTGTCGAGGTCGATGACCTGCGCGACACTCTCGGCGACCAGGACGCGATGGCCGCCATCATCGCGCCGTCGCTTGACGAGGCGCTGCGCAACAAGATCAACCAGAACAAGGACGAGATGGTCGAGGTGCTCTACCCGATCATCGGCTCCACGGTGGTGCGGGCAGTTACCGAGGCGGTGCAGGACCTGGCGCGCACGGTCGATTCGCGGGTGCGCACCTCCATCTCACCGGCGGAGGTGCTGCGGCGGATGCGGGCGCAGGCCAGCGGTGTTTCCTCGTCCGATCTGGCGCTGCGCGACGCCCTGCCTTTCGAGGTCGAGGAGATTTTTCTCATCCACCGCGACACAGGGCTGCTGCTGCGTCACGTCCGCGCCGATGGGCAAGCGTCGCCCGACCGCGATCTCGTCAGCGGGATGCTGACGGCAATCCGCGACTTCGCCTCCGACGCCTTCGGGCGCGGTGAGCTGGGGCAACTGGACTCCATCGAATACGGTGGACGGCGCATTCTGATCGAGGCTGCGCAGCACATCTATCTGGCGGTGGTGGTGGATGGCGTCGAGCCGGCCGGCTTCCGCGCCGATATGCGTGGCGTTGTCATCGACATCGAGAACCGGTATCGCCTCTTTCTGCGCGATTACAACGGCGACGCCGCTCCCTTTGCCAGCGTTGACCCGATGCTGGCGGGGCTGGTGGCGCAGTCAAGTGCGCGGGCGAACGCCGGGATGGCGCGTGGCCAGAAGCGGATTCTTGCCGGCGCCGGCGCGCTGCTGGTCATGTGTATGCTCCTGGGTTGCCTGGCCGGCTGGCTGCTGATCCAGCGGTTTGAGCGGCGCAGCCCGCAACTGCCCACGTTCATCATCATCGTCGCGCCGACCGCCACGCCGTTGCCGACCGCGACGCCAACGCCGACTGCCACACCGACGCCGACTGCGACAGCGACTGCCACGCCGACGGCAACGCCAACCGCGACCTCGACTCCTTCGCCCACGCCGACTGTGACGCCGACGGCGACCCGCGCCGGCTTGGTGGACAATGTGCGCTTGAACGTGCGCAGCGGCCCGGGGCTGGAGTTCCCCATCATTCTGACCGTGTCGCCGGATTACCAGTTCACGATCCTTGCTGCCAGCGATGATGGCGGCTGGCTGAACGTCTGTTGCACCGAGGGCGGCAGCGCTGGCTGGGTTTCCGCGCTGTATGTGCTGGAAAACGCGCTTCCTGCACCAGCCGCGACGCCGTGACGTGAAGACGTACAACGATTTTCCAAATCGTTTTGATGCGACCAAACAGCAGCGGCTACTAACGCTCTGGCAAGGCCACTGCCGCAACGATTTGGAAAATCGTTGTACGAGCAGCGCCGCCGCGTTACGAATGCGCAGCTACGAGAACCACACATGGAAACACTGAGTAAGAAGATCTGCATGTTGGGCGACTTCGCAGTTGGCAAGACCAGCCTGGTGCGCCGCTTCGTGTACGACATGTTCGACGACCGCTATATAAGCACCATCGGCGTCAAGGTCAGCCGCAAACCGCTGGCTATCATCAGCGGCGACCGGGTTGTGGACCTGACGATGATCCTGTGGGACCTGGCCGGCAGCGAGGAGTTCAGCCAGATGCGCAGCGCCTATCTGCGCGGCGCGGCTGGCGCGCTGCTGGTGTATGACCTGACGCGTGCTGAGACGCTGGCCAGCCTGCGCGGCTACGCCGATCAGATTCGCCAGACCAATCCCAACGGAGCGCTGGTGATCGTGGGCAACAAGGCGGATCTGCTTCCTGTTTCTGACAACGGCGGCGAGAATCAGACAACAGTGCTGGAGGGGCTGGTGCTGGCGGGCAGCCTGAACGTGTCCTTCCTATCGTCCAGCGCCCTTACCGGCTTCAACGTCGAAGATGCCTTTCGCCAGCTTGGCCAGCGACTGGTTCAGTGAGACAGGCTGCACTGTGGAACCGGAAATTGCCAGGATAATGCTTGCCAACCGACGCGTCGCCTGGCTAACGGCGGATGAGTCGCTGACGATTACGTCAGTGGCCGATTCCTCCGGCTTACTGGGGCCTGTCGTGGTGCAGCCAGGCGTTGCCCTGCTGGATGTCATGCCGGAGTTGGCAGGTGTGGAGGATGATCTGGAAGCGGTGCGCCGCGGCCAGGCCGATTCGTGGCAGGTCGACCTCATCGAGCGTGTGGACAAGGCGGGGCAGGTGGTTTACGTCCGTTTGGTGGTGGCGTCTGGCGGCCAGGAGCTGTACTGCGTTTGCGAGGATGTGACCGATCTGGGGCTGACTCATCAACGCTTGACGCAGAGTCGCAACGAGCTGCTGCTGACGCAGCGCGATCTGGCCGGCGCCGTGCTCGACCTGCGAGCCAGCAACGCAGAGTTGCGCCGGCTTACTGACATGAAATCCGTATTCGTGTCGCTGGCGGCTCATGAACTGCGTACCCCGCTGGCCGTCATCATCAGTTACGCTGACCTGCTTGCGCAGGGGTTAGTGGGCGATCTGAACGGCCGCCAGATGCAGAGCATTGCCATCATCCGCGACGGCGCAGATCGTCTCCTGCAGATCACCGCAAACCTGCTGGACATGACGCGTATCGAGGCCGGGCGACTGGAACTTGTGTTGCAGGTGCTGGACGCCGGCGCGCTGGTCAAAAAGGTCGTCACGGAACAGCGGCCCCTCTTCGACCAGGCGGGCCAGCACCTGTCACTGTCGATAGAACCGCATCTCCCCGCAGCGCTGATCGACGAACTGCGAACCACGCAGATCGTCGTCAACCTGCTCAGCAACGCGCGCAAATATACGCCAGCCGGCGGGGCCATCAACGTCACCCTGGCCGGTTCCGCCGATGGCAGCGAGTTGCTGCTGACCGTCAGCGACACAGGGGTTGGCATTGCTCCCGAAGACCAGTCGGAGATCGGCACGTGGCTGTTCCGCGCCCAGTCGGCCAACCAGATAAGCGCCAAGGGGGTCGGGCTGGGCCTTTACATCACCCGGTCGCTGGTCGAATTGCACGGCGGCCGCTTCTGGTTCGAAAGCGCGCTGGGCGATGGCAGCGCGTTTCATGTGACCTTCCTGGCGGCTGAGCCCGACCCGGGCGAGGAGTGACCATGCCTGTAGCTTGCCTGCGCGGCCAGCGCATCTGGTACGAGGAGAGCGGCAGCGGCGACGCGATGCTGATGTTGCACGGCTTCACCGGCTCCGGCCGCGCCCATCTTGGCCCGCAGATCGACTTCTTCGCGCAGCACTACCGGGTGATTGCTCCCGACCTGCGCGGCTACGCCCGATCCGAGCCGAAGCCGCGGCCATTCGACGCTGATTTCTACCTGCAAGACGCGTTGGATGTCGCTGGGCTGCTGGATGCGCTGGGCATCGACGGCGCCCACGTGCTGGGCTATTCCGACGGCGCGGAGTCGGCGGTGTTGCTGGCCGCGGAGCGGCCTGCTCTGGTACGCTCCGTCATCGCCTGGGGCGTGACCGGCGTCTTCGGTCCTGAGATCGAGCGGGCCGCGCGCGGCTTTCTGCCGGTGGAGGAGTGGGCAACGCGGCGACCAGCCTGGCGGCAGGAGATCATCGACCTGCACGGCATCGAGTTGCTGGCTCCGATCATCGAGGGCTGGAGCGCGGCGATTCTGGCGATTCTGGCAACCGGCGGCGACGTCAGCGTGGCGCGGGCCGGTACGATAAGGTGCCCGGTACTGCTGATAAACGGCGAGCACGACGAGGGCAATCCGCCCAATCTGGCGCGGCAACTGGCGGCGCGCATCCCCGATTGCACGTTTGAGATCTGGCCCGGCCTGGGACATCCCGTCCACCGCGAGGCGACCGACATATTCAACCAACGGGCGCTGGCTTTTGTGAGCCAGTGCGCATAGGCGGGCCCGATACAATGGCGTTCGTTGCGATCGGTTCCCACGATATTTACTACGACCTGTGCGGCGACGGTCCGGCGGTGACGCTGCTGCACCATGCCACCGCCAGCAGCCGCAACTGGCGGCATGTCGTTCCGGTGCTGGCGGAGCACTATCGGGTTCTGGCCTACGACCGGCCCGGCTTCGGACAATCCTCGTGGCTGGCCGACTGGTCGCTGGACTACCTGGATCAGGACGTGGCTGACCTGATAGCGCTGCTGGACGCGCTGTCCATCGAGCAGACCGCGCTGGTGGGTCACAGCGATGGCGCAGCCATCGCGCTGCTGGCTGCAGCCCGCCACCCGCAACGGGTGCGCTGTGTCGTCGCCGAAGCGCCGCACGTCGCGGTGGAAACGCCCCGTTGCCCCGACGCCGTGCACGCCCTGGCGGCCGAGGTCGAGCAGTCGCCGGCGTTGCAAGCGGCGCTGGCGCGCGACCACGGCGACCACGCGCTGGATGTGGTGCGTCGCTGGGCCAGACGCTGGCTTGATCCCGTCTTCTGGCGCTGGGATGTCAGCCGCGAGTTGGCCAATGTGGTCTGTCCCGTGCTGGTCATCCACGGCGCGGACGACCCCTTTTTCTCCCTGAGCCACTCTGAACTGATTGCCGGCAGCGTGGCCGATGGGCGGCTGCACGTCATGGCCAACGCCGCGCACGTCCCGCACAACGAGGCCCGCGAGCAGTTCATCGACCTGGCGCAGCCTTTTCTCGAGGCTTCGGTGCCTTGACCATCGCTCTGGCCGGTCTCAGACCGAGCCAGCCCGGTTTCCACAAGGCTGGTGTACCAACGATCATGCTGACTACTCTATGAAAATCACGACCCCCGACGGCGTATCGCTTCACATCCGGCAGCAGGGCGCTGGCCCTGAGCCGGTTCTTTTTGTGCACGGCAGCTTCGCCACGAGCCGCTGGTGGATGCCGGCGTCGGCGCTGCTGCCGCCGGCTGCGTTCACCGCGTATCTGGTAGACTTGCGTGGCTGCGGCGGCAGCGACCGGCCCGACGACCCGGCCGGTTATCGCGTCGAGCAGCAAACGCGCGACCTCGCCGCGGTTATCGAGCAACTGGATCTGGCGGGCGTGCATCTGGTGGGCCACTCGCTGGGCGCGGCCATCGCGCTGACCTACGCCGCTGAGCACGCGTACCGGCTGCGCTCGCTGACGTTGGTGAGCACACCGTCGCCCGACGGCACGCCAACTCCGCCCGAGGGCTATGAACTGCTGGCGCGGATGCGCGACGACCGCGCGTTGCTGGCGCAGGCACTCGCGGCTGTGATGCCCGCTCGCCCGCCAGACGCGCTGTTTCAGCAACTGGTGACCGACGCGGCCAGCCAGGCCCCGTCGGCGTTCACCGCGACCGCCCAGGCGCTGCAAGACTGGCGGCTGGCGCGGCGAGTTGCGGGCGCGTCTGCGGCTGCCGGTGCTGCTGATGTGGGGCGACCGTGACCAGTTCGTCGAGCGTTCCGTGCAGAGCCAGTTGCTGCTGTCAATCCCCGGCGCCAACAATCTGGAGGTGTTTCAGGGCAGCGGCCACAGCCCGATGTTGGAGCGCACCGAGGGGTTCGCTCAGGCGCTGCTGGATTTCATTGGCCAGGACTTCGAGAGCTACTCGGCCGTGCGCGATTCGGCGGAATAGGGAGCGGGGCTATGGACGTTCGGCATGTGATCGTGGATGATGTCCTGGTTGGCGAGACAGCGGAGCTGTAACGCAAAGGCGCAGGGACGCAGAGAATTGAAAGTGTTTTGGCAAGGATGATGGAAGAGGCGAGCGGAGAACATGACAAGAGTTGTAGTAGTGTTTTTGGATGGCGTCGGGCTGGGGAGCGACGACCCCGAGGTGAACCCGCTGGCGGCGGCTAAAATGCCTGTGCTGATCGATCTGCTGGGCGGCGCGCGGCCGCTGCATTCGGTTGGCCGTGTTGACGGCCCGCTGGCCAGCCTGGTGCCCACCGATGCGTCGCTGGGCGTGCCAGGTAAGCCGCAGAGCGCCAGCGGCCAGGCCGCGCTGGTCACCGGCCTGAACGTTCCAGAGATGATCGGCGAGCACTACGGGCCGCGACCCAACCAGCCGATCCGTGCCATTCTGGACGGCGAGACGCTGTTCACTCAGGCGCTGGCGGGCGGCGCTGCCGTGGCCTTCGCCAACGCCTACCCGCAGGGCTATTTCGACGCAGTCAATCGCGGCAAGCGGCTGCACGGTGCGATTCCGCACGCGGTGCAGGCGGCCGGCATTCGGCTGCGCACGGCGGACGACCTGCGCACCGGGCAGGCGTTGAGCGTTGATCTGACCAACGCTGGCTGGCGCAACGGCATGGGCTACGCTGACATGCCGCAGTGGACTGCGCGGCAGGCTGGGCAGGTGTTGGGCGGTCTGTCGGCGACCCACGATCTGACCTTCTTCGACAACTGGGTGACCGATGTGGTTGGTCACCACAACGACATGGACGAGGCGCTGACGGTGCTGGCCGATCTGGACCAGTTTCTTGCCGGGCTGTTGGCGGCCGTCGATCTGGACGAGACACTGGTTGTCATAACCAGCGACCACGGCAACCTCGAAGACGCCAGCGTGCGCGGCCATACGCTGAACCCGGTGGCAACCGTCGTCATCGGTGCGGAGCGGCTGGAAATCGCGAGGCAGATCAGCCGCCTGACCGACATCACGCCGCTGCTGCTCGATAAGTTGAGATGACTTCGCGCAGAGATGCCAACTTTCGAAAAAGTTGGCATCTACTTGAGGAGTATCATGACCACCGAAATCGAAACCTATCGCATGCTGCTGCGGGAGAAATACGACGAGCTGGACCGGATATTGGATGGCCTGCCGGACGAGGCACTGCTGTGGCAGCCGTTCGCTGAAAGTCCGTGGCGCGGCCCGGCCAACCCGCTGGGGGTCATCGTCGCGCACGCCGTTTCGTCAACAGTTTATCTGTTGGCGCGCGCCGAATGGGTGTTGCAGCGCCGCGAATGGCGGGATGTCGACGGCGATGAAGGAGCGGAAGAGTTTGGCCCGGCCAACCATCGGGTCGCCTACCTGCGTGAACGTGTCTGGCGCACGCATGGGCTGGCTGATGCGTTCCTGGCGTCGTTGTCAGCGGAAGACCTCGATGCCAGTTGGGTGCATCCGACCAAACCAGGGCGAGTGTTCGACGTCCGCTATGATGTTTTGCACGCCATCGAACACCTCAGCGAACACATCGGCCAGGCGCAGTTGACCCGCCAACTATGGGCGTTGGCGTCAGCGTGATTTGAGCTGGTCGGCGGTGTTGCGCCAGTCGATGACCGGATTGGCGGCGTCCAGTTCGGCGGCGACCGCGGCGGCGATTTCCGTAGTCGGGCCGGTTCGCTCGCCGGCATCTTCCCAGTGGAAGCTATCGGTGTACGCGTCGCTGCCGGTGATGCCGGCTGCCATGGCCGCGTTGTCGATGGCCTCCTGAAAGCGGGCTGGCAGCGCCTGTGACGCGCGCTCGCGGCCGTCGCGCACACGCACCTGGGCGGGGATGTCGTGCCAGTAGAGCACCTGGATCTGTGGCATAGTGGGGGTCCTTTCGGCCTCGTTTTGTGATGAGCGCCAATTGTAGCACGCCAGCCAGCCGCCTGCAATCTGCACGCGGCCGCGACGTGTCTTGACCAACGATTTTCCAAATCGTTTCCTCGCTTGCAAGTCTGGAGCGTGAAACGTTTTGCTGGATACAGACAGGCACGGTTTTCCAAATCTTGCTACGTTGGTTCCGTGTGGCGTTGTGAACCGTGGCCGTGTGTGAATCGCCCTTCAACTTTCGATTTCATGCGTCCTATGGCACAATGCCATCATGTCTGCTGACGAGAATCCGCTGAGCAAGCGCGAGCAAGAGATACTAACCCTGGTGGCGCGTGGGTTGACCAACCAGGAGATCGCGCGCGAGCTGGTGATCAGCCACAACACGGTCAAGGTTCATCTGCGCAACATCTTCGCCAAACTGGAGGTCGTCTCGCGCACCGAGGCGATCGTCAAGGCTGCCCAGGCTGGCTGGATCGATGTAGCCGGTATCGAGGAGCAGACGGCCGAGGAGGATACGCCCGCGCCGCTCGCGCCCGCGCTTCCCGCGCTGGCCAGGTGGCAGCGGGTCTGGTTCTTCCTGGCCGGGGCGCTGGTGCTGCTGGCGCTGGTCATGCCGAACATGCTGACCCGGCTCCAGGCGCAGACGCCTCCGAACGACCTGTCTGACGCCGGACGCGCGCAGACTGGCCCCGTCGAACGGGTTGCCACCAGCCGCTGGGACAGCCTGGCTGCGCTGCCGGAACCCCGTAGCCGCCTGGCGCTGGTCGCGCTGGACGACGTGCTGGTCGCCATCGGCGGCGAGACTGCCGGCGGCCTGGTGGACGCAGTCGATGTCTATGATCCCGAGACCAACGGCTGGCTACCGCGCGCAGCGTTGCCTGCGCCGGTCGCCAACGTCCAGGCAGCCGTGCTCGACGGCCTGATCTATCTGCCCGGTGGGACGACGGCGGACGACGCAGCCAGTGCCAGTTTGAGGGTGTATGACCCGGCGGGCGACACGTGGCGGCAGGGCGCGTCGCTGCCCGCACCGCGGGCCGGCTACGCGCTGGCTGCGCTGGACGGAAAGCTCTATCTGTTCGGCGGATGGGACGGCGCGGTCTATAGCGACAGCGTCTGGGAATACGATCCCGCCGAGGATGCCTGGACGGAGCGGTCGCCGCTGGCGCGTGCGCTGGGCTTTGCCGGCGCGGCGGCTTTCAACGACAGGATCCTGGTGGCCGGCGGGTTGGATGGAACGAGCGAGTACGCCGATTGCGCCGCCTACTACCCGGAAGCCGACCGCTGGGAAACCTGCGCGCCGCTGATTCTGCCGCGCGCAGGTCTGGGACTGGCAGTGGACGGCACATCGGTGTATGCCATCGGCGGCGGCTGGCAGCGCGCGGCTGGCTTCAACGAGCGCTACGACACGCTGACCAACACCTGGTCGTCGATCCCGTCGCCGATCCCCGGACAGTGGCTCAATCCCGGAGTTGCCAGCCGCGGCTCGCTGGTCTACGCTGTGGGCGGCTGGAGCGGCGGCTATCTCGACTTCAACGAGGCTTTCCAGAGCACTTTCCGCGCATTCCTGCCGCTGGGCGTGAGCGGGCAGGGAGGCGAAGGAGAGTGAAGGAAATAATGGAAAGCGAGGAAGCAGAAATCGATGATCGAGATTGACATAAGGCGAACGGTGGATTTTCTTGAGGGGCTGCTCAATGTGGCCAGTCCGACGGGCGACACAGCTGAGGCTGTGGCGTATGTCCGCGAGCGCTTTGCTGGCCTGCCGCTGGCGTTGCATGTGACGACCAAAGGCGCGCTGGTGGCGACCTGGGAAGGTGAGAGCGACAGCGAGCCGCGGGCGTTGACGGCTCACGTCGACACGCTGGGGGCGATGGTCAAGGAGATCAAGGGCAACGGCCGCCTGCAACTAGTTGCGCTGGGCGGTCTGCAGTGGAGTTCGGTCGAGGGCGAGGGACTGACAGTCAGCACGTCTAATGGCCGGCGCTACCGCGGCTCGTTGCTGCCCAACAGCGCGTCGGCGCACGCGCTGCGGCCTGAGGATCGCGGCGCTGCGCGCGATGACGCCGGCATGGAAGTGCGTATCGACGCGCTGACCAGCAGCCGCGCTGAAACCGAGGCTCTGGGCATCCGCGTCGGCGACTTTGTGGCTTTCGATCCGCGGGTCGAAGTGTCGGACAGCGGTTTTATCCGCTCCCGCTTTCTGGACGACAAGGTCAGCGTCGCCTGCATCTACGGGGCGCTGTGCGCGCTGGCCGACGCGGGGCTGCAACCTGCGCAGCGCACCAGTGTGTTGATCAGCACCTACGAAGAGGTTGGCCACGGCGCGGCCAGCGGCTTTCCGCCCGATGTGGTCGAACTGGTGGCCGTCGACATGGCGGTCGTTGCGCCTGGTCACCAGTCGCACGAGCAGGCGGTCACTATCTGCGCCAAAGACGCGGGTAGCCCGTATGATCTGCCGCTGCGCCGCCGGCTGGAGACGCTGGCCGAGGCGGAAGGATTGCGCTGGTGTACCGATGTCTATCTGTACTACCGCTCCGACGGCGAGGCATACTGGAGCGCGGGCGGCGACGTGCGTGTCGGGCTGATCGGCCCGGGCGTCGATGCGTCGCACCACTACGAGCGGACGCATGTCGATGGGATCGAGAACACAGCCCGCCTCATCGCGGCCTATTTGTTGAGTTGAACGTCATTGTCGTTCTATGACACCACCCACCGAGGAGAAATCTCATGTCCGATCTACAAACGCAGTTCGAGACCGCTGCCGCGGACGCGCAAAAGCTCGCCAAGCGGCCCGATGACCAGACCTTACTCAAGCTCTATGCACTCTACAAACAAGCGACGGTGGGCGATGTGCAGGGCAAACGCCCCGGCTTTACCGACATGGCGGGCCGCTTCAAGTACGATGCCTGGGCGAAGCTGAAGGGAATGTCCAGTGACGATGCCATGCAGGCCTACGTTGACATGGTCGAGGCGATGAAGACCAAGTACGGCTACACCGGTTGATCAGCCAATACGAGTTGAGGAGGCCTGGGCAGGCGGTTGACGGCGATACCACGTAAGGAGCCGCTTGCTGTTGTCGTCGAAAGGCCATGCCAATGACCAAAGCAAGGAGCCATCGATGACACACAGCGCATTTCTCGATCTTAGCGGCACGGACTGGCACGCAACGCGCGACAGCATGAAGCAGTACGCGCGCGTCGTCGGCAAGGTGCGCGGGTCGCTGGCGCCGCCGGAGAAGCACTGGTGGCACGCAGCGCTGCGACTGTCCGCAGTGGGCGCGACCACCGGGCCAATTCCTGGCCGCGACGGCAGCGTCGAATTGCTGCTGAATTTCGCAAACCACGCGCTTGGTGATCACCACCAGCAACGGCCAGCGGATCGACCTGCCGTTGCGCGGCCAGTCGGTGGCTGACGTTCTACCGGCAGACCATGGTTGCGCTGGCTGAGCTCGACGTTGCGGCCAGCGTCGATGCGGAGCAGTTCAGCGATGAGGCTGCCCTGACCTACGACCCGGATCAGGCGCAGCGGCTGTGGCAGGCGTTCTCGCTGGTCAACCTGACGCTGGCGCGTTTCAAGGGCAGCTTGCGCGAGGAGACCGGGCCGCTGGTGCTTTGGCCGCACAACTTCGATCTGGCGTTTCTGTGGTTCTCCGGCCGCAAGGTTCCCGGCCAGGACCCCGCTGATCCTGAGCACGCCGACGAGCAGATGAGCTTCGGCTTCGAGCCGGGCGACGCCGGCATCCCCGAGCCGTACTTCTACGCTACCGCGTATCCAAAGCCGGACGGGTTCGCCGGATCGCCGCTGCCGGCCGGCGCGACCTGGCAGTCCGAGGGATGGACGGGCGCGGTGCTGCGCTACGGGGAGTTGCTGAGAGAGGACGATCCCGCGGGGCACTTGCTGGCATTTTTGGTCACCGCCCACGAGGCGGGCAGCAGTCGAATGAGCGGCTGAGCGATACATTCGCGGCTGCGCCGAAGCTGCCAACATGGATTTGTCATCCCGACAAATGCGCAGTATCAGGAAATTTCCAGAAAAACGGCGAGAAACGACGCAAAACCTGAAACATTGCGTTGAATTGGTTGTAACGGGTACAGAAACTGGCTGTATTCGTTCTACAACCCAAACAGGATTGTGGGGGTGTCCGAGTCGAGTCCCGAAATGCTGTCTGGGGGCGACGTTGAAGGGAGGTGGGTATTCACAAGGATATTGGATGTCGAGCGGTTCAAAAACGTTTCTCCGATTTGAATTTCACGAAAGGGACAATCACATGTTAGCAAATACTCGGGGCCGATGGGCGCGTGTCTCATCGTCTCTCATACTGGCGTTGGTTTTGGTGCTGATGCTGTCCACAATGGCATCGGCAGGTGGCCCTATTGTTCACCGCGCGAGCGTGGGTGGCCCGGATGCGTGCGTCGGGTTCGGCTTGCCGCCGGGATGCGATGCGAACTTCTCATTAGTGGCGATGGAGCGCGCCGATGGCACAGTGTCAGGGCAGTACATCGATCGCTTCCCGCAAGGCGAAGGAGTGCATGCAACCATCAATTGCCTCCGCTGTAGAGGGCAACGTGGCGTGGATCAGTGGTGTGATTACTGGTGGCAGAATTGCCGGGTACGACCTGATTGGCAAGGCTTGTTTCTACGAAGTTAGTGGATAACGGCACCTCCGCGAACGAGCCTGCGGATCAGATAAGTTTCACGGCCCTAGAGGGCGACCCATTCGGAACCGGGTTTGACGCCACAAATTGTAATGTGGTTCAGGACCCTGACGTTCCAGTGTTCGACGCACCTCAGGGACAGGTCAAGGTTCAGTAGCGACTTCTCGCTTCCGTATGCCCCAAACACCCCGTCCATGTGGCGGGGTGTTTTTAGTTGGGCAATCTGGACAGGTGCGCCGGCCGTGAGTAGAATACGTTCAGCGATTGCATCCGCCCCCGTAGCTCAGTGGAACAGAGCACCGGACTTCTAATCCGATTGTCGCAGGTTCGAATCCTGCCGGGGGTGCACGAAAGCCGGAGATCCGCATGGGTCTCCGGCTTTTCTATGCTGTAGAAGTCAAGGTGCCAGGCACTTGGTCCACATCAGTGCCAGCTCGCGAACGCGTGCCGGAGTCGTGGGCATTCGATGAGTGCCAGGCACCGACGCGGTCAAGCGCCAGTCGCCGGTGTAGTCACCGCTGCAGAACGAAGAAGTAGAACAGCACGATGCCGATCACTGTCGAGATCGCCAGCACGATCTTGAAGATCGGCTTCCGGGTCTTGTGGCGGAAGATGAACATGCCCAGCCAGCCGCCGATGAACCCGCCGATCAGTGCCAACACGTGTAACTCAAGCTCTGGCACGCGCCAGTTGTTGAGTTTGGCCTGGGTCTTGTCGACTCCGTAGAGCAGGAAGAGTGAGATCGACCAGGCGATGAGCCAGTCGATGTACCAGTTGAGCTCGAGCAGAAGCATCAGCGCCGCAAAGATGACGACGCCGAGGATGATTGCTCCGATTGCATAGGCGCGGTTGCGGGGATCCGATTGTTTTGCCATGATTACTCCGTGGCATGATAAGGGCCAATTGATTGGGGTCTATTCAAAATGGACTGACCAAGTCATTGGGTGCATTCAAGACTGGTTGGTGGCCAAGTCATTGCGAGCCGCTGCGGCGAAGCAATCTCTCGCGCTCACGGGAGAGATTGCTTCGCCGAGCCTCGCAATGACTTGGCTATTACTGACCCTGCACCTGCTGAAGCAGCGCGTCCACGATCTCGTTGGGCGCGGCCGGCAGCGTATCTCCGTGGAACTCCAGCAGGTCGGGCAAAGGCATTCCCAGCAGGAATTGCATGCTTTCCGTGTCCTCGTCCACTTCCTCACTCTCGCCGCCGAACGTGGCCGACACGCCTGCCTTGATCTGCGCGTATAACGGCTCCACCACGGCACGGCCGCGCAGGTCATCCCGCCACTGGCGCAGCGTCGACAGCGGGCCAAGCAACGATGGCAGCATCATCGTCGATTGCAGCTTCACGGTTGCGACGCCGCGGATGTCAGCCGAGGACGCGCCGACCAGGATGTCGAACTCGCCATCCTCTGTGATCCAGCGTCCGTAGCCCGGATGGAAGAACGCAAAGGCACGCAGGTCAAGGTCCATGGTCACGGTTCGGGTCTCGCCCGGCTGCAACTCCACCTTGGCGAAGCCCTTCAGCTCTTTGGGCGGCCGCGCCAGGCTGGCCTGGCAGTCATGGACGTAAATCTGCACCACCTCCTTGCCCGCCACCGGACCGGTATTCGTCACGTCCAGCGAGACGGTCACGCCGTCCACGTCGCGGAACGCCGCTGCGGACACCCGCGGCGCGCTGTATTCAAACGTCGTGTAGCTCAGTCCGTGGCCGAAGGGAAAGAGCACCGGCTGCTCCCTGGCGTCGTAGTATCGGTAGCCGATGAAGATGCCCTCACCGTAACGCACATAGCCGGCCTCGCCGGGATAGTTGAGGTAGGCGGGTGTGTCGGCCAGCCTCAGCGGAAAGGTCTCGGCCAGCTTGCCCGACGGATTAGTTGCTCCAAAAACGATGTCGGCAATCGCACCGCCGCCGGCTTGCCCCGTCATCCAGGCTTCGAGCACCGCTGCCGCACCGTCGATCCACGCGCTCATGGCCAGCGCCGAGCCGTTGTTGAGAATGACCACGGTCCTGGGCTGCACGGCCGTCACAGCCTGGATCAGCGCCACCTGGTGGGTGCTCAGGTCCAGGTCGGCCCGGTCGTAGCCCTCGGATTCCTTGAAGGTCGGCAAGGCGACGTAAAGCAGTGCTACGTCGGCCGCCCGGGCCGCGGCCACAGCTTCGGCGATCAGGTCGGGCTGGTTGCTGTCGTCTACCGGGTAGCCCTCGCTATAGGTGATGCGGGCGCCGCTGGCCAGCTTCTTTAGTTCGTCGATGGGGACGTCCACCTGCGTCGGCGTGATGTGCGAGCTGCCGCCGCCCTGGAAGTGCGCTTCTTGCGCAGCCCTGCCGACGACGGCGATGCGGTTGACGTTGTGCAGCGGCAGGATGCCGTCGTTCTTGAGGAGCACCATGCTCTCGGCGGCGATGCGGCGCGCCAGGCCGTGGTGGCCGGCGGCGTCGAATGATCCGCCCTTGGGGGTCTCAGTCGCCTTGAAGACGATGCGCAGGATGCGACGAACGGCCTCGTTCAGCGCGGCCTCGTCCAGTTCGCCGGTCTGCACCGCGTCCACCACCGCCTCAACACGGCGCGGTCTTGGGCCTGGCATCTCCAGGTCGAGGCCAGCCCGCAGCGCGGCCACCCGGTTATGCACTGCTGTCCAGTCGGAGACCACGAAGCCCTCGAATCCCCACTCCTGCTTGAGTACCTGTGTTAGCAACTCGTGATGCTCTGAAGCGTAGACCCCGTTGACGCGGTTGTAAGCGCACATGACCGTCCAGGGCCGAGCCTTCCTGACCGCGGTCTCGAAGGCGGGCAGGTAGATCTCACGCAGGGTGCGCTCGTCGATCTCAGCGCTGATGGTCATTCGCTGGTATTCCTGGCTGTTGGCGGCGAAATGCTTGAGGGACGTGCCCACGCCGCGACTTTGTACGCCGTCGATCAGGCTGCCGGCCAGTTCGCCGGCCAGGTAAGGGTCTTCGGAGAAGTACTCGAAGTTGCGGCCGCAGGCCGGCGTTCGCTTCATGTTAACGCCCGGTCCCAGCAGTACGTCCACGCCCAGAGCGATAGCTTCCGCAGCCAGCGCCTGGCCCATTTGGTGGAGCAGCGTTCTGTCCCAACTGCAGGCCGTGGCCGATGCAGTGGGGAAGCAGGTGGCCGGCAGCGCATCGATGGCCATGGAGTTGGTATCTGGAACGCGCCGCACGCCGTGCGGACCATCCGCCACGAAAAGCTCCGGCACACCCAGCCGCTCAACAGGTGTTGTGGTCCACGCTGTGGCGCCCGTACATAGTGCCGCCTTCTCCCGCAAGGTCATCTGTGCGATGATCTCCTCAATCGCAGTCATGTTGTGCTTCCTGTCCTCTCTTTTCGATGTCACCTTGCCAACTTGTCACCGTGCCACTCCCTCTCTTCCCTCGTCTTCCTTCGCCGCCCATACCATCTGTGCCAGCCGCCGGCCTGTAGGCGTGGCTGCCAGGCCGCCCTGAGCGGTTTCCTTGAAGCGCTCGTCCATGCGCCGGCCGATCTGCGCCATCGCGTCGATCACTTCGTCGGCCGGGATGACGCTTTCCACACCGGCCAGCGACAGATCGACGGCGATGAAGCACTGCGCTGCGCCGGCCGCGTTGCGCTTGACGCACGGCACCTCCACCAGCCCGGCCACCGGATCGCACACCAGTCCCAGCATGTTCTTAAACGTGATCGCCACCGCCTGCGCGGATTGGCCAGGTGTGCCGCCCAGCAGTTCAACCGCGGCGGCCGCGGCCATGGCGGCCGCACTGCCGGTCTCAGCCTGGCAGCCGCCGGCTGCGCCGGAGACGCTGGCGCGGCGCATAATCACCATGCCGACGCCGCTGGCAGTAAAGAGCGCGTTGACCAGGTCGGCGTCGCTGAAGCCGCGCGCCTCTTGCAGCGTCAGCAGCACGGCCGGCAGAATGCCGGCTGATCCGGCGGTTGGCGTGGCGACGATGCACCCCATGCCCGCGTTGACCTCGTTGACCGCCATCGCGCGTGCGACCGCGCGGCTGAGGATTGGACCGGTCAGCGGCTCGTGGCCTTCCTCGCCCAGCCAATTCCAGAATCGGTACGCACTGCCGCCGCTGATGCCGCTGATCGACATCACTGGTTCGGCGATGCCCTGCGCGGCGGCGCGCTGCATGATCTCCAGCCGGCGGCCCATGCGGCTGAGCAGATGCGCGCGCGGCTTGCCGCTGTTTGCCATCTCCGCCTGGATGACCACTTCGTAAAGCGGCTGGCCGGTCGCGCCGGCTTCGGTTACCATTTGAGCAATCGAGTCGAACATCACAGTTCCTTCTTCACCAACGTCTGGCGCAATTCTTGAATCGAGTGATACAATGTGATTGGACGATCATAATCTAATGCGGCAGTATCCGTCAAACCCGTTGCGACATGCCAGCAATTCGCGAGCCAGATTCTTGTTCGACCTTTCAACCACCGTGGACTCTGACGGAAAAACTGGGATCTTGCGTTGAATCATAGGAGACGCCAAGAAGCGGCGGCTACTCTGACTGACGATATCATTCGAGGTGACATGATAGAACAGGAACATCCGCCGGTCTCCGGCAAATCACGTCGCAAAGCGCGCACCAGGATCTATCTGATCGTTGTGACGGTGCTGTATTTGCTGTCGCTGGCGCCGGCCGCGCTGGCTGTTATGATGACCCCGTTTGCCTTCGACCAGGGTTCGACGCCCGAGGCGTGGGCGTTGGTGACCAGAATCCTGGCCTACCCGCTGGTCGTCATCATCACACTCGTAGGGTCGTGGATATTCTACCGGCTGTCGTGGTTCTGGGTCGCGATTGTCTGGAGCCTGCTGCCGATCATCAACATTCTGCTCATCTTCACCTAATCAAAACACTCGAAGGAATACTGCCGTGAATCGATTGATTCGCTTTCTACTGGTTATCTTCGGTGCAGTTGGTCTGTTGGCGGCAGCGGCGTTCTTTTTGCAGATGAGCTGGATGACCGGCCTCTGGCCGTGGCCGGCATACCGCTTGGGCAACATCTTTGTCGCATCGATTCTGGCGGCCGCGTCGGCGCCGGTGATGTGGATCGGGTTGTCGGGCGAACTGGCAGCGATCACCGGCGGCGCCCTGAACTTCCTGGTGACCTACGGCGGTATGGCCGCGTATGCCTTTGGCGTCTATCTGTCGGGTGCCGGTCGCACGCAGGTCCTGGTGTTCGCTGTGGTCTGCGCGCTGTTTGCGGTCGTCTGTCTGGTGCTGATCATCTGGGCGCGGCGGATGCCGTTTCTTGATGTACGCCCAACCCCGCGCGCCGTGCGCATCTCGTTCGGGGTGTTCATTGTGGTGTTGCTGCTGGCTGGCGGGTCCTTGGTGTTGAAAAGCTCGAATATCTTCCCCTGGTCCCTCAGCCCGGAACAGTCAGTGCTCTATGGCTGGATTTTCCTGGGGGCTGCGCTTTATTTTACCTACGGGGTGTTCAAGCCGGTGTGGGGAAATGCGGTCGGCCAGCTTCTTGGCTTCCTGGCCTACGACCTGGTGTTGATCATCCCCTTCCTGCGCCATTTCTCTACTGTCAAGCCGGAACTGCGTATCAACCTGACGGTCTACACCGCCGTGTTGATCTACAGCGGCTTGCTGGCGATCTGGTTTCTGTTTGTCAACCGCTCCACGCGCTTCGGAGCTAATCGGGGCGAGCCGGTCACTTAACCGGCTGCAACCGACAACCGATTCCCTCGTCCAATCAAGTTGTGTCATCGTGCGCGCCCTCGGCTTTGATTGGCGCATCCATCGTACAGATCAGGGCCGACCGGCCGGGCAGTCTCGATTCCCCGTACGGTGCTGCTGGAATCATGTTCGGCAATGACACCAAACGAATATTCTGCCGCGTGATGGGAATCACGAATCGAATCGTTCAACACTGCATAGTACGAGTAGAGATCAAACGCGATCCGCATAACAGAATAAGAGGGGCGGTATGGGCGATGGCGAAAGCTGGATCCTGTGTTTGGGGCGATTTGGGAGTTTGGTGGTGCTGGTGAGTTTGCGCTTTGCGTTGCGGTCAAGCTCGACCCGATGGATACGCTTGGGTTGAAGGAGGAATCGCTATGAACCGTAAGTCAGTCGCCTTCTTAGTGTTCTGGTCCGGATGCGCCCTGCTCGTTGCGGCCGGATTTGGTCTGTTGTCAGCCGCGGCCGCTGACACGTCATCCACCGAGAATGGCCAGCCAGTACCGCTGGCCACGCCCGCCTTTCGGATCTACCTGCCAGCGATGATACGGGTGCCGCTTCCCACGTCGTGTGTGGCGCCTCCACCGACGATGGAAGCCTGGTGGCCGCTGGACGAGCTGGCGGGTCCAACTGCTGCAGACATAGCGGGCTTTCCTACCAACGGCACGCATGTCAACGGACCCGCGCCGACTGCCGGTATGGTCGCCGGCGGCCTCGGATTCAACGGCGTGAACAACTACGTTCAGGTAGCCAACCATTCGTCGCTGAATTTCGGGCAAGGGAACCTCTCCATCGACGCATGGATCAAGACCAATGATACCGGCGGGGTCAAGGTTCTTATTGACAAGCGGCTTGAAGGGGCCACGGTGCAGGGCTACTCGCTGTATCTCGTCAATGGCGTGCTGGCATTTCAGCTTGCCACCGGCGCGGGATCGCCGGTCTGCTCGCCGGTGCCCTCCTCTTCCTGCACCAACTGGTCATCCGGCACCTTCGTTGCCAACGGTCAATGGCGTCATATCGCGGTCACGGTAGAGCGGGGCAGTCCCACTGGCGGGCGTTTCTACGTGGACGGCGTTGTTGTCAACACCTTCGATCCCACATCGCGCCTGGGGTCGCTGACCAATGGTAGTCCTCTCCGTATGGCCAGCCGCTCCTCCTCGGTAACGGGGTTGTGGCGCGGCGTACTCGACGAGGTCGAACTGTTCCCGCGGGTGCTGACGCCTGGAGAGGTCAGGTCCATCTATCTGGCCGGAGGGTACGGGAAATGCAAGGGCGTCCCAACGCCAACGCCGACCCGAACGCCAACGCGGACACCCACCAGCACGCCGACACCGACCCGGACGCCGACGCGGACACCAACCGCCACGCCGACCAGCAGGCCGACCTACTCGATCATCGTCATCAAACTCAACGCGACAGGGATGACGCCGCTGCCCAACTGGCGCATGGATCTGTTTGCCGGGTCGACCTGCCAGGGCAACGTGTTGGCGACGCAATATACCGATAACCGCGGCATGACCGACTTCCTGGATCTGGCGGCTGGCCCGTACTCAGTACGTGAGGCGGTCGAACCCGGTTACCAGGCGCAGACACCCGTCTGCCAGTCGGTCGTTCTGGAGGGCGGACCTACATCTATTCGCGGTCATACCCCGCTCACTTTCCCGCCCGGCGGCGTCGATGACTTCCCGTCCGGCGCGCTTCTCACGCTTGATATTCCGGGCGCGGGCATCGCGCACGTCACGCTCAACGGCCCGACCCAGGTTGAGCGCGGCGATCCGCACGATTCGAATGGCGACGGCCGTATGGAGATCGATACCGAGCTACTCTCGATGGACCTGCGGGGAGTGACCCCGATGGGGCCGATGCTCATGCGTGAGAGCCCGACGCGGCACTCGTTGGGACGCATCGTGCAACAGACTGCGGGCGTTGACTTCCCGGCGAACAGCTTCTTCGACGTGTTCTTCGATGTTTCATTGGACAACGGGGCAACCTGGTTGCCTGTGGACCAATCGCTGCATATGGAGGCCGTGATCGGGGCCATCCCGCCGATCCTGGCCTACTATCACCCGCCGCAGCCCATCGCGGTGCCGGTGGTTGGGCCGAATGGTCAGATCATCGCCGTGATTCGCTACGCGCTCCACATCCCCCTGCCGCCGCGCGAGATTGTGATCATCTTCGTCAACTACCGGCCGCCCACACCTACGCCAACCGCGACGGCTTCCCGCACGCCGACGGTCACGCCGACGGCCACACATCCTGCCAATGCGACGTCAACGCCGACGGCAACACGGCCTGCCAATCCAACGTCAACGTGGACGCCTAGCGCAACACCAACCGACACGGCAACGCCAACCAACACGGCAACACCGACGGACACGCCAACGCCTACCGCTACACCAACGGACACGGCAACAGCGACGGCTACCGCAACACCGACGATTACGCCGACACCAACGGCCACCCCAAAGCCGGTGCTGACAGGTGTCGTCTCTACGTTCACAGTGTCGCCAGACGGCGTCGTCGTGATTACCGTGCATGTGCAGGACCCAGCGCTGAACGGTCTGATCTGGGACATGGAGATATTCTTCAACGAACAAACGCCGCCCTGGCCAGGCGGCCAGCCGATCAGCGGTCCGCCTGGGTGGCAGCCGTTCCCCGTGCCAGGTGGCATTGGATGGATGACGAACAACAGTCCCCTATTGACATGCCAGCCTGTTCAATTCGTACTTCAGTTCCCACCGGGCGCTGTCCCGGGCAGCACCATCTGGCTGCATATGACTGACGAGAACCACAACAACCTGGGCTACGTGATCAGCCAGCGGGTGTCGCCGTTGAGCGGCGGCGCGGCCAGCGCTGCCTGCGCGCCCGCCTAGACACCAATCGGCGCTACATACAAAACCGCAAAGCCGGCTCTCCAACCTGCTGGGTTACCCCAGGCAAGGAAAGGGAGCCGGCTCTGCTGGTTTGACCGCCCGAGGCCGAATGGTGTGGAAACTGCGTGCCGCCATTCAAGGGCGTCTCGCAAACTCCGATCACCCGCCCGGGTTGTCCGAAAGGCGCCTACGCTTCAACCTTCGGCACGTAGCGCGCCCAAAGCACCCAGTCGTAGTCCTCGAAAGCTTCCAGAATCTCCGGGTCCACCGGCTGATCGGTCTCGATGACCATGATCGCCTTGCCGCCGCGCCGGTCGCGCTCGATGCGCAGGAAGGCGATGTTGATCCCCTGGCGCAACATCCAGCCGGTGACCGAGTTGACGGTGCCGGGCCGGTCCTCGGCGACCACCAGCAGCGTGTCGTATTCGCAGCCAAACTGTACTTCGTAGCCGTCCACCGCGTCGATCTTGACCATGCCGCCGCCCACCGAGCTTCCGGTGACCTGCACGCGCCGCTGGCCGTCGCTCAACGTCAGGCGGGCAGTGTTGGGGTGGATGTCTTCGCCCAGATCCACGACCTCGAAGCGGAACGTCATGCCGGCCTGCTCAGCCAACTCGAAGCTGTCGCGCAGGTCGGGGTCGTCGGCGAGCAGGCCAAGCAGCCCGGCCACCAGTCCCCTGTCGGTGCCGTGCCCCTTGCCGGTGTGAGCAAAAGAGCCGTGCAGTTCGATCAGGGCGTCGGTTGGGTTGCTGCCCAGGATGGCGCGCGCCACCTGTCCCAGCCGCACCGCGCCGGCAGTGTGCGAACTGGACGGGCCGACCATAATCGGACCGATGATGTCGAAGGCGGAGATGTCGCGGGTCATGAGGCTCGTTTCTCGAAGTGTAGACAGGAAGTAGCAAACGGTGAAAAGTGGCCGGAGAGACTTTCTGAAAACTGGTTCCTACGCTGTGAACAAAGTATTCATCAGTCATTGCGAGGCGCTGCGCCGAAGCAATCTCTCTCGCCGGTCAGAAGGATTGCTTCGCTGAGCCTCGCAATGACTATCGTGGCCATTTTTTTCGACATGGTCATAGGTTACTGATGCCATACGCTGCACGTGTCGGTCGATACAACAGCCAGGCCAGGCCCAGCAGCGGTTGGATCAGCGGGAAGAATCCGTAGTCCATGCCGTAATGGCTCCAGGCGGTGTGACCGATCAGGTCGGGAGCCAGAAAACTCAGAGTGCCGACGGTCAGCACGCCGACGGCCTCGATGCTGAGCGCGGTCACCGAAACGCGCCAGGCGTGCCGGGTGCGCTTGAAGAAGCCGACCGCGGCGATCAGGTAGAGCAGCGAGGAGAAGATCGTCAGCGCTGGCGCCAGCCTTGGCAGGTCGTCCCGGAAGAACAACTGATAGGTGCCGCGTGCGCCGGTGGAGAGCGCCAGCAGCGGATAGGAGATGCCCAGGATGTAGCCGACCGCGGTCATGAAACGCGAGGTCTTGGTCTGGGGCAGTTCCTGGGGCGCGGTTTCTGGTGTTGGTGAAGTCATGTGGGTTGCCGTGGCTTGCGAGCAGGGTGGACTTGATTTTCTCCGACTTCTGCCGTCGGCGTCAAGATTGCCGAGGGAGGGTGTCTGGCTCCAAATAACTTGGCTGGATGGCACGGTCTGAGACCGGCCAGAGCGCGAAGCTAATGTTGGACAGTTACTTACTGCCCACTGGTCTCTACAAATCGCTCCATCCACCGTTCGGGATTGGGGAGTTCGCTGAATCCATAACGGCGATACAGTTCATGTGCGTCGCGGGTTGTCAGCAGCAGGCGGCGGCAGCGGGCAATGTCAGGATGTTCCAGCGTGCAGGCGATCAGCCACTGGCCCAACCCCTGGCCGCGATAGCCTTCCAGCACGTACACGTCCATCAGGTAGGCGAAGCGGGTGTGGTCAGTGGCGTACCGGGCAAAGCCGATCTGCCGGTCGTGCTCGAAAAGGCCGAAACACAACGAATAGTTCATTGCCCGCTCGACAAGCTCGCGGCTGATGCCTGGCGACCAGTAGGAACGGGTGAGAAAGGCGTGGATCGCGTCGACGTCCATCACCTTGCGGTCGGTGGTGACGCGATACGCGCCGCGCTGCCATTCGACGCGTCGCGCCGCTCTCATGCAACCCGCCAGCCTTGCGATTGCGCCACCAGACCACTGCGGCTACCGCAATCACAACATCGACGCTCAGTGCAATGATGATGATGGCGACCACCATCACGATAGTTCGTGGCTCCACTGGCTCACTCCAAATCTGCCGTGATAGCCGGCAGCAATTTGATGGCTCGCACTGGCGACGCAAGCAGGATGGTGGTCGCGATCCAGCTTCCCGCGGCTGCGATGAAAAGCGTCGGTCGCAGGCCGATGGTTTCACCCAACAGCCCGCCCAGCAGGAAACCGATCGGGCCGGCCGCGGCGATGATGACCTGGAAGCTGGCGTTGACCCGACCCAGCAGCCGATCCGGCGTCACCGCCTGGCGCAAGCTGATGGCGTTGACGAAGAAGATCATCAGCGTCGTGTCGCCCACGATCTGTGCGAACAGCAGGATGGCCGTCACCTGGGGTACTGAACCGAAGGCCAGCGAGACCAGCAATGCACAGGCTGCATGTGTCGCCATGCCGCCGATCAGCGCCGGGCCGACGCCGATGCGCCGTGTCACCGGGTCGGCGCTGGCCGCGCCGATCAGCGCACCAACTCCACCGGCCGAGATGACGATACCCAGCAGCAGCGGCGTCAACCCCAGGTTGCGGATGACGTAGACGCTGTAGAGTGCGCCGAAAAAGCTGCCCAGCAGGTTGAAGGCGACTGTCGCGGCCAGCAGCGCCAGCAGAACTCGGCTCTCGCGCACCGTTCGCAATCCTTCGACGATCTCGCGCCTGAGGCTGGGTGTTTGCTCCGGCGGGGCGATGGGTGGCTCCGGAGTATGAATGCGCGCCAGAATCAGGGCAGACGTGACATAACTCACTGAATCCAACAGAATCGTGAAGGGCGCAGTGATCGTCTGCACCAGCAAGCCGCCGATGGCTGGCCCGCCGATCTCCGCCAGCGAGTCGCTGATGCCTAGCTTGCTGTTGCCTTCGACCAGTTGTTCGCGGGTGGTGACCACCGGCAGGAAGGAGTTGTCGGCCACCTCGAAGAAGACGGTGAGCGCCTTGACGACCATCAGCACGATCACAAGCTGCACGAAGCTGAGAATACCGAACAGCGCCGCGACCGGGATGGTGACCAGCACAGCCGCCCGCAGCAGGTCGCTCATGATCATGATCGGCTTGCGGCGCGTCCGGTCCACCCAGACGCCGGCCGGCAGGCCAACGATCAGCGCCGGGATGCCGGCCAGAGCGCCCAGCAGCCCAAGCTGCATTGGCGACGCGTTCAGCGTCAGGATCGCGGCCAGTGAGATCGCCGTGCCGGAGATTTCAGAGCCGAACGCGGAGATCGTCTTGCCCGTCCACAGCTTCACGAAGTCCGCGTTGCGCCAGAGGCTGCGGGTGTCTCGATTGTTCAAGCTGATGGCTTTCCTCGCCGTCAAGATAGGCATGCTTTGTACCAGCAATGTGGCCGGTCGTCAAATGTCTTTGAATTCGCTGAGTTCCTTTGCGTGTACAGGCTCCTGTGGTACACTCGACCGGCAATCGTTTCATCTACCACACCCTGCCTGACTCTCGCCGATGAGCCATTCTCCTTCAAGCCGTGACCTGCGGGCGCGGCTGCGCCAAATTCGCTATTTTCGCGTCCTGCCTCCTGCCGGCGAGGAGGAGTTGCTGGCTGCCTTCTCGCTGGGACGCTACGATGCGGGCGAGATCATCATGCTGGAAGGGGAGCTGCCGCCCAGCTCTGTTCATCATCGCCAGCGGGGCGGTCAAGATCAGCCGTGTCTCGCAGGATGGCCGGGAATACATCATGCGGCTGGCAATGACCGGCGAGACCTTTAACGAGGTCGGGGTGCTGGATGGCGCGCCCAATCCCGCCACGGCGACGGCGCACACAGAAGCGACGCTGTGGCGTATCGACCGGCTGGATCTTCAGCGTATCGCCGCGCGCTACCCGGAGTTGGCCTGGGCGCTGGCAGAGCAGGTGGCCGGCATGGCGCGCCATCTGGTGGATCTGGTGGAAGACCTGGCTATGCGCACGGTCAAGGGGCGCGTCGCGCGTCTGCTGCTGGATGAGGCGGAAGCCAGCAACGCCGACGTGGTGCCGCGGCTGCTGACGCAGGAGGAGATGGCGTCGCGGCTGGGCACCGTGCGCGAGATGGTGGGGCGGGCGCTGCGCAGCCTGGCCGCCGAAGGCGTCATCGAGTTCGACCGCCACCGCATCGTCATTCTCGACCCGGAGCGGCTGGCGCGGGAGGCGGAGGTTTAGGGAGCGAGAGGACGGGCAACAGGGACCGTTTGCTGAACCGCACAGGGCACACGTCCTTGTGGGAGTTCTGAGATTCGGCCCGGTGAGACGTTTGATGTCGACGAACCACAGCGCATGGCGTGCAACTTGAGTACAATCGTGAGACATTGTGAGAGGTTTGAACAATCTGGTACAATGATCGAACCGGAACAACTGTTTCGTGACCGAGCAGATGTTTGCACGTATATCTATGGAACCACTACCAACCATCGACAAAGTCCTGTGTACCGGATGTCGCCGTTGTGTGGAGATCTGCCCCACCAAGGCGCTGGATCAGCGCGCGGAAAAGGCTTTCATGCGCTTTCCCGATCTCTGTACCTACTGCACGGTCTGTGAAGACATCTGCCCGATCGATGCCATTGCCCTGCCGTTTCTGATCGTGCTGGCCCCCGGCCTTGCTTCGTCGCATTCAATCGTCGGTGACCAGTAATCAGTCCGGGCGCATGTCAACGGACTACCAACCGACCAATCTACCAGTCTGCCGATCTATCAACCCGTTACTCTACCCAACCCACCCACCCTTGGATCAGGAGGAACTACCCATGAAACGCATTGTTTATCTGGCTTTCGTTCTCGTCATGCTGGCATCGCTGATGCTGGGATGCTCGAAGGACGACAAGACGCCCACGCCTGCCCCGGACAGCCAGGGCGGCTTGCCGGCCGACGCGATGGCAATTGCAGCCGAGCGCGGCCTCACCCCCGAGGACATCAACGCGGCCCTGAAGACCTACGTGCCCAGCGGACAATGGGATGAGTACATCACCTTCATGTCCGGCGGCCATTCAGGCAACCTGATCGCTGGTCGGCGTGCCGTCGATGCGCATTCTCAAGAACATCGCGGTCTTCACCCCCGAGGCCTGGCAGGGCTACGGCTTTGGCAACTCGGACATCGAGGCGATGCTGGACCAGGGCAACGTGGATGGCGAGGAGATTCGCATGGGCGACTCGCACCACCCGGCCCTCAGCGAGACCGCTGGCGACTACGACGGCCAGTGGATCTTCATCAACGACAAGAACAGCGCCCGCGTGGCTGTCATCGATCTGCGCGACTTCGAAACCAAGCAGATCGTCAAGGACCCCAACATCATCAGCAACCACGGCGCGACCTTCGTGACGCCCAACACCGACTACATCATCCAGGGCGCGCAGTACGCCACGCCGCTTCGGCTGGGAGTACGCGCCGCTCTCGGAGTACCAGGAGAAGTACCGCGGCCTGATGACCGCCTGGAAGTTCGACCGTGAGGCCGGACGCATCGACCCCTCCAAATCGTTCAGCATCGAGCTGCCGCCCTACTGGCAGGACCTGTGCGACGCCGGCAAGCTGGTCAGCGATGGCTGGGTGTTCTGCAACTCCTTCAACACCGAGATGGCCACGGGCGGCAACATGGAAGGCCAGCCCAACTTCGAGGCCAGCGTCAGCCAGCGTGACATGGACTACATGCACATCTTCAACTGGAAGAAGGCCGAAGAGGTCGTAGCAGGCCGGCAAGGCCGAAGAGATGAATGGCATGCCGATGATCAGCATCGACACGGCTGTCGCCGAAGGTCATCCTCTACCTGGCGCCGGAGCCCAAAAGCCCGCACGGCATGGATGTCACGCCGGACGGCAAGTATCTGGTCGTGGCCGGCAAGCTCGACCCGCACGTCACCATCTACGGTTTCGACAAGATCCAGACAGGCCATCGCCAGCGGGAACTCGACCCCGACGTCTACGGCATCCCGATGCTCAACTTCGACGATGTCATGGTGGCCCAGTTGGAAGTCGGCCTCGGGCCGCTCCACACCCAGTTCGACGACAAGGGCAACGCCTACACCAGCCTCTTCCTGGACAGCATGGTCGCCAAGTGGAAGCTGGGCGGCGACGATCCGGCCGCCTACACCGTGCTCAACAAGGTGCCGGTCCAGTACAACATCGGCCACCTGGTGGCGGCTGAAGGCGATACCGTGTCAGCCCGACGGCAAGTATCTGATCGCGCTCAACAAGTGGGCGGTGGACCGCTTCACGCCGGTCGGCCCGCTGCTGCCGCAGAACGAGCAGCTGATCGACATCAGCGGCGACGAGATGCAGGTGATCTACGACATGGCCATGGGCATCGGCGAGCCGCACTACGCCCAGATGATCAAGGCCGACAAGATCAACGCCATCAACGCCTATCCTGAGGTCGGCTGGGATCCGATCACCTGGAGAAGTCCGAGTTCGCCACCAACCTCGGCGAGGAGCGCATCGAGCGCAACGGCAATCGAGGTCGAGGTCTTCATGACCTCCGTGCGTTCACATCTGACACCCGACCGTGTCGAGGTCAAGGAAGGGCGACCACGTCATCTGGCACATCACCAACGTGGAGACCGCCCACGACGCCACCCACGGCTTCCAGCTCGACGGCCACAACATCAGCCTGAGCCTGGAGCCGGGCGAGACGGCCAGCTTCGAGTTCGACGCCACCAACAGCGGCACCTATCCGTACTACTGCACCGAGTTCTGCTCTGCCCTGCATCTGGAGATGATGGGATACTTCCAGATCGCACCGTAGTCGGTAAACAGTAATCAGGCATCGGTGAACGTCCGGCCTTAGAACCGTCGGACGTTCACCGATCAGTGATCGCTGACAACTGACTACTGGTCACTGATCCAAAGGACAATCGCCATGAGCGAAAGCGTTGAAAAGATCATTGGCCCACGAGTTCCCGCTGAAGAGATGCGGGTGCATCGCGGCCGTTACCTGGCGCCGACGATACTGTTTCTGCTGGCCGCGCTGCTGCTGATGGTGTCGGTCGTTCCTGCCCTACTGGCAACTGACCTTGCACGCGCCGCAGTATCCAGGCGGGCTGACGGTGGAGGCGTATCTGACCAGACTGACCGGCGATGTCCGCGAGATCGACGGTCTCAACCACTACATCGGCATGCGCCCGTTGGACGAGGCAGCGCCTTTTGAGAAGTCTGTCTCGGTGCTTGGCGTCGTAGTCGTCGCCCTGCTGATTCTGGCGGCTGTCTTTGTTCACTCCAGGTGGGCCGCGCTGCTGGCCTTGCCGGCTCTGCTGTTCCCGATCATCTTTCTGGTTGATTTGCAATACTGGCTGGCGAACTTCGGGCAGAATCTCGACCCGGCCGCGCCGCTGAGCAGCAGTGTCAAGCCGTTCGTGCCGCCGGTGTTGTTCGAAGGCAAGATTGCTCAGTTTCGCACCGTTGCCAGTCCCGGCATCGGGCTGTGGCTGGCCATCGCCGCGTCGTTGCTCATCCTGGTCGGCCTGTACTTCCACCGCCGTGCCTACAAGCCGCTGGCGGATGCGCAGGAAGCTGCGGCCGTCCACGAATAGGACACGAATTCACGAATTCGGAACCGAACCATGTTTCCATTCGCCCTGATCGTTGCCTTGATTGCGGTTGTTCCATTGGCTGCCGGCCAGCCTTTTGACTTACAGGCCGCGCTGGCTGGCGCGCGGGCGGGCGACACCATCGTGGTGCCGGCTGGCAGCTATGCCGGGCCGCTGGTCATCGACACCCCGGTGACGCTGATCGGCGCCCCGGGAGAGCGTCCGGTGATCGACGGCGGCGGCCGCGGCAGCGTGATCACGATCAACGCGCCCGACGTGACCATCCGCGGCTTTGACCTTCGCGGCAGTGGCGCGTCGCTGGATCTCGAGGACTCCGGGATCACCAGCCTGGGCGCGCGGACGGTCGTTGAAGACAACCATCTGGAGGACGTGCTCTTCGGTATCTACCTCCAGAACGCACCGGACAGCGTGGTACGCGGCAATACGGTCGCCGGCAAGCCGCTCGAGATGGGTGTGCGTGGCGATGGCCTGCGTTTGTGGTACTCGGCCGGTAGCCTGGTAGAGAACAACCACGTCCACGACAGCCGCGATATGATCGTCTGGTTTTCGCCCGACAGCGTGATCCGCGGCAACACCGTGGAGCGCAGCCGCTACGGCCTGCATTTCATGGTCAACGAAAACGTGCTCATCGAGGAAAACGTCCTGCGCGACAACTCGGTGGGCATCTACCTGATGTACGGCGACGGCTACACCGTGCGCAATAACCTGCTGTTCAACAACCGCGGTCAGAGCGGCTACGGGCTGGGCCTCAAGGACGCGGACAACGTGGTTGTGGATGGCAACTACTTCGTTGCCAACCGCATCGGCGTCTACAACGACCACTCGCCGCTGGCGCCCGGCGCGACGACCCGCACCGAGGACAACCTGTTCGCCTACAACGACATCGCGCTCTGGCTGCTGCCACTGGTGGAAAACAACACGATTGCCGGCAACGTCTTCCAGGAGAACGGCGAGCAGGTCGCGCTGGCCGGCGAGGGCGTGCTTCGCAACAACAACTGGTCGGAAGCGGGCCGCGGCAACTATTGGAGCGACTACGCCGGCTACGACGCGAACGGTGACGCCGTGGGCGATGTACCCTACGTCGCGCAGAGCCTGTACGAAGACCTGCTGGCAAAGAACCCGGAGCTGCGGCTTTTCCAGCTCAGCCCGGCCACCGACGCCATTGATCTGGCGGCGCGCGCCTTCCCGCTGTTCCAGCCGCGGCCCAAGATGGCCGACGAGCACCCGCTGATGGCCCCGCCAGCCATGCCCACCGTGCCCGGACTGACCCCGCCATCGGCCGCCGCCAATCTGGCCGTCGCCGCTGGTATGTTGCTGCTGGCCGGGTTGGTGCTGGTACTGGGCACGCGTCGGAGCTGGCGAGCCGGGGTCTGAGCGTATTGCGTATCTCAGAGAATCGCCGCGAATCAGGTGCCAGGCACTTCACGCACCAACGTAGTGAGGATTTCATTCTTGGAAGAATACTCCAAGTTCCAGTTCAAGTGCCAGACACCCGAAAAGTAACACGCAACACGCAATACGCATTACGCATCACGTTTCACTTTCACCCATGATCCAATTCTCCCACCTGACCAAACAATTTGGCAAGTTCACCGCCGTGGACGACCTCAGCTTCGACGTGCCGCCGCAGGCCGCGCTGGCGCTGTGGGGACCCAACGGCGCGGGCAAGACCACCGCTATCAAGTGCCTTCTTGGCCTGCTGAAATACCGCGGCCAGATCCTGGTCGATACTCTGGACGCCAGCAAGCAGGGCAAGACGGTGCGCCGGCTGCTGGGCTACGTGCCGCAGGAGTTGGCCTTCTACGCCGACATGAGCGCACTGGACACGGCGCTGTTCTACGCCCGGCTGAAAAACACGCCGCCGCAGCGAGCTGCTGAGGTGCTGGATCAGGTCGGGCTGACCGGGCATTGCGACAAGCCGGTGGGCGCGCTGTCGGGTGGCATGAAGCAGCGGCTGGCGCTGGGGCTGGCGCTGCTGGCCGACCCGCCGATCCTGGTGCTCGACGAGCCAACCTCGAACCTGGATGCGGCGGCGCGCGATCACTTCCTGCACCTGTTGAGTGATGTCAAGCGGGCGGGCAAGACGGTCATTTTCACCTCGCACCGGCTGGAGGAGATCGAAGCGCTGGCAGACAACGTGCTGGTCATGGAGCAGGGCCGAAAGCTGATGACCTGCGCGCCCGGCGAGCTGCCGCAGCGTCTTGGTCTGCGTACCCAGGTCAAGCTGCGGTTGCCCGACGGCCAGCTCGACAACGCTATGGTCGTGCTGAACGCTGGCGGCTTCACCGTCTCGCGCAACGGCGTCGGCGTGCTGGTCGATGTGCTGCCCAGCGAAAAGGCCCGCCCTATCAACGCCCTGCACGACGCGGATATTGAAGTTATGGATTTCGAGGTGCAGTAGCAATGAGTTCACTCTCCATCATCTGGACGCTGGCGCAGAAGGAACTGCGCGACGCGCTGCGCAACCGCTGGTTCTTGCTCTACACCGTGGCCTTCGCGGTGCTGGCGCTGGCCTTTTCGTATCTTTCGCTGGCCGGGGCCGGCATTGCCGGCTTCGCCGGCTTCGGGCGCACCGCCGCCAGCCTGATCAACCTGGTGCTGCTGATCATCCCGCTGATGGCGCTGACCATCGGCGCGCAGAGCATCTCCAGCGAGCTGGAGCGCGGCACCATGAGTTACCTGCTGGCGCAGCCCATCGGTCGCATCGAGGTGTTTCTGGGCAAATACCTGGGATTGGCGCTCAGCCTGCTGGCGTCGCTGGCGCTGGGCTTCGGCATCTCCGGCGTGGTGATGGTGCTGAGTGGCAGCGGCGCGGCCGATCCGGGCGCCTACGTCATGCTGGTCGCTCTGGCCTATCTGCTCAGCCTGGCAATGCTCAGTGTCGGTTTCCTGGTCTCGGCGCTGACCCGCAAGGCCAGCGTTTCGGTCGGCATCGGCCTGTTTCTGTGGCTGGCCTTCGTCTTCCTCGGCGACCTGGGCATGATGGGCACGTCCATGGCGATGAAGATGCCCATCGGCAACCTGTTTCTCATGTCGCTGACCAACCCGTCGCAGGTTTTCAAGATGGCGGCGATTCTCAACATCAACGCCACGCTGGATATCCTCGGCCCTGCCGGCGTGTACGCCGTGCAGCGCTACGGCCAGAGCCTGCTGGCGATCTTCCTCGCCACGCTCGCGCTGTGGGCCATCGTGCCGGCGGCGCTGGCCTATGCGCGTTTCGCCAATCGGGGCGATCTGTAGCGGATGGCGGATGGCGGATAGCTTTCTGACCTCTGACCTCTGATCTCTGACCTTTGATCTCTGCCACGTGCAACCTGCAACCAGTAACCCGACCATGAAGAAACTACCACTACTTCTCTTGCTCCTGACCGCCCTGCTGGCCGCCTGTGCCCAGGGGACACCTGAACTTGCGCCGCCTGAGATTCGCTACGGCGAGGATGTCTGTGCCGAGTGCAACATGATCATCAGCGACGAGCGCTTCGCCTCTGCCATCGGATACGAGGTCGCGCCGGGTCGCTATGAAACCGCCAGCTTCGACGACATCGGCGACATGCTGGACTACGCAGCCAACCACCCGGATCAGCCGCCGGTGGCGTGGTACGTCCACGACTACGAATCCAAGGAGTGGACCAACGCCACCGCTGCCAGCTACGTGGTCACCGACAAGGTGGCGACGCCTATGGCGTCCGGTATCATCGCCTTTGCCAGCAGTGAACGGGCGGACGCAATGGCACGCTCGCTGGGCCTCGACATTTTGGACTGGGAGACACTAATGGCGCAACACGCGTCCGGTCAGATCGGCGCGGGAGGAATGGGCAACGGGCAGATGGGCGGCAGCAAGTGACAGTTCAGGCATACAGCGATACTGGTTTGCCGGGTAGCGGTGTGTTAGAATATGATGGACAATGAAGCCGGTCGCAAGACTGAAACGGGCCGGTCAGATGACTGGCCGCAAGCAACCACTGTGGACGAATCGGTCCACGCGAAGGAGAACAACCAATGAGAAGAAATGTGCTAGGTTTAACCCTGCTGATCGTTGTATTGTCGATGTTGGCTGCCTGTGGCGGCGGTGGCAGCCAGCCCGCTGCAACGACAGCGCCTGCGGAGCCTGCGGCTGCACCGATTGCAGCGGCCGGCGACGTTGCCAAGGGCAAGGAATTGTTCAGCACGACCTGCGCGGCCTGCCACGGTCCCAACGGTGAGGGTGTTACCGGTCTGGGCAAGCCCTTCACCACCAGTGACTTCGTCTCCAGCCAGAGTGACGAGCAGTTGCTGGCGTTCATCAAGACAGGGCGGCCGACCAGCGACCCGGCAAACACCACCGGCGTTGACATGCCTCCCAAGGGCGGCAATCCGGCGATCACCGACGCGCAGCTTGTTGACATCATCGCCTACATCCGGTCGCTGCATCAATAAGCGGTCAGCCGATAGCGTGGCCCGGCCCACGCCGCCTCGACTGACCTCTGAAGCGGAGCCGCCCGCAACGATCCACAGATCGTTGCGGGCGGCTCTCTTTTCTGGACGGACACCCCAGTGCATCCTCGCTACCACCTGATATTGTCCACCGCGGCTGCCATTGCCGCGTATTCGCGCCTGGGGCGGCGCGTTCTCGTACCGTGGGCCGCCAGTCTGCTTGCCGATCTGGATCACGTGCCGCCGTACGTCGCGCGCTACGGCATTGCGTCGCCAGCAGTGATGTGGCGTCACTTCCGCAGCGACCAGGAGGACGCGCGCCAACACCTGTTGCATCGCTGGCCGGTGATCCTGGCCGGCCTGGCGTTGATGCCGCTGCTGCCGATTCTCGGCCTGGCTGCGGCGGGTCTGGCCTTTCATCGCCTGCTGGATGATTTACATAGCCTGCTGCTGGCCCCGTGGCGGCGCTGGCGCTGGCGACTGAGCGCGAAAGGACGTTCACATGCGCGCGTGCACCGGCGTGACGGCTACGCCTGCCGGGTCTGCGGCGTAGCGGGTCAGCCGTTGGAGCTGCATCACATTCCACCCGGCCGCCTGGCTGGACGCGACAAGCCGTCGAACCTGATCAGCGTCTGTGTTCCGTGTCATAGACAGCTACACGTTCAGCCCGCGGTGACGCCAACCTCATCGGCATGAGACATTTGTCGTTGCAAAAGGCACGTATCCGGTTTATCATCAGGCTATCACAGGAGGATTTCATGACCACACCAACTTCGCAAGACCCAGCCGCTGATGCCGCGATCGTAGATGTGCGCGAGATCGCGCCGCGCGACCGGCATCCGCTGATCTTCGACACGTTCGATGGCCTGTCTGTCGGCCAGGCGATGATCCTGGTCAACGACCACGATCCCAAGCCGCTCTACTACCAGTTCCTGCACGAGCGAGCCGGCCAGTTCGATTGGACCTATCTGCAAGAGGGGCCGGACGAGTGGCGCGTGCGCATCGCCTGCACAAGTTGACCAGACTTTGGAGAAATCGATGACCACAACATATTTCCACGTTGACGACGTGCTGGCGCAGCTGCCCGAGATTGCGCCGGACAGTATCGTCAGCCGTACCTTCTTTTCGGATCAGGGCGTCAAGGTGATTCTGTTTGGCTTTGCCGCTGGGCAGGAATTGTCCGAGCACACCGCCTCTAAACCGGCGATCCTGCACTTCCTGCAAGGCAGCGCCCGGCTCACCCTTGGTGGCGACGAGACGACCGCCGAGCCAGGCGCCTGGGTACATTTGCCGCCCAACCTGCCGCACAGCGTCTACGCAGAGACGACCGTCGCGATGTTGCTCTATCTCTTGTCGTGACGGGACAGGGCACAGTGTAAATACTGAATTTACCGGACGTCATTGCGAGGGCCGCCGAAGCAATCTCACGTGGCACGCGCGAGATTGCTTCGCCGCTGCGGCTCGCAATGACAAGGCAAGTTTCGCTGTTTCAGGAGTAACGAGGAACGAACCTTGAGCAACTCGAACTCAGGTCAACTTTCCCAACGAGTGGCCGCGCCGTTGGTCGCGCTGGCTGTGATCGCGCTGCTGGCCGCGCTGTGGGCCGGCCTGTTGCGGCTTGGCTGGCAACTGCCGCTGCTGCGTCCCACCTTGCCGATGGCTCACGGGCCGCTGATGGTCTGTGGGTTCCTGGGCACGCTGGTCGGGCTGGAGCGGGCGGTCGGGCTGAGCGGGCTGGACAGCCGTCAGCGCTGGACCTACATCGGCCCGGCGGCGACCGGTATCGGCTCGATGCTGCTAGTTTTGGGGATTGCCTGGCCGGTCGGCACGCTGCTGATCGTGCTGGGCAGCGTGATCCTCGTGCTGGCGATGGTGCGTCATCCTGCGCATCCATGTCGCGCTCTATAGCGTGGTGATGCTGCTGGGCGCGCTGGCCTGGCTGGGCGGCAACCTGCTGTGGATGTTTGGACGCACCATTCCTGAGGTCAGCATCTGGTGGGCGGGCTTCCTGGTGCTGACCATTGTCGGCGAGCGGCTGGAATTGAGCCGCCTGCTGCGGCTGTCGCGCGGCAAGCAGGTCGCGTTCGGCGTTGCCGTCGCAGTGCTGGTGGCCGGCATTCTGGTGTCGCCGGTGGCGTTTCAGGCCGGCGCACGACTGGCCGGCGCGGGGATGTTGCTGTTAGCAGTCTGGTTGCTACTGTTCGACATCGCCCGGCGCACGGTGCGCAAGACGGGCCTGACGCGGTATATCGCCGTCGCGTTGCTGGCAGGATACGTCTGGCTGGCGTTTTCGGGGCTGCAGCGCCTCCATCACGGCGGGCTGACCGCGGGGCCGCATTACGACGCTCTGATGCACACACTGTTTGTCGGCTTCGTTTTTTCCATGATCTTCGCGCACGCGCCGATCATTGTGCCAGCGCTGACCGGCTGGCCGCTGGCCTACAGCCCTGCCTTCTACGTGCCGCTGGCCCTGCTTCAGCTTTCGCTGCTGCTGCGGATTGCCGGCGATGCGACGCTGCAAATGACTGTCCGCCGCTGGGGCGGGCTGCTGAACGAGGTGGCGATCCTGCTTTTCCTGGCACTGATGGTGCTGGCCGTGCGCCGCGGCCGCCGACAGGCAGGGTAGGCTGATGCCCGCGATCACCCGCTGGTACGTCAGAACTTCGATGGTCTATCTGTTTGCCGGGCTGTCGCTGGCCGTGCTGCTGGCGTTTACGCAGGTGGCGGACCTGCCGAAGCTGCTGCAAGCCACCGGGCCGGTCTACTTCCACCTCTTTCTGGTGGGCTGGGTCACGCAGTTGATCATGGGCATCGTCTTCTGGATGTTCCCCAAGTATTCGAAGGAGCGGCCGCGCGGGCGGGAAGGACTGGCGGTTGCCACCTACATCCTGCTGAACACCGGCCTGCTGTTGCGGGTGCTGGGCGAACCGGGCGCGGCGGTCAGCGTGGCGCCGCTCTGGTCGTGGGTACTGGTGCTGTCGGCTACGCTGCAATGGCTGGCCGGCATGTTTTTCGTGGCCAACACCTGGGGCCGGGTCAAGGAGCGCTGACGTGCCGCGGCTGTCCACCTGGTTCATCAAGGCGTCGCTGCTCTATCTGGCGGCCGGTTTCACGCTGGGCGCGCTGATGTTAGCCAACAAAGGGCTGCGGCTCAGTCCGCTCTTTTGGCGGCTGCTCCCGGTCCACATCGAGCTGCTGCTGACGGGCTGGATCGTGCAGCTTGCGATGGGTGTGGCGTTCTGGATACTGCCGCGCTTCCAGTCGTCGCGCGGCGACGAGCGGCCCGCCTGGGCAGCATTTGCGCTGCTGAACGGCGGGCTGCTGTTGGTGGTTGCGGGAACGCTGGCGGGCGCGCCGGCATGGACGCTGCTGGCCGGCCGGCTGGCCGAGGCGGCTGCCGTGGCCGCGTTCGCCCTGAATGCCTGGCCGCGGGTAAAACCGATAGGAGTTTAAGCGATGCGAATTCTGGCTGTCATCACCGGGGACTATGGTCGCCGGCACGTGGGCAACGTCCGCGAGCACGCGCCGGCCGGCTGGTCGTTGGCCGAGTGGTTGGCGCCGACCACCCTGCCGCTGTTCATCGACTACCCGGAGGACTACGTGCCGGCCGATCTGCCGCCGGCCGATCTGGTGCTGGCGTTTCAGGAGCACAAGGGCGTGGCGGAGCTGATCCCCGACCTCTGCTCGATCACCGGCGCGAAGGCGGTGATCGCACCAGTGGACAGCGAGGCGTGGCTGCCGCGCGGCCTGGCGCGGCAACTGCGCGGCTGGCTGGCCGACGACGGCGTGGCCTGTGTGACGCCCAAGCCGCTCTGCTCGCTGACCGAGCGCGACTATCTGGTGACGCGCCGCCAACGGGAAACCTACGACAACCCGCTGATCGCCGAGTTCGCGCGCTATTTCGGCCAGCCTGAGCTGCGCATCGCGGTCGATCCTGGCACGCGACCGATCACAGAGGCGACGGTGCTGCGCGACGCGGTCTGCGGCTGTGCGCGTCACGTAGCCGCCGGGCTGGCCGGCGTCTCAGCCGACGACGCTGAATTCGAGGCTGGGATGCTGCATCATCACTTCCCCTGTCTGGCGTCGATGGGAATCGACCCTGACTTCTCCGACACGCTGATGCACGTCTCCGGCAACCTGCTGCGTGACAATGTAGCCGAGCAGGTGAAGCCATTCAAGCACGTGACGCGATCCGCCCGTCGACGTGAGCTTAGGCGTCGGCCTCGTACTCGTACTCTTACTCGTACTCGATCCTCATCATCTCTCTGCGGTTCCCTCTCGCAAGTATTGCGTGTTGCGTATTCCGTAACCCCGGCTATCTGATCATGTTTCACGTCTCACCGATGCCTGGATCTCCCGCCTTCGCGGGAATGACGCGGTGACGTTGGGTGCTACGCAACACGAAACACGAAACACGAGGACGACGCTTCCCCACGGTTTGCCAGATTCACACCGTTGATTAGAATGAACAGGTGTGCTATCGTTCACGACCGGTGTGAAACATCTGGAGATTCTCGGACATGCAAGCTTCGAAACGGGCCCAACGGGCCGTCACCACCTGGCTGCTGGTGGTTTGTGGCCTGTATCATCTTTCTGGTTGCCTTCGGCGGCTTTGTCCGCCTGACCCGCTCCGGTCTGTCCATCGTCGAGTGGAACCCGATCAGCGGCGTTGTCCCGCCCATCGGCCACGCGGCCTGGGAGGCGGAGTTCGCCAAGTATCAGCTGACCCCGGAGTACCTCAAGGTCAACACCGCCATGACCCTGCCGGAGTACCAGGAGATCTTCCTGATCGAGTACATCCACCGGCTGATCGCACGTTTTGCCGGGCTGCTGGTGGCGATTCCCCTGATCTACTTCCTGCTGAAGGGATGGATACCGAAGGGCCAGCGCTGGCTCTACATCCTGGTGGGCGTGCTGTTTGCCTTCCAGGGCGCGCTGGGCTGGTACATGGTCAGCAGCGGGCTGGTGGACACGCCCGCGGTCAGCCATTTCCGCCTGACGGCACACCTGCTGCTGGCGTTGACGTTGCTTGCCATCACCTTTCGGCTGGCGCTGGATCGCATTTACGGGCGACCGCAGAAGCAGCCGGGCGGGCGTCCGGCCGCCTACTGGCTGTCGGTGCTGGTGATCGGCATCGTGGTGGTACAGATCGCCTACGGCGGGCTGGTGGCCGGGCTGAAGGCGGGCTACGTCTCCAACACCTGGCCGCTGATGTTTGGCTACCTGGTGCCGCCGGGCCTGCTGAGCGCCGCCGGCGGCTGGCTGAACAGCATCCTGACCGCGCCGGCCACCGTGCATTTCATCCACCGCTGGCTGGCCTTCGGTGTGCTGGCGGCGGCGCTGGCGGTCTATTTCGTTGCCCGCCGCCACGACTACGCGCCGCAGGTCAGGCGGTCGAGCTTGCTGCTGGCTGCGCTGGTCGTTGTGCAGATCAGCCTCGGCATCAGCGTCGTCATGCTGGGCGTGCCGATCGTCATCGCACTGGGCGCACCAGTTCACCGCGCTGATGCTGTTCATGACCGCGCTGTATCTGAACCACCGGCTGGCGGCTGAGCCGGTCAGCGTCGAGCAGCCGGCCGCGTCAGGTCAGCCGTTGGTGGCATAAGCCTACTGCTGTATTGCAACAAACAACGGGCCGGTTCCAGTTTGCGGAACCGGCCCGTTGCGTTTAGGCGCTTGAGGATATCCTCACTGCGAGGAGGTGGCGCGAGACTGCTTCGTCGGCGGCCTCCTCGCAGTGACAGTTGCGGTCGGCTGTGATCTCCTGCGCTCTGGTCGGTCTTCGCGTGCATCCCGTCAGGGACTGACCGAGCCAGCTTCGACCTGCGCCGGCTTCTTGCGCATAACCACAAGCCAGAAAATCAGCCGCCAGCCCAGCAGCATCAGCCCGCCGACCAGCAGCGTCACAATGAGGAAGGGTGTCGGGATGCCGCCGCGGTTTTGCAGGACAGCGCGCAACAGCAGGCCCAGCGGCGCGGCGATCAGCCAGGCCAGCGCGGAACGGCCCATGAACTGGGGGAGGCGCATCGCCTTGCGCGGGTAGGCTTGCAGCAGAAAGGCGATGATCAACCAGGGGGTGGCCAGCGCCAGCAGGTTCGGCAGCGCGCCGAGAATCGGGTTGCTCTGGTTGAGTGTGCTGTGATCGGCCTGGCCGATGACGACGAAGATGAGCAGGGCGATCAGGTCGCCGGCTGCCAGGATCAGGGTGCGTGAACGGGACATTGGTACCTCGTGAGGAATCGGTTCAGATACGTAACAAGTGGCTCGGTCAGGAGACCGGCCAAAACGGCAAATCTGCCGGTCAGTCAAGTTTGCCGGGGCGAACGGAAAGCAGGTAGGCGCCGGGGTTGCCGCCGAGATTCTGGACGACGATGACGTGGGTGCCGCTGGTTTCCGCCTCGAACGTCAGCAGGGCATCGGTGCCGAAGACGCCGCGGCCACTGTCGTCGTCGGAGACCAGATCCGCCTCGGTTGCCGACTCGTCGCCCATCAACACCATAGGATCGAGGTGGATCGAATCGACCGCCACATCCACCACATCGCCACGTTCCAGCTCGATGAGAAAGACGTCATTGTCGCCGTAGTAATCGATCGCACCGGTCACGGTCTGCCCGATTGCCAGCGTCTGCATGTCGTCCGTATCGTCCAGAATCGTGCCGCGCTGCCCCAATCCGTCGGAATCTTCGCCGGAGATAATTTGTCTGACGCGCTGGCAGCGCGTCGGCTGAGTTCAGGGCCAGCCCGAATGCGCCCGGCATGCCGAACCAGAAGGTCGGAACGCCGATGACGTCGCCATTGCCTGACACCAGCACGCCGCCGCTTTGCCCGCCGACCGTAGACGCGTCGGTCTGGTAGTAGGTCAGATCAGCGGCGGGCCAGCGACGTATGTTGGACAGCAGGCCGGTGGCCAGCGTTGGCTGGGGAAACACCTCCGATTCGCCGGGGTAGCCGATCAGATAGACGGGCGAGCCGACCGCCGTCATCACGTCTTGTGTCAGCTCCAGCGGCGGGGCATCGGTCTCGACCGGGCCGATCACTGCCAGATCAGCCAACATGTCGACGTCCACCACCGGCGCGTCGATCAGTTCGTTGCCGTCAGGCAGGGCGATACGCACTACCCTGAATGGCGAGACGACGTGGTTGTTGGTGACGATGTATTTCTCGCCGTCCACCTCGACCACGAAGCCGCTGCCTGTGCCCCAGTCGGTTTCGATGTAGACGACCGAAGGCGCGACCCGTTCGTAGATGCTGGTCGGTGAGTTGCCCTCCAGCGGGACGGGAACCGGTACAGCCTGCACCGGCGGCACAGGCACCTCCTCTGCTGTGTTGAAGGGCCGCGGGATGCTGAGCAGGTTGCAGCCGGTCAGCAGGGCCAATCCGGCCAGAGCTGCGATGGCGACGACGATTTGCTGGTTAGCCATGAGGTCTCCTTTTGCGCCATTGAGGTGACAGTCACTCCAATGACTGGTCATCTGGCGGGCGGCTGCTGAAAAGTGACTGTCGCCTGTCCAGATGCGATGTTGAAAATGTTGGCCGCCCGGCGTATAATGCCAGCATGAATGAACTTGCGTTGGTCCTGGTCGAGGTGTTGCGGCGGCCCACCCCGGCTGCGTTGGTCAGTTTACAAGAAGCGCTGCTGGCAGCTGCGCCTGCGGGTGTCGGCCGTTCTGAATCGCTTGCCACTGCTGCCGCGTTTCACGACTATCTGCTGGATTTGCAGAGCAAGCTGTCGGCCCGCCAGTTCAGCGAGGTGGCATCATGGCTGGACGTCGCTGGAATGGGTCTGGTGGCGTTTGAAAACGTCATCAGCGGGCAGGCGACCGATCTTCGTAGCCTGCTTACCAGCCTGCTGGCTGAGAGCGCCATGGTCGCCGCCAGCCGCCAGCACGTCAAGGCCTGGGAGGCTGAGGCCCGGTTGCCGCACGATCGGGCGGCCTGGTTCCTGCGCGAGGCTTACTGGCAATTGTCGGAGCGTACACAGCCGCACTTGCCGGCGGAAGAACGCCTGGCGCGTCTGCGTTCATTGGTGACGCCAGCCGCTACAGCCGCGGTGTCCAGCGAGCGGATCGTGCTGCTGGGCCAGCTATTCCAGGTCCTGCTTCTGGTTCAGGTCAGTCCCTTCGTGCCGGCCGCTCACGCCTGATCGTCGGCGGCAGCTTGCATGGCGGCCTGGATGCGCGCTCGTTCAGCGGCGCGTACGTTGTCAAGGCGCTTCTCGATCTGTTTGTACTCTGTGACTTCAGCGGGATAGCCGCCGGTGTCCTTGTTGTTGCCGGGCGGAAGGGGAAACAGCAGCCGCTGCACTGGCCGGTCGTTGAGCAGGTGTTCCTCGAACAGCTCATCGGCGTCTTCAATCTGCACGCCGCTGTACCACACATCATCCGGGTAGATCACGACATTGGGGCCGTGGCCGCACTGATTGAGACAGCCTGCGCGATTGATGCGCACCTCGTCGCGCAGGCCCGCTTCGGCGACGCGCTGCTTGAGCCGCTTCAGCAGCCCTTCGGTGTCACCGTCGAAACCGCAGTACGGCCCGTAGGTGCAGATAAATACATGTTTGCGGAACTGGCCCAAAACGCCACCTCGAAAAGAATTTCACAGGCAGTATAGGCGGGAAGCACAGGTCTGTCAACCATTGCGGTGAATCAATCTGTCATCGGTGTCGAGTTGTACCTGCGGCTGCGGGATTGACGGTGTGTAGTAATATCAACCAGCAATTTCATATATGGCACGGAGTTCGAGGCTCTAGCTGGCTTGAGTGGACGCGACTTCGGTTGAGGGTCCCGGCTAAATCCTCAACTCCGCCCAGTGATAGCGCATATTTGGAGTCGCTGTACTTCAACACAAGGATTGGACAGGCCGCGGTAAGTGTGTTAGAATCACTACGGTTTTTGTTATCGTGACAAAACATGCTGCAACGTCACAAAGATTTGATGCAGAGGGAGTTGGCAGACCGGTCGCCTCGCTTTAGAGACGACAGGTTGATTGACAGAACATGCAGGAAGACATTGGCTGCGGGGCGACAGGCCGCACATGATTTCGTTTTTGCCCTCAGTGCTTCCATCGGCTGGGATATCCTCTCTCAACCTCCCGTTCGAATTCAACCTATTGACCGACGTTGCTTCAACCACTGTGGTGGTCACGAGGCGCCGCTGCTTTGCGGTACCTGCCTGTGCCTGTCACGGATTTCGAGAGGAGTCAACGTAGAGAAAACGTGTCCAGATCACAACGAAATAGTAGTAGCAGTAAGGCCAAGCGCCAATGGTGGGCAATAGATTTGCATCTGCACTCCATGGCATCGGCCGACTGGAAGGAGCCAGGCGCAACCTGGCTGGATTGGTTGTATAAATGCGAGCAGCGCGGGCTGGATGTGGTGGCAATCACCGATCATAATACCGTCGCTGGCATCGCAAGTTTGCGGGCAGAGATCGAAAGGCTGCAATGGCTTGAGATTGAAAACCGCCTGCGCCCCAACGAGCGCCGTCAACTGGATGAATATCGTCGATTGGGCGACAAGATCCTGGTTCTGCCAGGCTTCGAGTTTACGGCAACATTTGGTTTCCATATTATCGGCCTCTTTCCCCCTGAGACGTCGGTTCGCCAACTCGAGCACATTCTGCTCGACCTGAACGTGCCGCCTGATCGGCTCGACGGTGGGTCCACCGAAGTCGGCGCCAGTGCGGACGTATTGACCGCGTATCGCGTCATCCACGCAGCCGGTGGTATCGTCATCGCAGCGCACGCCAACTCGACCCACGGCGTCGCCATGCGCGATTTCCCGTTTGGTGGGCAGACCAAGATCTCCTATACCCAGGATCCGCATCTGCACGCGCTGGAGGTCACCGACCTGGAGAGCCGCAGCACGCGCTCCACGGCCCGCTTCTTCAACGGGTCGAAGCCGGAGTATCCGCGACGGATGCACTGCATTCAAGGCTCAGATGCTCATCTGATCAACCGCGACCTGAACGACAAGAATCGACTGGGCATCGGTGAGCGGGTCACCGAGATTCAACTCACCGGGCCGGTTTCCTTTGCGGCCATCAAGAAGGTTTTTGAGTCCAGTGATTTCGCTCAGACGCGTCCCTTTCGGCGACGCAACGAACCCTTCGACCACGTAACCGAAGCGCGCCAACAGGGGCCGAGCATCGTTCAGTCGTTCCATGAGCGCGTAACACGCCAGGGCGGCCGCTTGTTTGCTGTCCTCAGCGATGTTGTCGCGTTTGCTAACACCCAGGGTGGCACGGTCTATGTCGGCGCTGGCACCCATGCGGGGCCGCCGCTGGGCGTGGACGACCCGGACGAGACCATCATCGCGCTGCGGGCGGAGATCGAGAGCAAGGTTGTCCCGCCGTTGGAGGTTGAGATCGACGCGCTGGAGAGCCAGGGTCAGCAAGTACTGCGCATTCAGGTGCCGCCGGGCATCGAGCGTCCCTACTGTCTGGATGACAGTCGTATTTACCTGCGCCAGGAGGCAGACAGCGTGTTGGCCGTGCGCGACGAGATCGTGCAACTGGTGCGCCGGTCGCTGCTGGAAAGCGGCGATCTGGTCGAGGCGCCGGAGGCGGAGCCCGTTCCTGAAAAACCGGCCAGCAAACGCCGGCGCAGCAGCAAGCGCAGCACCAGCGCCGAGAAGCCAGCCGAGCCTGTCGCCGCCCAAGAACCGGGCGATGAGCCTGTGACCAAGGATCAGCCGGCCAAGCCGATTGATCCGGGCGAGAGGGTTGATCTGCGCGAGCAAGACGAGGACGAGCATGAGGCGCCGGCCAACGACGTCGATGGTGTGGCGCCGCCGACCATCGGCGTGCAAGTGGTGGATGTGAAAGATCGCGGCGGCACACGTTACTACACCATCCGCGACCTGCGCAATGGCAGCACCGTGCAAAACGTGACGCTCAAGTCGGCGCGCCGTCTGTGGCGTTACGCCATCAGCCAGCACGAGCAGAACCCGCCCGACGCCAAGAAGATCGACTGGCGCGACGATGTGGCGCTGCTGCGGGCCGAGAAGCGCGCCGGCAAGCATCGCTACGATTTCGTGCAGCGTTTTCCCGACGGCACCATGGCGGTCTATTACGGTGTCACCGAAGAGGGCTGCGAAGAGCCGTGGCGCAGCTACCTGGTGGGAGCGGACGCCGAATAGCTGGTTCCGCATGAAACAAATAACAGCGCCGAGGTTGATTTCCAACCTCGGCGCTGTTTGATTCGAATGTGTTTGGAGTCACCGAACACGCGTCATTGCGAGGAGGCCGCCGGCGAAGCAATCTCGCCTCTGCTACGTGCGATCGCTGCGTCCCTCCGGGATGGTTCCTAATCGTTGGACACCTTTCTGGATACTCTCCCGGAGAGATCCTTCACTGACAATTCGACATCCTGTTGATCGCGTGTTCGACCCGTTCAGGATGACAGCGGTGAGTTACTTGCCAGGCGCATTGTGCCGCTCCATGGTGCACTCGCCAAGACTGTTTCAAGCACGCCAGTTGATACCGTGTCAGATGTGTCCTATCCCCTGTCAGCCGAGATACAGGACCGCCACCACCGCCAGCACCCACAGCACGCCGGTGATGAACATCGGCTTGTCCTGGAACACCAGCTCGTCCGGCGCGCCGCCCAGCTTCTTGACGTGAATCAGATAGAGGTAGCGGAACAGGCCGTAGAGCACGAAAGGGATCGTCAGCATCATGCCGTGGTTGGCTGGCAGATTGACCGCTGAGAATGTGTAAAGCGAGTAAAACACTACCAGCGTCGACGTCACCAGCCCGATGAGCTGGTCGAGCAGCGGCACGGTATACTCGGCCAGGATGGCGCGGTGCGAGCCTGCGCCATTTTCCAGCAGCACCAGCTCGTGGCGCCGCTTGCCGAACCCCAGGAACAGCGCGCCGACCGCGATACAGAGGTAGAGCCAGGGCGAGAAGCGTTCCACCTGCACCACCGCCACGCCGCCCGCCACACGCAGTACAAAGCCGGCTGCAAGCACCAGCACGTCGATGATCACCAGGTTCTTGAGGTAGAAGGAGTAGGCGATCATCAGCACAAGGTAGCCATAGAGAATCAGGAAGAAGCCGCTGTCCAACCAGAGCGCCAGCGGGATGCAGGCAATGATCAGCACCACCGCTGCCACGACTGCAACGCGCGGGGACAGCTCACCGGCAGGCAACGGCCGGTTGCGTTTCTTGGGATGTAGCCGATCCTTCTCGATGTCGGCCAGGTCGTTGATCAGATAGACGGCGCTGGAGATCAGGCAGAATAGCGCAAACGCCACGGTTGTCCGCAGCAACAGCACCGGGTCGAACAACTTGCCGTCGAACACCAGCGGCGCGTAGACGACGACATTCTTGACCCACTGCTTGGGCCGCATGGTCTTGAGCAGCGCCTTGGCGGTTGCCGCCAGCGACTGTGATTTCGACGAATCGGAAGCCTGCGGAGCACCCGTCGGCAGGTTGATATCCTCGTTCATGATGCCAGATGATACCCAAAGGTACGATGCCCGTCAATTCGGATGTTGACGAACCACGGGGCCGCGCTTATGATGGCGGCATGACTTACACTCGATCCAAACCGGGGCGCCAACGTATCGATCTGCTGCTGGTCGAACTCGGCCTGGCGGAGACACGTGAAAAAGCGCGGCCGCTGATCATGGCCGGCTCTGTGCTGGTCAACGACGAGCCGGCGACGAAGCCGGGCAAGGAAGTGCCGGTTACCAGCGACATCCGGCTGCGAAGCGAGCTGCCCTACGTCAGCCGCGGCGGGCTGAAGCTTGAAGCTGCGCTGGACGCGTTTGCAATTCATACGGATGGCGCGAATGCTGTGGATGTCGGCGCGTCCACCGGCGGATTTACGGACTGCCTCTTGCAGCGTGGCGCGGCGACGGTGGTTGCCATCGACGTCGGCTACGGCCAGTTCGCCTGGAAGCTGCGCCAGGACCCGCGGGTGACGGTGCTGGAACGCACCAATGTGCGCTACATGACCGGGCTGCCCGATGGCCGGCTGGTTGATCTGGCTGTTGTGGACGTGTCGTTCATCGGTCTGGAACTGGTGCTGCCGCCGGTTGCCAGCTTCCTGGTCGAAGGCGGATCGGCGGTTGTGCTCATCAAGCCGCAGTTCGAGGCGGGGCGGGAGCAGGTCGGCAAGGGCGGCGTGGTGCGTGATCCCGCTGTGCACGATGCCGTGTTGCGCCGCGTGCTGACCTGGGCTGAGCAGCAGGGCTGGCAGGTGCGCGGCCTGATTGCATCGCCGGTCATCGGTCCCAAGGGAAATGTGGAATTTCTGGCCTGGTTGACCAGTTCCGCACAGGCGCAGCCGACTGACCTCGACGCGCTGATCGCTGCTGCCCTGCCAGCCGCTGAAAACGAAGCGCCGCCCGGCTAGGGCGAGCGCGCAACGAAGACAAATTTGTTCGTAGTAGCGGCTTCAGCCGCATCGGCCGTTCCTTGAGGCGGCTGAAGCCACTACTACAAGCGGATCCTGAGCTAGGCAGGTCGAATTCCCAGATAGGTCTGGCGACCGCCCAGCGTCTGGAGGATCATCTCCGGCTGTTTCCAGGGCAGGTATTCGTGCAACTGGTGGGCTGACAGAGGCTGGTTGTCGTTGATCAGAAACACCCGGAAGACGGCCGTCGCCAGAGGAATGCGCTCATCGATGTAATCCGGCTGGCTGGCGCACTCCCGCTTCAGGCACTGGACCAGCGCGTCCGCCTCGATCACTTCGCCGGTGTCAGGGTTCACCCAGTCGACCATCTCAGTTTCGTCGAGAGAACTAAAGCGGCTGCGGCAGCCTTCGCAGAGCTGCTCCAGGAGGACCAGCCGGAAATTGCGACCGGCGTTATCCCACCAGTCGATGGTCGATATGAAATTTCGTGTCCAACGTTGGCTTCGACCAGATTGCCATGATCTACCTCGGTACTAGTTGATGGTGCTTCAGCGGGCCATGCCGAACTCGCCGTCGCCCACTTCCTGGAAGCGCGGGTTCGATACGACCGTGGCCGCAAAGATCGGGCCGGGCGGCAGTGCGGCGGACGAGATTGATGCGCTGTAGATGGTCTTGACGTGGACAACGCCGCGCGTGCTCAGGCCCATCAACTGCGGAGCCGTCTCGTCCACCAGCTCATAGACTGATGGCGCCGCGTCGTACAGGTTGCGCCGCAATTCGTCGGTGGCCGTCGGGTCGGCCTCCGCCACGATCATCGTCTCATCGTAGTCACAGGAAATCAGTTGCTTCTGTAACAGGTAGCGAAGCTGGTCGCCCTCGACCCGCGCCATGCGCACCCACTCCCGCTTGCTGCGGTGCGGCTTGACATCGACCACTACTTCCAGCGGGTTCTCGGTGCGTTCCAGGACGACAATGCCGCCGACTGGAATACTGTGCTCCTCGTACCAGTCCCACAGACCCGCAACGTAAAGGCCCTCCGGCACAACCCAGCCGGTGAACCGCTTGCCCCAGCGACCGTCAACAAAGGTAATCATGCTGCGCTTGCCCTCGCGGACAGGGAAGAAGTTGCTGGTGCGCGGCGTCAGGGGCAACGTGCCGGAGCGGCGATGCGGGTAGGTCAGCGACAGATCGACCCTCGGCAGCAGGTTGCTACTGGCGGTTGCCGCTGCGCCCTCCGACCATTCGTCGTCCAGTTCCCACTCTAGCTGCAGGTAGCGGACGCTCAGCAAAGAGCGGTCGTATGCTTCTTCCACATACTGCAAGCGCCGCGGGATAATCATCGCCTCGTCAGGAAGCAGTCGCCGCAGGTACCACTCGCGGCCCTCGGTGCCGACATCCACGAAGCGCGGATCGGCTGACATGGCGATGTCGATGGAGAAACCGGCCAGCGCCGGGGGTATCTCTCGCGGCAGTTCCAGTTCAAGCACGATTGCAATCGTCGGCAGGGGCGCGCCGCGCAGATCGATGGCGGCTTCGGCGATGTTCATGTGCCCGATGTGAATCTCCGCGAGCATGTCACGCAACGACCAGTATCGGCCGTGGTTGACGAACGGCGTGTCTTCCATCGCCAGCATGTCATCGGCCAGGTTGATGTGCAGCTCGCGGCCGTAGATCTCAACGATCTGGGCCGGGTCCGGCGCATCGCTTTGCGCAATCGAGTCGTCGCCGTCTTTGCGGTTCAGCTTGTGCGGCGTGGCAAGCCCGGCGGCGAATTGGCGCCGGCTGCCATCCTCGAAGCTGACGGCCAAAACGGTAAACTCACCATGTTCCGGGTTGCGCCCGGGCCTTTCAGCCTCCACCGTGGCCAGTGCAAAGTCCAACGCGGGAAAGACCAGGGTCTCACCGATCGCGTAGTTGTCGCGCGGGTCGTAGATCTTGCCGCGTGCAACCTCTTTGCGGATACGCTGGTCCTCGCGCCGGATGCGTTCGGCCACAAACGCCTGCACCATGTCGCTCTCGATGACCGGCCGGTCGGGTTCGCTCAAATAGATGCGCAGGAACTCGATGTCATCGGGCAGAAGCTCGAATTCAGTTGTCCAGTACGCCGGATTCTGGCTGGGACGTTGGATCACCCTAAGTACCTCGTTTTCGTCGAAGAAATAATGCCTGTACGCCGTCCCCACGGCCACGGAGACCGCTGGCGAACTCAAATTATACCTGATTTGGTCTGCTAATGACAAAAACCGTGCCCGACATCACAATTACCGCCGGTGGGCCTGGAGGCTGTGGGCACACGTTTGCGCAATCGGCCTTTGGCATCTCGCGACAAGCCGCGTATAATCCTTGGTAATCTGCGAAGGCTCAACCACCACCTCGTCCGCGCCGCAATTCTTGACTGGAAACATGTCTGACCGACCCGAGAACAACCCCAACGAACCGCGCGAGAGTTACTCCGGGAAGATGGAGTGGCTCTACGATACCATGGATCAGACGCCGCCCAAGGCGGGCAAGCGCTCGCGGCGCGGCTTTCCCTGTGGTACCTTGATCCTGCTGTTCGTTGGCATCGCGGTCATCGCTGCCGTGCTGTGGATGCTCATCGGCCCGCCGCTGCAAGCCAATGAGGCGCCCAAGCCGACGCCTACTGCCACCGCCACCCTGACCATGCCGACCCCGCTGCCTTCCGCCACGCCGCGGGTCGTCCCCAGTCCCACAGCCTCAACAGAGGCAACCCCACAGTCCGTGTTCGCTGTGGGTGACCGGGTGGTGATCAACGGCACCAGCAGCCAGGGCGTAAGGATCCGTGCGGGCGCCGGGGTTGACTTCCTGACCCAGGGTATCTACTACGATGGCGACGCCTTTTTTGTGCTGCCTAACAGCGACCCGCAGGCCAGCTATCCGGTGGAGAACGACGGCTACTCGTGGTGGCGGCTGCGTGCGGCAGATGGCCTGATCGGCTGGACTGTCGAGGAGTTTCTGGAAAAGGCGCCGCTGCTGGTGGAGACGCCAACGCCGGGATCGTAAACGGTTACTACCGCCAGCCGGCCGCCTTGAATGAACACCTGCACTGCGCGCAGGCGCAAGTGTTCACGGCCTGACAATCGCAAGCACGCTGAAGCAAGCTGCTCGGAAGCGGATCTCGGGAGCCTGCTTCGGGCAGGCTTCGTGGTAACGGGCGTTGGATTCATCCGGCGGGGCGCGGCGTCGCACGCTGCACAATTCAACAACATCAACAGCAATCCAGATTTCTTGATAGTCTCGTATACTAGTTACGAAAGCCAATTGTGGTGAACAGCCAGTTAACAGAGCGAGCTCAGCGGCTGCGGCAGGTGATCAGCTACCACAGCTACCTCTATAACGTTCTCGACGCGCCTGAGATCAGCGACGCCGAATACGACGCGTTGTTCAACGAGTTGCGCCAGCTTGAGGAGCAGCATCCTGAGTTGCGCACGCCCAACTCGCCGACGCAGCGGGTGGGCGGTGCAGTTCTGGAAGGCTTTACCAAGGTCGCACATCCCGCGCCGATGCTGAGCCTGGCCAACGCCTTCGACGCTGATGAGCTGCGCGCCTGGCGGGATCGCCTGGTGCGATTGCTGCCCGACATCGACACTGACTCGCTGGTTTATGTGGTCGAGCCGAAGATCGATGGCCTGACCGTGGTGCTGCACTACGAGGATGGCCTGTTCACCCTCGGCGCGACGCGCGGCGACGGCGTCACCGGCGAGGACATCACGCCCAACCTGCGCACGCTGCGCGATTTGCCGCTGCGAGTGCCGGTGAGCGATGCACCAGTGGTCGAGATCGATGGGACGGCGACGCCCTTGGCCAGCCCGCCAGCAGCGGCTGGTCGTGCGCGGCGAGGCCTACATGGCACGGGCCGACTTCGAGCGCTTCCAGGCTGAGCAAGCGGCCACCAGTGGCAAGGCATATGCCAACCCGCGCAACACCGCCGCCGGCGCGCTGCGCAACCTGGACACCGCTGTGGCGGCCAGCCGCCCGCTGCGGGTGCTGGTGTACAATGTAATCGTTCTGAAAGGCGCTGGCTGGACGCCGCAGACGCAGTGGCAGGCGCTGGCCTACCTGCGGGCGCTGGGCTTTCCTGTCAGCAACGAATGCCGCCGTTTCGACGATTTCGAGGCGCTGGTGGCCTTTGTAGAAGGTTGGCAGCCGCGCCGCCGCGAGCTACCTTTCGAGGTCGATGGACTGGTGATCAAGCTGGACGACTTCGCTTTGCAGGACGGCTGGGCTACGCGGGCAAGGATCCGCGCTGGGCCGTGGCGTACAAGTATCCGGGCGAGGAGGCGCTGACCCGCCTGCTGGAGATCAGGGTCAACGTCGGGCGCACTGGCACCATCAACCCGTACGCTGTGCTGGAGCCGGTGCAGGTCGGCGGCGTTACTGTTCAGCACGCCACGTTGCATAACTACGACTACGTCCGCGACAACGACATCCGCGTCGGCGACACCGTGGCGGTCAAGCGGGCCGGTGAGGTGATCCCGCAGGTGTTGCGGCCCATCGTCGAGTTGCGCGAGCGGCAGCGAGCAGGTGTGGCAGATGCCCGATCGCTGCCCCGTCTGCGGCGAGCCGGTGGTCCAGCCGGAGGGCGAAGTCGCCTACTACTGCACCAACTCCTCCTGTCCGGCGCAACTGGTGCGCGGCGTCGAGCATTTCGTCGGCCGCGGCGCGATGGACATCGACGGGTTTGGCATCAAGCAGGCTGAACTGTTTGTCGAACTGGGCTACATCACCGATCTGGCCGATATCTACTACCCTGCCCTGGGAGCGAGATCGCGGCACTGGATGGCTACGGCGAGAAGCGGGTGGCCAACCTGCGCAGCGCCGTGGAGCAGTCAAAGGAACGGCCGCTGGCGCGCTTGCTGACAGCGCTGGGCATTCGCGGCGTTGGCGGTGTGGTGGCTGAGTCGCTGGCCGATCATTTTGGCAGCCTGGATGCGCTGATGGCCGCCGCCACGGCCGACATGGAGAGCATCCCTGGCATCGGTCCGAAGTTGGCAGCCGGCGTCGCTGACTGGTTCTCCCACGAAGCCAACCGCCGGGTCGTGGAGAAACTGCGGGCCGCGGGCGTGCGCATCGAGATCGAGCAGCGGGCCGTGGCAGAAGGCAGCCAACCGCTGGCCGGGCAAACGTGGGTGATCACCGGCGTGCTGCCCACCTTGAGCCGCGAAGCCGCCAGCCGCGCTGATCAAGACGGCTGGCGGCAAGGTCACCGGTTCTGTCAGCGCCAAGACGACCTACCTGCTGGCCGGCGAAAACGCCGGCAGCAAGCTCGACAAGGCCGGCAAGCTGGGCGTCACGGTTGTCGATGAGGAAACGCTCAGGCGCATGATCGGTTGACCACCATGCCGCCACGGAATGCGCAGGTCGTTTTTCGAACGCCGGCCCAGTAAACTGTGCTCACTCGACAAGATCCATCGCGAGGTACGACGTAAACGGCGACCGATGTGCGTTTAATTGAGTGGGATGCGACTCTGGCCGTCGCGGGCTGAATTGGATTTGACAAATGCACCGCGGAATGTTAGTATCGCCGAACGTGTGCAACCGAAGCATCATTTCTTTTGGATACCGGCATTATGCCAGCGGCGCGTTTTTCGGACACCGAGCAAAACCGTTTTCATTCTTTACAAGCGCAAACTATCGTGCTATAATCAGGGTGTCCGACAGGATGCCCCTCGACGTTAAATTGGCGAGATTAGCAACCACATAACAACTGTTTGGAGGCGAACGATGAAGAACAAGCGTAATCTTGGAAAGCTTGCTGTTGTGTTGAGCATCGTGGCACTGATGTCAGTTGCCACGGCTGCGCCGGTTATTCCGGCAGCACCGGACGCAGGCACCATCTCGACCGGCTCGGGCGTGCAGGTCTGGAATGGTCACAACTGCCCGGCCAACGTTCCTGTTAACATTGCCGGACTGAGCACGGGCCTCGGGGGCTACGAGACCCGGATCACCTGGCCGGCCGGCCGGTTCAGTTCAGTTCCTGCCGATGTAACCGTGAATGTTGGAACCTATCTGACCAACGGTGGCACCCGCCAGCAAGCGGGCGACTGGGAACCCCACCGCTGTTGGCAGTTGGCACCGACACCTTCAAGTTCGGCAACTACTCCTGGGGCGCCGGCAACCCGCCTGGCAACAGCGCTGACGGCCAGTTGGCGACCATCGGACCTCAAGCCGACGGCTACCTGCGGCAACGCAGCGCTGACCATGAGTCGAGACGCAGCTGGTGGACATCGGCGGCAGCGCTGATCTCCCTTGACCAACCAGAACGGCAGCAGCGTGGCAGTGTTTAGCCGCTATGACACTAGTGGTAGTCGGGCCGCTGATCAACTCGGAAGACGTCAACGCAGTGGTCGCTAAGCTCAATCAGGCTGTTGGCGGAGCTTGCGGTCCCAACTACCGCTATGATGCATCACTCAGCGGCCCGTTGATCAATCGCTGCAAGATGTCAACGCAGTGGTTGCCAAGCTTAATCAGACTACGGCGACAGTCTGTGTTAACTAGGTATTGCAGGTATTAGCTTTTCGGCCCAAACTTCCTGCTAACTGACTGAATTTCACTCATTCAAAGGAGATCATTCGGATGAAACGACGCATTCTTGTCTTGGTGGTTGTCAGCCTGACGCTGTTCGTGCTCTCGGCTGCACTAACCAGCGCTGCTCCCCAAGCCCCTGGCACTCCGACGTTGCGCTGGGTAACAACTGGCGAGCTAACGGCCGAGACTTCGGGCTGATGGCATTGACCGACGGTGGAGTAGCCGGAAACGGAGCAATCTCTTGGGATATCTACTTCCGGTTTCCGCCCGCGTGCCGGTCACGGCGGTCCTGGGCTATCGACCTTGTGGCTGGCCCGGCGTTTATCGGGCATGTCACCATGTACTTTTACCACCAACGTGAGCATCCGGGCAGCCCAGTGAACCAGGCGGGCAGGTACCGCGGTGTCTTGATCAACGGCTTCTGTACAACTGGCGTTCCTAGCAATCCTGTTACGGGCGACAATGTGCTTGTAGCTTCGTTACGTTTCCAGTGCATGCCCGGCCCCGCCATACCGGGCGACGCCATTCGTGGTCGATCTTGACCAGCGGCGAGGATGTGTTCGGCGCATCCGTGACTGACATGGTTGACGAGAACAATGATGCCTTACTACTTCAGCTGACAGCGATCTGACGGATGGTGCTGCCATGTGCAGCTCCCACTGCCGTCGAGCTGACCAACGTCCAGGCCGATACCGCACCGAACACCTTCCAGTACGGCGCACTCCTGGCCCTGGCCGCTGTGGCAGCCGTCGTGGCTGGCGCTGGCTTTGCACTGCGCCGCCGCAGCTCCGCCGTCGGCAGCTAATCTACCTTCGTTCGCCTTGACCCACAGGGGCAGCCAATCCGGCTGCCCCTGTTTGTTGTCAGCAAATCTAATCAGCTTCCCGTTTCACTTCACCTGCTGGAGGCCTGCGATGCGTTTCCCTCATTTCCCTCGTTTCCCTGGTGTCCTTTTCGTCACAACACTTGTCGTTCTCAGCTTGCTCGTTCCCCTGGCCGCCCTGGCGCAGGGCGGCGCCACCGTCACGCTGCAGCCGCCGGTGGCCGTCGAGGGCGCTGACACGTTGACGACTGACGTGACGGTTGCCGGCGTCGAGGGACTGCTCGGCTTCCAGTTCGACGTCAACTTCGACCCGGCGGTGCTGGCCATCGACACCATCGAGTTGGGGCCGTTCCTGGCCAGCACTGGGCGTGCGCCTCAGCCCCTGGGTCCCGATGACCGTGAGGCTGCTGACGGTCGCGGTCGTGTTCGGCGGGTTCACCCTGGGCACGCCCGAAGTTGCCGGCGCATCTGGCGACGGCGCTGTTGGCGACCATCACCTGGCGCGCGCTTCAGGAGCGGCGAAATCGGATGTCAACCTCAGCCGCATCCAACTGGCCGGCGCCAACGCCCAGCCGCTGGCGGTTGATCCCGCGTCGGAAAGCCCCGTGACGTTCAACGCCGGTGGCGGGTCAGGCGGGACAAGCGGCGCGCCCAGTTCCTCGGCCTCCCCTGGTATGTCTGGCTGCTGATCTTGCTGGTCGTCCTGGCGGTCGTGGTGCTGGTGATTATGCGGCGCCGCCAGCGAACCTAGCCGTCCCCTCGAACTCCCTCTCATCCTCGTACTCGTCACTCGCACCCGAGTACTCGTACTCGGCTCTGGCCGGTCCCTGACCGAGCCAGTCGAGTACGAGGACGAGGTACGAGTAGGGAGATCACCCCGAATACACGTACACCGCCGGGCTGTTCGCTCCGCCCGCCGCGCTCCACTGGAAGATCCACCACGCATCGTAGGGGCTGAAGTTGACACAACCGTGGCTGCGCGGCCGTCCGAACGCGTCGTGCCAGTAGGCGGTGTGCAGCGCGTAGCCGCTGTAGAAGTAGCAGGTCCAGGTCACTTCTTCCAGGTAGTAGTAGCCGCCTGTGGCGGCGCTGCCGCCTGACATCTTGCCGCTGGCCAGTCGCTGCCAGGTGCGGAAAATGCCTTGTACCGTCGGCGTTCCCGGCAGTCCGGTCGCGACCATGGCCGCGTACACTGGCCGGTCGCCCTCGTACGCGACCGCAGTCTGTTGGCTCAGGTTGACGCCAACCCAGCGCTCGGTCGGGTCGAATGCGGATGGGCGCGCCTTCAGGAACTGGCCGCGGCCACCCCTTGTCCCGACACCCAGCGATCGATCCCGATACGGTACCAGCGACACGCCGTCAACCAGCGCGGCTCTCCAGAATGTCCAGTCGCTGGTTGTGCAGCACCTCGTCGATGGGCGGGTTGTCGGGCGAGACGCCCGGCCGCGCGCGCACGTTCAGCGATGATGATACGACCCAGCCGACCGGCAGCAACAGGTTGGTCGGACAGCGCCAGAACGCCCAGGCTGGCACCAGTTCCGCGACCGCTACCACAATGCGTACCCAGCCGCCGTGTACCCAGCGGGCCACGCCGATGCGGTACCACGCAGCGCCGGCCACCGGCGTTTCCTCGTAGATCGTGACTTCTGCGCCGTAGCGCAATTGGTCCACCACCGGGTTGCCGGCAACGACGCCAGGCCGGGCGCGCACGTTGAGCACGGACGCTGTCACCAGCCCTGGCGCAGGTCGGCCGGGCGGCGGCGGTTCCTCCACGATGCGCACCCAGCCGCCATGCACCCAGCGGCTGTCGCCGATGCGATACCATGTTGCGCCGTCGGCCTGCTGCTCCTCGTAGATCGTCACCGGCGTGCCGTTGGAAAGCTGACCCACCGGCGGGTTGCCGGGCGAGACGCCAGGCCGGGCGCGCACGTTGAGCAGCCCGGCGGTGACCACGCCGTGGCGCACATCCCCCGGCGGTGGCGGCGGCGGGGGAGGAGGTGGCGGTGGTGGCCGCCAAGCTCGACGCCGCGCAGATCTGACAGGCGTCACTACCGCGAACCGAGCTGGCCGGAATCCAGTCGCCGCGGGTGGACTGGTACCACAGCGCGCCGCCGACCGTGGTCTGCACGGCGCTGGCCAGATAGGTGCCCAGGGGCAACGGGTACGCGACACCTGCGTGCCGCCCGGGCGCGTGTATGTGCGTGTACCGGACCACAGCGGCCTCAGGTAGCGGAAGGGCAACCAGGGCGGGCTGGAGTTCGGCAGGCGGCAGCGCATCGATGGGCGGCTCAGCCGGCAGGTCAGGCTGCGAGTGGTCCGGCTCGTCCGGGAGCGCATCGTCCTCTGCCTGCTCGCCAACCTCCAGCGCGCTCTTGCCCAGCGCGCCCAGCCCAGTAGTTCTCACTGTCCAGCACATCCACCGCAACGTCGTAGTCGCCCGGTTTCGGGTAGACGAGCGGTCCACTCCGCGTCCTGATCGACACCTGTCGCGCCGTTGAGGAGAAATACCTGGCCCGCACCTGCGTCGACGCGAACGCTGCTGATCAGCGGCCAGGCCGGCCACCTGCACGCGAATACGTGCTTCCTGCGCCGCGCCGGGTGCCGGTTTCACCTCGAAGAGGGTCAACAGCGGCAGGTCTGGTTCGGGCGTGACAGCTTCCCTGCCGAGATCGATGGTCACGCTGTCCAGTGCATCGCCCCAGCGTACGCTGGCTGTGTGCGGTCCCGGCGATGCATAGGTGTAGCTGGCCAGCTCGCGCCGCTGCTCACCGTGCCAGGTGACATCGCTGGGCGCGCAGAAGGCGTCGATGGTCAGTATCTTGGTGCGCTCTTGCCCTGTGCCCGGGTCGCCGGTGAACAGGCCCAGCGGCGCGCAGCCCGGCGCATCGTCCGGCGCCGGCGCGGGAAAGAGGGCGTAGAAGCGGACGGTGCGTTGATCAGCCTCGGGAACGGCCAGCAGGCGAAGGGTCGATGGCATGATGTGCGTCTCCATGAGTTGGTTCGTAGTGGGCGCTGATGAAAGTTAAGAAATGGTTTCGGTAACACTCAGTGCCGCCCGACCGTAAAACGGATCGGGCTACAAGGTGAAAGCCCTTTCAGGGCTAGGATCCAGGCCCGAAGGGCCTTCCACGTTGTAGCCGGATGGCCTTGGCCTCCGGCGGGCGTGCCGAGCCTATTAGCGACTTCTTTTCTTAACTTTCATAAGCGCCTACTACGAACGGGTAGTCAGCTCAGTTGATGACCACCGCGTCGAGGTCATCCTCTGGCTGCGGAAAGGCCATGTCCAGCCCCTCCAGCGTCTCAACGATGACGGTGCTGATGACCAGGTTGCGCAGCCACTTGTGGTTGGACGGGACGACGAACCAGGGGGCGTGGTCGGTGCTGGTCTTGTTCAGCACGTCCTCGTAGGCCGCCATGTAGTCGGGCCACAGGGAGCGTTCCTTGAGGTCGCCGACATTGAACTTCCAGTGTTTGCTGGGGTCGTCGAGGCGCGCCTGCAGGCGACCTTTCTGTTCGTCGAGATCGATGTGCAGGTAGAATTTCAGAATCGTGGTGCCTTCGTCGGCCAGCAGCTTCTCGAAAGCGTTGATGTGTTCGTAGCGCCGGGTCCATCGCTCCCTCGACGCCAGCTCATGCACGCGAACGACCAGTACATCCTCGTAGTGGCTGCGGTTGAAGATCACGATCTCGCCGCTGCAAGGCGTCTGCCGGTGCACGCGCCAGAGGTAGTCGTGGCCCAACTCTACCGGTGTGGGGACCTTGAAGCCGGCGACGCGCACCCCCTGTGGATTGACGCCGGTGAAGACGTGGCGGATCGTGCCATCCTTGCCGGCGGTGTCCATGCCCTGCAGCACGATCAGCAGCTTGTGCTTTTGCTCAGCCCACATCACCTCTTGCAATGCCTCGAGGCGATTCGTCAATGTCTTGAGGGTTTCTTTGGCTTCAGATTTGCCGCCCGGAAAGGCCGACTTGTCGCTGGGGTCCCACTCGATCAGCTTGATCTCGTGTTCAGGTTGGCGCGGTACTTATCCATCGATGTGGTGGTCATGGAGTTTCCTTCTATGAGTTGTCTGAGTGTAGTCGCTCAGATCTCAGCGCTACGTCATTTCCGCGGAGGCGGAAGTCTGTCGCTTGTGAAGAGTGGATTCTCGCCTCAGCGGGAACGACGAGTGAGCAGTTGCGTCTGAGTTCAACTGGATGAATGCTTGCCGTCTCAAAACCGCTGACTGGCAGGCAGCCGCCGATCAGATTGCAACCTGCCGCCTGCAACCTGCAACTTGCAGACCGCAACGCTGCCACGATTATAGCACGCGGGCTACAGCCCCGTCAACGAGGCTTGGCGGTCGTCAGGCCCGGTGGTAGAATGCGGCAGAGATGCGTTGTGTGTCGTCGAAAGGAGCTGATCGGTGGACGGAAAACAGGTGATTCGCGTGCTGCGCGGCAAGCACATACTTCTCGGTGTGACGGGCGGGATTGCCGCGTACAAGGCCGTGACGGTCGCCAGCCGTCTGACGCAGAGCGGCGCGGTCGTCGATGTGTTGATGACCGAGGCGGCCCAGCGCTTCGTGGCCCCGCTGACCTTTTCTGCGCTCACGGGGCGCACGGTGCGCGCCGATCTGTGGTCGCTGGGCAACGGCCAGATCATGCACGTCACCATGGCGCATGAGGCCGACCTGTTTGTGGTTGCGCCGGCCACCGCCAACACCATCGCCAAGCTGGCGCTGGGGCTGGCTGATGATCCCATCAGCGCGACCGCATTGGCCAGCAAGGCGCCGCTGCTACTGGCGCCTGCGATGGAAACCGGCATGTGGGAAAGTCCCGCCACACAGGGACATGTGCAGACGCTGATCGAACGTGGGGCATATGTCGTCGGACCTATGGCAGGCCGGCTGGCATCGGGTGCAGTCGGCCTCGGCCGGATGGCAGAACCACCGCAGATCATCGAGATGACGCGCAAGGTATTGGGGCGCAACGGATCGCTGGCCGGCGTTCACGTCGTCATCACCGCTGGCGGTACGCAGGAGCCGCTGGATCCCGTGCGCTTCCTGACCAATCGCTCGTCGGGCAAGATGGGGATGGCGCTGGCCGCGTCGGCGCGCGATTTCGGCGCACGGGTGACGGTCATCCACTCACCGCTGCAAGTGCCGGTTCCCTTCGGCGTCGAGAGCATCCCCGTGCGCACCGCTGTCGAGATGCGCGACGCCACGTTCGAGGTGTTGCCGGCTACCGACGTGTTGATCGGTGCGGCGGCGGTGGCCGATTTCATGCCCGGTGAGGTTGCCGAGCAGAAGATCAAGAAGAAGCACGGCAGCCTGCCGATCGAGTTAGTGCGCAACCCCGACATTCTGGGCGAGGTCGGCGCGCAGCGCCGGGGCTCTGGTTATCCAAAAGTCATGGTTGGCTTTGCAGCTGAGACCGAGGATCTGCTGGCCAATGCCAAAGCCAAGCTGGAAAGCAAGAAGCTCGACCTGATCCTGGTCAACGATGTGTCCGCGCCCCACAGTGGCTTCGGCACGGACACCAACCAGGTTACATTGCTGGACCGCTGGGGCGACGTCCGCCCCTGGCCACTCCTGACCAAGGACGAGGTGGCCGACCGGCTGATGGTCTGGGTCGCCCGCAAGGTACACGGCAAGGGGCTGGCGGATCTCGGCGATTAGCGCACGATGTCGAGAATCAGCGGCGGCGCTTCAACCGGCTCCGCGCTGACGCGGATCGCGCCGCGGATCATGGCCGTTGCTTCGGCCAACCGCTCCTCGTCGTTGGCGTGGATCCAGCAGAGTGGCTGTCCTGCCTCCACCTGGTCACCGATTTTTGCTGCCAGCACGATGCCGACCGCCGGGTCGATGGCGTCGTCCTTCTTCTGGCGCCCACCGCCCAGCACTACGGCGGCCGAGCCGATCGCGTCGGCATGCAATTCCGCCAGCCAGCCGCTTTCCTCGGCTTCCAGCGGCGTCACCAGCCGGGCTGTCGGCAAGCTGTCGGGGTTGTCGATCTGGCTAAGGTTGCCTCCCTGCGCGTGGACGAACTGGCGGAACTTGATCCACGCGTTGCCGCTTTCCAGTTGCCACATGGCTGTGCTGAAGGGGTCGCTCTCTTCATCCAGCACGCCGCCCAGTCGCAGCATCTCCGCTGCCAGCACCACCACCTGTTGTGTGAAATCGGCAGGGCCGTGGCCGCGCAATGTGGCGATGGCTTCTTTCAGCTCCAGCGCGTTGCCGACCGCGCGTCCCAGCGGCTGGTTCATATCGCTCAGCACTGCTGCCATGCCGCGGCCCGCGCCCTTGCCGATCTCTACCATCAGCCGCGCCAGATGCTGCGCTTCGTCGAGGGTGCCCATGAACGCGCCGCGCCCGACTTTGACGTCCAGCACGATGGCGTCTGCGCCCGTCGCCAGCTTTTTTGACATGATCGAGGCGGCAATCAGCGGCAACGAGGGTACCGTGGCCGTTACGTCGCGCAGCGCGTACAGCTTACCGTCGGCCGGCGCCAGATCAGCCGTCTGTCCGCCCAGCACGAGGCCGATTTCGCTCAACTGGCGCACGAACTGTTCGGTGCTGACGTCTACGCTGAAGCCGCTGATGCACTCCAGCTTGTCAATGGTGCCGCCGGAAAAGCCCAGCCCGCGGCCGCTCAATTTGCCGACCGGCAGGCCCAGGCTGGCGATCAGCGGCGTCAGCACCAGCGAGGTCTTGTCGCCCACGCCGCCGGTTGAGTGCTTGTCCACCACCACTGTGCCGGCGGGCAGATCTTTGTGCGGGTCGAGCTGCTGGCCCGAAGCGGCCATCGCCAGCGTCAGCGCGGTCGCTTCGGCGTCGGTCATTCCCTGAAAGTAGACGGCCATCGCCCAGGCCGCGGCCTGGTAGTCGGGAATGCTGCCGTCGGTGTAGCCGTGGATGAAGAACCCGATCTCCTCGTTGGTCAACTCACCGCCGTCACGTTTCTTGCAAATGATATCTACAGCGCGCATAGGACCTCCTTGTCCGGTGCGAAATATGGCGTGTGTGTGATAGCCATCATTTTACCACGCCGCCGCGAAACGTCCCAAGCGCCGGGGACTTTCCACGATTCTTGAGTGCTAGCTTTGAGCCTCCGTCGGGCGTCTTCAATCCCAATTGACCCGCCCTTGCCCCGGTGTTATAATTCGGCCATGCTCATCGGCATTGACGCCAGCCGTGCCCTGCGCGCCCGGCGCACCGGCACAGAGAACTACTCCCTGCAGCTCATTCGCCACCTTTTGCGTCAGAACAGCGGCCACGCCTTCCGGCTCTACTGTCACCAGCCGCCGCCGCCAGACCTGTTCGCGCGCAGTGGGACGGCGCACATGGCCGCGCCTGAGCTGCGGGTGATTCCGTGGCCGCGTCTCTGGACGCACGCCCGCCTCAGCGTCGAAATGCTCGCGGCGCCGCCAGACGTTCTGTTCGTCCCCTCCCACGTCCTGCCCGTCGCACATCCGCGCCGCAGCGTCGTGACGATCCACGACCTGGGTTACCACTGGTTTCCCGAAGCTCACGCCCCGGCCAATCGCCGCCAGCTTGACCTCAGCACCCGCTTCAACGCCGCGACCGCGGCACACATCCTGGCCAACTCGCAGGCAACCCGGAACGACCTCTGTCGCGTCTACGGAACCGATCCCGACAAGGTTACCGTCGTGCACCTTGGGCGGGACGAGGACTTGCAGCCGGTGCGCGATCCGCAGCGGCTGCGCGACGTGCGAACCAAGCTGGGCATCGATCGCGACGGGCGGGCACGCCCCTATCTGCTCTACGTCGGTACGCTGCAGCCGCGCAAGAACCTCGTGCGCTTGATCGACGCTTTTGCTACAGTCCTCGACCTGGTTCCTGACCTGGTGTTGGTGCTGGCTGGACAGCGTGGCTGGCTGGCGGAGCCGATCTATCAACGCGTCGAGGCGCTGGGGCTGGCCGGTCGGGTGCTTTTCCCCGGCTTCGTGGCGGACGACGATCTGCCGGCGTTACTGAGTGGCGCGCTGGCCTTTGTGTTTCCATCGCTCTACGAGGGCTTTGGCATCCCCGTGCTGGAGGCGCAGGCCTGTGGCACGCCGGTGCTGGCTTCCAATACGTCATCGCTGCCAGAGGTGGCCGGCGACGGCGCACTGCTGGTGGATCCGCTGGACACCGCGTCTATTGCGGACGGGCTGCGGCGTCTGCTGACCGAGCCGGAGCTGCGCGGGCGGCTGCGTGAAGCCGGTTACGCCAACGTGACGCGCTTCTCGTGGGATCGCTGCGCGGTTGAGACGCTGGCGGTGCTGGAACGGGTGGGCGCGTCATGAACCTGCAACGCATGCTGGTCGTCAAGCTTGCCGACATCGGCGACGTGTTGACGGCCACGCCGGCCATCCGCGCGCTGTGCCAAACCTTTCCTGACGCGCACATCGATGTGCTGACGACGCCCGCCGCTGCTGCTGCGATCTCAAAGGAGCTGCGGGTCGGCGTCTTGACGTCGCCGCGAAATCTGGTTACCGAGCCGGGAGACGTGCACGCGGCGGCCAACCTGCTGGTCGAACTGCGCTGCGCGCGCTACGATGCGGTGATCTTCCTGCACCACCTGACGTTGCGCAGCGGTGTCGCCAAGTATCGTCTGCTGGCGGCTGCCACAGGCGCACCAGTGTTGGCCGGGCTGGACAACGGCAACGGCGGGTGGCTGACCCACGCGGCGCCCGATGAAGGTTTTGGCGCGTGTCACGAAGTGGAGTACTGGCTGCAGGTCGTGGGTTTACTGGGCGCAGGTACACAGGATGTCCGGCTGGTCGCGCCGTACGACGTATACGACTCGCAGCGGGCCGATATGTTGCTGGCTGGCCTCGGACCGCGTCCGTGGATTGCGATCCATCCAGGGTCTGGCGGCTACTCCATGGCGCGACGCTGGGAGCCCGACCGCTGGGCTGAGCTGGCCGATGCGCTGGCCGCCCGCTCCGGCGCTCAGATTCTGCTGGTCGGGTCGCCAGCCGACGGCGCGGATCTGGTCGAGGACGCCATGGCCGGCTCGTGCCGCAACCTGACCGGGTTGACCACCGTGGCCGAGCTGGCCGCGCTGCTGGCTCGCTGTAATCTGTTCATCGGCGCAGATTCGGGCGTCATGCACCTGGCGGCTGCGGCCGGTACACCGTTAGTCGCGCTCTTCGGTCCCAGCAACCATCTTGCCTGGGGGCCGTGGACGCCGGATGGTGTGAGTCGTGTTGTGCGGCTTGATCTGCCTTGTTCGCCGTGTAGCTACGTCGGTCACAGCGTCGGCCAGCGCGACGGCTGCTGGCATCGCTCGTGTATGGCGGAGCTTGATGTGCAGCGCGTGCTGGCCGCTGTGGCCGCAGCGGGAGTGCTGGAATGAGCGCAAGCGTTGACATTCTTGGTGTGCGCGTCGATCCGGTCACCTACGATCAGGTGCTCGACATAATGACGCGCTGGATCGAAACGGGAGACCCGCACCAGATCGCTACCGTTAACCCGGAGTTTGTCATGGCGGCGCAAAGCGATGCCGAGTTTCGCCAGACGCTGAACCGCGCCGACCTGTGCGTGGCTGACGGAGCAGGGCTGCTGTGGGCGGCGCGCATTCTGGCGCGGTCACTGCCGGAGCGGGTGACCGGGTCGGATCTGGTGCCGCGGGTGGCGCGTGAGGCAGCCGCGCGTGGCTGGCGGGTGTATCTGCTGGGCGCAGCGCCGGGCGTCGCCGATGCAACCGCCCGCATTCTGGAACATCAGAACCCCGGTCTTCGTGTAGCCGGTTCATTTGGCGGATCGCCTTCGGGGGCGGATGCGCCTGCGATCGTGGCCTGGGTGCGCCATGCCCGCCCGGACGTGCTTTTTGTCGCTTACGGCGCGCCGGCGCAGGATCTGTGGATCGCCAGGCACGGCGCGTCGCTGGGCGTGCCGGTGATGATGGGTGTCGGCGGGGCGTTCGACCACATCGCCGGGGTGCAGCGGCGCGCGCCCGGCTGGATCCAGCGGGTGCAGCTTGAGTGGCTCTACCGGCTTGTGACGCAGCCGTGGCGCTGGCGCAGGCAGTTGGCGCTGCCGAAGTTCGTGCTGGCGGTTCTGGTGATGCGTGTGCTCAAACAGCAAGGAATGGCAGGCAATGGATAATCGAAATGCATTCGACCTCGTTCACAAGTTCTTTGGCCGACGGGTGCTGGTGGTCGGCGATATGTTTCTTGACCGCTACCTGCAAGGTCGCGCCACCCGGCTGAGTCGGGAAGCACCCGTGCCGGTGCTGGAGCAGACGGCCAGCTTCGCAGTCGCAGGCGGCGCGTGCAATCCGGCCAGAAACGTCGTCGCACTGGGAGGCCGGGCGGTGATGCTCGGCGTTGTCGGCGATGATCCTGCTGCCCAGGAACTGCTGCAACTGATGACCGCCGTGGGCGTCGATACGTCTGCTGTGGTGGTCGATGCCACGCGGCCAACGATCACTAAGACGCGCCTGGTGGCGGAGAGCACGCTGCGTGTTCCGCAGCATCTTGCGCGCATCGACAATCTCGACCGGCGGCCGCTGGATCGCCACGTCGAGCAGGCGCTGCTGGAACGGCTCGAGCAGGCAGCCGCGGGCTGCGATGCGATCCTGGTGTCCCACTATGCCGCGGGCGTCGCCACCGCGGCCGTGGCTGACCGCGTGCGCCAACTGGCTCGCCAGCACGGCGCGGCTGCCACCGTCGACGCGCAGGCCGATCTGGGGCGCTTCGCAGGTTTCGATCTGATCAAATGCAACCGGGCTGAAGCGGAGGGCGAACTGGGGCAGACTCTGTCCAGCGATGCCGACTTCGAGCGCGCCTTGGTGCGACTGATGCCGCGATTGGGCGTTGACAGCCTGGTAATCACCCGCGGCGCCGATGGCATCTCGGCGCTCCAGCGTGGGCTGTCGGTCATCCAAAGTCCCGCGCTGCGAACCAGTGAAGTCTATGACGTAGTGGGAGCCGGCGACACGGTGATCGCCGTGCTGACGCTGGCTCTGGCGGCCCGCCTGCCGCTGTCCACCGGCGTATACCTGGCCAATTCTGCCGCCGGGCTGGTCGTGCGCAAGCTGGGCAACGTTGTGGTGACCGGGCCTGAACTGGTGGCCGTGGTAAATGGAGCTGGTGATGACCGCTGATGCAGCAAGCAGGCTGGCCGGCACCGTGCTGACGTTGCAGGAGGCTGCGGCGCAGGCTGCCGCTCTCCGTGCCCGCGGGCAGATCGTGGTGTTCACCAACGGTTGCTTCGACCTGCTGCATCGCGGCCACGTGGACTATCTGCACCGGGCGCGTGGGCTGGGTGATTTCCTCTTCGTTGGGCTGAACAGCGACGAGTCGGTACGGCGGCTGAAAGGACCGGGCCGGCCGATCCTGCCAGAGACCGACCGTGCCGAGGTGCTGATCGCTCTGCGGGCCGTCGATGCCGTCGTCATTTTCGCCGACGACACTGCCGAATCGCTGGTGCAGGCGATCCGCCCTGACATCTACGTCAAAGGTGGTGACTGGCAGACTGGTTCCCGCCGCCCGCCCGAGGCGGCCGTGGTGGAAAGCTACGGTGGCCGCGTGTGGTACATTCCCTACCTGCAAGGTCGCTCCACCAGCGAGATCGTGGCGCAGATCAGGGATGCGTCTTCGTCTGGAGGGCCCGCCGGAGGCTGAAGTCATCCGGCTGTGACGTGTGCGTGTCCCGGCCCTGAACGTGCTTCCACCTTGCTGCTTGTGCCCCAGCGTGGGTAACCCGATCCGTTTTACGATCGGTCGGACCTTCATGGCCATCCACGTTTGGCGGGGAGGGGGCAGGTGCGCTACAATCTTCACAACACCCCGCGTGCATTGAGATCGTCCCGACACCATGACTGACGCACCGATAGTCGATCCGCCGGTTCCTGCGACACTGCCGGAAGATGCCCAGCCTTCGCTGGCGCGCTCGGCCAGCATCATCGCGTTCGGCAACATCGTCAGCCGGGTACTGGGGCTGGTGCGCGAGACGGTCATCGCCTATTTCTACGGGGCGTCGGGGCTGGTCAGCGCCTTCCAGGCCGCCAGCACGATCCCGACCATGATTTTCGATCTGCTGATCGGCGGGATGCTCAGCGCGGCGCTGGTGCCGGTTCTGGCCGACTACACGCGGCGGGAACGCAGGCGTGAGCTAGGCCAGGTGATCGGCGCGGTGGTGTCGGTGGTCGGGCTGGGTGTGGCGGCGCTGGTAGTACTGGTCGAGCTACTGGCTGTGCCGGTTGCACATCTGATCGCTGGGGGCTTCCCGCCGGAGTTGCTGGACGTTACCGTGACCCTGCTGCGCATCATGACGCCGGCTGTCTGGTTTCTGGCGCATCTCAGGCGTGGTCACCGGTGTGCTTTTTGCATTACAACGGTTCACGTTCCCGGCCTTCGCCGCGGCGGTCTACAATATCGGCGTCATCGTGGCAGCGCTGGCCTTCCACGAGCAGTTGGGCATCTACGCGCTGGCGGTCGGCGTGTTGCTGGGCAGCGTACTGCAACTGGGAATGCAACTGCCTGATCTGCGGCGTGCCAGGGTCGGGATCAGCTTCAGACTGCGCCACCCCGCTCTGCGGCGTATCTGGCTGCTCTACTTGCCGATCCTTTTTGGGCTGGCTGTCAGCCAGGTACAGGTGGTGATCGACCGGCGGCTGGCTTCGGGCACGGGCGAGCAGAGCCTGGCATGGATGCGCGACGCGACGACCTTGATCCAACTGCCGCACGGATTGGTGGCGGTCGCGATCAGTCTGGCGGCGCTGCCGGCGTTGTCACGCTTCTTCGCCGCGGGCGACGAAGCATCCTTCCGCGGCACGCTGGGTCGCGGACTGCGAACGGTGTTGCTGCTGATCGTCCCGGCCACCGTGGGGTTGTTCGTGCTGGCACGGCCCATCGTTGAATTGGTGTTCCAGCGCGGCGCATTTCTGCCCGCTGACACCAATGCTGTGGTGCAGGCGTTGCGCATCTACCTGATCGGGCTGATCCCGGCCTCGCTGGACTGGTTACTGAACTATACGTTCTACGCCCGCAACGATACCAAAACGCCAGCGTTTGTAGGCGTGGCGTCGGTTGGTATCTATCTGCTGTTCGCTCTGCCCCTGGTTGGTCGGACTGGCTATCTTGGGTTGGTGTTTGCCGACTCGGCCAAGCACACCGGCCATTTCATCATCATGCTGATCATGCTGCGTCGCCGCTTGGGTGATCTTGGCGATCTGCGCGGTCAGGAGACCGGGTGGCGCACGTTCCTGGCGTCGTTGGGGATGGCGCTGGTGCTGCTGGCCGTTTTGCCGCTGCTGGCCAATGTGCTGCCAACCGGATTTGAGGGCAATCTGATTCTGGTTATCGTGGCGATGGTTCTGGGCGGCGGCGTGTATCTGGTGCTGGTCAGCCGGCTGAAGGTTGAAGAAGCGCAACTGGTCCTCGACCGGTTTACATCTCGCCTGCGCCGACGTTGAGGAATTGACCGGCCCGGCAAGCTGGCGTATAATCAGCGCTAGAAATCGTCAGAAAGAGGACTTATTGATGGCTAAGAAAGTTCGCAAGCCGAGGGCATCCAACCCCCGCACCTATTCGCAGACACCCAGCACGCCGGCGGTTCCGGCTACTTCTGTCTCCTCAACACCGAGCAAGGCGGCATCTGGCGGCAAGAGCAGTGGCTCGCAGGCCGTCGGCGCTCCCAAGACCGTGGATCTGGCCGCTGAGTACGCTGTGGTTGGTGGAGATTTGCGCCGATTGCTGATCACCGCGGGTGTCATGTTCGCGGTTCTGATCGCCGTAAACCTCGTTTTTACCTTCTTAACATAGACGCCGACTCGCAGCAGTGACTTCGGTCGTCGCTGCGAACTGATGTAGCGGTTGGTAGGAGATCACAGCCTGCCAGCCGCTTTTTGTTGCCCCAAATCAGAGTGTACTGGTTACGACGGTGACGAATTTGTCATCGCTGGCGCGGCGCGCAGGCGCGGTTCCAACAGCACTACCGTGGCGGCGTGGAAGGCCCAGCCCAGCCAGAAGTTGCCGCTGAGCAGGTAGATCTGGGTGGTGACCACCAGAATGGCAGCTCGCAGCAGCCGCGGCGCGGCCAGGCCGGGCGTTCTGAGGTCCCGCCACAGCAACGGATTGAGCGCACCCTCGACCGCAACCAGCGCGACCGTCAGCCATGCTCCCAGATAGACCGGGTTGGCGACACCCTGCTGTAAGGCAGCGGCCACCAGCACCGCGCGATAGAATGCCCAGGTCCACTGCAAGCCGCCCGCTTCGACAGCCAACCGGACGCTGACGGTCACCCGGTCAGCGGGTGACCCGTAGACAGGACCAGCAGGCTGGCCGCGCCGGTAGCTGACCACCGCTAGCGTCAGCAACGCCAGCGCCGCCAGCGCGAGGACCACACCCTGGCCGAGCCCTGCGCCGATCTCGACCTGTGACAGCCCCATCAGCCGCGGCGACACGACGCCCAGCAACAGCGCAACGTAACCCGGTGCGATCAGCCAGACCAGCCGCGCCAGCCAACCCAGCAGCGTGCCTCCAGGTGAACCGAGAAAGCTGGCCAAGCTGCTTTGCGGATGGCTGCGTCGTTGGCCAAACCACAGGATAAGACTCGCCGCGACATAGATCGCGATCGATGCCGCGACCCACGCCCAGGCGGGCAGATCGGCCAACGTTTCGATCTGAAGAGGGGACGCAGATGCGTGCAGCATGGATGAGAAGCGAACCGGGAGCGCCGGCGGTGAATTGGTGACGAAGCGGGTCGAGGGTATAATTGGGTCTGAAAAACAAGACCGGCTTCTCGAAGGAGCCGGTCTGATTTGGTGGGCGAGAAGGGACTCGAACCCCCGACTTCTGCGATGTGAACGCAGCGCTCTAACCAGCTGAGCTACTCGCCCGAACATTGAAAATTATAGCATTTCTGGAATGAACAGGCAAATCACATGCGTCCACGCAGGTACTATGGCGCCGGCTTTCTGCTGGTGTTACTCGCGGCAATTTTCGGGGCTTTTCTGGCGCGCCAGGCCGTCGGCACGGTGGAAGCGCCCAATCTGGACGGGCTGGCATCGGTGCAGCAGAGCCTGGAAGATCTGAACATCTGGGCGCTGCTGCCGTTGCCGGAGGTCGCGCCGCGCTCTACCGCGGCGCCGACGGCGGCTGACACACAGGAAGCTGCGGGCCAGTCACAGACTACGGCAACGCCGCAGCCGGTCGTAGTCGCTCCGGCAGACCAACCAGAAGCCACCCAGACGCCGCCGGCTGCGCCTGAGGCGGGCGAGACACCTGTCAGCCAGCTTGAGGCGACTGCGACCGCCACACGGCCCCCAACAGCGCCTGAGCAGGCGCTTGACACCGGCTTACCCTTCGCTGCAGCCGGCCCGGTGCGTCAGTCGTCGGGCGATTGCGCCGGTGCATCGATCCGCGGCGTTGTGCGCGACAGCAGCGGCAATCCGCTGGCTGCGGTGCGACTGTGGCGCTACGACCAGTGGGGCAACGAGCAGGTTGTCGAGACGAAGTCAGGCGACGCCGACCGTGGCAGCTATGACTTTCCCCTGGGCGACACGCCCAACGTGCACTATGTCCAGGTCATCGATGCAGCGGGCGTGATCATCAGTCCGGTGATTGAGGTCCCGCACCGCCAGGACGACGCGCCTGACGCAACCTGCCACTGGCTGGACTGGGTGCAGCAGTAGGCGGGCTCGGTCGGGCCCCCTTGTCTATCCTTGGAACCGGCGAGCCAGGGTCAGGGGTACAGGCAAAGATCGACCAGAAGTGGGAACCAGGTATCTCGTGCAGGTGACAGTCACTTCGGACGCTTTCGCCAGACGTTGCAAGCGTTGCTGAAAGTGATTGTCACCAGACAAAAGAGGCGGATTTGCTTCCTGTGCTCCAGGTCAGCGAACCCGCCTCTTTCATTCGTACTTGCCACCTGCGACTTGCAACCTATTCCGGCGGCGCATACTGGCAGCGCGGCTGGCCGAGCTGCTCGTTGAAGTAAGCGCACAGAACCACGAGGCCGTTTTTCAGGTTCAACTGGTCGATTTGGCTTGGCGCCATGATTGACCAGTAGAACTGCTCGTCGTTGGGGGTCCAGTCAACGTCCGGCATGTAGATCAGGCTCATCAGCCCGATCCATGGCTGCCAGTTGTTCTTGGCGTATTCGTACGCCCGGCGCAGGTAGTCGGCCTTGATGGCCTCGTCGATGCCCGCGCCCGCGCCGTGCCAGTAGTATGGGCTTTCCGGACGGTTGTCGTTGGTCCAGCCGAACTCCAGCACCACGACCCGTTTGTCAGCGTCGCCGTTCTCCACCATGATCTGGCGGATGTCTTCGATGTGGCGGAAGGCGAAGAATCGCTCGCCGCCGTAGAGTGGCTTGTTGGCTGCCGTCTCGTCAGGAGAGACCTCCGGCGGTGCGGCGAACCCGGCGCCGTGAACGCCCAGCATGTCGAAGTAGCCGTCGGAGTTGCCACCCATGGCCTGGTACATCTGGCGGTAGAACTGGTCGTCGGGAACGGCCACGTCGCAGCACGTTCCTGTCGGCGCCATACCGGCTGTGATGACGATCATGTTCGGATCGACGGCTTTGACGGCCTGATAGCTGGCTTGCAGCATCTGGGCATATTGCGCTGCGTTGGGTGGCCGGTTGCCCCACTCGCGCGCCAGGTTGGGCTCGTTCCAGATCTGGATCGCGTCAATGCGTCCTTTGTAGCGGGTTGCCATCGCGGTCAGGAAATCCACCAGGTGCTGCGTATTCTGCGGCGGCGGGCCGGCCCACTCCGGTTCACGGTCGACGCGTACCAGCAGCTTCAGGCCGTGGTCTTCGGCCTGTTGCACGATGCGGTCGGGGATGCTCCAGTCGTATTGCCCGTCACCGGCGCCCTCGATGTCGTCCCAGGCAAACCATTGTTTGACCCACTGGAAGCCGGAGTTTTTCATCAGCGTCAGGTCGCGATCGGCGATGTCGTCGCGCCACCAGAGAAAGGCCTGTGCGCCGTAGTCGGGCGAGCGCATGGTAGCGACGCTGCCGGACGGCGCTGGCGGTGGGTTGGTAGGCGCAGGCGCGGGTGTATCAGCGACAGGCGCCTGCGTTGTCTCGGCCGTCGGTGTGAGCGTTGGAATGACCGCGGCCTCTGTCGCCGTTTCTTCGGTGACCGGCGCCAATGTTGCCGTCGGTGGGGCCGGTGTGTCTGTGGCTGCCTCCACGGGTTGTGCAAGTGGAGTTGGCGTTTTGGTTGGCGTCGGTGTGGCAGCCGGGGCAGCCGGCCCACAGGCCGACAGCAGCAAGGCGGCTGTCAGCAGCCATACAAGTTTCTTTGACATAATTGGCTTTCTCAATCGGGTTGATAGGTCCGGGATCGTGACTTCAAACCCGGCTCGCAACGTAACACGAGCGATCGCGGCCTTGTGTTCGCTATTTTGCCATTCCTTGCAGCATTCCATAGGCTGATCGGCCCTGGATGCCGAAGGCTGCCAGTTCGGTGCCCGGTTGTGTGACGTTGTAGTTCAGGTTCCAGAGGAATGCCGGGCCGACGAAGCCCCAGTCGCGCATCATCTGATAGGCGCGGACGATGTATTCGCCTTGCTGCTGCTCGTTGTTGTAGGCGCGTACTCGTAGCCGGCGAACGGATTGCTGCTGGACGCCCAGCCGAACTCCGTGGGCCACAGGCGCTTGTTGCCATCGCCGTACTTGATCATGATGTTGCGGTACTGCTCCATGACGTTGCGGAAGTAGAACGATGGATGGTCAATATGCGAGGGCCGGGAATAGGTGCCAGCCCAGGCATCCTGCACCCGAACATCGGGCGGGTTGCCGTAGCCGCTGGGATGAACGCCGATGGCGTCGGAGTACGTTCTTGAGACCGGCCTGATACATCTGCTCCAGGTAGGTGAAGTCGGGAATGGCAGCGGGCGGCTGCGCACCGGTTGGCGTCGGCGCACCGCTGACGACGATCATCGACGGGCAGGCAGCCTTGATGGCGCGGTAGGCGGGTGCAAGCAACTGAACGTAGCGGCTGGCGCTGATCGGCTCGTTGCCCCATTCGTAGTGCAGATTCTGCTCGTTCCAGACCTCGATGGCCTGCACACGGCCGCAGTAGCGCGCCGGCAAACTCGCCGACGAAGCTGGCATACGTACCCGGATCGGCGGGCGGGCCTTCCACCGACAGATCAGTGTTGCCGGGGCGTGCCCAGTCGGGTGACTTGACGATGCTGGCCAGGATGTTCAGGCCCTGCGCCGTTAAGTACGCCGACCTTGTCATCGGGCCAGTTGCGCTGGCCGGGCTGGCCTTCGAAGTTCTTCCACGGGAGCTGGAACTTGACCCAGTTGAAACCCAGACCCTGCACTGCACCGGCCGTCGCGCCCAGGTCGCCGTCAGGATCGACCTGGATGCCGTAGCCGAAGAAGCCGGCGTTGGCTGGTGCGGGAGCCGGCCCGGCAGGCGCAGCAGCCGCAGCGACCGCGCCCGGTGTTGGCGTCGGTGCAGGCGTTGGCGGCTCCGGGATTTCCTCGGCCACCGGCACGATGTCAACGGGACCGACCTGGCGGACGTACTCGTCGCTGCCGATGACCCAGACCTGGTTTTCGTCCACGCAGCAGACCAGCAGCCAGTCGCTGTCGGGCGCTTTGGCCACGATGTCGAGTTGGCTGCCCTCGGCTACCTGGCCGACGCGGTCGTAGACGGTGCCAGGACCGCTGCGAACGTTGAGGATCGACGCGACGACCTCCGCTGCTGGCGTGTCGGGCGTCGGTTCTGGCGTCGGTGTTTCAGTGGCTTCGGGCGTCGGCGTGTCGATGGCAGTGGCAGTGGCGGTCGCGGTGGGCGATGGTGTCAGAGTTGGCGTCGGCGTGTCAGTCGGCGCGGTGGTAGGAGTTGCAGTTGGCTCCAACGTCGCAGTTGGCGTGTTGGTCGGCGCGGTAGTCGGCGTGTCGGTGGCGACCTCGACGACGGCAACTTCGGCCGCGCGCTCTGCCAGCGGCGTCGGAATCTCAGCGTCGTCAGACTGCCGGCCACAGCCGGCCAGCAGAACCATCGCCAACACGGCGATCAGTGCAAGCGGGGCGAGAGTACGAAGGGAAGGTCGGTGCTCAGGGTGCATCGGGTTGGCTCCAGGGTGATATAAACGGCAGGCGGATGGTGGCCAGTCCGCCTGCCGTTGCTGTGATCGTTGGGGAGTTACAGGTCGCAGGATGCAGAGTTGCAGTTTGTTAGCTCATGTGTCCGAACGTGCCACCTGCCACCCGCAACTTACTTCGGCATGTTGGCAAGTGCGCTGAAGACTGGTTTGCCAACGATGCCCCATTGCGCCAGTTCGGTGCCCGGGTTGGTGACGCCGTAAGTTCAGGTTCCACAGGAACGCCGGACCGACCCAGCCCCAGCTTTTCATCATCTCGTAGGCACGTACGGTCCATTGCGCCTGTTCGTCAGCGCTGTTGTCGTTGGCGTATTCGTAGCCGGAGGCGCCGACCCATCCTGACGCCCAGCCGAACTCGGTCGGCCAGATGCGCTTGCCGCCGTCGCCGTACTTCACCATGATGTTGCGGTAGCCTTCCATGGTGTTGCGGAAGCTCCACGAATGGTGCGGTGAGTTACACGGGCCCGTGTAGGACGATCCCTGTGACGAAATGAAGTCGCAGGCTGCCTGACCGCCGCTCACGTCCGGCGAGACGTTGAAGCCGCTGGGATGGGCGCCGATGCCGTCGCTGTAGTCTTTCAGGCCGTTCTGGTACATGGCTTCAAGATAGGCGAAGTCGTCCATGGCCCACGGGGCGGGCGCTCCGGTCGGCGTCAGCGCGCCGCTGATGACGAATGTTGAGGGGCAGGCTGCCTTGATGGCCCGGTAAGCCGGTTTGAGCATGTGCCATGTAGCCTGCCGGGTCGAGAGGCTGGTTGCCCCACTCGTAGTGCAGATTCTGCTCGTTCCACACTTCGATCGCCTTGACCGTGCCACAGTAGCGGCCTGCCATCTGGCCGAGGAAATTCGCAAAGGTGGCCGGGTCCGCCGGTGGTCCTTCCACGCTCAGATCCGCTCCGGGCGGTCGCGCCCAGGTGGGCGCCTTGGGCACGGAGAGCAGCACGTTGAGCCCGCCTGCCTTGAAGGTATTCACCATGCTGTCGACGCCGCCCCAACCAAAGTCGCCGGGATTGCCTTCGATATCTTTCCACGGCACCTGAACCTTGACCCAGTTGAAGCCCAGTTGGTTGACCTGGGAGACCACCGCTGCCCAGGTCCCATGGCGCGACCTGAATGCCGTAGCCGAAGGAGCCGATCCAGAGGTGCTGGCTGGGCGCCGGTGCCGCTGCTGGTGCTGGCGCGGGCTGCGGCTGTCGTGCTGGAGTTGTTGCTGGTGCTGGCGGCTGCGACCTGTTGCGGCGGCTCGGGGATGTCGCTGGCGACGGCGATCTGGTCGGCCCCGCCCTGGATCGTGACCAGGCGGGTGATCACCCAGGCGTCGCCGTCGGAGCGCTCGATCAGTAGCCAGGAGCCGTCTTCGTTCTTGCCCAGAATCTTGGCCGACTCGCCGCCAGCCAACTGGCCGACTGTGCCGAACGCTGTGCCCGGCCCGCTGCGCAGATTGACGGTGCTGTCAGCGACAGCTAACGCAAAGTCAGGTGTGGGCGACGGGGTGGGTGTCGGCGGAACCTCAGGCGTGGGCGTCGGCTGGGGCGTCGCAGTGGCTAACGCTGCGGCTACGGCTTTGCCGAGGGCCAGCGTCTTGCCGTTGTCCACGATGCTAGCTTCGAACATCAGCTCGCCTTCGGCGGCGGGCGGGACGAAGCTGAATCCGGCGGCATCCAGTGGCCGCTCCTCACGGTGGATCTGCTCGGCGCCGTTGGTGACGGTCCAGGCGACCGCGAAGTCGCTGGTGCGGCTGGCCATGTCGCCAGCCAGGAACTCGCGCACCAGGCTCCAGATGTCAGGGTCGTAGCTGCCCTCGAACAGATGCTCCAGCGAGGCGCCCTTGAGGTTATATTTGGTGACCAGTTCCAGCTTGTGACCGAGGCTGGCGGCGTTTTCGATCCAAACGGTGCGTTGCAGGCCCGGCGTTGTCACGGTAGCTGTAGGTGAACATGCCGACCTGATCGTCGTAGGTGAGGCTGCCGATCAGTCGCTCGTTGAACAGGTTGACGTCGATCGGCTCGCCCGGCACCAGGACAGGCTGGCTGGTCTGGCCCTCGCCCAGCAGGGGCGCCAGCGCGTCGCTGTAGCCCAACGTGATGAGGTATTCGCCGGCCTTCTCTACGCTGCTGGCGGGGAACACCAGATCGATCTTGTCGCGCGGCGCCTCACCGACCGCCCAGTCCAGCAGGGCGTCCATCTTGCCATCGGGCGCGTAGGCTGCCGGGTCCAGCAGGGCGGGGATGCGGAAGGTGTCCACGACCTGGCTCAGCGCGCGCCAATCGTAGCCGCCGGTCGTCCAGCGATCTTCAGCGATCTGGGTGGGCGCTTCAACCCGCAGGGCCAGCGTCTTGTTGTTTTCGTGCAGCATGTTGGCTAACTGGGTTACCATGCTGGTGAACTCAGGCCCCAAGGTCGGATCCAGGCCGCGGTAGTCGATCTCGATGCCGGGGTAGTTGTTGCCAACCACCAGCGCGCGGATCGATTCGAGGTGGTTAGTCTGGTTTTCAGGGCTGATCAGCAGGTTGTCCAGCAGGTCGGTGCGCACGACGCCGTCATCGGTCCAGTTGCGCAGCACGGGCGCCACGCCGTAGGAGCCGCCAGCACTGGCCTGCGCGGCCACGCTGCCTTCGATGCTGCCGTCGCCGCTCAAGCTGTAGCCGTAGGGCTGAAACCTCGGTCAGCGCATCGCGGCCGGCATCCTGGCAGTTGCTCAGCCATACCGGCAGAACGGCCGCGGCCGTGGGCGGTGAGGCGTAGGTCTGCATCACCATGAAAGCGGCCGGCACGTAGCTCAACTCAGAGTAGACCTTGTCGTCGTCGCGCGAACTCATGGTTTGGCAGGAACTGCCACTGCTCGCCGGTCCACTCGTACAGGTCCAGGGTGCGGTACGGTTCGCTCTCGTTAGGGATCGGGATCGTCAGAATCGACGCCAGCGGCAATTGCTGTCCTTCCACCGCCAGATCGTACAACGGACTGCGTGGCAGCAGCGATTCCGGCAGTGCTTCGGCGGCGGCGCGTGCGTCGTCGCCGCCGGTGCCCTGGAGGAAGTTTTCCTGCGGCACACTGCTCAGACTGGCCTTGAAGGAGCCGGGCACGCCGTACGCAGGAAAGGATACCTGAGTACCGTCGGGGTCCTGTACATCGCCGCTGGTTGCCTCGGCAATAGTTTCCATACCGCGGTTGCTGATGCGGCTGAACAGGTCGATGGGCGGCAGAACCAGCACCACAATCAGAATCACTGCCAAGGCAATGCCCAAAAAGATGTTCAGGGAACGACCGTTGTTTCTTGTGGAAGTTGTTGTACTCATACGTTTCAAATACTCCTTAGCTCGCCATAACCTTGGCTGGCAAACAGCAATTCAAGGCCAGCGCCGTGCACGCACAACATCGGTTGGCAATGGGTTTTGCAAGGCGAACCTTGCAGACGCAAAAAAGCCCAGGGGCCGCTTGGGCCATTCCAGTGGGCGAAACAGATGCGCGTATTCTTGGCTCGTTGGACCAGGTCCGAAGCTTGCGTCCATCCCGGATGCGTGCAATCCGGGATAACTCTGTGCCTGGTGGCAACCAGAGCAGGACCGGGGAACGTAACAGCCCTGAACCGTTTGCCTTTGGCTGCGTCATATTCTACTGTCAGCATACGGTCGGCATTCTAGCATACCCGTTGCAAATCGCCAAAGCTTGCGCTTCAACGCACAGATGGCTGGCCTACTTGTTTGCCCATCGCTCGATAGCTGTCAGGATGACCCAGAGCAGCAGCAGCAGGCCGACGCCAAACAGCAGACAGGCAAGACCGGTGATCAGCGCGCCCGCGCCATAGATCACGTAGATTAGCCCGCCGCCCACGATCAGCAGGAAAGCGATCACCGCGATCAGCAAACGCCGGTCATCCTGGCGCCGTCGGGCGCGATAGTCCGTCGGCGGCCGTTCCGGTGAGGGTTGCCGCGACGGGGTTTCAGGCTGTTGGTTCACAGCTTCGATTCTACTTCATCGGCGCGCTTTTACAAAGAAGCGCCCGGTCGTGGTATACTCTGCCGACGCTGATAGCGATGCTTGTAGTACAAAACATGGAAACCAAATGACAAATACGACTGCGCAGCCAGCGCGCCAGCGGGGCGGTGGCCGCCGCAATTGGCTGCTGATCGCCCTGGGCGTGCTCCTGATCCTAACCTTCGTAATCGGTGTCTCTGCCATTGCAGGATACTTCCTGCTACGCAATCAGGCTGCGGGCGACTGGACGTGGCAGGACCCCTTGCTGGCGTTGGACGCGACGCGTGTCCGTCCTGATATCGCCGTTCTCACGCTGCTGGACGAGTCGCCTTCCTCACTGGTGCGACAGGCGCTGGCGGCCGGCGAGCTGGACACTGCCTACGCGCTGCTGGTATACAACGCGGCGGTGGATGACGCCGAACGGAGCGGCAACGCGCTGCTGGTTGGCCGGGCGTTCGAGGATGAACTGGCGACCGATCTGGCAGCGACCTCCTTCCAGCAGGTTCAATCGCTGGCCGCCCTCAGCCCGGTGATGCCCGATTTCACGCGTACGCAATCCACGCTGGACGCCGCTGAAGGGTTCATCCGCCTCGACATGGCTAGTTCAGCGCAGCCACTATTGCGTCAGGCCGAGGCACTGGCGCGTTACAGCCCGCTGCTGGCGCCGATCCAGCGCCAGGAGGCTGCCATCCGGCTGCGCGATATCTACCGCCAGCTTGGCGACGATGCTCGGGCGCGTGCGCTGGATCAACTGGTGCGTGAGCCGCGTGGCCTGCCGACCAACAAGTTCGTGCGTGGTCCTTTCCTGCCGATCTTCACCGCTCCGGTCGCGCCGATGGACGCTGTGTTGCAGGCGGCAGCGGTCCGCCGTGAGGCCGTCTACCCGTTTCTGACGGCCTGGGATAGCGGCGATTCGGCGCAGATCGAGGCGGCGCGGCGGTCACTGGTCGCTGCGCTGCTGAACGAGAACAGCCGCGCGCGAGGGTGACATGCTGCTGGGCATGGCCGAGACCAACGACTTGCCGCAGCAAGCCGCAATTCTGCGGGAGTGGATCGACTGGCTGACCCTGAAATACTTCATCGCCTCCGATGGTTTCGGGATGACCCTGGCGCCGGAGTGGCAGACGCAGCGTGAAGCGATTTGGGGCAAGCTGGCCCAGGCGTATGAGGAACTGCTTCAGAACTACCGCGACCAGGCGGCTGCTCTGCCTGACCCCGATGACGGCCTGGCGGCGCGGGTCGAGGTGCTGCGCTATCAGGCGTTGCTGGGTCGGCTGGGCCTGTTGCCCGGTTACGACGAGAGCGGCATGGCGGCAGTGCTGCGGACCGCGCAGGAGGATGCCAGCCATGTGCTGCCGCTGTTGGTAACCGATGAACCATGGGGCAGCGGTTTGATTTTTCGCATAACCGAGACGTTTGAGTGAACGCCCCCCTTGTAATTTGAGCCAGGGATTTCGAATCCCTGGGCCTCAACCCGCCTTGATTACACCAGCTTGAATGAGCTGCCGTTCGTCAGACTGTCCCGAACGACCACTCAGGTATCGCTTCCAGCTCGACCTCGATGCGCGGCTGGTCACGGTCGGTGCGTTTGATGAGATGAATGTCCACCACGCGGCGGTCGTCCATGCCCAGCCCGGCGCAGATGGCGTCCTGCGCGATCTTCAGCCCGCCGTCCAGGTCGCGGCGCAGCGGCGTTTCGAAGTAGAAGTCGATGAACATCGCCAGGTAGCCGGCCTGGGCTGACGCACGAATTCGTCGCTGATCAGCCCCGCGGTCGCGCCAGCGTCTTGATCTGGCGGATCACCTTGCGTTTGTAGGTGCGCGAGGTCTGGCTCAGCACCCGCCGGCCGTTGACCGTGGCGTACTGCTGGTTGATGCTGGGCGGCAGCGGCAGCCGCAACGTGACGCGCAGAGTTGACATATCGGCAGTGTAGCACGAATGTTCTGTGCGCGCAAAGTTGGCAACTCAACAAGTTGGCAACTCTTCGGAGAGTTGCCAACTTCGAAGGTATTCCATGAGCACACTCTACGTCGTCGGCACACCGATCGGCAACCTGGAAGACATGACCGACCGGGCGCGCCGCGTGCTGGCCGAGGTCGATCTGATCGCAGCCGAGGACACCCGCGTCACCCGGCAGTTGTTGACGCGCTTCGACATCCACACCGAGTTGACGACCTACACCGACGCCTACTTTCGTAAGAAGGCCGAGCGACTTGGGGAGGTGCTGGGCGCACTGGATCGCGGCCGCGACGTGGCGCTGGTGTCCGACGCCGGTATGCCAGGGCTGTCCGATCCCGGCTTTGAGCTGGTCGACGCCGCCATTACCGCCGGCCACGAGATCGTGGTTATCCCCGGTCCGTCAGCCATCACATCCGCGCTGGTGGTGTCGGGGCTGCCGACCGAGCGCTTCCTCTTCCTTGGTTTCCTGCCGCGCAAGGGAGGCGAGCGGCGCAGCGCGCTGGCCGAAGTTGCCGACGAACCGGCGACGCTGGTGCTTTTCGAGTCCCCGCACAGGGTCGTGGACACGTTGGAAGACGTGATGGCTGTGCTGGGCGACCGGCACGTGGCGGCCGGGCGGGAGCTGACTAAGAAGTTTGAGGAGGTCTGGCGCAGTTCCGTCTCCGACGCAATCGTGCATTTCCGCGACACGCCGGTGCGCGGCGAAGTGACGCTGGTGGTCGCTGGCACCGGTCGCCGCCGTGCCGAGGGGCGCTGGCCGGAGGCTCAGGTTCGCGTAGCGGTTGATCTCCTGGCGCACGAGCGCGTGGGCGCCGTCAGGCATTGCCAGAGCGGTCTCCAAACTCAGCGGGTGGACGCGCGCCGAGGTCTATGAGCTGGCCGTTGCGGCTGCTGGCGATGGAAGCGACGGGCAGTCGTAATTCGCAGTCACAACGTAGGTCAATCGTAAGATAGATTCGTTGACAAACTATTCACACCGGGTTATACTTGGTGTGACTGGGAGCTGACCGGATCCGGGCTCCCGGACAAGGAGTGCCAACCATGAATGTACCTGTCACACATATCGCAAAACCTGGAAGGGACACCATTCGCTCGCGCGTCGGTGTCCCCTTTTATTTGGCGACAGACGGACATGGCGTGGCGTCTGACATTTCGGATCCCAAGCTACCTTAACGGAGGGCTGCATGGACACAGGGCTAGTCAGTCGGATTATCAAGGCCAGGCAGTATGCCCAAGAGCGTGGACGAGTTGAGTTCAAGAAGTTTGAGGTAGAGTTCAAGGGTGACCATGACACGTATCTGGTCTCCTACGGGCAGGAGCAGTGGCATTGCACCTGCGAAGAGGCGGCGAGAATGGGCGTTTGTAGTCACATTATGGCGCTCGAACGGATTCTGGGCGATGCGGTAACGCCTGACCTGAACGTACAGCCTGTGCCTGTGCTTGCGACCTGACAGGCATTTGTGCACTGAAGCAGAAACGGGCCGGCAACGCCGGCCCGTTTTTTCATGCCCTGCGCGGTTTGGGGCGCCGTCTCTGAACCCGTATAATGGGTCTTGAAACTCAGCGATCCGTAATCCTTTGCTGGGGCGTTGCATCTCATGATTGATGATGTTTGCGCAGTGGATCGAATCAACTGCCTGAAACAACGAAGCCAGTGCTACGGCTCCAGAAGCGCCTGAGGGCGCTGGCTTTGTTCAGCCAGTGATTCTGTGTCCCTGGAAATCTAAATCCCTCGACTTCCTTGAAAGATTGGTGATGAAGAAGAACCTGCGGCTGGTGTTTGGTCTGGCGGTTAGTATCGTATTTCTGTATCTGGCGGTGCGCGGGCTGGATCTGGGAGAGGTGCTTCACTGGCTGGCCGAGGCCGACTACTATTGGCTCATTCCGGCGATTGCCATCTATTTCGTCGGCGTGTGGGGGCGCACCTGGCGCTGGCACTACATGCTGCGGCCCATCAAGGTCATCTGCCGCTCGATTCGTCTGTTCCCGATCGTCTGCATCGGCTACATGGGCAACAACATCTTTCCGGCGCGCGCCGGCGAGGTGCTGCGGGCGTACGTTCTGAAGCGCTCCGAGGACGTCAGCATGAGCGCCAGCCTGGCGACGATCGTGGTCGAGCGGGTCTTCGACGGCGCTGGTCATGCTGCTGTTCGTGTTCATTGCGCTGCCCTTTGCGCCCGGTGCCAGACTTCCTGCGCATGCTGGTGATTGCGGCCAGCGGGCTCTTTCTGGCGGCGCTGATGGTTTTCATCACCCTGGCATCCAAGCCTGACCTGGCCGAGAAGATCTACCGAACAGACCATACGGCGCTGCCTGTCCGAGACCATGCAGCGAAAAGATGGACGGCTTCATCTGACCGGTTTCATGGACGGGCTGCATTTCTTCCGCAACAGCCGCGACGTGCTCATGGTTTTCGTGACCTCGGTCTTCATCTGGCTGGCCGAGACCCTGCAAGTACTGGTTTATCATGCAGGCATTTGTCCGACATGGATGCGGCTTCCCGGTGCCCTTCTTCGTGTTGATGCTGATGAACGGCATCGTCAACCTGGCGACCACCCTGCCGTCAGCCCCCGGCTATATCGGCACGTTCGACGCGCCCGGCGTCGCAGTGTTGACAGCCTATGGGGTGCGCGGCAGCGTGGCTTTTGGCTACACAATCGTACTGCACGCCGCTCTCTGGTTCCCGATCACCATCCTGGGCGCCTGGTTCTTCCGCCGGGAGCAGGTCTCATGGAGCGATGTGGAGACGGCCCGGCTGCAGCTGCAGGGCGCCCAGAGCTAGCCGGCTGTACTCGAGACGGTGAAGACACTAACGGAGTAAACCAATGAAGAAACATCTGTGTTATCGGAACTGGCTACGTCGGCCTGGTCACCGGCACCTGCTTCGCCGACCTGGGCAACCGGGTCGTCTGTGTCGATATCAGCGACGAGAAGATCGCCACGCTTGCAGGCCGGTGAAATGCCGATCTACGAGCCGGGGCTGGAGGAGATGGTCGAGCGCAACGTCAAGGCGCAGGCCGGCTTTCGTTCACCACCTCCTACGCCGAGGGGCTGAATGACGCGAGTTCGTCTTCATCGCCGTCGGCACGCCCTCAGGCGTGGACGGCGAGGCGGATCTGCGCTACGTGCGCATGGCCGCCGAAGACCATCGCGCCGACCATGACCGAGCCGCTGATCATCATCAACAAGAGCACCGTGCCCGTCGGCACCGGCGACTGGGTGGCCGACATCGTCTCGCGCACGCAGCCGCAGCCCATCGATTTCGCCGTGGTCTCCAACCCGGAGTTCCTGCGCGAAGGCTCGGCCATCACCGACTTCCTGAACCCCGATCGTGTGGTGCTGGGCTCGCTGGACAAGGAAGCGGCCGAGAAGGTGGCGCAGCTGCACCTGGCCCTGCGCGCGCCCATCGTCGTCACCGACCTGCGCACGGCCGAGATGATCAAGTACGCCTCCAACGCCTTCCTGGCCACCCGCATCTCCTTCATCAACGAGATCGCCGCCATCTGCGAGAAGCTGGGCGCCGACGTCAAGGAAGTGGCCGCGGGCATGGGCTACGACAAGCGCATCGGCCGCTACTTCCTGGATGCCGGTCTGGGCTACGGCGGCTCCTGCTTCCCCAAGGACGTGCAGGCGCTGGAGCACATGGCGCTGATCCACGGCACCCATCCGCCGCTGCTGCGGGCGGTGATGGACATCAACCGCGACCAGCGGCGGCAGGTGATCCACAAGCTGCGCCAGGAGCTGGGACGGTTGCAGGACCGGCAGATCGGCCTGCTGGGGCTGGCCTTCAAGCCCAACACCGACGACATGCGCGAGGCGCCGGCGGTGGAGATCGCGCACCTGCTGCGCAACGAGGGGGCGCGCGTCAAGGGCTACGACCCGGTGGCCATGCGGGCCGCCGCGCGCGAGCTGCCAGAGATGCAACTGGCCGAGGATGCCTACGATCTGGCCGAGGGCTGCGATGCGATCGTGGTCTGCACGGAGTGGAACGAGTTCCGCCACCTGGATATGGGGCGCGTGCGCCGGGCCATGCGCACACCGGTGATTTTCGACGGGCGCAACCTCTACGATCCCGGAGATCATGCGCGATCATGGCTTCATTTACCACGGCGTCGGGCGCGGCAGTTGGCTGAACAGCGAAACTGAAGAGGCGATCAACACAACCCCGGCGATCCCGTACGGCGTGTGAACGAGCTGTCGCCAGAAAACGGCGTGACTGCGCTACCGCCTAGCCAACGGGCTGACGGTGCTGCTGCGCGCAACCGTGGGCCACGCGCCGGTCGCCAGCCTGTGGGTCTGGTATCGCGTCGGCAGCCGCGTCGAACGCCGACCGCAGACCGGTCTGACGCACTGGGTTGAGCACATGCTCTTCCGCGGCACCGAGCAGCTTCCCCGGCAGCAGCGTTCACAAGATGGTTGCGCGGCTGGGCGGCGTCCGCAACGGGATGACCTCCAACGACTACACCGTCTACTACGAGACGCTGCCGGCCGGTGAGCTCGACATCGCCTTGCAGATCGAGGCCGACCGCATGGTAAACGCCCGCTTCGACCCCGACGATGTGGAGGCCGAGCGGACCATCATCCTTGCCGAGCGCGCAGGTCGCGAGAATTCAGCCGGCTACCGCTTGCGTGAGCAGGTCATGGCCGCCGCGTTTCCGCAGCACGGCTACGGCCATCCGGTCATCGGCTACAGCGACGACCTGCAGCGCATCACCCGCGACGAGCTGTGGCAGCACTACAGCCGGAATTATGGACCGGACAACGCCGTGGTAGTCGTGGTAGCAGGCAGCTTCGACCAGGAATGGCTGCTGGACGCGCATCGAGCAGCTTTTCGGCGCTGCCAAGCCGCGGCGGGCGATCACCCATCCCGGAAGCACGGCCGGCCGGCCAGCAAAGGCTGAGCGCAACGGGCCAGAGCTGGTGCAGTTGACAGGGCCGGAACCGACGGCCTACGTGCAGATTCTGTTTCCGGCCGTGCGGGCGCTGGATGCCGACTACTTCCCGCTGCTGGTACTGGACAGCATCCTGGGCGGCGCGAGCAGCCTGGGCGGCACGGCGGCGGCGCGGGCTTTCGCACCAGCCGGCTCTACCGCAACGTCGTGCAGACGGAGCTGGCAGCCAGCGCGGGCAGTTCCATGCGCCCCACCGCCGACCCGTATCTGTTCACCGTGGGCGCGACTGTACGCCATGGCGTCGAGCCGGAACTCGTGCTGGAAGCGCTTTGGAGCCGAGGTCGGGACCGCCTGCCAGGTCGCTCCCACAGAGACCAGTTGATACAGCGCGCGCTGAAAGCAGACCCGCGCCCAGTTCATCTTCGGTTCAGCGAGCGAGCCAGCAGCCAGGGCTACTGGCTCGGCTTCAGCGAGATCGTGGCCGACCTGCCGTGGCTGCTGGAGTTCCCCGACCGTGTTGCCGCCGTGACCGCCGCCGACGTCCAGCGGGTCGCCAACACATACCTGCGGCGTGATGCTGCCATTGTCGGTCAGTACGTACCTGTAGGGGCATGAATGACGGGCGAACACGTCTTCGCTAGTCAGAAATGAATCGTCGCCCGTCATTCATGCCCCTACGATTACACCACCAGGAGACCTCACTTGCTTGCAGACGGCGTTTTGAAAACCTACCTTGACAACGGCCTGACCGTGATCCTGAAGGAAACCCACCGCGCGCCTGTCGCCTCGTTCTGGGTCTGGTACCGCGTCGGCAGCCGCAACGAACAGGTCGGCATCACCGGCATCTCGCACTGGGTTGAGCACATGATGTTCCAGCGGCACGGAGCAGTTCCCGCGCGGCGTGGCTGATCGGCTCATCAGCCGCAGCGGCGGCGATCATAACGCGATGACCTATCTCGACTGGACCTCCTACTACGAGACGCTGCCGGCCGAGGATCATGGATCTGCGCGATGGCCATCGAGGCTGATCGCATGGTCAACGCGATCTTCCTCGAGGAAGGCACCGAACTGGAGCGCACGGTGATCATCTCGGAGCGGCAGGGCAGCGAGAACTTCCCGTCCTGGCTGTTGCACGAAGAGCTGATCGCGCATGGCGTTCAAGGTTCATCCCTACGGCCACATGACCATCGGCTGGCAGAGCGATCTGGACGCAATGACCCGCGACGACCTGGAGCGGCATTATCAGGAATACTACTCTCCCAGCAACGCGGTGGTGGTCGCGGTGGGCGACTTCGACGCCGAGCAGGCCTTGCGGCAGATCAAGTCGTAGCTTCGGCAGCCTGCCGGCCGGGCCGCCTCGGCAGGCTGTGCGCGGCCTCGAGCCGGTGCAGCGGGCGAGCGGCGTTGCGTCCTCGAAGGCCCCGGCGAAACCGCCTATCTGGCCGTCGGCTTTCACGCGCCGCCAGCGCTTGACGGCGACTTCTTCCCGATGGCGGTCATCGACACGCTGCTGGGCGGCGCGCGCTCCATGTCGCTCTTCCACGAGGGCGAGCCGAGCCGCTCCTCGCGGCTGTACAAGGCGTTGGTGGACAGTGGGCTGGCCAGCGAGGCGTCGTCCTACTTGCTGCCGACCATCGACCCGTACCTGTTTATCTGTTCCGCCACGCTGCAAGAGGGCCAGTCGCTGGATGCAGCTGGAAGCGGCGCTGCTGGCGGAATTGGAGCGGCTGGTGTACGAGCCGGTGACGCCGGCGAACTGCGCAAGGCCGTCCACCAGACGCGTGCCCAGTTCACCTATTCCGCCGAAAGCGTGACCGATCAGGCCTTTTGGCTGGGCTTCGCTGAGATCGTAGCCGACCTGGACTGGCTGAACCGCTTCCCCGACTCGCTGGCCGCCGTGACCGCGGAGGACATCCAGCGCGTCGCCGCGAGCTATCTGGAAGTCTGCAAGCGGACCGTCGCGCGCTATGTGCCGGGTGACCGGTAAGCAGTAAACGGTGAACGGTAAACGGTAAACAGAAGTCAGCCGCGCCACAGACGCCCGCAACACGCATTACGTTTCACGTTTCACGTCTTCACGCTCCCCAAGGAACTCCTTCATGAAAACCAATTCACTCCCCGGCCCCGACAACATCTTCCAGGCGACGCTGGGCAACGGCCTGCGGGTCTTTGTTCTGGAGAACCACACCAGCCCGTCGGTGGTGATCAACGGCTACGTCGCCGGCGGCGCGGTGTATGAAACTGCCGTACAGGCCGGGTTGGCCAGCATGACGGCCGCGGTGATGCGGCGCGGCACGCGGAGGCGTTCCTTCGAGGCGATCAACGAGGAAGTGGAGGCGGTCGGTGCGTCGTTCAGCATCTACAGCGGCCGGCACGCCATTGGCATCGACGGCAAGGCGCTGGCTGAGGATTTCGAACTGCTGATCGACGTGGTCAGCGATGTGCTGGTCAACCCGGTGTTTCCGGGCGAGTATGTCGAGCGGGTGCGCGGCCAGCGGCTGACGCATTTGCAGGAGCGCGACAACGACACCCGCTCGGTCGCGTCGCTGCTTTTTCGCCAGGCGGTCTACGACGGACACCCCTACGGCTGGCCGGTGGACGGGCTGCACGCGACGGTGGCTGAGTTGAACTCGTGACGACTTAACGGCGTACTACAATCGCAACATCAGCCCGGCGGGCGGCGCGATCGTGGTTGTCGGTGCGGTGACGGGAGACGCTGTGCTGCGCGCGCTGGAAGCTGGACTGGGCGGCTGGCAGGCGCGCGATCTGCACGCGGTGGCGTATCCGCCAGTCGATCCGGCGCGCCGTGTCGTGCGGCGGGAACAAGTTTTGCCGGGCAAGGTCCAGAGCGACATCGTGCTGGGCGGACCGGCGGTGCGTCGCAGCGATCCCGACTACGACGCGGTGCGGCTGGCCAACACCGTACTGGGTCGTTTTGGTATGATGGGCCGGCTGGGCGAGAATGTGCGCGAGCAGCACGGGCTGGCCTACTACGCCTACAGCAGCATCGCTGCCAGCAAGGAGCCGGGCGCATGGGAGGTCATCGCCGGTGTCAATCCTGCCAATGTCGAGCGCTGCCTGGAGGCGGTCAACGAGGAACTGGCGCGGCTGGCCAGTGAGTTGGTGCCGGAGGAGGAACTAGGCGACAGCAAGGCGCTGCTAACCGGTTCGCTGCCGCTGCGTCTGGAGACCAATGAGGGTGTCGCCGATACGATCCTCGACATGGTGTGGTACGATCTGGGCCTGGACTACCTGCACCGCTACGCTGATATGATCAACGGTGTGACGGCTGAGCAGGTGCGCACGGTGGCGGGCAAATACCTGCGCCCTGACGCGCATGTCGTGGCCATTGCCGGGCCGGCGGCGGAGATGTAGAGCGGTTTTCCCAAACCGCTCCGCGCGCACGCCCATGGACGGAGAGTGCCCGGACGGCTCGCGTGGAAGTTAAGAAAAAACTGGCAAGACGGTACCGGACGATTTGGAAAATCGTCCTGCGGGCAGAGCGGCCTTGTGAGCCAACTGGAGAGGCGAGCATTCACGATGAGAACTTACATTATACCTGGCGTTGAATTGCCCGTATCGCGGCTTGCGTATGGCTGCATGAACCTGGGCGGAAGTTGGGCGGGCGAGCAGCTGACAGCGGATGACCGCAAGCGGGCTGCTTCTGCTGTCGGCGAGGCGCTGGAGGGCGGTATCAACTGCTTCGACCATGCTGACATCTACATGCGCGGTCGGTCGGAGGAGGCGTTTGCCGGCGCGCTGCGCGAGTTGGGCGTTGCCCGCGAGCAGGTTGTTTTGCAGAGCAAGTGCGGCATCCGCTTTGCCGGCAGCCCGTCGCCACACTCGCCCGGCCGCTTCGATTTCAGCTACGAGCACATCATCGCCAGCGTCGAGGGCATTCTGCGCCGACTGGACACTGACTTCCTCGACATTCTGTTGCTGCACCGCCCCGATCCGCTGGTGGAGCCGGAAGAGGTAGCGCGCGCGTTTGACGAACTACATCGTAGCGGCAAGGTGCGCGCGTTCGGCGTCTCCAACCACACCGGCGCGCAGATCGACCTGCTGCGTCCGTTCGTCGATCAGCCGCTGGTTGTCAACCAGGTAGAGCTGAATCTACTGCACAGCTATCTCATCGACGACGGCGTGCTGGCCAACCAGCGCGAGGCGGTGTATGCCAACGCCAGCGGTACGCTGGATTACTGCCGCTTGCACGGCATCCGCGTGCAGGCCTGGTCGCCGGTGGCGCACGGCGCGCTGGCGAATCCACCCGACGACGCGCCCGATAACGTGCGGGCAACGGCCGCGCTGATTGCCGAACTTGCTGCTGAGAAGGAGACAACCAGCGACGCGATCGTCCTGGGCTGGTTGCTGCGCCACCCGGCCGGCATCCAGCCGGTGCTGGGCACCACCAATCCGCGCCGTATCGCGGATAGCTGTCGGGCAGATGACGTTACCCTGAGCCGGGAGGAGTGGTACCGGTTGTTCATCGCCGCACGCGGCGGCCCGCTGCCGTAGGTGTCTATGTATTCAATCGGTGTTGACATTGTCGAGGTTGAGCGCATCGGGCAGGCCGTCGAGCGCTGGGGCGAACGTTTCCTGCGGCGCATCTACACGGACGGCGAAATTGCCTATTGTGGCACGCGCACGTCGTCGCTGGCCGCGCGCTGGGCAGCCAAGGAAGCGGTCAGCAAGGCGCTGGGCACCGGCTGGGCGCCGCAGGAGGCGCATGCCGCCGGCTGGATCGACTGGACGGAGATCGAGGTGGTGCGCCAAAACAGCGGCCAGCCTGAGGTGTTGCTGCATGGCAAGGCGCGGGCACGGGCCGACGTGCTGGGCATCACCGGCTGGCAGCTCAGCATGTCACACACCCGTGAACACGCCGTGGCTATGGTGCTGGGCTGGCGTGCAGCTTCCTGACCACGCTTGCATGCTTTGCTAGCGGGCGGTATAATCGTTACCCTGTCGCTTACGCGCTGGCGTTGTATGCTCGCCAGGTGGATCGATGCAATCCAGTGCTACGACCTATCAGAACCAGGAGGTATGATGACCAAACGAGTTGCAATACTAGTCGTTGTGTTGGCGCTGTTGGTTGCTGGCTGCGGCGCGCCTGCGGCTGCGCCGACGACAGTCCCGGCCACACAAGCGCCGGTAGTCGAGCCGACAGCTACGCCGGTTCCGCCCACCAACACGCCCGTTCCGCCCACCGCCACGGCTGTGCCGCCGACGAACACGCCTGTCCCACCCACCGACACGCCTGTTCCTCCGACCGCGGAGCCAACCACGGAACCGACCGCGGAACCCACTGAACAGCCCGTCGATCCCACCGAGGAGCCGTCCAGCGGCATTCCCGAGATTCCGCACGCCATCGCTGGTATCGAGACCCAGTGTCTGACCTGCCACGGCCCTGCCGGCGTGAAGCCGGTTCCAGCCGACCACGAAGGCCGGCCGGTGGATACCTGCACCGCCTGTCACCAGTTAGAGGACGACGCCGGGCCGCTGGGGTCAACGATTCCTCATGCCATCGTGGGGATGGAGGGCCAGTGCCTGACGTGCCACGGTGAGGCTGGCGTCAAACCGGCGCCGGCAGACCACGCGGGCAGGCCCGTGGACACCTGCACGACTTGTCACCAGCCGCAGAGTTAAGTATCGTACCTGGAGAAACTGGGATGCTGCCGCAGCGTGCGGTGCGCCTTGCGAACCCTAAATGCCCCCTGGAGAGCGATCTCCAGGGGGCATTTGATTGTCGCTCGAGCAGTCTTGAAGGAAGGGAACTGTTTGCATCCGCTGGATTGACCAAATGCGCTTTTACTTGCGTCATATTCGGTCAGAACCCTGGTCATAGGATGGTTTTTGGGAACTCAGCCGATACGTTTTTCCGGTAATGAAATGCAAACCCGTTTCACAGCTCATTGACAAACGAGTTTTCAGATGATATTCTGGTTGAAGAAGACACCGGAGCGATCGCTCCCGCTGGGGCTCCTGCATCGAAGGGAGGTGAACACAGGACGTGGTCAGGGGATGGAAGACCACATTAGGAAATCTTTATCAGCGGGTCCAAGTTTTTCACAAAGGAGAGAAACCATGACAACCCGACACAAGATGGCATCAGTTCTGTTGATACTGGTAATGCTCACCACTGCCGTAGCAACAGTGTCCGCAAGCCCGGTTGCTCCGCCGGCGCAAATCAGCCTGCAGCCAACGTTTTCTGACGCAGTCGCGTTTGACGTGTCACCAACACTGCGCGAACTGGCAGCGATGCACCGGGCAGTTGCAGATTACTGGCCGGACGAGGTGCGTGAGATCCGGCCCGATCGTGGCCCAATCGCAGCTGACACCGGCTTCTCTGGGGACGGTGCCGTTCAGAGCGGCACGCAGTCTCTTGCGCACAGGATGCCAGTGCCTCTGGCAAACTTCGATGGCATCAGCAACCAGGACAATTTCAACATCTTTGGTTTCCGCGTGAATCCACCGGATCCGGTGGGTGATGTCGGACTATTCCACTATGTTGAGATGGTCAACCTGGCTCTCGCTGTATATGACAAATCAGGGAACCTCCTTCTCGGTCCAATGGACACTGGCTTGCTGTGGTCCGGTTTTGCTGTCCCGGATTGTCAGGATCCATCGGGCGATCCGATTGTCCTGTACGACCAGCTTGCCAATCGCTGGCTGCTGACACAGTTCACCACCAGCGGACTGAGCGATCCAACCAAACCTTTCTGGAACTGCGTCGCTATCTCAGTCAACCACGACCCAACGGGGGCGTACTACCGCTACGCGTTCGAGACCGAGAACTTCCAGTATTTCCCAGACTATCCCAAATACGGCGTGTGGCGTGACACGTATGTCCTCACAACACGCGAGTTTGGGCCAACCGTCGAATATGGCATCGGCGTCTATGGCCTCGAGAAGAACAAGATGTTGGGTGGAAATCCGAACGCCCGGGCGGTCAGCTTCTTCATTGACGGGAACGATCCCGATCTGCTACCGCTGATTGGCGATGGACTGCTGCCGGCCGACATCGATGGCAAGCAGAAGCCGAAGAACAACGACACGATCCCACTGGTCGGCACGCAGGATGACAACGCAGGTTACGGCGCTACTTTCGATGCGCTCAACATCTGGGACTTCGATGTGAAGTGGCGCTCGACGCCTATTGCCTCGCTGGAACTGGCAGATCAGCTTTCGGTGGCGCCGTTCGACTCGATCTTCCCTTGCGCCCCGACCTCGCGTGACTGTCTGCCACAGCCGGGCATCGTCAATCCGGCTCAGTACCTCGATGTCCAGTCATATCGACAGCGGCCGATCTGGCGGCTGGCCTATCGCAACTTCAAGGACTACGAAGCGTTGGTTACCAACCAGTCGGTCGAGGCTGCGCCAGGTGTTGCCGGGGTGCGCTGGTATGAGATCCACAGGGTCAACGGCGAGTATTCGCTTTACCAGCAAGGAACGTATGCACCGGGCGACGGTGTTCATCGCTGGATGGGCAGCATCGCCCAGGACCGGGAAGGCAACATGGCCCTGGGTTACAGCGTGGTCAACGGGGTGGATGTCTATCCGGGCATCCGCTATACCGGCCGCATGAACGGTGATCCACCGGGTCAGATGACCTTGAGTGAAGCCACCATCGTCGATGGCACGGGAGTACAGACGACCACCAACTCGCGTTGGGGCGACTACACGTCGATGAACATCGATCCGAGGGATGACTGCACCTTCTGGTACGTCAACGAGTACTACACGGCGGCTGGGCAGGCTTCCAGCGCAGCCGGCTGGCAGACACGCATTGCCAGTTTCAGGATGCCTTACTGCGGCGCCAGCGACTAATTGCAAGCACGTTCAAGTTCAACAGCGCGAGGGTCGAACACCCTCGCGCTGTTTGTTGATGCATAGGGATAAGGAGGGATTTGCCAGTTAGCGAAGCGATGCAGGCAATGCGCGAGTTGTCGGGGAACGCGTTATCAATGCGGGTTGCTGTCACTACCCAGTGTCGCGAAATAGGCTTGCAACAGCGGATGGATGAAGATGTAACCGCCGCCGACGCGGCGCAGGAAGATCAGATCGACGCATGAGTCGAGGAAACGTGGATAGTGTAGGGGGATGCTGCCTTCGCGCCGAAGGAGCAGCCTCAGCGTGACGTGGTTGATCAGCGCGATGCCGCCGAAGCCCAGCCAGGCCGCGCCGCCCAGGGATATTCCCACCTGCAGCGCGACCGCTGCGCTTTCCAGTATTTCAGCGCCGCTGGCGAGGCGAAACACGACGGCTATCACGACGGTCGCGACGACGGCGAAGATGCTGCCCACCAGCAGGCTGGTGCGCAGCGACAGCCGCATCCCCTGGTTGGGCGCAACGCGTATCGGTATCGCCCCGGCGCGCAACCCGCCGACCAGCCCGGTTATCAGCCCACCCACCGCCGCGAACATCACCACCACCGACGACTGGGCGTTGCTGCCCGTGACATACTGGTCCAGCAGACCCGCGGCCGCGCCCAGCACCAGCCCCGGAATGCTGCCCCGCAGCCCGGCTGGCCACGACCACGTCAGCGTCTCCACCGGATGAACGTCGCGCATCCCGTTTACCCGCCGGCTATCCAGCCCGAAGAAGAGCACGAATGCCAGCGCATTGCCGTAGCTCGCACTGGATGCCTGCTCGAAGCTCGCGCCCACGGCTTGAAAGAGCAGCATCGCGACCGCGAAGGTGAACAGGCCCAGCGCTGCCAGCCAGACCAGCAGCCGCCAGCCCCGCGGCTGTGAGACGTTCGTGCCCGGCCCGGCGCGCACCTGGCGTTCGAAACCAACTGCGGTGAACACGCCCACGGCAGCGCCCACGATCAAGCCCAAAAGCAAGCAAGCCGCGACCACGCCGACGTTCATGGTCCGCAGCGCCAGCTCGGCAAAGCCTACCAGGAAGATCAGGCCCATCACCAGACCCAACGTGGCGCGCGAGAGGATCGCGTAGAACCAGCGCTGGCCGCTGGCGCGCAACCAGTCGGGCTGCAACTGCTCCAGCAGGAAGACGGACTGGCCGTGGTGGGTCATCGAGCGCGCCAGCCAACTGAGGTATTGCGTAGTCTCGGCTGGCGTTACGTCACCGCTCGTGGCTCGGTTGCCGCGACGGCGAAACATCTGCTGCACGTAGGTGGCGAAGATGTGGTTGCGCCGGTCGCCGGACGACTGCAATTGCGCCAGATCGTTGGGGGTCCCGTCCCGATAAGCCAGCGTAGCGATGTTCAGCATCAGCGGCGAGTGCATCAGTGCGCGCAGATCAGCATCTTCAGCCAGCAGGTCGGCTATGGCGCTCAGGCCCACACCGTCCGCGCGGATGTAGTCGCTTACCTGATCATCCTCCAGCGGCTGCAAAAGCAGTGCGTTGTTCAGCGCCAACGGCTGCGGAAGAAGCTCATACTCCTCTGCGCGGCAGCAGACGGCGATCGGTGTCAGCCCGCGTTCGCGCCGGAAATCGCTGATGGCCGCGCCGCAGGCGGCCTGAGCGGCCTGTCGCATCTCATCCAGCCCGTCCAACAGCAGCAGGATCTGGTCGGTCTCGATCCAGGCCCGTCCGATCTTGTGTGGGATCAGGTACTTGGCGTTCAGCTCCTCCACCAGCCAGTCGTCCAGGCTCGGCTGGCGCTCCGACCAGGAGGAAAGGTTGAAGACGACAGGGATCGGAGAGGATGGGTCAGCAGCGGCCCGGTCGAGCAGGCGCCGCGCCAGATCCAGCATCGTGGTGGTTTTCCCGGCGCCGGGCGCACCCAGGATCAACAGCGCCTGCCCTGCATCGTCGAAGGTATCGAGGATCGACTGGTCCGCGGGCAGCGGCCGCGGCGGCAGATCAGGGGGTTGCACGACCATTGCCCACGGGTTGGCCAGCGCTCCGGGCTGCGTTTCCATGCTCAGATCGATTACCGCTGCGCCGTGCAGCGACTGCTCCAGCACGCCCTCGATCCAGAAGGCGCGCACCTTGTCCAGCAAGATGCGGCGCGCGGGCTGCGTCGTCTGGCCGTGCGGTCCGCGGCTGTGGAATCGGCTGCTCAGCGCGTCCGGCCAGTTTCCCGGCGCGGATGGACTCGAACAGTGCAGTTGTCTCGGGGTCCGGCTCGACGGCCAGTTCTTCAGCCAGGAGTTGCGTCAATTCGCCGTAGTGCGCCACGGCAGCGTTGCGTTGCCCGCTGGCGGCGAGCGCGATCATCAACTGGCGGTGGGCCGGCTCGTCAAGGCTGTCGATTTCGATCTGGCGGCGAGCAAAGGCAGCCGCAGAGTCGTAGTCGCCGTTGTCCAGCGCGTGCCCGGCCAGTTGGCTCAACGCGTCCTGGGCCTGCCGGCGAAGGCGCTGCCGCTGTGTCTGCGCCCACGTCTCGAAGCTCTCGCTGTCGGGCAGGAAGAAGCCGGCCAGCAGGTCGTCGCGGTAAAGCGCGGCCGCCTCTGTCAGCGTTCTCGGCGCGCGCCGGCGGCTGCTCCTGTTCAGCCTTGCTCAGCAGCGCCACAAACTCGGCCACGTCACAGCCATAGGCCGCAGCCGGGTTGATCTGCACCGCTTGCCGATCACTCAGCACCAGCGCCGTGTCGTCGGGCAGCCCCTGGCGCACGCGGTAGAGGGTCTGGCGCAGGTTGAGCTGCGCCGACTCCAGCGGCATGTCGGGCCAGAGCAGCGTCATCAACCCCTCACGGCGATGGGACGTGCCCGGCCGCAATGCCTCTTCGACCAGCAGGTATGCCAACAGCGCCTCGGCCTTGGCCGTCGCCAGGCGAGGCAGGGGCTGGTCTTCTGCGATCAGTTCGATGGCGCCGAAGAGGCGAACGTGAAGGGACATGGCGGAGAAATGGTTAATGGCGAGTGGGCAACGGTTGATGGTTATTGGCAGGGCGGGATGGTGACGGGGACAGTATCGTCACTTTTGGCTGGATTGCGCAAGCTGCGAATTCGACCGGCGCTGGGGCTGTTTTTCATGCAAATACGCAGCTGTAACGCTGTTTGCCTCTCTGATAGGCGCTGTTGTAACGGTCAGATAACGGGGATATGGGAGACTGGGGCCAGCGAAACGAAACACGGAGCGGCCAGCAAGCGCCGCTCACTACCTTGAAATCTGGAGGCAACGTATGAACACTCGAACCGACTGAATCTCACCCGTACAGGATGAACATCTGGCCGCTGGCAGCCGGCGCATCGACCGTCATTGTCGGTCTGATTTTCCTGGCCGAGAATCTGCTGGCGACCGACCTGGATAACCTGTGGGCGCTGGGACTGCTGCCGCTGGCTGTGGGAGCGATGTACGAAGTCTGGCAGCGCCGCCAGGCCACTGGCCGGATCACGGCAATCATGATTGCCGGTTTGCTGTTCGGCGTCACTATGGCGCTGGCTGTGTCGATGTCGCTCTTCTCACTGAGCATGGGCGAGATGTGGCCGATCTTCCTGATCGCCGGCGGCGGCACGGCCATGCTGGCAGGCTGGGGCGGCCGATAACTCGCCCAACTCCCGCCGGTCGAGTAGGCTGCCGCAGCCGTATCGAGACCCTCCGTGTCAATGAAACGTGAATCGTGACATCCAATCCGCATCACGCATCACGCAATACGCAACCCATCAACTCAAAAGGAGCATTCTCATGTCCGATTTCCTGCTACGAACCTTCGTATTCGTTGTTCTGCCGCTGCTGCTGGCGGCGCTGACAGTCGCTCTCGACAAGAGCGCCCGCACCCATGAGCGGCGCATCGAAGTCTTCCTCGTCTACATGTTCGCCCTGGGCGCGGCCGCCGGCATCAGCAACTGGGCGGGCCACGTCTTCGCCTCCGATCAGGTCGCTGAGGCCATCGGCTGGGCAGCCGGCAGCCCCTTCCAACTGGAAATGGGCTTCGCCAACCTGAGCTATGGCATCCTGGCCATCGTCGCCATGTCACGACGCGACGGCTTCCGCGAAGCGACGGTCATCGGCGCAGCCGTTATGAGCGTGGGTGCGACGGTCGTTCACTTCTGGGACATCATCGCCACCGGCAATCTGGCGCCCGGCAACACCGTGCAGAACGTCATCAACCTGGCCCGGCCGGCGCTGCTGATCGGGCTGCTGATGGCCAGCCGGCGGGCGGAACGCCTGCCCGGCTCTGAGGTCGCATCACAGGCCTTCGCTCGCTGGCAAGGCACGGTGGTCGCCGTGGCCGGCCCCATCGCGACACTGGTCGGCATCGGTATCGGCGTCGGACTGGCCATCGGCCAGCCGCTGCTGGGCACGCTGACAGGACTGGTTATCGGCGCAGCGTTCGGCGTGTTCCACCGTTCGCGGCTGTTGCGTGCTGAGACAGTGGCCGCACAGCAGTCGTCATCTGCGTAGATGTTACGCCGCTGATAGCAAAGTCCCCGGCTGGATGGCCGGGGACTTTGCGCGTCGCACGCCAGTAACGCGATAGTTGCCATCTTCTACGTGCGGGAAGCTTTCCAGTCCGAAACGATGGCAACTCCCTGACACTACAACGAGACTTCGCTAGTACCGCGCCTGACCGATGATTGATGAATCTTTAGAATTGAAGTCGGTAATACGGCCGACACGCCCGCCGGAGGCCAAAGGCCGTCCGGCTACAAGGTGAAAGCCCTTTCAGGGCTGGAATCCAGGCCCGTAGGGCCTTCCACCTCGTAGCCCGATCCGTTGTACGGTCGGGCGGGCACCGCCAGCCTATTACCGAACTAAGATCTTAACTTTCATCAATCGGTGGGAACAGCTAATGCCCGCTGCCGAGATAGGCTTCCACGATGCGGGTGTCTTGCAGCAGTTCTGCGCCGGTCCCCTCCTGGGTGATGACGCCGTGCTCCAGGACGTAGGCGTAGTCGGCGGCCCGCAGCGCCTTCTTGGCGTTCTGCTCCACCAGCAGGATGGTCGTGCCCTGGGCCTGGATCTCGGCGATGATCTCGAAAACGTCGCGCACCAGCACCGGCGCCAGCCCCATGCTGGGCTCGTCCAGCATCAGCAGCTTGGGCCGCGCCATCAGCGCCCGGCCGATGGCCAGCATCTGCTGCTCGCCGCCGCTGAGGGAGCCGGCCGGCTGGTCGCGCCGCTCGGCCAGCCGCGGAAAACGGTCGAGGATGCGCGCCATGTCCTGCGCCACTTCCTTGTCGCGCCGGGTGTACGCGCCCAGTTCCAGGTTCTCGGCGACGGTCAGCGGCGCCAGCACCTCGCGGCCCTCCGGCACCTGCACCAGCCCGGCGGCGGTCACCCGGTCGGCGCGCCAGCCGGTGATGTCCACGCCGTCGAAGATCACCGTGCCGCCGGCCGGCTTCAGCAGGCCGCTGAGGGTGTTGAGCGTGGTGGACTTGCCGGCGCCGTTGGCGCCGATCAGCGTCACCGTCGCGCCCGCCTCGACGCGGAACGAGATGCCCTTGCACCGCCCGGATCGCGCCGTAGTTGGTTTGCAGGTTTTCCACCGTCAGCAGCGCGTCGGCCATCACTCATCCTCCTGGCCGAGGTAGGCCTCGATCACCAGCGGATCGCTCTGCACCTGCTGCGGCGTGCCCTGGCTGATCACCTGGCCGAAGTTCAGCACGACCACCTGATCGCAGACCTGCGAGATCAGGTTCATGTCGTGCTCGATGATCAGGATCGTGATCGCCCTGGTTGCGCACGTCGAGGATGAAGCGGCCAAGCTGCTCGGTCTCGCCTCGTTCATGCCGGCGCTGGGCTCGTCCAGCAGCAGCAGCAGCGGATCGGCCGCCAGCGCGCGGATGATCTCGATGCGCCGCTGGTCGCCGTAGGCCAGTTCGCCGGCGATAGGCGTCGCGCCGTGCCAGCATGTCCATCCGTTGCAGCAGCGCGGCCGTGTCGGTGCGCAGTTGCCTTTCCTCGCGCCGCTGTCGGGGCAGCAACAAGCAGCGAGCTGGTCATGCCGCTGCGGGTGCGCGGTATGCCTGCCCAGCAGCAGGTTCTGCTCGACGGTCATCTCGTTCGAAGAGGCGGATGTTCTGGTAGGTGCGGGCGATGCCGAGGCTGGCAATGCGGTGCGCCGGCAGGCTGGTGATGTCAGCGCCGTTGAACAGCACCGCGCCTCCGGTCTCCTGCGCCAGCCCGCTGATGACGTTCAGCAGCGTGGTCTTGCCGGCGCCGTTAGGGCCGATCAGTCCCTGTGATCTCGCCAGGCGCCAGCTCGAAGCTGACCTGGTTCAGCGCCGCCAGTCCGCCGAAATGCTTTGCTGACGACCGTTCAGCTGCAGCAGCGGATCTCCTGGTGGTCATGGCACACCTCGCTGCTGGCTTCCAGCGGGGGCGACGGCGGCTTGCCGCGTCTGCCGCCAGACCTTGCGCCAGAAGGTGGGATCGACCAGCCCGCGCGGCAGGTAGATGATGGCCAGGATCAGCACCACGCCGTTGACGATGGGGCGGTACGGGCCCAGAAAGCGCAGCAGCTCCGGCAGGAAGGTCAGGATGAAGGCGCCGACGATGGGGCCGAGCCAGGTCAGGTAGCCGCCCAGGATCGCAAAGGTCAGGATGCGCACCGCGCCGTTGAAGCCGTACTCGTTGGGCGAGATGAAGTAGGTCAGGTGGGCGCTGAACACGCCGGCCGCGCCGGCGATCAGCGCGCTGAGCACGAAGGCCAGGTTGCGGTAGCTGCACCACATCGATGCCCATCGACGCCGCGACGTGGTCGATCCTGGCGGATCGCGTCAAGCGCGCGGCCGGTGCGCGAGCGGTCGATGCGGACGAAGAGGTAGATCAGCAGCGCCACGAAGAGCACCAGATGCCAGGTCTCGGTCTTGCGCGGGATGTTGTTCAGTCCTAGCGCGCCGCCGGTGATGGTGCGGCCGGCCAGGTTGTCGATGTTGAGCATGAAGACCCGCACCACCTCGCCGAAGCCGATGGTCGCGATGGCCAGGTAGACGCCGCTGAGCCGCAGCACCGGCAGGCCCAGCAACAAGCCGATGACGCCGGCCACCAGCGCGCCCGCCAGCACGCTGACCAGCAGCGGCGTATGCAGATGGATCGTCAGCAGCGCCCCGACGTAAGCGCCGATTGACATAAAGCCGGCGCTGGCCAGCGAGAGCAGCCCGGTGCGCAGCGTGATGTAGATGCTGAGGCCCAGCGCGCTGCCGATCAGCGCGAACTCAAAGACGCTGCGGTAGACCAGCCAGGTGTCGTTGAGGAACTGGGGCATGGCGGGTTCAGGCTCGCCGCTCGACGGCCGTGCCCAGCAGGCCGGAGGGGCGGATCAGCAGCACCAGGATCAGCACGGTGAAGGCGATGGCGTCGCGGAAGTCGCTGGAGACGTAGGCCACGCCGAAGACCTCGGTGGTCGCCAGCAGAAAGCCGGCCAGGATCGCGCCCGGCACGTTGCCCAGCCCGCCCAGGATGATCACCGCCAGCCCCTTCAGTTCGACGGGCGCGCCCATGAAGGGGCTGATCGCGCTGAAGGCCAGCCCCAGGAAGACGCCCGACGCGCCGGCCAGCGCGCTGGAGACGAAGAAGGTGGTGACGATGATGCGATCGACGTCGATGCCCAGCAGCGACGAGATGCGCCCGCTGTAGGCCACGGCGCGCATCGCTTTGCCGGAGCGGCTGCGGCGCATGAAAAGCAGCAACGCCACCATCAGCACCAGCGAGACGGCGAAGACGATGATCTGCACCAGCGTGATGCGCACCGGGCCGGCGGTGAAGACCTGCGCCGGCAGGGTGTCGAAGGGGAAGCGGGAGACCTGGGCGCCGAACGCGCCCTGCGCCAGGCTGACCAGGATGGTCGACGCGCCGATGCTGCTGATGATGGCGGCAAGCTGCGGCGCGTTGCGTTTGCGCAGCGGGCGAAAGGCGACCCGGTCCAGCACGATGCCCAGCATCCCGGCGCCCAGCATCGCCACCAGCAGCGCGGCCCAGATCGGCATGTTGAGCTTCGTGACCGCCAGCAGCCCGAAGAACGCGCCCCACATGAACACCGCGCCGTGGGCCAGGTTGAGGATGTCCAGCACGCCGAAGACCAGCGTATAGCCCAGCGCAAACAACGCATAGACGCTGCCCAGCCAGAGCGCGTTGACCAGTTGTTGCCAGAACATGGGGGCCTCGTGAAGCGTGAAGCGTGAAACGTGACGTGATGCGTGAATCGTGTTGGCGTAGATGCGTAAGGCTTCAGTGCGCAGAGCGTGTTCAGACCGTATGGCAGCGACGTTTCGGACTCTGAGACACGTTCACGAACGTTACGCATCACGCATCACGCATTACGCATCACGCCATCCGCCTCTACTCAAACACCTGGAACTTCCCATCCTTGACGATCAGCACCACCGGCGTATGCACCGGGTTGCGATTCTCGTCGAAGGAGTAGGTGCCCAGCGGGCTGGGGAAGTCGCGGATGGCGGCCAGCGCGTCGCGGATCGCTGCCGGATCGGCGCTGCCGGCGTTCTTGATGGCGGTCGCCATCAGCCAGGTGGCGGTGTAGGCCTGGGCGGCGAACTGGTCCGGGTCGCCGCCGTAGGCCGCGCGGTAGGCCTCGACGAAGGCCTGGTTCTCCAGGCGCCGGGATTGCCGATGTTCCAGGCCGCGCCGCTGATGGCGCCTTCGGCGGCCGGGCCGGCGATCTCCGCCAGCTTGGGGCTGTTGAAGCCGTTGCCGCCGATGATGGGCACGTCCAGTCCCAAGCTGGCGGGCCTGGATCATGATGTTGGCGGCCTCTTCGGCCAGCGCCGACACGATCAGCGCCTCCGGCTCCAGCGCGGCGATCTTGGTCAGTTGCGCCGAGAAGTCGGTGTCGCCCTTGGCAAAGGTCTCGGTCGCCACGACCACAGTGCCGCTGCCCTCCAGCGCCTTCGGAGAAGACGTCGTAGCCCGACTTGGTGAACTGGTCGTCGTTGCCGTACATCACCGCCACCTGGCTGTAGCCCAGCTTGTCCTTGGTGACCAGGATGGTGTTGGGGATGACGTCCGACTCGGGCAGGCTGTCGCGGAAGACGTAGTCGCCCATGTCGGTGATGCCGGCGGCAGTGTTCGACGAACCCAGCACCGGGATGCCCGCTTCCTGCGCCACCGGGTCGGCGGCGAACGCCGAGTTGGAGAGCGTCGGGCCGAGGATGGCAACCACCTTGTCCTGGTTGATCAGCTTCTGGAAGGCGTTGATGGCCTGCGCCTTGTCGCCGGCCGTGTCTTCGCAGACGATCGTTCAGCGTGGCATCGCCCAGCAGTTTCTGGTCGTTGATCTGCTGGGCGGCCAGCAGGATGCCGTTGTGGATCGGCTCGCCGTAGATGGCGATCGGTCCGCTGAGGGCGTGGGCGCAGCCGACGATGACCTCGCCTGACAGCGCGCCGCCCGCGGCCGCCGGTTCGGCTGCAGCTTCGGCTGTCGGCTCGGCGGCTGGCTCCTGGGTTGCTGGCTGTGCCGCGGGCGCGGGTGTCGCTGGCGGCGCGCATGCGACCACCAGCAGCGAGAGGACTACGAGGAACAGAAGAGCGAAACGGTACCGGTTTCATGGTTGACCATCCTCCTATATGCAGTTGACAAGACGTCGATGCGCTCGCCCGAGCGCCTCACGGGTTAGGGGTGACGAGTATAGCACAGCCGCGGCACGCTGCCAAGCGCGATTGCGCGTTTTCGACAAAAAGTGACAGGCACTTTCCGAAAGTGCCTGTCACTTGAAAGCGTCCCCCGGTGATGACCAGAGAGTCGCCGCTTGGCTGCGGATCGACAATGCCGGGCACTTTCGGCAAGCGCCCGGCATGTTGCGGAGCGTCACTCGCCGATGGTGAACAGGTCGCCCGCGCTGCGGCCCCAGACTTCGGGGAAGTACATCTGCGAGGCGACGGCCGGCAGCATCTGGAACTGGCCCGGCAGGCTGGCGCGCATCTGGTAGGTGTACTCGTAGGTCCCGGCGGGCAGGTCGGTGGCGAACATCACCACCTTCTCGTCGCGCAGCTCGGTCGAGGTCGGCGTCCACCACCAGATGCCGCGGCTGGCGTCGCCGGGCTGCAGCGCCCGGCTCGTCGTAGACCACGCTGGTGGTCAGCAGCGACGGGTCGATGGCCTCGGCGCCGGCCGGCAGCGGGCTTTCGACGATCAGGTAGTTCAGGTCGGTCGGCGCAACCAGGGTCAGGGTGACCAGCAGCGTGTCGCCGATCTGAGCCTCGCTGACGTTTTCCTTGCACCACCTTGCCGGTCAGCGGATCGACCAGCGAGAACTCGCGGGCGACCACGATGCCGCGATCCATCGGCTCCAGGCTGGCGGCCGGCAGGAAGTAGTTCAGGTACGCCGTGTAGTAGAGCTGGCCGTCGCCCGTCTGGCTGCCCTCGGCGAAGCGGGAGATGGTCAGCGCGTTGGCGTGATCCAGCAGCATGTCGCGCACGGCGATGCTGCAGCGTCGATCGGCTGGTCCACCGTCTCCGGCGTCACCACGCCGCTGTCCAGTTCGTTGCGCGTTGAGCGCCACGCTGTAGCGAGTAGTCGCCCTCCAACTCGCCGGTGGCCAGCATCCAGTCGGTCAGGCCGATGATCGACCAGACGTTTTCCTGGGTGGTTTACCAGACGCCGTCCTGGCGATCGACCATCAGCCAGCGCACCGCGTTGGGCGCCAGGCCGTCAGCTGTCCGGGTCCAGCCGGGCCAGCACGTCCAGCGCCAGCGCGGTGCTGAACGCGTGTCGGTGTTCATGGTCTGCCAGTTGGGCGTCGCTTCCTCCCAGTGCGCGCCGGTGGCGCTGACGATGGCGCTGCCCAGCAGGTCGTCCACCAGCACGTCGATGCGTTCCTGGGCGGTCGTCTCGCCGGCGTCGCGCAGTTGCTCGAACGCCAGCGCCAGCCACGCCTGGCCGTAGTGCGCCAGCCGCTCGCGCACGTCGTACAGCGCGACGGTGCGGCCGATGTCGCCCTGGCCGGCCAGCGCCAGCACGTAGAGGATGAACGCCTGCTGGTTCAGTTCCCAGCCCTGCAGCCGACTGGCACCGGCTTGAGCTGGCGCGTCAGGTAGTCCAGGCCGCGGTCGACGGTCGTCTGATCGACGCCGAAGCCGGCGCTCTGCGCGCTGCAGCAGGCCGAAGACGACGTAGGTGCTGGTGAAGGGCGAGCTCTTCTCGTTGCCCCACCAGCCCCAGCCGCCGTCGGGGTTCTGACGCCGTTGCAGCTTCTGCACCGCTTTGGCAACCTGCTTCCTGCAGATTGGGCTGTCATGTCGGGATCTTCGACGCCCAGCCCTTGCAGCGCCTGGTAGGTCACCAGATTGCCCAGGAACTTGCTGATGATCTGCTCGTTGCAGTCGTAGGGGAAGTGTCTGCAGCCAGTCCAGGCTGTCGATCATGCCGGCCGCCAGCGACGGGTCAAGCTGCACGCGCAGCTCGCCCTGGGTCGGATCGACGTCCGGCGGCAGCACGATGACCTCGGTGCGTTCCTCGCCCAGCGCCACGGTGCCGGCGGTCGCGGTGGTCTCCGGCGAGCTGTAGCGCTGGATCGGCACGCGTGATCTCGACCGCGTCGGCCAATGGCGTCGCGCCGCTGGTCTCCTGTGCGCTGAAGCGGATGACGCCGGGCGTCGTCGCCAGCCCGCCATCCGGCGCGGGCACGTCCACCGGCCAGGTCACCTTGGTCTGGCCCTTGGCCGGCACAGCTATGATCTGGCTCAGCGGCTTGTCGGTCGTGACCGCTTCGCTGGCCAGCGTGACTTCGACCGTGCGGTCCTCCTCGGTGTTGTTGTTGACGATCGCGCTGATCTGCGCCTTGTCGCCGGCAGTGAAGAAGCGGGGCAGCACCGGACGCACCAGCAGCGGCAGCGTGGTCTGGATCTCGATCGTCGCCTGGCCCACCTTGGTGTCCACGGTGACGCCGCGGCCGTCCAGCCGCCAGGTGGTCAGGTTGTCGGGCAGCGTGACGGTGACCTGGCCGCTGGCCGTCGGCGTCGGTGACCAGCGTCGGCTCCCAGAGCGCGGCGTCCTGGAACTCGCTGCGCACGTTCAGCCCCGGCCATGCCGTCGCCGCCACCGCCGCCACCCTTGGCGCCTTCCTGCAACTGCTGGTTGATGCGGTTCAGGTTGTAGACCAGCGTGCTGGCGGTCTGCACGCCCAGGCCGCGCTGGCGGTAGAAGGTGTCCATCAGCGTCGGTTGCTGCTCGCTGGCCAGGCGACAGCAGCGCCTTGTCGACCAGCGCCAGCGAGAACTCGGCCTCGACCGGGTTGCCGGCGTTGTCGGTGACCTCGCACGTCGAAGGTGACGCTCTCGCCCGGCTTCAGCTGGCTCTGGCTGGCGGTCAGGGTGACCTTCAGCTCCTTGACCACCGGATCGACCGGCAGCTTGACGTAGCCGAGCTTGAAGCTGCCCAGCGTCGTCGCTGGCCGTCGTCCTCGCCCTTGACCAGCGCCACCGAGACGAAGACGTTGGGCACGTGCTCCTCGGTGATCGGTATCTCCAGCGTCTCGCTGTTGCCGTCGATGGTGATGACCTGGGCCTCGAGGATCTCGCCGCGCTCGATGGTCAGCAGCGCCTCCACCGGCCCTGAGAAGGGATGCGGCACCAGCACCTTGGCGGTGTCGCCGACCTGATAGAGCGGCTTGTCGGCCACCAGTTCGATGCGGTCGTTGTTGTCGATGGCCCAAGGTCACGTAGTCGCTGCCGCTCTCGCCGGCCCAGACGAAGGCGCTGCTGCGCACCTGGTTGCCCTGCTCGTCGGTCGCGATGGCGTTGATCTTGTACTGGCCGCCGGCTTCCGGCGTCCAGGTGAAGACCGCCTCGCCGTCGGCGTCGGTGGTGACGCTGTCGCGTCAGCACCGGCGTCTCCTTGACCTCGCTGGCCCAGTAGAACTGGCCGTCCTCGGCCTTTTTCTGGACGTTCTTCCACTCGGCCTGGCTGACCACGATCGTCCAGATCGTGTTGGGCACGGGCTGGCTGTCCCAGTCCACGGTGATCAGGTCAGTCGCCAGTGGCTCGCCGACGGCCGTCGACGTAGCTGCGCGGCGCCACGCCTGGGTAGACCAGACCCTTGTGGACGGTGACGCTGGTGTTCTGCGCCACCTCCTGGTTGTTGAGGTCGGTGAGGCGCACGTCGATGGTGAAGTGCTGGCTGTTGACCTTGTCGCTGATGTCGGCCGGCACCTCGAAGGTGTAGCGGCCGTCCGGCGTCGGTCTTGCCTTCGCCGCTGGCCACCAGCCCGCCGTAGCTGCTGAGCGCCACCGGATCCCAGCCGGTGTAGTCGTTGAAGCTGTACCAGCAGGTCACTGTCGCCCTGGTAGTTGAACGACGTGCATCCTGGGTGAAGACGGTCCAGTGTCACCTTGGCGTCGCTGACCGGCGCCGCCGAAGAAGAACTTAGCCTCCATGGTGGCGTCGATGGTGTCGCCGCCCAGCACCTCGCTGGCCGTCGGTGGTCAGCGTTGCCTCGAACTCCGGCTTGCGGTACTCGGCCACCTGGAAGTTGACGCCGTAGGACGGGATGTAGTAGGCATCCGTGGCTGCATCGGCGGGCATGATCTCCAGGTAGTAGAAGCCCAGGCCGGCCTCTTCGTCCAGCGGCAGCGCGCCGTCGATGGTGCCGAAGGCGTTGGTCTCGTGGATCTCCTTGTAGACCTCTTCGCCCTGGAAGTTTCGGATAGTAGCGGTGTACTTCGTACCAACCGGCGGCGGCAGTGTAGATCGCGTCGTCGTCGCGCGCAGGATCGCCTTCCAGTAGACGGTCTGGCCGGGCCGGTAGATCGGCCGGTCGGTGTAGACGTAGCCCTGTGAGGAGCGGCGGCGGGAACTCGCCCGGCAGGTTGTAGTCCCACGGGCCCAGGCCGGTCTGCCATTCGGTGCTCATCACACCGTACGCTGACGGTGCATCGCCCGTGGCGCTTTCGTTCGCATTGCCCGCAAAGACCGTCAGCGGCTGCCACGGCTCCTGTGTTGGTAGCGGCCAGACGGACGATGCCGTCGGCGTCGGTGACGCCCGCCGCGTCGACATCGCCATTGGCGCGCACCGGCAGGTCGGCCACCGGCTGGCCGCTTTGCAGGTCAGTTGCCCATACCAGCACCTCGGTCGCTGTACGTTTGGCGATCAGGTTGAGGGGTGAGACGATCAGCAGGTGGCGGGCCGGTTGCTGGCCGCCGTCCGGCGAGCCGTCGCCGTATTTCACCTCCGGCGCGCGCATCTCCAGCCAGTAGACGCCGGGCGCCAGCGCGCCCTCGTCCTCGGCCAGTGGCACCTTGAGCAGGTTGTTGGTGTTCGCTTCCGGCGTCACCGGCACCGACCACTCGCGCACCAGCGCGTCGGCGGCCGGGTTGAAGTTGTTCAGGGCGTCATAGCGGTTCGGTCCCAGCAACCGCTCGGTCTGTGTTTCGTTGACTTCGTACAGCTTGAAGTCCAGGCTGCTGACGTTGCGGTAGCTGGCTGCGATCTCGCTTGGCGCGTAGGCGTCGTAGGTGCCGATGTCGTTGGGCACGTTGAGATGCGCAAACGGCTTGCGGTCGCCGGTCTGGAAGCGAACGGTCTGCTCACCCAACTCGTTGCCGAAGATGTCGCTGATGTCGCCCGCCAGCGTCAGCGTGTAGTCGGTTTGCGGCTGACGCGGCCAACTGATCTGCCAGCGGTTCTCGTACTGGTTGAAGTAGCTGTAGACGTCGGTCGGCTTGGGGATGATGGTGAAGGCATCCTCGCCCAGCGTCTTCTCGTCCACGATCCCCTGGAAGGCGATCATGGCTTGCTGCTCCACGGGCACGTTCGCTGGCGCCGTTGGCTGGCTCGGTGCGCAGCAGCGCCAGCTTGGGCGCGGTGGTGAACTGGCCGCTGAACGACGACGCGCAACGTCCCGGAACCGGTGGCGGTTTTGGCGCTATCGGCCACCTCGATCAGATACTCGGTGGCGAAGTCGAGATCGGTCAGCGGCTCGAAGATCAGCACGCGGTCGCCGTCCAGCCAGCGCGTCCGGCCCGCTACCGCGCGCTTGTCCGACGCGCGCCGCAGCACCGTGGCGTCCTTGGCGCTCTGCTGATCCATCGGCTGGCTGAAGGTCACGGTGACGACGGTGGTCGGCTTGACCATTGGCCCTTCCGGCAGGATGCTCTCCACAACCGGCAGGGCGGTAGTGAACGAAAACTCATAGTCCTCGGCCAGCAGGCTGCCCTTGACGTCGGTCAGGCCGGCCGGCACGGTGACGCGGTAGTCTGCGCCGCCCGCCAGCGGTTCGGCCGGGTGGAACATGTAGATGCTGGTGTTGAGCCATTCGCCCGTGCCGTCGGTCGCCGGTGGAAATCTCAGCGGCTGCGGCAGCCCGGCCTGGCCAGCCACACTGGTCAACGGCACGACCGGACGGTTGAACACGACGGTGATCGGCGCGTCGACTGCGACCTCTTCGTTGCCGTCGCCCGGCTGGGTGCTGGTTACCTCGAGGAAGCCGACCGCGTTGAAGCGCAGATCGACCGGGGCGGCCAGCATCTTGCCGCCGCTGCTCTGCGCGTCCTGGCTGACGGTGACGCGGTAGCTTTCGCCGCGCGCCAGCGCGTCAGCGGCCGGCTGAAAAGTCAGTTGCGCGCCGTCCACTGACAGATCGCCCTCGACCGCCGGCTCGATGGCGAACGCGGCGACGGTGCTGGCTTCGTCCATCGGCTGGTCGAAGCGCACCAGGATGGGTGCGTCCAGCGGCTGCTCCGCACCGCGCTGCGGCGCTGTCTCGACCGCCACCGGTGGCAGATCCAGCGGCACGGCGGTTGGCGTCGGCGGCACGGTGGGCGCCGCGGTCGGCTTGACCGGCTGCGTTGCGGGCGTGTCAGTCGCGACCACCGCCTCAGCCTGGCTGGTCGGCGCGGACGGCGCGGGGACAGGCGTCGCCTTGCCGCAACTGGCAAGCAGCATGCTGGCGATCAGCAAAGTCGGAAGGATAAGATTGCGTAGGTTTGAACTGCGGATCATGGGTGTGATCTCCTGTTGGTGTCTTTTTCTCTTACTCGTACTCGTACTCCTACTCGTCCTCGTCCTCGATGTTCTGCCGAAAGCCGGACGAGTACGAGTACGAGTGCGAGTAGGAGGACGAGAGGAACGAGCCTAATCGCTCGTCAATGCGCTCACGTCGATCCAGATTTCGTCGCTGACGGCCACAGCGCCGTCTGAACGATGATTGAAATCATCGTCTGATAGAAAAAACATGTTGAAACACGTTGCCGGAGCAGCAGTTTGAGTATGCTTTAGCATACTTTAGCGCAGCATACCAGACACCGATTTCAATCGGTGGGAACGGGCTTACTCGCTCATCAGTGCGCTTACTTCAATCCAGATTTCGTCGCTGACGGCCACAGCGCCGTCAGCGTCAACGCTTTGGGCGCTGATGCTGTGTGCGCCCGGTTGCAAGGTCCACCACGTCTCGTAGGGCGCGCTGGTGGCCACGGCTACCGGTTGCCCGTCCACCAGAAACGTCACTTCCATTGGCTGGCCGGCCGGTTGCGCCGCCAGCCGTATTTGTTGCACGTCCGCGGCTAGCCCGTCCACCCACTGAAACGTGCTGTTGGGATCGGGGCTGACCAGCGAAAGCGCGCTGGCTGGCCGGCTACCTGCTTGCGCAACCGCGTTCGGCGACGCCTGGCTGGTCACGGCTACGTCGGGTTGCTCGATGCCGTTGGCGCGTGCCCAGTCGCGCAGCTCAGGTGGGTAGACCCGCACGACGCGCTGCTGGACGCATCCCGGATCGCTGACCGCGCTGGCCGGGCCGCCGCGGCAGGTGTCGAATGCGACCGGCTGGTTGACCGTGTCGAACTCGGTCGGCTGCGTCCCGTCAATGAACAGCTCGCTGCGGCGGCGCTGGCACCATTCCGTCGGCAGCAGGCCCGAATCGATGCAAACCTCGGCGCGCGCCATGCCCGGCGGCTGGCGGAAGCGCGTCGCTGGTGCATCTCTCGTCGCCATCTGCATGAAGTCGTGCCAGATCGGCCCCGCGCCGGTGACGCCGCTGATGCCCAGCATCGGCGAGTTGTCCGCGTTGCCCACCCAGACGCCCGCCACCAGATCGGGTGTGTAGCCGACCGTCCAGTTGTCGCGCCAGTCGGTGGTAGTGCCGGTCTTGACCGCCGCGGGCCGGCTCAGCTTGAGTATGCTGTTGTGGCCGAAGGAGGGCGCGCGCGCGTCGTCGTCGCTCAGAATGTCGCTGATGAGATAGGCGACGCGCTCGTCCACGACGCGGGTCTGCGCGGGTGTGCCAGGGGCCTGAAAAAGAACGTTACCGGCGCGGTCCTCGATGCGCTCGATGGCGTACGGCTCGACGAACACGCCGCCGTTGGCAAAGGCTGCGTAGGCGCTGGTCAGCTCCAGCAGGCTGACCTCACCGCCGCCCAGCGTCAGCGCCAGACCGTACGGGTTGGGATCGTGCTGGCTGGCGGGGCGGAAGGAGGTGATCCCCTGGCGGCGCGCCTGGTTGATCAGCCCGTCGATGCCGACCGATTGCAACACCTTGACCGCTGGCAGGTTGTAGGAGCTGGCGAGCGCGACCCGTGCGCTGACCGGCCCGTGCCACGTCCGGTCGTAGTTCTCCGGCACGTATGGTTCGCCCTCGGCGGTGAGAAACGCCGTGCGCACGTCGTTGATCACCGTCGCGGCGGTCAGCGGCTGGCGGCTGGCTGCTGCTGCCGCGGCCGGGTCCATGGCCAGCGCGTAGGTGATCGGCTTGACAGCCGAACCGGGTTGGCGCTGGGCCAGCGCACCGTTCATCGCCCCCTGGATCGAGGCGTCGAAGTAGTCAGGGCTGCCGACCATGGTACGGATCGCGCCGCTGTGCGGGTCGAGCGCCACCACCGCGGCGTTCTCGATGCGCCGCTCGGCCGGCGCGCCCGGTTCGTTTTCCAGTCGCTGCAAGTGCCACTGGACGGTGCGCTCCGCCTCGGCTTGCCAGTCCAGATCCAGCGTTGTTGTCACCCGCAGCCCGCCGCTGGCGACCACGTCCGCACCCAGCAGCCGCTCCATCTGTGCCTCGACGTAGCTGACGAAATGGGGCGCTTCGACGGTGAAAGGCGACGCTGCGAACTGCAACTGCTCGGCCAGCGCCAGCTCGGCATCGCGCCGGTCGATGGCGCCGTTGACAACCATCAGCCCGAGCACAGTGGACTGGCGCAGTTGGGCAGCCTGCGGATGGTTCAGCGGGTTGTAGGCGACCTGGTTTTGCAGCAGCCCTGCCAGCAGGCTGCACTCGGCCAGATCCAGCTCCGTGGCGCTCTTGCCGAAGTAGGACTGCGCCGCGGACTCGAGCCCGGTGGCGAAGTTGCCGTAGTAGACCTGGTTCAGGTAGAGCGCCAGTACCTCGTTTTTCGTGTAGCGCAGCTCTATCTGAACGGCCAGCCAGGCCTCGCGCAGCTTGCGCCGCAGCGACTGCTCGAAGCGTTCGTCCTCGCTCATCAACGTGTTCCGCGCCAGTTGCTGCGTCAGCGTTGATGCGCCGGATACGATGCCGCCATCGTGCCAGTTCAGCCAGAGCGCGCGTCCAATGGCCAGCACGTCTACGCCAGGATGCTGGAAGAAGCGGCTGTCCTCGACCGCGACCGTGGCCTGCCAGCAGGCGGCCGGTATCTGGTCGAAAGCCAGCGGCACGTTCTTGCTGAAGTCGCCGATGAATTCGTAGAGCAGCCGGCCGTTGCGGTCGTTGATGAGCGTGCTGGGCCGGGACGCGTTGAGGTTCGCCAACGTCGGCGCGGGCAGGTCAGCGAACAGCGACCGGCCGACCGCCACCCCGGCGGCTGCTAAAATCAATAAGACAAGGAGTGCGACGCGTAGCCGCTTCTTGGTTAACATAAGGTCAACAATGATCGTAGAGTTGTGTGCCCGGTGGCAAAGAATTGCTCTGTGGTCAGGAACGTGTATCGGGACATGCTATACACGTCATCGTACGGCGTCAGGTTCATTCGCGCGGCATGTTTGTCCACGCTATCAACATAGCCGAATTCGCGCCTGACGCGCGTGCAGTTTCGTCGCGAGTTGGTCGCGGAAAGGTAGCGGCGTGACATCAGGGAGGGGTTTGCAGCTAGCAGACGCTATCATCTGACAGGCCGTGTTCGATGACCGTCCGAAGGGTTATTGAGGGACCATCCTGGTCAATGACCCAATCAGGCTGTTGCCAGCAAAACCGGTGTAGATGTCTTCCCTGCAGCGAAACCCGTAGCACGTATCGTTAGTATAACAGGTTTTGTGCGACTGATCAACCGGTCTTGAATCGAAAAGCATGGGCATTTCATACACATCGGATCGGTGCGGATTTGACCTCGCGGCTGCGAAAGCGGATAATCCATGCGGTGACAATGCAATGGCGCATCAACAAGACCTCGTTTATCAGGGCGCTCTGCGCGATTTTCAGGACCGCGCGGCGCAGAGCGACCATCCAGGATCTGAAGGCCCGCCTTACGGGGGAGTCGGACAACCTGCTCAACTATGATGAGGTGGCCCGGATGCTGCACGCCGAGGGTACCACCCGGCGCGGCCTGCAGGAGGTGCCGCTGGACGCGATCGTGGGCAGCGTCGGGCGTTACGGCGACTTTACCCGCACGTTTTTGCCCCGACGTGACAGCGATCAACACCGCTGGGCTAATATCAAGATGCGGGCGCTCTACGAGGGCGGCTTCCCGCCGGTCGAGCTGTACAAGATCGGCGACGCCTATTTCGTGCTGGACGGCAACCACCGTGTGTCGGTGCTACGCCAGCACGGCGCGACGACAGTGCAAGCCTACGTGACCGAGGTCCAGACCAGAGTGCCGCTGTTGCTGGAGGACAGCCCGGACGAGCTGATCATCAAGGCCCGCTATACCGAGTTCCTGGAGCGCACCGGACTGGACCGGTCGCGGCCCGACGCCGAGTTTGCGGTGAGCACGCCGGGGCAGTACCGGGTCTTGGAGGAGCAGATCGAGATCCATCAGCACTGCCTGGCCGATGGGGGCGCGGGCGACCTGACCTTTCAGGAGGCCGCCGCCGATTGGCACGATGCGGTCTTTTTGCCCACAGTGGTCGCTATCGACAACTCCGGGCTGCTGGACGACTTTCCCGGACGCACCGCGACCGACCTGTTTGCCTGGGTCGCGCGCCGCCGTGAGGACGTGGCCGACGAGATAGGCTGGAAGATCAGCCCGGCCGCGGCGGCTGAGGATTTGGCGGCCCGCCATAGCCGCAGATTGCCGCGGGTGTTAGACCGCTGGCGGGAGCGGATGCAGCGCGCACTGACGCCGGTGGAACTACGCGGCGGCGCGCGTCCGGGTCAGTGGCGCGAGCAGCAGGAAGCGCTGGCTGGCGATGACAAGCTGTTTCCCGACATTCTCGTGCCTCTCAGCGGCACCGAGCGCGGCTGGCTGGCGCTGGAGCAGGCGCTGGTGATCGCCCGCCGCGAGGGATCGGAGTTGCATGGCTTCCATGTGGTGCGCTCCGAGGCTGAACGCGAGAGCGATCAGGTTGCCGGCCTGCGGGCCGAGTTTTCCCGGCGTTGCACGGCGGCCGGCGTGGCCGGGCGAACTGTTCGTCGAGGCTGGCCCGGTGACGCGGACCATCTGTCAGCGGGCGCGCTGGACCGACCTGGTCGTGTCGAGCATCGCGTTTCCGCCCGGCCATGGCCTGACCGGCAAGCTGGCGCCCGGTTTCCACAGCCTGGTGCGTCTCTGTTCTCGGCCGGTGTTGGCAGTTCCGCAGGTTACCAGCCTGTCGCGCGCCGCACTGGCCTACGATGGCAGCCCAAAATCTGACGAGGCGCTTTACGTCGCCGCGTATCTGGCGGGCAAGTGGCAATTGCCGCTGGCCGTGATCACCGTGGCCGAGCAGGGCCGCGTGCCGCTGGAGATCGCCGACGATGCGCAAGAGTATCTGGTCCAGCACCGCGTCGAGCCGCAGGTCTTTCGTCTGACCGGCTCGGTCGGGCTGTCGATCCTGCAAGCGGCGCGCGACTTCGAGGCTGACATGATCATTCTGGGCGGCTACGGCTACCGGCCCATGCTGGAAGTGATGCTGGGCAGCGCTGTGGACACGCTGCTGCGCGAGAGCGAGGTTCCGCTGCTGATTTGCCGGTGATTTGGTTCGATAGTTCGGCAGTATGGTAGTGGGATAGTTGTCTCGCTGCGCTCACGCCAATTCGGTCGCCCCCTAGCGGGAGCAAGCAAAGACCGGCCAGATCAGCGGATATCGGGGCCACAACCAATTCCTATCTGTGCAACTTTCGATCTGTGGGAGATCTGAATGTAACTCACAGATGGAAGGAAACACCGATTGTTGTTTGACTTTGAAAGGAACAACCCGATGATACATCATTCATGCCGCGCCGGGCGCGCGGGTCTTTGGGCGCTCCTGGCGCTGCTGCTGGCGCTGGCGGCGCCGCTGGCTGCTGCCGCTCCGGCTGCTGACGATCCCGTGCCGCCGGTGAGTTCGCCCGACGACACAATCACTTTGACCCGCATCGCTGGCGGGCTGTCGCGTCCGGTTTACGTCACCTATGCGCCGGGCGACAGGTCGCGGGTCTTTATCATCGAGAAGCCGGGTCGCATCCGCGTCGTCGAGAATGGCGCGCTATTGGCGACGCCGTTTCTGGATATCAGCGGGCCAGTGAACGACACCGGCAACGAGCAGGGCTTGCTGAGCATGGCGTTCGATCCAGATTACCAGGAGAACGGCATCTTCTACGTGGATTACACCGGCGGCAGCATGGCGCAACGGGGTATTCAGTCATCGCGCGCTACCATGTCACCGCGAACCCCAACGTGGCCGATCCGAACAGCGCGCAGACGATTCTGACGCTGACGCAGCCATACACCAACCACAACGGCGGCCAGATCAACTTCGGTCCCGACGGCTACTCTCTACATCGGCTTTGGCGACGGCGGTTTGGGCGACGATCCGCTGAACGCCGGCCAGCGGCTGGACACGTGGCTGGCCAAGCTGCTGCGTATCGACGTTTCCAGCGCGCTGACCTACACTGTACCGGCCGGCAATCCGTTTGTCGGCGTCCCGGGCGCACTGCCGGAGATCTGGGACCAGGGATTGCGCAACCCTTGGCGTTGGAGCTTTGACCAGTTGACCGGCGACCTGTGGATCGGCGACGTCGGTCAGAATGCCTGGGAAGAGGTAGATCTGGAGCCGGCCGGCAGCACGGGTGGGATCAACTACGGCTGGAAGTGCAAGGAAGGGACGCACGATTATCTCTGGTCGGCGCAGTGCGACGGCGTCACATTTACCGATCCGATCAACGAATACCCGCACAGCGACGGCTGTTCGATCACCGGCGGCTACGTCTACCGCGGCTCGCCCAACAGTCCGTGGTTTGGCACCTATTTCTACTGGGATTACTGCCGGGCTTTGCAGATCAGGACGCTGGACTACAACGGTCTGGCCTGGGTGCGCACCGATCATACGCCGGACACCGGACCTTCGTACACCTTGACCCGGCCCACATCGCTGGGCGAGGACTTCTACGGCAACCTCTACGTGGCCGACGACAACTACACCGACCCGAATGGGGGCGAGGTCTACCGGCTGGAGCTGGCGCCGGCAAGCTGCGCGGCCGGCAACTACGACGTCAACGGCGACGGCACGGTCTCGGCCTTGGACATTCAACTGGTGGCCGGCGACTGGTACCGATCCGACTACGACCCGGACTACGACGTGAACTGTGACGGTGTGGTGGACATCCTGGACATCCAGGCGACGGCGGCGGCCTGGGAAGGCTAGCTGTGCAGCAGTGCACGAACCCGGCTGGCTTTGGCGTCGTGTCCGCGGCGTGCTATAATCTTTCACAAGATCCGGCTGTGCAACGGGGCGCGGTCCGATTTCCAAACTCTCTTTCCCCGTCCCCTAAATGACCTCAAACGCTAGGAGGACACGTTGAATCTGCACGAGTATCAATCAAAGCGCGTCTTTGCGCGCTACGGGATCCCGATCCCCAACGGCGACGTCGCCACGACACCGGTCGAGGCGCGCGATGTCGCCAAGACGCTGGGCGGCCCGGTGGTCGTCAAGGCGCAGGTGCTGGTCGGCGGCCGCGGCAAGGCCGGCGGCATCAAGGTCGCCCAGACCCCCGATGAGGCCGAAGCTAAGGCCGATGCCATCCTCGGCATGGACATCAAGGGCCTGACCGTCGACAAGGTGCTGGTCGACCAGGCGGCTGACATCCGCGACGAGATCTACCTCGGTCTGGTCGATCGACCGCGCCAAGCGGCGGGTCGTGATGATGGGCTCCAGCGAGGGCGGCGTCGACATCGAGGAGGTGGCTGCCACCACGCCCGAGAAGATCATCAAGATCGCCATCGATCCCTTCATCGGCTTCCGCAGCTACCAGGCGCTGGAGATGGCGCTGGAGCTGGGCATCCCCGCCGAGCTGACCCGCTCCTTCACGCAGATCGCCTCGGGCCTGTACGATGCCTTCATGGCCAGCGACGCCTCGCTGGCGGAGATCAACCCGCTGGTCGTCACCGGCGACGGCAAGCTGCTGGCCGTCGACGGCAAGATGGTCATCGACGACAACGCGCTCTTCCGTCAGCCCCTGCTGGCCGAGATGCGCGATCTGGTCGACGAGGATCCGTACGAGGCCGAGGCGCGGCGCTATGGTCTGAGCTACGTCAAGCTGGACGGCGAGATCGGCTGCATGGTCAACGGCGCGGGCCTGTCCATGGCGACCATGGACATGATCAAGCTGTTCGGCGGGTCGCCGGCCAACTTCCTGGACGTCGGCGGCGGCGCGACGTCGGATCAGGTCGCGGCGGCGCTGCGCATCATCCTGTCGGACAGCAACGTCAAGGCGGTGCTGTTCAACATCTTCGGCGGCATCACCCGCTGCGACGAGGTGGCGCGCGGCATTCTGGTGGCGCTGGACGAGCTCAAGACGCCGGTGCCGATGGTGGTGCGGCTGGTCGGCACCAACGAGGAAGAGGGGCGCGCGATCCTGGCCGACGCCAAGATGGAAACTGCTGCGACCCTGGCCGACGCAGCCCGCAAGGCTGTCGCCGTGGCCAAGGCTGCCCAGGAAGGACGTGTACAATGAGCATTCTCGTCAACAAGCACACTCGTCTCCTGGTGCAGGGCATCACCGGCCGGGAGGGCCTCTTCCACACCGAGCAGATGGTCGCCTACGGCACCAACGTCGTCGGCGGCGTGACGCCCGGCAAGGGCGGCCAGTGGGCGGCCGGCGTGCCGGTCTTCGACACCGTGACCGAAGGCGGTCAGCGCGACCGAGGCCAACACCTCGATCATCTACGTGCCGGCCCGCTTTGCGCCCGACGCGATCCTGGAAGCGGCCGACGCCGGCATCAAGCTGATCGTCTGCATCACCGAAGGGCTGCCGACGCTGGACATGGTCAAGGTGCGCGCCTACATCGATCGGCATGGACGCCCGCCTGATCGGCCCCAACTGCCCCGGCGTGATCACACCCAGCGAGGCCAAGGTCGGCATCATGCCCGGCCACATCCACATCCCCGGCAACGTCGGCATCGTCAGCCGCAGCGGCACGCTGACCTACGAGGTTGTCGCCGCGCTGACCGAGCGCGGCATCGGCCAGTCCACCGCGTCGGCATCGGCGGCGACCCGATCATCGGCTCGACCTTCATCGACATCCTCAAGCTGTTCGAGGAGGACCGGCGACACCGAGCAGGTGGTGCATGATCGGCGAGATCGGCGGCACCGACGAAGAACAGGCGGCCGAGTACATCCGCGACCACATGACCAAGCCGGTGACCGCTTTCATCGCCGGCAAGACCGCGCCGCCCGGCAAGCGCATGGGCCACGCCGGCGCGATCATCTCCGGCGGCACGGGCACCGCGGCCGAGAAGATGGCCGCGCTGGAAGCAGCCGGTGTGCGGGTCGTCAACCAGCCGGCCGAGATCGCCGAGATCGTCGGCGACATTGGCGGGCGAGTAGCAACCCGGCGCACGAGTTTTGCGTGTCATCAGGCCAGCCGGTCCTCTATGGTAAGGAGGGCCGGCTGGCTTTTCTTTCGTGCGCTCGTGTAGGCGTCGTCAGAATTGCGAGCAAGACTAGCGAGCGACAAAGGGCATCGGTGGGTGAGGGACTCAAACCCGAGAAAACGACCAAATGAATATCGAATACAAAGTGCAGCTTAATGAATTTCCAGAGGTCATTGAGGACCGCCTGGTACGCTTTTACACCGGGATCGGATACAGTCAGACTAGGCTGGCGCGAACCCTTTCTTTTCGACGCGGGTCGGTCATCAGGGCACTTTTTTCATTCTCGCCCAGGACCTGGATAACGGTCGTCACAGCCAGAATCGCCCGCTGTGCGATGGCAAGACGGAGACCCTGGTCAGTTACAACATCAACTCGACGGGGCAGACTGTTGTTCAAGGAGTGATCGACTTCTGGAACGCGGAGTTAACGGCGTTGGACGAGGCTGTCGAAACCGGCTACTTGCGGCCAGAGGACAATCGAGTCGCCGAAAAGGCCGCCGTTCGGGATCATTGGGGCTGCCTAGGTCGCAACCTTATCCTGATGCCCGTCGCGGCTCTCGCGATAGTGCTCTTGACGCTTCCCTCTTTTCTTCTGGTCAAGCCTACTGTCCAACTCCTGGACGACCTGCTGCCGGTTTTCGGCGCCGATGGAGTAAGTCTGATCGCTGCGATCTTCCTGTTATTGACATTGGCGGCAATACTGCTGTATCCAATCCCCCAGCTAAATGCAAAGATGACCGATGCGTTGGGAAACTCCCTGCCTCGTCGCGTGGTCAGGCCAGTTCAGGTGATGGTTATGCTGATCTCTTGGGGACTGTTCATGGGCATGATATGGATAGCTTTCGCAACGGTAGAGGCTCTTCATTCAGACAAGCAGCTTGTTATCTTAGGCGGTATCATTGTTAGTGGGCTGGTAATTGCCTTGATCCATGATCGGCGAGAGAAGCGGGCGAGGAAAACCGTCATCGACGACCTTCCGTAATTTTATCATGGATCCACAAGACAAGCTGTTCAAGTACCGGCCCAACGCCTATCATCACGTCGTTTTCGCTACCAAGCGTCGCAAGAAAGTGCTGGTACCGCCGATCATCGCGTCCTGTTCTGGATCAAGCAGCAGGCCAGTGAACATGACATCGATCTGCAAGAACTGAACCTGTGGCTCGACCACGGCCATGCCCTCATTTTTGCCGGCCGGGCGAGAACCTGAGTACCCACATGCAGTTTCTGAAAGGTGGCAGCGCACGCCAGGTGTTTCTGGAGTTTCCCGATCTGAAATGGCAGATCGGCGAGGAACATCTGTGGGCTAAGCGCTTTCGACCCTTCGAGGTCGCCCCTGATGGGCTGGACAGGGTCCGCCAGTACATCCGTAACCAGGAGCAGATCCACCTGAATCGTCTGGGTTACATGCCCGTGCCGGAGTGGGAGCGCTGGATCGATCTGGATTGATGGTGTGGCGCGGCGGTAGTCGGTGCTTGTGGGAGTCCCCACACTGAACTGTTGGGCTGGCGCGGCGTTCTGCTCCACCGCATCTTTCAAGATGTGGGGCGTCGATAAACGGCGAAGCTTGTTGGCTATTGGGATTTCCCCACACTGAACTGTGGGGCTGGCGCGACGATCTGCTCCAGCCGCATCTTTCATGATGTGGAGCGTCGATAAACGGCGAGGCGTGTTGGCTATTGGGGCAATCCCCACACTGAACTGTGGGTCGGCGCGATGTTCAGCTCCACCGCATCTTTCAAGATGTGGTGCCACCAAAAACACAGATCTCCGCATCCGGCGAGGGTTGGCGGGTTGTGGGAAATCCCGACACTGAACTGTGGGCTGGGCGCGACGCTCCGTCCAGCCGCATCTTTCAAGATGTGGAGCCATCAAGAGCGAGTCTCCACATTGGACTTTGGGGCTGGTACAACCAGCCAAACCAAAACCGGCCCGCTCTCCAAGGAGCGGGCCGGTTTGTTTCAGGGGAGTCTATTCAGCCGTTCGGTAGTACACCCGGATGTAACCCAGCTTGGACGGGTCCCAGTATTCCTTGGTCGCCAGGCCGTAGTGCACGCCTGAGGCGTTGATCGAGCTGTTGATCAGGAAGCCCTGGTTCTCGCCGCTGCGCAGCATGTCCTCGACTGCTGCAGTGACGTCCAGCCGCAGCCAGGTGCCGATCTTGCCGGAACCGAGGTGGTTGGGCACGCCGCCGGGACCGTAGTCGCCGCCGGGCATCGTCCAGGGCATCCACCAGTTGACGGCGTAGGGCATCCACTCGGTGGTGGCCGGATGGGCGGTCACGTTCTCCAGCACGGAGGTCGACCAGTTGCCGAACTTGCGGCCCTCGGTGACGTAGAGGTAGAGCCAGGCCTGGTCGACTGCCGAGTCGCCGGGATGCCGTTGAGCGGGGTGTGGACGACCGGTCGCATCTGGTCGTAGAAGCCGACCCACATGGTCTGGTCGGAGCCGTAGTACATGCTGGGCTGGGTGCCGTTGATGTAGCTGTCGCGGTCGACGTTGAAGCGCATCGAGCGGCTGACCGGGTAGGTGCTGTTGTCGACGATGGGCAGCGTGTCGCTGTCGAAGCTCGTGACGAAGGTTGCGCCGTCGAAGAGCGCTACCGAGGTCTGCACTTCGCCGCTGCTGGTTGTCACCTGGACCGCGAAGCCGAAGTCGACGTCTCGCCGTTGGGGAACTCACCGACCAGGCGACCGCCACCACGTCGTCAGGATTGCGTCCTTCGGCTGCGTCGCCAGATCAGCCAGGCCCTTCTCGACCGCCAGTTGCGCGGCATAGGCTGCAGTCAGCGGGTAGGCGCCGCCGTAGGCGCTGCCAGACACGTACTCGGTGTCCGGATCGATCGGCACCAGGAACAGCGCGTCGGCCAGATCGTATCGCCGTAGTTGGTGACACAGACAGTCGACGTCGATGTAGGTGCCGATGACCACCGGGTTCGTGCTTGGCGTCTGAGTGACCGTGCCCAGCAGCCCCGAGGAAGTCATCGAAGACCGCCGCGGTGCGGCCCGGTACCGTGAACGAACCGGTCGTCGGGTCGAAGGTCGCCGTCTTGACTACGTCGTCCGACGCCGTTGGCCTGGATCGGGTTGAGCGCCAGGTTCATGCAGGCGAAGGACGCGATCGCTGAAGGTCTGCGCCTCGTCGTTGGCGTTGATCAGCACCACGATCTGCTCGTGGGCCGGGTCGAGGTCAGGATCAGCCGCGTCCGACAGACCCATCACGATCAGGCCGGGCAGTTGGTCGGGGCCGTTGTTGTAGAAGGTCAGCCGGTTCTCGACTTCTTCCGCGGTTTGCAGGCGGAAGAGCGGCGAGCTGTAGCGGATCTCGTACAGCTCCTGGATCATCTGCGGTCGCGAGCTGGATGTCCGCACGGCTGCGGCGCGATGGCCGGGTCGGATAGCAGCGGCGTCATCAGGTACCAGTTGTCCTGGTTGACGCCCGCCACGGGCAGACCCATGCCGAACTCGTTGCTCTGCATCGTCCAGTCGATCCGGTTGAACCAGTCGCCGGAGTTGTAGCTGTCGCGATCCATCGACTTGGAGCGCAGGATGTCCGCGCCGGCGTGGACGAAGGGGATGCCCTGGCCCAGCAGCACCGGCGCTTCGCCGACGACCTGGACGCGCGCCCGCTCAGCCGCCGTCCGCTCGGTCGGTATCTTGTACGTGTTGATGTCCCACAGCGTCTGGTTGTCGTGGGCCGACACGTAGTTGATGTCCTCCTGCGGGTCCTCGGTGTAGCCGGCCGGCGAGCCGTTGTAGTCGATCTGCGAGCCGGTGCACCAGGTTGCCCTCGGCGTTCACCAGCTCGTAGTCGGCCAGGTTGCCGGCCATGCCGACCTTGATCAGGTCGATCTGGTGCAGCAGCGTTTGCAGGGCGTTGGGCAGGCCGGCGCTCAGGCGTTGGGGTCGTAGTACTGACCGTTGGCGAAGCCCTGGTTGCGCACCAGGTCGTCGCGGTTGTCGAAGGGGCCGCCGCCGCGCACGCCGTCGCGCAGGCGGTCGTTGAAGGTGCCGATGCCGGTGCCGGCCATGTTGATCTGCGTCGCGTTCTCGCCGCGGGCGTTGTCGGCCACCTCGCCGAAGTTCCAGCCCTCGCCGTAGAGGTAGATCTCGCTGCCGTCGACGCCGGAGTTGGCGACGGTCAGGCTGTCCAGGCTGTCGCGCAGCTTCGAGCATGTTGCTCTTCATGTGATGGCCCATCAGGTCGAAGCGGAAGCCGTCGACCTTGTAGGCCGTCGCCCAGGTATCGACCGAGTCGACCATCAGCTTCTCCATCATGGTGTGCTCGGTGGCGGTGTTCTGGCAGCAGGTGCTGGTCGCCACGGCGCCCTTGTCGTCCAGGCGGTGGTAGTAGCCGGGCACGATGCGGTCCAGCACCGACTTCGGGTTCTGGCCGGAGGAGTTGGTGTGGTTGTAGACCACGTCCATCACCACCCGCAGGCCGGTCTCGTTGAGCGCCTTGACCATCTCGCGGAACTCGAGGATGCGGGTCGCGCCGTCGGGATCGGTGGCGTAGCTGCCTTCGGGCATGGTGTAGTGCCACGGATCGTAGCCCCAGTTGAAGGCGTCCAGGTCGGCCGTGGCCGACACCAGCGCCTGCTGCTCCTCGGCGGCCGGGCCGTATTGCGCCAACTCTGCGAAGGTGGGCGACTGCCACTCGCTCTTGTTCTCGTTGATGGTGGCGATGTCGAAGACCGGCAGCAGGTGCAGGTGGCTCAGGCCGGCCTGCTGCAGCGCCTTGCAGGTGCTGCATGCCGTTGCTGTCGGGCAGCGTGAAGGCCATGAAGGTGCCCTTGTACGTCGTCCGGCACGGTCGGGTCGTTGACGCTGAAGTCGCGCATGTGCAGCTCGTAGAGGCTGATGTCCTCTGGATCGGGCAGCGGCGGCTTTTGCAGGTCGTCCCAGCCCTCCGGCTCCAGCGCGGCATCGTGACAGATCCACGATCTGGCTGCGGGTGCTGTTCATGGCCAGGCTGAGCGAGTAGGGGTCGGTGACCTGGTTGTGCTCGACGTGTGCGGTCGAGTTGACGCAGACCTCGACGTCGAACAGGTAGTACTGCCACTTCCAGTCCGGCCTCGCCGGTGACGCTCCAGACGCCGCGTCGCCGGGTCGCAGGTCATCGTCATAGGCGTGTGCGTCGTGGCCGGATCGCTATCGGCGTAGAGATGGAAGGTGACGTTCTTGGCCGTCGGCGCCCAGACGCTGATCGTCGGCACGCCGTCCGCCCAGCGTCACGCCCAGCGCGCCGTCGTAGGCGTACATGTCGTCCAGCACGCCCGGTATCTGCAGGCCGGTCGCGCCCAGCGAGACGCCCTCGGCGTTGACCGCTGAGACGGCGAACTGGCCTTTCAGGATCTCGGGCACCAGGCCGACGTCGTTGGGATCGATGATGCAGCGCCGGCAGGTCGGCCAGGTGCGGGAACTTGTCCTGCACTGCCTGCGGCAGGCCGTTGGGATCGCGCAGCAGCGTGATGCACTCGCCGCCGGTGATGCCGCCAGGCGTTGCCTCCAGCCCGCCGTCCGGCGCGTAGCACAGCTTGTAGGTGTTGGCCGCGCTGTCGCCGGCTTCCCAGGCGATGGTGTTCTCCAGCACCCAGTAGGCGCGCTGCTCGTTGATGTTGCCGGCGCTGCCGCCGCCGACCTGCGGCACGGGCAGCACGTAGGGCATCTCAGGATCGGCGCCCTGCAGCTGCCAGACCTCGTAGCCGTAGTCGGCGAAGGGCAGGAACTGGTCGGGGCCGGGGTCCTTCTCGTCGCCGCGGTGCAAGATGTAGTTGATCTGCGTCGCGGGATCGGTCAGGTCAACCTGGAAGACGACGCCGAAGTGTGTCCTGGTCGATGGGCTTTAGCGGCTCGGTCCACTGCACGCTGTTGGTCGTGTCGCCCCAGACGTGCAGGCCCCAGAAGTCCTGGTAGTTGCTGCTGCTGTAGTCGCCGTAGTCGCCGGCCGGCCGGCGATAGTGCAGCAGCGCGAAGTTTTGCGCCTCGCCCTGCTGATTGTAGACCAGTCACGTCGTCCTGCATCAGCCAGATGGTCGCGTTGTCATCCGGCAGGAAGCTGCGGTCGGGGCTGTTGGGCGGGTCTTTGACGTCGCCCTTGTGCAGGATGAAGTTCAGCGGCAGCGACCAGTCCAGCACGGTCGGGTAGTCGGCCTTGCGGATGGTGAAGTACGCGCCGTAGTCGTCGATGCCGTCGGCCTTCTTGGGCTGCGGTCCACTCGGTCAGGCCGCCCAGCGAGGTCCACAGGTGCAGACCCCAGTAGTCGTTGTAGTCGTTGCTGGTGTAGTCGCCGTAGTCGCCGTCGGGCCGGTGGTAGCGAATCGTCACGTAGCCCTGCGCGTCGGCCTGCGATTCGTAGATCGGTCACGTCGTCCTGGCGCAGCCAGATCTCCGGGTTCTGCTGCGGCGCGAAGCTGCGGTCCGGGCTGTTGGGCGGGTCCTTGGTGTCGCCGCGGTGGACGATGAAGTTGACCGGCTGCGTCGGGTCGGCCAGCTCGATCCAGGCGAAGACGCCGTAGCTCGTCCTCGCCGAAGAAGGGCCAGGGCTGCGGTCCACTCAGTCTGGTAGGCGGGATCGATCCCGTCGCCCCAGAGGTGCAGGCCCCAGAAGTCGTTGTAGTCGCTGCTGGTCGGATCGCCGTAGTCGCCGTCATCGCGGAAGTAGTGGATGACCGCGTACTTCGGACCCTCGTTGCTGGGCTCGGCGCCAACCACTGCGCTGCTGCTGGCGCCGTTCAGGTGGCCGTTCAGGTCGTTGGCGATGGCGCGGAAGGCCAGCGGCGTGCCGGCGTCCAGCCCGTCGGTGTCGTAGAAGACACGGTACGGCGGGTTGGTGTCGGTGCCGATCACCTGCCAGTCGCCGTCGCCGACCTTGACCGCGAAGGTCACTTCGGCCAGTTGGTCGGTGCTCAGCGTCACGCCGATCTCGGCGCGGCCGGTGATGCCTGCGCCGGCAGCCGGCGTCGTGAAGGTGACCTCCGGCGCGGCGTCGCTGGCGGGCAGTGCCATGCTGGCCTTGTAGACCGCCACACCGCCCGGCATCATGTGGATGGTGAATTCCTTGCTGGCGTTGGTGACGATGGCCGGTTCGCCGGCGGGATAGACCGCGTTGTACTCGGTGTTGGCCAGGTAGACCGGGAACGTGACGTGCTTGTTCGGTGGTCGCGTTGTTGAACACAACGACGTACTCGACCTGTTCGTCGCGTTCGATGCGCGAGAAGGCGAAGGCGCCCGGCCCGTCGGTGGCAGTAGCGCGGTAATCTGCGCGCCGCGCCGCAGCGCCAGGTTGTCATCGCGCACGGCTGCCATGTCGGCCAGCGCCTGGTAGAGCGGATGCGTCGTGTCGAAGTTGTCGTCGGCCGGCGTGGCGTCGGTGCCGATCAGGTCCTCGTTCATGTAATCGGGCACCTGGCTGGGCAGCATGTCCTCACGGCACAGCTTGTCGCTGCCGCCGCCGGTGAAGCCTTGCTCGTCGCCGTAGTAGACGACCGGGAAGCCGCGCGCGAAGTAGAGCATCGCGTAGCCCCACTCCACCCGTGCCACCAGCTCGTCGTCCGATGCGTTGGGCAGCGCTTGTTGAGGTAGTACGCCGCCCGGCACAGGTCGTGGTTGCTGATGAAGGTTGCCAAGCTGGTAGGCGTTGCTGTCGGCGTCGGTGAAGTAGTCGTCGCTGGCGAACAGGTTCGCCAGAGTATGTCGTCGGGCCGTTGTTGATGCCCACCGAGGCAGATCGCACCGTGCAGGCCGAAGTCCAGCACCGAGGGCAACGTGCCGACGGTGGTGTAGTAGCTCTCGACCTCAGGATTGCCGTCGAACACCTCGCCGAACATGGTGAAGTCCGGCTTGCCGTTGGTCTGGGCGTGCTCCAGCACGGCCGGCGCGACGCGCTGCCAGAACTCCGTGTTGACGTGCTTGGCCGTGTCCAGCCGGTAGCCGTCGATGTCGAAGTTGTCGACCCAGAAGTTGAAGATGTCGATGAACCCGTTGACCACGTCGACCTGCTCGGTGAAGAGGTCGTCGAGACCGAAGAAGTCACCGTACTGCGAGCTCTCGCCGGCGAAGGTCGAGTCGCCGCGGTTGTGGTAGTAGGTGGGTCGTTCAGCCAGGCCGGGTTCTTGGCGTTCTGCGTTCGCCGGCCGGAATCGTCGGCGTGTAGGGGAAGCTGACATCCACGTCCAGCGGCGGGAAGGTGTCGCTCAACGCGTAGTCGCGGTCGTTGAAGATCCTGGCCGTTGGCATCGCGGTACGGGTAGTCGGTCTTGTTGCGATAGGTGAACTCGTTCTGGACGTAGGTGATGATGTCCGCCGAGTGGTTGGCCACGATGTCGAAGAAGACCTTCATGCCGCGCTGGTGAGCCGCGTCGATGTAGGCTTGCAGCTCAGCGTTGGTGCCCAGGTGCGGATCGGCGTTCTCCCAGTCCAGCGCCCAGTAGCCGTGGTAGGATCCGGCAATGCCATAGGGTGTGCTGGAATCAGGGCCGGTCGGGATGTTCTCGAACACCGGCGTCAGCCAGATCGAGTTGATGCCCATTCCTTCGAGATAGTCGAGCTGGTCGATCATGCCCGCCAGGTCGCCGCCGTGGTAGAACGACTTGTCGGTGGGCAGGAAACCTGTCTGCGGCCAGCGTGCCGCCGGGCGCTGCACCCTCGTCGTTGCTCGGGTCAGCGTTCCACATGCGGTCGGTCAACGCGAAGTACATCACGTTGTCCTGGATCGGCTTCTGGATCGCCGGCCTGCACCAGTTCCTCGTCGGGCGGGGCGGCTCCCGAGACGACCTGGCTCACCTCGTGGGTGACGCCGTTGTAGCTGAAGGTGACGGTTGCGCCGCCGGCCGGCACGTTGAAATGTATGTTTTCCTGCGGATAGGACACGTCCCAGCTTTCGTTGAGCGCGACCTTGTACTGCCAGTCGCCCTCAGGCACGTTCTGCGCCACGAAGGTGTAGACGTCATCGCCGTCGGGGTCTTTCATCCATGTGCGCAGGTTGTCGGGCGACCAGTTGGCGCCGCCGATTGCTTCAACGAAGTCGCCGACCACTGCCGGAATGGTGTAGTTCGGCCGGCTGGCGACGAAGTTGTCGCCGCTGCCGCGGTCGTAGTAGAAGTGACCGCGCCGCCGTCGGTGGTGAAGGGCACATTGGGGCTTCCCGGCGCACCGTTACCGTTGACGCCGTAGGCCTCGTCCCACGTGCCGCCGACCGTCGCCTTGAACTCGTAGGAGCCGGCAGGGATGGCATCGGTGACGAACTTCCAGACGCCGTCGTTGTTGTCGTCGTTGGCCTGGATGTTCAGGTTGTCGGGAGACCAGTCGTTGCCGAGACCGGCTGCCGACGGCCAGTTGCCGGGGAAGGTGACCAGCAGCGGATCGTCCTCGCCGCTGCCGACCTCGACGGTACACGTCGTTGGTGGCGCTGTCGAAAGAAGAAGGTGACGTCGTCGCCGCCGGCCGGCACGCTGAAGCGGCACGTTGTCAGCCGGGTAAGAGCACGTCCCAGCTTTCGTTCATGCGCCACCTTGAACTGGTAGTCGCCCGCCGGGAGCGCCGGCGCTGAAGGTGTAGACGCCGTCGCCGTCGGGGTCCTTCATCCACGTCTTCAGGTTGTCGGGCGCCCAGTTGACGCCGCCGATGGCTTCCGGCCAGTCGCCGACCGCGGTCGCGACCACGTGCGCGCGTTGGTGTCGAGAGACGTAGTGGTCGTTCTCGTCGTAGAACCAGCCGACCTCTTCGCCGGCGTCCACCGAGAATGGAACGTTGTCGGCCGGGTACGACATGCCCCAGTCGGCGTTCTCGACGATCTTGTACTCGTAGGCGCCGGCGCCGGGGAAGGTCGGCGTCGAACTTCCAGACGCCGTCGAGGTTGGCGTCGCCCATGTCGGTCAACGGGTCGTCGTTGTTCCAGTTGGCGCCGCCGATGGCTTCCTCGAAGCTGCCGGCGACATTGACCTGGGTCGGTGTGAGCGCTGCCGGCGGCGAACGCCGGCGCCGCATCGCTGACCATGGCCGGCAATGATAGCCGCGGCCAGCAGCGCGATGATCAGGATCAAGCTCATCCTGCGTTGTCTTCTCATGGATCGTATCTCCTCATTGAAACACTATGTGCAGCGGGGGCTGCTTGGACAAAGGTTGGAAAGGCCGGTGTGCACCGAAACGAAAAGTCGGCCAGCCCCGAATTCGGGATGCTGACCGGCTTGAAAGTTAATCTGGCAATCGGATCGCTTGCATCGATGGAAGTGTCGTCATGATCTGCGGTGCCTTTGAACGAAGTGTTCCAAGTTTACCACAGATGGACGACGGTCGCAATCTTCTCGCCTGCGTTTTTGTTGATTTGACGAAGCTCGGTGACCGTGTTATCATCGGCGCATCGAACAAAGGTTCGCTTTGGGCAGGCGAGAACCAGAAATGGAGTGAGAGATGTACGGCCTAATCGGAAGAATGGCGGCCACACCAGGGCAACGAGACGAGCTCGCCCGGATACTGCTGGACGGTCTTCGGGACATGCCCGGCTGTTACAGCTATATCGTGGCCAACGACCCGGCCGATCCTGACGCGCTTTGGGTGACCGAGGTCTGGCAGGACAAGGAAAGCCACGCGGCCTCGTTGTCGCTGCCATCGGTGCAGGCAGCCATTGCCCGCGGCCGCCCGCTGATCGCCGGGTTCGGAGAGCGTTTCGAAACCGAGCCGGTCGGCGGGCACGGACTGAGTGAAAGCTAGCAAGGCCGTCCGATGGCAATGAACCTCGAATTCACCGGCACGATCTGGTTCTGGCGCGGCCCTGCACCGTGGTACTTCGTGACGGTTCCGCCGGCGCAGAGCCTTGACCTCAAGGACATCTCCGGTATCGTGACCTATGGCTGGGGCATGATTCCCGTCAGCGCGCACATCGGCAAGACCGTGTGGACGACCTCGCTCTTTCCCAAGGATGACCAGTATGTCCTGCCCGTCAAGGCGGACATTCGCAAGGCAGAACGCCTGGAGGAAGGCGACACGGTGGCCATACTGCTGGAAGTTCGGCTATGAGCAGGCGAGCGGCAGGTTGGCTGCAATCAACTCGATCGAATTCACGGCGCTCTGGTAGCTGGGCTACCGCGCATTGACCCGGCGGGACCTATACTTGCATCATCTTTTCAAACCACAATGATACACGGAGGTTACAATGAGCGAATACATTCCCAGCCCGTCCGAATGGGTGGCCAACCAGGTTGAACTGTACGAAAGCAGCGGCGGCACCAAGGGCAATACCCTGATGGATACCGGCATGCCGGTCATAATCGTCACCAACCGCGGGCACAAGACCGGCGCCATCCGCAAGACCCCGCTCATGCGGGTCGCTGACGGCGACAACTACATCCTCGTCGCATCCAAGGGCGGCGCGCCCGAGCATCCGGCGTGGTACTACAATCTGAAGGCCGATCCGGACGTGGAAATCCGTGACAAGACCGAGGTGACCAAGATGCGGGTGCACGAGGTCGTTGATCCGGCCGAACGCGAGCGGGTGTGGAACATCGCGGTCAATACCTTCTCCAACTACCAGAAATACCAGGAGAACACCGACCGTCTCATTCCTGTCTTCGTGGCCGAACCGGTCGGGTAACGAGCCTTTGTTCGCCTGACAACCTGTCACGCGTCAGACCAATTCAAACGGGTGTGTTCAAAGTTGGTTGACTGAGTCATTGCGAGGAGGCCGCCGACGAAGCAATCTCGCGTTGCACATGCATGATTGCTTCGATACTGTGGCTGGCAATGACGAGGTCACCAGTTTTGAATGCACCCAGTTCAAATAGATCAAAGGAGAGTTCTCATGGCCCAAAGTAAGAGCACCACCAAGAAGTCCGATGGATTCACGGCCGAGGAAAAGGCCGCAATGAAGGAGCGCGCCAAAGAGTTGAAGGCGGAAGCGCGCGCGGCAGAGAACAGAGCAGCCGGGGAAAGCGACCTGCTGGCGAAGATCGCCGAGATGCCGGAACCGGATCGCAGCCATGGCCGCGCGGCTGCATGAGATCATCAGCGAGAGCGCGCCAGACCTGTGGCCGAAAACCTGGTACGGGCAGCCCGCATATGCCAGGGACGGCAAGGCGGTTGTCTGCTTCTTCCAGGCTGCCGTAAGTTCAACGCCAGGTATGCGACCCTCGGCTTCCAGCACGATGCGAACCTCGACGATGGCAACATGTGGCCGACCTCGTTCGCGCTGATCGGAGTTGACCGCCGCCGAAGAGGAGAGGATCGCCGTGCTGGTGAAGAAAGCAGTGAGCTGAGGTCTGATTGCCGAAAGGATGTTTGAAAATGGCAGAGGTCGTGTTGTTCCACCACGCGCAGGGGCTAACCCCAGGCGTCGCCGCGTTCGCTGATGCGCTGCGCGACGGCGGACATATCGTCCACACGCCCGACCTGTTCGATGGCCGCACCTTCGACAGCATTGAGGCGGGCATGAGCTTCGTCCGAGAGCTTGGCTTTGGTGCGGTGATGGCGCGTGGGCGCCGGGCAGTGGACGGTCTTCCTGCTGAGCTGGTCTATGCCGGATTCTCTCTCGGTGTGGTCCCGGCTCAGATGCTGGCGCAAACCCGGCCCGGAGCGCGCGGGGCGCTTTTCTTCTATTCCTGTGTGCCGGTTTCGGAGTTTGGATCGGCCTGGCCGCAAGGCGTGCCGGTGCAGGTCCACGGCATGGGCGCCGACCCCTACTTCGTCGGCGAGGGCGACATCGACGCCGCCCGCGCGCTGGTCTCAGAAGCCGACGACGGGGAACTCTTTCTCTATTCCGGCGACCAACACTACTTTGCCGACAGCTCGCTGCCTTCATACGATGCGGAGGCAACCGCGCTCCTGTTGCAGCGGGTTATTGGGTTTCTCGCTGCGAGGTAAGGGAGAATCTGATGCAACAGCAACCCCAATCGACGCTCGCTGTGATCTACGAAAACTGGCGGGTCTATCATGAAAAGCTGCGCGGCTGCATCGCACCGCTGACGAACGAGCAACTCTTGCTGCAACCTGCCGCGGATATGTGGCCGCTGGGGCAAGTGGTGCAGCACATCGTTTCTGTCAGGGCTGGCTGGTTCAGCGCAACGCTACAGGATAACGACGAAGCGATGAACGCGTATATGTTGTGGGGCCAACGCGAGTCGCCAGACCGCAGCGCGGCGGAACTGGCACGCGGCCTCGACGAGACGTGGGCATTCATCGAAGCCCGCTTGCAGCGCTGGACACCCACCGATTGCGCCAGAACCTTTCCCGATGAATGGGACGGTCAGGTCTATGAGGTATCGCGCAGTTGGGTGATCTACCACGTGATGGAACACGATCTGCATCACGGCGGCGAGGTCTCGTTGATCCTCGGTATGAACGGACTGCAAACGCTCGATCTTTGATCGAGCCATGCGCCGGAAAGGGCACAATCTGCCGGCGGAAGGACACGGTTGCAATTGCTTGATGGAGGTCAACGTCATTGTTTCAATCGGAAGTCTTGGCTCTATCAATCCGCAAGATTCTTGAAATGCGAGAGAGCAATTGTCCTGCTGTAGAGGCATCGTTTCTCGCCGCAACATTCTTTTCCACTAAAATAGTCCCATGTCTGACGACTTGCTTCAAACCAAATTGCATGTGCCTCGGCTGCGGCCGTTTCTCGTTCCCCGCCCGCACCTAATCGAAAGCACTCAACCAGGGACTAGCCGGCAAACTAACGCTCATCTCCGCACCCGCCGGTTTCGGCAAAACAACGCTGGTCAGCAGCTGGATCGACGCCCTCCAAACGGAGAACGCCACCCTACCCTCCAACACCCAATCCCCACTCCCCACTCAAATCGCCTGGCTGTCACTGGACGAGAACGACTGCGCGCCGGCTCGTTTTCTGTCCTACGTCATCGTCGCCTTGCAGCGTGTTGATCCCAACATTGGCGGGTCGGCGCGGCCGATGCTGCAAGCATCGCCGCTGCCGATTCCCAGCCTTGCTGACGGCGCTGCTCAACGACATTGCGGCGCAGCCCGATCCGCTTATGCTGGTGCTGGACGATTACCACGATGGTCGATGCGCAGCCGATTGACGAGGCGCTGACGTTCCTGCTGGATCATTTGCCGCCGCAACTGCATCTGGTGATCACCACGCGCGAGGATCCCAACCTGCCGCTGGCGCGGCTGCGCGTACGCGGCCTGCTGACGGAGCTACGGGCGACTGATTTGCGTTTTACAGTGGCGGAAACGGCCGTTTTCCTGCAGCAGGTCATGGGGCTGGAACTTACCAGCGGATCAGATCGCTGCCCTGGAAGCGCGCACCGAAGGTTGGATTGCCGGGCTGCAAATGGCCGCACTCTCCATGCGCGGCCAGGAAGATGTGTCCGATTTCATCCAATCCTTCACCGGCAGCCACCGCTTCGTGCTGGATTACCTGCTGGAAGAGGTGCTGCATCAGCAGCCGGCGCATGTGCAAGCGTTTTTGCAGAAAACGGCCGTTCTGAATCAATTGACCGGTCCTTTGTGTGATGCGCTGACCGGTGAAAACAATGGCCAGGAGATTTTGGAATCCCTGGAGCGCGCCAATCTGTTTCTCGTGCCGCTGGACAACGAGCGGCGCTGGTATCGCTATCATCATCTTTTCAGGGAGCTGCTGCGGCAGACTTACCTCTCAACGGAGGAGACGCATGTGGAAGCTCTCCACATCCGGGCCAGCCAATGGTACGAGGCCAACGGTTTGGAACTGGAGGCATTTCATCACGCGGTTGCGGCCAACGACGTCGCGCGCGCGGCGCGCCTGGTTGAGGGCGAAGGGCTTCCCCTCTACTTTCGGGGCGAGGCGATTCCGGTACGAGAGTGGCTGGCGTCTTTGCCGCAGGCCGAATTTGAGGCCAGGCCGTCTCTGTGGGTAACGTATGCCTCCGTGCTCACGATGACTGGCCGCCTGCGCGATGATATTGAGGATATCCTGCATGCGGCAGAAACGGCGCTACAGGACAAAGCCGATGATGAGCAGAACGGCCGATCTGCTCGGACAGATTGCGGCGATCCGGGCGATGTTGGCGGTTCCCAAAAATCAGGTGGAAGCGATTCTCACGCAGTCCCAGCGCGCCCTCGAATATTTGCATCCCGACAATGTGCCGATGCGCACCACCACGACCTGGACGCTGGGCTATGCCTATCAGGTACAGGGAAACCGAGCGGCCGCCAGACAGGCTTATGCAGATACTATTGCCCATAGCCGGAAATCCGGCAATATCATGACTGAAATAGCCGCAACGACCTGTCTGGGTCAGATTCAGGAGACGGAAAACCAGGCCTATCAGGCCGCGGAAACCTTTCAGCGCATCCTGCAATTGATCGGCGACCCGCCGTGGCCGGCGGCGTGCGAAGCGTGTGTGGGGCTGGCGCGCCTCCATTACCAATGGAATGATTTGGAGACTGCGGAACGGTACGGACAGCAAGGTCTGGCATTGGCGCGGCAGTTGGAAAACGTGGATACGCCTGCCGCCTGTGGCGTCCTGCTGGCTCGCGTGAAGCTGGCGCAAGGGGATGCAGCGGAGGCATTGACGACGTTGGCCGAAACGGACCAGTTCGTACAGCAGCATCATTTTGGCCATTGGGCGGGGGAGATAACGGCCGTTCGCATCCAGGCGCATGCTGCACCAGGGCAATCTCGCGGCCGCCGCCCAGTTAGCCGAGTCGCATGACCTGCCCATCAGTCAGGCTCGCATTCATATCGCGCAGGGTGATCCAAACGCAGCATTAGCACAACTGGAGCCGCTGCGACAGCAAGCGGAAGCAAAAGATTGGGCCGACATGCGGCTTCAGGTGTTGCTGCTGCAAGCGTTGGCCCATCAGGCTGCAGATGAACAGTGAGCAGGCGGTGCAGACGATCGGGGAGGCGCTGGCGCTGGCTGCACCGGGCGGCTTGCTGCGCCCGTTTGTGGATGAGGGCCCTCCGATGGCGACGCTGCTGCGGGAGGCGGTGAAGAACGGCGTGGCGCCGCTGTTTGCGCAGCAGGTGCTGGCTGCGTTTGGGGAAACGGCCGTTTCCCAACTACAAACCGCCCAACACCTCCCCGATCCCCTGTCGGAGCGCGAGCTGGAGGTGCTCAAGCTGCTCACCACCGAACTCACCGGCCCGGAGATTGCGCGCGAACTGATGATTTCCCTGAACACGATGCGCACGCACACGAAAAATATCTACTCGAAGTTGGGCGTGAACAGTCGCAGAACGGCCGTGCGCCGCGCGGAAGAACTCAATTTGCTCTAAGCCAGTTTGCAGCAACCCAAAATCAAGCCCCGGCAGATGATTCGTCATCCTGGCGGGGCTTTTTTTTGCCCTTCGCATCTTGTCACCCCGTAAATCACCACATCAATCACCAGATGTGGTGATGACATCTCACCACATTCAAGTTGTATTCTTTAGCTACTGAAGACAGCGTAGTGATGTGGCCGTGAAACTACAGCCACAAAGAACAGAGGCAACGATGGACACCGGGCACAGCCCAACTGAGATTTTTGAGATCCGCCTCAAGGGGCACCTGGATACGCGCTGGGCGAGCTGGTTTGAAGGAATGAGCATCACCCTGACAGAAGAGGGCGACACCGTTCTCACCGGCCCGGTCGTTGACCAGGCGGCCCTGCACGGGCTGCTGAAAAAGGTGCGCGACCTGGGTTTGCTTTTGATCTCAGTCAATCGCGTTGAGCGTGGCCAGGGCGGCAACTCAGGCAGCGTGCTGCGATATTCAGATAAGCGATAAGCGATATTCGAAAGAAGGAGTACACAATGAACGACTTACAGAACCACCCGGAAGATAAGGCAGCGAGTCCAAAGGGAACAACTCGCAATATCGTCTTAGTCTCAGTAGTGTTTGCGGCGGCCATGCTCATTGCGTCGGTCACTATCGTTGATAAGGGCACTTCTCAGACCGTGATCCTGCTGCTGGTGGCACTATGGTTGGTCCCATTCCTCTATTTCGCCAGAGCAAGAAATCAATCATCTAGCCGACGATAAATCAAAGCAAAGGGAGACACACTCATGAAAGCAGCGATGTACACGTAGTACTGATCAGCAGAGTGATGACGAAACTCGGCTGACGTCATTCTGAAACGAGTCAAACGACCATTCATTTTTCGTGCTTTCGGCTCTGATCGTGCGAAACTTTCGACCAAAGGAGATATTTCCAATGAAAACCAAGGTCAACGAACTGTCCCCCAACGCTTACGCCCGTATCGCCGGTGTCCTGTATCTGGTTATCACTGTCGCCGCTATTTTTGCTCATTTTGTCATTCCTGAGCAGTTTATCGTGCCTGGTGATGCCGCAGCAACGGCCGCTAATATCACCTCGTCTGAAACCCTTTTTCGGATCGGGTTGATCGGCAGCGAACTGGTTGTCTTGTTGAGCGAAGTTGTACTGTCTGTCGTGCTGTACTATTTACTCAAGCCGGTTAGCAAACCCTTATCCTTACTGGCGGCCGTTTCGCGGCTTAGCTATGACCACTATTCACGGTCTGAATCTGCTGAACTACTACTTCGTTTTGCAACTCCTGTCGGGCGGGGACTACCTGACCGTCTTTGAGCCCGGACCAGGTAAACGCGCTGGTGACGCTGTTCCTCGAATGCCCACAGTGTTGGCTTCACGATTGGCATTGCCTTCTTAGTCCCGCACGTGTTGATCCTGGGATACCTGATTATCAAGTCGGGTTATTTCCCCAAGGTGCTGGGCATCCTGTTTGTCGCCGCCGGGATTGGCTATCTGATTGACACAATCGGCTTGCTGCTGGTGCCGGGTTACACATCAACTCCAGGTTTGATAGCCATGGTCATCGCCCTTGCTGAAATTGCCTTCCCCATCTGGTTGTTGGTCAAAGGCGTCAACACGGATCGCTGGCAAAATCGCGCCCTGACCCTGGAAACTGCGTAGGGTGACGTTCACGAATAGAGCCTGAACTGGGCCAATCTCCAAGACTTGGCCCAGTTCACATTGCACCCTCACCCTGGAAGGATGATACTATGTTGACAGTGATATCAAAGGAGAATTCCATGATTAAACAACTTATCTTGAGCCTGACCTTGATGATGATGCTGCTTTCCGGCTGCGTCACCACCGCCCAGGACGACCCGCAGGCGTTCCCGCCGGATGTCGTTGCGGAGATACAAGCGAAAATGGACGATCTGACCGCAGGCGAACTCCCGCCCGGCATGGTCGTGTGGATCGACGCACCGGAGTACCGATTCGAGGGAGCAAGTGGTTTCGCGAACCTCATGGACGACACCCCGATGCCGCCGGAGGGCGCGTTCCGGATTGGCAGTATCACCAAGATGTTCACCGCGGCGGTGATCATCCAACTTGCGGAGGACGGCGTGCTGACCCTGGACGATCCGCTGGCGCTGTGGCTGCCGGAGGTAGCCGAGCAACTGCCTTATGGCGACCAGATCACGCTGCGCCACCTGCTGACGCACACGTCCGGTCTGTTTAACGTGGTCGAACACGAGGCTTACTACGCTGATCTCTTCACTGAGATGGTGGTTGATGAGGATACCGGGAGTCGTGACACTGGCCTGCGTCCAACGGGATCCCCACGACACGCTCGCCCGCTACGTCTATGGCAAAGATGCCCAGTTTGAGCCGGGGACACAGTGGCGCTACAGCAACACCAACTACACGCTGCTCGGCATGGTCATCGAAAAGGCGGCGGATATGCCGCTCGCAGAGGCGTATCGCACGCACATCTATGAACCACTGGGCATGGACGTCAACGTTCCTGGATTGCTACGAAGACCCGGTGATTGATGTGGTACACGGCTATACGGGATCTGGGGACACCATGACCGATGTCACTGAACTGCATGAATCCGTCGGGTGGTCGGCGGGCGGCCTGGTCTCTACCGCACCGGACCTGATCGCCTTCGCCCGCGGGTTGTTCGGTGGGGCGCTGTTTGACGATCCGGAGTCGCTGGTCGCGATGACGACACCCGCCCCCGGCAGTTCCTACGGTCTGGGCGTCATGCTCCAAGCGGAATATATGGGGCATGCAGGCTATATTGCCGGTTTTCGATCGGTGCTCAATTATGCGCCTGAGTTCGATACAGTTGTGGTGATGCTCTACAACCACGATGGCGCCGATCCCGAACAAAGTCTGGCAGATGTGCTGAATCCGGTGCTCCCGTTGCTGCGTGTGGAGGAGTGAGAAGCCGGGAGAAGTAAACGTTCACAAGATGATGGCTCATGTCTGGACCAAGTACGCTCGGTCGTGCGGGCACGTTGGCTTCGCACAGACCAGGTCTCGGAGCACTTCTACGTGGACATGAGCCTAAATGAATAGTGAGGATCAGAAAAGTCATGGAAAATCTCAATAAGAGCCGTATAGTTCGAATACTTAGAATAATCATGCCCATCGTGGGGCTAATCACCATCATCGTAATCCCCCCCTTGGACCTGGTACCGCCATTGATAGCACCCTTACCAGATACGGTGCAGGAGCAGGTTGATGATGCAGTTGATCATGGGCTGGATGGCATCATCGTTTATGTCGATCAAGCAGGCAAGGCGCCAGAATTTTATGCTGCTGGCTGGAAGAATAAATTGACCCAAGAACCAGCCGATCCGCACGCATTGTTCAGAATTGGCAGTATCAGCAAACTGTACATCGCCACCGCAGTCGCCAAATTGGTCAGCAACGGGAGTTTGTCGCTGGATCAAACTCTCGCTGATTACTTGCCGGAACTTGCAGGAAGAATTGAATATGCTGATCAGATTACCCTGAGAATGATGGTGCAGCATCGCAGCGGCATTCCTAATTTCACGGACGATGAAGCGTGGGATTGGTTCACTTCGCAGACAGACATCGACAAGGCCCTGGAACTGGTCTTGGATGAACCAGCAGATTTTAAGCCTGACGCGCGCTACAGTTACTCCAATACAAACTATCTGCTGATTGGCCGTATCCTTGACAAAGTGTTGGGATACAGCCACCATCAATATATCGATGAGGAAATATTGGCTCCTCTCGGGCTAACGAATACGTACAGTTTGCTCAGCCAGGTGGAATACGATGATGTTGTCAGTGGGTACTGGTATGAATATGACGATGATCTCAGGCAACTTGATCATATATTCCGGGTGGATCGATGATCGCAACTGCGGAGGATGTCGGGCATATTTTTGAGAGCATTGAATGATGGCTCATTGCTGAATGACGACGAGCAGGCGATCTACTCCTCAATTTACGAATATGAACATACCGGCTGGGTGCCAGGATACTACAGTATCGCACGCTATCACGAAGATATTGATACAGTTGTCATTCAGTTTGTGAATACAACCGGCGGAGACACCTGGGGGACAGCGAATGTAATCGGCGGAAAGACAACGGGCATATCAAATATCATCTATAACCGTATTGTCCGGATACTGCAGAGGCAATAAGTTAGACGCCAAGGCTTTGGAAATCTATTGGCTCACCAATCTGCCGCCTTATAGGGTACACTAGAGTTGACCCCGCTCGTAAGATGAGCGGGGTCAGTTTTCAATTCTGCTCAAGCCAGCTAGGGCCGTAAACCCTGACGCTAGAAGTTGATCGCTTGATGGGTGTTCGCTGCGTACAGGCGATCGTCGTCGCCGGGCACGTAGTCGAAGGCGATCTGTGGCACGTGGCTGTCGATCTCGATGTAGCCGGCGTCCATATACTCCCACATCACCTGGAACGGCTCCTTGCCGTCCACCCATTTCTCGCCGAAGATGACGCCGTGGCCGGGCAGGATCGTGAACGCCACCTTGCGCGGATCGGCCTCGTTGCGGAAAGCCTGCGAGCGGGCAAAGGCGTAGCGCACGCCGCGCGCCTGGGCATCGGTGCCGCAGGTCACGGGATAGTTGAAGTAGGGCGCGTCCAGCGCGACGTACTCCACATAGCGCGGGTCATAGGCCAGCACACCGCGGTGGCCGTGCAGCTTGGAGCGGATCACCGGCGCCAGCGCGCCGTCGTCCAGCCGCACCTGCGGCAGGTCGGCGTCCATGTCGTACATCTCGACCGCTTCCGACGACGGCGGGTCGTTTTCCTTGTCCTCCACGTGGCGCACCAGCGCGCCCATGCCGTCCTCGCGCACGCCGACAATCAGGACCAGATCGGCCTCGGTGATGGCGGCTTTTTCGACCGGGCGCGCGCTGCCGGTAACCGTGGCAACCAGTGCGTCGACGTCGGTGTCCCAGGTGCTGAAGCAGCCTTCGCTGTACTGGCTGGCAATCGAGTGGCCGACCGCCGGCACCTGCGTCAGGCTGGAGACGTGCACGGTGTCGGTGAAGAAGTTGCGCACGCCCAGCTCACGCGCGGCGTGGCACATTGCGTCGGGCGTCGTCATCTCATCCCAGATCGCTCGCGGCAACGGTTCGCCCACCGGCTGGTGGAAGTGAATGTCGGTTGCGCTCATGGCTGTCACCACCCTCAGCGCCGCGTCGCGGTACATCTCTGCCGGGCTGTGTCCCGCCAACATGCTGGCCGGGAATGCGCCGACCAGGTCAAAGTGGTAGATCGCCTCGGGCCGGTCGTCGCCCACCACCAGCAGGATGCGCAGGCACATGGCCTGGGTCTGCAGAATACGCTCCATTGCCAGGATCGGGCCGCCGCGATGTCCCTGCTCGTACAGGGTTTTATAAGCGGTTGGGGCGAGGCCGGGGAAGTTGTAGTCGGCTGGATCAGGCTCCGGTTTGCGGATTGCTGCGTCGAGCTGTTCCACCATCTCTTTGAACTGCGCCGGCGTGCAGTGCAGCAAAGTGACGAACGCTGGTGTGTGGCTGAGCTTGAAACGCGAGCGGGCGGTGAAGATGAGCGCCTCGCGCCAGCGCAGGGCTGTCCCAAACGGTGCGGTCGTCAGCAGCATGTCCGTCTGCCGCGCCGGGCGTCTCGTCGATGACGTGACCCAACTCGGCGAACTGCGCCAGCAAGTTCTTGCGGGCTTCGTCCAGCACAGGGGAAGTTGGTCCGCCGGGCACAACTGAGAGGTGGATCTGCTTCAGCCAGTCGTGGACCGGGGGATTTTCCAGCGTAAGAGTGGGAGTGGTTGCGTACACGAATACCTCCTGAATTGGGAACGGCAGGCAACCCGCAGGTTTTGTCGTTCAACCAGTCTATGAATTGTGGGTGGCGTTCGAAAGCTCTGTTTATTCGTAGTAGGCGCTTCAGCGCCTTCGCTGGCGCTGAAGCGCCTACTACGAATAAACAGAATTCAAACACACCCGGTCGATTCTTAACTCATGAAACAAGAAGCGCTGCGTATTTTGGCGCAGGCTCCAAAACCTAGAACACCCGCAGGCGTCCGAAGCTACGTGGAATTTCCGGCTTTTCGCAGGATTTCTTCAACAACCTGATCGGGGGTCAGACCGGTACTGTCAACGATGATGGAATCCTCGGCTGGGCGCAGCGGCGCAATGGATCGCGTCGAGTTCGATTTCGTCGCGGCGCCGGATCTCAGCCAGCACCTCGTCGAACGTTCGGCTGCCGCCGCGCGCCTCCTCTTCCAGCCAGCGCCGGCGCGCGCGCTCTTCGGCCGATGCTACCAGAAAGACCTTCAGTTCGGCGTCTGGCAGAACCACGGTGCCGATGTCCCGCCCGACCATCACGATCCGGCCACGCTCGGCCACTCGCCGCTGTTGCTCGACCATGGCCGTGCGCACGCCGCCGTATGCTGCCACCGGCGACACGTTGGCATTGATCCGCGGCTCGCGCAGCGCCCAGGTGACGTCCTGGCCGTTGACCAGCACCGTGGACTGGCGACCGTCGGCCACCGTCGGCGGCAACACGTCGATGTCCACCGTCCTGGCCAGCGCGGTGACCGCCGCCTCGTCGGCGATCGCTGTGCCGCAGTCCAGCGCCAGCCAGGTTACCGCCCGGTACATCAGCCCGGTGTCGAAGTAGATATATCCCAGCCGGTCAGCCAGCAGCTCGCCGATGGTGCTTTTTCCCGACGCCGCCGGGCCATCCATCGCCACGACTTCAGGCAGCTTGCTCATCAATCTCGCGACCCCTTCGGTTTCGACTTCGGTCTGGCAGGCGGTTTCGACGACGGTGAGCTGCCGCCGCCGGAGGACCGGCTGCGCGGCGGGCCGCCCTTGGTGTTGGGAGCCGGCGCGCGCGTGGGTCCTCGCTTACCGGGGGCGCGGTCTTTGGAAGTGGCAGCGCCTTTGCCGCCGCCGCCAGTGCGGCCTCTGGACGGCTCAGCGCGCTTGCCGGTCCGCTGGTCATCGCGCGGTCCGCCAGCGGCCTGCCGGCGTGCGTTGGGACGGGAGGTGCGCGGCCGGGTTGCCATGCGCAGCCGCTGGATCTCGCTGCGGTTCAGCGGGCGACTCTGGCCCGGCTTCAGCTTGCGATCCAGCATCAGCGGCCCGATCTGTACGCGGATCAGGCGGCGCACGTTCAAATGTTCTTCCGCCGCCATCCGTCGAATCTGGCGCTTCTTGCCCTCGCGCATGATAACCCGTATCCACGCGCCGTCAGGCTGCTCTACGTCGGGCAGCGGCTGTACCGAAGGCGGTTTCTCGACCACCTTCCAGTCCGAAGGGGCCGTCTTCCCGTCGCCCAGCTCGATGCCGCGCCGCACGCGCGCCAGCGTGTCGGTGCCGGGCGCGCGGTTCAACAGCACGTAGTAGGTCTTGACGTGTTCGTAGCGCGGGTGGCTCAGCCGCAGCGTCATCTCGCCATCGTCGGTCAGCAGCAGCAACCCTTCGCTGTCCGCGTCCAGCCGGCCAATTGGGTAGAGGCGGTTGTTGGAGGTTATCAGCGTCTCCAGGCCCGGCCGGCCGCGCTCGTCGTTGAAGACCGAGAGGATGCCGGGCGGCTTGTAGAGCATGATGTAGGTATAGCGTTTTTCCTGCTTCGATTTGATCCGTCGGCCATCGACCTCAACCACGTCGCGCGCCAGGTCAACCTTCGTGCCCAGATGGCGCACGATCTCGCCGTTGACCGTGACGTGCCCTTCGGTGATCAAGTCCTCGCAGGCTCGCCGCGAGGCGACGCCGGAATTCGCCATTACTTTTTGTAGTCGTTCAGGCGGCATAGTTAGTAGTCACTCGCTAACGCCGGCGCGGAGGCCAGCAATTGATTGCCCAAATACCAGCGAATCTCGCCGATAGGTTGACCGGCCGCGGGAGCTGCGCCGCCGGATACGAACTGACTGCGCACCAGCGGCCACTGCCAGGCGGGCAGGAAGAGCCACGGCCGCTCGGGAACCGTGACCCGCAAGGGCTGGCCGTCAGTCGCGCGCACCCAGGAGGTCAGACCAGCAGGCGCAGGCGCCGGGCCGCGGCGATAATGTTCCTCGCCGAAGTCGAACAGGGTGGCGACGTCGCTGTAGCGATCCTGGCTGCCCAGCACCACCGCGACAGTGCGGAAGCCATCCTGCGAAAACGATCCGACCAGGCACTGGCCCGCGGCGTCGCTGGTACCGGTCTTGATGCCGTCAGCGCCGGGGTAGACACCCAGCAGTTCGTTGATGTTGAAGAGCTGCCGGCCGGCTGCTTCGTGGCTCTGCGTCGCCACCATGGTGCGGAAGACCGGGTTGGCCATGGCCAGCTCTGCCAGCCGCCACAGATCCTGCCGCGCTGCTGTAGTGATCGGGTGCGTCCAGACCGTGCGGGTTGGCAAAGTGGGTGCTGGTCAGACCAAGCTCAGCCGCGCGCTGGTTCATCAAGTCCACGAACGCCTGCTGGCTGCCAGCCACATGTTCAGCCAACGCCGCCGCCGCGTCGTTGCCGGAGCGGAGCAGCAGGCCCCACAACAGGTCTTCCACCGTCAGCGTCTCACCAGCCACCAGCCCCATGGACGCCTCGCCCACCAGCGCCGACGGCGAAACGGTGACAACGTCACTCAGGTTGGCCCGTTCCAGCACCAGCAGGGCGGTCATGATTTTGGTGGTGCTGGCCATGGCGCGTGGTTCCGTCGCGTTGACTTCGCCCAGCACCCGGCCGGTGGTGCTGTCGGCCAGCAACGCAGCCGGCGCAGAGATCGGCGGCAAGGTTTGTGCAGCTTGCTGCGCTTCGATCTGTTCCGGGAAGATGGCTGTTGATCCCGGTTGTCCGCCGCGCAAAATCGGCGGGCCGGCCGCGACGTTGAGCAGGGTCGCCAGGCTCAGCAGCACCGACCAGATTGCGGTGGGTAGTGCGGATGCGGTCATCGGAAGTTCGTTCGTCGACGTTCGACTTTTTTGGCAAAATCGAATGTCTTCTCGTTGCACGTGCGCCATCTTAACCGACGCTGTGCGGCGTGTCAAAAGGTCAGGGACGCAGCAACACCTTGAGCACGCCTGGTCGCGCGGCATGTTCCAGCGCGGCCAGCCCCTGTGAAAGCGGGTACGTCGCGTCGATCAGCGGTCGCGGATCGACCTGTCCGCTGACCAGCGTCGCCAGCGCGGCGTCGAATGGCCCGCATCGCGAGCCGATCACCTGGATCTCGTCCACCACCACCCTGCTCAGATCCACCTCTGCCGCGCCGTGGTAGGTGCTCTTCAGGACGATGATGCCCTGGGATCGCACCAGGTCCAGTGCATCGGCAAAGCCGGCTGGGCTACCGGTGCAGTCCACGACCAGGTCCGCCCAGCCGTAGGGCAGGCCACCGCGCTCGACTGTTCTGATGCCGGCTTCGCGCAGCAGCGACAACTTGGGCGATGTCAGGTCGCGGCCGATGGCCACCAGCTCCGCGCCGGCGCCGGCCAGCGATCGCGCCACCAGTTGGCCCAGTCGGCCCGCTCCGATGACTGCAACCCGGTCGGTGGGACGGATGGCGACCTGTTCAGCGGACTCGCAGCGCGGCCGCCAGCGGTTCGGTGAACACCGCCGCCTCGTCTGGTACGCCGTCAGGCACGCTGTGCAGGTTGGCGACGGGCAGGGCAACGAACTCAGCAAACACGCCGTCTCGTTCGCGGATGCCGACGACCTGCCGGGTGAGGCAGTGTTCCCGCACGCCGCGCGCACAGAAAACACACTCACCACAGCCGATGTTGATCTCGCCCGTCACTCGTTGCCCGATCAGGTCAGACCGACTGGCGCACGCTGTGACGCTGCCCACGAACTCGTGGCCCAGCACGCCGCTGAACCCTGCGTAGCCTCGCACTATCTCCAGATCGGTGCTGCAAATGCCGGCCAGCAGCACCTGCACCAGCGCCTCGCCGGCGGCCGGCTGCGGCATCGGATAACCAGGATCAACGCGTGCGGTTGTACCGTCAAAGGTCAGGGCGTTCATGGGCGGCTCGTGGGAAGTTAGGTGACAGTCACTTTCCGAAAGTGACTGTCACCTAATCCGAAAGTGCTTGGGAACCATTCCGGACGGACTGTCACCTGTACGCAAGTGGCTCTCACCTGAGTGGATACCTGATAAAAAGTATCCCGGAAGCGACGATACATCGTTTCCGGGATACGAAGCTGCTTTGGCGTTGGCGATCAGGATCAGGCGGTTGCCGTCGCACGCCGTGTTTTGGCGCGCTTCTGGGCCGACTTTTCCCAGGTTACCAGCAACGGCGTTGCGTTGAAGATCGACGAGTAGGTGCCGCTGATCATGCCGATCAGCAGAACTGCGATGAAGGGCTTGATCGTCGCGCCGCCGAACAGCAGGATCGCGACCATGATGAAGATCGCGTTCAACTGGGTGGTCAGCGACCGGCCGACTGTCTCCAGCAGGCTGCGGTTGGCAGATGGTTTCGAAGTCCTCGCCGCGGTGACGGGTAGAGTTCTCGCGCACACGGTCGAAAACGACGATGGTATCCTGAACGCTGAAGCCCAGCACGGTCAGCAGCGCCGTCAGGAATAGCGCATCCACCTCCCAGCCGAGCGAGCACACCCATCAGTGCTGCAAAGCCGCAGGCGACGATGATGTCGTGGAACATGCGCGACCACCGCCGTCAGGCCGTAGCGCACGGGTGCGAGACGTTGCGGAAGGCGACGAACATGAAGAGGACGATGGCCATAGACACGAATAGTACGGCAATCAGCGCCGACCGGGTCACCTCGCGGCCCAACTGCCGGACCGACGTTGCGGTACTGCAACGTCTCGACGCCGCCAAAGGTTGCTGCCCAGCTGCTCTTCGATGGCTGCCTTGGTGTCAGGATCAACTGACTTCAGGCGGGCCTGATACTGGCTGCCCTCGGCACCGACGGTTGTGACTGCCGTGTCGCTCAAGGTCGAAAGTTCAACGAAAGATGTCGCGCACATCGATCGGCGCTGGTGCGTCGCCAAGTCGAACTCCCAGTAGACGCCGCCGGTGAAGTCGATGCTAAGGCGGAACGGTGCGCCGGTGGTGACGATGGAATAGCCCATCAGTAGCAGGCTGAGGTAATGATAATGGCCGACCCGGATGTAATAGTACTTGCGGTTCTGAACGATGTTATACATGGATCAAACTCCCACGACCCAGTTCTTACCGGAAAGCTGACTTCGTCGGCGCCCCGGCGCTGGAACACCAGCCGCATCAGGACGCGGGTGACAAAGACGGCGGTGAACATGCTGATAAGCACACCAATGACCAGCGTGATGGCGAAGCCGCGCACGGTGCTGGCGCCGAACGCGCCGCCGAAGTAGAACAGGATCGCGGCGGTGATCAGGGTCGACAGGTTGCAGTCAAGGATCGACGTCCAGGCCCGGTTGAAGCCGGCATCGACGGCGGCTCGCATCGACTTGCCCGCTCGCAACTCCTCCTTCATGCGCTCGAAGATCAGCACGTTGGCGTCCACCGCCGTACCAGTGGCAAGCAGGAAGCCGGCAATACCTGGCAGCGTCAGTGTGATCGGTATCAGCTTGAAGATGGCGATGTTGATCAGGATGAAGATGATCAGCGCGACATCGGCCAGCAGGCCGGGCAGCCGGTAAAAGACCAGCATGAACAGCAGCACCACGAGCACGCCGATGACGCCGGCCAGGATGCTCTTTTGCACCGAGTCGGCGCCCAGAGTGGCACCGACTGACCGACTGTCGACGACATTGAGCGCCACCGGCAATGCACCGTATTGCATCTGAACTGCCAGGCTGCGGGCCTCGTCGGTGGTGAAGCTGCCCTCGATTTGGCCGTTGCCGTCGATGGTCGAACGGATCACCGGGGCAGAGAGGACGATCTTGTCCATGACGATGGCGACTACATCGCCGATGTGCGAGGCAGTATAGTCGCGGAAGATCTGCCGGCCCTCGTCGTTGAGTTCAAAGATGATCAGCGGCGAGAGGTTGCACTGTCGAAACCCACCTCGGCCGACTTCAGCGCCGCACCGGTCATGATGGTGCGGAAAGGCTCATCGGTGGCTGGATTGAGCAAGGCCAGCGTTTCCGGACACCACACCGTTGCAGCGGCAGCGCTGCTTCCGCCGTGGTCGGTCTGGATCGAGCGCGCCCTGTCCGACGGGGTTCCTGCCCCATCTCGACGAACTCCAGCAGTCCGGTGCCGCGTAGGGTGGCGATGGCCTGGTTCGGATCATCGATGCCCGGAAGCTCGACAATGATGCGGTTTTCGCCCTGGCGCTGCACCAGCGGCTCGGATACACCCAGACCGTTGACACGGTTGTCCACGATGACCTTGGCGGCGTCCATGGCTGAGCCAAGTTGTTCGCCGGTCAAGCGGAGTAGACGGATCGGCCTCCAGCAACACCTGCAGGCCGCCCTGTAGGTCAAGGCCTTGTTTCAGGTCAAGGTCACGGAATTCTTTCGGCTGCCAGAACGCCAGGTTAGACATCCATTGTGGATGCTGGACGGGCAGCGCAATCACCAGGGCGAAGATTGCCACGACGATCACAATGATCAACGAAATCAAATGGCGACAATTCATTCGGTACTCCTGCTGCCGCGATGTGGGTCTGCCGGCGCCTATCAAAAGACGAACCAGCCAAACGGCTGGTTGCCATGAGACAGAAACGATCTATCTGCCGGCCCGGATCTTTGCGCAGCGTTGCCAGACTTCGACCTGTTGAGGTCATAAGAAAACCGGCGAAACAGCCTTTCACCGGGTTGATGGAGAGATTATAACGCAGCCACTGGGCGGTGTCAAATGAACGGGGTTTCATGAAGGGCCATGAAAAGGACGATCCGGAGGCATTTAGTGAATGGAATTCGCCGCTTGAGAGCACGAAGACCCCTCAGTGCCTGGCCGACCGTTCCCCCGGCGGCTACCCTACTGAGCCGGGTAAAAAAAACCGTTTCGCACCTTCAGCCAGGGATTTCGAATCCCTGGGTCTCCCGGAGGAACGCGACAACCCGCTTCAGAACCTCGTCCGCCGACAAGTCAGCAGTGTCGATGATGAGATCCGCGTGCTGGAGCGCGTGGCGGAGGCGATGTCGCTGCTGCGCCAGGATATCCTCGGTCCAGTCGACGCGCCCGCTGCGCTCTTGCATGGCGGTCACGCTGACATCGAGATACACGAGGCAACGGGCGGGCGCAAAGCGCTGCCAGGTGTCGGGCACGCCTGAATGCTCCTGCGCGGCCCAGCGCCGCGCTGCAATCCCCCGGGCGCGCAGTGCGGTGACCAACGTCGTCTTGCCCGATTTGCACGGGCCGACGACCTTGACTGAACCGGGGGGCGCGGCGGTGTTCATCAGAAGGGCAGCGAGACGCTCATGCGCCGCGCCTCGTCCTCGGCGGCGTTGCGGTGAATGCTCAGAAGAACCAGGCTCATGTCGTCCGCGGGCCTGCCTTGATCTAGCTCGACTGCCCGCGCCAGCAGGATGTCGGCAAGGTCGCGCAGCTCGGTGACGCCACTCTTGAGTGCTTGCTGAACCGTGCGGGGGATGCTGATCCGTTGCCCGCTGCGCTCTCCGGCAGTCCAGATGCCGTCGCTGAAAATCATCGCCAGCAGGTGCAGGCTGCAAGGGCAACTCGGTGACGATGGGGCGTGTGCGCGCATGAATGCCGATGGCCTCGCTGGGTTCGTCGAGATACTGCCAGCCGTCGGGTGTCGTACTGCCGATCCAGTTGGGGTTGAAGAGAAGGATGGGGCAGTGGTTGTTGCGCGAGCAGCACCAGCGTGCGACTGGCCAGGTCCACCGACACCAGATTGAGGGTCGCTGAGACCTTGCCACCGCGCTGGGTGCGCAGGTAGTCGTGGGCGGCGCGGGCGACAGCTCCATCGCGTACGCCGTCGGCCAGCAGGGCCATGGCTTTGCGCGCCACCATATTGCTGATCGCTTTGGCCGACTTGCCGCTACGCTGGCCATCTACCAGCACCACCGACAGGCCGCCGTGCGGGCGTTCGACCACCTCCACGGTGTCGCCGCTTTCGCTGGTCGCGTACTTGCCGACCTTGGCAACGGCGATTTCCAGGATCAGACCCAGGCGTACTGCTGTTGTCATCAACGCGGTCGTCAGTGCGCCTGGCTCGCAGTAGTTGCCGTCGGTGTTGCCGTTGGCGTCGCAGTTGCCAGTTGCGTCGGCGTCGCAGTTGCCGACGGGAAAGGTGTCGCCGTGGGCAGGGTGACTACTATCCGGAACTCGTGGTTGTATTGGCTAAACGGTGGGTTTTGGCAGGCGGGGCAGCTGCCATTCACATTGATGGTGGCGATCTCGCCGTCGACAAGATACGCCGGAACACGGAAGTTGATCGAGACAGTATCACGCGCGCCGACAGCCAGTGTTTTGGCTGGCGCTACCGAGCCGAACTCACAGTCAGCCGCCCAGCAGAAGAACACGCCCCAGCCAATTGGGACGTTCTCGGTCCGCGACAGAACGTAGTCTACCGGCCGGTTACCTACGTTGCGCACCTGGATCTGGAAGAGCGTGCAGCCAGCGCCAGTGCGGCAACCGGACTCTGTGCCGTCGATCGACGTGATACTCAGGTCCTGGGCAAAGGTGATGTTCACGAATGGCGTCGAGGTTGGTGTTGCGGTTGGCGTTGGTGTGGACGAAGGCGTCGGCTGGGTAACCGTCACCGTTTGCGTGAGTTCGGTTACCGAGTTGTCGGTCTTGACAATGCGCAGCACATAGGTGGTGGTCTTGGTCGGCTGTTCGGTCCGCGTGCCACTGGGGCCGGACACCCCGTTGCCGTCGAGGTAGATCGCCTTGACGCCGGTGACAGTCCAGGAAAGCGTGGTGGTCTGGCCGTACTGGATCGCAGTTGGGTTGGCCGTGAACGACGCCGAATACGTCGACGGCGTGTTGGTGACGGTCACAATGGGTGCAGGAGTCCAGGTTGGCGTGTTGGTTGCCGAAAAGTCTGGCGTGTTGGTCGGGAAAAAGGTCGGCGTGTCGCGTGGCGTCGGTGTCACAAACGCCTCGAAGGTCCAGGTCGGCGTGGCCATCCCGAAATCGGGTGTCGCGGTCGGGAAGAAGAACTCGTCGGTCGGAGTCGCGGTCGGGAAGAGCACACTGGCTGTCTCGGTTTCGAACGCCTGGGCAGTTGACGTCACCTGGACAGGATCGGGCGTCGGCGTCGCGACGACCACGACCACACCGCCGTTGGGCACCAGGGTGCTGGTGATAACCACGACGCCAGGCGGTGGCGTGATGTTGGCGCCGGGCGGCGGCGTATCGCTAGGCGTGAGCGCGATCTCGGAGGAAAGCGTGCGCAGACCGAGCCAGGTCATGCTGAGGAACGCGCAGACCATCAAAACACCGACCAGCGTACCCGCTGAGAGCAGCAGCGGCCAGACGGGCCGGCGGTTGCGCCCGCCCGATGACGCGGCAGTTGGCCACATGAACGGCGGCAGCGGCGGAGGTGGTGTCGTCGGATCGGGCTCAACGTCGTCCCACTCCCCATCGGGCACCTGCTGCTGCCACGTAAAATCATCGGTCCGCACCGAATCGCTCTCATCACTCAGGGAGGCAGCCATGGCCGCGGCCATCACAGCCGCCGCGTCCTCCGGCTCAAGATCCTGGGGCGTCGACTGCAGGCGGGCGTGTCGCTCCTGGTAGCGCGGGCATCGCTCTCGATTGCCGCCGAGGCAGAAGAAAGTCTGTTCGTTGAGCGAGATCGTCTCGGCGACAGGCGGCGCGTAACAACTGTTCTCGTAGCTGGGGTAGGTCAGATACGAGCCGCGGTCATCGGCCAGGCCAAGAAACGGGCACACGTCGTGGTCTTGTTCCATCAGCGTTTTCCGTAGGTGTCAGTCAAGTGGTTGTTCATCCTTGCAGCGCAGTCACTGGCCGCTGAGCCCAAAGCTGGCTGGCCAGCAACAGAGCCTGCTCACGTGTCGTGACGTCGCCGGTAGCTTGCGCCTCCGCGATGGCGTCCAGCAACGTGCCGATATGCCTGCCGGCGGGCAGGTCCAGGGTTGCCATCAACTCGTGCCCGTTGACCACCGGCGGCGGTGAGACAACCTGATCACGGGCATTGAAAAAGCTGTCAAGCAGCGCCGCCACCGTGTCAAGCACCGGCTGCCACTCATCGGGTGTCAGCGTCGGACCGTACGTGCCCTGCACATCAGCCAGACTCAACAGCGCCACATCGATGCCGGCGTCGCCAAGGTCGCGGTAATAGCGAAACGTCGCCCGTCGGGAGGGCGACCCGTTGGCCGCCAGCGTCAGCGGGCGCATGTGGTGGCGGACAATCAATGAAACCCGGCGGGCCTCAGCCTCGTTGAACCGCAGCCGTCGCAGCGTCTCGTAAACCATGTCAGCGCCTACGTCGGGGTGTCCGAAAAAGCGCCAGCGGGCAGGCTCACCATCCTCGTCCTCTTCCAATCGCGCCGTTGCGGGCTTGCCCCAGTCATGGGACAGCGCAGCCCAGGCCAGCATCTGGCCGTGGCTGCGAAGCTGAGCGCCCGCGCCTTCCGCAAGATGGTCGGCCAGCTCAGCCCGCCAGGGACTCAGAACCTGCGTCAGGCTGTCGGCGACCCAGAGTAGTGATGCGCTCGCCAGCGCTGTGTCGTCGCCGGCGATCCATGCAGCCAGTGCGTGAGCATGGTTCATGACGTGCAGTGTGTGGGTGAACACGTCCCAAATGTGTGGCGGTGACTGGCTTACGCCGTGCAGGGCGGTCGTTTCAGGCAGCACCACGTCGAGGATCGACAGGTCGTCCAGTTTGGCGGCCCAGTCGCCAGGCGACGCCGCTGCCAGGATGCGCACCAGTTCGTCCCGCACCCGCTCGATGCTGACCTGCATCAGCAACGGCGCACAGCGGGCTGCCTGTCGCTCGGTATCTTCTTCCAGACGAAAGCCGAGCGGGGCAAGTTCCGCCAGCAGCCGGATGGCTCGCAGGACGCGCAGCGGATCGTCGTCAAATGCCGTGGCAGATGCGGCCCTGATCAGCCTGTTTTCCAGGTCACGCGCGCCGTCGAGGGGATCGACGAACTCCGGCCCCGACGTCGTGCAGCAAGGCGATCATCGCGTTGATGGTGAAATCGCGCAGGCGCAGGTCTTCCAGCAAGGTCGCTCCGCGCCAGGTCGCTACATCCACCACCAGCGGCTCGCTTTCCATCAGATAGAGAAGCGCCCGGCCGGTGTCGCGTTCAACGTCCATGGCGTAGAACCCGCCATCGAAACGGCTGGCCAGCTCGCGTGCCAGCTCTAACCCACCGCGCTCCACAGTCAGATCCAGGTCACGCGTCGGGCGGTCCAGCATCATGTCGCGTACGCAGCCACCCACCAGCGCCACCGGCGTTTCACATCGTGCCAGGAATGCCAGTACCGGTCCGGCAGGCGACGCCTCCAGCGGCTGCAAATCGAAGGGTAGATGAAGGGTCACGATTCGGTATCTTCGGCAACAAATATGACGGCAGTGACGCGCTCGCGCGGCCGGCTGTGGCGGGCCGCCAACTTGGCGGCGTCCTCGTTGACCCCGACGCCGGCGATCTGGTCGCCGATCAGCGCCACCCAGCAGCCGCGATAGGCGGCCAGTTGCCCGTCGCCGCCCTGAGAATCGCCGGTTTGCTGCGCAGAAGGATCAGTCACTACGTCGCAGAATACGTGTTTTGCCCCGAACTGTCAAATCGTCAAAAAACGACCGTATTTCGTTGCGGTCACGACCCGCTTTGCAGTGCGGTCACAAGCCAGTAATGCGCGGCGAACGGTGGTGCGCTGCAATCGTCTTCAACAGCGAGTTTACGATCCCAAGGCCCCGGTGGTGGCCCCAATATCGCGGATGTCAACCACGCCGTTGCAGTCCACGTCAGTGGCCGGCGCGTAGTTGGTCTGGTACCAATTGAGCGCTACCAGTTGAATGTCGGTTACCGTCACCCCGCCGTCCCCGTTGACATCGTAGTTCCCGGCAACGCAGGTTGATGGGCGCAGAAAACCGGCCGAAACCTTGTAGTTGGCGCTGTTGACGACATCGGTGGCCGGCTGCCCGAAGACGGAAGCGACTGCGTAGTTGGCAGAATCGGCCGAGCCGCCGCCAACCATCACAAAGCGTTGCATGACATAGTTCGCAGAGGACTGGGCTGATACCATCCCGACCGAGATCAGCAGTAGTCCGGGCACGAGCAGTAGGAGTTTACGTTTCAGCATCGTTGATCACCTCCTAGTCGATGGCGATAAACATGGGGGCGACGCGCTTGGCCGCGTCGCTGGGGCCAGCCAGCTTGCCCACCACGATCCCGTCAGGGTCAACGCTTGCCAGAGCCATTTCACCACTGGCCGACAGCGCGATCTTGTCGCCGATCTGCCCGTCAGCGATCAGCGCCAGGCTGGTCAGGTTGACCTCCGGCGCCAGCCCTGCCGTGATGATGACAAGATAGTCGCCAGGAGCAATCACACCGTCAACTGGCATGAAGTCAATTGACTCGCTCTCGTCTTCATGGATGATCGTGCTAACGGCAACTGCCGCCGTGGCGACGCCGATGACCGCGTTGCGGTTATCGGCATCGACTTTTGCCACTGCTAGCATTGGCTGCCCGTTTTCAGGCGACTCAGCGACGCCAACCATCGCGACCAGATCACCCGGCTCGATGGGTGCGTCGCCCAGGTTGACCACCAGAGCCTGCGTGGCGGCCGAACGGTCTGTGATGCCAAACGTGCTGATGCCTGCGTTGCCCCCAAAATAAGCGTCAAACCAGCCGCTGCTGCCCTGCACATACATGCCCCGGTATTGGCTGCTGTAGATGCGCGCGCCGTAGCCCTGCTCACCCACAGGGTCAGTTCCCAGCGCATACAGTCCCTTGCCGCCCTCGAAGTAGCCGCCTTCGTTGTAGAAGCTGTAGCTGTTGGAGGTATCGCCGCGGCCGTAGACGCCCACGCCCTGGTTGCTCTGACCGTAGACGCCCGGAGCCAGGATATTGGGGTGGGCGCGGTTCCCGCCGCTGTAGCCATAGACGCCGACGCCGTTGGTGCTGTAGAAAAAGCCGGCATAGCCGCGATTGGCATTGCTGCCGCCATCAAAGCCATAGACGGCATAGCCATCCTCCGTCTGCCCATAGATTGCTCGGCCATTCTCGGCCAACCCGTAGACGGCATTGCCGGTGGTCGTCTGCGCAGAAACGCCGCCGCGGTTGAAGGCAAAGGCATCGTTGTTCATCTGCACTTCTAGCAGGTAGTTGTTGGGAATGGCGCTGGCCGTGCCCTTGATGATAGCACCCGGGCGTAGGGTGTGCGCCATGGGGGCCGGTAGCATTTCCTGACGAGGCGTGAGCAATTCACCGGCGATCGTTTGCGCCAGCCACAGCGCCTCACCGTTGAAGATGTCGGTGGTGATGCCCAGTCGAGTCTCAAAGAGACCGTTGTTCACCGTGATGCTGCTGTTGCCGCTATCCCAGAGCAGAGCGCCGGCGGCCGGGGCGTTGTAGATCTGAAAGCGCATGGTGATCGTGCCGTTGAGCGGCACGCCGTTTTCGTCGGTAACGTAGCCCTGGTAGGTGATGGCGTCGCCAATGGTTGCCTCTGGGCCGAGCGGGGCCAAAGATGGATTGGCATCGACCAGTGACGGCCAATACGCGCCCAGGCCGCCGAGCAGCAGCAGGGCCAGGGTTGCTACGAGAATTTGGGGAAGCAAACTTTTCGATTTCATGGTTTCTCCTCAACAAGGCGACGGGCGTCGACTGTTTCGCAAGTGAACTGGTGGCTGTGCAGACGCAAGCGCTGTGGGTACGCTGCCACGAAGCTGCTCGGTGCGTAACGGGCAGGGCTAATATCATGCACCCGCATGGATTGTACGAACAGGGGATCAATTGTCCTGCAATTGTAACCGCAATGCAAGCGCCGGTGCGTAGGCGGGATCACGTATCAGACAATCCTCAACCGCCCGGCGCGCCGCATCGTAGTCGCCTTGCTGGAAATGGGCGGTGGCCAAACCGAGGTGGAAATCGGCCGAATCGGGCTGCCAGTGCACCGCTTGCTCAAACGCATCTTGCGCCGCGGGGAGGTTGCCAGCCTGCAACCGCGCCCAGCCCAGAATAGCAAACGCAATACCATCGGTCGCGTCGAGATCGACCGCTCGTCGCGCTTGCTCCAGCGCAACATCCACATCGCCAGAGCGCAGCGCCAGATCGGCGTATTGCTGGTGTGTCAGGGCGATGGTCGGGGCCAGCGCAATGGCCTGGTCATAGGCGTCATATGCCAGCCCCAGCTTCTCAGGCGCTTCGCTGTCAGCCGCCTGACGCGCATAGATCGCGGTGAGTTGGGTATACGGTACGGGGTCGGTTGGACGCAGCGCGATTGCCTCCCGCATCGCCTCCTCGCCCCGCTCGTAGTCGCCGAGTTGAGCAGCGACTAGGGCCGCGGCGACATGATAGGCGGCTTGCTGCGGCTGATGCAGCACAGCCGTTTCGTATTCAGCCAGCGCCGCGGCAGGATTTCCACGGTTCAACGCCTGCGTGCCGCGCCAACTGTGAAAGTCGGCCAGCAAGGGCTGCACGCTGCCCAGCCAAACCACTAAACCAGCGATCATTACCGCCATTACCAGGATCGCGGTCCGCAGCCAACGCGGCAGGGAAAGCGGTTGCTCTTGCCGGTTTCGACTGGCGGCTGCCGCAGTAACGACAGCCAGCAGCAGCCAGAAAACCACCGACGTTGCGGCGACTTCGAATAGGAATAGATTGCCGACGATCTGGGCGCAGCAGCTGCCAGGCAGGCTGCCAGCCAGTGATTCTGCAGCGGTTTCTCACCCGGCGGCAAGGCGGCGGAGCTTCGCGGTGTTGCCAACCGCTGCCAGCCTGCCCAAAAGATGACTGCTACCAGCGCCAGGAACAAAAGCGTCGCCACAACGCCGTAGCTGAGCGACCAATCGAGCAGCCAGTTGTGTGCGCGGTCAACCACAACGCCGCGCCCCTGGTAGTAGACAAGCTGCGGCGGATAGACCGATGGGAAGTGCAGCTCCAGCGTATCAGCGCCGTAGCCCAGCCACAGGCGCGGCCAGAGCAGTCGCAGCGATGCTTGCCAGATTGTCCAGCGGGCAGCAATACTTCCGCCGCTGGCAATGCCGCGCTGCAAAAACAGCAGCAATGCGCCGGCCAGCACAGTCAATCCGCCCAACCCGCTGAGCCAGCGAACACGCCGCGGCCAACGGGGCGCATGTTGCAGCCACAGCAGCAGGCTGATGCCAACGGCCGTGGCAATCCACGCTGCGCGCGCCTGGGTCAGGGCAATGACGATGATCTCCAACCCAAGCAATGCCAGGTAGCCGGCGCGCCGCCCAGCATGTGTCGCCAACTGCGCCGCAGCCAGGGTTAGCGGCAGCAGCAGGGCCAGATAAGCGCCGGTGAAATTGGAGCGGCCCAGCGTCGTTGTGATGAGGCTGCGGGCGTCGGTGGTGACTGGGAGTGGCTGCCAGCCTGCCGCCTGCGCCAGACCAAGCAGGCAGATTGGCACGGCTGTCAACGTGATGACGACCAGCAGTTGCCGGCTGCGCTCAGCGGTGATTTGAGTGGCAACGCACCAGAAGAGCAGCAGATAACAGAGCTGCGTCAGAAGGCCGCCGGCGCGGTCAAGCGAGCCGAAGATGGCGACAGGTCGATTGGCGCTTACAATTGTGGCGAGCGTGAGAACGAGAATGAGGGCGATAAGGAGATTGCGGACGGGGCGGGAGAGCGATCTGGGACGGTGACCGGCCAGCCAGGCGGCCAGCCACAGCACAGCCAGCAGCCAGACCAAGCGTACGCAGCAGCCAGACCTTGGACGCTTCGAACTGCTGCTCGACCCAGAAGTTGACGAACAGCGGCGTCACCAACGCGATCAACAGCCAGAGTGCCGCTTGCCAGTCTTGCGGCTGATGGTCAGTTGTCTCGCGTTGTTGCATCTACGGGCTGCCTGCAGCGATGTCCAGCGCGAGCACGCTGCCATCTGGTATGGCGAGGATAACCCGGCCCGCGTTGTCGCTCCACGCAGTGGCCGGACTGGATGAAGCCGGCCCGCCGCCTGAAAAGATGCGGGTGAGACCAGGCTCCTCAATGTCAACGGTGTACAAGTCAATCCGCGTGCCAGCGCGTGTGGCACTCTGTGTCAGTAGCAGTGGTCGGTTGCCAGCCAACAGCAGGTCAGGCGTTCCCGCGCTCAGGCTGGCGTACGAGCGATCCCAGATCAATGCGCCGTCGCCGTCCAGCAGCAGCAGACGGCGATCGGAGCGGTCGCGGTGCGCCAACAGCAAGTGGCCATCGGGCAGCGGCAGGATTGCCTCGATTCCCGGACTGGCAGCGGGCAGTTGTGTGATCACCTCGACGCTGCGGGTCTCAGGCTGCAACCGGTAGACTGTCGCTGCGTCGAACCCCCAAATCTGATCACCGATCACCGTGTACTGCTCACCAGCCGCCGCTGTCCACTGTGCCGGTCCTTCGCGGTCGATTGACCAGACGCGCGCTTCGTCGCCGGGAACGGCCAGCACAAGCTCGCTGCCGGCCAGTGTCCATCGGTCGTCTCCAGGTTGCCAGTAGAGCGACGCGGGCCGTGTCCGCTCCCAAATCAGCGCGCCATTGGCTGAGACCGCTGTCATCTGGCGCTGGCCCGACAGTTCCCACTTCCCGTCCCGCTCGTGGAAGACGATCTCCCAGGCCGACACGAGCACGCCGCCGTCCGCTAGCGGCATCAACGCAACGTCTTCCTCCGACATCAGCGCCAGCTGCCAGCGCAGCGCCGGCTGGCCCGCTTCCCTGGCATCCGGATAGTTCGTACGCCGTCACGACACCAGTTACGTCGATCACGAAAAGCGATGTTCCGTCGGCTGACAAAGTCGCGCCGGCCACGCCATTGGCAACGGATATTCGCCAGCGCGGGCTTCCATCGCCCGCGCCAAGTGCCTGAACGCTATCGTCTTCGGCGACCAGGATCATCTCCGCGGCAGCGCTGCCCGGCGTTGCCAGCACCGTTCCGTTCACCGGCTGCGACCAGACGACGCCGTCAGCAGCCGCCATGCCGCTCGTTCCAGATGAACTGCGATGGGTTGGTCCAGCCGGCCGCGCCCGGGTTTGGCCAGTATCCCGGTCCCGGCTCGTCGGGCAGGTGACTGCGCATTTCGAAGTGCAGATGCGGCGGCGTGCGCGGCCGGCCGATCTTCGCGATCTCCTCGCCGCGCTCGACACAATCTCCTGGCCGCAAGGTGACAGTCGATGGTTCCAGGTGACCGTAGAAGGAGAGTATCCTGCTGCCGTCGGTGAAGCGGTGTTCAACGATAATCACCCCCTTGTCGCGTCCCCAGCCCAGCGGCTGGGCGTAGGTGACTTGCCCGTGGCCGATGCTATAGACCGGTGCGCCGAGGTTGGGACGACCCAGCAAGCCCCAGTCCTCGCCTGCGTGCTGCCCTGCCGGCCTGCCGCCGCGCCCGAAGCCCTGGATGAGATAGGCCTCCTCGGCCAGCGGTGGATCGACGGGGAAATTCAGCGTATCCACCAGACCGCAGGGCGCGCCGTCCTGTGGAACTGGTGGGCTGGCTGATGGCGGACGAACGGCGTCCGACACCTGAATTGGCCGGGCGGTGGCAGTAGGCGTTGGCGTCGGGCTGGGCGTCGCTGTTGGCGACGGGGTGATCGTGGCGGTTGGTGAGGGAGTGGCAGTGCGCGTGGCCGTCGCGGTGGGCGTGGATTCGAGTGCTGGCGGGCGATCTGGCGGCGTTGGCGCGGGACGGCTGCACGCGGCGACAGCCAACAACAGCAGCGTCACGGTGAGCCAGCGGACACGCAATCGTCGCATGAGTCTCAGCGCACACCGTCGCCCGGCGTGCCAGACCCGGAGTGCGCCAACACGGTCAGCAGCCAGTAGGTGAAGACCAGCAGCGCGGCAAACAGTGCGGTCATCGCCCATGTGTGCCAATACAGCAACGGGCTGGTAAGCCGCGCCAGTACGTCATGCAGCAGCAGTTCCGGCTGTGTCAGCAGGTCCCAACTGTTCCAGCGCACATAGCGGCCCAGGTAGATGCCAAAGCCGGCTGCGCCCAGTGCGCCCAGCACGAAGCCCCAGCCCAGCCAGCGTCCCCAACGGCGCGTCACCACGGTTTGCATCCAGCGCAGCGAGATCAGTCCCAGCGCCAGTCCGTAGAGCGCAAAGCTGAACAGCATCACCGTGTCAAAGAGCACCGGCACGCGGCCGTCGGCTGACAGGTGCATCAGGTCGGTGACGAGGTAGGGCGCGTTGGGCAGGAAGGCCAGCCAGGCCGCGGCCGGCAGCATGGCCAGCAACAGGCTGCGCCGCTCGGTCCAGACTGTGACCGCAGCGAACAGCAGCGGCAGCCAGGCCAGGAACAGATTCCATAACAGGAAGGTTCCGGTGATCTCGCCGACATAGGCGCTGCGGGCGATCACCAACGCCAGCGGAAAGATCGAGGCCAGGGTGAGACGCGCGAAGGTGCCAAACGTGCTTCTGGTTTCTGTCATAGGTCGTCCTCCGTATGTGGATTTCACTCGCAGCAGCGGGCAAAGGTTCAGCCACGGCAGGACTGCGCCTGCCGGCTGCTTGTACGGCGGTGACGGCGATGATACAATCGGGGCAGTTCGTTGTCAAGGAGGCATCATGACCAAACCACGACTGCGTGATCTGGGGATCGTCATCGGCGACCTGCCGGCCGGGCCGCACAACGCCATCACCGACGTGCCGGGCGTCCGCGTCGGGCACACCACCGTGATTCGCGATGAACCGCGCATCACCCGCACCGGCGTCACGGTGATCCAGCCGCGCGGCGGATCAGTGCGCAACAACCCCGTCTTCGCTGGCTACCACGCGCTCAACGGCTGCGGCGAAATGACCGGCATGGCCTACGTCGAGGAGTTTGGCGTGCTGTCGTCGCCGATCGCTCTGACCGACACGACGCAGGTTGGTCTGGTCCATGACGCGCTGATCCAGTACGCCCTCGAACGTTACGGCAAAGGTTCCTACTACTTGGGTGTGGTGGGCGAAACATGGGGCGGCTGGCTCAACGACCGCGACGGCTTTGCGTTGACGCGTGAGGATTTGTTCGCAGCGATGGACAACGCCGCCGAGGGGCCGGTGGCCGAGGGCAACGTCGGCGGCGGCACAGCCATGATCTGCTACGACTTCAAGGGCGGCATCGGCACGTCGTCGCGGCTGGTCGAACTGGCCGGCGAGGCTTTCACCGTCGGCGTTCTCGTGCAGGCCAACCACGGCGAGCGTAACCAACTTCGGGTGGACGGCGTGCCGGTCGGGCGCGAGCTGAACAACGAAATCGTTCCGTCGGCCTTCGCCACACCTCCCTCCGACCCCGCAGATGGCGCGTGGAGCGGCCCGTCGCAGACCAGTTCCGTCATCACCGTGATCGCCACCGATGCGCCGCTGCTGCCGCTGCAATGCAAACGCGTGCGCGCGTCGTGGCGTGATGGGACGTGGCGCGCACCGGGTCGGTAGCGCACACCGGCAGCGGCGACTTGTTCCTGGCTTTCGCGACCGGCAATGAACTGCATGTCGAAGACGAGCAGCCGTTCAGCCTGCGCTCGCTGTCCGACTGGAGCCTGGATCCGCTGTTCGATGCTGTAGCCGAGGCGGTCGAGGAGGCAATCCTCAACGCGTTGGTGGGGGCCGACGACATGACGGGCTTCGCCGGCCACCATGCGCCCGCCTTGCCGCATGACGAACTGCAACGGGTGATGGCGCGCTATCGACCTGCCCGCGACTGACCTTGACGCCGACCTGGTTCTGTGGCAAACTGCGGCTGATCGACCGATCGCTCTGGTTCATTGTAACTGCTCACCAGTCATTCCCGCGGAGGCGGGAATCTCGGTCGGCGCCCTTCTCCGGGAATGACGACGGTGAAGGCTGAGCAGATACCGGTCCCGAGGAAAGGAGCCGCTCTAAGAGACAACCTGATGACTGCCGTTAACTTCTTTACAGTGTGACGAAAGGAGCCGGCCCGGCAAGAAAAAACGCGTCGCGAGAAGCACAGCGCCAGGACTGGGAACGACACATTCCCAGTTGACGAGGTGGAGGTTCCCCGGCGCAGGCCGGGGGAAAATCGAGAGATCGGCGGATGCCTCCAGGGCCATGCCACGGCCCTTCGCTTCTCCTCCAGACAAGCAGCACTGTCAAAGCCGGCTGGCGACAGCCGGGACAACCAGTGTGTGCAGTGGCGTCGACGACGGGAATACAAACTGAACAGTTCTGGAGGAACAACCATGTGTGGTATCGTAGGATACGTTGGCCCGCGCGCGGCGACACCGATCGTCGTCAACGGGCTACAGCGTCTTGAATATCGCGGCTACGACTCGGCTGGCATCGCCGTCGTGCAGAACGGCAGCATCGCAAGTCCGCCGCGACGTCGGCAAACTCTCCAATCTCGTGAACCTGCTGGCCGAGCAGCCGACCAACGGCCATCTGGCCGTCGGTCACACCCGCTGGGCGACCCACGGCAAACCCAGCCAGCAGAACGCCCATCCCCACCGCGACGCCAGCGGTGAGATCGTCGTCGTGCAGAACGGCATCGTCGAGAACTTCCGCGAGCTGCGCGACAGCTTGCAGGCCGAGGGGTTCGAGTTCCGCTCGGATACCGACACCGAGGTCATCGTCCATCTCATCGCCCTGCACTACGCGCCCGAAGGCGGGCTGACTGAGGCGGTGCGCAAGGCATTGGGCTACCTCAAGGGACCCAGCGCGATCGTGGCGCTGACCAGCCGCGAGCCGGACAAGCTGGTTGCTGCCCGGCTGGGCAACGCGGGCGGCGTTGCCATCGGCCTGGGCGACGGCGAGATGTTCATCGCCTCCGACATCCCCGCCATTCTGGAGCACACCCGGCGCATGATCTTCCTGGAAGACCGCCAGATGGCGGTGGTGACCCGCGACGGCGCGCAGATCCAGACGCTGGACGGCCAGCCGGTGCGCCCCGAAATCCACGACATCTCCTGGGATCCCATCTCCGCGGCCAAGGGCGAATATCGCCACTTCATGCAGAAGGAGATCTTCGAGCAGGCGCGTTCGCTCACCGACACGATCCGCGGCCGGGTCGATTTCGCCACCGGCGAGGTCTACCTGGAGGACATGCCGCTGACCGCCGAGCGTGCCCGCAGCTTCGACCGCGTCGTGATCGTGGCCTGTGGCACGTCGGCCTACTCCGGGCTGGTGGGCAAGTTCATGCTCGAGAAGATCGCCCGCATTCCGGTCGAGGTGGACTACGGCTCCGAGTTCCGCTACCGCGACCCGATCATCGACGAGCGCACGCTGATGTCTGGCCATCACCCAGTCGGGCGAGACCGTGGACACGCTGGCGGCCATGGAGGAAGGACGAGCCAAAGGGCGCGTACCTGTGCAGCATCGTCAACGTCATCGGCAGCCAGGCGGCGCGCATGAGCGACGGCGTGATCTACATGCACTGCTGGGCCGGAGATCGGCGTCGCCAGCACCAAGGCGTTCACCGTCGTCGCTGGTGGACCAGTACCTGCTGGCGCTCTATCTGGCGCAACTGCGCGACAGCTATCGGTCCGATCGCAGCGCCAGAAGCTGGTGGACGACCTGGCGCGGCTGCCGGAACTGGCTGGCCGGCTGCTGGACGCGAACGACAACGGTGTCTATGAAGATCTGGCCGAGCGCTTCCACCGCTACCGCAACTTCCTCTATCTGGGCCGCGGCATCAACTACCCGATCGCGCTGGAAGGCGCGCTGAAGCTCAAGGAGATCAGCTACATCCACGCCGAGGGCTACCCCGCGGGCGAGATGAAGCACGGCCCCATCGCCCTGATCGACGAGACATGCCGGTGGTGACCATCGCGCCGCAGGACGATGTCTACGACAAGATGGTCAGCCAGATGGAGCAGGTCAAGGCGCGCAGCGGCATCGTCATCGCGGTTGCGACCGAGGGCGACGAGTTCATCCGCAGCCAGCGCCGACCACGTCATCACCATCCCGGCCGCGCCGCCGCTGCTGACGCCGGTCCTGTCGGTCATGCCGCTGCAACTCCTGGCCTACGAAATGGCCGTCCGCCGCGGCGCTGATGTCGATCAGCCGCGCAACCTGGCGAAGAGTGTGACGGTGGAGTAAGACACCGTGAAACGTAATGCGTGAACCGTGACGTGGCTTCCCGCTTCCCCGGAATTACGCAACGGCGAATATTGAGAAGTCACTCACGTATCACGTATCACGTATCACGCATTACGCATCAAGTTCCCATGACCCACATCCAGCTACAAAACGTAACCGTCAAACTGGCCGTCGGCGTGCGCGAGACCACGGCGTTGGACGACGTGACGCTTACCGTGCGCTCCGGCGAGGTCATGGGCGTCATCGGTCCCACCGGCTGCGGCAAGTCCACGTTGCTGCGCGTGGTGGCCGGCCTGGTGCAGCCCATGTCCGGTCGGGTGCTGTTCGACGAGCAGGATCAGGCCCAGGTGCCGGCCCGCGACCGCGGCATCGGCATGGTCTTTCAGGACTATGCGCTCTACTCGCACTGGAAGGTCAAGGAGAACCTGTCGTTTTACTTCAGGCTGCGCAAGCGTGAGGAGGAGGCACCGGCACACATCCGCGAGGCAGCCGACATTCTGGGGGTCGACTTCACTTACCTGATGGGCAAGTTTCCCTCCACGTTGTCAGTCGGCCAGCGACAGCAGGTGGCCATTGCCCGCTGCCTGGTGCGCGATCCGCGGGTGTTCCTGATGGACGAGCCGTTTTCCAACCTCGATGCCGTGCAGCGCCAGCACGCGCGCGTCCAACTCAGGCGGCTGCTCAATCGCTTCCGTGTCACCACCCTTTACGTCACCCATGACCAGGAGGAAGCGGCCGCGCTGTGTGACCGGGTGGCGTTCATGGACACGGGGCACGTCTGGCAGGTCGATACGTATCGCAACATGCTGGTCTGGCCCAAGAGCCTGCGCGTGGCTGACTTTGTCACCGAGCCGGGCACCCACTTCGTGGAAGGCGCTGTCATGGAAGGCCATTTCGCCTGCCCGCAATTCAGCCTGCCGTTGACGCCTATCGTGGCCGTGCGCACAACGCCGGGGCAGGCCGTCACGGCGCGCATCCCACCTGATGCAGTGTCGCTGGCCAGCGGCGACTTACCGGCCGTCCAGGCGGTGGTCGAGTGGATCGAGCCGCTGCCGATGCACCGTTCCCAGCGCGTTACCTGCCGCGCCGACGCGGCCCAGTTGACGCTGGAAGTAAGCCAGCAGCAGGCGGTGCAGATCGGCGACCCACTTTCGCTGACCATCGATCCTGACAAGGTGCAGATCTTCGACACGCGCAGCGGCGCAAACCTGGCGACTGCGCGTCTATGAGCAGCGACCGGCCAACGGTTGACCGTGTCCGCCGTTTGCGCATAGTGATGCTGGCGCCATTTGCCATCCACGGACCCAAGGGCACAGCGCGCTGGCGGGTAATGCCGCTGGCGCGCGCGCTGGCGGGCAGGGGACATGCGGTACGTGTCGTGGTTCCTCCCTACGACCAGCCAGCCGCGGCCGGCGCACGATGGATCGACGGTGGCGTTGAGGTGGTCAATGTCCCGCTGCCGCGGGGCGGTCTGCAGGCAGGTGCTCTGTCGCTGGTGGCGAGTATGGTTCAGGCGACCATCGAATCGCATCCGGATGTTGTTCACAGCTTCAAACCCAAGGGGTACACTGGACTGGCGGCCGCCTGGCTGGCACGGCGTGGCTTCGCAGTTGTGCAGGACAGCGACGATTGGGAGGCAGGGTGGAACGATCTGGCCGATTACGCACGCGGCTGGAGGCGACTGTTTGCGTGGCAGGAGCGGCGCGGTCTGCGGGACGCGGCAGCTGTTACTGTCGCCAGTCGCTGGCTGGAGCGCCTGGCAATCCGTCTGCGTGGGTCGAGCGAGGGTGTCTTCTACCTGCCCAACGGCGTCGAGGCCGGTCGATTTGACGCAATTTCGCATAGCCGCAACACTATGCTATCTGAATTAGGCAAACCGGGCACCACGAAACGGGTCTTGCTCTACACGCGATTTGGCGAGGCCAGCCCGTCCGTGGTTTCTCGGATCTGGTCCGCCGTGTTGGGGAGCCATCCAGCCGCGCGCCTGGTGGTGGTCGGCGATGGGGTCGCAGGCGAGGGGCAGGCGCTTGTGAGGATGGGCAGCGGATCGGTCGTCGCGCTGGGATGGCAGCCCACGGCAACGCTGCCCGGCCTGTTGGCGGCGATGGACGCGGCGCTGTTCCCCGTGGCGGATACGCCGCTGAACCGCGCCAAGTCGCCGATGCGCTTGCTGGACGCGTTGGCCGCCGGTGTGCCTGTGGCAACACAGGCTGTGGGCGAGTATGGCGAGTACGTGGTGGACGGCGAAACGGGGTTGTTGGCAGCGCCTGGCGATGAGGCTGCGCTGGCCGCCGCAGTTGTGCGTCTGCTGGACGATCCACGGTTGGCGCGTCGCTTGGGCGATGAGGCCGCGCGTCGGGCGGCAGTCGATCGTGCCTGGCCGCGGATGACTGAAGCTGCCATGGTGGCCTACTGGTCAGCGATGAAAGCAGAACGATGACCGAAACTTCAGAACCTCGCGAAGTGGCGACCTCCCGCCGGTGGGTGTGGCTCTGGTGGCTGCTGCCGCTGGGCTGGATGGCGCTGATCTGGACATTGTCCGCACAGCCGGAGCTACTCGTGTTGGTCAGTTCGCAGTTGCGCGACATGTTGGCCTGGGTGGCGCACTTCAGTGAGTTCGCAGCCCTGGCGGCGTTCCTTTGGCTGGCGCTGCGCAAGTCAACTGGCCTCAGCGCGCAAACACGGCTTGCAGCGGCTTTCTTTGGCGCGGCGCTGTTTGCCGTGACCGATGAGCTGCACCAGGCCTTTGTGCCCGGCCGCACGCCCGATGTCCGCGACCTGGTGGTGGACTTGGCGGGCATCCTGGTGGCGTTGGCGCTGATCCGCTGGCTCGCGGCCCGCAGAAAGTTATCGCCAGGTGTGGCTTGAAACGAATGCCTTGCCTATTGGCGGCAAGCCGTGTACAATCGGACTGACCGTCATTCCCGCCACCACAGCACGACGCAGCATTGTCGGGACAACTTCAGAAGGGTGCGCACTATGGCAGCAAAGACCGACACAAAAACAGCAACCGCTCCAACGGAGAACAAGAAGCCGCGGGTTCGCGCCGTTGATCTGGAGGACAGCTCTTTTTTCCTCAACCGCGAGCTGAGCTGGCTGGAGTTCAACCGGCGCGTTCTTCAGGAGGCATTGATCCAGGACGGCCATCCGCTGCTGGAACGGGTCAAGTTCCTGGCGATTTTTCACTCCAACCTCGATGAATTCTTCATGATCCGCGTGTCAGGTCTCAAGCAACAGGTGCAGGCCGGCGCGGTCAAGGCGCCGCCGGACGGGATGCTGCCTGTCGAACAATTGACCGCAATCCGCCGCCGCCTGCTGCCGATGCTCGAAGAGGGAACTGCGACCTGGCAGAACGATCTGAAGCCGAAGCTAAGCAATGCGGGCATCCGCATTCACCTGTACGACGATCTGTCCTCGGCCCAACGAACCTGGCTGTCGGAGTACTTTTTGCGCGAGGTCTTCCCTGTTCTGACACCGCTGGTGTTCGATCCCGGTCACCCGTTTCCGCACATCTCAAACCTCAGCGTCAACCTGGCGGTCAAGCTCATCGACCCGCCCTCGGGTGACGTGCACTATGGGCGCATCAAGGTGCCGGCCACTTTGCCGCGGCTGATTGAGCTGCCGCGCGAGTTGTTCGATAAACCGGCCGCGACGGGCAAACGCCGGGTCAAGAGCAATGGCCGCGGCCCCGATTCCGAAGTAACCCTGTCTACGCCGGAGGAGCACGACTTCGTCTGGCTGGAACAAGTGGTTGCAGCCAACATCGCACACCTCTACCAGGGCGTGGATGTCAAAGAAGTCTACACCTTCCGGGTGACGCGTGACGCCGATCTGGAAATCCAGGAGGACGAGGCGGACGACCTGCTGCGCACTATCGAGCAGGGCATTCGCCTGCGCCGCTTCGGTCCCGTGGTGCGGCTGGAGATTGAACGGGCGATGCCGGCGCACATGCGCTCGCTGTTGATGCGTAATCTACAGGTCGCAGCCGACGATGTCTACGAGATGGAGGTGCCGCTGGGCATGAGCAGCCTGATGGCGCTGCTGGATGTCGATCGCCGCGATCTGAAAGACAAGCCGTTCGTTCCCCGGACGCCGCCAGCGCTTAGCTCCGGCGAGAGCATCTTCGCTGCCATCCGCCGCAGCGACATCCTGTTACACCATCCTTACGACTCGTTTGCGCCGGTGGTGGATTTCATCAAGCGCGCAGCTGACGATCCGCAGGTGCTGGCCATCAAGCAGACATTGTATCGGGTCGGGAGCAACTCGCCCATCGTCGAGGCGCTGATGCGGGCAAGGGAAAACGGCAAGCAGGTCGCCGTGTTGGTGGAGCTAAAGGCGCGCTTTGACGAGGAGAACAACATCGTCTGGGCCAGAGCATTGGAGCGGGCCGGCGTGCACGTGGTCTACGGACTGCTCGGCCTCAAGACCCACAGCAAGATAGCATTGGTTGTGCGGCGCGAGCATGATGGCGTACGCCGTTACGTCCATCTGGGTACCGGCAACTACAACGCCATTACGGCCCGCATCTACACCGACCTGGGGATGTTTACGTGCCGGCCTGACATCGCAGCCGACGCGTCGGAACTGTTCAACTATCTGACGGGCTACTCCAGGCAGCGCAACTACCGCAAACTGTTGGTGGCGCCGGTGACGTTGCGTAGCTCGCTGGCGTCGCTCCTTCGCCGCGAGATCGCCCACAAGAAAGCGGGACGGCCGGCGCGCATCATTATCAAGATGAACGCGCTGACCGACGAGGACCTGATCAAGCTGTTCTATGAAGCTTCGCAGGTTGGAGTTGAGATCGATCTGCTGATTCGCGGCATCTGCTGTCTGCGGCCGGGCGTTGCCGGCGTCAGCGAGAACATCCGGGTGACCAGCATTGTTGGCCGGTTCCTGGAGCACACGCGCATCTTCTACTTTGCCAACGGCGGCGACGACGAGATTTTCTCCGGCAGCGCCGACATGATGGAACGCAACCTGGATCGGCGCGTCGAGGTACTCTTCCCGATCCTCGACCCTGCGCTGCGCCAACACATTACTACCAACATTCTGGCGACTTATCTGGCCGACAACGTCAAGAACCGGCTGCTCAAGCCCGACGGCACATACGAGATGATCTCCAGCGACGGCGGCCCGCTGATCAACAGCCAACAGTGGCTGATGCAGCATCACGACCGGCCGCCGCTCTGATCGGACGCTCGCTCTGGCCAATCTCCTGGCTCTGGCCGGTCTCCGACCGTGCCAGCACCGATTGCATCCTAACCTGCTCTGGCTCGGTCTTTGACCGAGCAATCACCATCATTGTTGCATGAGTATGACCGACACTCTTTTCCAGATCGACAGCTACCTGCGTGAGTTCGACGCCACCGTTGTGGCCGTCAACGCGGACGACCGCACTCTGGCGCTCGATCGCACTGCGTTCTACCCCGGCGGCGGCGGCCAGCCCAACGATCTCGGTGTGGTCGTCTGCGATGGCGTCGAAATTCCAGTGACCAAAGTCAAGCGGGCGGGTGATCACATCTGGCACACGCTGGCCGGGGACGGCGTTATGCCCGCGCCAGGGGCGTCCGTGACAGGCCGGCTGGACTGGGAACGGCGCTACGCGTTGATGCGCACCCACACTGCGCTGCACATCCTCTGCGGCGTGGTCTGGCGCGACTACGGCGCGCAGGTGACCGGCGGCAACATGGAGCCGCTGAACGGGCGAATGGACTTCGAGTTCGCCACGCATGAGCGGCGAGCTGGTAGGCGAGATCGAGGCGAAGTGCAACGCGGAAGTGGCCGCGGCGCGCGATGTGCGCGTCAAAATCCTGCCGCGCGACGAGGCGTTCCAGATCCCCGACCTGATCCGCACCAAGATCAACCTGCTGCCGGAGGGGATCGCCGAGGTGCGTACCGTTGAGATTGTCGGCCTCGACCTGCAAGCCGACGGCGGCACCCACGTCGCCAACACGCACGAGGTCGGCCGCATCCGCGTCACCGACTACAAGTCAAAGGGCGCGATCAACAAGCGGATTTACATAAGTTTGGAGTGAGGGAGAACCGCGGATGAGGAGGAAGGCGCGGATAAGAGCACTCCGATCCGCGCCTTCCTCCTCATCCGTGATTCTCCGCCAGATCTTTTTTCATCGAGTAGCTCGTATGCCCCGGCGGGCAGTCCGCCATACTGCCCACGACCTGATAGCCATTCCGTTGATAGAACTCGGGGGCCTGAAAACTGTAAGAGCTGACGATGCACAGCGTGCAGCCGCGGCTGCGCGCTTCCTCTTCCACGGCGGCCAGCAACTGCGCGCCGATCCCCTGGCCGCGCAGTTGGTCGTGGACCCACAGAAACTCGATTTCCGCCATCCCGGCCCAGGTGTAGCCTGAGATGCCCGCGATGATCTCGCCGCGCTCATTGCGCACGAACGAAGCGAGCCCGCGGCCGTCGGATGCGCCGACGGCCGCGTAGTTGTACTCAATGATGCGGTTTTCGAGAAACGCGACATCTACGTGCGATGGGTGGTCTTCGACCAGGATGGAACTGTGATTGTTTGACATAACCTGAGTTGTGCAATTCGTCCAATTCGCGAAATTCGTGGCAAACGTCCTGGCTGTTGGCTTCTACGGTCGCTCGCGCCCCGGTTCGTCGGGCGTCATGCCGGGCGGCGGGGTGGTTGGGCCGACGGTGCGGATGCCGTCGGGGATGATCACGTCGGCCGAGTTCATGAATGGGATCGGGTCGCAGTAGCCGCCCCAGCCGTCGCCGCGCTTGTTGGGGTAGATGCGGATGCCGAAGTGCAAGTGCGGGCCGCTGCTGTTGCCGGTGTTGTTGGAAAGCCCGAGCTTGTCGCCCTTCGCGACCGTGTCGCCCTCCTTGACGCTGACGCTTTTCATGTGGCCATAGACCGATTCGCCCCAGACGTGCTTCAACTTGACGTAGTTGCCGAAGCCCTTTTCCTCGTAGCCGACCGTCACGACCTCGCCATCGAAGGTCGCCAGCAGATCAGTGCCGTTGGGCGTGCCGAAATCGACGCCGTTGTGGCCGCGCAGCGGCACGCCGTCGTAGGAGAACTGCTTGTAGAACCACTCGCGGTCTGCCATCAACTGCGTTACTCGCCACGAGCCGTCGAAGGGCTTGCCCAGGTGGATGACATCCTTGAACTGGGAGGGAACCATGAAACGCTCCCCTTTCGTGCCGATTTCGGCCATCCAGCCGCGCATCGTCTGCCCGTCCACAGTACCCGCAACCTCCCACCACGTCAGCTTGTCGGCGTTTTGCGGCCCGGCTGTGATGGTCACGACTCCACCGGATGGCAGCTTGCCTACTACGTCGCTGGCCGGCTTGTCGCTAAACCCGGCCGAGCTGCGGATGTTGACCGTGTCGTTGAACGCGTTGTAGATGACGTTGCCGACGGCGAAGGTTTTGGTTGGCACGGTGGTGCCTGGCTGGGGCGCTGGCGGCGGCGAGGTCAACAGATAGGACTTGCCGGCGCCGTTGCTCTCAGCGCCCCAGCCTTCCACCGATCGCCCTTCGTGATCGACATAACGTAGCTGCCACCATGTCAGCTTGTCGGCGTCGGACGGGCCAGTCAGCACTACCAGCTCCGCGCCGTGGGGCGCCTCGACCACGATATCCTCCTCGCCCTTGTTGACGTAGCCCGGCGAGCGGCGCAAGTTGAGGAAGGTCGCTGCGTAAAGGTGTTGGCCCGGCTGGAACTTGCCCGACGCGGGTGGCTGTGGTTTGGGATCAGGTTGTGGCGGGGGCTGTGGAGCCGGATCAGGTGTTGGCGCGGCAGGGGTCAGCAGTGCTGCGCCCGCTCCGCTGGCTTCGGCCGCCCAACCGTCGAAGCGGTTGCCGGCCGGGCTGACGAAGCGCACGCCCCACCAGGTCAAGTCGTCTTTGGCTGTCGGACCATCGAGGATGGTCAACGACGCGCCTTTTGCGATCTCGTAGATGATGTCGCCGGCCGGCTTGCCGTTGTAGCCAGCCGAGCGGCGCAGGTTGATCACATCAGCCGCGAACACCTTGTCGCCCTTCTTGAATGCGGCCGGCTGTGGCACAGGCTTCGGGGCCGGTTTCGGATCGGGTTTGGGATCAGGCTGCTGTGGCGGCACCGGGTCGGGCTTGGGCGCCGGCTTCGGATCCGGTTTTGGTACCGGGACGGGCTGCGGCGCAGGCTGGCCGGGCAGCGCGTACTGCGGGTCGCCGGCCGTGCTGGTCTCCGCGGCCCAGCCGATGAACGGATTGCCGTAGCGGCTGACGTAGCGCACCCGCCACCAGCGCAGATCGTCGGCCTGTTCCGGTCCTTCCACCAACGTAAGCTCAGCACCGGTCGGCGCTTCGTAGAAGGCATCGCTGGCCGGCTTGCCCTGGTAGCCAGGCGAGAAGCGCAGCGTGACCGTGCTGGACGTCACCGCTACGTCGCCGATCTTGAGGGGGCGCGTGGGCTGTGGCTTGGGATCAGGCTTTGGCTGCGGCGGCGGGTCCGGCTTGGGATCTGGTTTCGGTTGTGGATCAGGCTTTGGCTGTGGCGGCGGGTCCGGCGTTGGCGGCGGGGTTGGCGCAGGCTCTTCACCCTGCTTGGCCAGCATCTGCGCGCCGGAGGCAGTGGCCTCAGCCACCCAGCCGTCGAAGCGGTTGCCGGCTGCACTGACGAAGCGGATGCCCCACCAGGTCAGCCCGTCAGCGGCCTGCGGGCCATCGAGGACCGTCACCTTGGACCCGACCGGTATCTCATAGATGACGTCGCTGGCCGGCTTGCCGTTGAAGCCGGCTGTCTTGCGCAGGTTGAGCGCCTGTACGCCGACCGCGATGTCGCCTTTGCTGAACTGGCCCGTCATCGGCGGCTTGGGATCGGGCTTCGGGTTCGGTTTTGGAGGCATTGGCGGCGCAGTCTTGGTGAGCAGCGCGACGCCAGCCGGTGTCGTCTCGGCCATCCAGCCGTCCACGTCTGCGCCGTTCACCTTGCAGCGCACCCGCCACCAACTCAGGGCATCAGCCGCGTTGGGGCCGGCCGCGATCTGACAGGCGGTGTCTTTGGGCGCCTTGGCCTTGACATCTTCCTTGTTGTAGCCGGGAGTCTCGCGGACGTTGACGTCCTGGGTGGTGTAGACGGTGTCGCCGGCCTTGAAGTTGGCTGCCGGCAGGGGAACAGGTGCGTCACGCCAGCGGTAATCGTTGCGCAACGCCTGCTTGAAGTCGTCGATGACCCCTTGCTTGCCTTCGATCACCCAGCGGTCGAGGTTGGGCCAGCGGTACAGAATCAGGGCGCGGATCTGCTGGTTGCCCGGCTGGTTATTCCAGTGGTCGATTTCGCCATAGGCGCGTTGCACCCAGCCGTTGTTGCGATTCTCCCACGGCACGTCCTGATCGGTTTCGGTGCAGTAGACCGGCAGGTGGCGCATGCTGGCAGGGACGGCGTTCATGAAATCGCGGTAGGTGCGGAAGTTGAACTGGTACTTCTGGAACGGCGGGTTCATGAAGGTGTCGGTGTGTATCTCGTCCGGGTTCGAGGAATGCGTGTAGGCGTGGATCGAGATGCCGTCGCAGTTGCTCGGGCCGATCAGTTTAAGGATGTCCTCGAAGTAGCGTATCCAGTCCCCGCTGGGGTTGCCTTCGTAGGGCGACAGGGTGTTCCAGGGCGCGACGCCGCCGACCAGCACCTGATCGTCGGCGTGGCCTGGCATGGCATGGATGGCGTCGCGGCACAGCCGGTAGCAGCGCGCATAGAGCCGCGGTGTGATCACCTCGCCAGGGTTGGTGATGGCCATGCGCGAACGGGTCGGCTCGCCGGCGTCGTCGCTTTCGTCCAGCGCGTTGAACCGCCACGAGACGTAGCGTCCCCACGAGACCGGATCAGACGGACGCACGCTGCGCGACCAGTCGATCTGCACATTGGGCCGCTCCACCGGGTGGTTCATCTCGTTGCCGATGATCCAGATCTTGCAGCCCTTGCTGGCGGCCGCGTAGTTGGCGCAACGCTTGGCAAAGCTCTCGTAGCGGCTGCTGTGCGGGATCGTCCCGCCGGGGTAATAGCCGTTGTTCAGCCGGCAGATGATGCCCAGGTTCTGGTTGCTCCACTGGCTGAAGTCCTTGCCGCCCTTGTCGTTGGCTTCCGAGCCGATACCCTCGGTGAAAACGATCCAGCCCGGCTTGCCGGCGTCGGTCATGTGCCGCTCGCCGCCCGGTTCGTGGATACCGAAGATGAAGGGTGAGTCGAATAGTGTGCGTGGCATGGCTGCGATGTCCTGTGTTTGCGGAGGCGAGAAACTGGTCGTGAAAATTGGCTTTCGGTGGATACGGTCGTATTGCGTATTACGTATTGCGGGTTGTGTGTGTTTGAATAAGGTTAGCCAGCGCCGGTCGAGTAGCGGAATGACGTAATCCAGCGTTCATGAAGGAACACTACGGCAGCGTATCGAGACCTGGTGAGTCGTGCGCATGAACCGCTTTGTCTCGATACGCTGATGTAGGATCACCTCATGAGAATCCATTGTGTTGACCCGCTACTCGACCGGCGCCTTTCTTTCAACGCTCCGTCAGCCAATCAAGGAGCACGGAAGGAGTACGCAACACGCAATAGTCGTCATGCACTCAGAATGAACGTCTCGCGCACGCGCATTGCGGCGCGCGCATTGCATTACCACTCCACCAGCTTCCAGATCTCTGGTTGCCACGCGACTGGTTGCGCTGGTTGCTCGCCGATCGCAGCAAATATCGTGACCGCGTGCTTGAGATGATCCATCGCCTCGACCTGCTGGCCGGCGCTGTGCAGCAGATCGGCCAGGTTGTTGTGCAGGGCCGCCTGGCGATGCAAGTCGCCGACCCTGGTGCAGAGCGCCAGCGCATCTTGCAGATAGCAGCGGGCCCGCGCATCGTCGCCGCAGTCATGGGTCGCCAGCGCCAGATTGTTCAGCGCCGCCACCTGAGCCGGCAGGTCATCCAGCCGCCGCGCCGCTGCCAGACTGTCCTGCAGATGCTGGCACGCTGCCGTCAGGTTGCCTTCGCTGCGGGCCAGCACGCCCAGTACATTGGCTGCACGGGCCAGCGAGCGGTCATCGGCCGCAGCTTCTGCCAGCCGCAGTGCTTCCTGCGCCAGCACATGGGCGCGCTGGCCGTCGCCCTGGCGGTGCGCGCACAGGCTCCAGTCCGCGTATAGCGAGGCGAGCTCGGTCGGGTTGCTGCCAGCGTCGGCAGCCGCGGCAAAACGGGCGTCGGCCAGATCCCAGTGACCCTGGCGCATGTGAACCAGGCCCAGCTTGTGTTCCAGAGTCGCCAACCGTCCCGCGCCGTTGACTGCGGCCGCGGTCTCGTAGGCCATCACCGCCTGCGTGTACGCGCCTTGCAGAGTCAGCAGGTCGCCGGTGGCCTCGTGCAGTTCTGCGGCATCGGGGTGTCCCAGCGCCAGCGCGGCGGCGAAATAGCCCAACGCCTCGCTGTTGGCGAAGACGCTGCGGGCGTGTACGCCTGCCAGCCTGTAATAGCTCGCCGCCTCCGCCTCGCTGCCGGCCATGCGCAGATGCCAGGCGATCTTGCTGGCGTCCGCGCTTTTTCGTTGCGCCGCCGCCGCGTGGATCAAGAGTCTCGGCCGCGCGGCGGTGTAACAATCGTCGCCGCGCCAGGCCAGTGTCCTCATAGATGACCCGCCGCAGCAATTCGTGCGAGAAGTCGTAGCGTGGCTCCGCGGCCGGTTCGTCGCTGTCACGCAGTTCGCGGATCAGCCCGCCTGCCTCGACAGCTTCCAGCCCGGCCACCGTCTCTTCCTCGCTGCGCCCACTGACGTTGCGCAATGAGTCGAAAGCGAAGGACCGGCCAATGACAGCCGCTGCGGCTAGAAGCTGCCGGCTCATGTCGCCCACTGCATTGACGCGCGCCTGCAACAGTTGCCGGACGCCGCCTGGCAGTTCCCACGGCTCGCCAGCCGCGGTCACCTTGCCGGTGTTCACACCCGCCAGGTACTCGACCAGAAACAGCGGCAAGCCCTCGGTTTCAAGGTAAAGGCGATCAGCCGAGCGGGTTGCCAGACCGCTGAGGTTCGCCTGCGCCAGCAGCTTGCCGACATCATCCGGGCTGAGCCGTTCCAGTGAAATCGAGAGGCAGCGTCCACTGCGCCCGGTTTCGGCCAGCAGGCGATTGACGCGGTCGCCTGCCTCGCTCTGTTCGCTGCGCAGTGTGACGAGAATCAGCAACGGCTGGCCGCGCAGCCTGCGTGTCAGGAAGGCCAGCACGTCCAGCGTCGCCTCGTCGGCCCACTGCACGTCGTCCAGCAGCAGCGCGCCAGGCGGCGTTCCCGCCAGCATGGCCAGAAGTGCCTGGGCGATTGCTTCAAAGAAGCGCGCCGGTGCGCCCGGCCCGTCCAGATCCGTGGGGGCGGGCAGGCCAGGCTGCACCGCAGCGATCTCCGGCGTCAACCGGCTCACCTCGCTCAGCCAGATGCCGGGCACGCTGGCGAGCCGGGCTGCCAGGTCAGGCGACGTCAGTGCGGCACGCAGCGCGTCGACAATCGGACCATAGGCCAGCCGCGCGTCCCCTTCGTAGCAGCGGGCGACTACCACCGCGCCGCCCCGAAGCGAGACCTGGTGCAGAAACTCCTCGGCCAGTCGGGTCTTGCCGATGCCCGCTTCGCCTTCGATCACCACGAACTGGCCGGTGCCAGCCTGCGCGTACGCGTCGAGCAGGGTCGCCAGTGGCGCCTCACGTCCTACCAGTGAGAATGCGCCCGGTGTGACGCGCGGTCCGTTGTCTCTGGACTGTACATGCTCTGGTAGTCGGACCGGCTGGCTTTCGCCGTTCAGCAGTTGCCAGCTATCGTCGCTGTCAGCCGGGGCGAGGTCTGTGTCTTCGATAATGGCCTGGTAGAGCGCCGTGGTTTCAGGCAGCGGCGGTACACCCAGTTCCTCGTCCAGGACACGCACGCACTCGCGGTACTGGCGCAGCGCCGCCGAGCGCTGTCCGTTCCAGGCGTAAAGCTGCATCAACCGCCGGTGCCCCGGCTCATGCAGCGGGTCGAGGCTGATCCAGCGGTGACAATGGTCGATGGCCTGCTGCCAGTGACCCTGTGCGCCGGCGCCGCGCACCAGCCGCTCCAGCACGCCGCTCAGTTCCCTGCGCTGGCTCTCTGCCTCGAAAAGCTGCCAGTCGTCGAAAGAGATGCTGTCGCGCAGGCTGAAGCCGGCCATGAAATCGCCGGTGTAGAGCGCTGCAGCCTCCTCCAGCAGCGGCAGGCAATCGACGCAGACCTGGGTGTACCCGTGGCCGTGGCCCTTGCACTGCGTGATCAGCGCGCTGAAGATCAGCACGTCGCACCAGACGCGCTGGTCATGCGCCAGGCTCACGGTGTCGCGGTCCGCCTGGAGCAGGTCAGCGCCGATGCCGGTTCGCAACGATGAAAGGGTGCGGCGGAAAGCTGCGCGGGCGCGCTCCTGCCGGTACTCAGGGTACAACAGCGTCGCCAGCGTGTCGCGCGTGCTTACGCCATCCGTGCTGGCAACTGCAAGGTAGGCCAGCGCAGCCACAGCTTTGCGCGTGTCCAACTCAACGGGTGCGCCGCTGCGTTCGATTCGTGGTGGGCCAAAGAAATGTAGGTGTAGGTCTGCCACAAGGTCAGTCCCGACTGATGTTGCTGGTGCCGGATATGAGGGATCGATTGTATCACAACCATTGCTGATGCGCAACGAGGCGATAACTGCCGGGTCCTCTCGTAACGCCGACCGGATCCGAGCCGTGCGACATTTTTGGCAAAGTCGCACGGCTTGCGACAATAGCCTTGATGCGAGATTCGCCTCTGACGTGACGTTTGGCTAAAATCGGTTTCGGTGTCGTTGACCAACCTGACGCCAGGGTAAAATTCAGGCGACTGCAACGTCGAGGAGTTTTCCAGTAGCCTGGCTCCTCGCTTATTTTTGCTCGAAAGAATCTGCTGGAAGCTTAATCGGCTTCAACAAAACATCCCATGGAAGTTTCACGCATCAAGCGCGTTTTGATTGGCAAGCCCTTCCCCAGCAGCCACGAGTCGCACGAGCGGCTCGACAAGATTTCGCGGGCTGGCCATTTTCGCATCCGACCCCATTAGCAGCAACGCCTATGCCACCGAGGCGATCATGTCGGTGCTGATCGTCATGGGCAGCGGCGCGCTCTGGATCACCATGCCATTGGCGCTGGGAGTTGCCGGCCTGGTGCTGCTGGTGATCTTCAGCTACATCCAGACCATTCTGCACTATCCGACCGGCGGCGGTTCCTACATCGTCGCCATGGACAACCTGGGCAGGTGGCCGGCGCTGGTGGCCGGCGCTGCGTTGCTGACCGACTACATCCTCACTGTGTCGGTGTCATCCGCCGCAGGGGTGCGCGCGATTACCTCGGCCATACCGGAGCTGAAAGAATACAGCATCCTGTTGGCTATCGGCGCGATCCTGTTCATCGCCTGGATCAACCTGCGCGGGATGCGAGAGAGCGGTTCGGTGTTTGCCATACCGACCTACGCGTTCGTTGGCGGCGTCTTCCTGGTGATAGCGATCGGCCTGGTGCGCTACCTTGGCCTGTTCGGTGCACCGCCGCTGCCGCAAGAGAACGTTGTGGTGCCGCCGCTGCACCCGGTAAGCGGCATTGCATTGCTGTGGCTATTGATGCCGCGCGTTCGCCGGCGGTTGTACCGCGCTGACCGGTATCGAAGCGATCAGCGACGGCGTGCCGGCGTTCAAGCGGCCCGAATCGATCAACGCTGCCAAGACCATGATTGTGATGGGCGTCATTGCGATGTCGTTGTTTCTGGGCATCACCTTCCTGGCAACACACATGAGCCTCGTGCCGTCGGAGGAGCAGAGCCTGTTGTCGCTGATGACCCGGGACATCACCGGCCGAGGTGTCATCTACATCTGGGTGCAGCTCTTCACCGCACTGATCCTGCTGCTGGCGGCCAACACCGGCTTTCAAGACTTCCCGCGCCTCAGCTCGTTTCTGGCACGCGACGGCTTCATGCCGCGCTGGATGCAAAGCCGCGGCGATCGGCTGGTCTTCAGCTCGGGCATTTTGTTGCTCACCGCGCTGTCGATCATGATGATCATCATCTTTCGCGCCAACGAAATCAAGATGCTGCCCCTCTATGCGCTGGGTGTCATGCTGGCTTTCACCCTGTCGCAGACAGGCATGTTCAAGCTGTTTGGCAGGATCGCCAGCCTGAAACCGGGCGAAACCGTCAAGACCAAATTCACCGAGATACGCGCTGAGTCGGGCACCTTGTGGAAGCGGGCCGTCAGTCTGTTTGGCGCACTAGTCACCGCGATCGTCTTCGTGATCCTGGTGGCAACCAAGTTCGTCGAGGGCGCCTGGGCCGTGGCGCTGATCATCCCACTGATGGTCGTTGTCTTTGACCAGATCAGCAAGCACTACGACCGCATTGCCGAGTCGCTCAGCACGCGCGGCTTGAGCGACAAAGACCTGATCACCCTGGCTAACGTGGTGCTGGTGCCCATCGCCGACGTTCACAAAGGTACGATCCAGGCGCTGCAATACGCCAGGCGGCTCAGCAGCGATGTGCGCGCGGTATCTATCGTCACCTCGCCCGAGATGCACGATCGGCTTCTGCGCCGCTGGAATCGCTTCCCCGAGCTGACGGCGGATTTGCAGCTTGTGATGATCGATTACGACTTCCGCGATGTGCTGGAGCCGCTGGTTGAGTACATTGAGCGCGTCAACAACGAAGAGTTTCCCAACCAGAAGATCACGATCGTCATCCCAGAGTTCATCGCCACCTCAGCTTTCGCCCGTCTGCTGCACAACCAGACAGCCGGGCTGCTGCGCAAGCGGCTGCGTAACCAGGAAGACCTGGTAATCATCGACGTACCGTATCACATCGGCGCGAGCGACGAGCGGGACACTGACGATTAGAGGTCCGAAGTGGGTCGATCAAACGAAGGCGCGGAGGAAATCCCCATGAATTCGATCAGACTAGACGCACACGCGTTGGGCTTCGTGCGCGTCGCGGTCGTTTCGCCTGAGCTGCGGGTGGCTGATGTTGACTTCAACGCAGCTGCTATCCGTGCCGCTCTGGACGCGGCCGCTGCGCAGGGCTGCCGGCTGGCCCTTTTCCCTGAGCTTTGCATCACAGGCTACTCGTGCGGCGACCTGTTCTACCAGGGCTTGTTACTGGAAGCGGCGCACAGCGCGCTGGTCGAGTTGGCGTGGCAGACGGGCGGCGGCTCCATCGCGGCTGTGGTGGGTCTGCCGCTGGAGGTGGATGGCCGGCTCTACAACTGCGCCGCGCTTCTGGCGGGCGGCGAGGTTGTGGGCATCGTCCCCAAGACCTACCTGCCGACCAGCAACGAGTTCTACGAGGCGCGCTGGTTTACCTCCGGCGCGCTGGCGACCCGGCAGACGGTGACGCTGGACCGCTTCGAGGAACCGGTGCCCTTCGGCCGCGATCTGATGTTTGCCGCAGATAACCAGCCCGGCTGCGTGCTGGGCATAGAAGTCTGCGAGGACCTGTGGGCCGTGCAGCCGCCCAGTGGCGAGCTGGCGCTGGGCGGCGCGACGGTGCTGCTCAACGGCTCGGCCAGCAACGAACTGCTGGCCAAGGCCGACTACCGCCGCGATCTGGTGCGCCAGCAGTCGGCCCGTTGTCTGGCGGCCTACTGCTACGCCGGGGCGGGCGCCAACGAGTCGACCACCGATACTGTCTGGGCCGGCCACTCGCTGATCGCCGAGAACGGCGCGATCCTGGTGCAGACCGAGCGTTTCCAGTTCGACACACAGATGGCAGTCGCCGACATCGATGTGCAGCGGCTGGTACACGAGCGACTGCGCAACAGCACCTTTTCCGCCTCCCAGCCAACGCGGTCGTTCCGCACTGTGGAGTTCACCTTGCCCGGCGAGGTCTGGAACAACGACGAGGCGCTGCCGGCCCGCGAGCCGCTCCGTCGGCCGCTCAGCCGCACGCCCTTTGTGCCAACTGATTTGGTCCGCCGTGCCGAGCACTGCCAGGAGATCTTCAGCATCCAGGCCACCGGGCTGGCAAAACGCCTGCGGCATGTTGGCGCACAGCGGGTGACCATCGGCGTATCGGGTGGACTCGACTCGACGCTGGCGCTGCTGGTAACTGTCAAGGCGTTCGATACGGTTGGCCTGCCGCGTGCCGGAATCGTCGCGATCACCATGCCTGGCTTTGGCACCAGCGACCGGACGCGTGACAACGCCTCCGACCTGGCCAACGCGCTGGGTGTCACGCTACGCACCATCCCTATCGCCGAGGCGGTGCGCCAGCATTTCCGCGATATCGGCCACGACGAATCGCTGCACGACGTGACCTATGAGAACGCGCAGGCGCGCGAGCGCACGCAGGTGCTGATGGATGTGGCCAACCAGACCGGCGGTTTCGTGGTCGGTACGGGCGACCTTTCGGAGCTGGCGCTGGGCTGGCTGACTTACAACGGCGACCACATGAGCATGTACCACGTCAACGCCGGCGTGCCGAAGACACTGGTGCGCTACCTGGTGGAATGGGTGGCCGACGCCGAGACCAGCGGCGAAGCGGCCGCGATCCTTCGTGACATCTGCGCGACGCCGATCACGCCGGAACTGCTGCCGTTGGGCGCGGATGGTGAGCTGGCGCAGAAGACCGAGGACACCATCGGCCCCTACGAGCTGCATGATTTCTTCCTTTACCAGTCGCTGCGTTTTCAGTTCCCGCCGCGCAAGGTGTTTGCGCTGGCGCGCCAGGCGTTCGACGGCGTGTACGACGACGGGACGATCCAGCGCTGGCTGGAGGTCTTCTACCGGCGCTTTTTCAGCCAGCAGTTCAAGCGCTCGGCCATGCCGGACGGGCCGAAGGTTGGCTCGGTAGCGTTGTCACCGCGCGGCGACTGGCGCATGCCCAGCGACGCCAGCGCGGCGCTCTGGCTGGCCGAGATCGCGGCGCTGCGCCCTTTTGTAACATAGCCCTTGGTGGGCGTCCGGGGAATTTTCCCACAGATGGAATGAAACACAGAAGGTTTTCTTCAGGCTGATCTGTGTTTCTTTCCATCTGTGAGTCATCCTCATCTTCGAATGCAGGGAATTTGCTCGTTTCGTAACGATCTTCGTAACGATTTCGGGACGCTTGGGGGATACACTGTGGGCAGTTGGTTACGTTGACCAACGCAAGCACGCATCCAAGTGGAAAAGGAGCGATCCCATGGCATCCACAAATACTGTATCCACCAAGTCAACCACTGCGGGCGACGCGGCGGTTGGCGGTCTCTTTCACGGGCTGGTCGCGGGACTGGTCATGGCCGCGTACATCGCGCTGGCCGGGCTGACGCAAGGCATCGGCCCGCTGGCGATCTGGACGCGGCTGGGCGGCACGCTGGACAACCCGGTGTCCGGCCTACTGGCCCATCTGGCGGTCAGCGGCGTCTACGGCGTCGTCTGGGGGCTGCTCTGGCGGCCGCTGCACAGCAGTGTTCCCCGCCTGCCGGCCTGGCTGGCCGGCCTGGTCTACGGCGTGATCCTGCTGATCGTCGCCCAGGCCGCGGTCGCTGCGCTCAACCCGCTGCTGATGGACATCGGCCTGGCGCATCGGGCCGTCGCGCATCTGCGTCTACGGGCTGGCGCTGGGACTGTTGACGGCGCGCAGCAGTCGTCACTCATCGTAGTCGGTGAAGCCCATTCCTGGCTTACCGTTGGAATTGATGCGTCAGGTTGACGCGAAAGACACTCATCAAGCGTTCAACGGTAGTGAACTGCGAGACGACGACGGGAAAGACCAATGGCTACCATGCGAAGATCTTTATTGCCAGCCCGTGTCACGACAGACGAACGCCGCTTCGACCGCGGCGCCTGTCTGACGCTGGCGGTCGCTTGCGGCTGGAGCCTGGTCGTGATCGCGAGTTCGCTCTACGTCTATCGTTTCCCGACCGACGGCTGGCAATACGGCTCGGCCGACAAGCGCCAGGGCGCGTTCACCGCTGAGATCAATCTCAGCGGCGCTCCCTCTGTGCTGGAGGCCGGCGATCGGGTTGTCGCCATCGCCGGACAGCAACTTGCGCCAAATGGCATCCCGCCCTTCCCGCTGGACCTGCAAGTCGGACAGACGGTGCGCTACACCGTCGAGCGCGGGCAGCAGACGCTGGATGTGGACGTGCCTTTGTTGCAACTCGATCCGTTGGCGCTGTGGCGCAGCCTTGTAGGACAGCTCCGTCTCAATCCACGCGAGCTGATCGTGTCGCTGGCGGCGCTGCTGGTGGTTGCCTTTGCCTTCTTTCTGCGTCCCGGCAATCTAGGCGCCCGCTACCTGATGCTTATCTTTGGCTACTACTTCGCCTCGGCCTGGTTCAGTTTCACCGTCTCCTCCCTCTATCAATCCACCTTCCCGGTCGGCGTACAAACGATCATCCAAGTGATCGGCCTCTCCTGGGGATGGTTCTTCTTCGCAACGCTGATCTTGCTGCCGCTGGCGTTCCCGGTGATCAAGGCGCCGTTGCGGCGCTTCCCCCGCCTGCTGCCCGCGCTTTTGTACGGCATTGCCTTCGTTGTCTGCCTGGTGGGCAGCTATCAGGCCGTCGTGACCGGCACTGCGCTGTCGCCGGCTGTGTTCGTGTTGTTCATCCTCTACCTGCTCCTGACGGTGATCGCCATCTTCGGCTCGCTGATCCACAACTGGCGGACCCTGGCTGAGCCGGCGGCGCGGGCGCAGTTGCGCTGGCTGGCCCTGGGGATGGGGGTCGGGCTGGCGGTCCCCTTCTTGGTGATGATCGGGGTGTTGGTGAGCGGGGGCGATTTCGGCAGCGCCGACATTGATTGGGTGCTGTGGCTGATTCTCCTGTTGCCCGTATGCATCGCCATCGCCATCACGCGCTATCGTCTGTTCGACATCGACGTCATCATCCGCAAGACGCTGGTCTACACGGCGCTGACCGTGTTGTTGGCGCTGGTCTACTTTGGCAGCGTCGTGTTGTTGCAGCGGCTGTTCAGCACGCTGACGGGCGTACAACAGTCGCCGCTGGCGGTTGTTGTCTCGACACTGGTCATCGTCGCGCTCTTCACTCCCCTGCGTCGGCGCGTGCAGAACTGGATCGACCGCCGCTTCTTCCGCAAGAAGTACAACGCGCAGCAGGTGTTAGACGCTTTCGCTCTGCACGCGCGTGACGAAACTGACCTCGACGCGCTGACGGCGGAGTTGGTGCGCGTGGTGCAGGAGACGATGCAGCCGGCGAGTGTGAGCGTTTGGTTGAAGCCGACGGGCACCGGACGCCGGGAGATGAATTCATGAACTCGCAAGGCGAGAGTGTGGGGCTGACAGGGAAGGCGCTTACCTTCGTGCGGATTGCATGGTTGGCGTGTGCACTGGTTGTCGCGGTCATTCTGCTTGGGGCGCTGCCAGGGTATTATTCGCATTACGGGCAAGCCGTAAGCTCCGATCCATATGGCTTGGGGCAGCTTAACCTGCCCTTCCAGCTCCTGGTCGGGCTAGGCGATCTTGCAAGCGGTTTCATTAGTCTAATTCTTGCCGCATTGCTTTTTTGGCGCAAGCCGAATGACCGTATGGCGTTGTTCACTTCCTTCTTTCTCCTTATCACCGCACCTCCCTCCGGTATCGCACTCGATTATTTCCTGACCACGTATCTTGGCACACCGTCCGTGCTTTTGCTGGGACAAGACCTGCAAACTCCTCTCTGGGTTTTGATCATGTGCATCTTTCCCGGTGGATACTTTGTGCCGCGATGGACACGCTGGGTCTTTCTTGTCTCGATCGCTGCAACGCTTTCAGTTTTTGCAGGCGCGACGTGGGCAGTCGTATCCGACGTCGTGACTCTTCTTCTGTTTATTCTGGTCATAGCGGCTCAGGTGTATCGCTACCGCAGCGTGTCGAATCAAGCGGAACGCAAACAGACTAAGTGGGTGGTGTTCGGGTTCGTCGTGTCGATTTTTCTTTCCTTGATCGCCTCGTTGATTTACAAACAGTTTTCCCCGCCCTTGATCAATGTCATTCCGCTTGCGCTTACCATCGCGATTCTGCGATCACATCTGTGGGACATTGACATCATCATTCGCAAGACGTTGATCTACACCGTGCTGACAGCATGGCTTGTGCTGATATACTTTGCCACGATTGTGCTCTTGCAGCAGGTGTTCGGCGTCGTGAGCGGGGTCGAACAGTCACCGCTGGCGATTGTCGTCTCGACGCTGGTGATCGCGGCGCTGTTCACGCCGGCGCGCCGGCGTGTGCAGGACTGGATCGACCGGCGTTTTTTCCGTAAGAAATACGACGCCCAGCAGGTGCTGGAAGCCTTTGCTCTTCACGCGCGTGACGAGACCGACCTGGACGCGCTGACGTCCGAGTTGGTGCGCGTGGTGCAGGAGACGATGCAGCCGGAGAGTGTCAGTGTTTGGCTGCGAGATACAAAAAGCCCGAAGGTCGATTGAAACCTTCCACCTTCCCAGTTTTCCTCGACGGCAGTTCCTTCAGTAACCGCTTGGCCGCGTATTTCTTCACCGATCTCGCGATACTGCGTTGCAAGCTGGTCGCGCGACATGGCACGCAACGTGACTTCCCGTTGTCGGGCTGCGACGCGAATGTCAGCTACTGCGTCAAAGGATTGCTTTCTGGCGCTGGGCGCCAGAAAATTGATTACTACAACCAAGACTGTGGGTATCGCTTGTGCAGCAAGCAGCGCCCTATGCGTGCTAGCGCGCTCACTTGCATCTCACGCCAGATCAGAGTATTCTATCGCCGCCGGGTTCGTAACGTTTTCGGAACGGTTGGCTGCTATGATCACGGTTAGTTTCATGGCGCGCGCTTGAATATCCACTGGTCTGTCGCTATTACATGAATTCTCAGTCTACGGCGTCTCGTAATCGATCCACCCTCGCGCGTGCCGCGCTTGTTCTGGTGGTAGTGTTGAGCGCGGTTACCTTGGCCCTGTTCTTTGTCAACCGAAACACGCCGGTGCCCGCATCCTGGGGCACTGACGGAGGAATGCGCCAGGATCTCACTGCGGTGGTGAACTACCTGCTGCTGGGCTTGATCATGCCGTTGGTGACGACCGTCCTCGGCGCGCTGATTGTCAGCCGGCAGCCGCACAATCGAGTCGGCTGGTTGCTGATCGCTTTGGGCGTCTGCTATTTGCTGATTGGTCTCTTTGGCGAGCTTACGGTCGCCATGAACCTCACGGCCCAGTCTGTAATGGCGGGTGGACAGCTTGTGGCGTGGGTCAGCAACTGGATATGGGTTCTCAGCTATTCCCTGCTGATCCTGATGTTGGCGCTTTTTCCCGGCGGGCATTTTCTCTCCAGGCGGTGGACCGTCGCCATCGGGCTCCCGCTGGTTGTGTTCACGGCTAACCTGCTGGTTGCTGCGGGCATCGAGCAAACGTTGTCCTCCGCCTACCAGGTGCTAAACCCGTTCGTGGCTTCGCATCCCGAAGCGTTGTACAGCGCACTCTTTGCTACTGGTGTTCCGCTGATGGTTATCGCTCTGATGATTGTATTAGGCGAAACGGTAGTCCGCTTCCGGCGAGCAGGTCAGGAAGAACGACAACAGATCAAGTGGCTGCTGATCGGGTTGGCGGCGACGGCGGCGATGGTCGTGATCGGCCTGACGTTGGTGTTTGCGGCAGATATCGCGGTTGGTGCGTCCCTGGTCAACGCGGCGCCGCTGTTGCCGGTGCTGGCCATCGGCGTCGCAATGCTGCGCTACCGGCTTTACGACGTGGATCTGGTCATCCGCCGCACGCTGGCTTACACAGTGATCACCGCGGTTTTGCTGCTGGTTTATTTCGGTAGCGTGACGCTGCTGACCAGCGTGTTCTCCCGCGTCACAGGCCAGCAGTCGGCGCTGGCGATTGTGATCTCGACGCTGGTGATCGCCGCGCTGTTCAACCCGCTGCGCCGCCGCGTGCAGGACTGGATCGACCGGCGCTTCTTTCGCAGGAAGTACAACGCCCAGCAGGTGCTGGCGCAGTTTGCCCTCACAGCGCGCGATGAGACCGATCTGGACGCGTTGACGACCGAGCTGTTGCGCGTGGTGCAGGAGACGATGCAGCCGGAACACGTCAGCGTCTGGCTGCGCGACCCGACCGAGTAAGGAGACAATTCGTGACATACGACGAAGTTGACATGTATTCGGGGCTGGCGGCGCTGCACTGGTCTGCCTACGACGACCCTTCCTGGGACCACGACTTTTACCAGCGGGTGGTCGAGCAAGCTGGCGGGCTGGCACTGGATGTCGCCTGCGGCGCGGGCAGGCTGCTGCGCAGCTACCTGAAAGCCGGGCTGACAGTCGAAGGGGTGGACAGCTCGGCTGACATGCTGGCCGTCTGCCGGCAGAAGGCGGAGGCCGACGGGCTGTCGCCGGTGCTCTACTGCCAGCCGATGCAGGCGTTGGATCTGCCGAAACGTTACGACTGTATCACCGTGCCCTGCGGCAGTTGGACCTGTGTCATCGGTCGTGACAACGCGCTGCAGGCGTTGCGACGTTTCCACGAGCATCTGCGGCCGGGCGGCGTGCTGGCTTTCAATGTCTACTGGGGCGACTGGGGCGACTATGATTACAGCAACCCACAGAAGGAGCGCGTCTACCCGACCGAGTGGGTTCCGCACGTCGTCAAGGAGTTCGACGGCGACCGGCGGCTGGTGGTCGAACGCCGCATGACCGCGGTCGATCCGGTAGAACAGCTGAGCAGCGAAGAGCGTCGTTACCGGCTGATGGACGGCGACACGCTGCTGCAGGAGGAGGTCCACGCCGGTCAGAACCACTGGTACTTCAAGAACGAGGTCGTGTTCATGTTGCAGATCTCGGGCTTTGTTGACATTCGGGTCACGGGTGACTACACTGACGAGGAATTTGGCCCGCAGCACGACGGCGCGATCGTCTTTGTCTGTCGCAAGGCCGACATGTTGGCATAAATGGTGTGCTGTACGAGCGTGAGATACGGCTTTGCCGTCATACTGAGCGGTTCAAGCGGTCATAGTCGTGGGCACATACAAGCTGTCTTGCAAGCACCTTGCAGCAGCACACACAACGATAGCGAAGCATCTCGTCTTGCTCGTGCTGCGAGCTGCTTCGCCGACGTTGTGTGCTCGCAAGAGAGTTGTGTGACAGCGATGTAGGTTTCCGCGTGCAATATTACGCGTTTCATTCGCTCAGCATGACAGGGTAGATGTTGCGTTCGGAGAAGAAACCAATGCTCAAAGGAACACGCGTCATGTTGCGGGCGATCCGCCGCGATGACTTGCCGCGGCTGAACGCGTTCAACAACGACGTGGCGGTAGAACTGGCCGGCGGCGGCGATCCGCCGTTGCCGCAATCGCTGGAACGACTGGAGGCCGAGTTCAATTCGTCAACCAGCGGCGGCGGTCGCGACGGAACGACGTTTGCCATCGAGGTGGACGGCGTCATGGTCGGCCAGTGCGCGCTGTTCAACCTGCATCCCGTGGCGCATCGCATGGAACTTGGCATCACCATCGGCGATCAGGAGTACTGGGGCAAGGGCTACGGCAGCGAAGCCGTGCAACTGCTGGTGGACTACGGGTTTCGCCACCACAACCTGCACCGCATTTCCCTGGAGGTCCATGCCCGCAACGAGCGCGCCATCCGCGCATACAGTCGCTGTGGTTTCCTCGAGGAAGGCCGGCTGCGCGAGCACGTCTGGAGCGACGGCAGCTATGATGACCTGGTTTTGATGGGACTACTGCGCCAGAAATGGCAGATGGGAGCGGGTGGTGCAAGCAATACAGTCTGAGTTGTCGGTAGATGCACGCAGCGGTACGCCGCTGGCCGCACAGATCGTCTGGGCAGTGTTGGTTTCGGTCTACGGACTGATGTTTCTGGCTGCGTTGCCGCATCTGGCGCGGGCGATGAGGCTGGTGTGCAGCGCCTCGCCCTGTTCAGCCTTCTCTCTGCGAGTGGAAGATTTGCCCGAACTTACAGCCGCCGGGCTGACTGTGGCGCAATATGCGGCCTTCCAGGTGATGGTTGAGGCGACGCTGGGCATCATCTGCGCGGGGATGGCCTTGGTCGTGTTCTGGCGCGCCCGTCACGAATGGATCGGTCTGCTAACTTCGTTCACTCTGATAGCGTTCTGGCTTAGCTTCATGTCCAATGGCGCGCCGCTGCTGGCGCAAAGTTCGCTGGTTACCATGCGATTGGTCACGTTGCTGGGGACGCTCGGTGCACTGTCTTTTGTCGCGCTGCTGCTGGTGTTCCCCAATGGCCGGTTTGTGCCCCGCTGGACGCGCTACCTGTTGCTAACGCTGGTGGTGCTGGCGGCGGCTGAGCAGGTTGTCGTGGCCGCGGGCTTAGGGTTGGAGATGGGGACCTACAGCGTTGCCTTCCTCGTCGTTTTCCTTATGGTCTGCTTCGTTGCGGTCGGCGCACAGGTGTATCGCTATCGACGAATGTCGGATCCTGTGCAGCGCCAGCAGACCAAGTGGGTAGTGCTGGGGATGGCTGGCACGGTGCTAGCCATGCTGGCCTACTTTTTCCTCTTCGAGCCGATTGGGCTGGCCTTGCAGCCAGGCTGGCTGAAGTTCCGGATTGTGGCCACGGCAATCATGTTGGCGATGATCTTGCTGGTGCCGCTGACGCTGGCTTTCGCAATCCTGCGCTACCGGTTGTGGGACATCGACGTCATTGTTCGGCGGACGTTGGTCTATGCTGTGTTGACGGCGACGCTGGCGCTGGTCTACTTCGGCAGTGTGACCTTGCTGACGGGCCTGTTCTCCAGCATCACCGGCCAGCAGTCGGCGCTGGCGATCGTCGTATCGACCTTGTTGATCGCTGCGTTGTTCAGCCCCCTGCGCCGCCAGGTTCAGAACTGGATCGACCGCCGCTTCTTCCGCAAGAAATACGATGCCCAGCAGGTGCTGGCGCGGTTCGCCGTCACTGCACGTGACGAGACAGACCTGGATGCGCTGACTGCCGAGTTAACTCAGGTGATCCAGGAAACGCTACAGCCGGAGCACGTCAGTATCTGGCTGAGAGACAATTGATCACAGGAGATATCAATGACCGAACTGACCACCCAGGAACGTTTCAAGCGCGGCGCGGCCGATGCGTGCCGCTATTTCGATTTCATGGCGCAGTTCGTGGACTTCAAGCCAGAGCACGCCGAGGCCATCCGCGCCACTCGCTTCGTGGTCGAGAAGCATATCCCCGATATCGTCGCTGACTTCTATACGCACCTGCTCAGCTTTCCGGCGACGCGCAAGCATTTCCAGAAGAAGGACGGCACCATCGACCAGGAGTATTTGCAGTTGCGCATGCAGCATCAGGCGACCTTCTGGCGGCGCACGGCCACCGCGGTCTTCGACGAGGACTATGCCCGCTTCGTGGACTACGTGGGGCGCGCCCACACCTCCCAGGGCGCCGATCCCAGCGTCTACATCCCCGAGCGCTACGTCATGGGCATGGTCGGCTTCGTCCAGCAGCGCATTGGCGCGGCGCTGGATGCGGAACTGAGCGCAGTCGATCCTGACCTGGCATTCCGTGCGATGCGCGGCTGGAACGCTCTGTTGATGGTGCTGCTGGAGCAGCTTTCGCGTGTCTATGGCGAGGGCCGCGAGGTTGAAACCTACCAGCAGCCGCAGGAGATCAACGAGACGCCGATCCACCAGCTTGCCGTGGAGACCTACGAGCGCAGCCTGGGCATGGCGCGCTCTATCGACTACCGCGAAGTATCTGCAGGCAGCCTGGCCGAATACGTCGCCGAAGGGTGCAAGATCATCAAGGCCGAGGGTCTTTCCATCGGCGTCTTCTACGTCGATGGCCAGTGGCACACGCTGCAGAACAGTTGCCTGCACCGCGGCGGGCCGGTCTGCGAGGGATCGCTGGAGAATGGTGTGCTGACCTGTCCCTGGCACGGCTACCAGTACCGGATCGACACCGGTGAGTTGCTGTTGGATCCGGATGCAAAATTGCCGCGCTATCCGGTCGAGGTGCGCGGCGACCAGGTAGTTGTGCACATTCCGGTGCTGATCCGCGACCACGTGGATATCTCGTTGGCCGATCTGTTTGCCAAAACCGAGGCCGCGCCGGCTGCCGCCCAGCCGGCCGCGACGCGCCCGTTGGCCGACAACGAGTTCCACGTGGCTGACCTCAAACCGGGACATTCGCTGCTGGTTTACGTGAACGAAGCCGCGGTCGCGGTCTACAACGTGGATGGCACATTCTACGCCACCCAGGATGAGTGCACGCACGCCGATGGCCCGCTGAGCGAGGGCCAACTGGACGGCCCGATGGTCATCTGCCCCTGGCACGCCTCCTGCTTCGACGTGACCACCGGCGCGGTGCTGAAAGGGCCAGCGCGTGAACCACTACAAACGTATGGGGTAGTGATTGACGGTGATGTGGGACGGGTGGAGTAGGAGGGGAAATTAGGGAAATGAGGGAAAGGAAGGAAAGAGGGATCGAGGCGCAATGTGAGCGATGGGAAACAAAAGGACCTGGCGGTGTCCGTTGCTCGGACACCGCCAGGAACTCAAACGATCACTTGTGCTGCTAGTGGAGACACCTGATGTCAGGTGGCCAGGGATCAACATGTTCAACCGTTACAGTGCCGTTGGCGTTGACTGTAATGTGAATCATGAAGTTGGACAACTCGGTTTGACCTGTGTCCATGTTCTTCCAGACCAACGCCGCGTTGAGTTGCAGCGTTTCGCCAACCCTACCAGTCTCATGGTAATGATATGACCAGTGACTGTGATAGTGGTTGCCGGTGGTCTCGCCAATTCCTTCACCGTTGTTTGTGTCGCTGTACATCATGTTGTACGCACCGCTGGGAGTGATGGTCGTGTGTGAGACCCATTTGTAGTCAACATACTGATCAACCATCTCCGAGATGTCGCCGGGCTCTTCGCCAAGGCAAACGAATGTGTCTGGCGCGTGCCAGTCAAGTACTACTCCGTGCTCCGTGTAGGTTGTCGCGCCGCCCCCGGCCATCGCGGGCGAGGCAGTGAGCGCGAGCAGTATCAAGATCAACCCGATTCGACTGATCGTTTTCATGGTGCACCTCCTGTAAGTACGCACCTTACCCCTTTGAACACGAACTGTTGAGATGGTCTTTGTAGCTACATCCATCTTTCGCGATTATCGCGCTAAACAGCGCCGGATGCTATGAAGTACTTCACAAAACTGACCCCAATTTGGCGGCGAGTTTCTCAGGAACTAACCCGTTTCGTCGTATCTCCTCAATCCGAAGGTGCATACCCCTATCATGACTCAACTACCAACTTTTGACCTGATTGTCATCGGCGGCGGGCCGGCCGGCGTGACGGCTGCGCTGCGCGGCCGCGAGCTGGGCGCGTCGGTGGCGCTGATCGAGCGCGGCAGCATGGGCGGCACCTGCACCAACGACGGCTGCGTGCCGACGCGGGTGCTGGCGCGCGCCGCCCGGCTGATGAGCAACGCCAGCCAGTACGGCGACTATGGCATGACCGTGCCGCGGCCGGAGCTGGACTTCCCGCAACTGCTGGCGCGCACGCAGGCTATCGTCTACGACATCCACGAGAAGAAGCAGCTCATCGCCCATCTTGAGGCGTCGGGCGCGCAGGTGTTCGCGGGCGTGGGCGAGGCGCGCTTCGTCGATCCGCATACGGTCGAAATCCCCGACGGCCGCCAGTTCCGCGGCGAGCAAGTTCATTCTGGCAGCCGGTGGGCGGGCGCGGCGGCTGGACTTTCCCGGCGCGGAGCTGGCGCTGACCCACAGCGACATCTGGCGCTTGCAGGCGCTGCCGCGTTCGGTGGCGCTGGTGGGTGGTGCGGCCACCGGCTGCCAGCTTGCCACGATTTTCAACGCCTTCGGCGCGCAGGTCACCGTGCTGGACATCGCGCCGCGCATCCTGACTGTCGAGGATGACCTCGTCTCGCAGACGATGTCCGCCGCGTTCAGCCGCCGCGGCATCGACGTGCGGACAGGCATCAGCGGCATCGAACGGATCGAGCGCGCCAGCCGCGGCCTGGCGCTGGTCATCAAACAGGGCGACGAGGTCGCGGCGCTGGACGCAGAAGCTGTCGTGATGTCCACCGGCTGGCTGGGCAACCTGAGTGGGCTGAACCTGGCCGCGGCCGGCGTCGAAACCGATGGCCGCTACGTTGTCAGCGACCCAACGGGGCGCACCTCCGCCGCGCACATCTACGCGGCCGGCGACATCGACGGGCGGATGATGCTGGTGCAGAGCGCCAGCCACGAGGCGCGCATCGCGGTCGAGAACGCCTTGCTGGCCGGGCAGGACCGCCACGAACACCAGATCGTGCCGCACGGCGGCTTCACGCATCCCGAATACGCCAGCGTCGGCCTGACCGAGGAGCAAGCGCGCAAGGAGCACGACGTCGCCGTCGCGGTCGTCCAGTACGCCGACATGGACCGGGCGGTGATCGACGGTCGCACGGAAGGCTTCTGCAAGCTGATCGTGGATCGCGAGACGCACCGGATGATCGGTGCGCACGTGGTCGGCGAGCAGGCGCTGGAGATCGTGCACGTCGTGGCCGCGGGCATGGCCGCCGGGATGTGGGTCGAGCAACTGGCCGAGCTGCAGATCGCCTACCCGACCTTCACCGCGATCCTGGGACTGGCCGCACGCCGCATCGTGGCCGACCTGGGCGTGATGCCGCTGACGCCGGAGTGGCGCGCGCTGGGCCGCGCGCCGGGGGAATGGGAGCAAAGCCAGGCTCAAGGCTGAGTGACGGAAAGCCGCCGGGATCGAACCGTCCACCAAAATCAGATAGATGTGTTTGAATTTGGTTGGTGCTCACCCTCCCGGAGGTTGTGATTGGGCGCTTGGCGCATGTTTCGCCGTCAAACCTCCGGGAGGATCGCAGCCAGTTTTAGATACACCCAAAACGCAGAACGGGCGCGGAAAATGGGCACGATCTCACTTTCAATACTTTCGTAACGCATTTCGTAACGTTTTTTGGACGGTGGCCGGCTATGATTGGCCCATGACAACAGCTACGCCAGTTTCCACCCCAGCCAGCGGCTCTTTGCCAGGCAGCGAACGACGCGGCCGGCTGCTATCCATCGCCCGCGTAATCGCGATGCTGTTCATGGTCTTCTGCATCGTCACCTTCGTGTGGGGCTTGCTGCTCTTTCCCCGCTATGGTCTGACCAACCTGGATGCCATCCGTCCCAACGACAACTGGAGCGACGCAACGCTGCTGGCAGTCCTTGCCGATGCCGGACTGTCGGTGGCAGCTATGGGCAATTTTCAGCTTGCCTTAACCGTGCTTGCTGCCTTAAGCATGGTGGGCGTTGGCATCATCATCTTTTGGCGTAAGGCCGATAGCTGGTTTGGCCTGTATTTGAGCGTGATGTTTGTCGCGTTTGGCACCCAGGGCAACTTCGTTACCAGGCCGGTCGAACAGCTCTTGCCTCTCATTGCACCCGTGTTAGGCGCCATGGGGTCCCTGATCTGGCTGGCATTCTTCCCTCTGCTGTACCTCTTTCCCGACGGCCGCTTTGTGCCACGCTGGACCCGCTGGCTCTTGGTGGTGTGGATTGGCGTGACCGTAGGCGTCTTCTCGTTCAACCTGCTTCCGGAAGCCATCGCTCTTGTGGCTGTCCCCATCTATCTGGTAATCGGGATTGGCAGCCAGGGATACCGCTATTTCCGGCGTTCGGGTGCCGTGCAACGCCAACAGACCAAATGGGTCTTTCTCGCGCTAGGACTGGTGGTGTTCACGGGGGTCTGGGCCATTGTCTACATGGCATTGATGGGACCGGGCTCGCCAGACCAGCAGTTGACCGTTGACGATTTATGGCTTTCCCTCGCATCAACCACGCTCTTTTCCCTGAGTCTGAGCGCACTGCCCATCAGCATCGGCATCGCCATCTTGCGCTACCGCCTGTGGGATATCGACGTCATCATCCGCAAGACGCTGGTCTACGCGGTGTTGACTGCGCTGCTGGCGCTGGTTTACTTCGGCAGCGTGATCCTCTTGCAGCGGCTGTTCGGCGCGGTGACGGGCATCGAGCAGTCGCCGCTGGCCGTGGTGGTCTCGACGCTGGTCATTGCCGCGCTGTTCACGCCCTGCGCCGCCGCGTGCAAGATTGGATCGACCGGCGCTTCTTCCGCAAGAAGTACGATGCCCAGCAGGTGCTGGCGCAGTTCGCCCTCACCGCCCGCGACGAAACTGACCTGGACGCACTGACGGCGGAACTGGTGCGCGTTGTGCAAGAGACCATGCAACCGGAGAGTGTGAGCGTATGGCTGCGGAAACAAGATGTCCCGTAAGGCGCGTTGGCGACTGCGGGGCTTCTTGAGTATGAGATGCAGAATCCGAGTTCATGTTTGAAGAAAATTGGGGGATTTGATTTACAATATGCCGCATGACACACCCTGTTGATACCCCTCTGGTTTGCCCGGTGTTGATAGGACGGTCAGCGCACGTCGATGCGATGCGGCGACTGGCCGGCCAGTCGCGGGCAGGCGCCGGCGGCGTCCTGCTGCTCTCTGGCGAGGCGGGAACCGGCAAGTCGCGGCTGGCTGCCGACATGCGCGACTGGGCCGCGGAGGACGGCTGGCGGGTCCTGGTTGCCGCCTGCTACGAGGCGGACCGGGGCCGGCCCTACGCACCGATCTACGACCTGCTGCAAGGGCTGCCGGCAGTCAATGCCACCGGTGTCAGCGACTTGCTGCGCGACGCCGGCCAGGAACGCGGCCAATTGTTATACGCCATTGCTGCGCTCCTGGAGCGGCTGGCAGAGGATCGCCCGCTGCTGTTGATCGTCGAGGACCTGCACTGGTGCGATGATGCCAGCCTTGACTTGCTCTTCTACCTGGCGCGCCGGCTGGTCCGGGAGCGCATCCTGTTGCTGCTGACCTACCGCAGCGACGAGACCGGCGGCGACCTGGGCGGTTTTCTGGCAAAGCTGGACCAGCAGCGTCTGGCTACGGAAGTGTCACTGGCGAATCTCGAGTCGCGCCGAGGTTGACCAGATGGTGCGCGCCATCTTCGATCAGCCGCGTCCGCTGCGTGTCGAGTTTCTCGACCAGCTCTACCGGCTGTCTGAGGGCAACCCCTTTTTCATCGAAGAAATCCTGCGCGCCATGGTTCGCTCGGGCGATATCTACTTCGACCAGGGTATCTGGGATCGCAAGCCGCTGGCCGAGCTGCACATCCCGCGCAGCGTGCAAGAGGTCATGCGTCGCCGTCGCGAGCAGCTCAGTCCGGTGGCCCGGCAGGTTCTCACGACAGCCGCGGTAGCCGGGCGTCGCCCTGATTTTGCGTTATTACACCGCCTCCTCGATCTGGACGAGGCCCAGTTGATCGGCGCTCTTAAGGAGTTGATCATCGCGCAACTGCTGGTCGAGGAGAGCGCCGACCGCTTTGCCTTCCGCCACGCGCTGATCCAGGAAGCGGCGCAGGCCAACCTGCTGGCCCGCGAGCGCCGGTCCCTGCACCGTGTTGTCGCCGGGGTGTTGGAGCAGCAGGCGGCTGAGACCGGGGAAACGCCGCTGGCCGATCTGGCCTATCACACCTTTCTGGGCGAGGACTGGGTCAAGACGCTGGATTATTCGGCGCAGGCCGGCCGGCAGGCGCACGCACTGCATGCGCCGCACACGGCGGTCACTCACTACAACCACGCGTTGCAGGCCGCCGATGCACTGGGGCAGCCGGCGCCAGTGGCAGTCCTGCTGGCGCGCGGCGACGCTTACATGCGACTGAGCGAGTACGACGCTGCCCTGGCTGACTATGAACGGGCGCTGGACGCGGCCACCCGGGCCGGTGACGACGAGCTGGCCTGGCAGGCAACGCTGGCGTTGGGGCTGCTGTGGGCCACGCGTGACTACGACCGCAGCGGCGAATACATTGCCGCTGCGTTGAGCCAGGCGCGCCGCCATGACGTTCCGCAGCGGGTGGCCGTCAGCCTCAACCAGATGGGCAACTGGCGCATGAACCGCGAACAGCCCTTCGCAGCTCTGCGTGACCACCAGGAGGCGCTGGCGATTTTCGAGAGTCTGGACGACCGGACTGGTCTGGCCGAGACGCTGGACTTGCTGGCCATCACGCGCTTCAACTGCGGCGACCTGATCGGCGGGCGCGTCGATTGTCGCCAGGCTATCTCCCTCTGGCAAGCGCAGGACGACCTCCGCGGTCTGTTGATGAGCCAGGCCGGCCTGGCGCTGGCGGCCGATTTCGAGCTGGAGTTCGACGATGACGCAGTCGCGGATAATCTGCCCGCGGGCCGGCAAGCCGTCCAAACGGCTCGCAGCATCACCTGGCGCTCCGGTGAGGTTCTGGCCACTATCTGTGTTGGATTGGCGGAGGGCCGGCGTGGTCAGTGGGGCGCAGCGTTGGAAATCCTTCAGGCTGCCCTCGACGCCGCCATCGACATCGAGCATCAGGAGTGGATCGTCGACGCCAGGCGCGGGCTGGGTTGGCTGCAAGGCGAGTTTCTTGATTTTGAACGCGCCGAGCAGACGCTGGTACTGGCTCAGGACATGGCCCGCGCGATCAACTCCGAGATCTGGCAGCGGCAGACCGCCGCGGCCTTGGCGACTGCGTTGATCGGGCAGGATCGACCGGACGAAGCACAGGCGGCGCTGGATGCAGTGCTGGCGCCCGATGGGCCGGCCCGCACTCTGCAGGAGCGGCTGATCTGGGCAGCACGCGCGGAGTTGGCCCTGGCGCGCGGCCAGGCTGACGTGGCTGTCGACATCGTTGACCGCCTGATTGCGACGGCACAGAACCTGACGGATGCGGGACGCGTGGTGCCGCGTCTGTGGTGGCTGCGGGGCGAGGCGCTGATCGGGCTGGATCGGTTCGATGAGGCCGAGCGGGCACTCAGCGAAGCACGGACTGCGGCGCAAACGCAGGGCCGCTTGCCGCTGCAGTGGCGCATCGAACTCGCGCTGGGGAGGGCGCTGTTGGCGCAGCGCCGTCGGGCGGAAGCCGAGGCTGCGCTGAACGCGGCGCGTGTCAGCGCCGAAACGCTGGCAGCCACGCTACCCGACGATCCCGACCCCGGTGGCGGCCCCTCGTTGCGGGCGCAGTTCATGGCGCGCGCTTTGGCGTTGATCCCCTCCTTGCCCGCAGCAACGCCGCGTCAAACTGCCAAGGAACGCTATGGCGGTCTGACCGCCCGCGAGCGCGAAGTGGCGACGCTGGTCGCCCAGGGCCTGTCCAACCGCGACATCGCCGACCGCCTGACCATCAGCGAGCGCACGGCCGAACGCCACGTCGCCAACATCATGCTGAAGCTCGACTTCAACGCCCGCACACAGATCGCGGCCTGGGCTGTCGAAAGCGGCTTGCTGGCAGAAGCCGGCGACGATCGCTGAAAATGTCACTGCGAGGCGGCCGAGCAGAAAGATTGCTTTGCCGCCGCGGCCCGCAATGACGATTGCGGGGGATTTTCAAATCCCCCGTCAAATCTACATACTGCGACCGCATAACCTGCGTACTTTCCCCGATGAGCGGGTGGGGCGAATCTGATATCCTTTGGGTGTGTTGGAAATCTAACCGGTACCCTCCCGGAGGCTTGGCGGCTGATGGTGTGCCACGGGCCAACTTACCGCCTGCGGGAGGATGATACACTCATATCCTGAAGGAGATAGCACGATGGCAACCAAAACTGTTATTGAAAACGAACTGCGCAACGGCGCGGCGTTGGCGGAATTTGAGTCAACATTTCGCGGTCAGGTGATCCGCCCTGCGGATGCAACCTACGACCAGGCACGCACGGTCTGGAACGGCGCGGTGGACAAGCGCCCGGCGCTCATCGCCCGCTGCGCTGATGGACGGGATGTTGCGGCAGCGGTGCGTCTGGCACGCCAGGAGGGCTGGCCGGTGGCGATCCGCAGCGGCGGCCACAGCGGCAACGGTCTGTCGCTGGTCGACGACGGCCTGGTGATCGACCTGTCGCAGATGAAAGGCGTCTCGGTTGACGTCGAGCGTCGTGTGGCGCGTGTCGAGCCGGGCTTGAAGCTGGGCGAGCTGGTGCAGGCGCTGGAGCCGTACGGCCTGATCACGCCGACCGGCACATGCTCCGGCAACGGACTGGGCGGTGCAACGCTGGGCGGCGGCATCGGCTGGCTGATGGGCAAATACGGCCTGATCATCGACAACGTGCTGGCCTTCGAGATGGTCACCGCTGAAGGTGAGTTGGTGCGGACCAGCGCCACGGAGCGGCCTGACCTGTTCTGGGGACTGCGCGGCGGCGGCGGCAACTTCGGCATCGTCACCGCCTTCGAGCTGCGCCTCTATCCGATGGATCAGGTGCTGGTGGGGACGTTCATCTATCCCTTCGCGCAGGCAAAGCAGGCCATGCGGCTCTACCGCGACGTGACCGCGGCGGCGCCGGACGACCTGGCTGTGATGGCGGTGATCACCAGCATGCCGGAGATCGGCCCGGCCGTGGCGCTCTTCGCCTGCTACAGCGGCGACGACTTCGCCCAGGGCGAGCAACAGTTGGATGTTTTTCGCCAGGCCGAGCCGCTGGTCGCGGTGGTTCAGCCGATGCCATACGCCGGCCTGCTGGCGATGATGGACCCGGCTGCCCCCGATGGACGCCACTACCACGACGCTGCCTACAGCGTACGTGCGTTCAGCGATGAGGCTATCGACACGCTGGTAAAGTGGGTCAAGCAGCGTGTGTCGCCCATGTCGGCCGTGATTATCCAGCACATTCACGGCGCGGCCAGCCGCGTGCCAGCGGCTGAGACCTCCTTTGCGCTGCGTTTTGACCACTACGCTGTGCTGCACTCCAGCGCCTGGGAGAGCGGCCCGGCCGAGCCGCATGTGCGCTGGGCCGAGGAGAGCCGCGCCGCGATGGCGCCATTCGCCAGCCAGGGCACCTACGTCAACTTCCTGGGTGATGAGGGCGAAGCAGCCGTGCGTGTCAGCTACGGCGCCAACTATCGTCGCCTCGTCGAACTGAAGAACAAGTACGATCCCGCCAACTTCTTCAGCCGCAACCAGAACATCAAACCTACGGTTGACAGCAGCCGCGGGCTGTAGTGAGGAAGCTATGAAAGAGAAACTGTTACGCTGCGTGTTCATACTGGGTCTGCTGGCAGCGGCGTTGCGTGGTCCGGCGCCGTCAGCCCAGGCTCAGCCGCCTGGCCCGAAGCGCATGTTCATGCCTGTCGTGCAGTCAGGCTGGTCGCAGGTGTTGCTGCCAATCACCATCGTTCCGCATGGGACGCCGGTCAACTCGCAGGAGCACTTCGAGCAACTGCGCCGGCGCAGCATCTTCGCCACGTTCTATGCGCCCAACACGGCCCAGGCCATGACCACCATGGAGAACCGGGAGGGCCACGTACGCCAGGCGTTGCTGGACTTGCAGGGCGCCGGCAGCGTGAGCTTGCCGCCCGTTACAGTCAATGGCGTTACCCACAATAACAGCGGTACCATCGAAGGAATCACCAGCGACACCTTCGAAGAGATCAACAGCGGCGGCAGCTATGGCATAGAGATCAACACCGATACCACGCTGCCAGGCGGTGACACGGTCAGCTTCAAGGATAGCTTCTCAGGCGAGTTTGGTATCTGCCCCGACGCCGCCGGTGTGTTCGAGGGCACGGTCAGCGGCGAGACGCTCATGACCGGCAGCCAGGTCGATGGCAACGTGCGCACCGTCTTTCGTTACCAGGAGACCCTGGAGGCGACTGTCACGGCGCACGTCGCCATGAGCGCCCGGATCACACACTACGACATCGACGGCACGGTCGTCGTCGAGACCAGCATCCAGGAACGGCGAGCCGACACCGGCCAGTTGATCAGCAACGCTACCGAGGTGTTCCGCAGCCGGCTGACCGGCAGCCATCTCGACCCGCACTCGGACAACCTGGGCGCGTCCCAGTTGTCGTGGCAGGTCTGGGGGCCGGGCGGCGCAGTGCCTGGCGGGCTGACCGGCGGCGTGCTGCGGGCCGAGGTGTCCGAGGCGATCCTGGAACTGAGCGCCAAGGCGGTGGGCATCGCCGACGCCTATCTGCTGGAGGCGGAAACCGGCTGGTACGACGAAGGAAAATGTGTCGAGCTGACCTTCGATCCCGGTCACATGGGCCTGGAGCCGGCGACCAGCGGGACCATGGCGGTGGCGTTGAAGGGCAAGGACGACCACAACGAAGTGGCTGCCAATATGACTGTTTCGATCAATGGTGGCGCCAGCGTCAGTCCGGGCAACGCAACCAGCGCGCCCGGATCACCTGCGCAGTTGTCGATTACAGCGCCCGGGCAGCCATGGAAGAACCAGAACAATCCGGTGCTAACCGTCGACGCCACGTCACGCCGCGGCCGGGCCGTCGATCGTACCTGGGTCGAGATGGAGAAGGCGCTGCTGGAGGTCAATCTGCACGGCGGGCAGCAGGCCAGCTATACGGTGGATGAGAACTTCACCGACATCCTGTTCACCGACGACCATGTCCGTTCGGTCATCGTGACCAACCCGTATCCGGCCAACGTTGCCACGGTGTCTGCCTTCCTGCATTACATGCCGGAGATTGGCAACGACATCTACGTCGATGAGAACTGGACCGGCCGGCAGGCAAGAACTTTCTGCCGTGACCTGCGGGCCGAACGCATCGCCGACATCGAGCTGTGGGTGCAGTTCGCGCCGGGCGTCACGCCCGATCCCGCGGTGCGGCCGAAGGTGATCGTAACCAACATCGGCTGCTGGCGCTGGCAGGGCACGGCGACCGTCATGTCTTTGGAGCGCCCGTATGCCGGAGTCGACATCTCGGACCAAACCAGCGCGACGGTGACGTTCGAACGCACGCGGCTGGTCGAGATCAACGCGCCCTTCCAGCCTGAGTTCTACCGGCCGGTCAGCGGTTCGGTAACCTGGCAAAGTTCGGGTACTATCAACGACTGCACCTATAACGCCGGGCCGGCAACCGCGCAGATCCTGCCCGAAGATGGCACGCTGGCGATCTACAACTACCTGACCCAGGGACCCGAACAGCGGACCTACTCAGGCAGCGCTGAGACCGAGATCCACACCACTGAGGTGATGGCATGCCCAACCGGCACCACTACCGGCCCGGCGGACGTGTTCCGGTCGTGGCTGTCACCGCCGGCCGAGGATGTGCCCGAGGTCGAGCCTTCCGGCGACGTGATCTACTACACCTACGAGGAGATCGGCGGCGGCATCTCCACAACCTACGAATGGGAGTTCGTGGCCCTGCGCCAGCCGTAGGCCAGTGGGTTGGCTGTGTCGGGACACTTGCGAGCCCTTCGGTTTTCGTACGCTGACCACGATCAGCAGTTGGAAACCGGAGGGCTCGCAGTAATTGCGGAATCGGGCGCGGGAAACGGGAACCGCCTTACGTTTAATATGATCGTAGCATTGTTCGTAACGATTAGCGGACGATACGGTGGTATGATCCACGACATGAACGCAGAATCGCAGAGGCCGTGCCTGTCAAACACTGTGGAAATCCGCCGTAGTCCGGGCGTGGTGCGCGCTGAGCGTGTTGGTTGCGCTGACTGACAGGATACTACTGGCGGGACGCGCCGGAGTGTCGATTTCTTGGACGTGGAGGAGTCATTCATGAACTCAGAGTTTGTGTTACGCGGACTGCGCCATCGCCCCACTTTCGCAACGGTTATGGGCGTGTGCTTGTCTTTGTTTGTTACTTCACTTGCAGCGTGTGGATCGCTGGCCGGCCCTGCCTGGAGCAATTCAGCCGGCGGACAGCCCACGCTGACAGGTGAATGGGTCGGAGAGATGCCGCTGGCCGACGATTTGGGCGCAGTCCTCTACCTGCAACTCGAACGACCGCCGGACGACGATGGCGTCAATCTGGTCGGCGCAGCCCGCTATTGCATAGGCGACCAACAGGGTGAGTTCGAGGTCTGGGGAAACGCAGACACGGACGGGCAGGTCGATGATCTGCACTTGCGGCCCCCGGAGGATGCGCCGCTCTGGTTGCTGCACGACGTCAGCAGTCGCTGGGATGGCGACCGGTTGACGTTGGTCGGTACGTACAGCTACGACCCCACGCGCCAGCATATCGCTCGTTCCGATCAACCCGAACCGCCGCTGGTGCTGGAACTGCAGCGGAGCGACGAAGCAACCTTTGAAGGCCAATGTTCTGGCGGCTAGCTGTCCAGCAAGAGCCATTTGCCTGCAATCGCAACGCTTTTCGTAACGATTAGCGTACGGCTGCGTGGCATAGTGAGGTCAAGGAGATACGCTATGGCTGCAACAACTCAAAAAACACGACGAGCTGCGCCAGCCGCGGCCCGTGAGATAGTCGGCCCGACCGGTGCGCCGCTGGTGGGTAATACCCTGCAACTCCAGCGCGATCCGCTGGGCTTCATCATGCGCGTCGCGGCCGAATATGGCGATGTGGCGCGCTATCGGCTGGGCAACGTCATCTTCAATCAGATCAGTCACCCTGACGGCGCGCAGCGCATTCTGCAGGACAATCACCACAACTATCTCAAGGGCGACATGTTCGACATCATCCGCCAACTGGCCGGCGACGGCCTGTTCACCAGCGAGGGTGATCTGTGGCTGCGCCAGCGGCGGTTAATGCAGCCGGCCTTTCATCGCCGCCGCATCGCCGGTTTTGGCGACGTGATGACGGCGCGTACGCTGGACATGCTGGCACGTTGGGATCAGCGCGCGGACACCAGCCAGCCGCTGGATGTCGCCGAGGAGATGACCACCCTGACCATGGCCATCATCAGCGAGACTATGTTCGGCGCGCGGCTGGACGCCGACACGCATGCCGTCAGCCAGGCGATCACGCTGCTGCTGGCCGACATCAACTTCCGTTTCCAGTTGCCGTTCTATCCGTCGCTGCGCTGGCCGACGCTGCGCAACCGGCGCACACTGGCCGCCATGCGCACCGTGGACGACGTCGTGCTGGGGATCATCGAGCAGCGGCGCAGCAGCGGCGAGCAGCGGGATGATCTCTTGGGTATGCTGATGGAAATGGTTGACGAGGAGACCGGCCAGGGGATGAGCGACAAGCAATTGCGCGACGAGGTGGTTACGATCTTCGTCGCCGGCCACGAGACGACCGCCGTGGCGTTGACGTGGGCGTTCTACCTGTTGTCGCAGAACCCTGAGGCAGAAGCCGAGCTGCACACCGAACTGGATGAGGTGCTGGCAGGTCGCGCGCCCGGCGCGGCTGACGTGCCCAACCTGCGCTACACCCGCATGGTTGTCGACGAGACGCTGCGGCTCTACCCGCCAGCCTGGATCACCAACCGCGAGGCGGTGGCCGAGGACGTGGTGTGCGGCTACCGCATCCCGGCCGGCGCGGTGGTGGCGATCAGCCCTTACGTGATCCATCACTCGCCAGCGTGGTGGCCTGATCCGGAGCGCTTTAACCCGCAGCGCTTCGATCCCGACACGCCACATGACCGGCCGCGCTTCGCCTACATGCCCTTTGGCGGCGGGCCGCACCAGTGCATTGGCAATACCTTTGCGTTGATGGAGGCGACGCTGCTTCTGGCGACGATGGCGCAGCGCTACCGGCTGCGGCTGCCTGCCGGCGCGGTTGTCAAGCCGCAGCCGCAGACTACGCTACGGCCGGCCGGCGGGCTGCCGATGTTGGCTGAGAGGCGACGTTGACCGGTCGTACGTAGTGAGCTTGGCTTCGGTCGGCCGGAAACTGCCACGAATTACACGAATGGGGCGAATTTCCCCGATCTGATTTTGGGAAATTTGTTCAATTCGTGGCAAATGAGCGAGACTTCTGTGTCGGTGGAAACGAGGAAACAGGCGCAGTGTCGAACGAAGTGATGACCAGTGTTGATCAGATCACGGTGGGATGGCTCACGACCGCGCTGGCTGGCAGCGGTGCGTTGACTCGCGGCGCGGTCAGATCATTTGAGTTGGAGGCGGGGCATGGCAATTGGTCCACCAACGCCAAACTGATCGTGGACTACACGGACGATGCGCAGGGGGCACTTCCTCGGCGGCTGTTCCTGAAGATGGTCAGCACTGACCAGAACGACGAGTTCTTCGACGAGTCGGAGTTCACCTACTACGCCCGCGACTACGTCGATGTGGCCGACGCGCCGCTTGTTCGATGCCACGATGCGGCATACTCCCAGGAACTGGGCCGCTATCACATTCTGCTGGATGACGTATCGGAAACCCACACGACGGCAGGAGAGAAAGCGCCGACGCTGGGGTATGGTCTGGCACTGGCGGAAGGGTTTGCCGTTCTGCACGCCCGCTGGTGGGGCGGCGAACGGCTGGCCGAAGCGGGAGCGTCGATGCACAGCGCCAGCCACATTCAAAGGTACGCCGCCATCGCGGAGCCAGGCGTCGCTCACATCGTCGGACGATTCGCTGATCAACTGGAGCCGCACTGGCCGGACGCCATGCGCGATTTGTACGCCAGGCACCCGCAGGCCATGATTGCGCGCACCGCAGACAGCAACGGTTTCACGCTGATTCACGGCGACCCCAACGAACACAACATCCTCGTGCCGCGCCTGGGCGATCGCCCGGTTTACCTGATCGACCGCCAACCGTTCGACTGGAGTTTGACCGTCTGGCTGGGGATCTACGATCTGACCTACGCCATGGTGCTGGACTGGCCGACTGAGACGCGGCGGCAATGCGAAATGCCCGTCCTGCGGCGCTATTACGCCACTCTGATCGAAAACGGCGTGCGCGATTATTCGTGGGGGCAATTGTTCGACGACTACAGGCTGTGCGTGCCGATGTGCGTCTATGTCGCAACCGAGTTTTGCCGCGGCGGCATCAACGAACGTTGGATCGACACCTGGCTGACGATGCTGCAGCGAGCGCTGACGGCCTGCGACGATCTGGATTGCAGCGCGCTGTGGTAGGATAAAACGAAACCGATCTGACGCGCTGACTGCTGAGTTGGTGCGGGTGGTTGCAGGGGACGATGCAGCCGGAGAGTGTACGCAGGCCCGCTTCGCCGAACTTCACGTCGAGTGAGCGCTGAGACCCGCCTAAAGGCTCGACTCCGGTTTGCAAACGCTCATGTTTGGAATTGCTGTGTGTTTTGGCTGGCGCCAGAGCGGATTGGTAACGCGGATTCGCAGCAAACGCGCATATTCGCCAGTCCGTAACGATTCTCGTAACGTTTGCAGGACGATCAGGTGATATTCTTGGGCAGATACCACAAACAGCTGAAGCGGTTCGTTAATCACTGTAGCAATCCGAGGTTCCATCGCCCGATATGATCGACCACATGAAGACCGACACGCTTCCTGAAGCAGGCGCTTCCACCTTTCCTGATAAGCAGGCAGAGCGGCGACTGCGTTTCTTGCGCGCCCTCTGGCTGGCGACCTTTGCCGTCACCTTCCTCGTTTTCCTGGTGGGCGTGTTCGTCTATTTTCGGCAGATGCTGGCTGCGCCTACTGCTCCCAACGAGAACTTTCCCGATCCGACGGTGCCTGCGTTGCTTGCAGAAGCAGGTATCCCAGGTGAGCTCTATGCATTCTACAAGCTGGTCACCGGCGTGCTGGGCAGCTTCCCCGTCGCCCTGATAGCGCTGCTCATCTTTTGGCGTCGTGGTCACGATCGCAGCGCCTTGCTGATGTCTTATCTTCTGCTGCTGATCGGTTCAGGTGGTTCGGTAAGCAGTGCGGCGCTGGCTGAGTTGGGCGTGGTGGGTATATGGTTGGACCGGATACTCGCCGTAGCCAGCGCCAATGCCATGACGCTCATCTTTTTCCTCTTTCCCACTGGCCGCTTTGTGCCGCGCTGGACGAGATGGGTGGCGTTGTTCTTCTTTGCCTTCACCTTGCCTGGTTTCCTGGCTCCAGGTAGCCGCCTGGACTTTCTGGCTGGCGTCGGCGGCATCGGGTTCCTGATCGTTTTTCCGCTTCTGGCTTGCTTCATCTTCGCCCAGGTTTACCGCTATCGCCGCGTCTCCGGTCCCATCGAGCGCTTGCAGACGCGCTGGGCCATGATCGGGCTGCTGGCGTGGCCAGTGGCCTGGGCTATCAGCGCCTTGATCATTGTGTTTGCACCGGAACTCGACACGGCCAGCGCCGCCACTCTCCGGCCGTTGATCCTACTGGACCTGTTCCTCTTCACGCCGCTTTACTTGTTGTTCCCCATCGGCATGGGCATCGCCATCCTGCGCTACCGGCTCTATGACATCGATGTCATCATCCGCAAGACGCTGGTCTACGCGGTGTTGACGGCGTTGCTGGCGCTGGTCTACTTCGGCAGCGTCGTGCTGTTGCAGCGGCTTTTTAGCGCGTTGACAGGCGTGCAGCAGTCACCGCTGGCAGTTGTCGCCTCGACACTGGTAATCGTCGCGCTCTTCACGCCGCTGCGCCGCCGCATCCAGGACTGGATCGACCGGCGCTTCTTCCGCAAGAAGTACGATGCGCAGCAGGTGCTGGCCGCCTTTGCTCTGCACGCGCGCGACGAGACTGACCTGGATGCGTTGACGGCGGAGTTGGTGCGGGTCGTGCAGGAGACGATGCAGCCAGAGCATGTGAGTGTTTGGTTGCGCAAGCAAGAAGCCCCGAAAAACCTGTAATGACATCTTCCGCAACCTCCAATTTACAACCTGATCCATCGATCAACACGCCGCTTGTGCGTCGCTCCGAGGCGTTTTTTCGCGTGCTGTTGTGGTTGCTGGTCGTGTACGGCTTCGTCGCCTGGGCCGTTGCCCTGGTCGACCGGCTTACGCATCCGTTGGCGCTTTCTCCATACAATGGCTTCAATGGCAATCCGCTGTTTGCGGTATTTGCCCTGTTTGTCGGCGCTCCAGTCATTGCTCTCCTGGGGTATCTGGTTCTGCGCCAACAGAGACAGAACCTGGTCGGATTGTTACTGTTGGTGTGGGCCGGCGGATTTGCGTCTTACGGCATTTCTGTTGAAATCACTCCTGCGCTTTATGGTCTCGTCTCGCTGCCCATCGCTGCCTGGTGGACCGCGTTTATCATCACGTCGTTCTATTTTCCCGATGGTCATGCCTACCCGCGCTGGCTCAGCCCAATTCTGCCTGCTCTGACGGTCTTAGCGTTGATCCAGGGCGGCGCTGCCATGTTGGCGCCTGCCCAGCTTCCTTACCCTGGCGAGCCCGCCAATCCGTTCTTCGTTGTGGGGGCCGAAACGGTCAATCAATTCGTAACGAACCTCTATTATGCTCTTGTGCTTCCTCTAATCATTGGCGTGTTTGTGTCGCCGCTACTGCGCTATCGCCGCGCCAACGCCGTGCAGCGCCAGCAGATCAAGGCGTTCGCGTTCTGGTCGATGATCGTGTTGACACCCTATATGGTGTTTTATTTTGCCTTGACGTCCACGTACACTGATATTTCCAATGCGCCGCCCGCGCTTCAAGCCATCGGTGGAGGCTTCATCGGCCTGATCGGCTTGTTTCCACCGATCATCATCGCCTACTCCATCTTGCGCTACCGCTTATTCGACATTGATGTCGTCATCCGCAAGACGTTGGTCTACGCCGTGCTGACGGTTCTGCTGGCGCTGGTCTACTTTGGCACCGTCGTGCTATTGCAGAGGCTTTTCAGCGGGCTGACAGGCGTCGCGCAGTCGCCGCTGGCAGTTGTAGCCTCGACACTGGTGATCGTCGCGCTCTTCACGCCTCTGCGCCGCCGCATCCAGGACTGGATTGACCGGCGTTTTTACCGCAAGAAGTACGACGCGCAGCAGGTGCTGGCGCAGTTTGCCTTGACAGCACGCGACGAGACCGATCTGGATGCGTTGACCACGGAGCTGGTGCGGGTGGTGCAGGAGACGATGCAGCCGGAGCATGTCAGCGTCTGGCTCAAGGAGAAATCCCCATGAATGATCGCTGGCTTCGTCGCATCGCCTGGGGAATGGCGTTGCTGGTAATCGCGATTCTCGATTGCCTCGCTGATCGCTCTGTTGGCTGCGCCTGATCCTGCCAACATTGCCTGGTTGTCAGCTCTGGGCTCAAGCATTGCGGCATTGGGCGCTCCTATTCTGGGACTGATCATTGTGCTCAGGCAACCGCGCAATCGTATCGGCTGGCTATGGATCATCTACGCGCTGGCTGTGGGCGTCCGCTCGCTGGGACATGGCATCTATTACGCTTCTGGCGCTCAACCCGTCGGGATATTCAGCCCTGGAGTATTTTCTGTTGTGGGCAACCGAACCTGCCAATCTTGCCACGTTTGCCTGTCTGATCCTGCTCTTGCTCTGGTTTCCGAATGGACAATTGCCGTCCCGTCGCTGGCGGTTTCTCTATGTCTGGTTCTTCCTGGCGTCTCGCTGTATTGTTTTCGAGTAATTTCGTGCCAGGCCCCGACTGGAATGGAGGTGCAGAAGCCGGAGGCATTGTCATTGATAATCCCTATGGCTGGTTACCGGCAAACCTGACAAACTCGTTTTTCGGCCAGTTGGGTTTTCCGTCCTTTATTTCTCTCGTCCTGATCACGATCCTGGCTGCGATCTCCCTCATTTTCCGCTACCGCTCAGCCGGGTCAGTGGTGCGCCTGCAGTTGCGCTGGTTTGTCGTGGGCGGGTTCTTCACGGTCATCCTGTTCTTTCTGCCCGTCACCACCTTATCGCCAAACCAGAACAACGTGGCATTCAACAATCTGCTTGTCCTCGTTGGTCAGGCATATATGGTTCCGCTCTACCTGGCCGTTGGCATGGCCATCCTGCGCTATCGACTGTATGACTTTGATGTCATCATCCGCAAGACGTTGGTCTACGCGACGCTCACGGCGATGTTGGCGCTGGTCTACTTTGGCAGCGTGGTCTTGTTGCAGCAGGTCTTTGGCGCTATCACCGGCATTGAACAGTCGCCGCTGGCGATAGTCATCTCGACGCTGGTCATCGCCGCGCTGTTCACGCCGTTGCGCCGGCGCATCCAGAACGGGATCGACCGCCGCTTCTTCCGCAAGAAGTACGATGCCCAGCAGGTGCTGGCTCAGTTCGCGCTCGACAGCGCGCGACGAGACGGATCTGGACGCGCTGTGGCGGAGCTGATGCGTGTGGTGGATGAGACGATGCAGCCGGAACGCGTGAGCGTGTGGCTACGAGAAACTGGATTGCGTAAAGCCGATTCGCAATAATCGCGTATAATCGGATCGTTCGTAACCCTTTTCGTAACGATTTCGGAACGTTTGGCAGGTAGAATGGTGACATATGGCAAGCATAACATCGCGATGGCGCAAGAAGAACAAGAATACGGATGAGACGGTTGCTCCGGGCATGGACGTTGCACCGGTTGTCCAGCAATCTCTGGTCGAGGTCATCGACATCGACGTGGACATTGCTCCCACGGACCCGCTGCTGGCGTACCTGCAGAACGCATCCAACCCGGTGGAACTGGCACGGCTGAACTTGCAATCGCCCGCCTTGGAGGAACTGCGGGCGGCAGACGTGGCCGTGGTTATTCCACTGGTGAGCCAGGGCGAGCTGATCGGCATCGTCAACCTGGGGCAGCGGCTCAGCGAGCAGGAGTACAGCACCGATGACCGCAAGCTGCTCAACGACCTGTCGACGCAGGCCGCGCCGGCGGTGCGAGTCGCACAACTGGTGCGCCAGCAACAGATCGAAGCCCGTAACCGGGAGCGTATCGAGCAGGAGCTGCGGGTCGCCAAGCTGATCCAGCAGACATTGTTGCCCAAGGAACTGCCACAACTGGCTGACTACAGCATGGCCGCCTACTACCAGCCGGCCCGACAGGTGGGCGGCGATTTCTACGATTTCCACTATTTCGACGATGGGCGGATTGGCCTGGTGGTGGGCGACGTGACCGACAAGGGCGTGCCGGCCGCGCTGGTGATGGCGACGACACGGACGATGCTGCGTTCGGCAGCCGAGCGGTTCGAGTCGCCCGGCGCAGTGCTGGAGCGCGTCAACGACCTGCTGGTCGAAGACATCCCGCCCAAGATGTTTGTCACCTGCCTCTACGCGTTGCTGGATCCCAAGACCGGCCGTTTGCACTTCGCCAATGCCGGCCACGACCTGCCCTACGTGCGCACTGCGAACGGCGTCCAGGAGATGCGCGCGACCGGTATGCCGCTGGGCCTGCTGGCCGGTATGAGCTACGAGGAACGCGAGATCACGTTGCAGCCAGGCGACATGGTGCTGTTCTACAGCGACGGCATCGCCGAGGCGCACAGCCCGACGGGCGATATGTTCGGCTTCCCGCGCATGCACGCGCTGCTGGAGGACTGTCCCGGCGGATCTGACCTGGTGGCCTATGTGCTGGACGTGCTGGCGCGTTTCACCGGGCCGGGCTGGGAGCAGGAAGACGATGTCACCATGGTGACGCTGGAATATACTCAGCAAGCGCCGGCCCTGCTTACAGCAGGCGGCGCTGACATCGAAATCGTGGCCGAGTTCGATGTTGCCAGCCAGGTCGGCAACGAGCGCGCTGCTATGGAAAGAGTGGCGGAGATCGCTGCTGGCATGCCGCTGTCCCCCGACCGTGTCGAGCGTCTGAAGACTGCCGTGGCCGAGGCGACCATGAATGCCATGGAGCACGGCAACAAATACCGCGCCGATGTGCCGGTCAAGATTCGGGTGTGCCGCTCTGCCGAAGCTCTGTCCGTGACCATCTCCGACCAGGGCGGCGGCCAGTTCGTGCGCGAGGCGGAGACGCCTGATATCGACGCCAAGCTGGCCGGCTTGCAATCGCCGCGCGGCTGGGGCCTGTTCCTGATCCAAAACATGGTAGACGAGATGCGTGTGACCAGCGATGACTTACATCACACCGTCGAGTTGATCATGAACTTCAGCTAGGAGACCGACATGACTTCAGGATTTCGTGACTTCCAGGCGTCGATGCGCCGCCAGGACGGAACCGCCATTATCGACATGAGCGGCGTCATGGATGCATCGGCCGAGCCAGCGCTGAACAGCGCCTACGCCGAGGCGGTTTCAGCGCCGATGGAGCGGCTGCTGCTCAATTTTGCCGATGTGGATTACATCAACAGCACCGGCATTGCCCTCATCGTGAGCATTCTTGCCCAGGCGCGCAAGGCGCACACACCGCTGATCACCGCCGGTCTCAGCGAGCACTACCAGGAGATCTTCCGCATTACCCGCCTGGCCGATTTTATGAGCATTTATGCGGATGAAGCAACCGCGCTCGCTACTGTATAAAACGAGGAGACTGACCCATGCCTACAGCTAACATTACGACCACCGTTCGCCGCGTCAACGGCGCCTGTGTGATCGATATCGTCGGTGAAGTCAACGCAGCCGCCGACGACGCCCTCTCGGCTGCCTTCAACGAGGCCAGCCAGGGCGGTGTCAAGGTGATCGTCATGAACTTCACCGATCTGCAATACATGAACAGTTCCGGCATCGGCGTGCTGGTGACGCTGCTGATCCGTGCCCAGCGCAACAAGCAGAAACTCAACGCCTACGGTCTCAGCGACCACTACAAGCAGATCTTCGAACTGACCCGGTTGAACGAAGCCATCGGCATCTACGACAGCGAGGCGGAGGCGGTTGGAGCGGCGTGAGGGGATGACAGGGTGACAAAGTGACAAGGTGAATAGGTGATCGCGAAGCATCCCGTGGCAATGCGGAGTGAACAAGGTGACCGTTTCATCGTTTCCCTCATTTCCTTCCTGTCCGTCCTTACCCGATCCGACCACGAGGTAACAAATCATGACTGAAGAACCAACCCAACAAACGAACCGAGACGACGCCTGGGCGAAGCCGGTTGACAAGTTGACCGTGGGGGACGCGCGGGCCGGGGCGATGAACCTCAACGTGGACGGACGCGGGCTGACCGGGCCGCTGCAAGGCTTCGGCCAGCTCTGGCAGAAGACCTACCGCATCCGGCTGGACGGCGCCGAGGCGTCGGTCCAGGATGTGGTGGCCTACTGGAAGGCCAGCCTGCCAGCCCTGATGCCCGACGACAGCCGCTTCTACCCCAGCCTGACCGGCGTCAAGCCTGGCGAGGTGCTGCTGATCAACGCCACGCTGCCGGGGATGCCCGGCGGTATGCCCGTTTCCACCGGTGTGCTGATCCTCTACGCCGACGACGAGGCTTTCTCGGTGATGACCCCTGACGGCCATCCCGAATCGGGCTTCAACACCTTCAGCGCCTACGACGAGGACGGCGTCACGGTGGCGCAGATCCAGTCGCTGGCGCGCGCCAACGACCCGGTCTACGAGTTCGGCTTCCGCTTCATGGGTGGCGGCGCGCAGCAGGAACGCATCTGGCGGCACGTGCTGACCGGGCTGGCCGACCACTACGGCGTGACCGCCGAGGTCGATGTCAAGAAGGTGTGCGTCGATAACCGGCTCCAGTGGAACCGCGCCTCCAACGTGCGCCACAACGCGGTGATCCGCACCACGCTCAACGCGCCGGTGCGGGCAGCCCGGCGGCTGTTCGGCGGCGGCGACGGCACACCGGCCGCATGACCAAACACTACGATGCTGTCGTCGTCGGCTCGGGACCCAACGGGCTGGCGGCGGCAATCACCCTCGCGCAGGCCGGCTGTTCCGTGCTGGTAGTCGAGGGCAAGGAAACCATCGGCGGCGGACTGCGCTCCGCCGAACTGACCCTCCCCGGCTTCATCCACGACCCCTGTTCGGCGGTCCATCCGCTGGGCATGGGGTCGCCCTTCTTCCGCAGCCTGCCGCTGGAGCGTTTCGGCTTGCGCTGGATACAGCCCGACGCGCCGCTGGCGCACCCGCTGGGCAGCGGCGAAGCAGACGCCGTGCTGGTCGAACGCTCGCTGGACGCGACCGCGGCCCGGCTGGGCGTCGATGCCGGTCGCTACCGGCTGCTGATGCAACCGCTGGTGGAGAACTGGGAAGATTTGCTGGGCGACCTGCTGGGGCCGCTGCGCGTGCCGCGCCATCCGCTGCTGTACGCGCGCTTTGGCGCGACTGCGATCCTGCCGGCCACCGCTCTTGCGCGTAGTCTGTTCAAGGCCGAACGCGCGCGGGCTGTGTTTGCCGGTCTCGCCAGCCACTCGATCATGCCGCTGGAGCGGCCCCTGAGCGCGGCGTTCGGCCTGACGCTGGGACTGCTGGCGCACGGCGTCGGCTGGCCGATTCCGGCGGGCGGCAGCCAGCGCGTCACCGATGCATTGGTGGGCTACTTCCAGTCGCTGGGCGGTGATCTGGTGACCGGCTGGATGGTGCAGCGGCTGGATGAGTTGCCAAAGGCCAGCGCGTATTTGTTTGACATAACCCCGCGGCAGCTTGTTGCAGATCACCGGCGAGCGGCTGCCGTCTGGCTACCGGCGACAGCTCGAACGCTTTCGCTACGGCCCCGGCGTCTTCAAAGTCGATCTGGCGCTGGACGGGCCGATCCCGTGGGCGGATCCCAACTGCGCGTTGGCGGGCACGGTACACGTCGGCGGCACGCTGGACGAGATCGCGGCGGGCGAGCGGGCAGTCTGGCGCGGCCAGCACCCTGAGCGGCCCTTCGTCCTGCTGGCGCAGCAGAGCCTCTTCGACGCCAGCCGCGCGCCGGCCGGCAAGCACACCGTCTGGGCCTACTGCCACGTGCCCAACGGCTCGACGGTGGACATGACCGGACCGATCGAGGCGCAGATCGAGCGCTTCGCGCCCGGCTTCCGCGAGCGCATCCTGGCACGGTCACACCCGCAGCGCGGTCGCAGCTCGAGCAGTACAACCCGAACTACATTGGCGGCGACATCAACGCCGGCGTGCAGGACCTGCGCCAGCAGTTCACCCGCCCCGCCATTCGCCCCGTCCCTACACCACGCCCGACCCACAGATCTATCTCTGCTCCTCTTCGACGCCACCGGGCGGCGGCGTCCACGGCATGTGCGGCTACCACGCCGCGCAGGCCGCGCTGCGCCGCATCCGCTAGCTCGTGAAGTTCGACTTTCTTCGCAAAGTCGAACTTCTGGCAAATCGCTGCCTCCGTGTTTCGTGACTTCCGCGCTTTTTCGCGTCTTCGTGCTTCAGCGTTTGGTCTTTCGCCGGGGAAGTGGTAGCATACGGCCCGTCAGTTTGTAAAGCACAAAGAGGGACATCGCCGAGGTAAGAATCGGTCTGTCAGCGCTCTCAGTCTGTGAGGAGATAAAACATGTCACACACAAATCCCTTCCGTAGGTCCGCGCGCCGCTATCTTGCGCTGGTTGCCATTCTGTTGTTCGCGTTCGCGCTGCAACGCGTGTGCCGCGCCGCCGCCAGCGGGCAGCCCGGCCGTTGAGCCAGCCGCCGTTGGCGCCACCGCTGCGCCTGCCACAGAGCCGGCCGCAACCAGCACCTTGCGGGTCGCCATGGAAGCTCCCGTGCAACTCGATCCCGCCTTCGCATCGTCTGATAGCGAGATCGCGATTCTCAACGCCGTCTACGACTACCTGGTGGACGTGGACGAGAACAACCGCTTGCAGCCGCGGCTGGCCAGCTCGGTGGTCGCCAGCGACGACGGTCTGTCATACACCGTCGAACTGCAACCCGACGCGACCTTCCACGACGGCTCGCCCGTTACGGCTGCCGACGTGATCTACACCTTCAACCGGCTGCGTGACCCGGAGGCCGGCCTGCCGACCGCCGACCTCTACAGCAACATCGTCGATATCGCCGCACCGGCGGGCGACGATCCTGCCACCGCCAAGATTGTGGTGTTCACGTTGCAGGCGCCCGATCCCTTCTTCCAGTACAATCTCAGCGACAACCACGCGCTGATCGTTAAGGCAGGCACCGAGGACCCGACCGCGGACTTCAACGGCAGCGGCCCCTTCAAGGTGGTTACCTACAGCCCCGAAGAACCGCATGGAACTGGCCGCCAACGACAGGCTACTTCATCGACGGCAAGCCGGGCGTCGACAATCTGGAGTTCATCTTCTTCGCCGACCAGACGGCCACAGTTGACGCGCTGAAAGGCGGCCAGGTCGACCTGACCATGCGCATGCCGACGCCGCTCTACCTGTCGCTGCAGGGTGAGCCGGGCATTGATACCTTCGATCGTTCCCACCAACGGCTTCGATCTGGTGCGGCTGCGCGCTGACCGCGAGCCGGGCAACGACCCGCGGGTCATCGAGGCGTTCAAGCTGGCCACCGATCGTCAGGCGATCTTCGACACGGTGACGCTGGGGCTGGGCGTCGGTGGGCAACGACAGTCCCATCGGCCCGCTCTACGCCGACTACTACAGCACGGATGCGATGCCGCGCCGGCGCGCGATGTGGAAGGCTGCCAGGGCGCTGCTGAGCGACGCCGGGCTATGGCGACGGGCTGGCGCTGGATCTGTACGTGCCCGAATCGGGCGACCGCGTCGCGCTGGCCGAGGTGCTTCAGCAGCAGTGGCAGGAGGCCGGCATCAACGTGATATCACGTCGATCCCGGAAAGCGTCTACTACGGCAGCGACAACCCTGACCAGAACTGGCTGGGCGCGACGCTGGGCATCACCGGCTGGGGCTCGCGGCCCTATCCCCAGTTCTACCTGGACGTGATGCTGGTCTGCGACGCCAAGTGGAACGAGTCGCACTTCTGCGACCCCGAGCTCGACCAGCTGGCTGCGACCGGCCGGTACTACGCTGGACGAGCAGGAGCGCATGGAGGCCTACACGGACATCCAGCGCATCCTGGTCGAGCGTGGCCCGGTGCATCGTGCCCTACTTCTTCGCCCAACTGGGCGCGATCAGCGACCAGTTCGCAGGGCTTCAACCTGAAAGCCTTCGCCGGTCGCACCGATCTGGCGGCGATTAGTCCGGCGCGTGATCGGAGAGCGGATGACAAGGTGACAGGGAGACAGGGTGACGCCGGATGGATCGCGTGTTGCATTATCTCGCTCGGGCCGGTCTCCGACCGTGCCTGCCGGAGGTGTTACAAGTAGCATGATCGCTGCGGGCGCATCCACTTTGGTTCTCACTTGATGAACAGCAAGATTACAGGAGGCGGGTCAGATCCCGCCTCCCTTGTTTCGCAGAACGGCGCCGCAGCCACCCAGCTCACGCGCTGGTGGCACTGCTGCGCGATGTACGCGCGCCCGTCGTCGGCCCTGGGCACGACCCTGGTGCTGCTCTTCCTGGCTATGGCGCTTTTCGGCCCATTGATCGCGCCCTACAGCGCCACCGAGCAGATCTCCGGCGCCGCTCGCCAGGCCCCGTCGCTCGCAGCATCTCTTCGGCACCGACCATCTGGGACGGGATGTGTTCAGCCGGGTCGTGCTGGGTGCGCGCGACATCCTGGCGCTGGCCGGGCTGGGCACGCTGTTCGCGGTGCTGATCGGCACGCTGATTGGCCTGTTCAGCGCCTACGCGGCGGGATGACCGACGAGGTGACCTTTCGCCTCTTCGACAGCCTGCTGGCCTTGCCGGCGCTGCTGCTGGCGCTGCTGCTGCTGGGCATCGTCGGCCCGTCGCGTCAACAGCGTCCTGATCGTGATGGTGATCGTCTACGTCCCCATCGTGGCGCGGGTGGTGCGCAGCGTGGTGCTGTCCACCAAGCAGAAGGGCTTCGTCGAGGCCGCGCGTGTGCAGGGCGAAAGCACGTTCGGCCATCGTCCGCCGCGAGATCTTTCCCTCGGTGCTGCCGGCTCTTGGCGGTCGAGGCCGCGCTGCGCTTCTCCTACGCCATCTTCCTCGTCGCGTCGTTGGGCTTTCTCGGCGTCGGCGTGCAGCCGCCCAGCCCGGACTGGGGACTGATGGTCAACCAGGCGCGCCCCTACGTGTCGCTGACACCGTGGGCGCTCTGGTTTCCCGGCCAGCGGCCATCGCCCTGCTGGTCATCGGCGTCAATCTGGCAGCCGACGGGCTGAAGCGGGTCATGCTGCCGGGCAGGGAGAGCTAGATGTCCACGACACCTGCTCCTGCGCTGGAAGTCGAGACCTGACGGTCACTTATCGCCGCGGCCAGCAGGCGCTGGACGCCGTGCGCAACGTCAGCCTGCGCATCGCCGCGGGGCGAGGCCTATGGGCTGGTCGGCGAGAGCGGCTCGGGCAAGACGCACGCTGGCGCTGGCGGTGATGCGATACCTGCCGGAAAACGGCGCAGATCAGCGCGGGCACGATCCGGCTGGCCGGGCAGCGATCTGGCCGGTCTGGACGACCGAGCAGCATGCGGCGAGGTCTGGCAGGAGCAGATCAAGCTGGTGCCGCAGAACCCGGCTCAGCTCGCTCAATCCCTCGCTGCGCGTCGGCAGACCAGCTTGACCGAGGCGCTGCGCGATCTCGACAGCAAGGCGCGACGCCGATGCCGCGAGCGGTCGCTGGAGCACGTTGCGCCAGGTGCGCATCGCTGACGCCCGAGCGGGTGGCCAGCCAGCTATCCGCACCAGCTGAGCGGCGGCATGCAGCAGCGGGTGCTGATCGCCATGGCGCTGGCGCACGCGCAGCCCAGCCTGCTGATCCTGGACGAGCCGACCACCAACCTGGACGTGACCACCGAGGCCGCGATCCTCGACCTGGTGCGCGATCTGGCCACCGACGCACCGGACGGCCATGCTCTACGTCTCGCACAACCTGGGCGTGGTGGTCGGCCGTCTGTGACCGGGTGGCGGTGCTCTACGCCGGCGAGCTGGTGGAGGACCTGTCACACCGATGCGTTGCGCAGCCAGCCGTTGCACCCCTACACCCTGGGCCTGCTGGACAGCGTGCCGCGGCTCGGGCAGCGGCACCGGCATCGATCCGCTGGCATGCCGATACCGGGCAGGCATGCCGCGCTGGATGCAGCGGCCGGTGCGGGCTGCGTCTTTGCGCCGCGCTGCTCCGATTGCGCTGCAACACTGTGCTACGACCAGCGCCCTGAACTGGAGGCGACGCCGGACGGCGGCATGGTGCGCTGCCACCGCTGGCGCGAGATCGCAGCCGGGCGTCCGGTCAGCCCGCGCGCGGCGAGACCGGCTGCGGCCTGCTCAGAACGGTGGCCCAAGCTCTGCCGACCCGGTGATCAGCGCTGGTGACGAAGGACCTGATCAAGCATTTCCCAGTGCGTCGCTCTCTGACGCGAGGCGTTGCGTCGGCAACCGCCGCGGCAGGTCCACGCGGTGGACGGCGATCGATCGTGGCAGGTCGGCCAGCGGCGCACCCTGGGGCTGGTGGGCGAGAGCGGCAGCGGCAAGACCACCACGGCGCGCTGCATCGTCGGTCTGGTGGAGCGCAGGGCGGCGAGGGATGTCTGCTTGCACGGCGTGTCGCTCGCGCCAGCGGCTGGACCAGCGCGACGCGGCCGAGTCTGCGCCGCCTGCAGATGGTGTTCCAGAACCCGGACGAGGCGCTCAATCCGCACCGCACCGTCGGCGACGATGTTGCAGCCGCCCCTGGAGCGGCTGATGGGGCTGTCACAAGTCCGAGGCGCGACCGCGAGGCCGGACGGTTGTTGCAGTCGGTGCGGCTGGGACCGGATCCTACCTCGGTGCGCACGCCCGGCCAGCTCAGCGGCGGCGAGAAGCAGCGGGTCGCCATCGCGCGCGCCTTCGCTTCCAATCCCGACGCGTTGATCCTCGACGAGTCGGTGTCGGCGCTGGATGTGTCGGTGCAGGCGTCGATTCTGAACCTGCTGATCGAGCTGCAAGGCGAGCCAGGGCAGCGCCTATCTGTTCATCTCCCACGACCTGGCCGCGGTCTCCTACCTGGCCGACGACATCGCGGTGATGTATCTGGGGCAGGTCGTGGAGATCGGGCCGACCGAACAGTGCTGCATGCCGCCCTTCCATCCCTACACCGAGGCGCTGCTCTCGCCGTGCCGCGCTTCGACCCGGCTGCAGCGCTCCGATGCGCATCGGCTGGCCGGCGACCTGCCCAGCGCGGTCGATCTCGCCCAGCGGTTGCCGTTTCCACACCCGCTGCCCGCGCTTGCTTGGGCGACATCTGCCGTGAGCAGGAGCCGCCGTGGCAGGAGGCCGGCCCGGCCATCGCTATCGCTGCCACATCGCACCGGAACGGCGAGCTTGCGGCGCGCTGCAAGTTGAGCACGAATCGTGCCATGTCTGCCGAACAGAATCGACAGCGATGCGGCGTGACGACCTCGGTGTGCAGCAGATCAGGACGGCCAGCCGATGACGTCGTTACATCGCCCGCCGGCTGTTGTTCCTGCTGCTGACGCTGCTGCTGACTTCGATGATCGTCTTTGCGTCACGCAGTTGCTGCCGGGCGACGTGGCGACGGGTGATTCTGGGCCGCGAGGCCAGCGAGCCGGCGTTGGCAGCGTTGCGGGCTGAGCTGGGTCTGGACCAGCCGCTTGCCGTGCAGTACCTGTCGCTGGCTGGGGCAACTTCCTGACCGGCGATTGGGGCACGTCGTATCAGCACCGGCGAGCCGGTGCGGACGCTGGTGCTGGAGCGGGCTGGTAACTCGCTGATGCTGGCCGGCCTGACGCTGCTGATCGCAGTGCCGCTGGCGGTGTTCCTGGGCGTGGTGGCCGGGCTGAAGGCGGACAAGCCGTTGGACCACACCATCAGCATCGGCTCGCTGGCGGTGGTGGGCCTGCCGGAGTTCGTGACCGGCCTGATCCTGATCGAGGTGTTCGCCTTCCGGCTGCATCTGTTCCCGGCCAACTCCTCGATCCGGCCCGGAACCAGGCTTCTTCGAGGCGCTGCCGCAGCTTGATCCTGCCGGCCTTGACGGCGACCCTGGTGCTGCTGGCCTACGTGACCCGGCTGACGCGCGCCGGCGTGGTCGAGGAGATGCGATCAGGGCTACGTGCGCACGGCGACCCTCAAGGGACTGCCGCGGCGCACGGTGGTCGGCCGCCACGTGCTGCGCAACGCGCTGCTGCCGACGATCACGGTGGTGGCCATCAGCTTCGGCTGGCTGATCAGCGGCCTGATCGTCATCGAGAACGTCTTCAACTATCCCGGCCTGGGCCGCCTGATGACCTTCGCCATCGACCGCCGCGACCTGCCGCTGATGCAGGCCATTACGCATGATCACGGTGCTGGGCGTTTGCGCTGGCCAATCTGGGCGCTGACCTGCTGTATGCCGGACTGAACCCGCGTATTCGGTTGGAGTGACGATTGTACTCAACCCGACGGAGGAAAACATGGAGACTGACAACGGAACAACTAAGGCAGGCGGTCGCTACCAGTGGTGGATGGGCGTCGTTTGCTGTCCTGTTTTTCATCTCAGCGGGTGTCGCTCTGCTGATGTCAGGTGCGAACAGTCGTGGATTCAGCGCCGGTGTGGTGGACGATCCGCGGCTCGTGCTGGGTATCACGCTAATGACCGCGACGATCTCGCTGGTCGGTTTCGTCTCCACCACCTGGCTGGCCTGGCGCAAGGAGAGCCGCGAGTCGGTATCCTACAAGCTGCAACTCGAGCGGCAGCAACTGGAGATCGAGCGGCTGCGGCTGGAACTGGAGAAGGAGCGGGGGAAGGGAGACGGGGTGTAGGGCACCGCCGAATCGCCGCCGATCGAAATCGGGGGCTGGCATGGAGCAAGCATGCTTGAGCAAGCTCGCGCACATGGCGCTTGGCTGTCATTTCGGCGAAGGCAAGAATGACGCGTAATCCCGATTACTCAGGTCACCCGGTCACCCTGTTGCCTTGTCACCCCCTCATCCGCATTCACGATCCCACCAGCGCCAACAGCAGCCTGCCCTGACTGCTGCGTTCGGCCATCCATCCCTCGTCAGCGTCGAAACTCACCTGCCACCAGCGCAGCCCGTCCAGGTCTACGGGACCACCGGTAACTGTCCCAGTGGCGCCTTCGGTGACTGTGCGGAGCGTGTCGCCGGCCGGTTTGTTCTGGTAGCCGGGCGTCCGCCGCAGATTGACACCGCCTGCGAAGGTGATGTTGATGCGGTCACCGGCGGCGAAGGATTGGCCTTCCGGGCGGCTGCTTTGGACAATTTCCGCGGCCGGTGCGACGGGTGTCCAGGCTGGTCCCGGCTTGAATTCGTTGAGATTGCCGCCGGTCAACAGAATCACCAGCGCGACGAAGCTGCACAGCGCTAGCACGGCAAAGGTGAGCAACGCCCATGGTAGCGTGCGCCCAGTTGGCTTGGCCGGTTCTGGTTGTGCGTTCATGGCAGCAATTATAGCCCGCGCAGAGTGGCGCTGCAAGCGGCGAGTTGGGACGCGCTGGTGAGCGTGTTATAATCCCTGCCGCCGGATCAGCAGATCGAATCCGCTGCCTGAAATCGCAAAGCCGCATCAGCGGCTCAGAAGCTTTCGAGGTGAACAATGCTAATTGCCGTGATGTCCGATGTCCACGACAACGTCTGGAACCTGGCCGACGCGCTGGAAAAGATTGGCGCAGCCGGGGCGACCGCACTGATCTTCTGTGGCGACTTCTGCGCGCCGTTCACGTTGACGGAGATCGCGCAGGGCTTCGCTGGGCCGGTACACTGCGTCTTTGGCAACAACGACGGCGACCCGCGGCTGCTCCTGCGCAACGCCCAAGCGGCGGCAACGTGACAATCTACGGTCAATACGCCGAGTTGGAACTGGGCGGGCGGCGCATCGCCGTCAACCACTACCCGGAAATCGCGCGCAGGCTGGTGGAATCGCGCCAGTTCGATCTGGTGTGCTACGGCCACGATCATCGGGCACATGTCGAGCAGGTCGGCGCAGCTGTTCTTGCCAATCCGGGCGAAGTGATGGGGCGTTTTGGCAGGCCGACCTTTGGCCTGTACGACTGCGCAACCGGCGAGTTTAGGCTGCATGATGTGCGCCACTACCCGGCAACGGGCGGCGCGTAGGCAGGAGCAAGCATGAAAGTCGGTGGAATGACCAATCCCCAGCGCGCTGTGCTGGACGAGATCAAGCAGGTGGCCGAGGACGGGTTCGACTTTGTGGACCTGACGTTGGAGGCGCCGAAGGCCGAGCCGCAGCAGATCGATGTGGCGGCGGTTCGGCGGGCGCTGGACGATACGGGGCTGGGCATCATTTGTCACGCGGCGCCGTATCTACCGATCAACAACCCGTCGGCGGCCGTTCGCCGCGCGGCGCTGGATGAGCTGCTGCGGTGCCTGGACACGGCGGCCGAGCTGGGCGCTGGGCTGATGACCACGCATTACGTCGGTTACCCCGGTTTCTGGCCTGAGGCGGCCGGCTATGAGCTGTATGCGCAGTTGTTCCAGCGGCTGTGCAGCGAAGGGGCAAAGCGCGGCGTGAATGTCGCCATGGAGAACCAGCCTGGCAACAGCCACCAGCTCAAGCCCTATCGCGAGATATTCGCTCGCTCGCCCCACCTTTATCTGTTGCTGGATGTCGGTCATGCCAATATCAACGTCCAGCGCAATCTGGCGCGCGAGTACCTGTTTGCGCTGGCTGACCGGCTGGCTCACGTGCATGTGTCAGACAACGATGGCGCGGCCGATCAACATTTGCCGCTGGGTACGCCGTCTAAACGGGGCGTTAGCTGGCGCAAGGTGGTGGCAGACCTCAAGTCGTTTGGCTACGACGGCACGGTTACGATCGAAGTTTTCTCCACGGATCGAAGCTATCGGCGCGACAGCCTGGCTCGCTGGAACGATTGGTGGAGCGGCAAATAAACACGCAATACATCGCATTTCGTGTAGTCGCTACACTACATACGCTAAACTGCCGTTCAACCGAAACGCTACAATTTACGCTATGCGAATCGCCGCCAGACGCACTGGCCAGTGTCTCGAAGGATCCAGGTGACACGCGAGAGGATCGAACAAGGTCTCAAGACAAATCATGTACTGGGCGGTGACGCAGCAGCAATAGCGGGGCAATAGCGACCAAAAGTAGCCCGATCGTGATCAGAATCGGGCCAGTTCCAAGTACAGCGGGGTGACCGTAGATAACGGCCAGCGGGGCGCGCAGTTTGAAGAGGTTGACCAGCGGAAGAGCGATGCTGAGTAGTGCGAGCAGCGCAACGACAGCAGCACTGGCAATCAGAGGAACTCGACGTAACAGCGGGTATGACAGCAGGGCGGCGAGGACGCAGATTGCAATCGCAACGGTCTGCTTGACAAACTCAGGCGTGGTGAGCAGCGAAGGCGTCCAGGCGGGCGGCAGCATCGACAGCGCGGCAGGGATCGCGAGCAGGTTGACCAGCCAGCGCAGCGGCATCCACAGCTTCAGTTCGCGGCGGTGCGCCAGCAAACTCATGCTGAGACTGATGGCGATCAACGGCAGCAGAAAGACCTCACGCGTCAGGTGCATCTGGCCACTGTGTACCTCCGCAATGAACTTGACATATTCCGCGAGATCGATTCCGGGAATACGCAGCCCGACCGGTGCGGCCCAGACCCACGCGCCCCAATATCCCAGGGCCGCCAACAGCCAGCCTGCCATGAGCAGAATAGTGGGGAGGTACGGACGGATGCGCTCAACCATGCAGCACCTGCTGGTAGGTCTGCCAGAGGGTTTCAGCCGAGCGACGCCAGGTAAAGCGCGCTGTGTGACGTAAGACCGCGGTCGCGCAGCGCGTCACGCAGCTTATGGTCGTCGATCAGTCGCTGCAGGGCCGCTGCCAACTCATCTTCGTTGCGTGCATCGACCAACAGCGCTGCATCGCCGGCTGCTTCGGGCAGCGATGAGTTGTTCGCGCAGACGACCGGTGTGCCGCAAGCCAGCGCCTCCAGCACCGGGATGCCGAAGCCTTCGTATAGCGATGGGAAAGCAAAAACGTCGGATGCTGAGTACAACGCGGGCAGATCAGCGTCGGCAACGAACCCGGCTAGCACGATGTCTTCCCGGAATGGCGAAGCTTCGATAGCCGCGAATATCTCGTCGGCCAGCCAGCCCTTACCACCGGCGAAGACCAGGCGGTGGGGCAATGCGGTAGTTTGGCGCAGCGTCGTCCAGGCGCGGATGAGGGCGGGCCAGTTCTTGCGCGGCTCCAGCGTGCCGACACCCAGCACGAACGGTTTGTCGCCGATGTTGTAGCGTTGCCGGACGCGCTGAAGTTCAGCGGGGTTGTCAACAGGTGTGAAGCGGGCATCGACGCCAGGGGTGACCACCGTTACCTTGTCAGCCGGTGTTTGCAGAAGCCTGATCAGGTCGTCCTTGGTTGCCTGGCTGTCGGCCAGGATATGATCGGCCCGGGCCACCGAGCGCGGCACGACATCGGCAAGATAGCTGCGCAGGCTCGCGTCGGCGCATTGTGGCACGGTCAGAAAGCTGAGGTCGTGGACGGTCAGGAGGGTGCGCGCTTTGCGCACGGGCGGGAGAACGAAGTCGCTGGCGTGGTAGAGGTCGTGGCTGCCAGCGAAAACCTCAACCGGTAGCGGTAGCCGCGCACGGTGCCAGCCAATCGTCAGCCAGCGGTTAGGCACGGGAACCACCCGGTACGACATGCCGGCGGGCGGTTGGGGCAGCGGTGCATCGCTGCGCCCAAACACCAGTAGTGTGGTTGACGCCGCGCCGGCCAGCGGCGCCAGCGCGCTCACCAACTCGCGGGTGTGGCGGCCAATGCCAGCACCCTGATGCACCGCCGGTGTGTAGTCGATGACGAGGCGCACGCTGGGCTACTGGATCCCCTTGTACGTCCAGACGCGGTTTGCGCCGTAGTTCCAGAAGAGCACGACGCCGATAGCGATGACCTTGGCGATCAGGTAGGCAAACGGGTCGTCCAGAACACCGGAGAAGATCGGGTGCAGCCCGAGCACGATGGCCTCGTTGATTGCCAGCCCGATCAGGTTGACTACAGTGAATTGCACCAACTGGCTGGCAATCGGCCGCGTCGCGGCTTTCGGGAAACGTCCAGAAGCGGTTCAGCACGAAGTTGTTGATCACGGCAATGCTGAACCCCAACGCCACGGCTAGTGTCAGCGGCAGCCCCAGTATCTCCTTCGAGAAGGTCAACACCGTCAGATCGACCACCATGCCGATGGCGCCGACAATCGCGAACTTGATGAAACGCGTCAGCTCGGTCGGATTGAGGCCGGTGCGAGCCGACAGGCGCCGGATGAACCGGTTTGGCAAGGACATGGACATTTCAGGGCTAACTGCCTGTGACATTCGTACGATCACTCCAGATCAGGGCGTTGTAGGTGGGTTTCATTCGGGTTCAATACCGCTAGCAGTCCGAGCATCAGCGCCATAACCAGGTATATGTGCTGAACCCACAGGTTGTCGAAAACGTTGTGTACCGTCGCGTGAACCAGGCCACCGAGCACCCCTGCGCCCACCGCGGCAACAAAGCGCCGGTTGTTGGCTGCACCGCGCAGCGCCTGCCAGATGCTGGCACACCACAACACCAGATAGCTCAACAACCCCAGCACGCCTGACTCGCCGGCCACGTTCAGGTAGACATTGTGTGCGTGGCCCAGCGCGTCCTGCCAGCGTGGAAGCCGGTACAATTCGTAGGCTACCGCATAGTTGCCCGGCCCAACGCCAAGCCAGAAATGGTCGGTCCACATATTGATGGCTGCCTGCCAGTGGGCAAGGCGCTCGACGACCGAAAAGCTCGCGTCGGTCACCTCAGTACGCGTGACATCGCCGATGCCGATGTAGCTGCCCAGATCACCGACGCGTGCGCTGATCGACGGCGGCAACAGACTCACCAAGCCAAATGTTACCGCGATCACGGCAACCACGATAGCGATCAAAACCAGAACAGGTGCGGCTCGACGGGCGTGTGCCAGAAAGACCACCAGCAGCGCAGCCGCCAGCCCCAGCCAGGCGCCACGGCTCCAGCTCACCAGTACGCCCAGGCAGATGATCACTGCTGCCAACGGCAGCGCGATTCGCTGCCATCGCCTGGGAACAAGATCTATCACCAGTCTGCCTTGGCCGCGCCGCGCCGCGCGTGCCGCTGTCCATGCCCAGATCGCCAGGCTCACGGCCAGCGGCGCGGCCAGTCCAAGGTATCCGGCGAACGGGTTCGGCTGGCGAAATGTGCCGTAGGCCCGCAGGAAGCGGCCCATCAGCACGAACTCGTCTGGCCCGGACTGCGTCGCAAACTGGCGGAGACCCAGGATCGCCTGACTAACCGCAGCCAGCAACAATCCCGCTACCAGCCAGCCAGCCCGTTCAGCAGGCAGCGCAGCCACGACCACCACATAAAGCGCCAGCACCTGAATCCACTTCAGCAGCTCAGGCAGCCCTTCGCGGTAGCTCTGAGCGCCCAGCAACGCCACGGCCTGGATGCCCGCAAACAGCAGCAACGGAATGAGCAGCGGCAAGCGGGGCACAGTAATGCTGTGCCGAACAGCGCTCTGCGCCAGCCAGGCCGCGACGGTCAGCGCCAGCAGCAGATCTGCGCCGTCCAACGCCACACCACCGACTGAGAGCGGCCAGGCAGACGCCCAGGGAATCGCAACCGCCAGCGCAACCAGACCGATCCATGGCCGGATCAATACTGCCAGCGTAACGGCGGCAGCAGCCAATAGCACCACGCCCGCGCTCAGCGGCAGTAGCGTGATTGCGGTCACGCCTACGAGCAGCAGCCCCAGCACAAACAAAGGAGCGGGAGGTGCCTGGATCGGCGGCAGCTTCGCAGCCAGATGGGTTCGCGGAATGTGCTGCATGTTCACCACAGCTTACTGCTATCTCGCCATTCCCACCTATGCGGGAGTGACCGACGTGCGATTGCCGCCAGCATGTCACGGGCCAAGTGGTCTTGTACCATCGTTAAAGTACTTTGTCAAAACCGGAGTCTTGCGGGTGATAGCATGTCTTACGCGTTGTAAGGTGTCAGGATTTTTGCCACTTTCGAGCGCGTGGTATAATGCGCCGCAGCCAGCCGCCTGGCGCAATCAACCTATCTGAGGATACCATGGCCAAGAAAAAGAAGTCGCGAACGCCAAACGTTCCAACAAGTACGACCCCGACGACCAGCTCTACTTCACAGAAGAAGAGCAGCAAGTCGGCCAGCGCACGCAAGAAAGATCGGACCACGACCTATCTGTTGATCGCCGGCGCCGCCATAGCTGTAGCAGTTATTGCGCTGATCGTCCTGCAGAACCGCAGCACGGCCAAGGTGTCGGTGCCCCCGGTTGCAGCAGCCGGGGCAGTGGCGGAGTTGAACGACCGAAATACACAGGGCCCGGCAGATGCGCCGGTGACGGTCATGGTCTTTTCTGATTTCGAGTGCCCGGCTTGCAAGAGCTTTGCAACTGGCGCTGAGAAGCAGATTGTCGACGAATACGTGAGTACGGGCAAGGTGCGGTTTGAGTACAAGCATTTCCCGCTGCCGCAACATAACCCCAGCGCAACGCAGGGCGCACTGGCCGCTGAGTGCGCAGCTGATCAGGGCCAGTTCTGGCCGATGCATGATTACCTGTTCCAGGAAGCTGGCAAGGCTGGCACCAGCACCTTCACGCTGAGCCGGTTGCGCTCCATGTCGGACGCGCTGGGTCTGGACACCGCTGCGTTCAGCAAATGCGTCAGCGAGTCGCAATACGCGCAAAAGGTGCGTGAGGACATCCGTGACGGTCAACAGATGGGCGTCAACGCAACGCCGACGATCTACGTCAATGGCCAGAAGGTTGACAACTCCTACCCGCTGATCAAGGCCAAGATCGACGAAGCGCTGGCTCAACAGGGCTAGCATGGAGAGTACAAGACCCTGGCTTGCCAGACTACAACTGATACTAGTCGTCGCCGGGATTGGCATCGCCGGCTACCTGACATACGTCAAGCTCTTTGCAATCGAACCCTATTGCGCCGGCGTCGGCAACTGCGAGGCCGTTCAGACGAGCCCGTACGCTGAACTGCTCGGCGTGCCGGTCGCCATTTGGGGACTGCTGACCTACCTGGCCCTGCTAGCGCTGGTTCTGGTGAAACGTTCAGACTGGCGCGATCTGGGCCATCCGGCAGGCATGGCGATCTTCCTGGTCACTTTGATTGGCGTGATTTTCTCGGCTTACCTGACCTACCTTGAGCTTTTCGTGATCCACGCCATCTGCCCGTGGTGCGTGGCGTCGGCTGTGGTAATGGTGGCCCTGTTCATCCTGTCGATCATCGAGATGTTTTTCACCGGAGAAGCGGACGAAGAAGCTGCCTGACGGCGTCTCCTTGTTTTTCAAGCACGCGAAGAGCGACGGTTGGTTTAGTACCAACCGTCGCTCTTCGCGTGCTTGACTACCAGCGCGTCCGTGAAACCCAGGCTGGCGCGGTCGGCCCTTCGACCAACCTCAGGGTGCTTCGCAAAGACCGGCCAGAGCGGGGGCAGGGAGAGCAGGAAGCTGAAACCGGGCGTCACCCAGCATCAGCTCGTCATGTACTTGCCCAGAAAAAGCTCCAGCTGCTGCCGGGCCTGCTCCGGCCACAGGTTGGGCTGCGTCGTAATCCCATCCCTGAGCGCATCGCGTTGCGGGCTGGGACCAGCCTCAGCCAACATGCTGACCGCCTGGCGCACCGCGTGGCGGGCTGTCTCGGTGTTCTTGTTGAGCATACGAATGATCGCTTCCACGGTCACCGGTCCTTCACCCTCGTGCCACACGTCGTAATCGGTGACGTGCGCCATGACCGCGTAGCTCATCTCCGCCTCACGCGCCAAAAATGCCTCGGGTACGGTCGTCATGCCGATCACTGAAATGCCGAGCTGGCGGAAGATGCGGCTCTCTGCCTTGGTGCTGAAACGCGGCCCCTCGATGGTGACGTAGGTGCCACCAAAGTGCGAGCGCGCGCCCGTCTGCTGGACGGCCCGGTAACACACCTCCGACAGATACTCACAGAACGGATTCGCTACCGAGACGTGGATCACAACTCCTTGCGTGCCGACCGCCGGATCATCGAAGTAAGACAGCGGGCGCAACCGAGTACGGTCGTAGAGTTGATCGGGGACCACGAAGTCGCCCGGGTGGATCTGCTCCTGCAGGCTGCCGCAGGCGCTGACCGCGATCAGATATTCTACGCCCAGCTTCTTGAAGCCCCATATGTTGGCGCGCGAGTTGAGCTGCGTCGGGCTGATGCGATGGCCGCGGCCGTGGCGGCTGAGGAAGGCGACCCGTTGGCCATCCATCGTACCGAGAATGTACGAGTCAGAAGGGGGGCCGAACGGGGTGTCGAGCGCGACCTCTTCCACATCCTTCAGTGCGCTGAGCGTCGTACACCCCGGTGCCGCCCAGCACGCCAATTCGAACAGGTTCCATGTCAACACGTCCTTTCTGGCTGCTTCTGGCTACCAGAAGCCGGTTTCAACGCGGTATCCAGCCGCCTCGGCCGCGCTGGCTGTGGCGGCGACAATCTCAGCGTGCAGGCGCCCGTTGCTGGCTACCAGACCCTGCCGCTGGCGCACGTCAGGCTTGTTGTACTGCAACGGGCGGCCCCAGCTGTCGCTGATCGCACCGCCTGCCGCCCGCAGAATCGCCTCAGGTGCACAGGTATCCCATTCCTTCAGACCCGGCGACGGATGGATGTAGAGGTCGCAAACCGCCGTCGCCAGCAGGCCAACTTTCAAGCCAACGCTGCCGCTGGGGCGATCCTGGGTGATGCCAAGCTCCTGGCAGACGGCGCTGACCAGCGGGTCCCGGTGGGAACGGCTGGCCACCAGGCGCATGTCCACCGCCTGATCGATGGCTGAGACGGCCAGCGGAGCGGGTTGGCCATTGGTGACGACCTCTGCGATAACTCCAGGCACGCCGCGGAACAGCATGTCAGCCACCGGTTGGTAGACCACGCCCAGAGCCGGCGCGCCGTCGATGGCCAGGCCCACCATGACCGCGAACTCACCGATCTTGCCGATGAACTCCTTGGTGCCGTCCAGCGGGTCGATGATCCAGACCCGGCTGCGCGCCAGGCGATAGGTGTTGTCTGCCAATTCTTCGGCCAGAATGCCGTCATCGGGGAAGGCAGCGCGCAGCCCGGCTACCAAATGCGCATTCGCGGCGTGGTCCGCGGCGGTCACCGGGTCGTTGACTCCCTTCCAGGTGACTTCGACGCCGTTCTCATAGAAGGTGCGCACCAGCGCGCCCGCTTCGCGCACCAGCCGCTCGACCAGCGGCAACTCGTTATCCAGCAAATCCTGATACTGCAAATTCAATTGCTCCTGTCGTTCAACAAAAACATGGGGCTGACCGTTGAGGGTCAGCCCCATCCAGGTGGAGATGGCGGGAATTGAACCCGCGTCCGAAACATTCGAGCGAGAATATACTACAAGCTTAGTCGCTAATTGTGTCTTGGCTCTCCGACCCACCAGCGACAGCAGGTACCTGGAGAGGAAGTCGATTGCCAGACGCATCTGGCTCTTTTGCCAGGCCCATCGACGTCAGCCTGGCAGCATCTCTAACAGTTTATGACGGCTGGCTCACAGCCTGCGAGACACACTGTGAGGGTCGCCTCGACCCGTGGGCCGAGGAGGTGGCTATCTTCGCTTAGGCAGCGAGGGCGAAAGCCGCACTGCTGCGGGGGGCGAAGGTGAAAGCCTTAGTGTTGTTAGCACTTGTGTTTTTGCGCCTTTTAACGAGGTGGACGCACCTCGGCCTGCAATTCTCGGTCAGCCTGCCCCGTCGAAGCCGATCATCCCCTGGCTGACCCAATTATACCATAGGGCGCAGGCAAGTCAAAGCCGGGTTACTGCCACGTACCCGAAAAGTGACAGTCACTCTGGTCGCTGCTACCACTTCGGTGCGCGGCTACGAAAGTGACGGTCACTTGCGCAGACGAGGCTAATGATACATCTCCTTGAGCGCGCGCCGCATCTCGCGGTCGTGGTCGTGCTTGGCGATCGTGTCGCGTTTGTCGTAGAGTTTCTTGCCGCGCGCCAGCCCGAGCTGCACCTTGGCTCGGCCGTTGCGGAGATGGATCTGGAGCGGAATCAGCGTCCAGCCTTTCTCCTGGATTTTGCCGTGCAGCCGCAATATCTCTCGGCGGTGCATCAACAGCTTGCGTTCGCGGCGCGGCTCATGATTCTCGCGGTTGCCGTGGCTATAGGGCGACACATGCGCGCCGATCAGCCAGACCTCGCCGCCGCGGATCATGGCGAAGCTGTCTTGCAGGTTGACCCGACCGGCGCGGATCGACTTGATCTCCGTACCGGTCAGGACTATGCCCGCCTCGAATGTCTCTTCAATGATATAGTCGTGGCGCGCCTTGCGGTTCGACGCCACGACCTTGACGTCTGATTTCTCTTTCATGGACCTACTGGCTGGGCTGTTCGAGGCCCAGCAGGTACTTGACCGCTTCCAGCAGCTGTACGTCATCCGTCGTGCCGCTGTCTTCAGCCGCTGGCTGGACCTCGATATCAGGCACCAGCCCTTCTCCGTGGATCAGCCGGTCGTTGGGCGTGAACCAGCGCGCCGTGGTGACGCTCAGCATCGCGCCGTCGCTCAGTTGATGTGGTACTTGCACAGACCCCTTGCCAAAGGTCGTTGTTCCCATCAGCACGCCGCGGCCCGTGTCCTGCACAGCGCCGGCCAGGATCTCCGACGCGCTGGCGCTGCCCTCGTTGACCAGGACGACCAGGGGGATGTCAAACGCACGCCCCTTGCCGGACGCGTCGTAGGTTTGCTCCTCGCCATCCTTGAATCGCTCGATCAGGATCGGTCCGGACGGCACAAACTCGCTGGAGATGTCCACCGCACTGCGCAGCAGGCCGCCGGGATTGCCGCGCAGATCCAGCACGAGGCCAGTAGGATTTTCCGCGAGCATCTCGTCCAGTGCAGCGCGTACCTGGGCGACCGCCGGCGTGCTGAACTCGCCCAGCCGCAGATAGGCGATGCCGTCGTCGCGCAACTCGTACTCGACCACCGGGATCGAGATCGTGTCACGCGTTACGGTTACGTCGCGCGCCTCCTGCTCCGGCGACTTGATTCCCAGCACCACATCCGACCCCTTGGGGCCGCGAATCAGGCTGATGGCATCGGAAAGCGCCAGGTTTGAGACATCCTCGCCGTCCACCGTCAGGATGACGTCATCGCGACGAATGCCGGCGTTCCAGGCGGGCTGGCCCTCGAAAGGCTCCACGATGCGCACGCCGCCCGCCTTCCGCTTCAGCCACGCGGGCGCCGATCCCCTCGAACGATCCGCTAAGACCCTCGTTGAAGAAGCGCGCCTGCTCCGGGTCGCGCAGGAAGGTGTAGTCGTCGTCGAGGCGGAACATCACGCCGTTGATCGCGCCGTAGGTCAGCCGGTCAGCGGCAGGAAGTGTGCCGTACTCCTGCTCCAGGATGCCAAGCACCGCCGCGATCACCTCGTCAGCGGTCGCTTCGCGATCCAGTTCAGTGTCAGTCTCGCGTTCAGCGGCGCGCAGCATGCCGGTCACCAGGCCGCCTACCATCTCAGGGGTATCGGGCAGCTCGCCGTAGTAGTCCTTTTCCAGCGCGCTCCAGGCTTCCCAAAGCAGGTCGAACTCCTGCGGGACATCGCCGCCCTGGTTCAGGAAGGGAAGGGCACTGGCAGAAGCCGGCGCAGGCGGTGTGTCGGGGCGAACCAGCGCGCTCGCTGCGCTGGAGGCATACTGCGGCGCCGTCGACGCGCCCGGTACCAAAGCCGGTGCCGAAGCCGGCGACGAATGTCATCCCACCCAGCAATACGATGATAGCAATAATGCCAATCCACTGCCAGGCCACAAGTCGTTTCGAGTTGTTCATTACGTTCCTCTGCTAAATCTGCCAAAAAGTTGGTGGGACGGCGATTGAGATCTTCCTGCTTCCACGCACGCTATTTGCGCTCTACTCGAACGCCCACAAGCGGCGATGCTACACACGGGCGCTAATTCTGCGCCACGTTGCCTGTCAACAGTCGAATTGCATCGGCCAGCGGCGCGTCGATGTCATCCTGGTGCGGTGCCTCGACATTCGGCGACAGGCCGACGCCGTTGATCTCGTGGCCGTTGGGCGTTTGCCAACGCGCCACGGTGACATGCACCGACGAGCCGTCGCTCAGGTCACGAATAAGCTGCACCGAGCCTTTGCCGTAGGTTTTTTCACCGACAAGCTGCGCCGCGGCCGCGATCCTGGAGCGCGCCAGCCACGATCTCGGCCGCGCTGGCGGTCGCACCGTCTACCAGTACCGCCGTGGGCCAGTTCGGCGCGCGGCGGACGTTCTCGACGCGGTAGGTCTCGCGGCTGCCATCGTTCTTGCGCTCGAAGAGCACCACGCCATCGTTTAGAAAGCGGCTGGCCACATCGATGGACGACTGCAGCAGCCCGCCGCCGTTGTGGCGCAAGTCCAGCACCAGGAACGAGATGCCCTGCGTTTCCAAATCCCCAATGGCGCTGTCCAGTTCGTCGGCCGTGCGTTCGGTGAACTGGCGGATCGCAATGTAGCCGACCTTGGGCGCTTCCTCCAGCACGCGCCATTCGACCGATGGCGTCTCGACCCGCTCGCGCACGACGGAAATGGTCAACAGATCGGGAATGTCACCGCGCCGCAATTGCAGCTCGACCGGCTCGCCGATTGGCCCGCGGATCATATCCAGCACCTGGTCCTGGCTCAGTTCGGGCGTGATGCCAGTCCCGTTGACCGCGACCAGGATGTCGCCTTCCAGAATGCCTGCCAGCTCAGCAGCGCGGCCCGGCATTGGTTTTAGAACGATGTTGCCGGCGTCGTCGGTCGAAACCCAGGCACCGATGCCGCCAAATTCGCCGCTCAGGTTCTCCTTCTCGCGCTGGCGCGGCTGCGGCTCGACGAAATAGGTGTACGGGTCATCGTAAGACTGCGCCAGACCCTGGATCGCTGCATATGTGCGCTGCTGGTCAGCTGGCTGGTCGCCGAAGAAGTCGCGCTGCAACACATGCCACGCCTCCCAGAAGACCCGAAACTGCGCCGGTTCACTGCCTTCAGAGGTTGCCAACTCCGCCAGCGGGTTTCCGGGAGAGCCGGTCTCGCCCTGGCTCGTCAGCCAGTGTGTACCGAATCCCGCCAGAAACACCAGCGCAAGGGTTGCGATAACGAGTATTGTAAGTCCAAGACTGCGAAATCTATCCACGTGTCAGTTGCTGCTCTCGTCCAATTGCTTTGTTTTGTCAGGCAAGGAGGCATTGTATCACAGGCGCGAAGGCCACCACAAACCACGCGCTTCCTGCTTGCAGTTGAAGTATATATCGGGTGAGGCGCCGAAGCCGTGGTCAAACTTCCGGTTGCTGGCCTCGGTTATGCTACAGTCCGGTTATTCGCGTAGTGGTTTAGCGTAAATCGGGTAGTAGGGCACACTTGAAGAGGTGTCGATCAACAAGTCCGGCGCTACGGATTGCGGTGTAACTCATCACAGGCTGCGGCGTGCGGAGAGTTCGTCCTGAGCGGCGCAATGAGGCACGCCGACACGGTCAACAGCGCTGCGGTTACAGAAATGAACCGGACTTGTGTGACGTGGCGCGCCGCAATATGTAAAGTATTGCGCTGGGCAACGCTACAGGATCGTAAACGGGAGAATAATAAGACATAACGATCATAGTGTGTACATCGATGCATCTCGCCAGAAGACGCCCTCTTCTATGGCACTTGAACGCAGCCTTCGGTATTGTTGGTTGTCAGCAGTTGTGTGCCAGACGGCGCTCAACAGTAGTCCGTGACTTTGCAGTTTCGCTGTCTGCTGAAAATCGCCTCATCAATGCTCGCCGGTTCGCTGCTTCGCTGTTACACGGGCTGCTCCGCCACCAGTATTTCCCGACGCACCCCTGCCTGTTATCTTTCGCGATGTATTATGTAAATTACTTGCAGTGCAGCGGTTGCTGAGAGATGCACTTTGATCCTGGCGCCGTTCAGTTGACCATCGTTTCGCGAGGCGCCGGGAACTTGCGGAACGGTTTCCCTGCGCCTGAGGCGATTGCAGCTACCGGGCTTATCAGCGACTGCAGGCTGGAAACCCGGAAGATCAAGCTAACGTCAAATAACGCCACTTCGCTGGCCTGTCTGGCCTCACGGGCACGCCATTCCCCAGACAGAGGTCACGGCCGCCACGTCGAGTATGTCGTTCACCCCGTCGCAGCCGCCAGTGGCGCGGCAGTCGACGTCGGACGAGACCGTCAGCCCGCCGCCGGACTGGTACTGGATCCAGGCGCCTGCCACGGTGATGATGTCATCCACATCGATCGTGGTCGAGGTCACACCGCACGAGCAGTTGACATCAGCCCAGAAGCAGGACGCGCCTGGCGATCGTGAAGTCGCTGTTGGAGACATCGAAGAAGATATTGGCGGCGCACGAGACGCGTACACGGGCTGTGGTCGTGTTGGTGTTGGGCACGGTGATGCTTTCCGCGCCATCGTTGGTTGTATTGCTCGCCAGGACAATCGGATAGGTGAGACCGCCGTCGGTTGAAAGGTCGATGTCGACCGCAGCGCAATTGACTGGCGCGGCCGTGGTGCCAGCGACATCCCATGTGACATTCTCAGCGGTGTTGGCGGTCCACGGTACTGACGTGTTGGGCACTGAGACCAGGAACGGGCCCGCGTTGGTAGCTAGCAGCACGGTCGTGTCGGCGCTGTCAACACCGCCGTTGCCGTCACGCGCAGTGAAACGGAAGTGGAGCGAAAGCGGGTCCGCGTTGACTTCCGTGAACCCGACATAGTCGGACGTGGGGAGGAACTCCGAGAAGCACTCCTTGATCGGGATCGACACCGGCGGCGCGATCGGCCCCGTCGGGCATGCGCCTGTCTCGGCGTTGGTGTTGTTGTCCAGAATCTGCTGCAGATCCGGGAACACGCGCGCCGGGTCGGTCGTGAGTTGGTTCTCGCCTGGCGGGTTGTAGATCAAGCGGATCGGTGACTACCGCCGGACTTCGGGGAACATTGCGAACAACGGCCCGTTGAGTTTGGTGTCATGTCAGAAGCGATGTGCCTGTTGAGCCGCCACGGTCGTTTTGTTCCCAGCTGTAGAGCATGGTGTCGCCGTCGGCGTCGGTCGCGCTGCCGGTGAGGGCGAACGGCGTCCGCAGCGGGATCGTGCACCGAGTCAGGCGCCGTCACGACCGGGATGGCGTTACCGGTTGGCGTGATGATCCCGCCCTGGTTGTCCACCGGGCCGCCCTTGTCGGTCTCGCCGAAAAAGCCGCTGGCGCCGGCGCTCAGGTTCGTCAACGACAGCAGTGCAGGCAGGTTGGTCAAGGCAAGTGTACCGCCAAACGTCACCTGGAACCCGTTGACGCTCGGCGAGCCGCCTCCGCCAAAGTTGGCGACCGTTACCGTCGCCCCCGCTGGCCAGCCGGCGATCGCCTCGATCGCGGCCTTGATCCCGGCGGAGGTGTAGTTCACCCCGTTGGTGATCAGGGCGGAGTCGGTGCCGTTGTAGTTGATGGTGAACGAGTCGAACGCGCCGCCGTGGTTCGTCTCCTCTACGGAGGCGAAGCAGCCGCCGCAGCTCAGGTTGACGAGTTCGATGTTCGGCACGTCGAGCCCGGCCGACGCGCCGCTGTAGGTGACCGTGAAGCCGGTCGAGGTCGCGCTGCTAACGGTGACCGTGCCGGCGAACCCGGCAATGGCGTTGATCGCGGCGGTGAGATTCGCGGCGGTGTAGGGCAGGCCGCTCCCGCCGATCAGGGCCGAGTCGTTGCCGCCGATCCGTACCTGGAACGGCGAGATAGAAGGTCACGGTGCCGCCGCCGGCAGGGGCGAGGCCGGCACTCGTGTGGGTGTACTCGAGGCTGCGCGGCGTCGGCACGGCCGTGATCGTCCATGTGCCGTTGTACGCGCCAGCGCCGCTGATTGCGACGACATCGCCAACCGAACGACCGTGCGCCAGCCGAGGTGCTGATCGTGACTGTGTTGCCGACTTGCGTGGCGCCCGGGCTCGGCGAGGGTGACCGTGCCGCCGCCGGAGGTGGCCAGCCCAGCAGTGGGGTTGGTGTACTGGAACGACCGTGAGGTCGGAACCGCGGTGACCGTCCACGTGCCGTTGTAGTCGCCGACGCCGACACCGGCGATCGTGACCGTGTCGCCAACCTGGAGCGTGTGCGCGGCGCCGGTCGCGATCGTGACGGTGTTGCCGTTCTCTTCAGCGCCGCCGCGCGAGGTCGCGCTCGGCGCGGCGTTGACGTCGAGGCTAAGCGGCTGGATCGTCGATGCTTGCGAGTAGCCGGGGCCGAACGTCACGACCTGGATTTCATTGCCGCCGCCGAAGTGCAGCAGCGAGGCCGTCTGGACTTCGTTGATCGCGGCCTGGTTCGAAGACGTGTAGGTTGAAATCTCCTGTAGGCTGCGTTGCGAGAAGTAGGGGTCGCTGTGGGCCTGGAGGTCGTCCGTCAGGCAGATGCCAGCGTAGGCCATGACGGAGGAGCCGCTGCCAGGCTCGACCGAGTTGGAGGCGCTGCGGTTGCCGCCGGAGCAGTTGAGCTGGTTGCCGTTGAAGGGGTGGTTGCCGCTGAACTGATGGCCCATCTCGTGCGCCACATAGTCCACGGCGAAGAAGTCGCCGACCGGCGTTGGGATGCCGGTGCAGCCGCCCGCCTTGGCCGACCGACCGACGACGCCGAGGTTAGCGACGCCGCCGCCCGGCTGACCAAGCGCCAGGTGGCCGATGTCGTAGTTCGACGCGCCGATGATCTGGCCGATGACGTAACGGGCACGCGAGGTGCTGGAGCAGCCGGTGACCTGCGACTGCGTAAAACAGCCTGCAGTTCCACAGGGTCCGTTTGGAGCGGTCGCCTGCGCGCATGTGTCCAGGTTGAGCAGGTCGTTGTTGGCAACCAGTACCATGAAGATCGAAAGGTCCTCTTCGTAGATCTGGTTGACCCGGTTGATCAGCGTGACCTTGGCCGGCGGTAACATTGGCCGGACCGCCGAAGTAAGTCGGCGTAGCCCGGGTCGGTGATCAGGGCAAGCCGATAGGTCCGCAGGACATCGCCGGTGGGTGGGTTAGAGGTCGAGTCGACATCGTGTTCGGCGATAGTCAATGATCAGCAATGGGTGCCATCACGCTCGACGAAGCCGCCGTGCGGATCCTCGACCAGGTCACGCCCAAAATAGGTGACGTAGACGCTATCGTCGAGATGGTAGTACGGATCGATGTACCACGCTCCCTGCGGCGAACGAACCGAGGCGTGGAAGCCAAGCGGCGTGAGGTCGAAGCGGATCGTGGCAGCCGTGTTGTCGACGCCGCGTCCGCGGTAGGTCTTGATTTCCGGATGCTTCACGGCCAGCCCGGGCTCCATGATCGGCGATTCCTGAACGGTGAAGCGCTCGAAGCCACCGCAGGGGTTCGGCAGCGACAGGACCAGCGGATCAGCTTGCGCTGCGTCGCTGTATTGCATTGGCGCCGTGGCAAGCAGCGCAGCCATGCCAGCACGGTTCAACGCATAGGCTGTGAAGAGAGGACTGGCTTGACCTACGACCTGAGCGCCTGCCCCGGTAGGCAGAGCCGCGATCTGTCGAGGGGATACGCCACAGAGTTCTCCCCAGAACCTTCGGAGAGACCGCTTAGCGCCCAGTCCGGCGGAGTGAGCGGAGTGCACGCCTGGTTCGGCGACGGATCACCTCGCTCGACGGCGCCGGCACTCGCTTGTGGAGCAGTTTGCAGCGCGAACCACCGCTATAACAGCGGCTATGATCAGACCCGACAACAACCGGTGAAACAGCTTCATTCGAGGCCTCCTGGTTCTTGAACCTATTCGACTGGGGAGATTCCAGACCAGCTATGTCCTGGTCGCTTGAAGGGAGTGATTAAAGCACTGATTGCGTGCAGTCGGCGAACAAAGAAGGCCGATCGGTGGTTGAGCGTCAGGCTACTGCTCGCCTAGATCCCGAAACTTAGCGGCCAATTGCGGCGGCAGCTTGCCGCGGATCAGCACGCCATCCGCGGTGTGCTTCTCGGACTGGATGAGACCGTGGACGTGCCACTGGTTGACCAGACTCGCCCTGGTTATACGGTATCAACACCTCGACAGTGACCAGGTTGCGGTTCATGACCGCCTCCACCCTGCTCAGCAGTTCGTCGATGCCCTGCCCGGTCGCGGCCGAAACGGCCACAGCGTCCTGGAAATCCGCCCCCAGATCCGGTCAGCGACTTCGTCCGCGTCAGGTAGCAGGTCCATCTTGTTCAGCGCGGTGACGATGGGCTGGTCGATGACGCCCAGGTCGCGCAGCACTTCCCCGACCGTGCTGGCCTGTTGCAGCGCGTTGCCGTGCGTTATGTCAACAACATGGATCAGCAGATCGGACTCGGCGATCTCCTCCAGCGTGGCGCGGAAGGCAGCGACCAGCGTGGTCGGCAGCTTCTGGATGAAGCCCACGGTGTCGGTGACCAGTACCTCCCGCCCGCCCGGCAGTTGCACGCGCCGGGTCGTCGGGTCGAGCGTGGCGAAGAGCATGTCAGCCGCCAGCACGTCGGCGTCCTTGCCCTCGGGACCTGCCAGCCGCGTCAGGCGTTGAGCAACGTGCTTTTGCCCGGCGTTGGTGTAGCCGACCAGCGAGACGGTGTTGAGCGAGGCGCTCTGCGCTTCTGGCGGTGGCGCTGGCGATGGGCGCGCACCTCTTCCAGCTCGCGTTTGAGGTGCGCGATGCGGCGGTTGATCTCGCGACGGTCCACTTCGAGCTGGGTCTCGCCGGGTCCGCGCAGGCCGACGCCGCCGGAGCCGCCGCGCGCCGTGCCGCCGCCGGCCTGTCGGGCCAGATGCGTCCAGGCCCGGGTCAGGCGCGGCAAGCGGTATTCGTACTGCGCCAGCTCGACCTGCAGCGCTCCCTCGCGGGTGTGCGCGTGCTTGGCGAAGATGTCGAGGATCAGCGCCGTGCGGTCGAGCACCTTGATGTCTTCGTTCTTGACGGCTTTCTCGATCTCGCGCTGCTGGCGCGGGCTGAGTTCCTCGTCGAAGAGGATCACGGTCGCGTGTTCTCGGCCAGCAGATCCAGCACCTCTGCCAGCTTGCCTGTGCCGATCAGAGTCGCCGAATTGGGTGTGCTGATGCGTTGGAACGTTTCACCAACCACCCGCACGCCAGCCGTTCCGGCCAGTTGCTCCAGCTCGGCCAGCGAGTCGAGTACGTCAAAGGATCCCGGGTCGGACTTGAACTCAATGCCTACCAGGATGGCGGTTTCTTCGGGCAGGTCGGGATAGAAGTAGCGGTCGTCTGTCAAAGCTGTACCGTTCTCATGCGGGCCAGGGCTTCCTGCAGCTTGCCGGTCTCCTGCCCGATGCTGATACGCACGTAGCCCGCGCCGCTGGGACCGTAGGCGTCACCCGGCGTGATGCTGACGCCGGTTTCGAGCAGGATCTTGTCGGCGAACCCTTTGGAAGTGTAGCCTTCCGGCACGCGTGCCCAGACGTAGAGACTGGCCTGCGGCGTGTCGGCTTGCAGACCCATACCGCGGATCGTCTCCAATACAAGGTCGCGACGGTGCTGGTATGCCAGGTTGCGGTCCTGCATCCACGCCGTGTCGCCGTTGAGCGCGGCCGTAGCGGCGTCTTGCAGCGGACGGAAGATACCACTGTCGATGTTGCTCTTGGTTTGCAGCAGCGCCTTGACAGCCACCGCGTTGCCGACGGCCATGCCAACACGCCAGCCAGCCATATGGTGGCTCTTGCTGAGCGAGTTGAACTCCAGCACGACGTCCTTGGCGCCTGCGACGGCCAGCACACTGGGCGCCTCGTAGCCGTCGAAACAGACGTCGGCGTAGGGCAGGTCGGAGCAGAGCAGGATCTCGTTCTCGCGGCAGAAGTCCACCGCTTCCTCGTAGAAGCTGAAGGGCGCGGCGGCGCCGGTTGGGTTGTTGGGATAGGAGACCCACATCAGCCGCGCACGGCGGGCCACGTCGGTCGGGAATCGCCTCCAGGTCGGGCAGCCAGCCCAGCCGCTGCTCCAGCGTGACGAAGTGCACGTCGGCGTCGGCCAGCTTGGCGCCCATCTGGTAGGTCGGGTAGCCGGGATCGGGCACGATCGCGATGTCGCCGGGGTCCAGCCAGGCCAGCGCGATGTTGGCCAGGCCCTCTTTGGAGCCGATCAGCGGCAACACCTCGCTGGCAGCGTCCAGCGTGACGCCGAAGCGGGACTGGTAGTAGTCGACGATAGCTTTCTTCAGTTCCGGGCGGCCGCCGTAGCCAGCGTAGCCGTGGTTCTTCGGGTTGCGCGCCGACTCTTCGAGGGCGTCGATGATAAACGCGGGCGGCGGCTCGTCCGGTTCGCCGATGTCGAGGCGGATGATGTCCAGCCCTTCGGCTGCCAGCTTGTTGAGCCGCGCGCCGTGCGCGGCAAAGACGTACATCGGTACATTGTCAAGTCGTTTTGCAGGTCGCATGTTGAGTTTATGTTCTCCGTGTGTGATGTTGTACTGGATCTGTATGACCGTGATCCGTATTGCGTATCCAAAACGTTGGTCAGTTGCGAGCCGGCGACGAAGCAATCTCGCGTGTCACAAGCAGCGACAGGTGTGATACGAATACGCAATACGCAATCACGTTACTATTGTCCTTGCTGCTCAAGATAGACCTCCAGCACTCGCCCCACTCGTTCGAGGCTGCCGGAGGAAAGTTTGTCGGACGTGTCGCCCGCGGTTCGCAGATAGGCGTACTCCGGATCGATGATGGCCGACGTCGGGAAGCCGAGATCGCTGAACACCTGAACGCTGCTGTCGGGCGTCGCCGCTGTTTCATTCACAAACCAGCGGGCATAGCCCAATTGTTCAGCCACTGCCCAAAGATCCGCGGCGACCTGTGGATCACCGTTGGGCACGATCGTGAAACGCTGATCCGGGTCGCCAGCGAGGTCGACCAGGATGACTGCTTTGACGGCCTCGGGCAGAGCCTCTGCCAACGCGTTGGCGCCAAAGTCGGCGATCTGGACGCCGCTGCTGCCTGCCAGCGATGCATACTTCCCATCAAGAAATGCGAGCCAGACCTGGCTGGCCAGTTTGTCTTTGTCCAGCGAGCGAGCTAATTCCAGCAGCACCGCTGCGCCGCTGGCCCCGTCGTTTGCGCCAGGCGAAGGCGTCTGCTGGCTGGCTGCGTCAGGATCAAGGTCCGCAAGCGGGGCGCTGTCGTAATGAGCTGCGACTACGATGATGTCGCCGCTGCCGCTGCGCGCGATGATATTCGTGTGCTGAACGTCGCCAACCGTGAAAGACTGCTGCTGCAATCCCCAGGCGTTCTGCCGCAACTGGTCGATCAACTGGCCGACGGCGGCGGTGTGACCGTCCGACCCGACGGCCCACGGTCCAGCAGCCACCAGATCCGTCGCCAGACGGGCTGCCTGCTGGCCGTCGAACGTGTCGCGCTGGGGCTGTGGCGTGGCAGCGACCGCGACCGGCTGAGTCGCCGCGGGAGATACTGCTGGTATCGCCGTAGGCGTCTCGGTCGGAACCGCCGCGACGACCTGCCAGACGCCGCGAGCCGTGGACGCGATCCACACGATTGCCGCGACAAACAGCAGCAGCAGCAGCAGCTCCAGCCAGTTGTTGCGCAGCCGCTGGCCAATGCCGGGCCGGGTCTCTTGCATGCGTCTGACCTATTCCTCGTTGCGGTTGCGGAAGATCATCTTGATCGGCGTGCCTTCGAAGGGATGAAAAGCCCTGATCTGGTTTTCCAGGAAACGCTGGTAGGTGAAATGGACCAGTTCAGCGTCGTTGACAAAGAAGACAAAGGTGGGCGGCGCGACCTTGGCCTGCGTGGCATAGTAGAAGCGCAACTGCCGGCCAGTCTTGCTGGGCTGCTTGTGACGAGCGACGGCATCCTGAACGATGCGGTTGACGTCGGACGTCGGAATGCGCAGGTTGCGCTCTTCCTGAACATGCCGGGCGATGGGGATCACCTTCTGCACCCGCTGGCGCGTCAGCGCCGAGATGAAGAGCAACGGCGCAAAGTCCATGAACTTCAGCTCCGAGCGGACGCGTTGCGTGAACTCGTGCATGGTGTGGGTGTCCTTTTCGACCAGGTCCCACTTGTTCACCACGACCATGATGCCTTTCAACTCGTCCAGCGCATAGCTGGCGACGTGCGCATCCTGGGCGGTGACGCCCTGCACGGCGTCGATCACCAGCAGGACAACATCGGAGCGCTGGATAGCGCGCATGGCGCGCATCACGCTGTACTTCTCGACGCCTTGCTCGACGCGGCCGCGTCGGCGCACGCCCGCGGTGTCGATCAGCACCACTTCCTCGCCTTCCCACATCAGCCGCGTATCGATGGCGTCACGGGTCGTGCCGGCGATGTCGCTGACGATGGCGCGCTCCTGGCCCAGCAGTGCATTCAACAGCGACGACTTGCCAACGTTGGGCCGCCCGATGATCGCCAGCTTGAGGGTATCGTCATCCTCCTCTTCCTCGGGCGTGACCGGAAGATGTTCCACCACCGCGTCCAGCAGGTCGCCGACGCCGGCGCCGTGGATCGCCGAGATCGGGAACGGCTCGCCCAGGCCTAACTCGTAGAATTCGACCGCGCCCAGGCGGCGCTGCTGGTTGTCAGCCTTGTTGGCAGCCATGATCACCGGCTTCTGGCTGCGGCGCAGCACCTCGGCGACATCTTCGTCGCCGCCGGTGACGCCCTCCCTGGCATCGACCAGGAAGATCACCGCGTCCGCTTCGGCGATGGCGATCCTGGCTTGTTCGACGATCTCGCGCCGGAACTGGCGCGAGGCAGTGCTCAACGGATCAGGCCCATCAGCCACGTCAGGACCGCTGGTCAGGTCGATGCCGCCGGTATCAACCAGCGTGAACGGCACCGCGGTCCACTCGGCCTCGGCGTACAGCCGGTCGCGCGTGGTACCGGGAAGGTCTTCGACGATTGCCAGCCGGTGGCCAGCTATTCGATTAAAGAGCGTGGACTTGCCCACGTTTGGCCGCCCTACCAGGGCGACAATTGGCGTTGCCATGTTTTGTCTGTTTCCTGTCGCGCAGTGCGACCCTACGATACACCGTCAACGGCGCATCGACGTTCAACGACTCTGAAAACCCAGCGACGCGATTCGCATAGCGTAGGTGAGTTAGTTTTGGTATGAAGCCAGGGTTGAAAGGTGTAGCGTAGCGACTACACGAAATACAATACTGATGCTCTCTCCGTGAAATCCTGAACTCCGTGTCATCCATGATCAGGATGTCCCGGCTTCCTGTTGATCCGCGGCTACTCTCCTCACCACCCCACCACCGGGTTCACCAGCGCCCCGATTCCGGCGACCTCGACGCTCACCTCGTCGCCCGCTGCCAGGGGCGAGACACCGCTGGGCGTGCCGGTAAGGATTACATCCCCCGGCTCCAGCGTCATGAAGGCGGTGACGTATTGCAGCAGCGCCGGCACGTCGAACACCATGACGCGGGTCGATGCCTGCTGTTTGACCGCGCCGTTGACGCGGCAAGTAACAAGTTGGTCCTGCCAGTCCAGATCGGTCTCGATCCACGGGCCCAGCGGGCAAAAGGTGTCGAACCCCTTGGCGCGGCTCCACTGGCCGTCGCGCCGCTGCAAGTCACGCGCCGTCACGTCGTTGGCGGCGGTGAAGCCCAGCACACAGGCCATGGCGTCGTCGCGCGTCAGGTTGCGCGCCCGCTGCCCGATAACCACAGCCAGCTCCGCCTCGTGCTCGACCCGCTGCGAAAGCGCGTTCAGCACAATCGCCTCGCCCGGCCCGATCAGCGAGCTGGGCGGCTTGAGGAAGATCAGCGGCTCCTGAGGCACTTCTGCGCCGTGCTCGGCCGCGTGTTCGGCATAGTTGCGGCCCACGCAGACGATTTTGCTCGGCTGGCAGGGCGCCAACAGGCGAGCTTCAGCCAAGGGAAACGCTGCGCCGGATCGCATCTGGTTCGCCAGTTCAGGCGCGCCAGGCAAACCAGCCAGCGGCGCTACCGTGTCACCCTCGATCAGCCCGTACGTCACACCACCATCTCGCATCGCGACACGCGCAATTCGCATCAGGACAACCTCACATCGTTGATCACGAGCCGATACTCGCAACCCAGAATTTTCGCGGCGTCGCGCATCATCACCATACGCGACAGAAAGATCTCAAAGTAATTGAGCACGCTGGCAAAGTGGGTGTCGATCACCAGTTCCAGCGCAATGGTACGCGCCTCGCCGTCCACAAGCACCACCGCGGAGGTCGCAGCGTAGTTGACCCGGTCGTGAATATCGAAGTCGGCCATGGTCGGGTTCTGCACCCGGCTGCGATGCACGTCCGCCTTATCTGCCAGCACCACTGCGGCAGCTACCGGCGACACCGGCACGCCCTGTTCCTCTTCGTGGTTGCCGATCGCGCCCATCACTGCCGCAAGGTCGCGCGGCGGCATGCCCAGGCGCTTCAGCCCTTCGAACGCCAGCAGAGCACCGGTCAACGGGTGACGTTGACGGTTGATCAGGTTGCCCACATCGTGCAGGTAGCCGCTGATCCGCGCCAACTCGATCTCGCGCGCATCGTAGCCCAGCGCCGCCAGGATATCGCCGGCCACCGCGCTGGTACGACCGCCGTGGCGATGCCCGTGTTCTGTGTAGCCAAGCGCGGCGAGCTGTTCGTTGGCAGCGTCGATGAACGCCATCATCTCTTCGTCCGCGCACACCTGCTCCAATGTCACAATATCAATCAAGCTGTCATTCCTTCATGGTTATGTAAATTTCCAGATGCCGTCGATCTCAACCATCTCAGCGCCGCAGGCCGAACAGCGCAGCGCAGCAGTCTGCTGCAACCAGACAGACTGCCCGCAGCGGCTGCACCTGGCAATGCTGCGCCACTCCAGCGGAGCCGCGCCAGCCGGGCCGCCGTCCTTGACCGCCAGCACCCGGTCGTAATCGACCTGCCACGGCGTGATGCTGACGTAGGAACAGCCGCCCTTCCGCAGCATCTCAGACAATTGCTCGCGGCTGAAGCGTCGACCGGGAAACAGATGCGACTGCCAGGCAATCCGGTTGGTCAGCACCAGCAGACCGCCCGGCCGGGCGACACGGATCAACTCGTCGATCACAGCCCGTGGCTGCGGCATGAACTCCAGCGCCTCGAGGCACGCGACCACCGGAAAGGCGTTGTCGCCAAATGGCAGCGACCCGGCATCGTGCTGCACGTAGATGATCTGCCCGCTGGCGGCAATCGTCTCCAGCTTGCCGCGCGCCTGCGCCAGCATCGGTCGCGAGCTGTCGAAACAGACGAACCGGGGACCATCTCCGCCAGACTGCAACACGGTCTGGACAAAACGCCCGGTGCCGGTCGCCACGTCCAGGATCCAGACCGGCTGTGGCAACTCCTCGGCCCGCTCAGCCAGAAAGCGCGCCACCGGCTCGCCGACGAAATGCTGCTCGTAGCGCTCGTCGTACTCCTTGACCTGATCGTAGCGGCTGGCATAGCGGTCGTACAGCTTCGTGACGACCCGCGGCCCCAGGTACGCGCCTTCGGTGGAGACCAACAGCCAGTAGAGCGCGGCCGTCACAGCCGCGACCAGCGCCAAAATTGCCAGCGCCCAACCGGCCGGCGGCATCAGCCGATCCCAAAGCCGAGCGCCACCGAACTACACAACACCGCGCCCAGCCACCAGGCCTGCGAACCGCCCAGCTTGCCGCCCGTGCGGCCGCTTTGCGCCAGCAGCGGCGGCATGGCCAGCAGCAGCGTGACCACCGCTGCGATCGGCCGGTTGGCAATGATCAGCACGCCCGCGACGGTCGCCACGCCCAACACGCCAATCAGCAGCCGGGCAATGCCCGATGCGTGCACGGTCACGGTTACGCTGGCGACTGTCAGCAAGACGTAGCCGGCAGCCAACCCCAACAACCAGAGGCCGCGCGGCTGGTCGGGCCACGTCGCCACGGTCAGCGCACCGAGCGCAAAGGGCAGCCCGGCCACCACCAGCGCACGCATCCAGTTCCACAGGTCGTCCAGACCGGCGCGGCTGGCGGCTGCGCCGATCAACACGATCGCCACGGCAACCAGCGTCGCCAGCAGGGCCGCGGTTCCCAGCAGATACGCCACCAGCGCCGCCAGCGCGATGAGCGGTAAGCCGATGCGCACCAGATGGCCCAGCACGCCGGGCTTCTGCCAGCCAGCCATGCGCCCTGCGGGGCTGCGTGGCGTCACGTAGGGCAGCGCGGGCCGGTGGGCCGTGTACGCCTGCGGCAGCCCGCGGCGCGCCGTCAACTGCGTCCACAGCGCGCCCCACAACATTCCGGTCAACACCAGACCCAGCGCCAGCGTCAGCCAGGAAAGCGAGCTGCGCAGCGAACCGCCCGCGGCAGCCAGTCCCGCGATAAATAACCAGCCGCCCGACAACCGCCAGGGTGAGCCAGCCAGCCACGCTTGTAATGCCAGAAACGAGGTCTGCTCGACCTGCTCCGGCGTCGAAACCACGACCGCCGAGGGATGTTCGCTACTCACAACGGGGGAGATTATACCACAACACCTGACAGGCAGCGCAAGTGATGTTGGCAACGACACGGCCCGGCGAGCTTGCGCTTGCCGGGCCGTGTAAATCCGGGTCAATCCAGTAAGTTGTGCAAAGGCAATGCCACTTTGAAACCAGGGGTTTGCGTGATGTTCTTGCGGCAGGGATGACTGCTAAAAAACCCCTGGTTTCTATCAGGAAGCACTTTAGATCGGCCGGCGTCGTTGCCGGCGCAAGCCTGCCATCGCAGCCATCACGATCGCAGATGCCACAACGATCCACCAGCCCGCCACGCCGGCCAGCGGCTCGCTCGTTGCATCCAGGCCATCCAGCCGCACCGCGGTCGGCGTCTGCACCGTCACGCTGACCGGGCCGTGCAGCGTCGTCGCGCCGCCGAGGTCGATGTCCTCCAGCCAGTACCAGTAGGTCTGGCCGGCCTCGACGTCGTCGTCGTCGTAGGTGTAGATATAGCCTTGGGCTGAACCCGGTCCTTGGGAGGGCACATAGGCCAGCAGTTCGCCGACCGGGGCAGGCATCGTGTTGCGATAGAGATTGAAGCCGGCGTTGTTCAGTTCGCTGACCGTCTCCCAGGTGACCTGTACCTGTCCACTCACCTGTAGCGCGCCGAAGTCTTCCAGCGTTACTGCCGGCGGAACATGGTCGATCTGAATCTCGTCAATAAGCGGTGTGCGTACCGGCGACAGCGAGCGCAGCTCGGCCCGCCAGCGTAGGTCCATGCCGCTGGTCGGGAAGACGAAGTTGACGCCCTGTCGCACCTGGTACCACTTGCCACCACTGTTATTGCTCATGAAGTAGGTAACGTCCGTGTTGTCCACCGGAACGCGGCCCTCAGCACCTGGTGGCAGAATGGTGACAGCCGTCAGCGTAGCGTTGGTGATGTTCGATGTCTCTGTGTCGACCCGAAGCGAAGTTGCTTGCCCGTGACCGGTGTCGTAGAGCAAGCGTTGGTATAGACGGTTGTGCGGACTCCAATTGCCAGCGACGACGTCCAGGTCGCCGTCGCCGTCCACATACCCCAACGCCACCGATCTTGTGGTGTACCCAATCCAATCGTCGCTGAGGTCTTCGCCCGTCACTCCGATAAAGGGATCGACCGACCCGTTGTTCAAGTAGAGCCGATTGGCACTGCCGAAATCGCCAGCAACCATATCCAGATCGCCGTCGCCATCTACGTCCCCTAGCGCCACCGAGAACGTTCTGCGCTCATCGGCGCTAACTTCCACACCCGTAACCCCGAGGAAGGGATCGACCGTCCCGTTGTTCAGGTACAGCCGGTTGACACCGACACTGTTGCCAGCGACCACATCCAAATCGCCGTCACTGTCGACATCCCCCAACGCCACCGAAACCGTCCAGTCAGCATCGGTGCCGATGTCAACACCGATCACCGCGGCAAATGGATCCGTCGTCCCGTTGTTCAAGTACAGCCGGTTGCGCTGGTTTTGATTGCCGACGATCAGATCCAGATCGCCGTCGCTATCTGCGTCCCCCAGCGCCACTGAATACGTTTGGTACGCGTCAGTGCTGATGTCCACACCCGTTACTCCAGCGAAAGGATTGGTCGTCCCGTTGTTCAGGTACAGCCGGTTAGCTCCAGTGTAGTTGCCGGCAACAAGGTCCAAATTGCCATCGCCATCCACGTCCCCCAACGTCACCGAAACCGTCCAGTCCATATCGGCGCTTATGTCGGCACCTGTCACTCCATCGAAGGGATTGGCCGTCCCGTTGTTCAGGTACAATCGGTTGGCTTGGCCAACATTGCCGGTGACCAGATCCAGATCGCCATCACCGTCCACATCCCCCAACACTACCGAGTATGTATACTGCACATCGGGACTGATTTGCGTGCCCATCACTCCGGCGAAGGGAGTTACCGTCCCGTTGTTCAGATACAACTGGTTAGTCTCGCGATAATTGCCGGCGACAACATCCAGATCGCCGTCGCCGTCCAGATCCCCCAGCGCCACTGAGAGTGTGTTGTACGCATCGGCGCTGATATCCGTACCTGCCCAGCCAACCACCGGGCTTGGATAAACCTGATTCAAGTATAGCTGGCTAACCCGAAATACTATGCCCTCGATGAGATCCAGATCGCCGTCGCTGTCCACATCCCCCATAGCCACGGTAGTCGTCGAATAGCTATTGGCGGTGATGTTGCTGCCTTCTACACCGTCCCACGGATCAGCCGTACCGTTATTGAGATAGAGCTGGTTGGCATGACCATAATCCCCGGTGACGAGATCGAGGTCGCCGTCGACATCCACATCTCCCAATACAACAAACTGTGTCTTGTAGCTACGGGTAGTAATGACAATACTGCTAACGTTGTTCCACGGGTTGTCCGTGCCATTGTTAAGATATAGCCGATTGGGTTGGTTCCAGTTTCCGGAAACGAGGTCCAAATCGCCGTCACCATCCACATCCCCCAGAACGATTGAGCTTGTATCGGAGATATCGGTGGTGATGTCGCTGCCGCTGACACCATTCCAGGGGTCAGACGTACCGTTGTTGAGGTAGAGCCGGTTGGTCTGGCCGTTGCGGTTCCCAACAACAAGATCGAGGTCGCCGTCGCCGTCCACATCTCCCAGGGCTACGGAGGTCGTATTGCGAAGGTCAGCAGAGATGCTACTGCCACTAACACCGTTCCAGGGGTCATTCGTGCCATTGTTAAGGTAGAGCCGGTTAGCCTGCTGATAGTTCCCGACGACGAGATCGAGGTCACCGTCGCGATCCACATCTCCCAAGGCCATCGAACGCGTCACATGGCTATCGACGGTGATCTCGCGGCCGCTGACGCCCTCCCAAGGGTCGGCCGTGCCATTGTTCAGGAACAAATAGTTGGTCGCGCCGCGTATATTCCCGTCGTTGACGTCAAGGTTTCCGGTGACGAGGTCAACATCCCCGTCGCCGTCCACATCTCCCAGAACCACGGAAGACGTGTAGTGCGTATCAGTGCCGATATCGCTGCCATTGACGCCGTTCCAGGGATCGGACGTGCCGTTGTTGAGGTAGAGCCGGTTGACCACACCTTCATAGTTCCCGGCGACGAAGTCCAGATCGCCGTCGCCGTCCACGTCCCCCAAGGCCACTGAGGTCAGATCGAAACAGTTGGCAGTGATGTCGCTGCCGCTGACACCGTTCCACGGATTGACCGTGCCGTCGTTGCGGTAGAACCGATTGGCCTGGCCGTAGTTCCCAGCGACGAGGTCGAGGTCATCATCGCCATCCACGTCCCCCAAAGCCACGGATTCCGTAAAGTGATTGTCGCCGGTGATGTCACTGCTGCTGACGCCGTTCCAGGGACCTTCCGTACCGTTATTGAGGTAGAGCCGGTTGGGCTGTGCGCTGTTCCCGATGACGAGGTCAAGGTCACCATCGCCATCCACATCCCCCAAGATCACAGAACGTGTCATGTGGCTATCAATGGTGATATCGCTGCCGCTGACGCCATCCCAGGGGTTTGCAGTACCGTTGTTGAGGTAGAGCCGATTGGTCTGTTGGTAGTTCCCAACGACGAGATCGAGGTCGCCGTCACCATCTACATCGCCTAGAGCAATGGAACGCGTCGCTTGGTTGTCGGCAGTGATATCGCTGCCACTGACACCGTTCCAGGGGTCGGACGTGCCGTTGTTGAGGTAAAGCCGATTGTTACCATCGTTCCCGGCGACAAGATCGAGGTCGCCATCGTTGTCCACATCTCCTAGCGCCACGGAGAGCGTACTGTGGTTGTCAGCGGTGATGTCGCTTCCACTGACGCCGTTCCAGGGATCGGACGTGCCGTTGTTGAGGTAGAGCCGGTTGACTTGTTGATAATTACCGACGACAAGATCGAGGTCGCCGTCGCCATCCACATCCCCCAAGGCCAAAGAGTCCGTAGAATGACCGTCGGCGGTGATGTCGATGCCGCTAACACCATTTCAAAAACATCGCTTAGGTATTGGCGGAGCAGCGTCGCTTCCGTCCCCAGCGAGGCGCCGACGGCTCAACGAACTACCGATGATCGATCAATGCCTGAAGTGCCGGTGCCCCTGTGAAGCACATGGCCAGCCCCAGCCGGTTGCAGGCGGCGATGACGTCGTCGTCGCGCACGGAGCCGCCCGGCTGCACCACGGCGCTGATGCCGTATTCGGCCGCGGCCTCGATGCCGTCGGCGAAGGGGAAGAAGGCGTCCGACGCCATCACCGCGCCGCGGGCGCGCTCGCCGGCGCGCCGGCCGGCCAGATGCACCGAGTTCGACCCGGCTCATCTGCCCCGCGCCGACGCCGACCGTCATCTGGCCGCTGGCGTAGACGATGGCGTTGGATTTGGTGTGCTTGGCGACCCGCCAGGCGAAGTCGAGGCTGGCCAGCTCGGCCGCGCTGGGCTGGCGCATGGTCACCACCTGCCACGCCGCAGCCGGCTCGATCTGCGCGTCGGGCGTCTGCGCCAGCAGCCCGCCCTCGATGGTGCGCAGCGCCAGGCCGGAGGCGGCCAGCGCCGCGGGCTGCAAAATGCGCAGGTTCTTCTTGCGCCGGAACCGCTCCAGCGCGTCGGCGTCGTAGTCGGGCGCGATGACGACCTCGACGAACAGGTCAGCCATGGCCTCGGCCAGCGCCAGATCGGCGGTGCGGTTGACGGCGACGATGCTGCCGAAGGCCGACACCGGGTCCGACGCCAGCGCATCGGGCCACGCCTCGGCCAGCGTCGCCGCGCTGGCCACGCCGCACGGGTTGGTGTGCTTGATGATGCAGACCGTCGGCGCGTCGAACTCCTGCGCCAGCCCCCAGGCGCCGTCCATGTCGAGCCAGTTGTTGTAGCTCATGGCCTTGCCGCCCAGCAGCTCGAAAGCAGCCGCCTGGCCGGCCGGCCTATAAAGCGCAGCGGCCTGGTGCGGGTTCTCGCCGTAACGCAGGGTGTCGACGCGCGCGTAGGCAGAGGTTGAGGGTGTCGGGGAATGGGTTGAGCGGCTCGGCGACGCCGGCCAGCCAGCCGGCAATGGCGGCGTCGTAGCTGGCGGTGTGCTGAAAGGCTTTCAGCGCCAGCCGGCGGCGGGTGTCCGCGTCCGGCCCGCCTGCCCGCAGGTCGTCCAGCACGCGCGGCATAGTCGCCGGGATCGCAGACCACGATGACGCTCTCGAAGTTCTTGGCCGCGGCGCGCAGCAGCGTCACCCCGCCGATGTCGATCTGCTCGACGGCTTCCGCCTCGCTCACAGCCGGGTCGGCCACGGTGCTTTGGAACGGGTAGAGGTTGCACACCACCAGATCGATGGGCGCCAGGCCGTGCGCGTCCAGCTCGGCCAGGTGTTCCGGGGTTCGCCGTGCCAGAATGCCGCCATGCACGGCCGGATGCAGCGTCTTGACCCGCCCGCCCAGTATCTCCGGGAAGCCGGTCACGTCGCTGACGTCGCTGACGTCCAGCCCGGCCGCGCGCAGCGTCCTGGCCGTGCCGCCGCTGGCGATCAGGTCCCAGCCCAGCGCGCGCCAGCCCGCGGGCGAATTCCTCCAATCCCGTCTTGTCGGAAACGCTGATCAGCGCTCGATGGTTGGCCATAGGTCGTTGTCGCTTCCCTCGGACTCCAGTTCACCGGCCAGATCGTCGCCGTCGCCATAATCAGCCGCCGAAGCAGGCTCGCCGGCCAGCAGACCCGCGCCCGCGACGGCATTGGTCATCAACGCGGCCAGCGCAGCCGTATCCAGCCGCGCGCCATCGCCGCTCCTGCCGCCGATCGCGACCACCTCGTCCAGCGATACTTCCTGCAAGCCGGCCAGCGCGGCCAATGCCCACTCACGCGTCGCAGCCGCCGACCGCAGTTGCAGGGAGGCTGGATCAGACGAGCGGCTGACCGACAATCCGGCCGCGGGCAGCGCTGCCTGCAACGCGTCGAGCTTGGCGTCTGCCGCTTCGACCGTCACCCGGTAAACCGGCCGGTCGAGGTAGCCACCGAGATCTGCGGAAATCTGCGGCCAGAGGCCGGTCTGGTCGATGGTAGAACGCACCAGCGATCCGACCCGATTGGCGGCCCAGGCGTCGGCCCGCTCCAGCACGACCGGCGCCTTGGGCGCGCTGCGCTGCACCTGTTGCAGCAACTGCGCCAGAACGTCGCGATCCAGTGGCTGGTCAAGCTGCGCCTTCTGGGTGGGAAAGTCGTAGATCAGTGCGCCATCAAAGGCGATCACCGGCGCGCCCAGCCCAAGCTGCGCCCAGTAGCGGTGGATGGCCTGCGGCGACAACGCCGATGCCAGCACCACCTTGACGCCCATGGCATGAGCCGCCCGCAGCGCACCTGCATCGAGCGGGTCGAGCACACCTGCGGGCGTGACGATGCTGTCCAGATCGACAGCCATTAGGCGAAAGCGGGCAGCAGGCGAAATTGTTGTGGTTGGTAGGTTCCAGGTCGTCATGGTCGGTCCTCCATCGTGACGGTCACGGGCTGTTGCACGAGTGTCGTGCCGCGGCAATGTACCATAGGCCCACCCGGTTGTCAATCCAACCAGCAGCAGGGCCCGCTCGTAGCAAGCGCTTCAGCGCCCCGTTCCGGGGCGCTGAAGCGCTTGCTACGAACCAATCCGCTTTGAAATTCCGGTCTTTTCTTTTGCCGGCACGCGCGAAAATGACTTTGTTTTGCGTTCAACAGAAATGTAACCCAATGCCAGCCACAATCACATAGAAAGGAGTGACGCCGACAAAAGTTGCCGGGCAACTGAGTTTGTAACACATTTCGTAACGATTTCGGAACGTGCGCCTGCTATGATCAGAACGTTGAACAATCGATGCGGCCGTCTGGCTGCATCATAGTATCCATCTAACGGAGGAAAACCCAATGAAACGTGTCCGTCTTCATGTCGCAGTATCGCTGGCGTTGGCGTTGGTAATGCTGCTCGGCGCGGTACCTGGCGCCTTTGCCGGCCCGACCACACCAACTGCCAGCAACGACCCGTTCGTGCGCGCTGCCAACTATTTCAGGACCCACCGGATGCCCGAGGCCGCTATGCAGGTTCCGGCAGGAATGCAGGTGCTGGGTACCGGCCTGAACAACGGCCGCGGCATCACCATCGGGCCGGATGGCGGCCTGTATATCGCCGAGAGCGGCAACGGCAATCCTGACAACTGCGCCGAGCTCTTCCCCGGTTTCGAAGCCTGCGTCGGCGACAGCGGATCGGTCACGCGCATCGAAAACGGCGTTCAGGAACGCATCGCGACCGGTCTGCCCTCCTGGGCCGACAGCAGCGGCTTCGGCGCCAGCGGTCCGGCCGGCATCACATGGAAACCGCGTGACGCCTTCTTTGTAACAGTCGGCCTCGGCTTCGGTCTCAGCCCGGACGATCTGGCGGCGATCGATCCGATTGGCGGCTGGTTCGGCACCCTGATGCGCATGAACCCGGCCGGCTACTGGAACGTGCAGGCCGACATCTACGGCTACGAGGCAGCGAGCAACCCCGATGGAGGCGAGATCGACACCAACCCGTACGGTGTAGTGGCCGTCCAGGGCCGCAACCGAATCGTCGCCGATGCTGGTGGTAACTCGCTGCTGAAGGTCAACAACAACGGCCACGTCTCCACGGTGGCCGTATTCCCGAACACCATGTTCCCCGGCGTCCCCTTCCCGGTGCAGGCCGTGCCAACGTCTGTAGTGCAGGGACCAGGCAACACATACTACGTTTCGCAGTTGGTCGGCTTCCCCTTCCCGGTCGGCGGCGCCAAGATCTATCAGGTCTGGCCCAACGGATACATGCAGGTGGTAGCCGATGGGCTGTCGGCTGTGGTTGACCTCGCCACCGGACCAGATGGCAACCTGTATGCGGTTGAGATCGCCAATGACCTGTTTGCTTGTGAGACTGCCGGCGTGTGCGATGGCCGACTGTACAGAATCGATCCCAACACCGGAACCAAGACGATGCTGGCCAACAACCTGCCTTACCCCGGCGGCGTAGCTGTTGACAGCAGCGGTGCAATCTATGTTACCCTGTTCAGCATCTTCCCCGAAGTCGCTGGCGGCGGCACGGTTGTACGCATGAACTAGGTGCAGAAGAAACCGGGGTTTTCGCTCTTGCAGGCAACGATCACGAACTGAACGAGGCTTGTGAGGGCGCTGAATTTGGATCGCAGATGAAAAACCTGGTTTCTCAAACTACAAAGCGGGACGCATCGCGTGATGCGTCCCGCTTTTGGTTGATGCCCCAGGACGCCGGCTGCGGCTAGCCGGGCAGTCGCTGCGCATAGTGTTCCTGCAAACTGCGGTACCTGAAATCCCTGGCCCGCAGCGCGCGAATGGCAGCCACAGCCGCCGCGGCCGCCGACAGCGTCGTCAACAGCGGCACATCCATCTGCGTCGCAGCGATGCGAATCGTCGAGCTTTCCTCGCGTGCTTGCTGGCCCAGCGGCGTGTTAATCACCAGATCGACGCTGCCCGTCGCGGATCAGATCGACTACGTGCGGCGAGCCTTGTTTGACCTTGTTGACCGGCTCGACCGGCAGGCCGGTGCGCGCCAGATAGGCAGCAGTGCCCTCGGTCGCAACCAGAGTGAACCCCATTCGATGCAGATCACGCGCGATCTTCAGCGCCGCGCCCTTGTCGTAATCGTTGACGCTAATCAACGCCGCACCGCCCAGCGGCAGCCCCATGCCGGCGGCAAGTTGCGCCTTGGCAAATGCGTGGCCGAAGCGCGCTGCGTGTCCCATCACCTCGCCCGTGCTGCGCATCTCCGGCCCCAGTATGGCGTCAGCGCCGGGCATCTTCTTGAACGGCAGCACCGCCTCCTTGACAAAAAAGCCGTCCACCGCCGGTTCCTCCGTGACGCCCAGCTCCACCAGCGTCTTGCCCGCCATGATCTGCGCCGCCACTCGCGCCAGCGGCAGCCCGGTTGCCTTGCTGGCAAAGGGCACGGTGCGCGAGGCACGCGGGTTGACCTCCAGCACGTAAACGATGTCGTCCTTGATGGCAAACTGCACGTTCATCAGCCCGCGCACGTCCAGCGCCAGCCCCAGCCGCCGGGTGTAGTCGCGGACGAAATCGAGGTGATAGGCGCTGACCTTGTAGGGTGGCAGCACGCAGGCCGAGTCGCCCGAATGCACGCCCGCTTCCTCGATGTGCTGCATGATGGCGCCGATCACTACCCGCTCCCCGTCGCACAGCGCATCGACGTCGATCTCGTAGGCATCCTCCATGAACTGGTCCACCAGCAGCGGCTGACCAGGCGCAGCCAGCAACGCCTGCTCTACGAAGCCGGCAAGCTGGCTTTCGTGGCCGACGATCGCCATCGCACGCCCACCCAGCACGAAGCTTGGCCGCACCAGCACCGGATAGCCAATGCACTGTGCGGCGATGCGCGCCTCCTCCAGCGAGCGGACGATCGCGTTCTCTGGCTGGGGAATATCAAGCTGCTCCAGCAACGCGGCGAAACGTTCACGGTCTTCGGCCAGCCAGATCGACTGCGGCGCGGTGCCGAGGATCGGTACGCCGGCCGCAGCCAGCCCGTCGGCCAGGTTGAGCGGCGTCTGCCCGCCGAACTGGACGATGACCCCTTCCGGCCGCTCGCGTTCCACGACGTTGAGCACATGCTCCAACGTCAGCGGCTCGAAGTACAGCCGGTCAGCGGTGTCGTAGTCGGTGGAAACCGTCTCGGGGTTGCAGTTGAGCATGATGGTCTCGAACCCCAGCGCGCTGAGTGCAAAGGCGGCCTGGCAGCAGCAGTAGTCGAACTCTACGCCCTGGCCGATTCGATTCGGCCCGCTGCCGAGAATGAGAATCTTGCGCCGGTCGCTGGGCCGCGCCTCATCCTCGTGTTCGTAGGCGCTATACAGGTAAGGCGTCTGCGCCTCGAACTCCGCCGCGCAGGTGTCCACGCGCTGAAAGGTGGGGAGGATGGCGAGTTGGTGGCGCAGGGCGCGAATCTCACCCTCACCCCAGCCCTCTTCCTGAGGGAGAGGGAGCCGGAATCCGAGTTCTCCCCTCTCCCTCGGGGAGAGGGGTTGGGGGTGAGGGTGAGTCCTCGCTAGCAACCGCGAGACATGCCCGTCGGCAAACCCCATCTGCTTCGCCCGCCGCAACACGGGCGCAAATCTCGCCAATGTCTCTGCGTTCAGTTCCGCCGACCAGGTCGCCAACTCGTGTTCCATCGCCGCGATCTCAGCCAACTGGCCAAGAAACCACGGATCCACCCCCGTCGCAGCCGCCAACTCGCCGATGGCTACACCGGCACGGATCGCCCTGTACACCGCAAAAAGTCGCCCGGCCGCCGGCCGCCGCACCTGCTCAACGAACGCCAGCCTTCCTTCATCACCCTCAGTTCCCTCGTTTCCTTCCTTTCCCATCCTCCCTTCCTTTCCTTCTCCGCTCCCCGTCCCATCCAGCGCATCAACCCCAATTTCTAACGACTGCACCGCCTTGTTCAACGCCTCGGGAAACGTGCTTCCCAGCGCCATCACCTCGCCCACCGACTTCATCTGCGGCCCCAGTTCGGCATCAACACCGGGAAACTTCTCGAAGGCCCAGCGCGGTATCTTGACCACCACGTAGTCCAGCGACGGCTCGAAGGCGACCCGTGTCACACCGGTGATGTCGTTGGTGATCTCGTCCAGCGTGTGACCGACGGCCACCAGTGCAGCGATCTTGGCAATGGGAAAACCGGTCGCCTTGCTGGCTAGCGCCGACGAACGGCTCACGCGCGGGTTCATCTCGATGACGACCACCTGGCCGGTATGCGGATCGACGGCAAACTGGACGTTGGCGCCGCCGGTCGCCACACCAACCGCTTCCATCACCTGCCGCGCCAGGTCGCGCAGCACCTGATACTCGCGGTCGGTCAGCGTCTGCGCCGGCGCGACGGTGATACTGTCGCCGGTGTGGACGCCCATCGGGTCGAAATTCTCGATGCTGCAAACGACCACGAAGTTGCCGGCGCCGTCGCGCATTACCTCCAGCTCGTACTCCTTCCAGCCGGCGACCGACTGCTCGATCCACGCCTGGTGAATGGGCGATTCGGCAATCGCGGCGCGCACCGCCTCAGCCAGTCCGTCCGCGTTCTGCACCCACGATGCGCCGCTGCCGCCCAGCGCGAAACTGGCCCGCACCAGCAGCGGATAGCCGGCCATGCCAGCCAGCGCCTCCGCCTCAGGCAGCGCATGAACCGGGCCACCGGCCGGGATCGGAATGCCGGCCGCCAGCATCGTGTCACGAAAGACGCGCCGATCCTCGGCCGCACGGATCGCATGCAGCGACGCGCCGATCAACGCGACGCCGTAGCGTTCCAGCGCGCCGTTCTCGCTCAAAGCAAGGGCCAGGTTCAGCGCCGTCTGGCCGCCGACGGTCGGCAGCAACGCGTCGGGGCGCTCCTGCGCAATGATGGCCTCCAGCACGTCAGGCGTCAGCGGCTCGATGTAGGTCACGTCGGCCAGATCCGGGTCGGTCATGATGGTCGCCGGGTTGGAGTTCACCAGGATGACCCGGTACCCCTCCCGCCGTAGCGCCTTGACCGCCTGGGTGCCCGAGTAGTCGAACTCCGCCGCCTGACCAATGACGATCGGGCCGGAACCGGGGATCAGAATGGAACGTATGTCGTCGCGTTTGGGCATCGAGCTGCTCGCTGATCGGCTGCGCGGCTACTCGCCGGCAGGCCAAATCTGTTCGTAAGCGTCGGAGATGGCGGCTGCCAGCGCGTCGAGTTCACGGCGCGGTGGGCGCTGCGACCAGTCGGCGCTGATCCTGAACTGATCGCCAGCGAAACGGGGAATGACGTGCAGATGGACGTGGAATACATCCTGCATGGCCGCTTCGCCGTCTGCCAGGAAGAGGTTGATTCCTTCGCAGGCAATGGTGGTGCGCCGGATCGCCGCCGCCGTGCGCTGCGCAATCTTGAACAGGTGCATACCGATCTCCTCGGGCAGATCGGTCAGACCAGCGGCGTGCAGGCGTGGAACCACCAGCACGTGTCCGGGATTGACCGGCCCGATGTCCATAAACGCGACGCAGATGTCGTCTTCAAAGAGAACGCTGCCGGGCGCGCGGTTGTCAACAATCGCGCAGAAGATGCATTCAGTCGTGGGTGTCATTCGGGCAGTCTACAACACGCGATCAGCCTTTGTCAAAGCAACAAGGGAGCCGCGAAACGCGTCGATTTTCTTAAGGTAAACCCTATTGACAAATGTGAATATTTGTGATATTTTGTGAATACACTACCGTGAATTTTGTATTCACATATGTGCACGCCATCAATCGTCTATCCAAACTGGGAGATGTTACCCGTGATACAAGAAGTAAACGACATGGTGTTCGTCCTGAACGAAACGATCGACCTCGCACCGGACAGGCTCAAGGACATGCTCTTCAAGATGCATCTCACACGCATCTTTGAAGATGCCGCCTTCCAGCAATACTCCCTTGGCAAAGTCCACGGCACCATGCATCTGTGCTCGGGGCAGGAGGCAGTGGCCGTTGGAGCGATCGCCGCGTTGCAGCCCGACGACCTGATCACATCCACTCATCGCGGCCACGGGCATGCCATCGCCAAGGGCCAGGACATCAACACGATGATGGCCGAGCTGCTGGCCAAGGAGACGGGCGTCTGCCGCGGCCGCGGCGGCTCCATGCACATGGCCGACCTGAACGTGGGCAGCCTGGGCGCCAACGGCGTCGTGTCGGGCGGCATCCCCCTGGCAGTGGGCGCGGGCCTGTCGATCCATCTGCGCGGAAGCGACCAGGTGTGCATGTGTTTCTTCGGCGATGGCGCTTCTAACGAGGGCGCCTTTCACGAGAGCATCAACATGGCCGCCGTCTGGAAGCTGCCGGTGGTCTTCCTGTGCGAGAACAACCAGTACGGCATGTCGATGTCACTGGCGCGGGCCAATTCTTCGACCGACATCGCCGACCGCGCCATCGGCTACGGGATCCCCGGCGAGACGGTGGACGGCATGGACCCGCTGGCGGTCTACGAAGCAGCCAGACCGCGCGGCGCAGCACGCCCGGTCTGGCCAGGGTCCGGTGCTGATCAACGCGCTGACCTATCGCTATTTCGGCCACTCCAAGAGCGACAAGCAGCGCTACCGGACGAAGCAGGAAGTAGAGGCGTGGCGAGCCAGGGATCCGATCCCGGCCTTCGCCAACCGGCTGATCGGTACCGGCATCATCAGCGAGGCCGAAGCGGCTGCGCTGGAAGCGCAGGCAGCCAAGGCTGTCGAGGACGCCATCGCCTGGGGCGACGCCGGCCCGGAGCCCGTCGTTGGAGCACCTGACCGACGATGTGTACGCCGATGAGCCGGCGGTGCTTGCTGCGCCGGATCGTGTTCTGCCGGCCTGGATCAAGACGGCATTCGGCCCGCAGACGCCCATCAACCCCGCACCGGGCACGCGCGAAATCAGCTATTCCGAAGCGCTGCGCGAAGCTATGGGCCAGGCGCTCAAGGCCGACGACTCTGTCTATCTGATGGGTGAAGACATCGGCATCTACGGCGGCGCGTTCGGCGTCACCATGGGACTTGTCGAGGAGTTCGGCGAGGAGCGGGTGCGCGACACGCCGATTTCGGAGAACGCCATCGTCGGCGCTGCCGTGGGCAGCGCGGTGGCAGGCATGCGACCCGTGGCCGAGATGCAGTTCATGGATTTCATCACGCTGGGCATGGAGCAACTGGTGCTGCAAGGCGCCAAGATCCGCTACATGTTCGGCGGCAAGGCCAGCGTGCCGATGGTGCTCAGAATGCCGGCCGGCTCAGGAACCGGCGCGGCGGCGCAGCACTCGCAGAGCCTGGAGTCGTGGCTGGTCAACGTGCCGGGACTGAAAGTTGTCGCCCCTGCCACGCCCTACGAAGCCAAGGGCCTGCTGCTGGCGGCTATCGCCGACAACAACCCGGTGATGTTCGTCGAGAACAAACTGCTCTACAAGGTCAAGGGACCGGTCCCTGAGCAGCCCTACATCGTCCCGCTGGGCACGGCTGCTGTCCGTCGTCCGGGCAAGGATCTCACCGTGGTCGCGACATCGATCATGGTCGTGCGCGCGCTGGAAGCAGCCCAGCAGTTGGCGCAGGAAGGCATCGAGCTGGAGGTGATCGACCTGCGCACGCTGAAACCGTACGACGACGCGACGATCATCGCGTCGGTGAAGCGAACCGGGCGGCTGCTGATGGTGCACGAGGCGCCGCTGATCGGCGGCTTCGGCGGCGAGATCGTCGCCATGATCGCGCAGAGCGAGGCGTTCGCCTACCTGGAAGCCCCGATTGTGCGGCTGGGCGGCGCAGACGTGCCCATCCCCTACAATCCCCGGCTGGAGCGCGCGGCTGTCCCGCAGACCGAAGACATCGTAGCCGCTGCACGCCGCCTGGCGCGCACCGAGATCTAAGGAGACCTCCATGCCGACCGCTGTCATCATGCCGAAATACGAGATGACCCAGGAGACCGGCACGGTCGGAACCTGGCTCAAGGCCGAAGGTGAGTTCGTGCACAAGGGCGAGGTGATTCTGGAGATCGAGACCGACAAGGTCAGCATGGACGTCGAATCGCCGGCTGACGGCACCCTGGTGGGCAATCTCGGCCGGGCCGGGCCAGGTGGTGCCCGTCGGCCAGACCATCGCCTACCTGCTGCGCGAGGGCGAGACATGGCCGCAGCAGGCCAGCGAGCCCGCGCAGACTCCGGCCGCAGCCGGCGCCCGCCGCCAAGACCGAGTCGCTCCGTCCAGCCCGCGGTAGCTGCCAGCCCCCTGGCAGCCCGGATGGCCAACGATCTGGGAATCGACCTCAACGGCGTATCCGGCAGCGGGCCGCGCGGCAAGGTAACCCGCAAGGACATCGAGAACCACATCCAGGCCGCTGCGCCCGCAACCAGCGACGATGACAAGCTGCGCGCGGTTCCGGCAGCCCGCCGGCTGGCGCGCGAGCTGGGGATTGACTTGCAGCAGGTTCACGGCACGGGGCCGCAGGGCAGAATCCAGTCGGCCGACGTACGGCGCCTTTGCAGCGCAGCGCGACCAGGTCGCCGCAGCCGCGCCGACCGCACCAGCGCCCGCCCAGCCGCCTTCCGACACGGCCACCGAAGCGCAGCCGGTTGCCTCCCTTGCTGGCGCGCCGGCCGTGCGCCGCATGGTTCCCCTGACCAGCATCCGCCGCACCATCGCCGAGCGCATGATCGCCAGCGTGCGCGAGGCGCCGCAGTTCACCGTCAGCGTCGATGCCGACATGACCCGCTCGCTGGCCATCGTGGAGGACCTGAAGGCTGGCATCGCAGCGGACCAGCCGCGCATCACCCTGACAACCCTGCTGATCCGCGCCTGCGCCTGGTCGCTGGCCCGTCACCCGGAGGCCAACAGCGCCTTCCTGGACGGCCAGATCGCAGAATGGGACGAGGTGAACGTCGGCGTCGCGACAGCCATCGATGCCGGGCTGATCGTGTCGGTGATACGCGGAGCGGACAAGTTGGGAATGCGCGCCATCGCGGCGCAACTGGTCGAATTGACCGGGCGAGCGCGCGAGGGGCGGCTCAAGCTGGAAGACCTGCAAGGCGGCACGTTCACCCTTTCCAACCTGGGAATGTTCGGCATCGACCGCTTCACGGCGATCCTGAACCCGCCGCAGGCAGCCATCCTGGCAGTGGGCCGGACTGCCAAACGGCCTGTGGTGGTCGACGACGACCGGCTGGAGGTGCGACCGGTGGCCACGCTGACCCTGACGGCGGATCATCGCGTGCTGGACGGCGCATCGGCTGCCAGGTTCCTGGCGACGATCCAGACAGCCCTGGAACATCCAGGCATAATGATGGAATAGGAAAGGAAGCAATCACATGTTCATTACAGGAGAAACCTCATGAGTTCTGTCCCTCTGCTGCAATGCGCGATGGACTATATCTCACTGCCGCCAGCCATGGCGATGTCCTTGAAGGTGGCGCCAGAAGTGGACATCATCGAGATCGGCACGCCCGCTGTGCAAGGCCGCCGGCCTGCAGGCGATCCAGTTCATCCGCGAGATCCTGCCGGACAAGCTGATCCTGGCAGACTTCAAGACCCCGGACGTGGGTGGACTGGAAGCCAAGATGGCCTTCGACGCCGGCGCCGACATGATGACCGTCATCGGCGGCGCGCCGCTGGCCACCGTCGAATCGGCGCTGGACGCGGCCCGGGCCGCCGGCAAGGAAATGCTGATGGAACTGACCGGCGTGCGCGACATCCTGGCACGGGCCAGCGAATGGCGAGCCATCGGCGTCGAGCGCATGGTCTACCACCGGGGCTGGGACGAGCAGGCTTATAACCGTCAGTGGGTGGACGAGGATCGGGCCACAATCCGGCAGCTCATCGATATGGGCTTCAAGGTGACGGTGACGGGCGGCATCACCAGGGAAACGCTGGGCTTCTTCCAGCCGCTGGATGTGTCGATAGTGATCTGCGGTCGAGGCATTCGAGAGGCATCAGACCCGCTCCAGGCGGCCCGCGAGTTCCGCCGCGAGATGGAAACGCTTTGGGGACGCGATCGCGTTCTCCAGACACAACAACGGGAGGTTGTTACTCATGGCTGAGTCTTTGAATGGCAAGGTAGCGGTGATCAGCGGCGTAGGATCCGGCTTCGGAAAGGCCACCGCAGAATTGTTCGCCCAGATCGACCAGGTGAACCTCGTTCTGATCGACCGCAACGAGACGGCCCTCAAGGCCACGGCCGACGTGTGCAGAGGCGTATGGTTCAGAGGTCATCGCCCTCGCGGGCGATGTGACCCACCTCGGAGACCTTCGAGCGTGCCTACACGGAGACGATCAACGCCTTCGGCAAGGTTGATTTCCTCATCAACTACGCAGGCGGCGCGCTCAAGGTGGCGCCGATCGAGGAGATGGATGACGACATCAATCGCCTCATCATCGATCTGAACCTGACCAGTGCGATCATGAGCTGCCGGACATTCACCCCACAGTTCAAGAAGCAGGGGTACGGCAAGATCATCAATGTATCCAGCGCCTGTGACCGCCGTTCGTGGCCAGGATGGTCGGTTTACTCGGCAGCCAAGGCCGGCGTCAACGCCTTCACCAAGTGCCTGTACACAGAGCTACGCCCCCACGGCATCGCCGTCACGCTGCTGGTGCCGGGCGGATCCAACACCGGCTTCCAGGCAGCAGCAACCGGCGTTGACAAGTTCGAGTGGGACGAGGAATTGGCAGTGCGCCCTGAGCACTTCGCCGACATGGTTTACCAGACCTGCGCGCTCGACCCGGGGAGGATGCGTTTCCGAGCTGCTCGTTTACGGACTGGCGCAAGACGTCAGCGGCTTCTAACCCCTGCGCAACCCGCAACCCACTGTCCTCAGGAGGTGCAAAGGTACCGAAATCGAACCCCAAGCTCAAGCTGTGTCGTAACAGAACCATCCAACCAGGTATTCACTCTTTGGTGCTCTCCAAAAGGAGAGAGGAGAATTTCAGATGAACAAGCGTCTGTTCACGATGTTGGCACTGCTGGTACTCACCAGCCTCGTATTGTCGGCCTGCGGCGCCGCTGCTACGCCCGCACCGCAAGCCCCCGCTGCAGAGGCGCCTGCGGCAGAAGCACCCGCTTCTGAACCCGCCTCTGGTAACACACCGAAGAAGATCGCCTTCTTTGTATCGGACATGAGCAACGTCTTCCACCAGGGACAGTTCACCGAGGCGAAGAAGTACGCCAAGGAGAAGTACGGCGCCGAAGTGTTTGCGTTCGATGGCAAGTCGGATTCGGCGACCATGACCCAGAACGTGGACCAGATCCTGGCGCAGGGCATGGATGCAGCCACCCTGCACATCTGGGACTATGAGACCGTCAAGCCCGCTGTGCAGGAAGCCCTCGACAAAGGGCATCGTCATGACCTCGTTCTTCAGCCCACTGGGCGACAGCGGTCTCCCGACTGCCCGCAGCGACGAAGCCGGCATCTCCTACGAGATGGGTGTGGAGATGGCCACCCAGTGGAAGGCTGCCCATCCCGACACACCGATCGTGATGGCCGCAGTTGGGCTGGCCCAACCACACCGAGGTCAAGTCCGGGCGTACCGATCCCTGGGTGCAGGGCGTCCTCTCAGTCGATCCCACCGCCACCGACCTGGGCTGCCTGGATGCCAGCAAAGGTCCCGACACTGCCAAGCAGATCATCCTCGACCTGGTCACCCAGCACCCTGAGGTCAACCTGATCTACTCCGAAGCCTCCAACCTGACCGTCGGCACCATGGCTGCCCTGGCCCAGGCTGGCCGCGGCAAGATGGAAGACGGCAAGCCGCTGACCGAGATCGTCGCCAGCGTCGACTTCGACGAAGTCGAGATGAAGCAGGTCTACGATCCCAACAGCTCGCTCAAGCTCTCGATGGGCCTCCCGCCCATCGAGACCGGCCGCGGCCGCATCGACCTGATCATGGATGTCGCCTCCGGCAAGGTCGCTCCGACCAGCCAGCCGGCCGAGGAGTTCTTCTACAAGGCCTACAACGTCTCCTACTGGACCATGCCCGAGGCCGACGCTGCGGAACTGGCTCAACACTCAGTTCGGCACCAACATCAAGTAACAACCAGATACGGCATATCGAGAAGCTGGTATCCTGGACGGGAGCCGGGCATGTGCCCGCTCCCGTCCAGGACCAAGGAGCGGGTCTATGCAACCGACTGAGAACGTGCTGGAGATCAGAGATCTCGTCAAGGATTTCCCCGGCGTGCGCGCGGTCAACGATGTCAGCTTCGATATCAAGCGCAGCACCGTTCACTGCCTGGTGGGCGAAAACGGCGCCGGGAAATCCACGCTGATCAAGATGCTGACCGGCGCCTACGCCCGAACCAGCGGCAGGATCCTTCTGAACGGCGAGGAGTATAGCCCGCGCAGCACTCGGGATGCACGGCAGCGAGGCATCAGCACCCTGTTTCAGGAACTCAACGTTGTCGACCAACTCACGGTCGAGGAAAACCTGACGCTGGGAATGGAAGATACGATCCTTCGGGTTTCTGCGCAAGACCGACAAGATCAACAAGATGGTCAGCGTGATGAACAGCATCGAGCCCTCCATCAAGCCACGGCAACAGGTCTCAACCCTGAGTGTGGCGCAGAAGCAGATCGTGGAGATCGCCAAGGCAGTCGCCACGGAGTCCAACATCATCATCATGGACGAGCCGACGGCAGCCATCTCGGAGAGCGAAATCGCCCGCCTGTTCAGCATCATCAGGGGCCTGCGCGAGAACAACGTCACTGTCATCTACATCTCCCACCGGCTGGATGAGATCTTCGAGCTCGGCGACTACGTGACGGTCATGCGCGACGGCAAGCACATCGACACCAAACCTGTCGCCGCAGATACAAGACCGGTCGGAATTGATCAGGATGATGATCGGCAAAACCGTGTTTGAACAGTATACGCCCCGGACTTCAGAGGCGCAGGCGCCCACCCTTCAGGTCAAACATCTGTCCAACCATAAGTTGAATGATGTGTCCTTCGACGTGCATGACGGCGAAATCGTCGGCTTCTACGGACTGGTCGGCGCCGGGAAAACTGAGCTGGCGCGCGCCATTTACGGCGTCGATCCTTACGAAGGCGAGATCATCTTCAAGGGCAGCAAGCTACAGCCTGCTCCCGACAAGGCAATCGCCGCGGGCATCGCGCTGGTGCCAGAGGAACGCCGCTCTCAGGGGCTGTTCACCATCCTGACCATCCGGGCCAACGTGCCGGTCATGAACATGAAGAAGATCTCCCGGAGTGGATTCATCGACGCTGCTCATGAGAAGAACGTGGCGGAAGAGTATATCGAAAAACTACGGATCGTCACCAGCAGCATGGAGAAGGAAGCGGCGCAGCTCTCCGGTGGCAATCAGCAGAAGGTAGTCCTCTCCAAGTGTCTGTTTGCAGACGCCGACCTGCTGATGCTGGACGAGCCAACCCGCGGCGTGGATGTCGGCGCAAAGAGCGAAATCTACGCCATCATTCGCCAGCTCTCCGCTGAGGGCAAGTCCATTCTGATCTTTTCCTCCGAACTGCCGGAGATCGTCAACCTTTGCGACACCATTTGCCTGCTCTACGATGGAAGCATGAAGGCAGTGATGCAAAATGGCCCGGAGATTGACAGCGAGCAAATCCTCCATATTGTCACAGGTGGAGCATGAACGTGAACACGAAACTTATGCAGAAGAAGCCCGTCGGCAGTAGGATGAGCAACGAGACGTTCATCACCCTGTTCATGATCGGCATGCTGGCCCTCGTTTTCTCAGTGGCCGTACTCGCGGTGCCGAACTTCTACCTGCCGCAGAACATTCTCAACCTGCTGTCGAACAATTGGTTTGTTGTGATCATCGGGATCGGGGTCACGTTTCTGCTGGTCACGGGCAATTTCGACATGTCGGTCGGCGGCGTCATCGCATTGACCGGCGTGCTCTCGGTGTACTTCAGTCAGGCCGCTAACGTCTCCGCGAACCCACTGGCCAACGGTCTCGGCCTGCCCTACGGTGTCGCGATTGTACTGGCGCTGCTGTGCGCGATGGGGGTTGGAGGCGTCAACGCCTTCTTCGTCGCCCGCCTGAAGGTGCCGTCCATCATCGTCACGCTGGGTACGATGATGCTGGCTCGCGGCATCGCCCAGGTAATCACCCAGGGCGCGCAGAGGAACACCAGCCTGCCCGACGTGTTCGGTGTGATCGGAACGATGGCCATTCCGGCCACGACGATCAAGCTCTCGGTGGTAGCTATGCTCATCCTGGTCTTCATCGCCTTCATCTTCGAAAAGAAGACGGTGCCGGGAAGACGCACGTACCTCATCGGCGCAAACTCTGAGGCGGCGCGGCTGTCAGGCGTCAAGGTGACCAGACATCTCACGGCCCTCTTCATCCTCAGCGCCCTGCTGGCCGGCATCACCGGTATCTTGCTGGCATCGGAGTTCAAGGCGGGCGTGTCGAACCGGGCGATGGGATACGAGTTCGATGCGCTGGTGGTAGCCTTGCTGGGAGGTGTCAGCATCAACGGCGGGCGCGGCTCCGTGCTGGGCATGTTCATCGGCGCCATCATCCTCTCGGTGGTGACGTCGGCATCGACCGGACTGTTGCTGTCGCCTGACTGGCAGTTCATCCTGAAGGGTGTGGTGACCTTCATTGCGATTCTCGCCCAGCGGTTCGCGCTGGAACGCAGGACGAGCTAAGAGAGGAACCAGTTGCCATGAGCAGCTCAAGCCATCAGCCAACGCAGGTCTCGTCGGACAGGTCGCACGACCTGCGAGCGACGATCAAGAAGTTCTACATCTACGTCGTATTGCTCCTGATCGTCGCTGTGTTCAGCGTGGTCAAGTTGGGCGAAGTCGAAATGTTCGGCCGCGGACATTTCCTCAGCCCGGACAGTATCATCAATTTGCTGCGCTCAGCAGTGCCTATCATGACAGTCAGCGGCGCCTTCACACTACTGATGATCTCCGGCTATATCGATCTCTCAGTTGGAAGCGCGATGAGCCTGACCGCCGTGGTGTTTGCTTTGATGGTTCTGAACGGCGTGACCTTTGTCCCCGCAATTCTGGTAACCCTGGTTCTGGGGGTTTTTCTGGGGACGATCAACGGCTTCCTGGTCATGCGGCTGCGCATCACTCCTGTGATCGCGACCCTTGTCACTTTGCTTGTCTTACAAGGGAGTGGCCCTGCTGATCGTCCCGAATGGTCTGTCAGCCATCAAGAGCAGCGCGGACAAAACAATGCCTGGCTGGATCAACAACTATGCCCGTCAGGATGTCTTTCTCGGCCTGCCGCTGGCGTTCTTCGTGGCGCTGGCGTTGATCGCGCTCCTTGTCATCGTGCAGCGCAAGACGATCCTGGGAAAATACGCTGCAGCCGTCGGTGGCAACCGGACCGCGGCAGAGCTGTCGGGCATCAGCGCTGTCAAGGTCGTGTGGCTATTGTACATCCTCGTCGGCGTTTTCGCGGCGCTGGCAGGGGTTGCACGGGCCAGCTACATGTCGGTGGGCGACCCGCTGTCGGGCGACAACATGGAAGTTGCCTGCATCATCGCCGTGTTGCTGGGAGGCACCGCCTTCGCCGGCGGCGAGGGTTCGGTTGCCAAGACGATGATCGGCGCGCTCATCATCATGTGCGTCACAACTGGCCTGATGACCGTGATTCCGTCCTACTGGCAGACGGTCGCCACCGGCACCGTGCTGCTGGCGGCGGTCGTCCTCAACCACCTGCTGGTGCGGGAGAAGGTCAATGCCTAGCAGCGGCCGGACTGCCGCTCAAGGAGTGTCCGCGATGCCAGTGCAAGAAAGTGTCATTTTGGATCCGAAGACAGCAAGCGACTCAGGAACAGCCAGCGCCCCCTTGCCGCCACGCCGCACCAGCAAGCCTGCTGCGGATGCAGCGAGACAAGCGGTTGCCACAATGCCGGTTGGCCTCTACGAGAAAGCGCTGCCGGCGTCCTGGTCGTGGGACCAGCGGCTGGCAGCGGCGGCGGCGACGGGCTATGACTTCGTGGAGATCTCGATCGATGAGAGCTTCGAACGCCTGGACCGGCTATGCTGGCCGGAGGCCGCCAGAGCAGATCTTCGGCGCAGCATCGCGGCTACCGGCGTTCCCATTTTCAGTATGTGCCTCAGCGGACATCGCAAGTATCCGCTGGGCAGCAGGTCGCCCGAAGTGCGTGCACAGGCCAACGACATCATGCGCCGCGCGATCGAATTCTCAGCGGATATTGGCATCCGCATCGTCCAGGTCGCCGGCTACGATGTCTTCTATGAAGAAAGCGACGACGACACGGTAGCCCACTTCCTGGAGGGCCTGCACCAGGCCGCAGAGCTGGCCAGCCAGGCGGGCGTGATGCTGGCGTTGGAAAACGTGGACACACCGTTGACCAAATCGATGGCACGTTGTATGGAGATCGTCCGGCAGATTGACTCCTTGTGGTTCCAGATCTACCCGGACATGGCCAACGCGGCCGCCGCGGGCTACGATCCGGTAACTGACCTGGCGACCTGTAACGGCCATCTGGTCGCGCTGCATGTGAAAGATGGATTGCCCGGAGTAATCCGCGAGTGCCCTTTGGAACGGGCATTGTGCCGTTCGAGCGGGTGTTCCGGGCGCTGGCGGCTATGGGCTACTGCGGGCCGTTGGTAGTTGAAATGTGGGCCGACCCGGATGGCGGCGATCCCGAGACAACGGTCCGCTCTGCCCGCCAGTTCGTGGCCGATCTGATCACACTTGCCTGGCCGGCGCTGGCCGGCGAAAAGAAAGCACTTAGGAGCAATCATGCTACTGGAACAACTGCGACACGACGTTTGGAAGTACAACCTGGAGCTGCCGAAATATGGCCTGGTCGTCATGACCAGCGGCAACATCAGCGGGCTTGACCCGTCCAGCCGGCTGGTGGTAATCAAGCCCAGCGGCTACAGCTATGAGGAGATGACCCCGGACGACATGGTCGTTGTCGATCTGGATGGCGCGGTCGTCGAAGGCCATCTCAAGCCGTCCACCGACACAGCCACCCATCTCTACATCTACAAGCATCGGCCCGATGTTCTCGGTATCGGCCACACCCATTCCGTCTACGCGTCCAGCTTCGCGGCGCTGGGGCAGCCAATTCCGGCCGTCCTGACGTCGGCAGCCATGCTGGGCGGCGAGGTCCCATGCGGTGGATACGCGGCCATCGGCGGCGAGCAGATCGGCGCTGAGATTCTGCGCAGCATCGGCTCAAAGCGCGTAGTGCTGATGCAAAACCACGGCGTCTTTACCATCGGCGACTCGCCCCGGCAGGCGGCCAAGATGGCTATCGAAGTGGAAGAGATCGCCAAGATCACACACCTGGCGATGCTGAAGGGCGAACCGATTCGACTTACACCGGAACAACTGGCAGAAACCGGCGAGATGTACCAGACGGTCTACGGCCAGCGCTGAACACACTGTCAACAAAGCATCATGGCAGAACTGACTTCAAAAGAACGGATCAAACGAGTTCTTCAACGCCAGGAACCGGATCGCGTCCCACATTTCGAGTGGCTGATCGACCGCAAGGTGCGCCGACGCAATCCTGCCAGACTGCGCGGATCCCAACGTCTTCGCCGTGCGCATGGGTCAGGACGCGGTCATCGTTGATCCCAACTTCAAGTCAACGCCGCTGGCAGGCGACCGCTATCTCAGCGAGTGGGGATACATCGGTCAGAGAACCCAGGAGGAGCACGGCATCGAAGTCGAGTCGCCCATCAAAACCATGGCCGACTTCGAGCGCTATGCCCCGCCCGATCCGTACGCGCCCGGACGCTACGACGCCGTCGAGAACGCGCTGGCAACCTACGGCGACCACTACGCTGTGATCGTCCACCTGAACGACGTCTTCTCGATCCCGCGCACGCTGATGGGTATGGAAGACCTGCTGATGGCGGTGGCGCTGCAGCCGGAGCTGGTGCAGGCGCTGGTGGACATGTCGGTGGACATCAACCTCAAGATGGCGAAGGAGGTGGCCGCGCGTGGCGCGGAGTTCGTCTACACCGGCGACGACCTGGCGTGGACCAAGGGGCCGCTGATGTCGCCCCGCCACTTCCGCCAGTTGCTCTATCCCGGCCTGTGCCGCGTCATGCGCGGCTTCAAGGAGCTCGGCCTCTTCGTGATCAAGCACACCGACGGCAACCTCTGGCCGATCATCGACATGCTGGTCGATTCGGGCATCGACTGCCTGGATCCCATCGACCCGATCGCCGGGATGGACCTGGGCGAGGTCAAGGCAAAGTACGGCCAGCGGATCGCGCTGAAAGGCAACGTTGACTGCGCCAGCCTGATGAGCTATCGGAACGCCCGAAGAGACCGCCGAAGCCACCAAGGAGGCGCTGCGCCAAGGGATGCCGGGCGGCGGCTACATCCTGTCGTCCAGCAACAGCATCCATTCGGGCGTGAAGCCCGAGAACTACCTGGCCATGGTGCGGACGCTGCAAGAGTTCGGCAGCTATCCGATGAACCTATAGGGCCGCGCGGCGAGGCAAGACCATGAGTTATCTGGCAGGCATCGACCTGGGCTCGACAACACTCAAAGCGGTGATCTTTGACCTGGCCGGCAACGTGATAGCCTCTGCGTGCCGGCCCACGGAACGATTCCACCCCGATGCTGCGCACCCTGAGTGGACCGTCTGGATGCCGGATCAGATCTGGGGAGACAGCGCAGCGGCGATGCGGGAAGCCGTTGCTCAGTTGGATGATCCCCGCCAGATCAAAGGGGTGGCCGTGACCGGTATGGGCATGGACGGCGTCCCGGTCGACGAGCACGGACAGTGGCTCTACCCCTTCATCAGTTGGCACTGTCCGCGCACGCAGCCCCAGTTCGACTGGTGGTCAGAGCACATCACGGCGGAGAAGACGTTCTCCATCGGCGGCAACACGCTGTGGCGCTTCTCGACCGCGCTGCGCCTGCTCTGGATGGCCGAGCACGAGCCGCAGATCCTCGAGCGCACCTACAAGTGGCTGCTGATCGAGGACTATGTCAACATGATGCTGTGCGGCGAGATGGCAACCGACTACACCATGGCCTCCTGCACGCTGCTGTTCGACCAGCGAACACGCGACTGGTCCGACGAGATGCTTGGGCTGGCCGGCATCGACAGGCGGCTGCTGCCAGACTCCCGGCCAAGCGGGACGTTTCTCGGCGAGATCACCCCGGCCGCGGCAGCCGCCACCGGTCTGCCTGCCGGCACGCCGGTGGTGCTGGGCGGCCACGACTACCTGTGCGGCGCGCTGCCGGTCGGCGTGATCCGGCCCGGCGTGATTCTGGACGTCAGCGGCACGTGGGAGATCGTGCTGGCCGCCACCGAGTCGCCTGTGCTGACGCCCGCGGCGCAGCGGACGGGCGTGACCGTCGAGACGCACGTCGCGCGCGATCTCTACGCCGTCTGGGGCGGCGCGGTGTCTGCCGACATGCTGGAATGGTATCGCGGCGAGTTCGGCTTCGAGGCCAGATACCAGGCTGACCAGTGCGGCGGCGTCGACTGGGACTTCCTGATGGCCGATGCGGCGGCAGCGCCCGCTGGCTCCCACGGCGTCATGTTCCTGCCGCATTTCTCAGGAGCCGGCTGCCCGACGGTCGATCCGCGTTCGCTGGGCGCCTTCGTTGGCATGAGCAGCCGCGCCAGCAAGGGCGACATGCTGCGGGCAGTGATCGAGGGTCTCGACTATCAGTTTCTGGAAATTGTGCGAACCCTGCACACCGACCTGCATGTTCCGTTCGATCAACTGATCGTGGTCGGCGGCGCCACCAGAAACAAGTTCTGGATGCAGAACAAGGCAGACATGATCGCGGGCCTGTTTGGCCGTTCCGTTGAGGTGTCAGACGTTGCCGAAGCCACCTCGCTGGGCGCCGCCATGCTGGCCGGCATCGGCGTCGGGATCTATCGCGATGAAGAGGATGCGTTCGCGCACGTGCGCAAGGCAGGCGTCGTCTGCGAACCGGACCAGCAAGCAGCCAGCCTGTACGCGCAACTGTTTCCCGATCTACCAGCAGCTCTATCCGGCGCTGAAATCGGTCCACCATCAGTTGTCAGCAGTAAGGAGTTGACATCATGCCTTCCTACCTCCTGGGCATCGACAACGGCCTGACAGTCTCCAAGGCTGCCATCTTCGACCTGGAGGGTCGCGAGATTGCAGTTCAGGGCCACAAGGTCGCTCTCGACTATCCGCACCCCGGCTGGGTCGAGCGCGACAGCGAAACGGTCTGGCTGACCACGGCCGCCGCCATCCGTGAGGCCATCGAGAAGTCTGGGATCGATCCGCGCGATATCGTCAGCATCGGCAACGCGGCGCACGGCAACGGCATCTATCTGGTGGACAAGGCCGGCGCGCCCCTGGGACCTTCGGTGGCCTCGATGGACAATCGCGCCAGCGACATCATCGACGAGTGGATCCAGCCGGGAGGCGTCCGCGAGCAGAGCCTTCCCCGTCGTCATGACCAACACGTGGGCCGCCCAGCCGGCTGCCCTGCTTGCCTGGTTCAAGCGCCACCGGCCCGAAGTCTGGCAACAGATCGGCTATGCTTTCCCCTGCAAGGACTACATCAAGTACCGTCTCACCGGTGCGGTCACCTCAGACTACTCGGATATCAGCGGCATCAGCCTGTATGACAGCCGCAATCGCCGCTTCTCGCCTGAACTGCTGGACCTGTACGGCATTGGCGACATCCTGCCTGCCTTGCCGCAGCCTGTTGAGAGCCACGACATTGCCGGCCGGGTGACGCGTGAAGCCGCTGCCCTGACCGGTCTGGCCGAGGGCACGCCGGTTGTCGGCGGCATGTTCGACATCAACGCGTCGGCCGTCGGCGCGGGCGTGATCGACGAAGGGATGCTTTGCATCATCGCCGGCACCTGGAGCATCAACGAGGTCGTCACCCGGCAACCGCTGCTGGACAAACGGCTCCTGATGTGTACGCTTTTTGCTGTGCCGGGCTTCTGGCTGGTTACCGACAGCAGCGCAACCTCGGCCACCAACCTGGAGTGGTTTGTCAGCCAGTTTTGCTACGAAGAAACCACCACGGCCGCGGCACGCGGCGTGTCGGTGTACGAAGTGTGCAACGAAATCGTCGCCAGCCTGCCGCCGGGCGGGACCGATGTCATTTTCCATCCCTTCCTGTTTGGCTCCAATGTGCAGGCCAACGCGCGCGCCGGGTTCTACGGACTGGGCGCCTGGCACACCAAAGCGCATGTCTTGCGCGCGTTGTACGAAGGGGTCGTCTTTGGTCATCTTGATCACGTCAACCGGCTGAAAGCAGCCGGCGCGCCGATCAGCGCCGCGCGATTGACGGGCGGCGGCGCGCGCAGCACCGTGTGGACGCAGATGTTTGCCGACGCGCTGGAGCTGCCGATCGAGGTGCCGGCCGCTTCTGAGATCGCTGCGCTGGGCGCAGCCATCGCGGCCGGGATTGGCGTCGGCGTCTACCGCGACTACAGCGACGCGATCGGCCGGACAGTGCAGATCGCGCGGCGACACGAGCCCCGGCCGGACGCGACGCGAGAAGTACCTGGCGCGCTATGAGGAATATTGCTGCTTGCTGGATGCCATGCGCGAGCCCTGGCGGCGGCTGGAGAAGCTGAGCCAGCAGGAGCAGTCCGAGGCTATGAAGGCCGTCTGCACAAAAGTTCACGATATTTTTGCCGACACAGCGCAACCCGCATAGAATGCGTGTCTATTGGTCGCAAGTCAATCACAGGGACCGGGAGTCCCTTCAACGGGAGCTATCATGGAAGACGAGAACGAATCGACCTTCTGACGCAGGTTGCAATCTGGTATTACGAAGAAGGACTGAATCAGGCAGACATCGCTGAACGAATCGATAAGTCGCGATCGATGGTTTCGCGCCTGCTGGAACAGGCTCGCGAGGCAGGGCTGGTCGAGGTCCGGGTCCGCTATCCCCTGCGAACCGACCCCGAACTTGAGCAGCGGTTGTGCCAGAAGTTCGGTCTCGCGGAGGCGCATGTGCTGGCCGAGCCGCCCGATGACTACCAGCTTCTGCTGCGGCGTCTTGGTGAACTCGGCGCTCGCTGCCTGCAGGCATCGCTCCATCCGGGCATCATCATCGGCTTGAGCTGGGGCAGCGGCGTCCACGCGGTGGTCAGCGCGATGCCAACCACACCGGTGCCAAACTCGACAATCGTGCAACTGATCGGCGCCGTCGGTCACGGCGATCCCATGGTGGACGGCGTGGAACTGGGACGCTGGCTGGCGCAAAAGTTGGGCGCTTCGTTCCGCTTCCTCTCCGCGCCGCTGCTTGTCAACGATGAGGCGGTCGCGCAGGCATTGCGCCATGAGCGGATCAACGAAGAGACGTTGACGCTGGCCGCGCAGGCGGAGGTAGCGGTCATCGGCATCGGCACCCCGGAGCCTGAGTATTCCAGCCTGGTGCGCGCCGGCTATCTCAGCCGCACTGACATGGAAGCATTGATAGCCGCCGGCGTCGTCGGCGACATTGTCGCTCACCAGTTTGACGCGGCCGGACGAGTGCTCGACATCTCGGCGAACCGCCGGGCCATCAACCTCGATGCGGAATCGATCCGTCGCATTCCCCGGGTTATCGCCGTATCGGGCAGCGTTTCGAAGGCCAGAGCGATCGCCGCAGCGCTGCGCGGCGGCTTCTGCAATTGTCTGGTAACCGATGCAAACGCGGCGCAGGTGGTGCTTGCCGATTCCCTCAACCCGACCTAGTACTCTGGTAAGCCAGGTAGTGCGTTCGTCATTCTGAGCGGCTCTGGCGGAAAGCGTTGTTTTGGTGAGGCCAAAGCGAAGAATCTCACCCACTCGCCAGAGAGATTCCTCGCTGGAGACTCTGCGACTTCTGGTTGGCTGTTAGACCCGCTCGGAATGACATTATGTAGAATCCAGCTTGACGGAGCACTTGCCTCCCGAATAACCTTACGGAAACGGGTCGTTTGCGTAATTCAACGAAAGGTCAATCCAATGTTCGAAGTTGAGCACGTCGTCAAAGTGCAGAACGAGGTTGGGGAGAGCCCTCGCTGGGACCCCGACGAGCAAGCGATCTACTGGCTGGACATCTGGGACAGCCCGGCCGTCTTCCGCCTCTATCCCTCAACCGGTGAACTTACCCGCTGGACGCCCGGCCTGCCGGTGACCGGCCAGGCGCGACGCGAGGCCGGTGGCTTTGTGTTCGCGACCCGCCAGGGCCTCTATCTCTGGGACGAGCAGAGCGGCAAGAGTGAATTCATCCACGACCCCGAAGCCGGCAATCGTCCCGTCCGCTTCAACGACGGTTCGGCCGACAGGTCTGGTCGTTTCTGGGCCGGATCCACCTACGCCGACGACCAGTTCCGGCCCGAAGGGTCGCTCTACAGGATGCAGCCAGATCGCGGCGTCCAGCGGATGGCAGGCGGGCTGGCCTGCTCCAACGGCCTCGGCTGGAGCCCGGACAACAAGACGATGTACGTCACCGCCCAGTTCGCCTACGAGCTGCTGGCCTTCGACTTCGACCTGGACAGCGGGGAGATCGCCAACCGGCGCATCATTCGCCAAGGTGCCGGAAGCTGACGGCCTGCCCGACGGGTTGACCGTGGACGCCGAAGGGTGCGTCTGGAGCGCGCAGTGGGGCGGCTGGCGGCTGACGCGCTACGACCCGGACGGCAAGATCGAACGCGTGATCAAGCTGCCCGGTGCCTAACCCGACAAGCTGCGTCTTCGGCGGGCCTGACCTGAAAGACCTGTACGTCACCACCGCCTGGCTGGGTCTCAGCGACGAAGAGCGGCGGACAGCGCCAGGATCAGGCGATCTGTATGTGATTCACACCGACATCCAGGGGATTGGTGGAGCCGAAGTTCACGGGGTAAAGTGACGCGACCAACCTCAGATCGCCAGTAAGCTCAGAAACTCATTGAACAGCCCGTGCGAATCGTGCGGGCCAGGCGCGGCCTCGGGGTGATACTGGACGCTGAAGACGGGGTGACGCATGCAGTCGCATCCCCTCCAGCGAGCCGTCGTTCAGGCTGAGATGGGTGATCTCGACTGCGTCGCGATCCAGACTGTCGATGTCAACCTGGTAGTTGTGGTTCTGCGCAGTGATCGCTACCTGCCCCGTTCGGAGGTCCTGCACCGGATGATTGCCGCCGTGGTGGCCGAACTTCAGCCGGCTGGTTGACCCGCCCAGCGCGCGCCCGATGAGTTGGTGTCCCAGACAGATGCCGAATATGCGGCACGTCGGCCTGGATCAACTCGCCGACCGCCTCGACGGCGTAGGGCAGACCGGCCGGATCGCCGGGGCCGTTGGAGAGCATCACGCCGGCGGGTGCATGGCCATCACATCGGCTGGCGGGCGTATCAGCCGGCACGACCGTGACGTGTAGCCCCATCGCCGCCAGGTGGCGCATGATGTTGCGCTTGGCGCCGAAGTCGTAGAGGACAACATGCGGCACGTCCAGACCCGTGACGTTTTCGGAACCCGCGACGGTCTTGTTCACCACCCAGTGGTCCACGGCATCGCCCATCCAGTGATAGGGCTCGACGCAGGTAACTTCCCGCACCATGTCGCGGCCATCCAGCCCAGCCCAGGCACGCGCCATCTCCAGCAGACGTTGCGGGTCCGTGCCGCTGGTCGAAAGCGCGGCCTTCATGGTTCCTGCGTCGCGCAGCTTGCGCGTCAGGTATCGAGTATCCACGCCGGTGATGCCAGGAACGCCGTACGATGCCAACCAGTCAGACAACGTCGCACTGGCGCGCCAATTCGACACGCCGGGGCTGAGTGAGCGCACCACCAACGCAGCCACCTGCGGCCCCGCCAACTCGTAGTCTTCGGGGTTGATGCCAACGTTGCCGATGTGCGACGCGGTGAACAGAACCGCCTGTCCGCGGTACGACGGGTCGGTCAGGATCTCCTGATAGCCAGTCATGCTGGTGTTGAAGACCAGCTCGAAGACGGTATCTGAGGCCGCGCCGAAAGGCAGGCCGGTCAGGGTTGTCCCGTCTTCCAGAATGAGCGTAGCGTGTTGCACGGCAGTCAGATGTGATCTTCCATTCTCTGAGTGGTCTCCAATCAAATTGTTCAATTCACAGCATTGGGTTGACGAACCGACGCTGCCGCCTCTCGCAGGAGAACTGCAATTGTGGTTGCTCGCGCTGGCGCATCGCCGACGTAGTCGCTGGCATCCAGCAACGCGGCGGCCCTGTCGGCCGGCAGCCAGCGGGTGATGCGCGGGTCGCCGCACAGCAGTCGCGGCCAGCGGATTTGCCTCGCCGCGGCGCAGCGCATCCCAGGCGACCAGGCTGTGCTCGCGGATCACCTCGTGCAGCTCCTGGCGATCGCCGCCCGCCTTGACCGCCTCCATCAGCAGCCGCTCGGTCGCAGCAAAGACGCCGTAGGTCGCCATGTTGCGCGCGACGACCTCCTCGCGCACGACCAGCCCGCGCACGACCCGCGTGGCGCGGCCGAGCAGTTCGTCGGTCAGCAGGAACGCCTCCGGCAGCAACATGCGCCGGTTGGCAGAATCGTCCAGCGTACGTTCCAGCAGGCTGTGGGCGGCGTTGTCCCAGGCGATCCGCGGCAGGGCGGCCAGTTGCCGCGCCAGGCTGTCGATGTTCTCGGCGTCGATGGGGTTGCGCTTGAAGGGCATCGCGCTGCTGCCGACCTGCTTCGCTGCCAAAGGGCTCGCTCCACTCGCCGACCGTCGGCGCCTGAAGCAGACGCAGGTCGAAGGCGAAGCGGTAGAGCGACTGGCCAATGCCCGGCCAGCGCGTTGACCACCAGCCAGTCCTGCTTGCGCGGGTAGACCTGCGTGCCGGCTGGATGCGCGCTGCAAGGCCCAGCAGATGCCAGCACGCGTTGCTTCCAGGTCCGCCGCAGACGAGTTCAGCTCGCCGGTCAACTGTGCGTACGACGCAGAGGTGCCGACTGCGCCCCGCAGCCCCTTGCCGCGGATGCCGTCGCGCACACGTGACAGCTCCTGCCAGTCCACCAGCAGGTCGTAGCCGTACTGCGCCAGGCGGTAGCCGACGGTGGTCGGTTCGGCTGGCTGCAGGTGGGTGAAGGCCATGGTCGGCAGCGTGGCGTACTGCTCGATCCTGGCTGCCAGCTCGGTCAGCAGCGCGGCCAGGCTGGCCAACAGCAGATCCGCAGACCTCGCGCAGCCGCAGCGCATCGACGTTGTCGAGCGCATCCATGCTGGTTGCGCCCAGGTGAATGACGCCGCCGCCGACCGGGCACTGCTCGGCATAGGTGCGGATCTCGGCCATCAGGTCGTGGCGAATCTCGGCCTCGATTGCCGCGGCGCGCGCCAGATCGATGTCGTCCTGGTGCGCCACCAAATCGGCCAACTGTTCCGCGCTGACCAGTCCGATCTCGTGCTGCGCGGTCGCCAGCGCGACCCAGAAGCGGCGCAACAGCAGCCGCTTGTGCCGCTCGGACCAGACCCGCCGCATGTCGTCGGAGCCGTAGCGCCAGGTCAGGGGGGAAAGGTAGGTGTCGTGCGAATAGTTCATACTGGCGAACCTGTTCTCGTACTCGTACTCCTACTCGTCCTCCTACTCGTCCGGAATTCGAGTAAGAGGACGAGTAGAAGCAGGACCGAACGGCTACCCAACCTCGAACATCTCGTCGCGCTCCGGGCCGACCGAAACCCAGGTGATGCGCACGCCGGCCAGCTCCTCGATACGCCGCAGATAACGCTGCGCGGCCGCCGGCAGTTCATCCCACATGCGGCAACCGGTGGTCGACTGCATCCAGCCCGGCCAGGTTTCGTAGACCGGCGCGACCATCTCCAGCGTCGGCCGTGTCGGGCACGCGTGTCAGCACCTCGTTGCCCAGCCGGTAGCCGGTGCAGATCTTGCAGCTCCGGCATCTCGTCCAGCACGTCCATCTTGGTGACGGCCAGGTCGGTGAAGCCGTTGAGCCAGGCAGCGTAGTCGATGGCCACGCCGTCGAACCAGCCGACCCGGCGCGGCCGGCCGGTGGTCGCGCCGTACTCGTCGCCCACCTCGCGCAGCTTGTCGCCGGTCTCGTCCAGCAGCTCCACAGGGAACGGCCCAGCGCCGACACAGGTCGAGTAGGCCTTGACGACGCCGACGATGCGGGTGATACGCGCTGGCAGGGATGCCCGCGCCCGACGCCGCGCATAGGCCGCAGTCGGATTCGAGCTGGTCACGTAGGGATAGATGCCCCAGTCCAGGTCGCGCATCACGCCGAGCTGGCCCTCCAGCAGCACTTCCCGATCGGCCTCCACAGTCTCACGTATCATTGGCACCACGTCGATGATGCGCTCGCCCAGCTTCGCGCGCCAGTCCATGCACTGTTCGAAGACGTCGTCCACCAGCAACGGCGGCTGTCCGTAGCGCTCCAACTGGACGCTCTTGCGCGGCACGACCTGCTCCAGCCGCTCGCGCAGCCAGTCCGGGTGACGCAGGTCGCCCAGCCGCACGCCCCAGCGGGCCGCCTTGTCGGCGTAGGTCGGGCCGATACCGCGCTTGGTGGTGCCGATGGCCGACCCGCCGCGCGCGCTTTCCTGCAAACCGTCAAGCTGGACGTGGTAGGGCATGACGATGTTGGCCGCGCTCAGACAGCCAGAGATTGTCCAGGCTGACGCCGGCCTCTTCGACATCAGCCATCTCGCGCAGCAGGCTGTCCGGATTGACCACCGTGCCCGTGCCGATGATATTCTGAGTCGCGGGGTTGAAGATACCGGAGGGGATCAGATGCAGACGAAAGATGCCAAAATCGTTGACCACCGTGTGGCCGGCGTTGTCGCCGCCCTGAAAGCGGATGACCATGTCGGCCTGCTGCGCGAGATAGTCGATCACCCGCCCTTTGCCTTCGTCGCCCCATTGCGCGCCTACTATGGCTGTTACTGTCATGGCTGTGCTCCCTTCAATAACAAGACGTTGTGTAATTACTCAGCCCAAGGTGCCAGGTACTTCATGCTCCACCGTGGTGAGGCCATCATCGTTGCAAGGATACTTTCGGGCTCCAGCCCAAGTGCCAGGCGCCTGAGCCGTATCGAGGTTGTCTACGGTAGCCACGCGGCGCGGGTGATGCGACACTCCGGACAGGTCAGCGCCAGCCCCTGGATTGCGCCGCTTTCGACATCGACTGCCAACATGGTTTGCTCTTGCACCATCAGCAGATAGCGCTGCGCGGCGTCGCCGGTCACCGGCGCCCATGCAATTCCGTCCATGCGATCATACGCGCCCGGCAGGTCGGTCCATTCGCGGCTCTCCACCGGACTAACCTGCACGACAACCCGGCCGTCAGAAGGGACCACACGTGCGTCCAGCACACCGTCGGGCGACTTGACAATGCCCAGCAGCCCCTCGTCGTCGGCCAGCCACAACTGTGTGGCCTTGCGCGAGCGCACCGGATGGCTCATGAGCGCGTACGTGTCCGGCGCGTCCGGCACACCGCGGACATAACGCAGCACATCGGCCGACTGCCACTGCGGCGACCAGGCGGCGATTCTGTTGGCTGCTGCCACGCCCAGGTTGCGCTGGTAGACCTCGCTGAAATTAGCGATCTCGCCACTGCGCAGGAAGACCACAAATACGTCCTTGCGATCCCCCTGGCTGGGCGGAGTCACCGGCGGCTGGTAGGCGTCGAAAGCGATCTTCTCGCTGTCGGGCGACCAGACGGCATGCTGCACGCTGGCCATCTGCGCAATGACCTGCACCTTGTCGCGGTCGCCGGTCCAGAGCGCCAGTGCGCTGGCATCGTCCACCGGGTAGACCAGCGCCAGCGTCTCGCCGTCGGGCGACCACGCCAGCTCGGCCACACCGGACACAGCAATGCTGGCCCGCAATGCCGGACTGCTGAGATCGTACATATCCAGCCTGTCACTCTGCGCTACTGCCAGCGATCTGCCACCTGGCGCAAGAGCCAGCATCAGCGGCGTCTCGGCCGCGCCTGCAAGGGTGGGCGACACCAAATCGGCCGCGGCAAGCTGGTCCAGCAGCGCCGTCGTCTGGCTGATCGGATTGGCGGCCAACAGGTAGCCATCGGAAGTTACTAGCGCACAAGTGCCCATCCGCGCAGTGCTGCACTGCCAGTCGCCCGGCGCGACAGAATCGGCTATCGAGGTCAGCTCGCCGCCGCTGTCCAGCAGCCAAAGCTGCTCAGCCGGGCCATCGCCGCGTGTCACGCCAAACACCACCCGACCAACCGGCGCCCTGCCGGCCGCGCTGGCAGCCAGTGGCGTCGCCGTCGGCAGCGGAGTCGCAGTTGGCGTAGATGTCACAGTCGGGGTTGCCGTCGGTGTGCTGGCAGGCAAAGGTGTCGGCGTGTCGGTGGCAAAGAGCGCGAAGCCGCCCGGCGCCTCGCTCGCCGACACCACCGGGCCGGTAGCCGGTTGCGACTGGCAGCCAGCAACACTGAAACCCAGTGCTGCGGCGATCAGGAGCATAACCAATCGCGCTCGTCTCATTTGAAGCGGCGGGCCAGTTCCGCCTCCAGATCGCTGAACTGCATGTCGCGCGCCGCCAGCAGCACGAGATTGTGGTAGAACAAGTCGGCCATCTCATACAGCAGCCGCTCGTCACCTTCACTGGCGGCCGCCAGAATCACCTCGACCAACTCCTCTCCGATCTTCTTCATGATCTCAAGCTGGCCGGTATCCAGCAGTTGCACCGTGTAGGAGCCGGCGGGCCGCTCGACCTTGCGCTGCTCGATAATCGTCCACAGGCTGCTCAATGCGTCACTCATAGTGGTCAGTTGTCCTCCCCTTCAGCGGCTTCGGGCGACCACTGAAACAGCGGCTCGCCGGCCCGCCGCGAGCTGTCCGGATCGATCACGTCGTCGAAGGTCAGCGGGTTGAAGAAGCAGCTCGTGCTGCCGGTGTGGCAGGCCGGACCTCTGGGCACAACCCGCAGCAGCAGCGCGTCGCTGTCACAGTCGTAGCTCGCCGCGGACAACAGCATCGTATTGCCAGAAGTCGCACCCTTGTGCCACAGCTCGCCGCGGCTGCGGCTCCAGAAATGCACCTCGCCGGTCAGAAAGGTCTGGCGCAGCGCCGCTTCGTTGACCCAGCCCAGCATCAGCACCTGGCCGGTCTCGCTGTCCTGCACGATAGCCGGCAGCAATCCCTGGTCGTTCCAGTTGAGTTCGTCGATGATTGTCATGTTGCCTCCTGAGTGACCAGCCCCGGCGCACGCACCGGAATGCCGCGCCCGGCCAAATACGTCTTCAACTCGCCGATGCCAAGCTGACGAAAATGGAAAAGCGAGGCCGCCAGCACCGCGTCGGCCCGGCCCGCGGTCAATGCCTGGTAGAAATGCTCAGGCGTGCCTGCGCCGCCCGATGCGATGACCGGCGCAGGGACAGCGTCGGCGACGGCGCGCGTCAGCTCGACATCGTAGCCGGCCTGCGTGCCGTCGGCGTCCATGCTGGTCAGCAGCATCTCGCCCGCGCCGAGATCGACCACGCGCCGCGCCCAGTCCAGCGCATCCAGCCCGGTGGGGATACGCCCGCCGTTGACGAAAACCTCCCAGCCGCCGGCCGACCGGCGACGGGCGTCTATGGCGACGACGATACACTGGCTGCCGAACTCCTGCGCGCCTCGCGCTATCAACTGCGGATCGCGCACCGCGGCCGAGTTGACGCTGGTCTTGTCAGCGCCAGCGAGCAGCAACGCCGCGCATATCTTCCACGCTGCGCACGCCGCCGCCGACGGTGAAGGGGATGAAGACGCTGTCCGCCACCGCGCGCACCATGTCGAGCACGATGTCACGCCGTTCGTGGCTGGCCGTTATGTCGAGAAACACCAGCTCGTCAGCTCCCTCGGCGTCGTAGACCTGCGCCTGCTCGACCGGATCGCCGGCGTCGCGCAGGTTGACGAAGCTGACACCCTTGACGACACGCCCATCCTTGATGTCGAGGCAGGGAATGATCCGGCGCGCCAGCATCTAGACCTCTACCCCGTCGGCCAGCGGCCAGCGCCGCGGCCAAATCCAAATGGCCGGTGTAGAGCGCCTGACCGACGATGACACCTTCCACGCCCGGCGCCGCGAGGTCCTTGCAGTCGCCGAATGTCGTCCAGATCGCGCACGCCGCCGCTGGCGATGACGCTCAGACCGCTCCGACGCGCCAGGCTGGCCGTACCGTCCGCATCGACACCGACCAGCATCCCGTCGCGGCCGATATCAGTGTAGACGGCGCGCAGCAGGCCGGCTTGCCGCAGGCTCTGTCCGACCTCGTAAACATCCAGGTCGGTGAACGCCTGCCAGCCGTGGGTCGCCAGCTTGCCGCCGCGCGCGTCCAGGCCAGCCACGATGCGCTGCGCGCCGAAGCGCGCACAGCGCGTCCGCCAGCATCTGCGGCTGTTCGATGAGCGCCGTGCCGAGCACAACCCGCGTCGCGCCGAGCGCCAGCGCCTGCTCGATGTCGTCCACGGTGCGAAGACCGCCGCCAAACTGGATCGGAGTATCAACGACCTGGCGAATCTCGGCCAGCCGGCGCAGATTGGGCGACTGCGGCCCTTGGTCACCGATCGCGCCGTCGAGGTTGACGACGTGCAGCCAGCGCGCGCCGGCCTGCACCCAGTGGCGCGCCATCGCGACCGGGTCGTCGGAAAAGACCGTCTCTGCGGCCGGGTCGCCCTGGCGCAGGCGCACACAGCGGCCTCGACGCAGGTCTATTGCGGGAAAAATCAACATGGTGTCACCGGTGTTTGGTTCTCTGCTGGCAGTATATGCGCAGGCAGCGGGCCTGTCAAAGCAGCCGGCCGTATCCTCTGGCACGGGACCGATGGATCACCAGCAGAACGTTTTCCACGTTGCCAAACAATCCGACCTGTGTTACCATTGCCACAGTTGTCGAAGACCTGTCAGTTGGAGGGAAACGCCGTGTCCAATCCGAGAAACTGAATGGAACCTCCTCCCGTCTCCCCAAACAGCATATCCACACACAATTCAATTCTGCGTCGCGACGCGATCCTGAACACGATCGCGTTTGCCGGCCAGCAGTTCCTGCGTTCCGACGACTGGAACGCGACTGTTGACGCAGTTTTGGAACGCCTCGGCCAGGCAACCGGCGTTGAACGGGTCTACGTCTTTGAGGACCATACCGGACCGGCTGGCAAGCCAGTCGCCAGCCTGCGCTACGAGTGGGTGACCGCGAACAGCCAGCGGCTCCTGCCGACCCCCGGCCTGCGCAACGCGCCCTATTTCGCCAGATCCACGGCGCGCTGGCGCATGCGGTTACAAGCGGGAGAGATCGTCACGGGCAGAACCGATCCGTCGTCGCCGGTGACGAGCAAGGTGTTGCGGCTATTGCTGGTACGCTCCTTTGTGGCCGTCCCTATCTTTGTGGCCGGCCAGTGGTGGGGCGCCGTTGGCTTCGCCGACAGCCAGACGAGTCGTGATTGGGCGGAGATCGAACTGGACGCGCTCCAGGTAGCCGCCAGCCTGCTGGGCGCTGCCTTTGAGCGCCGCCAGATCGCCAGGGAACGCGCCGAAAGCGAGAGGTTCTGGGCATTGATGTCGCGCTTGAGCGCTGCCGGGCTGGAGGCAGTGGACGAGCATACGTTGCTCCATGCGACGGTCAGTCAACTGGCAGCAGTATCGCCGCGCAAACCATTGCATCGTCCTCCTCTGGGATGAAGCAGCGGAGAGAGCGACCCCGGCTGCCGCCACGCCGCTTGCCCAACATCTGCTTGCCTCGCTGGCTGACCCTGCGCCGCCGCCCGGCCACATCATGGACAGGCTGCTCAAGGAGCGGCGCACCCTGGTCTACTCCGATGTCACGACGCTGCCGCCTGAGTACCTGGACATTGTGTGGGCGCTCTCGATAGCCTCCGGGATCGCAGTGCCCATGATTGCCCAAAAGCGGGTGCTGGGCGCAGTGCTGCTAGGGTTCGCCGAGCAACGATCAATCACCCCCCTAGACCAGGAACGGGCCGAGCTAGCCACTCAGCAATTGGCGCGATTTCTGGCCAACGCTCGCCTGCACGAGGTAACGAAGCAGCTCAACATCCAGATTTGGCGGCAGGCTGAGCAGCTCAGGCAGGTCATCGACGCCGTCAGCGATGCCATCGTCCTGCTGGATTCGCACAACGCCGTCGTGCTGGCCAATACCACGTTTCACAGCTACCTGCCCGCGCTGACAGGCCACGCCAGAGCCGCGACTCTGGATCAGGTCTGCGGACGACCGATCGAGTGGTTTCTGGAACAGGATGGCGGCGGCGGATGGATCGAGGTGTCGGCTGTCGGCCAGGAAAACCGCATCTTTGCGATCAACGCCAACAAGGTCAGAATCGGGCCAGACGCGGGCGGTGTGGTCCTGTCGATCTCCGACGTGACGGTGGAACGGGAGCAACGCAAGGCAAGGCACGCTCAGGAGCGACTGGCAACCATCGGCGCGCTGGCTGGCGGAATCGCGCACGACTTCAACAACATCCTGCAAGGGATCATCGGTTTCGCCGACCTGCTCAGCAAGAACCCCGATATCCCGGCCAGCCGCGCGCCAGCGTCTGGCGCTGATGGCCGGAGAGGGGCAACGCGGCGCAGGCCTGATTCGCCTGATCGTCGAATACAGCCGCGAGGTTCCTCTCAACTCACGCCCGGTGAACCTGGAGGCGTTGATTGTCAGATCGGCCAGCCACTGGGAGGCCAGCGTGCAGCGGCCGGTCGCCGTGTCGGTCGCTGCAAACGGCGAGCCGGTCTGGCCTGTCAACGGAGATGCCGTGCGGCTGCTGGAGACCCTCACCGCGTTAGTGGCGGACGCCGCGCAAACAGTGCCACGCGATTGGCCCGTGGCGGTGCGTCTGGCCAACCGGACGGTTGTTTCAGACAACGTGCCGACCAGCCCAGGCCACGGACCGGGCCGCTGGGTGGTAGTCGAGATCACCGGCGGTAGCCAATGGTTTGCTTCGCCCGAAGAGGCGTACGCGCTGCAACATGACCTGCCTCTCATCCACCTGGCGGCCGGGCGCGATACGGCGCTGGCTCAGGTCCAGGGTGTGGTGCGCCAGCACCGCGGTGCGATCAGCGTCGATTCGCAGCCGGACGGAAGCCGCCAGATGACACTGGCTCTGCCCGCGGCTGGATAAATCAACAAGGTGTATTCAAGAATGGGTTGATCGCTGGCCCAGTGCGGGGCGACCCCGCCCCTACTGGTTGACTCGTCGTGACTACATCACAATCGTAAGGGTGCATTCAAGAATGGCGACAATCATAGTTGTCGACGACGAACTACTGGTTCGCGAGCTGTACAGCGTCTGGCTGGAGGACGCGGGCTATCAGGTGATCGCGCTGGACTCGGCCGAAGCGGGACGCACTGCGCTGGCCAGCCTGCAGGCCGACGTGCTGTTAACCGATATTCGCATGACCACTGCCGCCGAGGGAATTGACCTGTTGGCCTGGGCGCGGCAACACGACCCGACGATTTCAGTCGTGTTGATCACCGGCGTGCCCGAGGTCAGCACTGCGGTCGAGGCGCTGCGGCTGGCGGCATATGACTACCTGGTCAAACCGGTGCCGCACGAGTCGCTGTTGCGTATCATCGCGCGCGCCAGCGATCATACCGCGTTACAGCGCGAGCGCGCCCGGCTGGCTGAGGAAAACCGCCGCTATCAGCAGCACTTGCAACTGTTGGTCGACGAGCGGACACGGGCGCTGGAGCGAAGAACCAGTCAGCTTCTTCTGCTGAACCAGGTGGTCAGTGAGATCAGTGCGCTGGGTGAGGATGCGCAAGAGATCGTTGACCGCGCCGTGTCGTCGCTACAGTCGATCCTTGGCTACCAGAACGTGGCGGTGTTCGAGATCGACCGGGCGAACCATACGATCCATCTGCGGGCAGCGGCCGGCACAGACGCGGCCAACCGCACCGCACCGCAGGTCGATTGGTCGATCGCTGACCTTGGACTGTTCGCCCAGCGCGGGCAAAGCCAGCCGGATCGAACGGTTACAGATGATTCACCCGCGGCGGCGTCCGGCGATGCCTCTGGACTGGCAGTTTTCCCGATCTCCGTCGGCGGGATGATACGCTATGTGCTGGTGGTGCCGGGCCAGAATGGCGTCAGCCTGGACGCCGCAGACACGACCGTGCTCTCGACGCTGACCGAACACCTGGGAATCGCGCTGGCCAATGCCAACCTGTACGGACAACTGCGCGGCGCGTTGCTGGTCCGCGAACAGATCCTGCAAAACGTGTCACACGAGCTGCGGACGCCCCTGACGCTGATCAGCGGCTACTCCGAGCTGTTGGCGGAGCGAGAAAGTCTGCCGGCTACCGCCACAGAGATGCTCAACATCATCGTCGACCAAACAGAACATCTCGCCAGCCTGGTCAATCAACTGCTGACCTTCCAGTCCATCGAGAGTGATCGGATCGTGCTGGAACTGATGCTGGCAGACCAGTGGCTTGAGTTCGCAGGTAGCCGCGTGGCGGCCCATTCTGGAGCGGGCAGGGCTGCGCCTGGATGTGAAAGGCGCCGGGCAGCCGATTGTGATCCAGGGAAGCTGGGACTTCCTCAGCGAGGTGATGCATAACCTGCTGGACAACGCGCGCAAGTTCAGCCCGGAGGGAGGAACCGTCACGATCTCTGTCAATTGCGGCGATTCTGATGTGGTCTTTTCAGTCACCGACCAGGGGATCGGCGTGTCACCGGAGAAGCTTCCGCAACTCTTCGAACGCTTTTACCAGGCGGACGCCGGCGTTACCCGCCGTTTCGGGGGCATGGGGCTGGGACTGGCGCTGGTGCGCGAGATCGTCGCCGGCCACGGCGGGCGGGTATGGGCGGAAAGCCCAGGCGCGGGAGCCGGGTTCACGGTGTCGTTTGCGATTCCGCTGGCGAGCTAGCCGACGCCAGTATCTTGTAGAGCACAGGCCGCAGATCCATCTCGCGCACCAGACTAAATCCAGCCATGGTGGTCTCGATCAGATCAGCGTGCGCAGTCGTGCTGACCAGAACGCGCGCCGGCTGCGGCTCGCCCTTGCCCACCTCGCTCAAAAACCCACCCAGCGTCTGCGTCTCCACCTCCGTGCCCCAGTAAGCCGGATCGAGGCTGATCACCAGCGACAGCACACCGTCGTCGCGCTCGTTGGGACGGGGCGACAGGTAGCCGATTTCAACCGGGTCGCCCTCCGGCTCAGCCAACTCGATTGCAAATGCCTTGAATGGGGGCAGCCGGCGGCGCAGGAAGATCGCTTCAATCACCTCACGGCCCGGATTCTCCGACGCGTCCAGTTCCGTCTTCAGGAACTGCGTGCGCAGCTCGCCGTGCTCCTTGTTGGCCAGCGGGCGCAGGTTGATGTTGGCCGGCGGTTCGACACCTGCAAACACGCCGCTGAACGCCCACAGATAGTAGTCGAGCAGATGAAATCCGGCGTCGTCGAAGGCTGCCATCGTCTCGTCGTCGGCCTCCCAGGGCGAGGCACGCAGGTAGCGATAGCCGCGCTCGACCGCCAACTGCTCCACCTGGCGAAACAGGATCGCCAGCAACGGCCGGCGATCGTAGCCGTCGCTCACCACGAAATCTGCCAGATGGACCGCCTCGCCGCTTTGCTCGGCCACGGCGTAGCCTGCCAGCTCGCCATCCTGCAGCAGGACAAACGTGTTGGCCGACGTGCGCAGGTAGCGCGGCGTCACCCACTTCAGGTAGAGCACTCGTCGCCACGGGTTATTCATCAGGCGCGCGAAGCTGGGGAAGCGGCTGCGCTCCTGCACCAACAGATCCATCACCGGCTTGATCTCGTCCTTGCGCGCGATACGCACTTCGTACTGAGGCATCTCAACTCTCCAATATTTGACGCAGCCGTGCCACGAAACCCGCCACGGCATCAGCTTTCAACCGCCACGCGGCCCGGTTCGCCAGCAATACGGCCTGGCTTTCAAGAATCGTGCGCATCTCCACCAACCCGTTGGCGCGCAGCGTCTCGCCCGACTGCACCAGGTCCACGACCAGATCGGCAAGGTTGACCAGCGGCGCCAGTTCGACCGAGCCGCTCAGCTCGATGATCTCCGCGCTGACACCGCGGCGACGGAAGAATGCCTCGGTCAGCCGCGGGTACTTGGTGGCGACACGCGGGTTCGGCTCCAGTCGTAGCGGCCGGTCGCTACGCGCAGCAGGCGCGGCCACGGCCAGCCGGCAATACCCGAACGGCAGCAAGAGCGGCTCCAGGACGTCTCGCTGGGCTTCGCGCACCACATCCAGCCCGGCGATTCCCAGATCGGCGGCGCCGTATTCGACGTAAACCGGCACATCGGCCGGCTTGGCCAGCACGTAGCGCACGTGGCTGGCAACCGACTGCAGCACAAGTTGCCTGTCACCGTTGCCCGCCGCCAGCCCATAGCCGGCCCGCTCCAGCAGTGCCAACGCGTCATCCGACAGTCGTCCCTTGGGCAGCGCCACCACCAGGTCGTCCTCGACGGAACGGGATGCGGGTGCGTGATCTAAACGATCCATTGCTCCGCCTCCCGCGCCAGCGCGTGCAGTGACAGATCGCGAACGACGCCGTCCGCTTCCAGCACGACCCTGTCATTGCCGAAACAGCGCACAATTCGGGCAATGCCGCGCAATACCGCCCGCTCACGCAACGCGTCGGGAGACGACGCGGTCAGGTCAAGTTCGACCCGCAGACCGCGAGCGCGCCATGTTGTGATCAGCGCCACCAGTTCAGGGCAGCCGCCCGCGGCGACCAGGACCGACGCTGGCGTAACCTGACCTCGACCCTGTTGCCGCTGGCGCGCCAGCAGGATGCGATCCAACCAAAGCGCGCAGCCGACAGCCGGTTCCGGCGGACCGAAATGGCCCACAAGATCATCGTAACGCCCACCTGAACAAATGGCGAAACCGAGGCCAGCCGTGTAGCCTTTGAACGTAACGCCGGTGTAGTACTGCATACCGCGCGTCTCGCCCAGGTCGAACGAAACCGACTGCGCGACGCCAAATGCTTCCAACCAGGGGTGGATCGCGGCCAACCAGTCCAGCGCGCAGGTCATCGTCTCGTTCAAGGCAACCGCGCGGGCGCGGTCAATGACTTCGACACCGCCCTGCAAGCTGGGCAGCATCGTGAGCGCCTGCCGCACATCGCCCGCCACGCTGATGTCGTCCAGCGCCTCGACCAGATCCTGCGGGTTCTGGCGGTCGATGGCGCTCTGCAACGCGACGATCTGGTCGTTGGTAGCGTCGATCTCGCGCAGCAGACCGCGAAAGAAGGCCATCTGGCCGAGGACGATCTGAAACTTCCCCAGGCCGGCCAGTCGCAGCGCCTCGACAGTGAGCGCTAATGCCTCAGCGTCGGCAGCCGGCGTGCCGGCCCCGACCAGTTCGATGCCCGCCTGGGTGAACTCCCTCTGTCTGCCTGCCTGCGGACGCTCGTAGCGAAAGACCGGGCCGATGTAGAAGAGACGCAGCGGCATCGACTGGTCGTAAAGGCGGGTGCCGACAACGCGCGCCGTCGGCACGGTCAGGTCGGGACGCAACGCAAGGGTCCGCCCGTCGCGATCGGTGAAGCGGTACATCTCTTCAGCGATCTGCGTGCCTGCCTCGGACGCCAGCGTGTCAGCATACTCGAAGGTCGGCGGGATCAGCTCGTCGTAGCTCCAAGAGGTGAAGAGCGAACGTAGCGCCTGCTCAAGTTGGCGTTTCTCGGCCGCGTCTTCGTAGAAGAGATCGACGACGCCCTGCGGCAGAGGCCAGCGCGCATGTTGTTGGTGGTCGGTAGATGGCATGAGGGTCATGAAAAATCGGCTGGTCTGTGGCGGCCAGCCGATTGGTGGCAAAGGACAGATGGCCGGAAGTTGACAAGTACTTGGTCGCGTATGAATAAGTGACAGGCATTTTCGGAAAGTGCCTGTCACTTATCCGCGTGCAATCAGTCGTCGATACCTTCGGTCGTCTCGCGCACCAGATGATCGACCACGGCGCATAGCGCTTCATCCTTGTTGGCCGCACCGCCGTGCTCGTTGAAGACCCGCAGTTGCCGATCAGCGCTGGTGCCATGCTCCAGGATACTGTAGATGACCTCGACCTCCTCGCGGCTACCCAGTTCCTCGACTTGTTCATCCACCAGCAACAACAGTTCGCGCACCAGGCTCTTGGTGGACGCTTCTTCTTCCTTGCCGAAGTCGATCATGCGCCCGTCCAGCCCGTGGCGCAGCGCGCGCCATTTGTTTTCGTAGATCAGATCGGGCCGGTAGGTGCGGAAGGTCAGATTGCGTTTGCGCAGGTCGCACAGCCAGGCCACCAGCGCCTGAATCAACGAGGCCACAGCGACCGCTTCGACGGCACGCGTACAGATGTCCGGCACGCGGAATTCCAGCGTGGGGAAGGCGTAGTGCGGGCGCACGTCCCACCAGATCTTGGAGCCGTCGGCGATGCAGCCGGTGTTGATCAGCCGCTGCACAAAGCGGTCAAATGCGGCCCAGGAACTGAACTCCTCCGGCAAGCCTGTGCGCGGCAGTTCCTCGAACAGGATGGAGCGATACGATTTCAGGCCGGTGGCCCGTCCCGACCAGAAAGGCGAGCTGGTGGTGAGCGCCAGGATGTGAGGCAGCATGTAACGGACGACGTTCATGCAGTCGATGGCCATGTCGCGGTCTTCGATGCCGATGTGCACATGCATCCCGAAGATCAGCATCCGCTGCGCGATGATCTGGTGGTCCTGAACCGTCTTGTAGTAACGCTCGTAGGGCGAGATCTCCTGACCGAGCCAGTGCGAAAAGGGGTGGGTGGACGCCGCAGCGATCTGCAAACCGCGCTCGGCTGCCAGCCGGCTGATGTGGGCCCGCTGCTCGAAAAGAGCGGCCTTCACTTCCTTAGACGTGCGGCAAATGGGCGTGCCCAACTCTACCATAGACGCGTGCAACTCCGGCTTGACCTCGCCGGTTTTCAGTTCGCCTTTGACAACCTCGACCGCGCCGGCCTTGGATTCCATGAACTGCGTGATGAAGGAGCGCAGCTCGCGCGTCTCCGGGTCGATGATCTGGTACTCTTCTTCCACGCCGATGGTCAGGGATGGGTTTTTCATGCAGCTACCTCACTCCACACAGATCATGGTCTCTTCGACCAGATGGTCGACCACAGCCCGCAGGGCCTCATCGCGGTTGGTGTCGCCGCCATGTTCCCGATACACAGCTCGCTGGCGATCCGCACTGGTGCCACGCTCGACGATCGTGTAGATATGGTTGATCTCGCGCCGGCTGCCCAGTTCATCGACGTAGGGATCGATCAATCGCAGCAGCTCGCGCACCAGAAAGCGAGCCGGCAACTGCTCTTCCTTGCCAAAATCGATCATCTTGCCGTTCAGCCCGTAGCGCTCGGCGCGCCACTTGTTCTCTTCGATCAGGCTGGTCTGGTAGAGCCGGAAGCTGACGTTCTTCGAGCGCAAATCGTAGAGCCAGGCCACAACCGCCTGCACCACCGCAATGATGGCCGTGGCATCCTCTACCCGCGGCGTCATGTCGAGGATGCGAATCTCCAGCGACGGGTAGACAGGGTGCGGGCGGACGTCCCACCAGATATCAGTGACGCTGCGAATGCAGTTGGTGCGGGTCAGCACGTCCACGTAGTGCTGAAACTCAGCATAAGAAGCGAAGCGCTGCGGAATGCCACTGCGCGGCAGGTTCTCCTGCACGACACAGCGATAGGACTGCAAGCCAGTGTCACGTCCCATCCAGAAAGGTGAGCTGGTCGAGAGCGTGAGAATGTGCGGCAGGACATAGCGCACGATGTTCATGCAGTCAATTGCAAAGTCCCGGTCCTCGATGCCGATGTGGACGTGCATCCCAAAGATCAGCAGCCGCTCGGCGACGCCACTCAGCTCGTCGTGTAACCCGACGAAACGGCCCGGCATCGGCACACCAGCCTGCCGCCAGGAGGCAAAAGGGTGGGCGCCTGCGGCTGCAACTACGTAACCCAATTCCTGGGCCGTGCGGCAGACCGCGATGCGCTGTTCCAGCAGGGCGTCGCGCACCTCAGCAACGTTGCTCAAGGTCGGCGAAGCAAGGCTGCGGGTCAGCCCGGACAGCATTTCGTTGAGAGGCGCCTCGCTGTCGTGACCGCGCAGCACCGGCTCTTCGCCCTTGCTGGAACGAGTGATGACGTATTCGAGGTTGCGGGTCTCCGGGTTGATGATCTGGTACTCTTCCTCGACCCCGATCTTCAGGCTTGGCCGGGTGCTCATGTGCGCGCCTCCATCCTATACAGCTACAACCATGGTCGGCACGGTCGTGCCGCCGCCGGCGGTGACGTTCAGCAGACCGCCGCGCGAGAGTCGGGTAAGACAGCCGCCGGCATAGCTGCCATCGAACATGAACGGATCGAAATCGACCAGGCGCGACTCGATCTCCAGCGAGCCGTCATCCAGGATGGCCGGGAAATCCTCGCGCCCCAGCGCCACAGCAAGCTGCACCACATGCGGCTCGACCAGCGCCACCTCGACCGCGTGCTGCCACTCCTCGTCGCTCGCGTCCCAGCCGAGGATCACGCCACGGCCACCATAGGCGTCGTTGGGTTTTAGCACCAGACGATGTTTATTGGCGTGGATGAAGGGGACGAGATCGACCGTCTCGCCATCAAGCAAGGTCTTGCGCTCCTCGACCCGCCGAGTCCAGGGGATGTGGTTGTGGATCGTCGCCAGTTCCTGAGCAGTGAACAGGTGCGAGTTGCGCTCGTCGCTGAGAACCGCCAGGCTGGCCTTCTTGTGCAGGAACTTGCACGAGAAGCGATTCATCATGCACACCGCCCGGTCGCGCACGGCGTAGATCACCGGATGCTCGACGCCGAACTCCTCCAGCAGTTCATGGGTCAGCACCCGCTTGTAGACGAAATCGACCGGCGTGCCGGAGGCGTAGAGCACGCCGTCACGGTAGTCCATGTCGTGCGGATCGACGATGATCGCGTTGATGCCGTGGCGGGCGTAGTACTCCTGGAAGAGGATGAATTCGGAGTAGGTGGGCACATCGGGCCAGTCCACGATCGCGATGGTCGGCAAGTCGCGCCCGCCCCAGTCGCGATAGATCCGAAGCGTGGTTTGCAGCGCCGCCGGCCGCGCCCACAACGGCCTGACAGGAAAGCGCCAACGAAAGGCGCGCATCAGCGGCGTCTGCAGGAACAGCTCCGTCAGCCCGTCCTCATATGCAATCGCGGCCGGGCTTTCGGCGTTGTATTCCAGGAGATGCATATCGGGCAGCGTGCGACCCTCGCCGCTGGTGGAAAGCACGAAGCTGCAATCCAACCGCCCGATTGGCACCGGCAGCCGCAGTCCAGCCTCGTAGCTGATCAGCGTCTCCTCGTCAGGCGTCAACCAGATTTGTGAGCGCAGCGCGCGGTTGCCCAGCATGGCCAGGTAAGCTTTGTCGAACGCTTTGACCAACGTGGCGCTGATCCGCGAGGCGTGCTCCCAGCCCTCCACCGAGACGAACTGCGGACGCAGCACGGTGCACAGCAGCCGCTCGCCAAAGGTCAGATTGCCGGCACGCATGCCGGCTTCCAGCATCCCCCAGGTATCAGCCGCCATCTGCGGTGTACACAGGTCGTTATACGCTTGAATTGCGGTCAGGACAGGCGATGGAGACATGGATCACTCGGCTCCGTTGATTCGGGCAAGGTCAGGGCCGTCCGGCAGCGGCGCAATCGCCACGGCGCGTTCAGTCCAACTCAGCGCCTCGGCCCCGGCCATGGCTTCGTCGCGCTCAACGAACACCAGATCGAAAGGGACGGCGCGCTGATCCAGCAGGGTGTCTTCGCTGGTCAGACGCAGCAGCAGCGTGTAGCGTTCATCGGGAAGCGGCTGCCTGAGATGCATGGTCAGCGAGACGTAACTGTGCTGCACGTCCACCATAGCCATGGCAGCGACCTCGCGACCGTCCGGGCCGAGAATCGCCATTTCCAGCTCCGGCCCGGGACGCCTGGCGAACGGCGTCAGTTCTACCCGCGCCCAGACGCGCTTCAACTCAGGGTAGGGCAGAGCCTGCGCGCGCAGAAAGCGCGGCGGTTCATCTTCGACGAGAAACTGGACAGGGTCACTCATTGTAGTACACAACACCGGATCGCGCGGGACGCGCAAGAGTTACGAAAGAAGGCGGGAGTGGATGGGAGTCGAACCCACCGTGGCTGCCTCTGCGGCACCCACCACCGATTTTGAAGACCGGGGCGCCCACCGGGACACATCCACCCCCAAGAGCAGCGGCATCATACACGATTTGCAAGGGCAGGTCAAGAAAAAAATCGTGTTTTGGACCATTCGACCGAAGGATTGACAGTCCTGGCACAGCAGACCTACGCCGCAACGTAATGTAGCGAAGCGAAGCTGATCAAAGCGAGGCCGGCATCATCCAGCCAACGTCGAAAGGCAGGGCTGCTGAGCAGGTCAACCTCGGCCTGGCGCCGGTCAGCGGGTAGCTGGTCAGGCAGGGGGAGGTCGGGATCGGGCGTGTAGCCAGGATGCGCCACCAGCTCGGTGACGACGCCCGGCTTGGTCAGCACCGCCCGCAGCCGCTGGTCCTCCAGCAGCCGTCTCGCCCCACTGATGCAGCGAAAGCAAATAGTGCGGCGCAACCATGGGACCGGCGCTATCCCGCCGGTTCAGCAGATCAGTCCACGTCAAACGCGGCGTCAGCGTCGAAAGCACCTTGGGCGTCCGCCAGGCGTGTACGTGGTAGCGCTTTCCCAAATCGGTGATCAGACGCCGGGCCGCGGGCAGGACGTGAAAATGCACGTGTGAATCGAGGTTGTCCACGTGCAACCCGCGCCCGATGGCCCACTCGATCTGCGCCTCCATCTCGGCGGCTGCTTCATACCAGTTGATCTGGCCGGTCAGCGCGTGCCGGTATAGCGCCGCTGTCTCCCAGAACCTGCCAGCCTCGTCCACCAGACTTGGCACCTGACCAGCAGGCAGCAGCGGCTCGCCTTTGCTGAGATTGAGGTGCACGCCGACTGAAAGTCCCGGCAACCTTCGCGCGATGGCCGCGCCGGCTTCGCTGTGCGGCAGGTTGACGATCAGACTGGTGCTGGTGACCAACCCGACCTGATACAGGTCAGCGATTGCACGGTTGACGCCTGGGGAATACCCCAGGTCGTCAGCGTTGATGATCAGTGCGGGTTTGGGTGGATGTGCCATATTCGGGTTCTCAGAATGAATTGTAGCACCGCCCCAACGCTTTGCAAAGGCATGAACTTCCAATCCTGCACGGCGTCGTGCTATAATCGGGTAATCAGTGACCAGTGATCGGTGATCAGTAGACGGTGAACAGTGAACAGTCAAACCATACAACCGACGATCGAAACGGAACGGCTGGTACTGCGTCCATTCGCTTTGGAGGACGCGGCTGATGTGCAGCGGCTGGCTGGCGACCCGGCCATCGCCGACACGACGCTGAATATTCCGCATCCCTACCCCGACGGCGCGGCCGAGTCGTGGATCAACACGCATCAGGAACGCTGGCAGAGCGGGCTGGGCGTGATCTGCGCGATCACCTTGCGCAGAAACGGCGAACTGGTGGGCGCGATCAGCGTCCTCGGCATCAGCCAGCAGAACAGCCACGGCGAGATGGGCTACTGGATCGGCAAACCCTACTGGGGCAACGGCTATTGCACAGAAGCCGCCCGCGCGCTGATCCGCTTCTGCTTCGAGACGCATGGGCCTGCACCGCGTCTTCGCCCATCACCTGGCGCGCAATCCTGCCTCGGGCCGCGTGATGGTCAAGGCCGGCATGCGCTACGAAGGCACGCTGCGCGAGCACACGCGCAAGACCGACGTCTTCGAGGACCTGCCCGTCTACGGCATCCTGGCCGGCGAGTTGGAGGACTGAGGCCAGCCGTGGAGACGTTCTATCACAAGCTGAACGCGGCTGCTGGCCAACGGCGACACGGTGGCCGTCGCCACCATCACCGAGGTGCGCGGCAGCGTGCCGCGCGAGGTCGGCGCGAAGATGATCATCCACCCGCTGGGCCAGCACATCGGCACGGTCGGCGGCGGCTGCGGCGAGGCCGACGTCATCCGCGCCGGCGCTGGACGTCATCCAGACCGGCCAGCCCACCACCGTCCACGTCGATCTCACCGAGGACACGACCATGCAAAGCCTGGGCATTTGCGGCGGGATCATGAACGTGTTCGTGGAACGATGGACGGCGAACGTCCACGCGGTATGCTGGGACATTGAACGGCGATCACTGAACCAATCCTCCAAAACCGGTTACGATTACCGCACTGTCGCCGTTCATGCCCGTACCGCTCTGGACCGCCCTGACCGCATCCATCGAAGCCCGTCGCCCCGTCGCGCTGGTCACCGTGACGGCCAGCCCTGACCCCGCGGACACGATCGGTCGCCACGCGCTGGTCTGGCTGGACGGCGAGCCGCTGGGCGAGCTTGGCCTGGGCGACCTGGAAAGCACGGTGCTGGCGGACGCGGTGGAGGCGCTGCGCGGCCGCAACCACAAGACGCTGACCTACCCGACGGCCGCCGGGACTGTCACCCTCTTCGTCGAAGTCCAGCAGCGTCCGCCCGAACTGGTGATCGTCGGCGCGGGCCACATCGCCGTGCCGCTGGCGCGGCTGGGCAAGCTGTGCGACTTCACCGTCACCGTGCTGGACGACCGGCCGCAGTTCGCCAACCGGCAGCGCTTCCCCGACGCCGACGAAGTCCTGACAACGCCGCTACGCGAAACCATGCGCGACTGGGTCGCCGACGGCCGGCTGGACCACGACACCTGCGTCGTACTCGTCACCCGCGGCCACCAGCACGACATCGACTGCCTGCTGGAGATCCTCGACGCGCCGCTGGCCTACATCGGCATGATCGGCAGCCAGCGGCGGGTGCGCACCGTGTTCGACCTGCTGACCGCCGAGCAAGGCATCCCCGCTGAGAAATTCGACCGCGTCTACGCACCCATCGGCCTCGCCATCGGCGCCCGCACCCCCGCCGAAATCGCCGTCTGCATCATGGCCGAGATCATCAACGTCCTGCGTGGCGGCCCGGCCCGCTCGATCTCCGACGCTCGCCGGGAAAAGGGTGTGGGGCGTAGCGCGTAGGGTGTGAAACGTACATCATCCAGTGACCCGTCACCCGGTCACCTTGTCGTCCCTGTTTTCCTTCATCCTTTCCCTCATTTCCTTTCGAAGACGAGACACCCATGAACCACCCCACCCAAATCCTCGACACCATCAAAGTCATCGACCTCACCCAGGCGCTGGCCGGCCCGACGTGCAGCATGTATCTCGGCGACATGGGCGCGGACGTGATCAAGATCGAGCGGCCGGGCAGCGGCGACATGAGCCGCGGCTATGGCCCGCCCTTCATCGACGGCGAGAGCGCCTACTTCCTGTCGGTCAACCGCAACAAGCGAAGTGTAGCGATTGATTACACGAAACCCGATGGTCTGAAGGTCTTCCATCAACTGATCGACGATGCGGACGTGTTCATCAACAACCTGCCGCGGCAGGCGTCGCTGGAAAAATACGGTCTGTCGGCCGAGGCGTGTCTGGCGCGCAACCCGCGGCTGATCCACCTCAGCATCACCGGCTTTGGTCGCACCGGCCCGTACGCCGACCGCAGCGGCTACGACGTGGTGGCGCAGGCCATGTCCGGGCACCATGGACCTGACCGGCGAGGAGGGCCAGCCGCCGCTGCGCTACCCAGTTGCCATTGCCGACATCACCGCCGGACTGTTCGGGCTGATCAGCGTGCTGGGCGCGCTGTACGCCGCGTGAGCGGACCGGCCGCGGCCAGGCCATCGACACCAGCCTGCTGGACGGCCAGCTCACCTGGCTGAGCTACATCGCCGGCAACTATTTCGCGACCGGCGAGAAGCCACCCAAGTTGGGCAGCCTGCACCCCTCCATCACGCCGTATCAGCCATTCAAGACCGCCGACGACAAATGGATCATCGTCGGCGTCGGCAGCGAGAAGCTGTGGCGCGCCTACTGCAGCGTCATCAACGCCGAGGCGACGCTGATGACCGATCCACGCTACGTCACCAACAGCGATCGCAACGCCAATCGGCCGACCCTGCTGCCCCTGCTGGAAGCAGTGATGCGCGAGCGCGAGGCGGCGGAGTGGCTGCCGCTGCTGGAGGAGGCGGGCATTCCCTGCGGCCCCATCTACGCAGTGGACGAAGCGCTGACCGATCCGCACGTCCAGGCGCGACGCATGATCGTGCAGATGGAACATCCAGTCGCCGGGCTTGTCAAGTCGCTGGCTTTCCCCGGCTTCCTGTCTGACACGCCGGTCAGCTACCGGCTGGCCCCGCCGCGTTTGGGCGAGCATACCGGCCAAGTGCTGGTTGAGTTGGGCTACGACGGAGCAGCCATCGAGAAACTGCGCGCCACGGGCGTTTTGTAGACGCCCTTCCTCGGTTCTGGCCGGTCTTAGATCGAGCCAGCCCGTGTGTTGGCCTGTTCCGACACTGGCTCGATCTGAGACCGGCCAGAGCAAGAATAAGACGGTTCCGGAGACCCAAAGACAATTCTATGCAACGAAAGACAAACGGAGATCGGCAGAGCAATGAGTTCCCGATCTGGATCGTCTGGCAGACCGGCGCGCCGGTAATGCTTGACTGCGGCGCATCCCACGCAACCGGCAACGCGATGCCGCAGGTGCGCAGTTTCGAGCAACTAGCGGCGGTCGGCGATCTGGATGCGCAGATCACACACGTCCAGAACGCGATCACTGACGCGCTGGCACAGATACTTGCAGGTATGCAGCCGTCGCGCGCGCAGTTGGCAGAACTGCGTGACGAGATCGCCTCGGCGACGCTAGTCGCGGCAAATCCGCGCCTCGCGGCCGTGGGTGTTGTGCTTCTCGACCTGAACATCGACCGCCTTACCACCAACTGAGTGCTTCATCGAGTTTTCAGATCTGCGCGAAAGGCTATTGACTTGACCGGTGCCATCTGCTATGATCGGAACTGTGCACAACACGCCTCACACGATCATCAGACACGGAAAACCATGCAGCCACCGAACGGATCGACAACGATGACCACCCCCGACTTTAATGCCTTCTTGTCAGCGGTCAAGAGCGGCGACGACGAACTGGCCGAAGACGCTGTCCAAGACCTGTACCTCAACGGCGACGGCTCGCTGGATCGCCTGCTCGAACTTGCCGCCGCGAACGACGACGACCTGCGCTGGTGGGCGGTGCGGGCGCTTTCCATTGCTGCCGAGGAAAACCAGCGCCAGCGCGCCGTTGTGATGCCGGCCCTGACACAGGCTCTCAGCGACGACGACAATTCGGTGCGTTGCCTGGCAGCTCTTTCGCTGGGGCAACTACATGCTGCCAGCGCGATCCCGGCGCTGATAGTGCTGCTGGCCGATCCCAGCGGATGGGTGCGCGGCGCAGCCGCTGACGGCCTGGCCATGATGGGCGAGGCAGCCGTGCCGCTTCTGGGCAGCGCACTGCACGACGACCGCGAGGGCGTCCGCGTGCGCGCCGCCTATGCGCTGCATAAGATTCGCAGCATGGCCTCAGCGCGCTGGCTCTTTCCCGCCCTCAACGACCCCAACCCTATCGTCCATACCTATGTCTACGAGACGCTGGACGACCTGGGTCTGCTAAACACGGTCCTGGTGCAGTAATCGAAACCTTCAGGGGGTGGCAACCTGTTGTTCGCTCAGGTGGATATGACCACACACTTCCAGAGGTTCATTTGGCGGCCGGCACTTCATTCCTGAAGGTCGGCGCCAACAGTTGATCGACTGGAGCGAACATGTCGGTCAACGTGATTGCCTTGCCCTCAGCCAGCAGCGCATCCAGTTCAGCGGGGGTCAGAAGCTGGCGAGCCAACAGGGCTTGTCCGTCGCCTGCGTCGATTCCTGACAGTTTATCGACGGCCAGCGGCTCGTTTGAGGCGATCAACACGAAGGTGCTGCGCGGGCTGGTGCGCCAGGCGTCGATAGTCGGCGCGGCATAAACGTAAGGGAAAGTCAGCCGCATAGTCGTGACAAAGGCGCGCAGGAAGTCGCCGCGCGGTCCGTCGATGATGTTGACCATGTACAGCCCGCCGGGCGTCAACCAGCGCGCCACCAGCTCATTGAACTCCCTCGTCGTCAGATGGTAGGGTACCGAGTAGTCGTTGAACGCGTCGCCCATGATCAGGTCGAACGGCTGAGTCGGCGGCTCGCGCGAGCGCCATGCGAGCATCCTCGTTGCGCGTCACGATGTGGCTGTCAGCAGGCACACCCAACAGGTCATAGGCCACCCGCGTGACGCCGGGATCGATCTCGATTACCTCCAGGTGGCTGTTGGGATAGGTCGCGTCCATGTACTTGGGAAAGGTATATCCGCCGCCGCCAATGAAGAGTGCACGCAGGTCCGGCCGCTCCTGAGCGCGCCAGGCGGTCGCCTCGGCATACATCTGCTCGTAGCCGTAGACCAGCTTCGTGGGATCCTCCATCGAAGTGAAGCTGTGCACCAGCCGATCCAGCACCAGCACGCGCACTGTTTCTCCGTCGCGCTCCTCCTCGCGCACCTTGATACAGAAGTAGTTGGTCTCCAGGCTACATACGCCGCGCGTCCATCCCATTTGCCAGGCGAGACTCAACCCGCCTGCCACGATCACCACGACGAGCGCCAGAGCAGCGCGCCGGCGTGGCACGAGGAACAGCGCACTCATCGCAATCAGCGTCAGCGCAACGCCCCAGACGATGGCATGCGTGCCGAAGCGCGAGATAAGCACGAACCCGGTGGCGAAGGTGCCGACAATGCTGCCCAGCGTGCCCGCGGCGTAGATCTTGCCAACCGTCGCGCCGGTGGTAGCAAGGTCATGCACCGCCAACTTGGCGACCACAGGTGAGATCGCGCCCATAATCGCGCACGGGATGAAGAAGAGCGCGGTCACCAGCACTACGATCTGCACGACGATATAGTCGGTCGGCAGGCGCACACCGAGCGTATCGACCGTCAGCACCATGAAACTGGTCAGGCCCGCCAGCAAAAAAAGCAACCCCAGCAGCCGCGGCGACGGCCATCGATCAGCCAGCCGCCCGCCCAGGTAGTTGCCCAGGCTGATACCGGCCAACACTACGCCGATGATCGTCGTCCACGTATACAGGGACACCCCGACGTATGGTGCGACGATCCGCCCCGCCACCAGCTCCAGGATCATGATGCAGGCGCTGCTGACGAAGACGATGGCGTAAGGCTGCCACGTCCAGCGCGCCGCACGCCCAGCTACACCTCCGCTTGTCACTGCGCCAGCCGTGGCTTGTTCTTGCATAGGTCAGAACCTTTCAATACAACAACGTTATGTCATGCTGCCGGCCAGTAGCAGGCGCTTTGACGCCATTCCGGTTAGCACTGAAGCGCCTGCTACGAACCTGGGGCGAGGACGATGCGATTGCCGGAAGGATCGCTGACCGTGACCATGCTGTCTGTCTGCTCGAACGCGACCCCGGCGCGCGCCAACCGGCCGGCCACGGCATCCACCGCATCTGCCTCGGGCAGCACGATCTCGTAATGGCGCAGACCCGCGCTGCCGGCGGGCGCGGGCGGCGCGCCCTGCCCCGCCCAGGTGTTCAACCCAATGTGGTGATGATACCCGCCGGCCGACACGAAGAGCGCACTGGGTCCGTAGCGCTGCACCAGATCGAAACCCAGCACGTCACAATAGAACACCTTCGCCGCATCGATGTCGGCCACGTGCAGGTGGATGTGGCCCATGGTCGTCCCGGCGGGCATCGACTGCCACGCGCTCGCGTCGCCATCAACCAGCGCCAGCAGACCGCGCGCGTCCAGCGGATCGCTGACCATCTGCAACTGCCCGTCGCGCACCGGCCACTCGGCGCGCGGCCGGTCGCGGTACACCTCGATGCCGTTGCCGTCGGGGTCGGCCAGGTAGATCGCCTCGCTGACGCCGTGATCGGCCCATCCTTGCAGCGGCCAGTTGACTGCGGCCACATGCTGGAGCCAGCGCGCCAGGTCGGCGCGGCCCGGCAGCAGCAATGCAAAGTGGTAAAGACCGGTCGCGCGCTGCGGTTTGGCCGGCGCATCGCGCACTTCTACCAGGTCGAGCAACGGCGCGCCGTCGGCTGCCGCCAGACGAGCGCGACCTTCGTGCGCCCCGTCGCCGTGTAAACCCAGGACGTCGTTATAGAATTGCAGCGAACGCGCCAGATCAGCTACGGTCAGGCTGACCATGCCGATGTGCGCGGTGGGATCGATCGACTCCTGCTGTCTCATATTGAAAACCTCCTGGACAAAATGCCGGGGCGCTCCTTGCCGGAGTGTATCTCCGGAATTCGAGTATATCCGCGGCTTCATCCGTGTCAAGTAGGATTTCTTCCGCGCGCCGGTCGTCTGGCGCAGCATTTGATGCTATAATCCATGGGTTCGTGTCTATCCCGCGTCCCATCGCTCTCATCCTGCGATTATCGCCTCACGGTGCCATGGCTGGCTTTGCCGGTGCAGACCAACAGAAAATCGTCCTTGGTGTGCTGGGCGCGGTCGTCACTGGGTTGATCCTGGCGGCATTTTACCTGACACCGGCCGGTCGTTCGCGGATGTGGACCATTATCGTGACGCCGCTGGCATCGATCATCGGCAGCGGGTTTCTGGTGGTCGCGCCGCTGCTTTACACCAATTTCGGTAGCGTCTCGGTCCCGGCCATCGTCGCGATCAACCTCTTTGCGCTAGCCATCGGCTGGGTGATCCGCACCAACATCTTGCACTTCGAACCGCTGCAGGAGAGCGGCCTGGCCGGCGGCTTTCTGTTGACCACCGACCGGGTCTCGAACTTCGCCCTCGCCCTCTCGTTTGTCATCTCCATCGCCTTCTACATCAGCCTGCTGAGCTCCTTTGCACTGGAACTGCTGCACATGCGCCAGCCGCTGGCCACCAAGGGGCTGACAACCGTCATCCTGGCCGGCATCGGCGCCTACGGCTACCTGCGCGGACTGCATGGCCTGGAGAAGCTGGAAAAGGTGGCCGTCAACAGCAAGCTCTCCATCATCGGCGCGCTGCTGGTCGTGCTGGCGGTGGCGACGGCTGCGCTGGCTGCCAGCGGCGGCGAAGGAGCACAGCTTGCCAGCCCGGACTTCAACCTGCACTCGATCCAGATACTGGCCGGCATGTTGCTGATCACCCAGGGCTTCGAGACCACCCGCTATCTGGGCAGCGACTACTCGCGCCGCGAACGGTCGCGCGCGCTGCTGGCCGCGCAGTTGATTGCCGCCGTGGTCTACGTAGCGTTTGTCGCGCTGGCCGCGCCCTTCAGCCAGGTCATCGGTGAGATCGACGAGACGGCCATCATCCAGCTCGTCGGCGCAGTAGCCGTCGGACTGCCGGTGGTGCTGAGCGTCGCGGCGATCTTCAGTCAGTTCGGCGCTGGCGTGGCCGACACGGTCGGCACCGGCGGCATCTTCGAAGAGGAGAGCGACGGACGCGTTCCGCGACGAATTGGCTACGTCGTTGTCTGCGCGCTGGCTATCGCGCTGGTATGGCTCTTCGACATCTTCCAGGTGCTGACCCTGGCCTCGCGCGCCTTTGCGTTCTACTACGCGCTTCAGGCCGTCGTCGCTACGGTGGTCATCTACCGGCAGAACCCCGGCCACTACCGGCCCGCCAAGTTGGTTCTCTTCCCCGTGCTGGCAGTCTCGCTGCTGCTGGCAGCCCTCTTCGCTATCCCCGCGCACTAACCCGCTCCGCCGCCCAAACCGCACCGTCACTGCATAGCTTCGCGCAGCGTCCGCGCGCATCGGATGTGATTTGCCGCGCCTTCGGACGTTTTACGGACGCTCCCTGCGAGATAATCGCAACGTAAGTGCGAGAGATGCCAACTTTCCAGAAAAGTTGGCATCTTTGGTATGTCGGCATCTCTGTTTAGTCAACTCGTATCGTTTTTTTGACCGAGAACGCGGCCTGTTTCGTTGAACAAATCAATACGCTGGCGTTTGCCAGCGAATTCTAACTCCGAAGGTAACCCATGAACGGTCACCATCCCGCTGGCCGACGGCGCGGGCACATTGCAGATGGCGGAACCGGGGCAGGCCACCGGCAGCACGCTGAACCAAGGAGACCCATCCACCGGCCTGGCGCCTGTGATGGTATCGCCACGACAACGACCGGAGTTACCAACTTTTCCCTCCAGCACAGTTCTCAGTCGGGAAAAATGGCAGCTCTACCAACCACATTTCGAGGAGATCTCACCCTAACCATGAAGCTCGCTATCAGCCTTTCATTACTACTCGTGGCGGCCTTTGCCTCCATCCTTCCTGTTCCTGTCGCCGCCCAAACCGAGACGCCGGGCGCCGACACCACGGTCACTGCGACGCTGCCGATTAGTGATACAGCGCTACAACCAGCGAATGAAACCGACGAGCCAGCCGTGGTCTTCACTGTCAACTCGACCAACGACCCCGGCAACGGCCCATGCAACGCGGCCGAATGCACGCTGCGCGAGGCGATCATCGCCGCCAATGCCAACGGCGCGTCGCAAGACACGATCCAGTTCAACATCCCGGGCGCTGGACCGCACGTCATCACCCTGGCCGCTGCCATGCAGGCCATCAGCCAGCCGTTGATCGTCGATGGACTGACCCAACCGGGCTCAAGCTGCGCGGGTCTGCCGGCAGACCCGCGTATCGTAGTCAACGGATCCGGGCTGGGCGGCGGCGAAGCGGGGCTATCCATCACCGCCGGCAACACGCAGATCAAAGGGCTGGTCATCCAGCGTTTCCCGTCCCACGGCGTGGTCATCCAGAGCGGCGGGGGCGTTACGCTGGAATGCAACTATGTCGGGACCAACGCCGCGGGCGCCAGCGACTTGGGCAACGGCGGCATTGGCGTCTACATCAACAATGCGCCCAACAATACGCTTTTCCGCAATCTGATTTCCGGCAACGGCAGCTTTGGTGTGTACGTGGGCGGCGGCAACGCGGGCAACAACGCGCTGCGCGGCAACTTCATCGGCACCGATGAGACTGGTACGGCTGCAATCTCCAACGACGAAACCGGCATCCTGGTGGAGAGCGCAGCCAACACGCACGTCGGTGGCACACAGCTCGATGACCGCAACGTCATCGCGACCAATCGCGGTTACGGGGTCGCGCTCAACGGCGCGTCCGCAGGGAGCTGGGTCAAGGGCAATTTCGTGGGCGTCAACCGCTTTGGCGCGGCTGCGCTGGGCAACAGTGCGGCGGGGATCAGTGTGGCCGGCGTCAACGGCGTGCAAATCGGCGGGACAGAGGCGGGCGCGGGCAACGTCATCTCCGGCAACGCCAGCGAGGGCGTGCTGCTGCAAAACAACACGCGGAACGCGGTAGTGGCGCGCAACATCATAGGTCTGAACGCCAACGGCTCGGCCAGGATTGCCAACGGCAGCTTCGGCGTCTACATGCCCAACGCCAATGATTCGACCATCGGCGGCAGTGGCAGCAGCGGCAACACCATCGCCGGCAACGGGCAAGATGGCGTGTTCATCTCCGGCAGCTCGACCAACAACCAGATCCTGGGCAACTACATCGGCACCAACCAGAACGGCAACTCCGGGCTGGGCAACAGCGGGTTCGGCGTTCACATCTCGCTGGCGCCGGGCAACCGGGTCGGCAGCACCAGCGGCGGGCAGGGCAACTTGATCGCCTACAACGGCGCCGACGGCGTCTACATCAGCGGCCAGAGCGCGACCGGCAACGCCATCAGCGGCAACAGCATCACCAACAACGGCGGGCTGGGCATCGACCTCGGCAATGATGGCGTGACGCCCAACGACCCTGGCGATCCTGACGTCGGCCCCAACGACCTGCAGAACTTCCCGGTGATCACTGCAGCCGGCTCGGACGGTGCGCAAGGTACAGCTTGCCGGCACGCTCAACAGCCTGCCCAACCGCAGCCTTCCGCCTGGAGTTCTTCGCCTCGCCGGCCTGTGACGCGTCCGGCTACGGCGAGGGGCGGACCTACTTGGGGACTGCCAGCGTGACCACCAACGGCGCGGGCAACGCCAGCTTCACCGTGATGTTGGCGGCCGCGGTCGCGCCCGGATCAGCCGCCACGGCAACTGCTGCCAGCGTGTCACAGGGCAACCAGACGTCGGAGTTCTCGCAGTGCCGGACGGTGACAGCGCAAAGCTTCGTTCGCAAGCTGTGGATTCCGATGGTGCTGCGCGCGCTGTGATGAAGGCAGTGGCTACCAGAATCTCGACTGCTCGATAAAGGCGAACGAGTGTGTTTGAATTTGGTTGGTTAGCGTTTCATCAACCAGTTTCAAACACACCCAGGTCGAGTTCTCATTGCGGCACGTTACGCGGCCAGAAGTTCGACTCTTATTCGGTAAAGTCGAACTTCTGGCCGTGGCGCGTCCGGAGCAGAATTACGTTGAATGGAATCAACGGTGGTGTTTACTTCTATTGTGTGTCAAACCCTGGAGGATTCCAATGAAGCGTAACCTGATGCTTTGCTTGTTGGTTGTTACACTCGTCAGTCTGGCCGTTGTGCCAGTTGCGGCTGCACCCGCCGTCGCGCCCTGCACACCGGGCGCGGCCTACAATCCTGCCTGCGACGTTGACCACGACGGCGATGTGGATATCCTCGACGTCCAGCTCGCTGCCGGCCACTGGAACCAGTCCGGCGCGTTCACCAGTGGCGGCTGGGAGCTGACCGGCAACGCCGGGACCAACCCTGCCAGCAACTTCCTGGGAACCACTGACAATACAGCGCTGGAGCTGCGCGCCAACAACTGGCGCGTCCTACGCCTGGAGCCCAACGGCCCCAGGCCGAACGTCATTGCGGGCAGCAACGCCAACACTGCTACCGCCGGCGTCGAAAGCGCGGCCATTGCCGGCGGCGGCAGTGACACGCTCCCCAACCGCGTTACCGACAGCTACGGCGCTGTCGGCGGCGGCTACGCCAACACAGCCGGCGACAACGCCGGCACAGTCAACGACCGCGCCTTTGCCACAGTGGGTGGCGGCGGTGGCAATACGGCCAGCGGCTGGAAGTCGACGATCGGCGGAGGCTGGTACAACATCGCCAGCGGTGAAGAATCCTTTGTCGGCGGCGGGCAGGTCAATGAGAGCAGCGGGTTCTACGCTGCCATCGCCGGCGGCTACAGCAACATTGCCAACGGCAGCTACGCCACAGTGGCCGGAGGCAACGACAACCAGGCGTCGGGCACGGCCGCTACGGTTGGGGGCGGGGGCGGCAACTGGGCGTCCGCGTACGGCGTGGTGGCCGGCGGCCAGGACAACACGGCCAATCCCTACGGCACAGTGCCGGGCGGCCGCAACAATTTTGCTTCTGGCGACTACAGCCTGGCCGCAGGCCGGCGCGCCAAAGCATATTACGACGGCGACTTTGTCTGGGCCGACAGCGCGGACGCCGACTTCGGCTCCACTGCGGCCAACCAGTTCGTGGTGCGGGCATCAGGCGGCGTCGGGCTGGGCACTGGCAGCCCGGCCAACCAGTTGCACGTGACCGAAAGCATCAACGCTGACGCCTCGCCGGGCAATCACGTCGCCCAGATTCAGAACACGTCCACCGGCAGCAGCGGCGATGTGCTGGCGCTAAAGATCGGCTACACCGGGAACCCGGTGGACAGCAACAACTACATCACGTTCTTCAAGGGTACCGACGCCAGCGTCGGGTCCATCGAAGGCAACGGCAGCGGCGGCGTGGTGCTGGCCGGGCCGGGCAACGAGATTGCGCTGTGGCTGCCGAAGTTGAACCCGGCCGAGCCAATGGCGCCTGGCGACATCGTCGGCGTGGTAGATGGCAGGGTGACACCGGATACGACCGGCGCGTCGCAGGTTTTCATCGTTGCATCCAACGCTATGCTGGCGGGCAACGATCCGGGCCAGAGCGACCGGGACGCCTACGCACTGGTAACTGTACTGGGCCTGGCGCAGGTGCTAGTCACAGGACCGGTGTATGCCGGCGACCTGATTCTGCCTTCAGGTCGCGCCGACGGCGCTGGCACAGCGGTCTCACCGGACAAGTTCCAGTTGCGGCAAGCTGGGCTGATCGCCGGACAGGTCTGGTCCTCGGACAACGCCGCGGGCGAGCGACTGGTCACGGTCGCGGTGGGAATAGACAACGTCGGGCCGATTCTGCAGAGCCTGCAGGCCCAATACCAGCAACAGGAAACGCGCATCGCCGAGCTCGAGGCGCGTCTGGTCGCGCTGGAACAGGCGGCCGGGACTACCGGCAACTGAACCATGGAAACGAGCTACACTCAATGATTCGAAAGTCTGCAATTGGAGGTTGTTTGCTGGCCTGCACATTGTTGCTGGCCGCGTGCGCCCCGGTCGTCACCAGCGGCCCACCGCCTGCAATTCAGCCTGACCAGCCAGTGGTGCTGGCAGTCGGCGACAGCGCGCAGATCGATGGCGACACCCTGACATTCTCGTCGGTCCTCGAAGACTCGCGCTGCCCCAGCCAGGTAAGCTGCGCCTGGAGCGGCCGGGCCGTGCTTCAGTTTCGCCTCGACACCGCCGATGGCCAGCGGCACGATTTCCAGTTGATCACGAAGCACGGCCCGGCTAAGACGACGCAGGCAGTGCAGGCCGGCCACGTCTTCGAACTGCAAGGGCTGGAGCCGTACCCGGAGACGCCTGATCGCACGATCCCACAGCGCAACTACCGCGCCACCGTGACCGTCGCGCCGCTGGCAACGGCGGACTGTCCGCTGCGCGAAAACGATCCCAACGGCTACCTGACGCTGATCTGCCGCCACGTGGTCGAAAGTGGGATCAACGTTGAGCCGGCCAACCCGGCAGCCTACACAATCAGGGACAGCCAGGAAAGCAACCAGAATGGCCGCCCCGTGGCCATGCTTTTTCTCAACTGCTGCGGCATGGGGGACAGGGCCGTGATCGACACAGAGACTGGCGAGGTGTTGTCGTTTGATGCAGGCGACTTCTGAGGGGCTGGTTGAAGCGTCGCAGGCAGACATCGGAAGTCGACGGCGATTCGTCACGGCCGCCCTCCAAACGCAGGAGTGCCCGCTGGCTACGGGTTCGTCGACTTCTGATGTCACATTTGGCGGCTTTGGAAACACTTTCTATGCACGGGCAAGTATCGCAGGACTTTGCTGAACGGTCGAACGAAACCGACTGTGGCATAATGCGGTATGCCATTCTGTGAAGGAAAATCCTATGCCGTCTTCAATTGTCCTTGCCCTGACCATCTTCCTCGCCGCCCTTTCCGGTATGCCGGCGCCGCCTGCCGCAAGATTGCCGGAAAGTCCAGCGACAACTTTCACCGTCAACAGCACAGACGACGCCGACGATGGCGCGTGCAACGCGGCTCATTGCTCGTTGCGCGAAGCAATAAACGCTGCCAATGCGATTGCCGGTGCAGACAGCATCGTTTTCAACATCCCCGGCAGCGGCGTGAGAAAGGTTCTGCCAACCCGCCCGTTGCCGGCGCTCACAGGACAGATCATACTGGACGGGCTGACGCAGCCCGGCGCGAGTTGCACGGCCTGGCCGCCTACGTTGTTGATCGAATTACAAGGCATCAACGCAGGCGGTGTTTTCGACATCGGGTTAAACATGGCGACTCACGACAGCACCGTGCGCGGGCTGGTGATCAACGGCTGGACAGGCGGCGGCATCAGCCTGCTGGGCAGCGACAACACAATCGAATGCTCCTTCATCGGAACTGACCAAAGCGGGACGTTCGACGTGCCCAATTTCATCGGCGTCTCTATCGTCCACGCCACCGGCAATCTCGTCGGCGGCGCGGCGGGCGCGGGCAACCTGGTCTCGGGCAACGCATCGGACGGCATTCGGTTGGTGGGCGTGGCGGCCAGCAACAATACCATCGCCGGCAACGTCATCGGCGCGTCTGCCAGCGGCGCGCCGCTGGGCAACGGCGGGAGCGGCGTGATGATCACGGAGGGCAGCGGCAACCAGATCGGCGGCGCTGCGCCGGGCGAGGGCAACGTCGTGGCCTACAACGCCAGTGCGGGCGTGATGATCCTGGCAGGCACCGGCAACCGGGTGCCGGGCAACTCGATCCGCGACAACGGCGGGCTGGGGATCGATCTGAGCGGCGACGGCGTTACCGCCAACGACCCACTGGACCCGGACGTCGGCGCCAACCTCTTGCAGAACTTCCCGACGCTGACCAGCGCGACGGTGGCCGGCGGCGTCAGCGTGACGGGCAGCATCAACAGCACGCCCGACACCGAGCTGACCATAGAGGTCTACGGTAACTCAGCCTGCGATTTATCGGGCTATGGCGAAGGGGCAAGGTTCGTCGGAGCGGTCACTGTCACGACCGCAGCCAACGGCAACGGCGCGTTCTCCGCCACCTTCCCGACAACGCCGGACGGCTTCTGGCTGACCGCGACGGCCACCGACCTGGCCGGCAACGCGTCGGAGTTCGGCCCCTGCCGCGGGCTGAGCTGCTATCTCGACTACAATCACAACGGCCGGGTGGATACGCAGGACATCATGCAGGTAGCGTCGCACTGGAACAACCCCGCCGCGTACAACGCAATCTATGATATCGCACCGCCCTTCGGCAGCCCCATCGACACGCTGGACATCCACGCGGTGGCCGGGGAATGGGGAGCGCTCTGTCCGTAGCGTAGTAGAGTTGCCAACTCTTCGCAGGGTTCCAGAGTTGCCAACTTTTCCGAAGAGTTGGCAACTCTTTGCGTTCACGGCCCCGGCAAACAGACCTCGCCCCAGCGCGCGGCGATGATGACCACATCTGCGGTGTCCACCACGCTGTCGCCGTTGAGGTCGAAGCGCGGCTCCCAGCCGGGCGACTGACGGCGTGTCGCCCCAGTGCGGCAGCAGCAGGCCGATATCTGCGATCGTCACCTCAGCGCTGCCGTCGAAGTCCAGCTCAGCGCAGGCTGGCTCAATCACGCCGATCGGCGGCGGCGGTCCCATCTCCATGGCGCGGCAGCCCTCGGTAGTACAGGTGTGCAGGTTGAACAGCCAGTACGACAGCAACGCCGCATCGTTGGGCGGCGTGTTGGCGATACTGGTTCTCCAGCTCGTAGGGGTCGTTGACCAGATCGTACAGCTCGCGCTCGCCGTTGTCGTACTCGATGTATTTCAGCGTCGCCGTGCGCAGCCCGCTGTAGAAGAGCGGCACGCTGGCGAAGCGCGGGATATCGAACGGGTCGGGCGGCTCGCCCAGCGGGTCGCGCTCCAGCCGGTGGTCGCCGACATACTGCTCGAACAGGAACGCCTGCCGCCACTCCTCGGGAGCGGGCGGCGTGGCACCCAACAGCGGCATCAGCGAGCGGCCATCCATGTAGTCGGGCACTGGGAATGCCGGCGATCTCGGCGAAGGTCGGGCCCAGGTCTACCAGTCCGGCAAGCTCCGTCCTCGTCTCGCCCGCGGGCACGCCTGGCCCGCGCACGAACATCGGCACGCGAATGTCCTCCTCGTAGCCCAGGTACTTGCCCGGCAGCAGCCGGTGCTGGCCCATGTGGTAGCCATTGTCGCTGGTGAAAATGATGTAGGTGTTGTCGAGCTGGCCGATAGCCTCCAGCGGTCTGGACCAGACCGGCGATGAACTCATCCACGGCCTGCATCGATTGCAGCCATTTGCGATAGTCGTCATCGATCTGCTGGATGTCTGTCTCGGTCAACAGCGGCAGGCTGGCGATGCCCTGCGGCTTGTCGCTGACGTCGGCCTCGTTGAAGGACGGCGTGCGCGGCGCGATGGTGCCGGTGAAGAGCGTGCTGTGGCGCGGCGCAGGCGTCGAGGGCGCGTGCGGCGAGAACGTCGAGAAGTAGACAAAGAAGGGCTGGCCGATGGCAATGCGTGCGGGTGATGAAGTTCTGCGCCTTGGCGCTCAACACGTCCTGCAGGTAGTCCTCGGGGTCGCTGCCATAGGCCACCAGCGTACCGTTGTCGTTGAGGGTGTAGTTGAACTGGTCGTAGCCCGGCCGGGTGGGCGCCGGCGCGACCCACTCGTTCCAGCCGGGCGGGATGTAGGTCAGCCCGCTGTCAGCGGGGTAGCGGTTGAGGTACTTGCCGAACAGTACGGTGCGATAGCCGGCGCCTTGCAGCCGCGTTGCCATGGTGTCGTTCTCCAGCCCCAGGTCGCGGAAGGACTCGAAGCCGCCTTCGGGCGGACCATTGGTGAGCACGCCGGTGTTGTGGACGTATTGGCCGCGCAGCATCGAGGCGCGCGACGGGCAGCAGATCGACGCATTGACGAAGAAATTGGGCAGCGTGACACCCTGGTCGGCCAGCAGCGCCTGCAGATTGGGCATGGTATTGACGGTCCCCAGATCCAGATCAAGATCGTCGGCGAAAATCAGGATGATATTGGGCGGCGCAGGGGCTTCATCGGCCTGCCGGGCAGCGCTGTTTTCAGGCGGAAACAGCGCCAGCCGGTGGCACGAACAGCAAGGCCACAAGGCAAGCAAGCAAGACAATTCTCCACCATACAGTCAAACGTGTCATTGGTCATCCTCCACTGGTCACACAGTAATTGCGCGTCGGAATGGGCTGGCGAAGAGGGGCATGCGCACGAACGACGCCATTATACCCGGCAGCGGCGGCGGCGCACAATGTGAACGAACCTGGCTGCGCCGGTCAGTCGACCAGCAATGATCGGGCGGCGATTGAGCCTGGTTGAAGCTCGCCCTCCCGTTCCAAACGTACTCTGAATGAGACCAACAACTTGCTAATCTGACCAAACGCGCTACAATCGCTCGTGCTTCGTTGCCTGATTGTACGAAACCTGTTGCTCTGGCTACTGGCTCCAGACCAGCAGGATAAACGTGCGCGCAGGCGCCGCAACCCACTCTGGTCCCAAGGAGGACACCATGGACGATTCGACTCGCGCGCCGCGCAGGCGCACCGTGCCAGGCTTTGCCTGGCTGCTGGCCGGTCTACTGATCGGCGGCCTTCTGATGACTGCCTGGCAGGCCCGCGCGGCCGGCTCCGGCTACGACCCGCAGCTCGACGTCAACCACGACGGCGTCATCAACACACTGGACATCCAGTCCACCGCTGGATCCTGGAATACCAGCGGCGACCCGACGCTGGTCAATCTGGTGACGCGCGGCTATTACCAGACCAGCAGCACGTTCGCCGGAAACGCAGCGCTGACGGCGTGCGCGGCCGGCTATCACATGGCAAACATGGCCGAGATGTAGAACACCAGCGCCTTGCGCTACGCCAAAGAGGTGCCGGGCGCGTTCAAGGCGCAGGACAGCGGCAACGGACCGCCCTTCTCGCTCACCGGCTGGGTTCGCACGGGCGTGTCGTCCAATACCAGCACACAGGTGGGCGCGGGCAACTGTGCGTTGTGGACCTCCAATTCGGCTGCCAACAACGGCACGACGGTGGCGCTCAATCCGCAACTGGCTCGTGACTGGCACCAACCTCAGCCCATGGGACGGGTTGACAGCGACGTGCAGCACGGCAAAGCGGGTGTGGTGCGTACAGGACTGACGGAGCAGTCTTCCCTGATCCAGCCCCCTGGGGTTTCTGAAGCGCGGCCGCGTGTTTGTAGCCCGAACTGAAACCCCAAGGGGTTTGCGGCCGGGGGTTGACAATCGCGCCGTTCGACATACAATCCTCCCCACCGAACCGCGCACTGATTGTGCACAACTTGATGAGGAGATACCCATGAAAATTCGGATACTGACCGTGCTCGCCTTGATGCTGGGCACGTTGACCCCAGTAGCGGCATATGCCGCGCCCGGCAGAGTTGCCAACTTTTCCCTCCGGGACGGTTCCCAGTCGGCAAAGTTGGCAACTCTTCCAACGCTTTCCGGCCCCTGCGCGCCGGGCGCGATCTACGAATTGGCCTGTGACGTTGACCGTGACGGCGACGTCGACATCTTTGACATCCAGCTCACCGCCGGCCGCTGGGACCAGACCGGCACGTGGATGAGCGACAACGACCACAACCACCTGGGCCAGACCTGGACAGGCAGCAACAACCCGCTCAAAATCGATGGATCGTTCAGTTCGCCCGACCCCGCGGCTTTGGTGTTGAGCAATAGCGATCCCCTTGGCGACGGCCTTAGCGTAACCTCGGCTGGTCAAGACGGCATGCAGATAGGATTTACGGGCAGCTACGGCGTATACGTATTTTCGGCAGGCGACGACGGCTTGCGGGTGCAATCGGCAGGCAGCGACGGCGTGCACATTGAATATGCGGAAGCCGCTGGCGTGCGCGTGTACGATGCGGGAACCGACGGCGTGTTGATTTGTAGTACCGGGATCGAGTTCGGCTGCAATGAATATGGTACTCTCAGCAACGGCGTAGAAATCGTCAAGGCCGAAAATTACGGCGTCATGGTGCACTCGGCCGGCGACGACGGCATTTGGGTCGAATCGGCGGACGGCGTCGGCGTGTGGGCCAACACCACGCAGGCCAGCGGCCAATGGGGGTTCTACACGCCTGACAAGATCCGCGGCAGCAATGTGACGTTGGAGTCGCTCTCGCTGGTGGCGCAGGTCAGCGATCCGGACAGCCTGGCAGCCGGCGACCTGGTGACGGCGGCGGGTGTGGCTGATCCTCTGTCCGGCAGCACAGTGCATGTGCCACTGGTGCGCCTGGCCGACGGCGCAGCGACCGCTGTCGTCGGAGTTGTCGAGGGCCGGCTGGTGCTCGTGGAGCATGGCGTGTCGGCGCAGCCGGGTGAGGGAGAAGCGCAGGGCGAGCCGTCGCCGCCAGAACTGCGCAGCGCCGACGGGCCTGCCCAGCCGGGCGACTACGTGGCGCTCACCATCTACGGCGCAGCGCAGGTGAAAGTGGAAAACGGCGAGGCCCTCGTGCCCGGCCAGCGAGTGACCGTCGGCGCGAATGGCGCAGCGCGCGCGCTGCGCACGTTCACCGTGCAACTTGCGGGTGGCGAAGGGACAGCCGACATCACGGAGAGCGCGCCAACGCTGGGCGTTGTGCTGGAACCGCCGGAGGACGGCATGGTCTGGGTGCTGGTGAATCCGCAGTAGCTGGCGCTCCGGTGGACTGGGCGCGTTGACAACCAGGGGAGAGAACGTATAATCGATAGCCAATTCCTTCTGCATCGGAGTTCGCCCACCGGCTGAACTATGCGTATCCACCTTCTGGGCTCCTGCCAGGTATTCTGGCAGGAGCGCCCGTTTTCCATCCCGCGCCGCCAGACGCGTGCCCTGCTCTACTGCCTGGCCGCTCGGCTGGAACCGGCTTCACGTGACCGGTTGAGCTTCCTCTTCTGGCCTGACACGCCCGACGCGATGGCGCGCCGCCACCTGACCCGCCTGCTGTCCAGCCTGCGCGCCGCTCTCCCCCGCCCTGACCTGCTGCTGATCGACGAGCAGCGCGTTGCCCTCAACCCGGCGCTGGTAGAGTGCGACAGCCGGCAATTGCTGGCCATCAGCGCCGTCAGCGATCCGCCCACACTTCGGGCCGCGGTAGCGCTTTACCGCGGCCCTTTCATGGCCGGGTTTTCATTGCCTGACGCCCCGGAATACGAAGCCTGGCAAAGACAGTTCGGCCGCGATCTGGAAGGTCTCTACCTGGCCGCGCTGGAACGGCTGACCGCGCACTACGCCGCTGAAGGCGATTACCCCGCAGCCATCGACAGCGCCCGTCGTTTTCTGCAAACTGACGAGTTGGCCGAAACGATGCACCGCCGGCTGATCGGCCTGTACACGGCTGCCGGCGACCGAACCGCGGCCCAGCGGCAGTACGAACAGTGCGCCCTGATGCTGGAACGCGAACTGGGCGTCAGCCCGCTGCCAGAGACCCGGGCGGCGCTGCAAAACCAACCGCGCCGCCGCGCAGCCATCAGCCTGACCGTGCAGCCGTCGCTGGACCTGCCACTGACCGGCCGAGACGCCGTGCTGGCGCAGTTGCAGGAGGCGCAGCGGCGAATGCCGCGCGGCAGCCTCATCCTGCTGCACGGCCCGCCAGGGATGGGCAAGACGCGGCTATTGCGCGAGTTCGTCCTTCAGCAGGAGGAAGGCAGCTTGGCGCTGGCCGGCAACAGCTATCCCGGCAGCCAGGCCCTGCCATACCACCCGCTGCTGCAAGCCTTGCGAACCAGCTTCGCCCACCGCGACCTGTGGCTGGACGTGCCCGCTGTCTGGCTGAGCGAGGTGCTGCCGCTGCTGCCCGACCTGCGCAACCTCGTTCCCGACCTGCCAGTTCCTCTGCCGACCGCGCCTGCCCATGCCCAGGCACGCCTCTTTACCGCGCTGACGCACCTCCTGCGCGCCCTGGCCGCCAACCCACCCTTGTTGCTCTGCCTGGACGACCTGCACTGGGCCGACCAGGGCACACTGGATTGGCTCCTGTTTCTGGCTGCACGCCCGGAGCAGGAACCGCTGCTGCTGCTGGCGACCTGCCACACGCCAACAGCGCCCGTGCTGGCGGCGGTCAGACAGGCGCTGCGGCGCGCTGGACGGCTGGCCGAGATCGAACTCAGCGAGCTGGCCGCCGCGGACGTACAACACCTGCTGGCCCGTCTGTCAGCGCCGCCGTCAACGGCGCTGGTGGAGCGTATCCACCACATCGCTGGCGGCAACCCCTTCTTCGTGCTGGAGATCGTCCGCGAGTTACAGGAGCGCGGCCAGATCGACGACCCGCCGGACGACCTGCCCCTGCCCACCACCCTGCGCGAGGCAATTCTGGCGCGCGCCAGCCATCTTTCACCGGTGGCGCACCAGGTGCTGGAGGCCGCCGCGGTGCTAACACCCATGCTGGACGAAGCGCTGCTGGAATACACGTCGGCCCGCAGCGGAACCGAGACATCCGACGCGCTGGACGAGTTGCTGGCGCACCAGTTCCTACAAATCGACCGGGCTGCAAGCGAGGGGCTGGCCTTTCCGCACAGCCTGATAGGGTTGGCGATCTACCAGGGCTTGACCCCGTGGCGGCGCAAACTACTGCACGGTCGCGCCGCCGCCGGGCTGGTCCGCCTCCGTCCCCACGACGACGCCACGCTTGCCGGGCATTACGCTGAAGCCGCCGCCTGGGAAACTGCCATCGGCTGCTACCGGCGGGCCGCCGACCAGGCAGGCCAGACTGCAGCCCATGACACGGCTTTGACGCTGGTCAACCGCGCCATCGATCTGTTGCATCATCTGCCCCGGCCAAATGGCGACCGCCTGGCCCTGTTGCGCCAGCGCCTGGCGTTGCAGCGTATGTTGGTGCGGCTGGACGCCTGGCAAGCAGACGCGGCCGAGGTGCTGCACCTGGCCATTGCTGCGTCCGATGACGACGCCAGGCTGGACGCGCTGGAGGCGCAAATCAGCCTGCACGTGCTGAAATCAGACTTTGACCAGATTGAAACGACAGCCGCACAGGCGCTGGCGTTGGCCCAGAAAAGGAGCGATCACGTCGCCGAGGCTCGCATCCGCCAGACGCTGGGCTGGCACCTGGCCGATGCGCTGGGACGCTCGACCGAGGGGCTGGCATTGCTGGAGGAGGCGCGCCGGCTGGCTGAGGCCGCGGGCGCGGCGGACGTGCTGTATCAGACGCTGTGCAATCTGGCGTTTGTCCAGCGCGCCGAGGGGCATTGCCAGGCGGCCCGCGCCACCGCGCTGCGGGCATTGACACTGAGAACGGTGGGATCCCGCCCCTACGCAACAGGCGATGCACCGCAACCGGCCTTTGCCGACGCGCTGCGCGAGTTGGGCGAGGCCAACGCCTACCTGGGACGCTGGGAGGAGGCGCTACACCTGTTGCGGCCGCTGCTGGACCTGTACCAGACCTTGAACGATCCCTGGGCCTATGGCGCAGTGCTGCACAACTACGGACTCTACTGCGCCAGCGTCGGCCTGCTCCAGGAGGCAGTCTCGTCCATGCGCCGGCTGGTGGCGCTCAGCGAAGCAGTCAGGCTGCCGATGGATTCGGACTACGGCATCTGGCATCGGTCCGGGCTGGCGCGCGCCCTGCTGGCTGCCGGAGAAACGAGCGCCGCGGGCGAACTGCTGGACAGCCTGCGAACCGGCAAGCTGGCGCCGGGCCGGCCCTATCTGGCCTGGGTGCGGGCAGAGGCTGAATACCGGCTGGCAACGGGCGACCCAGCCGCGGCGCTGCGCGTCGTGCTTCCGGCCGTCCACTGGTGGCGACTCAACGCCAGCCTGCACGACGTCGATGTGCTGCTGCTGTGGGCCGAGGCTGCGCTAGCGACGGGAGACACCCGCGCGGCGCGTTCAGCGGTGGAAGAAACGGCCGAGCGTCTGGCTGGCAGCGATATGCGCCGCTACCATCTGCGACTGTACGCCGCCGACTACGCCGTGACCGGGAACCGCGCTGCGCTGGCCGCGGCACAAGCTGAACTGGAGCAGCAAGCGGCAGGGTTTGGCGACCCGCAGTTGCGCGCCCTGTTTGTGGCGTGGGCGGGCCGGCTAAACCGCAGATTCTCGGCGGACACTGTAGCAGTCTGACAATCCTCGTTTTTTGCGGACATTTTGCGGACACCTCTGTGCTATTCTGGGGCGGATGGCAATCCACAACTCCACCTACACCTCCTATCTGGTGCGCATATGGCAGCAGAGCAGTCCGGATCAGCCGGATGCGGCCATTTGGCATGGCGAGGCCGAGCACATCCAGACCGGCCAACGCCGCCGCTTTCTCGATCCCAACGACCTGTGGACGTTTCTCAACCCCCAGAACCTGTCAGGAGAGCATGATGACCCGCAAACGACCGACCCATAGCCGATCACTGATGGCCATCGTCCTTATCCTGGCCTTTCTGCTGCCAACGGCCACGCCCGCTCGCGCTGCCACATTCACCGTCACGAATACCGCCGACAGCGGCGCCGGCTCGCTGCGTCAGGCGCATCCTGGACGCCAACGCCAACCCCGGCGCGGACACGATCACCTTCGCCATCGGCGCAGCCGGCAGCCAACAAACCATCCAACCCACCTCCGCCCTGCCCACCATCACCGGCCCCGTGACCATCGACGGCTGGAGCCAGGGCGGCAGCGGCTACACCGGCCCGCCGCTCATCGAACTCAACGGCGCGCTGGCGGGCAATCAATGTGGCCGGCCTCACCATCACCGGCGGCGGCAGCATCGTGCGCGGGCTGGTGATCAACGGCTTTGTCGGCCAGTTCGCCAGCGGCATCCGCCTGCAAACCGGCGGCGGCAACTGGATTTACGGCAACTACATCGGCACGAACTTTGCCGGGGATACGCGGGTTGCCAACCAGCGCGGCATCTGGATCGACGGCGGCTCCAGCAACAACCGCATCGGCACCAACGCCGACGGCGTCAACGATGTGGCCGAGCGCAACGTCATCTCCGCCAACGTCGAGCAGAACATCTGGATTTACCAGCCCGACCACCACCGGCAACAAAATCATGGGCAACTACCATCGGCCTGAATGCGGCGGGCACAGCGGCTGTTGGCACAAACAATCAGACCGTCGCCGCCACCGGAATCCTGGTGCAGGAAGCCAGCTACACCATCATCGGCACGGACGGCGACGGGCAGGGTGATGCGCTGGAAGGCAACGTCGTCAGCGGCAGCATTCTCAACATCAACCTGACCGGCACAAGCAACCTCAACGAGAGCCACCACAACCGCATCTCTGGCAACCTGATCGGCACCAACGCCAGCGGCACGGCCAGCGTGGGCATCCAGGTGGAAGGCGTGCGCGTCTACGTCGCGTACGACAACGTCATCGGCACGGATGGCGACGGCGTTTCCGACGCGCTGGAAGGCAACCTGATCTCCGGCCACATTGATTTTGGCGTCATGCTCCAGCAGACCGGGCGCGCTGAACAACGTCGTCGCCGGCAACAAAATCGGCACCGACATCACCGGCATGGCCGCCATCCCCAACGGCACCATCAGTTCGCCCCGCGCCGGTATCCTGCTGGGCGGCTACGGCAACCGCATCGGCACCAACAGCGACGGCATCTCTGACGATCTGGAACGCAATTTGATCTCCGGTAACACCAATGTGTCCACTTACGCCATTTACTTCAACAACTTGCCCAACCCCGATGCGCCGCCCACAATCATCGCCGGAAACTGGATGGGCGTGGACGCCACCGGCCTGGCGGCCTTGCCCAACAATGTCGGCATCGGCGGCACGTCCTTCGCCCCCACCACCATCCGCGACAATGTGATCTCCGGCCACACCTACGAAGGCATCAGCACCAGTTCGTCCAATATGCTCATTACCGGCAACCGGATTGGCGTGGGCGCGGACGGCGTGACGCCACTGGGCAACGGCTACAACGGCGTTTTCCTGTCTGGCAACAACAATGTCATAGGCGGCACAGGGCCGGGTGAAGCCAATATCATCGCCCACAACGGCACGGTGTCGGCATTCTATAACGGTGTGAGAGTGGGCAACACTGGGCTGGGCAACACGATTCGCGGCAACCGCATCTTTGCCAATTCCCAGCTCGGCATTGACCTGCGCTGGCCCGATGGCGTCAATATCAACGATCTCGGCGACCCGGATACCGGCGGGAACAACCTGCAAAACTACCCGGTCATCACCTTTGCCCAGGCCTACAACAACGGCACGACGCGTCATTCAGGGCACGCTCAACAGCAACCCGAACATCAACTTCACCTTGGACTTCTACTACAGCGCGGCTGCTGACAACAGTGGCTACGGTGAAGGAGAGTATTATCTGGGCGCGGCCAGCGTCGCCACCGATGGCAACGGCAACGCCGCGTTTGACGTGACCCTGCCCACGACCATTCCGTCCAACCAGTTCGTCAGCGCCACCGCCACCCACGCCGACGGCAGCACGTCAGAGTTTTCGCTGGCCTATGCGGCCGGCGGCGTGGTGGATGTGCCCATCGACGGACTGGCGTTGCATGCCGCGCCGCCGATCTACGAAGACGTATTGGCACAGTTCACCGGCAGCGTCATTGCCGGGACAGGGGTGAGCTACGCCTGGGACTTCGGCGATGGGCAGCCGGGCAGCGGCGCTGTGGTGGAACACACCTTCACCGCGCCCGGCAGCTACACCGTCACCCTGAGCGCCGGCAACAACAGCAGCAGCGCCAACGCCAGCATGGTGATCAGCGTCCTGGAGCCGGCCAACATCAACGGCGTCATCTGGATAGATCGGGACGCAGACGGCTTCTACGGCATGGGCGAAACCAGCTACAACGTTTTGCAGAACACCATCATCACCGCCACGCTGCAAGCGCCGCCCTACACCGTGCTGACGACCGGACGCGACATCAACGGCAACTACCAGATCTACACCACCCAGGCCGGCATCTACCAGGTGGAGGCGTATAACCCGACCTACTGCTACCTCGCAAACTGCATAACCACGCCAAACCCTGTGGCGGCGGCCATGAGCGAGAACGGCGGCGTGGAGGTCAACTTCGGCATCGTCAGCCCTGGATTCGTTCTTCAGCCTGACGATGATGGCTACATCGTGGGCCGCGCCTGGCTGGACAGCAACGGCAATAGCCTTCCCGACCCCAGCGAGTCGCCGTTGAACGGCCGCACTGTCCGCCTTCTGGACGCAAACGGCAACCAGATTGCCACCCACGTCACCGGGGCGTCCTGGTCGCATGGACGGTACGGCTTCCGCATCAGCCAACCGGGGCAGTACCGTGTGCAAATGGACGCGCCGCCGGGCGTCTTCCCGGCGTCTCGAACGGTGGACGTGTTTGTCGCCGACCTGCGCGTGGTCAACGCCCATTTGCCCTTCCTCCCCGGCGGCGCCATCGGTGGGCAGGTGGCCAACAGCGGCAGTGCAGGCATGGGCGGCGTGCTCCTGAACTTGCAACCCGGCAACCGCCAGACCCTCTCCGCCAGCGACGGCAGCTACAGCTTCAGCGGCCTGGCCGACGACACCTACACCCTCTCTGTGCTCCCGCCAACCAACCACGTCACGAGCGACGGCGCAACGCAACGCTTCGTGCCAGCGACGATCAACGGCAGCGCCGTAGAAAACTGGACGCTGTTGCGCCAGGGCGAATTGAACATCAAGGTGGTGCAAGTCGTCAACGGCCAGCCGCTGCCCATCGGTTTCATGTTCTTCGAGGTGCTGCTCAACGGGTCGGTGGTGCGCACTGTGCAAACCAACGCCGCCGGCGAGGCGTTGGTGGAAGGACTGATCCCAGGGACATACACCGTGCGTCCCTGGGACGTCGTCACCAACATCATTCCCGGAATGCAGTTTGCGCCCGCCGAACGCACAGCGGTGGTCAGCAACGACACCTCCGCCGCCGTCAGTTTCACCGGCACGCTGGCACGCTCTCTGAACATGTTCTGCCGCTTGCCGGTCGCCGGTCAGCCCGGCTTCGCCTGTACCTATGAAGTGCGCACTCTCAGCGGCAGCCTGATAGAAACCGGTTATTTGCCCGCCGACCAGCCTGCCACCAGCAACTGGAACCTGAACCCGGCCACGCTTGAGGTGCACCTGATCCCCGACCCCAACATACCCGGGCAGGAAGGCTGGCCCACCCACACGCAGATCGTGGTGCTGGACGACAACACCCACACCAGCGTCCACTACCCCTTCAACCCCACCAACCCGCAGACCATCGCCGGGTACACTTTTTGGGATCGCTGCGCGCCGCTGGGCATCCGCGCCAACGGCAACAACTGCACCGAGAGCAACGTTCCCAGCAACAACGACCTTCCGGTGGTGCTCTACAACGCCAGCGGTGTGGAGGTCGCCAGCACGCTGACAACCAGCGGCGCATTCTGGAACACTGGCTACTTCAGCTTCCCCGATCTTCCCATCGGCACATACCGGGCACGGGTCAACCTGCCGGCGGGCTACGCACCTACCACCGGCGTGCAGCGTTGGTACGAGCTGACCGGCGTCGGCGCGCCCGAACTGCTGGAGGTGGGCTACCAGTTGAACGAAAACCAGGTCCTGAGCGGCAGGGTGTTTTGGGATACCGATGCCAACGACGTGTACGATGAATCGTGGGACGATCCGGTCGCCGCCGCCGCGGTGGCCATCACCACGCCCGGCGGGCAGTCCGTTGCCAGCCTCGCCACCGGCTCCAACGGCGGCTATGCGCAATCGCCCATTACCAGCGGCGAGTACCGGGTGACGCTGACCCACGATGGGCAAACCTGGACGCGCGACGCCTCCGTGCCGGTCGACGGAGGTGTGCCCATGATTGACTTCGCCCTGCCGCCCGATGACAGCCTTCCGCGCGGTGCTCGTTTTCATTGATGGCAACCACAACGGCGCGGTGGATGCGGGCGAGCAGCGGCTGGCCAATGTGGCCGTGCAACTTCGGGATGCCCCCTGCGGCAGTTCGGGCGCCGGGTTGCAGACGGTCGACAGCAACGACGCCGGCCTGGCTGCCTTCAATCCAGTTGCCAACGGGCTGACGTCGGTCTGCGCCCAGGCCATAGACGGCTTGCCGGACGGCCTGCTGCCCGCCAACTTAAACGGCGTCCCTGTGCCGCGCAGCGGCGGCGCGCCGGTGCCGTTAGCGGTGCAGCCGGTCAACACGCTGCTGGTGCGCACCTTCCTGGACAACAACGGCAATAGCAGCAGGGAGAGCGGCGAACCCTATCTGAACGGCGGAACGGTGACCATCAACGGCGTCACCCACACGTTGAGCAGCAGCGGGGCTGCCTTCTACCTGCCCGACGGCATCTATCCGGTAGCCTTTACACCACCGTCCGGGTACGCCTCCATCTGGTCGCTTCCCTTCGGTGGTGTGGCCGTTACCAACGCCGCGCAGACGCTGACCTTTCCCCTGCGCGACGCTGGCAGCATCAGCGGCAAGGTCTGGCCACCCAACACGGGCAGCTTCAGCCTGGGCGGCAGCTCGCTAGCCGCCGGGCTGACGGTACAATTGCAAAATGTCGCCACCATGGCTACCGTGGAGACAACCAGCGACAGCTATGGCAATTTCAGCTTCAGCAACCTGGCCCCCGCCACCTACCGCCTGCGTCTGCCCGCGCCGCCGCCCGGCTACACCGCTGACAGCGAACCGCTGATCACTTACCAGTCCGGTCAGATCCTGAGCAACAACAATCTCAACCTGGTCCCCGTCGGCCACCTTATCGGCGCGGTCTACCATGACAGCAATAGCAACCAACAATGGGACAACAATGAGCCGGGTCTTGACGATTATGCCGTGCGCCTGATCGGCAGCGCCGGGCAGGAAGTGGCCGTTGCCACGCCGGACGCGGCGGGCTATTTCCACTTCGAAGGGCTGACGGCCAACACCCCCTACGCCCTGCGACTGGCCAACGCACCCGATGCTCTGTTCATCACTGCGTCGCCCGGCGTGTTCACCGTCGGCGTGGAGCATACCGTCGTCCAGTTGGGCGTCGGCATCGAAGGGACTGCTCCGGCGAACGGCTTTCAGGTGGCTGGCGATGTCAAGTACCAACAAGGTGACGCCCTGATTCCCATCGCCGGCGCGCGCGTGGTTCGGTACACTTATCAGGCCGCAAATGGCGGCTGCAATATCGCAAACCCTGTGATTCTGGCTGACACATTTACCGGCATTGACGGCAGGTATTTGATGCAAGGCCCAGGCGGTTGTCTCAGGGTGGTGGATGTGCCCGGGTTCGTTGACACGCCACACCTACTGAATGTCTGCACAAGTGACACCGCATACGCGTACAGTTGCGCTATGATCGATGGTGTGTGGACGAACATGACCAATATTACCCTCAGCCCAGTCGCGCCGCCGCTGCGGGCCAACGACAATTCTGTGGCGCAAGTCGCGTGGAGCGCCTTCCGCGACGACAACGGCAACGGCGCCCGCGATCCTGGTGAGCCGGGCCTGGCGGGCGCGACGCTGGCAGGCGGCGGCAGCAGCGGTGTTTCCGGTCAAACCGGCTGGGGTGAACCGCTAACGCTGGCCGACGGGCAGCACACACTGACCGTCACGCCGACGGCAGGCTACCGGGTCAACGGTCCGGCGACGCGCGCCGTGGCCGTGCAGGGCGCGGACCTGTCGCTGCCGGCCATCCCCCTGCGTCCGGACGGATTGACCATCGTGCAGGCCTTTATCGACCTGGATGGTGACGGCGTGCAGGACGCAGGCGAGGCAGGCGTGGGCGGCGTCGCGGTGACCCTGAGCGGCCCGACCGTTGCCAACGTCACGACTGCGCCCAATGGCCGGGCCATGCGGGCCGGGCTGCCGGATGGTGCGTACACGGTGACGGCCGTGCCGCCTCCGGGCGGCTACGCAGCCACGGCGGTGAGCAGCGTCACCCTGGCCCAGGGCGGCGAGGTGCAGATTGCCTTGCAGTTGCCGGGCATGGTCAGCGGCGTGCTGTACCAGGACTGGGACGGCGACGGCCGGCAGCAGTCCGACGAGACGGTCTTCATGACGCCGTTCACGCTGGCATTGAGCGGCACGGCCGGCACGCAGCAGACAGAAAGCGCGGGCGGGCGCGGCATCTTTCTGGGGCAGCAGGCCGGCGCCTACACGCTGGCAGCCACCACCCCAGCCGTGCAGCCGCAGCCCCTCACGCTGGCGGCTGGCGCCGGACGAGGCGTCGGGCTGGCGGTGGCAGGACCTGGCATCGTGCGCGGCATCGTCTGGTGGGATGGCAATCGCGACGGCCTGCGGCAGCAGTGGGAGTCGCCGCTGGCCGGCGTGGCGGTGACGCTGGACAACCAGTCCGTGCTCACAGACGAGAATGGACGCTACACCTTCATCGATTTCGCACCGGGGACGTACGCGCTGAGCGCGGCCCTGCCTGCCGGCCTGACGGCGACGCTGGGAGCGGTGACGCTGGGCAGCGAGCGCGGCGCTGTGGTGGGCATTCCGGCGACAACATGCCTGGACTTCAACAGCAACGGGCGCACCGACGTGCAGGACATCATGCAAGTTGCGGCGCGCTGGAACAACCCGGCCGCCTACGATCCCACTTACGACGTCGCTCCGCCCTTCGGCAGCCCACTGGATATTCTCGACATCACTGCGATTGCCGGGCAGTGGGAGCGCGCTTGCCAGTAAGCGCTGGCGTGAATGTGACCCAGGCCTTTGGCAACGGGATCAACGTCGGAACTGCCGGGGGTTAAGGCGTTCGCCTGGATGTGGCGCGTGATGGGCGCGGCGCAGGTCAAAGTGCAGGACGGCGAAAGTCTCCTACCCGGCCAGCGCGTAACCGTCGGCGCGGACGGCGCAGCACGCTCGCTCGGCACCCTCACCGTGCAACTGGCCGGTGGTGAAGGGACTGCCGACATCGCTGAAAGCGCGCCGACATTGGGCGTCGTGCTGGAGGCACCGAAGGATGGCATGGTCTGGGTGCTGGTGAACCCGCAGTAACTTCCGCGATCTGCAAGCAATTCAGCCGGCGCGGGACCTAAACCGCGCCGGCTTTGCGTTTAACGAAGGGATCAACGCGTTGTTGAATCCTGTTCCCAAAGAGGTACCTTTGAAACCGAAGTTGTTTGTCCCCGTGTTGGTGTTGGCACTCCTTGTCCTTGCTGCGATACCTACCGCCGCCGCACCTTTCCATGCCGCTCCAATGCGGAGCTATGTGGCCGCCCCCTGCGTACCTGGCACAATCTATGAGTTTTCCTGCGACGTCAACCACGACGGCGTCGTCAATGTCCTCGACCTTCAGCTCACCGCCGGCCACTGGAACCAAACCGGCGTCTGGACCGGCGGCGGCGACGGCTGGTCGCTGACCGGCAACGCCGGCACCAACCCGGCGACCAACTACATCGGCACCAGCGACGGCCAGCCGCTGGCCATCCAGCCGACGGGCGGCAACGTCGGCATCGGCACCACCACGCCCAACGCGCGCTTCAATGTCGTCGGCACCAGTTGGTTTCAGGGCGACAGCACACCGCTGCCGGCGGCCGCCGGCAAGGGGATTGCCATCGGATTTGCCGGTGAGCAAGGCTACATCTACGGCTTCGACTACAGCACGTGGACGCACAAGAACCTGATAATTCAACATGACGGCGGGAAAGTCGCCATCGGCACGTCAACGCCCGCCGCGGCCAAGCTGACTATTGTCGCGGGCACAGGGGAAAATGGTGTGCATGTAGGCTCGGTCGGCGCTAACGGCCTATACGTGGGATCAGCAGGAGAGAACGGAGTTAACGTGAATCATGCCACGGGCCATGGTGTACTCGTTAACACAACAGACGGAGATGGGGTGTATGTTTGGGCTGCCGGTGGCTGGTCCGGTGCGTTTTGGGACAGCATCTTCGTCGGTGGCGTCTGCTCCGGCTGCCTACAGGCTGCAATTTTGCCATCAACGCAGGCAATCGTGTGTTGCAGCCCGGCGATGTGGTGAGCATTCAGTCGATTGTGTCTAGCGACTTCGACATCGGCTCAGTCCTCTGGCAGGTGGTTCCCGCGGAGGCAGGTCAGACCATTGTCGGTGTCGTAAAGGGCAGGGCTGAAATTGATGTTGCAAAAGAACCCAGACCCGGCCAAAGCGGGCGTCGCCTGGTGCCGCGCGAGGGTGAAGCGCAACCTGGCGAATATGTCACCATCGTCTACTCCGGACCGATGCAGGTAAGCGTCGCGGCGGATGAAACTGGCATTGTGGCCGGCACACGCCTGACGGCCGCGGCAAATGGCGCGGTTCGTCCGCAGGGCACGATCAGGGTGCAACTGGCCGATGGCGAAGGCACGGCAACTATGCCTGACAACGCTCCTGTGCTGGGTGTGGCGCTGGAAGCGCCGAAAGACGGAATGGTTTGGGTGTTGGTGAACCCGCAGTAGCTGCTCCTGAAGCATGTGCCGCAACGGGTCGGATGTGGTATACTTGCAGTGGAGATTTCACGCCATGACAGAGTACCCATCCGATCCGCAACGAACGCTCGATCCGGTGGCGATCCGCGAGGCGCTGGCAGGCTATGCGATTGCCAACCAAGTCATAGAGGCCGAGCTCATCGAGCAATTGGCTTCCATGACCGACGCTGAAGCACGCGCCATCGACCGAGACCTGTACGCCTTCTGGGCTGGAATGCCTGCGTGGACACGAGAGGGCCTGGAGCGCCTGGAGCCATTGCAGTTGGAGTTGTTGCTGGCAACACGGCAAGCCTTTGAACAGATGGCCATGGCTCAGGGTGTTTTATGAACCCGCGCGAAGAGGCCTCTTGGGAGCTACACCAGTTCTTCGCGGAACTGGGCATTCCCTATGCGATCATCGGCGGCGTGGCCGTGCAAATCTGGGGCCAGCCCCGACTTACGATCGACGTTGATCTCACTGCGGTTGCCCCGCTAGATCAGCCGTCCAACGTCTTCATTCAGCAGGTTCTCGATTGCTTCCCTGCCCGGACCAACAACGCGCTGGAGTTAGCACAGCGTATCCATTCTGGCGAACAAGCGCAATAGTTGCTTCATCGACACTTACACGAGGAACTCAAGCCGCCGGGCAATTGCCGGGCGGCTTTGTTGTTCACGGATACGAGCCTCGTCCTGGCAGAAACAGGAACGGTCAGGGTGCTGGTGAATTTGCAGTAGCGTCAGCGGTTTGCAAACAACGAAGCCGGCGCGTGACGCGAAACGCTGCCGGCTTCCGTTTAATATGTTCAAAGGTCATTTGCGACTGCAACTCAGGTTCTTGCCATAAGGAGGGCGCCATGAAATCCAGGATGACCGCGATTCTTCTGATCGCCGTACTCTCCCTTGTCGCAGCCGTGTCTGTCTCCGCTGCACCCGAAGTCGGTCCGTGCGTTCCTGGCGGGGGCTACAACCCTGCTTGTGACGCCGATCAAAACGGGCAGATAAACATCACCGACATCCAACTCACCGCCGGCCACTGGAACCAGAGCGGAATGTTCATCAGCGACAGCAATCACAACCACCTGGGTCAGACCTGGATCGGGGCCAGCAACCCCCTTAAGATCCAGGGGGCGTTTGGCGCGCCGGACTACGCCGGCGTTGTGTTGAGCAACACCGCTGGTCATGGGCTGGCCATCCCTAATGCCAGCATCAACGGCATCTACATAGGCACAACAGGCTTCTACGGGATGGTAGTCAACGACGCAGCATTGGACGGCGTCTACGTGAACGAGGCGGGCAACCCATCGTCCGCCACGTTCTCAAACCAATCAAACGGCTTCGAGGTTGCCGGGGCGCAGGGCTACGGACTGTACGTCGGTCGATCTGACTTCAAGCGGCGTGAGCGTGAAATCGGCGGGATTCCACGGCGTGAACGTGGACTCGGCCTTCAACGACGGAGTGAACGTGTTCTCGGCGGGTGACGACGGCGTGGACGCGGCCGGCAACAACCTGGCCGGCTACTTCTTTGGCCCAGTACAGATCACTGGCGGCTGCACCGGCTGCCTGCTGGCGACCTTCGGCGTCAACGCCGGCGACACGCCCTTGGCTCCTGGCGACATCGTCTCCCTGGCCGGCCTGCGGGAGAGCGGTGTCGACAGTGTGCCGATGTTGATTGAGGTGCAGGCGGCGGCGAGCGGCGAAGCAGTAGTAGGCGTCGTCCAGGGGTGGGCGGAGTTGGTCACTGAGGAAGACCCGCGACCCACTGAAATCGGCCTGCGCCTGGTGCCACGTGAAGGCCCCGCCGATCCCGGCCAGTACGTCACCATCGCCTACTCCGGGCTGACGCAGGTGAAGGCCAGCGGGCCGCTTGAGAAGGGCGCGGTGGTCTCACTACCGGCGAAGATGGACACGCCCGGACGCTGCAAACCCGCACTCTCGATGGCATGGAAGTCACTGAGGGCGCGCAGCCTATTGGCGTGGCGCTGGAAGCCCTGGACGAAGGTGAAGGCCTGATCTGGGCGCTGGTGAACGTGCAGTAGCCTCGTTCACGCCTCCGGCCTGGCTGCTGGGTGGCCTCGCCAGAGGCGGCTGCTTACCCCTGCTCCCTAGCACGCCAGCGACTTCCAGGCGCAGGGTTCTCGGTTGTCTGGCAGGTGCCAATCGTGGCACCTGATCATGTCTTACTTCACAGAAAACGGAGGTTCTCGATGGCGCACGACGATCAATTCACAGCACTCGGTCCACCCTCGTCCGGATCAGGTTTCCCGTTCTCAGCCTTCTCGACGAGTGCGACGGGCATGGCATACGGTGTCAACGCACAGGGCGGCCGCTGCGGCGTATACGGAGAGAGCGTCAACTTCGAGAGCGGACGCGAATCGGACGTCCAAGGAGTTGGAGTGCATGGCTTCGGCGAAAATTTCGGGGTGTTTGGCAACGGCAACCGGGGCATTGCCGGCGTCTTCGGCCAACACAACAGACGACGTGGCGTCGGGATCATTGGCGCGAGCATGCGTGGCGGGACGGGTGTGGTGGGAGTTCAGCCTCGCATCACTCGGCAATCCTCTTGTAACGTTCGCGTCAACTCCAAATCCGGTCGATGGATCGGGCACGGGCGTGTTTGGATCGAGCGGTTCAGGCACTGGCGTTCTAGGCACAAGTCATACAGGCCGCGGCGGAGTGTTTCAATCGATTGGTGATGAAGGGGAACCAGTAGTCGCCCAAATGCGGCTGGTTCCGGCGGACTATGATTGTGCCCGACGTGGTTTCAGCAAGTCCGGTGATGGTCGATCCAGCAAGTGTGAACGAATTGCCGCTTGCGGGCCAGAGTAGCGCGATCTGCTGGCGACGCAAAACGAAGAAGGCTCGTGCACGTTATGGTTCTGCGTGAGAGCGGGCGAAAAGGACATTCCAGCCCAGTGGTCGCAGGTACTGTTGGGAGAAACCATCCTGGGCAGCAGGTAGCAGTGCGTGCCTCTGCGCCTGGTCCGACGGTCGAACCTGCGATATTCGCGGCTCACTGTCGGCGACGATCGGACGCTGCAAACCCGTACTCTCGACGTCATGGAAGTCACTGAGGGCGCGCAGCCCATTGGCGTGGTGCTGGAAGGCTCGCCGAAGGACGGCATGATCTGGGTGCTGGTGAACCCGCAGTAGCTGCGCGACGCGTGCATGAAAGTTGGCAACTTTTCGAAGAGTTGCCAACTTTGCAGATAACGAGGCGCCGGGGACTTTCCGCAAGTCCCCGGCGCCTGCGCGTTTGATGACGCGGCCCGCCGTGTGCTAGAATAGCGGCTGTCGACTGCTCCGCATCTTCGACATCCACGGCAAGGGGTGACCATGTCCGCATCTGACAAAGTCCACGAACTGATCGAGCGCTTCGAGCGCAATCTGCCGGCCTACAAGCAGGGCCGCTACAACGAGACCCAGGTGCGCGCGCGAGTTCATCGACCCGTTCTTCAAGGCGCTGGGCTGGGACGTGGACAACGAGCAGGGCTACGCCGAGGCCTACAAGGACGTGATCCACGAGGACGCCATCAAGGTCGGCCGGCGGCACCAAGGCGCCCGACTACTGCTTTCGCATCGGCGGCGCGCGCAAGTTCTTCGTCGAGGCCAAGAAGCCCTCGGTCGACATCCGCAACGACATCCACCCGGCCTACCAGCTGCGCCGCTACGCCTGGACCGCCAAGCTGCCGCTGAGCATCCTGACCGACTTCGAGGAGTTCGCCGTCTACGACTGCCGCATCCAGCCCGACAAGACCGACAAGGCCTCGACGGCGCGCGTCCTGTACATCGACCTTCGAGGAGTACGCCGACCGCTGGGACGAGATCGCCGGCGTCTTCGCCGCGAGGCGATCCTGCAACGGCTCCTTCGACAGGTACGTCGAGCGAGAAGGGCAGCAAGCGCGGCACGGCCGAGGTGGACGCCGCCTTTCTGGCCGAGATCGAACGCTGGCGCGACCTGCTGGCCCGCAACATCGCCCTGCGCAACCCCGGCCTCAGCCAGCGGACGCTGAACTTCGCCGTCCAGCCGACCATCGACCGCATCATCTTCCTGCGCATCTGCGAGGACCGCGGCATCGAGCCGTACGGCACGCTGCTGAGCCTGCCCAACGGCGCGCAGGTCTACGCCCGGCTGGTGCAGCTGTTCCGCCGCGCCGACGACCGCTACAACTCCGGCCTGTTCCACTTCGGCGAGGAAAAGGGCCGCGGCGAGCCGCCCGACACGCTGACGCCCGGCCTGGCCATCGACGACAAGGTGCTCAGGGACATCCTCAAGAACCTCTACTACCCCGACAGCCCCTACGAGTTCTCCGTGCTGCCGGCCGACATCCTGGGCCAGGTCTACGAGCAGTTCCTGGGCAAGGTGATCCGCCTGACCGCCGGCCACCAGGCCAAGGTCGAGGAGAAGCCGGAGGTCAGGAAGGCCGGCGGCGTCTACTACACGCCGACCTACATCGTGGATTACATCGTCCAGCAGACGGTGGGCAAGCTGCTGGAGGGCAAGCGGCCCGGCCCGCAGGGCGGCGTCAGCAAGCTGCGCATCCTCGACCCGGCCTGCGGCTCCGGCTCCTTCCTGATCGGCGCGTACCAGTACCTGCTCGACTGGCACCGCGACCAGTACCTGGCCGACGGCCCGGAACGCTGGGCCAGCGGGCGCACGCCGCGCATCTTCCAGAGCCGGCACGGCGACTGGCGGCTGACCACCGACGAGCGCAAGCGCATCCTGCTGAACAACATCTACGGCGTGGACATCGACCCGCAGGCGGTGGAGGTGACCAAGCTGTCGCTGCTGCTCAAGGTGCTGGAAGGCGAGGACGAGCAGACGCTGGGCCAGCAGCTGGCGCTCTTCCCGGAGCGGGCCCTGCCCGACCTGGCCAGCAACATCAAGTGCGGCAACTCGCTGATCGGCCCGGATTTCTACGACGGCCGGCAGCTGGCGCTGCTGGACGAGGACGAGGCGCTGCGGATCAACGTCTTCGACTGGCAGGCGGCGTTTCCCGGAGGTCTTCGCCGGCGGCGGGTTCGACGCGGTGATCGGCAATCCGCCGTACATCCGCATCCAGGCGCTGAAGGAGTGGGCGCCGGTCGAGGTCGAGTTCTACAAGCAGCGCTACCGGGCGGCCAGCAAGGGCAACTACGACATCTACGTCGTCTTCGTGGAGAAGGGGCTGAGCCTGCTGAACGAGCGCGGGCGGCTGGGCTACATCCTGCCGCACAAGTTCTTCAACGCCAAGTACGGCGAGCCGCTGCGCGGCATGCATCGCCGAGGGCCAGCATCTGGCCGAGGTCGTCCACTTCGGCGACCAGCAGGTCTTTGCCGGCGCGACGACTACACCTGCCTGCTGTTTCTGGAGAAGCAGGGTCGCAAGTCGTTCAACTTCGTCAAGGCGCATGATTTGGAGGCGTGGCGGCAGGGTGAAAAGCAAGTTGAGGGAGAGATTGCTCGGACAAGGCTATCAGCTGGGTGAGTGGAACTTTGTGGTAGACGAGAAGCAGAACTATTTGACAGATTGCTCGAGATGCCGGCAAGCTTGGGAAGATCTGGCACATCGTTTGTTGGACTCCAGACAAGCGCAGATGACGTCTACGTGCTGGATGAACCGAGGTCAGACAGCTGATGGTCTGATCAAGGAATACGGACACGGTTCTTGAAGCGAGATCACCTCAAGCCTTCCTGAATTCAACGTTGATCGCTACGAGCACGTGATCGCTGCGTTGGCTATCTTTCCGTATCACAGTGGACAAGCAACGCTAATTCGCGAGCACAGTAGTTGCCAACGGTATCCGTTAAGCATGGACATATCTGAAGTCGACACAAGCACGATCGCTTCGGCACGCGGGAAAATGCGAATGGGACCACGATCACTGGTACGCATATGTCTACCCAAAGAACCTTGCGCACATGTGACGTCCAAAGCTGATCGTCCCGGTGACTAGCCACAGGCCGACCGTCACTTTCGACGACCGATACGCTTGTACATCACTGGTGGCGGAGACGGCGTGCTACGGCATCACAGCTGCAACACTATCCTGCAGTATGTCGGTATCTTCTTGGGCTACTGAACTCCAAGTGTTGACTTCGATTTCTTCGTCAAGCAGTGTGAGTACTCCACTCCGAGGTGGCTACTTCGGTCTCGAAGCAATACATCGATGCAACTCCCCATCCGCACCATCGACTTCACCAACCCCGCGGACGTGGCGCGCCACGACCAGATGGTCGCGCTGGTGGAGCGGATGCTGGATCTGCACAAGCGGCTGGCCGCGGAGTCTGTGCCGCACGTCAAGACGGTGTTGCAGCGCCAGATCGATGCGACCGACCGGCAGATCGACTTGCTGGTGTATGAGTTGTACGGGCTGACGGAGGAGGAGATCGCGGTGGTGGAGGATGGGTGAGCGCGGCCATCCACGAATGCCTTCGGCAGCACGAATACACGAATTCAGAACCACACCCAAACGCACACTCCTCTATGCGGAACCACTTATTCGTGAATTCGTGTGCGTCAGCATTCGTGGACGGCAACCTCCACGACAACACATTAATCAAGGAGAAACACCCATGCCAGAACTGGTACAGGACGCCACCGGCAACGACCTGACCTATCGCATCATCGGCGCAGCCATGGCTGTCCATAACGCGCTGGGGCTCGGCTACAAGGAGGAAGTCTACGAGCGGGCGCTGGCCGTGGAACTTGATCAACGCGGCATCCCTGCTCAGCGTCAGTTCCCGGTCGAGGTGTGGCACGAGAACGTACCGGTCGCTCTGTTTTACCTTGATTTGTGGGTAGACGAGCAGGTAGTCGTCGAGATCAAGGCATTGTCGCACCAACTGACCAACGACGAGCGAGCGCAAGTTATCAACTACCTCAAGGCAACCGGGGCTGCCGTCGGACTGTTGTTCAACTTTGGACGGCGACGGCTCGAATACCAGCGTATCTTCCCTGGCGCGGCCGGCGACAAGCCAGTCCAGCGGTTGGGACGTGACAACGTCAAGCGTCCCAGCTCACAAGATCAAACCGGACTGTTGGCTCCATGACACTCCCAGCCACCGCAGACATCGTCATCATCGGCGCAGGGGCGATTGGCTGCAGCACCGCCTGGCACCTCGCGCAGGCGGGCGTCACCAACGTCGTAGTGGTGGAGATGGGACAGGTGGGCAGCGGCTCGTCCAGCAAGTCGGCAAGCATGCTCAGCCTGCAGTTTGGCCGCGACGAAACGATGGCCCGTCTCGCGCAGCACGCCTACGCCTGCTACATGCGCTTCGAGGAGGAGATCGGCGTCCCCATCGACTTCCGCCCCATCGGCTGGCTGAACCTCGCGACCGCAAGCGAGGCTGACGCCCTGCGCCGCGAAGCGGCCACGCTCCAGTCACTGGGGATCACCACTGAGCTGCTGACGCCGGACGAGATCACGCGCCGCTACCCGCTGCTCAACGTCGAAGACATCGTTCTCGGAACGTACGGCCCCGATGACGGGCCGTTTGATCCACACATGATACTTTGGGGTTATGTCAAACGAGCCAGCCAGCATGGCGTGCGATTCATGCAAGGCGTCAGGGCCACGGGGATCGTGCAGCGCGGCGGCCGGGTCATGGAGGTTGAAACCGACGCGGGAACCATCGCCACGCCGCTGGTGATCAACGCCGCTGGTCCGTGGGCAGCCGAGATTGGCCGCTGGGCCGGCCTCGACATTCCAATCCTCAACTCAGCGCGCAGCATTCTGGTGACTGCACCGCTGGCCGCTGTGCCCGCTGATCACCCCTTCGTCGAGGACCTGTCGGTCGAGTGGTACTTCCGCCCCGAGATCGACGGCGTGTTGATGGGCATGGGGAAGCGCCCGGCGCCCGATCTCAACACCGAAACGCCGCCTGAAATGATCGACGCCATGATCGACGCCGCCGTCCACCGGGTCCCGGTCCTGGCGCAGGCTGAGTTGCTGACGGCCTGGACCGGCATCCGCCCACTGACAGCCGACGGCTATCCCATCGTCGGCGCTGCGTCCGGGGTCGATGGGCTGCTGCTGAACTGCGGCTGGGGCGGTGTGGGCATCATCATGGCGCCCGTAGCCGGGCAATTGCTGGCGGATCTTGTCACCAGCGGCGGTTCCAGTCTTGCAGATTTGGGGCGATTCTCATTGCGCAGGTTCGACAGCGCAGCGAAATAACGCTTTGCTCTGCGCTCCTGGCGATTCAACAACCCGTCTGTGATTTTCGCCAACCTCCCGCCGCTGACTATAATCTCCTGTTGTCACGCTTCGTCCGTTACGGAGACTGACAACAGGAGATTTCATTTGTCAACCCTCTCGACTACCAGGCCGTTATGGCACCATGTCACTCTCCCGCCGCGCGCTGGCGTAGTTCTGGCCGTGATTTCTTTGGTGTTGCTGGCAAGCTGTTCAGCTTTGCCGCCGGAACCGACCGCAACACCCTTGCCGACTGCTACCGCAACCGAAACAGCCACGCCGACGCCATCGCCAACACAGACGTCCACACCGACCGCGACGGCAACTCATACAGCAACCGCCACCGCGACCCCCGCACCCACAGACACGCCCACCGCCACTCCGACTGCCACGGCAACAGCCACCGCTACCGCGACGCTCACGACCACCCAGTCCAGCCTGGCAGCCAACGTACTGGTGACGTCGACGCCCATTGTACCGGGCGGGCTCTGGCCGACGCCGGATGTCTCGCAGGCCAGCGAGCACTACTGGCTGGGCAGGCCGACCGGCGCCGGCACCACGCAGTGGGCCAGCCCGTTCTACCCCTACGCCAGCACCGGCCAGGGCGCGTATCTGGTACACCACGGTGCGGACATTGCCAACCCGCTGGGTACGCCGCTCTACGCGCCGGCCGACGGGACTGTGGTTTTCGCCGGCCCTGACGATCAGGTCGCAGTTGGCCCGACCACCAACTTCTTCGGCATCCCGGTGGTCATCGAGCTGGACCGGCGCTATCGCGACCAGCCGGTGTACGTGCTGCTGGGCCACATGTCCAGCACGACCGTTACGCCCGGCCAGCGCGTGCAGCGCGGCCAGCAGGTCGGCACGGTCGGCAGCACCGGTATCGCGCTCGGTCCGCACGTCCACGTCGAGGTGCGGGTCGGCGTCAACGACTATGATCACACACGCAACCCGGAGTTCTGGCTGCAACCGCTGCCTGGCCACGGTACGGTAGCCGGACGCGTGCTGACCGCCGACGGACGCCACCTGCCCGAAGTGCCGCTGCTCTTCTACCCCGGCCCCAACTTTAACTCGCCGCGCTACTATGCCTACACCTACATCGACGGCCTGGGCCTGATCAACCCCGACGACGAGTGGGGCGAAAACTTCCTGTTGTCAGACCTGCCGGCCGGACGATACCTGCTGGAAGCGACCGTCAACGGCAAAGTCTATCGCCAGAACATCACGGTCGAAGCCGGCAGAACCTCGTGGGCAGAGATCCGCACGGAGGACTGAACACAACGCTTATGTCATGTTGAGCGGGTCTGACGCACAATCCGCATCACGAACATACCAAAGCGAAACATCTCGCGTATCGACCAGTCGATGATTTTTCGGCTGGCGAGTTGTGTACCCATCGACAGTGCTGCGAGTAAGTGCAGTCGATTTACACGACGCCACTGGATCACGATACGGTCACTTATGAGACTTCTCCGCCAGACCCGCTCAACATGACATGACCAGGTGTGCAGCCTCTTCGGGATAATCGTTTGGTCATCCCACGGCGGGTTTCGCGGGCTCCAAACCATCTTGTCAATCCTGTAAATCCTGTCCAAAATCTCCCCGCTACTTCGACCACCAAACCAGGCTTGCCAAACCAGCGCGCTTGCAAAGCTGCAAGCGTGCCATCAGCTTCCAAAGCCTCCAGCGCCTCGTCAACCTGCGCCTGCAAGATCGGCGCTTTACGCGGCATCACGACGACGTACGGGTCCGACACAATCGGCTCCGCGGCGATGCGCAGCTGGCCGATTGCGGGGAACTGCAAGGCGCTGACGCGGTCCACCAGCGCGGCATCGGCGCCACCGTCTGCGACGACTTGCAAAGCCTGCTGGGCGGTCTCCTGCGCCAGAATTTCCACATCGGGGAAGTCGCTGCGCAGCCTGCGCGCCTGCAAGTCGCCTTCCGATCCCCACTCCACGGCGATGCGCAGGCCGGCCAGGTCGTCGAGCGTGTTCAGATCCGTCCGGCCGGACGCGGCGACCAGCACCAGTCCTGCCTCGAAGTAAGGCCGGGAAAACGCCACGTCCTGGCTGAACTGCGGCTGGTACGGCAGCGCAGAGAGCGCAGTATCGACGCGACCGGCCCAGACCGCGTCCACCAGCCCGTCGAACCCGATACCCTCGATGCTGGCCTCAACGCCCCAGCGCTCGGCAATGGCACGCGCCAGATCGACATCGAAACCGACCGGCCGGCCGTCGTGTCCAGCGCTTCAAAGGGCGGGAAACTGGGGTCCATTGCGACCCGCCAGACGCCTTCCTGTTGAATGCGATCCCAAACCCGATCGCGCGGCTGGCCCACTGTTCGCCACAGAATCAGCGCCAGCGCCAGCAACAGGACTGCACCGCCAGCCAGCCACAGTCGCCGGTCGTGCAGGAATTTGCTGGTCACGCTACTCGCTCCCTCCCGGGCCGGTGAGTTCCTGGCCGCGGCTGTAACGTTGCACTTCCAGGTAGATCGGCTTCGGCTCGAAATCAGGCGTCACGAAGGTGAAGTAGTCCTGATAAGTGCGCAGGCCGGCGGGGTAACGAAACGCCCAGAATGCCAGCACCTCAGCCCACGGCCATTCATCCAGCACCTTCTGGTAGGCGCGCACGGTGTATTCGATCCGCTGGCCGGGCCTCACGGCGCGCGTCCAGCGCGGGTGATCGTTCCAGCCGGCCTCGGTGATCAGGATCGGCTTGTCGCCGTCGCCATTGGCAACCATCACATCGCGCAGCAGTTCGGTGCGGGCAAAATTGATCGCGTCGGGTGCGGCCGGCTCGTCGGGCGGAAACTTGCCGCCGTAGGCGTGGACAGCCAGCGCGTCGAACCAGGGTGACGCGCCGGCGTCGTACATCGCTTGCAGGTAGGCCAGGTCATCCATCCCCCACTCGCTGCCGGGCGGGGCCAGGGTAGGCGCCAACGCGCCGCCCAGCACCTGCACATCGGGGTTAGCTTCCTTGGCGCGTGTGTAGGCGACCCGCAGCATTTCAGTGTACGCGACCGGATCGACCGGTCGAAATCCCCACTCCAGGCTCAGGTTCGGTTCGTTCCAGATGACAATCGTGTCCACCACGCCGCGATAGCGATCCACAAATTCATAGACGTAGTTGCCAAAGTCGTCGTAGTGCTCTTCGTCCAGGTAGAGAGGCGTGGTGTCGTCGGGGCGCGCCCACTGCGGCGCATAGCCCAGCCGCGCGATAACCTTCAGCCCCTGCGCGGCCGCGTGACGCATCACCATGTCGCTATGATTCCACCGGCCCTCGCCGGGCCGATTGGGCTCGACGTAGGCCCAGGGGAAGAACTCGACGATCGAGCCCGCGCCCATCTCGCGCACCATCTCCAACGTGCGCTTGACCTTCCATTCCTCCACCTCGTCGGTCAGCCGGGTGTGGACGCCCATCTTCGGGTTGATGGACTGGACGGTTTGCTGCGGGCCGACGCTGACGCGGGAGCGCGACCGCACGACAACAAAGGCGATGATCCCCGCAGCAATCAGCAGCAGAAGCAGAAGCGCGGCGCGGCGCGATGAAAATCGAAGTCGGGACATGCCGTCGATTATACCACGAAGCCCACACAAGAGTTGAGGACAGACGGGCGTCTGTCCTCAGGTTCGAAGAACGGTACAATGCAGTTGGGGCTGGTTCCCATAGGTCTTTGTGCGTCACGTGTCGCCTCGCGGCGCAGAAATCACCAGCCCCTGTGAATATTGTAACAGAATTTCCTGCTCCCGTAAAGGGTTCGCGAGAAATTGCCCATTATTGATACCGGTTACTTCAACCCCCATGTCTGCGGCGTGGTCAGTTCCAGGCTGTTGCCAGCGGGATCGCGGAAATAGAGCGAGAATCCGCCGCCCGGCCACGTCACCTCGGTTTCGATCGCTACGCCCAGCTGAGCCAGCCGGCCGCGCCAGGCATCGACCTGATCGCCAGCCATCGCGAACGCGATGTGGCCCGGGCCGTGCGCGCCGTGAGCCGGCGCGCTGCCTGCACCGGTGGCTGTCTCGTCTGGATTGAACAGCAGCAGGACGCCTGCCCCGCAGCGATAAAAGACGTGCCGGCCCGATACGCTGGCGAACGGTTCGAGACCGAGCACTTCCTTATAGAAGCGCATGGCCGCGTCAAGATCATCGACGTACAGGCAAGTTTCGAGAATTCGGTTGACTTCCACGGGTTGTCTCCTGGAATATGCGGCGCACCCAACAGCGGTAGCAGTTTGACGCCCAGAGATTGCCGGAGATGCATCACCTCCTGCTCTGGCCGGTTTCCGACAGAGCCAGCACCGGAGTTACGCCTGGACGTATCGTGAGTGACGCCGCCGGTTTGACGGCCAGCCCTGGCCGGTGATACACTCGGATCTGTCGCGTTATTGTACCAGCCCGCCGGAACCGCGCCAAAGATTCTCGCCATGGATGCCACTTATCCCAGCCAACCGCCAATCCTTCGCTGCCAGACCTGCCGCGCAGAGCATTCCATCGATTCGCCGATCTGGGTCTGCCCATGTGGCGGCCTGCTGGACGTGGAGACCTCGGCGATCTTTCCCGTCGACTCGCTGGCGGGGCGGCCGGCCAGCCTGTGGCGCTATCGCGAGGCACTGCCGCTGCGCCGCGACACGCAGCCGGTCAGCCTGGGCGAAAGCATGACGCCACTGCTGCCGGTTTCAGCGGGTGGACGGGAGGTCTTTCTCAAGATCGACCACCTGCTGCCCACCGGTTCGTTCAAGGACCGCGGCGCAGCGGTATTGCTGACAAAAATGCGCGAACTTGGCGTAACTTCCGGGGTCGAAGATTCGTCAGGTAATGCAGGAGCGGCGATTGCAGCTTACGCGGCCGCAGCCGGTGTGCCGGTGTCGATCTACGTCCCAGCCAGCGCGCCGGAGGCCAAGGTGTCCCAGATTCGACTGTATGGCGCTCGGCTGGTTTCGGTGCCGGGCAGCCGCGAGGACACCACGACAGCCGCGCTGGCCGAGGCGCAGCAAAGCTACTACGCCAGCCACGTCTGGAACCCGTTCTTCCTCGAAGGCACCAAGACCGCCGCCTTCGAAATCTGGGAACAACTTGGACGCCGGGCGCCTGACTGGGTTATCACGCCAGTAGGCCATGGAACGATGCTGCTTGGCCTGTTCAATGGCTTTCAGCAACTGCTTCGAGCTGGCGTCACCGCCAGCCTGCCGCGCATCGTCGGTGTCCAGGCGGCCAACTGTGCGCCGCTGGCCGCGGCTTGGTTCAGCGAGGCGAGCGCGCTGCCGGAGGTCACACGCAACAGCACGATTGCCGACGGTATCGCGATTGCCCGCCCGCCGCGCTGGCGCCAGATTGTGGCGGCAATCGCCGCAAGCCGCGGCGAGATTGCGCCGGTCAATGACGAGGCGATCTGGCGCGCGTTCCACGGTTGGGCCGCACGCGGCATCGCAGTCGAGCCGACAGCGGCGAGCGCCCTGGCTTTTCTCGACCAATGGCTTGCAGCAACCGGTCCGCGGCCAGATGAAACGATTGTCGTTTTGTTGACAGGCTCCGCGTTGAAGACATCGACAAAGATTTTGAATCGAACTTGACGAAAAAATCGCGCTCAGGTATACTCTTCTACACATAATCCAGTTGTTCTTTGTCCTGAGGGTTGGTCAGACTACACCAATGCTCCCGCACAAAAGGCGCGTCCCCAACACAATCCGGGTTTTATCGGGAAACAGGTTGTTCCCCGGACAGTTCTTTCTGTGCGACGCCTCTTCTGCCGCCACCTCTCACCACTGCCACTCGCTGGACCCGTCACATTGGCCTACCACGGCCTGCGCAGTTCGACCCGAAACATTGGTAGTTACTATTGGCGCGATGGACGCGTCACAATCTATTGCACGTAGGAGGTGCTAACCATGCGGTTCTTTAGGCTACTTGCTCTGATGTTGATTGCATCCTTGCTGGTGAGTGCGTGTGGCGCTGCGACCGCGCCAACCGTCAGTGAGGAAACGGACTCCGGTCAGCGATTCCTGGTTTCGCTCCCTAGAATGGTTGTTGACATCGATGATGCTGGCCAGGCTTCCATTGGCGGTCTAAGCGTTGACGCGGTGAACAGTCTGATGCCTGGTCTGGCGATGCCCGATCTGGCAGTGAACCCCTTCTATGTTGACTGGATGCGCAACACCAACGTCCAGCACATGGAGTTGGTCAGTGGCGACGACGGCGTGTTCGTGTTCATCAACGGCGAGCCGCTGCCCTATCTTGGCTGGAATGATGAGGCGTTGAGCAACCTGGCTATCGTGACCGGTCTGACCGGCCTGCCCTATGGCGAGTTGATCGGCAAGCTGGTGCCCATTATTCAGCGAACGGGCCTCGACTTCGCCGTGAAGTTCCCGATGCAGGAAGGCGCGGCCGAGATTGCACTGCGCGACCCCAGCGTCCCCGTCACGGCGCCTGAGACGGCCGAAGCTCAGCCGGCGACGTTCATCACTCGTATCGACGTGAAGTATGACGAAAATGGCGTGCCCACTATGGCCGGCATCAGCAGCCGCGATCTGGCCTCGGCCGCTGGCCTCTACCTGCCGGTGGAACTGACCCCCGATACCCTGGCTCAGCTCAAGGCCGCCGGCGTCAGCGAAATGCGCCTGGTCACCGGCAACAACGGTGTCTTCATCACCATCAACGGTCAGCCGCTTCCCAACATCGCGTGGAACGATGCGATTTTGAGCAACACGGCCGACATGTATCAGCAGATGAACCCGGACAGCCCATACATCGCGCTGGCCAAGCTGTTCCTGCCGGAACTCGACAACCTGGACATCGATCTTCGCTTGCTGTTCCCGCAGTAATCACGGGCCATTGGCCATCAGAAAGGAGCAACCAGGGTGAAAAGTCGTTACAACGGACTACGTACAATCGGAACCCTCGCGCTCATCCTGGCCTGGGTCGTCCTGATCCTGGGCATCGTCTTTGGCGTCGCGACCTGGCTGGGGCTCGGCGCCTTTCAGAACGCGCTGGACCTACACCCTTGGCCCCGCTGCCCATCATGGGTGTGATCCCCGGCGTGCTGTGGGGCATCCTGGGCTTCCTGGTTTACTACGCGATCGGCAAGACACTGCACTTGCTGGTGGACGTGGACGAACGAACCATGCAGGTTCGCCTGGCAGTCGGAGCAGCCGGCTGCTGCCGAGGATTGCAGGCGCGAGATGTCCGGCGAATTGAAGCGCCAGGCCAAGCTGATCGCCGCCAACCTCGAAGCCACCCAGGACATCCAGCGCCAACTGGCAGCCATCGAAAGCAAAGTGGGCGTCAGCACCGGCCGTTGCACCGGCAGCAGCGATAGCGCGCGGGCGCCGCGGTAGCGCGCTGCTGCTGCAGATGCATGCGATGAAACAGCCAGCGTGACGCCAGCGACGCGTCAGGCCGTTGAGGACGCCGCCGACGACGGTGGCTGAACGACCGAGGCCGCTGCCGACGCAGTAGCCGGCGACGACACGGACGCTGCAGCGTAACCAGTATCCTGCTTGAGAACATTCAAGGACCCTGGCCGTTCGGCCAGGGTCCTTGGTTTTGCATGCGTTCAAATATGACTTGCGCATTCAATCACCCTCTGGTAGAATGCGCCTGTAACGCGAGCCGGACGCTACCCAACACGGCGCAGTTCTTCGGCCAAACTATCGTCAACGACGGACGCCGTGCGACAGACCCGACCTCATGGTAAGGGGCTGTTTTTTGGTACGGCGCCCCCATCGCAACAGGTATCAACACCCCATGACTCGTACGAAAACCCTGGCAGTACTTACCGGCGGCGGCGACGTTCCCGGTTTGAATCCCTGCATCAAACAGGTTGTCAACCGCGCTCACGAACATGGCTGGCGCGTGATCGGATTCCGACGCGGCTGGGCCGGACCGCTGAATTTCAACCCGGACAGTCCCGACGACAACCACAAGTGGGTGATGGACTTGGACGATCAGGTGGTTCGCACCATCGACCGGACCGGCGGAACTTTCCTGCACACCAGCCGCACCCAGCCCAGCAACATGCGCGGACCCAACGTCCCGGCGTTTCTGCGCAGCGAGGGTGAGGACTACAGCAACCCCAGCCAGACCTTTGACCTGACCGCCCAGGTCATGCAAACACTAGACCACCTGGGCGTCGACGTGCTGATTCCCATCGGCGGCGACGACACGCTGGGCTACGGCGCGCGCATCCACAAGGAAGGCTACCCGGTCGTATCCATCCCGAAAACGATGGACAACGACGTGTTCGGCACTGACTTCTGCATCGGCTTCAGCACTGCGATCACGCGCTCAGTGGACCTGATCTCCGCCCTGCGCACGCCCGCTGGTTCGCACGAACGCATCGCCGTGGTGGAACTGTTTGGCCGCAACTCCGGCGAGACCTCGCTGATCGCGTCTTACCTCGCCTATGCCGACCGGGCCATCATCTCTGAGGTGCCCTTTGACCCGGACAAGCTGGCCGGGCTGGTGACACGCGACAAGCTGAGCAACCCCAGCAACTACGCCGTGGTGACAATCTCCGAAGGCGCGCGCATGATCGACGGCGACGTGATCGAGTACGGCGATTCGGACGCCTACGGCCACCGCAAGCTGGGCGGCGTCGGCCAGATCACGGCAGACCTGATCAAGCGACTGACGGGCGAAAACGTGCTCTACCAGCAGTTGGGCTACATGATGCGATCGGGCGCGCCGGATGCGCTCGATCGGCTGGTGGCAGCCAACTACGGCGCGCTGGCAGTCGATCTGGCTGTCCGCGGCATCACGGGGCGAATGGTCGCCCTGCGCGAAGGACGTTACACGCACGTGGCCGCTGACATGCCTCAGCGCGGCGTGAAGCGGGTCGACGTGGACGAGTTCTACGACATCGAGGGCTATAAGCCCAAGGTTGCCCATGTTCAGGGCAAACCCATGTTCTTGTACTAGCCAGGAGCACTCATGCGCAAGTATAACGGAAAGCAAATCGGACTTATCATCGGTAGCCTGGTGATCGCATTCGTGATCAACTGGCTGCTGTGGCTGCTGTTCATGAAGCACCCCGAAGAGATCAACGCAGCCTATCAGGCGCTGCTGACGATCTGCCTCGGATCAGCGTTTATCATCGTCGGCGACAAGTTCTTCAAGACCGAGATCTTCCGCTAGACTTTTCAGAAGTTGTCGGGACATCGCAGAAGCGCCGCGTTTGTCCCTTCATTCCTTCATGACCGGCGAGATAATCCTCTATGCGCTTGCCTATCTGATGATCTTCTTCGGTCTGATCGGCAGCGTGTTGCCGCTGCTACCCGGGCCGTTTCTGATCTTCCTGGGCGTCGTTGCTGTGGGCCTCGGTTGACGGTTTTGACGCCGTCGGGTGGCCCACACTTGTTCTGCTCTTGCTGATCCTCACGCTGCTGGCCTGGGGCAGCGACATCTTCCTCACGACCACACTGACCAAACGGACCGGCGCAAGCTGGAAAGCGGTGCGGGGCGCGATCGTGGGCGGGCTGCTCGGCAGGCATCTTCTTCGGCGGGTGGATACCCATCATCGGCACGATGGTCGCCACGGTGGGCGGCGCGATCGTCGGCATCTTCGCGCTGGAGTTGCTGGACAAACGCAACCTGCAGCAGGCCTATCGAGGCCAGCAAAGGCTATCTCGGCCGGTTACGTCCTGTCCAGTCTTCGGAGGCAACGCTGGCGATCTTCATGATTCTTGTGTTCGTCTGGCAGGCATTTCTGTCGGGTGGCGGAGACGGCATCCGCCTCGGAAAGTCAAACTGCCAGTACCCCCAGCTGGACTTCGAACCAGCGCACCCGGCTCCGGAGGCCGGTGCTCTATCCTCTGAGCTATGGGGGCAACAACGTGACAGTGTACCACAAGTCTTCGCTGCGGGCAAACCAGCGCGTTTTGATTGCGAGCGAAATACGCTTATAATCGGGGTCGCTGGCTCGTGCAGCCGCATCCCGCACCTCCGCAGCGCATCAAACAATCGAGGACACTATGTCTCAGCCGCCATCACCGAAACACCATGCCGTCCTCTGGGTCGTGAGCGCCTTGCTCGTCGCCGCCGGCCTAGCCATCCTGTGGCTGGGCGCAGCCGGCGCGCCGGCCACAGCGCCTTTTGCCCTGCCGCAGGCAGAACCGATTCTGGCCGAGTCTGGCCCAGCCGTCGGAGCCGTCCCTGGGGCAACCGCGGCTGCGCAAAACGGCACAGACACCGAGCAGGCCAGCCCCCAAGGGTCGGCCACCGTCAGCCCGGCTTCGGCGCCGGTCACCGGCGGATTGGCGCTGGCGCTGGCCGATCCCCTGCCGCCCGAACTGCTGGACGGTGTGCTGCGCTGGGCGACCCAGCATGCCGGGACGCGTGTGGTGACTGGTACGCAAGACGCCGATGTTTGGATCAGCGCAGAAGCGAGCGGCGCGCTGCTGGCCGAGCGGATCTACGTGCCGGTCAGCCGCTACGGCGACCTGGTGGACGACGTGACGGCCGCTGATTTGCTGGGTGCAGTGGATGTCCAGTCCCGACTCGGGCCGGCTGGGCATGGTGGCTGACCCTGACGCAGCCGCCGGGATGACGCTGCTGTGGGGCAAGCCGCAACAACTGGAGGTGCTGCCGGACGGTCACGCGATTGCCGGCGACGCTGGAAAACTCGCGCGGCCGCTACGGCGTGTTGCCCTTCGACCACCTTGTGCCCGCTGCCAAGGCGCTGACCATGGGCGGCCTCGACCCAACCGACAACCAGTTCGACGCCACGGACTATCCGCTCGCGCTGCGTCTTTATGTTGACAGCAAACCCGAAGCTGCGTCAGAGGCGCCAGCCTGCAACGGTTCATCGCCGAAGAGGGACTGGCGACCAACCGCGACCCCGACAAGCTGACAGTGCTGATGATGACCGGCGTGACCGCGATGGCGCGCATGACCGCCCTGCGCATGGAACAGAAGGGCTACGACTACCCGGCCGTCGGAGATCGGCCCCGTCCTGTCAGCCGCCGACATCACCCACATCAGCAACGAGATACCCTTTACCGCAGGACTGCGCGGTCAACGCCTCAGAGAACAACCTGACGCTCTGCTCCAGCCCGGAGTATCTGGAGGCGCTGCGTGACGTGGGCGTGGACATCGTCGGACTGACCGGCAACCACCTCAACGACTTCGGCAAGGACGAAAGCCTGTGGTCGGTGCAGTTCTACAAGGACCAGGAGCATTCCGACCTACGGCGGCGGGGCGAATCTGGAGGAATCGCTCAAGCCGCTGGTGGTGCAACACAACGGCAACCGGCTGGTCTTTCTGGGCGCCAATTCATTCGGCCCGGACATCGCCTGGGCTGAGCCAGACTGGCCAGGATCTGCACCCTACGACGAAGCGCAGATGACCGCAGGCCATCGCCGACGCGCGGCACGAAGCTGGGCGCGGACTGGTGCTGGCTGGAGCTGCAGTGGGAGGAAAGCTACGACACGCTGCCCATCCAGTCGCAGATCGCCGGCTTTCGCGCGCTGAGCGCGGCCGGCGCGGACATCGTCACCGGAGTCCAGTCCCACGTGCCGCAGGCCGTCGAATTCACCGAGCAACGGGACGATCCTCTACGGCCTGGGCAACCTCTTCTTCGACCAGATGTGGAGCGACGCGACCCGCCAGGGGCTGATCCCGCGCCACACCATTTACGATGGACGCTACCTCAGCACGAAGCTGCAGACCACCGTGCTGGAAGACTTCGCCCAGCCGCGCTGGGCATCCGACGGCGAGCGCGAGGTGATCCTGAGCCGCGTGTTCACGGCCAGTGGATGGTAGTTCAGTAGTGCGGTAGTGCGGTAGTTCGATAGTTCGGTGGTAACTTCGTTGCGCGTCGGTGCGTAGAGTGTGGTATGATCATAAGCCATGTTTCGCGAAGTTGAGCTTTTTCGGCAAAGCTCGACTTCTTCCACCGACGTTACACCCGATCAGAAGCTGAACTTTGCCGAAAAAGTTCAGCTTCGTGCGAAGTTCTATGCCACAACGCCTGCTCAACCGCGACGAACAAGACCTGCTGCAAAACGAACGCTCCCTCCTTGACCGCCTGGGGCTGAGTTTGGCGCGGCTGGAGGCGCGACGGGAGGATCAGGATCGTCTTAACCAGGCCCGCCATCAGCTGGACGAGCTGTTCCTGCTGGTCGTGGTCGGCGAGTTCAACGCGGGCAAGTCGGCGTTCATCAACGCGCTGCTGGGCGAGACGCTGCTCCAGGAGGGTGCGACGCCGACCACGGTCCGCGTCCACGTCCTGCGCTACGGCGACGAACTCAGCCGCAACCTGACCGAGGCCGACCTGGAGGTCATCACCGCGCCGGTGGAATGGCTGCGTGACATCAATCTGGTGGACACGCCCGGCACGAACGCCGTCATCCAACGCCACCAGGAGATCACCGAGGACTTCGTGCCGCGTTCCGACCTGGTGTTGTTCGTCACCAGCGCCGACCGCCCCTTCTCCGAAAGCGAACGGCTCTTCCTGGAGCGCATCCGCGCCTGGGGCAAGAAGGTGGTGATCGTCGTCAACAAAGTGGACATCCTGGACGAGGCCGACCGCCGCCCGTGTTCAGCAGTTCGTGGCCGAGAACGCCCTCAAGCTGCTGGGCATTGAGCCGCAGATTTTCATGGTCTCAGCCCGCCAGGCGTTGCGTGCGAAGCAGGCAGCCCCGGCCGGCGCAGCGGTCGAGCCGGCGCTCTGGTCCGCGAGCCAGTTTGAGTCGCTGGAACGCTTCATTCGCGATACGCTGGACGAGACGGAGCGGCTGCGGCTGAAGCTGCTCAACCCGCTGGGCGTCGCCGCGCAGGCTGCGCGATCAATACGCCCAGGTCACGCAGGCACGGCTGGATATCCTGACCGACGATTTCGCGACCATCGACGCGGTGGAAGCCGACCTGACTGCCTTCGAAGAGGACATGCGCCGCGACGTCCAGTTCCACCTGAGCCAGGTCGACAACACGCTCTACCAAATGGGCGACCGTGGCTATCTCTTTATCGACGAGTGGCTGCGCATCAACCGTCTGTTCGACCTGATGAACAGCGCCAAGGTGCGCGAGGGTTTCGAGCACGAGGTGGTGGCCGACACCCCCGCGCAGATCGAACGCCAGGTCGGCGACATGATCGACTGGATGGTGGAGCGGGAGTACAAGCAGTGGCAGGCGGTGATGGAGTACCTCAACCGGCGCGCCGACCTGCACAAGGACCGGGTCATCGGCGAGATCGGCGGCAGCTTCGAGCTCAACCGCCGTGAATTCCTGGAAGCAGTGCGACGGGCAACGACCCGCGCCGTGGGTGGCTTCGATCAGAAGGCCGAAGCCGCCAAGCTGGCCGAGTCGGTCCAGACGGCGCTGACGCAAACGGCTTTGGTGGAAGTCGGCGCGATCGGCCTGGGTGCGGTTCTGGTGGCGGCCGTGCACACGCTGGTGCTGGACCTGACGGGGCTGCTTTTCGCCGGCACCATGGCAGCCCTGGGCTTGTACGTCCTGCCGAACCGGCGGCGCAAGGCACGCGAGGAACTCCGCGCCAACGTGGCCGACCTGCAGGAGCGGCTGCACAGCGCGCTGTCGATGCAGTTCGAGAAAGAGCTGACACGCTCGGTGCAGGAGATACGCGAAGCGGTCGAGCCGTACACGCGCTTCATCCGCAACGAACGCGAGAAGCTGACAGCCATCTCCCAGGACCTGACGAGCATCGAGCAGGAGACGCGTACCCTGCAGGCCAGGATCGAAGCATTGCAGGCGGGCTGATTGTGTCGAGCGCGCCGCCCCCTCCCATCCTCCTGAAACCGCTGGACGCCAGCTACGATGGTCAGCTACAGGCCATCTACGACGCGTCGGGCGAGTTCTTTGCCCGGTTCACGGGTCAGCCCGCTCCGCCACAACAGGCGAGGCAGGATCTGTCGGCCACTGCGGCTGACGAAGCACGCCATCTGTTGGGAATTTTTTTGGCCGGCGAGCTGGCTGGCGTGATCGATCTGCGTTTCGACGACCCGGAACCGCTGGACACCCATCTGGGGCTAGTCCTGCTTGTCCCTTCCCACCGCCGCCAGGGACTGGGCAGTTGGGCGCTACGCATTCTGGAAGCATGGCTGCGACGCGACACACCCACGGAGGGCGTCATGCTCAGCGTGCCCGCACAGGAACACGCCGCGCAAGGTTTCTTCGCCGCGAATGGCTACAGCTTCACCGGCCAGTCAGCGCGCGTCCTGAGCGGCGACACGCGAATGCGCCTCCTGGAGATGCGCAAGAGTCTTGTGTAACCCACAAAACAAGGATTCCGGCCAGACCCAACCACACTCAAATCAGATGTCCATGAAAACCGACGAGAACCCACCGGCCCTGTTTCGCGAAGAGCAGCGCTTCACCCAGATATGGATCTGGCTGCTGATCCTGTTCGTGGCCGGCCTGCAGTGGTGGGGCTTCATTCAGCAGATCATCCTGGGCCAGCCGTGGGGCGACAATCCGGCGCCCGACTGGATGATGATAACCTTTTGGCTGTTGTTTGGCATCGGCATGCCGCTCTTCTTTGTCTACCTCAGGTTGATTATCACCGTAACGGACGAAGTGGTTGACGTCCACTTCCGGCCACTGATGCGACGCAAGATCCCGCTGGCGGACATCGCCACAGCCCAGGCCGAGACCTATTCACCGCTGCGCTCGTACGGCGGTTGGGGCATTCGTGGCCTGGGCAAGAACCGGGCCTATAGCATCAGCGGCAACCAGGGCGTCGCGCTGATACTGAATAACGGCGACAGGATACTGATCGGCTCGCTGCGCGCTGAGGAACTGGCGCTGGCAATCAAGACGGCGCAACGGCGATAGTGCTCCCCCTTTATCCCAACCCCTTGCGCCGCGCCATATCCATGGCCTGGGCGCGGTCGGCCACCTGCAGTTTATTGAAGATGCTGGAGACGTAATTGCGCACCGTCTTCAGGCTCACGACCAGATGATCAGCGATCTGCGCATTGGTGCGCCCCTGCGCGATCAGGTCGAGGATCTCTCTTTCACGCTCGGTTAGCTCAGGGAAAGGAGTTGCAGTCGATGCAAACCGGCGCACGGCGAAATACTGCGCCAGACGCTCGGCGATGCCGGGACCAAAAATCGCTTCGCCGTTGGCCACGGCCCGAATGGCGCGCAGCGCCTCGTCTCGGCGCGCGCCCTTGAGCAAATAGCCCCGCGCGCCGGACCGCAGCGCGGCGAAGATCGAATCGTCGTCCTCCAGCATGGTCAGCATCAGGACCCGCGCCTGTCGGATCGGCCGCAACGATGCGGCGCGTCGCCTCAATGCCGTTGACGCCAGGCATGGCGATGTCCATCAAGACCACGTCGGGCCGCAAGCTGGCTGTCAACGCCACAGCCTCCTCCCCCGTCGTCGCCTCGCCAACAACCTCGAAGTCGTCAGCCGCCTCCAACATCACCCGCAAGCCATCGCGGAACAGTGGGTGGTCATCAGCTATCAGAACTTGGATGCGATCAATCATTGGGGAGATCCTGACAGGGTGATTGGGTGATTAAGTGATTGGGTGTCCAAGGATGTCAGACAATCACGTAATCTGATCACCCAGTTTCCTACAACGGCAGCCGCGCCAACACCACCGTACCAGCAGGCCCCGACTCGACCGTGCAGACGCCGCCCAGCTCGGCCGCGCGCTCCTGCATGGCGTGCAGCCCGACGCCGTTGCGCACGTCGTCGGGCAAGCCGCGGCCATCGTCGCGCACCTCCAGGCAAAGGCAATCGTCGTCAAGCCGCAGGTGCAGGGTGCAGCGCTGGGCGTTGGCGTGGCGGGCGACGTTGGTCAGCGCCTCCTGGGCGATGCGATAGGCCGCCACCTCTACGGCCGCGGGCAGCGGCGGCAGATCAGGCGGCGCCACGACGATTACCTCTACGCCGCCAACCTGGCGAGCGCTCTCGCTCAACGCCGCCGCCAGGCCCAATTGGTCCAGGGCCGGCGGCCGCAGATTGTACACCAGGCGGCGGATCTCGGTCACGGTGCCCTGCATCTGGTCGGCAGCGGTGGACAGCAGCGCGTCGGCCCGGTCTGGATCGCGGGCCAGGAGGCTGCGGGCTGCGTCCAGCTTGAAAGTCAGGCTGGCCAGGGAGGGTCCCAGGCCGTCGTGCAGGTCGCGGCGCAGCCGGCGGCGCTCCTCCTCGCGCGTGGCCACCAGCCGCTCACGCGCCTGTTGCAGGTCGCCGGCCAGGTGCTGCAAGTCGCGCTGAAGCTGCACGGCGTGGGCGACGACGCCGGCCTGGCGCGCCACATCGCTCAACAGCCGCTGATCGGCCACGCTGAAGGGCGCGTCCGGCGAACGCGGCGCCAGAAGCAACTCGCCGGCCGGCTCGCCCTGGTAGGTCAAGGGAAGGGTTGTCAGGGTGGGCGGAGGCGCCGTGCCTGTTGTGCCTGGGTAGGCGGCTACCACCACCGGCTGGCCTGCCTCGGGCAGCGCGATGGCCGCGTAGGGCAGCTTCAGCGCCTGGGCGATGGTTTCGACCACGGTATCCAGAGTAGCTTCGGGCGTTGCCGTAGCCTGCAGACGCTGGCCCAGGCGCGAGAGGACGGCGTAGGGATCGTCCCGCTCGCCGTAGACCAGGCGGTTGGCGGCCCGCTGCACCCGCTCGCGCAGCGGCTGGAAGGCAACGGCCACCAGCCCGGTGGCGACCAGCGAGAAGAGCAGGCTGCCCTCGCTGCCGAATACAGCGCTCAAAGCGCCGACCACCGCTACGTAGATCGCGATCACCAGCCCTGTCAGCGCGCCGTAGACCAGCGCGCGGTTGAGGATCAGGTCGATGTCGAACAGGTGGTAGCGCATGACGGCGATGACCAGGCAGATGGGCAAGCAGGCCATGAACAGCGTCTGCAACGCCGGCCGGACCAACAGGTAGCTGAGGAAGTCCAGGTCGCCTGACCAGCGGTCGTCCTGGGCCAGGGCCAACAGCCCGTAGTAGAGCGCGCCGCCCATAACAGCCGCAGACAGGCCCAGCAGCGTCCATTTGGTTTGCTGACGCTCCACGAGGCCGGAAACGCGGCGGTAACGGTAGCCTTGCGCCAACACGCCACTGGCGAACCAGGCCATGCCGACCAGGAACGACGCGGCCGGCGTCGCCCGCCACACCGGCCCGTTGAGCGGGTTGAACGGTGTCTCAGGGATGAGCAGCCAGAGCAGGTTGAGGCCCACCCAGACCAGCGCCAGCAGCCGGGTCCACCTGGGCACAAACTGGCCGCTGGGAAAGGTGTAGAGCAGCAGCAGCGCGCCGGCCATGGCCGCGGCGCCCAGCGCCAGCACCAGCCAGCGCAGCAGGGCCGAGTCGACGCCGTGCTCTGGGTTGATCAGCGCGCCGGTCAGGCCGGTCTCGGTCGCGCCCAAGGCGATCAGGGTCAGCGGCAGGAAGAGGGCCACCGGCGCGCGGCCCTTGAGGCGCACGATCCACAGCGCCGAGCCGATGAACAGGCCGGCCAGCAGGATGTTCATAGCCAGGATCAGGCTGGCCACGAGAAGCGGCGACAGCAGCGGCTGGCCGGTGTTGGCCACCAGCTCGCGGAAGCGCGCCGGCACGCTGGCAACGGTCAGGCCAATTCCCAACGCCGCAGCCAGCGCCCAAACTGCAAACGCCAGCCACAAGCCGGCCTGGCGGGCGTCGCTCCACCAGGCTGGCCTCGCATCTGTGGTCTGTGCAAAAGGCAGGCGCTTCATGCCGCCTATCATAGCCAGAATCGCCAGATGGTCAATACG
>CAVPPH010000002.1:0-493299 GCA_963707275.1 uncultured Chloroflexia bacterium
TGGGTTTCACCCGGGAACGAAGCATGATGGGATTCAGCGAAACGCAGCAGCCAACCCAACCAACGCTGGTCCATGAACCATTGCTGGTTGCTGCTGGCTGGCTGCAATTTCCCGAACCTGTAACGTTGCGCTAAAGATTTGACGGTGGTTGTCGATCTGGTCGTAAGTCCCGACGAAGACGAGGTCTTTGACCCCGTCGCTGGTCAGGAACTCGTGGGTGAAACCCAGGTCGATGGCGCTGATCGTCAACCAAATACCATGAAATTCTAATTGACGATGTTAGAATTTCATGGTAATATCGTGATATGATCATCCCAAGACGCAAAATCACTGACCAGATCGAGGTCGCACTGGCGCGCAGTCGAGCTGTCGCTCTGCTGGGCCCGCGTCAGTGCGGCAAGACAACCCTGGCCCGCCAGTTTGTGCCCGCAAACTCTGCTAACTACTTCGATTTGGAGGATCCTGTCAGCCTGGCGCGCCTGGACCAGCCCATGACGGCGCTGCAAGACCTGCGCGGCCTGGTCGTCATCGACGAGGTCCAGCGCCGGCCCGACCTGTTTCCCGTGCTGCGCGTGCTCTGCGACCGCACGCCGTTGCCTGCTCGCTTTTTGATCCTGGGCAGCGCCACACCGGATCTGTTGCGGCAGTCGTCGGAGTCCTTGGCCGGCCGGCTGGAGATTGTCACGATGGGCGGCTTCAACCAGGCCGAGGTTGGCAGCGCGGCGCAGGCCACGCACTGGCTACGCGGCGGTTTTCCATTGTCGTTCCTGGCAACCTCCGACGAGGACAGCTTCGCATGGCGCAGAACTTTGTCCTGACCTTCCTGGAGCGTGACCTGCCACAGGATGGCATCACCATTCCTGCCCAAACGCTGCTGCGGTTTTGGACAATGCTGGCACATTACCATGGGCAGGTGTGGAACGGCGGGAGTTGGCGCGCTCGTTGGGCGTTTCTCAACCGACGGTTCGCCGCTATCTGGACACGCTGACAGGTGTGTTTATGATCCGCCAGCTCCAGCCCTGGTATGCCAATCTGGGCAAGCGACAGGTCAAGTCCCCCAAAATCTACTTTCGCGACAGCGGCATCCTGCATCAGTTACTAGGCATTCGCACACAGGATGATCTGCTGCTGCATCCCAAGTCAGGCGCTTCCTGGGAGGGCTACGTGGTGGAGGAAGTCATCAGCGCAGTCGTCCCACGAAGTGTATTTCTGGTCCACCCACAACGGCGCCGAGCTTGACCTGTTGCTGTTTAAGGAAGGCCGCGCGTGGGCGTCGAGTGCAAGCGTGTGGATGCCCCCGGCTGACGCCATCCATGCGCAGCGCTCTGTCTGATCTCGACCTCGATCACCTGGTGGTCGTCTACCCCGGCACCCGCGCCTACCCTCTGGCCGAGCACGTTACCGTGCTGCCCTTTGCCCAGGTGGCGCAAGAGAACCACGACCTGAGCATTGATCGCTTAGGCGGAAGCGATACGGAGTGAGGAGCGTCAGGTTCCGCCTTAGAAACTATGGCTGGCCGCAATCTTCCGGGCTTGTGACGAGCCAAGGTAAGGGGACTATCCAGAAGCTGCAACGCGCGACTGATACCAGCTTGCAACGGCCTGGTTTTTTGCGCATCGATTAGCAATGCCACGCCGGCCAACCTCCTGAGAAGCCCGCAGGCAGCGTCTGCCCGCGGCTAACAGGAGTTGACCACCCAACCCTTTTCTCTGCATGCTGCGATCCACTGCCAGCCGGCCAAGGCGAAAGACTGGCACATCATGCCGCGCCAATCCGCGTCTGATGACCTCTGGTGTTCGGGAAAACCCAACCGAAGCGAGGACTCTAGTGAATTGGAGATTCCGAGAGATTCGCAGCGCATCGTCATCTGGAACTGCGAGGCAAGTCTTGGCGCCGCCGGTATCATGGGCTTGGCGGGCATAACGGCGCAGAAACTTGTTCAGCGCAGCGTCCCCGCAATCAAAAGCATCCCGATCGTGTCGCTTGGCAATCGGCTCCTCATGCCAGGGCACAACGGTCATGGCATGATCGGCAGCGCACGCGCCCGCGGTTAACAGCTTCGCATTCGGAGGGGGTGGATCCTCCAGGACATCCGATACGCGGAAGCTATCTCGCTCAGAGAGAGCAATAAGCTCCGCTTCTGCAATCACTGCCTTGGCAGCTTGCAAGGCATTTTGCAGGACAAAAGATGTCAGGTCCATGTGGGTGTAGGAAACGGCGCGCACCAGCAGCGCCTTGTCTTCAGGGCGGATGTAAAGAGACGCCGGACTCCTGTCTTGACGGGCAACTTGCGGCATAGAGAACCTCCTCATCGTTGGCGTATCGAAAGAGTACATGTATCGTTGACGATCTGTCAAATGCTGGCAGATTCCACCAAACAGTCCGTGTGCCAAACAATGAGATTACTGCCGGAGATAGCCGATCAAATCCAGCTCGCCGGGCGAGTGGCCGGCGCTGGTCAGCAGGATGGCAGCCTCGGAGCGGTGCTGGGTGCCGTGGTTAATCATGTGGGCCATGAGGTGCCAGAGGGTTTGCTGGAAAGCGGTCCCCTTCGAGTTCTGGTAGTGTATGGTGCGCTGCAAATCCTCGTCGGTCACGCTGGCGACATAGGCTCGCAACGCGGCAGCCTCGACCTGCCAGCGCTCGAGCAGCGCATCGAAGGATTGATACGACTTCGATCTCGCCGGAAACGATGGGTGGCAGCGCTTGCCAGCGCCGCCGCCAGATGACCTCGGCTACCAGCGTATGCGCCAGCGTGCCGAACAAACTGCCCATCGGCACAGCGGCGAGCGCAAAGAGTTGTTCGCTGCTCAGGTGCGCCGCCTGATCGAGGATGCGCTGGTTGGCCCAGTCGTTGTAGGCGAAGAGGATACGGATGTCGGTTGTGTTCATGGTTGATCTCCTCTGCGGAATACCTGCTCTCCCGTCATTCCCGCGGAGGCGGGAATCGATTCTTCACGAGCGGTGGACTCCCGCCTCCGTGGGAGTGACGCGGAACGGGGAAGGGGGAGTAACCAGATCGCGGGTTGTTGATTGGCAACCGGCTGCCATTATACCTGCGAATAGCGCACAGCAACAGGCTGCGTGGCGCGATCGGCCGCGCCAATACGTTCAACATCACGTAACGTATGCCGTGATTAGCGGCAGTGAATGTGTAACAGCGAAAGGAAACCAGGATGCCCTTGTCAGTAGCAGGATCAAAACGAATCGAAGCAGTGCTGGGCGCGATGAGCCCGTTTCTCAATTTCTTTCAGGACCCGGTCGTGACGGCGCGCATGGGCGACCCGGCGGTCAGCGATTTTGTGGCCGGCAATCCGCAGGAGATGCCGCTGCCGGAGTTTTCCGCAGGCGTTACAGCACTGGAGCACCCCGCACAACAAGGATTGGTTCGCCTACAAGATGAGCGAGCCAGGCCCGCGGGCGCGTTGTGGCTGACACGCTGCGCCAACGATTCGCCATGCCCTTCGACGCCGAGGACATCTTTATGACCAATGGCGCGTTTGCGGCCATCGCGGTCGCTGTCGGCGCGATCACCGATCCGGGCGACGAAGTCATCTACATCAGCCCGCCGTGGTTCTTCTATGAGGCGATGATCGCCTCCAGCATGGGCACGCCGGTGCAGGTACAATGCGATCCGGTCACGTTTGACCTGGACCTTGCTGCCATCGAGGCCGCCATCACGCCGCGGACGCGCGCGATCATTGTCAACTCACCCAACAATCCCACCGGCAGGATCTACCCGCCGGCGACACTGACTGCGCTGGCTGATCTGCTGACGGCTGCCAGCCAGCGCAACGGGCGGACGATCTACCTGCTCTCCGACGAGTTGTACAACCGGATCGTCTACGACGGCCGCGACTTCACGACGCCGACCGCCTATTACAGCCAGTCATTTCTGCTCTACACCTACGGCAAGACGCTGCTGACGCCCGGCCAGCGCATCGGCTACATCGCGCTGCCGCCGTCGATGCCGGAGCGGGAGCGCATCCGCCCGGCCATCCTCGCCTCCCAGGTTGTCACGGGGTACGCCTTTCCCAACGCGCTGCTGCAGCATGCCCTGCCCGACCTGGAGAAGCTCTCCATCGACATCGAGCACCTGCAGGCCAAACGAGACAGGTTGGTTGCGGCACTGCAGGGAATGGGGTACCACCTGCATAGCCCGGAGGGGACGTTCTATCTGCTGGTGCGTTCTCCCCTGGCCGACGATGTTGCGTTCTGTCACTGGCTGGCGGAGCGCAACGTGCTGGTGCTGCCGGGCGCGACGTTTGAAATGCCCGGCTATTTCCGCATCTCCATCACTGCCAGTGACGACATGATCGACCGCGCGCTGCCCGGCTTTGCCGCCGCGCTTTCAGAGTTCAAGGAGTAACACAATGCACGCATCCGATGTTCTGATGTACGGCCACTTCACCTTCATGCGCACGCTGGAGGCGTTTCCCGTCAATCAGCGTACTACCGGCGGGACAGTGGGCTACTGGTCGGTGAAGGACCTTGTAGCGCATCTCGCGTCTTTCGAACTGGTGCTGGTGGAGGTGCTGCAAAATGTGGTGGCGCCCTGTCCTACTCCGCTGCGTGATGCGCTGACTGCTGACGGGCAGGCGTTCAACGACCGGCAGGTGGATGTGTTGCGCAAAGACTGGTCGTATGAGCAATGCCTGGAGGAGTATCTGGCAGCGCACGAACAGGTGCGCGGACTGGTCAGCAAGCTCCCCACTGGCTTGCTGCAACAAACCGGCGCGATCCCGTGGTACGGCGAAGAATACGACCTGGAAGACCTGATCACCTACATGTACTACGGCCACAAGCGCGAACACAGCGGCCAGATCCAGACATTCCGCGACCGCTTCCGGTGAACTATCCGATCTGCGAGGGCGGGCGGATGAGGTCGAACATGGCTGGGGCGACGCGGCTGTAGCTGTTGCCGGCCAGGCGGCCGATGGGCTGGAGCTGCGCGATGTCGATCTTGTCGCCGCCGATCAGCAGCGTGTCATCGACGTGGACATGCACCACCTGTCCGATGACCACGCTGGCCGCGCCGATCTCGTGGCCGAGATCGACGATCTGCGTCAGCCGGCACTCGAAGTGGATCGGGACTCTCGCCGACGCGCGGCGGGCGCACCACGCTGGATGGTACCGGCGTCAGCCCGGCCGCCGCGAACTCGTTCACCTCCGCCGGGAACTCGGTCGAGGTGAGGTTCATCTGCGGCCCCAGCGCCTCGGTGACGATGTTGACCACGAACTCGCCGGTGGTGCGCACGTTGTGCAGCGTGTCCTTGGGCTGGCCGTCGGTCGATCGGATCATGGGGCAGAACAGGACATGCGGCGGGTTGGCGCCGGCCGCGGTGAAGAACGAAAAGGGCGCCAGATTCGGCTCGCCCGCCTCGTCCACGGTAGACACCCAGCCAATGGCGCGCGGCACAATCGACCCGATCATCAGCTTGTACAGCGACTGCCAGGGAAGGGTGGAAGGGGAGATTTCCAAGGGGGTGTCCTCCAGGAGTGAACACGTGCCCTGAACGAATACGGATAGTAATCGATGCCACGCATCACGCATTACGCTCACGTTTTGGCGACAAAAGAGCCTGTTCGCTTCTACAGATTGCCCCGTCGCTCCTGCTCCTGCTCCAGCGCCTCGAACAGCGCCTTGAAGTTGCCCTTGCCGAAGCCGCGGCTGCCGTGGCGCTCGATGACCTCGATGAACATGGTCGGGCGGTCCTGCAGCGGGCGCGAGAAGATCTGCAACAGGTAGCCCTCGTCGTCGCGGTCGACCAGGATGCCGAGCTCGCGGATGGCGGCCATGTCCTCGTCGATCGGGCCGACCCGCTCGGGCAACTGGTCGTAGTAGGCGTCGGGCACGCGCAGGAACTCGATGCCGTTGGCGCTGCAGCTGGCGCATGGTCGCCAGGATGTCGCCGGTGCTCATGGCGACGTGCTGCACGCCCGGTCCCATGTAGTAGTCCAGGTATTCCTCGATCTGGCTCTTGCGCTTGCCCTCGGCCGGCTCGTTGATGGGGAACTTGACCCGCCCGCTGCCGTTCTGCATCACCTTGGACATCAGGGCCGAGTACTCGGTGCTGATGTCCTGGTCGTCGAAGTGCAGCAACTGGCGGAAGCCCATCACCTGGTGGTAGAAGTTGACCCAGTGGTTCATCTTGCCCAGCTGCACGTTGCCCACCATGTGATCGATCGCCGACCAGCCCGGTCGACTGGGCCGGCAGGTCCAGCGGCTTGTAGGTCGGCGCAAACGGCCCGCGGTAGTCGCTGCGGTCCACGAAGACGTGCAGCACCTCGCCGTAGGTGTGGATGGCCGATGTGCGCAGGACGCCGTGCTCGTCGGCTTCCTCGCGCGGCGCCCAGGCGCTCTTGCCGCCGCGGGCGCGTGGTCTCGCGCCAGGCCTGCTCCACGTCATCGACGGTCAGCGCGATGACCTTGACGCCGTCGCCGTGGACCAACTGGTGCGCGGCGATCTCGCTGCTGGGGCCGTAGGCCGCCGACACGACAAAGCGGATCTTGCCCGACTCCAGCACGTAGGAGGCGAACTGGCGGTTGCCGGTCTCCAGCCCGGAGTAGGCCACCGGCTTGAAGCCAAAGGCCTTCCACCAGTAGTACATGGCCTGCTTGGCGTTGCCCACCCACCAGTGGACGTGGTCGATGGCTTTCAGTTGCAGAAAATCGGCTTCCTCGGTGATGGCCCGGGCGCCGTTGGTGTGTTCGTCGCGGTCATAGTCATGGCAGATACTCCTCTGATGTGAATCGCGAGCTCAATTCTCTGGGTCTGCGCTCGTGGGAACCTCAGATAAACGTTGCGATCTCGTTCGAGCGGTTTCTTGTTCATCGCGTGCAGCGGCACACGCGCGTCGTCAGCCGGGTAGCCGGCCACCAGGATCAGGAAGGGGCGCTCGTTGACCGGCCGGCCCAGCAGGTCGTTGAGGAACCCCATGGGATTGGGCGTATGCGTCAGCGTCGCCAGCCCGGCGTGGTGCAGCGCGGTGATCAGCATCCCCGTGGCGATGCCCACCGACTCCTGCACGTAGTAGTGCTTCACCTTGCGGCCGTCGGGCAGCAGGCCATAGGACTGGCCGAAGATCACGATCAGCCAGGGCGCGGTCTCCAGGAAGGGCTTGTTGGGGTCGGTGCCCAGCGGCGCGAGCGCGTCGATCCACTCCTGCGGCGCGCGCCCGCTGTAGAACTCGCGCTCCTCGGCCTCGGCTGCTTCGCGGATCTGGCGCTTGATGGCCGGGTCGGCCACGGCGACGAAATGCCACGGCTGCAGGTTGGCGCCGTTGGGCGCAGTGCCGGCAGCCAGCAGGCAGGTCTCGATCAGCGCACGCGGCACAGGCCGGTCCGAAAACTCGCGCACCGTCCGCCGCCGGCTGACCTCAGCATAGAAACGCCTCGGCCCGCCGCTGCATCTCGTCGGGCGGGTATTCGGTGAAGTCGAGAGGGATGAATTCAGGAGTTGTCATGGAACTTTGAGGAACTGAGGGAAATAAGGGAAAGGCAGGAAACAAGGGAAAAGAGGGAAACCCGGCGAAACAGCCTTGAGCCGGAGGCCGTTTCCCTCATTTCCTTCATTTCCCTCTTTTCCCTGCTTGCTCGATGACTCTCGCCAGCCGCTCGATCGCCACCGGGATCAGCTCCGGCTGGACGTTGCTGAAGTTCAGGCGCAGGGTGTTGCGGTAGCCGCCGTCTATCGCAAAGGCCGCGCCGGGCACGTAGGCGACACCGGCCGCGATGGCGTCCTCCAGCATCGCCCACGCGTCGATGTCGTCGGGCAGCGTCAGCCAGACGAACAGGCCGCCTTGCGGCCGCGTCCAGCTTGCCAGCCCGCCGAGATGCTGCGCCAGCGCGTCGAACAACACATCGCGGCGGCAGCGGTTGGCAGCGTTGAAGACGCGCCAGATGCGCCTCCATCAGCCCACGCTCCACGAACAGGCTGACCGCGCGCTGGATCAGCGTCGACGACTCGAGGTCGATGGACTCGCGCAGCACGGTCACCTGCGCGGCCAGCTCAGCCGGGGCGACGATCCAGCCCAGCCGCAGCGACGGCGCGAGCATCTTCGAGAACGAACCGACGTAGAAAACGACGCCGGCCTCGTCGAAGGCTTTGATGGGCGGCAGCGGCTGGCCCTCGAAGCGCAGCGCGGAATAGGGATCGTCCTCGATCACCGGCACCCGGTAGCGCGCGGCCAGCTCGGCGATGCGCTGCCGCTTCTCCAGCGTCAGGCTGACGCCCAGCGGGTTGTGGAAGTCGGGGATGACCACGGCCAGGCGCGGCCGCGGCGCGCGGTGAAATGCTTCCTCCAGCGCGTCGACGTCGATGCCGCTGGCCAGATCGGTGGGCACGGTGCGCACCACCGCGCCGCGGCCGGCGGTCACCTGCTGGATGCCGGTGAAGGTGACCGCCTCGATCACCGCCGGCTGGCCGGGATCGAGAAAGAGCCGCGAGAGGATCGTCAGCCCCTGCTGCGCGCCGTTGGTGATGAAGACCTGCTCCGGTTCGCAGGCTACGCCGCGCGCCCGCATCGTGTCGCAGATCCAGCTGGCGCAGCGGCTCGATCATCGGGCTGTATTGCAATGCGCGCGCGCCATCGCGCCGCAGCACGGTCTCGAAACATTCCTGCAACTCGGACAGCGGCAGCAGCTCACTGGCCGGCAGCCCACCCGCCAGCGAGATCACGTCGGGACGCGCCGTCAGCTTCAGCAGCTCGCGCATCACCGAACGCTTGAGCGTGCCAGCTTCGGCGCTCAGCGCGAGTCCGCGCGCACGCGCTGTGCCCGTTTGCATGGCCGTTCGCTGTCGTCTGCCTGTATCGCCACTGCTTCGCCGTTGCTATCATCGCAGCACTGGTCTCCTTTGACCCGCTTCAACGCTCACCGTCTGCCGCTCTCTCCGATCACTGATCACTGGATACCGATTACCGGTCACTGCTCCCCGCCCAGCGGCAGCGCTGTGGACGATTTGACCACGCTGAGCACCAGGCTGGTGTAGATGCGCGCCACGCCGGGAAGAGGTGTCAGGCGGTGCAGTACAAAACGCTCCAGGTCCTTGCGGTTGCGGATCGCTACTTTGAGCAGATAGTCGAACTCGCCGGTGACATGAAAGGCCTCCAGCACCTCAGGCATCGCCTGCACGGCAGTCCTGAAAGCAGTCACGCTGTCGGGCTGATGCATCTGCAGGCTGACGTTGACAAAGCAGACCATGTCGTAGCCGGCCTGCTCCCAGTTCAGCAGCGCCACGTAGCGATCGACGTAGCCTTCCTGCTCCAGCCGCTTGATGCGGGCGTGGGTGGCGGAGGTGGACAGCCCGACGCGCCGGGCCAACTCTACGCTGCTCAGCCGGCCATCTTCCTGCAGTTCGCGCAAGATCTGGCGGTCCAGGTCGTCCGATGCTGTTGTCTTGCGGGGATTTTATCACGCGGCCCTGCTTTCGTCAATGGATTTACGGCAGAATAATCTATCTTGCGAAAATACGCAACTAAATATCTATGTTCACAGAAAGATATCCTGTGCAAGCGCCGGGAGATCTCCGGCAGCTCCCGGCGCCGCATTCGAAGGGAGTGTGATTGCGTTGGCAGCCGGAGAATTCTGTGTTACAATGCGCAAGCCATTTTCCGGATCGCGCCACGAGGTTTTTTACCAATGCAATTGACACAACGACAGAAGATAGGGATAGGCATCGTCTCCGTCGCCGGCTTGCTGGTGCTGGTGATGATCTTCCTCTATTTGATGACGCACCCGGTCGTCACCAACCGGCTGCGCGACATCTCCATCATCATCCTGGCCATCACGCTGATCACGTTGGATATCGTGTTGATGGTGATGATGTGGCAGATCATCAGGCTTATGCTGTTCCTGTTGGACGAACTCAAGCCGGTGCTGGAGAGCCTGCAGGAGACTTCGAGCACCGTGCGCGGCACAGCCAGCTTCGTCAGCGAAGGGGTCGCCAGTCCGATGATCGACGTTTCTGCCAAGACCGCCGGCGCCAAGGGCTCGGTGCGTTTCGTCCTGGCAAGCCTTGGCATCAAGTCCAGAAAGCGGACACCCGACCCGGCGGCCGGCTATCAGCCAGACTGGTCAGCCGGCACCGCTGCTCCGTCAGGCACACCGACTGAAAACACGCAGGAGACGACCAACAATGGCGAAAGAGAAGGAATCTAACGCGATGTTCTGGGGAGTCGTGCTTGGCGCCATCGGCGGGGCGGCGTTCACGCTGTTGCGCACGCCGCGTTCCGGCCGCGAAATCCGCGGCGAGATCACCAGCCAGGCCAGCCGGCTGACCTCGCGCGGCCAGCCGCCGGCCAGCTATACCTGGCAGCCTCCCTGCCCAGCCAGCCAGCCCCGCTCAGCAGCAGGCGGCAGATGTCGCCGCGGCCGTTCAGCAGACAGGCCAGCGCGGCTGCGGCTACCGCTTCCGCACTCCAGAAGCAGATGGCCAGCGACAGGCCAGGGCTGCCCAGCAGCAGGCCTCGGAGGTCGCTGCTGATGCAGTCGCAGACGAAGCCAGCGCAGCGGCCGATGATGTGACCGCTAGCTGACCACCCCCGCGGTTTTGCTCGCTAAAGAAACAGGGGCGAGGCATTCAACACGAATGCCTCGCCCCTGTTTTGATGGCCGGTGGATCTTCTGGTCTTCAGCGATCTGAGGTCAGCGCTCTGGCCGATCTCGACCAGGCCTGTCGAACAGCGATCTGAGGGCCAGCCGTTTTGGCCGATCTCCCGACCAGGCCTGGCGCTCTGGCCGGTCTCCTGACCGAGCCAGCTCAGGCTGATTACTCGACCGCCAACCCCAGGCTGGTCCAGGAGTTCATCCCGCCCACCATGTTGTGAGCGTCGAAGCCGGCCTGGCGCAGCAGTTGCGTCGCCTGGCCGCTGCGGTTGCCGCTGCGGCAGACTGCCACTACCGTCTTGTCGGTGGGAACTTCGCTCAACCGGCTGGACAGCTCGCCCAGCGGAATCCAGGTTCGCCTCAGGCACGTGACCGCTCTGGAACTCCCAGTCCTCGCGCACGTCCAGCACATAGACATCGTCGCGGTTGCGGATCTCGTTCAACTGCGCGGCGTCGATCTCGACCGGCAGGTTGAGGGCTTCCTCAGCTTGCGCGGCCGGCGCAGCCGCTGAATCGGCCACCGGCGCCGAAGCGGGGCTTGCCGCCGCGCCGCAGCCGCTCAACGCGATGGCGGCGACCAGAAGGGCGCCCAGCAGGAATTGTGGATATCGTTTCATTGTTTGTTCACTCGTCTCCTTTGATCTCTCTGTCAGCCAATAGATGCATAATTCTGGTGAAACGTTACCATGCATCGTCGGGCGGCGTCTGTGGGTCAGCCCCCAGTGCCCGGTCCACCAGCTCGATCATCCGCGTGACCCGCAGATCCCAGGTGTTCGCGGCCGCGATCGCACGCCGGGTCGCCTGGGCCAGTGGATCGGCTGTCTCAGGCAGCGATGCCTCGATCGCCGCGACGAAGCCGGCCGCGTCGCCGGCCAGCCGCACCGCGTTGCCAAACTGCGCCAGCTCAGGCAGCGGCGTCGCCACGACAGGCTTGCCGCCCGCCAGGTACTCGTATACCTTCAACGGATTGACATGCCGCGTCTGCTCGTTGAGCCGGTACGGGATCAGGCAAGCGTCGCAAGCTGGCGATCACCGCCGGCACCTGCTCGTGCGCCACCGGGCCGGCGAAATGCACGTTGGGCAGGCTGCGCAGGCCGGCCAGTTCCGCGTCGCTGACGCCGTAGCTCACCGGCCCCACCAGCGCGAGCGTCCAGTCCGGCCGCTGCCGCGCCACCGCGGCCAGCAGTTCCAGGTCCAGCTTGGCGTTGATCCCGCCGACGACACCCAGCACAGGCCGGGGCAGCCCGTCCAGCGGCGTGGCGGCCGCGGCTGCCAGCTCACGCTGAAAGGCGCGGAAGTCCACCGCGTTGGGCATGTAGTGCGTGTTGGGATTGATGGCCCGCCGCTCCTCGACCAGACTGCGCGCCGTGCAGAAGACCAGATCGGCGCGCTCCGTGAGCTGGCGGTCCAGGTCGCGCTGCAACGCCCGCTGCTCGTCGCTCAGACCCGGATACGCGCTGTACTCGTCCACCACGTGGTAGATCACCAGCCGCGGCTCGAACTCGTCCACGAAGTGCAACATGCCGGGGCGGAAGAGCCAGAGGATGGGGGCATGGGCGTGGGGAGTGGGGACTGGGGACTGGGGACTGGGGGCTGGACGGTGGCGCAGTTGGCGCAGGGCGGATTGCCAGCGTTTGCGGCGCGCCCGTGCAGTCAGGTCGCCGAGGAGGGGCGCGCCGGTGGCCGCGGTCAGCGGCGACCAGGTGAAACGGTAGAGGTTGTCATCGAGGCGGGTCAGCGGGCGGTGTGCGCAGGTCGGCCATGCGCCAGTGGCCGGCGCGGTGCTGGCTGCGCAGCGATGGCAGATGCAACTCCGGCCCGACCATCACCACCGTGAATCGCCGCGCCAGCCGCCGCGCGATCTGCGGCTTGTCCTGCCACAGCGCGGCGGGCGGGTCTGGGGTGAAGAAGAGGATGGGAGGCAATGGCATGTAACCATAGTACCACAGGCATTTGGTCATGCAAAGCATGAAATCAGCCGCAAAAATATGACGCAGGCCATTGAAAAACCAGAAAACCCGCGGTATGATGGTATTTGCATCTCGCATCATCGAATTGTGGCCCGATCTGGAACCGGGCAATCAAGCACTGCATTGCGTATGATTCTGGGAGGTACAGATGCCGGACAACAAGAAGAACGACCCCAAGACCTCTGGCGCAAAGAAGTCGGGTTCATCCAGCCTTTGGATCATTGGTCTGGTGGTCATCGTCGCCATCGCGCTGATCGCCGGGTTAGTAATGGCCTCGTATAGTCGCCCGGCCGGAGCGCTAGCGTTTCTCATTCTGCTGTCCCTGGGCTATTTCATCGTGCCAGGGAAGTGGCACCGGTTCTACGCGCTGGCGTTGGTGTCGCTGGCCATTGCTATTGTCATTCTCACCGTTGCATGGGAACTGATGGGCAGCAATGCTAGCGAATCGATGGACGTGCCAACTATCTTCGCAATGGTGGTTGTACTCTTAGGATTGGGCGTGCTGGTTGGCATGGGAATTGTTGCGTTCGCGATAGTTGCGGGGACGTCATTCATCTTGCCCTGGGTAACATCAGTAGGCGGCCACGCGGACATGGACAAGGGGGAACTGCGTAAGTTCTTGATTTGCTCGTATTTGGGTTTGAGTCCCGAGTTACCTCGTGTTTGCCGGCGACAAAATCATCGCTGAGTCGCCGAAGGGCATTATGCCGCAGATTGGCGGACCTGGGCTTGCCATCATCAAGCCCGAAACGGCGGTGGTATTCGAGCACATGGGGACGGTTAGCCGGGTTTCAGGTCCGGCAACACTCAAAGACATCAAGATGTTTGAACTGCCAAAGGCAATTATCGACTTGCGACCACAGTGGGACACGACCGGGGATTTTGCTGTTTCAACGCAGGATGGCGAAGTCGTGCACTTGTCGGTTCGATATCGAAGTGTTATTGAGCGTACAAGTCCTCCAAAAATAACAGACTGCTATGAAGAACCACCGCCAACCCCCGAAAAAGAGGCAGAAGAAGGAACGGACAGTTTCGCACCGCCGCCGGACGCTGCTGCCGAAACGGAACCGTTGACTGGTACACCTGACATTCGAACAGCGACCATACGCAGCATCGCCTATGGCTGCGGGCAGAAAGGGTGGAAAGAAGAAACCCGCGAGACGGTGCGATCCGCAGTGCGATCCGAGATACTGGGCTGCGTGCTCGACGAATTGTTCCCAGCTTTGTTGCACGCCGAGGTCAAACACGAGGACGCATTCACGAGAGAGCTACAAGCGGCTCAAGGCCGGGCGGCCACGATCACCAGGACCTGGGGCGTGATCGTCGACCACTTCTCCATCGACCGCATCACGCCGCCTACGGCCGTAACGGAGGGAACACGGGTTCTGCGGAAGGGGCGCATCGACGCAGCGAGTACCACTGTTGCGGGAGAGGCAGAGGCACGGGTCTTCGCCGGCCTGCAAACCATGGAAGCGCAAGCCCAAGAAACAAAACTACGCATTTTGCTGCACCAAGTTACGACCGTCGCAAATGAGTTGTCACCAGAACATGTAACTGCCTATTTCGAACTCGTCGAGAAACTGGCAAACATAATCAACCGGAACCGAGTTGTGGATTATCGATATGTTGAAGCACTCGAAGCCTTGAGTGAAAATCCGAATGCGCGCATCATCATTCAGCCTGGCAACAACGGAGTATTCATCGAGAATGTCATGGATTGACCGCCAAAACACCGGGAACACAAACAAACCATGGGTTTAGCCATGGCTTGCGTAATACAAACCGGTTCAGGCGACTAGCGGAAAGTCGTGTTGCGAGGTGGCTGTGCGCATCTTGCTGCAGAGCGTCGATAATCAAGGCCAAATGCCGTCACCAAGGCATCGATTGCTGCTTCGTAGCCTAAGCGGTACATTTGCATTTCGGGCGTGGGAATGTGTTGTGCGACGTCATTGTTCGCCTGATCGATCGCTTTGATCGTGTTCTCAATCTCGTCCGGAAACCACGTCCGAACTGATGGTGTGCCTCGCCCAATCATGTACCATGCCTCCAAGTGCAGGAAATTGCCAAAAAACACAGAACCCATGTTCTATATTATCATGGATCGGGCGAAAACACAAGACCGGAATTCGACCCAACAGGCCGGAATTCTACCAGTCGCGGCTGGGATTGTCAAGACCGGTTTCACCCAATCCATGGACACGGGTGGTTTCCCGTGCCCAAGTTCACGGAGCGCATTGTTGAACATTTCCCAGCAGCGCCCCGATCTGTCGCACCCGCTCATCCCACGTATTGTCTGCGGCGATGAACTGGCGGACTCGCGCTGCATCAGTATCTTGCACTGAACCGAGCGCGCTGGCTAGGCTGACCAGCCACGAGTCGACGGTTTCTTCCGCGATTTCCACCACATCGGCATACTTCCTCCGCAGCCGGCACGCCGCGCGCTGACCACCGGCTTTCCGGCCGCCAGGTACTCGTACAGCTTCAGCGAGCTGATGGCGCGCGTCTCGTCGTTGACGCGGTAGGGGATCAGGCAGACGTCGCAGGCGGCGATGAAGTGCGGCACGTCTTCGACCGGCAGCACGCCCAGGAAGTGGACGTTGGGGAGGGACTTGAGCGCGGCCAGTTCCGCCTCGCAGCCGCGCGCGTCCTCGCTGCCGGCGAAGACGAACTGCCACTCGGGTCGCGCCAGCGCCAGCTCGCGCAGCAGCGGCAGGTCGAGACGGCTGCTGATGTGGCCGCTGTAGCCGAGGATGGGGGACGTGGGGAGTGGGGAGTGGGGATGCGGGGCTGCGAGAGCTTCGAGTTGTGGGAGTTTGCGCGGGTCGGCCAGGGCGCGTTGGAAGGCTTCGAAGTCGACGCCGTTGGGGACGAGTTCGATGCGGCGGGCGTAGGGGCGTTTCAGTTCCAGCAGGCGCGGGGCGGTGACGATGGTCAGGTCGGCGGCGGCCAGCAGCTCGCGCTCGGCGGTGGCCATCGCGTCGCGCTCGGCGGCGGTCAGGTGACCGAAGGCGGTGTAGTCGTCGGTGATGTGGTAGACGAGCAGGCTGTGCGGGATGTTGTCGGCGGCCCAGCGCCAGTGGGTGGGGCGGTAGAGCCAGAGAACTGGGGAGTGGGGACTGGGGACTGGGGACTGGGGATTGGGAGGGCGGAGGAAGTCGAGATGGCGAAGGGTGCGGCGCAGGTGGATGGCCAGGAGACGGTCGCTGGTGCGGTCGAAGAGGTCGCCGGTGTCGCGGCTGGGCAGGGCGGCGGGGATGCGGTAGAGCCAGAGGTTGGGCAGTTCTTCGACCACGGCGGGACGGCGCAGATCGTTCAGTGCGACCCGGCCGCGCCGCCAGTCGGCCAGACTGGCGCGCGCCGGCTCGATGTAGAGGACGCGGTGCTTGGCAGCCAGCCGGCTGAAGATGTGCTGCCGGTTGCGCCAGATGTCGTGCCAGGGGTTGGGGGCGAAGACGACGAAGTTCATTGTGAAACGTGAGGCGTGAAACGTGATCCGATCACCGATTACCGGATATCGTCCTGCTCGTACAACGTGGCAAACTGCCGGGCGATGCGCTGCCAACTGAATTGTTCCGCCCAGGCGAGAATCGAAGGCCGGTGAGCTTGCCAGTCGATGGTCGTGGCTTGCTGCAAGGCTTCTTGTAGCGCTGCCGGGTTGGCTGGGTCGTAGAGGATGCCCAGGAACGGCGCTTTGTCCATCAATTCGACAAAGGCCGGCAGCCGTGGGGCGATCACCGGTTTGCCGAAGCTCCAGGCCAGCATGGCCGCGCCGCTGGTGGTGATGCGGCGGTAGGGCAGGACGACCACGTCGGCGGCGTTCATCCAGACCTGCACGTCGTCGTTCGCCACGAACTGCGGATGCCAGTGGACGCGCGGGTCGTCGCTGGCATGCCGGCAAGCTGGCCGGCGTAGTCGCGCGGCCGCGACTGGCCGGCGATCAGCAGGCGCGCTTGCGGGTCGGCGACCTGGGCAAAGGCCGGCAGCAGCTCTTCCAGCCCTTTGTAGGGACGGATCAACCCGAAGAAGAGGTAGACAAAGGCGTCGTCCGGGCACTGCCAGGCGCTGGCGGGCTGCGCTGCGATCCAGCGTGTTCGGGTAGGCGCCGATGTAGTTGCCGTGGGGAATGACCGTCACGACGGGCGATGCGCCGGCGGGCAGCCTGGCCTGCAATTCCGGGACGATGTAGTCGGCGTGGACGTGGACGGCGTCGGCCAGTTGCAGCAGCCGGTCCAGCGCCGCCTGCTCGATCCGCTCGCCCTCGCCTTCGTGCTGGCCCCAGTTGTGCAGCGTGTAGACCAGCCGCCCGCCGCCGGTTTTGTAGTCGGCCAGAGCAGCAAAGAAGCTGTCGAGAAAGCGCTCGCGGCGGGCAGCCGCGCGGGACGGACTGTTGAGGGCCGGCTCCAGCCAGCGCCGCACGCCGCGCCCCGGCACGCCCCAGCGCGCCAGATGTTGCAGGCTGCGATAGGGCGGGCCGTCCCCACAGTTCCAGCCAGTGCAGGTGTACGATGTCAGCGCGGCGGGCCGGTTCAGGCAGGCCGTCCGGACCTGGGTCGTCAACGATGGTTGCCGTGACGCCGGCGTCGGCCAGCCCGGCGCGCAGCAGGGCGATGTAGGGGTTGGCTTCAGCCGGGTTGGCCGCGAGCAAAGCAACGCTGTGGCGGCTGGTTGAGCGCAGTCACGGGCGCGGCGTGGGTTTGGCGGCATACGGCGCAGCCATGCTAGTCCTCCACTCCTTCGACCGGCTCCGGGCCGCCTTCGGGCAGTTCAGGTTCGTCGGTGGGACCGTTGGGCGTGTCGCCGGGCAGACCGGGCTCATCCGGCGGTTCGGGCGTCTCGTCCTCGTCGTTGTCCTCGCCGTTTTCCTCGGCTGACGGCTCTTCATCGTCCTTCTTCTTTGGCGGGCGACCGAAGGTCTTGAGCCGCTGGCCAGCCTGCGCAGCCCGTCGTCCACCAGCCGGTTGACCGTATCCTCCGGGAACTTGCCGTCCTCGTCCCGCTCGCCGGCCTCGACGCCGGTCAGGATCGCGATGCCCTCGTCCACGGTGCGCACCGGGTAGATGTGGAACTGGCCGTCGGCGACCGCCTCGACCACATCCTCGCGCAGCATCAGGTTGTGGACGTTGGCCTCGGGGATGATCACGCCCTGCGCGCCGGTCAGCCCCTTCTCCCGGCAGACGTCGAAGAAGCCCTCGATCTTGGCCGTTGCGCCGCCGATGGCCTGGATCTCGCCGTGCTGGTTGACCGAGCCGGTGACGGCGATGCCCTGGTTGATGGGCAGCCCGCTCAGCGCCGACAGCAGCGCGTAGACCTCGGTGGAGCTGGCGCTGTCGCCGTCGATGCCGTCGTAGTTCTGCTCGAAGGTGATGGTCGCCGTCAGGCTCAGCGGCTTGTTCTGGGCGTAGCGGCCGCCCAGGTAGCCGTTGATGATCAGCACCCCCTTGTCGTGGATCTTGCCGCTCAGCTTGGCCTCGCGCTCGATGTTGACCACGCCGGCCTGGCCCAGGAAGGTCTTGGCGGTGATGCGCGACGGCTTGCCAAACATGTGGTCGCCCAGCATCAGCACCGCCAGCCCGTTGACCTGCCCGACCACCGCGCCGTCGACGTCGATCATGATCGTGCCGTCGACGATGGCCTCGCGCACCCGCTCCTCCACCTGGCCGGAGCGGTAGCGGCGTTCGTCGATGGCCCGTTCGCACGTCCTCGCCGGTGACCAGCGTGTGGCCGGCCTTGCCGGCCCAGTAGTCGGCCTCGCGGATGATGTCGGCCACGTGGGCGAAGCGGGTGGTCAGCTTGCGTTGGTCCTCCACCAGCCGGCCGGCGTGCTCCACCACCTTGGCCACGCCGGTCAGGTCGAAGGCGCGCAGGCCCTCCTCCTCGCAGCGGGTGCGGATGAAGCGGGCGATCTTGACCGTGTTCTCGTCGTTCCAGTCCATCTCGCTGGCAAAGTCGGCCCGCACCTTGAACAGCTTCTGGAACTCGTCGTCGTAGGCGTAGAGCAGGTAGTAGGTGTACGGGTCGCCGATCAGGATGACCTTGACGTTCAGCGGGATCGGCTGCGGGCTGAGGCTGGTGGTGGCGACCACGCTGAGTTGCTCGCTCAACTCCTCGATCTTGACCTGCTTGGTGGCGCAGCGAGCGTTTGAGGGCTTCAAAGGCCAGCGGCTGGCGCAGCAGCGCGCGCGCATCCACCACCAGGAAGCCGCCGTTGGCCTGCAGCAGCGACCCGCCCTTGATCATGCTGGAAGTCGGTGATCAGTGCGCCGAACTCGGCTTCGTGCTCGATGCGGCCCACCAGATTGTAGTAGGTCGGGTTGGTCTCGACCACCACCGGCGCGCCCCGCCTGTGCTGATGATCCACCACGACGTTGATCTGGTAGTTGTCGAAGAGCGACTCGGGCGGACGCAGCAGCAGGGCAGCCGGGATATCGCTGGCAGGCGCTTCGCCGTCATCGGTCTGGGATCTTGAACCGGTCGACATGGTGGGCGATGTGCTGGCGCACGTCTTCCAGATACGTGAGTATGTCGTCCCACTCGGCGTACTGCTCTTTCAACTCATCGAAGCCTGGTCCGAGGGTTGCAGCTGCGATCTCTCTGTCCAGGTGCTGCAAGCGGCTGGTGGCCTCGTCGTTGATGGCCTTGACCTCGCGCAGCGTCTTCTCCATCTGCTCGACGCAGCGCCGGTTCGGCAGCCTCCAACGCCGTCGCGCTGCTCCTCCGGCAGCTGCTCGAACTGCTCGCGGGTGGCGGCCTTGCCGTCGATCAGCGGCGCAAAGAGCAGCCCGGTCGGCGTCTCGATGATCGCAAAGCCCTGGCTGCGCGCGCCAGGCCTCCATGGCTTCCACCACCTGCTGCCGCCGCTCGTCCAACTCCTGGACCATCTCCTTGCGGTGCTGTTCGTAGTTCTCGCTTTCAAAGGCCTTGGGCAGCAACTCCTCCAGCTCGTCCAGCAGCCGGTCGAAGCGGTCGCGCAGCTTCGCGCCGCCGCCGGGCGGCAGCCGCAGCGCCTTGGGTTCATCCGGCCGCTCGAAGTCGTTGACGTAGGCCCAGTCGTTGGGGATCGGCAGGGTGGCCGCCTTGCGCTCCAGGTACTGGGTGATCGTGGTCGTCTTGCCGGCGCCCGACGGGCCGAGGGCGAAGATGTTGTAGCCGTAGTAGGGGATGTCCAGCCCGAACTCGATGGCGCGCGTGGCCCGCTCCTGGCCGATGATGTCATCCAGCAGCGCCAGCTCAGCGGTGGATTGGAAGGTCATCTCGTCAGGCGAACACAGGCGGCGCAGTTGTTCCGCGCTCAACTCGCGGGGGGTGATTGGCATAAAGGTTTACCTCGGTGGGATACCGGATCGAAGAAGCTCGCGGGCCACGCGTGGCCCGCGACGATTGTACCATAGCGACAAGGGCCAACCAAACAAATTGGCGGCCTCCGGTGCGTATGCTACAATCGTCGCACACTCTGATCTTCACCAGCCACGGGAGAGTCTGTGACGGAATTTCCAGCCGCGTTTCCACACTTCCACCGAGCAGCCGAGCATGTTGCCAGCTTTCGCCCACGCGGCGGAGGAGGAGTTCGCGCGCCTGCTCGATTTCTACGGCGTGCGCTGGGAATACGAGCCGCGCACCTTCGTGCTGCGTGCGGATCACGACGGCAATCCTGTGGCGGCGTTCACCCCTGATTTCTACCTTCCCGACGAAGACCTCTTTGTCGAAATCACCACGATGCGTCCCAAGCAGGTGCGACGCAAGAACCGCAAAATACGCTGGCTGCACGAACAATACCCCGATGTCAATATCAAGCTCTACAAGCGCAGCGACTTCCGGCAACTGCTGGCCAAGCACGGTCTGGACGATCTGGCGCGTGTGCCGTGGATTGGGGCGGAGGGGATGGGAAACGAGGGAAATGAAGGAAATGAGGGAAATGAGGGAAAGCAGGGAAATGGGCAGGAACACGGTGAGGGTAGCGGATGAGTGGCGTCCGGGAAGTTGATCAGCGGCGTGTTGCGGACGGCGCGGACGCGGTTTCTGAGGTGCTGTTGAGCGCGGACCAGATCCAGCGGCGCGTTGCGGAGCTTGGCGCGGCGATTTCGGCCGATTATGCCGGGCTGGATCCGCTGCTGGTGGGCGTGCTGCGCGGCGTGACGCTGTTCATGGCGGACCTGGTGCGCACGGTTAGCATCCCGCTTCAGATCGACTTTCTGGCGATCACCAGCTACGGCGCGCGGGCCGAGTCCGGCGTGCAGCGTCCGGTGCGCATCACCAAGGACCTGGAGATCGACATCGCGGGCCGGCACGTGCTGTTCGTCGAGGACATGGTGGACACCGGGTTGTCGCTGAACTACATGCTGCGCCTGCTGCGCGATCGCCAGCCGGCCAGCCTGCATGTTTGCACCATGTTCAACAAGCCGCGGCTGCGGCTGTTCAACCTGCCGCTGCGCTACGTCGGCTTCGAGCTGCCCGACCGCTATGTGGTCGGCTACGGCCTGGACTACCGCCAGTTGTATCGCAATCTGCCGTACGTCGGTGTGCTTTCGGCTGGCGTGTTGCTCTCGGGTGATTGATTCCGGTCGCATGTATACAGAAAACTGTGTATTCAAAACCGGTTGCAGGAGCGACTGGACTGGTCGGAGACCGGCCAGAGCGTCAGCGCCGTTTGAATGCACCCAACAGAAAAGGGCTGATATGAAACTGGACGTAGCACTGATGACCACTGGATTGCGTGAAGCGGCGGAGCTGGCGCAGGCTGCCGAGTCGCTGGGCTTCGACACGCTCTGGACCAGCGAGACGCAGCACGACCCCTTCCTGCCGCTGGGCGTCGCTGCGCTGAACACGGAGCGCATCGGCCTGGGCACGGCCATCGCGGTCGCCTTTGCCCGCAACCCGGCCTCGACCGCCTACCTGGCGTGGGACTTGCAGGCCGCCTCCAAGGGGCGCTTCATTCTCGGCCTGGGCACGCAGGTGCAGGCGCACATCGAACGGCGCTTCGGCATGCCGTGGGGACCGCCCGCCGCCCGCCTGCGTGAGTTCATCCTGGCCATGCGCGCCGTCTGGAAGTCGTGGCAGACCGGCGGCCGGCTCAACTTCCGCGGCGAGTTCTACAAGCTGACGCTGATGGCGCCCTTTTTCAGCCCCGGCCCCATCGACCAGCCGCAGATACCCGTCTACATCGCCGCGGTCAACGCGCAGATGTGCCAACTGGCCGGCGAGCTGTGCCAGGGCCTGCACGTCCACCCCTTCCACACCACCCGCTACCTGCGCGAGCAGATCATGCCCAACGTGCAGGACGGCCTGGCGAAGTCAGGACGCAAACGCAGCGACCTCGCGCTGTCCAGCAGCGTCTTCGTTATCACCGGCGAGACGGCTGAGGAGATGGCCCGGATGCGCGAGGAGATCCGCAGCCAGGTGTCGTTCTACGCGTCGACGCCCAGCTACAGCAAGGTGATGGAACTGCACGGCTGGGGCGACATCCGCGAGCGGCTGAGCAGCCTGGCGATCCGCCAGCGCTGGAGCGAGATGCCCGCGCTGATCAGCGACGACATCCTGGCCCAGTTCGCGGTCGAGGGCCATCCCGAAGAACTCCCCTATCTCGTGAAAATGCGTTACGTCGGCCTGCTGGACCGGGTGACGTTCTATCTCCCCTTCGATCCGCGCCGCGAGCGCCTGTGGCGGATGTGGGTGAAAGCGTTCAATTGAATGCCAAGGTGTATCCGATCCATGCTGATAACTTCGCAAAATCGGCAGCTTGTGGCACAATGGCCTGGACACCAGACTATTGAAGAGATTACCGGTCCACCGTCTCAGGAGCCACCATGTCTGCATCTCACGTAACCGTATCAACCCAGATTCCGCAAGACGTGTTTCAAGTCCTGCAAGCCCAGGGCCTGTATCGTGACGCCCTTGCTGCACGTTCACAGGAGTTGTTGGCTGTGCGATTCTATCAGGATCGCGTATTGTCGTTGGGCAAGGCGGCCAGGCTGGCAGGCATGGGCAAGCAACAGTTCATCGACTTCCTATCGACAAACCAAGTGTCTGTGATCAACCTGACCGAGGACGAGTTTGCCGCCGAGATCGAGACTGTTAACTCTCTTGCAGCGGAGAGCTAGTTTTGATCGTCATTGCCGACGCGACGCCGCTCATTGGGCTTGCCAGGATCAATCACTTATGGTTGCTCCCAGAACTGTTCGAAGAGATCGTCGTCCCTCAGGCGGTTTATGTCGAAGTTGCCGGTGTAGACTCAGAGCTGACAGGGGCTGTTGAGCTGCGGACGGCCTTTTGGCTGCGAAGACAAACGTTGGCAGATCGGTCAAATGTTGACTATTTGCGTGCAGACCTCGATCCAGGCGAGGCAGAAGTCCTTGTGTTGGCTCATGAATTGAACGCCGATCTGGTCCTGCTAGACGAAACCAAAGCGCGACTCGCCGCCGAAATGCTGGGCCTGCGGTTCATTGGCACCATTGGTGTGTTGCTATTGGCCAAGCGTAAAGGCAAGGTAGTTGCTCTGAGGCCGCTGCTGGACGATCTGCGAGCCGAACGGTTCTATATTAGCACGAAACTGTATGAGATGACCCTACAGTCGGTTGGGGAAATGTAAGCAGCTTACTCGCTAGGCCTCGCTCCGCCGTTTCAACGCAACCGCAATCTGCGCGCCGACGCGTACGTTGTTCTCCAGCAGCGCCAGGTTGGCGCGCAGGCTGCGCTCACCGGTCAGTTGGACGATGCGCGCCAGCAGGAACGGGGTGATCTCCTTGCCGCGCACGCCCTGCGCGTCGGCCTCAGCCAGCGCCTGCTCGATGGCTGCATTGGCCTCGGCGGCCGGCAGTTCGAACTCCTCCGGCACCGGCGCGCAGATCAGCACGCCGCCGGGCAACCCCAGTTTGCGCTTGGCCTCGATGATGGCCGCGGCTTCCTCCGGCGTATCGACCCGCACATCGACCGGCAGGCCGCTGCGCCGCGTGTAGAAGGCCGGGAACTCGTCCGTGCCGTAGCCGACCACCGGCACCCCCCACGTTTCCAGCCACTCCAGCGTCGCCGGCAGGTCGAGAATCGCCTTGGCGCCGGCACACACCACGGCCACCGGCGTCTGCGCCAGTTCGGGCAAATCGGCCGATACGTCCGCTGCAATCCCGCCACCTGTCCCTTCAACTCCACTTCGCTCCGGGACTGCGTGCAATCTATGCACCCCGCCGATGCCGCCCGTGCTGAAGACGCGGATGCCATGTTGCGCGGCGATCCACATCGTCGTGGCGACGGTGGTCGCGCCGGTCCAGCCGCGTGCGACAGCGATGGGCAGGTCGCGGCGTGAGAGCTTGCGCACGGCTGACGTGCTGGCCAGATATTCCAATTCCTCCGGCGACAGTCCGGCACGCAACTGGCCGTCGATCACAGCCACGGTCCGCGGCTCGGCGCCGGATTCGCGCGCAATTGCCTCCAGCCGGCGGGCAGTCTCCAGATTCTGCGGATAGGGCAGGCCGTGAGAAATGAGGGTCGATTCGAGAGCGAGTAAGGCGGTCATAAGTCTTCCTTGAAGAGCAGGTTAGCGATCTGACGCGCAACCGTCTGCCAGTTTCGGCGCGAGTCGTTGGGCAGATCAGTAGGTTGGGCCAAGCCTTGAGTCAGGCCGGCCGCGATGGCTACCACATCTTCCGGGTCAACCAGAATCGCGCCGGGCGCGGCCTCGGGCAGCGAGGAACGGTTGGATGTGAGTACTGGCGTACCACAGGCAGCAGCTTCGGCGGCAGGCAGCCCGAAGCCTTCGTACAGTGACGGAAAGGCGAACAGACTGGCCAGGCTGTACAGCGTCGGCTTGTCGGCCTCGTCTACCCAGCCGGTGAAGTGGACCAGATCGGTGATCCCTTCGTCGATCAGAGACTCGTCGCGGATCGGGGGTGAAAGGCGTGTCAGCCGCGGGAAGCTTGCCGGCGATGACGAGATGTGGTACCGCAGAGTTGCCAACTTTTCCGAAAGTTGGCAACTCTTGTCGACTCCAGCGCGCATACGCCTGCACCAGTCGCGGCACGTTCTTGCGCACGTCGAAACCGCCCAGGTAGAGGATGAAGCGTTCTGGCAACGCGTATTTCTGGCGCACCCGCGTCAGTTCGGCGGGGTCGGTCACCGGTTGAAAGCTTTCATCGGCGGCCAGCAGGACGGCGTGAACCCGTTCCGGCGCGATACCGAGGTGTTCGACGATATCGCGCCGGCTGGCCTGGCTGTCGGTGAGCGACGAGGTCAGCCCGGCGGGCCGTCTGGCTGACCAGCCAGGTATAGCCGCGCTGCAAGCTGCCGCCGCGGTATTCAGGCAGCAGCAGCGGGATGATGTCGTGGACGGTGACGGCTGTCTGGCATGGCAGCCGCCAGGGGGATCCCCAGTACGGCACGAGAGCGACATCTGCGGCAAGCCGGCGGCAGATGCGCGGAAAGGTCACCTGCTCGAACCACAGTTTGGCAAGATTCTGCACTGAGCCTGCGCGCTGCTGGCTGGTGCAATGATCACCTGCCAGCCCGCCGGCGCGTCGATCTCGCTGGCCGAGGAGAGCACCAGTGTGAAGCGATGGTCGGGGGCGATCGCGGGCAGGTGTTCCGCCAGGCCGTGCAGATACTGCCCCGACCCGGTGTTCATCTGCCCCCAAAACCAGCCGTTGACGACGACGTTCATTGGATGCACTATGCTCGGCAAGTCGGTCGGGGCGCGAGGATCGCCCCTGATTTCCTACCGCTCGCTGCCCGTTCCCTCGACCACCCGAAAATACTCCACCGTCCGCCGCAACCCGTCTTCCACCGAAACTGTCGGCTGCCAGCCCAGTCCCTCCTGCGCCTTGCTGGTGTCCAGGACGATGCGGAACACCTCGCCCAGCTTGGCCGGCCCGTAGTGGGCGTCCTGATCGTAGCCGGATGCCTGCTTCAGCAGCGCGAAGATGGTGTTGATGTCGGTCGCTGTGCCGTTGCCGATGTTGTAGATGCCGCTGCCGCGTGTCGCCGCGGCCAGGTTGGCCCGCGCCACATCGCCGACGTAGACGAAATCGCGCTGCTGCTCGCCCGATCCGTGGATGGTACACGGCTCGCCGGCCAGCATCCGTCCTGTGAAGATGGCGACCACGCCCGCCTCGCCGTGCGGGTCCTGGCGCGGGCCGTAGACGTTGGCATAGCGCAGCGTTACGTTGTCCAGGCCGTAGGCGTGGCGGTAGATGAACAGGTAGTGCTCGACGGTGTGCTTGCTGGCGCCGTAGCAGTCCAGCGGGTTGACCGGGTGCGCCTCGTCGACCGGCATCGTCTCCGGTTCGCCGTAGGCTGCGCCGCCGGTCGAGGCGTAGATGAACTTGCTTCACGCCGTGGCGGCGGGCCGCTTCCAGCAGGTTGATGGAGCCGATGATGTTGACCTCGGCGTAGAGGGCCGGCTCGCGCATCGAGGCGCGCACGTCGGCCAGCGCGGCCTGGTGGCAGACGACCTCCGGCCGCACCGCGGCGAAGACGCGCTCAAGTCCCTGTGGGTCGCGGATGTCGGCCTGGTAGAGCGTCGCGGCCGGGTTGATATTGGTCAGCTTGCCGGTGCTGAGGTTGTCCAGCACCGACACCTCGTGGCCCGCGGCGAGGTAAGCGTCGACCACGTGAGATCCAATGAACCCGGCGCCGCCGGTAACAAGAACGCGCATGAGAAAATCCCTTTCCTGTGGGTAGATGTCCTGCCAGATTACCCCAAACCCCGCGGCTCGTCAAATGAAACGGGTACAACGCATGTTGTTGGTTCGTAGTAGGCGCTTCAGCGCCGTTCTGTGACGCTAAAGCGCCTACTACGAACCTAGCCTCCACTCCCCGCGTCCCACGAAAACTGCCGCACAAAGGGCGGAATCGCCTTGACCGCGTTGATGACATCCGTACGGTCGCCGGCGAAGCTGTCGAACCAGGCGCTGTCGTCGCCCTTATCGGACAGCAGCCACGGGCAGAAGGCAAACAGGTAGTCGGGCAGCGGCTCGCCGTTGCTCATCACGCCGGTGCGGAACCAGTCGAACACCGCGACGTGATAATCCCGGTGCAGCGCGGCGTCGATGGCCGGGAAGTTGCGGTCGTCGGTCGCGTTCCACTTCCAGCCGCCCTCGCCGGCGATCATCGGCGGCACGAAGCCGATCGCCTCGCGCACGACGTCCGCCTGGTTGCGAAAACCCAGCACGCCGTTGGAATCGGCGGTGTAGTCGGGCGGGTGGTTCAGGCCGTAGGGGTGTGGCACCAGGAACATGCGGTCGAACACCTGCTGGCCGCCGCGCGCCTCGATCTCAGCCAGCGCGGCCCGCAGCCAGTCGTCGCTGACAAACTGGAGACCCACGTAGCCGCCCGCGTTGTAGACCTGCTCAACTGCGTTCATCAGGTTGCCGAGAAACAGCTCCTGGTCGATCGCCTGGCCGTCCCATTCAGCGCTCAGGCTCGGCTCGTTGTAGATCTGCATGTATGGCTCGACGCCCAGCGAACGCAGCAGCTCGATGTCACGACCCCAGTCGTAGTAGCGATCGTAGGCGCGCAGCGCCTTGCGCCAGACGACCATGATGCCCGCGTCGCGGTAACGAGGCGCGGCCTTCATCAGTTGCAACTCGTCGCCGTAGTGCACCACCGTCCAGCGCATATTCATCTCTTGCAACCGCGCGATCTGCTGGTCGATCTGCGCCTCGTCGAAATAGGCAACCGCCATGTTATGGATGCACAGTCCGTTGTCGTTGGCGGGTCGCGGCCAAAACGGCAGCTCGATGCCTGGCAAGTCAACCAGATTAAGCCGCGGCGGGGCAGATGTGGCAGTCTCGCCGGGCAGCGTGCTTGTCGCAGTTGATGTGGCAGCAGGCTCTGGCGTGTCAGTTAGCGGTGTTTCCCCGCCCGCGACAATCTGCGGCAGGAAGACGGAGCGGTCGCTGATCACTTCAGTGGGTTGGATGTTGGGCAGCGGTGTGTCGGCAGGCGACCGCGGTCGGAGTGGCAGGCGGGTCGGTCGGCGCGGCAAGCGTGGGTTCAGCCAACGCAGTCGCGGTATCGGTAGGCAACACCGGCGCGGGTGTCTCTGCCCGATTGCAGGCGCTGACCAGCAACGCAAGCGAGCAAAGCAGCGCCGCAAGCCGCGCTCGGCGGTTCGAAGCATTGAATAGTCTCACAGAAGAGTCTCCTTTCGGCTGGCCGGCATCGCTCTGATGCTCGCCAGCCTGCGCAGGTCCTCCAGTCTATCGCAGGATCAGGTCAACGGCCCGGCGACGCACTTGCTCGAAAACAGGCGCCGGGCCGCCGTCATGGAAGCGCAGGTCATAGACGTTCTCGGCCAGAAGGGCGTTCCCGCGCCTCAGTTCCAGCCGCAGCTCCCGAAAGCCGGCGGGCAGCGTCAACGCCAGCGGGCCGACATCGCTCGCCCCAGTGCGCGGCAGGTCACAGCGCTGGCTTTGCACAGCCACGCCGTCCAGCGACGCCGTCAACGTGCAGTCCGTCCAGCGCGTCCAGCCCGTCGTTCACCAGCCACAGCCGGCCCGCCAATCGGTCGCCGACGCCATAACTGCGCAACGGATACTCCAGGCTGACCAGCACCGGCTGCATGATGCGCCGCAACGTTTCGTAAGCCAGTTTTGGACGGCCAAAATAGTCGATCACGCTCCAGCAGATCGACGGCCACGGCTCGTTCCACTGCCACAGCGCCAGCCCGCCGGTCTCTCCCTTGCGGCGGCGCACGTGTTCGATCAGCACCTGCAAGCCGGCGGCCTGGGCGCGCTGGCTGGCCTGAACGAAGTCATCCAGTTCCCCAATAGATGCTCGGGCCGGTCTGTGCGAAGCCACCGTGCCCGCTGGTCGTGCGACCGATGCAGGAATCTCCGAACTGCGATCGCCCCTATCCTGAAACCATTCCTTCGCTTCGCCCAAGACGTACCACTCCGCGTAGCGGAGCAGCTTGCCCAGGTCAGCGTTGTGGCGCTGCCAGCCTGCGCCCGGCGGCCAGAGTTCGTCTTCAGCCAGAAACTGGCGCAGACGACTCGGCGGCTGGCGCGGCTTGCAGGCCGAACTCGCTGACCATAGCGGCGCTTTCCTGTCGATAGGCTGCCAACGGGGCCAGGCCGTGCCACACCTGCCAGTTGTGCGAGTCACCTGCGCCGGGCGAGGCGGGTACGAAGGGGCGGTTGCCGTCCTCGGTCGCCGCTGCCTCGGCCATGACCTCGACCGCGCGGCGGTTGCGGCTGACGCTGAACTCGTTGCCGCCGCACCAGAGGAAGACGCTGGGGTGGTTGCGCAGCGCCCGCACGATGCCGGCCGCTTCCTGGCGCAGCAGTCGCTGGTAGTCAGTCGTCGCGCGGCAGGTGGTCCAGGAACACGCAGGCGATCGGAAACTCCTGCCAGACCAGCAGCCCCAGCTCGTCGCACAGGTCGTAGAAGGCCTGTTTCTCCCGTCCGCCGCCGCCCCACACGCGCACGAAGTTGACTCCTGAGAGCCGGCCTGCGATCAGGAGCGATTCGTAGCGTTCCCGCCCGGCCCGGCCCGGCAGCGCATCCACGGGTACCCAGTTGACGCCGCGCAGGAAGAACGGCTCGCCGTTGACGCGCACCTGCCAGTTGTCACGCGATCTCGATCCGCGCGGACGCCGAAGCGCGTGGCACGCTCTGCCAGCAGGGCGCGGTTACGCGAAATCGCCTCTTCCGTGCATAGTCGAACGCGCGCCAGGTAGAGATGCGGCACGCCGCGCTCCCACGGTTGCCAGAGGCGCGCGGCAGACAGGTCGCATGTCAGGCGGTGCTCGCTGGCGCCGGCAGGCAGGTGCAGCAAGAACTCGAACTGCTGCGACGCATCGCTGTTGCCGTTGGCGGGTTCGATCTGCAATTCGACGATCACGGGGTGCGGTTCGTCGCTGTCGATTGCCAGCCGCAGCGTAACGCACGCCGGTCCGCCATCTGTCGGTGGGATCGTGGGCTCGGCGTGTACGTGCAGGTCGCTGATGCTGGCGCTGCCGCAAACCAACAGCCGCGCATCGTCCCAGACTCCCATCGTGCGCAAGGGCGGCGCGAAATCCCAGCCGAAGCTCATCGGCCGCTTCAGGGTTGCCAGCCGGTCGTCGAAAGGCGGGAAGCTGTCCTGCCCCAGCGCGGCGGCGACCCGGCCCCACAGCCGCTCGCGCCGGTTGGTTGGATAGGCCGGCAAGGCGTCGCTGCCCCAGACCCGCACGGCCAGTTCAACTTCGGCGCGGCCGGCAAGCTCGCTGGGGATTTCCAGCGTCTGGCGGCTGAACATGCCGTGATGCCGGCCCAGCTCGCGCCCGTCCACGAAGACCGCTGAGAGGGTGTCGACACCGTCGAACTCGCAGAAACGCGCGCTGACCGGGGTCAATTGCCAGCGGCAGGCGGGCGCGATACCACCAATCGCGGCTCTCGATCCAGCGGCTGGCTTGCAGGCCATCGCCGAGAAACGGGTCGGCGATGCGCCCAGCGCCAGCAGGTCGCTGCGCACGTTGCCTGGCACGGTCGCGGGCAGCCATTCGCTCACCTGGTCGATATCGCGTCGCCGGCGTCTGGCTCACCGCGCCAGGGCCGCTGGGCCACGCTGCCGAACTGCCAGTCCAGCGAACTGAGGTCGATGATCGCGTGGCGTTGCAGGTTCTTTGGTCATCATGCGATCCATTATGCTGGCAACTCCGCGGACGCGTCAAACCGGGCCGGCAGGTTGGGCATTTCCCTGCACCACGGTTATAATCGGCTCTATCGACTGCCGGTCGGTAGGAAGAACCTATGCTAAACCGTTCACCTCGAAGAGATCATTGCTTTCGCCATCGCGCTGATTCCGGCCTTCACGTTTCACGAGTTCGCCCATGCCTGGATGGCCAACCGTCTGGGCGACCCAACCGCCAAGAACCTGGGGCGGCTGACGCTCAACCCGCTCAAACACCTGGATGTGCTGGGCACCATCATGGTCTTCGTCGATCGGCTTTGGTTGGGCCAAGCCGGTGCCGGTCAATCCCGGCCAATCTTCGCAACGGACGGCGCGGCATGACGGTGGTGGCTGTTGTCGGTCCGTTGACAAATCTTGCTCATCGCCGGCGTGCTGCGGCATTGGCTTTCGCTTCACCGGTCTGCTGGGACTCACCATTTCTGAATTACGTCCTGGCGACCAGCGTCTGGCTCAACTGTCGCGCTGCTGTTCTTCAATCTGATCCCCGTTCCGCCACTGGATGGCTATCGGGCGTTGCTTGGGACTTCTGCCGGAGAACGCCGCGATCATCGTTTTCCCGAATCGCCCAGGTCGGCCCGATGCTGCTGTTCGGGCTGATCATGGTTGGGCAGGTTCGTCCCAGGCGTTGACATCCTGGGAACGATCGTTGCCGCGCCAACCGCAGGCGCTGACCCAGGCGTTGCTCGGGGTATGACCAGGTCGCGGCGAACCCAGGCAGCTGCAGATCCATGACCGGCAAACGGCGGCGGCCGCGGCCAGCGTATCGCGTGCAGGCAGTTCCTGGCCTCGCTGCGCCCGCTGATCAGCCCGGAGGAGTGGCGAACGCTGGCCGGTTGGTTGACGCCGCTAGCGCGAACTCGTTGTTTGAGCGCATGTCGCCGCGCGACCAGCGCCACAGCTTGAACGTCGCGCAGACGCTGGCAGCCAGCGGCCACGACCAGCCAGATTTGCTGGCGGCGGCGCTGCTGCACGATGTGGCCAAAAGCGTCCAGCCAGGCAAGCGGCTGCGGCTGCGTCACCGGATCGTGATTGTTCTGCTCAACGCCCTTAACCCGCAGTGGGTCAGCCGGCTGGCCAGCGATGATCCCGGCAGTTGGCGCTACCCGTTTTACGTACATCTGAACCACCCAGCGATGGGCGCGGTGTTGGTTGAGGAGGCCGGCTGCTCGCCGCTGACCGTGGAACTGGTGCGCCGTCATCAGGCCAAACTGACAGCGCCGCCGGTCGGACAGGTTGAGGAGCTTCTGGCGCTTTTGCAGTCGGCCGACGACGCAAACTGAGAAACGAGGAAATCATGGCAAAACCACGCATCACCATCGTCGGCCTCGGGCTGATCGGCAACTCCATCGGTCTGGCATTGACCCAGGGCCAACGCAAATTCGAGGTCGTCGGCCACGACAAGGACAACAAGGCCGCCGGACAGTCGCGCAAGATCAAGGCGGTGGACAAGACCGAGTGGAACCTGATCAGTGCGTGTGACGGCGCGGATCTGGTCATCCTGGCTCTGCCGGCGATCGCCATTCGCGACACCATGCAGGCTCTTGCGCACGAACTGAAGCCGGGCTGCGTGGTAATGGATACCGCCTCAGTGAAAGCACCGGTGCAGCGCTGGGCTGACGAGATTCCTGACCGATCAGAATCCCTTCATCGGAACCAACCCCATCGTTGCGGTCTACGAAGCCGGCGGCGACGCGGCCCGCGCCGATCTGTTCCAGAAGGCGACCTGGGCTATCTGTCCCTCTCCCACTACGGCTGAAAGCGCAGTCAGAACCGCCGCGGATCTGGCTGAACGATTGGGCGCGACCCCACTGTTTCTTGACGCCATCGAACATGACAGCATGTTGGCGGCGGTGGAGCACTTGCCGGCGCTGGCTGGCATGGCTGTCTTCTCCAACGCGGTCGGCGCCCCGTCCTGGCAGGAGTTGCGCCGGCTGGCCGGCGGCCAGTTCGAGGTTACGACACAACTGCTGGCGACCGACCCCACAGTGTTCAGCAACACCATCATCGAGAACCAGGAGCAGGTGCTGCGCTGGATCGACACCTACATGGACAACCTGGCTGCCTGGCGCAATCTGATCGTACAGGGCGACAGCAAGGCGATCGATGACGCGTTTGCAACCGCGATGACGCTGCGCGACATCTGGCTGCGCGGCCGCGAGACCGGCCGCTGGGAAGACGCGGACGCTGCGCCGACCAAACCAAACATGTTGATGACGATGATGGGGTTCGGCCGGATGGCCGAGCGGCGGCAGGAGGAACAGCGCCGCGAAGAGAAGCAGCGCGAAAGCGACATGCGCCCGTAATACACAGAAGTCCAACTTTGCGGAAAAAGTTGGACTTCTTGATTCCACATCTTTCAGAAGCCCGGCTTTCCCGAAAAAGCCGGGCTTCTACGCGGTCACTGCGCTGTCAGCCAGGCATAAACGTGCTGCAGATCGACCGCTGGCACGATCTCCTCGGTGAACGAGGCGCCGGGGTGGCTGCGCACCTTGTCCAGAAACTCGCCATAGCTCAGCGACGTGCCGAGCAAGGCCGGGCCAATTTCGCCCTCGGCCGCCGCACCATGACAGGTTTGGCAGGTCGAGTCGAATCGCGTGTACATCGCTTCGCCCATGGCCGTCTGGCGCAGCACCCCGTCGATGGAATGCGCCGCCGCCGGGGCGGGGTTGTCGTCCGGCTCCGGCTCGATGGTGAACACGAAGGTGCTCCAGGGGTCGCCCTTCAGCGCTGACAGATCGGTGGACTCGGCGGCGCTGCCGTTTGCATCGGTGTTGAAACGCCCCGTGCTTTCGGCGCGCGCGCCCTGCACCAGCCAGCCCTCGTAGACCTGGCCTTGCAGCGGATCGAGATCGGCGACCCACGTGCGGAACTCACCGGTAGACAGGTCGAAGATCACCGAGCCGACGGCGTCTGCTTCCGGTGTGTTGCACTGTGCGCCGCACGCCAGATTCGGCGGCCAGCACCAGCACGGGCGCCTGGCTCTCGAAGCCAGGTGTCGGCGCAGCGGTTGGCTCAGTGGTCGCGGTTGGTTCTTCGACAGGTGAAGGCGGCGCCGTAGGCGTCGCAATCGGCGACTGCGCTTCCGCGGCGGGTGTGTCGGTTGCCGCCGCGCCGCTCTCCACCAGTGGCAGCGCGACCTCTTTCGTGGGCGCGGCGGTGAAGGTTGCCGTCGGCGCGGGTGTCTTTTCCGGGGTCGGCTCAGCATCGTTGCCGCCGCAGGCGGCGAGGATAATCAACACAACGCTCAGCAAACCCACTAATACAATACGCTTCATCAGGTCTCCTTTGTCGTTACAATCGTTTCGGGTTAATCAGATGACGGGTTGGCTTGCAATGCTCGCCAGACGCGCTCTGGTGTAAACGGGAGCTCGCGGATGCGGACGCCGGTCGCGTCATAGATCGCGCTGCTCAGCGCGGGAGCGACCCCGTCCTTGGGAATCTCGGCAATCGCCTTTGCGCCGTAAGGCCCGCTGGGCTCGTAGGTTTGCACCAGAATCGCGCCCAGCTCCGGCATCTCGTCGGCGCGGTAGATGGGATAGCTGACGAAATCAGTGGTCACCAGCCGGCCGGCCTCGTCGTAGGCCATCTCCTCGTTGTGGGCAAACCCCAGCGCCTGCACCATGCCGCCCTCGACCTGCCCGGCCGCGGTCTGCGGATTGATGGCGATGCCGCAGTCCACGGCCATCACCAGCTTCTTGACCTCTACCTGGCCGGTCTCGGTGTCTACCTCCACCTCGGCGAACTGGGCCGCAAAGGGGGCCGGGCTGAGGTAGCTCATGTGGCTGGCGGTCGCCATGATCTGGTGCTGGTCGGCCTGGTGCGTGGCGTGCAGCGCGACCGTCTCCAGTGAAACGCGCTTGTCGCTGGGTCCGCAGACGTGCCGATCCTCCAGCCACAGCCGGTCGCGATCGACGCCGTCGAAGAAGTGTTTGGCGGCATGGTCACGGATCTGTTCTGACACCTCTTCAGCTGCCTTGAGCACCGCGCCGCCGGAGATGAAGGTCGTGCTGCTGGCATAGGCGCCGGTGTCGAAGGGGGTGAAATCGGTGTCGGACGAGTAGATCGACCACCTCGTCCAGCGGCACGCCCAGCGTTTCGGCCGCGATCTGGGCCAGCACCGTGTCGGAGCCGGTGCCCAGGTCGGTCGCGCCCACCAGCAGGTTGAACGATCCGTCGTCGTTGAGCTTGACGCTGGCCGCGCCCATGTCCAGCCCGGCGATGCCGGTGCCGTGCATGCAGACGGCGAACCCCAGCCCGCGGCGCAGATGCGGCTTGCCCGGCACGGTGTGCCACGTTGGGTCGTCCTTGCGCTGCCAGCCGATGGCTTGCATCCCCTCCTGCACGCACTCCTCCAACCCGGAGCTGTGCACCCACTGCTCGTAGCCCTCGCGCCCTTCGCCCATCGCGCGCGCCAGCACCAGTTCGTCGCCTTCCTTGACCCAGTTCAGGCGCTTGAACTCGATGGGATCCCAGCCGATGGCCTCGGCGATCTCCTCCATGTGCAGTTCCAGCGCAAAGAGGGCCTGCGGCGCGCCGTAGCCGCGATAGGCGCCGGGCGTCGGCTTGTTGGTGTAGGCTACCAGGCAGTCCCATTTCAGCGCGTCGGCCTTGTAGGTGGTCAGCCCGCGGAAGCCGGAGACGGTGGGCACGGTCAGGCCGTGGGTGCCGTAGGCGCCGCAGTCGGCCACCATGCGCAGCTCCATCGCGGTCAGCGTGCCGTCCTTGCGGACGCCGGTCTTGTAGCGCAGTATCTCGGGGTGGCGGCTGCGGGAGCTGGCGAACTCCTGCTCACGTGTGTACTCCATGCGCACCGGCCGGCCGGTGGCGATGGTCAGGTGCGCGCAGAGGTCTTCCAGCAGCATCTCCTGCTTGCCGCCGAAGCCGCCGCCGATCCGCGGCTTGACGACGCGAATGCGGCGGATCGGCAGTCCCACCAGCGGGGCGATGATGCGCCGGACGTGGAAGGGCACCTGCGTCGAGGTGCGCACCACCAACCGGTCGTCCTCGTCCCACCAGGTGATGCAGACGTGCGGCTCGATGCTGGCCTGCTGCACCTGATGCGTCCGGTACTCGCCCTCGAAAACAAAGTCAGCCGCGGCGAAACCGGCCTCGACGTCGCCGTAGTCGGCGTGCAGGTGGTGGACGAGGTTGCGGGCCGCGTCGTGAATACTGATGGCATCCGGCTCGTCGTGGATGACCGGCGCGCCGGGCTGCATCGCTTCTTCAGGGTCCAGCACGGCCGGCAGCACCTCGTAGGTCACCTCGATCAGCCGCAGCGCCTGTTGTGCGATCTCCGTCGTTTCGGCCGCGACCACCGCGACCCGGTCGCCAAAGTGGCGCACCTTGTAGTCCAGGCTGACCTGATCGAAGGGCGGCGGCTGGGGATAGGACTGGCCGCCGGAAGCATACATGACCCGTGCCGTGTTCTTGTAGGTCAGCACGGCATGCACGCCGGGCAGCCGCTCGGCCGCGCTGGCGTCGATGTCCAGGATGCGCGCGTGGGCATGGGGACTGGTCAGCAGCGCGCCGTAGAGCATACCCGGCAACTCCATGTCGTCGGTGAAGACCGCGCGGCCCTTGGCCAGCTTGACGGCATCGACCTTGGCCTCGGCCTTGTTGACCACCTTGGTCTGCGGCGGCGCGACCACCATGACGGGTGTCTGGGTGAGGGTCTGCGTGCTCCCATCGTGTTGGCCGGGCCACCCGCCAGGCTCCACCGAATCATCGCCTTCATGCGGCGGTTCGTAGAGCCGGTCGAACGTGTTCACGGTTGGCGGCATGGGCACGGGAGGCACTTCTTCGCCGCGCATCACTGCGGCCGCGCGCAGCACCGCCTCAACCGGCCGGACATAGCCGGTGCAGCGGCAGAGCACGCCGGCGATGGCTTCCCGCACCTCCGCTTCGGTGGGATTGGGCTGGCGGTCCAGCAGCGACTTGGCGGCCAGCATCTGGGCCGGGGTGCAGTAGCCGCACTGGATCGCGCCGGTTTCGATGAAGGCCAGTTGCAGCGGATGCAGCTCGCCGCGCTGGCCCGGCAGCTCCGGCGCGAGGCCCTCCAGCGTTTCGATGCGCCGGCCGGCGGCCTGCTCGGCCAGCAGCGTGCAGGAGTTGACAAGAACGCCGTCCAGCAGCACAGCGCACGCGCCGCAGTCGCCGGTCTCGCAGCCGTGCTTGACACTGTACAGCCCGTCACGCCGCAGCGCGGTCAGCAGCGGTTCGTTGGCGTGGGTTTCGAGGTCACGGTCATCGCCGTTGATGGTCACGTGAATGGTCATGGGAATCACTCGCTTCTGGTGTCATCGTGCGGGGAAGTCTCGCGAGCCACAAGGGAACGGCTCGTTCAGAATCTGTTTCTGCCATTAAATCATGGTTGCCTGCCAGCGGACAAATCTCTTCTGTCGATAACGCCATTGCCAGATCATCCCGACGTGTAGCGTTTGGTGCGAAGTGATGGAACATGGCCGCGAAACTTATGCTTACAGCGGTGTCAGGTTATAATGCATCCGTTGATCGAGAAAGCCCGACGGCTTCGGCTTGTTTGCCATACATCAGGCTTGCAACGGTCAGCCGATTTGCCCCGCGTCAATGCCGACGCGTCAACCCTTGCCCGCAAACACGAGGTCCAATCTGATGAAACACCGCTTTTCGCACCGCACCATCTCGATTCTTCTGCTGTTGATACTCCTGTTGGCGGCTGTCCCGGCGGCTGGAGCCGCACCAGCGACTGCACCTGATGCGCCGACGGCCAACTTGCTGCGCATCAGCCAGGTGTATGGCGGCGGCGGCAACGCAGATGCTCCATACACTGAATTCGACTTTATCGAGATCTTCAACGGCAGCAGCTGGACTTTCAACATGTCGGGCTGGTACGCACAGTACACATCCGGTGCTAGGGACGAGCTGTGGAAGCACGAGTCAGCTCTGAGCGGTCGACTTCGGTGCCGGTCAATACTTGATCTCGGGTGCAACTGGCAGGGCTCGGCGGTACGGTAGCGCGCTTCGCCCACGACACAGACCGGACATGCATCTCTCACGTATGAGCGGGACCAGCGGAAAGGTCGCACTGGTCATACGACAGCTCAGACATTGCTTCAGCGCTGACCAGTTGCCGACCGTCCAGACCACGAAGACTCGTGTGACCTGGATGGGCTATGGCTACAACGGCCAATTGTTACGAAGGCACGGCCGCGCCACACTGCTTCCGCAATACTACAGCAGCGAACTGCGTGCAGGCAACGGTTGTACGGATACTGACAGACAACGCGGCAGATTTTTCCGCTGTGCGACGCCATTCCGCGTAACAGCAGTTCTCCCACTCAACTAGCTGCGGCGGCGACTGTGCCCCCCACCGTCGCCAGCACCGTCCCCGCCAACAGCGCCACTGGAGTTGCCGTCGCTACGGATATTACTGTCACCTTCAGCGAGCCGGTCAACGTAACCGGAACCTGGTTCAACATCACCTGCACCAGCAGCGGCGTGCATACGGCAATGGTATCCGGTGGCCCGACCATCTTCACACTCAACCCAGACACCGATTTCTCACCCGGCGAGACCTGCACGGCCACCATCTACGCGTTACAAGTCTCCGACCAGGATCTCATCGATCCGCCCGACAATATGGCGGCAGACTACGTTTGGAGCTTCACCACGGTCGCCGGAATTACCAAGATCCACGACATTCAGGGCAGCGGAAGCTCGTCCGTCGCCGGCACGTTCAGCGTGGAGGCCATCGTGACCGGTGACTTTCAGGGGGTGATCGGGGTCAACGACTACAAGCTGGATGGTTTCTTCATTCAGGAAGAAGACGCAGACGTTGATGCAAACCCTGCCACGTCTGAAGGCATCTTCGTCTATTGCGACACGTGCCCGACCGATGTAATGGTCGGCGACAAGGTTCAGGTCACCGGCACATCCAGCGAGTACTTTGACATGAGCCAGTTGAATGCTACCACCGCCGGCGCGGTCAGCGTGATCAGCAGCGGCAACTCCTTGCCGACTCCCGCCGCGCTGACGCTGCCGGTTCCCGGTGTGACCGGTCCGACCGTGGCCGCCGCCCAGACGCAGGCTAACGCGTACTACGAGCCTTTCGAGGGGATGTTGGTGCAGATCGGCGCGCAGTTGAGCGTCACCGAGTACTTCGAGCTGTTCCGCTACGGACAACTGGTTCTTTCGCAGGGTGGCCGTTTTCGCCAGTTCACCGACACCGCATTGCCGTCGGTCGCTGGCTATACAGCTCACCAAATCGATGTTCTGCGGCGCACAATCATCCTGGATGACGACAGCAACCAGCAGAACCATGCGCTGCTCGAAGACATCGCCGTCTTCCACCCCACGCCCGGCGGCTTCAGCACCACTAACTACGTGCGCGGCGGCGATACCATCAGTAATCTGACCGGTGTGCTGCACTGGTCCTTTGCCGGCCTGACTGGCACCGACGCCTGGCGCATCCGGCCGGTGACGCCGACGTTCAGCTATGCCTTCACGCCAGGCAACCCTCGGCCGGCCGCGCCGGTCTTGCCTGGCAATGTCAAGGTGGCGAGCTTCAACGTCCTCAACTACTTCACCACCATCGACAACGGCTCCAACGGCGCGCGCGGCGCGGACTCGGCTGCTGAGTTTGTTCGCCAGGCTGACAAGATCGTGGCGGCCCTGCTGGGGCTGAATGCCGACGTTATCGGCGTGATGGAAATCGAGAACAACGGCACGGCTATCGCCGACCTGGTGAGCAGGCTCAACGCGGCCGCTGGCGCGGGCACATATGCCTATATCAACACCGGTGTCGTGGGTACTGACGCGATCACCACGGGCATCATCTACAAGCCAGGCAAGGTGACGCCGGTCGGCGCGGTGCAGGTCCTGACAACAGCGGCGTTTACCGATCCCAATAGCACCGGAACGCAAAAAAGCCGGCCAGCCGTGGTTCAAACGTTTGAAGAGAACACTTGGGGCGAGCGGTTGACGGTGGTCGTCAACCACCTCAAGTCCAAGGGTAGTTGCCCCGGCAGCGGGCTGGATGCGGACCTGGGCGACGGTCAGGGCTGCTGGAACGACACCCGCCAGAAGGGCGCCGCCTATCTGGTCAACACCTGGCTGCCGGGCGATCCGACGGCCAGCGGTGACCCGGACGTGCTGATCATCGGCGACCTCAACTCGTATCGTCTGGAAGATCCTATCACCACCATTACCGCCGCAGGCTACACCGACCAGATAAGCGCCGCGCTGGGCGCGGCCGGCTACGGCTACGTCTTCGATGGCCAGCTTGGTTACCTGGATCACGCCCTGTCCAGCGCTGCGCTGACCCCGCAAGTAGCCGGCCTCAGCGAGTGGCATATCAACGCCGACGAGGTCAATCTGTTGGACTACAACGACGACATTCTCGACACCGGCGAGCAAAGCTTCGAGGAAGAGCCAGATGCGTTGCCGCTCTACGAGCCAAACGCTTATCGCTCCTCAGATCACGATCCGGTGCTGGTAGGTCTAGGTCTCTATCCCGACCAAAGTGATCTGCCAGTCTACAGCCTTGCCTGGCACACGGGACAAGGCTTGCCGTGGCGGCTTGGGACGACCTGGACCGGCGATGCCACCAGCGGCACCGGAACCGACGTCGACGACGGCGTAACCCGCAACTATCTTGAAAGCTGGAACGCCGGCCAGGGCAAGATCTACGTGACCGTCACCGGGCCGGCCAGCACGTATGCCTGCCTCAACGCCTGGCTGGACTACAGCGACGGGACCGCGGTGATCGGCGTGCCCGAGACGCCCAACGGCGCCTTTGACGCCAACGAGCACGTGATCAACAACCAGGTGATGCAGGCGGGCGCCAACCAGCCGGTCACCTTCGCCCTGGAGTCCGGCGTGATCAACAACGCGGCCCAGTACAACATGCGCGTCCGCCTGGTGGCCGACCCCGACAACAACGGCAATTGCAGCGACGTGACCGCGGCCCACGGGCCTGATGGCGCTGCACAGTCCACCGGACGAGCCGACGGCGGCGAGGTCGAGGATTACACGTTCAATCCCGGCCCGCTGGCAGTGAGCGCTGGCATCCTTCGACGCCCAGTCGCAGCCTGGCCACGTGCTGGTGTCCTGGGAAACGGTCAGCGAGGCCGGCAACGCCGGGTTCAACCTCTACCGGGCTGATAATGCGACGGCTCCCCAGAGCTTGCTGGCCTTCGTGCCATCGCAGGCGCCCGGCAGCGCGCAGGGCTACAGCTACGCGTGGCAGGACAGCAATGTGGAAGCTGGCCGCACCTACTGGTACTGGCTGGAGGACATCGCGCTGAACGGCGCGACGACTCTGCACGGTCCGGTCAGCGTCACCTTCCAGACGCCCACAGCAGTTGCATTGACTGGCATGAATGCTGGTCCCAGTGCCCCGGCTGCTGCGCTTCCTGCGTTGCTGGTCCTGTTGGCAGCCTACGCCGCGCTGATGGCGGCTGCCGCTGTCAGACGGCGGGCTATTCAGTCATAACTGATCAACAAAAAGACCCCCGGAAGCGCCGCTTCCGGGGGTCTTTTCAATTCATCACCGTCCTGGCCTAACCCATCGCCACCTACGCCAACACCTCGTCGGTGAACATGCCGTCTTGCATGATCAGCACCTCGCTGCCGTCGGCGCAGATGCCGATGACGGTCATGGTGTCGGTGCCGATCATCAGATCCTGGTGCGCATCGGAACTGTTGAGACCCATGGCCTCGAGATCCTCAGCGCTCATCTGGTTGCCGCCCCTGATGCCTTCGGGGTAACCGCGGCCGAATGCGATATGGCAGGCAGCATTCTCATCGAACAGAGTGTCGTGGAAGATCACGCCGGCCTGGTTGATGGGTGAGCGGACGTCCACCAGCGACAGTTCGCCCAACTGCCGCGCGCCGTCCATCTCGAAGAGCTGGTCCAGCAGATCTTTGCCTTTCCCTGCATCCCACTCGACGACAAAGCCATCCTCGAAGCGGAACCAGGCATCCAGCAGCTCGCGCTCGAAGGGGAAGCCTGGTTTGGACGTCCGCGCCCAGCCGTTGACCTGGTCGCGGTGCGGCGTCGAGAAGATCTCCTCGGTGGGAATGTTGGCCAGGAAGGGGATCCCCTGCGAATTGTTGCTCGACCCACAGCTCCAGGCAGGCTGGTCGGTGAGGCCGATGGTCAGATCGGTGGACGCCTTGCCGTCGGGGCCGGGCGTCTCGTCCAGATAGCGGATGGCGCGCACCTGTTTTCGATCCAGGAAGGCGGGCACCTTCTTGAGATTGGCGTCGTGCTGCTGCCAGGCCGCGACCGGATCGGGCTGGTCAGCGCGAACGACCTGCAGCACCAGCTCCCACAGCCGCTCCAGCGCAATCTCGCCGTCAAGATCGGGAAACACTTTCTGCGCCCAGGGGATCACCGGCATGCCGGCCACGCACCACGAGATCTCGTTGTTCATCATCCGCCGGACAGACGGTCCCAGGCGTCTCATCATGGCCGACCGCTGGCGGCGCATCCGCGCCGGATCGACGTCGTCATACGCGTCAGGGTACTCGTCACCCGTCAGCGCGATCCTGACCCAGCCGTCATCGATCATCTCGTTGATGCGCGCTTCCAGGAAATCGGGCATGTACTCCAGGTATTGGTCTTCAACGTCGAGATAGCGCGTCTGATCCATGATCGGGTCGCGCCAGTCGGCCATGACCGTCTTGGCACCGGCCGCGTAAGCTTCTTTGGTCAGCAACCGGACAAAGTCCCGATGTCCCAGCTCGGCCTGGATGAATACACCCTGACCGGGTTGAAGGTTGACTCCGGCGTTGATGATCAGCCGGGCGTAAGCCTGCTTCTGAGCAGCAAATTTGTCAGTCATGATAAGGTCCTTTCACCTGCTTCTTTTCGCACATTGTAAACCACACAGTCACCGGCAGCAATTCGGATCGGTCTGTTGGTTGCGCGGGCGCTCGCCTGCACCTGCTCGCGTCCGCTTGCGTTGCAGCACATCCAGCAATATATCCAGTTGGCCAATGCAAAGATAGGCCAATTGACGGATGTACAATTGGTTCTGGCAGGAGTATACTTTTATTGCAACGATCAGATTGTCTGCCAGCAGCTGGCTGGTGAGACAGCGGAGGAGGTCGCCGCTTGCGGCGGTTATCGGGGCCCCTGGAGGAGATTCGATCCAGAATCCCGTGACCGGGCACATGTGAATGTGTTTGGTTTCTGGTTGTGGTCCGGCAGCGTTCCGGCCTACGCTGCCAGGCGACGGTGAAGCATGGTTAACGTGTTGGGCGCAGCTTCGATGACGGCGATACGACATATCGTTCAATGGAGCTGGAGCACGGAAACCATCAGGTTTGTGTTGGCGGCTTTGCAGCGCCATAGCTACAAGCCGTCAAAAAGGAGGGATTGCGATGTTAGCACGAACGCTTCGGTTGGTGGTTGTGATCATGATCGCCAGCCTGATGATTGTTCCCGGTATTGCTTTGGCTGCGGGTGGGGGAACCGGCCCCGGGGATGCCTACACAACGTATGATGTATGGCAGACTCTCGATCCCGGCCAGTCTCAGTGGTACAAGTTCATGTACGACGGCGAGGGCGGCTCGATCTCAGTGAAGATGGATGCCAAGCCGGGCGACGGCGCTTCCTTTGCGGTTGTTACACCTGAACAGGCGCGCATTTGGGAAGACTCGGGCGATCTCGAGGCCTGCGGATGTGGAGGGACTGACGAGTTCGTCAACGCCGACCTGTCGTGGTCTGGCTCCTTCAACGCTCCCGGCACCTACTACGTGCTGGTGAAGTTCGCTGGCTCCCGTTCGACTCCTACCAACTACATGCTGAGCGTCAGTGGCGAGGGCGTCTCCGTGCCAGCGGCGACCGCAGTGCAGTCAGCGGCTGCCGCGGCTGCGCCGGCTGCCACGAAGGCACCCGCTGCCGCTCCTGCGCCAGCATCCGCGAGCGACTGGATGGCGATGAACGGTACGGCAAGCCACTGGGAGTCGTTCTACTATGATGGCAAGGGATCGCAGATTCACGTCTATCTCGACGCTGAGCCGAGTCAGGCTGTCAACTTCAGCGTCTGGACCCCCGAACAGGCGCGCCTGTACAATCTGGGCGAGGAGATCGACCCGGTCGGTCGCGGATCGGAGAACAAGTTCGCTCAGGGCGACAAGTCCTGGTCAGGCAACTTCACCAGCCCGGGCACCTACTATGTTCGCATCGAACATGCAGGGCCTGGCACGAGCTACTGCAAGCTCATGGTGACCGGAGACGACGTGACCTTCTGAACGATGGTTGGCGGGCAAGCCATCTAGCCCCTTGAGGCGGCGTGAGGAGTAGCGGGCCGGCGTGGTTCACACCCACGCCGCCTCTTTTTTTCAGGGGCTTGAGCTGGCAGCCAGAAAGCGGCCAATCGTGGCAGCATTGCCCAGGCCCTCCGTCGCGCCGACAGACTGGGTACACAGCGCCCCAGCCGCGTTGGCGAACCGGGCCAGCTTGTTCAGCGGCCAGCGCTGCCGCCAGCCAAAAACCACGGCTGCCGCCCAGGCGTCGCCCGCGCCGCAGGTGTCCACCACTGACGCCTCAAAGGCCGGTAGCACAATTTGCTCGCTGGCAGTCGCCAGCGCGCAGCCCGCCTCGCCCAGCTTGATCGCCATCAGGCCAACGCCCGCCGCCAGCCCGCGTGCCAGCAGTTCATCGACGCTCCCGTCACCCAGCACAGCTTGCGCCTCGCCCAGGTTTGGCAGAAACAGATCGACGTGCGGCAGCAGCGGCAGGATGTCGGCCCGGCTGTCGCGCGGCGGGTTGAGTGTGATATCCAGGCTGACGGTCAGGCCGGCCGCGCGGGCACGGCGGGCTATAAGGGCACCTGCGTCTCCTGCAAGACCAGGCAGCGCGCCCATGGCAGCCAGGTGCAGGTGATCGAACCGGCGCAACAGGCTGTCAGGCAGATCGTCGGGCGTCACCAGATTGCATGCGCCGCCGAAGACGTAGAAGCTGCGCTCGCCGTTGCCAGTCACCAGCGCTGTGTTGATGGCCGTCGCCGCCCCGGCCGTTGCCAGCAGCGGACTCGTGTCAACGCCCTCTGTCTCCAGTGCATGGCGCAGCAGCCAGCCCAGATCATCCCCGCCGACGCGGCCAGCCAACGCGACCTGCCCGCCCTGGTCAGCCAGCAGGCGGGCAAAGGCGACCGCTGCGTTGGCCGCGCAGCCGCCAATGGTCAGCCGCGCATCGTCGACGAAACGATTGCCTCCCAGGGGGGGCAGGTCGTTGACGGGACGAAGCACCAGGTCGCCGCAAACAAATCCAGCCGAAAGAATGGTAAACACGACGCTATGCTGGCCCTTTCGTTGCAGTACGCCACAAAGAGATGGCGCTCAATTCTACCACGCCGAAAATGCCCGTGCCAATCACCTGCGCGCCGAATGAGGGCTTCCTGGAAGTTGAACTTCTGAAGAACGAGCGGCCCGTGTCTCACGTTCGAGACACGGGCTGCTCCCAAATATCCTATAGGTCCCCTCTTTTCCCTCTCCTCCTCCCCTTTCCTCCTGTCCCTCCCTTTCCCCCGCCCTTCTACGGCCGCCACCCCATCTTCTCAAAGAACCAGACTGGCAGCACCGATGCGTCAACGACCTTGCGCAGATCAGAGCCATCTGCGCGCATCGCGTAGATCGCCCAGCCACCGCCGCGATCTGAGCGGAACGCGATCCAGCCGCCATCGGGCGACCACACGGGCAGGCCGTCGCTGTTCACGCTGTTGGTCAGGCGTATCTTGTTGCTACCATCCGCGTTGATGCGATAGATCTCGAAGTTGCCGTCGTCCTGCGAGATGTACGCAATCTGCTGGCCGTTGGGACTCCAGGCGGGCTGGCCGTCGCTGCCGCCGGTCGTCAGCCGCCGCTGCTCGCCCGTATCCGGGTTGGTCAGATAGATGCCGCACGCGCCGCCGACGCAGGCGCGGTGGGCGATCCAGTTGCTGTTTGGTGACCAGGCCGGGTATTCACCCGCGGTCAGGGGGCGCAGACCGCTGCCGTCGGCATTGAGGATGTAGACCGTCTCGCCGTCCCCGGCTGCCAGGCGGCTGCTGTCCGGTGACCACGAGGGATACGCCCCGCCGCGGATGATCAGATGCTCGCCGCTGTAGTCCGAGTTCATCGCCCAGATGCCGACCTCATCTCGACCCACAGCACCAGGCCAGGCGAAATAGGCGATCTGGCCGTAGTTGGGAGAGAACTCCACCTCGGTGCGCCAGTCGAACAGCCAGCGATGCTCGCCGCTGGCAAAGTTGTACTCGTGCAACTCCCATTTTCCGGCATCCATGTTAGCCGTGGAGTAAAGCAATATGCCACGCGGCGATCCGCTGCCACCACCGCCGCTGGGCGCCGCGGTTGCACTGGCTGCGCTGGTGGGTGCGGGCGTCGGGGTTGGCGGCGGCTCAGGGATGTCCTCGGCCAGAGCAATGGCCGCAACATCACCCTCTACGGTCACGAGGCTGGCCGACAGCCACCCTTTGTCCTCGCCGGCACAGCAGACCTCGTACCAACTGCCGTCCTCGTTCTTCCCGGTGATCTCGTAGCCGGTCCCGCCGCTGGCCGAGCCGATCACCGGGAAGTCGGTGCCTGGGCCTCCGCGCATGTTCATGTTGCTCCTGGCAACGGCCTGCGGTGCGGTGAGTTCAGGCTCTGGTGTCGCAGTAGGCGGTTCCGGTGTGGAGGTTGCGGTGGCAGTGGGCGGAACTGCCGTCGCCGTGGGTGTTGGTGGTTCCGGCGTGGCAGTGGGTTGCTCCGGCGTGGCTGTTGCCGTCGGCGGCACGGGTGTTGCAGTTGGCGGCACAGGCGTGGCAGTGTCGGCCGGCGGGACCGGCGTCGCCGTGGCGGCCTCCACAACGATTTCTTGTGCAGGCGGTGGTTCGGCTGTGTTGTCGCATCCGGCCAGCGACACGACGGCCAGTAGCGCCAGTATCAGGCACAGGATCATTGTTCGGCGCGATTTCATTTGATTTCCTCCTCTCGGTAAGCAAGCGACTGGCCACAGCGTGGCGCAGATCATGACCCACCTTGTGACCCGGCCGTCTCGACAATGCAAACCGGCGAGCATTCAGCCCGCGGATCCGTACGCGATAACACACCAACATTCGCCCGCCAGACCGTATTTGGTCGTCCCACCGATCCTACAATTCAGGAGTGATCTTCACACCCAGAGTACACCACGATTGTGAATTCTTGATTACACAAGCGCGTGAAAATCGTGACAAATTTGTCATCTTTAGGGCGAAAAGCGCCCTGTTTCCTCGCCGTTGCTCGCGCGGTAGAGAATTACCTGCGGAGTCAGGGAGGTTGGATCTATGTCCGTTGGCAGGACAAAGTCATAGGCGTCGATCACTGTTTCGCCCGGCCGCCAGGCGGTGGTCGGGTAGGCCCAGTGAACAGGCACAGCGTCCTGCCCGGCGACGACCTCTCTGTCCGGCCCCAGTAGACGGGCCGACACCTTGAGATCCTCGCCCAGTGGCGCATCTGCCTGCCAGGCCAGCCGCAGACGCACCAGCGTCGCCGCGCGCGCATCAACCGGCGCGAAGTCGTAGCCGGTCAGTCGCACATGGTCGCCGAACGGGACATCCACCGGGTGTGGCAGCGCGTCCGGCGCGGCCTGGCCGGCTGGCCAGACGCGCACCAGCGGGCCCTCAGCGGTCAACGAGTAGCGCTCGGTCAGGCCGGACAATTCGCGTGTCAGGTAGACCGGCTGGCCGGCGGCGATCGCTTTCTCGACCGCTGTCAGCCGCCCCGCTTCGTTGTCCGCGGTCACGGTGGAAATGTCAGGCCGCAGATCGTGCGCCTGCTGCATGAAGCGTACCAGGGTCGTCTCGCCCAGCAAACCGATGATCGCAGCGTTCTGCGCCAGCGGCTGGCCGAGGATGGCCTGGCCGCAGTTGAAAACGTTCCAGTTGCCGCGACGATTGGGCGTCAGCGCCGGAGTCTCGCCGACTGCCAGCACCTCGTTGCACGCCTGCGGACGGACGCTGGTCTGCAGCGTGCCCAGGGCTTGTTGCACTGGCTGCGCAAGGACGAACGCGACGACCACGACGGACAACCCTGCCAGCCAGGCTTTATAAGGCCCCGGCAAACGCATCTGCCGTCCCGTGATGGCCAGCATCGCGCCCAGGCTGTCCAGAATCATGGTCAACCCCACCGACGCGACCAGCAGCCAGGCCATGCTCGCGGGAATGTAGAACACATCAACATCGGCGGTCTTGTAGGCCGCAGCAAAGGCCAGATTGGCGGCAAAGACCAGCGCCAGCAGCGTGAAACGCCGCGGCTGTTGCGGGAAGCGCAGCCAGCCGGTCAGTCCCAACAGCAGCCCGACCAGACTGACCTGGCTGGTCAGCAGGTTCAACGGGTAGCCAGAAGGGCGCTCAACGGCCAGCGGATTGCCGCGCAGGAACGAGCCATAGTCGCTGGCCAGGACGTGGCGTAGGAAGCCCTGCAAGGTGTTGCTGTAGGTGCCATCCAGCGAGGTGGTGGTTAATCCGCGTAGCGGCAGATACGTGTACAACAGCAGAGGCAGCAGGAGCGCGCCGGCCAGCATCAGCAGGTCGCGCGGCCGGCGCAGCACGCCCGGATCGCTCCACAGCAGATAGACCAGCACGCCGGGCGCCAGCAGCAGCGTCGTGCGGTGGTGCGCCAGCGACAGGCCGAAGACCAGCGCCAGCCACGGCCTGCGGGTGCCGTTGCCCAGCAGCGTCAGGAGGAGGATCAGCGCCACGAACAGCCCGTGCAGCGTGTAGACCTCGGCGATGGTGGCCTGCGACCACCAGGTGCTACTGAGCGCGAACACTGCGACCATAGCCGCGGCCGCCAGCCGGCTGCTGCCCAGTTGGCGCGCCGCCAGGAACATCACGCCGATCGCTGCTGCTCCGGCGACTGCCGAAAGCAGATTGATGCGCAGCGCGTCGTCGCCCAGCGGTAGCAGGCTGAATAGCCAGCCCAGCACTGTGTAAAGGGGATAGCCGGTCGGGTGGGCGATGCCGAGGCTGGGGAGGACGACCTGAAACTCGAGGCTGTCGTCGAAGACCGTCGCGACTGTCGGCGCGAGGGTCGCCACGTAAACGATCAGCGCGGCCGCGGCCAGCGCCAGCGCCCACCAGCCGTCCCCGGGGGCAATCGCGCTCCGGCCTCCGGCGTCACCTGCAAGCGCTCCGCGTCTTCCTGTCATCAATTTCCCTGGACCTGGAGTTCAGAGGTGGTGTATCCCTGCCAGTTGGCGGGGAAGTTGATCGAGAACGGTCCGCTGGCACCGGCCGCGAGTGTACTGGTCGCCGACGATGCTGCGTTGACAATCTGGTTGGCGCCGTCGTAGAGGGTTGCCACGACCTGGACATTGCTGGCTGAGGTTGCGCCGTCGTTGCGCATTTGACCGGTGATGAGCAGGATCGTGCCCTGCACCGTTACGTTGCTGGAGATCACTGTCAGGTCGCTGCGCGGCGGCGTGGCGGAGCTCAGCGCGCGCACGATGAGCGCGTTGGAAGCGATCTGTTGCGGGCCGTAGGCTGTCAACTTGAAGGGGCTGCGCTGGCCGGGTGCGAGCTTGTTCAGCATGGTGTAGGTCTGTGCGGCGCGCCAGACCAGCCCGTCGGACTGGTAAAAGGTGCCGGTGGCCGTGACGAAGGTGACGTTGCCGCCTGTGTCGTTGCGCAACTCGCCCACCAGCGTTAGTGTGCTGGTGGTTTCGGTGAAGGCGCGCTGGCTGAGGATCGTGAACTGGTCGATCGGGTCCGTAGTTGTGGCCTGACCGTTGGCCTCGATGGTGTAGCTGGTGTAGTTGGGCGGCGTGCCCAGCGAGGCGTCGAAGGGCGCACGCTCCCCCGGTCGCAGCGAGAAAACCATGGCGGGCTGCGTCTGATTGTAGACCGGCTGGCCGTTCTGTAACAGAGTGATGTCGGCGCGCAGCAGGCTCTTGTTGACAGGGGCGCTGTTGACGATCTCACCGATCACATGCAGGCCGCCTGCAACACCGTCAACGTAAGTCTGGTAGTTCTCGACCAACAGTCCCGCGTTGGGATCAGGGGTTGCGGTAAGCGTCGCAGTAGGTGTTGCAGTGGCGCTGGTGGTTGCCGTGGCGGTGGGTGTGGCCGTCGCCGTGCCGACTGGCGTATCCGTCGGCGGGGGCGTCGCCTGGTCGGGGCCGCTGTCGATCACCAGCGGCAGGAAAACAGGCGGCGCGCCCTGCCCAAACGAGACGCCTGCGAGAAGTACTACAATGCCTATCGCGACCATTGCCGCTGTCAGAATCAAACGCACGATAACACTCCGATCGCTACTGTCAATATTACTTAAACACAGTCAGGCTGGCATTATAGCAGCACTCAAGCTGCGCGGGCAATCGCGACCATATGGGTCGATTGCACTAGCAAACATGATGCAATTGCATCTTGATGCGCCGGACGGCCGCACGTATAATTGTAATACGACCGTTGGAGAGTTTTGGACTGGGAGCCGCGGCAGGGACTGCATGGGTGTTTGGCACGCAGGGTTACAATTTCGCTATATTGGTGACCTGGCGCAGGGTCTGGCAGCGGACGAAAAAGTGTAGACGACTTTGAAAGTCGATTCGCGGGAGAAGGAGCGTGCGCCATTGGCTGCTCACAGGAAAGTGATCTCGCTACTAGCCGCTGCAGCGGTTGCGGGCATCGCTATTTTCGCGCGCTCAGCGGCTGATGCGTCACCTCCTGCCCGCATCGATGATGGCGCCAGCAGCGTGACGGTTCTGCGCACCACGGGCGATACCTGGATCCGCGCCAACACTCAGGCCAACTACGGAGATTGGTCGACCCTTGAGGTCGGCGCCACGAGCTTGCGCGATACGGAGCGCGTGCTGCTTGCATTTGATCTCGGCGCGCTGCCGCCGGGAGCGACGATTTTCGCTGCCGATCTGCACGTCTTCTATGAGCGCTGCGGATCGCTGGTCTACTGCCGCGATATGCCCGTAGCCGTACACGCGGTGGCAGCTCCTTGGGAAGAGATGACCGCTACCGGCGGTAATATGTGGAATGCCATCGATCCTGTAGCGCAGTCGCTTCAAGTCGTGGGAACCGATGAAGACATTTGGGTTACCTGGGACGTACTGCCGCTGATGGAGCAGTGGCACAGCGGAGATCTACCTAACAACGGGCTGGCGTTGCAAGCTGCGTCAGGCATAGTTGAAAACTACAAACAGTTTGCTGCGCGCGAAAAAGGGGATGGGTGGGCCGCGCACCTCGTTGTCACCTGGGAGGCAGACCCGTACCAGTCACACAAGTTATTTCTGCCGTTACTGACGGTTTCGTCGGATTCTGTAAAACCACCTGCCGGTCTTGCTCGTAAGCTGCCGGCATACCGTTTCGAGGAGGAAGTTATGTTAATCGCACTATCGAGTGCCTGGCCCCGGAGAAGATGGGTGCTCCTGACTCTCCTTCTGGCAGGCTTGCTGTGCGTTGGGCTGGCGCTGGCTGCGCCGGTCAGCGCGGATGATTTCGTCGTCAATTCGACACTCGACACTGCGGACGCGATTCCGGGCAACGGACTGTGCGACGACGGCGCCGGCAACTGCACGCTGCGCGCCGCCATCGAAGAATCCAACGTGGTCACAACGACCGCCGACGCGATTTCCTTTGCCATACCGGGCACGGGGCTGCAGACCATCCATCTTCAGTCTTCATTGCCGCCCATCAGCAGCACGGTGACCCTCGATGCGATCTCGCAGCCGGGCGCGGCCTGCGCAACCGCTTACCTGCCCGCCAGGTTGATGGTCGAGATCGACGGCAGCGCGACGATTTCGCCCACCAACGGTCTCGTGTTGGCCATCGGCACCAGCGGCAGCACGGTCAAGGGGCTGGTGATCAACCGCTTCCCCGGCAGCGGACTTGTGATCGACGGCAGCAACAACAACCTGGTGGTCTGTAATCACATCGGCACCAATGCGGCCGGCACGGCAGCGCTGGGCAACGTCTTCCACGGCATCGCCCTGCAAAACAGCGCGGATAACCTGATCGGCGGCGACCTGCCTGCCGATCGCAACGTGGTCTCCGGCAACGGCCTGCACGGCGTCTACATCCTGACTGGCGAGCCGGAGGGCGACGCGCCTGAAGACGATCCACCGCCCGGCGGCGGGCCGTCGATCAACAACCGCATCGCCGGCAACTATATCGGCACCAACGCATCAGGTGTTGTCGATCTGGGCAACGGCCTGAGCGGCGTCGCTATCGAGGGGCCGGGCAGCGACAGCAACACGGTCGATGGCCGCAACCTCCTGGCCGGCAACGAGGGCAACGGCGTGGCGCTACTGGAAGGTGCGCTGCAAAACACGGTTGCCGACAACCTCATCGGCGTGAACATCACCGGCCGCTGGCCGCTGGCCAATACGCTCCAAGGCGTGCTGATTGAGAACGCCGCCGACAGCATCGTGCAGGCCAACCTGATCTCAGGTAACGCGGGCAACGGCGTGCAGATTGCCGACCCGCCCAGCAGCATCGCCTCAACCGGCAACCTGGTCATCGGCAACGTGATCGGGATGAACATTCTGGGCGACAAGCCGCTGCCCAACGGAGCTGCCGGCGTGTTCATCCAGAACGCATCATCCAACACGGTTGGCGGGGCCGCTGCCGCACAGCGCAACGTGATCTCCGGCAACAGCGGCGACGGCGTGCTGATCCAGCGAAGCCCGAACTTCACGGCGATGAATAACGCGGTGCTGGGGAACTACATCGGCACGGATACTAGCGGGTCGGACAACGGCGGGCAAAACAACCTGGGCAACGGCGGCACGGGAGTTTCCATGTTCAATGCCCAGAATTCACTGGTCGACGGCAACGTCATCGGCGCGAACGCGGCCGGCGTCAATATCTCCGGTCCCTTTGCTGAAGGCAACGTTATCACCCGGAACTTCATCGGTGTAGACGCCACGGAAATGATTGTCTTTGGCAACGGCGAGCACGGCGTTTTCATCGACTCGCGCGCTCATAACAACCGGGTTGGCGGCACGGCTGCTGAGGGCAATGTCATCGCCAAACACAGCGGCCGCGGCCTCTGGATGACCGCCGTCGGCACCGAAGGCAACGCAATCCGCCGCAACAGCATCTACGAGAACCAGGGCACCGAGATCGAGAACAAGCTGGGCATCGACCTGTCGCCCAGCGCGCCCAACGTCAACGACCCGGGCGATATCGACAACGGGCCGAACCTGTCGCAGAACTATCCCAGTATCATCGGCGTCTACGAGTTGGCCGGCCAGGTCCTGGTCAACGGCCTGCTGATGTCGGCGCCTAACACGACCTTTGAACTGGACTTCTTCGCCAACACCGTGTGCGACGGTTCAGGCTACGGCGAAGGTGAGACCTATCTGGAGACCATCACGCTCACGACCGATGGCAACGGATTGGCCGGTTTCTCGTTGACGCTGGCCGCCGGATTGCCGGCCGGTCAGGACTTCGTCACGGCTACGGCTACCGATTCCAACAACAACACCTCGGAGTTTTCCAACTGTGTGCAGCGCGCGCCGGCGCTGGTGGTCACCAGCTTGAACGACGCCGACGACAGCGTGTGCAACCTGGCGCACTGCAGCCTGCGCGAGGCCATCAACGCGGCCAACGCCAACCCCGGCATGGACGACATCGTCTTCGCTATCCAGGGAGCCGGACCGCACAAGATCCAGCCGCAGACTGCCTTGCCTGCCGTGACTGGCCCGGTCAATCTGGACGCCACTACCCAGCCGCTGGCCGCCTGCCCGCTGGTCATAGACCTGCCGCCTATCGAGCCGATCCAGTATCCGATGCCGGCGCCCGCTGTGCCTGACGATACCGATCCGCCGCCAAACCTGCCGCGCGTGTTGAAGATCGAGACTCGATGGCAGCCAGGCGGGCAGCGGTGTCAGCGGCCTGACTGTCAACGCCAGCGACTGCGTCGGTGCGCGGGCTGGCCATCAACAGCTTCGACGGGCACGGGCTGGTGATCGAGAATGGCAGCGGTAACCACGTCTCTTGTAACTTCATCGGTTTCGGCGTGCTGGGCACTGAGCCGCTGGGCAACGGCGGCGACGGTATCCACGTCGTCAACTCGCCCTCCAACCTGCTGGGTGCGGACCAGAACGATCCGCCCACCAACTGGTACGGTAGCCATCTGGCGAGCCAGCGCAACGTCATTGGCAACAACCTGGGCGACGGCATCCAGATTGCCGGCCCGCCCGCGACCGGCAACGAGATTCTGGGCAACTACATCGGAGTCGATGTAACCGGGATCGTGGGCGCGGGCAACCTGGAGCATGGCGTCTACGCTGAGGGCGCGCCGCTGCTTCAGGTCGGCGCGATGATGACCGACACACACAACATTCTTTCCGGCAACGGGATGGATGGCTTGCATCTGGAGACGCAGAACTCGCAAGTCACGGGCAACTACATCGGTGTGGACGTCAACGCGACGACACCGATTCCCAACCTGGGCGACGGCGTTGTGGTTGACGACGGAGTTGGCAACAGCGTCGAGAGCAATCTGGTGTCGGGCAACGGCGGCAACGGCGTGTTCATCAGCGACGATTCGGCTGACACGGCGGTTACTGGTAACTTCATCGGAACCGATGTCTGGCTGGTGTCGCCGCTGGGCAACGGCGGCCACGGGGTCGCTATCGAAGGCCACGCGACCAACGTGGAAGCCAACGGGATTCTCTTCAACGGTGCCGCCGGCGTAGCTGTCATCGGTGATGGCGCGGTCAGCAACCTGATCGACGGCAACGTCATGTTCGGCAACATGCAACTGGGCATCGATCTGGGCGATGACGGCGTCACTGCCAACGATCCCGGCGACAGCGACGACGGACCCAACCACTTGCAAAATTACCCGCTGCTCACGTCGGTGAATCTGGGGCCGCTCAGCACGATCATCTCTGGCACGTTGGACACGGTGCCGGGCGTTTATGAGGTAGCGGTGTACGGCAACGCAGCCTGTCACTCCAGCGAGCACGGCGAGGGCATGATCCCGCTGACCACGCTGAACGTGACCGTTGGCGCGGTGCCAGCGTCGTTCGAGGTAACGATTCCAGGAACCCTGACCAACCTGACGTTCGCGACGACGGCGACCGATGCTCAGGACAACACGTCGGAGTTCTCCAAGTGTCTGGCGCTCGCCTGTGATGTCAACCATGACTTCGCGATCAACATGGCCGACGTGCAATCGGTGGCCGGCGCCTGGGGACAGATCCCCGCGCCGCCAGCCTATGATCTGGTGCAGGACGGCGTGATCGATGTGCTGGACATCATCGCCGCTACTGAGTGTTGGCTGTACGCGGCGGAGTAGCTTGTAGGGCCAGCCTGGCTGGCAATCTCCATCGCGCGGCCCGGCAGGCCGATCCTCAATCGAGCCCTGAGAGCCGGACCGTCGTTAGTTTGCAGAAGCATCCCCGGACAACTCCGGGGATGCTTTCCTGTTCGCTGAAAACTCACGAAACATGATCTACATCCTTGACTGGCCCCGTTGCTTCCGCTACACTGAGCTAGTTGGCAACTGCTTTTTGGCAACGAGGCCAGCCAGCTCACCAGACAAGGAGGCAGCATGGCAAAGACGATTGTTTTGGCCGGCGCGCTGGATACCAAGAGCGCCGACTATCTGTTCGTCAAAGAACTGATCGAGGCCCGCGGGCATCGGACGGTGATCGTCGACTTTGGTATCCTCGGCGATCCGGCATTCTCACCCGATATCTCCAACGACCAGGTTGCCCGCGCCGGCGGCAGCAGCATCGCTGATCTGCGCGCCGCCAGGGACAAGACCGAAGCGATGCGGGTCATGACGGCCGGCTTGCAGGCGGTCGTGCAGCAGCTACACGAGGAGGGGCGGCTGGATGGCATCCTGGCCATGGCGGGCAGCGGCGGGACGGCCATCGCCACTGCGGCCATGCGCGCGCTGCCGGTCGGCGTGTCCAAGCTGATGGTCTCCACCGTCGCGGCGGGAGACGTCGCGCCTTACGTCGGCACCGTTGACATCACCATGATGCCGTCGGTGGTGGATGTGTCGGGGCTGAACCGGCTCAGCCGGCGCATCTACGCCAACGCGGCGGGCGCGATCTGCGGCATGGTGGAAGCGGAAGCGCCGGCGGCCGCTGCCGACAGGCCGCTGATCGCCGCCAGCATGTTCGGCAACACCACCGCAGCCGTCAACCGCGCGCAGGCGACGCTGGAAGGGGCCGGCTACGAGGTGCTGGTCTTTCACGCCACGGGGACCGGCGGGCGCACCATGGAATCGCTGATCAGCGGCGGGTTTATCGCCGGCGTGCTGGACATCACTACCACCGAGATCGCCGATCACGTCTGCGGCGGTGTGTTGTCGGCCGGGCCGGAGCGGATGCTGGCTGCGGCGCGCGCCCGCGTGCCCGCGGTGCTGGCGCCTGGCTGCGTCGACATGGCCAACTTCTGGGGCCGTGCCACCGTGCCGGATAAATACCAGAACCGCAATCTGTACGAGTGGAACCCCAACGTCACGCTGATGCGCACCGACGTCGACGAGAACCGGCAGATGGGCGAGATGATCGCCGCGGCCGCCAACGCGTCGACCGGGCCGGTGGCGATCCTGCTGCCGCTGCAAGGCGTGTCGCAACTGGACAGCCCCGGTGGCCAATTCTGGGACCCCGCGGCCGACGCGGCCTGCTACGACGCGATCAAGGCGCAACCTCAAGCCGGGCATTCCTGTCCACGAAATCGACTGCAACATCAACGATCCGCAGTTCGCCGACAAGGCGACGGAGCTGTTGCGAAAGATGCTGGGCTGAGCATAAGATCAATCACCCCCATCCTCCAACTCCTACTCGTACTCGTCCTCTTACTCGTACTCTTCCGGCATCAGAAGAGTACGAGTAAGAGGACGAGTACGAGCGAGAGCAAGAGACCGAAAGGAACCCTCACCATGCCATTCATTCCCCGTTCAGAACTCGCTGGCCAGGCTACGCGCACAGGTCGCTGCCGGCCGGCCGATCATCGGCGCCGGCGCCGGCACTGGCATCTCGGCCAAGTTCGTCGAGGCCGGCGGCGTCGATATCATCATCATCTACAACTCGGGCCGCTACCGCATGGCCGGGCGCGGTTCGCTGGCCGGGCTGCTGCCCTACGGCGACGCCAACGCCATCGTCGTGGAGATGGCCAGCGAGGTGCTGCCGGTTGTCAAGAACACGCCGGTGCTGGCCGGCGTCTGCGGCACCGACCCCTTCCGGCTGATGCCGGTCTTCCTCAAGCAGATCAAGGAGATGGGTTTCGACGGCGTGCAGAACTTCCCCACCGTCGGGCTGTTCGACGGTACCTTCCGCGCTAATCTGGAGGAGACCGGCATGGGCTACGGCCTGGAGGTCGAGATGATCCGGCTGGCGCACGAAATGGATCTGCTGACCTGCCCCTACGTTTTCGACGAGGAAGAGGCGATTGCCATGGCCGAAGCGGGCGCGGATGTGCTGGTGCCGCACATGGGGCTGACGACGAAGGGCTCGATCGGCGCGGCAACTGCGCTGACGCTGGCGGAATCGGCGCGCCGCGTGCAGGCGATGCACGACGCGGCCAAGGCAGTCAATCCGGACATCCTGGTGCTTTGCCACGGCGGACCGATTGCGATGCCTGAGGATGCCAAATTTATCTTCGAGCACACGACCGGCATCGCCGGCTTCTTTGGCGCCAGCAGCATGGAACGGTTGCCCGTTGAGACCGCGCTGACGCAGCAAGCGCGCGATTTCAAGTCGCTGGCGCTCACGTAGCCCGCCCACCGATTGAAATCGGTGTCAGGTACTCAAAGTATGCTGAAGCATATTGGAATCGTCGGTTCGGCAACCTGTTTCAACCTGTTTTGTCTGTCAGGCGATGATTTCAATCATTGCTCAGACGCCGCATGGACGAGGTTCCGTTGTCGTCCCGTTGCGGCGATGTCACGTCGCTGACGTGGCCAACTGGCTGGCGCTCACCCGGAATCAAACAGCCACCGCTCAGTCGATGAGAGCAGTGGCTGTTTTTGCGATCAGACAAGAAGTTGTGGCATATCAGGTATGAACGGCCGCCATAGACGCATCCTTGATGGATGACACTTCTCAGAAAGCTATCATGACCGATCCAATCATCTTCTACGGCAGTTCGACCTGTCCCATGGTGCCGCCGGTGCGCCAGACGTTGCAGCGCGCCCGCGCGCCGTTTGAGTACATCAACATCTCGTTTGATGCGACCTCCCGCCATCGGGTTATGGAGATCAACAACGGCAACGCCAGCGTTCCGACTCTGGTCTTTCCCGACGGCAGCACATTGACCGAACCCTCGGACCAGGAGCTGCGCAGTAAGCTCAACGCGTTGGGCTACACGGTCGGCCCGGCGTCACTGCTGGAGAAAGTGTTAACGGCGTTGCAGTCCCCGCTGGTGCGCATGCTGGCAGTGGTCTTAATCGCGTCCGGCGCCGCGGGCCGTGACGTGTCGCTGGCGGCAGCCGGCGTCGCGCTTTTACTCGTCAGCCTGCTGGCGCAGCTTCTCAGCCGCCGGTTGTAAACGCCACGCCCCTGGCTCCTCATCTCGTACTCCTACTCTTACTCATTCTCTTACTCTTCCGGGTCTCAGCGCCGAACGAGGACGAGTAGGAGTACGAGTACGAGCTACAGTCTGCCGAATGCGCGCAGTTGGCGCAGTGTCTTGACCGTCAGCACGCCTTTCCATGCTTGCTGCGCGGCCGGCCACGCCTCGTCATACAGTCCAAACCACGACCAGTTCGGCGCCCACGCACCATCTTCGCCCTGCTGCTGCATCAGATAGTCCAGGTTGGCAGGCAGCGCGTCGGCCAGCAGGCCGGCAAAGCGCGATTCAGGGGAACTGACCACAGTCAGCGGTTGCAGGCCGTATTCGGCCCACGCGCTCGCGTCGCGTGCCACGGTCGCTTCGACCGCGGCTGACAGCAAGGGCAACATCCGCTCGCGCAGTGAGCCCGGCAACGCTTCAGTCTCAACCAGCCTGACGTAGCAGAGCAGGTCGTGCATCCCCGGCTGCGGGTTGGCCTCGAGGTGAGCTACCACTGCAGCGCCCAGTTCCGTCAGCAATTCCGACGGCACCAGCTCCGCGTATTCGTACAGGTAGCCGACGATCTCGGCCCGCGGATTTGCCAGGAAGCCATGCCAGCGCTGCGACAGCTCGTCGTCATAAGCCCACCAGGGTGCGTGCGGCGCGTCGTCCACGTTGGCCGGGATGATCTGCCACGTCTGGATCGATGGGTCGTAGGTCGCCAGCAGGTAGGCGATGGCACGCTGCACCAACGGGTTGTCTGCGCCGGCCTTGACGTCGCGCAGGTGCTGCAAGCCCACTGTGGTGACGATGGCTGAGGAGTTGGCCAGTTGCAGGTCTGGTTCCAGACCGTGACCGAAGCCGCCGTCCGAGTTTTGATACGGAGTCAAGGCATCAAGAACGGCATCCACCGGCCCACTCTCGACGTGAAAGGCGTAGAGCGCCTGCTCCAGCGGCCGGCCGTGCTGGATGAGAAATGTCCGGGCCGCGGACACGGCATCTGCGGATAGGTTCATCTTTCGCTCTCCTTCGGACAGGGAAGTCGTCCTGTCACCGAAACGCACCCGGCTCATGACCTGCGAACGGCGCCCTCGACCCTCAGTTCCAGCGGCTGATCGGGCGGCGTGTCGCCGTAGTCGGTGAGGTCTGTCAGTTGCAACGCGATTCGCAGCGGTGTGGCGTCGGGATTGCGCGCCGATGTGCGCGACGAGGGCCTCGTCGGCCTGGATTCCAAAGGCTTTCAGCAGGCTGCGAATGTCTGAGCGACTTAAGTCGTCCATGTGGTTATTCCTTTCAATGCTCTAGCTGACAGGTGCCAGCAATTGTCGCTGACGCCGGCGTGTGGCGAATCCTTCTGCCGTGTAGATGGCCAGCGCGATCCAGATGATGCCGAAGCCGATCAGCCGTGCGTGGGAAAATGCCTCGCCGTAGAGCAGCACGCCGATCAGGAACTGCAAGGTCGGCGCAAGGTATTGCAGCACGCCCAGCGTCGTCAGCGGCACCAGCCGCGCGCCCGCGGCGAACAGCAGCAGCGGCCCGGCGGTCACCACACCGGTCAGCGCCAGCAGCAGCGTCACCGTCCAGCTTTGCGTGGCAAAGGCCGACTCGCCCTGCCCGGCCAGCATAGCAGAAAAGCCGCGGCCGGCAGCGTCAGGATCATCATCTCGATGCTGAGGCCCTCCAGGGACCCCAGCTTGGAGGTCTTGCGCAGCAGGCCGTAGATGCCAAAAGTCAGCGCCAGCGTGAACGAAATCCACAGCAGGCCGCCGGCGTTGACGATCAGGTAGAGCACGCCCAGCGTCGCCACCAGGATCGCTGCCAGTTGGCCGGCGCGCAGCCGCTCGTGCAGGATCACCGTGCCCAACAGGACGTTGATCAACGGGGTGATGAAGTAGCCCAGGCTGGCCTCCACCAGGTGCCCGCTGTTGGCGGCCCAGATGTAGACCAGCCAGTTGACTGCCAGCAGCAGCGCGGTGACCAGTGATATGCGAAACGCGGCCGGGTGGCGCAGCCCATCGCGTAGCCATCCCCAGTTTTTGCGCAGCGCCAGCAGCGCCACGCAGACCACCACCGACCAGAGGATGCGATGCACCAAAATCTCGCCCGGCGACACCGTGGCCAGCGCCTTCCAGTAGATCGGCAGCAGGCCCCAGATGACATACGCGCCGCCGGCCATTAACGCGCCGCGTCTCATGAGCTGTCACCTGGCGCAGGTAAGTTGACCAGCGTGATGCGGTAGTCGCCGATGGCCCGGAATCCCAGCGCCTCGTATGCCCGGCGGGCCGGCGTGTTGGTTTCTTCGGTGAACAGAATTCCCGTGGAAACGCCTTCGGCTCGCGCTGTTTGTAGCGCAGCAGCAACCACCGCGCGGGCATACCCGTGGCTACGCCGTTGCGGCGGCGTGAACACAGAGCCGATCTGCACAACCTCCGCTAGTTCGGCGTTGAAGTTACACATCGAGACAAGATTGCCGTCGCTGTCTTCCAACACCCAGTGGCGTCTGGACTCTAACCCGTTCTGCGTGCTCTTGCGGGCCTGGGCGTGCAGGTCAGGCGTGTCTTCCTCGTGGAACAACTCGATGTTCATTGCGGCCCGCCAGGCTGCTACTGTATCGACATCGCGGCGTTCGATTACCCGGCCGCGCACTGTGCCGTTCAACAGCGGAGCAGGCACGACGAGGTGATCCAGCGTCAGGCTGAACAGTATCTCGACCTCGTCAAACGCCGGTGTTATCGCCAGTGCGCGTATGGCGGCCCCTGTTTGGTCTGCCGGACCCAGCAGCCGCACCAAGGGTCGTCCTGTGGCGCGGCGCAAAGCGTTCACAAGAACCGTGGCATCCTGCGGCGCCTGAAGGATGATATTGTCGTTCCAAAAGTGGCAGGCAACACCTGTTACCTTGCCGTTTTCCAACGCGGCGGCGTAGGTTCCCTGGCGACGTTGACCCTGGTCAGCCAGCCCGGCCGCGCGCATGTTGCTCAACAGGAAGAGCGAGGATTCCCTGTGCGGCAGCAGGAAGCGTTCCAGCAGCGGCTCATCGCCCGGCGTCAGTATGCGAATCTCTGGGTTGCGTGTATTCATTGGTCAGGTTCAATCGTCAAGGACTGGCACTCCTGGTTTGGCAGCAAATCAGGCGCCGCGTCAAGAGCGACTTTCGCGTGAATTCAAGACTGCCAGTCCTGCCGGACTCGCAGCCAGCCAGTCGCACACAGCGTGCAGATCGGGCAGCACCGCTGCGGCCAGCGACGCTACCTCCGGCGACGGCGGCCGCAGGTCGGGCACGATGATGCATGGGATGCCTGCGGCGACCGCAGCGCGGGCGCCTGCTTCCGAGTCCTCGAGGACGAGACAGCGGTCGGGCGTCACATTCAACAGGCTCGCGGCGCGCAGAAAGATGTCAGGCGCGGGCTTGCCGTTCTGCACCTCGTCGCCCGCCACTGTGGCAGTGAAGCCAGTTGACAGGCCCGCCGCCGTGAGCATTTTGTCAATGTTGCGACGGTCGGACGAACTGGCGACTGCGCGCGCAATACCTTGCTCATCGAGGTAATCCAGCAGCGCCAGCAGGCCGGGTTTGAGGGGTGCGCCCTGCTGGTCGATCGCTTGCCAGTAGTACTCGCTGGTGCGCTGGTTGGTCTCGTCTAGCAGGAAATCGGCGCCGTACTCCTCGCGCAACACCTGGTTGGTGCGTTCCATGGTCTGGCCGACCGAACGCTGGAATATCTCCTCGGACGCTTGATATCCGAAATCAGCCATCGCGCGCGTCCAGGTGAGGAGTACTAACCGCTCGCTGTCGAACATCAGGCCGTCCATGTCAAAGATGACGGCGCTGGTTGATAATCGGGTCACGAAACAGTCTCCAGCAGCTCTGGCCAGCGCCGGTGCGCGTCGACGATGGCCCACGAGGCGGCTTGGCCAAGGCCGCAGATGCTGGTGTCGGTCATCACCTGCCCCAGTTCCAGGAGCGTCGCGGCGTCGGTTTCGCGGGTATCTCCGGCGGCGATGCGGCGCAGTATCTCCGCCTGGCGCTGGGTGCCCATCTGGCAGGGGTAGCACTTGCCGCAGCTTTCGTGGGCGAAGAAGGCGCCGATGCGCGCCAGCACGTCGCGCAGATCCACCGTGTCGTCGAAGACCATCACCGTTCCCGCACCCACGGTGCCACCGACCTTCTTGAAGTGCTCGAAGGTCAGCGGGGTGTCCAGGTGTTCGGCGGTCAGGAAGGTGCCGGCCGCGCCGCCGGTCAGAATTGCCTGCACGCGCCGCCCTGCCTGCAGCCCACCGGCCATGTCGTAGATCAGATGGCGCAGCGGCACGCCGAAGGGCACTTCGTAGACTCCCGGCCGCGCCACCGAGCCGCTGACGGCGAACAGCTTGGTGCCGGCCGACTTCGGCGTGCCCAGCGCGCTGTACCAGCGCGGCCCGTGCATGATGATCGACGGTACTTTGGCCAGCGTCTCGACGTTGTTGATGACGGTCGGTCGCTCCCACAGACCGGCAGTGGTCGGAAAAGGCGGGCGCAGCCGGGGGAAGCCGCGCTTGCCCTCGATGCTCTCCATCAGCGCGGTCTCTTCGCCGCAGACGTAGGCGCCCGCACCGCGGCGCACTTCGATGTGCAGATTCCTGCCGCTGCCCTGGATGTCGTCGCCCAGCCAGCCGGCCTCTTGGAGGCAGCGCACGGCGTTGCTGAATCGTTCGTAGCCGCGCCGGTGCTCGCCGCGCACGTAGATGAAACCGCGCTCGGCCTCGACGGCGTAGCAGGCCAGCATCAGCCCCTCGACGATCCGGAAGGGGTCGCCGTCCATCAGCACCCGGTCTTTGAACGCGCCCGGCTCGCTCTCGTCGGCGTTGCAGATGACGTAGCGCGGCTTGGGGTTGTCCGCGGCGAACTGCCACTTCAGGCCGGTGGAAAAGGCTGCGCCGCCGCGGCCCACCAGCTTGCTGTCCTTGACATCCTGCATGACCTGCGCGGGAGTCATGCCGTGCAGCGCCTTGCGCATCGCCGCCAGACCGCCCTGCGCTCGATACTCTTCCAGGCTGGTCGCGTCGACGATGCCGACGTTGGAGAGGGCCAGTTTCACCAGGCCGCCGACGCGCAGTTTGGGGATGACCGGCGGGCCGTCCAGCAGCATCTGCGGCGCGGCCGGGTCGCTGGGCGCGTAGCGCGCCTGGTTGACCAGCACAGCCGGCGCGCGGTCGCACAGTCCCAGGCAGCGCACGGCTTCGACGGTGGTGCGACCGTCGGCGGTGGTCTCGCCGGGCTGGATGTTCAGGTGCTGGCACAGACCGGCCAGCAGCGCATCCGCGCCGGCGACGCCGCACGGCGCGTCCTGGCAGACGCGGATGATCTTGCGCCCCACCGGCTCGGTGTAGAACATCTCGTAGAACTCGGTGACGCCGTAGACCTCAGCTTGTGGGATGTTCAGTGCTGCGGCGATGCGCTCGACTACCGGCCGCGGCAGCCAGCCGCCAAAGATGGCCTGCGCGTCGTGGAGAATCTCAAGGAGGTAGGAGCGCTGGGGGAGGGAGTCGCGTGGTGGTGAAGACTCACCCTCACCCCCAACCCCATTCCCAGACGGGAGAGGGGAGCCAAACTCTGACCCCCTCTCCCTCTGAGGGAGAGGGGTGGGGTGAGGGTGAGCCGCACTCTTACGGCTTATATACTTCTCCAGCACAGCCTCCAGAGCGGCGAACTGGGGATCGACACCGCCCAGATCGGACCAGCGCGCTTCGGCCCAGCTTCGCAGCTCCGGCAAATCCCAGGCGAATTCGGAGCGCAGGCTGACGCGGTACTTGCGTTGCCAGTCCAGATCGGCCAATGCGTCGCCGCTGAAATCGGCGTCGTCTTTGAGGCGGACGAAACGAAACAGGTTGTAGCGTGTGACCAGATCGCGACGCGGCGCAAGGTTGGCGGCGTCCAGACCGGGGATGTCCGCCGCGGCTGCCAGCCCCTGCTCTACCCAGTGATCGGAGCGCACGAAACCGGTGCTGGCACATGCGTCTGCAAAGACGTTCAGCCAGAACAGTGCGGCCCGATCCAGCGCGCCGCTGCGCAGGTCGGTTTCAAGGCGGGCGAGTTGGATGGCAAGTTCGGGGTGCATGGCAGGTTCCTGATTGATCAAACGCTGGTGGGAGGAATGTCAAGCTATTGTAGCGGCCCGCGGGAATGCTGTCAATTGGAGTCAGTACAGGCCGCTTGGCTGGCAGGCGCAGACGCGGGTATAATCGGAGCACCGGCTTTCTGCTGCTGGTCTTTCAAGAAGGTCGCGCATTTCATGTCAATCTACGATCTCAACACTCAGCCGACGCACGAGTTGATTCCCGGCTTCCATGGTCAATTCGTTCACACGGACAACGTCACAGTCGCGTTCTGGAACGTTGAGACTGGCGCGATCCTGCCCGAACACAACCATATCCACGAACAGGTTACCAGCGTGCTGGCCGGCGAGTTCGAGTTGACGGTCGCCGGTGAAACGTTCCGCCTGCTGCCCGGCAACGTGGCCATTGTGCCGGGCAACGCAGTTCACTCCGGCAGGGCAGTGACCGACTGCCGCCTGGTCGATGTCTTCCACCCGGCGCGGCCAGAATACAGGTAAGGAGTTGGTCTATGAACAAGGTTCGCTGGGGATTGCTTTCCACAGCCAATATCAACCGTAAGGTGATCCCACCGATCCGCGTCTCGCAGCGCGGTGAACTGGCAGCCGTTGCCAGCCGCAGTCAGGAATCTGCCGATGCCTACGCCGCCGCCTGGGAAATTCCGCTGGCGTTCGGCAACTACCAGTCGATGCTGGATTCGGGCGAGATTGACGCCGTTTACATCAGTCTGCCCAATCAACTGCACGCCGAATGGACAATCCGTGCGTTGGAAGCGGGCGTCAACGTTCTTTGTGAGAAGCCTTTTGCCATCACATTGGATGAGGTGGACGCGATGATCGCTGCGGCCAACCGGACCGGCAAGGTGCTGGCGGAGGCGTTCATGTATCGCCACCATCCACAGACAAAGCTGGTGGGTGAGTGGGTCAACAGCGGGCGTTTGGGCGATGTGACGCTGGTACGCTCCGTGTTCAGCTTCAGTCTCGTGGGGACGCCCGGAAGCGAAGACAACGTGCGGCTGAAGCCGGAGACGGGCGGCGGCGCGCTCGTGGGACGTGGGCGTCTATCCAATCAGTTTTGCCCAGTACGTCATGGGCGGCCCGCCAGAATGGGTGATCGGCGACCAGTTCACCGGCGCGACCGGTGTCGATGTGAGCTTGCAGGGGCAGATGCACTATCCAGGCCAGCGGGTGGCGCAGATCTCGGCTTCGTTCCGCAACCCGTACCAGACGCAGGTCGAGGTGATCGGCACGGCTGGCAGGCTGGTGATCAACGACCCCTTCCGCATCGGCGTCGATGGCAAGCCTTACTTCGTCGAATTCCACCGCCCCGACGACGAGATTGAAATCCTCTCTGTGCCGCAGATGGAGTTGTATCTGGGCGAGGTCGAGGACATGCACGCCGCGATACTGGACGGCCAGCCGTCTTACGTGACGCTGGCGGAGACGCGCAACCATGTGCGCACCGTACTGGCGCTCTATCGATCCGCACAAACGGGCGCGCCGGTCGCGTTGAGCGAGCTACCCTAGCGCGCAGCGCAGCTATTCAACAACTTGGGATGTTTAAGGAGCATCTGGCATGATACATCTTTACAATTCCGCCACTGACGATTACATAGGCGTCATCTCTGAGGATCAGTTCGAGTTCATCCAAGCCGACCTGGAAGAGGAGTCCATCGAAGACCAGGACTATTACATCAACCAGGTGACGGTGGACTGGATGGAGTCGCAGGGCGCTGACCACGAATTGGTCGCGCTGCTGCGCGAGGCTCTCGGCGAACTGGATGAGATGGATATCCGCTGGGAAAAAGAATAGAGCGCGTTCAAAATGGGGTGATCGCTGGCGCAGGGCAACTCCGCCCTGCAAGCAAACCCGTATTGTCTACACCCAAAAAACAGGGCGTGTTTCACCCTCCCGGAGGGTGAAACACGCAGGCCGTCACAAGAAACAGCCCACGACCGCAAGGCCGTGGGCTGTTTTATCGTTATCATCGCCCGCGCTGCGGGCAGGTGACTGGCTTACTGCTCGACAGCAGATCGCCGCTGAACCATCACGACCAGGGCGACTGCCAGGCCGGCCGCCAGGATGACCAACAGCGCGCTGCTGGTTGCCGGCGCCGTCTCGCTGGCAGCGTTTATGTCGCTCAGCGTCACCGCGGTCGGCGGACCCTCGCAGACGACAGGCAGGTAGCTGACATCGAAGTCATCTACGTACACGCCGTCGAACACTACACCGGCGTCGCTGTAGGCGCGAATGCGCAGGCGCGCGTTGGGCTGATTGTCCAGCATGGCCGCATCTTCCACCGACTGCGCCCAGCTGTTCTGGACACCGTTGAACGTTGCCAGGGCGGTCGGGTTGTAGGTTGCGCCGCCATCGGTGGAGTACTCCAGGTAGGCGTAGTCGAAGCCAGGCTCGAGGGCATACAGCCAGTACGCCGACACTGTCACGCCAGTCTTGCCCGACAGGTCGATCACGGGCGACTGCAGCCAGGAGTTCATGTTGTTGGGATAGTTGCCGGCCGGGCTGTCGGTCCAGGAGTGGGTCGGGCTGAAGGACTGGGACGTGGTCTGCGCCCACAGATTGCTGACACCACCCGTCGTCCAGCCGTTGATGCCGTTCTCGAAGTCGTCGAAGAAGACCGACTGCGGCGACTGCGGGATGCTGGCCTGGATCGAGAAGTAGAAGGTGTAGCTGCCCTCGTTGGTCGTCACGTCCAGCTGGAAGTCCAGGATCGTGCCGCAGGGCATCTGCGGATCGAGGCGAGATCACGTAGGCGGTGTTGTTGTCGCGCACCTGACCCGCCGGGATGTCCGGATAGGCCGAGGTGTTCTGCGTGACCGTCACGCCGGGCGTCGGTGAGCTGAGCACGGCGCTGACTCCGGTGCTGGTGTCGGCGCCGTTGTTGAGCAGGTTCACGTAGAGCTGCACGCCGGTCTCGCCTGGCTCCGGGTAGCCGTTGCCGTTGCCGCCCGGCCCGCTGTCGTCGACTGCGTCGGCGTCGTAGACCAGGTTGGGCACCGGCGTCAGCGGGATGTCGGGGACGGTCGTCGTGCTGCCGCGGCCACGACCTGGCCGTTGGCGCGAGTTCGGCGTCGGATAGCCTGGCAGCAGCGGGCCGGCGGTCACGTTGTAGGTGCCGGGCAGGACGTCGATGCTGTAGTCGCCGTTGGCGTCGGTCTGGACGGTCGACTCGACGACTCGACCACGCTGGCGATGGTCACCGGTGCGCCGGGCACGCCGTCGTTGGTCACCGCGTTGACGACGCTGGCCGGCGATCGTGCCCTTGGGCTGGCCGCAGGAGGGGAACTTGAACGAGCCGATGCGGGTCTGCCAGTTGCTGCCGGTGGTGGCGTAGTATTCCTGGGTGTACCAGAAGGTGCAGTCGTCGGTCGGGTCGACGCGTCATCGCGCTGTAGTCGCCCCAGCGGTTGATGCCGGTCTGCGAGCCGGTGCCGTTGATCAGCGTCTGCTCGGTCTGCGGCATCTGGCCGGGGAACTCGCCGTTCAGCCGGCCCTGGTAGCGGATGGCCGGGATACATGCTGCTGTTGGACACGCTGTAGCCGATGGCCGCGTTGCCGTCCTGGTCGGCAGCGATGCTGGCCATCCAGCGGTTGACGCCGTCGCCGGGGTTGAGGCTGCCCTGCTGGAAGAGGGTCGGCGAGCCGCCCGGATCGCGCACCTCGTACCAGCGCGCCACGGCCAGCCCGCCTTCGTCCACGGTGTGGGTGGCCCACAGCGATTCGTGGCTGCCCATGTTGCGGTATTGGAGCTGCATCATCAGGCGGAAGCTGAGCGAGTCCAGTCCTGTGGCCGTGCCTGGCTGTGGAATTTCGTCGTTGTAGCCGATCGAACGGAGCGATCGGGACGGTGACCGGACCGGTCAGGGTCGAGTTGGCCGGTGTGACGAAGTCAGCATCGAACTCGATAGATGTCAAGGCCGTCAGGCGCGCCGATAGTCGCAAAGTAGTTGGGAGCGCCGGCTGGCGGCGCCGGTGCCGCGCAGGTTGCTGGGCAGGAAGCTGCCGCATGAGCCGTCGAGACACAGGTCGAAGTGTACTTCTTGCAGCGGGCCGCCGGTCAGCAGCGGGGCCTTGTTGATGCCCCACAGGCGCACGCCGAAGCCATCGCCGACAGCCTCGAACATGTTGGCCGACATGTAGTAGCCGTCCGGCCACACGCCCAGCTTGGGATAGTCGTTGAAGTAGTCGCCGGCGAAGACGCCGGTGTTGGCCTGCAGGGCGTAGAAGTACCAGCCGCCGGCCACCGGGTCGCCGGTCTGCGAGACCGCGATACACTGGTAGTAGGGGCCGGTATTGAAGTTGAACCAGGCGAAGTCGGTGACGATCCAGCGATCGACCGCGGCGTCGTAGAGCACCACCGGGTCGCCGTCGTTGCTGGTGTCGCAGGGCGTGCCCGCCGGGCCGGTGAAGAAGGTGTTGAAGGTCACCACCGACAAAGGCGTGCCGGTCTTGCTGTAGATGCCGACCGAGGTGTTGACGGTCTGGATGTAGTGGTTGGGGCCAACGTCGCCGTTGGTGTCGGGCGGCCAGCCGGCGCCGTTGGCGCTGAACTGCATGCCGGCGAAGTTCTGGATGGGCGCCGGGGCAGGATCTCTGCCGGCCCACTGGCCTTGAACGGTTCCGGCGCGCTGGGCAGCCTTGGCGTCGAGAGCTTTCATCTCAGCCGGGGTCAGGCGGGCCGGCACGGTGTCCGGTGCATCTCCGCCCTGTCCGTCAGCTTCGCCAACCTGCGGCAGATCGCGCAGGTCGCCGTTCCAGACGGTGGGATAAATCGGATCGCTGGTAAAGGGGCCCAGGATTGCGGAAGCTGGGCTTTCCGGCTGCGGTTGCGCCGGCGCTGCCTGGACGGCGACAGCCGTCAAGCTGACAAGCAATGCCAGCAGCAGCACGATGTGAAGCGTGTTACGGGTTTTCATGGTTTCTCCTGTGAGTTCAAGACTTGGATTGTGTCCAGCAGGGGGCTGACTCTAGGGAAGACGACGGTCTTGCGTTTTGGGGTATCACCTCCGCATACAGGGCATGGCGTCACGGATCACTCCTAAAGGGCTGTAGGGGATGTCCGTGAGCGAAGGGCGGTTTGAAAACTAGTGTGACCGTAAAAGAGTATAGCGCAAAGCGGGTTCCGCTGCAAGCATGGATTTCTCCATGCAAGCTATTTGACCGGCGCGAACATCGCTGCCAGTTGTTGCGCGCCGGCGTGGTCGGTGACAGCCAGCACTTCGTCGGCTGCTTCAAACGTTGTTGCGCCGCTGGGGACGACGATCTCGCCGTTGCGGATGATAGCCGCGATCACGCAATGCTCGGGGAACTGCACATCCTTGATGGCCTGGCCGATGGCTTTTGCGCCCGGCGGTATCTTTTCTTCGACCAGCGAGTAACGGCCGCGGCGCAGCTTGAGCAAGGTCATCATGTCGCCCATCGACATCTCTTCCACGATGAGGCTGGCCATCAGATCGGCCTGGTTGATGGCGACATCGACGTGAAATGTGTCATTGAACAGCCAGGCAGAGCGCGGGTTGTTGATGCGCGCGATGGTGCGTCCCACGTTGTATTTGGCGCGGGCCAGATAGCAGATCGCCAGGTTGTCGGCGTCGTTGTCGGTCGTCGCCGCTACGACGTCGGCATGGGCGACGCCGGCAGCTTCCAGGACTCGCGGCTCTGTGGGGAAGCCCTCGTAGATTGCTTCGGTGGGGATTTCATAGTGCATCCGCGCCAGAACATCGCTCCGGTTTTCAACCAGGTGAACGCTGTGGTTCTGCGCAAGCAGTTGATAAGCTAGCTGCGTTCCGGTGCGTCCGCCGCCAGCGACTAGAATTAACATGTCTGAGTACCTCGGTCAGTGGTTCTGGTGACAATCAGGACAGGCAGTCCATCCGAGGAGTGCCGGTCCTGACGGAAAGCAATTATCGACGCGGGCCTGGTTCTCACCCGCTGACAGCCTGGCGCAGGGATGCCAGCCCGCGCGGCGTGGCGCTGATGTGTACCACGTCGCCCGCCGTCAGCAGCATGTCGGGTGCAGGCAACTGCCCGTAGCCGGCCCGCGTCAGTGCAGCTACCAGCCCGCTGCTGGCAGTTGCCAGATCCTGCACGGGCCGGCCATCCCAGCTTGCCGGCACGACCAGTTCGCAGATCTCGACCTCGCCGTTGCCTGCTGCCAGCAGCGGTTGAATCACGCCCGGCGAGAGCATCTCCTCCACCCGCTGCGCACCCCAGGTGGCGGAGCTGACCACCTGCAGGCCGAAGGCCTCCAGCAGAGGTCGCCAGCGCGGGTCGTAGTTGCGGATGACGACATGGCGAACGCCGTAGATCGTGGCGGCCACCCGCCCGACCACAGCATTCACCGAGTCGGAATTGGTGACGGCTGCCAGTGCATCGGCCTTTTCGATGCCGGCGCGGTGCAGCAAGGCCTCGGAAAGAACGTCGCCTTCCAGCGTGCGGCCACGGAAATCGGGGTCGAGGCTGCTGAATGCTGCGGCTGTCCGGTCGATGACCGTCACGTGGTCGCCGCGCGTGAAGAGCCGGGAGGCCAGCTCGCTGCCCAGCCGGCCGCTGCCGACGATGATGATGTTCATGCTAGACATTGTTTTCCTCGGAATCGGTTGGATTGACTTGGTACGGTACGTCCATGATCACGACGCCGGGCACGGAGCGGAAGGCGAAGCGCAGGGTCAGGGCCGCCTGCGTGTGCATCAGGTTTTGCCAGCGGCGCGCCGGCACAAACTCCGGAACGACGACGGTGATGGTCTCGTTGGGCTGGCGGTTTCTTGCCAACTCGGCGATGTAATCCATCAGCGGCTCGTGCAGCAGGCGATAGGGCGAGTCGAGGACTACCAGCCGCACGCCATCGCCCCAGATTTCCCATTTTTCTTCGATGCGCGCAACTTGTTCCGGATCCACGGAGACATGTACGGCAGTCACGTCATTGGACAGCGAGCGGGCAAAGCGCAGTGCCTGCACGGTACCCTGGTGCACGCCGCTGACAGGCAGGATGACCCGTTTGCGTGCGATGACCGGCGGCGCGCCGTAGGTCTCCAGCGAGAGCTGGCCGGCGAGCTGTTTGTAGTAGCTGTGTACTTTGGCCAGCATCAGCACCAGCAGCGGGATCAACACCAGCACCACCCAGGCGCCGTCCGAGAACTTGGTGACGACAAAGATCAACATCACAATGGCGGTGCAGAGGGCGCCAAATCCGTTGATGATCATCTTGATCCGCCAGCGCGGGTCATGGTGCAGTGTCGATCCGCGCTCGACGCGCTTTTCATCGGGCTGTAGCTGTCCTATCTTGCGCCAGCGCAGCGCCATGCCGCTCTGCGAGAGCGTGAAGGACAGGAAGACGCCGATGGCGTACAACGGTATCAGCGAGGTAACGCTGGCATTGAAGACGATAATGAGCAGGCAAGCGATGGCTGTCAGTGCAACGATTCCGCGCGAGAACACTAGCCGGCTGCCGCGGAAGGCCATGTAGCGTGGCAGAAACCCATCGGCCGCCAACAAGGCACTCAAACGGGGGAAGTCGGCAAAGGATGTGTTGCAGGCCATGATCAGGATGACGGTCGTGCCCGCGATCACGGCCAGGTAAAGAATATTGGTCCCGTCGAAGATCGTTCGCGCCAGTTGCGAAATCACCGTTTCGATCTCTGAAGGAACCGCACCGATCTGAACTGTCAGAAACGAGATGCCCAGAAAAAGCGTGCCCAGAATGGCCGACATCCAGATCAGGGTGACGCCAGCGTTGCGGCTGCGCGGTTCCTTGAAGGCGGTGATGCCGTTGGAGATGGCCTCGACGCCGGTCAGTGCCGCCGTGCCGCTGGCAAACGCGTGCAGGATCAGAAACAGGCTGATCGACTTCATGGCCTCGATGTCAGCGATCGGCGGCGCGTTGGTCACGCTTCCCAGCGTCCCGGTGGCGTAGCGAACGAAGCCGACGCCGACGGTGATGAACATCACGACGATGAAGTAGTAGGTTGGAATCGCGAACGCAGTGCCCGACTCCTTGACGCCGCGCAGGTTGATCAGCATGACCAGCAGCACCAGGCTGACGGCCAGCACCACGCGATAGGGATAAAGTCCCGGAAACGCTGACGTGATCTGCGCCACGCCGGCGGACATCGACACGGAAACCGTCAGGATGTAGTCGGTCAGCAGCGCCGCACCGGCGATCTGGGCCGACAGGTCGCCCAGGTTGTCGCGCGACACGATATAGGCGCCACCGCCGCTGGGGTATGCGTGGATCGTCTGTTCATACGAGATCGTCACGATGATCAGCAGCGCCACGATGGCGATGGAGATGGGGAAGGCCAGCGCAAACGCCCCGATGCCGGCCGCGGCCAGGATGACCAGGATTTCCTGGGTCGCGTAGGCAGTGGAGGACAGAGCGTCGGAGGCAAAGACGGCCAGCCCGACGCGCTTGCCAATCGTCTGATGGGGCGCGTCGGCTGTGGCCAGGGGACGGCCCAGTAGCCAGGTGCGCCAGGTCCGCGGTGGCGTATAGGTTGCGGGACGGTGCAGGACTGTCGTCCTGCGTTCCTCGTCGATCATCGTCGGCATATTGCCTGCTTGCTCCTTAAGAGACACAAACGAGAATCGATTCCCGGTGCCGTCGGTGTCCAGCCAGTTGTGACGGGTATCAATCCTCGAATCGGCCACAGCGTGAAATGGATATCAGAATGTGGTATGTCTTCGCGTATACTCCCAAAGCAGCAAATACGCAAACCGCATCGTAGGGCAATTCAGTACATCGTGAACCAAATAACTGGCTATGTCATTGCGAGGGTCGCCGAAGCAATCCCTCCGGTGGTTCAGAGGGATTGCTTCGCCGCAGCGGCTCGCAAGGACTTATCAGAACTTAGTTTACGCTGTATTAGGCTCAGGCTGACTGCCGTCGCGCTTGACCTTTCGTTGGGAATGGCTACACTTTGGGTATCGACCGGCTATGCCCGGCTCCGAAGATCTCAGTTGTTTCGCACACCGTTGTTTCGCACACCCAGGTACAGTTCTTATGATCAAAAAGATACACGTCTGCGTCGCCTGGCCCTATGCGGCCGGCGATCGCCACATTGGCCATCTGGCCGGCGCCTATCTGCCGCCCGACATCTTTGCCCGCTATCATCGACTGGCCGGCAACGAGGTGTTGATGGTGTCCGGTTCTGACACGCACGGCACTCCCATCACTGTGCGCGCCGAGCAGGATGGCGTCAGCCCGGCCGCGGTGGTCGAGCACTACCACGGCAGGTTTGTCGAAGGTTTTCTGCGCTTCGGGCTGACCTTCGACCTTTACACGCACACGGACACGCAGACCCATTGGGACGTGACCCACGACCTTTTCCTGCGGCACCTGGCGCGCGACTACATCTACCGGGCGGTGCAGCAGCAGCTTTATTCCATCGACGACGACCGCTGGCTCCCGGACCGCTACGTCGAGGGAACCTGCCCGTTCTGCAAGTTCGAAAGCGCGCGCGGCGACCAGTGTGACAACTGCGGGCGCACCTACGACGCCGTCGAGTTGGCCAGCCCGCGCAGCAAGATCAGCGGCAGCACCAACATCGAGGCGCGCCCTACCGAGCACTTCTTCCTCGACCTGGGCAAGGCGACTGGTTTTTTGATTGAGTGGCTCAACGCCCCTGACAAGGCCGATTGGCGGCCTAACGTGATCAACTTCGCGCGCACACAGGCTGAAAGCCGCGAGCTGCGCGGCCGGCCCATCACCCGCGATCTGGATTGGGGCATCACGATCCCCGTGGCCGGTTACGCCGACAAGCGTATCTATGTCTGGTACGACGCCGTGATCGGTTACTTGTCGGCGACCAAGGAGTGGGCCGCGCTGACCGGCGCGCCCGACGCGTGGCGCGAGTGGTGGCGCGAGGGCGATCCCGGCGCAGAGTCTTTCTACTTCATCGGCAAGGACAACATCCCCTTCCACGCGATCATCTGGCCGGCCATGCTGCACGGCTACGGGCCGGTGGAGGGTGAGGACTGGTGGCTGAAGCAGCCGACCGATGTACCGGCCAACGAGTACCTGACGCTGGGCGATTTCAAGTTCAGCAGCAGCTTCGGCAACGTCATCAGCATCAACGAAGCGGCCGAGCGCTACCAGGTCGACGCCTGGCGCTACGCCCTGACCGCGATGGCGCCGGAGACGCAGGACAGCGAGTTTACCTGGCAGGAGTTCGTGCGCCGGGTTAACACTGAGCTGGTTGCCAACTGGGGCAATCTGGTCAATCGGGTGCTGGGTTTCGCCTACAAGCGTTTCGAGGGCCGCGTGCCGCAGCCGGGCAACCTGGACGAGATCGATATCACCCTGCTGGAGACGGTGCGCGGCGGCTTCGAGTCGGTCGGCGCGTTCTACGAGGCGCGCAAGTTCAAGGCTGCGCTGGACGCGGCGCTGCGGCTGAGCCAGGAGGTCAACCGCTACGTCAACGACAAGGCGCCCTGGCAGCAGATAAAGACCGATCCGGCGGCGGCCGCGACGACGGTCTATACCTGTCTGCAAGCCATCGACTGGCTCAAATTGCTGTTTGCGCCGGTGCTGCCTCTCAGCGCGCAGGAAATCCACGAATATCTGGGCCACGACGGCCAGCTTTTTGGACGCCAGTACACCGAGGTGGTCCGCGACGCGCGCGGCGAACACCTGACGCTGCGCTACGACGGCAACGGCGCGACCGGCAACTGGCAGGCTGGCAAGCTGTCGCCCGGCCAGTCGCTGCGCGAGCCCAAGGCATTGTTTATCAAGCTGGATGAGGGGGTTGTGGAAGAGGAACTGGTGCGCATGGGCGCCCACTAACTGCTGCGCGGCGCAGCGGTCAGTATGAAACGAACGAGGGTTGTCTCGGAAGAGACAACCCTCGTTTTAGAGTCAGTGAGATTCCGCGTGGTCAGAGGAATTGGCGCTACTGGACGGTGTTGGTGCTCTTGGCAACCAGCAGAATGCCGCCGATGATGACGAGGATTCCCAGCCAACGCAGCGGCGGCACGCTCTCGCCCAGGAAGAAACGAGCGACCAGCGTTACCAACACGAAGTTCAGCGCCAGGAACGGGTAGGCCACGCTCAGGTCCAGCCGCGACAGCACCGCTATCCACGCCAGCGCGCCGATGGCATAGAAGCAGAGGCCCAGTACCACCAGCGGCGAATGCAAGATCAGATTGACGATCGCCAGTAAGCCGGTGGCGGTCGCTGCGACGCCAGGCTTGCTGACGCCCAGCTTGATAGCCGTCTGTCCTGCCACACCGGCGATGGTTGAGAGCAGGATGAGGCCCAGGGAGGAAGCGAGTTGGTTGTTCATGAGAATGGGTGAGGGGACGAGTGGGTGAGGAGGTGAGACGGTGATTCGGAACCATCCCGTAGGGACAAGGCGACAGGGTGAGGGGGTGACAAGATGATTTCTGACCTCTGACCTGGTTTCCTTCCTTTCCCTTCCTTCTTTCCCTTCCGACCCTTTCCTTCCTTTCCTCTCTGCTACGCCCGGTTGCGGTACAGGTTTGGATCGACGACGGTGGCCATCTTCTGCTCGTCCAGCCGGCCGCCGAGGAACTGGTTGACCTGGCGGGCGAACGGTTCCGGTGACGCCAGCATTTCATTGTAGTCTACGTAGAGCACCGAGAAATTGGACTGCGCGCGCATCCACGTCTCGACCTTCTGCAAGTGTTTGTTGAACAGGCGGGTCAGGTCTTCGTCGCTTACCCGGTCGGTAGGCTCGCCGCGCCGCTCCAGCATCTTCTTCTGCGACGCCAGGATCTCGTCCATATTGCGGCGCATGAAGACAACCTTGTATTCGTAGTCGGGTGGCAGGTGCTCCAGCAGCGCGGAGATGACCTTGACGACCTTGCCCTGCGCGTTGGCCACCCAACTGGTGTCGCCCTTGTCCATCTGTTTGACGCGCTCCAACTCGTAGTAGCCCTTGGGGTTGTCCTCATCCGCTTCACGCAGTTCGTCGGTGACCGGGGTCAGGCCACCGGCCTCCAACGCCTTCATCATCATCGACGTGCCAGACCGCGGCAGGCCGGAGACGACGACTACCGCGTTGCTATTCGAAGTTCGGGACAATCGGGATAGTAATTTGACCATTTCTATTGCTTTTGAACTGCAATCCTCGTGTAAATTACCGGCAACTCGTCCGGTCTGTCCAAATGAGCCTACGCAGGCACTGCCGCCCATTCCGGCGCTGGAACATCCACCACGATCATGGTGCTGTTGGGTTCGAACGGCACTTCCAGGGCCAGCATGTCCGCGGCTCCGATACGCAGGGACTCGACAACTTCCTCACGCGTTTTTTCTTGAGCATTCACGCCAGGCAGGTCCAATAGCCAACCAATCCACCACCCATCGCTCTGCTTAACGACCGCTCGGTATTGCATGATGCTACCTCACAAATGGTATGTCGAGATCTTTGCAGATCTTGCGTGCCAATTGATCGACAATCTCAACATGACGCGGGATCTGTGTCTTCAAGTCGCCGCGCTGATAGATGCTGTGCATGCCGCCCTCACGAACCAAATACGCGTTGTGTTTCTTCAGGTGCTTGATCAGTAGGGTTCGTTTCATCAGATATTATGCCGCTACAGCGAAAGCAGAATCGGCAGCTTCTGTTCACTCATCTGTAATTCTGACGAGGGCAGCCCTATTGTAACCACCTTCTATGGTCTTCACAAGAACGGGACTTCAGAGTTGGCATCTGGCGGCTCGACGGCTCGACCAGATTATCACGTCGGAGCTGGCCTGCTGCAATGTCCGCCAGATGCCAACTCTCCCGAATCAGCCGCCCGTCAGTTGCTTCAGCCGGTCAGCTTTCTCCTGCTCGCCGATGTGGGTGTACCAGAAGACACGCAGGTCAAGCTGGTTGAGGCTCGTGTCCACGGTAGAAAGCAGCTCGGCCGCGCGCTCCGATTCTCCATCGATCGCGTACAGCTCGCCCAGCAACTGACGGGTGGCCCGGTTGGAAGGCGCAACAGCATAAGACGCCTCAAGATGCGCGCGGGCGGCAGCGTAATCGCCGCGCGCCAGCTCGATCTGGGCCAGCCGGCGGTTGGCGGACGCGTTGTCGGGATTGGCTGCCAGTGCCGCCTGGTAGCGCGCGATGGCCGGTTCGAGGTCGATCTCCGGCGAGCGGCGCAGTTCGTCCTGGAGCGGCCACTCCGGCCAGGTGTAGCGGGACAGTTCGGCGCGCGTCTGCACCACCGCGCCCAGATTAGCCTGCAATGCAGAGCGGCCAGACGGCAGGAATACGACCAACGCCAGGCTGGCGATAGCAACGATCGCTGCCACCAGCGGCCAGTCCAGCCAGCCGCGGCGAGCGCGCTTTCTACCCGGATCGATCGCCAACGCAAAGCCGATGGGCAGGAACAGAACGGGCGCCATGGAACTGGCATACAAGCCGGCGTCCACCATGCCATGCACTATCAGCGCAGCGAGCGCGGCGCCGGCGGGCAGGCTGAACCGCCAGACCGACTTCTTGGTCCGCGTCGCGGCCAGCAGATTGGCTATCGCCGCGGCCAGCAGCCCGGTAAATGCCAGCAGCGCCACCACGCCTTGCTCGACGGCGATCTGCACGAACAGGTTGTGCATGTGCAGAATGAAGCCGACGTGAATCAAGAGACCATAGGTCGAATACACCATCATCGTGCTGCGCAGCCCGCTGCCGGTGAAGGGGAAGTCGCTTATCAGGCCCAGGCCGTCGCGCCAGAGCGTCGCCCGGCCGATGGCGCTGTTCCCGACCTGCGTAGATCCGAGGAAACTTGCCAGGTCTGGCGTGCGCACCGCGGCGGCAAAGAATCCCAGCATCGACAGCAACACCGCCAGCGCCAGCAGGTCGAGGACGATGCGCAGGCTACGCTTGTCTTTCCAGCGACGCCGCAGTGCCAGGTAGAGGATGGCTGCAACGCCCGCACCCACGCTGATCCAGGCGCCGCGCGATTGCGAAAGGATCAGTGCAGCCAAGCCGGCCAGCCAGGCCAGTCCCGCCACTACCAGCCCGGTCCACCATCCGTTTCTGGTTGTCCAGACGAGTCCACCCAATCCAAGAAAAAGCGTCAGTGTCAGCCCGCTGGCGGCAACATTGGCGTTGATGTCTGTCGGGAGGGCGAACGCCGGCCGCTGAGACTCTATCGCCAGCCCAATCCGCTGCAGCAGCGCGATCTCGCCGGCGCCTGCCGACCAGTTGTAGGCCAGCAGGAAGTAGATGCCGATGGCGCCGGCCAGCAGCGCGGCCCCGAGAGTCATGACGCCCAGCGCTGGTTCGCCCCAGCGCCGCCCGGTCCAGACGACAGCAGTTGCCGCCAGCAGACCTAGCGCGATCAACGCGAATGCCGGCCAGGCGCTGCTGCGATCATAGGTTGCCCAGACGCCGATCAGGCCGGTCAGGAGGAAGGCCGCGGCAAACGCCGCGGCCAGGATCAAGATTTGCGCAGAGGAACGTGATGAGGTGGTGCGCACGTCGCCGGTTTAGCTCGCCACGAACTTGAGCGTCTGCACGCCGACGCTGACGGCGCTCTTGAAGCCGTCCCAGGTGTTCAGGCTCTTGGCAAAGGTCAACATCGGGCCGGGGCGGAAGGACCACTCGCGGGTGGCCCGCTTCTGCCAGTACTCCAGCCGCTCGGCCGACAGGTCGCCGTAGTCCAGCACGGTGGACTGGTCCATGTCCACCTCTTCCCACTTGGTGCCGGGCGCGGAACCAGCCGTTCTCGACCACCTCGAAGAAGAAGGGCGTGCCGGGGTAGGGCGCGGCGATGTGGAAGAGGGCGATGTCCAGCGGCAAGCTCTTGCTGTAGGCGATGGTCTCCTGGATGGTCTCCTCGGTCTCGCCGGGCAGGCCGATGATGAAGTAGCCCCAGTTCTTGATGCCGGCCGCCTGCGCCCAGGTCAGCGCCTGACGTGGCCTGCTCCTTGCGGTAGCCCTTGTGGGCCCGCTTGAGGATCTGCTCGTTGGCGCTCTCGATGCCCCAGGAGATCAGCCAGCAGCCGGCCTGGCCCATCAGGTGCAGCATCTCCTCGTCCACGTAGTCCACCCGGCTGTTGCAGGTCCAGTTGACGGTCAGCCCGCTGTCGATGATCAGCCGGCAGAGGTCCATCACCTGCTCGCGGTTGACGGTGAACAGGTCGGCGTACATGTGGACGTTGTGCACGCCCAGGTCGTGCTGAGCAGCTTCAGCTCCTCGAAGATCAGTCTCCGGCGAGCGCAGGCGGACGCTGTTCTGGTAGCTGACGTGCTTGATGCAGTACTTGCAGCCGGCCGGGCAGCCGCGGCTGGTGACGATAAAGGTGAACGGCCCCTTGATCATCGGCATGCGCTGCTTGTCCAGCGGCAGCAGGTGGTGCAGCGGCATCGGCAGGTCGTCCAGGTTGGGGATGAAGGGCCGGTCGGGGTTGATGATGATCTCGCCATCGTGCCGCCAGCCAGCCCTGGTATCCGCGCCAGCGGCAACTGCTCCGCTTCATCGAGACGCCAGCGGCACCCGCTCCGCGGTAGCCGGCGCAAGGGTGAGAGCAGCAGGTCGATCGACTGGTTAATGGTGATTGGTGAACGATTGACGGTTAATGGCAGTGTGCTCGGTGTTGCTCTGCCTGCTGCCACGCTGCTCGCGCTGCCGTTCTGCCGCCTGATCCTGTGGCTTCTGACCTGATTCTGACCGACTCTGTCCCCTGACCGTCGTCCCGCGGCCCAGCTTCGTGTCTTCCACGATCTTGGCGACGCGCGGGTCGCTGGGCTCCTTGCCCTCCAGCGTATCCAGCAGCTCGCGCAGGGTCACCTCCGGCTCGCCGCGCAGGACGAAGTCCAGCGCGGGGAAGGGGCGCATGGTCTCCAGCGTCATCGGCGTGACGTGGGTGCCGAAGGCCATGGTCTGCGCGCCCAGCGACTTGGCCAGGAAGACGCCGAACATGTCGTTGCGCAGCGTCGGCGCGGTCACCTGGGTCAGGTAGTACTTGGGTCGCTTCTCCTCCAGCAGCTGCTCGAACTCGTCCCAGGTCATGCGCGTGGCGATGGCGTCCACGATCTCGACGGTGTAGTCGGGCACCAGCAGCGACGGCCAGCTGGGCCAGGCTGACCTGCGGCCAGATCATGTTCTCGCGGCTGCGGCGGCCCACCCGGTGCTGGCTGCGGATCCAGATGCCGCCGTCGGGCGAGGGCGGGTTGACCAGCATGACGTCCACGCTGCCCGCCGGCCGGGTTGAAGAGGTCAGGGTCTGCACTGCCGCGCCGGCATCGGGAAAATCGGCCATGCGCATCGCCGGCACACGCCGCGTCCCCAGGTTTCGTTTCAGTTGGTCGCTGTTAGTCATACATTGCCTCGCAAGAAGTAGTCCGGTAGTTCGATAGTTTGATAGTCCGGTAGTGTGTTGGTACGTGTACGTTTCACCTTGTCACCTTGTCACCCTGTCACCCACTCACTCTGTCATCCGCCCGCCGTGCCCAAATCTTCAGCCGCCATCCGGTCGCGCTGGCTCAGTTCTTCCAGCACGCGCATCAGGATCCAGGAGATCAGGAATTGCAGGCCGACCAGGAAGAGCATCGCGCTGAGCAGGTAGTAGAACCACATACGGCTGGACGGCCAGCCGTTTAGCGCCAGCACCAGGCTGATCAGCCCGATGGCCAGCCCGGCAGTCAGGCCCGCCAGCCCCATCCACCAGAAATGGCGGTCCAGCGGCGGGTCGAAAATCGGCTTGCCGAACAGCCCTTGCTTGACCGGCCGCTGATGGAACAGCGCCACCAGGTAGTTGAAGGTCGCTCCCAGGTTGAACAGGCTGACGCCGTCACCGCCAGCACCAGCATCAGGAACAGGCCAAAGCCGCCCAGCGGTCCCAATGTCGTGACGCCGCTGAAGCGTGCAATTGCCACGGCCACTGCAATCAGTCCGGCGATGCCCAGCGCGACCAGCCCGATCATGCCCAGGATGCGCACCGGGTTGTAGTTCAGCGCCGTCCAGGTGATGGTCTGCACGTAGCGCGTGCCGTCGCGCACCACGCTGAGCTTGGACCGGCCCACCCGCTCGCTGTAGGGGATCGGCACTTCGACCATATGCACATCTTCGTGCAGGGCGCGGGTGCTCATGATGGGGGTGAAGTTCAGCCCGTCGGGCAGCGGGTAGAGCTTCTCCAACGCCTCGCGGCGAAAGACGCGCATCCCGCTGGCGCTGTCGGTGATGCGCTGGCGGCCCAGCAGGCTGATCATCGCGGCGAAGACAGTGTTGCCGATGCGCCGCGTCAGCGGCATTTCACTTTCCGCTCCGGCCATGCGCGAGCCGACCACGATGTCGTTGCCGTTTTGCAGCAGCGTCTCGCAGAGCAGCGGGAAATATTCGGGCGGGTAGGTGCCGTCGGCGTCGAGAAAGGCCAGCAGTTCGCCGTTGGCAGCGCGGAAGCCGGTCTTCAGCGCCGCGCCGTAGCCGCGGTTGACCGGGTGCTGCACCAGCCGCACGCCCGGTGTGCTGCGCACGATCTCGGCCGTCCGGTCGCTGGAGCCGTCGTCCACCACGATCAGCTCCAGGGCGTCTACGCCGGCCGGCTGGAAGCTGCGGCCCAACCGCCAGCACCCGCTGCATGATGTCGGCGATGCCGTCTTCCTCGTTCAACGCCGGGATGACCACGGATAGTGTTGTCATGTGTTCCTTCCCCTCACAGGTGTCCCGAAGGACTGGCAGTGCTGATTGTCCCAGGGACAGGTCGCAACGCAACTGCGATCGCTGGCCAGGAACAGCACTGCCAGTCCTTTCGAGTTCAGCTTCATCGATCCATCACCTTCAATACCTTCGCCGGCACGCCGCCGACCACGGTGCGGGGCGCTACATTCTCAGTTACCACCGCGCCGGCCGCCACCACTGCGCCGCGGCCGATGCGCACGCCGTCGGTGATCACCGCGCCGGCCGCCGATCCAGACGTCGTCCTCGACTACGATGCCCTCGGCGGTGATGCCCTGCTCTACCATCGGGCGGCCAGGGTCGTCAAAGTTGTGGTTGACGGCCAGCATCTGCACCAGCGGCGCAGTGTAGACCCGGTCGCCGATGGTGATGCCGCCCTGGCCGCGCAGCACGTTGTATTCGCCGATCAGGCTGTCGCGGCCGATGCGGATAAAGGCGTGCGGCAGGTCGCGGAAGTTGTAGACGTGCAGGATCGCTCCGTGCATGATAAATGTGCCGGGGCCGATGTCGATGCCGCCCGGTGTGGCATGCAGATACGCGCCGTAGTCGATGTACGCCCCGTCGCCCAGGCGGATGTTGCCGGCGAAGCGCAACCGCACGTTGTTTTCGATGGCTGCCACACCGTCCATGCTGCAGGATCGACCTGTAGGCCAGCGAGCGCAGCGCGATGCCGGCTACCGAGGGAACCCATCCGGCCGCCGCCATGACGGCCTGCTCCAGCGCATAGCGGGCCGGGTCGGCCGCCTGACGATTGATGTACAGGAGCAGATTGGGAACCAGGCCGCCATCGGTTCGCATTTTGCCAGGTGGATTCTTTGCGTGCATTTCGGTCATGCTGTTATGTGCAACCGTGCCTTTGGCTGGCTCAATTGGGTGTGTCCAAAGCTGGTTGACTAGCGTGGGTCGATTGCGAAGCACCTCGCTCCCGGGCGCTTCGCAATCGACCCACGCTGACTCAACTAACGAGATTGAGTTCCCCACGCATCGAGTGGTGGCAAACCATATTTGGACGGATTAAAGATCGTTGGCTCGTTGCTCTGGCATTCTAGACAGGATTGGCCCCTTTGTCAAGGCAAACGGTTGGCAATTCCAGACGGCTATGATAGAATCGATCCCATGGTTCCGCGCTTTTGCGTCCAGTGTGGACAGCCGTTGCACGAACTTCTGCTACCGGGTGATCACCGGCCCCGTCGTGTCTGTCCCGCTTGTGGGTATGTCGCCTATCAGAACGCCAAGCCGTGCGCCGGTGTCCTGCCGACAAAGGACAACCATGTGCTGCTGGCCCGGCGGGCAGTGGAGCCGTATCTTGGCCGCTGGGATATCATCGGTGGGTTTATGGAGCATGACGAAAGCCCGGAGGCTGCCGCGTTGCGCGAGGCCGCCGAGGAAACGGGCCTGACGTTGGAGTTGGGCGACCTGTTGGGCGTCTATCACGATGTCTACGGGAGCGGCGGTTTTGCGACGTTGAATGTTTACTTCGTAGCCAGGATCATCGCCGGAGATCCATATCCTGCCGACGATGTTGCCGAGCTGGCGTGGTTTTTTTACGACAAATTGCCTACCGAAATGGCCTTCCCGCATCATACGCATCAGGTGTTGACTGACTGGAGTCGCTGGGCCCGCCGCGCCGCGGGCCTCTGATCGTCTGGCCCTGCTTGACACGCAAACGCCATGCAAGCAACCACTTCCCGCCGCGGCAGCACAGAAGGGCTGGCCGGCGCATTGCGCACCATTCCCCGCTATTTTGCGCAGCCTGTCCGTTTGGCGCGCACCTATGACCGCGCCAATATTCGACCCGACCTGATGGCCGGGATCACGGTCGGCGTGGTGGCGTTGCCGCAGGGCATTGCGTTTGCCGTGCTGGCCGGTCTGCCGCCGGAAATGGGGGTGTATACGGCGATTATCGCAGCCTTCGTCGCCGCGCTGTGGGGCTCATCCAACCAGCTCAACAGCGGCCCCACCAACACCCATTCCCTGCTGGTGTTTTCAATTCTGCTGCCGATTGCATTGCCCGGCACACCGGTCTACATCGCGGCTGCCGGCTTGCTGGCAGTGATGGCGGGCGTCTTTCGGGTCGTCATGGGGCTGGCGCGACTGGGCGTGCTGGTCAACTTCGTCTCGGACGCGGTGATCGTCGGTTTCACGGCGGGCGCAGGCATCCTGATCATCATCGGCCAGATGCGCGTGGTCCTTGGTCTGAGTTTCCCCAACTCGCCGCGCCTGGCCGATACGGTGGGCAACCTCTTCATCCACGTCCCGGAGACACATCTGATCACGTTGCTGCTGGCCGTGGGAACCATCGTCGCTACCGTCGCGATCCGCCGCTACAAGCGTTCGCTGCCCGCGCCGCTGATCGTCATGGGGCTGTCGGCGCTGGTGGTGTGGGCGCTGGGCTTGCAGGAGCGCGGCGTCGCCGTGTTGGGCAAGTTGCCGCGCGGGTTGCCGCCGGTCGCCGATCTGCCCCTCCTCGACCTGAACCTGATCGGCGACCTTTCTACCGGCGCTCTGGCGCTGGCGGTGATCGGCCTGGTGGAGGCGGTGGCCATCGGACGCGCCCTCTCGGCGCAGACCGGACAGCGCCTCGACAGTAACCAGGAGTTCGTGGGACAGGGTCTGGCGAATATTGCGGCCGGTGTCTTTTCAGGCTTCCCCACATCCGGCTCGTTCAACCGTTCGTCGCTGAACCTGGAGTCGGGCGCCCGTTCGCCGTTTGCCAGCGCCGCCTCAGGTGTGGCGGTGCTGGTGATCGTCTTCGTGTTTGCACCGGTGGCCGTCTATGTGCCGCTGCCAACCATCTCGGCAATGCTGATCATGAGCGCCTATGGCATGATCGACCGCCAGGAGATGTCGCGGATCTGGAACACCACTACCGGGGACCGCCTAATCATGGTCACGACCATCGCGGCCACCCTTTTCCTGCCGTTGCAGTTTGCTGTGTTGACCGGCGTGCTCATGTCACTGGCCTACTACATCTGGCGCACCAGCCTGCCACGGGTGTTTTCCGTGGTGCCCGACGACGAGTACAAGCACCTGACGCGCCAGATCGACCGGACCCATGCTGCCGAAAGAGAGGCCTGCCCGCAGTTGGGAATTCTGGAGATCCAGGGCGACCTCTATTTCGGTGCCGCGCAGAACGTGGAAGACGCTGTGCTTGTACAATCTGGAGCGCAATCCTGACCAGCAATTCCTGCTGCTGCGAATGTTGAGCGTGCCGCAGATCGATATCAGCGGTGTGCATATGCTGGAGCATATCTTGCGCACCTATCGCGACCGCGGCGGCGACCTCTTCCTGGTTCGGGTTCAACGCCCTGTCTTCGACTTCATGGACTCCACCGGTTTCGTGCAGACGTTGGGCACGGATCATTTCCTGCACGAGGACACGGCCATCAGCCACATCTTCTACCGCATTCTGGATCCGGCTATCTGTATCTACGAGTGCGAACTGCGGGTGTTCTACGAATGCCAGAACCTGCCCAAACGCTCCCTCGCGCAGCCGATCGATCTGCACACCAGTCTGCCGGAAATCCCGGTTGCAGACGATTGCACCGCGCGACCTCTGGGAACAGCTGCGCGGCGCGGATCCGCCGCTGATCTGTGACGTGCGCGAGCCGCGCGAATTTCAGCGGGCGCACATTCCCGGGCGCGCGCTCGTTGCCGCTGCCCGATGTGTTGACCGGATCGGTGGATCTGCCGCACGATCAACCCATCGTGCTGGCCTGTCGCACCGGGCGGCGCAGCGCGCGCGCCGCGCAGTCGCTCCACTGGCAGGGCTACGACGATGTGCGTTTGCTGAGCGGCGGTTTGGTGGCCTGGGAAGCTGCCGGGCTGCTGGAAGCCGTGAATCTGAGTATTGCTGATGGAAGGTGAGCCATGACAAGTCATCCCCCACGTAACTTGGGTTTGGATCTGGTACGGGCCACGGAAGCGGCTGCCCTGGCCGCAACCCGCTGGATGGGCCTGGGAAAGCCTGACGAAGCCGATGAGGCGGCTGCCGCTGGCCATGTTCCAGCGCGCTCAACACGCTGGACATGCAAGGGCGCATCGTCGTCGGTGAAGAGGGCAAGCTGGGCGTTCACTCTCCGCTGGACAGCGGCAGGATGGTTGGAACAGGCAACGGCCCTGAGGTGGACGTGGTCGTCGATCCGGTGGATGGAAGGCGACGGCTGGCGCAGGGCCACTCCGACGCCATCTCGGTGGTCGGCGTCGCGCCGCGCAACAGCATGTGGTCGCCCGCCCCGGCCGTCTACATGGAGAAGATCGTGGTCGATCGTGCGGCTGCCGCGGCCATGGTGCCGGAGTGCATGGACGCTCCGGCCGCCTGGACGCTGGCGCTGGTGGCGCGGGTCAAGAAAAAGCCGGTGCGTGATCTGGTGGTCTTCGTGCTAGAGCGGCCGCGCCATGAACACCTGGTCGAGGAGATACGCTCGGCCGGCGCGCGCGTGCTGCTGCGCTCGGATGGCGACATCGCGGGCGCGATGATGGCTGCCCATCCGTTGATCGATGTTGACCTGTTGATGGGCACGGGCGGCATCGCCGAGGGCGTGGTCGCGGCCTGCGTGGTCAAGGCGTTGGGCGGCATGATGCTGGGCAGGCTCGCGCCGCAGACCGAGGAGGAATGGGTGGCGGTGCGGGCAGCCGGGCTGGACACGAGGGAGGTGCTTAGTTGCGGCGAGTTGGTGCGCGGCAACGAGATTTTCTTTGCGGCCACCGGCATCACCGACGGCTTGATGCTGGAAGGAGTCCGGTTGCACGGCAATGAAGCGGAGACCGAGTCGATTGTGTTGCGAGCCGAGACGGGCACGCGGCGCAAGATCCACACCGTACACCGACTGACAGATTAGGCGGAACCAATGACTGTTGAACCTGTATCCCAGGAGCGTCGGCGACGACTCTGGATCACCCTGCTGGCCGTGCTGATTTCGTTGCTGATCGGCCTCTTGCTGGCCGAGGCGGTGGTGCGCGTGGCTGACGCACTGGGGATTGTTGATCTCTCGCCCAGTCTGAGCGAGCTGCCCGCGGCGAGATCAGGACGAGGTCGTGCAACTGTCGGGCGACTCGCCGCTCTACATCAGCGACCCGACTCTGCACCACCGCATGGTGGCCAACTGGTCGGGTGTCTTCCCGGAGGAGATTGTCCAGGCCGTGGGGCGTAGCGAGGTGCCGATCCGCACTAACAGCCTGGGTCTGCGCAGCCCGGAGATCGAACGCCAGAAGCCGGCCGGCACGACGAGGATTCTGGTACTGGGCGATTCGGTGGCGTTTGGCTGGGGGCTGCGCGGCGAAGACACCTTTGCCAGCCAGCTTGCCAGCCTGTTGGCTACCGTCTACCCGGACAGGCGCTTCGAGGTTATCAACGCCGGCGTCAGCGGCTATGGCACCTGGCAGGAACTGGACTGGCTGAAGCAGACGGGCATCGCTCTGCAACCGGATGTGGTGATCGTCCAGGCGCACCTCAACGACGCGGCGGACAACCTCTGGGGGACGCTGGGGCAGGAAGTCGGCGGCGGGTCGTCCTTGACGCGCGTTAGCATGCTGGCACGGCTGGTGAGTCGCGTGACGGGCAGCCAGCTACAGGGCTCATCCTCTGACGAGCCGTGCCAGCGCGACTGGCGTGTGGGCACGGATGAGGTGTGTTGGGAACGTACCGAGGCGTTGCTGACCCAGCTCAAGACGGTGGCGCAGGATGCCGGGGCGGAAGTGATGCTGATGCCCTCGCCTATGCGCTGGCAGGTAGAGCCGAACGTGCGCGACCAGCGGTCGTGGGTGGACAAGGCGCGCTACCAGGACGTGCTGTCGGACTATGCGCGGCTCAACGGCTGGTTGTTTGCCGATCCGCTGCCGGCCGTCCGATCAGCCTACCAGGGATCCGGCCAGTCACAGTTCCTCGATGTCGGCCATCCCGACGAAGCGGGCCAGCGAATCATTGCCCAGGAGTTGTATCGGGTGTTGAATCAGTCGCAAGCGCTGCCCGAATGAATGGGCGAACCGTAACTCAGTTTTCCAGATCGTGATGCGTACTCGACGGAGACCGATGATTTGGAAAATCGCCCTACGTTGGCCGGCGGACCGTGTCGCTCTGCGTTGGTGGAAGTCCGATCAGCACGGGAATGGCGGGTGGGTAGTGGATGTTCTTGTTCGGAATGCCACAAGCGTAGGCCTAATCTTGACACGGGTAGAAAAACCGGCATAATTACTTCTGTTTGCACCTTCGTTTTTCCTTCGCCTCTGGTCTACTGAAAAGGATGGACCTCATGACCCCCGTATGGTTATCTCGTCTGCAGTTCGCCTTCACGGCAAGCTTTCATTACATCTACCCCCCGATCTCTATGGGACTCGGCTTGATGCTGGTGGTGATCGGGATCATCTACCTGCGCACCAAAGACCCCAAGTGGCGGCGCATGTCGTTCTTCTGGGTCAAGATCTATGGCCTGGTGTTTGCAATCGGCGTCGCAACTGGAGTGGTGCAGGAGTTTGAGTTTGGCACCAACTGGGCCGAGTATTCCCGCTTCGTGGGCAACATCTTTGGCAGCCTGCTGGCGGCCGAGGGAGTGTTTGCCTTCTTCCTCGAGGGCGGTTTCCTCGGGTTGATGCTGTTCGGCGGCAATCGGCTCGGGCCGCGGATGTGGTTGGCTGCCACGGCGATTGTGGCCTTCGGGGCGCATTTCAGCGCGTTATGGATCGTGATGGCCAACTCGTGGATGCAGACGCCAGCCGGCTACGAGATCCTGCCGACCCAGTGGGGGCCGCAGGCCTTCATGACCAGCTTTTCGGCGATTGTGTTCACGCCGTCGTTCATCCCGCGCATCTTGCACGTCTGGACGTCGGCCTGGATGGTAGGGGCGGCGCTGATGCTCAGCGTCAGCGCGTTCTACGTGCTGCGCAAACGCCATCTTGACGTCGCCACCGCCAACTTCAAGACCGCCATGCCCTTCTTCGTCGTCTTCAGCATCCTGCAGTTGTTCCTGTTCGGCGCCAATCAGGCGGAGGAGGTCGCGGTGTATCAGCCGGTCAAGCTGGCGGCCATGGAGGGCGTCTGGGAAGACACCTCCTGCGCGCCGATGACCATCGTCGGCATCGTCGATGTCGCCAACCAGACCACCTACGGCATCAAGATACCCTGTCTGCTCAGCTTTCTGGCCTTTCAAGACATCAACGCCACGGTTCAGGGGTTGAATTCCTTCCCGCAGGAGAACTGGCCGCCTATCAGGCTGACGTTCCAGTCTTACCACCTGATGATCAACTTCGGGATGATATTTGTTGCGATCGGACTGCTGGGCACGTTGCTGGCGTTCTGGAAACAGCGCATCTGGGGGATGCGGCTGGTGCTGTGGCTTTTCGTCCTGACGATCTTTATGGCCGAGGCGGCTACGATTGCCGGGTGGTGGACGGCCGAGTTTGGTCGCCAGCCGTGGATTGTCTGGGGGCTGATGCGGACCTTGGAAGGGGTCTCGCCCAACCTGGTCGCCTGGCAGATCGCGGCTTCGGTCGGAATGTTCGTCGTGCTCTATGCCATCCTGTTCATCCTGTTCATCTACCTGCTCAACGAGAAGATCCAGAAAGGGCCTGAATCGCTGGAGGAGATGGAACAGACCGCTGTATCGTCGCTGCCGGACACGTTCCGCGACGTCTTTAGCCGGCGGGCGCGCGCGTAAGGAGGACATGCTATGTGGCTCAACAATGTTTGGTACGTGCTGTTTGTCGCCATCGTCGCCGGCTATCTCATCATGGATGGTTTCGATCTCGGCGTCGGCATCCTGCACATGTTCGTGGCAAAAGACGACACCGAGCGCCGCATCAACCTGAACAGCATCGGTCCGGTGTGGGATGGCAACGAGGTGTGGCTGGTGCTGGCCGGCGGCGTATTGTTTGCAGCTTTTCCACTGGTGTACGCCTCCCTCTTCAGCGGCTTCTATGGCGCGATGATGCTGGTGCTGCTGGTGTTGATTCTGCGCACGGTAGCTATCGAGTTTCGCAGCAAGCGACCCAGCCGCCGCTGGCGCACGGCCTGGGATCTCGTCTTTGCGATATCGAGCTTCGGCATCGCATTGCTGCTGGGTGTGGCCTTCGGCAACATCATGCTGGGCGTGCCGATCAACGAGCAGGGCTACATGTTCCCTGACCTCCTGGCCCTGCTCAGCCCCTATGCCCTGCTGATCGGCCTGACGACGGTCTTCATGCTGGCGCTGCACGGATCGATCTATCTCAGCATGAAAACAGAGGGCAACTTGCTGATGCGGGTCAAGCGCTGGGTACCCCGACTGCTGATTGTCTTCTTCGTACTCAACACACTGGTCGTGGCTGCTTCGATCCTTTTGCACGAGACGGCAGCGGTCAACTATCTGGAGAATCCCTGGCTGGTCATCTTCCCGGCGGCGGCACTGGCGTGCGTAATTGCCGCGTGGATCATGGTGCGACGTGAACGCTACTTCACCGCCTTCATCCTGTCGGCAGCGATGATCGCCGGCCTGCTGTTCTCGGCGGCGATCGGGCTGTATCCTAACCTGCTGATCTCGACCATCGACCCGGCCTACAACCTGACCATCTTCAACGCTGCCTCGGCGCCCAACACGCTGACTGTGATGCTGATCATCGCGCTGATCGGCATGCCCTTCGTGCTGCTTTACACCGGCGGAGTCTACTACATCTTCCGCGGTCGCGTGCAGCTCGGCCCTGAGAGTTACTGAGCCGGTGAACGGTAATCGGTAATCAGTGATCGGTTAACGGTAACCAGTCGCCGAGTCCCGCGCTGGCCGGTCTCTAACCGAGCCAACCGCATCGCGACTTTTCGTTTCCGGTACTGATCACCGATTACCGTTTACTGATTGCCGTTAACCGGTCACCGACACCGATTGACACGTCAACCCACCACCCCCGCCCGCCTGTTTGAAAACCTGCCCCGCGCCCGCGGCCTGCTCTATGTGGCCGTGGGCGTCGGTTTTGTTTCTGGCGCGCTTTTCGCACTCCAAGCCGTCCTCCTCAGCTACGTCGTCGACGGGGTCTACTTGGGGGGCAAGACGCTGTCCGAATCGCTGCCGCTGCTGGGGCTGATGGTCTCATTGCTGCTGATGCGCGCGGCTGCCATCTGGACAGGCGACATCCTTGCGCAGCATTCGGCCAGCCGCGTCAAGACGAGCCTGCGCCAGCAGTTGCTCAGCCGGCTGATCCTCCTCGGCCCCGCCCGCCTGCGCGCGGATGGCGAACGCTCCGGCGAGCTGGTTAGCACGGTGGCGCAGGGGGTCGAGACGCTGGACGACTACATCACCCTCTTCCTGCCGGCGCGCTATCTGGCCGCGCTGGTGCCACTGTTCGTCTTCCTGCTGGTGCTGATCCTCGACCCGCCGACGACGCTGGTGCTGCTCTTTGCCGGTCCGCTGCTGCTGCTGATGTTGGGCTACATCGGCGGGCGCGCCCGTGCCATCACCGACCGGCGTTTCCTGGAGCTTAGCTGGATGAGCGCGTTCTTTCTCGACGTGCTGCAAGGGATCGCTACCCTCAAGATGTTTGGTCGCAGCCGCGAACAGGCCGCCAACATCGAGGAGATCAGCCAGCACTATGGCAAGACGACCATGGAGGTGCTGGCGACCGCCTTTCAGACCTCGCTGGTGATGGAGTGGGCCGCGACCGCCGCCACCGCGCTGGTGGCGCTGGAGGTCAGCTACCGGCTGATGGCCGGGTTGCTGCCGTTCAGCCAGGCGCTGGCCGTGCTGCTGTTAACACCGGAGTTCTTCCTGCCGTTACGCCAGATGGCGCTTCGCTACCACGCCGGCACCGCTGGCAAGGCCGCCGCGGAACGGATCTTCGCCATCCTCGACTCGGATGTTGGTCAAGTGACTGACCAAAGCCTCACTCGGCCTGCGACGCTGATTGCCGCGCCGGCCGCCGCACTGCCAGCTCGCTTCGACATCCGCTTCGACCACGTCAGCTACACGTATCCGTCGTCCGAGGGCGACGAACGGCGCCCGGCGCTGCACGACTTCTCGTTGACGATTGGTGCGGGGCAGACCGTGGCGCTGGTCGGTCCCAGCGGCGCGGGCAAGACAACGGTGTCCAGCCTGTTACTGCGTTTCATCGATCTGCAAACCGGCGCGATCACGGCCGGAGGCGTCCCACTGGGTGACATCGACCCGGCAGCGTGGCGTGCACAGGTGGCCTGGGTGCCGCAGATGCCGCACCTGTTCTACGGCAGCGTGCTGGACAACATCAGCCTGGCGCGGCCCAATGCCAGCCTGGAGGATGTCACCGCGGCCGCGCAGGCTGCCCACGCGCACGAGTTCATCAGCGCGCTGCCGCAGGGCTACGGCACGCCCCTGGGCGAACGCGGCGCGCGGCTCAGCGGCGGGCAGGCGCAGCGCATCGCCATCGCGCGTGCGTTTCTCAAGAATGCACCGGTGCTGTTGCTGGACGAGGCTACTGCGCACCTGGATGCGCGCAGCGAGGCGCTGGTGCAAGAGTCGCTGGCGCGGCTGATGGCCGGCCGCACTGTGCTCCTCATCGCCCACCGCCTCAAGTTGGCCGCTGCTGCCGACCAGATCGTCGTCATGGATCATGGTCGCGTTGTCGAACAAGGCGATCACCAAGCCCTATTACGCGGCAACGGTCTCTACGGCCAGCTTGTGGCGAGCTATCAGAGCTGAAATTGTCAATTGCTGAATGGTGAATTCGTGAATGGCTAATGTCCGCACTGCTGTTCCGTCATTAACCATTCACCCATTCACCATCCACCATTAACCATTCATCATGTCCCCCACCCGCCGTCTCCTCGCCCTCATTCGCCCGTTCATCTGGTGGATCGCGGCCGGGGTTCTCCTAGGTTTTGCCACCATCGGCTCCAGCGTCGGGCTGATGGCTGTCTCCGCCTACCTGATATCCAAGGCGGCCATTGCCACCGATGTCACGCAGCTATCGATGGCTATCGCGGGTGTGCGCCTCTTCGCGCTGAGCCGGGCCGGGTTCCGCTACGGCGAGCGCTACGTCACGCATCTGGCGACCTTCCGCATCCTGACGCGGCTGCGGGTGTGGTTCTATCGCGCCATCGAGCCGCTGGCGCCGGCTCGTCTTCAAGCCGTGCGCAGCGGCGATCTGCTGACCCGTATCGGCGCCGACATCGAGACGCTGGAAAACTTCTACATCCGTGTCGTCGTGCCGCCGATGGTTGCGGTTCTGGTGACCGGGCTGGCCTGCGCGATCCTCGGCACCTTTGATGTCATGTTGGCCGCGGCGTTGCTGGTCTTTCTGCTGCTCACCGGAATCGTGCTCCCGCTGGCCAGTCGCTGGCTCAGCCAGCAGCCGGCCGGCGAAGCCGTGCTGGCGCGTGCCGAGCTGAACGCGACGCTGGTGGATCAGATCCAGGGGATGGCCGACATGCTGGCCTACGGTCAGGAAACTATGTTTCGTGAGCGCACAATGCGGCTGAACGACCACCTCAATCGGCTGCACCAGCGGCTGGCGGTGATACGCGGCATGGGCAACGCGCTGGCGGCGCTGTTCACCAGCCTTGCCGCGCTCGCGGTGCTGGCGATTGCAATTCCGCTGGTCAGCGGCGGCCAGATCGAGGGTGTCTACCTGGCGTTGCTGCCGTTGACAGCTATCGCCAGCTTTGAGGCGGTCCAGCCGCTGGCGCAGGCGTTCCAGATGCTGGAGTCCAGCCAGGCCGCCGCGCGCCGCCTGTTCGAGCTGATCGATGCGTCGCCCGCGGTGATTGATCCGCCGCAGCCCACCGCGCTGCCAGACAGTTTCGGGCTGGTGATCCAGGACCTACATTTCCGCTACACACCGGACGAGCCGGCAGCACTAGATGGCGTCAGCTTCGTAGCGCCGCCGGGCAGCCGGGTGGGTATCGTCGGCTCCAGCGGCGCGGGAAAATCCACGCTGGCGAACCTGCTGCTGCGCTACTGGGATTACGAGGAAGGGAGCATCCAACTGGGCGGGGTTGAACTGCGCGATCTGGCGGCGGACGAGGCGCGCGAGATGGTCGGGGTCGTGGCGCAGCACACGCATCTCTTCAACACCAGCGTACGTGACAACCTGTTGCTGGCCAACCCGGAGGCCAGCGAAATGGAGATGATCGCGGCGTGTCGCCAGGCGCAGTTGCATGACTTCGTGCTCGGCCTGCCGGACGGCTACGACACGATGGTGGGCGAGAACGGCCTGAAGCTCAGCGGTGGCGAGCGCCAGCGGCTGGCCATCGCCCGCACAGTCCTGAAAGGCGCGCCGGTGCTGATCCTCGACGAGGCGACGACTCATCTCGATTCGCTGACCGAAGCTAAGGTCTGGGAAGGACTGGCAGAGTTCATGGCTGGCCGCACGGTGTTGGTCATCTCGCACCAGCAAGCCGGCATGGCGTACGTCGACAAGGTCATTCGGCTGGAGGAGGGGAAGATCGTTGATTCTCACGCTTCGCAACCATTGCCATAAGCAACGAAACGTCCCACTGTCATGCCCGCGGAGGCGGGCATCCAGAACGTCGTCGTACGGAAGCGGCCTCTTACAACGAGTGCGTCCTGGACTCACGCCTTCGCGGGAATGACGGTGAAGGCACGCGTTATTCACGGATAGGGCGCTACGGTGAACTCATACTCTTGCACCGTCTCGTTGTCGTCGGCGTAGATGAACGTAGCTTGCAGGCGTTCCCTGGCCAGGACGCGCGGCAGCCAGATGCGCGCATCGTCCCACATTTTGTCGTAGGGGATCGCGTCCAGGTCGTGCCACTCGGCGGTGATCTCTGCGCTGCCAACCGGATCGCCACTCCAGGCGCGCACCAGAAAGACGTGGATGTGGTGGCCCCAGTCAGGCCGGGCGGGAAAATGGAACGTCAGAACGGCCACTTCGTCCAGTTGATCGGGCGCGACGCTTAGTCCGGTTTCCTCGTGCAGCTCGCGCGCTGCTCCTTCAGCTACTGTCTCGTCCTCTTCCAGCTTGCCGCCGAAGCCGACGACCTTGCCCTGCCCGAAGCCACGTTGCTTGACGCCCAACAAGATCTGCTGCCGTGCCTCAGAGACGACAATCAGTTCGGTGACGTGAATCATATCAGTTCCGCTCCAAAGCCCTGCGCGAACCGCAGGTAGATCAACGCAACGAAGATCAGCCCGATCAACACCAGGACAACCCAGTCCGCGCGCCGAAAGCTGATATCGCGCCAGACTGTGCGCGGCCGGCCGCTGCCAACGCCGCGCACGGCCAGCGCCATGCCCAACGTATCGCCTGTGCGCAGGACATCGATGATCAGCGCCACCAGCACGGGGGTCATGCCGCGCAACCGGCCGACGATGTCGCCGCGGTCCACCTGCCAGCCGCGCGCGGCCTGCGCGTCGCGGATCTGCGCGGCGGTCTGGCTGAAGGTCGGAATGAAACGCAGCGCCATGGATAGCGTCAGTCCCCACTCAAAGGGCAGCCCCAGACGCACGAGACCGCGCACCAGCTCGTTCTGGCGGGTGGTGAAGAGGATGACGAAGAAGAGCAGCGACATGCCGACCACCCGGGTCGCCGTCGCCAGGCCTGCCCAAACGCTGGTCCACGTCACCGAGAACGGCCCGAGGGTGAAGATCTCCGGTCCTGCCAGCCGGGCGAAGAAGGGCCAGATCAGCACGATGATGATCACCACGCGTAACAACTGCCGCCACACCCAACCGATCTGCCGCAGCGGCACCCGCGACGTCAGCAACATGACGTGGATCAGCGCCAGCAATGCCAGCAGCACCAGCAGGTGGTTCATCGCGACGAACAGGGCCGCGCCGCACAGAACCAGCGCGATCTTGGTTCGCGGGTCCAGGCGTTGCAGCCAGCCGTTGGTGTGGACGTAGAGGTCGAAGAGCATCAGGGAGGAAACTGGTTAATGGTGAATTGGTGAATGGGTAGCGATCTGACTTCGGAAGTCGCTGGCTATGCCAAATGGCGGTCCAGAGCGCAACGGCGTGCTCTTACAGCGTCTCGGCGACTTCCGAAGTCTGGTCTGTTGCGCGCCACACGTCCACGAATTGATCCACGCTCAGGATCGGGTGCGGGAAGTTGTAGGGCGCCAGCAGGGCGGACAGACGGGTGATGGGCGGGGGGCGCAGGCCGAAGCTGCTGAGCGCGGCGGCGTCGCTGAGCACCGCGGCCGGCGGGCCGTCCAGAGCGACCAGTCCGCGATCGATGACCACCACGCGTTGGGCGTACTCCGCTGCCAGCCGCAGGTCGTGGGTGATGAACAGGATCGTGTGGTCGTGCATGTGCAGGCTGCACAGCCTTTCCATCAATGTCGCGGTGTAGCGGGCGTCGAGGCCGGTAGTCGGCTCGTCCAGCACCCAGATCGGCGGCTGCATCGCCCAGACCGAGGCCAGCGTCACCAGCCGTCGCAGCCCGTAGCCCAGCACAGCCGGCGGCGTCTCGGCAACCGCCGTCAGGTCGAACACGGCCAGCGCATCATCAACTCGCTGGCCTGCCTCTTGGCCGGTCACCCCCAGGTTGCGCAGCCCGTAGGCTACCTCCTCGCGCACCGAGGTCGCGAAGATCTGACGGTCGGGGTTCTGAAAGATATAGCCAACCTCGCGTGCCAGTTCGCCGACGCGGCGACCCGCGCTTGGCTTGCCATGGATAGCAACGTCGCCCGCTTGCGGCCGCAGCAGGCCATTGAGGTGGCGTGCCAGGGTGCTCTTGCCGCCGCCGTTGCGCCCGACGATCGCCAGGAACTGGGCGCGCGGCACGGCCAGCGAGAGTCGCTCCAGCGCTTGCGTGCCGTCCTCGTAGCGGAAGGTCACGTTGCGGACCTCGATGGCGAGCTGGGGGCTGGGGGCTGGGGCCTGGGGGGTTGGGTACAGGGCGTGGAGCGTGGAGGACGGAGCGCTGGCGGCGCGTGTTGGTAGTTGTGGGACTAGAGTAACGGCGGCTTGGCGGGCGGTGAGGAATGTGGCGGATGTGTTGATGACTGGCAGGCGGGCCGCCAGCTCGGCCATCTGCGGGACGGCCACGCCCAGGTTGTGCAGATGTTCCACGTCTGCGAAGACGGCGTCAGGTGACCCATCCAGCACGATTTGTCCGCCTGCCAGGACGACGACCCGCTCGGCCCAGCGTGCCACAAACTCGGCGTCCTTCTCCAGCACGATCACGGTCGCTCCGGCCGTCTGGCGCAGATTGTCCAGCACAGCCGCGACCTCGCGGCGGGCGGCAGGATCCAGCCCGGCCATCGGTTCGTCCAGCAGCAGGATGGGCGGCTGGATCGCGAGCAGGGTGGCAATGGCCAGCCGCTTCTGCTGTCCACCGGAAAGCTGCCACGGGGAACGCTCCTCCAGTCCGGTCAGTCCGACCTGCGCCAGCGCCAGTGCGACGCGCTCCCCGATCTCCTTCGGCGGCAGCGCCAGCCCTTCAAGGCCGAACGCGACCTCCTCGGCCACGGTCATATTGAAAAGCTGGCGCTCCGGCTCCTGGAACACCAGGCCCAGGCTGGCGCTGAGGGTCGCCGCGGGGGTCGTGGCGGCGTCCTGTCCGTTGACCAGAACCTGACCCGCCAACACGCCGCCGGTCATGGCGGGCGCCAGGCCAGCCAGCACCAGCGCGAGCGTGGACTTGCCGCTGCTGGTCGGTCCCATGACGGCGAGCGACTGGCCTGCGGGCACATGAAGCGTGACGCCGCGCAGCACCTCCAGCGCGGGCGCGCCGGCGCTGATAGGCGGGTAGCTGAAATGGAGATCGTCCAGGTGGACGGACATTGATGCGTGTAAGTGCCGGGGATTTTCGGCAACTCCCCGGCACTTGGGATCTACTGGCTGGTGTAACGGTTCAGCGGCGGATAGGCGCGGCGCACCAGCAGGGAGAGCGGGATGGCAATCGCCGCGCCGATGACGTTCTGCAGCACGTTGAAGGGTAGCTCGGTCAGCGCCTGGGCCGGTCCGCCCCAGCCCAGATTAGCGCCGAAATATTCGCCGAGAAAATAGACGCCTGCCATGGTGAGCGTGCCGGCGACCGCGGCCAGGATCATGCGCGCCACCAGCGAGCCGGGGCCGCGCAGCACGATGAAGCCGGCTACCAGGCCTTGCAAGCCGTGCGCCATGAACGTCAGCGGCGCAAAGGCTGCATAGCCCGCGCTCAGATCGGCCAGCGCTGCGCCGATGCCGCCGGCCAGAAAGCCGATCACCGGGCCGAAAGTGAAGGCGGTGAAGTAGACCGCGGCGTCAGAAAGATTAAAGAAACCGGCGCCGATCGGCACGATCAGAAAGCGTGTGACGACGGCTACCAGAGCAATCATCATCGCGGTGATCGCGATATCGCGCGGGTTGATACGTTGAGACATGGTAAGATCCTCGCAGCAAAGGCTGGGCAGCAACAGATTAGCCTGCGGCTGGCACAGGATTGTACGCTACGGGCATGTTTGCGTCAAGGCGGATGGAATCAAAAAACCGCGCTGTTGCGCGGCGTCTGGTCGTAAAAAAGAAGATGGGGGTGACAGACCGTCCCAATCTGTCACCCCGCAAGGAGGAAGGAAGGAGCATCATTCGTATTACCGAACGATGACTATATAATAAAGCCTGAACCTTAACGGTGGATTAGAGAGACCTTAGAGTAAGCTAACAGTGCTTTTCTCATACTCGTCCTCGTACTCCTACTCTATTCGCCTCGTCCTCGTCTGAAGATCCTAAGAGTGACGAGTAGGAGTACGAGGCGGAACAGGAGCCCGATTGCTGCTCGCTGTGCTCCTGTGATACAATCCACCTGTAAGCTACGGAGCCGTCCCCATGACCGACCCAATTCTCGAGACCTGGCAGATCAACACCCGCGTTATCCTCTTTGCGTTCGACGCGGTAGATGACGCACTGTTCGCATTACCCGCGCCCGCCAGGGGTCGCAGCGCCGTACAGATGTTTGCGCATATCCACGACGTGCGCGTGTTGTGGCTGGAGAGCGGCAAGGCGTTGCCGGACGGCGTGGTCAAGCTGGGCAAGCAGGATGGTTACGACAGGGCGACGTTGCGGGCCGCGCTCGAAGCGTCGGGGGCTGGAATCGATGCGATGGTTGCCCGCTCGCTGGAGACTGGCAAACGTATCCCCGGCTTCAAGCCGCACACAACGGCATTCGTCGGCTACCTGATCAGCCATGAAGGCTATCATCTGGGCGAGATCGGTGTGGCGCTGCGCGAGGCCGGCTATCCGCTGGATCGCAAGACCTCGTTCGGTATGTGGGAGTGGGGTGTCCGGTGAGCGACCTGCCTGCGCTGCCTCTGGATCAGATCATCGCCGGGGATTGCGTGGAGGCGCTCCATGCGCTGCCGCCGCGCTCGGTGGACCTGATCTTCGCCGACCCGCCCTACAACCTGCAACTGCGGCAGTCGCTCTATCGCCCCAACATGACCCGTGTCGACGCGGTGGACGACGCCTGGGACCAGTTCGGCAGCTTCGCCGAGTACGACGCGCTTCAGCCGCGCCTGGCTGACAGCCTGCCGGCGGGTGCTGAAGGATACACGGCAGCATCTGGGTCATCGGCTCCTACCACAACATCTACCGCGTCGGCGCGATCATGCAGGACCTGGGCTTCTGGATACTGAACGACGTGGTCTGGATCAAGACCAACCCGATGCCCAACTTCCGCGGCGTGCGCTTCACCAACGCCCACGAGACGCTGCTCTGGGCTACCAAAGGGCAAGGGCGCGCGCTACACCTTCAACCACCACGCGATGAAAGCGCTCAACGACGACCTGCAGATGCGCAGCGACTGGCATCTGCCGATCTGCTCCGGCAGCGAGCGCATCCGCGGCGAGAACGGCGAGAAGGCGCATTCCACCCAGAAGCCGGAAGCGCTGCTCTACCGGGTGATTCTGTCCAGCAGCAACCCCGGCGACGTGGTGTTGGACCCCTTCTTCGGCAGCGGCACCACCGGCGCGGTGGCCAAGCAAGCTGCACCGCCGCTGGATCGGCATCGAGCGCGACGCGCGACTACATCCAGGTCGCGCAGGCGCGCATCGACGCGATCAGCCGGCGCCGTTTGATGCGGCAGTGTTCGACGTACGCGATCAGAAACGGCTAGCCACCGCGGGTCGCCTTCGGCACGCTGCTGGAGCAAGGGTTGTTGCAGCCGGGCCAGACCCTCTGGTTTCGCCAGGACCGCGAGCCCGCAGCGCGCGCGTCAAGCCGGACGGCAAGCTGCGGCTACCGGACGGCTTCGAAGGCTCGATCCACCAGGCCGGCAAGCTACCTGATGAACGGCAGCCCCTGCAACGGCTGGGACCACTGGTACTTCGCCGCAGACGACAGCCAGTTACATCCCATTGACGACTTGCGACAGGTAATTCGCAACTCGCTGGAACGTTCGTAGGAGGACGTCATGTCACCGACACCCAGGTTTGACCCGCCCCGTGATGCCATCGAGACTGAGATCGCGGCGATCTGGGCGCAGAGGCTTGGGATGCCGCGGGTTGGCATCCACGATGGATTCACCGACCTGGGAGGCCATTCCTACCAGGCCACCGACCTGGTGGCTCAGATCGCGGCCCAGTTTGACCTGCGTAACGTAAGCCAGGATCTCCTGCGGCTGAGGACTGTGGCCGACCAGGCCGCCTTTATCAGAACACAATTGCCACGCTAAGAGAGGAACAATGGCCAGAGAAATCACAACTTCCATCGACATCGCCGCGCCGGCCAGCGCCGTCTGGGCGATCCTGACCGACTTCGGCGAGCTACTCGGAGTGGAACCCATTTGTGCGCCTGATCAAAGGCGACTTGCAGGACGGCGCGAAGCTGGAGGTGTTGCTGGATACGCCAAACCGCAACCCCATGTCCATCCAGCCGACGCTGATCAAGGTGGACGCCGGAGCGCGAGTTCTGCTGGCGCGGCAGAATGTGGAACATCCCCGGCCTCTTCACCGGCGAGCATCGCTTTCGCAGTACAGCCGGTGGACGAGAACTCGGTGCGCTTCGTACACGACGAGCACTTCACCGGGGTTGTCGTGCCGTTCATCTGGGGCAAGATGGTGGACGACACGACCGCCGGCTTCGTGACAATGAACGAGGCGCTCAAGCGTCTGGCCGAGGCGGGCTGATCCGCGGGCATGTCAACCGGTGGAACAACCTGTCAGCGTGGCGTTGATTCCGGCCTACAACGAGGCGCGCGCATCGCGCCGGTGATCGCTGGCGCGCTGGCGCATCTGCCCGCGCTGGTGGTGGATGACGGCTCGAAGGATGAGACGGTCGCGGTGGCTGAAGCTGCCGGCGCGACCGTCCTGCGTCAGATTCCCAACCAGGGCAAGGGCGCGGCGCTGCGGGCCGGCATGAGGTGGGCGCTGGAGAACGGCTGCGACACGGTCGTCACGCTGGACGCGGACGGTCAGCACGACCCGGCCGAGATACCCAGCTTCCTGGCCGAATACGCGGCGACGCGCGCCGATCTGATCATCGGCGCGCGCGATTTCAGTCAGATGCCGGCGGTGCGGCGGGCTGCCAACACGGCCGGCCGCTGGAGCTTTTCCTGGGCGCTGGGGCAGCCGGTGCAGGACAACCAGTCGGGCTATCGCCTGCTCAGCCGGCGGATGATGGAAGCGGTGCTGGACAGCCAGGAGCAGGGCTTCGAGTTCGAGGTCGAGATGATCGTCACCTGCGTGCAGCTTGGCTACGCGCTGGCGTGGGTGCCCAATCCGCACCATCTACGGCGGCGAGACCAGCCACATCGACCCGTGGACGCACGCGAGCAACTGGGTGCGGCTGGTGCGTGACACGCGGCGCAAGATGCGGGGGTGGCGTGAATCGGGAAATGCACTGCGTAATTCAGATGGGTGTAAGAGAGGTCTTTGCGCTTCAGCGCAAATATCCAGGTCAGGGCAACGGTGCGCCGCCTTCTGCCACGAGGGTCGCTGTTCCGTCGTGCGCCACTTGGATGCGCCACCAATGGCAGCGGCTTTCGGGACACTCAAAAGCCCTTGTTCGTTAGGCGGAACATCCCAGACGTAGTTGAACATCACCGTGGGGCCTGTGCCTTCCACAGAGACCATTGAAAACCGGAACTTCGACAGCTCGTCTGATCCGTTTCCGTCATTGCTCGCTCTGTCATCTGGCCCGTAGAGAGCATTCACGGCTGCTGCCGGCAGCGCCCCGCTGGCCAGCCGCGCCACACAATGCACCTCCAGATCTGAAAGGCCGGTCCGCGAGCGTTCACGTTCCTTGATTGTTGGAACATACAGCGGAGATGGCGAACTGAACGTTGTGTCACTGCTCGTGGGTGGGGCGTCTTCCTCGGAGCACAAGCTTGGGTCGATCGCGTATACTCTCGGACCCATGGCCGGGACAGGTTGGGTAGGCGAAGGGGGTGACGTGAACGTTGAGTTGTCTTTGCCGAAAATGCCTCCACAGGCCGCGGCAAGCAGCACTACCGCAGCGATGCCCAATCCCAGAGCCGGCAAGAATCTCCTTGTTGTCATCGGTCCCATTGCCCGGTCCTCCTCGATCATCTGCTAACACCCGTTGGATTTGCTTCCTAGCGTTTCCATCGTCTCAGATCATAGCACAATTTTGCGTCTCGAAACTGTTCGATTATCGCGGGGCGTTTTATCCTCCGCAGACGCCGACCAGTTTGCCCGCTGCTGCGCGTTGGCGGTACCATAGGCGGGTCACCTGCTCAGCCCGTCGAGGACTGACAGTCCTGCTTGTTGAGAAAGGCTGTTGTGGCGCTGTCAGTTGCCCTGTGCGGAGACCAAGGACTGTCAGTCCTGCGTGAGAATGGAAGGATACCGTGAACACAAAACTCGCAAGAACTCAAGATCCCGGCTGCGCGAGGCGTCTGATCTGCAATTCGGCCGCCGCGGTGCTGTACTGGGACCAGACCGACCTACATGCCGCCCGGCGGGGCGGAAGCGAGGGGCCGCCAGATCGCCGCGCTGCAGCACCCTGGCGCAGGAACGCTTCACCGATCCGGCCATTGGCCGGCTGCTGGACGATCTGCAACCCTACGAGGAGAGCCTGCCCTACGAGGACGACGACGCCAGCCTCGATCCGCGTCACCCGGCGCGACTATGAGCGCCAGACGCGGCTGCCGGCCGAGTTCGTGGGCGAGATGGCCGAGCACTCGATCCAGTCCTACCAGACCTGGATCAAGGCCCGGCCGGCCAACGATTTCGCCGCGGTGCAGCCGGTGCTGGAGAAGACGCTGGAGCTGAGCCGCCGCTACGCCGATTACTTCCCCGGCTACGACGCACATTGCCGATCCGCTGATCGATCGAGTCGGACCCGGGCATGACCGTGGCTGCGCTGCGGCCGCTCTTCAAGGCGCTGCGCGAGCAGCTTGTGCCGCTGGTGGATGCCATCGCTGCGCGGCCGGCGCCCGACAACTCCTTCATCTACCGCGACTACGTGGAGCAGCAGCAGTGGGATTTCGGCGTCGACATCGTGCGCCGCTACGGCTACGACTTCGAGCGCGGCCGGCAGGACAAGACCCATCACCCGTTCATGATTCGTTTCTCGGCCGGCGACGTGCGCATCACCACCCGTTTCAGCAAGAACAACCTGATCGACGGCCTGTTCTCGACGCTGCACGAGGCGGGCCACGCGATGTACGAGCAGGGGGTGGCGGCCGGACTACGACGCTACGCCGCTGGGACACGGCGCATCCTCCGGCGTCCACGAGAGCCAGTCGCGCCTGTGGGAGAACGTGGTGGGGCGCAGCCGGCCCTTTTGGGACTACTTCTACCCGCGGCTGCAGGCTGTGTTCCCGCAGCAGTTGGGCGATGTCGAGCGAGGACGCGTTCTACCGCGCCATCAACCTGGTGCGGCCGAGCCTGATCCGCGTCGATGCCGACGAGGTGACCTACAACCTGCACGTCATCATCCGCTTCGAGCTGGAGCTGGCCCTGCTGGAAGGCACGCTGGCTATCGCGGATCTGCCCGACGCCTGGCAGGCCAGCTATCAACAAACCTGGGCGTGCAGGCGCCCGACGACCGCGACGGCGTGTTGCAGGACGTCCACTGGTATTCGGGGCTGATCGGCGGCAGGTTCCAGGGCTACACGCTGGGCAATATCATGGGCGCGGCCTTCTGGCAGGCGGCTCAGCAGGCCACTCCGGACGTCATGGGCGACATCGCTCAGGGCGAGTTCGGCACGCTGCACGGCTGGCTGGCCGACAATCTCTATCGCCACGGCCGCAAGTTCACCGCCGACGAGTTGATCGAGCGCGTCACCGGCGGCCCGTTGAGCATCGATCCATACATCGCCTATCTGCAGCGGCAAGTTCGGTGAGCATGTATGCGATCGACGGAGTCGTAGCAACGACTTGAAAAGTCGAGCTTCCGGCAGGCACGCTGGTCGTTGTTTTGCCAGCGCGGCCCGGAAGCGTGTAGAATGATACGAAATCAACAAAGGAGTACTGAAACAAGATGGAATGGAAAAATCCCCCGGCAATGGCCATTGATCCGAAAAAGAACTACGCGGCCACCATCGAGACCAATCGCGGCACGATCGAGGTCGAGTTCTTTGCGCAGGACGCGCCGATCACGGTCAACAACTTCGTCTTTCTGGCCCAGCGAGCGCTTCTACGACGGCGTGACCTTTCACCGGGTGATCCCCGACTTCGTCATCCAGGGCGGCGATCCGACCGGCACCGGCCGCGGCGGCCCCGGCTACAAGTTTGCAGGACGAACTGCGCGGCAATCCGCAACCGGCATGGAACCGGCTCGCTGTCGATGGCCAACGCCGGGCCGAACACCAACGGCAGCCAGTTCTTCATCACCCACTCGCCGCAGCCGCACCTGGACGGACGCCACACGGTCTTCGGCAAGGTCACCAGCGGCATGGACGTGGTCAACGCCATCCAGCCCGGCGATGTGATGACAGCGGTGACAATCACGGAGAGCTAGACACGTTGTCAACTCATGGTTGACCGAGAACCGGGAATCAAACACGCCGGCGGCAATTGCCGCCGGCGTGTTTGATTCTCGTCAGCCCATTGCCTGCTGCACCAACTTCAACGCTGCCTCGCCAGGTTGCGGTCCCTGGTAGCTGCCGACTACCGTACCCGCGCCGTCGATCACTACCAGCGCGGCGACTTTGTCGGCATTCTTGACGCGGAAGGCTTTGTAGAGCGAGCCGTTCCAGTCGGGCAGCAGGAACACGTAGTCGGCCGGGTCGTAGCCTTTCGGCATCTGGTCGGCAGCCTGCTTGTAGGCTTGCTCCAGCATCGGCTTGACGGCCCGCTGCATAAAGCGCGGCACGATGCTCAGGTCGAGCACGCTGGCCAGAGTCAACCTCGGTTGCGCTGGGATACACCGGCCGCACGGCGGTGTTGATGTCCACCGCGGCCTGGTAGTTGTCGCGGCCATGGAAGAGCAGTCCCAGCACCGTGCCGCGGCAGTCGCTTTGGCTGACTCGCCGGCCAGACTTGACGGCTGTCATGTTCGAATTGGGGCGCCGGCTGGCCGGCCGGGAAAAAGGAGTTATTGGATGATTAGTCATGATTGCTCGTAGTATGTCAGGTGAGATTATTAACTGGCGACTTCGAAGCCGGCCAGTGCTTCCAGCGCCTTGATCAGCGCGTGGTTGCCGTCGCCGCTCAGGCCACGGGCTTCCAGCGTGCGGTAGAGCTGGAAAATCAGCGCGGTGCCGGGCAGCGGCGTGCCGACGTCGTCGGCGGCTTCCAGCACCAGGCGCAGGTCTTTCTGCTGCAAGGCGACGGTAAAACCGGGCCGCCAAGTCGCGCGCCAGTATCTGCGGGCCGCGGTTGCTGAGCATCCAACTGCCGGCCGCGCCGCCGCTGACCGCTTCCAGCGCCTTCTCGCAGATCCACGCCGCCGGCCTGCGCCAGCATCAGCCCCTCGGCCATGGCGAGGCAGTTGCCGACGACGATCACCTGGTTGACCAGCTTGACGGTCTGGCCGGCGCCGCTGGGGCCGACGTGGGTGATGCGCTGGCCCATGGTTTGCAGCACCGGCATCGCCCGCTCCAGCGACTCCGCGGAACCGCCGACCATGATGCTGAGCGTGCCGCGTGCTGCGCCTTCGCTGCCGCCGCTGACCGGTGCGTCCAGCATCGCTACGTCCCGCTCTGCCAGCGCCGCGGCGATCTGTTGCGTCACAGCCGGGCTGATGGTGCTCATGTCGATCACCAGGCTGCCGGGCTGCACGCCATGCAGCACGCCGTCCTCGCCCAGGATCACAGCCTCCACGTCCGGCGTGTCGCTGACGCAGGTGATGATGATGTCGCTGGCCATGGCCAGCGCGGCCGGCGTGTCAGCAACTGCGGCTCCGGCTGCTGCCAGCGGTTCCGTGCGTGCGCGTGCGTGCGATTCCACACCGTCAGGGGGAAGCCGGCCTTGAGGATGTTGGCAGCCATGCCGCGCGCCCATGATTCCCAGGCCGATGAAGCCAATGCGTTCTGTCATTTGAACCTCCATTCGTCGTTGCCGGGTCGTAGTGTACCCGATGAAACGCCTAATCAAAATCGGCGATAATGCGCCGGTACTCTGCCGATGCGTGGAGCGATGGTGTGAGTAGTCCGCATTATCGTTTGCACGCCGGCATCGACGCAAACCCGGGCCGGCTCGGTCTGCCCCTACGGGGTGCAAGCAAAGACAGGCCAGAGCGCGATCTGGGGAACAGTGGCCGAACACATGGTGTCGTCGCGTCGGAACTGCAAAACTCTGGTGGTTTGCCGCGGCACCCAGTATGCCGTACAATTGATGCGAGACCTATTGCAGTCAGTTACAAAGGCGTATTTCATGGCTCCGAGCACGATCCTGATTGTCGATGATACCCCGGCAATCCACGTAATGATCTCCGCGTTGCTGCGTGACGACTCGTACCTGCTTGAGCATGCCTATTCCGGTGAGGAGGCGCTGACCAGGGCATTGGCTGTTGCGCCGGATCTGATACTGCTGGACATTATGATGCCGGATATCGACGGGTTCGAAGTCTGCCGGCGTTTGCGCGCCTTGCCGAATGTCGCCCATGTGCCGATTATCATGCTGACGGCCCTGACTGACCGTGCATCGCGGCTACGAGGGTTTGCCGCGGGCGCCGATGATTTTGTCTCCAAACCTTTCGATCAGACGGAATTGCGCGTTCGCATCAAGACTATCACCCGGCTGGATCGCTACCGACGGTTGCTGGCGGAGCGGGCGCGCTTCGACAGATTGGTGGAACTGGCGCCGGATGGTGTACTGATCATCGACGCCGCCGGTGTGGTGCGGCTGGTCAATCCGGCGGCTGTGCGTCTGTTGGGCCTGGAGGATGCCCAGGCAGCGCTGGGCCGGCGTTTCGCGGGGTTCGTCTCTGTCAGCCAACGTGACCGCTGGCTGGATTTCTTCACGCAAAACATGCAGGCAGTAGCTGACAGCAATATCGCCGAGTCGGTTCTTCAGCGAGTTCGATGGCGGGCTGACCCCGGTTGAGATCACCGCCGGTACATTTGAATGGGGGGGCAACAGTGTCGTTCAGATGCTGGTGCGGGACATCACCGAGCGGAAGCTGGCCGAGGAAGCCTTGCAGCGACGCAATCGGGAGCTGCGCAGGCTGACGGCTCGGCTGGCTGAAGCACAGGAGTTGGAACGGCAGAACCTGGCCCGCGAGCTGCACGACCAGATTGGCCAGGGTCTGACTGCCATCAGTCTAAATCTCACTATTATTGACCAGTCACTGGACGAAGAGGCTTCGCCGCTGGTGCGCAGCCGGCTGGATGATTCGTTGCGTTTGCTGGAGGAAACCACCAGGCAGGTGCGTACTGTCATGGCCGAACTGCGGCCGCCAATGCTGGACGACTACGGACTGCTGCCAACCCTGCGCTGGCAGTTGGAGCAGTTCTCTGCCCGCACCGGCATTGACAGCAGACTCGAAGGCGACGAGCCGACTCTCCAACTGCCGCGCAACGTCGAACTGACGCAGTATCGCATCTCTCAGGAAGCACTTAGCAATGTCGCCAAACACTCCGGCGCCAGCGAGGTGACGGTTGTTCTGCGCACCAGCCAACAAGAGTCACAGTTGATTGTTGAGGACAATGGCTGTGGTTTCAACTCGCATGATCAGATGAACGCATCCAGCGTGGGTCATTGGGGACTGTTGACAATGCAGGAACGCGCCCAGTCAGTGGGCGGTGTCGTCAATGTGTTCTCGGTTCCCGGTCAGGGCGCGCCGTCGTGTCTCGCGTGCCGTTGGAGTCAGGTGCTGCAGCGCCAGGCGGGCAACAAGTTTGACAAACTGTTGCACCCTGATATGATACAGGGTGAGTTTACAACCAGTCGTCTGTCGCAATCACAATCGCGATGCATGCCTGCGACTCGCTGGAGCCATTTCTATTGTGGTGACCATGCGTTCCAGGAGGATAAAGTGATCAAAGTTTATCTGGTCGATGACCATGCCGTGGTGCGTGAAGGGCTGCGGTATCTGCTTGAAGCGCAGGATGATATCGCAGTTGTTGGCGACTCAGGCAATGGTCGTCAGGCCGTGACCGAGGTAAAACAACTTGCACCGGACGTAGTTGTGATGGACGTGTCAATGCCGGAGATGAGCGGCATCGAGGCAACGATGCAGATCATTGAGGCTTTGCCCAAGACACATGTTGTCATTCTGTCGATGCAGGGGTCAGTCGAGCATGTGTATCGCGGACTCCAGGCTGGCGCGCATGGCTACCTCCTCAAAGAGTCGGCCGGCAAGGTGCTGGTCGAGGCGGTGCGTTCGGTACACTCCGGGGGACGTTACCTTAGCACCGGCATCACCGAGACGTTGGTGGACGACTATCTTCATCAGCGAACCACGGCAGCCGAGACCAGCCCACTGGAGCGTCTCAGCCGGCGCGAGCGCGAGGTGCTGCAACTGGTGGTCGAAGGACGGTCCAGCGTTGAAATCGGCGAGTTGTTGTCCCTCTCACCCAAAACTGTGGATACGTATCGCAGTCGCCTGATGCAGAAACTGGGTATTAGCGATGTACCTACGCTGGTCAAGTTTGCTATTCAACACGGCCTGACCTCCCTCTAGCCTTACTCGGAAACCGCCACTTTTCTTCTTCTCGTGATTCCCCTGACGGGGTTTGTTGCACTGTCCTGACAGACAGGGGGCATGTATTTGTTATACTGGGAACCAGTTGAGCGTCCTTTGTCTCATCGATTCGTGCTTCCCAATATGACAATACCCAGCGTTAACGCTTCAAAGATCACTGTTCTGCTGGTGGACCATCGCCCGGCGGACGGCGATGACCTGCGTGCGTTTCTGGAGTCGCAGCCGGATTTCCATCTGCTGGGTTGCGTATTTCTGGGCCAGGATGCTCTCCAGTCAGTGCGACAATTGGCACCCGACGTTGTCGTCGTCCGTGGCGGTGAATCGGTGTTTAGCGGCGTGGAAACCAGCTTTCGTATTCGCATGCAACAACCAGAAGCAAAGGTGGTCGTGGTCTCGTCAGCACTAAGCCCTGGCAACCTGATGCTGGCTTTGGAGGCCGGCGTTCACGGCTACGTCGTGGCTGAGGCCGGCAACCAGGCAGTGGCGAATGCGGTGCGCGTCGCACCAGTTGGGGCGGTGTACCTGAGCAGCGAAGCAACCGACACGTTGGTCGCCAACTACATGCAGCGCAATGGCGCCGGGGATACTAAAGGTCAGTTCGCACGACTGAGCAAGCGCGAGCGGGAAGTGTTCAAGAGACTGGTCGAGGGCGAGACTGCCAGCAACATTGCCCGCGATCTGGACCTTTCACCTAAGACGGTGGACACGTACCGTCGGCGGCTGATGCGCAAGCTTGATGTGACCAGTATGTCGGCGTTAGTGAAGCTCGCGGTGAAGCATGGAGTGACGACGACAGCCTTGACTGGTTGAGCAAGTGTCAGGATGGCCCCCGGTCAACTATCAAGATTTTCCGACAGACCGCGACCGGCGTTTGTGTTACACTCGTTGTGCCGCTAAGAAACCACCGGCGCTCGTCAAGGTGGCGATTGCCAACAATTTGGCATCGCCATGAAGGAAGTCTGTGGTAAAACGGCGTCTTTATCAGAACGCTGGTGATTTACAAGCGATTGACAAGTCGCAATCGAAGTTAGAGTTCTAGAAATCGAGAAGGAGAGGTACTATGTCATTTCAGAGACCCGTTTCGCGGCGGACCACCAGGCTGGCGATTGCGCTAGCTTCAGTTCTGGTACTCGTCATAGTTTTCGCCGGTGTCGTCAGCGCGCTGACTGCCGGCAACGTTGATGGTGTCTGGGGAAACCCAACACCAGCCAACACCAGTTCGTTCAGATGGTGCTACGCACCTGACAACACCACGGGCTCCGCTGGCAGTCCCGGCAACAACTGTTCTACGTCTAGTGCCAGCATTCAGAATCCACCCGGCAGCACGACGACTGACGAAAACCAGTTCCGATATGGAACTCCTTCCCCAAATACTGGTCTGAACGGTGATCGAAGCGGGTACGGTTTCAACGGCAACAACACAGTCGGCTCCATCGCTGCCGACGTTCCTTTCTACCTGGGCCGGTTTACGCATTACAACAATCCAATCACTGCAGACAATGTTCTCACAGGGATTGGCCTGAGCATCACGGTGGACGGCCTTCTGTGTGATGACAATAGTGTCCCGACCGAAGGTGGCACGCAGACGTTCAACTATACATTCACGCACGAAGAAACACCTAATAATGCAAATCCGTGTCCCTATGGCGATTCGACTGGGAATGGCTGCGACGACCGTGTGACGGTTAGCCAGCAGTCCAATACGGAGTTCACCTGCCCCGAAGGAATCCGCACGGTGCAAATCCTAGGATTTATCGACGGCGCAAACTGTGATGCTGCCTATGTGCCACCGACGACAAACACGTTCGTCACAGGCGAGCGTCAGGCGAATCCAGCCTGCCTCTGGGCGCGCATCTCCGATCCTACCGAGCCGCTGGCGGTGACGCTGGCGTCATTCGAGGCGACAGGCCAAGTCGATCGGGTCGTCGTGACCTGGGAGACGGTCAGCGAGCTGCAGAATGCCGGCTTCAACCTGTATCGCAGCGTGAATGACTATGTAGTTGGCGAGCGCGTCAACGCAGAGTTGATCCCGTCCCAGGCCCCCGGCAGCGCGCAAGGCTCTGCCTACCAGTTCGAAGATCTCGACGTAACACCGGGTCAGACCTACTGGTACACGCTGGAAGATGTGGATCTGAGCGGCGGCACGGGGATGCATGGACCGGTTTCAGCAACCGTGTTGACGCCGACGGCAGTCACGCTCAGCGACCTTAGCGCTGCAGGCCCCGCAGCCCCCAGCCTGCTCATCGTGCTGGCTGCGGCTGGACTAGGTATCGTCGTCTTCGGCGCCTTTGCCCTGCGCCAGAAACGTGGCATCTGAGTCTTCTTTTTGCGAATTCCCGTAAACGCCGGACCTTTCAATAGGTCCGGCGTTTTGCGTCCACCGGCAGCCAGCACAACGGCAAGGAGTTGGACCTCGCCGAGCGTTGCAAGAAGTTCGACTTTTTCGGCAAAGTCGAGCTTCTCAGTGGGTGGACAGCCAGCGCAGTGTTAGAAGTCCGGCTTTGCGGAAAAAGCCGGACTTCGTGGCGCCGAGTCTTTATTGGTAATTTTCGCAGATAAATTTGACAAAATCATTTGGCGGGTTTATACTCTTACCTGTTAGTCGCGAACGACGATTTACTGAAAGAGCAAACGACGATGGCAACTCTGGGCATACAAAACAGTTCGACCCCTGCCGGGCAGATTCTTCGAATACCTCCTGCGCAACACTACGGCCAGCATCAAGGATCTGGAAGACACGCTCGGCGTCACCGCGACCGCGGTTCGCCAGCAGTTGGCCAGCCTGTCCGCTGAGGGCCTGGTTGTCATGACCAGGGAGCGCCAGGGCGTTGGCCGGCCGCGCAACCTGTACAAGCTCACCGAACGGTCGCAGAGCCTGTTTGCCTGCTACTCCGATGAACTGGCGCTGGATCTGATCCATGAGCTGCTGGAGAGCCGAGGGCACGGCCAAGCTGCGCTACCTGCTCAGCCGGGTGGGCGACAAGCTGGCGGTGCAGTACAGCCGTCAGATCAAGGGCGAGGCGCTGGGCGACCGGGTCCTGCGAGCTGTCCACGTCCTGCTGGATCGCCGCGGCATCCGCGGTCGACGTCGAGGACGCCAACGGGGTCATCATTCTGCACGAGTACAACTGCCCGTACCACGAGCTGTCTTCTGTACACCGCGACGTATGCGAGATGGAGCGCGACACGTTCTCACAGGTGTTGGGAGCGGACGTGACACTGGGCAACTGCATTCACGACGGCCACAACAGTTGCCAGTTCGTGGTCAGCGCCTTTCCTGTGGCTGGCGGCGTTCGCAGCAGCATCAACAACTAACCTGCCAAGTAACCAGATTTGCCAGATAGCAATCTATCGGTAAGCAAGAAAAAATTTTCAAGGAGATACATTATCATGACCAGCGAGCTAGTTATTCAGAACCTTCACGTGGCGGTCGATGACGGCCAGAAGGAAGTGTTGAAGGGCGTCAATCTGACTGTCCGCCAGGGTGAGATCCACGCGTTGATGGGACCCAACGGGTCCGGCAAGAGCACTCTGTCCAACGCCATCATGGGCCATCCGCATTACACAGTGACCGAGCGGCGACATCCTGCTGGACGGCGAGAGCATTCTGGAGATGGAGCCCAACGAGCGGGCGCGCAAGGGCCTGTTCCTGGCCTTCCAGTACCCCGTTGCTGTGCCGGGCGTCAGCATGGCCAACTTCCTGCGCACCGCTGTCAGCAACATGCGCGGCTTCACCGACAAGCCGGCCAACGGCGACGGCCGCCAGGGCGTCATCGGCTCCAACCTGATGCCGATGCGCGATTTCCGGCGTGAGCTGCTGGACAAGATGGACGAGTTCCACGTCGACCGCGACTTCGCCAAGCGCTACCTGAACGAAGGCTTCAGCGGCGGCGAGAAGAAGCGGGTCGAGATCCTGCAGATGGCCATGCTTCAGCCCAAGATCGCGATCATGGACGAGACCGACAGCGGGCTGGACATCGACGCGCTGCGGGTCGTCTCCGACGGCGTCAACAAGCTGGCCGGGCCGAACCTGGGCATTCTGTTGATCACCCACTACCAGCGCATCCTGAACTATGTCAAGCCGGACTTCGTCCACGTCTTCTACAACGGTCGCATCGTCAAGAGCGGCGGCATCGAAGTGGCCCACGAACTGGAAGCCCAGGGCTACCAGTCGGTGCGCGATGAGTTTGGCGAGCCAGAGCTGGTGGCGGCGTAGTAAGCAGTAACCGGTAAACAGTAATCAGTGACCGGAATCGGAATGAGTGAGTTACTGCGTTTGACTGTTTACTGACCACTGTTTACTGTTTACTGGCGAACAACGACGAGTAATCCAGGCGCCGGCAAGCCGGGCCTGATTGAATAGGAGAACACCATGGCAACTACAAGTGACCGCGAAGCACTGGCTGGCGTAAAAGACGAGTACAAGTACGGCTTCAGCATGCCGGAGGAGTACGTCTTCAAGTCGCGCAGGGGCCTCGATCACGAGATCGTCGACCAGATTTCGGTCATGAAGAAAGAGCCGGAGTGGATGCGCGACTTCCGCCATCGCTCGCTGGACATCTTCCTGTCCAAGCCGATGCCGACCTGGGGCGCTGACCTGAGCGAGATCGACTTCGACGACATCTACTACTACCTCAAGCCCACCGAAAAGGCTGGCAAGAGCTGGGATGACATGCCGGACAGCATGAAGAACACCTTCGAGCGTCTGGGCATTCCCGAAGCCGAGCGCAACTTCCTGGCCGGCGTGGGCGCGCAGTACGAGTCTGAGGTGGTCTATCACTCCCTGCAGGAAGTGTGGACCAATCTGGGCGTCATCTTCCTGGACACCGACAGCGGCCTGCGCGAGCACGAGGACATCTTCCGGGAGTACTTCGGCACCATCATCCCGCCGTCGGACAACAAGTTTGCGGCGCTGAATTCGGCCGTCTGGTCGGGCGGCAGCTTCGTCTACGTGCCGAAAGGCGTAACGGTTGACATCCCGTTGCAGGCCTACTTCCGCATCAACGCCCAGAACATGGGCCAGTTCGAGCGCACGCTGATCATCGTCGAAGAGGGCGCCAACGTCCACTACGTCGAGGGCTGCACCGCGCCGATCTATGCCAGCGACTCGCTGCACAGCGCCGTGGTCGAGATCGTCGTCAAGAAGGGCGGCCGCTGCCGCTACTCGACCATTCAGAACTGGTCCAACAACGTCTACAACCTGGTGACCAAGCGCGCCATGGCCTACGAAGACGCGACCATGGAATGGATCGACGCCAATCTGGGCTCCAAGGTGACGATGAAGTACCCGGCGGTCTACATGATGGGACCGCGCGCCCACGGCGAGATCCTGTCCATCGCTTTCGCCGGCCAGGGCCAGACCCTGGACGCGGGCGGCAAGGTGGTGCACGGCGCGCCCGACACCTCCTCCAAGATCATCTCCAAGTCGATCAGCAAGAACGGCGGGCGGGCCAGCTATCGCGGCCTGCTGAAGGTCGCCAAGGGCGCCACCGGCTCCAAGTCAACGGTGGTCTGCGACGCGCTGCTGCTGGATGACCACAGCCGCTCCGACACCTACCCCTACATCGAGATCGACGAGCAGGACGTGCAGGTCGGCCACGAGGCCAGCGTCAGCAAGGTCAACGAAGAGCAGATCTTCTACCTGATGAGCCGCGGCCTGACCGAGGAAGAGGCGGCCACCATGATCGTCAGCGGCTTCATCGAGCCGATGGTCAAGGAACTGCCGATGGAATACGCTGTCGAGATGAACCGGCTGATCCAACTGCAGATGGAAGGCAGTATTGGGTAGGGACGGCAGTCATGGACGCCATCAGCATCAGCTCTATTCGCACCAAACAGCTTGCACAAGACTACGGAGACTGGCCTAACGGCGCGGCCGTCGAGTCGCTCTCTCAGCAGAAACAAGAACCAATCTGGTTTACCGACCTGCGCCACCGCGCCTGGCGCTTCTTCGAGGAGATTCCCTGGCCGACGGGCAAGGAAGAGGAGTGGCGGCGCACCCGGCTGACCGGGCTTGAACATCGACGATTACCGGCTGGCAGCAGGCACTGACGGCGCGCGCGGCGATGTCGCCGACCTGACGCCCGCCCTGCGCGAGGAGCTGGAGTTCGATCAACGCCGCCGCGGCGCTGGTGACCGAGAACGGCGCCGTGCGCTACCACGGCATCGACAACGAGCTGACGGCCAAGGGTGTGATCTTCACCGACCTGGACACCGCCATTCGCCAGCATCCCGAGCTGATCCAGACACTACTTCATGACTGACAATGTCGCGGTGGACGCCAACAAGTTCACGGCGCTGCACGCCGCGCTGGTCACCGGCGGGACGGTGCTCTACGTGCCGCGCAACGTGCAGATCGAGCTGCCGCTTCCACGGCGTCACCTCGGTCAGCGGCGGCGTGGCCGACTTCGCCCACACGCTGATCATCGCCGAGGAGAACAGCCAGGTCACGTACGTCGATGACCTGATCAGCCTGGACGGCGGCGCGGCTTTCCACAGCGGCGTGGTCGAGATCTTCGCCCGCCCCGGCGCGGTGGTGCGCTACATGCACGGCCAGGACTGGAACACCAACACCTGGCATTTCAGCACGCAGCAGGCGCAGATGTTGCGCGACGCCCAGCTCACCTGGATTCTCAGCTCCTGGGGCAGCAAGCTCAGCAAGATCAACCTGGAGATGCAGATGCTGGAGCGCGGCGGGCACGGCGAGTTGCTGGGACTCTACTTCCCCAGCGGCCGTCAGCACATCGACCACCACACCATGCAGAACCACTTCGCCGACCACTGCACCAGCGACCTGCTCTTCAAGGGCGCTCTGCGCGACCGGGCCCGCTCGGTCTACTCCGGCAGCATCAAGGTCTGGCCCCATGCGCAGAAGACCGACGCCTACCAGAAGAACAACAACCTGGTGCTGGACCGGCGCGCCCGTGCCGACAGCATCCCCGGACTGGAGATCGAGGCCGATGACGTGCGCTGTACCCACGGCGCGACCGTCAGCAAGATCGAGCCGGAGTACCTGTTCTATCTGCATGGCGCGCGGCCTGAGCAAGTTCCAGGCCGAGCAGATGATCGTCACCGGCTTCTTCGAGGAAGTGCTCAACCGTGTGCCGGTCGAAGGCGTGCGGCGCAAGCTGGAGCAGGTCATCGCCCGCAAGATTCACATGTAGACCAGTGATCAGTAAGCAGTGAACGGTGAACAGAACATTGGCTGTCACCGTTCATTGTCTTTCCGAAAACAGGTTATTTTTCGAGAAAAGAGAGTGTAAGAATGAAGGGTTACGTTCATCCCGAAGTGCTGGTGACGACCGATTGGGTCGCCGAACATCTGACCGATCCGACGGTGCGGATCGTCGAGTCCAACGAAGATATTTTGCTGTATGACCTGGGGCACATCCCCGGCGCGGTGCAGATCGACTGGCAGAAGGATCTCAACGACGCCGTTCGCCGCGACTACCTGACGCGCGAGCAAGTTCGAAGCGCTGCTGTCAGCCAACGGCATCGGCAACGACACCACCGTCGTCTTCTACGGCGACAAGAACAACTGGTGGGCCTGCTATGCCTTCTGGGTGTTCCACCTGTTTGGCCACGAGAACGCCAAGGTGATGGACGGCGGGCGCGCCAAGTGGGAGGCCGAGGGCCGTCCCATGGTCAAGGATGTACCCAGCTATCCCGCCGCGGCCTATCACGCCCAGGCACGCGCCGACTACAAGATTCGCGCCTACCGCGATCAGGTATGGCGCACGTACTGGCCGGCCAGCCGCTGGTGGACGTGCGCTCGCCCGGCGAGTACAGCGGCGAGATGCTGCACATGCCCAACTATCCGCAGGAAGGCGCGATGCGCGGCGGGCACATCCCCGGCGCCAAGAGCGTTCCCTGGAGCCGGGCCGCCAACGCGGACGGTACCTTCAAGTCGGCCGACGAGTTGCGCGCGATCTACGAAGAGGAGCAGGGCTTGCATTCCGACGACAACGTCGTGGCCTACTGCCGCATCGGCGAGCGCTCCAGCCACACCTGGTTCGTGCTGACCTACCTGCTGGGCTACCCAACGTGCGCAACTACGACGGCAGTTGGACCGAGTGGGGCAATCTGGTCGGCGTGCCCATCGAGAGGTGACAGTCACTTCTTAGCTGTCGCTGTGCCAGGTTGATGCCAACCAAAGTGACTGTCACCTGCGCAGCCGTCAGAGTTGACCAACGCGTCGAATTCAGTATAACAGGAGGCGAGACATCTCATACGAGACGTGTCTCGCCTCTTTGATTCACAAATACGAGGAGCGCGATGAAAACCTACACCTTTCACGTCAGCATTCCCGGCACAGGACGCGTGTGGCGCAAGATCGAGCTGGTCGAAGATCACACCCTGGAGGACCTGCACTGGGCAATCCAGGAGGCGTTTCACTTCGGCGGCGACCACCTCTACTCGTTTTTCATGAGCGGCAAGGCATGGGATCGCTCGACTGAATATGCCTTCCCAGCGAGCGCTTTCGAATGGGACGACGATGACGAGAGAGTTCGATCCCAGCAACGAATACGACGATGACGACGAGCTTGACGATGTTATCGACGAGGAATCAGCGCAAGCCATCGTCGACGCGCTTGGGAGACACGCCGCCGCCCGAAACGTTCGAGGATATGCTCGCGCTGCTCAGCACCAACGACGACCTGCGCGGCGAGATGGTAAAAGTGATGACGGAACAGACCGGCATCCCTGCCTTCATGGCCGACATGTTGCTGAAGAACGCTGACTTCCCTGATGGGCGGGATGCCCGAGGATATGGACATGATGGGAGGCTTGTTTGCCGATGATGAGCCGGCCGGCGACGTGCGCGAGACGGAGCTGGAGTCGCTGGCGCTTCAGCCCGGCCAGACCTTCATGTATCTCTTCGACTACGGCGACGAATGGCGTTTTCAGGTCAAGGTGGACAAGGTTGGCGACGAAATCGAGCCGGGCGTCGAATACCCGCGCATCGTGCAATCGGTCGGCGAAGCACCCGCGCAATATCCCGACTGGGATGAAGACGATGACGATGAAGATGACAGCGACGAGGAGTGGGACGATTGAGGGTGACCCGTTGGCCGGCCGCGCTGGCCAGCTTCCTGCTGCTGATCTTCCTGTTCCCTGGCAGGGTTCAGGCCCAGGAAGCCTCGCCGCCGCGGCTCTTCCTGCCGCTGATCACCACCTCAACCCGCTGCCCGGCTGACACAGGCGAAAGCTACGCTGCCATCATCGTCGAGCCGCCGCCCAGCGACCGGCCGGCGGCCGAACACGCGGACCTCAACCTGGCGCTGCGCGGCTACACGCCGACCGGCGGCGCGCTGGGGCTGGTGGACTACGGCGGAGCCACCGACCCGCTCGCGCCACAGCTTTACGGGCTGTTCAGCGACCAGCGCACGGGCGTATTCACCGCACTGCACCAGGTCTACGACTGGAACTGGACCTGCAACTGCCGCGGCGGCCCGCTGACCTACCCGCCGGCGACGCTGGCAGAGCTGGCATCGACGCCCGGCGAGTTGATCCGTGTCCCCGACTCCGGTTACACCATCGGCAGCGGCTACGAAGTGCTGGTCCTCTACGCGACGCCGCAACGCATCACGCTCAAATACACCCGCAACGACAACGTGGTCCACGGGTTCACGCTGCACCTGGAAGACATCTGCGTCGATCCGGATCTGTTGGCGTTCTACCAGGCAACGGATGCCGCCGGCCGCGACCGTCTGCCAGCTTTGCGGCCCGGCCAGCCCTTTGCACGCGCCGCCGGCGCAACCATCAGCGTGGCAATCCGCGACTCTGGCACGTTCATGGACCCGCGCTCGCGCAAGGATTGGTGGCGCGGGAGATGACTCTGATGATCACCATACGCTCTCTTCAACCTGATGATTGGCCAGCAGTCCGGGAAATCTACACGGAGGGAATCGCCACCGGTCAGGCGACGTTCGAGATTGACCCGCCGGACTGGGAGACCTGGGATCGCGGCCACCGTGCCGACTGCCGGTTGATCGCCGAGCTCGATGGCGTTGGCGCCGGCTGGGCAGCGTTGACGCCGGTGTCAGGGCGCTGTGTCTACGCCGGGGTCGCTGAGGTCAGTGTCTACGTGGCAGAGGCAGTCCGCGGCCGTGGCGTGGGCAAGACGTTGCTACAAACACTTGTGACCGAATCCGAGGAAGCCGGCATCTGGACCTTGCAGGCTGGCATCTTCCCCGAGAACAGGGCCAGTATCGAATTGCACAAGCGCTGTGGTTTCCGCGTCATCGGTACTCACGAACGATTGGGTCAAATGAACGGAATTTGGCGCGACGTACTGCTGATGGAACGCCGCAGTCAGCTTGCCGGCTCGTAGAACATCAACCGGGTCGAGCCGTACTGGCGTTCGTCGTAGCGCACCAGATTGACCAGCGCCAACTCAGGATCGTCTTCTTTGGGGTGAATTTGAACGACTGCCTGGCCATCGGCAGTCAGCAGTTCCGGCCGGCTGTCGATCAGCAGCAGGGCCTTCTGCCAAAGCGACTGATACTGGGGCGGAGCCACGTAGATCAGGTCGAAGGCAGCGAGGGACGGCCGACGCAGGTAGTCGAACGCGTCGCCCCGGACGACGTGCGAGCGGTCGGAGACGCCGGTAGAACTCAGGTTCTGGCCCAGGACGCGGATGGCCTGGTTGCTGCGTTCCACGAAGACGACCTCGGCCGCGCCGCGGCTGAGAGCCTCGATGCCCACCGCGCCGGTGCCGCCGAACAGGTCCAGCCAGCGTGTGCCGGACACCACGCCCTGCGACTCCAGGATGCTGAACAGCGCCGTTTTGACCCGGTCGGTGATCGGCCGCGTCGCGTCGCCCGGCACACTCAGCAGCGACCGCCCCTTAGCCGTGCCCGCAATCACTCGCATAGCCAGCCACCTATCGAATTCTCCCTTGTCGATGTTTCCCTTCTTTCCCTCATTTCCTTCATTTCCTTCCGTCCACACGCCCGCTCGTCACTAACTCCACCAACTGCTCCGCCTGCCAGAGCTTGCGGTCGATGACAAACCAGGCCAGCAGGCCCGCGCCAATCAACTCGAACGTCACCAGCAGCGGCTCGTCGCGGATCACCTTGAGATATGCGTCCAGAATCGCGGACGGCGAGCCGACGTGTTTCCAGTGGTGGAACTTGCGGCCGCGCAGCGGCCACAGCAGCGTCTGCGAGAAGCTCCACATCCGGTCGGCCAGCAAGTGTCCAGAGAACGCGAGCAGGTATGGCAACGCGCGCGGCAACTGGCCTGAGGCAGCCGCGGCCAGCCATACGCCGCCGTGCAGCAGCGCCGTATGGCCGAACAGCAGCGCAGCCTCGGCGTCGGTCATCACAAAGGTCGCCAGCGGCTTGTCGATGGCGTCAGGCAGCACCGCGCAGAGCGCCATCAGGCGATAGTCGGCATCTTCGAAAAGCCCGGCGCCGCGCTGCATCGCGTTCAGCGCAGCCCAGGTGAATTCAACGTGTCCGGTGGGAAGCATAGGTTCGTATTCGGATGGTCTCTGGCCGTACCCACCGATTGAAACACCTGCACGTGCGCCGCAGGTGCAAGTGTCGGTGTCTGACACTCAAAGTATGCTGAAGCATACTGGGAACGCCACTCCGGCAACATGTTTCAATATGTTTTTCGTGTCAGGCGATGATTTCAATCATTGCCTTTCCGGTCGCCACTCGCTCATTATAGCTGGCCCACACCGCTTCTGACAATTGTCTTTGACTTGCCCTCTGGCATCGGCTATAATCCTGCCAGAACCCTCGAGATCCGAGTGGGAGGCGTCAATGAGCAACCCCGGACAACATTCCCCACTCATCTGGCTGCGGCCAGGAATGCACGTCAAACGCTGGCTGCTTATGCTGATTCTGGGCATCGTCCTGATCAGTCTGGGACTGGCGTACCTGCTGCGGCATTTGTACAGCGACCTGACATTCCCCACGGTCACCTACTGGCTGACGTTGCAGTTCGTCAGCCGGCCGCTGCGGCGCTGCTGGTGGGCAGTTTGGGCGTCGGTCTGATTGTGCTGGCTTTGCTGAAGATCAACCAGTCGCTGCTGCGGCCCTTCCTGGCGCCCAACCAGGAGAACGTCGGCGAGCGGGTCTTTCGCCATCATCAGCGGCGGCGCGGGCCGCGCATCGTGGTGCTGGGCGGCGGTACGGGGCTGTCCACGCTGCTGCGCGGCCTCAAAGTTCACACCGACAACATCACCGCCATCGTATCGGTGGCCGATGACGGCGGCAGCTCCGGCAGGCTGCGCGAGGCGACCGGCATGCCGCCGCCGGGCGACATCCGCCAGTGCCTGGTTGCGCTGTCTGAGGCTGAGAACCTGACCGGGCACCTGTTTCAGTACCGTTTCGCTGACGAGTACGGGCTGGCGGGTCACAACTTTGGCAACCTGTTCATCGCGGCCATGGCGGAGATCACCGGCAGCTTCGAGCAGGGCGTGGTCGAGTCGAGCCGGGTGCTGGCGGTGCGCGGCCGGGTGATTCCCTCCACGCTGAAGGAGGTCACGCTGGCGGCTGACGTGCGCGTCGAGTCCGAGACCAACGGTCACGGCTGGCAGCGGGTTGTCGGCGAGTCGGCTATTCCAGCCGCCCGCAGCCGCATCGAACGGGTCTATCTGGAGCCGGAATCGGTTCCGGCCTACCCGGAGGCAATCAAGGCGATCTTGCAGGCTGACTTCATCGTGGCCGGGCCTGGCAGCCTCTTCACCAGCGTGCTGCCCAACGTGCTGGTGCCCAGCATCGCCGCTGCCATCCGTGCTTCTACCGCGCGCAAGCTGTATATCTGCAACGTGGCGACGCAGCCCGGTGAGACCGAGGACTTCGATGTCGATGATCATGTGCGCGCGCTGCAGCGGCACGTGGGCAACCTGTTTCCTACCGTGCTGGCCAACGATCGTATCATCGCCAGCACCGGTGAGCAGGCACATCTCAAGCCGGTGGCCTTGCCCGCCCTGCCTCCCACCGAATACATCCTGCTTACTGCGGATGTGATCGACGAGGCGCGACCGTGGCGGCACGACTCGGCCAAGCTGGCGCAGGTCATTCTGGATATCTACACCGATCCGGTTGCATAACATGCGCTGCGTCATATGCCGTTTGGCGGCATTTATGATATACTTGAACTTGTGGTAACAAGTGTGTTGCAGCCGGTGGCGACGCCGGCAAGATCGACAAACAGTCGGACCAAAACTCAATCTTCCAGGAGGAAAATATGACAGTTCGTATTGGTATCAATGGCTTCGGCCGGATCGGTCGCCAGGTGCTCAAGGCTTTCAACGAAAAGTACAGCGGCAGTTTCCAGGTCGTGGCTATCAACGACCTGTTCGACGCAGAAACTAACGCCCACCTGCTCAAGTATGACAGCAACTACGGCCGCTTCCCCGGCATGGTCGAGGTGGTGGATGGCAACATCGTCGTCAACGGCTAACGTGGTGAAGGTCTTCGCCGAGCGCGATCCTGCCAACCTGCCCTGGGGCGACCTGGGCGTCGATATCGTCATCGAGTTCGACCGGTGTGTTTACCGACGCCACCAAAGCGGCCGCGCATCGCAAGGCAGGCGCCAAGAAGGTCATCATCTCGGCCCCGGCCAAGAACGAAGACATCACCATCGTGCTGGGCGTCAACGATGACATGTACGACCCGGCGATCCATCACATCGTCTCCAACGCGTCCTGCACCACCAACTGTCTGGCGCCGGCGGCCAAGGTTGTCAACGACAACTTCGGCATCGTCAAGGGCCTGATGACGACCATCCACTCCTACACCAACGACCAGCGCATCCTGGACCTGCCGCACAAGGACCTGCGCCGCGCCCGCGCCGCTGCCCTGAACATGATCCCGACCACCACCGGCGCTGCCAAGGCGCTGGCGCTGGTGATCCCGGAGCTGAAGGGCAAGTTCGACGGCATGTCGATGCGCGTGCCGACGCCCACCGTCTCCATCGTGGACTTCGTCTGCGAGCTGAAGAAGCCCGACCACCACCGAGGAACTGCGCGCCGCCTTCACCGCTGCCGCTGCTGACGGCCCGATGAAGGGCATCCTGGGCGTCGCCACCGATCCCATGGTGAGCATGGACTTCAAGGGCGACGACCGCTCCAGCATCGTCGATCTGGCGTTCTGCCAGGTCATGGGCGGCAACATGGCCAAGGTCATGACCTGGTACGACAACGAGTGGGGCTACTCCTCCCGTGTCGCCGACCTGTGCAATCTGATGGCGGAAAAGGGTCTGTAACCCGACCGACCCTTGCCTCTTGGCGAGCATCGCTTCGTGATGCGTGAAACGTGAAACGTGACCAAGATCGCTTCTGATTTCCGGTCACGTCTCACGCATCACGCATCACGTTTTTTGAGGAGCATTCGATGAACAAGAAAACCCTGCACGACATCAACGTAGAAGGCAAGCGCGTCTTTGTGCGCGTCGATTTCAACGTGCCGCTGGACGCGAACCAGCAGATCACCGACGACACCCGCATCCAGGCCGCCTTGCCAACCATCCAGTATCTGCTGGACCAGGGCGCTGCCGTGGTTCTGGCGTCACATCTGGGCCGGCCCAAGGGCGGACGCGATCCACGCTTCAGCCTGGAGCCGGTCGCCAACCACCTGCAGGAGCTGCTTACCAGCAACATGGTCTTCATGGCATACGACTGCGTCGGCGAGGCTGTCAACGACATGAAGGTCGAGATGAAGCCCGGCCAGGTGCTGGTGCTGGAGAATCTGCGTTTCCACGACGCCGAGAAAAAGGGCGACCACGCATTCGCCGCGGCAACTGGCGCACTGGATGGATGTCTACGTCGATGACGCCTTCGGCACCTCGCATCGGGCCGACGCCAGCGTAGCCGGCGTGCCGGCTGTCATGCGTTCCCACGGGCGGCCCTCGGTCGCCGGCTTCCTGATGGAGAAGGAGCTCCAGTTCCTGGGCGGCGCGCTCGAAAACCCGGAGCGGCCCTTCGTCGCCATTCTGGGCGGCGCCAAGGTCTCCGACAAGATCGGCGTGATCCAGAACCTGTTGAGCAAGGTAGACAGCCTGCTCATCGGCGGCGGCATGGCCAACACCTTCTTCAAGGCTCAGGGCTATGAGATGGGCGACTCGCTGGTGGAAGAGGGCAGCGTGGACACGGCGCGTGAGCTGCTGGCGCAGGGCAGCGACAAGCTGGTCCTGCCGGTGGACGTGGTGGTTGCCGACGCCTTCGGCGCCGACGCGCCCGGCAAGGTCGTCGGCGTCGGACGAAGTCGAGCCGGGCTGGCGCATGCTGGACATCGGGCCGGCCACCGTGGCCCACTTCGCCAACCGCCTGGCGGCCGCCAAAACCGTCGTCTGGAACGGCCCCATGGGTGTGTTCGAGTTCCCCGCCTTTGCCAAGGGCACCTTCGCTGTGGCCGACATCCTGGCCGGCCTCGACGCGATCACCATCATCGGCGGCGGCGACTCGGCAGCCGCGGTGCATCAGTCTGGTCTGGCCGACAAGATGAGCCACATCAGCACCGGCGGCGGCGCGAGTTTGGAATATCTGGAAGGCAAGGAGCTGCCCGGCGTCGCGGCGCTGGACGACAAGTAGGGAATATACAGAAGTTAGCCGCCGGGCCTGCCTGCCGACACCCCGGTGGATGAAAAGAGCGGAGCACTGACGGCCCGCCTCGCAGTGACAGTGAGGCGCTATTTTTCAAGCAGAAGTCTGAGGTCAGAGATGCGATGGTGTCTCTGGCCTCTTTGTTTTGTCAGCGAGCTGTCGAGCGCGACCAGAAGCTTCTCCGTGCTGCCGGCGATCTCGGCGACGGCCTGATCGAACGCCTCCTGGTTGGCTTTCGACGGCTTACGGTAGCCGCTGACCTTGCGCACGAACTGCAAGGCAGCCGCGCGGACTTCTTCTTCGGTCGGCGCCTGGTCGTCAGGCCGCCGTAACTGTACGATGCTTCGACACATGAGTCACCACCGGGATTGCAAACAAAGTATAGATGACTTTGTAAACCGAATAGTTTACAAAATAGGCTAAGACTGTCAATGGCCGCGCAGGTGGTCGACGGTCACGCGGACGGCAACCGAGTACACCTGTGCGAACTGCTCTGCCGTCATGCCGATGCGCTGCATTCCCGCGCTGTACTTCTCAACGTAGGCAGACACCTGGTCGGCCGGCGGCGCGTTGCCGTCGTTGACCGCCGTGCCGGTCAACACGACGATGTCGCCGCCCATGCCGTCGCCATCCAGGTTGAGCGCAACGCGCGGACTTCGAGCGATGTGCTCCAGCTTGCGCGTGCCGGGCCGGCTGTAGATCAGCAGGCTGCCTTCCTGCCACAGGAACCAGACCGGCCGCGGCTGCGGCGTTCCGGTCGCGTCTACAGTGGTCAGCCAGCCGATGCGTTCCTCTGCCAGCCGCCGCGCGACGCGTTGCCCGAATTCAGTGTTAAGGTCGATCATGTTACTCCTCCGTGGATTCCAGATAGTCGGCGGCGCTCCAACCCGCGCCCTCTTCGCCCTCGACTTGCCACCAGGTCAGTCCGGCTGCTTCCACCGGTCCGCCGATGACGACCAGAGTCGCGCCGTCTTCGAATCGGGCCACGATTTCGGCGTCGGTGGTGGCGGCCGCCCGGCCCATCAGCGGCACACCGTCGGTCTTCACCACGACGAGGTCGCCGATGCGGATCTGCGGTCGCGGCGTCGCAGTTGCCGTGGGAACGGGCGACGCACTGGGCGATGGCTGGGCGACGACCTGCACCGGCGTCGGGTTGCCTGGCGCTGAGGCCGTCGCCGGTTGCGCGGTCGCGGCAGTCTGCGCTCTGCTGTTCACAACCGGCGTTCGCGGCGCTGTGACCGCGTTCGCCAGGTTGCTACCCAGCCCGGCCAGCACGCGGGGTGCGACGCCTACAGTGTTCTCCAGTCCCCGCAAAACCAGCGCCAGCGAGTTGCCGGCCCGCGCTGTGAGACGTTGGTTGCGACCGGTGAACGGGATCAGCAGCAGCGTCGCCAGCAGCAGCACGATGGCTGCCGCGGCCAGCACCCGCAGCGGCCCGACGGCGCGGATGAAGCGCCAGAGGTAGCGAACGGCCAAGACCGCGACTGCCAGCGCCAGCAGCGCGGGGATCAACGCCAGCGGCCAGGGAACCGGCCGGCGGGCAGCCGCGTTGGCTGCGAACCCGATCAGCAGCGCCACAGGCAGGATCAGGACGAGACCAAGGATCAGCGACCGCCAGGGGATAGCTCGCTTCGGTGCAGCCGGTGCGGCCTGCGTGGCTGCAAGCTGCCGCGATAACGCTTGAATGCGCGCATCGGCCGCGTCCAACTCCTGCTTTTGCGCTTTCAGCGCCAGCGCGGCCTCTTGCAGCAACTGGTCGTCGTCGGGCATCGATTCCGGGGCTACGACACCGGGCGGCGCGCCGCCGAACAGCCGCGGCCAGGCAGCCAGCGCCAGTCCGACATATTCATCCGCCAGCGGGCGATACTGGTCAAGGTTGTAGGTCGTGTAGGGATGCGCGTAGCGGTTGCGCAACTCAGCCAACTCGGCGACGTTCCAGGCTGCTGCCAGGTTGGGCAGGACGGTCTCGAATTTCTGCGCGAACGCCAGCTCGCGGGCCGCCTCAGCGCTGAGTTGGGCGTCCAACGCGCGCTCCAGCGCGGTCTGGATGCCCAGCGCGACCTCCAGAAAATCGGCGCGGCCACGCGCCTGTTCATAGTGTTTGAGGAAAAGGGTTAAGCGTCGTTTGGTTTCGTTGAGATCGATGGTGTCTTGCATCTGTGTCCCTGCCCGGCGGAATGCGCGGCGGCCAGCCTATAGCAGGCGCTCGTGCTCTCCATGGAGGTGCTCCAGCTTCGCCAGCCGGCGGAAGCTGAAGGGGTTTGTTGTGTCGTCTGACTTACCGGTCATCAGATCGGCCAGCAGGCGGGCCGCGCCAGGCGCTGCCATTATGCCGTGGCCGCTGTAGCCGGTGCTGAAGTAGAGGCCCGCGATCTGCGGGTGCGGACCGATGATCGGCTTGTCGTCGGGGGTCACCGTGTACTGGCCCGCCTGCAGGAAAACCTGGTCGCTTTTCAGCGTCTCGGCCACCTCCAGCCAGAAGGGACACAGACGATATACGCCCTCGATCACCTCGTGGACGAACATCGGGTTGGTGCGCACGTCGTCCATCGGTTCGCCGGGCGGCTCACTGGCCTGTGCCCACGCCAGCGCGGCGCCCGGTTTCTCCGGCCGCCAGTGTGCGCCCGTGTCCTGGTCGACCAGCATCGGCGCGTCCTGCGGGATCAGCGGGTGCTGGCCGATGGTGACCCGGTGGCGGCGCAGGATGCGCAGCGGCAACTCTGCACCGGCCAGCGCGGCCACCCGCTGCGAGTAGGGGCCGGCTGCGACCACCACCGCCGAAACTGAAAATCTGACCCCGGTCAGTGTTAAGGGAAACGACTTGTCCGCTGCGCAATTCGATTCCGGTCACGGTCGTGCGCAGGAGTACCGGGCGCGCCGGACGCTCGGGCGAAGCCGATGGCTGCCTCGTGGGCGGCCAGCCAGCCGTCCCGTTGGCGAAAGGTGCCGGCGACGATCTCTTCGGCCGCTGCATAGGGAAAGCGGCGGCGTACCTCGTCTCCGGTCAGCAATTCCACGTCGTCCAGCCGGCGGCCTGCTGCGATCGCCACCCGTGCCCGCATTCGGTCCGCGCCAGCATCGGTGGTGGTCAGGAACAGGTAGCCCTGCTGGTGCAGGCCGATGTGGACGTCGGGCAGTCCGACGTTCTCGTTGAACTGCTCATAGAAGGCGATGCTCTCGCGCATCATCGCGATGTTTTCCGGCTCGGCGAACTGGGCGCGCATCGCTTCCATGGAGCGGGATGTGGTCAGGTTGGCCAGCGCGGGCAGCCGCTCAATGATGACCGGTTTCAGCCCGGCGCGGCTGAGGAAGAAAGCCGCCGCCGCGCCGCTGATGCCGCCGCCGATGATCGCTACATCGGCGGTTCGAAAGTTGTCTGCGTCATAACCTGTCTTCCTCGCTACTGCTGCTGTTGCTGCTGTTGTTGGTCGATGCGTCTTGGCGGCGGCGGCGGGGCGGCGATCGTGGTCATCAGCACCTTTTCCTCGGCGTCCAGCGGGATGTAGGACTGCGCGATGCGCACGCTGACACCTAGTTCGCTGGCTGCCCGACCCTTGAAGACGCCGCGGGTCGGCGGCACGTCGGCGTAGTCCCGTCCCTCGGCGACCCGGATGTGCCGCTCGCCGGCCACCAGATTGTTGGTCGGATCGAAGCCGCGCCAGCCCAGGCCCGGCAGGAAGGCCTCGACCCACGCGTGGCTGGCATCTTCCTCGGAGCGGTCGTGCCGATGGTCGTTGCGCTGGTGATACAGGTAGCCGCTGACGTAGCGGCAGGGAATGCCCAGCCCGCGTACCAGCGTGATCATGATGTGGCTGAAGTCCTGGCAAACGCCGCGCCGGCTCGCGATCGCCTCGTCGATGGCGGAGTCGACGGTGGTGCTCTGCGGCACGTAGCTGAAGACGCCGTAGAGCGCGCGGTTCAGCTCCAGCAGGGTTGACAGCGGGTCGCGGCTGCGATCGACACGCAGCTCGGCAGCCAGATCCTCCAGCAGCGGCGTCGGACGGGCGAAGAGGCTGGGCTGGATGTAGTCCCAGAATTCGCCGCCGGCCGCCAGCCCGTCCAGGTCGTCCCAGACCGTCTGTGGCAGGCTCTCTGGCAGCGGCGGCAGCGGCTCGATCTCGACCGTCAACTCGGCCAGCAGGAAAAGCTGGTCGTGCTGGCCGGGGATGTCGAAATGGTGGACGACGTTGCCCTGGTGGTCGTGGTAGCTGGTGGGCCGGGTGTGCGGCCGGACCGTCAGGTTGAACTCGACGCAGCGCTGGTTGCCGTCGGAGCGCGGCTGCATGTGCACTTCCATGATGCTTTCCCGGATCGGCGCGCTGTAGCCGTAGCGGGTGATGTGCCGGGTGAGATAGATCATACGAGCGTCGTGAGCTTGTCTTCAACCGAATAGGCGATGTAGCTGTCGTGGACGCCGCTGTGGATCTGTGCGCTCAGGCTCTGGACGGTATCCAGGTGACGTCGCAGGCCGCCGGCGATCAGTTCGTCGATCTGCTCGTAGTCCAGCATCGCCTTCAGCCGGCCAGCACGGCGGATCAGCAGGTTGTTGCGGCGCGTGTCGGTCAGGTCGGCGATAAACTCCAACGCGGCGCGCATCTGGCTGGCAGCAAAGTTGACCGAGAAGGGGAAGGTGTCGTTGAGTAATAAGAACTCGGCAACCTCGTCGAACTGCAACTCGGCGCTGTAGACCTTGCAGTAGGCTTCGAAGGCGGTGCAACTGCGCAGCAGGCCCAGCAGTTCGAGATACTGGTCGGCGCCATGCAGCGCAGCCGCCATCTGTTCGTCGATGTGAGCGTTGAGCAGCGCGGCGACATTGCCGGCGCGTTCGGTGAACTGACCAAGCTGGATGAAGTGCCAGCCCTCGCCGCGGTTCATGGTCGAGTCGGTGATGCCCTGAAACAGGTGCGCGCCCTGCTTGACGGACGAGAGGAACTCGCTGGACTGGCCCCAGATGCGGTTGATGTTGGTGGTCTGCACGTCCAGATACAGCCGGTTGACCTGCTCCCACATTTCGCTGCTGATCAGCTCGCGCACCTGGCGGGCATTTTCACGCGCGATAGTCATGTGGTGGGCGATGGAGGGGCCGCTGTCTTCGTCGAAGGCCAGGAAGTTGGTGATGTGGCGCGGCTTGCGCGGCAGGTCATCCGGCGGGGTGACGTTCAGGCTGGCGAAGAGCGTTTCCCACGAGCGGGCCACAGCGGCCGGCGAGCGGTCGGGGATCATGTCGAGGGTCACGTCGAGCAGGCGCGCGGTGTGTTGCGCCCGCTCCAGGTAACGGCTCATCCAGTAGAGGTGATCGGCGACGCGCGATAACATGGCCATGTTACACCTCCTCCCCGGTCAGCACCCAGGTGTCCTTGCTGCCGCCGCCCTGCGACGAGTTGACTACCAGCGAGCCGCGCCGCAGCGCCACCCGCGTCAGGCCGCCCGGCGCGATGGTGATTTCCCGACCTGTCAGCACGAAGGGGCGCAGATCGATGTGGCGCGCCTCGATCTGGCCGTCGATGAAGCAGGGCGCGCACGAAAGGTTGAGGGTCGGCTGGGCGATGTAGTTGCGCGGATTGGCGACGATGCGCTCTCGGAATTGCTCGCGCTGCTCAGCCGTGCTGTGCGGCCCGATGAGCATGTCGTAGCCGCCCGACTCGCCGACCGCTTTCACCACCAGTTTGTCGAGGTTGGCCAGGACGTGCTGGCGCGCTTTTTCGTCGGTTAACAGGAACGTCTCCACGTTGTCGAGGATCGTGTCCTCGTCCAGATAGTAGCGAATGATGGCCGGTACGTAGGCGTAGACCGCCTTGTCGTCGGCTACGCCCGTACCGACCGCGTTGGCCAGTGTGACGTTGCCGGCCCGGTAGGCGTTGAACAGGCCCGGCACACCCAGGATCGAGTCGCGGCGAAAAGTCAACGGGTCCAGGAAGTCGTCGTCGACCCGGCGATAGACCACGTCAACCCGCTGCAGGCCGGCGGTGGTGCGCATGTAGACGTAGTTGTCGTGCGCCAGCAGATCGCGCCCTTCAACCAGCGGGATGCCCATCTGCCGCGCCAGGAAGGTGTGCTCGAAGTAGGCCGAGTTGAAGACGCCGGGCGTCAGCAGGACGATGGTCGGGTTGTCGGCGTGTTCAGGCGCCAGCGACGCCAGCGTGCTGAGCAGCGCCTGGCCGTAGTTCAGGATCGGCTGCACGCCGTAGTGGCGGAATTGCCCTGGAAAGACACGCTTCATCACCTGGCGGTTGGCCAGCATGTAGGAGACGCCGCTGGGCACGCGCAGGTTGTCCTCCAGCACCAGGAAGCGGCCGTCATCGACTCGCACCAGATCGGTGCCATCCACGGCGACGTAGATGCCGCGTGGCACGTCCACATCGCGCATCTCGCGCCGGTAGTGCGGCGCGCTGTAGACCAGATCCAGCGGCACGACCTTGTCCTTGAAGAATCTTGCCCTCGTGATAGATGTCGTGCAAGGAACAGGTTCAGCGCGGCCATCCGCTGGCGCAGCCCGCGCTCGATGACCGACCATTCCTTGCCGGTAAGGATGCGCGGCAGCAGATCGTAGGGGAAGATACGCTCAGTGCCCTGATCGTTGCTGTAGACTGTGAAGGTGATACCCTGGTTGAGGAACGACAGATCGGCGGCGTTCTGGCGCCGATTCAGCTCGTTGGCCGGGAGAGTGCGCAGATGCTGATACAACGCCTGGTAATGGTCGCGCGGCTGACGGTCACTGCCCAGAGAATTCATCGAAGGCCGGTCCGGCATCGTAGTGTTCCAGCAGATCGGGAGTCGCAACAGGGGTAGTGGCGGGCATGGACTGCTCCTGCAGGCAAAAGGCGGTGGGCGATTGAAGGTTGCAACTCGTCGTCGAGGGGATGGCCGTCGCGGCCTGCTGTGCAATGGTGCGCATTATAATACCCGGCATGATGCAATGCAAGCGCGACCAATCCTTGACTTGTCCGGCAAGGTCGAATACAGCGCCTGTTCACTCTGAGCGGACGAAGCTCTGTGCGTTCCATTCCCCCGTAGATGTGCTCAGCTATGCCAGTTCGATTCCGTGCACCTTGAGAGCATCCCAGAGAAGCAGCCGCAGTTCCGCCACGACCCGATCCTTAATCCTGGCATCCTCGACCCAGGCCAGCAGCACAAAGTTCATTGCAGACGCCTTAAACTCCACCAGTATCGCCGCCGGTGGCGGTTCGGTCATGACATCCGGGTGTTGTCTGGCGGTATCCACCAACATCTGCTGCACGACCCGCGGGTCGGCGCCCTTGCCAACGCCGATTGGCACTCGGGCGCGCACGAACCGGTTGGAGCGGGTAAAGGTTTTCACCGTGCCGTTGAACCAGTCCTGGTTGGGGACGATGTACTCGACGTCATCCAGGGTACGTACTGTCGTGGAGCGGATGCTCAACTTGTCGACCTCGCCTTCTGTGCCGGCAATCTCCACCCAGTCACCCGGACGCACGGACCCCTCGAAGAGGACAATGATACCGCCCAGAAAGTTCTTCAGTACATCCTGCAGCGCGAGGCCGACACCGATAGCCAGGCCGCCGGTGATCGCCGCGATGGTGGCGGTGTTGAGTTGCAGGACATGAAACACGGCGAACAGCCCGATGGCGATCAGGCCGTACTGGACCAGCGTCAGTATCGCATCCAGGGAGCCGCGGTTGGCCTCCTTGTCCCGCCCGGCAAGCGCCAGGATCAGGCTCTTGATGAGGCTGATCACCATGACCCAGACGTAGAATCCGAAGGTAGCCACGAAGACGCCGCCCAGGGTCAGCCAGTTGTCCTCCAGCGGCACGATGGTCGCGCCGCCCAGCGTATCCAGATTGACGACTGCGTCGAGCGCCAGGAGAATGACGACCATGGCGAAAACCGGGCCGAACAGGCGGGTGCGGTAGTAGGTCACGGCGGTCTCGTTGCCGACCATGTACGCCAGCCCCATGGCCAGTCGATAGACCAGGAACACCCCGGCCAGGAAAGCCAGATCCAGCAGCAGGCCGCTGTACAACCCCGCTGCGACGAACAGCAAGTATCCGGCAACAAGCAACGCAACGATCAAAACCGGCAGCACGATCTGCAGTCCCAACAGGTGGATGCGTCTACGCAAGCCCATCCGTCGGTTCACCGTGTCGGCCAACAGATCCTTTTTGGTCAGCAGGAGAACATACGAGTCGTCCTCGTCCGGGTCATCGGTCTCCGCCAGATGCTTTTTGGCGTCCGCCACCACCTGATCCCGGACCGTGGCGGCCTGCTCGTCATACCGGCGACTCAAGGCGCGGGTGATGGCACGCGCCAAAAACCAGGCCAACACCAGCGCCGCCAGTCCGGCCAGCAACTGGGCCTGCACGGCCGGCCGGCCCAGCAGCTTGAGAATGCTCAACCAGAGATCAAGGAGCGTTGGAAAGAGAGTGGGCGAAGTCGTCATGGCATATCTTCCTCCGCGTTATTGCACGTCGTTGGCAGCATCGACGGCTTCCACGAATGCCTGCACAGCCTCAGCCGGGTCAGCGCCATCAACGAGAACGGCCTGGTAGAGCTGGTCGCCCAGTTGTTCCATCGTCGCAAACTTGCTGGTCTCGACGACCTGCGCTGCCACCTTGGCCTGTTCGCGGAAACTCTCGAGATTGGGATGCTCCGACAAGTCCACGATGACGCTGGCGGTGACATGGCCGCCGGCGTCCAGGAATTGCTGCTGACTGGCACGCAGGCTGAGAAAGCGTCCAAAGGCCAGGGCGAGATCGGCGGCGGAGTCGCTGGCGTTGGCGTTGACCATCGCGCCGCGTACCCGGAGCAAAGGGCTGCCGGCTTGAAATGGCCCGTTCGGCAGGGGCACGACCCGCAACTGATACTCGCCCAGGTCCTGCTTCAGTCGATCCAGCGCCCAGGGCCCGCTGATCAGGTAGGCGGCTTCCCCTGCGGCAAATGCGTCTTCGGCAGCGGCGCGATCGAAGGTCAGATCTACGCCCGGCTGCGCATCGTAGGTTCGCAACGCCTCGAGCCAGGCTGCCAGGCCGTCGGTTTTCAGAACTTCACCGGAATAGCTGTCAAAGTCGAAGCCGCCAAACGGGTCCATCCCCCAATAGCCGTCGAAGAAGCTCACCGGCAGCGCGGCGCGCCGGTCGGCGTCCACCGTGAGCATCATGGCGTGCAGGTCGTTGGGCGGGTCGCTGATCATAGCAGGGTTGTAGTACAGCGCCACCGTATCGAGGGACTCAGGGATGGCGTAGAGTTGGCCGGTGTAGCGCGTCGACTGCACTGCCTCTGGCAGGAACTGTTGCAGGAAGTCCGGCTTGACGCTTTCGGTCAGGTCAAGGATCAGACCATCCTCGGCCAGCCTGCCAAGCCAGCGGCTGGACTCAAACAACACGTCCGGGCCGGCCCCGCGCCGCGCTTCGGCAGCAAACCGGTCATAGATCTCGTCTGGTTTGACGTAGACGGTGCTGATCGCGTTGTCTGGACAGGTTGTGTCGAATTCGCTGGCCACAGCTTCGAACGTCCTGGCCGAGGCGCCATCCAGAGAGTGCCAGATCGTCAGCGCGCCTGCCTCCGCCGGGCAGAGGTCCCCGGCCTCGTTGGGCGGCGGATAAAGGTCATAGGTTTCGGCGAAGTTCGCCAATGCCTGCTCAACCATGTCGTTGGGAGTGATGCTCCCCTGGATCGCCTGGCGGTAGCTATCAAAGAAACCCAACGCGCCGGCCTTGAGGTCTTCCCAGATGCCCTGATTAACGTATGCAACGGCCTCAGAAGACCGGCTCTGGCTGGCTACAGTGAGGGTGTTGGCCGGCAGCCCCGGGGTGAGCCTGATCCGCGTGTTCAGCGGCACGCGCCCCAGGTCGGCTCTGGCAAGAAAAAGCTGGTTTTGGGAACCGGTCAGGAACTGCGCCAGGTCGTAGGCCCGGCGCATCTCGTCAGCGCTGGAAACCGGGTTGAAAGCCAGGGCATCGAGTCCCAGGAAGGGGCGCGGTGAACCGCCGTTCGGTCCGAACGGCAACAGTGCAACACCCACGCTTTCATCGCCCATGGCAGCCCGCAACGTGGTAAGCTGGTCAGAGTCCGCGACGTAATACGTGGCTTCGCCGTCGATGAATGCCTGCTGCAGCTCCTGCTGATCGTCGTCGAGGATGAAACCGGGCAGCGCGCGCGCCGTTCTCAGAAAATCCACCCAGTTCGTGAACCCCCCTTGTCCGAACACCAGACGCCTCTCCCTGTCGGCAATCCCGCCATCGTAGGCGCCAATGCCCCAGTAGGATTCGATAAAACCGGGGTTCTGCGCTACTTTTTCGCCGTCCTTGACCCGTTGCAGCAGTTCGGCGATGGTCTCAGGTGCAGATTCGACCAGGTCCCGGTTATAATACAAAACGTTGGTGTGACCGGCGAGCGGCAAGGCGTAGAGATGATCGCCGTCAGACACCATCTGCACCGCATTGGAAAAGTAGTTCGACAGATCGAGCTGAAGCGGTTGCAGATCGCGGAGCAGGTCGCGCTCTGCTAACTGATAGATGACGCTGGCATTGGAGAGGATCAGGTCCGGTCCGAAACCCGCCGCGTTGCTGTCAACATAGCGGGCGACAAAGGTCGGCTCAGGAACGGCGACGCTGATCACATCGACTCCGGGATTCAACTCCCGGTAGGCCGCCAGCATCTCGCTCAGGATTGCGGCATCGGCATCGGTCCATGTATGCCAGATCAGGAGACGGTCGCTCTGTGGGCCGTGCAGGTTGTTGATGTCTGTTGCGTCGCCCGCACAGCCTGCCACCAAAGCCGCAGCCAGGCAAAGCATTAGAAAACGTCGAATTCGAAACATAAGATACCTACACTATTGGTTCACCGATATCAGTGGATGCACACCGAAGTCCACCCCTCACGGGTACATTTTCGGTGATGAAAGGGTGCATCTGAGGCGTCGCCACTGAGGCCGACAGAAGCGCACGCTGAATGACGAGACCGATGGACCAGCCAATCCGTCTTGTCTGAGTTTGGGGTTGACGCCATTATAAGGAACCCGCCAGCTTTGGTCAAACCCACCCGCCCGCCCGACTTTTCAAGGAGGTTCTCTATGGATTTCGCACTGTCCGACGAACATCTGCGCGCGCGAGCAAGCCGTGCGCGCCTTCGCCCAGCGGGAGGCTGCGCCGCTGATCAAGGAGGCCGATCGCGCCCAAACCATGCCGCCGCACCTGCTGCCGCGCATGGCGGAGCTGGGCATCCTCGGTCTCTGTATCCCCGAACGCTACGGCGGGCAGGGGTTCGACTACATCACGCTGGGGTTGGCGTGCGAGGAACTGGAGGCGGCTGACACCAGCCTGCGCACGGCCATGTCGGTACACATTGGGCTGAACAGCCTTGCGCTGCTGCAATGGGGCAGCGAGGAGCAGAAGCAGTGTTTTCTGACGCCGCAGGCGCGCGGCGACCGGCTGGCGATGTTCGGTCTTACCGAGGCAGGGGCTGGCAGCGACGTGGCGGCGATGGCATCCAGCGCGCGGCGGGAAGGCGACGGCTACGTGGTCAACGGCGAGAAGATGTGGATTTCGCTGGCCAGCGTCGCCCATCACATCCTCTGGTTTGCACGCACCAACCCGGAGCGCCCGGACCCGCACGACCAGCTATCGGCCTTCATCATCGAGACCGACCGGGCGGGCGTGACGCGTGGCGACATCCACGGCAAGTTGGGCCTGCGTGCCGGTTCCACCGGCTGGGTCCACTGCCAGGATGTGCGGGTGCCTGTCGCGAACCGGCTTGGCGAGGAGGGCGAGGGGTTCAGGATCGCGATGTCGGCGCTGGACAACGGACGCTACACGGTAGCTGCCGGTGCCACGGGGCTTATCCGCGCCGCGCTGGAAGCCAGCGTCAAATACGCCCGCGAGCGCAAAACCTTCGGCCGGGAAATCGGCCGCCACCAACTGGTGCAGCAGAAGATCGCCCGCATGGCCCGCGACTACGAGCTGGCGCGGCTGGCCTGGTTGCAGGTTGGTTGGATGAAGAACGAGGGGCTACGCAACACGCGTGAGGTGTCGCTGGCCAAGTGGTTCGCGACTGACGCATCTTTCGACGCGGCCAACGAGGCGATTCAGGTTCACGGTTCCTACGGCTACAGCGACGAGTACGACGTGGAGCGCTACCTGCGCAATTCCAAGGCGGCGGTTATCTACGAAGGGACCAGCGAGATCCACCAGTTGATGCAGGCCGGCTATGCGCTGGGCTACCGGCAAGATGGCGAACTGCGCTGCGAGCTGCCGGCATATGATGAGGTGGTTTGGCGGGGGGAGGGCGGTGATCGGTGACCAGTGATCAGTAATCAGTGATCGGTCAGGGACAACAGCCACCGGTTACTGACCACTGATAACTGATGACTGATTACCGTTCACCGAGGCTTGCGCGCCACGAAGAGCTCGCCGCCGCCGGAATCCCAGATCTGCTCGTCCTCTTCGATGATCAACATCGGGGTGAAGCCAACATCAGCCAGCAGTCGCAGCCATGTGTCGCGGCTGAACAGTCCCACCACGTGCCGGTCATGGATCGCCTGCGCCGTGCCGTCGCGCTCCAGCAGCAGATATGCCATATCCATGACAAAGTGCGTGTCGGTCGGATCCGGGTCGTGTACCCACTCGACGTAGCGCAGGGCGCGCCCGCTGCCGTCGGCTGCGTCGTGGCCGCCGTGGTCGGTATACGGGCGAAAGCTCTCGCGCGTTTCGTCGGGGCAGAACAGCGCCACGCCGCCCGGCCGGGTGTGGACAAATGCCGTGACCATGGCCTGGCGCAGGTCGTCCTCGCTGGTCAGGTAGGCCACGGCGTCATGCACGAAGACGGCGTCGAACTGGCGGCCCAGCCGCACCGTGCGCATGTCGCCCTGGACGTGTTCGCACTCCGGGTTCAACGCCCGGCTGACAGCCAGCATTTGGGGCGAGAGATCGACCAGCATTAGTTGGAAGTGCGCTTTGAGGTGGGATGCGTTGTTGCCGCCGCCGCTGCCCAGCTCCAGCACCTCGACCGGCGGCTGCGGACAGGCGTCCACCAGCGTACGCTGATAGACGGCTGCCTCGCCGGCGTAGTCGTCCGGCGCCGACAGCACCGGCCACCAATCGGCCAGCTCGGAATAGAGGACGGGAAGCGAGTCTGTCATCTCGTCTCAGTTGCGTACTCGGCGGCCGGCTCCCTGGCCACTTTGAGCGTCGTCGCGCCACCCTCATCCTGCGACCACTCCACTTTGTCGTAGATCTCCCTCAGCGGCAGTTCCACGTCGATGGATGGGATGATCACGGTGTTATCCAGACCTTGATACACGGTCAACAGCCAGCGTGTTCCCGGCTCTCCGGCAGGTGAGTCCTCATCCGGCTGGCGCTCATAGTGCTCAACCAACGCGCGGTCCTGCGAGATCAGCAAGTAGTCGGTCAGCGACTCGATCTTGCGGTAGTGGTTGAACTTCGCGCCACGGTCGTATGCCTCCGTGGATGGCGACAAGACCTCGATGATCACCGATGGATTGAGCAGCGTGTCCTCGCGCGGATCATCGAACTGCGGCGAATTACAAGCCACGACGATGTCGGGATAGGTGTAGAGACCTGACGCGCCAACCTTGACGCGCAGATCGGCGCTGTGAGCAGTGCATGAGCGTTTCTTGAAAGCGCCAATCAACAGATACATGGCATTGGCAACGATGATTGTATGGCGTCGACTCGCGCCCGCCATCGCAAAGACCTCGCCGCGGTAGTACTCGCTTTTGAAGTCAGCGGTGCGTTCCATTTCCAGGTATTCCTGTGGCGTCAGCATCACGCTGCGCTGTGCTGTCATGGTCGTCGTTTCCTCCCGCGTCTCAAGTCAGTCGTCCTCGATGATCTGGTAGCTGGTGATGATCTCAGCCGCCGGGCGGATCGTCGCGGCCACTGAGCAATACTTGGTCTCCGACAGGTGGATGGCCTGCGCAACATCCTTCTCTTTCAAGCCCTTGCCGCGCACAACGAATTCCATGGTGATGCGGACAAAGGGCCACGGCAATTCGGCAGCGTTTTCGCCTGACACGTTGACCTGCAGGCCAGTCATGCGGGAACGCTTTTTGGCCAGAATGCCGACCACATCGTAGGCCGAACAGGAGGCCAGACTCAGCAGCAAGAGCTGTGAAGGGGCCATCCCTGTGCCGTTCTCCTCGTCCTGTGCCGAGATAACGACAGAATGCTTGGAATCATCGGTGCCGACGAACTGTTTCTTCTGTACCCAGGTTAGGGTGACGTCTTTAGTCATTGTGGTTCTTTCGTTCGGTAGTTTAGTAGTGCGGTAGTTCAATGGCGCAATCGTGCGCCATTGCTTTGATGCAGAAGGCCGGCAAAAGGTTATCACAACCGTGTGCGTTGGAGTGACTATTGTCGCACCTGGCAGGTCATCACCACGTCGCCTGCCATGCAAATCAACGCACTATCGCACCACCGAACTAACGCACTATTCCTGGTCTACCAACTCGCGCTTGAGGATTTTGCCGGTGGCGGTCATCGGCAGAGCAGAGCGGAATTCGATATAGCGCGGGTATTTGTAAGCTGCCAGGCCCTCGCGCGCGAAGGACATGATCTCGTCCACGGTCGCCGTCTCGCCGGGCTTGAGGACGATGTAGGCCTTGATTTCCTCGCCCATCTTGTCGTCGGGGACGCCCTTGACGGCAACCAGCGACACCTTGGGATGAGCCATCAGGTACTCCTCGACCTCGCGCGGATAGACGTTGAACCCGCCGCGGATGATCATCTCCTTCAGGCGGTCGACGATGTAGAAGTAGCCGTCGGCGTCGATCTTGCCCATGTCGCCGCTGTGGAACCAGTCGTCGCGAATCACCTCGGCGGTCGCGTCGGGACGTTTGTAGTAGCCCTTCATCAGTTGATGGCCACGGATGACGACCTCGCCTACCTCTTCAGGCCCCAGCGCGGCATGGCTGTTACTGGCAGGATCGACGATGCGCATATCGGTCAGCCAGAGCGGCTGGCCGATGGAGCCGACCTTGCGCGGCCTGCCGAGCTGGTTGAAGCTGGCGACCGGCGACGTTTCGCTCAATCCGTAGCCCTCAAGAATCGGCACATCAAAGCGCTCCTCGAAATTGCGCAGCAGTTCAACCGGCAGCGCCGAACCGCCGCTGACCGCGATGCGCAGCTTGCTGCGTATCAGGTCGAGGTCGAACGTCTCGGCGTCGGGGTAGCTTAGCAGGCCCCAATACATCGTCGGCACGCCGGCAAAGACCGTGACGCCGTCGCGCTGCATGATGCCCAGCACTGCATCCGCTGCAAAGCGCGGCAGCAGCGTGATGGCCGCGCCCGACGCAGAAGCCGGTGTTCATGAGCACGGTCTGGCCAAAGGAGTGGAACAGCGGCAGCACTACCAGACAGACGTCGTCTTTGTTCATGTCGATCATGTCGCGCGTCGCTACCGCGTTCATGACCATGTTGCTGTGGGTCAGTTCCGCGCCCTTGGGACTGCCCGTGGTGCCGGAGGTGTAGAGGATCACTGCCGTCTCGTCGGGCATGGTCTGCACCGTGTCGAAGCATCGGCGACTGGCCTGCCATGACGCGGCCCAGAGTTGTCACGCCCTCGCCTTCGATCGGCGATGCAGCCGCAGGGTCAGCCGTGGCCACGATCAGGTGGCGGCAGTCTGGCGCCTGCTGGAAGCCCTCCAACGCCATCTGCGCCATGGGCAGCTCCGGCGTGCCCTGGAAGACGATCAGCGCGACTGCGTCGCTGTCCTTGAGGTGATAGGCGATCTCGCGTCCCTTGAACAGCACGTTGAACGGCACCACGGTCGCGCCCAGCTTCAGGATGGCGTAATAGGCGATGGGAAAGTAGGGGATGTTGAGGCACGACAGCGCGACCTTGTCGCCGCGCTGCACGCCCAGTTGGCGCAGCCCGTTGGCCAGTTGATTGGCCGCGCCGTTGACCTGGGCGTAGTTGAGCTTCGTGTCGTTGAAGATTACGGCAGGCCCGGCCGGGTTGGCCGCGGCGCTGGACTCCAGCAGCATCGCTAGGTTGAGCATGGTGTACCTCCAGAGGGTGGGTGCGGGTTGGCCGATGGGCGTATCTTAGCGTAGGAATGGGGGGATGGCAAATGGCGGGGAGGGGGAGGGGAAGGAAGGCAAGAAGGGAAATGAGGGAAAGGGAGGAAACGACGAAAAATGGGTCGCGGCAACTGCTGAACCGGTTTGACAGGCTGCGAGAGGCGGGTTACACTGGCTGCACCACGCTTCACGTTCAGGAGAGTCACCCTATGCCGCTCGCTACTATCCACGATCGCCTTGCTATTTCCGCTGTTCTCTTTGCCGGTATTTGCGCTGCCTGGGGGTTCATCAACTACATCCGCAAGCAGCCGATGACCAGTGGGTACTGGGGCGCTCTTGTGATCTGCGAGATATTGATGATCGTCCAGGCTGTCCTTGGCATCGTCCTTGCCATTCAAGGCAACCACCCGCCGCGCGCGATCGTTCACTATCTCTACGGCATCAGCGCGGTGATTTCGCTGCCGGCGGTCTATGTCTTCACCGGCGGACAGGATACCCGGCGCGAGAGCCTGCTCTACGCGGTTGTCAGCCTCTGGCTCTTCGGCCTGGCGATTCGCGGCATCACCACCGGCTCTGAACAGGAGGCGGTGGCGATGATACTGCGTTCGATTATTGGGTTGATTTAGGACGCGTCTACGAAAAAGCCAGGGCCTCCCTGCAATTCGACAGCAGGGAGGCCCTGGCTTTTTACTTCCAGTTAAAGTCCGGTGGATGCAGTGAATCCTACCAGGATTCGCTGTAAATCAGATCGCCGAGTGGTGGAGTGTAGTAGTTGAAGTCGGTCAGGTTCCCACGCATCATCCCTTCACCATTGGTGTCCAGTACCGAGAAGATGTTGTCGTAGGTGGGCAGCACACCACCCGGCGGTGGGGTTCCTGGTCCGGGCAGGCAGCTAAGGCCGCCTCGGGCATGCACAAACCAGACATCGTCGTAGTTGTTCAATATGGTTGGGCCGAGAAACGTGATCCCGGCGGCTTCCCATTCCTGGCGCACTTCAGCCGCGGGGCGTCCCTGGATGTCGGCGGTTTGAGCGATAGCCCCGTCGCTCAGCCACGTTTCCAGAGCGTCCACCGATGTGTGAATCGCGTAGATATTGGTTGTCTCTCCAGGCACGCCTGAACAATTGCGATTCATCAGCGAGAGCGCACGGTCGGTGACCCAGTCGGGTTGAGGCCGCGAGCGGTTGGCGCGAACGCCGACACTTGGCAAGAATGTCTGTGAACTCTGCGAAGGTGTGTCTGGACCTGTTTCACTCTCCACCTCTTTGGGAGTAACGCTGTTTTGCGGTACAGCGTAAGCTCCAGGCGCCATGATCAATAACAGGAAGATCAGAGAAATTCCCGCCATTGTCGCTCTGCGTATCATGTTTGGTTCCTCCTATCTCGAAGCAACTATCCGGGGGTTTGACCGCCCTCGAATGCGCAATTTGCCGCATTCCTGATATAACCCCTGTTCAGAAAATCCATGTCCCGACTCGATTATCATACAATGCAATCATATCATTACCCCCCCCCGTGTCTACTACACGTTAGAGTAGTCTTTCACTGTTCGGGAACGTGTTACATCTCCACCCATCCTTGCCGAATCGCGACCAGCGCAGCTTCCGTGCGAGAGACTACCGCCAACTTGCGAAAGATGTTGTGGACGTGAAACTTGACCGTGTCTTCAGTTACGCTCAACTCGCTGGCGATCTGGGCGTTGGTCGAGCCCATTACCAGCACGCGCAACACATCGAGCTCCCTCGATGTGAGCGGACATGGCGCAGGCTCTTCGTTCGCAGGCGCCTGGGCCTCATCTTTGTCAGTCTGATCCCTTGTGTCCATATTACCCCATCGAAAGTCCGTGATCCCCTTCAAGCCGTCTTACATTGTGGGTCAGCCGCCGGCTGCCGGAGCGGCGTTGGGCCCGACCAGGAAATAGGCTGCCCAGGGGGTATAGCTGCTTTCCAGCACCTCATCGGTGAGCACCTGGCCGGCGCTGTCGCTGATCACCCGCCGCCAGGCCACATCCATGCCGTTCTTGGCGAACTCGACCTGGCGCACCTCGCCGGCTGCCAGGCTGGCATCGGTCTGGTAGATCGGCGCGGGTGGCGGCGATTCTTTGAGAACCTCCGGTCCGGTGACTTCCACATTCCAGTCGGGCTTGGTGCCGTAGAAGTTGAAGGTCAGCGTTCCCTTGGCCTCGTTCATGTCAGCCTTGATGATGATGTGGTGGTCGGTGGTGTTGCGGAACTTGAAGTCCACAGTCGGCGTGTAGATGGTCGCATCCAGGCCCGGCTGGCCGTACCAGCCGACCACGTAACCGTGGTTCCAGCGCTCCTCGATGGGGAAGCCGCCGTAGAAGGCTGCCCGGAAGGCCGTCGTGCTGACCTGGCAGACGCCGCCGCCGATGCCGACCGCCGTGCGGTCGCCCCAGATTATCAGCGAGTCAGTGTAACCGTTCTCGGCGTTGACGTCGCCGATGGCGTTGTTGAAGGAAAAGACGCCGCCCGGCGGCACTACGGTGTTGTCGACCGCGTTGGCCGCTGTCGCGATGTTATGGACCCGGTCGGCGCTGGACCCCTTGAAGCTGGTTGTGCCGCTGGCCACCAACTCCACGATCCCCATCTCATCGACCTTGTGCATGTTGACAGCCGGTTCGACCAGCGTCAGCGGCAGCAGCGCATTGTGCTCCGGGCTGAGCGCGGCCTGGCGAATCGCCTCCAGCGTGGCATCCACATCCAGCACGCGGCCGGTCTGGCTGGGCGTCACGACCTTGATCTCGCCGCTCTTGGGATCGTAGTCCAGCCGGGCATCGCGCGGCTCGCGCGCCAGGTCCGCGGCCCATTCCTGAACCTGTGGGCGCAGCGGCTCCACGTCCAGGCTGGCCAGTAACTGCATGCTGCCGTCCAGTTGCGGCGTCAATTCCAGGCTGGTCAGATCTACCAGTGCATCCTGTGGGATGGCGTAGTTCGGCGGCGGCGCCTGGGCATCCAGATCCGGTTCGGCGGCGGTCAGCACCACCGGCCCGCTCAGTATCTGGCGCATGAACACCTCGGCCTGGCTGACGTCGGCCAGCAACGGGGTCTCTTCCTTGACTGCCAGCTCGACCGCATCGCCCTGGTTGCCCAGCAGCGCCTCGTAGATCGCCGCATGGCTTGCGGCAACGTCCAGCGCATAGCCGGTCTGGCTGGGCGTTGAGATCACATCCAGCCCGTCGATGCGCAGCGTCGCTTCAGCCACCGGGCGGTTGATCTCGCGTGCGCGCGCTTCCAGCCAGGCCAGCCCGGCCGAGCGATCGACCGCCTCGTCGGCCAGCACCTCGCGGCCGAACCGGTAAGCAGATAGCTGCTCTTGCAGGTTGGCCTGCAACGCGCCGATCTGGTCAGCGACCTCAACGCCGCCGCCTGGCCGCCGGCCGATCTCATAGGCGGCCGCGGCCGCGCTGCTGGCGTCGAAGTTGACACCCAGATCGGCGGCCGTCAGCGTCCACGTCTGGTCGCCATAGCGCACCACTACCGGCGCCAGCGGGTAGGGATCGAAGGCGACGCTCAGCCGCTCCTCTGCTTCCGCCAGCGTCAGACCACTCATGTCGATGCCGCGCACCGACACGCCGTCGTAGATGCGATTCTGATGCTCGTGCTGGTAGTAATACACGCTGCCGACGGCAAACACCGCCGCCGCCCAGACGACCAGCGTCAGCAGGATCAACAGAACGCGCAGCAGCGTGCCGAACCAGGATGATTTGGCTGGCTGTGGCTGAACGGTGGGTGGTGTCGTGGCTCTGGCGTTGGCCATAGGTCTTCGTCAGGAAAGGGGTAGGTCGGGAAGTGACAGTCACTTTCGGCTCCCTGCGCTTCGCTCCAGGAGTCTTCGAAAAGTGACTGTCACTTGAAGCCGCGCCTGTCACTTGAGCGCATTCTATCACATCGGAGCGTCACAGGCAGTCGGCAGTGCTACATTTTTCGCGACGCGTTCACACGCCGCTGAGCAATTCGACGCGGCTGTCGCCGCCCGGCTCGGCTACCGTCACCTGCCAGAAGGGCGTCCAGGCCAGCGCGACCCGGTCGATGTCCACGTCGGTGCGGCGCGGCTTGACTTCGTAGGTCTGGATGTCGTCCACCGCGGTCTCCCAGCGCTGCGTGATCTCGGCGGTAGCGTCCTCAAGTTCCTTCTCCAGGTCCTTGATGTCCTGCTGATAGGTGGCGATCTGGTCCTGCAACTCCTCCACGTCGCGCTTGGCGCGCGCGGTCATCTCGCGTTTCTTGGACGCCGAGGTGAGCATGGTACCGGCGCGCTTTCTCCGGCCACCAAACAAACTGAGGATCGAGTCGCCGGCCGAGAACATCTCCTGCTGTTTGCGCGCGTCGTAGGCTGCCTGGTCGTCGGCCAACTCTTGCTCCTCACGCTGTAGTTTGACTTGTATGGCATCGATCTTCTTCGCATACGTGTCGCCCAGCTTGTCCACTTCGGCGTCACGCTGCTCGCGCGCCAGTTGCTGGCAGCGGATCTTGAAGGCCCGCTCGTCCTCGCCCGGCTGGCTGAAGGCTGACAGCGCCGGGTTGAAGAGCAGCGGGAAGGTCCAGTTGCGATAGAGGTAGTCGCTCACGTCCTTGGAAAGAGAAGACAGCTCGCGTGCGCTGTTGATGGAGTCGGGCACATCGCCAAAAATGGCATCCGGTTCGGGTTGCCCATCCAGCGCTCTGAAATCCAGGTCCAGTTGTACCGCCTGATCCCAGCGCACCAGCCCGCTGCCGCTGGGCGGCTCGACCACCAGCACGACTTCTTGCCGCTGGTTGAGCTTGCGCTTGTCGTCCACGAAGTGCACCGTACCCGTGCCCAGTATCTGCGCTTCGTAGCGGATCTTTTTGTCGCTGACGCTGAGGCGCGTGCCCGTTTCCTTCTCCAGCGCGCCGACCGCGTCATACATCGAGCGGGTGGCCGGCAGGTAGATCTGCGGCAGGTCGGGCGGCAGGGCCGGAGCGATGGCGCTGGTAGCCACTGCGTAGCTGGCAACGGTTGCGGCCGGCGGCGCGGCGGATGGGCTGACCTGTTCAGTCGTCGCGCCGCCGGCGGGACGGCTGGCCATCAGCGTCTTGACCTGGCTGCGGGTCAGCGGGCCGCGCAGGTAGCTCATCGCCCAGCGGGTTTGGAAGATGACCGGACTATCTTCGTGGACGTTGTGCAGCAGGAAGACGCGGCTGCCCAGGCTGGAGATGATCTTGTCCAGCTCGCTGCGGTTGAAGCCGGCCGCCGGCGCTCGGCCGAGACGCGTCTCCAGCCCCTCCAGCACCCGCGCCTTGTCCCGCTCGGTCTGCAGCTTGCCGATGAACCAGGTGCCGGCGTTGGTCAGCCCCTTGTAGTCCAGGTCCACCGGGTTCTGCGTGGTCAGCATCACGCCCACGCCGAAGGCGCGCGCCTGCTTCAGCAGCGTCAGCAGCGGGCCGCTTGCTGGGCGGGTTCGCCGACGGGCGGGAAGAAGCCGAACACCTCGTCCATGTAGAGCAGCGCGCGCAGGCTGGTGGTGCCGGGCTGGGTGCGCATCCAGGTGATGACCTGTTCCAGCAGCAGGGTGACGAAGAACATGCGCTCGGCGTCGCTGAGATGCGCGATGTAGAAGATGCTCATGTTGGGCTTGCCGTCGCCGCCGTAGAGCATCTGGTCGATGTCCAGCGGCACGCCCTGTATCCACGCGGCGAAGCCGGGCGAGGCGATCATGTTGTTGAGCGCCATCGCCAGCGCGAAGCGGTCCTTCTGCGGGAAGAAGGTATCGACGTCGAAGACGCCGAGCTGGCGCACCGGCGGGTTCTGGATCGAGAGGATCAGCTTGGCCAGGTCCAGGTCCTGGCCCTGCCGCCAGTAGTGCTCGAAGATCGTCGCCAGCAGGATGTGCTCGCGGCTGCGCATCGGGTCGGCCTCGATGCCGACCAGCCCCAGCAGCGCGCTGACGGTGCCGCTGATCTGCTCGCGCAGCGCTTCCTGGTTGTCGTCCCAGTCCAGCCGCGGCGCGGCGCAGCGAGCTGAGGATGCTGACCGGCACGCCGGCGTCGGAGCCGGGGGTGTAGATGACGAAGTCGGCGCTATCTTTCAGCGCCTGGATGCGCTCCGGGCCCTGGTCCCACGATGCCAGGCCGTCGCGCCAGGTGTTGGCCGTCTTGTCGGCGAAGGCTTCCGGCGTCATGTCCTTGCGCCGGGCGTCGTCGGCGTTGATCCAGGGCAGGAAGTCCTCGGGCTGCAGGTCGGGGAAGGTCAGCAGCAGGTTGGTGATGTCGCCCTTGGGATCGATGATGATCGCCGGCACCTTGTCCAGCGCGGCCTCTTCCAGCAGGTCGATGCAGAGGCCGGTCTTGCCGCTGCCGGTCATGCCGACGCAGACCGCGTGGGTGGTCAGGTCGCGGGCGTCGTACATCAGGGGCGTCTCGCCCAGCGTGCCGGCGGCGAGGTCGAAATCCTTGCCAAGGTAGAAAGCGCCAAGTTTCTCTGCGACGGGCATGTGTTCTCTCCGAGTTGCTGGTGTGGGAACGGTCTGGTCTGTTGCGTCTGGCGGATTCGCCTGCAAACGCCGCAATTATAGCATACCGGCGGAAAACATAGGAAGAGAACCGGGCCGTTGCAAGGTCGCCGGGCAACGGCCCGTGTGCTTTGTCGGACGCTTGGTCGATCCCGTCCCGAACGGTATAATCTTCTGGGCGTATCTAAAGCCGGTTGATGAAGCGATCGACGCTGTGTGCGATACCGTCCAGTCACTATCACTACAACGAGACTTCGTTAGTACGGCACCTGACCGATGATTGATGAAAGTTTAGAATTAAGTCGGTAATCCGCTCGGCACGCCCGCCGGAGGCCAAAGGCCATCCGGCTACAAGGTGGAAGCCCTTTCAGGGCTGGATTCCAGGCCCGTAGGGCCTTTCACTTTGTAGCCCGATCCGTTTAACGGTCGGGCGGGCCTCGCTGGGCTATTACCGGAATAAAATCTTAACTTTCATCAATCGGTGGGAAGGGCCGAAGTCTCGTTGTCGTACTATCCAATCGACCAATATAGATACGAGTTGCGCAGCTCGGCCAAACCTGCCACGAATTGGACGAATTTCACGAACAAGGGCACGAGCAATTCGCCAAATTCGTGTAATTCGTGGCAAGTGCGTGGCTCCTGACAGAATCTCTTGATTGACGCCGTTCCGAGGACCGTTCGTTGAAACGTGACAAGCTCCTGCTCATTCTCATCCTGCTGCTGGCATTCGGCCTGCGCGTTTGGGGATTGGGCGACCGCAATCTGTGGTGGGACGAGGGGTTCTCCGCCTGGATCGCCCAGCAGCCTGCCCTTCAGCTCGTGGAGCGCACGGCCAGCGACGTCCATCCGCCCCTCTACTACCTGCTGCTGCACCTCTGGCAAGGGGCGACCGGCGCGAACGATTTCGCGCTGCGCTTCCTGTCGGTCGCGGCGGGTGTGCTCGGTGTGGCTTTCATCTACAAGCTGGCGGGGGCGCTGAGTGACCGGCGCGCCGGCTCCCTGGCAGCCTTCTTTCTGGCCATCTCCCCTTTCGCCGTCGTCTGGTCGCAGGAGATGCGCATGTACACCTGGGCAGCGCTGTGGACCACGGCGGGACTGTGGGCGGCCTGGCGACTGTGGCAGAGCGGCCGCTGGCGCTACTGGGCGGTCTACGTGCTGGCCTGCGTCGCTGCGCTGTGGACGCTTTACCTCACCGCGACACTGCTGCTGATCACCAACGTCGCCTTTTTGGTCGCCTGGCAGCAGCGCCGGTGGGACCGCAAGCTGCTTTGGCAGTGGATCGCGGCGCAGGCGGCGGTGGCCTTGCTGTTCCTGCCCTGGCTCCTCTTCATGCTGCCGCGGGCGTATTTCGGTTGGAATGCAGCCGAGTCCTTTTCGCCCCTCTTCTTCCTGCAACTCTACGCGACGACGCTGGCGGCCGGCGTGTCCGAGAACCTGGAGCGCTTCCTGCTGCCGGCGCTGGCAGTGATGGCGATCCTCCTGGCGGTCACCATCCCGCTGTGGCGGCGCAGCCGCGGCGCGGCCCAGCGCGCCGGTCTGGTGATGCTGCTGGCCGGGCTGGTATTGCCGGCTGCGCTGGTCTACCTGGGCGCGCTGCCCTTCGATCTGTTCTATTCGGTGCGCCTCGCGCCGCGCTACTTCTTCCCGCTGGCGGTCTGCTTCTACAGCCTGCTGGCGCTGGGACTGGCCGCGCAGGCAGAACGACGCCGCTGGCTGGCCGCCGCTGCCACCGGTGTGGTGACGGTGACGGCGCTGCTGGGACTGGTCAGCGTACAGACCGGCCACGTTCGCCGCGATCTCTACAACTCGCTGACGGTGACGCTGCAAGCTTATCAGCAGCCGGGCGACGCGGTCGTGCTGCACAGCGACAAGGACTGGCCGGTCTTCGCCGCGCAGTATCCTGACCCGTGGACCGGCGTCCCCAATGCCTGGCGGGTGGACGCGGCCAGCGCCGATGGATTGCTGGCGCCGATCTGGGACACAGCCGAGGGCGTCTGGCTGGTGATGACGCCGGAGGCCGCGCAGACCGATCCACAGGCGCAGGTGCGCGGCTGGCTGGAGGAGCACGCGCTGGCCGACACGCGCCTGGGACTACGGCGACAACACGCTGACCTTCTACGCGCGCACGGAGCAGCGCGCCGACAGCCTCGCCACGACCGGGCCGGCGTTCGCGCGTGCCGCCGCAGGCTGTGACGATTTCGCCCGCGGACGACTGGCTGGATGCTGCCTCCCTGCCTCTCCGGCGCTATGCGGTTGGCGACACACTGCACCTGGCGCTGTTCTGGCGCGCGCCGCCGGAGGGCGATCTGACGGTGACGCTGCGCGGGCCGGTCGAGCGGGAGTTCTCGGTCGCAGCGGCCGACCTGCCTGCCAGCGGTGGCCGCCAGCAGGTCGATCTGCACCTGACACCCGATCTGCCGCCGGGCCGCTATCAACTTCTGGTTCAGACGGCGGGCGGGCCGGAGCAGCCAGTTGGCAGCCTTGCGCTCATCCGCCCGCCCGCCGCTGCGGGCGCCGCTGCCGGCGCTATCGCGCATCCGCTGGACCTGCGGCTGGGGCCGTCGATCCGGCTGGTGGGCTACGATCTGGCGCAGGAGGAGGTCGCCGCGGGCGATGCGCTGGCGCTGACGCTCTACTGGCAGACCGACCAGGCGCTGACGGCGCGCTACAAGGTGTTTACCCACCTGCTGGGCGAGGTCTACAACGCAGACGCGGGCAACTTCATCTGGGGCCAGATCGACAGCGAGCCGGCCGGCGGGCAGGCGCCGACCACCGTCTGGACGCCGGGTGAGATTGTCGCCGACCGCTACACCATCCCCGTTGCGGCCGACGCGCCGCCCGGTCAATACGCGCTGGAGATCGGCCTCTACGGGCTGGTCAACGGCGAGCGGCTGCCGGTGAGCGCGCCCGATAGCCAGCCGCTGGGCGATGCGGTCAACCTGGCAACCGTCACCGTGGGACCGGCCGGGGCGGACTGAGGCAGGCTGTCGGTTGCACCGGCGAAAAGGGGCGCTTGTCCGCGCGTTGCTGTTTGTCGCCAGCGCCCGCTGGTGATATGATGCGCTTCCCTGCGGACAGAAGAAACCGGGCTGTCACAACAACATATTGGAGGACACGATGAAAAACCTGATTCGTATTGCATTGCTGGTGCTGGTGATCGCTGCGTTGACCGCATGTGGCGGCAGCGGCGCTGATGAGCCGACCGCGGCTCCGGCCGCGCCTGACGTTGCTGCGGCAACCGACCAACCGACGGCTGCTCCCGCCGCGCCGACGGCCACAGCCAAGCCGGCGCCAACGGAAGCCCCGACGGAAGCGCCGACTCCCACCGAAGCGGCGGCGCCGACGGATACACCTGAGCCGACGGCGACACCCGAATCGACGCGCGCGCCCGCAGCAGCCAGCGGCATGTCTGGCGATTGCAGCAATCCCTTTTTCCCGGTCGTCGAAGGCGCGTCGTGGACCTATAACATGACCGGTACGGTTGCTTCCAGTTATACCCGCACGATTACCGAGGTGCGCGCTGACGGCTTCACGATGACCAATGCGACTGAGGGCAGCGACACACCGTTGAGCATCGACTACGAATGTGGCGAGGACGGCCTGTCTTCGGCGACGCTGGGCAATCTGCCAGGCGCGGCCGGGGACTTCAGCATGAGCGTGACGAACTTCACCGGCACCAACTTCCCGCCGGCAGACCAGTGGGAGACCGGCGCTACCTGGGGCGCCAGCTACACGGTGGAGGGCGGCGGGACGATCCAGGATATCGAGGCCACCGCGACCGGCGATGTCGAGCTGACCTATGAGATCGTCGACCAGGAGAGCGTCACCGTGCCGGCCGGCACCTTCGACGCTTACAAGGTCAACTCGACCCTGACCCAGAAGTTGACGATGACGATGAACGGCATGGAGCTGCCGATAGAGTTCACGATCAACACCGTCGACTGGTACGCCAAGGATGTGGGGCAGGTCAAGTCGATGACCTTGGGCGACTTTGCCAGCACGTCGGAGTTGGTGGCCTACAGCGGGCTGTAGCCGGCCGCGCGCTCCGGCGCGCAGATAGCTTGCAGGGCGGGCAGGATCCAGTGGATCCTGCCCGCTTTTTGCGTGGTGATCGGGCCAGTACGGTGACTCAGTGGCTGGAACGGTCGTCCTGCCTCCAGTTTTCTCCGCGGTATGATTCATGTCATTGACTTGTGCCGTTTCATGCGGTAAGATGTGCCCGTTCACCAGATCAACTTGCCGGCAGCAACGCTGCAACGCCATCGGACAGGAAATCCTCGATCGGAGTTAATCGTATGAGGTGGGAACCTCGCTTTTTGAGATGTATAGGAAACAGCAATCTTGTCGCTTGCGCTGTCGGCCGTTGTGTTCTCTCGACTGTTGTCGTATGACTTGAGGTGCGAGTGACGACAGACCTGACCTTCTTCACCAACGAAGCCGACGCCTCGTTGCTTGACCGCTTCAAGGCAACGTTGCGCGACGTTCAGTTCTTCGATGTACTGGTTGGCTATTTTCGAACCAGCGGCTTCCACTTGCTTTGTGACCCCCTGGAAGATATCGAGGAGATACGGATTTTGGTAGGCCTCGGCGTTGATCGTCAGGCGCTGGAGATCATCGAGTTGCAAGGTCAGCAATTGGAACTTGCCTTCGAGTCCTCTCGCAAAACCAAAGACGTCTTCGCTGATGAAGTCGTTGACGAAATGGAACGTTCGGCAGATACTTTCGATACAGAGCGGGGAGTGCGCAAGTTCGTAGAGTTTCTCCAGAGCGGCAGGCTGAAAATGAAGGCCCACCCCAGCCACAAGATCCACGCCAAGGTCTACATCAGTCGTTTTCACAGCACTGATCGCGATTTTGGGCGAGTAATCACCGGTTCCAGTAACTTTAGCTATTCCGGGCTACTCGGCAACTACGAGTTCAACGTCGAGCTGAAGAACGCACCCGATGTCAGATTCGCGCTGGAGAAGTTCGAGGAATTGTGGGCCGAAGCTGTTGACATCTCGGACGCATATGTTGATACGATCAACCAGCGAACCTGGCTCAACGATCAGATCACGCCCTACGATCTCTACCTCAAGTTCCTGTACGAGTACTTCAAGGAAGACATCAACATCGACCAGGAGATCGACATCTGGCTGCCTGAGGGGTTTCTTGAACTGGATTATCAGAAGCAGGCAGTGACGGCGGCGCGCAAGATTCTGGAGGCCTACAACGGCGTCTTTCTGGCCGATGTCGTCGGTCTGGGCAAGACTTTCATCTCGGCGCTGCTGGCGCAGCAATTGCCCGGCCGCAAGTTGGTGATCTGCCCACCGGTGCTGAAGGAGTATTGGCAGGACACCTTTCGCGAGTTCAACGTGGCCGTAAGAGTTGAATCGATGGGTAAGCTCGATCGTATCCTCGAGTTGGATTACCAACGCTACGAATACGTTTTTGTCGACGAGGCGCATCGCTTCCGCAACGAAGGCACTCAGGGCTACGAAAAATTGCATCGCATCTGCTGGGGCCGCAAGGTCATTCTGGTCTCGGCCACGCCGCTCAACAACACGATCAACGACGTGTTCTCACAGTTGAAGCTCTTTCAGGCGCCGCGGCGCAGCACGATCCCGGGCGTCAGTGACCTGGAAACCTTTTTCAGCAGCCGCATGCGCTGGCTCGACAGCTTCGAAAAGGGAACCCCGGAATACCTGGCGGCGGTCAAGACCGTGGCGGGGGAGGTGCGAGAACGGGTGCTGAAGCATGTCATGGTGCGTCGCACCCGCAGCGAGATCGTGCGTTTTTTCCAGGAGGATATGAGCCAGCAAGGGCTTGCCTTCCCCGAACTGGCCAATCCCAGGCGCATCATCTATCAGTTCGATGATGTCACCAACACCGTCTTCAATGAAACCATCGCTGCATTGCAGACCTTCGCGTACGCCCGCTACATGCCACTGTTGTTCCTGAAGGCTGGCGTCTCGCAACTGGAGGAGCAGTCGCAGCGCAATGTGGGCGGCTTCATGAAGGGGTTGTTGGTGAAACGGCTTGAGAGCAGCTTCTTTGCTTTCAAGCGTACCCTGAGACGCTTTGTCGAGTCGTACGAACGATTCATCGAGATGGTCGATGATGGCGCTGTCTACATCAGCAAGACTGTCAATGTCTTTGATCTGCTGGATCGCGACGACGAGGAGGAACTGCTGCGGCTGGTGGAAGCAGCGCAGGTGCGCAAGTACGCCGCATCCGACTTCAAGAGCGAGTTTCGTATGTGGCTCGAACGCGATCTTGGTTTGCTCAAGAGTATCGAGGCAATGTGGGTAGGGATCGATCGCGACCCGAAACTCGACCAGTTTATCCGCGATCTGAAGCGTGATCCACTGCTCAAGGGTCAGCGCATCATCGTCTTCACCGAGTCCAGCGAGACAGGCAGCTATCTCTACGACAGGCTGGACAAAGCCATTCCCGGCAAGGCGATGTTCTACTGGAGCCAGGGCGGCCGTTATGCCGGCAATGCTGTCAGCAAGCCATTGGCGCGCGATCTGATCAGGCAGAACTACGACCCGCAATGTTCGCCGCAGAAAAACGATGTGCGCATCCTGATCACCACCGACACGCTGGCGGAAGGGGTCAATCTGCACCGTTCCAACATCGTTGTCAACTACGATCTGCCCTGGAACCCGACGCGGGTCTTGCAGCGGGTGGGCCGCGTCAATCGGGTCGGCACAGCTTTCGATCAGGTATTCATTTTCAACTTCTTCCCGACAGCGCAATCGGACGAGCATCTGGGGCTGGAAGCCAACATCAAGGCCAAGATCCAGGCCTTTCACGACATCCTGGGCGAGGATGCCCGCTACCTGACCGAGGAAGAGGAGATCAGCCAGCACGAACTGTTCGGTGATCGCCTCTACAACTCTCTCAACCGCAAGGAAAGCTATCTGGGCGAGGAAGAGACGCGTTCAGAACTGGAGTATTTGCAGACTATCCGCCGCATTCGCGACGAGGAGCCGCAGACCTTCGAGCGGATCAAGCGACTGCCCAAGAAGGCGCGGTCGGGCCGCACCGCGGTAGTGCTGTCGGAAGGCATGGGTTCGGACAACCTGATCAGCTTCTTCCGGCGCGGCCGGTTGAAGAAGTTCTACGTTTGCGCGGGCGACACGCCGGATGAACTGACTTTCCTGGACGCGGCCGACCGACTGCGCTGTGCGCCAGACACGCCGCGGCAGTCCATTCCAGCCGGCTACTACGAGTTGCTGGAGCGCAACAAGGCGGCGTTTGCCGAGGCCACGGCTCCCGAAGCGGAGCAGACGCCACGCACAGGCGGCGGCCAGTCCAACGCCCGATGGGTCATCAGCTACCTGAAAGCGATCCGCAAGCTGCCGGCGCTGACCGACGACGACGAACGATTCGTTCAGGCCGCGCTGGACGCTTTTGAGGCAGGCATCGTGCCCAGCCCTGTCAGCAAACGCTTGCGCAGCGCGCTGGAACGGGAAAGCAACCCCCTGCGCGCCGTGGGTATTCTGCGCAGCAATGTGCCCGCTAACCTGCTCAACGGCCCGCAAAGCACAGGGCTTGACCGACCGCAGCCGGTGGAGGTGATCCTGTCGGAGTACATTACATTGCCGGTGCCGGGCACTTAATCTCACGGCGAAAGGAAGTCGTCGCGTCAGTTGTTGCTCGCCCAGTTCGCCCAGTGCCCGGCACCGAAAGCGCAGTCGCGGTGATCCATGCCACCACGCCAAGTCCATTTCGCTCCAGGCGAATACTACCACATCTACAACCGCGGCAGCGGACGCAATCCGATCTTTCGTGAGCAGGCCAACTACCAGTTTCTCCTGCTGCGGCTTAAGAAGTATTCGGCTGAATTGTCGATTGCGGTCATTGCGTATTGCTTGATGCCCAACCACTACCACTTCCTGTTGCGGCAGGATGCTCTTGACTCAGCCGGTCTGGTTGCTCAGCGCGTCTTCAACAGCTATGTGAAGATGTTCAACAAGCGCTATAACCGCACCGGAACTTTGTTCGAGGGACGCTTCAAGGCAATCCATGTCGACCGTGAAAGCTACCTGCTCCACCTCTGCCGCTACATCCATGCCAACCCGGTCAAGGATGGATTGGTGGCGCGATTTGATGACTGGCCCTATTCCAACTATCACGAGTGGATCGGCGCGCGGCATGGCAGTCTGGTAGACATGGAATTTGTGACTGCCAACTTCCCGCAGCCCAGTCTGTATCGTCAGTTCGTGCAGGATTACCTGGACGGTAGGGCGAAGATGCCGAAAGAGATCAAACCGTATTTGCTGCGAAGCTCTGGTGCCGGGCACTTGAGCCCTTGACGTACGGTAGCCGTCGCGTTGAGAGATTGTTGACTGGTAGACCCAAGTGCCCGGCACCGAGATGCGTGCCACCCCCAGTGCCGGGCACTTGGACATACACCAAGAGGTAACCGTTGCGTCGAGAGCTGCTCAACTGTTCAGCCCAAATGCCCGGCACCGAGATGCGTGCCACCCCCAGTGCCGGGCACTTGGACATACACCAAGAGGTAACTGTTGCGTCGAGAGCTGCTCAACCGTTCAGCCCAAGTGCCCGGCACTGATACGTCGAATCGCCATGAACCAAACCGAAGCCACCCAACTGATCCGCGACGTCTTCGAGCAGCCGTTCGACGAGGCGCGCTTCACGCGCTTTGTGCGCGAGCTGCTGAACGAGATCGACGAGAGCACCAGCGTGCGCTTGTCCGGTTCGTATATCCCGACCGGTTTCCGCGACCATGTGCAGCAGTACCGCCGGCTGGCCACTTACACTGACCCTGACGGCCAGGCCGTGGACATCCTGCTTGTGCAACTCAAGAAGAACAGCGGACTGGATCGGGCGCGCACCATGCAGCGTAACCTGGTAGCGCACCATCTGAAAAAGCGCGACGGCAAGGACGCGGCGCTGGTAGCATATTACGGTGAAGACCGTGCCGACTGGCGTTTCTCGCTGGTACGCATGGACTACCGCCTGCAGATGGACGGCGAGTCGGGCAAGGTTAAGGTGGAGGAGGACCTGACCCCGGCGCGGCGCTATTCCTTCCTGGTGGGACAGCACGAGCCCAACCACACCGCCCAGCAGCAGCTCTTCCCCATCCTGGCCGACGACCGCAACAACCCCACGCTGGCCGATCTGGAAAGCGCCTTCAACATCGAGTCGGTCACGCAGCGAGTTCTTCACCCGCTACAAGGAGCTTTTCCTGCAGGTCAGGGAGGAACTGGACGGCATTCTGGCGCGCGACCGCCGGGTGCACGAAGAATTCCAGACCCGCGGCATCGACAGCGACACCTTTGCCAAGAAGCTGCTGGGCCAGATCGTCTTTCTCTATTTTCTGCAAAAGAAGGGCTGGCTGGGTGTGGCGCAGGGCCAGTCATGGGGCAGTGGACCGCGCGCCTTCCTGCGCCGGTTGTTCGAGAAAAAGCCGGTCGCCTACGACAACTTCTTCAACGAGGTGCTGGAGCCCTTGTTCTACGAGGCGCTGGCGGTGGAACGGGCTGAGAACTTCTACGGGCGGCTGGGCTGCCGCATCCCCTTCCTCAACGGCGGGCTGTTCGAACCGGTGGGCAACTACGACTGGGAAGGCTGCCACATTCCCCTCAGCAACGCCACCTTTGGCGCGATCTTCGACACCTTCGACCTCTACAACTTCACGGTGCGCGAGGACGAGCCGCTGGAAAAGGAGGTGGCCGTCGATCCCGAGATGCTGGGCAAGGTCTTCGAGAACCTGCTGGAGGTCACCGACCGCAAGTCCAAGGGCGCCTTCTACACGCCGCGCGAGATCGTCCACTACATGTGCCAGGAGGCGTTGATCCACTACCTGGACACGGCGCTGAACCTGAGGGCGCAGCCGTTGATCGACGAGCCGGCCGAGCAGGGGATGCTCTTTGGATCGCCGCCGCCAAAGCAGCGCAGCCTGCCCTCGGACGAGATGGTCTACACGCCGCGTGTGCCCAAGGATGACATCGAGCGTTTCATCCGCCACGGCGAGCTGGCCGTGGAGCACGAGACGGCGCGCGAAGAGGGCGCGTCCAGCTACAAGCGCCGCCTGCCGCAGTCCATCGCCGAGCACGCGCAGGCGCTGGACGATGCGCTGGCCGGCGTCAAGGTCTGCGACCCGGCCATCGGGTCCGGCGCGTTCCCGGTGGGCGTCATGCAGGAGATCGTACGCGGCCGGCGGGTGCTGAACGCCTATCTGGGCGACGACCAGTCACGCACGGCCTACGCCTTCAAGCGCCACGCCATCCAGGAGTCGATCTACGGCGTGGACATCGACCCCAGCGCGGTGGACATCGCCAAGCTGCGGCTGTGGCTGTCGCTGGTGGTGGACGAGGAGGACTACCAGCGCATCAAGCCGCTGCCCAACCTGGGCTACAAGATCGTCTGCGGCAACTCGCTGCTCAGCGTGCAGAAGGACCTCTTCAACCAGCACCTGTTTGTGCAACTGGAGGAGCTGAAGGAGCAGTACTTCGTCGAGACCAGCCGGCCGGCCAAGCAGGCCCAGAGCCGTGCGATCGACGCGCTGATCGGCCAACTGACCCACGCGCAGGGGCAGTTCGACTACGAGGTCTTCTTCAGCGAGGTCTTCCGCGCCCAGGACGGCTTCGACGTGGTGATCGGCAACCCGCCCTACGTGCGCCAGGAATTGATCCGCGAGTTCAAGCCGGCGTTGAAGGCCCACTTCCCCGAAGTCTACCAGGGCACAGCCGACCTGTACGTCTACTTCTACGCCAAGGGATTGCGCCTGCTGCGCGCCAACGGCGTGCTGGTCTACATCAGCAGCAACAAGTTCATGCGGGCAGGGTACGGTGAGCGGCTGCGGAGGCTGCTGGCTGGACAGACCACAGTACAGACCGTGATCGATTTCGGAGACTTGCCGGTATTTGACGCCACCATCTATCCCACCGTGCTGGTGCTATGCAAGCGCTCACCGACCGCCGAACACACGGCACAGACGTTGGTGGTGGATAATATTGGAGTAGTGCAGCGGATGGTGGAGGAGGTGAACAATCGTGCGTGGTCTCAGAAACAGGCCAGCTTCGCACCGTATGGATGGATTTTGGTGCAACCAGAGACGCTTGCACTGGTGAAGAAGCTGCGGCAAGTGGGAGATCCCCTGGAAGATTATGTGAAAGGCCAGTTCTATCGAGGTATTGTTACTGGCCTCAACGCCGCCTTTGTTGTTGACAGCGCTACTCGACAAAAACTGATCTCAGAGGACATAGCGAGCGCAGCAATTATCAAACCTTGGCTGCGTGGCAAAGATCTATCACGGTGGAGCGCCAATCCGGCTGGTTTTTTCCTGCTTTATGTGCCGTGGGACTTGGATATTTCTCGTTATCATTCGGTTTACCGTCATCTGGGCCAATACCGAAGTGCCTTAGAAGACCGCCCTGAAGTGCAGGAAGGTCGCTTTCCGTGGTACGCACTTAGCCGTTATGGATCTCAGTTTTCTGATGGCTTCTCAAAACCGAAAATCATCTATCCTCACTTCAATACCAGGCCCAATTTCGCCTATGATACAAGTGGTACATTTAGCAACGACAAGACCTACATCATTCCAGACGCGAGCAAGTTCTTGCTCGGTGTACTCAACTCCAATCTCACGGACTTTTTCTTGAAGCAACTTGCACCTTCCGTCCAACAAGGTTACATGGAGTTCAGAACCATCTACATCGGTCAGATTCCGGTGGCCTCGGCCTCGGCGGGTCAAGAAGCAGCGATCACAGATGTTGTAAACCGACTGGTCGAACTCGAAAGGTCAAGGGGCACACGTTGCTCGATGGGAGCGGGAGTTGAACGAGCTGGTGTATGAGCTGTATGGGCTGGCGGCGGATGAGATTGCGATTGTGGAGGGCCGCTCGTGAGGTGCCGGGCACTTGGGCATACGTTGTGAGCCTGTCGTTGCGTTGAGAGTGGCCTGACCGCTCAACCCAAGTGCCCGGCACCTAATCCTGCACAACGTCATAAGCACAAATTCGAGCATCGAATGGACCGAGTTCGAACCTGGAACCCGCTGACCGGCTGCACGAAGATCAGCCCCGGGTGTTCGGTGCCGGGCACTTGGGCATTCGCCGGAAGATGGTCGTAGCGTTGAGAGCAACTTGACCGGTCAACCCGAGTGCCCGGCACCTTGAACACCGCCATCGCGTGGACCGAGTCGACCTGGAACCCGCTGACCGGCTGCACGAAGATCAGCCCTGGCGTCGGTGCCGGGCACTTAGGCATTCGCCGGAAGGTGGTCGTAGCGTTGAGAGCAACTTGACCGGTCAAGCCAAGTGCCCGGCACCTGCAACGCCATCGAACGGACCGAGTTCGACCTGGAACCCGCTGACCGGCTGTACGAAGTTCAGCCCTGGTGTTCGGTGCCGGGCACTTGGGCATTCGCCGGAAGATGGTCGTAGCGTTGAGAGCAACTTGACCGGTCAACCCGAGTGCCCGGCACTTTGAGCACCAAGTTCAGCCTCGGGCGCCAGCCCAGGCAATAGGTCAACCCATGAGAAAGCCAAAACCAAGCAGCAATTGGTTCTTCGTCGACGAATTCTGGTGATCCGACTTTCTACGACCGCAAGGGCAACCTAATCGTCGGGAGGGAGGGTTGCTCGCCGATCCTGGTGCTTGGTTTCATCGAAACGCAACAGCCTGAGCCAATCCGGCACGCTCTTCTGCGTCTGCAAAGCGAAGTGCTGGCCGACCCTTACTTCGAGGGCGTACCGTCGCTGAGCAAAAACCGCCGTGGCGTTTCATGCCAAAGATGATCTGCCGGAAATCCGTTATCGCGTCTTCAAGCTGTTGGCGGAATTGGACTTGAAGGCCCAGTTCGTAGTGGCACGCAAGATCGAGCGGGTCTTTCGCAACAGTTTCCACGCTAACGAAGGGGAGTTCTACGATCACCTGGTCTCGCAGCTATTCAAGAGTGCCCTGCACCGCCATCAGCAGAACCACGTCTACTTCGCCAAACGCGGCTCGCGCAGCCGGCAAGCGCCGCTGTCGAACGCGATCCGTCGTGGTGTCGCCCAGTTCGAGCAACAATGGAACACCCGCGTGACGTCCGAACTGGCCATCCAAGCCCAAATGCCCAAGGGAGAGCCTTGCTTGAGCGTGATCGATTACATGAACTGGGCGGTTTACCGAGCGTTCACCCACGGCGAGATGAGGTACTATCGCCAGGTCGAGCACCAGGTCAGCTTGCTGGTGGATTTGTATGATACGGAGAACTACCCCAGGAACTGGTACACGCGCAAGAACCCGTTCGACATAAAGAAAATCACCCCGCTGCAGCTAGGTCCGGTTACCGGACGCACGGCGTGAAGCCGGCTTTCACATGCAGTGGAGTGACTTGTCTGATGACAGTATAGCACAAGAGTCTCTGTCTTTCAAGACCTGTTTTTCGCAACTCATCATGGCGAAATGTGCCGGGCATTCAGGCATTGACACTGAACAGATCGTCCGCATGTTGCTCCAGGCGCCCGACGCCTTGAGCGCCGCTATCGAATGGACCGAGTTCGACCTGGAACCCGCTGACCGGCTGCACAAAGATCAGCCCCGGGTGTTCGGTGCCGGGCACTTGGGCACACATCCACGGCCGGTCTTCGCGTCGGGAGCATCTTGTCCACTTGACGGAAATATCCGGTACCTGCCCGAAAGAGAGACCAAACGTGACCACAGAACCCAGTGATGATGTCTTCGGCGCTTTCGATATCCTGCTGGAAGAGATCGAAGGCGAAGTCAGCCACACCAACCGGCAGGGAGCGCAGGCCTTCGAGCAGGGAGATTACGACGGTGCGCGTCACGCGCTGGAACGGGTCGATAGTCTGACCGCTTTTCGCGCCAAGGTTGTCGATTTGCGCCAGGAATGGGAGGCTCTGGTCGCATCATCTCCGACCGCGTCCGGCGACGAATTCCATCGGCGCAATCTCGGCCGTCTGCCAAAGGGGCGCAAGACGCCGGAAACAGCATACTACCAACCCATCTTGCAGGCGCTGGTCGATCTTGGCGGTTCTGCCGGGCTGCAGGATGTTCTCCAGCGCGTCGAAGTCATGGTCAAGAGCGTTCTGAAACCGGTGGATTGGGAGCCCATGCCCTCGGACCCGGATCAGGTCCGCTGGCGCAACACGGCCCAGTGGGCGCGCTATTCGTTGGTGCAGCAAGGTCTGATGCGCGACGACTCCCCGTGCGGCATCTGGGCTATTAGCGAGCAAGGACGGCAGTGGCTGCGTGAGCATTGACGCCGAGAAGTAACGGTTTCTCCGTCCTGGCTTGGATACCCAAGGGAAACGCTGCACCTTGACATCTGCTCAGGCCGGACATCGACGCGCTGGCGTGGCATCGGCGGGAGGTTCTGCGGGCGAGATCATAACGAGAACGATCTGCTTGACTTAGTCCGGTGCTTAGTCTACAATGCCAGGCAGAGGTGCAGACCATGACTACCACCGTCAATATCCACGAAGCCAAGACACATTTCTCGAAACTACTCCAGCGCGTGCTCAACGGCGAAGAGGTGATCATCGCTCGCGCCGGGGAGCCGATTGCTGTCCTGTCACCGCTGCGCTCCAGGATGCCGCGCCGCACGCCGGGGAATGACGCCGGACGGGTCGTCATCACGTCTGCCTTCGACGAACCGCTGCCGGAGTTCGATGAACTGTGAAAGCGTTGCTGGATACCCACACGTTTCTCTGGTGGAACATGGATGATTCCCGGCTTTCCCAGACCGCGCGCGACCTCATTGCAGACGGCGGCAACGAGCTGTTTCTCAGCGTGGCCAGCGCGTGGGAAATCGCTATCAAGGCAGCGCGTGGGTCGTTGATCCTGCCAGAACCACCGGAGCAGTATGTTCCCAGCCGGCTGCAACGCCACCAGATCGCGCCACTTCGTATCCAACTCAGCCACGCCCTGCGCGTCTACAACCTGCCCCCAATTCATCGCGACCCCTTTGACAGGCTGCTGATCGCCCAAAGCCAGCAGGAGGACCTGCCAATCCTCACAGCGGACAGTGAAATTGTTCGCTACGATGTCCGTGTGATCTGGTAGTTTGGTGTGGACAACATCGCCCTGTTCGATCAACGGTATCCTAACCTGGCTGCCTGGATCCTCGGCGGCGACGCCTGGATCGAACTGGGCCAGGACGACTTCAGCTACTCCCTGGTTCGCATCCTGGACATCGGCGGCATGATCTGGGAAAGCGACGAGCGCTATGAGACTGTCGATCAGGCTCTGGCTGCCGCTGAGGCGGCCCTGGCCGAGTGGGTGGTTGACAGATACCGGCCAGCGCATACAATTACAGTCAGGATCGATTGATGCGCAGCGGAAATGCCGTTGAGTACTTGGGACTTTGTGCCCGGAGACAGATCATGAACGAGACAATCACCTTGCAGGTGCCGGAGAGGGTCACCGTTACCGCCAGGCAAGTGGCGAAGCAGACTGAACGCCGTCTGGAAGATGTATTGCTGGAGTGGTTGGATCGCTCTGCCGAAGACTTGCCGGCTGAGATGTTAGCCGATAATCAGGTGCTGTTGCTGGCTGGATCACAACTGGCGGCACAAGAGCAGCAAGAGCTGAGCAGTCTGTTGGCCATCAACCGCGAAGGCGCGCTGACTGCCGGCCAACATATCCGGCTGGATGAATTGATGCAGATCTATCGCCATGGCTTGGTGCGCAAAGCGCAAGCCATCCAGGTGGCAGTTGAACGTGGTCTGCTACCGCCGCTGAATTAGATGACATTGTGAGCACCTACGTTCCCGCCGCTCTGGATCGACGTGTTCGGGAGGCGGCTGGCCATCGCTGCGGCTATTGCTTGAGTCCTCAAAGTCTGGTGATGGCGCGGCTTGAGGTTGAGCACATCATCCCACTTTCACTTGGGGGGCAGTCAGAGGAGGACAACTTGTGGTTGGCCTGTCCACTCTGCAATCGTTACAAGGCCAGCAGGACAACCGCAATCGATCCACAGAGTGGCGAAGAGGTGCCCTTGTTCAATCCCCGCCGTCAAGATTGGCATCACCACTTTCACTGGAGCGAAGACGGACTTCGCATTGTTGGGCTAACTCCTGTAGGGCGGGCAACCGTTGCGATACTGCACCTTGACGATGATCCTGACGCCTTGTTGGTGCGAAGCTATTGGGTTTTGGCTGGTTGGCATCCGCCCGACAGCTAAATGCCATTTGACAGACCCCGTGCCCGATGCTACACTGACACAACAACCGAAACCCGTTTGCTCGGGGAGCCGGGGAGCGCCCGGCTGAGAGGGTAGCCGATCTGCTACCGACCCGCTGAACCTGACCTGGGTAATGCCGGCGTAGGAATGCACTTCGTTCCGTGACCTTACAAGGCCGCATGTCCAATCAGGGCAGGCGGCCGTTTTGTTTAGAAACACGAAAGGAAAGAAAGGAAAAGAGGGAAATGTAGGAAACTGTTCTTTGCTTTATTTCCCTCCTTTCCCTCCCGCCCATGAGAGCATTTATTGTTGCCAGCAGCCCGAACGCTTTGAAACCGGACGGTCTTCGCCCCGCTCCCGGCGACCATGTCATCGCCGCCGATGGGGGAGCGAATTGGTGCGCGGCCTGGGGCTGGCAGCCCGATCTGGTGATCGGCGACATGGACTCGGTGGACGAAGCTGTAGCCGGCCGGTTGCGAGCTGAGGGTGTCACCTTCGTCCGCCATCCGGTCGAGAAGGACGAGACCGACCTGGAACTGGCGCTGCGCGCGGCCGTGGAGCGCGGCGCAGGCGAGATCGTTGTGGCTGGTGCGCTGGGCGGGCGCATCGACCACACGCTGGGCAATCTGGCGCTGCTGGCGCTGCCGCTGCTGGTCGGCGTGCCGGTGCGCCTGGTCGATGGTGGCCAGTCGATTTCCCTGGTGCGCGACCGGCTGGTTGTGGACGGCGCGGCCGGCGACACGCTGTCGCTGGTGCCATTCGGCCGCGACGCGCGCGGCGTCAGCGTCACCGGCGTTCACTGGCCTCTGGAAGACGCCGACCTGCCGCTCGGTCCATCGCTGGGCATCAGCAACCGGCTGACCAGCAGCCAGGCTGTGGTAACCGTACGCACGGGCGCGCTGTTGGTTGTTCACATTCAGGCCGCTGGCCAGACGCCAGCCAGGTCACGCGAAGCGGCGTGAACCGGTTTTCCCGACCCAGCGAGCTTGGCAGGTGTCCGCTAGAGACCTGGAGAATTGGTTTGGACAGGATTAACAGGATTAACAGGATTTGGCATTGTCTCTCGGCGGAAGCATCAATCCTGTTCATCCTGTAAATCCTGTCAAGAATCCGGCCAGGAACTCCCAGACCCAAATGAAAGTCGGTTTCGAAGGAGAAAACAGAATGAGAACAACAAGAACCTTATTGATAATCCCATTGATCGTTGTCGTGCTGCTGGCAGGCTGCACGCCGCCGGCCACGCCGGTCAGCACTGATACCGGCCAGACGCCGGAACCGCGCACGCTGGTCGTGATGGCTCACGACAGTTTCGCAGTCAGCGAGGACGTGATCGCGCAGTTCGAGAGTGAGAACAACGCCACCGTCCAATTCCTCAAGGCCGGCGACGCGGGCGAGATGGTCTCCAAGGCGTGTCTCAGCAAGGGCAACCCGCTGGCCGACGTGCTCTTCGGCGTCGACAACACGTTCTTCAGCCGCGCGATCACCTGCGACATCTTCCAGCCCTACCAGTCACCGGCGCTGGCGGCCATTCCGCGCGATCTGCAGTACGACACGGAATATCGCCTGCTGCCGGTCGACTATGGCTACGTCACCCTGAATTACGACCGCGCCTGGTTCGACGAACACGGGCTGGCCGTGCCGCAGCGGCTGGAGGACTTGGTCAAGCCGGAGTACAAAGGCTTGCTGGTGACGCCGAACCCGGCCACCTCGTCGCCGGGGCTGGCCTTTCTGCTGACGACGATCTCGGCCTTCGGCATCGATGACGACTCCAGCTACCTCGACTTCTGGCGCGACCTGCGCGCCAACGATGTGCTGGTGACCGACGGCTGGAGCGAGGCCTATTTCTCGCACTTCACCGTCGGCAGCGGCGGCGAGGGCGACCGTCCGCTGGTGGTCAGCTACGCCACCAGCCCGCCGGCCGATGTGTTCTACAGCGAGGGTGCCAAGACCGAGCCAGCCAGCGCCAATATCTCTTCGCCGGGTGAGACCTTCCGCCAGATCGAGTTTGCCGGGATTCTCGCTGGCACGCAGCAGGAGGAGCTGGCGCAGCGGTTCATCGACTTCATGCTGGGCAAGACCTTTCAGGAGGATATCCCGTTGCAGATGTTCGTCTATCCTGCCAACCGCGACGCGGCGCTGCCCGATCTGTTCACCCAGTATGCCGCTGTTCCCGTTGATCCGGTGGAACTGGCGCCTGGCTTGATCGAACAGAACCGCGAAGGGTGGATCGAGGCGTGGACGGAGGCGGTGCTGCGGTGAACGGTGATCGGTAACCGGTTCCGCTTCGTACTCGTACTCGTACTCCTACTCGTCCTCGTACTCTTCTGCTTGCTACCGGACTTGAAGACGAGTTCCGAGTAGAATCAGGAGTACGAGTACGAGTAAAAGTAGGAGTACGAGGAGAGGGCAAGAACGCGATTCGATGATGGCCGACGACCTGCGACTGGCAAAGCTGGGCCGCGGCGCGCTTTACTCGCTGCCGCTGCTTTTCCTTGCCCTCTTCTACTTCTACCCGCTGGGCAGCATCCTGTGGGCCAGCTTCGCGCCCGGCGGACGCCTGGATCTGGGCGGCGTGGCGGAGATGCTGTCGCGCGCCCTACCTCGGTCGCGTCTTCTGGTTCACGCTCTGGCAGGCGGTCGCGTCCACCGCGCTGACGCTGCTGCTGGGCATGCCGGCCGCCTACGTCTTTGCCCGCTACGACTTCCCCGGCAAGCGCACGCTGCGCGCGCTGACGACCATTCCCTTCGTCATGCCGACGGTGGTCATCGGCGTTGCGTTCACCAGCTTGCTGGGGCCGCGCGGTGTTCTCAACGGCTGGCTGATGGCCGGCTTCGGGCTGGAGCGGCCGCCGGTCGATCTCCTCTACACGATCTGGATCATCCTGCTGGCGCACGCCTTCTACAACGCGGCGGTGGTGGTGCGCATCGTCGGCGGGTTCTGGAGCGGCCTCGACCCGCGGCTGACGGAGGCCGCGGCGGTTCTGGGCGCGTCACGGCTGCGGCGGCTGCGCGAGGTCACCCTTCCGCTGCTGCTGCCGTCCATCGTGGCTGCATCGCTGCTGGTCTTCCTCTTTTGCTTCACCAGCTTCGGCGTCATTCTAATCCTGGGCGGTCCGCGCTTTGCCACGCTGGAGGTCGAGATCTACCGCCAGACGGTCAATTTCTTCAACCTGCCACTGGCCGCCGCGCTGTCGCTGCTCCAGCTCACCTTCACGTTCGTGGTGATGGTCGTCTACACCCGCGTCCAGGCGCGCGCCTCCATGCCGCTCAACCTGCAAGGCGCGGCGCGCACGGCCCGCCGGCCGGCCACCGCCTGGGAATGGCTGATCGTCGGTGGGGTAAACACGCTGCTGGCAATCGTACTGCTGGCGCCGCTGGTGGCGCTGGCCGTCCGCTCGGTGACGCTGGGCGACGGTCCGCCCAGCCTGCGCTACTACGCGGCCCTCGGCGAGAACCGCACTCAGGACGTGTTCTTCGTGGCGCCGCTGGAGGCGATCCGCAACTCGCTGCTCTTTGCCACGGCTGCGGTGGCGCTGGCGCTGTTCCTGGGGCTGATCGCAGCTTACATGCTGGCCGCGCCGGGCCGCGGGCGAGACAGCGGTCAAAGCCGCGCTGCGCGCTGGCTGGATCCCGATCTTTCTGCTGCCGCTGGGCACATCAGCCGTCACGCTGGCGTTCGGCTATATCATCGCGCTGGACCAGCCGCCGCTGAACCTGCGCCGCTCGCCGCTGCTGATCCCGCTGGCTTACACGCTGATCGCCCTGCCCTTCGTGGTGCGCAGCATCCTGCCGGCGCTGCGCAGCCTCAACCCGCGGCTGCGCGAGAGCGCAGCGGTCATGGGCGCCTCGCCTGGCCGGGTCGTGCGCGAGATCGACCTGCCGATCATCGGCCGGGCGCTGCTGGTGGCCGCAGTCTTCGCCTTCACCATCGCGCTGGGCGAGTTCGGCGCGACGCTGCTGCTCTACCAGCCCGAGTATCCCACCATGTCGGTGATCATCTACCGCGCGCTGGGCCAGCCGGGGCTGCTGAACTACGGCCAGGCGCTGGCCATGAGCACGCTGCTGATGCTGGTCTGCGGCGCGAGTTTGCTGCTGATCGAGCGCTTCCGCATCGGCGAGGTGGGTGAGTTCTGATGACGCTGCTCCAAGTCGCGCACGTCTCCAAGTCCTTCGGCGAGACGCCGGTGCTGCACGACGTGTCGTTCACGGCGGAACGCGGCGAGATCGTCTGCCTGCTGGGGCCGTCAGGCTGCGGCAAGACGACGCTGCTGCGCATCGTGGCCGGTCTGGAGGATGCTGACGCGGGCGAAGTGCGCTTCGACGGGCGCGATCTGGCCGGCGTGCCGGTGCACCAGCGCGGTTTCGGCTTCATGTTCCAGGAGTTCGCGCTTTTCCCGCATCGCAACGTGTTCGACAACGTCGCCTTCGGGCTGCGCATGGCGGGCATGGCACGCGCCTCGATCGAGGCAGCGCGTCGCGGACATGCTGGCGCTGGTGGGTCTGACCGGCTACGAAGCGCGCCGCGTGCACGAGCTGTCGGGCGGGCAGCAGCAGCGGGTCGCCCTGGCGCGCAGCCTGGCGCCCGGGCCGGCGCTGCTGATGCTCGACGAGCCGTTGGGGTCGCTGGATCGCGCGCTGCGCGAGGAGCTGATGACGGAGCTGCGCCGCATTCTGAAGACACTGGGACTGACTGCGCTCTACGTCACCCACGACCAGCAGGAAGCGTTTGCCATCGCCGACCGGGTGTTGGTGATGAACGCCGGACGGATCGAGCAGGCAGGCACACCGGTCGAGGTCTACGCCAGCCCGGCCACCCCGTTTGTGGCGCGCTTTCTGGGGATGCACAACCTGCTGGCGGGGAAGCTGGTTGCAGGCGGTGGGCAACCTGTGGTCGAAACGGCAATCGGCGTCTGGCGCTGCGGGAGTTGCGAGACGTCCGGCCAGCCAGGAAGACCGGTCACCGTGCTGTTGCGGCCGGATGCTGCCAGCCTGCTGCCGCCGGACGACCTGGCGGGCCGTGACAACGTCCTGACCGGCACGCTGCGCGATGTTTCCTTCCGCGGCAGCCAGGTCAGGATCGAGGTCGAGGCGGCTGCAGGTGTCACGTTGCGCTTCGAGCTGCCGGCCAGGCAGGCGGCCGCGTTGCCCGACAAGGGCGAGAGCGTGGCATTGTACATCGATCCGGCGGGCGTGGATGTCTTGGCCGGCGTTATTGAGTAGTGGAACATCCGTTCTTGACAAATCGTGCGACATGCGGTACACTCCGGCAACGATTTGAATCGCAGCGGTCTGGATTACGCGCACAAGAAGCCTGGATGAGACACACAAAAGACGGCCGTTGCCGCGCCTCACGTAGCAGGGCGGCTGCTGCACCCTCACTATCGCCCATCTCTCACCACGCCCCTTGCCGCGTTGCTCCCGCCGCACTCACTTACGAGGAGCAATGCTATGTACAGCAAAACTGTTATCGTCGGTCATCTGGGACGTGACCCGGAAATGCGTTTCACCAGCGGGGGCCAATCGGTCACCTCGTTTTCTGTCGCCACCAACCGCCGCTGGACTGACCAGAGCGGCCAGACGCAGGAAAAAGTGACCTGGTTCCGCGTCACCGCCTGGGGCAAGCTCGGCGAGCTTTGCAACCAGTATCTTTCCAAGGGCCGCATTGTGCTGGTCGAAGGCGATGTCGAAGCGTCGGCCTGGAAATCCCAGGAAGGCGAGGCGCGGGCAACACTGGAATTGACCGCGCGCAATGTGCGCTTCATCGGCGGGCGCGACATGGTCGTCGGCGGCGGGGATCGGATGCAAGAGGATTCGAGCTCCGGGTCAGCCAACATCGACGAGGAAGAGATCCCGTTCTAAGGTTACTGCTCAGGTGCCTGGCGTTTGGACTGGAGCCAGAAGTGTTCTTGCAACAGTGGTGGTCTCATCGCGGTGGAGCGTGAAGTGCCTGGCACCTTGGGCTGAGTAGTCGCGTTCCAGGAAGCATTACTGGTCGAATCGCGGCCCGACGCGATGATTTTTGCCAATTCGCGTGAAAACGCCTCCGTTTTGCTTGACGGCGCGCGGGGCTTGTGGTAAGATCGACGCGAAGCGTAACGCGCCCGGCGTTGTGCACCCTTGATCTTGGGCGAGGAGTGGTTCCATGATATCCAGCTTACGCCGCACGCCATTCGTGCTTTTGTCCCTGATTTTGTTACTTGGTCTGTTGACCGCCTGTCAGCGCGATCGGCCCGCGGCCGAAGCGCCCGGTTGGGATGTGACGCCATCGCCTGCTGCCGGCGTGACGGCTGAAGCCAGCCCGGTGGCTGGCGCGACGACAACTGTGGTCGGCGTCACCTCGACGACGCCTGCCGCGGTGGTTGTTGGGACGCCGCAGGCAACCACCGAAAGCGCGATCGTGGTGGCAACGCCGACGGTCGAGGCCGTTGCTGTGCCGGTTGGGCCGACCTTCGGCTACATTGTCAAGGCGGGTGACACGCTTTCCTCCATCGCGCTGACCTACGATACCGAAGTCGCAATCATTCGCAGCCTCAACAACCTGCCCGACGACTCGATCCAGGTCGGCCAGGTGCTGGTCGTGCCTGGAACGGGCAGTACAGCAGCGGCCAGCGGCGGCGACGCGACCGCGCCGGAACCGACTGCAACACCTGGCTTTATCTATACCGTTCAGTCGGGCGACAACCTGACCGGCATCGCCACGGAACTGGGCGTTGACTGGCGGGACATCGCCACCGTCAATAACATCGAAGGCCCGAACTACACCATTTTCCGCGGCCAGAAGCTGGTGATTCCTGGTGTTGTAGCGACGCCTGTCCCGACGGCTGAAACGCGCAAGCATATCGTTACTGCCGGTGACACGCTCTCCAGCATCGCCGTTCAGTACGGCGTCACCGTCCAGGCCATTATGCAGGCCAATCAGATCAGCGATCCCAACCTGATCAACGCCGGGCAGGAACTGGTCATTCCTTAGCGCCCGCGGCTATGAATTGGTCGCTGCGTTGGCCGGTCTACTGCCCGAGCCAACGCAGGGAAGTTACTTGTCGATGCGTCCATAGATCGTCTGACAGTTCTGCCTGAAAAGCAAGAGCCGCCGGGTTCACCGGCGGCTCTTGCTTTTCGGTAGTTACGCTACCAGCATAACGTTCCTGTCGTGCGAATTGCGCGGTTGCAAACCGGGCAGTTCGCTTCACAGCAAAGACAAGCCCCGCACGTCGTTCTCAGACGCACGGGGCTTGCCCTATCGAACTCCTCCTTTTCGACGCGAGAAGGTGTGTTTAGTTGGGGACCATGCTGCCAGCCATCTGGTTGTTCTTGATGCCGATGCCGACGATCAAGAGATCTACAACCTGCTCCAGCCGCTCGGCCAGGTCAAAGCTGAAATCGTCCTGACACCAGATGACAAGCTGTTGATAGTACAGTCCTTCCAGCATCTGGGCCACAAGTTCCGGATCGACGGCGGGATGGATTTCGCCGGTCCGCTGGCCGCGGCGGATGAGCAGGGCGACCAGCACCTGAAAACCAAATCGCCGTCCCTCGGTGGCTGGCGCCATCTGAGTGATCTTCATGGCCTTGTCTACGGCCAGCCGGACAAGATCGCGGTCGTCGTGCAAGCTCAGTGCCAGGGTGCGCAACAACAGCTTCAGCGCTGCCACGGCGGACCGTTCCTCCGAAAGCTGTTTGCCGGTGCCGTTGTTGAGGGCGCTGCCGAGCCGGCTCATGTGCCGCTCGCCGATGTACAGCAGGATGTCTTCTTTGGTGGGGAAGTAGTTGAAGAACGTCCCTTTGGCGACGCCTGCCGCCTGTGTGATCTCTTCTACCCGCGTATCGTCAAAGCCCTGTCGTCGAAAGAGATCCATGGCTACACAATAGAGGTCTTCTTTACGTTGTTGCTTGTTTGCCTGTCGTTTACCTGGTAGGTGCTGCATTGTATGTGTCCGTTGTGGTTGTCGTCCAGTTCTTCAGTCGTACTTCGATTCGACCCGTCTTTATCTACGACGTAAAAAACGAAAAAAGGTCGCGGATTGCTTCAATGAAAACGCGAACCGGCGCAACTCCGAACTGTTGACGAAAACCAATAACCCTGCCCTTGATGGGAGGCTGTCTACCCGTCGTTGTTCTTCAATTCTTACCAGGATGGGGGCGATGTTCTGTTGCGATACTGGTACTGCGAGCGCAGTATATCACATCGGTGCGGTGGTTTCAAGTGTAAAACAGGTGTTTTTTTAAACTCCACAAAAAACGTGACTTGCGGACAAAGAACACGGACGCTTTTTCAGCGTCCGTGTTGTCCCGCTTAAGTCCCCGGCACGTCACGAGCAGGGTTGCTGCAATTTGGTGGCACCCACTCGCCGGGACAGAAGGTGGTGGTGACTTCTCCGAATATATGTTGCTAGAGATCGAAGCTCTGGCCTCGCTCGGGGATCTCGACGTTGCGCACATCCAGTCGTTGAAGCTGCCCGCTGAGCGCGGTCGCCGAGTTCAGCTCACCGTGCACCAGGAAGACCTTCTGCAAGCGCTCCCGGTTCATAGGGCGTACCCAGTTCAGCAGCTCTTCGCTGTCCGCGTGCGCGCTGTAGCCGTTGATTGCTTCGACGTGTGCGCGTACGTCGTACTGCTCGCCGAAGATGCGCACGCGCCGGTTGCCGTCCAGAATGCGCCGTCCCAGCGTGTGCTCAGCCTGGAAGCCGGAGAAGAGGATAGTGTTGTCGGCATCCTCGATGTTGTTCTTCAGGTGGTGCAGGATGCGCCCCGACTCACACATGCCCGACGCGCTGATGATGACCGCCGAGTCGCGCAGGAAGTTGAGCGCCTTGGAGTCCTCCACATCGCGGATGTAGCGCAGGCGGCGGAAGCCGAAGGGGTCGCGCCGCTCATCCAACAACTCCAGGGTGTCGCTGTCGTAGCACTCCGGGTGGCCGCGGAAGATCTCGGTCACGTTGACTGCCAGCGGGCTGTCCACGTAGATGTCTATGGCGGGCACCTTCTGCGCCTCGCTCAGCACGTTCAGACTGTAGACCAGCTCCTGGGTACGTCCTACGGCGAACGAGGGGATGATCACCTTGCCGCGCCGGCGATAGGTCTCGTTCACCACCCGACGCAGACTCTGGCGGGCATCATCGCGGCTCTCGTGGCGGCGATTGCCGTAGGTCGACTCCATGATCAGGAAGTCTGCCTCCGCCACGGTCTCCGGGTCGTTGATGATCGCCATGTCTGGCCGGCCTATGTCGCCGGAGAAAACCAGCCGCCGCGTCTCAGCGCCCTCGGTGATGTCCAGCACGACGATGGCCGAACCAAGGATGTGGCCCGCGTCGAAGAAACTGGCAACTAATGCCGTTGGTGACCGGGAAGGGCCGCCGATAGCCGACGGTGATGAACTGGCGTACCGCCTCGACAGCCTCCCGGCGGGTGTAAAGCGGTTCGATGGGCGGCAGACCGTCGCGCACACGCTTGCGGTTGACGTATTCCGCGTCCTGTTGCTGGATGTATCCGCTGTCTTGCAGCATGGCTACCGACAGGTCGCGCGTGGCAGGCGTGCTCCAGATCGAATTCTTGTACCCTTGCTTGACCAGGTTTGGCAGGTTGCCTGAATGATCGATGTGGGCGTGGGAAAGGATGACCGCGTCCAGCGAGGCCGGATCGAAGGGAAAGTTCAGGTTGCGCTCGTACGTCAGATCGCGCTTGCCCTGAAACAGCCCGCAATCCAGCAGGATTCGCTGGCCGTTCACTTCCAGCAGGTGCATGGAGCCGGTCACGGTGCGCGCCGCGCCCCAGAAAGTTAGTTTCACGGTTTCTCCTTTGTCAGCTTATCGATCAAAGCGCGCCAGCACGTCCAGCACGTCCGTTCCGTATTCCTGAATTTTCCAGTCTCCCATGGCTCCGGTGTCCGCCAACCCTTCTACATTGGTCGGCGACTGGCGGGCGATGGTCATCAACTGATCGTTGGTGAGCACCACGTCCGGGTCAACGCCGCGCTGTCGGGCGCGCTCGGTGCGCCACTTGCGCAGGGCATCGAAGCGCGTCCGTTACCTTTGGATCGGGCCGGCCATTGCCATTGCTGGTGCGCTTGAAAACGGGCGGAGGGGCCTGCTTGCCTCGCTTGACGGCGCCGAGGATGCCGCTGCCGTAACGGCGGCAATGGAGGGCGCCAGCGCAGCTTTCTTGTCCAGTTCAGCCGGTGTGCTGGGCTGAGTGGTTGCTACACGGATCATCGCCCGGTTGTCGAAAACCTTGAAGGGCGGGCGATCTTCACGGCTGGCCTGCTGGTCACGGAAAATATACAACTCGCGCAGCACTGCCAGTTCCTGCGGCGAGAGATCGCGCGCGCCAGGAACGCTCCAGAAGCCCTCGGGGTCGAAATCCTTGTTCTGATACTCCAGATCGGGCAGGCGGCCGAAGTTCTCCTGCGCCTCCTGCCAGCGGCCGCGCTGTCGCAGCTCGGCTTCCTGCCGATCCCTGAGCTCGTGCAGATAGTACGTGTCCAACTGCGCGTAGGCCAGTTGCTGGGCGTCCAGCGGTCGCCTGCCCCAGTTGGTGCGCTGCATCTTCTTGTCCAGCGTGACGCCGTAGAGGTTCTCCAGGATCGCCGCCAGGCCCGCGTGCTGCCAGCCCAGAATGCGCGCGGCCAGCATCGTGTCGTAGATGTTGGCAAAGGTGAAACCAAAGTCACGTTTCAGTCCCAGGATGTCGTTTTCCGCCGCATGAAAGATCTTTTGGCAGGTCGGGTCTGCAGAAGATTTCGTCCAGTGGATCGACGTCCGCGACCATCGGGTCGATCACGTAGTCCGCCCCGGGGAAGGAGACCTGGATCAGACAGATGCGCGGGTAGTAGGCGAAGAGGCTGTTGCTTTCGGTATCTACCGCGATGGCTGACTGACCGCGGGCAGCTTCCATGAACTGCTCCATGCCAGCCGCGGTGGTGACCAGGGTGGCCTGCGGCACAGAGGGAAGGCCATGTCTGGTTTCCCTATCCGCATCGGCCTGTTATCAATGTTGTTCATGGTGAGTTTTTGGAATGGCAGGCGGCTGCGCAGCTACAGATAACCGCGTCTGCGAAAATAGAGCAGCATCGCGCCGGCGACCAGGATCATGAAACCGACTACAATGAAGAAGCCGTAGAAGGTGTCCGCCGCGGGCAACCATTCCAGGTTCATACCGTAGATGCCGGAGATCAGCGTCAGCGGCAACATGATCACGCTGATGACCGTCAGCACGCGCATGACGTCGTTGATCCGGTACGACGTGACCGAGTTAGAGGTTTCGCTCAGCCCCTCGATCACCTCCCGGTAGTCTTCGAGGATGTCCCACGCTCTGGAATAGCCGTCGGCGATGTCGCCGAAGTAGACGTCCAGCTCCTCCTGGATGAAGGCGCGCTCCTTGCGCTCCAGGTTGCTGACAATGGCAATCTGTGGCTTGACCACCCGTCGCAGCGAAATGATGTCCGCGCCGGATCAGCGATATCGACTGCACGATGCCGCGCATGTTCGGTGGTGAACATGTGCTCTTCGACGTTCGCGGATCTTGACGTCCAGCTTGCGCAGCATGGCGAAGTTGTGGTCCACCATGCCGTCGAGAATCGAGTATAGCAGGCGACCAGCGCCGCGGCCCAGGTGCTTTGATCGGGCGACCCCATCGTCATGGCAGGCAGCAAACAGGTTGTCCAGCGGCTTGAGGCGTCCGTCGTGGATGGTGATCAGAAATCCGGCGCCGATGAAGAAATCGACCTCGCTGGAGCGAGTGACCTGGCGCGTCTCGTCGAACACCGGGAAGTGCATGACGATAAACAGGTAGTCGTCATATTCGTCGATCTTGGGACGTTCGATCTGACTGAGAACGTCTTCCAGGTCCAACGGATGAAACGTATAATGCTTGACGCAGATAGGCCACATCTTCTGGCACTGGGTTGACGATATTCACCCAGGTCATGCGCTGATAAGTAATGGCTGCAACGCTCATAAGGGTCTTTCTGTGCGTTCATACGTGTTTCGAGAAATAGTCGTGGCTTCAGATTTGTCGAGATCAGGCGTGCCCTGGCGGGACAATTGAATGTTGGATACCTAAATATTATGCCCTCGTTCGGAACAGATGTCAATTGGCGCAGACGTTTGACTTATGCAATTCCTTGCGATACAATACACAAGCAAACGGGCAGGCGCCAAGATGGCGCTCTTGGCAGTTTCGTCCCCTGTGGCCAGAGCGTTTTGTGGAGTTTGCGGTTCCTCAGTGAATCACAGGCTCTTTCTTTGTCCCCTGCCCAGCCCATTTTCGTTCCATTGCCGATTCCTCAAGCCAGGTCGCAAGTCGTAGCGCAGCGATGCGCGCCCCTGGCTTGCACATATTGTCGGCGTCATCAATTTTCCCACGGAGGTAACACAACCCAATGTCAATGATGCAACTAACCTCGTTCGAGACCATCTCCGTCTGGGTGGTCTTCGGCATTGCCTTGATCGGTCTGGTATATGCCATTTTTCTGCGCCGTCAAGTTCTGGCGCAACCTACCGGCACCAGTGCGATGATGGAAGTTTGGGATGCGATCCGCACGGGGGCTGACTGCGTATCTCAGCCGTCAGCTCCGCACGATTCTGCCGTTTATCGCTATTCTCACCGTGGCTCTTTTCCTGAGTGTCTACATCGTACCGCCAACGCCGGAGGCCCATGAGCGCTTTGCCAACCATGACAGATCAGCAGTTGCAGGTGATCATCGGCTTTGGCCGGGCAGGCGCATTCATCATGGGCGCACTCTTCAGCCTGATCGTCGGCCAGATCGGCATGCGCATGGCGGTGCAGGCCAATGTGCGCGTGGCCGCAGGCAGCTCGCAGCAGCTTCAACGGCGCGCTGCGCATCGCCTACCGCGCCGGCACCGTCACCGGCATGTTGACCGACGGCCTGGGCCTGTTTGGCGGCACCATCATCTTCATCATCTTTGGCGTGGCTGCTCCGGATGCGCTGCTGGGCTTCGGCTTTGGCGGCACGCTGCTGGCGCTCTTCATGCGTGTGGGCGGCGGCATCTACACCAAGGCGGCCGACGTGGGCGCGGACCTGGTGGGCAAGGTCGAGCAGGACCTGCCTGAGGACGACCCGCGCAACGCCGCCGTCATCGCCGACCTGGTGGGCGACAACGTCGGCGACTGCGCCGGTATGGCCGCCGACATCTTCGAGAGCTACGAAGTCACCATCGTCTCGGCCCTGATCCTGGGTCTGGCGCTGCGCAGCATGACCGGCAACAACGAGTGGCTGATCTATCCGCTGCTGGTGCGCGGCATCGGCGTTCTCTCGTCGATCTTCGGCACCTACCTCGTCAAGAGCGAGCCGGGCATGTCCGGCGACGCGATGTCGGCCATCTTCCGCGGCTTCCTCACCTCGGCAGCCATCTCGACCGTGCTGTTCGGCATCGTTGCCTTCTTCTACATGCGGCGATGTGCCCGGCGGCTGGTGGCGGCCCTTCCTGGCCACCGCCGCCGGCGTGCTGCTGGCCATCGTCATCGACCGCCTGACCGAACTACTTCACCGGCACCGACGGCGCGCCCGTGCAGGAGATCAAGCAAGCGCACGACACCGGCCCGGCCACCACCATTCTGGCCGGCCTGGGCGTCGGCATGGAAGCCGCCGTGTGGGCCACTCTGGTCATCGCCGGCGCGATCACGGCCTCGATCCTGATCTACAGCGGCGTGGGCCAGACACCGGTCGGAAGAGTTCGCCTACGTCCTCTACGGCGTGGCCCTGACCGGCATCGGCATGTTGACGCTGACCGGCAACAACGTGGCCATGGACTCCTTCGGCCCCATCGCCGACAACGCCAACGGCATCGGCGAGATGGCCGACCTGGAGCCAGACGCCCGCCAGATCATGGCCGACCTGGACGCGGTGGGCAACACCACCAAGGCCATCACCAAGGGTATCGCCATCGGCTCCGCCGTGATCGCCGCCGTCGCCCTGTTCGGCTCCTTCATGACCGACGTCAGCCGGGTCGACGCACGAGGTGCTGGCCCAACGGCATCCGCATCTCGCTGCCCGATCGTGTTCGTCGGCTTCCTGATCGGCGGCACCGTCCCGTGGCTCTTCTCCAGCCTGGCCATCAAGGCTGTGGCGCGCGCTGCCAGCGAGATCGTGCAGGAAGTGCGCCGCCAGTTCCGCATCCCCGGCGTCATGGAGGGCACGGTCAAGCCCGACTATGCCCGCCCGGTGGCCATCACAACGATTGCAGCCCAGAAGGAGTTGGTCAACCTGGCCTGGCTCGCTGTGGCCGCACCGATCATCGTCGGCCTGGCGCTGGACGTGGAGGCGTTGGGCGGCTTCCTGGCCGGCGTGATCCTCTCCGGCCAGCTTCTGGCGGTCTTCATGTCCGACGCCGGCGGCGCCTGGGACAACGCCAAGAAGATCATCGAGGACGAGCCGCGCGATCCTGGGCAACAACCTGGGCAAGGGTTCCGAGCGCCACAAGGCATCGGTGGTCGGCGACACCGTCGGCGATCCGCTCAAGGACACCGCCGGCCCGGCCCTCAACCCGATGATCAAGGTCATCAACCTGGTGAGCTCTGATCATCGCGCCGGTCATCGTCGCCTACAGTTCCTACACTATCGCGATGCTGGTGATCGCTGCGATCCTGTTGGTGACTGTCTTCTTCGCTGTACGCGCCAGCAAGCGCGGTCCAGCACCCATCGTCGACCAGCCTTCGTAACTGACTGGTCAGATATGACAGCGGCCGGCTGACGACCCCGAACTAAGGACGCGCCTACAAGTAACTTCCCTGTGTTGGCTCGGTCAGAAGACCGGCCAAAGCGGAAATTGATTGATAAACGCGTTCTAATGAATGAACGAACGGTGACCGGCGCGAGCGCAGCGCCGGTCACCGCAGTTATAGGACAGAACGATGCCAAGCGAGAACCACGCCGCGACCCTGCCTTCAGCCATCTGCTACGACCCGTTCAACCTGCGCCACCACCTGCCCGGCCACCCGGAGAACCGCGAGCGGCTGCGCAGTACCTGGGACCTGTTGGGTCGCAGCGGTGCACTGGAGTCGCTGCTGGACGTGCCCTGCACGCCGGCCAGCGACGAGCGGCTGCTGCGGGTCCACTCACGCAAACAGCTCGACACCGTCGCGCTCGCCGCACAGCGGGGCGCGAATCTGGACGCGGACACCTACGTCGGGCGCCGACTCGGAGCAGGCGGCGCGGCTGGCGGCCGGCGGGCTGTGCAACATGGTGGATGCCGTGCTGAACGGGCAGGCGCGCAACGGCTTCGCGCTGATCCGCCCGCCCGGCCACCATGCGACCCCCGATCGCGGCATGGGATTCTGCCTTTACAACAACGTTGCCGTGGCCGCCCGCGCCGCGCAGGCCGAGCATGGCCTGGCAGCGGGTGCTGATCGTCGATTTCGACGTCCACCACGGCAACGGCACCCAGGACGTCTTCTACGAGGATGGGTCGGTGCTCTTCTTCAGCACGCACCAGTATCCCTTCTACCCCGGCACCGGCCACTGGCGCGACACCGGCCGCGGCGCGGGCAAGGGAGCGACGGTCAACGTGCCCTTCTCCGCCGGCGTCGGCGACGCTGGCTACGCGCAGGCCTTCGACGAGGTACTCTGGCCGGCCGCGCGTCGCTTCGATCCGCAGCTGATCCTGGTGTCGGCCGGCTACGACGCGCACTGGAACGACCCGCTGGCCAACATGCAGCTCACGATTCCCGGCTACGCGGCGCTGGTCGCGACAGCTGCTGGAGATGGCCGACGACCTGTGCGACGGCCGCATCGTCTTCGCGCTGGAGGGCGGCTACCACCTGGAGGTGCTTTCCCACGCCGTGCTGAACACCGTGCGCCAGCTCAGCGGCCAGTTGACCGAGGTCAGCGACCCGCTGGGACCGTGTCCGTGGGAGGAGCGTGACGCCGGCAACGTCATCGCCCAGGTTCGCAGCGTGCACGGGCTGGACTAACCGCCATCGTGTCTTTGCGCCTACCTGCCGCCGTGCTACAATTCACCCAGACATTTGATCGCGGACGATACCGATGGCGCACAGCCGCTCGGGTGACAGGCACTTTCGGCTCCTTTCGCTCCACTATAGGAGTCTGTCGAGAAGTGCCTGTCACCTTGTTGAAGCCCGTGACCATCAACTACCAAAGGAGAACATTTGTGGAACGTACACTCGTTATTCTCAAACCCGACGCCGTGCAGCGCGGGCTGATCGGCCCGATCATTCAGCGCTTCGAGCGGCGCGGCCTGCGCATCGCCGGCATGAAACTGTTGCAGGTCAGCGACGCGCTGGCCCGCCAGCACTACGCCGTCCACGAGGGCCGCCCCTTCTTCGACGGCCTGATCCAGTTCATCACCTCCGGCCCGGTGGTGGTCATGGCACTGGAGGGCAAGGATGCCATCACGGTCACGCGCACCACCGTGGGCGCGACCGCGCCCGGCAAGGCCGCGCCCGGCACCATCCGCGCCGACTTCGGCATGGACATCGGTTTCAACCTCGTCCACGCCTCCGACGGCCCCGACACCGCCGCACAGGAGCTGGCTCTCTGGTTCGGCGCCGACGAACTGGTCAGCTACAGCCGGGTGATCGATTCCTGGATCTACGAGTAGATCGAAAAGCAAGATGTTCAACTTCTCTCGGATGTTGAACGGCTCAAAATGCAACGGGCGCAGAGAGTGTTTTCTCTGCGCCCGTTCTATTTCTTGTTGCGACGACGACTTTACTGGATCTTCACCACCACCGGGGCGTCCTTCCAGAGTTCCTCCAGATTGTAGAACTGGCGCGTCGTCGGGTCGAAGACGTGCAGCACCACGTCAGCGAAGTCCAGCAAGGTCCAGCCCGCTCCTTTGCCACCCTCGACCGGGTTCAGCGGCCGCGTTCCCTCGCGCTTGAGGTCCATTGCGACCGAGTTGACGATGGCGGCGGTCTGGCGGTCACTCTCCGAGGTGCAGATCACGAAGTAATCGGCCAGCATTGAGATCTGGCGCAGATCCAGCAGGGTGATGTTCGACGCCTGCTTGTCCTCGACCAGATCAACGATTTTGTGGGCTAATTCTGTGGAGGTCAGCCGTGCGCCTCCAGCCGCTGGCGCGGCGACAGTCTCTTGTTCTTGTACCGGTGTTGTCATAGGGCGATTCTAGCACAGTCGCGGCGGATGCACAAGCAGCCGTCAGGTCAGTCGCTGGCCGGCTGGCGCAGCAGGTGGTTAGCCAGCGCGGCTGCCACGCCAAAGAGGGCAAAGGCGAGCACGTAGCCGCGCGGCGGGGAGAGCGACGAGTCGACCAGGCCATGTGCGGCCATCATCACCAGGCTGCCGAAGAGGCCGATGGCCAGACTGTGCTGGCTGAGGCGCCGTCCACCGGCCAGCGCTGCGTCGGGAACCCGTCGTGTGGCTGCCACCAGACTCGCGCCCAGCCCCAGCCCCAGTGCGATCAACGCCACCGCGCCGCCGACGCCAAAGTCCACCGCGGTCTGCAGATAGACGTTGTGCGGGTGGAAGAAATTGCCCTGGATGCCGGTGAAGAAGGGTGGGTAGAGGCGCATCACTACCGGCTCAAACAGCCCCGGACCAACGCCGGTCAGCCCCGTGTCCCGCAGGACAGCCAGCGCGCGCGACCACAGCTCCAGCCGGCCAGGCAGGGTATTGATGGCCGTTTCCTCGGTCAGCGGCGCCTGCATCAGGCCGTTGACCAGCGATGGTCCCATCGCTGCCAGCGCGACTACAGTTACCGCAGTTACGACGGCGATCACGATCCACCAGCGGCGGTAGCGCAGCACGGGAGCGATGAGCAGTCCCGCTGCCAGCCCGGCCCATGCACCGCGCGACTGCGTCAGGAAGAGCGCCAACCCTGTCAGCAGCGCGACGGCGACCGCCGCTGCTCGCAGGCGCCCTTCGCGGCTCCACACCGCCAGCGCCAGCGCTGGCAGGAAGAGCCACGCCATCAGCGCGCCGGCCAGGTTAGGATGAAACCCTGCCAGCGGATTGCTGGACGACAGCGACGGCAGGGCGTCGTAGATCTGGTCGGGCACGAAGGGCAGCTTGGAGGTGAACCAGCGGGTGCCGACCAGCACAGCTACGCTGGCCAGCGCGGCCGCGGCCAGGAACAGCCAGGGCAGCAGGTCAGCCCAACGGCTGCCGGCCAGCCCTGCCAGCCCGTAGAACAGGCCGAAGCCGGCGATGACCTTGGCGACCGTCGGCCAGCTTGCCGCCGCGTCGTGGCTGGCCCACAAACCCACTGGTAGCAGCAGCAGGGCCAGCACGTTGGGCCAGTCGACCGCCGTGGTGGGCAGGACGGTACGCGTGACAACTGCCCGCCAGACGAAAACTGCGATCAACCCGACGACCGCGGCCACCGTCAGCCAGAGCGGCAGACTGACGGTGAAAACCAACGGAACGGAGAGCAGGACGCACGCGACCAAAAAGGAAAGCGCCAGCCGGTCCGGGTGGCCGGCGCGCGGCGCAACGAGGGGGGATGCCTGTATCATAGCAACCAGATTATAAGCTGCCGCGCTGCAACGGCCAAAACGAGTTTTGATGAAACAGCAACAGGCGCAAACGCGCTGGTTCCGGGATACGCAATACGCAATACAACCGGTCCCGCAAACACTCCGCCGATCAGGTTCCCGCAGTCAGGATGTCCGTCCGGTCGAGGTAGGTCAGGAGGTAGCGTGTCTGGCCGGCCGGCGCTCGCTCGCTAAACGTGGTGAACTCGGTGCGGATCGTCAGGTAGAAGGGGGTGGCCGCGTCGACCACGACAACTATACCCGCGCCTGTGTCAGCCTCAGCGATCAGGCTGATGACGTTTCCGTCCAGCGCCAGACTGTGCAGACCAATGGGTGGCTCCAGCCGCAGCTCCCAGTCGACGCTGTTCCCAGTGCAAGTGACGCCGATCAGCGTCTCGACCAGCAGGGATGCCACAGCCGGCCACCGGCTCGCCACTTCGTGCGCGCTGCCGGCATCCGGCGGCAGGTCGGCAGCAACACGGTCCATGAACGCACAGGCGACCGCGAACGCTTCGTCGTCCAGTCCGCGTGCTCGCAGCGCGCGGACCTGCACCAACGTGTTCTCAGCAGCACTCTGCGGCTGGTCGCCGCGCCAGGACTGCCAGTAGGCTGCCACCCATCCAGGATAGGCAGGTACTACCGGAGTTGGTGGTTTTGTGAGCGATGCGTTGATTGATTGCATTTGCGGTACGACGTCCAGCTTCGTAGCAGGCGCTTCAGTGCCATCGGAACGGCGCTGAAGCGCCTGCTACGAACGGATTGAACTCATACACCCACAAACCAAACGAGACCCGGCGACAACCGGGCCTCGTTTGGTTTGTGGGTCGTGACGGGCTAATTGCCGCTGAGCTGGCCGTCGAAACGGATGTAGAACACCTGCGTCTTGCCCGACCCATCGTCGCTGGCCGGCAGGATCACCAGCAGCGACTGCTGCTTGCCGTCGTCCTTGCCGTAGAGACACATGCCACCGCCCGCGCCGGCGGCATCGACGCCGCCCATGCATCCGGGCTGGTCGCTCAGATTCCAGCCGGCTTCGGTCATGCGCTCCTGGCTGTAGTAAGCTGTGACCTCGTCCGGCGCCATGTCGGTGGTGTAGCCCACGACGTCGAACTTCTCCAGATCCACGTTGCTGTCCGAGGCGGATGCTTTCACCAGGGTCTGCATGACCAGCCGCAGCGGCAGCGGCAGCTTGATGTTGGCTTTCTCGGCTTGTGGCAGGCCGGGCACATCCGACCACAGGTTGTTGACGTTGCTGCTGCTTCCACCGCCACCGCAGCCCGCCAGGGCAGCCGCCATCACGATGAGCAGCACAAGAAATACTGATTTGCGAACCATTTGAACCTCCGAGTTTTCGTTGACTGTACGGTGTTGTTCAGACGCCGAGGACGTTGCGCCAAAGGCAGCAACGTCATTGAGCGACTGAACCACGCAGACGCATTCGCCTGCGCCATATTGATAAACGAATACCGCACCGGAATTCTGCACTCAAGTCGACCTTTTGACAAGATTGCCACCGGCAGACTGTTCCAAATCCCGGCCATTTGCGTTGAGCGGCATATGCACGCATAATGCGCCCTGAAACCTTTTCCATCCATCAGGCGAGTTGACTGTCGGGCGTTATGCCCGGTCATGCAACTCTGTGAAAACAGGAGGAAACAGAGCGAATGGCTACCAGGCCAATCATTCTTACCGTTGACGACGAACCTCAGGTGCTCAACGCGATCGAGCGCGATCTGCGCCGTCATTATCGCAATGAATATCGTATCATCAAGGCCGGCTCCGGCGCAGAGGCGCTGGATGTCACGCGCCAGCTTCTTCAGCGCGGCGACCCGCTGGCACTCTTCCTGGCCGATCAGCGCATGCCGCGTATGAGCGGCACCGAGTTTCTGACCGAGGCGATCAAGTTCTACCCCGACGCCCGCAAGGTGCTGCTGACCGCTTACGCCGATACCCAGGCTGCCATCGACAGCATCAACGCTATCGGCCTCGACTACTACCTGATGAAGCCGTGGGACCCACCGGAGCAAAATCTCTACCCGGTGTTGGACGACCTGCTCAGTGACTGGTGGCAGACCGCTCCGCCGCCTTACGACGGCATTCGCGTCGCTGGCACATTGTGGTCGCCGGCCAGCCACGATGTCAAGGACTTTCTGGCGCGCAACCGGATTCCCTATCTATGGCAGGACATCGAGAACGACGCTCAGGCGCGCGAGCTTGTGGAGGCGGTGTTGCACAAGGAGCAGGTCGCGGGCGAATCGGGGTACAGGCTACCTGTCGTGTTCATGCCCGGCGGCGAGGCGTTGATCCAGCCCGAGCTGCGCGTGCTGGCTGAGAAGGTTGGCTTGCAGACGCAGGCGACCCAGCCATTCTACGACCTGATCATCGTCGGCGCCGGGCCGGCCGGGCTGGGGGCGGGCGTCTACGGCGCGTCGGAAGGGCTGCGCACGCTGATGATCGACCGAGCGGCCACCGGCGGACAGGCCGGCACCAGCTCGCGCATCGAGAACTACCTGGGATTTCCCAAGGGACTGAGCGGATCTGATCTGGCCCAGCGAGCCACTTTGCAAGCCACCCGTCTCGGTGCTGAGATTCTCGACTGCTCAGGACGTAGAACGTGTGCGGGTCGAAGACCCCTATCGCTACGTCACGCTGAGCGATGGCACTGAACTCGGCTGCAAGGCGCTGGTGATTGCGACCGGCGTGACCGTGCGCAAGCTGGCTGCGCCGGGGATCGATCCGTTGACCGGGGCCGGTATTTACTACGGCGCAGCGCTGACCGAGGCTGCCAACTATCGCGGCCAGCACGTCTATGTGGTGGGCGGCGCGAATTCGGCTGGCCAGGGCGCGATGTTCTTCTCCCGCTACGCCGGCCAGGTGACGATGCTGGTGCGCAGCGCAGATCTGGAGGGCAGCATGTCAGCCTATCTGATCGACCAGATCAACGCGACGCCCAACATCGACGTGCAGGTGCGCACCCAGGTCGCCGAGGCGCACGGCAGCAATCGGCTGGAGGCGTTGACACTTTTCAACAGCGACACCAACGAGACGACCACCGTGCCGGCGGCGGCGCTCTTCCTGTTCATCGGCGCCGTGCCGCACAGCGAGCTGGTGGCCGATGTGGTGGAATGCAACAGCGCCGGATTTATTCTCACCGGTCAGGACTTGGCGCGCGACGGCCAGCGGCCCCAGGGATGGAAGCTGAAGCGCGACCCGTACCTGCTGGAAACCAGCGTGCCAGGTATCTTTGCGGCCGGCGATGTTCGCCAAAGCGCGGTGCGTCGCGTCGCGTCTGCCGTGGGCGAAGGCGCCATCGCCGTCAGCCTGGTGCACCAGTATCTGAAGAGTGTGTAGGACTGCGGTGTCATCGCTTCCTTCTTTGGTCGGTCTCTGACCGAGCCGGCGCCGGGGTATGCTCGCCCAGAAGACCGGCCGAAGCAACAACTGATTGAGAGACGCGTCGCAAGAAAGCCTGCGACTTGTAACGCGCTACCAACTACGAGACAGCCATGTACGATTTCCTGCGTAAGGTCCCCCTGTTTGCCGAACTGCCGATTGAAGACCTCGACCGCATCTGCGAGATGGTGCAGGAGGTGCGGCTGGTTGCCGGTGAGGAGTTGTTCGCCGAAGGCAGCCGTGCCGACAGCGCTTACATCATCGAGTCGGGCGAGTTGGAGATCATCAAGACCTCGGTCAACCGCCAGGTGTTGATGGCGGTGCGCCGTTCGGGCGACGTCATCGGCGAGATGGGGCTGCTGGAGGACTCGCCGCGCAGCGCCGCCGTGCGGGCGCGCAGCGACAGCGTCCTCTACGCCATCGGCGCGGAGCAGTTCGATTACCTGCTCAACACCAGCCCCACGGCGTCTCGTGTGCTGCTGAACATCGTGCTGGCGCGCTGGCGGGCCGGTCAGAACACCTTGCGCCAGAGCGAGAAGATGGCCCAGCTCGGCACGCTGACCGCCGGCGTGGCGCATGAGCTGAACAACCCGGCCGCGGCCGTCAAGCGCGGCGCAAGCCAGTTGGAAGAGACTCAACTGGCCTATGGTGAGGCGCAGGCCGGACTGGCGCGTGCGTCTCTCAGCCCGGCGCAGCAAGCCAGCCTCAATGATCTGGCAAAGCAGGCGCGTGCGCTGGCCGCCCGGCCGCTGGATATCGATGCGTTGAGCAGGAGTGATCAGGAATACGCGCTGGAGGAGTGGCTGGAGCGCCACAACGTCGACGACGGCTGGGAACTGGCGCCGACGCTGGTCAACCTGGGATACGATGCCGGCCAGTTGGCTGAACTGGCGCGGCTGTTTGATGTCCAGCAACTGCCGGCGGTGGTGACCTGGCTCGGCGCAACCTACAACGTCTACAGCCTGCTGGCCGAGGTGAACCAGGGCGCCGCGCGCATCTCCGAGATCGTCAAGGCGCTGAAATCATACGTCTACCTCGATCAGGCGCCGGTGCAGTCGGTGGACATCCACGAAGGACTGGACAACACACTGCTTATCCTGCGCAGCAAGCTAAGTGGGATTCCCCTGCGTCGCGAATACGCCCCCGATCTGCCCAGAATCGAGGGCTATGGCAGCGAACTGAACCAGGTCTGGACCAATATCCTGGACAACGCCGCCGATGCGCTTACGGACATCGCAGCACCGGTGATCATTGTTCGCACCAGCCACAAGAACGGCTGGGTCACCGTCCAGATCGAGGACAACGGTCCCGGTATACCACCGGAGGTCCAGGCGCGCATCTTCGATGCTTTTTTCACCACCAAGCCGCCGGGCCAGGGCACCGGACTGGGGCTGGACATCAGCTACAACATCGTCGTTAACAAGCATCGCGGTGAGATCAAGGTATTCTCACATCCGGGTTCGACCTGTTTCCAGGTCGAGCTGCCGGTCAACTTTGGGGCGGCAGTGCACGCCGGGCCAGCGGTGGCATCTCACGGCGACGAGCATCTGCGCCATATCCTGACGACTGCCAAGACGGTAGCTGTGGTCGGCATCTCCAGTCGCCCAGACCGCCCCGGCTATTCCGTTCCCGCCTACCTCCAGGCGAACGGCTATCGCATTATCCCCGTCAATCCAGAACTCGAAGAGGTGCTGGGCGAGCGTGCCTATCCCGATTTGCTGTCGATCCCGGAGCCTGTCGATGTGGTCGAGGTGTTCCGCCGCGGTGAAGAGGTAATGCTCGTGGTGGAGCAGGCCATCGCAATCGGCGCGAAGGTGATCTGGATGCAGGAAGGTGTGGTCAACGAATCGGCAGCCAATATCGCGCTGGCCGCCGGTCTGGACGTGGTGATGGACACTTGTATGCGCGCGACCCACAAACGCCTGATTGCCAACCCGCGCCAATGAGCAGCGTCTTCTGGATGCTGATGCTGGCGCACCTCATCGGCGACTATCCTCTGCAACCTGACTGGATGGTGCGCGCCAAGCAAACGTGGTCTGGCTTGACGTTGCATGTCGGCGTGCATTTGGCAGTGCTGTTGGTACTGGCCGGCACAGGGCGATCGGTCCTGTGGCCCTTTTTGCTGGGGCTGGCAGTTATCCACTTCGCTATTGACGCTTTCAAGAACTGGCTCGGACGTGTGCGGCCAGAGTGGGTCAGCGGTCCCTATATCTTCGACCAGTTTCTTCATTTGATCTCGCTGATTGTCGTGGCGGTCTGGATCGTTGTCGCCGTTCCGCCGGACGCGATCCCGCACTACGGCGCGTGGATGATCTACGCGTGGGGGTTCCTGGCAGCGACTTACGCATGGTACATTACGGAGCGGATACTGGTTCGGCGCAATGCGTCGTATCTGGCGGAGGTCAACCGTCAGCGTTGGACGCGTATAGCGGCGCGTGGACTGTGGCTGGCGCTATTCCTGATGCTGGGTGTACGCGCTGAACGGTGCAGTCGTCAGGGTGGCTGTGGCTGCACCGCTGCCCTACCTCTCAGGTCAGCACCGCAGCCGCGCGCTGGCGACGGATGTGGCCGTTTCGCTGGCGACGGCGATCGTGGTTCTGATCGCGCTGAGGCTGGCATGAGCAACGCACCGAAACTGGCGCGCATTCGGGTACCCAACTGGTATTACCGTCTCAGGTACACCGGCCAAATGGCCGAAAAACGCTGTTCTCACGTTGAACAGATTCAGGTGGTTGCAGCCGACACAACCATCTGTCGCGACTGTACCGCAACAGGAGACACATGGCCAGCCCTGCGAATGTGCTTGATCTGCGGCTACGTGGGCTGCTGCGACAAGTCAAAGAATCAACACACCCGCAAGCACTATCAAGCAACCGGCCATTCGCTGATCTTTTCGCTGCACCCGCGTGAGGCCTGGGTGTGGTGTTACGACGACGAGGCTTTGCTGGATCTGGACTCGCCGCAGTTGGCTGGAAGGCTGGTTTGATAGATGGCGACTGTAACACTCCCGGCTGATTTGGTGGAGCCTGCCTGGCTCGCAGAGCATCTGTACGACCCGCGGCTGCGCGTAGTGGACATGCGTTGGCGAGGGGATGGCTCCGGTCGGCAGCTCTACCGGCTGGGGCACATTCCTGGTGCGGTCCATTTTGACTGGCACAGCGACCTGAACGGTGGATCTGCCGATGACTTGCTGTTGCCGCCAGATCGGTTCGCCGCGTTGATGGCCGCCAACGGCATCGGCGACGACACGGCCGTGGTCGCCTACGCTGACACCGATCACAGCGGCGCGGCCCGGCTGTGGTGGGCTCTACAGTACCACGGCTACACCCAGGTAGCGCTATTGAACGGCGGCATCGATCGCTGGGTTGCCGAGGGAAGGCCGCTGACCACCGCTGTGCCCCAGCCCGTGCCGGCCATTTTCACGCCGCGCTTGCAGCCTCGGTGGCTGGCTACAGCAGAGGAGATCGAGGCAGTCTTGGAAAACCCGATAGTCGGCGCCCAACTGGTGGATACCAGGCCGCCGGAGCAATATACCGGAATGGCCGTTTGGTCGCCGCAAGGCAGCCGCTTCCTACCACCGGGCCAGGATCGGGTCGAGGTTGACGGCGCGCTGCTGCGGGCCGGCCACATTCCCGGCGCGTGCCACCTGCACTCGGTCGACAACCTGTCCTCTGATTGGACCTACCGCAGCCCGCCGGAGCTTGTGACGCTGGCGGCAAAGGCTGGTTTACGGCCTGACCGGCGGGTGATTCTCTACTGTGGTGTCGGCATTTCAGCATCGCTGGGCCTCTTTGCCTTGCACCTGGCTGGCTACGATGATCTGGCGCTATACGATGCATCCTGGCGCGAGTGGGGAGCGGACCCGCTGCGTCCTGTGGAAAGCAATTCATGATTTGTCCAACCTGTGACGCCGCTAATCCTGGCGGCGCGAAATTCTGTAACAACTGCGGAGCACGGCTACCTGAGCCATGTTCTGCCTGTGGAACAACCAACCCGGCCGGCGCAAAATTCTGCAACAACTGCGGGAGCAAGCTGGCTGGCGAGCCGCGAACCACGCAAATTGTCACCCCAGCCAGCGAACCGACGGTTAGCGCCGTACCGCCTCCAACTCCATCCGGCGAGGTGAAGGCGCGGCTGGAGAGCACGCGCACACGCGGCGGCGAAGGGGAGCGGCGGATCGTGACGATCCTGTTTTGCGACGTCAAGGGATCGACCGCAGCCGCGTCAACCCTCGACCCTGAGGAATGGACCGAGATCATCAACGGGGCCTTCGAGTACATGATCCAGCCGGTCTACACCTATGGCGGCACGGTCGCGCGTCTGACGGGTGACGGCATCCTGGCGTTCTTTGGCGCGCCCGTGGCCCACGAAGACGACCCGCAGCGGGCCGTGCTGGCAGCTTTGGCGATCACCGAGGGTGTGCGAATCTACAGCGAGTTCGATACGCGCCCGCTGGGACATCGATTTCAACGTGCGAGTCGGCATCAACACCGGGCTGGTCGTGGTGGGCGCTGTGGGCTCGGCCCAGCGTACGGAATACACCGCGATGGGCGACGCCATTAACATCGCCGCGCGCATGGAACAGACGGCTGAACCGGGAACGGTTCAGATCGCGCAGGATACCTTTGACCTGGTCCATACGCGCTTCGAAACGGAAGACCTGGGTCTATTGATGATCAAGGGAAAGCCAGAGCCGGTGCGAGCCTATCGTGTGCTGGGACAGAGAGCCTTTCAACATGCTGGCAGCACGCCGCGTGAAGGGACGCCACTGGTCGGACGCGATTGGGAGTTGCGCGCGCTGACCGGAGCGATGGCGCGCCTGGAGCAAGGGCGGGGCGGTATCGTGAGCGTCATCGGCGACGCGGGCATCGGCAAGAGCCGGCTCATTCGCGAGGCGGCCAGGGTATGGCAAGAGACGCAATCAATGGATCGCTGGTACACGTCCGCCAGCCTTTCCTATGAAACCAGCGTGCCCTATGCCCCGTTTCAGAGACTGATGCGCCGCGCTGTGAGCATCTCTTCAGCGGATGGATCGGAGGCGGCCCGCGCCAGGTTGGCCCCCTATGTCGTGCTGTTCGAGTCTGGACGCCAGAACGAGGCGCGCGCTGTCCTCGAGCAGGTTCTGGGCGTCTCCGGCGCGACCAGCGAGCATCTGCTGGAGGGAGAAGCGTTCAAGGATGTGCTGTTCAGGACGATTTTGGAACTGACGAAAAAATGGGCGACGGCAGGACCGATGGTGCTTTTTCTGGACGACCTGCAGTGGTCAGATCCCGCGTCGGTAGAGCTGCTCACTCATCTCTTGCAGCTTGTCAACCAGTGTCACGTTCTCTTCGTTTGCGCCACCCGGATCGAGCGCGAGTCGCCTGGTTGGCAGGTCACAACCGCTGCCAGAGAACGCTTCTCCCAATGCTACACTGAGATCTGGCTTCATCCGTTGTCCCAGGACGACAGCGAGCGCCTCATGGATCAGGTCGCGGGGCGGGCCAGTCTCAGCAGTGCTGTCAGGCAGCAGATCGAGCGCAAAGCTGAGGGCAACCCGTTGTACGTGGAGGAACTGGTTCTCTCCATTCTGGGGGCAGAGCAAGCGGCGGACGGTACCGGCTCCGAAACAAGTGCAAGGGAAGACAGAATCGAGATACCGGATACGTTGCAGGCGTTACTCCTGTCGCGCGTTGACCGGCTGGATGAGGGCGCGCGCTACACGGCGCAGCAGGCGGCCGTCATCGGATACCAGTTCCGCAAGGATGTACTCGCGGTCATTTCCGAGCCCGCAGTTGACGTGCCGCGTCACCTGTTGACGTTGCAGGAGCATGAACTGATCGGGCAGATCGCGCCCGATCCGGGATCGGAGTACGCGTTTCGTCATGTCCTGATTCAGGACGCCATCTACCACTCGATTCTGCGCAGCCAGCGCCGGGTCTTTCATCAACGGGTTGCCGAAGCGCTGCGATCACTTTTTCCTGACCGGCTGGCCGAGTTTGCTCCCGTGTTGGCTCACCACTTTCGCGAGGGCGGCGATCTCCAGGCGGCTATGACTTATTACACGCTGGCCGGCGATACCGCCTTCCGCCTCTATGCCAACGCGGAGGCTGTCGCCAACTATGCGGAAGCGCTGGAACTGGCTCAGACAGTTGTCGCGCCGGATGACAGTCTGCTGCATCTCTACACGCGGCACGGCCGCGCGCTGGACATGCTTGGTCGCTACGACGATGCTGATCAGAACTACCTGAACATGGAAGCGCAGGGACGCGCGACCGGCAACCGTTCGCTGGAGCTTGCCGGAATTGCAACGCGCGCAACGCTGTATTCGATACCCTCGGCCATTCATGATCCGCTCAAGGGCAAGCGGCTCTCGCAGGAAGCGCTGGCGCTGGCGCGTGAGATCGGCGATCACGAGGCCGAGGCGCGTCTGCTATGGAACCTGATGCTGGCCAGCAAATTCGCCGGAACGCCGGCCGAAGCTGTTGCCTACGGCCAGGAATTGCTCGCGGTTGCGCGCGCCTATGATCTGCGCGAACGGATGGCCTATGCATTGAATGACCTGGCAATCTTCGGCTATGTCGATGCCGATGAACCGGATCGGGCTCTCGCCTGTCTGTTGGAGGCCCGTCCCCTTTGGGTGGAGTTGAACAACCAGCCGATGCTGGCCGATAATCTCAGCAGCGCCGCGTTCATCTATTTTATGACCGGGGATTTCGACGCGGTGTTGGAGAATTCGGCCAAATCGATGGTTATCAGCCAGCAGGTGGGCAGCTTGTGGGGCCAGTCGTACAGTCTCTGGCCGGTGGGCGACGTGCAGGTCGAGCGCGGCGAATGGAGCGAGGCATTGATCACCATGCAGCGCTGTGCGGATCTGGCTAAACAGGCCGGGTTTGTGGCAGCGGCCGTGGGCATTGGCTCCTCAATGGCTTCTCTGTATGCCGATATGGGAGCCACCGAACGCAGTTTGACCGAGATCAAAAGGGTCGAGCAACTGGCGGAAGATGGCATTGAGCACTGGCTGGCCTGGCCTCTGGGTCTGGAGGTGCAGTTGTTGCAGAAACTAGGACGTACCTCCGAGGCTGCTGCTGTGATTGACCGTATTGACCGTATCTTGGACAGCAACAAGGGAGGCAGTTCTCTGCCCTATGTGGGGGTTTCGGTTGGCCTTGCACGTAGCAATCTGGCGCTAGTATCGGGAGAGGTGGAAAACGCTCTGGCCGTGGCAGATGACTTGCTTGCATACTTGCATCGCTCGCGGCTCGATACCTTTATGCCGGTCATATGCACGCTGATGGCTCGCTGTCTCTTGATCCTGGAACGCAACACTGAAGCTGAGGAGTATTTGCAGGAAGCCTGTCGAGTGGCGAAGGTCATTGGTTCCAGACGGGGCCTCTGGCACGCATTGGCCGCTTTGGCTCAACTAGAGGCCGATCGCGGCAACGCTGCTGCCGCACAAAAGCTGCGATCAGAAGCCGCAACCGTCGTTGAATACATCGCAGCCAATATCTCCGATCCCGAACTGTGCGCATCGTTTCTTGGCCAGGATGAGGTTCGCGGTCTGTTCGAACCCCAAGAAGTTTCATGATCTGTTCAGCGTGCCAGGCCATAAATCCAGAGGGCGCCAGGTTCTGCAACAACTGCGGCGCGCGGCTGCCTGCCGGCTGTCCCAACTGCGGCCACGTCAACCAGCCAGGTTCGAAGTTTTGTAACACCTGCGGTTTCAAGCTAGCCGAAGCGACAGCGACTGCGGCTTCCCCAGCCGCCAACCCTCTAGATCGCTATCTGCCGCCTGAGCTGCGTGCCAAATTGGAGGCGGTCCGCAGCTCCCGCGCCGGCGCGGGAGAACGGCGCATCGTCACTACCCTGTTTTGCGACGTGAAGGGTTCCACCGCGGCTGCCAGCCAACTCGATCTCGAAGAGTGGGCCGAGATCATCAACGGCGCGTTCGAGCACATGATTGCCCCGGTGTATCGCTACGAGGGCACAGTGGCCCGGCTGATGGGCGACGGCATTCTGGCCTTCTTCGGAGCGCCCATCGCCCATGAAGATGACCCGCAGCGGGCGGTGCTGGCCAGCCTGGAGATCGTCGCCGGGATCGAGGAGTACGGCGTCGAAATTCAACGCCGCTGGGGCCTGCCGCTGGACGTGCGGGTCGGCATCAACACCGGGCTGGTGCTGGTGGGCGAGGTCGGCTCCGACTTGCGCACTGAATACAGCGCTCTGGGCGATGCCATTAACATTGCCGCACGCATGGAGCAAACGGCCGCGCCCGGTACGATCCAGGTCTCACATGACACCTATCGGCTGGTCGCGCCGCTGTTCGAATGGGAACCTTTGGGCAAGTTGGAGATCAAAGGCAAACCCGAGCCGATCGCGACTTTTCGACCGCTGAAGCCGCTGGTGCAGCCGGGCCGGCTGCGCGGGCTGGAGTCGCATGGAATCGATTCGCCCGTTGTGGGTCGCAATCGCGAGCAGGCTGCCTTGCGCCAGGCTGTGACCGATCTGCTGGCGGGCCGCGGCGGGGTGGTCAGTCTGCTGGGCGAAGCCGGATTAGGCAAAAGCCGGTTGATCGCGGAATTGCGCCGTTCGGCTCCGCAAGCGGGCATTTGCTGGCGCGAGGCGCGCAGCCTCTCCTACAGCACAAACATGCCGCATTTTCTGAGTATTGAATCGTTGCGGGCACTGATCGATGTGCCGTCTGATGGCGATAATGTTGCGACCGCCGCAGCTTTGCACGTCGCCGTCAATGTTGCCGGCAAGGAGCAACTGCCGTTCTTGGCGCATTTACTGGGACTTCCGCTCAGCGAGGAAGAGTCGATGCGGGTACGTTTTCTGGACGGTCCTGCGCTGACTTCCACCTATGCGGATGCCTGCCGCGCGCTGCTCGTGAGTCTGGCCCGCAAGTCACCGGTGGTCCTGGTTTTCGACGACTTGCACTGGGCCGATCCATCTTCGGTGGATGTATGGCTGCAAGTGTTGTCTGTTGCTGCCGATTCGCCGGTACTCTTTATCCTGGCCAGCCGGCCAGAACGCACAGCCGCTGGCTGGAGGCTCATCGACCATACCAGAGAGCTGCCCGGTGTCGGTGCGCTGGAACTGCACTTGTCGCCACTGAGCGAGGCGGACAGCTTGCAAATGGTAAGCAACCTGTTGAGCATCGACGCGCTGCCTGAAGCGGTCCGCGGCCGTATTCTGGCCAAAGCTGAAGGCAATCCTTTCTATGTGGAAGAAGTGATCCGCATGTTGATCGACCAAGAGCGAATCGTTCGCCAGGACGGGCAGTGGCAACTTATCAGCGAAATCGAAAGCCTGGATATTCCCGATACGTTGAACGGCGTGCTGGCAGCCCGTATCGACCGGCTGGCCGAGAACGATCGTTATGTGTTGCAAGTCGCCTCGGTGATCGGACGCCAATTTTACACCCGCATTTTGGCCGGCGCCCTGGCGCAGGAGATGCCTCAATGACCTTGCAAGCGGCATTGGATCATCTGGAACTTGCCCAAATCGTACGCCGGGTTGAAGCAAGCAGCGCGGCAGATCTTGGCACTGCATACCGTTTCAAGCATACGCTGACTTAGGACGCGGCCTATCGCTCCCTCCCGCGCCGGGAACGAGAGTTGATCCATCGCCGAGTGGCTGAGTGCTACGAAGAGCTTTTTGCTACCCGGTTGGACGAATATGCCGCGGTGCTGGCTTTCCATTATGGCGAGGCGGGCGACGACGAGAGGACACTGAAATACAGCTTGCACGCGGCTGATGCAGCGATGCGTGTCTACGCGACCACCGAGGCGTGCCAGCACCTGGATCGCGTGTTACAGGTTGTTCAGCGCGGCGGGCCAGCCACCATGGAGCAGTTGCTACAGCTTTTCGGCTGGCGTGGGCGCGCGCTGGAGTTGGAATCGCGCTTCGAGGATGCGATGGAAAACTACCGGTTGCAGGAGACCGTGGCGCAGGCGCGTGGTGACCGTGTGCTGGAATTGGCATCCATTGTTTCGCAGTCCAACCTCCTTTCCTTTATCAATCCACTGTATGATCCAGCCGCCGGCAAGATTTTGGCAGAGCGGGCTTTGCCTTTAGCTGATAAGTTGCAAGACCGGCGTAGCGAGGCAAAGATCTACTGGAATTTGATGAACCAGGCCCGTTTCGATATCGGACGGCTGGAAGAGGCGCTGGAGTTGGGGGAGCGCGCGCTGGAGATCGCGCGGACAATTGGCTGGAAGGAGCAGGTCGCGTATATCCTCAACGACATCGCGGACATCTATGGTGACACGGGGAAACTCGAACAGGGCCGCGCTGGGTTGCAACAGGCTGGAGATCTGTGGCGAGAGCTTGACAACCAGCCTATGCTTGCCGATAGTTTGAGCAACTCCGGTCTCTGGCGTATGTTAGAGGGTGATTTCGCCGGTTCCATTGCGGCCTATGACGAGGCTTATGCGATTTCGCAACGGATTCAAAACGTCTGGGGCCAGGCATACAGCCGGGGGAGTTGAGGTGTCCCTCGCTGGCAAACGGGTGACTATGCAGGCGCAATTGCGGATTTTGAGGCAGGTGCTGGTCTGGCGGATCAAGCCGGCTTCCTGGTCGGCCAGATCCTGCCGCGTATCGAGCTGGCGCTCCTGTACTATGAAATCGGCGCAGCCCATCTTGGTCTCTTGTTGGCGGAGCACGTCTATCAGATGGTGGGCGATCAAGTGCCTGCCTTTGCATCGTTTGTTACCAGCGCGCTGGCGTTCTTCAATCTGGTTGCCGGCGATCAGGAGAAAGCCGAACGATATTTTGCGCAAGTTGAGCCGCTCGATCCCGCTAACGGTGTTTTCGCTTTCCAGTTTACCAGTTCCGTGCGAGTTCTCGAGGCTAAACACCGGGGATGGGATGCGGTTGCCGTGGCAGCCGCTAACAAACACCTCGACGCCATGCGCGACTTCGGAATCAACGCGTTTGTCGCTGATGTCATGCTGGTGAGCGCGCAGGGGCTGCGCCGACTGGGACGAGAAGAGGAGGCCCGCGCGCGAGCTGGAGATAGCCCGCACTCTGGCGGTATCCATCGATCAGCGCCGCATGCTGTGGCAAATCCTGCCGGAGCTGGCTGATCTGACCGGCGATCAGGACGGGGCAGCCGCGATGCGGGTCGAAGCAGCCGAGATTATGGCTGACCTCCGCGACCAGCTGCCCACGGAGGAACTGCGCGCCAGCTTTCTGGCGTTGCCGGACGTCCGCCGCACGTTGGCTGCGTTCACAGCCAGTGAGGCGCCAGGTTCATAGCCAATTGTTGGAACGCGGTCATGAACCTGCCAGCTCATGCCGGGCTGGTGTTGCCCTGATGAGGCCGGCGGTCAAGTCCAGATCTGTTTCAGTGCATCCTCAACACGATGTGTGTTTTAGCAAAGAACCCCCAATCGCCGCGGCGATTGGGGGTTCTTTGCTTGGACCGCCGGCGTCCTCAAGGGCGCTGACGCATCGCAACTACAGGGAAAGACCCTTACTTGACCTGCGCCTTGGCGCCGGCGGCTTCCAGGGCTGCCTTGGACTCGGCGGCGGCTTCCTTGGAAACGCCCGAGATCACGGTGGCGGGAGCGCCCTCGACCAGCTCCTTGGCTTCCTTGAGGCCGAGGTTGGTGATCTTGCGCACTTCCTTGATGACGTTGATCTTGTTGTCGCCGATCTCGGTCAGCACAACGTCGAACTCGGTCTGCTCTTCAACTTCTTCGACAGCAGCGGCGGCTGCGCCACCGGCGGGCATGGCGGCCATGGCCATCATAGGTGCAGCGGCGCTGACGCCCCACTCTTCCTGCAGTTCCTTGGCAAGCTGAGCGGCTTCGAGCAGAGTCAGCGAGTTAAGCAGTTCCTTGACCTGTGCGATTTTTTCTGACATGTGAAAATCCTCCTGAAGGGTTGGTTTGTTTACTGGTTTGATTTGTCGCAGCGACTAATGCGCGGCGTTTGGGTTCAGGCGCTTGCTTGCGCGCCCTTGTCGGCATAGGACTGAATCGTCAGGGCCAGCTCGCGCAGCGGCGCCTGGAGCGTACGATACAGCTCGCTGGCGGGGGCTTCCAGAGTCCGCACCAGTTCGCTGGCCGGCGCTTGCAGCACGCCCAGCAGTTGGCTCAAGACATCCGAGCGACTGGGCAGGTTGCGCAGTTCTTTGGCGTCATCGGCGTTCAAGACCTGGCCTTCCAGAATCGCGCCCTTGACGCTGAAGCTATCGACATCCTTGGCGGCGTCGAACAGCGCCTTGGCTGCTGCTGCTGTGTCATCCGGTAGAAACACCACGGCCGTCGGGCCGATCAGGTGCTCTTCCGGGATCGGCATATTGGCGCGTTCCAGCGCGATGCGCATCAGCGTGTTCTTGACCACCATGATCGATGAGTTGTGATCACGCATCTGCCCGCGCAACTTCTGGATCTGCTGCACGTTTGTGCCGCGGTACTCGCTGAAGACGATTGCACGGCTTGTGGTCAACTGCTCGAGATAGGCCTCGATCAATTGTTCTTTCTTGGATTTGGTGATTGCCAAGCCATTCACCTCCTTTTCGTAGATTCTTGGACCGTCTTGATTTCAAGCCAACAAAAAAGCCTTCGCTCCTGCGGGGCGAAGGCTCACAGACAGACGCTCCGGCAGCACCGTGGCGTCGCGAACGGCAACAGGCAAGCGTTGCTGCCGTTTCGGGCAGCATGCCGCTCAGTTGCGTCGTTTGTCTCGAACCTGTCACCTCGGCAGGCCAGCGATTAAGCCAGATTGGCGCCTGCTATCATCGGCAACGGTCTGATAGACCTGGGTTGTTAAGACCGAATTGGTGGCGGATCAGGTTGCTTTCAACGCAGAAGCCTGGCTTACATCCAGACGAATGCCAGGTCCCATGGTTGATGTCATCGTAACTCGCTTGATATAAATACCCTTGGCGCCTGTTGGCCTGGCGCGGACTACCGCGTCCATCGCCGCAACCATGTTCGCCATGAGTTGTTCCTGAGTGAAGCTGGCCTTGCCGATCGGCATATGCAGATTGGCGGTTTTGTCGACCTTGAATTCGACACGACCTTGCCGTGCTTCGGCAATGACCCGACCGAGATCGTCTTCCTCGACGATGGTGCCTGCCTTGGGGCTGGGCATCAGCCCGCGCGGTCCCAGCACACGACCGAGGCGGCCAACCTTCTTCATCATGGACGGAGTTGCCACCGCCATGTCGAAGTCAGTCCATCCGCCCTGAATCTTATTCACCAGTTCGTCGCTGCCGACGAAATCAGCGCCGGCTTCTTCGGCCACGCGTGCAGCGTCGCCTTCGGCGAACACCAGAATGCGCACTTCCTTGCCGGTGCCGCTGGGCATCAGGACGACGCCGCGCACCTGCTGGTCGGCATGCCGAGGATCAACGCCCATACGCAGGTGAATCTCGACGGTCGAGTCGAACTTGGTGTTGGCGGTTTCGCGAACCAGCTTAACTGCATCCTCAGGGGAGTAGTTGGTTGCCGGGTCGATCTTTGCCTGGGCTTCCAGATATTTCTTGCCGTGCTTTGCCATTTGTGTCTCCTTGTGGTGCCAGCGGAACCAGACTGCCTGGTTCCTCCCACCAGCGCTTCTTTGAGGGGCGCTAGTCTACGACGGTGATACCCATGCTGCGAGCTGTGCCTTCGATCATCCGCATGGCGCCGTCAAGGTCGATAGCGTTGAGGTCCACCATCTTTTGCTCGGCGATGCTGCGGATGTCGGCGCGGCTGACGCTGCCGACCTTGGTGCGATTGGCGACGGCGGAGCCCTTGGGCACGCGGGCCGCCTTCTTCAGCAGGTCAGTGGCAGGCGGGGTCTTGAGGGCCAGCGTGAAGGACTTGTCCTGGTAGATGATGATCTCCACCGGGATAATGCTGCCAGCCATATTGGACGTCTTGGCGTTGTATTCCTTGCAGAAGCCCATGATGTTGACGCCGTGCTGGCCCAAGGCAGGACCAACAGGCGGGGCCGGGTTTGCCTTGCCGGCCGGCAACTGCAACTTGACGATTGCTAGAACTTTCTTTGCCATAATCAGGTTTCCTCTGGTCTGTGACGGTAATCGATGATTACGCAGACAGCCTATACTTTTTCCAACTGCAGGAAGTCAACATCGACCGGTGTGTCGCGGTTGAAGAACGACACCATGACCCGGGCACGACCCTTGTCGGGATAAAGCTCCTGTACCAAGCCGGTGAACTCGGCGAACGCGCCCTCAACGATGCGTACTTTCTGGCCGATCTTGAAATCAACTTTGATCTTCGGTTCTTCAGACTTCAAGCCGGCGCATAATGCGCTTGACTTCCTCATCGGGCAGCGGGGTTGGCTTGTTGCCCATGCCGACGAAGCCGGTCACATTGGGTGTGTTGCGAACCACATACCACGATTGTTCGTCCATGATCATCTGCACGAGCACATAGCCAGGGAAAACGCGTCGTTCGACCACCCGCCGCTGGCCGTCCTTCAGTTCTATCTCTTCCTCTGTAGGAACGATGACCTGAAAGATCTTGCCTTGCATGTCCATGGACTCGATACGGTGCTCAAGGTTCTTCTTGACCTTGTTCTCGTAGCCTGAGTAGCTGTGGACAACGAACCAGCGAGCGTCTTCGGGAATTTGCTGACCGCCCTCGGGGGTTTCGCTATTCAGTTCCTCAGCCTCAATGAGAGGCTGAGTCTCTTTTTTGGATGCTGTCTTGGCCACTGCTTTATTCTACCGTTCTGGCAGCACCAGGGCTGCCGCGTGCTTGTGCCGTGAGTTAGCCTATCAAGCGCAGCATGATGCTGTCAAAGACCACGTCTAGGCCCCAGAGAAAGATCGACATCAGAAACGTGACAATCAAAACGATGGATGTCAGGTTGATGGCTTCTTCCCGGGTCGGCCAGGTGACCTTGCGCATCTCGGCGCGCGACTCACGGAGATATCTGATCAGGCGATTTTCTTGCTTTTCGGTCTCGGCTTTAGTCACGCTAGTCATCTCTCTTAGGATGGAAGACACCGCTTCTGCGTCGGAGCGGTGTCTTGCCCGGATGGACTGCCCTGCATAGCGGGCAGATTGTTCTCAGTGTTGGCAGGCGTGGCAGGACTCGAACCCGCAACCTACGGTTTTGGAGACCGTTGCTCTACCCGTTGAGCTACACGCCTGTGCAGGCAATGGCGGCTGTTTCGCTACAACTGGGCCATCGCCACGGGTCTATTTTGTTTCTCTGTGTGGCGTATGGCAACGACAGCGCGGGCAGTATTTCTTCAGTTCAAGCCTGGCCTGGTCGTTGCGACGATTCTTTTGTGACGTGTAGTTGCGCTCTTTGCACTCAGTACACGCCAGTGTAATTACAACACGAACTGCTTTTTTTGCCATAATGGTTTCTCTGTCTAATCAGGGGAGGTGAACGCCAAGTCAGGCGTTTCCTCCCCTGGATTGTTGAGTGCAATGCTCGACGTGTGCCTATTCGAGGATGGCAGTGACGACGCCAGCGCCGACGGTGCGACCGCCCTCGCGGATCGCGAAGCGGGATCCAGCGTCCAGCGCCATGGGGGTGATCAACTGCACCTCCATGTCCACCCGGTCGCCAGGCATCACCATCTCCACGCCCTCGGGCAGGATCACCGATCCCGTCACGTCCATGGTCCGAATGTAGAACTGCGGCCGGTAGCCTGCAAAGAACGGCGTGTGTCGTCCGCCCTCCTCGCGCTTCAGCACATAGACCTCACCCCGAAACTTGGTGTGCGGCTTGATGCTGCCCGGCTTGGCCAACACCTGGCCTCGCTCCACATCTTCCCGGTTGACGCCGCGCAGCAGACAACCCACGTTGTCGCCCGCCTCGCCCTTGTCCAGCGTCTTCTGGAACATCTCGACGCCCGTCACCACGCGCTTGACGGTTGGCCGGATGCCCACAATCTCGATTTCCTCGCCTGTCTTCACCGTGCCGCGCTCGATCCGCCCCGTCACCACTGTGCCGCGTCCCTTGATCGAGAACACGTCTTCCACCGGCATCAGGAACGGCTTGTCCAACTCGCGCTCGGGCAGCGGGATGTACTCGTCCACCACCCGCATCAGTTCCCAGATGCAGGCGTACTCCGGCGCCGTCGGATCCGTGCTGGTCGACACCAATGCCTGCAAGGCGCTGCCGCGCACGATCGGAATGTCGTCGCCAGGGAACCCGTAGCTGTCCAGCAACTCGCGCAGCTCCAGCTCCACCAGTTCCAGCAGCTCCTCGTCCTCCATCATGTCGACCTTGTTCAGGAACACCACCATGGCCGGCACTTCCACCTGGCGCGCCAGCAACACGTGCTCGCGCGTCTGCGGCATCGGACCATCGGGCGCTGCCACCACCAGGATCGCGCCGTCCATCTGCGCCGCTCCTGTGATCATGTTCTTGATGTAGTCGGCATGACCGGGGCAGTCCACGTGCGCATAGTGACGATTCTCAGTCTCGTACTCCACGTGCGCAATCGCAATCGTGATGCCGCGCGCCTTTTCCTCCGGCGCATTGTCGATGCTGTCGAACGCCCGGAAGCTCGCGCCACCCTTCAACGACAGCGTCCTTGTGATCGCCGCCGTCAAGGTCGTTTTCCCATGGTCAATGTGACCAATTGTGCCTACGTTTACGTGCGGCTTGTTCCGCACAAATGTCTTCTTGGCCATGCCAACCTCCTGAGTTGCACAGTCGCGATTTGGCCGCCCGACCCGGGCGGCCATACGCACTCCCTTTGATATGCGAAATCGCAGGTAGTGACTGGAAAGAGCCCACGATCGGACTTGAACCGATGACCCCGTTCTTACCAAGAACGTGCTCTACCGACTGAGCTACGCGGGCAATGCGATGAACAAGGAAAGATGAACGACAAATTTGTCGCTCATCACTCTTTGTTCCTGAGTGGGCAGGGGCGGATTCGAACCACCGAAGGCGTCTGCCAGCTGATTTACAGTCAGCCCCCTTTGGCCGCTTGGGTACCTGCCCATGTTCTGTTGTTAACACCGCACCGGCGTCGACTCATCGAAAAAGCGATCGCCCTGGAGCCGACGGCCGGACTTGAACCGGCAACCGTCCGCTTACAAGGCGGAAGCTCTGCCGAATTGAGCTACGTCGGCTAGCCTGTGGATTATACCACACGCACATAGCCCAGCCAAACCAACGCTGCCAGCGGACTGCTGGCAGCACTGAGGGAGTATACGCAACTGACCGGCTGTTGTCAAATAGTTTGGGAAGGGCGCGCGCCTAAAACACGATCTCGGTCGGGCCGCCGTCGCTGACCAGAAACGGGTTGTCAGCCGGCGCGCCGCCGGGCAAACCGTAGATCCGGTCCAGAATGGCTTTCTCGCGCAGCTCGATGCGTTGCAGGAACACATCAACTCGCCGCAGCGATTTCAGAGCCGCAAAGCCGCGTTCCAGAAAATGTTGCATATCGTACCAGCCCAGCTGTTGAGCCGGCCGTCTGGCGAGTCGCAAAGTCGGTGTGATGAACGGCAAACGGCGCACGCGGTCCAGGTGCGTTCCCAATTCCAGAATCAGTTCAATCTGCCGGACGCGCACGGCGTAGTTGTCGCACAGTAGGTAGGCTTCGTCGTATTGCCACTGGTCGAACCGGTCGACAACCGCGAGTTCGTCGCGCAGCGTTTCAGCCATTGCCAGGTCGAGCTGCTGGGTCAATGTGTTGACCTCCAGTGCCATAGCCAGCGGCAGCAAGGTGGCTTCCGGCAGAAAGCGGTTCATGAAGTCGTAGATGCGATGGCCGTCGTAGTCCCGCTGACTGAAATCGCGCGGCGCATAGATGTCCGAAAGGAAAAAGCTGCACGCCTGGCTGAACTCAGGATCGCGTAGCAGGTCCGCGTGCGTGCGCGAGAGACGCAGCGACTGCCACGCTCCCAGGTGCGCCATCAGCGGCGACAACTGCTTGCCTTCGACCATCTCGTGGTGAGCCATGCTGGCGCGCAGGTTGACCACCAACTGGCCTGCGTCGCGCAGTCCTGGCAATACCAGCACGGGGGCTGGCTCTTCCTGGGAAGATAGGTCTGGTGGAAAATTCATCGATTTGCTCCGGTGATCTCCGCCACAGTATATCCCCATCCGCACCACGCACCAAGATCGCAGTTGACAGGCACGGAGAACTGTGCGAATCGCCAGGCCATGGCAAGCCGGTCTTTCGCGAAATCTGCGCCGCGCGCTATAATCTTCATGATACGGTATACATCAGCGTGTGTTGCAGGTCGAAGACGTTTCGTTGAGGAGGTCATTTGTGACTACTGTCAAGATGTTTGCATTTGCCGCGGCTGCGGTCGCCATGATTGCGTTGACCGGATTGGTGGCTCCGCCCGCTGCTCCAGTGGCAGCCGCTGCACCAATCCACCCGGCGGTGTTTGCCAGCCTGCAAGGGGCAGACGATAACCGCGCCACCTTCTTCGTCCTGCTGGCTGATCAAGCCGACCTGTCGCCGGCCTACGCGATCAAAGACTGGAACGAGCGCGGCCAGTGGGTTGTGGATGCGCTGCAAGCCGCGGCTGGCAGCGCACAGGCGCCGCTGCTGCGTGCGCTGCAATCGCCCGCCGTCCGCAGACACGTCGTCAGGGCGCAGCCCTTCTGGATCGTAAACACCATCGCTGTCTACGGCGACCAACAATCGCTGGACTTTATCGCCCGCCAGCCTGGCGTGGCGCAGATATTGCCTGAGGTGAAGCTGGAGCTGCCGGAAGTCCTGGTCGAAACGCCATCGCAGGCGCCGGATACAGTCGAATGGAACGTGGCCAAGATCAACGCCAACGAAGTCTGGGCGCTGGGCTACACCGGCGCTGGCATGGTGGTTGCCAACCTCGATACCGGAGTCGACTACACCCACCCCGCGCTGGTTTCCAAATACCGCGGTAACCTGGGGACAGGAGCCAGCGGGCCGTTCGACCACAACTACAACTGGTTCGATCCCTACTGGAACACCACTTCGCCGCACGCGCTGCCCTGGCAGGCCGGCGGCACGGTGCCCAGCGGTCACGGCACCCATGTCATGGGAACCATGGTCGGATCGGCCGGGACGTATCAGATCGGCGTCGCGCCTGATGCAGAGTGGATCGCGACCTTTGGCTGCTGCCCCGACAACGCGACCTTGCTGGCGGCCTTGCAGTGGCATCTGGCCCCGACGCGTCTCGACGGCTCCAGCCCGAACCCTAGCTTGCGCGCCCACACCTTACAGAACTCCTGGGGCGGGCCGGGCGGCAGCTCGATCTATGCCCAGGCCATGGCGTCGCTCAACGCATCCGGCATGTTCGTGTCCGCATCGGCGGGCAACAGCGGCCCCTCGTGCGGCACGCTGGGATCACCGGGCGATCTGGGAGCGGTGTTCAACGTCGGTGGCACCGGCCGCGACGACACGATATACACGTACAGCGCGCGCGGCCCCAACTCCTTCAGCGGCCAGACGGGGCCAGAACTGGTGGCGCCCGGGGTGGGCGTGCGTTCGTCGGTGCCTGGCGGTTTCTACCAGGAGTACACCGGCACGTCCATGGCCGGCCCGCACGTCGCTGGCGCGGTAGCGCTGCTCTGGCAAGCCAACCCCACGCTGGTGGGTCAGGTGGACTACACATCCGAGCTGCTGCGCAAAACCGCCACACCTTTCCCCGTGCCAGGTGAAAGTTGCGGCGGTGTAGACAGCGGTTCGGCGCGACCTAACAACACATCGGGCTGGGGGCAGCTCGACATCCTTCGCGCGGTGCAACTGGCTGGCGACGGGCAGAGCAAGGCTGTGGTGCAGGTGAGCGATGGGGCGGGGCAGCCGTTGGCTGGTGTGAGCCTGACCCTGCGGCGCACGCTGCCGGATTTGGGTGAGGTGGTATTGAACGGGGTTACCGACAGCGCGGGCCGTTTCGAGTATCTGGTGGCGCCCGGCGATGCGGCTATCGAGGCATCGCTTTTCGGTTACGCGTCGCCTGCGCCGCTCAACGTGTCGGTCGGGAATGGCAGCAACCCGGTCAACATGACGCTTCAGCAGCTTCCTCTGCAACCGGTCAGCGGTCAGGTGGTCGAACGACTGCCCAACTGGCTCTTCCTGCCCCGCATCGTGGCCGGTGGGCAGGTGGCCAGCCCGGCGGCGCGGAGCGCCAATGCCCGCGTTCCCGCTGCGCTTAAGCGGCTGGACGCGCGTATTACCGTCGTGGACGCGCCTCTGTCGCCGGTGACAACCGACTGCACCGGCGCGTTTTCCCTGAACCTGCCTGCCGGCGTGCATACGCTGCTGGTGGAGGCGACCGGCTACCGCCCGCAGCGGGTGATGGTGGACACCACCAGCGGCACACAGCGCACGGTCTATCTGTCGCCGGTCTGGGACTACAGCGTCGCTGACAGTCGCAGCGGCGGCGTGCCTTTCCAGTGGATCGACGCGACATCCGGCACGCGCTATACGCTTGGCGACGATTCCTACCAGTCGGTCAGCCTGGCCGGCGGCGCATCCATCGACTACTACGGTCAGCCGTACAGTCAGCTTTTCATCAGCTCCAACGGTTTTCTCAGTTTCGGCCAGCCCTACGCAGCCTACCAGGGCATCATTCCCTTCGAAGGCGCGCCCAACAACGCTGTCTACGCGCTGGCTGAGGATCTGAACCCGGCTGCTGGCACCCCTGGCAACGACAACGGAGTCTACGTGCGCACCGTGGGCAGCAAAACCGTGGTGCAATATAATCAGGTCGAGCACTGGTCCGCCGGCAACCCGGAGACTTTCCAGACGATTCTGGACACCGCCACGGATCAGATCACTCTGCAGTACCAGCAAGTAAGCTGGCCCGACTTCACCACCGTGGGAGTAGAGAACGCAGCCGGCGACCGTGGCATCTCCTGGTCCTACGAAAACAGCGGCGATCTGGAGCCGGGCCTCGCTGTGCGATTCACTCCGGTGTACGGGCAGGCGGGAGTGAGTTGTCAGTAAGAGTACGACTTCCCCTCACCCAGCCTCTCCCGCGGGGAGAGGAATCAGAATTCGGAATTCCCTCTTCAGCGGGGATAGGAGCCGGAATCAGAACCCCCTCTCCCAAAGGAGAGGGGGCAGGGGGTGAGGGTGAGTCCTCGCAAGCCACAAAACCTGTTGTGCGCTGGCTACTTCTCTACCGCCAGGATCTCTCCCGCGGTCACCAGCTTGTAGCCATCGGTCTGGAACGCCTCGATGATCCGCGGCAGGGCGTCGATGATGATCTGGCGGTCGGTGTGCGTGTAATAAAGCGCGCCGGGCGCCTTGTTGCCGTAGACGTTTTCGTAGATGGTCTGGGCGGTTGCGCCGTCGCGCCACTCGTCCGCGCCGTAGGTCCAGATGATCGTGGTGTAGCCCAGGTCGTAGGCCGTCTCTAAGCTGACGGTGCTGCGCGAGCCGTAGGGCGGTCGGAAATAGGGTTTGGTTGTCTGGCCGGTGACTTCCTTGACCAACGCTTCGGTGTCGTTCAATTCTTTGGCGACTTCTTCGGCGGTCATCTCGCTGAAGTTGAAATGTGTCCAGGAGTGGTTGCCCAACTCGTGGCCGCGGTTGGCGATCTCTTGCGTGGCTTCTGGATACTGCTCCACCCACTCGCCCTGCATGAAAAAGGTCGTGCGCACGCCGTACTGGTCCAGGATATCCAGGATCTGGTAGAGAGTCGCCGGATCGCCCTGCACATCAAAGCTGATATTGACCTGCGGGTCGCCGTCGGGCGTCGTTGGGTTGCCGATGTAGACGATGTCCGGGCTGGCCGGGGGGCGTCCTGTGGCGGGTTCCGGCGTCGGCGTGTCAGTGGGCGCGGGCGTTGCCGTCGGCGTGTCGGTCGGCACGGGGGTTGCCGTAGCAGTCGGTGTGTCTGTGGGCGCCGGTGTCGGCGTGGCACTGGGAACCGTAGTCGCTGTGTCCGCAGGCGCCGGCGCGGCGGTCGATTCTGTTGCTTGCCCGCTGCCACCACAAGCTGCCAGCAGTAACACCAGCAGTCCTACTAACAGCACTCGCACGCCGTTCTCTATCCACCTCGCCCGCCACGTCAAGGTCCCACCGTCTGCTGACCTCTGATCTCTGTTCTCTGTCCTCTGCTCGTTCATTCGTTGAAAAGTACTCCTACTGATCGTCCTTCGTGGATGCGATGGATCACATCGCCCAGCAGCGGTGCGACGCTGATGACGTGCAGCCGGTCCCCAATGCGGTTGCGCTTCTTCTCTGAGATCGGCACCGTGTCGGTCACGACCAACTGGCTGATGTCGCTCTTACTGATCCGCTTCGCGGCAGGTCTGGAAAGGATCGGATGCGTGGCGGCCGCAATCAACCGCTGCGCGCCGGCCTGGCGCAGGAAGCGCGCCGCGTCGGTCAGCGTGCCAGCGGTGTCGATTTCGTCGTCGGTGATGATCACATCCTTGCCTTTGACGTCGCCGATGACGTTATACATGGTTGTCTTGTCGCCGTCCTTGGATCGCCGCTTTTCGATGATCGCCAGTGGCAGGCCCAGCCGCTCGGCCAGATCGCGCGAGCGCCGCACGCTGCCGATGTCCGGCGACGCCACCACCGTTTTCTCCCGGTCGAATCGCTGCGCGGCAAAATAGTCGAAGAACAGATGCCTCGCCGGCAACTCGTCGGTCGGGATACTGAAAAAGCCCTGTAGCTGGCCGGCGTGCAGGTCGATGGTGAGAAAGCGGTCTGCGCCCGCGGCTGCTACCATGTCCGCAACCAGCCGCGCGGTGATCGGCACGCGCGGCTGATCCTTTTTGTCGGTGCGGCCGTAGCCGTAGTATGGCACCACCGCAGTGATGCGACCCGCCGAGTTCGCGCCGCAGCGTATCGATGAAGATCAGCAACTCCATCAGATTGTCGTTGGTGGGCGGCGAGGTGGGCTGGATCAGGAAAACGTCCTTGCCGCGCACGCTCTCGTGCAGGCGCACGAAGGTGTTGGTGTTGGCGAAGCGGAACACGTCGGCGCCGCCCAGCGGCACTCCCAGGTACTTGGCGATCTTCTGCGCCAGCGCGGGGTGCGCCGTGCCGCTGTAGATCGCCAGGTCGCCGTACAGCTTGTAAACGGTCGTGGACGGCCCAACAGCCCGTTCGGGCAGGGCATGGTCGGAGCCGTTTTCAACCATCGGTGGATGCGTCTCTGGTTCGGCCACCAGTGTGCCTACTGGCTCGCTAGCCGCGGTTCGTCGCTTGGCCATTGGCTCACCTTCTCTTACTGCTCTGACAGGATGGCTGGCAGCAGCCGGTCGGCTGCGCTGTACGGATCTAACTCGCGATTGGCGACCTCGGCCACCAACTGGTGGAGGTGGTCGCCGGGAACTCGGCTATTCAGCCGGCGCAACACACTGGCCTGCAAGATGTGAATCAGGCTGGAATGCGCCCGATCCTCCTCCCGTCGCTGCATTTCGCCGCTTGCGAGGAGATGGGTCCGGTGCGCTTCGACGGCCTCCAGCAGCTCGTCCACCCCCGTGTCGCGCAGGGCAACGGTCTTGATGATGGGCGGCGTCCAGCCAATCTGCTCAACCTCGGGGCTGCTGTCCACCGCCATGGTCCGCCCGTGGTGGCCGGCATAGCGCATTCCCATGCCCAGCATCATGTGCAGGGCGGTCATGGTCTTGTCTGCGCCTTCCCGATCGGCTTTGTTGACCACCAGAACATCGGCGATCTCCAGCACGCCGGCCTTGATTGCCTGCACCTCGTCGCCCATGCCGGGCGCTTCCACGACTACGGTGGTGTGGGCCGTGCTGGCGATGTCCACCTCGGCCTGGCCGACGCCGACGGTCTCGACGATGATCCGCTGAAAGCCGGCCGCGTCCAGTGTGAGGATCACGTCGGCAGTAGCTTGCGCCAGCCCGCCCAGGCTGCCGCGGGTCGCCATGGAGCGGATGAAGATGCCCGGATCGCCGCTCAAGTCACGCATCCGCACCCGGTCGCCCAGCAGCGCGCCGCCGGTGAAGGGGCTGGTGGGGTCGACGGCGACGATGCCGACCGTGAAGTCGCGCCGTCGATAGGCTTTGGCCAGCGCGTTGACCAGCGTTGACTTGCCGGTGCCGGGCGCGCCGGTGACTCCCAGGATGTGCGCCTGGCCAGTGCGCGGGTAAAGCGCGGCCAGGGCAGCGTGCGCGTCAGGCCCGTCGTTTTCCACCAGGGTGATGGTGCGCGCCAGCGCCCGCCGGTTGCCGGCCAGGAGGTCGTCGGTGAGAGTCATGGGGTAGTGATCGGTGATCAGTGGCCAGTGATCAGTGGTCAGTGTTCTGTGGTTATGGTGCGGTCCGGGTCCGACCACGGACATCGGTTGCCATGATTGACGACGATTACTGATCACCGATCACTCTCTCGGCGGCCAGCCGCAGGTCGGCGACCAGGTCGCGCCAGCCTGCTACAGCCTTGGGACGATCCCACTGGCTGAGCCGCACGAGATAGGTTGGCTGGTAGGTTGCCAGGGTCGGAATACCGCCGGGGCCATCGTACCACTGCCCGCGTTGCTCGGTCAAATTGAAGCTGGGGTTGATGAGGGATTGTGCAGCCGGCCCGCCGATGGCGACGATCGCAGCCGGGCGAAAAAGTAATAGTTCGTCCTCCAGCCAGGGGCGGCAGGCATCCAACTCAACCTTGCGCGGCGCGCGCAACTCCGTGCGACCGTCTTTCCCCTCTTTTGCAGCGAGGCACTTGGTGACATTGGTGATCCAGACCTGCTCGCGGCTCAATCCGGCTGCTGCGAGCGCCTTGTCAAGGTACTCGCCAGCCGGGCCGGAGTAGGGCAGGCCGGTGCGGTCGTCGGTCTGGCTGGCCCCCTGGCCGATCAACATCAGCCGCGCGTTGGGATTGCCCGCGCCGAAAACAACGTTGCGGCGTGTCTGGCTCAAGTCGCAGCGGGTGCAGACCAGACAGGCAGCTTGCAAAGCCGACAAGTCGGGATACTGAGCAAACAGTGGCAACATGTGGTTGTTAACGCGGCCCGATTCGCTCCGTCGTGATCGGGTGGTGTACCCAGACGTTGGGTTCGACATAGCGGCCGACGTTCATTTCGCGGTCGATCTGGACAGGCGCCAGGGTTTTGGGAACCACATAGTCGCCGCTTTCGGGGAACTGCATCCCCGTCCACTTTTCCCAGTCGCCCACACTGCCCTCGATGACCATCGACGGGTGCGCGACCTTGAGGATCTCGCCGCCGCTGCGCCAGTGCGCCCGCAGCCAGGGATCGAAGGGCGCGCCGTCGGCTCGCGTCCAGCGGGCGTAGCGTTCCATGGGCGTGATGGGGTAGCGGTCTTTCAGAGACGGACGCACGGCAACGATGACCGCCTGAAATCCTTTGACCTCAGCCAGCGCGCGCACAGCACGGATCATGGTGTAGCTGACCCCCTGGCCGGTGTACTCCGGCTGGATGGCGATCTCCAGCGCGACCAGCGTGTTGGGTGTCCGCCCCGCTTCGTAATCATCCACAGCGCGCACCAGCGAGTCAGCCCAGCCCACCGGCAGCCCGGCCATGGTGCCGTCCCAGACGCAGGGGATGGTCTGGGCAACAGCGATCGGCTCGCCGGCCTCGTCCAGCAGATACTGCTGGCAGTCGTCGAACGGGTCGCGCAGATAACGCCAGCGCGGCCCGGCGTAGACGTCCTCGAACATGAACGGCGCCCAGATGCGCTGCTTTTGCGGCCAGAAGGCGTCTGACAGATCGGGGCGCTCGCGCAGGGTGGCTATCGTGTAGCTATTGCGTTCAGATGTCATCACCAAAACCCCTGTTGTGGGACAGAATTGCCCTATCACGCACACCTCGGAAGTCGCCGGTCAAGCAGTTGAATTGCTCGTACGCGTCCATGCTGCCGCGGAGCAAATGCGGCGACTTCCGCAGTCACGCTTCACGCTACACGTCCAGATTCCGCACCTGCTTGGCGTGGGTCTGGATGAAGCGCTTGCGCGGCGGGACGGCTGAGCCCATCAGCATGTCGAAGGTGCGGTCGGCCGCGGCGGCGTCCTCGATGTTGACCTGCAACAGCGTGCGGTTCTCCGGGTTCATGGTCGTCTCCCAGAGCTGCTCGGGGTTCATCTCGCCCAGACCCTTGTAGCGCTGCAGGTTGACCTTCTTGCCGTCCAGCCGCTTGATCAGCCGATCCTTCTCGTCCTCGGTGTAGACGTAATGCTCATCCTTGCCGCTCTTGATCTGGTAGAGCGGCGGCTGGGCGATGTACAGATGCCCGCCAGTCGATCAGCGGCTCCATGTAGCGGAAGAAGAAGGTCAGCAGCAGCGTGCGGATGTGGGCGCCGTCCACGTCGGCGTCGGTCATGATCACGACACGGCTGTAGCGCAGCCCTGTCCAGGTTGAAGCTGTCGCCGATGCCGGTGCCCAGCGCGGTGATCAGCGCCTGGATCTCGCTGTTGGCCAGCGTCTTGTCCAGGCGGGCCTTCTCGACGTTGAGGATCTTGCCGCGCAGCGGCAGGATCGCCTGGAAGCGGCGGTCGCGGCCCTGCTTGGCCGCGCCGCCGGCGCTGTCACCCTCGACGATGAACAGCTCGCTCTTGGCCGGGTCACGCTCGGAGCAGTCGGCCAGCTTGCCGGGCAGCGTCAGCGCTCTCCAGCGCGCTCTTGCGGATCACCAGGTCGCGGGCCTTGCGCGCCGCGTCGCGCGCCCGGCTGCTGGTCAGACACTTCTCGACGATCTTGCGGGCGTCGCGCGGGTTCTGCTCCAGCCACTCCGTCAGCGCCTCGCCGACCACCGACTCGACCTGGCTGCTTGACCTCGGCGTTGAGCAGCTTGACCTTGGTCTGGCTCTCGAACTGCGGGTCGGGCAGCTTGACGCTGACGATGGCGGTCAGGCCCTCGCGGGTATCGTCGCCGGTGAAGTTGGCCTCGTTGTCCTTGAGCATGCCCTGCTTGCGCGCGTAGTCGTTGACCGTGCGGGTCAGCGCCGCGCGCAGGCCGGTCAGGTGCGTGCCGCCGTCGGGCGTGTTGATGGTGTTGGCGAAGGTGTAGACCGACTCGTCGTAGCCGTCGGTGTACTGCAGCGCTGCCTCGACCAGCGTGCCGTCGACCTCGCGCTCGACGTAGATCGGGTCGTGCAGCACGGTGCGGTTCTTGTTCAGGTAGCGCACAAAGCTGCGTACGCCGCCTTCGAAGTAGAAGGTCGTCTCCCGTTTCGGGTCGACACGCACGTCGGTGAACTTGATCGTCACGCCGCGGGTCAGGAAGGCCATCTCGCGGAAGCGTTGCAGCAGCGTCTCGAAGCGGTACTCCAGCTCCTCGAAGATCTGTCGGGTCGCGCAGGAAGGTGATGGTGGTGCCGGTCGCGTCGCCCGGTTTCAGCTTGCCGATCACCTCGACCTCCGTCATCGGGACGCCGCGCTCGAAGCGCTGGCTGCCAGACCTTGCCCTCGCGGCGCACCTCGACCACCAGCCAGCTCGCTGACAGCGCGTTGACCGCCGAGACGCCGACGCCGTGCAGGCCGCCGGAGACCTTGTAGCCGCCGCCGCCGAACTTGCCGCCGGCGTGCAGCTTGGTCATGACCACGGTCAGGGCTGAAATCCCCGTCTGTTCGTGGATGCCGACCGGGATGCCGCGGCCGTTGTCCGACACGCTGACCGATTCGTCAGGGTGAATGATGATCTCGATGTGGTCGCACGCGCCGGCCATGGCCTCGTCGATGGCGTTGTCCACCACCTCGTAGACCATGTGATGCAGCGCCTTGACGTCGGTGCCGCCGATGTACATGCCGGGCCGGCGGCGCACAGCCTCCAGTCCTTCGAGAACGGTGATGTCTTTTGCGTCGTACTGTGCGGGCTGCACGTTGCTGTTCACTGCCACGTATCCAACTCCTTACACTCGGTTATCTGATCTGCCACGAATTTACACGAATTATTCGAAGTTCTTTGGATCGTTTTCGTGAAATTCGTCTAGCACCTGCACTTGCATCGCAGGTGCTCGTGGCTGAATCCATTTGAACTTCGTCTATTGCGGCAAGCCGACCACGGCTGGCTTGCCCAGCGCGGCGTGCCGGTCGCGGTAATACACCAGTCGGGCGGCGGTCAGTCCTGTCAGCAAGATCGCGTTACCGCCGATTGCCACTGCAATCCCGACCGGGCTGAGCGTTGCCACGCGCTGCCAGATCAAGCCAAAGCCGGTCAGGATCACAGCGGTGATAATCACCAGGCCCAGCGAGGACCAGAAATTACGCGTCACCACATAGAAGCTGCGCCGCAGCGAGTCGACCAGTCCGGATCCATCGAGTACCAGCGCGGCGACCACGAAATAGAGGATCAGGTAGATCCACAGGCCGGCCCAGATGATCACCAGCGCCAGCAGCGCGGCCAGCGCCGAGGCAAGCTGCGGCGCGATCAGCATGATCGGCGTCAGCGCCAGCGACATCACAAACAGGATCAGAACAATCAGTGCCAACAGGATCAGACCGTAGATCAACACCATGCCCCAGGTGCGCAGGCCGCGGCGCACCCAGAAGAACCGCGACTTCCTGTCGATCTGGCTCTCTTCACCTTTTGGTGAGTCGGTCGCGGCAGCCGGCATCTGCGACGCGATGGTAGTCAGAAACGCGGCGCCCAGCCCCAGTCCCAGTGCCAAGATCAGCGGCGCCCAGATCAGCAGCGTGAGCGAGGAAACGTCTCTGGTGGCCTGGATGCCGCTGGACAGCACCGGCGACAGACGCGGCCCTACCGTTTGTAGCCACGTCAGGCTGTTGTCCAGCAGCCACCAGAGGTTGAAGCTGGAACCAGCCTGCTCCAGCACCTGACGGTACGGTTCGGCGGTCAGCGCTAGGTCCGGTGGCAGCATGTCGGGAGACCACAGGCGCAACAGGTCGTTGGTCACTGGCTGGATCGAAAGCCGCGGCCCAAACAGCAGCCACAGATCGATCAGCACGGGCAACACCACCAGCCATGTTCGCTGTCCAACGACACGAAAGCCGGTAGTCAAAATATCGATAAGTCCCAACTGCGATCTCCATGCTGGCCCGTCACGGGCAACAAATCGGGCGCCACCTGAGGTTCGGCGTCAGGTGGCGCCCGTAGATAATCCAGTCCTCGCGTGATGGCGTATTATACCACGCCAGACCGATAACTGCCAGAAAACGCGCTGTGATTTCGCCCAAAACCAAACATCTGTTCGCAGGAGGTAACCACTCATCCGTCATTCCCGCGAAGGCGGGAATCCACGCTTCGCAAGCACTGGAACTCTCGCGGAGGCGGGAGTGACGATACTCTGTGGCTGAGCAGTCACGTCACCTCCATTGTTGACGCCCAACGTGATCGTGGGGTGAATGACGGCAAACCGTACACCTGAGGTCTTGACGCAGCGCGCGCACTGAGTTACAATTTTCTCAAGGCCGCGAGCGACGCACAAGATCGCGGCTCACCGGTCTGATACCGCTCATGACGCTCATTACCCTGACCACCGACTTTGGCGTTGTCGACAGCTACGTCGCTGTCATGAAAGGGGTGATCTTCACGATCGCTCCCGACGCGCGCATCGTTGATATCACTCACCAGATCGCGCCGCAGAACGTGCGCGAGGCAGCCTACGTTCTCAGCAGCGCCGTCCCCTACTTCCCGCCTGGCACAGTGCATGTTGTCGTGGTCGATCCCGGCGTCGGCAGCGCCCGCCGGCCCATCGCCATCCAGACCAACTCGGCGTGCTTCGTCGGACCAGACAACGGCGTCTTCACATCCGCGCTGGCAGCGGCAGAGCAGGCCACTGTCGTACACCTGCAAAACCGGGCTTACTGGAGGACAGCGATCAGCCACACCTTCCACGGCCGCGATATCTTCGCGCCGGTCGCGGCTCATTTGGCTGCCGGTGTGCCCCTCGACGCGCTCGGCCCGCCCATCGACGACTCGCTGCTGCTGGACCTTGCACAGCCGGTCCGACTCGCTGGAGGCAAGCTGCGCGGCGAGATCGTCCACGTTGACCGGTTTGGTAACCTGATCAGCAACATTCCCGGAAGCTGGCTGGCAGGCAACGACTGGATGATCCGTGTTGCCGGCTACACACTGGATGGGGTGCGGTCATCCTACGCCGGCGTCGCACCAGGTCAGCTCGTCGCCCTGGTCAGTAGCGGCGACACGCTGGAGGTAGCGGTCTGCAACGGCAATGCCGCTCGCATGTTGACCGTCGCCACCGGTGAACCCATCAACGTCTGGCCGCGTGCAACCGGTGGATAGCTGATCGTGTATGCCGCGATGAATGGCCCGCCGCACTGCCGCACTGCCGCACTATCGCACCATCGCACCACAAACGGAGACAAACATGGAACAGTTCATTATCGAGGGTGGATACCCTCTCAACGGTGAGATCACGCCCAGCGGCAACAAGAACGCTGCGCTGCCATTGCTGGCCGCCTGCCTGCTGACGGACGAGCCGCTGACACTGCACAATGTGCCGCGCATCGGCGATATCGACACGCAGTTGGAGCTGCTGGGCGATCTGGGCGTCCATATCAGCGAACACAACGCGCATTCGATCACCCTGCACGCGCACAACCTGCGCCATACTGCCCCAGATCCCGCCCTGTTTCAGCGCACGCGCGGCTCCATCACGCTGATCGGGCCGATGCTGGCGCGGACCGGACAAATCCAACTGCCGCTGCCGGGCGGCGACAAGATCGGCCGGCGCCGCATCGACACGCATCTGCTGGCGTTGGAAGAAATGGGTGCGCAGGTAGTGCACAACGGCGCATTCAGCCTGCACACCCCCGGCCTGCACGGCGCGGACATCCTGCTGGACGAAATGAGCGTCACCGCCACCGAGAACGCGGTCATGGCCGCGGCGCTGGCCGATGGCGTGACGATCATCCGCAACGCTGCCTCAGAGCCGCACGTCCAGGACCTCTGTCTGTGCATCAACCAGATGGGCGGCAGGATCAGCGGCGTCGGCAGCAACATTCTGGTCATCGAGGGGGTGCCGCGACTGCACGGCGGCGAGTTCACTATCTGCCCGGACCACATAGAGATCGGCAGCTTCATCGGTTTGGGCGCGGTGACACGCGGTGAACTGCGCATCCGCGGCGTCAACCGCCAGCACATGCGCATGATGGACATGATCTTCAGCAAGCGGCTGGGCGTGCACATGCACTACGAGGACGACACCCTGGTAGTGGAAGACAACCAGGAGCTGGAGATCCTGGCTGACGCCGGCGGCGCGGTGCCGAAGATCGAGAACGCCCCCTGGCCGGCTTTCCCCGCCGACGTGCTGAGCATCGCGCTGGTGGTCGCGACGCAGGCGCGCGGCACGGTGCTGATCCACGACAAGATGTTCGAGAGCCGGCTGTATTTCACCGACAAACTGATCACCATGGGGGCGCAGATCATCCTGTGCGACCCGCACCGCGCGGTGGTGGTCGGCCCGTCGACGCTGCGCGGCAGCACCGTGGTCAGCCCCGACATCCGCGCCGGCATGGCGCTGGTGATCGCCGCGCTGGCAGCCGAAGGAACCAGCGAGATCGGCAACATCGGCCAGATCGACCGCGGCTACGAGCGGCTGGAGGACAAGCTGCTGGCCGTCGGCGCGCATGTCGAGCGGCGTTCATTCTGAGCGCGCAACCATCCACGAATGCCTTCGGCGTCACGAATACACGAATGCCAGGCCGCGCGCTCCTCATTCGTGTATTCGCGTTGCGCAGCATTCGTGGATGGCAGCCAGATTGACCCTTCGCGGCTGGCGTGCTATAATTCTGCTCGTCGGTCTATCAGTCCACTACGCTCCGCGTACCCCCCAATCTAACCGTTTTGTTTCGCGCGCTGTTCCGCCGCGGATTGGCGCATTCTCCCAGGAGGAAAACAATGTTGCAGGACATCGTACCGTCCAAACAAACGCTGCTCGTGCTGGCCGTGCTGGCCAGCCTGCTGATGGCGCTTGTCCTTCCCGCGTCGCTTGCGGCTGCACCGCTCCAAGGGCCAGATGACGGCTCGTATCAGAGTTTGCCCTTTTCGCAAGACTGGTCCAACACTGGACTGATCACAACCGACGACGATTGGTCAGGAGTTGCGGGAATTATCGGTTTCCGTGGCGACGGTCTGACTGGCGCAACGGGCGCGGATCCTCAAACACTGCTGGCTGACGATTCGCCTGGTGTTCCCGACGTCATCGCTAACCAAACCAACCCAAATACGCTCACCTCAGGTGGCGTTGCTGAGTTCGAGATCACCGATCCGGTGGTAGCTTTTCAGGGATCGGGCACCGCTGATGCTCCCTATCTGCTAATTCATTTGAATACAACAGGATATCAGAGCATCAACGTCGTTTACAACCTACGCGATATCGATGGCTCTGCTGATAACGCCGTACAGCCCGTAGCGCTGCAATTCCGTGTCGGCACGACAGGTGACTTCACCAACGTTCCAGCCGCTTTTGTTGCCGATGCTACTACTGGACCAAGTCTGGCCACCCTGGTGACTCCTGTTAATGTCACGCTTCCGGCAAGCGCGGACGACCAAACCCAGGTGCAGTTACGCATCATGACGGCTAATGCTGTGGGCAGCGACGAGTGGGTGGGTGTTGATGACATCTCGATCACCGGCACGCCCAGCTCGGTTGATTTGCCTCCTACCGTTACCGGAAACAACCCAGCCAATGGCGCAACCAATGTGCCTGTCGACGCGACGGTCGACGTCACCTTCAGCGAATCGGTGGTCATCAGCGGCACAGTCGCCATCGACTGCTCCAGCAGCGGCTTGCAGAACGTGACGCCGACCGGCGGCCCGACGACCTTCGACCTGCCGCACACGGACTTCACCAACGGCGAGTCGTGCACTGTCACCATCGAGGCCGACCAGGTCACCGACCAGGACGGCGATCCCGACAACATGGCCGAGGATTACATCTGGTCGTTTGAAGTCACCGACGGCTGTTTCACCGGTGGCACGACCCCGATCCACGACATCCAGGGCGCCGGACTGACCAGCCCAATGGTCGGCCTGACTGCCACTGTTGAGGCTCTGGTCATCGCCGACTACCAGAGCGTTTCCACCATCCGCGGCTTCTTCGTCCAAACACCTGACGGCAACGAGGACGCCGATCCCGCAACCTCTGAAGGCCTCTTCATCTACGACAACAACTTCGGCGTCCCTGTGGCCGTCGGCGACTTTGTGCGAGCGGCCGGCTTCGTCAGCGAGTTTCAGAACCAGACGCAGCTCAGCTCGATCAACGCTGTGACGGTCTGCGACGGCGACCCGCTAACGGCGACACCTGTCAACGTGACGCTGCCTTTCTCCGACACCGTCTACCCCGAGCGCTTCGAGGGTATGTCGGTGACCCTGACCGCAGACGCTGACCGTCAGCGAGAACTTCAACCTGGGCCGCGGCGGCATCCTGACCCTCTCCTACGAGCGATTGCAGCAACCGACCAACGTGGTGCTGCCGGGCGCGCCGGCCAACGCCTCGCAGGCTGACAACAACCGCAACCAGATCATGCTGGACGACGGCAACCTGGCCCAGAACCCCGATCCCATCATCTACCCGCCGCCGCAACTGACCGCGCTCAACACGGTGCGCAGCGGTGACGAGGTGACCAACATCCTGGGTGTCATGACCCAGGGCACGCCTGGCTGGTCCAGCGCCGGCATCCTCTATCGGGTCTATCCCTACGAGATGCCGACCTTCACCGACGCTAACCCGCGGCCTGTGGCGCCCGACCCGGTGCGCGCCGGCGTTTCGCTGCGCGTTAGCTCGTTCAACGTGCTCAACTACTTCCTGACCATCGACGACGGTGTCAACGATGTCTGCGGTCCTACGCAGGACCAGGAGTGCCGCGGCGCAGATAGCGCCTTTGAGCTAACCCGCCAGCGTGACAAGCTGCTCCAGGCCCTTTACACATTGAACGCCGATGTCCTGGGCTTGATGGAACTAGAGAACACGCCTGGCGTCGAGCCATTGGCAGACCTGGTCAATGGCCTGAATGCGCTGGCAGGCGCCGGAACCTATGACTTCATCGACGCCGGCACCTTTGACCCCGGTGACGTCATCAAGGTTGGCATCATCTACAAGCCGGGCGTAGTGCAGCCGGTTGGCAACTTCGCCATCCTGAACAGCCTCGTCGATCCCAACTTCGACACCGATCTGCACCGGCCAGCGCTGGCGCAGACCTTCGAGGAGATCGCCACTCTTGGTCGCTTCACCGTCGTCGTCAACCATCTGAAGTCCAAGGGCTGTACGGGCGCGACCGGCCTGGACGCCGACCAGAACGATGGCCAAAGTTGCTGGAACTACTCCCGCACCGTGGGCGTCAACGCCGAGCTAAACTGGATTGCCGGTGATCCCACCGGCAGCGGCGATCCTGATTACATCATCATGGGCGACCTCAATGCCTATGCCAAAGAAGATCCTATGGCTGCGCTGGAGTTTGCCGGCTACACCAATCTTGAGACCGCCTTCGTGGGTCCCGACGCTTACTCCTACGTCTTCTTTGCCCAGGCCGGTTCACTGGACCACAGCATGGCCAGCCCCACCATGGCGCCGCAGATCAACGGCGCGACCACCTGGCACATCAACGCCGACGAGCCCAGCGTGCTGGACTACAACGTCGAGTTCAAGTCGCCCGGCCAGGTTGTCAGCCTCTACAACGCCGATGCCTACCGCACATCGGACCACGATCCGCTGCTGATCGGCCTGAATCTGACGCCTCCAGAGCCGCCCAACATCGAAGTCGATCCGCAGAGCATGAGCAGCACCCAGTTGCCTGACACCCAGGTCGTTCAGACGCTGACCATCAGCAATACCGGCGGCTCACCGCTGGAGTGGACCATCGATGAGGAACCAGTCGCCGGGCCGCCAGAGACTGTCCAGGCGGTCACTCGCATCGACTCGCAGGCAACCATGCAGGCAGAGTTGACGGGCGAGGACAACACAGCCCCGACAGCTACCGGCCCGCGTGACCTGGCAGCTGCCGCGCGTGCGCAACGCATGCTGCTGACCACCGGTCTGCTGCTGATCCCTGACTCGACGACTGACCGCGTCATGGCCTTCGACCCGACCACCGGCAACCTGGTGGATGCCGACTTCATCCCGGCCGATCCGGACAATCTATCCACACCCAAGAGTGCGATCCTCAGCGCCGGCGGCAACAGCATCCTGGTTTCTGATCAGATCGACGACGTGGTGCAGGAATACGCCTGGACGGCAACTACATCGGCGTCTTTGCCCCGGCTGGCGGCCTGAACAACGCCATCCTGGACAACATCACCGGCATCGACCTGCGGCCCAACGGCAACCTGCTGGTGACCGTCAACAGCGGGACGAATCAAGACTCGGTGGCCGAGTTCGACACCAGCGGCAACTACCTGGGCAACTTCGTTGCAAACGGTTCCGGCGGTCTCGACGGGCCTTTTGACGTCTACCCGCGGACGGCTGACTGGCTGGTGTCCAGCATCAACACGGACAACGCGTTGCGCTACGATTTGGCGGGCGCGTTTATCGCCAGCCTGGCCGGCATCAACAACTTCCCGCAGCAGGTGACCGAGGCAAGCAACACGAACGTGTTAATCGGCAACTTCGGCGGCACGCAGGAAGGTGTGGTTGAACTGACTGCAGCCGGCGCACTGGTCGGCATCTATGACCCGGCCAGTCTGGGCGGCTACCGCGGCGCCTACGAACTGCCCAACGGCAACATCCTGACCACCAACGGCAGCGGCGTGCATGAGATCGACCGCTCTGGCAACCTGGTGCAGACCAAGATCAGCGGCGTCAGCGGACAGTACATCGAGTACGTCGCGCCGCAGGTCGCCTGCGACCAGCCCGGCCGACGTGCCGTGGCTCAGCACCGATCCCATCAGCGGGACCACGGCGGCCGGTCAGGCAACCGATGTCGATGTGACCTTACGACTCGACTGGTCTGGCGGCGGCACCTACTACGCCAACCTGTGCATCACCAGCAACGACCCTGACGCCGGCAGAGGCCCTGGCAACGGCAGCGATGGTGGTTGTGCCGGTGAACTGATCGTCGAAGCAGTGCAGACACCGCCTAACATCGACGTCAGCCCGTTGAGCATGGCCAGCGCGCAAGGCGACAAACTCCCAGGTGACCCAGCAACTGAACGTGGGCAACACGGGCAGTCAGGACCTGACCTGGGCCATCGACGAAGAACCGGTTGTCCTGGGCGGCGAGGGTCTGGCGCCGCGCGCGGCTGCGACTGCTGACACCGGCAGCCGCGGTGGATCTGCCAGCGGCCCGGCGCCCATCGACTACGCCTCGCCGGCTGACTTCAGCGAGGGCTTCGATGACATCACGCTCCTGCCTGGCCAGGGCTGGTACTTCCAGAACAACAGCCAACCGCTGGGCACCACCGACTGGTTCCAGGGCAACGACACGGTCTTCCCGGCCCAGGCCGGCGCGCCGACGGCCTACATCGGCGCCAACTTCAACAACACAACTGGCGTCGGAACCATCAGCAACTGGATGCTGACGCCGGAGATCAGTCTGGCCAACGGCGACACGATCTCGTTCTGGACCCGTACTGCGGCGGGCAGCATCTGGCCTGACCGGCTGGAAGTGCGGCTGAGCACGGCCGGCGCGAGCACCAACGTGGGCACCCTGGCCACCGACGTAGGCGACTTCACGACGATGCTGGTGGAAGTCAACCCGACACTGGCGCAGTTCGGCTATCCTGAAGACTGGACGCAGTACACGGCCACGCTCACCGGCATCCCCGGCGGCGCAACCGGTCGTATCGGCTTCCGCTACTTCGTGACGGGCGGCGGACCCAGCGGCAACAATTCGAACTACATCGGCATCGACACGGTGGAGTACACCAGCGGAGCGACGACGCCCTGCACGGCCCTGGCCGATGTGCCGTGGCTGTCGCTGAGCCCGGACAACGGCACGACCACAGGCGGCGGCAGCGTCCCGGTGGACGTGACCTTCAACTCGACCGGCTACGCGGTTGGCAACTACTACGCCAACCTGTGCATCACCAGCAACGATCCTGACGCCGGCCCTGGCAACGGGACCGACCTGGTGATCGTGCCGGTGACGCTGACCGTCCTGCCGCTGACGGCGGTGGCCCTGACAGACCTGGCCGCGGACAGCGCCGACCAGCCGATCAGCGCGACGACTGCCGCAGTAAGCGCCTTCCTGGCGGCTGCGTTGACGGCTGTGTCTTCGTAACCAGCCGCCGACGACGCCAGCAGCGCTAGTTCAACCATCAGGACTGGCAGTCCTTTGCGCAGCACTCCGCAGCGGAGCGGAGTGGCGCGAGGACTGCCAGTCCTTGACACTACCACAACAGAAAACTACCATCCATGACTCGACTCGCAGGCGTTCTTCTACAACCGACCAGTTTTCCCGGCCGCTACGGCATCGGCGACCTGGGCGAAGCGGCCTATCGCTTTGTTGACTTCCTCAACGCGGCCGGCCAGTCCCTGTGGCAGGTGCTGCCGCTGGGGCCGACTGGCTACGGCGACTCGCCCTACCAGTGCTTCTCCGCCTTTGCCGGCAACCCGCTGCTGATCGACCTCGAACAACTGGTGGGCGACGGGCTGCTGACCTGGGACGAACTGAACGCCGTGCCTGCCTTTCCTGAAGACAAGGTGGACTACGGCTGGGTGATCAACTGGAAGCTGCCGCTGCTCAAGCAGTCGTATGGACGCTTCCGACGACCACGCCAGCGCTGAACAGGAGTTGGACTTCCAGATCTTCTGCGCCGAAAACGCCGACTGGCTGGACGACTACGCCCTGTTCATGGCCATCAAAGACGCGCAGGGCGGCGGCGCCTGGGGCGGCTGGGAACTGGACATCCGCACTCGCCAGCCGGAGGCGCTCAAGCGTTGGGCAAGCGAGATGGCCGAACCGATCAGGATGCAGAAGTACCTGCAGTGGCAGTTCTTCCGCCAGTGGCTGGCGCTGAAGACCTACGCCAACGCCCGCGGCATTCGCATCGTCGGCGACATCCCCATCTTCGTGGCCTACGACAGCGCCGACGCCTGGGCCAACCGCGAGCTGTTCTTCATCGACGACGAGGGCCAGCCGACGGTCGTTGCCGGGGTGCCACCGGACTACTTCAGCGCCACCGGCCAGCTCTGGGGCAACCCGCTCTATCGCTGGGACAAGATGGCCGAGCGCGGCTACACCTGGTGGATCGCGCGCTTCCGCGCTATGCTGACCATGGTGGACATCATCCGCGTCGATCACTTCCGCGGCTTCTACGACTACTGGGAGATACCCGCCGCCGAGGAGACCGCCATCAACGGTCAGTGGGTGCCGGGGCCGGGACCTGGCCTGTTCCGCATCGTGGAAGAGAAACTGGGCAAGGTGCTGATCATCGCCGAGGACCTGGGCGATTTCACCGCCAAGGCGCGCGCCGGCATCGATGCCCTGATGGCCGAGTTTGAATATCCCGGCATGAAGATCCTGCAGTTCGGCTTCGGCAGCGGGCCGACCGACAAGTTCCTGCCGCACAACTTCACGTCGTCTGACTGGGTGGTCTATCCCGGCACGCACGACAACGACACCATCATGGGCTGGTACGCCAATTCGTCGCAGCCCTACGAGCGCGAGTTTGCGCTCAAATATCTCGGCAAGACTGACGCCAGCGACCTGGCCTGGGACATCATCCGGCTGGGTTGGGCATCGGTGGCCGACACAGCGATCACGTCAGTGCAGGACCTGTTGAGCCTGGGCAGCGAGGCGCGCATGAACGTGCCCAGCCGCGCCGGCGGCAACTGGCAGTGGCGCTACCGCCACGGCGACCTGAGCGAGCCGCTGCGTGAGCGCTTGCTGGATCTGACGCTGGTCTACGGCCGCGCGCCGCGCATCGCGGTGGAAGAGCCGCCTGTGGACTGACAACGAACGTGGGCCGAGTTCGACAGCGTATGAGAGTCTCCTGTGACCTTATTGGCCCCGGGAGACTCTCTTCTTGCTTGAAGCTCGTTGAACTGAAGCGACGAAGTCTGGACCACGAAGCCCACACAACAAACCTGCCGCTGCCGACCCACCGCCGGTTGCCTTCCCCTGCGAACCTGATATAATCAAGGCATGAGCCAAAGCAGTCTCGACCAGTTGCTGGGCGCCGTTGCCGGCGCGGATCAGGTGTTGATCCTGCCGCACAACGACCCCGACCCCGACGCCATCGCCAGCGCGTTCGGTTTGAAGAAGCTGTTGAACCAGCGCACGACCCTCCCGGTGGAGATCGCCTACCAGGGAATCATCGGGCGCGCCGAGAACAAGGCGCTGGTGCGCTATCTGGGGCGACCGCTGCGACCGCTGACCAGGGCGACTCTCCAGCGCTCCGCCTGCATTGCCCTGGTTGACACGCAGCCCGGCACCGGCAACAACCCGCTGCCAGCCGACATGACACCGCACATCGTTATCGACCACCACGCTTGGCGCGACGAGACCACCGCTGCGGCCTTCTACGATGTCCGGCCAGACTTCGGCTCCACCTCCACTATCGTGGCCGAATATCTGCAGGCGGCCGGGATTGTCCCCGACCGGATGCTGGCGACGGCGCTTTTCTACGGCATCAAGACCGATACGATGGGGCTGGTGCGCGGCGCAACGCCAGCCGACGTGGATACGTTCCACACGTTGCAGGCGCTGACCGACCTCAACGCGCTGGACGAAATCCAGCGTGCGCAGGTGCCGGCCAGCTACTTCAAGGGGCTGGTGACCGCGTTCCAGTCGGCGCGCATCCGCGGCCCGCTGCTGACTGCCTATCTGGGACCAATGAGCTATCCCGACCAGGCCGCCGAGATCGCCGACACGCTGCTGCGGCTGCAAGGCACGACCTGGGTCATCTGCGCCGGCTACCACGAGGACGAGTTAGTTATTTCGGTTCGCAGCCGGGCGCGCAGCGGCGGAGCCGGACAACTGGTGCGCGCCATCGTCGGCGACCTGGGCATGGCGGGCGGCCACGGGACCATGGCGGCCGGCCACATCCCGCTGAACGGTGCCGATCCAACTGCACTGGCTGGCGTGCTGGAGCAGCGCGCGCTGGACCTGCTGAAACTCGACGCGAAGGTTCCCGAGTCGCCGTTGATTTGAAGCGACCCCGTACTTGTTCGTAGTAGGCGCTTCAGTGCCTCCGAACGGCGCTAAAGCGCCCTCTACAAACAACTGGATCTCATCCAGAACAAAAGGAAGCATACCATGTTTCGCCTGCTGTCTGTTGCGTTAGGATTGTTCGCGGCCCTGTTGCCGGCCAGGCTGGTGGGTCGCACGTCGGGCATCGTTCTCTGGGCGCTCAAGCTGGCGGCCGGCGCGCTGGCGCCGTGGATTGCGCTGGCTGGCGTTTTGCTGACCGCCCTGGGTGTTCGCCGGCGCGATCCGATCACCGCCGGCGCGGGGCTGGCTGCGGCTGTGCTGGCCGGCCGCTACACAGCGCGCGTCATCGAGCCGCACGACGGCTTCGACGCGGCCTTCGGGCCTGGCTGGCAGGCGCGCATCCCGCCAGAGCTGGAGAGCCGCATGCTGCGCCGCCGCTGGACACCGGTCACGATCCCGCCGACGGTCCGGGCCACCGCCAACGTCGTCTATTCCAGCGTCCCGGCCACCGGCGCGCCTCTGCGCTGCGATCTTTGGAGTCCGCCAACGGGCGTGCAACCGACCGGCCTGGGTGTGATCTACGTCCACGGCGGCGCGTGGCGGCTGATGAAAAAGGACATGTTCACCCGTCCCATGTTTCGGCGGCTGGCGGGCCAGGGACACGTGGTGATGGACATCGAGTACCGGCTGGCGCCGGCCGCGAGTGTTCCAGAAATGGTCAGCGACGTCAAGCGGGCCGTTCTCTGGTTGAAGCGGCACGCGGCTGAGTACGGCGTCGATCCCGAGTGTATCGTGTTGATGGGCGGCTCAGCCGGCGCGCATCTGGCGATGATGGCCGCGTACACGACCGACGATCCGCTCTTCCAGATAGAAGGCGCTGACGGTGACACCAGCGTGCGTGGCGTCGTCAGCTATTACGGACCGGCCGATCTGATGGCGGTCTACGACGATGTGGAGGTCGCCACCGAACGGCTTCGGCGGCGTAAGCGTATCTGGCCTTACGGCCACATGGTCGAGATGGTTCTACAGGTCGTGGGCCTGATCCCATCGCACACATCCGTTGATCAAGCCGGCAATCTGGTGGGCGACCTGGTGGGCGCGCCGCGCGATGAGGATCCCGACCGTTTCCTGCGCCTGTCGCCGATAGGTCATGTCGGCCCACACTGCCCGCCGACGCTGCTGCTGCAAGGGACGGACGACATCTTTGGACTGGCGCCCTCGACCTGGCAACTGCACAACAAGCTGCGCGATGCTGGTGTGACGTCTATTCTGGTGGAGTTTCCACAGACCGACCACGCCTTCGATCTTGCCCTGCCATGGGTATCGCCGGCCGCGCAGGCCGCGATGTACGACGTCGAGCGCTTTTTGGCGTTGATGTTGTAGATTATTCCTCTCGTCCTCGTACTCCTACTCGTACTCTTCGGCAAGCGTTATGCGGGCAGACGAGTACGAGGACGAGTAGGAGTACGAGGATGAGTACGAGCCTAACCCCCGAAAGAGGAAGTTGATGACCGATACGATGCTGGTTTGTCTGAACTGCCAGCGACCGGAGAGCTTAGTTCCGCTGGTTTCTCTGCGCTACCAGGGCGGCAACGCGTGGATCTGCTCGCAATGCCTGCCCGTTCTGATTCACGATCCCCAGCGGCTGGCCGGCAGGCTGGCCAATGCTGAACTCGTTGACGCCGCGGATCACCACGACTGAGCGGCCATCCACGAATGCTTGCGGCGACACAAATACACGAATGCCCGGAACGCGGTTTGGCGTTATTCGTGTGTCTGTGACATCACAGGTGTTGGGGGACGGTCTCCCGGCAGCCACACCACTAGCAGAATCACCGCCACTAGCGCCATGACCGCGCCGAAGAGGAAGGGGGCGGATGGGCCGAAGCCTGCCCAGCCCGCGACGCCCTGCCAGAGAATGCCTGCGATCAGGCTGGCCGGAAAGGCTGCCAGCCCGATCGCAGCATTGTACAGGCCATAGGCTGTGCCGCGCTGTTCCGACTCGACAGTGTCCGCCACCAGCGCCTTGCCAGCTCCCTCCGCCATGCCGTAATAGACGCCGTAGAGTGCAAACAGCGCCCAGATCTGCCACGACGCATTGGTCAGCGCGAAGCCGAGATAGATGCCCGCGTACGCCAGCCATCCGCCGATGATGACCTTGCGCCGGCCGACCCGGTCCGACAGCGCGCCAGCCGGCGTCGATACCACCGTGTAGACGAAGGTGAACGTCACCAGCATCCCCAGCACGCCCACCACGCTCAGGCCGAGGGTCTGCGCGCGCAGCACCAGAAAGGCGTCGGAGGAGTTGCCCAGCGTGAACAGCACCATGACGATCAGGAAACGCTGGAAACGCGGATCCATCCCGCGAAATGAAAGCTTGGGACGCTCGCGCTGGCCGGTCACCGGCACGTCTTTCGCTCCGACCGCCAGCACGATCACGGCCAGTACCGCGGGTGGGATGCTCAGCAACACTACCGTCTGAAAGGTCGGGCGCGTCAGTTCCAGGTCGAGACCTTGCGCCAACCAGACCACGGCCAGCGCGATCAGGATGCCCAGCAGCGCGCCGGCTGAGTCGCCTGCCCGGTGCAGTCCGAAGGCCAGCCCACGCCGCTTGTCGTCGATGCTGTCAGCGATCAACGCGTCGCGCGGCGCGGTGCGGATGCCCTTGCCAACCCGGTCGGTGAAGCGCACGGCCAGCACTGCGGTCCATGTGGTCGCGAAAAACAGGAACGGCTTGGCCAGGGTGGAGAGACTGTAGCCCGCGACTGTCAGCCACTTGCGCTGGCCCATGCGGTCGCTCAGCCAGCCGGAGAAGACCTTCAGCAGGCTGGCCGTGGTTTCAGCCACCCCTTCGATCAGGCCAATGACATTGGTGCGCACGCCCAGCACGTTAGCCAGGAAGAGCGGCAAGAGGTGTACCAGCATCTCGCTGGAGACGTCGGTCAGCAGGCTGGTGGCGGTCACCACCCAGACGTTGCGCGGCAGGCCGTGCAGGCCGCGGCCGGTTTCAGGTGCGTCGTTCGGCGGAAGGGTGTTTGTCAATGTGGTGTCTCGCAGTTCCGTGAGGCCAGGAAACGAGGGAAAGAAGGGAACACGCAAGGAAATGAGGGGAACTCAGCATCTCTGAATCCGCCTCAGCTCACCGCAGTCCCCTCTCTTACAGCTTGGGCAGCGTGATCCCGACCTGCTTCTGATACTTGCCCTTCTTGTCGGCGTAGGATTGCAGCGGCGGATCGCCCTCGAAGAAGAGCACCTGCGCGATCCCCTCGTTGGCGTAGATGCGTGCCGGCAACGGTGTCGTGTTGCTGATCTCCAGCGTCGCGTAGCCCTCCCACTCTGGCTCGAAGGGTGTGACGTTGACGATGATGCCGCAGCGGGCATAGGTGCTCTTGCCTAAACAGATCGTGAGGATATTGCGCGGGATGCGAAAGTATTCCACCGTCCGCGCCAGGGCGAAGGAGTTGGGCGGCACAACGCAGACTGGCCCCTTGAATGGCACCATGGAACGCTCGTCGAAATGCTTGGGATCGACCACGGTCAGGTCGCCCAGCCCGGCGGTGAAAACCAGGAACTCGTCGGCGACACGGATGTCATAGCCGTAGCTGCTGAGGCCGTAGGAGACGACCCCCTCGCGCACCTGCTTGTCCTCGAACGGCTCGATCATGCCGTGCTCAGTTGCCATCTTGTTAATCCAGTGGTCGGGTTTGATTGACATGGGTTACTCCTGAGTGATGCGTGAAGTTTGAGGTGTGAAACGTGATTAGTATTGCGTAACCGGAACTGGTTTCACCAGGTATTGTTTACCGATTACCGATCACCGTCCCCAAGGTGCGCGTAGGCCGGCAGTGTGCGCAGGCGCGCGTCCTCCACCGGGCCGCCGACGGTGAAGTGGTAGACGGTCTGGTAGCGCAGGCTGGGCTGGCCCGCGCTGCGGTAGCCGGGCAGGCCCAGAACCTGGTGCATCGAGTTGTCGAAAAAGCAGCCGATGCCGGTGGCGCGCAGTCCGGCAGCCTCCGCCTCCAGGTAGAGCACCTGGCCGATCACTCCGGCTTCCCAGTGCAACCGGCGGTAGAACCAAGGGCCATAGCGTCGCAGTGATTCCTCATATTCAGCCAGCATCCCCAGCGCGAACACTCCGTCGGACGCGATCTCCTGGCCGCATGACACGGCCTGGGCGGTCTGGCGCATGTCGCCGGGTTGCAGCAGGTAGAGCGGCAACGTTGCTGGGCACGAAGCGGGCCGCTGCCAGAGGAACTGTGGATTCGTGGACGTCTGCAACGCGCCCTGCTCTTCCGGGTCGCGGAGCAGCAGGTACAGGCCGCTGACCAGATTGTCAACCCGGTGGACAAACAGCACGAGGTGGATTGCCGGCTTCCACGGCAGTGCGGTGAAGGGTGCCTGGCCGGGCAGGACGCGGCCCATCGCGGCGTAGAACGCGTCGCAGCTCATGCTCGTCACGCCGTCCATGTCCACTGCGCTGCGCCGCTGGCGGATCAGTTGGCGGGCTGGCGGGGATGAGGGGGTGGGAGGGCGCGCCGAACTGTTAAGCGCGTGATGCCAATATGACGGGTCAGGTGGATCTTCGCGTGCGGTCGCTTCGGCGACGACTTCGATGATGGGCCAGGGCTGGTGGTCACTGCTGAGACGATTGGGCGTGCCGGCCGGTGGAGTGGCTGTCAACTCTGCCAGCAGGCTGGCGGGCAGGACAAGGTTCGTAGTAGCGACTTCAGTCGGCTGCGAGTGGTTAATCCCAGCCAGTTTGTTGCTGCGAGCGGGGTCACTGGCCGGGTAGAGCGCGAGCAGACAGTCCGGGTGTTCGGCTTCGATGCGCAGGTGTTCGTCTTCCTCGTCAGCCTGGCGGGCGATGCCCAGCAGGGTTGCCAGTTGCGCGTCGGGGATCGTCTCCAGTAGCTTTGCCTGCCACCCCATCACCGCCGCGGCGATGGCGACTGCTGCGATTGCGTGACCGATGTCATGGTTGCAGTAGCGGAAGGCCCGCTCGCCATATTTCCACGCCTCGCGCCAGTGGATGGAAGTCAGCGCCAGGAGCAGCGCGCCGGGCGGCAGTTGGTCAGCCAGTGTCTGCCACTGCTCGCCGGTAAGCGTTCTGCGCACTTCCAGACCGTGTTCGTACGGCGCATAATGGCAGACGGCCGCGGTGTCCAACAGTCCCGCCACCGGCCCGCTGATCAGGTAGCCTTCGGTCGGATGCAGATTGCCGCTGGACGGGTTGACGCGTAGCGCCCAGCGGCTCGTCCCGTATTCCTTCCAGGCTGACAGCGCCAGCGAATTGTAGAAAAGCTGCGAAACGAAGCGGCGATTCAGCGGACGGGGTGTGATCGCGTTGGGCTGGAAGATGGCATTCCAGGACGGGTCTGTTGTGGGTGCCACCACGTCGAACGGCGCCAGCGGCGCGCCTGTGTACCGTCGAAACGGGTCTGGCTGCGTGTCCCAGTCCATGTAGCCCAGCGAACGAGCGTAGCGATAAGGTGCGTGTTTGGTGGTTTGGTGGTAGGCGAGGACAATATCCAGCGCTGATGGCGCGGGACGAGGTGGAGCCGGCGGCTCCGGCGGGCGGTGTTTCTGCTTCGGACGAAACGGCATGGTTGGCCGGCATTATACGGCCAATGTGCCTCACGCGCCAGCGCGCGAAAGTTCGTCCAACTGCACCATCTCGTCGTCGGTCAGGCGGAAGGCCATCGCTCCGGCGTTCTGCTGTGCCTGGTGAACCTTGGTGGCGCCGGGTATGGTGACTACGGTGTCGCCGCTGTAGTTGACCAGCCAGTTCAGCGCGACCTGTGCGGCCGTTGCGCTATGCCGCTGGCCGATCTCCTCCAGCGCCTCGACCAGCGGGCGCGTGCGTTCCAGATTGCGGCGGATCATCCACTTGCGCCAGGCCAGCGCGCCGCTCTGCGGGTCGGCAGCCTTGTGATATTTGCCTGTCAACAGGCCCAACTCCAACGGCGTGTAAGCGATGATGGTGACGCCCAGCTCGCGCGCCGTGTCCAGCGTGCCGTCGCGCTCGATCTTGCGGTCGAGCAGGCTGTACTTGACCTGGTTGGCGGCCAGTGTCAGTCCGCGCTGGCGCAACGCACGCGAGGCGCGCCGCATCTGCTGCGGGTTGAAGTTGCTGACGCCGACGGCGCGTATCTTGCCGGCTTCCACCAGATCAGCCATCGCGTTCATCTCCGCCTCGGGCGGGGAGAAACTCCACGGCTGGTGCACCATGTAGAGGCCGATACTGTAGCCGTCCAGCGCGCTCAGTCGGGTGTCGATGGTTTTCGGGATGTTGGCGGCAGTGCGCGGAAAGGGCATCCACTTGGTGGCGACTACCACCTCGTCGTCGGATTTGCCGGCCACGTGCAGCGCAGCCGCCAGCGAACGCTCCGACTCGCCCATGCCGTACATCTCGGCCGTGTCGAACCAGTTGATGCCGCCGTCCAGCGCGGCCTGGACGATGGCATTCTTCGTCTCCTGGGGGATGATCGGGAAGGCGCGTCCCAGCAGCGGGCCGCCGCCGGAGAATTCCATCACGCCCAGCCCGACGGCTGAGACGCGGATATCGGTTTCCCCCAGTGGACGCAGATGAATGGCCTCAGTCTTCGTTTTCATGATAGTTCTTTCGGTTGATTCGTGGTCAGGTGTGCTGGCCCTGGCGCAATGAGGACCTTCTGCTTTCCGGCGTCCGATCTTCATTCGCGGGGGAATTTGTTCGGGGAAGCGCGGCGAATTCCACTTGCTATGTAGCAGGACGCATGCGCCAGATCCAGCCACGATTTGGGGCGAGCAACGCGACAACGAGGAAGATGCCGGTGCAGACCAGCACGATGGCCGCGCCGGAGGCGATGCTGATGTAGTAGGAGAGGTAGAGGCCGACCACGCCTGACACGGCGCCGATCAGAGCGGCCACGGCCATCATGGTCGGCAGGCGGCGGGTCAGCAGGTAGGCGGTCGCGGCCGGTGTCACCAGCATGGCCAGCATCAGCGCCACACCAACCGTCTGCAAAGAGACGACGATGGTCACGGCGATCAGGATCAGCAGCAGGTAGCGCAGCGCCTCGGTCGGCAGACGCAGCGTCTCCGCCAGCACCGGGTCGAAGGAAATCACCAGGAACTCTTTGTAGAAGGCGATGATGATCAACACCACCAGCCCGCCGAAGAGTGCCGTTAGCAGCAGGCTGGCGGTTGTCACCCCCAGCACGTTGCCAAACAAGAGATGCACCAGATCGACGGTGTAGCTGCGCATGGTCGAGATCAGGGCGATGCCCAGCGCAAACATCCCGGCGAAGACGATGCCGATGGCCGTGTCCTCCTTGAGTTGTGCGCCTCTGCTGATCGCGCCGATTCCAACAGCGGTCAGAATCGCAGTCACCAGACCCCACCAGAACAGCGATGCACTGGCCGCACCGCTGATCAGATAGCCGATCGCGACGCCCGGCAGGATCGCGTGCGCCAGCGCGTCGCCGAAGAAAGCCATGCCGCGCAGGATGACGTAGCTACCCACCAGCGCGCAGACGATCCCCACGATCACCGCCGCAGCCATGCCGCGCACCATGAAGGGATAGGAGAGGGGTTCCAGCAGGAAGTTGAGCAGGTTTGGCATGGGCGGGGGACGGTAATCGGTGATCAGTAGTCGGTAAACAGTATCCGGAACCGATCACCGCCTACGGGTCACAGCAGGTGTCGTTGACGATCAGCGTGCCATCGCCGGTATCCAGCATGCGAATGTGACCGCCGTAGGCGCTGAGGAGACGTTCGGACGTGAAGACGGTCTCCGGGCGGCCAAAGCCCACCAGCCGGCCGTTGAGCAGCATCACCCGGTCGAAGCGATCAGCCGCCAAATTGAGGTCGTGGGTGGCGATCATCACGGTGACCCCGCGCACGCGCAGTTCGTCCAGCACTGTGAAGATGTCTTCCTGTGAACGCACGTCCAGCCCGGTCAGCGGCTCGTCCATCAGCATCAGCTCCGCTTCCTGGGCCAGCGCTCGGGCGATGAAAACGCGCTGCTGCTGGCCGCCAGACAGCTCTCCGATCTGCCGCTCGGCAAACTCCGACATGCCGACCACGTCCAGCGACTGATGCACGTAGTCCCAGTCGGGTCGTTTTGGCCGCCGAAAGAGGCCCAGCCGGCCGATACGTCCCATCATCACCACGTCGGCCACATCGACCGGAAAGGTCCAATCCACCTGGCTGCGCTGCGGCACGTAAGCGATACAAATGTGCTTGCCTGGCCCGCTGCCAGCCACGGTAACGTCCCCGCCGCTGCTGGGCAGCACGCCAGCGATGACCTTGAACAGCGTGCTCTTGCCCGCGCCGTTGGGACCGACCACGGCTACTTGCTCGCCCGCGATCAAGTCAAACGAAATGTCTTGCAGGGCGAAGCGGCCGTTGTAGCGGGCTGAAACGCCGGTCAGCGCGAGAATAGGCTCGCCGGCCAGGTGCGGTTGCGGCTTGCCCATCAGTGCGGGAATCTGGCGGAGGTTTTGCATGGTCACGTCACTCCTGGCAGCGCTCGCACAGCCCGTAGAACTCCAGCAGGTGGCCACGAATGTCGAAGTTGAGCCGTTGCGCCAGCGACTCCTGTAGTTGATCGACCGCGCATTCGTCGAACTCGACCACCTGCCCGCAGTCGGAGCAGATCAGGTGGTGATGGCCGCGATCGGAGCGCGTGAAGCAGACGTTTTGCTCGCCCAGGTATATCGGGCGAACGACACCAAGGCGGATCAGCAGCTCCAGCGTGCGATAGACGGTCGCGCGGCCGATGGCCGGCTGGACAGCCTGGACGCGCTCCAGGATCTGGGCGCGGCTGAGGTGTTCATCCGTCTCGTCCAGTACATGCAGCACCGCCAGCCGCGGCGGAGTCAGCTTGTAGCCGGCCAGTTGCATTCGTTCCGTAACCCGTTGCGCCATCCTGTCGTTTCCTGGTTGGGTTGAGATTGGTTCTCAGTGATACCGAGTCTCAATTATAGGCGGACAGGGGAATGCGTCAAATCGGGCTTGTGACGAAGTTCGACTTAATGGGCAAAGCCGGACTTGTGCGAGCGGCTTTTCAATCGAACAGCTCAACCAGCAGGCAGGCTGCTTCCTGCGCGTCGGCGACCAGGCGCAGGACCGGGTCTTCCTGGCGGCAGATGTCCTGCGCGATGGGACAGCGGGGGTGGAAGCGGCAACCGGGAGGCAGATCGATGGGGTTGGGCGGGTCGCCTTCGAGGATGATGCGCTCTCGGCGCATGCGCGGATTGGGGACGGGGATGACGGAGAGCAGCGCCTTGGTGTACGGGTGGGTCGGATTGGACAGCACCTGGCGCGTCTGGCCGATTTCCACGATGCGGCCCAGGTACATCACCGCCACCCGGTCGGTGAAATGTGCCGCCGTCGCCAGATCGTGGGTGATGAAAACGATGGAGATGCCGCGTCTGCTCGCGCAGGTCAGCCAGCAGGTTGAGTATCTCGGCGCGGATGCTGACATCCAGCATGGAGACCGGCTCGTCAGCCAGCAGCAGCGTCGGCTCCAGCACCAGCGCGCCGGCGATGACCACTCGCTGACGCTGCCCACCTGACAGCTCGTGGGGATAGCGGTTGACGAAGTTATCGGCCGGTCGCAGCCCCGACTCCTCCAACGCCTTGTGTACCCGCCGGCTGCGCTCGGCCTTGTCGGGAACCAGGTTGTGTACCTTGAGCGGTTCAGCGATCACCTCGCCGATGGTCATCTGCGGATTGAGCGACTCATATGGATCCTGGAAGATCATCTGGATGTGGCGACGCAGGGCTTTCTGCTCTTTGCCTTTGGCGTACGTGACGTCGTCGCCCTCGAAGATGATCGCGCCGGCGGTTGGGGTTTCGAGGCCCAGCAGCGTCAGCGCCAGCGTTGACTTGCCGCAGCCGCTCTCGCCAACGATCGCCAGGATCTCGCCACGACCCAGGTCGAAGCTGACATCGTCCACTGCATGGACAAAGCGTTCCGGCGTGCGGAACAGGCCAGAGCGTTGAACCTGGAACAGCTTGCGTAGATTGCGAACTTGCAGGATCGGATCGTCGGTCATGGTTCGGCGATCAGTTAACAGTAAGCAGTAACCGGCAGAGGGACGCAGACCGCCTACTGTTCACTGGTTACTGTTAACTGTTTACTGGCTATCCTCCGTTCAGCAGGTGACAGCTGGCCACGTGGCCGGCGGACAGGCGGTGCAGCGCGGGTGCTTCGCTGTGGCAGCGGTCGAAAACCAGCGGGCAACGGGGCGCAAAGCGACAGCCGGGCGGCAGGTTGTCCAGTCGCGGCGGCGCGCCGGGGATCGAGATCAGCCGCTCGGTTGGTCTGGTCAGGTCGGGGAAGGCGTGCAAAAGCTGCTGCGTGTACGGGTGTTGCGGATCGTTGAAGATCGTGTCCACATCGGCGTACTCCGCCGTGACACCACCGTACATAACCAGTACCGTGTCGCACACCTCGGCCACCACGCCCAGGTCATGGGTCACCAGCACCACCGACAGCCCCAGTTTGTGGCGCAGCTCATCCAACAGTTCGAGGATCTGCGCCTGGATCATCACATCCAGCGCGGTGGTCGGCTCGTCGGCCACCACCACCTGCGGGTTGCAGGCCAGCGCCATGGCGATCATCGCGCGCTGGCGCATGCCGCCAGAATACTGGTGCGGGTACTGGTTGGCGCGGTTGGCGCCGATGCCAACCATCTCCAGCAGGTCGCCGACCCGTTTGGCTGCGTCGGACTTGTTGCCCGCCATGCCATGCCGCACCAGCGCCTCGGCGATCTGGTCGCCCACGGTGCGCACCGGATTCAGCGCGTTCATCGCACCCTGGAAGATGATGCTGATATTGCGCCAGCGGACTTCGCCCATCTCGCTCTCGCTCAAATCCAGGAGATCCTGACCCATGAACTCGATGGATCCGGTGACGATGCGCCCCGCCCCCGGTAGCAACCGCATCAAGCTCAGCATCAGGGTGGTCTTGCCACAGCCGCTTTCGCCGACCAGCCCCAGCATCTCGCCCTCGCGCAAGGTGAAGCTGACGTGATCGACCGCGTGGGCCGGCAACGCGCCCTTCTCTTTCGAGACGAACTCCACCGAGACGTCGCGCACCTCCAACAATATGGGCGCTTCTTGCAGCAAATTGAACTCAGTCCGTGTGCTCACTGGCTAACTCCGATGCGTCGGATGACAGGGTGAGAAGGTGAGAGGGTGACACGGTGACACGGTGGCCTCTGTCCTCTGACTTCTGACTTCTGTCCTTCGATCCTCTCCTACAAAACCTGCCAATCCTCTGTCTCCACATCGGCGATGGCGGTGCCGCGGACGCCGGAGCGGACGACCATGCGCTTGCCGACGGCCAGGTGGTGCGTCATCGAGCGCGGGTTGAGGATGTCCTCCAAGCCACGGCCCAGCAGCGTGCAGCCCAGCACGACCCAGACAATGCCCAGGCCGGGCGGCACCAGCGCCCACCATGCGCCCGCACTCATCGCGCCGCGGGTGAAGGCGTAGTTGAGCATCTGCCCCCAGCTTATCCGGGTCGGATCACTCAGTCCCAGAAAGGCCAGCGTGCTTTCGCTGAGAATCGCCAGCGAGATCACCAGCACCGTGTTGGCAACCATCAGCGGCAGCACCAGCGGCAGCACGTGCCGGCGCACGATGTAGCTGTTGCCTGCGCCGACTGCCCGGGCGCGCAGCACGAACTTGCGCTCCTTGACGGTCAGCGTCTGCGAGCGCACCAGCCGCGCGGTTCCCGTCCAGCCCAGCACACCGATGATGAAGATGATGTTCCACAGGCTGGGCTTGGTCATCGCGACGATGACGATGGCCAGCGGCAGATCGGGTATCACCAGCATGATGTCGGTGAAGCGCATCAGCCCCGTCTCCATCTTGCCGCCCCAGAAGCCGGCCACGATGCCGATGGTCCCGCCGATCGCGACCGCGATGAATGCCGCAAAGAAGCCGACGATCAGCGACACGCGCGAGCCGTAGATGAAGTTCGACAGCACGTCTTTGGCCGCGTCGTCGGTCCCCAGCAGATGCTGTGCGCTGGGCGGCGCGTAGATGTCATCGATGGTCACCTTGACCGGCGCGTACGGGTCGTAGGGCGCGAGAACCGGCGCGAACACGGCCACCAGAATCGCCACCAGCACCATGACCAGCCCGATCATGCCCATGGTGCTGCGGCTGAAGTTGAGCGACAGTCCGCGGAAGCTGGTGATTTCAGTTTGTGCGGTCATGAGGAAAACTCATCGCTGATACGCTGGGAAAGGGAAAGGAAGGAAAAGAGGGAAAGCAGGAAAACTCTCCTTCTGACTTCTGACCTTGTCCTCTGACATCTGACTTCCGTCCTCTGCCGCATCAACCCGCACGTACGCGTGGGTCGAGGTAGGAATAGAACAGATCGGCGATCAGGTTGGCGAACACGACGGCTACGGCGATGATCAGAAACGCGCCTTGTAGCACTGGGTAGTCGCGGCGATTGACGGCTTCGAAGATCGTCTGCCCCAGCCCCGGCCACGAGAAAACCGTCTCGATCTGGATCGCCCCAGCCACGGTGAAGCCGAGGTTGAGCGCGATGATGGTCACCATCGGTAACAACGAGTTGCGCAGCGCGTGGTCCTTCAAGATCTGGAAGGTGTTCAGCCCCTTTGCCTTGGCGGTCAGGATGTAGTCTTCCGACATAACATCGACCATCGTGCTGCGCATGATCAGCAGGTACTCGCCGACGAAGACGATGGTGAAGGTCAGCGTCGGCAGGATCATGTGCTTCGCCACGTCCAGCATCTGCTCCCAGGGGTTAGCGAAGGTGATGCCGGGCGTTGATTTGCCGCCGATGGGCAGGTCAAAGTGGCGAGCGCCAAGCATCAGCAGGATGATGCCCAGCCAGAACGTCGGCAGACTCCACGCGATCAGCCCGCCGATCAGTGCGCCGTAGTCGATGGAGGTGCGCACCTTCCATGCCGCAATCACGCCAATGATGATCCCTAGCACAATCGACAGGATCTGCCCCATTCCCACCAGCAGAACTGTGTTCCAGAGCCGCTCCATCAACAGGTCGACCACCGGCCGATTGCTGTGGTAGCTGATGCCCAACTCCCCTTGCAGCAGGTTGCGGGCGTAAATAAAGAACTGGGTGTCCAGTGGGTTGACAAAGCAATCGCCGACTTCTACCGGGTTCAGCGATTGGAAACAGTTGATGACCGGTTTGTCCAGCCCGAAGCGCACGCGGATTGCTTCCACTGCCTGGGCTGTCAGCCGCGGATCGCGGACGCCCGACCGCGCCGGGTCGCCCGGCAAAATGCGGAACAGAAAAAAGTTGAGAACGATGACGAAGAGGATCGTCAGGAGCGCCCAGCCGATCTTCTTGAGAATGTAGCGTGAGCCGAGCATGGCGCCCTGCCAGGAAAGAAGGGAAAGGAGGGAAAACCGGGAAATTGGGAAGAACCGGCGATAGCGCCTCGCCATCGCCGGTTCTTCCCGCAGTTTCTCAGTTTGCCACCGGTTCGATCACCGTCAAGGACGTGGGATCTTCCAGACCGACTTTGGGCTGGTCGTCAATCCAACCCGTGAAACGGTCAGTGCGATAGGCCTGCGTCGCCTGGGCATAGTAGGGGACGATGTAGGCCACATCATCGTGCAGGATCTGCTGCATCTGCCAGATGATCTCCTGCCGTTTGGTCGAGTCCAGCTCGGTAGCCTGCTGTGCAAACAGCTTGTCGAACTCGGGGTTGGAGTAACCGGTCTCGCTGTTGCCGGTGGGTATTTCGTCCGTCAGATGGACGCCCAGCAGGAAGCCGGGATCGGGGTCCGATCCCCAGCCCCAGATGATGATGTCGAAGTCGAAGGTCGGGCAGCATACCGAGGTCAGCGCGTCGGGGTCCAGCGCCTGCGGCAGCAAGGTGACGCCTGCCTCCCTCCACGACTCGCCCAGCAGCTCGGCCACGCGCGGCGCCGTGCTGCTGTCGCTGGGCCAGAAGATGCGGAGGCTGAGCGGGTTGCTGCCGTCGGGCATCTGGCGCACGCCGTCGCCGTCGGTGTCAAGGTAGCCCGCCTCGTCCAGAATGCGGTTGGCCTCGTCGATGTCGAATGCGTAGTCCTCGATGGTGTCGTTGTACCAGACGCCCAGACCGTCAGGGATCAGCGTCAGACCCGGCGTGCCCAGCCCCAGCAGCGCGACGTCGATGATCTTCTGCTTGTCGGTCGCGTGGGCCAGCGCCTTGCGGACCTGAACATCGCGCAGCGCGGGGTGCCCGGAGCAGACACCGTCTCCCGGCGGGCAGTTCTCCGGCGACACCTGGTTGGGGATGATGTCGGCTACTTCCGGCGAGAGGGGCGAGCCGATCACCAGTTGCACGTTCTGAGCGTTGCGCAGGGTCGGCACCGCCGTGTTCGGCATCTCGGTGATCATATCCACCTGGCCGGTGACCAGCGCCTGCACCAGCGCATCCTGGTTGTCGAAGGTCTGGAACACTGCGCCGTCGACCTTGGGCGCTGAGGTCGGGTGATCCTTCACCGCGTCCAGCGTGACAAACTCACCCTGACGGTACTCGCGCAGCTTGAACGGCCCGCTGCCGATCATCTGCTCGTTCTCGAAAGCCGTCGCGCCTTCCTGCGTGTCATGCTCTGCCCAGATGTGCTCTGGCAGGATGTACATGAAAACCAACTGGCTCTCGATGTTGGGGATCGGCTCGGTCAGGGTGATCACCAGCGTCTGGTCGTCGGTCGCCTCGACGCTTTCGAAGTAGTCAGTGTAGACCGGCATGTAGGGGAAGTCATCGTGGCTGCCGTAGAAGTTGTAGGTGAAGGCAACATCTTTGGCGGTTACCGGCTGGCCGTCGTGCCAGGTGAAGTCATCGCGGAGCTTGAAGGTGTGCACCAGACCGTCGTCGGAGACATCCCAGCTCTCGGCCAGATCCAGTGAGTAGGTCCCGTCCAGGTTGAGGTCGAACATGGAGCTGTAGACCAGCTCGAAGAGGGTGTACGCCTCGGACAGCACGGCCGCGCCCGGGTTCAGCGTATCCGGGCTGCCGCCCCAGCCGACGCGCACCTGCACGGGCGCGGCCGGTTCAGCCGGCGCGGCAGCCGGCTCAGTGGCAGCCGGCTGTGACGAGTCGGCGGGTGCGGACGTGGCAGCTTCCGGCGCGGGCGCGCCCGTCCCGCCGCCGCAGGCAGCCAGCAACAGAGCTATCACGATCAGGATAGCCAGCAAAGAACGGTTTCTTGCGAACATGGTCTTTCCTCCGGTGAGTGGCGTCGTTCTCGTGGAACAGGAGCGAGGGGGCAATGTCACGTCGAACTGACTCCTTGAGTAAAAAGGGACGGAGCTACAGTCGAAACGAACGGACGGTATGTGGGTCTGTCGAACCCGAACGAGGCAGCCGTTTTATACCGCATTCGGGTCAAGCTGTCAACTGAAAATCAAAGCATCGACGTTATGACTAGTTCCAGCGCCCTGGCCTGATCTTCCGGCAACGGCGAAACCTTATGCGTTGCCAGCAGGTGTTCAGCGCGCCGGTGTGCGCGTTCGGCGACCGTTGGCCGCCCTGCCTCGCGCCAGGCGTTCCACGTTCCCTCCACCACCGCCAGATTTCCCATCCACACCTCGCCGAGCCGCATGTGCTGCACGGTGTGACGTTGCGCCAGGTAGTTGCGGTCACCGTCCATGATCGCGCGCGTCAGCTCTACCGCCAGGGTGTTCGTCGTCCACCACGAAGCCGGCCCGCAGCCGCTGCACCGCGCCGGCAATCTCGTCGTCGATGACCATCTGCGCCGGGCAGGAGAGCACGCCGCCGCCCATCTCGCCGATGCCGGAGATCTCGTCCGCGCCGGCCAGCGCCGGCAGCGCCGCGTTGATGGCGCGCTCGTAGCCATTCTGCATGTCCAGGTCGTAGGCGGTCGTACACAGCCCGTAGACGTTGACCGGCAGCCCGTAGCGATGTCCCAGTTGCACCGTCGCGGCCGAGATCAGCCCCGTCTCCGGGTTGCCCCACAGCGGCGCGATGGTGCGCATGTCCATCACGGCCAGCCGCCCGCAGTAGATGATCGGCAGGCCGGGGCGGACAAGCTGCGCCAGGACGATCGCGGCCAGGTTCTCGGCGTTCTGCAGGGCCAGCGCGCCGGCCAGCGTCATGGGCGCGGTCGCGCCGACCTGTGGACAGGGCAGCGGGCCAAACGGCAGCCCAAGCCGCGCCACCTCCAGGATCGCGCCGGTGTTGTCGGCGGGAAAGGTCAGCGGGCTGACTGGCGAAATGCCGACGGAGACCTGCGGCCGCTCGCCAAAGACGATCTGTAACATCTCGAACAGCAGGCGCGCCTCGTCGGCCGTCTGCACGCCGGGACCGTTGATCGGTTTGGTCGTGTTGCGCACCGTTTCGGCAAACATGACCAGGGTCATCGCCTCGGCGGAGACATCCTGCGGCGTGTACATCGGTGTCACGGTGGTCGCGTTGGGCAGGGCATCCAGCAGGCGCGCGCTGGCAGCCACGTCGGCCGTCATAGCTGGACGCGTCTCGCCGCCCGGCCGGTCCAGTACGTCGCGCGCCCCGCCCAGGTTGTGGACGTGCAGCGCGCCGTCGCCCAGCGTCGCGTTGCCGCCGCGTCCTTGCAGCGTCACCGTCGATGGGCAGAGTGCGACGCAACGCTCGACCAATTCAGCCGGCAGGCAGACGCGTCCGCCGTCCTCGCGCGCTCCGTGGTCCAGCAACAAACTGCGCGCGCCGGGGTGGTCCAGCACGATGCCCGTCTCGTCCAGAATACGCAAGGTCGCATCGTGGATGCGGTCGATCTGTTGGGTGGTGAGTGCTGTCAGCATGGTGGGGTGTGGGGTGTGGGGAGTGGGGGAGAGGGAGAGGGGGTGACAGGGTGACAAGGTGACTGACCTCTGTCCTCTGACTTCTGTCCTCTGTCCCCCTCTCAACCCAGTTCGCCACGCACGAAACGGAGCGCGGTCTCGGCCAGGATCGCAGCTCCGATGGGCAGGGCGTCCTCGTCGATGTCGAATGTCGCTGTGTGCAGATAACGCGAACTCGCCACCCGGCTGCCTGACGCCCAGTCCGAACATCGCACCCGGTGCGCGCTGGGCCATATAGCTGAAATCCTCGGCGCCCATGCTTTGCTGACCGGTGAGGATCGCTTCCTCGCCCAACAGGTCGCCAGCCACCGTGCGCAGCCAGCCGGCCACCTGTGGTTCGTTCCACTGCGCCGGATAGCCGCGGATGATCTCCAGTTGGTAGTCACCGCCGAAAGCGCGCGCCAGGCTGAAGGCCCGCTCGATGTCCGCGGCAAGCTGGCTGCGCACCGCCTCGTCCATGCTGCGGATCGTGCCCTCGACGTAGACCGATGCCGGGATAACGTTGTCGGCCGTGCCGCCGCGCACGATGCCCACGGTGATCACCGATGGCAGCAGCGGCGAGATGCGCCGCGAGGGGATCGCGTACAGCGCGTTGAGCACATGACTGGTCAGCCAGATCGGATCCAGCGTCTCGTGTGGGTAAGCCGCGTGTCCGCCACGCCCGATGACGTAACCGCAGAATGTGTCCACCGCCGCGCCGATCCAGCCGTCGTCGGCGCGCATCTTGCCCACCTCCAGCGTGCCGTTGACGTGCAGCGCGATCACCGCGTCCGCGCCATCCAACGCGCCGTCGCTGATCATCGCCGGCGCGCCGCTGACGCCGTGCTCGTCGGCGTCCTCCTCGGAGGGCTGGAAAAGCAGCCGTACCTGACCAGGGAACTGCTTGTCGTGTAGCAACCGCGCCACGCCCAGCAGCATGGCGGTGTGCGCATCGTGTCCGCAGGCATGCATGTAGCCGGGAACCTGCGACGCGTACTCCGTCTCGTTCTCCTCGACGATCGGCAGCGCGTCCATGTCGGCGCGGACGCCGATGATCGGCCCGCCGCCGTTGCCCAGGTAACCAACAACGCCGGTCTTGCCCACACCGACCTGGGCTTCGACGCCCAAATCAGCCAGGGCCTTGGCGACCAGCTCAGCGGTACGGTAGACGTCGAACCCCAGCTCAGGATGGCGATGAATTGCCCGCCGCCAGGCGACCAGTTGCGGTTTGATGGCTTGTGCTTCGATCAGCATAGGAAGGAATTTCTCCAGTCGAGGGGGCAGGTGACAGTCACTTTCCGAAAGTGACTGTCACCTAAAGTCAGCGATAACCGGGTAGTGATCCGACGCATGATGGACCACCGGCGGATCGGTCACCACGTCGCAGCGTTGCAGGCGGGCAGCCAGCGGCGCGCTGGCGAAGACGAAGTCCAGGCGCACGCCCGGGTCAGGCGTCGGCAGTGTGTAGCCGGGCTGGTCAGGGTGCCACTGGCGGTAGCAATCTCTGAACCCGCCAGCCTTCATCCGGCCCACGGCTATCCGAAACAGCCGTTTGCTCTGTAGCCATCGCACCCGACGACGAAACGTCGGCGCCGGATCGGCCTTCACCGTGTCGTCACGCGCGACGGTGTTGAAATCACCCATGACCAGACACGGGCCGCGCCGTCGGTCGCCCATGCGTCGCAGAACTGCGCTGATCTCCCACGTGCGCCACAGCTCGCGGGAAATGCTTAGCAGTGGCAACAGGTGTACACCATACAGCCGAATCGGGCCAATCTGCGGATGTTCCACCTCGGCTTCCAGCGCCACGTGCTGGATCGGCGGGTACGGGTGGTAGGCAGCGGCTGACCGGATCGGCAGCCGGCTGAGTAGCGCCATGTGGCGGGTCGAGTTGCCTTCGGCGACGTAATGCTGCATCAACAGGTCGGCCGCCAGCGCCTCGACGAACCCGTTGACGTAGACCTCCTGCAACATCAGGACATCAGGCCGCGCCGCCTCTACCACCTCGGTGATGAGTTGCTCACGACCGACGCCGCCGTCCAGAATGTTCCAGGTCATCACGCGCATGAAGGCATCGTGCCATCCGTTCTGTAGTTCGTAGCAGGCGCTTCAGCGCCGTTCCAGGCGCCGTGAATGATGAACCTTAAGAATTTAACCCGGTAATCGTCCAGTGAGGCTCGCCCGACCGTGAAACGGATCGGGCTACGAGGTGGAAGCCCTTTCAGGGCTGGAAATCAGGCCCGTATGGCCTTCCACGTTGTAGCCGGACGGCTTTCAGCCTCCGGCGAGCGTCACGATGCAATTGCCGGTTTATTTTCTTAACTATCATAATTCACGGCCTGACAAAAAAAAGCATGCTGAGGCAAGCTGCCGGAAACGGACCTCCGCAGCCTGCTGCAAGCAGGCTTTCCGCATCAGACGCCGAATTCATTCGGCGAACTCAGACGCGGCGCATCGCCCACTTCTGCCCGCCACGCACGTGCGCTCTGACGCAGCGCGTGCTGCTCGCGCATCTCGCGTATGAAATCCAGCTTCTCCTCGACCGCGGCCTCCAGCCAGAGCCGGCCTTTCTCCGCCGTGCCCAGTGTTCCGTCGCCGTAGATGCCGCTGATCGTGTCGTCGCTCCACGGCGGGTTGGCCGCCAGCTTGCCGCCCTCGGCCCAGTCCATGAAATAGTTTTCCGTGCTGATGAAGCCGGTCTCGGTGGTCGCCAGGTCCATACGCGCCAGATCGGGCTGTAGGTGCAGAATGTAGCTGGTCTCCAGTTCGCCGCCGTGGCCCATGCCGCCGCGGCCGCTGCTGCGCCAGCGCGCCAGCGCGGGGCCGGTGGTGTGCAGCCACTCGGTGGCAACGAAGCGGGTCGGGTGGCGCTCGCCGGCCAGCTTGACGACATTGACCAGAAAGCTGTGGTTGCCGCCGTGCCCGTTCGAGAAGCAGATCGTCTCAGCGCCCAGCGCGACCAGCCGGTCGACAACCGCCAGAAAGAAGTCCTCGAACACCCGCCCGCCCAGGTTCAGCGTGCCGGGAAACTCGCGCGTGTGTGTGCTGACGCCGTAGGGCCAGGCAGGCAAAGAGACCACTTCACCGGGCGCGCGCCGCGTCAGGCCATCGGCGATGGCCTGCACGATCAGCGTGTCGGTGCTGAGCGGCAGGTGGTAGCCGTGCTGTTCGGTGTGGCCCGTGCTGATGAACACAGTCCGCTGGGCGAGATCAGCGGGCCACGGCGCGGCCGGCTGAGGCTTGAACGGGGCGTCCAGTAACGTCAACCCGGAGGCTTTAAGACCAAGATCGCCGTGGCCGTTGAGGAAAACGACGCGGCGAAAGCCTTGCGCGTGCAGTTCCTTGCCGACACCGATCAACACACGGCGCAGCAGGCCGGGTGACACCACCAGCGCGCCCAGCGGGTCGCCGTCCGCGCGCTGGAAGCCATAAGGCACGGCTGGCAGCAGCGCGGCCTGGTCGACTTCCAACCGCGCCAGATGCTACGTCAAGGTCGTAGCGGCCCAGTCCCAGCGGAACCAGCATCGGCAGGTCGCGCGGTAGGGCGGCTACCTCCGGCCAGGTCAGATCGTCGTAGCGGATGACGCGGTCTTGTTCGTGCATGGCAGCCTCTGTCTCCTCATACTCGTACTCCTACTCGTACTCTTCCGGCCAGGTTATCCCGACCAAGTGCGAGTACGAGTACGAGGACGAGCAGGAGATCAGAGCAGGTACCAATCCAGAAACCGGCCCAGCGTGGCGTAGAAATGCTGCAAGTTGCCGGTTTGCAGGAACCCGTGGCCTTCGCCCTCGTAGATGAACAACTCGAAGGTCTTATCCTGCCGTTTCATCTCTTCCACCAGTTGCTCGCTCTGCTTGGGATGCACGCGGTCGTCGTCCGCGCCGTGCAGGATCAGCAGCGGCGCTTCGATGTTGGCCACATCGTAGACCGGCGAGCCAGCGCGGTAGCCGGCGCGGCTGGTCGTTGGATGCCCCATCTGACGCTCCAGGTCCTCGCGGCCGGGCCGGTCGCCCTGCGCCCATGACGCCAGGATGTCGCAGTCGCCATACTTCGCTACGCCACACTTGAAGCGGCGCGGTTGGCGATCATCGCGCGCCAGCGCCAGCAAGGCCAGATAGCTGCCGTAGCTCGCGCCGTAGATGCCCAGACGATCGCCATCCACCCAGTCCAGCCCGGCCAGGTAGTCGGCGGCCGCCAGCATATCGTCGCTGTCCACGATGCCCCAGTTGCCGTGCAATGCCTGCTGGTGCGCCAGACCGTAGCCGGTGCTGCCGCGATAGTTTGGCGCCAGCACGGCGTAGCCCTTGGCTACCAGCCACTGCGCTATCATGTCGAAGTAACGGGCGTGCTCGTCGGTCGGCCCGCCGTGCGGATAGACGACCGCCGCACACGGTTTTTCAGAAGATGCGGACGCTGGGCGGAACAGGAGGGCCGGGATCGTGACATCGCCGCTACTGGAGTACGTCACGAACTCCGGCTCCACCATGCCAGCGACTGCCAGGGCCGGTGGTGTCGAAAAGGTGATGGGATGCGCCTCGCCGGTGGTGGCATCGACGCGCCAGATGTCGGGCAGCGTCGCGGGGCTTTCGAACTCCACCGTCAGCCAATGGCGGTCGGAGCGCCACTGGGGCAGGCTGTGCCAGCCATTGGCCGCCCGCAGCAAAGTGATCTCGCCCGATGCAACCTTCATCAGATACAGGTCCGCCGCGCCGTTGCGGTTGACAACCAGTGCGATTCGCCGGCCGCCCGGACTCCAGCCGTAACCGGCTACGTTGGCCGCGCCGCTGGTCATCTGGCGCAACTCGCCAGTTGCCAGGGTCAGCAGGTACAGCTCCGTCCAGCCTGACCGATTGGACGTGAAGGCAATCGCAGCGCTGTCAGGCGACCAGCGCGCCTGCATGTCCCACACACCGGGCGCGCCGGTCAGGTGACGCACCTCGCCGCCCTCGGCCGGCGCAACACAGACCTCGGACCGGTTCAAATCGTCCTGCGGGTGGTAGATGAAGGCGATCTGTCGGCCGTCCGGTGAAGGCCGCGGATCGGAGATGTCGCCTGCGAAGCGGGTCAGCGCAACCGGCCAGTCGCCGGCCGGCGTGGTATAGCATAGATTGTTGAAGTCGCCGCGACCGCTGACAAAGTAGATCCGGCTGCCATCGGGACTGAATATCGGCGACGAGTCGCCGAACCTGCCCTCGGTCAATCGGCGCGGCCGGCCACCGTCGATAGCCACCAGCCAGATGTCGTCGTGCGCGGCGTAGGCCAGAAAGCGGCTGTCGGGACTCCAGCGAGGCGGGCCGTCGGTCCATGCTGCCTGGGCCGGGCGGTCGAACGTCAGCCGGCGCGGCCAGGCGTCCCGGAAGCCCAGCTCCAACGAACCGTGGATCGGCATCACGTACAGGTCGTCGTTGCCGTCCCGGTGCCAGACGAAAGCGACATACTGTCCGTCGGGCGACAATCCGTGATGATGGATGTGATGCCAGCCGGTCAGCATTTCGGGCGTCCACGGCTCGGGCAGTTTGCGGTCGGGGCGGGACTGGGCGGGCCAGCCGTTGCGTTCTTCGCGAAGAATTGTTGGCTTCATGATGGGTTTGAGTGTTTCTTCTCCAATTCAGATCCAGCGCTTGCGCCGGAAATAGAACAGCAGCGACGCGATAATGGCAATCGTGACGCCCCAAAAGGCCGGGTAGGTCCAGCGCATGCCCAACTCCGGCATGTAGTGGAAATTCATACCATACACGCCGGCCAGGAAGGTCAGCGGGATAAAGATGCTGCCGAAGATCGTCAGAACCTTCATGGTCTCGTTGGTGCGGTTGCTGACGCTGGAGAGATAGATGTCCAGCATGCCGCCGATCACGTCGCGCATGGTTTCCACGGTTTCAATGACCTGGATCGTGTGGTCATAGAGGTCGCGCAGGTAGATGTGTATCTCCGGGCGCAGCAACGGCGTCTGGTCGCGCTCCAGTGCGTTAACAACCTCGCGTAGCGGCCAGATCGAGCGGCGCACCATGACCAACTGGCGTTTGAGCTGGTAGATCTTGTTGAGCGTGTCGCTGCTGGGATCGTTGACCAACTGCTCATCCAGCGCTTCGAAGTCATCGCCGAACCGTTCAAGCACGACGAAGTAATGATCGACGATCGCGTCCATCAGCGAATAGGCCAGGAAGTCGGCGCCGCCGCTGCGAATCCGTGTGCCGCCAGCCTCCAGGCGAGCGCGCACCGGATCGAAGACGTCGCCTCTGGAGCCTTCCTGAAACGACAGCACGTAATCCCGACCCAGTACAATGCTGACCTGCTCGGTGTCCACGCTGTGACCATCCGGGTCATAAGTCAGCATCTTCAGGACGAAGAAAAGGCAGTTGCCATAGTTCTCGAACTTCGGCCGCTGGGCGGCGTTGACCAGGTCTTCCAGCAGCAGCGGGTGCAGTCCCAGATATTCGCCGATCCGGCTCACGACTTCTGTCTGGTGGATACCGTCCACGTTGAGCCAGGTCGTCGCCGAGTCGTCGAGAAAGGGAATGCTGGCCGCGAGGTCGGTGATACTCTGCTCGCGGTATTCGGAGGCGTTGTAGTGTGTCAGGCTGACGCGCGGCGTCTCGACCCGGCGTTCGCCAACGTGCACCATACTGCCGGGCGGCAAGCCGGCCTTGCTGGACCGCCGCGCGCCGCGATGAAAAACGGTCATCGGCGTCCTCGAAGGTGCGCGTGCTGGTTGGTCGCGCATGACATCAGGCCTCCAACTGGTAGCTGTGATAGGCTGCGCGGCAGGGCGTGCCCCAGGCGACGTGCAGCGTGTTGCCGGCCAGATCCATGATCAGCGACGCAATGGTCTGCTGGCGATCCAGCGGCTTGTCGTTGATCTCAACATGGTTGCAGGTGGACTGGGGAAAGTTGACGTGGTCGGCGAGAATCGACTGGATCGACGGCAGGTCCAGCTTGCCGGCATGGCTACGCAGCAGACGAAAGGTCCTGTTGTAGCGTACTCGCGAGGCGATCAGTTCCTCGCTGTCGCGCTCGACCGCGCGCATGTGGCGGGTGACGTAGTTGTTGGTGTGCGCCAGAATACCTTCGCCGCCGTAGATCACCTCGAAGTCCTCGGCCGACGCCTCGATGTTGTACATCTCGCCGCTGGCGTGCACGATGAGGTGATTATAGCCAGCCGCGCGCCGGCGGTTCAGCGCGGCGCGGATGGCAGTCGCGGGTGTGCGCGCCGCCAGCACCGCGCGCGAGACGAAGATGCGCGGCACGCCGATACGCGCGTCGTTGGGGTAGACCGAGTCACAGCACTGCGCGATGCCGCACTCGTTGAAGCCGATGTTAGGCAGCAGCCCGCCGTAGGTAATGGCCAGATAGGCCGGCTCGTCAACGGGCCGCGCGTGGACCAGATAAACTGTCTCGAAGTCGTCGGGCAGCCAGTCTTCGTTGTGGCCGACCCACAGCTTGCCGTCGGCGGTGACCTCAGGCGCGGCGGCCAGGCTGGTGCAGCCGCGGTGCAGCGCGTCCTCAGTCAGCGCCTCCATGCAGTTCAGCACCAGCAGGTCGTTGAAGTCGATCTCCGCGCCGTCGGCCATGCCCTGCAATTCTTCGACGTACTGCGGCACACTCTCCTCAGCAAAGGGCAGATACTTGCGGGCGTGGAGAGTCGCCTCGCGCCAGCTTCTGATGCGCAGCCGCTCCGCTTCGGCCTCGAAATAGCGGCGGTAGGTCGCTAGCATGGCGTGGATGGCCGCGCGCCGATCCTGGCCGATCTGCCGGCCCATCTCGCGGTGCGTTCCTTGCACATAAACGACGGGCACAGACTCCTGGCTGAAGCGGGAATTCGGGTCGTTTTCTGGTGTGGTGGGGACGGGGCTGAGGTCCACGGCGATCTCCGGCGAGCTGGGCGGCCAGCGCTGCAAACGGGACAAGTATCTAACGCGGATTATACCCCCAAAGGAAAGCGGCTGGCAAAGGCTGGCGGAAAGAAGACGCCAGCTGTCAAACAGCAGGGGCCGGGCCGTGTGTCATAAAGACGGGCATCTCTTTCCAAAGCACGCGGCGGAACACATCCTTCATCGGCACAACCTCCTGTTCGATATACTCGCGCAGCGCACGATTCATCAGCGTCTGGTAACTGCCGCCTCCGCTTTCATAGACCTGGGTGCGAAACCGGTCAAGAATGTCATCATCAATGCGGATCATAATGCGAGTCTTACCGGGTGGCATTGGTGCGACCGCGCCGCGTTTGCCCTTGCTGAAATCGTATTCGTCTTTCATGATCAGTCAGCCTTCCTCGTGCGGTCGATCTGTGTGCGAGATTCTAGCGCTTCTGTAGAAGCGCTAGAATCGCTACCTCTCATGCTGGCGCAAACCTGGACCAAGGTAACGCAGAGATCAGGCGTGTCTTTCATACCAATCCTTCGCAAAAAGCCTCCAGAGCGAGGATTGGTATGAAAGACACGCCTCTATGACATCTGTCAGTCAATCAGGGTTCTGACCTCTGATTCCTGACCTCTGTCCTCCTGATTCCGCTCCTACGGAGCCACCCGGTTCAGGTCGCGCGGGAAGAGCGTCGCCAGCCGCAGGTTGGGCAGGTCGAGCAGCTGCATCAGCAGCCGCTCCATGCCGATGGCGAACCCGCCGTGAGGCGGCATTCCGTAGCGGAAGGCCTCCAGGTAGGTCTCGAACGGCTCCGAGGAGTAGCCTGCCCTCGTCAGCGCATCCAGATAATCCCCATAGCAGGTGCAGCCGCTGGCCGCCGGTGATCAACTCTACGCCGCGGAAAAGCAGGTCGAACGAGTTGCTGTAGCCAGGCCGGCTCGCGTCGGGATGCGTGTAGAAGGGCCGCTTGCTCATCGGGTAGCCGGTGACGAACAGGAAGTCGCTGCCGTGTTCCTCCTGCGCCCATCCACCGAGCCAACGCTCATCCTGCGGCGACAGGTCCGGCTCGCCGCGCACATCGACACCGTGGCGGCGCAGGATCAGCTCCTGCGCCTCAGCGAAGTGGATGTGCGGGATCGCGGCAGCGACAGCTGGCAGGCGCGCGCTCAGCAGTTCCAGTTCCGCAGCGTAGCTGCTCTGCAATGTTTCGATGATTCCTGCGATCACGTCGCGCGCCGTCGCCATCACCGTGAAGTGGTTCTCGATGAAGCCAAACTCGACGTCCAGGCTGACGTACTCGTTGACGTGGCGGGTCGTGTCGTGCGGCTCGGCCCGGAACACCGGTCCGACCTCGAAGACCCGCTCGAAGATGCCGACCATGATCTGCTTGTAGAACTGGGGGCTTTGCGCCAGGTAGGCCGGGCGGCCGAAGTAGTCGATCTTGAAGACGTTGGAGCCGCTCTCGGTGGCCGAGGCCACGATCTTCGGCGTCTGAATCTCGGTGAAGCCGCTCGCGTTCAGCGTCGCACGGAAGCCCGCCATCACGCCGGCTGCCAGCCGGAACACCGCCCGCCGCGCCGGATGGCGATTCGCCACCACCGCGTGATCCAGCAGGGTCGGAAGCGCCGCCTTGATCTGCTTCTTGTTGATCGGGATCGGCGGCGGCTCGCTGACCGGCGTCAGCACCTCGACGGTCAGATCGTGCAGTTCGACACCGCCCGGCGCCTGTGGCTCGGTCACCACCAGCCCCTCCAGCGCGATCACCGTCTCCTGCCCCAGCCCCGCCTGCGTCAGCGGCGCCAGCGCAGCCTCGTTCTGCGTGACAGCTTGAGCAGTCCCCCATCCGTCGCGCAGCACCAGGAAGTTCACCCCGCCCAGCAGTCGCAGGTTGTGTACCCAGCCTTGCAGCCGCACTCGCTGTCCGACGTGTTGTCCAATCTCGGTCGATCGTATTGTCTCCATCTTCTCTCTCACTCGTCCTCCTACTCCTACTCGTCCTCGTACTCGTCCTCCTCCGATTCGAGTACAAGGACGAGTAGGAGGACGAGTACGAGAAAAAAATAGCCCTCGTCCGTTTGGAGGACGAGGGCGCGAATGCCTGCTCGTGGTGCCACCACCATTCGCTCCGCTGACGCGAAGCCTTGTTGTTGCGCAGTAACGGGCGCATCCCGGAGACGGCTACGTCAGAGGTCAGATGTTCAGAGTTTCAGAATATCAGACTTTCAGAGTGTCAGGTTCGCTGATCCTCTGCCCCTCTGTTCTTCTGTCCTCTGTCCTTCCGCATTCGCCGTTCGGCTCAGGGGTGTCATCGAAGAGGGATGGCGGCGTCGCTTGCAGCCTGGGCGTCGCTCTCTGGTCGCCTGCGGGTCTCCTCGACATGTCCCCGTCACAGCCGGTGTGCTGTGTTCGGTTGAGGCGGGATTGTAGCACCGAAGGTGTGAGCTGTCAACCACACCGCGCGGCGCATTTTGTTTCTCATCAGCTTGCGTGCATCGCGTCGTTCCTGTTATAATGACGCACATTCCGTCCTCGCCAAACCCCCAGAATTGCAGGCAGACCATGACTCCCGAAATGTCCGAATTGCCTGACCATTTCGAAAAACACGTTCACGACGCGCTCACGCTGTGGCATAAGGACGCGTCCTACGGCAGCCCGCTGGACGGGTTGACCCTCGTCAAGCAGGAGATGCCCGGCGCGGATGGCAACGTCCGGCTGGCCACCAACCGGGTGCTGCTGGCAGCGCTGACCGCTCTGGAAGCGACACGCGAGTCAGATGCCGCACTGCTGCGCAAACGTTTCCTGGATGACAAGCCTGCCTACGCCGTCGCCAACGAGCTGAACATTGCCCAACCCACCCTCTACAGGAAGCAGAAGCGTGCTATCACGCATCTGGCCGAGACCCTCTACGCGCTGGAACTGGCGACGCGCGACCAGCGTTCAGTCGATCTGGAACGGCACGCCCCCGCGGCCAGCCACGATCAACTGGTCGGCGTCGCGAGACCTATCGATCGCCTCAGCGACGTGCTGCTGGCGCCCGCTGCGCCCTGGCTCGTCTCCGTCGAGGGGATCGGCGGCATCGGCAAGACAGCCATCGCCTATCAGCTTGCCCGCCGGCTGGTGGTCGAGCGGGCCGCGTTCTCCGGGTTCGCCTGGGTCAGCGCGCAGCAGCAGACCTTTCACCCCGGCGGCTTCATCCAGCCGCTTGACGCTCCTGCGCTGACGGCCGCCGATCTGGTCGAGGCGCTGGTCGTACAGTTGCTGCCGGCCAGTTCGCTGCCAGTTCCTTTCTCCGTGGAACAGGCCAGCAACAGCCTGGCAGCTCGGCTGGGCCAGAGCGCCTGTCTGGTCGTTCTGGACAATCTGGAGACCCTGGCCGATGTCGATGCGTTGCTGCCGACGTTGCGCCGGCTGGCCGGCCCGTCCAAGTTCCTACTGACCTCGCGGCAAAGCCTGCACCGCGAGTCCGATGTCTTCTGCTACCCGCTGCCGGGGCTGGCCGAGTCGGAAGCGCTGCAACTGGTGCGCAACGAGGCGCGGCTGCGGCACATTGACCAGGTGACGGCTGCCGGCGACGACGCCTTGCGCCCCATTTTCGAGACCGTGGGCGGCAACCCGCTGGCGTTGAAACTGGTCGTCGGCCAGCTTTACCTGCTTGACCTGGATCAGGTGCTGGACAACCTGCGCGCCGCCCGCGGTCGCAAAGCCGACGACCTCTACCGCTACATCTTCCTGGATGCATGGCGCAAGCTGGACGAGGACGCGCAGGAGGTGCTGATCAACATGCCGCTCTTTGCACAGAGCGGCGCCGACTTTGCCAGCATAGAACGGGTCAGCGAGGTCACGGGCAGCCGGCTGCTGGATGCGCTGGAGCGGCTGGTGATGCTGTCGCTGGTCAACGTGAGCGGTGGCTTGCAAGAGCGCCGTTACAGCATCCACCGGCTGACCGAGACCTTCCTGCTGACCGACATCATCGGCTGGCAGGGCGGCGGGTGGGGCGACGCATGACCGGCCACAAAGCGGCGACGGTCGATTATCAGGCGCGCTTCCGGCACAAGATCGCCGTCAACGCGACCAGTTGGCTACTGTTCATGCAGCAGCACGCGCACGACACAGCCGCCATGGACCGCGAGATGGCCAACCTGCGCAAGGCGATCCAGCAGGCGCTGACCGAGCCGACGGCCTGGGCGCCGGGACTCGCGCTGACCGGCGAGGCGTGGCGGCATGTGGAGACGCGCGGCTACTGGCTGGCCTGGCAGGATCTGCTGGAACTGGCCGTGCAGATTAGCCGGCAAGCTGGCCGGCCTGCTGACCAGGCGTATTTGCTGGATCAGTTGGGCGAGCTGGCGCGCATTCTGGGTGACAACCGGCGCGCGCTAGCCTGTTTCGACGAAGCGCTGGCCCTCAGCCGCGAGCTGGGCGACAGCGCGGGCGTGGGCCGCGTGCTGACGCACCTCAGCCAGATCTACATCGCTCTGGGCGATCTCGATTCTGCCGGCACATGTTGCCAGGAGGCTGCCGGCATCTTTGGGGCGCTGGGCGACCGGAATGAACTGGCCATCGCACACAACAACTGGGGTATCGTGCTGCTCGAGAAGGGCGCGCCGGAGGAAGCGTTGGCGCATTTTCATCTGGCAGCCGCCGGCTTCGAAGCAGCAGCAAACCGGCGCGGACTGGCCAAGGCTTTTGGCAGCCAGGGAGAGGCGTACCGCCGTCAGAAGCGCTGGGACGAGGCGGCTGATTGTTACTGGCAGGCTATCGCGATCGACGAGGAGATCGGCCACGAGGTGCAGGCTGCCCGAATGCACATGAACCTGGGCATCCTCTACTATGAACAGGGACGGCACGAGGAGGCGCTGGCGCTGCATGTAGCCGTCGAGCCATTCTACCGCCGGCTGGGTGACCGCCCATTGCTTGCCAGAGTCCGCAACAACATGGGTATTTTTCTGGCCGCACTGGGGCGGTTCGGCGAGTCTAAGACCGTCTTTGACAGCGCTGTGAGTCTTTACCTGGAGATGGATGACCGCTTGCTGGCCACCGATGCGCTGACCAACTGTGCCGAACATCTCCTGGACCAGGGACGGACCGACGAGGCAACAGACTATCTGAACCGCGCCCGCGCGCTGCTGGATACTCTTCCCAGCCCGCCGGACTATCTCTTGCGCGACTGGATGCAACAGTCGCAGCGCCTGGAAACCATGCTGGTAACGCAGCCGGCAGATTAACCTGCCGGCTGCGCTGAGGTGGTGCGGCGGCGATCAGCCGCCGCAGCTAGGTCCGCCGTGGCAGTTGCTGCCCTGCGGCGTCGGTGTGGGCGTCGGGCCGTCGGCATAGACGACACTCGGCGATCCGGCGGTGCTGCTGCCGGCTGGCAACAGCGACGAGAGTGTGGGGGCTGCCGCCAGCGTCAGAACTGCGACAGCCAGGATGATGAGCAGGCGCTCTTTCATGGTCCACTGACCTTTCTCGAAAGGTGAGCGAACCAGTCGTCAGGGCCCTGCGAGCCTGGATCGTCCAGACCCGCCTGTACAGAACGCCTGGTTTGCAACGGATGCTGCTCCCCGGCCGAAGAGACAGCCTTCTGCAATCAAGAAGTGCTGACCTTGCAAGAATCTTGCATGTCTCGGTGAAACTTCAGGCAACCGAGTTTTTGTGTCCAGAGCGAACGGGCTTAGAATGTTGTTGTTGCGACCCTTCGAATCACCTGCCACAAAGTTGGCGCAGGCGGGCTCGAAGGGTTTGTGCTTCCACCAAACCGAAGATCATCGGTTGGTCATCCCTGAGCGACACGGAGGTTGTATGAACCTGGTCAGAGAATGGCGGCGGCTGGTAAGCCTTGAGTTCTCCAATTACGGAATCGAAGTCTTCCAGAAGGATCTGTTGGCCGCACTGACCGTTGCGGCAGTCGCCCTGCCGTTGGCGCTGGCTTTTGGCGTCGCCTCCGGCGCCGATGCTGCGGCCGGCCTTGTGACCGCCGTGGTAGCAGGTATCCTGATCGGAGCACTGGGTGGCGCGCCCTATCAGATCTCCGGACCTACGGGCGCGATGTCGGCAGTGTTGATCGTGCTGGCGTCGCGCTATGGCCTTCAGGGGATGTGGGTTGCCGGGTTGATCGCCGGCGTGATTCTTGTTGTGCTTGGTATCTTCCGTCTGGGACGGGTGGTAGCGCTGATCCCCGCGCCTGTGATTTCGGGCTTCACCAGCGGCATCGCCCTCATCATCGCCTTTGGCCAGATCGACAACGCACTGGGCATCTCCGCGCCGCCGGCGGAAAACGTCATCGACAAGCTGACCTACTACGCCAGCAACGGCATCGATCCTAACCTCTATGCTCTGGGGCTGACGCTGCTGGTAATGGCAATCATGCTGCTCTGGCCGCGTCTCCGTTTCTCCCAGCGTATCCCCGGCTCGTTAGTGAGCATTGTTGTTGCTACCGCAATCGTCCTGATTGCCGGTCTGGACGTGCCGTCTATCGGGGAGATTCCCCGCAGTATTATCCTGAGCAACCGTCTCAGTCTCGGCGACATCCCGTGGCCGGAAATACGCAATCTGATTATCCCGGCGATGTCGATTGCCGCGCTGGGAGCCATCGAGAGCCTGCTATGCGGCGCCGTGGGTGGCAACATGACGGGAATACGCCTGCACAACAGCGTCGAGTTGGTCGCGCAGGAAATCGGCAACATTGCGATCCCCTTTTTCGGTGGTGTGCCGGCTACGGCGGCCATCGCCCGCACCAGCGTGAATATCAAGAGCGGCGGCGTTACCCGACTGACCTCGATCCTGCACGGCGTGATCCTGCTGCTGGTGGCGCTGTTGTTCGCGCCGGCAATCGGGCGGGTTCCACTGGCAGCGCTGGCTGGTGTGCTGATGGTCACGGCCTGGCGCATGAATGAGTGGAGCGCCATCAATTTTTACTTTGGCAAGCGGCTGAAACACGCGATGCTAGCCTTTCTCATCACGCTGGCGGCCACGGTCTTTCTCGACCTGACGCAAGCAATTTTGATCGGCTTTGGCATCAGTACGTTGATCTTCATGTCGCAGATCAGCGACTTGACCGTTTCGCGCCAACCGGTGGATGTAAAGCGGTTGACTAAGGACGGCCAACCCTTCGTGCATCCTAAGCACACCATCAGCGTCTACTACCTCAGCGGTCCGCTCTTCTTTGCCGCGGCTCGCAAGCTGCTGGATGAGATCGAAGCGCAAGATATACCCGGTGCAAAGATTATTTTTTCGATGCGTGGCGTGCCGCTGATCGACGCCACGGGCATCGAGGTGCTGCGCGAGATATGGCATCGCCAGGAAAAGGGCGGCGGCGATCTGCTGCTGGCAGGCTTGCAGCCACGGGTTGAAAGCCTCTTGCAACGCAGCGGGTTTCTGGACGGCTTCGCTGCGCAACATGTTTTTTGGAGCGCCGACGAAGCAATCCGTTCCCTGGGGGCGGTGCTGACACCGGTCGAAAACGAGCCAATGGCTGAGGATAGCATCGACTCGACACTGGTCATCATGCCGCATGAAGATCGAGCCAACCAGCAGATTTAGCCATGACTGCACAGATCGATCACCTGTTCAACCACCCCGAACACCGCTCGCTGGTCGCCGGTTGGATCTACCACGAGTTCTGGCGGGACCGTCCTGGCTACAGTGTCGCGATGTTTGAGGAGTTGCTGCGCAAGGCCGACGATCCAGATCGCATTCCCCTTTCTCTGCTGGCGCTGGTGGATGGCCAGCCGGCCGGCACCGTCAATCTGGTCCACAACGACGACGAGTCACGGCCGCATCTGCACCCCTGGCTGGCCGCGTTGGTGGTTACGCCGGAGCGGCGCGGCAGCGGTGTGGGCAGCGCGCTGGTGCGCAGGCTGCTGTGTGACGCGCGGCGGCTGGGGGTCACAGACCTGTACCTCGGCGCCGACATCCCCGACTTCTACGCTCGCCTGGGCGCTGTGCGTCACGAGCGGGCCAGCGACAGTTTGTGGATCATGCGAATCCCACTCGACGTTGGTTGAACCCGGCTTCTGGACAGCTTTGGAGGGAGCAGGCTATAATCCTGGCGGCTTCTTCGATCCTATCTGGACCACACCGTGCCTCGAAACAACTCCCTGCGATTGTCGCATTTCATTGTTCTACCGGTTCTGCTGATTCTGGCAGCCTGCTCGCGGGCAACACCGACGCCGGACCCGACGGCTGTTCCGACAGCGACAGCCGTCGCGGTTGTGGCTGTTCTACCGTTTGCCACCCCTACCGCCTCTCCGGCGCCCACGCTGCCGCCAACTGCGACAGCGACCGCCAGCCTCGCGCCGCCAGCGGCCACGGCGTCGCCGACCGAAACGGCCACACCGTCGCCATCGGTTAACGCTACGCCGCCGGCCGCGTTCGCCGTCATCGTGCGCAACCCGGTCAACCTGCGCGGCGGGCCGGGGGAAGGGTTCGACGTGGTTGGGCAGGTGATCAGCGGGCAGCGCTATCCCGTGCTGGCCCGCAACGCGGCCGGTACCTGGTGGCAGATCGAGGTCGATGGACTGGCCGGGTGGGTGTGGAGCGATCTGGTGAGCATCGAGGGCGACCCGGACGGGCCGGCGGTCGTCGAAGCGCCGGTCGAGCCGACCGCGCTGCCGCCGGTGCAGGTCTACGAGACGACCATCGACATTCTCACCTATCCCTACGCCGCGTTTACCACACAAGCTGTCAACGACGAGTTTGGCTGGACCTATCAGCGCTTCAACCAGCAGGACTATGAAGCCAGCAGCCCGCGGCCCTACCCCTGGTCCTACCGCGCGGTGGTGCTGGAGAACGAGTACCTGCGCATCACCCTTCTGCCCGATCTGGGCGGACGCATCTACAGTGTGGTCTTCAAGCCGACGGGTAGCAACGAGCTGTACCAGAATCCGGTCATCAAACCATCGCCGTGGGGACCGGCCGAGCAGGGCGGCTGGCTGGCGGCCGGCGGCATCGCCTGGGATCTGCCGGTGGCCGAGCACGGCTACGCCTGGGGCGATTCGTGGGGCTACATCACCAATCGCATCGACCCGGCCACGGCCAGCGTCACCGTCTTCATGCCCTTCCAGGATCACCTGCGCGCCGAGGTTGATGTCACCCTGCGCAGCGGCGAGGCCGCATTCACGGTCCAGCCGCGCATTGTCAACCCGACCGATGCGCCGGTCGATTACCAGTTCTGGATCAACGCGCTGCTGGCGCCGGGTCCTGCCAACACCGTCGGGCCGTCGTTGCGTTTTCTCTTCCCCAGCGACCAGGTGACCGTCCACAGCCGCGGCGATGAAACCTTGCCGGAGCCGCAAGGCGCGCTGGATTGGCCGGTCGCTGACGGCACGGACTACAGCACGCTGGGCAACTGGGGTCAGTGGCTGGGGATCTTCGAGCGGCCCGCCGCGCACGGACCCTTCACCGGCGTCTACGACGGCGACGCGGATGAGGGGATGGTGCGCGTTTTCTCACCGGTGGCTGTGCCTGGCAGCAAGGGGTTCGGCCTCGGCTGGTCCGACCCGTTCGACCCTGCGCTTTATACCGACGACGACTCAGCTTACGTGGAACTGCACGCGGGCGTCTCGCCCACCTTCTGGGATCAGGCGCGGCTGGCGGCCGGCGAGACCTACACCTGGCAGGAGACCTGGTTCCCGGTGGCCGGCATCGGCGGCGTCAGCACCGCCGACGGCAACGGTGCGGTTTATCTGGCGCCGGCGGCCGGCGGTCTGGCTGTCGGTCTGTTCCCGCGCCAGCCGATCACCGGGCGAGTTGTTCTGACCATCGACGAGGGTGAGGTGCTGGCCCAGGACGTGACTCTTGACCCTGCGCAGCCGTTTTTCCAACTTGTCGAGACGGGCGATCTGGCAGCGGGGCAGCGCGCGTCCGTCACGCTGTTTGACCAGGACGGAACGTCGGTGCTACACTACGAGCTGACCTTGCCGTAGACGGACTTCTCATGCCAGACTTGCCTGAATCGCCTACTTCCTCCACCGCCAGCCGGCGCGGCTCCCGCATTCGTTGGGTGCTCGTTGTCGCGTTCGCCCTGTTGCTGGCGGCGTGCGCTATCGCGTTTGCTTTCAAGTCGGGAACGGACCGCGGCCTGGCTGAGCGGCAGGCTACTATCGACTCGCAGGTGGCTGCGTACATTGCCCAGGGGCTGGATCACGCAGCGGCCGGCCAGCCAGAGCTGGCTGCCGCTGAATTGCAGCAGGCGCTGGCGCTGGACCCACAAAACCAGCAGGCTCGCGAGGCATTGGACGGACTGGAAATCACCACGACGCCGGCCGTGACGTCCGCGCCGTCGGTCGCTCCGCTGCTGCTGGTTCCGCCCGACAGCGAGCAACCGACGCCCGCGCCCGATCTGATCGTGCTCCCAACCGAGCAACTTTTCGGCCAGGCGCAGGTCGCTGCAGAGGCAGGCAACTGGGATGAGGCCCTGGCGATCCTAGAGCAATTGCAGGCGTTGGACCCCGCGTATCAACCCGGCGCGATAGATGATCTCCGCTTCGCGACGCTGTCCGGTCAGGCCAAGGCGCTGCTGGCCGACGACCGCTACGAGGAGGCGCTGCGAATCTACGACCGTGCGCTGGAACTGCGCTCGGATGGCGCTCTGTCAGCGGAACGCGATCTGGTATCGCTCTACATCGACGCGCTGAGTCGCTGGCGGCTGGACTGGGAGCAGACGGTGCAGTTTCTGGGGCAGATCTACGAAATCAGGCCTGATTTTCTGGACGTGCGCGAGCGGCTGGCGGTGGCGCAGGAGTCGTGGGCCAACTCGCTGGGACGCGACGGTCAGTGGTGCGATGCCGTCGATCACTACAAGGCGGCTGTGAACTTCGGCGCAGCGACCGATGTGGCGTCCAAGCAGGCCGACGCAGTGGAGTTCTGCTCAAACCCGCCGACACCGACCGTCTCGGCTGAAACTGACACGACGCCAGCGCCCGCCGGTGTTGAAGGCGCCGGCAAGCTCACCTTCGCGACCTATTCACCCCAGTTCGAGCGCTGGTCGGTGTACAGCCTGGCGATGCGTGGCAGCCAGCAGCCGGCTGTGATCATGCAGGATGCCAGCCAGCCGGTCTGGTCCGCGGACGGTCAGCGGATAGCAGCCCGGTCGGAGCGCAACGACCAGACGGGACTGACCTCGTTCACGGCCAGCGGCGCCAATCGTCAGCGCCTGACCAGCTTCTTCGAAGACTCGCATCCCAGTTGGTCGCCCGACGGCGGCCAGATCGTGTTCGAATCCAACCGCGAGGGAGACCGGCGCTGGCGTATCTACCGCATCACCGCGGGCGGCGCGAACGAGATATTCATGGGCTACGGGCGCTGGCCATCCTGGTCGCCCGATGGCAGCGTGATCGCGTACCAGACGTGCGACGACCTTAGCGGGCGCTGCGGTATGTTCCTGATCAACGCCGATGGCTCCAATCCGCGGCCGATCACCTCCGTGCCCGGCGACGCCATGCCCTCCTGGTCGCCTGATGGCAGCCGGATCGCGTTCGCGTCGGCTGAGCGCGGCGGTGGTTGGGATGTTTACCTGCTGGACGTGCGCACCGGCAATGTGTCGACACTGGCAACCAGCCCCGGCGTAGACGCTCACCCCGCCTGGTCGCCCGACGGGCGCCAGGTCGCGTACATCTCCAACCGCGATGGCGTCTGGGCGGTCTACGTGGCTGACGTGGGCAGCGGGCAGTCGCGTCTGGCCGCTGTGCTGCCTGACACGCTGCCGAACTGGTATGAAGCGCGTCTGAGTTGGGCACGGTAGTCGTCTGACGGGCGTTTTGACGCGGCGGTGGGATTGCGGTACAATGCTGGATATCACGGGGCGTAGCGCAGGTTGGCAGCGCGCTTGGTTTGGGACCAAGAGGTCGGAGGTTCAAATCCTCTCGCCCCGACTGTGATGCGGGCGTAGCTCAATGGTAGAGCCCCAGCCTTCCAAGCTGGTCGTGAGGGTTCGATCCCCTTCGCCCGCTCTCTTCGTTTATGGGCCCCTAGCTCAGCGGTTAGAGCGGCCGGCTCATAACCGGTTGGTCCTCGGTTCGAATCCGGGGGGGCCCACAAGCTCGATGACGGCTCCAGCAACGAACTGGGGCCGTTATGCTGTATTCAACAATCACTCTAATGCGAAGGATGGTTCCATGAACGTAGCCGACATTATGTCCAAAGAGGTCATCAGTGTCCGAGCCGACACCAAGGTTGGCGAAATAGCCCGTCTTTTCCGTGAATACCAACTCAGCGGTCTGCCCGTGGTCAACGACGCTCACGAGCCCATCGGCGTCATCACCGAGCTGGACATGATCACCCGCCATGCCCGCCCCAAGCTGCCCACCTATCTGCCGCTGCTGGGCGCGTACATACCGCTGCGCAGCAAGGAATACCAGGAAAGCCTGCGGCGCATCACCGGCGTCGTTGCCCAGGACATCATGACTTCCCCGGTCAACACCATCGCCCCCGATGCCTCCATCGAGGACCTGGCGACCCAGATGATCAGCAACCGCTCCAATCCGCTGCCTGTGGTGGACGGGTCCGGCAAGATGATCGGCATCGTCTCGCGCACCGATGTGCTGGCGGTGTTCGAGGAGCTGGACATGCAGCTCGAGGAAGAGATGGAAGAGGGCGACGAGGAACGCAAGGTTGGCTAGCTTCTCAGTTCGTAGTAGGCGCTTCAGCGACCCGAACGGCGCTGAAGCGCCTACTACGAACCGCACGCAAAACGACCGGGCGCAAGCGCCCGGTCGTTTTGCGTTTACGCGGTCAGACGGTTTTCCAGCACCTGGTCCGGCTTGAAGCCGTCTAGCTGCAAATACCAGGTCGCGGCGTCCAGCAGCGCCTGCTGCGGGATCAGCCCCACCAGCTCGCTGTGGCTGATCAACACGCCGTAGCGGATCGCCTCACGGCGTACCAGTTCCACGACCACATGCAGCGCCGTCTTGTTGAAGTCTGTCAGGTTCATCGAGACCTGCGCCTGGCCGTCCACCAGCACACCCATGGCTTGCACGAAGCGCAGGCCGCCGCTGGAATGGCGCACAGTCTTGGCGATCTTCTTGGCGATCTCCACGTTGTCGCTGTTGAGGTAGACGTTGAAGGCGATCAGGAATGCACGCGCTCCTACGGCTGTCGCGCCGGCCGACCCCAGCCGCTGTGGCCCGAAGTCAGGGTCGCGCGCCGGATCGCTGCCGATGCTGTCGCGGATGCCCTCGAACTCGCCACGGCGCACATCGGGCAAGTTGATCGCGCTCTGGACGGCTGGCGGCCTGTCCGTAGAGGTAGACCGGGATATCCAACTCCTGTCCCATCCGCTGGCCCAGCCGGCGCGCAAGCTGCGCGCAGTCGTCCATGGTCACGCCGCGCACCGGGATGAACGGGATCACGTCGGTCGCTCCCATACGCGGGTGTTCGCCGCTGTGCTGATTCATGTCGATCAGCCCGGCGGCGATGCGCGCGCCCTGAAAGGCCGCCTCCAGCACTGCATCCGGCTGGCCCACGAAGGTGACGACCGTGCGGTTGTGATCGGCGTCAGACTGCACGTCTAACAAGTGTGCGCCGGGCACCGATGTAATGCCCGCGACGATGGCGTCGATCACCTCCCGCCGCCGGCCTTCGCTGAAATTGGGGACACACTCTACGATCTGTTGCATGGTGGATGTTCTCCGTTTTTCGTCGTTGTGATAGACTCAGGTTGCTGTGATTGACACGTGAGGCATGAAACGTGAACGCAGCGTTATCGGCTCACGCGTTGGGTCTCGCGTCTTGCGACTCACGTGTCACGTTATCGCACCGGATAAACAGTGCTTGTTTGCGCTCAACCAACTCCAAGAGGTAGCTTATGTCGCTAGAACCAAAACGTGCTTCCGAGTTGGCCGTCGAGATGACGCAGATCATCCTGCCGTCGCACGCCAACGGGCTGAATACCATCTTCGGCGGCCAGGTGGCCGCCTGGATCGACATCTGCGCGGGCGTGGCAGCCATGCGGCACGCCCGCCACGTAGCCGTCACCGCGTCCATGGACGACTTGCACTTCCTGGCGCCAGCGCATGTCGGCGAGGTGTTGATCCTGCGGGCGCATGTCAATCGCGCGTTTGGCACGTCAATGGAAATCGGTGTCCGCGTCGACGCCGAAAACCCGCTGACCGGCGAGCAGCGCCACACCGCCACCGCGTATCTGACCTTCGTCGCGCTGGATACGGAGGGTCAGCGAACTCCCGTGCCGCCGCTGCTGCCGGAGACGGAGGCTGAGAAGCGCCGATTCCAGCAGGCGCAACAGCGGCGCATCTGGCGTCTCGAACGGCGGCAGATGCACTTGCAGACGGACGACGGGGATTGATATCGTGTGCCGCCAACGTCCGCCCTGAATGAATTCACGGCCTGACAAGCCGAAGCATGCTAAAGCAAGCTGCACAGAAACGAACCGTAGCCTGCTTTGAGCAGGCTTTTCTGTACCAGACGCCGGATTCATCCGGCGGCTACGCCAACGCAGATCACCCGCGCGATCACGCGCCAACCTCGAAATCGTTGCAACGCAACGCCCGCCTGCGCCAGGAACGCCACCGAGTTGGCGTCGGGGTACGCGCCGGCGTAGACAACCCGCTTCAGGCCGGCGTTGATGATCATCTTTGCGCAGGTGAGGCAAGGTTGGTGCGTCACATAGATCGCGCCGCCGGCCACGCTGACCCCGTGCTGCGCCGCCTGGATAATTGCGTTCTGCTCGGCGTGCAGTGTGCGCACACAGTGGCCGTCTACCATGAGATGGCCGATCTCGTCGCAGTGCGGCAGCCCGGCCGGCGAGCCGTTGTAGCCGGTGGTCAGGATGCGCCGGTCCTTGACGATGATCGCGCCGACCCGCGCTCGGTCGCAGGTGCTGCGCGTGGCAACTTGCAGCGTGATGCCCATGAAGTAGTCGTCCCACGATGGGCGTTTGTGCGGCTGATCTGACATTCTTCGCGTTACCTCTCCTCGACTCGTATCTGTCCCAGCAACACCCGGTCGGCGCCTTGCGCGCCCTCGGAGCGAACCAGCGAGAGCCGGTCGAGTTCGGGCCATGTGTACAGGCTGGCTTCGATCTGATAGGCGCCGGGCGGCGCATCCTCGGCCACCTTGAACGTGTGGGCGTCGATGATTGCCTCACCTGGCTGCCAATCGCGCGTCGCCGGCTGAGGCGCGCCGTCGTGCCCGCCGCGCGTCTGGCCGGTCGCGTCCAGCAGATGCGCGAATGTCGTATAGTCGCCACTGATCGGGCCGCGTGCCTGCCAGTAGAGTGTCACCGTCAGCGGATCGCCGGGATGCACGCTGCGCGTGCTCAGACTATATCCCAACAAAGTAACGTTGTCCAGAAAATCGATATGGAGCGGGTTGGGAATCGAACCGGATGCAGCCTGCAGGCTAACGTCGCCGAACAGCAACTGGTCCGCAGTCGCGTCGACTTCGGTCGCGGCCGTGGTTAGCGTTACCGGCAGGCGCTGGCCGGTGCGGTGGTCGTACAGACCCACCGCCCAGCGACCGTGATCCGGCGCGTAAGCTGTCGGCGGGACGACGACGCGGTACTGTTCGATACGTGTCTCGCCCGGCGACCACTGGCTGGTGGGACGCAACCCGCCGCCCGGCATCGTGTCCTTCTGTGCGACCGTCAGGCCGTCGTCGTTGACCAGATGCACGAACACCGAATAGTCGCTGGCGGCTGGCGTCAGCGCCTGCCAGCTCACCGTTACCGTCAACGGCTGGACGGGCGCGGCAATGCCTGGCTCACTGGCGACGCCCAGCACGGCAAACTGGCCGCCCAGATCAGCCTCAAGCGGCGTGAGAACCGGCGCAAGCCCAGCGGCCGAAGCTGGCGGCTGGTAGGCCGGCGCGATGATCCAGATCGGCGTCAGGACGCTGAGCACAGCCAGCAGCCCGGCTACCGTCCATCCCAGCGGCGAGGCTTGGTCTGACCGGCTTGCTCGCCTGATCAAGCCCGGTGCCCACGCGCCGAAGGCGATCACCACCAGCATGGCCAGTGCAGGCGCGGCCGGGAAGAAGTAGCGTCCCTGCGCGGCCGGCGCGATGCGCATGAAACGGAGCCAGGACACCAGCAGCGCGACCAGCCACAGCAGCAGCAAGCTGCCGCCCGCCCAGCGCCAGTCGATGCGTCGCGAACGCGCCAGCCATTGCCCGCCCGCCAGGACGAGGCCGGCAGCGATGATGATCTCGATCGCGCGGAACACCAGGTAGACCCAGTTCGGGTAGGGAACGTTTAGCCAGCCAAACAGCCCCCAGAACGAGCGCTCCAGGCTCACCAGTTCAGCGACGATGGTCTGCCAGCCGGCCGGGACGACCCGCAGCAGAATGTTGGCCTGCCAGACGTTCCACGCCAGCGGGTCGGCGTAGAGCAGCCAGTTGCGGACGAACCACCAGCCGGCGATCAGCAGCGCGGGCAGGAAAATCGCGAGGCCGCCCAGCAGCAGCGTGCGCCAGGATCGGCCGCGCCAAGCGGCTGTCAGTAATGCCAGCCCGGCCAGTCCCGCCAGCGCCAGCCCGCTGAGTTTGGAGAGCAGCGCCAGGCCCAGCAGCACGCCGATGGCGGCAAAGCGCAGCAGCCCGCGTCCGCCCGTCCATCGACTGCGCGGTTCCGGTGGATCGGTGATCAGAGTCACCAGTAGCCACAGGGTCAGGGTGGCCGTTGCGTTGATGGCGTTGTCGTTGCTGGCAGCCGCGCTGATGAAAATGAACTGCGGCAGGAAGGCGAAGAGGGCCGCGCCCAGCGTCGCCCGTTCGTCGCCCAGCAGCGGACGCAGCGCGCGGTGGGTGGCCCAGAGGGTAACAGCGCCCAGAAATATCGAGAAGAAGCGCGCGATGTGCAGCGCCAGGAGCGAGTTGCGCCACGGCCAGCCGTCATTCGCGTAATGTATCAGGTAGTTGGTGTTGTCAGGCGAGTCGGGACGGCCGATGGCGGCGTGGGGATTGGCGCGGGCGTAGATGTCGGGAAAGTCGCTCTGGTCGATCCAGGCGGTCAACGCGGCCGCAGCCAGGTAGTAGCCGGGCGACTGGACGCCCTGTTGCCGCCACAACGCCTGCGTGTTTGGCTCAGAGACCGGCAGACCCTGCCTGCTGGCCAGATGTTGCACGAACGCGAAATGCCAGATCTCGTCGGGCGTCTCGAAGGGTGGGATGACGACGCTATAGATGGCGGCCAACAGCACGAACGCGCCGATGATCCACGCCAGCGGCCGGCGGACGATGGTCTGCATGATCAGGGTCAGGGGCGCTGCGGAGGTTTCCAGAACAGCAGGTAATAGAGCCAACTGCGCACGTAGCGGAACCACACGTCCTTGACGCGGAAGTTGGATTGGCCGTTGGCGCGCACATACTCGTGGGTCGGCGCCTCGGCCAGCCGGTAGCCGCTGCGCACCGACTTGATGACCATTTCCTGCTCGATGGTGGTGATGTCTTCTTGCAGGTCGAGAGCGAGCGCGACGTCGCGGCGGATGGCGCGCAGGCCATTCTGGCAGTCGGTCAGCCGCACGTTCTGGGTATAGTTGACGCTGAGGGTGATGATCTGGCTGCCGAACAGGCGCACGAACTGGTGAAATGTGGCGTGCAGTTCGTCGCTGCCGCCCAGCATGCGTGAGCCGCTGACGTGATCGGCCTCACCGGCGACGATGGGCGCGACCAGCGCGGGGATGTCGGCCGGATCGTGCGAGCCGTCGGCATCGACGAAGACCAGGATGTCGCCGCTGGCCTCGCGGATGGCCAGCCGCAGCGCAGCGCCCTTGCCCTTGCCCTCATCGAGGATAACGCGCGCGCCGCACTGCTCGGCCAGCTCGCGCGTGCCGTCGGTGCTGTGGCCATCGACCACCAGCAGCTCGTCGGCAAAGGGCGCGGCCAGCTCCAGCACGGGACGCAGGTTATCGACTTCGTTGCGGGTCGGCACGACGACGGTGATGCGGTGCGCCGCGCCGTCTGGCCCGACCCGATTTAGCTCCCGTACGCGCGGCAAGGAAGGGTACCAGACGGGAAGGTTGGTGGTCAATCAGCCTCCAATGCGCGCTGGCCGCGCTCCTCGCCCCCGGTGTGTGACAGGTGAGATCATCCCGTGCCAAACTGCCGGTCGCCGGCGTCGCCCAGACCGGGCACGATGTAGCCGATGTTGTTCAGCCGCTCGTCCACGGCCGCCAGATGGATGGCAACGTCGGGATGCGCGCTGGACAGCCGTTCGATTCCCTCCGGCGCGGCGATCAGCCCGACGTATTTGATGCGCTGGGCGCCCCACCGTTTCAGGACATCCACGGTGGCGACTGCCGAGCCGCCGGTGGCCAGCATCGGATCGAGGATCAGGCAGACCTGCACAGTCGGCGCGACGGGCAGCTTGTTGTAGTACTCAACCGGGCGCAGCGTACGCTCGTCACGGTACAGCCCGATATGCCACACCTCAGCCGACGGCATCATCTCCCAGATGCCCTCGACCATGCCCAGCCCGGCGCGCAGAATCGGCACCAGCCCGATGTGCTCCTTTAGCTCGAAGCCGTCGGATGGTCCCATGGGCGTCTCGACCGCTTTCGGTCCTACATCCAGGTCCTCCGTAGCTTCGTAAGCCAGCATGATAGCGATTTCGCGCACCAGCTCGCGGAATTTCTTTGGCTCAGTCTGTTTGTCCCGCAATAACGTGAGCTTGTGCCGGATCAGCGGATGGTTCGAAACATGCACGTCTGCCACAGCGATGCTCCTGTGTTATTCTTCTTCCATCATCAGGCTGCGCAGAGCAGCCTTCTTGGTCAATCGTTCAACCTGAAGCTGGCAGTCGAGGCATAGCACGGCGTCCGGCTTGGCCGACAGGCGCGCCGGGTCGATCTGCTGGCCGCACCGTTCACAGGTGCCGTAGCGTCCCTTCTCGATGGCGCGCAGGGCCGCGTTGACCGACTCCAATTTCTTCTCCAGGGTCGTCAACAGCGCGCGGTACATCTCCCGGTCGAACAAGCCGGGATCACCTTCATCTACTTCGGCTTTGACTTCTTCCTGGAGCAATACTTTGGTCTTCTCGATGTCATCGAGGAGCTCGATGCGTTCATTTTCCAGGACGGCGCGTTCAGCGGTGGTGTTGGGTGGTCTCATGGTCGTGATCCCCTGTCCTTTCTATCGTTTCTGGTCGCAGGCCACGGGCCGGCGGATGGCTGGCTCAGCACCTGTGCCAGATTGGTGCTAGGTTATACCATGACTTGGCGCGGGAGTCAATGATCTATGTCATATTTCGTTCGAGGGGGCGCAACGTTGCCCGATTGCAGCGGGTCGGCTATAATCCCGTGCATGACCGGCTCCGCAACCCAGCAGAAACAATGGATCGTCCAACCCAAAGCGCCTGACAGCCACCTGGCGCGCTTCAGCCACGTGTCGCCCCTCATCGTGCAGCTTCTTTGGAGTCGTGGCGTGCAGGCGCCGGAAGAGGTCGAGGCGTTTCTGGCCGGCGTCGCACGAGTGGACAACCCGTTTCGCATCGCGGGGATGAACGAGGCCGTCGAGCGCATCCGGCGCGCGATCCGCGGCGGCGAGCGCATCGCAGTCTATGGCGACTTCGACGCCGATGGCGTGACTGCGACCGCGTTGATGGTGCAAACCCTGAGCGCGCTGGGCGCGTTCGTGCGTCCCTATATTCCCCACCGCGTCGACGAAGGTTACGGCCTCAACAACAGCGCCCTCAGCGAGCTGGCGCGCGACGGGCAGCGGCTGATCATCACTGTCGACTGCGGCATCCGCGCCGTGGACGAGGTGGCCTTTGCCAACCGGCTGGGGCTGGACGTCATCGTTACCGACCACCACTCGGTAGGAGCGGAACTGCCGCCGGCGCTGGCGGCCATCAACCCCAAGCGGGCCGACTGCGACTACCCGTTCAAGGGGCTGGCCGGGGTCGGGCTGGCCTTCAAGCTGGCCCAGGGATTGCTGCGTACCCAGCAGCAGTCGTCCGTCCGACGCGATCTCACCGTCGATCTGGACGAAGCCGATCTGCTGGACCTGGTGGCGTTGGGTACGGTGGCCGACCTGGCGCCGCTGCTGGGCGAAAACCGGGCGCTGGTGCAGCGCGGATTGGAGCGCATCAACCAGCCGCAGCGGCCCGGCCTGCAAGCACTGATCGCCAAGACGGGGCTTTCGCTGGGCCAGATCACCTCGACCTCTATCGGCTTCGTCCTGGGACCGCGGCTGAACGCGGCCGGCCGGCTGGAAAGCGCGATGCTGGCGTACGAGTTGCTGCAAACCGACGATGTTTTCAAGGCTGCCAGCCTGGCCACGGAGTTGGATCACCTCAACGCTCGCCGCCAGCAGTTGACCGCCCAGTTGGTTGAAGCTGCCCAGGCGCAGATCGCGGCCGACGGCGCGGATGGCAATCTATATCTGGTGGCCGGCAAAGAATTCCTGTCGGGCATCGTCGGGCTGGTGGCCGGCCGGCTGGTCGAGCAGTACTACCGCCCGGCGCTGGTGGTCGAGCTGGGCGAGCGGCAGAGCCGCGGCAGCGCGCGCAGCATCGCCGAGTTCGACATCACCCAGGCGCTCGATCGCTGCGCGGCCGCCGGCATGCTGGTCAGACATGGCGGGCACGCGGCGGCTGCCGGCTTCACCGTCGAGAACAAAAAGCTGCCGGGGTTGAAGGCAATGTTGCAAGAGATCGCCGCCGAAGAGATCGGCGACAAAGACCTGCAGCCCAGCCTGAACATCGACGCCGAGATCGCGCTGGGCGACGTGGACTGGGCAACCTGGGGCCTGCTGCAACAGATGGAGCCCACCGGCTACGCCAACCCGCAGTCGCTCTTCCTCAGCCGCCGGTTGCAGGTTCGCGATGCGCGCAAGGTCGGCGCGGACGGCGCGCATCTGAAGCTGGTCGTGACCGATCCCGATGCCGGCCCACGCAGCGAGGTTGCCTGGGATTGTATTGCCTTTCGCCAGGGGCACTGGTACGGCAAGCTGCCGCGGGTGGTCGATCTGGCGTACAAGCTGGAAGAGAACAACTGGAACGGCAACCGGCGGTTGCAACTGGTGGTCGAGGATATGCGGCCCGCTGCGCGCGGCTGAGTCACTCGTTGGAGGTCATCGATGATAATCCGAGTCGCAAAAGTTGGAACCCGTAACCGGGTCGTGCTGCCCGTTGAAGTGCTGGACGTGTTGGGAGTCGATCCGGGCGACGCTCTGTTTTTTGTCATCCGCGACCACACGGTGCAGCTCAGCCGCAGCCCGGAGAACTTCAGCGAGTATTTGGCGTTACACAGCGAGACGTTGCCGGCGCCGGTGGACCCGGACGATATCGACTTCGCGCCAGATGCGTTTTGGCTGGGGCGAGGAAGCGTGGTAATCTGACCTCATGAGCACGTCAACCGACAAACCAACCCGCCGGCGACTGTCCGGCCCAATGAAGATCGGCCTCGTTGCCGCCGCCCTTGGCATTGCGCTGGCGCTGGTCGGCATCGCACGCGGCAACGTGCCGCTCAATCCGACCAGTGTGTTGCTGGCGCTGCTGATCTCCGGTGGAAGCTGGGGTTTGGTGGCCTGGGCAGTCGCCACAGCAGCCTACGATGTCGAGTTGGATCTGGCCGAGGCCGAAAGCGCCGACGCGGGGAGCGCAGCAGAGTGAGCCACAACAGCCTGGATACAGTCGGCGCCTTCCTGCTCGATCTGGACGGTGTGTTGCTGCGCGGCATGGAGCCGTTGCCTGGGGCGGCCGAGTTCATCGACATCTTGCACGCGACCGGCACGCCGTTTCTTGTGATGACCAACAACGCCACCAGCACGCCCGAGCAGGTGGCCGGGCGGCTCAACGGTATGGGCGTCGCGGTGAGGCCTGAGGACGTGTATTCCTCCGCGCTGGCCACGGTTGGCTGGCTGCGGCAGCGTTACCCGGCCGGCAGCCGCGTGTTGTATGTTGGCGAGGCGGGGATACGGATCGCGCTGGCGGGCGGCGGGTTCGAGTTGGTTGACAGCCACCGTGACGCTGAGGTGGTGGTGACGGCGTTGGACCGCACGATCACCTATCGCGCGACTGGCCGAGGCGGCGCTGGCCATCAATGCCGGCTGCCGTTTTGTCGCCACTAATCCCGACCGCTCCATCCCAACCCAGCGCGGCATCGAGCCGGGGGCTGGGGCGATCCAGGCGTTTCTGGCAGCTTCTACGGGCGTCGCCCCGGTAGTCATTGGCAAGCCGGAGACCGCGTTTTTCACCTTGGCGATCGACCGGCTCGGTGCGACGCCAGACGAGACCGTCATGGTCGGCGACCGCTACGACACCGACATTCTGGGTGGTGCGCGCGCCGGCATTCGCACCATGGCTGTGCTGACGGGCATCTCCACCGCCGAGGAACTGGCCGCGGCCGATTTCCCGCCGACGTGGGTGTTTGCGGACCTTGTCGAATTGCTGGCGGCCTGGTCCAACGCGCGCCGTTCTTCCCCGGTGCAGCGATGAGTGAAGCCGCTACTTCTGCACGCCTGCTTGATCTGACACGCGACGAGCTTCGTGCCTTGATGGGAAGCTGGGGACAGCCTGCCTATCGCGCCGATCAGGTGCGGCAATGGCTGTACAAGCAACTGGCCACCGATCCGGCGGAGATGACCAGCCTGCCGGCCGCCCTACGCGCCCAGTTAGCTAGCGAAGCGGAGACCACTGTGTTGACGCCGGTCGTCGAGACGCACTCGCGCGACGGCCAGACCACCAAGACGCTGTTTCGATTGCACGACGGCCAACTGATCGAAACGGTGTTGATGCGTTACCACCGGCGCAACACCGTATGCATCAGCAGCCAGGCTGGCTGTGCCATGGGCTGCACCTTTTGTGCAACCGCGCTGATGGGTCTGCAACGCAACCTGACACCGGGCGAGATCGTGGCGCAGGTGTTGCATTTTCAGCGGTGGTTGGAAAAGGAAGGGACCGAAGGGAAAGAGGCTGGGATCGCCGAGTTCGTGCAGGACGATCCCGACGCGCTCGATACTGACAACCGATCACCGATCACCGATCACCAGCCGCGAATCACCAATGTGGTCGTGATGGGAATGGGCGAGCCGCTGGCGAACTATGGCAACCTGTGGAAAGCGCTGCACAATCTGGTGGACGCGGACGGTTTCGGACTGGGCGCGCGCCACGTCACTGTCAGCACGGTGGGGTTGGTGCCGGGCATCGACCGTTTTGCCGAGGAGCCGCTACAGATCAACCTGGCGGTCAGCCTGCACGCGCCCAACGATGCGTTGCGCGCGCAACTGGCGCCCATCAACGATCGCTACCCCATCGTCGAGGTGTTGGACGCTTGCCGCCGCTATGTGGCGCGCACCAACCGCCGTATCAGCTTCGAGTACGCCATGATGCGCGGCATCAACGACAGCCAGGCGCTGGCGCAGGAGCTGGCCGACCTGCTGCGCGGCATGCTGTGCCACGTCAACCTGATCCCTCTCAACCCTGTCAAGGGCTCCCCCTATCAGCCGTCAAATCGAGAAGATGTGGATGCGTTCATTGAGACGTTGCGCGCCGCGGGCATTTCGGCGACGCTGCGGGTCAGGCGAGGTATCGACATCGACGCCGGCTGCGGGCAGTTGCGGGCGCGCGTTGCTGAACAAAAGTGACCGTCACTTTCGGAAAGTGACGGTCACTTGATACATTATCGCAAGATTCTTGCGCCAGTTTACCATAACGCCTTGCCAAAACCCGTGCAAACACGTACAATACATCGACCCGCGTTGCGCGGCTTCAGCGAGCAGTCAGGCATAAAGACAAGAGCCGATAGCTCTTGGCTATCGGCTCTTGTCTAGCGGGTCTTGTTGAGGGTCTTGATACAGCTCGTGCACACGGCTTTGCTCTGCTGCTTGCCGTCTACCATCACCTTGGTACGCTGCACGTTGACGTTCCAGCGGCGCTTGGTGTGGCGCATCGAGTGGCTGACGTTATGGCCGAACTGTGGACCACGACCGCAAACTTGACACTTTGCCATAAGACTTTCACCTCGTTACGCAAATGAAAACCCCGAGGCGTTCACCACGGGGCAGAAATCCCTGCACGACCGTTCAAATCATAGCATAGATGCTGCGCTCGCGCAAATGCGACGCGGATAAGACAAGTATGAGTGTGCAAGAAGAAGAACTGGGCCGTATCAAGGTCTCCCCTTCCGTCATCGCATCCCTGGCCGCGGAGGCAGTCAAGGAGTGCTATGGCGTTGTGGGTATGAGCCGGCGCAACTTACTGGACGAGTTGGCCGGTTCGTTGCAACGCGGTGCGCGCCGCGGCATCGATGTCACCATCGGCGAACAGGGTGTCATCGTTGACGTATTCGTGGTGGTCGAATACGGTATCCGCATCACCGAGGTCGCCAGCAGTGTCATGCGGCGCGTCTATTTTACGCTTACCAGCAAAGCCGGCGTTCCGGTGGCCGCAGTCAACGTTCACGTCCAGGAGCTGCGCGTCGGTGATGACGCAGCCAGGTAACGTTAGAGGCGCCAGGTACCCGAGCAGTGTACATCATCCTAACCTCCCGCGAGGAAGCAGTTGACCAGCAGTAGTGTAGCAATTTCAGATCGAGCGGCCCCGCGCCCGGGTGCGACAGCCGTCCCTCATACAATCCCAGAACTCGACGGCCAGGATCTCAAGGTTCTGGTCGAGGCCGGCTATCACTGGCTGGAGCGTCATCGCGACATCGTCAACGCACTGAACGTTTTTCCGGTGCCTGATGGCGACACCGGCATCAACATGGTGCTGACCATGCGCGCCGCCTGGGCCGAGATCGAACACAGCAGCGAAACCCACATCGGTCGCGTCGCGCAAGCCGTCGCGCAGGGCGCGTTGATGGGCGCCCGCGGCAACTCCGGCGTCATCCTCTCGCAGATACTGCGCGGCATGGCGCACAGCTTCCGCGACAAGCCAACCATCGGCCCGCGCGATTTGGCCGCCGGCCTGCGGGCGGGCAGCGAAACCGCCTACAAGGGCGTCGTCAAACCGGTGGAAGGCACGATCCTGACCGTTGTGCGCGAGGCTTCCGACAACGCAGTGCGCGCCGCGGCTGTAACGCAGGACTTCGACTTTGTGCTCGGTCACATGCTCGAGTCGGCCGGCGAGGCGGTGGAGAAGACGCCTTCCCTGCTGCCGGTGCTGGCTGCTGCCGGCGTTGTCGACTCGGGCGGCAAGGGCCTCTTCTACATTCTGGAAGGGATGCTGCGCGGGCTGCGCGGTGAGGCGGTGGTGAGCGCCGAACAGACGCTACTTGACGAGCCGAAAGCTGCCTCTGTCAGCGTTGACCCGTTCAATTTGCCACCGATCCGCTACGGCTTCGACATCCAGTTTCTCGTGTGGGGTGCCGACCTGGACGTAGAGGCGATCCGCCGGGAGATCACCGCGATGGGCGATTGTCCGCTGGTGGAGGGCAGTTCGACGCTGGTCAAGGTGCATGTTCACCACTTCGATCCCAGTGTGCCATTGGCGTACGGCTTCAGCCAGGGGTTCCTTACCGACGTGGTGGTGGAGAACATGGACGCGATGGCTGCGGCGGGCACTGCGCCCGACGATGTCAAGGATTCGTTGGCGTGGGGCGGCGGGCGTGCTGTGCAGACGGCTGCGCACGCGGTCCACAATGTTGGCGTCGTGGTTGTGGCGCCTGGCCCCGGCCTGGAAGAGGTCTTCCTTAGTCTGGCCATGGGGCCGATGGCAGTGGTGGCCGGCGGCCAGACCATGAACCCCAGCACACAGGATCTTTTGGAAGCCGTCGAGTCGCTGCCCACCGACGAGGTGATTCTGCTGCCCAACAACAGCAACGTGATCCTGGCGGCTCAGCAGGCCCATCGGTTGGCGGCCGAACTGATGCCTCTCAAGCGGGTGGAAGTGGTCCCCAGCCGCACCGTGCCGCAGGGAATAAACGCGGTGCTGGCTATTACCGTGCAGGACGATCTCGACCAGAACGTCAGGAACATGACCCGCGCGCTCACCGACGTGGTCACCGGCGAAGTCACGGTTGCCGTGCGCGATGCCAGCATCCACGAAGTCGTCGTCAAACAGGGCGACGCCATCGGTCTGCTGGACGACCGGCTGTCGGCCCGCGGCGACAGCCCCGTGGAGGTGCTCTTCACGCTGCTGGAGCAAATGGACGCCGCCGACGCCGAGAACATTACCGTCTACCGCGGCGATCAGGTGGACAGCGCAACCGCCGACAAGCTGGAACAAGAACTCATCGCTGCTTACCCCGACCAGCGGATCGAAGTCATCTACGGGGGTCAGCCTCATTATCATTTTATCATTTCGACTGAATAGCCCGGCTGGCCGGTCTGTCCTCAGTCTACCCGTCCCAGGAGCGTGGAGTGGCCCGCGTCATCGTTGTAACCGATAGCAATGCTTATTTGTCTCCCAAGCTGGCCGAGCGCCTGGGAATCTATGTGCTGCCGCACAGCATTCATCTTCCCCAGGGAACGTTCAAGGAAGGGGCCGACCTGCCGCCTTCCGAGTACTACCGTCTGTTGCGCCAGGGCAAACCGGGCTTCATGCCCACGGTGTCTGGGCCGTCGCTGGAGGAGTTCATCGACCTGTACGGCAGGCTGTACAAGCAGACCGACCAGATCCTGTCGCTGCACGTTTCCAGCCACCTCAGCAACGCGGTGGAGACGGCCCGGATGGCCCGCCGGCTTTTCATGGGACGCTGCCGCATCGAGGTCATCGACAGCTACTCGACTACGGTCGGGCTGGGCTATCTGGCACAGGCGGCCGCAGTGGCTGCCCAGCGCGGCCACGACCTGGACGACTGCATCCGGCTGATTCGCGGCCTCGTTCCGCACATCTACGTGTTTTTCCTGGTGAAGCACCTGCCCTACCTGGAGCGGGAGGGGCGCATCAGCCCGGCCCAGTCCCTGCTGGGAACCATGCTTGACATCATGCCGCTGTTGCAGATCGAGGAAGGCGAGATCATCCCGCTGGAGAAGGTGCGAAACGGTGAGCAGGGCGTCGACAAGCTGGTGGATTACGTCTCCGAGTTCGGCCAGCTTCAGCGGGCAACGATCTTGCAGCAGGGCTTTCCCCAGGAAACAACAGCGTTGCTGGAACGTCTCGAGTCAGTGTATCCGGGGCAGGAGTTCAACGTCCTGAGTTGCAACCCGTCGCTGGCGGTTCGCCTGGGGCCGGAAGTGCTGGGCGTCGTCGTGCTGGAAGCCATCGGCTAAGGGGTGATCGTGAATAGTGCAATCGAACGATTGAACAAAATCCTGGCTCTGGAACGCAAACAGGGCTACCGCAACAAGTCTGTCATCGGCGGCTTTGCGCGGCTGGTTGAGCGCTGGCAGCAGGACGCGGCCGAGGAGGCCAGCAGCGACTATCAGCGCGCGCTGCTGGGCCAGATCGTCGATCACTTGCTGGCCTACGGCGATCTGGCTGAGGAAGCCGACCGCCTGCGCTCGGTGGATGAGATCCAAAGCCTTGCAGCGCTTTGGGAAAGCCCCGCGCCGGCTGATTTCCAACCGCCGCGTGCCAAAGCTCCTCGTGTCGAAGCGCAGCCCGCGCCTCCTGTCGAGTCGTTCGCCAGGGCTGTGGTTGAGCCTGCCAGGCCTGCGCCGCCTGCTTTGGTTGCGCCGCCCGCACAGTCCGCGACCCGCGCCACGCCTGTTGGCAGCGCCAGCCTGGGCGCTTCCATCAACCGGCTGCCGGGCATCGGGCCGCGCAACGCCGAGCTGCTGGGAAAGCTGGGCATCCGCACGGTTGGCGACATGCTGTGGTTGCTGCCGCATCGCTACGACGACTACAGCCACATGAAGCCGGTTTACAAGCTCAACCCCGGCGACGAGATCACCATTCTGGCCAACCTGTGGGATATCAAGAGCCGCCGCCTGCCGGGCCGCAACGCGTCGTTGATTACCGGCGTCATCAGCGACTCGACCGCGACCATCGAGGCGACCTGGTTCAATCCCTATATCGTCAAGCAGTTGCGCGCCGGCGAGATGTACGTCTTCAGTGGCAAGGTGGAAAGCTACAAAGGCAAGCTGGTGCTGCGCAACCCGCAGTTCGAGTCGCCTGATCAGGAGCTGATCCACACCGGCCGGATGGTGCCGGTCTATCCGCTGACCAAGGGACTGGGCGCCAAAAAGATGCGCGCCCTGCAAAAGCACGTGGTCGAGGAGTGGGGCCGGCGCGTTTTCGACTACCTGCCGGAGAGTGTGCGCCAGCGGGCCGGTCTGCTGCCGCTGGGCGAAGCGCTGGAGCAGGTTCATTTTCCCATCAACCAGGAGATGTTAGAGGCTGGTCGCCGCCGGCTGGCCTTCGACGAGTTCTTCCTGATCCAGATCGGCGTGCTGCGCCAGCGCCAGACCTATCGCAAGCTGCCCGCGCAGCGTTTTGCGGTCGATAGCGCCGCCGAGGCCGCCTTTGCTCAGGCGCTCCCGTTCGAGTTTACTGGCGCCCAGCGGCGGGCCGTGCAGGCTATCCTCGCTGACCTGAACGGCGATCAGCCTATGAGCCGGCTGTTGCAGGGCGACGTTGGGTCGGGCAAGACCGCAGTGGCTGCCAACGCGATGTGGGCCGTGGTGGCCAACGGCGGGCAGGCAGCGATGATGGCGCCGACTGAGATCCTGGCGGAGCAACACTACCGCAGCCTCAGCGGGCTGTTCGGCCAGATCACGGTGGACGACAGGCCGGCGCGCGTCGCGCTGCTGACCGGCAACGTCAAGGGCGCCGAGCGCGCCGACACGCTGGACGGACTGGCCAGCGGCGATATCGACATCGCCATCGGCACCCACGCGCTGATCCAGGAAGGGGTTGCATTCCACAACCTGGGGCTGGCGATCATCGACGAGCAGCACCGCTTCGGCGTCCGCCAGCGTGCCATGCTGCGCGGCAAGGGGCCGGAGGCCGACGGCGGCGACGAGGAAGCGCCGGTGCCGCACATGCTGGTCATGACCGCGACGCCGATCCCGCGTACTCTGTCTCTGACCGTCTTCGGCGACCTGGACGCATCGGTGATCGACGAGATGCCGCCGGGTCGCCAGCCTGTGAAGACCCGCTGGCTGCTGCCGCGTGAACGCGAGCGTGCCTACACGTTCATTCGCCGCCAGGTGGAGGCCGGCCATCAGGCGTTCATCATCTACCCACTGGTGGAGGAGTCGGAAAGCATCACTGCCAAGGCGGCCGTGCCTGAGTACGAGACGTTGAGCAAAGAGGTGTTTCCGCGGATGCGGCTGGGCTTGTTACACGGGCGCATGAAGAGCGACGAAAAGGACGCGGTGATGCGCGCCATGCAGTCTGGTGAGATCGATATTCTGGTCGCCACCTCGGTGGTCGAGGTCGGGATCGACATCCCCAACGCGACGATTATTCTGATCGAGGACGCCCAGCGCTTCGGCCTGGCGCAGTTGCACCAGTTCCGCGGCCGGGTCGGTCGCGGCGACGCTGCCTCCTATTGCATCCTGATCTCCGACGCCACCACCAGCGACGCGTCGCTGCGCTTGCAGGCGCTGGAGAAGTCGCAGGACGGCTTCGCTCTGGCCGAGAAAGACCTGGAACTGCGCGGGCCGGGCGACTTTTTCGGCACCCGCCAGAGTGGTCTGCCAGACCTGAAGCTGGCCAAGCTGAGCGACCTGCGCACGTTGGAGCAGGCGCGCGCCGAGGCGACTGAACTGCTGCGCGAGGATCCGGAGCTGGCTTTGCCTGAACATTCTGCGCTGGCGCGCAAGGCCCGCCAGTTCTGGCAGGGTGAGGGAGATGTCAGCTAATGGCCAACGCGCTCTATCCCGGTTCGTTCGACCCGATCCACAACGGCCACGTAGACATCGTCGAGCGTGCGGCGCGCCTTTTCGATGAGTTGATCGTCGCGGTCTATGACAACCCGTCGTCGAAGCGGTTGCTGTTCAGCACCGAAGAGCGGCTGGCGCTGACGCAGTCGGCGCTGAGCCACCTGCCCAACGTGCGCGTCATCAGCTATAGCAGCCTGACGGTGGACATCGCCCGGCAGGTGGGCGCGGCGACCATCGTGCGCGGGCTGCGGGCCACGTCGGACTACGAGTACGAGTCGCAGCTGGCGCTGACCAACCGAGCGCTGGCGCCCGACATCGATGTCGTCTGCTTCATTACCAGCCTGCGATATGCGTATCTGAGCGCGTCGATCCTGAAGGAAGTGGCAGCGCTGGGCGGCGATGTCACCCGCTGGGCGCCCCCGGCTGTGCTGGATGCGCTGGCCGCCCGCTTTTCTGAGGCAAGGAGGTGATACCATAGAACTCCAACAGCTTATCAACCAACTGGAGAACGTCGTCAGCCAGGGCAAGCGAGTGCCGCTGTCCCAGAGCATCATGGTTGACGAGGAGTCGGTGCGCCGCATCATCGACCAGATGCGTGTCTCGGTGCCGGACATCATCAAGCAGGCCGAGCGCACGCTGGGCGAACGGGACCGCATCATCGCCCAGGCCAACGAGGAGGCCAGCCGCATTGTGCAGTTGGCGCGCGAGCAGGCCACGGACTTGATGGAGCACCATGAACTGGCCGAGGCGGCCCGCCAGCGCGCCAACGAAATCATTACCGAAGCGGAGCGCGATGCTGGCGCTGTGCGCGCTGATGCTGACCGCTACGTCGTCAACACGCTGGGCGGGCTGGCAGATCAACTGGCCAGGGTCCAGCACGAGGTGGAAAACGGCATCAAAGCGCTCAATGCCAGCCACGAGGCCGGCTGATTTTGACATTCCCCTGCCAGTGTCCTATAATTTTGTGTCTGGCGCATCGGCGCGGGCAATTGCGCGCCGAAAGCCATGCTGACCAGCCAAACTATCAGTGTCGCTGTTAAGAAAGCCATGAAGACGAGTCAAGGGACAGATTTCAACGTCGCACAGCTCCTTAAGGAGCCGATCGGCGGGCGGCGCTCCTTCGAGGTGGAAATCCCCATGGATTTCGAGGAGGAGGAGTTGAGCCAGTCGAACTCGTTGATTGGGACGGTGAACATGTTGCGCACCAATCGCGGTGTGCTGCTGGAAGCCGCGCTGGATGGTGCTGTCAATGTGCAATGCAGCCGCTGCCTGACGGATGTACACTGTCCAGTCAGCCTCGAGATCATCGAGGAGTTCCAGCCGACCGTTGACGTAGTCCGCGGCACGTTTGTCGCCGTGGACGAGGAAGACGCGGCGCTGCTGATCAACGAACACCACGTTCTCGACATCGGCGAGGTGGTCCGGCAGGCGCTGCTGCTGGAAGTGCCGCTGCAAGTGCTCTGCCGGGAAGAGTGCGCCGGACTGTGCCCGATCTGTGGGCAGGATTTGAATCTGGGTCCGTGTGACTGTTCACGGGAAATGACCGACCCGCGCTGGGAAGTGCTGGCGGCGCTGTTGACAGAGGACGAGTAGCAGGTATTTGTTCCGTATTGCGTGGGGCGCAGCCAGGAATCAGAGCGCAACACGCAGTATATTTGTGTGAGTAAACATCGGCGACGAAATGTCGCCTACCAAAATATAAGGAGTTAGTAAAACATGGGACCGTTGCCAAAGCGCAAGATTTCTAAAGGCCGCCGTGACCGCCGCAGGGCGCACGATTCGATCAACAAACCCACCCTGGTGGAATGCCCCCAGTGCCACGCCAAGCACCAGGCGCACCGCGTTTGCGCGAACTGTGGAACCTATCGCGGCCGGGCCGTGCTGGCTTCCGACGAAAACCAGTAGACCGCTGTCAGTCGCGTGCGTTGCACGCTGAACAACGTTGCCTGGTTGAGGGCATTCAGGCTCTTGGCTTGGAACGCACGCACGCTAACTCGTTTCGTCTGATCCATTGTCTTGCTCTTCGGGCGGGGGATCTGGTGTCGCTGACGGCCAGTTCCCCCGCCTTGCTGCTACCCCGATGAGCCAATCGATGTCTCAATTCGCACTGCTCTTCCCCGGCCAGGGTTCCCAGGCCGTGGGCATGGCGCGCGAGTTGGCCGACAACTTCGCCAGCGCGCGCGATGCCATGGCCGAGGCCGATGACACGCTGGGATTTTCGCTTTCCGCGCTGTGCTACGACGGCCCGGAAGAGGTGCTGACCGACACGATCAACGCCCAGCCGGCGCTGATGGCGGCGAGCGTGGCCGCGTTGCGGGCCATTCACGAGGCAATTCCTGATCTGCCTGCGCCGGCTGCCCTGGCCGGCCACAGCATGGGCGAATACTCTGCGCTGGTAACCGCTGGTTCGTTGAGCTACGCCGACGGATTGCGTCTGGTGCGCGAGCGCGGCCGGCTGATGAAGGACGCAGGTGAACGCAGCCCCGGCGGCATGGCGGCTGTATTGGGCATGGAGATCCACGCCGTCGATGCTATTTGCGCCGAGGCGCGGGCCGGCACGGGCGGCGTGGTGCAGGTCGCCAACGACAACTGTCCCGGCCAGGTCGTGATCTCAGGCGACGACCAGGCGCTGGAAGACGCTATGCGGCGGCTGTCCGCCGCAGGCGCGCGCAAGGTCGTGCGGCTGGCAGTCAGCATCGCCGCCCATTCGCCGCTGATGGCGCCGGCTGCGGCGGAGTTACAGCGTGCCATCGAAGCCACCGACCTCAAATCGCCGGCCGTATCGGTGATCGGCAACGTCCGCGGCCTGCCCTTGCAGACTGTCGAGGACGTGCGCGCCGATCTGGTAGCGCAGCTTACGGCGTCGGTGCGCTGGACCGAGTCGATGCGTTTCCTGGCCGGGCAAGGGATCGGCGCCGTCGTTGAGGTCGGTTCGGGCGACGTGTTGAGCAACCTGATGAAACGGATCGAGCGCGATGTGCGCCGGCTGGCCGTTGGCGACCCGCCAGGGATTCAGCGTCTGCGAACCTTCATAGCAGAGTAACCCAATGAAACGATTTGAAGACAAAGTAGCCATTGTGACCGGCGCCAGCCGCGGCATCGGCCGCGGCATTGCGCTGCGGCTGGCGCAGGAGGGCGCGCAGGTGGTGGTCAACCACCGCAGCAGCCCCGAGGAAGCCGCTGAGACGGCCCAGTTGATCCAGGCCATCGGCGGCAGCGAGGCGCTGGTCATCCAGGCCGATGTCAGCCAGTTCGACGAAGCCCAGCGGCTGGTCAAAGAAGCGGTCTCAGCGTTCGGCCAGATCGACATCCTGGTCAACAATGCCGGCACCACTCGTGACACCCTCATCATGATGATGAAGGAGGAGCAGTGGGACACGGTAATGGACACCAATCTGAAGAGCGTGTTCAACTGCTGCAAGGCTGTCGCTCGTCCGATGGTGAAGCGCAAGTACGGACGTATCATCAACATCAGCAGCGTTTCCGGGCTGGCTGGCCAGGCAGGCCAAACCAACTATGCTGCCAGCAAGGCAGCGGTCATTGGCTTTAGCAAGTCACTGGCCAAAGAACTGGGCAGCCGTAACATCACCGTCAACGTCGTTGCTCCCGGTTTCGTGCATACGACGCTGACGGCTGACATCCTGACCGAGGACAACACCCGCATGGCCATCGAGGCAACCCCTGTCGGTCGACTGGGAACACCCGAAGACATAGGCGCGGCAGTCGCGTACCTGGCGTCGGATGAAGCGAGTTTCGTCACCGGCCAGGTGCTGAGTGTGGATGGCGGACTGGTGATGCAATAGGGCGCCGCTTCGCAGCGCCGCAGTGGAAGCTTAACAATGGACGAACAATACGAGATGCCGCCGGGTGAGGTGACCATCGCCCCTGGCGTCCTGGTCACGATTGCCGCAATGACGGCGCAGGCTCAACGCGGCGTGCTGCGGCTGTCGCCGCGCACCCCATCGCCAGGGCTGGGACGAATTCGCCCGCGCGGTACGACGACAGCCGAGGGGCTGCGCATCGATGTCCTCGACGACGGTTCGGTAGCGGTCGAAGTCCACGTGATCGCTGATCCCAGCGCGCGGCTGCAGGACCTGGGCAAGGTGCTACAGACTGAAATCGCGCGCGCGCTGGAACACATGGCGGGCATGTCGGTCGAGGCGGTCAATGTCTTCATCGACGACGTCGAGTTCGATGGCGCAGAGCCGAAAGGCTAAGGCCAGCTCATGAAACTGCGAACGAGAGCGCGCATCGCCGTGCTGCAAGCCCTGTATGAGGTGGACGTTGCGGGCCATCCGGCGGGTGAGGTGTTGGGCAGGCGGCTTGGCGACGTGGAACTGCCGCCGGCAGGGGAGGCGTTTGCACGCCAGTTGGCGAGTGGTGTGATCCTGCACCGCACGTGCATCAATGCGTTGATCACCCAGCACGCGCCTGAATGGCCGCTGGACCAGATGGCGGTGGTTGACCGGAACGTCCTGCGCATCGCGATCTACGAATTGGGTGAGCCAACCATCGACACCCCGGCCAAGGTTGCTATCAACGAAGCGGTCGAGCTGGCCAAACATTTTGGCAGCGAGAGTAGTCCCCGTTTTGTCAACGGTGTCCTCGGCTCGCTGATGGCCGACTCGCCACAGCCCGAGTTGGGGGAGGTCGAACCGCTGGACGGCGACTGGACGCTGACGCCCAGGCCAGTGACCGTGCAGGAAGAGGTACCAGTGGCATGAGCGGCGGCCTGTTCGGGGTTGGCTCGGGCGAGATCATTCTCATCCTGCTGATTATCCTGCTGGTCATGGGGCCTGATCGATTGCCGCAAATTGTCCGTCTCTGGGGCCAGGCGATGCGCTTCGTTGGCAAGTTCTCCAACACCTGGAATCAGATGAACGCCGAACTGATGCGCAAGATAGAGGAGGAGAGCAAGCCAATCGAGGGCGCGTTGCGGCTGGAAGACGAGGCCTCGCCTGGACCCACCACTCCGCCTGCCGCGCCCGAGCCGTCGGCCCCCGACGACGACCCGGATCCACTCTTAAACACGATTGCCCCGCCTGAGCTTACCGGACCGCCGGTCACAACCTCAGAGCCGCCCATTCTGGAGGCCGCACCGGCAGCGACGTCCGACGCGGCGGAGACTCCCGATGGCTGATGACTGGAGCGCCGATCTGCAAGGGCTGATCGCCGGCTTGGCGCCGCATCTGTACGAGTTGCGCCGGCGATTGTTCATCATTCTCGCGGCTATCACCGTCGGTGTGATTGTCGGGTTTGTCTTCGCAGAGCCGATCCTCAACGTGCTTGCCCAGCCGGTCGGGGGATTGCAGAACCTGCAAGCAATTGAGCTGACCGAGTTGGTCGGGGTGTATGTGCGGGTCGCGTTGCTGGTGGGCGGCATCCTGGCGATGCCGATCATCGTCTACGAGCTGGTGGCTTTTGTGGTACCTGGCCTGCTGCCGCATGAAAAGCGGATGCTCTACATCTCGCTGCCGTTCATCTTTTTCGCCTTCATCGTCGGTGCGGCGTTCGCCTATTTTGTCATGCTACCAGTTGCCATTCCATTTCTGGCAAACTTTGGCGGCATTCCCGGCAACTTCCGTATCAGCAGCTACGTCGGTTTTATCACCCGGGTGGTGTTCTGGATCGGCGTCGCCTTCGAGACGCCACTGGTCATTGCGCTGCTGGCACGGATCGGCGTGGTCACGCCGCAGCAACTGATCAAGGCCTGGCGGTTCGCGGTGGTCGGCATCGCCATCGCCGCCGCGCTGATCACCCCAACGCCCGATCCGGTCAACATGGCGATAGTGATGGTTCCCTTGCTGGGACTGTACGGCCTCAGCATCATCCTGGCCAAGTTCATGTTTCGCAGGCGGCAGGCGGCCAGCGAGGCCGGGCCGGCTGCCGAGCCCAGCCCGGGGTCGTAGCCGGTGCGCCGTGCGGTTGGTCAGTGGATCAAATCCACTGACTGAACAAACTTCGCCCCCACGCCACCACCAAAACGCATCAATCAGTTAGTTGTCGCTTTGGCCGGCCTCCTGACCGAGCCAATATATGAAACCTGTACTTAAGGCGCGTCGTTAGATCCAGCGTCTGAGGACGCGTCGTGTCTCCAGCCAGGGGTTTCGAATCCCTGCCATATCCCGAACAAAGGAGTTCATTTCAATGACGAACGAGTCTTCTCTCCAGCGCGTGCTCATCATGGGCGCTGCCGGCCGCGATTTCCACAACTTCAACGTGGTATTCCGTGGCAATCCCCGCTACAAGGTGGTGGCTTTCACCGCTACCCAGATTCCCGACATCGAGGGGCGGCTCTATCCGCCGCAGCTTGCCGGCCCGCTCTACCCGGCCGGCATTCCTATCTACGCCGAGAGCGAACTCGACCGCCTGATCGCCGAACTCGCATGTCGATCAGGTTGTGTTTGCCTACAGCGATGTCAGCCACCAGATGGTGATGCACAAGGCGTCCCAGGTGCTGGCAGCCGGTCCCGACTTTCTGCTGATGGGCGCGCGCGACACCATGCTCGCGTCCAGCAAGCCGGTGGTGGCCGTGTGTGCGGTGCGCACAGGCTCCGGCAAGAGCCAGACCACACGGCGGGTGTGTGACATTCTGCGCGGCATGGGCAAGCAGGTCGTGGCCGTACGCCATCCCATGCCCTATGGCAACATCGCCGAGCAGGCCGTGCAGCGCTTTGCCACGTATGATGACCTGGACCGCCACCAGTGCACTATCGAGGAGCGGGAGGAATACGAGCCACACCTCGACCGCGGCGTCATCGTCTACGCAGGGGTTGATTACGAGGCAATCCTGCGCCAGGCGGAGCAGGAAGCGGATGTTGTCGTTTGGGACGGTGGCAACAACGACCTGCCCTTCTACAAACCGGACTTGCACATCGTCGTCGCAGACCCGCACCGGCCAGGCCACGAAGTCAGCTATCACCCCGGCGAGGCTAACCTGCGTATGGCTGACGTGGTGGTCATCAACAAGGTGGACACAGCCGATCTGGACAAGATCGCTATCGTCCGCGACAACATTTACCGCACCAACGCCGGTGCGATCATCGTCGAAGCTGCCAGCCCGATTTTCGTTGACGACCCTGGCATGATTCGCGGCAAGGATGTTCTGGTGGTCGAGGACGGCCCGACGCTGACGCACGGCGAGATGGCTTACGGCGCGGGCGTGGTGGCAGCCCGCCGCTTCGGCGCAGCCAACATCCTCGATCCGCGGCCCTGGGCAGTGCGTTCCATCGCCGAGACCTACGCCAAATATCCCGGCACCGGCCCGGTGCTGCCCGCCATGGGCTACGGCGACCTGCAGATGGCCGACCTGCAGGAGACGATCAACAATGTCCCCTGTGATCTGGTGATCATCGCCACCCCCATTGACCTGACGCGCATCATCGACATCCACCGGCCAACGCAGCGGGTGCGCTACGAGCTGCAGGAAATCGGCCAGCCGAACTCTGGCAGACCTGCTCAGCCAGCGGTTCGCCTGACCCGACCGCGAGAAGTCCGGCTCTTCGGAAAAAGCCGGACTTCTGCGCGCGGGCCTAGAATCGGCAGGCGGCTGGCGCTGTGCTACAATATGCCTCCGCGCAAGGCATTGCCTTGCGCCTGATATCGCCCTGAGGAGGCATGATAATGCTCAACAGGAAACACCTGTGGACGTTGCTTGGCATGACGATTCTGCTGGCCATCACGCTCAGCGCGTGCGGGCCGGCGGCCAGCCCGACGCCCGAACCGACTGCTACCCGCCCGTTGCGGCCAACGTTTACACCGACGGTCGTCCCGACCGACACGCCGATACCCACTGACACGCCTGTGCCGACGGACACGCCGACACCGCTGCCCACCGACACGCCAATGCCTGAAGTGCCGATGGCAGTCGTTATCGGCGACGAGGAGAGCAACCTGCGCGCCGGGCCGGGCACGACCTATCCCACCGTTGGACAGGTCGCGCGCGGCACCGAACTGGAGATCATCTCTCGCAACGCGGCCGGCGACTGGTACGAGGTCTGTTGTGTCGATGGCCAGCAGGCCTGGATCGTCGCCCGGCTGGTTGAGGTCACGGGCGACCCAGGCCTCGTGGAGATAGCTGCGAACATCCCTGCGCCGCCTACTGACACGCCCGCGCCGACCCGTCCGCCCGCGGCAACCCGGCCGCCGCAGCAGCCCACCGCGCCGCCTGCGCCGACCAACACGCCAGTACCGGCATTTCCCTTCAACAAGGAAGAGGCTTTGCCGGGTGCGATCAACACCAACCCATATGTCACCTTCTATGGCGCACTCTTCAACACTGCCAGAGATCTGACCCAGGCTATCGGTGATCCGTATAAACTGGTGGTGACAGGTCCTCAAAGCGGTGAAGCGCCCTTCATGGCAGGACCATTTCAGTTCGGACCTTTCGGTCAGTTCATCTACAACGCCAAGGTTGAGTTTTCTCCAGTAGTAGATGGCACCTACGAGGCCCACGTCGTCGACGGCGCTGGCAACCGCGTCTCCGAAGTTCGTGGGAGTATACGGTGTCTGGCGAGACGCGCACGTTCTTTCCGAGGTGGAAGCAGCGCTAGCGCACAGGGCGCGCACATGCAAACCCTTGAAGGCGTCCTCGAGCGCCTCACCTTCCACAACGAGGAAACCGGCTACACCGTCGCCCGGCTTGTTCCTGACGGCAAGGACTACGAAGTCACCGTCGTCGGCAACATGCTGGGCGTCAGTGTCGGTGAGCACGTGCGCATCGAGGGGGACTGGACCGTACACGCACAGCACGGCCGCCAGTTCAAGGTGGAACGCTACACCTCGGTGCTGCCGGCCACAGCCGCGGGAATCGAGAAATACCTGGGCAGCGGGCTGGTCAAGGGGGTCGGGCCGGTTACGGCCAAGCGCATCGTGCGCAAGTTCGGCGCGGACACGCTGACGGTCATCGACGAAGACCCGGATCAACTGCGCCAGGTGCTGGGGGTCGGTCCGAAGCGGATCAGGCAGATCACAGCCGCCTGGCACGAGCAGCGCCAGATCCGCGAGGTGATGGTCTTTCTCCAGAGCAACGGCGTCAGCCCGGCGCTGGCCGTGCGCATCTACAAGCAGTACGGCGACGGCGCGGCGGCGGTCGTAACCAACGACCCCTACCGGCTGGCGAGGGACGTTCACGGCATCGGCTTCATTACCGCAGACAAGATCGCGCGCAATCAGGGGATCGCCACCGACGCACCGGAGCGGGTCGCAGCTGGCGTCGCCTACACATTGAGCCAGAAGGCCGACGACGGCCACGTCTACGTGCCGCAGGGCGAACTGGTGCAGGCCAGCGCGACGTTGCTGGACGTGCCGCAGCCGCTGGTGATTGACGCGATCGAAACCCTCAAGCGCGACGAACAGGTTCAAATCGACGCAACAGTGCGCGGCGGGCAGGGGCTGGGACTGGCCGAGGAACGGGCTATCTATCTGACGCCCTTCTATTACGGCGAGATCGGCGTGGCAGGCCGCTTGCAGCGGCTGATGCACACGACCGAGGATCGCCTGTACAACTTCCACAGTTTTGACTGGCCACAGGCGTTCGCCGTCGTCCAGCGCGACACCGGGCTGGCGCTGACGCCCAAACAGCAGGAGGCGGTGCGCACGGCCCTCACCCAGCGCGTGGCAGTGCTGACCGGCGGACCGGGGACCGGCAAAACCACGACCATGAAAACCCTGATTCGGCTGCTGGACGCGACGGGATTGAGCTACGTCCTGGCGTCGCCTACCGGCCGCGCGGCCAAGCGTTTGAGCGAGGCGACCGGCAAGCAGGCCAAGACCATTCATCGTCTGCTGGAGTTCAGTCCCGGCGGCGCCGGCGGCTTCGGCTTCGGGCGCAACGAGGACAATCCCCTGACCGCCGACATGGTGATCGTGGACGAGGCGTCAATGCTGGATCTGTTGCTGACCAACAGCCTGCTGAAGGCGATCCCGACCGGTTCGCATCTGCTGTTGATCGGCGACATCGACCAGTTGCCGCCGGTGGGCGCAGGCAACGTGCTGCGCGACGTCATCAACTCGGCGCGGCGGCGGTGGTGCGGCTGGACGTGGTGTTTCGTCAGGCTGCCGGCAGCTACATCATCGAAAACGCCCACCGCATCAATCGCGGCCAGATGCCGGAATGGAATCCCCAGGAGTCGAAGGATTTCTTCCTGTTTCAGACCGACGATCCCGAGCGCGCGGCTGAGCTGATCGGTGAGATCGTGCAGGAGCGGGTGCCGCGCCGCTTCGGGCTGTCCCCCCAGGATATTCAGGTGCTCAGCCCGATGCACCGCGGCGAGGTGGGGGTGGGTGCGCTCAACGAACGCTTGCAAGCGACGCTCAATGCGCCGTCGCCCAGCCGGCCGGAGCGCCGTCTCGGCGGACGTATCTTCCGGCTGGGCGACCGCGTGATGCAAATTCGCAACAACTACGACAAGGATGTCTACAACGGGGATCTGGGGATGATTGCCAGCCTGGATCCGGTGGAGCAGATGCTTGACTGTGCGCATCGACGACCGGATCGTGGCCTACGATTTTCTGGAGATGGACGAGTTAACGCACGCCTACGCGGTCTCAGTGCACAAGTCGCAGGGGAGCGAGTTTCCAGCGGTGGTCATGCCGGTGATGACCCAGCACTACATGATGTTGCAGCGCAACCTGCTGTACACCGGCGTGACGCGCGCGAAGCGATTGGTGGTGCTGGTTGGCACGCCACGGGCGGTCGCGATTGCGGTCAACAACAACCGCATCGCCGACCGCTACAGCGGCTTGAGCGAGCGTCTGCGACCAGCTAGCTGAACGTTCCCATGAGGTGAATGGCTTCCGTCATGGTGGTGATGGCGGCCTGGGATCCGCGCAGCGCGGCCAGCAGCGGCCCGCACGTCTCGTGTACTTTGGAACTGGAGCTTTCGGTCAGCACGCGGTGCGCGCCATCCCGCAGCGCCTTGCTGTTGTCAGCTTGCGCCAGTGCGTTCAGCAAGGCAGGCATTGCCTTCTCGCCGATGTGGGCCAGCGCCGAACTGGCGGCATAGCGCACACCGTGGTCGTCGTCCTCCAGCGCAGCAACCAGTGCAGCGTTGCCCTCACTGGAGGGATTGTCGCGCAGGTAGTGGACGGCGTCGGTGCGCTCGTTTTCGGCAAGCTTCGCGTTGTTCATGGCGGCAATCGCCTGGGTCGTTGACTCGATCATGGGGTGATCCTTTCTGAGCGTATTTTCTATCTCTATTATACCAGCAAAAGCGCCGGGAGGGGAGTACGAATCGTCGCAAACGTCTATTCATGTGACTGGACTCGTGGTAGAATGAGATAACCGTGGTCGATGTTATGCTCAACGATGAACGAGAACCAACCTGAGAGGTTATGATGTCAGTTCAGCGTGAATCGGTGCGGCGAATCAAGGGCGTTGAGGTTGCAGCATGGCTGCTTCTGTCCGCGTTGTGCATGGTTGCATTGAGCGCGCTTGAAGAATCGGTTGCTGAAGCCCGCATCGCTCCCAGTCACCTGGCAACGTCCGTGTCAGTGGGCAGCGTCAATCTGCAAGGCGGCGGGACCGCTGCGCCACCCAGGTTCGAGCAAATCTCACTGGATCAGGGCCTTTCACAGAGCGCTGTTCTGGACATCTTGCAGGATAGCCGCGGTTTTCTCTGGTTTGGAACCCAGGATGGTCTCAATCGCTTCGACGGCTATGGATTCGTTGTCTATAAGCATGATAATCAGGACGACGGCAGCCTCAGCGACAACTTCGTTCAGTCGCTTGCAGAGGACAGCGCGGGAAACCTGTGGGTTGGCACCCACGCCGGCGGGCTGAACCGGTTTGACCGGGACAGCGAACGTTTCACGGTCTATCGAAACGATCCCGAGGCTCCTGACAGTCTGATCGACAACAACGTTCTTGCCATTCTCGAGGCCCGCGACGGCACACTTTGGGTCGGCACTGCCGGCGGCCTCGATCGTTTTGACCCGGCCAGTGACAGGTTTGTTCACATCCCGACCAACGTGAGCGATGGCAGTGGGATTTCAGGCGGCATCGTACAGGCGCTAGCGCAGGATCCCGCTGCCACCATTTGGGTGGGAACGCTCGATGGTGGTTTAAGCCGGCAGGACCCGGTCACCGGGAGCTTCGTGCATTTTCGCAATGATCCCGCCGATCCTGACAGCCTTTCTCATGATAACGTGCAGGCGATTCTCGTGGATCACCAGGGGATACTTTGGGCTGGGACCGTTGCAGGGGGACTCAACCGCCTGGACCCAGGCGCCGGCAAGTTCGTGCGCTACCAGAACGATTCCTCGGACCCTGCCAGCCTTTCGAGCAACAATGTATTGTCGATCTTCGAGGATGCCGACAACATCCTCTGGGTCGGGACCAACGGCGGCGGCCTGGAGCGGTTTGACCCGGCGACCGGAACCTTCGTGCACCACTTGCCCGATGCAAACGACCCTGCCAGTCTCTCCGTTGACACCGTGCAGACTATCAACCAGGATGCCGGCGGTGTGCTCTGGTTTGGTACTTTCGGCGGCGGAGTTGACAAGTTAGATCCGAGCAAGCAGAAGTTCACCCACTTTAGACACAATCCGCAGAATTCGGCCAGTCTGAGCAGCAATTTTGTATGGTCATTCTCCGAGGACCCTGACGGCACAATCTGGATTGGCACGGTAGGTGGAGGCTTGAATCGGTTCGATCGGCAAGCAGGCACATTCACCGTCTATCGTAACGATCCGGACGATCCTGCCAGTTTGTCCAGCGATCAGGTTTGGTCGCTCCATAGAGATCGCACGGGCACGCTTTGGATTGGAACCGCTGCTGGTTTAGATCGTCTCGACCGAGACACCGGCAAGGTGACACGCATTCCCGTTCCGGTCGGTGTCTTCAACATCTTGGAGGACTCCGAAGGCACATTGTGGCTCGCGACCGGCGGCAATGGCTTGGGGCGGTTGGATCGTGAAACAGACCAACTGTTGTTCATCTCGGATGATCCCGGTGATCCCAGCGGTTTGGGTGACAGTTTCCTTACCACGCTGTACGAAGACCGGGAAGGGCGCTTGTGGATCGGCACGTTTACGCACGGGCTCAGCCGACTGGTGAAGGCCCCGGGAAACGCCTCCGGCCCGCCGCAATTTGTGCGCTATGAGAACAATCCGGACGACCCAAACTCGCTGATCCACGATACCGTGCTGATGCTGCACCAGGACGAGCAAGGCGCGCTGTGGATCGCCACGGCCGGCGGACTGGATAGGTTCGATCCGACGACAGAGACGTTCACCCACTACAGCGAGAAGGATGGATTGCCCAACGATGTCATCTACGCGGTGTTGGAGGATGATGCCGGCAACCTGTGGCTTAGTACCAACCGCGGTCTGTCGCGCTTCAACCGTGCAGCCGGGGAGTTCCGCAACTTCGATCCGGGCGATGGCGTGCAAAGCAACGAGTTCAACCAGGGCGCCGCCTATCTGACCAGCGGTGGCGAGATGTATTTTGGTGGCATCAACGGTTTCAACGTATTTCGCCCCGAGGCGGTCCAGGACGACCCGTACGTTCCGCCGGTGGTGCTGACCCGCTTCCTGCTTTTCAACGAACCCGTTCGCATTGGCAAAGACTCGCCGTTGCAGCAATCAATCGCGCAGACATCTTCGATAGTACTGCCGTATCAGGATGACTTTTTCTCGTTCGAGTTCGCCGCGTTGGACTACTCAGATCCTGCCCGAAACGAGTATGCCTACATCATGGAGGGGTTGGACAAGGACTGGAACTACGTCGGAAACCGCCGGTTTGCCGGATACACCAGTGTTCCTCCCGGCGAGTACACGTTTCGCGTCAAAGGTACCAACAATGACGGCATCTGGAACGAGACTGGCGCCGCAGTGAACATCATCATCACGCCGCCGTTTTGGCAGACATGGTGGTTCCGCATTGTGGCTGCCACACTGTTGATTGGCAGCATTGCGGCAGTGGTGGCCTGGCGTTTTCACTCTATCGAGTCGCAGCGGCGACGTCTCGAGGTGCTGGTTGACGAACGCACAGAGCAACTGACGACGACTCTGGCCGAATTACAGCGCTCCAAGGAGACTGCCGAGGCTGCCAACCGCGCCAAGAGTGTCTTCCTGGCCAACATGAGCCACGAATTGCGCACGCCGTTGAATGCCATCCTGGGCTTCACGCAGCTCATGTCTCACGCGGAGAATTTGACTGCAGATCAACAGGAGAACATCTCGACCATCAATCGCAGCGGCGAGCACTTGCTGGGACTGATCAACGATGTACTGGACATGTCCAAGATCGAGGCCGGGCGAACGGTACTGGTCGAGCATGAGTTTGACCTGCATCATTTGATGTTTGGCCTAGAGGAGATGTTCGAGTTGCGGGCGATGCAGAAAGATCTCTCCTTGCAGTTCACCATCGATTCCGATGTGCCCCGATACGTGCGGACTGATGAGGGTAAGGTGCGCCAGGTGTTGATGAACCTGCTGGGCAACGCGGTCAAGTTCACCGAGGTTGGCACCGTTACCCTGCACGCCGATGTTGCCAACCCACCACCAGCCCTGACCCCCGACAAGATACGTCTGGTGTTCGAAGTCGTCGACACAGGACCGGGCATCGCCCCCGATGAACTTGTGACCATGTTCGATCCCTTTGTCCAGACCGAGACCGGCCAACGATCCCAGGAGGGCACCGGCCTTGGTCTGTCTATCAGCCGGCAATTTGCGCGGCTGATGGGCGGTGATGTGACCGCGCGCAGCAAAGTCGGCGTTGGCAGTACATTCAAGTTCGAAGTCGTAGCAGAAGCAGTTGAACCGGGTGAGATCCAAGCGGCGCCGGCCCGGCGCGTGGTAGGATTGGAACAGGGGCAACCCGTCTTTCGCCTGCTCATCGTGGACGACAAGCAACTTAACCGCATGCTGCTGGTCAAGTTGCTTGCTCCGCTGGGCTTTGAACTGCGCGAAGCTGCCAACGGCCAGGATGCGTTGGCTGTCTGGGAGGTTTGGGAGCCTCACCTGATTTGGATGGACATGCGAATGCCGGTGATGGACGGTTACGAGGCGACCCGGCGCATCAAGGCCACGACCAAAGGCCAGGCGACTGTGATCGTGGCGCTGACGGCCAGTGCGCTTGAGGAGGACCGGACGGTGATCCTCTCCGAGGGGTGCGATGACTATGTGCGCAAACCCTTCAAGGAAGCGGAGTTCTTTGATGTCCTGACCCGTCATTTGGGTGTGCGCTTTGTGTACGAAGACCTTGTGGCTAGCGAGACGAAGGATACTCGTTCTTCGGAAGTGGACACCGAAAATGCACTTACCAGGCGACAGATGACCGCGCTGCGAGCGATGCCAGCTTCGTGGGTTGACGACCTGCGTCAGTCGATCGTTCGAGCAAACCTGGATGACATGCTGCGATTGATCGCTCAGGCCAGGGTTGAGGATAATGCGTTGGCCGATGCTCTTGCATCGCTGGCAAGGGAGTACAAGTACAAGGAATTGTTGGCGTTGCTTGATCAGCTCTCATAGGAGTTACGCAGTTGGAGTCTCGGTACAGTTTCGCCGGTCGAGTAGCGGCTCAAGCTAGGGCCTGCACCAAGCAGAATCCAGGCGTACACTTGCGCCGCACGCACGTGCAGGTGTCGAGACTCGCGGAACAACTCGACCCACCTGCGAAACTCCCATCTCAGAGACAAGGCCCGTTGAAGTCATCGATTGCCGCTTTCAGCCTGTCTCCAGGTTTAGAACTTTCCTAAGGCCGCAGTAGCGCCTTCTAAAGCGCCTCCTGACCACCTGCCGGCTATTTTCGCCCTTGATCAAACCGAGGCTCCGCCGATGCACGAAAACATCCTGATTGTCGATGACACGCCGGCCAGCCTGCGGCTGCTGGCTCAACTCCTGACCGAACATGGGTATCACGTGCGTCCGGTGACCGATGGCGCGCTGGCCGTGGCGGCTGCGTTGGCTGAACCGCCCGATCTGATTCTGCTGGACATTCGAATGCCACAGATGAATGGCTACCAAGTCTGTGCCCGGCTCAAGGCCGAGGCCAGAACCCGTGATATTCCGGTGATCTTCATCAGTGCCCTGGATGATATTCACGATAAGGTGCAGGCCTTTTCCAGCGGCGGCGTCGACTATGTGACCAAGCCCTACCAGGTGGATGAGGTGTTGGCACGGGTTAATGCGCATCTAACCCTGCGCCGGCTGCAGAAGCAGTTACAGGATGCGAACCAGCGCATGGAGCGGGAACTGGTGTTGGCTGGAGAAGTTCAGGCGGGCCTTCTGCCTGGCGGCGCTCCGGTCATACCAGGCTGGGAACTTGCGGCATTGCTCAATCCGGCCCGCGAGACGTCGGGCGATTTCTACGATTTCATCCCGCTGCCTGACGGCAGGATCGGCATTCTGGTCGCTGATGTGGTTGACAAAGGGGTGAAAGCTGCGCTATTCATGGCCCTGAGCTGGGCACTGATTCGCACGTACGTGCGCGAGTATCCCGGCAATCCAGGTCAGGCGTTGTCACTGGTGAACGGCCGCATCCTGCGTGACACCCGGTCGAACCAGTTCCTTTCAGCCTTTTTTGCGGTACTGGACCCTGCCAGCGGCCTCCTGACCTATGCCAACGCCGGTCACAATCCGCCATTCCTGCTACACGCCCATGGAACTGGTAATGTGCAGTTGCTGGCGCGAACGGGCATGATCCTCGGTGTGCTGGAGGGCCAAGTCTGGGGAGAGATGGAGGTCAGCATGCAGCCAGGCGATGTGCTGCTTGCCTACACGGACGGCGTCACCGATGCCATCAACACGCGCGGCGACTTTTTCGGGGATGAAAAATTGCTGGCGACAGCCCGGTCAATTGTCGGCCAGTCTGCAGATCAGATGCTGCGGGGCGTGGCGGCCGCAATCGACCATTTCTCCGAGGGTGCAGCGCAGTTCGACGACATCGCCATGGTGGCGCTGGTCCGGCGCGCATGACCGGGTGGGTCAAGCACGCGCCGCCAGGATGCCACCGGCTACGATCAGAACAGCGGCTACGGCCAGTTTGCGCGGATCGACGGTTCGCCATTCTGCCAGGACCACCAGACCGATCAGCACCGCCACCAGCGTGTTCATGTTGTAGAGAGGGACAAGCTGGCTGATCTGGCCGTCGAAGCGACGCAGTGCGATCGCGATACATCCGATCGCTGTCGCCCAGACCAGGCCGAAGAGGATCGTATACAGCGCGCTCTTTTGGCTGACCGTTACGTCGCGCTCCAGCAGCATGAACACGCCGCCGACCACCGCCGTCGTGATGCCCACGCCGATCAGAAACGGCCCCGTGCCGATGCGAGCATTGGCGCTGAGCTTCTGAAAAATGCCCGTCATGCCCAGCAACACAGCCGGTAAGACGCCTCCCAGCAGGATGGCAATGACTCGCGTGCTCATCTCACCTCCACCACGGAAGCGCCTTCACTGGCGTTGCTGATATAGATCGCGGGGACGAGGCCGGACGCAGCTTCGTAGTCGGTTACAACGCGCCGGGCGAAGTCATCGGCCCGGTCGGTCTGCACCAGCGCGACCGCACAGCCGGCAAACCCGCCGCCGGTCATGCGTGCGCCGTAGCAGCCTGGCGCTTGCTGCGCGCACTTGACCATGATGTTCAGTTGCGGGCCGGAGATCTCGAAGTCGTCGCGCATGCTGGCGTGGCTGCCGTCCATCAATTGGCCCATTTCGGCTGCATCGCCGCGCATCATGGCCTCCGCCGCAGCTACCGTTCGCCGCGTTCTCGGTGATGATGTGGCGGGCGCGGCGGAAAGTCACTTCGTCCAGCCCACCCGCTTCCGCCTCGAATCGCTCCAGCGACACGTCGCGCAGCGCAGGCACGCCGAAATAGCGCGCCGCAGCCTCGCATTGCGCGCGCCGCTCGTTGTAGGCCGTATCCACCAGACCGCGGCGAGTAGACGTGTCCAGAATGACCACCACGGTGCCAGGCGGCAGCGGTACGGAAGTCGTCTGCAGGCTGCGACAGTCGATCAGCAATGCATGGTCAGCTTCGCCCGCCGCCGAGATCATCTGATCCATGATGCCGCAGTTCATGCCGACCCACTGGTTTTCGGCCTTCTGACCCAGCAACTGGCCATGGCCGGCGGATCCCAGGCAAAGCCAGAAACGATCTGGAACGCGCGCGCCGTGGCCAGCTCGACTGCAGCCGACGACGACAACCCTGCGCCGCGCGGCACATCGCCGGTTAGCACGCCGTCCCAACCGGTAAGCCGGTGGCCCGCGCCCAGCAACGCCCAGGCCACGCCTTTGACATATTCGACCCAGCCGGCGTCCTCGTAGCGCAGATCATCCAGCCCAAAAGAGGCTGACCGGTCGAGATCGACCGAAGTTACGTTGACAATCCGGTCGTTTCGCGGTCGCAGCGCGATCCAGACGGCGCGGTCGATGGCCATGGGCAGGACGAAACCGTCGTTGTAGTCGGTGTGTTCGCCGATCAGGTTGACACGACCGGGCGCGCGCACGACGAAGGCTGGCGCGTCGTCGAAGTGTTGCTGAAAGGCGTTGATAGCATCCTGGGAAGAGGTCATGGTGGCTCCGCGGAGAGGAAATCAGGGAAAGGATGGAAGAAATGGAAATCGATATGTTGTCACGGTTACTGGTACGTTGGGAGCCAGTCGCCGTGGGCGGCGATCAGGTCGTCGACCAGCGCGTGGATCTGGTCGAGATCGAGCTCGGCGGCGGTGTGCGGGTCCAGCATGGCGGCGTGGTAGATGTGTTCGCGCTTGCCGGTCAGCGCGGCCTCGACTGTCAGCGCCTGGACGTTGATGTTGGTCTGCATCAGCGCAGCCAGTTGTGGCGGCAGCACGCCAATCGCCGTGGGCTGGATGCCGTTTTTCTCAACCAGGCAGGGCACTTCGACGCAGCAGCCCTGCGGCAGGTTGTCGATCAACCCGCGGTTGGGCATGTTGCCGTAGACGACGCGCGGCTGGCCGGTTTCCATGCTGTGGATGATGCCAGACCCGTATTCGTGGCTGCGCTGGATCGTCAGCATCTCGTCTACGATGCGCTCCATGTCGCGTACGCTGCCGTCGGGCGGCAAATGCTCGGCTTCCTCGCCAGCGCGCCGGACACGGAAACGCGTCTCCGGGTTCTCGAAACGCCCGCGCATGGCTTCCCAGCCGGCGATCTGGAACTCGCAACGGCTGATGTACTCGTCCAGCGGGATATTGAACCGGTCGATCAGGTCGGGCCGGTCGCGCTTGATAAACCAGGGGACGTACTCGCTGAAGTGCTCGCTGGACTCGGTGACGAAGTAGCCCAGCCGCCGCAGCATTTCGTAGCGCACCCGGTTCCAGTCGGGCACGCGGCCCTCAGCGGCAACCTGGCGGATGAGAGGGTACAGGTCTTCCCCGTCACGCTCGAAGCGCAGGTAGAACGCCATGTGGTTGATGCCGGCGCACAGGTAGTTGATTTCGTCGATCGGGACGCCGATGTCGTCGGCCAGTTGACCGGCGGTGCCCTGGACGCTGTGGCACAGGCCGATGGTTTTGATCGTGCTGGCGCGGCTGATGGCCCAGCAGTTCATCGCCATCGGGTTGACGTACTGCAGGAACGTAACGTCCGGACACAGTTCCTCCATGTCGTAGCACATCTCCAGCAGCACCGGGATGGTGCGTAGCCCGCGCATGATGCCGCCGATGCCCAGCGTGTCGGCGATGGTCTGGCGCAGGCCGTAGCGCTTGGGAATCTCGAAATCGACCACCGTGGCCGGCTTGTAGCCGCCGACCTGGATCATGCAGATGGCGTAGTCAGCGCCGTCCAGCGCGGCCCGGCGGTCGGTCGTCGCCTGCGATGGTGGGGGTTGCCCCCAGCGCCTCGGCGATTTTGTGCGCCACGACCTCAGAGGTGCGCAGCCGCAGTGGATCAATGTCATACAGGCTGATGGTGGATCCGGCCAACTCCGGGTAGCTGAGGATGTCGCCCAGCAGGTTCTTGGCAAACACCGTGCTGCCGGCGCCGATGAAAGTGATCTTTGGCATGGATAAGAAGCTCCTGAAGGAGAGTCGAATAGGACTTGGAAGGGGTTTCAGTGGTTTGTAGTAGGCGCTTCAGCGCCGGTCGGGGCGCTGAAGCGCCTACTACAAACCTGCGAGGCGAACGCACCCCAGTCATTTTAGCACGGTAGCCAACTCAACCCCAAGATTGACGTTCATGCGTCGTGTATCAGTGACTGGTAGCGGTTTTCGATCTCTTGGGCGGCGTGCTGCCAGGTATAGCGCTCGACAACTCGGGCGCGCAGCAGCCAGCCGCGGCGGGACGTTTCCGTGGACCGGGTTGCCAGCGCGCTGCTGATAGCATCGGCCAGCGCGCCGGCGTCGCCCAGCGGCGCGTAGTAGCCCAGGTCGCCCAGGTATTCGCGATGCACCGGTGTGTCGAAGGCCGCGATGGGCAGCGCGGCGGCCATGTAGGGCAGCAGCTTGCCGCTGCCCTCGGTAGCTGACAGTTTGGGCGCGACTGCCACGTCGCCGAGCGCCAGGTGGAGCGGCGCTTCCTCGTAGGAGACTGCGCCGGTAAATGTGATGTGTTCGGCCAGTCCCATCGTACTTGCCAGCTTCTGGTAGTGATCGACGTCGGGGAAGCCCATCATGAGGCAGTGCGGCGCGAGTGGGTGACGAGCCAGCCGTTGCATGGCTTGCAGCAGCAGTTCCGTGCCCTGATACGGCGCCAGCAGGCCGAGGTAAACGAGAACGGGCCGGCCCGCGGGCAGATTGAGCCGGTGACGGAGCGCGGCCAGTTGTTCTGCCGGCCATTCAGCGCGCGGCCGAAACTGCGCCGGATTGACCGTGTCAGGCAGGGTATGGACGCGCTGCGGCGACACCTTGAATCCCTCGACCAGTTGGCGGGTCGCCTGAGCTGAGCTTGCCAGAATGGCCTGCGGCTGGCGGTTGATCCACCCCTCCAGGCGGCGTAGCGGCAGCAGCAGCGGCGAGCTGGCGCTGAGGAAGCGGTGGTCCAGCATCTCTTCGCTGAGGCTGCCCTGGTAGTCGAAAACCAGCGGCACGCGCCAGGCGCGGCTGACCAGCGCTCCCAACAGCGCGCCTTCGTGCAGGTAAGCGTGGACGATGTCCGGGCGGCCGCCGGGAAAACCCTGCCCAGCGATGGGTAATAGCGCGCCGAGCAGCGCGTCCAGCAGCAGCTTGCGCCGCGAGGAACCGACCGGCATGGTGCGTCCGCGTGGCCAGAGCGGTGGCCGCAAGGTGGCAAGATCGTCGACATCCCGTCCGCTGGGATAGGTGACTATGCGTACGTCGTGGCCACGCGCTGCCAGCGCCCCCATCTGCCCCCGGATGCGGACGTGACAGCCGTAGTCGGCGAAGAATCCGGTGGGAGCAACGGCGAGGATGCGCAGCGAACGCCTGTGGTGTCTCGTCATCAGGCTTTGTGCCGCTGGCTGTAAGGGAGGCTAATGTGGGTTATCATTGTGAGTGGAACAAAAGACCGGCGCTGGCTGGCATTTCGCCAGCCAGCGCCGGTGGATGTTAATGGTTGGCAGCCACGCGTTGCGGCGGGCTATTCGTTGGCCGACCAGATCAGCTCGCACGATCCCCAGTCGCTGTCGTCGCTGTACCAACGGTAGATCGCGTCCGCTGCGACCTCGCAGGTCAACTCATAGGGATCAAACCTGGGATCGGTCGCGGTGTAATCGTAAGTGCCAGGATCGAGGGTAATGACCAGTTGGTCCAGGCTGGGAATTGCGTACTCCTGATCTGCGATGGCGAACACGATGTCTTCGCCGGCGTCGTTGATCAGCACGACGCTGGCCTGGCCCGCCGCGGGAATCCACGCCGGGTCGATGTCCTCCGCAGGCACAGTCGGCGCGGGCGCTGCCGTGCTGCCATTTTCTGACGGCAAGGTGCCAATCACCTGGAAGCTGTTGAGGATGTGATCCAGCGCGTCCAGATCAGCATCGTCGACGACCTGGATGTTGAGCCACATCAGGAAGGACTGGTCTTCCGGCTCAGCCACCAGATCGATGATCGTGCTGCCGATGTCGCCGCAGTCGCTATAGTAGTCGTAGAAACCGGTGTACAGTGCGTCTTCGTAGCTGTCACGTCCTTCGTAGGTGCAGTCCAATTCATCGTTGTTGCCCTTGAAGCGATCCAGCAGGCTGTCGACGGTGAAGCGCTCAGCCAGCACCTCCGATGCGCCGAAGAAGACGCCGGGCGTGTCATAGGTGTTCAGGAAGTCATCGTAATTGGGTGAGGCGGATAAGGCGGAACCGACCACCTCGTCGTCGAACAGCCATGTGCTGTCGTCGGTGTCGTCCCAGGCTGTCGGCACTTCGAACTGGATCGCGTTCTCGATGTCCACCAGGGTCGTGTACTCGTAGGCCGGAGCGGACGATTCGCCCGCTCCCGATGACGCTTCAACCTCGGCGCCAAGCGTCTGGGCGAAGGAGAATGACGGCTCCAGCGCGCGCCCGTTCACCTGGCCTTCCAGGTATTCCTCGGTGGAGGCCCTGACAACTTCAAGACTCAAGGTATCGCCGGGGGAGTGAGTGCGCAGAACGTCGCAGTAATCGGCCATGGTGCCATCCGTGGCCAGCGTCAGTCCTTCCAGCGCGACGATCAGATCGCCTGCCTTGAGACCCGCCTTGTCGGCCGGCGAACCGGACTGCACGGAAGCTACCCAGATACCGGAAAACTCATCGGTCAGCAGGGCGGTGCCGTTGATGCCAATCGAGTCGACATCCTGATCCTGTAGCAGCCGGGCGATGACGGGCAGCGCTTCGGCGCGGGCGATAGCGAAGTATTGGTTGGTGTCAGACCCGGCGTAGTTGATGCCAACGACCTTGCCGTCGGCTGTCACCAGCGGGCCGCCGGAGTTGCCGGGATTGATAGTTGCGTCGTGTTCGATCACCGAATCGATCGAAGCCCAGTCGGTCTCGCCGTCGGCGCGCGCCTTGGAGACGATGCCGCGCGTCAGTGTGAACTCAGGATCGCCCAACGGGTAGCCGGCAGCGTAGACATCCAGCCCGGGGCGCACGGCGCCGCCGAACCATTCCAGGTAGGGATAGCCGCTGCCCTCGATGTCGATCACCGCCATGTCGGAGCATTCAGACACGCCGAGGATCTTGGCATTGCGCGGCTTGCTTTCGCCTCCGATCCAGACTTTGAGCAGCGCGGCGCCGGTGACGACGTGGTTGTTGGTCACGGCGTGCCCGTCCTCGTCGATGATGAACCCTGTGCCTCTGCCGGCGGAGTCATACTGCACGCCTTCCTCAGGATCGATAAACGTCCCCTGCGCCTCGATCTGGATGACCGCTTTCTGCAGGTCATCCAGCGAATTGATCGCCATGGATGCAGGCTCCGGCGTCGCAGTCGGGACAGGAGTGTCAGCTGGCACAGGCGTGTTGGTGGCCTGAGCAGGGGCAGGCTGAGCAGCGGCTGTCTGGGCGACGGCTGCCGCCACAGTAGCGTCAACATCCGGGGTGGCTTGCTGCCCGCCGCATCCGGCAAGCAAGGCCAGCAATAGCGCAGAACTGACCAGCAACTTAATTCGATGGGAAACCATCATTCTCGGCATTTGTTCCTCCAGGCAATACAGTTGTAGGCGCAACGAGAGCGTCGATAACGGGATATTCGCTCGTCAATGATAACACCGCGATAACGATACTGTCAATACATATTTCGGGCAAATCGGTGAATTCATCAAGCCGTGTCCGTTCCAGCAGCCAGACGGTCGTGAAGCTTTTGACAAGGGCTTTTGTTAACCTTATAATCCCTTCGTGGTTTTCGACCGTCCCAGGTTGGACCAGTTCGCACACTGGAGAGGAAGAAGCAGTCATGGAATTTGCCCAGGCAAGTAATCGCAACAGGTATGTCAACAGTCCCGCGGAAACGATAAGAGAAGACGATGGCTATTGGGAGGCATTGCTCACCTACGGTGAGGTAGTTACACAGGACGCGCCGCCGCCCTGGATCAGCCACGCGGCTGCCAACGGCGGCGACGGGTACGGACGCACTGACGGAGAGTTGAGCGCCGAAGAAAAGGATTGGCAGCGCGCCGAACGTTTGATTGCGGAGGAGTCGCCCTGCTGCCTGGTTGTTTCCGGCTACAACCGCGGCGGATTGCTGGTCAATCTCGGCTGTCTGTCCGGCTTTGTGCCTGGTTCGCACCTTCTGGATTTCCCGGTCAATCTCGATTATGAGGAACGGGAGGCTGTCCTGTCCCGGCGCATCGGCGAAGAGCTGAAGTTGCAAGTGATCGAAATCGACCGGCCGCGCAGTCGGCTGGTGCTGTCGGAACGGGTCGCCTGCGTCGAGGAGCGCAGCGAGGGTCTCTTTGCTCGCCTGCGGGTGGGCGACGTGGTTCGCGGCACAGTCAGCAACCTGCGCCGCTTTGGCGCTTTCGTCGACCTGGGCGGCTACGAGGGGTTGCTGCATATCTCGGAGTTGTCGTGGGGCCGCGTCAACGATCCCGGCGATGTTGTACACGTCGGGCAGGAGATCCAGGTCTACGTCCTCGACATCAACTACGACGAGCGCAAGATCCAGCTCAGCCTCAAGCACTTGCAGTCCGACCCCTGGCAGGGTGTCAGCCAGCGCTATACCGTCGGTGACTTTGTTTGGGGCGAAGTGACCAACGTCGTCAATTTTGGCGCGTTTACCCGGCTGGAGGAGGGCGTCGAGGGTCTGATCCATATTTCCGAGTTGGCCGAGGGCACCTTCCTTCATCCACGCAACGTGGTGAGTGAAGGACAGCGGGTTCATGTGCGTGTGCTGGCCGTGGATCCTGCAAACCGCCGCATCGGCCTCAGCTTGCGTCAGGCATATGAAGCGCGCGAAGCGCAGCGCGTCGACAGCTTCAGTGCATGGTCGTGAGCTGGGCCGGGGCCGTAGCGGGCGCCCGTACCGTCCAAATCCCCTACAACGGCGCCAGTGTCTGTCATCCCCGCGGCAGGCAAGCAACTGGCGTCGTTGTTTGTTCCAGATCCCGACCCTAGTTTGCCAAGTTCTTCATGAGCAAGCGCACCACCTCCCGTAAATCCAAGCCTAAGTCGAAGGGCAAACCGGCTCAGCGCGCCGGCGATGGCTGGCAGAAGACCCTCGCGGCCAACGCCGAGACCGTCGCGTTGATCGCGCTGGTGGTGGTCGGCCTGCTCTTCGTGGATTTCGTGCGCCGCGGCGAGGAGGCAACGGCCGGGCCGGTGCGTCAGTTGTTCGGCTGGGCCAGCCTGCCGATCCTGATCGCGGTGACGCTGGTGGTTCTGGGCGTGCTGGTGCGCCAGACTTCCGGGCGATTGGGCGTTGGCCTCGGCATCCCGTGGCGGGTGGTGGGCGAGGTCGCGCTGGGCGGCGGGCTGGTGCTGCTGGCGGCGCTGGGGCTGAGTCACATCCTGAGCGACGCTGAGGATCCACTTCAGCTTGCTCTGGATGGCGGCGGCGGCGGGCTGGTCGGCTGGGTCATGGGATCGTTGACTGCGTCGCTGCTGGGCGATCTGCTGGTTTCTGTGTTGCTGCTGGCTCTGGCCGGTCTGGGGCTATGGCTGGCGCTGCGCGCGCTGGGTGTTGCCCAGGTCGATTGGCGCAGCCTGCCCGACAGGTTGGGCGATTTCTCGCGAACGCTACTGCCGGGTGGGGAGGAAGACACGGAGTACGCGGAAGAGGAACCGGCGCCTCCTGCCAGGTCTTCCCGCACGCGCGCCGCGGCATCCAAATCGGCCGAAGACGACTACGACCGGCCCTCCATCGCGGCTGCCGAACCGGTCAAAGTGCAGCGGGTTGCCCGCTCCAAGGCGCGCCCGCAGCCGATCAAGCCTCAGCCGCGGCCCGATTTCCTGCCGCCGCTTTCCCTGCTGGCCGAGGAGCCGGCCGAGCTGGACAGCAGCATCGACGTGCAGCAGAAGATCCAGGTCATCGAGACGACGCTGGCCAGCTTCAGCGTGCCGGTCAAGGTGGTCGAGGTCAACGTCGGCCCGGCAGTGACACAGTTCGGCGTCGTTCCGGGAACGCTGCCGCGCCGCGGCCCGGATGGAACCACCATCGATCGGCGGGTGCGGGTCAGCCGCATCAAGGCGCTGACCGACGATCTGGCGCTGGCGCTGGAGGCCCCGACGCTGCGCATCGAGGCGCCGGTGCCGGGCAAAGGCTTCGTCGGCATCGAGGTGCCCAACCGCGACACCGATGTCGTGCCGCTGCGCTCGGTGCTGGAGTCGCCGGCGATGACAGGCCACAAGTCGCCGCTGGTGATCGGGCTGGGCCGCGATGTGGGCGGCAACCCGGTGGCCTCTGATCTGTCAGTCATGCCGCATCTGCTGATTGCCGGCGCGACCGGGTCGGGCAAGTCGGTCTGCATCAATGCGATCGTGGCCAGCCTGCTGTTCAACAACGGCCCGGACGTGCTGCGGCTGCTGCTGGTGGACCCGAAGCGGGTCGAGCTGGTGGCGTTCAACGGTGTGCCGCATCTTATCTCGCCGGTGGTGACAGAGATCGACCAGGTAATCGGCGCGCTGACCTGGATGGCCTTGCAGATGGACGAGCGCTATCGCAACTTCGCGCGCGTCGGCGCGCGCCAGCTCAAGGATTACAACCGTAAGGTGGACCGCAAGAACAAGCCGTCTGAATGGGCCGATCTGGAGCCGTACCCCTATTTCGTGCTGGTCATCGACGAACTGGCGGACCTGATGTCGGCCGCGCCGGAGAAGGTGGAATTCTACGTCTGCCGGCTGGCGCAGATGGCGCGCGCGACCGGTATCCATCTGGTAATCGCCACCCAGCGCCCCAGCGTGGACGTGGTGACCGGGCTGATCAAGGCCAACTTCCCGTCGCGCATCGCCTTCTCTGTGACCAGCCAGATGGACAGCCGGGTGATCCTCGACACGCCGGGCGCCGACAAGCTGCTGGGCCGCGGCGACATGCTGTTCATGCGCCCTGACAGCAGCAAGCTGGAGCGCATCCAGGGTTCCTTCGTTTCGGACAAGGAGATCGAGGCGCTGGTGCGTTTCTGGAAGACCGCCATGCCGGCCGAGCAACTGGCTCCGAACCAGCCGCGCTATCCCTGGACCGGGCTGATGGCTGAACTAGAGGATCAGGACGATCTCTACGAGCGCGCGCTGGATCTGATCGAGAAGGAGGAGCGCGTGAGCACCTCCTGGTTACAACGGCGGCTGCGGGTCAGCTACAACCGGGCCGCGGAACTGATGGCACGTATGGAAGAGGACGGCTACGTCGGCTACGACGAGGGCGCGGGCCGCGGCCGCGAGGTGCTGCTGGTGGCCGGCGACGATGACGACGGCGACGATTGGCTGGCGTGACGTGACGCAGTAGGTGCCGGGGACAGGCAATTGTTGTTTGCTGCCGCTTGCGGTATAATGCCGCCGTGGTGCGACGCCTCTGGCGTCGCTTGCCGCGAATAGGACCGAGAGAGGATCGTTTTGTAGATGGATATCAGCGGAATTTCCAACGCAATTGGAACCGTCTTGCAGGTGCTGGTAGCGACCTGCGGCGCGTTCCTGCTGGCGTTTTGGCTGGCGATAGTGATCTGGACGTGGCGCGACATCCGCTCGCGCTCGCGCGATATCTTCGCCGCGATTCTGGCCATCGTGCTGGTCGCCATATTCCCGGTGATCGGCCTGCTGCTCTATATCCTGCTGCGGCCCAAGGAAACGCTGGCCGAGGCGTACGACCGGGCGCTGGAGGAAGAGGCGCTGCTGCGCAGCATGGAGGAGCAACTGGTCTGCCCTAACTGCCAGCGGGCGGTGGACAAGCACTGGCGGTTCTGCGCCTACTGCCACACGCCTATCAAGCGCGACTGCGCCCACTGCGGCGAGCTGCTGGAGTTGGGCTGGAGCATGTGCCCCTACTGCGGCAACGACGCCAGCGTGCCGGCCATCCAGGCTTCAGAGTACACCGTCCACCGCCGCCCACCCCGCGCATCACAGCGCCGACGCCTGTGGCGGAACTGCCCGTAGCCGACCTGCCTGCCAGCGACTGAACGAACCGAACGGATCAGAAATAAAGACAGCCCCCGGCGAAAGTCGGGGGCTGTTTTAGTGAAGTTGGGCAGTGCTTACATCGCCGGTTGGAGCTGAGGTTCCTGCACCAGCACCTCCGCCGGAATGCCCAGGCCCTTGTGCAGCGCCCGGATCATGGACAAACTCAGAGGGCGCTTGCGGTTCAGGACTTCCGACACCTTGCTTGGGCTACCGATATATGCTGTCATGTCTTTGCGAGTCAGCCCTTCCTGCTCCATACGAAACAGAATTGCCTCCACCGGGTCGGGAGGGTCGATCGGGAAATGCTCCCGTTCATAGGTCGCGACCAGGAGGGAAAACAGTTCCAGTTCTTGTTCCTGTGGTGACTCCGGCTCGGCATCCATCAGCGTTGCGACATAATCCAGCGCAACTTCGTAATCCTGCTCGGTCCTGATTATTCTGGGATCCATCATATTGTCTCCGCATCTATCCTGTCGTATTCGGCATGGGTGCCGATGAAACGGACATAGACGATTCCGGTGTTGTAGTGAATCTTCACGACCAGCCGAAAGTGATTGCCCTTGATATTGAATACAACACGATTTCCAGGCAAGATATCAGCGGTTGGGTAACGCTCAAGAATGTCTTGCGGCGTGCCCCATTCGGCATTATTGGCTTCAGCATACCACGCCCTAACAGTCTCTTCCGCAGCGCGATACTTCGTCCAAAACTGTTTGAGCGTCTTGACTGAAATGACTCTCATTTGGATAATATTCCCGTTTTGGGAAAAAGTCAAGTGTGGCTAATCACTTGGTGCGCAGCACTTCAGAGGCGAATTGCTGGGCAGCAAGGATTGTCTCACGCGTCAGGCGAGGGTGAGCTTCCAGCAATTGGTCAGTTGTTTCGCCAGCAGCCAGCTTCTCAAGAATCAACTCCACTGTGATGCGAGTTCCTGCAACCACAGGTTTGCCCATCATGATGTTAGGATCTGAAACAATCAATCGCGTCTTCATCGTTGTCTCTTGGTCGCCTTTCGGCCAACACTACTGCTACAAAATCTGATTTGTGATGTTCCGTTGCTCCAAGGGTAGTATAGTCTTGTGTCGCTCAAGTCGCAAGCGGATGCATTAACAGGATGCGCAGGTTGTCCGTCCAGTCTTGAGGTGCCTCAAAACGGTAACACCCCTAAAAACCGCAGCGCGGCCAGCGACACGACCACGATCAGGATGCGCCGCACCCAGACGGCGCCCTGGTTGACGGCGAAGTTGGCGCCCAGCCACGCGCCGCCCATCTGCCCAATGGCGACGATCAGCCCCAGTTGCCAGTTGACCTGGCCGTTGATGATGAACACGACCAGCGAACTGACGGTAAAAAAGAGCACGATCAGCCCCTTGATGGGATTGGCCTTGGTCAGGTTGAAGCCCGCGCCCAGCACCAGCGCTGACAGCAGGAAGATGCCGACGCCGATCTGAATGAATCCGCCGTAGATGCCGATCAGGAAGAAGATGACGATTTCCTTGACCCCCGGCCGGTGCATGGTCATGTCTTTGCTGCCCAGCAGCCAGCGCTCCGGCCGCGCGATGATGATCACCAGCATGATCAGCATCACGACGCCGATGATGCGCTCGAATAGCGCCTCGTTGATCTGCACCGCAATCTGCGCGCCCAGCAGCGAGCCGACGACGGCCGGGATCGCCAGTGTGATGCCGGAGCGCCAGTCCATCACCCCCTTGCGGTGGAACTGCGTCGTGCCGACCGCCGACTGGAAGAGCACGCCGACGCGGTTGGTACCGTTGGCGACGCTGGGCGGCAGGCCCAGCCAGATCAGCAGCGGCAGGGTGATGGCCGAGCCGTTGCCGGCGACGGTGTTGATGAACCCGGCCGCCAGGCCGCCAAGGATCGCGATGGGGTAGACATACCATTCCATGGGTTTTGCTCAGGGTTGCAGGGTCAGCACGTCTTTGGCTGCCTGCTCGATCTCGGCCCGGTCGAAACGCATCGGGTGGTAGCCGACCGACTGCCAGAGGTCGATCATGTCGCCGTAGTGCGGGCTGAAAAGCTGGCCGCTCTGGCCGGTGGTGTTGACGATGCGGCTGTTGCCCAGATCGCCCAGGTCGATGATCTCGCGCATGCTGGCGCCGTGGTTCATCGTCAGCGTCTGGTAATCGGCCTTGCCGGCGTCGATGGTGAACGCGTCGCCGCGGGCCGGCGTGCTCTTGTTGAACAGGCTGTTCAGCGGTGGGACGCCGCCGAAGACCAGATGGTCGAAGTTGGCGAAGTGGGCGTCGCCGTAATGCCAGCGCGCCGGATCGTCGCCGTAGCTGGCTTGCAAAGTCGCCACCGCGCGTCCGAAGGCAGCCGGCACGATGTCAGCCTGGGTTTCAACCGCAGGCGTGCGCACGTCGTCCCACCAGGCGCTGTCCGGCTCGCCTGCCAGCGTGACCATCGCCTGCGCGTAGCTGTTGCCGAAGCCGCTCAGATAGCTGTCCACCAACTCCTGCCCGCCGGCAGCCTCCAGTTCGTCGCCCAGCGTGCTGCGGGCCAGCTCCTGGAAGAACTGCTCGTAGATCAGCGGCGCGGCGAGGTCGGCATCCATGCTGCGATCCCAACTTTGCAGCATGTCTAGCGCGGTCTGGGCGGCCCCGTCCAGCGTGACACCGGCCATCAGTGGCACGATGCTGTCGCTTGCAAGCGGGTGCGCGTCGGCGTGCATCGCCGCAAAGTCATCCACGCTGAGTTTGTCCTTGCTTTCGATCAGTTCGATGATGCGCTGGATGCGGTAGGGCGCGGCGTAGTCGGCGCCGATGAGGTAGGGGTAGCTGGCGGGCACGACGCTGTTGTTGGCCGAGGCCAGATAGCCGGTGGCTGGGTTGACGGCGAAGGGCATTTCCTCGTAGGGGATGGTTCCGGTCCACTCGTAGTCGCCAGTCCAGCCCGGCACCGGCACCAGGCCGTCGCCCGCGGCGCGGATCGGCGTGCGCCCGGTGGTTTGCATGGCGATGTTGCCGGCGGTGTCGGCGATGACGAAGTTCTGCGACCCGGAGTCCCACGTGCTCAACGCGCTGCGGAACTCGTCCACGCTGCCGGCCCGGTCGGCCAGCAGCACCGAGTTCGAGCAGGTGATCTTCGTCCAGCGCGGTCCAGCGCAGTGCGACCGGCTCGGCCTTGCCCGCCAGATCGCCCACGACCGCGTTCATGATCGGCCCGTGGCGGCTGATGCGCACGGTTTCGACCACCGGCTCTCCGCCTTTGACCTGGATCGTCTCCTCCACGACCTGCATGTCTTCCCATTGTCCCTTGAACTCGACCTGATTGGGGTTGTCGGGGTTGGATTTCTCGATGAACAGGTCCTGCTGGTCGGAGTAGACGGTGGTCATGCCCCAGGCGACCTGCCCGTTGTGGCCGATCAGCACGCCGGGTGTGCCGGGCAGGCCCAGCCCCACCACATCGACTCCGCCGCCGTGTAACCCGATCTCGTAGAACACGGAAGGCATTTGCAGGCCCAGATGCGGATCGTTGGCCAGCAGCGGCATGCCGGTCGTGCTGCGGCTGCCGGCGACCACCCAGTTGTTGCTGCCGATGTCGCCGCCGTCCGATTTCAGCAGGCGGCGCAGGGCCGTGGCGTCTGTGTAGTCCAGGCCGCGCAGCCCGCTGTAGCTCTTGACTTCGGGCGGGATGACATACGGCCCGGCCTCCGGGTAAGCTGGCAGCAAGTCCGATGCGGCGTCCGCGCCCAGCAGGTCGATGAGCTGGGCGCGCATCAGTTCATTTTCCCAGTTGGAGGCCAGATTGTAGGCCATGGCCTTGCCCCAGGCGACGCTGTGCAGCGGCTGCCACGGCTCCGGCTGGTAGCCCAGAATGCGAAACTCCAGCGGCAGGTCACCTTCGTGTTGGCCGATGTACGCATTGACGCCGTCGCTGTAGGCTTGCAGCGCGGCTAGCGTGTCCGGGCTGACGTGATCCAGGTCCTGCTGCGCGGCGCGGTTGGTGCCGACAGTGCGCAGGAAGCGGTCGGTGTCCAGCGTGGCGTCGCCCAGCACTTCAGACAGCCTGCCCAGCCCGACCCGCCGCTGGAAATCGAGCTGGAAGAGCCGGTCCTGGGCATGGACGTAACCCTGCGTGAAATAGAGGTCGTGGATGCTGTCGGCATAGATCTGCGGCACGCCCCACTCGTCGCGGTAGATGGTCACCGGCGCCTGCAGGCCGCTGGCGGTAATTGTCCCGTTTGTCTTGGGCAGGGGAGAAAAGGCAAAAAAGCCAGCAGCGCCAACCAGAACAACCAGCGCCACCACTAGCACACCGAGCACGATCAACACAACTCGACGAGCCATAAGTTTTGTTTCCTCTCAGAACAGGAATAACGAGACGGTTCAGCGTGCCACAAATTGCACGAATTTCGCTAATCACTCTGTGAACACAGAAACCGCGAATGTCTTTGCGAGGCTTGGCGAAGCAATCTCTCCGGTTGTTCAGAAGGATTGCTTCGCCGCAGCGGCTCGCAATGACTTAAGGAAACTTCGTTTACGATGTGCTAACTCAGAGTCCGTAACTGGTGAAATTCGTGTAATTCGTGGCAAGGGCTGTTCTAGGCACATCGGCCAGTTACGTTTGACCTTCATTGGTCCGGTTGGCGTAGAAATCGCACAGATCGCGCAGGACGCAGAGTTCGCAGCGCGGCGAGCGGGCAATGCAAACCTCGCGCCCGTGTCGGATCAGGTTGAGATGTAGGGCGTAGAACCAGTCGCCCGGCGCGAGCGATTCCCACAGCGCCTTGATCTTGGCCGGGTCGTCCTTCGGCCCTGCCAGACCAAGACGCTGGCTGACGCGTTGGACATGGGTGTCCACCGGGAAGGCCGGCTTGTTGAAGCAGAAAAGCAGCACGATGGACGCCGTCTTGTGGCCGACGCCATCCAGGCTGGCCAGCCAGGCCGTCCCTTCCTCCACCGGCAGATCGGCCAGGAAGGAGATGTCGAACGCGCCGCGTTCGTCGAGGATGCGCTGCAAAGCGGCCTGGATCCGTGGCGCTTTGGTGGGCCCCATGCCGGCCGGGCGAATGACCGCGGTCAGTTCTTCCAGCGGCGCATGGAGCACCGCCTGCCAGTTGCCGCTATAGGTCGCCTGCAGCCGCTCAAAGGCGCGCCCGCTGTTGATGTCCGACGTGTTGGCGCTGAGCATCGTCAGCACCAGTTCGTCCATCGGCTCGAAGTCAGGCCGCCAGTCGGGATGGCCGTACTCCTCTTGCAGGCGCTGATAGACAGCGGCGGCTTTTTGTTGCAATACCTCGTTCATGCTATCTCATTCTGTTGGCGGGAAACACCGGAGTGCTTACTGCGAACAACGATTACGTCGTAAACAAAGTAAACAGGAATGTCATTGCGAGGGTTGCCGAAGCAATCACTCACGTGTCACAAGCAGGATTGCTTCGCCGCCGCGGCTCGCAATGACGCAGGATAACTTTGTCTACGATGTACTAAATCAGGAACCCTGCAGCGATCAGCAAACCCCCGACGATCTCCACGCCGACCTCCGTGAAGCCGAATTGCTTGACGTTGGGTACCGCCCGCGGCGCGCGGTAGACCCAGCCTGCGCGTAGCAGAAAGCCCGCAAACGGGATGACCGCCAGCCACGACCACCAGGTCAGGGCTGCACCGGCTGTCACGAGAATCAGCGCTGCCATATGTCCGCCCAGCAGTAGTCGCCGGCTGGCAGGTCGCTCGTGGGTATCCGCCAACCGCACGCGCACGTAGAGCACGCCCAGCGCGTTTTGCATGGCCAGCAGCGCCCACAGCTTCCATACGGCGGCGTCCACCGTACCGGTCGCGGCAATGTATGCGGCCGGCGCCATCAATGCCAGACCGACCGCGCCGGTCAGTTCCATGGACAGGGCGCGCATGGCTGCCCGGCCGCTGCGCGACGCCAGCAGGTACATCACAAGCACGGCGGCAAAGGGCAGGATCAACGCGGCCAGCGCGATGCGTCCCAACGCCAGCAGGCCCAGCAAACAGAGCGCGGCGACGAGGCCGAAGCCGAGCGTCCAGCCGAGCGCCAGCGGCTCGTCGGCCTTGCGGCCGCGGCCGCGGCGGATGCGCAGCAGAGCTGTGGCCGGCTGGCGGCTCATATAGGCGCTCAGGCCACCGATCAGGGTGAACGCCAGTGCCAGCCCGCTGAAGGGCGCAGTCTCGCCAGCCAGACTGCCAACCAGCGCGCCTGTAAGAAAGGGAACCAGCAGCCATGACCAGGCGCCATGTTCGGTGGGAACGACAAGGGTTTTGCGAAACCAGGTACGCCGCGGCGCGGCTGTCTCAGCCATAAAATGACTCTCCGGCGAGGATTTTGGATTGAACTGAACTGGAAAACGAACGGCGGGGATGTTTCTGCGTGGTACAGGCGAAAAGAGCGTGGACTGGACCCGGAAACAAGCACGACAACTCCGTTCCGAACAAGTGGCATTCTACACGAAGGCCCGCCAAACGTCAATGCGCCGCGGCTTGCATCGCGGGGGTGAGAGGTGTAGAATTCGGCGTGGTTTTGGGGCGTATTGCGTATCCGAACAACAATCTGTGTATCTTTCGGTCTGTGGGTTATGTTCCGGGAACCGACCTTACAACAGCGAACCGCAATGACTCGCAGATCGAAAGAAGCACAGATGTTCACCAGGAAGCTGGATGAGCAATACGCACTACGACGTCTTCCCGAAGCCACACACATTCAAAACAGGCCAGCATTGTCCACCACGTTACAGGAGCATATGATGAGCGACCCCCGCCCGCTTACCGAGTTTCCATTGGAGAGAGTCCACGACGAAGGCGCCGTCAACGCCAGCATCCGCTGGGTGATTACGGAGAAAGATGGTTCCGAAAACTATGCACTGCGCGCCATCGAGCTGGCAGCGCACGGCAACACGCCCCATCACACCCACTGGTTTGAACACCAGAACTATGTCATCGAGGGTCAGGGTACGGTTACTATCGGCGACGACACCTTTGCCGTCAAGGCCGGCGACGTGATCTTCGTGCCGGGCGACGTGCCGCATCAGTATCGCAACACCGGCGATGGCCCCCTGAAGTTCTTGTGTGGCATACCGCAGCCGTGGATCAAGGATGCCAGGGCTGCAAACGGGGATTAGTTGTCGGGCTGGTGGCCGTTTTGGCAGGGCAGCCAGAGGGCCACGGTGTTGCCGTGCTCTGCCTGCTGATGGAAACATAGCTGGCCGCCCACGAGGCTGGCGTACGCTTCCAGGTCGTCCATCTCGTTGTGCTCGGCTTCGTGGCAGCGGCACTGTCCGTCGTCATGTACGGTCAGAGCCACCACCTGATCAACCGTGGACAACCGCACGTCAACCCGGCTGACGCCGATGTGGTTGACCATGTGGTTGAGCGCCTGGTCAGCGACGTGATAGAGCGACAGCTCCTGGATCGGCGTCAGGTCGCCGGGCAACTCGCTGACCTGCACATCAACCGCCACGCCGGTGCGATGCGACAGAGCTCTGGCCCGTGATTGGAGCGCCTCCACCAGTTCAGCGCTCTCCAGCGGGGCAGCCTGCAACTCGTTGACCCATTCTGTGACGGATTGGATATCGGCTTGCACCGACTGTTGCGCGTCGTGGACGGCGTCACTGTCCGCCTGCGATTTGCCTGCCAGCGATCCCGCTAGATTATCCAGTTGGCCGGCGAGGGAGGCAAGCGTCTCGACGACGCTGCTGCGCAACTGATGCGCCAGCCGCTTGCGCTCCCGTTCCACCGCCAGCACTTCGGCGGTGGCTGCATATTCCCGCCAGCGCATGTGCGCCTCTTCCTCCTGGTGTTGCTGTCTGCGTAACAATCCGCCGAGATAGGCTACCAGAAGCGGCAGGAAGTAGAGCAGGTCGGGCCGCAGGATCGGCACCACTGCCGCGATCTGGGGATCGTTGGGCATCCATTGGTGCATGGCCAGACCGATCAGCATGTGTAGCGTGCCGGCTGTAGCCGACCCCAGCAACGCGCCCTTCCAGCCAAACTGCCAGGCGATCAGCAGCAGCGGAATCATCACCAGCACGCCCGGCTCCACGACGTAGATCGAGCCGACTGACATCATGTCGAAGCGCGCCATGCCCAGATTCTGCAAGAGTGACGTCAGCGTTGTCTGGCAGACGAGATAGACCGTCAGCGTGATAAGCACGAACCACTGGCCAAGCCGGCGTTCGATTCCAGGAAGATAGACCACCAGAGCCGGGATGAGCGCGATGGCGACCAGAAACGCAACCTGAGGGTCAGGCATCGCTGCATTTTGCCAGATGTTGGTCAACCCGAGCATGAATACGCTGGCTATAGGCAGCAGCACAGACACCCGTAGCAACAGGCGCATTTCGTGAGTGGTAGGTTCGGTTGAGGAGTTCATATCGATCTCGCGCTGGGTCCGCAACGGGACGCTCAGACGGCCATAGCTTCCCACACTTGACGGAAGTTGTCTGTATATGGCATACCAGTTACCATGTTGCGTCCGATTACGACGCTGCCAGGTAAGAACCGTTTGGACGGACGTCTCAGTTGGTTTATCAGCGACGCGCGGCTCCCTGTGGATCGTAGTAGGCGCCTCGGCGTCTCAGAACGGTGCCGAAGCGCCTGCTACGATCCAGCTACTTGTATGTCGGTGGCACTCTATTGAACACAAAACGTTGGTATACATTGACGGCTGTTATAATCGTATTCGGTGTAGGCGCGCTGATTTGGGGACGTGTTCCATCAGGCGCGGTTACTGGCGCCTTGCCGCCCGCGCCGGCCATCGGACATCCGGCGCCGGATTTCACGTTGGCCACGCTGGACGGCGAGCCGCTGACACTGAGCGAGTTGCGCGGCCAGCCGGTGGTCATGAACTTCTGGGCGTCCTGGTGTGGTCCATGCCGCTCGGAGATGCCGGAATTGCAGCGCCTGCACGATCGTCTGGCCGATGCCGGCGTAGTGATGCTGGGCGTCAACCAGGGTGAAACGCCAGAGGTGGTGGCGCGTTACCGCGAGGAAATCGGCGTTGATTTTCCCACGGCGCTTGACCAGCGGACCGGTGTCAGCCAGCAGTATCTGGTCAACTCGCTGCCGACTACCTTCTTCATCGACCGCGACGGCGTGATCCAGACAATGTTCATCGGCCCCATGACCGACGCCGTCCTGGCCGAGAACCTGCGCACGATCTATCCGTAGGCGTGGGTGGCGGATAGCTGATTGCACATAGCAGGATGCAGTTGGTCGATAGAAGTTCCGATCCGCGGCTTCCTCTCAATCTGCGGTTCTCAGTTGACACACCATCCGTTACGTCTCTCATTCTACTCGTTCAGCATTCACCAGGTCACCACTAACCGTTTCCTATGCTTCCTACCCTTCCCATCGGCCCGTTGCGCATTCAGACCTTTGGCCTCGCGCTGATCCTGGCCTACATGGCCGGCCTCTGGCTGGCAGCGCGGCGCGGCCCGCGCCACGGAATCGACGGCGATCACATCTACAATGCCGGCTTCTACGCGCTGCTGGTCGGCCTGGCAGCCGCGCGCCTGGGGCACGCCATCGCCTATTTCGAGGTCTATCGCACCGATCCGATGCAGCTACTTTCGCTCAGTCCGGGTGCGTTTCTTCCCCTGGCCGGCCTGCTGGGCGGGTTGGCGATGGTGGCAATCTACCTGCGGCGTCACCGCCTGTCGGCGGTGGCCTTTGCGGACGCCGCCGCGGCGGGCATCGTACTGGCGCTGGCAGTGGCTGCGCTGGGCGATTTCCTGGCGGGACGCAGCCTGGGCGCGCTAAGCAACGCGCCGTGGGCGGTGGATCTGTTCGGCGTGCAGCGCCAACCGGTCGCGCTCATTGAAGCCGCGGCGTTGGGCGGGCTGCTGGCGGTCCTGTTGCTGATCGACAACCGGCGGACGCTCAGACCTGGCCAGCTTGCCCTGCTGTCGCTCTTCGGCTACGCGACGATTCGTCTGTTCAGCGAGCCGTTACACGCTGACAGCGCGGTCGTCGGTGACGGCTGGCGAGTCGTTCAGATCGTGGCGCTGGCAGTGATCGCCCTCAGCGGCTGGCTGCTGGGCCGCACTGCCGCCCGCCCGCTAGAACCTGACAAGGAAGCGCCACCAGCGCCTGTTTGACGCACGCTCACACGCGTGCTATCCTGCGCACTCCCGTTAGTGTTGGTAGTTGCGGCTTCAGCCGCCTCCGGAGGCGGCTGAAGCCGCAACTACCAACGAGACCATGAATGGTCGGAACCTGTCATGCGAATCTACCTTGAAACCCTGGGCTGCCGCCTGAACTACAGCGAGATGGAAACCCTTGGCCGCGAGCTGTCGGACGTGGGACATCATGTTGTCCCATCGCCGGACGAGGCCGACGTTTGCGTATTGAACACCTGCGCGGTCACCGGCGAGGCGGCGCGCAAGTCGCGCCAACTGGCGCGCAAACTGGCGCGCAGCAACCCCGACGCGCGCCTGGCCGTCACCGGTTGCTACGCGACGCTGGAACCGGAGACCGTCGCGGCGCTGCCCAGCGTCAGTTTGGTGGTGGAGAACCGGCGCAAGGAGCTGCTGGCCGAGCTGTTGCAGCCCTGGTCGGCCGAGCTGAACGGCCAGCAGTGGTTGCGGCTGGAGCCGGAAGCGCCCGCCCAGCCGGCCGGCCGCACGCGCGCTTTCGTCAAGGTACAGGACGGCTGCAACAACCACTGCACCTTCTGCATCGTCACCGTGGCGCGCGGCGAGGAACGCAGCCGGCGGCTGGCAGACATCGTGGACGAGGTGCGCCGGCTGGCGGTCGAGGGTTACCAGGAGGCGGTGCTGACTGGCGTCCATCTGGGCGGCTACGGCAGCGACCTGGAGGCAGACCTTCCCGCGCTGGTCGCTGCGATTCTGCGCCACACCGACTTGCCGCGACTGCGCCTCAGTTCGTTGGAACCGTGGGACATTCGCCCGGAATTCTTCGATCTGTGGCAGGCGAGCAACGGGCGGCTGTGTCCGCATCTGCATCTGCCCTTGCAGGCTGGCTGCGACCGAACGTTGAAGCGCATGGCGCGGCGCACGCGGATCGATGACTTCCGCGCGCTGGTTGGCGCGGCACGGGAGCGGATCCCCGATCTGGTGCTCACCACCGACATGATCGTTGGTTTTCCCGGCGAGAGCGAGGCCGATTTCGACGAGAGCCTGGGCTTCGCCGAGGAGATGGGTTTCGCTCACATCCACGTCTTCCCCTATTCGGCGCGCGCCGGCACGGCCGCGGCTGGCTTCAGTGGCCAAGTGCCGGTTGAGACGCGCCGCCAGCGGGTGGCAGCCATGGAAGCCGTGGCTCGCCGAACCGGCGACGCTGTGCGCCAACGCTTCGTCGGTTCGACGCGGCCGGTGTTGTGGGAGAGCTGCGAGCGGCCTGCCAACGGGCACAGCCCAGTCTGGACCGGCCTGACCGATAACTACCTGCGGGTGCGCGCCGCTGCGCCGTCCGGCGTCGATCTGGAGAACCGCATCATCGCGACGCGGATGCTAGGCGTCAGCGGCGATTGTCTGGACGGGCAGGTGCTGGTCACCGACGAAGGGTAGTCACACAGCGGGGTCCGCATCCTGTCTTTTCAATAGCGCCTCACTGTCATTGCGAGCCGTCTGCGGCGAAGCAATCTCTCGGCTTTATCAGAGAGACTGCTTCGGCGGCCGCCACCTCGCAGTGACACCATGGCAGGTGAGCCGTCAGTGCTCCGCTCGTTTCATCCATCGGGGTGTCGGGCGCAGCCCATCCCGGCGGCTGCTTTGAAAATGGCGCCTCACTGTGGCTCGCCCAGCTTTGAACACACCCCATCGGTAACAGTTACGAAGGATTTACACAATGACCACAGACTGTATCTTCTGCAAGATCATCGCCGGGGAGATACCGGCCAGCAAGCTCTATGACGACGAGCATGTGCTGGCGTTCAACGACATCAATCCGCAGGCGCCGACGCATGTGCTGGTGATCCCCAAACGCCACATCGAGTCGCTGGCGACCGTGACTCCCGAAGACGGCGAGTTACTCGGCCACTTACTGACGACCGCCTCACGTCTGGCGCGCGAACTCGGTCTCACTGAGCGCGGCTACCGGGTCGTGTTTAACATTGGCCAGGACGGCGGCATGGCGGTGTATCATCTACACGCGCATATCCTCGGTGGTCGACAGATGCGATGGCCGCCCGGCTGACGCAACATGTAAGATCGACCGCTGCCCGGCGCGTCTCATGCCCAGCAGGAGCTAAACCAGGCGTCCCGTTGAAGGCAGGAGAAAGAGACGTGCAATGAAAATTCGACTGATCCTTGGACTGACGGTGTTGGCCGGCACGTTGCTGCTGGCCGGCTGTTCCGGAGGCAATCAACCGCAGCCTGTCGCGCCGGTCCTGGAGACCACCGCGTCGACCAGCCCCGCTGAGACGGCTGCTCCTCATCCCACCTACGAAATCGTCACCCTGCTGCCGCGCGACGCGATTCTCGCCATTTTCGAGCCGGAGTTCGTGGCTGGTTTCGAGGCGGACGAACAATACTTGCCCAAGGAATTGGTGCTGGGGGTCGAGATCGACGGCCAGGCGCGCGCCTATTCCATCCCCTTCCTCAGCGGCCACGAGATCGTCAACGACACGGTGGCCGGCCATCCCATCGCGGTGACATGGTGACCGCTCTGCTACACGGGGATCGTGTATTCCCGAGAGGTGAAGGAGCAAGCTGAGCCGCTGACGTTCGGCGTCAGCGGCAAGCTGATCATGAACGTGCTGGTGATGTACGACCGCGAGACCGGCAGCTACTGGAGCCAGATACTGGGCGAGGCAGTCGAGGGCGAACTGGCCGGTGCGAAACTCAAACCGCTGGCCGCCTTGCAGACGAACTGGGAAGCGTGGAAGGCGCTGCACCCTGACACCCTGGCGCTGGACAAGGGCACCAGCAACTCCTACGACTCCTACTCCAGCTACTATGCCCAGGACGTGGCCGGTGTGATCGGCGAGACACGCACTGATGATCGTCTGAGCCGCAAGGCGCTGGGGCTGGGCATGGTGATCGACGATGAGCCAGCCTACTTCCCCTATACAACGTTGCGCACTGAATTAGTGGTCAACGACCGCGTCGGTGGCGTCGATGTGGTGGTGGCCTTCGAGAACGACGCGTTCTCCGCGGTCGCCTTCGACCGCACTGTTGATGGGCAGACGCTGACCTTCTCTGCCGACAGCGCGACGCCAGAAGGCGGCGGGCTGTCGCTGGTAGACGCCGAGACCGGCAGCCGCTGGTCAGCGCTGACCGGCACAGCGACCGACGGCCCGCTGGTGGGCACGGCGCTGGAACGGATTCCCGCCACATCATCCTTCTGGTTTGGCTGGAAGGACTGGCATCCTGACACGTACCTGTACGGCGTGGTGAGCGAGTAGCGCCGCTTGCCTCCGCCTCCTACTCCTCCTCGTACTCGATTCTTCTGTCGAAACCAGTTTCGAGCTTTCGAGTGAAGTCGTAAAGAGGACGAGTAGGAGGATTTCCGTTCGTGGGTGAAATCAGCTACAATGACGGTCGAAAACTTACCACCGGCGGGCCAACTGGACCCGCCGGTGGCGCGACTTGAGGAAGCGCCATGACGTCATCCACCACCTGGTTTCGCCTACCGCTCAGCGCCATGCTGCCTGAGCAGCCAACCTATTTCACCGGTTCCGTACTGGGACCCTCCGCCGAGCGCGCGCTGCGGGCCGCCTACGAGCAGTTTGGCGCACCGTTGGCGAGTGGTCCAGCGGTCTGGGATGTCCAGGCCCGCCGCGCCGCGCTGAACGACGCCCTGTTACAGCCGGCGGACGCTGCGTTGCGCCGTTCACTGGCCGACAGCGGCGGCGGCTTGAGTCGCCTGTTGGGTGGTGGTTCCAGCAAGCGCGCGACGGCTTACATCACCCAAACATTGCAGGATGCGCCTGACGTGATCGCACGCATCGAGCGTTGGTGGACGCGGGTGCGGGCCATGGAATGGCGGCAGGCCACGGTGTTGCAGATCATGGAAGAGCTGGAGCCGCGCGCTGAGGATGCGTTGCTGGCGCAGGCGCGGGTCGCGTTGAGTCTGGCGGCGGCGCTGCATTTGCAGGGAAGTCAGATCAGCGCAGCCGCACCGGGTATTGCGGCCGGGATTGACAACACGCTGCCGGAGGCGGGCTATGCGGCAGCGCTGCGCAGACTGGCAGCCAGCTTGAAGGACGTCGACACGTCCGCAGCCGCCGGCGACTGGCAGCAGTGGCCGGACGCACTGCGACAACCGCTGGACAAGTTCCTGACCGCCTACGGGCGCTGGGCCGACTTGCCGCTGGAGACCGCCCGGCCGCGCTGGGTCGATGACCCGGCCGCCTTGCTGGCTGCACTGCCGGGACTGATCCAGTCAGCCGCGCCGGTCGATCCGGCGGAAGCCAGCCGCCGCGCTGCCGCGGCAGCGAGCGTTTCTCAGCAACTCAAGAGCAGCCAGCGCAAGCAGTTCGAACTCCGCTTCGGCGCAGGTAGAGCAACTGGCCGCGCTGCTGCCGAGAGTTCACGACGCGGTGGTGATTGTGGCCGCTGCCGCCCGCTACTGGGTGTCCGGCGCGGCCAACGAGGCCCTGGCCGATGGCCGGTTGCACAGCGCCGACGAAGTGTTTCTGTTGGAGCTTGAAGAACTGAAGCAGATGATGACCGGGGAGTGGAGCAACGTCGATCAGGTGCGTCCCCTCATCGAAGCGCGCAGGCAGTAGCAAACTCACCCGGTCGCCTCACACGCGAGAAGTCCGACTTTTTCCGCAAAGTCGGACTTCTCGCGTCTGCAGGTGTCTTCCCGTGGTTTGATGTAAGTGGAGGTGTTAGGACCACGAAGAGCCTTCGTGGTCCTAATGTCCATCAATCACTGGCGGCGCCAACCATCCGTTGCGCCTGCTCGATCCAGTCCTGATAGTCGGGATGCCGCCAATCTGGCGCGGCGATGATCGCTTGCAGCGCTTCGGGGGATGAAGTCGCCAGGTCAGCGAAGCTGACCACACCCGCCTCGGCCAGCCGGCCTGCAAATGCCGGGCCGATGCCGCGAACGCGCGTCAAATCGTCGCCGCCGTCGGGCGCAACCCAGGCGGTCTGGAGCGATGCATCAAAAGCCGCCTGCTGCGAGGCCGACACGATGCGGGCCAGCGCGGCGTCCAGGTCTTCAGTCTCCGTGGCGAGCTCGTTAGCTTTCCGGTCGGCCGCGTCGGAGATGTCGAACTGGGCGGCGGTGGCGATCAGGCGGGCGCGGGTCTCGTCGCGCAGCGCGGCCAACTCGGCGTGGAAACTGGCAATCACCGCGTCGGGGTCGGGGATCAGGCGGGCGTCCGTCGCCACGCCGATCATTACCTTGCCGTTGTAGCTGAGAATGCTGATGCCGATGCCGAGACGCCCCGACTGTGGCACCCAGAACATCATATTGTCGATGCCGGCGCCGGCGAAATAGAGCTGCTCGCGCGGCCCTGGTACGTTGGTCATCACGACGGTGCCTTTGGCGCCGAAAATGTCTACCACGACGTCTTCCAGCCGGTCCGGCATCATGCCGATCAGGCCGAGGATGCCGAACGCCACAATCGGCTCCGAAGTGTTCTTCAAGCCGTCCATGCGCTGCTTCAGCTCGCGCAGCCGCTCGACGGGGTCTTCGATCCCCAGTGGCAGTGACAGGAAGACAAGCCCGAACTTGTTGCCCATGGTCAGCCGGGCACCGGGCGGTCGCAGGTTGACGGGGATCAGGGCGCGCACGTTGAGTTCGTCCACGCTGTTGCCACGGCTGGCCAGATAGCGGCCCATGGCGCCGGCCGCTGCCGACATCAGCACGTCGTTGACGGTGCCGCCGACCGCTCGGCCGATCAGCTTGACGTCTTCCAGGGGAATCGGCTCAGACCAGGCGGCCTGCTTGGCCACGCCCAGCTTGCCCTTGTACGCCGTCTTGGGATCAGGCCCCATCAGCAGCAGCCGCGCCGTGGTCAGCGCCACGTCGGAGCCGCTGCGAGCCAGATCCACCAGGTACTCCGGATTGCGCGCAGCACGGACGGAGGTGTTGATGGTAGCGCTGACGGCTTTGCCGGAGAGGTTTACGGCAGCCGCAGCCGGCCGTGTCACCGGCGCGAGTGGGTTCCAGCCCTTGCGCCGGCGTGCCTTTGGCGGCGGGGCGACAATGGGGGCGTCGCGGTCGGGGTCTGTCAGGGAAAGCATCACCTGGATCAGGGCGATGCCGTCGGCGATGCAGTGGTGCAGACGCAGCAGCAGCGCGGAGCGTTCGCCGTAGCCTTCGACCAGATGAAACTGCCAGAGCGGCTTGCTGAAATCCAGCGGCTGGCTCATTAAGTCGCTCACCAGCGCTTGCAGTGCGTCGTGATCGCCGGGCGCGGGGATGCCGATGCGGTGCAAGTGTGACGAGATGTCGAAGTTGGGATCTTCTTCCCAGTACGGCCGGCCAAAGCGGGTGGTCTTCTGGACGACCCGCTGGCGGAAGCGGCGGAACTGACCGACCAGCCTGGTTTCCAGCGTCGCCCGCAGGCGTTCGTAGTCAACCGGCTCATCAAAGACGATCAATCCGGTGATCATCATCAGGTTGGTTGGGTCTTCCATCTGGTACCATGCAACATCGACGCTGGAAAGGGACTCGGTGCGGCTGCGGCCAAATGCCATGGGATCACCTCCAAGAAATATACGTGACGGGGTATCGGGTTGGCAGTCAGTCGCTGAGTTCTGGTCGAGCAACTTAACCGCGCGACGAAACATCGTTCAGAGAGATACAACAAATGTAGTTTACCACAGGTCGCGCAGATCGGCGGTATGGTGCGCGTAGGGGTAGTGTATACATTTCGGTTGAAATTGTCAGCGGGGCGGAAACCGAGTAGGGTAAGGGTGCAAAACCAATCTACGGGTCACGACGAATAACCGTCGGGTTGCGCCAGAGCCGCCAGATCAAGGTTGCTCGCGAAACCGTGCAGCGCTACATGCGTGAGATGGGTATTGCTGGCATCTGTCCAGGCCCGAACCTAAGTCGGCGCAACATCGAGCACAAGGTTTATCCCTATCTGCTGCGCAACGTCAAGGCTCTCCGCCCCAATCATGTCTGGGGCATAGACACACTTGCACCGCACCGCAAGTGCAGGTGTCACTTACATCCGCTTGCGCCATGGTTGGATGTATCTGGTCGCAGTGCTGGATTGGTTCTCTCGTTACGTGGTGAGTTGGGAACTGGATCAAACGCTTGAAATGCCGTTCGTGGTGGCCACGGTGCAGCGAGCCCTGGCCCAAGCCACGCCAGTTATCTGGAACAGCGATCAGGGCAGTCACTTCCCCACAGCCTCTACTACCGCAACTATCCAGCTGCGGATCTTCAAGAAAAGGTTTGCGCCTCGGGTTCGCAGACAGCAGCGGTTGGCAGAATCGAGAAATGCTATCGGTCACATTTCACCGTTTCCGTTCTGGTCTGATATGATAGCCGCACGGCCGAGCGATTGTTCCGTCATTGATTTCGAGTTATCCTCTTTTCGAATTCAGGGAGCTACCGACGAGATTGAGAGGCGCACCATGGTGCTCGCCATTGAAACAACCGGTCTATCGAAATCCTTCGGTTCTGTGCAGGCGGTCGATTCGGTCAGCCTGCGCGTGCAGCGCGGCGAGATCTACGGCTTTCTCGGCCTGAACGGCGCGGGCAAGACGACCACGATCCGCGCGCTGCTGGGCATGATCCGCCCCAGCGCGGGATCGGTACGCGTGCTGGGAGAGCCGGTCGGTCCCCATGGACGCGGGCCGTGGCGACAGGTCGGCCACATGGTCGAGACGCCGGCCGGCCTATCCTGAGTTGACGGTCAGGGAAAACCTGGAGGTTGCCCGCCGGCTGCATGGCGTCGCCGACAAGGAGCGCGACCGCGCGCGCCATCGACCGGCTTGGTCTCAGCGTGTACGCCGATCGCAAGGCGGGCACGCTTTCGACCGGCAACCGCCTCCGCCTGGGGCTGGCGCGCGCGCTGCTGCACGCGCCGGATCTGCTGATCCTCGACGAGCCTGCCAACGGGCTGGATCCGGCGGGCGTGGTCGAGATCCGCGAACTGCTGGGCAGGCTGGCGCGCGAGCAGGGCGTGACGATCTTCATGTCCAGCCACATCCTGACCGAGGTGGACCGGCTGGCAACGCGCATCGGCATCATCCACCAGGGCCGGCTGATCGAGGAGTTGGAGGCGCGGCAACTGGAGGCGTTGCGGGCGCGCCGGCTGGCAGTAGCGACACGCGATCAGGCGCAGGCGCGCGCTGGTGCTAGCCGCCGCAGGGTACGACGTGAAGAGCGCTGACGGTGCGCTGTTGCTGCATGAAGCACGCGCGGTCGATGCGCCGGACGACGTGGCGACCCTGCTTGGTCAACGCTGGCGCGCCGCCAACGCGGCTGGCCGTCGAACAGGAAAACCTCGAGGACTATTTCCTGCGGCTGACGGGAGGGGCGAAATGAACGCGTTTCTCGCTGCTTTCTGGGCCGAAACGCTCAAGGCGCGCCGCTCGCGGCTGGCCTTGGGTATCACCGCGGCGTTCCTGATCCTGCCGTTGGTCGGCGGGCTGTTCATGGTCATCCTCAAGGACCCGGAGCAGGCGCGCGCGATGGGTCTGATCAGCATGAAAGCGCAGCTTGCCGGCGGGGTGGCCGACTGGCCGACCTTCTTCAGCATCCTGCTGCAAGGGACAGCCGTCGGTGGGGTGATGCTGTTCTCGTTCGTCACCGCCTGGGTCTTTGGCCGCGAGTTTTCCGATCACACTGTCAAGGAACTACTGGCCATTCCCGCGCCGCGCTGGAGCATCGTCGCGGCCAAGTTCGTTTGGACGGGGCTGTGGATCGCCGGTCTGACGCTGCTGAGTTTCGCAGTTGCGCTGGCACATCGGTGCATTGCTGGCGTTGCCGGGCTGGTCAATGGAATTGGCTAGCGGCGTCTGCCCTGGTCGCTGGTTTTGACCGCCCTGCTGCTCCTGCAACTCATGCCGCTGGTGGCGTTCTTCGCCAGCGCCGGGCGCGGCTATCTGCCGCCGCTGGGCTGGGCGTTACTGACCCTGGTCATGGCCCAGATTCTGGGCGTTCTGGGCTGGGGCGACTGGTTCCCGTGGACCGTGCCCGCCCTGGCTGCCGGGATGATGGGGCCGCGCAGCGAGCTGATGGGTCTGCACAGCTATCTCGTCGTGCTGGTGGTGTTCGTCGCCGGCCTTGTCGCAACGTTCAACTGGTGGCGCAGCGCCGATCAGGCAAAGTAACAGAGGGATCGCCATGTCGCAAGAAATGACCGGTGTTCAGGCAGTCATTGCTCGGTTCGTCAAAGCTTGCCAGGAGGACCCGCGTGTCCTGGCAGCCACGCTCTACGGCTCACGCGCCAGTGGCGCAGAAGATGCACACTCCGACATCGACCTCGCGGTCGTCACCAGCGATGCAGCGTTCGATTCGTTCATGGCCGAGCGCGGATCGCTTGTCCAGAAACTGGGCAATCCGCTGTTCATCGAGGACTTCGATATCCCCGATATGCTGTTCGTGATCCTGGACGACGGCACGGAAATCGAGCTGGCATTGGGTCGGGAGAGCAAGTTCAGCGCAAGCCACGGCGGACCGTACCGCGTGCTGCTGGACAAACGCGGCATCCTGGCAGGTGCAGCACCCGCACCGCGCACGGCAGAGCCGGCTGAGCAGGTCGAGACTCTGCGCCGGCTGATCGCCTGGTTCTGGCATGACCTGTCGCATTTTATCACCGCGACCGCGCGCGGGCAGCTTTGGTGGGCCGAGGGCCAGTTGAGCGTCCTGCGCCTTTCGTGCATCAACCTGGCGCGCTTGCGGCAGGATTTCTCCGATCCCGACGCTGACGAAGATGGGTTCTTCAAGGTGGACCAGATCCTGCCGGCAGCCGCGTTGGCGCCGTTGGCCGAGACGTATTGCCCGCTGGAAGCCAAGGCGCTGATCAATGCCGCTGGCCACATCCTGCGCTTCTACCGCGAGCTTGCCCAGCCGCTAGCGCAGGAACATGGCCTTGCGTATCCGACGGCGCTGGACGAGATCATGACTGCGCGCTTGCAGGCTCTGATCACCACCCGCTGAGACAACGATGATCTACGACCAGGCAGAATACGACATCCGCTGCGAATGGGGTGAGCAGGGCGTGCTTCAACTCGCGCCGATCAGCGACGCGGTGATCATCGTGGACGTGCTGTCGTTTTCGACATGTGTTTCCATCGCCGCGTCCCGGGGCGCTACGGTTTTCCCATGCCGTGACAAGGATGAGGCGGCCGAAGCGTTTTGCCGCTCAGTGGATGCTGAGTTGGCCGGGCGGCGCGGCAGCAGCAAATTCTCGCTCTCGCCGGCCTCGCTGATCCGCGTGCCTGCCGGCCTGCGACTAGTCCTCCCCTCGCCTAACGGTTCGACGTTGACGCTGACCACGGGCGAGACGCCGACTCTGGTCGGGTGTCTGCGCAATGCGCGGACGGTGGCTCGCGCTGCCATGCAACTCGGCACACGAATCGCGGTAATCCCTGCCGGGGAACGCTGGCGGATAGACTGGTCGTTGCGACCGGCTGCCGAGGACTGGCTCGGCGCGGGCGCGATCATCCAGCATCTGCCCGGCAGCCTGTCCCCCGAGGCGCGGTTAGCGGCCGACGCGTTTCGCAGCGCCGAAGGGGAAATCGCGGCGGTCATCGCCGGCTGTTCGTCGGGCAGGGAACTGATCGCCGGCGGGTTTGCCGAAGATGTGGCGCTGGCCAGCGACATCGACGCTGACCATTGCGCACCGCGGCTGCAATCGCGCGCGTTGGCGTCTGGTGAGCGCGTGCGCTATCTCGCGGATGCCTTGTGATCGCGCCGTCGCCGGATGTGTCGCAAAACCCCGCCGTCTGCGTTGAACATTAGTGCTAAAAACAAGGCTTTGCAGAAGTCAAAGGAGAGAAGGCCATGACCCTGGATAAATCATATGTGGAACGCAATCGCGCTTCGACGGAACGAATGCGAAGTCTGGCAGCGAGCCTGAGCGATGAGGAAATGCAGCATCCCGTCGGCGAACACTGGACGGTCGCCATCGTCTACGCGCACCTGGCCTGGTGGGACCGGCGCGTGATGTACGTACTGGATGTGACGGAGCGGCAAGGCAAGCTGTTCGTCCCCGAAATCGACATCTTCGTCAACGACCTGTCGCTGCCGCTTTGGGCCGCCGTCCCGCCGCGCGCCGCTGCTGAGATCGCCATCGGAGAAGCGGAGAAATTGGACAAGCGGCTGGAGCAGTACCCATCCCACCTGCTTGAGGAAATCTACGACTACAACCCGCGCTGGGTGGTGCGCGCCACGCACCGCGGCGAACATCTGAGCGAGGCGGAAGCGGCGCTGGCGGGTTGAACTGCACGCCGTCCACGAATGTTCCTCGAATACACGAATACGGACGGTAGCGCCGTTGCTAACTCGTGTATTCGTGCTGCCGCAGGCATTCGTGGATGGCTCAGCCAACCTCGCGGCGTACGAAGTCGGCAAAGGAACCGGGCGGGCGGCCCAGCAGCCAGCGCAGGACGTTGGGATTGCCGGTCAGTCCATGGGCGTCGTAGTAGCGGAACATGCGCAGCAGACTGTCCAGCGGATAGCCTACCAGGCCGCGGGCTTCCGCCTCGGCGCGCCACGCCTCCAGCGAAATCTCCTGCACCACCACCTCTCGGCCCAGCTCGCGGCTCAGGATCGCAGCGACCTCGGTCTGCGTGAGCGCCGCTTCGCCCACCAGTTCGTAGACTGCATCGTCGTGGCCCGGACTGCGTCAGCACCGTCGCGGCCGCGGCCGCCACATCCTCTAGATCCACCAAAGCCAGTCGCGTCGCAGCGCCGTAGGGAACCGGAAACTCGCCCGCCTCCACGATGCGCTGCCGTTGAGCCAGCACGTTCTGCATGTACGGCGCAGGTTGGAGAACGGTAAACGGCAGACCCAACTCCAACAGCCGCTCCTCGACCCGCAGCTTCTGCCAGTGGTGGGGCATGGCTTCGGTCTGCGGGTGCAGCACCGAGTGGTAGACGAAATGGCGGACGCCCGCGGCATCCGCTGCTTCGATCACCCCGTTCGCCGATTTCGAACTCGTGCGGATGCATGTTGGGGCAGATGTGATAGACGCGGTCAACGTCCTGCATGGCCCGCGCCAGCGCCTGGCGATCCAGCAGATCCCCCGACGACAATGTCGTCCACGCCCAGTGATGCCAGCGCTACCGCCTGTTCCGGCCCGCGGACCAGCGCCCGTACGCTGGAGTCGCGCGCCCGCAAAGTGTCAATGACAGCGCAACCTGTCTTTCCCGCCGCGCCGGTGATGAGCACCGTGAGCGGTCTGCCGTCCACGGTGCTGAGATCATCCAAAAATGCTGTCACGATGACGATGCTCCCTCGTTAGTTTGAACGGACGCCGGTGCAGCCGAGCCCAGGTAGATCAGCCAGGCAAAGCCAACCACCCACAGCAGTCGCTGGATCGCCCCCGCAGCCTCCGGCAGTGCGCCGAAAAGGAAGGAGAGGAGCATGATCAACACCAGCGCGACCGCGTGGATCAGTCGACTGGACGCGGGCGTGTCCGTCAGCGCAAACAGTAGCATCGCTGCCGACAGGGCAATGCCTGCTGCGGTGGCAAAGACCGTGTGCAGGCCAGCCTCGGTTTCCGAGAAGGGAACTCCCCGGATGAAGGTATTGGTGGAGAAGATTCCTGACAGCAGGATCGCCAGGCCGTAGAGCATGATCGGGACCTCCCGATACCAGCGTGAACGGTCGGCGCGGATCCGGCCGATCCCGGCCAGTTGAACGAGAATGCCAAAGCTGATGAAGCCAGCGCGCACCAGCCATGCCTGCGCATAGTTCTGCGCGGCCAACTGGCTGATGCTGTTCACCTGCCAGTCATACTGTTCCGGGGCGACCAGATGCGCCAGAACGATGATGGCAACAATGACCGCGACGGCGGGGAATATGATCGCATCAGGGGCCTTCGTCAGCCTCGAAACGTGGGGATCTCAACTCCATGGATCACCTTTTGGCCGGCCACTGCCGGAAGCACCTCGTTGACCAGCATCTCCAGGGTGGTCAGGTTGGGAAAGCCGCCGCAGTCGAACATGAAATAGTCCACACCCTGATCTAGGAAGGGCTGCATCTGGTCGATCAACTGCGCTGGCGTGCCGACGAAGCCGAAGTCTTCCTCGTCGTCGGCGCTCCAGCGACCCTCGGTGAAGGCTATGGCTTCCTCTTCGCTGGGCGCGCAAGCGCAGCCGCCGATCCATGACCGCCGGACGGCGGTGGGATCGCGGCCCAACTCCTGGCAGGCTTGATTGAACGTTTGCGCCATGGGGCGATAGCGGGCCGAGCTGGTGCTGGACACGTTCCACCAGTCAGCATAGGTTGCCGCCAGCCGCAGCATTTTCGGCCCGAACGCTCCTACCATCAGCGGCGGCAACGGGTCGGGCTTTGGCCCGCAAAAGGCGTCACGCACGCGGTAATGCTGCCCTTCGAATGTGGCCTGCTCCTCGGTCCACAGCGCGCGAATGATCTGGATCGTCTCCGCCAGTTGCTGCACGCGCACAGCCGCGCTTGGGTAGTCGTAGCCGTAAGCGGTGTACTCCTCCTCGTGCCAGCCAGCGCCCAGGCCCAGAATGAATCGCCCACCGCTCAGAAACTGCAAGGTCGCGCCCATCTTGGCCAGCAGCGCCGGGTTGCGAAAGGATTGGCACAACACCGCGTTGCCGAACCTGAGCTGCGGATAGCGGGCGGCCAGCCAGGTCAGGGTTGTAAAGCCTTCCAGCACATCTATGTTGCCAAACTGGAGGTGATCCACCACCCAGGCCGAATCGAAATGCGCCGTCACCAGGTCCAACGCGCGGCTGACGTCTGCCATCCAGCTCGCCCGCCGCGCGCTGTCACTGGTTTCAACAGGAACCACAAACCCGAATTGAACAGAGTGCATATCTCCTCCTCGCATCCCGGTAGAGTCTTGTGGCCTGCCGCCACAGGTCCCGCGGTCTGATGGCGCCTGGAAGAAGAACCAACACCAATCTCAGACGTGCTGATCAACCAGGATCGGATTCCCGTCCGGGTCAATCAACATGAAACTGGCCGGCCCCGCAGTGGTCTCGTCAGCCTCCATGGCGAACGTCACACCCTTCTCCTTCAAGTCGCGTTGGAGCATCCGAATATCAGTGAAGCTATCGAGTGGGTTGGCGTTCTTGTCCCAGCCGGGATTGAACGTCAACGTATTCCTGTCAAACATCCCCTGAAAAAGACCGATCGTGTGATCGTCATTTCTCAGGATCAGCCAATTCTGAGCGATGTCTCCTCCGACGACCTCGAAACCGAGTTTTGCATAGAATTGCATGGAAGCTTCAATGTCCTTGACTGTCAGACTCACTGAAAATGCACCGAGGTTCATGATTGGGTCCTTTCGAAGATGGGTATGCGGCCCACTCAGGTGGCATCGCGGACTCTTGCGATCCTTTGGCGGTCGCTGCTATGCCTTTGAGGTCGACCACGCCAGCGCAGGATGATCGCTTGCACTGTCCAGTACTCAGGTGCGTGTGAGCGTCGCCTGCCGGCAGTGCCCCGACGACTTGCCTGCCCTGTCTTGCCGGCCGCGCGGGTGACGATGATCTTCTTCATCGTTAGGCCGCTGGCTGCATCGAATTGAATGTCGACGGCATTGTGGGATAGACCCGGTGGATGTGCTGGAATTCCAGGGCTGATCGGTCCTGCACGTCGTTTTCCGAACAGGTGAACAACTCGCCGCCGTGGTGGGCCTTCTGGTTAGCGAACTGGGTCAGGACGTACTCGTAAATGCGGCCGAAGAGGTCGCCGGATATTCGTTTCCGCTCGTTGGAGTTGAGGGTGCGCAGAAGCTGGCCCAGCACCTCGTTGTCCAGCTCCTGGTAGTCGCTCTTGCGCATCACGCCGCGCAGGTTGTCGTAGTCGGCCTCGATGGACTTCATTGCGGCGATGGTGGCCCTGGCCCGGTCGTCGCCTCGGTCAGGGCCACCAGGTAGTCGAACTGCACTTGTAGCTTAAGAAATATAGCGCTGCGCTGGGAGAAGTCCTCCTTGGTCAGTAGTCGGGTCACGCAGCCGCGTGCTGGCCGGCCGGCCATGATGTCATCCCGGACGACCAGGTAGCGGCTGTAGGCATGTGCAGTAAGATCAGGCCCATGACGGGCAGGAAGTACTCGTTGCTGATGTAGGTGGAGTTGGCGCACAGGCTGTCGGCTGCGGCGCCACAGGCGTCTTTCGATGGCTTAGATGTGTTCCAGATGAGGCAAGGGGGCCTTCTCGTCCGTTCAATCCAACCGGTCAAGCGTTTTGACGCCGGTCCTACTGTCTACCGACCTGAGCCGTCTCGAACCGGATCCGTGTCTGGGGCACAACTTCCAGGACGACTGGTAGCTCACTCAGGCTGCCCCGGAGTGCGTCTTGCAGATCCTTTTCTGGCGGAAGATCTCCCTCGCCGGCTACGATGACCAGAACCGAGTCCATCCCGGCATTGACAGACACCAATCGGTAGTCGCTGCCCGCCAACCATGCCCTGGTGGCCAACGCGGCGCGTTGCTCGGTCAGGCTGCCACGGATGGTCGCGTAGCTGGTGGCCGTGAGCGGGATGAGTATCAGCACGAGGAGGATGCCAGCGATGGCAACAGCGGTCCGCCGGGAGCGCTGGGAACGTTGCGCACGGTAGGCGCCGGGAAAACCCATCAGCGTGAACATGAAAGCGCCGGTCAGAAGAATCGCCAGGTAGTTGGTGACAAAGAGCAACAGGCTGCCTGCCGCCAGATCGGGTCGCCCGGTTGCCAGCAAGATGCCCACGTTCGCCAGTGGAGGCACCAGGGAAATGGCAATGGCAACCCCGGGCAGCGTATCCGAAACGTCCTTCCGCCCGATGGCGAAGGCGCCGGCGAGCCCCGTGGCCAACGCTGCGCACAGATCGATCAACCGTGGTGCGGTGCGCACCATGATCTGAGTGTTCGCCTCCACATTGATCAGGGAACGGATTGTCCAGGTGAGCAGGAACCCCATTGCAATGGCAGTGAGGATGCCCAGGATCGACATGGTTAGCGAGTTTTGAATGATCTTGCGATCCCCGAGACCGACGCCGAAGGCGACGCCCATAATGGGCAGCATGAGGGGAGCGACGATCATCGCTCCGATGACCGTGGCAACGGAGTCTGCCAGCAGTCCAAATGTTGCGATTGCGGCGGCGAGGATGAGCAGAGCGAAGAAACGCGTGAGCTTGCGCTGCCTTTCAGGCTCCTCGAACAGCAGAACCTCGCGAACACGCGCGATCTCTGCACCATCGACTGCACCGCCGTGTAGATGCTCGCCAAGTTTGGTCATATGCCTCCTTTATTCCCTGGAAACCTGCAATCAAGACGCTGAATACTTGCAAGCCGGACTACAGCAATGGCGCCCGGATACACGCTAACGAACGGCCACCAGAGCCATTGTACGCTGAAAAGCGGGGGTCGTCCAACACTAGACCGCGCGTGTTGGGACGCGATCCGGCAGGTCATCGACTCCCAGATCCGTGCACAGCTGCCGGAACTCTGGCCGCGCGCCGCGCCATTCGAGATCATCCAGGCTTTCGCGCAGCGGCACATCGTAGCGCAGGGTGGTCAGGCGGCGGTAGAGGAGCGCCTCCTCCCGCTGGGTCGCCAGGTTCTCCGCCAGCCGGCGCGCGCGCCCGGCGGAGATGCCCCACTGAGCGATGTCGTCGGGGATCGCGTCGATGTGGCCAAACTGTGATAGAACGGTCGCGGCCGACTTGGCGCCCCAGGCCGGGATGCCGGGGATGCCGTCGGCTGCGTCGCCCACCAGCGCCAGCCAGTCGGGGATCGACGCCGGCGACACGCCGTACTTCTCCATCACCACCGCCTCGTTGTAAACAATCTCGCGCCGGCGGTCCCAGCAGACGACCCGGCTGCCCGACACCAGTTGCGCCAGATCCTTGTCGGGGGAACAGATGACGACCTGCTCCACGGCGGGATCGTCGCGGAAGCGGAGCGCAGCCGTCGCGATGGCGTCATCAGCTTCGAACTTGACCATCGGCCAGACCACGATGCCCAGCGCGGCCACCGCTTCCTCGGCCAGTTCGAACTGGGCGCGCAGCAGCGGATCGATCCCCTCGCCCGTCTTGTAGCCGGCGTACAAATCGTTGCGAAACGACTCGACGACGTGATCGAAGGCGACCCCAACGTGGGTAACATCCGGGTCGTTCAGCAGCGCCATCAGGCTGCGCAGCAGGCCGACTGTTGCGCCGACCTCGCGGCCGTCAGGGGCCTTCTTGGGCGGCGGGCCGTAGAAGCCGCGAAACAGTTCATACGTGCCGTCGATGAGGTGGATTTTCATGGTAGGCCTTCCAGCATCTCAGCCCAGCCCAGCAGCCTCTCGTCATCGCCGAACCGTGCCACCAGTTGCAGCCCCAGTGGCAGTCCGTTAGCAGCAACGCTGGCCGGCAGCGTGACCGCGGGCATGCCGGCGTGCGTCCACGGCAGGTTCATGGCGGGGTCGCCGGTCGCATCGATTCCCTCCGGCGCTGGGCCGGGCGCGGCTGGGCAGGCCCACAGGTCGATACCCTCAGCGTCCATCAAGCCGGTCAGGTCAGCGCGCAGGCTGGCCATGCTCGCCCGCGCTTCGGCCCGTTCGTCGTCGGTGACCGTTCGCCCGATCTCAATGATCTCCGCGGTGCGCGGCCGGTAGAGCGCAGCGTATTCATTGTAGAACCCGGCGTGCTCGTCGGCGAACTCGGCGAAGATCAGCCGCCGGTGCAGGGCGTTGATGCGTTCGATGTCACCCAGAGCCGGCACGCTGCGAACCGGCACGCCGGCCGTCGCCAGCCGTTCGAGTTGCCGCCGGAACGCTGCCAGCGCCTCCGGTTCCGCCTGTTGCAGGTACGGTCCTTCCGGCACGCCCATCACCGGCAAGCTGGCAGGACCGGCGGCCTCCTGCCAATTCGGGCAGACAACGCCCGCAGCCAACCGCATGCCTGCCACGTCCTGAGTAAACAGCCCGACGTGATCCACCGAACGCGAGAAGTAGACCAGACCGGCGCTGGGAATGCGGTCATAGCTCGGCTTGAAGCCAACGATGCCACAGAAGGCTGCCGGTCGGATCACCGAGCCAATGGTCTGCGTGCCGACAGCCAGTGGGCAGAGTCCCGCGGCCACCGCGGCGGCTGAGCCGCTGCTGGAGCCGCCCGGTGTGTGCGCCAGGTTGTGTGGATTGCGCGTTGGGCCCGGCTCGAAGTAGGCGAACTCGGTGGTCACCGCTTTGCCCAGGATCAGCGCGCCGGCGGCACGCAGCAGGCTGACGCTGGCCGCCTCCGGCCCGGCAAACAGCTCTGGCGGCACCTCAGAGCCGGCGCGGGTGATGAAGCCATCGACGTGGAAGATGTCCTTGACCGCGACCAGCGCGCCGTACAGTGCTGGCCTGGTGGCGGGATCGGGAAAGCGCGCGGCCAGCGCGGCCGCTTCGCTGTGCAGCCGGCCGCGGCGGCCCGGCTCGGGAAGCAGCGCCTGCACCGCGGGATCGACTTGCTCGACGCGGTCGCACATTTCATCGATGGTGACGCCAAGATCCAACCTGCCGTTTCGCAGTTGCGCAGTAGTCTCCGCCAATAGTGCCGGGTAAATCGTCATTGTACTCTCCTTCATCTTGACCCACAGAGTAAGCCATACTACAATACGTCTGGTTTACTGGCAAGTCACCTACAAAGGAGTATGCGATGACGATCTACGACCTCTCCCAACCCCTGAACCAGGACTGTTCGTTCTGGCCCTTCTATCCACCCTTCGAAGTCAAGTACATCAAACGCAAGTCGGAACAGGGCGTCAACGCCCAGTACATCCAGACCTCCAACCACATGGGCACGCATCTGGACGCGCCCCGCCACTTCGTCACCAACGGCAAGACCATCGACCAGATTCCGCTGGAATGGCTCTACGGCCCCGGCGTCATCGTCGATCTGAGCGACGTGCTGGACGAGCTGGACGTCTTCACTCCGGAGATGATCGAGGAACGCGTCGAGGTGCGCGACGGCGACATCCTCTTCATCCACACCGGCTGGCACAAGTACGGCGAGTTCTGGCGAGGACCCCGACGAAGAGAAGTACATCCACCGCCACCCCGGCCCGCACTACAGCATCTGCGACTGGCTGCTGGAGAAGAAGATCCACGTCTGGGGCGTGGACATGATCTCCACCGACCATCCCATGAACCTGCCCATCGGCCGCTTTCTGGGCCGGGGCGGGCTGGAGCATTGGCAGAAGGTGCGCCGCGCAGTGCGAGGAAAAGTTCGGCGCCGATCAGATCGACGTCCTCTTCCCCGACACGGCCTACCAGTTGACCCACAACGCCCTCTTCCCGCACGACTGCATCCACGTCGAGAACCTGGGCGGCAAGATCGGCGCCCCGGAGCTGCAAAACCGGCGGCTGACACTGGGCGCGTTCCCGTGGCTTTTCAAGGGCGGCGAGGCAGCCTTCTGCCGCGCCGTGGCCTTCACCGAAGACTGATGGTCAGCAAACACGAAGTGCGCCGCGGCGTCTACTACAACTCCGTCGTGCTGATGCAGTTGCAGCGCGCGCTGGCAGCCCTGCCAGAGCGTCGAGGACGCCGCGGTGGTCATGGCGACGCCGGCCAACCGCGACGTGCTCGCGTCCACCGGCTTTGACGTCGAAAACATCGAAGCCAAGCCAGAGGACCTGCTGATCGTGGTCAAAGCCAGCAGCGAGCAGGCAGCGGCGGCGGCGATGTCCCAGGTCGATGCGCTGCTGACCCGCAAGCAGTCCAGCGCCGGCAGCGATTACCGGCCGCGCAGCCTGCGCGCCGCGGCTTCCGCGCTGCCCGACGCCAACTGGGTGCTGATCTCGGTGCCGGGACGCTATGCGGCCGGCGTGGCGCAGGAAGCGCTGGATCTGGGCAAGCACGTCTTCCTCTACAGCGACAACGTCACGCTGGCCGACGAGATCAAGCTCAAGCAGCAGGCGCGCTCGAAAGGGACTGCTGGTGATGGGACCGGACTGCGGCACCGCCATCGTCAACGGGGTCGGGCTGGGCTTCGCCAACCGGGTGCGGCGCGGCGCGGTCGGCATCGTCGCGGCCTCGGGCACCGGCCTGCAGGCGGTCAGCAGTGCGGTCCACGAGCTGGGCGCGGGCATTTCGCAGGCTTTCGGCACCGGTGGCCGCGACCTGAAAGCGGATGTGGGCGGCATCACCGCGCTGCAGGCGCTGGACCTGCTGGCTCGCGACCCGGAGACTGCGGTCATCGTCCTCGTCTCCAAGCCGCCGGCCGCCAGCGTCGCCACGACCCTGCTGAACGCAGCGCGATCCAGCGGCAAGCCGGTGGTCGTCAACTTCATCGGCTACCCGCCCCCCGCCCGCCGCCTGGACAACCTCCACTTCGCCGTCAACCTCGACGAAGCCGCCGAGCTCGCCGTCGATCTGGTTGCACCAGTCACCGACTCACCATTCACCATTCACCATGTTCTGCCGACGGCGGCTACCTGCGCGGCCTCTTCTCCGGCGGCACGCTGGCCGTCGAGGCCCTGCTGGGCTTGCAGGCCACGCTGTCGCCGCTCTACTCCAACGTCCCTCTGCACCCGGAGCAGCGGCTGGCCGACAGCATGCATAGCCAGGCGCACACCATCCTCGATCTGGGCGAGGACGAGTTCACCCAGGGCCGGCTGCACCCGATGATGGACAACGACCTGCGGCTGCGTCGCCTGCGCCAGGAGGCCGCCGATCCCGAGGTCGGGCTGATCCTGCTGGACGTGGTGCTGGGCGAAGGCTCGCACCCCGACCCGGCCAGCGAGCTGGCGCCGGCCATCGCGCAGATCAGAGCAAGCGCGACCGGAGCTGGAGGTGGTCGCGATCGTCGTCGGCACCGACCAGGATCCGCAGGACGTGGAAGCGCAGGCCGGCAAGCTGGCTGAAGCCGGCGCGACCGTCTTCCGCAAGACCAGCGACGCGGTGGCCTATCATCAGCCAGCGGCTGCGCCAGCCGTAGCGAATACCAGTACCCGGCCCTGCCGCTGGCCCAGTTCGGCGACAGCCTGGCAGCCATCAACGTCGGGCTGGAGTCGTTCTACGACAGCCTGCTGGCGCAGGGCGCCGCCGCGATCCAGGTCGACTGGCGACCGCCGGCCGGCGGCAACGAATCGATGATGGCCATTCTGGCCAGGATGAAGAGCGGGAAACAACCCGAAGGGAAACTATCATGATAGATATCGAACGAGCCAACGAGATCGCGGTCGAGCGCATGACCTCGGCGCGGCCGATGCTGACCGGCGTCGCCACGGCGCGCGACGTGATCCCCGGCATGCGCGACAACCTGCTGCTGCACGCCGGCCCGCCGATCACCTGGGAGCGGGCGTCCGGCCCGCTGCGCGGCGCGATCATCGGCGCGCTGATCTTCGAGGGGCTGGCCAGGGACGAAGCCGAGCGCCGAGGCGCTGGTGACGTCCGGCGAGATCGACGCTGGAGCCCTGCCACCAGCACAACTCGGTCGGTCCCATGGCCGGCGTCACCTCGGCGTCGATGCTGGTCTACGTGGTCGAGAACGTGACCGGCGGCAACCGCGCCTTCTGCAACCTCAACGAGGGCTACGGCAAGGTGCTGCGCTACGGCGCCTACAGCCCGGAGGTGATCGCCAAGCTGCGCTGGATGAACGACGTGCATGGCGCCGGTGCTGGCCGAGGCGCTGGCGCTGACGGGCGAAGGCATCGACATGCGCGCGCTGCTGGCCGAGAGCGCTGCACATGGGCGACGAGGGCCACAACCGCAACAAGGCCGGCTCGATCCTGTTCACCGCCAAGCTGGCGCCGCTCATTGCCCGCACCGGGGCCGAGCAAGGACGAGATCGGCCAGGTCTTGCAGTTCATGGGCGACAACGCGCTGATCGTGCTCAACCCGGTGATGGCGGCCTGCAAGGCGATGGCCGACGCCGGCCACGGCGTCGAGGGCAGCACCATCATGACCACCATGGCGCGCAACGGCACCGATTTCGGCATCCGCGTCAGCGGGCTGGGCAATCGCTGGTTCACCGGCCCGTCGCAGGTGCCCGACGGCCTCTACTTCCCCGGCTTCACCAGCGCCGACGCCAACCCCGACATCGGCGACAGCACCATCACCGAGACGGCCGGCATCGGCGCGCTTCGCCATGGCCGGCGCGCCGGCCATCGTCTCCTTCGTCAGCGGCACGCCGCAGGGACGCCGTCAACACCACGCTGGAGATGTACGAGATCACCGTCGCCGAGCACCCGCACTTCACGATGCCCGCGCTGGACTTCCGCGGCACGCCGGTGGGCATCGACATCCGCAAGGTCATCGAACTGGGCATTCTGCCGCGCATCAACACCGGCATCGCCCACCGCGAGGCGGGCATCGGCCAGGTCGGCGCCGGACTGGCGCTGCCGCCGGTGGAGGCGTTTGAGAAGGCGTTGATGGCGTACGCGGAGACGTATCTGGCATAGCAGCTTCGTAGCTTGTGGCTGATCGCCCGGCGCTGTTTGCGACGCCGGGCGATTGCATTTCCAGCAAATTCAGCGCTGCCGCAGATTGCCCTGATGGTTGACCGTGCCTGCAACTTGCAGTATACTGCCGGCGCCAACAACATGTGCATCAGGAAGGAGGTTGAAGCATGACAACAACGATTGCATTGCCCGACGAGCTTGAGTCAAGGTTGCGTCAGGAAGCGAATGAAAAACACCTGTCGCTTGAAGAGTTCACTTTGGGGATCCTGACCGAATCGCTCGACATGGATTCAGAGTTTCCAACGCTGGACGAAGTGGTTGCCCGGATCAAGGCGATGCCGCCCGCCCGTCACGGGCTGAGACCTGCCAGCGGATCGCTGGCGGAGGTGTTGAGGTCGGGTCCGGATGATCCCGAGTTTGATCTTGGCAGATGGCAGGCGGACTGGGCGCGGGTCGAGGCAGAAATGGGCGCTCTCACGCGACAGAATGACATTGCCGAGGGATTGGGATAGTATTCCATGACCCGCTATCTGCTCGATACGAACCATGCATCCCCGCTTGTGACACTGGCGCATCCACTCAGGGAGCGAGTACTCTTCAGCTTGAACGCCGGCAATCAGTTCGCCGTCTGCGTGCCGGTCGTTGCCGAGACTTTGTTTGGACTCGGGATGTTGCCGCGAGCCAAGCGAAGCCGTTCCGAATGGAAGCAACTCGAATTCTCCATCTCCTGCTATGTTCCCGATGCAAACGATGCAGAGGCTGCCGCCGATTTGCAGATTGCCCTTCGGCGTCAAGGCTGGCAACTGGCGACAGTCGATGCCCTAATCGCTGCCCTGGCGCTTCGTTACGATCTTGTGTTGTTGACAACGGATCGTGATTTTGAAGCAGTTTTGGGATTGCGTCACGAGAACTGGATTCGCTAAGAACTTGGCGGTAAGTCATCCCTCTGTTGCGCTATGAACCCTGAACTTGACCACTATCTCCACATGATCGAAGACCTGCGCGGGCAGGTGCGCGACGTGATCGCCAGCCTGCCGGCGGAGGCGCTGAACTGGCGGCCGCTGCCGGCCAGCGATGCCCACGAGACAAACTCGCTGGCCGTCATGGCGGCGCACGTGGCCGGCGCAGAGCACTTCTGGATCGCCGAGGTGATCGGCGGCGAGCCGACGACGCGTGACCGGCCGGCCGAGTTCGTCACCGAGGTGGATGGACCCGACAGCTTGCTGCGCCGGCTGGACGACGTGGGCAGCGGAGACGCGTGACGTCTTCTCGCGTCTGACCGCGGCTGATCTGGACGAGCACCGCGACGCCTGGGACCGCAGCGGTGACGCGCGCTGGGCCATCCTGCACGTCATCGACCACACGGCGCTGCATCTGGGCCACATGCAGATCACCTACCAACTGTGGATGGGCGGCGGCAGCAAGCCGTCGCCACGCTGGTACGAGCGGCTGCCGTAGCCGTTGCACGGCCGTTTACTGCCGTGCTATAATGCGTCCCATGAAGCCGATACCGATCAACGAGAAGCTGGTCTGGGACTACGACATCCCGGAGGACGCGCAGGAGAACGAGGCGTTTCGCCGGTGGTACGTGACACGCGTGCTGACCCATGGAAGCGCTGACGATCATCCGCGCCCTCGGCGTTTCGACGATCCACGACTACTCTTCCGCACCTCTACCTGCCGCGCGAGATTCAGGAGTTTTGGTACTGGTATTTCGAGCCAGCCGCCACGTGCGGGAACGCTATGGAGATCTTGACCCCGTTCCAGCATCAGTTGCTGAAGGCCATTGGGGCAAGCAGGATAGCCGACAACTTCTATCTGACCGGGGGCACGGCGCTGGCCGCGTTTTTCTTGCAGCACCGGTTGTCAGAATACCTTGATTTCTTCACGGCTGACCCCAACGCGGTCGGCCTGGTACGACCGTCGCTGGAGACGGTTGTCGAGGAATTGAAGGCTGACCTTGAATTCAGCCGGACATTCAACACCTTCATCGAGTGCTTTATCACCAGCCCCGATGGAGAGCGGGTGAAACTCGACTTTGCGCAAGAGGCTCCGTATCGCTTGCTGCCCACCACTTTTGACCCGGAGTTTGGCCTACAGATCGACACCGGACTAGACATTGCCTGCAACAAGCTGTCGGCGCTGTTCGGTCGCGCTGCAGAGAAGGATTTCGTGGACGTGTTTGTTATCCACCACGAGATGATACCGTTTAACGAGCTGCTGCCCCAGGCTCGGCAGAAACACGTCGGCATGGACGACTACTGGCTGGCTATTTCACTGCGAAAAGTTGGCATCTTTGGGGGTATCCCAGGTGACTGGCACTTTCCGCAGTGCCAGTCACTTTTTCGTCAAAGCTAGTCAAACTGCTGGTCGTGATCGTTAGCGCCGCGCCAGCAGCGCAGTGCCGATCAAGCCCGCCACGGCCCTACTGCAGGATAACCAGCATCAGGATCACGCCGGTACCGCCGGCCAGGGGCTCCAGCGCCTTGCCGATGGTGCGGCCAAAGCAGCGCTCGGCCCCTTCGCAGCGCATGGCGTGGCCAGGGATGCTGCTGGCCGCCAGCAGATCGCCCGGCTGGATCGCGCCGCCTTCGGCGCTGGCCTTGACCGGCACGATGCCCACCACGGCCAGCGGGACCTTGCCCGCGGTTTCGCCGCTGACCGGCATACCGCCCACGAAGCCGGGCCGTGTCGAGTACACGCCCATCACCGTGGACTGGTAGGCTGTGTCAGATCGCACCAGTCGCCCATCCGGCCCGATGGCGAGCACGTCGCCCGGCTCCAGGCCATCCACGGCCGGAAGCAGTTCGGCGATGTCAGCGGAGGCCGAGTTGTAGCCAACGTCAGAAAAGACCTCGCCCGCGGTGCTCACCCGGAACTGTGTGTCGGTGCTCGGTTCGTTGACGGCGCGGATGAAGTCGCCGCCGCCGTGCCGTCGGCGTCAACGCCGCCGTTCTGCAGCCAGAGCACTTCGCCGGCGCCGCCGTTGTAGGCGTGCACCTTGGCGAAGTTGCTGTCGTTGGTGAGGTAAGCGGCCACGCCGCCGCTGGTCTCGGTGTTGTTGGCGCGCAAGGTGGCCTTGGTCTTGCCGGATCCACTGCCCTCGGCGTAGATACCTACCCCGTTGGTCCCGTTGTTGTAGACAGCCAGGCCGTTGCCGTCGTGGTTGGCGACGACGCGGGCGCCGTTGCTGGCGCGCACGTTGAAGGTGTCTGCGAGGTCGGAAGTGAAGTCGGCATTGGTAGCGTCGGCCCAGACGAACGCGCCGTCGTGGGTGGCCTTGGCTTGCCGGCCGGCTGCGAAGCTGTAGTCGCCGTTGGCGGTGTTGCTGCCGCCGCCGCCCACCGTGGCACGGTAGCCGCTGGCGGTGTTGTTGTACCCACCGCCCACCGTGGCATAGCTGCCGCTGGCGGTGTTGTTGTACCCACCGCCCACCGTGGCGTCGAAGCCGCTGGCGGTGTTGTTGTACCCACCGCCCACCGTGGCGCCGAAAACGCCCGCAGGCACAGTGTTGCTGGCAGATCCGCCGATCAGGTTAGGCGCTGGGTTTCCCCCTCCGTCCGTGGCCGGTACGATGCGCAGGGCGGGGGTGTCGTTGACCACCAGCGTCAGGGGGATGAGGTCAGTGGTGCCCAGAACGTTGACGCCCGGCACAGTGCCGGCGTTGCCGCTCAGCGACCAGCCGTCGCCGCCGGTCCACATGCCGCTCTGGTTCCAGTGGCCGGCCGCCAGCTGCACGTCGAGGACGTCCACGTCGCCGTCGTGATCCACGTCGCAGGCGGGGTCATAGGCTGCGCCCGGCGCGCATGGGCTGGATGGCGGCGCGGCCGCGGCCGCCGCAGGGAGCAGTAGTCCCAGAAGCAGGGCCAGGGCGAGCAGTGTGCGGGTTGTCATGAAGTTCTCCTTCTTCGATTATGTGACAGTTGTCCATTGGATAAGTGAGAAGGATTGTATTCAGTCGAGGGGAGAGTGTCAATGACTGGCGCGGAGGAACCTCCCGCTCCATGCGGGCAGAGGCCGGCGCGCGCTCCCAGGTGACTGGCACTTTCGGCAGTGCCAGTCACCTTTGCATGGGGGTTTTCAAACCGCTGATCGCGATCGTCTACGCCGCGCCAGCAGCGCAGAGACGAACAATCCAACCGCAGCCAGCAGCCACAGCGGCAATGCCGGGTCTGCACTGCCGCCTGCCTGCAGGCCGCTGACCGTGACAGCCGTCGGCGGCAGCAACGTCGCGCTGACGGGGCCGTGCAGCGTGGCGATGCCGGTCAGCGACAGATCCTCCAGCCAGTACCAGACGGTCTGCCCCGGCTCCACATCACTGTCAGTGAAGCTGTAGCTGTAGCCCTGGCTGCTGCCGGGCGCCTGCGAGGGCACGAAGGCCAGCAGCGTGTCCGGGGCGGCGTCCGTCGGGCCGCGATAGAGGTTGAAGCCGGCGTTGTCCAGCTCGCTGACCGTCTCCCAGGTGACCAGGATGTGATCGCCGTCGGCCCGCGCCGCGAAGCTGGCCAGCGTCACCGCCAGCGGCGCGGTCGATGAGGGGTTCCAGAAGCCCCCTTGCAGCGCAAAGGTTCCGCCCGTCGCCCCGGCGGCGTCCGGCTGGCCGGCGGTGCTGCCCAGCGCAAACGTCCCGCCGCTGAGATCCATCTCGCCGCCGCCGTCCAGCGTGAACCAGGTCAGTTCGAAGGCGCCGCCGCTTTGGGCGTGGACGGCGCCTGCCGCGGCCAGCGCCAACGCGATCACCGACACCAGCGCCAGCAATGCGATGCGTTTCATGCTGTTGCTCCTCTACTGCAGGATGACCAGCATCAGGATCATGCCGGTGCCGCCGGCCAGCGGCTCCAGCGCCTTGCCGATCACCGTGCCCTGGGGAGCGTCCGCTTTGGCCTTCATGGCATGGCCGGGGGTGGCGCTGGCCGCCAGCAGGTCGCCGGGCTGGATCGCGCCGCCCTCGCCGCTGGCCTTGACCGGCACGATGCCCACCACGGCCAGCGGGACCTTGCCCGTGGTCTCGCCGTCCACCGGCATGCCGCCCACGAAGCCGGGCCGCGTCGAGTAGACGCCCATCACCGTGGACTGGTAGGCTTCTGTGGAGCGTATCAGGCGACCATCCGGCCCGATGGCCAGCACGTCGCCCGGTTCCAGGCCGGAGACGGCCGGCAGCATTTCGGCGATGTCCGCGGAGGCGGAGTTGTAGCCGACGTCGGAAAACACCTCGCCCGATGGTGATGACACGCGGAACTGGGTGTCGGTGCTGCGGGTCGTTGACCGCGCCTTGATGAAGTCGCCGCCGCCGGTCCCGGCGGCGTCCGTGCCGCCGTTCTGCAGGTAGAGCACCTCGCCGCTGCCGCCGTTGTAGGCGTGCACGTTGGCGAAGTTGCTGTCGTTGGTCAGATAGGCGGCGACGCCGCCGCTGGTCTGCGGTGTTGTTGGCCCGCAGGGTGGCGTCGTCCTTGCCGGATCCGTTGTTTTCAGCGTAGATACCCACCCCGTCCGCACCGCTGTTGATGACCTGCAGGCCGTTGCCGTTGGTGTTGGCGACGAACGCGAACGCCGTTGGCCGGCGCGCACGTTGAAGGTGTCGGCGCGGTGGATGCGAAATCGGCGTTGGTAGCGTCGGCCCAGACGAACGCGCCGTCGTGATTGGCCTTGGCTCCGCCGGCAGCGAAGCTATAGTCAGCCGCGGCGGTGTTGGTAGTCGCCGCTGGCGGTGTTCAAGAAGCCGCCGCCCACCGTGGCACCGTCGCCGCTGGCGGTGTTGTAGGCCCCGCCGCCCACCGTGGCCCTGTTGCCGCTGGCGTCGTTGCTCACCCCGCCGCCCACCGTAGCGTGACTGTAGCTGGCGGCATTGTTCTGCCCGCCGCCACCGTGGCGACGTAGCCGCTGGCGATGTTGCTATACCCGCCACCTACCGTGGAGGAATGGCTACTGGCGATCCCACGTGGACAGTCGTCGCTAGACGTGTTGATCTACGGCCACCACTCACAGTGGCGAAACGTCTGATTGGTTGAGTCGCCATCATCGATCCCAACCACATTGCCGCCGCCGCCGCCGATCGAGCCGTAGTCGTCGTAGACACGGTTGTTGGTCGTCGTCGGATTTGCTGTGATCGACCGGACCGCCACCGGCGATTGTTGCATAGTCGCCGCAGCCAGGTTAAGTCGCCCACCGATTGCACCATAAGACCCGCTCGCCGCGCCGTCAGGCCCACCGCTGAGGCGGCATGCCGGCTGGTGCATCGTTAGCCTCTCCTCCACGCGACCGTGGCCAGCTCTCCGCTGGCGCCGTTGTACCGACCGCCACCTACCGTGGCGTAGCCGGCGCTGGCGACGTTGCCCTCACCACCACCTATCGCGGCATACCAGCCGCTGGCGGTGTTGATGCGCCCGCCGCTTACTGTGCGCGTAATGCTGATTGGCTGCATTGCCGTCATCGATCCCAGCGACGTTGCCAGCGCCGCCGCCGACTGCGCCGCCGTTGTCGTAATACGCTAATTCATGCTGCCGCTGCTGCCACCACCGGCAATGACGCCACCCGTGACGCCAGCGCCCATCGACGTTGCCGGCGTAGCCGCCGATGAGGTTGGGGCTGGTGGCGTTTTGCTGCGTCCACAGGCCGGGCAGGGCCAGCGCGTGGGGAGCAGGGGTCAGGGCAACCACGGCGCAAGGGTGGTGTAGACGCGCGTCGGCGTCGCGCTGGACTGCGATCTCCAGCCAGCGGGCCAGGCCATCGAACGCGCCACGCCGAAGTCCAGATCGACGGTGAACAGCCCGGCTGCTGACGGCCGACGTCGTCCACCGATTGCGTGCCGCCGATCTGCGCTGCCGCCGCCGGCCGCGTCGAACAGGCTGAACTGGAAGTCGTAGACGCCGCTGGCCGGATTGCCGTCGTCCACCAGACCGGCCCTGGTAGGTGAACGTCGGTGCCCACGTTGGCCAGCAGCGGCGTCAGTCGAAGGCGATCTTGACACCATGGTCGCATCGTGGCGCGATGGTATTGGGGATCGGTGCTGCCGTCCATGTGACCGATCTGGATCTTCTTCGGATCTGCGCCCAAGGCTATCAGCAGTTCGGCCTGTTCCGGCCCCATGGTGCCATCAGTCGTGTGCGTGATGATCGGCACACCGGTTTCCTGCTGGGCACGCGCGCCGGCCCGAAAGAACAGCCGCTCATACTCGGTGATGGTGTGCTTGCTGGATCCCAACTTGATCACGCCGGCGCGCACGCCGCGTGTTGCCGATGCCGAACATGATCTCGCGGACCATCATCTCGTAGATCTCGTCTTCGACGGGGAAGCCGAGGGCCTGGCGGAAGTTGAAGTAATGCGGCGCGCCCTGACCTTCGTAGTAGTAACCTGTGGAACAGACGATGTTGAGTCGACCGCGCTCGCGATAGCTCCCGCAGGAACACGGGATCACGCCCGCATTCGTTGGGTGACGCGTCAACGATTGTCCTGATCCCGTGGTTTTTGGCCGTGCTGCAGGCTGCCAGGCACCTTTCCAGGGCCACATCGTGATCGAACGCGCCCATCGTGACTGTCTGCCGGTGTAGCCAGGATAGGCAAACAGCACATGCTCGTGGACCAGGGTAGGCCCCAGTTCCTCGGGCCGAATCGGACCTGTGACGGTGTCTATGACAGATGGCATGACTTGTCCTCCTGTTGGTGCGGTCGCCGGGAGTTCCCTGAGGCCGCGTCGTTTGGTTACTGTAGTTGCTGCAGCCCGGGCGAAACAGCAGATCCGCAAGGACCAACAGTTCAGCGCGCCCAACCGTCGCTGGACTGCGCAGGACGTCGAATGGTCGTCATGACAAGACTCCTCCTTGTCGGAATGTGAGGTCCATGGCCTGCAAGCTGAACAAGCATCAGCCGCAGCAGCGCATCCACGCCCTGGAAACGCCACGTCTGGCCGGTCTGCACCGACTTCAGCTCGCCCTGCCCGGCTGTCCCGCTGCCGGACGCTTTCTGGGATTTTGGCAGACGAGTTGATGCAAGAGCAAGTCGCGACTGATCCTTGAACGTAGCGCGGGCAAGCAACACGACCGAAAGTCAAAACGGCCAGGAACTGTACGACAGTTGGTCCGTTGCGCTTGGGGCGGGCGTTCCTGTCGCTGGTCCCCAGCCAGGCCGCCCGCTCGCGCCACGAGAGCCATCCGGGCCGCCGAGGGGGAGCGAGCGTGGCGGCAGCCGGATGTCCACGCCGCACGGCAAACGCGGCCACATCGCCGATGGACACCATGGAGGCTCGTCGGCCTCGCCCACCAGCGTGACGACGACCGGCCTGCAGCGGGCGCCCACCACCACACCCACCCACACCTCGGCAATCAGATGGGAGCCAGCACCGTGAGGACATGCCGCATCACGCAGGGTCGCCTCAGCCTCGGCCTGCAGCGGATCAGGGGAATGAGGCTGCCGCGGCGCCGAGAACGAGGTGAGATGAAATGCCGACGCCGGCAGTCTGCGCGGCGGCGATCAAGTAAGATGCCTGCAGGTCAACGGTTCCACCGATCCTCGCCGCCGCGCATGGCCGAGTTGGCCGTGGTGACGACGGTGTCGACGCCGGCCACGGCCGGTCAGCGAGGCACGGTCCTTCATGTCGCCGTAGACCGGCTGGGCGCCGGCCTCGATGCGGGCTGGCCGAGGTGGCCGGGCCTGGGCGGCCAGCGCCACGGACGGGGAGTCGCCGCGGACCAGAATGCGCCATCCTTGCCCCGGGCAGCAGCCGGCGTGTGATGATGCCACCGAGCATGCCCGTGGCGCCGGCGACGAGTATCATGGTCTTGCTCCTTCTGTCTGATCTGCAGGAGATCTTTCAGGTTGTCGCGGGTTACTTCTTGCCGCTGACTGTTGAATGAATGCCTCCGCTGCCTCAGCGTACTCAGCGCAGCGGGCAAGCGAGGGTGAAGATTGCCTGGCCCGTGGCCGCTCCCATGAACTTGAGCCTTTGTGCCTGAGGAAGTGCCTGTTCAAGATCGATCGACGACATGCAGGAGGACGGCCGGGCTTGCGACTCGACCTCTGGTCAGCAACAGCGGCGCAGCAACAATTGGCCAATCCATCAAGATCAAGCGCCAGCCATTCCGGTTCCTGTAATTCGTCAAGAAAGGTCGGCGCATTGAAAACGAAAACCTGACGCATCTCCTCCGGCACGTATTCCCAGGCGCCGGGCGCATAGAGGATGTCCTCGATGAACATGCGCACACCCGCCTCCATTTCTCCTGCTTCCATCGTCTCAACCAGCACAGCAAGCGTCACCAACATCTCGTCAACCTCTGCCCGGGCGACAGGCTCTTCGACCACGCCAAACAGCGGCGGCTCATGCACTTGCAGGCTGCGGAACAACTCGGGCCGCCAGACTCGCAAGCCGCAGTGCGATGGATGCTCCGAACGAATTGCCGAGGATGTGCGCGGGCGCAAGGTTCAGGTGTTCGATCAAGGACGGCGAGATCGGCCACGTCCTCCCGAATGCTTCCCTGATCGGCGATGCTTTCGCTCTGGCCGTGGCCGCGGCGATCATACGTGAGAACACAGAACGGAGCGCGCCAGAAGCGGGACGACCTGATCCCAGTCGCGGCGATCGCCCAGGGAGCCGTGGACGAGCACGAGGGGATCACCCTGAGATCCGTCTTGCTGCCAGTGCAGGTTGACGTTGTTGACGATTGTGTCCGGCATGATTGCCTCCTGTCGCGTACCTACCAAGACTAGCGAGGACTGTCAGTCCTGTCTTCAGTGTGTGGAGCATACCACCCGAAGGTCCACAAATGGTCCACAAAACCGCGGCCATCCACGAATTGCCTCCGGCGTCACGAATACACGAATTAGGGTTCAGCCGCCAAGCAGCCACGGTATCATCGTAAGCTAAGCTGATCGCTCGTTGTGCTGCCTCGCGAGCCTGATCCGGCCATTCGTGTATTCGTGTCGTATTCGAGGATGGCCTGCCGATGGCCTGCCCTACAGATACCCCTCTGCGCGCGCCAGGTCGATGGCCCGCTGCAGCGCGGCCCGCGCGGCTTCGGCGTCACCGGAATGCCAGGCTTGCACGGCAGTCGCCAGCACTTCCGGCAGATCGCCCGGCTGGCGGCGCTGGCTGGGATGCAGGATGGCCTCGGCTTGCTCGACAGCCTCGGCCAGTTCACCGCGTCCGGCGTGAATTGCCAGCAACACCCAGTGGGCCAGCCAGCGGAAGGGATAGGGAAAATCGCCCCAGATGGCCACGGCCTTCCTCGGCCTCGCTCAGAGCGGCATCCTCCTCTCTTGAGCGCCAATACAGCCACGCCTGATTGGCACGTGTCGCTGCCGTGTAGATCGGCATGTCAACCTCGTCCGCGACCGCCAGGCTCCTGGCGACGCAGCCGCTGGCCGCGTCGATGTCGCCCCGGAAACGATGACAACAGGTCAGATAGACGAGACTGATCAACTGGCTGTAGGTAACACCGGCCTCTTCCGACTGGTTCAGCGCTGCCAGAAGTGCGTCTTCTGCGCCGTCCACGTCGCCTGACCACAGCAGGCCGAAACCCACCCCGAACTGCGCCCAGGCAATCCGCGCCAGATCACCGGTCTCCCGCGCAGCCGCGAGGCCGGCTCTGAAGACGAGCCACTGTGTCCGCGGAGAGGGTGAAGTGTTCCCGCCGCACTTCCAGCTCTGACAGATCCATTCGTGAAATCGGCGCGGTGGGCCGCCGTGCCGACGGACATTACGACTGGCTCAACGACTGTCGGCAAGAGCGGCAAGCCGGCCGAAATCGCCCTGCGAAAGTAGAGGATGCTCATCAGCGAAAGCTGATTGTCCAGCCAGGCATGACGCCACGCCAGCGGCCAGTCAGGGGCGGGCTGCCCCAGGGTTTCGGACGCCCGGTTGCACGCCGCCTCAGCCTCGGCAACCAGCAGACGCGACCGGAAACTGTCGGCCACCTTGCGCTGCACGATCGCGCGCGCCAGCCGTTGATCCGCCGGCAGTCGCTCCAGCGCCGCCGCGTAGGCGTGCTTCGGCAGCCTCGAGCTTGCCCCGGGCCATCAGGCTGTCGCCCAGCAACTGGTACAGTCGCGGCTTCCCGGTCGGGCTGCGGCGGTTCGTCGCGCACAGAGGTCAAGCGCCCGTTGCAGGTAGTCGATCGCTTCCTGGTGGGCATACAGCCGCTGGGCTGCCAGCGCGGCCTGCTGGTAGCAGCGGATGGCATCCGCCGCGTCGCCGGCCCGGTCGAAGTGCGCGGCGGTGGTTGCCCAGGGCATTTCGCTGTGCTGTAGATGGGTTGTTTCCAGCGCCCTAGCCGCCCGGCGGTGCAGAATGCGCTGCCGCCAGGGACTGATCTCGTCGTAGGCGACCTGGCGCACCAGATCGTGGCTGAAGCGCTGCGGGTCGCCGCCCGCCAGCAACTGCCGGCCTGCCAGCTCGTCCACCCCCTGAGCCGTCTCCAGATCGGATCGCCCCGCGGTTTGCAGCAGCAGTGAGAATTCAAGATCGGGCGCCAGCACGGCAGCCGTCTCCAGCACCTGCCGCCCCAGCGGGCTCAGGCTGCGCAGCCGCCGATGAATGGCCGCTTGCACGCTGGGAGCCAGGGGCAGTTGGTCGGGCGGATCGACCAGGCGCCCGGCTTCCAGCAACGCCCGCACCGTCTCCAGAACGAAGAAGGGGTTGCCGCCGGTGGCGTGGTGGATGCGGGCTGCCAAACGGGGGAGATCTGGCGGTCGCTGGGGCAACTGCTCCAGGATGCTCGCGACGGCATCGATGTTCAGCCGGGACAAAGCCGACTTCGGCCAGCAGACCGGGCGGGCGAAGGCGCGTCGCAGCTCAGCCAGCGCTGCTGCACTGGCGCTGCGGTAGGTGGCCAGCACACAGGCGTTGCTGCCGGCCAGGCGGCGGGGCAACGCGGCCAGCCAGCCCAGCGTCGCCGTGTCGGCCCAGTGCAGATCATCCAGACAGAGCAACAGCGGACTGTGGGCGGCCAGCCCCACGAGACAGCGGGTGAGCGCTTCGAACAGGCGCGCCTGGGCCTGAGCCGGCTCGACCGAAACGGGCCGCGGCAGGGCGGGGAAGATGCCGGCGATCTCTGGCAGCAGCCGGCCCGCCTCGGCCAGCCAGATTGGCTGGATGCCCTGCCAGCGCTCCGGGAAGGACAACGCCTGGCGCAGCGCCTCGGCGATGGCGGTGTAGGGCAGCGCCTGCGCGCCGGCAGGATTGACGCCAACCAGCACGGTCGAACCGGAAACGGTCGCGAACTCCTGCATCAGCCGCGACTTACCGATGCCCGGCTCGCCGGAGATGAGAATCAGCCCGCCCGAATGCGCAGGCGGCGATGGGCGTCGCCAGCGTCTGCCAGGCCGTGTCGCGACCGACAGGGGCAGGTCGAGGCTGGGCAGAACGGTCCAGCGCGGCGCGACCGGTTCGGGCGCTGGCCGGGCCGCGAGCGCTGCTTCGTAGGCAGCCCGAGTCTCCGGCAGCGGCTTGACGCCCAGCTCCCGCTCCAGGATCACGCGTACACTGCTCGAACTGGCGCGCGGCTGCGCTGCGGTCGCCGCTGGCAGCGTAGAGGCTCGATCAGCCGGCGATGCACCTCCTCGGCCAGCTCGTCCACGGCCAGATAGCGCCGGGCAGAGTCGACCGCCGCCTCCAGTTCGCCGTCCGCGTGCTGGAGATCGATCAGGCTGGAGAGCGCAGCCAGATAGCGCTCGCTCGGCCTGCGTCTGTGCCTGGAGCTGCCAGTCGCCGTATTCAGGGCGGTCGGGGAGGGAGAAGCCGTCCAGAAAGGGACCGCGGTAGAGTTCGACAGCCTGCAGCCAGCAGTCTGGGGTCGCCAGCCGTCGCCATCCGCTGGAAGGCGACTGAGTCGCACCAGACGCGGGCGAGGTCCAATGCCACCGCGCCGCGGCTGGCCGTCAGGAGGGAGCCATCGGGCAGCGCGCTGCGCAGTGTGCTCAGCAGGCGTTTCAGGTTGTTGCGGGCTGTAGAGTCGGGGAGGTCGGGCCAGAAGAGGAAGGCCAGCCGGTCGCGGGATACAGGACCGGCTTCGTGGGCCAGGTAGTAAAGCAACGCCCGCGCTTGCCGTCTGCTCAGCGCGAGCGTCTCACCGCACCATTCAATCTGCGGCGGCCCCAACAATTCGGAGGGTCAGTTGTGCGGTTTCGGTCGAGTTGTATCCAGCCATGAGCGTGATGTGCGGCGATTGTACATCACATGAACGTTCGCTGCAAGCAAAATGCGCCAATCCGGCGCGTCACCCCTTCACGTACGGCTCGCCCAGCGCCTCCGGCTTGGCCGATCCCCACTTGGCGCGGAACCACTTGGTTGACATCACCAGCAGCACCAGCAGCGTGATGACGAAGGGGACCGTGCGCCAGATGTAGCGCGAGAAGACGCCCGGCAGGAAAAGCTGCGGGTTCAGCGAAAGCTGCCAGAGGAAGCCGAAGAGCAGCGAGCCGCCCAGCAGAATCCAGGGGTTCCACAGCGAGAAGAAGACCAGCGCCAGCGCGATGAAGCCCCAGCCCATCAGGAAGTTGTAGTTCCAGACCGGGTTGTAGTCCAGCGCGTAGACCGCGCCGGCGAAGCCCATCAACATGCCGCCGACGATGACGCACATGTAGCGCGTGCGGGCGACGTTGATGCCCGACACCTCGGCCACCGATGGATTCTCACCCACCGAGCGGATGCGCAGCCCCAGGCTGGTCTTGGTCAGCACGAACCACATCACGGCCACCAGGACGACGCTCAGGAGGAAGAAGGGGGAGAAACCGACGACCGTCGGGATGCGGTCCATGCCCAGCGGCCCGGTGTAGGGGTTGCCGATGAAGGTGGTCAGGCCGAAGCCCAGAATCCAGATGCCCATGCCGCTGACCACCTGATCGACGCCCAGCGTGATGGAGAAGAAGCCGTGCAACGATCCCAGCAGCGCGCCGACCAGGATGGCGACCGCGAAGCCAACCACGTAGCTGTCGCTGTTCTGCGCGGCCATGAAGCCGAAGGTCGCGCCGAACAGCATGATCCCCTCGATGCCGACGTTGAGGATGCCTGACCGCTGGCCCAGCAACTCACCCAGGGCAGCCAGGGTGAAAATCGTCGAAGCCTCAAGACTTCGGGCTATGAACTCCCACATCTAAGCTCTCCTCCTTGGACGACTCGCGGCTGTTCTTCAGCACGATCTGGTTGTTGTAGAAATACTGGAATCCTACCAGGGTGATCATCAGCACGCCCAGCAGCGCGTAGTCCACGCCAAAGCTCATGTGCAGCTTGCCCTGAATGTAGCGGCCGCCGATGGACAGTCCGCCAAAGAGCAGCGCCACCGGGATCGAGGCGATGGGATTGCCCATCGCGATCAGGCCGCAGATGATGCCATAGAACGCCAGATCGCCATAATAGCCGTAGTTGCCCGTGATCTTGTAGACGCCCGGCACCGCGGCGAAGTAGTGATAGCCGGCCAGCCCGGCCATGATGCCGCCCAGTGCGAACACCAGGATCGGCAGCCGCACCGGGTTGACGCCGGCGTAGCGGGCGGCCGCCGGACTCTTGCCATACGCCTTGATCTGAAAGCCGAGCTTGGTGCGGGCGAACATGAAATTCAGCAGCAGCGCCAGCCCCAGCGCCAGCAGCAGTGTAAAGGGAACGCCGGCGATCAGCGGCGCATTGAGGTTGGCCGGCAACTGGAAGCTCTCGCCCTCGCCGCCGCGACCCATGAACGCGCCGCCTTCCTTGATCATGAACGAGACCAGCCAGAAGGCGATGAAGTTCATGATCATGGTGATCACGATCTCGTTGATGTTGTACTTGCCCTTCAGCCCGCCGGCAATGGCTGCGTAGGCCGCGCCGCCCGCGGCGGCTACCACCAGCAGGATGGGAATGACCACCAGCGGCGGCACGGCAACTGCGCCGTTGCGTCTAGCGCCCAGCAGCGCCAGCACCCCGAACACAGCCAGCGCGCCCATGTAAAGCTGCCCGGTCATGCCGATGTTCCACAGGCCGGCGCGGTAGGGAATGATGAACGCGTTCGTACACAGCAGCAGGAAGATGAAGCGGTTGATGGTCAGCGGCAGGCCGAACTGGTTGAGGAACGCGTAGGATATGATGCCGTTGTAGGCTTCCAGCGGATCGACGCCGGACACGATGAACAGGATGCTGAACAGCAGCAGGGCCACCAACAGGGCGGCGATCGAGATCAGCGCCGCGTGCCAGCCGGAGAGCGATGGCCGTTTTTCTACCTTGAGTTCGCGGGCGCCGATCTTCATTGCTCTTGCCTCTCCGGCTGCTGCAAACCGGCCATCATCGCGCCGATCAGCTCGCGGTCAGCCCCTTCTGCCGGCAGGATGGCCATAAACTCTCCTTCGTACATCGGCGCAATCCAGTCGCTGATCGCCATGATCTCGTCCAGGTCCTCGGAGATCAGCAACACACCAGCGCTATTCTTCTTGGCCTCGATCAGCTTGTTCTGGACGAACTCGGTCGCGCCCACATCCAGGCCCTGCGTCGGCAGGTTGGCGATCACCAGCCGCGGGTTGCGGTTCAGCACCCGGGCCAGAATGACCTTCTGCAGGTTGCCGCCCGACAGGTTCCTGGCTTTCACATCCGCGTTGGGCGTCGCCACGCCGTAGTCAACGATCAGTTGTTCGGTCAGCTTGCGGATGCTGCCGTAGTCCACGATTCCCTGGTGGGTGTAGGTCTCGTCGAAGTAGTAGTTCATCGCCATGTTCTCCACCAGCGAGAAATCGCCAATCGACCCGACTTCGTTGCGCTCGGAGGGGATGTATCCCAGGCCCGCCTGCCAGCGCTTCAGCGGCAGCGCGTCGGTGATCTCGTTGTCGTCGAGGGTGACTTTGCCCGTTTCCGCCTTGCGCAGGCCAGCCAGCACCTCGGCCAGCTCGTGCTGGCCGTTGCCCGATACGCCGGCGATGCCAAAGATCTCTCCCTTCGTGGACCGTGAACGACACATCTTTGACCGCCATGAAGCCGCGGCTGCTCAGCGCCGACAGGTTTTCGACTTGCAGGACAGGTTTGCCCGCCTCAACGACTGGCCGCTCCACCTGGAACAGTACCTCGCGACCTACCATCTCGCGCGCCAGGCTCTGCTCAGTTGCGCTGGCGGTGTCGACGCGGGCGATGACCCGGCCGCGCCGCAGTACGGTGATCCGGTGGCTGGTGGAGAGGACGATGGGCAGCTTGTGGGTGATAAAAGGAATGATGGCCAGCTCGTCGTCGGCCATGGCTTCCACGGAAGTCAGCAGCTTCTTCGTCTCCGGCGGCGCCAGCGCTGACGTCGGCTCGTCCAGGATGAGTATCTTGGCGCCTCGGTAGAGCGCTTTCAGGATCTCGACCACCTGCTTCTCGCCCTCTGAAAGCTGCCAGACGGCGGCCTTGAGATCGACGCTGAACCCGTAGCGCCGGCAGAGTACGTCGATTTCCTCCTCGGCTCGCTTGAGGTTCAGCACGCGGCCGGCGTTGGGGTGTCCCAGGATGATATTCTCCATCACCGTGTGCGCGTTCACCAGCTTGCGGTTCTGGTGAACCATGCCGATCCCCAGTTGGATGGCATCCAGGGGCGAATGCAGCTTGACCTTCTGGCCGCCGACGTAGATCTCGCCTTCGTCAGGCTGCATGATCCCGTAGACGATCTTCATCAGCGTGGTTTTGCCCGCGCCGTTTTCGCCCAGAATGGCGTGGATTTCGCCCGCGCGCATCTCGAAGTCGATGCGGTCGTTGGCGACGACGCCAGGAAACCGCTTGGTTATCCCCCGCAACTCCAGGACTGTGCTGCCGCGGACTCTGCCTGCAAGGGGTTCCTCGTGCATGAGTACTTCTTTTCAGGGATAGTTCGCCCGTCGGGGCGTTGGGAACTTGGACGTGGAAAGAACGAGGCTCTCACCAGAAGGAGCATATTCCGGTCGGTGAGAGCCTCATGTGTCGGGTCTGTGGCAGAACTGGCAATCCTTGTCTTGCAGCGAAGATGGACCTGACGAATGCCAGCCACCTCAATTGAATAGCAGGACTGTCAGTTCTTGTGGCAATAACCTACTCGAGGACGGTGGTGCCTTGCAGGTCGAAGCCGAAGAGCGACAGCAGGAAGGCGTCGGTCGGCACTTCACCGGCCGGCTTGACCTCTGTGCCAGCTGCGGGCACAGCCATATCCGGCAGGTCCAGGCCGGTTCCATTGCTGATGAAGGCGTGCTCGGTGAAGGGGTCCCACTCGCCGGCTATCATCTGGTCACGGCGCATCTTCACCAGATCGACGATCTCCTGCGGGATCAACGGCAGCGCCTTGGGGCTGATGGCATCGATGCCGATCTTGCCGTCGTTCATGATGTCCACGGTTGCTTCTTCCGTGCCGTCAGCCAGCGTCATCGACTTGTCCATGCCGTAGTAGAGCACCGGGTCGGTGGCCGCGCCGGCCATCCGATCCTGGATGATCTGGTCGTAGAGCACTTCCCAGCGGGTGTCGAAGGAAACGGCGACCGTGTCGGTGCTCGACCAGCCGTACTCGCCGACCACGTCCATGTCCTTGCCCACGTACCAGATGCCCTTCTCAGTGGCCACATCCAGCGGCGAACCGGAGTCGGTCTGCTGCGTCAGCACGTCGACGTTGTACTGATCGACCAGCGTCGTGGCGATTTCACGTTCTTCCGGCGGCAGGAACCAGTCGCCGGCGTACTTGACGTAGACGTTGACGTCCTTGCCCAGCAATCTCGGCGGCATCCTGCACACCCAGGACGAAGCCAGCCGTGCGCCGAATCACCTGAACGGTGGGGAAGGCCGACACGATGCCGATGTTGCCGGTTTCCGTCAGCGCACCGGCGATCAGTCCTTCCAGATACAGGGCCTGATACTGGCGCGGGAAGAGGCGGATGAAGTTCTCCTTGGTGCTCAGGTCGCTGGCGACGATGGATACGAAGTCAACATCCGGGTACTTGTCGGCGATGTCCTTGAGGGGCAGCCCCATGAACTCGGCGTTGCCGACCACGATGTCAGCGCCCTCGGCGATCATCTCCTCGGCGTAGGGGACCGAGAGATCCGGGCTGACCTGCTCGCGATAGACGTAGTCTACGTTGGGGTACTTCTCGGCCAGCCGCTTGCCGGCGCGGTCATGCGCGCCAGACCACGTCGTGCCTTCGATGATGCTGAAGTGCTCAATGGCCAGCGTGATGTCTTCATCCGCAGCCGGCGCAGGCTCTGCCGCGGCGGCTTCAGTGGGCGTCTCGGCCGCAGCCGGTTCTACCGCCGCGGCCGGCGCTTCGGTGGCGGCTGCCGGGGCCTCTGTGGCCGGCGCGCCGCAGGCGGCGATGAGCAGACTGGCGATTATCAAGAGCGCCAGCAGCAGACTCAGCTTCTTGTTCATAGGGTCCTTCTCCTTTTCGTGGCGTGCAAATGGGTGGATCAACAACCGAACGGTTACACCAAACTGCTGCGGAACGGGCTCTCTCGCCGGGCGTACTGAGAGGAGAGCATACCGCTGCAATCAAGTCGAGGACAGGACGTGCCTTCAAGGCGATCAATGATGAGCGGCGGTGGGCAGGGCGCACTGAAGCCGATATTGGCATCGATAATAAGCCCCGAAGAAGACAAATGTGATTATAAGCAAACAGCGGGTGCTTGTCAATCGCATTTCGCAATGAAAACAAACACCCGCACACATTATGTTGCGGGCGGGCGTTTGTGCATGAAAACTTGCCGGTGTTACGGTTGGCGTTCGCTGCTGGCGACAACTTCGAACATCTCGAACTGGTTGCGGCCGCTGTAGGCCTCAGGCGGCAAGCTGCCAGATCGGGCGTGTCCCTGCTTGAACTCGTCCGAACTGACCCAGGCGTCGAACTGCTCTTTGGACTCCCAGTAGGTCAGGACAACATAGGGCGTGTCCGGCGTGGCCGGGCGCAGCACGTGGTTCGAGACAAAGCCAGGCATGGTGTCCACCAGACCGGCCCGGTCGGCGAAACGAGCTTCGAACGCCTCGGCGTATTCGGGGTTCACGGGGATGCGGTTAGCGGTAACTATCATGGATTCTCCTCTTATGCAACAGGACTGGCGCGCTTTGCGAGAATCGCTGCCAGTCCTGTTGTTTGGTCAGTCAAGTCGCGTCAGGTTCGTAGGTGGCGATTTGTCGCCGTTCTGCTCGTAGATTGAGCTGAAGCGCCACCTACGAATTTGTCTACTGCCCCGGCTGGTAGACGAAGAACCACTTGGTGTTCAGGTGGTCCAGGAAGCCATCTTCTTCCATCGAAGCGATGGCAGCATTGACGGGTGCTACCAGGTCGCTGCCGGGGGTGAAGATGAAGCCGAAGTCTTCGCTGGCCAGCGGCCCGCCGACGACCTTGAGCTTGTCGGGGTTGGCGCCAATGTAGCCCTTGCTGGAAGCGGCGTCGGTCAGCACCATATCCACATCGCCGTTGAGCAGCGCCTGCACCGATGCACCGAAGGTGTCGAACAGCTTGATGCGCGGGTTGGCCTCGTCGCCGTCCAATACGTTGTAGACCGCAGCGTAGAAGTTGGTGGTGCCGGCCTGCGAGCCGATCAGCAGCTCAGGGTCGGCCGCAAAAGCCTCCGGGGCGTCGAAACGAGTCTCGTCGGCGCGCACCAGCATGAACTGCTCGGAGCGCAGGTAGGGGTCGGAGAAGTCTACTTGTCCTTTGCGCTCGTCGTTGATGGTGATGCCGTCCATGCCGACGTCGAACTGGCCTTCGCGCACCGCTGAGATCATGGTGTCCCAGGCGGTGATGTTCCAGTTGACGGTGCAATTGATGCGCTGGCAGATCTCATTCATCGCGTCGTATTCCCAGCCCACCGCCTCGCCAGTCTTGGGATCGACGAAGTTCAGCGGGGTGTAGGCGTTTTCGGTGACCGCGACGATCTCACGCCCGCCCAGGTCGGGCAGGGTGTCGTAGATGTCGTCGCCAGACGGGTTGCTGACGAAGAACCAGCGGTAGTTGAGGTAGCCGAGGTAGCCGTCTTTTTTCATATCCGCGATCGCGGCATTAAAAGGCCCGGTCAGGTCGCTGCCCGGCGTAAAGATGAAGCCAAACTCCTCGGTTCCCAGCGGTTCGCCGACGGTCTTCAGTTCGTCAGGGTTCGCGCCGATGTAGCCACTGGTCGATGCCGCGTCCATCAGCACCATGTCCACGTCGCCGTTGAGCAGCGCCTGCACGGCCGCGCCGAAGGTTTCGAACAGCTTGATGCGCGGGTTGGCCTCGTCGCCGTCCAGCACCTCGTAGACCGCGGTGTAGAAGTTGGTGGTGCCGGCCTGTGAGCCGATCAGCAGGTCAGGATCGGCGGCGAACTCCGCTGGCGTTCGCAAAGCGATCCTCATCGGCGCGCACCAGCATGAACTGCTGCGACACCATGTAGGGGTCGGAGAAATCGACCTGTCCCTTGCGCTCGTCGGTGATGGTGATGCCGTCCATGCCGATGTCGAACTGGCCCTCGCGGATGGCGGAGATCATGGTGTCCCAGGCGGTCACCTGCCAGTCAACGGTGCAGTTCAGCCGGCGGCACGCTTCGTTGACAGCGTCGTATTCCCAGCCGACAGCTTTGCCGGTCCGCGGGTCGATAAAGTTCAGCGGCACGTAGTCGTTACCGGTGACGGCGACCACAGTTCGTCCGCCCAGATCGGGCAGCGCGCCGTCGGTGGCGGCTGGCTGTGCAGCAGACGCCGTCGTTTCGACTGCCGCGGGCTGCTCGGCCGGCTCTTCAGTCGCCCCGGCTGGCGCAGTGGTCGGCGCTGTGGCTGGCGCCGTCGTGCAGGCTGCCACCAGCAGCGCGAGGATCAAGAAGGCTATCAAAACAAGAGATTTGTTTCGCACGGTTGGGTCTCCTTTTTCAGACGGTGAGGTTGGGCGATCTCTGGCGCGATAGGCGGGTCAGCCAGATGCTCCGCTGACTATTATACGCTGCGCGCGGGATTTCGTTAAACGGTCTGCTCGGCCGGCGCTTCGATCTGGCGCGCGGCAGACTGATCAGAGGCGGGCAGGGCATTCAGGAGAGGCAGGGCGACGGCTGGCGAGGCGGGCACTGGCGGGCCGTGCAGCCAGTCCCAGCCCTTGCGCGCGGTCGATACCTGCACCACCATGATCCAGAAGATCAGCAACGACAACAGCAACGGGAAGATGAAGGTGATTACCGGGGTAGCGTCCTGCACGAAGTCAACGACGGCCTTGTAACGCAGCGCCAGCGCCTGGTATTCCTGCACGGCCAGCCGCGAGTCACTCAGGGTCGTGTTGACGTCGCCTACGGCCGCGCCCAGGTCGCGGGTTGCGCTGGCCAGGGTCGGCAGGTTGTCCACCGACGCAGTCACCTGCTCGCCCAGTTGCTCCAACCCGACAGGCAGGCTCTCAAGGCTGACGCTGATGTCGTTCAGCGCCTGTGAAAGCGGCACCTCAGGGCTGTAGGCGATGTTCAGCAGCGGTAACTGGGAGAGAATAGTCAGCACGCCGTCCACGGTTTCTGCGCTCTTTTGCGCGGTGCGGATGGTCGCGTTGGCGGCTGTCGAGCGCGGCCGGCACGCCCGTGCCGACCAGATCACCGACCGTTTGCAGCGCGGGTGTGGTGCTGTCCAGCGTCGTCGCCAGCGAGTCGACCGTGCGCTGCGTGCTGGCGACCAGATCGCCGGCTGTCGCCAGACCGTCATCGACGACGCCCAGCGTGTACCCGGTGACCTCCAGCGTGTCCGACGCCAACGCCAGGCCGGCCGTCATGGTGTCGGTGATCGGCTTGCGCACGATCCAAACGCCGACCAGCGCAGCCAGGCTAAACAGTAAACTGACGATGGAAATGATGATCAGCGTCGCGCCGCCGATCCGTTTGAGTGGTGGCATAGCAGGAACCTCAATTCACTGGTGCTCGTACTTCTACTCCTACTCTTCCTCGTACTCGTACTTTTCCGAAAGATCGAGCGGAGAACCGGACGAGTACGAGTAGGAGTACAAGTACGAGCAAGAGATTACAGCACCGGCGTCACAGCCAGTTTCGGGTCGAGGCTGTCGTTGGCGGCGGCGATGGCCTGGGCCGAACCCAGCACCGCCACCGAGCCGGTGCGCGCCACCTCGTCCAGCAGACCAGCGAAGGATCGTACATCCGCCACCGTGGTCGCCAGAACCTCGTCGCGTAGCCGCTGGCGCAGGTCATCGTCGTAGCCGGTCAGGTAGCGCACCATGGAGGTGAAGCCCTTGGCGTCGGGTAGCTGGTAGCTGTCCAGTTGGCCGATCACGCCGATGATGATCTTATCCACGTCGCTTTGCGTCAGCGGCGCCTCGCGCAGATAGCTGGCCGTCGCGTCGTAGGTCTTCAGCGTGTTCAGCAGGTTCGGGTCGCGGTAGGACACGTAGGTCAGCACGCCCGACAGGTTGTCGAAGACCAGGAAGCCGCCGTACGCGCCGCCCTGCACCCGCACCCGGTCCCACATCCACGTGTTGTCGAGGAACTTGACCGTCACGAAGGCCGATCCCTTTAGTTCGTAGCCCAGATCATAGAGGCTGGCTGCCTTGCCGACGTAGTTCACCTGCGCCGGGATCGTCAGACCCTCGGGACCGCCAACCGGCGCGGGCGTCCAGTCAGGCTGATCGGCAGCGCCGCCGACCGGCAGCGCCTCCACCAGTCCGGCCAGTTGCGGCAGGAAGGCCGGCAAGCCGTCCTCGTCCGCGGGCAGCGTCACGTTGCACAGCAGGCCAGCCCGGTTGATCAGCGCGGCGCGCACCGCTTCCAGATCGGCCAGCACGCCGGCCCAGTCGCTGTCGATGCGCGCGGCCAGGCTGCGCAGGAAGAGCAGGTAGTCGATACCGCCGGCCTGCTCCGCCACCCAGTCGGCGACGTTGTAGCGGGCGCGCAAGCGGCCGAGCACAACCCGATGGCCGGCCGGAGATCAGGCTGGCCTCCTGGCCTGCCTTTTCCTCCAGCACGATCTGGCGGAAGCGGGCCTGGTTGTCCAGTTTGGCAGTCAGCAGCACATCGCGCAGAATGTCCAGCAGCGCCTGGCTCTTGTCCATCGTTGCCTTGCCGCGCAGCATGAGACGCGCCGAAGGCTGTCCGGCGAAGGTCGTCGCCGCGTGCAGGGAACGGCTGATGCCGCCGGTCTCACGTCCGATGCGCTGCGAAAGCTTGACGAAATCCTCGGTTTCGGTGCCCATGCCCAGCAGCAGCCGGCCGAACAGTTCGCCGTAGGGCAGCAGGCGCTGTGGCAGACGGCGCAGGTCAAAGGCCAGATCGAGGTAGACGATGCCGTTGGTGAAGATGTCGTGGGTCAACACCGGCACGCCGGCCAGTTCAGTCGTATCGATGGGAATGCGTCGCGCCTCGCGCTCCAGGTCGGCCAGCGTCAGGGTCGGGATGGCAGCCACGGCCGCGGGCGAATCGGGACGGTCCTGCTCTGCCTTCAGCCGCTCCATGGTCGCCAGCACCTGCTGGACGTCAGCAGTCGCTCATCACCGCCCGCGCGGCGTCCAGACGGGCGCGCTCGGCCGCCTCGGCCTGCTCGCGCGCGTCGGGATCGGGCTGAAGCAGCACCACGGTGCGGTGGCTGTTGTTCAGCAGATGCGCCTCGATCAGCGACTTCGAAGGTGCGCGGGTTGTCGGCCAGGTGCTGCTTGATGCTGCTCAGTTGCTCCTCGAATTCCAGCCCGGCCAGCGGGTCGCCGCCGTGCTGCCAGAGCTGTATCGCGCTCATGGCATACATCAGGCCGCGCGGGAATGCGCCGGTGTTGGCCTCGCGCAGCCGGAACTCGACCGTGTTCAGCGACGCGGCCAGCATGTCGGGGTCGATGCCGTCCGCGGCCAGGCTGGCCAGCGTCTCCAGCACCAGCGATTCCACTTTGTCCGCGTCGCCTGTGGCGATGCCCTTCAGCCCGGTGGAAAAGATGGCCTGGCGGTAGTGCGGCCCGTAGCCGCCGCCGGTCAGGTCGTCGCCCAGGCCGGAGTCGATCAGCGCCTTGCGCAGCGGCGAGGCCTGTGTGCCGACCAGCGCGTGCGAGAGCACCTGCAAGGCGAGTGTCGTGTCAACGTCGGTGATCTCGTTGAGCAGCCAGTTGATCGTGACGTAGCTGCGCTTCGGGTCGTCCCCGTTGCTGCCGGCCGCGCCGTTGGTCTCGCCGGCCGGTCCGGCATCGTAACCATAGGCAAAACGGCGCGTTTCGCGATAGCCGCGGCTGAGAAGTGATATCCGGCGCGGGCGGCGCAGCCTCGAATTTGCTCAGATACGCGTCCATCATCCGCAGCCGCTCGTCCGAGTGGTCATCGCCGTAGAAGATGATCGTGGCGTTGGAGGGATGATAGTAGCGGCGGTGGAAGCTGCGGAACTGTTCGTAGGTCAGGTCAGGGATGACCGCGGGATCGCCGCCCGAATCCAGACTGTAGACGTTGTCGGGGAAGAGCGACTGCTGGGTGAAGCGGCCGATCAGGCTGTCGGGCGATGAATAGACGCCCTTCATCTCGTTGAAGACGACACCTTTGTAGGTCAGCGGCGCGTCAGTGCCTTCGGTCTCATAGTGCCAGCCCTGGTTCTGCAAGGTCTCGCGGCGTGAGAAGAGGCTTGAAGACCGCGTCGAGGTAGACGCTGACCAGGTTGTGGAAGTCCTGGCGATTCTGGCTGGCCACCGGATACATGGTACGGTCAGGGCCGGTGAACGCGTTGAGAAAGGTGTTCAGCGAGCCTTTGCGCAGCTCCTTGAACGGCTCCTTGACAGGGTAGGTCTCGGAGCCGCAGAGCACCGAGTGCTCCAGAATGTGCGGCAGGCCGGTCGAGTCCTCCGGCGGCGTGGCGAAAGCGATGCAAAACAGCTTGTTTTCGTCGTCGTTTTCCAGTGACAGCAGGCGCGCGCCGGTCTTGCTGTGGCGATAGCGGCGGGCCAGCGAGTTGATCTCGGGGATGTGTCGTTCTTCGACTAGTTCAAAACCGGCTACGGTCATGTGTTGTTCTCTCCTTACGTGGTCTGTGCAGCATTCTACCAAGGGTGACGGTGGACTCCAAATGCCCTGGCTGCTACTTGCCTGTAAAGGCAACCTGCATTACAGTTGGGCCATGACAAACGACACCTTTGACATCCTGTTTCTGATCGCGCGCCCGGCTGCGGGCAAGAGCGAGATCATCGACTATCTGAAGCGCAGCGACGAAGCGGAGCGCAGGCGGCGCTTTCACATCGGCGCGTTCGACGAGATCGACGATTTCCCCATGCTGTGGACCTGGTTCGAGGAGGATGCGATCCTGACGCGCATGGGCCAGCCGCGCCTGCATTCCGACGCTGACGGCTACTTTCTGCACGACTATCTTTGGCACGTGCTGATCGAACGGATGGCGCTGGATTACCGCAAGCTGCTGCGCGAGACGCCCGGCTACCACGCGTCGCGCACCAACATCGTGGAGTTCGCGCGCGGCGCGGAGCATGGCGGCTGGCAGGCTGCGTTTCCCCACTTCCCCGCGGAGATGCTGCGCCGCGGCGCGATCTTGTACATCAACGTGAGTTGGGAGGAGTCGCTGCGCAAGAACCGGCGCCGCTTCAACCCGGAGCGCCCCGACAGCATCCTGGAACATGCCCTGCCCGATGAGAAGATGGAACGGCTCTACCGCGCCAGCGACTGGGCCGAGTTCACGGCGAGCGACCCGCAGTTCGTCACGGTCAACGACGTGCGTGTCCCCTATGCAGTGTTTGAGAACGAGGATGACGTGACGACCCCGCGCGGCGCGGCACTGGGCGAACGGCTGGAGGAAGCGCTGACGCGGCTGTGGAAACTGCGTACGACGGTTTAGTCCCGCCACTCGCTGAGCAGCGGGATACAGCGGAAGGAGTTTCAGAATATGGACGTAAACGGCAAAGTTACCATCATTACAGGTGCATCAGAGGGAATTGGCTTGGCTACTGCGCGGCTCTTTGCCGCTGAAGGCGCAAAAGTAGTGCTGGCGGCACGCTCCGCGGACAAACTCACAGCGACGGCTGAAGAACTGCGTCGGCAAGGCTTTGACGCCTTGGCGGTGCCGACCGATATGCGCGACTCGCCGTCGGTAGAGCAGCTGATCGAGACGGCCTTTCAACATTACGGAAGCGTTGACCTGCTGATCAACAATGCCGGTCAAGCTGCGGCCGGAGCCGTGGCCGCAATGAATGAGGATGACTTTCGCAAGATCCTCGACTTGAACGTTTTTGGGGCGCTGTATGCCATGCAAGCGGCCGTACCCAAGATGCGCCAGGGCGGCGGCGGAGTCATCATCAACGTCAGTTCGATGGTTTCCAAGATGCACATTCCCGGTCTGGCGGCCTACGCCGCGACTAAAACGGCGCTGAACATGCTGTCGGAAACCGCCCGGGTGGAGCTGGCGCCTGCGAATATTCGCGTGATCACGGTCTACCCGCGCATGACTGCAACAGATTTCGGTAAGAACTCGCTGGGCGACCGGGCAACTCGTCAAAGTCAAAGAGAGGGAGCGCCTGCGAACGTCGTGGTCGACAGCCCTGAGTATGTAGCGGAGAGGATATTGGCGGCGGCGCGGCACGAGCCGGCCGAGCAATACATGGATGGCTAAGGACGCACCGGTCCAGGCCACTCCGCTGGAACCAGGACAAATGAAACTCACGCATATTGTCGGGAACGACATGACATTTGTCGAAGGCATCCCCGGTGAAGTAGCTCTGGCGAACACCGGCGATGTTGACCGTCTGATCGAAGCATGTTTCTCCGAAGGAGCCAGCGCTGCGCTTCTCTACGCAACGAATCTGCCGCTGGCCTTCTTCGACATCAGCTCGGGAGAAGCGGGGATTATCCTGCAAAAGTTGCGCACGTATTACATTCGACTGGCAGTTGTCTGCCCGCCGGGAAGCGTGACATTCAGCAGCCGTTTCAACGAGATGGTGATCGACGAAATGCCGAAAGGCCATTTCAGGCTGTTCGAAACGCGGCAGGCTGCCGTTGACTGGCTTCAACGGCTTGCGACTTGAAGTCGCTGGCGGCAGTGCGACGAAACGTTTTGCACCGCCGCCGCTCACGTGCGTTGACAGCCGGCAGGCGGGATGCTACAATCGCCGCGCTACTGGGTCATCATGAACGTCAAATCGTTAGGTTATCGCACAGATCTGATCTTCCTCGCTTTCGACGGCGAGATCATCGACCGCGGCCACTATCTGGTACTGCGCACGCCTACCAACCCAACTTTCTACTGGGGCAACTTCTTGCTTTTTTCGCAACCGCCCAGAGAGGGTGATTACAGCCGGTGGCTCGATCTGTTCGCGCTTGAAATTGGAGTCCCGCCCGAGACTGAACACCAGGTCTTTGGTTGGGACTCGGTCGATGGCGAGGAGGGCGTCGATCCAGCCCTTCCTCGACGTGGGTTTTCGCAGAAACAATGGCGTCGTTCTGACGTGCAGCGAACCGCGCGGCCCGGTCAGACCACCGGCCCAAGTCAGCATCCGCGCCCTGAAAACGGAAACCGAGTGGGAGCAGGTCGTCGAGGTCCAGGTCGCGTCCAGAGATCCCGAACACGAAGAGAGCGGCTATCGCGAATTCCGCAAGCGGCAGATGACGCGCTACCGGCAGATGATCGACGCCGGCCTGGGCGACTGGTATGGCGCCTTTGCCGGCCAGCAACTGGTGGCAGATTTGGGGCTTTTCCACGACCATGGCGTCGGCCGCTATCAATCGGTCGGGACACATCCCGACTTCCGCCGCCGCGGGATTGCCAGCGCGCTGATCGTCGCAGCGGGTCGTCAGGCCAAAGCCGCGTACGACCTGCACACGCTGGTCATCGTGGCCAAAGAGGCCACCAACGCGGCGCGCTTGTACCAGTCGTTGGGCTTTCAGCCGACGGAGAAACAAGCAGGCTTGGAGCGCTGGCCGGGGATGGACCCGCTTGCGAGCGATGGCGGCTAACCAGACGCGCACAATTCTGACCGAGCCAGATTGGTAAGCGCGTTGACAGCGATCAGACGTGATGATAAAATCGCAGCAGTTGCGATTGTCACTTTCAAAGGGCGGGTCTCGCGAACTCCACACAGCTTCACAGCAGCTTTTCCACGAACAATGATGATCAACCTATCGGCGGAACCGACCAACAAACTGTACTCCTGGCTGCCCCATGACCTGGAGGCGGAAGAAATCGTTATCTTGCCGGACGCGTGTCCGGGCAAGTCCCCCTTGCCGACCGGTACAGTCGTCAAGCTCAGTCAGGCAAACTGGCGCAAATTCGCCGTGTCCGATGTCGGGCTGCGGCATGCGGTTGCTGCGTTCTGACCTCGACCGCATCAGCCTGGAGCAGTGGAACCAGGTCGCCGACCTTCTGAAAGCCAACAAGGGACAACTAGGCGATTTGGGCGGCGGCAACCATTTCCTGGACGCCTTGCTGCCATATTCCGACAACCAGGATCTACTTCCTGATCCATACCGGGTCACGCAAGGAATCCGGGCTGGTGGATGCCTACGTCGACAGACCCGACGAATTCGATGAGGTCTTTCAGCAAACGGTGCACTGGGCCTATGACAATCGCAGCGGCGTTCAGGAGACTCTGGAGCAAGTCTTTGGACAGTTGGAGGTCGTTCTTGATCTGCCGCACAATACCTATGAAACCTTGCCTGACGGGAACCGTCGTCATCCGCAAGGGCACAGTCAAGGTGCTGCCCGGTGATCTGAACATCATCCCGTCGAATCTGGGCGGTGACATAGCGCTGGTTCGCGCCGGCGAGAAAGTCGGCCAGATCCTGAATTCACTGAGCCATGGCACCGGGCGTATCGTTCCACGAGGCGAGTGCAAAACGCTGGCTGCGAACTATGACTTTGCAGCGCTGCGTCAGCGCGTCATGATGCCGGATTGCATTCAGGATGCGTCACTGCGAACCGAGGGACCGTATGCCTATCGCGACCTGGACAAATGCCTTGACCTGTTGCAGGGGTACATCGAAGAGGTCGAACGTTTCTCTGTGATAGCGTATATGGGGCATTTGTGACACAGCGATCTACACTCGTGCCGCGCTAACCTGGCGGCTTTAGCCTGTTACGACCCGATTACGTCCTGGTTACGTTTGAACGTAACAGGGTCTGACCCCTGTTACGTTTGGTGCGATGGCGGCGACGCCACGCTTGTCACGATCGATTTGACAGGTTTCGAGCGCTGGATCGTCAGCTGGCCGTGCGTTGGCGCAGCCTCAGAAGCGCTCGCAGGTTGATCAGCACGTAGATTAGCGTGTTCTGGTTGGTGATAGCCACACTGTTGCGCAGCTTGGGCCGCTCGATGCCCAGTTCGACGGCCTGGCTGTTGATCCGTTCGGTAGCCGTGCGCTGGCGATAGACTTCCTTGTAGCGCTCGCTCTCCCGATCCAGTTGATAGCGCAACCGGGCGCCAACGCTGGTCGGCATCGCAGCCGTACAGCCGCCCTTGGCCCAGTTCTTGTGCTGGATCGGGCAGACAGCCTCGCTCTTCTGTGGATGGAGCAGAGGACAGACGTACTTGGCACGCTCGTGCTCGATGATCGCCGTCGTGCGGTCGGTGTAGGTGAACTTGACGAACATCGGCTTCCCAGCAGCGCACAGCGGCAGTCCTTCCGGGCTGAACTGGCGTCCGTTGGCCTTGTAGCCACCTTTCTCGGAGAAGGGCACGGCTGCAAAGGCCTCAGGATCTGCTTCGTTATGGAAGTAGGCGTAGACATACCAGGCGTCATAGGCAGCATCAAAGGCGCCAAAGCGCGGTTTGTGGCCCAAGCGCTGTTCCACCGCTGCCATCAGCGGCAGAAAGTAAGCGACATCGGACTGGTCGAAGGGCTGGGTCAGCTCTGCCAGCACGAACTCGCCCAGTTCAGGCGCTTTGCAGGCCACCACACCTGAGGCGTAGCCCCAGTAGTATTCGCCTTGCTGCACGGGTTGACTACCGGGTATGCCTTCCTTGTGCGGCGTCGCCGGCTGCTCCGCCGACGATTTGCGCTGGTTGCTGCGGCGTTTGCAGCCTAATCGGCAGTCAGGGTCGCCCTTGGGTTGGCGCTGCTTGTCGTAGCGACCGTTGGGCAGGTAGGCCTTGGGATTGTTTTCCTTGACCCAGGCCAGAATGTGCTTGGTGTCCAGGCTGATACTTTCTCCAGACGAACGTCCTCACCCGCCAACTCCTGTCCAATCAATTCAACGCTGCTGTCTAACAGGCGTTGCAGCGCAGCGTTGGGCATGGTGCGCAGCATGCGGGTCATGTGGCGAGCTGTCGGCAGGCTGGCATCGGCGTCGAAACCCCACGGGTATCGGCGAGATGACACCAACCGGAAGCCGCACAGCCAAACCAAAGCTGGCTGTTCCACCAGGAAGCGGCGCAAGGCGCTCACGGTCGCCAGTCCTTGATCGAGCTTGATCAGATATGCTGCTGCCAGGGCCGCATATGGAACTGGTTCCACTGGCCAGCCCAGCGTCAGGTCTCGCTCGGGAAAGCGATCCCAGGCCAGCGGTCCCAGCAGCCGCAGGTAGCGCATGGCCGCCGGCGACTGACGCACAATGTCAGGCAATCGAGCCTCGTCTTCAGCCAACTCGTGCAGATTGCCGCTCTTCCGAGCCTGCCGACGCTGTCGCAAACCGGCAATCTGCGCTATAATCGGTCCACTCGTCATGGTGTTCTCTCCTTTCAGGTTACGGTGGCGTCGCCAACCTCATTGTAACCCACAATCGAGGAGTTGTATAACAAAGTTGTTGAGGTTATGAACATACCAGATGAGCAACTGGAAATCATTCATGATCCTGAACGGGTATGCAGACAGAAGTTGAGTAATTGGATCTTGGACGCGCAGTTATCCTGAACAATGTATGGCATTCTGGAAAACTCAACTCGGGGCGTGTGGGCATTAACAGCAAAGGGAAGGCAAATTGAACAGGTGAATCCCAAGGCGGTTTCTCGTGCGGAAGAAAGAACACACGAGAATTCGTCATCATTTTCACAATTTGAGAATATCTAGGGAAGGCGGATGAAAGGCATTAAAGAAGATGGAGAAATAATGTGCTATTCAAATAGAAAGAAAGGAGTTTTGTGCGGGATATGAAAAGAAAACAAACCGCAAAGTCACAAGAAGATTTTGAAGACGGCGACGCAGAACAGACTTGGAAAGAAGAACTGCAACAAACATTGCTTTCAATGCCGCCTGATGCCTTCGAACGCCTTGCTCAAAGGTTGCTTCGCAAATCGGGATTTATCCAAGTACAGGTTACCGGCCGAAGTGGAGACGGTGGGATCGATGGAAAAGGCATAATGCGTCTCAGTGGCCTGCTGAGTTTCCATGTAATCTTCCAATGCAAACGATACAAAGGCTCCGTCACTGTTAGTCAAGTGAGAGACTTCCGGGGTGCCATGGTTGGACGAGCTGATAAAGGGCTGTTGATTACGACCGGAAATTTCACAAAAGACGCGGTAACATTAATTAATCACAGAAGCAACTCGAGACGGAGCACCAGCGATAGATTTGATAGACGGTGATATGCTCATCAATAAGTTGAAAGAGTTAGGCTTGGGGATCAAGACTGAGATCATTCAAATTGAACAGATATCGATTGACAAAGACTGGCTACTTGCTGTCTGAGCACACCAGTAGCGTTTGCCCGCTTCAAGGCACACCAGGAAAACACCAAAGCAAGGATCAATCCCAGCATCTTTGTGCCACTGCCGCTGGTAGCGTAATCAATGGCCCAACGCGTTCGAGGTGCCTTAACATTGCAAACGGGGTACCGGATCAACATCCGGTACCCCGTTTGCCGTCCCAGGTGACAGTCCCTCCGGGATGGTTCCCAATCACTTTCCGAAAGTGACTGTCACCTAACGCGTATGATGGTGTCCGCTCCTACTCGTAATCCTACTCTTCCTCGTACTCGTCGGAGAGCGGAACCAGACGAGTAGGAGTACGAGGACGAGGAAGCGGACGAGACCCGAGATGGAATCAGTCAATCACCGTCTGCGACTGCTCGTGCATAGTCACTTGTTCGGCATGGTTCTTCCCTGGTTTTTCAGTTACCGTTAACAAAGCGAACGTTGAATTGACGCTCGTTCGGGGTGATGATATACTGATCGTATTACAACCATTGCATCGATAAGGAGGTCGCATGACAACAGTAACCGTTTCTCCTAAATATCAGGTCGTCATCCCGCAGGCGATTCGAAAATCTTTAGGGCTTCAGCCCGGTCAGAAAATCCAGGCAATCCTCTATGAAAACCGCATCGAGCTGATCCCCGTTCAGCCGATGCAATCCATGCGCGGCTTTCTCAAGGGAATCGACACCTCGCTTGACAGGGAAGAAGACCGGGTATGAATGTCGTAGACTCATCGGGCTGGCTTGAGTACTTTGCAGACGAGAGCAACGCCGGGTTTTTCGCCGAAGCTATCGAGAATACCGATGACTTGATCGTTCCAGCCATCAGCATCTATGAAGTGTTCAAGAGGGTCTATCAACAGCGAGGAGAAGGATCTGCCTTGCAGGCGGCGGCAATGATGTCGCAAGGCAACGTCGTGCCACTGGACAGGCCGCTGGCCTTGAGCGCCGCAAGAATATCTCTGGACTTGAAGATACCCATGGCAGATAGCATCATTTTGGCCACAGCGCGATCACATGATGCCGTGTTGTGGACGCAAGATGTAGATTTCAAGGGGATCGCTGCGGTCGAGTATCGAGATAAGGCTTAGATCGCGAAGCAACTTTGCTTCCGCAGGTGACAGTCACTTTCCGAAAGTGACTGTCACCTAACGCGTATGATGGTGTCCGCTCCTACTTGTACTCCTACTCTTCCTCGTACTCGTCAGAGAGCGGAACCAGACGAGTAGGAGTACGAGGACGAGGACAAGTAGGGGAGCTGTGACGGAATCAGTCGATCACCGTCTGCGACTGCTCATGCATGTACTGCTGGACGTAGTAGAAGCTGCCGCCGGCCTTGCCGGTGCTGCCACTGCCCTTCCAGCCGCCGAAGGCCTGGAAGCCCGGCCACGCACCGGTGGTCGCGCCGGCCGGCCGGTTGACGTAGACGACGCCGGCCTCGATGTTGTCCAGGTACCACTGCGCCTCCTCGGCGTCCTCGCTGAAGAAGCCGCTGGTCAGCCCGTAGACGCTGTCGTTGGCCAGCGCCATCGCCTGCTCCAGTGACTCGACGCCGCCGACCTTGACGATGGGCAGGAACATCTCGACCTTCCACAGCTCGTGATCCAGCGGCAGCTCGTCCACGACGGTCGGGGCCACAAAGAAGCCCTTGCCATAGTCGCCGTCGGTCAACACCTTGCCACCGGTCAGCACCTTGCCGTCGCGGTGCAGCGCCTCGACGAAGCGCTGATAGTCGCGATACGCGCCTTTGTTGGCAGCCGGTCCCATGTAGTTTTCCTGGCGGGACGGATCGCCGACGGCCATCTTGTTGGTCAGATCGACCAGCTTCTGCACGAAGGCCTCGCGCACCGGCTCTTCCACGTAAACGCGGCTGCACGCCGAGCACTTCTGGCCGGTGAGGCCGAAGGCCGAGCGCATGACGCCCAGCGCGGCCTTGTCGAGATCGGCCTTGCGGCTGATGATGGTGGCGTTCTTGCCGCCCATCTCGGCGATGCAGGGTCGCGGATACTGGCCGGCCGCGAAGGTGCGGTAGATGTGCATGCCCACATCGTAGGAGCCGGTGAAGGTGATGCCGTCCACCTCGTTGTTGGTGATCAGCTCCTCGCCGACGGTGCTGCCCGGGCCGGTGACGAAGTTGAAGACGCCGGCCGGCACGCCTGCGTCGCGGATGCACTCGGTCAGCAGCCAGCCGCTCAGGGGGGTATCTGAAGCGGGCTTGAAGACCACCGTATTGCCGGCCACCAGCGCGCCGCCGCTGGGGCCGCCCGCCAGCGCGAAGGGGAAGTTGAACGGTGAAATCACCACCCAGACGCCATAGGGCTTGAGGAAATTAGTGTTGTGGTGCTTGGGCGACTCCTGCAACATCGGCCTGACAAAGCCGTTGTTGCGCTCCATCTCGTCGCAGTACCAGCGGATCAGGTCAGCCGTCTCTTCGACATCGCCCAGCGCTTCCAGACGATTCTTGCCGATCTCCAGCGTCACGGCCGCGCCGATATCCATCAGGCGGTCGCTGATCAGATCAGCCGCGCGCCGCATGATGGCGATGCGTTCCTGCCAGGGAGTCGAGCGCCAGCCGGGTGAAGCCGCACGCGCGGCGGTCAATGCCTCGGCAGCCTGCTCGCGCGTGCCCTTCTGGAACGTACCCAGCAGCCAGTCGCCGTTGATGGGGCTGCGATCCTCGAAGGTCTGCTCAGCCCAGCGCTGCTCGCCGTTGATGAACATCGGGTAATTGGTTCCGAACCCGCCTTTGACGCGCTCGACGGCTTCGTCGAAGGCCTGGTGCAGTTCGGGGTTGGTGGCCGAGAGGGTAGCGTAGGTAATCTTGAATTTCTGTGCAGCCATTGTGTTTCTCCTTTGAAGTTGATGCGTGATGCGTGATCTATTGGGTAGCAGGTGAAGCAGGTAGTTTTTACACGGTATCGGTTGTACGAAGGCGTTATGCGTGAAACGTGAAACGTAATGCGTGATTAGCAGCAGAGGCTGTTCCGGGATACGCATTACGTATTACGCATTACGCACCAGATGTCAGCCAACGCCCGCCGGAACACGACAGTCTTCGTCGGTAATGACCAACAGCTCGTCCAGCAGATCCAGCGCCCAGGCCAGATCGGTTTCCCCGATGTTCAGCGGCGGGCAGAGGATCAGCAGGTTGCCGCGGACGCCGAAGACCGCGCCTCGGCGCTTGGCTTCTTTGGCCAGTTGACGCAGGCTGGCTGGCACCTGCGGCCAGATCGCCGACGGCTCGCGCGTTTTCTGGTCGGCCACCAACTCCAGCGCGGCAAACAGCCCGATGTCGCGCACGTCGCCAACGCTGGGATGGCGTGCGGCTATCTCGCGCAGGCGGTGGAACATCCACTCACCTAGCGTGCGGCTGCGCTCCACCAGCCCTTCATCCTCGTACGCGTTGATGGCAGCCACACCTGCCGCGCAGCAGAGCGTGTGCCCGGCATAGGTCAGGCCGGTGGGCAACGGGTTCTCATCGAAGTAGCCGGCGCAGCGGGCATTGAGCGCCACCGCCCCCAGCGGCAGATGCGCTGCGGTCAGCCCCTTGGCCAGCAACATCATGTCGGGCGCGGCGTCAGGCCAGTGCTGCCAGGCGAACCACTGGCCGGTGCGTCCAAAGCCGGACATCACCTCGTCGGCGATCAACAGCACGCCATAGCGGTCGCATATCTGGCGCAGACGGCGCCAGTAGTCGCCCGGGCCGGCGAACAAGCCGTTGGTGCCCACCACCGGCTCAGCCACTACCGCGGCGATGGTCTCTGGGCCTTCCCACTCGATCAGGTCGCCGATGTGGTCGGCGCAGCGCAGATTGCACTCGGGATAGGTGTGGCCAAAGGGGCAGCGATAGCAGTAGGGCGGCAGGGCGCGCACCATATCGGGCACGCTGGCCGTCTTCCAGTTGCGCGAGTCGCCGCTGAGCGCAATCGCGTTGCTGGTCGCGCCGTGATAGCTGCGAAAGCGGCCGATGATTTTGCGCCGGTCGGTGATCCAGCGCGCCATCTTGATGGCATGTTCGGTAGCCTCGGAGCCGTCCATGGTGAAGAAGACCTTGCCGCCTGCGAGACCGCTCTTCTCGATGATCAGTCGCGCCAGTTCAGCCCGTGGCGGCGATCCCCAGGCGTTGTGGATGAAACACATCTCGTCAGCCTGTTGGTGGATGGCAGCCACGATCCCCGGATGCTGATGGCCCAGATGGTTGCATTCCGCCTGCGCAGCCATGTCCAGGTAGCGCTTTCCGTCGGCGTCCCAGAACCAGGCGCCCTCGCCGCCCACTACGGTTGGGCTGTTCCAGTCGCCCTGCTTTGCCTGCCAGGTGTGCAGGACGTATGTCTTTTCAGCATCCACAGTGGTGGACATGGTGGTCTGACCTTCTCACGTAAAAATAGTCCGTCATCGTCACACCTGCCCTGGCGGGCGGCGCCCGGGTTGCGAGCCGTCTGCGGCGAAGCAATCTCTCAGCTTTATCAGAGAGACTGCTTCGGCGGCCGCCGCCTCGCAGTGACGTTTTCATCCATGGTTGTGCGAACAGTGCACGGTCATCTTAAAAGAAAAGCACCGACCCAGGACAAGGACAGGCCGATGCGGCTTGTCTCGACTTCGTTGTACAAGACACGGGCATTGTACGATTGCTGCATAGTCCTGTCAATTTCAGAGGGTTCCTGCCGATTGCGTCAGACTTCGGAAGTCGCCGATTATCTGAGTCGACCAGCCCAAGCCGGTACGGCCAAACTCAGTTTGTTGACCCGGCGACTTCCGAAGTCGCGCGCGCTTCCTCATCGCTGGCGTAGCGTGCTGAACCTGCCGAAGGCGTCCTGCCACTGCGCGGCCGCGCTTGCCGCGGGCGCATAGCTGGACAGCGGGATCGAGCTGGCCACTGCGCGGCGACCGGGAGCAATGCCATCGATGTGGCCGGTGGCGACAGCCTGCACCATGACGTTGCCCAGCGCGGTGGCTTCCACCGGGCCGGCGACCACCGGCCGCCCGCAGGCGTCAGCGGTGAACTGCGACAACATCCCGTTCTGGCTGCCGCCGCCGACGATGCGGATCACCTCCAGCCGGCGCTCCAACAGCGTTTCCAGCGAGTCGATCACCGCCCGCGAGGCCAGCGCCATGCTCTCCATGCAGCAGCGCGCCGCGGCTCCGACGCTGTCAGGCTCCGGCTGGCCCGTGCGCCGGCAGTAGGACCGGATCGCGGCCGGCATGTCAGACGGGTTGAGGAAGTCGCGGTGATCAGGGTCCACCAGGCTGCGGAAAGGAGTCGCCTCACCCGCCAGCCGCAGCAGTTCGTCCCACGAGTAGTCCTGGCCCTCGCGCTGCCACTGGCGGCGGCACTCCTGCAACAGCCAGAGGCCCGTGCTGTTTTTCAGCAGGCGAATGTCGCCGGCGACGCCCCCTTCGTTGGTGAAGTTCAGCGCCAGCGCGCGGTCGCTCAGCACCGGTTCCGCCGTCTCGACGCCGATCAGGCTCCAGGTACCGCTGCTGATGTAGACGCTCTCCGGCCCCAGGTCAGGGATCGCAGCTACCGCGCTGGCCGTATCGTGGCTGCCGATGGCAATGACCTGCGGCGTGCCGGGCGCGCCGATTTCGCTGGCGACGTCATCGCGCAGGCCGCCCAGCACCGTGCCGGCGTTGACGACCGGTGGCAGGATACCCGTCGGAATTCCCAGCGTTTGCAGCAGGTCATCGGCCCACGTGCGGCGGCGCGCGTCCAGCATCTGGCTGGTGCTGGCAATGGTGTACTCTGCGACTTTGCGGCCTGTCAGCCAGTAATTGAACAGGTCAGGCGTCATCAGCAGCGTCTCGGCCGCGTCGAGCTGCGGATCGCGCGTCTCGACCATGCTGAGAAGTTGGTAGAGGGTGTTGATCTGCATGAATTGGATGCCGGTCTGGCGGAAGATTGCGGCGCGGCCGGCGCGTTGGAAGGCCAGCTCCATCATGCCGTCGGTGCGGGCATCGCGGTAATGAAACGGATTGCCCAGCATCTGCCCGGCTTTGTCCAGCAGCGCAAAGTCAACGCCCCACGTGTCCAGCCCGATGCCGGCCAGCGGCTGGCTGTAGCGCTGACCGTAGCGAGCCAGCCCAATCTTGATCTCGGTCCAGAGCCGCAACGGATCCCAATGCAGGCTGCCCAGAACGTTGACCGGACCGTTGGCGAAGCGGTGAAGTTCGTGCAGGTCAAAGCGCTGACCATCCCAGCAGCCGAGCACCACGCGGCCGTTGGAGGCGCCCAGATCGATGGCGAGAAAGTTTGCGGAGTGTTTCATGTGGGTGTCACCAGAGGGTTTGTGAAATCGGTATCGCGACAGCGGCATTATAGCATCATTTCCAGCCATCGGGTATAGCGTCTTGCGCGTGCATCCGCGTCCAGAACAACCATCGCCGCGAATAACGCCGCGGGCTTGACAAATGAGCGAAGGTGTTTATCATTTATGTGTAATCGGTTTCGGTTAATCGGTTTCATTTTCCTCTGACAGGAGCCTGGCATGATCTATCGAACCTTGGGGAAGACCGGCCTGCGGGTCTCAATCGTTGGCTACGGCGCATCTCCTCTGGGCGCTGAGTTTGGCAAGATCGACCCGGAAGAGGGACGGCGTGCGGTCCATCACGCCATCGACTGCGGCATCAACTACTTCGATGTGGCGCCCTACTATGGACGCACACTGGCGGAGACGCGACTGGGCGAGTTCCTGGTGGGCAAACGCCACCAGGTAATCCTGGCCACCAAGGTCGGGCGTTATGACGTCGACCAGTTTGACTATTCGACGCGCTGCGTCGTCAGTTCGGTCGACGAAAGCTTGCGACGGCTGCGCACCGACTTCATCGATGTGATCCAGATCCACGACATCGAGTACGGTGACCGCGCGCAGATCATCCACGAGACGCTGCCCGCCCTGCGCGCGCTGACAGAGAGCGGCAAGGTACGCTTCGTGGGCATCACCGGCTACCCGCTGATGCAAATCGCCGACGTGATCTCACAGATCCAGGTGGACACCGTTCTCTCCTACTGCCGCTATGACCTGTTCGACACCACCCTGGACAGCATGTTAACGCCCGCGGCCAAGCGACATGGTGTTGGCCTGATCAACGCATCGCCGCTGCACATGCGGTTGCTGACCGAGAAGGGCGCGCCCGACTGGCATCCTGCGCCCCGCCACGTGGTCGAGGTCGGGCGGCAGGTCGCGGCCTGGTGCCGCCAGGAGGGCGTGGACATCGCCGACCTGGCCATGCAGTTTGCCCTCGACTACAACGACGTCGCCACGACGCTGGTGGGCATGAGCAAGGTCGCCCACGTGGACAGCAACGTCAAGGCGGTCGGCGTCGCTCCCGATCCGCGGCTGCTGGCCGAAGTGCGCGCCATGATTCGCCCGGCGGCCGACGTGATCTGGATGGAAGGCCGGGCGGAGAACGACGATCCCGGCGCGGTGCCGAAGCAGTCGTGACCGGATGTTGCCACGAATTTCTCGAATTTGGGCACAAGATATGAGGATACAATGAAGGCTGTACGTCTTTCTGCACCGCGCCAAGTGGAGATCGCAGATGTTCCCGTTCCCCAGCCGGGGCCGGATCAGGTGCTGGTCGAGGTGCGTTATGTGGGCATGTGCGGCAGTGACCTCAACGCCTACCGCGGCACCTTTCCGTTGATGCGTTACCCGCGCATTCTCGGCCACGAGGCCAGCGGCATCGTGGTGGCGCGCGGCGCGGCCGTGCCTGACCGCATTGCCGAAGGTGCGCAGGTTATGTTTTCGCCTTACTCTGAGTGCGGCATCTGCCCCGCATGCCGCGCGGGGCGGCCAAACTGCTGCCAGTTCAACGAGACCATGGGCCTGCAACGCGACGGCGCGCTGACGCGGCTGGTGACAATTCCCGTCAGCAAGGTGTTCACAAGCGACATCCTGACCCTGAAAGAACTGGCGCTGACTGAGCCGCTCAGTGTCGGCTACCACGCCGCCAACCGCGGCCGCATCAGCGAGGCCGACACAGTGCTGGTCATGGGCTGCGGCGTGGTCGGCATCGGCGTGATCGCGGCCTCGGCGCGCAAGGGCGCCACCGTCATTGCCAGCGACATCGACGACGGCAAGCTGGCCGACGCGCAGCGCTTCGGCGCGCGCCACACCGTCAACTCAGCACGCGACGATGTGCTCGACGCCGTCCGCCAGCTCACCGGCGGCGACGGGGTCAGCGTCGCAGTCGAAGCGGTGGGCCTGCCGCAGACCTTCCGGCTGGCTGTTGAGGCCGTCGCCTTTGCCGGACGGGTGGTCTACGTCGGCTACGCCAAGCAGGATGTCAGCTATGATACCGCGCTGTTTGTGCGCAAGGAGCTGGACATCTGCGGCGCGCGCAACGCCCTGCGCGTCTTCCCCGCCGTCATCAAGATGCTGGAGGAGCGTGCGCGGCCGTTCCCCGATCTCATCACCCGCGTCTACCCCTTCGCGGAAGCGGGCGAAGCGCTGCGCGATTGGGATGCCGATCCGGTGCGCTTCACCAAGGTGATGGTGGACGTGGCGGCCTAGCGCGCTGTTTTAGGTGACAGTCACTTTCCGAAAGTGACTGTCACCTGACGCGCAATCGCGGGCTGGCTCGGTCGGAGACTGGCCAGAGCGCGATATGGCGGATTGAAGGGAGATTGTGAATTGGCAACCATCCATGACGTAGCCAAGTTGGCTGGCGTTTCGGCAGTCACGGTTTCGCGGGTGCTGAACAACTCCAACCGGGTCAGCCCGGCGACCCAGGAGCGGGTGCAGCGCGCCATCGACGAATTGGGTTACGTGCCCAGCGTCGCAGCCCGCAGCCTGCGCTCGCGCCAGACCTTCACGTTGGCGCTGATCGTGCCCGACATCAACAACACCTTCTGGACGACGGTCGCGCGCGGGGTCGAGGATGCCGCGCAGGGCAAGGGTTATTCGGTCTTCCTCTGCAACAGCGACGAGAACCCGACCAAGCAGGCGAGCTATCTCGACGTGGTCATCAGCCAGCAGGTGGATGGCGTCATCATCGCGCCATACGACACCAGCGCCGACAACCTGGACAAGCTGCGCCGGCGCAACATCCCGGTGGTGATCGTGGACCGCGACATCAACGGCTGGGAGGTGGACACGGTGCGCGGCGACTCGGTGGCCGGCGCGCGTGCGCTGGTCAGGCACCTCATCGGGCTGGGGCACCGCCGAATCGCCGTCATCACCGGGCCGGCCAACACGACAACCGCCGCAGACCGGGTTGTCGGCTATCATCTGGCGCTGAGTGAGGCGGGGATCGCGGTCGATCCAGACCTGATCCGCTTCGGCGAGTTCCGTAGCCGCACCGGCGAGAGCGAGGCCGATGCATTGCTGCGCTTGCCCGCGCCGCCGACAGCCTTCTTCGCCGCCAACAACACCATCGCGATGGAGTCATCGACGCGGTGGGCCGCCACGGGTTGCGCATTCCACACGATGTCGCGTTGGTCAGCTTCGACGACCTGCCGCATGCGACGCACCTGTTCCCATTCCTCACCGTCGCCAGCCAGCCGGTCTACGAACTGGGCGTCAACGCAGCGCAGTTATTGCTGAGTTGCCTGGCGGACGATGGTGACCTGCCGGCGCGCGAGGTTGTGTTGCCAACGCGGCTGGTGGTGCGCCATTCCTGTGGCAGCCGGCTGACCGATCCGGCCGGCAGCTCCCTCAGCCTGCCCGTCGCTCCCGGCGGACCTGAAACAGTGAGCATTGCGCCGCGTGTCTCGCCAGAAGAGGTGCAGGCCAGCCGGGCGAGCCTGGGAGCGCTGGGCATGCTGGCCACCCGCCACGTAGCCACGGTTGCAGCGCCGCAGCCCGATGTGGCCCGCCTGCTGGCGACTTTGCAACACAAGACCGCCGACCGCGTGCCCTATCTGGAGATGTGGATCGACAGCCCGGCGCTCTACGCGCACGTGCTGGGCAGGCCGGCGCAGCCTGACCGACCCAGCGGCCGCCCATACACACCAGAGGATCACGTCGAACTGGCTGAAAAGCTGGGGATGGACGCCGTGGTATGTGATCTCTCCTGGTCGGGCAACAAGCGCAACGGCACGACGACAGACAGCGAACCTGGTGCAGTCCAACCAGCCGCGCCGCTGCTGGACCAACTGAACTATCTGGATCGTTACCTGCGGGCAGTGCGCGGCAGCGGCGTAGGCGTCATCGTCCATGTCGACGGGACTGATCGGCGCCAGCGAGGAGCAAGCAGCCGACCTGGCGCAGCTTGTGCGGGTGGACCGCTTGCAGGCCGAACGCCAGATGGACGTCCTGCTGCTGCGCCAGTTGCGGCTGCTGCGCGCCATGCTCGACCGCTTTGCTGACGACCTGGCGGCGGTGCTGATCAGCGACAACCTGAGTGGATCGGACGGACCGCGGCTTGACCTCGGCTTGCTGAAGACCGTGTACGCTGGACGCGCGCAGCAACTGATTGCGCCGGCCCGCGAGCATCGCAAGCCGGTCGGCATCCACTCGCCCGGCAAGATCGGGACCGTCATGCCGCTGTTGCACGCGGTCGGCTTCGACTTTGTACACCCGGTGGACCCTGCCTGCAACGACCTGAACGCGCTGCGCCACACGTGGGCCGGCAAGATGGCGCTGGCCGGCGGTTTCCCGGATGACCTGCTGATGGCGGGACCGGTGGACGCCATCCAGGCGCAGGCCCGCAGGCTGTGTAAAGAACTGGCTGCGGGCGGCGGCTTCGTGCCCGGCTCGGCGCGCGGCATCCGCCCCGACACCCCGGTACAGCACGTAATCGCGCTGGCAGAGGCGGTCCAAACTTATCGCGCCGGTTAGCCACAGGAGTTGTGCTCTGAGGTCGGAGGATGATTTGAAGGGCAGTTGTCAAACAAGAGACCTTAACGTACAATTGGGTTGTACAATCTCGGTCCAAGGAGCTGAAAAATGATCAGCATTACACGCGGGTCGCAGTCGCTCCACATCTTGACAAGCTGCGCAAGATAATGTATCTTATGCGTTGTATATCGATAACATGGTATCGATTAAACAAGCGCAGTTCATCACATCGAATCTCCTCTGCGCTTGTGAACCGCCCATAGCCATGTCCCAACCCTACCGTTCCGTGTCGTAGCTCCATTCAGGAGCATCTACCACCTTTCAGAATCGGAGGATTCAATGAAGACCCACAAAGTTCTGTTCGTGCTGATGGCCATGCTTGTCGTGTTTGCCCTGGCAGCAGGCTGCGCCGCACCGGCTGCCACCACCGACACGGCCAGCGCCACCACCGCGCCGGCAACGGGCAGCGATGCTGCTGCAAAACCCTACATCCCGGTCATCTCCAAGGGCTTCCAGCACCAGTTCTGGCAGGCTGTGAAGCAAGGCTCTGAGCAGGCCGCCGCGGACCTGAACGTCGATATCACCTTCGAAGGCCCGGAGTCGGAGGCGATGGTTGACAAGCAGTACGAGATGCTCCAGGCTGCGATCGCCAAGAACCCCGCCGCGATCTGCTTTGCCGCCGTGGACAGCAAGGCCATGATCCCGCTGCTGGAAGAGGCCAAGACCAAGGGCATCCCGATCATCGGCTTCGACTCGGGCGTTGACAGCGATATCCCGCTGGCGACTGCCGCAACCGACAACATCGCCGCGGCTGCCCTGGCTGCCGACAAGATGGCAGAGCTGATCGGCGGCTCCGGCAAGGTGGCAGTGCTGGTTCACGACCAGACCAGCCGCACCGGCATCGACCGCCGCGACGGCTTCGTCAATCAGATCGAATCGAAGTATCCTGACATCGAGATCGTCAACCTGGACTACGGCGCCGGCGACCAGCTCAAGTCCACCGACCTTGCAAAGGCCGTCATCCAGGCCAACCCGGACCTGAAGGGCTACTTCGGAGCCAACGAAGGTTCTATCATCGGCGTCCTCAACGCAGTGAAGGAACTTGGCAAAGAAGGCCAGATCGTGGTCATCGGCTACGACTCGGGCCAACAGCAGATCGACGCCATCAAGAGCGGCGTTGAGGCTGGCGCGATCACCCAGAACCCGGTCGGCATCGGCTACAAGTGCGTCGAAGCTGCCGTCAAGGCCATCAACGGTGAGACGCTGGACAAGGTGATCGACACCGGTTTCTTCTGGTTCGATGCCACCAACATCGACTCTGACGAGATCAAGCCGCTGTTGTATCAGTAGACTATATCGGCTGGTCATTTGACCAGCGCCACGTTTGACCACGCAGGGGCGGGACCTCCTCCCCCGCCCCTGCACATCTCCCCGAAGGACACACCATGGGCGACGTCTTGGTTAACATGCAGGGAATCGACAAGTCCTTTCCCGGAGTTCACGCACTAATCGAGGCCAGGTTTGATCTGCGGGCCGGTGAAGTCCACGCGTTGGTGGGAGAAAACGGCGCTGGAAAATCGACTCTCATGAAGATACTGTCCGGAATCTATCGCAAAGATGCCGGACATATTTTATTGCAAGACAAAGAAGTCGAGATTCCAACGCCACGCGCTGCCCAGGATCTGGGCATCAGCATGATTCATCAGGAGATCAACCTGATGAATCACCTGAACTCTTGCGCAGAACGTCTATATCGGCCGCGAGCCGCGCGGCATCGCCCGCTTCATGTTGGACGAAAACAAGATCAACGCGCAAACACGTGCCCTGTTCGAACTCGATGCGGCTCAACCTCGATCCGCGCACCAAAGCCGCTGACTTGACCGTCGCCAAGCAGCAGATGGTCGAGATCGCCAAGGCGCTTTCCTTCAACTCGCAAGTGCTGATCATGGACGAGCCGACGGCCGCGCTGACCGAGTCGGAAATCGACGAACTGTTCCGCATCATCCGCGAGATCCGCGACCGGGGCGTGGGTATCGTCTACATTTCGCACCGCCTGGAAGAGCTCAAGCAGATCTCTGACCGCATTACCGTCATGCGCGACGGCCAGACCATCGACACGGTGGATGCCCAGACGACCGGCATTGACCAGATCATCTCAATGATGGTGGGTCGGACGATCTTTGAGGCCGCACCGGAGGTGCCTGAAACACCCAACGAAGAGATCGCGTTGGAAGTCAGGAATCTGAACCGTGGCGTTGTCATCCGCGATGTCAACTTTGTCCTCAAGAAAGGCGAGATCCTGGGGTTTGCCGGACTGATGGGCGCGGGACGCACCGAAGTGGCGCGCGCGGTCTTCGGTGCAGATCCGGTCAACTCGGGCGAGTTCCGCGTGAACGGCAAAGTGGTGCACATCAGATCGCCCAAGGACGCGGTCGCCCATGGCATCGGCTACCTCTCCGAGGACCGCAAGCGCTACGGGCTGGCGCTGGGCATGGACGTCGAAGAAAACATCGCCCTGGCAGGGTTCAGCAAATTCGTGGGCAAGCTGGGCACTGTCGACCGCAGCGCGACGCGAGAGACCGCCAATCACTACGTCGAGGCTTTGCAGATCAAAACGCCCAGCATCGAGCAGCGGGTACGCAACCTCTCGGGCGGCAACCAGCAGAAGGTGGTCATCGGCAAGTGGCTGACTGCTGACACCGAGATACTGATCTTCGACGAACCGACACGTGGCATCGACGTCGGCGCCAAGAGCGAGATCTATCACTTGCTCAACGATCTGGCGCAGCAAGGCAAGTCGATCATCATGATTTCGTCGGAACTGCCCGAAATCCTGCGCATGAGCCACCGCATCATCGTCATGTGCGAGGGACGTATTACAGGCGAACTCTCCTCCGCGGACGCGACGCAGGAGGAGATCATGCGGCTTGCAACCCAGCGGCGCGGCCTGGTAAGTGCCAATGGCGAACCGGCCAACGGCCAGGGCAACGAAAAGAACGGAAAGGTCTAACCCATGGCAACCACCGATGCCGCAACTGCGGCCCCGAAAAAGCGATCTCTGTTGCGGGCCGACGCAGCCCAGAAGCTGCTGGCATTTTCTGCCCTGATCCTGATCTTCATCTTCTTTTCGCTGGCCTCGCCCTTCTTCCGCACCATGGACAACTTCAGCAGTATCCTGGTAGCGACCGCCGTTAACGGCGTGCTGGCACTGGGCGTGACCTTCGTGATCATCACCGCCGGCATCGACCTCTCGGTCGGCACCGTTATGACCCTTTCGGCCGTCATGACCGGCGTGGCAGTCACCAACCAGGGCTTCCCGATTCCAGTTGGCATTTTGGTCGGCCTGTTGACCGGCACCACGGCCGGGCTGGTCAGCGGCTTGATGATCGCGCGCATGAAGATACCACCTTTCATCGCCACACTGGGCATGATGATGATCGCTCGCGGGCTGTCACTGGTGATCTCCGGCGTCAAGCCGATCTACTTCAACGACACGCCTGGCTTCCGTGACATCATGATGGGATCGGTGGTTGGCACGGCGTTAGTGCCCAACGCCGTGTTTATCCTATTTGGCGCGGCGCTGGTAGCGGCGTTTATCCTGGGCAAGACGGTGCTGGGACGCTACGCGGTGGCCATCGGCAGCAACGAGGAGGCGACGCGGCTGTCAGGCGTCAACGTCGCCAACTGGAAGACCGCCATCTACGCGCTGGGCGGCGCGTTCAGCGGCCTGGCTGGCGTGATGATCGCCTCGCGGCTAAACTCAGCCCAGCCGGCGCTGGGCATCGGCTATGAGCTGGAAGCCATCGCGGCGGTGGTCATCGGCGGCACCTCCCTCAGCGGCGGCGAAGGCACGATTCTGGGCACCATCATCGGCGCGCTGATCATCAGCACCCTGACCAACGGCCTGCGCATTCTCAGCGTGCCGCAGGAGTGGCAGATGGTGATCACCGGCGTCATCGTGGTGCTGGCTGTCTACCTGGACATCATCCGACGAAGGGGCCGGTAAGTCCGCAGCCTGTCCGGCAAGGCGGCGTGCAGCCAGTTGCCGGCATATCAAAGAGCCGCGGTGAGCCATGGATGGCCAGTCGCGGCTTTTTGATTCGAGAGCTCAACCTACCGGACTTGCGATTTCGCACGGAGTTGGCTGATGCCTGCCATTCCTGATGCGTTGTTTCCTGCTGCGCCGTGTGATATACTGAACGAGGAGGTTTGTCACAGGGCCTGTGGTTGGTAAAAGGCAGGTTCGGTTTCAGAAAGTTCAGCACCAATGACTTCACAATGGCGTTCTGAGAGCAGGCTCACTGCCCGGGTTCGCGAACTCGAGCAGCAAGTGGCCGACTGCACGGCCCTTAACCGCCGGCTGGTGGAGGATACGCAGCGACGCGTGGCCCAGCTCACCGCCCTTCAGGAAACGACGCGGGCAGTCGCCAGCACGCTGGACCTGGACAGTCTGCTGAGCTTGATCATCCAGCAAGCGACGACCCTGCTGGGTGGAGACGGTGGGTTGCTCAATCTCGTTCGCTGGGAGACGGGCGAGGATGAAGTTGTGGCCGGCTACGGCTCGATGCAATTCGCCAGCGGTGTGGGCGGGTCGCTGGAGGAGAGCCTGTCTGGCTGGGTCACCCTAAACAGCCAGGCCGTTTACTCGAACGACCTGCTGGCCGATCCCAGAGTTCACAAATCAGCCAGGGACTGGGTGGACCAACGGCAGGTGCGCAACGCAGCCGTGGCCCCTTTGGGGGTGTCAGATCGCGTCATGGGCACGCTGGTGGTAGTCAACAAACAAAACGGCAAGTCCCGCTTCGATCAAGGCGACCTTGATCTGTTGCAGTTGTTTGCCAACCAGGCAGCCACCGCGATACGCAACGCACAGCAATTTGCGTCTGAGCAGCGGCGCGCCGACCAGTTCCGCGTGATTGGCGAGGTCAGCGGCGAGATCACCACCATCATGCCGGTGCAGGAGATCCTGACCCGTGTCGCCCACCTGGTGCGCGACACGTTCAACTACTACCACGTCGGGTTGGGACTGGTCGAGGGCGATGAGGTTGTCTACCGCGTCGGCGCGGGTGAGCTGTGGGAGTCGCTGGATTTCCAGTTCAAGCCGGCCCGGCTCAAAATCGGAAAGCAAGGACTTCTCTGGCTGGGTCGCCGCCACTGGCCAGGCAGTAACCGTGCCTGATGTGCGGCTTGATCCGCGCTACGTCAAAATGGCAGGCACTGAAGCATTGTCCGAGATCATTGTACCCATCATAGTCAAGGGAACCGTGATCGGCGTGCTGGACGTGCAGAGCAGGCGGGCAGATGCGTTCGATGAAACGGACCGCAGCGTGCTTCAGGCACTGGCCCACCAAACCGGCGCGGCCATCGAGAACACACGACTGTACGAACAGGCCCAGCAGGCTGCCGTGGTAGAAGAGCGCAGCCGGCTGGCACGCGAGTTGCACGACGCCGTAACACAGACCCTCTTCTCCGCCAGTCTGCTGGCCGAGGTGCTGCCGGCCACCTGGGAGATGGACCAGGCGCGCGGCCGCGAGCTGCTGCAAGAGTTGCGGCAACTGAGCCGGGGCGCATTGGCCGAGATGCGCACCCTGCTGCTGGAGCTGCGGCCCAGCGTGCTGGCAGAAGCCGACCTCAGCGACCTGCTGCGCCAATTGGCCGAGGCAGTAGCGGGCCGCACCGGCATGGCCGTGCAGGTAACGGTCGAACCGATCTGCGACCTGCCCGACGATGTGCGCATTGCACTCTATCGCATCGCTCAGGAAGCGCTGAACAACGTCGTAAAACACGCCCGCGCACAGCACGCCTCGGTCGATCTCCGTTGTACTGACGATGGTGATGGCGATCGAGGTTGTGTGATCCGGCTTGTGATACACGACGATGGCGTCGGGTTCGACCTGGACGCCATCCCCCAGGATCGTCTGGGGCTGGGTATAATCTGCGAGCGTACTTCATCTATCGGCGCGTCGTTGACCCTGGACAGCCGGCCAGGGCAGGGCACGACAATCACGGTAGTCTGGCGGGCAGCCGCACCGGACACATCACAGGAGGGCAAAGATGCGGCAGAATGAAACGATTCGTGTGCTGGTCATCGACGACCACGACATGGTCCGCCGCGGCCTGGCAGCCTTCCTGACCATCACTCCTGATCTGTATCTGGTCGGAGAAGGCCGCAACGGTCAGGAGGCCATCACATTGTGCGAGACGCTGTCTCCTGATGTGGTACTGATGGACCTGATGATGCCGGTCCTGGACGGCGCGGCGGCCACGCGCGCGATCCGCAGCCGGTGGCCGGCCATACAGGTTGTCGCGCTGACCAGCTTCGAGGAGAAGACGCTGGTGCGCGAGGCGCTGGCCGCCGGCGCCATCAGCTACCTCCTGAAGAATGTATCGGTCGACGATCTGACCGCGGCCATCCGCTCGGCCCATGCCGGCCGTTCCACACTGGCGCCGGAGGCGGTCCAGGCGCTGATCCAGCCGCCCGAGTACCCGGTGATCGGATTCGACCTTACCGCGCGCGAGATGGAAGTGCTGGCGCTGATGGTGCAGGGGAAGTCGAACCCGGAGATCGCCGAAGCGCTGGTCGTCAGCCGCGCGACCGCCAAAGCTCACGTCAGCAACATCCTCTCAAAACTGGAAGTCTCCAATCGCTCGGAAGCCGTCGCCGTCGCGCTTCAGCAAGGTCTGATAGATTAGGCAACCTCCCCGCTCTCAATCTCCGGGAGGTGACCAGATCTCGGTCCCCTGTATCCAACCTGCCGGCCACCTCCGGGAGGGTTTTGATCCGACTTCGTCCCCCTGCCAACACTAGCCACCTGGCTAATCGATGAATCGTCCGCGTGTCCGATCCGCCGCCGGGGAATATCACCTATACTAACAACAGGAGCAATTTCAAATGCGGTCTTCTGGAGTAATGTATGCGTATTCTGCTCGCCGACGATCAAGCTCGGGTGCGGTACGCCCTGCGGGCACTTCTGGCGATCCACGAGGATATTGAGATCGTGGCTGAAGCGACCGATGTGGCCGAGCTGCTGGATCAAGCACAAAGATCCTGTCCCGACCTAATTCTGGTGGACTGGGAACTGCCTGGCCTGGCAATGTCTGCCGTGTTGCCAGTGCTGCACAGGGTATGTCACAGCGTCCGGGTCGTCGTGTTGAGCGGACTGCCCGAAGCGAAGGCGGCGGCCTTTGCGGCAGGCGCAGATCGGTTTGTCAGCAAGTCGCAACCGCCAGAGAGACTGTTGGAAGCAATCTACGCAAACGGGACCCAGGTCCATTTGCAGGGAATGGCGGAGCGGTAACCCGGTCGGACAACCGACTGGGGCAGCGCCCCATCCCGACCCTGTCGAGGAGGACTGCGATGTTTACGGTAAACTATCACATGGAAGAACAACTACGCACGCAGCGCATGGCCGATTGCCTGCGTCGCTCAGAGCTTGATTGCATGTGCCGGGAGGCGGGTATCGACCGGCGCGGCTGGTCAGGTCGGCAAGCGTGCCGGATGCTCGCGGCTTTGGGACTCTGGCTGGTGAAGATGGGCCGCCGCCTCGAAGCAGTGAACTTGTCGCCAGCAACAGGCGCTGGCGAGCTTCGGCACAACATTTGAAAGGAGAGAGGAACAATGAACTCGCTGAACAAGGAGCAACTGGGTATTCACGTTCAGATTCTGGGCTGGCTGCGTATCTTGAGCGCTGCGCTGCTGGCTGTCGTAGGCGTCGGCCTGCTGATCTTTCTGGGAGGCATGGGTGTGTTTGCCGGCGCTGAATTGGGCGAATTGATCGCCTTCTGGGTGTTGGGCCTGACTGGAGTCTTCGTCGGAGGGCTGATGGTTGTGCTGGCGCTGCCAGGCTTCATCGCCGGCGTCGGCCTGCTGAAGCACAAGGGCTGGGGACGAATTCTGGCTATCATCGTGGCTGCATTCGACCTGATCAACTTCCCGATTGGCACGGCGATAAGTGTGTACAGCTTCTATGTGCTGTTTCAGAACTCGGCTGATGGCTTCTTTGCCGGATCGCCGCCATCGCAGACAGTCGCGACGCCGACCGATGGCGCGCTGGTTGCCAGTCAGTAACCGGCCGGTAAGTTTGGGAATGTCCCATGCAAACGTCTCGTTTGATTGTCGGTCTGATTCTTGTGGTCCTGGCCGGTCTGCTGTTCTTCCAGGGAGACGGCGCCTATGCCACCTCCGGCGCCATCGCGCTTGGAGTGCTGGGTTTGGTGACCATCGCAATTTCCAGAAGAAAGTAGGACGGTCAGGCCACGTTTCGGCCGTATCTTGTGGAGGTGAATAATGACAAGCGTGTATCCTTTGGCTGCGGTTGCCCTGCTCGCCGTGCTGATCGGTGTAGGCATCGCCATCGTTGTGGTCATGGCACGAACCGCGCGGCGGTCACAGGTAAACCAGTCGGTTGACCTGGAGGACCCGCAGGGAGGATATCCTGAGGGCCACTGGATGGGCATCGGCATCAGCGTGGGCCTGCTGATTGGCATGGCCCTTGGCATGGCGATGGGCATCGCAACGGACAGCGTGTCGACTGGCATCGCCTTGGGTCCGGCAATGGGCGTGGCAATCGGTGTCGCTATCGGCGCCGGGCTGGAGCAGCGTCACAAGGATGAGATCCGCCCGCTGACCGAGGACGAGCGCCGTTCCCGCTCACGACTGATGTGGGTTGGTGTCGCAGCGCTGGCAGTCGGTCTGCTGGTGCTGGCCAGTATCTTTGTGGCGACACTGCTATGACTTTCCAGGAAATGTCCAACACATCGAAACGACTGCCTCTCGCGAAATTCAGATTCTTCGCTGGATCGAGCGCCTGTGGTCTGTGGCCGTAGCCTCGTTGGTCGTCGTGATGAACCTCGCGCCTGACCCGGTGACCGGCCAGTTGAGCGGAACCGTCACAGTCCACCAGGCGGTGCTCGCGCTGCTCTTTCCGGGGATCTACATCGCCGGCTGGTTGCTAGCCTGGTGGCGGGAGATCGCCGGCGGCGTGCTGATGGCGATCAGCTTCCCCCTGTTCGCCGCATACATCGCATTGGTGCATGGGGCAGGTCAACTTGCACCAGCCATGCTCATCGTCGGCTTGATCGTTATCGTGCCGGGCCTGCTCTTTATGCTAACTGGCTATCTCTCACATAACAAAGAAATCGCCTGACGTGGCCGGTGCACATGGCGGAACAACCAAGCGACGCCTCCAGTGCCTACGCGCACCCTGACTTCGCCGGGTTTGATCTGGCGCCGCGTTCTGATCCGCACGATGTGGGTGTTGTGATCCTGGACGAGCCGGTGCAAGGAATTACGCCGGTGGACCTGCCGACGCCAGGCTACCTGGATCAACTGAAAGCAAGCGGCCAACTGCGTCCCGGTCCCAACGCGCCCAGCTTCACAGTTGTCGGTTATGGGTCAGAGATTCTCTGGCCCCCGCCCCAGCAGTCAGTTCTGGGCATACGGCGCTACGCGTATTCTGCCTATCAGAACCTGCACCCAGCCTGGCTGAAACTGTCGCAAAACCAGGCGCAAGGTAATGGCGGCACATGTGGGGGCGACGGCGGAGGGCCAACCTTCTGGGTCGATGACACCGGCGCCGAAGTTCTGGTAGCACTGATCTCCACGGGTGACATTGCGTGCGTGTCCTCAGCCTGGAACTACCGGATTGATACAGCGGAGTCGCTTGACTTCATCAACCAGGCCATCGACGACAACCCGTAGCCGATCGCGTGCTTGACCATGCAAGCGCTGTGCTGTATCTTCCATCCCATCCGTGGTTTGTAGGGATAGAGCGCAGAACCCTCCCGGAGGTTATCGAAACCTCCGGGAGGATAGCCGACCATTCACACCTCCAGCCAGACGCAGACCAACCCCAGCATGATAATCACAGCGAATAACGCGACCCAGACCCTCTTTTCCGCCAGCCTGCTGGCCGAAGTGCTGCCTGCCACCTGGGAGATGGACCAGCAGCGCGGCCGCGAGCTGCTAAAGGAATTGCGCCAATTGAGCCGCGGCGCGCTGGCTGAGATGCGTACGCTGTTGCTGGAATTGCGGCCCGGCGTCCTGGCAGAGGCGGATCTGGGCGACCTACTGCGCCAATTGGCGGAAGCTGTGGCAGGCCGTACGGGAATGGTCGTGCAGGTGGCGGTCGACGGGGAGTGCGAGCTGCCAGAAGACGTGCGGATCGCGCTCTATCGCGTCGCTCAGGAGGCGCTGAATAACGTCGTGAAACACGCCCGCGCGCAGCACGCCTCCGTGGACCTGCGCTGCACGACTGGTGACCGCAATCCGAACTGCTTGATCAGGCTTGTTATCCGGGACGATGGAGTTGGGTTTGACCTGAACAACGTTCCGCAGGATCGCTTGGGACTGGGCATCATCTGCGAACGCGGCCACCACGAAGTGCACGCCCACAACGACACCGCCAATCCGCCGATCCTGGAACTGAACAAACAGCTGGGCTACCGCCGCTTGCCCGGCTGGATCACCTGGGAGAAGACCCGCTCGTAGAGTTCCCGAACAGAGGATCCACAGTTTGGCTTCACAACGAGACTGGATCCCTGTCAGCGTGATTCTCAAACCTCAATACCAGGGGATATAGTTTATGGGGCGGAGTAAGATACTTGGTCTGCCTTCAACATTTCGGAATCTCGATGCGGTAGCAGGCTACAAACAAGAGATCTCCTGACGCAATGCTGGCAGGGGAGGGCTTTCTGCTTTGCCGACGCGTAAAGCGACGTATAGTATCTTCCATTCTTAAACCAAACCTATTCAATACCTTGACTAGGTTTGACTGTTGTGGTACTATTGGTTTAAAGAGTGAGATGCATCTCGAGTCAAACAATTTGCGGTATGTGACTGGAGAACTGTCTGCAAAACTTTGCACCGCACCCCAAAGGGGTTTGGCACTTTGGGCTCACGGATGTTTTCATGTAGAATAACCATCCAAACAGTCTCTACATGTCTGGCATCCTGCGCCGTGTTCAGCGCGTCCCGCAATCGAGACATGATTACGCGGCACGTTATCAGCAAGGACCTCTTCCCGCGCGCGTTCGTTGTGGGATCTGGACGGGGACCTCGGTTGGAAACTGACCTTGATTTCTGCACGTCTTGTCCTACAGGCACAAGCCGCTGACATCCCCGACGATTGCGATTGGGGTCGATCGACGAACGAGATGCCCTGGCGCCGGGCTATGTTGAATGAATGGCGTGGTCTACACACAGAAGAGTTCATGGACAAGGACGCGACAGGCAATATCTCATGATCCAAGCTGACGAGCCTTCCATCCAAGTGTTTCGGGGGAACACGCTGCGTGATTCGACGGTCTATGCGCAGGATATCGAGGGCTACTCCGTTCCCCTGCTGACGACGAAGCTGTACCGTCCTCCCGTCGGCCCCAATATTGAACCGCGCGGTGCGCTGCTGGAGCGCCTCAGTCGCAATCAGCAACGCCCGCTGACCCTTATCTCAGCCCCGGCTGGCTATGGCAAGTCCACACTGGCCAGCATGTGGCTGGAGGCCAGCGGACACCCCAGTGCCTGGATTTCACTGGACGACGACGACAACGATCTGAGCACATTCACCAGCTACCTGGCAGGTGCGATTCAACGCGTTTTTCCAAATGTCACACTGAAAACCCCGTCCCTACTGATGGCGTCTGTCTTGCCTCCGGTGTCCGTGATAGCTCGCCGACTGATAAACGATGTAGAGCAGATCGAAAAGCCCTTCATTCTGGCTCTGGACGACGTCCATATGATCCGCGAGCAGCTGATCTTTGACCTGCTTAACGAGCTAGTGCGCCATCCGTCGCCAACCATGCACCTGTTGCTGATCACGCGGCGTGACCCTCCCCTACCGATTGCGACCCTGCGCGCATACCGCCGGATCACCGAAATACGAACCCGGGATCTGAAGTTTTCCAGTGCGGACACAGCCGGCTTCCTGACCAAAATGCTGGGCCGGGAAATCGATGATGCAACCGCAGCGGCTTGGACAGAACGGACTGAAGGGTGGGTGACAGCCTTATGTTTGGCGGCAATCTCGCTACGCCATAGCGATGGTCACGAAATGAATCTTGACGATGTGCCTGCGTTGACTCAGTATCTACAAGAATATCTCCTGGCGGAAGTCATCAACCACCTGGATACGACACTGAAGGAGTGGCTGTTGACTATTGCGTGGCTGGATCGCTTCTGTCCCGCACTATGCGCCGCGGTTAGTCTTTCAGATTCTGCCGAGGCGCAGGTTGCCTCGACGAGTTTGCAATTCATCCGGCAGCTACAGCAGTACAACCTCTTCGTCATCCCGTTGGATAGCGAGAACCGCTGGTTTCGGCTCCACCATCTATTCCGCAGCCTGCTGCGAACATGGGGACGAAACCACTACCATGATGATGAGATTGCGGCATTTCACAATCGTGCCGGTGTCTGGTATGCGCACCAAGGTTTACCGGACGATGCGATTAGGCACCTGGTGTTGGCAGGAGATATCGCCGGAGCGGAGCAGGTTGTAATGCAGCATCGCTACGCCCTGATGAACTCCGAACGGTGGCACGTTCTTGAGCGCTGGCTCCACTACTTTCCGGATAGCGCACTGGATCACAGTGCGTTGCTCGCGACCACGGCCGCCATTTTAGCCCAGCGTGGCCGCAACTTTCAGGTATTGAAACCTGCTCTTCAGAAAGCGGAACAACTGCTGGCCAATCTGACACCGAACTCCACTATGAAGGACAATCTGCTCGGCGAATTGTCGGTCATCATGAGTACTCTGGCTATTGCCGCCGGCAACGTTGAAGCTTTGACCACCAATGCCCAGCGCGGTCTGCAGCTATTGCCGGCTAATGCACTTGATCTGCGCGCCATTGGCTGGGGAGTTCTTGCCTCAGGCATGCAAATGAGCGGTCAATCTGCAAGCGGGTATCAGCTTCTACGCGAGAAAATCAGTGAGCCAGAATGGGGAGAATCCATCCAGGCTAAGTTGATGTCCTATCTCTGTATGATCTGTGTGTTACAGGGCGATTTGACGGTGGCCCTCGAATGGGCCGACAGAGTCCAAAACATCGGCGAGCGACTCAATCTGCCCGAATCTCTGTGCCAGGCCAGGTATTTCAAAGGTGTGATTCACTACTTGCGCGGTGAGTCTGACGCCGCCGAACCGCACTTATCCGCCGTGGTCGAAAGCGAGGCGACGTCATCGCCGACTTACCTGGCCATGGGCGCCATGGTTTTGACCTTGATCCGAAATGAGCGGGGAGACGTAGAACACGCTGACGCAATCATGGATCGGTTGACCACCTACTTCCGGCAAGGCGGCGACTCCGCTGCACTGGCATTGCTCAAGGCTTTCAGGGTGGAACTGGCGCTGCGGCGCGGCAACCTTGACGCCGCGCGGCGCCAACAGGTTGGCGTCGAGTTTGAAGGCCGTCCACCCATTTGGTTCTTCTATATTCCCCAGTTAACGCCGGTCAAGTTGCTGCTGGCAGAAGGAACGCCGGAGGCGCTAGCCGCCGCACACGCGACGCTTGACGAATTCGAGCAGCAGATGCGCCTGGTGAATCGCAATCTAGTGCGTATCGAGGCGCTGGCGTTGCTTGCCCTGGTTTGCGAAGCTCAAGGCGACGCCGCCCGTGCCGACGCCAGTTTGACCACGGCCTTGGCGCTGGCACAGGACGCCGGCCTCATTCGTCCGTTTGTCGACCTGGGGCCGCCAATGGCCGGCTTGCTGGTTCGACTGCAACGCCAGAATAGGACTTCGCCTACTCCCGACTCGTCCTATGTTGCCCGGATACTGGCGGCCTTCCCGCCACCAGACTCGGCCGGCCCGCAAGTTGAGCCTTTGCCCGATGACGCGAAGCCATTGCCAGTTCCACAGCCGATGCTGGAGCCTTTGACCCAGCGCGAGTCTCAGATCTTGGAGCTCCTGGCTACGGAACTGTCACCAGACGAGATTGGCCGCAGGCTGTTTATCTCTACCAGCACGGTGCGCACCCACATCAGGAATATTTACGCCAAACTCGACGTTCACACACGTTTTGAAGCAGTGCATCGCGCCAGGGAACTGGGATTGCGTTAGTCCGGTCGATAGATCAAGCGACAGAAGATCACGTCTCGATAGAGCCCCTTGCCGTCACCGGCCTGGGGATCGTTGTTTTTGTAGAGACTTTGTTTGCGGCTCATCGGCAATACTCACCGCCGTCTCTACTCTATTTTGGGGAAGACAACTACCTGACCTGCATGATATGCTGGATAATCGAGAGGGCCGGTCGGCTTTCCCGCGAGATCCTCGAGAGGAAGCGGACGCCTTCATTCCGGTGACGGGGACGGCCTTGGTGGATGACACCCTGCCGACAATCCGTTACTCGCTTAGAAACCAGAAGACAAGGCCAGGCCAAGACGAGCGGCGTCAGGCCGCCAGGCCATCAAAGAGAGGTTGTAGCTCATGGGCTATCCATTCGACGAGCCAGGCATATACGCCATTCACGTTGCGGGAGAGGTGCATGAGAACTGGTCCGATCGTTTGGCCGGACTGACCATTTTCAAGGCCGTGACGGCGGGAGAGGAACCCATGCCTGTGTCCATCCTGATCGGGTTGCTTGCTGACCAGGCCGCCCTTTCCGGCGTGTTGGATACTTTGTACCAGAACCGTTACCCGTTGCTGTATGTCAAGTATCTCGGCGCTCATGAGGGCGATCACCCAGGTTAACCAATCCAGATATACTCAATTTTGGGGAAGACAACTACCTAATCCACCTGATAGGCTGGGGAGACTTATGGATCGCACGGTGACGGGTCGAACACGTGGCATTGGTCAGCCGGTGCGTCGAAGATTGACACGCTGATGGCCGGCGACATCATCGAGCAGGATACGGCTGGCAAGGCGTTGGCCACACTGCTGGCCGCTGATGAAGTACAGTAACACACACACTACGCAGCAAGGAGACACTAAACATGGCAAGCCTAACAGTATGGAAGTTCGAGAATCCGGACGGTGCCGATCAGGCCCTGCAGAAGCTGTCCGATCTCGCCAAGCAGCAGCTCATCACAATTGAGGATGCCGCAGTTGTCAGTTGGCCCCCGGGAAAGAAGAAGCCCAAGACTCACCAGGCTGCGAGCATGACGGGCGCTGGTGCGGTGGGCGGCGCCTTCTGGGGAATGCTCTTTGGCTTGCTGTTCTTCATCCCGTTTGCGGGCATGGCCATCGGCGCTGCGATGGGTGCACTGCTTGGCCACTTCAACGACTACGGCATCTCTGATGACTTCATCAAGCAGGTCCGCAACCAGGTTACCGAGGGCACCTCGGCCCTCTTCCTGCTAACCGACCAGGTAACCATCGACAAGGTCAGCGATGCCTTCAGCGGTACCAGGATGACGCTGATCCAGTCCAACCTCTCCGCCGAGCAGGAAGCGACGCTCAAGGCCGCCTTCGGAGAGAAATAACCATTTCGTGTGCAGCGTGGGATCGATCCGGCGACCCTGCCGGCTCCAAACCCCACGTGGATATATCTTCAACCTAACCCCAATTCAAAGGAGTATCTCATGACAAAGTCAAATGACAGTTCAGCCGTCTACAACATCCTCGCCTTCCGCTTCGATGGACAGAAGGGCGCCTCGGATGCGGCCAAAGCGATCAAGTCATCGGGCGCGTTGGATGGCTACAAAATCGCAGCGGATTGCGCAGTTGAACAAAACGCCAAAGGCAAGGTCCATATCCACGAAACCGGACGCGGCGGCCTCGGCACTGCAATCGGCGCCGGCTCAGGCGCCGTGCTTGGCCTGATCGGCGGGCCGGCAGGTCTGCTGGCATGGACGGTGGCGGGCGCCACTATCGGCGGCGTGGCTGGCAAGTACCTGGGTCGTGCTATCCCCAAGAGTGACCTGGAGGAGATCGGCGCAGCGCTGACGCCAGACACATCGGTATTGCTGATGCTGCTGGAAGACACCGAGAGCGAGGGTGTCATCAAGAGCATGTCGGGCTACAGCGCCAATGTGGTCACCCTGACCGTCGGCGATGAACTGTCCGGCCAGATCGCATCCTACGTAGCTGGCGCGGCCCAGGACCCATCGGGCAACGTCGTAGCGGGCGCCGCCGGTGCGGCCGCCGATGCCGATGGTAACGTGGCTGCCGGTGGTGAAGTGGTTGCTGCCAGCGGAGATGGCAACTAACCTGACCGGTTGGCCTTGCTTCATGCAAGCACCACATCAATGACAATTCAACAGGCCTGGTGGAAGATGTCTTCCACCAGGCCTGTTGGCGTTGAAGTAACCGCTTACGCCCTCTTCGTCTCCTGCGACGAGATCGCCCATCACTCCGTCATCCTGGACCCTGGCTGCTTCGACATACTTCAGAGGAAAGACATCTGGTTTTTACGGGTGGAAACTGCCGTGAAAGTGGCGCCCCGACCCTATCATCGCGTGGTGCTCCCCGATAATCCACCATCAACCGTCATGTTCTGCGGAGCGAGATCTCATGACAAGCTTATCAAAAATCATCAGGGATAACAGATTCACGCCGGAAGATCTCCCCGGGTTTGAAAGCAAGCTCTTCTTCGAAGGTGATCGCAGGCAGCGCTACCTGGTTCGGTTTGCCGTCCTCATGTTTCTGTCCACGGTGATCGCCACCGGAGCAGTGATGGCCGATTCCACGGCCACGGTGATCGGCGCAATGTTGATTGCACCGTTGATGACACCGATTGTGGCAACAACGGCAGCCCTCGTGATGGGGAACGGCAAAAGAGCCTGGCAATCCCTGGCGTTGGTGGCGGCCGGTGTGATCGGGGTTATCGGCGTTTCCATGCTTATGACCATGCTGGCGATCACGCTTCTTGACTTCGGAAGCAATGCTCAGATCACCTCCAGGATCCATCCCACCATGAATGATCTGGTGGTGGCCCTGGCGGCAGGAGTGGCGGGCGCGTTCGCGCTGAGCCGGGACGACGTGGCCGACTCGCTTCCCGGGGTGGCCATCGCCATTGCCCTGGTGCCGCCGCTCTGTGTCGTCGGTGTCTCCCTGGGCAACGCAGAGTGGCTGGACGCCTGGGGCGCGTTCCTCCTCTTTCTGACCAACTGCCTGTCCATTCTCCTGGCAGGAGGCCTCGTCTTTGCCGTGCTGGGATTGCAGAAGGCCAGCACGCAGGACATGAACAGCATCAACAGGCGCAGAGCCTACCAGATCATCGCTCTGGGTGTCCTTTTGGTGAGCATTCCTTTGGCGCTTACCACCTTTAGGGTAGCACGCGACAGTGTCACCCAGCAGCATGTTCGACGAATCGCGAATGAATGGGCTGAGCAGTTTGAGGAAGACTATACCGTTTCGTCAGTTCTGGTCTCCGACCGTGTTGCCAAAGTAATTGTCACCGGAGCGGAAGTACCCTCAAACATAGTAGACCTGGGTGAGAAGATCAAGAACGAGGTCAGACAGGTCGAAGAACTGGAGTTGCACTTCGTCCCATCCAAGGAGTTCTACTTCGGTTCCGGAGAGCCAGGCTAAATGGGTCTCGATATGTCAAGTATCTCGGCGCTCATGAGGACGATCTTCCAGAGCAATCACTCCAAATCTACTCATTCTTAGGGAAGACAACTACCTAATCCACTTGATAGGCTTGGGGGACTCATGAATCGCACAGTGGCGGGTCGATCATACGGGATTGGCCAGCCGATGCGTTGTGCCAGCAGTAGAAGACTGTCTGCCATTATCTATACAAACACAGAGGCTTATCAATGACAACCAAGTCTGAAACAACAGCAGAAACCGGACGGACACCCTCAATGCTCGCATCACTGCTGGTGTTGGGCGTGATGGTGAGCCTGATCCTGTTATCAGTGATGTTCTTCGGCAGCGAAGTGGCGGACGGCCCCCTGCAGGTGAGCATGACGCTGTCAACGCTCTTTGCTCTGACTGTGGCGCTTTTTTACGGATTTCGTGGCTCGGTGATCTCTGAGGCCATCAGAAGCAGCGTGAATGGCACCATGGGGACTATTTTTGTACTTCTGGCTATTGGGGCCATCATTGGTACGCTGTATCTGGCCGGTACGGTGGCCGCCTTTATTTATTACGGGGTGGAGCTTCTTAACCCGCGCTTCTACTATATAACGGTCTTTATTATCGCCTCTGTGTTGAGCATGTTGCTGGGTAGTTCTCTAACCACCGTGGGGGCTGTTGGCGTGCCATTTGTGGGGCTGGCTGCTATCATGGGGGTGTCACCCGCTATTGCCGCCGGCGCGGCCATTTCCGGGGCAATCCTGGGAGATAAAACAGCCAAGATTTCGGACACGGCCCTGCTGACCGTAGCCACTGTGGGCGGGGTTAAAATTGATGAACATGCGCGGATGGTAATCCGCACAGCCATCCCCACAATTATTATCAGCGGACTTCTCTTTCTTGTGCTGGGTTTGATGGGTAGCACGACAGCCGGCCCCATTGACCCCACTGAAGTACAGGATACCGTCTCGCAGTATTTCAATGTTTCTCTGCTGGCTTTTGTGCCGGTGATCCTGATTTTCGTGCTTTCTATGTTTCGTTTTTCCAGCTTTTTGTGCCTGATGCTGCCGGCCATTGCGGCGGTAATTTTGGCCGGGTTTACCCAGCATGACCTTATTGTTTCGCTGGCCAACGATCCCAATTTAAATTATTTTGAGGCCGTTCTCAAGGTTGGAATTGATACCTTAGCCAACGGATTTCACCTTAACAGTGGGGTTGAGGGGTTAGACTCCCTGTTTGCCGGCGGGGGTACAGCCGGTATGTTGACCACGATGTGGCTGATTTTGGTAGCCGCCAGCTTTGGCGCGGTGGCCGATTATACCGGTATGCTCCGGCGTAGTCATTGCGCCGGTAATTAACTGGACAAGAGGGCCGGCAACACTAATTCTTACAACCATGCTGACCGCTATCGGCTTAAATACAGTCGCGGCCGACCCATACGTGAGTATTGTGGTGACGTCGCGTATGTTCCGGGATGAGTATATGAAAGCGCGTCTCAAACCGGTCACCCTGTCAACGGCCATTGCCGATTCCGGGACGATGATTTCGGGCATTATTCCGTGGAATGTGAACGGGGCGCTTTTTGCCGGGGCGCTGGGATTAGGCACACTGGTTTACGCGCCGTATGTATTTATGGCTTACCTGACACCGCTGGTAACGGTGGTGATTGGCTTTCTCTATTTCCGCAAGGATCATTTGGCCGGTGATGCTGACGCAACGGCCGTTTACGGTGAGGAACCCGACAAACTACCCACGTCGGCACAATTGGCGTAGATATAGAAACAAGGAGTATCAACATGAGTACTGAAGACACAAAATCAACAACGAAATCCAACCCATACGCAACGAAAGATAATCCATACGCAACGAAAGATAATCCGCTTGCGACTCAATATAATCCATACGCAACTGGAAAGGATTATTCCAAGATACCACAGCGCTCACACAAATACCCTGCTTCTGATAGAGCGAAGAAGATCGTACATGATTCCATAACCATAGACACACTCTTTTCCGGTACTTGGCCAGAGCAATGGTCAACCCCTGAAGGCCCTGAGTTTCATGACCAAATGGACCGCTGTATTGCTGTCGGAGTTAAAGTAATGGGCGTATGCCCTTCAGCTGATTCATTAAATCCAGCTGCTTCAGTATCGTTGAAGGCTTTACAGTTCTATCTCAAGAAGATCAACGAACGCCCTGATAAATACAAGATTGTCCGCACGACCAAGGATATTGATGATGCGATAAAGGAAAAGAAGTTGGGGTTATACTTTACCCATCAGGGTACAGGACATTTTGAAGGTGATGTCGATAATGTCGCAATTTGGCGTCAACTCGGTTATGGCTACTGTTTGTTGGCTTACAACCAGCGCAATCCTGTGGGTGACGGATGTTTTGTGAAAGAGAACGGACCGCTTACTGCTTATGGAAAGACATTGATTGATGCCTACAACCGTTACGGCATGCTCGTGGATGTCAGTCATACCGGTGAACGTACAGCACTGGATGCCATTGAGCGTAGTAGTCAGCCAGTCATGTCAACCCACTCGGTCGCCATGGCGATAGCAAAATATCAACGTAGTTTAGAGGATTCGGTTATTAAGGCGATTGCTCAGAGTGGCGGCGTGTGTTCCATCAACTCGGTCGGTGCTTTTGTTGATACGTCCAATCCGGATATTGTGACAACGGATATGCTTTTCCGCCATATCGATTATATGGTTAATCTCGTTGGAATCGACCATGTCGGTTACGGTTCTGATTTTATCCCGGATGTCACCTTTACTTCTGACGGCATGCAAACATCATTTGGTCAGGCAATTTTTCCGGATGGTGGCTATAGTTTCAAAGCGGGCGAAAAAGGATTCCCAACACCTGCTTCCTATCAGATCCTCGCCGCTCTGGTGGATAAGTTGCTTGAGAATGGATATTCCGAAGAGGATTGTGGCAAATTTCTTGGTGGTAACTAACGTACCGTGTAATGAGTCAGGTCTGGAAATAGGCTTCTGAAAACACAATTATTCAAAGAAAAAAACCCATGAAACAACACAACACAACACAACCAGTATTTGCTGAGGAACTGGCTGGCCAAGAGGCCTTCGATGCGGTCGTCGCGCAAGCTACCGATCTCATCGCACAATTGCATATACCGGGGCTCGCTGTCGGCGTCATCCACGGAGCCAACTCCTATGCCACCGGCATCGGTGTCGCGAACGTCAGCACCAAAGAGCCCGTCACCGCTGACACCGAATTTCATATCGCCTCCGTCACGAAGACCTTCACTGCGACGCTGGCCATGATGCTGTCTGAACAGGGCGTTCTGGATCTGAACGCTCGCATCGTTGACATTCTGCCGTGGTTCAAGGTCAAGGATCCTGAGGCAACGGCCAAAGCATGCGTCATCGACATGTTCCACCATCACACCGGTTGGAGCGGCGATCACGGTTTCGATCCCGTTTCTCCCGGTGGATCGATCACCGAGAAGTGCATGCTACAAGCGCACTACATCGATCAGATCGTGCCTTTCAATCAGGCCTGGATGTACAGTAACACCAATCTAGTATTTGTTGGTCATATACTGTCGGTCGTCGGTGGAAAACCCTACGAGACTCTCGTCGAAGAACACATACTCTCACCGCTCGGGATGAATGCGACAAGCTTCAACTACAGCACCACCCCTCCCAACGAAAATTTCGCATGGGGTCATCCACCAATCTATACCGACGACAAGATCGACGAACTCAAGCCGATCTTCACGCCGTTCCCACCGACGGCCGGGTCCGCCGGTGGTATCCAATCCACGATTCAGGACTTGTTGAAGTACGCCCGCTTTCAGTTGGACGGGAAAGACTCGTCAGGCAACATGCTGCTGTCCAAAGAAGCACTTGACTTTGCCCATGCCCCGGCAGTCGATGCTCCGACCGGCGAGTTCACCGGACTGACCTGGTTCGTCCGCAAGTACGGCGAGATCACGAGCGCTCTCCACGGTGGGGACCTACATCGGTTACCGTACCTTTCTGCAGTTGATCCCGGATCACGACTTTGCGGTGATCGTGCTTACCAACAGCGACCGAGGGGTCGAGGCCTATACAGCAGTTGCCGATGCAATGGTCAAGGCTTTTACAAAACTCGAACCACATACTGAAGTTGCTAGTGGAGTTGATCCGTCAGTTCTAGATCCCTTCATCGGGGTCTTCAAAGGAACATTCCAAGACTTCGAGATTACTAAGAATGGAGGTAAGTATCAGCTTCTTCAAGATTCCAAATTGACAAAGCCTGGAGCAGATCCTGCACCTGCCAATATAGCTAACACTAAGGAAGGGTGGTTTATCGTCACTGAAGGTCCTAACAAAGGAGCACTAGGAGAATTACTTGAAGATCCTTCAGGAGAACTTAACTACCTACAGATTCAATCACCGGATCTTCATTCGCTCCAACGCTGTACCGGGTAGTTAGGCACTTAGATTAAATAGACGCAGTTATTCAAAGGAGAAAACCCATGAAACAACACAACACAACACAACCAGTACTTGCTGATAAAAGTATTTCTCAGAAGATTGAAAAAATTACGCAAGGGCTGGTTGGCCGCCTTGGTGTGGCCGCACAGGAACTTAGTTCAGGGCTGAATGTCAGCATAAATGGCGATGAAACCTTTGCGATGGCGAGTGCTTATAAAGTAGCGATCGCCGCGAAAGTGATGGATCTCGTGGACAAAGGAGAACTCAGTCTCGACCAAATGGTCGACGTCCCGTATGACATGTATGACGCCGGCGAAGTTGCGATTGCCGAGAGATTCCCCTACCCCGGGGTCCAGTTCTCGTTAGCGAACTTGATATATCCAATGATCACAGAGAGTGACAACACGGCGACCGACGTCTGTATGGGGCTGGCAGGTGGACCAGCAGCGGTGACCGAGAACCTGCGCAGGCTCGGGATCAACGACTTCAGGGTCGATCGGACTGTCCGCGAGATTCTCATGGATTTCTACGGCTTGCCGGCGGTCACCCCAGAAGCTGTCGTTGAGGCCATCAGCAAGAACCCGGCACTGGTGGCGGCCCAGGTTGATCCCAATCCGGACTTCGAGGCGGATCCCCGCGACCACACAACGCCCAATGCGTATCTGAAACTCCTACTTGCCATCGACGGTGGCACGGCGATGAGCGCGGAAAGCCGCGAGTTCCTGCTGGGCGTCATGTCGCGCACGCGCACCGGCGCTGGCCGACTCAAGGGAATGTTGCCGAAGGGAACGCCCGTAGCGCACAAGACCGGAACCGTAGGCGGAGTTGCCAACGACGTTGGCTATATCACGCTCCCTGACGGTCGACGATTTGCTATCGCCGTGTTCACAAACAGCAGTAAGACGCCCGCTTCGGACAGAGAACGGGCTATTGCGGAAGTTGCCCGAGCTTTATATGACTTTTATTATTTCCAGTCATAAGGCAAATAACCTTTGTCATACCTAACACCTTGGTTGGGCGGCGCGAAATGGCGCCGCCCAACCAAGGCGTTATAAACGTGGTCGTGCCTCATCAAACAAACAGATGCTATTGCTTAAGGAGAACAAAAATGAATACTAAACACAACAGAGATGGCGACACTGTGAAGGGATCTGTCAGGGTCGGGGCTTCGGGTTTCGAGCCGTTCGAAGTTGACAGCCCGATGGCGAAGTGGAAAAACCCACAACCAGTGGAGTTCATTCAGAAAGCACTTAAAGAGTATAGCTTTCCGAATTGGCAATCGGGAAATGAAGACTCCATTTACTACAACATGAACTTCACCGAGATATTCAAGTGTTCTTATGTTGCACCCGCAGAAGAGCCTTCAGAACTGGAGCGCGCACTTGATCCTTCATTGATGGATCTGACCTTTACGGCTCATGATGGAACGACCACGCCGCCTCTCAAGGAATACCTGGTTGGCAAACGGCAGGTTCAGGCGATGATGATGGCCCATAAAGGGAAGGTGGTTTTCGAAACCTATCCAGGGATGCAGCCTAACGGTCTCCATGTGTGGATGTCGGCCTCCAAAACAACGGTTGGCCTGTTAATATCCATGCTGGCCGATGAAGGCAAAATTGATCTTGATAAGCCAATGCCGACCTATGTGCCGGAACTCCGCGGAACCCATTGGGAACAGGCTACCGTGAGAAACGTCATGAACATGTCCTCTGGTCTTAATATCGAGGAGACCATAGCGAACCTGTTGAACCCGGACTCCTGGATTGCACATTGGTTCACAGCGGCCTTCGAAGGAAAGGGAAGATTGGCGCGAGATGTCCAAGAACGCGCAACCCTTGCCAAACGAAAAGGCTGGTGACCATTTCCGCTATTCAGGAGCCAATACCCAGACGCTGGTTCTGGCGACCGAATACGTCAGCGGAAAGCGTTGGCAGGACTTCTGGAACGAACGGGTCTGGTCGAAAATTGGCGCGAAAAACCCGTTAATTACCGGATTGACTCCTGATGGCGTTGCCATCGCCGCCGGCATGCACAACACCACACCAGAAGATATGCTGCGCTATGCTCTTATTTACACGCCCAGTTGGCATGTGGTGGCACAGGAGCAAATCGTTTCCGACCGACTTCTGAAAAGCATCCAGACCCTTGGAAATCCAGATGCGTATCGTGACTCCACGGAGGAGCAATACGGTACTGACTGGTTCGGTGAGAAACCTTTGACCAATACCGCACAATGGGATCATATGTTCTCTGACGGAGCCATGTTCAAGCACGGCAACATGGGGCAGGGGATTTACGTGGATCCTGCTCGAGATTTCTGTGGCATGTACTTTGGACTGGCGCCTAACCAAGACAGTATCTCGGGAATTGATCATTCGCCCGGATACCTGCGGACAGCCGCCAAGCGACTGGCTGGCAAGTAATTGCATGATACTCTTTGCAATTCCAGTCATTTGTTCAACCAGTTTTGAATACACCTCCAATGAATAACCCCATTCTTTGCGTGCAGAACCGCATCTTATTGCGCGCAGATGAAACAGCACGGTAACTGTTCGCCTCATGTGCCATTGCGAAGGGCGGCAGCCCTGAAGCAATCTCCTCGTACGGTCTGGGGGGATTGCTTCAGCCCATTAGGGCTTCGCAATGACAAAACGAAGGTCACAAGGTGAACGGTTACACAGCACGGAGCAACAAATGAAATATATTCACCGAATAGGCCTGTTATTTATCGTTTTTTCTGCATTGCTGACGGGTTGTTCCACCCAGTACGAAAAATCTTACCAGTTCACCTCTGCCTTTCAGGAGGATCAAGAAGGCTGGGTTGCAGGCTTTGCCGATTTACCTGCCGATCATGATCCGGCCCAATTTATGCTGGATTCTGGTTGGGGCAGCCTTCCTTCTGGTTTAGAAGGGAATGCTCTATTCCTGAGTGGAAACAATCATAGTGATGATCTCTTCATGTTCATCCAAAAACAGTTCACCGGATTAAGGCCAGAGACCACGTATCAGGTGCAATTTGACGTGGAACTGGCCAGTAATTCACCAGCCGGCATGATGGGCATTGGCGGTTCACCTGGTGAAAGTGTCTATATCAAGGCGGGCGCAGTCTCCCATGAACCTGTGGTTGTTTCCGATTCGATTGATTGGCTGCGGTTGGATATTGATAAGGGCAACCAGGCCAGCGAAGGGGAAGATATGATCAATCTGGGCACGATTGCCAATCCCAATATCGATCCAGAAACACAAACGGGCGATGAATACGCGCTCATGAGTTTGGATAATCAGTATGTTCCATTTCAGGTAACCAGTGATAAAGAGGGAAATATCTGGGTGATTGTTGGCAGTGACTCCGGCTTTGAGGGAGCAACGGCCGTTTACTACAATTCGATCAACATCACGCTCACCGAAGAGAATCAATAACACACAAATAATACGAGGAGAAAAAACCTAGCAGGGTCAGAATATTCTGACCCTGCTAAGTTTATTTTTGTGGGGATGGTTAACATCTTTCACCAATGACAGTTTCAGGATACCAACTATGAGTAAGTTGAAGGAATTCTTCGAGCCAAAAGAAACAGAGCAGCAGCCCAAACCCGAAGAAACCGAGAGTGATGAGGAGTTTAAGCAGACGTGCCGGTTTGTGGCGCAGATGGTTGTTCAGGCCCATCGTTATGGCGCCTCTTATGTGCGTCTGGAAGAATTTTTTACTCAATTGCCACGTCTATTTGGGGTTCACGGCGAGATGTTGGCGGCAGCGCCATTTGCATTCTTTGAGTTCCGACAGTCCGCCAATGCCGAGCCATATCGCCTAACTTATCAGCTCTCTGAGACATCGTTTGAGCTGACAAAATTATCCAACTTATGGGCCTTAGTGGCCGACCTTGAGGCGGGTAACATTTCCGTTGATCAGGGAGACGCTCGCTTGAAGGAGATCGATTCCCTCCCTGCCCCCTACAAAAACTCAATCGTAGCGTTGGCCTACAGTTTGTGCGGCGCAGGGTTTGCCGTATTGCTGTCTGCGGTATGGTTTGATGTTTTTCTTGCGGCTCTATTAAGTTTGGTTGTGTTTGGTATCACCTGGTACGCTGGTCGCTCACAGTGGTTGTCGAACCGGATTAACTTTACCGCCGCCTTTGTGGCCTCAATATTGGCCAATCTCATGGCCCTCCTGTTCTCCGGCAGCAATCCGTTTACGGTGGCCCTGTGCGCCGTCATTGTGCTGATTCCCGGTCTAGCTCTCACTCTGGGCGCGGCTGAACTGGCTTCCAAGAGCATTATCTCGGGGATAAGCCGTCTGGTGGATGGGGTCTCTATCACGTTGGTTCTGGTGATTGGCACTGCTTTTGGCTCGTCTATTGTAAACACGCTGTGGCCCGTGCCTGCGCCGGCAGATCAACAGGATTATTCTGTGGGGCTGGTTTTTCTTTTTATTGTTTTATTGATGCTTGGCCTGAGCTTCATTTTTCAAGTTCGCCGGCAAGACCTGGTGTGGGTGGTTCTTGCCGGTGTCATTGCCTATGCCGGGGTTTTGCTGGGCGGGCAGTTTGGCGATTGGCAGGGTTCGTTTATTGGAGCGTTGGGGCTTGGTCTGTACACCGGTCTGGTCAGTCTGAGGCGTCAAATACCCGGTTCCATATTGATGCTGCCGGGTATTATGATTCTGGTTCCCGGTGTGGCCGCCTACTTTGGCGTGAGCACCCTGCAAACCAACAGTATTTTCAGCGCCCTGCCGGCGGTATGGGGCGTGATGGTTCAGATTGTGGCCATTTTGGGTGGTTTATATGTGGCCGCTTCTATTATGCCCCGAAAAACCGCCACGCTTTAGTCATACATGATGGACCACACCTGACATCCAAAACTCCGTACCCAAGCAGCAAGTAGGCAGCAATACCCGACCGGCAGCAGGCGGCCGCACCAGGCGGCAACGTGCCATCGGCACAGTGATCGGCATGGCACTTGGCGCACTGCGAATGGGAACCTTCCCGAAAGTTGCAGAAACTTCCAAGAGGGTAGACTACCGTCTACACCACCAGCCAGACGCAGACCAACCCCAGCACGATAATCACAGCGAACAATACGACCCACGCCCACTCGCCCTGCTGCGGCAAAGTAGCCCGGGCTGACGATGGCTGTGTAGAACAACATCCCCATGGCGACGAGGTAGAGGGGAACGCTCCAGGCAGCGTGCAGCAGCAGGCCGGCACCGCCGGCCATCAACGCCAGCGCAGTCACCATCTCGCCGGCGATGTGAAAGCGGATGCGGATCGGCTCGGTCTGCAGCTCCGCTATCTGGTCCGCGCGCCAGGACAGCGTCCACTGCACGACCATTCCCAGCCCGACGATGATGGCAAAGGCAGCCGGTACGATCATTTGTCTACCTCGGTGGAAAGCTATGGCGAGCCCGCCAACCCGGGAGCGACAGTTGGGCAGGATGCGTCGAACGCGGCACCCTGCGCAGCAACAGCCAAAGGCCGGTGATGACCAGCGGCACTTCAGCCAGGGTTGCAGCAGCGTAGTCGGCCACACCGGGATCAAACGCTCTTGCGCTTAACGCTCCCAGTTGAAGGGTGGCATTGCCGGCCGCGTGGATCAGCACCGCCGGCCAGATGCTGCCGCCCAGCAGCACCAGCGCGCCGAGCCACAGGCCGCCGACCAAGGCATATAGAAGAAAAGCCACGGAAGAGAAACTCTTCGGCGACACCCACCACGGCCTGGCGGCGCAGGATCACCTGCCCTGCCTCGCTGCGCCACACATCGGAACCGTCCCCGGCGATCGCGCCGAAGAAGGCTACCCGATAGGCGATGATCATGTAAACGAGCAGGCCGGCAGTTACCAGCCAGAGCTGCCAGTTCCCCAGGCGTGTGATTCCTGCAGCACCGAGCCACCCCCAAGCCCTCATGACGACCACCAACAGTGCCGTGGCCGTCAGCATGCCCACAGACTGGGTCAACACGCTGGTAACGGATGTGTGCAACAGGCGGGACGCGACAATGGCTCCCAATCCCGCCACCAGCATCCAGCTCACCGTTGCCAGAACGTCGAATGGTATCGGACGTCTTGCGGCGAACCGCTCCATACCGTTCACGATCTACTCCTCTCCTTAGCCTCGAGCGCTACCGGTTGCTGCGAACTTGTCCAGTGTGTCGCAGCAACCGGTCGTTTTGCAGCTATCAGCCCAACTTCTCGACGATCAGCAGAAAATCAACCTGCGGAATCCACATTGCCTTGATGGTCACGTTGGGCACGATGGCGATGATCTCTCCTTGCAGGTTGTTCAGGAACTGCTCCAGCCTGCTTTGATCCATAGTCATCTTGAGATCGAACCGATGGACTCGGTACTTCATGATATCACCTCACTATTCTTGCGCTCGCGGTCGCACAACGTCTTCATCAGGCGCGTGCGACGTGAAGGAAACGACGTTGCCCGCATCGTCCTCCTGGAAGCTGATTGACACGGACGGGTTTAGCCGCATGATCCAGCGGCCCTCGGCGTCGGGCGGGAACAGCTCCAGAATAACCATGGCCTCGGGCACTTTCACAGCCAGATGGCCGTTGTGAACGAGAACTTCCACGGGGCCGGCATCAGGATCTTCCGGCCGGTCATATAAGCCCAGGTATTTCTCCACGGCGGCCAGGTCCAGCGGTGGCTCCTCGGGCATCTCGCCGCGGGGGATCTCGAATTGCTCGCCACCCTGGTGCCAGTTCATAGTGAGGACGTCGCCGGCGTCGTCCTGGACGAAGGAAACGGCGATGGATGGATCCAGCGCCAGACGCCACAAACCATCCTCGTCCGGGTCGAGTAGCTCGATCACGATCTGCTCGGGAACGTTGACCGCCAGTTTGCCATTCTGGACCAGTATCTCGAAGGGCCGGAACATCAATGGACCAGTAGTTGCAACGTAGCTGCCCAGGTAGGACTTGAGCTCGTCAGGAATCTCTTCCACCACAGTTTCAGCGCTCGGGTCGATCAGCAGGCGATACAGGTCGCCCTCAAGACCAATGCCGGTGCCTTGTCCCCGAGACTGAGTGAAGTAGAGAACCATCAGATCGCGGTCCGGCCAGGCCCACGCCCAGGTGCCGTCCGAGCCGCTGTGTCCAAACAGCGCCATCTCCCCATCTCCCTCCGGCGCATCCCGGGACACGTAGATGATCCACGTCTGGCCGTAGTCCAGCCGCAGGCCAGGGAACCCGCCCGGCATGCCGGCGTCGGACACTGGCGTCAAGGCACGGGCGACTGCCTCCTGCGACAGCAACGGCCGGCCATCGACCTGCCCGCCGTCCATCCAGAACGCCAGAAAGCGGGCGTAGTCCATGGCCGTGCTGTACAGGCTCTGCGAACCCATGGTGAATGGGTAGATCGGCTCATCGCCGGCCTGCCAGAAGAGGCTCCAACTTCCGGGGTTGCCGATGAAGGCCGAGGCGATGCGACCGGCGCGTGGATCCTGCGAATCGACCAGCGTCAGCGTGTCGTTCATCTGCAACGGGTCGAGAATACGCTCCTGCAGGAACTGGTCCAGCGGCATGCCCGCCACGACTTCGACCAGGGCGCCCAACACCTCCATGCCGGTGTCGCTGTACTGGAAGTCGCTGCCTGGTGGAAAATCCGGCCCTTGCTCGCCCGCCGCGTCTGCTATGGAACGCAGGGTCGGGAAGCCCGCGAAGCTGGTGAGGATCGACAGCGGCAGGCCGCTTCGGTGAGTCAGCAGATGTTCCACCGTGATGTCACCCGACGCTTCGTTGTCGAAGGCCGGCAGATAGTCAGCCACCCGGTCGTCCAGCGCCAGCTTACCTTCGTCCACCAGCATCAAGACAGCCGTACCTACGATGGGCTTGGTCATGGAGCGGATGTTGTAGAGCGCATCGATATCCAGCGGAGTTGCGCGTTCCTGGTCGTTCCAACCGTAGACCTCGTGCAGGAGAACTTGACGGTCCTGGATGACGGCCAACTCTGCACCGACAACCTTGCCATCAGCGACGAATCCCTCCACAATCTGCGATAGCTCCACCAGCGCCTCGGGAGCAATGCTTTCTGCCTGGTCCGACACTTCTGCAGCAACCGGCTCAGTTACGTCCGCCGGCGTTGGCTCGGTTGCTACGGTTGCTGTCGGTGAAGGCTCGGTCGTGGGCGTGGCCATGGACACCGGCGGCGCGAGGGTGGGCGCGGCTTCCGGCTCTGAAACGCCACAGGCCCCGGTCAGCAGAACCATGCTCAACAGAACGAGCGCAATGACGATAACTCTCACTTCTCTTCCTCCTTCAAGCCCAGAGCTGAAACGCAAGGGATCTCCTGGGCGGCAGACTGACCGGCACACGCCAAATCAGGGGTCACGCGATGAAGGCAGACTCTTTTGCATCGGTTGGGTAGGAAAGCCGGCGCCATCAAAGCAGCGGCCATAGCGAACACCGGTAGATTTCTTGTAACCCAAACGCCGGTAGAACGGCACTGCATACAGCGAGGATGCCAGAGTGATCTTGCTGACGTCCTGCTGCCGGCACGCCAGTTCGAAACGTTCCAACAGGTCACGCCCGATGCCGTGGCCGTGGGAGCCGGCATCGACAAATAGGCTGTGCAGCCGGCCGGGACTGCCTCGGAGCACGCCAACGATCCGGTTATCAACCTGGGCTACCAGTACCGTGGGCGCCTGGATAACGTCTGCGATCGCCTGCCTGTGCGCGTCTTCGAGTGAACGCGCATGGCGAAACGGCCCCAACAGCAGTTCCTGCTTATCCGGCGGCGCATAGTCAAGGTTGAATGCCCGGAAGGTATCGGCAATCAGAATGCCGATGTCTCGAGCGTCTTCCTCAGCATACGGTCGAATAACAATCATTGCGCGTCTTCCTCAAAGCGTTACCAGCAGCGCGATCGCTATGGGAATGTCGGTCCCTGCGTGGAAGAGCACGGCGCCCCACAGCGAGTCCGTCTTGACGGTGAGTATCGCCCACACCAGGCCCAGGCAGAACACAATGACCAGGAAGATCGGCAGGCTCGCGGCATAGCCAGCTCCGAGATGCCACAGCATGAAGACGGTCGTCACGACCAGGATGGCCGGGCTCACGCCGACCGATGGCTGCAAGCGCGGCAGCAAGAGTCCGCGAAAGAGCAGTTCCTCGGCGAAGCCGTTTGCCAGCACGAAGATCAGGACCCACGGCAGGACGGGCATGATGGCGCTCACGGCAATCGGACCGCTGCCGAACAGGGTCTGCCCCGCCGTCAGCGGGATCAGCGCGAAGATCAGGAATGTGACAACGCCAATTGGCAGCCACCAGCGCACCTTGCCCCGCTTCAGGTACACCGATCCCAGGCTATCGCCCGCCAGCAGAACGAGCAGCAAGATAACCCCGATCAGGATCAGCGAACTCTCCAGCTTGTCCAGCGCCAGCCCGGCCGGCGACTCCACCGGAATCCCCAGCAGTTTCGGCAGCCATTGGCTGAACTGCCAGTCGATCAACTGCGCCGCTGAAGCGACGAAGAAGGCAAACAGCGGTGGCCAGGCGCTCTGGAAACGATCGCTGGACCGCACTGCCAGAGCTGCGCCACCGAATCCTGCCGCGATGGCGATCCACAGTGGAAGTCGCACGGTAGCCGGCGTCACGCTGGCCAGGCCGTAAGGCAGATAAGCAATGCAGGCGCCTGCAAACAACAGGAGCGCGACCAGCCATCTGGTCAGCCGGTCGTGTGCAATTCCGCGGGAAATTCCTTCCTCCTGCCCTGAAAGTAACTGTACCGTTGACATTGTGCCTCCTGGATCAACACGGTATGTGAACAGAGTCTGTCCAGCTACCAGTATAGCTGCCGCGGGCAAGTGAGGCATCGCCCAGTTGGGCAATCCGCGGCTAGGCCAGGTGGATGAAACATCTCGAAAGTCCATTCAAACTGTCCAGTTGGACGAATTGAGTTGCCCGTTTGTACGATGCAGTAGGAGATGTTTTCGTGTATAATTGAACTATAACGGCAAAATGATCACCCCTGTGACAACGGACGATGGAGTCCCCAGTCACTGCCCAACAAGGAGCACTGAAAATGTCTCTAACTCTTGACCAGCCCAATACATCCAGCAAGCAGAAAGACATCGACCGCTTTCCAAAGGCCAAAGCTATCTTCAACATCTGCGCTATCGTGATCCTGATGCTGGCCTTTAACCTCTATCCGGATCGGATCGGGATCTGGCAATTTACCGGTGATGAGATCAGCTTCTATCCCCTGCTCAACTCCGTATTTCTCGCGACCTGGCTACCCTGGTTCAACATCTGGTGGGTCCTGGCGCTAAGCCTGAACATCGCGCATCTCTCGCTGGGCCGTTGGACCCTGGCCACCCGCGTGCTGGATATCGTGGTGATTGCGCTTGGTCTCAACATCATCCTGAGCCTGCTGTTTGGCTCGCCGATGAACGCCATCAACCCAGGTCTGGCAATAGCAGACCTCGGCTGGACACAGGTCATGCGCGATATGTCGCCCATGTTCAGCTGGATCATCCCCTTTATCCTGGTGGTGATTGCAATCGCGGTCGGTGTGGACCTGATCAGGAAGGTGATCTGGTTGGTGCGATCAGTTGTCCGCTAGCTTTACGGCTCCCGGAGGTTTCTGAAACCTCCGGGAGGGTCGCGCACAGGAGGGTCGAAACGATTACTGTGGCAGATCGAAGGCGAAGCTGCGCAGGAAGGCGATCACCTGCCACAGTTCGTCCTCGCTGTAGATCGTCCCCCAATAGGGCATCGAGGTGCCCATGCCGCCGCGCACCAGCTTGCCGTAGTAGAGCAGGTCGGATGCGCCAGCCTGCGCCGCCAGATCGGTGAAGTCGCGTGGGGGCCTGTCCATGTCCATGCCATGGTCGCCGCCCTGCTGGGCGGCGTTCTGCGCGGCAATGACCGCTGCGCCGGGGCCGTCTCCCTGGCCGGCCACCCCGTGACAGCCGGTGCAGTCACGTTCATACAGCACGGCGCCGGCAGTCAGCGCATCAGCCGGCAAAGCGGCGACGTAGAGCGCGGCAACCACATCCCAACGCCGGGCAGGCGTCAATTCAGCCAAGGCAGTAGCTTCTATCAGGGCGGGCAGTGCGGGCGCCGCGGCCATCGCCATGCCGTCGTGGGCCTCATGCGTGGCCGCCGGTTCCGGCGCTGCCTCTGATGACAGGTAGGCGTACAGGTCGCTGGGGCTTAACTCGCGCAGCGGCAGGCTGGCTGCCAGTTCAGCCAGCGGGCGAGAGGAAAGCCTGGACCAGAGCAGCACGCCGTTGGCAGCGTCCGGCCTCGTCGTTGGCGCAAACTGGCCCGGATGCTCGCCGTCGATGTCGATACCGGCGGACACCCAGTCGGTTTCGGGTGGATCCACATCGCGCGCCGACGCCACGGGGTCGTTCGGATCGATGACTTCGATGGTTCCGCGCATTCGCCAGTGGCCGGTCTGGCACCAGACGGTACATTGAAACGCGTAGCGTCCCGGCCGGTCGGCCACGAACTCGACCTCTGTTACCTTGCCCGGCTGGATCCAATCGACGTTTATGCCCAGTTTGGGCACGCTGAAGCCATGCACCACGTCCTCGCTGCTGATGCGCAGCTTGACGCGCTCGCCGCGCTGGACGGTGATGATCTCCGGCGTCCAGCCGCCCTGGTCAGCCGTGGGCAGACGGGCTGTCAGTTCCACCACACGCGCCGGCCCGGCCGCCTGCAAACGCCGCGATGCAACCACCGCCAGCGGCAGGCCCACTATGACCAATAGCACCAGCGCGAGCGCGACAAGCTCGCGCCGGCTGCGGAAAGCGGGGTAAGAGTCGGGGGGTGGGGGGTGTGGCATGGGTTGTGGGGACTGGGGCATGGGAACTGAGGCGTGAAACGTCTTGCGTGTTGCGTATTACGTATTTTGGAGGTCGGCACGCCCGCTGCTCCGCAATACACCTTACGCCATATACAGCACCAGGAAACCCAACGTCGCGGCGGTCAAGAAGATCACCACCGGCAGCGCGGCGCGCAGGGTGCGGGTCTGGGTGTGTTCCTGGGCCACTCGCCAGGCGGTGTAGATGGCGAATGCCAGGCCACCCAGCAGCACCGGCGCCTGCAGGTAGGGGATCAGCGACGGGAAGACCGGCGTCCACGGCACATCGCGCAGACCGAAGAGGTTCCAGCCCCAGCCAAAGGGATCGGCGATCACCGGCAACGCGTAGCTGATGTTGACCAGCACGAAGCCAAGGCTGAAGGCGATCCACGCCGCCAGCCCCAGCGGCACCAGCGTGTAGGCATAGTCGATGAAGACCGCTTTCGGCTTGACGTGGTGCAGCCCGCCCAGCTTGCGACTCAGAAAGGTAACGGCGAAGAAGATGCCGGGCAGGATCAGCAGGTTGATTGCCAGGAAGCCGGCCGCGTAGATCAGCCACCAGTCCAGGCGGGCGAAGTTGGCCGCGTCCTTTAGCACGCCCCACGGTCCCAGCAGCACCGCCGAGTAGGCCAGCGCGCAGGCCAGCATGATGAAGGCCTTGTACGCCTCGTCCATGCGCCGTCCCTTGGACACAAAGAGGTCGGTCCCCGGCGCGCGCAGGTTGATGGCCACATTGTTCATGGAGCAGCTCTTCAGGCATTCGGTGCATAGCCCGCAGTGCGTGTTGCGCGTCAGGCTGCCGGGAAACACCAGCCACGGACAGCCAAAGCCCTGCTCGCTGCCCAGGTAACACTCCTTGGTGTCATGGGTGCGGCAGACCTCCACGTCCTTGACCCGCAGTTCGATGGGCGCGTTCATGCTGTAAAGGCCGATGAAGCCGCCCACCGGACAGACGTAGCGGCAGAAGGTGCGCCGCTCATAGACCAGGCTCAGGCCCACGGCCAGCAGGATAAAGGCCAACAGCACCATGCCGGTAGCCGCGGGCCGGGTCAGGATGATTGCGCTGAAGAGGGCGACGGTCAGGAACATGCCGTTTTGCAGCCAGATGTTCTTCAGCCGCTTCGGCCAGCGCTTGCCCAGCGACCGGAGCTTGCGGCGGCGGGGATGGACGAAGCTCTGCCGCTGCATCCACTCACCCGGCGCGGGGATCGGGCAGATGCCGCACCAGCGCGCGTCCAGCCGCCGGCACCATCAGGATGATCACCAGCGCCCACCAGACGATCCAGACAAAGATGATGCTGAAGTTGCGGTTGCCGGCCTGCGTGCCGAAAAAGGCCGTCAGCAGCGCCAGCACGAAGAAGGCCATGGTGGTCAACACCAGGACGAACTGCAAGGGCCGCCACTTCAGCACGCGGTTGACCAGCGGAATGCCGGTCAGCTCAAAGCGCCAGGAGGAGTCGGGGCGGACGGTAGGTGGTTGGGTCATGGGTAGGCCTCATTCCAAGAGATGGGGGCGTAAACGTGAAACGTAAGGCGTGTTGCATGTTGCGTGCAGCGTGTCGCGGCAACTAGGACGAATACGGAACACGAAACAGGGTTGCCGGTTCCGCCTCACGTTTCACGCTCAATCGTTTCACAGCTCAGCGTCACCAGCGAGCCAACTGCCACGATCAGCAGCGCGGCCGCGGCCCGCCAGAAGGGGATGTTGGGACCGACGACCAGTTCGCCGATCATGAACGGGTGCATCGCGCCGCAAGTGACAGAGCACCGGAAGCGGAACTTGCCCAGCCGGTCGGCGACGAAGGTGGCCTGGGCCGGCTTGCCCGGCTCGGCCTTGACATCGACGTCGTAGCCATCCACATAGACGCCGTGGACCACATCTTCCGACACCAGCGTCATCGTCACCGTATCGCCCAAACCGACGCGCACCCGGCTGGGCTCAAACGCGAACATACGCGCGTCGATCAGCACGTGATGTTCAACCGGTGTACGCGCCGCTGCCGGCAGCGGCAACAGCAAAGCAACCAGCGCCAGCAGCACCGTCACAGCAGCGAAGATCTGCGGGCGCCTGTTAAATGTAATGTTAGCAGTCACTGATTATCGATCACTGTTACTGTTCGTCCGTAGACGGGCCAAAACTGCCGTAGCGATCGAGAACTACCGCGCGCATCTCGTCGACGCTCTTGCCTTCCTGCACCATCTTCATCACGTCACGCGTGATATCGACGCAGATGCCTCAGCCAAGGGCGTGGGTTTCATACTCCAGTACCGCGCCGGGGCCACCATCCTCGGCCACGTAGCAACTGTAGTTGGACTGGTGGCCCTCTGCCACACAGCCACAGAAGCAGGGTATCTGCTCCAGCAGTTCCTTGTTGGCGATGGCGAAGCGATACGCCTCCTGCACATTGGCCGGCGCATCGCGCATTTCATCCGGCAACTGCGAGGCCGGCGCCATCTTCAGCGCTGGCGCAGCCGCGCCGCCACAGCTTGCGGCCAGCAATCCGATCAGGATGCTGGCGATCAGAACAAACCCAAGTCGTCTGGTCATTTATCCTCCGATGAGGGGATTAGCCCTGGCTGCCCACGTGATGGTCGATACCGCGATAGGCCTTGATGAAGCTGTCGATACGCTCCTGTCTGCGTGTTCAGGACCGCTAGTCCTCGCTTCGGCCTTTCGCTCTGACCGGTCTCCGACCGAGTCGGTGCTGGCTCGGTCGGAGACCGGCCAGAGCATAGTGGGTGACCGGCCAGTGCGGCAACTTCAGATCAGCGCGCCGCCAGCAGCGTTTCGATGTGTGTACGCAACTCGTCTTCGGGCACCTGGCCGACGCTTTGCCAGCTCACCTGCCCACTGCTGTCCACCAGCACGTAGGCCGGGTGACCGCGCAAAGCGTAACGAGCTTGCATGCGCGCGCCTTCCGGCGTGTCCACGTCGAAGCGCACAAAGACAACCTGATCGCCGTACTCCGCTTGCAGCCCATTCACGATGGGCGTCATGGCTGCTCAAGGCGCTCAAGGGTCGCTGATGACAAACGCGAAGGCTGGCTGGCCCGCCGGTGGAAAGCCGGTCGGCGGCTCGTCAGCAGGCGCTGCGCTGCCGCAGCCGGCTACCACGACCAGCAGCGCCAGCGCGGTCAGCAGGGCAAAGACGGTTGGCTTGTTCATGATACTTGCGCCACGGCCTGCTACTGTCCGGCGTTCTCCAGGGCGCGGCCGGACGCGGTCCAGGCATTCATGCCGCCCTCCACGTCGTAGACATCGGTGTAGCCTAGCTTGACCAGCTCCTGGCTGGCCTGATCGGACATGTTGCCGCTACGGCAGTAGAGCACGATTTTGGCGTCCTTGGCCGGTAGCTCGTCAAGGTGGCTGGCGATCTCGTCGAAAGGGATGTTGGCGTCGGTGCCGGCGATCTCACCTGCGTAGGGAATGTGGACGTTGACGAACGCGAAGTCCTTCTCGTCCAGCATCGTCGCCAGTTGCTCGACGTTGATCTTGGTCACCTGGGCGGGCTGCTGCTCCGCCGCCGGCTGAGCCGCGGGTTGCGCAGTCGGTTGCGCCGCCGGGGCGCCACAGGCCGCCAGCGCCAGCGCCGAGGCCAGGACAATCAGTGCAATGCGTGGTGCTTGTTTCGTCACAGTGTTCTCCAGTTCGTTTTCATGCTTTTCTGTGTCGGTTCAAATCAATCGGGTGTATTCAAAACGGGTTGGCCTGTAGGGGCGGGGTCGCCCCGCCCTGCGCCAGCGATCAACCCATTCTGAAAACCTCCAAATCAATCAGTCTGACGGATTTACAGGATCCACAGGATTGGTCAGAAAACGAAGTGTATGATCGCTACAGAAATCCTGTGAATCCTGTCAAGAAGCTCCAGGATGCGGCCAATTGCTGCCACCGCGTGTCATCGCGAGTGAGGCACAAGTGTAACCACAACAGACATTCGACGCAAGTTGTCTACGCACAGGGATGATCACGCTGCGGCACCGCCCAGCTTCGTCTGCCGCAAGGTCTGGGCGTTGATGGCGACGATTATCGTGCTCATGGCGTGACCCCGCCGCGGGTCGCCCTGTTCTTCCTGATGATCTGCGTGTTGCATAGCCGCGCGGTCATGATCCATCGGTCGTCTTCCTCACTGGCCTGGCGCAGGCATCGGGTCGTTCTGGTTGACCAACCACTGCGCTTCTCTTTCCCGCTCCGGCCATGTGCTCTTGAGATATTCCAGCACGGCGCGTATCTCCGTGTCGCTGAGCACACTTCCAAAGGCTGGCATATTGCTCTGGAAATCAGGCACGATCCAGGCTTGCGCCACCGTCACTAATGATCTGGTAGAGCAGGCCGTCGCCGTGGTGCCAGGTGTGACCGCTGGCGTCATGCGGCGGCGCAGGATACGCTCCATCCGCTTTGGGCGTTTTCCAGTTTGGCTCACCCTCGCCGTCCGCGCCGTGGCAGGAGGCACAGGCGTTTTGATAGACCGCTGCGCCCAGCGCCACTTGCTGCGGGTCAAGCTGTGGCAACGGAGGCGCGCTGGGCCGAGGAATCGACGCAGGCGCTACCTGCTGGCCCGTTGCGACGCTGCAAGCAGCCAGAAGCAGCAGCGCCAGTAGCATGGTCAGAATAACGGTTTGTCTCGTCTGTCCGGTATGGCTCACTGACCAGCCTGTCATTACTGCACCCAGTTGGATACGACTCGCAGTTCTTTTTTTGGCTCATCCGGGTCGTTGGATGTCAGCACGATCCGAAAATCGTGAGCGCCCTCCATACCGGCGTGCATGGTGAACTCCATCGAAAGGTCAGTTTCCTGGCCGGGCTTCAATGTCGTCGAACCGACGACGATGCGGGGCGGTCAGCAGCCTTCGACGACTTCGGGGACGGGCGGAGCGACGATGTTCAGTGTGCCGTCGCCTGTGTTGCTGAGCTTGAAACTTGCCTTGACCAATTGGCTCATGGGGACATCGCCGAAGTCGATGTTCGTCTGGTCAACTTGCAGGTTTGGCGTGCGTTCGGCGTTGGCTGCGCCTGACTCAGCGCCCTTGCTGCCCTGCCAGGCCAGCAGAGCGACAACAGCCAGCACGCCAACAATCGCCAGGCCGGCCCAAAATAGCCACGATTGCTTGCTGGCAGGCGGGGCTGCTTTGGCAGAGTTGGATGGACGCTTGTTTGATTTGCTCACAATGGGTCTCCTTTATTGCACCGGCAGGACGACATCCTGGCGAAGCAGCAGGCTTTTCTGGCCATCGCGTACCTCGACGGTCACCTTCCAGTCGCCGCCCATGACGAAGGGAACAGAGGTCGCGTAGCGGCCGTTGCCCTGGTCAGTCGCTTGTCCCTGCATCAGCCCCATGCTGTGGCCGACCATGTCAGCCAGAATGTTGACGGTCGCGCCGGTCAGCGGCTGGCCGCTGGCGTCTACGACATCGATGATCAGCTCGGTTGTAACGAGGCTGTTGGGTGGGTTCGGGTTGGTACTGACGGTGATCTCCGGCTGGCCAGGGCTGGCAGGCGTGGGCGCCGCGGCAGGCGTGCACGCGCTGACCAGCGCAACGGTGATCAGAATACTGACGATAATCAGTTTGTTGCGATGCATCTTGTCTCTCAGAAGAAGGTCTTATTACCACGTAGGGGCGGGGTGTCCCCGCCCGTGATCCCACGCGTTTCCACGTAAAGGCGGGGAAACCCCGCCCCTACGTGAGAATTCGGGCGATTGGCCGTGGCAGGTATCGTTATGACAGCGCGGCGATGACCATCTGGGCGTGCATGATCAGATGCTCGGCGTGGACCGGATCGATGTGGTTTCCTGACTGCGCCTGTACCTGGTTGATGAAAGCGTTCAGCTTGTTGACGGCCACGGCGGGCTGGCCGCGATCCAGAGCAGCCTGCGCGCCATCGAGCTTGGCCAGCAAGGCATTCGCCACACCAGCATTGGTGATATGCCCCATCTCCAGCGCGTGGTTGACGCAGTGATGGAGTGACTCGATGGTGTTCATATCGTGGGTACACATGTGCTCCTCGCTGGCAAAGACTGGCACAGCCAGAGCAGCAGTGAGCAAGGCAAGCAAAACAACAACAGACAGTATTCGGTTACGCATAGGTGACCTCCTTACAGGTCGGGGATTAAACAGGGTCGCGAAACGCGACAGATTTACGGTTGTACATCGATCATCATCATCAGGCCGCCTGGCTCCTCGCCGTCGCTGGTCGTGTGGTGCGATATATGGCAGTGAAGCATCCAGGTGCCTGGTTCGCTGGCGATGAACTCGACGTCGTAGCGCTCGCCGGGAGCGACGGATACGGTGTCCTTGGTCAGTTGCGCACCCTCGGGCACGGGATGCCCGTCAGTGGCGACGATCTTGAAGGGCACGCCGTGCAGATGCATCGGATGCACGAACTGGCCGACGGCGATGAAACGCAGGCGCACCCGGTCGCCTACCTTGGCGGTGATGGTCTCGGTGGCGGGAAACGCCTTGCCGTTGATGGTAAAGTAGTTGGGGTCCATGCCGCCCATGGGCATCGCGCCGTAGGTCTGGCCGTTGGCAAAGCGCCACTCGTTGAGGACCAGCACCTTGTCTATGTCGGGTGGGTCAGCTTCAGGCGTCGCCGGGTCGATGATGAACGCTCCATGCAGGCCCGCGCCGATCTGGATGTCCGGGTCAACGTGGCTATGATACCAGTAGGTGCCAGCTGGCTTGGCCTCAAACTCGTAGACAAAGGTCTCGCCCGGTGCGATAGGCGGCTGAGTTACGTCCGGCACGCCGTCCATCGCGTTGGGAACCTCGATGCCGTGCCAGTGAATCGTCGTGTCTTCCGGCAGGTTATTCTTGACCACGAAGCGCACACGGTCGCCTTCGGTGACATGGATCAGCGGGCCGGGCACCATGCCGTTGTAGCTCCAAGCCACCTGTTGCACGCCTTCGGTGAACGTCCATATCACCGGCTGGGCCGTGATCTCGAAGACCTTCACACCGTCCTCCATGCGAAACGGCAGGGGCTGGTTGCCTTCGGTCACGGTCGCGGGCGGCACGTCAGCGTCAGGCAGCGCCGCCATCATGTGCGCCATGCCGGGCGACAGGGCCGGCGCGCTCAGGACGCTGGGAGTCGGCGTTGGAGGCGGTGGTGCGGCAGGCGTTGCTGCGGCGCCACACCCGGCTAGCAGCAGCGCGCTCAGCAAACCGGCCAGCGCCGTCAAGCGATGTTGTCTAAGCACTATTCGGTGGTTCATCTTCACGCCTAGCTGCCGCTCAACGTCCAGGTAAAGGTGCGCAACGGCACGCCGGCCAGGTTGCGAATGATCAGGGTGACGGTGCTCGCGTTGTCCAGCGTCCGATTCCCGGCTGCATCGACCGCCGGGAAGGTAAGCAGGCCGCTGACATGATGGCCACCGTCTGGCGCTTGCCATGAAGTGGCAGGCACGTCGCGGCCGCCAACCTTGAGCACCGCCAGCTTGGCCAGATCGACCCCGAGATCGACCGTGTGCGTGTCAAGGGCAACCTGGAAATCCAGTGAGCTTGCCTGCAGATCGTCCAGATTGATGGGCGTCAGCGACGCAGTGACTCCACCTGCCTCAGCCGTCATTGTCGGGAACCTGCTTGCCTCGGCGGCGGTAACAGTGCTGGCTGTCGTTCCCGGAAGGGTAGATGTCGGTGGCACCGTACCGGTCAGCGTCTCGCTGCCGCTCATGCCCTGACAACCACTGCCATCCTGGCACATACCCTGACCGCCGGATTGCGCACCCATCATTGGCATATTGCCCATTCCCATGGCGCCGCCGGCCATCATGCCGTGACCACCAGACTGAGCACCCATCATCGGCATCTGGCCCATCATGCTGGAGTGGTCCATTTCCATCGCGCCGCCGGCCATCATGACCTGCATGTGACCCATTGTCTGCATCATCTGACCCATCATGATCATCATCCGGCCCATCATCTCCGGTGATCCCGTGCTGTCGCCTTCCATCGGCATGGTTCCAGTCATGGGCATGCTGTGATCCATCATCGGCATGGTGCCGGTCATGGGCATAGTATGGCCCATCATCATGTCGTGCATCTCACCCATTTTGTGGTTCATCTGCTCCATGTCAAGCATCATCTGGGACATGGCCTGCATGTGATCCGATCCCATTTGCATGGTTCCAGTCATGGCCATGGTAGCGGTCATCGGCATGCTGTGATCCATACCCGGCATCGTTCCGGTCATCGGCATGCTGTGATCCATACCCGGCATCGTACCGGTCATCGGCATGCTGTGATCCATGCCCGCCATCGTGCCGGTCATCGGCATAGTGTGATCCATGCCCGCCATCGTGCCGGTCATCGGCATGGTGTGATCCATGCCCGCCATCGTGCCGGTCATCGGCATAGTGTGATCCATGCCTGGCATAGTGCCGGTGATCGCCTCGGCCGGGGCGCTGGATCCTGCTGGCGCTGCCGCTTGCGGTTGGGTGGCCAGTGTCGTCGCACACCCTGCCAGTAGTGTGAGGGCAAATATAGATAATGCCAGTGAAACAATCGTTCGAAACTTCATCGTGAGGTTGGTCTCCTTGATCAGAAAGTGAATAGCCGCCAATGCTAGACGGCCAAAGTGCGCCGCATCTCGTCGTACTGTTCCTTGGATATTTCGCCGCGAGCGTAGCGCTCCTTCAATATATCTCCAGGCGTTGGAGCCGTCAGGTCCCTGGTCGAACTTGTACCTGACGGAGGCTGTCCAGCGATCTGGGGAAAAAGCCGTGCGACAAACCAGATTGCCGCGGCAATGAGCAGGATCCAAAAGAGGATCATCAGGAACATGCCAAAACCGCCAAATCCAAAACCCATCATAGTACCACCTCCATAGCCCGGCATTCACGGCCTGACTGCGACGCGACCGACCGCGCCACTGCTCTGATGGCATTATTCTAGCAGGCCAGTACGACAGGCCCGTGACAACAATATGACAAATGTGTGAAGAAACGGGGTCAGGGGGTGTGGAGAAGAGTGAAGGTGAAGATGCTGCCCATGCCTACGCCTGGGCTGTCCGCCGTGATGCGTCCGCCGTGGGCCTCGACGATGTGCTGCGAAATGGTGAGGCCCACGCCGCTGCCGCCGCCAGCGCGCGAGCGCGACTTGTCGACGCGGTAGAAGCGCTCGAAGACGTGGGGAAGATCGGCGCCTGAGATGCCGACGCCGCTGTCCTGCACAGCGACCAGCAACTGACGCGTGTCGTCGCGTGCGCTGACGGTGACCACGCCGCCGGGTGGGGTGTATTGCAGCGCGTTGCCCAGCAGGTTGAGCAGCACCTGCGTGATGCGGGCCGGGTCGGCGTAGACAGTCGGAAGATGCGACTGCAAGTCCAACGTAAGCGCCACATCCTTGTCATCGAACTGAGGGTACAACTGGCCGGCGACCGAGCGGATCAATGGGTCCGGGTCCAGTTCCTGACGGCTGAGTGCGATCTCCCCGGCTTCGGCCCGCGACAGTTCCTCCAGGTCCCTGACAAGCCGTTGCAGGCGCACCGTCTCCCGCTCCACATTCATGAAGGTGTCAGGCTGCGGTGCAAGCACACCGTCAGTCAGCCCTTCCATGGTGGCGCGGATGTTGGTCAGAGGTGTACGTAACTCGTGGGCCAGGTCGCCGATCAGGGCCAGCCGGCGCTGCTCGGTGTTGTCCAGAGTCGTTGCCATCTGGTTGAAAGAAACGGCCAACTGGCTCAACTCGTCCTCGCCTGGCACTTCGACCCGCTGGCGATAATGCCCGGCAGCGATGTGCTGGCTGGCGCTCAGCATCTGGCGGATCGGTCCCACGATTCGCCGGGTAGTGAACAGGCTGACGGTAAATGCTGCCAGGACAGCAGCTACGGCAGCAACGATCAGTATTTCGTTGACAGCCGCGTGAAAAGATTCTTCTAACGCTGCCTGCATCGCTGGGTCGTTGCCGGCCAACGCCTGCATGGTCGCCATGTGGTGGTTCAGCGCTTCGGTGGTGTGAAACTGGGCCGCGCTGGCCATCACCAGCACGGCCACGGCGATGACGATCAGGTAGGACAGCCCCAGCTTCCAGCCCAACCGCTGGCGGATGGTCGCAAACAGGTTCATGGGGCGCCCGCCTCCAGGCGATAACCGATGCCGCGTACGGTCACGATGCTCTCCGGACCACCGGCTTCATCAGCCAGCTTCTTGCGCAGCCGGCCGATATGCACATCCACTACCCGTTCGTCTCCGTAGTAGTCGTATCCCCACACTTGCTCGATGAGTTGCTCGCGGCTCAGGACGCGCCCCGGATGGCGTGCCAGCGCGTGCAGAATGTCGAATTCGATGGTTGTTAACTCGGTGAGCCGGGCGTTCTTCCACACCTGCCGACTTTCAGGATCGATTCGCAAGTCATCAACAACCAGGGTTCGATCACCGCTTTCACTGCCCCGCTCGCGTCTCAGAATTGCCTTGACACGAGCCACCAACTCGCGCGGGCTGAATGGCTTGGTCAGGTAGTCGTCCGCGCCCACAGTCAGTCCGACAATCTTGTCCGTCTCGTCGGCGCGGGCAGTCAGCAGCAGGACGTAGACGTCGGAGGTCTGCCGCACCTGGCGCAGCACTTCCAGTCCGTCGACGCCTGGCAACATGATATCCAGTACGATCAAGTCAGGCTGGATGGCATGAGCCGCTTTCAGGGCTGTTGGGCCATCGACAGCCGTGTAGACCGTGAAGCCTTCACGTTCCAGATAGGCCCGGACGGTTTGCAGGATATTCGGCTCGTCATCAACTACAAGGATTTTGGATTGGCTCATCAGGGTCGGCGCCGCTGTTGGTGTGTAACGGATGCAGGCTCTACCCGCCGCGGCTACCGTATTCTAGCTGGCTATCGCTTGCATGGCAAGCAATACATTCGAATTGGGTTGTGTCACAAAGCTCAGTCCAGGACAGAAACTATCAGAATCTTCGCTTTCCTACGCATCGTTGCCTCCAGTGCTTGATTTCGCCGCTGAATGTCTGAAGGCGCTCCGGCGTTTGAGTTTCCACTACAATCACTGTAACAACCGATTGTAACAGAAGTGTGAAGGCAGGTTGTCAGTTGGATAAAGATAGGAAGACGAAAATGCGGCAGGTGGAAACAGTCGCAGCGCAGTCCCCGATGATCAGCGTCCGCCCATACCGGTCAGCGTGATCCCCTGCACGAAGGACTTCTGCGCGACCATGTAGATCACCAACACCGGCAGCAGGGCGATGACCGACCCGGCCATCAACAGGTTCCAGGCGGTGCTGTACTGGCCGACAAAGTATGACAGGCCGATGGGAATGGTGCGCACGGTGTCGGAGGAGGTGACTACCAGCGGCCAGAGGAAGTCGTTCCAGGTAGCCTGGAAGGTGAAGATGCCCAGCGCGGCCATAACCGGCCAGCTAAGCGGCACGATGACCTGCCACCAGATGCGAAAGCTGGACGCGCCATCCATGCGCGCCGCCTCGTCCAGATCCATGGGAATGCTGCGAAAATACTGGCGCAGCAGGAAGGTGCTCAGCGCGCTGAACAGTCCGGGCAGGATCAGGGCTAGCAAGGTGTCGTAGATGCCGATGCGTGTGATGATCAGGAAGTTGGGGATCAGCGTCACCTGGGCGGGGATCATCAGCGTCGCCAGGTAAAGCAGGAAGATCGGCTCGCGGCCGCGGAAGCGCAGCCGGGCAAAGGCAAACGCCGCCAGCGACGAGATCAGGATCTGCACCACCGTCACCGTCACCGCGGTCACCGTGCTATTGATGAAGTAACGGCCAAACGGCACAACGCGGAAGGTCTCGACATAGTTGGTGAGTGTGATCTGGTCCAGCGAGAACTGGCGCGACAAAAACGCCTCGTTGGGAAACAGCGACACCACCAGCATCACCAGAAACGGCGCCAACATGATGACGCTGCCCAGGATCAACACAGCATAGAGCCCATAGCGCGTTGCCAGGTTCATGCCGGTGGGGGAGCGAGGTGGTGTGCTTTGCATGGTGGGGGGTAGGGCGTAGGTGTGTGGGGTGTGGGGTGTGGACAGAAGGTGGAGTGTATTTTCTACATCCTACTCCCTACGCCCTACCCCCCATCCTCACTCCGTCTCATAATGCACCCAGCGCCGTTGCATGATGTTCTGCACCAGCGTGAAGCCGAAGATGAAGATGAACAGAAACCAGGCGATGGCCGAGGCCTTGCCCATGCGCGTGAAGCGGAAGGCGTTGTCGTAGATGTATTGCACTACCGGCATCGAAGACTGGGCCGGCCCGCCGCGGGTCATCACGAACGGCTCGGTGAAGAGCTGGAACGCGCCGATGGTCTGCAGGATGAACAGGAAGAAGGTCGTCGGGCTGATCAGCGGCCAGCGTGACGTTGCGGAAGCGCTGCCAGCCGCTGGCGCCGTCCACGTGCGCCGCGTCATACAACTCCTGCGGCACCCCTTGCAGCGCCGCCAGGTAGACCACCATGGTGAAGCCGACGTTCTTCCACAGCGTCAGCAACACCACCGACCACTTGGAGTAGGCGGTGCTGCCCAGCATGTCGGGCAGCTTCAGCGGCAGGTTGAGCAGCGTGCCCAGACCGCTCACCAGCCCGGCCAGCGGCCCGGTCTTGCTGAGGATCAGGCGAAAAACGATCGCGCCGGCCACGATGGTGGTCACCACCGGCAGGAAGTAGACCATGCGGAACGCATCACGCGCGCGGATCGCCTGCGTTCAACGCGACCGCGATGGCCAGTCCCAGCGCCAGCTGCAACGGCACGATGGTGACGATGTAGAAGGCGGTGTTGCCGAACGCCTTCCAGAAGACGCGGTCGCGCAGCAACTCCGTGTAGTTTTGCAGGCCAACGAAGCCGCGTGGCCCGGTCAGACCCCAATCCAGCGCGCTGATGCCCACCGACGCTGCCACGGCCAGGAAGACGAAGACCGTGAACCCGATCAGGCTGGGCAGCGATGAACAGATACGCCTCCCATTGCTGGTCAGGCCGCCAGCGGAAGGGGCTGCGTTTCGCGTTGGAACGAGTGAGTTCCGCCGGCGCGGGTTCGCTTGTCATTTTCGGGGAGTGAGCGGGTGACAATGTGAGAGGGGGGGAGGGGCGAAAGAGTGAGAGAGCGTGACTAATTGCCTTGTCGCCCACCCTCCCGCTCTCCCACTCTCTATTTCATCAGCCTATTTCGGGAATCCCTTGTCCGCCAGGAACTGGTTTGCTTGCTGGCAAAGCTCCGGCAGCACCTCAGCTGCGGTTGCTTCACCGGCCCAGATACGCTGCAGGTTCGGGCTGATCACCGAGCTGTCCAACTCGTCCCATTCGGGGAAGTAGCCGAACCCGCCGACGCCTGAGGCCGCGGCTTCGTCGATGATCCCCTGCTTGTTGGCCGGCGGCTGGTCAGTCATGAAGGCCGGCGAGCCGGCCACCGATTGCAGCGCCGGGAAGATTTCGCCGCGCTCGGTGTAGAGCGTTCTCACCGCCGCCGTCGCTCTGCAGCCATTGCATGAAGGTCCAGGCGGCGTCCTTGTTGTCGCTGCCGCTGCTCATGACCCAGGCTGCGCCACCCGCGCCGTTCCAGCGCTGGCCGCCCGCGGGGATGGGCACCACAGCCACGTCGTAGTTCTTGCCGGCCGCGTTGAAGGCCGAGACACGACTGGTGTTCTGAACGATCATCGCGGCCTGGTCGCTGGCGAAGACGGCCGCATCGCCGCCGGCCTGGCTCAGATCAGCGTCACGCATCGCATAGCCGTTGTTCATCAGGTCAGCGAAGAAAGTGATGGCTTCCACCGATTTCGGGTCGTCCAGCATGCACTTGGACGGGTTGACGTAATCATCCAGGATTCCGCCGCCGTTCTGGTTGAGCCACTTGGTGTATTTGCCGCCCTCCGCAGCCAGCGCGTACTGGGTCGTATTGCCGCTGGCGTCCTTGACGGTCAGCTTTTCGGCCGCCGCCAGCAGGTCGTCCCAGGTCCAGTTCACGTCAGGATAGGCCACACCCGCCGCATCGAAGAGGTCTTTGTTGTAGTACAGCACGTTGGACTTCGATGTCGCGCGGCAAGCCGTAGACGCTGCCCTGGTACTTGGCCGACTCCAGCAGGCCTGGCCAGTAGTCGTCAAGATCATAGCCGGAAGCCTCGATGTAGGAGTCCAGGTTCTCCAGCACGCCCTCGGCCGCGTACTTGGGCGTCGGCCAGAGGAAGGCGACGTCGGGGATCGTCTTCGGAGTCGCCGCTGGCCCACAACGCCTGGATCTTGGTGAAGTAGTCGTCCCAGGGCTGGTTCCAGACCTCGATGGCGATTTCCGGGTGTTCCTTCATGAAGGCGTCGGCGACCAGTTGGTGGCTGGCTGCCTCTTCCGGGCTGCCCCAGAAGGCCCAGGTGACTGTCACCGGCTCGGCCTGCGCAGGCGGCTGTTCAGCGGCCGGTTGCTCGGCGGCTGGCTGCTCGGCCGCCGGGGCCTGTGACACCGGCGTGGCCGGCGGCGCGCAGGCGCTGAGCATCAACGCCAGCACCAGTACCAGCCCCAACAATACTGCCAATCGTTTGCTTCTCATGGAAACTCCTCCTTGAACTGCAATATGCTAAGGCACGCCACTCGACGCGCCTGGACTAACGCTAGTGATCGGTGAATGGTAATCGGTGATCGGTTAGCCGTCTACTGATTACCATACACCGTTTACTACTCCGGCCCGCCGCCGGGGTGATCGTATACCTCGTTCACCTCGCCCGCTCTGGCCGCGGCCGGCTTGGCTGCCAGCAGGTCATCGAACAGCGGCAGCTTGCCGGTGCGCACCGCGTGCTCGGCGTAGAGATAGGTGGCCGCCGACCAGGCCTGCTGCGAGAAGCCCATGGGATGGCCGCTCTCGCCGTGCATCCACTCGTTGAACTCCCAGTCGCCGTAGACGCCCTGGCGGTTGGCGTCGGCCAGCGAGGCCAGCATCTGCTCGCGCCTGCACCGGCCAGCCGTGACGCACCAGCGCGGCGACGTGCAAGCCCGCCGATCATCGGCCAGATGCCGCCGTTGTGGTACTGGTGCGGCAGATTCAGGTTGCGGCTGCGGTAATACTCGCGCCAGTTGGCCTCGTTGGGATAGATGGGTGGGTGGATCGCCTTGGTGGGGTACGGCTCGGCCATGCCGACCTGGTGCATGTAGCGCAGGATGTGCTCGGCGCGGTGGCGGTCGGCCACGCCGGTCAGGATGGCCAGCAGATTGCCCAGGCTGTCGCACCAGTCGCCGTACTCGCGGAACGCCACCCAGGGCAGGTAATAGGGCCGGCTGGAGATGGTGCCCGACGTTGTGGTAGACCATGTACCACTCCAGTCGGATGGCCTTCAGTTTCTCCAGATGCTCGGCGAAATGTTCCGCCACCCAGCAGCGGTCGATCCACATCAGCAGGTTGATGCGCTCGTGGATGCCGGCCGCGCCGACGTCCGGGGTGTGACAGGTGCTTTCGGGCGGTAGCCGGCGCGCCATCTCCTCGTAGGCCAGCGTCGCCGCGTAGTACAACACATTGTCGTAGAGCACGTTGTAGCGCACCGCCAGCAGATCCATCCAGTCGCCCGCCTCCGGCACCTCCAGCAGACCGCACTCGTTCATGTCCTGGTATTCCAGCCAGTACATGGCCAGTTCGATGCCGCGCCAGTGCTGCACCAGGAAGTCCAGGTCGCCGGTGATCTGCAGATGCAGGATAATGGCCCAGGACGTACCACAGGTTGGCGTCCACCGCGCCGGCATTCTCAGTGCTGACGTAGCCGGTCTCGGGGTGTGACGTTGAGTTGGATCATACCGCGCCGCGACTGGTGCTGTCCCATGATCTCCAGCGACGCGCGGCCTGCGGCCAGCAGGGTGGCGTCGCCGGTGGCAGCAGCGCCCAGAAAGACGATCATGCTGTCGCGCGCCCAGATCTGCGGATAGCCGCGCCGCCATGCCCGAGGCGCGAAAACCGTGCGGCGTGGCGCAGCGCTGTAAGACATCAAAGGCTTTCTGGCGAGCTTCGTCGATCAGAGGTTGTCTTAGATCCATGGCGTGGAACAGAAGGGCCGGCGTTTGCGACAAGGCGGCGGTGTGAACTGCTGCGGGCTTCATGATAACATCGATAGGTTGGTGATGCAAAGCACAGCGTCAGGACCGGTAGTCCTGGGAGGACTGCCAGTCCTTGGTTCTAGTCTCGCAGGGAAGGCAACCTGGCCTCCAGCCGCAGACCGTCGGGGTTGGGGTCTGACTTGCCTGGCAGCCACGGCGCGAGACAGGCCGGGTCGGTGATGCACGGGTCGGTCAGCGTGTTCAGGAAGGCCACCAGATCAGTCACCTGCACATCGCTCAGTTCGACCGGCTCAATGCCTGGCAAGCCAAGCCCTCGGTTTTCCTCCAGCTTGGCCAGCGCGCGCTGCGTGTTGTAGGCAAGGTGTTCGGTTTGCACGGAGGGAGCAAGCTGGCCAGCGTCGTAGTCCGCCACTGCCGCGGCCGGGTCGAGGTGATGGCGCACGATGCTTTCCAGCGTTGCGTACGCGCCGTCGTGTCCGTACGGACCGGTAGCCGCGACGTTGAGCAGCGTCGGCGTGCGGAAGGCGTATAGATCGGCCGGCTCCCCGGTGACGCGGAAACGCCCGTAGTCGTCGTCGCCGTACGTGCCATCCTCCTTGCCCGGTCCAACCTGCGGCACCGCCAGCACGTAGTAGCGCTCGTCTGTGAAGAAGTCGCCCGAGTGGCACGCTGAACAGTCAGCGCCACCTTGATCGATGGGCTGGAAAAACAACTGTGCGCCCCGTTTGGCGTTCTCATCGATCGCGCCGAGATCGCCCTGCACGTAGGCTCGCCACGGGGTGTCAACGAAAACTTGCGACCGTTGGTACGCGCCGAGCGCGGTCGCCAGATTGGCGTCGCTGATCAGCGTTTTGGCGCCGGTCTCGCTGTCAAACGCGGCCTGAAACTGCGCCGGCCAGTCGTTGATCGTTAGTTCGCCCCAGCTCGCGCCGTAGTTTCCCAGCCGCCCCAGCAAGTGCTCGCGCACGACCCGGTTCGGTTTGTGCTGTTCGAAGCTATCGCCGCGCATCTCAGCATCGGAGGTAACGGGAAAGCGGCTTTGCGCGCTCGACCAGGTCCGCGCCGGCCAGGGGATCGGCGTCGGGAAAATGCTCGTCCGGTGTGCAGATTCCCAGAGCGTCGCCGCCATTCGCGCCTGCCGTCTTGCCCAGGCTTTCGACCCGACCGTCCCAGAACAGCGCCTGATCCCACAGCCCGATGTTGAATGTGGTGGACGCGTTGCGCGGCACATTGGCCAGTTCGTCCGGTCGTGTTCGCCCCGGCCCCAGCACATCCGGCTCCAGCGCGCCGACGCCAACGCCAACTGCCAGACCATCGCCGCCTGCCAGCAGCGGATAGTGGCACGACGCGCAGGCCACGTCCATGTCGCCGCTGAGCGCCTTGCTGAAGAATAGCTGCTTGCCAAGCTGTGCCAGCGGCTCGTCGATCGCTGGCAGGTCGCGGCCCAGGCTAGGGTCGCCCGTCAGCCCGAGCGCGACGATCTCCTGCCGCAGCGCCTCGTCCAGCGGCGTCGCGGTCTGCGGAGCAGCGCACGCGGCCAGGGTCAGTGAAGCCAACAGGAGTAGCAGACAGGCAGGAAGCAGACGTTTCACAGTATCAACCTATAACTGATGTTCACTCGAAACCGGGAGCAATCAAATCGACAGGATTAACAGGATTTGGGACGGCTTCAATCCTGCTAATCCTGTCAGGAATCCGGTTGCGAACTCGTAATTTCGAAACCGGAAGGCGCGGTGATAATCCTTCATGGACGCGTGATGGTCAGCAACGAATTGCGCGCCGGGCTGAGTACATACGACACCGCGCCGTCAGGCCAGTGGATCTCCAGGCTTTGCAGGCGCGCGCCCGCGGAGAAGCCGAAGTGCAACCGCGAGGGGTCGCCGGAGAGGTAGCCGCTGCCCGAGCGCACGTCGCGCCAAAATGTGCCCTGATCCGTGTGCAGCGCGACCGTTGAGCCGATTGCCTGGGTATTGCCGCTGCCAGGCCATCGCAGATCGACCTCGAGGCTGCCGCTGCCGCACAGCCGGTTCTCGAAGAGCTGCGCCGGCGCGCGCAGGTTATTGACCACGATGTCCAGGTCGCCGTCGCCGTCCAGGTCAGCCATGCTCATGCCGCGGCCGCTGGCGGTGCTGTTCAGCCGCCACGCGGGCTGTGGACGAAAGCGGCCATCGCCCAGGTTGCGCAGCGCCTGGTTCTCCTCCACCAGCTCGTGGTTGGGCAGCGCGGCGAAGATCGTCGACTCGATGAATCCGTTGACCGCGTACAGATCCAGCAGGCCGTCGCTGTCCAGGTCACCGAACTTGGCCGACCACGTCCAGCCAGTAGCGTCCACGCCGCGCTGGCGGGCCGCGTTCTGGTAACCTGTCACGCCGGTGTAGACCTGCAGCACGTTGCTCATGATTTGCGGATCATCGGCCTCGTGCGGCGCGACCATACTGGCCATCATCGGTTCCCAGGCCGCCACGGTCGCCGGGCTGTCGTCGTAGGGCATCATGTCGCTGGAGAAGAGCTCGGGCACGCCGTCGTTGTCGATGTCGCCCGCGTCCAGGCTCATGGTGCTGTGGCTGGTGGCGTCGAAACGCGACCGTTCCCAGCCGTCGCCGTCTTTGGACAGCCAGAGATAGTCCGGCACGTTGAAGTCGTTGCCGACGACGATGTCCGGCTGGCCGTCGCGGTCGGCGTCGAAAAGCTGGATCGCCATCGCCTGAGCTGAGCCGGCCAGAGTCGTCGCCGCGGAAGCGTCCCTCCCGGTTTTCGTAGACGGTGACGCCGCCCGTGCCGTTCAACAGAAAGCTGTTGCCCAGATCGCTGAGCAAGCCAGCGTCGTAGGAGCCGGTGACGAGATCGAGGTCGCCGTCCGCGTCCAGGTCCGCCCAGGCCATGGCATACGCCGGGCGGGCGATGCCGGGCAGCGTCTCGCGCACGAAGCGATCAGCCTGGCTACCTGCGCCGCTGTTGCGCCAGTAGGTCAGGCCACCGGTGCGGCGGGTAAACATGATGTCCAGCCAGCCGTCGCCGTCCACATCCACCAGGTTGACGGCGCGTGTGCCGCCGTGAGACATACGCTCCGTACGGAAATTGAGGCCGCCGTCGTTCCAGAGGATGCTGTTTGGTTCGGCGTCGTTTCCCAGCACGATGTCCAGATCGCCGTCGTTGTCGAGGTCGCCGATGCCCAGACCCGCGCCGTTGGCCTCGAACTGGTCGACAGTCGGCCCGGCCACGGAAGTGAAGTGGTCGAGGTCGCGCGCCGCGAATGCGCCGGTGCATAGTGCGACCGGTACGTCCAGAGCTGTGGTCGTGACGCGTATCGGCGCAGGATCCTGTGCAGAAGCAGTTGCCGCGCCGCCGGTGAGAATCAGCAGGCAGGCAATGCAGCGGGACAGGGTGAGGACAAGTGTGCGCATCATCGTAGACCCTATCTTACTCGATTCGCGCCTTGCTGCAAGGCGCGGCCCGATTTGCGCGTAGCCTCCGGTCGTGCCAAAATGCAGCGGTTCTTTCGCGGATGTCCGACCATTGTGTGGCAACCTGATAAGCCGCCAGGCGCATGGTCGCAGCGAGCGAGGAACGGGCGGTTCAGGAAAACCGCCCTACGCAGAGATTGTACGGCGGCTTGCAAAGCCGCCGGGTATATTGTGATCACGGAGGTTGTATTTCTATGTCGAAGACTTCACAAGACGGATCGGCGCAGTTCTGCGGCCAGTGCGGCGCGGCGCTGCTGCCTGACGCAAAATTCTGTGCGACCTGCGGCGCAACAGTTCAGGCCGGGTCGCCAGTCGCGACAGAGGTGAAAAGCGGCAGCCGGCTGTGGCTGGCTGTGGTGGCTGGAGTCATCCTGGTCGGCGCGATCGCAGTCGCATTCCTGCTGAGCCAGCAGAAGCAGCCAGCCGTAACCACGGCAGCATTGCCGGCCGCGCCTGCGCAGCAAAACCTCCCCTATCCTGGCGTAGCGCGAGTGTCTGCCAGTGAAGCGCACGGCGCTGCCAACGCAGGCCAGGCTGTCATCGTGGACGTGCGCGACCGCGAGTCATACGACCAGGCGCACATCGCAGGCGCCATCTCCATACCTGAGAACGAACTGGCGGCCCGCACTGGCGAGCTTCCTCGGGATCGCCAGATTCTGACCTACTGTACCTGACCGGCCGAAGAGTCAAGCGCCCGTGTGGCGCAATATCTTCTGGACCTGGGGTACACCGATGTTGCAGCGATTCAGGGCGGACTGCAAAGCTGGATCGACGCCGGCCTGCCGGCCGAGGGTGCATAGCAATGCTTGCGATGATTTGCCAAGCCTCGCAAGCCTGTGCTAGACTACGCGACCTATGGACATCGATTCCTTCATGCAGCGACGCTGGATAGCCAGTTGCATTGCAGGGATGCTGCTGGCCGCCATCACTCTCGCACTAATGCCCGGTGCTGCCTCTGCCGGGCCAGGCCCAACTTCCCGACTGTACTCGACTCAAACTCAGGGTCCTATCGACAACCCTGAGCTGTTTGCCGCGCCTGACGAGCTGGATACACTCAGCCGCGAGCTGGCTGACGCGCCAGCGCGTCGCTGGCAGTTGCTGCGACCTGGCGTGATCACCTATGTCGTGCAGCCGGGCGACAGCGATTGGTCGATCGCCAGGCAATTCGACCTTGATGTGGATACGCTGCGCTTTTCCAACGAGTGGATGCGGCTCAACCCCGATCTGATCTTCCCCGACCAGGAGATGGTCATCCTGCCGGTCAAAGGCGCGTACGTGACCGTTACATCCGGCGACACGCTGGAAGGAATCGCGCTGCGCTATGGCGTCGAACCGGTCGCCATACGCGAATTCCCACTCAACAACCTGAGCGGAAATTCGCTGCGGGCCGGCCAGAAGGTGGTCATCCCCGATGGCCGGCTGGACTATGCTGACCGCACCCCGCCGCCTGGTCCCGGCCGCGGCTACGCGTTGGCCTGGCCGCTGCGCGGCACAATCACTCAGGGCTACCATGGCGGGCATCTGGCCATCGACCTTGGCGCCTACTACGGCGCCAAGGTCTACGCCAGCGCTGCCGGCCGGGTGGTCTACGCTCGCTTCTCGCCCGACGGCTGGCTGGGGTTCCGGGTTATCATCGCCCACGGCAACGGCCTGCAGACCGCCTACAATCACATGAGCGACATCTACGTCGAGGAGGGCGAGAGCGTCAGCCGTGGCCAGATGATCGGACAGGTGGGCAGCACCGGCAACTCCACCGGCCCACACGTGCATTTTCAGGTCTATCAGGGCAGCCAGCGCGCCAACCCCTTGAACTACCTGCCGGCGTCTCCAGACAGCTAAACCGGCCGGGCTTTCCCGTCAGCTTAACCATGCCAACCGTCGACGAAAACAAGCAGTGGTGGGACGAGGGCTATCCCTGGCAGCAGGGCGGCGACGAGTGGTCGCGCGCTTGGGGCGGCGTCGACATGCAGTGGCACGCGGCCATTCTGCCGCGCATCCACGCCTTCGTGCCCACCGGGACGATTTTGGAGATCGCGCCGGGCTATGGCCGCTGGACCCAGTATCTCAAGGATCTGTGCGAGCACCTTACCGTGGTCGATCTGTCAGCGAATGCCATCGAGCAGTGCCGCCAGCGTTTTGCGGATGCGTCCAACATCGACTACCACGTCAACGACGGCCGGTCGCTGGACATGGCGCAGGACGGCGCTATCGACTTCGTGTTCAGCTTCGACTCGCTGGTGCACGCCGAGGCGGAGGTGTTGCGGGTCTATCTGCAACAGATCGCGCGCAAGCTGACGCGTGACGGCGTCGCGTTCCTGCACCACTCGAATCTGGGCGAGTACGCCCGCTACTTCGGCGCAGTGGACAAGCTGCCGCCGCGGGGCCAACCACTGCTGAAAAAGGTCGGCCTCGAATACCGCACCCACTGGCGCGACCCGGGTATGACCGCCGCCAGGCTGCGGGAGTTCGCGCAGCAAGCCGGACTGGTCTGCATCAGCCAGGAACTGTTTGGCTGGGGCGGCAGCCGGCGACTGATCGACGCCATCTCGATTCTGACGCTGCCCGGCTCGAAATGGGCGCGTCCGCTGCGCCTCTTGCGCAACGAAGACTTCGTGCGCGACATCTCGGTGATCGCCCGCCTCGCCCCCCTTTACGCCCTCGACTCCTTTCCCACATCCCCTTGAGTCCGGCGATAGGTTTGCCTTTCGCCATTGCCTGTGCTATCATTTCACAAGTTTCGCCGCGGCCCAATGGTCTGCGGCGAAATAGCGCCACAAGCCTGACAAGACTGTCATACTCAGATCATCCGACGTTCATGCAATCTTAATCTTCGTATGATACGCTCGGCTGACCGTGATTCTGGAGCGTTCCCGTATCCATCCATTTCACGGCAAAACCGAGAATTCTGAAAAACTTGTGGCAAAGGAGAGTTCGCAAAATGAAGCGACGCAAAATTGCGATAGCGTTAGTGGTCATGGTGATTGTCGCCATCGCCGCCACGTCATTGGTAAACGCCGGATCGTTTACCAACCAGGAAAGCCCGGAAGCCGCGCCCACACCGAGCGCGCCCGGGTTCTATATCGTTGGCAGTAAGAACCTCGAACCGTTGGACTTTAACCATTCCGGCGATCTGCAATCCTTCACCTGGGCGACGCTGAACCCGGGCCAGGGACAATACAACTGGAGCGCCATCGACGGCTACCTCGATCAGCACTATTGGCCACCCGGCCCCGGTCAACCCGGCAAGAAGGTGGGCATCACCATTACGACCTACGATGGCCGCTATGACGGCGGCGCGGAGGCGATGCCAGGCTGGGTGCGTCAGCAGGCCAACACGACGCTGCCAGGTACGATGACCGAAGCTGTCAAGAACGGCAACTTCGAGTCTGATCTGACCAACTGGTCCACGGAAGCGCCGGCATCTATCACTACTTCCAATCCCCACGGCGGCTCCAAGGCTCTCCGGCTGGGCGGCGCGCCTAATACTACCGCTCGTCTGCTGCAGTATAACGTGCTCATCCCGGCGGCGCTCCACGACGGCGATTTCACCTACTGGTGGCGCACCGAGGCGACCTCGCCCGATCCTGACGACCGCCTGATCGTGGAAATCCTCGACGGCAACGATGTGGTCGTCACGGTCCAGAACCAGAACAACCTGGGCACCCAGGGCTGGCAGCAGCGGACGCTGGACATGGTTCCGAATGACGACCACTACGCGACGCTGCGCTTCACCGTCATCAACGACGGCGACGCCAACACATTGTCTGTTGTGGTGGACGACATCGGACTGACCGTTCAGCCTATCGTTCCCAAATATTGGGACGCTGCCTATCTCAGCCGCTACCAGACGTTTGTGCAGGAACTGGGCGCGCGCTATCGCAACGAGCCACGCGTGGAGTTTGTCGGCATCGGCAGCGGCATGTACGGCGAGACCATTCCGGTCAACAATGCCGACGATCCGGCGCTGTTGGCGGCCGGACTGACTCCCGATGGCTGGATTTCGACGGTCAACACGATCACGCAATACTACAAGGATGCATTCTCGCAGGGTGGCAGCTTGCGCAAGATCCTGATGCTGCAGGCCGCGCCCTTCTTCCGCGAGGCGGGCGAGCGGCGCGATTTCTCCGCGTTCGCAGCCGCACGTGACGTTGGCATCTCCAACAACGGGTTGTATTTCGACTGGAACTTCGCCGAGACGTATCAGTACAACGCACCGTCCAGTCTCTGGCGCACCGCCTACTATGACGCCATCCTCGAACACGGCGACCGGGTGCCGACAGCTTTCGAAACCTACAGCTACATGATCGGGGCAGGCCCGTCGAGCAGATATGGCGGCGGACCGGCTGATCTGTTCTACTGGGGTGTGCTGAACGCGCTGGACAAGCATGTGGACTACGTCCGCCTCTCCTCGTACAGCGACTGGTACCTGGGACCTAATGACACCCCGGTACAGGCGTTTACCAATATCATGCTCTGGGCCAAGCCTTATCTCGGCGCCAACCTGGATCCGAACAGTTCGCACTTCACCCCGTCGGTCTGGATCGCGATGCGCGATCACATGCAGCCGATGTGTTACTGGGGAACTGAATGCGAGAGCTTCAGCCAGTGGCCGGTGCTGGAGAACTTCCAGTTCTGGTTATACCAGTACGACAACGCGCCCAACGGCAAGACGGTGCTTGAGACCCATGTCGACGCCGTCCAGACCGGTAACGGCGGTGTTCAGCCATCCCTGGGACTCTGCCCGGCAGGTTCACAAGGGCCAGCAGACTATCCCTGCTTCAACAACGCCCACAATTCGCAGTTGCCGGCAGTGAAGGAAGCGCTGGCCATCCGGCGCACCGACCAGTCCACCAACAACTACCTGATGGCCTTCGACGCCGATGACGGCTACGTCTACAACGAGAACTACGAAGCCGAGATCTCCGTCACCTACTGGGATCACGGCACCGACAAGTTCCGCGTGCAGTACGACTCGACCAGCGGGCCGAAGTACGCCAAGCCGGTCGGTTCCAACAACACCTGGGTGACCAAGCAGAACTCCGGGCAGTTCCGCACGGTCAAGTTCTTCGTCAACGACGCCCGCTTCGCCAACAACATGCCGGGCTACACCGACTTCATCGTCGACTCGCGCGACGAGAACGGCAACAACGACGGCAACGAGTGGATCCACTTCGTCGATCTGAAGAAGGTGGATACCAACGTGCCGACCGCGACGCCATCGCCGACGCGCACGCCGTCACCGACGTTCACGCCGACCAACACGCCGACCAGCACACCCACGTCGACCCCGACGCGCACACCGACCGCAACGGCCACGCCGACCAACACACCCACCGTGACGCCGACCGGCACCGCGACGGTCGGCAGCATCGGCGGCGTGGCTTTCGTGGACAGCAACAACAACGGATCGCCCGACAACGGCGAGCCGCGGCTGGGTTCGATGACCGTGGAGTTGAAGAACAACAGCGGCGCCGTGGTCGCAACGACGACCACCAACAGCGGCGGCGGCTACAACTTCGCCAACCTGAACCCGGCCACCTACAAGGTCAGTCCGATGGCGCCGGCCAACTACTTTGCGCGACCTGTCGAATACGCCGTCAACCTGACGGCCGGCACGGCGCCGACAGTCAATTTGTCACACTATCCCTACCTCAAGTTCTATCTGCCGTTGGCAATACGAGGCGGATAGGCAAGCGATACAAACGTCCCGCGGCAGGCTTGCCGGCAATGTCGGCAAGCCTGCCGTTCCGAAAAACCTGGCAGATCGGGCTTCCATAGTCGCTGTGTGAATGAATTGTCATTTACACAGCCCTTGATATTCATCCAGATTTCATGAAGACAGCGTACTCTATGGGTGAATGCGAAAGTCAAGAGTCCGGAGGCACGACCATGCTGGAAACACAACCCCGAATGGCTACCTGGTACGAAGAGTCTTATCACCCTGTGGAAAGCACGCGCGATCGGTCGATACCCTACGAGCGAACCAAGCGCGCGTTTGATGTTGTGCTGGCCGCGACGCTGCTGGTATTGATCTCGCCGCTGCTGATGTTGATCGCGGTGGCGATCAAGATAGACAGTCGTGGCCCGGTGCTTTTTGTACAACGGCGAACGGGACGCTATGCGCGCCCCTTCAATTTCTTTAAGTTCCGCTCGATGAGCTACGGCACGAATCATGCGGATGTGCATCGCGAATATGCCCGCCGCTATGCCAACGGCGCAGACGACTCACTGGCCACCAAAGGTCTGTACAAACCGCAGACCAATGGCCAGGAAGTGACGCGAATCGGGCGGCTTCTGCGCATGTCGAGCCTGGATGAGCTGCCCCAGCTCTACAACATCCTGCGCGGCGACATGAGCTTCGTCGGGCCGCGCGCCTGGGCCGATTACGAGCTGGAGAACTACAAGGACTGGCACTTCCGACGGCTGGAGGTTCCGCCTGGTCTCACCGGTCTGGCGCAGATCAGCGGACGCAGCGCACTGGCCTTCGACGAGATCATCCGACTGGACATCGAATACATCGACAACCGCTCGATCCGGCAGGACATCAGGATCATGCTCCGAACGGTTCCTGTGGTCGCAGCCGGCAACAACTCAGGCTGAGCGTAGGCTCCGCCACCCTCGGGGACACTCTTCCAGCATTCGCCAGACGGCCTCGGGCTTTCGCATTCACAACCGGGCTGGCGCCCTTTCACCGCATTCAAATCCAATCGGGAACGCCCTCCGCGAGTCTCGAGGCGCGCGATGCGCAATCGGCTCGCGCCGGCAATTCGTCCATGCGTGCCGCCTTGCGCGGGCGGCGAACCCTGCGAAGCAACACGCACAACGATCTTTACACTGAGGTGACCCATCGTATGAAACCAAGACTACTGATCTACCTGGCCGCGATTGCCATCGTGATTTTGGCATCTGCCGGCCTCGCAGCCAGCACGCAGGCTGACACCCATCCGCTGGACGTGCCGCCCGGTGCGCAGCCCGGCTTCTATATCGCCGGAAGCCAGAACCTGGACCCGGCCCAGTTCCACAACGCCGGCGACCTGCAGTTCTTCTGGTGGCGGGTCTTGAACCCCGATCCCGGCGTTTTCAACTGGTCGTCCATCGACAACTACCTGGCCACCCACGCCATCAATGGCAAGAAGGTGGGCATTTCCATTGTGACGGCTGAGGGGCGCAGCGGCAATGGCGGTCTCCCCTCGCCCGGCTTCGTGCGCGGCAACCCGAATGTCTGGTACAACGGCGTAACCACCGACCAGATCTACGGCGGCGGCTTCGAGAACGGGCTGGCCGACTGGGTCACCTCCGGGCCGGTGACGACGGTCAACAACCCGGTGTTCGCCGGCAGCCTGGCGGCCAAAATGGGCGGCAACACCGGCTCGAGCGCGCTGCTGCGCCAGTACACCTTCCGCATCCCCGCCTACCTGAGCAACGCGACCATCAGCTACTGGTGGCGCATGGAAACGGCCGAAGCGGCCGGCAGCGCCGCGGACACCTGGCGCGTCGAGTTGCTGGAGAACGGCAACGTCATCAGCACCATCCAGACCAACACCAGCGCCGGCGTTCGCGACACGTGGCAGCAGCATACGCTGGACCTGACGCCCTACGAGAACCGCTCGGGTCGAGTTACGATTCACGCTCAACAACAACGGCAGCGCGCCCACCAGCCTGTTCGTCGACAACGTGGCGCTTAACGTCACGCCGCGCATGTTGAAGTTCTGGGCGCCGGAGTACAAGCAGCCCTACCAGACCTTCGTCCAGGCGCTGGCAGCCCGCTACAAGAACGACAGCCGTGTCGAGTTCATCGGCATCGGCACCGGCATCTGGGGCGAGACGCGTGCCACCGACGAGGTGGATGACCCGGCGTCGCAGGCGGCCGGCCTGAACTCCGACCTGTGGATCAGCACCGTCAACGCCATCACCGACATGTACATCTCGGCGTTCTCACGAAAGTGGTTCACTGACCAAAAGCGTGCTGCTGCAGATGGCGCCTTTCCAGTTCGTGCCGCGTGAACGCAAGGAGTTTTCGATCTATGCCGCCGAGCGCGGCGTTGGCCTGTCGCTCAACGGCCTCTATCGCCGACACCAACGTCGCGCTGGCCTGCGACCGGCCGGGGGTCGATTACAACTGCGCCGGCTCCTACGACCAGATCGTGCAGTTCAACAACCAGGTGCCCATCGGCTTCGAGACCTACGGGTACATGCTGCCGACCAAGACCGAGTTCCTGTGGGGTCTGCTCAACGGCATGGACAAGAAAGCCGATTACATCCGCATGTCTTCCTTTGAGAACCTGGTGCTGCCGGGCGGCGTACCCAACACGGACTACACCAACCTGATGAACTGGGCCAACCAGTGGATCGGCAAGGACCTGACCGACACGCCGTCGGTGTGGGTGGCCATGCGCGACCACCGCAACCCCTTCCGCTACGGCACTACCGGTGATGTCGAGTACACCAGCGAATACCCGCAGGTGGGCAACTTCCAGTTCTGGCTCTACCAGCGGGACGACGCTCCTAACGCGCGCACCGTGCCCGAGACCAACCAGGCCACGGAAGGAGGCCAGCCGGTTGGACTGGGCCTCTGCCCGGCCGGCGCGGCCGGCCCGCCCGGCTATCCCTGCTTTGCCAACGCGCACAACCCGGCATTGCCCGACAGCGCATCGGAAGCCTGGGTGATCCGCCGCACCGATCAGTCCACCAACAACCCGCTGATGGCCTTTTCCATCGACGACGGCTACATCTACGGCCTCAACAACCAGGTCGAGATCAAGGTGACCTACTGGAACAGCGGCAGCGGACCGCTGGACGCTCAACTACCTGGACAGCGCCGGCGTGCAGCAGAGGGCGATCCCTGCGGGCAGCGCCAATCAGTGGGTGCAGAAAACCAACACCGGCGCCTTCGTGACCGTCAGTTTCACGCTGACAGACACCCAGTTCTCCAACGGCATGGCCGGCGGCGTGGACTTCGTGCTTGACAGCCGCAGCGACAGCGGCGCCAACGACGGCAACGAATGGATCCACTTCGTCGAAGTGAAGAAGCTGGGCGGCCCCGATCCGCTGCCGACGCCCACCGGTGTTGCCACGTCAACGCCCACCAGCGGCCCGACACGTACGCCAACTCCCACCTGGACGCCTTCACAGACGCCGACAGCCACGTCCACCGCGACCCAACTGGCGACCGCGACACCGACGGCCACCAACACACCGACTGCGACAGCGACACGCACGCCGACTGCGACAGCTACCAACACGCCGACACGCACGCCAACGGCAACCGCAACGGCAACGCATACATCGACCCCGACCGCAACGGCTACGAATACGGCCACACCGACGCGCACGCCAACGGCGACGCCGACAGCGACCCTGTCGCCCTACGGCGCGATCCAGGGCATCGTTTTCCACGACGTCAACGAGGATGGCATCTACACGCTGGGCACCGACCTTGCGCTGCCTAACGGCCGCGTCGAACTGAGCAATCAGGCTGGCCAACTCATCGGCCTGCAAGTGACGACCAGCAGCGGACGCTTCCTGTTCGACTTCCTGGCGCCAAACGCCGCCTACCGCGTCAAAGAGGTCGCGCCGTCTGGTTTTGCGGCGGCGCCAAACAACGACGCCAGCTACTTCGTGACCGCCGGCTACCCCGTAACTGTGGACTTCGCGCACCGGCCCATGCGTTCCCTGTTCCTGCCGATGATCAGCAAGGGACAGCAGTAGCGCCACGTCACCAGTTGACCTTCCAGTGTCGCGCTTGCCGCGATGCTAATTGACCAATCATCCGCCCCGTCGGTTCAGCACTGACGGGGCGGATGTCGTTGAGGTGCCGGGAACTCTCCGCAAGTCCCCGGCACCTGCTCAGGGGATTCGCTGAATAGCCAGAGACGGGCTTTGATGGTAAACTGCCCCGCGGTTACCAGTTGGATATCCCTGTTTCGAGCGAGCGTTTGTATGATACGAGTTCATCCCTCGGCTGAGGTTTCGCCACAAGCTACGGTCGGTGAAGGCACCCAGATCTGGCACCAGGCACAGGTGCGCGAGCGCGCCCGGATTGGCCAGCATTGCATCGTGGGCAAGGGCGTCTACGTGGACTTCGATGTGGTGGTCGGCGACTGCTGCAAGCTGCAGAACGGCGCGATGCTCTACCACGGCGTGGAACTGGACGGCGGCGTCTTTGTCGGACCGGGCGCACTCCTGACCAACGACCTGCTGCCACGCGCGATCACTCCTGACGGCGCGCTCAAGACTGACGACGACTGGCACGCGGGCCGCATCGCAGTCGGTTACGGCGCTTCGCTCGGCGCGGGCTGCGTGGTGCTGCCTGATGTCAGCATCGGACGCTTCGCGATGATCGGCGCAGGCGCAGTCGTGACGAGGAGCGTTCCCGACCACGGCTTGGTGCGCGGCAACCCGGCCCGGCTGGCCGGCTACGTCTGCGCCTGCGGGCAACGGCTGGTCGAGGACGACTCGCAGCGCGGCGCGTTTCGCTGCCCCGCCTGCCAGCGCAGCTATCAATTTCCTCCTGAAGGAGACCTGGCTTGACACAACCAGTCCGCACCGGCGTGATCGGCGTCGGCAACATGGGACAACACCACGCGCGCATCTACGCGTCCAGCCCCGGCAGTGCGCTAGTCGGCGTGGCTGACACCAACCTTGCCCGCGCGCAGGAGATCGCCAGCCGCTACGGCGTCGAAGTATTTACCGACTACCGCGACCTGCTGCAACGCGTCGAGGCGGTCAGCATCGCCGCGCCGACTACCCTGCATCACCGCATCGGGCTGGATTGTCTGGCAGAGGGCATCCATCTGCTGATGGAGAAGCCGCTGGCCGCGTCGGTGACCGAGGCCACCGAACTGGCCGCAGCCGCTGAAGTCTTCGGGGCTGATCCTGCAGGTCGGACACGTCGAGCGCTTCAATCCGACCTTCGTCGAGCTGGCCAACGTGCTGGTCGACCACACGATCCTGGCAGTTGAGGCCCGCCGGCTCAGCCCATTTGCCACGCGTGCCGCCGATGTCAGCGTGGTCTACGACCTGATGGTCCACGATCTCGACCTGATTCTGACGCTGGTGCGCGAGCCGCTGGCCAGCATTCAGGCGACCGGCAGCCGCATCCGCTCGCCTCAGCCTGACCACGCGATGGCGCTGCTGACCTTTGTCAACGGTCAGGTCGCCAGCCTGTCGGCCAGCAAGGTGACGCAGCACAAGGTGCGCCAGATGGCGGTCACTTGTGCTGGCGCCTTCGTCGTCGCTGACTTCCTGACGCGCACCGTGATGATCCATCGCCAATCGACCGCCGACTACTTCGCACAGCACGGCGAGGTGCTCTACCGCCAAGAGGGGCTGATCGAGCAGGTCTACGTGCCGCAGATCGAGCCGCTGCACGCCGAGTTGCACCATTTCCTGGCCTGCATCCGCGAGGGACGTCCTCCGCTGGTCGGCGCGACCGACGCCATGCGCGTCATGGCCGTCGCCGACGCCATCGAAGGCAAGATTTTGAACGGCGCGGGCGGGTCCAGTGACCGGTAACCAGAAGCCAGAATCGGTAAACAGTGACCAGAAGTCAGAGGTCGATCACGGTTTCGTGCCGCCTGCCACCTGCAACCTGCCACCTGACATTTATCATCTGACCTCTGCCATCTGACCTCTGATCTCTGATCTCTACCACCCCATGATCCCACTCAAACTCTCGCTGCACAACTTCCTCTGCTACAGAGACCCCGACCCGCTGGATTTCAATGGGCTGCACCTGGCCTGCCTGTCGGGCAACAACGGCCACGGCAAGTCCGCGCTGCTGGACGCGATGACCTGGGCGCTGTGGGGCAAGGCGCGCACTCCGTCCGCCGATGACCTGTGCATCTGGGCGAGAACGGATATGTGGGTTGATTTCGAGTTCGGCCTGGGCGCCAACCGCTACCGGGTCGTGCGCAGTCGCTCGCGCAAGGGGCGCGGCAAGAGCGACCTGCAGCTTCAGATCCACGCGCCGGGCGACGACGAGTGGCGGCCCATCACCGAGCCGACGATGCGCGACACCGAAGCACGCATTGTGCAGCTCCTGCGCATGGACTACGACACCTTCGTCAACTCCGCCTATCTGGTGCAGGGCAAAGCCGACGAGTTCACCGTCAAGCCGCCCAACCAGCGCAAGCAGATACTGGCCGACATCCTTGGGCTGGGCCTGTACGACGAGTTCGAGAGCCGCGCCCGGGAGCGCGCCCGCGATCAGCGCCAGACGGCGGGCCGAACTGAGGCGCTGATCGGCGAGATCGACGCGGAGCTGGCCAACGAGCCGACCTACCAGAGTGAGTTGGAGCAGGCGCAGCAAGCCATGATCGATCTGCAAGAGGAGTTGCGAGCTGGCGACCAGACGCTGCAAGCGTTGCGCAGCCAGCAGCAGGAGTTGAGCGCCCAGGAGCGTGCACTGGCCGATCTGGAGCGTCGCATCGCGCACGGCAAGCGCGAGCTGGCCGCTGCACAGGATCAGCTAACTCAAGCCAGCGGCGCGCTGGCGCGCACCGAGACCATCCTCGCGCAACAGGACGACATCAAGGCCGGCTACGATAAGCTGCAAGAGGCGCGCGCGGCCGACCAATCCTGGAACGGGAAGCTGGCGCGCCACGCAACACTTCAGGCAGAGCAGGCCAGGCTGCAGAGCCAGGTCGACTCAGGCGCGCAGCCAACTCGAAGCGGAGCGACGGATTGGCGACAGTCGGGTGACGCAACTGCGCAGCCAGGCCGAGCGTGCGGCGCAGTTGGAAGAGCAACTCGTCATCGCCGAAACGAAGCTGGCCTGGATCGCTGGTCTGGAAGAGCAGCACCGCGAGTTGCAAACCACCATCGAGACCCTGCGCGAGGAGTGGACCAGACTGAACGGCGACGTGCAGCGCTGGGAGGCGGAAGCCGCCGATCTGCACGACAAGCTGGCCATGCTGGGCGAGGCCGACGCGCCCTGCCCCGTCTGCAACCGACCACTGGGCCACGACGAGCGCGAGCGGGTGCGCAGCGACTACCTGGCGCGCGACGAGGCCCTGCACGACGAGATGACGGTCGGGCGCGCCCGCCAGGCCGCGGTCAAACGCGACGGCGAAGCAGCCAAGGACGCGCAGCGCAAGCTGGAACCGTCGCTGGCCGAGAAGGCAAGCTGGCAGCGGCAGCACGGTCAGGCTGAGGACCGGCTCAAAGAGGCTCGTGAAGCGGAAACCGCGTTGGCCGCAGCCGTTGCCGTGGTCGAACAACTGGATGAGCAGTTGGCGGCCGGCGAATATGCCGGAGAAGCACAGGCAGCATTGGCTCGTATCGACGTCGAGGTCGCTGCGCTGGGTTACGACGCCCCGGCGCACCAGCAGACGCGCGACGCCGTGGTCGAGTTCAGCCCCTTCGAGCAGCGTCACAGCGAGTTGCTGACCGCCCAGGAGCGCGCCCAGGATTTACAGGCGCGCATCGAACATCTTCAAGCCGGCGCGCAGCGTTGGCAGGAAACGCTGGCAGCCGACGAGCAGCAGCAGGTCGAGTTGGCGGCCGTGCTGGCCGGCCTGCCGCAGATCACCCAACAGCTCGCGCAGCGCAGCCAGGAGGTGCGCCGTCTGGAAGAGGCCACCAACCAGGCCCGCCAGCGGTTCGGCGCAGCCCGCCAGCGACTGGAGACCTGCCGCGCCCAGACGGAACGACGCGGCCAACTTGCCCGTGAACTGGAAGGCACCCTGGCGCGCCAGGCGATCTACGAAGACCTGCAAGCCGCCTTCGGCAAGAAGGGGTTGCAGGCGATGATCATCGAAGCGGCGATCCCCGAAATCGAAGCCGAGGCCAACCGCCTGCTTAACCGCATGACCGACGGGCGGATGGCGGTGCGCATCGAGACCCAGCGCGAGACCAAGAGCACCCAGGAAGTGCGCGAAACCCTGGATATCATCATCAGCGACGAGCTGGGCAGCCGCGACTACAGTCTCTTTTCGGGCGGTGAGGCGTTTCGCGCCAACTTCGCTATCCGCATCGCGCTAAGCAAACTGCTGGCCCGGCGGGCGGGCGCAGCCTTGCAGACGCTGATCATCGACGAGGGCTTTGGTACCCAGGATGCCCAGGGCCGCGAGCGGCTGGTGGAAGCCATCACATCGATTCAGGACGATTTCGAGCGCGTGCTGGTCATCACCCACATCGACGAGTTGAAGGACCTCTTCCCGGCGCGCATCGAGGTCGTCAAAACCGCCGACGGGTCACAGATTAGCGTCAACTGATGAGTACACGCGCTTACCATTTGTATGAGTTGGAAATCGCCCGCTCGCTGGACGACGGCCGGCGGGTAATGCCCCGGATCGGCCCGCAGCACCGCCGGGTGCTGGACCTGGGCTGCGGCGCCGGTCAGACGATGCTTGCCAGCGATCTGCCGAGCCAGGTCTGGGCAGCGGGCGTCGATGTGGATTTCGACGCGCTGTTGCTGGGTCAGGAGTTGGCCGCGCCGCTGGCGTTCGTCAACGGCCTGGCCGAGGCGCTGCCCTTTGCCGATGACACGTTCAATCTGGTGATCGCGCGTGTGGTGCTGCCTTTCGTGCGCATCCGGCCCGCGCTGGTGGAGATCGGCCGAGTGTTGCAGTCGGGCGGCGAACTGTGGGCGCTGGTGCATCCGCCGCGCCGTACCTGGCGCAGTTTGCGGGCAGCTACGCGGGCGCGCGACACCCGCCAGATGCTGCATCAGTCCTACGTACTGGCCGATGGGATGCTGTTCCACCTCAGCGGCGCGGTTGTCCCGTCGCCGGCCAGCGGCCGCTACGAGTCGTTCCAGACAGCACGCGCGATGGTCCGCGAGTTGCAGCACGCCGGTCTGACCAACGTGATCATCGAGCGCGCCAGACATCACACGGTACTGACCGCGGTGAAGCGGTAGTCTGTTGTAGGACGACTTTCCCAAGTCGTCTCTGGTCGTCGGTGTGCGAAGGGACGGTTTGGAAAACCGTCCTACAGGTCGAGTGTCGCTGGTTGGATGCAAGGGTGTGAGACCGGACTTTGAAGAGCTTTCTGCGAACGCACGGCAAGTATCTGGCTATCGTGGTGATCGCGACGGCCATTATGCTGTATCTGTGGGGGCAGATCAACTGGCACATTTTGCCGTTCAGCGAATGGGACGGCTGGCATTACCGCAAGATTGCCGAGGCCGCGCCGGGCATCTCTGCTGAGGCGAGGGAACCGTTCCGCTTCCGCGTGCTGGGAAGCTGGACGGTCGGGGTATTGTTCGACGACTACGTTCTGGGCTTCACGCTGTTCAATTACGCCGCCAGTCTGGGCGTGGTGGTCGGGCTGTATTTTTTCCTCTGTTTCGTCAGGATCAGCCGGCCGGTCGCTGCCTTCACCGCGGTGTTGTTCACCTTCAACACCTACCTGTTCGGGGTCACGGTCTGGTACATTTTCCACCTCAACGACTTCCTGGCGCTGCTGCTGTTGCTGCTGGGGTTCTGGGCGATGCTGGAGCGACGATGGGCGGTGTTTGCCGTCGCGCTCTTCTTCGGCGCGCTGGCGCGCGAGACGTGGCTGTTGTTGCCGCCGACTGCTTTGGTGTTCCTCTGGGAACGCCGAACGCTGCGCGCCGATCTGGTGAAGATGCTGTTGGCGACGCTGCCGGCGGTCGCAGTGACGGTGGCGCTGCGGCTGCTTTTGTCGCTTGATCTGCCCGGCAACCTGGAGCCGATGCAGGCGTTTGTGCGATTCGCTCCCAAGGTGTTGACGCCGGAGTTCTGGGGGCGGCAGTTTGGCAACACGCTCAAGCCGGTGACGTTTCTGCCGCTGATTTTCCTGGGGACGACGCTGGCCTTTTTCCGCGCTAACATCTTTATGGGCGTGTTCATTCTGTTGACCCTGGTCAGCACGCTGTTCGGTTCAGGCAACGAACGACTGATGGCGCCAGCTTTCGTGGCGTTCTACTGGCTGCTGGCGCTGATCATCCAGCGCGATATCTGGCCCAGCAAATGGTTGCTGGGCATCATCGCTGTCGGGTCATTTGTGGCGAGTCTGCACTACCAGCAGGCGCGCTTTCCGCTGCCCAGCCGCGAGCTGACGGTGATTCTGGGTGGGCTGGCGTGGGTGGTGGTCACCGGAGCCGCGGTGGTGTTTCGGTTGCTGGAGTGGCGGCGGGGATCATCACCGGTTGAAACCGGCGCCTGATACGGCCGAAGCATGCTGAAGCAAGCTGGCAGAGAGCGCACGCAGCGTTGATGCAACACCCCCTTTCTCCCTTCATCTCGACCAACCTGGTGATGACGTTTCACGGCGTGCCGTCGGGCGCGTGGTTTCGGCGCGCGCTGGAGACGATTGGCCGCTGGTATCGTTTCGTCGCGGTCGAGGAAGTACGCGCCTACTTTGAGGCGGGCCGACCCTTGAACAATGGCTGTCTGGTGACGTTCGACGACGGGGAACGCAGTTTTTGCGACGAGGCGTTGCCAGTGCTGGAGATGCTGGGTGTGCCGGCGGTCGTGTTCATTTCCCCCGGTGTCTTGAGCAGCGGCAGAAACTACTGGTTCCAGGATCTGCGCACGCTGCGCAAATCGGTAAGCGACGATGCGATTCGGCAGGCCGCGGCGGCGTTGATCGGCGTTGCGGCGGGTGAGGTGGCAGATTTCGGCGTCGCGGCGCTGTTGAAATCGCTGCGACTTTCGCAGATCAGGCAACTGCTGGATGAGCTGGCAGCGCAGCACGGCGTTCAGTTCGACCAGCGCTGGAATCTGACGCTGGACGAGGCAACGGCGCTGGACCGCCATCCGCTGGTGACACTGGGCGCGCACTCGATGCACCATCCCATCCTTGCCAACGAGTTGGACGACGTGGCCGAGCGGGAGATCGCGGGATCGGTGAATGTCTTGCAATCGTTACTGGGCCGCCCCGTGGATGTCTTCGCATATCCCAACGGCGCGCGCGGGCTGGATTATGGCGTCCGCGAACAGAGGCGCCTACGCGAATGGGGCGTCCGGCTGGCCTTCACCACCGACACCGGCTTGTTTGGTGAACATACGAACTCGTTGGCGATTCCCCGTGCCGCGTTGAGCGGCCATGAGAGCATGCGCGAAATTCAGGCGCGGCTGCTGGCCGTGCCGGTGTGGGATCGATTGCGGGCGGGACGGGAGAGACAGGAGCGGCTGGCGTTGCGCGAACTGCGAATTCATTCGCAGTCTGACACAGCCAAAGCATGCTGAAGTAAGCTGCCCGCACATCAACTCTGTAGCCTGCTCTGAGTAAATTCTTTCGCGGCATATCAGACGCCGAATGAGTTCGGCGAACTGACACTCAGGCGAGCCGCTTCTGGTATTCGTCGAACTGGCGCACGCGACGCATACCGGCCCGTTCGTAGAGGCGATACGCGTTTTCGTTGGCTGCTTCGACGCCCAACGCGACACGCCTTTGCCCGCGACGGTAGAACACGCCAAAGACGTGGTGGAGCATCGCTGAGCCGATGCCTCGCCGTCGCCAGTCTGCGGCGACGGCGAGTTGGCGCACCCAGCCATACGGCTCGTAGTCGAAGCACAGAGCGGCTGCCACAATCTCCTCGTTGCTGGTTAGCACAAACCACAGTTCGGGCACAAAGTGATCGGGACGCATCATGAAGTCGCGCCATTCCTCCAGGGGCTGCGGGGTGCGGCCCGGCAGGTCGAAAGCCTGCTGGATCAAGCCGTGCAACGACTCGTCATCCTGACCAGGGCGGACAGTGCGCAACTGGCATCTATCGGGCCAGACCGGGTCGGGCGGCGGCTCGGCTTGATCGATCTGCATGCGGAAGTGGTACTTGGCGGGCTGAAAACTGGCTGCGACCAACGCAGCGAGATCGGACTGGTTGACGTGGGCAGCATACGCTCGGACAACCGGCGGCGTTGCTGCTCCGGCAGCCAGCAGCGCGTGCGCCCGTTGTTCGCCTAGGTTGAGTAGACAAGCTTGAAGGCCCATCTCCTGCACATCAGGTCTCGCGAAACAATCGATCTGGAACCCCCCGCTCCATGCTGACACCATGCCGTAGGCCGCCAGGGTGCCATCGGCTGCCTGGATCAGCCAGGCGTCGCGTTGAAGGTCGCCTTCCTGCCAGTCGAAGATGAAGTCGTCCAGATCGCTGTCCGGCTCGCCGTAGTCTGCGACATCGCAGGCGTTCATCAGCGCGAGAACATCCTGCGCGTCGGCCATGATCGGCAATCGGAAGCTAAAACCATCATGCAGTCTGAGCGTGGAGTTCATGGCAGCGATCCTTCCTGTCGCTTGCAGCGAGCACCTGACCAGCCCTTAGTTCGTAGCCAGAAGAGGCAGCAGGTCGGTCAGGCGCGCGATTTCGTAGCGAATTGGCAATCCATCAGGCTGCGCCGCTCCAGCGGGATTGAACCAACAGGCATCGATCGCATAATTGGCGGCCCCGCGGATGTCGGAACTGAGACCGTCGCCGATCATCAGAACCTGATCGCGCGGCGGGTTGCCCATGCGCTCGAAGGCGATGTCGAAGATCCGCGGGTCCGGCTTGGCAACGCCTACCTCGTCGGAGATGACGATGCCGGCAAAGTAGTCCTGCAAGCCGCAGCCCGCCAGTCGGGCATGCTGGACGTCCTTCAGCCCGTTGGTGAGGACGATCATGCGGTACCGGTCGTACAGCGCGGTCACCACGTCGGCTGCGCCGTCGATTAGATCAGCCTGCCGGCCGAGGTTGAACAGGTAATCGCTGCTGAAGCTGGCCGCGTCGATGTTCAGCAACAGCCGGGCGAAAAGGCGGGCAAAACGTTCGACGCGCAGGTCGTTCGCCGAAATCTCGCCGCGCTCGAACTCGCGCCAGATCTGGCTGTTGACCTCGCGATATACGTTTGAGTATTCCGGATGGAAGGGGTGGCCGCCTTGTTCGAACGTGCGGTGAAAGGCGGTCGCCTCTGCGCGGTCGTAGTCGAACAGCGTACCGTCGGCGTCGAAGATGAGCCATGTATAGGGCATTCTGCTAACTCATTCGCTGGTAGCGGGTTTCCACGGCCTTGTAAGCCTCGCCGCCAGGCGGGATGTTGTAGGCGGTGATGGTGATGTGGTCATCGTCAGTCAGGTCGATCTCGGTGCGCCAGCCCCACGCGGGGCCGCCGTTGGGGTCATCGTAATGACCGAGCGCCACGAATGCGCGCTCGTCCGGTTCGGCTTCGGAACACATAATGGCTGTGCCCATGTGAACGTTGTCGATCCAGGCGGCCTGGCATTTGCCGGTGGCGACGTCGAAACCGAAGATGGCGATGCCGCGCATCGACTGGCCTTGCAGAGTCCCCTCATACTCGTGAACCACGAAGTAGCCGCCGAGCACCGAGCGGATCACGCCGCGTTGAGACGACTCGTCGGCCAACTGGCCCGGCTCGAACCACGTGCGCGTCACGCCCTGCCACTGGCCGCAGATGCGCGCCAGCCCGCGGTGGACGTTGCTGGGCAGGTTGGTCGGTAGTGTTTGTTGAGTCACATTTGCCTCCGGGCAACGATTGTAGCTGCGGACAGCGGGTTTGAGAAATCCGCCAATGCGGACCGGTGGCATCATTGCGTCAATGACAGCCACCGGTCAGATTGCTTTCCCGCCTGGTCCCTCGTGAGAAGATGAGCAGCCGCTCTCAGCAAAGCGTGATGATCACCACCCGTTTCGGCGATTCGCTCGCATTTCCCACTTCATCCCAAGCCTTGACGTACATTCTGACTTCGCCCAAACCCAGGTCGTTCAGAGTGGCAAAAAAGATGTTGCCATCTCTGTCCATCGGCACGTAGTCCCAGGCGCCGATACCTCCGTACGGAATGAAGAGCACCCACAATTCAGCGCGTGCCACGCCAGAGTCATCCGTAATCACCGTTTGCACGTCGATCCGGCTGCGTTCACACAAGGTGTCGCCCGCCGGGAAGGTCTCAATGCTGCCGATGTTGGGTGGGGCTCCGTCGACGATTATCGGTGGCGGCGGTGGAGCCGCAGGAGTCACCTGCACAGTTACCGTGCGGTCTGTGTTGCCGCAGGCGGTGATCACATGCAAGTCGTAGCGCGTCGTTGACGAAGGGCATACCTCGCGCTGACCGTGCCCGGCGACCCCTTCACCGTTCAGGAATACCTGCTCCGCACCCTCCACATCCCAGCGAACCACTGTGCACTGCCCGGCATTGATGGATGGGTTATCAACGCTCATGCTGGCAGTGGGTCTGAACAGGGTGACTGTTCGCTCAACACGTTGAGTCCCGCGCACCGCGACCAGTGTGTATTCTCCTGTGGTGCCCGGCGGGCAGGCCAGCGTGTCTCCGTAGGCAGCAACGCCCTCGCCGTTCAGGTAGACAGCTTCGGCATCGTCAACCTGCCAGTGGAGCGTGGTACACGTGTCATTCAGCAGACATTCCTGGTCAGCCCAGAAGCGCACCGTTATCGGTACAACGGCAGTCGGCTCGCGCGTGGGTGTCCGGGTTGGCGTGCGCGTGGGTGTTCGTGTCGGTGTGCGGGTTGGCGTTGGCGTCCGCGTTTGAGTAGGCCGACTCGTCGGTGTTTGGGTTTGAGCGGGCCGACGGGTCGGCGTGCGTGTCGGTGTTCGGGTTGCCGTAGCCGCTGGCACATTGCCGGATGGCAAGATCTCAATATCGTCGATCTGAGCCGCTGAGTTATCCAGCGTCTCAAAGGCGATGGTGCCCCGCAGCAATGGCGCTCTGTCGGTGTAATCCAATGCCAGCTTGCCGTCCACGTACACCTGGAGGTGCCCACCCCTTCCAACGATCTCCACGTCGTACCATCTATCGAGCGCGTACCGGCCCGGTTCTTCGTGGAGAAACTCGAAGCCGCTGCCTCGCTGTCGCTGCAAATACAGCCCGCCTGGTTCGAAGCCAATGAAATACCGCGTTGGTCCATCGGTCAGCCGGTAGATCAAGTGAATCGTGCCGCGCAGCAACTTCAGTCTGAACTTCACGCGGTGGTCATCCCATCCGGGTTTGAGCAGTGTCGCCCAGTGATGGCCGGCGCCGCTCAGAACCGTGTTCGCACCGTCGTCTGCGAGTTTCCAGCCCGTGTCGAGTCTCCACTCGTTGGCGCGCCAATTCTCGAAGTCTTCACAAAACAGCACGCCAGAACGGCACAAGGCCGGCGCTGGTGTGGCAGGCCGCGGGGTAGCCGTCGTTTCCTCTACGAAGACGATCTGCACCTGATCAGGATCGACCTGCGCGTCTGGCGGACCAAAGCCAGCCTGCACGTCCAGCTCGATCTCGTGGAGAAGATCCCACATGCCGAACTGGCGCGCCAGCGCCCGCATATCTTCCAGGTCATTCGATACCACTGGCGCCTTATTGTCGACTGTGAGCGACCACTGGCCGGCGCTCACAGTCACCGGATCGGGTGGCCCGGTCGTGCTGCTGGTCTCCAGTTTTCCTTCAAAGACCCGCACGATGGTGACATTCCGGCCTGCCGGACGGGCCAACATCAACGTAGTGCCTTTTACAATGTGCGCGGTGTTGTCGGTCGTCAGTTGTACACGCTCAGATGATTCTACCTTGCCGGCAATTACGGCCGCGCCAGCCACCAAACTGAGATTCAGCCAGGCCGGGGTTGCATCCTGGATCTCCATTCCCGTGTCATTCTTGTCATCTCCGTAGAGCCGAACGTACATGTCAGACCAGCGCAGCAACGCCCGGCCACTGCGTCTTGTCCACACGTCGTCGCCAGCAGATGCCCGCTCGGTGTTCTGAACCTCACGCTCGGCCAGATTCTGCGGGCGATGCCATACCTGGGTTCGCTCTCGTTCAACCACCACACCGTCCGATCCCGAAGATCCCGTTTCTGGACCGGCAATGCAGCACGAACTGACAATGAGCGCAGCCAGAATGACGATTAAGGCAACTGATCGGTAAGTCATTTTATCCTCCTCCAACCACGACGCTTCTATCCGTCTCTCGCCATAACGGTCCCTGAGCTTCCCAACTTGAGCCTGAGCCACAGCCATGCGCCTGCAGTCCGTCCCAATGCCAGTCCGGCACCGAAGCCAAAACCTGCCAGCGCCACCTCCAGGTTTGAAAAGTATCCGCTAGGTTCCACCAGTGGCACGACCTCGATCCAGTGCCAGGCCAGCAGGCAGCCAATGGCCCCGCCGGTGCCTGCTCCGAGCATCTGTCGTGGCCAGAGCTTGCCGGGCCGCAGGCCAGCGAGCAACTCATAGCCGATCGCCATACCAAGACCCCACAAGCTGCCACTCATGATGTACTCAATGATCAGGGTAAAACTGTTTGCCTCTGACCCAACGATCACCGACTGCGCCAATCTGGATGTAAGCTCGTCCACCGGGTACCACAAAATCAGGAGGCCGGCTACGAACCCAACCCAAAGACCTATGACCTGATTGACCGAACGGAAACGTGGTCTGTCATGTGCCGCAGCCAACCGAAACACCCACGCGCCGACGACCGTGGTTACTCCAAGCGCAACACCCACCGGAATGAGGATCAGGCTCCTGAGCAGCAACACCCACCACGGGATGATGGAAGGCAGAAACGTGTTGGCAAACAAGGCAAGCCCGAGCCCGATACCAGCCGCTAACCCGGCGACCGCACTCTCTGTCGCGATCCGCCACCGGTTGTCCCAGACCCGCAGCCCGATGCTCCAAATAACGACCAACATCTGCAAGCCGAAAGATGCTTGCGGAAGGGAAAAGCCGGCCGCCTTCATTTGCGCGAGCGCCTGGGCGCGCCGCCATCCGTGTCGTGGCGGGCTTGCATCCGCCATAGTTGTCAGGCTGGCCTGGATGGTGTCCATGCCCAGCGCCGCCAGGGCGAGGCTGGCGGCATGACGTGTACAACCGTCGTCGTCACCGGTCGCGGCGCGCGCCAAAGGCTGTGAGGAAAAGTCGCCCAGCCCCAATGCCGCCGCGCCCAGCGCAGTGGCGGCGTCATGATCGCCAGGGCCGGCTTTGCCGCCGTTCAGCGCCGCGAGGAGGCTTCTCGCCGGCTCGTCTTCGGCGATCTGATGCGCCCAGTAGGCAGTGTCAACCTGATGATACACGGCGCTGCGCAGCAGCAGGCAGAACTGCGGGCCGTCGATATCCACCGCGGCGCGGCGCGACCGGAGTTCAGCCAGACGATTACTGCCCACCAGCAGTTCCGGTGTCGCTGCCCCGTACTGCCTGGAGCAGTTTGCTGGACGGCAAAGCGCTGCGCATACCAGTCGTCCCAGGCGCGGTTCAGCGTCTCCTGTGCGCAGCGATTGAGAACCTCTTCACGGTCGAACCAACGCTGCACCTCTTCAGCCAGCACATGGTGACTCAGCGAATAGGTTGTCTCGTTGGCCAGCGATGCACGCGCCTCCAACAGACCGTCCTCGCGCAGCATCTCGATCTGGAGAGTGCACCAGATCCACCGGCACATCCAGGGCTTGCGCGACTGTCGCGGCACTTACGTAGACACGTTCACCTGCGCCAGACACCATCAGTTTGAGCAGCTTGCGGGCAGTTTCGCGCGCCTCTGGTTCGATGAAACGTCTTTGGAGACTCTGATCCAGGTAACGCGCCAGCAGAACAGCGATGCCTCCCGGCGGATACTGCTTGTCGGTAATGACGCGGACATCCTGCTGAATCGCCGTCCGGTAGAGCTCACTGCAGACGATCTGTAAATGCGTGGGATTGATCAGTTCACCGTCCCCTTCGGCGCTCAGGTCAGCCAGCAGTTGAAGTTCCAGGAACCGTAAGTCGCACGCCATGGGCGGATCGCAGCGGGCGAGCGGCTGTTCGATGGCTGCCCGTGCCTGCGCACGCGTCAGAAATCCAAGACTGACCGGAGCCGTCCACAAGCCGGAGATGTTTCCGTCCAGGGCTGTCAGGCGACCGACGAAATCCTCGCGCACCACAAGGAGCAGCCGGACAGGCAACGGGAAGTTTGTCCCGGCACATTCAGCAAGCTGCTTCGTGAAAGTCTGGCGTTGCTCAACACTGGCAGTCCGCAAAAACTCCTCGAAATGATCGAAGACCAACAGCAGCGGATGCCCAACGTTCTGTATCAGGGCATTTACGAATTCCTTAAGACTATCCTGCTGCAGAGCATTCATGCCGGCTGCCACCGACTGCTTCACCGCATGCCACAACGATGAGGCCAGACTGTCGTACTCCGTCGTGGTCACGACCAGATAACCGTTGTCGAGAAACCTGGGAACCAGCCCGGCATTGACCAGCGATGTCTTCCCGATGCCGGCAGGGCCTTGCAGAACCGTCAGTGTTCGCTGCAGAATCTCGCCGGACACTTCGCGAACCATGCTCTCTCTGCCGAAGAAGACCCGATGATCCGTTGCCTCGTACGGAGACAGAAACTTGTATGGTGCGGCGCTGCGAGGGCGCAGTGCGTCCCAGTCTGGCGCAGGCGAGCCAGCCGGCTGGAAATAGACCCGGACTCCGCCCGCTCCGCTGATCAGTCCACCAAACGGTCGCTGCTGATCGTGGAAGCGGAACAGGTTCCCCTCTCCATCACGACTGCGCAGGTAGACTGCCGGAATATGCCACGTGCCGCGGGATACCAGCATCTTGCGCCCGGCGGTTGCGGCGACTGCTACTGATTCGCTGCGCGCCAGCGAGGCATAGAACTCGGCGCTGAAAGCCACAGTGGAGTCGATGGGCACCGCGAACTGCATTGCCACAACCGCCGGTATGCCCGCCAGCAGCAGCCGCGGCCCGATGCTGCTGAACACGCTGGCGCCCTTGACTGCGCCAGACTGGCAGGCGCTGGCAATGAACAAGCGCACCTGGCGTTCTGTCAGAACAGTTCCCAGTTCATACGGGGTGACCATCTGCGACATGCGGTCGCCGGTGTTGCTTTCGAACAGCAGACAACCCTCCAGCGTGGCCTCGTCCAGGCGCGCACCGCAGTTCGGCGTCGTGCAGAACAGGGTGTCTTCCGGCTGATAGCGACCGCAGTACTGACAGCGCCGGCCAAACGTCCCATGGCCATCGAAATGGATGATGTGGTAGCTGTGCGCGTTTACTGCGGCCACCAGCGCATCGAGTGTCGGCGGCGAAAGGGGATCGATCCGCACGATGCCGCGCTCGCTCAGATCGCTGAAGGCCGTCTTGATGGCATCAGTCTCCGCCGCTGTGTCCAGGGTCAACGCATCGAGCGGGCGAGCGGTGATGGTCAGCACCTCCAGGCGGTTGGTGACCGGGTACGGCGCCGTGGCCTGAGCAAACGTGACGTAGCACGTCAGCTGCACGCGTCCGCTGGAAACCAGTTGCTCCCCGTTGCAGTTCAGTAGTTCCCATGGAAGGCTGGCCAGATCAACCGCGTCGCGATCGAAGCGAAGCTGCAGAGCCATGGGCTCACGTTGCAATTCAGCCTGCGCCAGCGTTGCCATGAACGCGGCGCGCACGTCATGATCCGGCTCGCTGCTGCCAGGAAACAGGGCGCCAAAGAGCAAACCTCCGGCGCGGCGATGCAACACATCGACCGTGGAAAGCCGATCGCGCTCCAGTATTCCCACTGCCCGCAACATCTCGAATTCGGCGTCCGAAAGCGAGCAATACCTCAAATCGCCGGCTTCCAGAACCCTCAACAGAGTTTGAATAGCAGAACCTCGCAGCGGCATTTCTACCACCTGGCGAGGCTCGCCACGCGCTGATTCTTCCACCCGCACTTCCACAGCGCTGGAACTGACATACGAAAGCTGGACTCGCAGAATGGCGCTCATACGCCTTGGCCCTCATCCCCAACTGGACTCCTGGTAATCCAGGGTCCGTTCAGTGCGGCACAGGATCGTGCCCTTTTTCTCATTCTATCATACTTTTGAACGGATGGGAGCAGCAGATTTGCAGCAAGGATCGCAGAATTTCCCGATGACAGGTTGAATCTAACAGCGTTGGCTCCAGTCCCGGAGCCAACGCTGTTCATCTACCGATCGATTGTGGTCATACCGTTCTTGAGCGGCGATATGTGCTGTCTATTGCTTTGCCAGCACCGTGTCCGCGTAGATCGCCATCGCGTCGCGCATGAAGTCGGCCAGACCGGGCGCGTAGGCGTCGTAACTGGCGCGGAAGCGCTCGTCTTCGACGTACATCTGGCCCAGCCCTGCGTACATTTCTGCCGAGGCGGTGTAGAAGTTCTCTATCCAGGCGTGATGCTTCGCGATGGCCGCCTGCACCTCGGGATCGGCAGGATCGCGCCCCATCAGCCCGGCCATCAGCCATGTTGCCTCGTCGCCTTGATCTTTGACGGCGTTCCACTGGGCCTTGGACATGTTGCCCACTCGTTTCCGGGACTCTTTGTATGCATCAGTGGAACCCCATCGCTCGCGAGCTTCGCTCTCGTAGCTTTCGATCTGTTCTTTCGAAAAGCCTTCGTACAGTTCTTCGTTGGTTAGCGTCATGGTGTCCTCCGTTAGTTTCTGGATCGTCTTGTCGACGGTTTTCAGAAGCTGCGCCAGCCGCTCGGATCGCATTTGCAGCAAACGCCGGTGTTGCTCCAGCGCCGCGATCTGGTCGAACTCGGGGTCGTCCAGTATGGCGCGGATCTCGCCCAGCGGCACATCCAGTTCCTTGAAGAAGAGGATCTGCTGCAAACGCATCAGATCGTCGGCGCCATATTGCCGGTAGCCCGCCGCGGTTCGGGATGAGGGCGTTAAAAGGCCGATCTGATCGTAGTGGTGGAGCGTGCGTACGCTGACGCCGGCCAGCCTGGCCAGCTCGCGCACGCCGTACGTTGCCGCATGCTTCATCATGGTGTCCAGCATACGCTATGACGTAACGTGAGAGTCAAGGGAGTAAACCTTAAAAGAAGGAGATTGAGGGAAAAGAGGGAAAGAAGGGAAAGGATAGGGCAGCGCGTGTCTACATAAGCACGCGCTGCCCTAGACGATCGCTTCATGTCGTCCGGCAAGTGGGCGGTAAGTTGACCCTAGCGGCCTGGCATCTGGAACTCGGGTAACAGCACGGCGCTTGAGTCGGTGGTGACCTCCAGCCGGATCTTCTTGAGAGGCTGGTATTCGGGATCGTTGGCGAAGGCGCGCACCGCGTCCTCCGAAGGGAACCGCAACACTACAATGGCACCCGGGGGATTCCCATCCAGCACCTCGACGTTCAGCGAGACTGCCAGCATCTCGCCCTGGTGTTTGGCCAGGATTCGCCCCGTGCCAGGGATGTATTCTTGCCGGTATCGCTCCATGTCGGTGATCGTCTGCATCAGAATGTAATAGGCTGTCACATCATACCTCCGTGGGTTGAAGGGAAAGAAGGGAAACTGAGGGAAAAGAGGGAACTGAGGGAAACAATCGAAAGACGAGCAGCAGGAGCTTGACTTGACACAACTTCCGTTTTCCCTCGTTTCCTTCGTTTCCCTTAGTTCCCCTACGCCTCCAGCGTCGAGATGTCGCCCACATCCTTGCCCTGGGCACGCGCCTTGAGGACGCGGCGCATGATCTTGCCGGAGCGGGTCTTGGGCAGGCTGTCCACGAACTCGATCTTGGCCGGCACGGCGATGGGGCCGGTCTCGTGGCGCACGTGCTCCTTCAGCTCGTCCACCAGGCGGTCGGTCGCCTCGTAGCCGCTGCGCAGGATGCAGTAGGCCCAAATGACGTTGCCGCGCAGCTCGTCGGGAATGCCGATGGCCGCGGCCTCGGCGACGGCCGGATGGCTGACCAGCGCGCTTTCGATCTCCGCCGTGCCCAGCCGATAGCCGCTGACCTTGATCACGTCGTCGATGCGACCGATGACCCAGACATAGCCGTCCTCGTCCATGCGCGCCGAGTCGCCGGTCAGGTAGTAGCCCTGTTCGCTGGAAGCGCTCCAGTACTGGCTGACGTAGCGTTCCGGGTCGCCGTAGACGGTGCGCGCCATGCCGGGCCAGGGGCGCTTGATCACCAGATAGCCGTCCTCGTTGGCCGCCACGGGCTGACCGTCCTCGTCCACGACGTCAACCTCGATGCCGGGGAAGGGTCGAGTGGCGGAGCCGGGCTTGAGCGGCATCGATGGCAGCGGCGTGATCATGAAGCCGCCGGTCTCGGTCTGCCACCAGGTGTCCATGATCGGGCATTGCTCCTTGCCGATGATCTTGTGGTACCAGCGCCAGGCCTCGGGGTTGATCGGCTCGCCCACGCTGCCCAGCAGGCGCAGGCTGCTCAGGTCGTGCCGCTTCGGCCAGGCATCGCCGAAACGCATCAGGCCGCGGATGGCGGTCGGCGCGGTGTAGAGGATGGTGATGCCGTAGTGCTCGATCATCTTCCACCAGCGGTTGGGATAGGGATAGTTGGGCGCGCCCTCGTACATGAAACTGGTGGCGCCCAGGATCAGCGGCGCGTAGACGATGTAGCTGTGGCCGGTGATCCAGCCCGGATCGGCCGCGCACCACCAGCGGTCCTCCTCCTTGATGTCGAACACCCATTTCAGCGTGGTGCTGGTGTAGACCTGATAGCCGCCATGGGTGTGCAGCAGGCCCTTGGGCTTGCCGGTGGTACCGGAGGTGTAGAGGATGAAGAGCGGGTCTTCGGCGTCCATCACCTCGGTCGCGACAGTTGGGCGAGGCGATGGGCAGCGCCATCAGGTCGTGGTACCAGTAGTCGCGGCCCGCCTCCATGTAGACCTCCTGGCCGGTGCGCCTGACGACGATGACATGCTCCACGACCGGCGAGCGATGGATCGCCTCGTCGGCCATGTTCTTCAGGTCCACCGTCTTGCCGCGCAGCCAGGCGCCGTCGGCGGTGATCAGCACGCGGCTCTGGGCGTCCTCGATGCGGTCGGCCAGCGCCTGCTCGCTGAAGCCGCCGTAGACCACCGAGTGCACCGCGCCGATCTTGGCGCAGGCCAGCATGGCGATCGGCAGCTCGGGGATGCGGCCCATGTAGATCGTCACCCGGTCGCCCTTGCTGCACGCCCATGCTGCGCAGCACGTTGGCGAAGCGGTTGACCTCCTGCCAGAGGCGGAAGTAGGAGAAGGTCACTTTGTCGCCCGGCTCCCCTTCCCAGATCAGCGCCAGCTTGTTCTTGCGCCAGGTCTTGACGTGACGGTCCAGCGCGTTGAGGACGATGTTGGTCTTGCCGCCCACGAACCATTTGTAGAACGGCGCGTTCGACTCGTCCAGCACCTGCGTCCACGGCTCGTACCACGACAAGCTCGTCGGCGCGCTCGGCCCAGAAAGCCTGCGGGTCAGCCGTAGCGCGGGCGTAAACTTCGTCGTAGTTGGGAACGTAGGATTGGGCAACGATCTCGGCGGACGGATGATAGACTTCGTGCTCGACGGCGATAATATCAGCTTCGCGGTCCATGGCAGCTCCTCCTTGAGGGAATGCGGGTTTGAATGTGGCGCAATTCTAGCACGAGGAAGGAAGGGGAGTCAAGCGGGTGGAAAGTGGGGGAGGGGAAAGGAGGGAAAAGAAGGAAAGGAAGGAAAACGCGGGGCGATCGGCGAGGTGTACAGCTAGGTGCCCGGCACTTTCCGGAAGTGCCGGGCACCTGGGAGCGCGTCAAGCCAGCAAGCTACCAATCAAATCGGGCAGGGCAGGAATGTCCGGCGCGAGCAGGAGACGGTAGGCGGGGGCCTGCTGCACCAGCGCCTGCAACAAGGCAAGGTGTGGAGCGATGTAGTCGCGATCCCAGCGTTCGATGCTGTTGGGCACTAGCGCCAGCAGCGCCTCCGGGGCGTCCATCGGCTCGACCCGGCTGGACTCAAGGCCGGGTGTGACGCGCGGGAAGAGCAGCACGCGCGCCTCTGCTTTGGTTTGCCAGACATCGCCGTACGCGTTCTGGGCGGGGATAGCCCGCTTGCGCCCGTCCGCAGGATCGCCCACATGCCTGTGCAGCGACGGGAAACGCGCCAGCGTGTCGTCGTAGGCTGCCAGCAGTCCCGGATACGCGCAGGCCAGCACGCCGTTTGTTGACTGGCTCAGCAGCGGCGAGTCGTTGGACACCAGCTTCCAACCGGCCTCCAGCAGGCTCAGCCCGGTGGTTGTCTTGCCCGCGCCGATGTCGCCCACCAGCAGCGCGGCCCTGCCATCCTGCGCAGCAGCGAAAGCGTGCAACGAAAAGAAGCCGCGTCGCCGCAGCAACGGCCCGAGGACGATGATCAACATGTCGTCAAACGCGCCGTAGTGGTCGAACATCTCTGGCAGCAGATCGCCATCCACGGTTCCCGCGGCCAGGTTCACCGACACGGTGCCCCAACGCGGGAAATGGGCGGTCAGCAGGTCGTTCTGCAGCGTACAGGTCAGCAAGCGCAATTCGGATACAACCCGGCCGGCCGGCTGCCACACGGACATGGAATCCACCGTCCTGAGACTTAGTATAACCTCTGCTGGCCGGGCTTCGCATGCGAACGGACCGAAAACGTCGCGCAGCCGATCGCGCACCGTGACATCTTCGCCGGCGACGCCGATTATCATGTTGTGCAGGTTGTAGTGATCGATTGTCGCACTCATGACACAAGTATAGCATCAGTTGAAGGAAGTAGTTGAAAAACTCCTTGACAAAAGCAAACATCTCTGGTAAACTCTCGGCGTCACTAAACTTGTGGTTGGTAGACTGCTTTCCTCGAAGAATTCCCTTCAGTATTGTGAGATGTCAGGATGGCGCGTTGGGCTTGTACTGGCAGACGATCTATCAAACTCGGACTGCAAGGCTTGCATAGCAGGTGTTGCATCGAACAAACCGACTTCCGGAGGTCACCATGAAGTACACGAAGCCCCAGATCAAGAAGCACGACGAGCTGAAGCAAGTTACCTTCAGCAGCCACTAAGCCGTTAGGCTCCCTGTGGTGACGGCGACACTCTTTCGCCTGATCTACAACTCAGTATGCTGGCGCGACTCCTCGTGGGTCAGTCAGCCACACTGACGCCTTGAGGCCGGCATTGCCGGCAACCCATCTTGCCTAACGTGCCTTCCTGACATCTCACAATAAACCCTGATGTAAAGCTACGGTGTGACCCAGGTTTCCCGAATCTCCCAACTCGTTCACATACTTCGCTTTGATAGCGATCTGTCGTCCCAGACGTCCTTCAGTCCTGATGTCTGGGACGATTTAGCTATTACGGCGATTGCGCTGGGACTGGCGCCGCTGCTACACGTGCGCACCGACTTGCTTGACCTGCCACCGGCGGCACGCGCCAAGCTGGCAGTCACTTACGGGGCGACGCAGAAGCGCAACCAGGCCATCGCCGGGCAGTTGGGCGAGATGCTGGCTGCACTGCACGCGGCCGGCATCGAAACCATCACGCTCAAAGGGGGTTACCTCGCGTTTCAGGTCTACCCCGACCCGGCGCTGCGCGGCATGTCCGATCTCGACCTGCTTTTTCAGCCAACCGCGCTGCCGGCCGCGGAGGCGGTCCTGCAGTCGCTGGGTTACGAGGGCAAACACAAATCAGCCGACGAGGGGCCTGGAATCGTCAAGCACACCAGCACCTACAAGCGCGCCGCCCCCGATGCAGCCACCTCCACGCCCAACCCGTATCTCAGCACAGCCGGCGACCGTCACGTCGACCCGCACGGATCGCTGGAGGAGTCGTGGTTTGGCCTGCGCATCGACGTCACGCCGGGTATCTGGCAGCGCAGCCGGGCCGTGACTTTGGTAGACCAGCCGGCGCGTGCGATGGCGGACGAAGACCTGTTATTGCACCTGAGCGTGCATCTGGTCTATCACCTGCTGATGAGCAAACCGAGCCTGGTGCAACTCTACGACATCGCGCTGGTCAGCCAGACGTTGCCGGTGAGCTGGGAGATGTTGACGGCGCGCGCCCGTGAACGCCAGGCGATCCCGTTCCTCTACGCGGCGCTGCATCTGGCGTGGAAAGTCTACGGCGCGCCGATTCCGGCACGAACGCTGGCCAGTCTGCACGACACCTGTCCGTCCGCTCAGGCCCGGCGCATCGAACGTATGGGGCTGGCAGACGTGGTGCAGCAGACGCAGCGCCCACCGCTGGTCACGATTCGCCAGCGCCTGATGCGCGGCGTCAGCGACCGGCGCGAGACGTCGCAGTGGGCGCCAACCCTGGCGGGAAAATGGGCGGTCTGGCGCACGGCGATCGACATCGGCAAGACCGACACGGGCAAGCTGCTGAGTGGGAAGTTGACCAGCGGCTCGCTCTTCAACCGTCGCAGGGCAGGCAGCCTCTGATGCAAGACGCGCGGAGGATCATCGACGCGGTGTCATCGGTGCTGGCGCTGGCTGTCGCGGCCGTACTGGTGGTTTTCAACGTTCGGCGGCTGATCTTCCTTGCCGTTGCCGCCCTTGATTTGATCGGCAACCGCTCGACCCGCCCGCCCAGTCCTTGCCGCGCTGACGACTCGTTGCCAGAGGTGCTGGTTCTGGCGCCGATGCGCAACGAATTCGCCAGCCTGCCTGATCTGGTCAAATCGTTACTGGCGCTGGACTACCCTGCTGACCGCCTGATCATCGGCCTGATCGACGACGCATCGACGGACGGCAGCGGCGCGGCCATGGACGTGCTGGCCGCCGCGCACCAGCAGGTTCACGTACAACACAATCCTGCTAGCCTGGGCAAGGCAGACAGCCTGAACGCCGGGCTGGCCCGCTGGCTGGCCGGTGAGGTCGTAGCAGTCTATGATGCCGACGCCCGGCCCGCGCCGGACAGCTTGCGCCAGATCGTGGCAGCCTTCGCGGACTCGTCTGTGGCGGCCGCGGGCGGGATGATACGACCCGCCAACGGGCTGGCATCGCTGACAGCCAGCTACGCCGCGATCGAGCGGCTGGTGCATCAGCAGGTGACGATGCGCGCGAAGGATCGTCTGGACTTGACGCCAGCGATTCTGGGTAGCAACTGCGCGTATCGACGCAGCGATCTGGCTGCGGCTGGCGGGTTTCCCGGCGGCGCGTTTCTGGAGGACAGTCATCTGACAGTAACGTTTGCACAGCGAGGCCACCAGACGCGCTTTCTGCCCACAGCGGTAGCGGAGGACCGGGTTCCCGAGACGCTGGGCGGCTATTGGCGGCAGCACGTTCGCTGGGGGCGCGGGTTCGTGGATGTGGCGGCGGGTGCGCGCGCTGGCGGCAGCAGTGCCCGCAGGTTGAAACCTGCGTCTGATACGGAGAAGAGCAGCGGCTTAGTGCATGAGTGTCGGCCATCGTTGGCGCAACGGGTTGAGTTGACGTTGTTCAGCCTGGGCTACCTCGACCGGCTGGCGCTGATGACGGGCAGCGGATTGGTTGCGCTGCGCCGGGCATCGGGAAAGCGCGGCCGCGCCGATCGGGCGCTGGCGGCAATGCTGCTGCTCAACGTGCTGTTGCCGTACGCGCAGATCGCCACGGCGCTGGCAGCGGAACGGGCGTCGCTGGCTTGGTGGAGTCGTCTTCCGGCGCTGCCCGCATTTTTCGCCGTGGACGCGGCCGCAGCATTCTGGTCGACTGCTTTGAGCCTTGGCCGTCAGCCGCGAACCTGGCAACCAACCGAGAGAACCTGAGAAGACGCGTAGATCGTCCAAACCGGCAGCAAGCTAACCGAAACGGCTGTGCATCACAGGCATAATCAGTCACATCCTTGACCGTCCTGTCACATGAATCACCCAACACAACACATTCCATGATTTCCAAACCTGACGAACATATCATCCTCCTGGGCGGCGGTGTCGCCGGGCTGGCAACCGGACTCGAGCTAGCTCGCCGCGGCCGCCAGGTCACCGTGATCGAGAAAGGCCCGGTCGCCGGCGGACTGGCCCAGACCTTCGAGTACGAGACGCCAGCCGGCCTGTTTCGCTTCGACATCGGCGGCCACCGCTTCCACAGCCACAAGCCTGAGATCATCGGCTGGGTGAAGGAGCTGATGGGCGCGGACTTGTTGCATGTGCCGCGCATCAGCCGCATTTACCTCAGTAGTGACGGCAAGCCGGGCGGCAAGTTCGTCGATTACCCGCTCCAGTTCCCCGGCGCGCTGAGCATCTTTTCGCCCGGCCAGGCGGCGCGCATCCTCTCCAGCTACGCCGCGGCCACGGTGCGCAACCGGTTGGATGGCAGCGCACCGGATGTTTCGTTCGAGGACTGGGTCGTACGTCGCTTTGGACGCGCGCTCTACGAGGTCTACTTCGAGCCGTACACCGAAAAAGTATGGGGCATCTCGTGCCAGGAACTGTCGGCCGACTGGGCTGCGCAACGCATCAGCCTTCCCAGCCTGAGCGAGGCGGTTAAGCGCGCCATCTCGCCGGGAGCAGCGCCGCCGGCCACGATCATCAGCCATTTCTGGTACCCGCGGCTGGGCTTTGGCATGATCCCCGACCGCATGAAGAGCGAGATCGAGCGTCTGGGTGGGCAGGTCATCCTTGGTACGGGCGTCACCAGCGTCGCTCCGCAAGAAGGGGGCGGCTTTATCGTCACCGTCGATGACGGCGTCGGCCAGCATCAACTCAGCGCCGACCGGGTCATCTCCAGCATTCCCATGAATTTCCTGCTGGCCAGCCTGCCAGCCAACAGCGGCAGCCGTGAAGTAGCTGAGAATTTCAAGCTGCGCTACCGCGACATCATCCTGATCTATCTGGCCATCAAGGCGCAGCAGGTCAGCAGCGACAGTTGGACCTACTTCCCCGGCCGCTCGCTGCTGGTGGGACGGACCCACGAGCCGCGCAACTGGAGCCCGTTGATGGCGCCCGACGGCTACACCTCGCTGGCAGCCGAGGTCTTCACCAGCCAGGGCGAACCGACCTGGGAACAGCCCGACGAGGCGCTGGTGCAGCGCGCTGCCGACGATCTGACCGGCATCGGGTTCATGCCGCGCGGCTCGCTGCATCAGGGCTGGGTCAAGCGGGTCCGGTTTGCCTATCCTGTCTATGACATCGGCTACGCTGACAAGGTGAAGGTGGTGCGCGAGTTCCTCGACCGCTGGCCGAACCTGCATCTGGTAGGACGCACGGGATCGTTCCGCTACATGAACTCCGATGGCGTCATCGAGGACGCGCTGCGGCTGGCCGACTATCTGACTGGCGTGCGCGGCGAATACGTGGACGTCAGCAAGACCTACAAGGTGGATTGAGACGCTGGAAGCGGATGCTGTGATACAGGTTTCTGTCATTGTTCCGGTTTACAACGGCGGCGCGCCGTTCCGGCGCTGTCTCGACGCGCTGGCGGAAAGTTGGCATCTTTGCCGCAAAGATGCCAACTTTGACTGCGAGGTCATCGTCGTCGATGACGGCTCTGGCGACGGATCGGCGGAACTGGCTGCTGCACACGGAGTCCGCGTCCTGCATACCGCCCATCCGCGCAGCGGACCGGCCACAGCGCGCAACCTGGGCGCGGAGGCGGCTAGCGGCGACGTCGTCTTCTTTGTCGATGCCGACGTGGCGGTGCGGCCGGAGACCGTCGGTCTGGTGGCGCAGGCTTTCGCTGATGATTCGGCGCTGGACGCGCTGTTCGGCTCCTACGACGACCAGCCGGGCGAAAGCAACTTTCTGTCGCAGTACAAGAACCTCTTTCACCACTACGTCCACCAGCACAGCGGCGAGGAAGCGGCCAGTTTCTGGAGCGGCTGCGGCGCAATGCGGCGCGAGGTGTTCCTGCGCCATGGCGGCTTCGACACGACGCTCTACGACCGACCCTGCATCGAGGATATCGAGTTAGGCTACCGCGTGACACGTGCCGGCGGCCGCATTCGTCTGGTCAAGTCGCTACAAGTCAAGCACCTCAAGCGCTGGACGGTCGGGTCGTTGCTGCGTTCTGACATTCTGGACCGTGGTATCCCCTGGACACGATTGCTGCTGCGCGAGGGCGACTTTGCCCACGACCTGAACCTGCAAACGCACAACCGCGTCAGCGTTGCGGCGGCCTGGATGTTGGTGCTGAGTCTGCTGGCCGGGCTGTTCCTGCCGCCGCTGTGGCTGATTTCGTTGGGCACGGCCGTCTTGTTGCTTGCGTTGAACTGGCCGCTTTATTACTGGTTCGCCGGCAAGCGAGGCTGGCCCTTCGCGCTGCTGGTCATCCCGTGGCATTGGCTGTATTATCTGTACAACGGCCTGAGCTTCTCGGTCGGCGCGGCGCAGCACGTGACCAGCCGGCGGCGATCTCAGCCACACGACGCGAAGCAACCAGTAATCGCTCGCGACTGACCATTCACCAATTCACGATTTACCATTTTTCCATGAAACTCAATCATCTTCTCTCGCTCGGTCTCATGACCGCCGGCGCGGCCGCAACCATTCTGCCCTTGCAACGCCGCGTGATCTGGGACAATGCCAACAGAACGTTCGCCATCGCCCTGGATCTGGACGACACGGCTGAAGCGGCAACCCGCGCCGGCGTCGCTCTGGACGATCTGCTGCATGAGCTGTGGCACGCCGGAGCGACGCACCTGACGATTTCCGGAAGACACTCTGGCGCGGCTGATGGCGCAAGGCAGGCTGGCTGTGGCGATTCCCAGCGTGCCGCTGGAAGCGCCGCCGCGCAGCGGTCGCTGGACCTATCTGGCGGCCAACGAGCCTGGTCTGCTGCCGCGCGTACAAACCGAATTGAACGCCCGTCAGCCCGCCATTGAGACAGTGCTGGCCGACGAAGGCGACCGCTCCTTGCTGGCAGTGAGCGGCGATTTTGCCAGCTTGCAGCAGATCGGGCTGGGTTTTGACCCGGAACTGGTTCACACAGCCGAGCACGCCGGGCTACAGCCGCTGCCGCGTCCGGTCAGCTACCCTTGGCCGACGGCGGCGACCATCGAGCGCACGTTGGCGCAGGCCGCTGGAATCGCGCAATCGCATAGCAACCCACCCGCGGTTGTCGCGTTTCAGGGCGACGGCGCTCCTGGCCACCCCGGCGAGCTGATTCTCGGCCACGAGATGCTGATGCATGAGACCATCGGCGCGCTGCAACGACACGGCTTGACCTTCGCGTATTTTGCCGAGAGTCGCCACCAGCGCGGCGACTGGTTTGTCGCCAAGAGCCTGGCGCCCAACGTCGTGCTGGCGCACGAGTTCACCCAGCCGCAGTTGGTGCCGGAGGACATGTACTCGGCGGCGCATCGCTGGGGCCTGCTGGCCAGGGAGCGCGGCATCCGTCTGGCCGTGCTGCAACTGTTCAAGGTCGTTCACGCCACCACACCGCGCGACTGCGTAGACTACGTGGCAGCGGTGGCGGATGTACTGGTCAACCGCGAAGGCCTGCGCCTCAGCGGCCGGCCCGATTTCCGCCCCGCCCACGTTCACCACAGCCATGACCATGGTCACAGTCACACGCATGACCACGATCACGATCATGGGGAGTTGGGAGCGGAGAACTATGGGGTTGACGAGCAGCATTCACATGATCACCGGCACGGTGATGAGCTACATCATCGTGATCACGGGGATCAACATCACCATCATGATCATGAGTCACACGGTGAACATGAAATCGAGGCCACCGGCTCCCAGCCCCCGGCCCCTGGCCCCCAGGCCCCACACCCCACACCTCACACCCAAGGCCCTACCCTCGCGCGCGACGACGATGCGCTGCCGTGGATCGCGCTGATCCCGGCCGGGACGGCGACGCTGGCGTTGGCCGAATTCCTGGACCTGCCGCAGAAGCTGGCGGTGCCGCTGACACTGGCTGGCGCGCTGGCGCCGCTGATCGTGCGGCGGCTGGATCGCCCCGCCAACGAGCTGGAGGCGACTTTCCGCCCATCGTACGCGCCAAAGCTGGTCGCGCTGGGCATTACCACCACTGCGCCGCTGGCCGCGTCGTTGGTCAGCTACCGCGGTGGACTGGCGTCGGTGCTGACGAGCGAACTGGTCAGCGCGCTGGCATCTGCCGGTCTGGCTGCAACGATCGCCGATCGTGACTATGCGCTGCGTATTGAGGAAGTCAAGACGTACCAACTTGACTGGATCGTGCCGCTGGCGGGCGCGCTGGCGGTGGCCGTTGCACCGGCTGTGGCTGCCAGGCGAACACAGCACCAGGTCGAGGTGATCACGGAAGCGATTATGCCGATGACGGTGGCGCGCCCCGCTCCGGCGCGCGGACAGGTGCGCCGGCTGGCGACTGCCCTTTCGGCAGCCGGCTTTGATAAGGGCAAGGTCTTCGCGCAACGCCATTCGCTGCGGCTGGCCGACGCCGCAATTGCGGCTGGCGTCCGCCGCGGCGAGGCGCTGCTGCACGACCGGCTGTCGGGGCCCTCCAAAGCGCTGGCCGTCTGGTCGTTTCGCAGAGGAACCGAGCTGGCCCGCCGCAAGCTGCTGGAGACCGCTCATCAGGCGCTGACGCCCGCGACGCGGGAGGTAGCGCCCGTAGTCGAACCGGTCGAGATGGTCGAACAACCGTCTGAACGTATCGTGGTAGAGCGCATTCCTGCGCCGGAAGGCGCTGGCGGCGTCAACGAGATCGCAGTGCGCATCGGCATTGCTGCGGCCGCCATCGGCGCAGGAATGGCGCTGGCAAAGACCGGTCTGATCGCCGACCCGCTGGCCCGGCTGGATCAGGAGCACACGGCCGAGCACACCCATCACCTCAGCCGCGCGCAGGCCATGACCGGCGACGCGCGCATGGCCATCAGCCCGCGACCGCTGCGCAAGTGGACGTTCGCGACCGTGGCTGCGCTGGTCGCTTCGGCTACCGCGCCGGGCCGCGCGGCCGACGTCGCGCTGGTGATGGCAACACTGGGCGAAATGGCGTTCCTGGCAGGGTTCCGCGAACCGGCCCGCCCGCTGGCGCGCACCGTCGCTGACCGGGTCACCTTGCCGGGCACCCGCCGCCGATAACGTAGGTCGCGCTCGCGTTGTGTTTCGACTTCGGAAGTCGCCGCCTGATGGTAACATGCGGCATCACGCGTTCCAACTTGCAGCGTTCGAGATCCGGCGACTTCCGAAGTCGGACTCTTAACCAAGGACGAGTAGGAGTACGAGTACGAGACAGATGCGGCTATGAACGAGACGACTCCTGTGCCCGCGCCGCGGCGGCGGCTGGTCTCCACCACTTCGGTGATCTCGGCGCACAAGGTGGCTCAGATCGCCGGCTCGCTGGCGGCGGTGGTGATCCTGCCGCGGCTGCTGGGCGTTGAGGATTACGGGCGCTTTTCGTTCGTTCTGTCGCTGACCTTTCTGGGCGCGATTCTGGCCGACCTGGGCACGCTGGATGTGTTCGGACGCTTCGTACCCAACATGACCGCCGACGAGGCGCGCAAGCTGTACATGCGCACGCTGGCGTTCTCGCTGGCGGTGTCGCTGCTCTGCTTTGTAGCGACGGCCGGGGCGTCGATGCTGCTGGCGAGTTGGATGGTCTGGCTGTGGGCGCTGATGGCCGGGACGATGGTGGTGCTGCGGGTCGCCTCCTGGGTGCCCTTCCAGTATGCGCTGGCGCAGAACCGCGTCGGCGCGTGGATGACGGAGCAGGCGTGGCGGCAGTGGGTTACCCTCGCGGCGCTGATCGTGCTCTACCCGCTGCTGGGCTTCACCGGCGCGCTGCTGGCGTTGGTGCTGATGGAGGCGCTGTTTGCCGGGCTGGGGCTGTGGTGGGCCAGAGGCGACTGGCTGGGCCGCGAGTTTCGCGTCGAGTGGCGCTACTTCAAACCATTCCTGATTGCCGGCGCCGGCTTCTTCCTGGCGAACCTGGCAGCGGTGGCGCTCTATCGATCCGGGCCGGTGCTGGTCGAGGCGTTGACGGGCAACAGCGCGCAGGTTGGCTACATCAGCCTGGCCATCGGCATGTACCTGATGGTCTACGTCACAGTCAGCCAGTTCGCCCAGAGCCTGATCCCGGCGCTGAGCGCGCTGCGCACAGCAGGTCGCATGCACGAGATGGAGCAGCGATTGGGCAGCTTCATGCGCGCCGGCTTGCTGATCACGATCCCCTGTACAGCGGCGGTCTGGCTGCTGGCCGGCTGGGCCGCGCCACTGGTATTTGGTCAGGACTTCGCGGCCGCTGCGCCGGCGTTGCGCTGGATCAGCCTGGCCATGGCGCCGGCGGTGATCGTCTGGGCGGCCAACGTCACCGCCACGGTCAGCGGGCGCGGCGCCGTCAAGTTCAGCGCCATTCTGGTCGCGCTGGTGGTGTTCCTGGCCGGCACGCTGGCGCTGGCGCCGACCTATGGCGCAGCAGGCACGGCGCTGGCGTTGAGCATCGGCGTGCTGGTTCAGGCGGTCGTGCTGGCCGTGCGGCTGCGACCGGAGTTTCGCTTGAGCGCGATGTGGCGGCGGACGTGAAGCCTGAAACGTAGCTGGGACGCTTCGAACTTTGATCACGTTTCACGTCCCGACCAGACACAACATGCCTGATACGACCATTCCTTCCAGCTTCGCCCACATTCCCGCCGGTCCGTTCATCTTCGGGCCTGAGGTGACGTATGAGCGGCTGGAGTTGGCGCCGCCGCCTCGGCCGCGGCAGGAGATGACGCTGGACGAGTTCTGGCTGGCGCGTTTCCCGGTGACCTACGGCGAGTGGAAGGAGTTTCTGGACGACACGGGCCACGACTGGATCGGCACGTGGTGGCGGATCGAGGCGCCACCGAAGGGCTGGCTGCGGCGATTTGCGCCATGTGACGAGTATCCACCCGAAATGGCCGGCTATCCTATCGTGGACGTGACCCAGGAGGACGCCTTTGCGTATTGTGGCTGGCTTTCGCAGCGGCTAGGCCTGCACTCCACGTTGCCGGATGAGTTTCAATGGGAGAAGGCGGCGCGCGGTGTCGATGGTCGCACCTTTCCATGGGGCGAGGCGCTGCCGCGGCCGGAGCTGGCAGATCTGAAGGCGACGCACACGCTGGGTCTGGACTACTACCGGCGTAACCTGTTTATCAGGTCAAAAGTCGAGCTGGCGCGCAGCGGCTGGTACTGGCGCATCGGTACTCCGCTGCCAGTGGGCGCAATCCCACAGAACGTTTCGCCCTTTGGCTGCTATGATATGGCCGGCAACATCTGGGAATGGACCACCAGTCTGTACAACCCGGCCGTGCCGGAGTACCACGTGGTGAAAGGCGGTTCGTGGGGCTACAGCCCGCAGCACACCGCCTGCAACTGCCGCAGCGCATGCAGCGTCACCATTCCCAGTCGCGTCTACCACGCACAGGGCACCGGGTTTCGGGTCATGATCGCAGCAACGTGAGTTCGAATCGACTGCAATGATTACGCATCCGCGCCGGGTCACTGGCACAACGCCGCTGCCCGCTGTCGTAACCCGCTGGACGCTGATGGTACTCGCCACGGCGCTGACCGTCTCGGCGCTGGTGACGGCAGTCCTGCGGGTAAGCTACCCTTTCGACATCGATTTCGTCGAGGACGGGATGCTGATGCAGGCGTGGCGGGTTGCCAGCAGGCTGCCGGTCTACGTTGCACCGTCGGCAGCGTTCGCACCGCACGTTTACATGCCGCTGTACACCTGGCTGGGCGGGCTGTTGCTGGTGGTCACCGGGCCTTCCCTGGCGCCGCTACGCCTGCTTTCGCTGGCGGCTACCCTGACCACATCCGCGCTGATCGTGTTCATCGGCTGGCGCGAGAGCAGAAGCAGGCTTATCGCACTGGCCGGCGGCGCGCTCTATCTGGCCGGCTACCGGATCGTCGGCGGCTGGTACGATCTCGCACGGGTCGATGCGTTGTTCATGGCGCTAACCCTGGCCGGTCTGGCGGCTGTGATCTATTGGCGCAAATCGCCGGCCGGCCAGCTTGCAGCCGCGCTGCTGCTGGCGCTGGCTTACCTGACCAAGCAGAACGGGCTGCTATTTCGGCGTGATCGCGACGGGCTATCTGCTGGCAACAGAAGGCCGGCGCGGGCTGGTGTTCACAGGCGCATTTGCGCTGCTGGTGGCGGCGCCGACGGCGCTCTTGAACGTTGCCAGCCAGGGCTGGTTCGTGACCTACGTCTTCGGCATCGCCTTTGCCAGCCCGACCGACTGGCGCCGGGCGCTCTACACTCTGGGCGCTGAGATATTCGGCGACATGGGCGTGCTGGCGGCGCTGTTCGTGGCCCTGGCGGCGATCCTGCTGGTGCGCTATCGCCAGTTTGCACTGCGCGAACAGCCGTGGCTGCTGTTCGTTGCTGCGGCTATTCTTGCCAGCGTGCTCGGCAGGGCGTCGGTGGGCGGCGCACGCAACCAGTTGATGCAAGCGTATGCGCTGCTCTGTCTGACGCCGGCGCTGCTGTGGCGTGAACTCGGCCGGCGGCCCGCCAACCGCTGGGCCAGACCGGCGCTGGAGCTGGCGATAGTCGCACAGCTCTGCCTGACGCTGGTTGCACCGGTCGGCCGGCTGGTCGAGCCTGCGCCAGCGCAACGCTACGTGCCAACCGCGGCGATGCGCGCCGCGGGCGACCGTTTCATCGCCGATCTGTCAGCGACGCCAGGCGATGTGCTGGTGATGATGCACCCGTATTACGCCCTGAAGGCCGGCAAGCAGCCGTCGGTGCAGATACAGGCGTTGTGGCACGCCCGTTGGCGCGGCCGCGAGCCGCTGCCGGCCGACCTGGTGGATCGCATCGAGAGTCAGGCTTACAGCGAGATAATTTCCGACGAGAGTCCTTACTTCGAGACCGAACCGGCGCTGGTCGCGTTGATCGAGGCGAACTATGTCCGCGAGCAGGTGCTTTCGCCGGACGAGGCGCCGGCTACGCTCAACGGGTTGATTGTCCGACCACAGGTGGTGTACGTCCCGAAGCCGTGACCTGTATGAGAGAATGAGGTGACAAGATGACTGACATAATGATGGTGAATTTCCGCAACGAACGCGATATGTATCCCCCCTTCGGCATCATGTATGTGGCCGACGCGCTGATGCAGGAGGGCTATTCTGTGCAGATCTGGCACGAGGAAGAGGACCAGGTGGACGCCTTCGTGCGCGCGGTGGAACTTGAGCAGCCCCTCTGGGTCGGTTTCAGCACCATCACCGGCCCGCAGCTCAAAGCGACCATCGACGCAACCCAACGCGTGCACGCGTTGGGCATCACCACCGTCTGGGGCGGCGTCCACGCGACGATCATGCCGGAGGAAGTGCTGCGCGAGCGCTACGTCGATTTCGTGGTTGTCAACGAGGGGGAGGTCACGGCCCAGGAGTTCACCCGCGAGCTGCGCAACGGACGCAACTGGGGCGAGGTGCGCGGGCTGGCGTGGAAGGACGAAGCTGGGCAGCCGGTGGTCAATATGGAACGCCCGTTCATCCAGAACCTGGACGACTTCACGCCGCGCTGGGATCTGCTGGCAGACGTGGAGGCCTATCTCCTGCAGTCCGGTCCCTACGACCGCGCTATCCCCGTCTACATCAGCCGCGGCTGCCCGTTCCGCTGCGCCTTCTGCTACAACGAGATCGTGATGAAGCGCACCTGGCGCCAGCACAGCGACCAGTTCATCCTCGACCAGATCAACTGGCTGAAGGAGCACCACGGCATCAACGCGGTGGACTACGCGGACGACTACCTGTTCGGGCGTATCAAGCCGATGCAGCGGCTGGTGGAGCAGGTCAACATGCCGTGGAGCGGGCAGGTGCGCGTGCAGTTGCTCAAGCCGGACTTCATCCAGTGGATGGTGGAGACCGGCTGCCAGTGGGTCAACATCGGTGCGGAGAGCGGCAGTCAGGCGGTGCTCGACTCCATCGCCAAGGACCAGAAGGCCGAGTGGATCGAGATGGGCGTGCGCAACCTGGCTCAGTACGCCCCGCACATCGAGGCCAATCTGAGCTTTATCGTCGGCCTGCCGGAGGAAGGGCCAGAGGAGCGGCGCATCACGCTGGAGTTGATCGACCGACTGTGCCAGATCAACGCCAAGGCGCGCTGCTCGGTCTGCGTCTACATGCCGTACCCCGGCACGCCGCTGTGGCCGGATGCGTTGGAGAAGGGTTATGTGCCGCCCGACAGCCAGATAGGCTGGGCTGAGTTCGACCTGAACCGCGGCAATACCCCCTGGGTCAGCGAGTCCGAGGCCAGCGCGATGTGTGACATCAACGACATTCTCTACGTGGGGCGCAGCCAGGGACACTGGCTGCTGAAGCCATACTACGGGCTGCTGCGCTGGCGCTGGATGAACCAGCAGTTTGGCTACTACTGGGAAGGGCCGGCCAAGCGCGCCGGCGGGCAGTTGATCGACAACGTGGGTCCACTGCGCGCGATCAAACAGCGCTACGCGGGCAAGCTGGTCACATACAATAACAACACCCACAAGAGCAAGATCGAGAGCCACCAGGCGGCGATGTGAGGACGTGAAGCGTGAGGCGTGAAATGTGGGAGCTGTGAGCGACGACCAGCTTGAGCGCGTACGGCGTGTTTGTTTGGCACTGCCTGAGACCAGCGAACGGCTCTCGCACGGCGAGCCGATCTTCTTCGTCCACAAGAAGGTGTTCGTCATGTTCGCCGACAACCATCACGACGACGGGCGCATCGCCGTCTGGCTACCGGTGCCGCCCGGCCTCCAGACCGAGTTGATCACCGGTGAGCCGCAGACATACTTCAGGCCGCCCTACGTCGGCGTGCGCGGCTGGGTAGGCATCGAACTTGCCCACATCAGCGACGAAGACTTGCGCTTTCACATCGAAGTGGCCTGGGAACTGATCGCGCCGAAACGGCTGCTGGCGAAGCGGGGAGTCTGAACATCAACAGCGCTTTCTTGATGGCATTACAGGAATAATCGGATTTGTGGCACCATTCCTGATGACGAATTCACGACTACTTTTGCATCGAGGCAGTTTAAGTGACGTTTCGCTTCGAATGGAATAGCCAGACAGCTGCTGGCAACATCAGAAAACGTGGGGTTAGCTTCGATGAAGCCAGCACTGTGTTTGATGATCCGCTTGCGGTCATCTTTGACGACGAAGTCCACTCTACGTTTGAGACGCGCGAAGTAATCATCGGTTATTCAATTGCCAATTGACTGCTACTCGTTTCCTTCACCGAACGTCCCGAGGAGATGATCCGCGTCATAAGCGCACGCATGGCAACCAAGAGAGAACGTCAAGACTATGAAAACTACCGCAACTCCTGAACCTGAGACCGACATGGCCGAAGATCTATCCACTGAGTATACCTTCGACTACAGTAGGGCGCGTCCCAATCGGTTTGCTGGACAGATCGACAAGAAACAGGTCGTAGTCATGCTCGACCCAGACATTGCTCAGGTCTTCACGACTCCAGAATTTGTGAACTCGGTCTTGCGCGCGCTCATTGCCACGATGCCGCCAGCGCGGCCAGAATCCACGCGACAGTCGTCATCGTAGAAGACCCACCATCCCCGGCAAGCAGCAGCTTGTCACGGCCACGGTGATCGTTGCCCCTCTGAAGGGTCTATGTGCAGCCTCCGTGAGGATGTTTGTAGACGCGCAACGGGTGACTGTCTTGAGAGCCAAGGATGGCAGGGGAGAAGCCTACACCCCGCGCCAGAGACCCGCATACTTCTTGCGGTACTTGAGATCCTCTTCGGTCTCGATCAGTTCCAGCGCCAGCGTTCTGATTGCATCATCTCCCATCACGTCATACATCTTGCGCAGATCATCGACGATGTCGTAGCGAATCAGGGTGGTGTTCTTCTCCGCGACGCACTCGGCGTAGCGGCCGGCGAGGCCGTCCATCACCATCTGCTGCTGCGGCTGGCCGACCAGACCAACCTTCCAGATGGCTTGCAGGCAGTGGCGCGCGGTGACGAAGCGTTCGTCTCGGGTCACATGGAGCAGCGCGGGGAAGTCGGACAGCATCCGATTCTCGGGGTCGCTTTTGGCCAGGTTGCAGAGTATCTGCGCGGCAATCGCCCGCCGGCGGTTGTCCTTGTGGTGCAGGTCGGCCACTAATTCATCCCAGACTTCGTAGGCCCAGTCCACCGGCTGTTCGGTCTCGGCCATGATGCTGAAGAAGGCCTGCGTCTGGATTTCTTTGTCGCTCGACGCGAGCTGATCGAAAGCTGTTTTTGTGGTGTCGTTCATGAACGGTATTCCTTGACCTTGTGCAATGTTCGGCCGCAGTCGATGGACACGCATACGGCGGGCTGGCTCGGTCGCAGACCGGCCAGAGCATGAACCAACCGATGAACGTTGTTACGACCCGCGCTTAGTCAGTTCATCTCGCAAAGCATATCGAGCGCGCAAGTCCTGCTTTGCACGCGCGATGAAGCGATCGGCATCCGCGGACGGGCCGAGCCAGAACAGATGGCCGGGGCAGGTGCAATCGGACGAACCGAAGCCGGTGATGCAAGCCTGCGCGTGCTCACTGGTCCAGCTTGCCCACGCGCACTCCAGCCGCTGCGGGTCTTCGATCAGCAGCGCTCCCAGCAAACGGGTAAAAGGCAGCAGGTAGTCGATATGCCAGTGTTGACGCTTGCTGCCCGCCGCGTGACGCTTCAGTCGCGCCGCCAGCCCGCCCGGGCCAAGCGCGCTGCCGACGTAGCAGTACAGCCCCGGATCGAAGCGCATCCGCCGCGTCCGGCCAATCTGCAACTCAACCTGCTTCGGCAGCGTCAGCAGCAGCATGTAGGTGCCGGGGCAGGACGGAATCACTGGCCGCCGGCCAGGCTGGCGACGATCTTGGCGATGCGCCGCTGGCGGGTCTCCGCTGCTTTGGCCGTCACCACCTGGCGCACATGCTCCTTGCGCGTGCTGTAAGCCAGCCGGTCGAATGCCTCGGTCGCTCCCGCTTCGGCCAGGGCCGCCGCCAGGTCATCGGGGACCTCCACGGTGCGCGGCTTGCTGTCCAGTTCCAGGGTGACCTCCACCACATCGCCGGCCTGCACGCCGGCTGCCGTCCGGTGTTCCGCAGCCAAAGGCAGCATGAACACGTCGCCATAGGCCGCGACCGTGCTGCGATAGCTGTAGCCATTGAGCGTGACGACGACAGGCGGTCGCTTCTTCGTTCCCAACGCGGCCACTACCTCAGGCGGCACCGGCAGGCCGGTGGCATTGACGCCCTCAGCTTGGGTTACGATGGTAGTGAAGGTTGTTTTCATTGTGACTCATTTCATGCCGGCTGGAATTCGAGCCCGTGCGTAGTTGCGCTGGCCCGTCGGTGTCGCGGTGAGCAGTTACAACACCGGAGGTGGCTGTAAGCAACGGGATTTGAACAATCGATCGTCAAAGATGAACTGTTGGCCGGAACTGGTCGTCTAATGGACATGAAATTGATCGCAGGAGGTTAACCATGAAGAGAAGCATGTCGGTCCTGGCTGTTCTGGCAGCCGGGCTGGTATTTGTCTCAGGCTGTGCGCCGCTGTTGAGTGACCAGACGAGCACGGCAGTTCCGCAGGCTGGACAGCCAGCAACTGCCGTCATTAGCGAGCCGGCCAGCGCAATTTCGCCGGAGCCGTCTGCCACCGCGACAGCCGAACCGGATACCGGGGAACAGAAGACAATTACCCTGGATGATCAGGGTGAAACGATCCAGTTGGTTGTTGGGGAACGTTTCCTGCTCAACCTGGGAGAGGGCTACACCTGGGATGTGGGCGTCAGCGATGAGACCGTGGTCAGCCGGGTCAGGAACATCACGGTCATTCGCGGCGCGCAGGGCGTCTACGAGGCGCTTCAGCCCGGCACGACAACGCTGAGCGCGGTCGGCGATCCGGCCTGCCGCCAGGCCAAGCCGCCGTGCGGGATGCCTTCGACCCTGTTTACGGTCACGCTTGTGGTGAGTTAACCCCGGCCTGCCTCACGAGTTGTCGTCGTTGCAATGACCAGCTATGGGCGCACCCATTCGATATCGCTCACAAACAGCGCGCCGCTCGGCGTCTGATCGAAGAGCAGCGCGATCTCGGCGATGTCGCTCAGATCGACGCCGGCAAAGCCGCTCAAGGGAAGACGGATGGTGGTCAGCGGCACGCGACCGGTGAAGAAGCCGGTTTCGGTGGCTGAATTGTCCTGCATGACGCCAGGGGGGAATCCTAACGCCGGCTGGTCCGGCCCGGTTTGCACGGCGGCGCTGTTGCCCGCGCGGTCGGTGATCTGCACGCTGAGGGCCTGCGGCTGCCCCGCCGGGTTCAAAGGCGAGGCCGGATCGACCGCAGCGCGCAGGCTTAACGTGCTGAAAGCGCTGAGATCGCCGGCGCCCTCTGGCAGGGCGAAACGGAGCGCTGCGCCCGACGTTTCCCAGGAAACCACCGCGTGGGCCGGCTGGCCGGGCACGGTCACATAGTTGCGCCGGCATGGCTCGCTGCCGGGCAGGGATAGAGCACTGAAGAAGCCCTTGGGGCAGAACTGAATGGCGAGCTTGTCAGTGGTCACAGCGCCGCCCAGTCGGTTGCTCTGTAACTCCCCGTCGTCCGCCGGAATCATCACGGTCTGGCGGTCGGCGGCTGGCGCCAGGAACGCCACGCGGGCTGCTTGACCATAGAGCGCATCCGGAGCAGCTGTTGTCACATCGACGCCCAGGCGCTCCGTGGCTCCGGCGACGACGGCGGGATCCTCAGCGAACAGTACGGCCAGGAAATCGGTCGCATAGTCCACCAGCCAGGCGCGTTGCGCCTCGCCGTCCAGCAGCGGCTCGCAGTCGGGCCGGTCGCGCTGCACGGCCATGTCGCCCGGCAAGATGGTGTTGAAGGCGTTGTGGTTGGCCCGTTCCAGCCAGACCGAGGCGGCCCATGCGCTCTGATCCGGGGCGAGCCGCGGGCCTTCGAAGTAGGTCTGACCGACTTGATCCACCACGTCGCCGTCACAGCCGGCAAGGATTGTCGCCAGCGGCGCGCTCGATGCTGGTCCAGGGATCGACGCTGGCCGCGGCCGCGGCAACCTGGAGCACGCCGTCCACCGGGCCGTAGCCCCGGCTGCCCGCCAACACGTCAGGATCGTTGGCCAGGGCAAAGGAGGCATCGCCGCCGCGCGAGTGGCCGACAAACGCCAGGCGGCTCAGATCGGCGCGGCCGGTCAACCGTACGACGTCGCCAAAGCGGTTGTCACCGCCGGCGACAGCTTCCGCCACCCCTTGCAGATGCAGACCGATCAGTTGCTCCAGTCGCTCGCCGGCTACCGGCTCGCCGAAGCCAAACGTATACTCGGCGTTGATGTTGGGCGCCAGAACGACGTACCCCGCGTCCGCCAGCGCGCTGACCAGATAGGCGAAGCCACTGTAGTTGCGCTGTTCGACGTCGGGGTCGCATGGCCAGCGGTCCACACTCGTCTCGTCCAGCGGACAGCCGGGATGCGTGCCGTGCAGAATGACAACCACGGGAAACGGGCCGTCGCCCTGGCTGGGCACGCCGATCAGGCCGTTCAGCCGCACCGGCATGTTGCGGAAGCGACTGTCCTGGGGAAAACGTTCCTGGACAATGGTTGCGTCGCCCAGGTTGTACTCGACCGCTGGCGGCAAGGCGTCCGGCTCGTCCTTCGACGCCGGCGGCGCGACCTCGGTCTGTGGTGCGACGATGACGGGTGGCAAAGGAGCTGAACACGCAGCCAGCGCCAGCAACGAAGCTGCAAGAAACAGAAACACCCGAGAGAAACGTTGTGGGGTCATGGAAAACCTCGATCTGGAAGCGACTTCATCCGATCAAGCCGCTAATGCCCTTGTATGAGAAGTAGAGGCCAAAGACCAGCGACACCGTGATCGTGATCGCTCGGGTGTTGCGCTCCAGCCAGGCTTGGACAGACTTCAGCTGTTTGGCCGATTGCTGCGGCGCCACGGCGCTCGCCAGGATGGGTAGCAGGACCAGCACTTGTGTGGCCAGTGTGTAGATCAGATAGGCGCCGACACTGGGGCCGGCGCCCAGCGCCGCTCCTGCAATTACGTCGATGGCCGTCAGCGTAAAGACCCACTGCTTGACTGAGATCGCCACCAGGAGCGCGCCGGCGCCCACTGCCCGTAGCGCCGAGAGCCCGCCAACAGCTTGCATCCATTGGGGCGGCGGATCGTCAGGATCTGCCTGGTTACGCCACTTCTTGTAGGCAGCGATCAACAGCAGGATCCCGACGACCAGCAGCAGCGTGGAGGCAATGATCTCGGGGCCGTTATCGGGATAGGTCTCCGTGACTGCGCCGAAAACCAGCCCGAAGAAAACCCCTTGCGCCAGGCGAACGGCCACGGCTCCGGAGACGAAAGCAACGGCCTTGCTCAGCCCGCCCTGGCTCTGCAGCATGAGCAGCGCGACGATGGGATACAGCGGCACCAGCGTCGCGCTCAGGATCAGAGGCGCCAGATCGATCAGTACGTCACTCATGAAACACCTCTGGACGGGCACTTCGGGTTGCTTTGAACGCCAAACCCGAGGGGCACTCAGGCATCGCACAAACGTCATGGTGTTACGATGTTGAACCAGAACTCGAACGTGTCCAGCAGCGACAGGAGTTCGACCAGCTTTGCCGGGTTGCCCTCGATTGTGGCCTCGCCGGCCGTCAGTACGTCCGCCATGGTCGCCTCGCCCAGAAGGACCTTGTCCAGCACCGCGCGGGTCGTCGTCAACGTGGCGTCGGCATCGGCGCTCTGTTTGCCCAAGGTGTAGTTCAATACGCCGTTCTCGACGACCAGCAGATACGCCTCATCGATATCGGTGAAACTAGCGTTGATGGTGATGACTTTGCCCGCGGCTTTCGGCCCGTTGAGCCGCACCGCCAACAGGTCAAAGAGCATGTCCAGCGGCGTTGCCTTGATGACGTCGGCGTTGTTGGCCGTCGGGATCCGTTGGTTGAGCACGCCATCGCGCAGCTCTTTGGCCGCGCTCAGGTAGAAGTTACGCCACGGGCCGGACTCAGCCTGATAGCCAAGCTGCTCCAGGGCGTCGGCCTGCAAGGCGCGCGCTGCCTCGTTGTCGGGGTCGGCAAAGACCAGATGATTGACGACCTGCGCCACCCAGCGATACTCGCCAGCCGCGAACGACTGGCGGGCTTTGGCCAGCAGCGCATCGGCCCCGCCCATGAATTCCACGTACTGTTTGCCGGCTGCTTCCGGCGGCAGCGGATGCAACGTGGCCGGGTTGCCGTCGAAGAAGCCGAGATAGCGCTGGTAGATGGCCTTAACGTTGTGGTTGATGCTGCCGTAGTAGCCGCGGTTGTACCACGCCCGGAACAACTCGGCGGGCAGTTCGATAATCTCGGGGATCTCCAACAGGGTGTAGCCTTGGTTGGCCAGCCGCAGCGTCTCGTCGTGCAGGTACTTGTACATGTCACGCTGCTTTTTGAGATAGTCCTCTCCGTCCACGGCTCCCCAGGTCGGCCAATGGTGGCTGGCGAAGATCACATCGTAGCGACCTGTGAAACGATCGATGGCCTCGTCGATGTAGTGCGCCCAGGCTTTTGGATCGCGCACCTGCGCGCCGCGCAGCGTATAGAGATTGTGCATGTTGTGTGTACAGTTCTCTGCCATACACAGCGCCCGGTACTTCGGGAAGAGAAAATTCATCTCGGCCGGCGCTTCGGTGCCGGGCGTGAGCTGGAACTCGATCTCCAAACCGTCGATGGTCATCGTCTGGCCGGTGAAAGTGATATCGTCGGTCGGATCGATCAGGGTGACTTCCCCGTTCGAAGTGGCCTGCCCCAGACCGGTGCCTACCTGTCCCATCGGATCTTTGGGCAGCAGGTTGCCGTACATGTAGCTGGCGCGGCGGGTCATCACGTTGCCGGCGATGACGTTCTCGCTGATGGCGTGTTCCAGGAAATGCTCCGGCGCGATCACCTTGACCTTGCCGGCCTTCACGTCAGCCTCGCTGATGACGCCTTTGACGCCGCCCCAGTGGTCGATGTGACTGTGGGTGTAGATGACCGCCACCACCGGCTTCTGTCCCAGATGGCGATAGACCAGTTCCATGCCGGCCCTGGCGGGTGCAGTGGAAATCAGGGGGTCCACGACCACGTAGCCGCTATCGGTTTCGATGATACTCATCACCGACAGATCAAAGCCGCGGATCTGGTAGACCCCTTCCGTGACTTGGAAGAGACCGTGATAAAATGCATTCAGGCGCGATTGTCGCCACAGGCTGGGGTTGACGCTGGAAGGAGCGGTTTCCTCTTCCAGGAAGGGGTAGGCGTTCAGATCCCAGGCCGGGCGGCCATCGGCCGTCAGAATGACCGGTTCGTCCAGGCTGGCGATGAAGCCGCGGCTGGCGGCCTCGAAGTCGCGAACGTCGTCCCAATTCAGTTCGCTCAACAGCGCACTGTTGGCCGCGGCAGTGAACGAGGTTGCTTGCTTACGATGTGTCATGACATTATCCTCTGTGAAAGTCAGCGCTCAATGGCGCTTGCGTGTCCAGCAACGGCTGCTGATCCATGGTCATCAGGCCATGCGGTGGCCTGTTCAGATCGACAAATCATACCATCATCTCTGGTTGACACGCGGCTCAGCGCGGGCCAGGTGGCGCCTGATCCAGCCAGGCATAGGCCGCGGCAGCCGCCTCATTCATGGCCTCACCCACTTGAGACGTCGCCAGGAAGATGTTCTCTTCGCCGATGGTCTGGAGCAGCCCGGTCTTGGAGAGTTGTTGATAGACAGCAGGATCGATGCCTACCAGCATCAGCCGGCTGTCGCGTGCCTGGAGCGATTCGGCGTAGCGTTGCAACACAGTGATGAAGGTACTGCCAATCTCCCCTCGACCCCGCATCCCCAGAGCGACGACGGCGCGTGTCGTGTTGTCCACGGCCGGCAGTATCTCCTCCAGGTTCTTGGCAGCGGCAAAAAACAGGCTGCCATAGACCTGGAGCATGGTGAACTGGCCGCTGGGCAGTTCCTTGGGCGCCGGCTGCTCGATCGGCAGTCCACGCGGCGTCAGCACCAACTGGGTGAGCTCGACCTTGTTGGACTGGCGCGCCACGTAGAGCACGATGCTCAAAGCCACGCCGATCAACACTGCGTACTGCAAAGGAATGAATAGCGTGGCCAGGAAGGTCAAGGCCATCACAGAGGTCGAGACCCGGCTGGTATTCCAGATGGTCACAGCTTGCTCAATACGCAGCCCCTGGAAGCCGATGACGATCAACAGGGCGGCCAGCGCCGGCATGGGAATCAGCTTGACCAGAGGGGCAGCCACCAACACAATCAAAGCGACAAAGAGGCCGGCGAGGATGTTGGCCCAGCGCGATCGGGCACCGGCGCTAATGACCAGTGCGGTGCCGGATATCGACCCACCCGCGGGCAGGCCGCCGACCAAACCGGCGGCCATGTTGGCAGCCCCCTGCCCAAAGAAATCGCGCGAAACGTTGGGGTACTTGCCATCGGGGTTGGGGTAGCCCTGGCTGACGCCGGCGCCCTGGATCAGGCCGATGATAGCCACCGAAAACGCCGGCAACACCATGGTGGCCAGCAGTTGAGGCGAGGGCAGTGTTAACCGGGGCAGTGAACGAGGAATGAATGCCACGTCTCCGACCGTCATGACTGACTGCCAGTTCAACACCTCATTCATGCTGAAGACCGGTAGCGACAGCAAGATCAGCAGCACTGTAGAGATTCCAATGGCGATGATGAAGGCGAAACGACGGAAGGGCGTATGCAACAGCAGCACGATCAATGCCAACGTCGCCAGGCCAACGATCGTAGTTGGAATCTCGATTTGGGGCAGGCGCAGGAGAAGATCGAGCGTACGGGCGACGCTGTTGGAGAACTGGCTCCGGTAGCCTGTCAGGTCGCCAAGCTGCCCCAGGATGATCAACACGGCTACGCCGTTGAGGAAGCCGGTCATCACCGAGTTCGAGACGAAGCGCACGATAAACCCTAACCGGAAGAGGCCGGCCAGCAATTGAATCACCCCGACCAGAAACACCAGCGTCACCAACGCCTGCATCTTCTGCGCGGCAGGCGCCAGCTCCAGCGCGGAGCCAGCCGCGACCGACAGCGCCGCGGTCGTGGAGACGTTCATGAACACAGAGCTGGCGAAAACAGCGCCGACCGGTATGGCAACCATCAACGTGTAGATGCCCAGCACAGGATTGACCGTGGCCAGCAGGGCATGTCCCATCGCCTGGGGCACGTTGACGATGGCAAACGTGAGGCCGGCGATGACATCGGATTTCAGATCGGAGCGCTCAGGCTTCAATTGCCTGACGGCGTCTGTGTTTACACGTGGCATAGACTTATCCACCTAACGGAATCGCAATCGCCATCAGAATGACGCCGAACAGGACGAGCAGCAATCCGGTCCTCCAACGACTTGCGCCGGTATAATAACCCCAGCGATAGCCAAGGAAGAAGAGCATGACAAAGGAGACGATGTTGGACACGCGCAGAGCTGCCAGGGGTTCGTTGCGTAGCAGCCAGAGCGGCGTCAACGACGGCAGCGCAGCGATGAGATACACCAGCACCATGCTCAACGCTTCGGTGACGTCGCTGCGCTGCAAACCGACCGGCCGCGGCTCGCTCTCGCGCAGGTGCTCCAATACGTCTTCATACAGCAGATAACGCTTCTCTTCGCTGGCAACGGGTTCCAGTGTGAAATCAAACTCATCGGCAATCACCCATATAGCTTCCTCATCGCTATCAGCCGCCTGGATCTCCTGCAAGAAGCGATGCTTCTGGCCGCGCGCCAGCATCGCCAGTAAGACGAGCATCAAGCCCTCAATCAGGCCCCATGCCACGGTTACGCCCAGGACAGAAAAGAACAGCTCACTCCCAAAGTTTTCCGGAATGGGCTGGGCATAGTTGGCAGTGCGCTTGGCGACGCTGAAGGCCAGCGTGAAGGTCAGGACGATCATGATGCTGTATATCGCAGCGCTGAGCGCGTCAATTGGGAATAGCCAGTTTGACACCAGGCGCGTCAGCGGGTCGTACGGTGGAGGTAGTGGCCGATGCGGGCCTCGACGGGACGATAGTTTGCTTGGAATCATTGCAGTGTGCTTGACCTATGCTGCCCTGATGATGCCAGACCACCGTATGGAGCTGGGCAGTATTGGCATCGTCTGCCATCCCGCCAGCGCATGCTGGCGGGATGGCAGACGAACTGGTTCGCTACGGCTTGCCGGCAGTTCGACTCCCAACATCGGCTAGCGGTCGTCGCCAATCCAACTGTCGTAGCCGTCCTCCAGCATGTGGTAGCGTCCGTGCGCCCAGGTGTAGAAGCTTTCCCAACTCTTGAGCTTCATGCCGTCGATCTCGACTACGACACCTGCCTCCACCGCCCGGCGTATCTCGCGCAACCCCTCAACCAGAGCGCCCCAGCCGGTCGGACGACCACTTTCACCTCGTTCGGCGTAGAGCGCGTCGAAATCCCGCAGCTCTTCGTCCGGGAGGGTGATTTGCCGGGCGGGAATGCGAATGGCAACGCCGCTTTCGCGAAGCGCCAGCGCGAAGTTGTCATCGCTGGCCAGCATCCTAGCGATGAACTTGTCCTCGAAGCCGAAAAGAGGTGTTGGCCAGTCGTGCTGCCGGGTCCAATCGCGCAGTGCTTTCTTGTCGGGCCACGTAATTTGCATGGTACCCTCCCTGCGCGCCTTGCTGGTTCGCTCACGATCCTCAGCAGTTGCAGCTTCCAGCGCCCACGCCGGTAGTTCTTTGTTGCTTGCCATCAGTAAGGACCTCGGATGTAGTCCCGTACCTCTTGCTTGTAGAAGCCGGCCAGGCGAGCGTGTAGCTCCTGTGAGAGAGGCGGCAGGTCTGACACAGCCGCGTTGCCGTGTGCCTGCCGTGGAGAGCTTGCGCCGGGAATGACCACCGACACGGAGTCGTAGTCCAGTATCCAGCGCTGGGCGAACTGCGCCATGGTCATGCCTGGTGGAACCATCGTCGCGACTTCCTCCGACAGCTCGACGCCGCGCTCGTAGGGCAGGCCGGCAAAGGTTTCGCCAACGTTGAACGCCGCGCCGTCGCGGTTGAAGTTGCGATGGTCGTCCTCGCGAAACTTTGTTTCCCTGGTTAACTTACCGGTCAGCAGGCCGCTGGCCAGCGGCAGCCGGACGATAATGCCGACGCCCTTTTCCTGCGCTCTGGGAAACAGATCGTCCAGCGGCTTCTGGCGGAAAATATTGAAGATGACTTGCAGGCTCGTGAGCCCTTCCTGCTCCAGACAGATCAAGCCCTCTTCCACACTCTCGACGCTGGCGCCGAAACGGGCGAGCAGCCCCTCGTCGCGCTGCTCGCGCAGCCAGTCGAAGACGTCGCCCTTGCGCAGTTCCTCGACCGGCACGCAGTGCAACTGCGTCAGGTCGAGACAATCGACACCCAGACGTTCCAGCGAGCGCTCGGTGGCCTCGCGCAACGCCTGGCGCGTGTAGCCGTCGGGGTAGATGTCGCCGCGGCCCAGCTTGGTGGCGACGAAGACATCGGGATGCGTCTTGAGGAAGCGGCCGATCGACAGCTCGCTCTCGCCGTCGCCGTAGACATTGGCGGTGTCGAAGAAACGCACTCCGGCGTCGTAGGCCGCGCTCAGGATCTCCTGGGCAACGTCGTCGTCCCACGGGTTGCCCCAGCCGCCGCCCAGTTGCCAGCAGCCCAGGCCGCTTTCGGTGATGTCAGGGCCGTGAGAGGTCAATTGTCTTGTGTTCATGAGATTGCATTCTTTCTGTTGTTGGCAACCGCTGCGCCTTCGCCGCGTCACTCCCGCGAAGGCGGGAGTTTGATGCTCGTGAGGCGTGGATTCCCGCCTGCGCGGGAAAGACAGGTAAGCGGTTTCTGTTGATTTGTTGGCGATTTTCAGCGAGCAGCCGTCGTCCACGCGGCGTTCTGCAGCACGACGCGGTAGCCGTCCAGGTCCTCAAAGGTTTTGCCGCGCTGCTCCCAGTAGGGGTTGGCCGATGGGACGGCGCGAAAGCCGGCAGTCAGCATGTCCGCGCAGCCATGCTCCCACTCGGCGCGGTCGGGCAGGTAGAAGACCATCAGGTTGTCCTCGGTGGGCGCTCGACCAACCTGATGCCCGCGCTGCGCGGTGAACTCCAGATGCCAGGGCTGATCGGGATATCCCAGCATGACTCCATCAAACCCGTCGTGATCGAAAAAGCTGCCCAGCCGCGTCAATCCAAGACCCTGAGCGTACATGGCAGCCAGCGCAGCCAGGTTGTCAGTTGGTCTTGCGATGCGCAAGTGATGGTCTAGTTTCACCGCTAGCCCGACCTGTGGATCAGAGTTCATGGCACGATCAGTCTTCGGCGAGCTTGATGGCAACCTCGGTGTCCCAGTTGCCCGGATCGGGGTCGTCATCAGGGCCGGTCAGAAACGTTTCGACGCGCGCGCGGAACGCATCGCCATTCGGGTCGTCCCAACGATCCCAGCGGATGCCGTTTTCAGCCGCCCAGTCGATCAGCGCCTTGTTGCCCGCGATGCCGTTCTGCACGCCGGTGTAGACCAGCGACGCGTAGCGACCGGCCGGCAGCACGCCGGCTGCAACCCTGCCCTCGCTTGCTACCGGAGCCGCCACCGGCCAGCCGATCTCGATATCCATCCTGGCAGCCATATCGATGACGTAGTAACGCATGAAAGGCGGGCCGGCCGGCGCGATCTGTTGCGCTTGCAGCCAGGTGAACACCTCATCAATCAGGCGCGGTATGGTATCCGATCCCATTTCTTCGGCAGATACGTGCGTGCGAATGCCGGCGTATGGCTGCTCGCCGCGATCTTGCAGATCCGGCTGTGTGGTCTTCATGGACGGTTGCCTCCGTTGGATACGCAGGGCGCGGCGCGGTCGTGACACGCCGTCATCGATGCACTTATGGTAGCCATCCCTGAATATCTGGCAAGTCCAGCGCGAAGCAACACCTTCCCGATGCGAAGTCACCCGCTTTGGTCAGGCAATTCGTCGATAATCCGCTGAATCCTGCGCTGTTTTGTCTCTTCAGTTTTCGCGGTCTGCAGCCAGTAGATAAGCTGCTTCCTGCGCGAGGGTGGCAGTGCGAGATAGGCGTCGACCCCGCCTTCAACCTGCCGCAGCGCGCTTTCCAACGCCTCAGGGATGACATCCACCTGCTCGCGGCGGATGGCCGCCTCCCACTGGCCGTTGGCTTGCGCTTCGGCAACCGCCTGCAGGCCGGCGTCGGTCATCCTGCCCTCGGCGATGAGTTGCTCCACCCGCTGGATGTTGCTCATCGCCCAGATGCTGTTTGGCTTACGGGGCGTGTAGCGCAGACGGTAACACCGTTCGTCGATGCTCTTGAGTTGGCTGTCGACCCAGCCAAAGCACATTGCTTCAACGGTGGCATCTTCCAGAGACAATCCCTGGTCGGCGTATTTTTTCTTGTAGAGGATCAGCCATGCTTCCGGCGCGCTGGCATGGTTCTCCTCCAGCCAGCGACGCCACTGGTCTGGATCGCGAAACTCGAGATAGGTCGTCGGGTCTGCCATCGTTCTCTCCCGGTCGCAGCCGCAATGCCGGCGACACGCCGCTGCTACAGTATCTTGGTGAGGAAGTAGCGCGTGTGGCCGGGTGGAAAGTCGGGCAGTTCGCCAAAGACCTGATAGCCGTGTTGCTGGTAGAAGTCAGGCGCCTGGAAACTGAATGTGTCCAGATAGACGTTTTTTGCGCCGCGTTGCCGCGCTTCCTCTTCGGCAGCCATCAACAGACGGTGGCCGTGGCCGTGACCGCGCAGATCCTCCTTGACCCACAGCAGGTCCATGTAAAACCATTCCCAGTAGACTTCGCCCAGCACGCCGCCCACGATCTCCTGGTCGGGCGTTTGCAGCGCGAAGCAGATGCGCTGAAACTTGTTGTCACCGGCCTGCTCGATGTTGAAGTCATGCAGGCCGCGGCCGATGATCCCCCCAGGCAGATTGCTCGGGATCGTCGATGGCGACGATCTGATACTCCTCTTCCATGGCAACCCCTTTCGGTGACGTTCTTGTGCGTTAAGAGACCAGGCGCGCCAATTCCTGCCAGTGGCTGACATCCCACCAGCGGCGCGCGGCGCCTGATGGCGACGGCAGCACAAACAGTGCGCTCGCGCCAACGGTCTCCGGCTGCAATCCGTACTTTACCGGTCGGTCGAGAAACTCGCTGCCCGCCCGCTTGCTGGTGAACGCGACGATTGCAGGTTCGTAGCGCAGTATGGTTGCGCGCAGGCGTTCCCGGTCGAAGTGCTCGTCGCTGAGTTGGGTGTCTACCCCCGACACGTCCTTGACGAGATCGGTGAGACCCAGGCCGTAGGAAAGCACCTCGCGAAACTCCTCCGGCTGTAAAAGCCGCGGCGTCAGTCCGATGGCGAAGAGCGTCGGCCAGAACATGTTGCCCGGCCCGGCATAATACGCCTCGCGCTGTGCCGAGACGTTGCTGACCGCTGTGCCGCAGAAGACGA
>CAVPPH010000003.1:0-719986 GCA_963707275.1 uncultured Chloroflexia bacterium
TTGCGGCCGATGCGTGGACAGGCTGGTTTGAACAGCCGCGCCTCGATGGGACTTCTGGGACGATCAAGATACAATCTCGTCAGCACGGTCTTTTTTGGGGCATTGTCATCATGCGATCATGGTTTGGCAACCATCAACCCTTGGGAGTTTAAGGAGTATGAAGTGATAAGATTTTTGCTACTTCCTGTTTGTCGTATGTGCAATCCAGTTTTTCTTTGCCATCGCCTTCTTCCTGCAATGGCCCTTGGCAGTCAACGTCTGGCCCTTTCCGGGAACCACACCCCTGACATTCATTTTCATTTCGTCGATCTTTGCGGCCGCGGCTGCATCAACGCTATGGGTTGCTGCCACCGAAAACTACGGCGGTTTGGCAGGGATCGGTCTCGATTACCTCGTGATCCTGCTGCCTGTCGCAGTCCTGTCGTTTCAGCTAGCGGCGAGCACCGGCGATCCGAAAATGACCGCCTATGGCATCGCCTGCGTATTTGAAGCGCTTTTCGGGCTTGGCATGTTCCTGTGGAGCGTTCGCATTCCGATCGATAGCACCATTCCAATGCCCAAACCGGTGCGCTGGTCGTTCGTCGTCTTCATTGTTGTGCTGTTGGTCGTCTCGATACGGATGATCGCGGGCGTATCGAATGTCATTCCCTGGAAGATCACCCCGGACCTCTCGGTGGTCATCGGTTGGATGTTCCTGGGCGCGGCGATGTATTTCATCTATGCTCTCTTGCGGCCGAGCTGGTTGAATTCGGCCGGCCAACTGGCGGGTTTCCTGGCCTATGACATCGTCCTGATCGTGCCGTTCCTTACCCGGCTGCCCACAGCGCCGCCTGAGTTCCGGACCGGCCTGGCCATCTATACGGCTGTCATCATCTACAGCGGGTTGCTGGCCAGCTACCTTTCCTGTTCATCAACAAACCGACGCGCTTGTGGTCCTGAACGGTTGCGAGGAGTTCACGCAACAACCACTGACGATACGGCGATTCGATGAGCCAGTTCTTGCAGGTCAGTTGTGTGCCGCGAAGGGCGCGGACGGTGCGGGACATGGGGTCACTCCTGGGAGGCGTGGGCGGGTCGTTGAACGTTTACAGACTGTCAGACACTCGTTTGACGGATGGATGAAATTTGCCGTATAATCGGGCGGGCCTCAAACCACCGCAAAAGACAATAACCATATTCTATCATACGCCAGGATACGCTGGAAACCACGATCATCCAGATGACTTGTGGCAACTTACTAGAGATTTGTAATCTCCCAGCAGAGAGAACAGCAGACAGAAACCTGTCGGGGTTATCAAACCCATATTTTCTGAATTTGATTGCAGCACCTCGCAAACACTCGTTGATAGGGAAACTATATGGCAAAAAGAGCATCTCAACCAGTTGAAAAGTTACCTCCGCCAAATCTTGTAGTTCTAAGAGTAGATGCACATCAGAAAATTCAGGAACAGATAGAAAAAGGAGTGCAATTACGCTACAAACCAATCAATGATAGACAGGCGTTAGATGACGCCCGTTCAGAGCGATCAAAGTGGTCAAGTTATAATTCCGAATTACTGTTGCGTATTTTTGACAACTCGTCTATGGCAGATGAGTACGACAGATACTTTGGTGGTTTTATCAAAATGTCTCCAACGTTCGCAGAACTAGTACATGAGTTTCGAGGCGACATGGACGACAGCATTGATCGTCTGGAAGCAATTCGTGACAGATTAGACTAAATTGCAGAACCGAACGATGTGAAGGTTTCACATGCATCTTCTCAAACCTCTTCGAAGGCATTTAGTCATGATGTATTCCTGGTACATGGACATGATGGCGCCGTAAAAGATGCCGTATCTCGTTTCATAGAAAAACTCGGTTTCAGGGTGATTATCCTTCATGAACAGCCAAACGCAGGGAGGACAATCATTGAAAAATTCGAAGATTATTCAAACGTAGGCTTTGCAGTTGTCTTGCTCACGCCTGATGATATTGGGGCAGTCGGGATAAAGCAACCGAGGGCAGACCTAGGGCACGGCAGAATGTTATTTTTGAACTTGGTTACTTCTTTGCAAAGCTCGGAAGGGAGCGAGTTTGTGCCTTGTACAAAGAAGATGTGGAGCTGCCATCTGATATCTATGGATTACTCTATGTGCCAGTGGATCAGGCAGGAGCATGGCGTATACACTTAGCAAAGGAAATGAAGCATGTAGGCTATCCCGTAGACATGAACAAGGCTTTATGAAGAGTGTGTTCACCATAGTAGGTATCCGACAAATGATATCTTCGTACATTATCCAGCGTTATATCGTTTCGGTCCTCAAATACGACCTCACCTTATGATCACAAAACTGCTTGAGCGACATCCCTTACTGGTGTTCCTCTCTCTCAGTGCAATTGTATTAGTCGTTTGGCTCGGAATGCAGTTTTTCTTCTGGATCTTCTTGAAACTGGTGGGGGTCAACACGAGCCTGTGGCTGATGATTGAGGCGCTGTCAACCGCCGTCGCGGCAGCAGCAGTTGTTGGAGGGGCATTTGTTGCTACTCGTGAATTGGGGGAACTCGCCAACGCGCAATACATGGAAGTGGCAGACAAGTTATTTGCTGAACTGAACTCACAGTCAAGTATCGAGTTTCGCCGCTGGGTGTTTCGCAACCTACCAGATGATCCCGAAGTTGGTCTGAAGTCCCTCTCACCGGAAGGTCGAGACCATATCAAGCGAGTCTCAATTCACTGGACCGTGTTGCTTTTCTAACGCAGTATAATTGGATACCAGATGAGATCATCATGCCATGGATGAATCCCATGATTGTCAAATCATGGGCGAAACTTGGGCCGTATGTGGAGTACGAAAGCCGGCGGAGGAATGAGCCTGACTATTATCAAATGGCTAACCTCTTAGCGCAACGATGTATCAAATGGCGCGAAGAGAACGTGATCGGTGCCGACATACGGTGGCTTACTGACGCCCTTTAGTAGGTCATCTAGACTAGGGTTCGCTCGAAACCGAGAGTTCGGTAGAGTACAACGACTGCCTGCGACTGCGAAGCCGCCTCAGTGGCTCGGATACGTCATGAAGGCCTTATGTTCGTTTAGCCGGAGGTTCGAGTTCCTGAAACTCCGATCCTCAATTGAACATGAGTTTAGATCGCTGAGGAGCCCCAGCACGGCTCATATGTGAAATTTGGTGGGGCAATCTCAAGTGAGCAAGCTGACCATCCGACGCCATTCGGCAAGATGGTGATGTTTGAACGAAGCAAATAGAGGTGAAGGATGGACCAGCCTTATGAATATGATGTTTTCATTAGCCATAGCTCAATAGACAAGCCCAAAGCCCGTGAATTGGCTGAACGCTTTAAGGCGGACGGGCTAAATGTCTGGCTAGATGAATGGAAGATTGAACCGGGTGACCTAATCAGCCTGAAGATAGAGCAAGGTCTCGAGCAGTCCAGAGTTTTGGTTTTTCTTATGTCAGCTCACGCATTTGCCTCTGATTGGGTTACACTCGAACGACATACGGCGTTATTTCGCGATCCAACCAACTTTAGTCGCCGCTTCATTCCTCTGCGCCTCGATGATTCACCCGTCAAGGACGTCCTCAAACAGTTTTCTTACATTGACTGGCGCCAGCAGTCTGACCAAGAGTATGCAAGGCTGCTAATGGCCTGTCGTCCCATTTTAGAGAATTCGCGTGACATTCAGATGGAAGAATTATCCTCCAATTACATTCTTAAGGGGCACAGTTCACTTGTCTATGGACTAGCAATTACACCCGATGGACGGTGGGCGGTGTCAAGTTCGAACGATTGGACAGTTCGCCTTTGGGATTTGCACTCCAACAGATGTGTTTCCTTATTAAAAGGGCATACAGGAGATGTTAGCGACGTTTCAATCTCCTCGGACGGTCGTCTCGCAGTTTCAGCATCTTATGACACAACTGCTCGCGTTTGGGATCTTCATCAAGGGAGATCAATCGCTAGCTTGAGAGGGCACACAGATAGAGTTATAGGAATCGCCCTTACTGCGGATGGTCAAACCGCTGTCTCGACTTCTCTAGACGGAACGGTACGAGTGTGGGACACCAAGTCTGGTGTAGCTAGAGTCATAACAAAGTTACTTGCTGATAAGGTCATTGTTTCCCCCGATGGATTAAGAGTGCTCACGTGCAGCGGACACGCAATATCAGTACTTGAGATAGATACATTAAGACCTGTCGCCAATCTGCGAGGTCACAATGGAAATGTTCACAGCATAGCAGTTGCGGCAAATGGGCGTCTTCTGGTTTCCGGTTCCGCTGATAGAACAATTCGGCTATGGGACGTGATGACTTGGAAGTGTTTGGCCACCCTCGAAGGACATACAGCACCGATAACGGGTGTCGCCATCGATGGAAATGCCCAACTAGTCGTCTCAAGTTCTCTTGACGAGACTGTACGAGTATGGGATCTGGTATCCTTTCGATCGCTTGGTACTCTTAGGGGGCACTACAATGTTGTTACAGCCGTTGCAGTAACTCCTGATGGCAAGGTTGCCGTTTCCGCCTCCAAAGATAGTACATTGCGGTTGTGGGACTTGACAGCGTATTTTCATACAATAAGTCAAGACGCTCAACTGACACGGTATACCAATGCTAAGGTTCTACTAGTTGGCGACAGCGGCGTTGGCAAGACTGGATTGGCGCTACGATTGACCGAAGATCGTTTTCAGCCAACGATCTCTACAGATGCTGCTTGGGCAACTCAAATGCGCGTGCCTCATCACAACACTCTAGAGGATATTGACAAGGAAATCTGGCTCTGGGATTTCGCCGGTCAGGCCGACTATAGACTAATCCATCAGCTATATATGGACGAGACGGCCCTTGTCGTTCTTGTTTTCAATCCTCAAAGTGACAATCCTTTCGATGGCTTAGGGCAATGGGATCGTGATATTGAACGGGCTGCTCGTCGCCCATTTCGTAAGCTACTCGTTGCGGGTCGATGCGATCGCGGCGGACTAACGATTAGTCAAAAAAGCATCGAGGACTTTCGGACAGCACGCGGTTATGAACAATATGTGGAGACAAGCGCGTACACGGGGCAAGGTTGTATAGAGTTACGGGATGCAATTGTTGACAATATCGTCTGGGAAGATATTCCTTGGACGGCGTCACCGCGGATCTTCAAACTTCTGAAACAGGAGATCGTGGGGCTCAAAGATGAGGGCATAGAACTTCTACGGATGGTCGAATTGCGACAGCAGTTGGAGATGAGGCTACCTGGGGACCACTTTACAATCCAACAGTTACAAGCAGTTGTGGAACTTCTGGCGAGTTCTGGTGTTGTGTGGCCACTTGATTTTGGGGATTTTGTTCTACTTCAACCAGAGAGAATAAACGCGTACGCTGCGGCTGTAGTTCGTACAGTTCGAGCTCACACCGATGAGATTGGGTGCATACTGGAGGAAAGCGTGTTGGCTGGTGACCTAAATTACTATGGTATGAACCGATTAACTTCCTATGACGAACAGATCATCCTGCGCGCAATGCACCATAAGTTGGTAACTCGTGGCTTCTGCTTGCGTGAACCTACCGAGGCTGGTACGCTGCTTGTTTTTCCGTCATACTTCAAGAGAGAACGCCCGGAACTCGAAGACCATCCGGCTGCTTTTGTCACATATCGCTTCAATGGTCAACTTGATGAAATCTATGCTACGTTAGTCGTTCGCCTACATCATACCCTAGCATTTGAAAAGGATCAGCTATGGCGGTATGCTGCGGACTTCAAGACCCAAGCAGGTAAACGAGTAGGTCTAAAGATGACCAAGAAGGGTGAGGGCAGTGCTGAGATTACAATCTACTTCGAACCCGGAATACCTGATGATACTAAAGTGACATTCATTAGGTATGTGCATGAGCATTTGCGGTCAAGAGACCCTAGTGTAACTCGCATTCGTCATTATGTGTGCCCAAATCCTAACTGCGGTGAGCCAATAGAAGGTAATCGCGCAGTTCAGAATGCACTACGCATGGGTTTTGAAGATATTCCATGCCAGTTTTGCCGGAAAGCAATACCTTTGGTTGACCTAATAGAAGAAAAATTCGCATCCGAGCATTTCCAGCGACGTGTGCAGCGACTTCGAACGACAGGCCAACATAAGCATTGATGCTGAAAGTCTTGAACTGGTCTTGCTCGGCCACGCGTTCGCTGTCTCAAGTGAAGCAGGTCAGCGGTTCAGGACTTTGCCAGACTTCGAAACTGGGCCTTGATAGTGAGATTGAATTTTCGGATGAAGGAGGTGGCGCTAGCGACAAACGCGTCTATCTTCAGTTGAAAACATCTATGTACTACGAGAAGACACTGAGGGCCGATGGAAGTGAAACGTTTGCCATTATCGATCGGTGGCTCATACAGATTTGGCTTGATCTTGAACATCCTGTTATGCTCGTACATCGCACAAGCGGAGGTCAGGTCTGGTGGATGAATGTTACAGATTACCTCGTGAAACATGTTGGTGATCCCGCAAGCTGGCATTTTCGCTTTGAAGGAGAACCGTTCACCGCCTTGAATCTCCTGAAACTTAGGGACGCGAGTCTGCGAAGATAGGGGAGCACCTCATCCCAAAATTCAACTAATTGACCGACAAGATTAGTGTCTAAAGTGCATCCTGATAGAAACCAGGGTTTTATGAGCAGTCATCCCTGCTGCAAGAACATCACGCAAACCCATGGTTTCAAAGTGGCATTGCTTTAGTGCCTCGTTAGGCAGGATTTTGTACTTTTACACTCGGATACAAACGCTTGAGTTTGATTCGGGCATCGGCTGCGGTGAACTGCCAAACTACCTTGGCGCTGGCGTTGTTGCGTCGCCTTTGCCAAGCACACGCTTCTCCGGTCAAGGTTTCCTCTTAAGTATCGTGCCGGACAGTGCTAGGCTTTCCGGAAGCCACTAACGGCGTCTGATTGGAACCGTTCGCTGTGACAAGGGATTTGGCCCCAAGTGAGTGTTATCTGGATTGGTGGTGGGTTTTGGCCGACTGTGGTGTTGCCGATACAGGCAGAATTGGAAAGGAAAACGATGCAAAGCAAAATTAGTCATATCCAGTTCAACGTTCAGACCGCCAACCTGCTGTTCTACAAGGATCTGCTGGCCTTCGCCGGCTTGCAGACGCTCTACGACGGCGAGGATATGCTGGGCGTCGGCGATGAGAACGAGACCAGCCTATGGTTTGGCACGTCGGCCAGGGACGTGCTCAACGACTACGACGGCCCGGGCATGAACCACCTGGCGCTGGAGGTCCCGGCGCAGTCGGATGTCGACGCGGCGGTGGGCTATCTGGCCGAGCGGGGCGTGCCGGCGCTGTTCGGGAATCCGCGCCACAACCCCGAGTTCAGCAGCGCCGAGCGGACGTACTACCAGGTGATGTTTGAGAGCCCCGACCGCATCCTGTTCGAGATTGTGTATATGGGGCAAAAGGCCGACTGATTGTGGCTGCGCCTGACGCCTGTGAGCGCAATTTCGCCGATTTGAATGGCGTCCTGGCCGAATCACCGGCCTAACAGATCACTCGCCCCACCGCTCGGGCGATCATAATCCAGACGCGCATGTCAAAGGCGGCGCCTGATTGAAGGAACCACCAAATGAGCGATCCCAACTCTTCCAGAGCACCCTTGTGGGTTCGGATGAGGCGCGTGTTGTCGCGTGGGTCAAAGCCGACGGGGTGGCTATCAGAACCGGGAACGCCCGTTTCTCTGCCGCGACCGCTGCTGTGCTACGTGCGGCGCAGAAGCGGTGATGATCGAGCTCAGCGAGCGGTCCGGCGGCTGGCATCTCAGGTACGAGGGGGCAGCGGGCGGGAATGGCAGGGGCGATCCCATATCCGCCGAACGGGCGCAGGCAATCCTCGACGCCCTCCGTTCTCCCTACGAGTTGGCCAGGATCCAGGCAGCAGGGTTCTACGATGACCTCGGCTACTGCGCATCGTGCGCGACCTTCTACTGCCCCATCCACTGGCAGGTCTCGTCCACCGGTGGCGGGACATGTCCCGCGGGCCACTTCAAGAGCCTCGACCCGCATTGGCGCCCGGACTGGGACGAGCTTTGATGACCTCCGGCGGCAGTCTGCGTGATCCGGCGATCCGCGGCTGCTGGCTGGGGACTTCCAGCTCGATAGCATGTCACAGGGCGCTTTGGCGTCCTGACAATCCCATCCAGCACAGCGCCCGGTTGAGTTTTGGACGGTTGACAGCAACCGATTGGGCCGCTATAATCCCTCTCCGTGGTCCGATCGCATTGGCAGCGCTTAGCTTCGACATGGTTTCGCGCATTCCCCGCAAGTAGACAAAATGCTGAATAATCAGGCGACGGGAAATGCGGACCGGCATTCCCGCTGATCATAGTCAGACACCACAACCCCCAGGCCGCAGGAGCGTCATATGAATTCGTCTCACCAGATACGAGTACCCGCTGGAGTTGCAGTCAACGCCACCATGATCTTGTTCATTGCCGCTCTTGCTGAGCAAGTTATTCACGAGGGAACCCACGCGTTGTTCGCCCTTCTTGTCGGTGCAGATCTGCAATGGTTCAACCTCTTCGCAGTTCCTGGACCACCCAAGTTTCATCTCAGGGGCAGTTAGTAATCGTGGGGAGCGCCGCCCTCGTCAACATCTTCATCGGTCTGGCCGGGGCGCTGCTTCTCAACCGCACCCCGTGGACACCTTCTCCGACGATGCGACTCTTCGTGATGTACTTCGCTGCCCTCTCACTTCTCCGGGCTTCGGCTATCTGTTCTTCGATCCTATCGTGTATGGCCCTGGAATGGTTGCGACCAACAGCACGGGCGACTGGGCAACAGTCATTGCCATCCTTGGTGGAAGCTGGCTCGTTCGCCTGCCAATCTTCGCAATTGGCGTCGTTGGCTTGCTCTGGACGTTCAGATGGCTCGCCCGTAGTACCATGCATTTCAACACGGCCGGTTCGGACCGCCAAGGCAGGATGAGAGCGGGCGCCTCCGTGCTGTTGATCCCGTACATCGTCCTTTGCGTGACATTCTCGCTCTTGTCACTGCGCCATCCTCTCGGATCCGCGGGAACAGCCTATACGCTCTTCAAGTACTGGCTCGGCTACTCTGATTCCTCGTTGCCTTTCTCATGATGGTGACGTGGCCGAAGGCCACCCCGCCCGCACCGAGTCCTGGCCAGATTGCCTCGACTGTGTCAATGCGATTGGTAGCGGCCTCCATTGCAGGGCTCGTCCTGGCAGCCTTGCTCCTCCTGCCGGGAGGCCCCAAAGTTTGAGGTACACAGTTTTGAACTCGAAGATGCCTGACCACTTCCTGGAGCCAATCTGGCCAGCCCACAGCTAGGGTTCGGCGCGATACCGAGCTCGGCCCTGCCAGGCGACGCAGTCCGACGCCGTCGGGCGGAGTAAGGGATTCGTCAGGACCCGGACAAAGAGCGTGCAACCTCGCATCCTTCCCCTGCCGCTCGCCACACGGAGACTCGTCTTGCGACCACCATGACCGGTAAACGCTGTCGCTGTTCAGGAAGCCGTCGAAGAAGACCTTCGCTGACCTGCGTGTGCAGATGGTATCGAAACATCACCGGTGAGGCTGAACGACGAGTGGCGGGCTAAGATGACCGGCAGTCCCGCGAAACAAGTTGGGCGGCAGCCATCAACATCCTCTCTTTTGTGCTCTGAAGGTCAATTATGTGGCTAGATTCTCTGGTAACCTTGGCGGCCTTGCGGTCGGATGTGTGTTCAGTCAGCTTCTTGTTCTCGGCTATTTTGAGTCTTGGGACCCCCTACCAGCGTCACCTGCGCCAATCTCACAATTTGTAGAACTTGAGAATCAGCGCATGTTTGTCCGTGCTACTGATGGCACTGTATAATCGGAAATTGAAATTTCCAGTATCGCTGCCTGTGGTCGCTTTGCGTCAGGACAGGCAGAATCCAGAAAGAAGAAACGATGCAAAGCAAGATCAGTCACATCCAGTTCAACGTTCAGGCCGCCAACCTGCCGTTCTACAAGGATCTGCTGGCCTTCGCCGGCTTGCAGACGCTCTACGCGGCGAGGATATGCTGGGCGTCGGCGATGAGAACGAGACCAGCCTGTGGTTTAGCGCGTCGGCCAAGGACGTGCTCAACGACTACGACGGCCCGGGCATGAACCACCTGGCGCTGGAGGTCCCGGCGCAGTCGGATGTCGACGCGGCGGTGGCCTACCTGGCCGAGCGCGGCGTGCCGGCGCTGTTCGGGACTCCGCGCCACAACCCCGAGTTTAGCAGCGCCGAGCGGACGTACTACCAGGTGATGTTCGAGAGCCCCGACCGCATCTTGTTCGAGATCGTGTATATGGGGCCAAAGGCAGACTGATTGTGGCTGTGCCTGGCATCTGTGAATGCAGGCTGCCTTTCTACGTCTGGCGCGGAGCCGTCATCAAAATACGCAGGAGGTTTGTTTTCATGCGCCATACCCGCGAGGAAGTGATCGAGCGCACTGTTCAGGAGTTCGAACGCCTGGATCATCTGGTTAACAACCTTACCGATGAGGATTGGAATACGTTGCTGGCCAGACCCGAGACCAAAGACCCCTGGACGGTGAAAGATACACTGGCGCATATCACCCATTGGAAGGCTGATACGGTCAGAAAGATCAGAAAGCAACCCGTACCGGCGGAGGAGAAAGGTCTCAACTGGACCGATGGCAACCACCTGATCTACGAGCGCTGGCGAGACCGCTCCCCGCAGGAAGTTTTAGCCTGGCACAGACAGGTTCAGGAGGATGTACTGGCTGCGCTGCAAGCTGCACCCGAAAGGTGGTTCAGTGCCAGGGAACGCCGGCCGGAATGGCCCTTTGACCTTGACGGCCACTCCAGCTACCATCGCGTCAAGGATATCGAACAGGCGCTGCAAAAGTCAACAACGTGAGTAGCGGACAACCGTCGGGCAGAAGGAACGCGTAGGATCTAGCGGATGATATTGCCCAAGAAGCGGGACCCCAGGTTCATCACTGTGCGGCGCGGGGGAACACTGACAGACGACGACCACCACCTGCTCGCGCTGTGGGCGGCCGACTGCGCGCAGCATGTCCTGCACCTCTTCGAGCAAATGCAACCCGCTGACGACCGGCCGCGGCGAGCCATCGAACTCGGCGCGCGCCTGGACACGCGGCGAGATTACCATGTCCCAGTCGCGCGCTGCGGGCGGCCATGCCATGGCTGCGGCACGAGACCTGAGTGGAGCCGCCCGCCACGCGGCATTTGCTGCCGGCCAGGCGGCTGCGGTGGCGCATGTCGCGGCTCATGAGTTGGGCGCGGCGGCCTACGCGATCAAAGCTGCCGCGTGCAGCGGCGCCCGCAGGTCAGGCTGAAACAGCAGGCCGTCTCGAGTGCCGTTGGCAGCGCGCGCAGCTCCCGGACGCGATACGCGAACTCGTCCTGGACGATCAGCGGCTGCGCAACGAGATCTGCTGGTCGGTGTTCGACTGCTGACGGGCGGGATGGCATGTCGGCACTGCCGCGCGCCTGACATCGTGGCGTCGCTGGTGAGGATGAACGGGGAAAGGTGGATATGTCGACCGGACTTGCCGCGACACAGCAGTGGCCGGCTTCGTCGTGTTCCCACATATCGATGCCTTGCGCATTTTGATAAGACATGGTATTTGAGATGTTGTTTGCCTGCTTTGAACGTGGCAACCAGATAGCCATCCCGATATAGGAGAAACCCGGTCATGAGAAAAGTTATTGTGCTTGAACATATCTCCCTTGATGGTGTCATCCAAGCCCCAGGCGGGCCAGACGAAGATACCAGCGGCGGCTTCGCGTATGGCGGGTGGATAGCGCCATATTCCGACGCGATTCTTGGAACGGCCCTGAGAAGGCAGATGAACATGCCGTTCGACCTGTTGTTAGGGCGCAAAACCTTTGAAATTTGGGCGCCGTACTGGCCGCACCATGCGGACGCATGGCCGGGCGTCAACACGGCGACCAAGTACGTCGCCTCGAATACCATGACGTCTGGCGAATGGCAGCCGTCCGTGTTTTTAGAGCGGAGATATTGCGGAAAAAGTCGCCGAAATCAAGCAGCAGCCAGGGCCGGATTTGCACGTTTGGGGAAGTGGTAATCTCATTCAGACGCTTATCAAGCATGATCTGGTCGATACGTTCTGGCTGATGATCTATCCGATCACGTTGGGCGGTGGAAAACGGTTGTTTGCCGATGGCACGATCCCGGCGGCGTTCAAGGTGACGGAAAGCACAGTCACCCCGAATGGCGTCATTGTCGTGAATTACGAGCGTGCAGGCGCAATCACAACCGGAAGTTGATGTGATGCAAAACAAAAACCGGCTAAGCAAGCGTGCATGGAATATTGGAAGTGCAAAGAGGAACACGCGATGAGCAACGAACAGGCGGCGCCGGAGACAAAAGGTGTTGCAGTGAAGTTACTTGCATCGGTAGACCTTGGCCCTGAGATCGAGGGCATGGCCGGGCGTCAGGTTCGAATGCGTATGGCCACCTTCGAACCTGGAGCCGTCCTCGGTCCGATTCACGACCACAAGGACAGACCAGGCATCGATTACATCTTGCAGGGAACGATCACTGACCATCGCAATGAAGTCGCGACGGACTACGGGCGGGGAGTGGGCTGGCCCGAGGACAGGAATACCTTGCACTGGCTTGAGAACAGAGGGACAACTCCGGCAGTAGAGATCTCGATCGACATAGTCAGGCAAGAGTAAGGTCAGGCCCGCCCCGGCGCCATGCCACGCGAAAGGAAACCGTTAGGCAGCACAGCACCGACAATTCGCCAGCACCCGGCCGACAGCATGCAATCCCACATCCTTCCCCTGCCACCGCGAAACACAGAGACTCGTCTTGCGTCCACCGTCACCGGAGAATGCTGCCGCTGTCCAGAAAGCGGTCGAAGAATCCTTCGCCGACCTGCATGTGTGGATGGATTGGGCCGCCACACTTCAATCGTTGGAAGACACGCAGGCCGTCCTTGAACGGGCTCAGGCCAGCTTTGAGGCAGGGGAAGATTTCGCCGTTCATGCCTTCCTCAGAGACACGGGAGTCTTCGTGCTCAGTGCGGGGCTGCATCCGCGCAACTGGCGTGTGCCCAGCTTCGAGATCGGCTACTGGTGCCGGTCAACCATGCAGGGCAGTGGGTATGTCGCCGAGGTGGTCAGGGAATTGACGGCCATGGCGTTCCACGACCTGCAAGCCTTGCGAATTGAGATACGCTGCGATGCGCGCAATCACCGCAGCCGCCGGGTGGCCGAGCGCGCCGGGTTTCGCCTGGAAGCGGAACTGCGCTGTGACGACCGGGCCAACGATGGCAGTCTGCGCGATACGACGATCTACGTGCTGCTGGCTGAGGGCTTCCGGCTCAATTCCGTGCCACACGGCGCTTTCGTGTCGTGACAACCCGTCCAGTGCAACGCCCAGTCGAGTTTTGGGGGCTTGACGGCGACAGGCGATAACGCTATACTCCCTCACGCTCAGAAGTCCCGCAAATCAGACGGTTTCCCGACGGCGACCGACGGCGAAAGAAATCCCTTCACTTGACTACCAACGAATACCAGACGCCGGAACACGCATTGGCGTACATCTGGAAATGGCTTGAACTGGCTTTGATTGGCGGATTGCGTCGCTAAAATTGTGTGCCGGTTATTATCCGGTGCACCGTCGCGACAGCAGGCCAGGCCGGCGCCCTGCAACGGAAAGGAGGCAAGCTGGCTGCCAAGCTGCAGGAAGTCCTCAGCGAACGCGCGTCCAAGCTGCTCGGCCTGGCGAGCCATCAAAGGTGTGAAGTGTTGGTGTTGGGCGCATGGGGCTGCGGCGTTTTCCGAAATGACCCGGCGATGGTCTCGCAGATTTTCTGGGAGTTGCTTGGACCAGACCGGCCCCACGAGAAACGCTTTCGGACGGTGGTGTTTTCAGTATTGGACAAGTCACATGATCAGCGGACCTTCCGCGTGTTCCTCGAAACATTTGTGGCGGGCCGATGAGCGGCGGCACGAAAACGTCACAAGATATTCGAGCAATTGGTGATGAACCGAACCATCATACTGATTGGCCCGCTTGGTGCAGGCAAAACCACTGTGGGACAGTTGTTGGCTGAAAAACTCGACTTGCCGTACTGTTCTATCGATGCGGTGCGTCAGGCATTTTACCAACAAGTTGGCTATGATCAAACCATAGCTTCACAGATTGCTGCATCCGCGCAGGGTATCCAGGGCGTGTTACGCTATAGCAAGCCCTTTGAAGCCCGGATGGTTGAAGCGGTTTTGGCTGATCATCACGACATCATAGATTTCGGAGCAAGCAACTCAGTCTATGATGACGAAGACCTCTTCGCCCGGGTTGAAACCATTCTGGCGCCGTATCCCAATGTGATACTGCTTCTGCCATCGCCGGACCTGGATGAGTCGGTTGAGGTACTGAAGAACCGATTGACACAGATGCTGACTGAAGCGGGAAAGGAGTTCACCGCTGAACTGTTCGAGTTGAATGCATACTTCGTCAGGCATCCTTCGAATCATCGATTGGCCAAGCTAGTCGTTTACACCAAAGACAAGACGCCCGAGGAAATCTGTGATGAGCTTGTGAAAATACTGGTGCAATGAAGACCAACCCTATACAGGAGGATTGGAAATGGCTGAAGTCATGTTGTTTCACCACGCACAAGGGCTGACCCTTGGCGTCGTCACGTTTGCCGACAAATGACCAAGACACAGTACTACACAGCCGCAAGCCTGGACGGCTTCATCGCCGATGCCAACAACTCGCTGGACTGGCTGTTCCAGTTCGGCAATCCCGATGACAGCGACTACCCGGAGTTCATCCGATCGGTGGGCGCCGTCGCGATGGGCTCTACGACGTATGAATGGGTCGTGACCAACCACATCCGCCCCGGCACGCCCGAGCAGCAGCCGTGGCCATATACCCAGCCGGCCTGGGTTTTCTCTTCGCGCGACCTGCCCGGCATCGCCGGCGCTGACATCCGCTTTGTGCGTGGCGATGTGCGCCCCGTTCACCGGCAGATGCTGCAGGAAGCCGCAGGGATGAACATCTGGCTGGTCGGCGGCGGCGAGCTGGCCGGGCAGTTCTACGACCACGGCCTGCTCGATGAGCTGATCGTCACGGTTGCGTCGGTGACTCTGGGAAGCGGCGCGCCCCTCTTGCCGCGGGCAATCACCAATCCGCCGCTGCGCCTGCTTTCCGCCACGCCATGGGGTGGAACATTCGTGAGCTTGCGCTACCAGGTGCAGCGGCCGCTCGAATAACCTGGACCGTCGACACAGCCCTGCCAGCCGCCGCGGGTTGATTGCGCATCCAGCCCAGGTGTACCAGGTCGCAAAAAAGGATGGCATCACATGCCCGGCAAATCATCCCTCACCGCTGAGCACGTGCTGACCCTGCTGGCAGCAACGCCGCCGCGCATCGCCGTGCTGGCCGAGGGTCGGACGCCAGCTCAATTGCATTCCGCTCCCAAGGAGGATGAGTGGTCCGCCAACGATGTGCTGGCCCATCTGCGCGCCTGTGCTGACGTTTGGGGCGACTGCATCATGGCGATCGCTGCCCAGGACGGGCTGACGCTGCGGGCTGTCAATCCCCGGACTTGGATCAAGCAAACGGATTATCCCCTACAGGAGTTTCAGCCATCTATGCAGGCATATACCGCGCAGCGCGTCGATCTGCTGAGGTTCATGAGGCCGCTGCCACAAGAAGTCTGGTCACGGTCGGCGACAGTTACGGGGGCCGGAAAGGCGCTCCAACGGACAGTGCTGTTTTATGCCGAGTGGTTGGCACGCCATGAACGGCCGCACCTCAAGCAGATCGAATGCATCGTGAACACAATGCCCAGAAAGTAGTCGGAGCCATCATGCTGACCATCGACATCGATACCGCCCGTCGCTTCATCCTTGGCAAACAGGGCCTGTGGCCTGGCCGGCGCTGGCGCGGCATCGAGGGCACGGAGCAGGCCATGCGCGCGATGGAGTACCTGCAACTCGACCCGCTGCAGATCATCGCCCGCAGCCATGACATCAAGTTGCACAGCCGCGTGCTGGATTATGTACCCGGCCAGTGGGAGGAAGTGACCTACCAGCAGCGTAAGTTCTTCGACTGGGGCGGCTGGCTGGCCGTCCGGCCGATGGACGAGTTGCCACACTGGCGCGTGGTCATGCGCCGCGAGCGCGAGGGACCCTCGCGTCTGCACGACATGGCCAGCGAACACGCCGAGGCCATCGTCGAAATGCGGGTCATCCTGCGTGAGCGCGGCACGGTAAGCAATCGCGACTTCAAGATGGCGACGCGCACGCGCACGGAAAGCTACCGCGGCCGCAAGGACAGCGCGTTGGCGCTGTATTACCTGTGGCGCACCGGCGAGGTGATGACGCATCACCGCGAGAACTTCGAGCGCGTCTACGCCCTCACTGAAACGGTCGCGCCCGCGCAGTTGATCCACGAAAGCGACAAGGCCGAAGCCGACCGCTTCCTGATCAAGAAAGATGTCGCCTTCTCCGGGCTGTCGCGGGTGAGCCGCACGCAAGACTCGTATCATCGCGGCGTGCCGTTCGACGAAATCAAGTCGCTGCTCGATGCGCTGCTGGCCAGCGGCGACCTCATCGAGGTGCGGGTTGAAGGCTGGAAGCATGTGCACTACGCGTTGGGCAGCGACACCGGGCTGCTGCGCGATTTGAGCGCCGGGCGCGTGCCACAGGCGTGGACGCCGCTGGAGACAAACACGACTGACGAGGTCGTCTTCCTTGCGCCGCTGGATCCTGTCAGCGCCCGCGGGCGAGCCAAAATCCTGTTCGGCTTCGACTACGTCTGGGAAGTGTACAAGCCTGAGCACAAGCGCCAGTTCGGCTATTACACGCTGCCGATACTGTGGGGCGAGCGCCTCGTCGGGCGCTTCGACAGCAAGCTCGACCGGACGACCGGCACCTACATCGTTCTGGGCCTGTGGCTGGAGGATGAGGCCCTGGGCCAAGACGAGGCGTTTGCGGAGGCGCTGGCGCGCGGGTTTGCACGCTTCGTCGCCTTTCTCGGCGCCGGCACGCTGGATGCGCAGGCGATTCAGGAACCGCTGCTGCGCCGCTATGTACGCTCTTCCAGGGAGAAGAATCGATGAATTCAACGCTGCCATGCCTGCATTTGCTCGCCAGGATACTGGCTTGATGCGCGGCAAATGAGGGTGCATTCATGGATCAACTGATCAAAGACCGCTACAACGACACTATTTTGCAGGAAGTCATGCGGCGCTATGGCATTGCAGAAAACCAGATACATCCCCTGGACGCGTTTGAGAGTTTCATCTATGAATTCGAGCGCGATTCAAGCGCCTACATTCTACGGATCGCTCACAGTTTTCGACGCAGCGAAGCGCTCGTTCTGGGGGAAGTGGACTGGATCAACTATCTGGCGGCAGGCGGTGTTTCTGCTGCCAAGGCAATTCTGTCTGACTCTGGCAAACTCGTGGAAGTGATTGAAGATCAACGGGGCGGCGTCTTTCTCGCTACGGCTTTTGTCAAAGCGCGAGGACAAGCCCCGTGGGATCTATGGACACCCCAGATTTACGAAACGTACGGTGAAATGATCGGACGGATACACACGCTGTCCAAGACCTACCAACCCAGGCAGGACGCCTGGAGGCGACCAGACTGGGACGATGATCTCTTTGCATTTGTAGAACACTACCTGCCCGAACTCTGAATCGATCGCAAAGCAGAAATACAAAGACCTCTGTCATTATGTGAACACATTGGCGAAAGACCGTGACTCCTATGGTCTGACCCATCAGGATGCGCATGGCAACAATCTCTTTGTGGACGAGACGGGTCAGATCACCCTCTTTGACTTCGACGAATGCGCCTACAATTGGTTCATCAATGAGATTGCGATCGTGCTCTTCTATATCGTGCAGGACGCGGAAGACTGGCGCGCCTTCACACAGGAGTTCCTGTCGCATTTTCTTCGCGGCTATGTTCAGGCGTGCCCGCTGGACGCCAGATGGCTGAAAGAGATTCCACACTTTCTGAAGATCCGTGAAATCGAACTGTATGCTGTCATGTACCGCGATTTTGATCTGCAAGACATTGACGATGAGTGGTGTGCACGCTTCATGTACAACCGCAAATTCAGAATTGAGCACGATGTGCCTTTTATCGATTTCGACTTCGCGTCTCTTTCTACATCGGTCAGGAGATTGCATTCAAACGACTCAGCCAGGTGATGAACCACGCAAGGATAATCGGGATCGACGAATCGCAGTCGAGATGGGCCTTGCGCTGGTTCTGGTCCTTGTGCTGGGCGCAGCGGTCGGCAACATTGCGATTGGCCTCGTCATCGGCAGTGTCGTTGCCGGCATTGGTGTCGCCATGGATCGACGGCACATGAGGCAAGATCGTTAGGCAAGCCGTGCCCAGATCGCAACGACAGCGGACCAGGAGGTCCGCGGAAGCAAACTACACCCGAACGGAAATGGAGCAGCAATCGTGGATCAAACTCCAGGCAACAGTGCAGACATGACTTCCTGGCCAAAGGGTATTTCAGCCATCACGCTGTTCGTAGAAGACCTGGAGGCCGCGAAGCAGTTCTATCTCAAGGTCTTCGGCCTTGCCCTGACGTGGGAAGACGATAACTCGGCTGTGTTCACGTTTGGGAGCACCCTTATCAACTTGCTGAGAATAAGTGAAGCGGTAGAACTCGTCGAACCGGCACCAGTCGCCAGTCGCGCGGCCGGGTCGCGCTTCGTTTTCACCATCGAGGTGGATGATGTAGACGCCATGTGCGCCGAACTGAGCGCACGCGGCGTGGAGCTGCTGAACGGTCCGATGGACCGTCCCTGGGGAATACGGACCGCCAGTTTCATGGATCCCGGCGGCCATATCTGGGAAATCGCGAAGTAAAGGAAATGCTGCAATGTGCCCAGCCCGGTTGTCGAAACTCGAAGCATCGATGCGCGTCGTCATTGCGTTCAACGACGCCTTCAACCGCCATGATGTAGCCGGTATGATGCAGCTCGTGAGCGACGACTGCATCTTCGAAAACGCGGGTCCGGCCCCCGACGGCTCAACTTACAAGGGGAAGGAAGCGGCCACTCAGTTCTGGCAGGACTACTTCGACGAGTCGCCGCAGGCTCACATCAAGATCGAGGAGGTTTTCGGCTTGGGTGAACGGTGCATCATGCGCTGGATGTACACCCGGGTGGACGCGGAAGGGCAAACGGGACATGTCCGCGGCGTCGATGTATTCCGGGTGCGCGGCGGTTTGATCCGCGAGAAGCTGTCCTACGTCAAAGGATAGACTGGAGAGAGATGAGGGCAGCGCTGAGTCTCTTGTGCAGCCGCGATTGAACCAAGCGAAAGGAGATCACGATGCAAAGCAGCGCCAAGACCGTAGCCGACTATCTGAAAGAAGTTCCCGTCGAAAGGGGAACGGCTCTCGCCAGACTGCGGGAGCTGTGTCGCGCAACGTTGACCGATTTCGAGGAATCGATGGTCTACGGCATGCCTTCCTACACCCGCGACGGCGAAGTGGAAGTAGCTTTCGCCAGCCAGAAGAACTACATCTCGCTCTATATCCTCAGAACTGATGTCATGAATGCCCACAGAGAGCTGCTCGAAGCAAGAGGCGTGAGTCTGGGCAAGGGCTGCGTCCGCTACTCCAGGCCCGAGCGGATCGACTTCGACGTGGTCGCGATGATGCTGAGGGCAACTCAAGACTCGACGGGTGTTGTTTGTTGAGATATCATGCGCTTGTCAAACTGATCCACCATCTGGAGATCGCACACTCATGCGCATTGTCATCATCGCTTCAGGAAGTCGCGGCGACGTTCAACCCTACATTGCCCTGGGAAAAGGCTTGCACGAAGCCGGCCACACCGTGCGGCTGCTGACCCATTCCAACTTTAGAGCGATGGTCGTTGCGTGCGGGCTGGAGTTCTGGCCCATGCGAGGAAATGTCCAGGAGGTAGCTGAGAGCGAGGAGATGCGCGCGCTGCTGGAAAAGGGCAACTTTATCGCCATCAGCCGCTACACCGCGCAGGCGGCGCAAGGCGCAGCCATTCAGTGGGCCGAGGACGGATTAGCGGCCTGTCAGGGAATGGAGATGCTGGTTGCCGGCCTTGGCGGCCTCTTTCTCGGCATCTCCCTGGCGGAGAAACTGGGGCTGCCGCTGCTACAAGCCTACTACGTCCCCTTCACGCCGACAAAAGCCTTTCCCGGCGCGCTCCTTCCTGAGTCGACGCCGAAGTCTGGGCGGTTGGTTCAACCGGCTGACGCATCACACGACCCGCGAGATCATGTGGCAGGGGTCACGCTCTGCCGACACACTGGCCCGAGAGCAGGTGCTTGGTCTGCCAGCCGCATCGTTCTGGGGACCGTATGGTTCCGAATGCCTGCGCGGCCTGCCGGTACTCTACGGCTACAGCCCGTCGGTGATCCCCGCGCCGCCCGATTGGGGCGCTGACAAACACGTCACCGGCTACTGGTTCCTGGACGACGGGGAGGACTGGACGCCGCCGCCCGCCCTGATCGATTTCCTGGAAGCTGGGCCCGCACCGATCTACATCGGATTTGGCAGCATGAGCAGCCGCAAGCCGGAGGAGACGGCTGAGCTGGTCATCGCCGCGCTGCAACTGGCCAATCAGCGGGCGATTCTGCTGTCCGGCTGGAGCGGCTTGCAGAAGACTGATCTGCCCGACACGGTGTTCATGATCGACTCCGTACCGCATTCGTGGCTGTTCCCGATGGTCGCAGCCGTCGTCCACCACGGCGGCGCCGGCACAACAGCCGCCGGCCTGCGGGCAGGCGTCCCGTCAGTGGTTGTGCCATTCTTCGGCGACCAGCCATTCTGGGGCGGACGGGTCGCGAGTCTCGGCGTCGGGCCGACGCCGGTGCCGCGCGGCAAGCTGACGGCCGAACGGCTGGCGAGCGCGATTCAGGAAGCGGTTACCAACAAGGCGATGCGCCAGCGCGCCGCCGCCCTGGGAGCGAAGATTCAAACAGAAGACGGCTTGGCGCGCGCAGTCGAGATTGTTCAGCATATCTAAACTCGCCATTCGAATGCCAAAATCCAAGGCCCCGCCCCAACCCGTGCCCGCTGGCAAAATGCACGCCGGCGAGGTCGCCACCGACGTACCGCTGGTGCGACGGCTGCTCACGGCGCAGTTTCCGCAGTGGGCCGGTCTGCCCATCGCGCCGGTCGCGTCAGCCGGCACGGACAACGCGCTCTATCGGCTGGGCGACGACATGGCTGTCCGCCTGCCGCGCATTCACTGGGCGGTAGGCGACATCGAGAAGGATCTTCAGTGGTTGCCGCGCCTTGCGCCACATCTGCCGCTGGCCATCCCGGTCCCGCTGGTGCTGGGCGCGCCCGCCGAGGGCTATCCCTGGCACTGGGGCGTCTACCGCTGGCTGGCCGGCGAGAACGCGACCCTCGACAGCATCGCCGATCCGCGGCAGGCCGCGACGACGCTGGCGGATTTCATCACCGCCCTGCAAGCCATCGACACCACGCGGCGGGCCGCTGGCTGCCGAGCATGGCCTGCGCGGCGCTCCGCTGGCGACGCGCGACGTCGAGAACTCGCACAGCCATCGCAACTCTCGACGGTCTGATCGATGTCGAGGCAGTGACCGCGGTCTGGGAGACCGCCCTGCGTGCGCCGCAATGGCACCGCCGGCCGGTCTGGTTCCATGGCGACCTGCTGCCGGGCAACCTGCTGTTCGAACAGGGCCGCCTGAGCGCCGTCATCGACTTCGCCGGGCTGGGCGTGGGCGACCCCGCCTGCGACCTGATGATCGCCTGGGGTCTCTTCACCGGCGAGAGCCGGGACGTCTTCCGCGCCGCGCTGGCGGTCGATGACGCCACCTGGGCGCGCGGCCGCGGCATGGCGCTCTCGCAGGCGCTGATCTTTATCCCGTACTACCTGGACACCAACCCGGTGGGGGTTGCCAACGCTCGCCACGCCATCGCCGAGCTGCTGGCGGACCATACACCATGAAAAGAGGACAGTCCCATGGACTTCACTGGAAAAACAGCCTTGATCACCGGCGCAGCTTCGGGGATGGGCGCGGCCACGGCACGCGAGTTCCGCGCCGCCGGTGGGCAGGTGGTCATCGTCGACCGCAATGAGCAGCTGGCGGCGCAGGTCGCCGGCGAGATCGACGCCGGGCCGCCGGTGGTGGGCGATGTCAGCGATCCCGCCTTTTGCAGCGCGGGCGGTCGAAACCGCGCTCGCAGCGCCATGGCCGGCTGGATGTGCTGGTCAACGCGGCCGGCATCATCGTGCGCGCCGACGCGCTCGACACCAGCGACGAGCAGTGGCAGCGGGTGATGAACGTCAACGTCAACGGGGTGTTTTTCATGAGCCGCGCCGCCATCGGTCCGATGAAAGCGCAGGGCCGCGGCGTCATCGTCAACTTCGGCTCGATCTGGGGCGGCGTCGGCGCGGCGGGCGTCGTGGCCTACTGCGCCTCCAAGGGCGCTGTCCACCAGATCACGCGGGCCATGGCGCTGGATCACGCCCGCGACGGCATCCGCATCAACGCCGTCTGTCCCGGCGAGGTCAACACGCCCATGCTGGCCTCGGAGCGCTCGCAGCCGGTGACGCCAGAGCTGATGCAGCGGATCGCCGAGTCGGTGCCCACCGGCCGGCTGGCGGAACCGGTGGAGATCGCCCGCGTGGTGCTCTTTCTGGCCTCGGACGCGGCCAGCTACATGACCGGCGCCATGGTCAACGTCGACGCCGGCTACACAGCGAGGTAGGTGAACGATGGAATACCGCACGTTGGGTCGCACCGGCGTCAAGGTGGCCCCGCTCTGTCTGGGCACGGACAACTTCGCCAACCCCACCCCGGAAGCCGAGGCGATCGCCGATCATCGAGCGCGCCCTGGACGCCGGCATCAACCTGATCGACACCAGCAACAGCTACGCCCAGGGCGAGTGTGAACGCATCATCGGGCGGGCGCTGGCCGCCAACGGCCGCCGCCAGCAGGTGATCATCGCCACCAAGGCCCATTACCCCACCGGCCCCGGCCCCAACGACCGCGGCAACTCGCGCCTGCACCTGATGCGGGCCTGCGAGGACTCGCTGCGCCGCCTGCAAACCGACACCATCGACCTCTACCAGTTGCACCGCCCCGCCTTCGACATCCCCATCGACGAGACCGCTGGGCGCGCTGACCGATCTGGTGCGGCAGGGCAAGGTGCGCTACATCGGCAGCTCCACCGCGCCGGCCTGGAAAGTGATGGAAGCGCTGATGGTCAGCGAGCTGAAGGGCTACGTCCGCTTTGTGTCGGAGCAGCCGCCCTACAACCTGCTGGACCGGCGCATCGAGAACGAGCTGGTTCCCATGTGCCAGGCGCACGGCCTGGGCATCCTGCCCTGGACGCCGCTGGCCATGGGCGTGCTGGCCGGCCGCTACGCCGACGCCAGCGCCTTCCCGGCCGGCTCGCGCGCCAGCCTGCGCGGCGGCATCTACGCCGAACGGGTGACGGCCCGCGGCGTGGCGGTAGGCAACCAGTTTGTGCAGTTGGCGAACGACCACGGCATCCCGCCGGCGCAACTGGCCGTGCTGTGGGTCAAGGATCAGCCCGGCATCACGGCGCCGCTGATCGGTCCGCGCACCGTCGAGCAGCTTGAGCACTTTCTGCCGGTGCTGGAGATGCAGTTGGACGAGACAATCCGGCTGGCTTGCGACGAGCTGGTGCCGCCCGGCAGCGTGGCAGCCAACTTCCACAACTCCGCGCCCTGGATGAAGGCGCGGGTTGATTGGCCCGGTTGACCGACCCGATCGGCGTCCATCCCCGTTTTCAGCGGCGGGGCCTGGGCAAAGCAGTGGTGACGGCCGGTTTGCATCTGCTCAAGAGCAGCGGCGTCACCGTCGTGGAACTTGGCACAGGCAGCGACAACATGCCCATGCAACGTCTGGCCGAATCGCTGGGTTTCGTCTGTGTCGCCGAGAAACTGTGGTTCTCCAAAATAGTTGATTAGCCGAACAGGTTGAGTTCCGCGGCCTGTTCTCCACGACCGGGTTCGCCACCACCTGAATTGCCCTACCCCACCGTTCGCCTGATCGAAGCCAGACTGCACCGGCCACGATTTTCGCGTGCCGCAAATCCTGTGCTAAGATTGCGCCGCAACATGCAGAAATGTCTGACTGGAGGCAGAATGAGTACAGAACACAAACAAGTCGACGCGACGGCGGAGCGCACCATCAATGGGCACAGGTTATCCGAGTTCATCTACGGTACCGTAACTGCGCTGGTGGCTATTGCCGGCATCAGCACAGAAACTGAGGCAAGCTGGTCCAACGCCGTCGCCATCATCGTCATCGGCGCGGCGGCTGTCTGGGCGGCCCATGCCTACTCCCATGCCATCAGCCGGCGAATTGCCGGTGGCTACCGGCTCCACAGTCACGAAATATGGGAGATCCTGCGCGGCTCGTGGCCCATCGTCACGGCCGGATTCCTGGTTGCTGCACCGTTCTTGTTAGTTGCCATCGGCCTCATCACGATGACGACCGCCCTTGATGTCGCGAGCCTGCTAGGGCTGGCGATCCTGGCCATTGTTGGCTATGTGTCGGGCGTAGTCACTGGCGAACCCCTGCCCCGCCGGTTCCTTTTGGCCGCACTGTCCCTGGGACTCGGCCTGGTTATCGTCATTCTGGAATTTGTGATTCACCACTGAGCCGGACGTTCCGTTCTTGCCAGAACTGCGGCGCTGGGGAATAATGCGCCCAGATTATGAACCGCACGACACAACAATCGCCGCTGGACCGCTTGCCGGCCTGGCTGCTGGCGCTGCTGGCGCTGGCGCTGGGCGGCCTGCTCGCGCTGGCGCTGATGACCACCGCATCGGGTGAGGTCGGTCTCGCCGACAGCCGGCTGACCGATATCGTCCTGCCGCTGGCGGCTGCCGGTTGCCTGATCGCGCTCAGCCTTTACAGCCCGCTGGCCGGCTTTCTGGCCTGGATCGCGCTGGCGCCCTACAGCCAGCATCTGGCGCTGGACCTGCGGCTGGGCGCGGGCATCCCCGACCTGAGCCTCAGCCGGATGCTGGCCGGCTTCCTGCTGCTGCTGGTGATCACGCAGGCCGCGCTGGGCAAGCGCACCCTGCGGCCGCTGGCGTGGTCTGACCTGGCCTACGCGCTCTTCCTGTTTGGGCTGCTCTTCTCAGTGCCGCAGACCGTCTACGGCAAGCTGGAAGGCGTGCAGACGATCCTCGACGCCTACATCGTGCCCTTCATCGCACTGTTTGTCGCCCGCCAGGTGGTGCGCAACCAGCGTGACCTCCGTTGGCTGACTGTCGTGCTGATGGCGTCGGCGGTCGCGTTCTCGCTGCTGATCATCCGCGAGCAGCTGACCGGCGAGGTGCTGCTCTACTCGCGCGAGGCGGCGCGTTACAGCCGCAGCTTCCAAAAGGTCATCAGCCTGATGGGCAACGCCGCGCCCATCGGCGTCAGCACCGCGATGGCGATCCCGCTGGGTCTGACGCTGCTGGCGCAGAGCTTGCAGGCAGGCGGGCCGGCTACCGCCGACGCGGCGGCTGGGGCAACTGACGCTGGCAGCCGCGCTGGCCATCTGCGCGCTGGGCGTCTATATGACCTACAACCGGGCGAGCTGGCTGGCTGTTGCGGTGACGCTGGTGGTGCTGCTGGCGGTGCGACCGCGGATGCGCCGGATGTTGTTGCCGGTACTGCTGCTGGCCGCCGTGCTGGCTATCGTCTTCTGGCAGACCGTCGTCAACAGCCCGGCTGTCACCGAACGGTTGCTGGAGGACAACTCGGTCGGCTATCGCACGACGGTGCTGCGGCTGGCGCTGGATATGGCCGCCGATAACCCGGTGTTCGGACTGGGCTACAACAATTTCGGCTCGATCGCACGCCGCAACTACGGCTGGAACCCCAACCTGCTGTTCGGCATCGATCCGCCGGCCCACAATTCCTACACCTTTTTCCTGGTTTCTGGCGGGCTGGTGGCGCTGTTGCCCTATCTCGCGTGGATCACGCTGCTGGCCTGGCAGGGGTTTCAGCGTTACCGGTCACGCGGCGCGTCAGCCCTGGATCGCGACGCGCTGGCGGCCGGCGCGGCCGTGTTTCTGACCTACTTCCTCGCGTCCGGCACCTTCGACAACCTCAACCACCTGGCGATGAATCTGATCTTCTACGCCATCATCGGCAGCATCTGGGGTGCAACCGAGTACACACCACACTCGGCACTCCCTTCCCCTCGTACTCGTCCTCTTACTCCTACTCTTTCCGGTCCGGAGATCGAGTACGAGTAGGAGTACGAGAAGGAGTACGAGTAGGAGTACGAGAGGGAGCGAAACAAGTCGTTTGCAGTGCGATCCTTTGCCATTGTATAATGAGCCATCGTATCGCCGTCGGTTCGCAGGCCAGCAATGGCAAGGAACGTGGCATGGCAGTCATCATCGCTCTGTGCAACCAAAAAGGGGGCGTGGGCAAGACCACATCGACCGTCAATCTCGGCGCGGCGCTGGCCGAACAGGGCCAGCGCGTCCTCATGGTTGACCTCGATCCGCAGGCCACGCTGACCGCCTACTGGGGTTTGCAGGAGCCGCTGCCAGAGCCGACCCTCTACCAATTGCTGTCCGACACACGCACGCCGGCGCGCAGTGCGCTGCGTTCGGTGCGCACCGCCATCGACGTCATCCCGTCCGACATCGACCTGGCCGCGGCCGAGATCGAGCTGTTCAGTGCGCTGGGCCGGGAACGCATCCTGAAGGAGGTGCTGGACCCGCTCGGCGACGCCTACGACTACGTGTTGATCGACTGCCCGCCAAACCTGGGGCTGCTGACGATCAACGCGCTGGTGACGGCGCAAGGCGTCATCGTTCCGCTGCAATGCGAGTATTTCGCCCTGCCGCGGCCTTTCCATGCTGCTGGACACGCTGGCCAAGGTGAAGCGCCGCCTGAATCCGCAGTTGGAGATCACCGGCATTCTGCCAACCCTCTACAACGCCCGCACCCGCCACGCCAAGGAAGTGCTGGAGGAGGTGCGCAGCATGTTCGGCGAGCGCGTCTTCGACACTGTCGTCCGCACCAGCATCCGCTTCGCCGAGTCGACCGTCGCCCATCAACCCATCCTCGAGTTTGCGCCAAAACACGCCGGCGCGCAATCCTATCGATCATTGGCAAAGGAGATTCTACATGACACAAGCACCCGATGAAGTCAGCACCACGACCCCGGGCCGCGGCGCCGACCTGTTCTTCGGCGACGACCCCGAGCCGGACGTCGTGGACGCCGTGCCAGCCGAGGCAGCCACTCCGGTCGCTGTCGCGGCGGCCGGCAGCGATGAAGCGGCCGAGGCCTACGACAAGGCCGTCGAGGGCGCCTACGACTCCTCGGATGTCGCCGTCGAAGAAGCAGAAGAAATGCGCCAGATCGCCGGCGAGTCTGCCAACGGTGCTGCGCCGGCTGCGGCCGTTGCCGCGCTTCCACCCCCAGAAACCGCTGCGCCGCCGCCCGCCGACCCGCCCCCGCCGGTCGAGACAGCCGATAAATCCAGCGGCGGATCGTCGAACGGCTGCCTGATAGGCATTGGCGCGCTGTTGCTGGGGGCGCTGCTGGGCGCTGCCTTAGCGCTGGCGGTGCTGTTCTCGACCAACTCAGGACTGAGCTACGGGTCCAGCCGTCAAGTGGCTGACCTGGCCAACACCGCCGGCCAACTGCGCGCTTCCGCCGACACGCTGCGCGGCGAAGTGACCGCCTTGCAGAGCGCGACCGGCAATACCCAGGCCGATCTTGAGACACTGGCTAAGCAGCAGGAATTCCTCAGTCAGAATCTGGAAGCGTTGGCCAAGGTCCAGGCCATGACCGACGAGCGATTGACAGCCGTGGAAGCACAGGCGGCTGCCATTGACGCGGTCCAGGCACAGGTTGACGAGACCGCAGCAACTGTGGCAGGGCTGGAAGGCCAGGTAGCTGGTATCAGCGACCAGGTCGGCGTCGTCGCCACCCAACTCAACACAGTGACGCAGAAAGTGGAAGAGGTGGCCGTTTCGGCCGCCCGCTCCGACAACTTCCTGGCCGGCCTGACCGCGCTGCTGGCGTCGTTGGACGCATCCACGGCAGTGACAGAGACTGTGATTGCGACGCCGACCATCGAGGCGCAAACGACGATCACGCCCGGCGAACGGCTGACGGAGACCGTCGCACCCACCACAACGCTCACCATTACGCTGACGCCTACCATCACCGCTACGGTCACGGTGACGCCGTCCGTTGAGGCGACAACCGCTCCGACGGCCACGGTCGCACCGACAACGACCGTTGTGCCCGAGATAACGCCGACGCCCGCCGGGTCCGGCGCAATTCGCGGGATCGTCTACTTTGACCGCGATCAGAACGGTCACGCGCGACGGCGCAGTTGAGCCAGGCATCGCCGACGTGGTGGTGACGCTGTACACGCAAGACCGCACTGAGGTTGCCCAGGCAACGACCAACTTCCGCGGCCAGTTCGGCTTCACCGGCCTGGCGCCGGGCATCTACGTGGTGGTCGAGAACGACCCGCCAAACTTCCTGTCATCGACGCCCAACAACTACACCGTGCGTATCGCCGGCCCGACGCCAATTCCTGAAGTGTCCTTCGGCGACTACCGCTGACGTTCGCGACCGATTGAGCACCAGACCCTTCGGGTTTTCGCTGTTGATGACCAAGCCCCGCTAGCGCAGTCAGCAGTTCGACCACGTATCGCTGTCAACGCGCAACACCCGAAGGGTCTTCACGCACTTCGAGTTTCTGGCAATATGGAGATGAGCGCCTGCGGCGCTCATCTCCATATTGCGGCCAGCCCCGCGCCAGTTCGACACCAACTGCGACCCCTGCCTACCATTCGCCCGCCTGACCATCGATGACCAATCAACGCAACAGCCCCACCGGCAACATCACCTACACCCGCGAGATCGGACCGCGACAGGCGATCAGCGTCGGCCTGCGCGCCAGCCTGCCAATTCTGGCATTCCTGGCGCTGGGACCGATGGTCGCCGACAGTGGCCGGAGCGCGCCGCTGGCCCTGATACTGGGCGCGGTGATCTGGCTGCTGACGGTGCTCTCCTACCTGGAACTGGCCAGTTTCACCGACGAAAGTGGGGTCCACGACACCATCGCCACGCAGCGCAGCGGGATCGTCGCGTTTCTGGCAACCCTGGCGCTGTTGCTGGCCAACATCACCGTAGCTGCCTTGCTGGCCCGGTCAATTGCCCAGTTGCTGCTCCCCTTCCAACAGACGTACCTGCCTTCTCTGGACCCCACGCTCGCGGTGGCTGTCCTGGCGATTGGCGCGGTCGTCCTGGGAACCGCTCTGGCGCTGCGCCGCCGCCAGTCGTGGCGACGCACCAGCTATCTGCTGTTGCTGGCGGGTCTGGCGGGCGTGGTTCTCGTGGTGGCTGGTGCGCTGTCGGTCAAGCCATCGATCGCCTACCTGCCGGCAGCGGACATGGCTGGCCTGTTCAAAGCCGCCGCATACCCGATCCTGCTATTGCTGGCAGTGGAGGCGATCAGCGAATGGAAGGGCAATCTGCGGCGCGACCGCTACAGCCGTTTCCCGATGCTGATTGCGTTCATGCTGCCGATCCTGTTGATAGGCGCGCTGGCGCTTCTATGGTCCGGCCTGCGCATTGACCCGCGCGGCATGGCGCTGGGTGGTCTGGCAACGGTTGTCAGCGAGCTGCCGTTCGGCTGGCAGCTTGCGAGCTTGCTGTTCATCATCGTGCTGGCCAGTGCAACCGGCACGGTACTGCTGCAGGCCAATCGGCTGCTGCGACAACTGGTGCGTGAGGGCTACCTGCCGGGCGCCGCCGTTGCCAGCAGCCGGCTCAGCAATGCGCTGTTCAGCATCGTTTCGGTCGCAGTTCTCGCCGTCCTTGCGCTGATTATCTCGCAACCCGTGACGATAGCCATCGCGGTCGGGCTGATGCTGGTCTACGCTGGCGCGATCAACTTCGCCGGGATATTCTATCGCCCCAAAGACAACGGTCAACTGCCGGAACACGTCATCCGCCTGCCGATTCCTCCGCTGATCCCCACGCTGGGGTTGGCGGTGACGGTTTTCGTCGCCGTGACAGCCGACTTGCCTGCCAAGATCACTGCGATAGCCGTCATCGCGGTAGCTGCAGTGATCTACGCGGCTTACGGCCGCGCCGCCCACAACCGGGCGGATGAATCACGGACCGTCTTTGGCAAGCAGGCCAGCGCGCGCGTGGCTGAGGACCGCACCTATCGCATCCTGGTGCCGCTGGGACAGGACAGCGAGCGGCGCAAGACGCTGATCGACGTCGCCATCATGCTGGCCGAGTCTCAGAACGGCGTGGTGATGCCGCTGGAAGTGGTCGAACTGGCGCCGCAGCAGACGCGGGCCGAAGGCGCCCGTATCGCCAGAGAGCGCAATCAGCTCCTGCAGTGGGCCATCGGCGAGCGCAGCGGGCCGGTCCCCGTCATTCCACTGACCCGCATCGGCCACAGCGTCAGCCAGACCATCATCGACACGGCGCGCGACGAAGACGCCACCATGATCCTGACCTACTGGGCCCAGCGCCGCGAAACCGACATCGGCAAGTCCACCGGCATAGTCGGTGAGCTGGTCCGGGGTGCGCCCTGCATCGTCGCAGCCATCAACGGAGACGTTGAAGGCACAGTCAAGCGCATTCTGGTGCCCACCGCGGGCGGCCCCAATGCGCCTGTGGCGGCTCAGCTCGCCTTGAGCCTCGCTCTGGCCAACGACGCACAGGTAGTGGGATTCAGCGTCGTGCGCGACGAAGATGACGCTGACGCGCTGGCAGCCGCCGAAGAAGTCGTACGCTCGACCTTCGCCGGACTGGAAGGCGCCGACAGTGTTGAGGTGCGCGTCGTGCACAACCCGAAGCCGATCGCCACGATCCTGGTGGATGAAGCTAGCGAAGGCTATGATCTGGTGATGCTGGGCGCGTCCAATGAGGGAATGCTGGACAACATCCTTTTCGGCAACGTGCCGGAACGCGTCGCAGCCGAAGCGCCAATCCCCACTATCATGGTGCGGGCCGGGCAGCCGGCCCGCGAGGCGTTCCTGCGGCTTTTATGGGGCAGAGTACAGGAATACGCGCCCGTCCTGAACCGGGAAGACCAGATACTGCTGTTTCGCAATCTGCGCCGCGGCGCGCGCGCCAACGTCAACTACTACGTGCTGATCGTGCTATCGGCCATCATCGCCACGCTGGGGCTGTGGCAGAACAGCGCGGCCGTCATTATCGGCGCGATGCTGGTGGCGCCGCTGATGACGCCGATCCTCGCCACCAGCCTGGGTGTCGTCATGGGGGAGCCGCGGACGATCCGCGTGGCCGCCGAGTCGACGCTGAAAGGGGTGGTGCTGGGCATCGCCATCGCGCTGTTCATCGCGCTGATCCTGCCGGGCGAAAAGATCGGCTCGGAGATTCTGGCGCGCACACAGCCCTCGCTGCTGGACATGGCGGTCGCGCTGGCGTCAGGTGCAGCGGGCGCCTACGCGCTGGCCAGAAAAGAGGTGTCAGCGGCGCTGCCGGGCGTGGCCATCGCGGCCGCGCTGATGCCGCCGCTGTGTACGGTGGGCATCGGGCTGGCGGTGTTCTCAGGTCCCATCGCGGGCGGCGCGTTTCTGCTGTTCACTACCAACCTGATCGCGATCATCGTCGCTGGCACGGCCGTGTTCCTTGTGCTGGGCGTGCGGCCGCGCGATGACGAAGAGCGCGAGCAAAACTTCCGCCGCGGCTTGATCGCCGGCATCGTCATGCTGCTGGTTGTCAGCATGACGCTGGCCCTGCCGACCCTGCGCCAGCGCATGAACCTCAGCCCGACCACCAGCGTCACGGGCATCGTGACCGATCTGGCAAAGGCCGAGGGCGTCGAGGTAATCACGGTGGACACCACGCAAGTCGAGGGTGTCACCCGCGTCGTGGCGCGGATCGAGCGCGCCGGCCGGCCAAATCAGCAGCGAAATCGTCGATGCCTGGAGCCGGGAGCTTGCTGCAAAACAAGGCTCACCGGTTGACATGACAGTGGAGATCGTGCCGCTGATCGAAATCCAGTCGTCCAGCCCGTAGCAAAAGAGTGGACAAGGGCGGTCCAAAGTGGACGGTTAACCGAAATGCAACAGTCACTTGCGGGCGGCCAAACAGGCTCTGGCTTTCGGCCGGCGCCTTCCAAGTTCCGGAACACAAGGCGGTGGCGAACCGATATCGGTTGCCACCGCCTTCCACGCTTGACAGTCTTTCTTTGTCTTGGTCAGGCGTGAGTACAACCTGTCACCATGTCAATCCAGCAGAGGGGCGACGATCAGGATTCCGGAGACACCTGGCTCTATCCAAACGGGCTTCAGTTTCAGAGCGACCAGGGTATCTTCGCCATTGAGCATGGCCCGTGCATGCGCAAGCACGCCGACCTTCCCCTCACCAGCCGCCACAGTCGTTCCTTCTTCGATGCTCAGGACGATGGTGCTAAGGGTCCAGGATTCGTCGTCGAACATCTGGATGGCGCCGTAGACTTCAATCCATTCTGCCATCTCGATGCCCGCAATGCGATCAGCCACCAGTTGACCTTCGCTGTTCTCAATCGCGTGGACTTCGGCCCAGGCAGGTGGATCCACCGAACCGCAGCGGTTGCAGAAGCGCGTGTTCTCGTCGGCAACGATGGTTTGGCCGGCAATCACCCATTCTCCCAGATCGCCTTCTGGCCGGAACTGAATGGGACCTCTAAGTAACACCTCAGCGGGTTTGACGAACAGTTTGGTGGCGACGAGGGTATCTTCTTCCCATGAACCCATCACGTCGGCCCACATGCCGGTTTCCAGCGTATCGGTAGTCAGCTTGTAGTGCGTTGCGGCCGTGCGCAGAACGTCGATGCCGGCGATCGTGTAATTGTCGCCTGCAATCTCTGTGATGACGCCACCGAATGTGAGGTCAACCTGACCTCCGTTGCTCTGCACTCCGGGCGGTGCAGGGACAAACGCCGTGGTGAGCAAGAGCATCAAAACGACGGTTGCGAGCCTATAGATGGATAGTCTGTTGTTCATTGTGTTTCTCCGTGCTGTAAGGTCACAGCCTTGCGTTTACTGTCGCCGCGAGACCAGGGGGAGATACTTCCAGCGCACTTCGGGCGCCAGCGTCCCAGTCGGCGTCAGCGTTGGACTCGCCGAAGGAACGGTCGGCGTCGCCGTCGGTGTTGGAGCCACCGCTGTCGCGGTGGCTCCGGTCGGGGTAGAGGATGGGAGAGGCGTTGGGGAGGGCAGCGCCACGCCACATCCCATCACAGAGATGTCGTCCAGGAAGAAGCTGGTTGGGTAGCTGCCGCCGGTCTGGGCATGCCACTGCAGCAGCACTTCCTGGCCTCGGTATGTCATCAAGTCGATCACGATGTCCAACCAAATGTCGGACTCAGCCGTGTTGTCGACTGCAAGCAGGTCGGCCAGCCATACGCCATCAGGTCGCCGGACCGACAACACCAGTGTGTCGGCGATTACTGCACCCTCTTGCGTAATCATTGACCACCAGAAGGTGAGCGTAACAGCGCTGGCATCGGGAGGTATGGCTACCCGCTGACTCAATCGGTCGTCGGCGTTGTTTGCGCCGGCCAGGAATGCACCCCACGAGCCGGTGCGAGGATTGAAATCACTGACCAGATCATAACCGCCAGCACTGGACTGATTCCAGTCGGTGGCGCCATCTTCGAAGTCACCGTTGGTGAGCAACTCGACACAATCAGTTGGGAGATTTTCCAGTGACGTAACAGGTGTCACACCTGCCAGTCCCAACGTCAGCAAGATCACGAATCCTGTGCCGACCAGTTGAAAACCCTGTTTCATAGTCGCTCACCTGTGACGATCTATCGGCGACGCGGCGGCGGACCGTTGGGTTGCGATGGCGGACCGTTGCCAGCCGCCGGTGGCGTTTCGCCTTGCCCACCTTGCCCGTCTCCCGACGAATCGCCCGAGTTGCCGCCCGGCGTGGTCGACGGTTGAGCCTGGCCAGATTGCGTGCTGCTGCCGGATGGTGCCACGCTGCCCTGCTCGGCAGGCTGCTGCTCCTGCATGCCAGCGACCGGACTGGGTTGAAGTCGCATCTCGCCGGTTTGCTGCAATGTCCACGGTGAGTTAGGCACGTCCAGTGGCCGATCACCGCCAGGACAGGTGGCACAGCCCGCTCCGAATTGGCCTGACGGACGGTTCTCGCCTCGCGGGACATCGGTTGGACGGTTGATCATCGACCCTTGCTGTTCCTGTTGTGGCGCTACCGTTGCTGCCGGCACGGGCTGCCAGGGCTGGCTATGCTGATTGAGTTCACCGTTGGCGGGTGCCTGCGGCGGCATGACGGTCGGTTGAGGCGACGGGTCACCCGGCTGTACCTGAACCGCGAGCTGGTGCATCCAGCGTGCCCGGGTGCGAACCTGCTCAGCAGCTTCCGGATCGCCTATTCGGGCGGCTAGCTGTGTCATAAGCTGAGCGTTAGCTTCCAGCCGCGTTGCAATGCGCGCTCGTTCACCTGCCTCTGCTTGCTCGGCGTTTCTGATCGACGCCTGCGCGCTGACCATGGCAGCTTCCATCGCCCGTGTTTCCACCTGGCTTGTCGCATCGTAATATACGATCAGGTCATCAAGACGCCGGTCAACCAACGCCAACTCAACATCGACACGATTCACCGGTGTGGATTGATACAACGCCGGCAACCGCTCCGCCATCACGCGAATCCCGTAGGCAACGTCACCAGGCTGGCTGGCTATCACAGCCGTTCCCGAAATCAATACTGTCAGCAGCAATGCCAGAAAGAAGGCCGTGGCCAATCCGCGGGATCGGGGCACTCCTGCCAACAGGTTCCACCAGGATTGTCTGGCCGGCTGCTCAGCCAGCGCAGCGCGAAGCATGATTTTTGCCCGCATTCGCTGCGGTTCACTCAAGCGATAGCTTCCAATGGCCCGTACCTGGGAAGCAGCGCTGAACATTGCAGTGAAACGATAGGCAAGCTCGGCATCCTCCGGCAGACACTCCGCGACCGGCAATCCCTGAGCCACTCTTTCCAAACACTCGTCCAACAATACAATCTCGTTCATCTTACTCATCCTGATGGGCCAGCAACCGGCTCAGTCTGCTCAATGCCCGGTGTTGCAGCGACTTGACCGCGCCTTCTGACTTTCCAAGCCAGGCGGCGACTTCTGCATTGCTCATCTCCTCGCCGAACTTGCCTACCAACACCAATCGTTGATCCTCACTCAATTGCTCCATCACCTGAGCAATCTCGGCAATCGCCTCCTTTCTTTCGACGACGTGGCCTGGATCAGCCGTCTCGGCTGGTAGTGAAAGCGCCTCATCCAGTTGCACCTCCGAATGCTTGCTGGCAACGCGGTAGTGGTCGTTCACCAGGTTGCCGGCGATCCGATAGATCCAGGCACTAAACGAAGCCGCCGGCCGCTGCCGGTTCAGCCGGAACCGATCGATCCGCTGTATAACACGCAGAAACACTTCGGTTGTCAGGTCTGCAGCGCCATCCGGGTCGCCAGTGCGAGCCAGAATATAGCGGTAGAGCCGGTCAGAATAGAGGTCGTACAACGCCTCTATGGCAACCGATTCTCGTTGCTGACAACGCGGTAGCAACTCAGTGATTTGCTGGTCGGTTACCGGTGCATGCATGGCCGTGCTCACTTCAATCAACGGCATCAGCGCCCCTTGGATACGGGTAGATCAGGAAATACTTGCGAGAAAGATCACACACCCATGATACCGCAGAGTCTGCTCAAAATCAACAGATTCTCAGACAACCCGATCAAACCGCCATGTGGCACCTCCACTGCTAGAAAACCGCACTCAACGCGGCTTGACAGCCATCATTTCTTGTGCTACCATCCCCCTCACTTTGAGGAACCCCCTGTGAACTCGCGAATGATGTCATCAAGGCAACACCGTATCGACTCTCTGAATGAGGGCAAGCCCTCTGCACCGCGCCCGCGCCTGGACAATACCTGGCGCGGTTTTTATTTTGGATACTATTTTGCGGCATCAACACGCGCGCTTCACGCAGGGTCTGCAACGGTGTCCTGACCAGGAACTCATTAACCGACCGACAAGAGCGTGAAGCGCCAAGCTTCACGCTTTTTTGATGCAACGCATTGGAGGCCATATGCCAAATCGAGGCGTCCGCGGCGCCACCACCACCGATGAAAACACCGCCGAAGCGATCCTGCGCGAAACCCGCCGGCTGCTGGCGCTGATGATCCACCTCAACGGTATCCAGCCCGACGACGTGGCCAGCGTCATCTTCTCGACGACGCGCGACCTGACCGCGGAGTACCCCGCCCTGGCGGCCCGCCAGCTCGGCTGGCTGGACACGGCGCTGCTCTGCGGCCACGAGATGGACGTGCCGGGCGGGCTGCCGCGTTGCATCCGCGTGCTGGTCAACTGGAACACCGACACGCCGGGACACGATCTGGTACACGTCTATCTGCGCGGCGCGCGCAATCTGCGGCCCGACAAGGCCGCGCTGCCGCCGGTCAACGACGACGAGCTGGAAAGCTGGATCGACCGCCAGGTTACCACGTGGCAGGACCAGAAGTCCGCCAAGAAGGAGAAACGAATGAGCGTCGTGGCATTTCAAGGTGAACACGGAGCGTACTCTGAGCAAGCCGTGTTCCAGCACTTCGGCCAGGAGGTGGTGACGCTGCCCTGCTACGCCTTCGAGGGTATCTTCGCCGCCGTGGACTCGCGCGAGGCGGACTTCGGCCTGGTGCCGGTGGAGAACTCGGTGGCCGGCTCCATCAACCGCGCCTATGATCTACTGCTGGACCACGACCTGCGCGTCTGGGGTGAGGTGCTGCTGCGGGTGCGTCACAACCTGATGGCGCCGCCCGGCACGAGCCTCGACCAGGTCACCACGGTGCGCTCGCATCCGCAGGCGCTGGCGCAGTGCGAACGCTGGATCAACCAGCGCGGCCTGAAGGCGGTGACCTGGTACGATACGGCCGGCAGCGCCAAGGAACTGGCGGCTGCACCTGGAGCCGGGCGTGGCCGCCATCGCCAGCAGCCTGGCCGCCCAAACCTACGGGCTGGAAATCCTGGCCAGCGGCATCGAGGACCTGACCTGGAACTACACCCGTTTCTTCGTCGTCGGCCGGGGCGATCCGCCGGTCAGCGGCAACGCCAAGACCTCGCTGGTCTTCGCCGTGACCCACGAGCCGGGCTCGCTGGTGGCATGCCTCAACGAGTTCTCCAGCCGCGGCATCAACCTGACCAAGCTCGAAAGCCGGCCGCGGCGCAACCGCCCCTGGCACTACGTCTTCTACCTCGACTTCGACGGGCACTGGCAGGACCCGTCCTGTCAGCAGGCGCTGGTCGGACTGCTGGCGCGCGCTGCCTTCGTCAAGCTGCTCGGCTCCTATCCGGCAGCGGAGATGCCGCTGGACAACGCGGATGTGGGGCAGAGCGAGCTGCTGCAGATTTGATAGGAGTTGCGCTTCGGCCGGTCTCCGACCGTGCCGACGTTAGTTTTCATCCAACTTTGCGGCAAGGCCCAGCATATGGGCAACTCAAACAGAAACAGGCAGGTACCACCATGATCGTCGTTATGAAACAAGGAGCCACGGCCGCTGAGATCGGCTCTCTCATCGCCCGGGTCGAGGAACTTGACCTGACGCCGCACCCGATCTACGGCGATATGCACACCGTGATCGCGGTCGTCGGCGAGGCGGTCACCGTCGAGCCGGAGATGTTCCTCCAGTTGCCGGGCGTCGAAACCGTGACCCGCATCGGCCACCAATTCAAGCTGGCCAGCCGGCAGACCATGCCCGATGACACCCTGATCGCCCTCAACGGCACGGTCATCGGCGGCAGCAAGCTGGTGGTCATGGCCGGCCCGTGCAGCGTCGAGAGCCGCAGCCAGATGCTCGAGACGGCCCACGCGGTCAAGGAAGCCGGCGCACGCATTCTGCGCGGCGGCGCGTTCAAGCCGCGCACCTCGCCCTACTCCTTCCAGGGAATGGGGCTCAAGGGGCTGGAACTGCTGGCTGAAGCGCGCGAGGCCACCGGCCTCAAGATCGTCACCGAGGTGATGACGCCCGATGCAGTTCCGATGGTCAGCCAGTACGCCGATATTCTGCAGATCGGCGCGCGCAACATGCAGAACTACGGCCTGCTCAACGCAGTCGGACGGACGCAGCGACCGGTGCTGCTCAAGCGCGGCATGATGAGCACCATCCAGGAACTGCTGATGTCGGCTGAGTACATTATGTCGAACGGTAACTACCGGGTGATGCTGTGCGAGCGCGGCATTCGCACCTTCGAACCGATGACGCGCAACACCTTCGACCTGAACGCCGTGCCGCTGCTCAAGCAACTTAGCCACCTGCCGGTCATCGGCGACCCCAGCCACGGCACTGGCCGCTGGGATCTGGTGGCGCCGATGGCCAAGGCAGCCGTCGCCTGCGGCGCGGATGGCCTGATCATTGAGGTACACCCCAAACCCGAGGAAGCGACCTCCGACGGCCCGCAAAGCCTGAAGCCGGAGCGTTTCGCCCAGTTGATGCGCGATCTGAAGCCGTTGGCGGAGGCGTTGGGGCGCGAGTTGTGAGTCGCATTACGTGTTGCGTGTTACGACGACAGAGAAATACGCAACACGCATTACGTTTCACACATCCCCAATTACCGCCATTTCCCACCACTTGATGTAAAATTTCACGGACAAATCCACGAGGTTATGCTATGATCATAGTCATGAGAGCCGGCGCATCAACTGCCGAAATTGAACACGTCACCAGCCGCATTGACGAGTTGGGCTACGCGGCGCATCTGAGCCAGGGCACTGAACGCACCATCATCGGCGTCATCGGCGACGAGCGACCGCTGGAGTCGGCCACCTTCGAGGTGATGGACGGCGTCGAAAAGACGATCTCCATTCTGCCGCCCTATAAGCTGGCCAGCCGCGAATGGCGGCGCGAGACCACCGTCATCGACGTCGGCGCGACGAAGATCGGCGGCCAGCAACTGGCGCTGATGGCCGGGCCATGCAGCGTCGAAAGCCGCGGCCAGCTTCTGGAGATCGCCCACGCGGTCAAGGAGGCCGGCGCGACCATGCTGCGCGGCGGCGCCTACAAGCCGCGCTCCTCGCCTTACTCGTTTCAGGGCATGGGCGTCGAGGGGCTGGAGATACTGGCCGAAGCGCGCGCGCAGACCGGCCTGGCTGTCGTCACCGAGGTGATGGCGCCTGACAAGGTCGATCTGGTGTCAGAATACGCCGACGTTTTGCAGATCGGCGCGCGCAACATGCAGAACTACGCGCTGCTGCTGGCAGTGGGCAAGTCGAACCGTCCAGTGCTGCTCAAACGCGGCATGATGAGCACCATCGAAGAACTGCTGATGTCGGCCGAATACATCCTGTCGGCCGGCAACTACAATGTCATGCTGTGCGAGCGCGGTATCCGCACCTTCGAGACCTACACCCGCAACACCACCGACATCAACGCGATCCCGGCGCTCAAACACCTGACGCATCTGCCGGTCATCGGCGACCCCAGCCACGGCACCGGCCGTTGGCCGCTGGTTGCCCCGGTCGCGAGGGCGCTGGTAGCCGCCGGCGCTGACGGCCTGATCGTCGAGGTGCACCACGACCCGGAACATGCCCTCTCCGACGGTGCACAGAGCCTCAAACCGGAACGCTTTGCCCAACTCGTCCGCGAGACGCGCCTGATTGCCGAGGCAGTAGGCAGAAAACTATGAGTTGATGCAGGAGGCGGGGAGAAAGCCGAACGAAGAGTTTGTTGCCGATCGCGCCAGAATCATGCGCTGGCAAACGACTGCTGGAGGGTACGTTGAATGCCCTGTGGAAACGTGACCAGTAAGAACATTTCGGCTGGAAACAGATAATCCTCGCCGCTTTCGTCAATGACGCGTAAATCTCCATCGCGCTGTGCGCTGTCATCTCTCAGAACGCGATAGACTTTATGCATTTCCAGCGACGCCGGGTACTGGGTATTATCAATGCAAATGGCGAACTGTGGTGTTGAAAGACTCGTAGCCATGTATCACCTGTTATCTGTGTAACGTTTTCGTTTGAACTCTTTTCTACCGATACCGCGCGCCTCATACCAATGGATTTCCGCCTGTCGCGTTTCGCCATTCGGTAGCTCGATAGTGGCGATGCCTTTCATCTTGCGCCAGCGTCCTGAACCATACCGTTTCCGCAGACGGGCGATCTCGCAAATCGAACTACCTACGGCGATGATCTCGATATCGGTAATCTCATCCAGAATCCTGAACGACATGAATCATCGTTGTGTTGGCAGTAGAAACAGAGCAGAACACTCATAACCACCGGGTGAATCATCTCCTCGACGACCAACCCCTGGCTGGCATCGAAGCAAAGTCATTATAACACGGCGTGGTATTGTTGCACAGAGAAGCGCGCAGACTTGACAAGACCCTTTCTCGTGGTCTCGAATCAACAAAGATTTTGTTCAGAGCATTGAGTTACCCCATGAGTGCTAGGTTGCAATCATTCGACAAACCGCTGACTACATGCACTGTCGCCATCGCCGGCCTGGGGCTGATGGGCGGGTCGCTGGGGTTGGCATTGCGCGGCAAGGCAGCGCGCGTCGTCGGCATCGCCCGCCGGGCCGAGACGGTCACGCAGGCGCTGGCCATCGGCGCAATCGACGACGGTGCGGCTGATCTCAGCGCAGCCGGCGAAGCAGACCTGATCGTGCTCGCGACACCGGTGGGTGTCATCTTGCGCCAGATCGACCAGATCGGCGCGCTGGTAGAACGTGGCGCCCTGCGCGCAGGCGTCGTCCTGACCGACATGGGCAGCACCAAGACCGAGATCTGCGACGCCATGGCGCGGCTGCCGGCCAGCGTACAGCCGGTCGGCGCGCACCCGATGTGCGGCAAGGAGACCTCCGGGCTGGACGTGGCCGAGAGCACGCTGTACCACGGCGCGCCGTTCATCCTCTGCCCGCTGCCACGTAGCGAGCCGCGGGCCACGCAGCTTGTCGCGGATCTGGCGACTGCCGTGGGTGCGTGCCCACTGACGCTCGATCCGCAGCGCCACGACCGCCTGGCGGCCGCCATCAGCCACGCGCCCTATCTGGCATCGGTCGCAGTCTTCGCCGCTGCCGGCGAATTGGCTGGCAACGATCCCGCCACCTGGCAACTGGCGGCCAGCGGCTTCCGTTCCACTTCCCGGCTGGCCGGCAGCGATCCGGTGATGATGGCCGACATCCTGCACAGCAACCGCGCCGCTGTACTCGAACATCTGGACCGCCTGCGCCATCAGCTCGACCTGCTGGCTGCCCTTGTTTCCGGCGACGACCGCGCCGCGCTGCAAGCCCAGCTTACCAGCGTCCAGGCCCAGCGCCAGGCGTTCCTCGACCAATACGGAAGCTGAACACGCGCCTCTAAGGCGACAGTCACTTTCGGAAAGTGACTGTCACCTGGTCCCACTTCATGTCCAGCAACGCGCAATACGAGCCTCTATCGCCATGAACCTCACCATCCATCCTGTCAAAGAACTGTTCGGAACCGCGCGCGTCCCCGGCGACAAGTCGATCTCCCACCGCGCCGCCATGTTTGCCTCGCTGGCCGAGGGCGAGAGTCGCGTGCGCAACTTCCTGCCTGGCGGCGATTGCCTGGCAACTCTGGGCGTACTGCGCGCGCTGGGCGTGACCATCGACCAGCCGTCGCCCACGGAACTGCGCATCGACGGCGTCGGTCTGCACGGCTGGCAGGAGCCGGCCGCGCCGCTGGACTGCGTCAACTCAGGCACCACCATGCGTCTGATGGCCGGCCTTCTGGCCGGCCAGAGCTTCTTCAGCATCCTCGACGGCAGCCGCCAGTTGACCCGCCGGCCGATGGCGCGCATCGTCGAACCGCTGCGGCAGATGGGTGCGACCATTCACGGTCGCCAGGACGGACGGCTGGCGCCGCTGGCGATCCGCGGCCACGCGCTGGGCGGCATCGACTACACCCTGCCAGTGGCCAGCGCGCAGGTCAAGTCGGCCATCCTGCTGGCGGGCCTCTACAGCAATGGCTTGGCCATCGTGCGCGAGCCTGCGCCGACCCGCGACCACACCGAGCGAATGCTGACTTCAATGGGCGCGCAGGTCGGCAAGCTGGGCCAGGTCATCGCCAGCGAACGACCCCAGCGTCCGCTGCTGCCGCTGGACCTGACCGTCCCCGGCGACATTTCTTCGGCTGCGTTTCTGCTGGCCGCGGGACTGTTGGCGCCGGGCGGCCACATCACGTTGGAAGGTGTGGGCGTCAACCCGACGCGCACAGGCATCATCGATATTCTGCAAGCCATGGGCGCGGCTCTGCGCATCGAGAACCTGCGCGAGGAAGCGGGCGAACCGGTGGCCGACATCGTTGTCGCTGGTCGGGGTGCGGTCACCGGTAGGGGCGGGGTGACCCCGCCCCTACATGGCGTCGAGATCGGCGGCGAGTTGATCCCGCGTGCCATCGACGAATTCCCTGTGATCGCGGTGGTGGCGACCCAGGCACGCGGTCGCACGGTTGTGCGCGACGCCGCCGAATTGCGCGTCAAGGAGACCGACCGTATCGCAACGATCGTGGCCGAGTTGCGCACGCTGGGCGCGCAGATCGGGGAGCGGCCTGATGGGTTCGTGATCGAAGGACCGACCGAGCTGCGCAGCGCGCCCGTCAGCAGCCACGGCGACCACCGGCTGGCCATGGCGCTGGCCATCGCCGGACTGGCGGCAACCGGCCCCGTCCTCGTCGAAGACACCGACTGCATCGCCGACAGCTTTCCCGGTTTCGATCGGATGCTGCGGGCGTTGGGTGCGGAGATGACTGAGTATGAATGATCCAAGACCGGAAGCCGGCGGCAGAATGCGGCAAATTGTTTGTCTTGGCACTTTCATCATGGTATGATGCAGCCAGCATCAGGAGGATTAGCCATGAACGGACTTAGGACATACGAAGGCATCTATCGTGAAGGTAAGATTGAACTGACAGCCGTTCCCTACGGCGTGCGCGAGGCAACGCCTGTGCTCGTGACCTTCCTGGAGACGAAGGGCGTGTCACTGCGTGAGCGTGGCATCGATGAGGCGCAGGCTGCCGACCTGCGGGCTCGTTTAGCCACCTTTGCCGAGGACTGGGATAGCCCGGAGATGGACGTCTACGATGACTACGAAGCCAACAAAGGCGACCTCTAGCCGCGGCGCTGTCGTATTGGTGCTCTTCCCAGACTCCAGTTTGCGAACCGCCAAGCGACGCCCTGTGTTGGTAGTTCAAAGAGACGACCTAGCTTCTGGCTTGCCCCAGGTTATTGTGGCGATGATCACCAGCAACCTCACACGTGCTAATCATCTGAGCCGTGTAACGGTGCTGTTCGCCACCGCGGAGGGAAAGCAATCAGGATTGTTGAATGACTCCGTTGTCATGACAGACAACCTTGCTACGGTTCTCGAGTCGGCCATCGATCGAGAAATTGGTACCTTACCACTATCGAAGGTGGACGCAGTACTCAAACATACGCTGGGCTTGTCGTGACGTCAGACGCTCCCGCTAGACAACACAAAACTGGTCTTATCGGTTGGCCGCTGGGGCATAGCGTCAGCCCGGCGATGCACAACGCGGCGTTCGAGGCGCTGGGGCTGGATGGACGTTACGACGCGTTGCCGGTGGCGCTGCAAGACGTTGAGGCGCTGGTGCGCAGCCTGCCTGCGCGCGGCTACCGCGGCGTCAACGTGACGATCCCGCACAAGCAGGCCGTCATGCCGCTGATGGACGACCTGAGCGACGCCGCGCGGCTGATCGGGGCGGTCAACACGATTATCGTAAAACGATTTTCCAAATCGTTATCTGTGCCCGCAGGGAGAAACGATTTGGAAAATCGTTCTACGGTATTGCACGGCGACAACACCGACTGGCTGGGGTTTCTCTACCCCTTGGACACGCGCGGGTTCGACCTGGCGGGCAAGTCAGTCTTGCTGCTGGGCGCGGGCGGCTCAGCGCGCGCCGTGGCCTATGCACTGGCGCAGCGTGGCGTTGCCAGCCTGGCAATCTGGAATCGCCATCCCGATCGCGCCGCCGAACTGGCCAGCCATGTTGCTGCGCTCGCCCCCACATTGACAATTCACCAATTCACCAATTCACCAGTGACGATTTCCGCTCCTCCTCCCGACCTCATCGTCAACACCACCCCCGTGGGTATGTGGCCCAACGCGGACGCGTCCCCATGGCCCGATGATCTGCTCTTCCCGCCTGGCGCGCTGGTGTATGATCTGGTCTACCGGCCAGAGGTGACGCTTTTTTTGCGACAGGCGACAGCGGCCGGCTGCGCGACGCAAGGCGGGCTGGAGATGCTGGTCGCCCAGGGCGCTGCGTCGTTTGAGATGTGGACGGGGAAAGAGCCGCCTATGGATGCCATGATGTTGGCAGCTTCTGCGGCACTGCTGAAATAACCGCCAACTCAGCGCGAGTTCAAGGGCACTATTCTCTTACTTTCTAGTTCTCTAAATCCTGTCCGCGACAAAGGATCTGACTATGCTACGCTTTCTTACCGCCGGCGAGTCTCACGGCCCGGCACTGACCGCGATTCTGGAGGGTATGCCGGCAGGTCTGCCTCTTTCATCTGACAACCTCGCCGAGGACCTGGCGCGCCGGCAGACCGCCTACGGCGCGGGCGGGCGGATGAAGATCGAGAGCGACCGGGCACGCATCCTCAGCGGCGTCATGGCCGGCCAGACGACCGGCGCGCCCATCGCCCTGTTGATCGAGAACAAGGACTACGCCAAGTGGCGCGAGCGGGAGATCGACCCGATGACCACGCCGCGGCCTGGCCACGCCGACCTGACCGGCGCGGTGAAATATGGCTACCGCGACCTGCGTCTTTCCCTTGAGCGGGCCAGCGCACGCGAGACGGCGGCGCGTGTCGCGGTGGGCGCCGTTTGCAAGGCGCTGCTGGCAGCGTTTGGCGTGCAAATCGGCAGCTACGTAACCATGATCGGCGGCGTGGAAGCGGACCGCGAGCGGCTTGAGACGCTTTCCTACGGGCAGCGCTTCGAGCTGGCTGAGAGCAACGATCTGCGCTGCCCCGACCTGCCAGCGGTGGAAGCCATGCGCGCGCGTGTCTGGGAGTGTATGCAGGCCAAAGACACCGTGGGCGGCGTCTTCGAGGTCGTCGCGCTGGGTCTGCCACCAGGACTAGGCAGCCACGTCCACTTCGATCGCCGCCTAAGCGGGCGCCTGATCGGCGCGCTGGCGTCGATCCACGCCATCAAGGGTGTGGAGCTTGGCCGCGCGTTCGAGAACGCGGCGAAGTACGGGACGGAAGTGCATGATGAGATATTTTTGGAGGAAGGGAAAACGGAAAGAGGGGAAAAGTGGGAAATCGGAGCGGATGGTTTGGTGGAGGGCGGGAGCGGGCGGCTGGTGCGGCGGACGAACCGGGCCGGCGGGCTGGAGGGCGGGATCACGACCGGCGAGCCGCTGGTGCTGCGGGCTGCCATGAAGCCGATCTCGACAACGCTCAACCCGCTGCGCAGCGTCGATCTGGCAACAGGCCAGCAAGACCAGACCACCTACGAACGCAGCGATTTCAATGCCGTGCCGCGCGCCGGCGTCGTGGGCGAGGCGATGGTGGCGTACGTGCTGGCCGACGCACTGCTGGAAAAGCTGGGCGGCGACAGCCTGGCTGAGATTCGGCCGCGTTTCGAGGCATTGCGGCAGAACCGGCTGGAAGACCTGCCGATGGACAACGAGCCGTGGCGCTTTGGATTTGAGTAGCGCGGGCGAGGCGGGTATCCGGCCGGTAGCCGGACCTACCGACGGGCCTGGAGTTGTTCGAGGCTGGCAGCGGCGGTTTTTCGTACTTTGTTCTTGGGATCGTTGAGCGCGGCCTGCAAGGCCAGTTCAGCCCCGCCACCGCCCAGCCGGCCCAGCGCCTGGGCAGCGGCCTCTCTTGCCAGGCTTGACGCATCGCCGGCCAGCCGATCAGCGATCAGGGGTACGGCGCGCCGGTCGCCCAGATCGGCAAGCGCCAGCAGCGCAGCGGCCCGCACCGTCGCCGAACGGTGGGTCAACGCATCCAGCAGCGGCTCCAGCGCGTCACCTCCACCGAAGCGGCCCAGCCAATGCGCAGCGCGGCTGGCGTCCTGCACGTCGTTGCCGTACAGCTGCTCGATCCAGGCATCAGCATCCAGGGTGATGTCGCCCCCGAATCGTAGCGCGTCCTTGTCTACCCCAGCAAAGCCAGCATAGATATCAGCGAAGGCCGGATCCTTTGGATTCACGTCCGGCTCGTGGTCGCCAGAGGCCGGTCGCCGGACCGGAGCCAGCTCGCGCGCAAACGCCCGCGCCGACCGCACCTGCCCGCCTTCCGCCCGGACCAGCCCTGCCAGCGTCCGATCATCGGTGACGACTGTGACCGTTGCCGGCTGCCGGTTGGCCCGCAGCAACTGCAGGATCACAGCGTCCGCCTCGACGCCTGGCGGGGCGAACTGTGCCTGCACGCCGCTGCCGGAGAGATTTCGAACTCTGGCCCGGCCCGCCGCCGTTGTCGAATACGACCGTCAGCGTCAGCTTTTTGGCAACCGCGTAGGCTCGCAGCCGCACGGCAAGCTGCCACTCGTCGTCCGCGTCGCCAAGCTGGACGCCCGGCACCAGGCCGGTGCCGATCAGATTGTGCCCGTCGATAATCAGAGTCATGAACGCCATTTAACCAGCCGGGCGGCAAACGGTCAAATGCGCTTGGCCGATCCCTGCGCTTGCGTATAATATGCTGCGATACCTTGGTACCCGAATCTACCGATCTACCAATTTCCCAACTCCCTCACCATGACCCACCAAAACATTGTTCTCACCGGATTCATGGGCACAGGCAAGACCGCGGTCGGCAAGGCTGTGGCCGAGCGGCTAGGGCGCATCTTCATTGATATGGACGATGTGATCCAGCGCAAGACCGGCAAGGAGATCAGCGCGATCTTTGCCGAGGATGGCGAATCGGCATTCCGCACCATGGAGGCCGAGCTTTGCCTGGAACTATCGCAGGAGCACAGTGTGATCATCGCGACCGGCGGCGGCGCGCTGGTTCCGCCGCGCAATCGCGAGCTGATGAGCCGCAGCGGTGTGGTCATCTGCCTGACTGCCAGCGCTGACGAAATCGCTCAGCGGCTGCTCTTCGCCACCGACCGCCCACTGCTCGCGACCGCCGACCGCGCCCAGCGCATCACCGCGCTGATGGAACAGCGGGCCGCGGCCTACAGCGCACTGCCGCACCACATTTCCACCAGCGGGCGGACGCCGGAAGAAGTTGCCGAAGCCGTGATCCGCCTGGCGCGGCGCGTCGATCCGCATCACACGCGCACAACAGTCAACCACCGGGAGGGCAGCTACGACATCCTCATCGGCGAAGGCTTGCTGGTCGAAGCGGGCGAACTCATGCTGCGCGCCGGCCTGCGACCCGGCCTGGCAGCCGTGGTCACCAACCCGCAGATCCGGGCCAGCCACGCTGATACGCTGGTCAACGGACTGCGCGAAGCCGGCTTCACGCCTGTGGTAGTCGAGGTTCCCGAGGGCGAGGCGTACAAGACGCTGGGCACCATGGCCAGCCTGTACGACGACTTCGTGGCGGCCGGGCTGGACCGGCGCAGCCCGGTGATCGCTCTGGGCGGCGGCGTAGTGGGCGACATGGCCGGCTTTGCCGCGGCCAGCTATCTGCGCGGCGTGCCCTTCGTGCAGATCCCCACCAGCCTGCTGTCGATGGTGGATGCCAGTGTCGGCGGGAAGACCGGCGTCGATCTGCCGCAGGGCAAGAATCTGGTCGGCGCATTCAAGCAGCCCGAACTGGTGGTGATCGACCCCGAAATACTGCGCACGCTGCCGTCCGCCGAATTTCGCAGCGGACTGGCGGAGGTGGTCAAGCACGGCATCATCGGCGACCCGGAGCTGTTCGAGGCGTTGGAGCCTGGTAGGGGCGATGCGACCTCGCCCCTACTGCCCGTAGCAACCGCGCCGATGCCGCTGAGCGCGATGATCAGGCGGGCGGTGCAGGTCAAGGTGCGGGTGGTGGAGGAGGATCCGTTCGAACAGGGCCGGCGGGCCGTGCTGAACCTGGGCCACACCTTTGGCCACGCGCTGGAGACGCTGTCCGATTTCAGCCTGCGCCACGGCGAGGGCGTCAGCATCGGCCTGGCGGCGGCGACGCGGCTGGCAGCACGGCTGGAGTTGTGCGACCCAGCGTTGGTGGACCGGGTCGAGGCACTGTTGCTGCATCTCTCGCTGCCGATCCGCTACCCCGGCGTGACGCCTGAACAGGCGTTGCAGGCGATGAGCACCGACAAGAAACGGGTCGGCGCGCAGCTCCGTTTCGTCCTGCCGCGCGCGGTCGGGGATGTGGACATGTTCGACGATATTGACGAGCGCCGCGTGCTGGAGGCGCTGGCTGAGGTGGTTGCGCCAGACCGCTCTTGAACAGCGACCTACCCGACGCATCCGTTCAACCGGCGATTTTGCCCGTCCTGCCCACCGACTACTCACAGGTCGTGAACGTGTGGGAGGCATCGGTTCGCGCGACCCACGGATTTGTTAGCGAAGCTGACATCCAGATTTTCATACCGCTGCTGCGCGATGGTCTTCGCCACGTAGAGCACCTGGTCTGCCAGCGCGATGGCGATGGCCAGGTGATCGGGTTCATCGGCGTGGTCGGCGACAAGATCGAGATGCTGTTCATCCACCCCGACTGGCGCGGCAAGGGGATCGGCCGCCGGCTGCTGAGCTACGCTGTGACACACCTCGGCGCGACACTGGTGGACGTCAACGAGCAGAACGCGCAGGCGATCGGGTTCTACCTGCATCAGGGATTTGAGATCATCGGCCGATCGGCGCTGGACGGCACCAACAAGCCGTACCCGTTGCTGCATATGCGCCTTGCCCTGCGTCTCAGCGGAGAGTAATCGGTCAGCAAAATGGAATCGACGATAACACCGCCCCTCTGGGCCGCGCCCGACTGGTTGGATGAGGCCCGCGGCTGGATCGACGCTCAGTTGCGAGGCCTCGGCAGCGCGCTGAGTGGCCCGATCGAACAGCCACATCTGCGTCCATGGTCCACCGTGCTGCGCGTTCCCACAGTCGACGGCGCATTGTTTTTCAAGGCCAACACGCCGCTGACTGCATTCGAGCCGGCGCTGGCACAGATGCTGTACCGGCTGCGGCCTGACTTAATCCCACGCGTGCTGGCAGCAGATCCTGCGCGCGGTTGGATGCTCTTGGTCGACGGCGGCCCACGGCTGCGCGAGGTGATCCGCGCCGACCGCGACCTGGGACACTGGGAGCGCCTGCTGCCGCGCTATGCCGAGCTACAGATCGCGCTGGCCGGAATGACGCCGGAGTTGCTGGCTCTGGGCGTGCCGGACCGGCGAATGGATCGCTTTCCTGAGCTGATCGCTGAACTGCTCGACAGTCCTGACAAGCTGCGAATCGGCCTGCCTGACGGGCTTTCAGCGGAAGCCTGGCGCGGCCTGCGCGACGGAGCGCCAGCGCTGGCCGATCGGTGCCAGCAACTGGCCAGCGCCGGCGTGCCCGCAGTCGCTGCACCACGGCGACTTCCACGACGCGAATATCTTTGCAGGCGACAGCGGTTATCGGTTTTTCGACTGGGGAGACGCCAATCTGTCGCACCCGTTCTTCTCGCTGCGAACGGTCTTTGTCAGCATTGAAAACAGCCTGCAACTGGAGGAAGGCGCGCCGCAGTTCGACCGGCTGCGCGATGCGTATCTGGAGCCGTGGACGACGTTTCTGCCCGCCGCGGAACTGCGATCGCTGGTCAGCATCGCCGCGCAGGTTGCCCCGCTCAGCTCGGCGCTCGGTTGGAACTATGGGCTATCAGCAGCCGACAGTGAAGCCGCCGCCGACTTCGTCTACGCCATCCCCGCGCTGTTTCAGGAGTACCTCGATCTGCAAGCCGCTGCGGCTGGCTGAGCAGCTACCGGGAAGCTGAAAAGCGCAGCCGCACGTAATCCACGACCCACACACCTTCGGGGGTCAGCAGGGCGGGACGCAAAGCTTCGCGCAGTTCGTCGATGATCTGCGCGCGGCCGGCGGCGTCGGCCAGCGAAAGAAACGCGCCGCCGAAGGTCTCCAGCCAGCCGCTGATGTCGCCGGGCAGCGACGTAGGACGGGCAAAGAGGTTCATGCTGTGAACTTGAAAGCCGGCGGCCTCCAGCCGCGCGCTGTATTCCTCAGCGGTGGGGAAATACCACGGGTTGTACACGGTGGCGTCGATGCCGCGGCGGGCCAGCGTGTCCACCAGCGCGGCCCAGACGCTTGCAATGTTGCCCGCGCCTCCCATCTCACCCACGAAACGGCCGCCTGGTTTGAGCGCGCGTGCCACGCCGGCGATTACCCGATCCGGCTCGCGCATCCAGTGCAGCGCCGCGTTGCTGAAGACCGCGTCGAACTCGCCGTCGAAAGGCAGATCCTGCCCGTCGGCGACGCGCGCGTCCAGGCCTTTGGCCCGCGCCGCAACCACCTGCTCCGGGCTGCCATCCACGCCGACGACGATGCAACCCGCGGCGGCCAGCTTCTCCGTCAGCACCCCGTCGCCGCAGCCGAGATCGAGCACCCGCTCGCCCGGCTGCGGAGCCAGCAGGTCGATCAGCGGCTCGCCCAGTTGCGCGACGAAACCGGCGTTGCGGGCGTAGGCTTCAGGGTTCCATGTTTGGCTGGTAGTCATGATTCCTCGTTAGTTGCTGCTCAGGTGCCTGGCACTTGAACTGAAGGCGGCGACATCGTTACACGTTGATGACTTCGCTACCCAGGAGCGTGAAGTGCCTGGTACCTGGGGTGAGCAGGTATTTCTCGTTTATCACGAGATTGTGTTTGCAATCGCGCAGTTGTATTGGTGGGTGAAGGGTGGACGATTTGGAAAATCATCCTACGGCTGAGCAGAGTCAATTAGGGCACGCACGGCTGCTTCGCTGGTGACGCCGTTGTGTTGCGCACCGGAGTAGGCGTGCAGAGAGACGCGCACGGTCGGCCGGAGCGCGGCGGCCAGGATCGCGGCGTTGCGCGGGTTGACGCCGCCGCCGATGACGACCTCGATGCGGCCCGCGGCGCGCTCGATGATTCGCAGCAGGGACGGCAGGCCTTCCACGGCGCTGCCTGGCTGGCCCCAGGGCACGCCGCTGGTCAGCACCCGGTCGACGCCGAGGTCGATGAGGGTGTCCAGCGCCTCGTCGGGATCAGGCGCGGCGTCGAAGGAGCGGTGGCAGGTCACGGCCAGCCCGCGGTTGCGGGCTGCTTGCACGAGACGTCGCATCGGCTGCAACGCAATGCGGTTGTCAGCGGCGCGCAGCACACCGAGCACGACGCCGTCCGCGCCGCATTGCTGCGCGATCTCGATCTGGCCAAGCATCTGCTCCACTTCGTCCTGCGAGAAGCAGAAGTCGCCCGCCCGCGGTCGGACCATGACCAGCAGTCCCGGACGGTCACGAAACGCGTCGCGCGCGATGCTGATGTGCTGCGCCTCGGGAGTCAGTCCGTCGAGGTGCATTGCGCTGCACAGCTCGATGCGCTCGGCGCCGCCGTAATAAGCGGCTGCAACCGCGGCGCGCACGGTCGCGTCGTCGCGGGCGTCGATACAGATTTCGACGGGAAACCGGTTCACGCGAAGTCCGCCGGAATCAGCGAAAACATGGCGGCATCGCTGGGAACATCGTGTACAGTCAGGCGGTTGCGCAGCAGCGCCTCGCGCACAGCACCGGCTCCAGCCGCCGCGTGCAAGCTGGCGGTGTTCTCAGGCTGTACGACAATCTCGACGCGTGCCAGGCCAATAGACTGCATCCCGAAGCGCGCTGCCAGACGGATCGCCCGCCGCGCCATACCCTGGCGAGTGCTGCCGCTGCGCACCCAGTAATACAGGTTGGCGAAGCGATGGTTGCGGTTGATCTGCGTCAGCCCACAGCCACCCAGGACGCGACCTGTCTGCGCATCGGTTATCACAAAATCGTAGGCGACCCCCGTCTCGCGCCACCCGAGGGTCATCTCGATGTAGCTGCGCACCTCGTCAACGCGGGTGACGCCGGCGGCGTCCGGCAACCACTGTTGCAGATCGGCGCGCGATTCCTGGATCGCGGCGAAGACCGCCTCGGCATCGGCTGTCTGCCAGGGCCGGATCGTGACAACGCCGTCGGTCAGCGACAGGTCGGTGAGCACGTTATCGTTGCGGACGGTCATTGTCTTGCCTTTCGGTCTCGATTGTCACTTGGCCATCGTCGCCGATCTCGATCCAGTCGCCGCTACGCAGACGGGCAAAGTCGACCGGACTCAGCGCAACCACCGGCGCTGCCCGGCCGTACATCACGTCAGCAACCACCGACGCGAGGGCGAAGAAGGAATCGACGCCGGTGGTAACGATGGCCGCCGGCGCAGCGCCGGTGCGCACGGCTTCCAGCAGGACAGCAGTGGTGGTCGACGAGCCGCGGCTGAACGGCAGGCAGAGCACACAGCCCGCGGCGATCCGGCCGGAGAGCGGATGCCGCCGGTCGATGATCTCGCCGGTACGGTAGTCATAGCCGCCCCAGAACGAGAGCGGCTCGTCGCTGACCAGCGCGCGGCCCGAGGCGGAGCCGGGGATGATGGGTGTGGCGGTGAGATGCATGGTGTTACGTGTTGCGTGTTGCGGAGTCAGCGCCAGAGCGTGTCGTCGCGGACGATGCGGCCGGTGACGGCGGAGTCGATGCAGTCTTGCAGGCTGCCGAACGCGACGGTCGTGCCCAGCAAGCCAGGCGAGTAATAGGCGTATTTGGCGGAGTTGGTCATCAACACCTTGATGTCGGGCGGCAGCATCGGCGTGGCCAGGATGCAGGTATCGACGGTCAGCCGGCCGCCGAAGCGTTGCAGCGGATCGAGATAACCGGCCGCTTTGGCAAGCTGGGCCATGCCGCGACTGGTGGTGACGAGAAAGTGGACGCCGGGATGCACGCGACGGCCCTCCAGCAGCGGCGCAAGCTGGCGAAATTCGGCCAGCGAGAAATGCGGGCTGCCCAGCACTACCATGTTCAACTGGTGGCCCTCAGAGGTACTCAGCTCACGCCGCGCGTCGCGCAGGTCAGCCAGCGTCACGTCCACGGTCTGGCCGGGCAGCCCGCCCTGAAACGCGGCCTCCATGCTGGGCGCTTCGGGCGTGACCCCGACCATGTGAAACAGAGCGACTGCACCAGACGAGGCGGTGGCCGCGCCGAAGGCTTTGAGCTGGTCTTCCAAGGGCGTGACCTTCAGACCATCGATTACGGGGATGCGATCCTGTGCGACCTTGCCGACCAGATGGCCGAACACCGGGTAGAAGGTGTCATCGGCCTGTACAGGCTGCGGCACATCGATCAGGCGAAACAGGACCTGCCCGGCGCGGTTTTCGGTCAGATGCAGCCCGACGGCCGGCACGCGACCGGTGATCGCGCAGCAGATGTCCAGCAGATCCGGGTAGCGTTCGGTGCGCGCGCCCAGGACCGAGTTGGCAAAGACGATCGCGTTGGACTCGCCCCAGGCGATCTGCTGGCCAAAGCCGGGCCGCCATTCGGTCTGGTAAGGCGCGCAGGTCCAGGTCGGAACGGCGCCCATGCTTTGATAGGCGACCATCTGCCGGTGCGCCTTTCCAGCCCAGTCGCTCGGCACCGACCACTCCTGCCAGTGCTGCTCGTCCAGTCCACTGACGTTGAGGGTGGTGGGCACGGCGACGCGCGCGCCCAGACCTGCCAGCCGCTCGGCGTATTCCAGCCCTGCCTCGCCGATGTAGATGGTGCTGTCGATGTGCGCGCCGCTGATGTCCATCAACTCGGCCGCGCCGTAGATCCCGGCCATGCGCACCAGGATGGACATCGCCATCTGCGCGGCCGGGCCGCGGTCGCCGGAGAGCATGGAGTGGTCGGTGGGTGAGAGGTGGAGGGGCATGGGAGGAAGGAAGCCAGGGAAATAAGGGAAATGATAGCACGTAGCGGGGGATTTATCAAGCTTTGGAGAACCGGAGACGAATGTGGTTCGGCGCATATGCCGTGGTTGCTGCTCCTACTCTTACCTCGTACTCTTACTCCTACTCGTCCCTCTGCGTTGGTGTCGCCAGCCAGAAGAGTGCGAGTAAGAGGAGGAGTACGAGGACCAGCGAGGAACGCCAGTTGGAGGGGGTGATATTTGCTGCTGGTTTGAGCAGTATGGTATACTCCGACGACGAGCGCGCATGGCGCGCTCGTATTACGCACGCCGATTGCTTGCCTTCCGGGCATGTGCCAGGTTGCGTGCTCCGCCTACCACGGGCGGAGTGGGCCGGGCAGCAGCAAAGGCGGACGAAACAACGCATTACCCAGGAGGTAAAAGAACAAACGTGGCAGTAGTAAAAATGAAGGACCTGCTTGAGGCAGGCGTCCACTTCGGTCACCGCACTCGCCGGTGGCACCCCAAGATGAAGCCGTACATCTTCACGGAGCGTAACGGCATCCACATCATCGATCTTCAGCAGACCATGAGCATGATCGAGACAGCCTATGGCCGCACACGCTCCGTCGTTGCGTCTGGCGGAACGGTCCTGTTCGTGGGAACCAAGAAGCAGGCGCAGCAGAGCGTTCAGGAAGCAGCGGAAAGCTGCGGCATGCCGTACATCAACAACCGTTGGCTGGGCGGCACGCTGACCAACTTCCGCACCATCCGCCAGCGGGTGGATTACATGATCAAGCTGGAGCAGCAGCGCGACCGCGGCGACTTCGAGCGTCTGACCAAGAAGGAAGCTCTGGAGCTCAACCGTCTGATCGCACGACTGGAAACCCGGCTCGGCGGCCTGCGCGAGATGCGTCGCCTGCCCGATCTGGTCTTCATCACCGACGTCAACCGCGATGACATCGCCGTCCAGGAATGCAACAAGCTGGAGATTCCCATCGTTGCGATGGTGGACACCAATTGCGACCCTGATCCCATCGATCTGATCATCCCGGCCAACGACGATGCCATCCGCGCTATCAAGCTGATGGCAGGCGTGATTGCCCAGGCAGCCAGCGACGGCGGGCACATGCGCGAGGTGATTGCGGCCGAAGAGGACGAGGACTACAAGAGCCTGCCCTCGGAGGAAATCCGCGAGCCTGCAACCTTCCTTGGACCATCAACCCTGGCCAAGATCGCCCGCGGCTTCGACACCGACGATGACGGCGACGACATCGAGGAGATCAAAGAGGTCGAGGTTGACATCGAGGTCGAGGACTTTGAGATCGACGCTGACGACGAAGACACTGACGACGCTGTCGAGGGCGACGCTGACGAAGCGTAAGTCCGTCAGCTTGTGAGAGATATTGTCCTGGGTGCCAGATCCAACTCTGGCGCCCAGGATTGCAGCAAACAAAAACATAGGAGACAGAACTTGGCTACTTCATCGGAACAGATCAAGCAACTGCGCGAGCAAACGGGCGCGGGCGTGCTTGACTGCAAACGTGCACTGGATGAGACCGACGGCAACTTCGACAAGGCCGTCGAGATTTTGCGCAACAAGGGCCTGGCTGCGGCGGCCAAGAAGGCTGACCGCGACGCCTCCGAGGGCCTGATCGGCAATTACGTACACATGGGATCCAAGGTGGCAGCTATCGTCGAGGTCAACTGCGAATCCGACTTCGTGGCCCGCACCGAGCAATTCCAGACACTGACCCGCGATCTGGCGATGCAGGTTGTCGCCACCAGCCCGCTGTTCGTGCGGCGCGAGGATGTCCCCGCCGATGTGGCGGACAAGCAGCGCGCGGTCTATCGTGAGGAACTGGCCGACTCCGACAAGCCGGCTGACATCGTTGAGAAGATCATCGAAGGCAAGCTGGACAAGTATTTCAAGGAAAACTGCCTGCTGGAGCAGCCCTTCATCAAGGATGGCGGCGTGTCAGTGGGTGACCTTGTCACAGCCAGCATTGCCAAGCTGGGCGAAAACATCGTCGTCCGACGCTTCGCACGCCTCGAAGTCGGCGCATAGGCTCATTGATTGACCGCCAGGTCGGGAGCATGAGTTCCCGACCTGGCGGCATTTCCCGCAGATTGCACGACCGGCAAGGCTGGCTCCACAGCAATCTGTGAAGTACGCCTCCTGAAAACTCCCCTCGTCCACGAAAGCGCCGCGACGGGGAGATCATGTAATCGATGGCACGGCTGACGCATCGTTAAACAAGAGCCGCCGCGACGTCCCCCACGTTTCCAATAGCAAGGAAGAAGCCATGCCGGACCCGATATTCAAACGTATTCTACTCAAGGTCGGCGGCGAATTGATGGCCGGCCCAGAGGGCTTTGGCATCGACCCCGTGCGGGCGGAGATCCTGGCGAAAAAGATCGGCCAGGTCAAGGATATGGGGGTCGAGGTCGCCGTCGTTCTCGGAGCAGGCAACATCTGGCGGGGCAAGACCGGTCTGGAGCATGGGATGGAACGCGCCACGGCCGACCATATGGGCATGCTGGCCACCGTCATGAACGCGCTGGCGCTGCAGGACGCTCTGGAGCGCAACGGAACCGAAACGCGCGTCCAGACCTCCATCGAGATGCGCTCGCTGGCGGAACCCTACATTCGCCTGCGTGCCATCCGCCACCTGGAGAAGGGGCGCGTTGTTATCGTCGGCGCCGGCACCGGCAACCCCTATTTCACTACCGACACCGCGGCCGCCCTGCGCGCCATGGAGATCAACGCCGACGCGCTGATCAAGGCAACCAAAGTCGACGCGGTCTACGCCGATGATCCGAAGACCAACCCCGACGCGCAGCGCTTCGAGTTCCTGCCCTACATCGACGCCCTGAATATGCGGGTGGGCGTGCTGGACAGCACCGCCATCACGCTGTGCATGGATAACCACATGCCTATCTTCGTGGTTGACCTGTGGCTGCCAGGCATTTTGGAAGCGGTTGTCACCGGCCAGCGAGTGGGCACGATCATTGGCGACCCGGAACACTGGCAGGCCGGCTGAGCAACTATTGCGGACGGCTTCGGACATCGTCCCAGTTCCGACCGGCAACTTTCGCAGTCAGACGCATATCGCAACGGAGCGAGATATGGCAGATCAATTCGACAACACAGACGACATTCTTCTGGACGCCGACGACCGGATGGACAAGGCCGTCGATGCGCTCAAGAACGATCTTGTGGTCATTCGCACCGGGCGCGCCTCGCCGGGTCTGGTCGAACACCTCTCCGTACCCTACTACGGCGCGCCGACACCGCTGATCCAGCTGGCCGTCATCAGCGTGCCTGAGCCGCGGCTGATCACCGTCAAGCCCTTCAGCGCCGGTGACATCGGCACGATCCAGAAGGCGATACAGAACTCCGATCTGGGCATCACGCCAACCAACGACGGCAAGATCATCCGATTGGCTGTGCCGGCCTTGACCGAAGAGCGGCGCCGTGAGCTGGCCCGGCAGGTCGGCCACCGGACCGAAGAGGCGCGCGTTGCCGCTCGCAACGTCCGCCGCGACGCCAACGACTCCATCAAGAAGCTCGAAAAAGACAAGCTGATCTCCGAGGACGAGATGCACGGGGCGCTGGACGACGTGCAGGAGATGCTGAACAAAGTCATCGAGCGCATCGACAAGATCGGCCGCGACAAAGAGGCCGAACTGATGGAGGTCTAGCGCTGAAAGCGTCCGTCAGCGTGTAGGCAGCCCCGGCGAGACAGTCATGCCCCTCGACAACCCCAACGGTGTACAACCTGAATACGACGGTCTGCGGATTCCATACCATGTCGGCATCGTCATGGATGGCAATGGACGCTGGGCACAACAGCGTGGCCAGCCGCGCGTCTTCGGCCATCGCGCCGGCACCGAAAACATCCGACGTGTTCTGGAAGCGTCGATCAACGTGGGCATCAAGGCGCTGACGATCTATGCCTTTTCGACCGAGAACTGGAACCGGCCGCCGGCCGAAGTGCGCGCGCTGATGCAGCTCCTCAGCCGCACCATTCGCGACCAATTGAGGGAACTGCACGAGAACGGGGTTCAGATCCGCCACAGCGGCAGTCTGATCGGCATCTCCGACACGCTGAAGCGGCAGATTGCCGAAGCGTTGGAACTGACGCGCAACAATGACCGCATCATCCTCAACGTCGCCTTTAACTACGGCGGGCGCGCCGAGATCATCGACGCCGTGCAGCGCATCATCGCCGACGGCCTGCGTCCTGATGAGGTCACTGAGGACATGTTCAGCCACTACCTGTACACGCAGGGATTGGCCGATCCCGACCTCATCATCCGCACCGGCGGCGAGTATCGCCTCAGCAACTTCCTCATCTGGCAGGCAGCCTACGCGGAGTACTACGCCACACCAACCTTCTGGCCCGATTTTGACGAAAACGAGCTCCGGCTTGCGCTGGTGGCCTATACCGAGCGCGACCGGCGGTTCGGCAAAGTAAAGGTCCCCTGAGCCATGCTACGCACCCGAGTGATCAGCGCCATCGTCCTTCTGGCTATTGTTGCAATCCCGCTGATCCTCGGCGGCCTGCCGTTTTTTCTCCTGATCGCGGCCATTGGGCTGGTGGCGACCTACGAGTTCGCCACCCTCTTTCGCAAGGGTGGGCACGGCCCGATGCTCATCGTAGCCGGCTTGCTGGCGCTGGCTTTCATTGCCCAGGCCCAGTGGCCGACCCTCTTTCCCCTGGCTCCCCTCCTGACTATCGCGGTGGTTGGCAGCCTGCTCGCCTCCCTTTGGAACAAATCACCTCACCCGGCCAGCGATTGGACGCTGACACTGGCCGGCGCGCTGTATGTTGGCTGGCTGCTTAACCACTTCGTCCGCCTGCGCGCGCTGAAGATCAAGGTCTCTACTGGCTCCTGCTGGGCGCGATCGCAATCTGGACCGCCGACGCGACCGCCTATTTCGCCGGGCGCGCTTTTGGCAAACACCCCTGGTGGCCGCGCCACAGCCCCAAGAAAACCTGGGAAGGCTATCTTGTGGGCGCCGCTGCGGCGACGGTTGTGACCGCGATTCTGGGCGTGCTGCTGCTTCAGCTCAGCCCGCTGGAAGCCGCGGCGCTTGGCTTGCTGATCGGCCTGTTCGCGCCGCTGGGCGACCTGGCCGAGTTCGATGATCAAGCGCGAGGTCGGCGCCAAAGACTCCAGCAACCTCATTCCCGGCCACGGCGGCTTTCTGGACCGCATCGACAGCCTGCTGATCACCATCCCAATCGTGTTCTATTGGGCGACCGTGCTACCCCGCTGGGGATAGCGGAAGCTCGCTTCGTGTGTACACCAGCGGCAGACTTCCGCAGTCGCTGGTTGCAACAGTTTCTGGACTCGGGACAGCAAGCGGCGTTTCTACGTCGTGTCGGTGACTGTGAAAGTCTGCTGATCTCTGCGCAGGCCCAAGTGGTCATCTCCCAGTTTCATAGTCAAGGAGGCACTATGACGGCAACTACCGCGCGCCCTATGGTCGATGATCGTCGCGAGATCCGCGGCTGGGCCATGTACGACTGGGCCAATTCCGCGTTCAGCACCACGGTTGGCACCGTGTTTCTCGGCCCGTATGTCACGGAACTGGCAAGGGCCGCAGCCGGCCCGGACGGCATGGCGCGCTTTCTTGGCCTGCCCGTCGCCCCGGCCTCCTTCCTGCCGTTCGCTATTTCGCTCTCGGTGCTGCTGCAGGTGTTCTTCCTGCCGATGCTGGGCGCGATCGCCGACTATTCGCACATCCGCAAACAGATGCTGATCCTGTTTGCCACCATGGGCGCATCGGCCACCATCGCGATGTTCTTTGTGACGGGCCCGGTCTGGTGGCTGGGCGGCGTGCTCTTTGTCTTTGCCAATCTCTGTTTCGGCGCTTCGATTGTCTTCTACAACGCCTACCTGCCGGATATCGCCAGTCCGGAACAGCGGGACCGGGTCTCCTCTTTCGGCTGGGCGATGGGATATCTGGGCGGCGGCCTGCTGCTGCTGTTCAACCTGATCTTCTTCCAGTTCCACGACGCGCTGGGAATCAGCTCCGGCCTGGCGGTGCGAATCAACCTGGCGTCGGCCGGTCTGTGGTGGCTGGGCTTTTCGATGTTCACCTGGCGGCGACTGCGCTCGCGCCGACCACAGCGCGAGCTTCCCGCAGAGGAGAACTACGTCAGCGCCGGCTTCAAGCAACTGTGGCAGACGCTGAAGGAGATGCGCCACTTTCCCCAGACCGTGCAGTTCCTGCTGGCCTACCTGATCTACAACGACGGCGTGCAGACGGTCATCGCCATCTCGGCGATCTTCGGCGCCGAGGAACTGGGGTTGGACGTGGGCACGCTGAGCATGGTTATTCTGGTGGTGCAGTTCGTGGCGTTCTTCGGAGCGCTCTTCTTCGGCTGGCTGGCCGGCAAGATCGGCACCAAGCGCGCGCTGGTGACCAGCCTGGTCATCTGGAGCGTGGTTGTCATCTATGCCTACGGGTTCCTATACGACGCCGCAGGCTTCTTCATCCTCGGTGTGGCCGTCGGCGCGGTGCTGGGCGGCAGCCAGGCGCTCAGCCGCAGCCTCTTCTCGCAGATGATCCCCATCGGTCGCGAGGCTGAGTACTTCTCCCTCTACGAGATCAGCGAGCGCGGCACGTCGTGGCTGGGGCCGTTTGTGTTTGCGATGGTCAATCAGTTCACCGGCAGCCTGCGCCTGGCTATTCTGTCGGTCATCCTGTTCTTCGTGGTCGGCTTGATCCTGCTGGTCCTGACTAATACGGCGGAGGCGATTGCAGAGGCCCGGCGCGCAGAGTTGCCGCCCGACCCGCTGGCAGCATAACCGCGCGACCATGACGACCTCGACGACCGGCGCAGTGCCGCAGCCGACCCGGCTGTCGGTCATCTCGTGGGCGCTGTATGACCTGGCGAACACGACGTTTTCCATCAACATCGTTTCGCTCTATTTCAGCCTGTGGGTCGTTAACACCATGGGGGGCGCGGACAAAGACTACGGCTATGCCAACAGCTTTTCCATGGCGCTGCTCTTCTTCACGGCGCCGATCCTGGGGGCGTTTTCCGACCAGGCCGGCCGGCGTAAGCCGTTCCTGATCGCGACTACGCTGCTATGCGTCACTATGACTGCGCTGCTGGGCGCGGGCGGACTGGCGCTCTCACTCGCGCTGTTCATCGGCGCAAACTACATGTTTCAAGGGGGGCTGATCTTTTACGATTCGCTGCTGCCGGCGGTCAGCACCGAGGAAAATCGCGGCCGGGTCAGCGGACTGGGCATTGGGCTGGGCTACCTGGGATCGTTCATCGGCGTCGCCACCGGCCTGCTTTTCCTGGACCGCATCGGTTACACGGGCATCTTTCGCGCGACGGCGCTGCTGTTCCTCCTGTTTGCCTTGCCCTGTTTCCTGTTCGTGCGCGAGCCGCTGATGCAGAGCGCCGGCTCGCTGGGCAGGGTCGTGCCGCGGCGCGTTTTCGCAGACCTACGGCCGCGGCTTCCGCACTATCACTCGCTGGCCGCGCTATTTCGCACTCTGGGCGGGGATCGGCGTCGCGCAGGGCTTGCTGGCCGCGCTGCTGGTGGCGCTGGCCGGCGGGCAGCCGCAGGGGTGGTTCTTGCTGGCCGGCGCGCTGGCCGGGCTGGTGGAGTCGGTGGTGCTGCTGCCGGTGGTCGGGCCGGCGCTGCACGCGACCCGCTATCGCGGCCTGGCGCGCTTTCTGGTCGGCCGCGTCTTCTACACCGATCCGATCAACACGCTGATCGTTTTCATGGGCATCTACGCCGCCAACGAGGTCGGCTTCAGCCAGCAGGAGACGCAGGGCTTGCTGCTGGTCAGCATCGCGGTCGCGGTGGCGGGCGGCATCCTGTGGGGCGTGGTGGTGGATCGCATCGGCCCCAAACGGACGCTGAACATCGTGCTGGTGATGTGGATGGTTGCGCTGGCGGCCGTGGCAGCCATCGCGCATGCTGGACCTGTCTCGCTGGCTGTTCTGGGGCGTGGCGACGATGGCCGGCGTGGCGTTGGGCGGCACCTGGGCAGCCGACCGGCCATATTTACTGCGTCTGGCGCCGCCCCAGTTCGTGGGCGAATTCTACGGGCTGTATGCCATGGTGGGCCGCTTCGCCAGCATCATCGGGCCGTTTCTGTGGGGCTACGTGGCCGACACGCTGGGAATGGGACGCCCGGCAGCGGTGCTGAGCCTGCTGGTGTTCATCGTGATCGCGTTCGTCATCCTGCAAGGCGTGGACGACCACCCGCGCGACTGGTCCGGTACCGAGCGCGGCAGGAGAGCAGTAGAACGATTTTCCATAATCGTTCGGTACTCTCAATCACGCGCTTTCCGCCAATCGAGTAACTTCCACAGGTGAGGAGAAACGATTTGGAAAATCGTTCTACAACCTGAACCATGTCCTCGCGCACAATCCAGTCCCAAGTCCCCACGCCCTACGCCCCATTCCCCACTCCCCTGCTTCACGCCAACACTCCCCTGTGCTATAATTTGCAATGCGCCAAGGCTGGCGCGAGATTCTCAACGAGGAAACGAACGCACGATGGCAGAACAACCGGATCGCAACCTGGCGCTGGAACTGGCGCGAGTGGCCGAGGGCGCCGCACTGGCTGCGGCCCGCTGGATGGGTCGCGGTGCCACGATCAAGGCAGATCAGGCAGCCGTCGATGCTATGCGATCGATCCTAAACACGCTATAGGAGACTGGCTTCCATGACACGAACAGTAATCGCTACACCCCACGCGCCGGCCGCGGTCGGCCCGTATTCGCAAGCTATCCGCAGCGGCAATCTGGTGTTCACCGCCGGCCAGATCGGCCTTGACCCGTCCACCGGCAAAGTTGTCGAGGGTCTTGAAAACCAGGTTGAGCAAGTGCTGGCCAACCTGCGCGCCGTGCTGGCAGCCGCCGGCAGCAGCCTGGATCAGGCGGTCAAGACCACCATCTTCCTGGCGGACATGGCTGACTTTGCCCAGGTCAACGCCATCTATGGCCAGCGCGTTCACTGTGACGCCGCCAGCGCGTTCGACGATTCAGGCAGGAGGATTGCCGCTGGGCGCGCTGGTCGAAATCGAGGTCATCGCCCTGGTTGGCGACTGAATCGCACCCGAACCGAACGAATCTGGCGCGGCCCGACGAATTTGCGATTAGCCTCGTCGGGCCGCTTGCTATTTGCACACATTTCCGGTATAATTTCCCGGACACCTTAGGAGGAGATATCAAAGAGCCTAATGGAACATATGGACACAGCGCAAATGGCGGAGGAGCAGGTATCCGACGCGCCCACCGCGGATGCCGGTAACGAAGCCAGCCAGCAGGTGAACTCGACGGTCGTCGCACAGACATCCACCGGCGAGCCAGCAGATCACACAGAAGCCGCAATCGAAGCAGTTGTTGAAGAGACTGCTGTCGTGGAAGAAACGGCTACCGACACGGTTGCGGCCAGGATGACCGAAACCATGACCATCGTCGAAAGCGAAGACGAAGTCGCCTTCATCGACGAAACCATCACCGAGGCCATCGACGATCACGGCAACGTGGTCATCGTCGATGAGACGATCACCGACGTTATCCACGCCGACGGCAGCGAAACGATCGTCGACGAGACGATCACCGACGCCGTGGACGAAGCTGGCGACGTACTGCTCGTCGACGAGATCGTGACCACCGAGGTCGACGATCTTGGCAACGCGGTCGTCGTGGACGAGACGATCACTGATGTCATCCTTGCCGACGGCAGCGAAACCATCGTCGATGAGACGATCACCACCGCCATAGACGAAGCCGGCGATTTGCTCGTGGTCGACGAAATCGTCAGCGTCAGCATGGACGAGGCCGGCGATTTGGTCGTGGTCGATGAGACGATCACCGAATTCGTTGACACAGAGGGCAACGCTGCCACCGTCGACGAGACCGTGACCGACATCATTCGCCCGGACGGCAGCGAAACCCTGATCGATGAAACGGTTGGCGTAGCAGTCGACGCGGCTGGCGACGTTGCCATGGTCGATGACATCGTCGCCGCTGATATCGACGCGGGCGGAGACACGACTCTGGTCGACGCGCATATGGCCGAGGTTATTGACGCCAGCGACAACGTCGTCATGGCCGAAGAGTCAGCCCAGGTCTACGAGATCATGAACGAGGAGACCGGCGAGGCAACCATGTCAACCATGGCTGATCTTGTCGATGACTTCGAGTTCAAGCCGCTCAAGTCGGGCGAAACCCGCGACGGAATCATCGTCAGCATTTCACCGTCGGAGATCCTGGTTGACGTAGGCGCCAAGTCCGAAGGCTTCATCCTGCAGCGCGAGATGGAGCGTCACGGCCGCGAGTACGTCGAGAGCTACGAGGTCGGCGACTCGGTGGTGGTCTACGTCGTGCGGCCGGAAGACCGCGACGGTAACGTCGTGCTTTCGCTGGCGCGTGCCCAGCAGGAACGCGACTGGCGTGAAGCTGAGCGTCTGCAGGAATCGGGCGAGATGTTCGAGAGCCAGGTCATTGGCCACAACCGCGGCGGCGTGATCTGCCGGGTTGGCAAGGTGCGCGGCTTCGTGCCTGCCTCCCAGCTTGTCTCCAAACCTGAGGTCGCACCGGATACGGACGAAGAAAACCGCTGGGCCGCCCTGGTGGGTGAAAACCTCTGGCTCAAGGTTGTCGAGATGGATCGCAAGCGCAACCGGCTGATCCTGTCTGAGCGTCTGGCCTCGCGCGAGCGACGGCGCGGCCGCAAGGATGAGTTGATGGGCGAGCTCAAGAAGGGCGACGTGCGGAAGGGCCGCATCAGCAGCCTGGCCAAGTTCGGCGCATTCGTCGATCTGGGCGGCGCGGATGGCCTGATCCACCTGTCGGAGCTTTCGTGGTCACGCGTCAACCATCCCAGCGAGGTGGTGTCGCCCGGACAGACGGTGGAAGTCTACGTGCTGAACGTGGATCGTGACCGCAAGCGCATCGGCTTGAGCCTGCGCCGTCTGAACCCTGAGCCGTGGAGCGTCGTGCATGAGAAGTATGCCGTTGGTCAGATCGTCGATGGCGTGATCACCAAGCTGGCTAACTTCGGCGCTTTCGCCAGGGTGGATGGCTCCCTCGAGGGCCTCATCCACATCTCCGAGCTGGCCAATCACCGTGTCACGCACCCGCGTGAGGTGGTGAAGGAAGGCGAAGAGCTGAAGCTGCGCATCGTTCGCATCGATCCCGCCCGCAAGCGCATGGGCCTCAGCCTGAAACGGGTCGAGGACGAAGCCTACGCCGAGGTCGATTGGCGAGCCGAAGAGGTCGAAGACGACGATGACGTGACATGGGCTGATGCCGACGAGTTCGACGACTAGACCTGCCCGCCGGCGCCCATTCTTAGAACCAGACCGGCATACCAATTGAAATTGCAAGGAGGCTGACGCACAACGCATCAGCCTCCTTTTGTTTTTTCGTGCAGTCATAACCAGTTGATCGGCCCCAGTCGATCGAATCACTGCCCTAAACTTTCCAGGCCCTCAGGGGCCTGGAAAGCGATGATCCCAGCGGCTGAGGCCGCTTCGTGCGTTCAGCCAGGTATGCCGAATCCCTGGGAGCAGCTCAGCGTGCAACGCACATCCTGGCAGACAACCTTCGCTCAACGGAACGCGACCTACTACCCACACCCGCCTAACCTGTGTTATAATCGAGTCGTCGATTGGACGGTCGACTTTTGCCTTTCGCCGGTTTGCATGGAACGTGACCGTGATGAACAAATGCCTTTTGGCGGATCGTGCAATCGTCACCGATGAGCCTGTACGGCCATCTGCGTAAAGCCAGTATCGTAATCTAAGGAGTCGTGACATGTCGGATAAGCTGGATCGCTTTTCAAAACGAGCCCGCAAGGTATTGACGATGGCTCAGGAAGAAGCGCAACGCCTGAATCACAACTACATCGGCACGGAACACTTGCTGCTTGGCCTGGTCAAGGAAGATCAGGGAGTGGCTGTTAAGGTGCTGCGGGAGCTCGGCGTCGAGCCGATCCAGGTCATCCGCGCGATCGAAAAAGCAGTCGGCCGCGGCGACCGCCCGCCCTATGGCAAACCCACCCTGGCGCCGCGCACCAAGCGGGTCATCGAGCTCGCGGTGGAAGAGGCGCGCCTGATGGGCCACCAGTACATCGGCACGGAGCATCTGCTGCTGGGGTTGGTGCGCGAGGGCGAAGGAATTGCAGTCAACGTGCTGCGTAGCCTGGGCGTCAGCCTGGACAAAGTGCGCACCCAAACGGCCCGCAGCCTGCTGGAAAGCGAACAGCACCAGGAAACCAAGCGCCAGGAGAGCAAGACGCCGCTCATCGACCAGCTTGGCCTGGACCTGACCCAGCAGGCCGAGGAAGGCAAACTCGACCCGGTGATCGGCCGCCAGAAAGAGATTGAGCGGGTGATCCAGATCCTTTCGCGGCGCACCAAGAACAATCCAGCGCTGATCGGCGAGCCAGGCGTCGGCAAGACGGCCATCGTCGAAGGGCTGGCCCAGCGCATCGTTGCTGGCGACGCCCCGGAGTCGCTGCTGGACAAGCGACTGCTGATGCTGGACGTCGGCTCGCTGGTGGCGGGCACCATGTACCGCGGCCAGTTCGAAGAACGTCTCAAGAAAGTCATCGAGGAGATCAAGGACAGCGGCGCGATCCTCTTCATCGACGAGGTGCACATGCTGGTAGGCGCCGGATCGGCCGGCAGCGCGGTGGACGCCGCCAACATCCTCAAGCCGGCGCTGGCGCGCGGCGAGGTGCAGTGCATCGGCGCGACCACGCTGGACGAATACCGCCGCTACATCGAAGGGGACGCGTCGCTGGAGCGCCGCTTCCAGCCGGTGCTAGTCGAAGAACCGTCCATCGAAGAGACCGTCACCATCCTGCAAGGCGTGCGTCCGGTCTATGAGGAACACCACCGGCTCGAGATCACCGACGAGGCGCTGGAAGCTGCTGCCACCCTCTCGGCTCGCTACGTGCCAGACCGCTACCTGCCCGACAAGGCCATCGACCTGGTGGACGAAGCAGCCAGCCGGGTGCGCATGTACAAGTCGCCCGAGGCGGCCAGCCTGCGCGAGGCCTTCGTCAACCTGAAGGTGTTGCAGAAGGAAAAGGCCGACGCTATAAGCGAAGAACGGTTCGACGAGGCCATCGACCTGCGCTATCGCGAGGTCGAGCTGCGCCACCAGATGGACCAGATGCGCAGCGGCTGGGACGCGCTGGCGCAACGGCCACGCGTCACGGCTGAAGACATCGCCGAGGTGGTGGCCATGTGGACCGGCGTCCCCGTGCGGCGCATCGCCGGCGAGGAAAGCGAGCGGCTGCTGCAGATGGAGAAGGCGCTGCACGAGCGCGTCGTCGGACAGGACGAAGCCGTAAAAGCGATCTCCAAGGCTGTACGCCGGGCACGCGCGGGTCTCAAGGATCCGAAACGACCCATCGGCACCTTCATGCTGCTGGGACCCACAGGGGTCGGCAAGACGCTGCTGGCCAAGACGCTGGCCGAGTTCCTGTTTGGCAGCGACGAGGCGCTCATCAAACTCGACATGAGCGAGTTCATGGAGCGCCACAACGTCAGCCGGCTGGTAGGCGCCCCGCCTGGATATGTAGGCTACGAGGAAGGCGGCCAGCTCACCGAGGCTGTGCGCCGCCGCCCCTACTGCGTCGTACTGCTGGACGAGATCGAGAAGGCGCACCCCGAGGCGCAGAATATGCTCTTGCAGATCATGGAAGACGGACATCTGTCCGATGCCAAGGGCCGCCGGGTTGACTTCCGCAACGCTATCATGATCCTGACCTCCAACGTCGGCGCGAACCTGATCAAGCGGGCCAGCAAGCTGGGCTTCGCCTTCACCAGCGACGACGACGTCAAGCGCGAGCAGGACTATGAAAGCATGCGCGACCGCGTCACCGATGCTTTGAAGCAGGCCTTCCGCCCCGAGTTCATCAACCGCCTCGACGGCATCATGGTATTCCGCCATCTGACGCGCGACGAGCTGACCCACATCGTGGACCTGGAGTTGAAGCGCGTCTATCTCCAGTTAAGCGAGAATGAGATCACGCTGGAGCTGACGCCGGAGGCCAAGCTTTTCCTGGCCGAGGAAGGCTACGATCCCGACTACGGCGCCCGCCCGCTGCGCCGGGTGGTGACCGACCTGGTGGAGGACCGGCTGAGCGAGGGGCTGCTGTCCGGCGATTTCAAACCGGGCGACACCCTCACCGCGACCTTGGAGCTCGACGAGGCCGGTAAACAGCGGCTTAACTTCGAGGTCACCGGGTCACGACCGGCGCTGGAGGAACCTGACGACGACGTGGCCGAGGAGCTGCTACAGCTCGCTCTGGCGTAACTGCACTGCGACTTGACTCCGAACGACGACCGGCAAAACGTTTTTGCCGGTCGTCGTGTTTCTGCCTACCTGTGTGTATGGGACTGTCCATTTGAGCCGTCCGCACGCAAATCGTCGGGCTGATGAGGAGGAATCGTAATGCTACACGCTGGCATGTTTGAATCTTATCTGGTATAATCCCTTCATATTGAGTTTCGAATCTACCTGACTTCTCAGGTGCCCCGCGCCTTGAAATGCGCGCATGGGCTGGCAATACAACCGGTGTGCGGCGTTTGTTACTACTGCAAGTTGCCAGGCACCTGACAGCTCCGGGGCATTTTCCTGGAAGCACCTTTACCGGAGGAACATAGTGGGATCCGGCTGGACTAGAAATGGTTTTGTATACCTCTTGATCCTTGTTGCGGCAGCAGCGCTGTTCTTTAGCCTCTTCCCGCAACAGCAGCAGCCTGACATGGTTAACGTTAGCCAGGTTGCTCAGTGGATTCAAGAAGATAAGATTGCCTCGGTCGATGTCGAGGGTGAGACTGTTACCGTTGAACTGACCGACGGACAGACGTTTACGGCGACGAAGGATGCCAACGCGTCCTTCAACGAGCTCATGATTAGCCTCGGCGTGACGCCGGAGCAGCTTGGCGCCCCCGATCTCCAGATCACAATAGAGCCGCCCGCAGAACTGGGCAGTTGGCTGGGCATCATGGCCAGCATTCTGCCGCTGCTCTTCATCGGCGGTCTCTTCTTCTTCCTGATGCGCCAGGCGCAAGGCTCCAACAGCCAGGCCATGTCCTTTGGCAAGAGCAAGGCTCGCATGTTCACCGGCGACAAGCCGACGGTGACCTTCGATGACGTGGCCGGCGCTGAAGAATCCAAGGAAGAGCTACAGGAGGTCGTCGAGTTCCTCAAAGAGCCGCAGAAGTTCGCCGCGCTGGGCGCACGCATTCCCAAGGGTGTCCTGCTGGTCGGCCCGCCCGGCACCGGCAAGACGCTGATGGCCAAGGCGGTCTCCGGCGAGGCTGGCGTGCCCTTCTTCTCCATCTCCGGCTCGGAGTTCGTCGAGATGTTCGTCGGCGTCGGCGCCAGCCGCGTGCGCGACCTGTTCGAGCAGGCCAAGCGCAACTCGCCCTGCATCGTCTTCATCGACGAGATCGACGCCGTGGGCCGGCACCGCGGCGCGGGTCTGGGCGGCTCGCCACGACGAGCGCGAGCAGACGCTGAACCAGATTCTGGTCGAGATGGACGGCTTCGACACCGACACCAACGTGATCATCGTGGCCGCCACCAACCGACCTGACATCCTTGACCCGGCGCTGCTGCGCCCCGGCCGCTTCGACCGCCGCGTCATCATGGACCAGCCCGACGTCAAAGGCCGGCGCGCGATCCTGGACATCCACGTGCGCGGCAAGCCGCTGGCCGACGAAGTCGATCTGGACGCAGTGGCGCGCGGCACGCCCGGTTTCGTGGGCGCTGACATCGAAAACATGGTCAACGAGGCGGCCATTCTGGCTGCCCGCCGCAACAAGCGCACCATCGGCCAGTCTGAGTTGACCGAAGCCGTCGAGCGCGTCGCTCTGGGTGGACCTGAACGTCGCAGCCGCGTGATTTCGGCCGAAGAGAAGCGGATCGTGGCCTACCACGAGGCAGGACACGCCTCGCTGCGCAAGCTGTTGCCCAACACCGACCCGGTCTACAAGATCAGCATCATCCCGCGCGGGCAGGCAGCCGGCTACGTCCTCTCCTTCCCGGAGGAAGATCGCGGCCTGGTGACGCAGCCCTGGTTCGAGGACTTCATTGCGGTGGCGCTGGGCGGTCGAGTCGCTGAAGAGCTGATCTTCAACGAGATCACCGACGGCGCACGCGACGACCTGGACCGCGTCACGCAGATTGCCCGCCGCATGGTCACCCGCTTTGGCATGAGCAAGAACCTTGGGCCGATGGTCTATGGTCGCAAGCAGGAAATGGTCTTCTTGGGGCGCGAGATGTCGGAGCAGCGCGACTACAGCGAAGCCATCGCGATTGAAATCGATCGCGAGGTCAAAGCCATCGTCGACCACGCCTATCAGACAGCGCGTACCGCTTTGAGAGACAATGTTGATAAACTGAAGCTGGTCGCCGAGACGCTGATCGAAATCGAGACGTTGACGGCGGAAGAGTTCAACACACTGTGGGACTCGGACAGCACGACTGAGGTCGTTCCTCCGCCGGCGCCGCAGCCCATGCCAACCCGGCCACCAGAGCGACGGCGCGAGGAAAGCAGGAGCGGCGGACCACAGACAACGCCACCGCCGAATCCGGCGCCATCACCGGCGTAGAGCCTCATCGGTGCAACCCTGTGCCGTGTGAGGCCCGACGCCCGCCAGCTGATTTCTCTGCAGCCGAGGTCTACGGGCCTCGGCTGTTCTTTTCGCACCAGACTTCGATCGTCGCCGGATCCCCTTGTTGAGCTGATTGCGCGCTCAGGGCTGGGCCTCACCGTCAGCCGGCGACTCTGGCGGTCTCTCCAGACAGCTACAAGGAATCTTCCCGTCCATGCCGGTCATAACACTGTTTCCCTCCCCGTGGCTGCAAGACATCGTCGCGCTGTTTATCACTTTCGCGGCAGCATTGCTCTGGCTGCGATTCACAGACATCCTGGCGCGCCGTAAGATCGTCAGTCGCCACCTGTCGCGCAAACTGATCCACATCGGCACCGGTCCAATCTTCGTGCTCTGCTGGCTGCTCTTCAGCGGCGCAAGTCAGAGCCGCTGGCTGGCCGCGCTGGTGCCGGCCGTCATTACGCTACAGTTCGCGCTGATCGGCCTGGGCGTGCTGAAGGACGAGGACGCTGTACTGGCCATGTCCCGCTCCGGCAACCGGCGCGAGCTGCTCTACGGCCCGCTGCAATACGGCATCGTTTTCGTGCTGACAACGCTGCTCTTCTGGGTCAACTCCCCGGTCGGCATCGTCACACTGATGATCCTGTGCGGCGGCGACGGACTGGCAGATGTGATCGGACGGCGCTTTGGGCATGCTCGCCTGCCGCTAAACCCCAACAAGTCGTGGGCCGGCAGCATTGCCATGCTGCTGGTCGGCTTTGGGCTGGCCATGGCCTATTTGTGGCTGTTCAGCAGCACCGGCGTCCTGAATTTGAGACTGGCGGCTGCAATCGTGCCAGTCTTCCTCATCAGCCTGGCTGCAACGGTGGTTGAGGCAGTGTCAGGCGCGGACATGGACAACATCACTATCACCGTGACCGCCCTGGGCGTCGCCTGGCTGCTGATCGACGGCCTGGGCGTGTGGAATGTCGCTTTTCTTGGCTAGAAAGAGTGGGGAAGCAGAATGCCAACGCCACGCGCACGGCTGACCAGACGAATCCTGCTGGTGGGTCTGGCGTTTGCCGTCATCGTGGCCGTGGGAACCGCGGGCTACACGTTGATCGAAGGCTGGACACCCCTGGAATCCGCCTACATGACGATCATCACGCTCTCCACGGTCGGCTTCGGCGAGGTACGGCCGCTGACCCCTGAAGGACGGCTGTTCACAATTGTGGTGATCGTCACCGGCGTCGGCGCGGCGGCCTATGCTTTCGGCAGCCTGACCGATTACATCGTGGCGGGCGAGTTACAGGGCACCATCTCTGCCCGGAGACTGCGAGGTCGAATGGAGAAGCTCAACAACCACATCATCGTGTGCGGATATGGTCGCGTGGGCCAGCAGGTGGTGCGCGAGCTGGAACAGAACAAGGTACCGGTGGTGGTGATCGACCGGGAGTTACAGCGGCTTCCAAAACACAGCACGGCGCTGGTGTTACCGTTGCATGGCGACGCCAGCGACGACGACGTGCTGCATACTGCGGGCATCGAGCAGGCACGTGGCCTGGTGGCTGCCACCAACAGCGAGGCTGACAATGTCTTCATCATTCTGTCGGCCCGGTCGCTAAACCGCGATCTGACCATCGTGGCGCGCGGGCTTGAACCGGATGCGGAGCGCAAGCTGCGTAAGGCCGGCGCCGACCACGTCATCCTGCCGCACGCTATCGGCGGACGGCGAATGGCCAGCGTGCTGATGCATCCACACGTCGTGGACTTCCTGGACGTGGTGATGCATAGCGAGGAACTGGAGTTGTGGCTGGAAGACATCGCCGTAGTTCCCGGCGGACAGCTTGCTGAGCAGTCGGTGGGAACCGCTGCCATCCGAACGCGCACCGGCGCCAACATCCTCGCCATCAAGACCAGAGGGGGCAAACTCATGACCTCAGTCGGCGCCGAATACATCCTCACGCAGGGCGACATCATGGTCGCATTGGGCACCCGTTCGCAATTGCGGGCGTTGGAGAAATTGGCGGGGGTGGAGAGGTGAGAGCTTTGCGCCCGTCGTCTAACGCCACATCACAGCATCATACGGGCACTGATCAACGCACGCCAGACAATTCTTGCAGCGGCTGGCATCGATAATCGGCGGCTCGTCGCGCTCGAAGCGCAGGACTGCCATGCCGCGGCAGGCGCGCAGCACCTGGCAGCGCGGGCAGGCCCTGCAGAGCTCCTCATCTATGACCAGTCGTCGCTCACTCGGATCGTTCGCCATGACATAGACCGAATACAGTCTTGCCCCGCCGGCCTGGTCGAGGACAGCTTGACCGGCCGGCGGGGCATACGAAGGGTGGAAGGGGAGTGAAGGGGCTAGATAAAGATGACCTGAGCGCCATCAGTCATGTCGATGAAATCGGCGGCGGTCACGACATCGATCACGCCATCAACGAAGTCATCCTTGCTCAGGTTGTTCATGTCAACGGTCATCTTGCAGGCATACAGCTTGGCGCCTGCATCGACCAGCATCTGTAGATATTCACGAACCGGCGGCACTTCCAGTTCAGCCATCTTGTCGTTCATCAGTTTGGTGGCAAAGGCGGTCATGCCGGGGAGGATGCCCATGAGATTGGGAATGCCCAGATTGGGGTTCTTGACGCCCATCATCGACATCTTCATGCTGGTGTTGGCCACGGGCGCAACTTCCAGGTGATCAATTCGGTGTTTGTTGATGATGTCCAAACCCCAGAACGTGAAGAAGATGGTGACATCGAGACCGTTGCCCAGGGCGGCCCAGCCCATCACCAGGGCGGGATAGGCCATGTCCAGGTTGCCCTTGGAGCAGATGAACGCGATGTGTCTGTCGTCTGACATTAGATATGTCTCCTTGGTTTGCGAAAAAGTTCGGCTGTAGCCAGAAGTTCGACTTTACGGAAAAAGTCGAACTTCTTTGTGCATGACGCAGCTAGACGCAGCCTTCGGGCTTGCCGAGGCCAGAGATCTTGGCGACCTTCTTGGCTGGCCCCTTGGGAAAGAGGGAAAACAGTTCCTTGGTGGTCACGCCGGCGCCATTGGTAATCTGGCGCAGCGTGGGCGACTTGCCGGAGGTCGTGCCCGTGTCGCGGCAGAAGTCGATCACCTTCCAGTGCTCGGAGTTCAGGTCGGGGATGCCTTCCTCTTGCGCGATCTCGACCGCAATCTCCCGGTTCCACTCGTTGGGATCGGTCATGAAGCCTTCGTCGTCCACATGCACGGTTGTGCCGGCAATTTCTCGGGTTGCCATAGTTGTTGTCTCCTGGTTGATTTGCAGAAAGTGTTGTCTTGTAAAACTGCAGCAGTTAGTTGCTGCTGATAATCGTCGATCCATTGGCTGTTGGCTGTTCTGCGCCAACAGCCTTCAGCATGTCCAGAGTGAGCGCCAGCCCGCGGCGTGTCTGCGGATCGCGCAGCTGCTTGAAGATACTCCAGAACGATGTAGGAACTTCTTCTTGCTGCGCCTCAGTTTTACGCATGGTGCCGGCCAGGTTTTGCGCCATGGTCATGATTTCTGGCTGCGTCATTTCCTTGATGGTCATCAGGATCGTTACCACGTTGTCGCCCAGTTGACGCACATCCTCCGGGCCGAAAGCGGCGACCACGTTGTCAAGCACGTACTGGCTCTCTTTGACCAGCCGGAAATAGCCTTTGTGCTCCATAGCATCCATCTGCTGCACCGCGGTCAGAAACGCGTCGTTGACAATTGGGCCGGCGTCTTGTAGCAGGTCAGAGACGCTTTCGACCTGATCCAGCAATTGCTCGATGTTGCGGGTGTTGCGAGCCAGCCGCTTGGCAAGGTAGAGCAAGTCCTCAAGTTGCACGTATGGTTCAACTTCGTTGAGCTGCTCCACGGCGACCTGATAGAGATCCATGGCCACCGGCGTCAGATCAGCCTTGAGGTCGTCCCACTCCTGCTGACGCCGCTGCTGCGCCTGCATGTGCTCGGTCAACTCCTGCACCTGCCCGGTCAGCGTGTCCAGCTTGTTGTTCAGCTCAAGCAATATGTGTGTTTGGTCCATGTCGTCAGTTACTCCCAGAAGTTCAGCTTTTTCGGCAAAGTTGAACTTCTTGCTTCGTCTAGTTCCACTTGCCGGCCATCTGGAGCTGCGCTGTGATCGGAAGCGGCTTGCCCTTTAGCAACAGGTTCCAATACATCCAGCGGAACAGCATCTTGCCCCAGTGGTTCATGCGACTCTCTTGCAGCAGCGAGAACGGACCGACGCCGGGGAGCGGGAACTTGCCAGGCAGCGGCTCCACATCGTAGTTGAAATCGATCAGGAAACCCTTGCCGAAGCCAGACTCGATGTAGCAGTTGGCGTGGCCGTCAAACGTCTCCTGCAACGGCAGACCATCCACGTAACGCAGGAAATTCTCGATGAACACGTCGCCCTGGAAGTGAGCCACGCTGCCTGCCTTGGAGCTGGGCAGGTTGGTGGCATCGCCCAGCACGAAGACGTTGTCGAAGTCCCTGGCCTTGAGTGTATGTTTTTCGGTCGGCACGAAGTTCAGTTCGTCGCCCATGCCGGAGCGCGCGATCAGCGGGTCGCCCATGTTTACCGGCACCGAAATCAACAGGTCATAGTCGATCTCGACGCCATCATAAGAAGTGATCTTCTTGCCGTCGGGATCGACCTCCATGATGTTGAACTCAGGAACAACGCTGATGCGTTTCTCGTCCAGCATGTCGCCCAGCAGACTCGATGCGCGCGGCTTGGTAAACGCGCCCGGCAGCGGCGTCGCCAGGGTCAGCTCAACCTGATCGCGAATGCCCTGCTCGTGGAAGAACCAGTCGGCCAGGAAGAGAAACTCCAGCGGTGCGACCGGGCACTTGATTGGCATCTCGGCCACGTTGAGCACGACCCGGCCGCCTTGCCAGGTGCGAAGATGCTTGTGCAGCGCGACGGCGCCATCGACCGTGTAGAAATCGAAGATCGAGCGCCGCCACTCGTGTTCTGCCAGGCCGGGCGTCTCTTCAGGAACGACTCGCGAGCCGGTGGTGACGATCAGATAGTCGTAGGAGAGCACGCGGCTGTCCTTCTTGATCCTGACCTGGTTCTTGTCGGCCTCGATCAGTTCGATCTCGGAGATAATCAGCTCCACATCGCGCGGCAGGTAGTCGCGACGGGCGCGTACCACATCGTTGCGGCCGTAGATGCCGAAGGGAATAAACAGGAAGCCCGGCTGGTAATAGTGAAGCTCCGACTGGTCAACGATGGTGATTTTCCACTCGCTGAGATCCAGTTCATGCGCCAGCTTGTTGGCGGTAATCGTGCCGGCAGTGCCGGCGCCCAGAATAACGATACGTTTCATTGGTTGCGCCTCGCTTGGTCGTTGCTATAGTTGCGAAATCTCAGCGATCCGCTGAAGCCGAACAAACAGTTGATTGCGTTCGCCGGCAATGTGTGAAAGAATATCGGCGATTCGCTGAACGAACGGAAGAACTTTGGCCTGCTGGTCAACATCCAGGTGATGGACGTCGTCCACATGCTTCCTGAGCAGGTCGATGTCCAGCTCAAGGTATTCCGACATTCCGGCAAGCTGCTCATCGCTGGGCGGCCACGCCTGCGGAGCAATCCCGCCCATCACCAGCATCGCCTTGATCTCGCTGCCGACCCGGATCAGGCCACGTGCGCACATCAGACCCAGATGGCTCTCCTGGAACTGGGGCGCCAGCGACGGCTTGTTGGCCAGATCGATCCACAGACTCAGGCAGCGCTGGCGTGCCACAGGAGAGGTCTCGGCCGCGCTGTAGAACCCGCACGCGTTGCTGGGCTTTGTAATCAGGTTGCCCTGCAGGTCGGTCACCAGGATCATGACACCCAGAGCATCTGCGAAGCTGTCCTGGATCAATTGAACACACTCCAGGGGTAACAAATCCGCGGTCTGCACCGTGCCGTTGCGAGTGGCATTGGCGCTGGGCGCCGGCGCGGCGTTGTTGCGTTGCAGCCACATCTCAATCTGCTGCCGCGGGAAGCGCCATTGGTTGCCAACCTTGACCGCGGGAATGCGGCCGCTCTCGGCCATACGATAGATGGTCGTCCGGTCAACGTGCAGAGCGTCTTGCAGTTCTTTGGTGGTCAGCAGGTCTGAGATCATTGCGACAATCCTGTGAAATCTGTTTCACAATTCTGCTCAAGAATATCAGAAATCCCCGCCCTGTGGTATGATCTGGATCATGTTTTGTTGCATCTGATGCAGGTTGCTGCAAATACTGCATTGTATACAACACAAGTGCATCAATGCACCGCAATTGTGCCTGACTTCGCGTCAAGTTTCCGTTTTCACAGGATGCCCGGCAAAGTATTTGTTTTTTCGTTGTGTATGATGTAAACTTGCAATGCTAACATTTGGTTAACAGGAAAAGGCACCTCGCACTCATGGCCCAAGCAAAGAGTTCCAACGGACGCACCCAGGCGCTGGACACGACCATTACGTCGCTTAAGAAGCGCTATGGCGAGGGCGCCATCATGAAGCTGGGCGATGCGGCCAGCATGAAGGTGGAGGCGATCCCCACCGGCGCGCTTTCCCTGGACCTCGCTCTGGGCATCGGCGGCATTCCCCGCGGCCGCGTCACCGAGATCTACGGCCCGGAAAGCTCCGGCAAGACCACCATCTGCCTGCATGTGATCGCTGAGGCGCAACGGCTGGGCGGCACCTGCGCCTTCATCGACGTCGAGCACGCACTGGATCCCGATTACGCCAGTAAGATCGGCGTCAATGTCGATGATCTCTACATTTCACAGCCTGACACCGGTGAGCAGGCGCTGGAGATCGCCGAAGCGCTGGTCCGCTCCGGCGCGATGGACGTGGTGGTGGTCGACTCGGTGGCCGCCCTGGTGCCGCGTGCCGAGATCGAAGGCGACATGGGCGACAGCCACATGGGCTTGCAGGCCCGTCTGATGAGCCAGGCGCTGCGCAAGCTGTCGGGCGCGATCAAGCAGTCCAACACGTCGATGATCTTCACCAACCAGTTGCGCCAGAAGATCGGCGTCATGTTCGGCAACCCGGAGACGACCACCGGCGGCATGGCGCTCAAGTTCTACGCCAGCGTCCGGCTGGATGTGCGCCGTATCGAAAGTCTCAAACATCAGGGCGCGGTGATCGGCAATCGCACCCGCGTGACGGTCAAGAAGAACAAGGTGGCGCCGCCCTTCCGCCAGGCTGAGTTCGACATCATGTACAACGAGGGCATCTCGCGCGCTGGCGACGTGCTGGATCTGGCCGTGGAACACGACATCGTCACCAAGCGCGGTGCGTTCTACTCCTTCGGCGACACCCGGCTGGGTCAGGGCCGCGAGAACGCCAAGATCTTCCTGCAAGAAAACCAGGACTTGTTTATAGTCATCGAAAACCAGATTTTGGAGGCCGCAAACCTCCCACCGCGCGCTGAGAAAGTCGCTGCCGCCGCCTGACAGGTGAGTGACCAGACAGCGCGCGTGTTTCTGTTCATCCAAGGCAAGCTGCCCGTATCATCGCAGCTGCCGACAAGGATCGTGAGGTCGAACATGTTTCGATCTCGACAACGGGCCACAGCCCGACCCATTCCAGCATACGACCTCGGCTTGCACTGCCGACCCGAGCAGGCTACTTCCAGCGTCACCATTGTTACAGGTGCCCTTCATCGTCCCATGCACCGAACGTGGTCGCCAAAGGTCTGCTCGATCAACAGACAATGAAAACGCGTAGTACCGGTCTATCATCTGGTCCAGTTCTGGACCGCAACAAACGGGATACTGCTTTGCCCGGATAGTCCTGTCTGGCGGCATTGCTCGCCTGGTTGGAAAATATATGTTCGCTGGCTCGACAGCAGCAATCGATGACAGTCTGCTTCCTGACGACACAACCCCGTCAGAGACAGCACAGCATCGGTTCTGCCCTCAGATGCGCCGTTCATGGCCGCATTTGGTCAGCCCGCAACCTATCGCTGGAGTCAAGCTGTGGCCGCAATGGTCGCAGCTTTCGTTTGTTTTCGGCCCGAGGCGTTGCGCCTCGGGCTGGTGAAAACAAAGTCTGTGCAGAGATGAGACCGTGGCCGGAACCGTCACAGCGTTGAAGTTCCAACAACGGAATCGCCAGCGGGTCAGCGTCTATCTTGACGGCGCTTACGCGTTCGGCTTGCCCGACACGGTCGCGGCGCAGCTCAGAATCGGTCAAACGCTGGCGGATGATCAACTGGCTGAACTGAAAGAACAAGACAATCTGGAGCGCGCCTACCAGCGCACATTGGGTCTGTTGGCGCATCGGGCGCGCAGCATAGCGGAGATTCACCGCTACCTGGAGCGGTTTGAGGTCACCCCGGAAGCGATTGCGATCATCGTGGAACGGTTGACGAGCCACGGCTATCTGGACGACCTCCAGTTCGCTCAAGCCTGGGTAGGCGACCGTGAGCGATTCAGACCGCGTTCACCGGCCGCCCTGCGCAACGAATTGCGCGAAAAGGGCGTATCTCAGGAGATAATCGCTCAAGTGTTGAGCGAAATCGACCAGGACGCAAGCGCCCGGCGTGCTGCTGAGGCCTACGCCCGACGATTACAGAATCTAGATGAGCGTTCCTTCCGCCAGAAACTGGGCAACCACCTGTTACGCCGGGGTTTCGCTCACGGCGTCGTCTGGAAAGTAGTCGACCAGATTTGGAACGAACAGCAAGACGGCGACACACACAAAGAATTCTACGACTGGCAATGAGCCAGATTCATTCACACATCATGATGCCGCAAGTGCCAACGACCGAGCCGATTTATCTGACATCCGCGCCCCAGTGCAAGGCTTACTTGCCTGTCGGGCCACGGCTCGTGCGATCGTGCGCGGCATCCACAGGGAGCAACCATGGAACCAGTAGCCATCGCGATGGTGGTACTTGGCCTGCTGATAGGACTGGGTATAGGCGCATTCATCGGTTACTACGTCTACCGATCGATGCACAACCTGAAAATCAAGTCCGCCAACGCGCAGGCCGAGGAAATCGTCAAGGAAGCCGAGAAATCCGCAGCGCAACAGCGCCAACAGATCGAGCTTAACGCCAAGGAAGAGTCCGTTCGACTTCGTGAGGAATTCGATCAGGAAGCCAACGAGAAGCGTAAAGACCTGCGCAGGCAGGAGGAACGTCTCCAACGCCGCCAGGATGCCCTGGACCGGCGGCTGGAAGAAGTCGAAAGTCGCGACCGCAACCTCCAGAAGCGCCAGCAGAACCTGGACAAACGCCAGAGCAACCTGGAGAACCTGGAAGAGCAGAAACAGCAGGAGTTGGAACGCGTTTCGGCCATGTCAGCCGACGACGCCAAGCAACTGCTGATCGAGTCGGTGCGCAACGACACCCGCCAGGACATGGCGCGGGTCATCCGCGAGGTCGAGGCCGAAGCCCACGCCGAGGCTGACCGGCGGGCGCGCAAGATCGTCACCCTGGCCATTCAACGTCTGGCCTCGGATCAGGTGGCTGAGACCACGGTCTCGTCGGTGCCGATCCCCAGCGACGAGATGAAGGGCCGCATCATCGGGCGGCAGGGCCGCAACATCCGCGCCATCGAAGCCGCGACCGGCGTCGACCTGGTGGTGGACGACACGCCCGAAGCAGTGATCATCTCCAGCTTCGATCCGGTGCGTCGCGAGGTGGCCCGGGTGACGCTGTCACGGCTGGTGGTGGACGGGCGCATCCACCCGGCGCGCATCGAGAAGGAAGTGCAGAAGGCGCAGCAGGAGGTCGAGCAGTCGATGTGGGAGGCCGGCGAGCAGGCTCTCTATGACACCGGGCTGCAAGGCTTGCACGCGGAAGTGATCAAGCTGCTGGGCCGGCTTCGCTATCGCACCAGCTACGGCCAGAACCAGCTCTTCCATGCTGTCGAGACTTCTCATCTGGCCGGAATCATGGCGGCGGAACTGGGCGCCGATGTGCGCCTTGCCAAGCTGGGCGGTCTGTTGCACGACCTTGGCAAGGCCGTGACCCACGAGGTCGAAGGTCCCCACGCGCTGGTCGGCGCTGACATCGCCCGTCGCTTCGGCGTGCCGGCCAAGGTGGTCAACATCATCGCCAGCCATCACCACGAGGTCGAACCGGAGTCGCTGGAGGCCGTGATTGTCGAGGCCGCCGACGCCGATCTCTGGCGCACGACCTGGCGCACGCCGCGAGGCGCTGGAGACCTATCTCAAGCGCGTCACGGCGCTGGAGGATCTGGCCAACTCCTTTGACGGCGTGGAGCAGTCCTATGCCATCCAGGCCGGCCGTGAGATCCGCATCGTGGTCAGGCCAGACGTAGTGGACGATCTGGCAGCCATCGCGCTCTCGCGCGACATCGCCAAGAAGGTCGAAGACTCGCTGGAGTATCCCGGCCAGATCAAGGTAACGGTCATTCGCGAGACCCGCTCGGTCGATTTCGCCAAGTAGCGCACCGTTCTACCCAGCTTGACACCGGCGAGTCGCAACCCAAGGCTGCGACTCGCCGTTTTAGTTCCGAAATTGCCAGCCTGAAACTGGCGGTTTGTTGTCAAAGAGCCGGTAGCTCAACGCCAGAATTCAAGACACGAATCCTGCAAAACGCCGCTAATATGCCGTTTTTCCGAGAAATGTACGAAACAACCGTAACCTATCGTTTAACTGGTCGTCATGGTAAAAGAGTGCGTTGGCATTTGGCAACGCCATCCAAACAATGGAGTACTATCAATGAACGCCAGCCTGACAACAACTCCCCATGGGTTGCACATGAACAACACCTATTCCACCACAGTTCTACCCAACGTCGCAGGAGCCAATCCACCTATGGACGTGATCAAGGTCTCGGCTAACTCACGCTCGACAGCTGTGGCCGGCGCGATCGCCGGCGTCGTCCGCGACCACGGTCACGCGGAAGTACAGGCTATCGGCGCCAGCGCCGTGAACCAGGCTGTCAAGGCAATCGCCATCGCTAATGGATACCTGGAGATGGACGAGATTCAGATCGTCTGTGTCCCGTCGTTCACGGAAGTAGCCATCGACGGCCAGGAACGAACAGCCGTCCGTATCTCGGTCATGAAGCGCTAAGCGGGCACGCGCTCGATTCGTGGAAAGCGAGTCTGCCCATTTCCCACCAGGGGTTCTGTAATTGTGAATCAACAGGCCGCCAGCTTTGCCTGGCGGCCTGTTTTATGTTCCTGGCTCAGTGCCGTCTACTGTGCCTGATCTCCCGGCGGCCGGCGACGGCGGGAACGTGACCGGCGGGAGCGAGCCTCATCATCCGCAGGAGCTTCGTCGGGCCCACCAGCCGCGGCGTCCTGAATCGGTGGGGCGTCATCCACTGCCGGTGCTGCCGAGCGCTTCATGGCGCAGCTACACCCTGTCCGCTTGCCTCCGGCGGAAGGACCTTCCACGTCGGCCGCAGCAAACTCCTGCATCGAGCCGTCCTCCAGCTTGACGGTCAGCGTTTCACGCAGCGGATTCACCCTGCGCACTCGTCCGTCACCCTCGGGAGTTTTGACCGCAGCGCCGACCTTGGGCAGCTTTTTGCGGCCCTCCTCGTAGACTTCCTGCTCGTAGGACAGACAGCAGAGCAGCCGGCCACAGACGCCCGAAATCTCCGGCGGATTGAGCGGCAGATTCTGCGTCTTGGCCATCTTGATGGTGACCGGATTGAATTCGCGCAGCCACGATGAACAGCAAAGCTGCTTACCGCACTTGCCCACCCCATCCAGCACCTTGGCCTGATCGCGTACGCCGATCTGTTTCATCTCGATGCGCGCGTTGAGCGACTTGGCCAGATCACGCACCAGGTCACGAAAATCGACGCGGCCTTCGGAGGTGAACGACACGACCAGCCGGCTGCCATCGTAGCTGTATTCCGCGCTGACCACCTTCATGGGCAGCCGATGCGCCTCGGCCCGTTCGCGGCAGATCGCCAGCGCTTCCGGCTCACGGCGGCGGTTCGCGTCCCGCTCCACCAGATCGACCGGCGTGGCGCGGCGCAGCACCGGCTTCAGATCGCTGCCAACGCGATCCTGGCCCATGGCACGCGGAGTCCACGCCACCTGGCCGATCTCCTGGCCCTGGGATGTTTCGACCACCACATACTCGCCCGATTCGAGGTCCAACATCGCCCCGGGGTCGAAGTGGTAGATCTTAGTAACAGGTCGAAAGCTCACACCAATAACGGTGGGCATAATTCCTCCTGATTATGTGAACGAACGCCCGGTGCGCTGGCTGGCGCGCGCCGCCGGCCTGTGTATTGACCGGAGCGGCTCGCGGCTACCGTTTGCGGCGCCTGGCGTTGACGGCTGAGTTCCAATTGACAACTCACGAATGGATGGACTGACCGGCAGGAGCAGGCAGGTGTAGCAGCAGGGTCTCCAGCAACAGACGACTGTTCACGTTGCGGTTGATCTGCTCCGGCGCCTGCTCAAGCCTGGCAAGCAAGCGGCGGACATCGGCCGCGCTGTACTGCCGGGCTGCCTCATCAATCTCGGCGACCAGATCGATATTGGTCACGTGGGCCGCGCAGCCGTGCTGCGCCAGCAGAACATCACGCCACCAACTGGTCCAGGCCGCCAGTGTCGGCTGCAAGTCGCTGGACTTGCGGCTCAATACCTCGGCGTAGGCCAGGCGATCGACCGCGCCCTGCCCCGGCAGACTGCGAGCATCGGCCAGCCGGCGCGTCCGGTCTTCCCAGACTTCGCCGTCGGTCAATCGCTGGATCGCCCAGCCGATGCGGCCCTGGCTGAGCCGAGCCAGCAGGTCGGCCTGCTTCGGGCTGGCCAGCCAGCGTTCCACCAGCGCTACTTTGATCTGCTCCAATGGCAACGGGCGAAGCTGAATCGTCTGGCAGCGGGAGATGATGGTGGGCAGCAGGCTGTCGGGCCGCGCGCTGGTCAGCACCAGCCGGACCTGAGGCGGCGGCTCCTCCAGGGTTTTGAGCAAGGCATTGGCAGCCGGCAGCGTGGCCCGTTCGAACTCGCGCAGGATGAATCACCTTGAAGGGCGATTCCATCGGCGCGAGCGACGCAAAGCGCTGCACGTCGCGGATCTGTTCGATCTTGAGAACGCCCTCGCGGCTGCGCTCGCCGCTGTCGGCCTCCACCAGCCGCACGTCGGGATGCGTGCCGTGCGCGATCTTGCTGCACGACCGGCAGTGGCCGCATGGCCGGCCAGGCTGATCGCAGTTGATGGCTGACGCCAGCGCCAGTCGCCAGCGTGCGCTTGCCAACCTGCGGGTCGCCGGCTATCAGCAGCACGTGGGGCAGGCGCTCATTGTCCAGGCTGCTTTGCAGGAGCTGGACCGCCCATTCGTGACCCACGATCGACCAGTTGCTTGAAGCTCATACTCGAAAACCTCGTCTGCGGCGGCATTGTACCACACGTGAACCGCCACGACAACGAAACGCGGCACGCCCAACAGCGGGCCTTTGACAAACTCCCATAGCGGGGCTATCATGGCATCACGACCGCCGGCCCGCACCGACATGGAGCGACCTTGCAAGGAGACAAAAAATGTCAACACCAGTTGCTGTAACCGATGCCAGCTTTGAGAACGAGGTCCTGGATTCCGATCTGCCCACCCTCAACGATTTTTGGGCCGAGTGGTGCGGGCCGTGCAAGATGATCGCGCCGATTCTGAAGGAACTGGCCGTGGAATACGACGGTCAGTCTCAAGATCACCAAGCTGGACGTCGACGAGAACCCCTCGACTGCGATGGCCTACGGTGTCGATGAGCATTCCCACCCTGATCCTGTTCAAGGACGGCAAGCCGGTGGAGCGCATCGTCGGCTACCGGCCCAAGGACCAGCTTCTGAAGCAGATCAGCGGCTACCTGCCGCCCAGCCTGAACCATCCAACCAAAAGGAGCTATCATTCCCCATGATCCAGACCAAGATCGTTCTCACCGAGCAGCGACATCCCGACCCACTGGTACAACATCAACGCCGACCTGCCGGCCGCGGGCATCGACTTGCCGCCGGTGCTGCATCCCGGCACCGGCCAGCCCATCGGCCCGGCCGACCTGGCGCCGCTCTTCCCCATGGCGCTGATCATGCAGGAGGTCAGCACCGAGCGCTACATCGAGATTCCGGACGAGGTGCGCGACATCTACACCATCTGGCGGCCGACGCCGCTCTTCCGCGCCCATCGCTGGGAGAAGGCGCTGGACACGCCCGGCCAAGATCTACTACAAGTACGAGGGCGTCAGCCCGGCCGGCAGCCACAAGCCCAACACCGCCGTGCCGCAGGCCTACTACAACAAGGAAGAGGGCGTCAAGCGCATCACCACCGAGACCGGCGCCGGCCAGTGGGGCAGCGCGCTGAGCTTCGCCTGCCAGATGTTCGGCATCGAGTGCAAGGTCTACATGGTGCGCATCAGCTACGAGCAGAAGCCCTACCGCAAGCTGCTGATGCAGACCTGGGGCGCGACCGTGGTGCCCAGCCCCAGCACGCAGACCAACGCCGGCCGCCAGATCCTGGCCAAGGACCCGGACAGCACCGGCAGCCTGGGCATCGCCATCAGCGAGGCGGTGGAAGAGGCGGTCTCGCGCGACGACACCAAGTACACCCTGGGCAGCGTGCTCAACCACGTGCTGCTGCACCAGACGGTCATCGGCCAGGAGGCGATGAAGCAGTTGGAGCTGATCGACGCCGACTGGCCCGACGTGGTCGTCGGCTGCATCGGCGGCGGCAGCAACTTCGCCGGCTTCGGCTTCCCCTTCGTGCGCGAGAACATCGTCAACGGCAAGCAGACGCGCATCGTCGCCGTCGAGCCGGCCGCCGCGCCCAGCCTGACCCGCGGCGTCTACGCCTACGACTTCGGCGACACCGGCCAGATGACCCCGCTGGTGAAGATGCACACCCTGGGCCACGACTTCGTGCCCGCGCCGATCCACGCCGGCGGGCTGCGCTATCACGGCATGGCCGCGCAGGTCAGCGCGCTGAAGGAAGCCGGGCTGATCGAGGCCAGGAACGTCCAGCAGCGCGCCATCTTCGACGCCGCCATGAGCTTCACCCGCGCCGAGGGCATCCTGCCCGCTCCGGAGCCGGCCCACGCCATCCTGGGGCGCGATGCAGGAAGCGCTGGCCTGCAAAGAGAGCGGCGAGAGCAAGACCATCGTCTTCAACCTCTGCGGCCACGGCCACTTCGATCTGGCCGCCTACGACGCCTACATGCAGGGCAAGCTGGAGGACTACGAGTATCCCGACGGAGCTGGTGGAGCAGTCGCTGGCCAATTTGCCGCAGGTGGGGTAGCACAAGTCCTATCCCCACTCACTGTTTGATACGAAAAAGCCCCCGGCGATCCAGATCCGCCAGGGGCTTTTTCCTTCCCACGAATTGCCATCTTGGTGCAAGGAGTCTCGAGAAACCTCGAAACTCTCTCAGCCATGTTCTATATCCTGCAGATGAGTGAGCTTTTCTTCGAGGCACTTCATCAACCGGTATTCTCCTGCCCACTGAACGTATTCGTCGTCCTTTCCTTCCAGGTCTTCAGCAGCCATATTCGCGATGAAGTACTCGGAGCTGACGCCGTTGTGCGTCTCGAAGGACATAAGGCGTTCACGCGCCATCCGCAGCGCACGCTCAAGTCGAACGATTTCACCATCGACGGCAGCGCGCACCAGCGGCAACAGTTGTTGCCCGCGGTCTACTGGTTGAACAATAAGCGTGGTCATTACGGGTCCTCCTCACTCACGGATAAAGAACGGTTTACAAGCAGAGAACACCGCAGTCACGGTGACGAGCCAGGAACGAAATCAGTCTGTTGATGTGAATTTCATGGCGGCGGTCTGTTTCCCTACCACTGATCATCTGTTGCGGCTCGCCAGCAGCTAGCTGGACCACAGCCGCCAATTGTCATGGATGAGCTTGGAATCTGGAGATTCAGTCGAACTGCTCCAGAATATGTCGCCACTGTACCGAAGTCCCCGCACAACGGCAAGCCACAGAATTGGCGTCTGTCTTCAGATTAGCGCAAATCCACCCCGCGCTCGATCAGCAACGCGCTCGCCGCGGCCACATCTTCCGGAGCGACCACGGCCAGACCCAGCTTGGCCTCCGGCTTGAAGGGCTTGAGGTAGCGCGCCAGCGCCGGATCGCTGCGTAGCTCGTCCAGCGCGGCCTGATCGCGAAACTGCACCAGAGTCAGGGTCTGGACGGTGGCCGCGCCGTAGTGCTGGCTCCAGGCCTTGATCTTGACCTGCAGGGCCTGCGGCACGCCGCCCACCGCCATGGCCTCCAGATGCGCCAGGATGGCCGCGGCTTCGAGGCCGGCTGCGCTGGCCTGGGCCACGCTGCGCGCCGTGATCTGCCAGCCGGCCTCGCTCTGCTCGCAGAAGGGACGCAGATAGCCGTAAACGTACAGGCTGGGCGTCGCATGGACGAAGCCGACCTGGCCGTTTTCGTCCACCGTGATGCTGGCGCGGCGGGCCGATTCGGGGTCGCTGTTGCGCGCCGGCAGTTCTCCGGCCGCCAGCAGCGCCTGCTCCAGGTCAGAGATCTGGTCAGCGCGCACGATGATCCCCGTGGGAGTGGCGCGCTTGATGATAACCCGGCTCCAGCGCGGGTCTTCCAGCAGCGCGTCGACCAGATCGGGGGTGGCGGCCTCCAGCCAGCCCACACGGCTGCGCACGGTGATGCGCTCGAAGGCTGCCTGCCACTCCTCCATGCTGCGAGCCACGTTCTGCGGCAGCGGCGCGCCCGTGGCCTGCTCCAGCCAGGCCCGGATCTGCCCGACGCTCTGCCCTTCCAGTTGGGCGCGGTAGACCGATTCACGCGACAACTCGTATTCGATCGCGCGCTCGGCGTTCTGCCGGCTGGCAAAGCCGTCCAGCCGGGCCAGCACCGCGTCCGAGATGGGATCAAAGGCGAAGATGCGGAAGTTGGGCTGCACCACGACGCGGCCTCCTTCCTCGGGGATCTCCGGCATCGGGCCATCCAGCAGCAGCCAGCGGCCCATGTCGGTCAACCGCACCGCGACCACTCCCGCGGGCGCAGCGCCGGTCTCGACGTGTCACCGGCTCGGGGTAGCCCAAATCGACCAGCCCCAGCCAGTAGAGACCCTCCGTCAGCACCGTGCGCAGGAAGACTCGCTCCACCCCGTTCCAGCCGGCTTCCTCGTTGTTGTGGTAGCCTGACCAGTTCCAGCCGAGGCTGTTGTATTCGTAGGGTGAGTATAACGACGAGTAACTGTAGCTATAGCGATAGCCGTAGCCGCCGCCACGCTGTTCGGCGGTAGCCCGGTCCACCAGGAACTCATCGTTGCGTTCGCGCAGATAGTCGTTGATGTCGTCCACAGCTACCCAAGCCGCCGGCGTGCGCTGCTTGCGCTCAGCCCGCTTGGCCAGCAGAGCCAGCGTCTCCAGCACGGTGCGCCGTGCACTAACCACACCGGCAGGGGCGGGACCGACCAGCAGCGCGTTGGACGGAGTGGTAGAGGAACCCATAGTTGCCAACAGCTCGTTCCACCAGTCGCCGTCGCGCCAGCGTTGGAAGCTGATACGCACGCGCTGCGGCGGCGCCTGGGAGATGAAACTAGGCGCCGCAGGGGCCTCCAAAAGATTGGATAGAGCGTCGAGGTCGAGAACGTTCAGCGCAGTCGCCAGCCGGCGCAGAAAGAAAATGCGGCGATAGTCGCTCTCCTTGCTGCCTTTGGTGACACTTTCCGCAACCAGCAACTGGCCGGCGATACGCTTGAGGTCACTGACCCGCAGCATGCCAGCGTTGGTGAGTTGCAAGGGCGCTTCGCGGCTGGCGCTCCACACCAGGTACAGATCGCGCTGACAGGTGCGTGCCGACCCCTCCAAGGTCTGCGCCACTGGCGGCAGGGTATGCTGCTTGATGGGCGCGGGCGGCAGATGCCGTGACACCTCGGCGGGGATATAGACGAAGCGTCCGCCCTCAAAATTGAGCTTGGCGTTGCCAGGCATGTTCTCGCGCAGCGTGTGAGTCCAGATCAGACCCGAACGCAACAGTTCATTCAGAGTCTCGGAGAACACCGGCTTGCTCGGATCCTTTTTGGTCGTCGTCTTGCGCGACGAGCTGTAATAGTTGTAAGGCGACTCCTCCTCGGCTGACACGACGCCGGTGCGCATCAGCAGGCTGCGAAAGCGTGTGGTGCGCAGCTCGCCACCAACGCCCTGGAGCAGTTCCAGCGCCCGGCGGCTGGGAGGCGTCAATCCGGCCAGCGCGCGGTGGATGCGGTCCGGGTCGCCCACCAACTCCAGCCAGAGATTAACCCTGGCTTGTTTGGCCGTGGGTACATTGGCCACGCCGGCCTTTGCCAGCACGCTGCCAAGATCGTTGGAGTTGAAATCGTCCAGCGCCCTGGCGAGGGTCGGCGGTGTCATGACAGCACCTGTGGCGTGTAGCCTCGGCGGCGCAGTTCCTCCACCAACGCCGGCGCTACCTGCGGATCGGGGAAGATCAGGCAGCGCGACCCGGGCTGGTAGTAGTCGGCGCCGCTCAGGCGGCTGATGGCGCGCAGTTCCTCTGGCAGCACATCCTCGCCAAACTCCACCACCGTCATCTGGTCGTAGAGCTGATAGCGACCGGCGCGGCTTTGCCAGGTCTGCAGTGTCTCCTGCACCATTGGCGGCAACGGAAAACCGGCGTCGGCGAAGGTCGCCGCTACGGCAGCCGCGTCCTGGCCGGCGCGCAGTGTGCGGCGAAAAGCGTCGGTGTCCAAACGCAGCAACGTCGTCGTAGCGTCACGCGCCGCCTCGACACTGATCAATCGCAGCAAGCGCCGCAGGTTGCTGGCGCGCCAGTCGTTGGTCAGCCCGATCACGCCGTCGGGCATGAAACGCAACGAGTTCGGGCGGCGGCGGTTCAGCCTCGCCAGCCAGCAGCACGCCAGGCCGGCAAAACGCTGCCGGCCGCCCCTGGGCGTAGCCGACCTGTACCATCAGCAGCCAACTGGCCGGGCCGGTCAACCAGGCCTCGATCACCCGGCCGCTGGTCCGCATCCAAAGATCGAAGTTGATCTGCGACGGGTCCAGCGATTGGCCGTCGATCACCCAGGTCCACCACGACTGTTGCGAACCCGGGATCAGCAAATCACGCTGGACGTAATAGATCAGCTTGCACAACTGCTCAACGCTGTACCATGTGTCGGCCTCCAGGCTGGTGACCAGGTTGCTAAGCCACACGCCGACCCACCGGACTTGATCAATCAGTTGCGCAGTCGTTACCCAGAAAGCTGTCGGTTGCAGACGCACGCCCTGCATCTGTGGGAACGCCATGTCCCACTCGCTCCAGGACACGGGCTGGCCGTCAACTCTTCTGGAAAGGGTCAGATAGGCCCGGCGCAGCCGCTGCAAACGCTCCATGGCCGTTGCCATTTCCCAGGCGGCGCCCGGTTGATCAGGGGGTTGCAGGAAACTGCTGCCCTGGTATTCCCTCACCCGGCACAGCCGGGCGGCGACCATCTGCTCCAGCAAGAAGCGCGCCAGATGTTGCTCGGTCTCGCTGCCATAGCCCCAGCGCGCCAGGATATCTGCAGCTACCAGGCTGGGCCGGCGCGGATCGATGGGATCGGGCTTGCCGGACCTGTAGCTAGGCGCGCTCTTGGGCGCCAGCGTCACTTGCGGCTGCTCGGCCGTCAGCGCGCTGAGCAACTGTTGGGCGTGCTGGGTGATCGCGGCTACGGTCACCGCGGGGGAGGGTGTCTTGAGCTGGCTTGCGGTCGGATACAGGAGCTTGGGCGTCGCCGGCCGCGGCAACCATTCGCGATAGAGATCGGGCAGCCGGTAGCCCTGCTCCTCATTGAACAAGATCAGGCAGCGTCCGGCCAGATCCTGCAAATGCCCGTCGATGGCCTTTTGCGACAGGCGAGCACCGCCACCTTCAACCAGAGCAGCCTTCAACTGCCTGGCGGAGCCGCTCCCAGACCCAAGCGCTGAAAACCAACTCAGCACAGCCAACTCCTCTTCGGGCAGCGTCTTGATGGCAGCGGCCATGCGCGGCGCATCCCCCAGGTAGCCGATCATCTGCTCGATCAAGTCGCCCTTGGCCGTGCCTTTCAGCGCCCAGCCCCACTCGCGCGCAGCCTGGCGCATCATCTGGACAGTGGTCGCCTCCAGCAGGCTCCGCAGCTCGGCGATCCAGATCTCGCGCACCTGGCTGGGCGTCGCAACGCCATCACCAGACGGCATGGTCACGCTCCGGGTCATAGCCGGGCAGGTCGTCGCGGTAGAGAATCTCGTACTTGTAGCCCTGCTCGGTGAGGAACATCTGACGCTTAGCGGCGAAGGTCTGATCCTTGGTATCGCGCATGACGATGGCGTAGAAATGGGCCGGGCGACCGTCGTGCTTGGGGCGCAGGATGCGGCCCAGACGCTGGGCCTCCTCCTGGCGCGAGCCAAAGGTGCCGCTGATCTCGATGGCCACACTGACGTCGGGCAGATCGATTGCGAAGTTGGCCACTTTGGAGACCACCAGCCGGCGCAGCGTGCCCTCGCGCATCTGCTGGTAGAGCTTCTGGCGCTCGCGCGTCTTCGTCTTGCCGGTCAGCAGCGGCGCGTCGAGGCGGCTGGCCATCTCGCCGAGCTGCTCCAGGTAGGTGCCGATCACCAGCACCTGGTCATCGGGGTGCTTGGCGATGATCTCTTCCACCGCGGTCAGCTTGGCCGGGTCGGTGGCCGAGAGGACGGCCTGCTCGCGGTTGCTGGCCATGGCGTAGGTGAAGCGTTGTTCCGGCGCCATGTCCAGGCGGATCTCGTGGCAATGCGCCGAGGCGATCCAGCCCTGCCGCTCCAGGTCCTTCCACGGCACGTCGTATTTCTTGGGGCCGATCAGGGCGAAGACGTGGTCCTCCTTGCCATCCTCGCGCACCAGCGTGGCGGTCAGCCCCAGCCGACGGCGGGCTTGCAGTTCGGCCGTCATGCGGAACACCGGCGCGGGCAGCAAGTGCACCTCGTCGTAGATCACCAGTCCCCAGTCGCGCTCACGAAAGAGGCCAAAATGAGGAAAGGAGGCCGGGGTCAGTTCGTCGTCGCCGCTGGCTTCCTCGTCAAACCAGCTCTCGCCGTTGGCGGCCGCCGCGCCCCGCTTGCGCCGCTCGCGATAGGTCAGTATCTGGTAGGTGGTAACAGTGACGGGCCTGATCTCCTTGACGTCGCCGGTGTACTCACCGATTTCAGCCGGGTCGAGGCTGGTCTTGTCGTGCAGTTCGTCCATCCACTGGCGCACGGCCACGGTGTTGGTGGTCAGGATCAGGGTGTTGGTTTGCAGCTTCTCCATCACCCCCATACCCACGAGAGTCTTGCCTGCGCCGCAGGGCAGCACGATCACACCCGAGCCGCCGCGCGCCGAGCCACGCGGCGTGGAAGACCTCGACCGCGTCCTGTTGGTAGTGGCGCAGACTGAACGGCTGGCCCGCGCCGCGCATGGCGGGCAGCAGGTGCAGCGCCAGCCCGGCGCCGTCCACGTAGCCGGCCAGGTCCTCGGCCGGGTAGCCGATGTCCACCAGCGCCTTCTTGACGTGGCCGCGCAGGCCCGAATTGACCCGTACCGTGTGCCGGTCGATCTCCTCGCGGATGAGGGGACGCAGCTTGCGGTTGCGGCTGACCTCCAACATCAGCAATGGGTCGTCGGAGGTCAGCAGCAGTTCGCCGGCCGCGCCCTGGCGCAGCTTGAGCCGACCGAAACGGCTGACGTAGTCGCGCACGTCAGCCTGGATGTTGCCGGGCACATCGTACTTGCTGTAGCGCACCAGGCTCTCGACGATGCCGTCGGCGCCGAGGCCGCTGGCGGCGGCGTTCCACAGCGACAACGGCGAGAGGCGGTAGGTGTGGATGTGCTCCGGGCTTTTCTCCAGCTCGGCGAAGCGCGCCAATGCATCGCGCGCCTCAGCGTACTGGGGATTATCCACCTCCAGCAGCACGGTGTGGTCGCTCTGTACGACCATCGGGTTCATTGGATTAACTGGCATAGACGTATCTCAATCGTCGAGTATACCGGTGTGTCGTGGCAAAGTCAAAGACGGTGCTGGGGCAGCAGCCTACCGCCCCCACAGCGCCCGCGGCATCTCGCGCAGTTCGCGCACGCCCAGCAACAAGCCGGCAATCATGCCGACCACCGAAACCCAACACACAGCCCACAACTCAATTGTCTGCCGCGGTTCTGAGTTGCCGGAGAAGCTCTTCCGGCATCAGCCGTCCCCGATTTGTGCGATCAAAGTCTTTGTCGAAACTGACGAGGGTGACGCCATGTTGCTCGGCAGCCACGTACTGATACGCGTCATCGAAATCCAACTGAAAAAGCTCTGCAATGACCCCCAGGCGTTGTAGCCCTGTGGATTCCAGTGAGAGCAGCTCCACCGCCCCGTGAACAAACAGGTCGTCAACGAAACGCGAAAACGCCTCACGCTGCTTCAATCGATACAAGATGACCCCGACGGAGTGCAAAGAGAAGTCATCAACAATTGGTCAGAGGGAACCTCTTCAAGCAGTCTCCTCACCTCGTCTGCTCGCTCCTGGTCCAAAAGACGCTCCAACCAAATGTTGGTATCAAGTAGATACATCATTCGCTGCGCCAGTCAAGGCTCTTCTCTTGGAGCTCTACAGACGTATAGTCTTGCCGATAATCACTCAACGTGCCGGCCCAATCCTGACGGAGTTTCTTGCCCGGCTCTCGCTCGTGTTTTGCCAAGAGGAATTCAACAAAATCCCGCACTTCCTGCTCGACAGAAAATGGTAAATCCCGAACCAATTCGGTCAATGGTCTGGCTGGCGTCTGCATCTTCACACTTCTCCACTGATCGCAAAGCGGTTTCCAAACATGCGCGTCTACTGAGGTTTGCACCCTCAGTTTCCAACGGACATGCGTTTCTATCGCAGCAATTATAGCGCCGTCGGTCTTGTCGGTCAACCATAATATCAGCACAGCGAAGACGCCGCTAACGCCCAAACAGCGCCCGCGGCATCTCGCGCAGCTCACGCACTCCCAGTAGCAGGCCAGCGATCACGTAGACCAGTACTCCCAGCAGCCCGCCCAGCCGACCAGCGGCAGATTGCCCAGCCCGCATCACATCGGCGCGATCCAGAAACGCCACGAGTCACCAGCCCCATCACCGCGCTGGCCAGCCCGGCGCGCAGCAGCGTGCGCCCGATCAGACGCCCCTCGACGCTGCCCCAGCGCTTGCGCAGGATCACCATCAACACCAGCACCTCAGCGGTGACGGCCAGCGTGTTGGCCAGCGCCAGCCCGCCCGCGCCCAGCACACCCATCAGCAGCGACCGCCAGCAGGATGTTGGTCACCGCCGATCCGGTCGCGACGATCAGCGGCGTGACGGTGTCCTTCTGGGCGAAGAAGGCGCGCGCTGTCAGCTCGAGGCAGGTATGCGCCACCAGCCCCAGCGCAAAGAAACGCAATGTTGTGTAGACGGCGTCCACGGCTGCCGCGTCGAACTGGCCGCGCTGGTAGAGGAAAGAGAGCAGCGGCCGACCCAGCAGGATCAGCCCGACGGTCGCGGGCAGCGCCAACGCGATCACCCAGCGCAGCGTTTCACCCAGTGTGCTGCGCAACCCGGCGATATCGCGCCGCGCGGCCAACTCGGCCATGGTCGGGAAGGCTACCAGCCCGAACGCGGTGCCGATCAGCGTCTCCGGCAGTTGCATCGCGTCCCAGCCCCATTCGACTGAGCTAACGCTGCCCTCGCCTAACCGCGACGCCAGGTTGGTCATCATGATCAGGGTGAACTGGAAGACAAACAGGTCCAGCACGCGCGGCCCCAGCAACATCAGCACACGCCGCACTGCCTGCGATTTCAGGTCCAGCACCGGCCACCAACGAAAGCCGAACTTGATCAGCCCCGGCACCTTGATCAGCAGGTGCAGCAACGACCCGAAGACCGCGCCGATGGCCAGCCCGGTGACGCCCATGGTCGGCGCCAGCAGGATCGCGCCGGCCGCGACGCCCAGCGGATAGACAACCGGGGCCAGCGCCGGCAGGAAGAAGTGCTTGAAGCCGTTGAGCGCGCTCCCCTGCACCGCGCTCGATGCCGAAGATGACGGTCGAAAACAGCACGATGCGCATCACCTGCACCGTCTCGGCTTGCGCGGGCGGCGGGAAACCGGGCGCGATGACCGTGCTGACCAGCCAAGGCGCGAAGATCCAGGCGATGGCCGCCAGCACGCCGGTCACGATCACCACCAGATTGGTGATGGCCGCGGCCAGCCGCCAGGCGCCGGGCCGGTCGCCGTCGGTCAGGAAATCGGCGAAGATGGGGATGAACGCGGTCGCCAGCGCGCCGCCGGCCACCACCGCAAATAACAGGTCGGGCAGCTTGAAGGCCGCGTAATAGGCGTCCAGCGCCGCGCCGATGCCGAACTCCTGCGCGACGATGATGTTGCGAAATAGCCCGGCTACCGCGGCCAGTCCAAAGAGGAACGTGACCAGCAACGTGTTGCGGGTGATGTGGGTCAGGCGGGACGCGTTGGTCTGCTGGGCTGTGCTGGTCATTGGGTGAGAGGACTGACAGTCCTAGTCTTGCGATGGAGTGGCTGGCGCGTTAATTGCATCTCTGGTGCATGACAAGGACTGTCAGTCCTGTTTTACTGTCCGGTTTGAAGCTCGTCGATCAGGAATTGGCCGTCTTGTTGCACGAACGTGACCGTAACCGGCCGGCTGGCATGATACAGATCCAGCGGGCCTTGCTGTTCGCAGCCAGGCTGTTGGCAACCGGCCATGAAGTAGTCAATGGTGCGCAGCCCAAGCTGCGCAGCCTTGGCTATCGTTTCCGGCGAAACGACCCAACGCGCGGCATCGCCATCGGTTTGCAGCGCGTAGATGAACTCCACCAGCGTGTTGTACGGGCTGGGCTCGACCTGCCGCTCGACTAGCGTGTAGCGGTCGCCCTCTCGTTGCCAGGTCTCACGAAACCAGCGATGCAGGCTGCCGTGGTTTTGAGCAAACAGCTTGCTCTTCGGATCATCGTGCTGCCAATCCGAGTTGCGCACGGTCACGGTGTCGATGCCGTCACCCGCGAATTCCGCTCGCGCCAGGGAATAATTCCAATCGCTGGGCTGTTGGGCTGGCCATACCCGGCGCCAGGCCCCATCTGCCAACCGGTAGAGGGACAGGCCTTCGCAGTATCCCTGCGTCGAAGCGGCGCAGGGATTGCTGATCACAGCGATGTAGTCCTGATCGTCCGAATGCACAGCGCGCACACCGTCGTCGTCAATGTGGCCGGTCCAAATGCCAAGCGTGAGCATTTGATAGCTCCATCTGTCCTGTTCGGCATCCGGCCAGGCCACAAGCATTTGCTGCCCGGACGGACAGTCGGGACAGTTCCAACGCCATGAAACCAACACAGCCGGCGCGCCGCTCTCGTGACTGCCAGGCAGCGCTGCAACCGCGACATAGGTCAGTTCCGCATCAGGAACCGGCTCCTGAACGATTTCTGCGAGGGCAGCCATCATCTCTTGCGGCGACGCGGTGGCGTTTTGCCCCAGAACGTTCAACACGGAGTTTGGCGCAAATTCCAACACCTCGGCCCGCAGTTCGTCAACCGACGGCGTCGGTATCGGCGTCCAGGTTGCAGTCGGCGTAGGCAATGGCGAGAAAGGCTCGGTTGGCGAGCTGGCCGGACTGGCGGCCGCTGGCTGAGTTGGCTCGGGCTGCGGCGTCGCGGCGGAGGTCTCCGAGGGCTGCGCAGCCACGACAGCCGGCTCAGTCGGCGTGGCCGCCGGACTGGCGGTCCCGACTTGACGCAGCTCCGTTGGTGTGAAGATCTCTGGTGAACCGGCGCATGAAACCAGCAACGCGGCCAGCAAGGCAGCCCCGGCCAGCGAAAAACGACTGTGACCTGGCATACGACCCCTCCCTGCTGCAACGCTCACTGGCCCAGTTCAGCCAGCGCCGCGACCGCGGCGGCGTAGTTGCTGTTCAGCTCGGCCGCGCGGCGGTAACTCTCGCGGCGCCGTCGATGTCGCCCAGCGCCTGCAAGCCCTTGCCTTTCCAGTAGAAGGTCTCCTCGATGTTGCCGGCGGTGGCGATAGTGGCGTCGGCAACAGCCACCAGCTCGTCGTAGCGGCCGGCGTCGTAGTAGGCGCGGAAGGGCGCGAACTGGTACCACAGCATGCGCCACGGCAAGCCGATGACGCGTGCCTGGTCGAAAGCCACCGCAGCGTCGGCGGGCCGGCCCAGCGCCTCCAGGCTGCTGCCCAGGTTGAACCAGGCAAACGCGTCCTGCGGATTGGCCTGCGCCTCGGCCTGTGCCAGCGCCAACGCCTGCTCCCACATCACCTGGTCGTTCATGTCCTCGCCGATGATCGCCTCAGCCGTCGCGACGCGCGCGTCGTCATAGATCAGCACGTAGGTGCGGTTGAAGGCGCGCCAGAGGCGGTTCAGATCGGCGTAGCTCATGCGGATGCCAGGATAGGGCCCTTTGGGATCGATGCCGTCACTGATGTAGCTGTCGTAGACGATCCACTCGCTGCGGCTGTCGTCGTAGCCGGTCACCAGCCGATAGTGTCCCATGCCGCCGTCGTGGTCCAGCCAGGTCTCGATGAGCACCGGAATGCCGGCGTCGATGAACTGGCGCAACCGCTCAGGGTCGCCGTCGATGCGATCAATCGCGTGGAACCCCTGCGAGCGGGCAAAGGCAACAAGCTCGTGCGGGCTGACGTTCTTGTCGTCGCTGTCAGGCTTGAGAAACTTAGCGGCCTCGGCCTGCTTCACCTGGCTGCCGTAGTAGCTGAGGTTCATGGACAGCGTAGCCGGTCCGCAGTTGTTCCAGGTCTGCCAGTAGTGCGTCAGGCCGGTCAGAATGACTCCCGCTCCCGGAGCGACCTGGGGCGTCGGCGCGGGTGTATCTGTTGGAGCGGGCGTTGCACTGGGTTGAGGCGTCGCGGTGGGGGTACTTGTGGGCCGCTGCGCCTCGTGTTCGACGCGCAACATGTCCGGTGAAGCGGCATCGAGCAGCGGCACGCTGGTGGGAACGAATGTCGCAGTTGAAGTTGGCGGCGGGACAGTCGCGGTCAGCGTCGCAGTATCTGCCAGCAACGCAAGCGCCGCTGCGCTACCACCGCCAACCGCTGCCAGCGGCGTCGGCACCAGCGCCGGGTGCTCCACCGGCTGCGAAAACTCCATGCGCACGCGCTGCGCCAGCCCATCCACGCCGCCGTAGCGCTGGCTGCCCCAGACCAGCACGGCCGCCAGTCCGATCAAAACGACGCCGGCCAGCAATGCCAACCAGCGCACCGGTCGATGTTCAATACGTCCAAGAAATCGCGAACTCTGTCATCTCATTCACCGTACACTACACGTTTCATACAACCCTGCGGTTCAGCCATTCTAAACGACCGCTGGCGGGCTGTCAATCCGGGGAAGGCGCGTAGGGTGTGGGGACTGGGAGGGAAACGTGAAACGTGATGCGTAAGACCGAGCGCACCAGCCGCCAAACGAATGTCGCTGCCCACACCCCACCCCCTACACCCTACGCCCCAGTCCCCAGCCCCTAGTCCCCACTCCCCACCTTGCCCCGCCGTCGCGCCTGCGGTAAAATGTGGGCAATGTCCCCTAAACACCCCAAAGCGTGGCTCGCGCTGATCGTCGCGCTTTACCTGCTGCTGGCTGCGGTCTACGCTGTGCAAGTGCCAGCCTGGCAGGCGCCTGACGAGCCGGCGCATTACAATTACATCCACGAGCTTGCCACCACCGGCCAGTTTCCGGTGCTGCGCATGGGCGACTACGACCAGGCAGCGCTGGACCAACTCAAGGCCGCCGGGTTTCCCTCCGATCTTTCCATCGCCGGCGTGCGCTACGAAGCGCATCAGCCGCCGCTGTATTATCTGCTGGCCGGCCCGGTGTTTCGCGCCACAGGCGGGAGGTTGATCGCGCTGCGGCTGTTCTCGGCCTTGCTGGGCGCGCTGCTGGTGGTGCTGGTCTACGCCATCGCCGCGACCATCTTCCCAGGTCGGCTGCATCTGGCGCTGGGAGCGGCCGCGTTCACTGCCTTCCTGCCGATGCACCTGGCAATGACGGCATCGGTCAACAACGATGCGCTGGCCGAGGTACTGCTGGCCGCGATCCTATTGCTGTCGCTCCGTTATGTCAAAACGGTTGTCGTGGACTCCACAACGCCCGGCGCAGTCAGCGTCTTGCTGATCGGCCTGCTGCTCGGCCTGGCGTTGATCACCAAGGTCAGCGCGTATGTGGCGGTCCCCATCGTTTTCGCCGCCCTGCTGATCGGCTGGTACGAAAGCCGCCGCATCCAGCCACGTCCAGTCCATGCTTCCCGTTTCGCGTTTCACGCCCTCCTCGTCGCCGTGCCCGCCCTGCTGATCGCCCTTCCCTGGTACGCGCGCAACGCCTCAGTCTACGGCCACATGGATTTCCTGGCGCGTCGCTGGCATGACACGGTGGTGGTCGGCCAGTTGCGCACGGCTGACCTGCTGGGACAGGCGGGTCTCGGCGCGACGCTGGAACGTTTCATCGTCTGGAGCCACGACAGCTTTTGGGGCGTCTTCGGCTGGATGGGCGTCTGGATGGACAGCCGGGTTTACACACTGCTGCTGGCCTTCAGCATCGCCACACTGACCGGCTGCATCGTCTTGCTGTTGCGCAAAGCCCGCACCCGCCCCGAGTTCCCCAGTCCCCACTCCCCAGCCCCCACTCTCCAGCTTCCAGTCCTCACGATTCCGCCGCTGGGCCCTCGGCCTGCTGGCGCTGTCAGCGCTGTTGACAGCCGGCATCTACATGTCCTACAATCTGATCTTCGTCCAGCCACAGGGACGCTACCTGTTCCCTGCCCTGCCTGCCATCGGGCTGGCGATCGCGCTGGGCTGGCAGGAGGCGCTGCGACCGGCTACGGCTCGCTGGACTGGTATCGTGCTGATCGTATCGGCCGCGCTGGCCGGGCTGATCGGCTGGCTGCGACAGGGCGTCAACACGTGGAGCGTCACGCTGCTGGGCGGGGCGGGCGCGGCGCTGCTTGTCTGGTCGCTGGCCGCGCTGCGAATTGCGCCCATCTGGCGACGACGACTGACCGCGGCCGCGTTTGTCCTGCCATTTGCGTTGCTGGCGTTGCTGGACGCGGCCGCGCTGGTGTGGTTCATCCTGCCACAGCTCGCGTGACCGCCCATTGAACCTGCCGGACGGCTTGCGAGTGGTGGATGCGACTACCGCTGCGCCTTGGCCGCCAGCGCCGCCTATGGTTGACACCTGCGCCTGCGCCTGCGGCTTGGCCGCATGTGCAGGTGAACCACAGGCTGATACACCAAACCTGCTCAAGCAGGTTCCAGAACACAACCATCGTCACACCCGTCACCCATTCCGTATCCGGCAGCTTGCTTTAGCATGCTTTGCCCCGTACCAGACTGCGGTTTCAACCGCAGGCGCCCAGATGCTGTCCTTCATCTTCCGCCGCCTGACGTTCATCATCGTCGTCGCCATTGCCATCGTCTTCTTCGTCTTCCTTGGCATGCGCATGACGCGCAACTCCACCGCGCCGCGCGGCGATTTCCGCATCGTCAGCCACGCGCAAGCCGCTGTCGAGGACACGGAACAATTCCTCGCCAACGCGGTCAAAGGTGATTTCGGCACCGTGCAGATCAGTCGGGATCGCACCGTCCCAGTGACGCAGGTGCTGCTGGATACCTATTTCAAGAGCATGGGGCTCCTGATCACATCGCTCATCGTTTCGCTGGCCATCGGTCTCCTCATCGGCACGCTTGCGTCGCTGCGCCAATCGTCCACAGCCTCCTTTGTGCTGCTGTCGGCCACAGTTATCGGCATCAGCATCCCGTCGTTCTTCATTGCCATGCTGCTGCAGGTGCTGGCCATCAACCTGATTCAGCGCTATGGACTACGCATCGCCTTTACCGGCGGCTTTGGCTGGGACTGGCGGCACATGATCTTCCCGGTGATCGTGCTCTCTGCCCGCCCGGTGGCCTACATAACCCGAGTCACCTTTGTCACGCTGGGCGCCATCTTCTTCGAAGACTACATTCGCACGGCCAACGCCAAGGGGCTGAGCCGCCGCCAGGTCGTCAACACCCACGCACTGCGCAACGCGGCCGTGCCGATCCTGACCGCCGGCGCAATCTCACTGCGCTTCGCGCTGGGAGCGTTGCCGGTCGTCGAGTTCTTCTTCGGCTGGCCTGGCCTGGGCGACCGCATGCTGACCGGCATCCGTAACGGCGAGGTCGAGGTTGTCGCGACCCTGGCCCTGGCGCTAGGCACGACGTTTCTGATCGTCAACCTCGTCCTCGACGTGCTCTACCGCTACATCGATCCGAGGATGCGCGACACGGTGGCGTAGCTTGCCACCTGCAACTTGCAATCCGTCATGAGCAACCCAACCCGCTCCCTCAAACGCATCCTCAACGGCCGGCCAGACTACAACGAGCTGTTGAAGCCGCCGCGCCCGGATGACGAAGAGCCAGAGCAGCGTAAGCCAGCCGCCCGTCGCAACTTCACGCCGCGCAAGTTGATCCAGAACATCCCGCTGATGACCGGGCTGGCCATCGTTGTGCTGCTCTTCTTCATCGTGCTCTTCGGCCCACTGTGGGCGCCGGAAAACCCCTACCTCGTCGGCACCACCACCCTGACCATGGTCGACGGCGAATTGCAATCGCCCCCCTTCCCGCCCTCCGAAACTAACCCGTTGGGCAGCGACCAGTGGGGCCGGGACATCCTCAGCCTGCTGCTCTACGGCACGCGCAACACGCTGGTCGCGGCGATCTTCATCACGCTGGCGCGGGTCCTGCTCGGCACCACGCTGGGGATCATCGCCGGCTGGAACCAAGGCAAAACCAGCGACCAGGCCATCATGGGCACCATCGGCATCACCACATCGATCCCGTTGCTGCTGACCGGCATGCTGCTGATCTTCGCGCTGGACATCCGGCGCGGCATCATCGTCTTCCTGATCGCGCTCTGCGTCGTCGGCTGGGGCGAGATCGCGCAGTACATCCGCGGCGAGTTCATCGTCCTGCGCCAGCGTTCATTCATCGAAGGCGCGCGCGCCATGGGTCTAACCGGCGCGCAGACCGCCATTCGCCACGTGCTGCCCAACATCCTGCCCGCGCTGGTCGTCATCACGCTGCTGGAAATGGGCGCAACGCTGCTGCTGCTGGGCGAGTTGGGCTTCGTCGGCGTGTTCATGGGCGGCGGCACGGCCCAGGAGAGCAACTTCATCACCTCGGCCAGCATCCCCGACATCCCCGAGTGGGGAGCGATGATGGCCGACAGCCGGGTCTGGGCCAGGGGCCGTCCGTGGATGGTCTTCTATCCAGCGCTGGCGTTCTTCCTGGCGGTGCTTGGCTTCAACGCGTTGGGCGAGGGCTTGCGGCGGCTGATGGAGCGCGGCAGCTTCAACACCAACTTCATCCTCAGCAAGAACATGCTGCTGATCGTTGCGGTCGTCATCGCAGCCACCTGGTACATCGTCGGCCACGTCGGCCCGGCCCCCTCGTATGCGCAGCTCGCGCGCAATTTCGACGGCGAGGCGGCGCTGGCCGAAGCCAACACCATCGTCGCGTTTGGCGATCGGCGACCGGGAACGACTGGCAACGACCAGACCGCCGACTTCATCGCCGCACGCTTCGAGGAGTACGGTATGCAACCGGGCGGCGGCGGTCGCTCCTTCTTCCAGACCTTCGAGACCTCGCTGGTCGAGTCGCTCTCGCCGCCACAGCTTGCCCTGCTGGACGCGGCCGGCCAGCCGCTGGCCCAGTTCAGCCACCTGAACGACTTCGCTTTCCGCATCGACGGTCACGGCGGCAGCGGCGCGGCCACGGCCCCGGTCACGGTCGTCACCTTCGATCCCCAGCAACGCCAGTGGCCAGTTGAGGGCTTCGCGGGCATGGATCTGCGCGACCAGATCGTGCTGATCCTGGGCGACAACGCGCCCGACGATTTCTCCACCGAAGCGCTGATCCGCGGCGCGCGCGCAGTGTTGACCGTCGACGACGACGCGTACGGCCTGCGCGATCAGGTGCAGCTTGCCACGCTGGGTCAGGACTACGTGCGCCGGCCAACGCTGCCGGTCCTCGCCATCACGCCCGACGCGGCCGAGCGGCTGCTGGCAGCCAGCGGTTCCAGCCTGGCAACGGTCCAAAGCAGCATTGACGCCCAGAGTGGACAGACGCCGTGGCAGCTCACGCCACTGGCCAGCCAGGCGCAGGTCGCTGTCGATCTCAGCGAACCGCGCAAGGTCGAGCTGCGCAACGTGATGGGCATGTATCCCGGTCAGGACGTGGCGCTCAACCGCGAGCTGCTGGTGGTGCTGGTCCCCTACAACTCGCTGGGCAACGCATCGGCCAACGGCACGGTATTCGATGCTGCCGACGAGGGCGCCAGCGCGGTGGCAACGATACTGGAGATCGGCCGGCTGTGGCACGAGCAGGACTACACGCCACGGCGCACAGTGCTCTTCGTGGCGCTGACCGGAACAGACCTGACCTATTCCGGCGCAGAGGCGTTTGCCAACAACTACGCCGGCCCGGCCGCCACGCTGGTTGACGTGGCCGGGTTCAGCCTGACGCACCTGGCGGCCGGCGGCGACGAGTTGGAGATCAGCGACGCACCGGCGCGGGTGGCCGACCTCTTCGAGAGCAACGCCGGCGCGCTGGATGTGGCGGTGCAGCGCGGCGAGCCGCTGAGCGGTCGCTATCAGGAGACGCTGCGCCGCAGCCTGCCGGTCATCGTGGTACAGCGCGTCGACTCGGACGTGTCGTTGGCAGGCGACACGGTGGACCGGCTTGACCCGGACAAGCTGCGCGAGGCTGGTGAGGCGGTCAACCTGACCCTCATCACCGCCAGCCGGGACGCAAGCTGGTGAGGCTCGTATGACCCGTAACGCGATTCGCATTGCCTGGACGATCACCAGCATCGCCGCGCTGGCGCTGCTGGCGCTTACCGTCGCGCTGGCGATGCGCGCCCGTTCGTTGCCGGACACAGCAGCCGCGCCGCTTGTGGCAGCTACCGCACCAGCGGAAGAAAGCGCGCCTGCAGCCGCGCCGACGCGCATCGCCGCGACCGGCCCGACTGACAACGGCCTGATCGCCTTCGGATCCGACCGCGACGGCAACCCCGAGATCTACGTCATGCAAGCCGACGGGTCGGACCCGCGGCGCATCACCGAAGACCCGGCCGAAGACCGCTCGCCATCCTGGACGCTGGACGGCAGCCGGCTGGTGTGGCTGCGCATCGAGCAAACCACCGACGCCGCGCCCGGCTGGGCAGCCATGAGTGCGGCCGCGGATGGCAGCGACCAGCGCGCCGTCATCCGCGGCGCCGGCTGGCCCATCGCCGCCGCCGAGAACCCGGTGGCCGACCAGGCAGCGCTCTACATCGTGGAAGATGCCAACGAAAATGGCGAGCCAGATCTGGAGGATGAGCACCGCCTGCTGCGGATCGATCTGGCCAATCCCGACGCGCAACCGGTCGATCTGCTGGCCGGGCTGGAAGGAGTCACGCCCAGTCCGCTTTTCGGCAACGGCGTCCTTCAGTGGTCGGCTGACGGCGCGACGCTCTTTTCACTGTTGGCAGTGAACGATGAGGTCGGACTCTATGCGCTGCCAGTGGCCGGCGGTGCGCCAGAGCTGGTCAGCGCCGGCCAGGTGGAGATGGCCGCGCTGTCGCCCGACGGCCAGCGGATGGCGATCTGGCGAGCGTTCGAGGACACGGGACGCAGACAGCGGCGCCTCTACTCGCTTGACCTGGAAACCGGCCTTGAGACGCAGTTTCAGATGGGTGGGCTCGCATTTCAGAACTCTCACCGGCCTGCAGTGGAGCCGTGACGGCAGCCAACTGGTGTTCGCCGGGTTCACCGGATCGTCCGCACCCAACATTTTCATCCTGGATGTGGCGCGCGATGAACTGGACGCGGTGTCGCAACGGGTGGCCGACCCGGCGTTCACGCCCGCTATGTCGCCCGATGGCCAGCAGGTCATTTTTGCCGCCCAGCCCTTCCGCGCCGTCGGCCAGAGTTTCGAGCCAGCCGGCGACTCCAATCTGTGGCTGGTAGACGACCTGGGCAGCAACCCGGCGCAGGTCACCGCTGACCAGGGCAACAACTACGACCCGGCCTGGCAGCCGCTGTTCCGATAGCGCCGCAGCAGACGTACAACGATTTTTCAAATCGTTGCGGCCACTCGACCCGGCCACGACGACTGACCTCGCTGTGTGTACGCCAGGCGGACGATTTGGAAAATCGTCCTACAACCAGAAGTTCTATGACCGACTCATCCACCAACCATCGCCGGCTGCTCATCATCGTCTGGATCGCGCTTTTCGTCTGGGGCGCGGGCCTGGCGTATTGGTGGAATGGGCAGAACCAGCGCATCGCCCAGCCTGGTGTCGTCGTCGGTGACAGCGCCCCGGCTGTGGTCGATGTCGCGCCAGGCGACGACGTCGCCAGCGAGCCTGCTGCTGCCGAAGTTGTCGTCGCGCCCGTCGGCGAGTCGTGGTGGATCAGCGACGCGACCGATGACCCGTCCAGCGGCGTCGATTATCTCGCCCTGGCGCGCAGCTTCGATGGTGCGGCCGCGCAGGCGCGCATCGCCGAACTGGCTGCGCCGCCCTTCGATGGCCGGCGCGCCGGCACCACAGGCGGCCAGGCTGCGGCCAGCGCCATCGCCGACGCCTTCGCGCAATATGGATTGCAACCCGCCGGCGATGTACAGACTGACGGCAGTCGCAGCTACTTCCAGCAGTTCCCTCTCGACTTCTTTGTGACTTACACCGCACCGCCGCTGCTGGAGGTGTTTGGCCCCGACGGCCAGGCCGCCGGACCGTATGAGTTCCGCCACGACTACAGCTCCTACGTGCGCAACTACGCCGGACAAGGCGAGGCCGAGGGACCGGTGGTCTGGGCAAACTACTGCCGCCACGAGGACTTCGACGTCATCGATGCGGTCGGCGCGGTGGCGCTCTGCCGGCTGAACGGCGGCGAAGACCCGACGCGCAACGCGCTGGAGCACGGCGCGGCCGGCCTGCTGCTGATCGGCGACCCGGCCGCGCAGCCCATCGACCGCATCGGCCGCTACAACGTACCGCTGGTGCCCGTGCCGCTGCCCACCTTCCTCATCGACCCGTCGGTCGTGGACGACCTGCTGGCCGGCAGCGGCTACACGGTCGATGACCTGTCGATCCAGTTCGCTGGCCTGCCGCTGCAGACGACCGCGCATCTGAGCGTCGCGCTGGAGCAAGAGACGGGCGTCAACGGGCGCAACGTCCTCGGCATTCTGTCAGGCAGCGATCCGGCCTTCGCCGGCGAGGTCGTGATCGTCGGCGGGCACTACGACCATCTGGGCAGCGACCCGGACGGCGAGCTGTGTATGCGAGCCGCCGTCGACGCGACGCCTGATTGCCAGCAGATCGACGGCGCGGTCTACTGGGGCGCCAACGACAACGCCTCCGGCATCGCGACCGTACTGGAGATCGCCCGAACGTGGCACGAGGCCGGCTTTCAGCCGCGTCGCAGCGTCCTCTTCGCTGGCTGGGACGCCGAAGAACAAGGGCTGTGGGGATCGATCCACTACGCCGAAAACCCGGTTGTGCCGTTGGACGATACCGTCGCCATGCTGAATCTGGACATGGTGGGCGCGGGCGTCGATACCCTGTCGGTGGACGGGCCGGGACCGGTGGCCGACCGGTTGATCGGCCTTGCGCCGACCTTTGGCATCACCACGACACTGACTGACATCGGACGCAGCGACCACGCGCCCTTCCGCTTCTCCGGCGTCGATGCCTCGATGCTGATCTGGTTCGGCGATGACGAGGAGAACAGCCCCAAGCTGGCGCATTACCACCGGCCGCTGGACACGCCAGCGGTGATCGAACCGGCAAAGCTGCAGGCCGCAGGCGAGTTGGCCAACATGACGCTCCTCAGCCTGGCCGCAGCCGAACCGGAGCTGTCCACGCTGCTGAATCAGCGCGCGCAGGCCGTCAACGCGGGCGACCGCAGCGCGTTCCTCGCGACCAGCACGCCGGGCCAGCGGGCCGCCGACGGCGGCTGGTGGGACACGCTGGCAACCAACCCGCCCGAAAGCCTGGCGGCCAGCCTGGTCGATGCCGTGGTGGCTGGCGATGTGGCAACCACCACCGTGCGCTACGACGTCACCCCGACCAGTGGGCGTACGGCGCGCGTCGATGGCGTGCTGCGGCTGGTGCGCAACGGCGACCGGTGGCTGGCGGACGGGCCGGCCCTGAGCAGCCTGGCGGGCGACCGGCTGACGCTGGACTTCGCACCCAGCCTGGCCGCACTGGCGCCGGACGTGCTGGCGCGTGCGTCCAGCCAGCGGGCAGCCATCGCACGCCAGCTTGGTTTGCCGGCGCGCCAACCGGCCGGACGGCTGACTCTGCATTCGTCGCACGAAAGCCTGCAAGCCGCCGCCGGGCTGACGCTGCCAGAAACGCTCACCGCCTGGGCCGCCGGCGACGAGGCGCACGTCGTCGCGCGCGCCGACATCACCCGCACGGTCGCATTGACCGATGCGCTGACCCTGCTGACGCTGGCGCAGACCGGCCTCAGCGAGGCGCAGGCGCCCTGGCTGTGGCGCGCGCTGCCGGACTATCTGGCCGCGCAGCCGGACCAGGAGGCGCTGGCTGAGAAATACCTGTCGGTGCTGCGCCAGATGCTGCAAAACCCTGCCCCCTTCAGCGTGGCCGATTTCCCATCCGCCTTGAGCGACGAGGCGGGCACGCCCTTCTGGGATGCCGCGGCCTGGGCGATGACCGGCTATCTGTTGGAGCAACACGGCGCTGACAAGGTTGGCGATCTGGCGACAGCGCTGGCGCGTTCGCAGGACGTTGAGCGGGCGTTTCAGACAGCGCTGGGCCAGTCGGCTGCTGACTTCGACGCAGGCTGGTTCGAAGGCTGGCGCAGCCGGATCGCTGGCGCGCAGGCGCAGATCGACGACCTGCTGGCGCGGCGGCAGACCGCTGTCGTGACCGGCGACCGGAACGCGTTCCTGGCTACCAGCGACCCCACCGATCCGACGACGCTGATCGACGACGCGGCCTGGTTCGACCGCAGCCAGAACCTGGCGACCCCGCTGACCGGATTCGAGCTGACGGGCCAGCTCAAGGGGCTGACGGCTGGCGGCATGCTGGCAGACGTGACGGCAACCTGGCAGGTGGCCAACGGCAAACCGCTTCAGGCCAGGCAAACGGTCTGGCTGCCGCTGCGCGACGGCGAGCTGACCTACGCCGGCCCGTCGTGGACGGCGACGCAAGCGGGGATGGTGACGCTGCTGCACCCGGCCGCCAGCCGGCCGCTGGCCGAAGCGCTGGCGCCGCTGCTGGACGACGCCTACCAGACCATGGCAGCCAGACTGGGAATCGACCCCGCGCCGCTGACCGTCAAGCTCTACAGCAACGAACTGACGCTCAGCCTGGCGGCTGCGCCCGACCTGCCGGCCGGCGCGACAGCCTTCTCAACGCCTGACGGCTCGCTGCACGCAGTCGTCAAGCCGCAGCAGGGTGCGGGCGCGGCAACCGAGGTTCGCAACGCGCTGCTGCGCCCGCTGGTGGAACAGTTGCTGGGCCAGATCGCGGTGCAGCCGACGGCTGACAACCTCTGGTTGCGGGCCGGGCTGGGTTTGGTCGCCTTGCAGTGGGTCGATCCCAACGTCGGCTGGCAGCAGGCTGGCCGGCTGGCGGGTAAAGTACCGCTGGCCGCCCAGCAGGGGCGCTTCGGGCCGCTCAGCCAGCTTTCCGATCCCGCGACATTGTCATCGACCGCAAAAACCCTGGCGGAAGCCGAGGCGTGGGACGCGACCAGCGCGCTGATCCAGCAGGCCGGGCGGGCAGGGTTTGGCCAGTTCCTGGCCGCGCTGGCGGGCGAACAGACGGTGGACGCGGCTATGCAGTCCGCGCTGGGGCTGGCGCTGGCCGACTTCGAACAGGCGTGGCTGGACAGTGCGGGCGTGTTGCATGTGCCGCCCGACTGGCTGGCGCTGGCCGCATCCTTCGACGCCGAGCGCGCGCTGGCCGAGGCGACCCGGCTGGCAGGCGACGCCTACGCCGGTCGCGAGACGGGGACGCCCGGCGGCCAGCGCGCCGCGGACGAGATCGCAGCCGCCTTTGCCGACCTGGGATTGCAGCCGGCGGGCGATGACGGCACTTTCATGCAAAGCTTCCCCATCAGCCACACCGCCCCGACTGCGCCGGCTGCGCTGGCGTTTCAGCACGACGGCGAGACGCTGGAACTGGTCTACCGCCAGGACTTCCTGGAACGGACGGGCGGGCACGCGTTGGGCGGGCAAGCCAGCGGACCGGTGGTCTGGGTGCGCGATGCGACCTACAGCGGCATGGCGCTGGATGGCAAGATCGTGCTGCGCGACCCAACCGAACCGCTGGGCACGGAGATAGCGAACGCGGCCAACGCGGGCGCCGGCGCGCTGATTCTGCTGACCTCGCCCGGCCCCAACGAGATGAACGCCCGCTCACCCATCGACGGCAGCCAGATCATGACGCCGACGATCCCGGTGCTGGAGCTGACCAAGGATGCGTTCGAGCGGCTGCTGGCCTTTTCGGGGCATGGCCTGGTGGAACTGAACACCGCGCCGGCCGCGTTGCGGCTGAACCTGACGGCCGACGCTGCCGTGCCGCTGACCGAGATCGAAACGCGCCGTGGCGCCAATGTGCTGGGCCTGCTGCCGGGCAGCGATCCCGATCTGGCCAATGAGGTGATCATCCTCAGCGCGCACTTTGACGGGACGGGCGTGGACGGCGCGGGCACGATCTATCCCGGCGCGAACGACAACGCTGCTGGCGTGGCGACGCTGCTGGCGATTGCCCGCAGTTGGCAGGCGGCCGGCGTGCAACCGGCACGACCGATACTCTTCGCAGCCTGGGACGGCGACGAGGTGGCGCAGGCCGGCTCGCGCGCCTACCTGACCCAGCCAGCCGTGCCGCTGACGTCAACCGTGGGCGTGTTGACCCTGGACAACGTGGGCGCGGGGCGCGGCTTCTTCCTGACCTATCAGGGCGACCGCAACCGCGAGGCGCTGACCAACCAGGCGCTGGCGGTGGCTGCCACGGCCCTCAGCGCGCGCGCCGACGTGAAGCAGATCGACGATACCGGCGATCAGACCACATTCCAGCAAGCCGGTCTGCCGGCCACGCTGGTCATCTGGGCCGACACGGACGACGACGCTAACACCACTAAAGATACCGCCGACAAACTGGATGTGGTGAAGCTGCGCCGCTCAGGCCAGGTGGTGTCGCTCGCGCTGCGCTGGCTGGCGGATCATTGACGCCAGACTGGAAGGAATCACTCTGGCGCAACCGGCAAATCTGTGTTATAGTGTTGTCCAGGTTTACATTTACCGTTTCCCCTCAAAGCGTTGAGGAAACCGACAAAACTATCTCCACCAAAGAAAGGACAGACCAATGGCATATCCTTACAAATTGCCTGACCTCCCCTATGCCCAGGACGCGCTGGAGCCGTATGTGGACACCGCGACCATGGGGTTTCACCACGACAAGCACCACGCTGCCTACGTCAACAACCTGAACAAGGCGCTGGAAGGCCATCCCGAGCTGCACGGCACCGACCTGTACGCGATGCTGTCCGATCTGGACAGCGTGCCGGCCGACATCCGCAGCGCGGTGCGCAACAACGGCGGCGGTCACGCCAATCACTCGCTGTTCTGGAAGGTGATGAAGCCAGGCGCGGGCGGCGTGCCCAGCGGCAAGCTGGCGGAAGCCATCGACGCGACCTTCGGCTCCTTTGATGCGTTCAAGGAACAGTTCGCCAAGGCGGGCATGACCCAGTTCGGCTCCGGCTGGGCCTGGCTGTCAGTAGATGGCAGCGGCGGGCTGGTCGTCTCATCCACGCCTAACCAGGACACGCCCCTTGCGGCGGGCCTGATCCCGGTGCTGGGTCTCGATGTCTGGGAACACGCCTACTACCTGAAGTACCAGAACCTGCGCGGCAACTACATCACGGCTTTCTGGGAAGTGGTGAACTGGGACGCGGTCGCCAGCAACTACAGCGCCGTCCAGGTGGCGATGGGAGTTTCTGACGTGATCGGTCGCGTCAAGTCGAGCTGGAACAAGATCTTCGGCTAGACAGCGGATAGGGTGGGGAGACCCAGCCCATACGCGCCGATGATGACGGCGGTCCAGAACGCCTGGGCCGCCGTTTGATTTTCCACGAGGAACATGCCCCGATGACGATGATCACGTTCGACGATGGAGACCGGCGCTTCACGCTGCGTATCGCCGGTGTTGCGATGGACAGCGACCGCGTGTTGCTGCATCAACCTGAGGGCTGGGATTTCTGGGTGCTGCCGGGCGGGCGCTGCGAGCTGGGCGAGTTCAGCGCCGAAACGCTGCGGCGCGAGTTGCTGGAGGAACTGGGCGTCGAGGTGGAGGTGGGCAAGCTGCTGTGGGTGACAGAGAACTTCTTCCACCTGGACGGCGTGGACTTTCACGAGATCGGGCTGTATCTGGCGATGCGCTTTTCTGATGTGTGGCTGGCCGCGCATCGCGACGGCGATTTTGGCGGTATGGAAGGCGACGTCCCGCTGACCTTTCGCTGGTTCGACCGGGCCGCGCTGGACGAGGTGGTGTATTATCCGCAGTTCCTGGGCCGGGAGATGGGCAATCTGCCTGCCGAGCCGCGGCATGTGGTTCAACGAGATAAAGACGACTGAAAACCCCGGAGGTGAATGATGGACCGAGTATATGCGATGGAACTGGTGCGGTCGTTTCAGGTCGGCGAGATGAGCCGGCGTGAGTTTCTCGTCAAGGCCAGCACGGCGCTGGGCAGCTTCGCCGCGGCGTCGACGGTGCTGGCAGCCTGCACGCCGGTGACCGGACCGACCGAACCGGTGGTAGTTGCCACGCTGGAGCCGGTCGCGGGCGAGCCAACGTTGACGGCGACGCCGGACGGCCCCAGCATCCTGACGCAAATGGTGGAGTATCCCGACGGCAAGGGCGGCACGTTGATGGCCTATGTCGCGCGGCCGGCCGGCGACGGAGTCTATCCCGCGGTGGTGGTGATCCAGGAGTGGTGGGGACTGAACGATCACATCAAGGATGTGACGAACCGCTTTGCGGCCGAGGGCTTTGTCGCGCTGGCGCCCGACCTCTATCACGGCGCAGTGACCAGCGAACCCAACGAGGCGCGGAAGCTGGTGATGGAACTGGATCAGGACACTGCGGTCGCAGAGATTCGTAGCGGCGTCGATTACCTGCTGGCGCAGGAATACGTGGCCGGGCCGACGGTCGGCATCACCGGCTTCTGCATGGGTGGCGGGTTGACGTTGCAGGTTGCGCTGGTGGAGGACAGGCTGGGCGCGGCGATTCCGTGGTACGGATCGCCGCTGATCGCCGAGCAGGCCGCGCAGGTCAAGGCGCCGGTGCTGGGCAACTACGGCAGCCTGGACAGCGGCATTCCGGCGTCACGCGTCGAGGCGATGGGCGACGCGCTGACGGCCGCCGGCATCCACAACGAATTCTACATCTACGACGGCGCGCAGCATTCCTTCTTCAACGACACCCGCACCAGCTACAACCCCGAGGCGGCGGCGCTGGCGTGGGAGCGGACGCTGGCGTGGCTGCGGAAGTATGTTGCAAGTTGAGTTAGTCGTGTGTGGCTCCCAACTGGAGCCGGCACAATGACATCACTCGTTTAGCGGTACACTTTCCCTAGCTGCGGGGCAGGGGGCCTTGCAGCGCCCGAATCAGGCGGTCGAATTCCCTGTCGGCGCGACCTGGGTGAGCCAGATTGAGAGTGGTAAGCATGCTGAGGCGAGTTGGCAACCTGGACTCATCGATCGCCTCGATTTTGACTGGCAGGAGGCGATAGGCGCCCTCTTGAAGCCCCATTGTCTGGGCCATGGTGTTCTCGAACGCCGCCAATTGATTGGACAGATAGGCTTCCGACAAAACAACCACTGTGCGCCGGGACTGGCGGATGGCGCGCTCAATGCCGACCACGCGAGCCACACCGGGGGACTCGACGTCGCCGGACACGGCCACGCGCAGCCCGGCCTGCTCCAGTCGGGGCGTCAGCACATCCCACACCCAGGTCGTGTCCGGGTCATGATCGACATAGCTTATATAGGCGTCGTAGAGGAAGCCATCGGCATCCTTGGCCACCACGGACGACTGACCACCCAGCCGTAAAGCCACCGGGAAGTTTTCCTCAAGCTCGGCCTTGAAGATGGGGTGCTGGCGGGGATGACCGCTTGTGACGCGCGGCTGGACGTACTCGAACAGGTCGAAGACGCGGATCAGGCCGTCATCGGTGGCGATGCCACCCTGCAGGCCCGCCAGCAAGTGCTGGGTGAAAAGGCTGTTGGAGGCGCCTCCCAGCACGTACGAGAACTCGCTGTCGCGCGAGGATGCCAGGATCGCACGCCCCCTGCCTGAACCTAGCGCCTCATAGTAGCTTTCGGACAGGCCGGCCTTCAACGCCGGTCCCTGGGCGTCCTTGGCCTGGCCGATACCGCCAGCATGGCAGCAGTCGAAGATCACGAGAACCTTGCGCGCGGGGATGCGACGCAGCGCCTCGGTGAACTCCTGGCCCGAGATGGCTGTGTCGAGCCAAGGCCGCGGTCGAGGCCATGGAGGCGTCCACAGGCATCAGGTACTCGCCGGCGGACGGGCCGCTGGTGAGCCGCGCGCCGTGGCCGGAGAAATAGACGAAGGCTGTGGAGTCGGAGTCGCAGCGCTGGGCCAACTCGGCGAGACCAGCGCGCAGCGCCGCCAGCGTGGCCTTGCCATCGAGCAGACACTGCACGTTGGCCGGGTCATAGCCGCCGCGCTGCGGGTCGACCAGGAGGTCATACACCCCGCGCGCGTCGTTCAAGACCGTGGCCGGCAATGGATTGACGGCGCGGTAGTTGGCGATGCCGATGATGAGAGCATAGGCATTTGTTAGGGTCGACATGAACTACCTCTGAAATGAACTGGAAGCGATCCGGCAACACGTGTTGACAAAGTGGTCCGTCATCCTTTTGCACAGTCCCACAAATTGTCCGTGCTTAGTTGACATTCCCCAGAGTACTCAACATCTGAGCCATAATCGCTGCGCCACATTTTCCGCTCATCCAGCCTGAGCCACCCGGTCTGAGTCCCCTCGTGATCGAAAATGCCGATCCTCTGATTCGCCTTCCCGTCCAGATGCACAGGCAGTAACTTCTCTCCATCACGCAGGAGATGGCCTGTCAGTGTCTCTGCAACTACCTCAAGACTCCACGTCTTCACGCCTTCGTCACACGCGCTCTGACCCGGACGTAGAAGTGCAAGTTCTGCGCGCAGCGGGTCGCATTCGGGCACCCACGCGAGGCCAAAGTAGTCGCTGATGGGCAGGCCTGTCTCGGTGCTTGGTGCGCCTTCTACAGGCTCGATGCGCTGTTCATCAGAAGTCATCGACGATGAAGCCATTGTCGGGTGAGTCATCTTGCGAGACTGTCGGGGTTGAGCCGCTCTCTTCTTGACTCGCGAGGAAGCGAGGAAGTGGCGTGTCGGGCGCGTGAGCACCAGCGGTCTCAGGAATGAGCGTTCGATTATCACCGTCAGCGGTCATTATCTCCAGGCCATTCCGACTCTCGAAGATGATTGCGCCACCCTGCGTCCATACCGGTCGTCCGGGCTCCTGACCTCTGGCAAGAGACCTGGGGAGGCTCGGCGCCGTCGGCTCGAACCTTCCAAATGGTCTGCGGTGTCTGGTTCATGACTCCCAGTGTGCTATGATAAGCCAGGTAGGTTCCATCGGGAGACCAGTTCGGGAAGCGACAATTGGTCTGACAGTTGGTCACCTGCCGTTCCTGGCCGGTGTCGCGGTCGAACACGAAGACCTGGTAGGCTTTGCTGCCCGGACGCTTGGCATCGTACGCAACACGATTGCCATCTGGCGACCAAGTGGGTGCATGTCCCAGGATCATCGTGTTAGCGAACTGCTGATCCTCGCCTGATACCGGGTCAACCACGCGGAGCTCTCCCTGTCCATGCCGGTCCCCTCCCGCCCGATAGAGAATTGATCCAGCATCGGGGGACCAATCAGGTTCCCACTCATCGCCGTCATCAGCAGTAAGCCGGCGCGGCCCTTCGGTCAAACCGTATGTCCAGATGTTGTAGTCCTCGCCAATCTTCAGTTGGAAAGCCAAGTCCTTGTAGGTGTCCGTCGGTTTCAGATCCGGTTCTTCAAAGTCATAGTTCACGCCACCCTTTAGCGGAAAGGCGAAGTCCTTGAATTCCCCGTCTGGCCATCCCACGGACGTTTCCTTCTTGAGATCGATACCGGTCAGCGATTGAGCAGATAGATCTGTTTGATTCGCGAACGAAGTCAGTGTTGATATCTTCTAGCACAGTCAGGTCGGATCCGTAAGCGCCGTCATGCGAAAAAGCAACGGGTTGAGAGGCAATCCGAAATTGAGTGTATCCCATTTCGGGCATGTCACGCCAGTTCTGTCGGAAAACGCGATCCGGCAATTCTCCTCACATGCAGAGACGGTATACTCACCAGGGAGGGCTTCAAAAGGAAACATGATGGTTTCAGCGAACTTACCGTTCGTGTCAGGCTCGAACTGCCATGGTTCAGCAGCAAGAGTACCATCGGGACCCGTTAGTCTTACGACGATCTTCCCTCCCGGGCACAAACCCTGAATAACTAAGACCTATGGCCTGACCCCGATGAGAAGGATGAAAGAAGGAGATTTCCTCGTCAGTGTCGGGGTTGAGCAAGCGGACCTGTGGCCGCGAGTCCTCAGTCCTCACGAAGTAATCTGGGTATGCCCACGGATCTCACGGATACGGTCATGGTGTATGCTCCACTCGGATGAGTCGAAATCGACGTTCAAAGGTCGCTTTGTCAGTTCCAAAGATCTGTCAAAGAATAGTCACGAGAACTTCCATCCAAGCGTACACTTTACGAGTGGGAGGCTGGAATCACTACCAATCTGGCTTGCATTCGGGATGGCTTTCACGTGAAGTACTGACCGTGAAGTACACCTATGGTCCGATGGGATAGTCCTACCAAAATGCTAAACCTGTGTCACATTTAGCGCTGGGGCTGACTGAAGGATAAACATGGCGTCCACCTCCTGCTATTTGCCCATTTGACATCGCGCGGAGGACGGCCAACCTGACTTTAGCCTGTGCCAGCACGGGCGTTGCCACCGTCCACCGTCACGCAGTACAGCCAAAAGACACATTACCGTCAGTAGAAATGACGTGAACAAACGGAATGTCTCAGAGTTGACTTCATGGTACAGTGCTCTCCTTTATCTTCCGGATAGCATTCTGAGCAGACGTCTGCCATTGCTGAATTGGCGCGCAAGCATTGGGCTATCTGAAGGCTCGCACGCAGGTCGTCTCATGAATTGCTGCGCTTCCTCGTTCTTGAGTTCTCGTGCGATCACATCGGCCTGCTCATACTCTCCGATAGCGTATCGAGGTAACTCTCAACGTCTGTCATCTGGCAGTCCGCTGTCGCACAACCAGTACACTGCTTCGATCGAACCAGATATCACCGGTCATCAAGTAGGTGTAGGCTGTTGGAAGCGCCCGGGTCGTGTTGGGGTTCTTCTCGTACTCGTTCCTGAACGAAGTCGATGTGCTCTTCGGCCTCTGTGCCATGGGTCGATATCGTCATTCCAGTTCAGGGGTGAGTCCTTGTGAGCGCAGTGCCCTTGGAAGTAGCGCACGCGCCCCATTCCCCAACGAGCGCGAAATTCCACGTCGCCTGAGTTGGGTTCGGAGAACAGTCTGCCGCGCCAGTTGATGATTGTCATACGATTCTGCCAGTTTGTCCCAGTCCCAATCGCAATCATCACCTTCGAGCGATGGGCTTGCGGCTTGAAAAAGCGTAAAAGCCAGTCCATTGTAGGCACGTGGGTAGTTGGGATTGAGGCTTAGGGCTTTCTTGAATTGCTCCAGTCCCATTTCGATCAATGCCTTGCGCTGCGCCGGATCCTCCTCTTCAACAAAGCTTGCGTATCTTGAGTATGCGCTGCCTAAGAAGAGATACAGAATTTCCTGGCCTTCCCCGCTTTGTTGGCCCCATTCCGTCTTCGTACGCTGCTTTCAAAGTCCCGAGTCGCCTTCTTCATACCCGTCCCTGCCACCTCTGCTCGAAACGTGCCAACCCCGAGAAGCAGCATGGGCGAGCGCGCTGCATTCGTCGCCGTAAGGCATCAAGTTGACATCGGTGGGGCCGGCAAAGTCGGACGAGATCGAGATCGGGGTACCCATAGCATGACGGTCCTTGCGAAGCTCGGATGCAAGCTCCTGCACCGCTTCCTCACTCAGAAAAGTAAAGCATTGGCGCCAAGATCTGTCGGCTCGTCAGAGGTTTCTTGAGTCACGCATTCACCGTACAGGAGGACGGTAGCGTTCAGTCTGTTTGTGCCACTGTCCTCGGCGTTTTGCATCCGTTCACAGGACGGCATGCAAAGGTCGATCGAGTCACCCCAGATATTCACGTTGCCGACCAAACTCGGTTGCCTCATGGTATCTCTTTCGCCCGTCAGGTAGTCCACTACCTGCTGAGAACCGGCACATGCGTCGCGTCCTTGCTCGTCACCGCCTGTCCTCCATCGAGTACACCGTGAGAAAGTCAGCGACTGCAACGTTGAATCGCTTTTCAGGCATCGTCGGGTTCCTGCAACGGTATCTGCAAGACCATATCCAACCCACCAGCACCAACAGCGTGAGCATCGCCGCCACCCCTGCCACCGCAAACCAGCGCAGCTCCCAGCGCCTCTGTTTGGGGCTGGGAAACGCCTCCTCGGGGCGCAGCTCCGGGAGGGCAGCATTTCCCTGAATGGCGTTGATCACGCGCTCGAGCTGGCTTTCCTGCTCGCGCGGGTTCGCTGAAGTCCACCCACTGCAACAGCTTGATGCGCTCCGGCGGATCACATGGCTCCAGGAGCAGCGGGATCAGCCGCCGGCCGCTGGCGGCTGGATCCTGCGCGTGAACCAGCAACGCCTCGAACTGGTCCCACTGGCTGGCAACCAATCCCGGCGACAAGATGACCAATGTGCGGCGACTCTCCCTGACGACACGTTCAGTCTCTTCGGCTTTGGGCGCGCCCAACTCGAAGCAGCTATCGTCGAGACAGACGCTCAGGCCAGCCGCCTCCAGCCGCGGCAACAGCCACTGCCAGACCCACTCATGGTCGTCCTGGCTGTAGCTGATGAAGACGTCGTAGCGATATTGCTGTGGATCAGACATGATGTGTCGTCATCCGAGTGTATTCCCTCTCACCGCAGTGTGAACAGGCGAAGGCCGGAACGTCAAGAGACATCCCAAATTGATTGCCAGCTTCGAAGAAAACAGTAGTGAACTGTACTACCCAGGCTTCGCCACAATACCGTACACCCACTCATGATCATTTCCCGTACCAGTTGTCGAGCCGGCGTCAACGCACATCACACGATAAATCAGCCACCCAGCAAGATCTTCATTAGGTCATTCCCACCAGCCATGTCATCTCATTCCCTCGGTGCTCGATCACCTTCACGTCAATCAAGCAGAGTTCACCCGGCTTGAAGACACGGACAACAAAGGTGGTGATGGTGAAGAATTGCAGGCACCGCGAGCCTGCCTGAAAATTGGTGGCGCTATTGTACAATGAAAGCGCTGTACGCGCAACCTACTCTAACACAATTCCAACACCCTGCCGATGCTGCTCTAACACTTCTCTGGTATAGTTAACAAGGAAACACAACAGGGAAATGAAGGAAACGATGGAAAGGCGCCTGCAACTTGCAACCTGCCACCCGTCACTCCCGATGCCCTGCAAAATAAAAGGAGAACAGAGCAATGAGCAAGATTGTAGGAATTGACCTGGGTACGACCAACAGTGTGGTAGCCGTCATCGAAGGCGGCGACGCGGTGGTGATCCCCAACGCCGAGGGCGGGCGCACGACCCCGTCCGTGGTCGCGTTCACCAAGAGCGGCGAGCGGCTGGTGGGCCAGACGGCCCGCCGCCAGGCCGTGGTGAACCCGGAGAACACCGTCGCCAGCATCAAGCGCTTCATGGGCCGGCGCTACGACGAAACCGAAGGACGAGCACGTCTCTTACGAGATCGTCGAAGGCCCGTCGGGCGATGCGCGTGTCGCGCGTTCCCATCAAGAACAAGACCTATTCGCCGCAGGAGATCAGCGCGATGACGCTGGGCAAGCTCAAGGCCGACGCCGAGGCGTACCTGGGCGAGCCGGTCACGCAAGGCAGTGATCACCGTGCCGGCTTACTTCAACGACAGCCAGCGCCAGGCCACCAAGGACGCCGGCAAGATCGCCGGCCTCGAGGTCATGCGCATCATCAACGAGCCGACCGCGGCCGCGCTGGCCTACGGCCTGGACAAGGTGGACAACGAGACGATCCTGGTCTTCGACCTGGGCGGCGGCACCTTCGACGTGTCGGTGCTGGAGGTCGGCGGCGGCGTCATCGAGGTCAAGGCGACGGCCGGCGACACCCATCTGGGCGGCGACGACTACGACCAGGTGCTGGTGGACTATATCGCCGACGAGTTCAAGAAGCAGGAGGGCATCGACCTGCGGGCCGACCGGCAGGCGTTGCAGCGGCTCAAGGAAGCGGCTGAGAAGGCCAAGATCGAGCTGTCCAGCGTGCTGGAGACCGAGGTCAACCTGCCCTTCGTCACCGCCGACGCCAGCGGCCCGAAGCACCTGCAGATGACCATCAGCCGCAGCAAGTTCGAGCAACTGAGCGAGACCCTGACGGCGCGGCTGCGCAGCCCCTTCGAGGCGGCTCTGCGCGACGCCAAGCTGTCAACCAGCGGCATCGACGAGGTGGTGCTGGTGGGCGGCGCGACCCGCATGCCGATGGTGCAGGAACTGGTGCGCAGCCTGACCGGCGGCAAGGAGCCGCACAAGGGCGTCAACCCGGACGAGGTCGTGGCGGTTGGCGCGGCGCTGCAGGGCGGCGTGCTGGGCGGCGAGGTGACCGACATCCTGCTGCTGGACGTGACGCCGCTGACGCTGGGTCTGGAGACGCTGGGCGGTGTGGCGACGCCGATTCTGGAGCGCAACACCACCATCCCGGCCCGCCGCAGCCAGATCTTCAGCACGGCTGACGACAACCAGACCGCGGTGACGATCCACGTGCTGCAAGGCGAGCGACCCATGGCAGCCGACAACGTCAGCCTGGGCCAGTTCAACCTGGAAGGCATCCCGCCGGCCCGCCGCGGCATGCCGCAGATCGAGGTGACGTTCGACATCGACGCCAACGGCATCCTGAACGTCAGCGCGCAGGACAAGGCGACCGGCAAGCAGCAGAGCGTGGCCATCACTGCATCCACCAACCTGGACAAGGGCGAGGTGGAGCGCATGGTGCGCGAGGCTGAGATCAACAAGGCAGCCGACGAGCGGCGCAAGAAGCTGATCGAGGCCCGCAACGAGGGCGACGCGCTGGCCTACAGCGTCGAGCGCAGCCTGGAAGATCTGGGCGACAAGGTCAGCGCCGGCGACCGCCAGGCCGTCGAGCAGTTGATCACGGAAGTGCGCACGGCCGTCAAGGGCGAGGACGCCAACGCGATCCGCTCGGCCATGGAGCAGTTGCAGCAGGCCAGCTACCGCATGAGCGAGCAGGCCTACGGCCAGCCAGGCGCCAACGGAACCAATGGGACCAACGGCGCCGGCTACACCAACGGCCACAGCCAGCCCGGCGGCAGCGCCACCGGCGACGAGGACGTGGTGGAAGGCGAGTTCCGCACCGTGTAACGCGCGGTGGCGACCCGGTAGAATCAACCCGGCTGGCAGCATGAACGCTGCCAGCCGGGTTTTTGTTTGGCGAATGTCTTACCGATGTTTCGTAAGCGCCCATTTGAGGAATAGGACGCGTCCAGCAATCAGTTACCCTTTGGCCGGCCTCCCGCTTTGGCCGGTCTCCTGACCGAGCCAGCACCGGAAAGTTGTTCACAGACGCGTCCTGAGCATCGTCAGATGCCGGAGTTGCCGCGCGCAGTCGGCCGCCCACACTGCAAGCAGGCGATGATCGCCGTCTCGTCGCACGGTAAAACTACGGCTTCCTGGTCTTCAACCATCACGCTGATGAACTTGAATAGCATGGGTCCCATCACCTCGTACTACTGCCCACCCTTATTGTTCAGAGGTTGTGTCCGAAAGTGGTTATCTGGTAGTGATGGTAGCATGTCGGCCGACCTCCGTCAACCCATTCTCCACACGGACCGGTCAATCATACGGTTCGATCTCGTTGATGTCGGTCGCGCTGACCCGGCCAAGCAACTCGCGAAAAACCCTGTCGACATCTTCCTTCACGGCCAAGCTATCATCTTCTACCTGTAGTAACGCTGCAAACCCTTTTTCGCGCGGCCCTTTCATGAAGGCCTGGGGGTACATGTGGACCCGCACATGTACACCTTCTATTGGGCGTGTATTGAAATAGATGCCATACACATAGCTATCGCGCAACTGCCATTGCCAGGGGCCGGCGTCATTGAAGACAGCAAGTATTTCTTCGAGAGATTGATTACACGAGAAGTCGTATGCCCAGTTCGCTTTGAACGCCATGTCTGGGACTCCTTGTATTGTCGATCATCAGTCATTTCGGTTTGGCTCGAACGAAGGTAGCTCACCACGATGACACCATTCGGGGTGACAGTGCTTGCCGTTACCTGGAACGCTGCCGGGATCGCGCCATCGGCAAACAGCCGCTTACGCCCGCAGAATCTTCTCCATCTTCTTCCCTTTTGCCAGTTCATCGATCAGTTTGTCCAGGTAGCGAACTTCCTGCATCAGCGGATCTTCGATCTCTTCCACGCGCACGCCACATACCACGCCCTGGATCAGCGACCGATTGGGGTTCATAGCGGGCGCCTGCGCAAAGAAGGTTTCAAAGTCATTGCCCCGAGCAAGCTGTTGCTGCAAACCGGCCTGGCTGTAGCCGGTCAACCAACAGATGATCTGGTCAACTTCTTCTTTCGTGCGATTCTTGCGTTCAGCTTTTTGAATGTAGAGCGGGTATACACTTGCAAACTTCATGCCATAGATCCGAACATTCGACTTGTTGTTCATTGTCAAACACTCCTCATGACTTGCAGAACCGGAGCGTGTGCTCTTGGCCTTCCAGCATCGCGTTGATGACCTTGAGTTGCATTGTACCGACTTACCTCACAGGCATGTCCAGCCGTGAAAACAGGGTAGATGCCCCGAGAACGGTTGTCCGCTGGCGATGGTAACACGACTGCCGGCATTCGTCAATCCACCTTTCTCGCGGAATTGACGGTGTGGCACCGTCGCGTGATAGAATAGTGCGGCGGCCGCATGGTCCGGTCTGGCTCGCCTCAACCCTGATTCCAGAAACCTGAGATTGTCCATGTCCCTAACCTCCATCTCCTCCTGGCTGAGCCAGCAGATCGCTTCCCTCAACCTGCAAATGATGCTGGTGCTGTTTGTGCTGGCGCTGGTTATCTCCGCAGTCGGCTTCTACCGCGTCGTTTACTTCATCAGCATCGGCTACGCGTTTTCGATCGTAGCCATGGCCGCTGCAGTCATGATCATGCTGCGCGAGAACCTGACCGTCGCGGCGGCGCTGCAAAACCTGCTGCTGGCGTTCTGGGGCCTGCGGCTGGGCATCTTCCTGGTGCGGCGTGAGTTGCAGCCGGGCTACAGCAAGGAGTTGGCAGCCACGCACGAGCGCACGGCCGGCATGGCCCTGCCGGTCAAGGTGATCATCTGGATCGGCGTATCATTCCTCTATGTGCTGATGTTCTCACCCAGCCTGTTTGTCATGGCGACGCCGGCCGCGGGTCAACCCGCCGCGCTGGGCAGCCTGATCCAGTGGCTGGGTCTGACGATCATGGTCGGCGCGCTGGTCATGGAGTCGTTGGCCGACCGCCAGAAGTCAGCCTTCAAAGCACGGTTTCCCAAACAGTTCTGCGACACCGGCCTGTATCGCTGGGTGCGCTGCCCCAACTACCTGGGCGAGATCCTCTTCTGGACAGGCAACTGGATTGCGGCGCTGGCCTTCTACACGTCCGCGCTGCGCTGGGTTGCCAGCCTGATCGGGCTGGTCTGCATCGTGCTCATCATGATGGGATCGACCAAGCGGCTAGAGGAGCAGCAGAACCAGCGCTACAGCGAGCGACCGGAATATCAGGACTACATCCGCACTGTGCCAATCCTGGTCCCCTACATTCCGGTCTACAGCTTCAAGACTCTGCGCGTGTATCTCGGCTGACCAGTGAGGATGCTGCATCACATTTCACGATCCTTGATGTTGCCGCTGGGAAGGGGGCATCCTGACTCGGCGGTTCACAGGTAGTAACCTGATAAAGGCCGTGGTATAATCCTGGCCGAGCAGCGCCCGGCTTGTTGCCAGGCGCTGACGAGAGTCTATCAGGAGTGTGTCAATGTCTTCGAACCAGCGCGGACCTGTTTATTTCTTTGTGGCCTTGATCGGCCTTGCCTTTGCCTGTATCTGCCTCGTCGCAGTTGGCTTTGGCGCAACCCGCTTTGCACGCGATTTCAACGGCTTCGGCTCGCCGAACGTCGCCTCTGTCATCTTCCCCTCACCGACACCGATGCGCGCCCTGGCCGACGCGCCGCAGGCCGCTCTGCCCATCCAGGCGCCGGTCGAGATCACCATCGATCCGGCCACGGACGCCGAACCGCAGATTCTGCGCGCCGTCTACCTCAAGGTCAACCCTTCCGTCGTCAAGGTGGAGAACCTGACGGCCATCGGCGATGGCACACAGACCGATGAACTGGTGCCCCAGGGCCAAGGCTCCGGCTTCGTCTGGGACGCCAGCGGCCTGATCGTCACCAACGCCCATGTGGTGGAGGGAACCGACACAGTGCGCGTCGTCTTCGCCGACGACCGCTCGGCGACCGGCGAAGTGCTGGGGGCTGATCCCAACAGCGACCTGGCCGTGATCAAAATCGATCCTACCGATTTCGACCTGATTCCGGTCGAACGCGGCAACATCGACGAGATCGCGGTCGGCGACCGCGCAATTGCCATCGGCGCGCCCTTCGACTTCGCCGGCTCTATGACGGTGGGCACAGTCAGCGGGCTGGGCCGCAGCATTCGCTCGCTCAACATCCGCTACACCATCCCGGAAGTCATCCAGACCGATGCACCCATCAATCCCGGCAACTCCGGCGGGCCGCTGCTGGACTCACGCGGCGAGGTGATTGGCATCAACGCGCAGATTCGCACCGCTGACGGCGTGCGCGCCAACTCCGGCGTCGGGTTCGCCATTCCGATCTACATCGCCGAGCGCGTCGTGCCGGCCCTCATCGACGGCGGCAGCTACCAACATCCCTTCATCGGCGTGTCGGGCCAGACCTATTCGCCCGAATGGGCCGACGCGCTGGGCTTTCCTGCCGACGTCAAGGGCGCGTACATCACCGAAGCGCTGAGCGGCTACCCGGCCGCGCGCGCCGGCCTGCGCGGCGCAGACAGCGATACGACGCTGGTGCTGGATGTCAACCCCATGACCGGGCAACCGGAGTATTTGCGAGCCGGCGGCGATCTGGTGGTCGGCATCAACGACCAGCCGGTGGAGCGTTTCGACGACCTGCTGATCTACCTCTTCCGCTACGCCTCGCCGGGCGACGAAGTGCAGCTCACGGTCCTGCGGCCCAATGGAACGGAGACCGTGATTCCCGTAGAGTTGGGTGTGCGTCCAGCAGCAGTAGCAGACGCGGCGAGGCGCTGCCAGACATGTCTGGCAGCGCCTCGTTTCGTTTCAGCAGGTTGAATAGATCGGAGATCAGCCGGCGGGCTGCTCGATCAGGCTCTCGTCGCGGTTCTTGCGACCCTCTTCGATGAGCATCACCGGAATGCCGCGGCGGATCGGATAGCGATAGCCGTTGCGCGGGTTGATCAGCCACTTGCCATCCGCCGACAGCTTCAGTGGGCCTTTGTCCTCGGGGCAAACCAGGATCGCCAACAGTTCCTGGCTGACCTCGCCGCCCAGCTCGCTCTCGTCGTAGCTTTGTAGCTCGAAATCATCAACTCCGCCACGGCTGGGAGCCGGCAGCGGCTCGTCGCGCCGGTCCAGGAACTTAAGAACCGCTACAACGATGCCAACGATCGCCGCCAATGCGACGGCCAACAACACCAGTTTTTTCATGGGACTTTCTCCTTAGCTTCTCGTTCAGAAAGCTGCCCACACAGGACATGCCTCGGTAGTTTTGTCGTTAGTATCATGCTACCACAAGCAGCCCGCCTTGTCCAGTGGCGATAACCAGAGAACCATCTATGACACACCTCGACCTGTCCCAACGCGCGGGACACCTGCTTCTGGAGCACGGCCTGACGCTAGCCGTCGCCGAGTCGTGTACCGGCGGGCTGCTGGGCGATATGATCACCGACGTGCCCGGCAGCTCGGCCTGGTTTCTGGGCGGCGTCCAGTCCTATGCCGACGCAGTGAAACGCGACGTGCTGGGCGTCCGCGCAGAGACGCTGGCCGGACACGGCGCAGTCAGTGCAGCCTGCGCGCAGGAGATGGCCCGCGGCGCGCGCCGGCTGATCGGCGCGGATATCGCGCTCAGCGTTACCGGCATCGCCGGGCCGGGCGGCGGCACGGATGGCAAGCCAAAAGGGTTGACGTTCATTCATCTGGCCGCGGCCGGCGCCGACCTGGGACGGCGCTACGTCTGGCCGGGGGAGCGGCGGGCCAACAAGCTCAGCTCGGCCGCCGCCGCGCTGGAACTGCTGATCGAGTACCTGGAGAGCGTGTAAGATGCCCGCAACGACCATCTACCAGCCGGTTACTGTGGAACTGCCGGCCGGCGGCGGCCGTGATGCCCTGCCTGTTGCGTTCTGGTGGCGCGGCCGGCGCTACGATGTGGCTGGCTATGGACGGCGCTGGCTGGCTGAGGACGCGGGCGAGCCGTGGCAGTGCCTGCTGGCGCAGACACGCACCGGCGACACGCTGGAGCTGCGCCGCCACCAGCACACCGGCGAATGGCAACTGGCGCGCGCCTGGTGGCGGAACGTCGCCGTCTAGCCGCGCAACTTGATCATTCCCAGCCCGTCGGGTATCATACCGACGACTGAGACACAGGAAGTGAGAAGAGACTTGCAGAGGAAGCGATTGGGAGCGATTGCGCTGGGCGTGCTGTTTGCCCTGATGGCCATGCCAGCCGCTGCCGCCCCGTTAGCTCAGGGCGCGCCGGCGTTTGACATGACGCGGCTGCTGGCGACCAGCATGGCCTGGTTCGTGCCGATTGGATTCGTGTTGCTGGCGGCGGCCGGCGTACCCGAAGGCCGCGGCTGGCAGACAGCCCTGGCCGGCGTGGCCGGTGCGGCCATCGGCGTGCTGGCCTTTTTCGTCGTCGGCTTTGCGCTGGCATTCGGCGGCATCGGGCTGGTTTACGACAAGGCCCCGGAGCTGAGCGGTCTGGTCTGGGAATGGACCGTCGTGACGCAAACATGGGGACCGAAGTGGGGCATGGTCGGCCTGAGCGGCTGGGCGATGGAGGGGAGCGCCGCGACGGCGGGCGCGTACACCCTCTTCCTCGCGCAGGCGCCCTGGGTCGCGACCGCGACCCTGATCCCGCTGCTGGCGCTGCGCGGCCGGGCGCCAGCCTTCACCACGCTGCTGGGCGGGCTGCTGGTCGGCGGCATTCTCTATCCCCTGGCCACCAACTGGGTCTGGGGCGGCGGCTGGCTGGCCAATCTGGGCGTCAACCTCAACCTGGGGCACGGGTTTGTCGATTTCGCGGGCGGGGCGACGGTGCACCTGCTGGCAGCCGCGGCGGGCATCGCCGGGCTGCTGGTAACCGTGCCGCGACGCGCCCGCCAGCGCGTTGGCGACAGCGAGCCGGTTCCCATGCCGCCCGTTCACCTGCCGTTGCTGGCATCCATCGGCGCGGTGTTCATCCTGGTGGGCAGCCTGGGCTGGGGCTGGGGCAACCCGTTGCTGGACCTGCCGACCCTGATGCCGGCGCGCGGCATCGTCAATGCGCTGATTGCGGCTGCCAGCGGCGCGCTGGTTCCGCTGGCCTACACGTGGTTCGTGACCGACCGCCCCGACCCGCTGATGGCGGCGCGCGGACTGGCCGCCGGCGCGGTGGCAGGCGCGGCCTTTGGCCCCTTCGTGCCGCCCGGCATGGCGGCGCTGGTCGGCGCGCTGGCCGGACTTTTGGTGCCGATTCTGACCTACCTGCTGCGCGAGGTGTTGCGCATCGACGACGACACAGGACTGACACCCGTGCATCTGGTCTCCGGGCTTGTTGGTGTGCTGGCGGTCGGGCTGCTGGCCGATGGGCTGGCGGGGCGAGGCTGGAACGGTGTGGGAACGGTCGAGTATCTGGGCGTCGTGGGCCAGGGCGTCACCGGCTGGCGCGCGGCGGCTGGCATGATCGCTGACTGGCCGGGCCAGTTTCAGGCGCAGTTGATCGGAGTCGCGGCGCTGTTCCTGATGCCGTTTCTGGCCGGGACGCTGCTGTTCGGCCTGCTGGCTGCCATCGCCGCCGGACTACGGCGCGCCCGACGCAGTGAAGCAACGACAGACACGGCTGGCGACGATCGTCACGCGGAACCCACTCTGGAGCCGGTGATGGTCACCGAAGAGCCGTTGCCTCAAACGCTGCCTGAGCCGGTTGCGACGGATGCGCCGCCCGATGAAACAGCCGGCGCAGGCTGGGATACCAGCGCGGACGTGCCGGTCTGACGAGTTGCAGGGATTTCCGCAGGCCCTCCAGCCAGTGGATTCGGATGGGTGCATTCTCAATTGAGTTGAGGAGTGAGCATTCTGTCTTAAAAATAGCGCATCACTGTCATTGCGAGCCGTCTGCGGCGAAGCAATCTCTCGGCCTTACCGGAGAGACTGCTCACCTGCACCTCGCCTGCGGCTCGGCGCAGGCGCAGGTGTCGGCGGCCGCCGCCTCGCAGTGACATTTTCATCCATGGTTGTGCGTAACGCGCATGGTCGTCTCAAACGCGAACGGCCCGGCATCTGAGGATGCCGACTCCGCCAACTCGTCTCGAATACGCCGATGTCGATTCACCGAACGCCTTCCGACAAACTCTGGACCGCCCCAAGCAAGGTCGCCGGATCGAAAGGCTTGGTCAACAACCGGTCGGCGCCGATCGCGGCGGCGCTAGGCACGGCTGTCTGATCGTCAGTCGCTGTCATAACGATTATCCAGGGCAGCAGGTGCTCGCCGCCAGCGCGCAGACGCTGGCACACCTCCAGTCCACCCATGCGGGGCATCGTCAGGTCGAGCACGAGAACCTGGGGAACGAACGTCTGCACAGCGCTCAGGGCGTCCACGCCGTCGCTGGCCTCCACCACGTGATAGCCCTTGGGCTCCAGCAGTAGCCGAACCAGCAGCCGCCAGGCGTGATCGTCGTCGGCTACAACCACGGTGCGTAAGGAAATTGAGCGAGGTGTGTTTGTCATATTTTGGGCTGTCTGAAACGGAAGACCGGCAGTATCACTGTTTCCATCCTATCAAGAATTACTGTCGGAATGCAACCGGTTTCGCTTTCAGTTTGATTACAGAAAACCATCGCGCGGATGGTTTCCCACCCACAGATCGCAAGCGGCAATGCCCGTTCGACACCTGCGCCAAACAAGCGTATAATCGGTCGCATGAATGTCTGGTTGAAGCGGGCTTTGGCAGCGGGTGCGGTCATCGCGGTGGGCGTATTGGTCGTCATGTACCATCGCGAGGTCATCGCGTTTCTGAGCGACCAGGCCGCCGTCGAAGCCTGGGTCATTGCGCTGGGCCCGCTGGGCCCGCTGGGCGTCATCGCCCTCAACGCGATCCAGGTCGTCATCGCCTTCATCCCTGGATACCTCATGCAACTGGTGGCTGGCTTCCTGTATGGCTGGCCCATGGGCGCGATCTACGGCACGGTTGGCATGTTGATCGGCGGGTTCATCGCCGTTGCGCTGGCGCGGGTCTTTGGCCGTCCGCTGGTGATCCGCATGGTCGGTGAAAAACGTGTCGACCGCTGGGAGCACGTTGCCCGGCTCGAACTCGCTGGCGCTGTGGTTCATCCTGATGCTGGCGCCCTTCGGCGACGTGCCCTACTACATCGCCGGCCTGACCAGCCTGGCAATCTGGAAGATCATCGCCATCGCTGCATTCGTGCGCACACCGTCGGTCGTCGTGGCGGTGCTGGTCGGATCGGGCGCGATCTCCTGGCGGTCGCCCTGGGTGATCGGCGCGTTCGGCGTCCTCGTCGTCATCGCGCTGCTGGCGCTGCGTTACCAGAACAACATCGAGCGCTGGGTTGACGAAAAGCTGCTGCCTGTGGCTATGCGGCTAACCTCCCGCCGTGCGCCTGTGCAACCTCAGGAATCGATAGAGCATGACCCAACCCCCTCTTGATCATTCGGCCGCGGCTGAGAAGGAAGGCAAGCTGCTGATCGGCGTCGCCGCGGGGCTCGGCTGCGCGATTGTCATTTGCGCGTTCCTGAGCATCGCCGCCATTTTCACCGCGCTGATCTGGACCCTGCAGGGGCAGCTAGGGCCGGGATGATGGAGCGCGTGGCATGAAGCGACACCTTGCCCGCCTGCTGGCGCTGCTGCTGATCAGCCTGCTGACGCCGCTGCCCGCCGCGCTGGCTGCCAATTCAGGCAGCCCTGCGCAGCAACCGGCCTGTGACGGCAGCCTCTACCGCGTGCAGCAGGGCGATTCGTGGTCGCGCCTTGCCCAGCGCACCAACGTCAGTCTGGCGGCGCTCAAGGCTGCCAACCCGGTGGCCGCGCAACATCCGCAGGGCTGGCTGATCGTCGGCCAGCTTCTTTGCGTGCCCGCGGGCGCAGTCAACCCGGCGGCCGCGCCCCAGCCCAGCCAGCCAGCCGGTGAATGGATCATCACCGTGCGCCGCGGCAACTCGTGGGCGGTGCTGGCGGCCCGCTACGGCGTCAGTGTGGCCGACCTGCAGGCAGCCAACCCGCAGGCCGTGCGCGCCGGCGAGGTGCTGCGCGCCGGCGACCAGATCAGCGTGCCGTTGACGCCATCCCTCACCGAGCGCATCGCCTGCCCCACCGACCTGACGGTCGTCGGGCCGGCGGCAGGGCAGGTTCTGAGCGAATTCGCCGGCAGCCCCGACGTGTTGCGCAGCTTCTTGCAGCGTTGCGGCGCATTTTCCAGCGACTGGGGCGCCGTGCGCGCGGCCAATCTGCTGGGCGACGAGACGCCGGAGGTGGTCGTGGTGGCCGCTGAACCGCAGCAGGCAGCCGGTGGGCCGCTGGGCAAGGTGCTGATCCTCAGCTCCGGGCCGCTGGGTTGGGACGTGGTCTACGAGACCGGCGTCGCTTCCGACATCGTGTTGCTGGAGGCGGCTGACGTCAACGAGGACGGGCAGGCGGACGTGGTGTGGACCGACACCACCTGCGGCGCCAACGCCTGTTTCACCACGGCGCACGCGGTGTCCTACGCTGAAGGCGGTTTCGTCAACTGGATCGAGGACGGCACCACGATGGCGTCGGCGCGGGTCTCGCTGCAGGATGTTGCGCCGGAAGGCAGCGGGCAGGAGCTGGTGATGACCGGCGGCGTGATCGGCGACGTTTGGGCCGGCCCGCAGCGCGCCATGACCGCGACCTGGGCGTCGCCCGCCGGTGGTCCGTACACGCTACAGAGCGTCCAGCGAGCGACCTCCTGGTGCCTGTATCACGCCATCGAGGACGCCAACACCGCGCTGGACGAGGGGCGTTACGAAGACGCCGCGACTGGCTACCGGGCAGCCGCCGACGATCCGCGATTGGTGGCCTGCTGGCAACGGCCCAACGAGGTAGACGAGCTACGTGCGTTTGCGCTCTACCGGCTGGCCGTCGCCAGCGCCTACAGCGGCGACACAGCCGGCGCGGAGCAGGCGATCGCCGATCTGGAGAGCCGCTACCCCAACGACCGGCTGCGGGACCTGGCGCGCATCTGGTGGATCGTCTACCGCGCGACCGGCGACCAGTCGGCCGCCTGCGCCACCGCCCGCTCCTACGCCGAGCGGCGCGCCGACACCTGGGAGCGGCTGGCCGATTTCGGCTACGCCAACCCGCAGATGACGGCCGCGGGTCTTTGCCCGTCGTGACTACAACAAACCACAAGACTACCCGATTGCAAACCGGAGGAAAACTGTGACCAACAATCCATTGAACGTGGGCGATCCTGCCCCTGATTTCACGCTGACGGCCGATAACGGCGAAACCGTCACGCTGTCCGACCTGCGCGGCAAGCGGGTCGTGCTGTATTTCTATCCCAAGGACGACACCAGTGGCTGCACCACCCAGGCCTGTGGCTTCCGCGACGCCTACCCGGTCATCGAGGAGCAGAACGCGGTCGTGCTGGGCGTCAGCCCCGACGGCGTCAAATCGCACCAGAAGTTCAAGACCAAGTACGACCTGCCCTTCACCCTGCTGGTGGACGAGGACCACGCGGTGGCCGAAGCCTACGGCGCGTGGGGCGAGAAGTCGATGTACGGCAAGAAATACATGGGCGTCATCCGCAGCCACTTCGTCATCGACGAGCAGGGCCGCATCGCCGACGCGCAGGTCAAGGTCAGTCCCAAGGACAGCGTGGCGCGCGCGCTGGCAACGCTGGAAGCTGCGTAAGCGCGAACTGTGCCGCCTGCCACAGACATGCCCCGGGCGTCGTGAGACACTCGGGGCAATCTTTTTGTACAGGTGCGAAATGTCTGATAACCCGTTGAGTTCCCCGGACCGGCCAGACGGCCGGCGCACAGCATGGCTGGTTGGCGGCGCACTTGCGCTGCTGGCGGTCGTAGCAGTCTGTTTTGTCGTGACCACGGCTGTCGTCGGCGTCTTTGTTCTCCAGCGAAACCTGCCCGGTCCGCCGGCCGGTGTTGCATTGCCAGAGCCTGCGCTCCAGACCACAGAGAACGCGTTGGCCGCTGGCCGGATCGCGGTCATCACATCCGACGGCGGTCTGGTCACCGTCGCACCCGACGGCAGCGACGCGCGCGCGCCTGGCTTGCCAGACGTACGCTACCAGTTCCCGGCATGGTCAGCCAGCGGCGCCCGGCTGGCTGTGGTGGCCAACGATGGTACGCAAGCCGCCGTGCAGGTGCTGGAGGATAGCGCAGAAGCGCAAACGACCGAACTGTACGGCAACGCCATCAATCCGCCCTTCTACCTTTACTGGTCACCCGACGACCGGCAGGTAAGCTTCCTGGCCAACGACCGATCGGGCATCGCACTGTGGCTGGCGCAGTCCGACGGTTCGCAGCCGGCGCGCAAGCTGGCCGAAGGCCAGCCGTTCTACTGGGACTGGACGGCCGACAGCCAGCAGCTTCTGGTCCACAGCGGCGGACTGGGTGCAGAGTCACGGCTGGGGTTCATCGACACCGACGGCAACGAAGTCGGCGACGATCTGGCGACGCCGGGGCTGTTCCAGGCGCCGGGCATCGCAGCGGATGGCCGCTATCTGGCTTTCTCGCAGGCCGCCGGCGAGCAGTTCGAAGTTGCTGTTCAGGACACCGTCAACGGCGCACAGTCCACGGTACGCCAGCTTGGCCTGGCGGCCATGACCTGGAACCCGGCCGGCGACCAGTTGGCGTTTATCAGCCCCGCCCGCCAACAGTTGACCTTTGTCGGGCCGTTGCAGGTCATCGACGCGGCGACGGGCGAGATGCGCATGCTGGTCAACGACCCGGTCGGCGCGTTCTTCTGGTCGCCCGACGGCAGGTGGATCGCGACGCTGACACAGAACAGCGGACGTAACAGCCCCGGCGCCGGCGCAGCGGCGCAGTTCGTGGCCGACGGTCAGGCGGGCCGCCAGCAGGCATCTGAGGTTGTGCTTGATCTGTCAGTGGTCGATGTGGCCAGCGGACAAACGCAGACCTTGGCCTCGTTCCGCCCCAGCGATGTCTTTCTCGGACAGTTTCTCCCCTACTTCGATCAATACGCGCTCAGCCACCGCATCTGGTCGCCGGGGAGCGATGCGCTGGTGTTGCCGATGGTGGACGACCGCGGCGAGACAGGAATCTACGTGGTGTCGCTGGCCGGCGGCGCTCCCCTGCGCATCGCCGATGGGGTGATGGCGTTTTGGAGCCGGTGATCGTCGAATACGTCAACCTTACAGCGCCTCGTCCACCAACTTCTCAAACCGCTCATACGGTGTCAAGAAGATTCTGACGGCGGCAGGCTACCAGCTCGATGCCGTGAGTGCTGCGACTTGAAATACTATCGCGTTACTGTTCTGTCTCGGCTATGAACTCCAGCGTGGCCTGGGTGATCAGGCCGGAGCGGGTCTCGCCGTGGCGGGCCGCGTAGCTGTCGATCAGGCTGAGAACCCGCTCCGGAATCGTCACATTGACGCGCCGGGCCTTGCCGGACAACCTGGTGAGATCCACAGTGACCACGGCCCACGTGCCGCCCGCATAGTCAGCATTCGCACTGTGATACTCCACCGTCCGGGGATGTGGAACCGTCTCGCCGTCAATGAGCAGACCCTCGATGTGACACTCGATGGCCTCGACCGCGTTGTTGAGTGCTTCATCGATGGTGTCGCCGCCGCTGAAACACCCCGGCAAATCGGGAACCGTAACGCCGTAATCGCTTTCGGGGTCTTTGTGAATAACAACTGGATATCGCATCGGTTACCTCGGTGGCCAGTCCCAGCCTGCCTGTCGAAAGACGCTGCGCAATGTTCCTGTCGGCAGATCGGTCTTTGGGTGCGGAACAGTCACGCGACCGGACTTTTCTGGATGTCTGTAGTGATGGTGGCTTCCACGTACAGTGACGAGAATCCACCCGTCGTCGCCTGAGCCTGGCAATGACGTCACGACTGCTCATGGATCAGATTATACACACTGCACACATCGCTGGCAAAGCTCCCGGCTTAGCACAGATCAGGCCGCTGTTGGATCGCTGGCCGAGACTCACGCTGGATGCCCACTGTCCGTCGCCGTTGACCGTCTCTGCCTCTGCGCGCCGCCGCTGCCCCACCTGCTCGATGTAGGCCAGCGACTGGTGGCGGAAGTAGGTGTCGTAGAGGGTGGCGTAGTGGCCGCCTTGCGCCATCAGGCTGGCGTGGCTGCCCTGCTCGATGATGCGCCCCTGATCCAGCACGATGATGCGGTCGACGGCGCGCACGGTGGAGAGGCGGTGGGCGATGACGATGGCGGTGCTGCGCGCCAGGATCAGGTCGATGGCCTGCTGGATCTGCTGCTCGGTGAAGGGATCGATGCTGGCGGTGGCCTCGTCGAGGATGAAGATGGCCGGCTCCTGCACCAGCACGCGCATCAGCGCGACCAACTGGCGCTGCCCCATGCTCAGCCGCGCGCCGCGCTCGCCCACGTCGGTGTGCGATGCCGTCGGGCAGCGTCTCCAGCCACTCGCCTTCGCCGATCTGGCGGGCCAGCGTCGAGGATCTCATCATCGGTCGCCTCGGGGCGGGCGTAGCGGATGTTGTCAGCCACCGTGCCGTTGAAGAGGAAGGGGGTCTGCGAGACGATGCCAAGCTGGCTGCGGTACCAGTCCAGGTCCAGGTCGCGGATGTCGTCGCCGTCGATCAGCAGTTCGCCCGCCCTGGAACTCGTAGAAGCGGGCGATGAGCTTGCCCAGGCTGCTCTTGCCGGCGCCGGTGTGACCCACCAGCGCGACGCTTTCGCCCGGCGCCGATGCGCAGGGTGAAGTCGTCCAGCACCTGCTCCTGCTCGGTGTAGCGGAAGTCCAGGTCGCGGAACTCGATCTCGCCGCGCAGCCGGCCGGGCTGCTGGTCATCGGCTCTGATGCACGGTCGGTTCGGCATCGATCAGCGCGAAGATACGCTCCGAGGCTGACAGGCCGGCCTGCACCTGGCTCCAGAAGGCCGAAAGCTGGGCCATGGGAAACCAGAAGCGGTCCACGCTGGTGATGAAGAGATACCAGGCGCCGATGGTGATCACGCCGGCCGCGGCGGACAGCCCGCCGAAGTAGACCAGCAGGCCGTGCCGATGCCGCCCACCATGCTCAGCACCGGGAAGACGTTGGAGAGGATGAAGCCGCGCCGCAGGTTGATGTCGTAGGACTGGCTGTTGACCACCAGGAACTCGCCATAGATGGCCGATTCCTGGCGGAAGTTCTTGGCGACGCTGATGCCGGTGATCGCTTCCTGGATGGCGGAGTTGACCTCGGCGATGGCGCGGAAGCCGCTGCGGGTCGCCTTGCGAGCGAGGGTGCGCAGGCTGTAGGCCAGCACGACGATCACCAGCGCAAAGACGATCAGCGCGACGGTCAACTGCCAGGAGATGGTCCACAGGATCACGGCCAGGATCACCACCGACAGCATCTGGCTGATGATGTCGGTGATCAGCACGACGACCTGTGAGAACTCCTGGGTGTCGGTGGTGATGCGGCTGATGATGCGCCCGGAGCGGTACTGGTCGAAGAACGACATGTCCTGGTTGATGACCGACTCGAACGCGTCCAGCCGCAGGTCGCTCATCACGGTGCCGGTGAGACGCACCAGCAGCCGGCGGCGTATCCAGTTCGCGCCCCAGATAAACAGGCCGGTCAGCAGCGACAGCGATCACCAGGCCGATCAGCAGCAGCGAGCTGGGGTTCTGGTCGAGCTGGTTGATCCCCTCGGCCACGATCAGCGGCTGGACGGCGGTGACAATGGCCAGCGCGACGATCAGAACCACCGCCCACGTCAGCCGCCGCCGGTCGCGCGCGAAATAGCGCCCGATCCTGCGCACAAGATCGCGGTCGCTATAGTTTCGGTCGTAGGCTTCGGTGTTCAGTCCGGAAAACATGGGTCAGAGCTTTATTCATAGCTCGCAAAGATGTTGCGATAGGCTTCGGATTGTTGCAGCAGATCCTCGTGCGTACCGATGGCGGCGATGCGGCCTTTTTTCAGCACGACGATCTGATCGGCCCAGCGAATCTGCGACAGCCGGTGGGTGATCAGGATGGTGGTGCGCCCGCGCGAGGCCTCCTCGATGGCGCGCTGGATGCGGTCCTCGGTGGCGCTGTCGATGGCGCTGGTCGAGTCGTCGAGAATCAGTATCTGCGGATCGGTCAGGAAGGCGCGCGCCAGCGCCAGACGCTGCCGCTGGCCGCCGGAAAGGGTCACGCCGCGCTCGCCAACCTCGGTCTCGTAGCCATCGCGGAAGTTCAGGATGAACTCGTGCGCCTGCGCCTTGTGGGCAGCGGCCTCTACCTCGTCGCGGTCGGCGTCCTGGCAGCCAAAAGCGATGTTGTCAGCGACACTGCGCGAGAAAAGGAAGATATCCTGCTCGATGATGCTGATCTGGCGGCGCAGCGCGGCCAGGTCCCAGTCGCGCACATCGACGCCGTCCACCAGCACGCGGCCCGAATTGACGTCGTAGATGCGATTGATCAGCTTGGCGACAGTGCTCTTGCCCGCGCCGGTCTGGCCGACAATGGCGATCGGTCTGGCCTGGCTGGACGGTGAAGCTGATGTTCTCCAGCGTCGGCATCCCGTCGTAGGCAAAGGTGACGTCCTCGAAGACCAGCGCGCCGCGGATCGGCTGATCGATAGCCGCCCACGTTCTCGTCCAGCGCCGTCTTCTCGTCGATGACTTCCAGCACACGGCGCGCGCTGGAGAGGCCGGACGACACTTGCGAGTAGGCGAACTGGCCCACGAAGGTCGGGAAGCCGAACAGCAGCATCAGCCCGTTGTAGGTCACCACGTCGCCGACGGAGATCTGGCCGCGTTCGTAGAGAAAGAGGCTCAGCGCCAGGGCGGCCGTCTGCACGAGACCAAGCAGCAGCAGATGGATGAACTTCGCCTCGATGTCGCCCTGCCAGATGAACGCCGTGCGCCAACTGACCAGCGAGCGACGGAAGCGGTCGGTCTCACGCACCTCCTGGGCCGCGCCTTTGACCGTCTCGATGCCGTCGATGGCTTCGGCCAGTGTGGTGTTCATGTTGCCAAACTCTTCGCGCACCGAGCGGGTCGCCGGGTTCAGTTCGCGCAGATAGCGCCACGTCTCTGCGATGTAAAGCAGCAGGTAGGCGATCGGCGCCAGCACCAGCCAGGGATTGATGCGCGGCGCAGCGATCAGCGGCACAAGGAGGAAGCTGGCCGAGCCGATCACCAGGTTAAGACCCGGGTTGAACATCAGGTTGATCTCGCGCACGTCGTTGGTGGCGCGTGCCATCAGATCGCCGGTCGCGTGCGAGTCGTGGAACTGCATGCTCTTGCCCATCAGGCTGCCGTACATCTCGTCGCGGGCGTCCCGTTCCAGCCGCTGGCCGATCAGTTCTGCCGAGAAGTTGCGCGCCATCTGCAACAACCCGCGCGCGATCTGTGTGATGGCAATCAGGAAGGCAGTGCGCAGCAGAAACGTGGTGTTGTCGGGGTTGGCCAACAGGGTATCGAAGGCCTGGCCGGCCAGCACGGCCGGCGCGCCGGCCAGCAGAGCGTTGGCCAGCGCGCCAAAGAAGACCCCAAAGATCCAGATCCAGTTGCGGCGGACATGCGACCAGAGCCAGAGCAACGGGCTGCGCTGGTCCGACTTCCAGAGGCGATGAACGGTAAATTCAGCAGTAGTCATAGGTCGATTGTGCAGACAAAACGTAACCAGGACATTTTACACCAGCGGCCGCAAATCGCACAGTGAGCGACGCTACCGCCGCCGTTTCGCAGCATGGATCAGACGCCGGCGGCGGATCCCAACGTTCGACTTTGCCGAAAAAGTCGAACGTCTTGTGGCGTGTTGACATCACGGTCGCGCGATGCTAAACTACGGCAAGGTAGAAAAGCCACCGGATGATGTGATGAACAAGGCAGAGTGAGACCAATGATCCGACAAACCGAAGCAGCCATACTCGAGATGGAACCAACCTGGGACGTCGCCAAACTCTTTCCAGCGCAAGGGTCGTGGAGCGAGGAAGAGTATCTCATGTTGCCCGATAACCGACTGACTGAGTACTCCCACGGTCGATTGGAGGTGTTGCCGATGCCCAGTTTTGCTCACCAGCTTCTCGTAATGCTTCTCTACCGGCTGCTACACGCGCATATTGCAAGCCTGCGCCTTGGATTCGCCGTCATTGCACCTATGCGCGTTCAACTGTGGAAGGGCAAGTATCGGGAGCCTGATGTTGCCTTCATGCTGCGCGCCAACCGGGACCGCATCCATGAGCAATACTGGGACGGCGCTGATCTGGTGATGGAAGTGGTCAGCCCGGACGATCCGCTTCGCGACGTAGAAACCAAGAGACGTGAATATGCACACGCCGGTATCCCTGAGTACTGGCTGGTGAATCCAAACAGTGAGACCATAACGGTGTTCACGCTACCAGTGAACGTCGACCTCTACGACGTTCACGGCGTCTACGCACGCGGCGAAACTGCCGCGTCGCTTCTTCTGCCCGGCTTCACGGTCGATGTCGATGCGTGCTTTGCCGAAGCGGAAAACTTCTAAACTCCCCTGCTCACCTGGAGATATCAATGCATCGAGTGGCCATGATTGCCCTGGCATGTTTGCTGGGGCTTGCTTCAGATTTTGCCTGGCTGCCTATCAACGTGACGGCTGGCGGCAACGGCATCCAATCGCCCGCGCCGGACGCTGTTGTGCGTGGCACAATCAAAGTGCTCGGCACAGCGAACGACCAGCAGTTCGCCAAGTGGCAGCTTGACCTGCTGCCAGCGAGCGCGGCCGACCAGGCGACATTCCTGGCTCTGGGCGAGCAGCCACAGGCCAGCATCGGAGACCTCGCTGTCCTGGACACCACCTACTTCGCTGATGGAGACTACAGCCTGCGTCTGCGTGTCGTCCGCAGCGATGGCAACTATGACGAGTTCTTCCGCCAGATAGCGATTGCCAATCACGTTGCGTCATCGCCGCAGCCGTCTCGCCCCGCGGCCAGCGCACCCGTGCGCCCGACAGCGCTTTCCAAAGCAGCGCGGCTGGGCTTGTCAACCCGCAGCGATGACGGCGCGCCGATTCTGTATCTGACCTTCGACGATGGCCCGAACCCTGTGTTCACCCCCCAAATCGTGAACATACTCGCTCGTTACGACGCCAAAGCAACCTTCTTCGTGATCGGCGCGCATCTGGACCGCTCGCCCGCTGCGCTGCTGTCGGTGGCTGAAGGCGGTCACACCATCGCCAATCACACCTGGTCACACAAGTCGCTGGTGGGAGTGGGCGAGGCGGGCGTCGCCAGCCAGCTGACCCGCACCGCCGACCTGGTGCAGACGACAGTCGGCGACGCGCTGCCGCCCGGCAGCAAGATGCGGTGGCTGCGGCCGCCTTACGGCGCGCTGGATGCCGAGGTCGCCAGCCTGGTAGAGAAGCAGGGCTACCAGGTCGTGACCTGGGACATCGATCCCAAAGACTGGCAGCGGCCCGGTGCAACAGCCATTGCTAACGCTGTGATCAACCGTGCGTTTCCCGGCGCGGTTGTCGTCCTGCACGACGGCGGCGGCGGCAGTCAGCAGACGGTGACAGCGCTGGAGACGATCCTGGGAACGCTGTCCGAACACGGTTACGAATTTCACGCGCTGCCATAAAGGGCAATCGCCGGCAAGCTGGCCGCCGCAATCGACTGCCCCACCCGCCGACTCTTCTCATCGGGCAGTTGGATGCCAACCCTGCCTGCCAGTTCGGGAAACTCGGCTGCCAGAATCTCCTTTGCGCCGTCCAGAATCAGCGGGCCGCCCCGCCCTGAAGTCACCCGCCCCAGAATCAGCACGTGCCGCAGATCGTAGAAGTCGGCGTAATGGGCCAGCGAGTAGCCGAGATAGACGCCAATCGTGCGCCAGATGTCGGTTGCGCCCGGATGGCCGTCCTCGAGATAGCGCTGCACATGCTTCAGTTTCTCCGCCTTGGTAGCTCCTTCAGGCAACACGATGCCAACCTGCGGGGCCAGCCGGAAGACGCACTGCTGCGAAAAGTAGAGCGCGCCCACGCCGCGGTCACCTGACCACTCATCGACCGGCGCATGCGGGCTGTAATCGACCGGCGCGAAGGCCAGCTCGTTCAGCCAACCGGTGATCTTGCCATCGGTGTCCACGTAGCCCGCGGCCTCGCTGCTGCCCATGGCGATGCCCAGCACGCCTGTCGTCCTCCAGCGACATCGCGCCGGCCAGCGCGGTCACGTCGCCGTCGTTCACTACCTCCAGCGGCACGCCAAACTCCGCGCGGATGCGCAGGAACATGGTACGAATCTCGTCGAAGCGCTCCGGCGGGATGCCGCGGAACAGCGACGCCACCATCGGCCGGTTGTCCACGTAGACGCCGGCAGAGCTGCCGCCGATGGCGTCCAGTCGCGGCATCTTTGACTGGGCCAGCCGCAGCGCAGCCACGATGCGCTCGTAATGGTAGGCCGGGTCGGTCTGTTCCACCGGTTCCCAGACGATCTCCTCGCTGAACACCGCCTGCCCCGTCGATCACTGCCGACACCTTTACATCCGACGCGCCCAGGTCGAAGCCGATGCGGCAGCCGTCGAGGTGGCGTCCCAGCGGCTGCCCAACCTCGCGTGCCGACCGGCGCGTCGTCGATTGCGCAGTCGACGACGGTGAACGACTGCCCGTAGACCTGCTCGCCCATGAAGTGGTAGTCGAAGCGCCGCGGGCCGTCCGGCGCGTAGATCCGCCGAATGTGCTCGCCAATGCTGGCCGGCCCGCCCACGGTCAGCTTCCAGCCGCCGCGCTGCCAGAGCAGGAACTTGACCAGCCGTTCGACGTAGTTCAGGTTGGCGTCAGCGCGCGGGTGCGTCTCCGCTAACACGACTGTTTCATATCGCGAGGCAGCGCCATCGCTGCGCTCCACCACCAGCGCCAGCGGCTCGGCGAAGCCAGACGCGACAACCTCCTGGCGAAAGGCGTGGTTGGCCAGCACAGCCGGCCGGAAGGTGGCGTCGAGAGGCGGAAACGTCCGTGGCGCCACGAGATGAAACGGGGAACTCATGGTCTAGATCGACTCCCAGCTCGTTGGCCAGCAGCACAGCGGCTGCACCGAGTTCAACGGCATCGTCTTCCAGCGTACTGACACGCACCGACACGCGATCAGCCAGCCACGGCAGCGTTCGTTCGCGGATCTCCGCCTCGACCGCCGCGGCAAAGGGCGCACCGAACGCCGCCACGTCGCCAGCCAGCACGATGCGCGGCACGTTGAGCACGCTGTGCAGGCTGGCCGCCGCAATGCCCAGGTAGTGGGACATTTCCGCTCCCAGCGCCAACACAGGTGGGTCGCCCTGCTGGTAAGCCGTCGCAACGGTCGCCATAGTGATCTCGTCGGCGTTCCGCACCAGCCGGCCCAGCGCCGAATCGGGCCGCCGGGCATAGATCGTGCGCGCGCCGCGCAGGACAGCCTGCTCGCCTACGATGGTCTGCAGACAGCCATCGTGTCCGCAGACACATGGGTCACCGTCCTCCATGACGCGTACGTGGCCGATCTCGCTCGCGCCGGAGTGCAGCCGCCCGCGGTAAAGCTGGCCGCCCAGGATAATACCCGCGCTGACGCCCTGCGCCGCCAGAATCACCGCCATGTCGTGGACGTTCTCCTCGCGGCGAAGGTATATTCGGCCAGCGCCGCGCCCTGGCTGTCGTTGACAAGGTAGACCGGCAGTTGATAGCGCTGGCGCAGAATATCGCCCAGGGCCAGCTGCGGCCAGCCCAGGCTGAGCGCATGGTAGACGACACCCAACTGGCTGTCGATCAACCCCGGCAGGCCGACGCCGATGCCCAGCAGTGGCTGGCTGGCTTCGACAACCAGGCGGTCCAGCAGGTCGAGCACTTGTTGTAGCGCGTCCTGGTTCCTGCCCGCGGCCAGCTCGACGCTGGCGCGGTGTACGGCCTGGCCACGCAGGTCGAAAACTGCGCCCTCCAGCGTCGCGCCGGCCAGGTCGAGACCGATCAGATGACGCGCGTCGGGGGGAACCTGCAACAGGGTCGGCGGCTTGCCACCCCCCGATGGGCCCCGGCCGATCTCCTCGACCAGCCCCTGTTCCATCAGTTCGCTGACCACTGCCGAAGCGGTGGTGCGGGTCAGCCCACTGGCGCGGGCAATGTCAGCGCGGCTATATTCGCCGTTCTGGTAGATGAGCCGCAGCACCAGGCGCTGGTTGTGGCTCTTCGCTTCGTCGCGGGTGAGTTTCTTGCTGCGTGGGATCATGGTTAACCTGCCTCAATGGTGTGTGCGATGACGGTTAGTATATTGAACTGACAAAGCGATTTTACCGTAGGTCTGTGAAAATGTCAAGCCGTGTACGCGAAACGAGGCAGCCTGCCGATGGCGGGCCGCCTCGTGGATATCGTTTGGGACTGATCAGACTATTGTCACGCTGGTTCGGTCGGAGACCGGCCAGAGCGGGGTACTCCACCTAGTTCAGCGACATCAGATACGTCACCAGCGCAGTAAGCTGCTCAGCACTGAGGCTCGCTCCAAAGGTCTGCGGCATCACACCGGCCGGGCACGGGCCTGACGGGCAATCAGGCACGACAAACGCGTTGGGGTCCTGAATCGACTGGCGGATGTACGCCTCGGCTGAGAGACCCGCTACCCGGCTACCGGCGCGGGCCGAGATACCCTTCAGATCAGGACTGACGATTCCACCCGCGCCCGGTTCGCCGTGGCAGCCGGCGCAACCGTTGGCTTCAAACACCGAACGTCCTTGAGCGATCAGGGCGCTGTTGTCGACCGTGGGCGCCACAGTTGGCTCAGGCTGCTCCGTGGGTTCTGGCTCCTCGGTTGGCTCCGGCGCCGCAGTGGCAGTGGGCGGCACGGGCGTTGCGGTCGCGGTTGGCGGCACAGGCGTGTTGGTAGCAGCCGGTTCGGCAGTAGCAGTGGGCGGCACGGCGGTTGCGGTGGCAGTCGGCGGCACGGGCGTTGCGGTGGCAGCCGGCGCCGTGGTTGGCGTATCGGCAGGGGCTGCGGGCACCGACGTTGCGATAGCAGTTGGCGCAGCAGTCGGCTCAGCGGCAGAACCGCCGCACGACGCTACCATCAGCGACAGGATGACCATCGCGATGATTGCAGGCAGTGACGCACGCCGGTCCCGGCGTCCGGACGACGATACTCGATTGAACAGGTTACTCATAAACTCCTCCTTGGTTTTATGCATCGTACTTCGCGCAGGCGTTTTCAACGCTGCCCTCAAGATACGTGGGCTTTGCCTCTATTGGATTGTCCTGGCGCGAATTTGCGTGAATCTCGTCCCGCCGGCGCGCCGATTTGTTGGTGGCTTTGGTTGCATCACAGTTCTGTGCTAAACTCCGCCCATGGCTGTTCCCGACACTCAGACAACCTTGGACACAGCGGATGCCGCGCTCATGCTGCGGATTGCCAACCAGGACCAGGCCGCCCTCATGGACCTCTATCAGCGCTTCGGCAGCCAGGTCTACGGCCTGACACTGCGCGTTCTGCGCGATCCACAGCTTGCCGAGGAAGCAACCCAGGATACCTTTCTCAAGGTGTGGCACAAGGCCGAGCAATGGGATCTCTCCCGCGGCCAGCTCAGCAGTTGGCTGCTGACCATCGCGCGCTACGCAGCCATCGACCGGTTGCGCCGCGAGCAGCGGCATTCCTCGTCAGCCGGCCCGTATCTGGACAGCCTCGCCGATCACGCCAGCGCGCCGGCATCGTTTGGCGACCGCCACTGGCTGGACGGCCAACTCTTGCGCCAGTATATGACCACGTTGCCGGAAGAACAGGCGCTGGTGATCGAGCTGGCCTTCTTCCAGGGCATGACCCACAGCGAGTTGGCAGACCATTTGCAGTGGCCGCTGGGCACGGTAAAGACCAGACTGCGCTCCGGTCTGCAAAAGCTGCGCGCCCTGTGGATCGAATCACCGGAACATTCGGCAGCAGGCTAAATCCAGGACGCCTGTTCCCTGCGTAATAAGCATAGAAGAGGTATATCTACCGCACGACAGCTACGGAGACTGCGATGAGACGGTCGCATCCACCGGAGCGGTGGGTGCGAGGCAACCGGCCATGGCGCCTGAAAAGATGACAACCGACTGTACTGAAATCCATGAACTGATCCCGGCTTACTGCCTGGAAGCCACCGACCCCGATGAAACAAGGTTGGTGGCAGCGCATCTGGCCGAGTGTCCCGACGCGGCAGTCGAAGCGGCGGAGTATCGGGCACTGTCCGAAGCGCTGTTGTTCAGCGCGCCTGTGGCCACGCCGCCTGCCAGGCTGGCGGACAAGCTGTTGACAGTCACGACGGCCACAGCAGAGCCAGCAAAGCCGGCAGCGGCAGCGGCAGTTCACACACAGCCAGGCGACGCCGGCCCATCACTGTGGGAACGGCTTCGTGCCGCGCTGGCCGGTTCAGGGCTGCGGCCGGTGCCGGTGCTGGCAGCCATCGCACTGGTCGCACTGCTGGCGGTCAACGTCTACCTTGCCAACCAGCTCGGCCTGCTGCGCAGTTCGGTCGATGACCTGGAGGGTCGGCTGGGGAAGCAGACTGCTGTGTTGACGCAGGTGGGCGAGGGGACGAATGTGCGCATCGGCTTGCCGCCCGGCCCGGCCGGTGTGGCGACAGCCGCCTACGGCGCGCTGGTCTGCAATCCAGAGGAGCCTGTGGGCTTTCTGTTGGCTGAAAATATGCCCCCCCTCGCGCCGGGCGAGGCCTATCAGGTCTGGCTGGGACAGGGCGACACGATGGTCAGCGCCGGCCTTTTCGACGCCGATGCGGCGGGCAACGGCAGAATCGTGTTCAGCGCGCCGCTGCCCATGGGACAATACGACTCGCTGCGGGTCACCGCTGAACCGGCCACCGGCAGCGCCCAGCCGACCTCCGTCCCGACCATTGGCGGCAGCCTGTATGGCGCCGAGTATCAAAGCTAGGCGTCCTCGACGACGAACCGCCCGACATCCGCATCGTAGTAGCTCAGCCGTCCGCTTTCCAGGTTGTACACCCAGCCGTGGAGCCGGACGGTTTGTTGTTTCAGCGCATTTCGTACGACGGGGTAGGTTTCAAGGTTGCGCAGTTGCAGTAGCACGCTTTGTTCGACGATAGCCAGTTGGCGCAGATAGGGATTGTCGAAGGAGTTGCGGGCATCGACCGACGTCTTGGCCGGTCGCAGATTCTCCAGCCACAGCGCCAGGTTTGGCGTCTGCTGCATGTCCACGGGCGTGTCCAGCGCCTCGATCGCGCCGCAGTCGGTGTGGCCGCAGACGACCACGTGGCGCACGCCCAGCTTATCCAGCGCAAACTCCAGCGCCGCGCCCACCGAACGCTGCCCGATGCCGTAGGGCGGAACGACAGCACCCACCGTCCGCACCACAAACACCTCGCCCGGCTGCGTGCCCAGCAGACCGGCGCCCACAATACGCGAGTCGCTGCACGCAATCAGCAGCGCATCTGGCGACTGGCCGTGGGCTACCAGCTCGCGAAACAAGTCGCGTTCCTGCTCAAAAAACGCCAGGCGCGCTGCCTGGCTGCGATCGATCAACGGATCGCGCGGCATAGCTCCTCCGTTTGCAACATGACTTTCAGATCAGCAGGCTGAGGCAGGTTACGCCGCCGTCCGCCTTGGCGAACTCGCTGAGCGGCACAGACAGCACGCGCCAGCCACGATGCCACAGTTCGGCGGCGGTGCGCGGGTAGCCCGCGGGGACGAGCACCGCCTCGCCCACAGCCAGCACATTGGCGGCCGGCGCTTCGCTCTCTGACACGACGATCACATCCAGCCCGGCCAGAAAAGGCAGATCGCGATAGGTCGGCCACGCCAGCACGACACCCGATCCTTCAGCGTTGCGCGGCGGTCGGCCCAGGTAGTTCAGCCCGCTGAGCAGGTGCAAGCCGGCGGGCACGGGCACCGTTTCGACCTGCATGCCCAGCGGCGTCGCCGCGGCCCGCACTTGCTCAGCCCCGGCCGCGTTGGTGCGCTCCGACAGACCGACAAACAGCGTGTCGTCGATGCGCAGCACGTCGCCCCACTCCAGCGTTCCCGGCGCCTCGACCGCCATTACTGGCCGGTCGTCGGGCAGATGCGGGCGGATTGCCGTGACCTCGTCCCGCCGCGATGGCATGGCCGGGCGAGCCAGCAGGATCAGTTGCGACAGCACCAGCGCGACATCCTGCACGAAGCAGGCGTCGGGCAGGCCGGCCGCGGGCGGCAACTCACTGACTACGAGACCTGCCTCCCGCAACGCCGCTGCGTAAAGAAGGTGCTGGGCCAGCGCAAGTTCAAAGTCGATGGCCGGCGCGCCGTCCATCTGTCCCAACGCATCGACGAACGATGGATCTGGCCGGCGCACCAGCGCGCTGTGTGGTGTGGCAGACATGCGTTTCAGTCCTGTGCAGGCGGCGTGCTGACGACGATAGCGGTCAACTGGTCGCCGCGGCAATCCATGATGTTGACGCCCTGGACGTTGCCCGCCTTGGGCGGCACTTCAGCCACGGCAAAACGAATGATCTTGCCCAGGCCGCTGACGCAAAACACCTCGCTTTGTTCAGTGACCGCAGCAACGCCCGCCAGCGCGTCGGTTTTCATGATCACCTTGCCCTGGCCGCCGGGGGATTTGTTGGACGAGAAAGTGTCGTCGCCGCGCCGTGTGCCCAGCCCGTCGCCGCTAGCCAGGAAGATGGCCTCATCGCCGCCTTCAGCGATCACAGCCAGGCCAATTACGGCATCGTCCGGGCGCACCTGGATGCCGCGCACGCCCTCGCGGCGGATCAATTGCTCGGCGAAGCGATAGGCGACGCCGCTGCGCAGCGCAACTAACACGTCGCCGCCGCCGCTGGAAAGCGTGGCCGCGGCCGGTGCGCCGCCGCGGGCCGGTTCCACCAGCAGCGTACCGGGCTGCAAACGGGGACCGACGTAGTTACGATGAAACGAGCGCAGCCAACCGCTGGCCGTGGCGATCAGCACGTTGGGACGGTCGTCCTGCTCCTCGTCCAGCGCCAGCAGCGCGCCGATGGTCTCACCTTCGGTGAACATCAGCCGCTCCGGCAGTGATGCGCCGCGGCCGCGGATCTCGGTCAGCGGCAACGTCTCGACCGGGACGCGAAAGGCGCGGCCGCGACTGCTCAGCACCAGCAGGGCCGCGGCTGCCCGACTGACCAGCACATGCGCGACCTGGTCGTCGCGGCTGGTCTGAATGTCGAAGACACCCACTCCGCCGCGCCGCTGCGCAGAGTAGTCGTTAATGGGCGTGCGCTTGCACAACCCCTGCCCCGTGACCGTGATCACCATCACGTCGTCGCCATAACGGGGCGTGGGCACGGTCGCGCTGGCCGACGGCTCGCGGCTTTCGCGGGCCGCCGCGGCGCGTTCGCGGCGGGCGGCTGTGCCTTGCAGATCCATCAACTCCTGCCGCAGGCGCGCGTTTTCCTGTTCCAGAGTGAGGATATAGCGGCGCAATATCGGCGTCGCCTGCTCGATCAACGTATCGATATCATATTCATCGCGCATTGTGTCCATCGCGGGGTTTTCGGGCATAGTTTCTCCAAACGATTTCGGGTTGCGACGCGGTACTATACCATTGCAAGCACGCGCGGTCAATCTTGGGACGCATCTACAAACAACTTCCCTGTGTTGGCTCGGTCACGAGACCGGCCAAAGCAGCGACTGATTGATAGACGCGTCCCTGGCGACCGAACCGGTGAAAGTCAGATAGACAGCCCTCGTCAAAAGTGGTAGAATGAAGCTGCCTTCGTCGACCATCCAGCGACGCCCAGACAAGGAGACACAGCACGTGCAGTCCGGCAACCAGCAGGCCCAGCCAGCCAGGCGCGGCATCAGCGCCGTCTGGCGACTACTGATCGCGGCGGCGTTGACGCTTCTCAGCGCAGCGCCGGTCTTTAGCGCGCCTGCAAAGCAAGCCGAACTGCCGTGCCGCGACGTGACCTGGAACGCCGTCACCGATACGCCAGCCACTTTGCGCGACTGCACCACGCCCGACGCTGTCAGCGATGATCCTGTGGAGACAGCACGCGCCTTTCTGCGCGAAAACGCCGCGCCGCTGGCCTTGCAAGCGACTCTGGACGACCTGGAATTCATCAGCCTGCGCCACGGGCTTGCCGGCAGCCACGTCTTCTTCCAGCAACAGCGCAGCACACGGCCGGTGCTGGGCACCTACGTCTCGGTACACATGCGCGACGACGGCAGCGTCGCAGTGCTGCACAACGGTTACCTGCCGCGGCTGGCCGTTCCGACCACTGCTGCCAGAGTGACTGCGGTGCAAGCCGTGCAGTCAGCCCGCCAGGCCATCGAGTTCGCCGCGCCGCGCGGCAGCAGCCCGGCGCCGCAACTGGCCGTGCTGCCGATTTCCCCGACCGAGGGGCGCCTCGTCTGGCAGGTGATGATAGTCGCCGCCAACCCGGCCGGCGACTGGGAAGTGCTGGTCGATGCAGCTACCGGCGAGGTGGTCAAGCGCACCAACCTGCTGGTCTTCGACCGCTCGACCCTGCAGAGCAGCAAGGCGGAGGGCCAGATCCTGCAACCTACTGCGCCGAAATGGATTGCCGCTGCCCAGGAGCCGCTGACGCTGACGACCATCCCGTTGCAAGGACTGGACAGTAGCGGCTGGCTGCGCGGCGAATACGTTGACCTGACGCAACTTGCCGGCCCCAACCCGGCGCGCGCCTTTTCCTCCGCTGGCCAGTTCATCTACGCGCCCGACGATCCCCGCTTCGAAGAGGTAATGGTCTACCACTTTGTGGACACGACCCAGCGTTACATCCAAAGTCTGGGATACAGCGATTCCAACACACCGGCCAACGGCATCCGCGAACGGGTGACCGCAGCCAACGCGCACTGGTTCGCGCAAGACCAGTCCTTCTTCAGCGCCAGCGACGGAGCGCTGCACTTTGGCGACGGCGGGATCCAGGACGCGGAGGACCCGGACATCATCGTCCACGAATACGCCCATGCCTTGCAGCAGGACCAGATACCCTACTGGGGCGGCAGCGAGATGAATGCCATTGGCGAGGGCTTCACGGACTATCTGGCCGCCAGCCTCTTTGCCGAGCAGAGCATCGATCCGGCCTGCATCGCCGAACGCGACAGCCGCGCCTATGTCACCAAGGCGCCCTTCTGCCTGCGCCGGGTAGATCGCAGCCGCCAGTATCCGATCGATCTGTCGGGCGATGCCCATCAGGACGGCGAGATCTGGAGCCGTGTGTTGTGGGATCTGCGTGCTGAGCTGGGAGCGACGACCGCCGACCGGCTGGCGCTGGAGAGCAACTTCTACTTGCCGCCGGCTGCCTCGCTGGTCGATGCGGGCCGCGCGTTGCTGGATGCTGACGCCGTATTGAACGACGGCGCACACACTGACGCCATCGGTCAGGCGTTGATACGGCGCGGGCTGCTGCCGCTGCCAGGCCCCGGCGCGCCGGTCGTCAGCGGCGGCACAGCGATCACGCCTGCCAGTACGGTCGGTATCTCATGGCCGAAAGTCGATGGACTGCCCGTCACGTACGAGACGCAGGTCAGCCTTGACTCGACGCTGGCCGGTCCGATTACGCACGATTTCAACCGGGGCAGCCTGCCGGCCAGCTTCACATCCTATGGCAATCTGCCGTGGCGAGTTGAGGACGACGCGCTGCGCGCCGGGCCAATCAGTCATAACCAGTCTAGCGCGCTGGAACTGACCGTCGATCTGGTGGCGCCGGGCCAGCTCAGCTTCGACTGGGCGGTGGATTCGGAGGCCGGCGCCGACGTTTTCACGTTCGCTTTGGACGGCCAGATGGTGGTGGAGCAGTCGGGAAAGAGCGGCCCGTCGCAGTTATTCGCTGGACCTGCCGGCCGGCCAGCATCAGCTTGTCTGGCGCTACAGCAAAGACTCGACGCTTTCACAGGGCAAGGACATGGCCTGGATCGACAACCTGCGCATCGAGAATGTCAGCCAGGCACATTGGCGCCCTGCTGATGTTACATTCGACGGGGCGGGCGGTCGCTGGCAGGCGCCCGATGCCGGCTCGGATGACGCGCGCCTGCGCGTGCGGGCGCGCCTGGGCGATGTGGTCAGCCCGTGGATCGGATGGCCAGCAGGCGCTGGTGATCGAGGAGCCGACGGCGGTCGGGCTGGCCGGCTTCCAGGCTGGAGGCGCGGCGAGCCTGCCGTGGATTTCGTTGGGGGTCGCCGGAATGTTGGTCGCTGCGGGGTTGATTTGCACGCGCTGGCTCATAAAGCAGAGGGCATCGGCGCGGTGAAATCGGTGTCTGCGCGCAGCGTCGCCTGAGGTTGAAACCGTCAGGCTGATACTACCGAAGCATGCTGAAGCAAGCTGGGGAATGCGCGATTTGGGCGTAATCATGGCTTGTACAGATCTTTGCCGATATGAAAACGGCTGAGCATATCGCTCAGCCGTTTCGATTCGTGGTATTTCAGAGAACTCAGGCCGGGACTGGCTCGGCAGTACGTTCATGGATGAATGCGACGATGTCCTGAGTGCTGGTGCCGGGGCCGAAGATGCCCTCAACGCCCGCAGCTCGCAACGGTGCAATGTCCTCGTCGGGGATGATGCCGCCGACGAGCACGATCACGTCGTCCATGCCTTCGGCGTGCAGCAGCTCGACGACCCGCGGGCAGAGAGCCATGTGCGCGCCGGAGAGGATGCTGAGACCGACAACGTCCACATCCTCCTGCAAGGCTGCCTCGGCAATCATCTCAGGCGTCTGGCGGATGCCAGTGTAGATGACCTCGAAGCCGGCGTCACGCAGGGCACGGGCGACAACTTTCGCGCCGCGGTCGTGGCCGTCCAGACCGGGCTTGGCAACGAGAATGCGAATTTTGCGGTCTGACATCTTTGCTTGCTCCTAACTGAGTTCTGGCAGTGTTAGAAATCCAACCTGGCGAAAGTGGCGATCGAAGGAAAACGCTGTCGCCAGCGAGCGCTGCTCCATGACGACAAAGCTGGTGCAATCTACGAAACTAACAGCTTTGTCATCATACCGCATGAAGAGTCGCCAGGCAAAATCCTCAGTCAGTTCATCGACGCGTTCGACCCGAATCGACGGACTTGCAATAATGGCGGATCTAAAACGCTCAATCGCCTGGCGCTGGATACGTCCCACGAGGCCGGAATAGGTCTCCATGAGAACAAAATTACTGGTCACCAGAAGGCTTCGATCCTGTCTCAGCTGATCCATCGTCTTGACCGCCGCGGAATGCCATTGGTCGCGCGGATCGGACAGCGCAATCCATGGACCGGTATCAACGAAGTAAGCGTCACGCATGTCATTTATCGATCAGAGGAACACTATCGAGATCGATTTCGTAGAGATAATAATCGTGCCGTACTGAGGTATCCGTAGGACGATCCCCGCCAATCACCTCGTCGGGACGCGTCAAGCTACCCACGGCAAAAATCGGATCCTTAAACTCAATACTGCGCGGGGCGTTGTCTTCAGCTTGCCCGGTGACATACTGAACCAAGCTCTCGCGCACGACCTGCGCCATGCTCTTGTTTTCTTCCAGCGCCAGCCGCTTGATCCGTTCGTGCATTGCCTTCGGCAGGCGGATGTTGGTCGTTACATATTCAGTCATCGGATCACCTCAGCCACTATTGTACAATAATACAATGGCACCGTCAATCAGAAGTATGCCGGCTCGTGGTATTCGCCAAACACCTCGCGGAAGACGTCGGTGATCTCGCCAAGGGTTGCGTACGCCTCGACACACTCCAGAATCGGGGACATCAGGTTTATCTTGGGATCATGAGCAGCGTCGGCCAAACGGTGTAAGGTCTGCTGCACGGCCGCGCCATCGCGCTCGGCCCGCACTCGCTGAAGGCGCGCTGCCTGCCGTTGGTAGCCTTGCGGATCCATGTCCAGAATTGGTATCTTGACCGGTTCGTCGGCCACGTAGTCGTTGACGCCCACAATGGTGCGCCGCCCGTCGTCGATCTCCCGCTGATAGACGTAAGCGGCATCGGCGATCTCGCGCTGGAAGAAGCCGTGTTCGATGGCCGGAACCACGCCGCCCAGCCGCTCGATCTGGCGAAAATAGGCGTTGGCTTCCTCTTCCATGCGGTCGGTCAGCGCCTCCACGAAGTACGAGCCGCCCAGCGGGTCGATGGTGTTGGCGACGCCGCTCTCCTCAGCGATGATCTGCTGGGTGCGCAGCGCGACTGTGACCGCCCGTTCCGAGGGCAGCGCCATCGCTTCGTCCATGGAGTTGGTGTGCAGCGATTGGGTGCCGCCCAGCACGGCCGCCAGCGCCTGAATCGCGACGCGCACGATGTTGTTGTCGGGCTGCTGCGCGGTCAGGCTGACGCCGGCTGTCTGCGAATGGAAGCGCATCAGCCAGCTGCGCGGGTTCTTCGCGCCGTATTTCTCACGCATCGCGCGTGCCCAGATGCGACGCGCGGCGCGGTATTTGGCGATCTCCTCGAAGAAGTCGTTGTGGGCGTTGAAGAAGAAGCTCAGCCGCGGCGCGAAAGCATCAACGTCCAGCCCGCGCGCCAGGGCTGCCTCAACGTAGGCGAACCCATCGGCCAGCGTGAACGCCAGCTCCTGGGCGGCAGTGCTGCCGGCCTCGCGGATGTGGTAGCCGCTGATGCTGATGGTATTCCACTCTGGCAGCTCGTGCGTACCAAACTCCACCGTGTCAGTCACCAGCCGCATGGAGGGCGCAGGCGGGAAGAGAAACTCCTTCTGGGCGATATACTCTTTCAGGATGTCGTTTTGCAAGGTGCCGCGCAACTGCGACCGCCGGTAGCCCTGTTTTTCCGCCGCGGCGATGTACATCGCCCAGATGATGGCCGCGGGCGAGTTGATAGTCATCGACGTAGTAACCTCGCCCATGGGAATCTGGTCGAACAGCACCTCCATGTCGGCCAGCGAACTGACGGCCACGCCGCACTTGCCGAACTCGCCCAGCGCCTCGGGGGCGTCGCTGTCGTAGCCATAGAGGGTCGGCATGTCGAACGCAACGCTCAGGCCGGTCTGCCCCTGGCTCAGCAGGTAGCGGAAACGGGCGTTGGTCTCCTCGGCCGTGCCGAAGCCGGCGAACATACGCATGGTCCACAGCTTGCCGCGGTGCATGGTGGCATGGACGCCGCGTGTGTAGGGGTACTCGCCCGGGAAGCCGATGTCGCGCAGGTAGTCGCTGTCCGCGAGATCGGCCGGTGTATACAGCCGTTCGACTGGCGCAGAGGAGACGGTCACGAACTCGTCCTGCCGCTCAGGAAAGCGGTCTAGTGTCTTCTTCAAAGTCGTGTCGGCCCAGCGCTGCGCCTCTGTAGCGATCTGGTCCACGTCGTTGTGGTTGGTCATGTTGGTCTCTTACTTGTCTTGTTGGTCGAACCGTTGGACGCGCCGTTGGATATCATGCAAAGTAGCGCGCAACTCTCGCATGTCTGAGTCACTGAGATGCTGCATCAATTCATCCAGAAGCGGCTCAACCGGTGGGCGGTAGGCTTGCAGCAACGTAGCGATGTCGTTTTCATACAAGCCGACCCGCGCGAAGTTGCCTCGCCGGTAGAGCGAAGGCAGAGCATACAGCTAAAGCAATAGCAGCCCTTCCACGGTGGCAGTCGGGATCGCGTTCTCGACAAACTCGCGTTCGTTGGTGTAACGCTGGTGCACGGCGTCGAACAATCGATTGCTGGTAAGCAGGAATGCGATTCGCAGGTCACGATACCGGCCGCGCGCAATATCGGCATCCTGACTGGTGATCTCAATCTCCGGCAGCTTCTTGATTGCAGGAAGACTGACGATCAGATCGATGTGCTCTGTATTGCGTCCTTCGACATAGCTGAGCATAGCGATTCCGCCGACCAGCACATGATCGACCTGGCGTTCGTCAAGCAGTGCGAACAAGTCCTGAACGCTGTGCAAGAGCAATTCGACTTCCATCGATGACTCCCGTGGGAGTTTGGGGTCAAAAAGTATCGCGTTGCCAATCACGCTGCCGATGTTGATCGACCTGCTGTTGATCGGGGCGAGCGTTGCTGTTGCCATGGTTCCTTCCAATCGGGCGTCTTGCACGGCTAGTGTACCACAGGAGAGAGGCAGGGCCAAGCATCTGAGCGCGCCGGGTCATAGCCGACCTGACACGGGACGCCATCTCTGCTATAATCGCCCTGCCTCGAACGATCTATCGTACCGCCAGCATCATGACCCTTGAAATCCTTGCAACATTCGCCATACTCGCCGTCGCGGTCATCCTCTTCGTAACCAACCGGGTGCGCATGGATCTGGTCGCGCTGTTGGTATTGGGCGCGCTGGCTTTGACCGGCCTGCTGACGCCGGCTGAAGCGCTGGCAGGCTTTGCCAACCCGGCGGTGGTGACGGTGTGGGCGGTGTTCATCCTCGGCGCGGGGCTGGCGCTGACCGGCGTTGCCAACCAGGTGGGTTCCCAAATACTGCGCCTTGCCGGAACCGACGAGCGCCGGCTGATCGTGGTGATCATGCTGTCGGCCGGCATCCTCTCCGGGTTCATGAACAGCATCGGCGTGGTGGTGCTGCTGCTGCCGGTGGTTATGGACATCTCCCGCAAGGCCAGCATCGCGCCCTCGCGGCTGCTGCTGCCGCTGGCCTCAGGCGCGCTGCTGGGCGGGCTGACCACGCTGATCGGCACACCGCCCAACGTGATTGTCAGCGAGGCGCTGCGCGAGGAAGGGTACGCGCCCTTTGGCTTCTTCGCATTTACGCCAGTCGGGCTGACCGTGCTGCTGACCGGGGCGCTTTATATGATCGTGGTCGGCCGGCGGATGCTGCCGGTGCGCAACATGTCCGACAGCGCTCGCGGACCGGCTAACAGCGAAGATCTGAAACGACTCTACGGATTGGACGAGGGAGTCGCCGTCGTGCGGCTGGAACCTGGCTCCGCGTTCGTCGGCGTGACGCTGGCCCAGAGCCGGCTGCGGGACCTGCTGGGCGGCAACGTGCTTGGTATTCTGCGCAACGGCCAGACCCGGCTGGCGCCGCTGCCGTCCGAGGTGTTACAGGCGGGCGACCGTCTCATCATTCAGGGTGCTCACGAGCAGCTGGTCGGAATCAATGGCCATCCTTTCGTGCTGCCAGCCGAGCAGCCGCCGGACGTGGAAGAGATCGCGGTCGCCGAAGTCGTAATCAGCGAGCTACAGGTCATGGAGGGATCGCCGCTGGCCGGGCAGACGCTGGCCGAGCTGGCGTTTCGCGCCCGCTTCGGCGTCAACGTGCTGGCCTTTCGCCAGAACGGCCAGTTGATCCGCGACGGGCTACCGCGCCACATCGTACGCGCCGGCGACATGCTGCTGGTGCAAGGAACCAGGGAGCGGACCGAATCGCTGGCCGTGGAAGCGGCCCTGCGCATCCTCTCCACCGAAACCGCGGTCGCGCACCAGTTGGACGACCGGCTGATGGCGCTGCGCATCCCGGAAGGGTCGGCGCTGAGCGGCAAGACCCTGGTAGACAGCCGGCTGGGCTTCGCCTTCGACCTGGTGGTGCTGGGCTTCGTGCGCGATGGCGTCACGCGGCTGTTGCCGCCGCCCGATGAGGTGCTACAGGCCGGCGACACTCTGCTGGTCGAAGCCAGCGCCGAGGAGTTGCGTTTGATGCAGGGCTTGCAGGGTCTGGAGCTGGACCGGGACGGCCCCGTCCTTTCCGCAGCCAGGGCGCTGGAGTCGGCGGACGTGGGACTGGCCGAGGTGGTGCTGGCGCCGCATACACCGCTCGCGGGCCAGACCTTGCGCAGCCTGAACTTTCGCGAGAAGTATGGCCTGACCGTCCTGGCCATCTGGCGCGCGGGCACCGCCTACCGCGACCGCCTGGGAGACATCCCGCTGAAATTCGGCGACGCGCTGCTGGTGCATGGCTCCCGCCGCCAGTTGCAGGTGCTGGGCAGCGAGCTTGACTTCGTGGTGCTGAGGCAGGACGCCCAGACCCCGCCCCGGCTGAGCAAGATGCCGATCGCGCTGGCAGTCATGGGGATCGTGCTCCTGCCGGTGATGTTGGGGTGGATGCCGATCGCGATCATGGCTGTGGTAGGCGCGGCGCTGATGGTGCTGACCGGCTGCCTGAGCATGGACGAAGCCTATCGGGCCATCGAGTGGCGGGCAGTCTTCCTGATCGCCGGCATGTTGGCGCTGGGAACTGCGCTGGACCAGACCGGCGCGGCGCAACTGGTGGCCAACGCAATCGTCAGCTTGTCAGGCGACGCCGGGCCAACGGCGGTCTCGGCCAGCTTCTACGTGTTGGCCATGCTCTCTACCCAGGTGATGCCGACCCAGGCAGTGGCAGCGTTGCAAGCGCCTATCGTAGTGCGCACCGCCGCCGACTTGAACGTCTCTCCCTATCCGATGATGATGATCCTGGCGATCGCCATTGCCGCCAGCGCGCTGAATCCGGTCGCCCATGCCGCCAATGTGCTGATCATGGGGCCGGGCGGCTACCAGTTCCGTGACTTTCTCAAGCTTGGCCTTCCCCTGGCGCTGCTGATCATGCTGGTCAGTCTGGTGCTGGTTCCCCTGCTGTGGCCGTATTGAGCACGGCGCGCATTCGCTCCAGCAGCGCATCCAGCGGCAGCAGCTCGCGCAGGCTGAAGTGGTAGTTGACGGTCACGCCGCGGTGTTCGCCGTCCACGTAGTCGCTGTCGGTCGATGCACGGCGAAAGGTACGGGCGTCGCGATAGTGGTTGCCGATCTCGATCAGCGCCTCAATGTTCTGTCCCCAGTAGCCTTCGCCCAAACAGGGCCGCCGCACGCGCCAGATGATGAAGGTCGGGATATGATTCTCGCGGTGCTGCGCGGCGTAGCGTCTGATGTCACTCAGGTTCAGCGCGACCGTCTCGTAGGGCCGCAAATCTGCGTCGGGTAACAACCGCTCGATGGCCATGAACGCGCGTCCCTGCGCCTTGACCTCGACCCGCGCCAGCACGCGATCGCCGCGGATCAGCGCCAGGTCGGGCAGGCCATGCCGCCGCGCCGGCGCCGTGTAGACATCCACGTCCAGCGCCATCCACAGGTGCTCGGCCAGCCAGCCTTCCGCCTCCTCCGACGCGGCCACATCATCATCGAAGATGTACGCGCTCTTGGAGCGACCGTCGCAACGCGTCGGACACGCGTTGCACTCGAAGCGCGGGCTGTAGGTGAGATCAATCGATGTCGCCACGACTCCGGGAGTCCTCCGGATCAGGCAGCCAAATGTCTAACAAACGCAAGGACCTCCCGTAGGGCGAGTTCGGGATTCGTACTGTAACACACTCTCACGGACGATTGATTCGTCACCATCGTGAAAATGGGCAGGAAACGTGCTGATCTGACGGTAATGGGGGGCGTTGTCCCAACGATACATTTCCCCCGTTTGACTGCGTCTTTCCCAATGATATGCATAGTCACCATCACTCGAAAGCCAGATGTCGATGAAAGATCCTTCAACCAGCGCCAGCCTTAGCTTGTTGGGACTGGCAGACGTTCCACCGACGAATGTAGTCTCCGCCACGATGTCGGCATATTCAGTTACTGCAATGCTCGCCAGAGCCCGGTAAGTCGCTAACATGGCTTACTCCCGCTCTGCCATTCGCCGCAGGCTGGCGCAATGAGCCTCCTTGTTCTTCCAAACGATGTAATCTTCCCAAGCAGGATGTTCCCGAACCGTACCCAATTCGATCGCGTTAAGCAATGCTTCTTTTGTGAACACGTCGTACCGTTCGCGAATCACTGCGATCTCTTGCTCAGCCAGACGCAATTCTTTCTCGATCAGCGCCAGCATTCCCTTACGAAAGACCGCGGGTTCTGGCATCTCCATAAGGCTGCTCATTTCAGCAGTGAGTGTTGTTCCCATCGTAGTTTACCTCATTACCTCGACTAGACGTTCCAAACGCCCGTCAGCGCGGCGTCGATGCATTGCTCCAGGCTGCCGTAGCGCATTTTGACCTTGCTGTGAGCCGGCGCATAGCAGGCCATCTTGCCAGCATTGGTGGCCATGCTGGTGATGCCGATGCTGCGCACAGGCGCCACGACCGCGCAGGTGTCGGCCACGACCTGCCCGCCGGCCGCTTCGATGGTCTGCACCCAGCCGGTCTCCCGTGCACGGTCGCGGGTGATGCGCGCCGTGGTCACCCAGAGCTGCGTCGCCAAGTGCCGTCCCGCCAGCGCGTCGGCGATCTGGCGAATTTCGTTCAGGCTGGCATGCGGGCAACCGACCGTTACAAGGTCGATCCGGTGCAGCTCCGGGTCAGCGTCCATGATTTTGTAGGCCGGATCCAGACTGTCAACGACCATACGACGCGCGCCGGGCTTGATCAGCGTTTCGCCCAGATCACGCGCCTCAGGCGTGTAGCCGGCAACGTGGTAGAGCGTCACAGCGCCGTAGGCTGCAAGCCCCGCGCCCAGCGTCTTCAGCCGGTCGCCAGCGTCGCCGCCCTCCGTAACATCCTCCGGCAGCGGCGGCAGGTAGTCCGCCAGGTTTTCGAACCAGAGACAGGCGCTGCCGACCTGCTTGCCGACCACGTAGCTCAACGCCCCGAAGTCGGCCACCTCACGCAGCGGACAACGGACGTCGATGATCACATCGGCGCGGCGCTCTTCATCCAGGTGATAGCCGTAACGCGGCGTGCGACCCACGATGGCAGCCGCCAGCGCGGACGGCCCGCCCTCGCGGTTGGTGCGCGCGCCCAGCACCGAGTTGGCAAAGGCGACGGCCGAGCTTTCCGCCCAAGCCAGATGATCGCCGCGCTGCGGCACGTAGTCGGGGAAGAGATAGGGCGTGCAGCTCATGGTCGGCGTCACGCCCATCTTGACAAACGCATCCACCGCGCTGATCTGCGGTTCGGCGAAGCTGGGGCTGATACCCATCTCCTGCCAGCGGTCCATCTCCATGCCGGCCGGGTTGAGGGTTGTCGGCACGCGCACCAGCGCGCCGGCGTCAGCCCACTCGTTGAGAAACTCGACCCCGGCGTCGCCCAGGTTCTTGTAGCTGACACCGGCGATCTGCACGTGCGTTACCGGCACCAGATCCGGCGCGCCGTAGATACGCCCCAACGTCGCGACGATCTCCATCGCGCGCTGGACGCCGGGACCGGCATCGCCGTTGAGCATCGATTGTTCTTTGGAAGTCAGGTGTAGTCCGGTCATGAGTTACCCATCAACTAATTCAGCCAGCTTCGCCCGCAACACAGCCTCCGACGGCTCGGTCAGTGTGCTGCCGTCAGGAAAGAGGATCGTGGGCGAGCTGCGGAAGCCGTTGTTGACTTGCTCCATCCAGCGGGCTGCTTCCTGGTTCTGGCGGATGTCCACGAAGTCGTAGTCGATCTGTGATTCGTCCAGCACGCGGCGGGCCCGTCGCGTATCACCACAATAGGGCGTCGCGTAAACAGTGATACGTGCAGGCACATTCCCGTCTTCGTTCATACTTTGCCAGAGCCTCGTTTCAGATCTCCCCTGAATTGTATGGTAGAATGAACGGCGAGGCAAACTGGATACAAGTGGCAGGTTGCAACTTCCAAACAACGAGGTTTTCCATGCACGACGCAGTGATTATCGACGCAGTTCGCACACCGGTTGGACGCCACGGCGGCGCGCTGGCCGGCGTCCGTCCCGACGACATGGCAGCGCTGGTCATCCGCGAGGTCGTCCGCCGCAGCGGCATCGACCCGGCGCTGGTGGAAGAGGTCTATCTCGGCTGCGCCAATCAGGCCGGCGAGGACAACCGCAACGTAGCCCGCATGGCGACGCTGCTGGCCGGCCTGCCGCAAAGCGTGGCCGCGGTGACGTTCAACCGGCTCTGCGCGTCGGGTCTGAACGCGATCAACCAGGCCGCGCGTGCCATCAAGGCAGGCGAGGGCGATGTCTTCATCGCCGGCGGCGTCGAGTTCTATGAGTTGCTCGCCGTATGCACTACCCAAAGCTGAGCGCGGCTATCCCTGGGGCAACCTCACCGCATACGACACGACTCTGGGCTGGCGTTTCCCCAATCCGCAACTTGCGACGCTCTTCCCGCTGGAACAGATGGGCGAGACGGCCGAAAATATCTACGAGCTGAGTTGCGACGCGGCAGGTACGCTGGCCGGCGGCCCCATCAGCCGCGCAGAACAGGACGCCTTCGCGCTTGAGAGCCAACGGAAGGCAGTGGAGGCAATCCGCGACGGCCGATTCCGCGACGAGATCGTGCCGGTGGAAATTCTCCAACGCAAAGGACCGGCGGTGGTCGTCGATACCGATGAACATCCGCGCTACCGGCGCAATGCTGTCGGGGAGGTTGAACTGGACACCAACCTGGAGCAGTTAGCCAAGTTGCGACCGGCCTTCCGCAAGGACGGCACGGTCACGGCGGGCAATTCCAGCGGCATCAACGACGGCGCTGCGGCCTTGCTGCTGACGTCAGCTGACAAGGCGCGTGAGTTGGATTTGCAGCCGCTGGCGCGTGTGGTTGCTTCCGCGGCAGCGGGCGTCGATCCGCGTACTATGGGGTTGGGGCCGGTCCCGGCAACCCGCAAAGCGCTGGCGCGGGCCGGCCTTACTATAGATGACATCGGTCTGGTCGAGATCAATGAGGCGTTTGCTGTCCAGTCGCTGGCCTGCATGCGCGAGCTGGGCATGGATGCCGCGATCACCAACGTCAACGGCGGCGCGATCGTGCTGGGACATCCGCTGGGCTGCTCCGGCGCGCGGCTGGTGACGACTCTGGTCCACGAGATGAAACGGCGCAACGCATCCGGCAAGCCGGTGCGCTACGGCTTGGCGACTCTTTGTGTCGGCGTCGGACAAGGTGAGGCAACCATCGTGGAGTGGATCGGGGGGTAGCCTGCCCTCATTTGATCCACCGGCGAGATCGATCTGTGTGAAAGCGCCGTCGGGCAGTTGCCTGGCGGCGCTGTTTTCGTTTAGCTGCTGACAGCAGTCTCAGCCAGGGCAATCGCGCCCAGCACGCCAGCGCGGCTGCCGAGTCCAGGCGACACGATGAAGCTGTCGATCTGTTCGAGGATTTCCGGCGCCTGGACATAGCCGTTCAACAGGTTCTGCACCTCGCGGCGTACCAGGGGGAAGAGCAGCGGCACGTTCATCACGCCGCCGCCCAGGATGATACGCTGTGGCGACACCGTGCAGATCAGGTTCGCCAGCGCCAGCGCGAGGTAGCGGGCCTGCAGCGGCCAGGCCGGGTGGTCGTCAGGTAACGTCTGCGCGGGCTGGCCCCAGCGCGCCTGAATGGCCGGGCCGGCTGCCATGCCTTCCAGGCAGTCGCCATGGTACGGGCAGATGCCGGGAAACGGGTCGGCATCCCAGTCGTGGGGAAGCCGCATGTGCCCCATCTCAGGGTGGATCAGCCCGTGCATCAGACTGCTGCCCAGCATGCCGCCGCCGCCGATTCCGGTACCGATGGTCAGGTATAGGAACGTATCCAGCCCCTGCGCGGCGCCCCAGCGGTGCTCGCCCAGCGCTGCCCCGTTGACGTCGGTGTCGAAGCCGACTGGAACGCCTAATGCCCGACTGATCCTGCCTGCCAGATCGGTCTGCGCCCAACCAGGCTTCGGCGTCGTGGTGATGGTGCCATAGGTTGACGACGCGCGGTTGAGGTCCACCGGCCCGAATGCGGCGATGCCAATGGCTGCCAGCTCTGCCTGATGTGACTGGAAGAACCCGATGGCGCGGGCCATGGTCTTGTCAGGTGTGGTGGTCGGGAACTGCATTTCGGCGCGCAGGTCGTCCGGACCAGTACCCACCGCACACACAAACTTCGTACCACCGGCTTCGATACCGCCAAAAAATGACATTCGAGCATTGCTCCTGTGAGATGAGTTGCACAGGCTATTCTACCAGATCGACACATGCCGCCAAATATCCGGCGACTTGAGTTGACATTCTTGGCCAGACAATCGGACTGAGATATGCCAATTCATACATCTGATCGGGCAATAGTATGGTATACTTTCCTCGTTCTCTGCAAAGCAACGGTCACTTCCACCCCGGATCGCAACTTCTATCTTCCGGACGTGTTGAATCCCCCGGTTAGAGCATCACCGAAGAGTCTAGGCACGGCCAGTTTGTCCATGCTGACACTTCGGCAGGCTTCGGACGTCCCCGCATACAAACGGAGCGCTGCCAATCGATGCGGTGTTTCGAGTCGTCCTGACAGGGTACCGTCTGCCGACCTCCGAAGCCTTCTTGTAGTGTCATGACGAGTATTGTCAAGGTAAGAGGAAAACAATGGGTAATCTTCAACAGATCAAGCTGATTCAAGGTGGCATGGGAGTTTACGTTTCGAACTGGCGGCTGGCCAGGGCGGTGGCCATGGAGCGGCCTGGCGAGACAGTCGGCACCGTGTCGGGCACTGCGCTCGACATCGTATTTGTGCGCTTACTGCAACTGGGCGACCCAGGCGGTCATGCCCGCCGCGCGTTCGCGGCGCTGGATGCTGAGTTCGCAACAGATGTGGGGCGAAGAATCCGTGACCACTATTTCATCGAGGGCGGCAAGGATCCCGACGCGCGCTTCCGCAGCGCACCGATGCAGGTGGTGCGTTCAGAGGACGGCAAGACGACCTTCGCCGCGCCCAACGGTTCAAGCGCGCCGACCCCTCTCACCCTCGACAGCGGCATCATCGAACTGCTGATCGCCACCGGTTTCGCTGAAGTCTGGCTGGCCAAAGAAGGCCACGACGGCAACATCTTCATCAACTTCCTCAACAAGATCGACCTGCCGCTGATCTATATTCTGTACGGCGCGATGCTGGCCGGCGTCGACGGCGTCATCATCGGCGCAGGCAACCCGGATGGTCTGCCGGCCGTGCGTTCGAGCCTGACGAGGCATGAGAAAGTGATTCGCAATCTGCCGGTGCTGTACAGCGGACCTGGCGAGCAGTTCACCATCGCGTTTGATCCCAAAGAGATTGCCGGTGGCGCATTCGCACGAACACCGCTGAAGCGGCCGGCCTTCCTGGCCATCGCCTCGCTAGAGGATCTGGTTACCGCGTTGGCCGAGAGCGACAGCGAAGCCCCGGACGGGTTCATCATCGAGCACCACACAGCGGGCGGCCACAACGCCAACCCGTCCGGCCCGATGAAGCGGGACGAGGAGGGCCAACCCATCTACAGCGAGCGTGACGAACCAAACCTGGCCATCATCAGAGACCTGGGCATCCCGTTCTGGCTAGCAGGCGGCTATGGAAGCCACACCGGCTTGCAGGCAGCCCTGGCCGCCGGCGCGTGCGGCGTCCAGGTCGGATCGGTTTTTGCGTTGTCTGAAGAATTGGGCATGAAACCTGAGTACCGCACGGCCGTTCTCAAGGAACTACGTAACGGAACCGATGACGCGGCGCTGGTGAAGACCACCCTCTTTTCTCCCACCGGGTTCTCCTTCAAGGTCGTCCAATTGGAGGGCACTCTCTCGGAGGACGATGTATACGAGTTAAGACGGCGCATCTGCGACATCGGCCTGCTGCAACAGCGCGGCCTCAGCAAACCGGATGCAGATGGGACGCGCACGCTCTTTCAGCGCTGCGCCGCCGCGCCGATCGACAGCTACACCAACAATCGCGGCATCGAACGCAACACCGAAGAGCGTCGCTGTCTGTGCAACGGCCTGCTCGCCTCGGTCGGCCTGGGCCAGGTCAAGAAGATCAGCGGCGAATGGATCGAAGAACCGGCTATCGTCACCCTCGGCAACCGCCTGGACGGGATTCGCCGTCTCTCGCGGCAAGGCCAGACCACGTACCATGTGCAAGACGTGGTGAACGACATTCTGGCGTGATACATCTGCGTTCATAGCAGGCGCTGAAGCGCCTATTACGAACAAGTTACTTCTCATGAAGGTGCAATCCCCCATTCTTATCGTGTTCATTGAAAACGCCGGCCGGGTGGCCGGCGTCGATTTGCCGCGCTGGGCGTCGCAGTTGTTGGACTGGAGCACCGAGGAATACGGCAAGGCGGCGGTACGCGTGCAAGCTCGTCGACATTACCGCGAGATCGTCGTTTTGGAGGACGAGCAAGCCACGGCCAGCCAGTTGCTGCGTGCGCTGCTGGACGCGGACGACGCAGTGGTCGATGTGCTGATGCTGGTGCATGGCCAGGCGGGCTACGCGTGCGGCTGCGGCGATCACCGGGTGGGTGACGACTTTTTCGCGGCGCTGCGCCAACTTCAGATTGCCGGGCTGGCCCGCTTTCGCCTGCGTGCGGTCTACCAGATGAACTGCTACGGGCAGACGCTGGGCGAGGCGTGGCTTTCAGTCGGCGCGCAGGCCGTCAACGGATCGGTGGGCGTCAACTGGCTGCCGGAGCCGAGCCTCAGCGTTTTCCTCCACGGCTGGCTGGGCGGGCGGCCATTTGGCGAAGCCGTGAAGCGAAGCAACCGCGCCGCCAGCCGCGCGCTGGGGCTCGTCTGGCGCGGAGATGGAGAAATGCATCCCAAGATCGCCTCCAGCCAGATGGTTATCTTTGGAGATAGCAACCTGACATGGAGGTCCGGCAACCTGCCGAACATTCCCGGTTACCATGGCAACAAGACGCTGACAGCGTGACCTACGCTGACATGCCGATCTCGCGGCAGGATTTCCACTGTGTGCTCGCCGAGCCTGGGGGCGGGGCGATGTATGCTGGCCGGTGTCGCCGAGAGGCGGGCCGGGAACTTCATCTGTGAAGACTCTCCGCCCACGACAACTCCGCGATGTACAACCTGGGGGTCCGCCAGCATCTCTTCCAACGTCTTTACCGGCGCGCATGCGGTGCGCTGCGGGTCCAGCACTGCCGTCCACTCCGCCAGCGTGCGGCTGCAAAACAGCGCCCGCAGATCGGCCAGGCGCTCAGCCGCGCCCGGCTCCGGGTTGTAGCCAAGCCCGACCAGATCGGGCCGGCTGATGGCGTCACACACCGCCGACCAGAAGACCGGCTCCAGCGCGGCCACCGCCAGATAACGCCCGTCCCCCGTCTCGTAGACGTTGTAGTTCAGACTGCCGCCGGTCAGCATGGCCTGGCCGGCCTCGGCCAGATCAGGCCGCTGCGCCAGCGGCAGGGCGAAGCAGAGCCAGCTCAACGCACCATCCAACATCGCCACGTCAATGCGCTGCCCTTCTCCCGTTCGTTCGCGATGATAGAGCGCTGCCAGGATCGCAGTTAGGGCTGGCATGCTGCCGCCGCCGATGTCGGCCACCTGCACCGGCAACGGGTGCGGGACCCGGTCGTCCGTACGGTTCATACCCAAAATGCCTGCCAGCGCCAGGTAGGTCAAGTCGTGGCCCGGCATTTCGCGGTACGGCCCGTCCTGGCCGAAGCCGCTGATGGAGCAGTAGATCAGCCGTGGGTTGAGCGCACAAAGCGTATCGTGGCCGGCGCCCAGGCGCTCCGCCACCCCCGGGCGAAACCCTTCGACCAGAATGTCCGCTCTGGCGGCCAGTCGGCGCACCGCCTCCTGCCCGGCCGGCCGCTTCAGATCCAGGACGATGCTGCGTTTGTTGCGGTTGATGGCCGCGAAATACGGGCCCAGCCCGCCCACCGAGTCACCGATGAATCGCGTATAGTTGGCTGCGACATCAGGCGACTCGACCTTGATCACATCCGCGCCCAGGTCGCCCAGCCACATGGTGGCGAAAGCGCCGGGCAACAGGGGAGCCATGTCCAGTACACGAATGCCAGACAGTGATGCTGTGGTCATCAGAGATCCTCCAGCGTCTTGCGGCGCACCGTTTGACGAAACTCAACTGGTCTGCTAAGCTGCTCTTCGATAGAGATAGTACTCATCGTACCCTCAGTTTCCTTCCTTTGAGCGGTCAGTGCAAATCACGGGCCACCCTCATCGTTCATCCATTCTACGGTGTCATTCATGTCTTTTCACACCTACCTTCCGCAGGACCGGTTGCGGGCGCTTGTCCGGAGAGTGACATTGCCAGATCGTACAAACGGTTCGGCGCTGTTTGCCGATATTTCCGGCTTTACCGCTCTGACCGAGACGCTGGTGGAACACGTTCGGCGCGCGGCGGGGTACAGAAGAGCTCTCCCGACAGGTCAACGCCGTTTATGACGCGTTGATCGGCGAAATTGAACGCTACGGGGGCAGTGTCATCAGTTTCGCCGGAGATGCCGTGATCTGCTGGTTCGATGGGCAAATCCAGGATTCGGCGGTCAGAAGTGTAGATTCGGCGCGGGCGATGCAATCTGCCATGAAACAGTTTCCAGGCCTGGGGCTGAAGGTGGCGATTGCCAGCGGTCATGCGCGGCGCTTCGTGGTCGGCGACCCGGACATCCAATTGCTGGATGCGCTGGCAGGCGCAACAGTAGCGCGTACGGCGACCGGGGAACACCTTGCCCTACGCGGAGAGGTGCTTGCGGATGAAGAGACGGCTCGGATGGCGGGCGATACGCTGGTGATTTCAGAGTGGAGAACGGATGCCGAAAGCGGCGAACGATTTGGAGTGCTGGCTGCATCGGGCAGTGAACAGTGGGTCGTGGAAGGCATTCCGTTTCCCGCAGGCGACTATCCACCTTTCACTGACCTTGATGATATGCGCCGCTACCTGCATCCCACCGTATACCAACGCGAGATTTCCGGGCGAGGTACATTTCTGACCGAGGTTCGTCCGTGTGCTGTGCTGTTTGTGCGCTTCACGGGAATCGATTACAACTCGGATGACGCGCAGGCGCAATTGGACTCGTTCATTCGCCAGTTGCAGGCCACCATTTCGAAGTACGAAGGCCTGCTGCTCCAGCTTAACATCGGCGACAAAGGCAGCTACGTGTACGCCAACTTTGGCGCACTGAACGCGCATGAAGACGACGCCCGCCGCGCGGTTAAGGCAGCGCTGGAGTTGAACGAGACTTCGCCATTGCAGTTACAGATGGGACTCTCATACGGTTTGATGCGCGTCGGTGCATATGGCGGGACAACCCGAAAGACCTTCGGTGCGTTGGGCGATGAAGTCAATCTCGCGGCGAGACTGATGACAACTGCAACCACGGGTGGAATACTGGTAAGCAGTGATGTTCATCAGGCAGTGCGCAGTGATTTTGTCCTGGAGCCGCGTTCACCCCTGCCGATGAAAGGCAAAGCGGAACCGCTGCCGGTGTTTGCGTTGACGGGCAAACGTCAGCAACGTGCCATACGGCTGCAAGAGCCGAGATATGCGTTGCCCATGGTGGGGCGAAAGCAAGAGTTGCAGGTCATCAACGAGAAGTTGGACCTGGCTGCCAGAGGCAATAGCCAGGTGGTGGGGATAGTGGCAGAGGCAGGCCTGGGCAAGTCGCGACTGGTGGCGGAGGTGATCCGGTCGGCGCGCAAGAAAGGCTTTGTCGGCTATGGCGGCGCGTGCCAATCGGATGCGCTCAACACGCCGTATCAAGCGTGGAAGTCAGTCTGGCAGGCGTTCTTCGATGTTGACCCGGACCAACCGTTGCGCAAGCAAATGCGCTGGCTGGAAGGGGAGATCGAAGACCGGGCGCCCACGCGCGTGGACGCGATGCCGTTGTTGAACGTGGTGCTGGATCTGAACATCCCTGAGAACGAGTTCACGCAAACCCTTGAGCCGAAGATCCGCCAGAGCGCGTTGCATGCCTTGCTCGAGGATTGTATGAAGGCGCAGGCGGGGGACGAGCCGTTGTTGATCGTGATCGAAGACATGCACTGGATCGATGCGCTCTCGCATGATCTGCTGGAGGAACTGGCGAAGGCGCTGGCGAACTACCCCGTGTGTTTTGTGCTGGCGTATCGTCCGCCGCAGTTGGCGCGGCTGGAAGCGCCGCGGCTGGAAGCGTTGCCGCAGTTCACGCGCGATCGAACTGCACGAGTTGACCGCAGGCCGAAGCGGAGAGCGCCATCCGCGCCAAACTGGCGCAGTTGTATCCAGCGCGCGACGGCGCACTGCCGAGCGGGTTGGTGAACACGTTGATGGCCCGTTCGCAGGGCAATCCGTTCTATCTCGAAGAACTGCTCAACTATGTGCGCGACCGGGGACTCGATCCGGCAGATCTGAGCCGCATCGAACTGCCCGACAGTCTGCACACGCTTATCCTCAGCCGCATCGACCGGTTGAGCGAGCAGGAGAAGACCACCCTGCGCGTGGCAAGCATCGTCGGACGCTTGTTCCGCGCCACATGGCTGACGGGCTACTACCCCGAATTGGGCGCACCTCGCAGGTGAAAGACGCCCTGGATACGTTGGAACTGCTGGACATCACCCCACTCGACACGCCGGAGCCTGAGTTGACGTATCTGTTCAAACACATCGTCACGCATGAAGTGACCTACGAGAGCCTGCCCTTTGCCACACGCGCCAGACTGCACGAGCGGCTGGCAGCGTATTTGGAGACCAGAGGTGCAGTGACCACGTCCATTCTGGACGCCATTGCTTACCATTACGGGCTGAGCGACAACACACACAAGCAGCGGGAATACTTCCAGAAAGCAGCAGAGGCGGCGCAGGCCGTGAGCGCATATTCGGCAGCGGCGGAATATTTGACGCGCTTGCTGGAAGTGACTCCAGCCGAACCTTCGGCTGTCCGCTCGACGCTGGCACGACAATTGGCGGAGATGCACTACCGACTGGGCGACTTTCCTGCCGCGCGAGCCGCGATTGAGCAGGCACGGGCCGCGGCAACCACCGACCGCGACCGGGCGGGCGCGCTGGCGATGTTGAGCGAGATGACCAGCGCGGGGTTGGGTGACTTTGCCGGAGCGCAAACGATTCTGGCCCAGGCTGTCCCCATGGCGCGCGCCAGCGGCGACGAGATGACCCTTTGCCGCGCGCTGTATGCTCTGGGCGATGTACATTATAGATTGGGCAAACCGGAGGACGCTAAAGCAGCGCTGGTCGAAAGCCTGACACTGGCGCGCTCGCTGGGCGACCTGTCTCGTGAGTTATGGGCGCTGAATATGTTGGGACTTGTCGCTGGCCAGCTTGGCAACGCCGCTGAAGAAGAACAACTCTATACCGAAGTTCTCACCCGGGCCACGGCGGCGGGCAACCGTGATCGGGCGATGGTCGCGCTCAACAACCTGGGCACCCTGGCGGAAGAGCGGGGTGACTTCGCTGCCGCGCAGACTTGTTACCGGCAAGCGATAACGATTGCCCGAGAAATCGGCTCACAATCTAGAGCCGCCCTGTTTTTCTATAATTTGGCGAGCATCGATCTTCAGCTCGGGCAGTTTGACGCCGCACGAGCCGGCCTCCGCGAAGGATTGGCGCTGGCGCTGCGGCTCGGTGCGTCGCCGCGAGTGGTGTTGGCGGTATTTCTGTTTGCCATACTCATCTACGCCGAAGGGCAGACTGAGCGTGCGCTGGCTTTGATAGGCCTGGCGCTCAATCAACCTGCCTGGAGCAGCGAGTTCCAGCGTCAGTTGGATATTGCACTCGCCCAATGGACGCTCGATCCGTCCGTGGTAGAGGCAGGGATGAAGCAGGGGGAGGCGTTGGATTTCCAGAAAACTGTTCAGGAGTTGTTGACGGGGTAACGCGCAACCAGATAAAAAGAGCGGTTGATCTGCTCCCATTGTCAGGGAAGCAGATCAACCGCTTAGATTAACAGCTTTCGACCTGGTGTTTACTGACTTGCAACCCGCATCGGCAACTCCACCGCGATCGGCTCTGCTGCCTGGCGCTCGAAGCCCAGCACCTGCTGTCCGGGGTTGTCCGGGTCGGGCTCGACAATAATCAGTATCGTGTCGCCGGCCTGGAACTCGCCGCGCAGCAGCTTCTTGCTCATGGGCGACTCGACATAGCGCTGCAAGGTTCGGCGCATGGGCCGGGCGCCGTACTGCGCATCGTAGCCCTTCTCCACCACCCAGTCAGCCGCGGCGTCGGTCAACACAATCGACAAGTCATGTTCCGCCAGCCGATCGCTGATCTCGAACAACTGGAGATCCACGATCTGGCGCACATCCTCTTTGGTCAGCGTGTGGAAGATGATGATCTCGTCGATCCGGTTAAGGAACTCAGGGCGGAAAGTATCCTTCAGGCCGCGCTCGATCTGATCGCGCAGATGGCGGTCCTCGGCGTCCAGGTTCTCGTCGGCCATGCCGCTGCGGAAGCCCAACGCGCCGCCGTGCTTGGCGTAGGACGTGCCGATGTTGCTGGTCATGATGATCACCGAGTTACGGAAGTCCACCGCGTGGCCCTGGCCGTCGGTCAGCCGTCCGTCTTCCATGATCTGCAACAGCGTGTTCCAAACCTCGGGATGCGCCTTTTCCACCTCGTCGAAGAGAATCACCCGGTAGGGACGACGGCGAACAGCCTCGCTGAGCTGCCCACCCTCGTCGTAGCCGACATATCCGGGCGGCGCGCCCATCAGGCGGCTGACGGTGTGGCGCTCGCGGTACTCGCTCATGTCGATGCGCAGCAGCGCGTCCTCGTCGTCGAAGAGAAACTCAGCCAGCGCCTTGGCCAGCTCGGTCTTGCCGACGCCACTGGTGCCAAGGAACAGGAAGGAACCGATGGGCCGGCGCGGGTTCTTGAGACCGGAACGTGAGCGGCGCAGCGCGTCTGATAGGACCGCGATGGCCTCTTTCTGGCCGATGACCCGTTTGCCAAGCTCCTCTTCCATGCGCAGCAGCTTCTGGGCTTCTTCCTCCAGCAGGCTGGTCATGGGAATGCCGGTCCAGGTCGCCACGACCTCGGCGATATCGCTCTCGCTGACCACTTCGTCGAGGCCGGTTTCGCTGCGCCACGACGTGCGCGCCACGTCGAACTCCTGCTGCAACGTGATACGCTCGACCTTGAAGCTGGCAGCGCGCTCGTAGTCGCGCGCCGCCCAGGCCGCCTCTTCCTCGGTGGTCAGCTTGGCAAGCTTGTCGCGCAATGCTTTCAGTGAATCGGGCATGGTGTACAGCGCAACGCGCAGCTTGGCGGCTGCCTCGTCCATCAGGTCGATGGCCTTGTCGGGCAGCTTGCGATCGGTGACGTAGCGCTGGCCCAGGCGTGCGGCGGCCACCAGCGCCAGGTCGTCGATGGTCACCTTGTGGTGCGCCTCGTAGCGGTCGCGGATGCCGCGCAGGATATCGATGGTATCCTCCACGGTCGGCTCCTCGACGTAGACGGGCGCGAAACGGCGCTCCAACGCCGAGTCCTTCTCGATGAAGCGGCGATACTCGTCCAGCGTGGTCGCGCCGACGCAGCGCAACTCGCCGCGCGCCAGCGCCGGCTTGAGCATGTTGCTGGCATCCATCGCGCCGGCTGCCGAGCCCGCGCCAACGACGGTATGCAGTTCGTCGATGAAGAGTATGATTTCACCGTCGGAGTGCTGCACTTCTTCCAGCGTGTTCTTGAGACGCTCTTCGAATTCGCCGCGGAAACGCGTGCCGGCAATCATCGCGCCCAGATCCAGCGCCAGCACGCGCTTGCCCATCAGCGGCTCGGGCACGTCGTCGTCGGCCACTTTCTGCGCCAGTCCCTCGACAATAGCAGTCTTGCCGACGCCCGCCTCGCCGATCAGCACCGGGTTGTTCTTGGTACGCCGGGCCAGCACCTGGATCACTCGCAGGATCTCTGCATCGCGACCGATGACCGGGTCGAGCTTGCCCTCGCGCGCCATCTGTGTCAGGTCGCGGCTGTAGCGCTCCAGCGTACGGTACTTGGTTTCCGCCGCCGGATCGGTGACCCGCTGGCCGCCGCGGATCTCTTCCACGGCGTGCAGAATGCGTTCTTTGGTAACGCCCTGATCGCGCAGGACGTTGGCTGACGGGCTGTTGCGTTCAGCGGCGATCCCCAGGAACAGGTGCTCGGTGGAGATGTACTCGTCCTTGAGCTTGCTGGCTTCCTCGCTGGCCACGTCAATGACCCGCTTGAGCCGCGGCGTGATGAACACCTGCGCCACCTGACCGGTATAGCTACCGCCCGTCTTGGGGCTTTGCTCCAGGTGTTCCTCGACCTTGCCGCGGATCACCGGCGCCGACGCGTTCACCTTTTCGATGATCTGCGTGACGAGGCCGTCGGGCTGCTCCAGCATCGCCAGGAAGAGGTGCTCGGTGTCCACCTGGCTGTGCTGGTAGCGCTGCAATATCTCGTATGCGCGCATTGCGGCATCTTGTGCTCGCTCTGTAAAGCGATCAAATCGCATCATTTTGGTTTTTCCTTGGTCGCAAAGTCGCAGTAAATCAAATTCACTGGCTAAACATACAAAGGCCCCTCAGGGCCTACACTTCTAGCGCCTGCCGGCGCTTCGTTGCTTCAGCCAGGGATTTGGAATCCCTGGGGTCGGCTGTCATGGCTACACTGCCAATTCTGCCATCATATTCTACGTTCTTTGGTGGCTGAGGTTACGATATCAACCTAAACTAACGCAAGTCTAACGCAGCGGCAACACCCCGTCCCGCAGACCGGCAGCAGAAGTTGGTCACCGATTTGCGAGACGGGAGTTGTGAGCGATCAGTAGCGCAGAAATGCGCCGATATGACCAACCTCTTGTAAGGCGTCGTCGCGCAGGAATGTGACCTCCAGGTCTTGGGTCATCGCCCAGCGCACCAGGCTGTCGGCGGCGTCGGGCAGCACGCGCAGGTCGGCCTCGCACAACGGGCAAGCGACGGCCTCATCGACACCCACGTAGCCGCAGTTGTCGCAGCGCACGGCCGGCGCCGCGAAGCTGTCGTCGAGAAGCAGATGATGCACGCGGCCCACAAAGCCAGCTGCCAGCGTGTTGCCCAGACCCAGCGCCGCCGGACCGCCCTTGGACGCGGTGGTAACAAGGCGCTCCACCAATCGCTGCTTGCGCGCCACATCGACCTCGCGGATCAATGCCAGGGACCGCTCGCCGATCTCGCCGGCGCTGGTCGAAACGTCGGCGTTGAAGGTCGCAACGATGGTCTGCTGCGCTTGCTTGGGCAGCAACGTGCTGAACTGTGCGACGTTGGCGTCGGTGCCGGCCAGGATCAACCGGCGCATCTGCCCCGTTCGCACCAACTCCGCGGTGATCTCAGCGCCTTCCTTGAGGTTGCGATAGGCTGCCTCGTCCTCGTGGCGCTGGAAACGCGCTGAGGCCCAGCCGCCCTGCTTGTGTCGCTTGACATCCTCGCCGACGACATCAGTGATTCCTTCGACTGCGCCGAGGTTGAACACGAAAATACGGGCGCCTTCCTTGTCCACCAGGACGACACCGTATCGTCCGTAGGTGTCCAGAATGTCGCCCAACGGCTTGATGTAGGGACGCACGCCGGTAAAGACGGTGTCGCTAACGGGGGCCATCAGCGGAAATGCGTGCCAAAGCTCCTCTTCGACGCAGCTAAAGAAAACCAGGCCGCGGCCCTGGCGGTCGTACTCCATTTCAACGAAACGCTCAATGCGAGCACGATCCTGTTTGTTGGCACGTCCGTCAACTGACTCAAACAAATGTCGCATGGCCAGCCGGTATTCCTCAACAGTCCGGCCGCGTGGATCGACATCCAGGTAGAGACTGAGAACGGTGGCGTCCTTGCTGGCGGCATCGAATTCCACCAGTTTCTGCAATTCAGACTGATCGATCATGGACAGTACCTCCTCGTTGGGTAACGCTGCTATGGTTATTGGCTCTCCGCGAGGGACAGTGCGGTGTCAGGTCGTGCACCCTGATTTTAGCATTGACGTCCCTACCTGTCAATCGATTTGCGTCCAATTGCCGTTCGTTGGAGCCTTTGCTGTTGCTTTGCGGCTTGTGGTAGAATGGCCGTCACCGGAACAGGCAGCGAATCGACCCGCGTTCCCCGGCCCCAGGTTACCAGACCATGCGAGTGTTATTGCTATCCAATGCTTCAGCCGGCGCGCGCGAGTTCGCACCGACGCCTGCCCGACGCTATTTCAATGCTCGCACAGGCCGGCTGGCAGGTCGAGTTCGGTCGCAACGCGCAGCGTGCAAGACACCGAAGAGCTGGCCCGAACAGCCGGCGCGGCCGGCTTCAATGTCGTCGCCGCAGCCGGCGGCGACGGCACGATCAACGTGGTCGCCAACGGGCTGGCCGCTGCCGATCCTGACGCGCCGAGAGCGGCGCTGGGCATTCTGCCAGCAGGTACCGGCAACGTGCTGGCGCGCGATCTGGGACTGCCCGTGCCCGTGCCAGGCGTTATGGATACCCTGACAGAGGCCGCCCGCTGGCTGACCCGGTCGAGCGCGACGGCGGTGGACCTGGGACGGGTCTCCAACGCGGTCGGCCAGCGTGTATTCGTCTGCTGGGCGGGCGTCGGGCTGGACGCAGCCATCACAGCACAGGTTGCGGCCAATCCCGCCGCCAAGCAGTGGCTAGGCGCGCTGGCCTTCGTTGCCAGCGCCGTCGGTCAGGTGCGAGAGATCTACCGGGCGCCGCTCTACACCGTGCAGGTCGATGAGCAGCAGTTCCAGGGCCGTGGCGCGCTGGCCGTGGCCAGCAATATCCAGCGCTACGCCGTGGTGTTCGACATGGCGCCCAACGCAGCCATGAACGACGGCTTGCTGGACGTGACGTTTTTCCACGACATCACTGTTTTCAACGGCATGGACAGGCTCTGGAAGCTGACCACCGCGCAACACCTCGGCACGCCCGGCATCGGATACGCCGCCGGACGGCGAGTGGCCATCGACGCCGACACGCCACAGCCGGTGCACGTTGACGCCGAGCCGTTCGGCGTGACGCCGGTCACTATCGAAGTCCTACCGGGCGCTATCGATCTGATGGTTCCGCCCACCGACGCCGCCCGACGCCTTGTACGAGTTACAGGCAGCCAATGATCACCGTTTCGCAACTGGTCGGCCACGTCAAGAACCTGCTGGAGGTTGACCCCGGCCTCGCCAACGTCTGGGTTGAGGGCGAGGTCAGCAACTTCAAGCAAGCCGCGTCAGGGCACTGCTATTTCACGCTCAAGGACTCGCGCGCCGTCATGCCGTGCGTGATGTGGCGCAATGACGCCCTGCGGCTGCGACGGCTGCCGGTCGATGGCGAGCAGGTGGCGATCCGCGGCTATGTCTCTCTCTACGAGCCGCAGGGCAAGCTCCAGTTCTACGCCGACCGGCTGGACCTGGCCGGGTTGGGCCAACTCTACCAGGAGTTGGAAGCGCTCAAAACGAAGCTGGCAGCGGAGGGCCTGTTCGACGACGCGCGGAAGCGCCCGCTGCCAAACTGGCCGCGGCGGATCGGCGTCGTCACCTCGTCCAAAGCAGCCGCGCTGCGCGACATCCTGCGCACGCTGGCGGTTCGCTATCCGCTGGTAGATGTCCTGCTGGCGCCGGCAGCCGTGCAGGGCGTTGAGGCTCCGGGCCAGATCGCGGCCGCCATCGACCTGCTCAACGTCTGGAACCTCGGCGTGGAGCCGATCGACGTGCTGATCGTCGCGCGCGGCGGCGGATCTATCGAGGAGCTGTGGGCGTTTAACGACGAACGCGTCGTGCGCGCCGTTGCCGCCAGCGCGGTGCCGGTCATCAGCGGCGTCGGCCACGAGACCGATTTCACGCTGGCCGACCTGGCCGCTGACGTGCGTGCGCCGACCCCGACCGGCGCGGCTGCGCTGGCTGTGCCAGACCAGCAGGAGCTGGCCGGACAATTACCGGCGCTGTTCAACCGGCTGGAAGGCGCGACCGCAGGGTACATCGAGCGCGAGCGGCGCCAGATGGCACAGACGCGCCGCCTGCTGGAGCGGCTGTCACCGGCGATGCAGTTGGCCACACGCCGCCAGCAGGTCGATGACCTGAACCGCCGCATGACGCGCACAACGGCGCACCGGCTGGCTGTGCGGCGCGCCGAGCTCGACGGGCTGCGGGCGCGGCTGGCCAGCCTGGACCCCAACGCGGTGCTGGCGCGCGGCTATGCCATCCTGCAAGAGCCGGCCACCGGCATGGTTATCACATCTGTCGCCCAGGCGACGCCCGGCGCACTGATCCGGGCGCGGGTCGCCGACGGTGAATTCGACGCAACAGTGAGTTGACATGACAGAAACATTGCAAGACCTGAGCTTTGAGGAAGCCTTCGAGCAGTTGCACGAGACGGTGCAGGCGCTGGAGGCGGGCGACCTGACGCTGGCCCAGTCGCTGGCGCTGTTTGAGCGCGGCGTGCGGCTGACCAATCTGTGCGACAGCCTGCTGGACAACGCCGAACTGCACGTCCGTCAAGTCGTTGCCGACGGCGCGGGCGGCTTTGAGGCGGCTCCTTTTGCCGCCTGGCAGCCGGAGGAGGAACTATGACCGTTGAGCACCATCAACGCCTGGACCGGATGGAGATACTGAACACCCGGCAAGGTGTGGCTGCGGGCCTGCTGGGCACGCTGGCGCTGGCTGCGGTTGTGATGCTCGGCAGCAGCGCGACGCACAACGGCCTCTGGACGCCGGTCAACGCAGCCGGAGCGTTCTTTAGCGGCGCAGATGTCATTCCGGGGGTCTTTTCCGGTGGATTGAGTATCGCCGGTTTCGTAGTGATGCTGACCCTGGGCGGGCTACTGGGCGCGCTCGTATGCTACCGCGCAGGAACCTGTCGACTCGCCGTCGGTGATGATCATCGCCGTCTACTACGGCTTCTTCATCTGGTTCATCGCCACCTTCGTGGTGATGCTGTTTCTCAACCCGGTGGTGCAGCAGGTCTGGCGGCAATGGTTCATCTTCGTCGGGCACCTGGCCTACGGCGCAGTGTTGGGCGTCGCGGCGGTGTTGCGCAACCCGTGGGGCAAGGCACGAGAATGGTAGAAGCTGCCCGGATCAGCTTTCGGGCAAAGGTAAGAAAAACTTCACCATAACTTCACCTTCCAGCCTATTGACTCCCGATTCCTTGGATGCTATACTTCGGCACAGACAGCAAGATCATGCTGCCAAAGCAACAATCTTAGGAGTAAGGAACATGGCAATGTCCAGGGTTGCGGAGACCCAGGTGCTGGATGGCGAGTGGGAGTGCATGGACTGCGGGTATATCGAGGAAGGCAGTTCCAACCGCCGTCCCAAGGTGTGCCCCGAGTGCAACTCATCGGGTGAAGTCTTCGAGTTCTTCGAGTTCGAGGAAGTAGACGACCTCGACGAGGATCTCTACGATGACGACGACGATAGCTGGGACGGTGACGACGATGACAGCGACGACGACACCTGGGACGACTGAGCAGCAGCCGTTCGCACTGTCGGAAAGCGCAAGGAGCCAGCTATAGCAAGAGCTTCCCCGGGACGGAAACATTTTACAGACATCGAAAACGGAGCAGGCGTTGCCTTGCTCCGTTTTTTTGCTATTCAGTTGACAGGCACTTGCTTCAACGCCTGCCCTCTCCTGCCACAGCGTTCGAAGTGACTGTTACCTCACCGGCCACTGGGTTGACGCTGATTCATTTGGTTGGGCTGGGGCGCTTCAGTCGCCGTCCGAGCTTTGGTTCATCGCTGGTTGCGCTGGCCTTGAATGGGAAGTCCACCTCGGACGGTTCCAGTCCCACCACCTGCAACAAACAGTCACACCGGGCACAGAAAAACGTGCTGTTCAATTCGGCGTTCTTGGGCAAAGTCAACGAGCTCTCGCACAGAGGGCAGATGGTTTGGGGCATTAAGAAAATCTCTCATTTGGGACGGCGACACGGACGACATCGACGGGCTGGCTGCGACAATCCTGGCCAGCCACCTACCAGTCGGACCAGCTCTTGCGACCGCGCAGCACGACACCATCGTCGTCGTCATCGTCGTCGTCTTCGATCAAGTCCTCCTCTTCCTCTTCGAGCTCCGTATCCCAATCCTCCTCCAGATCGATCGCGGCCACGCTGTCATCGATGGTCGAATAGGTCAGGCAGACCCCTTCCTCATCGATATTGATTCGAGCTGCCGAACAATAGTCTTCGTCCCAGTTAACGCAATCTGCCATTCGGCACCTAATAACCGGCATCCGTAACCTCCAGCTTAATCTTCAGAATCAGGGTCCACCAATGCGTACCCTTGTCCGCGCATTGTTTGAATGTAATCCTTGAAGTCCGGGCCTAACGTCCGGCGCAACTGCATGATGTGCACCTTCAGAAAGTCGCGCCGATCCTCGTCGTCGGCAGCTTCAGCGCCCCAGGCCACGTCGATCAACTCACGATGCGGGATCACCGTGCCGGGAGACAGCGCCAGATGGTGCAGAATACGAAACTGGATGGGCGATAGCCGGACCCACTTTTCGCCCAACGCGACGCGCATGCGGCCGCTGTGGATTCGCATCTGACCGACCTGCGTGATCTGCTGCGCCTGCCTCTGGTTGGTCTGGCTGTGCAAATGCGCCATCAGGCCCGCCAGGCGGTTGACCTCTTCACCGCTGCGGATCCGCTCGCTGTCAGCCGTAGTCAGAAAGACCATCGGCAGCCGCTGCGTTCTGCGGAACGCACCCGCCAACGACTCCGCGCCCGCCAGCAGACACTGGTGTTCTAACACGATGAGGTCCGGAAACTGCGCTTCCAACTGCGGGCGTATCTCACCCAGACTACACAAATACGCACCGGTTGCATTTTGTGCGGCAATCAGTTGCTTCAGCTCGCGAAAAAAACGTGGATCAGAGTGCACAACTAGCACGTGCATGATTATCCCATTCAGCTATCGCTGAGCAGCGCATCTGGCAGGTCCAGACACGCCAGCATTTTATTCCATTTGATAGCATTGTCAATATACGCCCCGGCTTTCGCAATGTCAAAATCATGGCATCCGCTTCTCACCTGTGTTATAATCCTTTCCCAGCCAGCAACCTCACAGGGTATACGGCTGCCAAACGTATGAAAACCTCCTCTGCACCTCGATCCAAACCGCGTACCAACCGAGTACGTTTGCTAGCTCTGGCAATCGCAGCCGCTGGCCTGCTGATAATAGCGGCCATCGCGGTCGTCTTTGTCGTCAGCGCCAATCGGCCCGACATTGCCGCCGCGGTCTATCTTTCGCCAGCCGCTGCCCCTGTGGATGATGACACCACGATCAGCGTCAGCGGCCTGGGCTGGCGCGGCGGGGAACAAGTCGCAATCTGTCTTGTGACCAATTCCGGGCAAGCCTGCGAGGAAGAGACAGCCCTGCGGGTCGAGGAGACCGACGGAAACGGCACGTTCCAGGCAACGATTGACGCAGGCACATGGCTGCAACAGGGGTTTACCACGGTCGTTGTGCAGGGTCTGGACTCTGGCGGCTTCGCCGCGCGCACCTTCCGTGTGCTGGTCGCTCCCGAACAGGGCAGTTTTGCCGTGCAGTCCTCTGGTGATACGCCGCGCGACGAGGCAACGCCCGACACTGGCGACGGCACGGTCAACTTGCCGCTGATTGTTTCAGGCGACGGCGGCTGGCGAGGCGACTACTTCGACAACCCTGACCTGGCAGGCGAGCCGGTGCTGCAACAGATCGATGACAGCCTCTCCATGAACTGGGGCAGCGACGCGCCTGACCCGAGCCTGCCTGCCGACGGCTTTTCGGCGCGCTGGACGACACGCGCGCCATTCGCAGGCCGCCGCTACGCCTTCACGGTTTCAGCCGACGGCGGCGTCCGCCTGTACGTGGATGGGCAAATCGTCATCGACCGCTGGACGCCGCAGCCGGGACAAGTAAGCGGCAGCATTGATCTTTTGCCCGGCGACCATGACGTGGTGGTCGAGTACTTCAACGCCAGCGGGCCGGCCTTCATCAGCGCCGGCTGGGCGGAGAGCAACGAGTTCCCCGATTGGCGCGGCGAGTACTTCGCGACCACCGATCTGACCGGCGCGCCGGAGCTGATCCGCAACGACCCGGCTGTCAACTTCACATGGGGCCGCAGCGGACCGGCGCCCAATCTGCTGGCGGCAGACAGCTTTTCTGCCCGTTGGACCCGGTCGCTGGAATTCGTCGATGGGCTGTATCGCTGGTCAATGAATGCCGACGACGGAGCGCGTCTGCTGGTCGACGGGGAGGTGGTTCTCGACGCCTGGCAAGGGCCTGGCGGCCAGGAAGTCACGGCTGAAACAGAGTTGGCTGCTGGCCGGCACCTGCTGGTGGTCGAGTTGCGCAACAGCGATGGAGAGGGCGCAATATCCGCCAGTTGGACTCTGCTGATCGTTCAGGAACCGACGCCGGATACAACGCCCGGCCCGACCACTGATCTGCCAACTGCCACCCCGGAACAGCCGACGGCAGAAACAACCGACCAGCCAACAGCGACGCCGACCGAAACGCCGACCGTTGTGCCAGGCTCGACGGCTACGCCAACCGCGACCAACGACCCCAACGCCACCGTGACGCCGACACCGACCGGCGACACCGCCACGCCGACGCCAACTGGCGGAACCGCCACGACCACCGCCACCACCGGCGCGGGCGCAGGCACCGCGACGCCAACGCCCACGCATACGCCCGAAGCCCTGGTTCATCTGGTCGATGTCAATCCGTCGATTGCCGTTCCTGGCATGGAAGTCACTGTGACATCGGGCAACTGGACGCCCGGCATCCGCGTCACCGTTGCCCTGGTCGAGCCGGGAGAGCCGTTCGCCCAGGCAGTCGAGGTGTCCGGCACAGCGACCACTACCCCCAGCAACCCCGCTCAAGGTTTCGCCATTCAGTTCATCTTTCCCAACGACTCGCGTTGGCAGCTTGGCAATGATGTCTGGGTCATCGTTCACAATGCGAACTGGACTGAATGGGGCCGGGGGGTAGTCGAGTTGCGCGAGGAATAGCTGGCGTGGCGCGCCTAGCCTGTGGAGTTGCGAACTTTTGCTGCACGCAGGCCGTGAAACTGCAACGTGCGCGCAACTAATGACGGGTGACTGGCGTCATGGTTGATGGACGGCAACCCGTAGGTGACAGTTGCCGCTCCAGACTGATCTGGCTCGGTCGTGCCCTTCGGAGCAAACTCGGGGTGCTTCGCAAAGACCGGCCAAAGAGCGGCCTTGTTTCTTGACAGTCACCAAGCAGTTCCTTTCGCGCCAGCTATCTTTGGTCTTGTTGTCATATGCTCGATTTTCTCCCGCTGGACCGGTTGCCAGAAAACCTGGCGTATCTGGTTTACAGCCTGCGACAGATTGAAACTGTTTTCGACCTGCTGCTTGTCTCGTTGACGTACTTCGGCATCCTGATCGTCGTACGTCGTTCGCAGGCAGCGGTGTTGTTGCGCGGCATCCTGGTGCTGGCATTGTTCGCGGTCGGCGTATCGGCGCTGCTGCGGCTGCCAACCTTCACCTGGGTGCTGCGGGTCGCGCTCGATTCTGGGCCTGATTGCCACGCCGCTGATTTTCCAGCCGGAGTTGCGGCGCGGGCTGGAGCGATTGGGCCGCAGCCTGGGATTCCTGCAGATCCGGCCTACGGAGTTGGTGCATCGCGTCGTGCCGGTACTGCTGCGTGTCACCAGCAACCTCAGCCAGCGGCGCGTCGGCGGGCTGATCGTCCTGGAAGGAACGACCGAACTGAACGATGTCATCGGCACCGGCGTCCCGCTGCACGCTGAGTTGTCAGCCGATCTGCTGGAGACGATCTTTCAGGACAAGACGCCGTTGCACGACGGCGCGGTTGTCGTCCGCGAGGATCGGATTGCCGCAGCCGCCTGCGTGCTGCCGTTGAGCGAGCAATCGCTGCCCGACGGCATGCACCAGGGAACCCGCCATCGCGCCGCGCTCGGCATCAGCGAGAAGTCCAATTGCCTGGCGGTCGTCGTTTCTGAGGAAACCGGCGCCATCTCCGTGGCCGAGAACGGGCTGCTGCATCGCAATCTGGACTCCACCGAACTGCGCGAGTACCTGTATCGGTTCTACGATCCATTGCAGGCCAGCTCCGGCGGCCTGAAGAGCATCATCACTATCAAGCGGCGTAACCGCCCGCCTGAACGGGCCAAACGAGCGCCGCGCGCCGTTATGGTCGATTCGTTCGGTATGGCCGCGACCTTCCTGACAGCGTGTCTGCTGGCTGTGGCGACCTGGTTGATCGTCGTCAATCAGGTCAACCCACCAAAAATGTCGTCGATCAGCACGATCCCGCTACGCTTGACCAACCAGTCCAAGGATCTGCTGGTTGTCAGCGAGATACCGCAGACGGTGACTGCGATGATCCAGGCGCCTCAGGATGTGGTCGATGCGCTCACGCCGCAGAGCTTCCGCGCTACCGCAGACCTGGCCAGCCTGGGGCCTGACGTACACCGTGTTCCGGTATCGATCAGTTCCAGCGACGAGCGGGTACGTGTCATCTCAATGGATCCCGAGCGCGCTGGATGTGGAATTACAGCCTAGAGCCAGCGAGACCCTGACTGTCGCCGTTTCGATTGCAGACCGCGAGACGCTGCCGTTCTCATACGAGATCGCAGGCGACGCGGTGGCCTCGCCTGCACAACTCGTTGTGACCGGTCCGAGCGAGGTTGTGAATCAGATAGCCCGCGCTGAAGCCACGGTGCAACTGCGCGGCGCGCGCAGCACCGTGAGCGAGAATCGTCCCGTCGTCCTCAAAGACGCCGCCGGCAACGCCCTGGCGGGCCTCACCACCGACCCGGAAACGGTGCAGGTCACGGTGCCGATCAACCAGCGGTTCAACACACGCGACGCGGCCGTCCACGTCGTCATCACCGGCACCGTAGCACCGGGCTACTGGATCAGCAACATCAACGTCGTGCCCAACACCGTGACCCTCCTGGGGCCGCCGTCCACCCTCGACGATATCGGCAGCTTCGTGGACACGATTCCTGTGGACGTCAGCGGCGTCGCGGGTGAGATCGTGCGCCGCGTGCCGCTGGCTCCGCCCGCCGGCGTGACGCCGCTGAACGAGAGCGGCGTCACCGAGGGCAGCGTCGAAGTGACAATCTCCGTGGTGCCGCAGCAAGGCAATCTGCGCCTGACTGTGCCGGTAGAGGTCACGGGAATGCGAGAGGGCGACACGGTCGGTAGAAGCCCCTCGTCGGTTGATGTCCTGCTGGCCGGCCCGCTTCCGATACTCAACCAGATCAACGCCGACAATAAGCTGGTGCGCGTTGTGGTAGATGTCACTGAGCTCGGCCCCGGCGCGCACACAGTGACGCCCACGCTGATCTTCCCCGAAGGACTGCGTACAACAGTGGTGCCCAACGCGATCCAGATTCGCATCGAGCGCCCGACGCCGACCCCTGAGCCGGTCGATCTACCCAATACAGGCTGACGTTCGACCCGGTCGACGTCGCTGGCTTGCCATGCGTATTCTGTTCGACGCAACGCCGCTACAGACCAGCCACCGCACACGCGGCATCGGCACCTATACCCGCGAGCTGCTGCGAGCGCTGCTGGCGCTGGACAGCGGTAACGACTTCCTGCTGGTCGTCCACGGAGGGGAGGTGCAGGTTTGCCGCGACCTGGCGCTCAGCGATCTGCCGCGGTGCGTCTCGCTGCTGTCCCTGCCGAGGCCGCCACTGGGCCGCTTGACCGGCTTCGCAAGCCATCAGGCGGCGCTGCCGCTGTTGCTGGCGCGGCAACAGGCTGACCTCTTCCACGCTCCCGGTTTCGTGGCAGCATTCAGCGTGCCGGGCATTCCCTGGCGCGTGCCCCAGCCGCTGGTAGTGACGCTGCACGACTTTTTGCCGCTGCGGGTGCCTGAGCTTTTCAACGACAAGGCCATCAACCGATTCTGGTACGCGCGGCAGATGGCTGCGGCGCGCCAGGCGGCGCGTCTGATCTGCGTCAGCCAGGCGACGCGCGTCGACGCCATCGACCTGCTGGCAGCGCCGGCCAATCGCTGCGTCGTTGTACACGAGGGCGTTGACCGGGCGATGTTCCACCCAGCAATACCCGACAACCAGCCGGCAATCGATCCGCCCTTCATCCTCTTTGTCGGCGGCAGCTTTGCCAACAAGAACCGGCAGGGCGCGCTGGCCGCCTTTGCCCGACTGACCAACGCGACGACGCTGCCGCATCATCTGGTGCTGGTCGGCCAGGATGATCTGCCCGACGCAACGCTGGCCGCGGCGCATCCGGGGCTGGATGTGCGTCGCGTGCGCCGTGTGGCCGGCCTGTCGCAGGACGAGCTGGCGCAGCTTTACCGCGACGCTGATCTGTTCCTCTTCCCGTCGCTGTCCGAAGGGTTTGGATTGCCGGTGCTGGAAGCCATGGCCAGCGGTTTACCTGTGGTCACCAGCCTGGCCAGTTCCTTGCCGGAAGTGGCCGGTGACGCGGCGCTACTGGTCGATCCGACCGACAGCGATGCTCTGGCCGCCGCGATGGGCCGGGTGTTGGCGGACCGGGCGCTGCACAGCCGGCTGCGGGAAGCTGGTCTGGCGCGCGTCACGCAGTTCACCTGGCAGGCCGCCGCCCGGCAGACCTTGGCGATTTACGAGTTGGTGGTGCGCTGACAGAAGTTCGACTTCTCGGATCGCGGCAGGCTTTTGGCCGAACGCGCGCCAAATGTTATACTGCGCACCCTGTGCATCGAAACACAATGCGGGCAGTTGGTTCGTAGTAGGCGTTTCAGCGCCTACTACGAGCTGAAGCCAATCCATTTCAAGGAGTGAACGAGTGCTCGTTCTGACCCTGCTGCACGCCGCTGCGGCCATCCTGCTGGCTGTCTACGGCGCCAACTCGCTTCTGCTGACGGTGCTCTACCTGCGCCGTCACCCCGACAAACAGACTCAACCACCACCGCCGGCCAGTTGGCCGGCGGTCACTGTGCAGTTGCCGATTTTCAACGAGCTGCACGTGACCGAACGGCTGCTGGCCGCCGTGGCGCGTCTGGAGTATCCGCGCGATCGTCTACAGATCCAGGTGCTGGACAACTCCACTGACGAAACCACGGCCATCGCGGCTGCCTGTGTCGAGCGCTACCGCCAGCAGGGATTAGTAATCCAGCATCTGCACCGCGCCGTGCGACCCGGCTTCAAGGCCGGCGCGCTGGCAGCGGCGCTGCCGGAGGCCAGCGGAGAGTTCATCGCCATCTTCGACGCCGACTTCGTGCCCCAGCCCGATTTCCTGCTGCGCACGGTTCCCGCACTGACAGCCAACGCCGAGGCCGGCTACCTGCAAACCCGCTGGGCGCACCTCAACGAGGACTACTCGATGCTGACGCGTGCCCAGGCGCTGGCGCTGGACGGCCATTTCGTGGTCGAGCAGACGGTGCGCCAGGGCCGCGGCTGGTTCTTTGGCTTCAATGGCACGGCCGGGCTATGGCGGCGCGCGTGCATCGATGACGCCGGCGGCTGGCAGGCCGACACGCTGTGTGAGGACCTGGACCTGAGCTACCGCGCGCAACTCAAGGGCTGGCAGGGAATGTACCTGGGCGACGTGGCTGCGCCGGCCGAGATTCCACCGCAACTGGCCGCGCTCAAGCGCCAGCAGGCGCGCTGGGCCACCGGGTCGATCCAAACCTTCCGCAAGCTGGCCAGTTCAGTGGCCGGCAGCGACCGGCCGCTGAGTCATCGCATCGAGGGTCTGATCCACCTGGGCGCGTATTTCTGCCATCCGCTGATGCTGCTGCTCTTGCTGCTGACGCTACCGCTGCTCTGGTTCGATGGCTTTGCCAACAGCCCGGTGCGCTGGATGATGGCATATCTGGGCATCGCCAGCATCGGCCCGCCGCTGCTGTATGCCGTTTCGCAGCGGGCGCTGCATAGCGGCGAAAACGGCCGCCAGGGGTGGCTGTGGCGGCTGACCGCGCTGCCGTTGCTGGTGTTGCTCGGCACAGGCCTGGCGCTCAACAACACGGTGGCCGTGTTTCGTGGCTTGCGCCGCCGGCCGGCTGACTTCCGCCGCACGCCCAAGTTTCAACTTGAACAACGCAACGGCCAATGGCGCGACAAGCCCTATGCCCTGCCGTTGACCGGTATGATATTGGGCGAGCTGGCGCTGATGCTGTACGCGCTGGCGACGGTCGCGGTAGCGCTGCTGCGCGGCCACGACTACGCGGTACCCTTCCTGCTGCTCTACGTGCTGGGCTTCGGAATGATGGTGGTGGTGGGTCTGGCGCAGGGGAGGGAAGTCGGCTGGTCGCGCGCGCTGCGGGGTCGAACACACGCCGCGGGCACACGTCCTCAGGTCGGCTATCGCGAAGTGTAACCGGATCGAGCGGTCGGAGAAAAACGAACACGCTGCCGCCAGACATATGTGTCTGATGGCAGCGTGTTTTCAATGCGCTGGAACTTGAAGGTATAACCGACTGGCCCGATCACGATCGGGACGAACTGGAGGAGCAATGTGTCCGGGCGCCGGGGACATCCCAAAGTCCCCGGCGCCTCAGATTGGAATGCGGTTAGGCAGCTTCTTCGGTCGAGTTGGCTTCAGCGGGAGCCTCAACTGCTTCAGTTGCCTCTTCACCAGCGATATCCGTCGTTGCCGTTGCTGTCACCATGACAGGCACGGCCACCGTCTCGGTGATCATTTCGCCTGCGTCGGTGACGGCGTCACTCACGATGTAGGCGCCTTGGTCAGTGATGACGCCTGCTTCGCCAACCATGCCTTCATCGGTGGCCACGGCGACTTCGTAGGCAACGCCATCGGCCGTGGCAACGGCTGCGCCGACGGCGACGGCCTCATCCGTAATCACCGCGCCGATGACTTCAGCACGTTCTCCATTGGCGGCCACTTCCTTGATGGCCAGTCCTTCTTCAGTCAGCAGCAGACCGATGGCCATGTTCATGCCTTCTGCCAGCCGAGCAGCAATCCTGGCTGAAAGATTCGCTACCGCCTGCCGCATGTCCTCGATGGGGATTTCTTTCTGCACCGCTTTGAGGAATGCGTCGCTGGTGATGACTGCCACGGCGGAGGTCCCGGGCTTGAGTGCCACGCCTACCGTGTTGAGGCTTTCATCACGGAAGCCCGAGTTCGCGGTGGGCAAGCGCAGCGCCAACGGCTGCACCCGCGCCTGCGCCCAGAGCGACACCTGCAGGGCCGCCCAGAATGCCCAAGACACCACCTACGATAGCGCCGTAGCCCGCGCCCCGCTTGCTGCTCATGTCGCCTGTCTCGTGGTAGTGAACCTTGCCCTGCGCATCCTGCCGGATGACCGCAGCGTCTTCGAAGTAGAACTCGTTCCGCTTCTTGGCTTCTTTCATCTCGTTCAGAGCTTCGTCAGCAGCGTTTTCTTCGACAAACGCCACTACCAGAAAGCCAACGGCCGGGATGGCCTGTTCCTGCGTATCGCTCGGCTGAACCTCGGTTTGCTGGGCTTCGCTCGGCTGAACCTCGGTCTGCGGTGCTTCACTCTGTTGCGTATCGCTCACAGGGAATTCTCCTTAGTATGAAGTTTGTGGGTTTGACCCAAATGGTGATCCGGTGTAAACGCCAAACTGACGTCGTTGACATACACGGCGTCAGTGGCATTGGTACCTATTACTGGAGACAAAAATAGTCTCTCAGGCGATCCGGTGGACTAGTGCTAGCCGTTGATGACCTTCGCCTTGGCCGCGGCGTATTCCTCGTCCGTCAAAGCGCCGGAGGCATGCAAATCGGCCAGATTCTGCAACTGTGTGCCCATATCGACAGCGGGAGCGGCGGCCGGAGGCGGTGCTGCGTAGACCACCTGAGGCGCTGGCTCGGCGTAATCCTGACCTTGGGCTTGTTGCGCCTCGTACTGCTGCGCCTCGTATGCCTGCTGATCCTGGGCGGCATACTTCTGTTGCTGGTGATGATTAACGGCGCCGGCAGTCCCGGCTACAACTGCCGTGCCGACTGCGACACGTCCCATGCGGCGCACTGCTCTTCTTAACATAGCTGTTTACTCCTGTTACCTATCAAACTAGTGTCGGTTGATTATTGTCAGATTCGCTGGCCGGTTAAAGACCGGACATATCTTCCCACGCCTGCTGCACCGTCTCGTCTGGAAGACGCATGTGCATCAGCAACTGTCCGCCATTGCGCAGGGCGGCTTCTCTCAGCTTGATGGGCCAGAGGTTCTCGAAGAGAATCATGACGACACGCGTGTCGTTTTCCAGTAACTCGCTGATCATCGCAATGTCGTCGAGCGAGACCATGCCGGTGAGATCCTCCGTCAATGGTTTCAGCATGGCAGCTGTCTCAGCATCCAGATCCTCAAACTCCAGGGCTTCAACCTCACCATCCTCATCCTTTATCACCACAACGGCATCGATGATGCGCACGATGCCATTGTTGACCAGTTCCAGAAGATCACCAACTAGCTCCATGTTGAGACCGCCGCCTTTTAACTCAACGGCAACGAAATCGACAGGTCCGTTAATCATAGAAGTGTTCCTTTCCTAACTTATCGCAAAGATTGATTGGTAATTCGACACAGAGGCCTGGTGCTTCACCCTGACTCTGTCCAGATCGCCTTCTAGCGTCCCGAGTAGCCGGGAAGCGACTGGCGTCTGGCGCTGCTGCCGTATGATGCAATGTCAGCGACCAACCCCAGGCCAATCCACAGCCAGTCAAGACCGGTGACACCACCAGGCGCCACGATCACGTACATCAGCGTCATCCAGGGCACCAAGACAATGCCTGCTACCGGCCACAGCCACCAGGAAATGGGCCAGCTAAAAAACGCCGCCTGCCAGCGCACCGGATCCACAAGCCACCATATGGCATTGAGAACACGAGGCCCCAGCGTCACCAGAACGAGAAACGCACAGCACATTGGACGCACTCCTCTCTTCCAGACAGTTGAATGATCAGGGAATGGCGCTAACGCTTGGAGCGCCGCTGACTTACAGGTGGCGAAGCAGCAAGACCAGCCTTGGATAACTCTATTCTACCATCGCTGGTTGCGAAAGCAAAACGGTTTGGAAAATTCCGGGTTGATGTAGATCCTGCAGGACGCCAGATAACAACCGGCAGAACGCGCAATGGTTACGAATGACAGTATATCATCGTCTGCCGCGGGCACAATCGCCCGAAAGGATGCAGAAAAGTAGCATATAGTTCGCGTCTATCAATTGGTTGCTGATTTGGCCGGTCTTCGCGAAGCACCCTGAGGTTCCTCCGAAGGGCCTGACTGAGTCAACGCAAGGAAGTTGTTTGTAGACGCGTCCTCAGTCGGTTCACCCCTCGTCAGGGGCTTCGTCAGGAGTCACGACAGGGGGCACAGCTGCCGGCGTCTCTGCAGACGTCTCGACGACCGGGATCGAGGTCGTGCCGCGCGGCAACACAAACGGTTCCGCCGGCGTTTCCTCCTGCATTACCAGTTCGCCGCGCAGATAGGCGCCCTCGTCCAGCATGAACGACGCAACCTTGATCTTGCCCCAGGCGCGGCCGCCTTCCAGCAGCTCCACCCGTTGCGCGTCGATCTCACCGTTGAACGCGCCCGATATCGAAACGGTGCGTGCGTTGATGGTCGCCATCACCTTGGCGCCGGGGCTGATGATCACGTTGCCCAGCGTCTCCAGGCGGCCGCTTTCCATCACGCCGTCGATACGAATGCTGCCGTCACAACGCAGGTCGCCGCTGAAGGTCGCCCGCGGGCCGATGGTCACGTCGATGACGTCGGGGTCCGGCTTTCGTTCCTTGCTAAACATCTTTCATCCTTTCCATTGCTTGCCGCTCCAGACTTCCGAAATCTTCTTAAGCCGCTTCTGTGCCGCGTGCGCGAGCCAGCGCTTCCTGTTCTTCTTCGGTGAGCGTATGTGTCGAGCCCCAGGCTGCCAGCGGCTTGGCATAGATGCGCGTGCCATCGCGGGTGTGCAGGCTGTTGATCAGCGCGCCGTCGCCGTTGTGGTCGGCCAGCGCCAGCACGAAGGATTGGTCGCCGCCCGTGTTGCTGAACGGGTTATAACGCAACACAGCCACATGCTGGACATGGCTGCGACCCAGTTCCTCGACTCGCAGCGCCGTTTCCTTGGCGGCAGTTGCCTGCGCCAACGCCTCACGCACGTTTTCCATGTGCTGGTTCAGCACCGCGTCCAGGCTACCGCCATCCGCACCTCGGGTCAACGCATCGTACTGGAGCGCGCGGCTTTCGTCTGCCGCCAGGAAACAATGGCAACCGCCAGCGCGGCCACTGCAACCGCTAACACAGCGACTACCAGCCAGGGCAATGCCTGATCAAGAAACGACGACAAGTGGCTCGTCTCCTTCGAAGATCTGCGAGATATCCACGCCCTGCGCGCTTTGCTGAGCCAGGCGCAGCAGCGGCGGATCGATGTCATCCTTGGGGCGCTGCAGCAGCGGGCTGACTGAGCGCCGCGTCCAGATACGGAAGATCACCTCGGCCAGCAGCGGCGCCACCGACTTCACCACCAGCTTGGGGTGCATCTTCTCCGGCGGGACGTAGACCGTGTTGGTCACTACCAGTTGCTTGATGTAGTCCAGCTTATCCAGCCGCTCCAGCGCGCTGGGTAGTAACACCGGATGGGTAATTGCAACGTAGACCTCCGGCCGCGCGCCAGCCTCGATCAGGCCGTCAAGCTGCGTGAGGATGCTGCCGCCCGCGATCACATCGTCGATGACGATCGGAATCTTGTCGCGGATGTCGCCGACAACATGGGTGGTGCGCACCTGGTGAAAGCCTTCGCGCCGCTTGTGCATTAACACCAGCGGCAACTGCAGCAGCTCGGCAAAGCGGCTGGCAAGCTTGGTCCGTCCCACATCGGGCGACACAATGACCGCGTCGCGAAACTTTGGGTCGTCCTTGAAGTGCGCCGCCAGCACCTTGCGCGCCGACAGCGGATCGACCGGAATGTCGAAGAAGCCCTGAGTCGCCTCAGCGTGAATGTCCACATAGATGACGCGGCTTGCACCCAGTTCCTGCATCATGCGCGCCACGACGCGCGCGCTGATCGCCTCGCGGCCCACCGCCATGCGCTCCTGCCGGCCGTACGGAAAGTATGGCATCACCACGGTAATGCTGTGAACTGAGGCGCGGTGAAACGCATCCAGATAGAGCAGCAGCTCCATCAAGTGGTCGTTGACGGGGGCAGAGCAGGGCTGGATCAGGAAAACGTCGTCGCCACGCACCAGTTCGTTGATCTGAACGTGGATTTCGCTGTCGGGCAGATAGGTGGTCTTGCAGTAGCCAAGGCTTTCCTGCTTGAGGACGGCCGAAACTTCTTCGGCCAGGGGACGGTTAGCGCTACCACTGAACAGGCGGAGCGGATATTCAGGCATGGTGGCGACTCCTCCATGATACGGCTGGCTGGCAATTCATCGCCCGTGGATTATATGTTATCATTGGCACACGGTCAATTTGCCATCCCAAATTGGAGGACTTCTGCTGTGCCGCCAACCGTGCTTCTTATCGCAACCCACAACCCCGGCAAGGTGCGTGAATATCGCGCACTGCTGGCTGATCTGCCGTTGGAAGTAACCTACCTTGACGCCGAGGGGATCACCTTCGAAGTCGAGGAAACCGGTTCAACATTCGAAGAGAACGCCATCCTCAAAGCACGCGCCTACGCCGCCGCGACCGGACTGCTGACCTGGGCTGACGACTCCGGGCTGGAGGTCGATGCACTGAACGGCGAGCCGGGCGTCCGGTCGGCCCGTTACGGCGCGCCCGATGCCCGCAGCGACGAGGAACGCACTCGATATCTGCTGGCAAAGCTGGCCGGTGTGCCGGAGAAAGACCGCACAGCGCGCTTCCGCTGCACAGTGGCGCTGTCCGCTCCGAGCGGCGAGGCGCTCACAGTGGACGGCGCCTGCGACGGGCGTATTGGCAACCAGCCGCGCGGCGAGCACGGTTTCGGCTACGACCCGGTGTTCCTGGTCGCTGATTTCGACTACGCTTGCACACTGGCGGAACTGGAACCGGCTGTCAAGAACCAGATCAGCCATCGCGGACGGGCGGCGCGCAACGCCAGAGTCAAGCTGGCGCAGATGATGGAGACCAGGCAGCAGGAGGAGTCGTCATGACCGATCAGGCAGAGGAATCTGTTTCGATTGACAAGCAGTCCGCGTGGGCAGCAGAACTCTGGCGGGCCTATTTGACCGGCGACCATTCACAGCTGGGGCTGAAGGTTCATGCTGTCAATAAAGTCTTCAGGCACTTGCCGTCTGAGTTCGCGCTGCCGGGTCTGCAACGCGCCTTTTCAAGGCGTTGGCGGCGCAGTTGTGAGGTTGGCAGGATTTGGCGCCGGCCACTCCAGCTTCAACCCCAGCCTATGCGATCGTTGCGAGAAAATCGTCAAAAAGTACCAGGTCGGGATGGAAATGCAGCTCACGATGCTTTTTGCCGACGTACGCGGCTCAACCAGCCTGGCAGAGCAGATTGGTCCGGTGCAGTTTCATCGCCTCATCAATCGCTACTACATTGTTTGCGCGGACCAACTGGGCCGATCTGATGCTCTGATCAATCGATTGATCGGAGATGCCCTCATCGGCCTCTACGTCCCGGGAATCGCCGGTCCGCAACACGGACGTAAGGCGGTTGAGGCGGCCCGCGGGCTTCTTCGTGCAACTGGTTACAACACCCCCGAAGGCCCCTGGATTCAGGTCGGGGTCGGTATACACACCGGCGTTGCCTACGTCGGTGCGGTCGGTTCCAGCACCAGCGTGAGCGACATCACTGTACTGGGAGACCCGGCCAATGTCGCCGCGCGCCTGGCGTCAGAGGCGCGGCCCGGCGAGATATTAGTCAGCGAAGCAACCTGCCAGATTGCCCGCATTCCCCTTTCCGATTGCGAACAACGCACCCTGACGCTGAAGGGACGTAGCGAGACCATTGGAGTGCGTGTCATCCGGCAGTGACTGAGCCGGCGGCCTGGTTACGCTGTGCTTGAGCAGGCGTGCCGGGACTGGACTACAGGGAACTCCGAAGAAACCTCTCAATTGTTGCAGTGACCTCATCCGGCGCCTCCAGCGTCACCATGTGGCCGGCGTCCGGGACGAGATGCAAGCGAGCGTCGGGCAGGTTTTGAACCAGATAATCGCTATACTTGGGTGGGGTCATGATGTCGGCCGTCCCGCAGATGGCCAGCGCGGGAGTGTGGATTGACGGCAGGTCGGCGCGCAGGTCGAAGGCGTCACACGCCGCATAGTCACCATGTACCACAGCAGGCGACTCCTGCAAGAGTTGCTGGAGATAGATGCGCTTCTGCTGCTCAGTGGCCAGCGATCCGTGGCACCAGTCGGTGATCTGGCGGGTGGTCGCATCAAAGTCGCTTAGCAACCCTTCGAGAATCGCCGGCGCAACTCGCAGCTTTCCACCCGTGCCCACCAGCACCATGCCGGCCAGCCGGCCGCCGTAATGCAGGGCGAAATCCTGCACGATCGCTCCGCCCATGGAGTGGCCGGCCAGCACAACCCGCTCCAATCCCTGCTCCTTGCAGAATTCAAAAATCACCTCACGATACGCTGCGACAGTGCTGCATCCTTTGCCCGCTGATCTGCCGTGGCCCGGCAGGTCCAGCGCGTAGACCGTCCAGTCAGACAGGCGGCGCAGCGCGACCGGCCAGTGCTGGTGCGTTCCGCCCGCGCCGTGGATCAGCACAAGCGGCGGCTTGCGGTGGGCGAGGTCGGTCTGGCTGAGTTGAAAGAACATACGACTGGCGTCAGTTTGTACATATGGCATGGCAGCATCAACAAGGCAGAACAATTAGATAGCGGCTTCAGGAACGAACTCTAATGTCACTTGACGGCCCATGCGGCCTTCGAGAGTGATGAGCATCTCCAGGCTGAACTTCTCCCATTTGCCGCGCACCAGATCGGAAACGCGCGACTGGGCAATGCCGAGCCTTTGTGCGGCCTCCACCTGTGTCATTCCGCTCGATTCGATCCGCATCCTGAGGTCATGCATCAGCTTTGCGCGCATTTGCAGAATCGCCGCCTCCCCAGGTTCAAACCCCAAATCCGCAAAGACATTTCCACTGGACTCAACGATTGTGTTATTCATCAGTTGTTCCTCAATCTGCCGGAAACGATGCCGTGCAAGTTCAATATCCTCACGTCGTGTCTTACGAGTTCTTCTTCTGAAACGCGTGGAGTACATAGACTGCGCTGGCGAACCTGGCGACTTAGATGACTTCTCCATTCGCCCAAGACGCGCACGCGAATTTCCCTCACTCCGGGCCCGACTTCCTGCATTGGCTTCCAGTCTGTGGGATCAATCCCGCGCTGAATGGCATACAATTCGAAACCCACCTGCCTGCGAGCTTCGGCAGGAAAATCGCGCAGTTCTTCCAGACTGGAGCCAACAAATCGCAACGGTTTCATCTCCAGATATTATACAACTAGTTTGATAAACCAGCGAAGTAGTTCGTCGTCAAACCATCGTACTTCCAAATTGTCATCACTACTTCTCCGGTTGCCAGCAAACGCTTCAGGTAGTCGGCGGATCACCCGGAACCCCTCGCTAGTCCCGCAACGCAAAAGCTCCAGGAATGTCCCTGGAGCTTTTTAATCCGTTGCGACCTTCTAACAATTTACGCCAGCACTGGCACGGCCATACCATGCTCGGCCAGTATCTCTTGATAGCTCTGCGCTTCAAGTTCGCCCAGGAACTTTTCGGCTTCCATGGCCGCCGCCGCGCCTTGCCCGGCCGAGGTAACGACCTGGCGGAACACCGGATCCTGGATCTCGCCGCCGGCGAAGACGCCGTGGACGCTGGTGTGCATACGCTTGTCGGTGATCACGTAGCCCGCGTCATCGATCTCAAGCTGGCTGCGAAACAGTTCCGAGTTGGGCGTGTGGCCGATGAAGATGAACACGCCGTCCACTGGAAAGTCGTAGGTCTCGTTGGTCTTCAGGTTGCGTAACGTTGCCGAGACAACCTTTGGCGGCGCGCCATTGCCGTTGCCACCCGATGCGTTGATCCGCTCAACCACGTGGCTCCACTTGTAGTCCATCTTGGGATTGTTGGCAGCCCGGTCCTGCAGGATCTTGCTGGCACGAAACTCATCGCGCCGATGGACCACTGTCACCTTATTGGCGAACTTGGTCAGGAAGAGGCCCTCCTCCAGCGCGCTGTCGCCGCCGCCAACGACGATGACCTCCTTGCCGCGGAAGAAGAAGCCGTCGCACGTGCCACAGTAGCTGACGCCAAAGCCGGTGTATTCCTGCTCACCCGGCACACCCAGCTTGCGCGGCGTAGCGCCGGTGGAAATGATTACCGACTCGGCGCGATATTCCATTTCGCTGGCCGTCCGCACCGTAAAGGGATGCTGCGTGAAATCGACCTCGCTGACGTAGTCGTACTCGATTCGTGCGCCGAACTTCTCGGCCTGTTTCTGGAACTTCTCCACCATCTCCGGTCCGGTCAATCCTTCCGGGAAGCCGGGGTAGTTCTCCACCTCGTAGGTGATGGCCACCTGTCCGCCGATCTCGTTGCCGGTGATCAGCAGCGGGTTCAGGTTGGCGCGGGCAGTGTACAGCGCGGCGGTGAAGCCGGCCGGTCCGCTGCCGATAATGATCATTTTCTCAACATTGTTTTCGTTCACAGGGGTTACCTCAAGTTTTCATGGCGTCCCGAGAATGATATTGCGTGTTACGTAACGTTACCGAATACGAAATACGGACTGCACACAACTACCATCCTCAAGCATCTTTTCTCTTCTTTGAGACGCGTCCCGCTGCGGCGCTCTTACGTGCCGTCTTGCGGTGCGGCTTACTAGTCTTGGATGCGCGGCGGCTGGCTTTGGTTACGGCGGGCAGCCAGCGCCACCCAGTCGCCCTCTTCGACCCGCTCGACCAGCCGCAGACCGTGGCGATCCAGCGCTGCCAGCACATCGCCCGCGCGTGGTTCGATGATGCCGCTCATGATCAGGACGCCGTCGGCTGCCAGCAGGTCAGCCATACCCTCGTCGAGCAAGTGGGCGATTACCTCGGCCAGGATGTTGGCGACGACCACCGGCCAGCCCTGCGGTCGCTCATCGAGCGATGGCAGCGATCCTGCGCGCGCCTGAACCAGATGCGCCAGACCGTTGCGCTGGCAGTTTTCCATCGTCGCCTCGACCGCGATCGGGTCGATGTCGGTGGCCAGGATCGATGATGCGCCCAGCCGGCCGGCGGCGATGGAGAGCACGCCCGACCCGCAGCCCACATCCAAAACGGCGTCGCCCGGCTGCACGGCCCGCTCCAGCGCGGCCATGCACAGCCGGGTGCTCGGATGCAATCCCGTGCCGAACGCCATGCCCGGGTCGAGGATCACCGGCATTCGACCGCTGGCAGTGTCCAGCGCGGCTTCGTCGCCGGCCAGCCAGGCCGGCACGATAATCAGCCGCTCGCCCACCGGCAGCGGCGCATAGCTGGCCTTCCACGCGTTGGCCCAGTCTTGCTCTTCCAGGTCGCGGATCAGCGGCTCAGGCAGCGGGTAGATGCGGCTCAGGAACCACAGACCTTCGCGAATTCTGTTGCACGACTGCCGCGCTGTCGTCGCCGTTGGCAGCGACGTAGGTGCGGACAGTGATAACGGGATCGACTAGCTCGCCGACCGGGTCGTAGCCGCCGACTTCGATGACGGCAGCCGTGTCGGCTTCACCGGGCCGGCTGTTGAAGCGGTTGAATAGCTCGGCCACCGCCTCCGCGCCCTCGCCGTCGCATTCGACGCTGATCTCGATCCACTTCATGGTCGTGTACTCCTACTCGTCCTCATCCTCCTACTCGTACTCTTCCGGGTTGCTTTAGACGAGTACGAGGAAGAGTAGGAGTACGAGTTCGAGAGAAGGCTACCCATTGAACGCGTCGCCCAAAGCGTCGGCCAGCTTGTCGAAGAAGCCGCGCTCGTCGCCCAGCTTGGGGGTGCCCAGCGTCTCGCCCAGTTCCTCCAGCAGCTTCTTCTGCTTGGGCGTCAACTGGGTTGGCACCACGATCTTGACGCCGATCAGTTGGTCGCCGCGGCGGTCGCTTTTGCGCAGGTGCGGCACGCCCTTGCCTTTGAGGCGCAGCACACGGCCGTTCTGTGTCGCCGGCGGCACTGTGACGACAGCCGTCCCGTCCAGCGTCGGCACCTCGATCTCCGCGCCCAGCGCAGCCTGCGCGATGTTGATGGGCAGTTCCATAACGATGTCGTTGTCGCGCCGCTGGAAAACCGCATGTTGCTGGACCGTCAGCACCACGTACAGATTGCCGGGCGGGCCGCCCGACATACCCTGGTTGCCCTCGCCGGCCAGCCGGATCTGCGTGCCGTCATCGACGCCAGCCGGAACGTTGATGGTCAGCTTACGCGTGCTTTGCAGTTGCTTGCGGCCGTTGCACTCGACGCACGGAGTTGTCACGACTTCGCCGCTGCCGTTACAGCGCGAACAGGTCGACGACGTCAGAATCGTGCCGAAGATGCTTTGCTGGCGACGCTGCACCTCGCCCGCGCCGTTGCACTGCGGACAGCGCAGCGGGTTGGTGCCCGGTTCCGCGCCGCTGCCAACACAGCGCGCGCACTGCTCCAGGCGCGTTACCTCGACCTCCCTGTCCACGCCGAATACGGCTTCCTCGAACGTCAGCGTCAGGTTGATGCGCAGGTCGGCGCCGCGGCGCGGGCCGCGCTGCGCCTGGCGGGTCTGGCTGGCGCCCATGCCCATACCGGCAAAGAGGTCTTCGAAGATCGAGCTGAAATCGCCGAACCCGCCGCCGAACCCACCGAAACCACCTTGAGTGCCAGCGTGGCCGAAGCGATCGTACGCGGCCCGCTTTTCGGCGTTGCTCAACACCTCGTAGGCCTCGCTGAGTTCCTTGAAGCGCGACTCGGCGTCCGCCTCCTTGTTGACGTCAGGGTGATATTGACGGGCGAGCTGGCGGTAGGCCCGTTTGATCTCGTCGTTGCTCGCGCCCTTCGGTACGCTCAACACTTCGTAATAATCGCGTTTGTTGCTCATAAAGGTCTCTGTTTTCAGCTTTCCCAACCGATGATCCAGGCACACAGACCGGCCAGTCCGACTGTCGCAACCATCAGCGCCAGCCATTGCACCGTGGTGAAACCCACGTCGCGCGCAGCCAGCAGCAGGATGATGATCATACCGACCGACAGCACAGCCCACATCACCAAGTTTGGATGTCTATGATACATGCTTTGCAAGGAGTTCATAAGGCCTCCGGCTTACTTTTGTGAATTCACTGCGGCTCGCCAGGCCCGTTCGACCGACTCGCGCAGCGCGGCGAGGTCGCCGTCGTTGTCGATGACCACATCAGCCTGGGCAACTTTCATCGCCTGCGACGGCTGGGCGTCGATGCGCAATTCGGCATCGTCGTGGCTCAGGCCGCGGCTCTCGATCAATCGGCGGAGCTGGGCAGCACGTGGTGCAGTCACTACCCACACCTCGTCGCACAGGCGCAGGCTCAACCCGGACTCCAGCAGCTTGATGGCCTCGATCACGACCACGACCGCAGGAGACCTGACCACCAGCTCGGTGATGCGCCGGCCGACCGCTGGATGCACCAGCGCCTCCAGCCGCGCCAGCGCGTCCGGGTCGGCGAAGACGATCGCGCCCAGCCGGCGGCGATCGATGGGGCCGCCGTCCGGTGCGATGTCGCTGCCAAATTCTGTCACAACGCCGGCATAAGCCGGCTGGCCGGGCTCCATCACCTCGTGCGCGATCAAATCCGCGTCGATCACGTACGCGCCCAGATCAGCCAGCATCTGCGCGACTGCGCTCTTGCCGGTGGCGATATTGCCCGTAAGGCCAATAACAAGTTGTGTGGTCACAGCGCAAACTCCGTCCACTCTTCCATGAGCTGATGCAGGCGATCCTCAACCGCCTGGTATTCGACGCCCAGCGTGCGGACACGGTGCAACTCCTGAGCCTGGCTGGCGGCTGCGATCTGCTCGCCCAGCGCCTCCAGCCGTCGTTCCATGGCGTGGATCAATTCCTCCAGCCGGTCGGCCTCGGCCTGGCGTTGCTCGACGACTTTGCGTTGGCGGCGCTCTTCGCGTGAGCGTTCGCGGTGTAACTGGGCGTCGCTCAGCGCTGCATCATCGGGCTGACTCTCGCTGACCGTCTCTTCCTCGGCTGCTTTGGCAGCCAGGTAGGCGCTGTAGTTGCCTTCGTAGGCGCGCATCTCACCGCGCTCCGGGTCCAGCGCCCAGACCTGCGTCGCCACCGCGTCCACCAGATAGCGGTCGTGGGTGACCAGCAGGACGGTGCCGCCGAAGGCCTTGAGCATGTCCTCCAGCACTTCCTGCGAGTCGATGTCCAGGTGGTTGGTCGGCTCGTCCAGCAGCAGGAAATTCGCGCCCTGCAACGTCAGCAGAGCCAGCGCGACCCGGCTGCGCTGCCCGCCGCTGAGCACCTCAATGGTCTTGTACGCATCGTCGCCCGAAAACAGGAAGCGGCCCAGAAAGCTGCGCGCCTGGCCGATCTCCATGCGCGGCGACGCGTCCAGGATCGTGTCGAGTATTGTCTTCTCAGGAACCAGCATGTCATGCGCCTGGGCCAGGTAGCCGATGTGGACGCTGGCGCCGATGCGCAGCCGCCCGCCCAGCGGCTGAAGCTGGCCGAGCACCGTCTTGAGAAAGGTGCTCTTGCCGGCGCCGTTGGGGCCAATCAGTGCAACCCGCTCGCCGCGCGTCAACTCGATGTCATCGCTGCGAAAGAGGACGTTGTCGTCGGGCGTCGGCCCTGAATGGCGCGCCACGTACTCGTAGCCGCCCGAAACGTCCTCACGCCGCGGCTGGCTGCCGTTGCTGCTGCGATAGCCGACCACCAGATCACGGGTGCGCATGACCAGGTTGCCGCTGCGCAGACGCGCGTCCAGGTTGAGCCGGATGGCCTGCCGCTCTTCAGGGCGCTCCACCAGCCCATCCTCGGCCACCATGCGTTCCAGCCGGGTGCGGCGACCCTGGGCCTGGCGCGTGTTCTGGCCGGCGAGATTGCGGCGGATGTATTCCTGCTCCTTGGCGATGAACTGCTGCTGGCGCTTCCATTCCTCAAGCTGGCGCTCGCGGCGCATGGTGCGTTGCAGCGAAAAATGGCTGTAGTTGCCGCGATAGGCGTCCAACCGCTGGTTGGACAACTCCCAGATGCGGTTGGCGACCCGGTCGAGAAAATAACGGTCGTGCGAGACCACGATCATGCTGCCGCGCCACTGCAACAGCACCCCTTCCAGCCACTCGGTGGCCTGCAGGTCCAGGTGGTTGGTCGGCTCATCCATCAGCAGCAGGTCCGGCTCTTGCAGCAGCAGGCGGGCCAGCAGGCCCCTCGTCCGCTGCCCGCCGCTGAGGTATGACAGCGGCAGGTGATGCTCGGCCGGCGGGAAGCCCAGCCCGGTCAAGACCTGGCGCACCCGCAGCTCCCAGTCGTAGCCGCCGGCCGCTTCGAAAGCTGCCTGCAGCGGTCCATACTCGGCCAGCGCCTGCTCATAGGCCAGCGGATCAGCCATCTGCTCCTCCAAGCGGCGCAGCTCGTCGGCGCGGCGCAGGAGACCGGCAAACTGGGCTGACACGTCGTCCCACAGCGTGCGGTCGCCGGCCGGCGGCGGGTCCTGCGGCAGGTAGCCGATGGTCATGCCGCGCATCCGCGTCACGACGCCGTCGGTCGGCGCGTCAAGGCCCGCCAGGATGCGCAACAGGGTCGTCTTGCCCTCGCCGTTGGGGCCGACCAGACCGATGCGGTCGCCCTTTTCGACGCGGACGTTGAGACCCTGGAACACGTCCAGCGGACCAAATCGCCGGCTGAGGTTGCTGCCTGTGAGAACTGACATGGTTGCTCTGCCACCCAAACGCTGGGGAGCGGGGGAATTATACCACCGGGGCAAGGTGAACCCAAAAGAGTGCGGGAGTTGCAAGTGGCAGATGACAGATAAGGAGAGGAGGAGAGCGGGGGAACGGAAACCGATGTTGTCTCGCACGGCCTCCGGAATTCGTGTATTCGTGTATTCGTGTATTCGTGGATGGCAGCATTCGTGGACGGCCCCGCACTTGACCGACGCGCGGTCGTAGGTACAATCGGGCTATGCAAGCTGCGCTGATCTATGGGCTTTCTCTCATCACCGGGCTGGCGGCGGTCTACGGGCTGACGTCGCTGGTGCTCAACCTGCCGCCGACGCGCCAGAACCTGGCGACGTTCCTGCTGCTGCTGGTCATCGCGGCGACGGGTTTGCTGGCACCGGCGCTGGCCTGGCTGCACCGGCGTCTCCCCTTCGGCGGGCGTCCACCGACGCGCCGCGCTGCCTTTCGCCAGGCGCTGTTGGTGGGTCTGGCGCTGGCGCTGGCTGCCTGGCTGCAACTGGTCGGTCTGCTGGACGCCACGCTGATCCTCGGCATCACCGCACTGGTGATCCTGGTCGAGGTGCTGGTGCAAAGCAGGCAGAAGCTGGCATGAACGCTTTCGGGGAAGACGCTGTTTATCCGGTGCGCTGGCAGACGACGGTCGAGGGACGCTCGCTGCACGTTATGGTGCGCCGCCAGGCCATCAACCTGTTGCTGGACAACGACAGCCCTTCATTTTCATTCGACCCGGCGGGACGGCTGCACGGCGCGTTCGTCGAGGGACGCAACTACCGCCGCAGCCTGGACAATCGCGTGCTGGCCAAATGGAGTGAGCAAGACGGAACGCGCGCCGCGCGCCGCCGTCGCTGGCTGTCAGCCGGCGAAGCGCGCGTGGTGGTTGATCTCGCGTACGAGATGGCAACCCGCGCGGCTGGGCAGGCCGGTGACGCGCCGGCCGCGATCCAAACTTCTTTGGAGAGGGTGACAGGCTGGACATGGCCGCGGCTGGATGCGGATCGCCGGCGGTTCGAGAGCATCTATACCCCGGTCGGCATCCTTCCGCCCGACCAGTACCTGGCGCTGGTGTTGCAAGCGACCCACGGCTGTTCGCACAATGCCTGCACCTTCTGCACGTTTTACCAGGACATCCCCTTTCGCATCAAGTCGCCCGACGAGTTCCGCAGCCACGTCGCCACTGTGCTGGACTTCTTTGGTCCCGCGCTGGCCATGCGCCGCTCCATTTTCCTGGCCGACGCCAACGCGCTGGTCGTGCCCATGCCGCGGCTGCTGGCGCTGCTGGATGTGCTCGCGGAGGGGGAAGGGAGGGAAATGAAGGAAATGAGGGAAAGGAGGGAAATCGGAGCGGAGGCGGCGCTTTCAGATTTGCCGCTCGCTGGTCAACGAACGGCGCTGTCTCTGCCTCTTTATGCCTTCATCGACGCCTTTCACGTCGAACGCAAATCGGTGGCCGACTGGCAGGAACTGCGCAGCCGCGGCTTGCAGCGGGTCTACATCGGCATGGAAAGCGGGCACGACCCACTGCTGCGCTGGCTGAACAAGCCGGGGGATGCCGCCGATGTGCTGGATGCCGTGCGGACGCTCAAAACCGCCGGCGTCGCTATCAGTGTGATCGTGATGACCGGCGTGGGCGGCGCGACGTTCGCCGACACGCATGTGCGCGACACGACGGTACTGCTGAACGCCATGCCGCTGACAACTGGTGACCTGATCTACATCTCCGAGTTCAGGGAGCAACCCGGGTCGGACTATGCGATCAATGCCAGGCTGGCGGACGTGCCCGTCCTGTCTGCCGCTCAGGTGATCGAACAGGCAACGGCGATTCGCAACGGCTTCGCTGCGCCTGACCCTGCTCATCCGCCCCAGGTTTCGCGCTACGACATCGACGAGTTCATCTACTGATCGCGACAAGTTTTCAGTGCTCTTGACAAAACCCATGATGTTGCCTATAATCCGCCCACCAAAGCAGATAACACATCGCCGTGCATTGTTTTCATCGCAATAGCCTCACGTCTCGTTCTTCAGAGGCTTTCGTTCCATAAAGCTTCTGGGTTTCTGTTCCTCTGTTGTTTAACGCTCTCGCGCTGCGAGGCAAATCCTGGCAAGGAGGTGATCACTCCGTTCGACATCACCGAAAACTTGTCCGCTCTTCAATTCCCATCCGTCGGCAAATGGGAGCCGTTGGCTACCCAAAAACCCATCACCTTTCTCTTAGGAGGAGAACACCAATGAAGAAGTCTAAGTTTTTCGTGCTCGCAGTGCTGATGATCGCTGCGTTCGTCCTGGCAGCCTGCCCGGCCGCGACGCCGGCTCCTGCTCCCGCAGCAAGTAGCGGCGACACTACCGCCAGCAGCGGTGACACTGCCGCTTCGTGTGAGTGCACCGACCCCAAGGGCTGCGTCACCGTCGGCGCCAACGATCCCGTGCGCGTCGGCTGGATGATGGTCGTCTCGGGCGCGGATGCCACCCTGGGCCTCGACTCCAAGTACGGCGCCGAGATCGCCGCTGACGATCGCGGCACCATCGCCGGCCACGCCATCGAGCTGACCGGCGAGGACGACCTGTGCTCGGCAGAAGGCGGCCAGACTGCTGCTCAGAAGATGTCGGCCGACAACAAGCTGACCGCCGTCATCGGCACAAGCTGCTCCAGCGCAGCCCGCGCGGCCATCCCTGTGATGTGCGGCGCCGGCATCCCCATGATCTCCGCCTCCAACACGGCGCCTGACCTGACGGCTGCTGATCGACCGGCCGACTACTGGTGCTACATGCGAACGGCCCACAACGACCTGGTCCAGGGCGCGGCCATGGCCGAGTACGCCTACGGCGCCGGTTTCCGCAAGGCCGCCACCGTGCATGACGGCAGCCTCTATGCCGACCAGCTTACAGCAGGTCTTTGTCGACAAGTTCAAGGAACTGGGCGGCGAAGTCGTAGCTCAGGAAGCCGTCGGTCCCAGCGACACCGACATGAAGCCGATGCTGACCCGTGTGGCAGCAGCCGGCCCTGACTTCCTCTACTATCCGATCTTCGTGGCCGCCGGCGGCCAGGTCACCGCGCAGGCCAAGGACGTTCCCGGCCTCGAAGGTGTGCAGTTGGCCGGCGCCGACGGCATCTTCTCGCCTGACTTCCTCAAGGCAGCCGGCGATGCGGCGCTGGGCATGAATCACTCCAGCCCTGACTTCTCCGCCTTTGGCGCAGGCTACCAGGATCTGCTGACCAAGTACGAGGCCAAGTACGGCACGAAGCCGCTGTCGGCCTTCCACGCCCACGCCTATGACGCCTTCAACATCATCGCCAACGGCATCGAGGCCGTGGCGCAGAAGTGCGACGATGGCTCGCTGGTGATCGGCAAGCAGGCCCTACGCGACGCCATGATCTCCACGAAGGACTTCGCTGGAATCACAGGCAACTTGACCTGCACCGACACCGGTGACTGCGCAGATCCCAAGATCGCCGTTTATGAAGTCATGAACGCCGATCCCGATACCTGGGATCCAGGCGCCGTCGAGACCAGCAATCCCAAGAAGATCTGGCCATAAGTCTTTGAAAAACCGTCCTGCGGCGCATGCGCCGCAGGACGGTTTGCACGAACTGGTTGTCCGACAACTCTGGACAACCAGTTCATCCCACAGTTCTGTAGAGCGCAGGGCTGAACGACCGGCCAGCGCCCTTCCCATCTCCATCGTCGCCTCACACAATACGGAGTGTACACATGCTGAAAAACCTCAGAAGGCGTGTCTCCGGAACGACCATTGCCATGTGGGTTATTGGCATTGTCTTGCTTATCCTCGTGATCTATGGATCAGTCCGGACAATCATGCTGGGCAGGTACACCGGTGCAGACTGGACCGATCTGTTTGTCTACGGTATCTCCCAGGGAAGTGTCTATGCATTGATTGCCCTCGGGTACACTATGGTGTACGGCATCCTGCGGATGATCAACTTCGCACACGGCGATATTTTCATGGCCGGTGCGTTTTTTGGGTATTTTACGGCCATCGTTTTCGATGCCAATGGCTTCTTTGACAGTCCAACTATTGACGCCAAGTTGGTCTTCTCATTGTTAGTTGTAACGCTTGTCGCTGCCGCTGGAGCTGCCGGCCTTGCGGTTTTGCTGGAACGCATAGCTTACCGCCCCTTGCGCCGAGCGCCCCGATTGGTGCCACTAATCACTGCCATTGGCGCATCATTCTTCATCGAGTATTCCTTTCTCGGGCTGTTTGGCTCGGGTATCAAGGGGTTTCCTGAGATTGAGGCGCTGAAAGGACGGGTTTCGATCTTCGGGGTCGAGATCCTCAAGACGCAGGTGGTGGTTATCGTGGCCGCCCTAATCATGTTGGTCGCCCTGTGGCTATTCGTTCAGCGCAGCAAGATGGGCAAATCGCTTCAGGCCGTTTCGGAAGACAAGGACGCTGCGGCGCTGATGGGCATCAACGTTGATCGCTCGATCATGCTCACCTTCCTGATCGGCGGCGCGCTGGCCGGTGCCGCCGGTGTACTCTACGCACTGCTGTTCAGACAGGTCTACTTCTTCATGGGGTTCTTCCCGGGCCTGAAAGCCTTCACCGCCGCTGTGCTGGGCGGCATCGGCAACATTGCCGGCGCGATGGTCGGCGGGCTCTTCCTGGGTATTGCCGAGTCGCTGTTCCCCAACCTCGTTCTGGATGGACTCGGCATTCCCGCCCCGTATCAGCTCAAGGACGCCCTGGCGTTCCTGCTGCTGGTGCTGGTGCTGATCTTCCGTCCGACCGGTATTCTGGGCGAGCGCCTCTCGACCAAGAAAGCGTAGTGGTGTGCCATGAAACGAGCATCCTCTTTAGCTGGATGACCCCCGTGATCGACCGGCCTGGTCGGTGGCATCGTGGCGCTCTTCCTGTGTCTGGTGGGCATCGTCGAGGCTTCCCTGAGCAGGTACGTCATCACGGGCGTCATTACCATGGGCCAGATCATTGTTCTGGCCGTCTATGTGATGTTTGGTCTGCAGGGAGCGCAGAAGGCTGCGGACGAACCTGGCCAGAAACCGCCTCCCTTCCGCGCTGTCCTCTGCGGCGCCATCGCAGGATTGATGATCAGCGTGGTGCTGGCGATCTTCGTGCTGATTGGACAGCAGGTCAATCTGCAGGACATCTTCATTCACGCATCGCCGCCCTGTACGATCTGCTGACCTTTGGACTGGGCGTGCCGCAGGGCATCTTCGCGCTGCTGGCCTTCGGCGTCGTCATGGGAATCGTGTTCGGCGGACTGGCTCTTCTTCCCAAGGAGCCGCGCAAGTCGATCATGGTCGGGCTGATCGCCGTGCCCACTGGTCTCGGTCACCTACAGCGCGCTGTTTGCCGGGCGCGGCCTGATGATCCCAACAGCCATCGCCGTGTTCGTGATCGCCGCCGCTGGCATCTACCTGTTTGACCGCTATCAGCAGCCTGTGCGCCAGCGCACCGATGCGCTGCCCAGCGGACAGCAGCGAACCTTGCGGATCGGGCTCTGGGTTTTGGCGGCTCTGCTTGTGCTGGCGCTTCCGGTCCTGGGTTCCTATCCCAGCGAGGTGCTGGTGATCACCGGCATCTTCGTGCTGATGGGACTGGGATCTGAACATCGTGGTCGGCTACGCCGGCCTGCTGGACCTGGGCTACGTCGCCTTCTTTGCCATCGGCGCCTACACGATGGCAATTCTCACCTCGCCTGAGATCACCTGGTTCCCCGTTCAGCGGCAACTTCTGGATTGCGCTGCCCTTTGCCGTGCTGGCGGCCACTCTCGCCGGCGTGATCCTGGGCATTCCGGTGCTCAACATGCGCGGCGACTATCTGGCTATCGTGACGCTGGGCTTCGGCGAGATCATCCGCCTGGTTGCGCTCTCCGACTGGCTCAAGCCGTTGATCGGCGGCTCCAACGGTATCACCCAAATTCCCAAGCCGATCAGGCCTTCGGTTTGGCTTTCGACAACCCGCAGAAGCTCTACTACATCGTGGTGATCGGCTGTCGTGATCGCGGCGTTCATCGCCACCCGGCTGAAGTACTCGCGCCTGGGCCGCAACTGGATGGCCATCCGCGAGGACGAGGACGTGGCGCAGGCCATGGGCATCGATCTGGTGCGCAACAAGCTGCTGGCCTTTGCCACCGGCGCGGCGCTTTCAGGTCTGGCGGGCGCGATCTTCGCCACCAAGCTGACGTCGATCTACCCACACAGCTTCAACCTGCTGGTGTCGATCAACGTGCTGGCGGTCATCATCGTCGGCGGCCTGGGCAGCATTCCAGGCGTCATCATCGGCGCGGTCGCACTGGTGGGGCTGCCGGAGTTGCTGCGCGAGTTCGCTGAATACCGTTTGCTGGTCTACGGGGCAGTGCTGGTCTTCATGATGCTCAAGCGGCCGGAGGGTCTGCTGCCTGAAGCCAGACGCAAGCTGGAGTTGCACGAACTGTCACCGGATGTAGCGGAGTAACCTTATGCCACCACTACTAACTGCCCGCGATGTCACCAAGCGCTTCGGCGGTCTGACAGCCGTCAACAAGCTCAACGTCGATATCGAAGAAAACGCAATCCACAGCATCATCGGCCCCAACGGCGCCGGCAAGACAACCTTCTTCAACTGTGTAACCGGTTTCTACCGCCACGAGGAAGGCACGGTCTTGTTCAAGGGCGAGCCGCTGGACGGCATGCAACCCGACCGCATCACACGCGAGGGGATCGGGCGCACGTACCAGAACATCCGCCTCTTCCAGAACATGACAGTGATCGAGAACGTCATGGTCGGGTACCAGTCGCATCTGACCAGCGGCTGGATCGGCGCGGTCTTTCACTCAAAGCACCAACGCGAGGAAGAAAAGAACGCCGTCGAAGAGGCCCGCAAGATGCTGAACTTCGTCGGACTGGCCGGGCGGGGCGACTGGATGTCCAAGAACCTGCCCTATGGCGACCAGCGGCGGCTGGAGATCGGACGCGCGCTGGCGACCAAGCCTGACCTGCTGCTGCTGGACGAACCGGCCGCCGGCATGAACCCGTCTGAAACTGCCGACCTGATGGAGTTCATCAAGCGGCTGCGCGATCGAACTGGGCATCACCATTCTGCTGATCGAGCACCACATGCAGGTGGTCATGGGCATCTCGGACCTGGTTACAGTTATGGACTTCGGCGAAAAGATCGCGGAAGGCACGCCGCAGGAGGTCCAGAAGAATCCGATGGTCATCGAAGCTTATCTGGGAAAGGGTGCGACAGAATATGGCACTGCTTGAAGCCACTGACATCCACACCTACTACGGCGCCATCCATGCGCTGAAGGGCATCACGATTTCCGTCGATACGGGCGAGATCGTGACGCTGATCGGCGCCAACGGCGCGGGCAAGACGACTACGCTGAACACCATCTGCGGCATCTATCATCCCCGCGAAGGGACAATCGTCCTGGACGGCGAACCGATCCACGAGCTGCCCGCGCACACCATCGTTACTCGCGGGCTGTCGCAGTCGCCGGAAGGGCGGCGCGTTTTTGGCCGTCTGACTGTGGCCGAAAACCTGGAGATGGGCGCGTTCACGCGCAAGGACAAGGACGGCATCAAACGCGATCTGGAGCGGGTCTACGTACTGTTCCCGCGCCTCAAGGAGCGGCGCAAGCAGTTGGCCGGCACGCTATCGGGCGGCGAGCAGCAGATGCTGGCCATGGGCCGCGCCCTGATGGCCAGCCCGCGCCTGCTGCTGCTGGATGAGCCGTCCATGGGCCTGGCGCCGATCCTGGTCGATCTGATCTTCGACACCATCAAGGAGATCAACGCACAGGGCGTCACTGTGCTGCTGGTCGAGCAGAACGCGCTGATGGCCCTCTCCATCGCCAATCGCGCCTACGTGCTGGAAACCGGCAGCATCGTCCTCAGCGGCACGGGACAAGAGCTGCTCAACGATCCCGAAGTGATGAAATCGTATTTGGGAATCGAGTAGGCGGAGAGGGAAAGAACAGAAAGGAAGGAAGCAAGGGAAACCAGGGAACCGGAGCGTACTCTTCTTCATTTTCTTCATTTCCCTCGTTTCCGTTGTTTTCCCTCCCACCAGCTATTCCATGGACCTCGTACAACTTACTGACGGTGCATACCACCTGCGGGCCGGCTCCAACGCCGGCCTTCTTGTGCAGGAGGGCCAGGCGTTGTTGGTAGACACCGGCCTGGATCGCGACGCCGCCCGGCGCATCCTCAAACATGTCACGGCGCTGAACGTTGAGCTGGCCGGCGTACTGATCACCCACGCGCACGCGGACCACTTCGGCGGCGCAGGCGAGATCAAGCGGCGCAGCGGCGCGCCCGTGCTGGCGCCCGCGTTCGAGGCTGCCGTCGTTGAGAACCCCGCGCTGGAGCCTGTCTATCTTTTCGCCGGCGCGCAGCCAACCCGCGAGTTGCTGGGGAAGTTCATCCTGGCGCAGGCGTGCCAACTGGACGGCCTGTTGGCGCCGGGCCGGCAGCAGGTTTTCGGGTTCGACATCGATGTCATCCCCGCGCCCGGCCACGCCCACAACCAGGTGATGGTCGGCTGGCCGGCGGGCCGGGTCTGCTTCGCCGCCGATGCCTACTTCCCGCCCGAGGTGCTGGACAAATACGGTATCCCCTTCTACGTGGACATTGACCAGACGCTGGCGACGCTGGCATCGCTGCCCGCCCTGCCCTACAGCCTCTTCGCTCAGGGCCACGGCGACGCTTACGACCGCAGCGGCCTGGAAGAGGTCGTCGAGTACAACATCGGGCGCGTCGAGACGATACGCGAACAGGTCTGGGCCGCGCTGGCCGCGCCGGCCGACGACAGCCAGGTGCTCAAGCGCGTGGCCGACGCGCTGGAGATCCGCATCGAGCAGCCCGCCATCTACTACCTGACGCGCACCACCATCCACGCCGGCCTCAACTCGCTGCGCCAGGCCGGCCGCGCCGGTCTCACGCTGGATGACAACCGGTTGCTCTGGTGCATGCTGTAGGGCGGCGTTGCAGGCCGCCCATTCCGGCCAATGTGCAGCAGGACGGTTTAGGAAAACCGTCCTGCGTGATCAGTGAAGGGTGGCTTTGCCGGCCGTCCTTTCGTGCATTCTACAATTGCGAGTGTCAACCATGGGTATAGAGAATATGATCTCCCCCTCTTCTGATCAAGTGTCAACTCTCGACGTCATCCTCGGCGGTCTGATGCGACGCTACAAGGAGCGGGTGCCGGACGTGCAGGCGATCATCGACGCGATGGTGGCCGACGGCGTCGTGCCATCCGGCGACGCGATCGAAAACGACCACATCGCCTTTCGCACCATGGGCGTCGCGCAGCTCGGCGTCGCGTCGCTGGAGAAGGTCTTCCTGCACTGCGGCTACCAGCGGCGCGACCCGTTCCGCTTCCCCGGCAAGAAGCTGGCCGCCTGGTGGTACTCGCCGCCCCAGCCCGTTTACCCGCGCATCTTCATCAGCCAACTGCTGGTGGACGACCTGTCGGCCGAGGCAGCGCGCATCATCCGCTCCTACACCGACGAGGTGACGACCGACCCGGTGGACGCGCTGAACCTGGACGACGGCGCGGCGGTGGACGCCTTTCTGCACCGCTCGCTGTGGCGCACGCCGACCTGGGCCGACTACAGCCGGCTGGCTGCCGAGAGCGAATACGCGGCCTGGGTGATCTACAACCGCTACTACCTCAACCACTTCACTGTCAGCGTCCACAACCTGCCCGCGGGCTACAACACCGTCGCACAGTTCAACACATTCCTCGAGGCGCATGGCTTCAAGCTCAACGACGCGGGCGGCAAGATCAAGGTCAGCGAAGACGGGCTGCTGATCCAGAGTTCAACCGTGGCTGAGATGGTGGACGCCGGGTTCGACGATGGTCACGGCGGCGTGGACGTGCAGCGTATTTCTGGCTCTTATGTCGAGTTCGCCGAACGCCGCGTGCTGCCGCAATATGCCAGCCTGCCGGCCGATCAGGTGCAGCGCGAGCATCGTCGCGACGGGTTCGAGGTGGGCAACGCCGACAAGATCTTCGAGAGCACCTACTACTGCTCAGACCAGTAAACGAGGCGCATGACCGTGGCAATCTGGTTTTCGACGACTCACAAGGCTGCGCTGCGTAGCATCGCGGACAACACGATGATCGAGCACCTGGGCATCGAGTTCATCGAACTGGGCGACGATTTCCTGCGGGCGCGCATGCCGGTCGACCACCGCACCGTGCAGCCGGCCGGCCTGCTGCACGGCGGCGCATCGGTAGCGCTGGCCGAAACGCTTGGCAGCGCGGCCTCCTTCCTCTCCGTCGACCCGGCGCAGTTCGCTGTCGTCGGCGTCGAGGTCAACGCCAACCACGTACGTTCGGTGCGCGACGGCTGGGTCACCGGCACCGCCCGCCCGCTTCACCTGGGCAAGTCAACCCACGTTTGGGACATTCGCATCGTCGACGAGCAGGATCGGCTGGTCTGCATTTCGCGTCTGACCATCGCCGTCGTCAGTCTGCAACGGCCAGCGACGGCCAGCGCATGAGCCAGCCGCGCCGTTCCCGCACTCCCGAAAAAGGGTCACCAGTCCGGGTCACCGCTCACGATCTGCGCGCGCCGGTGCGCCTGGACCGCTTTCTGCGCGAGCAGTTCCCCGACGCCGGCCGGCGCTCGCTCCAGAGTTTGATCTCGGGCGGGCGCGTCAGCATCAACGGCCGGCAGGTGCGCCTCAGTTCCTGGTTGGTGCGCAACGGCGACCGGGTTGAACTGCCCAGCGCGCCCCGTTCCAAGCCGCGCCCCTTTGCCGCTTTCGACGAGAGCTGGCTGATCGCCGAGGACGGCGACATTATCGCGGTCAACAAGCCGGCCGGCCTGCTGGCCGAGCCGACCCGCTACACCGGCGCGGTTAGCCTGCTGTCGCTGGCAGAAACACGCTTCGGCAAGGTGACGCTCTTCCACCGCCTGGACAGAGACACCTCGGGCGTGATCCTGCTGACGCGCGGCACGGCGGCCAATCGCTATCTCGACCACGCCTTTCAGCAACGAACCGTGGCAAAGGAATACATCGCCGTGGTACGTGCGCCCAATCGCCTGGAGACCAGCGGTGAGATCAGCGTCGCCATCGGCCACCACCCGGCGCGGCGCGACATGATGGCCGCAGTCGAACGCGGCGGCAAGCCGGCCGCCACCCGTTACCAGGTCATCGCGGCGACCGACTCGACCCAGTGGCTGCAACTCTGGCCGCACACCGGGCGCACCCACCAACTGCGCGTACACCTGGCGCATCTTGGCGCGCCGATCCTGGGCGACCGGCTGTATGGCGGCGAACGCAAGCCTGCGACCCGTCTCATGTTGCACGCCTTGCGCATCAGCCTGCCTGCCGCAGACGCGTTCCCCGCACGCACCTGGAGCGCTCCCCTGCCCGCCGACCTCCTCGTCCCACCGGACGGCTGGCCGGCCGAAGTTGGCGAGAACGACAGGGTTGGCTAGAATAGGGCCTTCGACCGATCTTCGACCAAATGGTTTTCGACAAACAGAAACATGGAAAACAAAGACCCGTATAGCAACCCGCGAACCGCGAAAGAACTCCTTGGCATCCTGGCCCGCGGCTTTGCCATGGGATCGGCCGACGTCGTACCGGGCGTATCAGGCGGCACCATGGCCTTCATCCTCGGCATCTACGAAACGCTGCTGGACGCGATCGCCAGCGTGAACGCTCAGTTCGTGCGCCGATTGCTGCGTTTGCAGTTCTCAGCAGCCTTTGCCGAGTTTCCGTGGCGCTTCCTGCTGGCGCTGGGGACCGGGATTCTGCTGGCGATCCTGACCATGGCGCACTTCCTGTCCGGCGCGCTGGAACACTACCCGACCTACGTTTGGGGCTTTTTCTTTGGACTGGTGCTGGCATCGGTCTTTGTGGTGCGCCGGCGCGTCAGGAATTGGACGGCGGGCGCGGCCGCCACGCTGGCGCTGTTTGCCGTGCTGATGTTCCTGCTGGTCGGCACGGTTCCGACACACACCCCCAACACACCGCTCTTCTTGCTGCTCAGCGGCGCGCTGGCGAGCTGTGCGATGATCCTGCCCGGCATCTCAGGCGCGTTCATTCTGGTGCTGCTGGGGAAATACGAGTACGTCCTGGAGGCGGTGGTCACCCGCGATTTCTTCACACTGGCGTTGATCGCCGCAGGCGCGGTATGTTGGCATCTTGCTGTTCAGCCGCGTGCTGCGCTGGCTGCTGCACCGCTACCACGACTTGACCATCGCCGCGCTGATTGGACTGATGCTCGGCTCGCTGCGCAAGATCTGGCCGTGGAAGGCGATTCCTGACGCGTTGCTGGAAAGCGAGACGGTGGCTGTCAGCGAACTCAACGTGCTACCAAGCGGCCTGTCTCCTGAAGTAATGGCGGTCATCGCGCTGGCGATAACCGGTTTCCTGGCGGTCATCATTCTGGAGCGTCTGGCGGAGCGAGGCAGTTCAAGCAAAGCCAGGCTAGACCCTCACCCCCAGGCCGAACTTTGAGTACCGTCTAAGGTTTGCACGCGCACCATATGGCCACGGAAATCGCACCGATCAGCGAAGCGACCATCGACGGCTACAACGCTTGCCTGAGCGCTGTGGCGCAGGAGCGGCTGTGGCTGGGATTGGTGGGTCCGGCTGATCTGGAACGATCGCGCAGCTTCGTGCGCGCCAACATACAGCTTGGCAATCCTCACTACGTTGCCACGGACGACGAGCGCGTGGTCGGTTGGTGCGATATCACCCGAAACAAGTTGGAAGGCTTTCGTCACTGTGGCGAGCTGGGGATGGGCGTTTTGAAGGAATATCGCGGCCAGGGCATCGGTGAGCGGCTGGCGCGGGCAGCGCTGCAACAGGCTCGTGTGGTAGGACTGGAACGTGTGGAACTGGTCGTATATGCCTCCAACGAGCCGGCCATCAAGCTCTACGAGAAGCTGGGTTTCGCGGTCGAGGGCCTGCACCGTCGGGCGCGCAAGCTGGACGGCCAGTACGACGACGTGATTTCCATGGCTCTGCTGTTCGAGACGCGGCTCGATAGCCTGGGGCGTGAGGTCACCGAGACCGGGTTTGCGGCCGGAACCATCGGCGACCTTTCCATGCGCGTCGGCGAGGACGTGCGCGATTTGCACAACATGGGCTACGACTGGGGCCAGATCACCAACGTCGCCCGCGGCCGGATGACGCTTGAAGAGATGTGGAAACAGGGACCGCGCCGCGGCGACAAGGACCAGCAATGAACGAACCCGCCATTCAGGACCGCTACCCGGACGCCGTCAGCCACTGCTACGGCTGTGGCCGGCTGAACCCCGACGGACTGCACATCCGCAGCTTCAGCGACGGCGATGAAGCGGTCTGCCACTTTCAACCGCGCCCCTATCACATCGCCATCCCCGGCTTCGTCTACGGCGGGCTGATCGCCTCGCTGATCGATTGCCACGCGATGGGAACGGCAGCCGCGGCCGCGCTGGCCGGTGCACCAGCCGACGCCGAGTCGCCGCGCTTCGTCACCGCCTCCCTGAAGGTGGACTACCTGCGTCCGACGCCTCTCGGACCGCTGCTGGAGCTGCGCGGTCGGGTCGTCGAGCTGACCGGGCGCAAGGCCGTGGTCGCCGTCAGCGTGACGGTCGATGGCACAGTTTCCGCACGCGGCGAGGTGGTGGCGGTGCGCATGCCTGACAACTGGCAGCCCACCGCCTGAGCCAGCCGTGGACGCTCCCGCCGCCGTCCTGCTGAACCCCGCCGCCCCCGACTGGCCTGACCGCATCGAGGCGATCCGCACGCTGCTGGGAGCGCCGCACAACCCCGACGTCTTTCCTTCCCATTTTCTACGCGTCGTCCTGCCGCGCATCGGTGGCCACGCCGTGCTGTTTCAGCGCGGCAATCACACCGCTGGCGTCGGCTTTCTCTTTCCGCGCGCGATTGAAGCAGAGCAACGAGTCTACACGCTGCGCGGCCACCCGTTGCAAGCGCGGCGTTTCTGTGGCTGAACTGGTCGAAGCAGCTTCGCAGATGCTGCCCGAATCGCGTGTCATCCTCTACGATCCGGCCGAGATGCACACCTTTCGGCGCACCTCTTCCATCGTCGATGGTTGGGACATCGGCGCCCCATCGCCGGAGGAAGCAGCAATGATCCGCGGGTTGCAGGCGCAGATCTGGGGCCTCGGCGCAGACAACCTCTACCCCACCGACATTCATTCAAGCGACTTTGGCAGCGTGCAATCGCAGGTGGTTCGTTCTGGGGATCAAGTCGTTGCGTTTTTGTTTGGCTTTTACAAGTTCGGCGGACGCCCGCTGCCGCCGGCCTGGCACGAAGGGGTCAACAGCGACTGGCGGCTGGAGTCACAGGTGCTGGGCGTGCATCCCGACCTGCGCGGGCGCGGCGTTGCGACGATCCTCAAAACACAGCAGGCTAAGCTGGCACGGCAGGCTGGCATCGACATCGTCAACTGGACGGCAGACCCGTTGCTGTGGCCCAACGCAGTGCTCAACTTCGGGCGATTGGGCGCAGTAGCGTTCGACTTCGTTCCCGGCATGTACGCCTTTCGCAACGCCATGAACCGGGTGCCGGCGTCGCGGCTGGCGCTGACGTGGCTGGTCAACAGCCAGCGGGTGCGGGATCACCTACGCGCGCCGGCAGGAGTGAGCGACCTCGCCGCGTCGGGCGCGGTCGTGGTCAACCAGGGCTGGTCGGCAGTCGATCTGGCGTGCGACGCGCCGCGGATCGCGGTCGAGATTCCCAACGACTGGGTCGCGCTGCAAGCGCGGTCGCTGGACGAGGCGGAGGCATGGCGCAGCGCGACCGATGCCGCCCTGACTCACTACATCAGCAGCCAGCCGGGCCGGCACGTCATTACCGGCGTAGCACGAGACGGCGCAGGATGCTACCTGATAGCCGAGCGCATGACGGAGACTGGCTTCACGTGGTGGTGCGGTAGCGTCGATGATGGCGTATCCCACAGCAACTTCGCATTTGGTTGAGTCGACGTGTCGTCCGGTCTCGATCCGCCAGATTCGGCGGAAATTTCCGCTGCATGATTTCCGAAAAACCTATTGACATCCCCCCCCCGTGGTACAATGATGTTAACGGGAAAGCTGAATTGACATCGTGGAGTTCTTGTCAAGGAGAGGGAAATGTTGATAACTATCCACACTCGGCGTCAGTTGTTTCTTGCGCTAGTTGTTAGCCTCTTTGTGTGCTTTGGAACGAGCTTTCGTACAGTCCATGCTCAGGGTGTATGTGGCGCTAATTGTCCTGGTAATTTGTGCAACGCTGTTGGCGTGCTTTCTGAAAGCCAGACCCACTTGCGTGGAATTTGGGCCAGTATCGATGTTGCTACGCCGCAAATTCGTGCAGCGCACTCATGGTCCTTGATGCGCGTTGCGGTTCGAGCGAATTGCGCCCACCCAGATGGCAATTGCTTCGGCGAGGTTGGATGGATCAAGAGTGACTGTTTCACGGATCCTGCAAACCCATGTTCATTGTTTCCCTACGGTAGCTGGAAAATGCAGGAACGGCATGTAGTAATCAGGCAGAATCCCAACGGATATTGGTTACGGGATGTCGCAAATGCGGGAGTCGGAACACAACATCAGTATTTGCTCGAAAAGGACAATAACTCCGTCGGATGGCGAGCGTTCATTGACGGCACTTTGACCTCAGGGTTTTGGACAGGCTTTAGTGTGCCAGCAGAAGGTTGGGCGGGGGGTGAGGTGCCTAATCCGCCCAGCAACGCGATGGGCGTGAGCGGTCATTACAACGTAAAGTACATGGACGCCAACAGAGTCTGGTACTACGTGAACGGAGCTTACACGCCTTGGGAAGAACACCCAGCATATCACGTGGTGCCTATCTCAAACAATTCCTGGCAAGTATATGGGTGTGATTAGGTGCAGGATTTGATCTGTTCAGCTACCTAGTGCTGATCCCGGCCACTGAACATACGAATTCTGCAAGAAAGGCTTTCAGCATGAACAGACATATGTTTCTCATGATGGTTCTCGCGCTGGCAGTAGTAGCTGGCGGCTGCGCATCACAACCTCTATTGCAGCAAGTCTCCGCCGGTGAGTCAGTGCGTATTCCGATCATCGAACTGGCTCTGCGCGGCAGCGGCGACGCGAACGCTCTCCACAGCCAACGCACAGAGATCTACGTCGCACACGTTTCTCTGGACGAACTGGACGCCTGGATGACTGGCTCGGACGCACGAGTCGCAGCGCAGTTGGAAGGCCGTTCAGTCGATGAAGTCGAGACTGAATGGCAGGACGCCGGCATCCGGTCGGTCCCTGAACTCGACGGTAGTCACTTGGATCAAAACTATGAGGCTCCCTACGTGCTGGAAGTTCCCGTAAACGCGATGCCGACCGCTCCCGCGCCGAATGCGCTGCCCACCAGTACGGTGGTGCGGTAGTGCTATAGTTCTTTAGTTCGGTAGTGCGGTAGTGCGCCCGTCCCCACCTACCGCACTACAACAACGCTTCGGTACGGACTCGGCTGGATTCGGGGATCAACACCGTGGCCGGCGTGGCGTACGGCCCGTTGCGGAAGTCCTCCCAGAAGCGCTTCTGGTTGACGTGGCCGTAAGCGAAGATGGACTGCCCGGCGCAGCCGGCCTGGCGGGCGATGTCGATGCGCCGGCCGATGGGCGCAAAGGTATCGTAGGTGGCGGTGATGCCGGGTACGACGTGCTCGCCGTTGGCCCGCTCCACAAAGTCCTGCACCAGCGCCGCGAACTGGGCGTCGTCCTGCGTGATGCTCGACAGGTAGAGCATGGGCGAGATCATGTCGGCGGTCTGCTGGCCGATCCAGCCCACCGAGTCCTGGCAGAACCCCTCATAGCCATCTCCGGCTGTCCACCACTCCCAAATATCCTTGTAGACCGGCCAGACAGCCGCGCTGAGCAGTAAGCCCGGCTTGGTCGAGTCGATGGCCTGCCGCAGCCGCGCAACCAGCGTGTTGACCTGCCGCCGCTGCCATTCCTTGCGATCGACCGACGGATCGGCGGCCTGGGCATCCTCCACCTCGGCCAGCGTGATCGGGTCGCGCGAGTATTCCCAACTGGCGTAACGCACATTGTCCAGATGTAGCCCGTCCACATAGTAGCGCTGGACGATGTCGCGGCCGACAGCGACAATCTGTTCCAGCACCGCGAAATGGCCGGGGTTGGACCAGAGGTACTCCTTGTTGAGCGTCATCGGCTCCTGCAGCCGGTTCCACATCACCCATTCCTGGTCGTAAAGACTGTTGAAGCTGTTATACATCTGCTCCGGACTGACCGAGGGCGGGGGCGTCACGCCCAGCCAGGCCGGGTAGACGTTGACCCAGGCATGGAGTTCGAGACCGCGAGCGTGCGCCTCATTGACGGCCAGTTCCAGCGGGTCCCAGCCGGGATCCTCACCCAATGTGCCACCGCTCAACAACGCCGACCATGGTTCGATCTGCGAGCGGTACAAGGCATCGGCGTTGCCGCGCACCTGGAAGAAAAGTGCGTTGAAGTTGGCATCGGCGGCTCGCTCGGCGATGATGCGAATGTCCTCGGCCGTACGAAAATCCCAGCGGGTCACCCACAGCGCGCGCATCTCCTGCGGGCTGCTGGCATTAAATACCGGTGCGGATTGATCCGGGACCAACCCGGCTGACACGCCGCGGTGGCCAGTCGACTCCGGGTAGTCACCCGTGAAATAGTCGGCCTCCAGCCCGCCGACCTCGGCCCAGGTGTGTTGTTCTTGGATGTTGGTGGGTTCGATGTTGTCTGCCATGATTGCTCCCAGGGTGGTGCAGTATGATAGTGCGGTAGGGTGGTAGTGCGGTAGGATAGCCTCTTGTGGGTGTTCGGGCGGAACCGGCGCAAGGCATATGCTACGGTTCGTCCTCGGGAGCCGGCGTGGGCGTCGGTTCGGGCGCGGCAGCCGGCCTGCCCTCATCGTCGTGCAGGATCCACTGATCGTACAGTTCGCGTACCTGTGGCCCACCGATCTCCTCGGCCAGCACCATGAAATCTTCGGGCGTCGCCTCGCGAAAGCGGTATTGCTCGACATAGCGGCGCAGCAGCGTCAGATAGGCGTCCTCGCCCATGGCCTGCTGCAACAGGTGGTGGAAGAGCGCCGCCTTGCCGTAAACGATGGTCTCGTAGTTGCCTCCAAAGGCATCCACCGGTTGGTCAACCACAGCATCCAGCCCACGGTCGCGGATGGACTCCCAGGCTGCCTGCCAGCGCTGCCTTGCCAGCCGTTCCGCCGATGTCTGCCCCTTGGTCCGCTCGCGGTAGAAATAGGTGGCGTATTCGGCCAGTCCCTCATCCAGCCAGGGCACGTTGACCGGATCATTGCCGACCAGGTTGTACCACCACTGATGGGCAGCTTCGTGCGCGATGCGGAACTCCAGCTCGTCCGCGTTGGCGTTATATAGCTTGTAGCCCAGCTCGAACAGCCCCGGATACTCCATGCCGCGGAACTCGATGGGACCGGCCACCACGTCCAGCTCGGCATAAGGGTACGGCCCGAAGAGGTCGCTGTAGATACGCAGCGCAGCCGCGGCGTAGTCAGCCGCGGCGCGGCCGGCCGTTTCCTCGCCGGGACGGTACCAGGAGACAACCCGCACGTCGCCGGCATAGGTTTCGGCCTGGCGGTATTGATCACTGACGAAGAGCGCGAACTCGCGCGCCGGCCCGCTGACCATGCGCCAGGCCTTCCAGACCGGAGCAGCCGTCGCATCCTCAGCTTCGGGCGTCGGTCCGCGCGCGTCGGTGACCGTCATTAGCGAGCCGCTGCCGGCGACCGCATAGTTGGGCGGCACGATGGCAGTCACGTCGTAGAGCGCCGCCTGCGTGTAGGCCGCATCCCCCTGCACCAGCCCGATATCCAGACGCCACTGGCCCGGCTCGCTCGCGTCATGCACAGCCAGTACCGGATAGAAAAGCGGCAGGCTGAGCACGCCGCCGGCCGAACCAAGCAGGGTGTAGCGCTCCTCGTCGAAAGGCAACACGCCCAGCCGCCACTGCATGCCAACGCGGATCGGTTCGTCCGGCGAAATGGCATCGGGCGGTACGACAATGTGGACGGCGGTGTTGGAGGCTTCGTAGCTGAAAGGCGCGCCGTGGTCGTTGACAGCCACGAGATCGACGCTCATGCTGCCGGCGTAGTGCGCCAGGTTTGGGTAGAGGCGGAAGAACAGATCTTCAGGCAATGCGTCGGCCGGCGCGGGCGGCAGTGTGACTTCCATCCGCCCCGTCAAGCTGCGATCGACGGGATCGATGCGCGTTTCGATGCGATAGACGGGCATTGCAGGCAAGTCGTCCAGCGTACCTTGCTGACCGGGAGCCATGGCGGTGCGAAAGTCTGCCAGCGGGTCGGCGGCCGGCGCGGCCGCCCAGGGCAACGTGACGCCGGCGCACACGCTTGCCAGCGAGGCCAGAGTCAGGAGGAGGATGGTGAGTGGGATGAACTTCTTCACGGCGCATGCCCCGTCGGGTTGAATGTTTCTGCCTGTCAGCGAGAGTATAACACCGTTTTCAGCGCGGCGCAAGAAGAACGTTTTCAGCGACTTCAGCGATTTCTGTCCATTTCCGCTGCAACGCATTCATGACTATACTTGCGATCATGCACGAACCTGAACGAACGCCGCTCTCACCCTTGTCCCAGATGTCTTCTCCACAACTCATCGCACGCGCCCGCCCGCTGGAGGCGCTGCGAGACGTCTTGAGCCAGGCGGCTGCAGGCCAGGGGCGTTGTGTGCTGATTTCCGGCGAGGCTGGTGTGGGAAAAAGCCGTCTGCTACAGGAGCTGCGATCCAGCCGCGAAACGTCTGCGCACAGGGTTCTGCAAGGCGGCGCCATCGAAGGAAGCGCCGTCTACCCTTACGCCCCGCTGGCAGATCTGCTGCGCAACACGCTCGCGCCACTTTCACCAGCGCAGATGGGTGACCTACTTGGCCCGCTGGCAGGGGAACTGGTTGGCCTGCTGCCGGAGCTGGCATGGAGGTTGCCCGTGGTGACAGCCGCCAGCAACCCGACGCCGGAGTTGGAGCGCCAGCGACTTTTCGAGGCGCTGATGCAGTTCCTGGCGCGCCTGAGCGATGCCAGCCCGCTGCTGATTATCGTTGAGGACATCCACTGGAGCGACGAAGCCACCCTTGAGTTCCTGCGCTTGCTGGCCCGGCGCGTTCCGTTCCTTCCGATTTGCCTGCTGCTGACGCTGCGTCCACAGGACGGCTTGCAGGCGCTGGACGGTTTTCTGGCCAGCTTGAACCGCGAGCGGCTGGCTGCTGAACTGCCGCTGGCGCCGTTGTCGCGCGACGGAGTTGATGCCATGCTGCGTTCCATGTTTTCGTGGCGTGGTTCGGTCAAGCAGCCATTGCTCGAAGCCATCTACGCGCTGACAGAAGGGAACCCCTTCTTCGTAGAGGAGGTCACCAGCGCCCTGGTGGCCAGGGGCGACATTTATCCCGCAAACGACGGTTGGCGCCAGCGTCCAATCAAGAGTCTGGACATCCCCCACAGTCTGCGTCTGGTGGTGCTTGGACGGGTGAGGCAGGCCAGCCCGCAAGCTGCTGAACTGCTGGCTCTGGCAGCGGTTGCCGGACGCAGCTTTGACTTCGACTTGTTGGTCCGGCTAACCGGTTATCGCGAAACGACCCTGTTGCAGTTGATCGGTGAACTGGTAGCGGCGCGGTTACTGGTGGAAGAGACGCCGGACCGCTTCGCTTTCCGTCACGCCCTGACACGCGAGGCGATCTACGCCGGGTTGCTTGGCCGCCAGCGCCGTGACCTGCACCGCATCGTTGCCGTATGGTTGGAGGGCCAGCCGAATTCGACCGAAGAGAGGCTGGCGCAACTGGCCTACCACACCTACGAAGCCGGGCTGTGGTCGGCGGCGCTCCGCTACGGCGAAGCCGCCGGCGTTCAGGCGCTGCGCAGATTCGCTCCACATGCCGCGCTGGTTCACTTCGAACGCGCCGCCGCCGCCGCGAAGCATCTCGACCTGCCGCTTGCCATGCCGCTGCGACAGATGCGCGGTCGCGCCCGGCAGATGGTCGGCGATTTCGCCGCCGCCAGGTCGGATTTCGAGGCATTGCTGGCAAACTCCAGGGCTTCCGGCGACCGGGCAGCGGAATGGCGAGCACTGCACGACCTTGGCTACCTGCTTATGGCCAGCGACTTTGGCGCAGCCGGTGAGTTTTTAGGTCAGGCGCTGGCGGCGGCGCGTGCCTTGAATGGACCGGAGGAGCTAGCGCGCTCGCTCAACCGCCTTGGCAACTGGCTTGCCAATGTCGGCCGGCCACTGGAGGCGCTGGCGCTTCATCAGGAGGCGCTGGCAATCGTCGCAAGTCGCGAGAATCCGGCTGAACTGGCCATCACATTGGACTTGATCGCCACAGCACATGGCATCACCGGCAACATCACTGCCAGCGACATGCACTACCGACGGGCGCTGCCGCTGTTTACGGCGCTGGGCGACCGCCAGGCCATAGCCTCGACCTTGGCTATGTTGACAACCGGTGGCGACATCGATGCTGGCCAGCGCGCCGTGTCCATCAGCAGGGAGATCGGTTGGCGTGACGGGGAGGCCAATGCACACATCAGGCTGGCTCAGGCGCTGGCGATGCAGGGCATCTTCGGCCCTGCGCTGGAGCACTCGGCGCGCGGTTTGGCCATAGCCGTTGAAATTGACCACGGGCCATGGCAGACAGCCGGTCTGCAAAGCCTGGGGTTCAGCTACATGCAGATGGCGCTGCCTGCCGAGGCTACCGCACACCTGCTGCGCGCATACAATCTGGCGCATGCCAGTGGCGCGGCTGTCTGGGCAGATGGTGTGATCGCCCTGCTGGCACTGGCCTACACCGCGTCGGACCAACTCGCGAGAGCAGCCGCCGTGCTAGCCGAAAGGAATGCGCCGCTGGATGGCCTGGAAAGTATGGGGCAGCGCCTGCTGGCACTGGCCGCGGCTGAAGTAGCGCTGGCACAGGACGAACCAGCTCGTGCGCTGGTGATCGTGGAGACTGTGTTGCAGGCCCTACCTGATCTGCGCGATTGGCAGGACGTCACCTTGCCGCTGCTCTTGCTGCTGCAAGGAAGGGCGCTGGCTGCGGCCCACCGTCACAGCGAAGCAATAATCGCGTTGACAGAAGCGCTTGATGTTTGCCGCACGCGGCAGATGGATTCACTGACATGGCGTTGTCACGGCGAATTGGCCCGGCTGCACCAGAACGCAATGGAACGCGCCGCGGCTGAGCAGGAGCTTGACACGGCAAAACACCTGCTCGACACGATGGCTGCAACCATTCCAGACCAGTTGATGTGCGACCGTTTCCTGGCCGCGGCAGGGGTGCTGCTGCCGCAGTTGCCGGAGCTGACCGCGCGACAGAGAAGCAAGCAATCGGCGGGCGGACTGACCCAGCGCGAACGCCATGTCGCTCTGCTGGTGGCTCAAGGCATGACAAACAAAGAGATCGCGAGCGAACTTTTCATCACCGTGCGCACAGTGAAATCCCACATCACCAATATTCTGACCAAGCTGGATCTGACCTCGCGCAGCCAACTGGCAGTTTGGGTGGTAGAATCAGATCTCGCAGAAGAGTTTGCCCCGCCCGGCGATTGACCGCGCTCAAAATCTCGTACCTCCGCTGGCAAGATCTCGTACCCTTGTCCGATGCCGTCGTGGTCACATTCTGGTAAAGTGTTGTCAGCAAATCCGACACCACTTACAACCTGAAGGAGACCCGATCATGGCCCAGACACAGACACTTATGACAACAATCGACATGCGCGACGACACGATCGATGCGGCAACGATCCCTGCATTGACCCACAGCGAAGCCGGAATAATGGCGCGCAACGAACTGAACCATTTTCTTGAGCTGGTCGAATCGCTCACAGGGGACGACTGGCATCAGCCCACCGACTGCACCGCCTGGACCGTGCGCGACATGCTGGCGCATCAAGCCGGCGCGTATGCTGGCTACGCCAGTTGGGGCGAATTCAAACGCCAGCTCACTGCCCAAGCCGGCCCGGGGCAGATGATGGTCGATGGCATGAATGATCGCCAGATTGCTGACCGGGCTGGCCACAGTCCGGCAGAACTAATCAGCGAACTGCGCGTGGTTGGTCCCAGGGCGATCCGCACGCGGCAGCGGCTGCCCCTGCCGCTACGCAAGCTGCCAGTGCCTTTTGGCCCGCCCCTGGGCACTGTTCCCGTCGACTACCTGACCGATCTGATCTACACGCGGGATACCTGGATGCACCGCGCCGACATCGCGCGCGCCACGAACCGTCCCTTCGCTCAGACTACGGAGCACGATGGCCGTGTGGTGGCGCTGGTGATGCGCGATCTGAGCCGGGTGCTGGCAAAGCATCTGCGTGGCTGCACCGTGGTGTTCGACCTCGGCGGCGTGGCGGGTGACCGTTATCGCTTCGGCAAGATGGCCGAGCCAACCGCGATACTGATGATGGATGTGGTTGAATTCAATCGATTGGCATCAGGGCGACTCGGGGTGGAGGCAGCCAGAAACCAAGGACTTGTGACCATCAGCGGTGATCGCAGCTTCGCCGATCAGATTCTGGCGCAAACGTCGGTTCCCTATTGAGATGTGTGCGTGAATCTGGGGGGAACATTGCGCGTTTCCAGGCGGCGCCCGGGGGAACCAGGCGGATATGCCCCGCAGTAACTTGACTGGCAGGGAAGTCGGGCTTAAAATGCCGCAGGACGGGCAACATCAAATCACGGCTCCAAAACGGTCTCCCGTCCGCCCACACCTGAACGAAACGACAGGCTGTCAAAGAAGATAGCTACTCAACGCCGAGGAGGTTTGTACCCATGATGAATGAACATCCGCGCCGCAGCGCGCACGACGTCGCCCTGGCCCAGTATGACGAAGCGGTCTCCCACATGCCGGATCTGGACCCGAACACCGCTGCTATCATGCGCGTCGCCAAACGGGAGCTGACGGTCAATTTTCCTGTGGAGATGGACGACGGCCGCGTCGAGATTTTCACCGGCTTCCGCGTCCACCACAACACCGTCAGAGGTCCGACAAAGGGCGGCATCCGTTACCATCCCGACGTTTCGTTGGACGAGACGCGCGCGCTGGCGATGTGGATGACGTGGAAGTGCTCGCTGATGAACCTGCCCTACGGCGGCGCCAAGGGCGGCGTGATCGTCGACCCGAAGCGGCTTTCCCAGGTGGAATTGCGCAAGATGACCCGCCGCTACGCCACCGAAATTTCCGTGCTTATGAGTCCTGAAGGCGACATTCCTGCGCCCGACGTCGGCACCAACCCACAAGTAATGGCCTGGATCATGGACACCTTCTCCATGCACCGCGGCTACTCCGTGCCGGCCGTGGTGACCGGTAAGCCGGTGCAGATCGGCGGCTCTGAAGGTCGCTACGACGCCACCGGCATGGGCGTCATGCTACTGGCGAGAGAAGCGTTGAAGCACCTCGGCATCCCCATCGACGGCGCGACCGTGGTGGTGCAGGGCTTTGGCAATGTGGGCGCAACCGCGGCGCGCTATATGCACGGCCAGGGCGCCAAGATCATCGCTGTCAGCGACGTCAACGGCGGCATCTTCAACCCCAAGGGTTTCAGCGTGCCAGAGCTGCAGCGCTACGTGGCGCAACACGGCACGGTGATGGACTTTCCTGACACCGAGCGGGTCAGCAACAGCGAGCTGCTGGAGTTGGAATGCACCGTGCTCATTCCCGCCGCGCTGGAAGGCCAGATTACGAAGGACAACGCCAATCGCATCAATGCACGGATCATCGCCGAAGGCGCCAACGGCCCAACGACACCCAACGCCGACAAGATCCTGGCCGACAAGGACGTCTTCATCATCCCCGACATACTCTGCAACGTGGGCGGCGTCACCGTCTCTTACTTCGAATGGGTGCAAAGCCTGCAGAGCTTCTTCTGGAGCGAAGAAGACGTCAACCGCCAGATGGAGCGACTGATGGTCAACGGCTTCGATGCCGTGCTGCACGAAGCTGAACGCAAGAAGCTGGTGCCGCGCATGGCGGCCTACACCCTGGCCATTGCGCGCGTCGCCGAAGCGCTGGAGCTGCGCGGCGTCTATCCCTGATCGCGGGCCAAAGCCACAGTAAGAGTGTGTACTCAAGACGACTGGGCGTGTAGGGCGGGATGACCCCGCCCAGCCCTGCCCCGCTCCAGCAATCAACTCATTCTGAACGCACCCGAAAAAGGCAGCCGCGGACCAGATACGTCTGATCCGCGGCTGCCTTTTGATCCGCGGTTGTCCGCCTGCCGTGATTGCCGCAATCACCCCTTCACGTGGTAAAATGCCTGGGTAAACGTTTCGCACTCGATCCCAGGAGACACCCATGTCGCTTACCACCGTCGACGTCGAGCACATCGCCCATCTCGCCCGCCTGGAGTTGACGACGGACGAGATCGAGCAATACCGGCGTCAGCTTTCCGACATCCTCGAACACTTCGACGTGCTGGCGCAGGTCGATACCTCGGCCATTGCGCCGACCGCCAGCGTGCTGCCACTGCGTAGCGTCATGCGTCGCGACGCCGTGCAACCGGGCCTCTCCACCGAGGACGCGCTGGCCAACGCGCCCGACCAGGACAGTGGCTTCTTCCGGGTTCCCGCCATCTTTGCGGAGGACTCCGATGGCCGCTGAGCTACACGCGCTGACCATCCACGAAGCAGCGGCGCTGCTGCGTGCCGGCGAGCTTTCATCGGTCGCGCTGACCGAGGCTGTGCTGGACCGGATCGTCGCGGTCGACAACGACATCAAAGCATACCTGGCATTGACGCCGGAGGCAGCACTGGCTGACGCAGCCGCGGCCGACGCGGTCTTCGCGGCCGCAGACGACCCGGCGCGCCTGCCCGCGCTGCTGGGCATCCCCGTGGCCGTCAAGGACGTGATCCTGGTGGAAGGCATGCCGGCCACCTGCGGCTCGCGCATCCTCGAAGACTTCATGCCGCCCTACGAGGCCACCGTCACCGGCAAGCTGCGGGCCGCGGGCGCGGTCATCCTGGGCAAGACCAACACCGACGAGTTCGCGATGGGATCCTCCACCGAGAATTCGGCCTATTTCACCACCCACAACCCGTGGGATCTGGCGCGGGTGCCGGGCGGGTCCAGCGGCGGCAGCGCGGCCGCGGTGGCCGCCGACGAATGTCTGGGCGCCCTGGGGTCGGACACCGGCGGCAGCGTGCGCCAGCCGGCCTCGCTCTGCGGCGTGGTTGGGCTGAAACCAACCTACGGGCGGGTCAGCCGCTACGGGCTGGTGGCCTTTGCGTCGAGCCTGGACCAGATCGGCCCGCTGGCGAAAGATGTCACCGACGCGGCGCTGCTGCTGAACGCTGTTGCCGGTTACGACCCGCGCGACTCGACCAGCATGAACCTGCCCGTGCCAGACTACACCCGGGTGCTGACCGGCGACGTGCGCGGGCTGCGGATCGGTGTCCCGCGCGAGTATTTCATTGACGGGATGCAGCCGGAGGTCGAACGGGCGGTGCGGGCAGCTATCGACGCGCTGGCAGCGCTGGGCGCGGCGGTGGTCGAGATCAGCCTGCCGCACACCGAGTACGCGCTGTCGGTCTACTACCTGATTGCGCCGGCCGAGGCCAGCGCGAACCTGGCCCGCTTTGATGGCGTACGCTACGGCCTGCGCCACCCCGATGCTGAAACCATGTGGCAGGGCTACACCATGACCCGCGGTGCGGGATTCGGCGTGGAGGTCAAGCGGCGCATCATGCTGGGAACGTACGCGCTGAGCGCGGGCTACTACGACGCCTACTACCTGAAGGCGCAGCAGGTGCGCACGCTACTGAAGCAGGACTTCGACCAGGCCTTCCAGCAGGTAGACGTCATCGCCTGTCCGACCAGCCCGACTACGGCCTTCAGGATCGGCGAGAAAGCCGACGACCCGTTGAGCATGTATTTGGCCGACGTGTTTACGTTGTCGCTGAACCTGGCCGGCAACTGCGGGCTGAGCCTGCCGTGCGGCTTCGACGAGGCCGGCCTGCCGATTGGCCTGCAGCTCATTGGGCCGGCCTTCGGCGAGGAGACCGTGCTGCGCGCTGCGCATGCCTACGAGCAAGCGACCGGCTGGCACACGCGGCGACCACGTTTGGAAAATTGACTTACAGATAGTAAAGAAGCACGGATATCTCTCATCGGATCATCTGTGTTTCCTTCCATCTGTGAGAAATCTGGTTGACCCTGTAAAGGACAAGTCTTCGTGAAACTGATTCTCCCCGTCGCCGGTTACGGCAAACGCATGCGACCGCACACCTGGTCGCGACCCAAGGTTCTGATCGATGTGGCCGGCAAGCCAATGCTGGGCCACGTGCTCGACCAGTTCAACGACGTCGGGCTGGACGAGGTGATCTACATCACCGGCTGGCTGGGCGAGCAGATCAAACCTTACGTTGAGACGAACTACCCGCAGTTCGGTGCGCAGTTCGTGGTGCAGAATGAGTTGGTGGGCCAGAGCCACGCGATCTGGCTGGCGCGTGAACACGTCAGCGGCCCCTGTTTCATCGTCTTTGCCGACACCATTACGCGGATCGACCTGCAAGCAATGGCTGCCAGCGATGCTGACGGCGTCCTGGGCGTGTGGGAGGTGGACGATCCGCGCCGCTTCGGGATCGCCTTCACCCGGCCCGACGGCACGGTGGAGCGCTGTGTCGAGAAACCTGCGACGGCCGATCACAAGCTGGCCATCATGGGTACCTACTTCATCCGCGAGGGACGCGACCTGATCTCTGCCATCGAGGAACAGATCGCGCGCGACCAGATGCTGCAAGGTGAGTTCTTCCTGGCCGACGCTTTCAACCTGATGCTGGGGCGCGGCGCTCGCTTCACCACCGAACGGATGGCCATCTGGCAAGACTGCGGCGTACCGACCTTTCATCTGGAAACCAACCGCTGGCTGCTGGCAAACGGCAGCGACAACAGCAGGAACCATGGCGCGCGCCTGGTCAACAGCACGGTGGTCCCGCCGGTCAATCTGGCCGATGGCGCGCTGATCGAGAACTCGACCGTCGGTCCGTACACGGTGGTAGAGTACGGTTGCACGGTTGTCAACAGCCGGCTGGAAGACACCATCGTCATGGCCAGCGCCACGATCCGAGACAGCCAGCTGCACCGCTCGCTGGTCGGTGAGCGCACCACCGTGCAAGGCGTCACTGGCAGCATCAGCATCGGCGACGATAGCCAGGTGTTGGTGTAACAGGGTGCGTTATCTGCAGGAAATGGGCGTCAGCTTGCAAACCGGGAAAGAGACTTGATCATTTGCCCAAAGAGGTGTATCTTTGTTGTAGACACCAAGAGGAGATAGCCTGATGCTCACAAAAGTTCAGAAATGGGGCAATAGCCTGGCCCTGCGGATACCGAAGCCTTTTGCTCTTGACGCTCAACTAGAAAATGACTCACTGGTAGAGATTAGTTTTGTCAAGGGCCAGATCATTGTTACCCCTATACCCGCGCCAAGTTGGACGCTGGATGAATTACTTGCAGGTATCACTGAAGACAATCTTCACAGTGAAATTGACACCGGCTTCGCCGTAGGAAATGAAGTCTGGTGAAGCCATGGCATATGTTCCTGACAGCGGCGACATCGTTTGGATCATGCTCAATCCACAAGTAGGGCATGAGCAGGCAGGACATCGACCAGCATTGGTTTTGTCGCCGAAGGCTTACAATAGAAAAGTTGGTCTAGCGATTCTTTGCCCAATTACAAGCCAGGTCAAAGGGTATCCGTTTGAAGTCAAAATACCGGAAGGCTTAGAAGTAGGTGGCGTAGTATTGTCTGACCAAGTCAAAAATCTTGATTGGAAAGCAAGGCAAGCAAGATTCAGCTGCAAATTACCACCCGATACCTACAACGAAGTCGTTCAAAAACTAGGCGCCCTAATTCGTCCCCAATTGCAAAGCAAGTAGAAGCTTGCCAAGTCAAGAACACTCCACTGTTTTTTTCTGGAGACCTTTGGTCCATTGGTAACAGCGATAGCGTAAGGAGCAAACAATGCAAAACCGCATTTCAAAACGGGTAACCGCTGTGCCGCCTTCCGGCATCCGCAAGTTCTTCGACATCGCCGCCACCATGGATGACGTGATCAGCCTGGGCATCGGTGAGCCTGATTTCGTCACCCCCGACGTGATTTTACAGGCCGGCGTGGACAGCTTGCAGCGCGGCGAGACCCGCTACACCTCCAACTCCGGCACCATCGAACTACGCCGTGCGATCAGCCAGAACCTGGCAACGCTCTACGGCGTTCCCTACGACGCCGACAGCGAAGTGCTGGTAACGGTTGGCGTCAGCGAGGCGCTCTATCTGGCCATGACTGCCCTCCTCGACCCCGGCGACGAGGTGATCGTGCCGGAGCCGTGCTTCGTCTCCTACACCGCTGAGGTCGTCTTTGCCGGCGGCGTGCCGGTGACCATCGACACCAAGTTCGAGAACGACTTCCAGGTCACCGGCGCCGAGATCGAGGCCGCCATCACGCCGCGCACCAAGGCGCTGCTGATCGGCTATCCCAACAACCCCACCGGCGCAGTGCTCAGTCGCCAGCGCCTGGAGGAGATCGCCGCCATCGCGAAAAAGCACGATCTGATCGTCCTGTCCGACGAGATCTACGACCGGCTGGTCTATGGCAGCCACCAGCACGTTTGCTTTGCCAGCCTGCCGGGGATGAAGGAGCGCACGATCCATCTCGGCGGCATGAGCAAGGACTACGCCATGACCGGCTGGCGCATCGGCTACGCCTGTGGGCCAGCCGATCTAATGGACGCGATGCGCAAGGTTCACCAGTTCACCATTATGTCCGCGCCAACCATGGGACAGGCCGCGGCGACGGTTGCGCTGACCGACCCGCGGGCCGAGGAAGCTGTGCAGGCCATGCGCCGGAGCTACGACACTCGCCGCCGCCTCATCGTGGACGGGCTCAACAGCATCGGTCTGACCACCTTCGAACCGCAGGGCGCGTTCTACGCCTTCCCCAACGTTGAGATCAGCGGCATGGACGAGGACACCTTCGCCTGGACGCTGCTGGACGAGGAGAAGGTGGCTGTCGTGCCCGGCACCGCCTTCGGCGCAGCCGGCAAGGGCTACGTCCGCTGCTCCTACGCCACCTCAACCGAGAAGCTGGAGCAGGCGCTGGAGCGCATGCAGCGGTTTGTCAGGAGACATGGCTAAATGAAGAGGTACGCAAATGATGACCATGAAAGTGCAGGAACTGCTCGATCAGGTGGTGGCAGTGCTGCCGATCAGCCAGGATGAGGTGATCTACAAGGGGATTGCAGCCGGGGTCTCTGAGCGAATTGTTGAATTGAAACGCGCGAGCGGGCGGCTTCAGGCGAAATATGACAGCACAAGTCAGCTTGAACAACTCATGGCTGCGCGCGACGTTTCGCCTGACGATCACACGCTGGACACGGATTTGCTCGAGTGGCGCGCCATCGACGCTGAGACTGTGGTGCTTCGAACTCTGCGAGACCACCTTGGCTGATTTGAACCGATCAGGACAGGAAGCTCTATGTCTGAACGTCGTTTTGTAGCCACTATCGATGAAAAACGTCGCTTGCAATTGCCCGAAGGGGTGGCTCTGCAGGCCGGCGATGTCGTCCACTTGCTGTGGGACGGCCGGATCCTTCAGATCTCAACCAGCAAGCCGAAGCGACTGGACGATGCCTATGCCAAGGTGCAGAGGGATGCCAGCCGCGTCCTGGAGACCGACGAGTTGGCGCGCCGCCTGGCTGAGGACGAGGAGCGCCGGCGGCGCAAGTTCGAGGAACTGTTTGGCAGTGGGCCACCAAGCGAGTGACGCCACGCCTTCCCGGGCGCAGAGGATTTCATGACCTATTCCTATCTCGTGCTGGGCGCGGGCCGTCAGGGCACCGCTGCCGCCTATGATATGCTGCGCTTCGGCGACGCGAAGCGCGTCACGCTGGCCGATGCTGATCTGGCGCGCGCCGAACAGTCGCTTGCCCGTCTTGCGCAGCTTACCGGCCAATCCAACGTGGACGCGCGCCGGCTGGATGTTGCCGATCTCGCCGCCGTCCGGCAGGCGCTGTCGGCCCACGATGTCGTCCTCAGCGCCGTCCCCTACTATTTCAACCTGGCTTTGACGCGCGCGGCCATCGACGCAGGCGTCTCGTTGTGTGATCTGGGCGGCAATACCGATATCGTGCGCCAGCAACATGCGCTGGATGCGGAAGCGCGCGCGGCCGGCGTTCGCATCGTACCGGACTGCGGCATGGGTCCCGGCATGGGCAACACGCTGGCGGTGTATGCCATGAGCCTGCTGGATCGGGCCGAACACGTCACCATTTACGACGGCGGGTTGCCGCAGCGACCTGAGCCACCCTGGAACTACCTGGCGACCTTCAATATCGAGGGGCTGATCAACGAGTATTACGACGGCATGACCGTGCTGCGCGATGGCAAGCTGGAACACCTGCCCTGCTTCACGGAGCTGGAGATGATCCACGTGCCGGGTGTCGGCCACCTGGAAGCCTTTGTGGTGGCAGGCGGTGTCTCCACCGCTCCCTGGACCTTCCTCGGCCAATTGCAGACGTACGAACTCAAGATCTGCCGCTATCCTGGCTCTTTTTCGCAACTGAAGGCCTTTTCCGACCTGGGCTTGTTCGATCCCGCGCCGGTCCGGGTTGGCAACTGCGCAGTCCGGCCGCGAGACCTGTTCCAGGCGCTCTTCGAGCCGCAGGTGCGTGCCGATGTCATGCGCGACGTCTGCCTGATACGCGCGCTGGCGCGCGGCGTCAAGGATGGCAAGCCGGCTACGGCGCAGGTCGATCTGGTGGACTGGTACGACGAGGCCAGCGGCTTCACCTCCATGGAACGCACGACTGGCTGGCACGCTGCCATTGTCGCCAGCATGATGGCGCGCGGCGAGACCCCGCTGGGCGCCACACCGCTGGAGATCGCCGTGCCGGGCGACCGGTTTGTCGAGCAAGCCCGACGGCGCGGCTTCACCATCACGTCCCAGACCAGCTTTGCCTGAATCTGACGACGTCAAACCGGACACTGCCACGAATTGATCGAATGATACGAACTTCAGAGCCTGAATTGGTGGAATTCGTATCATTCGTGGCTCATCCTCTGGAAAAACTATGACTGAACCTTCTACCGTTGTTGCTGGCCAGACCTACCACGCCGTCATCGGCATGGAGGTCCACGCACAGCTCCAGACCGCTTCCAAGATGTTCTGCTCGTGCAGCGCGGACTACTGGGAGGCGCCGCCCAACAGCCACGTCTGCCCGGTCTGCCTGGCCATGCCCGGCGTGCTGCCGGTCATCAACGAACACGCCGTCGAGCAGACGGTGCGGACCGGGCTGGCGCTCCATTGCCAGATCGCGCCCTTCAGCGTCTTCGCGCGCAAGAACTACAGCTACCCCGACCTGCCCAAGGGCTACCAGATCAGCCAGTACGAGCTGCCGCTGTGTCACGACGGCTTCCTGGTGATCGACGGCGACGACGGTGAGCCGCGGCGCATCGGCATCCGCCGCGCGCACCTGGAGGAGGACACCGGCAAGACGATCCACGCCGACGGGGTCAGCCTGGTGGATCTCAATCGGGCCGGCGTGCCGCTGATGGAGATCGTCACCGAGTCGGACCTGCGCAGCGCCGAGGAGGCCTACCGCTATCTGGTCAAGCTGCGCACGATTCTGCGCTACCTGGGCGTCAACTCGGGCGACATGGAGAAGGGCGCGATGCGCTGCGAGGTCAACCTGAGCCTGCGCACGGCGGAGCAGGCGGCCCGCGGCGAGTACGGCGTCAAGGTCGAGGTCAAGAACCTCAACTCCTTCAAGGCCGTGCGCGACTCCATCGCCTACGAGGTGGCGCGACAGACGACGGTGCTGGACAGCGGCGGCAGCGTGCAGCAGGTGACCATGGGCTGGGACGAGGACCGGCGGCGCACGGTGCTGCAGCGCAGCAAGGAAAGCTCCGAGGACTACCGCTATTTCCCCGAGCCTGACCTGCCGCCGCTGGAGCTGAGCAGCCAGTGGATCGAGGCGCTGCGCGCCGCGCTGCCGGAGCTGCCGGACGCCAGGATCGCGCGCTTCACGGGCGAGTACGGCATCAGCCGGTTGGACGCCGAGGCGCTGACCGCCGAGCGGCGCGTGGCCGAGTGGTTCGAGGAGGCGGTGCGCGCCTACAGCGGTCCGCCTAAGGAAGTCGCCAACTGGGTCACGGGCGAACTGTTTGCGCTGCTCAACGAGCAGGAGGGTGACATCACCGAGCTTGACCTGCGACCGGAAGATCTGGCCGCGCTGTTGACGTTGGTGGACACGGGCGTCATCAACCGCAACACCGGCAAGCGCGTGCTGGCCGAGATGGTCGCCAGCGGCCAGCCGCCGCAGGTTATAATCGACGCGCAGGGCCTGGCGCAGGTTTCCGATGAGGCCGGTCTGGCGCAGGTCGTCGACAGCGTGCTGGCTGCCAACCCGGACGCGGTCACCAAATATCGCGACGGCAAGACCAGCCTGCTGGGCTGGTTCATGGGCCAGGTGATGAAAGAAACGCGCGGCAAGGCCAACCCGGATGTGGTGCGCGGACTGCTGGCAGAACGATTGGATGGATAGGCAAGGTGGTAGACGCTGACTTGCGCGCCCTGCTCGATTCCGAAGTTGCAATCCCGCGCCCGCGTCATCATCGACAGAGCGAGTCGCCAAGGGATTTGTGAGGAGGCATTCTTATGAAAACATTGACTGTACGGGCTCAGGTGAACAAACGCGGCATTCTGACTTTGGAGATGCCGCGTGAACTGGCTGACCGGGAAGTGGACCTTGTCATCGTATACGAACAAGTTGGTCAGATGGCACAGGAAAGCGATTCTCCGATCGTGGAGCATTGGCCAGCAGGTCTCTACGCGGCTACGGCAGGTGCATGGCAAGGGGAAGCGTTGGTTCGGAAGCAAGAAGACATCAGCGAAATGCAGGATTTTTCGCTGTGATTTTGGCACGGCTGTAACATTCGACATACCTGGCGATTGGTCGTACTCGTAACACCGGATTGCGGAGAGCAAAATGCCTGGAGTTAGCCGGTTCTTTGGGATCGTGATTTACATGTACTATAATGATCATGCGCCCGCTCATTTCCATGCAGTCTACGGCGATTTTGAGGCCGTGTACACGATCGAAACACTTGAAGTGATGCGAGGAGATTTGCCACGCCGTGCTCACGCCTTGGTTATCGAATGGGCGGTACTTCATCGGTACGAGTTGCGAGAAAACTGGCAACGAGCGCGAGATATGGAGACCTTACGGCAAATCGAGCCCTTGGATTGAAATGGGAGACTGAAGATGCAAACACTCGGCCCTCTGGTACGCGTCAAAAAGGTGCTGACGTTGCAGCCTTACATTGTGCGGATTGAATTCGAGGATGGGACGGCAAAAGTAATCGATCTGGACAACTACCTGCACGGCCCGGTTTTCGAGGCGATTCGCAACAGCCCTGCGCTGTTCGCGAAGGTCAGGGTTGAAGGCGGCACAATCGCGTGGCCAAACGGCGCGGACATTGACCCGGATGTGTTGTATTACAATCTGGAACCAGCCCGCTTGACGGAACCGGAGCCGGTGTAATACGAATTGATTGGACAGATGCTGGTGACGCCTGAAGATCGATTATCCATCTACACCATCGGCTACGGCGCGCGCAGCATACAGGCGTTCATCGACGTACTGCAAGCCAACGAAATCGCCTGGCTGGTGGATGTGCGCTCGGCGCCCTATTCGCGCTTCAAGCCGGAGTTTTCCAAGGGCACGCTGGAGAGCGAATTGACCGCGCACGGTATTCGCTATGTCTACATGGGCGAGCAACTGGGCGGGCGGCCGGACGACCCCGACTGCTACGTCGATGGCAAGGTGGATTACGAGCGGGTCAAGACCAAGGCGTTCTACCAGACCGGCATCGAGCGTCTCCAGAAGGCGCTGGCCAGAGGCGCGCGCTTTGCGATCATGTGCAGCGAAGGCAAGCCGGAGAACTGCCACCGCAGCAAGCTGATCGGCGAGTCGCTCCTCGCGCTAAACATTCCCGTGCTGCATATCGACGAAAACGACGCGCTGGTGGATCAGGAAGCGGTAATTCTGCGGCTGACCGGCGGCCAGCTCAGCCTGTTCGGTGAGATGACCTTCACCTCACGCAAACGCTACGACGAGCCAGCCTCAGGCGACGGGGACGGCTGGGAGGACGAGAGTGACTGAGTTTGTCACGATTGGCGTCTACGGCTGGGACGCGGAAACGTTCTTCCGCGCGCTGCAAGACGCGCAGGTCGACACGTTGTGCGACATCCGCCGGCGGCGCGGCGTGCGCGGATCGGAATACGCGTTTGCCAACAGCCAGCGCTTGCAGGTTCGATTGGCGGAACTGGGCATCGCCTACGTCCATCGGCTGGATCTCGCGCCTGGCGACGCGACGCGCCAGGCGCAATACGCCGTGGACGCGGCCAGCAAGACGGCCAAACGCCAGCGGCAGGTGATCTCGCCGGCCTTTGCCGACGCCTACCGTCAGGAATGTCTGGCGGGGTTCGACAGCCAGCAGTTCGTCGCCGATCTGGGCGAAGCGCGCGTGGTTGCGCTGCTGTGCGTCGAACGGGACGCGGCCGCCTGTCACCGCTCGCTGCTGTCAGACCAGTTGGCGCACGATCTGGATGCACCGGTGATACATCTGCTTCCGCCAGCACCAGCTCAGCCGAAAGAGTAACTCCCCTCGCCCGCCATTCGTGTATTTGTGGCGAAGGCATTCGTGGATGGCAACCATCGCCAGGGAAGGGACCGAATGAAGGTATTGATCGTCGCCAAGACCCGCCAGGGCGGCGGCGCATGCATCGGCGGCATCACGTTGGATGGCCGCAGCGTGCGCCTGATCGCCGCCGATGCGGCCAGCAACGAACGACCCGGCCTGGAATACGAGGTCGGCGAGGTATGGGAGATCGACGGCGCGCCGCCCAGCGAGCTCATCCCGCCGCACGTCGAGAACATCGTCGTGCGCGACAAGCGCCGGCTGGGGCCGATGAGCCGCCCCGACCAGTTCATCCAGCGCCACATGCCGCCCGTCGTGGGCGGCCCGGAGCTGCTCCACGACGGGTTGCTGCAAACCGGGCGCAGCGGCGCGCTGTACATTTGCGAAGCGGGCGGAATCCCCTCCCACAGCACCACCTTCTGGCAACCTGACAAGCCGTTGCGGCTTGTGACCGATAACAAGCGGCTGCGCTACAGCTACCCTGCGAGCGACGGTCAGCAATCTCTCGCCTTCGTCGGCTTTCAGGAGCCGCTGGAGGTCATCCCGGCCGGCGCGCTGGTGCGGGTTTCGCTGGCGCACTGGTGGGCGCGCCCGGAGTTCCCTGACGACGAACGGCGCTGCTACGTGCAGCTTTCGGGCTGGTTTCTCGATGGCGCTGCGATTACACCGATGGCAGGTCGCCGCGGTCTCGCTCGGGCCGGTCTCCGACCGTGCCCGCAGCCAAAAGCCAGCTCAGCCGCCGCGATCCAAACCGCCTGATTCCGCTTCTGCGGACATGGTCGCAGCCCGCCAGCAGCTACGGGACGTCTTCGGTCACGACGATTTCTGGCCCACACAGGCCGAGGTCATCGAGAACGTCGCTGCGCCGGCGCGACACGCTGGCGGTGATGCCCACCGGCGGCGGCAAGTCGCTCTGCTACCAGTTGCCCGCGCTGCTGTTCGACGGGCTGACGCTGGTGGTCTCGCCGCTGATCGCGCTGATGCAGGACCAGGTGGACCAACTCGCGCGCGCTGGGCGTGGCGGCAGCCTTCCTCAACAGCACGCTGGACTACCGCGACTACGTGCAGACCATGCAGGACGCGCGCGCCGGCAAGCTCAAGCTGCTCTACACGTCGCCGGAGACGCTGCTGCGACCGGAGACGCTCAAGCTGCTGGACGAAAGCGCGCTGGCCAGCCTGGCGATCGACGAGGCGCACTGCATCTCGCAGTGGGGCCACGACTTTCGCCCCGAATATCGCCAGTTGCTGGACGTCCGCCGCCGCTACCGGGACGCGGTCTGCATCGCGCTGACGGCCACCGCAACGCCGCGCGTGCAGCAGGATATCCAGGCCAGCCTCGGTTTCGGCGACGCCGACGTCTTCGTGGCCAGCTTCAACCGCCGCAACCTGCAACTGGCCGTGCAGCCGCGCACGGGCGGCCTGAGCCAGGTGTTGACCTTCCTGCAAGACCACCGCGACCAGTCGGGGATCATCTATTGCAGCACGCGCGATCAGGTCGACAGCCTGGCGGCGCAACTGGCCGAGCGCGGCTGGCCGGCGCTGCCCTATCACGCCGGGCTGGACGACGGCACCCGCCACGCCAACCAGCGCCGTTTCGTACGCGAGGATGTGCGCGATCATGGTGGCGACCATCGCCTTCGGCATGGGAATCAACAAGTCCAACGTGCGCTTCGTGCTGCACTACAACCTGCCCAAGGATGTCGAAAGCTACTACCAGGAGATCGGCCGCTCCGGTCGCGATGGGCTGCCGGCCGACTGCCTGCTGCTGTTCAGCCAGTCCGACGTGTTCACCATCAACTATTTCATCAGCGAGGGCGCGGCGCACGAACGGCCGGGCCGGACGGCGCGCCTGCAGGCCATGGTGCGCTTTGCCCAGAACCGGCAGTGCCGCCGCGAGCCGCTGCTGGCCTACTTCGGCGAGACCTTTCACGGCCCGTGCGACGCGTGCGACAACTGCCTGCGCCAGCCCGCGGCGGTGAGCAGCCAGAAGCCGGCCAACTGGATGTCACCGCGCAGGCGCGCCTGTTTCCTGACTTGCGTTCGCGACACCGGCCAGCTCTACGGCGCGGCCCATCTGATCGACATCCTTTGCGGATCGCAGAACCAGCGGGTGCTCGAGCAAGCGCCACGACCGGCTGACACTCTACGGTGCGGGCAAGGAGACCCGCAAGCGCGACTGGCGGCGGCTGGCCAGCGAGTTCATCATCCAGGGGCTGCTGGAGCAGGATATGCAGCACGGCAGCCTGCGCATCACTGCCCAAAGGCCAGGCGGTGCTGGATGGCGGGCAGGTCTTCGTGGCGCAGGCCGAGGTGCCGATCCGCGTGGAGAAACCGGGCGAACAGATCTACGACGTGGCGCTGTTCGAGCATCTGCGCACGCTGCGCCGCGGGCTGGCCGACGAGGCCAACGTGCCGCCCTACGTCATCTTCTCCGACCGGACGCTGGTGGAGATGGCGACCTGGTTCCCCCAGTCGCGCGCCAGCCTGCTGGAAGTTGACGGCGTGGGGCAGCACAAGCTGGAACGCTACGGCGACGCATTTCTGGCGGTCATCCAGGCCTACTGCCAGGAGAACGAGATCGCGGAGGGCGCCAAGGTCGGCCGCGCCGTTGTCGTGCCGCGCAAATCCAGCGGCCGCCGCTTCGAGGAGGTGGGCGAGCAGTACGCTGAGGGGCTGTCCATCGAGCGGCTGATGGCGTTCTACGGTGTGCAACGCAGCACCATCATCAACCACCTGCGTACCTACGCCGAGGCAGGCAACGAGCTGGACGCGCAGCGGCTGCGCAGCGACTCGCACCTGTCGCCCGCAGACCAGCAGCAAGTCTTCGCCGCGCTGGCCGAGCACGGCACCACTGCCCTGCGCCCGATCTACGACGCGCTGAACGAGACCGTCCCGTGGGAGGAACTGCACCTGCTGCGGCTGGTATATGTGCTGACGGACGGGGATGTGGCGTCACCGAAATGACCTGTGCGCGGCTCGCCTTGTCCTCTAATGCGGAGACCGGTAAAATAGCAAGGTGACAGTCACTTTCGGAAAGTGACTGTCACCTCTCCCACGTGACTCCCACTTACGACACTAACAACTGACTGCGAGGTTTTCCCATGCCCGATTCCAACCGTGAGTACATCGATTGGCTCGTCCAGCGTTCGATGCTGGAACAGGTGCGCCCGCTGGCGGCGCGCATCTCCGGCCGCGGCGCGCAGTGGCAACATCCCTATGCTGAGGCGCAGCCGCGCGCCGCTTCCGCGGCCGCGTCGGTCTGGTTCACCGCCTACCCGGGCGCGATCATCACTCGTGACGGTCAGTCGGTGCTGGCGACGCTGGGCGACGCCGCGTTGTGGCGCACCTTCGCCGCCATCGGCATTCAGGCCATCCATACCGGGCCGACCAAGCAGGCCGGCGGGCTGACCGGGCGCGAGTTCACACCGACCATCGACGGTCACTTCGACCGCATCGGTCTGGCGATCGATCCGCAGTTCGGCACGGCTGACGAGTTCGTCGCCATGAGCCACGCCGCGGCCGCGGTCGACGCGCTGGTCATCGATGATATCATCCCGGCGCACCTCGGCAAAGGTCCCGACTTTCGCCTGGCTGAGCGGGCCGTTGGCGATTACCCCGGTCTGTTTCACATGGTCGAGGTTGCTCCAGAGGACTGGCCGCTGCTGCCGGACGTGCCGGCCGGCGCCGACTCGGCCAACTTGTCGCCGGCCGCGGTTGATGCGCTGGAGGAAATGGGCTATATCGTCGGCGAGCTGTCGCGGGTCATCTTCTACGAACCGGGCGTCAAGGAGACCAACTGGAGCGCGACGGCTGGCGTGCCGGACATCGACGGCGTCGAGCGGCGCTGGGTCTACCTGCACTACTTCAAGGAGGGCCAGCCCAGCCTCAACTGGCTGGACCCTTCCTTCGCGGCCCAGCGGCTGGTGATCGGCGATGCGTTGCACTCGCTGAACGTCTTAGGCGCACGCACGTTGCGGCTGGACGCCAACGGCTTTCTGGGCGTCGAGAAGCGACCCGGCGGACCGGCCTGGTCGGAGGGACATCCGCTGTCGGTGACGGCCAATCAGTTGATCGCCGGTACTGTGCGCAAGCTGGGCGGGTTCACCTTCCAGGAGCTGAACCTGACCGTGGACGACATCGCGGCCATGTCGCACGGCGGGCGGATCTGTCCTACGACTTCGTCACCCGGCCCGCCTGCCAGCACGCGCTGGTCACCGGCGACACGCGGAATACCTGCGGCTGATGCTGCGCACGGTGCACGACTACGGCATCGACCCGGCGTCGCTGATCCACGCCTTGCAGAACCACGACGAGTTGACGCTGGAACTGGTGCACTTCTGGACGCTGCATGCCGCCGATCGCTACACCTTCCAGGGTGAGGAGATGAACGGGCTGGAACTGCGCGAGCGGGTACGCAGCGTGATGTACGACCGGCTGAGCGGGCCGAACGCGCCCTACAACCTGCGCTTCGTCACCAACGGCGTCGCCTGCACGACGGCCAGCGTCGCCGCGGCCGCGCTGGGCATCCGCGACTTGGACAACCTGACTGACGACGATGTGCAACGCATCCAGCGGCTGCACCTGCTGCTGGCAATGTACAACGCGTTTCAGCCGGGCGTCTTTGCCCTCTCTGGCTGGGACCTGGTGGGCGCGCTGCCGTTGCCACACGACTCGGTGGCGCATCTGATGGCCGACGGCGACACCCGCTGGATCAACCGCGGCGCGTACGACCTGCTGGACGTCAACCCGGATGCAGCGTCGTCACAGGCTGGCCTGCCCAGGGCGCACGCGCTGTACGGCTCGCTGCCCGACCAGCTTGCCCGCCCTGACAGCTTCGTCAGCCGATTGCAGGCGCTGCTCCAAGTGCGCCAGCAGTACCGCATCTACGCCACGCGCCAGATCGACGTGCCAGATTGCGTGTCACCCGGCTTGTTGGTGATGGTCCATGAACTGCCCCACGGACCGGGGCGACAGATAACCGCGCTGAACTTCAGTGCGGGGCCGGTGGACGAGATCGTACGACTGGCGGATGTGGCCGGCGGGAAAGTGGTCGAGATGTTGAGCGGCGCAGATGAGGGAACTGTGGACACGGATGGCAGCCTGCATGTGCGCCTGGACGGCTATTCGGCGAAGTCGTATCTGGTCGGTGTCTAAAGTCGAGCTACTGGATATACCAGTGCATAAGTTTGCGACATTTTTGCGACACAACTTGCGACAGCTGCTCTATGGAGACCTGAATGACCACCACCGACACCAGCGAAAAGGGCCTCGAAAGCCTGATCGTCGCAGCTATGGCCGGCGAGCCGGTGCGAGCTGCCAGCAACCGGCGGCATTGGTGAAGCCAGCGCTCTCTACGGCGGCACCGGCTGGCGGCTCGGCGATTGGCGCGACTACGACCGCGAGTACTGCGTGGACCTGGCGCAGCTTTCCGCATTTCTGCAAGAGACGCAGCCCAGCGCAGCAGAGGCGCTGGACCTCGACACGGACGGGCCAACGCGGCGCAAGTTCCTGGCCCGCTTGCAGGGCGAGATCAGCAAGCGCGGCACCATCGATGTGCTGCGCCACGGCGTCAAACATGGGCCGCATCAACATCGACCTCTTCTTCGGCACGCCGTCGCCGGGCAACGCCAAGGCTCATGTGCTCCACGCAGCCAACCGCTTCAGCGTCACCCGCCAACTGCGCTACAGCCGCGACGAGACGCAACTGGCGCTCGATCTGGGCCTGTTCATCAACGGCCTGCCCGTCGCTACCTTCGAGTTGAAGAACAGCCTGACCAAGCAGACGGTGGAAGACGCCATCCAGCAGTACAAGAACGACCGCGACCCGCGTGAGAAACTTTTCGAGTTCGGCCGCTGTGTGGTGCATTTCGCCGTGGACGACCATGAAGTGCGCTTCTGCACGCACCTGAAGGGCAAAGCCTCCTGGTTCCTGCCCTTCAACCTGGGTTGGAACGACGGCGCCGGCAACCCACCAAATCCTGATGGCCTCAAAATCGACTACCTGTGGAAGCGCATCCTGACGCCCACCGGTCTGACCGATATCCTTGAGAACTACGCCCAGGTCGTGGAAAGCAAGGATGAAAAGACTGGGCGCAAGCGGCGCACGCAGATCTGGCCCCGCTACCACCAACTGGACGTGGTGCACAAGCTGCTGGCCGATGTCGCCCACAGCGGCGCGGGACGACGCTATCTGATCCAGCACTCGGCCGGCAGCGGCAAGTCCAACTCGATTGCCTGGCTGGCGCACCAGTTGATTGGGCTGCGGCGCGAATTGCCTGAAGAAGTGCCAGTCACTGCGGAAAGTGACTGGCACTTGGGAGACGGAGGTCTTCAACTCGATTATCGTCGTCACCGACCGGCGTATCCTTGATCAGCAGATCCGTGACACCATCAAGCAGTTTGCCCAGGTGGGCGCAACGGTTGGTCACGCCGAACGTTCAGGCGACCTGCGCAAGTTCATCGCCGAAGGCAAGAAGATCATCATCTCCACGGTGCAGAAGTTCCCCTTCATCCTGGACGAGATCGGCAGCGAGCATCGCGGCCGCCGATTTGCCATCATCATCGACGAGGCGCATTCCAGCCAGGGAGGCCGCACCGCCGCCGCCATGAGCATAGCGCTGTCTTCGGCCGGCGCTGAAGAGGATGACGAGACCGTCGAGGACACCATCAACCGCATCATGGAAGCGCGCAAGCTGTTGCCCAACGCCAGCTATTTCGCCTTCACCGCGACCCCAAAGAACAAGACGCTGGAGATCTTTGGCGAGCCGGTCCCGGATGGCGGCCTGGTCAAGCATCGGCCTTTCCACAGCTACACCATGAAACAGGCCATTCAGGAGGGTTTCATTCTGGATGTGCTCAGGAATTACACGCCGGTGAACAGCTACTACAGGCTGGTCAAGACTGTGGAGGCCGATCCCGAGTTCGACGTCAAGCGTGCGCAGAAGAAGCTGCGCCGCTATGTCGAAGGCCACGACTACGCCATACGTCTCAAGTCCGAAATCATGGTGGATCATTTCCACGAGCAGGTGATTGGCCTCAACAAGATCGGTGGACAGGCGCGCGCCATGGTGATAACCACCGGCATCGAGCGCGCTATCCAGTACTACCACGCCATTCGCGAGTACCTGATCGAACGCAAGAGCCCGTATCAAGCCATCGTCGCCTTCTCTGGCGAGCACGAGTACGGCGGAGTCAAAGTCACCGAGGCGTCGCTCAACGGTTTTCCCAGCAGCCAGATAGTCGATCGCATCCAGGAGGATCCCTATCGCTTCCTTGTTTGCGCTGACAAGTTCCAAACGGGCTACGACGAACCGCTGCTGCACACCATGTACGTGGACAAGGTACTGGCAGGCGTCAAGGCGGTGCAGACGCTCTCCCGCCTCAACCGGGCGCACCCGCAGAAACACGACACGTTCGTGCTCGATTTCATGAACGACACCGAGGTCATCCAGGCCGCGTTCGAGCCTTACTACCGGACGACGATACTGAGCGAGGAGACTGATCCCAACAAGTTACACGACCTGAAGGCTGATCTGGACGCCTTTCAGGTGTACGCGTCAGAACAGATCGACGCGTTGGTGGCGCTATACCTCGGCGGCGCCGACCGCGACCGGCTGGATCCGATCCTGGACGCGTGTGTGGCGGTCTACAAAGACACACTGGACGAAGATGGTCAGGTCGATTTCAAGGGCAAGGCCAAGGCGTTCGCGCGCACCTATGGCTTTTTGGCATCCATTCTGCCCTATTCGAACGCGGACTGGGAAAAGCTATCGACCTTCCTGAACTTCCTCATTCCCAAGTTGCCGGCGCCGATCGAGCAAGACCTCTCAAAAGGTATTCTTGAAACCATCGACATGGACAGCTACCGGGTGGAAAAGCAGGCAGCCATGCGCATTGCCCTGCCAGATGCGGATGCAGAGATCGGTCCTGTGCCAACCAGCGGCGGCGGTTACGTGACCGAGCCGGAGTTGGACCACCTCAGCAACATCATACGGACCTTCAACGACCAGTTTGGAAACGTAGCCTGGACAGATGCAGACCGCATCGGCAAGCTGATCACGGAAGAAATCCCGAACCTGGTTGCTGCCGACACTGCGTATCAAAACGCCAGCAAAAACTCAGACCGCCAGAACGCGCGCATCGAACACGACAAAGCTCTCGGGCGCGTCATCGTGGCCTTGATGAAGGACGATACAGAGTTGTTCAAGCAGTTCAGCGACAACGACTCGTTTCGTCGCTGGCTGTCGGATACAGTATTCTCTCTGACTTATGCTTGATTCCGGTGCAACAGGCCGTACAGCAAGCAAGACAAACGGGCGCAGAGACATCTGCGCCCGTTTGCCTATGTTGAAATCAGAGTCTTTTTCGCCGTACAAGACTTCTACGCTGCTGCCTTCGCCGCCGCCAGACTTTCCTTATCGTTTTCCATCTGTCCCTATTGCGCCGTCGGCTGCGGCATGATAGTGGGGGTGGAGGATGGCAAGGTCGTCAACATCGAGGGCGACCCGGAGCATCCCATCAACCAGGGAGCGCTCTGCAGCAAGGGCGGCACCCTGTCGCAACTGGTCAACAGCCCGCGACGCATCACCAAACCGGCCTACCGCGCGCCAGGCGCTTCGCAATGGCAAGAGGTCGACTGGGACTGGACGCTGGACCAGATCGCGGGGCGCATCAAACAGACCCGCGACGCTCACTGGATCGAAACCGACGACCAGGGCCGCACCGTTCGCCGCACCGAGGCCATCGCCTCCATCGGCAGCGCCGCTCTGGACAACGAAGAGTGCAGCCTCTACGCCAAAGCGCTGCGCAGCCTCGGCCTGGTGTACATGGAACACCAGGCCAGGATCTGACACTCCGCTACTGTAGCGGCTCTGGCAGAGTCGTTCGGCAGAGGAGCGATGACGAACCACTGGATCGATCTGCGAAACAGTGACGTCATCTTGATCATGGGCGCTAACCCGGCCGAGAACCATCCCATCTCCTTCCGCTGGGTGATGACGGCCAAAGACCGGGGCGCCACCGTTATCCACGTAGACCCGCGCTTTACACGCACCTCGACTCAGGCCGATATCTATGCCTCCCTGCGTTCGGGCACGGATATCGCCTTTCTCGGAGGCATGATCAAGTACATCCTGGACAACGAGCTGTATCAGGAAGCGTACATGATCGATTACACCAACGCGTCCTACCTGGTCAACCCCGAGTACACCTTCGAAGCCGGTATCTTCAGCGGCTTCCAGCCTGACAAAAGCAGCTACGACAAGGGCACCTGGTGGTATCAGATGGGCGAGGACGGCATCCAGTTGATGGATCGCACGCTCCAGGATCCCAACTGCGTCTTCCAGTTGATGCGCCAGCATTACGCCCGCTACGACCTGGAGACAGTCAGCAACATCACCGGCACGCCGGTCGATGACTTGCTGAAAGTCTACACGGCCATGGGAACCACCGGCCGCCCAGATCGTGTGGCGACCGTCATGTACGCCATGGGCTGGACGCAGCACACCCACGGCACCCAAAACATCCGCGCTGCGACCATTATCCAACTGCTGCTGGGCAACATGGGCATGGCTGGCGGCGGCATCAACGCCCTGCGCGGCGAGTTCAACGTCCAGGGATCGACCGATCACGCCTTGCTGTTCCATCTTTTGCCTGGCTACCTGGCAGCACCGCGCGCCAAGTTCCAGGCGCTGGCCGAGTACATCGACGCCAACACTCCCAAGTGCAGCGACCCGCTCAGCGCCAACTGGTGGCAGAACTTCAACAAGTACGCCGTCAGCCTGCTCAAGGCGATGTATGGCGACAACGGCACGACCGACAACGAATTCGGCTATGGCTGGCTGCCCAAGCTGGCCGACAGCGGCAACTACTCCTGGTTGACCTATCTGGCCCAACATCGTCAACGGCGCCATCAAGGGCCTCCTGGCCTGGGGCCAGAACCCGGCCGTCAGCAGCACCAACGCCAACGGGGTGCGCGAGGCCATGGACCACCTGGATTGGCTGGTGACGGTCAACCTGTGGGACACCGAAACCTCCAGCTTCTGGCAGCGACCCGGCGTCGATCCGGCCGCCATACAGACCGAGGTCTTCATGCTGCCCTGCGCGGCCTCGGTAGAGAAGGAAGGCAGCATCACCAACAGCGGCCGCTGGGCGCAGTGGCGCTACAAGGCCGTCGAACCGCCCGGCGAGGCAATGCCTGATGCCTGGATCATCAACCAGCTCATGCTGCGGCTGCGCGATCTCTACGCTGCCGACCCTGGCCCCAACCCGGACCCGATCCTCAATCTGGCCTGGGACTACGGCGAGGGCGAGGTGGACGCGCACCAGGTGGCCAGGCAGATCAACGGCTGGGCGGTAACCGATGTCAAGGATGCGGACGGCAACGTTGTCGTGCCGGCCGGCGATCAGGTCAAGAACTTCACCCAGCTTCAGGCCGACGGCAGCACCGCCTGCGCCAACTGGCTCTACGCCGGCAGCTACAACGAAGAAGGCAACATGATGGCGCGGCGGGACAACGTGGACACCCACCCGCAGCAGTTGGGCTTGTTCAGCAACTGGGCGTGGTCCTGGCCACTGAACCGTCGCATCATCTACAATCGGGCCTCGGTCACCATGACCGGCGAACCGATCGATCCCAGGCGCGCCTTGATCACCTGGAATGCGGCCGAGAAGAAATGGGAGGGCGACGTGCCCGACGGCGGCTGGCCGCCGGGCGAGCGGCTGCCCTTCATCATGCGCCGCGGTGGACGCGCCAGGCTGTTCGGGCCGACCATGGCCGATGGTCCCTTCCCGGAGCACTACGAGCCGTGGGAAAGCCCGGTGTTCAACCCGCTGCACCCGCAGGAGACCAACCCGGCGCTGTGGGACCTGGAGAAGGACGCCAAGGGCGCCACCCATGCCTTCCCGCTGGTGGGCACCACCTACCGCGTGTCGGAGCACTGGCAGACCGGCGCCATGACCCGCAACCTGCCCTGGCTGGCCGAGATGCAGCCGGACATGTTTGTGGAAATGAGTCCCCAGCTCGCCGCCGAGCGCGGCATCAGCAACGGCGAGTGGGTAATCGTCGAGTCGGCGCGCGGCGCGATCGAAGCCGTGGCGATGGTAACGCCCCGCCTCCAGCCTTTCACAGTCCAGGGCCAGACCGTGCATGAAGTTGGCATGCCCTATCACTGGGGCTTCCTCGGCCTGGTGACGGGCGGCAGCGCCAACGAACTGACGCCGCCGGTGGGCGACGCCAACACCATGATTCCCGAGACCAAGGCTTTCCTGTGCAACGTGCGCAAGCTGGTCAACGGCAAGGAGGAGGTGTGACATGACCAGGGCTATGCTGATCGACTTGACTCGTTGCATCGGCTGCCGGGGCTGTCAGGCCGCCTGCAAGCAGTGGCACGACCTGCCGGGCGAGACCACGCACAACACCGGGAGCAACCAGAACCCGCCGTGGATCAGCGGCAAGACCCGCACGATGGTCACCTTCAACGAGGTCGAGCAGAACGGCCAGCTCGATTGGGTCTTCGCCAAGCGCCAGTGTATGCACTGCGAGCATCCCGGCTGCGCGTCGGCCTGCACCGTGGGCGCGTTGCGCAAGACGGCCGATGGGCCGGTGGTCTACGACGCCAGCAAGTGCATCGGCTGTCGCTACTGCCAGTATGCCTGCCCCTTCGACGTTCCAGCCTACGAGTGGGACGAGGTGTTGGGGTTGATCGGCAAGTGCGACTTCTGCGTGGACCGCCTGGCCGAGGGCATGGAGCCGGCCTGCGTCAAGGCCTGTCCCACCGAGGCCATCACCTTCGGCGAGCGCGACGAGCTGCTGGCCGAGGCGCGCCCGGCGCATCATCGTCAATTCGAGCACCTACGTCAACCACATCTACGGCGAGCGCGAGGTGGGCGGCACGTCGATGCTCTATCTGTCCGGCGTTCCCTTCGCTGCTTTGGGCTTCCCGAATCTGGGCAATCAGCCAGTGTCGGCCTATACCGAGCAGGTCATGGGAAAGACGCCGGTTATCGCTCTGGGAGTGGCTGCCGGAGCCAGCGCGTCTGTACTGGATCATCAGGCGACGACAGTTGATGATGAGCCTGCAACAGCCGCTTCCGCTCTCACCTGAAGAACGCGTCCGGGAGGAAGACCAATGAGCGCTACCGTAACACCGAAGAGCCGCTCGGACGTCTCGCGAGCATCCACCAGTTCGGTCATCGTCGGCGTGTTGCTGCTGCTGACGCTGGTTGGCGGCGCGGCCGGCGTCTTCCGGCTGTTCACCGGCCTGGGCGCTTCGACGGCGCTGACCGACGGCTATCCCTGGGGCATCTGGATCGGCTTCGACTTCGCGCTGATCGCCTTCTCGGGCGCCGCGTTCACCATGGCGGCCATCGTCTACATCCTGGGGCGGGAGAAGTACCGCCCGGCCATGCGACCGGCGATCCTCTTTGGCCTGCTGGGCTACGTAGGTGTGCTGGTGCTGCTGGTGCTGGATCTGGGCCGCTGGGACCGCTTCTGGAGTTTCTTCGTCAACTGGAACATTCACTCCCCGCTGTTCGAGATCAGTTGGTGCATCGTGCTCTACAGCACCGTGCTGGCGGTCGAAGCCAGCCCGCAGCTCTTCGAGCGGCTGGACAAGGAGCGGCCGGTGCGCTGGGTGTATGCGATCGTGATCCCGCTGGTGGTTGCGGCCGTCACGTTGTCGTCGCTGCACCAATCGACGCTGGGCACGCTCTACCTGAACATGCCCTACCGGCTGGACGCGCTCTGGTACTCGCCGATCCTGTCGCTGCTGTTCTTCACGTCGTCGGTGATGGCCGGCCTGAGCGTGGCGATCCTGACCTATCTGCTGGCCAGCCGCATCCGCCACCGGGATGCTGACAACGACATCACCAGCGGACTGGCGCGCGGCGCGGCCTGGGTGACGCTGGTCTACACGCTGCTCAAGCTGGGCGATATGGCGCTGGCCGGTGAGCGTTCCCCGGCCATCATCAGCCCCAGTTCCTCGGCGTTGGTCTCGCTGCGGTTGACGACGCCCATGATTTCGCCTTCGTAGAGGACGGCGATGCGGTCGCTGAGGGCCAGGATCTCGTCCAGATCCTCGGAGATGAGCAGGATGGCGGTGCCGCGGGCGCGCTGGTCCAGCAGCCGCTGGTGGATGTACTCGGTCGCACCGATGTCCACGCCGCGCGTCGGCTGGGCCGCGATCAGCACCTTGGGGTCGTTGGATAGCTCACGCGCCAGGATGACCTTCTGGATGTTGCCGCCCGACAGGCTCTTGATCGGCGTGTCGATGCTGGGGGTCTTGACGTTGAATTCCTGCACCAGTTGCTGGCTGCGCTGGGCAATGGCCTTGAAGTTGAGGAAGGTGCCCTTGCTGAATGGCGCACGAATGTGGTCCTGCAGGATGATGTTCTCGGCGATGGAGAACTCCTGGATCACGCCGTCGTGCATCCGTTCCTCCGGGATGTAGCGCAGACCGGCCTCGATACGTTCGCCCACCGACCACTTGGTAATGTCGGTGCCCAACAGCGCGATCTGGCCGTCGTGCAGCTCGCGCAGGCCGGCGATGACCTCGGCCAGGGTGCGCTGGCCGTTGCCACTCACCCCGGCGATGCCCAGCACCTCGCCCGCCTGCATGGTCTGCGACAGGTTGAACAGGGCGCGGGTGCCGGTGATGCGGTAGGCCTCCACCTCTTGCAGCGATAGCATCGTGTCGCCTATTTGCACCGGCGCTTTCTCGCGCTCCATCAACACCTCGCGGCCTACCATCATACGCGCCAACTGCTGGCGGGTGATGTTTTCGTTGGGGACGGTGCCGATCAGCGCGCCGGCCCGCAGCACGCTGATGCGGTCGCTGAGCGCGATCACCTCGCGCAGCTTGTGGCTGATGAAGACCAGACAGTGGCCGTCGGAGGTCATCTTCTTCAGCGTGATGAACAGCTCATCCACCTCTTGCGGCGTCAGCACCGCCGTCGGCTCGTCCAGAATCAGCAGCGCCGCGCCCCGGTAGAGCGCCTTGATGATCTCCACCCGCTGGCGCACGCCGACCGGCAACGTCCAGACTGGCGCCCTGGGATCGACGTGCAGACCGTAGACCTTGGCCAATTCGCTGATGCGCGCTTCCACCTTTTCCAGGTCAAGCAGCGGGCCGCGGCTCGATTTCAGTCCCAGCGCCACGTTCTCGGCCACGGTCAGCGTGTCCACCAGCATGAAGTGCTGGTGCACCATGCCGATGCCGTTGTGCAGCGCGTCGGTGGGGGTGTTGATTTCGACCGCCTGGCCGTTGATGCGGATCTCGCCCTCTTCCTTGCGATAGAGGCCGTAGAGAACCTTCATCAGCGTCGATTTGCCGGCGCCGTTTTCGCCCAGCAACGTGTGAACTTCGCCAGCTTTGATGTCGAAATCCACGTGGTCGCAGGCAACAACGCCCGGAAAGCGCTTGACGATGCCGCGCATTTCCAGCAGATCGATCCGCGGCAGGCCTGTGGGGAGGAGGTTGCTGGTCGTGGTCATAGTTTCACCTGATCTAACCTGACAAGGTGACAAGGTGACCTTCAATCAGGTTCACCTTGTCACCTTATCACCTTGTCACCGTGTCATCCGTATTACTGTGCCGGCAATGCTTGAATCTTGCCGTCCTTGATGTCCTGAATGGCCTGGTCAGCCGCTGCTTTCACGTCGTCGGGGATAGTAACGCCCGGATTGTAGACGATCTTCAGACCGTCGTTGGCCAGGGTCAGCGTGTAAGCCTTGCCGCCAAAGGTGCCGCTGTTGTGCAACGCAATCATGTCCTTGACGACCGCGACCCAGTCGAAGACCTGGGTGGCGACGACCGCATCGGGCGCCAGTGAGCTCTGGTCGCTCTGCGTGCCCAGCCACTTCACGCCCTTGTCCTTGGCGACGCCGATTGCGCCAACCACCTGCTGCGCCGAGCCGGTCAGCACATCTGCGCCGGCTGCGATGTGGGTGTGGCAGCCTCAGCAGCCAGCGCGGTGTCGCCGAAGGAGCCGGTGTAGCTGACGTTGACGCCGATGTCCGGCTTGGTGGCCTTGGCGCCGTTGACGAAGCCGTCGATGTAGAGCTTGGCGTCGCCGGCTTCCACCGGCCCGACCACGCCCAGCACGTCGGACTGGCTGAGCAACGCGGCGATTACGCCATTGACGTAGCCGCCTTCCTGGGCGTTGGCTTCGTAGGCAAAGACGTTGTTGAGGCCCTGTCGACTTGCCGGTGTCAGTCGCCGTGCCCCAGGCGAAGCTGGTCTCAGGGAAGTCCTTGGCGACGTCGAACATCGAGTTGCCGTACTGCGTGCCGTGAGCGATGATGAGGTCATAGCCTTCGGCCGCATAGTCGCGGATAGCTGCGGCAGCGTCGGCTACCTGGAACATGTTGTCAGAGGAAGCGATTTCCATCGCCAACTCGCCGCCCATCTCGGTCTGGACGGCCTTCAGTGCATCGTACATCGCCTGGCCCCACGCCAGGTCGGTGACGGGGCTGGGCAGCACGAATGCAACCTTGAACGGGCCTTCACTGGCTGCAACGGGCGCTTCGGTTGCGCTCAGCAGGAGCCTCGGCAGGCGCTGCGGTATCGGCCGCAGGAGCCTCAGCCGGCGCGTCCGGGGTGGCGCCGCCACAAGCAGCGAGCAGCATGGCCGCGATGAGCAGCAGGGCGATCACGAGTGTAGATTTGTTACGCATGGGTTTCTCCTTGATTGGGTTTCAACGGTTCAACAGATTGGTTTGGGTCGGTCGAAAGAAAAGACGTAAGACGTTCGTCGATAGGTGTTCCTCCGGGAAATCTGCTTAGCCGCTTCGTTCGAACGGCTTGTTCAGCGCGGCCGGCTGGCGAATCTGGCCGCTGGAGAAGATCAGCACGATGATGGTCAGGACATAGGGCAGCATGACCATCAGGTCGGACGGGATATTGAGACCGATGACCTGGACCCAGAGCTGCAAGGCGCTGATCGTAGCAAAGAGCAGCGAGCCGAACAGCACGCCCAGCGGCCGCCAGCCGCCAAAGTAGACCAGCGCCACGGCGATAAAGCCGATGCCGTTGGTCATGTTCTCCTGGAACACGTTCAGCAGTGCCGATGCTCAGCGACGCCCCGGCCACGCCCGCCATCGCTGCACCGAAGATCACGCCGAAGTAGCGCACCCGGTTGACGTTGACGCCCAGCGAGTCGGCGGCCTCTGGATTCTGACCCACTGCAGCGGATCTTGAGGCCCAGGGTGGTCTTGTCGAACAGGAACCAGATCGACCGGCACCATGATGTAGGCCAGCGTAGATCAGCAGGTTGTGGTTGAAGAAGATCTCGCCGATCACCGGGATGTCGCTCAGGACCGGAATGTGCAGTTCCTGAAAGCCGGTCACGCTGACCACCGAACCGATCAGCACCCGGAACAGCAGGCTGCTGAGGCCGAGGCCAAAGAGGTAGAGACCGATACCGCTGATGCCCTGCTCGGCCTGGAAGGTGACGCTGATCACCGCCATCAGCAGCGCCCATCAGCGCGCCGACAAAGATCGCCGCAAGCGATGCCCCAGCATCGAGATTGCCGGTCTCGAAGACGACATAGAAGGCTGAGAACGCGCCCATCAGCATGATGCCTTCCACGCCCAGGTCGAGCACACCGCGAGCGCTGCGCCACCGTCTCGCCCAGCGAGGCAAAGAGGTAGGGAGTTGCCAGGCGAATGCCGCTGTGGAGGATGCCGATCAGCACGGACGCTGTAAGAAAGTCGCTAAGCATGGCTACCTCACATCCTCCGGGACGATCCCCGGTTCCAGAGACGGCTGCGGCGGACCTGAGGTCATGTTTTCGGTGACCTCGACGCCACGTCGCCGGGCGCGCTGCCTGACGAAGTAGTCGCTGGCAACCACGAAGAGCACGATCAGGCCGTTGATGACCACCACCAACGAGCTGGGAACCTGCACGGTGCGCTGCATCTTGTCCGCGCCCACCAGCAGCCCGCCGAAGATGATCGACGCCGGGATCGCGCCCAACGGGTGCAGCTTGCCAAACAGCGCCGCCACGATGCCGCTGAAGCCATAGCCGCCCGACAGCCCTTCGATCATGCGATGATGGACACCGGTCACCTCCACGCCGCCCGGCCAGCCCGGCGAACGCGCCGCTGAGGATCAGCGCCAGCGCGATGTAGCGCTGAACCGGGATGCCGGCGTAGCGGGAGGCGGAGGGATTGAGGCCCACCGCGCGGATGCGGTAGCCGATGGTGGTGCGCCAAAGGAAGATGTAGACCAGCACGGCCAGCACAATCGCCAGCAGCAGGCCGGCGTGCAGCAAGGTCCGCGGCACCAGGCGTGGCAGCCAGACCTGCACGGGTAGTGTGGCGCTCTGGGGAATGTTGGTGCCGGCCGCGATCTGCTCCGGGTCCAGCATCGGGCCGCGCAGCAGGTAGTTCATCACCTGCAAGGCGATGGCGTTCAGCATCACCGTGCTGAGGATTTCATTGACGCCGAAGCGCGCCTTGAGCACGCCGGCGATGCCGCCCCAGACCCCGCCTGCCAGCACAGAGGCTGCCAGCGCTGCCACGATCAACAGCAGGCCCGGCATGGTGGGAAACGCCAGCGCCAGTGCGGCCGCGGCGATGGCTCCCAGAATGATCTGTCCCTCACCGCCGATGTTGATGACGCCGCCGCGGAAGGCGATACAGATACCCAGGGCCACCAGCAGCAAGGGCGTCGCCTTGGCCAGCGTCTGTGTGAGGCCGCTGACCGTGCCGAACGCGCCCTTCAACATGGCGCCGTAGGCCTCAATCGGGTTAACTCCCAGCAAGAGCAGCAGCACCGCGCCGATGGCCAGCGCAGCCAGCGTTGCCGCTACAGGCAGGAGAGCGTCGAAGAGCCGGTCCCGGGTTTGTCGCCGGGGCGAGCTGGACGGCTTGGACGAAGCTGTCCCGGAGGAACTTCCTTCGCTCATGGGCGAAGCCTCCTTTCCAGGAAACTAGACGAGGACGATGACTTGAAAGTCGATGGTAGCAGTCAGTTTAGCCGACTTTTTCCATCGCGTCTATGACACAGACGGGTGTTTTTGTGGCTTTTTCAGCTATATCCTTCGCTGAAGATGTCGATCATCAGCTTTGGATCACCCAGCGGGTAGAGAATCGGGACAGGTGCAGCCGTGGTCGATGTACTCGCGCACCTTGGCCTTGACCTCGTCCGGCGAGCCGCTGGCCGTACACATTTGCACCACATCGTCCGGCACCAGGTGCATCGCGTTCTCGATTTCTTCGTCGGTGGCCGGCCACGTCAGTACCTGATGGATCTCGTCCAGCAACTCCTGGCTGACGCCGCTGGCCTTCATCAGGTGCGGCTGCTGGCCCAGGTACTGGACCATCATCTTGCGCGCGCCGTCCAGCGCCTTCTTGCGGTCGTTGTCCACCGAGCAGATCATCAACTGGGGACGGTCGATGTCGTCGATGCTCTTGCCGGCGGTCTTCGCGCCACGCTCCAGCGCATCCATGGCCTCCAGGTTGTATTTCGGGGCCACCAGATAGTTCAGCACCGCGCCGTCAGCGATCTCGCCGGTCAGTTCCATCATCTTCATGCCGGTCGCGCCGATGTAGATCGGCACGTTGCGCGGCGTCGTGCGGCCGTGCACCACATCCAGGCGGATGCCATCCACGTGGTGGAACTCGCCGTGGAAGGTGACCTCTTCCATGGTCAGCAGCTGGCGCAGCACGGTCACCGTCTCACGCATTGCCAGCAGCGGCTTGCGGCGCTCGATGCCCACCTTGCTGGCCAGCGGGTCCCACCAGGCGCCGATGCCGCAGATCATGCGATCCGGCGCCAGGTCGTCCAGCGTGAGGAAGGTGGCGGCCAGTAGGCCGATGTTGCGCGTCCAGTTGTTGATGACGCCGCTGCCGACCTTGAGCGTGGTGGTGTGGGCGGCAAAGGCGGCCATCGGCACGATGGCGTCGCGCACCAGCCGGCTCTCCGCCTGCCAGACAGCTTCAAAGCCCTTTGCACTCGGCGTACTTGCTCAGCTCGATGCCCTCTCGTATCTCGTGGGCATCCTGCAGATAGAGCGCCATTCGATCTTTTGACATTGGGAGCCTCCTTGCTCGCCTGTTTTCTTGCTCGTACTCGTCCTTCTACTTGTACTCTTCCAACTACCTGGGATTTCGAGTACGGGGACGTAAGGAGTACGAGCACGGAATTCGTCGATTATCCCTTGCTAACCCGCTTTTCCAGCGGCTTCTTCGGCAGCGCCATCGGCAGCTTCGTCCGCCGCACGCCGTCGAACTGGTACAGCGCATTGGCCACCGCGCCGGCCGTCGGCACCAGACCGATCTCGCCGACGCCCTTGGCGCCGTAGGGACCGTACGGATCGGGCACTTCGACGCCGATGACCTCCATCTCCGGCATCTCCTTGGCGCGCAGGATGCCGCACTGGCGCAGGCGCGTGCTCTTGAAATGCCCGCCTTCCATCGGCAGGTCCTCGCTGATGGCGTAACCCAGTCCCATGTGCAGCGAGCCTTCGATCTGGCCCTCGAACAGCGTCGGGTTGAAGATCTTGCCGGCGTCGTGCGCCGCCACGATCTTCTCGATCTGGCCGTCGTCGTCCAGCATCACCAGCTGGGTGGCATAGCTGTAGGAGTAGTGGGTGATGACGCGTGTCGGCTGGCCTTGCCCGGCTTGGTCGTCCAGTCCACCACCCAGTTGCCCTCGTATTGCCGGCCGACCAGCTCGGCCAGCGCTGTGCTGCTCCAGGTCTTCGCGCCAGCTTGCGCGGCCGCGTCGATGGTCGCGTTGCCCACCAGCGAGGTGGCGCGCGAGGCGGTGGTCATGCCGGCCTCCTGCTTCGAGGCGGTGTCCACCTGCACGGTCGACGAAGTTGGGATCGATGCCGGTCTCGGTGCACAGCGCCTGCAAGGCAACGGTGTGGACGCCCTGGCCCATCTCGGTCCAGCCGTGATCCAGCAGCACCTTGTCCGGGGCGACGATCGTGATCCTGACCATCGACGCGTCGGGCATGCCGTTGCCGATGCCGGTGTTCTTGATGCCGCAGGCCAGCCCGGCGTATTTGGCGGCGTAGAACTCGATCCTTGACCGCTTCCAGCGTCGCCCGCAGCCCGGCGCCGCCTTCGATCATCTGGCCGGTGGCGGTCAGGCTGCCGACGTCGATCGCGTTGTCGTAGCGGAACTGCCAGCGGTCGAAACCGCCCTGCAGGCACAGGTCGTCGATCAGGTTCTCGATGGCAAAGGCGGTCTGGTTGACGCCGAAGCCGCGCATCGCGCCGCAGGGGACGTTGTTGGTGTAGACCGCCACCGCTTCGATGTCGCCGCCGGGCACGTGATAGGCGCCGGTGGCGTGGCCGGCGGCCCGCTCCAGCACCTTGGCGCCGACCGAGGCATACGCGCCGGTGTCGCCGACGATGTAGGTCTTGACGAAGGTGAACTTGCCGCTCGCGTCGCAGCCGACCTCGTAGTCCATCCACATGGGGTGACGCTTGGGGTGCATGCGGATCGACTCGTCGCGCGTCAGCCGCACCTTGACCGGCCTGCCCAGCAGGTAGGCCATCAGCGCGGCGTGACCCTGCACCGACAGGTCTTCCTTGCCGCCAAAGCCGCCGCCGTTGGGCACCAGCGATCACCCGCACCTGCTCCTCGGCAGCCCCAGCAGCGCGGCAAGCTGGATGCGGTCCTCGTAGATACCCTGGCTCTGTGACAGCACCTCGACCGCGTCGCCATTGTTGCCGGGATAGGCGACCGCTGCCTCCGGTTCCATGTAGCCATGCTCGATGCGCTGGGTCTCGTAGCGGCCGGTGGCCGTGTAGGCAGTGGCGGCGCGCGCCGCCGCGAAATCGCCGCGCTTGACGATGGTCTTGGCAAGGATGTTGCCGCTCGGCGTGGATCTTGGGCGCGTCCGCTTCCAGCGCCGCCAGTGGATCGGTCAGCGGCTCCAGCACCTCATACTCGACACTGAACCTTTTCAGCCGCCATGCGCGCCGCCAGATATGTGTCGGCCACCACGGCTGCAATCACGTCGCCGACGTAGCGGGTTTCCTCGCCTTCGGCCACGAACAGCGGCCAGTCCTGCTGGATCAGACCCACCGAGCGGCGGCCCGGCACGTCAGCCGCGGTGAAGACGCGCACGACGCCGGCCACTCTCGCTGGCAGCGGTACTGTCGATCTTCAGCACACGGGCGCGCGGGTGGTCGCTCAGCACCAGCGCGGCGTGCAGCATGCCGTCGATCTGGATGTCGTCCACGTAGGGTCGCTGGCCCAGCACGGCATCGAAGGAGTCGTACTTGGGATGGCGATCGCCAACGCGGCCAGCGCTGTCGGGCCGCGGCACCTCTTCCTCGTTGCGGATTGCGTCGGCCGCGACCTCGATGGCGTCCACGATCTTCTTGTAGCCGGTGCAGCGGCAGAGATGTGGCGTCAGCGCCTTCTCGATCTCGTCGCGCGACGGGTCGGGGTTGCGGTTGATCAGCGCGTTGGCCTGCATGACGATGCCGGGGATGCAGAAGCCGCACTGGATGCCGCCCTCGGCGACGAACGCGTGGGCAAAGACCTGCTGGCGAAACTCGCCCAGCCCCTCGGTGGTGGTCGACCGCGCCGCCGTCCACCTTTTTCATCGGTGTGACACAGGACAAGCACGGCCTTGCCGTTCAGATCGACCGCGCAGCAACCGCAGGCCGCCTGCGGCGCGCAGCCATCCTTGGGGGAGATGATGTGTTCGTGGTCGCGGAGATAGGTCAGCAGAGGCAGGTCGGGATCGTCGTCATAGTGCCTCGTGACGCCGTTGAGTTGGAATTGCATGGCAACCTCTCTGGGTCGTCCTGAGCGAAGCGAAGCGCCGGAAATCAGGATCGAACGTCGATTGCCCAGAGGGACGACTGCAGACAGGAGGCCGGGCCTGCCTCTTGTCTCGCCAGGGCGCAGTCGTCGTCAAGCCCACAGAGTCTGGCGTGACTTGCAGTATTGCTTGTGTCATTGCGAGCCGCTGCGGCGAAGCAATCTCACGTGAGATAGGCGGGACGTTAGCGCTGCACCTACGTGTAGGTGTTGCTTCGCCGCTGCGGCTGCCTAGACACTCTTCCGGAGAGATCCTTCACTTACGGTTCGACACCCTGATGATTGCGTGTTCGACCCGTTCAGGATGACAGCGGTGAGTTTCTTGCCAAACGCACGTCGCCGCGTCACGGAGACCTAAGCATGGCACAGGTGGTAAGCTTGTGTAGAAAGTGCTCAGATTCCAGTAATGCGAATGCCGGCGTTCTTGATCTTGTGGCGGATGTTGATGCCGATCAGCACCGCCGTCAAGCCCTCGACGACGCTGGCGTTTTGCAGCGGGCCGGCATCGACGCCGCGCATGCCGGCTGCGGCGCACAGGTCGATGACCACCTGCTTGTCGGTCTTGTCGTCGCCGCAGACCAGCACGTCGCAGTCAACGGTGTGATCGGGATCGTTCAGGTGATGGCGCCGAGATGTTCTGAAAGGCAGCGACTACCCGTGCATCGTCACCCAGTTGCTGGCGGGCTTCTTCAGCCGCTGACAGTCCGCTGGGCGGCCGCCAGACACGCGCCGCTTTTTCGCCCAGCGGCACGACGACCGTCAGCAGCAGCTTGCCGGCCAGCGCAGTCTTGCAACCCGGCCAGCGTCCGCTCCTGCGCTGCGTAGGGCACCGACAGCACGGCCAGGTCGGCTCCTGCCAGGGCCGTCAGGTTGTCCGCGCCGCTGATCCGCGGTGCAGCCTCGGGCGAACGGGCTTGCAGCTCCTGCGCCACCAGCTCGCCCTTTTCCGCCTGCCGCGAGCCGATGATCACCTCGTGGCCGGCCTGCGCCCAGCGCAGCCCCAGCCCGCTGCCTTCCGGTCCGGTACCGCCAAGAATTGCGATTTTCATGCGTTGTTCTGTCCGTTGGGATCTTCAGGAGTCGCGTCGGTGGCCTGATAAGGCGAGTTGGCCAGTTCTTTGGCAACCCAGTCGTCTGACTTGGCGCGCTGTGCCTGCTGCGCTTCGTACTGCCTGGCATGCTCAGCCTTGCGCCGGCGGTCGGTTACCAGGTAGTAGATGCCGAAACCGACCAGGAGGAGCAGCGAAATGCCGATGATCGGGTAGGTCATCCAGGCTCGCAAGTCGGGGTAGACCAGGAAGAAGAAGGCGTAGACCAGACCCACAAACACAAAGGCAATGATCAGGCGCACGAAACAGGTCAAAATACTGGGACGTTTGTAGTTGTCGTACTCGGGACGGTTGTCTGGCACTTGGGTTGCCTCCTTGGGGCTGGTGGACGGTGGAAAGAGCGTCAGTAGGCTAATTGAACACCCGTGAGTCATTGCGAGCCGCTGCGGCGAAGCAATCTCGCTTGTGCTACGTGAGATTGCTTCGGCCACCCTCGCAAGAAGGAATTCTGGGTTACGATGCGCCAAGCAGCCCGACGCGCTCGTTAAAGGCGTCGATCAGGGCGTCGATCTTGTCCAGGTTGGCGGGGATGCTGGTCCAGTAGTCGTCGTCGTACCACTGCGCCTGGATTTCCTCGTAGGTTCTTGCCCTGCTGCTCGACCCAGGTGTAGTACTTCAGGTTGTGGATACGCTTGCGGTCATGGTAGGACAGTTCCAGCATATTGTCGACTGACTTGCCCAGCAGGTAGCGGCTGATAGCGCCACGGCCGCGTCGATCTCGCCGTAACGGCCCTTCGCTCTCGCGCAGCTCCTCGCAGCCGGCTGCCGTACAGATCCATGGAGTCGGTGGCGACGGTCGCGACCACGTCCTTTTCAGTCAACTCGTAGTACTTGGCGAACTTGATGGCCGACAGCAGGTTGGCGATGCCGGAGATGCCCAGCAGCGGCAACTGGCAGATCAGCTCGCTGGGCACGCCCTGACTCGACCAGATACTCCGACCCGACCGGCTCGTTGAACAGGCGGATCAGGCTCATGCTGGCCTCGTCGTCGATGGCGATCACCATATCGGTGTTCTTGACGTTGTGGATCCAGGGCACGTGCTTGTCGCCGATGCCCTCGATGCGGTGCGCGCCAAAGCCGTTCATCAGCAGCGTCGGGCACTGCAGCGCCTCGCTGGCGGCGATCTTGCTGGCCGGGAAGCGCTTCTTGAGGTAGTCGCCGCAGGCAATCGTGCCGGCCGAGCCGGTCGTCAGCGTCACGCCGCGGAAGCGGTCGTCCGGGCCCATGATCTGCGTCCAGCACCTCCTCGATGGCCGGACCGGTGACCTCGTGGTGCCACAGGTAGTTGCCGAACTCCTCGAACTGGTTGAAGATCATCAGATCCTGGCCGGAGCGGCGCAGCTCCCAGCACTTGTCGAAGATCTCCTTGACGTTGCTCTCGGAGCCGGGCGTCTTGATCGATCTCGCCGGCCACCGTGCTCAGCCAGTCGAAGCGCTCCTGGCTCATCCCTTCGGGCAGGATGGCGATCGACTCGCAGCCCAGCAGATTGGAGTCGTAGGCGCCGCCGCGGCAGTAGTTGCCGGTGGAGGGCCAGACCGCCTTCTGCGTGGTCGGGTCGAACTGGCCGGTGACCAGCCGCGGCACCAGGCAGCCGAAGGCCGCGCCGACCTTGTGCGCGCCGGTGGGGAACCACTTGCCGACGAGCAGCGACGATGCGCGCTCGGACGCCGGTCAGCTCCGGCGGGAACTCGATGTAGTTGACGCCGCCAAAGCCGCCGCCGCTGGCCACCGGCTCGTTGTGCCAGGTGATGCGGAACAGGTTCAGCGGGTTCAGATCCCACAGCCCGACGTCGCTCAGTTGCGCCTTGATGCTGTCCGGGATCAGGCCGGGATCGCGCATCTGCTTGAAGGTCGGGATGATGATGTTGCGCTCGCGCGCGCGCTGCACGGCTCGCTCCAGCCGCTCTTCGTGGATGGTCAGGTCGATCATGTTGGTGCCTCCTCTGGGTCTTGAAGTCAGTAATCAGTAGACAGTAATCAGTGAACAGTAGATATGGTCTGATCACTGACCACTGTTTACCGTTTACTGGCCACTGTTCACCGTTTGAATCACGCGCTCGAAGTCGGCCAGGTCTGGCTCGACGTGATACGGGCGGGTGCCGGTCTGCGCGACCGCGGCCATCGCGCTCTTGACATCCTTCAGGCCGTTGCCGGTGTTGATGACGACGATCCGGTCGTCCGCATTCACCAGACCCTGCCCGGCGGCTTTCACCAGACCGGCATAGCTGGCTGCGCCGGCCGGTTCGGCGAAGACGCCGCTGCCACGCGCCAGCGCCGGAATGGCGGCCAGAATCTCGTCGTCGCTGACGGTGACGAACGCGCCGCCGGTCTCGACCACCGCGGCCATGGCCTTGATGCGGTCGCGCGGCAGCCCGGCGCTGATGCTGTCGGCCACCGTGTGGGCGGCGATGGGCGGCTTGGTCAGCACGTCCTCGCCGCGCTCCCACGCCTCGGCCAGGTAGTTGCTGCCCGCCGCCTGCACGCCATAGATGCGCGGCATCCGCTCGATCCAGCCCAGCGCGAACAAGATCCTTGAACCCCTTGTGCACCCCGCCGATGATGCAGCCGTCGCCCACGCTGACAAAGATGGCGTCAGGGGCCTCCCAGATCTCCCCTCTCCCTAAGAGAGAGGGTCGGGGGTGAGGGTGAGTTGCTCGCAAATCTCATAAGCTGACCGTCTTCTTGCCCTCGCTCATGTAGGGGTTGAAGCCGGTGTTGCGGTTGTACCAGCCGTAACGCTCCGCGACCTGCAGACACAGGTCGAACGCGTCGTCGTAGGTGCCGTTGACCAGCAGCACGGTCGAGCCGAAGGCCAGCAGCTGCGCGACCTTGGCCTGCGGCGCGCTGTCGGGCACGAAGATGACGTTCGGCTGGGCGACGCTGGCGCACAGGCCGGCCAGCGCCGCCGCCGCGTTGCCGGTGCTGGCGGTGGTGATGACGTCCGCGCCCTTTTCCTGCGCCTTGACCACCGCCAGCGCGCTGGCCCGGTCCTTGAACGAGGCGGTGGGCTTGCGGCCGTCGTCCTTGATCCACAGATCGCGTCAGCCCCAGCGACTCGGCCAGCCGCGGCGCCGGTAGAGCGGCGTCCACCCGACGGCCAGCGGCGGCACAGGCGAGTCCGGCTCCACCGGCAGCAACGGCCGGTAGCGCCAGATCGAGTAGTCGTCGCTCTCGGCCAGCGTGCGCGGGCTGACGCTGAAGCTGATCAGCCCGTAGTCGTACTCGACATCGAGGATACCCTCGTAGCCGTGGTCAGGGCAGACGTATTCGACTTCGCCAGGTTCGTAGACCTTGCCGCAGATGACGCAGCGCAAGCCGGTGACGTGGTTCATGGTGATGACAGGGTGAAAGAGGGAGAGAGGGTGAGAGGGTGACAATCTGATCTTCTGACCCTGGTTTCCCTTCTTTCCCTTTCCTACGACATCGTCAACGCCATGACCGCCTTCTGCACGTGCAGGCGGTTCTCGGCTTCATCGTAGACGACGCTCTGCGGACCGTCGATGACGGCATCGGCGACTTCGATGTTGCGGTCGGCAGGCAGGCAGTGCATGTAGATCGCGTCGCGCGCGGCCAGGCTCATGCGCCGCTCGTCGGCGATCCAGTCGGTGTACTTCTTGCCGATCTCGACGCTCTCGGCCTGGTCCTCGGTGGTGACCCAGCAGCCCCAGCTCTTGGGATAGACCACGTCGGCACCCTTGAAGCCCTCGTCCATGTCGTGCATGATCTCGAAGCTGCCGCCAGCGCCGCGCGCGTTGTCGGCTGCCTGCTGGACGATGTCGGGCATCAGCTTGAACTCGGGCGGATGCACCAGCCGCACGTTCATGCCGTAGCGGGTCATCAGCAGGATCAGGCTCTGCGGCACGCTCAGCGGTTTCTGGTAGCTCTTGGCGTAGGCATAGCTGACCGCGATAGTCTTGCCGCGCGGATCGCCCTTCTTCTCGATGATGGTCATCAGGTCGGCCAGGATCTGGAAGGGGTGGTAGACATCGCACTGCATGTTGAGGATCGGCACGCGGCTGGCTGCGGCCACGTCGCGGATGTAGTCGTTGCCGATGCCCCAGTCACACTGGCGGATGGCGATCCCGTCGTAGTAGCGTCCGTAGATCTCGCCGATCTCCTTGGCGGTGTCGCCGTGGCTGATCTGCGTCGTGGTCGAGTCGATGAAGGCGCCGTGGCCGCCAAGTTGGGCAATGCCGGCCTCGAAGCTGGAGCGCGTGCGGGTGCTGCTAAAGAAGAAGAGCATCGCCAGCACCTTGTCGCGCAGATAGGCCTGAGAAGCGCCCATCGCACGCTCGCGCTTCAGATGCAGCGCAACATCCATCACGGTGTCGATCTCGTCCTTGGTCCATTCCTGGGTCGTGATCATGTCACGGCCGCGTAGGTGTGTTTGCATGGTTGGTTCTCCTGAAACGGGAATGTGTTTGTTGTCTGGTAGGGGCATGAATGCCGGCGTTACGTCGTCGACTATTGGCGAAAGCCTGCAAGCCGGCATTCATGCCCCTACGTTACGTGTTACCCGTCGTGCTTCAACATCGCAGGCAACAACGCATAGAACTTCGTCGCCTCGACCACGTCCTCCAGCGGCACGTGCTCGTTGACGGCATGGGCGTAGATCTCGTCGCCAGGGCCGAAGCCGATGCTGGGAATGCCGGCCTTGCCGCGCCAGTAGTTGCCGTTGGTGGAGAAGTCCCACTTGCCCGCCGGCCCGCTGCGGTCCCACAGCGCCTCGACGGTGGCCTGCCCGGCCAGCACGTAGGGATCGTCTGCCTCCAGCGCCCAGGCCGGGAAGTACTTCTCGTAGCGGAACACCTCGCCGGTGTGGCTCGGCTCGGTCCAGACAAGCTCCTCGATACGGAAGTCCTCACGGTGCTCGGCCGGGAGGATAGCCTCGATCTCACCGATAACGCTGTCCACCGTGTCGCCGAAGGTGACGCGGCGGTCGATGAAGATGCGGCATTCGTCGGGGACAGCGTTGTCGCTGGGGCTGACGCTGCTGATGCGGGTCACGGTAATGCGGCCCTGGCCCAGGAATTCGTGGGTGCGCAGGGTGGCATCCATCTTGTCGATTGCGTCGATCACCGGCAGCATCTTGTAGATCGCGTTGTCGCCCATGTAGTTGCTGGCGGCGTGGGCGCTCTTGCCTTTGCAGACGACCTCAAGTTCCAGCCTGCCCTTGTGGCCGCGGTAGACGTTCATCTTGGTCGGTTCGCCGATGACCACGAAATCGGGGCGCACGCCCTGCCACTCGACGAACGCCGCGCAGCCGACGCCGTCGCACCATTCCTCGATGTTGCCCAGGTAGTAGACGGTGTAACCATCCAGCAGCCCCAGATCGCGGGCGATGGCCATGCCGTAGACCATGCCGGGCGTGCTGCCCTTCTCATCCAGCGCGCCGCGGGCGTAGAAGATGCCGTCCTCGACCTTGCCCTGGAAGGGGTCCCACGGCCACTGCGCCGGGTCGCCGATGCCCACGGTGTCGATGTGGCTGTCGTAGAGCAGGATCGTCGGCCCGCTGCCGATGCGGCCCACGATGCTGCCGTAGCGGTCCACATAAACCTCGTCGAAACCCAGGGTGCGCATCTCCTCGCCGATGCGCTGGCCGACAGCCTCGATGTCGCTGTCCATGCTAGGGATCGCAACGATTTCGCGGCAGAAAGGCGATGATATCGTCGTGCGCGGCGGCTACCCGCTCGTTGATGGATTTGATGGTGTCTTGCATGATAGTACCTCGTTTTCTCTCAGGTGACAGTCACTTTCGGCTCCTTTCGCTTCGCTACAGGAGTCTTCGAAAAGTGACTGTCACCTTATGTTAGCTCGCCACGATCCAGGTGCCGGTTTCATGCGCCAGCGCCTTGCCGATCTCAGGTGGCGAGGTGATCAGGGCGGGGTTGCCGGTGTTACGCACGAACTTGATGGCGGCCTCGACCTTGGGTTTCATGCTGCCCGGCGCGAAATGTCCATCGCTCAGGTAGCGTTCCAGCTCATCCACCGTCACCTGCGACAGATTTTGCTGCTGCGGCGTGTTGAAGTTGATCGCGATCTGCGAGACGCCGGTGGAGATCAGCAGCAGGTCGATGCCGATCTGTTCGGCCAGCAGGCCGCTTGCCCAGTCCTTGTCGATGACCGCGTAGATGCCCTGTAGCTGGCGCAGCTCGCCGCTCTGGTTTTGCACCACCGGAATGCCGCCGCCGCCGGCGGCGATGACCACGTTGCCCGCCTCCAGCAGCACGCGCACCGACGCTTCTTCGATGACCTCCAGCGGTTTGGGCGAGGCGACCACCCGCCGCCAGCCGCGGCCGGCGTCCTCGACCACCTGCCAGCCGTCCGCTTCGAACTTGCGCGCGTCTTCCTCCGACAGGAAGCTGCCGATCGGCTTGCTGGGCTGCTGAAAGGCAGGATCGTCGCGGTCCACCAGCACCTGCGTGACGACCGACACCACCGGCGCACCCACGCCACGGCTGTACAGCTCGTTGCGCAGCGCTTGTTGCAGCATGTAGCCGATGGAACCCTGCGTGTCGGCCACGATCAGATCCAGCGGGGTGGTGTGGACTTCGCCGGCGGCGATCTCGTTGCGGCGCAGGATGTAGCCGACCTGCGGCCCGTTGCCGTGGGTGATGACCAGCCGCCAACCGGCCTCCACCATGTCGGCCAGATGCCGGCAGGTCTCGCGCACGGCGTCCCACTGATGTGGAACGTCTGGCTGGTCTTTGTGCGTGATGAGGGAGTTGCCGCCAACGGCTACCAGAGCGACTTTGGTCATGGTAGAACCTTTCGTGTACGGTTGTGGAGTTCGACTTTTCGGAGAAAGTCGAACTTCTTACGACCAGCTCTGCACGAGACGCAGGCCCAGCAGCTTCTCGTTGTAGACGCTGCTGCCGCAAAGCAACGGCTCGTTCTGCCGGTCATAGAATACCTGCTTGAGCTGCAACACAGGCTGATCAGCGTCCAGTCGCAGCACGCTGCGCGCGTCGGGACCGGGCAGGGCCGCGCTGATATCGAAGATATCGTAGGCGATTTGCGAGTTGCAATAGCGGGCGATGAACTCGTCGATAGGAAGCTGGCCGTCACACTGTTCAGGCGGGAAGCGCAAGGAGGCCAGCGGGATGGCGTTGCTGGCAAGGATGGCAGGCATCTCGTCGGCAAGAAAAACGCGTTGTAGGAAGAAGATCGGATCATCCTCCTGCAACGCCAGCAATTCGATCTCACCCTCTGTGGCCGGACGCACCGCACGCGAGAGAACCTGGATCGCCGGCTCGCGGCCGCTGAACTCAATCAGGCGCAGGAAGTTCCACAGCCCGCCCAGACTGGTGGGGATGTTCTCCAGGCGTGCGTTGACGTAGGTGCCGTCGCCCTGTTTGCGCAACACCAGCCCCTGCGTCGCCAGCCGGGCCAGCGCGCTGCGCACCGTGGCGCGGCTGACGCCCAGTTGCGCGGCCAGCTCGCTTTCGGAGGGCAACCGGCTGGCAGGCGCGTACTCCTGGCTCCTGATGCGCTCGGCCAACAGGTCGCTGACCTGGGTGGTGATGGACTTGGGACGCTCGATGAGCATGACAGTTGGTGGACAATTCACCGAAGATAAGACAGACGGCAATCGTCTGACGTTTACAATTATCGCGCAGGCTGGGCTGAATGTCAATGGTTTTCGCGTTGAATTTCACCGATAAATCTGGCACACAAATAACTGTCCAGATTAACTTCACTGCTCTTGCCGGTCTCCGATCGGTCCATCCCGCAAAGTTGATTACGTGCAGTTTCAAAGAACCTGGTCGATTTGCGCGGTGGTTTGGACCATGATGGCGCGAGGGGTCACGACGCCTCACACTACACCAATTCCAAACTCATCGACAAAATATGATCTGCATCATTTGCTGCAACGCTGAAATCGTGGATAATATGATCAGTTTCTGTGCAACGGCGCACAGGCCCGTGGAATCTGACCACTGGCGCGACGCGCCGGTGGCTTTTTTTGTTTCGGCACACCTAATAATGGTGGGGCAATTTCTTTCAAAGGAGAAAGATACGATGACAGTCTTGACCAAAGATCCGCAGACCGTTGTAACCCCGGAGGTAAACGGCACCATGAACATCGAGGAACTCAATCCATTTGCGATTGCGCAGCGCCAGTTGGACGAAGCTGTGGAAATCCTTGAGCTTGACGAAGCCACGCACCAGATGCTGCGCTGGCCGATGCGCGAGCTGAAGTTCACGATCCCGGTGAAGATGGACGACGGCACGGTGAAGGTGTTTCACGGCTATCGCGTGCAGTACAACGACTCGCGCGGCCCGGCCAAGGGCGGCCTGCGCTTCCACCCCGAGGAGACCATCGACACGGTGCGCGCGCTGTCAGCCTGGATGACCTGGAAGACCGCCGTGGTTGACATCCCGCTGGGCGGCGGCAAGGGCGGCGTGACCTGCAACCCCAAGGAGCTGTCGATGGCCGAGCTGGAGCGCCTGAGCCGCGGCTACATGCGCCGCGTGGCCGGCTTCATCGGCCCTGAGACCGACGTGCCTGCGCCGGATGTGTACACCACTCCGCAGATCATGGCCTGGATGCGCGACGAGTACGAAGCGATCCACATGCACCAGGCACCCGGCATCATCACCGGCAAGCCGCTGGAACTGGGCGGCTCGGCTGGCCGCGGCGACGCCACAGCGCGCGGCGGCATCTACACCACCCGCGAGGCGGCCAAGCTGCTGGGCATCGAGCTCAACGGCGCGACCGCGGCCGTGCAGGGCTACGGCAACGCCGGCTTCTTCGGCCACAAGCTGGGCGTAGACATCCTCGGCCTGAAGGTCATCGCCGCCAGCGACTCCAGGGGCGGCGTCTACAATGCCGACGGCCTCGACTACGACGAACTGGCCGCCTGGAAGCAGGAGACCGGCTCGGTCATCAACTTCCCCGGCACGACCTTCATCAGCAACGAGGATCTGCTGGAGCTGGACGTAACCGTGCTCATGCCTTCGGCGCTGGAGAACGTCATCACCGCGGCCAACGCCGATCGCATCAAGGCGAAGATCGTCACCGAGCTGGCCAACGGCCCCACGACTCCCGAGGCCGACGCGATCCTGCACGAGAACGGCGTCTATGTGATCCCTGACTTCCTCTGCAACGCCGGCGGCGTCACCGTCAGCTACTTCGAGCAGGTGCAGAACGCCTACAACTTCTACTGGACCGAGGACGAGGTGCATGTCCGCCTCGACCAGAAGATGACCAAGGCCTTCCACACCGTCCACGAGATGGCGCAGCGCAAGGATGTCCACAACCGCCTGGCTGCCTACCTGGTCTCCGTAGACCGCGTCGCCAAGGCGATGAAGCTGCGCGGCTGGGTTTAGCCAGTAAGCGGTAAACAGTCGGAGGTCAGAAGTCAGAGAGTCAGCAGTCCGATTACTGTTCACTGATTACCGATCACTGATCACCGATCACCGCCCACCTCCGTCATTCAAGACACTCCCGTCCGTTGTGTTACAATGGGCGGGAGTTTTCGATTCTTCGGGCGCTGCACAGAGCAAGGAAACAGCCATGACCATCACCATTACCCTGACCGGCATCGCCCACGGCGGCGAGGCAATCGGCCACCACGACGGCAAGATCGTCTTCGTGCCGTACACCATCCCCGGCGAGACCGTCGAGATTGAGATCGTCGAGGAGAAGGCGCGCTGGGCGCGCGCCCGTCTGCTGCGGGTCGTGGAGCCGTCACCTGATCGGGTCGCGCCGCCCTGCCCCTACTTCGGGCCAGGACTGTGCGGCGGCTGCCAGTGGCAGCATATCGCCTACGAACGGCAACTGGCGCTTAAAGGCGAGATAGTGGCCGACCAGCTAGGCCGGCTGGGTCGGATTGAGAACCCACCGGTCGAAGAGCTGATCGCGCTGGCGGACGACGAGGGGCTGCTGGATCTGGGCTACCGCAACTTTGTGCAACTGCTGGCCGACGATGCCGGCGCGCTGGGCTATTACCCGGACGCCGAGGGACGCAGTGTTGCCTCCGAGTCGGACGACAAACGAACCTACACCATCATCCCGGTTGAGCGCTGTCTGCTGCTGCACCCGCTGGTGGACGAGCTGCACCTGGCGCTGATCGATGGCCGGCTGACGCCGGCCGAACCGCTGGAGGGAAGCGACGCGGCTGAGACCAGCGAGAATGACCCGATCAGGCTGCGCAGGGCCAACCTGCGAGCGGGCATCCACACCGGCCAGCGGTTGATGCTGATCGAGACCGTCGGCGCGCGCCAGCCGCCCTTCGCCGTCGAGGACTTGCCGGTACGTGTTGCGTTTCGCGAGCGCGACGGCACGGTCGTGCCGCTGATCGGCGAACCGTGGCTGGAGGAGGAAGTCGCCGGTCGCACCTTCCGTTACTCTGCCGACAGCCTCTTCCCGGTCAACACCGTGGGCGCCGAGGCGATGATCGATCTGGCGCTGGAAATGCTGGCGCCGCAGGGCCACGAGACGCTGCTGGACGGCTACTGCGGCGTCGGGCTGTACTCACTTAATCTGGCGCGTCACGTCGGCCAGGTGATTGCTGTGGAAGAATCGTGGGTTGCCTGCGAGGATTTCGCCTGGAATGCGCGCGATGTGGACAACGTGGCGCTGTTCGAGGGACCGGTGGACGAGGTGCTGTTGACCTTCGACGCCGAGGAACGCATCCACCTGGCGATCATCGACCCGCCGGCCAGCGGCGCCGGCCAGACCACCGTCGACCAACTGGTGCGGCTGGGTATTCCCAAGCTGCTCTATGTCGCCTGCGACCCGGCTACCCTGGCGCGCGATGCCAAGCTGCTGGTCGAGGCTGGCTATAGCTTGCAGCAGGTCCAGCCCATCGACATGTTCCCGCAAACCTTCCACGTCGAGTGCCTGGCGCTGTTTACGCTGCACACACTCTGATCAGACGGCGCGGCCGTTGAATTCCAGTCAGTACAGAAGACTGTAATGCCACAGACTGATTACATCGCAACCTAAGGTCACTTGTGTCATTGTGAGTTTCCGATGCCGCCGCGGTGGCATGCGCCTGGCGAGAAACCCCGTGACTGTCACCCTGAGCGGATCAAGCACACGACCAACATGGTGACGAACCCTCAGCAAAGGATCTTTCCGGGAGAGTTTCGAGGCAGGCTTGACGAAGCAACACCTGCACTGCGCGCAGACGCAAGTGTCTCTCCGGTGGTTCAGAGAGATTGCTTCGCCGCAGCGGCTCGCAATGACATGTGAAAACCTGGTGGACGATGCGTTGAGTAGTTTCGACGTTTTCGGGAAAGGAGCTACGCATGGCCGTTCATGGAACACACAACGCAGTCCAGGATGACCGCAACGACCGGGTTTTGATCTACGTCAACGGGGAGCTTTTCCCGCGCGACGAGGCCAAGATATCGGTGTTCGACAGCGGCTATCTGGTGGGCGACGGAGTCTGGGAGGCGCTGCGGCTGCACGACGGCGTGCTGGTGTTTCTCGACGAACACCTGGACCGCCTCTGGCAGGGTGCCGCAACCATCGGCATGGACCTGAAGATGACCCGCCAAGAGCTGACCGACAAGATCTGGACCACGCTGCGGGCCAACGCGATGCAGGACGGCGTCCACGTCCGCTTCATGGTGACGCGCGGCATCAAGAAAACGCCCTCGCAGGACCCGCGGCTCACGGTGAGCGGCCCCAATCTGGTCATCATCCCCGAATACAAGCTGGCCAGCCCAGACTCGCACGGTCGCGGCGTGACCCTGTTCACCAGCACCATTCGCCGCGGCTCGCCCGATTATCTCGACCCGCGGCTGAACTGCCACAGCAAGCTGCACGAGGTGATGGCGCTGGTGCAGGCCATCGAAGCGGGCGCGGACGAAGCGCTGATGCTGGACATCCACGGATTTGTCGCCACCTGCAACGCCACCAACTTTTTCATGGTCACAAAGGGCGAGGTCTGGACCTCCACCGGGCAGTACTGCATGAACGGCATCACGCGCGGCAAGGTGATCAAGGTCGCCGCCGACAACGGCATCCCCTGCCAGCAGAAGAACTTTTCGCTCTTTGACGTCTACGGCGCCGACGAGGCGTTTGTCACCGGCACCTTCGGCGGGCTGACCCCGGTGGTCAAAGTGGATGGCCGCGTGATCGGCGACGGCCAGCTTGGGCCGATGACCCAAAAGCTGACCGCGCTGTATCAGGCCGAGATCCAGCGGGCAGTGCTGGCAGCCAGAGGGTGAGGCGTGATCATGGCAACTGAAGTCGTCCGCATTTGCCGGTGTAGCGGGCCGCGCAACATCTCCACGGCGTTGATGTATTCCTTGGCCCAGCGTGATGACAGGTAGCCTATGACGAACCGCTTTACGCCCGTTACCTTTCCAGGACGCCGGCGCGCGCCTATCACCCCGACGCCAAGGAAGTGATCGCGAGCATGGACACCGACGGCGACGTGGTGGCGCGCGACCTGATTCTGGTCGACCAGCCCCGGCCGCTGGTACAGCTCGCTCCATCAGTCCACCGGCTTTGGCAAGCACGCTCCGAAAACCGATCCCTTCCCCGATGCGTTGACGCTGCTGCTGGAAGAATGCCAACCCTACTACGAGCAATTGAGCGCCGTTGCCATCAAGGCGTGACCTTGGCGATGTTTGCGCCGCGCACCTTTTGCGCAGTTTCGAGTGGTTGACGCAGGTCGCAACCTATGCTACTCGGTAAAAAATAACGCGGGATGGTCACTGAAAGCCGCTGAATACATTGTCAAACTGAGTTCTCATGTGTCATTGCGAAGAGGCGGCCGATGAAGCAATCCCTTTTAACCACCGGAGAGACACTTGCGCCTGCGCGCAGTGCAGGTGTTGTCTCGCCGAGCCTCGCGAAGACAGTCGTGGTTTCTTTGGTTACAGAGTACTGAAGGCAATTTGTCATGAACGTTGCATACGCATCGATAATCTTTGCCGTTTTGTTTCTCGCGCTGCTTGCCCTGCTGCATTTCCTGAAACCGGAGTTCGATCCTTCCTGGCGTATGATCAGCGAATATGAGATCGGGCGTTTCGGCTGGCTGATGAGGCTGGCTTTCTTTGCCTGGGGCGCGAGCGTGCTTGCCTTGCTGGTCGCTATCTGGCCGTCGTTGCAGCCTATCGCCGGAACTATCGCTCGCTGGTGGTTTGTAGTGATCGCAATTGCCCTGTTCGGCGCAGGGATATTCAAGACCGACCCCATTACTGACATCACCGATAGTGTAGTCAACAGACTGCACACCCTCTGTGGCGCGATAGTCATTCTCACCTTTCCTGTCGCCGCTGCGTTGGCCGTTCACGGACTGACCAGGGATCCGCTGTGGTCGGCGAGCCAGGGACTGCTGATTGTCGTGACGGCATTGACATGGATCGGCGTCGTATCCTTCTTTGCCTCCATTATCATCGCGCGCAGGCGCGTTCCGTCGGCGGGCGCAGGCGGCCCTACGATCCGTATGGGTTGGCCGAATCGGTTCATGGTGGTTACCTACGCTGTCTGGATCATCGTCGTCGCTGCCACGTCGCTGCGGCTGTGACCGGAGTCAAGTGAAGACATCAAGCTGACCGACCTGTTCACTGGGAAGGCGTCGCCGACCCGGCTTCCGTCTATCACCGGGCTGCAACGCTGGTGCTGGATGTTTTGCACAAAGCACAACCAGAGCGTACGATTGTGGTATAGGAACGTCCCATGCAAAGCGACCAAGCACCCAACAGCCTCCAGATCGGCTCCATCGTCATTCGCTGCTACGAGTTCGAGCGCATGGCTGCCTTCTGGCACGAGGCGCTGCATTACGTCCCCAAATATCCGCCCGAGGATGACTGGGTTCTGCTGCACAACCCGGCCGGAGGCGGGCCGAACCTGGCGCTGGACCGGGCGCCGCAGAAGCGGATCGGCAAGCGAAGCTGGCTCCATCTGGATCTCTACGCCGGCGACGCTGAGCGCGAGGTGAACCGGCTGATCAGCCTCGGCGCAACGCGCTATCCCTGGTGCTATTCCGAGGACGCCGACTACGTAGTCCTCGAAGATCCTGACGGCAACCTGTTCTGCGTCATCCAGAGCGCAGCCGAGCCATAGTTTCCGAAGATTCCCCGCTCTTAGCCAGGCCAACGATGTTGTTGGAGAACTGAACCATGTCCCGCGATACATACACGGTCAAACCTTTTCCTTTGGTGCGTCGTTTTTTCGTCGATGGGATGGATTTTGGCGGCCGCAAGCACTGCATCCACGGTCTCATCGAGGTCGATGTAACCCGCCCGCGCCAGCGCCTGCGGGAGATCAAACAGACGACCGGCGCGTCGCTGTCGTTTACAGCGTTCATTATCTACTGCTGCGCGCAGGCAGTTGACCAGAACCGGGCGGTCCATGCCTATCGTGACTGGCGCAACCGACTGATCCTCTTCGACGATGTCGATATCTTTGTGCCCGTCGAACGCACCGGCGCGGGCATGTTCTCGCAGGTGCTCATCCGGGCCGCCAATCGCAAGACCGTGCAGGACATCCACCGCGAGATCCGGCAGGCCCAGGCGGGCGGCGCGCCCACCAGAACCGCCGGCCGGTTCATCAAAACCTTCACGGCGTTGCCGCGCTTTCTGCGCCACCTCTTTTTCAGCGTCATGTACGGCAACCCGCGGCTGTTGAAGCAGTACGCCGGCACCGTCGAAGTGACATCCGTCGGCATGTTCGGTTCGGGGGCGGGTTGGGGCATCGCGCCGGTGGGCCATGCACTGTCCGTCACGGTCGGCGGCATCGTCGCCAGGCCGGTCCTGAAGGAGGGACATCTGGAGAACCGGGAACACCTCTGCGTCACGATCACCTTCGACCACGATGTCATCGACGGCGCGCCGGCCACTCGCTTCGTGCAGCGCTTCAAGGAACTGGTGGAGACCGGCAGTGGATTGCCGGAGGAACCCGGGAGGACCGGCCCATGAACGTGCACAGGCACGCCTCGCAAACGTCGGGCAGCGGCTCGTTTGACTCGCTGGACGCATACGTGTCGCAGCAAATGGAACGCCTGCGCATCCCCGGCGCGGTCCTTGCCGTGGTGGAGGGCGACAGGATCGTACACCTGCGCGGCTTTGGCCGGGCGCGTCCCGGCGGTCAGGCGCCATCAGCACAGACGCCTTTCGTCCTCGGGTCAACCACCAAGTCGTTCACCGCGCTGGCCGTGATGCAACTGGTGGGAGCGGGTTCCGTCGAACTGGATGCGCCGGTCCAGCGCTACCTGTCCTGGTTCGGCGTGGCAGATCCCGCGGCGTCTGCGAAGATAACCGTGCGCCACCTGCTTAACCAGACCAGTGGTCTGCCCGGTTTGCCCGGCATGACTCTTCTGGCCGATCTCGATGCCAGCCCCGGCGCCACCAAACGCCAGGCGCAGTCCCTGTCTACGCTCGCCTTGAGCAGGCAGCCCGGCGCGGCCTTCGAGTACAGCAATCTCAACTACAACCTGCTGGGACTGGTCGTCGAGGCCGCCAGCGGCCAGAGCTACGCCGACTATCTTCGACAGAACATTCTGGCCCCGCTGGGGATGCACCATACCTACACCGTGCAGGCCGAAGCGAAGCAGAACGGCCTGGCGGTGGGCCACCGCTACTGGTTTGCCCATCCCGTTGCCGCACCCGATCTGGCGATGCCGGGCGGGTCGCTGCCGTCGGGCCAGCTCATCTCCTGCGCCGAGGACATGGCGCGCTATCTGCTCGCCCATCTCAACGGCGGGCGCTGCGGCGACGCGCAGATCCTCTCGGCCGCCGGCATGGACGAGCTGCACCGGGGAGCGGTGGAAGCCAGAGAGATGGGCATTTCGGTGGGGCAGTACGGCATGGGGTGGTTCGTCGACGACAGCGGCCCGACGCGGGTGGTCTGGCACGGCGGCAACGTCCCGGACTTCTCATCCTTCATGGCGCTGTTGCCGGGGCAGCAGCGGGGCATCGTCCTGCTCATCAACGCCGACCATTACGGATTGCCGCCGGTGCTGACCGAGGTCGGGATGGGGATGACCGCGTTGCTTGCCGGCCGGCAACCGGCGCCGATCCGGCTCGCCATCATCCCCTGGGTGATGCGTGCCATGCTGCTGATCCCGCTTCTCCAGATGATCGGCGCAGTCGCAACGTTGTTGATGCTGGGCCGATGGCGGCGCGATCCGGCGCAACGTCCGGGCCGCGGCCGGATGTGGGGGCTGCACGTACTGTTTCCGTTGATCCCGAACCTGTCGCTGGCGGCGCTGCCCGCGTTTCTGCGTTCCCGGCGCATGTTCGGTTATCTATTTCTCTTCATGCCTGACTTTGCATGGATCGCCCTGGTCTCCGGTGGCTTCGCCGCGGTTTGGTCCGTTGTACGAACCGTCTTGATCCTGCGCAGCGGCAGGCAGGCTGGCTGACAAGGAGCGTAGACATGCCACAGATTCCGATTCGCGACGTTTCCCTTTTCGTCAAGGTTACCGGACAGGGATATCCACTGCTGCTGATGCACGGCGGGCCGGGCGCAGACCACCTGACCATGTCGTCCTTCCAGCGCTGTGCGGACCAGTTCACGCTGGTCTTCTACGACCATCGCTGCAACGGACGTTCGGTCGGCGCTCCGGTCACGTCCATGACCTGGAAGAACCTGACCGCCGATGCCGATACGCTACGCAAGCACCTGGGTTTCGACCGCTGGGCCGTGCTGGGGCACTCCTTCGGCGGCATGGTCGCGCTGGAGTATGCGTTGCGCTATCCGCAGAGCCTGTCGCATCTGCTGTTGATGGATACGTGCGGCGACACGCGCTGGGTGCAGGTCAACGCGCCGGTCGTTCTGGCGCAGCGCGGCTTCAAGCCGGAAACGGTGGAGACCGCCCGCCGCTTCTTCAACGGCCAAATCGCGCCTGAGCGAATGACGCGGGCCATCATGACGTTTTCCAAGGCTTATTATCACCATCTCACACCCTGGCTGCTGGCTCACGAAGTCGCGCTGGGAATGCGCATGAAGTCGCGGCCCGAGGCGCAGGTCTTCGGGTTCAGCCAGTTGCTGAAGGGCTGGACGGTCATGGATCGGCTGGGCGAGATCGAGGCGCCCACGCTGGTGATGGCCGGCCGCGACGACTTCCAGTTCCCGCCAAAACATCAGGGCGAGCTGGCAGCGGGCATTCCCAACGCGCGCCTGGAGATCATCGAGCGCGCCGGCCACAACGCGCCGACAGAACGTCCAGCCAAGGTCATGGCGGCGGTTCGTCGTTTTCTGGCTGACGCGAACGAACCGGCACGGCAGGTGTCGTCCGGTTGAACTTCAGTTGCCACGCCAGGCGGTTCCCGACTTGATGGCTGCCTTCAGTTGGTTCTGATAAAGCAAGGAGAGAAATGAAGATCACCATCTTCGCGGCCGGTTCACGCGGCGATATCCAGCCCTGCATCGCTTTGGGGAGAGGGTTGCAGCAGGCCGGGTATCAGGTGAGTCTGGCGGCGCCTCAGGACTTCGCCGGTTTCATCGAGGAATACGGGGTGGGATTCCGTCCGCTGCGCGGCGATGTCCAGCAGATCATGGCGGGCGACACGGGGCGGCAGTTCATGGAGACGGGCGGCGGCAATCCGCTCAAGTCGATTCGGGCTGTCAGGACCATGATCGCCCCGGTCGTCAAGGAAATGGCCGACGATGCCTTCGCCGCTTGCCAGGGCGCGGACGCCATGATCTGCCTGGGTGTCTTTGGCGCTTTCGGGCAATCCATCGCCGAAACGCTGCACATTCCGATTGTCAACATCGAGCCGACACCGCTGCTGCCGACCAGAGCGTTCCCGGCCGCGTCATGGCCGGTGCAGCGCAGTCTGGGCGGGTGGCACAACTACCTGTCCGGCAGGGCGATGCTGCATGTGCTCTGGCTGTGGTACAAGCCATTCGTCAACGAATTCCGGCAGCGCCTCGGATTGCCAGCCTACAGCGCCGCCAGCTTCTATCACGTCCTGCGATCGACGCCCATGCTGGGCGCGTACAGCCCTGCCGTCATCCCGCATCCCGCCGATTGGCCGGACAGCGTGCACGTCACCGGCTACTTCTTTCGTGGATTCGACCAACAGCTGGCAGCCACCTCCTGACCTGACAGCATTTCTGGACGCCGGCGATCCGCCGGTCTACATCGGCTTTGGCAGCATGGGTGGACGCAACCCGCAGCAGATGGCAGAAGTCGCCCTGCAAGCGCTGGCCAGCAGCGGCCAACGCGGGCTGCTGCTCACCGGCTGGGGCGGGCTGCGCCCGGAGTCGGCGCCGGACAACGTGTTTGTCGTGGACTCGGCCCCGCACAGCTGGCTGTTCCCACGCATGGCGGCCGTGGTGCATCACGGCGGCGCGGGGACGACGGCGGAAGGGCTGCGCGCCGGCGTGCCGACCGTGATCGTACCGTTCGTGCTCGACCAGCCGTTTTGGGGCGCACGCATCAAGGCGCTGGGCGTCGGACCGGAACCGGTCCCCAAGAAGAACCTGACCGCCGACCGGCTGGCCGCGGCGATCAGCCAGGCCGTGACCGATCCGGCCATGCGGCAGCGTGCTGCTGCCTGCGGCGCGGCTATTCGCGCCGAGGACGGCGTGAGCAACGCCGTCGAACTCATCCAACGATACTTCGGTGCGTCGAGAGAAGGGAAAGAGTCGTCATGACGACAGATCGCGACCAGCATCAGGTGCTGCCCTACCCGCGAAGCCGGCTGCTGATGGTCGATGGCGGACGGATGGGACTGCGCAAGCATACCGTGCACGGGTTGACCGAGTTCGATGTCACCCACGCCCAGGAAACCATTCGCCGGCAAAAAGCTGCAAACCGGCGAAGGCTCTGTCCTTCACGGCGTTTTTCATCGGCTGTCTTGGCCAGGCGATCGACCAGGACAAGCAACTGCACGCCTACCGCAACTGGCGCAACCAGTTGGTCATCTACGACGAGGTCGATGTCAACACGCTTTTCGAGGTTGACGTGAACGGCGTGAAGACGATCCGGCCGCACATCCTGCGCGGCGTCAACCGGAAGAGCGTGCGTGAACTGCACCGGGAGATCCGAGCCTTTCAAAGCGGCCACCAGAGCAGCCAGGAATCGCAGTTCATCGACTGGTTTGTGCGATTGCCCGGCGTTGCCAGGCGATTGTTCCTGCGCTCGCTGTTCATGAATCCGCGGCTCATCAAGGCGTACTACGGCACGGTGATGGTCAGTTCGGTTGGCATGTTCGGCACAGGCGGCGGATGGGGGATTCCCGTGCCCAATCATTCGCTGCAACTCACACTGGGCGGAATCGCTGAGAAGCCGGGTGTGGTTGACCAACGCATCGAAGTGCGCCGGTATCTCAGCGTTACCGTCAGCTTCGACCATGATGTCATCGACGGCGCGCCGGCCGCGCGCTTCACCCAGCGCCTGAAGCAGTTGATCGAAAGCGGCTACGGCCTGACCGGCTAAGGAGACCGATGAAAGCGATAATTTACCATACCTATGGTTCGCCTGATGTTCTGAGTTTCGCAGAGGTCGAGAAACCAGTGCCTGCCGACGACGAGGTGCTGATCAGGATTCACGCGGTATCAGTGAACCGGTCGGACTGGGAAGGGCTGATCGGCAAGCCGCTCTATGCCCGGCTGGGCGGGCTGTTCAGGCCGCGCCGCCACATCCTGGGATCGGACATCGCAGGACGAGTCGAGGGCGTCGGCAAGAACCACACCCGGTTTCAGCCGGGCGACGAAGTCTACGGCGACATCCTGCAAGAGTTGGGCGGGTTTGCCGAGTATGTCTGCACACGCGGCAAAGTCATGGCGCTGAAGCCGGCCGGCCTGACCTTCGAACAGGCGGCGGTCATCCCGCAGCCAGGCGTGATCGCCCTGCAGGGCATCCGCACCAAGGGACGAGTTCAGCCCGGCCAGAGGGTGCTGATCAACGGCGGCGGCGGGACGACAGGTACCTTTGCCATCCAGCTTGCCAGGCAGGACGGGGCCGAAGTGACCGGCGTGGATAACGGGGAAAAGCTGGACCTGATGCGCTCGCTGGGCGCAGATCACGTCATCGACTACACCCGGGAAGATTTCACCAGAAACGGCAAGCAGTACGACCTGATCCTCGATCTCGTCGCACACCGGTCGGTCTTCGACTACCAGCGCGCGCTGGCGCCTGGTGGCCGGTACCTCATGGTCGGCGGTTCGATGGCGACTCTCTTGCAGGCCCTGCTGCTGGGGCCGTTGATCCGCAGACGCACCGGCAAGTCTATCGGCATGCTGGCGGTTGATCCAAACCGCGAAGACCTGATGGCGATCGCCGCGCTCTGTGAAGCCGGCACAGTCGTCCCCGTCATCGACGACCGGCAGTTTGGGCTGAGCGAAGTTCCCGACGCGCTGCGCTATCTTGGCGAAGGACACGTCAAGGGAAAGGTTGTGATCAGCGTATTGGGCAACACGGTTTGACGCATGCTGCCAACAATGCTACCATCGCACGTCACAGCATCTACCAGAAACCACCAGTCACCAGAGGAGAGTCCAGCGCCATTCCACATCACGCAAGTACACAGTGCCTAAACGTGTGCGAAGGGCAAAGGCAGCTCCAATTCACGGTTCGATCCCACGGTCGAAGGGATCGTGCTGATCAGACGCTATGGCGCGAACGCGCAGCAGACGCTTTTCTTCATCGTCGAAGCGGACGATGTCGGTGCAATCCACAAGTTCCTGTATCCCGGATTTGAGCGCTGCACCATCACCATCACGCCGGTAAACGAAGTGTCTGTGCCCACGGATTGATCAGCCAACAGCAAACGCGACTTCGTCCGTCCGACGTCTGCGCAATGATTGAAATCATCGCCTGACAGGGAAAACATGTTGAAACATGTTGCCGGAGTAGCGTTTCCAGTATGCTTCAGCATACTTTTTGCGCAGCATACCAGACACCGATTTCAATCGGTGGGGCCGCCCTGGAGAACGAACCATGCCAGACACACCCGTTGCCGATTCCGCCCTGGAAGTCCACGACCCCGCCATCCTTGCCCAGGCGCGGGCTGTGCTGGACGCCTGCCGCACCGGCCAGGAGATGCAGGATGCCGTCCTTGCTGCCGTCAAACGCAACGAGACGTGGCGCGGCCAGCAGTGCATCAACCTGCTGGCGCCGGAAGCGCCCACCAGCCCTGCCGTGCGCGCCTTGCTTTCGGCTGAGGTCGGCACGCGCGCCGCCGAGGGTCACATCGGCAAGGTCAATCGCTGGTTTGCCGGCACGCAGTACATCGACGAGATCGAAGCGCTGTGCGTGGAACTGCTCAAGCAGGCCTTCCGCGCCCGCTATGCCGACCACCGGCTGGTGGCCAGCATGATCGGCAACCTCGCGGTCTACACGGCGCTCACCGAACCGGGCGACGTGATCATGAGCATCGCGCAGCCGTTGGGCGGGCATTCCAGCAATCGCAGCGACGGGCCGGCCGGCGTGCGCGGGCTGAAAATCGTCGATGTCCCCATGGATCCCGACGAGCTGGTGGTGGACATGGATCTGTTCCGCAAGATGGCGCCGCTGGTGCGTCCCAAGCTGGTCGCCCTCGGCGCGTCGATGACCCTGTTCCCCTTCCCGCTCAGGGAGATGAGCGAGATCGTGGCCGAATGGGGCGGCAAGATCTTCTTCGATGGCGCGCATCAGATCGGCCTGATCGCCGGCGGCCAGTTCCAGGATCCCTTGCGCGAAGGCGCGGCCGTGCTGACCGGTTCAGCCGGCAAGACCTTCAGCGGGCCGCAGAGCGGCATCATCGTCTGGGACGACCCCGCGCTGACGCAGCCGATCACCCAGGCCATCTTCCCCGTCCTGGCGGCGACCCATCAGGTGAACCGCGTCGCCGCGCTGGCGGTTGCCGCGGCCGAGATGATCGAATTCGGGCAGACGTACATGGCGCAGATCGTGCGCAACGCGCAGGCGCTGGGCGCGGCGCTGGAGAAACGCGGCATCCCGGTGCTGGGCGCGCACAAGGGCTACACCCGCACGCATCAGGTCATCGCCGACGTGCGCGGCTTCGGCGGCGGCCTCGATGTGGCGCATCTGCTGGCGCGCGCCAACATCGTCACCAACAAGAACCTGCTGCCCGGCGACACGCCCGGAGGACTGGGACCGGCCCAGCGGGCTGCGCATGGGCACCATCGAAGTCACGCGCTTCGGCATGCGCGAAGCCGGAGATGGACCAGATCGCCGACTTCGTGGCGCGTGTGCTGGTCGAAAAGCAATCCCCCGACCTCGTGGTCGAAGATGTGATCGAGTTCCGCGAGGGGTACCAGACGTTGTTCTACGATTTCGACCAGGGCTTGCCGCCGCAGTGAGAGCGCAGTCCGGCGCTTTCCGATGGCTTGACGCGAACTTCCGGCAGTGCTAACATCTCGGTAGCGATGATCCGCTCAAGAGCAGGAAATCATGCGTCTCATGTTGCGATTCCCTATCCCGATGTATGCGAAACTGAACGCACCGATCGAGATTTAGCCGGCGATCAGCATGCAAGAATTGATTGACAAGCTTTGAGGATCAAGCGGTTGTCCCCGATCCGTTCAGTAAAGAGACAGTATGCGAAATAGCATGTCGGCGGGACAGACGGACCAGCATTCCCGCAAATCGTAGTTGGGCGCTCGGCACAGTTACTTGTATGAGAGTAATCAACTCGCCTCAATATCTTACTTATCCCAAGGCAGACATCTTGTTTCTTCTAAGACAGTGAATGGGTTGACGGGCAATAGATGACAACCTAAAGATCAGTAATTGGTTAAGGTTCTTAGCATGGAAAGCGGTCTCGCAATCGAAAACCTTGCATCATCAGAAAGTCACTGTCACGAACATGACCACATCTTTAATAGCGTATTTGAAGAAGAAAATCAATGAATATGCAATGCTGTTGCGCCTACACTGGGTCATAGCAACAACCGTGGCAATATCTCTTGCTGCTGTTTTGATTTCCTTACAAGCAAATCAAATTGCTTCAGAAGTCTAGCAAGAGCAGCAAAGGAATCCAGTGATTTTGATAGGCAGAGCAATATTACAATTGGCGTTGGTCTTCCAACTGCTCAGGGCGGCTTAGACATTTGGGCTGGCCCTATGAATGCGGATGTTCGTTCCTGCTTTGATTCCCAAAGAAATCTTTACGTTTTAGTATATCGGATACAAAAAGTTATAGGATTTTCAAATCAAGGTGGAAGATTGGTGTCTTTGATAAACGCCAGTTTTTCGGACGGTAAGCATATGTATACAATTGAAAAACAAGTTGTTATTGCCTCGCTAACAGACTTTCTCGGTCCCATAGATATACTTCCTGGTCAATCGAAAGAAATCCACTTTTCGGGAGTCTATATATCAAGCGACAACAATGAATACACTACCATACTCAAGGGACAAGAAGCCTTTAGCAACCCCGTTGAAGAAGCCTATTGGGAGTTTACTTTCAGCGATGGAAAAGTTTATAGATCAAGTCCCGTCCAATTGGGATTTGAAGTCTCGGGCCGGAACCGTCTAGTTCAGACTTTAGTATTGATTGCATCAATCTTTTACCTGCTCTAGGAATCGAAAGATAATTGAAACCTCACTTGCTCTCATGCTCTAGGTGCGTACCAAACAACCGCTTGTGCGCCAACGCGGCGCTCCGCGCCTCAATGGACGTCGGTTTTGGATTAGCGCAGTTTACGTCTCAGCATTGATTTCAGGCTGATAACTGCGTCACACGGGTGAAACGAGAGATGAGCAATTTGCATCTGCCAGGATATTAACAACTCAGCCGTCACTCCTGCTTTCGCGAAGCTCGACAGCCAAGTCACGATAGATCGGGGAAAAACCAAACCAGATCATGCAGGCGGGTCAGGTCACTCTCTCCCTCATTCCACACGACTTTGACTGGGGCGAAGAAACGGGTTTATCCGCGGCGGCTTGATCTGCGCGGGCGGCTGTGCCGGGAGCGCTGAACTGGCGCGACCGCTGGCATCGATGGTGTAGCTGTCGATCAGCTCGCCGCGGCGGGTGATGAACTGGAAGGTGAGTTGGTCGGGCGTCGCCTCCAGCAGCATCGCGCCGGCGTCGTTGTTGTAGCGCACCTGGCTGCCCGGCCACGGGATCAGGAACCAGTAGCGGCTGTCGCCGCCCAGCCCGTTGACGAAATAGGGCAGGCCGTCCACGGTCAGCCGCTCGTAGTCGTGATCGTGGCCTGACAGCACCGCGTCCGCGCCCCACTCCTTGAACGGCCAGCGCATGAACGTGCTGGAGCCGTGCAAGCCCGACGAGTACGGGGGATGATGAAACACCACCAGTTTCCAGGGGGCGTCCGAGGCGGCCAGCGCGCCTTGCAGCCAGCGCGCCTGGGTCGAGGTCGCCGACACGCCGTCCGGCTCGCGCGGGTCGCTGTCCAGCACGAAGAGATCGACCGGACCGAGACGCACATCGTAGTAGCGCTCCTGGCCGGGACCGTCTGGCAGCGTGAAGTAGTCCAGATACGGCTGCGGCACGGGTGGATCGCCGGCGGTCGTGCCCCAGTCGTGGTTGCCCAGCGCCGGGAAGAAGCGGTTGAGCGGCCGCGCCGTCGCCGTAGTCGCCGCGGTACGGCGCGATATAGTCGCTGAAGAAGCGGCCGATGACCGCGTCGATGTCCTCGGCCGCGCCGACCGGGTAGTTGTTGTCGCCGACCGTGACCACGTAGTCGGGTGTCCAGCTGTCGATCAGCGCGGCGACGTCAGCCTCGGCCTGGCTGCCGTCGCCGTAGTCGCCCACCACGGCGATGCGCAGCGCGTTCGGGTCTTGCGGCTGCACGACCGCCGCGCGCGCGCCGGGGAACCTGACGCCGCCAGGAGCAGGCTCAGGACGATCAGGATGATGGATTGCATGTAGATTTTCATGGTTGCCGGTTGCACGACTCGCGGCGGCGGGAGGTTCGTGCAACCCCGTGAGAAGACTTCGGAAGTCGCCAATCTCTGGGTGCGACCCGGCGACATTCCGAAGTCCGGAGCTACGGGATGTCCTCCAGCCAGACGCCGGCCACCAGTTCCACGTCCAGCCCAAGCGCGCGGCTGAGCACGTCGGCGTTGCGGCTGGCGTCCCAGATTTCCATGCTGGCGTCGCCGTCGGCCATGGCCTCGATCTGCAGCCAGCCGTTGGCCTGATCGAGATGACAGCGCACGTCGCGCACGACCTGGCTGCGGCCGCGCTCCAGGAACTCGGCCAGGCGCAGCATCCCCGCCAGCACCGGCAGGGCGGTCTGGTCTTGGTCGCTGAGCAGCGGCTCCAACTCGCCAGCTTTGGGCGACCCCTTGCGATGATAGCGGGTCAGCAGCGCCACAAACCCCACCTCGCGCGGCGTGTAGCCCGGCAGCCCGCTGCTGCCGATGATGTAGGCCGAGTGGTGGTGGTGGTAGTAGTAATCGATGTGGTTGCCGATGTCGTGCAGGATGCCGGCCGCCCAGAGCAGCTCGCGGTAGACCGGCTCCAGCCCGTGCGCCGCTTGCAGTTGATCGAACAGGCGCAGGCTCAGCCGCGTGACGTGCTCGCTGTGGACCACGTTGTATTCGAAGTTGCGCGCCAGGTTGAGAACGCTGAACTCGCGCAGGTTGGCGAACACCGGCTGCGGCTGGCCGGCCAGAAAACGTTCGTAGAAGACGCCCTCGCGCAGCCCCTGCTGGCTGATGGTGATGCTGTCGAAGCCGCTGTGGTCCAGCAGCGCGGCATAGGCCAGCGCGCCGCTCTGGATGATGTCGGCGCGGTCGGGGTCGAGACCGGACAGTTTGCCGCGCTCCTTCTGGGTCATGCGCCAGAAGCGGCCGGCCATTTCCTGAACGCTGTCTGCCTGCAGCTCGTAGCCGTTGACCATGTCCAGCGGGAACCCAAGACTGGCCTGCTCGATGCGCGCCAGGTTGCGCACGGTCCCGCCCAGCGCCACCAGCCGGTCGCCTGGCTGCGTTCGGAACCAGTCCACCGGCGCCAGATGCTCCTGCAGGAAGTCGTTGAGCCTGGCTACCGCCGACGGTTTGGCCTCCTCGAAACCGAGAAACAGGTCGCTCAGACGCAGCGCGCCCAGCGGCAGGCTGACGGCGCGGCCCGGCAGGCCGCCGCGGATCTCGACGATCTGCGCGCTGCCGCCGCCCAGGTCGATGACGAAGCCTTCCCGCAGCCCCGTGCCGTTGACCGCGCCCAACGCGCCGTAATAGCCTTCCTGCTCGCCAGAAAGCAGGCGCGGCTCCCAGCCCGTCTCGGCGCGGATGCGCGCCAGGAAGGATGCACCGTTTTGCGCATCACGCACGGCGCTGGTGGCGGTCATGATCACGTCGTCCACGCCCTGCGAGCGGCAGAAGCTGGCGAACATGCGCATGGCCTGGGTGGCGCGGTCGACGGCCGCGGCGCGCAGCACCATGCCGTTGCCCATCCCCTCGCGCAGGCGCACGACCTCGCGCACTTCGTCGGTCAGATGGAAGCGGTAGCCCGCCTCGTACTCGTAAACGACCAGGCGGCTGGTGTTGGATCCCAGGTCAATGATGGCGATTCGTTGGGTCATGGCTCACATTATACACCACCGGGTGAGGAAGCCCGGTCGCGCCGCCACGAAGAGTTGACACATCCACAGGTTCGTCCTACAATCGCGAACAGTAAGCACATCGTAAACGAGGTCTTCACATGTCATTGCGAGGGCCGCCGAAGCAATCCCTCCGGTGGTTCAGAGAGATTGCTTCGCCGCAGCGGCTCGCAATGACGCAAGGAGACTCCGTTTACAGTGTAGCGAGTCTGTCAACATATTTTTTTCAGGATGGTTATGAACGACGACAACCCTGCCAGTAAGCACAGCCACCCACGCAGCGAAACCAAATGGATCGCTGCACGCGCGGCTGTGTCTCACCGGCGCCCACAACTCAATACAGGGTGTGAGGAGACGCTGGCCGGGATGTCCGTTCATTGCCGGAGAACCAGTTCCGTCTGATTCTGCGCGCGACAGCCGCTGACAAGCCCGCTCCGCCTCCTCGCACCAGCAAAGGAGGCTCTTATGGAGCGGGTTTTTGATTTGGATTTGGTGCTGGCCGAGGTGCGCCGCGCGCTGGAGGCTGGCCAGATCGAAGAGGCAGTGCGCGTCCTCAGCGACCAGCGCCCGGCCGACATGGTCGATGTGTTCTCTGAGCTCGAGGACGACGAGCAGGTCGATCTGCTGCCGCGCCTGGAGACCGAAGACTCGGCCGATGTTCTGGAGTACCTGGACGACCTCGAAGCGGCTGAGCTGGCCGGCGAGCTGTCGGACGCGGATCTGGCGCGCATCGTCGACGAGATGGAGCCGGACGAGGCGGCCGACCTGCTGGGCGACCTGGAGCCGGCCCGCAGCCGCGCGATCCTGGCCAAGTTGGAGGACCCCGACGAGATCAGCCCACTGCTGATCCACCACGACAAGACGGCCGGCGGCCGCATGACCAGCAACCTGCTGGCCCTGCGTCGCCGCATGACCGTGACCGACGCGCTGGACGCCGTGCGCCTCGGCGTACCAACGCCCTCGGCCGAAACCCTCTATTTTCTCTACGTTGTCGATCGTGACAACCGGCTGGTGGGGGTCACCTGTCTCTACGACCTGTTGCGAGCCGATGGCGTGGCGCTGGTGGGCGAGGTCATGTCGCCCGATGTCATCGCCGTTGAGCCCGACCGGGACCAGGAGGAGGTCGCCCGGCTGATGACTCGCTACGGCCTGCTGTCGGTGCCGGTGGTGACGCCGGATCGCGTGCTGCTGGGCGTCATCACCCACGATGACATGGTGGACGTGATGGAACAGGAGGCGACCGAGGACATCCAGAAGCTGGGCGCGACGCAGCCGCTGGATCGCAACTACCTCGACACGTCGGTGTTTGTGGTGGCGCGCAAGCGCGTCGGCTGGCTGTTATTGCTGTTCCTGACCGAAACCCTGACCGGCAGCGTGCTGCGCCACTACGAGACGGAGCTGGCGGCCGTCGTTTCGCTCTCATTCTTCATTCCGCTGCTGATTGGCACGGGCGGCAACGCTGGATCGCAGACCACCAGCACCATCATCCGCTCGCTTGCGCTGGGCGAGATCAACCTGGGCGATGCCTGGCCGGTGCTGTGGCACGAGCTGCGGGTGGGGCTGATGCTGGGTCTGGTGATGGGCGCAGTCGGTTTTGCGCGCGCGCTGATGTGGCACACTCCCTTCACCGTTGCCCAGGCCGTCTCGCTGGCGCTGCTGTCCATCGTCGTCTGGGCCAACGTCGTCGGCTCGCTGCTGCCGCTGCTGGCCAGCAAGCTGCGCGTCGACCCTGCCATCGTCTCCGGCCCGTTCATGAGCACGCTGGTGGACGCGACCGGTCTGCTGATCTATCTGCAGGTTGCCAAGATGATTCTGGGGATTTGAGACGTCGTGGAAAGACTTCGGAAGTTGCCGATCGCAATTGATCAGCAGGCTGCGACAATGAGCGGTCTCGCTTGTTGACTGGCGACTTCCGAAGTCTGGGCATGAACTCGCAAAACATGACCTCGATCATTGCCAAGAGCCGCCAACTGTGAGATCATCAGGCTACGCATGACGCATTGCGTCCTGAAAGGATCATCATGGAAACAGCAAACAACGGGAGCCCCGGCCTTTTCTCACCGATTGAACTGCGCGGCGTGACAGTGCGCAACCGGCTGTGGATATCGCCCATGTGCCAGTATTCGGTCTTCGCCGAGGATGGCGTGCCAACCGACTGGCATCTGGTTCACTACGGCAGCCGGGCGGTGGGCGGCGCGGGCCTGATTCTGGTGGAAGCGACCGCCGTGGAAGCGCGCGGCCGCATCAGCGCGCAGGATCTCGGCTTGTGGCACGACGACCAGATCGACGCCTACAAGCCGCTGGTGCGTTTCATGGCTGAGCACGGCGCAACGCCGGGCATTCAACTGGCGCACGCGGGCCGCAAGGCAGCGGTTCCCGGCGCGATCGCACCCAGCGCGCTGGCCTTCTCCGGGCAGTACCAGACGCCGGCAGAGATGAGCGAGGCCGACATCCAAAAGGTTATCGAGGCATTCCGCCAGGCGGCGCTGCGGGCCAGGGATGCCGGCTTCCGCGTCGTCGAGATCCACTCCGCCCACGGCTATTTATTACACCAATTCCTGTCGCCGCTGGCCAACCAGCGCAGCGACGGCTACAGCGGCAGCTTCGACAACCGCATCCGGCTGCACCTGGAGGTGGTGCGCGCAGTCAGGACGGTGTGGCCGGAGCGCCTGCCGCTGTTTGTGCGCATCAGCGCCACCGACTGGGCGGAGGGCGGCTGGGACATCGACCAGAGCGTCGAACTGGCGCGGCGATTGACCGGCGAAGGGGTCGATCTGGTGGATGTCTCGTCGGGCGGATTGACGCCGGACCAGCAGATTCAGATCGGGCCGGCCTACCAGACGCCGTTCGCCGAGCGTATCCGCCGCGAGGCAGGTATCGCCACCGCCGCGGTTGGGTTGATCACCGAAGCTGTGCAGGCCAACGCCATCGTACGCGAGGGCCGCGCCGACGCGGTGCTGATCGCGCGCCAGTCCCTGCGCGACGCTTATTTCCCGTTGCACGCCGCCCGCCAGCTGGGGATCGAGCCACCCGTGCCGACCCAGTACCGGCGCGCGTGGTGAGCTGAATACAGGAGGCGCTGATGTTGATCATCTCATACGACCTGGAAGTTTTCACTCCACCCTGTTCCCCCGACGCATTGACCTTCAGTGCGATTGCGCGGCTGCAAGGCAACATCGCACCCGCACTGCCCTATCTGAACGCGGTCCTGCCCAACGCGGTCTATAATCCCGGCGCGCCGGCGCTGGTCTGGAAGGACGGGCGTCGTCACGTGGTGTTTCACGCCGACCATCTGGCTGTCAGCAATCTGGAGGACCGCAACGCGGCCGTGGAGCAAGTGGAGCGGTTGGTGCGCCTGGTGAACGAGACTTGGCAGGAGCGGGAACGGATCGAGCCGAGCTACCTCGTGCGCCAGCGACCGACGCCAATGATGCTTTACAAGCTGCTGCCGGGCACCAACTGCCGCGAGTGTGGCCAGGCAACCTGCTGGAACTTCGCGTTGAAGCTGGGGACGGGACAGGCGACTGTGGCCGCCTGCCAGCCGCTGGCTGATCCGGTCTACGCAGACCGCCGCGCCCAACTGCTGGCGTTAGTGATCGAAGATCAACTGGTGTAGCGTGGCCGGCTGCTCCGGCCAGTCGCCGGCGTCCTGCAGAATATGGATGGCGTGGCTGACCGCCTGCCTGCCGTCCAGCACAGTGTCATCGGCGTCCATGGACGGGAGGCGGTGCACATAGTCGTTGCTCAAACGCAGGCTGGCGACAAAGAGCGCAACCGGGTCCGTCATGGCAACCCGCCGGTCGAACTCGACGTCCGTTCCCGTCCACTCAGCCCGCAGGCGCGCCAGTTGAGCCTCGAACTCCGGGACGAGGATCTCGACCAGACCGGTCGTGTCGGCGAGGTCGAAAAAAGGCGCAGCGGAGCGAAGCTGGCAGCAGACGTGGTCGTCCGCACTCTCGATGGTCAGGTCGCCGCCAAAGGAGAATCCTTCGACAAGATCGCCGTCCCAGGCAACAATGAAGAAGAGGCCGGGAGCCAGCTTGTAGTCTCGCCGGGCGGGCGTCCTGGCGTGCGTAACAAGCAGATGGCTGATCCCGGTTTCATCGGCCACAGGGAAGGTTGCAGATCGGGTCGGAAAGAACCAGCCGTCCTCGCCGGGCGCCAGAAACACATCGACGGTGGCGTGGCCGAGATGCGGTGAGTACTTCGATGGATGGAAAAAATAGCCGAATCGTTCAAACTGAGACATGGGTTTCGTGTGGCTCTGTGCACTTCTGTGAGACAAGGGGAACCATACGCTCAGTATACACGCAACGTGAAGGGTCGCACAATGAGTAGCATCGACAATTCCGGCACAGCAACCTGGCGCGCCAGAGTACACATCTACGAGCTGGACTCGCTGGGCCACGTCAACAACGCTAACTATTTCCCCTACTTGCAGCAGGCCACGGAGGCGGCGTGGCCGCAGGCCGCTGGCTGGCAACTGGCGCGGCTCTCGATGGAATACCTCGCCCCCGCGCTGCACGGCACGGAACTGGCCGTGCACACCTGGGTGGAAGATGTCACGGCGGACGGGCTTTTACTTGGCTACGCCATTGAACGAATCGATGACCAGCAGATCCTCCTGCGCGCCGGGCTGGCTTGGGAAACGGCAGCCGGCGGCGACAGTCCAGCCGCGCAGCCTGTCTTCCAACCGGTTGCTGACCTGCCAAGAGATTACCTGCTCAAGCCGGCGCGCCAGGCCCCGGAGATGCCGGGCGGGCGCTTGTTCCGCTGGCAGCACCAGGTGCGCGGCTACGAAACCGGCAGCGACGGCGCAGTATCGGCCACGCAGGTGCTGCGCTGGACGGAGGAAGCGCGTGCGCGCGCCGCTCAAGAGATCGGCTGGAGTTATCAACGGATGGGTGAGGCCGACTTCGTGGGTGTGGTAACCCGCCACGAGTTCGAATTTGCGCGGATGCCGCGCGCCGGCGAGGAAATCGAGGTCAGCAGTCGCATCTACGAGGTGCGCAGGGTGCGCGGCACCTGGCGGCACGAGCTGACGTGCACCGGAGAACTGCTGGCCGCTGCATTTGTCAGCGGCGGCTTCCTGAACACCGCCGGCCAACCCCACCCGCCGCCGCCAGGGTTGATCAACGGATTGTTAGGACGCGCGGATCAAACATAGGTCACGCTTCCAGCGTGACAGCTCGTAGCCGCGGCGATAGCGTGCCTGCAAGCACGTTACTCCCCGGCAGGCAGGAAATTGCGCAGCGCGGCAGGGGTTGGCTGCGGCCGGCCGGTCGCGAGGTCAATGAAGCAGGTGGTCTGCCGGGCCGCGGCTCGCAGTTCGCCATTGACCGTGAACTCGGCCTGCAACACCTGGCGAACCCGGCTGATCTCCGCGACCCACAGCGTGCCGACCAGCGGATCGAACAAACGCACCGGTTGCTTGTAGTCGATCTCCGTCCGCAGCAACACCGGCGCGATGCCCAGTTCCTGCATCGCCGTATCGAGTGGGAAGAATTCGGCCAGGGCCTGCAAACGCAGATCCTCCAGCCAGCGCACATAGACGATGTTGCTGACGATGCCGACGAAGTCGATGTCGTAGGTGCGAACGGTGAAGTTGAGCGTGACCTGGAAGGGCTTTGTGGGCATAGTTCACACGGATGGGTCGTGTAACGGGCGTTGCGCACGACATGAAGCAGCGCCATTGTACACCGTCCTCACCGTATGATCAAAGCATTACAGTGAACTGTTTTTCATCTCGTTGACAGCGGCTCAGGCCTGTGCTAGACTGCAAGGGATCGATCACCTGACTTGGAGGATCACTATGAGCGTATTGACACTGGATCGACAAGAGACTCCGGCTACACCAGACTTGCCCGCGGAGAAAACTAACGGCGCGGGACGGCTGCCGTTGCACAACGGCGACCGTTTGTCGCGGGCCGAGTTCGAACGCCGCTACGCTGACCATCCTGAACTCAAAGCTGAGCTGATCGAAGGAGTTGTATACGTGTCATCACCTGTCAGAAGTACACGGCACGGCAAACCACACAGTCAAATCATGGCGTGGCTGGGAGCCTATTGGGCTGCCACGCCCGGTGTCACGGTGGACGATAACACCACCTTGCGCATCGACCTGGAAAACGAGCTGCAGCCGGACGCCTGCATGTGGATCGAAACCAGCGGGCGGACGCGGGTAGATGCCGACGACTACCTGGCGGGTGCGCCTGAACTGGTGATAGAGATTGCTGCCAGCAGCGCCTCCTATGACCTGCACGACAAGCTGCGGGTCTATCGCCGCAACGGCGTGCAGGAATACCTGGTACTGCTGGCGCTGGAGCGGGACGTGCGCTGGTATAACTGGCAATTGGGCGAAGACCGGGTGATCGTTGCCGACGACGACGGCATCATGCGCAGCCCGCTTTTCCCTGGACTGTGGCTGAACCCGGAGCGATTCTGGCACGGCGATGTGGCGGGCGTGCTGGCAGCGTTGCAGCGGGGCCTGGCCGCTGAAGAACACGCCGCGTTTGTGCAGCAACTGGCTGCCGCGGCTTCCGACAAAACCGTTTGACAGCCTGACAATCCTGTGGCATAATCGCCGCCACAACTGAACACACAAAAGACTACGAACCGGAAGAGTGTCTGTCGAAGCGGGTTCCAGAGAGCCGGCGGCTGCTGAAAAGCCGGCATCAGCGCTGACAGAACCGTGTCCAGTGCACGGGAAAACGTGGACCGGGGAGTTGAGAAGTGAACAATGGTTAATTGGTGAATGGTGAATTGGAAAATGGCTAACGCCAGAGCGCCGTCCGTTCCGGCAATTAGCAACTCACCCATTCACTAATTCACAATTCTCCATTAACTAGCTTCCTCCGGAGACGCCACCGTTATCAGGGCGCTGGAGATCGTTTCCAGTATTCAGTAGACAGTTTTCAGTAATCAGTTATCTGTTGCACAGCCTAACTGATCACCGATCACTGATAACTGATCACCGAAAACCGTCTCCGCAGAGTGAGGCTGGCATGACGTTCCCTGCGCCGCATCGCAGGGTTTTGTTTTCCCAGCTTAACCAGGGTGGCACCGCGAGAACGCCTCTCGTCCCTGCAAGCGCACGACTGTGCGCGGGACGATGGGCGTTTTTTTTCATTCTCGTCCTCGTCCTCGTACTTTTACTCGTACTCTTCCGGATTTCGAGTACGAGTAGAAGGACGAGGACGAGACCGAGCAGGAGAGCTTATCATGACACGAAAACGAATTCTCACCGGCGACCGGCCTACGGGCAAGCTGCACCTGGGCCACTACATCGGCAGCCACCGGCACCGGCTGGCCTTGCAGGATCAGTACGAGTGCTTCTTCCTGATCGCCGACCTGCACATGCTGACCACCAAGAACACCAAGGAAGACATCCTGTCCATCGCCGACAAAGCGCGCGCGATCGTGCTGGACCATCTGGCCATCGGCATCGACCCGGACAAGGTGACGTTCTATCTGCAGTCAGCCGTGCACGAGATCTACGAGTTGCAGTTGCTGCTCAGCGGGCTGGTGACGGTGGAGCGCTTGCAGCAGCTTGCCGACTATCAAGGACATGGCCGACGCGGCCGGGCTGGACCAGATACCCTACAACCTGCTGGGCTATCCCGTCCTCCAGTCGGCCGACATCCTGATGCCGCGGGCGCATCTGGTGCCGGTCGGCAAGGACAACGAGAGCCACGTCGAGCTGAGCCGCCAGATCGCCCGCCGCTTCAACAACGCCTACGGCGAGGTCTTCCCGCTGCCGGAGCCGTTCGTCGTCGGCGGCACGCTGGTAGGCACCGACGGTCAGGCCAAGATGAGCAAGAGCCTGGACAACGCGATCCTCCTCAGCGACGACGCGGCCACGGTGCGCCGGCGGGTGTTCAGCATGTACACCGATCCCAATCGCGTCAGCGCCGACATCCCCGGCACGGTCGAGGGCAACCCGGTCTTCGAGTATCACGACTTCTTCAACCCGAACAAGGAAGAGGTCGAGGACCTGAAGGCCCGCTACCGCGCCGGCCGCGTCGGCGATGTCGAGGTCAAGGAGAAGCTGGTCATCGCGCTCAACAACTTCCTCGACCCGATGCGCGAGCGGCGCGCCTTCTACGAGGCGCAGACCGGCTACGTGGATGAACTGCTCTACGAAGGCACCCAGCGCGCCTCGGCCGAAGGCCGGGCGACGCTGATGGAAGTCAAGAAAGCCATGGGCCTGACCGGCGTATGGAACCGCATCAGCAGAGCAGCCGAGAAAGCGTCGCAAGAAGCTCGAAAAGGCAGAAGCCTGAAAATCACCACAGAGGCACGAGATCGCAGAGATCAGAAGTCAGAGGCAGAGGACAGAGGTCATCCAAGAGGGTTGCGGCATTTCCCTCCTTTCCTTCCTTTCCCTCATTTCCCTCTGCCACTCCCAATCTCTGCGCCCTTTGCGTCTCTGCGGTGAACTCCTGGAGGTTCCCATGATCGCATTCATCGACAACTACGACTTGTTCACGTATAATCTGGTGCAGTACATCGGCGAGGTGATGCTGGAGGACCGGCTGGGCGATCCGCTGACCGACCTGCGGGTCTGGCGCAACGACCAGATCGACGTCGAGGAACTGGCCGAGCTCAACCCGGCGCACATCATCATCTCGCCTGGGCCAGGCACGCCGCAGCAGGACAGCGGCGTCAGCAACGACGTCATCCGCCACTTCTACAAGACGACGCCGATCCTGGGCGTCTGCCTGGGCCAGCAGTGCATGGGTCACGTCTTCGGCGGCGTGGTCAGCCGGGCGCCGCGGCTGATGCACGGCAAGGTGTCGCCGGTCTACCACACCGGCAAGGGCATCTTCGACGACCTGCCCAGCCCGTTCCAGGCGACCCGCTACCACTCGCTGATCGTGCAGGAACCGCTGCCGGCGGAGCTGGAACTGACTGCGTTTACCATGGAGGGCGAGGTGATGGGTACTGCGCCATCGGACTATCATTCGATGGTGGGCGTCCAGTTCCACCCGGAGAGCATCCTGACCGAACACGGCAAGGACATCCTGCGCAACTTTCTGACGATGGTGTGAAGATCACCGACGATGGTCAACGATGAGGTCGGAGGACTGGATAGATGGTAGCGGATATCGTAGCATTCGACATACTGCAGCCCACGCAATTCACCGGCATCTGACTCTCTGACCTCTGAGCTTCCACCTCTGGAGCACCCATGATTCAACAAGCCATTGCCACGCTGCTCGACCGGCGCGATCTGACCGAGGACGAGGCCTACGCAACGATGATGGAGATCATGACCGGCGAGGCGACGCAGGCGCAGGTCGGCGGCTTCCTGGTCGCGCTGCGCATGAAGGGCGAGACGGTGCCGGAGATCGCCGGCTGCGCACGCGCCATGCGCGCCAACGCCGATCGCCGTGCTGCCGCATCACCGCCCGCTGACCGATATCGTCGGCACCGGCGGCGACCACAGCGGCACCTTCAACATCTCGACGACGGCGGCCTTCGTCATCGCCGGCGCAGGCGTGCCGGTGGCCAAGCACGGCAACCGCTCCATCACCAGCAAGGCGGGCAGCGCGGACGTGCTGGGCGCGCTGGGCGTCCGGCTGGATCTGGACGCCGCGCAGGTGGCCCGCTGCATCGACGAGGCCGGCATCGGCTTCTGCTACGCCGTCAACCACCACCCGGCCATGCGCTACGCCATCGGCCCGCGGCGCGAGCTGGCCGCCCGCACCGTGTTCAACATCCTCGGCCCGCTGACCAACCCGGCCAGCGCCGAACACATGGCGATCGGCGTCTTCAGCCCTGACCTGACCGAGCCGATGGCAGGCGTGCTGGGCCGGCTGGGCACGCTGGCAGCCATCGCCGTCCACGGCCACGGCGGACTGGACGAGCTGAGCCTCAGCGGCCCGAACCAGGTCAGCGAACTGCGCGACGGACAGGTCCGCACCTATTTCCTGGACGCCGCCGGAACTGGGCCTGCCGCGGGCCAGTCTGGCCGACCTGAAAGGCGGCGACGCCACCGACAACGCCTGCATCACCCGCCGCGTGCTGAGCGGCGAGAGCGTGGCCCAAAGCGCGACGCCGTCCTGCTCAACGCCGCCATGGGACTGGCCGTGCCCGATCGGCGACTGGCCCGACGCGTCTCGCCCGTGCCCGTGCAAGCATCGACAGCGGCGCCGCGTTGCGTGCTCTGGACAGAATGATCGAGGTCAGTAATCAGTAACCAGTCCGGTGAAGCAATCGGACGATTTCCATTTCCCTGATTTCCCTTGTTTCCCAAGTTCCTTCCGCCCCATCCCGGAGCATCCCATGCCATCCAAGAAACCGCTGCCCGCCCGAGAAGTTCGCCTGCGTCACCAGGGCAAGATGCTCGACGAGATCATGCGCCACAAGCGCGAGGAAGTGCCCAAAGCGCATGGCGATTGTCTCCTTCACCGGCCTGCGCGCGCTGGCAGAGACCGTGCCCGACCGCTGGACTTCGCCGCGGCGCTGCGCCAACCGGGCGTCAGCCTGATCGCGGAGGTCAAGAAGGCCAGCCCCAGCCGCGGCCTGCTTTGCCGCGACTTCGACCCGGCGATGTTGGCCAGCACCTATGCCCGCGGCGGCGCGGCAGCCATTTCCGTGCTGACCGATGCGCGCTTCTTTCCAGGGCCAGCTCGAATATCTGACGACAGTCAAGGAGACGTTTGCAGAGAAAGGGAGAGAGGGAGAAGGGGAAGAAGGGGAGACAATCACCCGCTCACACTCTCTCCCCCTCACCCACTCCTCCCGTCCTTCGCAAGGATTTCATCTACGACCCGTATCAGATCGTGGAGGCGCGGGTGGCCGGGGCCGATGCGCTGCTGCTGATCGTGGCTGTGCTGGGCGACAACGAGCTGCGCAGCCTGCTGGCCGAGACGCGCCGGTACGGCATGGAGGCGCTGGTGGAGGTGCACGACGAGGCCGAGGTCGAGCGGGCGTTAGCAGCCGGCGCGCAGGTAATCGGCGTCAACAACCGCGACCTGCGCACCTTCGACGTCGATCTTGCCACCACCGAGCGACTGCGTCCCCTGATCCCGGCCGACCGCGTGCTGGTCAGCGAAAGCGGCATCCACGGCCCGGACGACGTGCGCCGACTGGCGGCCATGGGCGTCGACGCGATGCTGGTGGGCGAGAGTCTGGTGACAGCCAGACCGGAGGATCGACAGGGCAAGGTGCGCGAGCTTGTGCGCGGGCAGGGCAAATATTGTTTAACGATCACGGATAATGGGCAACGAGCGAGTATCGGACGTGACCCGGTAATACGAAATCGTTGTCCTCCACAAATCCCAGCCAATTCGGAGAAGACAGTGCGCCGCTCGGCAAGCGAATCCCTCTGACACCGACCGGAGACATTGCACCACAAAGCCTCGACAACACAGCCACCGCCTGCAATGGTCAGGTGTGAAAGCGTGAGCCACTGGTTAACGGGAAACGGTTAATGAGCAAAGTTACTGACGTCAACCATTAACCATTAGCCGTTGACCATCAATCGTTTCTGCTTCCCAATGCCCGCATCGTCGGCTATAATGACGGCATACCAATCAACCATTTAGATGCGATTCCCCTGAGTTCCCATGAGTTCCCACAGATCCCCTCCTACCACATGACACCCGACGAGTTCCGCCGTCACGGACGGGCGGTCGTCGATTGGATCGCCGATTACTACGAGCGCATCGAGTCGTACCCGGTGCTGTCGCAGGTGCAGCCGGGCGAGATCCGCGCCGGCTTGCCGGCGGAAGCGCCGCACAGCGGCGAGTCGTTCGACGCGATGCTGGCCGACATCGAGCCGCTGATCATGCCCGGCATCACCCACTGGCAGTCGCCCAATTTCTTCGCCTTTTTCCCGGCCAACACCTCCTTTCCTGCCATGCTGGGCGACATGCTCTCGTCGGGGCTGGGCGTGCAGGGCATGTTGTGGGCCACCAGCCCGGCCTGCACCGAACTGGAGACGCACGTGCTGGACTGGCTGGTGGACATGCTGGGGTTGCCGGAGAAGTTCAAGTCAACCAGCAGCGGCGGCGGGGTGATCCAGGACACGGCCAGCAGTGCGGTGTTGGCGCCCTGCTGGCGGGACGTGAGCGGGCGACCGGCTATCAGAGCAACGCGACCGGCGGCGACGGCAAGTTGGTGGCCTACACCTCCAGCCAGGCGCACTCGTCGGTCGAAAAGGCGATGATGATCGCCGGGCTGGGCAGCGACAACCTGCGGCTGATCGAGGTCGACGAGCTTCGTACGCGATGAAGCCGGAAGCGCTGGCGCGGCAGATCGAAGCGGATCGTGCAGCCGGGCTGATCCCCTGCTTCGTCTGCGCGACGGTCGGCACCACCTCGTCCAACGCGATGGACCCGGTGCGGGCGATCGGCGAGATCTGCCGGGCGCAGGGTGTCTGGCTGCACGTCGATGCGGCGATGAGCGGCACGGCCGCGCTCTGCCCGGAGTTCCGCTGGATCCAGGATGGGCGTGGAACTGGCCGACAGCTACTCCTTCAATCCGCACAAGTGGATGTTCACCAACTTCGACTGCGACTGCTTCTGGGTCGCCGACCGGGCCGCGCTGATCAAGACGCTGAGCATCCTGCCGGAGTACCTGCAAGAACCAGGCCACCGAGTCGGGCGCGGTGTTCGACTACCGCGACTGGCACGTGCAGCTTGGCCGGCGCTTCCGCTCGCTCAAGCTGTGGTTCGTCATCCGCCACTACGGCGTCGAGGGCTTGCAGCATCACGTCCGCCGGCACGTCGAGCTGGCGCAGGAGTTCGCCGGCTGGGTCGAGGCCGACCCGCGCTTCGAGCTGGCCGCGCCCGCGCCGCTGAATCTGGTCTGTTTTCGCCACCACGGCGGCGATGAAGCCAATCGCGCGCTGCTGGCACAACTGAACAGCAGCGGCGATCTCTACCTGACGCACACCGTGTTGTCGGGCCGCTACACGTTGCGGCTCTGCGTCGGCCAGACGTGGACCGAAGCCGAGCACGTCCAGCGCGCCTGGCAGCGCATCCAGGAAGCGGCCGCCGCCTTGTAAGACGATTTTCCAAATCGTCCGCTGGCCTTGCGAGTGCGGAGAGACGATTTGGAAAATCGTTCTACGACAAACCAGAGCATGGGTTCATTGGAAAGTATGACCAGCACGCCGGCTGGCAACATCAGGATCAAGATCTGCGGCCTGACCAACCTGGAGGACGCACAGGTGGCGGTGGACGCGGGCGCTGATCTGCTGGGCTTCATCTTCTACGAGAAGTCGCCCCGCTACGTCGATCCACGAACAGTAGCGGACATTGTGAGCGCTATTAGGCATGTTGCCAACGCGCCGCTTTGCGTCGGCGTGTTCGTCAACGCCGGGCCGGAGCAGATCGCGGAGACGCTGGCGCGCTGCGGGCTGGATCTGGCCCAGTTGCACGGCGAGGAAGACCCGGCAACCCTGGCGGCGCTGGCCGGTCGAGGGTTCAAAGCATTGCGGCCGCGCACAGCCTCCGAAGCTGAGGACGCCGCAGTCCGCTTCGCGCCATACAGCCCGCCCGCCGGCCCTGACATTCTGCTGGACGCCTGGCATCCTTCGTTGCGCGGCGGCAGCGGTGAAACCGGCGACTGGCAACTGGCCGCTGGGCTGGCCGGCCAGTACCGCGTGCTGCTGGCCGGCGGATTGACACCTGGCAACGTGGCCGACGCCATCCGCCAGGTGGCTCCCTGGGGCGTCGATGTCGCCAGCGGCGTCGAGGCTGCACCCGGCCGCAAGGACCACGATCGTGTGCGCCAGTTCGTGAGGACTGTAGTCAGTTGTCAGTGATCAGTGGATCAGGTAGTCAGTAGCCAGTTGTCAGTGAACAGCATCCTAACGCAGTTCAATCGCCATTGAGGCAACGGCCACTTATACGATGTTTCCGGTCACTGTTTACCGATAACTGATTACTGGTGACTGATCACTGTTCACTGGCCACCCGGCCACTGACAGAAGCGAGGCAAACCAATGCGCGTTGGACTGATCAGCGATACGCATTTTCCCACCGTGGCAACCCGTCTGCACCCGGCCATCTTCCAGGTGTTCCAGGGCGTTGACCTGATTCTGCACGCGGGCGATCTGACCGGGCCCGATGTGATCGCGCTGGCTGGAACAGATCGCTCCGGTGATCGCTGTACGCGGCGATCAGGATCGTGGGTCTCGACCATCTGCCCGAGCAGCAGGTGCTCGAGCTGGCCGGCAAACGGATCGGTCTGGTGCATGGCAACCGGCCGCGCTGGCTGGAATGGCCCGGCTTCACCTGGAACATGTTCTTTGGCCAGCGCTGGTTCCTGGCGCCCCGCTTCTACGTCAACGTGTTGCAGCGATTCGCCGGCGAGAACGGTGGATTGCATCGTCTGCGGCCACCTGCATCGGCCCTTTATCGGCGACGTCGATGGCATGCTGATGATCAATCCCGGCAGCGCATACATCAACATCCTCGACCGGCGCACCCAACCCGGACAGTACGTGTCGGTGGGAATGCTGGAAATCAACGGCGGCAGCCTGCAGGCGTCCATCGTGCCGCTACCAGAACGCTGGCAGGAGTTGCAGCGGGAGTGGTTTGGCGAATGTTATGAGCGTGAAAGTGAAACGGGCGCGTGATTGAGGAAGTGCGAGGGAACGAGCGTATGACTTATCCTATAAACGACGACAAGCCGCTGGGGGAAAGTCTGGGCTGGCAGCGGCATCGCCACCAGCCGGCCCTACGAGAGCCACTGGCACAATCTGCGGCAGGACCGGTCGTGCTGCCGGCCGGCCAGGAGATCACCTTTACCTACCAGGAGCATCCCGGGCTTCGTCACCGTGGTGCCGGTGACCGACGACGGCCAGGTCATTCTGATCCGCAGCTACCGCTACACCGTGGACGACTGGTGCTGGGAGCTGCCGGCCGGCGGGTTGGGCGACAAGCCGGGCGTGCCGCCATGGACCAGGTCGCGCGCCAGGAGCTGGCCGAGGAGGCCGGCGCTGAGTGCCGCTCACTGAACATGATTGGCTGGTTTTACGTCGATGAACGGCACCAGCCGACGCCCGCTGCACGGTTTTCTGGCCAGGGAAGCACGTGATCAACGGCGCGACCGACCTGGAAGCAACCGAGCTCAGCGAGGTGCATCTGGTGCCGATGCGCGCAGGCGATGCAGATGGCGCGCGACGGGCGGATGAGCGACGGCGACAGCGCGCTGGCCCTGTTGCGCTGCGAGCCGATGCTGCTGGGCAAGCAACACGGCCTCGAGGTAGTGGCCTACGACCCGACCTGGCCGCTGCTGTTCGAGGCTGAGGCGGCGCGGCTGGCTGTTATCTTTGGCGAGCAACTGGCCGCGATCCACCACATGGGCAGCACGTCGGTGCCCGGCATCTGGGCGAAACCGGTGATCGACATCATGCTGATCGTGTACGACATCGAGACCGTTGACAGCCTGAACGACACGATGCTGCGCGCTGGGCTACGTGCCCGAAAGGCGAGTACGGCATTGCCGGCCGGCGCTTTTTCAACCTTTGCGACGGCGAGCGGCGCATGTTCAACGTGCATGTCTACCAAGTTGACAATCCGGAGATCGCCAATCATCTGGATTTCGTCGAATACCTGCGAGCGCATCCTGACGAAGCGGCGGCCTACGGCGCGCTCGAAGCGCGAGCTGGTGCTGCGCTACCTGACAAAATCGACAGCTATACGGACGGCAAGACCGACTTCATCGTTGCAGTCCGTGACCTCGCCCAACAAGCGAAAGAGGCTCCGTTGAAATGACTGAGAGTGTGGATTTCCTGACCTACCGCTACCCCGACGAGAACGGTCGCTTCGGCCCCTACGGCGGTCGCTTCGTGCCGGAGACGCTGATGCCCGCGCTGGACGAGCTGGAGCAGGCCTATCTGCAGGCGCGCAACGACTCGACGCTTCCAGGCCGAACTGGAGCGGCTGTTCATGACCTACGTCGGCCGGCCGACGCCCATCACCCACGCCCGCCGGCTCAGCGAGCACCTGGGCGGCGCGCAGATCTACCTCAAGCGCGAGGATCTGGCCCACACCGGCGCGCACAAGATCAACAACGCGCTGGGCCAGGCGCTGCTGGTCCAGCGCATGGGCAAGCAGCGCATCGTGGCCGAGACCGGCGCCGGCCAGCACGGCGTGGCCACCGCGACCGCGGCCGCGCTGCTGGGCATCGAGTGCGTCGTCTACATGGGCACGGTGGACATGGCGCGCCAGGCGCCCAACGTCTTTCGCATGAAGCTGCTGGGCGCCGAGGTGCGCGGCGTCGACAGCGGCAGCAAGACGCTCAAGGACGCCATCAACGAGGCGATCCGCGACTGGGTGACCAACGTCGGCGACACCCACTACCTGCTGGGCTCGGCGCTGGGGCCACACCCCTACCCGACCATGGTGCGCGACTTCCAGAGCGTCATCGGCCGCGAGGCGCGGCGGCAGATGCTCGACCCGGCAGCCGGCGGGCCGGGCCGGCTGCCCGACGCGATCGTGGCCTGCGTCGGCGGCGGCAGCAACGCCATCGGCATCTTCCACCCCTTCCTGGCCGACAGGCAGGTGCGTCTGATCGGCGTCGAGGCGGGCGGACGCGGCATCGAGTTCGGCGAGCACGCGGCGCGCTTCGCCGATCCGGCGCTGGCGCGGCTGGGCGTGCTGCACGGCACCAAGAGCTTCGTCATGCAGGACGCCGACGGCCAGATCGCGCTGACCCACTCCGTCAGCGCCGGGCTGGACTACGCGTCGGTCGGCCCGGAGCACGCCCTGCTGCGCGACCTGGGTCGCAGCGAGTACACCTACGCCACCGACGACGAGGCGCTGGCCGGCTTCAAGCTGCTGTGCGAGACTGAGGGCATCATCCCCGCCCTGGAAAGCGCCCACGCCGTCGCGCATCTGGTCAAGCTGGCGCCGGAGCTGGGCAAGGACGCAGTGATCCTGGTCAACCTCAGCGGGCGCGGGGACAAGGATTTGGATACGGTGATGTCGGCAATCGGACAAGGCTGATGGGTTTGGCGGGTTTCGCGGTACCAACTATAATTCAACCAGGTTGAGGATAAGGAGTTGAGTGAACCATGCCGAAAGTACACGTATCTTCCCAAATAGAACTAGATCTCGATGCAGTGTTGCAGGGAATTGCCCAACTACAGACGCGTGACCTGGAACGTTTTGCTGATGAAATAATGACACTGCGTGCCGCGCGCCGCGCACCGAGGCTGCCCAGGAATGAAGCAGACCTGCTTCAGAAGATCAATAGCGGTGTGTCACCATCAGTCCGCCGTCGGCACGCGGAACTCAACGCCAAAGTACTCGAGGAGAGTATTACTTCGGAGGAATTGCAGGAATTCCTGGGGATAACGGATCAGATCGAAGCAGCCGATGCCGAACGCTTGTTGAACCTGGTTGCCCTGGCACAATTGCGCAACATCTCAGTAGATATCTTGATGGATCAACTCGGCATTCGGCGGATTCATCATGCCTAGCAGTCACGATTCCGCGGCCGTCCAATTCGACGGACAACCAGACGAGTACTTCTCTGCAGCAGATCAACAGCGGCTTGCCGACTTGATGGATCTTTGGCGGTCGTCTCGCGATCAGGGAAAGATTTTGCCACAACCCCTTCAACGTGAGCTGGATGCGTTGGCCGAGGCAGAATTCGCGCGCCAGCGCCGTACGCACGCAGGCAATACTAGACTCTCTTTTGCCAAATGGCGATACGGAAGCATGGCATGGCAAGTGATCTGATATTCCCTACAGGATACGCGGCACTACTCGAACAACTCAAGCTACGCATTCGCTCGGCGCGGTTGAAAGCCGCGTTGGAAGTGAATCGCGACCTCATTCAACTCTATTGGGAGATCGGACAGTCCATTCTTGAGCGACAGCAGCACGAGGGCTGGGGATCCAAAGTCATCGAGCGGCTGGCGGCAGACCTGCGCCATGAGTTCCCTGATATGAGAGGGCTCTCGCGAGCGAATCTCTTCTACATGCGCGCCTTTGCTGAAGCATATGGGGATGAGCAATTTGTCCAGCAGCTTGCTGGACAATTGCCCTGGTACCATAATGTGGTTATCTTTACCCGTCTAAAACTGCCTGAGTTGCGCGAATGGTATATCCGCGCCTGCCTTGAACACGGCTGGAGCCGTGCAGTTCTGGAGGCGCAGATCGAAACCAACCTACATCAGCGGCAGGGGAAGGCCATCACGAACTTCGCGGCGGACACTGCCTGCACCGGCATCCGAGCTGGCTCAACAACTACTCAAAGACCCCTACAACTTCGACTTTCTTGCTCTGCACGATGAAGCCGTTGAGCGCGACCTGGAAAACGGCCTGTTGGACCATCTGCAGCGTTTTATGCTGGAGCTTGGCGCTGGCTTTGCGTTTGTGGGCAGCCAGTATCGGCTGGAGGTAGGTGGCGAGGAATTCTATATCGACCTTCTATTCTATCATCTCAAGCTGCGCTGCTATGTGGTTGTTGATCTGAAAATGGGCGCGTTCAAACCTGAATATGCGGGCAAACTCAATTTCTACTGTTCAGCGGTAGACGACCTGCTGGGCCACGCGCAGGACAACCTGACTATCGGTATTCTGTTGTGCAAGAGCAAGAACAACGTCGTCGTCGAATACGCCTTGCGTGGCGTAGCCAAGCCGCTGGGTGTAGCCGAATATCGCCTGGCCCAAGCGCTTCCAGAGTACCTCAAAGGCAGTCTGCCGACTGTAGAACAACTGGAGACAGAATTGCAGGCGCTGGAACCAAGAAGGATGCGCAAAGAGTGATCAACGGCGCGCGCCCAGTCACATCGGAATTGGCGTTGCGTATTGGCCGCGCTCTTGGGCAATCGCCGCAGTACTGGCCCAACCTTCAGACGGCCTACGACCTGAAGACTGCTGAGGATGCAATGGGCCAAGAGTTGCTTGCCTTTACTGAACTCAAGATACCTGATCGTGACTAGCACCCCGATACTCTTCGATCACCTACCACCTGGTGTTGCAGAACGCCTAGGTTGGTACGTTTACCTTTATGTTGATCCACGGGACAACGAGCCGTTCTACATTGGGAAGGGCAAGGGGGATCGTGTTTTCGCCCACTTCGATGATCAAAAAGACTCGGACAAAGTGCGCATCATCTCAGAGATTGAGACAGCCGGGATGAAACCTCGGCTCGACATCCTGGCACATGGCCTGAAAGAGGAGGAAACAGCCTTCCGCATTGAAGCCGCGGCCATCGATCTTTTGGGAATTGGTTTGCTTTCCAATGCTGTACGTGGCTGGAAGAGTCTTCAATTGGGACGAATGACCCTTGATCAACTCATCGGGTACTACGCAGCAGAGCCCGTGTCCATCGATGATCCTGTACTATTGATTCGCGTCAACAAGCTCTATCGACACAACATGACGCCGCTGGAACTACAGGAGGCAACCCGAGGCATCTGGCGGGTTGGGCCGCGGAGAACCGGCGCAAAATATGCATTCGCGACTTTCGAGGGCGTCGTGCGCGAAGTCTACGAGATTCGAAAGTGGTATCCGGCCTGTACACTCCCATACGCCACACGCGATCTGTCACAGCGCAATACGACCGGCCGTTGGGAGTTCGACGGCTGCGTCGCGGCAGACGATATCCGTGGCAAGTATCGGGGGCGTTCAGTTCAGCAGTATTTGAAGCGAGGCAATCAAAGCCCAACTTTCTACGTCAACTGTTGACATTTCAAGCAAGGACAACACAACGTCATGACCTACCTTCCATCCGACACCCGCTACGACTCCATGACCTACCGCCGCACGCGGACGCAGCGGCCTGAAGCTGCCCGCCATCTCGCTGGGGCTGTGGTACAACTTCGGCGGCGTCGACTCGCTTCGAGAACGGCCGCGCGATGATCCACCGCGCCTTCGATCTCGGCATCACCCACTTCGACCTGGCCAACAACTACGGCCCGCCGCCCGGCTCGGCCGAGGAGACCTTTGGCCGCATCCTGGCCAAGGACCTGCGCCGCTACCGCGACGAGCTGATCATCTCCAGCAAGGCCGGCTACTACATGTGGCCCGGCCCCTACGGCGAGTGGGGCTCGCGCAAATACCTGATCGCCAGCCTCGACCAGAGCCTCAAGCGCATGGGGCTGGACTACGTGGACATCTTCTACAGCCACCGCCCCGACCCCAACACGCCGCTGGAGGAGACCATGGGCGCGCTGGACCACATCGTGCGCAGCGGCAAGGCGCTCTACGCCGGCATCTCGACCTACAGCCCGGAGCAGACCCGCCAGGCCGCCGCCATCCTGCGCGAGCTGGGCACGCCCTGCCTGATCCACCAGCCGCGCTACAACATGTTCGACCGCTGGATCGAGGACGGCCTGCTGGAGGTGCTGGCGGAGGAGGGCATCGGCTGCATCGCCTTTTCGCCGCTCTGCCAGGGCATGCTGACCGACAAGTACCTCAAGGAACTGCCCGACGACTCGCGCGCCGCCAAGCTGGCCGGCGCGTTCCACTGGGGCGACAAGGTGACCGAGGATCGTATCGCCAAGGTGCGCAAGCTGAACGAGCTGGCCGCGGCGCGCGGCCAGATCCATGGCGCAGATGGCCATCGCCTGGGTGCTGCGCCATCCCGGAATGACCTCGGCGCTGATCGGCGCCAGCAAGGTCCGCCAGATCGAGGAAGCGGTCGCGGCGCTGGACAACCTCGCCTTCAGCGACGAGGAACTGGCAGCCATCGAAGCGCATTCTGGCGGGCTAGCCGCGATGTCCCAGGCCCAGCGCTATCCCGTCATCCCGCGCACGCTCTGTTTCGTCCTCGACGGCGACGACGTGCTGCTGATCCGGCGCTCGCTGCACAAGCGGCTGTTTCCCGGCAAGGTCAACGGCCTCGGCGGGCATGTGGAAGCCGGCGAGGATGTGCTGGAATCCGCCCGCCGCGAGACGCTGGAGGAAAGCGGCCTCGACGTCGCTGACTTCTGGCTGGCCGGCGTGGTTCACGTGGACGGTGGACTGGGCCAGGCCGCCGCGCTGGCGGATGGCGTGATGCCGGGCGTCATGGTATTCGTCGCTGTCGGCAGCGCGCCGCAGCGCGACGTGCGCGCGTCTGAGGAAGGCGAGCTGATCTGGACGCCGCTGACTGACGTGGACGGGCTGGACTGGGTGGACGGCGACCCGCGGCTGCTACGACTGGCGCTGGAAGCGCGCGCTGCTGGCCGGCCGTTCAGCCTGTATCTCGGCGGGACTTGAGGTGACTAGAAGTTTCGTTCCCAGGTGACAGGCACTTTTCGAAGACTCCTGAAGTGAAGCAGAAGGAGCCGAAAGTGCCTGTCACCTCAAGCACGCGAATCGTTTTGACAAACGGCGACGGCTGTGCTACCATCGCCGATACAACTGAAAACTGACTGCGCTCTTATCCAGAGAGGTTGAGGGACCGGCCCTATGAAACCTCGGCAACCAGACGGGTGTGCAGTGACCAGCAAGCAGTAGACAGTCAACAGTAAACAGTGATCCATCACTGACAACTGTTTACTGATTACCGGTTACTGATCACTGACCACTCACCAAGGTGCCAACTCCGGCAGCGAAAGCTGGGAGATGAGAGGCGATGACGATGACGCATCCCCTGCTCGTTTGCCCCACCCGCTGATTGCGGGTTTTTTATTTGCTGTGCCCCGCTTCCACCTCTCTCAAGAGCGATTTCCTGAAGACAAGGAGTTGTAAGATCATCATGCGTGTACTGAAATTTGGCGGCACATCGGTCGGCAGCGTCGAGGCATTCGGCCAGGTAGCTAAGATCGTCGCGCGGGCGCGCGAACAGGACTCGCAGGTCATCGTCGTCACCTCAGCCATGAGCGGCGTCACCGACACGCTGATCAACGCCGCGAAAGCCGCGGCTGCCGGTGACCGCAAGCCCTACCGCGAGGCGCAGGAGGATTTGCTGGCCAAACACCAGATGGTGGCCGGGCAGCTCATCAACGACGGCGTGGAGCGGGCCGCGCTGGGCCGGCTCTTCGAGTCGCGCCTCAACAGCTTCGAGCGGCTCTGTCGCAGCGTCGATGTGCTGGGCGAGCTGACGCCGCGCGGCCTGGACGTGATCTCCGGGACTGGGCGAACGGCTGGCTGCGCCGCTGCTGGCCGCCGTGCTGCGCACCCACGGCGTCGCCGCCGAGTGGGTGGACGCGGCTGAGCTGATCGTGACCGACAACAACTTCGGGTCGGCGAACCCGCTGGAGGAACCGACGGCGCGCCATGCCCAGGCCCGACTGATGCCGCTGCTCAGCGGCGGCATCGTGCCGGTGGTGACCGGCTTCGTCGGCGCGACGGAAGCCGGCATCAGCACCACGCTGGGGCGCGGCGGTTCCGACTACTCTGCCGCCATTCTGGGCGCGGCGCTCAACGCCGACGAAGTGCAGATCTGGACCGACGTCAGCGGCATCCTGACCGCCGATCCGCGCATCGTCCCCGACGCGCGCACCATCACGGAGATCTCCTACATCGAAGCGGCCGAGCTGGCGTTCTACGGCGCCAAGGTGCTGCATCCCAAGACCATCCTGCCGGCCGTGGAGCGCGGCATCGCCATTCGCGTGCTCAATACCTTCGAGCCGGATCATCCCGGCACCGTGGTGGTCAAGGAGCCGAAGCCCAGCAAGGATGTCGCGAAGGCCATCTCAGCCATCAAGGGGCTGACCATGGTGACGGTCGAGGGCAGAGGAATGCTGGGCGTGCCGGGCATCGCGGCGCGCACCTTCACTGCGGTCGCCCGCGCCGGCGCCAACGTGCTGATGATCAGCCAGTCGTCGTCGGAGCAAAGCATCAGCTTCGTGATCCGCGAGCTGGATCAGCCGGTCGGTGGTCTCAGAACTGGAAAAGGAGATGGCACGCGAGATCGCCAGCCATCACATCGACCGGGTCAACGCGCTGGAAGGGATTGTGATTGTCGCCGTCGTTGGCGCGTCGATGAAGGGAACCCCCGGCATCTCCGCGCGCATCTTCGGCGCGCTGGGCGAGGCGCTCATCAACGTCATCGCCATCGCGCAGGGCAGCAGCGAGTGCAACATCTCACTGGTCGTGGCGCGTGGCGACGCCGACGAGGCAGTGCGGCGGATTCATGCGGCGTTTCGGTTGAACGAACTCAACGGGAACAACGGCGAGTAAACGACGACCATGATCGGGGCGACGCGACATGGCCCTTGTTCCCGAACGCACTGCCGGAACGCGCTCGCTCGTCAGAGTTCCTGAGGCGGATGCCAGCCAGCCAACGCCCATTGCCGGCGCGCAGGAACGATAAACCGATTGTTCAAACGCAGTGCTTCTACCGTAGCGGGGCCCGTTGCAGTCAGGCCAATGATCTCACTGCCGTCGTCGCTCCAGCGGAAGTGCTCTTCCCAGCTTTCGATCCTTGGATTGAACAAGCTCGCTTTTGTCCCGGTAACGGGGTCCGTGGCTTCCGTTTGCGCACCCTTATAGCTATTGCACCAGGCGCATGACAACCACAAATTCTCTTCGCCCGACGATCCCCCGTGAACAAGTGGAACAATGTGATCGACATGCATCTGCGCGCCGCTGATAGCTTGCGGCGTCAGACAATAACCGCATCGATGTCCTGCAGCCGCAGCGATACGGCCTCTCGTAGCTTTCGAGATCGAAGACATCTGAAACCCTAGCTTGAGGCGAGCAGTGGGCGTCCCCCGCGCATGCTCAACACAGCAAACGCCCGGGCCTTACGTAGTGTAAAGCGTCCGTACTCCTCGCGCAGCGACTCAAGTTCGGCCATTTCATCGACCGTGTGCGAGCGCTCGCTGCCCAGTTTATCCAATTCACGAAGACGTTGTTGCTGGGCCAGGGGCATGGCGCTGTGAGCTACTGCCCACAGCGCCTCATCGCTCAGCCAGGTCAACTCTGCTAACTCACGCTGCATGTCTGCTGGCGCATCTTGAATACTCGGAAATGCGGCCGCAAGCGCGTCGCTGAGAACATCTTCTATCGGTCGCTGCAAAACTCTGGCCGCCATTCGAGCGCGCTCGAAGGTAGTATCAGACAAGTGAAGCGTTACATTGCGTAGAGCCATGAGGTTCTTCCTTACTCCGCTATCCAGCACAAAGCCGTAATCGTCAGTACGACTCGCATCGTTCAACGATGCGGATTCTACCACACCTGAGTACTGCCACCAAGACTAAATCGCACCCTCCGCCCGCAGCCACGCGACCGCCCGCTCGATGGTCGTCTCCAGCGGCGTCACGGTGAATCCCAGTTCGTCCACCGCCTTGCTATTGTCGGCGTAGATGAAGCGCGAGCCGAAGCGCAGCACATCGCCCGAAAGGGGCAACCGGCGCGGCGAGAGACGGTTGGCGCCATCAAGCAGCGCGCCAAGGGGACGAATCAGCGAACGTGGAATATTTCCTCTGGGTGGCGGGACCGCGAGTATCGCAGCGATGCGGCGCGTCAGGTCGAGGTTGCTGACGTTGGCGCCGGCCAGCAGATAACGCTCACCGGGCCGGCCGCGTCTGCAACGCCTGCAGGTGGCCGCGGCCCAAATCCACGGCGTCGACCACATTGATTCCGCCCGGTGGCACCAGCGGAACGCGTCCGCGCTGCACCTCCAGGATGATCTGGCTGTTGGTCAGCGTCACATCGCGCGGGCCTAGCACCACCGTGGGGTTGACAATGACCGCGTGCAGACCCAGTTCGACTGCGCGCTGCACTTCCAGCTCCGCCAGATGCTTGCTGTATCCGTAGGGATAGGCATCGGGCGGCAGGTTGTACTGGTGCGTCTCGTCAACGGGCCGGTCGTCGTCAGCGAAGCCCAGCGCGGCCTGGGAGCTGGTGTGCACCAGTCTCGCCACGCCGGCTGCCAACGCCGCTTCGACCACGTTGCGCGTGCCCGCCACGTTGACAGCGTGCAGCCGCGCGCCATCCTGATCCCAGTAATCGGCGGTAACCCCGGCCACATGAAAGACCGCGTCGCAGCCTGTTACAGCCGAGCGGAGCGACTCGGCATCTGTGACATCGCCGAGCGCCGGTTCATACGCCAGCCCCTGCAAAGCAGCCAACGAGGAGGAGCTGCGATGCAGCGCGCGCACATGCCAGCCGGCCAGACTGAGCGCCTCGACGACATTAGCTCCAACAAATCCGGTCGCGCCGGTCACGAGTGCGAGCATGAAGAGATGTCCAAAATCGGCCAGACTCGTTCGTAGCAGGCGCTGAAGCGCCTACTACGGCCTTGGAATACACCCAAAAGAAAGGGACAAGGCGGCTGGTTTACACCGGCATCCTTGTCCCTTTGAGCATCTTTCTGCGAAAACAGGGCGATGCGACTGGCAACGCTGGCTACTAGACGAGCCGCGCCTCTGTCTTGGGATCGAACATGTGGATCTTATCCATGGCGACCACGAGGTCCAGGGTCTCACCGACATGCGCCTGCGTGCGCGGGTCGAGGCGGGCGACGAAGGTCTTCTTGCCCGTGAGCAGGTAGGCGAAGATTTCGTTGCCCATCAACTCGGTCACGTCGATGGTGGCGCTCATGTAGGCTGGCTGGATGCCAGGCGGTGCATAGATGCGGGTCTGGATATCCTCAGGACGGACCCCGAAGATGATCTCCTTGCCCTTGTGCTTGTTCGCGATCTCACTGTGTATCGCTGGCATCTCAAGGCGGAAGGTGCCGCCGTCTACCCAGATCTTGCCGTCCGCTTCCACCAGCGTGGCGTCGAAGAAGTTCATCGACGGGCTGCCGATGAAGCCGGCCACGAAGACGTTGTTGGGATGATCGTAGAGGTGCTGCGGCGAATCGACCTGCTGCAAGAGGCCATCCTTCATGACGGCGATGCGGGTGGCCATGGTCATGGCCTCGACCTGGTCGTGGGTCACGTAGATGAAGGTGGTGCCCAGTCGCTGCCACAGCTTGGTGATCTCGGCGCGGGTCTGGACGCGCAGCTTGGCGTCCAGGTTGGAGAGCGGCTCGTCGAAGAGGAAGACGGCCGGGTCGCGCACGATGGCGCGGCCGACGGCGACACGCTGGCGCTGGCCGCCGGAGAGCGCCTTGGGCTTGCGATCGAGGAACTGCGCGATGCCCAGGATGTCGGCCGCTTCCTTGACCCGGCGGTCGATCTCGTCCTTGGGCATCTTGCGCAGCTTCAGGCCGAAGGCCATGTTGTCGTACACGGTCATGTGCGGGATAGAGCGCGTAGCTCTGGAACACCATGGCGATGTCGCGGTCCTTGGGCGGCACGTCGTTGACGACCCGGTCGCCGATCAGAATCTGGCCATCGCTGATCTCTTCCAGGCCGGCCAGCAGGCGCAGGCTGGTGGACTTGCCACAGCCGGACGGACCGACGAAGACCATGAATTCCTTGTCGGCGACATCGAGGTTGAGATCGTTGACGGCGACTACATCGCCCCAACGCTTGAACACGTTCTTATAAGTTACGCTTGCCATTGCGGCATACTCCTTCTGGTGGAGTGGGCACTGCTGGGAACACAGAACTTTTCGGTCGGGCCAGCGATAGGCCCGGGCATGTCGCCAAAACCGTTGATCCTCAGCGTGCGTGGAGGTTAGATAGGTGGCGGGGTGACAGGGTGAGGTTGCGAGCAGTCTGGAGCCATCCGGGGTGGTGGATGAAGGAGCCGCTCCCGCCGAGCGGTCGTGAGCAGTCCAAACCTGGTGGTCAGACCTCCTTTCGATTGAAGCAGGCCGGCATGAAAGCCGGGCGAGGAAGCGCTGAACAATGCCAGCGCAAGCAATGGCGAGATTATAGCACAGGCCGCTGTGACGCGCAAAGCGGTTTGCAATCTGATTCGCAGCGATCCAGTATTCGTCCTGCACGGAAAATTCTGGACTTCTCACCTCCGCGGGACTGACAAACAGAATATCGGTTAACGATTACCGTTCACCGATTACCGATCACTGCCCCAACAGTCGCGCCACGGCCGCGGCGCGGTTGTTGACCTCCAGCTTGGCAAAAATGGCCTTCAGGTGGCGTTTGACCGTGTTCTCCGAGATCACCAGCGCCTCGGCCATCTCGCGGTTGCTCAGTCCCTGGCCCAGCAGCTCCAGCACCTCGCGCTCACGCTCGGTCAGCGCAGCCAGCGCGCCGACCGGCGCGGCGGCCAGCGCGCGGTCCACCAGCCGCAGAAACGCCTGGCGGTCGAAATCACGCTTTTCCAGATAACCCACAATCGCGCGCCGCTCGAATGCCTTGTCCACATCCGCCGGCCAGGCGGACCCGCTGACGACGATGGCCGGAATGCCGGCCCGGTCGGTGCTCTCCAGCAGACGCAGGCCGTCGGTGTTGTCGAACGGAGCGACGGAGCTCGCCAGAGTCAGATCGACCACCGCCAGCGTGTAGACGTTGTGACGCAACATGCCCAATGCCTCGCCGTAGCTGCGGCTTGTGTGCACCTGGAGGTCACGCTCGCTCAGCAGTTCCGACAGAACGCTGCGCCAGCCGGCGTCGTCCTCCACCAACAGCGCCAGCCGCAGGCCATCGCCCGTAGGCAGCGACTCGCCGCCGGGCGCGCTTGCTGGAGCCATCGGTTGATCATCAGCCACGCCGGCACGCGCGCCGGTCAGTATCTCGCGCACGATGCGGCGAAACTCGGAACGGCGAAAGGCCTCTTTGCGCAGACAGGTCAGCGCGCCATGCACCGTCAACACCTGCACCGCCAGTTCCACCGTCGCGTAGCCGGTCAGCAGCAGCGCGGTGCAGGCAGGATCGTGCTTCCTGACCGTCTCCAGCACCCGCAGCCCGTCCTGGTTGCGGTGATCCTCGCGCCCCAGCGACAGGTCGATCACCGCAAGCCGATAGGATCGCAATCCGATACAGGCCGCGGCTGTGGCCAGGCTGTCAGCCAGGTCAACTTCCAAATCCTCGTCGGTCAGGATTTCGACCAGAATTTGCTGCCAGGAAGGGTCATCCTCGACAACCAACGCCCGGGGAGGTTGCGACGAGCCAGGCAGTTTCATCGCCATCTTAACTTTCCACGCCGGCGGCCAGCGGCAGCCGCAGGATGAACGTTGCGCCGTGCTGGCCGTCGCTGTCAACGGTGACAGAGCCGCCGAAGCGCGCCATCAGCGTCTTGACCCACCATAGCCCGAAGCCAAGCTTGCCGGAGTGCACCTTTCGGCCCGAAAAGTTGAAGTCAAAAATACGCTCGTGCAGCTCCAGCGATACGCCCGGTCCGTTGTCCGTCACCCGCATTTCGACCCAACTACCCGCCTGACTGCCCTGGATCGTGATCACAGCCCTGCCCGTCCATGGCCGCAGCGGCGTTCTCGATCAGGTTGGCGAACACCAGCGCCAGCCGCCGCGGTCCAGCGGTCACGGCGGGCAGGCCATCGATGCCCTCGACGCGAACTTCGACGCCCGGCGGCAGCTCACAGCTTGCCAGCGCCTCGGCGATGCCTTCCGCCAGCTCGATGGGCTGCGCGTTGATGGGACGCAGCAGGTAGAAGCTCTCGCGCATGATGGCCATGGCTTCGGCCGCGCTGCGCTCGATCTCCTCCAGATTGTGCGCCAGATACGGGTCGGCCTGCAAGGCTGGCAGGCACTTGTCCTGAATGCCCTCGACGCGCACCGGCACCGTGCCGATCTTGTTGTTGATGCGGTGCAGCAGGTTGGCGGCGATGTCGCCCACGGCGGCGAAGGTCTCGGCCAGCGCGCGCTGCTCCTCCGATGGCGCGCAGCGCGTCGCGGCGCGCCGCCTCGACGCACGGCCAGCGCGGCGTGGTGCGCCAGCACCGTCAGCACCTTCTTGTCCCAGTCCGCCACGGCAAAACGGCGCTGATCGGACGCGGTGGCTGTAGACGCTGAACGCGCCGGTCGCCTGACCGGTCGCGCCCGCCCGCAGCGGCACGATCAACGCGCCCGTCCAGCCGTGCTTCACGGCCAGATCGTGCAGGTAGAACCGTTCCTCGCGGCGCAGGTCGTCCACGGCCAGCGATTCGCCTGTGACAACGCAGGCGCCGGTCAGGCTTTCGTGCAGGGGCAGCCGCGCGCCGCGTCGCAGCGTGGCGTTGGTGGCTCGCAGCTCCAACTCGTCGCCCGCCAGTACCCAGATGCTCGCCACCGGCACGTTGAGCAGCTCGCACGCCATCTGCACCAGGCGCTCGAAGACCTGCTGCGGCGGATCGGAAAGCAGCCGCTCGGCGATCTCCTGCAAGGCGTCCAGCAGTCGCTGCTCCTGGATCGCGATGACGGCCTGGGTTGCCAGCGACTGCAGCAGCTGGCTGTCCTGCTGGCTGAATGCGCCGACAGCCGGGCTTTCCAGGTTGAGCACGCCTTCCAGCCGTCCGCTGGCGCCGATCAGCGGCACAGCCAGCTCGGAACGCATCTCGATCGCACGGTCCAGCGGGTAGTAGACCCGCGACCAGGGGTTGGCGCGCAGGTCGGGGATCAACAGCGGCTGGCGCACCCTGGCGGCCCAGCCCATGATGCTGGTGGTGTTGATGGGCAGCGCCTCGACCGCCGGCTGGCCCAGATCGTCGCCGGCCACGGCTGCCGTCACCAGCTTCTGGCCGCTGCGCGTCCGCCAGACGAAAGATGCCGTAGTGCGCGCCGGTCACCTCCAGCGCCATCTGCAGGATCGCCTCCAGCGTGTCCTCCAGCTTGAGCCGCGAGGAGATCAGCAGGTCGGCGCGGCGCAGCCTTTGCAGTTCCTCGGCGGTGCGGGCCAGATCCTTGTTGACCCGGGTCGTGTTCTGCGCCAGCGCCAGGGCGGCTGCGGCCTGGTTCGCCAGGATACCCAGCACGTCCACCGTTGTCACGGAAAGGGGACGGGCAGCCGCGACGCCAAGCAGGCCGCCGGGCTGGCCGGCAACTAGAATCGGCCACCAACTCGGTGCTCCCGTGACTGCGCTCGCGATGACCGGTCGCCGGTCACGCAATGCCGTCCAGCCCGGCGAGCGTGGCTCCGAGTAAGAGACGTCTGCGGACAAGCGCCAGTCGCCTGAAACCGCCTGCCACGCCGGGTCGCCGATCCGATCCGCGTCATCCCAGGCGAGCAAAATCGCCGGACCGCTGGCAACCTGCCGCGCGCCGTCGACGATCCGCTGCAATACGCGCTGAATGGCCGGGCCGTCGCCGGCCGCGCTGGCGTTGACCGCTGCCGAGATGTCGTTCAACAGCGCCAGCGTGACGGCCAGGTCGGCTGCACTTTGTTGCTCCATGACCGGGGGTTCGAATGTGACCATGCTGCGATTATACCGCCCCGACTGTCTGATGAGAAACTGAAGCCGGTGATCCGGTCGCGAATGAGAACAGCGCCGTCGGGCACCATCGTGCCCGACGACGCTGCGGTTAGTTCGATCGCGTTCGCTCCGCCCCTACCGGATGACGCATCTGAGACGACCATGCGCGTTACGCACAGCCATGGATGAAAATGTCACTGCGAGGCGGCGGCCGCCGACACCTGCGCCTGCGCCGAGCCGCAGGCGAGGTGCAGGTGAGCAGTCTCTCTGGTAAAGCCGAGAGATTGCTTCGCCGCAGACGGCTCGCAACCCTGGCGCCGCCCACCAGGGCAGGTGTGACAGTGAGGCGCTATTTTCAAGACAGCAGGATGCGCGCTCCGCGACGGCGCTAGCCCTTGGTGATCATAGGCATGAACAGGTCCCGGGTCGGCACGCGGTATGCGACCCGCAGACCGCACAACCGCATGGTGCTGCCGTTCTGCCCCGGCGACCAGTTAAGGACGTAGGAGCGACTGCTGTTGTCCACGACGTGGCCGACGTAGCTGCTCAACTGCGTGCCGTAACCGCCCGTCCCGGCAGAGCTGGCGCTGGTGATGTCCGTGAAGCCGCCGGTGCTGTTGTACGAGGTGACCCAGGCAGTGCTGCTGCTGGCGCTGGTGTCGTAGTAGTAGATGCGCAGATAGTCGATCCGACTGCCCTGCGGCAAGCCGAGGTGGATATTGAACAGTTCCGAACCGCTGGCGCGTGACACACAGCCGGTGCCGCTGTAATCCCAACCGCTGCTGCTGTCACGCGGCCGCAGGGCCGCGCCGGCAACATACTCGTAGTGAAAGGTGGTTGAAAAGCCACGACTGCTGGCCGCGGGCGAGTCGGTCGTCCCGGCCGGCGGCAGCTCGGCGCTTCCGCTCGCGCCTGCGGCTCCGGTGATGGTCAACAGCGCCAACAGAACGAGCGCGATGGTCACTACTGACCGCTTCTTTGCTGGTGCGTTCATGATGCTTCTCCTTTGTTCATGGGTTCTGATATTAGCATCGTGAACGCTAAACCGGCACACGGTAGGCGACGCGCAGGCCACACAACCGCATGCTGCTGCCATTGGTGCCAGCAGACCAGTTGAGAACGTAAGACCGGGAAGCGGTATTGGCGACATGGCCGGAGTATGCGCTCAACTGCGTGCCGTAACCGGCGTTGCCTGTGGACGCAGCGCTGGTGACATCGGTGAAGTTGCCCGCGCTGTCGTAGTTGGTAACCCATGCCGTGCTGTTGCTGCCGCTGGTGTCGTAGTAGTAAATGCGCAGGTAGTCGATGCGGCTGCCATCGGGGATGGCGAGGTGAATGTTCAACAGCTCAGACCCGCTGGCACACGAAACACAACCGGTGCCGGAGTAGTCCCAGCCGCTGGAGCTATCGCGCGGCCGCAGCGCTGCGCCGGCGACGTAGATGTAATAGAAGTCGGACCAGGCATCGGGGCTGCGCTCACCGACTCCCTGGGGAGCGCTGTAGCCATCCTGGTCAGGCTGAGGCTCGACGAAGAACTGTTCCCAGTTCGGCGCCTCAACCGACTGCGCTTCCGATTGTTCCGCGGAAACATCGGCGGCGCGGAACGCGGCGCCGGTGTATCCGTTCTCGTCAGCCTCTGGCGCCGCGGTTGCGTCGACCAGAGCTGTTGGCTCTGCGCCGGCGGCCTCAGACGCTTCTGCCTGCTGGTCCGCCTCGCGAACAACGCCAGTGTAGCCGTCTTCGTCCGCATCGTCGCCGATCAGCGCGTTGACTTGCGGGCCGGCAACCGGGCCAGCCAGAAACAGCTCCAGGTCTTCGCTGACATCTTCCTGCGCCGGCGGTCTGGCCGACGCGACGGTTCCCGTCAGCACCAGCGCCAGGATCAAAATTGCCACCATGGGCAGCGTTCGTTTCGTTCGTACCATTGTTCGTTCCTCCATTGTTTGGCTTCTGCGCAGCCCAAGAACCGCTGCAAGTTGTTGAACGAATATAGCCAGCGAAATCCGGCACGGCGACCGCTTTGCGGCAGAGAAATTTGGCGCGGATCGCCCGATCAACTATAATTCCAGTCGTGCCTCTGCCCGCAAGTAGTGCGCCAATCTGGCGCCATCGACACTTGCTCGTCCCAACTTTTACCTGTTCGTCAACCTATCCTACGAAAGGATGCTATGACCGATCAAGCAACCTCGACCGGAAGTCTGCGTCGCTGGATCCTGGCCGCCGTGATCATGCTGGGGGTGCTCGTCGGACTGGGCCTGTTCACGTTTATCTACGCGCAGGGTGGCTCTTATCTGGTGGACGATCCCGCTGCCTGCGCCAACTGTCACACGATGTGGGACCAGTACGACGCCTGGAATCGAGGCAGCCACAAGGCCGTCGCGACCTGCAACGACTGCCATGTTCCCCATACCGACCCTGTCTCCAAGTGGGTCGTCAAGGGAATCAACGGCTTCAATCACAGCCTGGCGTTCACCCTCGGCAACTTTCCCGACACCATTCACATACGCCAGTTCAATGCTGAAGTGGCGCAGGCCAACTGCGTCCATTGTCACGAAGGCATGGTCAGTCAAATCCACGGCGCACTGCCGGGAGAAGATCGACCCTGCACCGACTGCCACACCAACCCGGGCCACGGCCGTTAACCACGAACTCATTGGAGCAGATAACTTATGACTGAAAACACACCAACCACACCCTCGCGTACCCGCCGGATTGCAACCTACGTCGGCATCTTCATCGTCGCAGCGCTGCTGACAGCCGCGGTTGCCGCGGTGCTGGTCAGCGTCGATAACCGCAAGGAAGAAGCGTCGGCATACCCGGCTAAGGTCGTTGAGATCAGCGCCGACGAGCTGGACCCGGCCGTCTGGGGCGCCAACTTCCCCAACCAGTACGACACCTTCATCAAGACCGAAGAGAACTACGGTCAGACGCCTTACGGCGGTTCCGAGCCTTACAGCAAGCTGGAGAGATATCCCGCCATGGTACGTCTCTGGGCTGGCTACTCCTTCAGCAAGGACCACAACGAAGAGCGCGGCCACTACTACGCCCAGATCGACCAGGAGAACACACAGCGCGTCAAGCTGGTGGACCAACCAGGAGCCTGCCTGAACTGCCATGCTGCCGAAGTGCCGCAGTTGATCGAAGAGTTGGGCTGGGAAGAGTTCAACCACACCCCCTACAACGAACTCAAGGATCAGGTACACCTGGGCACTTCATGTTCTGATTGCCACGACCCGGACACCATGGCGCTGCGCATCACGCGGCCCGCTTTCGTGAACGCAATGGAAGCCAATGGCGTCGATCTGAGCAAAGCCACCCGCCAGGAAATGCGCACCTACGTCTGCGCCCAGTGCCACGTCGAATACTACTTCAAGGGCGACAACAAGGTGCTGACCTTCCCTTGGAGCAAGGGCTTCAAGGCTGACGACGTCGAAGCGCACTACGACGAGTACGGCTTCAAGGACTGGACGCACGCCGAAACGGGTGCGCCGATGATCAAGATCCAGCACCCCGAGTTTGAAACATGGAGCACCGGCATTCACGGCCGCTCTGGCGTGGCCTGCGCCGACTGCCACATGCCCTACATGCGTGAAGGCAGCATTAAGGTTTCTGACCACTGGCTTCGCAGCCCGCTCACCAACCTGGAGAACGCCTGCACCAAGTGCCATGCCATTCCAGTGGAGGAGTTGGAAGAGCGCGTGCTGACTATTCAGAACACCACGGCCGGCCTGCTACGCCGCAGCGAGGACGCGCTGGTGGCGGCCATCGACGCCATCGCGGCCGCACAGGCTGCTGGCGCAACCGACGAGCAGTTGGCGGAAGTCCGCCAGTTGCACCGGGCCTCATCGCTGCGCTGGGACTTCGTCTCATCTGAGAACAGCACCGGCTTCCACAGCCCGCAGGAAGCGGCCCGACTGCTGGGCGAATCGATCGACATGGCGCGCCAGGCGGAACTAAAGGCAACGCTGCTGACCAACGAGTTGAGCAGCGCGCAGGCCCGCGCCAACTGACCCGCTCTACCCCACAGACCACGAACACCCCGAAGCGATCTGCTTCGGGGTGTTTTGATTCAATACCTCTCGCCGCCGCAACAGGGCTCCTTAAGAGTCGCTGATTCCGCACCACTGTCACGCTGACAGAATCCATGACTTGACAAGATCGCAAAAATACGATAAAATTTAGCCTAATCAAAAAGAGGATTTAGTCAATGCAAATACCAGGACTTACTCAAGCTCACCAGGACTATCTCAAGGCCATCTATCTGCTGCGCAGCCGCGGCGAGACGGCCAGCAACTCAGCCATCGCCCAGGCGCTGGGCGTGTCGCCGGCGTCAGCCACCAATATGGTCAAGCGACTGTCCGAGGCGGGCCTCATCGCATACTCGCCCTATCAGGGGGTCGATCTCACGCAGGAGGGCTTGCAGATCGCTCTGAAAATGGTGCGCCGCCACCGGCTGGTGGAGCTGCTGCTGCACGAGATTCTGGAACTCCCCTGGGACGGCGTCCACGGCGAAGCCGAACGCATCGAGCACGCCATCAGCGACGAGGTCGAGGAGGCCATCGCCCGCAAGCTGGGCAATCCACGCTTCGACCCGCACGGCGACCCGATCCCCAGCCGCGACGGCGCGCTTGAAGTTCGCACCGCGCAACGCCAGTTGTCAGACCTGGTGACCGGCGAAACGGCCAACGTGTCCCGCGTGCTGGCGCAGGACAGCGAACGCCTGCGCTACTTTGGCAGCATCGGGCTCTATCCCGGCACACAGGTGACGGTGCTCGAGCAGTCGCCGTTCGACGGCCCACTGCTGATCGAGATCAACGGCCAGCAGCGAATTCTGGCCCACGCGCTGGCCAAGTCAGTCGGCGTCACAGCGGGCGGTAACCAGTAATCGGTGAACAGTGAACAGTCGGAGGTCAGTAGTCCGATCACAGGAGAACTCTATGAACGACCCATTGGTTGCATTATTGATAGCCGGTTTGTTGGCCGGTGTTACAGCGCTGTTGTTCTGGCCGGAGCGCGGACTGGTGATCCGCTGGCGGCGCTCACGCCAGATGAACGAACGCGTGCTGGCCGAGGACGCGTTGAAGCACATCCACAAGCAAGAGATGAATGGCCAGCCGGCAACGATGGAGAGCGTGGCTGGCACGCTGCACATCTCGCGCGACCAGGCGGCCGAGTTGCTGACGCGGGCCGAGGAGAACGACCTGGTAGCCAGCGAAGCAGGCGCACTGCACCTGACGCCTGACGGCCGCAATGCCGCGCTGCACATCATCCGCGCGCATCGGCTATGGGAACGCTACCTGGCCGACCAGACCGGCTTCGACGAGGCCCAGTGGCACGGCCAGGCTGATCGCATCGAACACAGCCTGCAGCCGGCCGACGCTGACGCCCTGGCTGCCAGCCTGGGCAATCCCACCCACGATCCGCACGGGGACCCGATCCCCGATGCCACCGGCCAGTTTGTGGCCCACGGCGGGAAGCCGTTGACAGCCATCGCACTGGACCAGCCAGCACAGATCGTACATATCGAGGACGAGCCGGAAACGATTTACGCCCAGCTTGTCGCGCAGGGACTGTACCCCGGCATGACCGTGCGGCTGATCGAAACCACATCCAAGCGGGTGCGCTTCTGGGCCAACGGCGACGAACACGTGCTGGCGCCGATCCTGGCGACCAACATCTCAGTCGTTCCCCTGCCACAGACGGCGGCAGTTGTAATAGAGGACGACAGTGAGACGCTGGCCGATCTCAAGCTGGGCGAACGCGGCGAGGTGAAAGCCATCCTGCCGCGTTGCCGCGGTGCAGAACGCCGACGCTTCATGGACCTGGGTATTCTACCTGGCACCGTCATTGCCGCCGAGATGATCAGCGCGGGCGGTGACCCGACAGCCTACCGCATCCGCGAGGCGCTGATCGCCCTGCGCAGCGAGCAGGCTCGCATGATACAGATTACACGCCGCCCCGAAGCGACAGCGTGACGAGGAAGAGGAGACAGTGAATGAATACGTTGAATGAAAAAACAGCCAACGGCAATGGCGCTCAGCCACCAATAGCGCCCGCTGGTTTCGATCAGCAAGTGATCCAACTCTTGGAAGAGGACGACGGCGACCAGAAGTTTACCATCAACATCGAGCCGGTTCCGGCCACATCAGCTGCCTGCACTACGTGCGCGGTCCACAACGCCGCCAACCTGCGGTCACTGGGTGTGGACATGACCGAGTGGGATTTCGTTGTCGCGCTGGCGGGCAATCCCAACGTCGGCAAAAGCACCGTCTTCAACACGATCACGGGACTGAAGCAGCACACCGGCAACTGGCCCGGTAAGACTGTCAGCCGAGCGGAAGGCGGTTTCGAGTTCGGCGAAAGCCGCTACAAGCTGGTCGACCTGCCCGGCACCTACTCGCTGCTGGCGACCAGCATGGACGAGGAGATCGCGCGCGATTTCATCCTCTTTGGTCAGCCCGATGTCACTATCGTGGTCGTCGACGCAACCCGGTTGGAACGTAACCTGAACCTGGTGTTGCAAGTGCTGGAGATCACCGACCGCGTCGTGGTCTGCCTCAACCTGATGGACGAGGCGCGCCGGCACGGTTTGCAGGTCGACGCGCGGCGGTTGGCCCTTGACCTGGGCGTGCCGGTGATTCCCACCGAAGCGCGGCACAAGCGCGGCATCACCGAGCTGTTACAGGCAGTGGACGAGGTCGCGACCGGCACCTACGAACCGAAACCACATCGTATCCAGGGCACACCGCCGGTATTGAAGAACGCTGTCAACCAGTTGATGGCGCAGCTTGAGAAGCTGGCGCCTGGCCTGCCCAATGCTCGTTGGGTCGCGCTGCGGTTGCTGGACGGCGATCAAACCATCGCTGATGCGTTGAATGAGGGCCGGCTCGGCGCGCTGGCCAGTGCCAACACATCACACCCTGCCGGCAACCTGATGGCAGCACAGCTGTAACAGAGCGAGGAGACATTATTGTATGACCACTGCACCAACAATCCCGATGCAAGCGCCGCCACATACCCGGCACGGCGATGACACCACGCCAACTCCTGAGGACGTACTGGCGCTGGCGCGCTCGCTGCGCTGGGAGATCGGCGGCGACTTCCACCAGACGTTGATGGAGACGATCTACACCGACGCGGCGCGCATCGCCGACCGAGCGGTCACCCGCAGCGGCGAGAAGCAACGATTCGATCTCGACAGAACCATCGACCGTCTGGTGACAAGCCGCCGCTGGGGCATCCCGATCATGATCCTGATGTTCACCCTGGTGTTCTGGATCACGATCACCGGCGCCAACATCCCGTCACAGATGCTTTCAGATCTGCTGATCGGCAAAATCTATCCCCTGCTGAATACAGTCGCAGCGGCCATCGGCATGCCATGGTGGCTCAGCGGTATCCTGATCGACGGCATGTATCTGGCAACCGCCTGGGTGGTCGCCGTCATGCTGCCGCCCATGGCGATCTTCTTCCCGCTGTTCACGCTGCTGGAAGACTTCGGCTATCTGCCGCGGGTGGCGTTCAACCTGGACAACATCTATAAGAAGTCGGGCGCGCATGGCAAGCAATCGTTGAGCATGATGATGGGCTTTGGCTGCAATGCAGCCGGCGTCGTCTCGACCCGCATCATCGACAGCCCACGCGAGCGGCTGATCGCCATTCTGACTAACAACTTCGCGCTGTGCAATGGCCGCTGGCCGACGCAGATCCTGCTGGCGACGATTTTTATCGGCGCGCTGGCGCCGGTCTACATGGCCGGGCTGGTGTCTGCGCTGGCGGTGGTGGGCATCGCGATGCTGGGCATTGTGATCAGCTTTTTAATGTCAGGCATGCTGTCACGGTCGGTGCTGAAGGGCGAGGTATCCACCTTCAGCCTGGAGCTGCCGCCCTTCCGCCCGCCGCGCATCTGGCAGACGATCTACACCTCGCTCATCGACCGGACGCTGTACGTGTTGTGGCGAGCTGTGGTCTTTGCAGCCCCGGCCGGCGCAGTCATCTGGCTGATCGCCAATGTCACGATCCAGGGCACCAGCGTGGCGGCGTACATGGTGAACTTCCTGAACCCGGTCGGTATTCTGTTCGGGTTGAACGGCGTGATCCTGGTGGCCTACATCGTGGCCATCCCGGCCAACGAGATCGTCATCCCCACGATCCTGATGTTGACGGTGTTGCTGAATGGAATCACCGGCGCGGGGCAGGGCACGGGCGTGTTGTTCGAAATGGACTCGGCGGTCGCTACCAAAGGTGTGCTGGTTGCCGGTGGCTGGACGCTGCTGACCGCCATCAGCGTGATGTTGTTCAGCCTGCTGCATAACCCGTGCAGTACCACGATTTACACGATCTACAAGGAAACCGGCAGCAAGCGCTGGACCACCATCTCTGCGCTGATGCCACTGGCTCTGGGTTTCGCGGTGACCTTCGTCGTCGCGCAGGTCTGGCGGCTGCTCAGCGGTCTCGGATAACGTTGCTGGCGACCCGCAGATAGAAAGAAAGCACAGATCTCCCATTTTTGGGATCTGTGCTTTTTTTGTCTGTGTCGAAGGCAAAAAAACAGACGGAGCCATGATACTAAGCAGGCTCCGTCTGTTCATGGGCACTGATTACTGTTATCGGGTCACCGATCAGACAACCGTCACACTGGAGTCCAGATACACGTCCTGAATGGCGTTGAGCAGTTCGACGCCTTCGGACATCGGGCGCTGGAAGGCCTTGCGGCCGGAGATCAGACCCATGCCGCCGGCACGCTTGTTGATGACCGCGGTCTTGACGGCGTCAGCGAAGTCGTTGGCGCCCGACGCGCCGCCCGAGTTGATCAGACCCATGCGGCCCATGTAGCAGTTGGCAAGCTGATAGCGCACCAGATCGACGGGGTGATCGCTGGTCAGTTCGCTGTAGACCTTGGGGTTGGTGTGCCCGAAGCCGATCGCGGTATAGCCGCCGTTGTTCTCGGCCATCTTCTGCTTGACGATGTCGGCTTCCAGCGTCACCGCCAGGTGGTTGCCCTGGCCGGTCAGGTCGGCGGAGACGTGGTAGTCGACGCCGTCCTTCTTGAACGACTTGTTGCGGATGTAGGCCCACAGCACCGTCACCATGCCCAGTTCGTGGGCACGGGCGAAGGCTTCGCTGACCTCGATGATCTGACGGCGCGATTCCTCGGAGCCGAAGTAGATCGTCGCGCCGATGGCCACGGCTCCCATGTCAAACGCCTGATCGACGCTGGCGAACATCGTCTGGTCGTACATGGTGGGCAACGTCAACGTCTCGTTGTGGTTGATCTTCAGCAGGAAGGGAATCTTGTGCGCGTACTTGCGCGCCACTGATCCCAGCACGCCCAGAGTCGACGCAACCGCGTTGCAGCCGCCCTCGAGGGCGAGCTTGACGATGTTCTCAGGGTCGAAGTAGGCGGGATTGGGAGCGAAGGACGCGCCGGCCGAGTGCTCGATGCCCTGATCGACCGGCAGGATCGACAGGTAGCCGGTGCCGCCCAGCCGACCCGTGTTGAACATGGTCTGCATGTTGCGCATGACAACCGGCGAGCGGTCGGATTGTGAAAACACGCGGTCGATGTAGTCAGGACCGGGAAGGTGAAGTGAGGACTTGGGAATCTTGGGGCTGTCGAAACCAAGCAGGGCATCGGCGTCGCTGCCCAAGAGCGACTGAATGTTGGTTGTCATTGGAGAACCTCCTGAAGCGGATGAATGTATGGATGCTGGCAAGGGGCTGGTTTGTGTTGCGTATTGCGTAATTCGTGCTGGGTAAGGTTTACTTGATACGGAGTACGTACTACCGATCGCCAACCAGCTTAAATGCCAGATCCTGTAATCTTCGTCATGTGTGTAGCAGCATGCTACAGACAGGTTAGTGACAGCATTGTAACGGCTTTAGGCTTTATTGTACAATTCACAATACTGCTTGCCCGTCACTCCCGGGGAGGCAGGAGTCCAGCAATCGTGAAGGGTGGATTCCAGCCTTCACAGTGCCGAACGTGACACAGCTTCCCACAGGGCAGTCGTTGCCACTTCACCTGGTGGACGACCAATGGACTCCCGTCACCACGGCGCCGGGCAGCGATCGTGAGCAAATTACGTAGGCAGCACGTAGAGCGCTTCGGTGAGGAAGCGCACAGCGACGGTTGTGCCGGAGGGGATGACTATCACGTGCCGGGGGTCGCTCTCCACCGCGATCAGCGTCTGGCCGGCGATCTCGATCTCGTACTCGACCTGGCTGCCGAGGTAGGTCGAGCGATTGACGACTGCCTGGAATGGGCTGTCTGCCTGGTTCAGGCTCAGCTTGATCGAATCGGGCCGCACCACCATGGTGACCTGCTCGCCAGGCTGGCGTGCCTCATCCGGCAGGGGAACCGCCATGATTCCACCCAACGTGTCAACGTTCAGCCACTCGTCCGCCGGGCCGGCGACCGTGGCATCCACGAAGTTGGTGCGTCCGATGAAGTTGGCCACGAAGGCAGTGCGCGGCCGGCGATAGATCTCCTGGGGACTGCCTGCCTGCTCAATCCGGCCCTGGTTCATGACGACGATCCGGTCGGATAGACTCATCGCTTCGACCTGATCGTGGGTGACGTAGACGCTGGTGATGCCCAGCCGTTGCTGAATCTCGCGGATCTCGGTGCGCATCTGCTCGCGCAGCTTGGCGTCCAGGTTGCTCAGCGGCTCATCCAGCAGCAGCACCTTCGGCTCCATGACCAGCGCGCGCGCCAGGGCGACCCGCTGCTGCTGGCCGCCGGAAAGCTGGTTCGGGGCGCGGTTTTCCAGGCCGTCCAGTTCGGTCAGCACCAGCACCCCGGCCACCCGCCGCTTGATGTCATCTTTGGACAGCTTGCGCAGCTTCAGGCCGTAGGCGATGTTCTCGAAGACGCTGAGATGCGGGAAGATGGCATAGCTCTGGAACACCATCGACATCTCGCGTTTGTCGGGCGGCAGCGGCGCGACGTCCGAGCCGTCCAGGATGATCTCGCCGCTGGTGGGAAACTCAAAGCCGGCGATCAGGCGCAGCGTGGTGGTTTTGCCGCAGCCGCTGGGTCCCAGCAGGGTGACAAACTCGCCGCGCTCGATTTCCAGCTCGATGCGGTCCACGGCAGTGACTTCGCCGCTGCCGCCGCGGGCCGGAAAGCGTTTCTCCAGATGTCGCAGTGAAAGGTAGCTCATAGGTCTGGTTCGTAGGTGTTCATTCGGACGAAAGCTGGCCGCCCAGCTCGGACAATCGCCAGATCGACGTTGGTGTCGGAACGATAGGCGCGGCCGACAACCAGATAGAACGAGCGCGATAGCCGCGAGCACGATGTAGATGACGATCATGGCATAGGCCGTCGCCACGTTGACGCCGCCCTGCTCGACCTCGCTCAGGATCTGCACCGTCAGGATGCGCCACTTGGGCGTCGTCAGGAAGATGATCGCGCTCAGCGAAGTCATGTGGCGGGCAAAGGCGAAGATCAGGCCGGCCAGAAACGCCGGCGCAATCAGCGGCAGGGTGACCTGGCGGAAGGTGCGCTGCGCATCGGCGCCCAGCGACGCGGACGCCTCCTCGATGGACGGGTCGATCTGCTGCAGCGAGGCGACGCCCGCGCGCAGCGACGCCGGCAGGCTGCGCACCGCGTAGGCCGCGATGATGATGTACGACGTGCCCACCAACGCCAGCGGCTTGCCGGCGAACACCAGCATGGTGCTTATCAGCAGCACCAGAATGACAACCGCAGCGCGCCGACCGGGCAGGAGCCGGCGCATGATGTAGCCACCGACAGCTACCAGCAACAGGCCATACACCGGCAGCGGAATCTGGGTGAAGACATCGATCCAGTCGGCCATGCTGGTGACGACCTTGGCAGCCGTGCCGCCCAGCGAACGTCCCCAGGTTGACAGCGCGTTGGTGAAATAGGGTCCAACGATGTAGAGCAACAGCCCGCCTGCGGCTACGAGGAACAGGGTGGCAACTGACCGTCGCTGCTCAGCCGCGACGCTGAATCGAGTAACCACGACCAGCGCCAGCGTTAGCAGCAATGCCAGGATGGCGACATACCAGATGCCGCCCCAATCGGTGACGAATCGGGCCAGCAAGAGGCCAGGAATCAACCCCAGCGCGAGATAAAGCGCGGCCCGCGGGCGGGCCAGCCGGGTGTTGCTCATCAGGTAGTAGAGGAACGCCGCATAGATGATGACCAGCGCGACCAGCGGCGGTGTGATGAAGGCGATGATAAAGCCGATGCCCAGAATGGTGCCAGGCACCGCCGCGCCCAGATTCGACACGAAATCCAGGCCCTCCTTGCCGGAGAACTTGCGCCGCACCACCAGATAGGCGACGACTATGCCCAGCACGCCGGCAATGGGGGTGGTGATGGCCGAAAGGAATGTCGTGTCGAGAATGGCTTCCATGCCGCGTTCCAGCGCGATGCGGTAGTTGGCCAGCGTCAGCGTGTAGTCGATGCCCCACAGCCGCGTGAACGACCCGACAAAGATCGAGAGATAGAGGATGCTGACCAGCGCCAGACACAACGTGGTCAGCACCACGAAGGGCCAGCGCACGTACCAGGCGTCGATCTGCAACTGGCCGCCGGTGGGCTTGCCGGTCACCGAGACGTAGGAGCGCCGGCTGACCCAGTAGCGCTGGACGATGAACACGGTCAACGTCGGAACCAGCAGAACCAGCGACAAAGCCGCGGCCTTCTGCTGGTTATACTCGCCGGCCACAGCCAGGTAGATCTCGGTCGAAAGAACGTTGCGCGTCCCGGTCAGCAGCAACGGGTTGCCCAGGTCGGCCAGCGACTCGACGAACAGCAGCAGAAACGAGGCGGCGAATCCGGGCACCAGCAGCGGCAGCGTCACGGTGCGCAGGATGTGGAACCGGCTGGCGCCCAGGCTCTGGGCTGCCTCTTCCATGGACGGGTCAAGCCGCTCCAGCATGGCGCGGATGATCAGGTACGATACCGGGAAGAAGGTGATGATCTGGACGAGTACCAGGCCATCCAGCCCGTAGATGTCGTTCATGCCGCGGCTGAAGTTGATGCCCAGCCAGTCGTGCGTCACCAGACCGGCGCGACCAAACAGCAGAATCACCGCAATCGCGATGGCAAAGGGCGGCGAGATGGTCGGGATCAGCGACAACGCATGCGAGACGCGCTGGAAGGGATAGCGACAGCGCACCAGCGTGAAGGCCACGATGAAGCCGACAATCGTGCCGCCGGTGGCCGTGGACAGCCCCATGATCATGGTGTCGCGCAACGTGTTCCAGTTGTGGCGCGAGAAGTACGGATCGAAATAGCGCCCGAAATATTCCGTCGAAAGCGCACCGGTCTCGAAATTGTAGAAACCCCTGCACCACCACCCGCATCAACGGCCAGACGACGAACAGAAAGACAAACGACGCGCTGACCAGCAGCCCCACCATCAGCACGGGGTCCCGACCGATCAGTTGGAATTCCTGGATGCGCCGTCGCAGGGAAACGCGGGAGTTGGAGATCATGAGGTTCTCTGTTCGTAGCAGGCGCTTCAGAGACCTGGAACGGCGCTGAACGCGCCTGCTACGAACCCAATGAGGCTGGCGGGGATGACACGCACGCCCCGCCAGTCTCTCGGTGATGACTTTATTCCTTGAGGTTGTCGGCTCCCGCCAGCTCGTTGGTGAAGCGGTCGATGAAAGCGGTCTTGTTCTTGCCACACCAGTCGAAGTCGTAGTCGATCAACTTGACTTCCAGCAGCTCGGGCATGGACGCCGTAGCGCCCTGGACTGTCGGCGCCTGGAAGGCATTGTACTTCGGCCCCAGTTCCTGGGTCGCAGGCTCAAGCGCCCAATCATACCAGATCTTGGCGTTCTCCAGGTTCTTGGCGCCCTTGATGATGCCCTCGCCGCCGATCTCGTACCCAGTGCCTTCTTCAGGGAACGAGAGTTCCAGCGGCAAGCCGGCCTGGATCTGCGCGACGATGTCGTGCGAGAAGACAACACCTACCGCAGCCTCGCCCGCGCCCACGAAGCGCGCTGGCGCAGAACCGCTCTTGGTGAACTGGTTCACCTGGCTGGCGTATTTGCGCAGATATTCCCAGCCCGCTTCCTCGCCCTTGAGCTGGAGGATGGTGCACAGAGCCGTGTAGGACGTGCCGGAGCTGGAGGGGTGGGCAACCATGATCTGGCCGGCCAACTGGTCAGCCAACAGATCGTCCCACGAGGTCGGCGCTTTGGCATCCGGATTCGCAGCCAGCCATTCGGTGTTGGTGGCGAAGCCCAGGGAGCCAACATAGATGCCAGCCCAGTGGTTTTCCGGATCGAGCATCAGATCCTTGTTGATGATATTGGCATGGTTGGGGGAGTCATATTGCTCCAACAGGCCTTCAGCGGTGGCGGCGATAAAACTGTCGATGGGGCCACCCCACCAGATGTCGAACTGGGGATTGTCCTTTTCGTTGCGCAGGCGTGTCAGGCTCTCGCCGCTGGACATGCGCACCCAGTTGACGGTGATGTCCGGATGCGCCGCTTCGAACTCCGCCTTCATGCCCTCGCACCACTCGATCTGCGGGGTGCAAAGCACGTTGAGCTCGTTGCTGGCAGCCTGTTGCGGCGGCGCAGCGGGCGGTTGGCAGGCAGTGATGACCAGCGCCAGCGTAAGCAGCAGGCTGGCCAGGATGAACAGTCGTCGTCGATTCATGATGCTCCTCCTTGAGCAGATGGAAAATTGGGACTCCCGATAGCACATTGGTTGGTGAGGTATGCGATTTGGAAGTCAAAAGCCGGACGTTTGGGTAGGTGACCCAAGGAGAGACAACCTTGCTTCCTTGGGCGAAGGGTTGGCGGCAAACTGTAGAACTACAGTGGGCAAATTATACTGTCTCGTCAAAATCCGCGCAAGAAGTAAGGTGCCGGGACTTGGGAAAGTCCTCGGCACCTGCCCCCCAACCTCTGTGTGTTGGCAAGCGACGCCAGATCGGGTACACTTTGTGGCAGAACCTTCCACGCGGCTGCAATGTCAACCAGCCAGCCCAGCCAGGAGATCACCTTGTCAACACGAAGCGCTGCCTACCAGGACATCCTGCGAGCCACCGAGCAACCCGGCTGCCCCTTGTGTCATATCGGCCAGAAGACGGCCCACAGCTATCTGGACAACTTGCTGTGGGGCAGTGTCAACGACCCGGAGCTACGGGCCGAGCTTGACAAGCTGCTGGGCTTCTGCGGCCAGCACAGCCGGCAGATGATGACCTTTCAGGGCGAACGCCTGGGCGTGGCGATCGTACACCACGCGATGCTCAAGGAGGCGCTGCGCCGCGTGCAGCGGGCGGGCGTACCGCCGTCGCGCTCACTGTCGGCACGTCTCGGCCTGCGCAAGGGAGGCGGCGGCGACGACAGTCCGCCGGTGCTGGAGCCGGCCGGGCAATGCCCCGTCTGTGCCAAACAGGTGGAGATCGAAGCGCGCGCACTGGATGCGCTGGTGGAAAACCTTGTCGATGACCTGGACGGTCCGCTGCGCGAGGCGGGCGGGCTGTGCTGGGGACACCTCGGTCTGGCGTTGCAGCGCTGTAGCGATCCGGTCACCCAAGCCCGGCTGGTCGAGGTTCAGTCAGCGGTCTGGAACGGGCTGGTCGGCCACCTGGGTGAATTCATCCGCAAACGCGACTACCGCTTCCAGCACGAACCGATCACCGACGATGAGGCCGCCTCCATTGGCCAGGCCATCACCGCGCTGACAGGACAGTATCCACCGGTAGATTAGCGGGAACGCCGCCCCCTCCCCAGCTTGCTTCAGCATGCTTCGGCCTTGTCGGGCTGCGTTTTCATTCGCAGGCCGCACGCAGCTACCCCACCGCCAACGCCCACAGCCGCGGCCCAAAGATCGCCGCCGCGACGATCAGCGCCCCGATCACAGCGAACAACATCGCGCCCGCGGCGGCATCCTTGGCAATGCGCGCCAGCTCATGATAGTTGGGGGAGACAAGATCCACCACCGCCTCGATGGCGCTGTTGACCGCCTCCAGCGCCAGGATGATGAACACCGTCAGGCCAAGGATCGCCCATTCCACCGGTTCGATACCCAGCCAGACGCCAGCCACCAGCACCACCGCCGCGGCAGCCAGCTCGATCCAGGTATTGCGTTGTGTACGAAGGGTGTAACCCATGCCGTGAACGGCACAGGTGAAGGAATGCCAGCGGCTTCTGCTCTTCATGCCGGGATCAAAGGGATGCCAGAATCTCGTCCTGCCTGGCCCACATCACCGCTTCCTCTTCTGCGGTCGCGTGGTCGTAGCCCAGCAGGTGCAGTGTGCCATGGATGGCCAGCAAATGCAGCTCGCGCGCCGTGGAATGGCCGGCGATGACGGCCTGGCGTGCGGCATAGGGCAGTGAAATTACAATGTCGCCCAGGAAGTCCAGTGCGTCGGGCGCGGTGACGAACTGGCCTGCCGCGCCTTCCGCTTCCTCCCGCGCCGAGAACGACAACACATCGGTCGGCCCGTCGATGCCGCGGTACTCCAGGTTGAGTTGATGCAATAACTCGTCGCCGCCAACCATCAGCGAGACGCCGGCTGATGTGACGCCTTCCCGCTGCAGCGTCGCCTCAACCGCCGCCTGCAAGCCGTCAGCCACCACCTGATTCTCGAACTCGTCGTCGATCTGCACATCGATCTCAAGCGGCATGGGGTGTCTCCACAGGTGCTGACAGCGGCGGATCGTCAGCAGGCGCCGGCAGGGGTGCGCGCTCGCCCGCCGCACTGGGCGCCGGGATCACCGGCGTCATGGCAGCTTCGGGGTAGACCACGCGCGGATGATGCACCCCCTTCAGCGAGCGCACGAAAACCTGGCGCACGATCTCCAGGTCTTGCAGTGTCATGGGACTCTCCGACAGCTCGCCTTCGATCAGCTTCTGGTTGATGATCTTGCGCACAACCTCGTCGATCTCCTCGCGCGACTGGGGCCGGGTCGCGCGCACGGCGCTTTCGCAGCTATCAGCCAGCATCAGCAGCGCGGTTTCCTTGCTGCTTGGCTTGGGACCGGGATAGCGGAAATCCTTCTCATTCACTCCTTCCGGACCAGCGATCTTTTGCGCTTCGTGGTAGAAGTAACGCACCAGTCCGGTGCCCTGGTGTTCAGCGATGAAGTCACGGATGCGGTGCGGCAGCTTGTGTTTCTTTGCCAGTTCCATGCCATCTTTGATGTGCGAAATAATGATCTGCGCGCTGGACCAGGGATCGAGCTGACTGTGTGGATCGACACCGTCGGCCCGGTTTTCGACAAAGAAATGTGGCCGCACGATCTTGCCGACATCGTGGTAATACGCGCCGACGCGAGTTAGAAACGGGTCGGCGCCGATGGCCTCAGCGGCCTGCTCCGCGAGGTTGCTCACCAGCAGCGAATGGTGATAGGTGCCCGGCGCCTTGGTCACAAGATCGCGCAGCAGCGGATGATTGGGACGCGACAACTCCATCAGCCTCAGCGGCGTGGCGATGTCGAAGATCGCGCCGAAGAAGTAGAAACCGATTAGCGTCAGACTGGCCGCCAGCGCGCCGTTCACCACCGCCGCCGAAAAGAGTTGGACGTAGCCCGTCAGATCCAAGGCGTTGAACGGCATCTCGAAAGAGGCCACGACCAGCACGTTGGCCAGCGCGATGGCAACACCGGCGCGCACGAACGCGCTGGTGCGCTCGCCGCGGCCCACCACCAGCGCGCCGATCACCGATCCCACCATCGCGTAGGTCATTATCGGCAACGGATCGCCGGCCAGCGCGCCCAGCACCACCCCGAAGTAGATCGTCACCAGTAACATCCACGGCAGGCCCAACAGCGCAGCGATCAGCATAGTCAGCGCGCCGAGCGGGAAGAAATATTGCAGCACCGTGCTGTCGGGAACCATCAGCTTGGCCAGCAGCAGGAAGCCGACCATCAGCGCCAGCAACAGGCTTAGCCGCCGCGGGTTAACCAGTTCCTCAGATCCCGCGCGGAAAATGTACAGTCCAAAGATGGCCGCCAAAACCAGCGAAATCAGAAACGCCGAGCCAAGCTTCCACCAGTCCAGACCCGGCTGATAGAGATCAAGCTTGTCCAGCGCTTCGATGTGGCGCGCCGTCAACACATCGCCGGCGCGGACAATAATCTCGCCGGCGGCATACTGTTCGGTCTGCGGTGCGACCGCGTTGCGGGCCTCATCGCGCGCCGCCTGCGTCCGCTCGACGTTTGGCAGCATGTTGGGCTTCAGCAGCGCACGCACCAGCGCAATCGTCACCGCGGCTTCGGTATCATCGCGCAGGTCAATGTAGCTGGGCACGCGCCGGCGGGCGGCCACCAGGGTGGTGTCGCGGATCTCACCCAGCAAGATAACGTTCAGCGCACTGGGTGCCTCCGTCTTCACTCGTCCCCAGGCTTCGTCGTCCAGCGAAAGAATGGCAGCGATGTCAGCAACTTCCAACTGAAGGTCTGGCAACTCCTGGATGGCCGCGATTTTTTGCTCGGCTGCCAAAGCGGCGTCAGCGCGCAGCCCGTCGATCAAGGTGAAGATATCACGCGCCCGGTCGACCTGCTCGCTGCGCACCCGCCGTACCGGTTCGTAGACATCGGCGACACGCCGTTCGGCCGCCAGGCGCGCCTCCTCAGTCAGCGTCTCACTGATGTACTCGATGGACACAGGCGCGCGAATGTCCGCCGGACTGACCTCACCGACGGCCAGGGCGTAGCGGCCGGAGGTCGGCCACTGGACAGCCAGCACCAGGGTCGTAAGCAAGACAAGCACGGCCCCGTACGCCAGCGCCTTGAAACGCGTTGACAAAGACACGTGGCGCGGCTCAACTCCCCCGGAAGAGGAGAGCGGACCGGCTGATTTTGATGAGGATGTCATAGGGAGAGAGTGCCGTCAGGCCGCAGCCAGCAGCTCGCGGGCGACCTCGTTGACCAGCTTGCCATCGGCCTTGCCCTGAAGCTGCGCCATGCTGCCGCGCATGACGATGCCCAGGTCCTTGGATCCCTGCGCACCGGTCTCGTCGATGACTGCTTGCACGACAACAGTGATCTCCTCTCGGCCGAGCTGTTGCGGCAGGTATTCCTCGAGGATGGCCAGTTGCGATTCCTCGTTGGGTATGAGATCGTCCCGACCGGCGCGGCTGAATTCGCTGATCGATTCGCGGCGCTGCTTGGCCTGATGGGTGATGACCTGGAGGACCTCGTCGTCGGTCAGGGTCGCGTCAAGTCCGGCGCTGCTGCGCTTTTCAACCACCGCGTTTTGTATCGCTGTCTTTACCGAACGCAAAGCCAGCTTGCGCGGCTCGTCGCGCGCCAGCATGGCAGCTTTGAGGTCGGCGTCAATCTGTTGTTGCAGGCTCATACTCGACTCCACAGGGGCTAATAATTCCGGCGGGTGGATTATAGCACGGCTTGCCCGCGAATCCAAGGGTTTTCCAATGGCCGGGACTTCAGCAATAACCGCATGAATGCATTTGAAAGAGGTTGATCGAGACGACCTTCGCTCAACGCACTCAGACACGCCCTTTTCAATACGGCTTGCTTCAGCTATAATCAGGCCATGAACAAACAGACACGCACCACCGTCGAAACCAGCTTCGGATGGATCGCTCTGGCTGGCAACGCGGCCGGACTGACCGCGGTGACGCTGCCCCAGCCCACTGAGGCGGACGCGCTGGTGCTGCTGCAGTCGCTGGCCGGCGAGACCGAAACGGATACGGAAGACCGGATGCAAACGACCGCCGACAGGCTGCGCCGCTACTACGCCGGCGAAGAGGTAACGTTCGATGAGAGGCTGGACATGAGTCGCGGCAGCGAGTTTCAGCAGCAGGTCTGGCAGGCGACACGCCAGGTGCCGCGCGGTGTTATGACGACCTACGGCGCGTTGGCCGCAGCGGTGGGCGCGGGACCAGCTTCGGCACGCGCGGTGGGGCGCTGCATGGCCACCAACCCGTGGCCACCCATCGTGCCCTGCCACCGGGTGCTGGGCAAGGACGGCAGCCTGACCGGCTTCGGCGGCGGCATCGAGACCAAGCGGCGGATGCTGGAAATGGAAGGCGCGCTCTTGCCGTTGGGCTGAACTTGACCGGCCATTGCACCCATGGTATAGTGCTGACAGTGTCAGGCGCCGTTGCCTCCATGCAAGCCACGCGAATGCGGGCCAGCAATGGAGGCTCTTTTTTTGGGCGCAAGTCCAAGGAATTCCCACACCTATGCGCATCGGGATCGACGCCCGCATCGCCCACTACACGGGCGGCGGCATCAGCCAGTACACCATCCACCTTGCCAAGGCGCTGGCGCAACTGAGCCAGGATGACGAATTCGTGCTGCTGCAAAGCCGCAAGGACCGCCGTCACCTGATGCACGGCCCGCACGTCCGCCGCGTCAGCATCTGGACACCCAGCCACAACCGCTTTGAGCAGGAGTTGCTGCAGGTGGAAATACCCGCTGCGCCGTCTGGGCCTCGATCTGTTGCACAGCACCGATTTCATTCCCCCGCTGCGCCTCAACACTTTCAAGTCGATCATTACCGTCCACGACCTGGCCTTCCTGCGCTGGCCGCATTTTTTGACCGAGGACAGCGCGCGCTATTACGGCCAGGTCGATCAGGCGGTCGAGCGCGCCGACCACATCATCGCCGTGTCGCAGAGCACGCGCGACGACCTGATCGGCATGATCGGCGCGCCGCCAGAGAAAATCACCGTGGTCTACGAGGCGGCAGATCCTGTCTACCGCCCCATTCCCAGGGAAGAAGCGCTGGCGTCGTACAAGGACAAGCACCTGCTGCCAGAGGAGTTCATCCTCTTCGTCAGCACCATCGAGCCGCGGAAGAACATCACCACGCTGCTGCGCGCCTACGCCATCCTGCGCGACCGCTACCGCGTCACGACCGGGCTGGTGCTGGCCGGCGGCGTCGGCTGGCAGAGCGAGCAGATCTTCGAAGAGGTGGAGCAACTGGGGTTGAGCCGAACACGTGACCTTCCTGGGGCGCGTCAACAACGGCGACCTGCTGTATCTCTACAACCTGGCGCGCTGTCTGGCGCATCCCGCCCTCTACGAGGGGTTTGGACTGACGCCGCTGGAAGCCATGGCCAGCGGCACGCCGGTGGTGGTTTCCAACGTCTCCAGCATGCCGGAGGTGGTGGGCGACGCCGGACTGCTGGTCGATCCTAACGATGCTGAAGAGCTGGCGGTCGCGCTGCAGCGGTTGCTGACAGACGAAGTCCTGCACGCGGCCCTGCGCGAGAAAGGGCTGGCGCGCGCGTCGGTCTTCTCCTGGCAACGGGCCGCACAGGAAACCATGGCCATCTACCAGCGTGCGCTGGGCGCAAACTGAGCACCGGTTCAGCCATGCCGCGCCGCATGCTCTTTCTCGCCCCGCAGGTGCCCTATCCCCCGCACCAGGGCACCACGATTCGCAACTACAACCTGATCGTCAACCTGGCCGACGACTACGAAGTCCACCTGCTCTGCTTTCAGCAGGCCGGCGATGACCCGGTGGGCAACACACCGCTGCCTAAGCTGCTGCCGGTGGTCGACTCGTCGCCCGCACCCAGCCGGTCCACAAAACAGCGCGCGGTCACGACGCTGACATCCCCGCTGCCTGACATGGCGCTGCGGCTGGCCTCCGACACCTTCGAGACCCGTCTGGGCGCGCTGCTGGAGAAGTACCGCTACGACATCGTCCAGATCGAGGGGATCGAGATGGCGCCCTACGGCCTGTGGCTGGCGAACCATCCGTTGTGGCGCTCGGCGCGCGTCAAGGAGAACCTGCCTGGGATTCCCATCGGCCGGCCGGCGCTGGTCTTCGACGATCACAATGCCGAGTATGTCCTGCAACAGCGCGCCTGGGAGACCGACGTCCGCCGCCCGGCCCGCTGGCACGCGGCCGCCTATTCCGCCATTCAGGTCAACAAGCTGCGGCGCTACGAGCGGCAGATCTGCCAGCAGGCCGACCGGGTGATCGCCGTCTCCGAGGCTGACCGGGACGCGCTGCTGTGCGCTGGATCCGTCGCTGGACATCACCGTCGTGCCCAACGGGGTCGATCTCGACTACTACGCGGCCTACAGCCGGGAACGCGATTCGCAGGCGCCAGACTACGGTCCCAAGGCGCTGGTCTTTACCGGCAAGATGGATTTTCGCCCCAACATCGACGCTGTGATCTGGTTCGCCGACGAAGTCCTGCCGCTGATCCAGCGCGAGGAGCCGGACGCCCGCTTTGTGATCGTCGGCAAGGAACCGCACCCACGCGTGCAGGCGCTGGCCGGCCGGTCGGGGATCACCGTCACCGGTTGGGTGCCCGACATCCGCGCCCACATCGCGGCGGCGGCAGTCTACGTTGTGCCGCTGCGCATCGGCGGCGGCACGCGTCTCAAGGTGCTGGAGGCGATGGCGATGCGCAGCGCGATGGTTTCGACCCGGCTGGGCTGCGAGGGCTTCCCGCTCAACGGCCAGGAGATCGTCGCGTTTGCCGACGATGCCGACAGCGTTTGCGGCGGCCACCGTAGCGCTGCTGCGCGATCCGGCGCGGCGAGCCAGCCAGGGCGAGGCCGGCCGGCGTTTCGTGGAAGCCAACTACGGCTGGCAGGCCATCGTGCCCCGGCTGCGTGCGGTATACAACACGCTGAGCAGCAACGACTGATCTCCTACTCCTACTCCTACTCGTCACTCGTACTCATTCCGGAAGGTTCGAGTACGAGGACGAGTAGGAGTACGAGCCAGAGATTTCGTTCCGATATGACCTCAACCTTCTCATCCGAACAGCGAGCCGCGCTGGCTGAGAAGCACCGCCAGGAGCTGGCGCGTCGGCCGGCGGCACGCGGCGCGAGCAGGTGCGACTTACACTGCTGCGGATGGCAGGACGACGCTACCGTCCGTCAACACCGCTCTCCCAACACGCCGCCGCAGCGCATTCTGCTCATCCGTCCCGACCACCTGGGCGACCTGCTGTTCACCACGCCGGCGCTGCGCTTCGTGCGCGAACGTTTTCCCGACGCACACATCGCCGCGCTGGTTGGGCCGTGGGGCGTCTCCCGTCCTGCCAGGCAATCCCGACATCGACGAGTTGCTGACCTGTCCCTTCCCCGGCTTCACCCGACAGCCGAAGGGCAATCCGCTCGCGCCCTACCAACTCCTGCGCAGCGAGGCGCGCCGGCTGGCTGCCATGCAGTTCGACCAGGCGCTGATTCTGCGTTTCGACCATTGGTGGGGCGCATGGCTCGCGGCCGAGGCTGGCATCCCGCGGCGCATTGGCTACGACATTGCGTCCACGCGGCCGTTTCTGACGACCGCTGTCCCTTACGTCGCCGGCCGGCACGAGGTCGTGCAAAATCTGGCGTTGGTGGGGGATGGGGCCTGGGGGCTAGGGACTGGGGACTGGGGATTGGGGCGGATGCGGTTCGAGGTGAAGGCGGAAAATGAGCGGGCGGCAGGTGAGTTGCTGCGCGGGCTGGGCGGCAACCGGCCACTGGTAGCGATCCATCCTGGCAGTGGGGCAGCGGTGAAGCGCTGGCGGGCGGAGGACTGGGTCGAGCTGGCGCGTTGGCTGATTGATGAACACAGCGCGCAGATTGTATTTACCGGTTCGGTGGGCGAGGCGGAGTTGATCGACCCGGTGCTGGCGGCGCTCGGCGCGGATGGACAGATTGCCCCGTCCGTGCGCTCGTTGGCGGGGCGCACCGACCTGGGCACGTTGGCGGCGGTATATCGCCGCTGCGCGCTGGTGATCGGTCCTGACAGCGGGCCACTGCATCTGGCCGTAGCCGCGGGGACGCCGACCGTCCACCTCTACGGCCCGGTGGATCAGCGCACCTTCGGCCCTTGGGGCGATCCGGCGCGGCACGTGGTCGTCACGTCAGACTGGCCGTGCATCGCCTGCAACCGGCTGGACTGGCCGGACGCGGCGCTGGCGGAACACGGCTGCGTGCGAGATATCGCGGCAGAAGCTGTGATCGTGGCAGCGACGAAGTTGCTAAGGTCCGCGCAAGTGCCTTGACTCGCCAGCATTGCTGTGGCATAATCGCCGCCACAACCGAAGACACACAAAGACTGCGAACCGGAAGAGTGTCTGTCGAAGCGGGTTGCAGAGAGCCGGCGGCTGCTGAAAAGCCGGCATCAGCGCTGACAGAACCGTGCCCAGCGCACGGGAAAACGTGGACCGGGGAGTCGAGCAGTGAACAATGGTTAATTGGTGAATGGTGAATTGGAAAATGGCTAACGCCAGAGCGCCGTCCGTTCCGGCAATTAGCAACTCACCCATTCACTAATTCACAATTCTCCATTAACTAGCTTCCTCCGGAGACGCCACCGTTATCAGGGCGCTGGAGATCGTTTCCGGTCGTTAGTTATCAGTTGACAGTAATCAGTGATCAGTTTTGAAACTGATTACTGATCACAGATCACTAAAAACTGACCACCGAAACCGTCTCCGCAGAGTGAGGCTGGCATGACGTTCCCTGCGCCGCATCGCAGGGTTTTGTTTTCCCAGCCTAACCAGGGTGGCACCGCGAGCACGCCTCTCGTCCCTGCAAGCGCACGAATTGCGCGCGGGACGATGAGGCGTTTTGTTTGTGCGGTAGTTCGATAGTGCGGTAGTGCATTAGTCCGGAAAAGAGCGAGGATTATGCCGCTGATACGACGATTTGAGGATCTGTTGGCGTGGCAGAAAGCAAGGATCATGGCGAACATGATTTATGACCTGACCGATGGCGCACGCTTCGCGAAGGACTTTCAGTTGAGAAACCAGATCCGTGATGCGGCTGGCTCGTCCATGCACAACATCGCCGAAGGCTACGACTCCGGCACCACAGCCGAGTTCATCCGCTTCCTCAAATTCGCGCGTCGCTCGGCCAGCGAAGTACAGTCAGAGCTTTACCTTGCACTCGACCGTGAGTACATTTCGCAGGGCGAACTTGATGCCGCCTACGCAGTAGCCAGCGAAACCAAGAAACTCATCAACGGCCTCATCACCTACCTGCGCAACCGAGAATCCTGATTCCCCACAGTCACACAATCACCGCTCTTCAATCATACCATCGCACCACCACACTACCGCACTCTCGCACCACCACACTACCGCACTATCACACTACCGCACTACCGCATTATCACACTACCGCACTACCCCACTACCGAACTAAAGGACCAACCATGTATAAACCAACCCTCGACCAAGTCCGTTCCCTCGCCGACCGCGGCAACCTGATCCCGGTGACCCGCGAGCTGCCGGCCGATCTGGAGACGCCGGTGTCGGTGTATCTCAAACTGCGCGACGGCAGCCCGTCGTTCCTGCTGGAGTCGGTGGAGAAAGGCGAGCAACTGGGCCGCTACTCCTTCATCGGCGTCCAGGCGCCGATGTCGCTGACGGCGCGCGGCGGCCGCGTGATCACCAAGGGCGCGGGCGGCGCAGTGCTGGAGTCGCACGAGTACGACGACCCGCTGGATGCCGTGAAAGAGGCACTGGCGCGCCGCACGCCCATCGACGTCCCTGGGCTGCCCCGTTTCACCGGCGGCGCAGTCGGCTACCTTGGTTACGACTGGGTGCGTTTCGTGGAGAAGCTGCCGGAGACCGCCAGCGACGACCTGGATCTGCCGACCTTCATCTTCCTGATGGCCGACAACCTGGTGATCTTCGACCACGTGCGCCACCGGCTGATCGTGCTGGCCAACTGCCGGCTGGAAGGGGATCTGACCGCGGCCTACGCCGATGCCATCGCGCGCATCGATCAGATCGTGGCCCGGCTGCGCAAGCCGCTGGTGGTTCCCGAGACGCCCAACGTCCTCAGCGACGCCCGGTGGACAGAGCAACTTCGACGAAGAACGTTTCGAAGGCGTGGTCATGCAGGCCAAGGAACACATCGCGGCTGGCGACATCTTCCAGGTGGTGCTCAGCCAGCGCCTGACTCGCCAGACTGAGGCCGATCCGTTCACCATCTACCGCGCGCTGCGCATGACCAACCCCAGCCCGTACATGTACTTCCTGGAGCTGCCGGGCGACGGCGCCGACGGCGAGCCGGTGCGAGTGGTCGGTTCCAGCCCGGAGATGCACGTGCGCCTGGAGGACGGCAAGGCGCAACTACATCCCATCGCCGGCACACGCTGGCGGGGCGCCTCGCCTGAGGAGGACGCCCGCCTGGCCGAGGATCTGATGGACGACCCCAAGGAGCGGGCCGAGCACGTCATGCTGGTGGATCTGGGGCGCAACGACCTGGGGCGGGTGTCGGAGTACGGCAGCGTGCGCGTGCCGGCGCTGATGACCGTGGAACGCTACAGCCATGTCATGCACATCGTCAGCGACGTGCAGTCTGCGGTGCGGCCCGAGTTCGACGCCTTCGACCTGCTGCGGGCCACCTTCCCGGCCGGCACGGTCAGCGGCGCGCCCAAGGTGCGCGCGATGGAGATCATCGAGGAGTTGGAGGGGACGCGGCGCGGCCCGTACGCCGGCTGCGTCGGCTACATCGGCTACGACGGCGCGATGGACACCTGTATCACCATCCGCACGGTGGTCATGCGCGGCAAGACCTGCTACCTGCAGGCCGGCGGTGGCAACGTGGCTGACAGTGACCCGGTCTACGAATGGAACGAAACGCTCAACAAGGCACGCGCTCTGGCAGTCGCGGTAGAGGTAGCAGAGCGCGGCTTGGTGGAATAACCGCAAGACGTCCGGCTGCCTGGCGGCGTCTTGCGTCGCACAATTACGCGGTGGAGTTTGCTGGGCGCGGCTGGCGGCTGAAGGGCCCAGCCAGCGCATTCAGCGTCCGAAAAAGCTGTGCGTGCTGAGCGTTGTAGTTCATGTACAGCACGCAACTGCGACACATGGGGAACACGGCCGGCTTGCAGCTAGCCCGAAAACGCTGATACGGCGCTCCGTTGTAGATTTCAGCGAACGGCATTTGCAACACGTTGCCCAGCGCCATCGAGTTTGGCGCGTAGCCGCAAGGGATGACATCGCCGTTGGGCTGGACGGTGGTGTTGAACCAGGCAACCGTACACCATTGCCGTGGATCACAGTAGGTTTCACGAGCGTTGCGTTCGAAGTCGGCGTCCGTCGCGCCAAAAGGCAGGGCGGGAGCAAGCAAGCCGCGAGCGGCCGCTTTCTCGGCCATCCGGGGCGCGACGACACGGACGATATGCGCAATCGACTGCGCGGTAAGGGCAGCGCTTTGGTAAGCAGTGTTCAATCGCTGCCAGTCGTCCGTCTCGCCGTGCAACAGCGGACCAAACGAAAGGCTGTCCCATTCCCACGTATCCTGTGTGTCAATGAACTGGTCGAGAACCCGGTAGTTCGCATCCATGACCACGCAGTGAATGTGGAGGTGAAACGGCCGGTCAAGCGCCCCGGCAGCCGCTTTGAGTGACTTCATCGCCGCGACCATCTTGTCGAACATGCCATCTCCCCGGATTGCATCATGAACCTCCCTCGTTGGACCATCGACGCTCAGGTTGATCTGTTGCAAGCCGGCACTGATCAGTTCCAGCGCCCGTTCCTGAGTGATCGCCGAGCCGTTGGAGTTGATGTGAACGCGGACCCCGAGATCGGTGGCATGACGCACAATGTCGGACAAGTCACGGCGCAGCGTCGGTTCCCCGCCTGAGATCGTCAGCTTCTGCACGCCAAACGGGATCAGATGGTCGATGACCTGGCGTGCCTCATCGGTGGTCAGCTCATGACGAAACAACGGTTGAAGACCGGTCTGCTCCTTCAACTGGTGGTCATGATCATGCGAGTAGCGCCAGATATCACACATGATGCATCGTGCGTTGCAGCGCCACGTCAGGCGCAGTTCAGCGTTCTCCACCCGGTCGCTGCGATTGCTGAACCAATCTGGGACGAACGCGGCAAGTGTTCTTGCACGGTGGACCCTGGTACGCAGATCTTGAATCATTGGGATTCCTCCAGGCACAGATTAGCCAGACATGCAGCCGAATCCGGCACAGCACGCTGTATCGCGACCCACGCCACTGTGCCACAAACGTTGGCTTCTGCACATCCACCGACCGATGCTAGCGAGAGAAAAACATTCGCGAACTGAGAACTACCGTTACCCCGCGTCGCCATTGCCTAGCAGGCTGTCAGCCAACTGACGGGCGGCGTCCTCGTCGGCAAAAGCAACCACCCGGTCGCCGCTTTCCAGCACCGTGTCGCCGTGGGGAATGATGACCTCGCCGTTGGCGCGCCGCACCGAAACTAGCACCGCTTCGTGCGGAAAGCTGCCGGCCAGATCCTCGATACGGATACCAACGCAGGGCGAGTCAGGCGCAACATCCAGCTCCAGAAACTCGGTGTGGTCCACCCGGCGCAGACGAATGCGCTCCGCCTTGTGCTGCGTGTGAGCACGGCGCGTCAACGCGATGTTGTAAGCGCGCAGGATATCGCTGCGGCGAACCGCGCCCAGCAACAGGTTGTGGTCGCGGCGCGAGACCACCGGCAGCCGCCCGATGTCGCGCACGCTCAACCGGTTCAGTGCGTCGGCCATCGGCTCGTCCGGGTAGGCCACCTCCAGGTTGCGTTCGGCGATTCTGGCAACCGGGGTGTCCGGCGCCAAACCGGCCTCCAGCGCGCGGCCCGCGTCCTGGACAGTGACGATGCCGTAAAGCCTGCCATCCTCATCGACCACCGGGAAGCCGTGGTGCTGCGTGCGTGCGAACTCGGTGCGCAGCCGGTCGAGGGTCATGGTGGTCGGCACCGTGTCCACCCGCGTGGTCATGGCCTCCTGCACCAGCACCCCCTGCATCACATCCACGTCGCGCCCGGAGGCAATCCGTATCCCGCGGCGTGACAGCTTCAAAGTGTAGACCGACTCGCCGCGCAGCATGACACGGGCCAGCAGCGTGCTAATGACAACCGTCAGCATCAGCGGCAAGATCAGCCGGTAGTCGCCGGTCAGCTCGAAAATCATCACAACGGCTGTTACCGAGGCATGGGTGGAACCGGCAAAGACAGCCGCCATGCCCACCAGCGCGTACGCGCCAGGAGGAGCCGTGATGCCGGGCCAGAACTGGTTGACCAGCAAACCACAAGCCGCGCCCAGAGTCGCGCCGACAAACAGAGAAGGCGCAAACACCCCGCCGGAACCGCCGGAACCGAGGGTGAAGGACGTCGCCAGGATCTTGAGGATCATCAGCGCCAGCAGCAGCCCGACCGTGCCGCCGCCTTGAAGCGCCATCGTAATCGTCTCGTAGCCGACGCCAAAAACCTGGGGAATTCGATCGTACGCCAGGCCAGGGATACGGCCATACACAAGGGCCATCAGACCAAGCAGCGCTGCGCCGATAGCCGGCTGGAGCCAGCCGGGCAGCTTCTTCGAACCGTCGAACCGGTCCTCAGTCCAGTACAGCGCACGCACGAAGAGCACGGACGCCAGCGCCGCCAGCAATCCCAGCACGGCGTAGATCGGGAACTCCCACAAACTCTCTACCCGGTATGAGGAGGCTGCGAAAGCCGGCGACTCGCCGAAAGCGACACGCCCAATAATGCTGCTTGTCACGGCTGCCAGAACCACGGCGGTGAGGTTGCCGACGCTGAACTGGCCGAGGATGATCTCGACCGCGAAGATCACCCCGGCGATCGGCGCATTGAACACTGCGGCGATACCGCCGGCCGCGCCGCACGCCACCAGGCTCTGAATACGGTCATCCGAGAGGCGGAGTAACTGACCGAGGCCCGACCCGATTCCGGCGCCGATCTGGACGATAGGCCCTTCGGCGCCGGCTGAGCCGCCGCTGCCGATGGTCAGCGCCGATGCGAAATATTTGATGACCGGGACCACGGGGCGAATGCGACCGCCGCGCAGCGCCACCGCTTCCATGACCTCGGGCACACCGTGCCCTTTCGCTTCACCGGCGTAGCGCGCGATCAGCCAGCCGGCCGGCAGTGCGCCCAGAATCGGCGCCAGCAGGATGTAGCCGCTGGTGCTGAGCCATGAAAACGTAGCCGGAAGCTGGGCCAGCGCGGCCGGAAACCAGACGAAGAAGATGATCCCGGCCTGGGCCAGTATCCAGCGAAAGAGGATTGCGCCCAGGCCAGCAAAAACGCCGACAACCAGCGCCGTGGCGATCAGCACCGCGCCCTCGCCTGGCTGGTAACGGTCGAGCAATCGATTGAGGACCAGTCCTGCGCGCCGCCTGACCGGCCGGGCAGAGTCACCCATTGCCCGTCTCTAGGGATTGAAGTTGGTGATCCATCGGATCCTGATTTCTTGGGGATCTATTTGTCAAAGGCGACAGTCTTTGCGGAAGCATTATAGCACCTGGCAGGCAGAGAGCCAACCAGACCGGCGCTAGGCTTCCTGCCGCTCCGCCCACCACAGCACAGCCAGCACGATTCCGCCCAGCGCCAGCAGCGCCAGCAACTTGTAGATGCGCGGGCCGATACTGAGCGCCAGCAGACCAAAGGCCGCGCAGAAGGCATAGTAGCCCAGCACGATCTGGCGCTGGCTGAACCCCAGGTCCAGCAGGCGGAAATGCAGGTGGTCGCGCCCGCCTTGCCCGGCAGACAGGCCGCGCTGCCGCCGCCGCCAGATCAGCCAGGCCACGTCCACGATGGGCAGTCCCAGCACCATCAGCACCGTAGCCATGCGCGCCCCGCCGATGATGCCCAGCGCGGCCACGGCGAAGCCGAGGAAGTACGACCCGCTGCTGCCCATGAAAATGCGCGCCGGGTTGAAGTTGAACGGCAGGAAGCCTAACGTCGCACCCAGCAGCGCCAGCGGCAACACAGCCACAGAAAGCTGCGGCGGCACGGCGCGCAAAAGCATGTGAGCCACCAACACCGCGGAGAGGATGGCCGCCACGCCCGCCGCCAGCCCGTCCAGCCCATCCAGCCAGTTGAGCGTGTTCATCGCGCCCAGAAACCAGAAGGTCGTCAGCGCCCAGACGAGGAGGTCGGGAAAGACGATCTGCATATTGGTGAAGGGGTTATTGATGCGCTCAATGAAGATCAACGCCACGATGGCGATGGCGGAACAGCCGAGCTGTACGCTGATCTGGCCGCGCCAACTCAACTCGCGCTTGTCGTCCAGCAGGCCGAAGGCGAACGCGAACGTGCTGCCCACCAGCAGGCCGGCCAGCCGCGTCGTCTCGTCCGGGTCGGTGGAAACGGGCAGCCAGCGGCGAAAAAGCAGGAACGCCAGCAGCAGCGTAATTGTGAAGGCGCCGAAGAGCGCGATGCCGCCGGTGCGCGGGATCTCGCCCCGGTGCGCGCGCCGCCCGCCGGGCCGGTCCACCAGCCCCCAGCGCCGGCCCAACCAGCCAGCCAGCGGAGTCAGAATCAACGCCAGCACGAACGCTATTGCCAGGACAGAGACAAACGGAAGGATTCCCATGTTGTTGAGATTATATCATACAGCGTTGTCAGTGTGCGGTTCTGCGTGCTAGTTGTTATTCGCTACCGGCTGGGTATAATCATCCATGACACGGTTCCACCAGCCTTAACGCAATCAAAGGAGGCGCTCATTCATGACAGGATCAGCGTTGCTGGAAAGCACAGAAACCCTCATTCAAGAATCGTTGCCCGGAGACGCGAACCTGGACACAAAGGTTCGCCAGCTTCTAGTGGCCGAATATCTGCGCCGCATTGCCGGCTATCGCCGGGTGGACCTCGCACTCCAGCGCAAATACGGAGTGAACTTCGACGCGTTTGTTGCCAATCGAATCGTACAGGCAATGGATTATTCCTGGGAAGTGGAATCCGACGCGATGGAATGGGAATCGGCAATTGGTGGCGCCGAAATACTAGAACGGAAACTCAAAGAGCTACGGGCAGAAATCGATGACTGAAGGCGACACTATTCTCGCCGAGACCGAAGAGGCTCTCAGTCGAGTATGGTTCATTCAGTCCATTGAAGAAGAGGAGCGCTCTGACATCAGCCTGTCATTGAGGCTGGCAATACGCCCCGGCCTGTTTGTACAAGTCTTCGTCGGTGAGAGGTCAGGATCGCTCTACATGGCGCTGATTGAGGGGAAGCGGCGGATCTTCGGGATCGATCGTGAGGCTGGTGAATGGCATTCCCATCCATTCGATGCACCCGAGAGACATGAACCGCTGAATGACGAGTTTTCGCGTAAACCACTCCTTCGGTTTCTCGCGAGAGTAGAAGACATCATCGTCGAGCAAGACCTTCTTTGAGTTCGGCCGAATCCGACGCCCGCAGCACCCATAATCCTATTGAACGTTCTGCAATGCCCAACCACATTACACCCAAGTCAGGATCTGAAATCGCTGACTTAGACTGGGACGCGTTTGTTGCCGCGCACCCGGACGGGCATTTGCTGCAAACCAGCCAATGGGCAGCGCTGAAATGCCAGTTCGGCTGGCAGGCGGAGCGGATCGCGCTGACGAACGATGGCCGCATCGTGGCCGGCGCGCAGGTGCTCTTTCGCCGGCTCCCCTGGCGACAGACTCTCGCCTACGTGCCCAAAGGCCCGCTGGTTGACTGGCGCAACCCACGACTGGTGCAACCGCTGCTGGATTCGCTGCGCACCGTCTGCGCACCCTACCGCCCCGCCCTGCTGAAGATCGAACCAGATCTGCCCGACTCGCCGTTACTGGACCTCCTTTTCGCCTCCTACGGCTTGCAACGCGGCCATCCGGTGCAGCCGCGCAGCACGATTCTGGTCTCGCTGGCTGAGGGCGCCGACGCGGCGCTGGCCGGCATGAAACAGAAGTGGCGCTACAACGTCCGCCTGGCCGGGCGCAAGGATGTGGTCGTGCGTGCCATGACGGCCGCCGACCTGCCGGCCTGGCACGCCATGAACGCAGAGACCGGCCAGCGCGACGGCTTCGGCGTCCACGCGCCAGCGTACTACGAGCGCGCGTTTGAGTTGTTTCCGCCCGACCAGTCGCGCTGGCTGCTGGCCGAATTCGAGGACCAGCCGCTGGCAGCTATCGCCGCGTTCGCGCTGGCCGGCAAAGCCTGGTACATGTGGGGCGCCAGCGCCAACCTCGAACGGCAGCGGATGCCGAACCACGCCTTGCAGTGGGCAGCCATGCAATGGGCGGCCGGACAGGGCTGCCGCAGCTACGACTTCTGGGGGATTCCCGATGAAGTGGGCGCGGACCCGGCGCGCTACGCCGATGATTTCGCCGAACAGCAGGGCGGGCTGTGGGGCGTCTACCGTTTCAAGCAAGGCTTTGGCGGCCAGGTCGTGCGCTACACTGGCGCCTGGGACCTCCCCCTCTCGCCCGTTGGCCAACGCATCTACCACCTCGCCCGCCGCCTGCGCGTGGGACAGTGATCGGTATACAGTTATCAGTCGCCATTCCTCACACCCTACACCCTACTCCCCACTCCCCAGCCCCCAGCCCCACTTGCGATAAATCGTCACGCCGCATTGCGATAACTTGGGATTTGACTAGAACACTCGTTCGTGCTAAAATATCGAACAGATATTCTATGAGCAACAGCCAACAGACCAAGTCGAGCCATTGATAAGCGGCTACTGGCCACTGTTCACCGACCACTGATTACCGACCCCGCGGAGGCATCTCATGACACTTTCTGACCGCCAGCAACGCATGTACGACTTCATTCGCGAGTTCTTCCAGGAGAACCAGTACCCCCCCACAATTCGTGAAATCGGTGAGGCGGCGGACATCAGCTCCACCTCTGTTGTCAACTACAACCTCAACAAACTGGTTGACGCCGGTCTCATCGAACGCAACAAGGAAGTCTCGCGCGGCATCCGCCTGACGGAGACGCCCGGGTTCTCGCTGGGCGGGCTGTTCAGCCGCAGCGTGCCGATCCTCGGCCACATCGCTGCCGGCCAGCCGATCACCGTCTTCCCCGACGAGCGCGAACTCGGCCGACACGCTGGACCTGACCACCGACGTGGTGGGCCGGGCGCAGGAGGTCTACGCGCTGCGCGTCCAGGGCGACTCGATGATCGACGCGCTGGTGGACAGCGGCGATCTGGTGATCCTCAACTACCAGAAGACCGCCAACAACGGCGACATGGTGGCCGCCTGGCTGACCGACCGGGAAGAGACGACGCTGAAGTACTTCTTCCTGGAGGGCAACCAGGTGCGCCTGCAACCGGCCAACGCAAACTACGAGCCGATTATCGTGCCGGCCGACACCGTGGAAGTCCAGGGCAAGGTCATCGCCATCATCCGTCAGTTGGGATGAGCGGTTTGACCGCAGAGGCAGAGACGGATCAGAGGAGTCGGAGGCCAGAGGTCAGCACGATCGGAAACGAGCGCGTGTTTGGATGGTTTCCACCGTCCGCGACTATCCTCGATTTCCGACGCGCTTCCCTCTGATCTCCGACTCTCTGGCCTCTGCGGTGAATCTCCGATTGCCTGACCACCTTGATGTCTGATATCCTCTTCCCCTGGATCGATCCCTCCCCTGCGCCGGCGCGCGGGCTGGTTTGAACTGGAAACCGTTTCAGCCCGCCTTCGGCCTGGGCAATCCGCACGCACAGACGCTGTGGGACGCGGTGCGGCCCGGCAGCCGCGGCGTGCGCTTCCAGCGCGAACGGATCGATACCCCCGACGGCGACTTTCTGGACATGGACATCGCCCAGGTGCAGCGGCGTCGATCTGGCAGCGAACACGCCCGTCGTGCTGCTGCTGCATGGATTGGAAGGATCTGCCCGCCGGCCCTACGCGCTGGAGGCTTATCGTCACCTGGCAGCGCGCGGCATCCGTGCCGTCGGCATCAACTACCGCTCGTGCGGCGGCGAAATGAACCGCACGGCCCGCTTCTACCATGCCGGCGCCACTGACGACGTGGCAGTCGCGCATGACTGGCTGGACCGGCGCTTTCCCGACGTAGCCAAGGGAATGATCGGCGTGTCGCTGGGCGGCAATATCCTGTTGAAGTATCTGGGAGAACGGCGCGAGGAGCTGGCGATTCGCCTGCGTGGAGCGGTGGTGATTTCGCCGCCCTTCGACCTGGCCATGGGATCGGATCATGCGCAGAAGCCGTTCGGCGCGCCGCTATTTGCCGGGCTTCCTGCGCAGCCTCAAAGCCAGGGTGCGGGCCAAGCAAGGCATCCTCAACGGACTGATCGACGTGCCGCGCACGCTGGCCGCCGAGACCATGCGCGAGTTCGACGAGACCTGCACGGCCCCGCTGTTCGGCTTTGCCGACGCTGACGACTACTACGCCCGCTGCAGCTCGCGCCGCTTTCTGGCCGGCGTGCGCACCCCGACGCTGCTGCTGCGGGCGCTGGACGATCCCATCATCCCGCGGCTGACATCCCCTACGATCTGTTCGCGCTCAATCCCGCGTTAACCAGCGGCATCACGGCGCGCGGCGGTCACGTAGGCTGGGTCGAAGGGCCGCCATTTGCTCATCGCCGCTGGGCAGAGCGGCAGGCAGCGCGCTTTCTGGCCGCCTGTTTGTTACCGGGTCAATGAGTCGGAGATAGAGTGCAGGCCCCGGCTAGAGGACGGGGCCTGCGAATGAGGAAACACGCCAGGGCCGGTGTTGTGCGATGTAAGGTGCGATGCCGGCCCTGGCGCCAGAGCAGACCTCTCAGGGAACGTTGAATGCAGCAAGGGAGAGGTCATATGCCCGCAAAGCATATTAAGATTTCCCCACACGCAATTATACATCATTTTTCGGTGTTGGCGATTACGATACCCTTAAAATTGGACGCTAATTCTCACAATTCTGTATTGGTCAAGGGGATGGTGGAATGGCAATACAGAACACAGCAAGCGTCGGTCGAGTAGCAGGTCAGGCTGGAACCGTTGTTGAACTAGGCTACCAGCGTACACGTGCGTGCGGCGCAACAGCCAAAACGCCGGGCTTCTTGCGAAGCCCGGCGTTTTGATTAGTTACAGAGACAGAATGCGTTGCATCTGCCTGTCCGATGCGATCCTAGCGGACCCGTAGCATCGGCAGGTAGGTCCTGCGCGACAGTGTTGCGCCAAAGGTGGCACTGACCGGACCATGGCGTGTTGCCACGCCGTACAGGTCAACGTCCTCCAGCCAGTACCAATAGGTCTGCCCGGCGAGGACGTCGAAGTCCCGATACTTGTAGATCTGGCCCTGCGTACTGCCCGGCGCCGACGACGGGAACCAGCCCAGCAGCGTTTGTTCGCCGGTGATATCCAACGCACGGTAGAGATTGAAGCCAGCGTTGTCGACCTCGCTCACCGTTTCCCAGGTCACCACGATACGGTCCTCCATAGGCTCCGCCTCGAAGAAGGACAGATCTACGGCCGTAGGTACCAGGATCTGGATCTGGTAGTCCTCAACCTCACCAAATGTGGCTAGTCCGGTGGGACCAGTGACGGAAGGACCAATCCTGAAGCGGGCGAAGGTTGGCTGGTTTGTGACCGCGTCGACCGGGATTGTGACAGTGAGATTCACGATGCCAGATGCACCAACCAACTGATTAGTGACGATCCGCTCCCCCGCTTCGAAGAATTCCGTTGCCATTCCAGTCGATCCAGCCGTTCAACCGGGGGGTTGACTGCTCAAAGCCCTCGTCACTAATGGTCACCACTACCGGGATCGTGACCGTCTCACCCTGTCTCATAATAGGGAAAGAGACGCCATTCTCGTCGTCGCCATTGAGCCCGCCCGTCTGGTTATCGTCATCGCCCATTGCATTGACAGATCCCTGGTACACAGTTTCGGGATCCACGAAGGCACCCAGGTAGATGTACCGGTTATAGGTATCGTTGCCAAGGTCTTTGGTAACGTCGACAACGTGCGACACCGATCCGTAGGTGTTGGGCGCATCCCCGTAGTCGAACGCCTGTACATAGGTGTACGAGCTGACCAAGTCGTCGTCCGTAGGCTGGGGGTTGGTATAGCCCGGAGGCTGCAGGTTGACATTGAAACCGTTGGAGACAGTCGGACTCGCGCCGAGGAAGCTGTTCTCCGCCACCTTGTAAGCGATGGTGATGGTCGCACGACTTTCGCCCGGGATGGTCGCAATCTGAGCTCGCGTAATAGGTCCTGATGGTCGGGTCATATTGCCAGGAAAACCATGCAACGCCAGGGCCTCCCAATGCGTCCAGCGGATTGGCGGCATTCGGGACGCCTTGCTCAACGTGATAACCAAGGTCATCACGTCACCCATTTCCAGTAAAAGGGGATCGAACCCCGTGTTCCCTACATCGAACCGCACGAATCCTGTGCCATTGAACTCCACCGGCAACAGGGTGCCGCCGGTCCCGGTGGTTGTCTGATCTACAATCCCCTGAATAAGATAGGGATTATAGCTTGGCCCCTCCGCGTGGACCCCTGCAGCCGCCAGGCCCACAGCCGCCAGCGCCAGGCAGCACGCGATCACGATCATCGCTTTCACGCGCTTGGTGTGGTCTGTAATTATTCTATTCATGTGTGTTACCTCCAGTAGATAACGATCATCGACATCAGAACTGGCCAAGACATAAATATCCGTTTTGCCATAGTGGCAGAGTGCGTGCTGCACCCTGCCACTATGGTGCTAGCGGACCCGCAGCATGGGCAGGAAGAGCTTGCGCATCTGCGTTGCACCGAAGGTTGCGGTGATCGGGCCGCGGCGATAGGTCGCGCCACTCAGGTTGAGATCCTCCAGCCAGTAGTAGTAGGTCTGACCCTGCTGCAACTGGAAGGTGTCGTCCCACTGATAGACATAGCCCTGGGTTCCGCCGGAGCCTTGGGCAGCGATCGGGGACGCGTTGAGCTTTGTCGGCGGCCCGTTCACAGAAGTCGCTCGCCAGAGGTTGAAGCCCTGGAGGTACTGCTCGGATATGGTTTCCCAGGTCACCACGATACGGTCGGTCTGTGGCGCCGCCTCGAATCGGGCTAGTTGCACGGCCGCAGGTGGTTGGATCTGGATTTGATAATCCTCCACCTCACCGAATGCGGCCTGTCCGGTGGGACCAGTGACGGAGGGACCAATCCTGAAGCGGGCGAAGGTCGGCCGGTCTGTGATCGCGTTGGCCGGGACGGTGACATTGAGATTGACGGTGCCGGATGCAACAACCGCCTGGTTAGTGGCGATCCGCTCCCCAGCTTCGAAGATTCCGTTGCCGTTCCAGTCGATCCAGGCGCTCAACCGCGGATCAGCCGTCTGAAAACCATCGTCCGCAATGGTCACGGCTACCGGGATCACAGCGCTCGCGCCCGTTACCAGGGCCGGGAAAGTCACACCATTCTCGTCGTCGCCATTGAGCCCGCCCGTCTGGTTGACATCATCGCCCGTTGCATTGGCTGATCCCTGGTACACAGTTTCGGGATCCACGAAGGTGCCCAGGTAAATGTACCGGTTATAGGTATCGTTGCCAAGGTCTTTGGTAACGTCGACAAGGTGCGACACCGAGCCATACGAGTTCGGCGCATCGCCGTAGTCGAACGCCTCTACATAGGCGTAGGAACTGACCGAGTCATCATCGGTGGGCTGAGGATTGGTATAGCCCGGAGGCTGGATGTTGACATTGAAACCATTCGAGACAGTCGGAACTCGCGGCGGGAAAACTATCCTGCGCCACCTTGTACGCGATGGTGATGGTCTCATGGCTGTCGCCCGGAATGGTCGCAATCTGAGTCGCGTAGTAGGTCTTGATGGCCGGATCGTACTGCCATGAGAACCATGCAGCTCCGGCGCCTCCTAATGCGTCCAGCGGATCAGCGGCATTAGGGACACCCTTGCTCAGCGTGATGACCAATGTCATTTGATCACCCTGGACCACGTCAATGTCATCGGACCCCGTGTTGCCTACATCGAACCTCACGAATCCTGTGCCATTGAACTCCACGGGCAACAGGACGCCGCCGGTCCCGGTGGTTGTCTGATCTACAATCCCCTGAATAAGATAGGGATTATAGTTTGGACCCTGCGCGTGAACCCCTGAAGCCGCCAGCGGCAGGATCGCCAGCACCAGGCAGCACGCAATCACGGTCGCCGCTTTCACGCGTTTGGCGTGGTCAGTGATTATTCTATTCATGTGTATTGCCTCCAGCAGATAGTGATTATCGACATCAGAACTGACCAGGACATGACTTCCCGTTTTACCAAGCTAACTCAAAGCGTAAAACGGGAAATCATTCCTGGAGTCACCTAGTTGATGAAGTAATCGAGCTTCTCAGCGTCCGAGTTGTTGTCATACCGGTTCTCACCGCCACTCCCGGAAACTATCTGTGAAGTGATCGTGTATACACCCTGGGTCTGGCCGGCGTCCCACGTGGCTTTGATGCCAAACGTGGAGTAGCCACTTGCAGGAATCGACGCGGTCTGCATCTCGAAGATGTAGTACGAGGCGTTCTCAGAGAACGTCCAGTCGACATTATTCACCGGGATGACGCCCAGGACGGTATACCCGGAATTATAGGGTTCGGCCAGAAGTCCAGCGACTGTCCTTCGGGATCCTCACGGTTATCAAACCCACTGTGGGCGAGTTATTCAACTCGAGTACCCGCACGGTGAGATTGAATGGCGTGGGGCCGGTCATCACATTCGGCACCGCCGTGATGATCGGGGTGATGTCCGGCGGCGCACCGACGTAGCCGAAGTCGTAGGTTTCATTCAGGTTGCCCTGAGTGATGGCAGCCGGTTGGCCCGCCGGATGTCGGAGTCGACCGCATCATTGCTGCCCTGGTAGAGCAACGTCGGCGAATAACCAAGAGGCGTCGCCACCGAGATGATGTAGGCCGGCTTGTTGGTCGCAGGCGTCGCAGTGCCACTGCTGCTGATGTAGTTCTCGTCCAGCAGCAGGTTGCCGAAGCTGTACCAGCCCGTCTCCACCGTCGACGTCGACGGGTCGTCACCGGTCACGGTCGTCACCGTCGTAGTGTCGCCGTTGGGATACGTCACCGTCAGCGTCACCAGCACGCCGTTCGATCCCTGGCTCGCCAGCATCCTGGATGCCGTTGCCGTTCAGGTCGTCCCAGACGAAGTTGCCCATGGACGCCGGCGTGTCATAGTAGCCGAAGTCCACCACCGTGGTCGCTCCGCCTGTCACCGTCACCGGCTTGGGATCGGTCTGGCTCTGGCCTGCCGTGTTCGGCGTGCCCAGCGAGTGCCAGGTGCCGTCCAGCACGTTGTCGTCGTCCGTCACGTCCACCGTGTAGCTGCCCGGCGGCAGGTTCGGGAAGCTGTAGTTGCCGTTCGGCGCCGGTCGTCGTGGTCGCCACCACGTTGCCGTTGGGGTCGAGCAGCACCACCGTCACGCCCCGTAGCGCCCGGTCTCGCCAGCGCTGCAGCGCGCCGTCGCGCGTTCGTGTCGTCCCAGATCGTCCCGCTCACCGTGCCGGAGCCGTGGCCGTGTAGCCGAAGTCCTGGTCCAGGTTGACTGGGCCGCTGGTTGACAGATCGACCGTCGACTGGTTGTCCGTGCCGCCATCCGGGTCGATGCTGTTGGTCAGTCCCGCGCCGCCGTTCGGCAGCGTCGTCGGGTCCACCTTGACCACGTAGGTCGCCGTCGGGTTCAGCCCGCCGAAGTAGTAGTTGCCGTTCTCGTTCGTGGTCGTCGTCGCCAGCAGCGTCGTCCCGTCGGATGCGTACAGCCGCACCGTCACGCCCTCCAGGCCTTCGCCGGGTCAGCCGTGCCGTTAGGTGCGCCGCCGTCGCCGTTGCCGGTCCAGGAAGATCGTGTCGCCGATCAGACCCTCGCCCGGATCATGTCCCGGCGGCGCATAGGCGAAGTCCTGGTCGGTCACCGGCGTCGCCGTCAGGTTCGGCACCGCACTGATCCCCAGACCCGTCACCACGCCGCGTCGCCGGCGCTGCGCCGTCCGCAGTCGTAGGTCGGCACCAGGTCGCTCAACACGTTGTTCGTGTCGTTCACCCACACCAGGTAGTCGTCCGTGCCCGCACCGTCGGTCAGTCGGCAGGCCCGCGAAGCTGTAGTTGCCCGTTCGCATCGGTCATGTCGGTCGCGATGATCGGCTCACCAGCATCCCAGATGCCGTTGCCGTTCTGTCCTTGATCAGCGACACGGTCACGCCCGGCGATGCCGGGCTCGCCTGCGTTCTACGCGTTGTTCGCGGTTCGGCGTCCAGCCAGACCGTGTCGCCGATGCTGCCCGTCCCGGTCGTCGACTGGTAGCCGAAGTCCTGGTCCAGGTTCACGCTGCTGCTGGTCGCCAGGGTCACCGTCGACTGGTTCGGCGTTCCGCCATCCGGGTCGATCGTGTTGCTCAGACCCGCCCGGCAGCGTCGCCGGTGTCCACCACCACGGTGTGCGAGCCGGCCGCCAGATCGCCGAAGGTGTAGTTGCCGTTGGCGTCGGTGTAGGTCACCGTGCTGCCGTCCAGCGTTACCTTCACCCCAGGGATACCTTCCCCGGGATCGGCCACGCCGTTGCCGTTCAGGTCGAGGAAGATCGTGTCGCCGATCACGCCCTCGTCGCCGCCAGCCGGCCGACGGGCTGTACCCGAAGTCCTGGCCCAGGTCGCTGACCGGGTTCGGGTCGCCGACGTCGCCGGACCTCGTGATCGACGCTGGTGTTCGTCGTGCCGATGCCATCGCGCATCGTAGGTCGGGTTCGCGCTGTCGCCAGCGCGCCGCCCGGCCGCGTAGTTGCTCGCCGGCACGTCGTCACTGCGAAGTTGCCGTCCGGCAGGTTGTCGAACAGGTAGTTGCCGTTCTCGTCCGTCGTCGTCGTGTACACCACGTCGTCGCCGCCGCCCGGATCGCCGTCGTCGCCGTACCAGGTCAGCTGCACCAGCACGCCCGGGATCCCCGGCTCGCCTGCGATCCTGCACCCCGTCGCGCGTTGGCGTCCAGCCACACCGTGTCGCCGATGCTGTTCGTGCAGCGGGTCCGGCCCGTGTAGCCGAAGTCCTGGTCCAGGTTCACGCTGGTGTTGCGTCGCCAGCGTCACCGTCGACTGGTTCGCCGTCGCCGCCGTCCGGATCGATCGTGTTGGTCAGACCCCGCCGTGTTCGGCAGGGTCGCGGGATCCACCGCCACCGTATAGGAGCCAGCCGCCAGATCGCCAAAGGTGTAGTTGCCGTTGGCATCGGTGTAGGTCACTGCACGTGTCGTGCCGTCCGTCAGCGTCACCTTCACCCCGGGGATACCCTCGCCCGGATCGGCCACGCCGTTGCCGTTGGCGTCGAAGAAGATCGTGTCGCCGATCACGCCCTCGTCGCCCGGCCGTCGTACGGGCTGTAGCCGAAGTCCTGGTCCAGGTTCGTCACCGGCTCGGTCGACGCCGATGCCCAGCCCAGTCGACACGTGCTGGTGCCGTTGGTCGTGCCGAGCCGCTCCGCGTCGTAGGTCGGCGATCAGCGCTGTCCAGCGCGCCGCCCGGCCGCGAGGTTGCTGCCGGTTCGTCGTCACCTGGAAGTTGCCGTCCGGCAGGTCATCGAACAGGTAGTTGCCGTTCTCGTCGGTCGTCGTCGGTGTAGACCACGTCGTCGCCGCCGCCCGGACTGCCGTCCGGCCCGTACCAGGTCAGCTCCACCGTCACGCCCGGGATGCCCGGCTCGCCGGCATCCTGCACGCCGTCACCGTTGACATCCAGCCAGACTGTGTCGCCGATGCTGTTGCCGTAGCCGTACGTCCGGCTGGTAGCCGAAGTCCGCATTGACGTACACGTCGCCGGCGCCAGCACGATCGGTGAGGTCGTCGCATTGTCCAGCGTCCCGTCCGGGTCGCCGGTCTGCGTGTAGCCGCTCGGCGTCGTGCCGTCGTTGACCTCCACCACGTAGCTGCCCGGCGGCAGGCCGTCGAAGATGTAGCTGCCGTCCGGCGCCGTCGTCGTGCGTGGCGTGGCGGGTTGTCGCCCGCGCCACCGTAGACGCCGTCGTTGTTGTCGTCAGTCAGCAGCTTGACGGTCACGCCGCCCAGACCCGGCTCGCCCGGATCCTGCACGCCGTCGCCGTTCGCGTCCACCCACACCCGGTCGCCGATGGCGCCCGTTGCGCCTGGCCGCGGGTTCGTGCTGTCGCTCGGCGGCACCCAGTTGTAGCCGAAGTCCGCCGTCAGGTGCTCCTCGCCCGCCGCCAGCACCACCGTGGTCGTGTTGGGCGTGCCGATGCCGTTCTCGTCGTAGGTCGGGATCCAGCCCCGCCGTCGGCGTCACCGTGACCGTGTAGCCGCTGCCGTCGCTCGGCGGCACGTCTGTCGAAGACGTAGCCGCCGTTCAGCGTCGGTGTACGTCGTCAGGCTCACCGGGTTGCCGTTGACGTCCGTGCCGGTCAACGTCACCACCAGGTTCGGGATGCCCGCCTCGCCGGCGTCCTGCACGCCGTCGCCGTTCTCGTCCAGCCACACCCGGTTGCCGATCGACCCGGGCTGGATAACGAAGCCGAAGTCGACGGTGTCGTTGAACTGCCCCTGGTCGACGGCCACCGGTTGCCCGGCCGGGTCGTCGGAGTCGACCGCATCGTCGCCGCCCTGGTTGAGCAGCGTCGGCGCATAGCCAGCGGGCGTCGCCACCGAGATGACGTAGGCCGGCTGGTTGGTCGCAGCCGTCGCCGTGCCACTGCTGCTGATGTAGTTCTCGTCCAGCAACAGGTTGTCGAAGCTGTACAGCCCTTCTCCACCGCGCACCGTTGACGGGTCGTCACCGGTCACCGTCGTCACTGTCGATCGTGGCGCCGTTGGGATAGTTGACCATCAGCGTCACCTCCACGCCGTCGATGCCCGGCTCACCAGCATCCTGGATGCCGTTGCCGTTCAGGTCGTCCCAGACGAAGTTGCCGATGGACGCCGGCGTGTCGTAGTAGCCGAAGTCGCACCGCCGTGGTCGCACCGGCTGTCACCGTCACCGGCTTGGGATCGGTCTGGCTCTGGCCATCCGTGTCCGGCGTGCCCAGCGAGTGCCAGGTCGCCGTCCAGCACGTTGGCCGTCGTCGGTCACGTCCACCGTGTAGGTGCCCGGCGGCAGGTTCGGGAAGGTGTAGTTGCCGTTGGCGTCCGTCGTCGTCGTCGCCACCACGTTGCCGTTGGTGTCGCAGCAGCACCACCGTCACGCCGCCGTAGCGCCCGGTCTCGCCGGCCTCCAGCGCTGCCGTCGGCATTGCTGTCGTCCCAGATCGTCCCGCTCACCGTGCCCGGCGCCGTGGCCGTGTAGCCGAAGTCCTGGTCCAGGTCGATCTGGCGCCGCTGGTTGACAGGTCGACCGTCGACTGGTTGGCCGTGTCCGCCATCCGGGTCGATGCGTGTTGGTCAGACCCGCGCCGCCGTTGGGCAGCGTGGTCGGATCCACCTTCACCACGTAGGTCGCGGTCGGCTCCAGGCCGCCGAAGAAGTAGCTGGCCGTTCTCGTCGGTCGTCGTCGTCGCCAGCAACGTGGTCCCGTTGGATGCGTACAGCTGCACCGTCACGCCCTCCAGACCTTCGCCCGGATCAGACGTGCCGTTGGGTGCACCGCCGGTGCCGTTGCCGGTGTCGATGAAGATCGTGTCGCCGATCAGACCCTCGCCCGGATCCTGTCCCGGCGGCGCATAGCCGAAGTCCTGGTCGGTCACCGGAGTCGCCGTCAGGTCCGTCACCGCACTGATCCCCAGGCCGGTCTGCACGCCGATCGCCGGCGCTGCGCCGTCCGCATCGTACGTCGGCACCAGGTCGCCCAGCACGTTGTCCGTGTCGCTCACCCACACCAGATAGTCGTCCGTGCCTGCGCCGTCGGCGACGGCAGACCGGCGAAGCTGTACTTGCCGTTCTCATCGGTCGTGTCGGTGGCGATGATCGGCTCGCCAGCATCCCAGACGCCGTTGCCGTTGCTGTCCGATCAGGGACACGGTCACGCCGGGGATGCCCGGCTCGCCACGCATTCTGGTCGCGTTGTTGCGGTCAGCGTCCACCCAGACCGTGTCGCCGATGCGTGCCCGTGGTGCCAGCGTCCGGCTGGTAGCCGAAGTCGGCGTTGACGAACACATCGCCAGGCGCCAGCACGATCGGCTCGCTCGTGTTGTCCAGCGTCCCGTCCGGGTCGCCGGTCTGCGTGTAGCCCGCTGGGCGTCGTGCCGTCGTTCACCTCGACCACGTAGGCTGCCCGGCGGCAGGTCGTCGAAGATGTAGCTGCCGTCCGGCGCCGTGGTCGTCGTCGCCACCAGGGTTGTCATCAGCACCGCCGTAACGCCGTCATCGTGGTCGTCGGTACAGCTTGACCGTCACGCCGCCCAGCCCGGCTCGCCCGGATCCTGCACGCCGTCGCCGTTGGCGTCGATCCAGACACGGTCGCCGATGGCGCCGGTGGCACTGGCCGGCGGGTTCGTGCTGTCGCTCGGCGGCACCCAGTTGTAGCCGAAGTCCGCCGTCAGGTGCTCTTCACCCGCAGCCAACACCACCGTCGGTCGTGTTGTTCGGGCTGGTCGTGCCCGTGTCCTCGTCGTAGGTCGGGATCAGCCCCGCCGTCGGCGTCACGCGTGATCGTGTAGCCGCTGCGTTGCTCGGCGGCAGGTCGTCGAACATGTAGCCACCGTTCAGCATCGGTGTATGTCGTCAGACTCACCGCGGTTGCCGTTGATGTCGTTGCCTAGTCAACGTCACCACCACGTTCGGGATGCCCGCCTCGCCGGCGTCCTGCACACCGTTGCCGTTCTCGTCCAGCCAGACCCGGTCGCCGATGCTCGGGCCACGGCTTGACTTCAAAGTCCTTGTCGACCTTGTTCTCACCCACGGCCAGCAGGGTTACGGTGATGTAGTTCGGATTGCTGCCGTCGGCGTCGGCCAGGCTGTTGTAGCCGGGAGGAGCACACCGTGCTGATCGCGTAGGTTCCCGGCAGCAGGTTCGGGAAGGCTGTAGTTGCCGCTGCCGTCGGTGGTCGTCGGTGGTCACCACGTCATCGGGTGTGCCCAGGATGCCGTCGGGGCCGGCGAAGGTCAGGAAGACCATGCACGCCGGAGAGCGGAATGTCGCCGCCGTCACACAGGCCGTTGCCGTTGCCGTCGCAGACCGTGCCGGCGATGCTGCCGAGCTGCTGCTGGTAGCCGAAGTTCTGGTTGGTCACCGGAGCGCCGTTGACCACGATGGGACTCTGGTCGTCACAGCCGACGCTGGGGCAGGTCGCGTTGGGGTCGCCGGTCTGGACATAGGCGTCGTCGGGCAGCGTGTCCGGATCGACCACGATGGTGTAGGAGCCGTTGGGAACACCGGGGAAGGTGTAGTCACCGGTCCCGTTGGTCGTGGTGCAGGCGATGATGTTGTCGTTGGTGTCCTTCAGACAGACCGACACGCCGGGGATGCCCACCTCGCCGCCGTTCTGCGACGCCGTTGCCGTCCGTGTCATCCCAGACGCGTGCCGCTGACGGGGAAGCTGGTGGGCGGAGGCTGTGTAGCCGAAGTCCACGTTGGCTGATGGTCGCGCCGGCCGTCAGGGTGGTCGCGATCTGGTTGTCACAGAGGCCGCCCGGCAAGGCGGCGCACGGCGTACCTGGATCGCCCTCGCCGGTCGCGATGTAGCCGCTCGGCAGGGTCGTCGTGTTCACCTTGACCACATACAGTTCGGCTGCCGGTGGTGTTCGGCAGACCGACGAACTGGTAGGCGCCGGTGGGACGGTCAGCGTCGTGGCAACCAGGGTCTGGTCGCCGGTGGTGCCAGGATCGCCGTCGGCGTCCAGGTAGAGCTGGACGGTGACGCCGCCGATGCCCGGCTCGCCCACGTCTGTGCGAACCATCGCCGTTGATGTCGTTCCAGACGAAGTCGCCGATCTTGCCGGCGTTGTCGCGACCGAAGTCGATGCCGCCGACCTCAACACCTGCGGGAACGGTCAGCGACACGCTGGTGGGCGTGGTCAGATCGCTCAGCTCCGGCGGGATGGCAGGATCGTTGGGGTCGTAGCTGACCGTGTAGTTGCCCGGCGGCACGATGAAGTCGTACTCGCCGTTGGGTCGGTGGTCGTGGTCAGACTCACCGGGTTGCCGCCGATGTCGGTGCCGATCAGCGTGACCGTCACGCCAGGCAGATGCCCGGCTCGCCCGACTCCAGCACGCCGTTGTGGTTGACGTCGTGGAAGACCGTGCCGGCCATCTCTGCGCCTTCGATGAAGCCGAAGTCAGCCAGCGTGTAGTTCTGGCCGGCGGCCAGATTCACGCCGTGCTCGGAGCCGGTGGTGGCTACCATGCGGCCGGGGTCGCCGGCGTTGGGGCTGGAAGGCGGCGCAAGCACGGTCTGCTCCTCCGCCTTGACCACGTAGTTGCCGGGCGCCAGATTGTTGAAGGAGTAGAACCCGGAGCTATCGACGATGGTAACCGCCAGGATCGGCTCGCCGGGATCGACCTGGCCGTTGTTGTTGGTGTCCTGATACAGGTCGATGACCGCGTCGGTGGTGACCGGCGGCTCGCCGCCGTCCGGGACGCCGTTGCCGTTGGTGTCGTACCAGAGGTAGTCGCCGATGCTGCCGGTGGGCAGCGGCGTGATCACCTCGTTGCTGGGCGTCAGCGGGATCACCGGCGGTGTCGTCGTGATCTGGAAGTCGCCCGGCAGACAGGCCAGCGACTCGTAGTCGTTGTGGGCCACGGGCAGCGGGACAACCTCAGTGACCTCGCCGTTGGCCGGATCGATCTCCCAGAAGCGGTTGCTCGGTACTGGTTGGCGGCGCGCTGCCCGTGGTGCCGTACAGGTAGACACCGTCGCCGGCGTTGAGGAAGCTCAGGCCCTCCATGTCGTTGACGCTGGTGGCGGTGGCGGTGTTGGTCAGGCGACCAACGTCTGGTCACCGCGCCGGTGGTCTTGTTGATGGTGACCAGACGATCCAGGTCGCCGACACCGACGACGTCGAGTCGTTGGCGATGCCGTAGAGCAGCGCCGGTGGTCGGGTGGAAGGAGATGTCGTCTACATTGTACAGCGCCGTGGCTCAGTGTGTTGGTTGCAATGACGATGTAGTCAACGCCAGCGCCGAAGGCGTTCTGAACAGCCTTGCCGGTGATCGCATCGATCTGGATCAGCAGGTCCAGCAGCGTGTTGCCGTTGGTGCCATCCTCACGGCGATTGACGCCATACAGGATGCCGTTGCCGGATCGAAGGAGATGCCGTCCACATCGGCCAGTCGAGTGATGTTGCCCAGCGGGCCGCGCATCGGCGCGCCTACGCTGGCGATAGTATTGGGCAAGCGCGTGAAGACAGCCGATGCCGGGTCGCTCAACACGGCATTGAAGGTTCCCAGTTGGTTGCCGTTCGCGCCGTAGAGCTTGGTGCCGGCCAGATTCCAGGCCATGCCTTCCAGGGCTGTCGTCCCGGTGTGCGCCGATGTCTGGTGGCAGCGCCAGTCGATGGCAGCGACGCTGTACAGGTGATCCGTTGCCTCGTCGCTCGCCACGTAGCAGAGGTTGGGCGTGAGCTGGGTGTAGGTTTGCTTGCCGCCGGACTGGATGTTGCCGACATTTTCGATCTGCGCCAGGACCGTCGGAGTATCGACCGTCACCTGGAACTGCGAGGATCGGGCTGACGATCACTGTGTTGGTGGTGGCGGCTGCAAAGGTGGTCGAGCCGCTGTTGCCGCTGGCAGTGGCGCTGAACTTGACGCTGCCCGGCGTTGCGCCGGCCGTCGTCGTGCAGGTCCACTCGTAGATCACCGGATCGGTGGCGAAGCTGGCGGCAGCGATGTTGTTGTCGGCGCTGATCAGCGTCGGGCTGCCGCAGGTGGCGCCGGCGCCGTTGGTCCCGCTGGCGGTGATGGTTCCGGGCGTCACGCCGGTGACGGCGTTCTCCGCCCGCAGCGTGATGCGCACCTTGACCGACGTCCCGCCGGTGACCAGCGTGCCCTTGGCGCTCATGTTGTTGCTGCGCGTGCCGCCGGCGCTGGGCGCCTGGTAGCGCACCCGCAGGAAGGGTTCCTTGCCCGCAACCTCGCTGCTGTCGTATTTGGCCTCGCTGTTGCTGCCGGAGACCGGGATCAGAATCAGGCCCTGGTTGGCGAAACTGCCGTTGAACCAGCCCTGGGCCAGCGAGGTTACGTCGGTGTTGACGTAGCCGACGGCGTTGGGCGCTGAAGCTGCCGTAGACCGTCGCGGCCGTGTCGCCGCCCGGGGTCGTCCAGGGCGTGCCGGTCAGGCGGTTGTTCCAGGTGACCTGGGCCTCGTTCCAGGCGCGGTCAGCCGACGGACGTTCAGCGTGTGAGCGGCCGTCTGCTTGACGTTGATGTAGAAGTGAGCGTCGTCCACCACCGCACCGGCCGGGATGCTGGATAGGTCGAACTGCACCAATGTGCGCTTACGCTTGGCGGTGTCGCTGTCGTACTTGGTCCTCAACTCGGTGCCGTTGTTGTTGGAAGTCGGACGTTGTCGGCATCGATGTAAGGCGTCCTGCGTGGCGATCAGATCGGTCGTCACGAAGGGTGACTGGTAGGTGATCTCCAGGTAGGGTTCCTTGCCGGCGACTGTGCTGCTGTTGTACTTGGCTTCGCTGTTAGACGCCAGGGGTTCCCGGAACCAGGATCATGCCGTTGTTGGTCACCGTGCCGCCATACCAGGCCTGGACCAGTGACAGGACGGTGGTGGTGTAGTAGACGTTACCGGACCCGTTGGGAACGAAGCTCCCATAGGCCGTGCGCGGAGAAGTCGCCGCCGGCCGTCGTCCAGGGCGTGCCGGTCAGCCGGTTGTTCCAGGTGGCCTGCGATTCGTTCCAGGCATTGGTCAGCGCCCGAATGTTGACCGTGTGGTTGGCCGTGCTGCTTCACACTGATGTTGAAGTTGGCCGCGGTGATGGTTGCGCCGGCAGGCAGGGTTGACAGGTCGAACTGCAACAGGCCGCGCGTGATCTTGGCGGGGTCGGTGTCGTATCTTGGTACGGATCTCGCTGTCGTTCTTGACCGTGTTCGGGTTGGCAGCCTGGATCCAGTTGTCCTGCTGCGGGTAGATCTTGACGGTCTCCGAACAGCCGCCGAAGCGTGGGAACAGAGTAGTAGACAACCAGGGTTGGCCGCTGGCCGGCATCGCCGGTGCGGGAGTCGAACTTGACCACAGTGCCGGTATCGCTGCCGGTCGCGATCAGCGCCAGGCCATAGTTGCTGGCCGGCGTGGCCACCCAATCCAGTACGCACTGGACACGTCTACCGAGTAGGTCGTGTTGTTGGATGCAGGCGAGATGGTTCCCAGGACTGCGGCAGCATAGTCGCTGGTTCCGAAGTTGCCGCCGGCGCTCAGCCAGTCGTCGGTGCAGTTGGGGCCTTGCCAGGCCGCTCCGGTGGTGCAGGTGTTGTTGGAGGTACCCTCGGTCCACGGTCCCTTGAGGAGCTTGTGGACGGACACCGTGCGGTTGGCGTTCTGGCCGCCGTCGACCGTCAATCGCAACTCGGCCCGGTCGAATACCGCGCCGGCCGGCAGGGTCGGCAAGCGTGAACTGCACCAGGCCATCGTAGACCTTGTCGGAGTCGATCTTCGATGACGGCTTGTCACCGCCGTAGTTGGCATTCACGTCGCCGGAATTCGAGATAGCGTGTCCTTGCTGGCGACGGCAGTCGCCGGTCGTTGCCAGGACAGTAGAACGAGCCGACGTTGTTGCCCGGAATGGCAGCCAGGTTGCTGCCCAGGTTCCACTGCACCGTGTTGGCGGCGAAGCGTTCCGCCGGCGTTGACGCTGGCCGCGACATAGGTGCTGCCGGCCGGGATCGGATCCGCTGACCACCACGTCGGTCAGCAGCTCGGAGCCGGGGTAGGTGGGATAGAGCTTGTAGGTCAGCATATCGTTGGCGTTGGCGGGACCTGTCGGCACGACTTCCTTGCGCAGCGTCTGCACGAAGGGGAAGTCGGCGTCCAGATAGGTGGTTCCCGGCGTCGTGATCTTGACCGGGAGCAAGTCCTGGGTCGGCGCATAGCCGCCGGGCACGTCGGGGTCGGTCTGCACCACGTCCACGATGTAGCTGCCGGGCGCCAGACCGGCGAAGGTGTAGTTGCCGCTGCCGTTTGTCACCTGCGTGTCAAGCAGTGGTTCACCCGGATCCAGCAGGCCGTTGCCGTTGGTGTCGCGGTAGAGGCGCACTTCCACACCGGCAGTCGGCGTGTCGCGCCGGTGCAAAGACCGTCGTTGTTGTCGTCAATGCAGACCGTGTCGCCGATGGAGCTGGGCGTCACCTCGTAGAAGCCAAAGTCGGCCTCGTCGAAGTTGCCCGACAGGTTGGGAACCGGGATCAGCAGGGAGGTGGAGGCGCCGTACGGGTTGGTGAAGTAGGCGTCCACGGCCGGGTCGTTGGCGTACACCTTCACCAGATAGTCGAGGTCCTCGGCCAGGCCGGTGAAGCTGTAGTTGCCGCCGCCGGTGGTGGTCTGCGTACCGACCAGGTAGTCGTCGGGGTCGATGACGCCGTTGCCGTTGGTGTCCTCGTACAGGTAGACGGTGGCGCCGTCGATGCCCACGTCACCGGCGTCGAACACGCCGTTGTTGTTCTTGTCGTCGAAGACCTTGTCGCCGATGATGCCAGCGCCGCCCGGCTGGAAGCCGAAGTCCTGGTCGCAGGTTCTGGCTGGTGTCGGTGGGCAGGGTCACGGTCGCATAGCCGTTGGCGCCGCCGTCGGGGTCAGCCGTAACGGTGTAGCCGGAGGGATAGACCGTCTCGACGCAGTAGGTTCCGGCCGTCAGGCCCTCGAACAGATAGTTGCCGTTGGCATTGGTCGTTTCCGTCTGGATCATCGTTCCGCTGGGCGGACTGGTGCATGCGCCAGCGTAGAGGTTGACCACGGTACCGGGCAGGCCCTCGTCGGTGGGATCCTGGACGCCGTTGCCGTTCCAGTCGCGGAAGAGGGTGTCGCCGATCGCGCCGCCGCCGACATTCATACAGGCCAGCGAGCCGGTCGTCAGCGGCACGCCGTTGTTGATCACGCTGTAGGTGTTGCAGTACTCGCCGGCGACAACGTTGGCGCCGATCTGGGCAGTGAACTTGATGAGCAAGCTTCTGTCCGGGATTGATGCCCGCCGGAACGGTGAAGATCGGATTGTTCGGATTGCTGCTGTTGACAGTGGTGGTGGCGGTGACGTTGGCGCCGTTGACCATCACGCTGTCTTTGCTGAGATAGGTGAACCCGGTCGCCAGCATTTCGTCGATCACAAGTCGGGCTGCTGGAAGGACCGGTGCCGATGTTCTTGACCAGAACCGTGTACTGCACCGTGCCGCCAGGCGCGACGCTGATGGGCAAGACGCTCTTGGTTGGCACCAGATAGGGAACGGCGCCGCCCACGGTCGTGTCGCAGGTGCTGGTCGCGCCCTGGTCGGACGTCACATCCAGACAGTTGTCGAGATAGCCCGTGCCGGTCGCTTTGACGGTCAGCGTCGCTTCGAACTTCTGGTTGGGCTGCAAGCGGTGCCGATGTTCCAGATCAGGGGGTTGGGGCCGCTGTTCTGCGGCGGGATGGCGCTGATGAAGGTCAGACCGGAGCCCAGGGTGTCCCTGACCACCACGTTGGTCTGAGGTGGTGTGTGCCCAGGTTGTAGACCTTGACCTTGTAGGAGAAGATGTCTACCACTTGCACGAACTCGACGGTGGCCGGCTTGCCTGCCGCCAGACAGCCGTTCCAGGTCACCGTCGAGGGCTCGTAGTAGCGCCACAGGTGGTCCTTGCCGTTGTCGGTGCCGCCGGCGTCGCCGCCGAAGGTGTCAGCGTGGAAGACGGGGCAGCCATCGGCGTTGAGGAAGCTGCCGTTGGCGCTGGTCGACCTTGATCTTGACCCAGACATACTCGGGCCGCAGCGTCGGTCAACTGACCGACTGCCCAGCGAATGGCCTTGGGGCTGGTGGTGTCGGTCTGCGACACGGTCGGGGGCAGGTCGGCGGTCTTGAGATCCACCACACCGACAGTGCTGCCATCGATGTTGGCAAAGCCCAGGGTCGTGGACTGTCAGGCCGGGCTGGTCGTAGGAGATACGGCTGCCGGGGTACTTGATGCGCTGCCAGGGTCCCATGGTGTCCATGGCAGCCTTCATGTCAGCAGCCGTCCTTGGCGCTGGCGCCGCCACTCGTCCCAGTCGAAGAACCAGGCGTAACCGCTCTGCGGGCCGGCCACGCCGCTGGCGAAGCCCCAGGGAGCGTTGCCGCGACCGTCGCCATAGTCGACGATGGGAGTGGAAGTTCCGCCGGTTCCGGTGTAGGTGGTGCCCTTGACGCCCCAGGCGTACATCTGCTCGGCATCCCACTTGTTGCAGGGCACGAAGGTGTCGCCACTGTTGTTGGTGATGGTCTTGGCGCCGCCCAGGGGGAAGGTGCCCACCAGACCGCAGCGATCTGCCTCGGTCGGATTGGCCGGGTTGCTGAAGCGCTGCCAGGAGCCGAAGGACGTGTCAGGATCGGTGGAATAGAAAATACCGGTGTCGCCATAGACGCCGGCAATGGTGCCGCGGTGCAGCCCGGAAGCAGGCACCACCGGGTCCGACGTCACACCGTTGATGTTGGGACCGACTGGGGCCATGCCAATCAACTGAGAGGTGATCTTCGCGCCGATGGGACCGTCGCCAATCGCGATGGGTGACTGGCCCTTCATGGCCGCTGGGACGAATCCACCCGTGCCGATCAGGAATCACATAGGCGGCGTCGGTCACGGTGACGCCGTTGGGCACGTAGAAGTCGACGTGGCCGCCGACGCCGGTGGTGGTGCCGTCGCGCGGCACGACCTTGATCACCAGGCCGATTACGTCGTTCGCCTGCAAAATAGGATCACCAGGCGTCCAGGGTCCGGCGAGACGAGTGTCCAGCAGAGCCTGCGATGGCTGGTCCAGAAACATGTAGACCATTTTGGTCTGTAGGTTGTGGGCCGAGGCGGCCGGTGTCTCTACGCCCGGCAATGCCTGCGGGAACAGGCCGATGACGACTGCAATAAGGACTGCAATCGTCAGCGTCAACTGGCGACGACGTGCGCTTCTACGATTTATTATATTGATCCTCCTGGGCTGATCGAAAACCAACTATCGACAATGGATGGTCTTGTAATAGGTGCAGGCAATTGCCATCGCCTGCCTGTAAAATCGGCGGTACGGGCTCTCTTCATCTTGTGTTTTTTCTGCATTCTTTCTGAGTTACAAATACTAAGGACGCGTCTTCTGTCAATCAGTTGCTGATTTGGCCAGTCTCCTGACCGAGGCAACACAGGGAAGTTGTTGATTGACGCGTCAACATGCCATTCAGGCTGCGCAGAATGGGCTGTCTGCCCCGTCGGTGAGGCAACGGCAACCCATTTCAAAGAGCCGCAAAGAAAGGTAATGTTGTCGTTAGAGTGGAGCGCAGTCGAAGAATCTGGCAGCCAACGGCCTCACCTTCGGCGTCCCTGACTTCGGCACTCAATGCTCAAGTCGCGCAAAAAACTTTAGCGACCAGCGAACGGATCCACTGATCGCTGGTCTGAGCTTTTCAAACAACTTGTTATCAGGCGCAGGCCACCGCACGACCGGGGGAAATCGCAAAAATACTCGATGCCTTTGAGTTAGCGTGGTGGTAAATGGATTGAACCGAAATTCTCTAGATTGGTAACAGAATGATAGCACGATACTAGAGAAATAGCCACCAATCAACGATTAAACTTTCATTACAGTGCACCTGATTATGCACTGTAATGAAAACTACCCGTAGATACTAAAACAGTTGACGTTGGTCTACGGAAAAGGTTATGCCTTCACATGCAGACTTCCAATTTCTGCTAACTTTTGATGCTGATGACCTCTTCAGTCGACGTGCGTGACATCTAAGGTTGCCGCCGCCTAGCAACCCAACAACCAACGATCGGCCACAAACTGGATGTCCGACACGTCCACAAGACCGCTCTGGTTGAAGTCGTAGGCCGGCACGTTGGTGTTAAAAGCGCCAGACACCAGTTGCACATCGATGATATCGACCTCTCCGCTGGCGTTGACATCAGCGACGCAGAGTTGGCCGATCTGGATCTGGTCGTCCTCAACCTCGCCAAATGAGGCCAGTCCGGTTGGACCAGTGACGGATGGACCAATCCTGAAGCGGGCGAAGGTCGGCCGGTCTGTGACTGCGTTTGCCGGGACGGCGACGCTGAGATTCACGGTGCCGGATGTAAGAACCGTCTGGTTAGTGACGATCCGTTCACCCGCTTCGAAGGCTCCGTTGCCATTCCAGTCGATCCAGGCGTTCAACCGCGGGTCCGACGACTGAAAGCCATCGTCCGCAATGGTCACGACTACCGGGATCACGGCGCTCTCGCCCGGCACCAGGGCCGGGAAGATCACACCATTTTCGTCGTCACCGTTGAGCCCGCCCGTCTGGTTGTTGTCATCACCCATTGCATTGACAGATCCCTGGTACACAGTTTCGGGATCCGACGAATGCACCCAGGAAAATGAACTTATTATACGTGTTGTTCGCAAGGTCTTTGGTGACGTCGACAACATGCGACACCGAGCCATAAGTGATGGGTGCATCCCCGTAGTTGAACGCCTCTACATAGGTGTACGCGCTGACTGAGTTATCGTCGGTCGGCTGGGGTTGGTAGAGCCGGAGGCCGCAGGTTAGCATTGAAACCATTCGAAACAGTCGGGCTCGCGCCAAGAAACTGTTCTGTGTCACTTGTAGGCGATGGTGATGGTCTCACTGGCTGTTGCCGGGATGTCGCAATCTGTTGTGTAGTAGGTTTGATGGCCGGATCGTATGCGATGAGACCATGCGGTCCGGCGCCTCCGACGCGTCGAGCGGATTGACGGCATTCGGGACGCCTTTACTAACGTAATGACCATTGTCATTTGATCGCCCTGGACCACGGTAATGTCATCACTTCCTGCGTTCCCTACATCGAACCTCGCGAATCCGTGCCGTTGAATTCCACAGGCAACAAGGTGCTGCCCGTCCCGTTGATTGTTTGGTCTACAATCCCCTGACTAAGATAGGGATTATAGCTTGGCCCCTGCGCCTACCCCTGCAGCTGCCAGTGGCAGGATCGCCAGCACCAGGCAGCACGTGATCACGGTCGCCGCTTTCACGCGCTGGAATGGTCTGTAATTATACTATTCATGTGTATTACCTCGAGCAGATTTTGATTATCGACATTCAGCACTGACTAAAACCTGACTTCTCGTTTTGCCAGACAACGCTTCGGGCGCTTCTTCGCATTGCCCGCTATGAACTCCCATCAGATAGCACAGCTTCCCATCAATAGATAGATACCCAAATCCACCCCATTATCTACCATAATAGATTCTAGCGCAAGTGTTTACAAGGATGCATCGGTGAACGGATGTAGCTGAACTGGAGAACCGTCTCCCGTCGGTTACCGGCAACCTGGAGAGTTTGATTGAAAGTCAACCGGTCGCCCTTGCCAGGCCGTAAATGCTCAATCCCCACCCCAGGTTGAGGTTCCGCAAAACGACCACCTCCCAACCCAACACCTGTGTCAGCGCGCGGTTGAGTTGGCGAGGCACCGTCAATCCGGCCGTCGCCGGCAGCCATTGGCGACGCTGCGCCAGCCGTGCCATCACGGCTACCGGCAGCAACAGGCTGTTGGCATAGGTCAGGCGCACCGGCTCCAGCCCGCCGCGCACCAGCGTCGCGTCCAACGCGGACGCGATTGTAACGCCGCGCTGTGCCAAAAGCCCGATCGTGCGGCCCCAGCAGCCAGGGATAGGCGCTGACCCGTAACAGCAGCCAGCCGCCCGGCCGCAGAACGCGCCTGATCTCCGCCAGCGCCTGCGCCGGGTCGATCCTGGCCTGATCGAGCACATCCAGCGCCACGACCAGCCCGCAGCAAGCGTCCGGCAGTGGCAGGCGCTGGCCGTCGGCTGCGCCAACGTGCAATCCCGCTTGCTGGCCGGTCCGTCCCGCCGCGGCAACCAGCGCGGCCGGGTGCAGATCAACCGCCAGCACTTCGCGGTCAGGATAGCGCTGCGCCAGCTCCGCGGCAAACGCCCCGGCGCCACAACCGATCTCCGCGATCCAGCCAGGCGGGAGCGACACGCCATCCAGCAGCGCGTGGCTAACCCGTCGCATCCCTGCGGCCCACCAGTGCGTGTCCTCGACGGCAAAGAGGGTCGGCAGCAGCGCCGCGTCTTGCGGAGCGACACGAAGGCGAGTCATTGGGCTGCGATGACCTGCACGTTCCCCAACTGCAATCCGGTTTTCCCTGCAGGCAGCATATCGCCCGATGGCTGATACAGCCCGACCTCCAGCGCATAGTCGCCCGGCGGCAGATCAGCAGGCAGCGCGACCTGATACTCGTCGATGACCCGCCAGCCGACCTGCCAGCGATCGGTCGGCAGGCTGCCGCCGCCGGGACGACCGTCGCTGCCGGCCAACACAGCGCGCGCCGGGTCGTCAGGATCGACAAGATGCGTGTACACCGTCCAGTCGCCGGCCGGCGCTTCATCCACCAGCCATTGCAGCCGCACGTATACGATCTCGCCCGGCCGCGGGGATTCGGGGATCACGTCGTAGCCCAGCAGCCGGATGCCGTCGCCCAGCGGCCCGTCTACCGCAATCCCCGGCAGCAACTGCGGCGTTGCGCCGGCCGGCCGCGTGTAGACCTGCGTATAGACCTCGCCGCTGCGGTCAAGAAATTGTTGTGTCACCGCGGCATCGGGGAACACACCAGGCAACAGCAATCGCGTGCGGAAATCCTCGTGCTCGATGGCAACATATTGCTGCGCGTCGTCGGTTGCAGCGGCCGTCAAAGGAAAAATAGCGCGGCCATCGAAAGTCACCGGCGACGCAGCCCGCTCGCGCCAGGCAAAGGCCAGCGTCGCATGATCCGCGTCGCGCGGCGTCAGGTAAACAGCCTCCTCCTCCGGCTGCGCGGCCACCCACTGCCCCACATCCCACAACCCCTCGTCGAAGGCGTAATATAAATCCGGCAGCCCCGCCCAACGCCCAAAATAATCGCGCACCGTACCAACCAAACCCAACCCCAGCACCAGCACAACAACCACAATCCCCGCCACTCGCCACAACGGTGTCCCGTTTCCCTCTTTTCTCTCTTTTCTCTCCACTCCCCTCCCCAAAATCCAATCCAGCGGCAACGCAATCAACAGCGCGACCGGCGCCGCTGCGCCCAGCACGCGGTGAAAATGGGGCGCGTACTCGCTGACCACTCCCGGCAATAGCAGGCCGGCCAGCCCGATCAGCAGCATCGCGTAGACCGGTCGCCTGACCCGCCACAGCGCCATGCCGACGCCGATCCAGAAGGGAATCGCCAGCCACAGACTCAGCGCGGGCGCGCCCGGCAGGTTGCGCCGCGGGTCCAGGTCGCCGTTCCCTGGCAGCGGCACGAACATCTTGATGCTGGCCAGCGCGTTGTGACCGACGCCGGTCGCGGCAGCTTCCTGGCCGGTGATGGCGATCTGGGCCGGCCGCAGCAGCAACAGATCCGGGTTGCGCAGGAAGAACAGCACCAGCGGCAGGACCAGCAGCGCGGCGACGGCGGCGGCAAGCAGGAGGCCGGGAAGTGGGGCGTGGGGGGTGGGGGGCAGGGACTGGGGACTGGGAGCTGGGGTCTGAGCGCCGGACTGAACGAGATCATCGACGCCTTCCCTCTTCTCCTCCCTGTTTTCCTCTGTTTCCCTCTCCACCTCCCTGTCAGCTCCAGTCAGCCAAAGCAGCAGGGCAGTGAACGCGACCAGTATCGGGATCACCCAGGCGGCCTGGTAGGTGTACATGGACGCGGCCAGGACGGCGCCGCAGCCGGCGAAGCTCCACCGGCTGCCGGTGCGCCAGCCACGCAGCAGCAACCAACTGGCCGCCGCCCACTCCAGCGGCACGATCACCGGTTCGATGCCCATGCGGCTGAAGTGCACGTGCCAGCGCATGACGGCCAGCGCAGCCGCGGCCAGCAGCGGAAACGCCCGCGTCAGCCGCCGATCATAGCGGCGCATCTCGTCGCCCAGCGCGAACACCGCCAGCACGCCCAGCAGGCCGAAAAGCGCCGCGGTGACGCGCATCGCAGTCGGCCCGGCCTCACCGCCCAGCAGCTCGAATATGGCGAAGGTCAGCGCGTTGGCGTAGGCATTCAGCGGCGGCACACCGAAGTTGCCGGCGAGAAACACCGGCTTGTAGCCCGGCTCGGTCAGAATCCGCCACGCCTCCAGCCCTTCGAACAACTCATCGAAGTGGAAACCGGGGGAATGGTGTCGATCTGCCAGAGACGCAGCGCCGCGGCAACGCCAAGCACCACCAAAAGAGCAAGTATCATCCTGGTGCGATGTGTTGGCATGTGCTGATTATACCGCCCTCGGCCAGAAGCCCGGAAGTCGCGCAGCCACCATGTCTCAGGCGCGTACCGCATTTGACAACATACATCCTCTGGACTAGAATTGCGATGTATGGAGGTGAGACAAACATGAAGAGAACACAGATATATCTGGAAGAAGACCAGCACCGCGTGCTTCAGGAAATGGCACACGAGCAACACACCACGATGGCTCACGTTATCCGCGAGGCGATCGAGGTGTACATGACGCGCAGTGCTAGTGCAAACGACGCTCTGTTGGAAATCGTCGCGCTGGGATCGAGCGGTGACACGCTCGGCTCGGTCGAACACGACCCGCGATCTACGAGGAGGTGTGATGCGACGGATCTTCTTCGACACGTCGGCATACATCGCACTAACTGATCAGAGTGACCAGTTCCATCGCGAGGCGGTTGAACTGGCCCAAGCACTCGTCCAAGCCAGATTGTCCAGAGTAACGTTGAACTACGTGCTGGCAGAAACCTACACACGAACCCTGCGAAAACTTGGGTATAGCGCCACGCTCAGATTGGGAGACAGCATCCAGCGGGATGCGTCAGCCGGACGACTGACAGTCATCCAAGCTGACGCGGCGCTGGACAAGAATGCCTGGGGACTGTTTCGTCGCTATCACGACCAGCAGTTTTCTTATGTGGACTGTGCATGCTTTGCCTGGCTGCAACAGGCTGGCCAAGTGGAGGTGTTCGCCTTTGACAAACACTTCTTCTGGATGGGTTTCTCCCGCTTCCAGGGCTAAACAAGAGTGGATTCCCGCCTCCGCGGGAATGACGGATAGGGGGTCACATCGCCGCAACCGATCCAGACTTCGGAAGTCGCCTGCACACAAATCAGCTTGATTTGCTGACCCGGCGACTTCCGAAGTCTTTGCGAACAGATCCTTACACCCCGCTGGCAAGCTCAGCCTGCAACGCTGACAACTCGGCTGTTACGGTTGCCACGATCTCTTCCACCGCGACCAGTTGCCGCTCGGCCTGGTCGCGCCGCTTCAGCTCTACACCGCCCTGCTCCAGCGAACGCGCGCCGACGGTGATGCGCAGCGGCAGGCCGATCAGGTCGGCGTCGTTGAACTTGACGCCCGGGCTGGCGTCCTCGCGGTCGTCGTACAGCACCTCGATCCCGGCCGCCTGCAGCTCGGCGTACAGCTTGTCGGCTACATCCACCGGCGCGGGGCCGCTCTTGCCCGGTCGCGGCAGCACGACCAGACTGACATGGAAGGGAGCGATGCTGACAGGCCACATCAACCCGTTATCGTCGTTGTAGATCTCAGCCGCGGTGGCCAGCAGCCGGCCAACGCCGATGCCATAGGAACCCATGACGATTGGCTGCTTCACCCCGGCCGGGTCGTCGTAGAGCGCGCCCAGCGCCTCGGAGTAGCGGGTACCCAGCTTGAAGATGTTGCCGACCTCGATGCCGCGGGCGACGTGCAGTGGATTGCCGCAGCGCGAGCAGGCATCGCCATCGGCCGCGGCCACGATGTCGGCCACGATGTCAGGCTGGTAGTCGCGGCCGCAGTTGACGTTGAGCAGGTGATAGCCCTCTTCGTTGGCGCCCGACACCAGATTGGGCGAGCGCGCCACCAGGTCATCGACCACGATCAGCGCGCCGCTCACACCGACCGGCGACCCGTAGCCCGGTTCCGCACCGACCGCGCGGATCTCCTCCTCGGTGGCCGGCCGCAGCTTGCCGATCTTCAGCGCCGCGCGCAGCTTGGTCTCGTTGACCTCCATGTCGCCGCGCGTCACAGCAAAGATGAAGCGTGCCGAGGGGCCGGCGCCTGTCCCTGCGTCCATCTGCTCCCCTTTCCCTTCTTTGCCTCGTTTCCCTTCTTTCCCTCCGTCCTCCTCCGCTACGTAGAACACCGCCTTAGCCGTCCGGCTCTCCGGCACGCCCAGAAAAGCGGCCAGTTCGGCAATGGTCTTGCAGTTCGGCGTTGCGACCTTTTCCAGCGCCAGCGCGCTCTCATCGCCCGGCTGCGGCTTCTGGATGACAGCTACTTCGCGGTTGGCGCGGTAGCCGCAGGAGTCGCACAGCAGCAGGGTGTCCTCGCCGGCCGGTGTCAGCGCCATGAACTCTACCGAGTCCTTGCCGCCCATGATGCCGACATCGGCGCTGACACTGATGGCCTTGACGCCGCAGCGCAGGAAGATGCGGTGATACGCGACCCGGTGCGCCTCGAACTGGCGATCCAGCCCGGCGTCGTCCATGTCCAGCGAGTAGGAGTCCTTCATGGTGAACTCGCGCACGCGGATCAGCCCGCCGCGCGAAGCGCGGTTCGTCGCGGAACTTGGTTTGCAGGTGATAGACAAGCTGGGGAAGTTGGCGATAGGAGCTGATCTGCCGACGCGCCAGGTCAGCCACCACCTCTTCGTGGGTCATAGCCAGCGTCATGTCTCGCCCGGAGCGGTCCTGCCAGTGTACCAGCTCAGGGTAGGCCGCGTCCCAGCGGCCGGTCTGCTTCCACAGGTCGCCCGGCTGCGCGACCGGCATGGTGATCTCCTGCCCACCGATCGCGTCCATCTCCTCGCGAATGATGGCCTCGATCTTGTCCAGGCTGCGGCGCGCCAGCGGCAGATAGGAATAGATGCCCGCGCCCAGCGGCTGGATAAAGCCGGCGCGCGCCAGCAGCTTGTGGCTGGTCAGCTCTGCATCGGCTGGCGCGTCGCGGCAGAGTTCTGGAAGAAGGCTTTGGATTGTCGCATGAATGGTTCTCCTCTTGAACGATATTGCTTCGCAGGTGACAGTCACTTCGATGAGCGCCCACCTGACAGATCAGCAACAGTCGAAGTGACTGTCACCTTCCAGGTCGTCGCGTCAAGCGCCCGGAACGCGGCATCGACGGCGCAAATGCAGTCGGCAACAACACTGGTGAAATTCGATTGAAACAGCGCAAGGCTGTTATGGTGACAGATGTCAGACAACGGGTGAACGGGTCAGCGGACGCGCGTGGCGCGGCGTGACCGAAGGCGGCGAACCGCCGCTGCGTGGCAATGCCCCCCTGGCTGTGACGGGATGTCAGCGGGCCGGGGGGCCGGGCGGGGATGGGCAGGGAACAAACTGCACGTTGCAAAAGGTCAACATGATGAAATACTCTCACTGATCTGGCCGCAATTTTACGCCCTTTCACCCCGTTCCGCAAATCGATCAATTCCGGCTCAGCGTTATCAATGATTTTCCAAACAGAGCCTGATTCACGCGCCGGCCACCGCTACCCCCTGACGCCGCGCCGCCAGCACAAACGCGCCGAACACCGCCGCAGCAGCCAGCGTGGCGACCAGCAGCAACAGCACGATGCTCTGCGGGCCGCGCAGTTCGAAGGTCTGGCCCATCAGCCACGGGATCGTCATGCTGCCCAGGCTGCTGCCCACCATGAACGCGCTGGTGACCCGCCCCGTAATCGGCATCGTCACCGAGGCCAGGGTCATCAGCGTCGGGAAGACGCTGGCCATGCTCAAGCCATAGCCGGCCGCGACAATCCACACTACCCCGGGCACATCCGCCCAGCCCAGCAACAGCAGCAGGAAAAAGACCAGCCCTGCCAGGTCGATAGTCAGCATGGTGCGCGGTTGGAGCCGTCCTGCCAGCGGGATGGAAAGCAACCGCCCCAACGTCAGCGAACCCCAGAAAAGCGACGTCATGTATCCGGCGGTTATCGCGTTGGCAGTGCCAGTCTCCAGCGCGTAGGTGTAGATCCAGCCGCCGAAGCCCAGCTCCGTGCCGACAAACAGAAAGAAGAGCGCCGCGATCAGCCCGACCAGCAGCCAACTCACCGGCCGGTTGTCTGGCGTCTCACTGTCCCTGGGCGCCACCGGGCTGGGCGTGCGTGCGTAGACGATCGCCGGGATCAGCGTCAGCGCGGCCAGCAGCCAGTAGGTCCAGTTGATGTCACCGGTAGACTCGATGACGCGCGCCACCACCAGCGGCGAGATCAGCGCGCCCAGGCCGAAGAAGAAGTGCAGCGCGTTCATCCTCGGCCCGACGTTGTCGCGGTACACCCAGACCAGCAGCGTGTTGCCGCCGACATCGATGGAACTGGAAAATAGGCCGACCAGGAAGAACAGTCCGGCCAGCGCAGCCAGCAGCGAACTCAGCGGGATCAGCGCGATCACCAGCGCCATCAGCGTCAGCGCCACTGCCAGATACGGGTGCGCCGGCCGGCGGTCGAAATACCAGCCGCTGAGCAGCGAGCCGAGCAGGTAGCCGAAAGCCTGAGTCGTGAACAGGATGCTGATCTGCCCGACTGTCGAGCCGGTGTGGCTGGCCAGACCAGGGATGGTCGGTCCGAGCGCCGCTGATGTCAATCCGAGGATGATGAACGACAGGAAATAGGAATTGGCCTGCCGGCGCTGCAAGCGCGCGGCAGAAGATGGGACGTCGGTTGGGGTCATGACAGGTGATCGAAACCTCGAGGAATGAAATTGGCCGGACGCATTGCCGGCTGTCAGTCGTGGGGTAGTAAATCGCGCTCGAGCTGCCACGGCGACAGCCGCGGCGCGCGAGTCGACGCCAAATTTGTTGTAGATGCTGGTCAGGTGCGCCTTGACCGTGCGCTCAGTGATACCCAAATCACGGGCGATCTCCTTGTTGCGCTGGCCCGCCGCTGCGCCAATCAGCACCTCCAGCTCGCGCTCGGTCAGGTCCAACGGCCCGCCGCCAGCCGCTGCGGGAGTCGCCGCCGCGGAATGCGCCAGAACACGTTGCATCACGTCCGGCGACAGCAATGTCTGGCCGCGCGCCGCGGCTCGGATCGCGTCCAGCAACGTCGCCCGGTCGGTGTCCTTGAGCAAGAAGCCGCGCGCGCCGGCCTGTAAGCCGCGCATCATCAGGTCGTCCTCGTCGTAGGTGGTCAGGATGATGATGGCAACTTCAGGCATTTGCTGGCGCAACAGCCCGATCGCGGTCAGGCCGTCCATGCCGGGCATGCGCAGGTCCATCAACACCACGTCGGGACGCAGGTCGTGGCAAAGCCGCACGGCTTCAGCCCCGTCAGCCGCCTCGCCGGCCAGTTCGATGCCGTCCGCCGTCTCAAGGATCAGGCTCAGCCCCTCGCGCACGATCAGGTGGTCGTCCACCACCAGCACACGGATGGGAAAATCAGTGTTGGCCATCGCCGCTCGCTTCTCCGTCCTGGCTAGCTGGCAGGCTGAACTGCACCGTCGTGCCGCGGCCCGGCGTGCTGGTGACATCCACAGTTCCACCAGCCAGTCGGGCGCGCTCGCGCATGCCCACCAGTCCATAGTGGCCCGCGCCCGGCTTCTGCGGATCGCTGTCGAACCCGACCCCGTCGTCGCGCACGGTGATCGTGATCAAGTCATCCTGCTGCATGGCGCTGACCCAAACATGGTTTGCCTCGGCGTGAAGGGCAATGTTGCTCAGGGCTTCCGACACGATGCGCACGGCATGTTCGGTGGCGCGTTGCGGCAGCGTAGCCGACAGCGAGACTTCAAGAGCGCAGGGAATGCCGGTCGCGGCGCTGAACCGATCCGTTTCACGACGGATGGCTGGCGCCAGATCAGCCGGCACGCCGACGGTGCTGCGCAGGTCGCCGATGGCCTGGCGCGCCTCGCCCAGGGTTTCGCGCGCCCGCAGCAGCGCCTGGTCGATGATCTCGCCGGTGCGAGTTGTCCGGCCCGCTTCAAGCTGTGACCTGGCTGCCTCTAGCTGCAGGATCAGTCCCGCCAGCCCCTGCGCCAGCGTGTCGTGCAGCTCACGCGCCATACGCTGCCGCTCCGCCGCCAGCGTCAGGTTCTCCACTTGTACGGCATACTCTGCCAATTGCTGATGGGCTGTCTCCAGTTCGCGCAGCAGCCGTTGGGCCTTTGCCTTGGCCTCCGCCTGGCGCGTATACAGCACGACATAGACGACCACGAAGGCGGTCATCGGAACGACAGAAAACAGCCACCAGGGCAAACTCATGCCTTCCGTCGTTTGTAGCCCGATCAACAACGAAAGCGCCAGCAGGATAATGACCGCAATCACGGCTGCGATACGGTTGCGCAGCATGCCGACAGCGAGGCCGATCAGCGCAGCAAACAACCCAAAGTCAACCGCAATGTTTCCGGCCAGCAGCGCAATGGCCGCAGCGAGCGCCGTCTGCACCACGAGATAGCCCACGTGCCACGCCTGCGTCGCTGGCAGACGGAATAACAACCAGTACAACGCTCCGTGCACCAGCATCAGTCCGATGAACAGCGCGGCAGCCGGCATGGTCCGCAAATCAGGATCGGATGAGAACGAGAGAACCGTCAGCGCGACGAGGACAACGGTGACGATGCCAAGAAAGGGGCGAGTCTCGCGTGCTTCAATCTGATCGGAGGCGCCGGCCGGCAATTTTCTGCTGCTAGTCGTTGGCATGTCGGAGTGTTTCATGACACCTTCATTGTACTCGTGTCGCCGCGTTTTGTCATTGTCCGCTGGTACACTGTCCATTTGGACAGCGTGCGACGAACCGGTGGACCGATGACAGGTCGGCGTCCAGCGCCTATACTGAGGTCAGTTAATACACCCGCAACACGATCGCGATGAAGCCGAACGCATATCACAGGTGCGATCTGATACACTCGACATCAGACAGTTCCCGCAAGCGACGGCGTGCCGGTGGCCGCCAGGCTTCTTTAGCCCGGTACGCAACACATCAGCAGGCCGGTGCGTGCCATGAATGGAGCAATAGCTATGAACACCAACGTAATCAACGTCACAGGTTTTCGTAAGGTCTACGGCGATTTCGTAGCCGTGGACGACATCAGCTTCGCCGTGGAGCGCGGCGAGATCTTTGGACTGCTGGGGCCAAACGGCGCCGGCAAGACCAGCACGCTGGAGTGTCTCGAGGGCCTGCGCCAACCGGACGGCGGCACGCTGCAAATCGCTGGCGTTGACCCGAGCCGCGAGGCGCGCAAGCTGCGTGGCAAGATCGGCGTGCAGCTCCAGACATCCGGCCTGCCGGAGACCATCAGCGCGGCGGAGGCCATGAAGTTCTTCTGCGCCTACCAGGGCATCGCCCCGCGCTACGACTTGCTCGACCGGCTTGGCCTGGCCGAGAAGCGCACGGCAGCCTACGCTGAGCTTTCCACCGGTCAGAAACGACGGCTGGCGCTGGCGCTGGCTGTGGCGCACGAGCCGCAGGTTCTGATCCTCGACGAGCCAACTGCCGGGCTGGATGTCGGGTCCCGGGTTGAGTTGCACGACCTGATGCGCGAGCTGCAAGGCCGCGGCGCGACGATCCTGCTGGCCACGCACGACATGGCCGAGGCCGAGGAACTGGCCAGCCGGGTTGCAATCCTGCTGAACGGCAAGATCGCGGCCACCGGCTCGCCGATGGAGATCACCGCCGCCGGCGACGGGCTGACCAAGGTGTCCGTGCACACGGAAAATCGCAGCCTGGAGCAGGTCAACGGGGCCTTCCCCGGCGTACAGCAGCGGGCGCTAAAAGAAGAGTATGTCGTCTACTTCAGCTCCGACGTCGGACCAACTGTCTCGTCGCTGATCACTTACATTGAAACCCACGACGACGCGCTGATCGACCTGCGGGTCGAGCGGCCGTCTCTGGAAGATCGGTTCCTGGAAATCACCCACTCAGGAGGCAAGAAATGACCGCTTTCGCCAACCACACATTCATCGAGCTGCGCAGCAGCCTGCGTAATCGCCAGCTCCTGTTCCTGACCTACGCCTTCCCGCTGGCGTTCTACGCCATGATGGGGCTGATCATGACGCAGATCAACCCGCTGTTCACCGCAACCATGATCCCGGCGATGGTGATCTTTGCAGCGATGATCGGGACGCTGATGGGCCTGCCAGACCCACTGGTGACGGCGCGCGATGCGGGCATCTTCCGCAGCTTCAAGATCGGCGGCGTGCCGGCCATCAACATTCTCAGCGTGCCGACGCTGACCACCTTCCTGCACGTCCTGGTGGTGACGGTGATCATTCTGGCGACTGCGACGCCGCTGTTCGGTGCGCCGGCGCCTGTCAACTGGGGCTGGTTTGCCATCATCACGTTGGCGTCGATCCTGGCGTTCGCCGGGCTGGCAGTTCTGATCGGCGTGGTGGCATCCAGCTCGCGGGCGACGCTGCTGTGGTCGCAGTTGATCTTCCTGCCATCCATGCTCTTGTCCGGCCTGATGATGCCCTTCGCGATGTTACCGCCGGGCGCGCAGACCATCGCCCGCCTGTTGCCGGCCACCTATGCTATGGACGCGTACACTGGACTGGCCTACGATGCGCCGGCAACGTTCAACCCGCTGGCATCGTTGGGCGTGCTGGTAACCGGCGGTCTGCTGGCGCTGGTTCTGGCGGTGCTGTTGTTCAACTGGGACCGCAGCAACCGCACGGCCCGCCTGCACCCGGCCTTCGCGCTACTGGCAGCAGTACCGTATGTGCTAGGAATGCTACTGCTATAAAGAGACGTGAAGCCCCTTTGGATTTCACGTCGACAGCCCCGGTTCGCTGGTGATTGCACAAAAACCCAAAGGGGCTGGTGGCAAAGAGAACCTCTCGTCGGATGACGTTTCCGGCGAGAGGTTTTTCGTACGCTCGGATTGGAATCGGCGGCGGCTTGTGGAGTAGGCATCCTCAGATGCCGGGTTTGGCCCCAATCCGTGTGCATCCTGCCGGGGAAAATCCCGCTCGGGACGGACTGCGCCCGACACCCCGATGGATGAAAAGTGCGGAGCACTGACGGCTCACTTGCCATGGTGTCACTGCGAGGCGGCGGCCGCCGACACCTGCGGCTGCGACGAGCCGCAGGCGAGGTGCAGATGAGCAGTCTCTCCGGTAAGGCCGAGAGATTGCTTCGCCGCAGACGGCTCGCACTGACAGTGAGGCGCTATTTTCAAGACAGAGAGGATGCGCAGTCCGCAAGTGGCGCCGGCGCGATCAACCGGCTAGCGCCGCCTGGAGATGTGTTACTGCTGCTTCCGGCGTCTCCACAAACGTGAGTAACTTCAACCCCGACGAACCCATCTGCGTGTGCTGGTAGATGCTTTCCACCACCTGCGGCCATTCCTGCCCGACGACGATGAAGGGCCGGGGATGTACCTCACCGGTCAGCATCATGTCCCAGACCAGCGCCAGCTCGGCCATCGTGCCCAGCCCGCCATGGACCACCACGAACGCGTCGCTCTCCACCGCCATCCGCTCGATGCGCGCCGGCATGGAGGCGGTCTTGCGCTCCTCGTGTACCCAACCGTTGGGCTTCAGCGCAGCATCGAAGATCGAACAGGTGAAGCCGATCGTGTGGCCGCCCGCCTCAGCCGCGCCTTGCAGCACCGCTTCCATGCTGCCGTAGTAGCCGCCGGTAGCAACCTGAAAGCCTGCCTGCGCCAGCAGCGCGCCCAGAGTTGCGCAATCGCGGTAGAGCTGATCGTCTTTTGCCACACGGCCGCCGCCGAATACAGTTACGAGTTCGTCACTCATCGATTTCGATCACCTTCCAGGGAAAAACGTTGATAATCAGGGTATCGTGATATCGGGTCTCGGTCACCTCGTCGGGCCGATAGACATGCTTGTGGCCGTGCAGCAAATAGCGCGGCCGGAAGCGGCGCATGAACCAGAGGAAGCTGTTGAAGCCAGTGTGCGCCCGATCAGGTCCGTCGTGGATGCCGGCCGGAGGGCTATGCGCCACAAGGATGTCGAGGTAGCGCCCGTCAGAAATCCGATTCCAGAGCAGCAAGGGCGCGATGCGAGCGATCTTGCGCCACATCTCCGACTGGGTGTACTGAAAACGGGGGTTGCTGTTGTAGCGAATGCAGCCGTCCAGCCCAGCCATCAGCAGCCCGCCCTCGCAGACGACACGCTCGTCGAGGTCGAGTGGATTGCGCGGCGCCGGGTTGAGCGAGTCGTGATATTTGAACTCCTCGCCCGCGGCATGGTTGCCATTTACCAGGAAACAAGGGACATCCAGCGTGCTGGCCACAAAATCGACGTAGTACAGGGGAAGGTCGCCGCAACTGACGACCAGATCGATCCGGCCGACCACGTCCCGAATCTGTGGACTATAGAGCAGCGGTACGACTTTGTCGCTGATGGCCAGAATGCGCATAAGAGGGAGACCGATCACCCGTCATTCCCGCGGTGGCGGAAATCCACGCCTCGCGAGCGACAGACTTTGGTGACGCTACGATGAAGGCTGTCCAGGTAGGGTGATGGGAGTATAGCATCGCGCCCGTGGACTGTCAACGAGAGCTGCTCCGTATCTCCTCACCCTCCCGAAGGTTGCGGCGCCGCGGCGATGTCCGGGAGGATGTTCACCCGCCCGAAACAGTCCAGTCGATCCAGAACACCGGCGCCAGATAACCATAGACCGCGTCCGACTGGACCTGAATGGCCAGCTCGCGGTTGGCCTTGCTGGACGCCTCGCTGCCGTTGATGCTGCCCAGGTGCGTCCACTTCTGTCCGCCAGCCTGCACCAGGATCATCTTGTTGTGGATGCCGCGGCCGGTAGGGTTGCCCAGCAGCGCGCGCAGGTTCAGTCCCTCGTTCTGCGCGATCAGGTTGACGTAGCTGACGGTTTCCGCGTTTTCGCCCGCGTCGAAATAGCCGTCCAGCAGAATGCGCACCTGCGCGCCGCGGCGCGCCGCGTCGATGTAGGCCTGCAAGCGCGGATTTGGCGCGGACTGCGGCGTGTCACTGGAGCCGCCCCAGTGTACCCGCTCGTAGAGCTGCTGCACCAAAACCTGGTCGCCAGCGCCGGCGCGACCCACCATGGCGAGCAGGCCACCCTGATCGACCGGCAACAGGCTGGTGTCAGGGGACTGGACGATCTCCGCCGCCAGCGCGCCGGTGAAGGTCAGCGGCTGGGCGTGGACGAGTTGGTAGCCCGAGCCGCCGGTGTCCGTGTTGGGCACGAAGCCGGCCGGCGGCCCGCCGTACTTCGGGTCGGCGACCGACCAGCGAAACAGGTCGGGGTGGTGCTGCGGATCGAAATCCGCCGCCAATAGCGCCTGAAGATGAGCGACGACCGCCGGCGCGCTGGTCAACAGAGCAGAGCCGCGCCGGCCCAGCGTGCCGTCCGACTTGTCGTCGTCTGGCATCGCGTCGCCGGAAAAGTTCTCGGAGCTGATCAGCGCCTGGCGGTCGTCGATGACTGCGAACTTGGCGTGCTGGTTGCTGTAGCGGTCGTCGGCGCTGTTGCGGTCGCTGACCATGAACCAGACCTGCCCGCCGGCGTTTTCGATCAGTCGGGTGATGTAGCGCTGCTGGTCGGAGATGCCGCCGGGCGGTCCGCCCTCCAGCAGCAGCGTGACGTCAACCCCCTGCGCGGCGCGCGCTGCCAGCGTCTGCCCTAGCGCGAGATGTTCGAAGGTATAGCCCTCGATGCGGATCGAGTGCTGCGCGCCGGCAAAGGCCACGTTGACCGCGTCGAACAGATTGTCAGGTCCCAGCGCGACGGTGAACTGGCCGGCCGCATTCACAACGGCCGGGCGGCCAAAGACGTCCAGGTCCCAGCCGGGATACTGGACACGCCGGCCCTCGATGTGATCGGCGGGATCCTGCGCCCAGTCGGCCCGGGTATCAGTATCGGTCAAAGGCTGCCCCGCCTGCCAGTCGAACTTGCGGTAGAGTATCTGCCCTTCGACCGCAAAAGCCGTGCTGGGCGTGTAAGGCTCAACCGCTGGACCTTGCCAGCCGTTCTGCGTCGGGTCGCCGTTTTCATAGACCACGGCATCGATGCGCTGGCCGGCGCGACCCAGCAGCAATGCCTGCCCGCCGCTGTTGCCAAACCGCAGCACCGACCCGCTCAGGTTGGGCACGGACGGGTCGCTGTCCGCGCCGTACTCGCAGCCAGGAGAGAAGCCGAAGGAGCGAGCGAAAGCCAGCGCATCGCCCGCGCACCAGATGCCGGTATCGGCAGGCAGTTGCAGGGACGGGAAAACCACTGTGCGCGACCCGTCGCTAACGCCGTAGCCGGCCAGATCCAGCGTACGCCCGCTGATGTTCCAGACTCGGAACGCCTCGTCCGGCTCGCCGCTTGTTTCGGTGTCGTAGTAGAGGCTGGAAAGACGCAGCATGGGCTGTCCCAACGGGGTAGAAGGCAGAAAAACGCGATGCTGTTCCACGGGCGTCAGGCTGGCCCGTGTGTCAGCCGCAGGCAATGCGCAAAGCAGCAGCAACACAGCCAGCGTGCCGGCGACCCAAACGTAACGCGTAGCGGGCATTATCCCTCCTGATCTCTGAATGTGGTGATGACCCGAAACGGTGCATCAAAACCCACCTAACGCCTGGTTCGTGCTCATCTGTGTATTCGTGATGCCGAAGGTATTCGTGGACGGCATTACGACGCCAAGTATACCACGGCCTCACGGCCTCTACAACCAAATGTACCGCCGTTCTTGCCGCCCTGTCCGGTCTGTGCTATCATGCCCCAGTGCCTCCGTAGCTCAGGGGACAGAGCAGAGGTTTCCTAAACCTCGTGTCGCAGGTTCGAGTCCTGCCGGGGGCACCTGGTTTCCGCCCAGACCCTTGAGGAGCAACGCCGCAGTCCGGCCGATGTGCCATCAGCCGGCTTTTTTTGTGGAATGCTGCGGGCCAACCAGAGCGCCAAACGATCCAACCCGCTGCCAGCAACACCAACAGAAACCATTTGCTGGCACGAAACAAACAGGAGAAAGCATAGTGCAAACTACAGTTACGTCTTCGCTCATCGCCCCCTACGGCGACAAGCTCATCGACCTGATGGTTCCCGCCGCCGAGCGGGACGCCGTCAAGGATCACGCCAGCAGCCTGCCGTCGATCCAGCTTTCCGCACGCGCGGTCTGCGACCTGGAACTGCTAGCCACCGGCGCATTCTCGCCGCTGGACCGTTTCATGGGCCAGGCTGACCACCAGCGCGTCCTCGACGAGATGCGGCTGACCAGCGGCTATCTGTTCCCGCTGCCGGTCACGCTGCCGGTCAACGCCTCGCCTGACATCAAGCTCGACAGCCAGATCGCACTGCGCAACGACAAGAACGACCTGCTGGCCGTGATGACCATCGAGGAGATCTACGAATGGGATCTCAATGAAGTCGCACAGAAGGCCTTCGGCACCGTCGATGTGCGTCATCCGCTGGTAGCCGAGATGCACCGCTGGGGCAAGCTCAACATCTCCGGCAAACTGCAGATGCTGCAACTGCCGAAGCACTACGACTTCGTTGACTTGCGCCTGACACCAGCGCAGACGCGCGCCCGACTGGCCCAGTTCGGTCACCCCAACGTTGTGGCTTTCCAGACGCGCAACCCGCTGCACCGCGTCCACGAAGAGCTGACCAAGCGCGCCGCTGACGAAGTGGATGGGACGCTGCTGCTGCACCCGGTGGTTGGCATGACCAAGCCGGGCGACGTGGACCACTTCACCCGCGTCCGCACCTACAAGGCGTTGGCCAGCCGCTACTACGACCCCGACCGCATCTTGCTGGCGTTGCTGCCGCTGGCCATGCGCATGGCCGGCCCGCGCGAGGCGGTCTGGCACGGCATCATTCGCCGCAACTACGGCGCCAATCACCTGATCGTCGGCCGCGATCACGCCGGCCCCGGCAACGATTCCGAGGGCAAGCCCTTCTACGGCCCCTACGACGCGCAGGAGATGGTCAGCCAGTACGAAGAGGAACTGGGCGTCAAGATGGTGCCCTTCCGTCTGTTCGTCTACCTGCCTGACGACGATCGCTACGAGGAAATCTCCAAGATCGACAAGAACACCCGCACGGCATCGATCTCTGGCACGCAGGTGCGCGACGACTACCTCAACCAGGGCAAGCAGCTTCCGGAGTGGTTCACCCGCCCCGAGGTCGCCAACATCCTGTCCGAGACCTACCCGCCGCGCCACAAACAGGGCGTCGCGATCTGGTTCACCGGTCTGAGCGGCTCAGGCAAGTCGACCACCGCTGAGGTGTTGACGCAACTGCTGCTGGAGCATGGCCGTCAAGTGACGGTGCTGGACGGCGACGTGGTGCGCACCCACCTCTCCAAGGGGTTGGGTTTCAGCAAGGAAGACCGTGACATCAACATTCGCCGCATCGGCTACGTGGCGGCGGAGATCGTGCGCCACGGCGGCACGGTGGTCTGCGCGGCTGTCAGCCCCTACCGCGCCACCCGTAACGACGTGCGCAACCTGGCCGGTTCCGACTCCTTCGTCGAGGTCTTCGTAGACACGCCCATCGAGGTGTGCGAGCAGCGCGACGTCAAGGGCATGTACGCCAAGGCACGCCGCGGCGAGATCAAAGGCTTCACCGGCATCGACGACCCCTACGAGGCGCCCGAGAACGCCGAGATCACGCTGGACACGGTGTCCAACACGCCGGAAGAAAATGCCTACGTGATCATCAACTACCTTATCGACCAGGGCCTGATCCGCGCCGACGAGCGCGCGCCGCAGGCTGCGTTGATCGGCAACGGCCGCGCGTAGGATGACAGGGTGAGGGGGAGAGAGGGTGAGAGGGAGACTCGTTTATTACGCTTCTTCCCTCTCTCGCTCTCCCGCTCCCCCCTCACCCGCTCTCCCCCTCATGACCCACGCTCTCATCACCGGTGGCGCCGGCTTCATCGGTTCGCACCTTGCTGAAACGCTGCTGGCGCGCGGCGACTCCGTGACGGTGGTCGATGACCTGTCCACAGGGGCGATGAGCAACATCCAGCCACTGCTGGACAACCCCCGTTTTCATTTCATCGAGGCCAACATCGTCGCGCCGGGTGTCGTGGATGACGCGGCAGTTGGCTGCCAGATCATCTACCACCTTGCCGCAGCAGTGGGGGTCAAGCTGGTGGTAGAACAACCGGTTCTGACGGTGGAGACGAACATCCAGGGGACGGACGCGGTGATCAAGGCGGCGTTGCATCATGGCGCGCAAGTGATGCTGGCATCCACATCCGAGGTGTACGGCAAGAGCGACCGCGTGCCGTTCGCTGAGGACGACGATATCACCCTCGGCCCCACCTCACGCAACCGCTGGGCGTATGCCGCTACCAAGATGGTGGATGAGTTCCTGGCGCTGGCGTATCATCAGGAACACGGGCTGCCGGTGGTTGTCTTCCGCCTCTTCAACACCGTCGGGCCGCGCCAGACCGGGCGCTATGGCATGGTGATCCCCCGTTTCGTGCGCCAGGCGCTGGCCGGTGAGCCGTTGACAGTCTACGGCGACGGCTCGCAGTCGCGCTGCTTCTGCAACGTGTCAGACGCGGTGCGGGCGATCGCTGCGCTGGCCGAAACGCCGGAGGCGGTTGGCCGTGTGTTCAACATCGGCTCGACAGAAGAGGTCAGCATCCTGGAGCTGGCGCGGCGAACGCTGGCGTTGGCGCAGGGCATAGAGAACGACTGGCAGGAGCAAATCCGCCTCGTTGCCTACGCAGATGCCTACGCCCCCGGCTTCGAAGACATGCAGCGCCGTGTGCCGGACATCAGCCGCATTGGTCAGGCCATCGGCTGGGCGCCGCAGATCCCCCTCGACGAAACCTTGCAGCAGGTGATTGGTTCTCTCAAGTGACAGGCACTTTCGGCTCCTTCCGCTTCACTCCAGGAGTCTTCGAAAAGTGCCTGTCACTTCGTTTCACGCGTACTTCAGCACAAACCGGTAGCTCAAGTCCGCCACCGTCTCCCACTCACTGTCCACCACCAGATTGTGCCCTGAATTGTTCAGGGTAACCAGATACTTGTCCACGAACGGTGTGCCAACCCGGTCGTAGACCATGCACGCGCTGTCGCGGTGGATCGACTGGTCCAGCGTGCTGTGGATGACCAGCAACGGGGATGTGACCTGTGGCAGCCCCTGCCGGGCCTGCTTCTGCAGCTTGAGCAGTTCAGCAGCAGCAGCTACCGGATTTTCGTCGTAGCTCCAGAGATTGTGGGTCGCCGCCGGGTCGGTGAGATCCTGGTCGGCGTTGACATCCTTGGGCAGCGCGGGAATAACAGCCTTCAGCACCGGCGCCAGTTGAATCCGCCACTCAGCCAGTTTGACGGCGGGAGAGTACAGGATCACACCTGCGAGATCACGATTGTCAGCCGCCAGCACAAGCGAGATCAGCGTCCCCATCGACAGCCCGCCGACAAAGACCGTGTCACAGGATTGGCGTACCTCAGCCAGCGCGCCGGCAGCGGCTGAGGTCCAGTCGGTCCAGCGGCACACGTTGCAGTCGCTGACCGTTGTCCCGTGGCCGGGAAGCAACGGAACAGAAACCGTCACCCCTCGCTGATGAAGATAGTCGGCAATCAGGCGCATTTCAGTGGGCGAGCCGGTGAACCCGTGTAAGAGCAAGACGCCTACCGGGCCGCCTGCGAGGAAATAACCAGAAGGATCGAGATGCGGTTGGCAAGTCATAGTATCCTCCAATAAACCCTGAACCAGCCTACGTCATCACTCCCGCGAATGCGGGAGCCACGTTCACGGTCGCGGTCGATGCCTGCCTCCGCGGACAGGACGTCAGAAGCTGCGGGTGAAGGCCATCACCCAGAACGGCCGGTCGATGTTGCGGCAGTACGCCTCGCGGCGGGTCGGCGGGTCGGCGTCGAACTGCGTCGCCAGGGCAGAATCGCTCGCGCTGAAGCCGCTGTGTTCACCCACCAACTCCTCGATGTACTCAGCGTAGCCTTCGACATCGCTGCGAGCGTGCAGCAGACCGCCGGGAATAAGCAGCTCGTGAACAAGGTCGAGAAATGGCAACGTAAACACCCGTTTCACCTGATGCCGCCGCTTCCACCAGGGGTCGGGATAGAGCACGTGGATCACGTCCACCTGCCCGGCCAGTTCAAGCTGCGGCAAGGCCCAGCGCGCGTCGTCGTCGCTGATCCACAGGTTGTCCTGCCCACCAGTCAGCGTCTCCCTGACCACCGAGCGGCACAGGTCGCGCTTCACCTCGAACCCAAGAAACCGCCGCTCTCGGTGCGCCGCCGACCGCCCCATCATAAACTCCCCGTTGCCGAACCCGATCTCGATTTCCAGCGGCCGCGCGCCGCCATCCGTGGGTTCCGTATTTCCCTGGTTTCCTTGCTTTCCCCTTTTCTCCTCGTGCAGGAATAACTCCAGCCGCGCCCGCTTTTCGGCGCTGATATCGATAAGGCGGAAATACGGCTGTTCCTCGGGAATCGGTCGCCAGCGAATGTGATCAGGTCGCCGGTTCGGATCGCCGCCGATCAGCCCGCGCCCCTCGTCGTAGCGTTCAATTGCTTCCTGCGTCTGCTCAGGGTCGACGTCGAATTCGCCCCGGCCGACGCGTAGTTGTCGTTGCATGACAAACTCGGAGGAAAGAAGGGAAAGTAAGGAATGGAGGGAAAACCGGAACTAACGGCGCATCCCTTTCCCACATTTCCCTGGTTTCCCTCTGTTCCTTCTTTTCCCTTCTCCTATCCCACGACGATATTCACCAGTTTGCCGCCCGCCACGATCACCTTGCGGATGACCTTGTCCTCCAGGTGGCGCTGGACGTTTGGCTCAGCCAGGGCCAGCTCGCGCGCGGCTGCTTCATCGATGCCGGCCGGCACCTCGATCTTGCCGCGCACCTTGCCGTTGACTTGCACCACCAGCGTCACCACATCTTCTTTGGTCGCCTCTTCATCCCAACTCGGCCAGGCCTGGACATGCACGCTGGGGCCAGGGTGACGGCGCTGCCACAGTTCTTCGGTCAGGTGTGGCGCGATGGGAGCCAGCAACAGCAGCAGGCTGTCCACCCCCTCGTTCCACGCGTCGCCGCCGTAGACCGGCGTGCTGCGGGCCGCTTTCAGACTGTTGCGCAGGGCCATCAGCTTGGCGACCGCGGTGTTGAACTTGAAGGCTTCCACGTCGGCAGTCACATCACGAATCGTTTGGTGGGTCGCCCGCCGCAGATCCTTGATCTCCTTCAGGCTTGGTTCGCCGCTCGGCTCGTCGTCATCGACCACCAGGTTCCAAACGTCCTGCATGAAGCGCGAGACACCCTCGATGCCCGGCTGTTCCACGGCCCGCCCAGTTCCCACGGGCCGATGAACATCAGATAGGCGCGGATCGTGTCGGCGCCGTAGCGCTGCCACCAGATCGTCGGGCGCAACCACGTTGCCGCGGCTCTTGGACATCTTTTCGTTGTCCTCGCCCAGGATCATGCCCTGGTTGAAGAGGCGCACCATCGGCTCGTCGAAGTTGACCAGCCCCATGTCGCGCATCGCCTTGGTGAAGAAGCGCGTGTAGATCAGGTGCATGGTGGCGTGTTCGATGCCGCCCGTGTACTGATCAACCGGCAGCCAGTAGTCGCCCTGAGCTTTGTTCCACGGCGTGTCGTCGGCACTCAGCGTTTGGCCGGCCATGTGATAAGGTGTCACGTAGGCGTACTGGTACCACGACGAGCACATGAAGGTGTCCATGGTGTCGGTCTCGCGCTCGGCCTCGCCGCCGCACTGCGGGCATTTGACGCTGCGGAATCCTTCATGGAACTTCAGCGGGCTTTCACCAGTCGGCTGGAACTCGGCGTCTTCGGGCAGCATCACCGGCAGGTCAGCGTACGGCACCGGTACGATGCCACACGTCGGGCAGTCGATCATCGGGATCGGCGCGCCCCAGTAGCGCTGGCGGCTGATCAGCCAGTCGCGCAGTTTGTAGTTGACTGCGGCGACCCCGCGGCCACGCGCTTCCAGCCATTCGATGGTGTCAGGAACGGCGCGGTCGCCCGGTGTGCCGCTCAGCTCGCCAGAGTTGATCATCACACCGTAGTCATGGTGGAAGAGCACGTCACGATACCACGGCACGCCCTGCCACATCTCCATGGTGGTGCGGTACTGGCGCATCAGTTCATAGCCGGCGCGGCAGCGGTTGTTGATCTCCTGATCCGTGATCACAGACTTCAGCGCCATCGGACCGTCGTCGAACACCACCTGCCAGCGGCGACCAACGATGTCTGCCCAGTGGCCCGGCTTCAGGTGCTGCATCAGCAGCGCCGTGTAGGTGTCCATCTCGGCGTCGCTTTCCAGCGGCACGCCGAAGAAGCGGCCGCGGCCGGCGATCTCCAGGAACTGGAACGCGATTCCGGCCGCTTGCAGGGCCGCCATAAACGCCAACTCGTCCACCAGCGACCCATCCCACACAACGCTCTTGGCGCGGCCGTCCAGCCGCTCGATCACCGGCAGGATCGGCAGCCCGAACTTGAGCGCGAACTCGAAGTCGCGCTCATCGTGGGCTGGCACCGCCATGATCGCGCCGGTGCCGTAGGTCATCAGCACGTAGTCGGCGATCCAGATCGGGACGCGCTCGCCGTTGACCGGGTTGATCGCGTAGGCGCCGGTGAAAACGCCGGTCTTCTCCTTGTCTAGGGCGCCGCGCTGGATCTCGTTCATGCGACCGGCTTGCTCGACGTAGGCATCGACCTCGGCCCGCTGAGCGGCCGTGGTAATCCTGTCCACCAGCGGATGCTCCGGCGCCAGCACCATGAAGGTCGCGCCCCACAGCGTGTCGGGCCGGGTGGTGAAGACGACCAGATCGCCTGCGCCCGGCTCTTCATCGGGCAGATACTCCGGGGCAACGGTGAAGGTTACCTCGGCGCCTTCGGAGCGGCCGATCCAGTTGGTCTGCATGGTCTTGACCCGCTCCGGCCAGTCGATGGTCTCCATGCCTGCCAGCAGTTCTTCGGCGTACTGGGTGGTGCGGAAGAACCACTGGTCCAGCTCTTTCTTGATCACCGGCGTGCCGCAGCGCTCGCAGTGGCGGTCGTCGCCCCAGACCTGCTCGCGCGCCAGGGTAGTGTTGCAACTGGGACACCAGTCAACTGCGGCGAAGTTCTTGTAGGCCAGCCCCAGGTCGTACAGCTTGAGGAAGAACCACTGCGTCCACTTGTAGAACTCGGGATCGCAAGTCACCGCCTCGTGATCCCAGGCCCACATCGCGCCCATGGAGCGCATCTGGCGGCGCATCCGGTCGATATTGGCCAGCGTCCACTTGTACGGATGCGCGCCCATCTTGATGGCCGCGTTCTCGGCGGGCAGGCCGAACGCGTCGAAGCCGATGGGGAAGAAGACGTTGTACCCCTGCATGCGGCGATAGCGGGCCGCCGCGTCGCTGGGCGTCATCGCGTACCAGTGACCGATGTGCAGGTCGCCCGACGGGTAGGGCAGCATCGTCAGGAAGTAGAACTTCTCGCGGTCCGGGTCTTCGACCGTCGCGTACAGGCCATCCGCTTCCCACTGCTGCTGCCAGCGCGGCTCGATCTCTTGTGGATTGTACTTTTCGGGCATATGTCGTCTCTCTTGTTCGTCCTCGTCCTCGTACTCTTACTCGTATACGTTTCTCGATACTCCCCGAGACCGAAGAGTACGAGGACGAGTAGGAGTAAGAGTACGATAATAGAAAACGCCCTCATCCGGTCAGGGACGAAGGCGCACGCTCCGCGGTACCACCCTGTTTGAGTTCAGTGATCGGTGATCAGTGTCCAGTGATCAGTAACGCCTCCACGACTGATTACTGATTACTGGTAACCGATTACTTTCCGAACTCCACTCAGGCGACCGGTAACGGGGTCAGCCGGCGCACGCTACTGGTAATGGTGTTCACGCACGCAACTCCCAGGCGAGTTCGGCCTCCGCGTGCGTTGGAACGCCTGCGGGCTTGCACCAACCGCCCGCTCTCTGAAACGCTGGCCTACTGCTCCTGTTCGCAGCTTTTCTCTGTTCAGTTGGTTGACGGAGTATAGGTCAGGTGGACAGGGTTGTCAAGACGATGCGCGCCAGACGCAAAAAGATGGCAACTTTTCGGAAAAGTTGCCATCTTTGTTTTCAACCAGTGGAGCAGAGGGGACTCGAACCCCTGACCCCCACAATGCCATTGTGGTGCTCTCCCAACTGAGCTACTGCCCCGAATTCGTTTGGTAAGCTGCTGTCCTTGACAACCAGGTGGAGCTGAGGGGATTCGAACCCCTTGCCTCTACAGTGCGATTGTAGCGCTCTCCCAATTGAGCTACAGCCCCGAAGTGCCCGTCACAGCCTCAGATTATACCGGTCGCTCTGGCGATTGTCAAATTCAACCCCGTTTGTCAGACACCGGAAAGCGAGATTGACAGCGGCTGTCGGCTGTGTTACGCTTCATATCAGACTGCACGAAAATTGCTTCGTTTCTCGTTTATCACAGTAGATAACCTGCCCGCAACCCACCGTCAGGAGGACAACACCCGTGACCCAAAACGACTACAGAACCGCCGCTGCATCCTATGCTGAGGGGATGCGCACCCTCTTTGCGCCTTCACAGGAGTCGACCCGCAGTGCGATCCAAGTTGCCTCAGAGGACGAGCTGGCCGACCGCGCCGACAGCCTGGTAGCTCAGTCGGCTGCGCTGATCGGCCAAACCGCCGCCTACCTGGACGCCGACGACATGGCGACCCGCCTCGGCGCTGAGCAAAGTCTGCTGGCACAGGCGGCTGCGTCGCTGCGCGCCGCCGATGGGCTGTTAGCTCTGGCTGACGAAGACGATGGCGAGGCTACGCGCAGCGCTGGCTCGGCCCGCCCGCCCGCCGAGTTCGATGACCTTCTGGCGCTGATCGACGGATCGCTGGACGAAATCGGCGCACAGGTCGAGCCACAGCCTGAGATGACCCGCGGCGGCGCCAGCACCACACCTGCCGAACTGATCGCGACCGCTGACGATGCAATGCAACAGGTGGTGGAAGCCGTTGGCAACTTCGCCCGCGGCACGGTCGCCTCGCTGGTGGGGCTGGACCCGGCGCTGCTCAAGCAAGCCGCGGGCATGCTGGGCAGCGAACTGTCACAAGCCCTCACCTCGCTGGGCGAAAACGTCACCCGGCTGGTCTCCAAGGCGGTCGCCTTCATCGTGCAGGCCTATGACAGCCTGTTGGCCGCGCTGGGACAGGACGCCGCCAGCGCGCTGCGCGTCCAGGCGGCCGAGTGGGTCGAGCAGCTCCAGCAGGGCGAGGCGCTGACCGAACTGGCCGATGCCCTGTATCAGACTGACGACACCAAGCAGCGCGTCGCGGAACTGATCGAGGGCAGCGGCGCACCCGGTCCGGTCCTCGGCAAGACCCAGTCCGACGTAGAAGCGCTGTCGCCCGGCTTTCAGTCGCGCACAAAACTGGCCGGCCAAATTCGCGCCGGCCTGGGCCTCCTGAAATTTATTCCGGCAGCCAAGGGACCGTTGGAACTGGCCACCGGCGTTCTTTACCTGGCGCTACTAGGCTACGTGGTGGTGGCTGGCGCGGACTACGTGGACGCGCCGAGGCTGGCGCGCATCGGTCGGGTGCCCGGCGTACTGGAGACTGTGCAGGCTGGTCTGATCCCGGTGTGAGTACCACGCACCCTCCGGGAGGTATTCTGGAACACTCGGCTCCAGCAACACATCGCCGACGACTTCCCGGAGGGTGCGTGCGCCAAATCAAAAGCAGACCCGGCAACTAGTGCCGGGTCTGCTGATATTTGAAGGTGCGACGTTCAAATCGACCAAGGTACACAATACGCGGGCGGGGGGAGGTACGTATGTATACCACGAGGCGAGGAAGATACTTGATTTCGTGCCCTTCGGTGCGAACAAGCCAAACCTCGTCACTACCTTCGTGTAATATTCTAGCACACAACGCAAGCCTTGGCAAGGGTTTTTGTGGCCGATTTTCGGAGCAATTTTAGCTGCCGCGGCTGAAGGCGACGAAATCCAGCGATGCTTGCTCCGCCCCGCTGTCGGGGAACACCTTTGGCAACAGCACATGAAACGCGCTGCCGCCGCTTTCCCTTGCCTCGACCCAGATCCGCCCACCGTGTTGCGTGACGATGTGTTTGCAAATCGTCAGCCCCAAACCGGTGCCCTTGTAGCGCCGGCGCGCGCTGCTGTCCACCTGATAGAAACGGTCAAAGACTCGCTCCCGCTCCTCCAGCGGCACGCCGATGCCGGTGTCGGCTATCACCAGTTCGATCATGTCGCCGCAGTCCGAGCCTGTCACCCGGATCTGCCCGTCGTCGGGCGTAAACTTGATCGCGTTCTCCACCAGGTTGGTCAGCACCTGCTCCAGCCGCATCGGGTCGGCTTCAATCTCAGGCAGGCTGGCCACGTCCAACGCCAGCGCCAGCCCCTTGTTGCTGGCCAGCGGCGTCAGCTTGTCCGCCACGGAAACGACGATCTCCGCCGGGTTGATAAGCAACGGCCGCAGCTTGATCTGCCCTGACTCCAGACGACTGAACTCCAGCAGATCCTCTATCAGCCGCTGCAGGTGCCCCGTCTGCTCCTTGACGGTCGTAAGAAAGTCGCGCTGAAGCTCCGTCACCGGGCCGGTCTTACCCATCAGGATGATGTCCACGAACCCCTTGATGGAGTGCAGCGGCGTCTTCAGCTCGTGCGACACCACTGACAGGAAGTTGGACTTCATGCGTTCCAACTCTTTTTGTGCGCTGATATCGCGCAGCACTGTCACGACGCCGCTGACCTCTTCACCCGCTTCGGTAGGTCGGAACAGCGGCGCGGCCAGCGCCTGGAACGTCCGCGGCTGGCCATCCGCGCCCAGACCAGCCGACACGATCGGCAGCTCGCGCACCACTACCAGTCCTGAAGCCGCCGTCTCCTCCAGCACCTGCAACACCTCGTCGCCGGGCGTCAGATCGGCCAGCCCGGCGCCCAGCGGAGGCGACGAGAGGCCGAAGAGCCGCGCCGCGACCGGGTTCATCAACATCAGGCGCGCCTCGCTATCGACCACGAGCACCCCGTCGCCAATGCCGGCCAGCACCGCTTCCAGCTCGCGGTGGCGGTCGGTCACGTCACCGTAGAGGCGCGCGTTCTCGATGGCCGTCGCCGCAAAATAGGCGAAGCTCTCGGTCAAGCTTCGGCTCGACGAGTTGGCCAGCGTCTCCTGCGAATGGCCAACCAGCAGCGCGCCGATCGGCGCGCCGCGCGCTACCAGCGGGATCAGTTCCAGCGCGCCCACCGGCCAGGCGACCGGCCACGTAACGTCCGGCTGGCCTGCGCCATTGCTCGAGGCGCGCAACACCTGGTGACGTCCCGATGCCATCGCCGCCACAAACGCCGCGTTGGTGCGCGCCGGCTGGCCCGCAGACTGCGCCCCGCCGGCAGCGGCCACGACAAAGCGCTCGACATCGGCGCGCTCCTCGGTCAGCAGCGCCACGGCGCAGTAGGGCGAACCAGCCAGCCGGCTGAGCCGGTTCGCCACCGTCGCCAGCGTCTCGTTGAGATATAACGTGGCCGACAACGCCTTGGCAACCTCTTGCAGCGTGCGCAGTTCCAGCACCCGGTCGCCAAGGTCAGTGGCCGTGCGCTGCAAGGCGCGTGCCTGGTTGGCCAGATCCTCGGTACGGGCCGCCAGCGCCAGCCGCAGCCGATCCACCTCGCTTAGCCGGTTAGCCAACACCAGTCCAGCCCCGACGATGCCGACCATCAACGCCAGCAGCAGCAGGTAGCGGGTCAGAAAGAGCGGGTCAGCCACGAACGCCAGGTTGCCGTAGCTGATGGCCAGCGCGAGAAAATAGAGCGGCCCGTAGGCGAACGGCAGCCACACCACACCGCGCACATCCGGCCCGTAGACCAATGTGCGCATTCCGAGCAGCGGGTACAGCAGATAGAGCGGGCTGGCCAGTCCGCCCGACATCGCGATCAGCGCTGTGACAAAGCCAGCATCGATCAACTGCATCGCCCAGTAGATGGCGGTCGAACGCAGCCGCAAGCTCCACGATCCGGTGAAATAGACGGTCGTAGCGACTGCGAAAGCAGTGAAGAACGCCACCAGAATCGGGCTGATCTGCCCCTGACCACGCAAGGCAGCAAACGCGGCGATGACCACCAGCAGCCAGCGGACCGGCAGGCTGTAACGCAGTTCGTTGCTGCGCAGACGGGAATAGTTGGTCATCGCGGCGAGGTGGTTGGCACTTCAGTGGGCGCGGTCGTTGGCGCGCTGGTAGCAGTCGGAGCGGACGGCGTTTGACCCGCGGACGGTGGCGCTGTCGGCGCTGGTGTTTCGCCAGCAGGCGTTGCGGTCGCAGTGGGTGTCGGCGTCGAGGTCGACGTCGCTGTGGCGGGACGCGTGGCGGTCGCCGTTCGGGTCGCTGACGCAGTGGCTGTGGCCGTTGGCGTCATCGTCGGCGTTGCTGTCGCGGTGGCTGTGGCCGTCGGTGAAGGGGTATCAGTGGCCGTAGCGGTCGCAGTTGGTGTTGGCGTAGCCGTCTCTGTGGCGGTAGGCGTCGCCGTGGGCTGCTGCGCGAGGATGCCCTGTGCCCAGATTCCGTCGTCGCCAGCGCTGAACAAGCGGTCGCGGCTGCGCGCATCCACCGCCAGCGCTGCCACAGACCTGCGGCCATCGCTGGCGGTAAGCGTCCAGTGACGTCCGGCATCGTCGGTTCGAAACACCTGGCCCACCGAATCCGCCGCCAGCGCCGTTTCGCCGACGCGTGGATCTATCAGCAGTGTACGCACCAGACCATCCGCGCCCGGAAGCTCGACCGCGTTCCAGGTCGCGCCGCCGTCGCCGCTGACGAAGACCAGTTCCCGCCCACCGACGTAGATCAGCCCGGCCCGGTCGCCGGCCAGCGCCAGCGCGCCGACCTCCGCCAGCGGCGGCAGGCCATCAGCGCCGGTCCAGGTCGCGCCGCTGTCAGTACTCATCCAAACGCCCGCGCCGCCGCTGGCAACCAGGCGCGCTGGATTGCGCCAGTCGGCCTGTAGCAGGAGCGGCTCGCTGCCCACCAGTTCACCTGGCAACGGTGCGGCGACGGTCCAGCTCTGGCCGGCGTCCTGGCTGATCCAGAGCGATTGTTGACCGGCCAGCGCCAGGAAACCGTCGGCGCCGCCCGTCAATGCCCGTAGCTTGCTGGCATCAGCCGCACCGGCGGGCTGTGCCAACGGCTGCCAGGTATCGCCGCTGTCCGCGCTGGCGAAGACCCGCACCGCCTCGCCTTGCACCACCAGCGCGACAAGAGTCCACGGGTCATCCGGCGGCGCGATCCAGTCTACCAGGCTCGTCCAACCCAGCCCAACGTGCGGGAGACCAGCATCGATGCGCTCAAACGATGCCCCACCGTCGCGACTGCGCACCAGCAGCCCGCCGGCAAGCTCGGCATAAAGCACGCTCCCCGCGCCGGTAGCAACCAACTCGAGACGTTCCACCGATTGGCCGCGCAGACCCACCGGCTCGCGCGCCGCCGACTGTGCCCAGACAAAGGGCAACACGGCCAGCGGCAATAAAAAGATCAGCACAGCCAGCGCCAACTGAGGCACGCGTTGGCGGTACCAGTGAGGCGTGGAAGTGGCTACAGATTGCTGTTCCATGATCGGCGCGGATCAGCGCGGCGGCGGCGTGGCCGTGGGCGGCGACGGGGGCTCCGGCGGCTCCGGAGTTGGCGGCGGCGGCTCGGTTGCAGCCGGGGTCGGCGTGGCAGCAATGGTTGGCGTCGCCGCGACGGTTGGCAGCGGGGTTGCAGTCGGCACACGCGTCGGAGCCAACCCCACCGGCAGCAGATTGATGTCCGCGGTGGTGCTGACCAGCCGCGCCGTCACCCAGCCAGCCTGCTCGTCCACACAGCAGACCACCAGCCAGTCACCGGCGTCATTCCGCCCCACCAGCGTGAAACGCGCGCCGAGAACAACCTGCCCCAGCACCGGGTAGTCGGTGCCCGGTCCCAAGCGCACATTGAGCGTGTCGGACTGGACTTCCACGAAGGGGGTCGGAGCGACCACAGGGGTTGCGGTTGCGCGCGGCGTTGCCGCCGGTTGATTGACCTGCAATGCTAGTTGCGCGCTGGACACGTCCACCACCGGCAGTGTCAGCGCGGTCTGGAAAGCGGCCATCGCCTCAGCCTCGCGACCATCGGCGCGTGCTTCAGTCGCGCGCGCGGTCAGAAGCTGGTAGTACAACTCGGCTGCCTGCCCCCCGGCAAACTCGCTGTCAACCTGGATGATCGCTGCCAGCGACGCTTCGGCCGCGGCCGGATCGTTGCGGTCCAGCGCCTGGCGCACGGAGAGGAACCGGTTGGCAAGCTGGCCGTCGCTGGCCGCCTGCAGGTTGCGCGGCCGCAGCGACAGCGCCTTGCCGTAGCGCGCAATGGCCTTGCGAATGGCGTCCTGGCTGGCGTCGGGGGTTGACAGGAGCGCCTCAGCGTCGCGCACGTAGAGCACGAACAGCATCTCGCGCACAGCGTCCTGCTGGTAGTCGGGATCCGCTTCCACCAGACGCTCCAGGTGTTCGATCGCGCCGGAGGTGTCATTGCCGTCGTAAGCGGCGACGCCTGCCGTGAATAGATCGGATGCCGTGCGCTGGCGCTGCACCTGCGCCAGCAAGTCGGCCGCGTCGGCGTAGGCCGGGTCCACGGTCAGCACCTGGCGGAGGCTCGTCTCGGCGGTGTCCCATTGCTCAGCCGCGATGGCAGACTGGGCAGCCTGATACGCCTCGGCCAGCCGCTCCAGGCGAGTCGCCCGCTCCAGCCCTTCGACCGCGCCGGGGTCGCCCGGCGACAGAATCGCCAGTTGCGTGAACGCCTCGCGCGCCGCCACGTAGTCGCCGACTGACAGGCTCGCCTGCCCGCGATTGTAGAGGGCGTCACGCTCCAAGCTGCCGCCGAGGCCGGGCAACCCCGCCTGCCACCAGAGCAGCAGCGCCGCCAACAGGACGGCGATCACAGCCGGCGCCAGCCAGCGTATCTTTCCGTTGAGGCGGCGAGGTGCGGCGGTCCGCTCCGGCAGCGCCGGGTCGGCGTCCGGGTTCACCTCTTCCAACTGGATGAACCAGCGCACCTCGTCGATTAGCGACGCGAGGCCGGGCCAGTTGGGATCGACTGCTTGCAGCCGCTCGAAGTAGTCCAGCGCGAGATGCCACTCCCGTCGCTGGTAGTGAGCCATCCCCTGTTCGTAGAGCGCGTCTGGCACAACCCCCGCCGGCTCACCAGGGACACGGCGCGGCTCGCTCACCGTCCGTCACCCTGCGGCGCGCCCTCGTCGACGCCCGGTAGCATGTCGGTCGGCAGGGTCGTCTGCGGCGCGTTGAGCGGCCCGCGCGGCCAGCAGACCACCTCTTCAGGCGGCTGGGGCGGGCTGCCGACGTTGGTCAGCGGCAGGAAGACACGGCGCGTCTCGCCCCGCACGCGGATCCCCGTCACGTCGGTCCAGGTGTTGAAGCGGTTGTCCAGCCGGTTGTGGCTGGAGAAGTCCAGCGTCACCGTCTGCCCGGCGTAGGACGTCAGATCGAAGGTCGCCAACTGCCAGCCCAGATCGCGGAACTCGATGGGTTCGGGGAACTGCGGGAGTTCGTTGCCGTCGCGCAGCAGCAGGTCGGGTGTGATCGCGCCTTGCCGCGTTGCGGTAACGTCAAATGAGTTGACCCAGCGGAAGGGCGGCGGCGGGTTGACCGGACACTCGACATTCCAGATCGGCGAGCTGGTGGTGACCTGGTCGTAGGTCTGCACGCGGTACCAGACCTCCAGTTTCGGCTTCGGCAGTTCCTGCAGGCTGGGCACGGCGATGGTCTGCGAGACGCCTGACCAGGTGTCGCCGCACAGCGGGGTGGGCAGCATGTCAGGGCCGCTGGCCGCGCAGGCCTGATAGATGCGCGAGCCAAGCCGCGCTGCCGGCACTACCGAGCCGGGCTGCAGGTCTACTTCCTGAATAATCGTCATCTGCAGCCCGTCTTCGGTGTTCCAGCCATCCCAGTTGTTGGTCGCGAAGGAGCCGTTGACCAACGGATCGACGAAAACCGTGTTGCTTCCACCCGCCTCAGACCACGATGACACGTTACCGGCGGCGTCGCGGGAGCGGACGCGGAACGACACCCTCTGGCCGCGCTGCGCGCTGTAGGTCGATTGCGTCAGGCTGGAAGCGTCCAGCCAGGGCTGCCACGTGCCGGTCGCGCCAATGCGCACCTGCACATCATAGCTGGCCAGGCCAGAGCTGCGCTGGGGATCGCCCGGATCCTCGCCGGCCCAGCGGACAGGAATCTGCGGCTGTGCGCTGTAGTTGCCGAGCGCGTAGAGCTGGGCGGTCGGCGGCTGCGAATCGATGCGAATGACTTGCTCGCTCTGGGTGGTATTGCCGGCGTGATCAACGCTGCGCGCTACGAAGGTGTGGTCGCCGTCGCCGGAGATCGGCGCGTAGCTGCCTGAGACGGGATCCTGGTCGTCAAGCTGCCACGTCACGTCGGCGATGCCTGACAGCGCGTCGGCAGTCTGGATGGTCGCGGCCACATCGCTGCGCCACCAGCCGGCCGCGTTGGATTGCGGAATAAACGAAACGGTCATGCTGGGCGGCGTCACGTCGAAACGCAGTGCATCCGGCAGCGTTAGCATGTCGGCCAGCGACGCGTTGCCGGCCGTGTCTTCCAGCCAGAGGTAGAGAGGGTAGGCGCCTTCGACCGGCGCTTGCAGCGTCACCTGCTGCTCGGCGGCGTTGACACGCACGCCATCTGCGGCGGTCTGCGGCGGCTGCATGCTGACGTGGATGGTGGCGACGCCCGATGTGTCAGCCGGGTTACGCCAGGTGAGGGTGAACTGGTTGACGCGCGACCACGCGGTCGGTGTGATCTCAGCCATGATCGGCAGGCCGGGCGGGTCGGGATCGATGCGCACCGGCTGCATGGACAGCCCGCTGGAATGCCCGGCCGCGTCTTGGGCTTCGTAGGACAGCGTGTGCTTGCCTGGCTCGCTGACCGGGACGACGACCTGGGCGGCGGTTGTCTGCTGCCACGGACCGCCGTCCAACCGATAGCGCAACAGCGCCGGGCCGCTGCCGGCGTCGCTGTTGGTCAGCGTCGCCTGAACCGGCCCGACAAACCAGCCGTTGTTGCCAGCATCGCCGGCCAGTTCGCTCTGGACGACCGGCGGCGTAGCGTCGAACTGAAGAGCGCCGATCTGCACGGGAACGCCAGGATGCCCGGCGCCGTCCACCAACGATAGCCAGACAGGCCAGCTTCCCTCGGCCGGCGCGGCCAGCCCGGCGACCATCGTGGTGTCTGGATAATACGTACCTGTGCCCGGAGCGGGCGGTTCAGCGCCGATAGCGACCCACGCGCCGGCGATGCCGCTGGTGTCGAGCGGGTTCTGCCAGGTCAGCGTGAAGCTGTTCTCGCCCGTCCAGCCGGCCGGCTGAACAGCGGGCGCGACCGGCGCGGGCGGCGGGTTGATGTCCACAGAGATCACCTCAGTGTGGCTGATCTCATGGTTGCCTGCCACGTCGATGCTGAAGTAATAGAGCGTGCGGAACCCGTCGTCGTCGAATTGAAGCGGCGCGGCGGGCTGCCACGGGCCGTCGTCGACGCGCATCCACGTCTGCGCGACACCGGAAACGGAACCAGGCGGCGCGCTGGGTGGCCCATCGACCACCTGAAACTGCGCGCTCACCGGCTCGGTGAAATAGCCAGACGGCTGCGGCTGCGGCGGGTTCAGTGTCAGCGTCGTGGTCGGCGGCTGACTGTCCAGTCGCAGCGACAACACCAGCGGCGGCGACAAATTGCCGGCCACGTCCTGGCCGACCGCGCTCAACGCATTGACGCCCTGCTCTTCGACCAAGACCTGGTCTCCCAGCGTGGGCGGATTGTCGTTCAGCGTCCAGGTGATGAGGTCAGGACCGGACACCGGGTCGGTGAGGCCGAAGGTGACGGTGACGGGCGCAGCGTACCAGCCGCTGCCGCCCGGCTCACTCGAAACGGTATGGGTGAGTGTCGGCGCGCCGCCATCGATGTCCACGGTGTAGGTGAACGGCGTCATGACGTTGTTGGCCTGATCGACAGCGTTGACCAGCACCGCGTGCGCGGCGTCTCCGCTGACCGTTCCGATAGGTGACGAGTTGGGCGGTAGCTGGTCCAGTTGCCAGCTCCAGCTCTGGATGCCGCTGGTCGCGTCCACGGGCGAAAAGGCCAGCGTCACGTCGCCCAGGAACCAGCCGTTTTGTCCGGGAGTACCGGTGGCGGCGATGCCGACCGACGGCGCGGTAGCGTCGTAGCGAAACGAGCTGAGATCGACGCGGTAGTTCTGCTGGTCCACGTTGCCGGCGGCGTCTCTCAGCCAGACCAGAATGCTGTGTGCGGCCTCGGTCGGAACCTGAATGTTTTCGATAGTATTGGGCGACTGAACGTAGATGCCGTCGGTCGGGAAGCTGGGCGTCGAGTCGAGGCGATAATACGCGCCAACGACGCCAGACAGATCGGCCGGCGCGGTCCAGGTCTCAAGGAAGTTGTTGATGCTGGTCCAGCCGCCGGGGAAATGCTGCATATTGGTGGGCGGCGAAGGTGCTATTGTGTCAACCTTGACCGTGTAGGTGCCGCTGGTTTGGTAGCTGCCGCCAGTGACGCGTACGCGGAACTCGACCAGATTGGCAGCCAGGCTGTCGGGCATGGTCATGCCGGTGGCGGTGAAATGCACCGTAGTGGCCAGCGGCGCGTTGACAATCAGCCCGACGTTGCCCCACTCTGTCCACGACACCGATCCGTCGGTGGAGTAGCGAAACTCGGCAGTCGCCGGGTCCAGGGTCAGCTCGTTGAACGCGGTGACGCCGGCCTGCTGAGGCGTTGCGTTGGTCCAGCCGCTGGGCCAGAAATCAGTCCAGGTGGTCGTCAGTTCTCCCTGGCGAGCAGTTTGTGCTATCTAAATCTGCCCTTCACCGGGCAAGCCAGCCAGCGCGACCTCAGTTGCTGCCGCCAGTCCGATCAACAAGCTCACGGCGGCCAGCAACACTATCGCTGCGCGCGCTGCCAACGCTGCGCCGCGTTCCCAACTCGTCAGCGATCCATTTCTACTGTTCATACATCTCAATTCCTACAACGTGCCTTGTTGTTCCGTAGCGTCTCGTCATTCCCGCGCAGGCGGGAATGACGAGTGGTTGCTACAGGAACCTATATCCCACACCGCGCACGGTCTGTACGTATTGCGGATTGTCAGGGTCAGCCTCGATCTTCAGGCGCAGCCGGCGCACGTAGACAGCGATCTGGTTGCTGTAGCCCTCGTAATCGTAACCCCAGACGCTGCTGATGATCTTGTCATGGGTCATGATCCGGCCCTGGTTGCCCATCAAACAGTGCAGCAGCCGAAACTCCAGCGGCGTCAACTCGACTTTCGCGCCGCCGGGCAAGGCCACCAGGTTTGTGACCGGGTCGATATGCAGCCCGCCAGCCGTCAGCGCCGACTGCGAGTCGCCGAAGGTATAAGCGTCGGCCCGCCGCAGCACCGAACGCACGCGCGCCAGCAACTCTGACGGCTCGAAGGGCTTGGCGAGATAGTCGTCCGCGCCAACATCCAGCCCGACAACCCGGTCCGCCGTCTCGCCCTTGGCCGACAGAATGATGATCGGCAGGTTCATGGTCGAGCGGATGCGCCGGGTGACCTGTAGGCCATCCATGCCGGGCATCATCACGTCGAGAATCACCAGATCGGGCAAACTCTCCTCGACCAGTCGCAAGGCATCAATGCCGTTGTCGGCGGTGAACACCTCGTAGCCCTCCTCCGCCAGGAGGAAGGCCGTCATCTTCAGGCTGGGCGCGTCGTCGTCAACTATCAGTACACGCATAGATTTCTTACGTTCTGCGACAGGTCACAGTTGTTCAGGACAGGAATGCACGGCCAATGCCGTGCCCGACGCATTATACCATCTGCTCAGAGCGACCGCAAAGCACCCTCGTGCTGGCTCGGTCGGAGACCGGCCAGAACACGATTCCCTGCTCTGGCCGGTCTCCGACCGGGCCAGCGCGGAGCGGGCATCTACATCCGCGCGCTGACCAGCGGCAGGTAGAGACGCAGCAGCCCCGGCCGCGGCGTGGCCGTCGCGGTCGGTGTCGGGCTGGCCTGCGGCGACGGATCCAGCGGACACCAAACGTTCAACCGGTACGGCCCGGCCGCGCCGTTGAACCCGTCAACCACCAGATAATAGTCGCCGGCTGCCAGGTCAGGCAGCGACACCGAGTTGTCGCCGGCGGCGATGCAGGTGGATGGACTGGCGCCGGTCAGAACAAACAGGTCCAGATCCTGCGTCAGGCCGCCCAGCAGCGCATCGACCGTCATGCCGCCGGGCGCGGTCAGCAGGTAGACGTTCTCTGGCCCGGTTTCAGGCCAGCCAGGCGCGCAGGCATACCAATCGACGTTGCCCGCGGCGCCGACCGTGCTGCCAACCGCCAGTTCGCCACAGCCGATAGGCACGGCCGCGCCGGTGTCGATGGTTTGCACGGGCGTCGGCGACGGGCTGGGAGTCGTGGTTCGGGTCGGTGTGCGCGTGGCCGTGGCGGTTTGAGTCGCGGTCGGCGTCACAGTGAGATCCAGCAACACCAGATCACCGAAGTTCTGCGGCTGCGAATAGGTCGAGTAGCCGCGCCAGAAGAGGTGACCCTCTGTGCCGCCGCCGTCGTCATCGTCGATCAGACCCAGGTTGAAACCTAGCGTCGCGCCGGCTGCCAGCGGCCCGGCGTCGAACTGTGCCGCCGGAATGCGTATCTCCAGCGCGTAGCCGGCAGGCTGCGCGCCGACTGCTCCGACCACGCCACCCGCAACCGGGCCATCGTTGTCGCGCACTGCGCCATCCACACGCACCTCGTACAGGTGATCATCGGGACAGAACCCGTTGCCGCAGAAACGGATGTTGTCGTTGCGGCCATCAAAGGCCAGTTCCACCGTGTCATCTTCCCAGATGCGCACGCTGTCAGCGATCAACGCGTCGTCCTGTACGGCGCAGGCGACATAGATCGCGGCATCATCCCACTGGCTCCAGCAGGTCGCGCCTGCATCTGCAACGCTGGTGAACACGCCCGACAGGCTGAAGGCGGTGTCCCGGTTGAGCAACAGCGCGCCGCTGCCCGGCCATTCGCCCAGATTGCCGTCGATCTGCGGCGGGCTGGCGACGCGGTAGGAGTAGAACACGTCAGGGGCGGGCGTAGGTGTCAGATCGGGGCCGCTGCCGGTCGCTGCTGACTGGCCGGCAAGCAGCAGACCACACGCGCTTAATAGCACGCCGATCCACAGCGCGCCTGACCTGGCTCGATCTGTTTTCCCGCGGTTCCAGAGAGTCATGCAGTGCCTCCAGCGCAAGTCCGTGCGTCGTTCTACCGTCGTGGGTTCGCAGCCACGCCTCCGAATAGTAAGAGTCGCGGATGCCCGTTTCGGTTCCATTATAGCGCACCGCAGCTTGCAGGTGAATTCGCAGCCTCCAGCGAGCATTGCTCACGAACAGGCGAAGACGAGAACGGTTTGGGAATCCGTCGGGCCGTGTGGTAGACTGGTTTCCTGCCGATGAATGCTATCTCGCCCACCTCACGCCGACGCGAACGTCTCCTCCATCTCCTGCCGCTGCTGCTGGCGCTGGCATTCTGTCTGTCTGCCTTGCAGGCGCTGTGGCAGCCGGGCTTGCAGCACACCGACGACGGGATGCATCACCTGTTTCGCCTGTTCAACCTCGATCTGGCGCTACGGGCGGGGCATCCGGGCGCGCGCTGGCTGGCCGACGAGGGGTTCGGCTACGGCTTTCCTATCCTCAACTTTTACGGGCCGCTAAACTACTGGTTTGGACTGCTGTTCAATCTGGTCGCGCCTGGCTTCGTCACGGCGCTGGAGCTGACCATGGCTGCCGGGCTGTTGCTGTCGGTGGCGGCGATGTACTGGTTCGTGCGCGATCTGATCGGCCCGTGGAGCGGCGGCGTGGCAGCCGTGGCGTACGGGTGGGCGCCCTATCATCTGGCCGACGCGTGGATACGCGGCGCGCTGGGCGAGTTGCTGGCCTTCGTCTGGTTCCCGCTATTGCTGCTGGCCATGCTGCGCATCGCGCGCGGCGTGGGCCGGGCCAAATTCGCGCCCGCACTGGGCGGCGGGCTGGCGCTGGCCGGGCTGGTGCTGACCCATAACGTCAGCCTGCTGCTGATCGGGCCGGTGCTGCTGGTCTGGGGCGTGTTTCTGGTGATCGTGGAAGGCAACGCACGCTGGCGCACGCTGGCCGGGTTCGCGGCGATGGGCGCGCTGGGGCTGGCGTTGAGCGCGGTCTACTGGCTGCCGGCGCTGGCCGAGACGCGTCTGGTGCTGGCCGGCAACGCGGACATCGGCATGGACGGCTGGCTGTGGGGACTGGTGCCGTTGCGCCGCCTGCTGGCTGAAACCTGGGTGCAGAACTACGCCATCGCGCCGGGCGCAGTCAGTCCATATCCGCTGGGGCTGGCGCAGCTCGCGGTCGCGGTCGCGGGCATCGCGGTCGGCATCTGGCGCTGGCGGGCCATGACACGGACGGCGCGCCTCGCACTTCCCTTGTTCGTCGGGATCGCGATCGGCGCGCTGTTGCTGCAGTGGCAGCCCGCGCGGCCGCTATGGGAGAACGTGCCCGGTATGCTGCTGCTGCTCTTCCCATTCCGCTGGCAGACGGTCACAACGCTGGCACTGGCCGTGGTGGCAGGCTACGCGGGCCTCCTTGCAGGCATACCGGCCAGAGCCGCCAGCGAAGGCAAAGCCTCGCCGATCAGGACGTGGCAGGGCGCGCTGGTGATGACCGTTGCCGCGTTGCTGCTGATGAGCAGCGCGCTGCCGGGCATCCCCTGGCGTCCGGCCAGCTACCCGACCAGCGACGAACTGGTTAGCGATCAAAACGTGGGGCGGCGCACCATGGCGCTCTACGACTACGGGCGCGGACTATGGATCCGTGAGCACGGCGACTTCTGGCTGTTCGAGTACATGCCGGTCGAGGCGCTGCCAATGCGCGCTGAATGGTTCGTCAGCGCGGGCGCGGGCGAGCCGATCGATCCGCCGCTGGCCGTTGAGGTCATCCCAGGAACGCAGAAACCGCTACTCCGCCAGTTTACCGTCAACGCTGCCCAGCCGTGGACGCTGCAACTGCACCAGTTCTGGTTCCCCGGCTGGCAGGCGGTGGTCGACGGTGAGACCGTTGCGGCGCAGCCGGTGGGTGATCTGGCGCTGGCAGGTGTGCCGCTGCCTGCGGGGCGGCACGCCGTTGAGTTCCGCTTCGGCGCGACGCCGGTCCGCCAGCTTGGCGCGACGCTGTCGGTAGCCGGTCTGATCGCGCTGTTGGCAGGCGTCGTTTGGCTGCGCAAGTGGTGGTGGCTGGCGGTAGGCGGCCTCGTTGCTGGCGCGCTGATCGCTGCGACGTTGTTACACGGGCAGGCTGACCCTGCCGCTGTAACGGCGCAGCCGGTTGCGATCAACTACGACCAACAGGCGCAGCTTGTTGGCTACCACCTTGAGGAGCTGCGACCGGGCGGCGCAAGCGAAGTCACGCTGACCTGGCTGGCGCTCAACCGGCCGCGCACGGACTACAAAGTTTTCCTGCACCTCGTCGATCAGAACGGGGAGTTGTGGGCGCAGCATGACGGCGAGCCGGGCTACTTCTTCTCGCCGACCACCCGTTGGCAGCGCGGCGAGGTCATCGACGACCGCCACGACCTGATCTGGCGCGAAGATGCCAGCCCGCCGCCAGGCCGGTACCTGCTCTTTGCAGGGCTGTATGACCCGACCACCGGCGCGCGCTTGCCGATCCTCGACGCGACAGGCAACCCGATCGGCGACCAGACGCTGCTGGCGGAGTTCGACCTGCCATGACCGCCAACCTGGACGCCGCGATCGCGACCAACCGGCGGCAAACCTTATTGTTTGCCGGGCTGGCGCTGCTGCTTGCGTTGCCTGCCCTGTCGCCTCTGATGCGGGCCGGCTTCTTCGTCTCGGACGACGGGCTGTTTCACGTCTACCGGACGGCGGCGCTGGCACGGGCGTGGCAGAACGGCGTACTCTGGCCGCGGCTCTTCCCCGAATTCGGCTTCGGCTATGGTCAGGCGGTGCTCAACTTTTACGCCCCGTTGAGCTACGCCCCGGCGGCCGTGCTAAGTGTGCTGGGCATCGCCCCGGCGACCGCTGTCAAGCTGCTGATCGCATTCTGCACACTGGCGGCCGCGCTGGCGGCCTTCGGCTACGGACGGCACCTCTTTGGCAACACGGGCGGCGTGCTGGCGGCAGTGGTCTACACCTACGCGCCTTACCACCTGGCCGACGCGTACTCTGCGCGGCGCGGTTCCCGAGTACGCCGCTTTCATCTTCCCACCGCTGATTCTTTGGGCCTACAGCGCGGTCTTCCGGCGCGGCAACCCGTGGCCGGCGCTGCTCTGGGGCACGCTGGCCTGGTCCGGGCTCGTGCTGACTCACAACCTGACGGCGCTGATGATGGCGCCGGTGGCCGCGGCGCAGTTGCTGGTGCTGGCGGTGGTGACCGGAAAGTGGCGGCGGCTGGCAGGCGCGGCTGGATCACTGCTGCTTGCCATCGCAGTCACTGCCGTCTACTGGCTGCCGGTGCTGGCGGAGAGCAGCGTGGTCGGTTTAGGTCTCGGTCCATCGCGTGGCTATGCCGATCACCTGCTGAGCGCTGCGACGCTGCTGCGAGGCTCGTTGAGCTATTTCGCAGGCGCACCAGATGTGCTAGGTCGCATCTACCCGTTGAGTTGGTTTGCACTGGCGTTGATGGGGCTGGTCGCAGTTCTTCTGCTGGTGCGTTGGCGTCAGCGGCAGTTGCCAGACGGCTGGCCGGACGCGGTCTTCCATGTTGCTGTCGCATTGATCGCGATGGTTATGACAACTATTGTCGCCCTGCCGCTGTGGGATCTGCTGAAGCCGTTGCTCGGCCATTTGCAGTACCCGTGGCGCTTTCTACTGGTCGAGGCGGTCGGATTGTTGGGTGTAGCCGCTGCCTTGCCAGCCTTGTTACCGAAGGTTCGTCCCGCCTACGTAATCGCGGCTACGGCGGCGTTGGCAATGCTGGTCGCCCTGCCCGGGCTGAAAGTTGAGCCACTCCAGCTTTCACCTGCCGACCAGTGGCTGCCCGATCGCATGTGGCAGGAGGACGCCGCGGCCGGGCAGGTAGGCGCGACCTGGACAGGCGAGTTCCTGCCGCTGACGGTGAGCGAGCAGCGCTGGGCGCTGGGCCGGCCGCGCGCGGGAGCCACGGACGGTGCACCTCCGCAGCCCGCGCCGCAGGTCACGCTCAGCCGGCTGGGCTACGACGAGGTGACAGCGCAGGTCAGCAGCGACGCGCCGTGGTCGCTGCTGCTGCACCAGTTCCATCTGCCAGGCTGGAACGCAACGGTGGACGGCGCGGCCGCCGAAACCTACCCGACCGACGAACTAGGCCTGGTAACCGTGGACCTGCCGAAGGGCGAGCACACCGTGCGGCTGGCGTTCGGCGACACGCCAGCCCAGCAGGCCGGCGCAGTGATCTCGCTGGCCGGGCTGCTGGCCTTGCTGGCGCTGGTCTGGACGCGCGGCCGGCAACGCAGTTTGCGAGTTACCAGCGTCGTAGTCGGCGTTCTGGCGCTTAGCGCTGGCTGCCAACAGCCTCGGCGCAGGTCAGCGAACCTGGACGCCGCGACCGGTCAATCGGCAACGATCGAGGATGTCGCGGCGCTGCTGGCGGTCGACGCGCACCAGTTGCGCGACCTGAACGCCGCCGAAGTGACGCTCTACTGGATGGCGCTGCGCGAGACGGGCCAGGACTACAAGGCGTTCGTGCATCTTTTGGGCGCAGACGGCAGCGTGATCGCCCAGCACGATGGCGACCCGGTGGGCGGCTTCACGCCGACAAGCCGCTGGCGGCCAGGCGAGATCATCGTCGACCGCCACGTCATTCCGCTGCCGCCCGACCTGCCACCGGGCGAATACGGCCTGCGCGCCGGACTATACCAGACCGACCCGCTGCGCAATTTGACTGTCGATCCGCCCACATCGGATGAGCGGGTGGATGTTGGGACAGTGATGATCGAGTATTGAACATGTTGCCATCCACGAATGTCTCACGAATACACGAATGCGATGGCGAGATTGCCGGCATTCGTGTATTCGTGCTGCCGCAGGCATTCGTGGACGGCATCGCTGCGTATCGCGTGACCGCACCAGCTTGACCTGAAACACTGCCTGTATCATGAATCCTCGCCGAACCTTCCTCATTATCCTGGCGATCTACCTGCTGCTGGCGGTCGCCTATTCCGTCGCGCTGCCGCTGGGTGAGGCGCCGGACGAGGCCGACCACTACGCCTACATCGTCTACCTGGGCGAGCACCACAGCCTGCCGGAGGGGACGACGGTCACGCAGAGCAAGCACCCGCCGCTCTACCACGCCGCGGCCGCTGCGCTGACGGCCTGGACCGGCCTCGACTTTACCTTCCTGCGCTCGAACCCCGACGCGCTACCGCTGGGGCCGGACAAGCCGCCCAACTTCTTCATCCATACAACCCTGGAGGACTTCCCCTGGAGCGGCGGCGCGCTGGCCATGCATCTGGCGCGCTTTCTGTCGATCCTCTTTGGCGCGGCGACGGTCTGGGCGGCCTGGCGGCTGGGCGCGGAGGTGTTCCATGAGCGACCGGCCATCGGGCTGCTGGCGGCCGCCTTCCTGGCCGGGCTGCCAGGCTTCCTGTTCATCAGCGCGTCGATCAACAACGACAACGCCGCCGCCACGTTTGGCGCGCTGGCGGTGCTGCTGTGCGCGGTGATGTTGCGGCGCGGGCTGGTCTGGTGGCGGTCGCTGCTGCTGGGCGTGTGTCTGGGACTGGGGCTGCTCTCAAAAGTCGGCACGCTGGCGCTATGGCCGGTCGCGCTGCTGGTCGTTGGCGGCGTCTGGTGGATGGCCACCGACCGGCGGCGCACAGCAATGCGAGCGATCGGACACCTCGCGTTGATCTACGGCGCTGCGTTACTGGTCGCGTCGCCCTGGCTGCTGCGCAACTGGCAGCTCTACGGCGATCCGCTGGCGTGGGACCTCGTGCGGGCGACGGTGGATCAACGGCTGGAACCGCTGCGGCTGGCTGACATCGGCTGGCTGCTGCGCGGCTTCCACACCAGCTTCTGGGGTCGCTTTGCCGCCGCCGGCCAGGTAGCGCTGCCAACGTGGGTCTTTGCGCTGACGGCGCTGCTCACCGCCGTAGTCATCGCCGGCGGCGTTCACATCGTCGCGGAATTGGCAGATAACGCCGCGCCCGATCACGCAGCCTCCGAATCACCGAGTCACGGGTCACGCCTCACGATTACCGGTCCCTTTTCTGGCTGCATCTCACCCTCCTCGCGGCCGCGCCACTGCTGATGTTCCTCTCCATTGTGCGTTACAGCGCCATCGCGCTGGGCACGGATCAGGTGCGCCTGATGTTTCCCGCGCTGTCGGCGATAGCGGTGTGGACAGGAATCGGGATGGTTGGGTTAACAGATTGGGCAGGGAAACGAGGGGAAGAAGGGACGGCAGGGAAAAGAGGGAAAGGAGGGAAAGACCGCGTGATTGTGAGCGGTTTTGCCGCGGGCATGGCGGTGTTTGCGTTGGTGGTGTTGCTGGGGGTGATACGGCCCGGGTTTGCGCCGCCTGAGCCGACTGTGCCGGCTGGCAGCGTTGCTGCGGAGAAGCTGGCCGTTTTCGGTGAACTGGAACTGGTGGCGCAGGAGTTGCCCAGCACGCCGGTGGCGGCTGGTTCAGCGATCCCCGTGCGGCTATGGTGGCGAGCCGGCGCATCGGGCCTGGACGACCTGCGCCTGGCCGTGCGCCTGATTCACAGCGACGGTTGGCTGGCGGCGGAGTGGAGCCATTCGCCTGCCGGCGGACGTTACAGCACCGACCACTGGCGGGAAGGGGAGGTCTATGAAGACGCCTACCTGCTGCTGCCCGATCCCGGTCCGCCCGGCGTCTACACCGTGGAGGTAGGCGTCCGGCCATTCGGTGGCGACTGGCTGCCGACTCGCGGTCCGGCGGACTCTGGTCCCTTCCACACGATTGGACAGGTCGTGACCGAATAAGTCAGTCTGAGGATACCTTGCCGCTCAGACTGAGCGTTGACCAGACCCTAGCCCTGCACGATCCCGCTGGCAGCAGCCGCCAGCGCTTCCCAAATGGTATCCAAATCAGCCTCTGTCGTCCGCCAGTTGCTGAAGGCAGCCCTGATCGCCGGTTTGCCGTCGAAAACCGTGGGCGTGACCAAGGTCTTTCCACCGTCGCGCACTGCCTCGATGAACCGCGGCGTGGTTTCAGGGCTGCGCAGGGCAAAGCATACGATGTTCAAGCGCACCGGCGCGAGCAGCTCGAAGGCGTTCGATTGCCGAATCCTCTCGCCCAATGCCCGCGCCAATTGGCAATCTCGTTCCACAATCTCGCGGTAGCCATCCGCGCCGTAGGCCATCAGTGCAAACCAGGCGGGAAGTGCACGCCATCGATGCGAGTTCTCCGGAGCGAGATGAATCGGCTCCGGATCGTCGAGGCTGCGCCCAAGATAGGCTGAGACGTTGGAGAACACGTCCGCCTGAAGGTCACAATGCCGGGTGAACGCGACCGCCGAGTCATAGGGAACGTTGAGCCACTTGTGCAGATCAATGCAGATCGAATCGGCAGCCATCCATCCTTCCAGAAGCGGACGCAGGTCGGGCGTCAGGCTGGCAAACCCACCGAACGCAGCATCGATGTGCAGGTAGAAGCCGTGAATACGTTTCAGGTGAGCCAGTGCAGCAAAGTCGTCGAAGTCGCCTGTGTTAACCGTGCCGGCGCTGGCGATGACCACGCAGGGTCCGTCACATTCCACCAGCATCTGTTCCAGCGCGCCCACGTCGATCGCTTCGCGGCCGGGCAACGCCGGAACCTCGCGCCACATGCGACGCCCCAGCCCCAGCATGGAGAGCGCCTTGGTTGAACTTGAGTGGGGCGTCGCCGAAAAGATCGCGATGTACGGCAGCGCCGCGACCCCTTCATTGCTGACGCGGACACCGCACGCTCGTCCTGCCCACTCGCGCGCAATCGCAAGCCCGACGAAGTTCGACATCGTTGCGCCGCTGACAAACGTGCCCCCGAACTCGTCGGGAAGGCCGAACAGGCTGCGCAGCATCGCAACAGTGTGACGCTCGACCTGTAGCGCCGCCGAACCGTCAAGCTTCGAAACAGGGTTCTGGTCATACACAGTCGCCAGCCAGTCGCCGACGACCGCGGCGGGTGTCGCACCCCCGGTGACGAAACCCAAGTGACGCGGTCCTGCGCTTGCAGTCAGCAACGGCGCGACAGCGATGTTGAACAGCTGAAACGCAGCCTCAGCACCGATCCCTCCGGTAGACAACTCGCTCAAAGCAAACGGACGTGGTTGAACTGCGACGGGACCGGAATCCAGACCACCATAGACGCTGGACGCACACGCGCTGACCGCTGCCAACAGTGCTGGCAGTCGATCGCGATCCTCTTCAAGCCGATGGTGCATCGTCGGTTCTGGAAATAGCGCTCTGGCCGATCGGTGCGCAGCCACCGTGCCAGCCCGGGTCTTGATCATTGCTGGTGTTCAACCGATCCTGGTGACTACTCACTGTCCCTGATCGATCATCCCCAGTCGCGACTTGAGGGAAAAGCTCAGGATGTCGCGCATGTAGCGCCAGTAGATCATCTTCGAGTAGCCGCGCACGCGCGGATGCATGGTCATGGGAATCTCGGTGGCGCGTGCGCCGGTTTCCAGCATGCGCACTAAAAACACGGGGACGAAGATGAAGGATTTTTCCTGCCAGGGTACCGAGTCGGGATCAACCTTGAGGAATGTCTCGCTGGTGAACGCCCGGTACGAGGTGGTAATCTCGGTGACATTCTTCAGACCCAGCGCGCTGCGCACTACCTGGTTGGCGCCAACGCTCAGCGCCTTGCGGTGCAGCGGCATCTCGTTGACGCTGCCGTCCACGAAACGGGAGCCCACCACCACGTCGTAGCCTTCGTCGATTTTCTGCAGGAAATGGGGAATGTCGCCGGGATTGTGCTGGAAATCGGCGTCCATCTCGATCAGGACGTCCGCGCCCAGATCGTCGATGGCGTGCTGAAAGCCGCGGAACAGACCGATGCCGATGCCGCGCTCGTGAACGTCCAGCAAGTGGACGCGCGCGTTCTGCGCGACCAGCCCGTCCACGATCGCCAGGGTGCCGTCCTGTGAGTGGCTGTCAGCCACCAGCACGTGCAACTCGAAAGAACCGACGAGGTCCTGTTCAGCCAGCACCGCGTCGATCAGATCAGCAATGGTCTCGCGCTCGTCGTAAGTTGGGGTCACAACGACTACACGCCGGATGTTCTTGTTCATAGGGCCATCGTTTCGGCGGTCTTACCGCCTCCGAGATCGTATTCTACTCCAATCGCCAGGCACACGCAATGATTGGCCGGTAGTGACTGATGTGTAGCTGAGTGAGCGAGAAACCTCCCGGAGGTTGGACGGCGCAATCACCGGTAGGACGACGGGTTGGAGCCTACGGGAGTTTATGGTTGCTGATCTCAATTGCCCGCAGGCAGGCGCTGTGGTACCATGCGCCGTTGTGATCATGATCACGCATTGAGGAAACCTGTACCTGATGTCATCCCGTTCTTCCCGGTCGCACATGCGACGTTCGTACCTGTTGGTGCTGCTGCTGTTCGGCGGACTGGCGCTGGCGTTGACCTGGCCGCTGGTCACGCGGCTGACGACTCACGTCCCCGGCAGCGACACCTGGGCTTACGACGAATACACCTTTCTCTGGAACATCTGGTACTTCAAGTCCGCGCTAATCGACCAGCACATCAGCCCTCTCTTCACCGAATTGACCTTCTACCCGCTGGGCATGGGGCTGGTCATGTACACCTTCAACCTGATGGCCGCCGCTCTGGCCTTGCCCATCCATCTGGCCACCGGAAACGTCCCGCTCTCCAGCAACCTGGTCAACCTCGCCTCGTCCGTCCTCGGCGGCTTCGGCACCTACCTGCTCGTCCTTTACCTCCTGCGGGGACGAGCGCGACGATCAGCCTCCGCGTTTCACGCCCCAGCTATCATCGCCGGCCTGATCTATGCCTTCGCGGCCAGCCGTTCGGTCTACCTGGCGCTGGGCCATTATATGATCGTCACGACGCAGTTCGTGCCCTTCTTCCTGCTCTACTTTATGCGCCTGCTGGACCGTGGACGCACCCGCGACGCGCTGCTGGCCGGCCTCTTCGCCGCGCTGAACCTGTTCACCGACATGCTGTTCGGCGTGCTGCTGGGATTGATGGCCGCGGTGCTGCTGCTGGACTGGTGGCTACAGCGTAGAAAGCAGCAGCAGGTAAACGCACCTACTGGCCGGTCACTGCTCGGCAAGCTGGTCATCATGGCCGCGCTCGCGGCGGTGATCAGCGCGCCGCTGCTGATCCCGACGCTGCGCGAAGGGTTCAGCGCCGACTATGCCGTCGAAGGCTGGGGCCACTCCGAAAAGCTCAGCGCGGACCTGGTAGGCATGGTGACGCCGACGGCGTTGCATCCGCTGTTCGGCGAAGACTGGGTGACTGCACTGCGCGATGTCGAAACCGGCGACAGCCCCTTTGCCGACATCAACACCGTCTTCATCGGCTGGGTCACGCTGGCGCTGGCCGTTCTGGGCGCATTTGTTGGCGGCCGGAGTAGCCGTGCCTGGACCGTTATCGCGCTGCTGGCCGGCGTGCTGGCGCTGGGACCCCTGCTTCAAATCAGCGGCCAGTCGCTGTTCGATCTGGATGGCCTGCAAGTCAACGTGCCGCTGCCGTACATCGTCCTCCACTACCTGCCCTTCATCAAAGGCTTCCGCGCGCCCAGCCGGTTCAGCATCGACCTGATGCAGGCGATGGCGGTGCTGGCGGGATTTGGGACGGCGTGGCTGCTGGGAAAGGTGGCAGGAGGAGGGGAAGAGAGGGAAAGGAAGGAAACAGGGGAAAAGAGGAACGGGGAATCAACTGTGTCCTCCCCACCCCCTACGCCCCACTCCCTACGCCCCAAGCTCGCTGCAGTTCTGGCCGTCCTGCTGGCCGCGGCGGTGATCTTTGAACACCTCGCGATTCCGCTGCCGCTGACCGACTCGCGCGTGCCCGAACCATACCGCGAGATCGCAGCGCAGCCGGGTGACTTTGCGTTGTTGCAACTGCCCATGGGCTGGCGCAACGGTTTTGGCGTCTTCGGCACGGAGGACACGCGGGTCGAGTGGTACCAGTCGGTGCACGAGCGGCCGATACTCAGCGGCAACACGTCGCGCAATCCAGCCTTCAAATTCGAGTATTTCGAACGCCTGCCGCTGCTGCAGGCCATCGCCGCCATCGAGGCTTACGGCCAGCCGGACGAGGCCACCGACGCGGCCGCTCGCGCCAGCGCGGCTGAGCTGATGGCGCTGTGGAACGTCGGCTACGTCGTGGTCAACCCGCCGGTCCCTGACCGCTACCCGTATGTGGATACCTGGCAGGCGACCCGCGATTACGTGCTGAACACCGTGCCGGTCGACCCGCAGCCGGTCTGGGACGCGGACGGCGTGCAGGTCTACGCAGTGCAGCAGCCGCCCGTGCCGTTCCCCTATGAACTGGACCTGGGTAGCAGCAACACCGACGCCTGGCGCGGCCCCGGCTGGAGCGTGGACGAAACCGACGTCGCTGGGGCCAGCGGCGTCTGGGCGACCGGCCGCGAGACCGAGGTCTTCCTGCCGTTGAGATTCGACGAGCCTCAGCCGATCCAGCTCGCGCTGCGTCTCCAGCCCTTCAGCTACGACGGCGCGCCACAGCAAACGATCCGCGCCGAGTTCAACGGCGTGGAACTGGGCCAGCAGACGCTGGCAGACGGCTGGCAGGAGATCACATTCGCTGTTCCGGCTGAGGCGACCCGGTCTGGGTTGAACCGTGTCATGCTGAATTTCGGCGACAGCGCCCGCCCGGTGGATGTCCTGACCGGTCAGGCGACCGTCGGCAGCACCGGCGTCCAGTCGCCTGTCGATGTCGAGATCAACAGCGGCGGCGCGGCCCAGGACATCGCCTTCATCACCGTCACGCCACCTGACGGTCAGCCGCAGGACGCCTCAGCGGGACGGCGCGGCTACAACCTGACTGCCATCGACCCGAAGAATGGCGGGATTCTGGACGTGCGCGGCTTCGACACCTGGGCCAACGAGTTCGAGGCTGAAGATATGGCTGCCTTTATCGAGGGCTTGCCAGACGGAACAATCGTCCTCGGCGCGGCGCGCGACGATGCCAGCCGTTTCCTGACCGACCGCGCTGTCGGTGCGCTGGCAAGCCTCGGCAGCGCGGTCGATCTGCGCACCAGTCCTGGCTACGGCCACGCGCTGATCGGCGTCAAGGGCGCGGCGCCCGGCACAGCGGCCGAAGCCAGCGGCGCCGACGGCGCGTACCTGCGGCTGACAGCCGACCGCCGTAGCCTGGCCGCGGCGGTAGACTGGATTCGCCTGGAGAGCGCCCCGTGACGGAGAGCGGTTCCGTCAGTGCGGACCGGTCAGAGAAGGCCCACGACCGGCTGCTGGCGGGATGGGATGTTGGAACGGCGCTCGCCGCCGGATTGCTGACCGGTCTTGTCTACTGGCAGGGCGCGGCGCCGGGTGTGTTGCCAGGCGACAGCGGCGAGTTCCAGTTCGCGGCCTGGCTGGCCGGTCTGCCGCATCCTACCGGCTACCCGTTGTACATGCTGCTGGGCTGGGCGTGGTCGCACGGGCTGGCCGCGCTGGGACTGGCGTCGCCCGCGGCGGCAATGAACCTGCTGTCGGCCGCGCTGGGCGGGCTGGCCGTCGCGCTGGCGACGCTGTTTTTCCTCGCGCTGACGGAGACACTGACTGAGGGAAAAGTAACCACAAGCCGCTGGCTGCTACGAGGGGCAGCATTTGCCGCAGCGCTGCTCTTCGCGTTCACGCCAACTTTCTGGAGCCAGGCGCTGATCGCCGAGGTCTACACGCTGCACGCGATTCTGACTGCGGCGATCCTCTGGTTGGCGCTGCTGTGGCGCAAGGATCAGGCGTCACGGGAAGGTGTCAGCCCGTTGCTCTGGGCGCTGGCGCTGGTTGCCGGCCTGGGTCTCGCGCATCACCGCACGACCGTGCTGTTGTTACCGGTGCTGGTGGTGTTCTTCTGGGCTGTGGCCGGCGGTCGTTATTGGCGCAATCACTGGCGGGCCGCACTGGCAGCGGCCGGGTTGCTCCTCCTGCCACTTATTCTCTATCTATATGTGCCGCTGCGCGCCCAGCACAGCCCGTGGCTGACGCTGACGTGGCAGCCAGGCCAGCCGCTGGACCTGCTGGATCGATCGCCATCTGGACTGATGAACTACCTGCTGGGGCGAGGCTTTGCCGGCGAACTGCGCGGCCTGCAACACGCGCTGGCGCAGTCGCCTGCGCTGCCGGGTCGACTGGCCGGCGAGTTGACGTGGTTCGGCGTCGCGCTGGCCGCGACCGGCGCGCTGATCCTGGCGGCGCGGCGACGCTGGTGCGTGCTGTGGCTGACAGGCGCGGCCTTCGTCGCCTTCGTCGCCTTCAACCTGTTCTACGCCATCGGCGACATCGCGGTCTTCTACATCCCGGCGTACCTGCTGGCCTGCGGCTGGATCGCGATCACGATTGTCTGGCTGGCTGAGCTAGTGGCGCGCGTGCTGTCTGGCCGTGGGCAACTCGGCCGCTGGCTGCCCGCAGTGGTCGTGCTGGCCTTCATCGCCCTGCCGCTTCTCCTGTTCACCAGCCAGGCCGCTGCTCAGAACCGCAGTCAGAACACGGCTGCTGCAGACTGGTGGACCGCGTTGCTGGCTGCCAATCCGCCCGCCGACGCGATCCTGCTGAGCAACGACCGTGACGAGCTGATGCCACTCTGGTATTTGCAGCAGGTTGACGGCGTCCGGCCCGATCTGGCGGGCGTTTTCCCGCGGCTGCTGGCGGACACGGACTGGGCGAACATCGGCGGCGCGCTGGACAGTGCGCTGGCAACCGGCCGGCCGGTTGCCCTCATCAAGCCGATGCCCGGCCTGGAGATCAAAGCACGGCTGGGCGAAACGGACGCCAGCGGGCTGACGCCTGTGCTGGGTCCCGCGGTTACCGGTGAGCCAGCATTGCGCACAGACGCGCTGATTGGCGACTGGCTGCGGCTGCTTGGCTACGACATCCAGCCAGACGAGCCACAGCCGGACGATTTGCTGCGCGTCGATCTGTACTGGCAGCCAGATCAACCAGCGACTGCTGACGTCACCAGCTTCGTGCAATTGCTAACCGTGGAAGGCGAGAAAGTCGCCCAAAGCGACCACCAACCCGGCGGCGTCTACTACCCGTCCAGCCTGTGGCGACCTGGCGAAACGCTGCTGGACCGCCACGAGTTGACGATCCCGCCCAATGCCGCGCCGGGGCCGTATCGCCTGCTGGTTGGTTTGTACCGCCAAGTAAACGGCGAAACAGAGCCGGTGGGCCAGGCAATCTTCAACCTTGCCGCCGCAAATTGATGATTGCCGACAGCGAAGCTCTTCACCGCTCTGGCCGGTCTTCTCGCTGCTCTGGCCGGTCTCTGACCGTGCCAGCGTCGAGTTGGCACGGTCGGAGACCGGCCAGAGCAAGGGGCGCGGTTGCGTTAGCCTCAACCGATCTCCTGTGTTACCATAGTTACCATGCCTGAATTGTTCGACGTTCACACACCTCCCGACGCCTGGCGCAAGTTTGCGGCGTTGTTTCAGCCTTTGCCGCGCACGGAGCGAGTCGCCGTGGCTGATGCACTGGACCGGGTGCTGGCCGCGCCCCTGACCGCGCCGCACGACCTGCCCGGCTTTCCTCGCTCGACGGTGGACGGCTACGCGGTAGCCGCACAGGACACCTACGGCGCTTCGGACGGTCTGCCAGCGCTGCTGGACGTTGTCGGCGAGGTGGCGATGGGCGAGGCTGCCAGCGTGCGGCTGGACGAGGCGCAGTGCGCGCTGGTCCACACCGGCGGCATGATCCCGCCCGACGCCGACGCGGTCGTGATGGTTGAGAACACCCAGCGAGTCGGCGCGACAGGCAGCCAACCAGCCACTCCTCCGGTTTCCCTTGTTTCCCCTTTTTCCCCCTTCTCCATTGAAATCTATCGCCCGGTCGCCGTTGGCCAGAACGTGATCCAGATCGGCGAGGATGTGCGGCGCGGCGAGCCGGTGCTGCCGGCCGGCCACCAAATTCGCCCGCAGGATATCGGCGGGTTGCTCGCGCTGGGCATTGTCGAGATCGACGCTGCAGTCGCGCCGCGGGTCGCCATCCTCTCACAGGGCGACGAGGTCGTGCCGCCGGAACAGACGCCCGGACCCGGCCAGGTGCGCGACATCAACTCCTACACACTGGCCGCGTTGACCCGGCGAGCGGGCGGTGTACCAGTGATGTTCCCGGTGGTGCCCGACCGACTGGAGACGCTTCAAGACGCCGCGCGCCGCGCGCTGGACGAAAACGACCTGCTGGTGATGTCAGCCGGCAGCTCGGTCAGCTACCGCGACATGACCGCTCAGGTTATCCAGGGACTGGGCGATCCCGGGATTTTGGTGCACGGCGTCAGCGTCAAGCCCGGCAAGCCAACCATCCTGGCGTTATGCGGCGGCAAGCCGGTCTTCGGGCTGCCCGGCAACCCGGTCAGCGCGATGGTGATCTACGACCTGTTTGTCGCACCGGCCATCCGTCTGCTGCTGGGCGCGGCGCCAGCCGCGAAGACGCAGGTGCCAGCGCGACTGGCGCGCAACGTGGCCAGCGCCACCGGCCGTGAGGACTACGTCCAGGTGCGGCTGGAAACGCGCGAGGGCGAGCGATGGGCCGTGCCCGTCTTCGGCAAGAGCAACCTGATCTACACGCTGATCCGCTCCGATGGCGTCATCCGCATCCCGCTGGACAGCAATGGCGTCGCCCAGGGGTCATGGGTGACGGTCGAGCTGCACTGATTTTCTGCTCGTACTCGTCCTCTTACTCCTACTCGTACTCGAATCGCCCGTGATCCCCCGTGCTCTGGCTGGTCTCCGACCGAGCCAGCACCGGACGAGTAAGAGTACGAGGACGAGTAGGAGTACGAGACCGAAACGGTAAGACATGCAACGAGAAACTCCCTACCTTCACGACATCGGCCTCGAAGAGGCGATCCAGGCCTGGAACGACGCGCTGGATGCGGCACACGCTTCGGGGACCATCGCCAGCGAGATGCTGCCCGTGGCCGCTTGCCTGGGACGGGTGACGGCCGCGCCGGTCTGGGCGCGCATTTCATCGCCACACTACCACGCGTCGGCGATGGACGGTTACGCGGTGCGCGCCGAGGACACCGCCGGCGCGACCGAGACGATGCCCAAGCGGCTGACACTCGGCGTCGAGGCGCAATACGTGGACACTGGCGACCCACTGCCCGCCTTCGCCAACGCCGTCATCATGATCGAGGACACCCAGCTTGTGGACGAGGGAGATGAGACCGCGGTCGAGATCATGGCCGCCACGCCGCCCTGGCGACATGTGCGACCGATGGGCGAGGATATCGTCGCCACGCAACTGGTGCTGCCGTCCAACCACCAACTGCGCCCACAGGATCTGGGCGCCGCCGTCGGCTGCGGGCACACGCATCTGGCTGTCCGACGCCAGCCGCGCGTCGCCATCATCCCCACCGGCACCGAACTGGTCAGCCTCAACGACCCTGACAGCCAGGATCGCCTACAGCCGGGCGACATCGTCGAGTACAACTCCATCGTGCTGGGCGCGATGGCCGAAGAGTGGGGCTGCGTTGTCAGCCGCTTCGCACCACTGCCGGACGACTTCGAGATGATCCGCAGCGCAGTCGTTTCCGCGCTTGCCGAACATGATCTGGTGGTGGTCAACGCGGGCTCGTCGGCCGGCTCTGAGGACTACACCGCACACGTTGTAGACAGCCTGGGACGGGTCGTGGTACACGGCATCGCCATCCGCCCCGGCCACCCTGTCATTCTGGGCATCGCGCAGGGGAAGGCGATCGCCGGCATTCCAGGCTATCCTGTTTCGGCCGCCATGACATTCGACCTGCTGGTCAAGCCGGTGATCTACCGCTGGCTGGGGCTGGTTCCGCCGCAGTCGCCGACCGTGCAAGCCACGCTGACGCAGAAGGTTCACTCCGCGATGGGCGAGGACGAATTCCTGCGCGTCACCGTCGGGCAGGTCGGCAACCGCATGGTGACCACACCCTTGCAGCGCGGCGCGGGCGTCATCATGTCGCTGGTGCAGGCCGACGGCATCGTGCGCATCCCGCGCTTCAGCGAAGGCGAGCACGCCGGAGCGCCAGTCACGGTGCATTTATTACGACGGCCGGAGAGCATCCGCAACACGGTCGTCTGCATCGGCAGCCACGACCTGACGTTGGACGTGCTGGCCGACCAACTGCGCCGCCTGCGGCCCGACCTGTCGATGGCCTCTGCCAATGTCGGCAGCTACGGCGGGCTGCTGGCCTTGCAGCGCGGCGATTCGCATCTGGCCGGCTCGCACCTGCTGGACGAAGAGACGGGCGACTACAACATCCGCTACATTCGCGAGTTGCTGCCTGATCGTCGCATGATTCTGCTGCGCTTTGTGGGCCGGGTGCAGGGGCTGATGACGCCCTCGGGCAATCCTAAGGCGCTGCATGGCCTGCACGACCTGACGCGGCCTGGCGTGTATTTCGTCAACCGGCAGCGGGGCGCGGGCACGCGCGTGCTGCTTGATTACGAGCTGAAAAAGCTGGGCATTACGCGGCGGCAGGTGCAGGGCTACGAGCGTCAGGAGTACACCCATCTGGCAGTGGCCGCGGCCGTCAAGTCAGGTGCTGCCGACTGCGGATTGGGCATTCTGGCGGCCGCGCGCGCGTTGGATCTGGACTTCGTGCCGCTGTTCAATGAGCGCTACGATCTGGTGATTCCACAGGAGTATTACAGCGGCGAGTTGCTGGCGCCGCTGCTGCATGTGGCGCGTTCGCCTGAGTTCGCGGCCACAGTGCAGGCGCTGGGCGGATACGACACACAGGGCATCGGGGACGTCATTGCAGAGCTATGACGCGGCGCGGCGGGCAGCTTGACGGTTTGCGGGCCGCGCGACAAGATGCTATACTGGCGGCCACGGCGTCGTCACTGACGTCGATGTCGATCACCCGGACCGCACCGATGACCACAAGTCTGCGCAAGAAATTGTTCTGGCTGGGAGCAGGCATGGCTGGCACCGCCAGCATGGCCTGGTGGTTGGCGCGCTTCGAACCGCTGCGGCAGGCTGACTACGAACGACTGAAGCTGCCTGCGCCGGGCGAAGCAGAGCTGCCTGGCCAGATCAGTGAAGAGCAGTTGCGTCTTCACACCCAGGGACTGGCAGCCATCGGCGCGCGGCGCGGCGGCACGCCGGGCGAGGCGGCGGCGCGCGAGTGGGTGCGCGAACATTTCGAGCGCGCCGGCCTGCACGATGTCCACGTCAACCCGGTGGTCTATCCCCGGTGGCGACGGCGGCAGCGCTCTGAGGTCACCTTCTTCACGCCGGCCCCCTACGACCCTGATTTTGTCGTTCTGAACGGTTCGACCCCCACGCCGCGGGCTGGCAGCGAATTCCCGTTGATCGACGTGGGCAGTGGTAACGAGACCGATTATCTGGTTCGCAACGGGCGCGGCTTGGCCGGCTCGGTGCATTTGATTTCCGGTAGCCGTGAGCCGCGACGCGATTTGGTTCTGCGGGCAGCCAGCCACGGCGCGGCCGCGGTGGTACTGGCTCACGCCAGCCCCAGCACGGCAAACCAACAGTTGATCGAGCAAGGCACGGCCACGCCGTTTCCCGGCAAGATACCCGCGCTGGCGGTCAGTTACGAAACAGGCCAGTATCTGCGCCAGAAACTGAAGGACACCTCCGTGCGCGCGCTGCTGTACATCAATGTCGGTTACCAACTGGGCGGAACGGCCAACGTCGTCGGCGAAATTCCTGGACTGAGCGCACAGTTCGTCGTCTTGGCCGCGCACTACGACTCGTGGTACAGCGGCGCGGCCGACAACGCGGCTGGCGTGGCCTGCCTGCTGGAGCTGGCGGCTCACTGGAAACGGATCGGTCTGCGCCCCAAGCGCACCATTCGTTTCGTCTCCTACGCCGCCGAGGAAGAAGGGCTGATCGGCTCGCTATTCGACGTTTTCCTCCGTGCGCCGCTGGTCAAGGCCCGCTGTCGCGGCGTGGTGACGCCCGATGTGGTCGGGGTGCCGTCGGGCAAGCTGGCCTTCAGCGGCTTTCCCACGTCGCTGGCCGAACTGGGCGCGCAAGTTGCACAAGACATGGGCTACACAGCCGCGACGGGCTACGAAACGGCTGCCCCCGCCGGCCCTGACTACGCCGACCACTGGCCGTATGCTCAGATCAAGTTACCAGCGCTGGTCATCAGCAAAGGTCCGGACCCCTATTACCACACCCCCTTCGACACCGCCGACCGGCTGGACTACACCGACCTGCGCTGGACGGCCGCGCTATCCGGTGCGCTAGCCCTACGGTTGGCACAACGATAACTGAACGCTATGACCGCACAAGACATCCGTTGGATTCAACGCCTCAGCAACTTCTCGAAGGCCCTCGCCCAGTTGACGAGGTTCATCGAGAAGGGCGAGTTGAACGAACTGGAAAAGCAGGGACTTATTCAGGCATTCGAATACACCTTTGAACTGGCGTGGAATACCATCAAGGATTACTTCGAAGCACAGGGTGAGACAGGTATTCTTAGGAAGCCGCGATGCAGTAAGACTGGCTTTCAAGCGCGGCTTGATTGAGGACGGCGAGACCTGGATGGATATGATCACCAGCCGGACTTTGACCTCTCACACCTACAACGAAGAAACGGCAGAGATGATCGCTGGCAAAACTCAGTCTCTGTATTTTGGAGAACTTGTTACCTTGCAAGAACGACTCATGGTCTTGAAACAGGAGCTAGAATGGCCCAGCGATTCGGATTGAGCGAAATGACAATTCAGAAGGTCTGTGCCGTGTTTGCCAGATACCCGCAGGTGGAAGAAGCTGTGCTGTATGGCTCGCGCGCCAAGGGCAACTACAAACACGGATCGGACATCGACCTGACTTTGCGCGGCCAAAGCCTCACCTGGAACGTTCTTTACAAGCTTCTCCAGGAGATCGACGACCTGATGCTGCCCTACACCTTTGATCTATCGATCTTCTCCCAGATCAGCGACCCCGACTTGGTCGATCATATTCAGCGCGGCGGCGTGACTTTCTACGAAAAGGTAATGGCCGCGCCTGTGATCGCTGACGTATGACACACTTCGCGCCGCGCAAAGGCGCCGTCGCGGCCGGCCATCCGTTGACAGCCGCAGCCGGCGCACAGATGTTGCAGCAAGGTGGCAACGCGGTGGATGCAGCCGTCGCGGCCGCGTTCGTGTCGGCTGTCAGTGAGTACACGCTCTCGGCGGTCGGCGGCAGCGGGTTCGCGCTGGTCTACGACGCGGCCAGCAGCGCCAGCGACCTCTACGACTTCTTCAGCGCTGCGCCTGGGCTGGGTAGCGCGCCGGTTGCGTCGGTGGACGACATCGACTTCCACCAGATCACGGTCGACTACGGTGTGTCGCAGCAGCATTTCTACGTCGGGCGAGGCGCGGTGGCGACGCCGGGCAACGTGGCCGGGCTGTGCGCGATGGCCGAGCACGCGGGTCGGCTGCCGCTGCCGGTATTGCTGGAACCGGCGATTCGCCTGATGCGCGAGGGATGCCCGGTCAGCGGCATGCAGCATGCCATCAGCACGCTGATCGAGCCGATCTTCCTGATGACGCCCGGCAGCCAGGCTGTGTTTGGGCGATCAGGCGGCGGCATGTTGCGGCCGGGCGACCTGCTGCGGATGCCGGAACTGGCGGACAGCCTGGAAGCGCTGGGGCGAGAAGGTCCGGACCTTTTTTACCGTGGCGACATCGCTCAGGCGATCCTGGCCGACCAGCGCGACCACGGCGGCGTACTGACTCCTGCCGATCTGGCAGACTACAAAGTGGTGCGGCGACGACCGCTGGTTTCGCCCTTCCGCGGCTATTGCGTGGTCACCAATCCGCCGCCCAGCCGCGGCGGTCTGTTGATCAGCTTTGCCTTGCGGATGTTCGACAGCCTGGCCTACACACCAGACGCCATCACGTCCGCAAAACATATCGAACTGATCACAGAAGTGATGCGTGTGACGACGCTGGCGCGGCGCGCGATGGAGCGCGCCCACATTCCGCCAGAGGCGCAGGAATCCTGGTTACTCAACCCACAATCGGTGGCGCGCTGGACCGAGGAACTGCGCCAACTGCTTGAGATGCCGGTCAGCGACCGCCCGTTGGACTGGCCGATTGCGGCCGCGGCCAGCACCACCCAGATTTCGGTGATGGACGAGGACGGACTGCTGGTGAGCCTGACGACGACCGCCGGTGAGGGTACCGGGTTCGTCGTGCCAGGCACGGGTGTCATCCTCAACAACATGATGGGCGAGGCGGATCTGCACCCGCTGGGCTGGTTCCGCATGACGCCCGGCCAGCGCATTCCGTCGATGATGGCGCCGACTGTGATCCTGCGCGACGGCCAGCCAGTGTTGGCGCTGGGCAGCGGCGGCGCGAACCGCATCCGCAGCGCAATCATGCAGGTGCTGGTCAATACGTTGGCCGCGGAGTTGCCGCTTAGCAACTCGGTGCGCGCCAGCCGGGTGCATTTCGAGCACGGTGTGTTACAAGTCGAGGGTGGCAATGACCCCGCTCTTGTCCCGGCCATGACCGCGTCTGGGTACGAGGTCAACGCCTGGCCAGACCAACACATGTTTTTCGGGGGCGTACACGCTGTGGCCGTTGAAGCTGGCGACAAATTCACTGCAGTCGGCGATCCGAGACGCGGCGGCAGCGCAATCGTTGTCGGCACAACGGCCGACTGAGGCATGCGACGCGCCCGGTGACCGATATGATCCGTAGTTTCATATTCCTGTTTGCGTTGCTGGTTGGTATCTTCCCGGTCCAGGCCGGACCTGCCAACCCAAGCGTGTTGCCTACCACGCCCGATGTCAGTATCATCCGCGGCCCATACCTGCAACTGGGCACGCCGACCAGCATCGTCATCCGCTGGCGTACCGATCAGGCCAGCGACAGCCGCGTGCTCTACGGCAGCTCGCCGGCAACTCTGGTCAATAGCGTCGCTGACAGCGCGCTGACTACCGAGCACGAGATCCGCGTTGGCGGTCTGACACCGGACACTACCTATTTCTACGCGGTGGGAACCAGCTCACATATCCTATCCGGCGGCGACGCCAGTCATTTCTTCACCACGTCGCCCACGCCGGGCACGAACAAAGCCACCCGCATCTGGGTGCTGGGCGACCAGGGTCTGAGCAACGCGCCGGCTCTGCAGGTGCGCGATGCCTACCATGCCTTCACCGGCGATCGCGCCACCGATCTGTGGCTGATGCTGGGCGACAACGCGTATTATACAGGCACCGATGTCGAGTTTCAGACGGCGGTGTTCGACAAACACGCCGATCTGCTGAAGCATTCCGTTCTCTGGCCCGCGTTTGGCAACCACGACGGCTACAGTGCCAATGGCGCGACCCAGACCGGCCCCTATTTCGACGTCTTCACCCTGCCAACCAACGGCGAGGCGGGCGGCGTCCCGTCGGGCACTGAGGCTTACTATTCCTTCGACTACGGCAACATCCATTTCGTGGTGCTGGACTCGGAGGACGCGATTGTTGACAACCCGACGGCGATGCTTGACTGGCTGGCAGCGGACCTGGACGCCACCACCGCGGGATGGATCATCGCGCTGTGGCACCATGCGCCGTACAGCAAGGGCAGCCATGACTCCGACAGTGAGGACAAGATGGTTCAGATGCGCGTACGTGCCGTGCCGATTCTCGAAGACCACGGCGTCGATCTGGTGCTGACCGGCCACAGTCACGCCTACGAACGGTCGTTCCTGCTCGATCGCCACTACGGCGTTTCCTCGACGCTGACCAGCGACATGATTCTCGACGACGGGGATGGCAGCACAGGCGGCGACGGCCCGTACAGCAAGCTCCCTGGTCCGCACCACGGCACAGTCTACGTGACCGCGGGCAATGCTGCCAGCCTGCTGGGTGGCTCGCTGGACCATCCGGCAATGGTCACATCCCTGCTGCGCCTTGGATCGCTGGTAGTCGATGTGGACGGCGACTGGATGGATGTCGTGTTGCTGGATGAACTGGGCGACCAGATCGACACGTTCACCATTCACAAGGACGGCGCAGCGCCGCTGCCCACATCAACCTCGACCGCCACACCTACGGCGACGACCACGGCGACAGCGACAGCAACGGCAACGCCAACTCACGCGGCTACGCCTACGGCCACTCGAACAGCTACGCCTACGGCGATGCCGACCACTGCTTCGCCCACTATCACGCCAAGTACCACAGCGACAGCATCTCCTTCACCCTCCCCGACAGCCACGGCAACATCCGTAACCTGGCGCAGTTTCTACCTCCCGCTGGTCACCAAAGCCAGTTATTGAGCATTATCGCGCAAAACGCTTGCCAGCCCACCGCCCGCGTGATATACTGACATTGTAGGTACTGAGGCTTTGTGCGTGCGCTCCCTGGTCGTCCTCTTTAGCCAGGTTTGAGCAGCCCGCAACAGCCTGATGTAGGGACAATCTGCCACGGTCTACCTGAGTTTGGCCCGTGGCAACAACACCAGACTCCAGCCGCCTTCCAGCGGCGCCACGAGGGAAATCCGCATAACCCACTAGCCAGCCTATTGAGGAGAACTGCCATGTCCGCAGGTAATCGATTGCGCCTCAGCGGTCTGTCGATCGCTGCTGTCCTGTTGTTCAGCTACCTCCCGACCGCTGCTGCAACACCACGCTCCCCTTCTTCTTACCAGCGCGCCATCCAATCGGGCGCAATCGTGATCAACGAGTTCCTGGCATCCAACCAGAACGGCCTCACCGATGAAGACGGCGACCACAGCGACTGGCTTGAGCTTTACAATTCCGGCGCGGTGGCGATCGACCTGGCCGGCTGGTCGCTGACCGACGATGTGGCCAATCCGGGCAAGTGGCTATTCCCGGCGCGCACGTTGGCGCCTAACGCATACCTGGTGATCTTTGCCTCCGGCAAGAACCGCGCCCCGCCCAGCGGCGAGTTGCACACCAGCTTTTCGTTGAGCGCAGCCGGAGAGTACCTGGGTCTGTACGACGATGCTGATCCGCGACTGGTGATGGACGAGTTCACGCCAGAATTCCCGCAGCAATACGGCGACATCTCCTACGGACGCTACGGCGTCGGCGAGTATCGCTATTACTCCCATCCGACGCCGGGCGCGGTCAACGATGCCAGCGCGGCCTATCTGGGCATCGTCGATGACGTTACGTACTCCCTGCCGCGCGGCTATTACTACGACGACCAGTTCACAGTTTCCCTGCAAACGACAACCGCCGGCGCGTCGATCCGCCACAGCCGTAGCGGCTACCCGCCGACATCCAGCAACGGCACCCTCTACACCGGCCCGGTCAGCATTTACGACACAATGCCGTTGCGCGCGATCGCGTACAAGCCGGGTTACATCTCTTCGCGCGTCGGTACACAGACCTACATCATGCCCAACAAGGTGAAGCTGCAGCCGGCCGCTCCGGTCGGCTATCCCACCACCTGGGGCACCTACAACGGCCAGACAGTCTACGCCGACTACGAAATGGATCCTACGGTAGTGAATGACCCGCGTTACAGCGGCACCATTGCCAACGACCTGCGCACGCTGCCTGCTTTGATGATCTCCACCGACCGCGTTGGCCTCTTCGACGCGGCGCAGGGCATCTATGCCAACCCGTTGCAGACCGGAGACGAGTGGGAACGGCCTGCCTCGGTGGAACTGATCAACCCGGACGGCTCGACGGCTTTTCAGATCGACGCCGGGCTGCGTATGCACGGCAACTCGACTCGCCAACCCGACGTGACGCCCAAGCACTCCATGCGCCTGCACTTCCGCGGCGACTACGGCGCCGCGGAGCTCGAATATCCGCTTTTCACGGACTCTGACGTCGACAGTTTCGACGTATTGGTGTTGGATGCGCTCTACGACGACAGCTGGCTGCTGAGCGAACGGGGCATCTATGCGCGCGATCAATGGATCAAGAACACGCTGACTGCCATGGATCGCGTCGGCGTCCACAACTTCTACGTGCAACTGTACCTGGACGGGCTGTATTGGGGCATCTACAACATCAGCGAGCGGGTGGATGACCACTTCGCGGCTGCGTATTTCGGCGGCGATGAAGCGGATTACGACGTGATCTACGTGGCCGGTGCGGGCTACGTCACAGCCGATTCGGGCGATACCATCACCTGGGACGCGATGATGGACATCGCCGATGCCGGTGTCGCCTCACAGGCCCAGTACGAGGCGATCCAGCAGTACCTGGACATCGACAGCCTGATCGATTTCATGCTTATCCACGTCTACGCAGGCAATCCGATCCCGTGGGAGTTCGTGGACTGGAAGGCCATTCGCAAGCGTGAGGCCGGCGAGCCATTCCAGTTCATGGTCTGGGACAACGGCAGCGCCATGGAGCATGTCTCGCGCAACGACACCAATGCCGGCGCCAGCGCGCCCAACACGCCGTTCTACCTCTACTACCGGCTGCGCGACAACCCTGAGTTCCGGCTGCGCTTCGCGGACCACGTCCACGATCGCTTCTTCAACGACGGCGCCTTGTACGTCGATCCGAGCAACCCGGCCTGGGATCCGGCGCACCCTGAGCGCAACCTGCCTGCCAGCCGCTTCGACGCGCTGGTGCAGCAGATCGACCGCGCAGTGGTCAGTGAGTCGGCTCGCTGGGGCGACGTTTCCACACCGGGGACGACCTTCACGCGCGATGACCAGTGGATCTACAAGCGGGATCAGATGTTCAACCAGTTCTTCCCGCAGCGTTCGGCGATTGTTTTGCAGCAACTGCGTGACATCAACCTGTATCCCGCTGTGGCTGCGCCTGAGTTCAACCAGCATGGCGGCAGCGTGCCGCCTGGCTTCGAGTTGAGCATGACAGCCCAGGCCGGCACGATCTACTTCACCACCGACGGTTCTGACCCGCGCGTGCCGGTCACCGGCGCAGTCTCTCCCAGCGCGATGGCCTACACGACTCCTGTGCCGCTGACCGGCGGCGTCACCGAGGTCAAGGCACGCGCGCTCAGCGGTGGTTCGTGGAGCGCGCTGACAGCTGCCACCTTCAACGCGCCGCTGGACCTCAGCGACCTGCGCATCACCGAGATCATGTACAATCCGCTGGACGGCGGCGACTACGAATTCATCGAGCTGAAGAACGCCGGCGCCGAGTCGCTCGATCTGACTGGCGTGGCCTTCACGACCGGCATCGACTTCACCTTCCCGGCCGGCTTCACGCTGCCGGCCGGCGAGTTCGCGGTGCTGGTCGTCAATCCGACCGCCTTTGCACTGCGCTACCCCGGCGTGCCGACCGCCGGCACGTACAGCGGCGCACTCTCCAACGGCGGCGAACAGCTTGTCCTCAGCGGCCCCGGCCCTACGACGCTGATCGACATGACCTACGACGACGCGCCCCCCTGGCCGGTCACGCCAGATGGGCTGGGCAATTCGCTGGTCATCGTCGATCCCTTTGGCGATCCCAACGCAGCGTCCAACTGGCGCGCCAGCACCTTCATCAACGGCTCACCGGGCGAGGACGACCCGGAACCGTTTTACGGCGGTGTGGTCGTCAACGAGGTGCTGGCTCACACCGATTTGCCGCTGGAGGATGCTATCGAACTGCACAACCCAACCGATCAGTCCATCAGTATCGGCGGTTGGTTCCTCAGCGACTCGGCTGACACGCTCAAGAAATATCGCATCCCCGACGGGACGACGATCCAACCGGATGGCTACGCGGTGTTCTACGAGTACCAGTTCAACGACCCTGCTAACCCGCCCAACATTCCGTTCGCGCTCAGCTCGCAGGGCGAGGAGGTCTATCTGGCGGCCGCCAGCCCCGACGGCACGCTGACCGGCTACACGTCGTCCGAGTCCTTTGCTGCGTCGGCCAACGGCGTCTCGTTCGGACGCTTCGCCACCAGCACCGGTGTCGATTTCCCGGCCATGAGCCGGCGTACCTTCGGCGTGGACGATCCCAGCACGGTTGAAGAATTCCGCAGCGGCACGGGGCTGCCCAACGCCTACCCACTGGTCGGGCCGGTGGTGCTCAACGAGTTGATGTACAACCCGCAGACCGGCGACGAGTTCCTTGAGCTGCAAAACATCACCGACGGCGAGGTGCTGCTCTACGATCCGGCCATTCCGACCAACGGCTGGGCGCTGACCGACGGCATTGACTTCACCTTCCCAATCACTGCGACAGTGCCGGCGCGCGGCCGCGCGCTGGTGGTGCCCATCGACCCGCAGGCCTTCCGCATCACCTACTCGATCCCGCTGACGGTGCCGATCTACGGTCCGTACGACGGCGCGCTCAGCAACGGCGGCGAGATGGTGGAAATCTCGCGACCCGACGAGCCGGACGGTGACGTGGTTCCCCTCATCCCCGTTGACGCGATTTCCTACGACGACGCTGCGCCGTGGCCAATTGAGCCTGATGGCGACGGGCCGTCGCTGGCGCGGCTGTCGCCGGCAATCTATGGCAACGATCCGCTGAACTGGCAGGCGTCGGTCCCCGGCGGCACACCGGGCCGCCGCAACGCCGGCTGCCTGTACGCCGACGTGCAGCCCAACGCGGTGCATACATCGCCTGGCGCGTGCGACACGGACGTGGACGTGGCGGACATACAGACGGTGGCCGCCTGCTGGAACCAGCCCATCGGCACAGCAAGTTGCCCCGCGACGCTGAACGTCGACGGGCTGGACGCCTATGTGACGGTGGGCGATCTGATCGCGGTCACAACCCGCTGGAACTGGCCAAACTAGGAACGCGGCAATCTCTTGCTGATCCCGGCCCATAATTGCGTTCAGTGCCCGGCGCTGGCGGCCAACCGGCAGCGGATCGTGCGCGGCTACGGCGATCCGTGCGCCTGGCTGCTGATGGTCGGCGAGGCGCCGGGCTATCTGGGCGCGGACCGCACGGGCGTGCCTTTCACCGGCGACCGTTCCGGCCGCCGCGTTCAGAAGCTGTTGATCGCGTTGGGAATGTCAGAGGAGACCGATCCTGCAGTCAAGACACCGCGCCTGCGGGACGTCTGGTTGACCAACGTGGTGCGCTGCAATCCGCCTGGCAACCGCAACCCCACTGCCACCGAGGTAGCCAACTGTGCGCCCTTCCTATGTGCCGAATTGGACGCGATCAGACCGAAGGTTGTCGCGACGCTGGGAAACTTCGCGGCGCGCTGGGCGTTCGGGGAGTTGCTAAACCAGGAGCCGCCGGCCGGCGTTCGTGAACTGCACGGGCAGACGTGGCGCGTCGGCGACGTGACGCTACTCTGTCTCGTGCATCCAGCGCGCGCCAGCAACGCGCAGATCGCAGTGGCGGAGCAAGTCTTGCGAAGCCTGCTAGCAGGTTAGCACCAGCTTGCCAAACTGCTGGCGGTCGGCCATGTAGCGATGGGCATCGGCGGCTTCCTCCAGCGGGAAGGTGCGGTCGATGACCGGCTTCAGCGTGCCATCGACTACCAGCGGCAGCAGCGTCATCAACTCCTCGTGGGTCGCGCCGAAGGAACCGAGAAGGCTGATCTGTTTGCCAAACAGCGACCAGAGATCGGTGTTGCCCCAGCGGCCAGTGGTGGAACCGCACGTCACGACTCGTCCCATCGGCGCCAACGCGGCGACGCTGTGCTGCCAGGTATCCGTGCCGACGTGCTCGATCACCAGATCGACGCCGCGGCCATCGGTCAGCCGCCGAGCGCGCCGGTCGAAGCGTTCGCTGGCGTAGTTGATTATTGCGTCCGCGCCCAGCTCCGTGGCCTTCGCCAGCTTCGCGTCGCTGCTGGCGGTGGCGATCACCCGGCAGCCCAGGTACTTGGCGATCTGGATCGCGGCCGTTCCCACTACCGAGCCGGCCGCCAGGATCAGCACGGTCTCGCCCGGCCGCGCCTGGCCGCGGGTCACCAGCATGTGCCAGGCGGTGCCGAACGCGACGACCATCGCAGCCGCCTGCTGGTAGCTCAACTCTGGTGGGATCGGCAACAGGTTGACGTTTGGCACGGCCACGAACTCAGCGTAGCCGCCGTGCCGGGTTCGTCCCAGCACCTGCTGATTGGGACAAATGTTGGCAACGCCGCGCCGGCACCACTCACATTGGCCGCAGGGCACGCTGGGCGACGGCAGGACGCGGTCGCCGACGGCGACGTTCGCGACGTTTGCGCCCACAGCCGCCACGTCGCCGGCCACCTCCATCCCCAGGATATGCGGCAGCGGCGGGCGGACCCCCTGCTGGCCCTCGCGGGTGAAGATGTCTACCCGGTTCAGACCGCAAGCGCGTACGCGCACCAGGATATCATCAGGCCCGATCTCGGGCCGGGGAAAGTCAGTTTCGAAAGATAGCACCTCGGGGCCGCCCCGCCGGTGCATGACAGTCGCGTGCATGGGAACTCCGGGAGGAAGGGAAGAAAGGGAACTGAGGGAAACAAGGGAAAGGAGGGAAACGGGAACGCGACGTAGACCGGATATGGCACCCTGTCACCCCGTCCATTCCGCTACGCTACAGGATGCTTCGCAATCACCCTGTCATCAGCACCAGCTTCACTCGTTGCAACTTCTCCAGACCGTACTCCCCCAGCCTGTCGGGGCCGAGGGCGATGATGTCGTCGTGGACGGTGCGCGCTTCGCGACGTAACCGGGCGACGTCCAGCGTCTGACAGACGGGCGGCAGAGTGCGCAGATGCAGCAGGCCGCGGCGCAGCATCTTGACCGCACCGCGGTAGTTGTCCTCCTCGATCTGGTGGAACGAGACGCCAATCTGCAGGACGCCCTGATACAGGTCGCGGATCGGCCGCTGATCGGCCATCCACAGCGCCTCGAAGACGTCGTGCTGCCTGTAGAACTGGCCGGCGTTGAAGAGCGCCACACCCTCCAGAAAGGCGGCCGACGGTTGGTCGTCCCAGCCTTCGAGGAAGACCGGCGGCGGGTCGATGTGCTTCGCGACCAGATCGGGCAGTTCGTTGACGAAGCGCGAACGCGCCCAGACGTGGTCGCAACCGGCCTGGCGGGCCGCCTTGAGCGTCGCCGTGTCGACGTGGCTGCCGAAGCCGTAGATCGGGATCAGCTTTGACTGCGGCGACAGCTTGGCACGCTGCACCTCTGGATGCCACTGCTCAGCCGGAAGCGCGTGCACGTCGATCAGAATCAGCACCGGCCAGCGCTCCAGCCCGGCGCGGAACTCCTCGGCGGACGCGGCTAGCACCGGTTGGCCCCCCTGCGCGCGGATCACATCGGCGATGCGCGTGCCGAACATCAGGTCGCGGATCAGCGCCAACACCGCGGGGCGAGCGGGAGATGCAGTTGTTTCATTGATGGGATCGTTCATGCTCGCGAGTTTACACCAGAAGCGGGCTGGCGACAAGAGAGGAACTTGGAGAGGACTGCCGATCCTGTTTGTCACCAGCGGCTGCTTGACACGTCAAGACAGACTGAACACGGGATTCAGGACCGGCAGTCCTGGGACGCGCATCCTTCCCGATTCCGGCGCCCTTGTGATACAATTTCGCCATTGCACCGTCCCTGCGATCCGCTCTGCAACCCTCCCGGAGGTGGAAATTGGCCTCACAGTATTCTCAACCCGGCGCCATGCCCGATGAACTAAAAGCCCGGCTGGACGCGGCCGGCGTCAGCGACAACGCGTCGCTGTTGGCTGCGCTGAAAGCAGACCCTGACCTGAACGCCGACTTCCAGGCGTTCCTTGAATCCAACGCCGACGCGCTGGCCACCGCGACCATGAACCAATTGCTGCAGGCCTTCGCCGCGGTCACGGACGGCGAGCAGATGGCTGAATTCTATCGCTCTGTCCCCAGTGAGCTGGAACAACCGCTGATCGAGGCGGTGGAAGCCATCATCGAGCAGGCAACCGCGGCCGACGACGACAACACGGTGCAAAACTTGTCGGAACGTCTGGCGGTATTTCGGCAACTGTGTGCAACCGGGCAGCAGCCGCAGGAAATGCCCCCAGTGATGCGCGCCGTGCTGGGTTTCTTCCAGGCCCCCAACAACGCGGCTGCTGAGCAGTTCTTCGCCGACCAGCGCACACTGTTGCAGCCCGACGAGGCCCAGCAGGTGATGGATGCCTTGGTAGAGCAGGCCCCCACGGAACTGCCGGCTGAGATGCGCCAGCGGTTGATCGATCGCCAGGCGTCGCTGCGACGCTTGCGGGGCGCGGCGCCGGCCAACACGCCGGCTCCCAGTTGAACGCGCGTCGTTGGCGAACTCTACCAGTCCGAACGGCAGTATTTCGGCTCGGCCCACGCCGAAGGGGGCGACACCGCGATTGTCACCAACACCTTCGGAGCGCCGCCGCCGCGATCCGCTTCTCCTAGCTGCGTGCGAAGCCCGACCGGACATCTGAGGATGCCCGACTCCCCAATCGCGCGGATATTTTCCGGCTCGTACTCGTACTCCTACTCCTCCTCGTCCTCTCCCCTGCCTGCCATCTCCAGATCATCCATCAGCGCGGCGGGCAACGCGACCGGCTGCCGTGTCGCGAGATCGACGCAGCCCCAGCGGGTGTGCGCCTGAGCCAGCAGATCATCGCCGCGCGTCACGGTGGTGTAGCGCAACGCACCGGCGGGCGACACGTTGGCTGACCAGGTAGCGATGACCAGTTCGTCGCCCGGCAGCCGCGGGTCGAAGATATTCGATGCGCAGCGTTTGCGTGGCAACGTCGATGCCAGTCTGCGCCATGCGCTTGGCCGGCCAGCCGCGCGCGGCCAGCTCACGATGAGCGGCGTCCTGGATGTAATCGGCGTAGACTGCGTTGTTGACGTGACCGACGCTGTCCAGATCGCGCCACTGGACGACCTGCTGCTGCCGCCAGGCGTTCTCCGGCGCGGGCGGTGTGACAGGGAAACGCTGGCGGCTGGAAGTGTCTCTGATGGCGCCTTCCGGGCTGAAGCCGGCGATCATTTCGTCGGGGATGATCGCCGGCCATTCCGTGTCCAGGTCGATCAGCACCCAGTCGGTGTGGGCGACGGCGAGCAGTTCGTCCGCGCCATCTCTGCGCAGTTCGTAGGCGCGTCGCGAGCGTACCTTACCGAAGCTCTCGACCCAGGTTTTGATGTGCACGCTGTCGCCGTAACGCAGCGGGCTGCGCAGGTCAAGAAACGTCTCGCGGATCAACCAGAGACGGCGGATGATCTGGTAGCGCACCTCCGGGTAGCCGGCCGCGGCTGAGGCTGCAAAGGCCGCCTCCTGCATGTAGCGCAGATAGGACGCGTCGCGCACCATCTTGTACATGTCGCTGTCATGGAAACGGACGCGAAAGCTCTGTTCGTGAACCAATGGCATCAGTCAATTCCTTTTTCGAAGCGCTGGATCTCCAGCAGGTAGCCGTTGGGATCGCGCAGGAAAAAGTGATAGATGGCGTATTTTGGGTTGCGTTCGGGCGGCTTTTCGAACTGAACGCCGCTCGCCAGCAAGCGGGCATACCAGCCGTCCACGTCGTCGGTCACCAAGGTGACGATGATACCCACAGGCTCGTCCGGCGCGGCCGCTCGCTGGCAAAACCCGACCAGACCATCGCTGCTGACGCGGTAGATGCGACAGTCGCCCTGATCGACAGCCAGCGGCAAGCCCAGCACATCCTCATAGAAGCGCGCCGTCGCCGCCAGGTCGCGGGTGTAGAGAAACGTGATCTGTTGGTCGAAAAGGATACCGGTCATACGTAAACACCTTCCGCAGCCTGCTGCAACAAGCCTTTTCGTGCCAGACCCCGAACACATGCCCGGCGCCTGGGTGCGTTCGGCGGGATTCCAGAAACTGGACGATTTGGAAGATCGTCCTACACTGTGGCGGCCGGCTCTGGCACGATTGCAACCGGCTGGACATAGCGTGGCTCACGTACGAACCAGCGGATCACCACCAGTCCGGCCAGGCTGCACGCCGCGCCGACCGCGAAGAGCCAGTCGTAGTTCTGGCTGGCCAGCCACGCGCCGATCAGCGGGGTGATAATGCCCAGCACGCCCAGCGAGGTGTTGGTCAGCCCGGCGTAGGTGGGGCGCAGTCCGGGCGTCGAGAACTCCAGCACGATCATCAGCCCTGACACCAGCATCGCACCGCTGACGATGCCCAGCAAGAGAAAGACCACGTAGTACCAGACCGGCGAAACAGCCAGCCAGGCGATCAGGAAGGCCAGCAGCGAGGCCAGTGCGCCCAGCTCGACGCTGATCTTGTGGCCGCGGCGGTCGGCCAGTATGCCGAAGCCCAGCGTGCCGATGGTCTGGCCGATCAGCATCGAGGTGGTATAAAGTCCCACGATGCCGTCGCCGATACCCCAGCGCTGCACCGCCGCGACAGTCACAAAGCCGGTGCCGATCCCGCCGGCCATGATCAGCAGGCGCCCGATCAGGAAATTGCGGAAGTTGCGGTCGCTGCGCAGTATCTCCGGCAGGCTCGACCAGAACTGGCGATTGCTCTGCTTCTGCTGTGCGCCGGGCTGCACCGGCTCGCGAGTGAACGAGAGGAAGGCCCAGCTGATGGTGACGAACAGCGCGGCCAGCGCAAAGCTGACAGCGAAATTGGTAGGGAAAACAAGCATCGCCAGCAGCCAGGCGCTGAATGTCGCCGCAGCAATGCCCACGCTGCTGCCGACAAACGAACTGATGCCAAAAAAGCGGCCGCGCCGGTCCACCGGAAAGCAGCGGGCGATCATGTCCTGCCAGGCGGTCGCGATGATGCCAGCGCCAAGGCCGTGGCCAGCATAGCCGATGAAAAAGAGGATCAGCGCCAGTGTGGGCGATTGCACCGCCAGCAACGCCGAGATCGGCAGCAGCCAGAGCGGCAGCCGCTCGGTGAAAAACCCCAGATTCACCACCACCGGCTTTTTGCGGGCCAGCCCCTGCACGCCGTTGGCCGTGAAGATCTGGGGCAGAAACCAGCCGCTGTTAGCGATCACGGCCACCAGCCCAATCGCCAGCGCGCTGCCGGTCAGCTTGCTGACGTAAAGCGGTACAATGGTTGCGCTGGACAGGAAGCTCATCCCGATCCAGAAGCTGGCCACGTCCAGCAGGTTGAAGGTGAAGTTCCAGCGGTAGTTGCGCTCGACTTCGGCGTTGAATTCGGCGTCGGTCGCCTCGGGCGCGGGCACGTCGGCCTTTACCAGCCGGCGTACGGCGCCCGTGAAGTGATTCGTGATCATGGGCAATGTGATACCGATGCGTGAAACGTGAAACGTGACCGGAAGGCGTCTTCCGGTCACGTTTCATGGGTCACGCCAGGTTGGCGTCAACAGGTCCGGGGTTGCCGACAGCCGTCAGCAAGCCCGGTCGTCCAGGCGCTACTTTTGCTTCTCCGCTTCTTCTTTGACCAGCTCGCGCCGCAGCACCTTGCCGACTGTGCTCTTGGGCAGCGTCGAGCGGAACTCGACGTAGCGCGGCACCTTGTAGCCGGTCAGCTTTTCGCGGCAGAAGGCTTGTATATCTTCGGCTGTGGCCGATTGGCCTTCGTTCAGCACAATCCAGGCCTTCACCGCCTCGGTGGTCTTCGCGTCGGGGATGCCAGCCACGCTGCATTCCATCACCGCCGGATGGGTCGCCAGCACTTCCTCGACCTCGCGCGGCCAGACCTGGAAGCCGCTGACCTTGATCACGTCCTTCTTGCGGTCGACGATGAAGATGTAGCCATCTTCGTCCATGTAGCCCAGGTCGCCGGTGAAGAGCTCGCCGCCGTGAAGCATCTCGGCGGTGTCATCGGGCCGCTGCCAGTAGCCTTCCATGAGCTGCGGCGCGCTGATGACGATCTCGCCGACGTTGTCCACGCCGAAGGGCAGTGACTTCGAGCCGTCCTCCACGTCGGCAATGCGCACCGACACGTCTGCGACCGGCATACCGATGGAACCGACCTTGTACGCCCCTTCGACCGGCGTACAGCAGATGGCCATCATCGACTCGGTCAGCGCGTAGCCCTCAACGATGCGGCTGTTGGTCAGCGCCTCGAACCGTTCCTTGGTGTCCTGCAATAGCGCCGACGCGCCGGAGATGCACAGCTTGATGGACGACAGATCGACCTTGTTGTCCGTCACCATCGGATGGGTTGAGCATCGCGTTGAACATGGTCGGGACCGAGGGGAAGAAGGTTGCCTTGGTCTTCTCGATGGTCTTCATCACGTCGGGGATGTCGCGCGCGTTGGGCACGAGGGTCATGGTGCCCCGCGAGACAAGGGCCGCCGTCTGGATGCCGGCGTTGGCGAAGACATGGAAGAGCGGCAGCGCGGTCAGGAAGTTGTCCTCGTACTCCTTGAGAATGTTGCTGAACCAGGCAAAGATCTGCATGCCCGATATCACCAGCGTCTGATGCGTGCCCACGGCTGCCTTGGAGAGGCCGGTGGTGCCGCCGGTGAACAGGATCAGCGCCCTGTCGCCGGGCAAAACCTCCACCGAGGGAATACCGCCCATGCCGCCTTGCTTGAGCATGTCCTGGAACCAGGCGTCGCCGGGCTGAAGTTCGATTCGGTCGCCTTCCTTCTTCTCCTTGAGCAGTGTGAAGAGCAGGCGCATCAGCGTCGGCAGGTACTCCTTGACGTTGGTCGCGACCACCCGCTTGACTTTGGTCTGCTTCTGCACTTGCTTGACCTTGTCGTAGAAGCGGGTCATAACAACGGCCGTCTCAGCGCCGCACTCGTTGAGGGCGTGAGTCAGTTCGTATTCGGTGTACAGCGGATTGATACAGGCAGCGATCGCGCCAGCCTTCCACACACCAAACTCGGCGATGACGAACTGGGGAATATTGGGCATCACCAATGCGACACGATCGCCCTTCTTGACGCCCGCAGAAATCAACGCGTTGGCGAATGCATTGCTCAACTCCTCCAGTCGGTTGTACGAGATCGACGTCCCCTTGTAGATCATGGCGGTCTGATAGGGCCGATCCTTGACAGTCTCACGCATGACATCGATCAAGGTTTTCGAAGGATAGGGCTGCAGCGTGCGCGGCAGACCGGCGTCATAGTTTTTCAACCAGGGCTTAATGTCCATTGTGGCGATCCTCCTTTGGAGTACAAACGGGCAATTGAGATGGTCAGTCGATGCCTGAGAGAGAGAAACGGCGATGTTTAGCGAACGCTGGCCGCGAATGCGCGACATGTGCGTGTGGAGAAATATACCCGAGATGGCACAGCTCTTGTCAATTGGCTATTGCGTCCCCAACCTCCTCGGATAGTTACGCAACATTTGTGTTTACAAATGTTTGCAAGCTGACTGGTAGTTTGGTATAATTGCATCGCGTTCACAGCACGTGACAAAAAACATTTCTGGTTTTGTTGGGTATGGATTGCAGCTTCGATGGCCACGCAACAATCGAGCTTGACTCTTCAGCTTCAGCCCACGCGGCGCAAAATTCTCCTGGCGCTCAAAAAGTCAGGCGGCATGACCGCGGGCGAGTTGAGCGAGCTGCTGGGCATGACCGCCATGGGCATCCGCCGCCACCTGACAACCATGGAACGGGATGGCCTGGTGATGTTCGAACTCGCAGCAGCGCGGCTTTGGCCGGCCCTCCTACCTCTTCGAGCTGACGCCGCAAGCTGAGAACCTCTTCCCCAAGACCTACCACATTCTCGCCAACGAACTGCTGGGCTATCTGGATGAAGACGAACTGGCGAGAATTTTCGAACGGCGCTCTCAGCGGCGAATCCGCGTCGGGCGCGCCCGGCTCTCCGGCCTGGACACCGGCGAGAAGGTCACCGAGCTGGCCCGCATGCTGGATGAGGAAGGCTATCTGGCCGAGGCAGAGCAGACCAGCCCGACCATCTACCACATCCACCTCTTCAACTGCGCGCTCTATGAGATTGCCCACCGCTTTCGCCAGGCCTGCGGCAGCGAGCTGGAGCTGATCCGCACGTTGCTACCAGAGGCCGATGTCCAGCGCGAGCACTATATGATGAACGGCGACGCATCATGCTCGTACCGAATCAGCCTGCGTTGATACTTCCATAGAAAGCAGACCTGTCCTCTCGTGACTCTCAACGTACACCTGTTGCATATGCCGGCCGGCTGGTCGGCTGACACACTGGCAGACCTGCAAAGCCGGCTGGAACGACCGCTCGTGATCACCACCGGCGCAACGCTGCCCGATCCCGCCCGCTTCCACGTTCTGATCGCCGGCCGGCCCAGTCGCCGCGCAGCTCGATGCCAGCCCGAACCTCCACGCGGTCATCGTCCCTTTCGCCGGGCCGCCGGAGGAGACCCGCGCGCTGCTGGCAGACTATCCGCACATCACGCTACACAACCTGCACCACAACGCGATCCCGACCGCGGAAATGGCGCTGGCGCTGCTGCTGGCGGCGGCGCGCTTCATCCCGCTGGGCGACCGGCTGCTGCGCCAGGGTGACTGGGCAGCCCGCTACGACAAGCCGCCCGAAGTCGTTCTGCACGGCCAGACTGCGCTGATCCTCGGCTTCGGCGCCATCGGCCAGCACGTGGCGAGCCTCTGCCAGGCCTTCGGCATGAACGTGCTGGCGACGCGCCGCAACCCCGCCGCGCTGCTGCCCGCCGGCCTGTCTGCCGAAGTGTACGCGCCCGACCAGTTGCACGCGCTGCTGCCACGGGCGGATGCGCTGATCGTCACTCTGCCCCTCAGCGCCAGCACCCGCGGGCTGATCGGCGCGCACGAACTGGCGCTACTGCCGTCGCACGCGCTGCTGGTCAACATCGGACGCGGCGACGTGGTAGACGAGGGAGCGCTGTACGAAGCGTTGCGCAGCCGCCATCTGGCAGCCGCCGGCATCGACGTCTGGTACCGCTACCCTGAGGACGAGGACGACCGAGCGGCAACCTTCCCGTCGGCTTACCCCTTCCACGAACTGGACAACGTCGTGATGAGCCCGCACCACGGCGGCGCGTATGGCGTCACTTTCACCGAAGCGCGCCGGCTGGAAGACCTGGCGCGGCTGCTCAACGCGGCCGCGCGCGGCGAGCCAATCCCCAACCGTTTCGACCTCGCTGCTGGCTACTGAGTTGACAACCACTCTCGCGATCGACATTGGCGGCACGAAGTTCTCGCTGGGGGCCTTTGACGGATCGACAATGGTGCGCCGTCACTCCGAACCGACCGCGGGTGGGCCAGAGTGGATGGTGCCGCGGATGTTGGAAGTCGCCAGGGACTGGCAGAGCGAGCTGTCCTTCGACCGATGCGGCGTCGGCTTCGGCGGGCCGGTCGACTTCCCCTCACAGCAGGTGATCTTCTCCACCCACGTCGGCGGCTGGCTGGACTATCCGCTCGTGCCAACCTTGCAGCGCGAACTGAGCCTGCCAGTGGTCATGGACAACGACGCCAACGTCGGCGCACTGGGCGAAGCCTTTCACGGCGCGGGTGCGACCATGAACCCGCTCTTCTACATGACGCTCTCTACCGGCATCGGCGGCGGCATCGTGATCAACAGCGAGGTGATGCGCGGCGCGGACTCCTACGGCGGTGAGATCGGCCACATGACGATTCGTCCCGGCGGGCCGCAATGCCTGTGCGGCTGGTACGGCTGCTTCGAGCGAATGTGCTGCGGGCTGTGGCTGGAGCGCGACCACGGCAAGCCAGCCCGCGAGCTGCTACAGGATCCCGAGTTCGTGGCCCGCTATGTAGTGGATCTGGCGCTGGGCCTGAAGGCGTGCATCATGCTGCTCAACCCGGCGCGCATCGTCATCGGCGGAGGAATCAGCAAGGCTGGCGACCGGCTGTTCGAGCCGCTACGCGCCGAACTGCGACGCACCATCACATGGTGGTCAGGGGCGCGGATCGATGTCGTACCGGCCGCGCTGGGCGACGACAGCGTGCTCTACGGCGCGCTGGTGCTGGCCAACCAGCCCGCTATTGCATCAACCCCGCTTTGATCAGCGTATCGTGGATCTCCGTGAAACGGTCAGAATCAGCCTGCGAAATGTAACCGTCGCGCACCGCCTGGCCGGTCATCGCGCGCTGCATGGTCATCATGCCGCCGGAACCCATTCCTTGCATCTCTGAGCCCGACTGCATGTAATGCTCGTCCAGCACGGCATGCACCTCCTCGAAAAGAGCGGCATCCTCAGCAGTGATGGCGCCTTGCGCAACCGCTGCGGCCAGCATTTCGGCTCTGTTCTCGCGCTCGCCAGCCATCGGCCCCGGGCCGCGCCCGCCGCCTCTGGCTGACACAGTGGCGATATTGCGCACATAGTTGATCAGATCCCAGCGCGCCTCAGGCTCCAGCGTCTCGCCCCAGACCGGCATCGCCGTGCCGAACGCCGCGCCGCCCTCGGTGATGCGCCAGAACAGGTAGCCGTCGCTGAGCATCTGGCTGGTGTGCGCAATCGGCGCGGGCAACGGGTCAAGACTCGCGCCGGTCGGCCCGTCGCCCATACCCGTGTCGCCGTGGCAGGTCACGCAGTTGGTTTCGTACAGCGCCGCGCCGCGCGCCAGCGAGTCCGCATCCACAGGAATCGGATTTTGCAGGCTGGCATACTCGGCCGGTATCGGCGCGTGATGCATCGCCATCATCCCGCCCCTGCCCATTCCCATGCCCATCCGTCCGCCGGTCTGGGTCTCAGCCGGCGTTGCCTCGGCTGGCTGAGTGGCAACGCTGGCAGGCTGAGTCGCAGTGGACGTCGCACCGGTGTCGCCAGTTATCGGCGGCGGCGTAACACATGCTGCGACAGCCAGTAAAGCCGCCAGAACGGTCAACAGAGCAAACAGAGTATTCTTGGTCATTGAAGCCTCCAGGGCAGATCTGTGCCGAAAGCAAACACCGGCATTCCTCAGTCTACCAGAACAGTGTGGAGAACCTGTGGAGAGCGAGGCACTTGTGCGCTATCGCCACAGATTCGCCAGGAAAGCCAGCTTCTCGATGGTCTGATCGGTCTGCCCGCCTTCATGCTGGTTGTACGGATAGACCTTTATTTCCTTGGGGTCTTCAATCTGGTTGTACGCGGCAAACACGGTGCGCGGCGGGCAAGTCTCATCCATCAGTCCGGTGGAGAAGAGTGCTGGCGCCTTGATGCGAGCCGCGAAGTTGACGCCGTCAAAATAGCTCAACGTTTCGAAGACCGTCTCAATCTTGTCGCGGTGGATCTTGCAGAAGTGGACAATCTCGTTGTAGGGCGCACTGTCCACCAGTTCGGTCGCGACGCGGTAGTGGCACAGGAACGGCACGTCGGGCATCACTGCGGCCACCTCGCCGGCCAGAGCACCGACCGCCAGTGTGATCCCGCCGCCCTGGCTGCCGCCGGTCAGTGCGATCTGGTTCGCGTCGACAGCCGGGTGCGACCGCGCCGCCTCCACCGCGCGCACTCCGTCCACGAAGACTCGCCGGTAGTAGTAGCTGCGCGGGTCCAGCACGCCGCGCGTCATGAAGCCGGGATACTGGGGGTTGCCGAAGTCAGTCTCGATGTCAGGCGTGTCGCCCTTGCGCCAGGCGCTGCCCTGACCGCGCGTATCCATCACCAGATGCGCGTAGCCGGCCACGCTGAACGTCAGCCAGTCCAGCGGATAGCCGCGGCCGCCGCCGTAGCCGATGAACTCGACGACACAGGGCAGCCGGCCGGACCGCTCCTTCGGCAGCAGCAGCCACCCCTTGATCGGCTGGCCGGCGTAGCCGTTGAACGTTACGTCGAACACCTCGACCAGCGTCAGACCGGCATCGAACGGAACGAACTGCGCGTCCAGCGGAAACTGGCGCGCCTCGGCCAGCGTCGCGTCCCAGAACGCGTCGAAGTCGTCCGGCTCAACACGCGGCGGGCGGTATTCGTAGAGATGTTCAAGCGGTAGGTCGAAAAACATACGGTATCACCTTGAAGTTTTCTGCGGTCTGCTTGGCGACCGCTGTCCTGCATGATATAATCTTCATACAGGTGGCTAATGGAAACGAAATCAACGGATCACTACGCTGAATATGTCGTTGCTTGGCGCAAGCGCGAGACCGTATCCCATCGCCAGGTAGTGGACCGCGCCACGAAGGCAAGGCAAGCCTGCGAATTGTGCGCAGATCTGCTGGCTGAAACGTATCACGTACGCAGGGTGTGGCTGTTTGGATCGCTCTTAGAGCCTCAAGAAGCACACGACCGATCAGATATGGATCTGGCTGTTGAAGGTCTCGCTCCCGCGGACTATTTCGCTGCGTTGGCCGCAATTTATGACCTCGTTGAGCCAGGCATTGAGATCGATCTGGTCGCGATGGAAACAGCCCAGCTCCCGCTCCGACAGCATATCTTGTCCAAAGGATTGACCCTTTATGCAGCCTAGCAAACTTCCAGGTTTGATTGCTGACCTCGAACTCGCACGGTCAAACCTAAGACGGGTTGCCAGAAATCACGAGGAAGTGATGGCGTCGGTTGGAAGCGAGCCTGAATTCTTCTTGAACAGCGCGGCAAGCGTCGTTCTTCAGGACTTCTACAACACTGTCGAGAAGTCGTTCGAGCAAATTGCCGTGGAAATCGACGGCGGTCTACCTTCTGGCGACGCGTGGCATTATCAACTCTTGCAGCGGATGTCTGTGGCGATACCGGGTCGCCGCCCTGCTTTCGTAGATCAGGAGCTGGTGCATACACTGCACGAGTACCTGCGTTTTCGACACCTCTTCCGCAACATCTATGGATTCGACCTGGATTGGGATCGTATCGAGCCTTTGCTAGTCCAATTGCCGCCCGTTCTTGAGTCTTTCCTCTCCGGCGTCGATGAGTTCCTCTTGTTCCTCAACTCTTTGCTACAAGCCGAAGCCTAGCCCGCGCCGCCATCCAGAACCTGCCGGAACAACGCCTCGTACGCGTCGGTCACGGCGTCCCAGCTATACACGTCGGCCGCGCGCTGGGCAGCACGCTGACGATACGCTTCAACCAGCGGCGGCGCGGCAACCAGCGTCTCCAGCACCGGCGCCAGCGACGCCGCGCCGGCCCGTCCGTCGTACCACAGCCCTGCGTCGCCGATTGTTTCCAGGTTCTCCGGCGTATTGTGTACCACGACGCAGTTGCCGAAGGCCATCGCCTCCACCAGCGCGGGATGCGTCCCGCCCACGCCGCTGGTCAGCGTGTAGGCGTAGGCGTTGCTGCCCAGTTCCTGATAGCCCTCGCCAAAGATGTAGCCGGTGAAGACGATGCGCGGGTCGTCGCCCGCCAGGGCGCGCAGCTCCGCCTTGTACGCCTCGGCGTAGGACGAGTCGCCCACCACCACACATTTCATGTCGGTGTCCAGCATCCGCCACGCCGCCACCAGGTGATGCGCGCAGTTCTCCGGCACCAGCCGCCCCACGAACAGCACGTAGCGCTGTGGTTCGAGCCCGAAGCGCGCCAGCGTTTCGCCCGGGGCGCGCCGCGGCAACTCCGCGCCGTAGGCGATGTAGGTCGAGGGCGCGCCGTACGCCTCTTCGTAGTAGCGCTGCACCACCCGGCTGTCAGTGATAATCGCATCAGGTAACACGGTGGACATACGCTCGGCGAACTGGATGTAGCGCTTGGCCAGCGGCGGCCACTTCTCGCGCTTCCAGTCCAGCCCATCCACGTTGAGCAGCGATTTCTGGCCGACCAGCCGCGGCATCCACGTCACCAGGCTGTTACCGGCGATGAAGTAGAGGCTGATATCGTAGCCCTGCGGTCAGCGCGTGTAGACTGGAAATGAAGCTGTGGACGATAGTATCCAGGTATTTGTTTGCAACCGTCGGCAGCTTCACCAGCCGCATCCCCTTGTAGGTCGGCTGATCGTACGTGATATGGTGAGCGCGGCAGTAGACCGTCACGTCGTGACCGCGCTGCACCAGCCGGCTGCCGAGCTCCTCGACGCAGGTCTCAAATCCGCTGTAACTGGCGGGCACGCCGCGCGTGCCTAACATGGCGATCTTCATCGGGTTCCAATCATCTCTGTCCCAGCTGATCCAAACGCGCCTGCGCCTGGCCGGCCAGCGGCGAGTTGGGCGTCAGTTCCAAAACACGGCGATAGGCTTCGGCCGCGCCCTTGCGGTCACGGTCGGCCGCCCGTGCATCGCCCAGCAGCAGATAGGTGTCGGCCGCGGCAGGATCGATAGCCGGCCGCGGCCTCGAACTCTTGGCCAGCCAAACGCGGCTGGTCAAGTTGCATGTACGCCTGGCCCAGAAAGCGCCGCGCCCAGAAATGGTCGGGCGAAAGGGCAACGGCCATCGCCAGTTCTTTCGCTGCGCCCTCGGCGTCGCCGGACAGCAACAGCGCCTCACCCAGCCGCACGCGCGCCTCGGCGTTGTCGCGCCACAGGCTCACCGCCTCGCGCCAGGCCGCCAGCGCGCCGAGCTGGTCGCCCTGGCGATTGCGCAGATTCCCCAACGTCGTCTTCATCAGCGACGCAGCCCGCGGATCAGTCGCGTTGGCCGCGCCGTCTGTCAAGACACGCTCAGCCGCGTCTGGCCGGCCGGCAACCAACAAAACATCTGAAAGTTGCTGCGCCGCGACCGCGTTATCCGGCGCTGCCCACGCGGTCGCGCGGCCAGTCTGCTCCTCTACCGTCATGCCAGCACCGGGAACGTAATGTACCGTCACCCTGGGATCGAAATCCAGTCGCAGGCTGGCAGCCTTGTTCAACGGGTCAGCGATGCCGGTCGTCTGCGGGTTAGCAACCACCCAGGCGGCGCGACCGCTTGCAGCCATAGCAGCCGCCTCGTCAGGCGTGGTCGGCACCAGCGGCGGCTGCGGCCAGCCAAATGTATAGTACCCCAAATAGCGGTACTCGCCCAGACCGGGGACGATGATCACCTCGTCCGGCGCAGCGCTGGCAGCCACGAAACGCAGCGCGCCGCGCCAGTCCTCGCGTGCGGCGCCCGGCACAGCCTGGCTGGCCGGCCACAGCGGACCGATCAGCATCAGCGCCAGAAACGCGCTGATACCGGCAAACAGGCGCCCTTCCCAGCGCGCCGAGCGGGTCAGTCGTCCCACGCCTTCGGCGATGCCTGTCACGCCCGCGGCCGTCAGGATCAGCGCGAAAGGCAGCAGGAAGAGCACCTGGCGTACCTCGAAGAAGTATTCGATCAAGCGCAGCGCCAGCACGATCAGCGGCGGGCTGAGCAGCACCAGCAGCGCCAATGGCAGCGTGGCAACCCGCGTCCGCCGCCGCGCCAGCCCGGTCACAATGCCGGCGACCACCAGCGCGACGTAGAGCCAGGGCAGCCAGGGTTCGACGCGTACGATTTCCGTCGGGCCTGACAGTAGCAGACTGGTGACGAGTTGGCGCGCGAAGTCCAGCGAAAGCTCTGGGGCGACGCCCCTCGGCACCCGCCGCTCGCTGAGCACGGCGTAAAACAGCCACGGCAGGAACGCCAGGGCAGCCAGGGCGCAGCTCACCAGATAGCCGCGCAACGCGCGCGCTGGCGACGCACCGCGCGCCAGCGGAAACCGGCCGGGCAACAGACGCGCCGCCAGCACACCCACACCCTGCGCCGCCACGACCAGCGGCATGTAGTAGTGGCTGTACAGCCCGGCGATCAGCAACAGCGTATACGCAACCCAGGCACGCCGGTCGTTGCGTCGCAGCGCGATCACCAATGCTGCCGTGCTGGCGACGGCCAGACAAGTGAACAGGGCGTAGAAGCGCGCCTCCTGCGAGTAGCGCAGATGCAGCGGCGCGACGGCCAGGAGCAGCGCAGCCAGCACACCTTCCAGATCGTCGAACACTTCCCGCGCCAGCAGATAGACCAGCGCGATCGTCAACGTGCCCAGCAGCGCAGCCGGCAGGCGGGCCACGAAATCCTCGTGCGCGACGTGCAGCGCCAGCCAGGTCAGCAGATAATCCAGCGGGGCCGCGCCGTGATGCCGCCGCGCCGCATCGATCACCGCGCCCAGACCGCGCAGCGCCGGCGTCGCCTGTCCCATCTCGTCCAGCCACAGACTGGGCACGCCCAGCCGCTCGACGCGCAGTGCAAACCCGCCCAGCAGGATCAGCATCATCGCCAGGCGCGGCAGCAGTCGGCTGCGCGGCGTGATCTCGCGCACCGGCGTCACGTCGATGATGACCGGCGGCGCGATGGCGTTGGTCACGGCGTCATCGCCTGCGAATCCGCTGTCAGCATCAGGTATCCAAGGCGGGCAAACTGGTCGCCCTGGTTGCGGATGTCGACGGTGATCGGCCCCCGTAGGGGCGGGGTCTCCCGCCCTCCGTGGTTTCCCCGCCCTCCCCGCCCGGCAGCGCGATCCGTTCCGTGCGCCAGCCGTCAGTGCCACCGACCACCACCACCAACTGGCCGTCAACACGGATCTCCAGCGCTACGCCGGGCCGGTCGCGGTGCAACAATTCCAGCACAGCCGGGCCGTGCTCCGCGGGCGCCAGCCGGATGGTGGCCGTCTGGCCGGGATCGAATTGCACGGTTGGCCGCGGCCGCTCGCTGGCATCGACGCGCGGCGCGAAGTAATGTACCGATGGCACGGCGTTGCTTTCGATCCACCCCACAACCGGCAGGTGGTCCCGCGACTCCAGCGCGAGCGACAGGTTGACCACGCTGTCAGGTTCAAACGGCTGCAAGACGACGTCATTCCACCCTGACTCTGCTGAGAAATATCTGACTCGCTGCCGCGCCATTGACCGACGCATCCAGCGTGCTGCGGGCCGGCATGAAAACGTGCAGCGTAATGGCAGCCGTAACGCCCGGTTCGAAATAGAGCATCTCTTCGATCTGCGCCGCGCCCTCGTCGTCTTGCCAAACCGTCGGAGGCAGGTCGCGCTGGTTGGTCGGGCCGGGTGCCTTGCGGTACATGACGCTGCGAAAGCCTTCCTGGTCGTCGATATCGACGGTCTCGTAGCGCCCGCGGAACCACTCGGCGTCAGCGACCTGGAACGGGTAGTTGACGCCGCCGGTCAGCACCACCAGTTCCGGGCGATAGCGCTGGATCGCCCAGACCATCTTGTCCGCCGGGTTCAACTTCAGGTGCGCCACGTCACGCTGCAAGAGGCCAGCGAGGTCCACAATGCGGCAGTCGCTGACGTAGCCGATCAGCCCGATCTCGGCGATGCCTACAGCCGGGTCGCCGTCGGCGCAAAGCGTCCGCAGCGTTTCGGCGGTCTGGAGATAGGCTTCCTCGCGCCGCCGCAACTCCGGCTGCTGTGCCAGGGTCGTTGCGACCGGAAATGCAGGCAGCAACGCCAGCGCGACCAGACCGGTCATCAACGCAGCGCGGATCAGACGGGCCCGCTCGCGGCCGGCCAGCCGAGTCGCCAGCCAGTCGGCCGCGGCCGCCACCGCATCGCCAGCCAGCAGAGCAACCACCGGCGCTAACGGCACATAGTACCAGAAATAGCTGCGCACACCCAGCAGGACGTGCCCGGCCACGAACAGCGCCATCCAAAGCAGCAGCGGCAGGCGATCCGGTGCGCGCCGCCAAAGCGCCAGCACCAGTCCGATCACAGCCAGCGCGGCCGCGGCGGTAAACTGCTGCGCCCAGTCGCCGGTCGCGTCCAGTAGGCCTTCGCCCCAGCGCGGGATGGTCTGCGCCAGCGCCTGGGTCGCCTTGGCTGCCAGCGTGTTGGGTACCGGTGAGCCGTAGTAGGACGTGGCAAACAGCAGCCAAGGCGCAACCAGCGCGAAGAACACGACCAGCGCCTTCCAAGGAATCCGACGCGGCCGCGTCATCACCAGCCAGTATCCACCGATGGCCAACGCAACCAGTAGCCCGTCGGGGCGCAGCAGAAAAGCTGCCGCGGCGGCCGCCGCGGTCGCCATCAGCCAGCGGTCAGCGCGGCGCGGGTCAGCAGCAGACACGGTCGCCCGCCGGTAAGCACTGAATGCCGCCAGGATCGCAGCGACATAGAGCGGCGTTTCCATGCCCAGCGCCTCGCTCAGCAGCGGAAAGGTCAGCGTCAGCGTCACGGCTACCAACGCCGCCAGCGTCGTGCGGCTGAGGTCGATGAGCAGCGCGCCCACGAGGAGCAGCGCCAGCCCGTTCAATGCCAGTCCCAGCAACACGAAATCGCTGGTCAACGGCGACGCTGCGGCCAGCAGCAGCGCGTAGCCGGGCGTTGTGACGGACAGCACCTGCTCGCCGGGGTTGTAGACCGGCCCGAGCCCCTGCGCCAGGTTGCGCGCCACACGGTAGGTGATGTAGGCGTCGTCGTTGGGACCGAGTCGCCCGATATGCAGCAGGTTAAGCGCCACCAGCAGCACGACCAGCAGCCAGGGTACGAGACGCCAAAGACGGTCGGCGGTGAATGGCGAACGCGCGGCCATGATTGTTGCTGTCATGACTTCAACCGGGCCGGCCGCGCCGCAGCGTAGACGGCCAACGTCTCAGCCGCGCAGCGGTCCCACGAAAATTGAGCGGCGCGGCGCAAGCCACGCGCGCGCAGATCATCGCGCAGAGCGGCATTACTCAGCACGTCGCGCAGCCCTTGCGCCAGCGAGTTGAACTCGCAGTGGATCGACGTTCACGGCTGCGTCGCCCACGACCTCAGGCAGCGAGGCGGCCGTGGAGCAGACCACCGGCGTGCCGCAGGCCATGGCCTCCAGCGGCGGCAGGCCAAACCCTTCATAGATCGACGGGTAGACAAACGCCGTCGCCGCGCTGTACAACGCCGGCAGGTCGGCGTCGTCCACGTAACCGGGAAACACGACCCGCTCCTCGATCCCAGCCTCCTGCACCGTGGCAAATATCTCGCTCTCCCGCCACAGCGCCTTGCCGGCGATGACCAGTAGGCAGTGATTAGCAATCGGTAAATAGGCTTCAGAAGGTGCATTCTCCGGTTCACTGTTTCCTGTAAACTGCATACTGTTCACTACTTTTCCAAACGCTTCCACCAGCCGCCCGATGTTCTTGCGCGGCTGCAGATTGCCCAGCGCGAGCAGGAAGGGGCTATTGCCGATGCCATACTTGGCGCGTACCGCTTGCAGCGCCGCCGGGTCGGTAACCGGGCGAAACTGCTCGGCCGCGGCCTCGTAGGTGACGGCGACCCGCTGTGGATCGATGCCGTAGCGCTGGACGATCTCGCGCTTGGCGTGCTGGCTGACGGTGATAACGCGCGCGGCGCGGCGCGCGCTGAGCGGCACCAAAGTCTTGAGGATCGCGTAGTCGCGCGGCGAGAAAAACTCGGGGTAATGCTCGAAGGAGATGTCGTGGATGGTAACTACGACCGGGCAGGACGCGACCGGCGGCGCGTTGTAGGTGACGTGCAGGACGTCCACCGAGCGGCGCAGCGCCACAGCCGGCAGGCCAAAGGGAATGCGCAGCAGCGAGTTGCCAGGACGCAGTTTGACAACCTCCGCGTGCGGGAAGTCGCGCAGTTCGGGCAGCGCCGCGTGCAGCCGCTCAGGATGCGGCGTCAGCAGCGAGAAACGTGGCGTCGCGCCCCAACGGCGCGCCTCGGCGCGTTGCAGGCCATCAGCCGCAGCAGCCGGTTCGCCCGTGTCCCACGAAAAACCCTTGGGATCGCGTCCCGCCACCCGCAGCAGCCCGCGGATCAGGTTCACAGTGTAGGTTTCGTTGCCGGTTTCCCGCTCGCCCACCATGTGGGCGTCGATAGCGATATGCATGAGAAGAGTTGCAGGTGGCAGGTAGCAGGTAGCTGACGGCGAGTTCCATGGTGATCTGCGTCTTCCTGTCGATCCGCGGTTCTGAGGCTACAGGTTAACGAAGATCCATACCTACGAGCGAGTATGCTTCAGCATACTTTGCCCTACCAGCCGCCGGTTTCAACCGGAGGCGACGATGCAGCACGACATCCGATACAACCACTCATCCTTCACCAACCGCCTCCGAAAATACGCTTACTCACGCCGAAACGCCAGTGCTTCCACTATCACGGCGGTGTAGGCGCGCAGGTTTTCGCGCCAGCGGTCACGATCCTTACCGCGGCAGGATCATCACAGTGCTGACACCAGCGCGCAGACCCATCTGCAACAGAGTTATCCCGCGCACGGCCAGCTCGGTTCCAGGCCCGTCGAACTTGCGGAAATAGCGAAAGTGCGAGCGAAACCCCAGCGGCAGCACGCTGGATCGTGCCTTAGCTGTCGCTCGCTTGCCGTAGTGCACCACCTGCGCGGCGGGCGTGAAGTAGAGCCGATACCCCTGTTGACTGGCCCGCCGGCACCAGTCCAGCTCCTCCACGTACATCCAGTAGCCCTCGTCGAAAGGGCCAACCGCGTCCCAGACTTCGCGGCGCACGGCCAGAGCACAGCCCTGTATCCAGTCCACCTCGCGCACGTGGTTGCGCTTGAAACCACCGATCTCCTTTCGGGCAAACAGCCGGCTGCGCGGAAACAGCACGCTGAGAAACACCGCCTCGCAAAACAGATCCCACAAGGTGGGAAAACGGAACACCGCCGCCTGCCAACTGCCGTCCGGATTCAGTACGTTAGGACCTACCGCAGCCGCCTGCGGACGCCGCTCCAGGAACCTGACCAGCGCCTGCAACGCGCCGGGCCGAACATAGGCGTCCGGGTTCAGCAGGAACAGCACCCGGCCGCGCGCCTGTGCGATGGCCTGGTTGTTGGCCGCCGCGAAGCCGAGATTGCGGTCGTTGGCGAGCAGACGAACCTGTGGAAATTGCGCCGCGATCATCGCGACGCTGCCGTCGTCCGATGCGTTGTCGACCACGATGACCTCGGCGCTGGCCTGCCCAGGCTGGACAACCCCGCCATCCTCACGGGCCAGCGCCACGCCGCGATCTGAGACGATCGATGTTAGACACTCGGCCAGATAATCGCGCGTGTTCCAGTTGACGACAATTACAGAAATGTCTGGCCGCGCCTCTTCGACAACTGTTGCCGAGACATTGCGCGCCAAAAGCGCTGCGTCGCCTGCCAGCCGAAGTGAACTCTGGTTACCGTTCACTGGTCACCGCCCACTGTCCCCCGGTACGCGTCAACATGAAACGCCAGTCCGGCGATCAGCCACAGATAGGCGGCCACCAGGAAGTTCTGCATCAGCGGGGTGACAGCAAAAACAGCCAGCGCGCCCAGCCAAGTCACCAGGGCCACCTCGACCAGCAACGTGCCGCCCACGTCGCCAGCTGCCCGCTGCCGCTGGCGCATCCGCCACAGCGTTGCCACCAGCGAAAGCAGCACGACTAACAACAGCGCCATACCGATTAGTCCCAGCTCCATGCCGAACTGGAAGTAGGTGCTCTCGGTGTGCAGGATCTGGGCATCCTGCCCGAAGCGCAGCGCCCGCGGCCCGGCCATGCCCATGCCCATTCCCCACGGGTTATAGGTCACATAGCCCAGCGCGTCGTTAAGCGAGGTCAGGTGTCCCAGCGCGGCAGGATCCTGGCCGGTCAGGCCGCGCCAGATGCGGCGGGCGAAACCGGTGACCAGTAATCCACCAATAGCGGTGGCCGCTGCGACAGCTATTGCCAGCCACAGCCAACGGTTGTGGATCAGCTCGCGCACAGTGCGCCTGACGCCGCGCTCGTAGACGAAAATGAATCCTGTGCCCAGCAGCGAGACTGCCAGCGCCAGCAGGCCGCCGCGGCTGTAGGTCAGCAGCAGGCAGAGGATGTAGATCGCCAGCAACAGGACGAGTACAGCCTTTCGCGCCAGCGACCGAAAAGCGCCGCTGCGGACAAGGTCCCGGAGCGAAGCGGAGTGGAGGCGCACCAGCGCATAGCCGGTCAGCAGAATGAAGATGTTGAGGTAGATTGCAAGCTGGTTCGGCCCGGTAACGGTGGAGATGGCGCGCGGCCGCGGCACGCCGTCCTGGAGCGCTGTCTTGAACGCAAAGGGCAGGTTGCCAAACTCGTCCAGATAACCCATGCTGACCATGGTGGGAAAGTCGATGAAGCGCGCCTGGTAGATGCCGAAAAGCGCCACCACCGCGGCCACGCCTGCCAACAGCACCAGAAGGCGCGTCAGCTCGCGGCGGGAGAAGGGCATCAGGCGGGCCAGGAAGAACATCGCCAGCGGCTCGAAGTAGTTGCGAAAGCCGAAGACGCCGATGCTGACCGTGGCCGCCACCAGGATGTACGCTGCCGCCAGCAGCACCAGCGCTGCCAGCCACAAGTCGAAACGATAGGCCTGGGCCTGGATTCTGCGCCGTCCGCTGAAATGTTGTATCAGGATCACCGTGGCCAGGAGGACAATGACGCCTTCCTTCCACAGCGACAGCAGCGTGATGCGGCTTGCCGGCCAGCCAAGCTGCCAGGTGACGACCCGAACCACCTGCTCGTGGAAGGGTAACAGCGCTAGCATCCCGGCCAAGACCCAAAAGGGACGCACCCAGGCGATGACCACTACGACTGCCGCGGCAACCACCAGCGCTGCCAGAACAGCCTGGAAATAGGCCAACAGGGCAAGGCCCGCCAGCGCCAGCAGGATCAGAATGACCCAGCGCGGCGCCACGCGCCAGCCGTGCGGTGTTGTAGTGCTCGCTTGCGTTGTCATAGCGTTGGTCTCGTACTCGTACTCCTACTCGTGCTCCTACTCGTATTCGATTTCCGCCGGCAGCAGCCGGGAGAGTACGAGAACGAGGAGGAGTACGAGTTCGAGGTTAGCCGACGTAGCCCAATCCGCGCAGCCGCTCGTCGATCAGCGCCTGCGCATCGCTGTCGTAGTCGGCGCCCTGACCCAACTCGCCGGCGCCTTCACTGAATTCCACGGGATGCTCTGCCAGCCAGTCAGGGTCGAAGGCTCTCGGCCAGCACGCGGCCGTCCATGTCGTCGGGAACCGGCACGCCCAGGTAGTGCAGGATGGTGGGCGCCAGATCCCAGAGGATGCCCTCATCGAAACGGTGTCCCTGGCGCACGCCGTCGCCCGCCATCACAAAGATGCCGTGCAAGCGATGGCCACCGTTGTTGAGATTGGGCGAGAGCGGCGGCACAGGCGGCGGCTCCACACCCGGCTGCGGCAGGTAGATGCCGCGGATGACCCGCGTCGTCTGCCAGCGGATGATGATGTCGGGCGACTTGTGCAGATTGGGACCGTGATAGACGTCCTCGCGCTTGATCGCCTCCTCCAGCACTGGCTCGTGGTCAAGGACATCGCGGCTGGCATGCAGCTTTTCGATGATCTCGTCGCGCAGCGCCTCGTACTCCTCCGGCGGCACGATCCCGCCCGGCTCGCGGCCTTGCAGGTTGATCCACAGGTCGTCGCGCGCGCCGTAGGCGTAAGCCTTGGTGCGGCTCCAGTCGATGTTGCCGAAGGTCAGCGCCATCTCCATCCGCTCACGCACGCCCGGCAACAGCTTGACCAGCTTGAGCTTGGCGTCGCGCGGCAGCCGGCGATCGACCAGGTTGTAGCCCCACTTCAGCGGCGCCATCGCGACCCGCTTGCCGCGCGACAGCAGATTCCGGCGCTGACCGTCGCTGTCCAGGTAGTGCAGCAGGCCGATGCTGGCCAGCCAGTCGTTGAGATACTCCGCGCCGCGCTGGTTGAACCCGCCGCCGTGGTCGCTCATCAGGATCACCGTCGCGTCGGGCGCGAGGGCGGTCAGCTCGCCGACGATCTCGTCCATACGCTCATAGACCCGCTCGACGGTGTCGCCGTAGCGCACCGCCTCCACCGGGTTGTACTCCGGGTGCGCCAGATCCATATCGCGCCAGAAGAAGTGATGCGACGCGTCGGGTGCGGTGAAGGTGACGTGGAAAACGTCCCAGGCGCGGCTGCTCATCAGGTAGCGGGCGTAGGCGGCGCGCTTGTCGGCCGCGTCGAAGATCGCCTGCTCGGCCAGGTCACGTCGCCCCATCTTCATGTAGCTGGGAATGCCGGGCTCGATGATGTAGTCGCCGACGTTCTGCTGAAGCTCGGTGATCAGGGCGGGCGGATGGCTGAAGCCGGGGCTGTCCACGCTGGGCGCGTCCAGACCGGCCAGCATGACGCCGTTGACGGGCTCAGCCGGGTAGCTCATCGGCACGTTGACGACGCCCACCACCTTGCCGGCGCGCGAGGCGATGCTCCACCAGCTTTCGCCCTGGCGAAAGCCGCCGTTGAGGTAGCGCTTGTTGTAGGTGCCCTCGATGCGCTCGTCGAAGTAAAAGATGCCGTGCTTGCCCGGGTTCTTGCCAGTAGCGAAACTGCTCCAGGCCGGCGCGCTGTTCTGGTTGGGCACCGAACGCAGCGGCGCGCTGGACCCGCCGCGCATCAGCCGCGCGATGTTGGGCAGCTTGCCGGCGGTCGCCCAGGGGCGGATCAGGTCAAAAGTGGCCCCGTCGAGGCCGATGATTAGCAGTCGGTTATCTTTTGTCATTTCTTCTCTCAAGTGACAGTTACTTCGCACACTATCATTACCGCTCTATTAACCAAGAAACCACGAATGTCTTTGCGAGGCTTGGCGAAGCAATCTCTCCTTTGGTCCAGAGATATTGCTTCGCCGCAGCGGCTCGCAATGACAATTGAGAACTTAGTTTACGATGTCATTACTGGCGGATAATCTCCAGCTTTGCGAAGCTGGCCATCAGTTTCTTGATGCCAAGGCCTGGAAAGGCCACGCTGACATACTCGTCGTCGTCGGCCAGTTCGGTCCTGATCACCACACCCTGGCCGAAGACGCCGTGACTGACCCGCTGGCCGGGTTTGAACTGCGGCTGGCGGGATGCTGGCTGAGCAGCGCCAACCCGTCCCTTGTCCGCGCGGCGACGGCCGGCGGACTCCACGACGGTGGCGCGAGCGGTACGCTGATCGCGCACGGTACCGCGTGCCTGCTGCTTGCGTGTTGCCATGCCGCGCCCATTGACCAGTTCCGTCGGGGATGTCGTCCAGAAACTGGCTGGGTAGGTTCATTTCGGTGTTGCCGTACAGTGTGCGCCGGAACGCGTGTACCAGATACAGCAGCCGCTTGGCGCGTGTGATGCCGACGTAGGCCAATCGGCGCTCCTCCTGCAGGCCGTCGGGATCGTCCTTGCTGCGGCTGTGGGGGAAGACGCCCTCCTCCATACCGACGATGAACACCACGGGAAACTCCAGCCCCTTGGCGGTGTGCAGCGTCATCAGCGTCGGCGCCTCCTGCTGGGCCGTTTCCGGCAACTCGTCGAGGTCACTGACCAACGCGATTTCCTCCAGGAAGGTGCCCAGCGCGTTCAGCCCGGGGCCGTCGTCAAAGCCGTCCATCTCCACGTAGGAGGGGACGCTGGTCGGCAGATCGGCATAGCTGGCAGCCACGGTGCGCAGCTCTTGCAGGTTCTCCCAACGTCCTTCACCTTCCTCGGTGCCATCGCGGACGTAGGCCGCGTACCCGGACTCTTCGAGGATGCGGTCCAATAGCTGGCCAACGGTCAGGCTATCCTTGGCGGCAATCCATCCCGCGGCCATGCGCCAGAACGCCAGCAGCGCCGTGTGCGCGCTTCTGCCCACCGGCGACTGGTCCAGCAGGGGCGAGCCGCCAGCCTTCAGCGCCAACTCGCCGCGCTCACCTGCCAGGACGCGCAGCGCCTCGGTTTGCGACAGGCCAAGCTGCTGCGCCCACTGCGCCAGCGCGGCCTCGCTGGCCTTGCCGATACGACGCGGCGGCACGTTGATGATGCGGCCCAGGCTCAGGCTGTCGTCAGGGTTGTGCACCACACGCAGATAGGCGATAGCGTCCTTGATCTCCATGCGCTGGTAGAAGCGGGTCGCGCCGACCAGCCGGTAAGGCAGGTTGCGACGCACAAAGGAGTCTTCCAGCGCGCGCGACTGGGCGTTGGTGCGATAGAGAATGACGCACTCGCCAGGCGTGGCACGGCCTTCCAACCGTAGCCGTGCGATCTCTTCCACGACGAAGTTGGCTTCCTCGATCTCGTCGTAGGCCTGGTAGACCGTGACCAGTGGGCCGCCCTCTTGTTCGGTGAAGAGCTTCTTCGGCGTCCTCGCCCAGTTGTGTTTGATGACCTCGTTGGCCGCGTCGAGGATGATCTGTGTCGAGCGGTAGTTGCGCTCCAACAGGATCTGGCGCATCTCCGGGAAATCATCGCGCAGCCGGGTGATGTTGCGTGGATCCGCGCCTCGCCACCCGTAAATCGATTGATCTTCGTCAGCGACGCAAAATAGGTTACGCTCTGGACCTACCAACAGCTTGACCAAATCGTACTGCGCGATGTTGGTGTCCTGAAACTCGTCCACCAGCAGGTGCAGGTAACGCTCCTGATAACGGCTGCGCACCTCGGCGCTGTTTTGCAAGAGCAACGCTGTTTCCATCAGCAGGTCGTCGAAATCAAGCGCGTTGTTCTCGCGCAGCAGCGCCTGATAGCGGACGTAGATGCGGCCGGCAACTTCCTCCCAGTAGGTGCGTGACTGGTACGCGTCGGGGGTCACCAGCTCGTTCTTGCAGCGGCTGATGTGGTTGTGGATGGCGGCCGGGCGATAGAGCTTGTCGTTGAGGTTCAGCTCTTTGATCACCGCCTTGACCACCCGCTGCTGGTCGTCGCTGTCAAAGATGACGAAGTTGCTGGGCAGGCCGGCGGCCGTGTGCTCACGCCGCAGCATCTGCGCGCTGATCGAGTGGAACGTGCCAATCGTCAGCCCGCGCAGCTCACCGCCCAGCAGCGCCTCGGTGCGGCTGCGCATCTCCCGCGCCGCCTTGTTGGTGAAGGTGACCGCCATAATGCGCCAGGGCGGCACGCGGCGTTCCTGTACCAGGAAGGCGATGCGCTGAGTCAGGACGCGCGTCTTGCCGGAGCCTGGTCCGGCAAGCACCAGCAATGAACCGTCAGGCGCGCTCACTGCGGCGATCTGCTGTTCGTTGAGACCTGCCAGCACGCTGCTCAAGAGGAGGACGTCCTCCCGGCCAGCGCGCGAATCGCGTCCAGGTGCTCCTCGTAATGGCCGAAAGTGTTGCCTTCGATCCACCTGAGCACCGGCCGCGTCTCAGGGTCGTCTGCGTACATCTGCCGCATGAGCGACTCGAACGGCAAGCTTGCCAGGTAATCCACCACCTGCCGATGAACGGAGCGGGTGCTGTCCATCACATCCTCCAGTGAGCGGTCACGGTTGTTGGAGAACAACGCCGCGTTTATCTCGTCGTAGTGAGCAGCGGCGGTGGCTTCGTCCAACCCCATGGCCTCGCCGGCTGGCCGGCCCTGCAGGTAGTGCAGCATCATGTAGCGTTCCCAAGCGGTCAGATGCGCCAGGTTGTCCTTGATCGACCAGCCGCCCGCGTCAGGTATCTCCATCTGCGCGGGCGTCAGGCCGTCGATGACTGTCCACAGATCGTCCCAACCGCTCTGAATGCGCTCCAGCAGTTCAGAAGTACTACCGGGATATGTCTCGTTTTCCAACGGTATTCATTCCTTCCAGAAAACTACACAGCTTTCACTGGCTAGGTCACTGCCGGGGCGGCGGGAGTCTAATGCTCGTAAAGCGCGGATTCCTGCTTCCGCGGGAATGACGACGGGCTATGGTGTATCAATCGCCCGGTAGCAGGAGCAGCTTGCCAGCGGTCTGGCGGCCTTCCAGCAGCCGGTGCGCCTCGGCTGCCTCGCTCAGCGGCAAGGTGCGGTCGATGCGTACCGACAGCTCGCCGCCCGCGGCCCAGATGAACACGTCGCCGGCCCGGCTGATCAGCTCGCGGCGATCCTGCATGTAGTGGCCGAGAGTGGGGCGGGTGACGAACAACGATCCCTTCTGGTTCAGCACCTGCAAATCGACCGGCGGCACCGGTCCGCTGGACTGCCCAAACAGCGCCAGCAAGCCGCGCGGCCGCAGGCAACTCAGGCTCTTGTCGAAGGTGGTCACACCCACCGAGTTGTAGACCACGTCCACGCCGCGGCCGCCAGTCAGCCGCTTGATCTCGTCTTCGAAATCGACCTCGCGGTAAAGAATAACCTCGTCTGCGCCTGCCTGACGTGCCAGTTTCGCTTTTGTTTCCGTGCCCACCGTGCCGTAGACCGTTGCGCCGCAGCGTTTGGCGACCTGCACCAACAGCAGCCCGACGCCGCCAGCGGCCGCGTGGACCAACGCCGTGTCGCCCGGCTTGAGGGGAAAGGTGCTGATGGCCAGATAATGGGCCGTCATCCCCTGGAGGATCAACGCCGCGGCTGCCTGGGTGGTGACGTTTGCCGGGATCGGCACCAGCTTGTCGGCGGGCACGACCGCATACTCGGCATACGCGCCGCGCGCCATGCACCAGGCGACGCGGTCGCCTGGTTTGACCAGCGCGACGCCAGGCGCGGTCTGCTCCACCACGCCCGCGCCTTCCATACCCAACGTGAAGGGGGCCGGCAGCGGATAGAGCCCCTTGCGGTGATAGGTGTCGATATAGTTGACGCCGGCGGCTTCGACTTTGACCAGGACTTCGCCCGGCCCCGGCTCAGGCAGCGCGACTTCTTCGTAAACGAGGGCCTCAGGCCCGCCGCATTGGTGGACACGAACTGCTTTCATGGCATGGTTCTCCGGCTGCTTGGGTAACTGCGCGCCTGCCATTGTACCTGAAAGCAGGAAGCGGGCCAAAAGCGCACCGGCCAATCCGTATCTTTTGTGCACACCTTGTGTTGTCGTATAATGCAGCCGCTGCTGCTGGCAATGATGCTATCGTGGGCTGCGGCGCATTTTCTATTGGAGGCAAGCAATTATGGCTTTTGAGCAAAGACGAGTAGTCGTCACAGGCATGGGCGCAGTTTCGCCGGTGGGCAACGACCCGGACGCGATGTGGAGCAACCTGATCGCCGGGAAAAGTGGCATCGGCCCGATCACATTGTTTGACGCCAGCAATTATAACGTGCGTTTCGCCGGCGAAGTTAAGGATTTCGACGCAAAAGATTACATGGAACACCGCGAGATCCGCAGATCCGACCGGTACACCCATTTCGCCACGGCTGCAACCATTCAGGCCATGCAGCAGGCGAACCTGCGCATGGAAGACGAAAACCCGCGGCGCGTCGGCATGGTCATCGGCACAGGCGTCGGCGGCATCAGAACACTGTTGGATGGATACACAACCCTGCAGACCCGCGGCCAGCGGCGCATCAGCGCGTTCGCCGTGCCGGCCATGCTGGCCAACTCAGCCTCCGGTCAAGTGGCTATCAACATTGGCGCGCGCGGCCCCAACCTCTGTCCGGTCCTGGCCTGCGCCACCGGCACGGCATCAATCGGTGAGGGGTTCGCGCTCATTCGCCGCGGCGTGGCCGATGTGGTGATCGCCGGCGGCGCGGAGGCGGGCATTGTCGATTTTTCGCTGGCCGGCTTCGATGTTATGGGTGCGCTCTCGCGCAACAACGACGAGCCTGAGCGGGCCAGCCGGCCCTTTGACGCGGCGCGCGACGGGTTCGTGATGGGCGAAGGCAGCGGCATCCTGGTGCTGGAGAGCCTGGAACACGCTCAGGCACGCGGCGCGAACATCCTCGGTGAAATCATGGGCTATGGTCTGACCGCTGACGCCTACCACGCCACCGCGCCGCGTGAGGACGGCCTCGGCGCGTACGAAGCGATGGATATGGCTGTGATCGAAGCGGGCATCGACCCGGGCGACATCGACTACGTCAACGCCCACGCCACCAGCACCGTGCTCGGCGATCTGGGCGAGACACGCGCGCTCAAGCGACTGCTGGGCGAGCACGCCTATTCGACGCCGATCAGCTCGACCAAGTCGATGATGGGCCACCTGCTGGGCGCAGCCGGCGCGGTCGAGGCCGTCGTTTGCCTCAAAGCCATCGAGCATGGTGTGATCCCGCCGACTATCAACTATCAGACCCCTGATCCGGAGCTTGATCTGGACTGTGTGCCCAACGTGGCGCGCCCGGCGACCATCGACATCGCGCTGACCAACTCCTTTGGGTTCGGCGGCCACAACGCGTCTCTCGTCATCGGCCGATATGTGAACGGAGTATAGGCAGAGCGGAGGTTGAGCGCACCAACAGGTTCGAACGGATTGTATAAGGACTAGCGAGATGAGCAACACCCCGAAATCTGCCAGACCACAACGGGCATCCCTAAACGGGACGGCTGGCGCTCAACGATACGCCCAGATCATTGGTTGGGGCATGGCAGTACCCGATCGCATCGTCACCAACGACGATCTGTCGCGCATCGTTGAGACTACTGACGAGTGGATCCGCAGCCGCACCGGCATCGCGGCAGCGGCGCATCGTTTCCAACCCCAGCGAGACGACGGCGACTCTGGCCACTCAGGCAGCGCGCGAGGCGTTGCGGGTCACCGGACTGCCGCCCAGCGCGCTGGACATGGTGATCTGCGCGACCTCTTCGCCTGAATACATCTTTCCTGCGACAGCTAGTCTGGTGCAGAATGCTTTGGGCGCGCCGCACGCCGGCGCGTTCGACCTCGAGCGCGGCATGCTCAGGATTTGTCTACGCCCTGGCCATGGCGCGCGGCATGATCGCGGCGGGCGATGCTGACTACGTCATGGTGGTCGGCTCGGAGACGCTGTCGCGATTCGTCGACTGGACCGACCGAGGTACCTGCATTCTCTTCGGCGACGGCGCGGGGGCGGTGCTGTTGGCTGCCAGCGACGAACCGGGCGGCATCATGAGCGTCGTGTTAGGGTCGGACGGCTCCGGCGCCGACCTGTTGATCGTCCCGGCGGGCGGCAGCGCCAACCCGGCGACGCTGGAGACCGTGGCCACCGGCCAGCACACCATGAAGATGGACGGCAAGGCGGTCTTCCGCTTTGCCACGCAAGCCATGGCCGACGGCACGCGCGACGCGGTCGCGCGCGCCGGGCTGACGCTGGACGAGATCGATCTGGTGATACCTCACCAGGCCAACTCGCGCATCATCCAGTCGTCGGTGATCAAACAGTTGAAGATTCCTGCCGAAAAGGTATTCGTCAACGTCGAACGCTACGGCAACACGTCCACCGCGTCGATCCCCATCGCACTGTGCGAGGCCATCGAAGCTGGCCGAGTGCGCCCCGGCCAGAACATCGTCTTCGTTGGCTTCGGCGCCGGGCTGACCTGGGCGGCCACCGCCATCAAGTGGTGCGCGCCGGTCAAGAAGCCGCCGTATCCATGGTGGACGGTGGCGCAGCAGGAAGCCGGGCTGCAACTGGCTGGCGCGCGCTCAAGCTGGCGCAAGGCTGCGCGGCGGGTGTATTCGGGCACGCTGGGACCCGCCGAAGCGCCAACCTTCCGCGGCCGCCTGCGCGCCAGCATCGACGCCGGCCGCGAGACATGGGAAGCGCGTAAGGATAAGGAGTAACGGGGGGCGAGGGGCGGGTCTTGTTGCATATTGCGTGTTGCGTATTGCGTAGCGAGACAACGTTGCGCGGCACGTTTGTCGAAGGCTTAGATCGTGAAGACTGAAAACACAAGCGTGCGGTTGCTCACACCACTGTGGACTAGCTGTCCGGATACGCAATACGCAACACGCAACATACCGCCTACCCCCAGCGCAACCCTCGCGGATAGTGGTTCTTGATCGTCGAACCGACACGTTTGCCCCAGCCCAGCGGAAAGCCGGCCACTGTCACCAACAGCCAGCCAGTCGGTCCATCCACCGGCAGCGTCTCTCCCCGCAGATACCTCGCCACCAGCTCGCTGCCAGCCGGCTCGTCCAGCCGGTTGGCGACCTGTTCGCTGGACAACGCAATCGCCAGCGTGTGGCTCGGCTCAAAACGCCCCTTGCGCAGCGTTCCCAGATGCCATCCGGGCCGCACTGTACGCAGTCCGGACGTGTCGGGCGCATCATCGGTCAGCGCCAGCAACTCGGCGGTGTGCTCGTCGCGCACATGCAGCGTCAACCGCTGTGGCAGCGGCAGATCGATCAGCGGCTCCCAGAACGCATCGACCGCCTGCCAGTCAGCTTTGGAAAGCTGCACAGCGTTGGCCGGCTGCCAGGCCAGCGGAGCGTCATCCCCGGCCCGCTGTAAGACGGCGATAAAATGCCCTTCAGCCTGCGCCTTATGCGGCCACAGGCGCACCGTGGACGCCAGTAAGTTGGGCGATCTTCCGTCCGCCGCCGCGCTGGTCTCACCCACAGTCGCGGGCCACTCAGCCCAATCAGACCGGCCGGCAGCGAAGCCGGGCAGCCAGCGCGGCTCAACCAGTTCGAAATCGGGGTGGGACTGGAGAAAACGCCAGATCACCCCTTCGTTCTCCTCCGGCGCGAAGGTGCAGGTGGCGTATGCCAGCCGCCCGCCGGGCCGGACAAGCTGCGCCGCCGAGTTCGAGGATGCCGGTCTGGCGCAACGCGCAGCCCTGCACATGCGCCTCGCTCCAGTAGGTGCGCGCGTCGTCGTTCTTACGAAACATCCCCTCGCCTGAACAGGGCGCATCCACCAGCACCCGGTCGAAGCCGCCCGGCCAGCGCTGCGCCAGCCGCTCCGGCGTTTCGTTCAACACGACCGCGTTGCGCGCGCCCCAGCGTTCCAGGGTACGGCGCAGCACCTCGGCACGGCCGCGGTCGATCTCGTTGGCGACCAGCAGCCCCTGCCCGGCCAGCAGACTGGCCATGTGAGTTGTCTTGCCGCCGGGCGAGGCGCACAGGTCCAGCACCCGTTGCCCAGGCTGGGGCGCCAGCAGGGTCGCCACCGCCATGGTGCTGGGATCCTGGATATAATAGAGGCCCGCATCGTGGAAGGGATGGGTACCGGCGTTGGCTTTGCGATCGAGAAAGAAGCCCTGCTCGCACCACGGGATCGGCGTCAGCGGCCACGGGCTGCGCGCGGCGAAATCTGCGACACTGATCTTGAGCGTGTTAATGCGGATGGCGGGCACCGGCGCCTGGTTGAGCGCCGCCATGAACGTCACAAACTCCTCGTCCAGCAGCGCGGCCATGCGCGCCAGAAACGTCAGCGGCAGCGCGGTTTCACGTCCCATGAACCGGCTCCAATGCGACTGCCAGCAGCTCCGCCAGCGCGCAGGCGATGTCGGCTGGCGCGGACGACCACTGCTGCGCCGCTGGCGTCCAACAGCGCAGCCCGCTCGCGGCAGGCGTCAGGCAACCAGTCAGCGGCAGCAACTGCGCCAGCCGCGCCAGCGTTTGGTCAGTTTGTTCTCCCGGCGCGTGCTGCAAGGGGATGACGCGCGCGTTGAGTCCGCCGCTGGACAGCCAATCGTTGCCTGCCGTGACCGCGGGCGCGTCGTTGGCGCTGCTGGCCAGCCAGCCGATGATCTGCGTGGCCGGCGTGATCTCCCGCACGCGGTACACGTCGTTCATGGCTGCGAGGCTGATCTGACCGGGAGCGATGCGCTGCGCGCTGTCGTCAAGGGCTGCAAAGCTGAGCAGCGCGCCGGGATAGCAAAAGGCCAGCAGTCGGGTCGCCAGGCCGCAAGCGCCCATGGCGATGGCAACGATCGGCCCGGATGCATCCTGTAACAGTTCGAGGACAGGCACTATGTCGGCCAGCCGGTTTGCGTATCCAACGAGTTTGACGGCATCCGCGCCGGCCTCCCGGAGCGATTCCGCCTGACCAGACCGGACAGCGGACATGCCTTTGAAATCGTGGCGAGAGAGAATGACGCGGCTGCGCTGCCGGTTCAGGCTCGCAAGCTCGTCGGTCGCGTCCCACTCCAGATCGACATACTCAGCGCCGAGATCGGCCGCGGCGCGCAGAACGCGAAGCCGGTCGCTCTCGTTGCCTTGCCAGCGTCCGCCTTCGCGCGGCGGCCGGCAGGTGATAACCACCGGCAATGGGCGGGCTTCCAGCAATCTGGTCAAGTCGAATTCGTGCATCAGATCCAGGCGCAGCTCGGCCAGATCAGCGGCGCGCGCGGCTTGATGAAGCGCAGCCAACGCGGCATCGGTGTCGGGAGCGGCAATGGAAACTGCGAGGAAGGTCATGATGCATCGAATTGTACTTGATCTGGCAGGCTGCGCCAAGCGACCAGCAGCGGCAGTGTAGGGTTTGTTCCATTGTGCACACGATTCGTGCCTTCTTTGCCGACGGCCCGTAGTTGGGCTATACTGATTTGTGAAATTTGTACAGCACCTTTGCCAAAATGAAAACGGAGCAAGCGATGAGCAAAACACCGACCTCCACGGCGACAACAAAGAGACTGGCACCCGGACCCCAAGGGAATCTTCTGTTGAGCAGCCTCTTTGGTTCCAAAGACGGCGGCGCCCTTGCGTGGTATATGGACCTCTGGCGACAGTACGGCGATCTGGTCAGGGTGAAAATGGGACCGATGGTGATGCACCAGATCGTGCATCCGGACCACGTCCGCCACGTGCTGGTGGAAAATGTTGACAACTACCCCAAGGGCTTCAGCCACGACAAGCTGCGCATCGCCCTCGGCAACGGTCTGCTGACCAGCGGCGGCCAGCTTTGGAAGTATCAGCGCAAGCTGATGCAGCCCACCTACACACCGAAAGGGGTTGCCCAGTTCGCCGATATCATGGTGGACTCCGCCGATCAGATGTTGGCGCGCTGGCGATTGCTGACAGGCCGCGACACGACGCTCGTCGCCAACCAGGAGATGATGCGTCTGGCCATGAGTGTGATCTCGCGCTCGATGTTCGGTATTGACATCAGCGAGGATTTCCAGGACGCCGGCCAGGCGTTGATGGACATTCTGGAGTTCGCGTCTGCCCGCAGCACATCGTTCATCGATCCGCCGCTGTACGTTCCCACCCCCATGAACCGGCGTTTCAAGCACGCTCTCGAGACTATCGACAGCTTCCTGTACGGCATCATCCGTGAGCGGCAGCATCAGGAACCGGGCGACGACCTGCTGTCGCTGCTGATGACGGCCAGAGACCAGGAGACGGGCGCTGTGATGGACGAGAAGCAACTGCGCGACGAGGTGCTGATCACCTTTTTCGCCGGTCACGAGACCACAGCCCAGTTGCTGACCTGGACGTGGTACCTGCTGTCCAAATCGCCGCACGTGGAAGAAAAGCTGCACGCCGAGGTTGACACGGTGCTCAACGGCCGCAAGCCGACTCTGGACGACATGCCAAACCTGGTCTACACCCGCCAGATACTGGACGAGACCTTGCGCCTCTATTCGCCGGTGGCGATCACAGCCCGCGACCCGCTGGCCGATGACGAGATCGCCGGCCGCCTGATCCCGGCCGGGTCGATGATCACGATAACGCCGTTCATCACCCACCGGCACCCGGAGTTCTGGGATAACCCCGAGGGCTTCATGCCTGAACGCTTTGAGCCGGCTGAGGTCAAGAAGCGGCCGCGCTACGCCTACTATCCCTTCGGCGCCGGCCCGCGCATCTGCATCGGCCAGTACTTCGCGCTGATGGAGGCGGTCCTGGTGCTGGCCGAGGTGTCACAGTACTATCGCCTGAAGCTGATTCCGGGCCTATGGGTCGAGCCAGAGTTCATGGGCACCCTGCGCCCCTCGCGCGATGTGTTGATGACGTTGCAGGAACGGCACGCGTAGGGGGCGCCAGACCCTTCTCCCTGATTTCTCAACCAAGCGCCAGCGCTGTAAAATGCACTGGCGCTTTTTCGTTCTTACTGTTTGCCCATTCACTACGGAGGTGCCTGATGGCGCTCAACCCCCTGGCCGGCCAGCCCGCGCCGCGCAACGTTCTGACCAACATTCCCCGCCTGGTTGCCGCGTATTACGTCAACAAGCCTGACCCCGGTAATCCCGCCCACGCGGTCGCCTTTGGCACGTCCGGCCACCGTGGGTCGTCGCTCAAGCACAGTTTCAACGAAAATCACATCCTGGCGATCAGCCAGGCGCTGGCCGAATATCGCCGCGCGCAGGGTGTCACCGGCCCGTTGTTTGTGGGTATGGACACGCACGCGCTCTCCGAGCCGGCCATGATGACCGCCGTGGAAGTGTTGGCAGCCAACGGCGTGACCACCGTCCTGCAATCCGGTCTGGGCTACACGCCGACGCCGGTGATCTCACACGCCATTCTGACGTTCAACCACAGGCGAAGCAGCGGGCTGGCCGACGGGGTTGTCATCACGCCCAGCCACAACCCACCCGACGACGGCGGCTTCAAATACAACCCGCCTGAAGGCGGTCCGGCGGACACCGCGACGACGCGCACTATTCAAGACCGCGCCAACGCGATCCTGCGCGACGGTCTAAAGGATGTCAAGCGCGTCCCCTTCGAGCGCGCTCAGAAGGCTGACACAACACGGATGCACGATTACGTGACGCCCTACGTGGACGATCTGGGCGCGGTGGTTGACCTCGCAGCGGTAGCACAAGCCGGCCTGCGGATCGGCGTCGATCCTATGGGCGGCGCGGCAGTGGCCTACTGGGAGCCGATTGCCGAGCGCTACGGGCTGGATATCACCGTCGTCAACCCGGCAGTGGACCCGACGTTTTCATTCATGACCCTGGACAAGGACGGCAAGATCCGCATGGATTGCTCGTCGCCCTACGCCATGGCCAGCCTGATCGGCCTCAAGGACCAATTCGACATCGCCTTCGGCAACGACCCGGACGTCGACCGCCACGGGATCGTCACCCGCAGCGCGGGCCTGCTGAACCCCAACCATTTCCTGGCGGTCTCGGTCTGGTATCTGTTTCAGAACCGACCCGGCTGGCGGGCTGACGCCGCAGTGGGCAAGACGCTGGTGTCCAGCTCGATGATCGACCGGGTGGCCGCCAGCCTGGGACGCCGCCTGTCCGAGGTGCCGGTGGGCTTCAAGTATTTCGTGGACGGGCTGGTGGACGGCTCCTACGGCTTCGGCGGCGAGGAAAGCGCGGGCGCGTCCTTCCTGCGCAAGAATGGCGCGGTGTGGACCACCGACAAGGACGGCATCATCATGGATCTGTTGGCGGCGGAGATAACTGCGAAGACCGGCCGCGATCCGGGCCAGCACTACCAGGCGCTGGAGGAGCGCTTCGGGCGTTCGGTCTACGAGCGGATGGACGCGCCCGCCAACGCGGCGCAGCGCAAGGCGCTGGCCAACCTGTCGCCCGACCTGGTGGAAGCAACCGAGATGGCCGGCGAGCCGATCGAGGCCAAGCTGACGCGCGCGCCCGGCAACGGTGCAGCCCATCGGCGGGCTGAAGGTGGTAACGAAATCCGGCTGGTTCGCCGCCCGTCCCTCCGGCACCGAGGAGATCTACAAGATCTACGCCGAAAGCTTCGCGGGCAAGGAGCACCTGCTGCGCATCCAGAGCGAGGCGCAGGCGATTGTCAGCGCGGCGTTCAAGGCGGCCGGGCTATAAGCCCCCGCTTAGGCCGGTCTCCTGACCGTGCCGGGTCAAGCCGTGCCCGGACGTTTTCCCACCCGCCTCCGCTGCACCGTTGCACCGGAACACGGTCAGGAGACCGGCCGGAGCAGCGAACCTGAATTTGCCAAACAACAACACCCGTGCTATTATCGCACCAATCAAACCCTCAGAAAGGAGGCGCAAGTCATATGGCTAAAGTTCAATACCCCGTCCAGTTTGCTCAGTTGAACGCGTGCGCCTCTGGCCTGCGGTGGTGTTAACACACTTCGCAGTCTAGTTTAGCATCTCCTCGGCCACGGACGCACGTTCCTGTGGCCGTTTGTTTTTCCAGACGCTGCTGCTTTGCCGCCTTGCTCATGCAGGTGTGACGCAAGCCGGCAGCGCACACTCGAACAACGAAGGCCACGGAAATTCCGTGGCCGTTTTGATTCCCACACTCACAGACAGCGGAGAACACTACCACCGATGTATACCGAAAGTTACGACGAATACGAAGCATACGCCCATCTGCCCGGACTGAAACAGCGCGTCGCGCGCGAGGTTCGGGCCGCGGGCAAGCAATCCACACGCAGCAAGGACGAACCGTCGGAATGGCTGACCAGCCAGTTCGAGGGCGAGGACGATCTGCCAATTACCTACGGAGCGGGCGCCAGTGAAGAAATCCTGTTGCGCGACGCGCTGACGATCTTCTACCGCGACAACGTGATCACCGAAGTCGTGGCGCGCGTCAAAGGCGGCAAGGAAGCCAACGTCTACTGCTGCCGCGCGCATCCCAGGACCGGCATGGATCTGATCGCCGCCAAGGTCTACCGCCCACGCATCCACCGCACCCTGCGCAACGACGCGATCTACAAAGAGGGGCGGATGCTGCTGGACGGCGAAGGCAAGGGCATCACGCGCAACGAGCGCACCAAGCGCGCCATCGCCAAGAAGACCGATTTCGGCAAAGAGACCATCACCTTTTCCTGGATCGAACATGAGAACGACACGCTACAGAAGTTGTATGCCGCCGGAGCCGATGTGCCGCGACCCATCGCGCACGAGGGTAGCGCGATCCTGATGGCGTACTACGGCGACGTCAACCAGCCTGCGCCCACTCTCAACGGCGTGGACATCGAGCGCCATGAGGCCGCCGCGATGTTCGACCGGCTGATGTGGCACGTCGAGCTGATGTTGGCGCACAACTGCGTCCACGGCGACCTGTCTCCCTACAACGTGCTGTACTGGGAGGGGAAAGCGGTTGTGATCGACTTTCCCCAGGCCGTAGTGGCGCTGAAGAACCCGCACGCGCGCCGGCTGTTGCAGCGCGACATCGACCGCCTGGCGCAGTACTTCGCGCGCTATGGCGTGGAAAAAGACACTGCTGCCCTGGGCAACACCCTCTGGCAGCAGTTCATGGATAGCGAGCTTTGAGATGTGTCAGCGCAAGTGACAGGCACTTTTCGCAGACTCCTGTAGAGAAGCGAAAGGAGCCGAAAGTGCCTGTCACTTCACGCCCGCGAACAAATCGCTGATCATCGCCGTGCCGGCCTGCGGTTCCGGCATTCCCTGCATGAACGTGTCGTGGCCCATCCAGCGTCTGCGCAGCGGGCCGGGGATAAGGCGAAACGGGCCGCCGCCGCCACCACCCTGACTCGCGTGGCAGGCAGACGCCGCGTCCTTGGTGTCCATGTAACGGCGCACATCGACGCGTGCGTGGACAGGCGTCTCCCACGTCATGATCTCTACCAGGTCGATGTCGTGGTTGCGTCCGAAGTGATGCGGATCCCGCCCGATCAGCGGCAGCAGACGAACCAGGAATTTGAACGCTCCGGCTGAAAAAGCGGTATAGAAGAGGCGCTGCGGTTGATAGGGCGCGTCCTCGCCGGGAAACTGGTCGGGGTTGCCGGCCGCGCTGAACGCCCGGAGCGTCGCCTGGTGCAGCTTGATGTGATCGGGGTGGCCGTAGCCACCAAAGGGATTGTCGCAAACGATGACCTGTGGACGATGACGGCGGATCGATGCGACGATCTGGCCGACGACTTCCTCCATCGGCGCCTGGAAGAGGCTGTTCGGGTGCTGGTTGTCGGGCGAGCCAGCCATGCCGCTGTCGCGGTAGCCCAGCCAGTCCACACCCTTCAACCCCAGCGTTTGCGCTGCGCAGCAAAGCTCCGCGGCCCGCAACTGCGCGGTGTTGGCGTAGTTTGTCAGCATCTCCGCGTCTACCGTGCCTGCGTCACCGTCGGTGCCGCACACCAGCCACACATCGACGCCCTCAGCAGCATAGCGCGCCAGGGTGCCGCCCGGCCCGAAAGACTCGTCATCAGGGTGAGCGAAAACGGCCAGAAGGGCGCGGCCAGCGCCAGGTATTGCAGGGTTTGTTGCCACGGGTTACTCCTAAAGCACGAAGCACCCCGAGACCGGAGTGCATCGTGTGCCATTTGGGTCGCGCCGGAACTGTTCTTGAAACAGCGGTCTGGCCGGTCTTCGCATCCTTGCGAGCGTGCAAACGATCATGTTGACACTCACACGGCTGGAAAGGTGGCTTCGCACAGACCGGCCAGACCGGGTTACCTGTAGACGCGTCCTTACATCGTGAGCAGGCTTTGCCACTCGGTGCTAAGGTCGTCCCAGCGCGCGCCGTAGTAGACGTGATCGACGCCATCGGGATCGCGGTAGACCAGATCGGCGGCAGTGTACGACCGGCGCAGATAGCCGATGTTGCCCAGCCAGTTCGTCTCTTCTTCGTCCAACACCTGATCCTGGTCGAGGTGCATCCGCAGCGCGTAATGGCGCAGGCTGCCTTCCTTGAGCATGTCAGGCGACCACAGCCGGCTCTCCACGTGGCGGTTGCCCAGGTTGTGGAACTTGTACATCGGGCCTGAGCCGTTTTCGTGCACCACCACTACTTCCAGCCCGGAGCGCGGCAGCTCCACTTCCAGCAAACTGCGCCATTCCGCCGGCAAACCATCGCAGGCAACGTGCCGGTAGTACAGGTCGCGTCCCTGGCGGTTGCGGAAGACCAGATTACAGAACAATCCTTCGGGCGTCCGGTACAGCGCCTCGATGCCCATGTTGCCGCGCCAGCGCACGCGCGCGTCGTCCGGCAACGCCAAGGCTGGCGCGGCCGTGGGCGGCTCTACCTCGAACAACCCGTTCCACGACGGCCCCAGCCAGCTCACCGCCGCAGCGTAGAAGACCCGCTTGACCTTGCCGTCCTCGGAGGAGAAGACGAGGTCGCATTTGGCGCGGCCGTGTTGATCGTAGTGTTCGTTGTCGCGGTAGATGCGCAACAGCCCGATAGGGCCGTGCCAGCGCACCTGGCCGTGGAAGTCGGCGCTGGATGAGCGCGAAGCCTGGAACGCCTTGATCGCGTAGAGCCAGACCGATGTGGCTGTGAACTCAGACACCTGGCTCTCACGGCTGGTGCGCAGATCAACGACCCGGAAGTACTCCGTGTCGCCGCGCAGTGTCACGCCAACGACTTCGACGCCCGACTTGGGCTGCTCGATTCCGGGACACAGCAGGTGTACCTGGTCGTCGAACTCGCCGTTGGCCTGGCCTTCTTCGATCTCGTCGTGTAGCAGGTCGATAATGTCGCCATGGCTGGCCACCACGGTCTCGCCGTTGCGGCGGACGTAGATGACCCGCTCGTCCTGTTCGTGCATGAAACAGGGCTTGCGGCGGGCGCCCTGGACCTCGATCTGCGCCAGTTCGTGGCCCTCGTAGTTGACCACGTCGACCGACCACTCAGGCTGCGGCACGATCTTTTCGCTCATGGCGGCCTGGAAGGCGCGCATGTCAGCCTGCATATCCTGTAGCCCAACTACCGGCGCGGCGGGGTCCGGTTCCAAGCCAAAGACGATCGCGCCACCGCCGGAGTTGGCCAGTGCAACGACATGGCGACAGACCTGCGACGCGTCGTCGATGCAGCTTGGGCACATCACCCACTGATCCGTCTGGCCGTTGGCGCGCAGATCGGAGATGCGGTTGCGGCGCGCGACATCCGACACGAAGGGCACGCGCAGCCGGTCGAAGTGCTGGCTGGCAAAGAGAGCCAGCAGCGCCGCGAAGGTCGGTTCGGGCAGCATCACCTCGGTAGGCCGGTCGCCGATACCCCAGCGGTTCATGTCTCCATCCATCGCCTGTGTGGTGCGATGAGCGTCGGAGCCTTGCAGGCAAAACATGCGCCGCTCGTAGCCGAGATTGGTGCCGTCGTACCAGTGCGGACTGGAGAACCCCTGTAACTGCGGACTGTGAAAACCGGTGAACTCCAGCGCGTGAAGATACGCGCTCTGCGTCGCGCTGATGCGCAAAGCTCCCGTCGGCAGGTTGCTGGCAATCGACAGCACGCCGGTGGGCGAGTTGATATGGGCAGCGATGGTGATGCCGCCCGCTTCGTGGATGATCTTGTAGGCTTCGAGGAAAGCCTGAGTGCCGGGCACGGAGGTGGTGCCCTTGCTCATCTTGTCGTAGGAAATGCCAAGCTGGTGCAGCACCGCCTTGATCTTGGGAATGCTGGCCTGGCCTTCTGCCGGGAAAATGCCCAGCGTGTGCGAACCAAAACGTGATGTGAACTCAAATCCAGGAAATACGGTGATTTTCTTGAGAAGCTGGCGATATTCGTCAAGCTCTTCTCTTTCGTGCTCCTGCAATCGTCCGCGCTGCTCAAGCCGCTCCAAAAAATCTATTTCATCAAAAAGCGCCTCATAGCCCGCGACGGTGTTGTGATCTGTAAAGGCGATAATGTCCAAGCCCTTGCGGTCTGCTTCCCTCAGGATGTCCAGATACGTGATCTCTTTTTCTGCATAGTCCTCCGAAGCCGGAGTGTGTATGTGGAGATCCATTCGGTACCAGCGCATGGACTTTTGCAACGAATTTGCGTCTGCCATCGGTACTATCTCCTGTGTTTTGTTTATTCAATTTTGCAGCAAGACTGGCATCATGTCGGTGGCTCTACCTCCTATGTGTGAGATTTCTTCTCTTCCTGGCTTTGTTTGTACAACAGGCGGCTGAGACGGTCGTATGTTTGATCCAGTGTCTCAGGGATGTTGCGCGTGTTTGAAACCGTTGTCATGAAGTTGGTGTCGCCGCCCCAGCGCGGCACGACATGGATGTGAACGTGGCTCTCGATGCCGGCGCCGGCAGCCCGGCCCAGATTGATGCCGACATTGAACCCGTGGGGGTCCATCGATTCACGCAACGCTGCCAGGCCGCGGTTCACCAGCAGCATCATCTCGGTCAACGTTGCAGATGGTAGATCTTCCAGGCTGGCAACGTGAGCGTAGGGCATGATCAGCAGATGACCATTGTTGTACGGGTAGCGATTGAGCGCCATGAACGCCAGCTCGCCGCGCCAGAGCACATGTTCTGTCCGGTCATCACCCGGAGCGATCTTGTTGCAGAATACACATGCTCCATCTTTCGGGCCCAAGATGTACTCCAAACGCCATGGTGACCAAAGATGATCCACCGGTGTAGTTCTCCGTCGGCGCGTCGCGCGGTTGGGATGTTGTCCAAGCTTGTGGGCGGGTAGTGTACCAGAAACACCCACGTGCGTCAAATGCCCTTTGAACCGCAAGACCCGCGCGTTGCCGGTCGCTTGTGTTCTGGCCTGTCTTGCACTACAATCGGCGACACAGCGAATACCGCGTTTTGCTATCACCTGACACGATGTCGCCCCTGGAGTTGTTCGCGACCCGGCCGGCATCATTCACCCGCGGAGGCACACCTTGGACGTCACAGTTGGCACCTTCAACCTCAACAACCTCTTTTCCCGCTACAACTTCAACGCCGAAGTGGAGATCGTCACCGATGGCGACATCCAGCTCAACTCGCGGACCACCATCCGCTTCGCCGAGCCGATCTCCTATCTGTTTCGCAGCTACGAAGGACGGCTGGTGACAGGCAAGGACCCGAAAGGCCGCCAGAAGATCGCAGACCGGATCAAGTCGATGGACGTCGATGTGCTGGCGGTGCAGGAGGTTGAAGACATCGGCGTGCTACACGAGTTTGCGCTGAACGACCTGGGCGGCATGTACCCCTATCAGGTGCTGATCGAAGGCAACGATCCGCGGCTCATCGACGTCGGTCTGCTGTCGAAGCTGCCCATCGGCGGCGTCACCTCGTGGAAGTATGCCACGCACGGCGACACGCCGCATGAGCTGGTCTTCGGCCGCGACCTGCTGGAGGTGGAAATCATGGACCCACAGCGCCGCCGCCGGCTGTTCACCATCTACAACAACCACCTGAAGAGCAACTACGCCCGCTGGGACATGGATCCCGAGGTTGCCCGCCGCAGGAACGGCCAGCGCCGCCAGCGCCAGGCTGAAACGGTCGCCCGCATCGTCGAGGCGCAGATGCGGCCCGACAGCAGCTACGTCATCGTTGGCGACATGAACGACATCCCCGACTCTCAGTTCCTCGAACCGATGATCGCGGCGCGCGGGCTGGGATTGCAGAACGCGCTGCTGGGCGCAGCCGAGACCCGCCCGCCGAAGCAAGAGACTCCCCCGGAAATGACGCCCACCGACCCCGTCTGGACCTACCGGCACCGCGAGGCCGGCGTCAGCACCTTCATGCTCTACGACCAGATCTGGGTCAGCCCGGCGCTGGCTGCCAAGCTGACCGGCGCGTGGATCGACCGCCGCACACTGCACGGCGGCGACGGCAGCGACCACGACCCGAGCTGGATTCGTCTTAGCCTATAAGCACGCCTGTCAGCGCAGCGCAGCCTCCACCGCCCGGCGCGCCACAATCGGCGCCATCGCCTGACGATATTCGACGCTGCCGCGGAAGTCGGCAAACGGCTGCGCGGCGGCCAATTGGGCTGCAATTGCTCCCTCAAGCCCCGCGGCGGTGGTAGCCGTCACGACCAGTTCTTCCTCCGCAACACCACCTAACACAACTCGGATACCCGAAGCGTCAAGGACCGCGGCTGCCGCAACGATCGGTTGATCGGCAGGCGTACGCGCCACGCGCGCCAGTCCGCCGCGCACGTCTTCGGCTGGCCACGGCACGCACACTTCAGTGATCAATTGACCTGACAACGGGGCGAACATGCCGAGGTCGCTACCGCTGGCGGTGACAACGCGCGCATCGAGCGCCAGCAGCGCCAGCGTGAACTCCAGCAGCGGGCCGCGGGCCGCAATGCAACCACCGACGGTCGCACTGTTGCGCACGTTGACCGGTCCAGCGCGGCGGGCCGCCTCGGCCAGGATGCCGCCGGCCAGCGTCTGGCAGAACGGGTCGTCCACCAGATCCGCCAGACGGGTGATCGCGCCGATGTGCAGTGTGCCGTTGCCCGGTTCACCTTCGCCGGTCACGTAGCTCAGCGGCAGATTGGCCAGATCGACGACGAGATCAACCTCGCCCGCCAGCGAGCCGGGAACGTCGATATCCGTTCGCAACCGCGGCGTGAGCCAGGTCCCGCCCGCCAGCGGGACTGCGTGGCGACCGGGCTGCTGAAGAAGCTCAGCGGCTTCAGCGACGGTTTGGGGACGGCTGTATTGCAGTGACATGGATTCTCCTTGATTGAGTGTGGCCCTATGTTGCGACTACGTCTTCCACAACCAGGTAAGCCGGGTCGCGGTAGAGCTTGTTGATCTGGCTGGCGAAGACCAGGGAGCCGGTCATGACCTCACGGGTCGAACCGGTGACGACGATCTCGCCGTCGCCCATCAGAACGACGCGGTCGGCGCAGCGAGCCACCAGTTCTACGTCATGGGTCGCCAGCAGCACGGCGCAACCCTGCCGGCGCAGGTCGAGCAGGATGGCAACCAGCGCCTCCTTCAACTCGTAGTCGAGGCCGCGGGTCGGCTCGTCCAGTAGCAGGACCTGCGGGTCGGCCACCAGGATCGCGGCCAGAGCAGCCCGCTGGCGTTGTCCGGTGCTAAGGTCGCGCGGATAGCGTTCCGCCTCGTCTGCCAGCCCTAAGCGCGCCAGCAAGCGGCGGTCAGCGGCCTCGTCAAGCGACATGCGATGGCCGCGGCGGGTGAACGCCAGCTCTTCCAGCAGCGTGTCCTTGAACAGCAGCACGCCGGGATTCTGCGGCACGTAGCCAACCACCTGCACAACCTCGTCCGTCGACGCGCTGCGAGTGTCCAAATAGCCGCTAGTCACCCCTTTTGGCTTCTCCACTCCGCGCCGCTCCGGGACTTCGTGACCTCTGACCATCACCCGCCCGCTGGCTGGCTTGAGCAGCCCGGCCAACAGCTTGATCAGCGTCGTCTTGCCGGAGCCGTTACGTCCCATCAACGCGGCGACCTCGCTGGCGCGCAGGGAAAGGCTGACGTCGCGAACAGCTTGGCCGCCGTCGTCGTAGCGGAAGCTGACCTGTTCGGCGAGGATGGCCGGGGAACCAGACTGCTGTTGGCCGGTGGCCGCCAGGGTCGCGACCTCGGCGGCCGCGCTGCGGGCCGCGGAGCGCTGGCTGCGGGGCACGAAACGGCGCGCCTCCTTGACCGTCAGCGGCAAAGGCTGCCAGCCCTGCCGCTTTGCCAGATCAACCAGCGGCGGCGCCAGCGGAATCTGTTCCAGCACAGCGCGCGGGTCGTCCAGCAAAGGCTGGCTGTCCGGGCCTGGCAGCCAGAGCATGCGGTCCACGAACTGCACGACCCGTTCCAGCCGGTGCTCGGCCAGGATAACCGTCAATCCCAGGTCTTCGTTAAGGCGGCGGATGGCGACCAGCACCTCCTCGGCCGACTGCGGATCGAGCTGCGAGGTCGGCTCGTCCAGCACCAGCACCTCGGGGTGCAGTGTCAGCACCGAGGCGATGGCAACCCGCTGCTTCTCGCCGCCGGAAAGGGTGCTGATGTGGCGGTCGCGCAGATGCGAAATCGTCAGTTGGTCCAGCACCTCCTCGACCCGTTTGCGCATCAGCGCCGGCGGCAACGCCTGGTTTTCCATGCCGAAGGCCAGTTCGTCCTCGACCCGCTCGGTCACGAACTGCGCCTCGGGATCCTGGAAGACCATGCCGACCACGAACGCCATGCCCTGCGGGCTTGCCGCCACCGGATCGTGGCCAGCAACATCGATGCGCCCGCTGAGCTTGCCGCCGTAGAAATGCGGGATCAGCCCGTTGAGGCAGCGCAGAAACGTTGATTTGCCCGACCCGGACGGTCCGACTACCAACATCAACTCGCCTTCGTAGATAGCGAGCGAGAGGTCGCGCAGCGCTGGCCGGGCCGCGCCGTCGCCGGGGTAGGTGTAGGTGACGTGGTCGAGGGTAATCATGCGGAACGGTGGGTTGGCTGCGCAGCTACAGCAGCCCTTGAGTGATCTGGTCGCGGCGACGACTCAAATGCTCGATGTCGCCGAGGTAGGCCAGATGATGACCGGCTGCCATGTGCGCTTGAAATGTTGCGTTGCCCTGGCCAGCTTCAGCGCACATGAAATCGACCAGAGATTGCAGCCGTACGATAGCCCTATCGATTATGGTCGTTCGGTCGTTGTTTGGCAAACCGTAGGCATCACAAAAGCGTTTGGCACGCTTGATTTGACCGGCGAAATCGCCCCAACTGTCGGGGTTGTCAGGGCTGTGCAACGGCGACCACCGATAGAGCGCGTAGGCCACGTCCCATATCCGCGGGCCGGGATGCGCCGTGTCGAAGTCAATGATCGCGACGGCTGTACAGCCATTGAAAACGACGTTGTACGGTGCATAATCGCCGTGACAGATGACCTCAACAGGTTGCTGAGAAGGCAGCATCCACGGCAGCTCCTGAGCGGCGATGCGCAGGAAGGAGGCTGAAGCATCGTGATAGGTTCGCAGGAGTCTTGCTGCTGTTTCCAGCGCCGCCTGGCTGGTCACGGCCGGGCTGTATGGATAGTTGCTCACCTCGCCTGCGATGAATGTCAAAACCTCGTTGCCGTGGTCATCAAACCCGCACGGTTCGGGCGCTGCGCGGAACCCGACGTTTCGCAGGTGCTTCAGAAGCAGGTGAACCGACGGCGACCAATACCCGGAAGGTCGATGCACCATACCTCCCGAGTGAGCGATCTGGTTCTCGCGCCCGCCGTGCAGGTATTCCACGTTTCTCCTTGTCGCAGCCTGGCTGGAAGCTGGCGACGACGCCAGACGACATCCGCCAGTATAGCATCGGAGTGGGCGGCGTCAAAGCGACAGGTTTCGTGATTGCGAGGATTCCCCCTCGCCCTGAGGGAGAGGGAACTTCCACTCCGGTAGCGCGCGCACTTGAACCTACGCCCGGCATCGGTTACAATCGGTGCGCCATGAACCGCAGCCAGCTCATCGACCGCAAGCACGAGGTGATCACGGAACTCCAACGGACGCGACGGGAGTTGGAACGGGAGCGGGGCAAAGCTGGCCGCGAGAGTCGCGTACGCGAGCTGCAAGCGCGGCTGGATTGGCTGATGGCCGAGGAAGGCCGGCTGCGACGAGAGATCGACCGGGCGCGAGACTGAAGGAGAAACCGAATGCACAGTGGAGGATGGTGGAGTTACATCGCCAGCGACCCGTCCAAGGGAAAACCCAAGATGGACCGGGCGCTGTTATTGCGCGTTGCAACCTATGCGCGCCCCTACAAATGGCAGATTCTGGTCGTGTTGGCGACCATCGTTGCCGTCTCGCTACTCGAGCTGATCCCGCCCCTGATTCTGCGCCAGCTCATCGACGTCACGCTGCCGGATGGAAACATGCAGCAGTTGACCTATCTCGCACTGGCGCTGATCGCGATCCCCGTCATCACCGGCCTGATCGACGTGGCGGAGCGCTATTACAGCTCGCACGCCGGTGAGGGGATCATCTTCGACTTGCGCCAGCAGATGTACGGCCACCTGAGCAGCATGGCGCTGCGCTTTTTCACCTACACCAAGTCGGGCGAAGTCGTTTCACGATTCAACAGCGATGTGGTCGGCGCGCAGAACGCGATCACCGGCACGATCCCCAACATCGTCGTCAACATCGTGACGCTGGTTTCGACGTTGTTCATCATGTTTTCCATCGAGTGGCGGCTGACGCTGCTGGCGATAATCGTGGTGCCCCTGTTCATCCTGCCGGCCCGCCGCGTGGCCGGACTGCTGCGCACCATCCGCCGGCAGGCCATGGAATACAACGCCGACATGAGCAACATCATCTCGGAGACGCTCGGAATCAACGGTGTGCTGCTTGTCAAGACCTTTGGCCGGGCGCGCCAGGAGAAGAAACGTTTCAGCGACGTCAACACCAACGTGCGCGACATCGGCATCCGCCGGGCGATGGTGGGACGCTGGTTCTTCATGGGTCTGGGGCTGGTGGCTGCGCTGGGCACGGCGCTGATCTACTGGGTTGGCGGCGCGATGGTGATCAACAGCACGCTGACCATCGGCACCATCGTCGCGTTCGCTGCCTATCTCAGCCGGCTGTACGGACCGGTTTCATCGCTGTCCAACGTCCAGGTTGAGTTTGCCCAGTCGATGGTCAGCTTCGAACGCGTCTTCGAGTATCTTGACCTGCCAGTGGAGATCCAGGACAAGCCCGACGCGGTCGTTCTGTCCGACGTGTCGGGCCGTCTGCACTTCGATAACGTCTCGTTCACCTATCTGACAGCCGAGCAGTGGGCGCAAGTAGATCTGGCTGAGGCAGCCCCGGCAGCAAACGGCCATGGACCGGCGGTGCCGGCAGTTGCGATCACCAGCAACGGCAAACAGGACGCAACGGAACAGCCCGCCGCGCCGTGGACGACAGCGGTCGCGGCCCGCCGCTGGGCGCTGCGCCATTTCAGCAGCGAGATCGAACCGGGCCAGTTGATCGCACTGGTGGGTCGTAGCGGCGCGGGCAAGACCACCATCACCTATCTGCTGCCGCGGCTCTACGACGTGACCGAAGGCGCGATCCGGGTGGACGGTCACGATCTGCGCGACGTGACCCAGGAATCGCTGGCCGAGCAGATCGGCATCGTCCCGCAGGAAACCTACCTCTTCCACGACACGATCCGCAACAACCTGCTCTACGCCCGGCCTGATGCCGTCGACGCCGAGCTGATCGCGGCCTGCAAGGCCGCCAACATCCATGACTTCATCGCACGCATGCCCGACGGCTACGACACAGTGGTCGGAGAGCGCGGCTATCGGCTCAGCGGCGGCGAAAAGCAGCGGCTGGCCATCGCCCGCGTGATTCTCAAGGACCCGCGCATTCTCATCCTCGACGAGGCGACGTCGCACCTCGACTCGGAGAACGAGGCGCTGATTCAGAGCGCGCTGGAGCCGCTCTTCCATGGCCGGACCAGTCTGGTGATCGCCCACCGTCTTTCGACGATTCTGGCAGCCGACAAGATCCTGGTGCTGGACGAGGGCGAGTTGGTGGAGCAGGGAACACACGACGAGCTGCTGGTCAAGGACGGGCTGTACAAGGCGCTGTACGAGACCCAGTTCCGCCCGGAACCGGCAGCGGAATTCACCGCAGAGACACAGAGGGCGCAGAGGTTGGAATAGCCAGGGTCCGTCGTTTTCGCCACGACCGCGATTGGAGTATCATAGACGATGTACCCGTAGGGGCATGAATGGCGGGGCGAAGGTTTCGTTGAAAACCAACTGTGTTTCCCGCCATTCATGCCCCTACACGTTTTTGCACACAGAAAACGAGAACCCACCATGACCGAAAACCTGACCACCTTGCCCGCCTGGCGCGACCTCCAGGCGCATTTCGATGAAATCCGCGACACCCACCTGCGCGACCTGTTCGCCGACGACCCGGAGCGCGGCCACGTGATGGTCGTGGAAGCGGCCGGGCTGTACTTCGACTACTCCAAACACCGCGTCACCCGCGAGACCATCAACCTGCTGCTGGCGCTGGCTGAGGCGCGCGGCTTGCAGGACCACATCAACGCCATGTTCCGCGGCGACAAGATCAACATCACCGAGGACCGGGCCGTCCTGCACACCGCTCTGCGCGCGCCACTGAACCAGGAGATCTTCGTGGACGGCAAAAACGTGGTGCCGGAGGTGCATGATGTCTTGCAGCGCATGGCCGCGTTTGCCGTGCAGGTGCGTAGCGGGCGCTGGACCGGCCACACAGGCTGGCCGATCCGCAACGTGGTCAACATCGGCATCGGCGGCTCCGACCTGGGACCGGTGATGGCCTACGAGGCGCTGCGTCACTACAGCCGGCGCGACATGACCTTCCGCTTCGTCTCCAACGTGGACGCCACTGACTTCGCCGAGGCAACCCACGATCTGGACCCGGCCGAGACGCTCTTCATCGTCGCCAGCAAGACCTTCACCACGCAGGAGACCATGACCAACGCGCACACAGCGCGGGCCTGGATGCTCCATGCGCTGGGCGATGAAACGGCGGTGGCCAGGCACTTTGTGGCCCTTTCGACCAACGCCGAAGGAGTCGCAGCGTTCGGCATCGACACCGCCAACATGTTCGGCTTCTGGGACTGGGTCGGCGGGCGCTACAGCATGGATTCGGCCATCGGCCTGTCGACCATGCTCGCGATCGGTCCGGACAACTTCTACGAGCTGCTGGCCGGCTTCCACACCATGGACGACCACTTCCGCAACGCGCCGCTGCGGCGCAACATGCCGGTGCTGATGGGCCTGCTCAGCGTCTGGTACAACGACTTCTTCGGCGCCGACACGGTCGCGGTGCTGCCCTACGACCAGTACCTGAAGCGCTTCCCGGCCTACCTGCAGCAGCTCACCATGGAAAGCAACGGCAAGCGGGTCACGCTGGCCGGCGAGCCGGTGGACTACCAGACCGGCCCGATCTTCTGGGGCGAGCCGGGCACCAACGGCCAGCACTCCTTCTACCAGTTGATCCACCAGGGCACCAAGCTGATCCCGTGCGACTTCATCGGCTTCAACCGGTCGCTCAACCCGCTGGGCAACCACCACGACCTGCTGATGGCCAACGTCTTCGCCCAGAGCCAGGCGCTGGCCTTTGGCAAGACCGAGGAAGAGGTGCTGGCCGAAGGCATGCCCGCATGGCTGGCGCCGCACCGCACCTTCCCCGGCAACCGGCCCAGCAGCACGATCCTGGCCAACGAGCTGACGCCCCGGCTGCTGGGCACGCTGGTGGCGCTCTACGAGCACAGCGTCTTCACGCAGGGCGTGATCTGGGACATCAACTCCTTCGACCAGTGGGGCGTCGAGCTGGGCAAGGTGCTGGCCAACCGCATCGCTCCCGAACTGAGCAGCCCCGCTGAGCCGGATCTGGCCCACGACAGCTCGACCAACGCGCTGATTCGCCGCTATCGCAGCCGCCGCTAATCGCCAGTGCCTGTCACTGGAGAAACGGAAAGGACACCACCATGCCAATCGCAGTTGCCGCCGACCATGCCGGCTATGACATCAAGGAAGTCGTCGCGGACCATTTGCGTTCGGAAGGCTACGAGGTGCTGGACCTTGGCGTTGACACAGCTGACGTGCCCAGCGATTACCCGGACGCGGCCGCCGCGGTTGCGCAGGCGATTCGCACCGGCGAGGCTGAGCGCGGCGTGCTGGTCTGCGGCAGCGGCGTCGGCGTCTCGGTAGCCGCCAACAAGTTCCCCGGCATCCGCGCGGCGATCTGCCACGACACCTACTCTGCGCATCAGGGCGTCGAGCACGACCAGATGAACGTGCTGGTGCTGGGCGGACGCATCGTCGGCGCGGCGCTGGCGCGCGAGTTGGTAGATGCCTTCATGGCGGCGGAGTTCAGCGGCGAGGAACGCCATGTGCGTCGGGTGGACAAGATGCTGGTCATCGAGCGCGAGCATATGACAAGATGGACAGGTTGACAAGGTGATGGGGTGACAAGGTAACAGAGCATGACTACTGATGACTGATCACCGATTACCGATCACCGAACACCGGCAACAGAGAGCGACACATGAAACAAGGCAAGATCGCGCCGTCGATTCTGGCGGCTGACTTTTTGCGACTGGGCGAGGAGATCGCCGCGGCCGAGGCAGGCGGGGCGGACCGCATTCAACTGGACGTGATGGACGGCGTGTTCGTGCCCAACATCAGCTTCGGCATCCCCGTGGTGCAGGCGGCGCGGCGGGCGACGACGCTGCCGCTGGAGGCGCACCTGATGATCGTGCAGCCGGAGCGCTACCTGGCCGACTTTGCGAACGCCGGCGCCGACACCATCATCGTACACCAGGAAGTCTCGCCACATCTGGACCGGACGCTGCACGCCATCAAAGAACTGGGCAAGAAGGCCGGCGTTGCCATCAACCCGTCGACGCCGGTGGCGATGCTGAGCGAGGTCATCGAACTGCTGGACCTGGCGCTGGTGATGACCGTCAACCCCGGCTTTGGCGGCCAACGTTTCATTCCCGGCACGCTGCACAAGATTTGCCAGTTGCGCCAGATCCTGGACGAACGCAACCCGGCCTGCGAGATCGAGGTGGACGGCGGCATAGACGAGACCACCATCCGAGCGGCCTACGACGCCGGCGCGACGGTATTCGTGGCTGGCACTGCCGTGTTTGGACATCCCGAAGGCGCGGCCGAGGGAGTGCGGAGCTTGCTCGAAATCCTGAAGTAACGGCGTGTATTCAAGTTTGGCATGTAACGGCGGGCAACGTCAAGTGGCGAAGCCCGCCGTTTTTCTTCTCTCGGTTGTATCGGGGATCGTCCGGTTTCCCACTTGACGAAACATCGAGAATGGATATAATCTAGAACAGTTCTAAACAAATAATCATTCTATGAAATATCTCATCAAGTGACAGGCACTTTCCCCAAGTGCCTGTCACTTGAGGGCAATCACCATGAACCGATCAGAAAAACTACAACACGCCCTGCGACAAGCCGGCCACCGCATGACGCCACAGCGGCTGGCCATCTGCGATGTGTTGGCGGCCAGCGACGACCATCCGACGCCGTATGTCGTCTACGAACGCGTGCGCGTCCACGTGCCGACGGTCAGCGTCGCCACGGTGTACAACACGCTGGGCGCGCTGCGCGACCTGGGCGCGATCGTCGAGATCGGCCTGGGGCGCAGCGAGGCGCACTACGAACCGAACCTGGCGCCGCACGCCAATCTGATCTGCCTGCAGTGCGGCCGGATCAGCGACTTCGAGGGCCTGCCGATGCTGCAGATGGCGTCGCAGATCGAAACCAACAGCGGCTTCGACATCAAGAACACCCGCATCGACGTCTACGGCGTCTGCCGCGAATGCCAGGGAGCAGATGACAGGGTGAGTGGGTGACAAGGTGCGATAGTTCGTTAGTGAGTTAGTGCGACAGATTCGTTGGCTACGAAGGTTGGATGCGTATACTCAGCACCTGCTTCACCAACGATCGTACTAGCGAACTGCTGGACTATCACGCTATCGAACTAACACACTATCGAACTACCGAACTGCCCAATGACAACACTCGATCTACAACAGCAACACACACACCACGAACCGGGCGCGTTGAACCGCTGCGCGGCCATGCTTTACAACGCGCTGGCGCGCACGGCCGGCCTGTTCAGCGCGGAGGTGGATACGGCGCGCGGCGAGCTGATCCTCGAATACGACCCGAACACGTTGCTGGAGAGCGAACTGCAAGCGGTCGCCTCGTCGCTGGCCACCGATCTGGACTCGCCCTTTCAGCAGTGCATCAATCGCGCCGGCGGCTACGCCTGCACCGCCTGCGCCGACGCGTTGAAGCTGGAGCTTGACCGCCGCGGCCGGCTGGATGACTTCACCGTGCACCCTGGCCGCATGGCAGTGTCGCGCAACGTTGCGCCGGCCGAGCGGGCGACCCTGATCCGTTCGCTGGCCGCACCGACCGTACCGGTGCAGGAAGCCAGCCGCTGGCCGTGGGATCGCTGGGACATACTCCGCAAGCAAACAGTTCTGACTGCCATCACCGCGCTGGGAATCGCCGTCGGTTGGATCGGCGGCGCGGCTGGCCTTCCGCAACCGTGGCCGCAGGTCGCGTACGTCGTCGCCTACCTGGCCGGCGGCTACATGGGAGTGCGCAAAGGTCTGGCCGAGTTGCGCCACGGCGTCATCAACATCGACCTGCTGATGGTGCTGGCGGCCATCGGCGCGGCCATCATCGGCGACTGGCGCGAGGGCGCTATCCTGCTCTTCCTCTTCTCGCTAAGCAACACCTTGCAGGACTACGCGATGGGCCGCAGCCGGCGCGCGATCGAGTCGCTGATCAAGCTGCGCCCCGAGGAAGCGCTGGTGCGGCGCGGCGAGTTGGAAATGCTGATCAAGGTCGAGAACCTGCGGCTGGGCGACGTGGTAATCGTCAAGCCGGGCGAGCGGCTGCCCATCGACGGCGTGGTCGCGCGCGGCCACGCCAGCGTGGATCAATCCACCATCACCGGCGAGTCGGTGCCGGTGGATGTCGCGCCCGGCAGCCCGGTCTTCGAGGGGACGCTCAACCAGTCGGGCGCGCTGGACATCGAGGTAACCCGCCTGCCCAGCGAGAGCACACTGGCGCGCATCATCCAGTTGGTGGAAAACGCCCAGGAGCAGAAGGCCCCGACCCAGCGCTTCCTGGACGAGTTCGAGCAGAAGTACGCGCTGGGCGTCATCATCGTGACCGCGCTGGCCATCGTCGTGCCGGTGTTCGTCTTCAACCAACCCTTCGAGGCGACATTCTACCGCGCCATGACGCTATTGGTGGTCGCCAGCCCGTGCGCGCTGATCATCTCTGTGCCGGCGGCGATCCTGAGCGCGATTGCCAACGCAGCCAGGCGCGGCATCCTCTTCAAGGGCGGCGCGCATCTGGAGAACATGGCGGCGGTGAAGGCGATTGCCTTCGACAAGACCGGCACGCTGACCCGCGGCAAGCCGGTGGTGACCGACGTGATCCCGCTGGGCTGCTGCACCGAAGCGGAACTGCTCACGCTGGCCGCGTCGGTGGAGTCGCGCTCCGAACATCCCGTCGCGCAGGCGATGGTCAACGCCGCACGCCAGCAAGGGCTGTCCTTTGCGCCCTGTGAAGACCTGCAGGCCATCAGCGGCCGCGGCGCGTGCGCGACGGCAGCCGACGGCCGCGTCTATCTGATCGGCAACAAGGAACTGTTCGACGGTAAGCTGGACCTGACGGACGATGTGCTGGCGCAGTTGGATGCGCTGGAGATGCAGGGTCGCACCGCGATGCTGCTGGCCGAGCAGACAGAGGAAGGCGTTACGCTGTTCGGCCTGATCGCGGTGGCCGACGAAATCCGTCCCGAGGCGCGCGACGCGTTGCAGGCGCTGCGCGCCAAGGGCGTCGAGCGCATCATCATGCTCACCGGCGACAACGAGCGCGTGGCGCGCGCCATTGCTGAACAGGCTGGTGTGGACGAGTTCCGGGCCGGCCTGTTGCCCGAGGAAAAGGTGATCGCCGTCCGCGAACTGCGCGAAACCTATGGCTCTGTGGGAATGGTGGGAGACGGCGTCAACGACGCGCCGGCGCTGGCGCTGGCCGATGTCGGCATCGCGATGGGCGCGGCCGGCACCGATGTCGCGCTGGAGGTGGCCGACGTGGTGCTGATGTCCGACGACCTGGAGAAGCTGGCCTACGTGCGCAACCTCAGCCGCCGGGCCAATCGCATCATCTGGGAGAACATCACCTTTGCGCTAGGCGTCATCTTGGTGCTGGTGACGGCCAACTTCCTGGTGGGCGTGCCGCTACCGCTGGGCGTGGTAGCCCACGAGGGCAGCACGCTGATCGTGGTCTTCAATGGGCTACGGCTGCTGCGCTAGACAACATGTAACGTTTACAGCCAGCCGGCCATCCAACTCTTGACAGTTCACCTCGGACTGCGTACAGGTTATCAAGGAGTCACAACATGGCTGGTCTGGTTAATTTCATGAACACCGCTATCGGGCGCATCCTGCGCATCGTTCTCGGCCTGGCGCTGATCTGGCTGGGTATTCTGGGGCCAATGGCTGGCACAACCGGCGGCGTCATCGTCGCAGTGATCGGCATAGTGCCAATCGTGATGGGCATTTGGGGCCGCTGCCTGTTGGGCTTCCTGCCATCCGGCGCGAAGGCGTAGCAACGTCGCTGACAACAACGACACAGGCCCGGGCGTAATGCCCGGGCCTGTGTCGTTTTTTTGCGCAAACGCGATCAACCGCCCGATCCAGTAGATACAAATCACGCATACCCGACCTGGCGACGGCGAGCGGTCAGCAGCGACAACCCAACCAGCAGCCCGCCGACAGCCAGCAGAGCAACACCCGCTGCCATCATAACGACCGGCAGCTCCAGCGGGATGCCCAGGTGGACGGTGATGCCCAGGATGCGCGACAGGCCCAGCGGCAGCACAGCCATCTCGTCGTTGATGGCGGTCAGCGTCTTTTCCAAACCGGCAAGCGCAGGAACCAGCCCCAGCGCGACCAGGGTCGCGCCGGCAGCCAGCAGCAGGTTGCCGAGGGTCCTTAGAATAGAGATGTTCAGCGAGGCGCGCTGCACGGCGTAGAGCACGAAGAACATCCAGAGAATGGCCGCCACATCCAGCGTGACGAAGACTGTCCGGCCGGCTGGATTGGTCCAGAAGTTGAACCAGAAGAAGCCGGGTCCGCGCACCGCCACTGTCAGCGTCAGCAGCGCGGTCGGCAGCACCAGCGACGCGGCCAGCGCAGCCAGCCAGAGCAGCCGCGGCTTGCGCCAGTTCAGCAGCAGCAGGCTGACCACAAAGACACCCAGCAAGACCAGCGTCAACAGCGCGTATTGGGGTGAGAGAAACGACGAGAAGGTCAGGTAACAGAGCGCGATCAGCGCGAAGGGCAGCACGGCGCCGATGATCCAATCGGCTTTGTTAGCCGCGGGCAGGTCGTGGCGAGTCGCGGGGGCGGTCAGCGCCAGCCAGACGGCGCGCAGGCCGGTCTTGCCGGGATAGTCAGGGGTGCGCCGGGCCACAACGCCACTGCCGGCCAGCAGCATGAGCAGCATCAAGACCAGCCACAGCCGCGCCAGCCACGCCATGGCCTGCGCCCGTTGCGCGTGCGCCATGCCGATGTCGGCGGCGAAGAAGTTGTAGGCCGGAAAGTCCTGATCGCCGTCGTAGCGGGCCAGGTGGTCGGCCTTCTGCGCTTCGTACTTGGCGAATGCCTGCTGCCAGGCGTGCGCGGCCGCCGGGTCACCGCTGTCCAGCCACTGGAAGTAGCGCAGAAATGCTTCGCGGTAGGCGGCCAGCGTTCCGAACAGGTTGGCCTCGTAGGCCAGCGAATCGCCCAGCTTGGCCAGCGGTTCCGGCTCCGTGACCTGCGCGGGATCGATGGCGTCCAGCAATGCCTGCATCCGCTGCACCGTCTCCACAGCGTCGTAGCCCTCGGCGATGGCAGCCTCGAGCTGGTCGCGGCTGGCGAGATAGACGGTGCTCAGCACCGAGTTGGAGCCGTCCACGATATCCCACTCGAAGATCCACATCATCGGCGTGGTCTCCAGCCCCAGCGCGTTGACCTGCTCCCTGGCGAACGGGCTGACGTAGAGCCCTTTCAGCGCGGCGTCACGCGACAGGAAGAGCATCTCCGTCAGGTTGGCCACTGCCGCCGGATCGTTGCCAAAGGTGCGCCGCACCCAGTCGCCGGCCAACGCCGCGGGATCGGCGTCTGGCTCCCAGCCCAGCCGCGAGGTGACGTAGCTGTTGGCGTCGATGTTGAGCCAGAAGCCGTAGAAGGGGTAAAGCGACATGGGACCGGCCTGCTGCGGGCCGCCGTTCTGGTTCCATTGCCAGAAACCCTCGATCTTCGGGTTGTCGGCGCGCAGCGTCTGCATGGCCTGCTGGTGCAGCGGTGCGATGTAGTCGGGGTAGGCCATGGAGCCTTCGAACTCCAGCCGGTTCTGAAACTCGATGATGCGCCGCTGGTCGCCGCTGCGCAGCGTCTCGTTGAAGGGCAGGTCGCTGTAGAAATCGCCGCCCACCAGCTTGGTGGAAACGATCAGATTGGGCGAGTCGATGCCGGCCAGCAGCTTGTCGTAGCTCTCGGGGTTGGTATGCATGTCGCCCACCTCGCCGACGCCTACCGACCAGGTGCGGAAGATGATCTCCTTGTCCTGCTGCTCGGCGACATCCAGAAAAGCGTTGAGCATCGACTGGGTAGCGTCGACCGAACGGACCGCCAACGCGCTGGTGTAATCCCAGCCCGGCAGGTTGTAGATCTTGCCGGCCTCGCCGATGCGCAGCATCACGCCATCAACGCCGGGCATGGTCTGGGTCAACTCCTCCAGCCCACTGCTGTAGACCTGCCACAGCGCTGGGTCTTCGGTGTCCAGCCCGCCGAACTGTTCGGTCAAATAGGCTTCCAGCGGCGGCGTCAGGGCGAGCATGTCGGTGAGCAGATAGACCTGCATCCCCATATCGTGAGCGTAGTCGATAAGCTGGTTGTAGGCGTCGCGCAACGCCAGATGGCGGGCGCGATACTCGCTGTCAGCCGGGTAGACGGCCAAGCCATCGCCGACGCTGTCGAAGTTGATGAACTCCAGGAAACCGGGGATGACGATGCCGTTGTTGCCGTAGGCGATCATGCGCTGCACATACTCGGCGAACTGCGCCTGCACCTCGGCGAACTTCTCCTGGTCCACGTAAGGCGCTTCGGCCAGGAAGACGTCCTCGAAGGCGCGCAAGTGATGGGAGTAGTTGGTGGGATCCCAACGGGTCGGATCCTGGGGGATGCCGACCGCGCCCAGATCGACCAACCGCTGGCTCATGGCCGGCTCGAAAGCGCGCGGCTGACCGAAAATCGTCGCGTCGTCAATTCCCGCCAGCAGCTCGTCGGCCAGACGATACATGCCGTAGGCGTCAGCGAGGCGGCTGCCGCCGGCAACAGCCAGCGACTGCTGACCGCCGGATGTTTTGAAGGGCGCAAAGACAAACGCTTCGAGCGACGCGGGCAGTTCACTAGTCTGCCGCAGCAGGTTTTCCGCGCCGACAACGATCAGGCGACCGTCAGCAGGCGCGCCAGACACCTCCACGATCTGCGGTCGCTGGCCGGTGCGCGTCTGCACGGCATCAGCCAGCGTGTCTGCCGCGCGGATGGTCAGGTCATCCTGCAGCGCGCCGTCCGGCAGCACAATGGCAGCGACAGCCTCCAGCGGCGCAACGGGCGGGATGGCCTCGGCTGCGCGGTAAACAACCGGCTGCGGCAAGTCCTTGGCGATGAACTCGATCCCCAGGAAACCGTTCAACTGGGTAGCTACAAAATACCCCAGCAACAGCCCGACAACAACAACAATCCCCACCTTGAGTTTGCCGTGTTTCATCCCACGCCTCGCATCATTGCTCGCTGCTTGATTGGTTCGCGGATCAGTACAGAGTGCACGGATCAGATACCGCTTTCAGATCAGTGCTCATTCATGTTACCCGTGAGCTTTTCGTTGCAGAATGTCGCGCAGCCGGTCGACGGAGAGGTTGCCGCCGCTCATAACCAGGACGACCTTCTTGCCCTCCAGCCGCTCTTTCAGCTGCACGGCCGCGGCCAGCGATGCTGCGCCGGCGCCTTCGGCCAGATTGTGAGTGTGCTGCAACAGGGTAACAACCGCGTCATCGATGGCGTCGTCGTCCACCAGCACGAAGTCGTCCAGCACGGCGCGCATGATGTGCTGCGTGTTCTCGAAGGGAACGCGGGTTGCCAGCCCCTCAGCGGTCGTGTGCATCTCGGCGCTGACCAGTTGGCCGCTGGCCCAGCTACGCTGCATGGCGGGCGCCTGCGCGGACTGGCAGCCGATGACCTGGATGGCCGGGTTGACAGCCTTGGCGACAATGCCAGTGCCACACGCGCCGCTGCCCGCGCCCACCGGCACGACGATCACGTCCACGTCAGGCAAGTCCTCCACGATCTCCAGCCCATAGGTGCCGACGCCGCAGATCAGCCGCTCATCGGTGGGGCCGACGAACAGACCGCCGCGCTCAGCTGCAACCTGCGCCATCCACTCGCGAGCTGCGTCGAAGTCGGGGCCGTGCAGCACGACCTCTGCGCCGAGGCCGCGCATGGCCGCCACCTTGTCAGGATTGGCTGCCTCCGGCGCGGCGATGGTAACACGAACACCGTAGGCGCGGCCGGCAAAGGCGATGCTTTGGCCGTGATTGCCGGTGGACGCGGTGAAGATGCCAGCAGCCCGCTCAGCCTCGCTCAGCCGGGCGACGAGGTTCAGCCCGCCGCGCACTTTGAACGCACCGACTGGCTGGTGGTTCTCATGCTTCACCCAGACCTGCGCGCCGAGAAGCTGGCTCAAGCCGGGGTAGTGATGCAGCGGTGTGGGTCGCAGAAAGCGATAGACGTTGGAGCGGGCCGCCATGATGTCGTTTAGTATTGGCATGTGAGGAGGGAGGGAAAAGAGGGAAAGGCGGGAAACGAGAGTCCGAGCGAAGCACCCTCCCGGAGATTTTGGAAACCTCCGGGAGGGTGGAAATCACAATCCAAGCGACTGGACGAACGTCCGGATGCTGTCGATAGTGGTGTCAGCCTGCACGCCTGTGAACAGTTCCCAGGTCTCGACGTGGGTAGTCGTGGCGCCCGGCTCCAGGCGGACCAGCGGCGCGAGCGTCTCCAGCTCCAGAAAGCGATCCCAGACGTAGACCTCGCAGTTGCTGTTCTGGTCGGGATGCGGCTGCCCGGTTTGCGGGTCGAAGCGCTTGACGAAGAAGACATCGCCCGTCAGGTAGCCCAGCCAGCCGGCGTGGTTGAAGTAGCCGATCTTGAACGGCTGCTTGCGGGACTTGCCTTCGACCAGCGCCAGGTCGTCGTCGAGCCGCAGACGGGTGTCGCGGATGCGGGTGTACGACCAGAGGTTGAGCTGACGGGTGGGCAGGTATTGCGACGGCACAGGCGCCTGCATCGGCAGCACAGCGACGCCACCAAGCGGCACCTGGGTGATGGCCCAGGGTGCGAGTTCCACCGCCCACGATCCGGCGTTGTGCAGCGCGTGCTGGACGGTCACGGCCGGTCGGTCGGGATGCAGCGTCAACTCCATCACCTTCTGGATGCCGGTCGGCGCTTCCACCGGCTGGCGCAGCCGCACGCCGCCCTCGAAAGGCTCGATCTCCAGCCCGTCGTTGTCGGGGACGTAGGTGCGCGGCATGGCTTCGGGCGCGTGCCAGAGACGATGGCCGCCGCGGATGTGGAACGTGCCGTAAGTGGTCTCCCAGTTGACGTCAGGAATCTCAGCCAGGAGGTTGTCGTCCCGCCCGGCCAGCGCCAGCCGCACGATGCGCGGGCCGGCCTCAGCCAGGAACTCGACTTGGATGTGTTCGTTTGCGATCACCAACGTGGATAGTCCGAAATAGTCTGTACCTGTTTTCATCCGACAGTCTCCTTTAGCCATGTAATGAACTCGGTCCAAGCCGCGCTTGCTGCGCCTCCGGCCTGAATCTCATCCATTCCACCGACGAAGGCATGGCCAACGCCGGGGTAGATTGTTATCTGGTTGGGAATGCCGGCGGTATCCAGCGCAACATCAAATGCGTTGACTTCCGACAGTGGGATCGAAGCATCCTCGGCGCCGAAGATGCCCAGCACCGGTCCCGGCAGCACGCTCAGCTGCGCAGGATCGGTCACAAGCGACCCATAGAAGATACCGGTAGCTGCCGGCTTATCCGAGTTCAAACTGTATTGCAGCGCAGCATCGCCGCCGTAACAGAATCCCATGACGGCCACCCTGTCAGGGTCGACATCGGGCTGGCCGGCAAGCCAATCGAATGCCGCGTCCATGTCAACTATCACCCGCTCCATGGGCGTCGTGACACGCAGGTAGATGGCCCGCGGTATCCAGCCGGTGGTCTTGCCGCGGTAAGTATCAGGCGCGACCACAACGTAGCCCTCCTGAGCAAGCGCGTCGGCTTTCTCGATCACGTCAGGGCGCAACCCAAAAAACTCGTGGATCATGACAACGCCCGGATGGGTCCCAGTATCGTCAGTTGAGTCGGGTCGCGCAACATATGCCCTGATCTCCTGGCCGTCGGGTCCGGTGATCGTCGTGTTGGTCAGTTGCTCGACGCGGTTGCCGCCAGCCAAAGCATCGATCATCACACTGCCTACCAACAGGAGCATAAGAGCGAGCAGCAAGCCGCCGAGGACCAGAAGAATGATACGGATGATTTTCATAGCTCGGTTCAGATTCTGCCTTTCATGGAATACAACACGCTGTCACAATTCAAGATCTGTCAACCCGACTGACACAGCGGCGGGGTGCGAGGATTATACCGCATTCCACAACAGACGAGAAAGCCCTCGACAAATGCCGAGGGCTTTCATGCTCCTTCCCCCGACAAGCGGGGCTTTCCACGGATTTGATCAATGGCTATGTGAGTTCCAACCGCTCCCAAATCGCCCGCCCGGCAGCTACCGTCTCGGGCGCGATGTCGTAAACGGCTTGCCCGGTCAGATCGGCCTCGATGACTTGCGGATCGTAGGGCAGGAAGCCGATCACAGGCAATTCGTCAGCGATCTGGCGAATGAACGCCTTGTCAGACTCGCCGCGCACCTTGTTGCCCACCAGGTAGAGTCGCCGCAGGCCGATGTCGTTGGCCAGACGGCGAATCTCCTCCATGACGCCCACGCTGCGGCGCCCCGGCTCCACGACGATGATCATCGCGTCGACCGACTGCGCAGTTGCCCGACCCAGATGCTCCACGCCAGCCTCCATGTCGAGGATCAACACCTCGTTGCGGCGCATGAAGAGATGCGTAGTCAGCGCCTTGAGCAGCGCGTTTTCGGGACACAGACAGCCGGTGCCGCCGATCTTGATGGTGCCCATGCGCAGCAGGCGAATGTCACGATAAGTGGCGCTGAAGCGGTCGGGGATGTCATCCACCTTGGGATTGAGCTTGAAGAAGCCGCCAACTGTGCCCGGCTGCGCGCCGGTGCGTTCGAAGATCAGCTCATCCATCTCGGACACCGGTTCGATCTCGGCAACCAGCTCCGGCGGGAAGCCCAAAGCATTGCTGAGCCCGGAAGCGGGATCAGCATCGACGGCCAGCACGTTATAGCCAGCCTCCTGATACAGATAAGCCAGCAGCGAGGACAGGGTCGTCTTGCCAACGCCGCCTTTGCCGGTGATTGCGATTTTGTTCATTCGCCTTATGCCACCACAGCCTTTAACTCGGCCATGTCCTTGATCACCGGCCGCGGCACGCCGGACTCGTCGATCAGCCGCGGGACGATCTCTTCCCAGTGGACGGCCATGACGTGCATGCCGTTGATGCCGGCGGTGTTCTTGAGCTTCTCGATGATCTCCAGAGCGATGGCGACACCGGTCTCCTGTTGCGCAACCTTGTCGTCGCCCGCGTCATCCATGCGCTTGACGATCTCCGGCGGGATGTAGACGCCCGCGACCTCTTCGGCCATGAAATGCGCCGCGCGCGCGCTTTTCAGCGGGATGATGCCGGCCAGGATGTAGACCTTGTCCAGCAGGTCGCGCTTGTCCAATGCCTCCAGCCACTCCAGGAAGCGGTCATGGTCGAAGACCGGCTGGGTCTGGACGAACTGCGCGCCGGCGTTGACCTTCTTGTGCATGCGGATCGCCTCGTACTTGGGCGGTGCTCCGAAGGGCGAGGCGGCCGTGCCAAGGAACCACTGCGGGCGCGCCTTGATCTTGCGGCCGTCCAGATAGATGCCTTCGTCGCGCATCCGGCGCAGTATCCACAGCATCTGCACCGCATCCAGGTCGAACTGGTCGGGCTTGGCCATCGGCCCAATGCCGGCGCTGTGATGATCGCCGCTGAGGCAGAGGAGGTTGCGAATGCGCAGCCCGGCCGCGCCCATGGCCTCAGAAGCGATGGCTACCCGGGTCCGGTCGCGCGCCTGGAGTTGCATGACCGGCTCCAGCCCTTCTTGCAAGGAATGAACGCTGGCTGCCATGCTGCTCATTCGCGGGGTGGCGGAAGCGCTGTCGGTGAAGTTAGCAGCAACCACGTAGTCCTGCAGGAAACCGACCTTGCGGTCTTCGATGGCGAAGGACGCGTCCAGCGGCGGTGCGATCTCAGCGGTGGTGGTGAATACGCCCGTGCGCAGATTGGCCTCCAGCAGCGACAGCGGCTCGGTATAGGCCGGCGGGTGATACTCGCTGTCGCCCTGCCACCAGTCAGGCTGGCGGGCATTGAGGAACAGCTCGTCCCAGGAACGGCTGAACTTCTCTTTGTCACGCACGAAGTCCAGCGGATTCACCCGCTCCTCCTGCGCCCGCCACAGCCGCCCGACGTCCAGCCAGGTCTCGTTGCCGACGCGCGAGCCGTCCAGCGGCGCGTTGATCTCCAGCAGCCTGTCCTCCCGCCCCAGCTTCTCCGCCCGCTCGTAGATCATGTACCACGTGCACGGTCGCGTCGGATCGACCTCGCAGCGTCTCGGGTGTCGCGCCGCCGCACAGGCCGTTGCGCAACCCCTTGGGGCAGGTCATGGGACAGACGAACGCGGTCTCCTGCAGGATGCAGTTGCCACACATGCGGCAGCCGAACAGCGCGCTTTTCGTAACCTGTTCAAAGCTGGTAAACAGCCGGATGGGAGCCGACTCCTCGCGTCTGTAGGGCTTGAAAGGCGCCTGATAGCGGCGGGGGGAAAAGAGGGACATTGGTTGCCTCCGGGAGGGAAAAGGTTGGAAGTTGCAGGTTGCAGGTTGCAGTGCAGAGGTTTAAGCTTACGGTTTCCAGAACTCGCTACCTGCCACGTGCAACCTGTTACTCGTCAGACTTCCAAATACGAGTCGGTGTAGATGACGTCATTATACAACACCTGCGCCGTTTTGAAGATCGCGACCTGCTCAGGGTCGCTCCAGTCAACGTCGCTGCGTGTCGATCTTCTCCATGGCTGCGGTGCGGTCGAACAGGGTGATCAGCAGGCGGCCTTTGCCGGTGCTGTCGTCGCGGTTGTCCACGGTGTTCATGAACTCCCAGAGCTGCTCGTCCATGGGATTGGCGATGGCGTAGTCAGCGCCGGCTGCCATCAGCATGATGAGGTAGGTGTTGTTGATCAGCGGACGCATGTGATGTGGCACCTGGTTGGAGACGTTGCTCAGGCCGACATTGACCATCGGCGGCGGGTCGCCAGCGAACTTGAGCATGCGCACCGCCTCGACGCATTCAGGCACGTACTGCTGGCAGCCGCTGACGGTCAGCACCAGCGGATCGATCAGCAGGTCAGGCAGGTCCATCTCCAGTTCCATCGCCCGCGGGATCAGCGACTCCAGCGCGATGTTGACCCGCTCGTCAGCGCTGACGGGGATGCCGCCCACGCCCATGGTCAGGGCGATGAGCCGCGCGCCGAACTTCTTGGCCACCAGCGGCACGTTGAGCAGGCGCTCCTCCTCAGCCGACGTGGAGTTGATGATGCACGGCACCTTGGCGACTTCCAGCGCGGCCTCGATGGCGGCCAGGTTGGTGGTGTCCAGGCTGAGCGGCACCGGCGCGACTTCCTGCACCGTTTCCACCAGCCAGGGCAGTATCTCGTGGCCCATCTTCTTCTGCGGGCCGATGTTCAGGTCCAGCGCGACCGCGCCGTGGCGCACCTGCTGCACAGCTAACTCCTGGAAAAAGGCGCCATCGCGGTTGGCAATCGCTTCCTTGACTTTGGGCGAGATGATGTGGATGTTCTCGCCTATGATGTTGATGGGCATGAGTAGCTCCTTTGAAAACACTCGCCTCTGATGTCAGTCGCCAGTGGCAAGCGCGGGTCGGTAAACGGCGTCTCCAAAATCGCCCACAAACTGTGGCAGGTCGGGGTGTCCCAGCATCTGCCGGACAGCGTGGGCTTCGCCAGTGTGAAACCAATAGTGATAGATGTTGCGCAGCAGCAGTGTGCCGACGCTCTCGGCCATAGGTTCGCCCTGGCGCATGAAATGCGTCAGCAAAGCTTCCGAGGTCAACGTTTCCAGATAGGCGTCGGCCGCGGCGGTAACTTCCTGCCATGTCGTCCACATGTCAGCCAGCGGCGGCGTGCTGGCAGGCTTGCCAAAACCCACTAGTTCCCACAGCTCTGGATGCACGCGCTTCCCCTGCGCCAGATAGCCCCAGTACGCGTCCTCCTGGTTAGCCAGGTGACCGATCATCCACGAGACGCAGTTCATCGGCAGCAGCCGCTGGCGCGCATCCTCGTCAGAGATGCCCTCTAGGCAGCGCACGAACTCGCTTCGGGCAAAACGGAGCTGAGCGACAAGCGGGTGCGTCATGAACGCTCTCCAAACATGATGTGATCCAGCAGCGTCGCCACGGCCTGCCGCGCCGGGCTGTCAGGCGGAAGCTGGGCCAGCGGCTTGCCCTCGGCGTCGTACTGGTTCACCAGCAGATCGGCCGGGATGACACCTACCAGAGACGCGTCGTACTGATCGAGCATGGCCTGGATGGCCGGCGGCACGACGGTCCTGCCGTTGCCCGACAGCGGCACGCGATTGATCACGATCCCCTTGTTCCTGACGTTGATGCCTAGGTCGTCGGCCATCCTCAACATGTGACCGATAGCCGTCACGCCGCGCACGGTGGGATCACTGACCAGCAGCATCCAGTCCACGTCACGGGTCGTGCGCCGGCTGAGATGCTCCATGCCGGCCTCGTTGTCCATCACGACGTAGGCGTAGCTCTCGCTCATCACATCCACGATCTGGCGCAGTGAGTGGTTGACAGGGCAGTAGCAGCCGGGGCCTTCGGGCCGGCCCATTGCCAGCAGGTCGAAGTCGTCCGCCTCTTCCACAGCCTGGCGGATCTGCACATCCAGCATCTCGCGCTGGGAAACGCCCAGTCCCATCTGCGTTCGCTGCACGTCGGCCAGCAGATCCTCGCGCAGATCGCCCACGGTGCGCGTCAACGGCACACCCAGCGCCAGGTTCAGGTTGCTGCTGGGATCCGCATCGATGGCCAGCACGGGATACGCGCCCCGTTTCACCAGAATATCGACCAGCAGCGCCGCCACGGTCGTCTTGCCCGTGCCGCCCTTGCCGGCCAGTGCGATCGTTGTAGTCAATGGTCTCTCCGATTTCTTGCCACGAATTGCACGAATTTCTCAAATTGGGATCAGATTCTCTGGGTTGTGCCTGCCTGCGAACTTCAGCGGATGATCCGGTGATATTGCAGAGACTCTGCGCCGAAGTTCAACAGAATAGCAAGTCGCAACCCGGTCGCTACTAGGTAGTGATGCGCTTGCGCTTCATGCGCCCTGGTTAGCCTGGAAACAGCCTTCAATTCAAGGATAATCTTGTCTTCTACCACGATGTCAGCCGCATATTGTCCGACCAATCGGTCCTTGTATGTCACTGGCAAAGGTTTCTGTTGCTCGAACGGGATCTCTCGTAGAGCAAGCTCATGCGCCAAAGCTGTTTCATAAACGCTTTCCAGAAACCCGGGACCGAGCACCGTGTGTACTTCCATGGCTGCGCCAACGACTGCATATGAAAGCTCAGGATACAGTATTTCAGCCATCGAGCATCACTCTACGATTCCGGTGAATAATTCGTAAAATTCGTGCAATTCGTGGCTAGTTTTCCAGCAACGCCTTCACCGACGGAAACAGCTCGATGTCTGTGTGCGGCAGGAAGAGCGCCGAAGTAAATTGGTCATAGAAGCTGTTGTCCGCGGACAGTTCCAGGTAGGTCATGCTGCGCGGCGATCTCGGCAACGCGACGGCGCGCCTCGCGGTCCAGCAGCGCCATGTACGCGCCGCGCACCGACGTGTTGCCCAGGAACTGGAAGTTCTCCCACGGCACGTCCGGCAGCAGGCCAAGCTGCACCGACTTCTCGACGTTGATGTGCTTGCCAAAGCTGCCGCCGACCAGCACCGTGCTGATCATGTCCATGCTCAAGCCGACGCTCTGCGCCAGCACCGCACAGCCGGCATAGATGGCCGCCTTGGCGCGCAGCAGGTTGTCGATGTCCACCGCGGTGATGACGATGTCCTGACCGGTCGCGCTTTCCTCGGCCCAGACGACGACGTATTCGCCGCCGTGCTCACCCTGGCGGACTCTGGGTCGATGCTGGGGCCGGTCTCCGACCGAGTCCTCGCCACCGTACAACTCAAAGTTCAGGTTGCCGCTCTTGTCGATCACGCCGGTGATGAACATCTCGGCCAGCAGCGAGATCAGCCCGGAGCCGCACAGCCCGCGTGGCCGCTCGCCCTGCTCCTGGCCGATGATGCTGATGGTCGGCTCATGCGTCTGCGCGTTGATCCACACTTCCTCGATCGCGCCCAGCGTAGCTCTCATACCGTGGTAAACGCCTGCACCCTCAAAGGCCGGTCCGGCCGAGCAGGCGCAGGTCACCAGCCAGTCGCAGTCGCCCAGAACCATCTCGCCGTTGGTGCCGATGTCCAGAAACAGCACCGGCAGACCGTCGCTCTTGTCAGCAGCGACCTGGCACAACGCGGAGCCCAGCACACCGGACGATATGTCGGCGCCCAACGTAACTGGCGACGCCGGGCAGGCAGTCCACCGTGGCCTGTGGATTGAGGTCAATACTCAACTCGCCGGCACGCGCTGTCGGATACTGGTTCGCCGCCGGCACGTAAGGCGCCAACCGGATACTGGCCGGCGGCAGTCCCAGGAACAGGTGCTGCATCGTCGGGTTGCCGGCCACCACCATCTTGACGATCTGCTGCGGATTCGATCTTGCGGAACTCGCAGACCTGGGCGATCAGCCCGTTGATCGTGTCGAGGACGAGGCGTTGCAGTTCCACCAGACCGTTGTTCTTGCTGGCGTAGATGATCCGGCTGATCACGTCCTCGCCGCGGCGGATCTGCCCGTTGTAATCGGCGGCCTGCGCCACGACGCGTCCGCTGACCAGGTCGATCAGATAGAGCGTCACCGTGGTGGTGCCGATGTCCAGCGCCGCCGCCCACAGGTGGCTGGTCTGGTTGCCCGGCTGCACATCTACCACCCGCGGCGGACCGGCGGGCCGGTCCCACGTGTCCCACTCCACCACCGCCGTCACCTGCCAGTCTGCCTCGCGCAGCAACGTGCCCAGCTTGCGCAGTGTGGACAGATCGATGACGAACCCCGTCTCCCAGCCAGTCTCCCGTCGCAACGCAGCCTGCACCCGGCTCCAGTCGTCGGTCTGATCATCGAGACTGGGCGGGTCGAGAACCAGGAAGTAACTGCGCAACGGCTGCCGGCCAGGCTCGTACGCGAAGGGAAGATCGATGGCACGCGCCGTCTTGTCGCTGGTCAGAATGCGGGCGATGCTTTCCTGCGGCGGGATGGTGATTTCGACATCGCCGGTGATCGTGGTCTGGCAGGCCAGCGCATAGCCGGCCGCGATATCGTCCGCCGAGAGCCGCAGCGTCGAGCGCCGCCTGACCGGGTCGGCGCCGTTCAGCCCGCGTGCGACGACCGCGCAGCGGCCGCAGCGGCCCTGTCCGCCGCAGGGAATATTGAGGTCGATGCCTGCCTGGCTTGCAGCATCAATGATCAGCGTGCCGGCGGGCGCATGGACGTGCTCGCCGCCGGGCTGGAACTGCACCATGCAAACGTCGTTGTCAGCCATTTCGACTTATTCTTCCGATCTGGACCGGGAGCGCAGAGATGCTGTTAGCAGTCCTCTCTGCGCTCTCCGCGTCTCAGCGGTGATCCATCAAACCGTCTTCAGGAACGCCGGCAGGTCCACCGCCTCGCGCGGGCCGACCTTGATCTCCCAGCCGGGCAACTCTTCCTCCAGCTCGCCCATCAGCACGGCGACGTGGCCGGGCAGGATGACCTGCTTGTGGCTGATCTTGCCCGACGCGCCCGACTCCTTGACCGCCTTGGCGATGCGTTCGGCGTCGAACTTGCCGGCCGCCCAGGCCGTCAGCACGCTCATGCCCTCGGCGTCGGCTACCAGCAGCCAGCCGGGCAAGCCGCTGCTCTCGACCTCGTTGGCGACGCTGAAGTAGGTGATGCTGAAGTTGGTGGTCACCATCAGCGGGCTGTCGGGGCCGGGGTTGTTGATCGGGTAGACGCCCGGCTCGACCTGGATCGGCTTCTGCGGGTCGGTGTAGATGTTGGCCCGCAGCACCAGCAACGCGTAGGCGCTGGCCTCGGTGAAGTGATCCATCACCACGAAGCCGGCGTACTTGGCGATCTGCTGGCCGGCCAGAGTCACCTCGTCCAGCTGGCTGATCGCGCCCTCGCCGGGGAAGGTGATGACCGGATAGCCCAGCGCGCGGAAGTTTTCCTTCAACGCCAGCCGGCGGATGTGAGTCAACGTCGCCAGCGAGTCGTTGAAGCCGCGCACGCCGGGATCCAGCACCAGGTCATCGACGCCGAACTTGGCGATGGCCTCGGTCAGCGTGGCCAGCCCATCCAGGTCGCCGTCGTCCACACGAACCACCAGCGGCGCCTTGGCGTTCTTGGCCGCCAGCGCGACCCGCCGCCAGTTCTCCGCATTCGCACCACAGAGCAGCGGCGTGCGGCCCTCGGCCGCGGCCAGCCCTGCCTTGAGCGCAGCCGGGTCGTCGCTGATCAGGATCAACAGCTTGCTCGTCGTTTCGCAGACCGCCTTGACGGCCTCACCGAACTGCTCCGGGCTGCCCGATGTACGCAGGCAACGGCAATGCCGTCGTAGCTCAGCGGCATGCCGACGTAATCGACGACGTAGCCGTCCACTGCCGCTACCTTTGCCTTGATCTCGTCCAGCGGCTGGTCGTCGCTGACGCGCACGAAGAGGCCAGGCTGGTGGAAGAAGGTCTTCTCGTGGCGGTAGAGCACCGTCTCGTTGCCGACCTCCAGCTTGTGGCCGTTGCTGCTCAGGGTGATCAGGCGAATAGGCGGCGCGGCCGCATCGGACAGCGCGGCCTGGGCGGACTCACTGACGTGGGGACACGCGGCCAGCTCAACCTGCTTCTGCGCCAGTTTCATGGCGAAGGCGAGACAGGTGGGAAATCCGCAGTCCTTGCAGTTGGTCTTTGGAAGTAACTTATAGATCTCAAGACCGGATAGAGCCATTGAGGGGACTCCTTTCGGTGAGTGAGGAGTTGCAGGTAGCATGGCACCTGGCACACGCGCTTACGGCACGGCCTGCACGTACTCCAACTCCGGAAAGTATTGCTTGACGGTCTGGCCGATGCCCATGGCCAGCGTATATTGAGACATCGGACAGCCGACGCATGCGCCCTGCAGGCGCACCTGTAGCGTCTTGCCGTCGTATTCCACAAACTCGACCCAGCCGCCGTGTGACACCTCGATCTGGTGGCTGATCAGGTCCAGAAGCTGTTCGATGGTGAGATCGGTGGAGTGGTGGCGTTGGTCGTTCATGAAAGTCTCCTGGAACTCCAGGGAACTGCGGGAACTGAGAGGAATAATGGCGTCTTCTACAATTCCGCCAGTTCCAAAGTTCCTACGAGCTCCCATTCTGCGCCGGCGCCATCAGGCGCTGGATCACTGACTTGATCTCAGCAATGCTGTCGGGGTGACGCAGGACGACGATGTCGGCGCCGGACTGGAGCAGGGTCGTGGCTGGTGAGCACCTCCCAGGTGACAGCCCGCTCGGTCCAGTCGCCCCAGCTTGCCGGGACGCCCTCGCCAACCTTGGCTTCCTTGAGCTTCCAGCCTTCCTCGCCAGGGGTCACCAGCATCGGCTGCTGGGTCATGGAGTCGCCGTTGAGCGCCGCCAGGCGCAGCCGCTCCATGACGCTGTAGCCGTACTCGATGCCGTAGCCCAGCGCGCCGGTGCTGGGGTCCATCAGGATGCGGTCCATGGGCAGGCCGACGTCACGCGTCAGGATGATGAGTTGCTTGGCCAGGTTGACATCCATGGGCGTGCGGCTGTCCACCAGATGACCGTGAGCCATGGCCGCGGCGACGATGGTGCGGTAGTTCTTGTCCTCGCAGACGCCCAGCACCAGCCGCTCGCCCGCGGCCTCTTCGGCCACAGCAACCAGCAGTTCGTTGTCCAGGTCGGCGATGCCGGGGCCGAAGACCATCAGCGGCAGGCCGGTCGCGCCCAGCACGGCGCGCACGATCTTGCGCGCCTCGGCAGCGGTGGGTTTGCTGCCGTCACCGCGCTGCACAGGACCGGTGAGATGCAATAAGATCAGGTCTGCGCCGCTGGCTTCGGCCGCTTTGGCCCAGGCCACAGGATCGTTGACCGCGTCGCCCCAGGCATCTTTCAGCAGCGGCGACCAGTCGACCGGCCAGCGGTCGGCGATCTCCACCGCGATGCGCGGCGGATGGGGCATTGCGCCCTCGTGGAACAGAAATGGCAGCGTCGACTCGCCGCCGACGGTCACCGTCGTCGCTGCGCGTGCCGCCCTCGGCCTTGGTCGCGCCGATGGTCACCTCCCGCACTTTGCCGGCGTATTTGTTCTTGGGGATTGTTACTGGCATGTTGCTGCTCAGCTCCTTTCGAGAGAGAATAAGGTTAGATCAGCCAGTGATCCACGAATTACGTCGACGAATACACGAATTGCGTGGGACATTCGTGAATTCGTGCTGCCGATACATTCGTGGATGGCACTCGCTACGTCAGTCCATACCGATGCTTGAACAGGTCAATCGCCGACGGCCGTTCGGCGCCGACACCCACACCGGGCGCCCGCTCCATGCCGGCCACGATGCGGCAGACATCCTGCAGCGTGATCATCGCCGCCGGGTACTTGATGCCGCCGGCGTGATGGGTTACGAACATCTGGCGCAGGCATTGGTCCAGCATCAGATGCGCCGCGGCGGCGGCCGGCACGTCGGGCAGTATCTCTGGCACATGCTCGTTCATCACGTCGCCCGCGACCATCGTCGCAACGTTGTCGCCGGCGACCCGCGCCAGGTGATGCTCGCCGATCCAGCCCGCCATGTTGGCGTCCTCGTCCAGCACGATCAACGCGCCGACGTTGCGCTCCACCAAGCAGGCGCGCCGCATCCTTGAGCGGCGTGTCCTCGCGGCAGGTGGGCACGCCGACTTGCATCAGGTCGCGGACGAGGATTGTGGACATAGGCGACACCGAAACTAGCCACAGAGACACAGAGTGCACAGAGCCTTCAGATGATATCTCTGCGCCCTCCGCGCCTCTGCGGTGAATTTCAGCTAGAAGATCGGATCCATGAACAGCGCCGGGTGCTCGTGCTCTTCCATCCACCCCAGCAGACCGTCGACGTCGGTGCAGGCAGTCTCGTCGGCGATCTTGTCCAGCAGGTCGGGCTCGCCCTCGCGCTCGGCCACGACCTTCCACTCCTCGGCCATGGTCTTCTTGAGCACGCTGCTCATCCACACCACCCGCTTGAAGCCGCCGTCAGACGAGATGAACTTGGGGCTGGTCAGGTAGTACTTGCCGACGCCCATCACGCCGGGCGTCTGCAGGCCGCCGCCGGCCATGCCGGCCAGCGTGCTGAAGGTCATGCCGGCCGGCGTCATGCTGGTGTCCTCACGGCTGACGACCATCACGCCGTTGGCCTCGGGGATCAGCATCACGATGCACTCGAAGCAGCCGCAGGCCGTCATGGGGTTCTCCATGATCGAGTACATCGCCACCTCGTGCACCGTTCCCTGGCTGTTCTTGACCGCCACATCGTTGGTGCCGGTCCAGTAGCCCTTGACCGGGTCCACCGTGTCGCCCAGCGGGATCGGCTGGTTGGGGCCGGTCGGGTTGATCTCGAAGCTGGCCTTGCAGTCCAGCCAGTTGTACGCGCCGCACAGGCCCAGCCGCTCGGGGCTGACGATGCAGACGTGGGTCGGGGCGAAGCTCTGGCAGAGCGTGCAGGTATAGAACTCCGGCACCGCATCGTCCTTGAGGTTGCCCATGCGTTCGTTGCGCTCGTTGTAGGCGTCGCGCGCCTTCTCCAGCCATTCAGCATGCAGCGCCGGGTCGGTGATGATCTTGACCTGCACCTTGTCCACGATCGCGCCAAACTCGCCGTGGAAGCGGGCGTGCAGGATCTTGCCGAAGTGCTCCAGCGTGAAGCCCTTGTCGGCCGCCGACTTGCCGATGCGAATCCAGGCGATGTCGCGCTGGCCGATGTGCTGCACGCCGCTGGCGCCGTTGATGAAGTAGTGTACCTGGCGCTCCAGCACCGGCTCGAAGTCGGTCTGCATCTTGCGCCCGGCCACCTCGATCAGGATGCCCATGTCCAGCGCGCCGCCCTCTTCGATGTCGTCGAAGTCGGGGCCGATGACCTCGATCTTGCCGTCCTCGACCTCTTCCATGGGCAGCAAGCGCAGGTACTCGAAGGCCCGGCTGTACTTGCCGCCGAACTCGACGCGCATGTCCTTCTTGCGCACGACCTCGCCCTCGAAGGCCGAGCCGTAGGGCACCGGCACCGGCACCTCGGTCAGCTTGATCTTGACGCCGCGCGTTTCGATGGCCTTCTGCACCAGCTTCTCGGCCCGCTCCAGGTCGTCCTTGCCGGGGATCGCGTTGAAGGGCAGGGAGACAACGTGCTCGTGCTGCGTCACACCGGTCGGCAGGATCTGCGGGATGACGGTGTCGGCGATGACGGGGAAGCCGTAGTTGATCGCGCCGGCTGCCGCCGCGTATTTCAGGTCGTCGATCTCGCCCAGCGCCAGCACGAAGGCGAAGACGCGCGCCCGGTTGTAGAGCAGAATCTCGCGTGCCTGGCCAGCCTTCAGGCCGCCGAAGGTCAGCGCGGAACGGGTGGCAAAGCCCAGCGCGTAGATCGCACTCAACGTGTCCAGGCCGAAGGGCACGATGTAGGTATCGTAGCCCATCTCCACGCCCTCTTCCTGGAGCTGGTGGATGATGCTGCGGCCGTTGACGTTGCCGCTGAGGAAGATCAGGATGTTGCGCCGCTGCAGCTCGCGCACGATCTTGACAGCCACCTCGTTGCTCTTGGCCGCGCCGACGATGGCAGCAAAGCCGGGCATGCGGCCGTCCACCAGCGCGATGCCCCAGGAGCGGAGCTGCACGTCGTCGATGGGTCCGTTGAGGTAGCCGTTCGCGCCGTTGCCGTTGACGCCAGCATCGGGGCTGGTGAAGCTGCCGCCCGTCATGTGGAAGCCGGGGATGCGCTGCGGCTCATCGCCGCGGACGAAGCGCACTGCCTCGATGGCTTCCGCCGCGAACAACGTCGCCATGCCGCTGTCCAGCGTCTCGCCCAGGTAGGGCATCCAGCGACTGTCGGCAGGCATGGGATGGAGCAGATCGCGGGCATGTTTCAGCACCGGTTCAAGCTGGCCCAACGTCTCGACCTGCAGGCCCATCATGCCGTTGATGGTGGGCAGGTAGTAGGCAGTATTGGGAAACGCGACCGGCGCATCCGCTCCCAACTCGGCGATGGTCTGCGCTCAGCATCTCATCAGCCTCGTTGACTATTAAATGCGCGCCGCGGATTGCTCGACTTGCGATATATCGTGACATTGCTAGTTCTCCTGTTTAGGAAGCACCGTCCACGAATTCTTCACGAATAGACGAATATCAGTCGCGCACGCATTCGTGTATTCGTGCTCTTATTCGTGGATGGCTGCCCTCACGCCGGCACGCCATACATCATGGCCTGCTGCTCTTCAATCGGAAGTTCGAAAAAGTCGTGCAGCGGGTAGTCGCCGCTCTTGCCGAACTTGGTCGCGTCGTAGACCGGCAGCTTCAACTCGGCACGCTTCTTGTCGATGTGCTCCAGGCTGCGACGCACGATCTCCATTGGCTCGTGAACGAACTCCATCTTGCCGCCCATCATGTCCTCCCAGCCCTCGGACATCAGGCTGGTCACTTCCTCGCTGAACTCGATGGGTGAATCCACGCCGAAAAGCACGTAGGCGCCCGAGGCCGCGGCATATGTACCGATAGCCAGCGCCTTTTCGCTCATCCACTCCGGAGCGATGCCCACGGCCGGCAGGTCGCTGATGTCATCGCCGAGGCCACCCTCGGTGGCCATCTGCGTCAGCACGGTCAGGATGCGACTGTTGTCCACGCAGGAACCCATGTGCAGCACCGGCGGGATGCCGATCGCCTCGCACACCTCGCGCAGGCCGGGGCCGGCAAGGTTCATGGCGGCCTCACCCAGCAGCATGCCGTACTTGCCGGCTGCAATCGCACCGCAACCGGTCTGCACCACCAGCACGTCGTTCTTGAGCAGCTCGGTCGTGATGTCGATGTGCTCCTTGTCCTGCGTAGTTCTGGGGTTGTTGCAGCCTACTACCGCAGCCGCGCCACGGATGCGGCCGGACATGATGGCGTCGTTCAGCGGTCGGAAAGAGCCGCGATAGTTGCCGCCCAGCATGTAGTTCAGGTACTCGTGGCTGAAGCCGGGCACCACATCCTCTTGTACATCGGGGATCAAGATCTCGCCGCGGTTGGGATAGTTGTCGATGGCCAGCCGCACGATATCCTTAGCCACCTGCATAGCATGATGCTCGTCGAACTCCATGTGCAGCGCACCAATGATCTTGACCTTGGGCGAAGTGGTAATGATCTTGGTGTGGAAGTTGTCGGCCAGGTTGGGTAGCGCCTGCATGATGCATTGCACGTCGACCACCATCGCTTCAACGGCACCGGTCAGGATCGCCAGCTCCTGATGCAGGAAGTTGCCGGCGCTGGGAATGCCCTGTCGCATCATGACCTCGTTGGAGGTGCAGCAGATGCCGGCCAGGCAGATACCATCGGCGCCCTTGCTCTTGGCGTAATCGATCAACTCGGGGTCCTGCACCGCAGCCACGATCATCTCACTGAGAGTAGGCTCGTGGCCGTGCACCACGATGTTGACCTCGTTGGTCTTGAGCACGCCCAGGTTGACCTGGCTGACCTTGGGGCTGGGTGTTCCGAACAGGATGTCACTGATATCTGTCGCCCACATGCTGCCGCCCCAGCCGTCGGAAAGCGCGGTGCGAATCGCGCCCTTGAGGATGTGGACCGGGTCCTGGTCGTCACCCATGTGGGTGCGGTGCATCGTGTCGACGACCTCCCGGTCGATGCCGCGCGGCGACAGGCCCAGCTTCTTCCACAGCGCGTAGCGCTTCGGAGGCGCGTTCTTGAGATAGACCAGCTCGCCGCGCTGCTGGCCGAACTCGCCCAGCGCTTTCTGGGCGATGTCCAAAGCCACATCGTTGACCGGACGTCCCTCGGTAGGAATACCGACGCGATGGGCCACATCCCACAGCTTGGCCGTGTCGCGGATCTTGTAACCGGGGGCCTCGCCCTTGGCCACAGCCTCCAGCGTAAAGGCCAGGTCGCGGCCATGGTCCGAGTGTGCGGCCGCGCCTGAGGCGATGGAGCGAGCCATGTTGCGGGCAGCGATGGTCTCCAGCGTCGCTCCGCAAACGCCAACCTGCCCGTCCTTGGTGATGCGGCACGGCCCCATAAAGCAGTTCTTGCAGCACATACCGCTCTTGCCGCTGCCAATGTTGCAGGCAGGCATCTGTTCGGCGCGGGTAAATGCCGTCCCGATGCCCAGCGCATCAGCGCGGATCAGAATCGCCTGCGCCGCCGGGTCCATCGAACGTTCGCTGTTCTCACGTTCTTTTCTCGCCATGGTTGGTCTCCTTAAGAGTCAGTTCGGTAGTGAGCTAGTTTGTTAGTTCGCTAGTGGGTTAGTTCGGAGGTGATTTCGCTTGATCTCACGATTCACCCTGTCCAACTACCGTACTAAAGAACTACCGCACTAAAGCACTATCGCCTTAGTACTTCCTGAACTCGCCCGACATCGCCATGTCCGCCGGGTTGGTTTGAATCGCGCGTGTGGCCAGAGCGGCCCAGCCGGGATCGGCTTTGCCGTTGGACACAGGAACATCGACCGCGCTGCCATTGAAACCCGCCGGTGCATAGCCAGCATCCAGCAGCGCCATGACGATGATCTGTGAAGAAACGCGGCTTGCATCGTATGTAACCCGGACGGTCTTGAACGCTGAACTGGCCTGGACCTCGTCAATGCCGTCCAGAGCTAGCAGCGTGTTGCGAACTGCGAGCACGTGGTGGTCAGCCCACATGGTGGGCACACCCAGAATTAGTTCCTCCATGGATATTGTCTCCTCGTGAAATTGGTTCATCAGTTCCGTAATGACCGCGGCGTCGTAGCGGCGATGTCCGCCCAGAGTCTTGGTTGTCGGAATCAAACCAGCATCGGCCCAACGAGTGACCGTGCTGGGGGATACCCCGAAGCGTTCTGCAACTTCGGCACGACTCAGGAGGCGACTGCCAGGATTGCTATTGTTCATGTGATGACTCTCCTGAATACGGCTACCGGGACCAGGCTGCTTGCAACAGAGGATTGGAATGGGTTGTGGGGTGGAAGGGTCTTCTCAACAGCGAGGATAGATGCTGGATGGATAAGCAGCCTGGTCTCCGGTAGCCTTCGAACCGACCTGTAACGAAAAACGCACACCCTGCCTGACAACGTTGGCAGGAAGGGTGAGCCAGGACGACCACGATCGTCAGTGATCGCTTTTGGCGTTTTGAACGTATTGCACGTTTTGCGTGTACGTGCCCCCAGTATACAGGAAACGACTTGCCCGCGGAAGATGCAAATGCACTATTTTTCGCGAGGATTGCCTAGTTTTTTACAACTGAGCGCGGTTGCCTGACGATGATCGAGTGTCTCATTAACGCATGGTTTCAGCCTGACGTTTTCGCCCTCTGTCCGCATGGCGAGCGGATCTCCGGAAGCGTTGCGCTTGCGGAGATCCGCTCCCCCCTCTTCCATCCGGGGTTTCCAGTCCCTATTGAAGGAAAATGACCGGCAGGTAGACCGGCAGCGACCGATATTCGTCCGCGCCCATGTCGGCGATGGCGATGCCATCGTAGTTGCCATCCAGCGGCCGCTGGTCGCCTTCCAGGTCGTGGTCCGGCGCCCAAACATTGCTGGCGGCGTCCACACACAGCGAGTCCGGCCTCAGGTGAAAGTCGCCCTGCTCCGGATCGCGAAACAGCGGGGGCTCGTCGATGTTGCCCGCTCCCAACCAGCCACCCTCGACATCGGAGTAGCGCACCTGCGTCAATGCAGCGGGCCCCTCGCTGATTGCCCAGCCGTTGCCCCAGACGATGCTGTTGCGCACCGTGAGCAGGCGCTCCTCCGGCGGATTGTGCAGGATGCCGCCGTCGTTGCCGGCGATGGTGGCATTGGTGAGCGTCGCGGGTCCGTTCAGGTGCAGCGCCGGCGCCTCCGGGCTGTGATTGCCAGCGACCAACACATTCACCATGTTCAGCGTACCCATATGCGCACGCACGGCGCTGGCGCCGCTTTGCGAGCCGTTGTTGGCCAGCACGCTGTCCTCGATGGTCAGCGTCTTGCCGTCCCCGGCTCCCAGGACGCCGCCACCCTCCGACGAGTCGCCTAACCCGGCGAAGTTATCATGGATCCGACAGCGGACGATGGTCACATCGGCCGAAAAGGCATGGATGCCGCCTGCCTCTGCGCCTTGCCCGCCGGAGATGTCCAGGCCATCCAGCACGGAGCCATCGCTGCCGTCCTCGAAGCGCATGACCGCCTCACCCCAAGTGCCCAGATCGCCGGGAGAGAGTACCGGATTGGCGGCGGAAGGCGTCCAGTTGACGCCGTCGGTCGAACTCGGCGTACTTGATGACGCCGTCGGCATAGTCTGTGTACCACATCTTGAAGATCGAGCCGTGCAGTAGCACATGCGGATCGCCGATTGGATTGCCCTCGCTGATCACCGGCGCCGTGCCTGTGCGCGTCCAATTGATGCCGTCGAAACTGGTGGCCACGCCGATGGCTGGCGGCCCTTGCGGACCGGCGCCGCCATACCACATCCAATACAGGCCGTTGTAGCGCAGCACGCTGGGTCCCCAGACGGCGAACTCGTCCCAGCCGCCGCCCTGAGGATGGAGCACCGGCCCCTGCTTGGTCCAGCTCACGCCATCGGGAGAGGTGGCATAGGCGATGATCGGACCTTCGTCCCCCATCGCATGGTACCACAGCTTGTAGACGCCCTCGTGCAGCACCGCGCCATGGCCCACAACCTCCTGATCAAAGCCGTCAGGACCGGGGGAGAGGATCGGATTCCCTGGATACTTGGTCCAGTTGACGCCGTCCGGGCTGGTGGCATAGCCGAGCTGGCGCGGCTCACCGCTCTCGTACCACATCTTGAAGACCCCGCCCTCTTTGATGACGAACGGCGCCCGCTCGCCAGCAAACTCATCCCAGCTACCAGGCGTACCGCTCAACACGGGGTTGGCGGCTGATTTGGCCCAGGACGTCCCGTTGGCCGAAGCCGCCAGCCCGACCTGTACGTCACCCACCAGATTAGTCCCGTCGTACCACATCTTGAAGACGGTATTGTCGCGGATTACCGCGGCTTTCGCGACGCTGCGTCCGTCCCAATCGCCGGGCACCGGCTGGCTGCCGGAGCCGTCGATGAGGGTTGGATACAGATCGAGGTCGCGTGTCCAGGTTTGCGCTTCATAGCCGCCGCGCACCGCCAGCGTCGTCGGAATCGACAGGTTCTCGACATAGGTTCCCTGGGCAACAAGAATCGTGTCGCTGGTGCCAGACACGTCAATCGCGCGCTGGATAGTGCGACAGGGCAAGTCCGGGTCGAGGCAATCGTTGCCCGCATCGCCGCCGGTGATTGCCACAAAGCGGGTTGCTGTCTGCGGTGCTGTAGCGGGCGCAGCAAGCACCGGCAAAGCGATCAGCGCCAGGATCAGCACCGCGACGCCGAACATACTCAGCAAACGCAAAGAGAGCCCGGAGCCTGCGCTGCCGAGCGGACGTGATGTTCTCATTGCCATCCTCCTTTGTGAATCAGGATCGTTGAACGAATGCCGCAGCGTATCATGCGACTACCAACAGTTTACCCTGATCGGCGTCCCCGCGGAAGATGAAAATTGCCCGGTTGTCCTGGGCAATTTGGCCTGTTTTCCCCTGCCAGACCGCTCCTATTGACGAGACACCAAGCCGTGTTCGAAGGCATAGGCCACAGCTTGCGCCCTGCTGTGTACCTGCAACTTCTGGAAGATGTTTTGGACGTGATTGCGCGTCGTCGACACCGAGATGGAGAGCAACTCGGCAACTTGTGGGGTACTCATGCCGTGGGCCAACATCTCCAACACCTGCTGCTCGCGGCGGGTAAGCGATGCCTCGGGCAGATCGGGAATATCCGTCGCTTCAGCATTACCAGGCTGCGGCTGCCGGAGGTTTTGAACAGCCGCCAGTATCTGACTCGACAACGCTTCATGCTGCTTCTGCAACGTGCTGTCCCGAAACAGATGCACGACCAAGCGGTCCCCGTTTTCGGATATGACTGGAAAAGGCAGAATGCTGACATTGATCCAGCGCCGGCGCGCCGCGGCTGGACAGTGCGCACACTGTGAAGGTGTCAACCGGTTCGCCGCGACTTGATTTGATCGCCACCTTGCAGCGCAACCGACACCAGGCCTTGTTGTCGTCGTCGCGGCCCTGCAACACGTCGTGGCATGGGCGCCCGACAACATCCGCGCTGCGGTAGCCCAGCATGCGTTCGGCAGCCGCGTTCCAGTAGACGATGCGCTGATCCGCATCGATCACGTACGCGCCATCGGCGCTTCGATTAAGAGCGTCGAAAAGAGGTTCCATCTTGCCCAATTCTGCAATAACAGTCAGCGTCACTGCGGCGAACACGACCAACCAGATGATGTACCTGCCAGACAACCTGATTGTACCACCACCCGCCAGCCCTGTCCACCAGCCGCGCCTGACTTAGACAGACCCTCAAAAATCAGCTATAATCCAGCGCTGACACGGCGTTCGACTTTTCCGCCGCATCAGAAGTTCAACTTGGCCGAAGAAGTTGAACTTCTCAGAACGAGCGATTTCGCTGAGAGGCACATCTTGCAATACCAGGCACCCCGAGGAACCAACGACATCCTGCCGGAGGATTGGCCCTACTGGCGTCACATCACATCCACAATTGAGCGGTTGGCCGGTCTGTACGGATTCGAACGCATCGACCCGCCCATTTTCGAGGATACAAACCTGTTCGAACGCGGCGCGGGCGCCGGCGCGGACGTGATGGTGCAGAAAGAGATGTACACCTTTGAGGACAACGGCGAAAACAGCCTGACGCTGCGCCCGGAGTTCACGGCCGGCATCATGCGCGCCTATCTGGAACACGGTATGAAGGTCAAACCCTCGCCGGTCAAGCTCTACTCGATCGGGCCGATTTTCCGCCAGGAACGCCCGCAGGCCGGTCGCTTCCGCCAGCACACCCAGTGGAACGTCGAAGTTCTGGGAGAGATTGACCCGGCCGTCGACTTCGAAGTGATGTCCATCGCCTACAGCCTGTTCGCCGAGCTGGGCTTTCAGGATCTCGCGTTCCAGGTCAACTCCATCGGTTGCCCGATCTGCCGGCCCTCGCACATCGCCGCGCTGGTCGCCTATTTCTCTGCCCACCGCGACAAGCTCAACGAGATCGATCAGCAGCGGCTGGCGCTCAACCCGCTGCGCCTGCTCGATTCCAAGGAAGAGGCGGTTCAGGGGCTGATCGAGCACGCGCCGCGCAGCATCGACTACCTGTGCGACGAGTGCCGCGAACACTTCGCCGCGCTGCGCGGCTATCTGGACGACGCCGGCGTCAGCTACACCGTCAACACCCGCCTCGTGCGCGGCTTCGACTACTACACCAAGACCGTGTTCGAGGTATGGGCCGAGGGCATCGGCGCGCAGGCGGCGGTCTGTGGCGGCGGCCGCTACGACGGGCTGATCGAGCTGCTGGGCGGACCGCCGACCCCAGGGATCGGCTTCGGCAGCGGCATCGAGCGCCAGATCCTGACGCTCAAAGCCCAGGGAATCGTCCCACCGCCCGTGCCAGCGCCGCGCGTGCAGGTTTCCTATATCGGTCGCGACGAGATTGGCCGGCAGGCAAAACAGGCAGCTGTGTCGCTGGTCAGCGAGCTGCGAGGGGCAGGCATCGGCGCAGTTTTGCCCTTCGGCGACCGCAGCCTCAAGAGCCAGCTCAAGTCGGCCAACCGCGCCGATGTCGCGTTCGTCGTCATCATCGGCGAGGGCGAGCTGGCCAGCGGGCAACTAACCGTGCGCAGCCTGGCCGATGGCCAGCAGCAGCCCGTAGACCGTGCCGCGGTCGTCGCCTGGCTGCAAGAGCAGCTTGCGACCTAACGGCTGGACACCGTCACACTTCATGGAAAACAACCAACGGCCACCGGAATTGCGACCGCTGCGCAGCGTCGGCATCCTGCATCATCCGCGCAAGCCGGATTCGCTGCCCCTGGCCGAGCAAATGGCCCAGTTCATCCAGGCGAACGGTGGAACGGCCTGGCTGGACTCGGCATGGAACGAAAACGGCATTACGGCGCGTCTTGAGGCAGCGCCACAACTGGATATGCTGATCACGCTGGGCGGCGACGGTACGATCCTGCGCGCAGCACGCATCGGTGCCCAGCACTCGGCGCCGATCCTGGGCGTCAAGATGGGCCGGCTGGGCTTTCTGGCCGAGGTGGAACCAGACAACTGGCGCGAGCCGCTGGCCAGCATCCTGGCCGGCGAATTACTGGCTGGAACGGCGCATGATGCTCGACGCCTGTCTGCGACGCAACGGCGCAGCGAACAGCGCAGAGCCGAAGAACACTTTCAGGCCCTCAACGAAGTGGTTGTTAGCCGAGGCCGGCTGGCGCGTATCGTCCGGGTCGCGACCTGGATCGACGGCGACTACCTGACCAGCTACGCCGCCGATGGCGTCATCGTCTCCACGCCCACCGGTTCTACCGGCTACGGGTTGGCAGCCGGCGGGCCAATCCTGCCACCTGAGCTGCGCAACATCGTGGTTGTCCCCATCGCCGCGCACCTGAGCCTGGACCGGGCAGTCGTGCTGGCCGAAGGTTCTACCGTGCGGCTGGAGGTCTCGTCTGACCACCAGGTCATCCTCAGCGTGGACGGCCAGTTCGACGTTGAGGTGTATAACGGCGACACGGTGGAGGTCAACGCCAGCGCCTCGATCAGCCCATTTCGTGCGCGTCCGCTCGCCCGCCTACTTCTATCGCACGCTGATGCAGCGCCTGAAGTGGAACCTGTGAGCACACGCGTCGACGTTCGACTTACCACACCCACCATTCCTGCGGAAGCGGGAACCCGTGCTTCACGAGCGCCCGCCTCCGCGGGAGTGACAAATGTGGAGTTACCTGGAAACACATTGCACACTCAGAAGTTCAACTTTGCCGAAAAAATTGAACTTCTCGGAATGAGAAACAACCTTGGACGAACAACGCATTAACCCTGCGGGAACTACTGGATCAGGCCGCCGCAGCCGCCAGCCTGGGCGACCGGGAAGAGGCTGAGCAGCGATTTCCGCCGCGCCACAGAACGGTCTCCGGGCAACAGCGAAGCGTGGCTGGGTCTGGCCGCGGCGACCCAGTCGCTGGATGAGAAGCAGCGCGCCTACGAGCAGGTTCTGGTCATCAATCCCAACAATGGCGAGGCCCGCATCGCGTTGCAGCGGCTGGCGAAGCAGGTGGATGGCCCGCAAGCGCAGGCGATCCAGGAGACGTTGAACCGGCCCGTGGCGCAGGATGTTCCCCGACCGGCCAACAGCCCGGCCAAGCCAAGCCAGGAGGACGACGGCCACGCTCCACGTTCCCGTTGACACCGGCGAAGTGACCTTTTGCGTCAACCATCCTGACACCGAGACGACGCTACGTTGCAATCGCTGCGGCCGGCCAGTTTGTTTCAAATGCGTCGAACTGACCGAAGTGGGCTACCGCTGCAAGGACTGCATCCGCGAGCAGCAGAACACCTACTTCAATGCCGAGAACACCGACTACCTGATCGTGGCTGTGGTCAGCTTCTTCCTGGCGGCGGTTGCTGGCCCCGTTATCAGCGTGCTCTTTGGCATCTTCGGTCTCTTCTTTGGCGTCATCATCGCCGTCTTCCTGGGCCCGACTGTGGGCGGTGTCGCAGCCACCATCATCCGCCGCTCGGTTGGCCGGCGTCGTGGCCGCTACATGGGCATCGTGGCCGTGATCGCCATCATCCTCGGCGTTGCAATCGGTGCGCTCATTGCACTCGTCTTCTTCAGCTTCGCCCCCAGCCTCATCCCGCTGGGTGTCTTCCTGTTTACGGCCCTCAGCACCATCTACGCGTCGCTGCGGTAGCCGGTAATCGGTGAACGGAAGTCGGAGGTAGGAGGTCAGAGGTCAAAAGTCGGAGTCGGAAGTCGATCACGATTGCACGCCATCTGCCACCTGCTATCCGTCATCTGCAACCTGCCACCTGACTTCTGACCTCTGATTTCTGATCTCTGCCATCTGCCATCTGCAACCTGCCATTCCCATGCTCTCCGAACTACACGTCACCAACTTTGCCATCATCGACGACTTGCGTCTGACCTTCGATCCCGGGCTTCAACGTGCTGACGGGCGAGACGGGCGCGGGCAAGTCGATCATCATCGACGCCGTGGATATGCTGCTGGGCGGCAAGGCCGGCCAGGAAGTCATCCGCGCCGGCGAGGAGTCTGACACAGATCGAGGGCGTCTTCGCGCTCGAGCCGCACTGGCAGCCGTACCTCGACGCCGCTGCTGGAGCAGGAAGGGCTGGACGGCGACGATCCGGCGCAGCTGGTCCTCTCGCGGGAGCTGCGCCGCGGCGGGCGCACCGTGGCGCGCGTCAACGGCCGGGCGGTCGCCATGGCGGTGCTCAACGAGATCGGCGACCGGCTGGTGGACATCCACGGCCAGACCGACCACCTGTCGCTGATGCGGCCACGCGAGCATGTCAACCTGCTGGATCGCTACGCCGGCCTGATGTCCCAGCGCGAGCAAGTTCCGGCGATGTGCGCCGCCTGAGCGCGGTGCGCAAGGAGCTGGCCATCGCTGCGGCGTGACCAGCGCGAGCTGGCCCGGCGCATCGACCTGCTCACCTTCCAGGTCGAGGAGATCAGCGCGGCCGCGCTGGAGCCGGGCGAGGACGAAGTGCTGGAAGGCGAACGCCGCCGCCTCTCCAACGCCGAGCAGCTCACCCGCCTGGCCGAAGGTGCCGCGCAGCTACCTGGATCAGGGCAGTGACGAGCAGGCCAGCGCAGTCGACCTGCTGAGCGACGCGGCCGGCAAGCTGGCCCGTCTGGTCGCCATCGACCCCGACACCAGACGACATGCTGGACGCCGCCGAGGCGCTCGACCGACCAGCTTGCCGACCTGGCCGATCGCTGGAAGCCTACGCCGAAGAGATCGAGTTCAATCCGGAGCGGCTGGCCGAGGTCGAAGAGCGGCTCAACCTGATCTTCAACCTGCGGCGCAAGTACGGCGACACAATTGCCGACATCATCGGTTTCGGCGAGCGCGCACTGGCGGAGTTGGACCGGCTCAACAACGCCGAGGTGCGCACCGGCGAGCTGGAAGCCGAAGAGGCACGACTGACTGGTCGAGATCGGCGCGCCTGGGCGCAGCGCTTTCCATTGCCCGGCGACGCGCGGCAGTGCGCATGGCCGCTGAGGTCGTGCGCGAGCTGGCCGATCTGCGCATGGAACGGGCTCGGTTCGACGTCGATTTTCGCTGGAACGGAAGCGGACGACGGCGCAGTCGTCGAGGCAGCCGACGCACCTGAAGGTGTTGACCGCCGGCCGCTACGCCTTCGACACCACCGGGCTGGACCAGGTGGAGTTCCTTGTGTCAGCCAACCCCGGCGAGCCGCTCAAGCCGCTGGTCAAGGTCGCCTCAGGCGGCGAGACCTCGCGGCTGATGTTGGCCCTCAAGACCGTGCTGGGCCGGGCCGACGAGACGCCGACGCTGATCTTCGACGAGATCGATGTCGGCATTGGCGGACGCGTCGGGTCGATCGTCGGGCGCAAGCTGTGGGAACTGGCGGCGCGCAAGCAGCAGGCTGGCGCGGGCCACCAGGTGCTGTGCATCACCCACTTGCCGCAGTTGGCAGGCTACGGCGACAGCCATTTCGTGGTCCGCAAGCTCGTCATCGACCAACGAACGCGCACCGACGTGATCAGCCTGCGCGACGAGGCGAGAGTCGAGGAATTGGCAGCCATGCTGGGCAGCAACAGCAACGCCGGCCGCGAGTCAATGGCGGAGATGTTGGCCGAGATAGCGGCCGGCAAGGCCAGCGTCTCGCCCACATAGGATTTTTTTGTCTCACGTTCAGTATGAGTGCTCGGGCCGGTCTCCCGACCGTGCCCGCACCGTCTAGCGCACTTGTTCTAAACATGAGCCTTCTTTTTGTCTGTTCACGCGAAACAGCCTCGCTCTGGCAAAGCGAGGCTGTTTGATTCTCAGGACCGGCAATCCAGGCAACAACCGTTCTTTTTTGCGCCACTCCAGCTCAAGGAACTACAACGAACGGCCCCAGGTTGCCGATGGGATGGACCGGCGGCTGGGAGAAGCAGACGCCGTAGAGAGGACCTTCATATACTCGGATGGTGTAGGTCTTCGAGGTGCCTGGCCCAACATCCTCGTAGTGGCGCATGTAAGCCCACCGGGGCGGTGCAACCGCCGTTGTAGAGGCCATCAAGTCCACGAAATCCTTGCCCGGATCCAGCGTGAAAAAGATCGCGGCGTAGGCCTGCCTGTTCTCGTCCTTCACATCTACCGTCAACTGTATTTGGCCGGCTTTGAGGACCACAGGCTCGTCAATGCTACAGGTGCCGTCGGCGATGGTCACCGTCAACTCAGAGACCGGCGTCACGTCCGGCCCGACGGCTTCCGTCTCGGTCTGCATGAGCTCCGGCATGACTTCGGCCAGAGCAGCTTTCAACCTGCTGGCCGAGTCCTCTGTGGGCGTCCACGTGTACTCGACGATTTTGCCATCCTCGACCAGGTACTGCCCGGTCGCATCCACAGGCGCCACGCCGATCTGACGGGTGAAATCGAGCCAGGTCTTGTCATGGCTGGTCACTTCGTTGTCGACCACCGACACAGGTTCGACCTCCCAGGTCAGGTGCGCTGCGATCTCACTCTCGAACTCGAGCGCGCAGGGCTTCCTTTCCCCTGACCATCTCGAAACCAGTGGGCGGCATGCCAAGGGCATACCAGATCGCGTCGTCGGCCCAATAGGCCATTCCTCCATCCAGATCGCCGGCGTTGAAGCGCTCAGCCATTCCTGTCACTACCTCCGTCGGCGTCAATGGAAGCGCCGTAGGCTCAGGTGCGGACTGCTGAGCCGATTGTGGCTCTGTCGCCGGTGGGTAGCACCCTGCCAACGCCAGAACGAGCAACGTCGTAGCCATTATCCCTGCCAATGCTTTTGCTGCCACCGTGTTTCCTCCTTTGCTTGGAACCAGTGTTCTTGCAGACGCCGGGCGCCCGCATTGGCGCCGCTGAAGACGCCCCGAAACGTATGAGAGTGTCAGCGCCCGGCATCCTGAACACCGTTTGCCGCGTTACGGCGCGCCGTGGTCAAGAACATAGCCCTCGACCATTTCGGTTCCCTCGTATTCGCCGATGCCCTCGCAGAATTCCGATAGTCGTTCGGCCCCGGCTCAATATCGTATATCTCCAGGAACAGAGTCTTGCCGCTGAGGACGCCTGTGCCCTGGGCAACAGACTGCGCCCTGACGATGCCATTGTTGGCGATGAAAGTCCATCTGCCTTCCCAGTTCCCGTCGATCCCTTCCGGCTGGAAGCTCAACGTCCCCCGAATGCTGACATTGCCGTTCTTGAGGTTGAACTCTGCATCGGCCACCGTCGTGTTGATGCCGTTCAACTCCGGGTAGTCGGAGACATCCACGTTGACGTGGACACGATCGCGGACATGCCAGACGTTGCCTTGCTGCCATTCCGTACCCAGATCGGTGAGACAAACGTACTCGATACTGGAAACATCGTAACGCACCGCACCGGCGCTCACCGGCCAGACGCTTCCGAGCAACAATGTGGCGACCAGGACCACCGCCAATAGAAGCGAACCGTACTTGTTCATGTCGTTCCTCCTTTGGAAAGACCGTCAATGCAGCCGCGCTGACCGAACCGCTTGCCGGCCAGAATGCGGATGTGCCTGCTCTGTCTGCACTTTAGCATACGGCCCGCCAGCGGCTCGCAGCGAAAACGCCAGGAAATCGCAAGGCTTGAAAAGTGCAGAATTGCGCAGTATAATGAGTTCAGAGTTTCACTTGGTCGGGGTGCATCGAGTCCACCGCTCAGCCGGCGGACCAGGAGGACACCATGGCGCGTTTGTTCCTCTCGTTTCTCGGTCCCTTTCAGGCGTCGCTGGACGGACAGCCTGTGGTCGGTTTCGAGTCCAACAAGGTCCGGGCGCTGCTGGCCTACCTTGCCACCGAATCAGATCGCCCACATCCGCGCGAGTCGGTCGCCGGTCTGCTCTGGCCAGACTACCCCAACCGCTCCGCCCTCAACAGCCTGCGCTCGGCCCTGGCCAACCTGCGCCAGGCCATCGGCGACCGCGACGCGGATCCCGCTTTTCTGCACATCACCCGCAACACCTTGCAGTTCAACGCCGCCAGCGAGTGCGTCGTGGACATTGCCGCGTTGTCCGCGGTGGCCGATCTCCCCTTCGGGCAACTGGAAGAAGCGGTCGCCGGTCGCGGCAGCTTTCTGGAAGGGTTCTCGCTGGACGACAGCCCGCCTTTTGAGGAGTGGCTGCTGCTGCGCCGCGAACAGTTCAAGCGCCAGATGCAGGAAGCGATTGCTCGCCTCGCGGCCCATTTCGAGGAGTCAGAAGACTACCAGTCAGCCCTGCGCTACGCCCGGCAGCGACTGGAACTGGAGCCGTGGGACGAAGACGCGCATCGTCTGACGATGCGGCTGCTGGCCGCCAGCGGACATCGCAGCCTCGCCCTGGCGCAATACGAAAGCTGCCGCAGGGCGCTGGCCCGCGATCTGGGCATCGAGCCGGCGCAGGAAACGATCAGGCTGGCAGAGCAGATCCGCGACGAAACGTTGTTGTCGGATGTGGTTACCGGCGACGCCGGGCGGCTTGCAGCTCGACGGCGAGCCTCCGGCGCCGGGTGAACCGCCGTTCAAGGGGCTGAACTTCTTCGACGAAGCCGACGCCGGATTGTTCTTCGGGCGCGAGGCGCTGACAGCCCGGCTGGCGGCGCACGTGCAGTCGTTCCTGGTTCCCGATTTTGCCGGCCAGCATCGCTTCCTGGCTGTCGTTGGCGCGTCAGGCAGCGGGAAGTCGTCCATCGTACGCGCCGGGCTGGTGCCTGCGTTACGACAGATGACCTGTCCTGGCAACGGTCCGCAGGGAATACAGCCGGCCTTCGACGATGCCATCTTTGTCTTCACGCCGACCGCTCGCCCGGTGGAGGCTTTGGCCGTAACCCTGACTTGCGACGGAAACAGCCTGGGCGAGACCGTCAGGCTGTTGGACGAACTGGCCGGCGACCCACGTTGCCTACATCTGGCCGCTTCCCGAGTGGCTTTTCAGCACAAGGTCGGCCACGTGCTGCTGGTCCTCGACCAGTTCGAGGAGCTGTTCAGCCTGTGCCGGGATGAGCACCAGCGCAAGGTTTTCGTTGACAACCTGCTTCATGCCGCCCGCACGGAGGGTCCAACGATCGTTGTGATTGCTCTCCGAGCCGATTTCTATGCCCTGTGTGCTCCCTTTGATGATCTGCGCCAGGCGCTGAGTGAGGGACAGCAGTACATTGGCGCGATGAACGCGGCCGAACTGCGCCAGGCTATCGAGGAGCCCGCCCAGCGCGGCCACTGGGCCTTCGAGCCTGGATTGGTCGATCTACTGCTGCGCGAGGTGGGCGATGCGCCGGGCGCGCTGCCGCTGCTGTCACATGCACTGCTGGAGACATGGCGACGGCGCAGCGGCCGCACCTTGACACTGGCCGGCTATGAGGAAGCCGGCGGCGTGTCGGGCGCCATAGCCCGCACAGCCGAGATGACCTTCCAGCAACTTGCGATGGAACAGCAAGTCATCGCGCGTAACATCTTCCTGCGGCTGACAGAACTGGGCAGCAGCGGCGACGGCGAGGATGCGCCCGAGCTGTTCACCCGCCGCCGCGTCGCCCTTTCTGAGTTGATCCCGCAACCAGAAGAGACGTCGAGCGTGCAGTTGGTGCTGACGCGTCTGGCCGATGCCCGGCTGGTTACTACCACTCACGACACGGTTGAGGTTACCCACGAAGCCCTGATCCGCGAGTGGGACCGGCTGCGCGAGTGGCTGAACGAGAACCGGGCCGGCCTGCGACTGCATCGTCAGCTGACCGAAGCTGCGCAGGAGTGGGAGCGGATGGGCTGTGATCCCGGCGTGCTCTACCGCGGCGCCAGATTGGTGCAGGCCGAGGAGTGGGCCTCCGGCCATAGCGAGGACCTGAACCAGCAGGAGCAGCGTTTCCTGGCGGCAAGCCAGGCTGAGGCGCAGGCGCAGCAGGAGGCTGAGGCAGAACGCCAACGCCGCGAACTCCTGGCCGCACAAGCGCTGGCCGAGGAGCAGCGCCGGCGAGCAGAAGCCGAACAGCAGCGCGCCGAGACGCAGGCCCAGGCCGCGGACAAGCTGCGCCGCCGCGCGCTGGTACTGGCTGCAGCCGCGGCCGGGCTGGTGGCGCTGCTGGCAGCCGCGCTTTGGCTGGGTCAGGCGCGGCAGCAGCAGACGCAGCTTGCCAGCTCGCGCGAGCTGGCTGCAGCCGCGGTCAATGCCCTGCAAGTCGATCCCGAGCGTGGTGTGCTGCTGGGCTTGCAGGCCGTAGCTGCGGCCGACACGTTGGAAGCACGCAACGCGCTGCACCAGGCACTGCCAGAATTGCACAGCGTCTTGACTGTCGCCGCACATCGGCCCGGTGGCACTGGAGGCGTTGACTACAGCCCGGACGGTAAGCAGCTAGCCAGCATCGGGGTAGACGGAATGGCCAAGGTCTGGAATGCGTATACTGGCGAACTGATCCGCTCGCTTTCCGGCGATCCGGACACCATCAGCTACGACATTGCCTTCAGCCCGGACGGCAAGCTGCTGGCAGGCTCCTGGATCAGCCAGGTATTGGTGTGGGATGCAGCCAGCGGGGAGCTGCTGTTACGCCTTCCGGGGCAGGTTGTTGAGGGAATGACGGACCGCCTCGACTTCAGCCCGGACAGCACGCGACTGGCAGCGGCCAATATGGATGGCCAGCCGAAGGTTTGGGATGTGGCTAGCGGCCGCGAGCTGCTGGCGCTGGCCGGGCACGAGGCCCCCGTGGATGGCCTGGCCTACAGTCCGAACGGCAAGTTCCTGGCTACTGGTGATCTTGGCGGAATCGTCAAGATTTGGGATGCAGCCACCGGTCAGGAACTAACCACGCTGGAGCATGGTGGCTGGGTTCATGGTCTGGCGTTCAGCCCAGACGGCCGCAACCTGGCTGCAGCTGGTGAAGATGGCCGCTTGGTGGTATGGGACACGGAGAGCGGCGCTACCGTCCTCAGCCTGCCCACCCGTTCTGGTCTGTACGACGTTGCCTACACGCCCGACGGCCAGCGGCTGGTAACCGTTCATCAGGATGGCACTGCCATGTTGTGGGATGCGGCTACCGGCCAACAACTGCTGACCTTTGCCGGTCACCTCAGCACGGTTATCTCCGCAGCCGCCAGCCCGGATAACATCCACGTCGCCACCTCCGGCTACGACAGCACCGTGCGCGTGTGGGACACCCGGCCAGGCCACGAGTTGCTGACAGCCCTTGCCCATGGTGGGCCTGCCTACGCCGTGGATTACAGTCCCGATGGGTCACGGCTGGCAACGGTGGGCGCCGATGGCGCCGCCAAGCTTTGGGACCCGGAAACGGGCCTGCTGACGCTCACCCTGTTCCCCGACACACCTTCGCCCGGCCGCTCAAGCATCGTCTTCAGCCCGGACAGCAGCAAAGTAGCTGTCGGCGGCGTGGATGGCACGGTATTGGTGGGCGATGCCCTCAACGGCCAGCTTGAAATCTCGCTACCGGCCCACAGTGACATGATCTGGGGCCTGGCCTTTAGCCCGGATGGCCAGCGGCTAGCTACCACCAGTTGGGACAAAACAACCAGGGAATGGGATCTGGAGACGGGGCAAGAAATCGCCGCCTACAGCGGTCACAAAGACATCGCCTTTGGTGTTGCTTTCAGCCCTGACGGTACGCGCATCTACAGCTCCAGCGACCGCTACACCCGCGAACTGGATGCGGCGACAGGCGAGGAACTGCGCCGGTTTAGTGGCGACGATTTCGATGTCTACGGTCTGGCGCTTTCCCACGATGGCCGCTTGCTGGCGCAGGGGCGTTCGAACGGCAGCGTAGCACTTTGGGACGTGGCTTCCGGCGAGAAAGTCCGTGAACTCACCGGCCACGGCGGGCTGGTGCTTCGCCTGGCGTTCAGCCAGAACGACACGCAACTGGCAACGGCCAGCTTCGACAAGTTCGCCAAGCTGTGGGACGTGAAGACAGGCCAGGAACTGGCCACCTTCTACGGCAACGGCGGCAACGTGTTCGGCGTCGCTCTAAGCCCGGACGGCAAACACGCGGCGACCGCCGGCGGGGACGGAACGATGCGTCTGTACACGCTGGACACGCTGGAACTGACAGCGCTGGCGGAGACGCGTGTATCCCGCACCCTGACCGACGAGGAATGTCGCCGTTATTTGCACATGGACGCGTGTCCGGCAGGGTAGGTTTTCGTGTGCTAAAACCTGTCTATCTCGTAGTAGGCGCTTCAACGCCGTCCAGTCGCCGACGGCGCTGAAGCGCCTACTACGAACCGGACACATGCAGAGGTGTGCAGGGCGCGAAAACGGGGTGTGGTCTGACGACCACACCCCGTTCGATTCGTTTCAACCAGCGCTGGATGGCTTAGTTACCCGGAGCGAACTTCATCGTGCCGCTGTCGGCGAAGAGGTCGATGAACAGATTATCACCGTCCATGAACCACACCGCTGCTCCGTCGAGGTAGCGGACAAACTCGTCACCTTGGGAGCCGTCAGGACACTGGGCGCGGGTCATGGCGCCGATCTCGATGGAGATGGATGAGCCGTCGATGGTGTAGCCGCCGGCGCCGCGGTTGCAGTCAGCCTGAATGCGGGCGATGCCGCTGGACTGGAACTGCACCGTGTAGCTGGCCGGATTGGCAACATCCTGCGTGCCATTGACCGCATCGGTGAAAGCAACCCACTGCCACGGCATGTTGAGAATGTCAGCCGCCATGGCTGGCTGGGTCAGTGTCGGCGTCACCGCGCCTTCGGGCGCCGGGATCGCTGCAGCCTCAGCCGCGGCCGGCTGGTTCTCGCTCATCTGGAAGCGCATGTTGCCAGCGTCGGCGAACATGTTGATGATCAGGTCGGGGCCGTCCATGACGTAAGTAGCCGCGCTGTTGAGATCGCGCACATACACGTCAGACAAAGTATCCGAGGGGCAGGCGACGCGGGTCAGCGTTGTTACTTCCAGCTGCAGGCTGTTGCCGTCCAGCGTGTACGGACCGCCGCCCATGTTGCAGTCGATCTGATAGTTGGCGGTATTGTCGGGGTTGAGCAGCATGCTGTACTGGCTGGGATCATCCACCGTTACCGATGTGTCGTCGCCATAGACCGACCCGACCCATTCCCACAGCACGCCGATAATCGCGGTGTCAGACATTCCCTGATCGACGCTGCCCACCGACTCGCTGGACATTTCGACCAACTCATTGCCCTGCAGCTCGTAGGAGTTGACAACCTCAAGCGTGCCGCAGCACATCGGCTCGTCGGGGCCCTGGGTGATCATGTCAACCACGATTTGGTTGTCCGCGATCACCAGCGAGATGATCGACACGCGATCGCCCAGCAGAGTCGTTGCCACGTTGACCGGCACGCCGTCCTGATCCTGCACGACAGCCAGATCATAGAAGACGCCGCTGCCGCCACCGTTGCTCACCAGAATGGTTGCCACGGAAGGCACGCCATTCAGGTCACCTTGGGTTGCGTAGTCAGTGCTTTCCACGTAGATGCCAACAGGCACATCCGGGGCCACTGTCGAGGTGTAGACGCCGTTGGTCAGCGTTACCGTGTCGGTCACCGCGACGCCGGTGTAGGTCATGTTGCGCAGAACCTGCATGGTGGCCTCGTCAACTGGAGTGGCTTCTGCTGCGCGGGTCTCGTCGCCCGTATCAGCCGGAGCCGCCGCGGCGGCTTCGCCAGCCGCAACATAGCTGACAGCCAGCGCGCCGTCAGCTGTGCGCAACTCCAGTTTGTCGCCCGCTACGGTGTAGGTGGCGGCGGTTTCCAGGGCAGCAAGGTACTGCGCTTCCTGGTCCATCACGCCTTCCGGCTCACCGCAGAACATCATCGTCGACGCGCCCATGGCGATGGTGATGCTGTCGCCATCGACTTCGTAGGTCGTGCTATAGTTGTTACAGCCCGCCGTGCCGCTCAAGGTACCGTCTTCGGCGAAGATGGCGGTGATCTGGGTGTCCGCCACCAGGCTAACGACTGCTTGATTGCCGTTGTTGACGCCGGTCGCCGACCAGATCGTACCGGTCAGACCTGCGGACACCTGCGGCTCGAAGGCCATGATAATCTCGCCGTCAGCGTTTAGCAGGTGAAGCTGGTTGCCAACGATAACGTAGCCCGCAACGTTGCCCAGCCCGGCCAGATAGGCCTGCTCCTGCATGGATTGCGGTTCGGGGCACGCCATCATGGTTGCGCCCATAGGACCGAAGGTCAGGCTGTCGCCGTCCAGCGTGTAGCTGCCGAAGTAGTTATTGCAGCCGGTGGTGCCGCCTGCCTGGCCGTCCTGCATCAGCAGGGTTGCTGGCGCCTCACGATAGGGCAATGTGAGGTTGCCGCCGCCGTCCAGATAGGCGATGAGCTGCCAGGTGGTGCCTTCCAGCGTTGCCGAGGTCGTCGCAGGCGTCTTGTTTACGACTTCGACCAGCGAGTATTGAAAAGCAGATGCGTCCGCAGGCGGATTGGGGACCGTCGTCTTCGCGACAGTCAGCTCGTAGTTGTAGCCAGGCTCGTACTCAAAGCCCTGAATCTCACCATAGAACAGGGTGTATTCGCCATCGGGAGTTTCCTTGACCTGGTAACAAACCTGGGGAGCGACGCCAACGCACGGCTCGCGATTGGGTCCGACATAGAGGGTCATCGTTTCACTGCCGTTTTCGACAGGGGGGGCCGGCTGAACATCCTGGGACTGGTCGGGGGCCGGGACTGGCGCTGGCGCTGGCATCACGCACGCCGCCATCAATCCGGCGACGGCAAGGACCAGTACGACCAATGATGCTTTCGACAGGTGACTTCTTTTCATGAGCTTTCTTCTCCTGAGAGGTGCTGCGGCCACTCCGGCCGCTACGACTTGATTGTTGCTATTGGTATAGACGCTTTGGTCTGGCCGCACGGTACGGCCAGACCATGGTTTCCATGCGATTACCGGCTGGTTTGTTCAGTGATCGCTGCGGTTAGCCTGGAAACCAGCCGGCTTCACTTCGCGATGCTGGCTCGGTCGAAGACCGGCCAGAGCGTCAGGGCCAACGACAGCCCGGAGCGCGACCTGATCAGTAGACGCTCGGTTAGCCGGGGAACCAACCCGCTCCTGTCTTGGAGCACTTGAACGCCTGCTGGGGTACCGCCGGATCACAACTCACCGTGAACGTAGTCCGGGAGTCGGGCGTGCAGTTGCCCCAGACCGTGATCTGCGGCTCGGTCTCGATGGAGCCACGGTTGGGCGAGTTCCACGCGCCGTCCGACTGGAAGCAGTTCACCTGGTGGATTCCCTGCTGGATGCAGGTGGTGTAGTCGCCTAAGTTGGTCTGCACACTGCTGGCAGAGGCAGGGCCACAGTTGTTGGGCGGCGGCGGTGGGGGCGGCGGCGGTGTTGGATTCGTGCCAGGTTTGACGAGCTGCCAGTTCACAAAGACGAAAGCCACCTGCGTGAATTCACGATACAACACCTGCACTTGCTGCCATCCCTGGTTCATGGGAACGTCAACCGTGAGGGTTTTGCCCGACTGGCCAGCGCCGCGCGTGTCCAGGAAGGTGACGCCGTTGATGATCAGCGCCACTTCGTCGTCAGCCTGCAGCGTGAAGCGGGTTGTGCCGGCGTTGAAGAACACCTGGCTTTCGAAGCGCGCCGTGAAGTTGTCCACGGGCACACCGGCTCCGGGTGAACCAAAGCCCCAGTTGAAGGCGATGAAGGGCACGGTCTGCGTCAGCACAGGACTGCCGGCCCAGTTTGTATTGTTGAAGTAGTAGGCCGTCCAGGTGTTGCCGCTTTGGGCGCTCACACTGGTCGGAGAAGCCGCCCCGAGCATCGGCAGCAGCAACACAGCCGCCAGGATCGCAATTACAAGTATACGTTTCATGGGTGTCACTCCTCGACTTTCAGGGCTACTCGCCAGCTTCCAGCACTGCCGGAACCGCGCTGCCGTCGCCGGTGACGTAGAGCGTGCCGGAGACGGGCGTTTCAGGGTTGATGCGGCCGACCCAGACAGCATAGGTTCCGGCCGCCGGGTTGCTCAGGAGAATCTGGGGGTTCATATTGCCAGTTTCAGCAGAGTCGTCGCTGCACGCAACCGCTTTGTCCGGTCCCAGAACCAGCAGGGTCGCATCCCCGTCGCCCTCGAAGTAGACGTTAAGCATTTCGGCTGCGCCTGACCACTCAAAGACGTGATCCGGGTTTTCGTTGACAAGACCGTTGCAGGTCGGGTCGTCCAAACCCAACTGGAAGAGCGGAATCGTGCCTTCAGCCGCGATCTCGACCGAGCCGGCAGGCGCACCCAGTTTTTGGAGCTGCGCCTTGGAGATCCTTGCCTCTATCTCTGCCAGGATCGAGTCCATTTCTACCACCGGGGTGGGTGCTTCCAGAACTTCAGGCAGCAGCGGGCGCTGGATGAAGCTTCCCAGATCGAAGGTGCCGATATTCACGTCGGGGTTGGCAGTCATCACCAGGACGCCGGGGATCAACTGGTTGCGAGCATAGCTGCCCGCCCAGATGCGATACTGACCTTCCATCGGGCTCTGAAGTTCGATCACCGGGTCCAACAACTGGTCGTTGGCGTCGTCGCTGCAATAGACCGATCCGTCAGGACCGACGATCACAAGAGTTGGATCGTCGTTGCTGACGAAGAAAACTTCGACGAACTCAGCATCGCCGGTCCAGTTAACGGTCACCACCGGCTGGGTGTTGATGTAACCGGCACAGTCAGCGTCGATCACCGCAGCGTTGAGGTCGCCGCCGGCGTTGACACTGACGAAGGTCGGATCCAGTGGGAAGCCCGCCTGCAGGTCAATGGTAACCAGGGCTGCGCGCTCATCCAGCGCCACATCAGCCGCCAGCCGCATAGTAAGTCCCGCGGAGCCGTAGACGCTCTGGTCGTAGTCGACAGCCGTCAGCGTGTCGTCAACCTCAGCAAACGTAATGACTTCTGGCACGAGGTAGTCCTGGTCGCCCTGGCCGGTCAGCGTCACCGTCAGCGTGCCATCGCCGTTATCCACCCAGGTACCCTGTTCGACGATCACCGGCTGGTCGTTGTAATAGTCGCTGGTGAGCGTCACCGTGCCATCCATGTTGAATGCCAGCGAACGCAGCAGAGCCGGACTGTCCCCGGCCGGTTGCAGAGAGAGGAAAGTACGGAACAGCGTCGCGCTGTTCTCACTCGGAGCAACGGCAGCGTCCGGTGTCTCGGAGGATGCGGCGGCGGGCGGCGCCTCGGCTACCGGCTCCTCCAGTTGCATCGTCAGCCCTTGCGAGCCGTACAGGGAGGTATCATAGTCCACGGCGCTTAGGGTGTTGCCGACAATGGCAAACGTGATGACAACGGGCGTCAGATACATCTGGCCGCTTGCCTGGCCGGTCAGTGTGACCGTCAGGGTGCCGTCCTCGTTCGCTTCCCAGGTTCCCTCTTCGACGATCGCCGGCTGGTCATTGTGATAGTCGTTGGACAGCGTCACAGTCCCATCCTCACTGATCGTCAACGACCGCGTCAACGCCGGGCTGTCGGCCGCCGGCTGCGTTGAGACGAAGGTAAAGGACTGCCCGCTAGAAACCTCCTCCGAAGGCTCTGCCTGGGCAGTCGGCGTCGGTTCGACGTCCGCCGCTCCAGCCAGCATTCCGGGCGAGAAGCGCAGCGTTGAACCGGTCACCGAGTTCGGTTGCCACCAGCCCGTCACCTTCAACCGCCAGGCGGATAGTGCGCGGCTCAACGATCGACTGACCCTCGGTGGTTCCCAGCGTCAGCACGACATCGCCCTGGCCGCTCAATAACCACGTGCCGGACTCCATGAGCTGCGTCGCGTCGGCCAGTTCAGTGACCAGTTCGACGTTGCCGTCGGGCATCAACTTCAGGCTCAGTTCGTGGGTGTTGCCCGCCCCATCGGACGCCGCGACGGTATACGTGCCTGCCAGTTGCGGAACCAGTTGGGACACCACATCGGCGACGGTCGGCGCAACGGCTGCCATATCGGCCGGGCTGACCGGCTGGCCGGCAACACAACCGGCCGCCACCAGCGCGACCAAGAGAATCGCAATCAAAATTGGATGCTTTTGCATCGAGTGAACTCCTTTCGAATTTGAAGCGTAGCTATGCTGTCAGGAACGCTGAAAGCTTTGTTGTGAGGACAGCTCCAGGAGGTTTCGGAAACCTCCTGGAGCTTAACGGTAAGAACGGTCCTACCACGGGCAGCCCCCGACAAGGCCGGAAATGCTGCTGGTGGGCGCCCACGGCTGGATTGACCCGTTTAGCGCGAACAGATACCAGTATTGGTTGCCATTCCACGACCTGCTTAAGGCCGGGAACGTGCCGCCAGATGGGCTGAAGTTGCCCGTCAGCGCCCCGCCGGGAAACTGGTAATAGGGAGCGCTGGGTATAGAGACAATGGAACACTGGCCGGACTGGCCCGAACCATAGGTGACATTGACCTGATCCTGCGCGCCATATTGCGACGAGAAGGCGTGTATGTGTCCGGTTGTGCCAGCCGCGACATTGACGCTCAGCGACACGCTCCAGGTTCCCTGTCCGCCGCTGCCAACCTCGGATCCTTGCAGCGTCGTGGTTTGCTGCGCCAGAAACTGGTTGGCGCTGTTGAACGCCTGCACCACGATGGTCGAGTTGAAGAGACCCGCACCGATGCCGCTGACCGTGAACGGCGATGTCACAGTCGCGTTGGTGGCCGGAACCTGGATGTCGAGGAAAGGCGTTGTCTGGCCGGAGCCGTAGGTGACAGAGACCTGAGCCGGTGGCACATTGGACTGCGGCGACGTGGCCCGGATAAAACCGGCTGTGCCAGGAGCAACGTTGACTGTCAACGTCACCTGCCAGGTGCCGGGGCCGCCTGTGCCGACATTCGCGCCTTGCAGCGTGGTAGGCACCTGCGCGAGCTGCTGACCGCCGTTAGTGAAGGCGGTGACCACCACATTGCCTTCGAACAGGCCAGCGCCGGTTCCGGTAGCTGTGAATATCAGCGGAACCACCTGGCCGGGCGTCGGCGTTGAGATCGTCAGGTACTTGCCCTGCGGCGGCGGTGTAGGCGTTACCGGCGGCGGCGGCTGGCCGCCGGGGATCGTCAGTCGCTGGCCGGCAAAGATGAGCCAGGGATTGCTAATGCCGTTGGCCGCTGAAAGCTGCTGCACCGTGGTGCAGAACCGCTGCGAGATCGAGAACATCGTGTCGCCGAAGGTCACACTGTAGATGTTGCCGTTGATCGGTCCCTTGGCATGCGCTGATGGACCTCTGTCACACGGCACCGTGCCGCCGCCGGGCGGTGGGTTGCCTCCGCCGCAGTTGTTGGGGACGACCAGCACGGTTCCTGCCCGCAGCACGTTGGGGTTCGGGCCAATTACCGCCCTGTTCATGTGGTAGATCGTCTGCCAGGTGGTGCAGAACTGGCGCGCGATACTGGAGAGCGTGTCGCCGGGCTGGACCACATAGGTCGTCGTGGTCTGGGCCGCGGCAGGAACGACCAGCGCGGCGCTGAGCACCAGCACAGCAATCAACACCAGTGTAAGTTTTCGCATCGATCCACCTCCGGTTCTGCCCATCAATCCTGCCGTTCGTAACACATCAGAAGCTGGCCAGCGCCCTGCGGGTCGTGAAACATACTCGCAAGGCGCATGTCAACCGGGCTTGCCAGCAGATCGCCTTCCAGAATGCTGGCAAAGGGGTCGCCGCCCAGCAGCCGACCGACAGTCGTCAGATAGAGCCGGTCGAGCACCTGATCGGCCAGCAACATGTGCAGCACCCGCGGCCCGGCCGCTGAGTAGATGGTCTGGTAGCCCAGTGTTGCCATTGCATCGACCAGCCGCCGGCCAGTCACCTCTCGCACGCCAGCAAAGATAACACGACTCCGCTGGCGCTCAAGTTCGCGCACGCGCGCCAGATCGGCGTCTTCTGTGGTAAAAATGACCACATCACGTTCGCTCTCAGCCAGTACTGCGGGTATCTCAAAGTCAAGACTCTTGCTGATGATCGCCAGAGCGGGCTGCGACGGCAGGCCACGTCCCTCCCGCCAGGCGCGCAGATCCTCAAACCGCGGATCGTCGTAGACCTGCAATATCTCCTGTGCGCGCCCGGCCGCGTAGTCACGCAGATAGCGCCCACTGCTGATGATAAGATCGGCCTGAACGGCCAGTTCCTGGAACAGCCGCCAATCGCGCTCGTTGGCAATATTCCCCGGAACCGTTAAACCCGACCCGTCCTTGCGCGGCACAGCAATCCGACCATCGAGGCTGGTCACGAAGTTGGCGACCACATAAGGCTGCCCAGCCTGTTGCGCCAGCTGCCGCAACTCGTGGCCCAGATAGAGGCCACGAAGCGGCAAGCTGTCCGATGGCTGCGGAACCAGCCTCGTCACCGGAGCGACGTCACTCATCAAGCAGGAGTCCAGCCCAGCGCGGTGAGGATCGACCCGAATGTCAGCGACAACGCGCCCAAAATCGCGCCCATTGCAACAATGCTGCCGACGAGCACAGCCACCGCTATCAGCGGCAGAAGCACCGTCCGCCAGCCGCGCGTTTCATGCGCTTGCGCTGCCGCAATCCAGAGAGCCATGAAATGCAACAGGGCGGTCACCGGGCGCACTACCGGCGCGATGCCCGGGATGAGGGCAAACAGCTCCAGCAACAGGGTCGTCTGGGCAAATCCCATGGTGCGCATGGTGCGGGTGTAGGTGCCCTTGCGGGACAACAGTCGCCCGGCTGCGAAGACAGCCAGCACGCCGAGAAGCCAGATCGCAGCGCTGCCCAGCCCAACTTCCAGAGCTTTCCCTTCTCCGCGCATCATTCCCATGACAAACGAACCCAGCAGACCAAGCAGCAGGCCAGGCCCGGTCATCAACTTGTCCCTGGCAACCTCGTCAAAACTCGTCCGGTCGAGCACAAAGGAACGCAGCGCGTGCGGCCCCCAGGTGGAAACAGCCTTGATGCCATTCCAAAGGTTGGCGGGCGACCAGGCATCGACATCCTGTTTCACCGGCGTGACGGGAACCTCAGCCACAGGCTGGCCGCGGCGGTTGTTCAGGATGTGGAAGACATCGATGGAGTTGCGCGTGTCGGGCACGTCCAGCGCGGGCGGATGGAAGATAAATGCGTCGGTCTGCTCGCCGCCGATGCCGCCGTGGTTGCCGATCAGTTCCTCCAGCGCGGCCACGGTGCCGTCCGGGTAGACGGTGCTGATCACCATCAGGTCGCCGGCGTGGGGGAAGTCCATCACCCGCCGCACCTGCCAGACACGCTTCTCGATGGACGCCGCGCCGTGGCCTTCAGCCGGCGCATAGGGAATCAGCGGATCCTCACCGATAATGACGCCTGTGTGCAAGTTGCGACGGCCGGTCTTGCCGATGGCAACCGGTGTGCCGTCGTCCTCGTACCCGCAGATCAGACCGAGACCCTCGTGCTGCACCAACGCATCGACCATGCCGGGAAAGGCACCGTTGAGCTCGCTGAGCAGTATCTTGCGCGGGAACAGATCGAAGTAGACCTGCGCCAGGTTGCCGCTGCCATAGGCCGTAACCTGGGTCGGCGGAACAACATTGCTGGCTTCCTGCTGTTCGATGCCCTTGCCGAGCAGCTTCTGGCCTTGCTTCGCTACTGAGCGGGAGGTTGCGCTGTCGCCCTGCTGCTGGACGGCGCCCAGATCGCTGGAGAGTGCCGACAGCGAGGTGACGCCCGTGTCGCCGCTGCCCGTCTGGCTGACAGTCATACCTGCTGGCAAATGCTGCTCGATGAACTCCTTGAGCGTCACGCCGTAGCGCATCAGGAAGGTCGGCCCGAAAGACTGGCCGTGGTCCGACAGAATCACCAGTTCATAGTCACGCGGCGCCTTTTCTTTGATGACCCGGCGCACGCGCGCGATCACCGGGTCGTAGCGCTTGAGTTCGCCGAAGGCATCGTCGGTCCACGGTCCGGAATGATGAGCCACTTCATCGTAACCCGGCCAGGTGACATAGATCGACGGCGAGCCGCGCACGATGTCGAGAATGGTCAGGTTGGCGGAAAGGTCGCGTACCAGGACGCACGTGGCCGCGCGCACAAAAGGATAGAAGTGCTTCCTGCGGTCGAGCCGCGGATAGACATTATTACGCCGCTGCTTCCGTCCTTCCCAAAGTTCCCGCCCGACGGACCCAAAGAAAAGAGCGATGGTGCGCATGAAAAAGTAGGGATGCATCATCAGCAGGCTGAGGTCGCCGGCGCGCTGCTTGTCCACCTCTTTGTCGTCCGTTCGCAGGTCGGCCAGGGTCAGCAATGATTTCTGGGCATCGCCGTTGAGCATGTTATCAATGCTGGAGCCGCCGCGCATCAGACCGTTGCCTGAATAGCGGGCGTTCAGCTCGCCGGCGTCGTTGCCGGAAACATACAACTTCTGTTTGTCCTTGTCATACCAGCGAAAGGCGGGAATGTCATAGTTGTCGCCAAACATGATGCCGGCCTGGCAGGCCGATGTCTGGGAGGGGATGCCGCAGTCCACCTGGCTGAGCGAGTAGCCTTCCTCGTCGATCATCTTCTGCACGGTCGGCATGATGCCGTCGTCGAGAGCCTTGCGCAAGTGGTGAACGCTCAGACCGTCGATCTCCATCATGACGAGGCCGACGCCCGGTTCACCGGCGGTTGAAAATGGCTCCCTGGCAGCCCGCTTTTCGATCAGACCCTGGTAATAGGACCCTTCCTCGTCGACTTCCATGATCCCAGTCAGCACGACGTTCACCGCCGCAAAGATGATGCCGCCAATAATTGCTGACAACAGGCCGGTGACTTCAAACTCAGGCAACAGGGCCGAAGTCATCAGCAGCGCCAACGCGTTGACGAGGAAACCAATGGCAAACATGGCAAAGAAGCCCAATGGTCGCGAAATCAGCAGAATTATCGGCCGTACCAGGAAATTCACCAGACCCAGCACAAAGGCCGCGGCGAACGCTTCCACCAGCAGGCCAGTACTTGCTGTCGAAGTAAAATTGATGCCCGCCAACAGCGCTGCCGTGATGATCAGCGAGACGGCATCGACCACCCAGACCAGCAGGAAACGCAACAGCGCCTGGACAAATCTACGGATTGGTTTCATTCGGGAATACCTCTTTTTTGGGGAACGTGGACGTGAGCTGAAGGAGCAAATCGACCGTGAGGCGCTGTGATACCAATCCTAAAGCGACTCGCAGATTCTGACACCTGCCGGATAACAGATCGGGCAGCGGCATTTTACCAGATACAGGCCAGTTGTGCCAATGCTTTCACCCCGCTCTGGCTGTCACCCGCCCTCAGTGCTTCCAGCTATCGGGCTGGAAAAAGGCGCGGCGCCAACCGATGCCAGACGAGGCCGGCGGCGATCAAGATCCAGCCAACCCGAAGCTGACGAAGATACCGGTCCCAATGATCGACCCGAGACCCATCAGGGTCGCGCCCGACACGCCCAGTTCCCGCTTCAGTTGTCGTACCTGCATCACTCGCTCCTGGCCAGAGTAAGAACGCATCATAAAAATGACTCCCTGTGTTGGCTCGGTCAGGCCCTTCGGAGGAACCTCAGGGTGCTTCGTAAGGACCGGCCAAAACAGCAACTAATCGATAGACGCGTCCAAAAAGAACAGCGCCCGTGCCGTCCGATGGAACGGACGATACGAGCGCTGTGCATCACTGATTCACAGAACCTCAACCTGACGATTGAAATCCTGACCTGTGGCTACTGGCCGGTGAAGACCATGGTCTGAGTGCCGTTGGTATCAGTTAGCGTCAGATTCGCTCCGTCGCGGGTGAAACGAGTCATCTGCGGCAGCAAGTTGAAGTAGACGTTCTCCTGATCCATGATGGCCTGGTCACAGGCGATCTGCGTGCTGGTCACCGGGTTGATCAGCAGACGGAAGCCGTCGTTGGTCTGGTACGTCGTGTTGTACGTGTTGCAGCCGCCGTTGCCATTCAACTGGCCGCCCGGGACGAAGTTGGCCGTGATACTGACCCCACCCACCACCAGGCCGTTGTTGATCCGCGCTAACTGATACGAGCCTTCAATAACAGGCAGCGGCGTGGCGGTCGGCTGCGGAACCGGCGTATTCGTGGGTGGCGGCGGTACAGGCGTATTGGTCGGTTGCGGCGCCGGTGTATTGGTCGGCGGCGGCACCGGCGTGTTCGTCGGCGCTGCACCCGTTACGTTGGCGTATTGCACCGCCTGGCTAGTGCCGCCAGGACCGGTCGCGACCAGTGTGTAGGTCATCTGGCCGGTGCCGGGCGGGCAGTCCTGCATGCTGCCGCGGACGGGAGCGCCGTCCCACAGGGAAGCGTTGTTGCGCAAGACTTGCACGGTGGTCACATTGCCCGAAACGTTCCACTGGATCGTCAGACACTGGCCGACCTGGAGCGCAGACGGGTTGAGCGAGAACTGCGCGATCTGCGGCGCACTGGCTACCGGCGTCACGTAGATCGTGATCGACCGGGTCTCCACGGTGCCGTTGTTCTGGACCACTCTGAGGTTATAGGTCGTGGTTTGCGTCGGGCACTGGGTGCTGCTGCCCTGGCCGGCCACGCCGCCGTTCTGCCAGTTCTGGCCGTCGGCATAGAAGAAGACAGCCTGGACGTTGGTCACGCTCCACTGGAAGGTGACGCACTGGCCCTGGTTGATATTGGTCGAGTTGACGGTGAAGCTGATGTTAGGCACCGGTGTCTGCGTGGGAGCCACGGTAGGCTGCGGCGGCGCGGGCACGCGGATGCCGACCCATATCGTCTCGCCAAACGGCGTCTGCGCCGGGTTGCGCATTTGCCAGAAGCCCTGATAGACGCCAGGGGTCGTTGGCGCAGTCAGGTTGACGCTGAAGTCGTAGGTCTGACCGGGTGCGACCGTGCCCCTGACGGCCACCGGCTGGCCGCCCATCAGCGCGGCGGGCACGTTGCCATGGTCGAAGGCCAACGTGTAATTGGAATCCCAGGTGCAGGTGCCGCTGTTGCGCACGCGCCAGGACTTGGTGAACGACTGGCCAGGCGGGACCACCGGCGGGCTGGTCATGTTCTTATCGTCGAAGGTCAGGTCGGCGACCCAGGCCATGCCGTCAACACAGGCCGTCACTGGCGGCCTCGGCGTTGCGGTCGGCGCGTTGGGCGGCACAGTCGGCTCGGGCGTAGGCGTGGGAACAGGAACGATATTCTCCGGGTCCAGGTTCAGATATTGCTTGGCAAGATCCGCCACGACGCCGTCGGTCTTCAGCGTGTCCAGCGCCCGGTTGATGGCGCGGCGCAGCGGCGTCTGGCCCTGCGGCAGAGCAACGGCATAGCGCTGCTGGTTGAGCCCGTCGCCGACGATCTTGACGCCGCCGTCGGCCACAAACGTCTCGGCCGGCTGGCGGTCGAGCAGCACCGCATCGATCAGGCCGCGCCTCAGGTCGCGGGTGGCCTGGGAAATGTCGGTGTAAACGTGCATGTTTTGCTCAGGCAGAATGCCTGTGTCGACCAGCGACGTCTGCACGTAGTTCTGGTATACCGTGCCAGACTGGACACCAACGCGCAGCGGCGCGACCTCCTCAGGCGTGTCGATCTCGCTGAGGTCAGATGTGGCGCTGACCAACACTGCGTCCGCGCCGATGTAATAGATGTCAGAGAACGACACCAGTTCTTCGCGCTCCGGCGTCACGCTGATGGCCGAGATGGCGGTGTCGATCTGATCGAGCTGGAGCGCACTGCCCAGACCCTCAAAGGCGAAATCGTTGAACTCGATCTTTACACCCAGTTCCTGGCCGATGGCCTTCATCAAAGCGATGTCGAAGCCGTCAAGCTGGAACTTGTCGTCGTAATACTCGAAGGGCGGATAGTCGGCCGACACGCCGACACGCATCACGCCCTCTTCCTGGATTCTGCTCAAAAGGTCCACGGTTGCCGGCGTCGTCGGCGACACCGGCGGCTCGGGAGTCGCCGTGGGCGATGCTGCGCCGCCGCAGGCGGTCACAAGCAGAACAGTCAGCATCAGGACTGCCAATGCAACAAACTTCACAGGGTAATGCTTTTTCATAGTACTCCTCTCTGGTACGCGTCTTTTCGATGGGTAGAACATCGATTCCCTGCCAGCACCGGGGCTTTTCGGGATGGAACGGGTTTGTCGAAACGCAGGCACGAGTATACCGGCATTTCAGGGGCGAGACAAAATTGAACGATTCATGTCACGGAGCGACCCAACGCATGAATTGCAGCTATGACACGGCGCGGGCCGCGCCAGTGTTCACGAAACCGCTGGTTGGTGTCTACTTTGGCGCAGGCGCATAATCCACTTCCAGATCTCCACCAGCGCGAACACTAGCAACGCCAGGGCGAACGAAAGCGCCAGTTCAGCAGGCGACAGCGGCAGGGTGTCGAAGATATTCTGCGCCCACGGCAGGTAGATCACAACCAGTTGCAGAAGTATGGTCCCAACCACGGCCATGATCATGTAGCGATTGGCAAAGAAGCCAATTCTGAAGACGGAATTGATCTCGGAACGGGCCGCGATGGCGACAGCCAACTGCGAGAAAACCAACGTCGTAAACAGCACCGTCTGCCACTTCGGGTCATCGATACTCCACAGCCCATAGCTGGCGACGATCGCGACGATGCTCATCAGGACGCCGATGCCGATGATGAAGCGAATGATGCCGCGTCCAAGGACACTTTCGGTCGCCGAATAGGGTGGCCGGTCCATCACGTTCTTCTCAGCCGGCTCGACGCCCAGCGCCAGCGCCGGCAAGCCATCGGTCACCAGGTTCATCCACAGGATCTGGAGCGGCACCAGCGGCAGCGGCATGCCTAGCAGCGGCGCCACGAGCATCACCGCGATCTCGCTGGTGTTACAGGTCAGCAGATACTTGATGAAGCGCCGGATGTTGTCGTAGATGACACGGCCTTCCTCGACGGCGGCCACGATGGTCGCGAAGTTGTCGTCCAACAGCACCATGCTGGCCGCGCCCTTGGCCACATCGGTGCCGGTGATTCCCATAGCGACGCCGATGTCGGCCATCTTCAGCGCCGGCGCATCGTTGACGCCGTCGCCGGTCATAGCCACGATTTGATCCTGGCGCTTGAAGGCATCGATCAGCTTCAGCTTGTGCTCCGGCGACACACGAGCGAACACCGAGATATCCTGGGTCGCCATTAGAAGTTCATCATCCGACAACTTATCCAGTTCCTGGCCGGTCAGGAAGCGGTCGCTCTCAGTAATGCCGATCTGTTGAGCGATGTGGCGGGCCGTCAGCGGGTGGTCGCCGGTGATCATCACAGGACGAATGCCGGCCGTGCGGCAATCTGCCACCGCGTCCGTCACCTCAGGACGGGGCGGGTCGATCATGCCAAACAGCCCGACCAGGGTCAGGTTGCGTTCCAGCGCGGCGTCGGTGGCTTGATCCGGCGGGCGATCCCAGCCGCGCATCCCCACACCCAGCACACGCATTCCCTTGGCGGCCATCTGGTCGTGGGCAGTCATCAGGCGCGTCCGCCACCGATCATCGAGAGGTTGTAGCTCGCCCTCGACCCAAACCTGGGCGGCGATATCGAGCAGGCCGTCGACGGCGCCTTTGGTAAAGGCGATATATGGCGGCGGATTCTCGATCGCTCGCCGCTGCCAGAAGGGCAGCAGGCTGGCCGGCATGTCGCTCGCGCTGGCGGGAACGCTGTGCAGCGTCGTCATCCGCTTGCGCACCGAGTTCGAAGGGCGCTTCGGCCACACGCGGGAAGGCCGCGTCCAGCGCGTCCTTGTCGATGCCGACCTGCGCGGCAGCCAGCACCAGCGCGCCTTCCGTGGGATCGCCCACGGCGCGATTGACAGCAGGAATATCAGCCTTCACCAGCGATGCGTCGTTGCACAGCGCACCGGCGATCAGCAGCAGGTCGATAGTAGGCATGGCGCCCGGCGTCACATCGGTGCCTTCCACCGGCGCCAGCACCAGGCTGGTGTCATCGGGCGTTTGCACGAAGTTGAAGGCGTGGTTGGCGATGTCAACCGCGGTCACCGTCATGCGGTTCAGGGTCAGGGTGCCCGTCTTGTCGGAACAGATCACCGTCACCGACCCCAGCGTCTCCACCGCCGGCAGCTCACGGATCAGCGCCTGCCGCCTGAGCATCCGCTGCGCGCCCAGAGAGAGAGAGATCGTCACCACCGCTGTCAACGCCTCAGGCACGGCCGCCACGGCCAGGCTGACGGCGGTCAACAGCAGCTCCTCAACATCGGCTTCCCCGCGGAGTAATCCCAGCACAACGACGAGAGCCACCAGGCCCAGCGCGGCATACGCCAGTGTCTTGCCAAGCCGGTCCAGCCGCTGCTGTAACGGCGTCTTCTCCTCCTCGACATTCTGGATCAGCTCGGCGATGTTGCCCAGCTCGGTCTGCATACCGGTCTCGGTGACGATAAATTCGCCGCGGCCGTAGTTGACGATGGTGCCTGAGTAGATCATGTTACGTCGGTCGCCCAGCGGACGGTCGGTCTCGAACACCAGATCGGCATCCTTGTCGACCGGCTCCGACTCGCCCGTCAGCGCCGCCTCCTCTACCCGCATGTTGATGCTTTGCAGCACCCGTCCGTCGGCAGGCACGATGTTGCCCGTTTCCAGAATGACGAGATCGCCCGGCACCAGCTCGGTAGCCAACACCTCCTGGATTGCGCCGCCGCGGCGCACGCGCACCTTGGGCACCGACATGCGTTTCAGCGCGGCCATGGACTGCTCAGCCCGGTACTCCTGGGTATAGCCGAGGATCGCGTTCAACACGACGATGATCAGGATCACCACCGCTTCGACCCAGTCACCGAGGAAAGCAGAAACGAGCGCGGCAGCCAGAAGCAGGAGAGTCAGCACGCCAGACATCTGCTCTACGATGATTTCGCGCCGCGAGCGGCCGGCCTTCTCGACCAGTTCGTTGGGACCGTATCTTTCCAGGCGCGCCCGCGCCTCGGCCTCGCTCAGCCCGCCTTGCACATCGCTCCCCAGCGACTGAACGACCTCGGCTGATGGTTGTTGATACCAGTTGGGTTTCATTTAGTGTTAGCCAAATCTACTGCTGGGCAGTGAAATAAAGCTCGACGTTCTGGTCGCCGACGACGCCGAAGACGCGCAGGCGGGCGCCGATGATCTCGAAGCCGCGCGCACCTTGCAGCGCGGCCAGGTAGACCAACTCCTGGGCCATCACATCGGCAGCGCATTGCAGCCCCGCGGTTGCCAGTGCATCAACCGTCAGCGCCTGGCCGACCACCTGATAACCGCCGGTGTAGTCGTTACAGCCGCCGTTGCCGTTGACGACGTTGGCGCTGAAGCGCGCGCTAACCGGTGCGCCTGGCAACGCTTCCTCCCACTGCCAGTCGGTTCCTTCCAACGGAAGCGGCGCAACGGTCGCCGTCGGGCTGGGAGTCGGGGTCGACGTCGCCGCGGGCAGGATCTGCACTTGCTTGTTGGCACTCCCCGTCAGCCCGTTGCTGTCAGTCACGGTCAGCGAGACGGTGTAGGCGCCCTGTTGATTGTAGACGTGCTGCACGACCTCGCCGGTAGCCGCCACGCCGTCGCCGAAGCTCCACAGGTGTTGGGTCAACGCGGTCTGACCAGACGACTGACTGGCATCGAAGGTCAGCGGCTGGCCGGCGACCCCTTGCGCGGGGGAGACGATGACGGCCGTCGGCGGCTGTGGCGCGGGCGAGATAACGACCTGCTGGGTGGCAGTGCTGGCCAGCCCGTTGTCCGCCGTGACCACCAACAATACCTCGTAGGTAGCGGGCTGGGCATAGACGGTGTCAACCTGCACGCCAGTGGCCGTACTACCGTCGCCGAAACGCCACTCGTAGCGCACGATGCTGCCACTGGGCGGCGGGATAGAGTTGGCAGCACTGAACCGCAACTGCTGGCCCGCCTGCCCGGTGGTCGGACCGGAAATCACGGCCTCGGGCGGCTCCTGCGGAATCAGTTGCCAACTTACAGCGATCTGGCCGTTGCCGCTGCGCTTGCGAAATTCTACGCGCACAGGATGTGTGCCCTGAACCAGCGGGCCGCTGTCAGCCTGTTCCAGGCGCAGCCCCTGATCGCGCCAACTGTCGATGAGAAGCTGGCCGTCCAGCCAGAGACGAACGCCGCCCTCGACGTTGACGGAGTAGCGATACGCGCCCTGCTCAAAGAACTGATCGCGGCTCCAGCGCACCGAGTAGTCATTGGGCGGCACGCCCGGCGCAGGCGCGCCCGCGCCCCAGTTGAAGTTGATCTGGGGATCGTCCTGGACGACGACCGGCTGGCCCTGCACGTCGGCGTTGGCAAAGTACTCGCCCTTCCAGCCGTTGAAGGTCTGGAGGGGTGTCGGCGTAGGCGTGGGCAACGGCGGCGGCGTGGCCACGGGCACACTGGCAGTGTTGCTGGCCGTCACCTGGTCGTCGGGCAGCCAGCCCTGATTGCCCTGAATGTTGGGCGCGCTAACCAGCCACCATGTGCCAGCGGCGTTCTTGCCGATCACCGGAGCTGATGTACCTGCCGGCAGCACACCGATGACCGGATACTCGGCGGACGGCCCGCTGCGCACACTGACGTTGGCCAGCGCGACTACGCTGGCGTCTCCGGGGGTGGCAGTCACGGTCACGGTGGTTTCCACCACCGGCGTCTCGGTCGGCGACGACCCGGATGGCCCGCTGAAGAAGCGGCTGAGCAGAACAATGACGAGGATCAACACCACGCCCAGGCCAATGATCACGCCAACCAATCCCCACCGGAGCCCTGACGACTCGGTTTCAGGGGGAGGCGGATCGCCCGCGCCAGCCGGAACAGTTTTCGGCAGCGCTGCAGCGGCAACTGGCGCCGCGGGTCCGGCGGGCGGCGCCGCGGCCAGCCCCGCCAGCAACGCGCGGTCGGCGTCGTCCAACGGCAACCGCTGGATGGCGAGACTATCGATAAAACTGACCAGGTCTTGCTGCGTCAGGAAATCGATGGAGGTGTCGGCGGCCTGCTCGATGCGCGAGCCGTCGCGCTGGCTGAACTTGAAAACAGCGCGCGCCGGCGCATCGTAGACGGCTAGGATGTTTTGCGGACGGCGAAAAACTCTGGGAGTGTTTTGCATAATCGTTTTCTCAAGTCGAACATAGCAAACCGGGACCACTCCGCCAGCGCATGAACCATGCATCGACCGGAATGGCCCCGGCAATATATTACACAAACCGGTGGATTTCAGACCATACCTACACGGCGAGACCTGCCGTAAACAGATTGTAACGGGAAGACCGCCTCAGAACTGTCAGCCGCAGCCCAAATCGCGACGTGCCGGCAGTCGAAAAGCGCAGCGGCGCGTCCACGCGCTGCGGACAGTTATGTCGCCAATATCAATTGGTGTATTCGCTCATACGCTCGCGTTCGCCGAGGGCTTGATGCGTAGCAATGTAGGAGCCTGGCTTGGCATCGCGAGTTGCGCCCCAGAACCAGAACACGGGAAGGACGAAACCTATAATACCAAACCATTTGTAGCCCTTGCGGAACGTCACTGGAGCTACGGTGAACAGACAGAAGATGTAGAGGAAGAAAATGCATGCTGCCATGCCGCCATGGAAGGCATCAAACCGGTATCCTAGAATCAACATGTTGCATTACTCCTTCGCAAGAATGAATGATCAAGCGGCTGCGGGCTTGTCAGTCCCCCGTAGGATCCTTATGCCGCAGCCAGCGCCACATGAGACGAAATACGACAAACAGAGCCAGTACCGTGGCAATGAAGTAGCTGAGGTAGGCAAGTTGCGTTAGCACTCCCACGAGTTGGCCGGTCAAATCAGTTAATGCTGCGACGCCAACGGCAATGGCTGAGCCGATGATGACACCGACCAGCACGATGGCGATCACGATCATTCGTCCAAGACCGCTGAGCTTGGTGATCTCCTTGGACAGATCCGAGGTATCGACGAAGATCTCGAAGCGCCCCTTGCGATACTGGTTCAGCCAGCCCAGCGTGGCTTCCTGGAAAGAGGGCAGTTGCTTGACCGCCTCGCGAGCAGTCATGATAAGCTGGCGCTTGGCCTCATCGAGGATGGTGTCGGCGTCGAAACTGCGCAGCAGCAGGTCGCGCACCATCTGCACGCCGTCCGCGACGATGCCGCCCTCCGGGAAGAGCACGGTGGCGATTGCCTCGGCCTGCATCATCGCCTTGATGGCCATAGTGAGGTTAGGATCGAGCCGCAGCCCGAAGTCGCGCAGCGTGCCCAAACCCTGATTCACAGCCTGACCGAAATCGATCGACTGTCCGGTATAGGCATATCGTCCCAGACGTCGCTCAAAGGCTTTGTAGTAGCCCTTTTCATCGACATGATCCACAAACGGCGTACTCATGTTCTTCAGGATCTGTGCCATACTCATGATGTCAGTCTGCTGCACTGCGAGCAGAAGCTGGATCAAGTTCATGCGTTGGTTGCGATCCAGTTCACCGACCATGCCACAGTCGATGAAAGTGATGACGCCTGTGTCCAGGTTGATCATCAGGTTGCCAGGATGCGGATCGGCGTGGAAGAAGCCGTCGATCAACAACTGCTTGACAACGGCGCGCAAGGCGTTGCGGGCAAGTTCGGGCCGGTCGAGACCCGCCTCATCGATGCGGCCCAGGTCAGTCGCTTTGACGCCGCGAATGAACTCCATGGTGAGCACCTTGGAGGTGCTGTAGGCGCCGAAAACCGCAGGCACGCCGACGCCCGGAAGCTGCTCCATGCTCTTGCCGAGGCGGTACGCATTGTAGGCCTCGTTGCCGTAATCCAACTCGGCCAGCACACTGGTGCTGAACTGATCCAGCATCCCGACCAGGTCAATTGCCTTCACCGCTTCGGAACGGTTGGTGACCACACGAGCGGCGTTTTGCATGATGCCAAGATCGGCGCGCATCTGACTCTGAATATGCGGCCGCTGGACCTTGACGGCCACTGCAGTGCCATCGTGCAGAGTGGCGCGATGTACCTGCGCCGTCGATGCGGCGGCAAACGGCGTCGGCTCAAAGGTCGCAAAGACCTCTTCAGGGGGTGCGCCAAGCTCCTCGATGATGATCTGACGCACCAGCGCCGCTTCAAAAGGTGGAACATTGCTCTGCAGCTTCTCCAACTCGACTTCCCAGTCGTCCGGGATCGTCGATGCCTGACTGGAGGCAATCTGCCCCATCTTGACATAGGTGGGGCCAAGTTCCTCCAGCATCATCCGTACCTTGACAGGCAAGGGCAGAGGCTCTACCTCGCGCGGCAGTTGCCATATCCATTTCTGCATAGACAGGCGGAGGTCACGAATAGTCTCCCACCGGTCGAACGCAATATCCCAACCGTAGCGAAGCAGCACGTTGTAAACCTGCTGCAAGCGCACGTTTTCGCGCATCTTGTCGAGGTTGCTACGTTTCATAGGGTGTTATCTTCAGGGGTGACTTGGTTGTTCGGCATCGACTCGGGTTCGATGGTGGCAGTGGAGGAGTCGTCTGTGTCGCCAGCGTTACTCACAGAAGTTATCGGCGCGTCATCGACCGATTCAGGGCCAGCAAACTCGCTGGAAGCGGAAGCTTTTGTATCATCGGGCACAATGGGCGCCTTGTCATCGATGACAATCTCCGTGTCAGAAGCGACATCGGACTCCAGCTTCAACTCTTTTCGATCCACAAGTGTCTTGATAACACCGCCCGTTTCGCCTTTGATCAATCCGCGTAGCTCCTGGTCCTGCTCCGGCACGATGGGTGCGGTGAGTCCAAAGAGCGCTTCAAGAAAACTGCCAAGACCACCCAGCAGTGCGCCGCCCACTAAGGCCCAAACTATGCCGTTGACCACAAACCATTGGTGGAAGAACACGCTGAGCAACCAAAGTAGCACCGCGTTGATCACGACAATGACGATGCCGTACGACGCAAAAATGAACTGAAAAGTCAGGAACTGGATCAAAGGCTTGATGATCGCGTTGATGATTCCCAACCCGATGGAAATGGCTAACAGAATCGCGATCGATTTCTCAGCAAAGTAGATGTTTGGAACCAGGAGCGCGACCACAATTAACGAGATCGCATTGATCACGATACGCATCAGCAGCATGCGCCAATTGAAATGTGTCAGCCAGGAAAAGCGTTTGCGCATATTGTTTCGGCTTGTTTCGAACGTGAGCGAAGATTGGGTCATGAACAACTGCGCGCCGCTGCAGGAGGCAGGGGAATGAGCGGCGCGACCGGTGACATTGTAACGCTAATGGGAATTGTTGTCAACGGATGATACGGGCGCGCGACCGACGACCGTCAGGATTTGATCGAGAGCCGCCTCGACTGCCGCCTCGCCCGCGGTGATGGCCTCCTGCTGGCGGCCAAAACCGATCAACACGTCGATATCGGAAGCCAGCGGCGGGCGCAGCAACACATCGGGCGGGCATTGCTGCAAGCGCGCCTCGGTCGCCGCCGAGATCATGATCATGACTACGTGCCACAAATCGCGGTAGACGCGCAACGCTCGTTTTGGTTGCAATGGCTCCACCACTGGCGGCTGGCCCGGCGTGTTCTGGACGAAACTGGGCAACACGTCCACGGCAATGACCACGTCCGCGCCCATCTGCCGCACCACGTCGACCGGCAGGTTGTTGAGCATGCCACCGTCCACCAGCTTCAGCGTCCCCATCTCGACCGGCTGGAAGACGCCAGGCACTGAGATCGTGGCGCGCACCGCGTCAGCCACACGCCCGCTGTTGAGGACCACCTCGCGACCGGTGTTGACGTCAACCGTCACCACTGACAACGGCCGGCGCAGATCAGAGAACTTTGTCTCCCGACCGATCACACCCGCGATATAATCGTAGATGCGCGCGCCGCGCACCAGGCCGGTTTGCGACAGACTGACATCAACGGTCCGGATCATGTCAGCGCGCCGACTGGTGGCCTTGATCGCCTCGGCTTCCATCTGCTCCGCCGAAAGACCAGCGGCATACATTGCACCGACCACGCCACCCATGCTGGTGCCGGCCACCAGGCGCGGGAAGATACCTTTCCGCTCCAGCGCCTTCAACACGCCGATGTGGGCAAAGCCGCGCGCGCCGCCGCCGCCCAGAGCTATTCCAAGAACCGGCGCCAATTCAGTCATCTGTTCGCCTCTGCGCGTTGCAACATCTGAACAAAAAAGAAACGAGGAGAAAGCCGCCACATGGGAGACTCTCTCCTCGTCAGGTTACTTACCAAGACCCGGTCTGAGTCAGTTATCTTAAGCGGAATGCAACGACCAGCATGAAGATGCCACCGAAGATGAACAGAATGCCGAGGGCAATCGGCAGCGAAGCCGCAGCAATCAACGTATTGCCAAGGATCATCAGACCGAACAGGATGCCAAGGACACCCATGATACCGGCGGCCCAGCCGCCGCCACGGAAGGCAGCGATCAGCGCTACGATACCGTACATGACGGCCATGAAGCCGATCACCCAGGCGAAGGCAACACCGACGGCAGCCGTCGTGCCCAGCATCGTTGCCAAGTCGGCGCTCCCACCCAGGAAGCCACCCACGATCACGCTACCCGCCAGAAGAGCGATGATGCCCACAAAGAGCTTCCACCCCCAGGCAGTGCGGTCACGGAACAGGCTAACGATGTCGAGAATGCCAATGATGATCCAGTAGATACCCAACGCCAGAACCAAGGCTCCTGCGGTCTTGATCGGATTCGTCAGCAGCAGAATGCCAAGAATGATGGCAAGGATACCTTGAACCAATAGCACCCACCACTTGGTGGTCTGGGCGGGCGCGGTTGCAGTTGCAGTCATTGCAAAACTCCTTTCCGAAATGTATGGTGATATGAACTTAGTTCGGTGCTGTTAGTTCCTTGTTGCTTGATCGCAACGAGGCAGTCACCGAGGGACGTTGAGTGCATTATACCGCAGGCAGCCGAATTTTGGCAATTCTGTTGAAAATGTCGCTAACATAGTACGGTCACGCAGCGAAGCGGGTTTGCATGTAGCGCGTCGCCTTGCTGACCGATAGCGGCTGGCTGGAGTTCCCGGTGCGGATGTAGAACTCCTCCTTGCCCTTGAAGCTGAGATAACAAGGGGTTGATGATGGCTGGACCAGCACAACACAGACCGTCACACCGTCGATTTTCTCAAAGGCCAGTTCGACGTTGTGGTGCAGCTCCGCGCCGATCATCTGGTTAAAAGCCATGTTGAAGGCGTTCTCCCAGCCATCGACGTTCTTCTTGGGCAAGCCCGCGTAGTCTTGCTCAATGCCCAGCGGCTGGCCGTCGTCGCTGACACCGATCAGCAGCGCGCCGCCGGCCGTGTTCATGAACGCAGCCACATTCTTCATGACTGGCTCGTACAGATCCTTGTTGACCGCCTCACGCCGGTAGTCCCAGAGCAGGCTGGCCTTGAATTCCACCTGGTTGTTCTCACCCTGGGCAATCAGCTCGCGCGCTGGCAACCGTTGCAGAGTCGTTGTCTCGAACTCAGTCCCCGCCAGGCTGAGCAGTGACTGCGCGATCTCACCGGGGGAGGAAATGTCCTTGATCTTAGCCGAATCACCGGCCACGCTGAGCACCAGGCTGCCGTAGTCAAATCGCCGCGCCAGCGGTCCCTGTCTGGTGTCAACCGCGGTAATCCGTGGCGTTTCCACCAGACGTCTGTCGGGTGAAATCAAGCCGGGCCGGTACGTCACCACATCTCTGTTGATCAGATAGGTCGGGAAATACCACGTCGCGAACGAAATGACGACAATCAGAAACTGGAGAAGGCCAAGGATGAGGAGAATGAACAGGCTGAAAGAGGGAACAGCGGTCGCAAGCGGACTGGCTGCATATTCCGTCCGCAGATCGATCCACAGCACGGCCGCCAGCGGCAGCACTGCAAAGAAAAAGGTGATGTACGCAACCCGCTTCAGGAAGACAAACGGGGTCTTGCGTACGATGAACTCACGCTGAGTCATGCAATCACAGGCAGAGGCTGCCAGCAATCTGGCAGCCTCGTTTGATTCTAAAGGCGTAAAGAGGCATTCGCAAGGCGCTGGAAATCACCTGGTGAACGCAAGCGCTTGTCGCGCCCGGAAGAAACCGCTCACAGCAGCCGATCGACGGCTGTCGATGGCCGTCCACGTCAAGACTTCCGCAGGCCGTCAGGGTGATCTCTTACTTGTTGACAGAGGCTTCGATGGTCGCCCGCTCAGCCGGGCTCATGCCGCTGTCTTCGCCCTCGACCCGAGCGCGCAGCGCCGCCTCTACGTCTGATGGCAGTGATGTCTGGTAGACATGCCCCTTGAACTGGCCCAGCGAGCCCATAACGGCAGCCGCGTTGCCTTCCTGTATCACCACGAACAGCGCCGACTGGCCGTTCTCCAGCAACTCGCCAACTTCCTTGACGAACTTCTTCTCGATGCCGTGGTCAGTCGCCGCGCCGACGGCAGCGCCAGCCAACGCGCCGATGACAATGCCCGCCACGGGGAACATAATGCCCGCGACAAGCAGCCCCAGGCCGCCACCGATTGCCGCGCCCCACTTCACGCCCTTGTCAAGCTCGTTGTGGACGTTCAGCTTGCCGTCGTCGCCGCGGCTCACCATGGCGGCGTCCTCGATCTTGATCAAGCCCTGATCGGACAACTGCTTGATGGCCTTGCGAACTTCCGCAGCCTCGGCTGCATCATCATATTTGATGACTACCAGATACGACATGATTTGCCTCCTGCTTGGTATTGGAAACGCTGAAAACGCGCTGGCTGCCGACGTGCTTCCTGTCTCCGCGCAGCCGGCGAAATCATACCACAGAGCACGCTACATGCCAATCCCCGCGGACCAGCCACCCAGCGATTCCTCGATCCTGCGGGCAGCAGCAACTGCAACGTGTTCTTGCCAGGGTCTGCTCACAATTTGCACACCGATCGGCAGGCCATCCGGTGATGTCCCAGTTCGCACCACAGCACACGGCCACCCGGTCAGGCTATAGGGTATCGTATAGTTGAACTTCAACGGATCGCCGTCTTCGTCGCCGCGGTGAGCGGGCGCGGCATCCACCGGGCACAGAATCAGATCGCGGCTGCGCATGAATTGCAGCATCGCCGTCCGAAACGCATCCCACTCGGCCAGCAATTGCTCCACCTGATCGCCGGTCAGGTCTGACATGCCCCAGTAGCCGCGGGTGATCTTCCATGCATCAGGCAGGCAGTCCGGTTGTGCGTGCGTTACATCCGCGCCCAGGTCACTCAGGGCGGCCGCGGCTGCGCGCACTGCTGCGACCGTCTCAGGCGTTGACGTGGCCTGCCCGTCATCCGCGTACACGGCAACGCGCATTCCGTTGATCGCTACACTGTCAGGGTCTCCAAACGGCATATCGACGACGCCTGAGTCGCACCAGTCGCTGCCCGCGATGATCGTGAAAGTCAGCCACGCGTCATCGATGCTACGCGCCAGCGGGCCAATCTGCGATCGTGTGTCGCTCAACCCGCCGGGATGATTGAACACGCCCGTGTTCGGCACACGGCCCGACGTTGGCTTGAGCGTCGCCACGCCGCAGTAGTGCGCGGGCAAGCGCAGGCTGCCCCCGGAGTCGCTGCCAATGCTCAGCGGTGACAGCCCGGCAGCGACAGCGGCAGCGCATCCGCCGCTGCTGCCGCCCGGCGTGTACTCGCGGTTGTAGGGATTGAGCGTGCGCCCGTAGACCGGATTGTCGGTCAACCCACCGCCGCCGCCCGGTGGACAGTTGGTCTTGCCCAGCAGAATCGCCCCGGCCACCTTCATGCGCGCCACAACGACGGCGTCGAGCTGCGGCACGAAGTCGCGCCGCTCCTCCAGTCCGGCTGCCGACACGATCCCGGCCGTCTCGATGACATCCTTAGCTGTAAACGGCACACCGTGCAGCGGTCCCCAGATTTCGCCACGTGCCAGCGCTTCGTCTGCCTCCCGCGCCCGGGTCAATGCAGAACCGACCGCGAGCTGGACCACCGCGTTGATCGCGGGATTGACGAGATTCGATCCGTCGCAAATACGCCTCGGCGACCTCTGCGGAGGAAACGGCGCGCGTGCGGATCAGAGAAGCCAGCACGTGGGCCGGCATGGCAGTCAGTTCAGACATTTTCATCCTCGATCGGCAGCACCATGCGGTAGCGCCCGTCGCGGAATCCGCAGTGGCGGTAGAACCCGATCGCGCCGGTGTTGAATGCCTGCACGTCCAACGTGATGTCGTCGGCTTCGTTGACGCGGGCGATCTCGACCAGCACATCCAGCAGCGCCCGTCCGTAGCCCTTGCCGCGCTGCGTCTCGGTCACGCCAAACTGGTCGATGTACAACGCGCAATGCGCCGGACCGTAGATGCCATCGTCGCGATAGATCAGTTCCGTGGAGGCATAGGCCACCGGATCACCGTTCTCGGTCACAAGGATGACAAAGCGGTCAAGGTCAGACAACAGGCTGGTAAACCACTTGGCTGTCTCGGCGATGAATCGGCGGCCGGGATGTTTGTAGCGGTGTGGTTCGGCGGCAGCATGCAACGCCTGCACCTCGGCGCACAGCCGCGCGACTGCCGTTGTGTCGTCGCCCGGAATCAATCGTTGAATTACCAACTTGTCTTGCTGAGTTGCCAAGCGACTGTCACCGTCCTTTCGCCCACACGATCCGCGGGTCGATGCGCCGTACCAACCGGTAGGCTACCGGATAGTAGCCCTGGCTTGGCCAGAAGCTCGCGGCAAGCAGGTTGGTGCTGCGCCAGTCGGTCTTCATCACATTGAAACCATCGGCGCGCGCCGAGGCCAGCACGACACGCGACAGCGCCGTACTGATGCCGCGTCGGCGGAAGGCCGGCAGCGTGCCGCCGACGCTCATATCCGCGGTCCCTGCCGGAACCAATACGCTTGCGTCTGTAGGTTCGGCCGGCCAATATGCCTGCACGCCCGCCACCTGCCCGTCGACAAAGGCCAGGTACACCACCACATCTTCCTCATCCACTAACTCTGCCCAGCCGTCCTCCTGTTCGGGAACATCTTCGGGCGGCATGATGCCCCAGACCGGCGCCTGCACCTGGTGGCGCCAGATAACGCTGGAGATGGCGCGCAGCGCGTCCTTGTCCTCAGGACCGGCGCGGCGGATCTCGACACCGGCAGGTAGCATTCGGCGGCGCGGGATCGACGGATGCCAGCGATTGCAACGCCTGCACCTGCTCGATCCCAAAGCTCAGCGAATACCAGGCGTCCAGCAGCGCGCGGTCGGCCAGCGGCATCAGCGCGAAGTGGAAGAAGATGCCCTCGTCGACCCATGGCGCGGCCAGCATCGCGTACATCGAGCGCACCAAATCGTGGATTTCCGCAGGGTCGGTGGCGCAACCGGCCGGCTGAACCCACGCGCTGCGCCCCCAGATTTCGTCCAGGTTTGGCCGCCCGATCATGAACCCCAGAAGCTGGCTGTCGCGCACGGCGGCAACACCGCTGGTGGTTGCCAGCGCCAGAGTGCCGGCAACTGCGTTGGCTGCAACAGCCGCATCTTCGAAGCGGTCCGGCAGATCGGGCAGCAACTGGCGGTCACGCCGGTGACGCTGCGCCAGAAGCGCGCCGGCCTGACTCACCAGATCATCGCCAAATGGAATGATTTCGTAGCGTGTCATGTCACTTCTGGCGCAGCGGCGGCGTACTTCTCGTAACAGACGACGCTCCACCACCTCGGCCAGCCGGCGCACCGTCTCGTGGATGTCGGCGAAAGAGGTGTAGAGCGGCGCGATGCCGAGCCGGATATTGTCAGGCGCGCGGAAGTCGGGCAGGACGTTCATCTCTTCGATCAGCGCCAGATCGATACGCAGCCCTTCCGCGTGGCCCAGGCTGATGTGTGAACCGCGGCGGGACGGATCATGCGGCGAGTTCAGCCGGTAACCCAGCGGCGCGAGCAGCGCCTCCCAAAGTTCGATCAGGTAAGCCGTCTGGCGCAGTGACTTGGCGCGCAGCGCGTCGATGCCCGCTTCCAGCAGCAGATCCACTGCCGGTTCGATCAGCGCGGTGGAAAGCAGCGGCTGCGTACCCGTCAGGAAACGCCGCATCCCGGTCACAGGTTGGAACTCGAGGCCGAAGTCGAAGGGCCGCTGCTGGCCCCACCAACCGGTCAGCGGGTTGCCAAGCTGCTCCTGCAAGTCGCGCCGCACGTAGAGGAAGGCCGGCGAGCCAGGGCCGCCATTGAGATACTTGTAGGTGCAGCCGATGGCCAGATCCGCGCCTGCGCCGTTCAGGTCCACCGGCACCGAACCAGCCGCGTGGCTGAGATCCCACAGCGTCAGCGCGCCGGCCTCGTGCGCCGCCGCGGTCAGCGCGACCATGTCATAGAGGTAACCGCTCTTGAAGACGACGTGCGACAGCGTCAGCAACGCCGAGTCGCCATTCAACCGCGCCTTGATCGCTCCCTCAGGCCCGTGAATTCCATCGGGCGAGGCAACCACATCGATGCGGTGCTGCCCGCCCAGCAGATCGGCGATCCCTTGCAGGATGTAGAGGTCGGATGGGAAGTTGAGGTCGTCGGTGACAATCGCGTGGCGGCCGGGGCGGGCGCGCAGGGCAGCCACGGCCAGCTTGAACAGGTTGACCGAGGTCGAGTTGGCGACGATCACCTCGTCCGGCTGCGCGCCGATGAGCGGCGCGATCTTGGCGCCGATGCGTTCAGCCGCGGCCCACCAGCCCTCGTTCCAGCCGCGGATCAACCGCTCGCCCCACTGCCGCTCTACCAGATCGGCGGCGTGATCGATGCTGGCGCGCGGCAGCCGCCCCAGCGAGTTGCCGTCCATGTAGATCAGGTCGGGGTCGGCGATGACGAAGCGGTCACGGAAATGCGCCAACGGATCGGCCGCATCCAGTTCGCGTGCGTAGTCGATGTCGGTTCTCATGAGTGGTAAATCCTTGCCGCGTGTCGCATCGTGCGTCTACTCGTGACTCCGACTCGTCGGAGCACTCTGCGCAGATGAAGGCGTCGCGGACTGGCGAGTAAGAGACGGTCGAGTAGGAGCGGAAGCGAGCACGGTAGGAAGCGAGGGATCCGCTTTTCCCTCGTTTCCCTTCTTTCCCTCAGTTCCCCTCCGCCTCACCGGTTGCGCCCGTACCGCTCGTGACTCGAAACCCAGTCCGACGACGAGATGGCCGACGCGAGGCTGATCTCACCGGCCAGGGCGACGGCGGCCACGATCTCGGCGAAGCGGTAGACGGTGCCGCGGCCGTAGCAGCCCATCAGTTCCAGGCACTCGCGCTGCGTGGCCAGGCTGGTGCCGCCGCCGTAGGTTGCCACGATCAGCGACGGGATGGTCAGCGCCATGTAGAGGTCGCCGTCGGGCGTCAGCTCGGTGTAGAGGATAGCAGCCGACGACTCCGACACGTTGGCGACGTCCTGGCCGGTGGCGATGAACATCGCGGTGATGCCGTTGGCCGAGTGCAGACCGTTGTTGTTGGCGCCCGACAGAATCGCGCCGACGTTGGCGACGTTGTAGTGGTAGAAGAGGCTCTCCGGCTCGACGCGCATGTGCTGGATCAGGACATCCTTCTTGACCGTTGCCTCGGCCACGACGCGCTTGCCGCGTGTGTGCATCACGTTGACCTGCGACGCCTTCTTGTCGGTGGCCAGGTTCGACTCGAGGTAGAAATGGCGAATCGGGCTTGCGTCGTAGTTGTCGATGATCCAGCTGCAGGCGGCGAAGGTGGCGCGGCCCACCATGTTCTGCCCGGCTGCGTCGCCCGTGGTGTAGTTGAAGCGCAGGAAGGCGAACTTGCTGGCCAGGTAAGGATCGATGTATTGCAGCTTGGCAATGCTGGAACTCGCCTCGGCCTCTTCGCGGATATGGTCGAGATTCGCCTGCACCCAGACAACGAAGTCGCGCGCCTGGCGCGCGTCGTCGAAGACGAAAACCGGCGCGCGCTGCATGGCATCGCCGATGACCGACACCTTGACACCGCCCGACAGGTTGAGGATCTTCATGCCGCGGTTATAGGACGCGACCAGTGTGCCTTCCGCCGTGGCCATCGGCACCACGAACTCGCCCTGCGCGTGCTCGCCGTTGATGGTCAGCGGGCCGGCGAAGCCGATGGGCACCTGGGCCACACCGGTGAAGTTCTCGACATTGCCGGCGGTGATGTGTGGATCGAAGGAGTAGTTGGGGATGTGCTCCAGCTTCTTGCCAGTGAACTCCTCGATGAACTGCTGGCGCGCCTTGATGATCTCCGGCGAGTAGTTGTCGGCGTTATCGCGCGGAATCTTGATCCGCTTCTCCTCTTCCTTGACGATGGAGCCATCGACTTTGAGCGTCAGGCTGCCGAAGGGCTGCGCGTCGAACTTGACCTCGATGCGGTGCTTGCCGTCGGCCAGCGGTTCGATGTCAGCCACGATGTCCAGCGTCTTGCGCAGCGGGAAATCGACCGGCGTTGCCTTGAGGTCCGCAGGTAACAGAACCTCGCCGGTGTCCAGCACCAGGGAAAGCTTGCTGACCGGCACCGGCTGCCCGTCGAACGAGACGCCGTTCAGAGCGGTCACGGTCGCATCGCTCAGCCGGTTCTTCAGGGAAAAACGCACGCCGTCGGCGCTGTTGCGCAGGCTGCCAAAGGTGTAAAGCTGCTTCAGCACCATGCTGGGGATCAATGCCATGGGATAGTATCCTCCTCGTCGAGAAAAGTGTTTGTATATCGTCGTGTCCGGGAAATCTGGCGGGATTATAGCACAACAGACCAGCTCGAACAATCATCGCAATTTCTTTGGCAACGCGGCTGTGTTGGCGTGTACGGCTCCTTGTGATAGAATAGGAGCATCGACCGTTCACCACCGCATTGTGTAAGAAGAGGGTTCAATTGACCAACGGTAATACAAGCGCCTATCGCGGCGCGCAGGCCGCCGACGCGATTTCCGGCTGGCGCAGCCAGGCCAGGCAAGAGCAAGCCTGGCATCCCGAGCCGGCGCCCTATCCGCCTGAGTTGCAGTCGGGAGAAGAGCCGGTCTATGGCTATCTGGCCCTGAACGCCAAGGGCTGGGGAAATCTGCGTCATCAGGCCGCAACCGGCCCGCAAGACCCGTTCGTGCCGGCCGCCCTGGTGCGAGACATGGGACTGCGCGAGGGAGATTATGTCGATGCGCTGACTACCTGGAGCGACCGCGGGCCGGCCGTAAACATGGTTTGGCGCGTCAACGGCCACGGCGTCAGCAATCTGCAGCGCAGGCCAGTCTTCGAAAACCTGACCGCCATCCACCCGGAGCACCAGATCGCGCTGGGCAACCACCCCGAGGCCATCACCGGCCGCGTGCTGGATCTGATCGCGCCCATCGGCCGCGGACAGCGCGGCCTGATCGTCGCGCCGCCCCAGGCCGGCAAGACCACCGTGCTGGAACACATCGCCCAGGGCGTTCTGATGGACCCCGATCTGGAGCTGTTGGTCTGTCTGGTGGGCGAGCGGCCGGAGGAGGTCACCATGCTGCGCCGCTCGATCCAGGCCGAGGTCGTCGCGGCAGACCTGGACGCGCCGCAAACTGAGCAGGCTGAAATAGTCGATCTGGTGATGGCCAACGCCCGCCGGCTGGTGGAAGCGGGCCGCCACGTGGTGGTGCTGCTGGACAGTCTGACGCGGCTGGCGCGTGTCCACAACATGGCGACCACCGGCCGCGGCCGCACGCTGTCGGGCGGCATGGAAGCCTCGGCGCTGGTCCCCGTGCGGCGCATCTTCGGCGCGGCGCGTGCAGTGGAGGAGGGCGGCAGCCTGACGCTGATCGCCACCTGTCTGGTGGACACCGGCAGCCGGCTGGACGATCTGGTCTACGAGGAGTTCAAGGGCACCGGCAACATGGAAGTCCACCTGGACCGGCAACTGGCGCAGCTCGGCTTGTTCCCCGCGGTCAACATCCGCCGCTCCAGCACCCGCCGCGAGGGCCTGCTGCTGGACGAGGCAACCATGGAACTGGTGGTCAACGCCCGCCGGCAGTTGGTGCGCATGAGCGACGACGCCGCGCTGGCCGATCTACTGGCCGCGCTCAAGACCTACCCCGACAACCTGCAAGCGCTGGAAGCCGTGGCGTTTAGCTGACGCAACCGGGCGTCATATCCACGCGTCTGCGGGCGCGGTCATGTCTCCGCCCACATCGCCGGTGTTGACCGTGCCGGCCGGCTCGATCAACAGCACGCTGCATTCCTCGGCAGCACACGGCCGGTGTTCCACCCCTTTCGGCACAACCACCATCTCGCCGCTGTTCAACGTGACGACGCCGTCACGGAATTCGATGGTCATGGTGCCGTCGAGGACGATGAAGACCTCATCTGTCTCCGGGTGGCTGTGCCAGACGAACTCGCCCTGGATTTTCACCAGCTTGAGGTGCGTGTCGTTCATCTGCGCGATGATCCTGGGGGACCAGTGCTCGGTGAACAGTTGCAGCTTGTCCTGGAAGTTAGTGACTTCCTGCGTCATGGTTTCACTTCCGATTCTTTCAGCGCAAGGGCCACTGTCTCGTCCAGACTCTATCCGCGCCCCTACAGCCATAGTTCGATCGCGCTCATGCAGCCCCATTTCCGCCTCGAGATAGGCCAGCGCCTCATCGAATTCGAGCTGTTCCGGAGGAAGGCGCATGCTCTGTTCCGATTCGCGGAAAGCCTGGGCCGCGCCCAGTAACATGGCAGCGCGATCGTAGTGCGCCTGATATGCCGCGACCATTCCAAAACACTCCAACTGATGAATGACCGCGGATTTGCCCTCTGCGTCCCGGAAGAACAGGATAGTTTGGCGGTAAACAGCCTCTGCTCCTGCATAGTCGCCTAACATGCGCTTCATATGACCGGCTTCGCTGAGGGATATATACATAAATGGTCTATCGCGTACAGCTTCAAAGAGTTTCGCCGCTTCGTCAAAATAAACCTCGGCTTCAGCCCAATCTCCTTTGCCGCGTTCGGCCCAGCCTTTGAGGTAAAATGACATAGCATTCACCCAGGGATTCCCGACTCGGTCGGCCAATCGGATGGCTTCCTCCGTATAGGCCAGCGCCTCTTCGTTCCTTCCCTGGAATGCAAACATCGGGGTAAATGACCCCAATGTCATCATGCGCAAGAAATCCAGACCATGCTGCTGTGTGATGTCCAGCGCCTCCTGGGCAACGCCTGCCGCGATTTCGAATTTGCCGAGCTGCAGCAGGACAACAAGCAGCATGTTCAGGCCGAAAGCCTGCATTTCCACCGCACCAGTCGCCTGGGCCAGCGAGACACCCCCTTCCAGCAGGTGACGCGCCTCGGGACTTCTTGCCCTGTCCAAAGGTGGCGGCTCCCAGAGAGATCAGGGCGCAGGCAAATCCTCGCTCGAATTCAGCACCCGGTTCACTGTCCAGTTGCATGCGTGCTTTTTCTACGACTTCTCCCAGCCAACGGTAGCCATCGGATACGAAGAACCAATAGCGCTGGACAAGTACCGACGCTGCGCTCATCCGCAGAGCCAGATCCAGACGCGATTCCAGCGCCCATTCACGGGCCATCTTGGCGTTATCCGACTCCCGCAGGAAACGTTCCAGCCAAAACAGCATGTCTCTCCCTTGCAGCGCTTTGGAAAGTCGTTCACTGTACTGCGTGAAGTATTCGGCGTGCCGGTCGCGCAGACGTTCAACTTCTCCGGCGTCAAAGAGGCGGTCGCGGGCGTACTGGCGGATGCTCTCGAGCATGGTGTAGCGCACATCGCCGTCGGGAAAGCGCTCCACGACTACAAGTGACTTGTTGATGAGTTGCTCCAACTGGTCGAGGACATCGAACTCATCCCGTTGTGAATCGCTGCAGACTGCCTGCGCTGATTCCATGGTCCACCCGCCTGAGAAAACCGACAGGCGACGCAGCAGGACATGTTCATGCTCATTGAGGAGATTCCAGCTCCAGTCGATCAATGCCTGCAAGGTCTGTTGACGTGGCAAGGCCGTGCGTTTCCCGCCTGTTAACAGCCGGAAGCGGTCGTTCAGCCGCTCGGCGATCTGTTGTACCGACATCATCCGCAGCCGGGCAGCAGCCAGTTCCAGGGCAAGGGGGATGCCATCCAGCCGGCGGACAACCTCCGCAAGGGCAGGTGCGTTGTCTGTGGTGACCTCAAAACCTGGCTGAACTGCCCGTGCACGGGCCAGAAACAACTGAACCGCCTCGGAGCTGCCGATCTCGTCAACTGCCAGGGACTCTTTTCCCGGCAAGGACAACGAGGGAATCTGGAGCGTGGTTTCACCCGTGATAAAGAGCGCCTCGCGTCCTGTGACCAGGATCTTAAGGGCAGGGCATTGCGTCAGCAGATGTTCCGCCAGTTCAGCACTCTCGCGGACCAGGTGTTCCACATTGTCGAGCAGGAGCAGCAAGTCCTTGTGGCGCAGGTAGTTCGTCAGCGTCTCAAGAACTGGGCGGCCGCGCTGAACCTGAACGTCAAGAGCCGCGGCTACCCGGTCGGGAATCAGCTCAGGATCGGTGAGCGGGGCAAGTTCGACCAGCCAGACGCCATCCGCGTAGTCCCCAACAACTTCTTCAGCGACCTGCAACATCAGGCGGGTCTTGCCCGTACCGCCGGGGCCGAGCAACGTCAGCAATCGCGTGCCCTGCAGCAAACGTTTGACCTCGGCGATTTCCTTGCCGCGCCCGATGAAGGTGGAGAGCTGGCGCGGCAAGTTGTGTTTGTACGTAGCCAGCGATCTCAGCGGAGGAAACTCGGCGACCAGATCGGGATGACAGAGCTGGAAGATGCGGCTGGGTACCGCGATGCCTCTGAGACGGTGTTCTCCCAGATCGGACAGTGTACACCCTTGTGGCGGGCGGCTCTTAATGAGCGTCGCCGTGGCTTCGGAGAGCAGGATCTGCCCGCCATGCCCCAGCCCCATGATCCGCGCAGCCAGGTTGACATTCGAACCGTAGAAATCGCCCTCGCGCTCCTGGCTCTCACCCGTGTGCAGTCCCATGCGCACCTTGAGCGGCCCGGCCGCCTCGAGCCAGGATTCGGCGCCGATCGCCTGCTGCCCGGCCAGCGCCGCGGCGACGCCGTCAGACGGCGAGTCGAACGCCGCGTGAAACCCGTCCCCGGTCGTTTTCACCACCCGTCCGCCGTGCTGCTCGATGATGGCGCGCATCAGCGCGTCGTTGCGGGCAGCAGCTTGCTGCATTTCCTCGGGGAATTGCTCCCAGAGCGGGGTGCTGTTTTCGAGGTCAGTAAAGAGGAAAGTGAGAAGGGATGTCACAGATCAATGCTCGGCACGCAGCTTTTTTTTTCAGGACATGCGACGTGCCTCAATCAGTGTGCCGGGTGCAGCTCATCCCGGCGGCTATCTTAGCACGCTCCCCGCGGAATTGCCGCGGGGAGCGTGTTTTTTCCTTACCTGACAAGGCGCGCTGAGTGGATCGGTCTGCTCAGCCTATGGCGCAAGAGAGCGCCTGCGACGCCGCCATGCCAGGACACCTCCCGCTGCCACCACCGCTGCCAGCAGCATCGGCGGCACCAGCGTCCGGTCCGCCTCGCTGGAAGCAGCCTGCAAGCTGTCCAGCCGCACTGCCGTCGGCGGCAGAACGGTCACCGTGGCCACGTCAGTTGCCTGCGCCGTGATGTTCCCTTCCACTGGAGCCAACACCGCAGTCCAGGTGGCGGTGTTGACGGTAGTCACCGCGATAGTGGCCGTCTGGGTCATCCAAACCGTGCTGCCGGGCGTCAGCAAGTAGGGGAAGTCCAGCAGGATGTTCCCCAGTTCCGTATCCACCAGATCGTGCAGGTTGAAGGGTGTGTTGCCCGTGTTCTCCACGAAGTAACAGTAGGTGACTTCGGTGTTCTCAGGGACGATAATCATGTCCGTGGCCGCGCAGACGTTGGCATCCAGCCCGACCGTCTTGGTGAGGACGATGGCCGGGTCCGGCAGATCAACCGTCACCGTGGCCGTGTCGCTGGCCATTGCCTCGCCCGGAGGCAGCCCCGGTCCCTCCACAGGGTTGTAGGCCGTCCAGGTGGCGGTGTTGACGGACGTAACATCGATGAACGCCGTCTGTGTGACGAACACCGAACTGCCCGGCGAAAGCGAATAGGGGAACGCGTTGAGGATGGTTCCCAGCTCCGTGTCCACCAGGTTGTGGAAGGTGAGATCGATGTTGCCGGTGTTCTCCACCTCGTAACAGTAGGTCACCTGATCGCCGCCGAAGGGCAGGTTGATGGTGTCCGTGGCCGCGCAGACGTTGGGATCCAGCCCAACCGTCTTGGTCAACACGATGCTGAACACCGGATTACACAGGGGATTGTTGGGATCGCTGGGCGGCACGGTGATAGTAACCGTCGGCGCACCTGCGCCAAAGCCATCCACCGGACTGAAGTCCGCTGTCACCGTGTTGTTGAGAGTTGCGTTCAACTCAACGCAGAGGTCGGGCGTGATGGTGACCGCACAGTCCACGACCTGCGAGCCAGACTCGCCCGGCCCGAGCGTCGCTTGCGTCAGGTCGCTGCACGTCACCGAGCCGATGTCGATGGACGGGGTGTCAGTAAACACCGCCGTGCCGGTGACAATCGCTGTGCTGGTATAGGCCACGGTGTAGCTAACCGTGCCCGAACCGCCCGGCAGCGTGACGCTGGTCGGCCCGTTGACGTCCTTGCTGAGCTCCAGCACCAGCGGCAACTGCTGGTTCGTAAAGGTGCAGGTGATGTTCTCGCCCGGGTCCAGGTTGACCGTGACGCCGTCGGCGATCAACGTGTAGCCGCCGCCCGTGCAAACCACCGTGGCGAGCAGCCAGTCCGCCGGCACGATCTCGGTGATGTCGTAGTCGCCGCTGGCCAGCCCGCCGAAGGGTTGCTGCCCACCGTCGTCCAGGCTGAACACGCCCAGGTCGCCCGTGAAGTTGAAGCCGGTGCCGCCGGCGGGGTTGGTCACTTTGGCGATGGTGATGCTGCCGGCTTGCAGCGGCGTCGTATCGTCGCCGCAGTTGTCGCCGGGGTTTTGATCCGGCCCCAGCGCGCCATCGTCGCCGATGCAGACTGTGTTGCTGATCTGAGTAACCTGCGGCGGCAGCGGGCTGACCACGTCCACCGCAAAGGTCGCCGTTCCGTTACCGGCGCCGGCCAGCGCGCCGATGGCCAGCGTACAGGTGCTGCCAGCGTTGCCGTCCGGCACGCAGTTCCAGCCAGCCGTGCTGGCGCCCGCGTTGAAGGTCGTGTTGGCCGGCACCGTCTCAGTCAGCACGACGCCGGCCGCGCCGCCGGTGCCCGCGTTAGTGTAGGCCAGCGTGTAGGCGATGGTGTCGCCCGGCTGGGCCGTCACGTCGCCGTCGGACTTGGTCACCTGCAGATCGACGCCTGCCTGCGTGTTGGTGAAGGTACAGGTCACCGTCTCGCCCGGCTCCAGGTTGATGGTCGCGATGCGCGTGCCGCTGTTACCCGAGCTGGGCACGCCGCTCGCGCCGTCGTCGCAGGCCAGGCCGGTCAGGCTGAACAGCGGCGCCGGGTCGTTCTCGGTCACTGTGTAGCTGCCGGCGGTGATGTTGGCAATCGGCAGCGAGCTGTCGCCGTTGACGTTGAAGCTGGTGCTACCGGAGATGGTGCTGGTGAAGCCGAACGGGGCGTTGCCGTTGGGCACCTGATCCTTAGCAATGGTGATGGATCCCAACGCCAAGGTCGTGCAGGTCGGATCTGCGCCGCCACCCACGTCGGGGTCGTCGGTGAGAACGCTACTGAGGTCTGTCGCGCTGATCGTGCCCTGGTTGCAGACCTGGCTGACGATCTGCTGCGGCGTTGTTGGCGTGTCGATGATCACGTCGAAGATGATGGTGACGCTCTTGCCGGCCGGCAGGGTGCCGATGTTGACGTTGACAGTCTCGCCCGACTCCGGCGCGCGGCTGCCGGATGGAGTTCTGGTAGATCGGTAGATTGGTAGATTGGTCAGGGGCCGATGCAGGCGTCGCTGCACTGCGCGACAGGAGCGGCAGACTGGTCGATGGGCAGGTTGAAGGCTGATATCTGGCCGGCGGCGCGCGGCTGGCCTGCACTGCTGCCGGATGCAACAGCAACCGTACTCGTGGCTACCGTGACGTCTGGCTGGGTATCGGGACTTTCCGGCGCGCTGGTGGGCGTAGGACAGCTCGCTCCCACGCTGAAATTGATCGTTCCGGCGACACTGACCGCGACGTTGCCGTTGACAGTGCTCAGATTTGGCGCTGGCCCTGTTGGATTGGCCTGCACGACGTTGTACGTGCCCGCTGTTTGCGATACACGCAGCGGGGTGGCGGAGAAGATATTGGTAAACGCATTGCCGCGAATGTCGGCGCAGGTTGTGCCGGCGATGATCTGCCGCACGTGCAAGCCGCGGTCGTCGCGTATCTGGTCCACTGTGTTGTTGGTCACAGTGACGTTTACTGTGCCGGCGGCCACGCTGTTGATGACGAAGATGCCCTCGAAGCCCGTACCGAGACCGTTGCCCACCTCGCGCACGGTGTTGCTGTTGATCAGCACTGTCAGCGTACCGCTGCCTTCGTTTGACACCTTGATTCCATCGCCATCTATGGAGCCGGACGCCGTGCTGCCAGCCTGCCCGACAAAGTTGCCAGCGATGGTGCCCACGAAGGTACCGCTGTGCGAGGCGTTGGCGAAGACGTTGATGCCGATGGATTGCGCCTGAAGCGGACTGGCGGCAATGTTGTTGAGGATGTCGAAGGTCATGTTACCGCTGTTGGAAACCGAAACGCCTACGCCAACGTTGTTATTGGTCATGGTGCTGTTCTGAATCGTCACATCCATCGTGCCGCCCGATGTGTCGGCGAAGATACCGTTGGACTGGTTGCCGGTGAAGGTCGTGCCGTTGACGTTCAGTGTCATGTTGGCCGTGCCATTGCCCTGGAACAGCAGACCCTGCGCGCCCGTTCCCACCGGGTTGGGCCCGATGGTGCCGCCGGTGACGTTGAAGGCGGTCAGCGTGCCGCTATTGTTTTCCACCTTGACGTTGTGCTCGTAGGAGTTCTTGATCGTCGTGTTGGTGATGTTGACCGTGCCGGTGATCTCCAGCAGCAGTAGACCCGCCTCGTCAGGAGTGAACTGGTCGGCGTTGCCGTCCAGCATTACGTTGTTCAACGTCAGGCCGTTGATGCTCTGGCCGATAGATGCCGTTGCGGCGTGTTGTTGTTGATGGTCATGTAGGCCAGCGAGGCGTTCTTGGTGCTGGTCAGCGACACGCCGTCGGTGTTGCCGGTCTTGCCGCTGATGTTGCCGCCGGAGCCGGCCGCGCCAGTACCCGTGACCGTCAAGCCGCCCAGCGAGCCGGTGTTGTTGAGGACGATGCCGAGGTTGCCGGACGCGCCCGACGAAATGCTCTGGAACGTCATGCCGCTGCTGCCGATGGTGGTGCTGGCGACATCGAGCGCCCGGCCAGTGCTGGCGTTGATGGTGTTGCCCGTCCCGGTGACGTTGACGCCGGCCGCGCCGCCGCTGGCCTCGAAGCCTGTGCCGCTGCTGGTGGTGATGACCAGACCGCCGCCGCTAAAGGTGATGGTGTGACCGGCATTGCTGCTGAGGGTGACGCCCTTGCTGGTGCCGACGTTGATCGACTTGCTGCTGCCGGAAAAGGTGGTCGAGCCGCCGGTGTTGTTCTGCACCAGGATACCGCTGCCGGTGTCGGTGATGTTACCGGAGAGCGTTACCGAGCCGCCGGTACGGCCGGTGATCGAAGCCGAACGGTTGACGCTGTTGGTGATGCTGCCGGCGTAGGTAACATTGGCGCTGCCGCCAGAGACCGCGACGCCAGCTGCGGTCGAACCGGTGATGCTGCCACCGTTCATAGTCAGGTTGCCGGTGACGCCGTTCATGATCAGATTGACGCCGGTTGGCCCGTTGGCGGAGGAGACGCTGGCGAAGGTCGCGCCGGCGCCGAAGTTGGCCTGGCCGTTGACAACCATCGCCGATCCGTTGGTGGCGCTGATGGTGCTGGCCGTTCCGCCGATGCTAATGACGCCGGCGTTGTTGGTGGTGAGGCCGGTTCCGTTGCTGACCGTGATCGCCAGATTGGCGAACGTGGTCGTCGCGCCGGCGTTGTTGCCCTGGATCAAGACGCCGATGTCGGAGCTGCCAACGCTGGTCTCACCGAAGTTATAGCTGGCCCCGGCCGGCGCATTGATGATGGAGATGCCGCCGAATCCGGCGCTGGTGATGCCGGTGTCGGTGCCTGCGCCGGGGTTGCTGACCGCCAGCGAGCCGCCCACCGTGTTGAGGCTGATGGCCCAGCCGCCTGCCGAGGCGCCGCTGGAGGCGATGTTGTCGAAGATGGCGTCCAGCGTGCCGGTAGCCAGGTCCAGCGCCGCACCGCTGCCGCTGATGGCCACGTTGCGCACGGTCAGTGTGCCGAAGCCGAAGGGTGCGTAAATAGCCGTCCCGCTGGTGTTGCCCACGGTCAGACCCTTGATCACGTTGTTGTTGCCCAGAGCGATGCTGTTGCCGCTCAGGTTGGTCAGCAGCGAGTTAGCCGTTGCGCCTGGCAGCGCATTGCTGTAAGGCGGCACGGTCAGGCCGGCGGCCGCGGCCAATGCCACGCCCTGGCCAATGAGCTGCTGCTGGTTCAGCAGGGTAAATGCGCCGGGATAGCTACCCACACCCTCGAAGACGAAGATGATATCGCCGGTCTGGTCGGCCGCGAAACTATTGAAGGCGCTAATGCTGTTGAACGGCGCGCTGAGACGACCATCCCCGCCCGCGGCCGCCGTGTTCTGGATGAACCAGATGACATTGCTGACAGTTATGTCGACTGTGCCGGTGTCGTTGGGGGTGAGCGGGTCGTTGTCGGTGAGGGTGTAAGTGAAGCTGTCAGGGCCTTCATAGCCCGCGGGAGGACCATAAGAGAAGCTGCCGTCGGCCGCGATGGCAAATGCGCCGCCCTGGCTGGTTGCGCCAGCAGCAGCAACGACGCCCAGGGAAACGCTGCTGTCGGGGTCAACGTCGTTGGCTAAAACACCATTGGCGGCAGGCACAGTGATACCAACATTGCCCAGCGAGTTGTAGCTATCGTCGAAGGCAAGGGGGGAAACGTGGGCAACGCCGCTAAGAGTGGTGCTGGGGTCGATGGTGTCGCTAAAGGCAACGGCGGCGGCAGGGTCGTTGCCGCTGTTGTTGATGACGACAGTGTAGCGAATTGTGTCGCCAGCGGTCGGGCCAGCCGGTGGAATGTCATTCTGCAAGACGTCGGTCTTGGTGGCCGAGATGACCGCCGCGTCGGGCGCGCGAGCCGGTTGAGGTGAGCTGGCTGGCCGCGCGGTGGCTTGCAGCGTCGTGGTCCACAGGTTGGCGTAGCGCAGCTCCGGGTTGCCAGCGCGCTCGGCTGCGGAAACTGGCGCCGGCGAACCGGCAGGCGCTGGCGCGGCGCTGCTGGCAGCACTGATGGGGCTGACCGGAAGTAGAGACAGGACGATGGCAAGCATGGCGGAGAAGCGCACCAGCCTTGATAGAATGATGAAGCGTTTTCTGACGGTCATGGGGTATTCCCTCCTGGGGCTGAGACTAACAGTTGCCAACTTTTCGGAAAAGTTGGCAACTCTGGAGTGATGGCATCTCTCACTAGGCGAACACGGCCTCGTACTGCATGGCTGACCCGTCCGGCCCCACGGGCACGAGAAACAGCGCCAGCGCGCCCAACGTTTCGTTGTCCACCTGAAAGGTGCGCTGGGCCAGAACCGGCTGGCCGGGGCCGCGGAACAGCAATGCAAACGGCTGGCGTCGATCTTCATCCTCTCCTGGCGGCCGGCCCAGCGGCGACACGCTCAACAGAGTGAGGTCCAACGTCGGGTAGTCGGCGTCGATGAGGTCCACGCGCACGACAAACAGTTCGTTGATGTGGTCTTGAAATGTATTGATTGTAAGTTGATCAGGCATGATTTTGTTGTGAGAAGAGCGGCACCGGATCGGCCTCGGCTGCCTGCCATTCCATCAGCCAGTACACGCCGTTGGTTTCGACCTTGCGAAAGCCCAGACGGGTGTAGAGGCGCATGGCCGGGTTGTTGGACTCGACGTGGATGCGCAGCGGCAGGCCGCGCTGCCGTCCCTCGTCTTGCAGGTCTTGCAGGTAGCGGGAGCCAATGCCATGGCCGCGCCATGGCGGCAGCAGTGCGATGTCGATGATGCGAATCTCGTCGCGCCGCCGGTCAATGTACAGCCGGCCGATTGGTTCGCCAGCCTGCTCAATGATATCGAAGCTGGAACTGGCAAACTCCTGCATATAGAAGGTATGTTGCGCCTGGAACTGCATGACCAGAAACGCCTGCTTCTGCTGCGGCGTCCAGTCAAGCACAGCGACCTCTTCCTCCCGGGTGCTGGCATAGAGACGGTACAGGAAAGGCTGGTCGTCCTCGCTGATGGGACGGAGAGTGGTAGTGAGCGTCATGTTCATCTGACAGGCGATCGGTGATCAGTGATCGGTTTCCGAAACTGTACATCGTTTACTGTATAACCGATTACTGATCACCGATCACCAGACCGCTAGCTGCGCTGCGGGTAGAGCCCGACCAACGCGATGATGAAGTTCAGGCCCAGATAGGGCTGCATGTTGTTGTGAGCCCCGCTGCCGCCGGTAGCCTGGAGGGCGCCGGCGTTCATCTGCACGATGGCCGCGTTGGTGGTCGTCTGATAGAGCTGGCCGCCGCGCGAGCGTCCCGGGACCACATTGTTGGTCAGGGAGCCCTGGTCGCCGTTCTCGCCTGATCCCGTAAGCGAGTGCTGATGGTTGGGCATCTGGGCCTCGCTCAACGTGACAGTCTCGACTCCACCTCTTTCACCCAGTCGCCTGCTGGTCAAACCAGGGCCGCGACCGGGGTGCATCGGCGCGCTGCCTTGCAGGTTGGGCAGCGCCGTCGTGCTGCGCCCGTCGCCGCCATAGGTGGTCCCGATCAATGAGAAAAGCGCTGTGTTCTGCGAGATGGGAAGCAACTGGCCGTCACAGAACGCCCAGCCACGCGGTGCGAAGTTGCCGGCAAAGATACGGATTTCCGCGACGAAATGGTTCAGACATGATAGGCTCCTTCTACTGGCGTGAGGGATAGATCCCGAACAGCGCGATGATAAAGTTGACACAGAGGTAGGGCATCAGGTTCATGTGCGACTGACTGCCGCCCGTCGCCGTGATTGCTGCGGCAGCAAAGGGCGTGTCGGGCGTCTCCTGGACGTAGGGCGACACCACGGTGGAGCCAGCCAGGAAATTGCCTGCCGGATTGGGATCGGTCCCGCTGGCGCCCGAGCCAGTGGCCCCGTGGGTGTGGGAAGGCAGTTGGTTGGTCGTCAGCGTCACCGACTCCGATCCGCCTGTGCTGCCCAGTCTTCTGGGCGATAGTCCGGGGCCGTTGCCTGCGTGGATCGGAAGCCGGCCGCGCAGGTCAGGCAGCCCAAAAGTGGTTTGCCCATCGCCGCCGTAGGTCGTGCCCAGCAGCGAGAAGAGTGCGTCGTTCTCAGAAATAGCCAGCAACTGGCCGTCACAGAAGGCCCAGCCTTGCGGCGCAAAGTTGCCCGCAAACATGCGAATTTCACCGACAAAGGGTTCAGACATGGTTTTCTCCTAGTTGCGCGACGGGAACAAGCCCTGCAACGCAATGCAGAAATTGAGGGCAAGGTACGGTTGCATGTTTTCATGCGCCTGGCTGCCGCCCGCGTTGGCGACCACACCAGCCTGGATCTGCACCGGACTGGCGGCGCTTGCGAGATAGATGCCGCCGGCCTCGCGCGCCAGCAGGGCGTTGCCGGGGTTGACGCTGTTGCCATCGCTGCTGGAGGCCTGCATCACGTGATTGTGCTGAGGCATCTCCGCCGTCGTGAGTGTGATGCCCTCCTGGCCGCTTTTCTGACCCAGCTGGATGGCAGCGCCGCCGTTGGAATTGCCCAAATGAACAGGCACACGGCCGCGCAGGTCTGGCAGGGCAAAGGTGGTTCTGCCATCGCCGCCGTACATGGTGCCCAGCAGCGAGAAAAGCGCCTGGTTCTGGTTGATCGGCAAGATCTGGCCGTCGCAGAATGCCCAACCGCGCGGCGCGAAGTTGAAGCCGACGATCCGAATCTCGGCAAGGAACGGTTCGCTCATAACAAATACTCCTTCTGTTGTAGCTGCATGACACGCGAAATGCGTGCCACTTGGTCGATACGCTGCCCGAATGAACCCATGGTCAACCATGGCGGATTCGGGCGAGCATGATATTGGCCTGGGTCCAGAGAAAACGGCCCAAGCGCTGGGTTGATTTGCGAAGGATGGAAGGGGAAGCTGACCGAACCATCATATCACACCGACCAGCCATAATCAACAGCTTTTTTTTCACATACACCTTAAAATTTGATTCGGTGCAGCAAATGGGTGTGAGGTTACGGGCTTGACGCAAACAAAAACAGGGAACGGCCTCGTTGGCCGTTCCCTGTTTTTGTTTATGGTGCCGTTGAATCATGGGCTCTGGCCGGTCTGTGACCGAGCCAGCCTGTGGCAAACCACTGGCTCGGTCACAGACCGGCCAGAGCGGTTACCAAACAAAGTTGCGCCTCAGATCAGCGCTTTGCTTGCGACGACCCCTTGCGCCATCGCGACGAAATCGTCAAGAGTCATGTTGCCCTTGCGATCGCCCGTGCGCAGCCGCAGGTTGACCAGGCCCTGCTCCTCTTCCTGGTCGCCCAGCACCAGCATGTAGGGTATTTTCAGCAGCTGGGCATCGCGTATCTTGGCCTTCATGCGGTCGCTGTTGTCGTCCACCTCGACCCGCAGCCCGGCCTCTTTCAGCCTGCTCTCGCACCTGCGTAGGCGTATTCGTTGTGGCGGTCGGTGATCGGGATCACGGCGACCTGCTGCGGCTGTAGCCAGACCGGGAAGGCGCCGCCGTAGTGCTCGATCAGCACGCCGAAGAAGCGCTCCATGCTGCCCAACAGGGCGCGGTGGATCATGTACGGCCGGTGCTGCCTGGCCGTCCTCGCCGACGTAGTGCAGGTCGAAGCGTTCCGGCAGGTTGAAGTCGAACTGGATCGTGCTGAGCTGCCATTCGCGGCCCAGCGCGTCCAGCATCTTCAGATCGATCTTGGGACCGTAGAACGCGCCGCCGCCGGCATCGACCTCGTAGGGGATCTCAGCGCGGTTCAGCGCCTCTTCCAGCGCGTGCTCGGCCGCCTCCCACTGTTCGTCCTCGCCCAACCGACTTCTCCGGTCGCGTGCTGAGATAGGCGTTGAACTCCGTGAAGCCGAAGCTGCGCAGGATGTGCAGGCAGAAGTTCAGCACCCGGTCGATCTCCGCCGGCATCTGGTCGGGCCGGCAGAAGAGGTGGGCGTCGTCCTGCGTGAAGCCGCGCACCCGCGTCAGCCCGTGCAGCACGCCGCTGCGCTCGAAGCGGTAGACCGTGCCCCACTCCGCCATGCGCACCGGCAGGTCACGATAGGAGCGCAGCCGGCTCTTGTAGATCTTGATGTGGAAGGGGCAGTTCATCGGCTTCAGGTAGTACTCCTGCCCCTCGATCTCGATCGGCGCGTACATGCTGTCCTCGTAGAACTCCAGATGCCCGCTGGTCTCCCACAGCTTGGCGCGGCCGATGTGCGGCGTGTAGACCAGCTCGTAGCCGTCGGCCAGGTGCTCGTTCTTGCAGAACTCCTCGGCCAGATGGCGCATCAGCGCGCCCTTGGGATGCCACAGGATGAGCCCGCCACCCACATCGTCGGAGTTGGTGCTGAAGAGATCCAGTTCCTTGCCGAGCTTGCGATGATCGCGCTTTTTGGCCTCTTCCAGCCGGTCCAGATAGGCCTTGAGGTCCTTCTTGTTCTTCCAGGCCGTGCCGTAGATGCGCTGCAGCATGGGCCGCTTCTCGTCGCCGCGCCAGTAGGCGCCGGCCACGCTGAGCAGCTTGAAGCCGTCGGCGGGAATCTTGCCCGTGTTCTCGACGTGTGGCCCGCGACAGAGGTCCTCGAACGTGTCGTGTTTGTAGGTGCTGATGACCGGCGCTTCGTCCAGCGGATCGCCGTACTCGTCCACACCGCCGCGCTCCAGCCCCTCGATCAGCTCGAGCTTGTACGGCTCGTCGGCGAACAGCGCCTTGGCCTCGGCCGCGCTGACCTCGCGGTACTCGAACGGGAAGCGGCCGCCGATGATCTGGCGCATACGCCCTTCGATCCACTCCAGATCCTCGGGCGTGAAGGTGCGAAGCGAACCGTCCGCGTTCCTGCCCAGATCGAAGTCGTAGTAGAAGCCCTCCTCGATGGGCGGGCCGATGGCGACCCGCGCCTCGGGGAAGCGCTCCACCACCGCCTCGGCCATGACGTGGGCCGCGCTGTGGCGCAGCTTGTACAGGTCGTCCTTGGGTAACTCGTTTGACTTTGCCATTTTGTGCCTCCTGAAAGTTCACCGCCGCACCTTCCGAGCCTGACCCTCCCTTGTCTACTAAGACACAGAGAATACAGCGGTCTTCTGGCAACTCGGCGGATTCAAAAACCCCCTCACCTGTTGGGGCGAGAGGGTTAGCACGCGGTTCCACCCAACTTGGCGCGTCTCCAGTGGACACACGCCATCTTGTGGGGCCGATAACGGGGCCAACCGTGCCGGCTTAGTTGGTGACCGGTAATCGGTATTCGGTAATCGGGTTCCAGTCCTTGCACGACTGATTACCGATCACTGGTTACTGATCACCGTTTACCGTTCTGCCAGCCGCTCCCGGGTGGTTTTCGACGGCGCTTCGCTGCGGAGGCTTTCAGCCATCGGTCTCCGCTCTCTGGCGCTTTGCCGCCCGTCTACTCGTCCCGGTCAACGCGTTGTGGTTTGCAGTTGACTCGATTATAGGCAGTACCCGCGATCTGTCAAACCACCCTGCGCGGCCTCGGCTTAACCAGCATCGGGCTGATAGTAGCGCGCGTAGTCGATAGTAAGCAAGTGCAGCGGCGGCTCGTCCTCATCGATCTGCGGAAAGCGGCCCACCGGCTCATAGAAGCGGTTGTCGGTGTTGTCATCGTTGACCAGCGACACCTCACCTACCAGCACCTTGCTGCCCGCGCCCCAGAAGGCGTGGTAGAGGCGGGTCGGCAGGGTGATGCTCTCGCCCGGCTCCAGCGTCACCACGCCGCCGGCAGGCAAAGTTCGCCGCACGCCGTCGCAGCTCACCACCACCTCGCTGTCAGCCAGCCCGTCGTCATGCGTCGAGTTGTAGAGCTGGATCACCAGCTTGCCGCCGCCGCGGTTGATGATGTCCTCGACCTTGCGCCAGTGGAAGTGCAGCGGCGTCACCTGGTCCACATCCACCAGAAGCGCCTTCTCGGCGTACAGCTTGCCGCGGCCCGTCGCCAGGTTGGCCGGGTCGCCGTTGCGGATCGTGAACAGGAACAGCCCGGTGCGCTCGTAGTCGCCCGATCCGAAGTCAGTGATGTCCCAACCCAGGTGGTGATCGACGATCTCGCGCACCTCCTCGCCCTTGGCTGCCCAGTCGGCCGGTGTCCAGTAGGCGAACGGCGGCAGGCGAAAGCCGTGATCGCGCATAAACTGGTCGGCCTCGCGCATGATGGCGTTGATCTCTGATCGTTTCATTTATCAGCCTCCGTGCAGTAACGTAGGACTGACAATCCTGATCTCGAGAAGAGTTGTCGAAACGTCAATTGCATCTCTGCTGCAAATCCGGGACTGTCAGTCCGTTCTATGTGAATATAGATCGCCTACAGTCTGTGGTTGACCGCCGCAAGCGCCGGATAAACTTCGGCAAAGACCTGGTATTTCTCCATGTAACGGGCGTGCATTGCCACGTTCGGTTCGTAACGCAGGCCAATCCGCACCATCTGTGCAAGTCCCTGCGCCACCGACTCGAACGCGCCGGTGGCAGCGCCGGCTAGAATTGCAACGCCCAGGCAGGGCGCTTCGGCTATATCCATGGCCAGCACCGGTGCGCCGTAGATGTCGGCCTTGGTTTGTAGCCACAATGGGGAGCGGGCGCCGCCGCCAAAGGCCCGCAGTTCGCGCACCGCGATGCCCGCGGCCTGCATCGCGTCCAGGCTGAGCTTGATCTCGTAGCTCACACTGTCCAGCATCGCCTTGACGATCTGGCCGCGGGTGGTACTCAGGTCGAGGCCAAGGATCGCGCCTTTCGACGCCGGGTCGGACCAGGGCGTGCCGCTGCCGACGAAATGCGGCAGGATCAGGACAGGAGAGGGACCGGCGGCAGCCTCGGCTAGCAGGACGTCGTAGACGCTCCGACCGCTGCGGGCCGCCTCAGCCTGCTCAGCCCGGCCAAAGGTGTCACGATACCAGCGCAGCAGCGCGCCGCCGGTTGAGGTGTAGCCCAGCACGATGTACATGCCGGGCGCACTGTGGGGCGCGATGGGCAGATTGCTGTCCAACAGGCTCTGGTCAAAAACCAGCCGCTGCGAAGCTACTCCGACGCACTCGACGGTACCGGTCGAATCCATCGCGATTCCTTCCCCGACCGCGCCGCAGCCCAGCGCACCTGCCGGCTGGTCGTGCGCGCCGGTCACCGCCACCACACCAGCCGGCAGGCCCAGCAGCGCTGCCCTTTCCGCCGGTATCGCGCCTAGCGCCGTGCCGGAGGGCAGCGGACGCGACAGCTGTTCCGGTTCCAACCCTGCCAACTCCAGTATCTCGTCCGACCACGCCAACCGGTTGACGTCCAAGGCCATGGTGCGCGCCGCCAAGCTATAATCCATGGCCGGTGGCAGGCCAAGCTGGTGAAAGACGAAGTCCTGCATACACAGGAACCGACCGGCCGCGGCGAAGACGTCCGGCTCGTGTGCCCGCAGCCACATCAGCTTGTTGACGGTGTACATCGGATGCAAAGGCATGCCGGTGATCTGAAACAGCCGCTCTTTGCCAAGCCGTTCTGCCCACCAGTCCGCCTGTTCAGCCGCGCGGGTGTCGATGGCGGTGATGAAGCCGCGCAGCGGGCGTCCGGCCGCGTCGACCGGCACGACCGACTCGCCGTGGGTGGCGACGCTGAGCGCGGTCACCGGATCGCCTGCTGTGGCTGCGGCTGTCGCCGCGTGTCCGATCACCTCCGTCACCGCCTGCCAAACCGCCGCGGGGTCGAGTTCCATCCAACCAGGCTGCGGCTGGTGCAGAGGGTACTCGCGATAAGCCTGCCCCAGCACGTCACCCGTCAGGCTAAACGCAACCGCCTTGCAGCCACTGATGCCGATGTCCACTCCAAGCAGACTCATGCGTTACTACCTCTCCCAGATGGGAATCTCCGGCTCTGGCCCCCTCTCCCTGTGGGAGAGGACTGGGGTGAGGATTCTGCGCCCGGAACCGCGCAATCTACCACCCCACGTACCCAAGCTGCTCAAGATAAAACCCCATGCGCGCCGTCACTGCATCCTGCCAGATTGCGCGCCGGTGGCGCTCCACCACGGCCCAGCCCTTGGGTCCAAGCGCTCCCTGACACTGGTCGTCGATGAAACCTGGGTCAAAGAAGCGCGCGCCCAGCAGGCCCTCAGCTTGCCAGTCGCGCAGCGTCGTCTCCGGCAGCAGGTTGCCCAGGTTGTGCAGCATGTCGGCGGCGACGGCCTGCCCGCCCAGCCGCTCGAAGATCGACCAGACGTTGAACTTGACGATGCCATCGCCGGCCAGCCGCGGCAGGTCGGCATCGTGCAGGCTGGAGGAGCCATGCAGCACCTGGATCGTGCCCACGCGGTCGCGAATTTCTCTGCGCCAGGTCGCCGTGATATCTGGCAACCGCAGCCGTGGAGCGATGTTCGGTGCCCAGGTTCGGGACGATCAGCGCGACGCCGGTCTCACGCAGGAACCGTTCCGCCCGGGCGGGATCGGTGAGTTCGCCCTCCTCTTCGCCCGCGTCCTCTGACTGGATGATCTCATCCACACAGCCCTCGACCAGCACCTGGTGTCCGTGCTGCTCGACGAACTCAGCAGTGCGGCGGATGTTCTCGTCGAAGGGGTAGTACGAGCAGTCGTACATGATCGTGGCAAACTTGTGGAGGCAGCGCGGGATGATCTCCTGCTCGTAGTCGGGCAGCGCGTGATCCAGGTGCAGCATAACCTTCAGGTCACGGTACGGGCTGTCTTCGCTCAGCAATATGTCCACATCGGCCAGCAGCGCGCGCAGTCCCAGCCGCGCGTCGCGGCTGGAGGTGTAATACTGCAACTGCGGCTCGATGGGATAGTTGCTGGTAACCGAGACGATCACGGGGAGACCGGTAAGTCCGTGGCGTTGCGCAAAGGCGTGGGCCGCGTGAAAGATTGTCTCAGTGGTGCGCCGGTTCTCCGTGCAGAAGTTGACCAGACAGATGCCGCGCTCAGCCGCCTGCTGGTAGATTTCGCTGGCCTGGATTGGATCAGAGATCAGTGGCATGGATCGGATGCTTTCCGTTCTAAAGAGTTGGCTGACGTAAACTTGCACCGGGATCCTGCCACGAATTACACGAATTTCACGAAAACACTCCGGACCAATTCGTGAAATTCGCTCCATTCGTGGCAAGTGTGTGTCACGCCATTCCTGCCATCGCCCGCACCTCGTCGATGTAGGCCATCAGGTTCTCGACGGGTGTGTCGTCCAGGATGGTGTGCGAGCTTTGCAGGATGTAACCACCGCCCACGCTCATGACTTCGGCGCGGCTGCGGATTTCGGCGCGCACGTCGTCAGGCGTGCCGAAGGGCAGCGTATCCTCAACGTCGATGCCGCCGTAGAAGCAGAGCTTGTCGCCGTACTGCTGCTTCATCGCGGCCGGATCCATGATGTGTGGCGACAGGGGGTTGAACACGTCGAGGCCGATCTCGATCAGGTCGGGGAACAGCGGGCTGATCGCGCCGTCCGAATGCTGGCCAACCACGACGCCGGCCGCATGGCAGTGGTCATAGATCAGCGCCAGCCGCGGCTTGATGAATCGCTGCCACATCTTGCGGCTGAACATGAGTTGCGTGGTGGATCCCCAGTCGTCTGAGAAGTAGAAGCCATCAACGCCCAGCGCAAGCTGCTGATCGACAATCGGGAGGTTCCACTCGTGAACAATGCGGTCCAGCAAGTCCTCGACGAACTGCGGCTCGGTGGCCATATCGACGAAAAGCTGCTGCATACCGCGAATGCTCCAGGCGCGCTCGAAGAGCACCATGCCAAGCTTGCCGAACAGGAACAGGTCGCCGCGGTAACGGTCGGCCAGTTGGCCGGCCTGATCGAAACGGCCCGCGCGGCGCGGATCGGGCATCTTGAAGTTTTCCAGCGCATGCGCCAACGCCGCTCCGCCTTCGACATCGCCCAGCGGGTAGCTGACCGGATGCGGCAGACCGGCGGCGCGGTCCCACACGCAGCCGAACTCGTCGGTGTGCAATCCGCCGGCCGCGTCCATGGCTGTCTGCACCGGGCCGCCGCTCAGCGTAAGCTGCACCTTGCCGACATCCTCGGCCCACGGGTTGTAGTTGAAGTCGGAGCCAATCTTGACGATGTGGTTGCCGACAAACGACGCGGCGGCGTGCGGGTCGGGCAGATCGTAGACCTCGCAGACGCGTTGCCAGACCGTCGGCACAGCGTGGAGGTTGTAGGGGACGAAATCGGTCTCCTGGTGGCCGATGGCCGCCAGCACCCGCTCGCGTTTATTCATGGGGTTACTGTCCGTATTCAGTGGTGTAGCGGGTGCGCAGCTTGCGCACCTCCGCGTCGGGGATTTCATCGGGCTGGCCAAGCTGCAAGGCAAAATGCACCGTGCGCGCCACGTCCTCTACCATCACCGCAGCCTTGACCGCCGCCGTGACGGTCGGGCCAACGGTGAACACGCCGTGGTTCTTGAGCAGCACCGCCGGCGAGTCGCCGATGGATTCGAGCACCACCCGTCCGATCTCCTCGCCGCCGATCAGCGCAAACCCGCCGCAGGGGATCGGCCCGCCAAATTCGTCGGCGATGGCGGTCAGGTAGACCGGGATCGGCCGGCCCAGCGCAGCAAAAGCCGTCGCGTAGGGCGAATGTGTGTGCACCACGCCGTTGACGTCGGGCCGGTGGCGATAGATGACGAGATGGCTGGCGGTGTCGGACGACGGCTTGAGGTCGCCTTCGACGACGCGACCGTCCACGTCCAGGATCACCATGTGTTCCGGCCGCAGGTCCTCGTACATGACGCCCGACGGCTTGATCACGACCAGGCCAGTCTCCGGGTCGCGGGCGCTGATATTGCCGCTGGTCCACGTCACCAGCCCGTTGCGCGGCAGCTCCAGATGCAGCCGCCAGACTTGTTCACGTAAGGATTCGAGCACGAGATTGTTCCTCCGATCAGGAAGTTGAAATGGAAACAGGGGAAAGGAGGGAAAGGAAGGAAGGAAAACGGGAGCGTGACCACCACCTTGTCACTCTGTCGCTCTGTTTCCTGTCTTTCCCTCCTTTCCTTCCTTTCCCTCTCCTTTCCCTATCCGCTCAACGTCTCCGCCTTCAACGCCTTCAGCCGCTTCATGACGTCGTTCGCGCCGCGGCCGAAGTAGTCGTGCAGCGTGACGTACTCGGCGTAGAGCCGGTCGTAGACCGCCGTGGCGGCCGGGTTGGGCGTGTACATCTCGTCGCGCAGGCGGGCCATGTGCTGCGCGCCTCGACGATGCTGTCGTAGCCGCCGGCCGCGCTGCCGGCCGCCACCGCGCCGTGCATGGCCGAACCCAGCGCCGGCCCCTGGTTGGACGCGCCGATCTTGAGCGTCCGCCCGGTGACATCGGCGTAGATCTGCATCAGCAGCTTGTTGCGGTCAGGCAGGCCGCCGGTGGCCACGATCTCGTTCACCGGCACGCCGTTTTCCTCGAAGGTCTCGACGATCATGCGCGTGCCGTAGGCGGTGGCCTCGATCAGGGCGCGGTAGATCTCCTCCGGCTTGGTCGCCAGCGTCGCGCCGACCAGCAGGCCGGTCAGGTCCACATCGACCAGCACGCTGCGGTTGCCGTTCCACCAGTCCAGCGCCAGCAGGCCGCTCTCGCCCGGCTTGAGCTGGCCGGCCTTTTCCTCCAGCAGTTCGTGGATGGAGACGCCGCGCTCGGCGGCTTCCAGCTCGTACGCGCCGGGCACGCAGTTCTCGGTGAACCAGGCAAAGTGGTCGCCCACACACGACTGGCCGGCCTCGTAGCCGAACAGACCGGGGATGATGCCGTCCTCGACGTAGCCGCACATGCCGGGCACGATGCGCTCCTCGGTGCCCAGCACCATGTGGCAGTTGGAGGTGCCCATGATGATCACCATGCGGCCCGGTTCGGTGACGGTGGCGGCAGGCACGGCGACGTGTGCGTCCACGTTGGCGACGGCGACGGCTGTGCCGGGTCGCAGGCCCGTCCAGCCGGCCGCTTCTTCCGTCAGCCCGCCGGCCTTCTGCGCCCAGCTCAGCGATATGGCGCGACATCTTCTCGTCTACGAGTGTCTCCAGGCGCGGGTCGAGGGCGCGGAAGAACTCGTTGGGCGGGAAACCCTCCCCTTTCGACCACAACGCCCTTGTAGCCGGCCGTGGTCAGGTTGCGCGTCTCCTGCCCGGTCAGTTGCCAGATCACCCAGTCCGCGGCCTCGATCAGCCGGTCGGCCGCGTCGTAGACCTCCGGATCCTCGTCCAGTATCTGCCAGGCCTTCGGGACAAACCACTCGGAGCTGATCTTGCCGCCGTAGCGGTCGAGGAAACTGTAGCCCTGCTCGCCGGCGATCTGGTTGAGCTGGTTGGCTTCCGGCTGCGCGGCGTGATGCTTCCACAGCTGTGACCCAGGCGTGCGGATGGTTGCGCCACTCCGGCAGGAAGCAGAGCGGCGTGCCGTCGGCCGTGGTCGGCATCATGGTGCAGGCCGTGAAGTCGACGCCAACGCCGATCACGTCGTCCGCGCTCGACGCCGCTCTGCGCCAGCACAGCCGGGAACGGTGCGCTTGAAGACTTCGATGTAGTCGTTGGGGTCTTGCAGCGCGAAGTCGGGGTCCAGGCGGATATCGGTGCCCGGCAGCCGCTCGTCGATGACGCCGTTGGCATAGGCGTGGACGGCAGTCGCAATCTCCCGTCCGTCGCCACATCGACCAGCACAGCCCGGCCCGACTCCGTGCCAAAATCTACACCTATTGCATATTTGCTCACATCAGCCTCCTGATTGAATTCTAAAAAAGAATTACTCACTCGTCACTCCCGCGGAGGCGGGAGTCCATCGCTGGTGGAGCGTGGATTCCCGCCTCCGCGGGAATGACGAGCGAAAAGTCTCTACAACTCAAGGATCGCCGGCCGCTGCCAGGGTGCGCCGTCAGCTTCGACGGTTACGGAGGGCCAGCCGTCGATTGCCGTGATGACTTCGTTGGATTCTTCACCGACCAGAATCGTGTCTTCAGACTTAACACCGGTGATCGACGGATTCCAGGCGTAGGCCTGGCCAGCGCGCACGAGGTAGGGATCGCCAGGGGTAGCGATTCGCTCGCGCGGCTCGTAGGCGGCCGGACCGCCCTGGTGATGCAGACGCCACTCGTCGGCAAATCCGCTGTTCGCGTATGCCTGCACAGCCCGCGCCAGCACGTCGCCCAGCGTGCGGCCAGGCCGGGTCGCGGCGATAAACGCGGCATCGATCGCGGCGACGGCCTCGGCCTTGCGCCGCAGCTCGGCGGGCAACGGGCCAAAATGCACCAGCCGCGTCAGCGAGCAGACCAACCCGTGGGCACGCCCGCAGAGCACCAGCATGGCGTAGCGCTCCAGCGTCTTTGCAGTTGGCAGTGGATGGCGGAAGGCGTAGATTCGCTCATCGGTCGCGATGAGGTTGACAATCGGCTGCACGCCGCGGCTCTGGCTGGCTTCGGCCAGCAGGCCGGCGATCTGGTATTCGGTCATTCCCGGTCGCACAGCGCGGATCGCCTGATCCATGGCCGCGGCGCATAGCCGTCCCAGGTCACGGAAGCGGTCGCCCTCTTGCGGCGTCAGATCGGTCCGCAGCCCGCTTAGCTCAGCCGAGAGATCGGTCACGCCGGGATACGGGCCATCGGCGCCCAACCGCAGGCCCCGTGTCAGCTCGGCTAGCGGGCCGGGTTCGTACCAATTGGCTACGCGCAGGGTCCAGCCCTGCGCTGCCAGCCCTTCCTCGCGTTCGAAGCGCGGCGCTTCGATGTTGTTGGTGATCAGGTAGCGATCCGTCGGCGTGATCAGCAGGCTGCCGGCGCCTTCACTGGTCGCCGTGTTGACATACGAGGCCGCGCCACAGGTTGCCCAGGCGAAGCTGCTCACCTGGCGCAACAACAGCGCGTCCAGTTGGCGCTCGATCAGCAGGGCGCGCAGGCGGTCGATCTTGAGATTGAATTCTTGCATGGCGATGGCGTCTCTGGAACCGGCTCCGGCACGGTCTCCGACCGTGCCGGAGCCGGGCCGTGTTTACCGATGATGATACATCTGCCAGCCCATGTACTTGCCCAGCGCCTCGTTGAGGGCCGCGGCGGTGCTGGACAGGTTGAGGGCGACGTGATGCTCGTAGCCGTTCTCGCAGATATAGGCCAGCAGCTTCTGGTAGTTGGGCACCTGCACAACACCGTAGCCGCCGAAGGTCATCAGCGGATCGTCGGTCAGCGCGCCCTCGCCGACGTAACCGGTGATCGCGCCGGCGTAGTCGTCGGTGGAGACGCGCAGGTAGGTGAACGGCTCAGCGCGCACGCGACCGTGGATGGTGCCCCAGGTCTGAGCGCGCGGCACAGTGTTGGAGAGAATATCGTGATCCTTCATCAGCGGGATGTCTTCCGAGACGAGCGACTCGGCCTTGAAGACATCCTTGGGCAGGTTGGAGCAGTGGAAGACGACGCCCTTGTCAGGGTCGTCGCCGTAGTTGTTGTTCCAGTCCACCAGTGCGCTGGGCTTGCCCGACGCCAGCGCCAGCGCCTGCATAGCCACCGTGCCCGCTACGTCGGTCTCGCAGGCCGACGACATCAGGTTGTTGCTCATGATGCTCATCAACGTGCACGGCACGACGCCGAAGTACTCTTCCATCGAAGTCCAGCACTGAATGGCAGAGGCTTGCAGGTTGCTTTCGGACATCCACCGGTCGACGACCACGCCAAAACGCGCCATCCGATCCAGTGAGAGATCGGGGGCTTTGCCGGTAGGAATGTACTCGCGGATCTGGTCGAGCTTGGCAAGTACCTGCGGGTCGTCGCTGGCGAGACGCTCCACCCGTCCGTAGACGTCAGACAGGTCCAGCGTTTCGACCGAGATGCCGGTGCGCTCGAACAGCTTCTCGCTAAAACGTACCGTGTTGAAGGCCGGCGGTCGCGCGCCGAGGAAACCGATGCGTGCGTTGCGCAGGCCGCGCACCACGCGGCAAATGGCAGCAAAATTCTGTAGGTCGGCTTGGAACGCGTCGCTCTCCGGGTCCACGGTATGCGTGGCGGTCAGCGAAAACTTGATGCCGTACTGGTGCAGATTGTTGCAGGCCGACATCTTGCCGCAGAAGGAGTCGCGCCGCCAGTGCAAGATCCATTTTGGTCATGTCGTCGGCAAAGGCATGCACCAACACCGGAACGTCGAGACCCGCCCAACGCAACGTGTTGGCAATGGCCCGCTCGTCGCCGAAGTTGGGCAGCGTCACCAGCACGCCGTCGATCGCGTCGCGGTGCTGCTTGAACAGGTCCGCGCACTTCTGCGCATCGCTCAGGCTTTCGACGCTGCCGTATAGCGTATCCTCGGGCGAGAGAGCAACGACATTGAAGCCTTGCTGTTGCAGGACCTGCAAGACGGTTGCACGCCCTGTCTCGCACAGGTGAGCAGGAAAGAAGCCCCGGTTGCCGACGATTACACCGAGAGTCACTGGTTTCATAGAGAGTTACCTCCTTGATGGAATTGCCTCCGCGAGGCAATGGTGAGAGATGAGAAACAGATAGACGAAACGAACGGGAGTTTGTTTCGGAACGGAGAACCTGCTGATTTGGGATGGGTCTACAAATTGCCTGCGTTGGCTCGGTCAGGCGCTTCGGAGGAACATCAAGGTGCTTCGCAAAGACCGGCCAAAGCGGTAGTGAACTCGCGAATTTAGGTGGTGAGGCTCATGTCAAGAACAAGTGCGCTAGACGGTACGGACACGGTCGGGAGACCATCCCAAGCGCGGAAACTCGCTGATGCAGGTGGCGAAGCACAGGTCCTTGAGGGCGCCTACGGGCAGGACGGATTACAAGCCCCTGTGCTGCGAGCGTTGACCGGCGCTAGCTTGCCAGACGGATCGAGCTTTCCCGTATGATCAGCTCCGGCTGGAGCCACACAGTGACAGGCTCCTGGTTGACGGAGTCGTGGGAGGCTTCGAGCATGGCAATCAACTGCTGCACAGCCCGGCAGCCAAGCTGATGCAGGTCCTGGTGAACAGTAGTCAACGGCGGGCAAAAATAAGCCGACTCCGCTATATCGTCGAACCCGACGACCGCCAGATCGCGCGGTACAGCGATCCCACGGGCGCGCGCTGCCGACAATAGGCCAAGCGCCATCTGGTCGTTGGCGACGAAGACACCGTCCATATCAGGATACTGCTGAAGCAGATGAAAGGCGGCGGCCTCGCCGCTACGGCTCGACCAGTTGCCCTCCGCCCACATGCGATCCTCCACGGACAAGCCAGCAGACCGTAGGGTCTCAGACCAGGCGGCGAATCGCTCGCGCGCTTCCCACCAGACCAGCGGGCCAGCCAGATGGCCAATTCGTCGGCAGCCCTGCTGCAAGAGGTGTTCCACCGCCAGCCGCGCGCCGGTGCGATTGTCGTACGAGACGATGGGCAAACCGGGCTGAGGATTCATGGTCAAAAAGACGAAGGGGACGTGCAGATCGGGTAACTGCTCCAGCAGCCAGGCGCGGTTGGTATCCGACTCGGGAACCGCCCAGATCACGCCGTCCACCTGGCGCGCCAACATGCCGTGAAGGATCGACTTGACGTCGATGGTGTCGAAGGTGGGAAGCTCGTTGAGAAGTATTGAGTAGCCGGTTGCCTCTGCCTGCGAGGCAATTCCGTTCAGGGTGCGGGAGGGGCCGATGTAGGTCAGGCCGGCGGTGATGACGCCCAACATCTGGCTGCGCTGGTTGATCAAGCTGCGGGCCAGCGCGCTGGGCCGATACTGAAGCCGCTCGATCACCTGCAGGACGCGGTCACGTGTAGCGGGGGCCACGTGGGGCAGATCGTTGAGGACGCGAGACACGGTCTGAATGGAAACGTCAGCTTCCTCTGCGACCTGCTTGATGGTAACTCGCTTGTTCCGAGTGGCCGCCATGGCGCGTACCCTTTCCTACTCCGTTATCGTTACCGGGATCGTTCACATGTAGAATAACACACAAATAATGCCGTGTCAAGAGTCAGAAATTGACCCGACTCGAGTACACGAAATCACTCTTGACAAGGGTCAGATTGTATGTTATCCTACATGTGAACGATCCCGGTAACGATAACAGAGCCATGGTTATGTTGTCAGTTCGCAAGCAGTGCGAACGATTCAACCATAGAGGAGGTGATGTTCCCCACTTACCCATCTGCGTCCCTCTCGACCACCCTCGAAGCATCATCGTTCGCCAAACCACCACCTGCGTTCTATCAATGGGTCCAACGAAGGACCCCATCAACGTTCCAAAGAAGGAGCCATTTCACATGAAGAGACTACCACTTCTCATCGGGATCGTCCTCGTGCTCGCAATGCTTGCCGCGTGCACCGTTCCAGCGACGCCGGTTCCAGCAACAGCCGCAGCAACCGGCGATCAAGCCAGCGCAACTACCAGCGATGCCCCCGGTTGGTGCGCCAACACAAAGATCGTCTTCTTCCCGGGCGGCCCGGCCGGCGGGGTCTTCGCCAACAACGTCTACAACGGCGCCAAGCAAGCACAGGCTGACCTCGGCGCGGACGTGCAGTACGTTTTCTCGGACTGGGATCCACAGAAGATGATCCAGCAGTTCTCGGAAGCCGCTGCCACCAAGCCCGACGGTATCGCCGTCATGGGGCACCCTGGCGATGACGCCTTCAGCCCGCTGATCGACAAGGCTGAGGCCGACGGAATCATCGTCACCAGCCAGAACACCGAGCTGCCCGCCAGCTTCAACCAGTACCAGGGCAACGGCTTTGGCTACGTCGGCGCAGTCAACTACACCGCCGGCTTCAATCTGGGCAAAGAAGCCGTCAAGCGCTTCGGGCTGCAATCCGGCGACCGCGCCATGGTGTGGGGCCTGCTCTCCCAGCCCTCGCGCGGCGAGCGGACCAAGGGCGTCATCGACGCGCTGGAGGAAGCCGGACTGACAGTAGACTACCTGGAGATCGACGCAGCCACCAACGCTGACCCCGCGGCCGGCACACCGACCTTCACCGGTTACGTAACCTCCAACCCGGACGTCAAGCTGGTCGTAACCGACCACGGCGGCTTGACTGCAACTCTGCAGACCTACCTGACGGCGGCTGGCAAAGGCCCGGACGACATCTACGGCGCGGGCTTCGACCTCTCGCCGGCAACGCTGGAAGCGATCCGCGGCGGCTGGACCGATCTGGTGATCGATCAGCAGCCGTGGCTGCAAGGCTACCTGCCGATCCTGCAGATTTGCCTCACTGATGTCTTCGGCTTCTCGGGCCTGATGATCGACACCGGCGCTGGCTTCGCCGACAAGGACAACCTCGACTTCCTGGCGCCGCTGATCGAGAAGGAAATCCGCTAGGCCATGTAATCTGGGAACCGCCTGCGCAAGCTAACAGCGCAGCAGGCTGAACCCCCGAATGCGTCAGTGTCATCGCATTGAACGGAGGGGCAAACGGCTCCCGTTTGCCCCTCCGTTGCTGGACTGAAGGAGACTGCTCCATGGGCGAAAATCTGCTGGAGATGAACGACGTCTATAAGTCGTTCGGCGATGTTGCTGCTGTCCACGACATCAACTTCCGCGTCGGGCGCAACGAGATCGTCGGCTTGCTGGGCGACAACGGCGCAGGCAAATCAACCCTCATCAAGCTGATCACCGGTTATCATCAACCGGACCGCGGGGAGATTTACTTCGATGACCAGCGCATCGACCACCTGACCGTTGCCCAGGCGCGTGATCTGGGCATCGAGACCGTCTACCAGGAGCGCGCCCTGGCTGAACAACAGCCGCTGTGGCGCAACATTTTTATGGGGCGCGAGCTGACCAACCGCTATGGCCTGATGGACGTCAAGCGCATGAAGCAGGAAACCGACCGGCTGATGCTGGAGTCCATGGGCTTCACCTCGACCGCAGTCACGTCCGACTCGGTGGTCAAGACCTTCTCCGGCGGTGAGAAGCAAGGCGTCGCGATCACCCGCGCGCTCTATTTCAAGGCCGAGCTGATCATCCTGGACGAGCCAACCATGGGGCTGTCGCTTTCGGAAACGCGCAAGCTGATGGACTTTGTCGCCGATATCAAGCGACAGGGCAAGTCCTGCGTTTTTATCGACCACAACATTTTCCATGTCTATTCAGTGGCCGACCGGGTCGTCGTCCTGGACCGCGGCACGGTATCGGGCGAGTTTCTCACCAAAGACATCACGCTCGATCAGTTGATGGAGAAGATGTATCGGGTTGCCGAGACCGGCAGTCTGGACTAGAGTTGATCAGAGGACGCAACCATGACACCAAGCACGGAAACACAAGCCGCCAATCCCGTACCGGCCGGCCGGCCGCAGGTAACGCATAGCAGGCTGGGGCATTTCATTCGTTCGCACCCCTTTCAGATCGGTATCCTGGCAGTAGCAGCCTTCATTTGGATCCTATTCTTCATCGGGTCGCCGCAGACCTTCAGCTCATTTCCGATCTACCAGTCGTTCATGTCAACGACGCCGTTCTTCGCGGTCATGGCGTTGCCGCTGACATTGGTGATCATCGCCAAAGAGATCGACCTCTCCTTTCCTTCCGTCATGTCGTTTGGCATGCTGGCTTTTTCGTTGACGCTGGCAGCTACTGGCAATGTGGCTTTCGCATTCATCGCTCTGCTGGCAGCGGGCGTGCTGGCAGGATTGATCAACGGCTTGCTGGTGGTGCGAATCGGCATACCGGCCCTGGTGGCAACTATCGGCACCAGCTTTTTCTGGCGCGGTGTCGTGCTGGTGGTGACAGGCGGCAGGGGCAGTTCGCTGGTGCCAACGACGCAGACGTTTCTGCACCCGCTACTGGTAGGTCGGTTGTTTGGCAAGATCCCCATGCAGTTTGTCTGGACACTGGTGATCGCCGGCGCGCTGTGGGTGCTGCTGAACCGCACCAGGCGCGGCGCAGCCGTCTACCTGGTGGGCGACAACGAGGACAGCGCCCGCTTAATGGGCGTCAACGTCGGCCGCACCAAGATCATGGTCTTTGTCCTGATGGGGCTGGCGGCAGCCTTCGCAGGCATGCTCGTCTCTCTGGAGCTGCTGTACTACTGGCCAACCCTGGGCGAAGGCTACCTGCTGACCGCCCTGTCCTCGGTCTTTTTGGGCGGCACCTCCGTCTTCGGCGGCACAGGCACAATCTTCGGCACGCTGGTGGCTTCGTTCATTATCGGCGCCATCAACGCCGGCATCGTGGCCGCCGGTATGGCTGGCTTCTGGACCCAGTTGATCTACGGCCTCATTATCGTCGGCTCGGTGTCGATCCAGGTCATTCTGGGCAAGCGATTGTCTTAGCGACGGCCATCCACGAATGTGATCACGAATACACGAATTCAGACGCGAGGATGCACAAGTGTTACTGACCATGAACACAAGCAATGGCCATCAAGCGCCGGATGGCATTCGTGTATTCGGGTGGCATTCGCGGATGGCTCGTCTTACCGAGCCCCAGCACCCATGAAACACCGAGACCGTGTACAGCTTGCCTTACAGCGCGAGAAGCCCGATCGTTGCCCAATGCAGATCAGTTTCACGCCGGAGTTCGCCGCGCGGCTCAGGCAGCAGATGGGCATCCAGGACCACGAGACGCACAACCCGCACGGCGGCGGCAACACCTACGTGCTGGAGCGCGCGCTGGACGAAGACCTGCTGCTGACATCGGTCGGCTGGGCCAATTCCTACTACGCCACCGAGAGCCTGAGCGCCGACGGCGTCAGCTACACCGACGAGTGGGGCGTGACCTGGCGAAATACGCCCTACAGCACGCTCTTCGGCGACGGCTATTACACCGAGATGGTCAACCACCCCCTGGCCGACGATGCGGCCATCGACAGCTATCAGCCGCCCGATCCAAACCGGCCTGAGCTATACACCGAAGCGGCCCGCGTCATCCGCGAGTTCGGCGACGAATACTGGATCGTCGGCGTGACCGTCACCACGATTTGGGAAACAGCCTGGGCGCTGCGTGGCTACCAGCAGGCGCTGACCGATCTGTTGCTCAACCCCGACCTGATCGAGCGGATCATGGACATGCCCTTTCAGTACCACCTCACCGCGGCCAAACGGCTGGTCGAGCTGGGCGTGGACATGATCTGGATCGGCGACGATGTCGGCGCGCAGAACCGGATGCTGATGGCGCCCAAGACCTGGCGACGTTTCCTCAAGCCGCGCATGGCGACTTTCATCGCCGAGCTGAAGCGCATCAATCCGGCCATCAAGATCGCCTACCATTCCGACGGCAACATCCTGCCCATCATCCCCGACCTGATCGAGATCGGCCTCGATGTGCTCAACCCGATCCAGCCGCAGTCTATGGACCCGGCCGAGGTTGCACGACGTTACGGCGACAAACTGTGTTTCTGGGGTTCCATCGACGAGCAATACACGCTACCCTACGGGACGCCGGCTGAGGTGGAAGCAGAAGTACAAACCCGTCTGGCTACTCTCGGCAAGCAGGGCGGGCTGATTATCGGTCCGACCCATCATGTGCAATTGGACACGCCGCTGGAGAACTTCTGGGCGATGGTGCACACCGTGAAGGGCGCCACCTACAGGTCTGACTGACAACTCCCGACCATGATTGATGCGCCGATTGCACAGCCAGCCGTTCTTGATCCCAGCCGGCCCAGCCCCTGGTGGCAACTCCACATCGAGGGGATGCCCGACGCCGATATGGCCATGCGCCGTATCTACGCCTGGTTCGCAGGCGAGATCATCGACCGGCCTCCGGTGCGCTTCATGGCGCACAACGCGTTTCTCGACACGGCGGCCGATTTCGCCGGTTTGACGCCAGCGGAATGCAAGGTCCGCTGGTACGACCCGGAGTACCAGATCGACCGCTACCTGCATGCCATCGAGGGACGGCGCTGGCACGGCGAGACCTTCCCCGTCTACTGGCCCAATCTGGGGCCGGACGTCTACGCAGCGTTCTACGGCGCCAAGCTGCATTTCGGCGAGGTGACATCGTGGTCAGAACCGCTGGTGCGCGACTGGGACGAATTGACACGCATCCGGCTGGACATGAGCAACGAGTACGCGCGCACCCTGGACGAGTTGACCCGCTACGCGCTGGAGCGCTGCCCAGGCAAGTGTCTGGTGGGCTATACCGACCTGCACCCGGGGCTGGACTGCGTGGCCGCCTGGCGCGACCCGCAGCAGCTTTGCTTGGACATGATCGACAGTCCGGCAGCAGGTGCATCGCCTGGCCGAGCTTTCAATCGCCGACTTCGAGACGATCTACGACCACTACGACGTGCTGCTCAAGGACGCACGGGCAGCCGTCGGTAAGCTGGATGGGTATTCCCTCCTTTGGCCGGATGCACATCCCAAGCTGCGACTTCTCGAACCTGATCTCACCCCGCTTCTTCGGGGAGTTCGGCCTGCCGATCCTGCAGCGCGAAGTCATGACCATGACGCACAACATCTTTCACGTCGATGGCAAGCGGGTGGCCCGCCACCTGGATGCCATCCTCAGCGTGCCAGACGTGCACGCCATCCAGTGGGTGCAAGGCGTCGGCGACGACCAGCCGATCATGCAGTGGACGCCGTTCATCCAGAGCATCCAGGCGCGCGGCGTACCGGTCATCGTGGACCTGAACAAAGCCGAGTTGGATGATTTCATGCAGGCCATGCGACCCGATGGATTGTTTGTCTGGATCGCCACCGAGAACGAAGAAGAAGAGTTGGAACTGCTGAGGCGAATCGAGCGATGGACCTGACTGAACCTGCCTCCGTCACAACTGTACCGGCGCCAACCGCCATGAGCCAGCCGCCGCTGCTGGAAATGCGCGCCATCACCAAGAGCTTCCCCGGCGTGCAGGCGCTGCGCGAGGTCGATTTCGACGTTCGCCCCGGCGAGGTACACGCACTGGTAGGCGAGAACGGCGCCGGCAAGTCGACGCTGATGAAGATCGTCTCGGGAGTATATCAGTCTGATTCCGGCGAGATGATTTTCAAGGGGCAGCCGGCGGTCTTTCGCAACCCGCGCCAGGCCCAGGACGCCGGCATCGTCACCATTTACCAGGAATTGAATCTGGTACCCTACCAGTCGATCACCGAGAACATCTTCTTGGGCAGCGAGCTGACGCGCGGCGGTGTGGCGCTGCGCTGGTCGGACATGCATCAGCAGGCACGCGAGCTGCTGGCCAAGCTGCACCTGGACGTGGACCCGCGAACCCTGATCGGTGAACTGGGAGTCGGCAAGCAGCAGATGGTCGAGGTCGCCAAGGCGATCTACCACAAGGCCGACCTGATCATCATGGACGAGCCGACCTCGTCGCTGAGCATCCGCGAGATCAACGATCTGTTCGGGATCGTGCGCGAGCTCAAGGAACAGGGCGTGTCGGTGGTCTACATCAGCCACCACCTGGAGGAGATCTTCCAGGTCAGCGACCGCACCACGGTGCTGCGCGATGGCCAGCTCATCAAGACTCAACCGACCGCCGACCTGAAGGTCGCGAGCCTCATTCGCCTGATGGTCGGGCGCGATCTGTCAGAGCAGTTCCCCAAAGAGGTCATGCCGCGCGGCGACGAGGTGCTGCGCGTCGAGGGATTGAACCAGGGCGCAACGCTGCGCGATATCAACTTCTCGGCCTACGCCGGCGAGGTGCTGGGCATTGCCGGGCTGGTCGGCGCCGGCCGCACAGAACTGGTGCGGGCGGTTTTCGGCGCAGACCCGGTCGACAGCGGCACGTTCTATCTGGATGGCCAGAAAACCACAATCAAGTCCTCGCGCGACGCTGTGCACAATGGCATCGGCCTGCTAACCGAGGACCGCAAGCGCCAGGGACTGTTCCTGCAAATGACCGTACGCGAGAACATCACCATGTCTGTGCTGGAGCGGCTGACGCGCGGGCTGATGACGAACCGCAAGCGCGAGGCGGCCCTGTCACAGGAATACATCGATAGCCTGGCCATCAAGACCTCGGGGCAGGATCAACTGGCCATCAATCTCTCCGGCGGCACGCAGCAGAAGGTGGTGCTGAGCAAATGGCTGGCCACCAAGCCGCGCGTGCTGATCTTCGACGAGCCGACGCGCGGCATCGACGTGGGCGCGAAGGTCGAGATCTACCGCATGATGAACGCCCTGGCGCTCGACGGCGTGGCGATCATCATGGTCAGCTCAGAGTTGCCCGAGATCCTCGGCATGAGCGACCGGATCATGGTCATCGGCGGCGGGCGCATCCGCGGCTTCCTTGACAGGGAGGAAGCCAGCGAAGAGAAGATCATGGAACTGGCCACGGCAACAGACCGTGAGACCATTGCGCAGGTACTGCCGGTTTTGGCGCAAGAATGACTGAAACAACCTGGCGCGGAGCAACGCAATGACAAACCCAGCAGACGACACCACCCAGCCGCGGAAAGGCGGCGTCGGCAATTTCACCCGCCGCTTTCTGTCGAATACCGGCCCGCTGCTCATCCTGGTGGTCCTTTGGATCCTCCTGATGATTCTCTCCGAGCCGTTCCGCAACCCCAACACCTGGGGGCTGCTGGCGCTGGAGGTGGCCGCCATCGGCGTCGTATCGGCCGGACAGACGTTCGTCATCCTGACCGGCGGCATCGACCTGTCGGTGGAAGCCATGGTCTCCTTCGCCGGTGTGCTGGCCGCGATCCTGATCGCGGGCACCAGCATCGCCGGCGGGCAGATCGCCAACGGTCTGCCGTCGATTATCGCGATTCTGGTTGCGTTGGCCGCCGGCGCCGGCATCGGCATGTTCCAGGGCATGCTGATCACGCTGTTTCGCATGAACCCGCTGATCGTAACGCTGGGCTTCCGCAGCATCCTGCTGGGCATCGCGCTGGTCTGGACACGCGGCGCGGGCATCAACATCCTCAAAGACGGGCCGTTGACCGCCATCACCAGCGTCATCCGGGTCGGCACCTTTCCGATCCCGGTGCCGTTCCTCATCGCCGTGGTTGTTTACTTCGCCAGTTGGTTTGTCCTGAAACACACCAAGTTCGGCCGCTACACCTATGCCATCGGCGGCAACGAGACGGCCGCGCGCCTGTCGGGCATCCGCGTCGATCTCGTCAAGGCAACGATCTACGGCATCAGCGGCTTTTTCGCAGCCATTGGCGGCATCATGGTCATGGGACGCCTGCAGTCGGGCGCCTACCAGAACGGCACCAACATGACGCTGGCCTCGGTGGCCGCGGTCGTCATCGGCGGCACGTCGCTTTCCGGCGGCATCGGCGGCATCTGGGGCACGTTGATCGGCGTTGCCATCATTCGCATCGTCGACGCGGGCCTGGTCTATCTCGACGTGCCATCGACCGCCAAGGAGATCGTCATCGGCGCAATCATCGTGCTGGCTGTGATGCTGGACGTGATCCGCCGCGGCGAGATTCCCTGGCTGCACCTGCGGCGCAAGCAGGTTGCGTGAGCACTGCGATCCTCCGGCAACTACGCCGGTTTGATTGTCCTGACTGAGGCGGGATTCTTCCTCAGAAAACCGTTCCTGTTGGAGAAAGGAGAACTCCTGATGACTCTCAAGAAAGGTTTGACTCTGTTGCTGCTGCTGGTCATGGTTGTCATGGCCGGCTGCCAGGCGGCGCCCGCGTCGCAACCGGCTGCGCCGGCCGCGCAGGAGGAAGCAACCCAGGCGCCGGCCGCCAGCGAACCAGAGGCCGCTGGGCCAGTCAACGTTGGCTTCGTCCCGCCGGCGCTGACCAGCCCGTTCCACGTGGCGATGGTCGATGGCGCGACCGCCGAAAGCGAGAAGCTGGGCTGGACCATCGACGTGCAGGCGCCGGCCAGCGAAGGCGACTTCCAGGCCTTCGTGACCACCGTCCAGCAACTGCTGGAAAAGGGCGTCCAGGCGATCAGCATCAACCCCATCGGCACCGACTCGGCTATCACCGCCGTCAAGGCTGCCAATGAAAAGGGCGTGCCGATCCTGGCGCACAACTTCATCACGCCGTTCTCCGAGGGCGACGTGGTGTCCTACATCGGCTACGACCAGTGGGGCGGCGCCGAGAAGCTGGCCCAGGCGTCATGCGAGCTGCTGGCCAAGAAGTACGAGACGACTGCCGCCGAGACGCAGGGCAAGGTCTACATCCTGCTGGGCATCGACAGCATCTTCTCGCACCGGCGCACGGGCGGCTTCAAGGCCGGCCTGGAGAAGTACTGCCCCAACGTCGAGATCGTCGGCGAGCAGACGGCCGAATGGCTGCGCACCAAAGGCTCCGAGGTCGCGACCATCGCCTGGCAGAAAGACCCCGACATCGATCTGTTCTATGGCAACTCGGACGAGATGGCCATCGGCGCGGCGCTGGCCGGCGAGCAGCTTGGCAAGGTCATCAACCAGGACTTCTTCGCGGTCGGCATCGACGGCAACCAGCCGACCCTCGACCTGCTGAGCGAAGGCAAGTTCAGCGCCACGCTGGGCGTCGACCCGGTGCGCATGGGCGTGACGGTGGTGGACACGATGCAGAAGGTGCTGGCAGGCGAAGACGTGCCGCAGATCCTCCTGACGCCTTCGGTCGTGGTGACGCCGGAGAACCTGCAAGCCTACCTGGCCGGCGAGCTGTGGACGGAGCCGGTGGCCGGTGCGCCGGAAACTGACAACGACCTGCCCACCGTGCCCGACGACGGCGCGATGACCGAGCCGGCCGCGGCGATGGGACCGGTGTCAGGCGCGGGCAAGAACGTCGGCTTCGTGCCGCCGGCGCTGACCAGCCCGTTCCACGTGGCGATGGTCGATGGCGCGACCGCTGAGGCTGAAGCCTTTGGTTGGACCATCGACGTGCAGGCGCCGGCCAGCGAAGGCGACTTCCAGGCCTTCGTGACCACTGTCCAGCAACTGCTGGAAAAGGGCGTCGATGCCATGAGCATCAACCCCATCGGCACCAACTCGGCTATCACCGCCGTCAAGGCTGCCAATGAAAAGGGCGTGCCGATCCTGGCGCATAACTTCATCACGCCGTTCTCCGAGGGCGACGTGGTGTCCTACATCGGCTACGACCAGTGGGGCGGCGCCGAGAAGCTGGCCCAGGCCACCTGCGAACTGCTGGCGAAGAAGTACGAGACGACTGCCGCCGAGACGCAGGGCAAGGTCTACATCCTGCTGGGCATCGACAGCATCTTCTCGCACCGGCGCACGGGCGGCTTCAAGGCTGGCCTGGAGAAGTACTGCCCCAACGTCGAGGTCGTCGGCGAACAGACGGCCGAATGGCTGCGCACCAAAGGCTCCGAGGTCGCGACCATCGCCTGGCAGAAGGACCCGGACATCGACGTCTTCTACGGCAACTCTGACGAGATGGCCATCGGCGCGGCGCTGGCCGGCGAACAGCTTGGCAAGGTCATCAACCAGGACTTCTTCGCGGTCGGCATCGACGGCAACCCGCCGACCCTGGACCTGCTGGCGCAAGGCAAGTTCAGCGCCACGCTGGGCGTCGATCCCTATCGCATGGGCGTGACGGTCACCGACACCATGGACAAGGTGCTGGCCGGTGAGACCGTGCCGCCGGTCCTGCTGACCCCTTCTGTCGTGGTGACGCCGGAGAACCTGCAGGACTACCTGGACGGCAAGCTGTGGACCACACCGGTGGCCGGATCGCCGGAGACCGACAACGACCAGCCGACCGTGCCTGACTGAGCAAGGCTCTGCACAACATGCACGAACGCATAAAGGTCGCTAGACCTTGACATCCACAAGCCGTCGTCACCGCCGCGGTAAATCCGACCACGCGGGACGACGGCTTGTGTGCTTTTGCTGAACAGGAGGACGCCATGGCCTACAAGGTGTTTATTGTCGAAGATGAGATAGTCACACGCGAGGGGATTCGTGACCGGGTCGATTGGCGCGATAACGGATTCGACCTGTGCGGGGAGGCGCCCGACGGTGAGATCGCGCTGCCAATGCTACAGGCCACCCGTCCTGATGTCCTGATCACCGACATCAGGATGCCCTTCATGGATGGTCTGGAACTGTCACGCATCGTGCGCGAGCGATTGCCGGCCACCAAGATCATCATTCTGAGCGGCCATGATGAGTTCGAATATGCGCAGGCTGCCATCAAGTTGGGCGTCACCGAGTATCTCCTGAAACCGGTCACTGTGCAGGACATTCACCGGTCGCTGCGCCAGGTGGCCGCTGAACTGGATCGGGAACGCCAGTCGCGCGAAGATCTGACCAGGCTGCGCTCGCAGGCACAACAGACCCGGGCAAGTCTCAGAGAACGCCTGCTGCTGGATCTGGTCGTGGGCGCAGTGACGTCGGCTCAGGCCATCGAGAAGGCCGAGCAGCTCGATCTCGACCTGGTGGCAAAGGCCTATCTGGTCGCAGTGATCAAGATTGAGTTGAGCGATCCCGCGGCTCACTTCGATTATCAGGCCTATTCGCGGATATGCAGCAGCGTCGCGCGCCTGGTAGAAAGCAACCCCGACGTGTTCCTGATTCAGAAGGATCTTGAGGAACTCGTCCTGATCATGAAGGGGGAAGACGGCGACGCAGCGATCCGAAGGTATGCTGAACTGCGCAAACAGATTGACCAGCAGACGGGTCTTGACTTGTTGCAAGTTAGTGATGGGCAGTGGCACACCCAAACGCCGCATTACCGACATTTGCACTTCGTTTGTCGAGGCCCTGGCCAGCCTGCAAGAAACGCCTCATCTCAACGGCCAGGGGAACGGCGTCAGTAAGGCGGAACTGCTCAAGATCAACCGCTCGGCGGTCGATAGTTTTCTGAAGTGCGGCGTCAAAGCCGACGTAGACGACTTCTTCGACACCTTTATCCGGCCGTTGGGCGAGACAATTCTGGAGTCCGCCATCGTCAGGAATTACATCCTGATGCATGTCGTCCTGACGACAGCCAGTTTTCTGAACAACCTGGGCGGCAACATCGACCAGATCATTCCCGATCTTGATGTCATAGCCAGGATCAGCGGCATCGACGAGATCCGGCAGCAGGTTCGAGCCATTTTGCTGGCCGCTCTCGCCTTTCGCGACATCCAGGTCAACAGCCAGCACACCAGCGTGATCCAGCAGGCACGCACCTACATTGACAGCCATTTCGACAATTCGAGCCTGTCGCTGCCGGAAGTGGCAAGCCACGCCAATTTCAGTCCCTCGCACTTCTGCACTGTGTTCAGCCAGGAAACGGGTCAGTCCTTCAAGGAATACCTGACCGAGATACGGATCCAGAGAGCGCAGGAACTGCTGCGGACTACCGCGCTGAAGTCCTTCGAAATTGCCGACCAGATCGGCTATGGCGACCCTCACTACTTCAGCTACGTCTTCCGCAAACACACCGGTGTTTCACCAACCGCGTTCCGGTCGCAGACGCGTTCCAATATGAACCGGACTGAACCGCAGGAGTAGGAACATGCTGGACAAGACACTGGAAAGCCACCGATCGCGGCGCGTGAAACGGCCATGGAATCGGATCGACCCGGCAAGCTGGCTGCCATTTCGCATGATCCGGCGAATGGCCGCGGCAATAGCGCTGAATTTCTCGATCCGCGTCAAGATCCTGATCTCGCTGGGAATCGTCATCCTGATGCTCGCAGGCACCAACGCCCTGCTTGATGTGGCAAATGATGAGCTATAGCCGCGGCTATGATGCGATCATCAACAACATCATGACTGCCAACAGCATCAACGGCTACATCAAGCCGGCCATCGACACCGAGATGTGGAACATCGTCGCCGGCAAGACGGAATTCGTCGACGGCCGGCAGTACGACATCATTGCCGATGTGGATGACAAGCTGCGTTGGATGTCCGAGCATGCTGCCTCTGACGAAGCCAGAATCCAGGTCGAGATCATCAATCGCACCATGAAGACGCTGACCCACTATGTCGATATGATGGGAGCGCAGATGGCCCAGGGAAGCCGGGTGGCGGAGAACGAGGCCGTCCTGGAGAACATCCGCGGCGTCTCTGCGGTCGTCGAAGAGGTGGTCCAGGAATATGTACTGTTCGAGGTCAACCAGGCGGCCAGGCAGTACGAGATCATGCACGCCGGTCTGGCTCGTTGGGAGGTCTTCTATGTCGTGCTACTGGTCGCTGCAGTCGGCTTTGCATTTGCGGCTGCCTGGGCAATCTCGCGCAGCATCTACATCCCCATCAAACGCCTGCACGATGTGACCTCCACGATCACCAAGGACGACCTGAAAGTCCTGGTCACACGCGAGAACGCCGACGAGATCACCGAGCTGGGATTGAGCTTCAACATCATGATCGGAAGGATCAGGGAACTGCTGGACGCGCAGATGAAGGAGCAGGAAAGCCTGAAGAAGGCTGAATTGCGTGCGCTGCAAGCACAGATCAACCCGCACTTCCTGTACAACACGCTGGACACCATCATCTGGATGGCCGAGACGCAGCAGACCGAGCAGGTGGTGCAGTTGGTCAGCGCCCTGTCCAATTTCTTCCGCATCAGCCTGAGCAAGGGGCGCGATTGGATCTCCATCGGCGAGGAGATCGAACGCACGCGCAGCTATCTGACGATTCAGAAGATGCGCTACCGCGACATTCTGGACTTTCGCATCGACGTCGACCCGGCCGTGGCGAGCAACACCATCCTGAAGCTGATCTTGCAGCCGTTGGTCGAGAACGCGCTCTATCACGGCATCAAGAACAAGCGCAATGGCGGCATCATCAGCGTGCGCGCCAGCCAAAACGGCGACGGCGAAATCGTGCTGGAGGTCGAAGACAACGGGGTAGGCATGACTCACGACAAGCTGGAACGCGTGCGCGCCCAGATCAGCGAAGACTCCGAGGAGATCCGCCTGGAAACCGGCTTCGGCATCGACAACGTGAACAAGCGAATTCGTTTGTACTACGGGCGGCAATACGGCCTGTCGATCGCGAGCGAAGCCGGGATGGGCACATGCGTGACCCTGGTGATACCGGCCAAATCCGAGCACGCCATCGCAAAATATCCAACCAACAGCGGAAAAAATCACCCCTTGCCAGTCGCTGTGACAGCAGGCCCGTGAAGATTGCGATGTATTTCCAACACCTTTCCGACGATAACTCATGGATGTTTGGCTTGATCTGACCTAATATGATGTAAGAGTAAGTCTCATCCATTCGCAGGCAAAGGCGCCTCCCTCGGCGCCGAAACCTGCACAGTCGCCCCTCACAAGGAGAGAACCCATGAAAGTCTCGAAAGTACTGCTGGTAGTTGTCATCCTCGCAACGCTCGCTGCGATGGTAGGCTGTGCAGCCCCAACCGCAGCGCCCGCGACCACCGATCAAGCCGCGCCGGCGGCGGATCAAGCTGCGCCGGCCGAGCAAGGCAAGAAGACCTACAAAGACCTGGTGGTCGGCTATGCCCAATTGGGCGCCGAGAGCGAATGGCGCACGGCCAACACGGCTTCCATCAAGGAAACCGCCGACGAATTGGGCGTCACCCTCAAGTTCTCCGACGCGCAGCAGAAGCAGGAGAACCAGATCAAGGCGATCCGCTCGTTCATCGCCCAGGGAGTGGACGTCATCGGCGTGCCGCCGGTCGTTGAAACTGGCTGGGAGACCGTCTTCAAAGAGGCACAGGACGCCGGCATTCCGATCATTCTGGTTGACCGCCGCGCGGACGTCCCCGAAGACATGTATGTCAGCTACCTCGGCTCAGACTTCGTCGAGGAAGGCCGCAAGGCTGGCAACGAGATGAACAAGCTGCTGCCCGACGGCGGCAAGATCGTCGAGTTGGTCGGGACAGTCGGTTCTGCGCCGGCCAATGACCGCTACAGCGGTTTCCGCGAGACGATGAACCCCAACATCGAGATCATCAACTCGCAGTCGGGCGACTTCACCCGTGCCAAGGGCAAGGAAGTGATGGAAGCCTTCCTGAAGAAGTACGGCAACGAGATCACGGCCCTGTATGCCCACAACGACGACATGGCGCTGGGCGCCATCCAGGCCATCGAAGAGTATCGGCCTGAAGCCGGGCGAGGACATCAAGATCGTGTCGATCGACGCGGTGCGCGGCGCCTTCCAGGCGATGATCGACGGCAAGCTGAACGTCACCGTGGAATGCAACCCGCTGCTGGGACCGCAGTTCTACGAGCTGGCGCTGAAGGTTGTCAACGGCGAGGAAGTGCCGAAGTGGCTGCCCTCCGCCGAGAGCGTGTACTATCCCGACAACGCCGCAGAGATGCTGCCGCAACGCCAGTACTAAGAGCAACGTGCTTTTGACCAGCAGTTCCTGAAGCAGCGACGTGACATGAAAAACAAGAAGCGGTGCAGTGGCGGACGTTGCACCGCTTCTTGTCTTGATACACCCCACAAAGGGCGATCCTCTGAAAGGTAATGCGAAGCCATGGCTGAATCCGATCAAGTCATTCTGACGATGACTGGAATCTCCAAGAGCGTTCCCGGGGGTGCAGGCTCTGCAAGACGTTGACTTCAACCTCAGACGGGGAGAGATTCATGCCCTGATGGGCGAGAACGGCGCAGGCAAATCGACCCTGATCAAGGTGCTGACCGGCGTCGAACAGCCCGGACACGGGCGTGATCACACTGGACGGCAAGGTTGTTCAGGTCAAGTCGCCGCAACACGCCCAGGAACTCGGCATCAGCACCGTCTATCAGGAAATCAACCTGTGCCCGAATCTGACCGTGGCCGAGAACATCCTGATCGGCCGCGAGCCGCGCCGGGCCGGCCGCATCGACTGGAAGACGCATGAACGCAGAGGCGCGGCGAAATCCTGCTGCGGCTTGATGTCGACATCGACGTGACGCGAACGCTTGGGTCGTACTCGGTCGCCATCCAGCAGATGGCGGCCATTGCGCGGGCGCTGGAAATCGCTTCGGCCAAGATTCTGATCCTGGACGAGCCGACCTCCAGCCTCGACGCGTACGAGACCAGTCAACTGTTCGGGGTGATGCGCAAGCTCAAGAGCGAGGGAACGGCGATCATTTTCATCACCCACTTCATCGATCAGGTCTACGAGATCGCCGATCGCATCACTGTGCTGCGCAACGGCAAGCTGGTCGGGGTTTATGACACGGCCGCGCTGACGCATCTGGAGTTGATTTCCAATATGCTGGGCCGCAACCTCGTGGAACTGGAAAATGTGTCCAAGTCCAGAACGCGACGAGCGCAGAGCTTTTCATCTGAACCGCTGATGCAGGCCAGGGAACTGGGCAGCACCGGGGCAATTGAGCCGTTTGACCTGGATCTTTACGCGGGCGAAGTGGTCGGGCTGGCCGGCCTGCTGGGATCGGGGCGTACAGAAATCGCCAGTCTGCTGTTCGGGGTAGACAAACCCGACCACGGCACGTTGACCTACGACGGCGCGGTCGTCAAGAAGTTCTCGCCGCTGGCGTCCATCGCACGCGGCGTGGCGCTGAGTCCTGAGGACCGCAAAGCCGCCGGCATCGTCGAAGACCTGTCGGTGCGCGAGAACATCGTCCTGGCCATGCAGGCCAGCCGCGGCTGGTTCCGCTTTCTCAGCAGCGCAAAACAGACCGAGATCGCCGACAAGTACATCAAGTTGCTCAACATCATCACCCCCTCGCCCGAGCAGCCGGTCAAGAACCTGAGCGGCGGCAACCAGCAGAAGGTGATCCTGGCGCGCTGGCTGGCAACCAATCCGCAGCTCTTGATCCTGGACGAGCCGACGCGCGGCATCGACGTCGGCGCCAAAGCCGAGATCCAGAAGCTCGTGGTTGCCCTGGCCGAAGAGGGCAAGGCCTGCATCTTCATCTCCTCCGAGCTGGACGAGGTACTGCGCTGCAGCGACAGAATCGTCGTGCTGCGCGATCAGGAAAAGATCAGCGAGCTTTCGGGCGACGAGATGAACGAAACCATCATCATGCAGACGATTGCAGGGAGCTAACCATGGCTCAATCGAACTCATTGTGGCGACGGCTTACCACAAGCCAGGTCTTCTGGCCATTGGTGGCGTTGGGGCTGATCATGCTTTTCAACGCGTTCTTCACGCCGAATTTCTTCAAGCTGGAGATCAAAGACGGTCACTTGTTTGGCTCGTTGATCGACATCATCAACCGCGGCGCGCCGCTGATGGTGCTGGCGATCGGCATGACCATGGTGATTGCGACCGCCGGCGTCGATCTGTCGGTGGGAGCAGTGGTCGCCATCTCGGCCGCCGTGGCAACGGTGCTGATCAACCCGGCCCTGGGCAATACGTTGATCGCCAGCGACAAGCTGGTCGAGAACGTCACTGCGACGCCGCTGCCGGTGGTGATCCTGGCTGCGTTGATCGTGGCAGCGCTGTGCGGCCTGTGGAACGGCATGCTCGTGTCGCGCGGCCAGGATCGAGCCGATGGTGGCGACCCTGGTGCTGATGGTAGCCGGCCGCGGCATTGCCCAGCTCATTACCGGCGGCCAGATCATCACCGTCTATTACACGCCGTACTTCTTCGTCGGCAACGGCTATCTGGCCGGCGTGCCGTTCACACTGTTCATCGTCGCGGCGGTTGGCCTGTTCGCCTGGCTGCTGACCAGAAAAACCGCCATCGGCATGTTCGTCGAATCGATCGGCATCAACGTCAAGTCCAGCTTCTACAGCGGCATCGACGAGAAAAACATCAAGCTGCTGGTCTACACCTTCTCCGGCATCTGCGCCGGCATTGCCGGTTTGATCGTCAGTTCGAACATCAAGAGCGCCGACGCCAACAACGCCGGCCTGGGGTTTGAGCTCGATGCCATCCTGGCCGTTGTCATCGGCGGCACGTTGATGACAGGCGGGCGGTTCTCGCTGTTGGCCAGCGTCATCGGCGCGCTGGTGATCCAGAGCATGACCACGACCATGTATGCCATCGGCGTGCCGGCCATGGCAGCCCAGGCAGTGAAAGCCGTGGTGGTGATGGTGGTGATCCTGCTCTACTCAGAGCAGTTCCGCACAGTAATCAACCGGCTGTTTGCCCGGAAAGAGGTGCAATCATGAACCGGTCGTTCAAGATCGATCGCAAGTTTGTGCCTTTGCTGGCTACTGTTGGCCTGTTTACCATCGGCTACATCCTGGGCGCGATCCAGTATCCCGGCATGGCGCGACCGCAGACGTTCTTCAACCTGTTCATCGACAACGCCTTCCTGCTGATTGCAGCCACCGGTCTGACCCTGGTGATTATCTCAGGCGGCATCGACCTTTCCGTCGGCGCTGTGATCGCTCTGACAAGTGTGGTCGCAGCGGACTTGATGGAGAACGTCGGGCTCAGTTCTCTGGTTGTGATGCCCCTGATGCTGCTCATGGGCGCAGCCTTCGGCGCGTTGATGGGCGGCATTATCCACTATTTCAAGGTCCAGCCCTTTATCGTGACGCTGGCAGGCATGTTTTTTGCCAGAGGCATGGCGTTCTTCGTCAGCCTGGACGCCATTACCATCACCGACCCGATTTACCGCTCGCTGTCGCTGGCCCGCATCCACCTGATCGGCAAGGCGTTCGTTTCGGTCCACGTCATCGTTGCGTTTGTGGTGCTGGCGGCTTTTATGTATCTGGCGCACCTGACGCGCTTCGGACGGACCGTCTACGCCATGGGCGGCAACGAACAGTCGGCGCGCCTGATGGGATTGAACGTCGGTCGCACCAAGGTGCTGGTTTACACGCTGGGCGGCTTCTGCTCTGCCCTGGCGGGCCTCGTGTTCAGCAACAACCTGCTGTCGGGCCATGGCCTGTACGCCAACGGCCTGGAAATGGAGGCCATCGCCGCGGTGATCATCGGCGGCACCCTCCTGACCGGCGGCGTCGGCTACGTCTTCGGCACCATGTTCGGCGTGCTGGTCAACGGCCTGATCCAGGTCCTGATCATCTTCAACGGCGAGTTAAGCTCCTGGTGGACGCGCATCGTGATCGGCCTCCTGACGCTGGTGTTCATCCTCGTTCAAAGCACGTTCACGTCGTGGCAGAGGCGACAAGCCGGCATCCGGCCCACCCGAAAGCGATCCGACGCAGGTCCAGCAGCGTCGGATGGCTCGGTCGTCGCCGACACGCCAACCAGTTGATTTCATCCCGGCAGTCTCTTCGTCTGGCGGTCTCCTCCTTAACGCAAAGCCCCTTCCTGGTAACCAGGCAAGGGGCTTTGCAAATCAAAAGCAACAATCTGTCGTCTATTGTTGGTTTACAATGGTATCATATTCTGCATGAGTACCTATCCAGAACCATAGCAAACCTTCGTCAACTTCCACAGCCAGTGCTCGATAGCGGAGTCCCACACGGACGGACCAATAGCGTCCTACCCTCTTGAAATGTAGTGAAGGATGACGCGGATTCTGCTTCAACAGATCAAAGTTCTTATCCGCCAGCCTTTGGATTTCCGATGGAAGCCGGCCATAGTATTGCCAGAACTCAGCCGATGCCAGATGCTTCACAGTTCAGAATAGTTACCTACCCGATATTGCTGCACAGCGCGCTCAGCAATCTGGTCCAGCTTGCCGCTTTTTGCATCGCGCTCGAACTGCTCGTCCCAGCGCTGTGCATCGAATTCCAGGTACCATGAGCGAAACGCGTCAAAGTCCTCAGGTGCGAGCCGTGCAACGGCTTCTTTGATTTCCTCGATAGCGTTCATCGTGTCTCCCTGTCAGTCATTCACATGTCTTGATATGAAGAACACAGCCGGCATAACCGGCTGTGTTGCAATAAGTGGGCGGTACAAGACTCGAACTTGTGGCCTCCACGATGTCAACGTGGCGCTCTAACCAGCTGAGCTAACCGCCCGGTACAGCGGAATTATACCATTGTCGCCTGCCGCTGCAAAATCACTCAGCGCGATACAACGCCTCAACAGCCGCGCCCGGCAGGCCGGCCATCAATCCGCCGCTGGTACCTAGAATCACCGGCGTGCCGGCCAGCGGCTTCAGCAACTGAGCCACGTGGCTGGCGACTCTCCTCAGCCGGACGCGGCTGAGCCAGCCAGCCGACATCCACGTTGCCCCACAGACAGAGGTCCGGTCCCGCTTTGTCGCGCACGCCGGCCAGACTCATACCCGCGCCCGGCTCCATCCCCTGCAGGCCGTCGATGCCCGCGGCCAGCAGGTCGTCCAGCAGCCGCCCACAGGTTGCCGTCGGAATGGAAGACTGCCGGCAGCCCGGCTTCGTGCAGACTCTCTACCAACAGGGTCAGGAAGGGGAAGTAGCTCTCGCGCAGGCTGGCCGGGATTGATGTAGGCGCTGCGACGGTAGGCGATGTCGTCGCCGAGGAGGATGCCATCCGCGCCGCGCGCCGCCAGCGCGCGCGCCTGCTCGGCCAGTTCCAGCGTCGCCTCGGCCATCATTTCGAGCTCAGCGCGGCCGGGCGCGCTCAGATGGGTCAGCGCGCCTTCCCAGCCCCACGCCTTGGCCGCCGCGCTGAACGGCCCGTCGATCAGCGCAAAGACGAACAGGTCGCTCTCTTCCTGCCACTGCTGCAACAGGTAGAGCGACTCCTCGCTGTCAGGCTGCTCCGGGCTGCCCCAGCCGGCGGAAAAAGGCACCACCACCAGATCGTGGCGCAGCCGACGCAACCACCGCCTGGCGAGCTGACCACGGCACCGCCTCGCCGGCAATGCCCACCATGTCGCGCACAAAGCCGTCGTCGATGACCAGCTCGCCGCGCAGGATGCGTCCCGGCCAGCGGCCCGCCAGCGCCAGACGCACATCGTCGCGCGGCGTTCGCAAAACGTCAACCTCAGGCATTGACGCTATCCTCAGCAAGCGGCGGCATGTCGCCGCGCTCCTTGACCCAGCGGAACAGCACGAAGGCCGCCAGCAGCGAACCGACCACACCGAAGGCAGCCGCGGCGGTGATGCCGCGCCACTCGAACAGCGCCGCGCCGGCCGTGGCGCTGCCGGCGCGCACCAGCCCGGCTGCCATGGCCGACAAGGACAACACCGTACCGCGCATGGACGGCACCTGTTCCGACATCAACCCGATGTTGGAGACGATAGTAAACTCAAAGGCGACGGTGAACAGGAACATCACCAGCGATAGCCAGCGGCAATAGCGACCCGGCCAGCGGCAGCAGAGCCATGAAGACCGCCATGCCCACCAGCCCGATCCCCACGCCGCGACGCTTGCCGATGCGGTCGATGAACAGGCTGCTGGTGGTCGAGGCGATCAGCTCGGCGAAGCCCAGAGTCGCGGCGATCCTGCCCACCTGATCGGGCCGCATCCCGAACGATTGCTCCATCCACGCGCCGTAGGTGACGAAGAATGTCTCGGCGGCCACGAACATCAGTCCGTTGACCACGATCCCGCCGCGGGCGCTGGTGGTGCGCAACACAAAGGCAGCCGAGCGGCGCAGTCCCGTTTGCAAGGCCGCCAGCGGCTTGCGCTGGCTGGGCAGCAAAAAGGCCAGCGGCGCAGCAGCCAGGCTGCACACAGCCACAACCCGCAGCGGCGCCTGCCAGCCCTGCACCGTCATCACGACGCCGACGATGGGCAGGATGATCAGCCCGGTGATGGCCCAACTGAACTCGATGATGCCCAGCACCCGCCCGCGACGGTCGAACGGCACCTGCTCGCTGATGGCAGCCTGCATGTTGGGGATGAACGCCGCCGACGCAAGTCCCAGCAGCATCATCGGCGGCACGGCGCTGGCAAAGCCGCTGGCCGTGCTGAGCCAGACCAGCCCGCCGGCCTGCACCAGCAGCGCCACCGCCAGCAGGTTGCCGCGCGCCGCGCCGGTCGGTGTACGCGCCGAACAGCGGGCTGAGGAAGATCATCGACGAACGCAGCGACATCAGCAGTCCGCCCTGCGCCAGCGAAATGCCCAGCCCGCGGCTGATCTCCGGCAGGAACGGGTAGAACATGCGCATCGCGGTATCGACCGTCAGGCGCATCACGAACGCAACTATGATCATCCGCACAATGCGGACAGGCTTCTGGATGATTTTTTGGGAGACGGGGAGAGCCATGGGAGGGGCAACAACGTAGCACGATATTCCATATCGTGCGCTCAGTCGCACGCGAAAGGCACGATTTGGAAAATCGTGCTACGAAAGCGACGTCGCTCGCCGCGTGACCGTCTGCCGTTCATCGGTCACTGCGCGGCGAGCCAGGCGAGGTAATGAGGGAAGGACTGCACCAGACCGGGCGCGAGGCGTTGAGGTTCCTCGGCGATCATGCGCGCCGTCTCGGCGGGCGAGCAGAGGACGAGACCGACCACTTCGCCGTCGGCAAACTGCATGCGCGCCATGCCGGCCGCGGTCAGCGTCGCCGTAAAGACCTGGGTGATATGGCAGATGTGAACAGGCGGGTTGTGGCTGTCTGCTTCGCTGCGGTGGTAGGGCTGGCCGACCGCGAACAGGCCTGGCGCCTCGACCATGCCGGCTGCCGGGTCCAGATCAACGCCCAACTCCTCGATCGCCTCGCACGCCATGGCCTGTTGCCAACTCAGCCCGGCGCGCACGTGGCCGGTGACGGAGAGGTCGATCAGACCGGGCCAGTCAACGCGCGGGCTGCGGACCTGCAGCACCAGCCAGCCCTGCGGTGAGTGCAACGCCAGGTGGACGGTGCGGTGACAGAGGCCGAGAAGGTGGCAGAGCCAACGCGGCGCGGCGACGCCGGTCGAATCGCCGGCGCGGTCGACCAGATCGAACGGTTCCTCATGCTTCGCCGCGGCTGCACGACCGGCCGCCAGCGGGCGGTCAGCGTGCTGATCTGCGCCGGCGACAGGATGGCGCTGTCGCAGGACAGCGCCATATCGTGTTGCAGACGCGCAAGGTCGTCCGCCGGAAAGCGTTCTGGCCAACTGTTCAAAGGTGATGCCTAGTGCAGGATCTTGCTCAGGAAGAGCCGGGTCCGTTCCTGCTGCGGATTGTCGTAGAGGTCGTCTGGGGTGGTGTCCTCGACGATCAACCCCTGGTCCATGAAGATCAGGCGGTGGGCAGCCGCCGCGCGAAGCCCATTTCATGGCTGACGCACACCATGGTCATGCCCGACTTGGCCAGGTCGATCATCACTTCCAGTACTTCCTTGATCATCTCCGGGTCCAGCGCGCTGGTCGGCTCATCGAAGAGCATGATCTTGGGGTTCATGGCCAGCGCGCGAGCGATGGCAACCCGCTGCTGCTGCCCGCCGGAAAGCTGGCCCGGATACGCGTCCGCTTTTTCAGGGATGCCGACCCGCTCCAGCAACTGGCGCGCAACCTGCTCTCGCTCTTCCTTGGGACGCTTGCGCACGACCCGCTGCGCCAGCGTGATATTTTCCAGCGCGGTCAGGTGTGGAAACAGGTTGAACTGCTGAAAGACCATGCCGATCTCGGCGCGCATCTTGTTGATGTTGGTCTCTTTCGCTTCCAGATCCACACCTTCAACGTAGATGTGGCCGGCAGTCGGCTTCTCCAGGTGGTTTATGCAGCGCAGCAGGGTCGATTTGCCGGAGCCGCTGGGGCCGATGACCACGACCACCTGCCCGGCCTCGACTTCGAGGTTGACGCCGCGCAGCGCCTGCACCTCGCCAAAGTATTTGTACAGATCGGTGATGCGGATGATTGGTTCAGACACTGGCCCGCCATCTCCTTTCGATCATGCGCACGATGATGATAAACAGCAGCGTCAGCACAAGGTAGAGAAACGCCGCCGAGTTGTAGCCTTCAAAGGCGCGGAAGGTGCGCGAGACGTACAGTCGCGCCATCTGCAGGATTTCCGGCACCGCCACTACGCTGACCAGCGCCGAGTCCTTGAGCATCGCCACCAGGTCGTTGGACAGGGGAGGGATGACGCGGCGAATGGCCTGCGGCAGAACCACATGACGCATCGCCTGGCCATAGCCCATGCCCAGCGATCGCGCTGCCTCCATCTGGCCGCGGGGGATCGACTCGATGCCCGACCGGTAGACCTCGGCCAGGTAGGCCGCGTAGCCGAAGCCCAGGCCGATCAGCGCGCCCTGCAGACCGGTCAGAGAGTCGTTGCCGGTTGCACTGCGCAGGTAGGGCACCACCACGAAGCCGATCCAGATGATCAGCACCAGCATGGGCACGCCGCGCATCAGCTCGACGTACATGGTGCTGAGGTGATACAGAATCGGGTTGCGTGGAGACGCGCATGATGCCCAGGATCAGGCCGAGGATCAGCGCGATCAGGTAGGCGATGACGGTGGTGTACAGCGTCATCATCAGACCGTTGCGTACTTCAAGACCAAACGCGATTTCGGTCTGGGTTGGCGGGAAGGCGATAAAGCTCAGCGCGTTGCGGTAGGACGGATCGCTGATCATGTAGATGAAGGCGCCCACCAGAAACGTGATGATAATGACCGCCCACCAGGGGAACTCGCGCATCTGCTCGCCAAACGACCGCCGCGCTTTGATGGTCGGGGCGGTTCCTCCGTCAGCTGCACTCATAATGGCTCCTTCCGAGGAAATAGGGGCGGATGCCCCGGCGATCGATCAGTGCAAAACTATCTGTTCTTCATTCGCGGGTCCAGAGCGTCGCGCAGGCCGTCTCCCAGCAGATTGAACCCCAGCACCACCAGCATGATCGCCAGGCCGGGGAAGAAGACCAGATGCGGCGCGCTGAAGACCTGATTGCGCTCGGCGCTGAGCATAGCGCCCCACTCAGGCGTGGGAGGTTGTGCGCCCAACCCAAGAAAGGAGAGCGCGGCGGCGTCCAGAATGGCGGTGCCGATGCCCAGCGTCGCCAGGACGATTAGCGGGGAGATGCCGTTGGGCATGATGTGGCGCAAGAGAATCGTGTTGTTCGGCACGCCGACCGAACGCGCCGCAGTGACGTATTCCTCTTCTTTGGCCGAGAGCACCACCGAGCGCATGACACGCGCGTAGACCGGAATGGTAACGATCGCGATGGCCAGCATCGCGTTGGTCAGCCCCGGCCCCAGCACGCTGACAATGGCAATTGCCAGCAGCAGCGATGGAAACGCCAACAGCACGTCAAGAAAGCGCATGGTGCCATCATCTACCCAGCGCCCGGTATAGCCTGCGAGAGCGCCCAGGATGACGCCGATGGTCATGGCGACTAAGACCGTGAAAAATCCAACCATCAACGAAATGCGCGACCCATGCACAACGCGACTGAACTCGTCGCGCACGTTGCCATCGATCCCCATCAGATGCTGCGGTTGGTCCCTGGGACAGCCCAGCAGGTGGATGCAGGGCGGCTGCCGCTTCTTGACAGCTTCCTGGCCGATCAACACCTGGTCCGGCTGATAGGGTGCGATCTGATTGGCGAAAATGGCAACCAGCATGATGCCGCCGATGATGATCATGCCGAGAATCGCCGAACGCTGCCTGACAAAGGAACGCAGGGCTTGAATCCAGGGCGTTTCTTTGCGCCGTCGCAGATCGATCTCTGAGGGTTCGAAGTTATTGGATGTCGTCATGCAACTGTTGCAGGCTGGTCGTTAGTCGAGACGAATACGCGGATCGATGAAGCCGTAAGAGAGATCGACCAGGAGGTTGGCGAGCACGTAGCCGAGCGCGATCACCAGTGTGAATCCCTGGATGATCGGGAAATCGCGCGCGGTGATGGCTTCAAAAAGGGTGCGCCCAACGCCGGCCAGTCCGAAGATGGTTTCGGTAAGCACTGCGCCGCCGAAGATGACACCCAATTGCAGGCCAATGATCGTAACAATCGGCAGCATGCTGTTGCGAAAAGCGTGGCCGCCAATAACAGATCGTTCGCGCAGACCCTTTGGAACGGGCTGTCCGCACATAATCCTGATTCAGCGTGTCCAACATGCTCGATCGGGTCATGCGGGCAATGATGGCCAGCGGAATGGTAGCCAGTGCCATGGCCGGCAGAATCAGATGCCGAATGCTGTCCTTTAGCACCTCGCCGTTGGCCGTGATGATCGAGTTGAAGATGTAGAAGTTCGATATGAACTGAAACAGGCGATGCTTGGCCGTGTCGTCGGTGAAGGCCAGGTTGTAGACCTCGTAGAAGGGCGTTGCCACCAGTCCCGGCCGTGAGCCGTCCGGTGGGCGGCAGCCAGAAGGGGGTGTCCTTCAGGAGCAGCGCAAACACGTAGGCCAGCAACAATCCGAGCCAGAAGACCGGCATCGACACACCGATGTTCGCGCCCACCATGGTGCCGACATCGATCGCCGAGTTGCGCTTCATGGCCGAGAGGATGCCAGCCGGGACGCCGATAATAACTGCCAGCAACAGCGCGATCGCGCCCAGTTCCATGGTCACCGGCAGGCGTTCCACCAGGATTTCGCCCACCGACCGGTTGAAGCGAATCGAGTTGCCGAAATCCCCCGTGATGACATCGCTCATGTAGACGCCAAACTGTACAGGAATTGGCTGATCCAGACCCTTGTCATGCATGAAGCGATCACAAGTTTCCTGAGTTGCCTTCTCGCCGAGCATCGCCTTGCACGGATCACCCGGGATCATGCGCGCCAAGGCAAAGGTCACGATCAGGATGCCGAAAAGCACCGGAATTGCGGACAGCGTGCGGCGAGTTAGGAATTTTGTCATGGGTCAAAGATGAGAATGAGGATGGAACACAGGGGCACGGTCGTTTGGGCCGTGCCCCTGTGTATTTGATCAGACAAACGGGGACGATCGTCAGGGCTACTGCGCCGGGACGTTCATCAGTGCCCCACAGGTTGGAGAAGTACTCGAAGGCGCCGGTGTTGCCGACGTGGGTCGGGCTGGAGGCATCCAGCCCCGCCTGCCACGAGGCCAGCACGTCCGCTGGCGTCGAACGTCGACCCGTCGTGGAACGTCACGCCCTCGCGCAGCGTGCACGTCCACACCGTCAGGTCTTCGTTCGGCTCACACGCCGTCGCCAGCGCCGGCTCGGCCGCCGTCCCGCCGATCTCGTAGGCATACAGCGACTCGGTCACCTGCTCACACGCCCGCAGCGACTCGCCGTCGGTCTCGTCGCCGCAGTACAGGCTGATCGGCTCGGCGTTCTGCATCCACACGAAGGTGTCGCGGTCGCCTGGCTCCATCACCGCCATGTACTCGTTGCCCAGCGGGCTGGCCTGCGCACCTGCCACGTCCGCCAGATAGGCGACGCCCGATCCACCGTGCGCTATCGGCACCATCGGCACCAGTTCCCGCACTGCGTTGTTGGCGTCCACGTAGATCGCCTCGGCTTCGGCCGGATCAGCTATCTGCCCGCCCTTCTCCAGCAACTCATAGATCTCCGGGTGCGGATCGCCAAACTGCAGGTTCGCACGCCCAAAGTGGAAGTCCAGGAAGTTGGTGATGTGCGGATAGTCCGCTCCCCAGCCCAGCAGGTACAGCCCGTCCAGATCGCCCGCCGATGACGCCTCGATGAACGCTCCCGACTCCATCACCTCGATCGCCGCATCGATGTTCAGGTTCTCCTTCAACTGCGCCTGGATGTCCTGCGCCACCAGCCCCGGCTCCGGCAGGTAGCCGCGGAACACGTCGCGGTAGTAGATCGTGGTCTCGAAGCCGTCGGCGTAGCCGGCCTCCGCCAGCAGCGCCTTGGCCTCTTCGACGTTGAACTCGTACCACTCGTCGCCTACGCATCCGTTCGGGATCGAGCACGGTGTGAAGTGCGACGCAACTTCCGATCCGGCCGGATAGAAGTTGTCGACGATCCGCTGGCGGTCGATGCCCTTGGCAATCGCCTGGCGCACCTTGCACATCGCCCCACGGCTCAAAGGTGTCGGTCATCGCCAGGTAGAAGACGTTCAGCGCCGGCCGCTCCAGCAACTGCAGGTTGGCGTCGCTGCGATCGTCGTCAAAGTCGTCAGGGCTCGGATTGTCGATCCCGTCCACGGTCCCCGACTGCAGCTCCAGCAACCGGCCCGGCGCCTTCGGTCAGCCAGCGGAAGACCAGGGTGTCCGTCATGGCCGGCTCGCCCCAGTAGTCGTCGTATCTTCTTGAAGACGATGCTGTCGCCGCGGTTCCAGCTGTCCAGCATGTAGGGACCGGTGCCGATCGGCTTCTCCAGCAGACTCGCCTGTCCCGCCTGTCGCTCTCGATCCACTCGCTCGGCTGGATCGCAAAGGCGCTGAATGCAACCTTCGACAGGAACGCCGGGTCAGGCTTGCACAACGTGAACTCCACCGTCATGTCGTCCAGCGCCGTCATCTTCTGCACGATCCCGTTCGAACCCGTCGCAACTCTCCAATCCGAACGACATCATCGTCGCCAGCCATCGCTGCACCGCCATCGCCTTGTGCCATGACAGGTACGCCGAGCCACTTGTCGTAGATCTCGTCATACTCGCCAGAGGCGCGGATGGCTGCCAGTCCTTCGTTGATGGCCTTCAGCACGTCCTGGCGCTCCTTGTTGACGGCAATGCCGTAGAACTCGTCGGTGAACGGCTCGCCGATGATCATGCCGCCGATCTCAGGGTTGGCCTTGAGGATGTCGGCCGATGTGGGCGCATCGTTGATAATGGCGTCCACGTCGCCGTTGCCCAGCGCCTGGAAGGCCAGAGTGACCTCGTCGTAGCGTACATTTCGGCCTCGGTGTTTTCACTGGCCCAGATGTCGCCCGTCGTGCCAAGCTGCACGCCGACTTTCTTGCCGGCCAGATCGTCAACCGATGCGATGTCGCTGCCGTTCTTCACAACCAGCACCTGGCCGGCGTTGAAGTAGGGATCGCTGAAGTCAACCGCCTGCTTGCGCTCGTCGGTGATGGTTGCAGCAGAGGCGACGGCGTCGAACTCGCCGCTGGACAGGGCGACGAAGATGCCGTCCCAGCGGGTGTTGACGAATTCAACTTCGAAGCCGGCCGCCTTAGCGATGGCGTTCATCACGTCGATGTCAAAGCCGATCACGTTGCCGTTCTCGTCCACCGACTCGAAGGGCGGATACTCGGCGTTGGTGCCGACTTTGATGACGCCAAGCTCGGCCATCGGCTCGGCAGTAGGCTCTGCGGCTGCCGGTTCGGTGGCTGCTGGCGCCTGGGCAGGTGCTTCAGTCGCTGCCGGCGCCTCTGTGCCAGTCTGGCTGCTTGGACAGGCGGTCAGAATCAGGGCAGCGATCATCAAAATCGCTACCAGCGTTAACAAGCGAAAATGCTTCATGTGCTCTCTTCTCCTGAGGTGTAGAATGTGGATAGATGGGAGTTGCCCGATGTTGGCAAACATCCGCAGCAATCGATCAACGACTATTGAAGGGTGGGGCGCAGGCTTGCGACGGTGGTACCTTCGCGAGTGTGCAGAATTATATGGCCCTGTGGGGTGATTGTCAAGTGAATCGAGGTCGAGTGGTTGAGTCGTTGCGAAGAGGCAGCCGGCGAAGCAATCTCACCTGTGGACTTATCGCTATGACACAGTCAGTCCACTTTGAATGCACCTGTTTCAAATCCACGTGAATCAACAGAGGCACGGCAAGCCGTGCCTCTGTTTCATGTTAAGACTGTGAAAGCTGTCGTCAGGGCTACTGCGCCGGGACGTTCATCAGTCCCCACAGGTTGGAGAAGTACTCGAAGGCGCCGGTGTTGCCGACGTGGTTCGGGCTGGAGGCATCCAGTCCCGCCTGCCACGAGGCCAGCACGTCGGCTGCGTCGAACGCCGACCCGTCGTGGAACGTCACACCCTCGCGCAGGGTGCATGTCCACACCGTCAGGTCTTCGTTGGGCTCACACGCCGTCGCCAGCGCTGGCTCGGCCGCCGTCCCGCCGATCTCGTAGGCGTACAGCGACTCCGTCACCTGCTCACACGCCCGCAGCGACTCGCCGTCGGTCTCGTCGCCGCAGTACAGGCTGATCGGCTCGGCGTTCTGCATCCACACAAAGGTGTCGCGGTCGCCTGGCTGCATCACCGCCATGTTCTCGTTGCCCAGCGGGCTGACCTGCGCTCCGGCCACGTCCGCCAGATACGCGACGCCCGATCCACCGTGCGCTATCGGCACCATCGGCACCAATTCCCGCACTGCGTTGTTCGCGTCCACGTAGATCGCCTCAGCTTCCACCGGATCAGCTATCTGCCCACCCTTCTCCAGCAAGTCATAGATCTCCGGGTGCGGGTCGCCAAACTGCACGTTCGCACGCCCAAAGTGGAAGTCCAGGAAGTTGGTGATGTGCGGATAGTCCGCTCCCCAGCCCAGCAGGTACAGCCCGTCCAGATCACCCGCCGATGACGCCTCCAGGAACGCTCCCGACTCCATCACTTCGATCGCCGCATCGATGTTCAGGTTCTCTTTCAACTGCGCCTGGATGTCCTGCGCCACCAGCCCAGGCTCCGGCAGATAGCCGCGCACCACGTCCCGATAGAAGATCTTGGTCGCAAACCCGTCGGCGTAGCCGGCGTCCGCCAGCAGCGCCTTGGCCTCTTCGACGTTGAAGTCGTACCACTCGTCGCCTACGCATCCGTTCGGTATCGAGCACGGTGTGAAGTGCGACGCTACTTCCGATCCCGCCGGATAGAAGGTGTCGACGATCCGCTGACGGTCGATCCCCTTCGCAATCGCCTGCCGCACCTGCACATCGCCCCACGGCTCAAAGGTGTCGGTCATCGCCAGGTAGAAGACGTTCAGCGCCGGCCGCTCCAGCAACTGCAGGTTGGCGTCAGCCGCGATCGTCTCAAAGTCGTCAGGACTCGGATTGTCGATCCCGTCCACGGTCCCCGACTGTAGCTCCAGCAACCGCCCGGCGCCTTCCGACAGCCAGCGGAACACCAGTGTGTCCGTCATGGCCGGCTCGCCCCAGTAGTCGACATTCTTCTTGAACACGATGCTGTCGCCGCGGTTCCACGCGTCCAGCATGTACGGACCGGTGCCGATCGGCTTCTCCAGCAACTCGCCTGTCCCGCCTGTCGCTCTCGATCCACTCGCTCGGCTGGATCGCAAACGCAGCTGAACGCAACCTTCGACAGGAACGCCGGGTCGGGCTTGCACAACGTGAACTCCACCGTCATGTCGTCCAGCGCCGTCATCTTCTGCACGATCCCGTCGAACCCGTCGCAACTCTCCAATCCGAACGACATCGCTCCTTCCTCCACCGGAGCCTCGGTGGGCTCGGCTTCAGTAGCGGGCGGCTCAGTAGCCGCGGGCTCGGGTGCAACGGTCGGCTCAGGCGCCACGGTGGGCTCGGGCGCGACAGTTGGCTCGGCGACAGCTTCGGTGGCTGCCGGGGCTTGATCGCCGGTCTGCCCGCTGGGGCAGGCGGTCAGGACCATGGCAGCGACGATCAGAATCGCTACCAACGTAAACAAACGGATTTGCTTCATCGACTAACTCCTCCTGTGGGGAAAAAAGTGAGTTGGGCAAACGCATGACGGACATATGTTGCCCATTCAACGATAGGGAACCCGGGCAAATCCGGAGCGTGGTGTACGAACATAAATTGTAGCCCGTGAGTAACGCGATTATAGGGTGTGGCTCAACTATTGTCAAGTGATTTGGGAAAAAAGTGGCCCTTGGTCGGGCTTTTGCCAGGAAACCAACGGCCAGCGAGCCTTCACGTCGAGGTTCCACCCGCTGCGCAGCCCGGCAGTCAGCGAGTAGTAACCAGCCGCTCCGATCATCGCTGCGTTGTCGGTGCAAAGCCAGATTGGGGGAATGGAGTAGGGTGTGTCCAGACGGGCTGCCAGTTGACGTCGCAGTTCGCCGTTGGCAGCTACTCCGCCGCAGACGCAGACGTGACGCACGTTGAAATCCGCCGCCGCCTGCATGGTCTTGCTAACCAACGCATCGGCCACGGCAGCCTGCAAGCTGGCAGCGATGTCGCGGATCAGGGTCACTTTGCTATCGGCCTGACCAGCAGCTTCGTCGCTTTGCTGCAACACCTTCCCGGCAAAACCCGCCGGCCAGTTGTCGTCGTCCACCACCGCCTGCTGCTCGCGCACCAGCCGCAGCACGGCCGTTTTGAGACCACTGAAACTGAAGTTGTAGCGGTGATCGGGATTGTTCATCACCGCCCGCGGCAGGTCGAAGCGCGCCGGATCGCCGCCTTCAGCCGCGCGCTGCACCACTGGCCCGCCGGGATAGGGCAGACCCAGCAGGCGCGCCGCCTTGTCGAACGCCTCGCCGGCCGCGTCGTCCAGCGTGCCGCCCAGCCGGCGATACTGCCCATGCCCTTCCATCAACACCAGCTCCGTGTGCCCGCCCGACACGATCAACACCAGCACAGGAAACCCCGCCGCATCGGGCCTCTCCCTCTCTCTCCCTCTCTCTCCCTCGCCTCCTCTCTCCGCCGCCAGCCAGTTCGAGTAAACATGCCCCTCCAGGTGGTTGACCCCGACGAGCGGCAGGCCGCGGCTGAACGCCAGCCCCTTGGCGGCGTTGACGCCGACCAGCAGCGAGCCGGCCAGTCCCGGCCCCTCGGTCACAGCCACCGCGGCCAGGTCGTCCCAGCTTGCGCCGGCCTGCTGCATCGCGTCCTCAATGACCGGGACGATAGAGAGCACATGCTGGCGCGAGGCAACCTCAGGGAATACGCCGCCGTAACGGCGATGCAGTTCAATCTGTGAGGCGACGACGTTGGAACAAATCGTCCGGCCGTCGGCAACCACGGCCGCAGCAGTTTCGTCGCACGATGTCTCGATCGCCAGCACGAGTGTTGGTGAAGTCATATGCCCCAGCCTGTCTGATCGACATCGCTTTGCGACGCGCTTTGTGGTGTGGTCAGCCGCATTTCCCTGTCAAGCATCCGCTGCGCCTTGATTTGCTCAAGGAACCGTTCTGCCAGGCGCATGTTTTGCGAGACGCGCGTGCCGCCGTCAGGTAGCCGCTGTTTGTTGTCGAAGGCTTTGACCAGCCAGGCGTGCGCTTCGGCGTATCTACCTTCGCGCAGCAGCAGGTCGCCCAGCTTGGCGGCTGAGATCGCTTCGTCTGGGGAATAGCGAAGCGCCTGCTGCAAGCGCTCAATCTCCTTCTCTTCGCCCTCGCGCCGCACCAACGACCGACCCACGTCGAAGATCGTCTCAGGCATATAGCGCTCGGCGCGGTGGCGAATCAGTGTATGGCTGCGCGGCACGATCAGATCCAGTCGCGTCGCGACACGCATGTAGACCTCAGCGCCCTCTTCGCCGCTTTCGATGAAAAGGGTCAGTTCCTCGCCACAGTCAAGAATTGCGTTCAGTTCCTTCTCCACCTCCGCGGCGACGACCCGCTCCACATGCACGGGCTGCTCGCCGTGGTTCAATATCTTGACGCTATGGCCATCGACTTGCAGTTCGATCGTATCGATCAGTTGCGACGCGACGCTTTCCTTGATGTCCACCTTTTGCGGCAAGGGATAATAGACATCCAGCAACTCGATAAAGTCAGCCGAATACTCCTTGAGCACACCCACATGCTCATGCACCGTGTCGTCCTCAACGACCTCGGCCACCACACGCATGCCGACGTAGCGTTCCAGCAATGGATCGAAATTGTTGCCGACATAGCCGATCACGTCTTTGCCGATGCCGGTCAGATAGGTCTGGCTGGTCTCGGTGATGACCGTCTTTGCCGGGCGGCGTGTCTGCCCAATCACCAGCCCCAGCACCTCACCCATGGAGTCGGTGGCGGTGCTCATGAAGTTCTGGAAGGAGCGCCTGAAACGCCGGAAAATGCCGGGATGAAAAGCTCGTTCCATCTCCCTGGCTCGCTTGCGCCGCAGTTCGTCGTTAAGGTCGCGGGTGTAGCGATAGATCGCCTGGATTTCCGGGAACTCATCGCGGTAGAGAATGTAGCTGGTTTCCAGGTGATGATCATCCTGCACGTCGGAACGATAAATCAACTCGAAACCGGTGCTATAGGCGTGCATCTCGCCCCACATAATGTGGTTGTTCTTCTTCTCCACCGTCACGTTGAAGCCGTCAAAATCCGTCAAAACCTGATCGCGGCGCGAGGAACGCAGGTACGAGCCAATCAGCGTCGCAGCCAGGATGACAGCCAGTGTGACAATAAACGACCAGTCTACAAGACCAAACATGCAGTTACCTCAACCATTTTTGTTCGCGTCCTATGGGTACGGCTCCAGCAACTCGATGAGCACGCCGTGGGTTCCCTTGGGGTGCAGGAAAAAGGCGCGGCCTTCGGCAGCTTCGACCGGCGCGTCGTTGATCAGCTGCGCGCCACGCGCCAGCATCTCCGCCAGGGCAGCCTCGATGTCAGGCACCTCCAGACAGATGTGATGCAATCCCTCGCCGCGCTTGGCCAGGTATTTGGCGACGCCGGAGTCTGCTGTAGTTGGCGTAATCAGCTCGATCAGGCTGTCGCCGGTTGGCAGGAAGGCGATCTCCACCTCCTGCTGTGGCATGACTTTACGTTCGCCGATCGGCAGGCCTAGCGTGTCGTGATACGCCTCAAGCGCGGCGTCCAGATCGTTGACAACGATCGCTATGTGATTGATTTTGGTAATCATGCGTGACCTTCAGTTTTTGAACAAGGCAGTGGGCGTATTGAGCATAGGCCAGTGGAGCGATCAGGCTGGCAGGCCGTATTGTAGTCAAAGTGTCCCCATCGTCCAACTCCCGTGTCACCCTGCTGTTTGCCGCGCCGTACCAATTTCCTATTGATTGTGAACCCATTCGCGCACTATACTCTTTGTGGGATCGCCGAACAAAGCAGGCCCAGGTTCCCAGCTTTCAAACGATAGAACGAAAGAGGAGTACAGAAATGCACTCTCGCATGCGATTGCGACTTTTTTGGTGTCTCTTGATCTTGAGCACGCTGGCACAGCCATCGTTGACCCGCGCGGCGCAGGCTCAATCAGAGGCTTCTGCGGGCTATGCTCCTGACCGGCTATTCGTCAGCTTTCGCGTCGCTGCGCCGATCATAGGACGACAACGCGCGCTGGATTCGATCCAAGGAACCGTGATCAAAGAGTACGCGCTGGCGCCAGGTGTGGCGCTGATACAGTTGGATGAACACGCCGGGATCAACGTGCCGGCCGCGCAGGCCATCCTACAGAAGGATCCCGCGGTGAGTTACGCCGAGCCTGACTACTGGATCACGCCGCTGGATGCGATCCCCAGCGATCCGCGGCTGGGCGAGATGTGGGGGCTGGCCAACGCCAACGCTCCCTCGGCCTGGGAGCATCACACCGGGACGAACGATACGGTCGTCGCAGTCATCGACATGGGCGCGGACTACAACCACCCGGACCTCGCCAACAACATCTGGATCAACCCGGACGAGATCGCGGGAAACGGCATCGACGACGACACCAACGGCTATGTGGACGACATCCGCGGCTACGACTTTTACTATCACGACAACGACCCCATGGACGCAGGAACCCACGGCACTCACGTCGCTGGCACCATTTGCGCCGAGGGCAACAACGGCATCGGCGTGGTGGGCGTGCTCTGGCGCTGCAAAATCATGGTGCTGCAATTCATGGGTCCGACCGGCGGCTTCACGTCCGGCGCGATGGACGCGTTGAGCTACGCTGTGGACAAGGGCGTGCGCGTCTCCAACAATAGTTGGGGATCGAATTCATTCTCGACGCCGCTCTACACGATGATCCAGAACGCGCAGGCGATCGAGCACCTCTACGTAGCGGCCGCCGGCAACAACGGGCGCGACACGGACCTCGTCCCCCTCTATCCGGCCTCATTCAACCTGGACAACATCATCTCCGTCGGCTCGATCCAGTCCAACGAAACTCCGGCCGGCAGTTCGAACTATGGCGCGACCACCGTTGACCTGCACGCGCCGGGAGTCGGGATTCTCAGCACTACCGCCGGAGGCGGCTACGGCACGATGGGTGGCACGTCGATGGCGTCGCCGCATGTGACCGGCGCCGCGGCCCTGTTGCTGAGCGCCGATCCCGATCTGACCTACCAGGAGGTCCGCGACCTCCTGCTGCAGTCGGCCCGCCCCGCCGCGGCGCTGGCCGGCCTCTCTGCAACCGGGGCCGTTCTGGATATTGGCGCTGCTTTCGATCAAATGCCAGGGTCTGGACAACTGCCGGCCAACCCATCCGATCTCGATGCACCGGTACAGTATTACACCACAGTCTGCCTCACATGGGCTGACCACGCCAACAACGAGATTGGTTTCGAGGTCTTCCGATCAACGGATCAGATCAACTGGCAGAGGGTCGCTGCCGTGCCGGCAAACACAACCGGGTTCGACGATGCGAACCTGCCGTCCGGCCAGTACGCATATCAGGTGCGCGCTTTTAATCACGCCGGACAATCTGATCCATCCAACGTCGCAAGTGTGGTGATCCAGGTACCGTTGGGAATCACTATTCACATTTCAGACCTTGACGGCGCGGGCGTTTGGCTGAACCGTGCCCACTGGAACGCAACGGTGAACGTCGAGGTGCATGACATGGGTCACGAACCGATTTCCTTCGCCCAGGTGAGCGGCGTCTGGAGCAACGGCGGCGAGATCGGAACGTGTATCACCGACGAAACAGGAGGGTGCCAGATCACAAGCTCGTTGCTTTGGTTCAAGCAAGCCGAGGTAACGTTTGTGGTGCAAAACGTCACTGCCGAAAGCATGCTGTATGTCCCGCCAGAAAACCACGACCCGGACGGCGACAGCAACGGCACCTCGATCACCGTGCGCCCGGAATAGACAACATCTGCGCGAGACCGCATCGCTCCTCCTACCCTCGTCTCAGGTACGCCCGTCGTCGTAGCAGCGGCGGGCGTACCGCGTCCGTGGCTGGTGCCCGATTTGCCGCAACCTGTGCTATAATTTCCTGGTGCCGTGTGCAATTCTCCCGTTCCCATTTGTCAATCATCTGCTTTGCCTGGAGAAGGATCAGCCATGATAAATCTCGTCGTTCACGCAACCCACGAAGCCGGCTTGAAGGTCGGCGGCATCGGCGCAGTCCTCGATGGGCTGCTAGGCTCGGCCAGTTATAACCAGTCGGTGGAACGCACCGTTCTGATCGGGACGTTCAATCGTTACGACTCGATGACCGTCGAACGCCTGCTGTCGCCGCGCAACAAGCTGACGGTGATCCACGCGCCGGTCTTCGGCGTCAGCCAGGCCGAGCCGGCGCTGGCCGCCGTGCTCAGCGCAGTGGAAAGCGACTACGGCGTCGCCTTGCTCTACGGCAAACGCACCTTCGGTCCCGCCGAGCACGAGGTGATCCTGGTCGAACTCGATCCACGCAAAGGAAGGCCCGGTCAACGATTTCAAGTATTTCCTCTGGCAGCATTACGGCATCGACTCGGGCAAGTTCGACTACGACCCGGAGTTCAAGGACTTCGTCCGCTCCGCCCCGGCCAGCTATGCCGCGCTGCGCAGCCTGGTCGGGCCGGGCGACGGCGCGCCGGGCAAGCAGGACAACGGCCGCTTCATCCTGGCGCACGAGTGGATGGGCCTGCCGCTGGCTTTTGCTGCCCAGCTTGCCGATCCGTGGGACTGGCGCACGATCTTCTACGCCCACGAGACGGCGACGGCCCGCAACGTGGTCGAATTCGACGGCGGCCATGACACCCGCTTCTACAACGCGATGTGGACGGCGCCGTACTACAACGCCACCATGGACAGCGTCTTCGGCAGCCGCGACGACTTCTACAAGCACGCGCTGCTGAAGCAGACGCTGCGCTGCGACAACATCTTCGCGGTCGGCGATCTGGTGGTAGAGGAGCTGCGCTTCCTGGGCGGCATGTTCCGCGGCGCCAACATCGACCTGGTCTACAACGGCGTGCCGTCTTTCCCGCTTTCGCTGGATGAGAAGCTGGTCAGCAAGGCGCGCCTGCAAAGCTACACCGAGAACCTGCTGGGCTACCGGCCCGACTACGTCTTCACCCACGTCACCCGCCTGGTGTTGAGCAAGGCCATGTGGCGCGACATCCGCGTCGCCGAACATCTGGACTGGCTGCTGGCCGAGCAAGGCAAGACGGCCGTGCTCTACATGCTCACCACCACGCTGCCGGCCGGCCGGCGTTCCGAGGACGTGATGCGCTGGGAAGCGGAATATGGCTGGCCGGTGCATCACCGCACGGACAACGGCGACCTGGTGGATCTGGAAGTGTCGCTCTACAACAGTATCGCGGCATTCAACTGGGAATCACGCGCGCTGAAAATCGTGCTGGTCAACCAGTTTGGCTGGAGCCAGGACCGCTGCGGCAGCCGCATGCCGGCCGATATGGAGTTCATGGACATCCGCCGCGGCTCCGATCTGGAGTTCGGCCAGAGCATCTACGAGCCGTTCGGCATCGCGCAGGTCGAGCCGCTGAGCTTCGGCGCGCTGTGCGTGGTCAGCAACGTCTGCGGTTGCATCGGCTTTGCGCAACGAGCGCTGGAAAAGACGCGCCAGGAAACTGAGTTGCCCGACTTCGACAACATCGTCGTCGCCAATTACACCAGCTTGCCGCCGGGTTGGCAGGTCTTCAGCCCGTGGGACGCGTTGAACATCGGCACAGCGCAGCGCAGCCAGATCGAAAGCTATAACAGCGCCTACGTCGCTCGCCAGATCATGGAACGTCTCCCCAAAAATGCTGCGGAAATGCAGGCGTTACTGACAGCCGGCCAGGAGGTCGGCAAGCGCATGAGCTGGGAAGTGGTGGTCAGCGACTACCTGCTGCCCGGGCTAGCCAACGCAACGCGCCGTTGATCTTGCTCCGCGGAGTGCGCATTCTCAAATGCGAACCGCGTCCCACAGCGGCGCATCTGAGACGACCATGCGCGTTACGCACAACCATGGAAAATGTCACTGCGAGGCGGCGGCCGCCGACACCTGCGCCTGCGCCGAGCCGCAGGCGAGGTGCAGGTGAGCAGTCTCTCCGGTAGAGCCGAGAGATTGCTTCGCCGCAGACGGCTCGCAACCCTGGCGCCGCCCACCAGGGCAGGTGTGACAGTGAGGCGCTATTTTCAAAGCAAGATGCGCGCTCCATAAAGGACGCGCGCCGCGGGGGTAAGCACGTCCTTTGAAATGCGATCAGCCGAACAGCCTGGCGATTTCATCCACCGCGAAGCGTGGAAAGGCCACCTCCTGGCCGCCCCGCGTTGCCTGGAGGGCCGCGCCGCGCGCCGTCGCCCGGCCGATCACAGCCGCGGCCAGTCCCACTTCGTGAAACGCTGCCAGCAAGCGCGCCGCATCTTCAGGCGCGACCGCCAGCAGCAGCGCGCCAGACGCAATCGTCCCCAGCGGATCCAGCCCGAACGCGTCGCACACAACCTTGCTCTCGGCGCGCACCGGTACCGCGTCCAGGTCGATCGCCATGCCGACGCCCGACGCCTGCGCCACCTCCCAGATCCCCGTCGCAAGCCCGCCTTCGGTGGGATCGTGCATCGCATGGACAGACACGGTCTCCACAGCCAGATGGGCGGCGCGCACGACGCTGATGCCCGGGTCGTGCAGAAAACCCTGCGCCCGCTGCACCAGCGCCGGATCGACCCCTCGGGCCAGCAACGCCCGTTCCTTCTCACGTGCGATGAGCGCCGTCCCCTCGATCGGCACGCTTCCGGCCAGGATCAGCACATCGCCCGGCACCACGCCTGACGAACGCACCAGCCGCTCGGGATCGACCTCGCCCAGCATGAATCCGGCCACGATAGGACGCTCCAGCCCGACGGTGATCTCGGTGTGCCCGCCGGCCAGCGCGACGCCCAGACCTGGCGCAGGCGTCCGCGATCTGGCTGTAGATCGCCTCGGCCAGCGCGGCCGTGGCGGTCTTCCCTGGCAGCAGGATCGTCGCCAGGAACCAGCGCGGCGTCGCGCCCATCACAGCGATGTCGTTGGCGTTGACGTTGACCGCGTACCAGCCGATCTCGTCCGCGGCGAAGGTGATGGGGTCGGTCTTGGCGACCAGATAGGTGCTGCCGAAGTCGATGACCGCGGCGTCCTCGCCCATCTGCGGGCCGACGATCAGCCGCGGGTCGCTGGGCGAGAAGCGTCGCAGAAGCTGGTCCAGCAAGCCGTGGGGCAGCTTGCCGGGGGAGAGATAAGGTGAAGTTGTCATGCTACTTTCCAGGCGATGAGCCGGTGCTGCCCTCAGACTTCGAAAGTCGCCCGGACAACAGAACGGCCATTCGTGATCGTCACAGACTGGTTGCGACAACAAGCCGGCGACGTCCGAAGTCTATTCAAGCGACTTCCTGAGCAACGGGCGTTGGGCTGCTACTCCAATCGCCTCCGATTATGGCATAATCCCGCCAGAAGCAGAAACAACCCACACCCTGCGAGAGTACCCATGACCTACACACCCATCGACCTGCACTGGCAAGGCGCTCCCGAGGTGATCGCCAGCTATGCCCTGCGCGGACCGCGCGGCGTCGCCCTGATCGAAACCGGCCCTGCCTCCTCGTACGACAACCTGAAAGCTGGCCTGGCAAGGGCGGACATCGACCTGCGCGAGATCAGCGACATCCTGGTGACCCACATCCACCTGGACCACGCGGGCGCGGCCGGCTGGCTGGCACGCGAGACCGGCGCGACCGTCCACGTCCACCACGTCGGCGCGCCCCATCTGGCCGACCCGACCAAGCTGTTGCGCTCCGCCGGCCGCATCTACGGCGACGCGATGGACAGCCTGTGGGGCGAGACAATCCCCGTGCCGGCTGCGCAGGTGCGCGCGGTCAGCGACGGCGACATCGTCGACGCGGCCGGGCTGCGCATCCAGGCTATCGACACCCCCGGCCACGCCTGGCATCACATCGCCTGGCTGCTGGACGGCCTCTGTTTCAGCGGCGACGTGACCGCAGTGCGCCTGCCGCGACTCGATGTCGTGCGCGCACCGACCCCGCCGCCGGAGATCGACCTGCCCGCCTGGCGAGCCAGCCTGGCGCGGCTGCGCGAGATTCGTCCCGACCGCCTGCTGCCAACGCACTTCGGCGCCAGCGATCTCGACACGCTGACGCACCTGCAAGCCGCTGAGGAACAGATCGACGCACAGGCCGCCTTCGTGCGCGCCGAGTGGCAGGCCGGGGAGACGCGCGACGACATCCTGGCTGCCTACCGCGCCTGGATCGGCCAGCAAGCCATCACCGCCGGCCTCACCCCCGCCGACGCGGACCGTTTCGAGCTCATTGTGCCGTCGGATATGTGTGTGGATGGGTTGTTGAGGTATCTGGAGAAGTCGGCCATCCGCGAATAGGGCCACGAACCTACGGCGAATGCGGACGCCTGACCTCGAACGGCAGGCCGTGCTGCAATTCGACCTGCTTGAAGAAAAGCGTGTAGGCAGCCTCACGAGAACGAGCCGAGCGACCTTGACCGTTCCGAGGCGTTTGACAACGGACTTTGCACGGCATAGAATGCAGCAACCGGGGCGCAGCGAAACCAAAGTTGACCGCCCATTCAAAACTCTGACAATGCAAATTCCGCAGGATGCCGCCATTCCGCCGGCCAAACTATCCGAATATCTGTTGGTCTTTCGGCGCAAGAGCGACAAATCACGCTTTCTCGCTCAAGCCGGCTTCACACAAGACAATCCTGACGCGCTAGCCGAAGCGATTCGTAGTCTGATAGCTCGGCATGACGCGGTTATCGACCGGCAAGATGAGTACGGTACCTTCTACCGCGTGCAAGGCGACCTAGACGGCCCCGATGGCAGTTTAGAAGTGATCACGATCTGGATACAACGGGAGATCGATAGTGCGTATTGGTTTGTGACGCTCAAACCAGTGAGGTGACATGATGAGATTGAAGGTCTATCAAGAAGTGGTATTGGTGCATGATGTGCCTGAAGAGAACCTGAAATCGGGCGATGTGGCGATGCTGGTTGATTACCTGCCCCATCCCCGCGGCGGCGAAGAAGGCGCCATCCTTGAGGTGTTCAACGCTGTAGGCGACTCCATCGGCGTGGTCACTGTGCCTGCATCGGCCATCGCACCGCTGCGCGCTGATCAAATGCCGGCGGTGCGGATGCTGCAACCGGCGTAACCGGCAAACAGCGAACAGGAGAATGTCGCGTCCTTTCCGCTCTTTGGTCACGGCCGTCGCGCGGCGAAAGAGGATGGTGCCATGAGAACATTGCTGACGCGAATATCGGTAGATCCCGCCGTCTGTTTTGGGAAGCCATGCATCCGCGGGACGCGCATCTGGGTTTCGTTGCTGCTGGATTTTCTGGCGGAGGGCATGACCATCGATGAAATCCTGGTCGAGTATCCTCATCTCACCGCCGAAGATGTCCGTGCCGCTATTGCCTACGGAGCTGAGATGTCGCGGGAGCGTTTTGTGGACCTTCCCCTGCCGGTGGCGGCATGAAGTTCAAGCTGGACGAGAACTTCGGAACACGTACGGTGTCATCGTTTCGCGCCGCCGGACACGATGTCGAAACCGTGTTTCAGGAATCGCTCAGCGGCGCGTCCTACCAGCACCTGTACGAGGTCTGTGTCCAAGAGATGCGATGTCTTGTAACTCTCGATCTGGATTTCACCGATGTCGTTCGATTTCCTCCCGCACACAGCAGGCATTGCCGTCATCAGAACGCCTCGCAATCCCAGTCTCGCCTTGCTGACGAACCTCGTCCAGAGCTTTCTGGACGCCCTGGATCAACTCAGCATTGCGGGAAGCTTGTGGGTTGTTGAACCAGTGAGAATCAGAATCCGAGACACGGACGCGAGTTAGGACGCTTCATTCACAGTGCAACACGCGTAGAGCGGGCAGTCCCCTGAGACTGCCCGCTCTACGCGTCAAAATCCATCCGTGGCCGGTCTGACGCTATTCGCCGACGACCGCTTCCGCCATCCTTACCATCGGGATCGCCTTCCAGTGCTCCTCGCCGTCTTCGTCCACGACTTTCACCAGGCGACGCAGGTCCTGCGGGCCTTCGACGCGGTCCAGGAACAGCACGCCGTTGAGGTGATCGACCTCGTGCTGGAAGACACGTGCCAGCCAGTCGGTCGCCTCGACCTTCTGCGGCTTGCCGTGGCGGTTCTGTCCCTTGATGACGACTTTTTGTGAGCGCCACACGTCACCGACGATGTTGGGGATCGACAGGCAGCCTTCCTCGCCCTCGAGTTCTTCGTCGCTGAAGTAGACGATCTCCGGGTTGACGAACTCCCACAGCGTGCCGCTCTGCGGATCTTCCTCGTCCTCGTCCAGTTCCACCACCAGCACGCGCTGGGAAACGCCGACCTGCGGCGCGGCCAGGCCGATGCCCGGCGCATCGCGCATGGTCTCCACCATGTCGTCGATCAACCGATGCAACTCCTTATCGAACTTCTTCACCTTGCGCGCTTCCCGCCGCAACACATCTTCGCCGATCAGCGTGATCTTTCTGACTGCCATCTTGCCTCCGAGAGTATCAGAAGTTCAACTTCTTCGAAGAAGTTGAACTTCCTGTCGTCTGGAATTATAGCCCGCCAGCCGCAGCCCTGTCAAAACCACCGGGCCGCTCCGGGCGCGCCAGGCCCGGCGATTGCCTTTCGGCGTTGTCTCTGGTAGAATCGACCGCAGAGCAAGGTGACAGGCACTTTCGGAAAGTGCCTGTCACCTGATTGGAACGATGCCACCCATGAACCCACCGATCCGCCTGGGATTTGTTGTCAAGGTGCTGGCGCGCGCCGGGCTGAAGGAGCACGACTCGCGCCGCTGGCAGAACAACCCGCACCTCAGCGTCAGTCTGGCCTATCTGCGCGACATCTTCGAGTACCTGCGCAGCCAGCAGATCACGATGTACCGCATTTCCTCTGACCTGGCGCCCTACGCATCGCATCCCGACATGCCGCAGTTCCACAACCAGCTCGACGACTGCGCGGCCGAGCTGGCACTGATGGGCGACCTGGCGCGCGAGATCGGCTTGCGGCTTTCCTTCCACCCGTCGCAATACGTCATCCTCAACTCGGCCGACGAGGCGCTGACCGCGCAGGAGCGTCTGGGATCTGCGCATCCAGGCCGAGCTGCTGGAGCGCATGGGACTCGGACCGGAGGCCGTGGTCGTGCTGCACGTCGGCGGCGTCTACGAGGGTCACGAGCCGGCGCGGGAGCGCTTCGTGCGCCGCTTCGAGCAGTTGCCGGAGACGGTGCAGCGGCGGCTGGTGCTGGAGAACGACGACGTCCGCTTCGGCGTGCAGGACATCGCCTGGATCCACGCGCGGACCGGCGTCCGCCTGGTGTTCGACAACCTGCACCACCACAACCACAACCCTGACCGGATGCCGCTGCGCGACGCATTGGCGCTCTGCCTGGCCACCTGGCCGGCTGATGTCCGCCCCAAGATCCACTTCAGCTCGCCGCGCACCGAGATGCGGGTCATCGAACGGCAGGACAAGGCGACCGGCAAACGGGTCGAGGAACTGCAACAGCCGGTCTGGACGCGCCACTCCGACTTCATCCACCCCTTCGAGTTCATCGACTTCCTGCGCGCCGCCGACGGTCTGCGCCCCTTCGACGTGATGCTGGAATGCAAGGCCAAGGACCTGGCGCTGCTGCGTCTGCGCGATGATCTGGCCCGCTACGCGCCCGACCTGCGAGACCGTGTGACATGAGCGAAACCGCCGAAGCCGTCTACACGCCCGAGCACGCGCCCGTGCTGGTGGCGGTGATGAACAACCGGCCCGACTTCGAGCGCGCGCGTGACGAGGGCTGGTATCGCATCCCGCTCAAGCGCGCGCCGCGCCGCATCGCCGCCGAGTATCTGGCCTTCTACCAGACCGGCGCGTTCGGCGACGAGGGCTGCGCTGTCAACTACTTCGCGCCGGTGCGCCGTTTCCAGGTGCTCAGCCGCCGCGAGCTGCTGCCCGATCAGCCCGACCATCCGCGCGCCGCGGACCTGTATTACCGCATCGAAATCGGCCCGCTGCAACGCGCTGCCGATGCCCGTCACCAGCCCGCGGCTGCGGCGGGTGACCTTCATCCCGACGACGCTGGGCCGGCTGCTGGTGGCCAGGGAGGTCAACGACTTGTGGCAGCGCGACGATGTGCAAGAGCGGCTGTGGGCGGCGCTGCGCGAGGCCGGCTTGCTGGCCGAGTATCGCTACCAGCTTGGCGAGCCGCCCAACGAAACGCTGATCGACTTCGCCCTCTTCTGCCGCGACGGGCGCATCGCTGTGCTCTGCGAGACGGCGGATGCCCCTGACCCCGATCTGCGCGAACGGCGACCGGCCGATTACGAGCTGGTGGCCGGCGGCTGGCAGGTCGTGCAGCTCAGCGCGCGTGAAATCGACGAAAGCGTGGCGGCCTGCGTCAGCCGCGTCGCCGCGCTGGTGCAACAGCTTGGCGGGCAGGCAGGTGGCGCCCAATGACACGGCCCGCCGGAGGCTAGAAGCCATCCGGCTACGAAATGCAAGCCCCGCTGGGGCTACGGAGTCCGGAGGCCCGAAGGACGTTACATGTCCTAGTCCGATCCGTTTACAGCCGGGCGGCCGCGCTAGAAGCCATCTGGCTACGAAATGCAAGCCCCGCCAGGGCTCCGCACTCTGGAGGCCCGAAGGGTCTTACACGTCGTAGCCCGATCCGTTTGCGGTCGGGCGGCCGCACATCCACAGACTCTGGATTCCCGCGCAAGCGGAAATGACAACCAATGAAAGTATTGACATGACCAACAAACTACTGATCTATGGCTCCTACGGTTTTACCGGCGACCTGATTGCCCGGCTGGCGGTTGAGCGCGGCCTGCGTCCCATTCTGGCAGGGCGCGACCCGGAACGGCTGGCCAGGCAGGCAGTCGAGCTTGGCCTGGAACACGTCGCCTTCTCACTGGACGACCGCGCCGCTACCGAGCGGGCGCTGCAAAACGCGGCCGTCGTGCTGCATTGCGCCGGACCCTTCGTCCACACCTCACGACCGATGGCCGATGCCTGCCTGCTCGCCGGCGTTCACTATCTCGACATCACCGGCGAGATCGCAGTCTTCGAAGCGCTGGCCGCGCGCGATGCCGAAGCGCGCGCGGCCGGCGTGATGTTGCTGCCCGGCGTCGGCTTTGACGTCGTCCCGTCCGACTGCCTGGCCGCGCACCTCAAGCGGCGGTTACCTTCGGCCACTCACCTGATCCTGGGCATCAAGCAGGCCGGCGGGGGCGCTTCCCACGGCACCTTGAACAGCGCCATCGAGTCGCTGCCGCTGGGCGGCATGGTGCGGCGTGATGGCGAACTGGTCAACGTGCCGATGGGCACGCTGACCCGCCAGATCGACTTTGGCCGCGGGCCGCGGCCTGCGGTGGCCGTTCCCTGGGGCGACGTGGCAACGGCGTGGTACAGCACCGGCATTCCCAACATCGAGGTCTACTTCGGCTGGCCGCCGGCGATGCGCTGGGGAATGCGAGCTACGCAGTTCCTGGGGCCGCTGTTGGCAACGGATGCGGCCCGCGGCGCGCTCAAGCGGCTGGTCGCCATGCAGCCCGCCGGTCCCAGCGTGAGCCAGCAGGAGGCAGGGTTTGTGCTGCTCTACGGCGAAGTGATGGACGACGCGGGTGGCCGGCGGGTCAGCCGGCTGCGCACACCGGAGCCGTATCGATTGACCGCCGAAACCGCCCTGGCCAGCGCCGTCAACGTCCTGGCTGGCTGCGTGGAACCGGGGTTTCAAACCCCGTCGCGGCATGTTCGGCCCCGACTTCATCACCGAATTCGAGGGTGTGCAACGAGAGGATCTGCTGTCATGACCGCATTCGGCCAACCGGCTGTCTTCCTCAGCGCCTTCTGGCGTTATCTGGTGATGCTGAACTACGAGATCGATCCGGCGGTGTTGGCGCCGCTGGTGCCGCCGGGCACGGAACTGGACAGTTGGCGCGGCCGCACCTTTGCCAGCATGGTCGGTTTTCTTTTCCTCGACACGCGGGTGCTGGGCCTGCCGATCCCCTTCCACCGCGACTTCGAGGAGGTCAACCTGCGTTTCTATGTCCGCCGCCGCGACTCCGTGGACGGCTGGCGGCGCGGCGTGGTGTTCGTCAAAGAGATCGTGCCCAAGCCGGCCATTGCCTGGACGGCGCGCCTGCTGTACGGCGAACAATACGTCGCGCGGCCGATGCGTCATCAGATCGTCTCGCCTGACAGCGGGTCGCCGCTGGCGGTGGAATACGGCTGGCGGCACAAAGGAAGCTGGCAGCGGCTGGGAGTGAAACCGGTCGGCGCGGCCGAACCCATCGCCAGCGACTCGCAGGAGGAGTTCATCACCGAGCACTACTGGGGCTATTCCAACCGGCGCGGCGGGCAGACGGTTGAGTATCAGGTCGAACACCCGCGCTGGCGCGTCTGGCAGGCCGGCGAAACCTGGTTCGACTGCGACGTGGCAGCGATGTACGGGCCGCAGTTCGCCGAAAGCCTGGCTGCCAAACCAAGTTCGGCGTTCCTGGCCGACGGCTCGGATGTCACCGTGCGTCAAGGGCAGGCGCTTCCGGCTCCTACTCCTACTCGTACTCTTCCTCGTACTCGTACTCTTTCCTGACTCGAGTAGGAGTACGAGGAAGAGTACGAGTAGGAGCAAGGGATTTGTCGATCAAAGAGTTGAACATGCTCGATTTTGGACGCGAAACATGCAACGACCTCGCCCAGGCCGAAGCCCGCGAATGGCTGGTGACCAACGGGTTGGGCGGCTACGCGATGGGGACGGTGGCCGGTACGCTGGCGCGCAGCTACCACGGTCTGCTGGTGGCTGCCATGTCGCCGCCTGAGTCGCCGGGCAACCCGCCGGCAGCGCGCACCCTGCTGTTGGCCAAGCTGGACGAGGAAGTTATCTACCGCGGCGCGCCGTGGAGCCTGCACAGCAACCGCCGCGCCGATCTGGCCGGGGCGCGGCCGGGCGAATCGTGGATCACGCCGCCCGGTTACCGCTCACTGGAGCGCTTCCGGCTCGAGGGCGGCATGCCGGTCTGGAGTTACGTCTTCAGCGATGCGCTGCTGGAGAAGCGGGTCTGGATGCAGCACGGCGCCAACACGACCTACGTGCGCTACACGCTGCTGCGCGCCGCCGGGCCGGTCGAGCTGGCCTTGCAGCCGCTGGCCACCTGCCGCGATCACCATGGCAACGTGCTGGCCGGCGGGACGTTCGACGTTGAGACCACTGCCGTGGAGAATGGCATGCGCATCGCTGCGCGCCGCGCGCCGCCCTTTTACCTGTTGGGAGATTTCGCAATCGAAGAAACGGCAGCCGGAAGTGGTTGGCGGGGCGGCTTCTATCTCGCCATCGAACACTATCGCGGCCAGAAGGATCTGGAGTGCTACTTCGCCACCGGTCGCCTGCGGCGCACCCTCGCGCCCGGCCAGTCACTGACGGTCGTCATCACCAGCGAACCGCAAGCTAACCTGGATGGCGATGACGCCCTGACAGCGCGCGCGCCTACGAACAGAACCTCCTGGATCGCGCCGCCGCTGCTCTTGTGACCCCGAAAAATTCCGCGCCTTCCGCGACTGCAAAGACGTCGGAGGGTCGGTCCCAGGAGACGCCGCGGTGGAACTCCGACCTGAATGTCCTGGTTCTCGCTGCTGACCAGTTCATCGTCGCGCGCCAGCAGCCGGACGGCCAGCCTGGTTCCTCCGTCATCGCCGGCTACCCCTGGTTCGGCGACTGGGGCCGCGACACCATGATCAGCCTGCCGGGGCTGACGCTGGCCACCGGCCGGCCCGAGGCAGCGCGCCAGATTCTGCTGACCTTCGCCCGCTTCGTGGATCGCGGCATGTTACCCAACCGCTTCCCCGACGCCGGTGAAGAGCCGGAGTACAACACCATCGACGCCACCCTTTGGTACGTCGAGGCGATCCGCGCCTACCACGCCGCCACCGGCGACGACGCAACGCTGCAGCGCGCTGTACCCCGTGCTCGTGGACATCGCCGACTGGCATCGCCGCGGCACCCGCTACAACATCCGCGTCGACCCGGCCGACGGACTGCTCTACGGCGGCGAGGCTGGCGTGCAACTGACGTGGATGGACGCCAAGCTGGACGACTGGGTGGTGACGCCGCGCATCGGCAAGCCGGTGGAGATCAACGCGCTGTGGCACAACGCGCTCCTCAGCCTGGCCGGCTTTGCCGACACGCTGGGCTACGAGCGCGACGCCGCCGACTATCGACGCGCAGGCAGAGCAGACGCGCCGCGGCTTCGACCGCTTCTGGAACGCAGAGACCGGCTACTGCTTCGACGTACTGGACGGTCCCGACGGCGCGGATGCCAGCCTGCGCCCCAACCAGTTGTTCGCCGTGTCGCTGCACCACCCGGTCGTTGACAGGCGCTCAGGCCGCAGCCGTGGTCGATGCCTGCGCGCGCAGCCTGCTGACCTCCCACGGGCTGCGCAGCCTGGCGCCCGACCATCCCGACTACATCGGCCACTACGGCGGCGACCGGCGCACCCGCGACGCTGCCTATCACCAGGGCACGGTCTGGGGCTGGCTGATCGGCCCCTTCGTCAGCGCGCATCTGCGGGTACACGGCGACCCGGCCGCGGCCCGCTCGTTCCTCACCCCGATGCTGCAACACCTGCGCAGCGGCTGCATCGGCAGCCTGAGCGAGGTCTTCGACGGCGACCCGCCCCATACGCCGCGCGGCGTGCAGCGCCCAGGCGTGGACGGTGGCGGAGGTGTTGCGCGTTTTGTCGTCCCTGTAGGGGCATGAATGGCAGCGCAGTGGTTCACGCATTAGGCGATACGTCCGCCGCCATTCATGCCCCTACAACCCACATACCACGAGGCATTTCATGACAACCCACCAAACGTTCGCGACTACGACCCGCGGCCTGCGACGCGACACACCGGCCATGCGCCTGTTCGAAAAGGCCAAACGCTTCGGCGTCTGGAACCCAGGCGAGATCGACCTGCGCCAGGATGCGACGGACTGGCAGACGCTGACCGGCGACGAGCAGCAGATCCTGCTGCATCTGACGTCGCTGTTTCAGGCCGGCGAGGAGGCGGTGACGCTGGACCTGTTGCCGCTGATCGCGACCGTTGCCCGCGAAGGGCGGCTGGAAGAGGAGATGTACCTGACCACCTTCCTGTGGGAGGAGGCCAAACACGTGGACTTCTTTGACCGCACGCTGCGCGAGGTGATGGGTACACCGGGCGACGTGAGCCGTTTTCACAGCGCCAGCTACCGCCAGCTTTTCTACGAGGCGCTGCCCGGCGCGCTGGCGCGGCTGTGGAACGACCCGTCGCCCGAGGCGCAGATACGCGCCGCGATCACGTATAACATGGTGACCGAGGGCGTGCTGGCCGAGACCGGCTACCACGCCTATTTCACCGTGCTGCAACGCAACAATCTGATGCCGGGACAGGTCAAGGGGATCACACTGCTGAAGCAGGACGAGTCGCGCCATATCGCCTACGGGCTGTATCTGATCTCGCGGCTGATCGCGGCCGACGACAGTCTGTGGCAGGTAGCCGAGGACCAGATGAACGAACTGCTGCCCGTCGCGCTGGACATCATCGGCGACGTGTTCGTCTGTTATGACCCCGTGCCGTTTGGATTGGAGGTGAGCGACTTCACCGATTACGCGTTGAGCCAGTTCGCGAAACGGATGACCCGGCTGGAAAGCGCACGCGGCGCATCGCTGGAGGATGTCACACGCGCGACGGTCGCAGTGATCGAGGCGGGGGACGGGTGATCCTAACGCGTATTCGTACTTCTCGTCCTCGTACTTTTACTCGTACTCGTCCAGAATTCCGGAGAGAGTACGAGTAAGAGGACGAGTAGGAGTAGGAGGAATGAGGGGGTGAAAGCTAAGCGCGCGAGCGCACAGCGCCTGCTGCCAGCGGATCGAAGCCTATCGGCCAGCGGGTGTATATGTCGAACTGGAGACCGGCCAGGTCGGATCCGTCGAGGATAGCGTTTGCCAGGTTGGCGCCGGTCAGAGTAGCGCCGCGCAGGATAGCGCCGGTAAGGTTCGAACCACGCAGATTCGTGTTCAATAGATCGGCGCGTGACAGGTCTGCCCCCGACAGGTCGGTGAGCGCCAGGTCCGCGCCGCTCAGGTCCGTGCCTGCCAGGATCGCCCCGCGCAGGCTGGATTTGCCAAGGTTGGCCGCGCTCGAGATCCGATGCGCTGCAATCGATCCCGTCCAGATCAGCCTCGTATAATCCAAGGTTCGACAAGTCCATCCTCTTAAACGCGGGGGTTTCGCCGAGGTCGCGAAAATGCTGTACGGTTTCTCTGAACTCATCTTCCGAGATCTTTGCCATGGTCTCCAAGCCTTTGGGAATACAGAATCTACCAGGTCACGCTGTCTGGCAGAATTATACCTTGGCAGCGCAGCAAGGGCCAATCACGACTGCCTGGTGACCTCGCCATGACCTATGGCACTTGGGCACATGACCTGTCGGCGGTTATGATGTGGCAGTCTGGATCACTTGCTCAACCGATTCCCATGGTTGTAACGCTGTTGATCGTTTTGATAGCCCTGATGTAACGCACAGATAACGGCGACGTGAGAGACTGAGCCAGCAAAACGAACCAGGTGTATTCAAAACGAGTTGGCTTGTAGGGGCGGGGTCGCCCCGCCCAGCGCCAGCGATCAGCCCATTTTGAACATGTCCAAATGAAATATTGCGAGGAAGAAACGAGGTATTTGATGGCATCATTGGTCGAAGTCAACAATCTGGTAAGGAAATTCGGCGACAACACCGCGGTCGCCGACATTAGCTTCACCATCGAGGAAGGGGAGGTGTTCAGCCTGCTGGGTCCCAACGGCGCCGGCAAGACCACCACCATCTCGATGCTTTCCTGCCTGCTGGAGCCGACCGCCGGCGACGCGACCGTCGGCGGCTACTCGGTGACCAGCCAGCCGCTGCAGGTCAAGAACGTCATCGGCGTCGTGCCGCAGGAGATCGCGCTGTACGACGATCTGACGGCGTTGGAGAACCTGATGTTCTGGGGGCGCATGTACGGAATGGGCGGCGCGGCGCTGAAGCAGCGGGTCGCTGAGGTGCTGGAGCAGGTCGGGCTGGCCGACCGGGCCAAGGAACGCGTCAAAACCTACTCCGGCGGCATGAAGCGGCGTATCAACATCGGCGTCGGCCTGCTGCACCGGCCGCGGCTGCTGTTCATGGACGAGCCGACGGTCGGTATCGATCCCCAGAGCCGCCGCAACATCCTTGACTCGGTCAAGGAACTCAACCGCCAGGGGATGACCGTGCTCTACACGACGCACTACATGGAGGAGGCCGAGGAGCTTTCCACGCGCGTCGGCATCATCGACCACGGCAAGCTGATCGCGCTGGGCACGCAACGCGAACTGACCAAGACAGTCGGCCAGTGGGACACCCTGCGCCTGCACCTGGGCGAAAGCGACGATGTCGCGCCGTTGGCCGACGGACTGCGCGAGCTGCCCGAAGTGCTACAGGCCACCGCGCTGGATCATCAGGTCGCGCTGATCGTCCCCGATGCGCAGGAGGCGCTGCCGCCGGCTCTGGGCCGGGCAGTCGAGCTTGGCTACAAGATACGCTCGGTGGACATCGAGGAGCCGAACCTTGAAGCCGTCTTCCTGCACTTGACCGGGCGCGCGCTGCGCGATTAGGAGGCCGACATGTCAAAACTGTTCATTATTGGCTTCAAGGATCTGCGGGTCATCTTCCGAGATCGGGCCGCGTTGATCCTGATGCTGGCAGCGCCCTTCGTGCTGACACTGGGTCTCGGTCTGGTGACCGGCGGCTTCAGCCAGTCCAGCGGTGCCGTCAGCCACGTACCGGTGGTCGTAGTCAACAACGACGGCGGCGCGCTGGGGCAATCGCTGGCGGACTTGTTCGCCTCGGCGGAGTTGGACGAACTCTTCGACGCGACCTCACAGCCAGATACGGCCGCCGCGCGCAGTCTGGTCGAAAGCGGCGCTTCCGCAGCCGCGGTGATCATCCCGGCCGGGTTCACCGATAGCATCATCCCCGATAGCCAGACCGGCCAGTCTGGCGACCTGGTGCGTGTCGAGGTGTACCGCGATCCCGGCCGGCCGGTCAGCAGCGGCGTGGCGCAGGCCGTGGTGGAGTTGTTCATCAGCCAGGTCGAAACCAGCCGCATCGGCGGGCAGATCGCGGTCGAACAGTTGCTGGCCGGCGGCGTCATCTCGCCAGCCGATATTCCGCAGGTTGTCCAGGCGATGAGCCAGGGGCCGGCTGGCCAGGCCGATCGGGACATCATCCGGGTACGCAACACGGCCAGCGATGCAACCGGCCTGAACGAGATCGACCCGATGGCGTTCCTGGCGCCCGGCATGGCGATGCTGTTTCTGATGTATACCGTCAGCCTGGGCGGACGCAGCATTCTGGACGAGCGGCGCGAGGGCACGCTGGCGCGCATGTTGAGCACGCCGACCCGCGGCGGCCAGGTGCTGACCGGCAAGACCTTCGGCATCTACTTCGTCGGCGTCGCGCAGATGATGATCCTGGTCGTCGCCAGTTCGCTGCTCTTCCGGCTCGACTGGGGCGCGCCGCTGGCTGTGCTGGCGCTGGTCCTGTCGATTGTGGCTGGCGCGGCTGGTTGGGGCCTGCTGCTGGCGGCCATCGCCAGGACGCCCAGTCAGGTCAGCAGCGTCGGGATGGCCATGGCGCTGTTGTTCGGACTGATCGGCGGCAGCTTCTTCGGTGGAACGATCACCGGACCACTGGGCACATTGAGCAAAATCACGCCCAATTCCTGGGGTCAGGACGGCTTCGCCATGCTGGCACGCGGCGATTCGCTGGTCGATCTGCTACCCGTGATCGCAGCGCTGTGGATCATGTGTTTTGTGCTGGTTGGCGTCGCCGTCGCGATCTTCAACCGCAAAGGGATGCTACAGAGGTGAATGATGTCTAAAGTATTGAGCATTGCCTGGAAAGATACGCAACTGCGCTTCGCCAGCCGTTCCGAATTGCTCTTCTTCGTGCTGCTGCCGATCCTGTTCACGGTGCTGATCGGCCAGTTCAGCAGCGGGCAGAGCGACGCCGACCGGCGGGTCGTAGTGCTGGTGGCCAACGAAGATGGCAGCGCGCTGGCCAGCCAGTTGATCGACGCCATCAACGCATCGACGGCGATCCGCGCCGAGGTGCTGGACGCCAGCGAGGCTGCCCGCCGTTTCGACGACCGCGACGCGCCCGCCTTCGTGACCATTCCTGCCGGTTTCGAGGCAGCGCTGCGCAACGGCCAGCCGGCCGAGCTGGCCTTGCAGACCGACGCTACGAACCTGAACTCACTGGTGGCGGAACAGGGGATACGGACGGCGGCGAGCACCGTCGGACGCCCGCTGGCGGCGGCGCTGCTGAGCGTTGACCAGGCCGGGCAGGTACGCCCCTTCACGGACGACGCCGAACGAATCGCCTACTTCGACGCCAGCCTCCTGGCCGCGCGTGACCTGACCGTCAGCGCGCCACTGCGCATCGAAACCACCTCAGCCGTCGCGACCGACGACTTTGAGTTCAACGGTTACGCCTTTGCGTCGTCCGGCCAGTTGATCATCTGGGTGCTGATCCCACTGCTGGGCACGGCCGCGCTGTTCGCCTTCGAGCGCGAGACCGGTACCCTGCAGCGGATGCTGACCACCGCGACCCGCAAGCCCACCTATCTGTCAGGCGTGGTCACCGGGCAGCTTAGCATGGGATTGGTGCAGATGGCCATCCTGATCGGCTTCAGCGCGCTGGTGCTCAAAGTGGACTGGGGCGAGCACCCGCCGGCGCTGATCGCAGTGTTGGTCGCATTCGGCCTGTCAGCGGTCGCCATGGGCGTCATGCTGGGGACGCTGGTGCGCACCTCCAGCCAGGCCAACGGCGTCAGCATCATGCTGGGCATGACGCTGGGCCTGCTGGGCGGCTGCATGTGGCCCATCGAGTTTTTCCCACCGGCGGTGCAAAGGATCGTGCACATCTTTCCCACCACCTGGGCCATGGAGGCGCTGACCGACATCTCCATGCGCGGCGCCAACCTGCTGGATGTGATGCCGAACATCGCGGTGCTGCTGGGTTTCGCGGCGCTTTTCTTCGTGTTGGGTGTCTGGCGGTTTCGTTACGAGTAGCGACGCCATACTCGTACTCCTACTCTTACTCTTCCTCGTATTCCTCCTCGAAATCCCCGAACGAGTACGAGGAAGAGTAGGAGTACGAGACAAGCATGTGACTCCCGTTGTGACTTGTGGCACTGTTGGCTGTGACCTGCCGGGGTGTATCATCTGGTTGTAACGATCAATTCCGGCCAGTGCGCCGCAAGATAACAACTCAAGGAGACCCACCCATGTCCGCCCAACTGCCAATTCAATCCACTGAAACTACCGACAGCAACTTGTCCCGCCGCCAACGCATCGCCGCTGGCGTCGCCCTGATCGCGATCGGCCTGCTGATCACCATCGCCCAGGTCATCGATGTCAACATGGAAGGCTGGGCCTTCTTCGGAGCGCTGGCCCTGATCTTCGTGGTCTGGGGACTGTTCACCCGCACGTTTGGCTTGATCATCCCCGGCGGCGTGCTGGGCGGCATCGGCCTTGGCATCTTCCTCACCAGCTTGCCGGCAAGCGGCGGCGAATTGGTCAACGGCGGCGTGTTCCTGATCGGCTTCGCGGCCGGCTGGGCACTGATCAGCCTGCTTTCGCTCTTCACCAGCGACAGCTTCGCCTGGTGGCCGCTGATCCCCGGCGGCATCATGGCAGCCATCGGCGCGGTGCTGATGACCGGCGCGGCCGGCCTGGGAGTGCTGACGGCCCTCGGCTACGCCTGGCCGCTGGCGCTGATCGGAGCGGGCGCCTACATCCTGCTCAAGCGCAAGTAACGCAGATATCCCCGATTGAAGAACTCAATGGCCGTGGCTTAATGTCACGGCCATTTTGCTATGGCAAATCGTAGGCGGCTTGGCAACCGAATTGCGTTGATGTACAATTACCTGGACGGGTGCTAGCACCCTGGACTCGCACCCCGGACCGACAAAGTGTAACACGAGATCGAGTTGCTGCGGTATAGGGATCCTGTTGGACCAAATCAGATCGGAATGCTTGCCATCCTGGGCATGACATCGGAGCAAAGATGAGATTCGAGTGGGATCCCAAGAAAGCGGCCGCCAATCTTCGCAAACACGGCGTGTCGTTTGATGAAGCCGCAACCGTGTTTCAGGATGACCTATCTCTCAGCGGTGACGATCCAGACCACTCGCTGGACGAAGAGCGTAACATCACATTCGGTGTTTCCAGCAGTGGACGTTTGCTTGTTGTGTCTCATACGGGGAGTGAAGGCCGCATCCGGATCATTAGCGCCAGACTAGCAACACGGTTTGAAAGGAAGCTCTATGAAGAAGGTTGATATGGAATCTGACGAATTGCGTCCTGAATATCGCCGTGAGGATTTCGGTACCATGACGCGCGGCAAATACGCGACACAGATGAAGGAATCCTCAAACGTCGTGGTGCTCGATCCCGATGTTGTCGAAGCATTTCCGAACGCACAAGCTGTCAATCAAGCCCTGCGCGGCCTGCTCGAACTCGCGAAGAGTAGTGTTCACCTGACCACGTAATGCCTCGGCGCTGAGGACTTTCTGATCAGTTCACACTGAACCCCGTCTCCGCCTGCGCCCACTGCATCGTGTACAGCTTGTAGTAGCGGCCGCGGCGGGCCAGCAGTTCGCCGTGGGTGCCCTGCTCCACGATTCTTCCCCGTCAATCACCACAATCTGATCGGCGTCGATCACCGTGCTCAACCGGTGCGCGATGACGAAGCTCGACCGGCCCTGCATCAGCGCGTCCAGCCCCTGCTCGATCAACTTCTCCGTCGTCGTGTCCACGCTGCTGGTCGCCTCGTCCAGGATCAGTATCCGCGGATCGGCCAGCAGGGCACGCGCGAAACGAAACCAGTTGCCGCTGCCCGACGCTCAGATTGACGCCGTTCTCGCCGACCTGCGTCGCGTAGCCCTCCGGCAGCCGGCTGATGAACGTATCCGCGCCGACCGAGCGAGCCGCTGAGATCACGGCGTCGTCGCTGGCATCCAGCCGTCCGTAGCGGATGTTGTCGGCCACGGTGCCGGTGAAGAGGAAGGTGTCTTGCAGGACGATGCCGAGCTGGGCGTGCAGGCTGGCCTGGGTCACGTCGCGCACGTCGTAGCCGTCGATCCGCACCGCGCCGCCGGTCACGTCGAAGAAACGCGCCAGCAGGCGAATGATTGTGCTCTTGCCCGCGCCCGTCTCACCCACCAGCGCAATCCGCTGGCCGGGCGCAGCGTGCAACGTCACGCCGCGCAACACCGGTTCGCCGTCCTTGTACTCGAAGCGGACGTCGTCGAACTCGACCTGGCCGCGGACCGGCGGCAGCGGCTGTGCATCTGAGCTGTCTACCAGATCCGAGGCCGTATCGACCAGGCCGAAGATACGCTCCGAAGCCGCCATGGTAGCCTGAAAGGTGTTGTAACGCTGCGCCAAATCGCGGATCGGGTCGAAGAAACGCTCCACGTAGAGCACGAACGCCACCAGCGTGCCGGCCGTCAGGGCGTCGCCCGACACCAGCCAGCCGCCGACGCCGACCACCAGCGCGGTTGCCAGCGAGCCGATGAAATCCACGCCGGGGAAGAAGATCGCCGTCAACCGCGCCGCCTCCACATTGGCGTCGAGGTAGGAATGGTTCAGATCGTCGAAGTGCTGGTAGTTGACCCGCTCGCGCGTGAAGCTCTTGGTGACCCGGATGCCGGAGATCGACTCGTTGAGGTAGCCGTTGATCAGCGCCAGCCGCATACGCGTCGCCCGGTACGCCTCACGGACATGCTTGCGCCAGTAGTTGGTCAGCACGATCATCAGCGGCATCACCAGGAAGGTCACCAGCGTCAACTGCCAGTTCAGGCTCAACATCGCGATGAGGATACCGATCAACAGAAAGATCGCGCGCGCCAGACCGGTGACCGACCAGGTGATGAACTCCTGCATCACGCCCACGTCGCCGATCAGCCGGCTCATCAGGCGGCCGACGCTGTAGTTGTTGTGGAAATTGAGCGAGAGCGCGTGCAGATGGCGGAAGAGCTGACTACGCACGTCGGCCACCACCTTGGTGCCAACGTAGGCCATCAGGCGAATGCGGTAACGGTTCGTCACCCACTCAACCAGCGCGACACCCAGGAAGATCAGGCTCCAGGTGCGCAACTGCTGCAAGTCGCCCGCGGTGATCCCGTCGTCGATAGCCTTGCCGATAATCCAGGGCCCGGCCACGGCGGCAAGGGAGGAAACGATCATCATCACCACCGCCGCAACGATGCGGTTGAGATAGGGCAGGTTGAAATCCACCAGCCGCCGCACCAGCCGGCTGTCGTAGACCTTGCCCAGCACGTCATCGTCCTGCTCGTCTGGCAGCAGGTCCTCGACCAGCGCCTCGCGCCGCAGTCGCGCCTCGTCACCGCCGGTTAGCGGCGCGCCCAACGCCTCACGAAACGTGATTGTGTAGCCGTTATGTCCGTTTTGTCGTTGATGAGATGTCATGGTCGTGTCGATCTTTTTGCTGCTAACCTGTGCATGAATGGAAAGATGCCCGGCGCCCGGAATCAGACTTACAGATGGAAGGATACACAGATGTCTTTTCCTGGATCTGTGATCAATTTGCGTTGCCTTCGACGTTGCGTCCAAAATCAGTTGCATACGCCAGAAACTGTTTGACGAGTGACGTTCGATTCCTCTGACCGCTGACCACTGACCGCTGACTGTTCACTGCCTGCTGTCTACTGCCTCCAGCGCCAGGAACTCTTCCTGGTCGCGCAGTTGCAGGTCGTAGATCTCACGGTAGAGGCCGGGCTGCTCCAGCAACTCCTGGTGCTTGCCGCGCTGGACGATGCGCCCGTGGTCCAGCACCAGGATCTGGTCGGCGGACTTGAGCGTCAGCAGCCGCTGGGCGATGACAAAGGTCGTGCGGCCTTGCATCAGCGTCTGCAGCGCCTGCTGGATCAGATGCTCGGTCTCGGTGTCCACGCTGCTGGTCGAGTTGTCCAGGATGAGTATCCGCGGGTCGTAGAGCAGCGCGCGGGCGATGGCGACCCGCTGCTTCTGGCCGCCACTCAGCGTCACGCCGCGCTCGCCGACGCGCGTGTCGTAGCCGTCAGGAAAGCCGGCGATGAAGTCATGGGCGCGCGCCAACCTGGCAGCCGCGATGATCTCCTCTTCGGACGCGTCCGGCCGGCCGTAGGCGATGTTCTCGCGCGATGGTCGCGCTGAACAGGAACGGCTCCTGCAGAACGATGCCGATGCTGGCTCGCAGGCTGTCCAGCGTCAGGTCGCGGACGTCGATCCCGTCCACCAGCACCCGGCCCGCCACCGGATCGTAGAAGCGCGGGATCAGGTTGATGACCGAGGACTTGCCGGAACCGGTTGGCCCCATCAACGCGACCGTCTGGCCGGCCTGCACGGCGAAGCTGATGTCGTGCAGCACGTTGAGACCATCGCGGTAGCCGAAGCTGACCCGCTCGAAGACCACCTGTCCCTGCGGCTTTTCCAGCAAGCGCGCGTCGGGACTTTCCTCGATGTCGCTGGGCGTGTCGGTGATCTCGAAGACGCGGCTCGCGCTGGCTCCCGCGGTCGCTGTCAGGTTGACCAGGAAGCCCAGCCGCTGCACCGGCCCGTTGAGCATCAGCACGTAGGAGATCATCGCGAACAGCGCGCCGACGGTGATCGTCCCGTTTAGCGCCAGCGGGCCGCCGAACCAGAGCAGCAAGAAGATACTCAGAGAGATCAGAAAGGTGAAGAAAGGCCAGTTGTTGCCCCAGACCTTGATCAGCCGCTCGCGCAGGGCGAACCAGTGGTCGTTCTGGCGGTCGAACTTCTGGAACTCGTACGGCTCACGCGCAAACGCCTTGACGACGCGGATGCCGGTCAGACTTTCCTGCATCGCGGTCGAGAGCACGCCGAGTTGGTCCTGCACCAGACGCGACAGTGGCCGCACCACCGCGCCGAAACGCAGCGTGCTGACGATCAGAATCGGGAAAGGGATCAGCGCCAGTGCTGCGAGAGCCGGATCCACCAGGAACATGGCAACCGTCACGCCCACCATCAGCAGCAGCGTCGCCACCAGCTCCATCAACCCGATACCGACGAAACGCTCCGTCTCGCTGATGTCACCGGTCGCGCGGCTCATCAGGTCGCCCGTGTGCGCCTTGTCATGGAAGGCGAAGTGAAGCTGCTGCACACTGTCGTAGAACTCGTTGCGCAGATCGTAGGCGACGCGGTAGGTCAGCCACTCGCCGAAGTAGCGTTGGCCAAAGCTGGCCAGCCCGCGCACCAGTGCGATGCCCAGGATGATGGCGGCCGCGATGAAGAGCGCGGTCGCCTGCCCACTTTCCAGCCCGCGGTCGATGGCCCCGGCAATCACCAGCGGCACGAAGAGGTTGAGCAGCGTGGCGAAGAACATGGCCGTGTAAGCCAGCACTGCCTGCCGCCAGTAGGGCTTCAGGTACGCGATCAGCCGTCCGTAGATGTTGAGCCGATTTATGCTTGTTTTCCCAGTTCAGTCCCGAAATAAAAGACGACGGGCCGGCCTGCCCGTCGTCATCGATGTAATGTCGAGCCTTTGGTCACGTGCACTGTTGCAACGTGACAAGGACTTGCCATTCCCGACTGGCGTGCAGGCGGCGCAAATCACACACTGCCGCGTAAAAAGCGGGTTCAGTGTGCTGCATCCTGTTGCGAAAAAAGGTTTCTGCCATAGGTCGGGTTCCTGTTGGACGTGCAGAAGAGTTTACCACATCAATAAACGAGGGTCAAGCCTAGATTTCGCGTTTCGTTCAGGAGTTTGAAGTAGGCGAGTTCGGGCTGCGTCGCCTGCGTACTGCGATAATAACTGCGGCTATCACCAGGACAGTGCCGATCGCAAGCGCGACCGGGATGACCGGACTGCGGGATTGAGAAGGCGGCGCCTGATCGTTGGTTGGGTCGGTTGTGCGCGGATCCTGCGAGTTGACAGGTTTTGGGGCGCTGGGCGCCGCTGGCGACTGGGTGAAGTCAAATGCAGCGGTCAGGTCGGCGGCCGCCGCGTCGCGCGTAGCCAGCGGCTCCAGGTCCCAGCGCGTTTCGATGAATTTGAGCAGCGACGTCGTGTCGTAGACTGTATGGTCGACGAAGCCCTTGCGGGCATAGGGCGAGATAATCAGTAACGGCACTCGTCCACCTGGTCCCCAGCGGTCGATCACCGGCGGCGCCACGTGGTCGTACCAGCCGCCGAAGTCGTCGTAGGTCACGAAGATCACGCTGTTCTCCCAGTATTTTGAGAGCATGACGGCCTGGATGAGCAAAACCGCGTGTTCCTCGGCCTGCTGAAGAACAGAATAGCCGGGGTGTTCGTCGAACGATGGGGAAGGCTTGAGGATCGTCACCGCGCCAAGCGTGCCGTTGATCAGGTCGGGCACGAACTCCTCTGCGTCTTTGAGGTGCGCGCGGTCCGGCATGCCGGGTCCATAGGGCTTGAAATAGCCGTGCGAGGTAAGCGGCGGCTCGGCCACGAAGGGCAGCGGCTGGTCGGCGGCTCCATCCAGCGCGTCCTGCCAGCCGCCATTGTATTCGGACCACGTGATCCCGGCGGCGCTGAGCCGATCGCCGATGGTCGGCAGGTCAATCGGCGGCAGACGATGGTCGTCGGGCAGCGAGCCGTGGGGCGGATAGAAGGAGTTGACGCCGGTGTTGACCGCGTAGCCGTCAGGTGTCACCGTCCATTTCTCGTTGTCGTCGATGCCGATCAGCTTGCCGCTGGCATCGAACTGCGGCTGCGAAACAAATTCGGCCGGCGCGTTGGGCCAGGGAGGTGTGCAGGCGCAGACCAGCCACATATGGTTGAGCCACGAGCCGCCAAAGGCCGCGGTAAAGAAGTTGTCGGCAAAGGCGTAGTCGCGCGCGTAAGGAAAGAGCGGCAGCTTCGTGGTGTCGTAATAGCCCATCGGCTGGCCGCCCGAATCGGTCCAGGCGACGTACTGGTCCATCTTGCCCTCGTTCATCTGCAATTGGTGTTCATAGAAGCGATGGACCGGCGTGTTGACGAGTACGTTGTTCGGGACGTAGTCGTCGATCAGGAAGGGCTTGTTGGGCAGGTCTTTGGGGAAGCGGGGATCTGGCAACCCGGGCAGGGTGTCGATGGGACGTCCAAAGCCCGCGTATTTCAGGCTGACCTTGACAGGTGGAAGCACAGGATAGGGAACGCCATTCTTGTCTACCTGAACCACTTGTCCACCTGGCGATTCGACGCCGTTGACGCCAGGCAGCCGGCTGTAGAGGTTGTCGACCGTGTGGTTTTCCAGAAACAGGATGATGACGTGGTCGATCTTGTCGATGCCGTCTTGAGCATGTACCGGAGACGGCACATGCAGCGTGCCGAGAAGGATCCCAACCAGTGTAAGCAATCGCAGGAAGCGGTTCATAGCGTCGATCTCTCCTTGGCTGAGGTGGTCAACAGGAACGATAGAATACGTCACCCACCGCCGATTGTCAACTGCGTCAGTCAGGAGCGGTGGGCTGGTGCCGGGGTCGGGGGTCTGCGTTGAATCCCGGCAACCAAAGCGGCGCCCGCCCAAATTGCCGCACTTGCAGACGGTCAGAAGGTCGCGCTCAGCGCAACGGGTTCTTCGCGTAACACCGAGATCACCTCAGCCGCCAGGTCGTAGCGACGGAAGGGGGGCATGATGTAGACGCCCTGCACCAGCGGGCGGGTTGCCAGCAGGATCTCGTGCGCAATGGCGACACCTTCCTGACGCGTCGCGTCGCGCGTTTCCGCGGCTTCCATGCGCGCCAGCAGCCGCTGCGGGATGTTGATACCCGGCACCTCGTGGTGGATGAAACGTGCATGGCGTTCGTTGTAGAGCGGCAACAGGCCCATGATGATCGGCAACGGCGGTTGGCCGCCAAAGCGATCCAGAAACCGTTCCACGGTGCCAGCGTCGAACACCGGCTGCGACAGCGCAAAGTGTGCGCCCCCGTCCAGCTTCTTGTGCAGCACCCCGATCTCGCGCTCCAGGTCGTCCGCGCCCATGTTCAGCGCGCAGCCGACCACGAAACCGGTCGGCTGGCCGATGGCATTGCCCGCCTGGTCCGTGCCCCGGTTCAGGTTGTGGTTGACCAGCCGGATCAAGCCCGACGGCACGACATCCTGCGCATCGCTGGCGTCGGGGTAATCGCCGATGCGCGGCGGGTCGCCCATCACCACGAAAAGATTGCGTACACCCAATGCATGCGCGGCCAGCAGGTCGCCCTGCACCCGCAGCAGGTTGCGGCCACGCGTCGGGAAGTGCAGAATCGTTTCGATGCCGACCTGCTGCTGGATCAGAAACGCACATGCCCAGGGACTCATGCGCATCTTGGCCAACGGGCTGTCGGCGACGTTGAGGAAGGTCGCGCCAGCCTGCTTCAGCATCTGCGCGTGTTCCACGATCTCGGCCGCGTCGATGCCACGCGGTGGGTGCATCTCCACAGTAACAACGAATTGGCGGTTCAACGTCTGCGCCAACTCTGTGGGAGGCGGTGCCTCGCCCATCTCCGGCTCGCGCAACGGCGCCAGCCGCGGCAGGCGAGCCGGGTCCAGCGGTTCGCCGCTCAGCGCCGCTGCCATGGCAGCGGTGTGTTCCGGCGTCGTACCGCAGCAGCCGCCGATCAGCGTCATGCCGGCTGCGGCGGCCTGGCGAGCAAAGTCGGCAAAATAGGCCGGGCTGGAGGGGAACATCAACCGGCCGCTCTGGCGAGTCGGGTAGCCCGCGTTGGGCTGCACCGAGTAAAGCAGATTCGGGCAGGCGATCTGCATCCGCCGCGCCACCCGCAGCACCAGCGCCGGCCCCGCGCTACAGTTGACGCCGGCCGCCGCGACGCCCAGCGAGCAGAGCGCGTCGGCCACCTCTTCTGGCGAGTGACCGGCCAGAGTGCGCCGCTCCTCGGCAAAAGTCATCTGCGCAACGACCGGCAGGTCGGGGGCGACATCGTGCGCAGCCTCGACCGCCACGGACAATTCATCCAGACTGGCGAAGGTCTCGAAGAGCAGCAGGTCCACGCCGCCGGCCGCCAGCTCGCTGATCTGCTCCACGAATGCGACGCGCGCAGAGGCTTTCGACAGCGGGCCGAAGGGCGCCAGCCCCTTGCCCAGCGGGCCGACCGAACCGGCCACGAAGGCGCGCCGGCCCGACTGTGCAACTGCGTCGCGCGCCAGTCGCGCGCCAGCCTGGTTGATCTCGGCTGCAAGGTGGGCCAGGTCGTGCTCCTCCAGTTTGATGCGGTTTGCGCCGAAGGTGTTGGTCTCGATGATGTCCGCGCCGGCGGCCAGATACTCGCCGTGCATGTGCAGCACGACTTCGGGCCGGCTGAGGTTGACCTCATCCAGGCAGTGATCCAGCGAAACGCCGGCGGCGTGCAACAATGTACCGGTCGCGCCGTCGCAGAGCAACGGCCCGTTTTCGAGCGCTTCGAGAAAGGTGGCGGGGTGTGTCATGGCGGCGATTATAGCACGGATGCGCGTGCTTCTCAAGAAGGACTGGCAGTGCTCGGAGCACTGCCAGTCCTGTACTACCCGGTTCAATTGACTCCCCATCGCGCCTATGGTATCATCGATCACGCTGAACAGACTGACCGAGTAGCGCCGAATCGATTGGGTTGGGCGCTTGTTTTTTCTCTGGCGTGACCAGGCTCCGGGTGCTTGCCAGGTACCGGGCACTTTTCGAAAGCGCCCGGTACCTCGGACGGTGTACACCAGGATTGATTGAAGGAGACCCACCATGAATAGCGTGGAACTACAGGCGGCCGAAGCGTCGCCAATGGCGCTCTGGCAGGCGCAAGCGATGGAGACCCGTCGCCGCGTTTGGGGCGATGTGCCCGACGAGAAGTGGAACGATTGGCGCTGGCAGCTTAGCCACCGGCTGAACTCGCTGGAGGAGCTGAGCCAGGTGATGGAGCTGACCGGCGAGGAAATCGAGGGTCTCTCCGCGCCCGACAAGTTCCGCGTCGACATCACGCCCTACTTCGCCACGCTGATGGACCCCACCGACCCCCGGTGCCCGGTTCGCCGCCAGGTGATGCCGTTGGGACGCGAGCTGCGCGCCTTCACCTCGATGATGGAGGACTCGCTGGCCGAGGATGCGCACTCACCTGTGCCCGGTCTGGTGCATCGCTACCCCGACCGCGTGCTGATGCTGGTGACTACCCAGTGCGCCAGCTATTGCCGCTATTGCACCCGCAGCCGTATCGTCGGCAACTCGTCGGCCAATTTCAGCCGCCAGGAGCACGAGGCGCAGCTCGACTACATTCGCCGCACGCCGCAGATCCGCGACGTGTTGATCAGCGGCGGCGATGGGCTGACCATGACGCCCAAAATCCTGGACCGGTTGCTGGGCGACCTGCGGGCGATCCCGCACGTCGAGATCGTGCGCATCGGTTCGCGCGTGCCGGTCTTCCTGCCGCAGCGCATCGACGACGAATTCTGCGCGATGATCCGCAAGTATCACCCGCTGTGGATCAACATCCACGTCAACCACCCCGCGAGATCACGCCGGAACTGCGTGAGGCGTGCAACCGGCTGGCCGACGCGGGCGTACCGCTGGGCAACCAGAGCGTGCTGCTGGCCGGCGTCAACGACTCGGTGCATATCCAGCGGCTGCTGGTGCATGAGCTGGTCAAGATGCGCGTACGACCCTACTACCTCTACCAGTGCGACCTGGTGGAAGGGGCGGGCCATTTCCGCACGACCGTTTCCAAGGGCATCGAGATCATCGAGGGGTTGCGGGGCCACACTAGCGGCTACGCCGTGCCGACCTTTGTGGTCGATGCGCCCGGCGGCGGCGGCAAGATACCGGTGATGCCGAACTATGTGCTGAGCCAGGCGCCGGGCAAGGTCGTCCTGCGCAACTACGAGGGATTCATCACCACTTACACCGAGCCGATGGACTACGACCCGCTGGAGATTCGCCATCTGGAGAGCCAGATTCCGCGCCGCACCGAGGCAGGCCAGGAGGGCGTCGCCAGCCTGCTGGAAGGGCGGCAGTTTGCCATTCGTCCGCAGGGTTTCGACGCGACCCACGCCCGCGGCGGCGAGATGCACCGCCTGCGCGCCGACAGCAGCAAGTGGCAGCCGTTCCTGGTAGGCGAGACGCTGGAAGGCACGGCCGGTGGTCAGCAGCCTGCCATCGAAGCGCCCGCGCAGAACGGCGAGGCGGACTAGGCGCTTCCCACTGCTCTGGCCGGTCTCCGACCGAGCCAGCCGATCTTTATGTCGCACGCCCGTGAGCTGGCTCGGTCAGGAGACCGGCCAAAGCAAGAAGTAGTTCCGAGTTGGTCCGGTCAGAAGACCGGCCAGAGCACTTGTGCTGAACATGAGCCATCAAATATGATCGCCAAGGGACAGGCAGCGTTGCGCCTGTCCCTCTGTTGTGTCAACGAGAGGAAACGAAACCATGCGCGTTGCTGTGCTTGCCAACCTGAAGAAAAACGCTCCCAAGTGGGAAGGGATGTCTCCTGACCAGTGGGATGATCTCGATTCGGAGGAGACGATCAATTCCATCGTCGATGCCCTGCATCAGGGCGGCCATGAGGCGGAGTTTCTGGAAGCCGACCTGAGTCTTGTCGAGACGCTGCCGAAGTACCAGCCGGACATCTGCTTCAACATCGCCGAAGGGCACTGGGGCGACAGCCGCGAGGCGCAGATACCGGCGCTGCTGGAGATGCTGCGCGTTCCGTACACCGGGTCGCGCGTCCTCGCGCTGGCCCTGGCGCTGGACAAGCCGATGACCAAGCGCATCCTGCATTTCCACGACCTGCCGACCCCGGCCTTCCAGAGCTTTGAGCGGTTCGATGAGCCGCTGGACCCCGACATGACGTTCCCGATGTTCGTCAAACCCAGTCGCGAGGGCACAGGAATGGGCGTCAGTGCAGCGTCCATCGTCCACAACGAGCTGGAACTACGCCGCCAGATCAAGGAGATCCATGAGCGCTACAATCAACCGGCGCTGGTGGAACACTACGTCGATGGGCGCGAAATCACCGTCGGCGTGGTGGGCAATCTGCGCGGTCCCGTGGCCAAGCGCCTGCCCACCGATGAGGATGCGCCACGCGTCATGGCCGGCCTGCACTTCCTGCCGCCGCTTGAGGTCGATCTGGCGCGCTATCCCGACGAAGAAGCCGGCCTGTACACCGGACGCGTCAAGACGGAACTGGCCGACGACTTCTACTACCTCTGCCCCGCACCGATTGATGCGGATCTGCTGGACGACCTGAACTGGTACACCGCCGCGGTGTTCCGCGTCCTGGGCTGCCGGGACGTGGCGCGGGTCGATTTTCGCCTTGACCGGCACGACAACAACAAGCCGTATGTGCTGGAGATCAACCCGTTGCCCGGCCTCAACCCGCGCATTAGCGATCTGGTCATCGAGGCGCGTGCGGAAGGTGTCAGCCACGCCGAGTTGATCAACACGATCCTGCTGCACGCTGCGGTGCGCCAGAAGCTGCTGCCCAGAGGCATGGCGCTGGAGTGGCCTGCTGTGCAACTGCCGGCCAGCGACATCTGGTAAGCCAGTGATTATTCCGCAAAGCCGCCGGCAGACCGGCGGCTTTGCCGTCAGAGACTTGCCTCACCGGCCTGTGAGCCAACCGCTTCCCTTCCCGCTTACAGCGTCTACCACAGCCGCGATTACCATTCTCGATTGTGGCAAGCGGTACAAAATTCCTATTGACCCCACAACCCCTTCCGCACTACTCTTAGGTTAGCAGACCTAGTACCTGCCGGCAGCGCGCCCTGCCAGTTCCCCGATGATCGTTGACCGCAAGCACTCGTGGCCGCACGAGGCGCTTTCCTGTCCACGCAACCTGCGAGCCAGCGCGCCTCTGTCGAACCTATCAACTGTCAGGAGCAAACGAACAATGAACGCCTTCACCAAGCTATTGGGTATCGTGATAGCAGTGCTGATTGCAGTCCTGGCCGCGTTTACCCAACCGCGCGCGGTTCAGGCCGACGCCTGCACGCCTATAACGGCGAGCGAACTCTGTGTCAACGCGCCGGCCGGCGCGCCGGCCGGCCAGTGCCAGCAGTTGGCGACCTATCTGGTCGATTTCCAGCAGGTCGCCTGCGGACTTGGCCTGCCCGATCCCAACTATTACCCCAACTACGCGGCGATTCTGACTTACGCCAGCGGCAATCGTGGTCCGGATCTGCTGGGCCAGTGGAGTATGCAAAGCGTCGAGGTCGAGTTAGATCGTCTGACAGAAATGGGCGTGAACAGCGTCGGCATCAACATCGGCTACCCGCTCCTGACGCCGGCATTTCATGCCTATCTGAACAGCATCAACAGCAACTACACCTGGACTGTCGATGAGTACGTCGACTTCTATGTGCAGGTGATTGCCAAAGCGCACGCTCGCGGCCTCAGAGTACACATCGAACAAGGCATCATGTTGCGGGATTTTGCAACACTGGATCCGCACCCCTATTTCGATGCCATCAGGACCCTGGAGCCGACCGCTGCCCGCGAACGGTACTGGCAAGAGATGGCACAAGAAAGCTATCTCATCCTGACCGAGCTTGCCCCGGATTCCCTGAGTCTGGTGGGTGAGCCTGAAACGGCAAACGAGGCCATTGGTCTGATTCAGGGCGAACCGCTGGCAACGCCGACACAGTGGCGCGACTACGTCGACTATGCGATCAGCCTGTTCCCTGCGCATAGTGTCAGACTGGGCGCGGGCGCGGGCGTCTGGGAAGCAGAGGAACTTATCCAGCTTTTCGCTGACATGCCGGCGCTGGATTTTATCGACCTTCACATCTTCCCCGCGAAAAGTCTGGCGACCGATTATTTTGCGACGGTGATTGCCAGAGCCGACCTGGTGAACTCAATCGACCCCAGCAAGAAAATCACTCTGGGGCAGGCATGGCTCTACAAAGCCACGGCAGATGAGCTCGGTTTGGTGGGTGTTATCTCGCCGGAAGTTCTCTCGCGTGACGTGTTCAGCTACTGGCAGCCGCTGGATTCCAAGTTTATTGAGCTGTTCAGCCGCGTTTCACAGGCCAAGCAGTTCGAGACATACATTCCCTGGGGAACCTGGTATTTCTTCTCGTATCTGGATTACAGCCAGGCGGCCGGCATGACACCCGCAGAACGTAACCTGAGCAACCAGGTCGCCGCGTACAACAATATGTTGAACGGCTTGACGACTGGGACGGGCGACGCGTATGAAGCCATCACCACCGCTAGCAACATCCTGGTAGTTACAGGCATCAGCCCGAACCATGGGCCCCAGTCCGGCCCCGGTGCCACCCAAAGCGTCACCATCAGCGGCAAGAACTTCACGCCCGGCAGCAACACGGTCGTGAAGTTCGGCGGCGCGGCGGCCACTAACGTCGTGGTGGTCAGCGACACCACCATCACAGCCACTTCGCCGGCGGGCGTTGGTGTTGTCGGGATCACCGTCCAAAGCCCGGATGGACGCATCCGCACCAAACCCAACGCCTACACCTACGACGTGCCGCCTGTGATCAGCCTGATTACACCCAACAGCGGCAAGGAAACCGGCGGCTCGTTCGTCAGGATCGACGGCCAGAACTTCGTTGCCGGGTCGACCAACACGCAGGTCCATTTCGGCGGCATTTCGGCGACTCAAATCACAGTCTATGCCACGGCGATAACCGCCTACGCGCCGGCCGGCTTCGGGCTGGGAACCGTTGACGTGACGGTGACGAACCCGGACCAGCAGACAGCCGTGCTGGCCGGCGGCTACACCTTCGTGCCGCCGCCAACCGTGCTATCGGTGTCGCCAAACACAGGCACATCCAACGGCGGGACGCTGGTGACCATCACCGGCCGCGGCTTTTTCCCCGGTACTCCCGGTACCAGAGTGGCAATCGGCCAGCTCGAAGCCACCGGCGTCAATGTGCTCAGCGACACGCAGATCCAGGTCATCACGCCCATGGGCAACGGCACTGGCAAAGTGTTGGTGATGAACCCCGATTACCAGACCGGCCAGTTGCTGAACGCTTACACATTCGTCTATCCTCCCACAATCATGCAGGGCATCCCGACGATTGGCCCGCTGACCGGCGGGAACACGGTCTGGCTGGGCGGCTACGGCTTCCAGCAAGGCACAACCGTCAAGTTCGGCTCGACCCCAGCCACCATCCAGTCGATCACAGCTAACCTGATCACCCTGACCGCGCCTCCCGGAAGCGGGCAGGTTCAGATCAGAGTCACCAACCCGGATGGGCAACAAGGTACCACGCCATATACTTACAGCGCAACGCCGCCGCCCGTCGTTGTTCTGTTGTCACCTACTCATGGACCGGCCAGCGGCGGCACACGCGTCTACATCTACGGCCAGAACTTCGTGCCGGGATCTACCAACACCACGGTCAAGTTTGGCACGCAGCCGGCACTGTCCAAGCAGGTTCTCACGTCAAACTGGATTCAGGCCGACGCGCCGCCTGGCACAGGCAGTGTACGCATCACCGTGACCAATCCCGACGGCCAGTCGGTCGTGTCAACGGGGTCGTATTTGTACGAGTGAGGTTGGGGGTAAAGAGAGTATGCGTAACTGACAAGTAGTCAGAAGCACAGACTGCCAACACAAGAGCCGTGCCACGTTACTTTCCATCCGTGGAACGTTCACAGCAGGCGCCACAAAGCCAGGTCGTCACGAGGAGCCGTCGGCGGCCTGGCTTTGTTCGTTTTTTGCGACCGGAGCGTCGACGGACACCACCGAAGCATCGACGGTAGCTGCTGCCGCCGGGGTTTGTTGACCAAAGTTGGCTACAGGGCGCATGAGCCACCGGAACAGAGGAGCCAGCCAGCCAAAGACCTTGCGCGCCAGCCAGCCGAACGGACGCAGGATGAGGTCGATGATGTCGTTCACGATCACCATGAAGCGCCCGACCAGATGAAAAATCGGCCGGAAGATTTGCTGCAAGATGAATGAGTGTGCATACAACACAGCCAGACCGAGAATTGCCACCGACGTGGCGAACTGGATCCACTCGAAGTTGTTTTCGATGAACGCCGGATAGGTGTACAGGTGCAGTTGATCCATGAAGATGTCTTCTGTGAACAGACGCAGACCAATGACTAGCACCAGCACGTAAGCGGCTGGGGCAAGGATCGGCTCGCGTCTGATCATCTTGGTGAAGATCCCGGCTGCGAAGCGCATGGTCACAATGCCCAGCGCGACGCCCAACATCACCACCCACAGCTCCTCCGACAGCGTCACCGCCACCACGACGTTGTCCAGACTGAACGCGAGGTCGGCCAGTTCCACAGCCAGCACGACGCTCCAGAAGGTCCCCGCGGCGGATCTGGGAGCCACCAAGTCATCAGAATGATCTTCGGGCGTCATATCTGCATAGGCTGGCAGGTGGCTGAACGCCAGTTTCATCAGGTAAAGCGCGCCGATCAGCCGCAGCCACAGGTTCTGGATGATGAAGCTGGCAATGAACAGCATCAGCGCCCGGCCGAGATACGCGCCCAACAAACCGACCTTCAGCGCGGCCGCCTGCTGGTTGCCGAATACCCGGTCGGTGAAGCCCTGCAGGAACTGCAGCCCCTTGGGATACGGCACCGGCTTGTCGTCAGGCAGCACAGACACCATCGCCCCCAGGACAGCGGCGTTGTCGATGGAAAGAATGCCTTCCAAAAAGATCAACTGAACGATGATAGTAAGTAACGAGAGATCGAGTTGCATGTAGGTTTCCAAAGCGCCCTGGGTTAAGCGAGCTGTTCCCGCGCAATGGGATAACAGGACAAAGGAGGCGTGAGTTTGAAGGATTATACCGGTACTCAATCAAAACATCAAGGGAGTGCAACATGATTCTGGCTGGTAGTAGGCGCTTATGAAAGTTAAGAAAATAAACCGGCAATTGCATCGTGACGCTCGCCGGAGGCTGAAAGCCGTCCGGCTACAACGTGGAAGGCCCTACGGGCCTGATTTCCAGCCCTGAAAGGGCTTCCACCTCGTAGCCCGATCCGTTTTACGGTCGGGCGAGCCTCACTGGACGATTACCGGGTTAAATTCTTAAGGTTCATCAGCGCCTACTACCAGCCAGAATCATGGCTTGCCTGCTGCGATTTGTCCCCGCTTCCGGAGTCGCAGTACAATTGTTCGGTGCAAGCTACACCACGAACTCCTCGCAGAAAGGGAAACGAGACAACGATGTCTACCAACGGCCATTACCCACAGGTCGATCCACTCGAGTGGGACACTATAGAACCACATGTTGACGCACTACTGGACGCTGAAATCAACCCCAGATCAGCGCCTGAATGGGTGCAACGCTGGAGCAACCTGAACGCAGTATTGCAGGAAGCAGGCGCGCGCATCTACCGCTCCGTGACCGAAAACACCGCGGACGAGGCTGCCGAGCAACGCTTCAACCGCTTCGTCGAGGTAATCCTGCCACAGGTACGCGTCGCGGAACAGGCGCTCAAGCAGAAGCTGCTGGCCGCCGCGGATGGCGCGCCTGCGGATGACACCGCCCTGCTGATGCGACGCTTCCGCACCGAGACGGACATCTTCCGCGATGAAAACGTCGCCATCGAGAGCAAACTGGATCTGCTGGGCAACCAATACAACAAGATTGCGGGCGGGATGACCGTCCAATGGCAAGGCGAGGAAATCACGATTCCTCGCGCCCACAGCCTGCTGGAAGAGCCGGACCGCGAGACCAGGCAACGTGTCTGGAGGGGTATCATGGACTGCTTCCTGGCACAGCGCGATCCGCTGAACAACCTTTATCTGGAGATGCTGCCGCTGCGACGTCAACTGGCTGCCAATGCCGGGTTCGCCAATTACCGCGACATCCGCTGGCTACAGCTCAGCCGCTTCGACTACACGCCCGCCGACTGCTTCACCTTCCACGATGCGATCGAGGCAGAGGTCGTCCCTGTGGCGACTTAGATCTACCGCGACCTGCAAGACAAGCTGGGCATCGACAGCATGCGCCCGTGGGACGTAGACGCCGACCCGCACGGCCAGCCGCTGCGCCCGTTCAGTGATGTCTCCGACCTGGAAGCGGGCGCGCAGCGCATCTTCGATCAGGTTGATCCGCAGCTTGGCAGCCACTTCCGAGCGATGCGCGACGACTACCTCGATCTCGCGTCACGCGCCAACAAGGCGCCCGGCGGCTACTGCAGCAGCTTTCCGGTCAGCGGCCACCCGTACATCTTCATGAACGCCGTCGGTACCCACGACAACCTGACCACGCTGCTGCACGAAGGTGGACACGCCTTCCACTTCATGGAGTTGCAGCGACAACAGCCGCTGATTTGGAACCAGGACGGGCCGATGGAGTTCTGCGAGGTTGCCTCTATGTCCATGGAACTGCTCAGCGCGCCCTACCTGGCGCGCGACAAAGGCGGCTTCTACAGCGACGCCGAGGCCCGCCGCGCCTATGCCGATCAACTGCGCAAGACGGTGCTCTTCTTCCCCTACATGGCGGTGGTGGACGCTTTCCAGCATTGGGTCTACGCCGAAGCGCCGCAACCGGTGACAGCCGCGGACATGGATCGCCGCTGGCGCGAACTGACCGACCGCTTCATGCCCGGCGTCAACTGGGTTGGCCTGCAAACGGAGCAGGAGACCGGTTGGCATCGCAAGGAGCACATCTTCGAAGCGCCGTTCTACTACATCGAGTACGGCCTGGCGCAGCTTGGCGCGCTACAGGTCTGGCGCAACGCATTGCGGGACCAGCAGCAGTCGGTGGCCGACTATCGCGCCGCGCTTGCGCTGGGCTATACCCGGTCGCTGCCTGAGTTGTTCACGGCCGCCGGCGCACACTTCGCTTTCGACCGCAAGATGGTGGGTCAACTGATGGCGTTGATCCAGGAACAATTGGCTGTACTGGATGCCTGACGGCTGCATGGTGACAGTCACTTTCGGAAAGTGACTGTCACCTGAGACCTCCCCGTGGCCCGTAAATCTTCCCCAAAGAAAAAGTCAAAGCGCGGCACGGCTACGCGCCAGCGGCAGCTAGAACGCTTCCAGCGGCGCTTGCTGTTGCTATTGCTCGCGGTAGTCGCGGTCATCGGGCTGGCTACGTGGGCGGGTGGACAACGCAGCCAGGCCGAGCGTTGGCTGGGCGACTGGCTCAATCGGTCAGAAGCGACCGGCGCAGTGTCGGGGCGGCGCATCGGCATTCTGGTCGGCCACAAGGACTTCGACTTAGGCGCGATCTGCGAGGACGGCCTCAGCGAGGGCGAAACGGTTCAACGCATCGCGGAGCGCACCGCCGACCGGCTGCGCCGACTGGGCGCGGAGGTGGATCTGCTGGCGGAATACGACGACCGGCTGAACGGCCTCGAGGCCGACGTGCTGGTCTCCATCCACGCCGACTCGTGCATCGACCGCAGCGGCTACAAGGTGGCGCGCTCGGAAACCAGCCTCATCCCCGACGTGGAAGATCGACTGGTCGGCTGCCTGATGCAGGACTACAGCGAATCTACCGAGCTAACGTTCGACTCGACTACGATTACCGAGGACATGACACAATACCACGCGTTCAAACGTGTGGCTCCCCAAACCCCCGCAGCTATCATCGAAGTTGGTTTCCTGGGCGGCGACGCCGGCCTGATCGTGCGCCAGCCGGAGTTGCCGGCCCGAGGCATCGCGAACGGGATCGTATGTTTTCTGGAGGGGACGCCATGAATGAATTCACGCCCCGCCAAGCCAAAACATGCTGAAGCAAGCTGCCGGGATGCAGACCTCCGCAGCCTGCTTGCAGCAGGCTTTCTCTGCAGACGCCGGATTCATCCGGTGGATCGCACGTTACCCGGCCGCGCCAACTCCAGCAACAGCACCACCACCACAGCCAGCAGCAGGCTCACCAGCCCGGCCAGCAGGATCAGACGTAACACGGGCGGGTTGGCCGGCGCGCTGGGCAGGAAGGCCGGTTCGACCACCTGTAACGCGCCCACGTCGCGACTTCTGGCTCTCCTTGAGCCGCGCCTCGACCGCCTTGGCGCGCAGGAACTCCCGGTCGCCCTGAGCGTTAGCCACCGCGCTCACCAGCCCGTTGTACTCGCTGCTCAGGCCAATCAGTTGCGTCAGATCCGCGCTGCGCTGGCTGATCAGCGCCTCGTCCTCAGCGATCACAGCTCGCAGCGCGGCCGCCGTCGCCAGTTGCTCGCGTTCCGCCGACCGGTAGCCGTTGATCTCGGTGCGCAAGCCGGCAACCATTTCCTGTAACCGGTCTATCTCCGCCAGACCAATCGCATCGCCTTCGACGGTGTCGCTGATGACTGTCGTCAGCGTCGCCTCGGCGGCTGTCAGGTCGTCTTCGCCGTCAGCGGCGTACTGGGTGTATTGCTTGGCCAGCGCGTCTGCCTGCCGTGCATCCACCAGCGCGGCATCGCGACGGCTTTCCAGGTCGCGCAACACGTCCTGCACCGCGTTGATCTCGCGCGGCAGGTCGCCGACGTTGTGCTCCAGTTGGAACTGCAAGAGTGCGTCCTGCGCGGCGGTGACGGTCTTGGCTTGCTCTGCCGCCTCGCTCTGGATGAACTGGCCGGCCGCGGCTGCCGGCCGCGCGGTCAGCTCGTTGTAATAGGCCAGCGCGTTCTCGACGTGCTTGTTGAGCGCGTCCATGGCCTCCTGCGGCGAACTGCCCTCGTAGGAGACGGAAACGAAATCGCCGGCCTGGGTCGTTTCGAGACCGGCCAGCAGATCATCGGCGCTGATGCTCAGTCCGAGATCGTTGATGGTGCGCCAGGCGACCAGCGAACTGCGCAGCACATCGTTGAAGTTGGCCTGAGTGACGGCGATCTGATCGGTGGCCGCGCCGACATTCAGGCGCGTGTAGAGCGTGACGTCTTGCGCATCCAGCGCTTGCGCCTGCATACGCAGCGACGAGCGATAGACCGGCGCGGCTGTCAGCGCAACGGCAGCGGTCACCGCGACCGCGCCGACAACGAACAGCGCGATGATCCACCAGCGCCGCCGCAATATCGCCACAATCGAGCGTCCGCCCTGTTCGGCAGGTTCGGTTATCTCAACAGATTGGTTTGTTTGGTCCATTTTTCCTTGTCCGAGCGGTTCGACTTTTTCGGGAAAGTCGAACCGCTATGCGCCCTGCGAGCGGTTGTTTTTCAGCCAGACAAGCAGCTTCGTGCCTTCCGTGCGCACCTGCTTGTCGCGCCACCACAGCAGCAATCCATAGACCACCACCACGATCACGCCGGCGATTGCCAGCGCGGCAACGGGCCATGTACCCAGGGATAGTAACACCTGTTCCGCTCCGTAGCCAATCCCGGCGGCTACCAGTGAATACACGAACAGGGGCGTCAGCAGGCGGACGTAGGTCGCCGGGCGTCCTTCTACGATCTTGTCCACCATGTGCGCGGAGATGGCGAAATCCACGATGGCCACGGCCACCGAAAGCACGCAGACGCCGATCAGCCCGCCCCAGCGAATGGCCGGATAGAGCAGCGCTGTCATGGTGATCAGTCGCCAGAGGGCGATGCTGGACAGCCATTGCGGCTTGCCGCCCGACTGGAAAATGATGCCCATGTTGGCGGCGATGGAGCGGATCAGCCCGTAGATCGCCAGGATCTGCATCGGCACGATCGCCGGCGCCCACTTGTCGGTCAGCAGCACGGTGACGAACGCTTTGGCAAAGACGATGGTAACGATGGCAATCGGCATTGCAACCAGCGCCACCCGATGCATAACCTCGAAGTACGCCTTGCGCATCCGTGCCACGTCGGTCTGCATCTGGCTGAAGGCCGGGAACGTAACCCGCGTCACCAGCCGGGTGATGTTGGTCGCAGGCGTGTTGGAGATGCTGTAGGCCATGCCGTAATAGCCCAGCGCGGCGTCGCCCAGCATCCGTCCGACGAACAGGTCATCGACATTGGTGACGCCGAAGATCAACACCTGGCTGGCAGCGATATGCTTGCCGTAGCCAAACAGCTCGCGGAACAGTCTCATCTCAAACTGTAGGCGGGGCCGCCAGGGTGAGACGATGAACATCACAATCGTCGTCACCGAAGAGTTGATCAGCTCGCCGGCCACCAGCGCCCAGATGTTCCAGCCTGCCAACGCCAGCAGCACCGCGCCCAGGTTGCCGACCAGCGAGCCGACGAACTCTGGGATCACCTTCTTGCGAAAGTCCAGATCCTTGAACAGCAGCGTGTAGGGCACGCGACTGACGCTGCTGATGACAATCGTCAGCGCCAGCACGCGCAGCACCGGCGTCACCTGGGGGTTGCGAAAAAACTGCGCCACCAGCGGCGCCAGGATAAACGCCACCATGTATAGCATCACGCTGCTGGCGATCACTGTCCAGTGCGCGGTGTTGGCGGCCGCGTCTACGTCGGACTGGCGGTAGATCAGCGCCGAACTGAAGCCCAGCTCCTGCAAGAACACCAGCGAGTTGATCGCCAGCATCGCGATAGCCAGCAGCCCGAAGAACTCAGGCGCCAGCAGCCGCGCCAGCACCAGACTGACCAGGAAGCCGACGCCGCGGTTGACCAGCATCGCGCCGCCTTCCCAAAAGACGCCGCGCGAAACCTTACCGCGCAGGGTCACGCCCTCGCTCCCCGCTTGACGGCCACCAGCATCAGATCGCGCGCAAACAGGGTCGGTCGCAGCGCTGTCAGCAACTCATACGCGCGCGCAGGCCGGCCGCGTCCCAACCAGGCGGGATACAACCCTCGCACCCACAGGCTGGGATAACCGGCCACGTCAGTCAGCGCGAGACCGCGACTGGCCAGCAAGCCTGCCAGATCAGGCAATGTAAAGAAGCGCAGATGCAGCCAGTCGGTCGGCGTGTTGGGGACGTAGGGAAAGCGACCGCGCAACAGCCACCAACGCACCCGCCAATGGGCGGTGTTGGGGACGCACATCACCAGCCGGCCGCCAGGTTGCAGCACGCGCACACACTCATCCAGATAGTGGTCGAAATCGACCCGGTGCTCGATCTGCGAGTCGCTGAGGACGACGCTGAAGCTGGCATCTGCAAAGGGCAGCGGCTCTCGGTCCAGGTTGACTTGCTGGACAGGAACGCCGCGCGCGCGGGCTCGCCGCAGCGCCTCGGGCGACAAATCCGTTCCCACCACCGACGCGCCCAACTCAAGCAGCCGCGCTGACAGGACGCCCGGTCCGCAATCGACGTGCAACACGGTGTCGTCGGGCCGGACGTGGCGGACCAGCATGGCCTGGCGGCGGGCGTCAAAGGTGTCGCCCTGTCCCTGCCAGTAGGTGTCGTAGAAGGTTTCGAAATCCACAGTTATCCTCGGAACGGGCACGGTCGCAGACCGGCCCGAGCTCGATTAATTGCTGCCTGGTCCGGTCGCTTGACCAAGCCTCCCGCTCTGGCCGGTCTCCTGACCGAGCCAGCGCACGGTCTTGCCAACGTGTCCGTGTTCCGACGCGGGCACGGTCGCAGACCGGCCCGAGCTCGATTTATTGCTGCTCTGGCCGGTCTCCTGACCGAGCCAGCGCACGGTCTTGCCAACGTGTCCGTGTTCCGACGCGGGCACGGTCGCAGACCGGCCCGAGCGGTCAGGACGCAACCGTCAATAGGTCGTCTTGGAGATCAGCGGCAGGTAGACCGGCGGGTTGTAGGCGTCGCCGAAGTCAACTTGCACCGACAGCGCCCGGCGGCACCAGCACCACCACCTGGTTGGTCGTCGTGGAGGTGTGGTACGGTGGGTCGGTCTCGGTCACGGTGTAGCTCTGGTTGACCGCCAGGTTGCCGAAGCCGTAGCTGCCGTCGCCCGCGGTGGTTGTCTGGCTGACCACGAGTGTTGCCCTGGCGCAGGCTAACGGCGACGCCGGCCAAGCCCGACTTCGCCCGCGTTCGCGCGTCTGGTTGCGGTTGCTGTCGCGCCATACCACGCCTTGAATGCCGCCGATCACCGGCGTGTTGGTTGGTGTAGCAGTGGGCGAGGCGGTCGCGGTCGGCGTGCGGGTGGGCGTCGGTGAGGCGGTCGGCGTCGCCGTGCGCGTTGGCGTCGCAGTTGGCGTTGGCGTCCGGGTCGGCGTGTTGGTTGGCGTATCGGCGTCGGCGTTGACAGCGGGTAGACGATCAACAGCCGCGGCCGTTGGTCGACGGTCGGGTATTCGCTGGCGGCCATGTCATAGAGCACTGCGGGATCGTCGCTGCGCAGCAGCAGCCCCTGGTTGGTCGCCGGGCTGGCCAGCCAGCCGGCTACCGCATCGGTCAGGTCAAGCCCCCAGCGGTAGTTGATGTTGTCCAGCGCACGGCTATCCACCGGCGTCGCGCCCCGATCGGCCGGCACGCCGTTGCCACCCGGCTGGCTCCAGCTCTGGCCGTTGGCGGCCTGCAGCCAACTGGCCTGATACTGGTTCCAGGCGCGGTTCAGCGGGTAGGCGTCTACCGTGGCGACGTTGTTGTTGCTGCGCCCGGTCACATACATGCTGAGCGCTGCAAAGCGCACTCCGGTCACCAACGCCTGCCCTGGCACGCCGCTGAGGTCAAAGCGCACTACGCCGTTGAATGTGTTGGGCGAGCGCACCTTGAACTTCTGCGCGCCGCCGTTGAAAGCAGTGGGACTCCACGAGTCGAGATAGCTGTCGGCTGCGCCGCTGTAGCCGTTGATTCCTTGCTGGAGTGTGACGGTCGCCATCGGCACGGGCGACTGGCCGGGGTAGATGCTGAGGCGATGCGCGCCCGACGTGAGCGACAGTGTCAGCTTGCCGCCCACCGGGTCGAGGGCTTGGGCATTGTAGGTTGCCTGATCAACAGCCAGGTCTTCGACGACGTAGCGGGTGTTAGGCAGGCCCAGCGCAGCCAGATCGACCTGCAAGTCGGCGCCGTAGATGTCCAGCACATGCAATGTAATCGTGTTGTTCAGGCCCAGTTCGCCGCGCAGCTCGCTCCAGCGTTCCTGCGCGCCGCGCTGGGTGAGCCGTACCCACCAGACCGTGGCCGACGTGTCGCTGATGGCCTCGATCTGCGCGGGCGGCTGACTGCGCGTGAAGCCGGCCAGCCATTGCAGCTTGCTGGCGTTGCCGCCTGGCACCGGCGTTGCGTGGTCGCCGGGGAAGGTGGTCAGCGTGACCGGCGCGGCGGGATGCTCGGCCTGAATAGCTGCCAGCATATCGCTGGAGTGGTGCGGGAAGACCACCGTATCCTGTTGCGCGTGGTAGATGCGCAGCGGCGTGCTGCCCAGGTTGCGGGCGAAGGTGATGGGCGAGCGGCGCTGGTATTCGAAGTAGGTGCCATCATCGGGCGGGCCGCCAACCTCTTCCGCAATGAGCAGTTGCCGCCAGATGGGCGATTCCTCATACCATTGGGCCAGCTCTGTCGGGCCGCGGTCGTCGACTACGGCGGCGAAGAGGCCCTGGTTTTTGGCCGCGGTGACGAGCGCGATCTGCCCGCCCATGGACTGGCCGGTGAGGTAGATGCGACTGGGATCGACGTTGTAGCGCTGCTGCACCCACTGGATGGTGTCGAGCACGTCCTGCTGGCTGGCGCGCGAGGCCAGTGGGTGCTCGCTGGGCGGGCGCGGATAGGGGTTGTGTTCGCCGTGCATATCGGGCGCAGCCAGCAGCCAGCCGGCCTGGTTGGCCTCCGCGCCGTAGTCGCCCAGTGCGGTCCAGCGGGTGTCGCCCCAGCCGTGCAACGCCACCAGCAGCGGCGCTGACTGGCCGGGCTGATAACTGGAGGGTATCTGCACGACAGCCGGCTGCGCACTGCCGTCGTAGGTGCTGGTGAAGATGAAATCGATGACCTGCGGGCCGGTGAGGTCAGGGCCTTCGATCACCAGGTGCGCGTTGACGACGCCCCACTCGTCGATCTCGCCGGTGGGACGGACGCCGGTGGTCAGCCGCAGGTGATTGCTGCCCTGGCGCAACACGGACGGGTCCAGCGCCCATTCCTTGGTCGCGCCGGGGTTGGGCGTGCAGTAGGTGCCGTTGGTGGCCGAGCCGTCGATGATGCTGCGCCCGATGTTTTGGTCGTTGAGAAAGATGTCGTTGAGCCGGCCGACGTTGTATTCATCGGCCACCAGCCGCGCGCTGGTGATTGTCCCTGTCCAGGACAGGTAGAGGTCGGCTTCGGCGTTGTCCTCGGTGCCAGGATAGCCGATCCAGAGACAGTCGGAGTAGGTGGAGGTGACGGTGCCCTGGGGAATGTCGGCGGGCGGGTAGACCTGCGCGGCGGGGCTGCCGGCCGTGCCGGCCTGGCCAGCACGGGCAGAGAAACCCAGCAGACCAGCAAGCAATGCAAGGACGATCAGGACTGGCAGTCCTCGCAAGGATTGCCAGTCCTTGACTCGGGTGGCGAGAGAAACGGCCCTCTCGGGCCGCTGATTGGAAACGGTCTTCATGATTACTCTTACGATTCAACTCGATTATGGAAGATAGAACTTCAACTTTTCAGAAAGAGTTGAACTTCTGGTGCGAATGATGTGCTGAACGGGCATTATACCCGCCCTCGTTGGTTGCCAGAAATGCCTGACTCTCCCCCTTATGCCATACGCGGATTAACAGCGCATGAAAAAAAGATGCACAGTGGATGACAGTATTGCAAGACTCCGGGCTACTCTCCGTCCCGCCACAGCCGGATCAACAAACGAAAGATGTCGCTCTCGGTGACGATGCCGGTCAGGTGGCGGCGGCCCGGCCCAGTCTGCGACTCGACCACTGGCAGGCCGGCGATCTTGTTCTCCAGCATCAGTTCCACCGCGTCGACCAGATCGGTGTCACGCGTGACGACCAGCGGATTGTGGGTCATGGCCTCCCAGACGGTCAACCACTCCTCCTCGGCGTCGGGCGCGTAGGGGCTGGGCGCCTGTGCGCCGGCCAGGGAGGTCGCCTCGCGCAGATCGCCCCAACTAAGAATGCCCACAAGGTCGCCGTCCTCGTCCACCACAGGCAGGCGGCGCACGCCCTCGGCGTCCATCAGCGCCTGGGCTTCGTCAAGGCTGGCATCGACTTCGACGGTGATTACCTCGGTGGTCATGATATCGCCGACTTTGTGCGCCATAGCGTGTCACCTTTCTGACTTGGTGGGATGTGGTTGTTCCGTACCGCTAGCTCCAAGTGTACCATCTCTCGCCGCCAAAAACAACAGGGACGCGCGAGCCGCTCCGGCCGTCTTGACCGGCGCGAGTCCGCGTCCCTGCGGATGAGTGGGGCAGCGCGGCCAGAAGTTCAACTTCTTGCGAGAAGTTGAACTTCTTGACCAGTCATGCCAGTTCGGGCTGCGCCAGCGCGAACGATGGCTGTTCGCCAGCCAGACGCTCCTTCAGCACTGTGCCCAGCCGGCGGATGCCTTCCTCGATCATCTCCGGATTCGCCATGGAAAAATTCAGCCGCATGGTGTTTTTGCCGCTGCCATCGGGATAGAAGGCGTGGCCGGGGACGAACGCGACCCGCTGGCTTTCGACCGCTTCCTTGAGCAGTTCTGCGGTGTCGATGGACTCCGGCAGCCAGGCCCACAGGAACAGCCCGCCGGCCGGCCGCGTCCAGGTCACTTCGCTGGGGAAGTAGCGATCCATGGCTGCCAGCATCACGTCGCGCCGCTCGGTGTATACCTCGCGGATCAGCTTGACGTGCTGGTCCAGCTTGCCATCCCGGGCGACCTCGTAGGCCACCATCTGGGTGAAGGTGCTGGTGTGCAGGTCCATGCCCTGCTTGCACTGCACGCAGCGGGCGATCACGTCCACCGGCGCGACGATCCAGCCCAGACGCAGGCCGGGCGCCAGCGTCTTGCTGAAGGTGCTGGTGTAGATGATGTTGCCAGTCAGGTATCCCTTGCCATCAAGCGCCCGACTCTCCAGGTTTTCGCAGTCCAGTTGCACCAGCGACGGCAGATGATCGCCCGAATAGCGCAGTTGGCCGTAGGGGTCGTCCTCGATGATCGGGACGCCGTAGTGGTCGGCCATCTGCACCAGCTTCATGCGCCGCTGGAGGGTCAGCGTCACGCCGCCGGGGTTCTGGAAGTTCGGCAGGATGTACATGAACTTCGGCCCGGCCCGCAGCGCCTCTTCCAGCAACTCCGTGCGCAGTCCGTCCTGGTCGATGGGCACTGTCACGTAGCGGGCTTGATAGGCGGCCCAGGCTTGCAACGCGCCCAGGTAGGTCGGTCGCTCCGTCAGAATCTTGTCGCCGGGGTTGATCAACAGCCGGCCGATCAGGTCAAGCGCCTGCTGCGATCCGGAGGTAATCAACACGTTCTCAGCGTTGGCGAGGATGCCGTGGCGCGCCATATGCTGCACGATGAGCTGACGCAGCGGCAGGTAGCCCTCGGTGGTGCTGTACTGCAACGCCTTGGCAGGCATCTCGCGCAGGACCTTGTCAGACGCGGCCTGAAACGCCTCGACGGGGAAAACCTCAGGCGCCGGCAGTCCGCCGGCAAAGGAAATCACGTCAGCTTGCTCGGTTAGTTTCAGCAGCTCGCGAATGATAGAGCTGCCCATGCCCTCAGTGCGCAGGGCGTAGCGGTATTTCCAGGGGGTTGTCATGGGGTGTTCCTTATATATAAGAAGTGCCGGCGACTTCCAGCTCCTTTCGCTTCGCTACAGGAGTCTTCGAAAAGCGATTGGGAACCATCCCGGAGGGACTGTCACCTGGCACACACGTTCACTTCTCCGTCGCGCGCACCAGCAGCACCGGGCACGGAGCGGCCTGCAAAACCCGGTCGGCCACGCTGCCGTATACCCAGCGCGACAGGCCGCCGCGCCCGTGGGTGGACATGACGATCATGTCCACCTCCTCATCGCGGGCGTGATCCAGGATCGCTTCAGCAACCGGGCCTTCGCAGGTGCGACAGCTAACTTGCAGGCCAGCGGCTTGCAGATCAGCAGCCACGCCTTGCACATACGTCTGCGCGACCTTGGTGAAGTTTTCCTGGCCATCGTCATAGCCCGCCAGAATCAGGTCGGGCGCGGCGATAGCGTAGGGCGAGACCACGACGCGCAACAGAATGACCTTGCAGTCAAACTGCTGGGCTACGGCGCGCGGCATGGACCAGCGCTGCTTCTGCCAACGCCGATCCATCCAGCGGTACCAGAATTCGCTTGTACATGGTGTCTTTCGCCTCCGATCAGGCGGCTTCGGGCACTGCCAAAGCAGCGCCGCGCCGCAAGGCAATCTTGTTTGACTCCAACCAGCGCATGTGACGTTGTGGCAGGTGCGCCTCCAGGGCAGCGTCGATGGCTTCCAGCGGCAGAACGCCGGTCGCCTGCACCAGCGCGCCCAGCATCACCACGTTGGCCAGCCGCTGATCGCCCGAGTCGCCGGTTACTGCGCCGGTCTCCTCCTGTGAGATGTCGTTGGCCGGCACGGGGATCACACGCATATCGGTACGGTAGATCGGCCGCTGCACCAGCGAGCTGTTGAAGATCAGCAGGCCGCCCGGCTTGACCAGCCCCTCGTACTTGTCCACCGAGGGCAGGTTGAGCGCGATCACCGCGGCAGGGTTGCGCACCAGCGGCGAGCCGATGGGATCATCGGAGACGACCACGGTGCAGTGGGCTGTGCCGCCGCGCATCTCAGGGCCGTAGGAGGGGATCCAGGTGACGTGTTTGTCGTTGTCCATGCCGGCATAGGCCAGCAGTTGACCGGCGAACAGGGCGCCCTGACCGCCGAAGCCGGAGATGATGATTTCCAGTTGCATGGCTATCCTCCTTGTACGCCGTTCTGCGGACGGGCCGGCGGGCGGCGTCTGGTCAGCGGTTCGACGGCATCGATCACCTTGATAGTCACCCAACGGAAAGACGGGAATCATCGCGTCTTCGATCCATTGCAGCGCACCGTCGGGCGTCATGTGCCAGTTGGTCGGACAGGAGGACAGCACCTCTACCATGCTCAGCCCGAGGCCCGCCATCTGCACCTGAAATGCGGTCTTGATGGCGGCTTTGGTCTTGTTGATGTTGGCGACGTTGTGCACCGAGCGGCGCACGACGTAGGACGCGCCGGGAATGGTGCTGATCAGCTCGGCCACCCGCATCGGCATACCGACCAGCTCCACGTCGCGGCCGTAGGGGCTGGAGGTCGTCACCTGGCCGAGCAGGGTGGTGGGGGCCATCTGCCCGCCGGTCATGCCGTAGATGGCGTTGTTGACGAAGATGACCGTGAGATTCTCGCCGCGGTTGGCCGCGTGGATGATCTCGTTGGTGCCGATGGCCGCCAGGTCGCCGTCGCCCTGATAGGTGAAGACGACTCTTGTCGGGCATGACGCGTTTGATGCCGGTCGCCATGGCCGGCGCGCGCCCGTGCGGCGCCTCGCAGCCATCCACGTTGAAGTAGTTGTAGGCGAACACCGCGCAGCCCACCGGGGCAACGCAGATGGTGCGCTCGCGGATGCCCAGCTCGTCGATCACCTCGCCGATCAGCCGGTGGATCAGGCCGTGGGTGCAGCCGGGACAGTAGTGGGTCTGAACATCGGTCAGCGCCTCGGGGCGGCTGTAGACCACGTCGTACTCAGCAAGTTCGATAGGTGTCATTGTTCAGATCCTTCCTTGCACATCGTGTGCCCGGACGCCGTTGCTGGCCTTGCCGTAGCCGTTGCTCGCGCCGGTCTTGTAGCCAGCGCTGCCGGCAGGCTCAGAAACCAGCTTGTCGATCTGCTGGCTGATCTCGTCCGGCAGCGGCACGACGCCGCCCATGCGACCGTAGAAGTGAACCGGCGCGCGGCCGGCGACGGCAGCTCGCACGTCCAGCACCATCTGGCCGGCGTTCATCTCGACCACCAGGATCTGCTGCACGCGGCCGGCCAGCTCCAGCAGGCGCTGCTTCGGGAAGGGCCACAGGCTGATGGGGCGCAACAGCCCGACCTTCAGCCCGGCCCGTCGCGCCGACTGCACGACCGACGTGCAGATGCGTCCCACCGTGCCAAAGGCGACCAGCAGCACCTCGGCGTCGTCGGTCTGTGTCTCCTCCCAGCGCAGTTCCTTCTGCTGGATCGCGCGCCAGCTTGCTCTGCAGGCGCAGGTTCATGCGCTCCAGCCCCTCGGCGCTCAGGTACAGGGAGGTCAGGATGCGTCGCTCGCGGTCCTTGGCGCCGCGCAGCGCCCAGTCGGCGCGATCCTGCTCAGTCATCACCGGCCTGACGGGCGGCATCTCCACCGGCTCCATCATCTGGCCGATCGCGCCGTCGGCCAGGATGACCACCACGGTGCGGTAGTTCTCGGCCAGCTCGAAGGCGCTCGTAGGTCAGATCGACCGCCTCCTGCACGGTGGACGGGGCCAGCACGATGGGATGAAAATCGCCGTGGCCCAGCGCCTTGGTCATCTGGAAGTAGTCGCCCTGGCTGGGCTGGATGTTGCCCAGGCCTGGCCCGCCGCGCATGATGTCGACCAGCACCGCGGGCACCTCGGTGCCGGCGATGTAGCTCAGCCCTTCGGTCATCAGGCTGATGCCGGGACTGGAGGAGGAGCTGAGCACGCGCACTCCGGCGCAGGCCGCGCCGTAGACCATGTTGATCGCGGCCAGCTCGCTTTCGGCCTGCAGGAAGACGCGCCCGGGATACTTGGGCATCTCGCGCGCCATGTACTCCAGCAGTTCGGTCTGCGGCGTGATGGGGTAGCCGAAATAGGCCTCGACTCCCGCGCGGAGCGCCGCCTCGGCGATTGCTTCGTTGCCTTTCCATAGCTCTTTTGCCATTGTCTGCCTCCCTTCAGGCGGCCACAGCCTGCAGCGACAGCAAACGGCGCGCGGCTTTTCGTGGCCACAGTGGGCAGGCGGAAGACGGTCAACACAGCATCCGGGCAAATCACGGCGCACAGTGCGCAGCCGGTACACTTACCCGCGGGATCCACCAGCACGGCCGGCTTGTAGCCGCGCGCGTTGAAGGAATCAGACATGACCAACACATCCTGGGGACACACTGTGGTACACAGCTCACATCCCTTGCAGCGGTTGGTTTCGACTACGACAGTACCTCGTGCCATAACATACCTCCACGTCATTGTGGTTAAGTCGCGGCAGCCATTGCCGCGGTTTCAGTTGATCGAGCCGCCGAATTTCACGTGCCGGCAGAACTCCTCGCCCTGCTCCCGGTCCAGGAGCACAATCAGATAATCCAGAATGTCGGTCGTTGTGATGATCCCGACCACAGCACCGTCTTCCACGACCGGCAGACCGCCGATCTTGTGCTGCCGCAGCAGCCGGACAGCGTCAAGCACCGGGGTGTCAGGCGCAATGGTGATGGGATCGGGCGTCATGCAGGATTTAACCTTGATCGCCTCCAGCAGAAAATCGCTGTACCACCGTTCGCGCAGCACCAGCGGCGAGTTGGTTGCCTGGCGCAGGTCGCGATCGGTGACGATGCCCACCAGCCGGCCCTCATCAACCACCGGCAGCCGGCGAAAGCCGCCCTCACGCATCAAGGCAATCGCAACCCCGATGGAACTGTCCGGCGAGATGGTTATCACCGCCCCGGACATGATGTCTGCTGCAATGGTCATTCAATCCTCGCCAATGGAAAAATGGGGCTGATGTAGCCCTTACTTTTTCATTATAACCGGATTGCCAGCCGAAATACATGACCAACGTCATATTGTGCGCCATTTTTCAGGAACCACAGCTCTTTGGCAGGTTCCTGAACCGCGCATTGATCAGGTCATAAAACGAGCGGCTCCGTGGTAAGTTGCCACGGAGCCGCTCGTTTCATGATACCTTATCTGGCCTTAGCCAAGATAGTAGGTCAGATGCTGGAGATGTACCGCCGGGTCGATGTGCTCGACGCGGATGCCGGAGGGCACCATCAACGAGATCGGCGCGTAGTTGAGCAACGCCTTCACGCCAGCGGCCATAAGGGTGTTGGCAACAGGCTGGGCTTCCTCGGCCGGCACCGCGATGATTGCCATCTCCCAGCCCACCGCTTTTACCCGCTCGGACAAGGTTGCCACATCTTCGACCACCAGGCCTTCGACGATCTCGCGACCGACTTTGTCGGCGCTCTTATCGAACACGGCAGCGATGTGGAATCCTCGTCCTGCGAAGCCACGGTAGTTGGCCAGGGCGTGACCCAGGTCGCCGGCTCCGATCAGCACCACATCCCACATGCGATCCACATGCAGGATCTGCTTGAGGTTGGTTTCCAGGTGTCGGATGTCATATCCGGTCCCCTGCTTGCCAAACTCACCGAAGTGCGAGAGGTCCTTGCGAATCTGGGCAGAACTGATGCCCAGCCGGTCACCAAGTTCTTGCGAAGAGGTGATTTCACGATGTTCCGTTTTGAGGAATGTGAGCGCCCGCAAATAGATTGGTAAGCGGCCGACTACAATGTCGGGAACGGGCTTGTTGTCCATAGCAACCTTTCTCCTTGAGCGTCCTTGTTCAAGACTTGTGAAGCGCCTTTCACGCAATAATAGCATGAGAGCTTTCTTTGTGCAAACTTTGACAAAGGTCATACGGCATGATACAACCCATCGTACATAACAAATGTCTCACCGGACGAGGACAAGACTATGGAAGCAATTTCTCCCGTACAAAGACCGCTCCTGTCGCTGTTGATTGGCATCATCGACCGGCCCCGCAGCACCTTCGAACAGGTGTTGGCTTTTCCACGTTGGAAGTGGGCCGTGCCAGCGGTGCTGGGACTGCTGGCAGCGGCGGTTCTGGTGGCGATGAGCGCGCAATTGCTGGCCGAGCAGGCAGCACAGCAGCAAGCCATCGCCTATTCACAGATCCAGGGCCAACTGGAAGGCATGACCGAGGCGCAGCGCGAACAGGTGCGCCAGCAAATGGGCATGATGAGCACACCGGTCGCGGTCGCAGCAACCACCTTCGCTCTGCGATCCGCCGGCCTGTTCATCGGTTGGGCCATCGGCACGCTCATCATCTACTTCGGTCTGGTGATCGGCGGGCTCGAGATTGGTTTTGGCGCCCTCTTCAGCGCTTACTCCTGGACTTCGTTGCCGTTCGTCGCGCGCGACCTGGCGGACGCGGCGTTCGTATCGATCAGCGGCACGCTGCGTGTCAATCCGGGCTTGAGCTACTTTCTTTCAACGGGAGATGTGCTGGCCGATGCCCGCAACCCGCTGTGGGTGCTGACCGGTCAGATCGACCTGTTTTTCCTGTGGCATCTCATTCTGGTCTACGCGCTGATCCGGGCTGCCCGCCCCAAGGGCGGCGCGATCGGCCTCACCCTGGTTTACACACTGATCTACCTCGCGCTGCGCGTGTTGCCTGCGATAGCAACAGCTCAGTTGTCATTCGGTTAGCCGGTCGGCAACGGGACGAATCCCACCGATTGTGGGCACAAAACGCGGTACAATGTTGAGAAGTACACAATCGAAACAGAACGAAAAAAGGTAACAACTCACCCGTCATTCCCGCGTAGGCGAGAATGCAGCGCCCGCCGGAGTTCGTTCTCGCCTGAGCGGGAATGACGAGACGGGTGGGCAGTTGTAAGAAGAGAAAGTAACATGCGACGAATAGCAATCATCCTTGTCATCCTGGCCGTTGTGATCGGCGGCAGCCTCGTGCTGTACCGCTACACCAGCCAGGCCAAAGAACCACCGGCGCCCGACTACGAGACCATCAAAGCCGAGACCGGCAACTTAATTTCCACCGTCAGCGCCACCGGCTCCATCGAACCGGAGGATCAGGTCGCCCTGCTCTTCCGCGGCGGCAGCCGCGTGGCCGAAGTGCTGGTCAAGGAAGGCGACCTGGTCGTGGCCGATCAGGTGCTGGCACGGCTGGACACCACCGACATCTCGCTGGCCATGGCCCAGGCAGAGACCAACCTTGCCATCAGCCAGGCGCAGCTCGAAAAGCTGAAGACGCCGTCCATTGAAGTGGACATCACCGCGGCACAGGCAGCGATTACCAGCGCCGAAGCCACGGCTGCCAGCGCGCGTGCTGCACTGGAAAGCGCGCAGGCCAGCTACAACGATCTCGTGGCCGGCCCGTCGGCCGACGAACTGCAGGCCGCTCAGGCGACACTGGAACGGGCGCGCATTGTCCGTGACCAGGCGCAGTCAGCCTACGACCAGGTCGCCAACCAGCCCAACGTCGGCATGTTGCCCCAATCCGCGCAATTGCAGCAGGCCACCGTGGACTACGAGACCGCCGCGGCCAACTATCGCATCACCACCGCTAAACCGAAAGCCAGCCAGCTTGCCGCCGCCCGCGCCCAGATCGCGCAGGCCGAGGCGTCGGTCGCCCAAGCCGAGGCGTCGCTGGCCAATGCACAGTCCAGCCTGGAACGGCTCCAGCGCGGCCCGGCAGACCAGGATCTCGCGATCTCTGAAGCGCAGGTGCGGCAGAGCGAGCTGGCAATTGCCCAGTCACGATTGAACGAAAGCAACAGCGAGCTGGTCAGCCCCATCAGCGGCACGGCTACGGCGGTCAACATCGGGATCGGCGAGCTGCCGCCGGCGGGCCAGCCGGCCGTCGTCGTGACCGACCTGTCGCGCTTCCACCTCGACATCCTGGTGGACGAGATCGATATCGCCAAGCTATCCGAAGGCCAGCCCGTCAACGTTACTCTGGACGCGCTGCCTGACGCCGTCATCAGCGGCCACATCGATCGGATCGCGTCGACGCCCGTCAGCACCGCCGGCATCACCTCATACAAGGTGACGGTGGTCGTGGACGAAACCAGCGCCCCGCTGCGCAGCGGTCTCAGCGCCACGGCCAGCATCACCACCGACGAGCTGCGCGACATCGTGCTCCTACCCAACCGCGCGATCCAGATCGACCGCTCCTCCGGGCGCGCCCTGGTCGAAAAGATCGTCAACGGCGTCCCCACCACCACCGAGGTTCAGTTGGGATCGCGCAACGAACAGTTCAGCCAGATACTCAGCGGCGTCGAGGCGGGCGATGAACTGGCGATCCGCAGCGGCGGCGGCCTGGATCAACTGCGCTCGTCCATGTTCGGTGGGGGATAGCATGAGCGAACAGGCCAGCCAGCCAGTCATCGAGATACGCGACGTCGCCAAGGTCTATCGCATGGGCGACGTCGAAGTGCACGCCCTGCGCGGGGCGTCGCTGAAAGTACATCCGGGCGAAATGGTCGCCATCATGGGGCCCTCCGGCTCAGGCAAGTCCACGCTGATGAACATCATCGGCTGCCTGGACCAGCCTACCAGCGGCGACTACTTTCTGGACGGTAAGAACGTCAGCCACCTCAGCGAAGATGAGCTGGCCGCCGTGCGCAGCCGCAAGATCGGCTTCGTATTCCAGAGTTTCAACCTGTTGTCGCGTACCACAGCCCTGGCCAACGTCGAATTGCCGCTGATCTATGCCGGCGGCAAGGATCGACGCGCGCGCGCCGAAGCGGCGCTGAAGCGGGTCGGTCTGGGCGATCGGCTGGACCACAAACCCAACGAGCTATCGGGCGGCCAGCAGCAGCGGGTCGCCATCGCCCGTTCGCTGATCAACGACCCGTCCATCATCCTGGCCGACGAACCAACCGGCAACCTGGACTCCAAATCGGGCGCCGAGATCATGGCTATCTTCCAGGAGTTGAACGAACTTCAGGGCATCACCATCATCTTCGTCACCCATGAACCGGATATCGCCGAACACACCCGCCGCATCGTGCGTCTCATGGACGGCATGGTGGTCGAGGATTCACCCGTTCTCGAACAGCGTCGCGCGAGCGATCGCGCCTACGCCCGCCGCGTGCGCGACATGATCGCGCAACCCGGTCAGACCGCGTAAATCCAGTTCGTCCGTCATTACCGCGCAGGCGGGAATCCAAGTTTGCGAAGTGTGGATTGCCACCGCCGCGGGAATGACGGCCGTTGTGAAGTCGCCACACTGGTAGCCGCAGCAACCCCTTGACGACCCGCGCCGCCTGGGTATAATGATGCCCGGCGGCGCTTTCTTTTCAGGCGCGGCGCGGGCTGGCCAGGCTGCTTACCGGCCCGCCGAAAACTCCGATTTGTGTAACTGACGGTGGGATGGCAAGGCGGAATGACCCTTGTCTGGTTGATCATTGCGTGGGCAACAGGAATCTGGCTGGCGCGCTGGGCCTGGTCGCTGGGCGCGGTCAGTTGCGACTCGCCGGGGCCGTTCATCTGGGCCGGGCTGCTCGCGTTGCCTGCCGTTGTGCTGGTCGTGAGCCGCAACCGGCCAAGCTGGCGGCTGCCGGCCGCGGCAATCCTCTTCCTTTTGCTGGGCGCGCTGCGTTTTCAGCTTTCCCCCTTCCTGCCCTGCTTCTCCCCGGCCGATCTGGCCTTTCACAACGGCTCGCTCGACAACCCCGCCTGGGCGACGGTGACCGGCGTGGTCGTCAAGCCGCCCGAGGCGCGCGACACCCGGGTGCGCATTCGCCTGCGCGCCGAGAGCCTGACGCTGGCCAACCAGGGCGACCCGCTGCCGGTGGATGGCGACGCGCTGTTGACCGTGGACCGCGCCCTGGGACTGCGCTACGGCGACCGCATCGCGGTGCGCGGCCGGCTGGAGGAGGCGCCGGTCTTCGAGGATTTCGACTACAGGGAATACCTGGCTCGTCAGGGCGTGCACACGCTGGTGCAGCAGCCGCAGGTCACGGTGCTGGGCCACGGCTACGGCCATCGGTTTTGGGAGGCGCTCTATCGCTTTCGCGACCGCGCCCAGGCTGTCATCGCCCGCCTGCTGCCGGAGCCGGAGTCGGGGCTGCTGACCGGCATCCTGCTGGGCGTGGAAACCGGCATCGATCCGGCGCTCTACGACATGTTCAACCGCACCGGCGTCTCGCACATCATCGTGATCTCGGGATTCAACATCACCATCGTTGCCGGGCTGCTGACGGCCATCTTTGCGCGGCTGATCGGCGGCAAGCGCGCCTTCTGGCCGGTGATCGGCGGCATCATCCTCTACACGCTGCTGGTGGGCGCGGACGCAGCGGTGGTGCGGGCCGCGATCATGGGCGTGCTGGTGGCACTGGCGGTTTACCTGAATCGGCGCAGCACCGCCGCGGTCTCGCTGTTCGTGGCCGGCTTCCTGATGACGCTGCTCAACCCGCTGACGCTGTGGGATGTCGGCTTCGAGCTGAGCTTCATCGCCACGCTGAGCCTGGTGCTCTTCGCCACGCCGATGACGCAGTGGTTCGAGGGCAAGGTCAACGCGCGCCTGCCGGCCGGCGTGGCCCGCACCGCGACCGGCTTCCTCAACGACGCGCTGATCGTGACGCTGGCCGCGACGATCCTGACCCTGCCGCTGATCGCGTTCTACTTCGGCCGCGTCTCGGTCGTCTCGCCGCTGACCAACCTGCTGGTGCTGCCGGTGCAGCCGTACGTCATGATCTGGGGCGGCCTGGGCACGATCCTGGGGCTGATCGGCGAGTCGCTCCATGCGCTTTGGCTGGCCGCGCAGGCCGCCATGACGATCCCGTTCCTGGCGCTGCACTGGACCGTCGCGGTGGTGGAGGCGCTGGCGCCGCTGCCCTTCGCGTCGGTCAACGTCGATCTGGGCCGCGCCGGGCTGTGGGTGTTTTACCTGGCGCTGGGTGGCATCGTGCTGACGCTGCGATCTGACAGCCGGTGCTGGGCAAGCTGCGCCAGGCGCTCACTTCCTCGACCGCGACGACGCTTTCGGCCGGCGCGTTGCTGGTGGTGGGCGGGCTGCTGTTCGTCTCGCTGCGCACCCAGCCGGACGGCAAGCTGCACGTCCATTTCCTGGACTTCGAGCGCGGCGAGGCGGTGCTGATCGAGACGCCCGACGGCCAGCAGGTGCTGATCGACGGCGGCTACAGCCCGACCGCGCTGCTGGGCACGCTGGGGCGACACATGCCCTTCTACGACCGCAAGCTCGAGCTGGTGGTGCTGACGCATCCCGGCGACGAACGGGTCGGCGGGCTGGTCGGCCTGCCGGAGCGCTACCAGATCGACCAGGTGTTGCAGGCGCCCTTCCCCTATCCATCGACGGCCTATGAAAGCTGGCTGCGGCTGTTGCAGCGCCAGCAGATACCGGTGACGCGCGCCGAGGCCGGCACGCGCGTGCTGCTGGGCAACGGCATCGCGCTGGACGTGTTGCATCCCGGCCCGGACCCGACGCTGACCGGCGACGGCGAGCCGGACCTGGAAGCCAACTCGCTGGTGCTGCGGCTGAGCTGGGGCGACACCAGCTTCCTGCTGACCGGCGACGCCAGCGACGACGTGCAGGACGCGCTGGCAAGGAGCGGCGTCGATCTGCGCTCGACGGTCGTCAAGCTGCCCGACGGCGGCCGCCAGGCCAGCTTCAGCCAGCCGCTGCTGGAAGCGGTGCAGGCGCAGCAGGCCGTCGTCTTCGTGCAAAGCGACGACCGCTTCCGCCAGCTGTCAGGCGCAGTGCAGGATGCGTGGGTTGAGGCGGTGGGCGCGGAGAACTTCCACCGCACGGATTTGGAGGGGACGGTGAGTTTTACCAGCGATGGGAAGACGGTCTGGATTGACGGGCGTTAGATTGCCCGGCAAGAGCGAGAGAAACCAGGTCGGTGGCGTTGACAAAGAGGATGTCTTGCCAGCTCTTTCCACGGAGGCAGTCTGTCAAGAACTACTGACGGAAACGATGCACTGGTTAATCGCTTTCGAGCGCGTCAAGCAATCCTTGAACACCCCAAAGCTGAACGCCGTAGTCGGCCATGGCACTGCGGAGGTCGTCGTCGGCACGCAAATCGTCGTCACCGGTTAGGATTGCATTTGCCCTGCCATCGATAGCCGTTGCCAAAACCGGATGGTCTTTGGGGTCGCGGCAGCGAGGCGGGATGGTTGTTAGCTCCACCATCTCAGCGCGCGAACGCATCTGGCGGCGCAGCTTTTCCGCTTGTAGCGGATCGATATGCTTACTCAATCGGGGGCGTTGGGAGACCGCATCGAACTCGTCCAGCAGGGCCTGGCTGGTAATCAACTGAAACCGGTCGTCCTGCCAGGCATTCATAACGGGCAACGTGATACGACCGCGCAACAAGACGCGTATCCAGATATTGGTATCAACGACAATGCGCAGCATGAAATATCACGAGCGGTGTTGGCGCACAGCGCTTACTTCAGCCAAGATGTCATCGTCAGAGATTTCGTCAACGGGAGGTTGACCGTACAGTTCAGCAATCAGTTGGGCTAGCTCGATATCCAGGTCATCGTCGGTCAATGCTCTGGCAAGTTCCGCCCTCTCCACTGGCTCCAATTGACGCGCAGCCGCTATCAACTGTTCGACCGATAGCTGCACCTTGACGTCTGGAATTGTGATGGTGGCTAATCTCATTTCATCACCTGGCAACGATTAGTATGGATGTTCGGTTGTCGTGCGTAACCTGGGCGCACGCGGTGGAAGGCATTGTAGCGGAGGCAATGCGAATTGACAAACGTCGTGTTTTCCAGCAAGTGATCGAGCCGCAGTAGCTCGGCCATCAACCTCAATTCGTGGTATAATCTTCACACCGCAGTTACAAGACTTGTGACTCAGATGCGAGGTAGATCAATGAGACAGGTGATCATTTACCCTGGTGAAGACGGCTATTGGGTCGCAGAATGTCCGACGTTGCCCGGCTGCATCAGTCAGGGAAACTCCAGAGAAGACGCGGTCATTAATATCGGCGAGGCGATCCGCGGGTACATTGCGGCTCTAGAGGAGGATGGGTTATCCGTCCCGCCAGAACGTTTTGATACGCTGGTCGTCGCCGTACGAGTAGACTGCCAACGATATCGGGCGGCGACTGCGTCAAGGCATTGAGCAAGGCCGGGTTCTATCTCAAGCGCCAGGAAGGTAGCCATATGATCCTGCGGCGCGATGATCCCTTCGCCCAACTCGTGGTGCCCAATCACAAAGAACTGGACCGTGGCACCCTACGCGCCATTATCCGGCAAGCCGGTCTCAGTGTAGACGAGTTCACAAGACTCTTGTGACGCCTGAGATCACTGCTGAAGTCAAGTTCCCGGCGGCGGCCGCTTGGCCAGATGCTGGAAGCCGGGCAGGCGCAGCAGGCGGTCGTCTTCGTGCACCGCGCCTGACGACCGCTTCCGTCAGTTGTCAGGCGCGGTGCAGGACGCGTGGGTTGAGCTGGTCGGCGAGGAGAATTTCCACCGGACGGATTTGGAGGGGACAGTGAGTTTTACCAGCGATGGGGAGACGGTTTGGATTGACAGGCGATAGGTCGGCGCACAGCGCTTACTTCAGCCAAAAACGTCATAGTCAGAGATTTCGTCGACGGGGGGATGATCGTACAAATCCGCTATCAGTTGGGTTAGCTCAGTATCCAGGTCATCGTCGGCCAATGCCTTGGCAAGTTCTGCCCTTTTCAAACATTCCTTCATCAATGGCTCTCCAAACAGCAACTGAGTTCTTGTACAAAGGGTTCACGTTTCAGCAAGACGTCCAACACCACGTTGGTGTCTAGTATGACGCGCATCAGCCGTACTTCTCCATCCGGTGAGCGTCCAGCCAACGCTGGATATCGGCATCGGAAGGCGCTCGCTTATCGTTCACGAGCAAGCCAAGGGCTGCTTCAAGCGTGTCATGCCGGCGCGGGCCAGATCGAGGCGCCAAAGTCCGCAGGACATCCTGGATCAGGGTGATACGTTTGGCTGAAGGCCACCGCTCGACAGCATCGAGGATCGTTTCGTAGGTCAGTAACTGATCTGTGGACATAGGTCTTCTCCTGAACTCCTCTGTGTTGGGCGCATTGTAGCAAACCCCGCCGGAATTGACAAGCGTTTGTCACACAGGACGACCGCTTCCGCCAACACTACCGCCACCCCGCTGCTTGCATCCGGCTAGCACCCAAATCTGTGTTGGGGTATAATCCGCGCCCTATTCGGCAGTTATCCAGACCCTGCGGCTCGTGCTGTCCTGCTGCCAGCCGAGGGTCTTGTCAGATCGTGGAGGTAAATCCTGATGGCGGAACAGCCCTGGATTCGGTCGCTGGTGCTTCGCGGCCAACAGTTTCGTCGACGACGAAGGCGATGACGCCGATCAGCGTCTGCACAAGCGGATCATGGCCGCGATCGCCGGGCTTACGGCGATCGCCGGGGTCATCTGGGGCACGATGTATCTGGTGCTGGGCGGCCCGCCCGCCTCCGTCATCAGCCCCTGGATCTACACGCTGCTGACAGTCCTCAACGCCATCATCTTCCGCTTCCTGTTCTTTAACTACAAGATTCTACGCTTCAACCAGCTATTCCTGCTGCTGCTGATTCCCTTCGTGCTGATGGTCTCGCTGGGCGGGTTCGTCAGCGGCAGCGCGGTGATCCTCTGGTCGCTGGTGACGCCGCTGGGCGCGCTGCTGGTGCTCGAAGTGCGGCGGGCGGCGCTCTGGTTCGCCGGCTACATCCTGCTGCTGGTGGTCAGCGGCTTGATCCAGCCGTTCGTCAATACCAGCAGCAACCTGGCGCCGGGGGCTGATCACGGCCCTGTTCGTGGTCAACATCGCCGCTGTCTCGCTCGGTCGCCTTCGTGTTGCTGGCCTATTTCGTGTCACAGCGCAGCCGAGGCGGTGCACCTGCTGCGCGAGGAGCGCAAGATCTCCGAGCAGGCCAGGAGCGTCGCAGAAGCGGCCACCGAGGCCAAGAGCGCCTTTCTGGCCAACATGAGCCACGAGATCCGCACGCCCATGAACGCGGTGATCGGCATGACCAGCCTGCTGCTGGACACGGACCTGACGGCTGAGCAGCGCGAGTTCACCGAGATCATCCGCAACAGCAGCGACTCCCTGCTGACCATCATCAACGACATCCTGGACTTCTCGAAAATCGAGGCCGACAAGCTGGAGCTGGAGCAGAAGCCCTTTGTCCTGCGCGAATGCCTGGAGAGCAGCCTCGACCTGATGTCAGGCAAAGCCGCGCAGAAAGGGCTGGATCTGGCCTACATCGTGGCCGAAGGCACGCCGGAGGCCATCGTGGGCGACGTGACCCGCCTGCGCCAGATCCTGGTCAACCTGCTCAGCAACGCCATCAAGTTCACCGAGGTGGGCGAGGTGGTGCTGTCCGTGAGCAGCCGGCCGCTGCCCAACGCCGGCGATGGCGCGCAGGCTGCCGGCCAGAGCGACACAGGCGGCCGCCACGAGCTGCATTTCACGGTGCGCGATACGGGCATCGGTATTCCCCCCGACAAGACCGGCCGCCTCTTCCAGTCCTTCAGCCAGGTGGACGCCTCCACGACCCGGCGCTACGGCGGCACCGGGTTGGGGCTGGCCATCAGCAAGCGGCTGGCTGAGCTGATGGGCGGCGAGATGTGGGTCGAAAGCGCCGGCGTACCCGGCCAGGGAACCACCTTCCACTTCACCATCCAGGCCGCGGCCGCGCCGGCTCCGCCGCGACGCCGACCGCCAACAGGCGCAGTCGCTGGTGCAGAACAAGCGCATCCTGATCGTCGACGACAACGCCACCAACCGCCGCATCCTCAGCTTGCAGGCGCAGTCGTGGGGCATGCAGCCGCAGGAGACCGCCGATCCTGCCGAAGCGCTGCGCTGGGTGGAGGAAGGCGTCCCGTTCGACGTCGCCGTGCTGGACATGCAGATGCCGGACATGGACGGCCTGATGCTGGCGACCGCGATCCGGCGCACACGTCCCGCCAGTGAGCTGCCGCTGGCGATCCTGACCTCGATGGGCGAACCGGTGCCGGCCGCCGAGATGCAGCGGCTGGGGCTGGCCGCATCGATCATGAAGCCGATCAAGCCGTCGCAGCTCTTCGACGTGCTGGCCGGCATCTTCTCCGGGCAGGTCGTGCAGAGCGACGCCGCGGGCGCGGCCGGCGCTACACAGTTCGACGCAACCCTGGGCGAGCAGTGGCCGCTGCACATCCTGCTGGCCGAGGATCACCCGACCAACCAGATGCTGGCGCTGCGCATTCTGGACCGCCTGGGCTACCGCGCCGACGTGGCCGGCAACGGGCTGGAGGTGCTGGCAGCGCTGGAACGCCAGCACTACGACGTGGTGCTGATGGACGTGCAGATGCCGGAGATGGACGGTCTGGAGGCGACGCGGCACATTCGGGCGGAGGAGGCTGGCGGCGCCCACCGGCCGGTCCATATCGTGGCGATGACCGCCAACGCGATGCAGGGCGACCGCGAGATGTGCCTGGCCGCGGGCATGAACGACTACGTCAGCAAGCCGATCCGTGTCGATGCGCTGGTCGCCGCGCTGAGCCGGGTGCCGGTGCCCGACGACGATCGGCACGGCCTGCACGATCACCATGAGCCGGCGGCGCCTGGCGGAGAAGCTGATCACGACGATGCGCTGCCAGTCGATCCCGCATCACCGGCAGGCAGCAAGCAGGCGATTATCGACCGGGCCGCGCTGGATGCCCTGTTCGAGATGACCGGTGAGGACTTCGACTTCCTGGCGCAGATGCTGGAAAGCTACCTGACGACCAGCGCGACGCTGCTGGAAAAGCTGAAAAGCGGGCTGGCGACCGGCGACGCCGGCGCGGTGCGGATGTCCGCCCACACCTTGAAGTCCGGCAGCGCCGACGTCGGCGCATGGGAGCTGTCGCAACTCTGCGGCGAGTTGGAGGCTATGGGCCGTGACGACGCCCTGGACGGCGCGGCTGAGCTGATGGCGCGGGCCGAGGCGATCTACCCGCTGGTGCGAGGCAGCGCTGGAGGACGTGCGCCAGGAGGCGCTCGCCCACGATTTCAAGCCAAGGAAAGACGACAATGACAGTTGAACCAGAGCAGAAGAACGGCGAGGTGGGGCGGGTGCTGGTCGTCGACGACTATCCGATGAACCGCATGAAGCTGGCGCGCATTCTGGAGCAGCAGGGCCACAGCGTCGCCATGGCCGGCGACGGGGTCGAAGCGCTGGCGATGATGAAGGACAGCCCGTTCGACGTGGTGCTGCTGGACATCGTCATGCCGGAGCTGGACGGTTACGGGGTGCTGGAGCGCATGATCGGCGACAGCGAGCTGCGCGACATCCCCGTCATCGTGATCTCGGCGGTCGACGAGATCGACAGCGTGGTGCGCTGCATCGAAATGGGCGCGGTCGATTACCTGCCCAAGCCGTTCAACCCCATCGTGCTGCGGGCGCGGCTGCAAACCAGCCTGCAACGCAAGCGACTGCGCGATCTGGAGCGGTCCTACCTGCAACAGGAGATCATGCTGCGCCAGAGCGAGAAGCTGGCGACGCTGGGCCGGCTGAGCGCGGGCATGGCGCACGAGCTCAACAACCCGGCCGCGGCCGCCAAACGGGGCGCGGACCAACTGCGGCTGGCGGTGGAACAACTGCAGGCAGCCAACGACCAGCGCAACCAACTGACGTTTTCGGCCGCGCAGCACGTCGCGGCTGCTGGATCTCGGCAAGCTGGCGCAGGCGCGCGCCCGCCAGTTCGAGCAATCGAGCGCGCTGGCGCAAAGCGACCTGGAGTACGCGGTCGAAACCTGGCTGGAAGCAGGCCGGACTGGACAACGCCTGGGAGATCGCGCCGACGCTGGTCAACCTGGGATACGACGAGGACGCGCTGGCAGAGCTGGCCGAAGGGTTCGACCGCCCGCAACTGCCGGCCGTGCTGGCCTGGCTGGCGGCGACCTACAACGTCTACAGCCTGCTGGAGGAAGTGGGCCAGGGCGCGACCCGCATCGCCGAGCTGGTCGGCGCGCTGAAGATGTACACCTTCATGGACCAGGCGCCCGTGCAGGCGGTGGACGTCAACCAGGGGCTGGAGAACACGCTGGTGATGCTGCGCAGCAAGCTGCGGGCCGGCGTCAACGTCCGCCGGGAGTATGCCGAGAACCTGCCGCGCATCCAGGCCTACGGCAGCGAACTGAACCAGGTCTGGACCAACCTGATCGACAACGCCATCGACGCGATGGATGGGCAGGGCGAGCTGGTCGTCAGAACCCGCCAGGAGGACGGCCTGGTGGTCGTCGAGATCGAGGACAACGGGCCGGGCATCCCGCCGTCAGTCCAGCCGCACGTCTTCGATCCCTTCTTCACCACCAAGGCGCCCGGCTCAGGCACCGGCCTCGGCCTCAACATCAGCCACCACATCATCGTCGACAAGCACGGCGGGACGATCGAGGTGCGCTCGCAACCCGGCAGCACGTGTTTTGAGGTCAAGCTGCCGATCGATGGCGTGAAGAAAAGTTGAATCGTCCAAAAGCGACGACCGCTATTACCCGTACAGGCGAGAATGCGATGCTTAATGCAGTGGTGTCGAGCCAACGCATTTTCTGAAAGGAGATCCCGATGCATGCGGAGAAGCACTTGGTCAAGCAGGAATTGAGCGAAGCAGTCGCCTTCTTCATCAAGCGCCAGCGACTTGTAGCGCAGGCGATGCTTGATCTTGGACTCGATCTGAAGAGAGTCGGAGTCGTCGGAACATTAGCCTGGGTCCCAGGCTATCATGAGTTTGCCGAAGAATTGGCGAAATCGCAGCCCGATTTATCGGAAGAGGATCGTCGCAAAGCACTGCAAGAGTACGACGATGCAAACACGGTGCCACCTGAAGGAATCTGGACCGATCCTGATGGAAGTACATGGGAGTACTACTTGCATGGAATAGGCTGCAATCTGACAAACGTGTTTACACGAGAGCCAGTATGTTGGAACTGCCCGGACGTTAACGCATTCGACTGGTTCTTCTTTATGCGACATCTCGAGTGGCAATTGCGGGATCCCGACCGAAATGCGAAGCTAAAACATACACAAGTGTGGTTTTCGAATGACGATGGTAGTTCGTTTTATGCGTTGATACATGAGATGATGGATGAAGGAATGCTAGATTTTACCTCAACAGGTCGGAATCGGAACAAAAAAGATAATTCGGCCGCTCATTGAGCTATGAACTGGCTTGAGGTTCTTGCAATTCCTCTGCGTCACCAACAAGTTGATTGGAGCCAGAATCGCTCAAACCCTTCGCCGTCTCGTTTTCAGGCGATCTGAAGTTGCTATCGACCGCCGTGCCACGTGGAACAACGCTCGTCAGGAAAGAAGAACTCGCATGATCACTCCAATATGATCCTCATCATTGAACAGATGGCATTTTTATGCTATCTTTGAAGCGACAGGGTTTGTGCATTCCGAACGCTATACATCTTCACGCACTTAACACGACTTCCATCTGCCAATGTCTGACTTGACAGGATCTGTCAAAAGACATCGGCTCTACACTTTCACCAACGTTCCCAATAATTTCCGCTACAACATGGAGGGTCCAATGTCCAAACAGCGTCGTTCGAACAAAGTCATCACGGTTTGCATGTTACTCGGGCTATTTTTGAGTGGCATACAAACCGCAGCGTCTGCTCCTGCGAAGCATGACGCTCCATTTGACGCCGATTAACACCCAACCGGAGAGTCGAACCTGGCATCGCCGCAGAGACGATCGTCGTTCCCTTCCGATCAGGCATCGGTGGTGTTCAAACGAACCAATCGTTCAGCGGACCAGTGACAGTCACAGTGTCAGGCATTGGCCAAGCTTCCGGCACTTCCTATTCTGACGCCTTCTACGTTTCACCGATTATCTAGGCAATCCAATCACACCGGTACATCCACCAGGACCGTACAATTACACGTTGTGGATCAACGATGGACCTGCAGACGTCTACGTTTCACCAATTCCTGCCTACAATTCACAACACATTTATACATTTTCGATTATCGCGCCAGGGGGACCACTGCGGTTCGCAGTCGGCGATGAGCAGTCTGGCGACAATAGGGGAGTACACGGTGAAGTAACACCCCAGTTGGCCGCCATGCGGCATCACTCGCCGCCAACACTTGACGGTTACCTTGACGACTGGCCGAACTCGTATTCACAAGTCCTGAATGGCTCAACTTCGAACTACTATCAGTGGCAGTTACCCAGTGCCCGGATGCCAGCACAACCATCCGAGCCGGTTGGGATGACGCCTATCTCTACTTCGCATTTCAGGTCACGGACGATGTCTTTGTTGCGGACAGCGAGGAGATCTGGCACGATGACTGCGGTCAGGTTGCCCTCGATGGGGCCAACGACGATACGGGCAATAACGCAGATGACCACGATTTGGTGGCTGCCGCCGATGGTCGCCTTTTAGATTTTGGAATCACGCCAGTGGAAAGGCGCACGCGTCAGCGTGAAATCATCGGGAGGCGCCAACGGTTACGTCGATAGAAATGGCCGTCGACAAGTCACTTGTTGGAGGGACGTTGACCGTCGATCGTCTCCTTGGTGTGAACATTGGGCTTGCAGACGACGACGATGGCGGACAAGCAGAATCCTGGATGGTTTGGGCGGGTCAAGTACGCGACTCAAGGACAGGCTGACTTCATCGATTTGCGATTATTGGGTCAGACATGGTCTCCCGCTGCCCCACCGCCAGGCTACTGGAGCCAGACTACCTCGAACACCACCGCCCTGCTGCGAGGACTGCAAATGCGCAGCGCGGGCGAGGGCTGGGCAGTTGGATCGGACGGCAAGGTCTCTGCGCTACAACGGTAACTGGCAGAACGTCAATATGCCGGAAACACGTGATCTTCACACCGTGTTTATGCCTGCGTCGAATTCAGGCTGGGTTGGCGGCGCGGGTGGAGCGCTTTGGCGCTTCAACTCAGGAAACTGGACGCAACCGTCCAGCCCGGTCAACAGCACACTTTGGGACACCGATATGCTATCTGACAGTGATGGCTGGATGATCGGGATCGGCGGTGTAATCCTGCACTATGATGGCAACAGTTGGAGCCAGTTCCCCAGTCCCTCGCAGGTCTACAGCGGGCTTGGGATAGACATGCTGACAGCCAACGACGGCTGGATCGTCGGCGACAGCGGATTGATCTGGCACTACAATGGCGTCAACTGGTCGTCGGTCGCATCGCCGACGACCAACGATCTGTATGATGTCTCTATGGTCAGTGAATCCGACGGGTGGGCAGTCGGGCGTAATGGCACGATAGTCCGTTACAAGAATGGAAACTGGCGGCGCTGGGGAAGTCCGACATCGGTCGTTCTGCTCGGCGTGAAGATGGTGAACGCTGAAGACGGTTGGGCTGTAGGAGAAGGCGGCACGATCCTTCGCTACAACGGTCGCGGCTGGAGCAAGGTTGACTCGCCCACCCTACGCAACCTTGAAGACGTCTCGGTGCTGAACGCGTTCAACGCCTGGGCGGCCGGACAGAACGGCACCATCGTGCATTTCAGCCCGCCTTGGGCGCCGACGGAAACGCCTACGCCCACACCAACGTTAACGCCAACGCGGACTCCCACTCCAACGCCAACAGCAACGCCGACGCGGACAGCTACGCCAACCAGAACGGCGACTCCGACACGCACATCCACGCCCACAGCGACCCCAACCAGAACGCCGGTAGGCGTGCCCAACATCTCGGCATCCACAAAATCCGCTTCACCGACAGTGGTAGGCTATTTTGAGAATATCACCTACACGATCACGGTGCGTAACACCGGCAATGGTCTGGCATCGGTGGAGTTGAGCGACATACCGCCGTTGCCTTATCTGGCCGGCAGCGCAGTCGGTGGAATCACATGGGACGATGCAGCCGGCGCCATCAAATGGCAGGGCACACTTACGCCAGGCGAGTCGCGCATCTTCCAGTTCGCCGTGCATGGACCGACCCCTGTGATTCCGCTCAATACGATCTACACCAACCGCGTTACGCTGCGCGAGGGCAACAATGCACCGATTGAGCGGTCAGCGGATGTCTTGGCAAATCCAGCGCCGACGCCGACGGTGACGCCGACTGCCACACCTGTGGTATACCAGCTCTACGTTCCGTACATTCGCAAGTAACCGGCGAGCCGATGAACAGCAACTATTCAGTCTTCACCGTTGCGTCACTCCCGCCACCGCGGGAATGACGGGTGAATAGTTACGATGAAATCCACAATTGAAGTCGGTAACTGGCTCGACACGCCCGCCGGAGGCCAAGGCTGGGCTGCTCGACAGGAACGGCGATGAACTCCTCGACCGTCTGCCGCGCGGCTCGACGTTCCATGACCAACGCAAGATGATCGTGCAGGATTTCTATCAGTGACTTGCGCCGTATGATCGGCCGTTGCGGACTGCTTAATGATGTGCTAAAATCTGGTCAACCCCGGCTGTGTTTCTGATTCAGCAACTGCCAAGGATGTGAGTACATGAGCAACGGTGCGAGTATCAACAAGACTGAAGTGAAAAAAGCACTTACCCAAGCAGATCTGCGGACGCGACTGCTGGCCTTCAAGAAACAGCGCGGCGCAGAGTTTCAGCTGACTGCCCTGGGCTACTTTGGCTCCTATGCCCGTGGAGAAGCCCAACCTGAAAGCGACATAGACATTATCTTCGAGACGACGCATCCAAATCTATGGATGACATCTATCATGCGACAAGACCTGGAAGAATGGTTGGATCGTCCCGTAGATCTCATTCGCCTGCACAGGCACATGCGTCCCGGTTTCCGAGCGCGGCTCGAACGTGAGGTGGTCTATGTCTGAGCAAGCGCTTTTACGAGAGCGTCTGGAGATGATTCTGGATGCTCTGGAGCGTATTCCCCGCCGCTTCGCTGTCATCAAAACGCCCGACGATTTCGTAACCAGTCAGTCGGGTGTTGATCTGATGGACAGCATCTGCATGGTTCTGCTCGCAACTGGCGAAGAATTCAAGAAGATTGACCGAGAGACAGAAGGCGAACTCCTTGCCCGCTACCCGCAAGTCACATGGCGAGGCGCCATCGGATTCCGCGATGTCTTGGCACACGGCTACTTTCAGATCGATCCCGAACAGCTCTACACAGTTTGCGAAGAGAATATCCCTCTGCTGATCGAGACCGTGCAACACATGATTCAAGATTTGGAAGATCATCCTACGCCCTGATCTTCCCGAATTCCTACCAAGCAAAAGCGGGGCCGCGGCGTTTGAAGCCGCGGCCCCGCTCGAGATTCCCACGGCTAAACTGACACCAGCGCGCCAGAAAATACCGACCAGATCGCTGAGGCGACACGGTATCCGCGGATGTGACGAAAATCGTGTGCGGCAAACGTTCAACAGAACATGTCGATTCGAAATCACGTATCGGAGGATGTCATGAAACGATTACGCCCTGCACTGTTGTTGGTTGCTTGCGGCCTGCTGGTCGTTACACCCGTGGCCGCGGCTGCACCTGAAGCCGGACCTTGCGCTACTGGCGCGGCCTATGACCCTGCCTGCGATGTCGACCACGATGGCGACGTGGACATCTTCGATGTCCAGAAGACGGCCGGACACTGGAACCAGACCGGAGCATGGACCAGTGACAACGACCACGATCATCTGGGCCAGACCTGGACGGGCAGTGGCAACCCAATCGTACTCGGCGGATCCTACGGCAATCCTACCTGGGCGCCGCTCGCCCTGAATAACAGCGCCGGCGCAGGCGTGCGCATCAACGCTCAAGGGGGTAGCGGCGTTTGGGTCGAGGAGGCATCGCTGAACGGTGTGTTGGTGGACTCGGCAGGCGGCGACGGTGTTTACGTCTGTCACACTGGAAGTGAGACCTCGTGTTCGCCTGACCCCGCCAACAATGGCATGGAGATTGGCAGCGCCGAGGATCATGGGGTGGCCGTGTTTTCAGCAGGCGACAACGGGTTGTTCGTGTACAGTGCCAACGACCACGGCGTCGACGCGTTCGGTTACAACCTGGCGGGCTTCTTCTTTGGCCCTGTCACAATCACCGGCGGCTGCACCGGGTGTCTGCTGGCGAGCTTCGGCGTCAACACAGGCGACCAGCCGTTGCAACCGGGCGATCTGGTCTCCCTGGCCGGCCTGCGCGACAGTGGGGTGGACAGCGTGCCCGTGCTGCTGGAAGTTCAGGGGGCGACGGGTAGCGATGGGATCGTGGGGGTCGTTCAAGGCTGGGCGGAGATGGTCAGCCAGAACAGGCCCCGGCCGGACGAGATCGGCCTGCGCCTGGTGCCGCGCGAAGGCGCCGTTGAGCCGGGCCAGTATGTCACCATCGCCTATTCAGGTCTGACGCAGGTCAAGGCCAGCGGGCCAATTGCACAGGGCAGCAAGCTGGCAGTCGGAGCGAACGGCGCGGCCCGTCCACTGCGCACCGTAACTGTGGATGGTGTGGAACTGGCCGAAAACGCTTCCGCCATCGGTCTGGCCCTGGAAAACCTCGACCGCGACAGCGGTTTGATCTGGGTGCTGCTGGACATGCAGTAGCCTCCATACTTTCTGTCGCCGGATTCGAGTACAAGCGGTGTTTGCCATCTTTGCGGCATGTCGAGGACAAGGCTATTCAATCCCCGGTAAACATGAAACGGGGCCACGGCGTTTTGACGCCGCGGCCCCGTCGTGCTGCTGACTGTTGAACTGACGCAAATCGCCTAGCTGACGATCTCCTCGAGCTGCTCGTCCAGGCTGGGCTGCTCGACGGTGTCAGTGGCGATGAACTCCTCGACCATCCGGCGCGCGACGTCGTCGGTGAACTGCTGCGGCGGGGACTTCATGAAGTAGGCAGACGCCGGAACTATGGGGCCGCTGAGACCGCGATCCATGGCTACCTTGACGCAGCGCAGCGCGTCGATGATCACGCCGGCCGAGTTGGGCGAGTCCCACACTTCCAGCTTGACCTCCATCTGCAGGGGCACGTCGCCGAAGGCGCGGCCTTCCATGCGGATGTGGCACCACTTGCGGTCGGTCAGCCACGGCACGTAGTCGCTGGGACCGACATGCACGTTGCCAGGACCCAGGTCGTAGGGCAACTGGCTGGTGACCGCCTTGGTCTTGGAGATCTTCTTGCTCTCCAGCCGGTCGCGCTCCAACATGTTGTAGAAGTCCATGTTGCCGCCGAAGTTGAGCTGGTAGGTGCGGTCCAGGTGGACGCTGCGGTCCTTGAACAGGTTGGTCAGCACGCGGTGGGTGATCGTCGCGCCGACCTGGCTCTTGACGTCGTCACCAACGATGGGCAGACCGGCATCGCGGAAGCGCTTGGACCAGTAGGGCGAGCTGGCGATGAAGACCGGGATGCCGTTGACAAAGCCACATCCGGCCTCGATGGCCTGCTCGACGTACCACTTGGTCGCCATTTCCGAGCCGACGGGCATGAAGTTGATGATGACATCAGCCTTGGTGGACTTGAGGATGCCGATCACGTCGTCGGTTGGGCCTTCGGCCTTGGTGACCATAGTGCTGACGTATTTGCCCAGCCCGTCGTGGGTCATGCCGCGCGACACGGGCACGTTGAGGAACGGCACGTCGGCGAACTTGATGGTGTTGTTGGGGTGCGCCCAGATGGCCTCGCTGAGGTCCTTGCCGACTTTGCCTTCGACCACATCGAACGCGGCGACGAACTCGATGTCGCGCACATGGTAGCCACCGAGCGTGGCATGCATCAGGCCGGGGATCTCGGCATCATCCGCGGCATCCTTGTAGTACTGTACACCCTGAACCAACGCTGCTGCGCAATTGCCAACACCGATGATTGCAACACGAACCTTTTTGTTTCCCATTGAGTTTGTTCTCCTATATCAAACTTGTTGAGCCGGTAGTGCTCAACGGGAAGACATTATAGCCAGCTTTGAGCAAATCGCCAGTATTAAGGCATGCCCGTTGAAATGGCTGGTATCGTTCACAGCGCGAGAAACCCTGGCGGCACCAACCCCGGCAGTCGTTTTCGTGTTACCACGCCGCGCAGGTATAATCCTGCTATGCTCACTCGCGATGAATTCGAAGACCTGGTGGCTGACGCGCTGGAGACGCTGCCGCCGGAGATACTGAACAGGATGGACAACGTCGCCGTCACCGTGCAGGATTGGCCCAGTCGCGACCAGTTGTCGTCGTCACGCGTCCCGCCCGGATCGACGTTGTTTGGACTCTACCAGGGTGTGCCACTGACGCAGCGATCCAGCTTCTACGGCATGGTCGCGCCCGACCGGATCACAATCTTCCGCGGGCCGTTGACAAGCTATTACCAGACCCCGGAAGCCATTGCCGTGCAGGTTCGCCGCACGGTCGTCCACGAGATCGCCCATCACTTCGGCATGGGAGAAGAACAAATCGCCCGGCTGGGGTATTGAGGGGTGACACGGTGATTGGAGAGGATGTACTCTGAACCTTAGATTTCATCTGGCATTGCGTGTTTGCCGCTTCATCTGATTATCCAACTATACCATTCGTTGCCTCGCCACCGTGTCACCCTTTCACCATCTGCAGCAGCCGTTCCAAGTCGCCGTGTACTTCCAGACCAGCATGCCGGCCGCGGCCGTGGAACAGCTCTGCGCCAGCATGGGTGCTCAGGCGCACGTCTACTGCGGCGTTGAGGGTTTCCGCGACGCGCTTGCCCATGTCCAGCTTGGTCGGTCCTGCCAGCAGGCCGCCTTCGGCGCGCGAGGCCACTAGCTCCAGGCGGTGCTGGCGGTTGTGCAGCGTCCAGGTGACGTGGTCATCGCTGAGTTCCAGGCGCTCGATGGCCGCGCCCAGGTAGGTAGTGAAGCGGTAGAGCAGCCCTTCATGCCACAGGCCGACAATGAAGCCGGGGAAGGCACGCCCCATCCAGGGGATGATGGCCACGGACGCGGTCAGACTGGCGCGGGGCCGGTCGAAGTGGTTGGTCTGGAACCAGACCCAGGCGGCGGGGAAGGATTGACCCCAGTCCTTCTCGTTGTAACCCCGGCCGCTGCTGAAGTCTGTCTCCTGGCCATCGATGCGCAGCCGGCCCGCGATGCGATGATCGAGGCTCCCCACACCATGGTAGCACTCCATTCTGGGAACCCAGGCATACCAACCCATGATGCCCGGCGAGGCCGGCGATACCGGCCAGGGCGTCAGCCCGTCGAAGCGCAGCTCGCCCTGCACCTGGCCCTCCGGCCGGTCGATGTCCAGCACGATGCGGTCCTGCGTGAACAGGTTGGGGCCGATGCGCACCTCGAAGTCGCGTGCGGAGGCCCAGAAGTCACGCAGCGGATAGACATGGTAGGCCGAGCGGCCGGTGACGCCGTCCAGCACCTGCACGAAGGCATGGGCGTCGCCGCTCAGGCTGACGCCGGGGATGATCGCGTAGCGCCGCGTTTCATCGGCGCTGACGATCTTGTAGTACCAGCCCTCGAAGAACGGGGGCTGCTGGCCGTGGCCGTGGTAAATGGCCGGATGCAGGGTTTTGTAGACGAATTGGCGCATGGTGGGACTCCTTCGGCGCAGGAATTGCGCCTCATCATACCGCAGTAAAGGCCGATCTGGAAGTCACGCGGCCGGCACGATACAGAGAATGGCGTCGCTTGCCATGGGACGAATGTTTGGCCTTGGTTGCGTATGACGCCCATTCTGTGGTACCATGTCATCAAGCAACGACGTCATCAGACAACGTTGGAAAACATCTTTCAGAAGACAGCCGCCGGGACGGGCTGCGCCCGACACCCCGATGGATGAAAAGAGCAGAGCACTGACGGCTCACCTGCCATGGTGTCACTGCGAGGCGGCGGCCGCCGAAGCAGTCTCTCTGGTAAGGCCGAGAGACACTTGCGCCGCACGCACGTGCAGGTGTTGCTTCGCCGCAGACGGCTCGCAATGACAGTGAGACGCTATTCTCAAAGCCAGACCGCAAAGATATTCTCTGGTCCGATTTCATCACTTTGTTAGGTGTCCTCGATGCTGAAATCACCGCAGAAGCCATTCTCAGGCCGCTTCAACGTCCGCCTCAGCCCGAAAATCCATCGTCAGATCGCCGAAAAAGCTGCACTGCAGTGTGTCAGCCTCAATCAATGGGTGGCAGAGACCGTGTCACTTGCGCTGCAACCGTAAACACATCTTGGAGACCCTGAACAGGAGCATCTTCCCATGACAGCACAAATCCATTTCTCGGCCGAAGAGGCCAAACAGATTGGCGATACCCTGGGCATCACCTGGCAACAGTTTGACGTGGAACAGTTCCAGATGGGGCTGAACGTCGAAATGGAGCACGGATCCCACGACCCCGAAACCAACGTCACCAACGATGATCCCATCCTAACTGGCAAGATCGCCTGGGCCCATCTGAAAGAATTTTCTGACTACTACACGCGTTTGATGGAGCTTGAGGAAGAGGCCGACGCGTACTGGGCCGAATGACCGCTCGCTATCCGATTCCCGCGGGCCAGTACCGCGTGGAGGAGGAGATCGACCGCAGTCGCTTCATCACCACCGTGGCCTGCACGCCAACGGTCGAGGCGGCGCGCGAGTTCATCACCGCGCGCCGGGATGAGTTTGCCGACGCCTCGCACAACTGCTGGGCTTACGTCGTCGGCCCGCCCGGCAGCACGGGCCAGGTTGGCTACAGCGACGACGGTGAGCCGCACGGCACAGCCGGCCGGCCGATGTTTACCGTGCTGGAGCACTGCGGCGTCGGCGACATCACCGCGGTCGTGACGCGCTATTTCGGCGGCACGCTGCTGGGGCGGGGCGGTCTGGTGCGCGCCTACAGCGGCGGCGTCAAGCTGGCGCTGGAAACGCTGCCGCTGGCCGAACATCGCCCGATGGCGGATCTGTCGATCGTCATCGAATACAGCGTCGTCGCGCAGGTCCAGCGGCTGCTGCCGGAGTACGAAGCTGAGATCGTTGGTCAGGAATACGCCGTCGATGTCTCGCTGAATCTGCGGCTGCCTGAGACGCAGGCCGAGCCGCTGCAGGCCGCGCTGATGGAGTTGACCAACGGCCAGGTGCTGATTGAAACGGCTGTTTGACAAATCAAACCCGCTGCGGCATAATCTCGCCACAATTGAAGACCCTTCAAAGGCTGTGACGGAGAAAAGTAGGTGAAGGGAAGCTGCCAGAGAAGCCGGGCGGTCACGTGTGACCGCTGCAAGCCCGGCCCAGTGAAAGCTCACCGAAGTTCGCTCCCGAGCCGACGGGTGAAACCGGTCAACAGTAACCAGTTATCAGTAATCAGTATTCGGATCAGAGTTAACTGATCAGCGACCACTGATTACAGATCATTGATGACTGATCACCGTAACTAGTCCGCTCCGGCAGCCCGCCGTTACCCGGGCAACCGATCCTGGTGACTTGTTTACCGGTGTCGGACCAAGAGCCTCGCTGCGTACGCACGAGGAAACAGGGTGGTACCGCGAACTGTGATGCCCACGTCTCGTCCCTGAAGAGACGTGGGCATTTTTCTTGTTTTTCAGCCCCGGCGCTGAAGCGCCTACTACGAACAGGCAACAGACGAGGACAGCATGAACGAAGAATTGAGAAAACTGCGGGACCAGGCGTTGGTCGGCTTGCAGGCGGCCGGCGATATGGACACGCTGGAGGTGTGGCGCATTGAGTACCTCGGTCGCAAGGGCACGGTCACCGACCTGATGCGCAACATCGGGCAAGTGCCGTTCGAGGAGCGACCGGCCTACGGGCAGGCCGCCAACGCGCTGAAGGGCGAGCTGACCGACGCGTTCGACGCGCGCCAGCAGGCGTTGGTGCAGGAGTCGCTGGCGGCGGAGATGGCCGCGGAGGGCGTCGATGTGACGCTGCCCGGCCGCCGGCCGCAGCTTGGCGGCGTGCATCCCAGCAACCAGACGCTGCGCGAGATCACCGATATCTTCGCGACGATGGGGTTCCAGGTCTACACCAGCCGCGATGTCGAGACCGACGAGTACAACTTCGAGCTGCTCAACATGCCGCCCGGCCACCCGGCGCGCGACATGTGGGACACGTTCTACACCACCACGCCCGGCGTGATCATGCGCACCCACACCAGCCCCGGCCAGATTCACGCGATGAAGGACCTGGGACCGGACAAACCGATCCGCGTCATCCTGCCAGGCATGTGCTACCGCTACGAGCAGGTCAGCGCGCGCGCCGAGATGATGTTCCACCAGGTTGAGGGGCTGGCCATCGGCCGTAACATCACCATGGCCGACCTGAAGGGCGTCATCGTCGAGTTTGCCAACCAGCTCTACGGGGCAGGCCGCAAGCTGCGCTTCCGCTGCTCGCATTTCCCCTTCACCGAACCCAGCGTTGAGGCCGATGTCGATTGTATCCTCTGCGGCGGCACGGGCTGCGCGGTCTGCAAGTACACCGGCTGGCTGGAGATTATGGGCGCGGGCATGGTGCATCCGACGGTGTTGCGCAATGGCGGCTACGACCCGGCCGAGTGGTCCGGCTTCGCCTTCGGCATGGGACCGGAACGCATCACCATGCTCAAGAGCGGCATTTCCGACATTCGCTACTTCTTCGGGAACGATCTGCGCTTCCTGGAGCAGTTCGGATAAGAGAGAGGAGATGGTAGATTGGTAGACTGGGAAATTGGTTGGTTGGTGTGCCGTAACGGCGTCCCAATCCACCAATCTACCAATCCACCAATCTACCAGTCCCCGAGGAACAAACTATGACAGCAATCAAAGTACCCCTATCCTGGCTCAACGATTTCGTCGACGTCTTCGATCTCGACCCGGTGGAGCTGGCCGAGCGACTGACGCTGGCCGGTCTGGAGGTCGAGCATATCCGCTGGGTCGGCCTGAACCCGTCTGACGCCTACCACGTGCCGGCCGACCGCATGGGCGAAGAGGACGGCCTGCCCTGGGCACGCGACACGCTCTTCGTCGGCGAGATCTTGAAGACCGAGCGCCATCCCAACGCCGACCGGCTGCTGCTGGCGACCGTCGAATACGGCGGCGAAAAGCCGATGACGATCATCACCGGCGCGCCCAACCTGCAGCCGGGCGACAGCATGGTCAAGGTCGCTTTCGCCACCATCGGCGCGCGGCTGGTGGACCCATACGCCGACTCGTACAAAACCATGACTCTCAAGGCGGGCAAAATCCGCGGCATCCAGTCCGAGGGGATGGCCTGTTCGGCGCGCGAGCTGGGCATCAGCGACGAGCATGGTGGCATCATCATCCTGCCGCCCAACGCGCCGGTCGGCATGCCGCTGGCCGACTACATGGGCGACGCCGTCTACTCCATGGACCTGACGCCCAACCTGGCGCGCAACCTGAACATCATCGGCGTGGCACGCGAGGTCGCGGCGCTCTACGACCGGCCGCTCAAGCGGCCGCAGCCAGAGCTGGCCGCGCTGGCCGGCATCGTTCGCCCGGAGGACATGCCGCGCCCGCAGCCGCCCGCCCAGCAGTTCGTCAAGATCGAGATCACCGATGCCTGACCTTTGCCATCGCTACACGGCGATCCTGATTCGCGACGTGGAGATCGGCGAGTCGCCAGGCTGGATCAAGGACCGGCTGCGCAAGGCCGGCGTGCGCCCTATCAGCAACATCGTGGACGCCACCAACTACACGATGCTGGAATGGGGCCAGCCGACGCATGCGTTCGACTATGATTTGTTGTTGCAACGGGCGCGGGTGGCAGAAGTCAGAAGTCAGAAGACGGAGGTCGCAGATCAGACCAGCGGCGGCTCGGCTCCGGCTGACCCTCTGGTCTCTGACCGTCTGACCTCTGTCGTTCCGACAATCATCATGCGCCGCGCCCACGACGGCGAGAAGATGACCACGCTGGACGGCGTCGAACGCCAACTGACCAGCGATATGCTGATGATCAGCGACACACTGGGCACGGTCGCCATCGGCGGCGTCATGGGCGGGCTGGAGACCGAGGTCAACGACCAGACGCGCAACGTGTTGCTGGAGGCTGCCAGCTTCGACTTCATCAACAACCGGCGCACGTCACAGACGCTGCGGCTGCCCAGCGAGGCCACGGCCCGCTTCAGCAAGGGCATCTCGGCCGAGATGCCGATACCGGCTGGGATGCGCTGCGCCCGGCTGATGGTCGAGCTGGCCGGCGGCGAGGTCGTCGCGGGCATCGAAGACTGCTACCCGACCGAGCAGCACAGCGTCGTCATCGACATCACCCCGGCCGAAGTGCGCCGCATCCTGGGCATGGATGTGCCCGCGGCGCAGATCAGCGCCATCCTGCGCCGGCTGGAGTTCAATGTCCAAGAAACGGACGTGGCGGGCGCGGAGACCGCGCCCCTACGGGTGACCGTGCCGTGGTTCCGACTCGACGCAACTATCCCGGCCGACCTGCTGGAGGAGATCGCCCGCATCATCGGCTACGACCAGATACCGACCGCGCTGATGGACGACGAGCTGCCGCCGCAGTGGCGCAACTGGTCGCTGGAGGGCAAGGAGCGGGTGCGCGACCTGCTGACCGGCGCGGGCTTGCAGGACATCATCGGCTACCGGCTGATCGGAGCCGACGTCAACCGCAAGCTGCTGGCAGCGCAGGGCGAGCCCGCCTACGATCCAGCCGTCGACGCAGGCGTGGACGACGTGCAGCTTCCGCTCATCCTCGACCCGGAGACGCTGGTGCGCCTGGAGAACCCGCTGACGCCGGCTGCCGACCGGCTGCGCTCCACCATGCTGGGCAACATGGTGGCCGCGCTGGCCAAGAACGCCCGCAGCTTCGACCGGGTGGCGCTGTTCGAGATCGGCAAGGCCTACTGGCCGGTCGCAGGTGAGCCGTTGCCGGCTGAGCCAGAGCTGGTTAGCATCGGGTTGACCGGCGCACGCGAGACGCGCAGTTGGATGAACCAGGGCGACCAGATGCTGGACTTCTTTGACATGAAAGGTGTGGTGGAGGAACTACTGGCGCGGCTGGGACTGCTTGCCGATGCCCGCTTCGAGGCGACGGTGCATCCGACGTTCGGAGTCCGCGCCGTGCGGGTGCTGATCGGCAAGAACGAACTGGGCGTGCTGGGCGAGGTGCATCCGGCCGTGCGGCGAGCCTTCGATCTGCCCGAGCAGCGGGTTTGCATCGCCGAACTGCGGCTGGCGCCGTTAGTGGCCGCCGTCACCTATCGGCCCGCGATGCAGTCGATCTCCAGCTTCCCCGCCATCAAGGAAGACCTGGCGGTGGTGGTGGACGAGGGCGTGCTGGCCGAGCAGGTTGAGGGAATGATCCGCCAGGCCGGCGGCAGCCTGCTGCGCGACGTGCGCTTGTTCGACATCTATCGCGGCAAGCAGGTCGCGGCCGGCAAGAAGAGCCTGGCCTACAGCCTCACCTTCCAGGCCGACGACAAGACCCTCAAGGACTCGGACGTGGAGAAGGTGCGCAAACGCATCATCGCCCGGCTTGGCCAGACGCTGAACGCGGAACTGCGTGGATAATCAGGTGACGGGGACTGCTGGCAGTCCCCGTCACCTTTCTCGCTATTGCCGATCCAATCGGTATGTCCAAAACGAGTTGGTCAAACGTAGAGACACCAGCGCCGGTCGAGTAGCGGATTGAGGTAATCCAAATTTCATGAAGTAGAGTGCTAACAGCGTATCGAGACCACGCGGGTCGTGCGTAAGACCCGCGTGGTCTCGATACGCTGACGTGGGATCACCACATGGAACGTACCTTGCCTTCATCCGCTACTCGACCGGCGCCACAATCGCGGCACTTCATACACCGATCTCAAACAGACTCCAATCCATGTCGACAGGATTAACAGGATTAAGGAGTGCTCCACCGTAGCCACATTGTGAATTAAGTTTCCTTGAGTCATTGCGAGCCGCTGCGGCGAAGCACCCCTGCCTGTGCTGCACGAGATTGCTTCGGCGACCCTCGCAATGACATTCGTGGTTACTTTGTTTACGGCGTAGTGACCGCCTTAATCCTGTAAATCCTGTCAAAAACTCCGGTGCGTACGCTTGGTTTCGAACGAACCTCGGTTTTACCCGAATCGCAATCTCCCTGGAAACGAGGCCCCCTCTTCATGATAGCCCTTGGCAGCTTTCTCGTGATGGTCGTGGCCATCTATTTGTTAGCCATTATCACCGACGAGTATTTCATCGTCAGCCTGGATCAGATCTCGAAGCAACTGAAGCTGCCCCACACCGTGGCGGGCGCGTCGCTGATGGCCATGGGGTCGTCGGCGCCTGAACTGGCCATCGCCTTGCTGGCGCTCTTCACCGCCGGCGGCGCTCACAGCGACGTCGGCATCGGCACCATCGTGGGATCGGCTGTATTCAACATCCTTATCATCACCGGTGCGTCGGCCATCGTTCGCCCGGCCAAAATTTCGTGGCCGTCGGCAGTGCGCGACATAACCATGTATGTGGCGTGTATTATCCTGCTGCTGTTCGTGATCTCCGACGGCACGGTGAGCCTGCCCGAAACGCTGGGCTTCCTTGGCTTGTACGCAATCTATCTGCTGATACTGATTCGCTGGAACAACATGGTCCAGGAAGAGGACCACCTGGTGGATCTGGTCGAGGCCGAAATCCACGAGGAGGAGACACGATCAGGCATCTACTTCCGCGTCACTGCCTTTGTTGCCCGCGTGATCGGACTGCTAACCGGGGATGCACGCAAGAGCTACGTCAGGGCGTTTTTCGTGTCCATCGCGCTGATCGGCCTGATCAGCTACGTGCTGGTGGAAATGGCGGTCGTGTTTGCAGACGCGCTGCATATCCCGCCTGTGATCGTCGCGCTGACGTTGCTGGCGGCCGGAACGTCGGTGCCCGACCTGTTCGCGTCGGTCATCGTGGCGCGCCAGGGACGCGGCTCGATGGCCATTGCCAACGCGGTGGGTTCCAACATCTTCGACATTCTGGTGGGGCTTGGCCTGCCGTGGCTGCTGGCGCTGGTCCTGCTGAAAGAAAAGATCTTCATCGGCACTGAAGACCTCTGGTCGTCAGCGCTGATACTGGGGTTCACCGTCGTGCTGCTCTTCGTCTTCCTGTTTACCGGCAAATTGCTGAGCCGCAAAGAAGGCTGGGTGCTGGTCGCCACCTACGGCGCGTTCATCGCATGGACGCTGCTGGGTGGTGGGCTGTGATCCTTCCCCGGCCCATTAATGCACCGCGCCGCTATGCTGTGGCATGCGGCGTTCGAGGTAGCGCAGTAGCAGCGCGAGGCTGATGGTCATCACCAGGTAGAGATAGCCCACCACGTTGTAGGTCTCAAAGAACTGAAAGGTGCTGGCGGCATAGACCTTGCCCTGGTAGGTGATGTCGGCCACGCCCATCACTGACACCAGCGACGAGTCCTTCAGCATCGCGATGAAATCGTTGCCCAGGGGGGGAGCACGCGGCGAATGGCCTGCGGCAGAATGACGTGGCGCATGGCCTGCGGGTAGCTCATGCCCAGCGAGCGGGCCGCTTCCATCTGGCCGCGCTCGATGGACTGGATGCCGGCGCGAAAGATCTCGGCCAGAAACGCGCTGTAGCCGATGCACAGCGCCAGAATCACCCGGACGGTGAAGTCGATAGTGCGCACGTTCATGTTTGCCAGGCTGTCGCCGAGGCCGGGAACGATGCCCGCGTTGCGCATGCCTGTGCCAATCCAGTTAACTGCGCTAATCAGCCCGGGCGCGCCGGCAAAGACGATGTAGTAGAGCAACACCAGCATCGGCACGCCGCGCACGATCTCGACGTAGAACGTGGCGACCTCGTTGATCACCCGATGGCTGGACACCCGTCCCAGGCCGATGATCAGCCCAAACAGCAACGCGATGGCGTAGGCGATGAGCGAGACATAAATGGTCACGCCGATACCCTTGGCTACCCACGCCAGGATCCCCCGGTAGCTCTCGTCGGTCAGCATGAAGGCCAGAAAGATCAGGCCCAGGATCATCGCCGCGATCAGCCAGAACGGCACGCGGGCCATGCCACGCGTTCCTGCCCGGCCCTGGGGCACTACCGGCACCGTGCTGGCTTGCAGGTCAGCGTCGCTCATTGGTCAATTCTCCTCGTATAATATGACTGTGGAGGCGGCACCAGCTCACCGCCTCACTTGACAAAACTGGGGTCTCTGGCAATCTGGGAGCTGGCCCAGGGAGGGCAGCGCTATTTCTCCTTGGATTCAGTTCAGAGCGCCGACTTCCTGCAGCAGCGTCAGCGTGCCTTGCAGGTCGTCGAGATTGGTGAGGTCAATGGCTGGCGCGTTGATCTCGTTCAGCGGCTTGACAGCCGGGTTCAGCGGGATGTCCTTGCCAGCCAGCGGGTATTCGTAGGTCGTGCTGGCAAAGTAGTTCTGCGCTTCCTCAGATAGCAGGAAGGACACGAACTGCTCGGCTGCGGCTTTGTTGTCGCTGGTGTTAATGACGCCCGCGCCGGCAACGTTGACCAGACTGCCAGCGCCGCCCGCCGGGAAGTAATAGTTCTGAGCCGGAAAGTCTGCGCCTTTTTCAGCCTTGAACTCCAACAAATAGTAGTGGTTAACCAGCCCGACAGGTATCTCGCCGCTGCCGACAGCCGTCACGATCGAGTCGTTGTTGGGATAGGCCCTCACGTCGTTGGCGAGCATCGCTGTCAGCCACGCGCGTGCCCGCTCTTCGCCCTCCAGTCGTCGCAGCGCGGTCACGAAAGCCTGGAAGCTGCCATTGGTGGGCGCCCAGCCGACCTTGCCGCGCCACTGTTCCTCGGTCAGTCCCCAGATGTCAGCCGGCAGATCCGTCTCGTTCACTTCGTCGGTATTGTAGACCAACACGCGCGCGCGCCCGCTGGAGCCGACCCACAGGTCGTCGTCGCTGCGAAAGCGGCTGTCGACGCTGTTCAGGATGTCAGCCGGCAGCTTGGCCAGCCGGCCTTCCTTGGCCAGCGCGCCCAGTGCGCCGGCGTCCTGGCCGTAGAACACATCGGCGGGCGAGTTGGCGCCCTCTTCCAGGATCGTTGACGCCATTTCAGCCGTCTCGCCATAGCGCACCTGCACGTCCTGACCGGTAGCCTGCCGGTACTGCTCGATCAGCGGTCCGACCAGGTTCTCGTTGCGGCCGGAGTAGATCATCAGCGGCAGGGCAGCCGCCTCGTTGGTCTGTTGGTTGTCCACCAGCATCGGGCCGCCTGCACAGCCTGCCAGCAGAGTCAGGAAAAGAACTGCGACGCCCAGCGTCAGAGATTTCTTCGAGATCACGGTGTGGGTCTCCTTGTAGTGTGGATGTGTCACGCTCACGTGATGGTATCACGTCATTCCCGCTTCGCGGCGCGAAGCGGGACGAGTTGACGGTTAATTGTGAATCACGAACTGACTACATCGAAACTAAACACTCTAGAGTTGTTGCGAGCCGCTGCGGCGAAGCAATCCTTCTGAACCACCGGAGAGATTGCTTCGCCAAGCCTCGCAATGACATGGGTGGTTTCTTTGTTTACGCAGTGTTGAGGTCTTCAGGTTGCGCGGAATCTACTGGCTGGTCTACCGGTTCGGGCGGGCGGACACGCGTCACTTCGATCAGGTGCACCAGCTCGGCAGCCAGCGACACCTGTCCGGTTGCCGCGTGCAACAGCATCGACCCGTCGGACGCAGTCGCCAGCGTGCGTAGAATGACGCCGGTGCTGATGCCCTGCATTCGCAGGAATGTGCGCGTTGTCTCGTCACCGCCGATGCTGACGACCTGGCCGCAGTGGCCGGCTGGTATCTGTATCAACGCCATGCGCGGCCGGCGCACGGCCGACCCGACGCTGGCCGGAATCGGCTCGCCCTGTGGACTCAGCGTTGGGTTGCCCAGGAAGCCAGCCAGTCGCTCTGCCATCAAGTCGGGCGTGACGTGCTCGAAGCGGCAGGCCATCTCCTCGGCCAGATGCGGCTCAACGCCGAGCTTCTCCGCCAGGAAGACCTCCCACAACCGGCGTTTGCGCAAGACGCGCAGAGCAACCGCCTCGCCGTGCAGCGTCAGCGTGACGCCGCGGTACGGTTCGTAGGTCACCACGCCCCGCTCGGCCAGCTTGCGGCACATCTGGTTGGCAGAGACCGGCGATACCGCCAGTTCCTCGGCCAGCACAGAGATTGGAACCGGCTTGTCGTCGTCCTGCAACAACGCGATGCGCAGGAGATACATCTCCACGCTTTCGCTCAAAGGTTCAGACGTGTTATGGTCATCCATAAAATAACTACCTCAAGTCTTTAGGCTGGCCTTCATATTACTGTCTTGTGCATTGTGTGTCAAATCTTGAGGGGGAGAATTTGTCGTCTGGACTTCGTACGTCGCGTTTTTCGCGGCCCTTCGCGCCTGCGTGGCCCAAACACCCTTCGCTCAACCTCCACCAGTATCAAACGCGCTCGATTCCAAACGCACCATGAACTTTTCGACTACAGCGCGCATGTAAGAACTGGATGCACCACCGGCCGATCCGCGCTGCCAGCAACGCAGCAGGTTTTCGTCCCACAGGCGCTGGACCGCCGGTCGTGAAGCCGCACTTATCGAGATCGTTAGTCTGGGGATTCAGACCCTGCGAAGCCGGGCAAGCCGGCAACGCCCACAGGATTGGTGAACGATGACAACCAACAGACCATTGTTCTATGTTCTGCTGATCGCTGCTTTCACTGTACTCATCATCGCTGTTGCACTGGTCGGCTACAATCTGCTTTCGCTGGCGTTCGGTCAACCGCCGACGCCAACGCCTATCGCCACTGCCGCGCCCGGCACGACCTTGACCGCAACGGCTACTGCAACTGGTAATCCCGCGTCGACCGCGTTCCCGGCCACGGTCACGCCTACCGCGTCGCCGCTGCCTGGCACGCCCGACGTGCCGCAGGTCACGGTGGTGGCCGATCTGCTCAATGTGCGCTCCGGGCCGGGACTGACCTTTGACATTATCGCCACGGTGCCCGCTGGCACCGTTTTTCGCGCCGAGGGTCGCACGGAAGACGGCCTCTGGCTGCTGATCTGTTGCGTTGGCGAGCAGTGGGGCTGGGTGGCCAACACCAGCGAAACCGTTTCGATCAACTTCAACCTGCTGATCCTGCCGGTGGTCACATTCCCCGCGCCGATCGCCACTAACACACCGCTGCCCACCTGGACGCCCGTTGCGCCACCGCCGCCGCCTACCTGGACGCCAATCCCCACCCCCCTCCCCTGGACCCCGTGGCCGACCGCGACGCCCGTTCCGCCGCCGTGGCCGACTGCGACGCCTGCTCCCGGCGGCGCCTGGCTGGGCGAGTATTTCAACAACAGCGACCTGCTCGGCGCGCCCGTCATGCTGCGCAACGATCCGGCGGTGCGTTTCAACTGGGGCTTCGGTAGCCCCGCGCCGGGCATCAACCCTGACTTTTTCAGCGTGCGCTGGACCAGCAACCAGTGGTTCGACGCGGGCGATTACCTCTTCGCAGCGCGCGTTGACGACGGTGTGCGCGTCTTTGTGGACAACGTGCAGGTCATCAACGCCTGGCAGGACGGCGGCGTGCGCAACGTCTCCGGGACGCGCACGCTGGCCGCTGGCTGGCACGCAGTGCGCGTCGAATACTACGAACGCACGGGAGAGGCGCTGATCGACTTCTCCTGGCAGCGGCAGCAGTACTTCCCCGAGTGGAAGGGTGAGTATTACAGCAATCCCAACCTGGCCGGCGCGCCGGCATTGGTGCGCAACGACCTCGCGATCGCGTTCGACTGGGGATTGGGCAGCCCGGCGCCCGGCAGCATCCCGGTAGACAACTTCAGTGTCCGCTGGACGCGCAACTTCTACTTCCTGGAGGCGGCAACCTATCGCTTCGTGGTGCGCGTCGACGATGGGGCGCGCGTGCTGGTGGACGACGTGGTAGTGATGAACGGCTGGAGCGACGGGCCGGCGCGCGACTATGTCGTGGAACGCTGGTACAACCCCGGCTGGCACAAGATCGAGGTGCAGTACTACGAGCGCGTCGGCACGGCACTGATCTTCTTCAACTGGGCGCCGGTGCAGCCAACCGTCCCGCCGGTAACGGCTACGCCGACGGCGACCGCAACGCGCACGCCAACTCCCAGGCCGACCTGGACGCCGACGGCGACAGCGACCCGGACCGCCATACCTACCAGCACAGCCACACCGACGACGACCACGACCGGCACCGCGACGCCAACTGCGACCGGCGGAGGCAGCGAGCCGACCGCAACGCCAACCATGTCCGCCACCGCGACGCCAACTGTGACTACTACCGAAACCGCGCCTGCGACGCACACACCAACGCCGACATCTACGCGCACACCGACGGTGACACCTACCAGCGACCTGACGGCCACGGCCACGCCGACGCCGACCGATGCCAGCAGCGAGCCCAGCGCCACGCCGACCACGACCGCTACTGAGGAGCCAACCGAGACGTTGACGCCGACACGCACCGCGACCGCCACCGCCACCGAAGAGCCGACCGGGACACCCACGGCAACAGCGACGCACACGGCGACTGCCACGCAAACCAGCGAGCCAACCGAGACGGCCACGCCGACACGCACCGCGGACCGAAGAGCCGACCGGGACACCCACGGCGACCGCGACGCACACGGCGACTGCTACGCAAACCAGCGAGCCAACCGAGACGGCCACGCCGACGCGCACAGCGACCGCCACGGCTACCGAAGAACCGACCGAAACGTCTACGGCGACCGCTACGCGTACGGCGACTGCTACGCCAACCAGCGAGCCAACTGAGACAGCCACGCCGACGCGTACCGCGACAGCGACAGCGACCGCCACAGCCGCGCTATCGACCCGGCCAACCCGTACGCCGACGCCAGTCAAGCCGACCGCGCCGCCGATCCAGCCCAGCATCACGATTTCACCGACCACGGGCACCGTCGGCACGTCAGTGGTGGTGACCGGCACCAACTGGACGCCACGCGATCGCATCGTCATCACCATGTTGGCCGCGGATGCCGATTCCACTGAACAACCGCCGATCCTGGCACGTGTAAGAAGTGATCGATCTGGCAGGTTCAGCGTTACGATCGTGGTGCCCAGGGATCGCAACCTGCTGAGCCAGCGCCTGGTGTGGGTGGTGGCGACCAGCAGCACGGGCCGCATGACCGCCACAGCGCCCTTTGCCATCCGGCTGCCCGACGATGACACGTTGGCGCCGCCGGTGCTGCCGCCAGCGGGCAGCGAAAGCCCGCCGGACAGCAATCCGTCAGACTCGAGCGGCGGCTAGATCGGCAGGACTGTTAAGACCTGCCAACCATCGTGATCAACGAACCATTTCAAGCGAGGACAGTACGTCCAGACTGAGCGATATCGACAAGAGTGGAATTGACAGAGTGATTGCCATGCGACCAGCGAACATCGTAACACGAATTGGAATAATCATCGCAGCAGCCAGCCTGCTGCTGGTTAGCCTGGGCGCGGTCCCGGCCGCGGCGCAGGCGTTGACGCCGCCCGCGGGCGCGGACATCGTGACCGTTTCCCCCGGCCAGCCTGAGGTCGCCTTTGCGGTCGCTGGCGTGACGATCTACCGCACCGATGACGGCGGCGCAACCTGGCAGGAAGCTGGCGCGCTGACCAGTCCGGCGCGGTCGCTGACCGTCACAGCCGGCGAGTCGCCGGCGCTGCTGGCTGGAACCGCCACCGCTGGCGTCTATCGCAGCTTCGACGGCGGCGCAACCTGGCAGGCTGCAAACGACGGGCTGGGCATGACGCCCGGCGCGATCCTGGAGGTCAACGCCCTGAGCGCCGACCCCGAGGATCCGCGCATCGTCTACGCCGCGACTGGCTACCGGCTGGGCACGTCCACCGTGCGCTTCACACCAGTCGCGCTGCTGGCCAGCGTGGACAACGGAGCGACCTGGCTGCCGCTGGCGACGCTGGCGCTCAACAGCCCGCGTTTCACCGATCTGGCAGCCGTAGCGGGCCGCCCGCTGACTGTCGAGGCGATCAGCGAAGATGGCGGCGCTGTGACTTACTCGGTTGATAACATCGTCCTGACCGCGATACTGGAATCGGCGGACGTTTCCTCCGCCCGGCAAGCGGCGGCTGCGCGGGCGCTGGGACTGCTGGGCGACGCGAGCGCGGTTCCTGCGCTGCTGACGGCGGCGCAGAGCAGCGACGTTCGGGTCGCTAACGCGGCCGTCGAGTCGCTGGGCGTCTTGCGAGCTGAGGCTGCTATCCCGGCGTTGACCGGCCTGCTGGCGGAGCCGCGCACGGCCACCCTTTCTACGGTTGCCGACGCACTGGCTGCCATCGGCACGCCTGAAGCGCTGATGCCGTTGCACGTCGCGCTGGCCAGCGATGAACTGACGCCGGCCCGCCACGCTGCGATGGGTGCACTGGAACGACTTGGCAGCGCGGCAGTCCCGGGATTGCTGGCGCAGGTCGGCAGCCAGAGCGCGATTGTCCAGCGCAACGCCATCGAGATGCTGGGCTGGATCGCCGACCCGGCCGCGACAGACGCGCTGGCAGCGGTCTTGCAAGCGCCCGATCCTGCCGTGCGTGTTCAGGCAGCCTGGGCCCTGGGCGAGACCCTGGCAGTTGTGACAGACCCGGGCGACTCGCAGATCGCAGCCCGTCAAGCGCTGGCGACCGCGGCCTCCGCGGACCTGAGCCCGGACGTGCGTCTGCACGCCACCCAGGCGCTGGCGCGTTTGCCGCAACAGCCGCTGGTAGCAGTCGCGACCGAGAACGTCAGCAATGCAGCGGCGGCAAACTATGCGCCTGTCGGCCAGGAGACCGGACTACGGCTGCCCGGCTGGTTGTCAGCCAGCTTGCCGGCGCTGCGCTGGCTGGTGCTGGGACTGGCGCTGGCGGTTATCGTCGCGCTGCCGTGGCTGCAGAACGTTCGCGATCAGCGGCGGCGACGGCGGAACAGTTGAGAACTCGAAGAGGCTCCGGGTCATGACCCGGAGCCTCTTCTGTTGTACGGGGCTGTGTTTGTCGAAAGGTAAGGAAAGTTCCAGAAACTGGGGATTGAAACCGGCCCTTCTTCGTGTTATAATCGCCGGGTCAGTATTCCCGTCTTACATCACGTCTGCGGGGAAAGTGGGGCGGCACCGAGCACGTCTACCGGATGTGGCTTGCCGTCCTTTCTTGTCTTGCACAATTGAAGAAGATTGGTCATCACTCGCTCAACAGACCAGGCCGTTGAGCCATTCTTTCGGTCACGCAAGGAGAGTTTATTGTGAGAAGACACTTGTTTCTGGTTGTTCTGGGAACCGCGCTGGCGCTGCTCTCAGGGTTGTTGGTGCTAACGGGCCAGAGCAGCACGCAGCCCGTGCATGCCGCCTCAGGTCCGACCACCACGTTCACCATCGCACCCGGTGACGCCGAACGCGTGCCACTGAACCGCGCCGACGGCGTCTGCACGCTGGCCGAAGCGGTCGAAGCTGCCAACGACCAGGGATTGACAAACCCGCCTCCCAACGACTGCGGCAGCGGCAGCGCCGGGCTGAACATCATCGAGTTGCAGGCCGGCGACTATGACCTGACCGTCCAGGTGGCAACGATCAACGGCGGCAACACGGCTACCTTCAACATCGTCACGCCGATCCTCGTGCGCGGTGTCACCTCCGACACGACAACCATTCGCCGCACCGGCGCAGCGCTGGATGAGTTCCGCTTCTTCCATGTCGGGTCCAGCGGGTTCCTGACGCTGGAGAACGTCGGGCTGGACGGCGGTTTTGCCAACGGCGGCACAGGCGGCGGCGCAGTCTATGTATCGCCCAATGGCAGCTTGCTGGTGACCCGCACGCAGATGTTGGCCAACACGGCCCGCTATGGCGGCGCGCTCTACAACGGCGGATCGACCACGGTCATCGACAGCAGCTTCCTGGGCAACAGCGCCAGCGAAGACGACGCTAGCCAGGGCGGCGCGATCTACGTCACCAACCACATCACGATAACCTCTTCCAGCATCACTGCCAACGAGAGCACCGACAGCGGCGGCGGCATCTACGTCAGCGGCACCGGCAGCGGCGCAGCCTGGATCTCGCTGAGCAACATCTCGAATAACGTCGCCAACTCCGACGTATCCAACGGCGGCAGCGGCGGCGGCATCTATCACAGCAGCGGCGTCGTCACCAGCACGCTGAACAGCATCACGCTGAACGCTGCGCTGCCTTCAGTGCCAATCGAACACGGCGCGTCAGTGGCCGAAGGCGGCGGCGTCTTTGCGGCTGACAAAATGAACCTCTTCTTCACGCTGGTCGATGGCAACGCGGCTGAAAGCGGCGCGGGTCTGTTCAACAGTCCTGCCGCGAGCACGACCGTGACCTCGACGTTGTTCATCGGTAACCTTGCCTCCGCCACCGGCGCCGGCATCGCTAACAGGGGCGCGCTCAATCTGTACAATGCCATCCTTTGGGCCAACATCGCACAGGGCAACGGCGGCGGTCTGTACAACCAGACGCTCAGCGGCGCATATGCCAACGTCCGTAACAGCACGATTGTCCAAAATCAGTCGCTGGCAGGTTCCGGCGGCGGCGTCTACAATCTGACCGGCTCCAGTGCCTGGACGGCGTTGAGCAATGTCACGGTAGCCAGCAATAATGCCAGCGGTCCAGGCGGCGGCATCGCGAACGGCAGCGACGGCCAGATCGTCGTGGCCAGTTCGACGGTCGCAAACAACACCGCAGGCGGCGACGGCGGCGGCGTTGCCAGCTCTGACCCGATAACCGGGCATGTTCGCATCCGCAACACGATCCTGACCGGCAACAGCGGCGGCAACGTTGAAGCCACCGAGAACTGTAGCGGCGCGCTGACCTCGCAGGGTTACAATCTGGACAGCGGAGCGGGCTGCCCGTTTGCTGAGCCGGGCGACATCAGCAGCGGCAACGCGGCGCTGGACTCGCTGGCGCCGGCCGATCCGCTCCAGGTGCTACAAGGCAACATCACCCCGGCCTACGATTTGCTGCCAGACAGCCAGGCGATCAACGCTGCCAATCCGACCGCCTGCTACGACGCCCGCAACGTCAACAACAACGGGATGCCGTTGGAAACCGACCAGTGGGGTGAGCCGCGTGTCAAGCAGTTGCGCTGCGACATCGGCGCCATCGAGACCGACAATACGCCGACCGCGGTGACAGTCATCTCCCTAGACGCGACACCTGTCGGCGACAGCTCGCTGCCGGTCGCAGTTGTCACGGCGATGGGACTGCTGGCGCTGTTGCTGGTTGCAGCCGGCGTTCACCGCCGCAGGTCTCCGCAGGCGTAGACACGCGGCAGACAGACCTGCAAGACCAAGTAACGGGGCATCGTTCGACGGCGATGCCCCGTTTTCAGTTCTGGCGAGCAACTATTCTGGCTTCTACGGTAAACAGCAGATTTCGAAACAAGTTCATCCCCTCATCGACCGGTTCGCTGGAAGGGAATAACCGGTAGCTGAGTTGCGCAAACGGTGCGCCAAACATATAATCCGGGCAGGGTTTGAACAACCACCCCGACCGGATACTCTGCCAGATCACCAGCAGCCAGGGATTCATGACCACTCCTGAAGAGCGGGCACGCCAGAATATCGACATACTCCTTGAAGCCGCCGGCTGGATGGTGCAATCGCGCGACCAACTCAATCTGGGCGCGTCGGACGGCGTTGCCGTGCGTGAGTTCCCTCTCAGCACCGGTTTCGCCGACTACCTGCTGTTCGTCGACCGCAAGGCCATCGGCGCGGTGGAGGCCAAGGCTGAAGGCGCGACCCTCAGCGGCGTCGAGGCGCAGTCGGCCAAGTACGCCGTCGGGTTGAGCAGCTACGCCACGCGCCTGGCGCTCGCCGCTGCCCTTCCTCTACGAGAGCACCGGCGTCGAGACCTATTTCACCGACGGTCTCGATCCCGACCCGCGCAGCCGGCGCGTCTTCGCCTTCCATCGCCCTGTAACGCTGCGCGCCTCCGTGCAGGACACGTCCACTCTGCGCGGCCGGCTGCAAACACTTCCCCCATTGATCACCACCGGCCTGTGGCCGGCTCAGATCGAGGCGGTCACCAACCTGGAGCAGTCGTTGGCCGCCAACCGCCCGCGCGCCTTGATCCAGATGGCCACCGGCAGCGGCAAGACCTTCACCGCGGTGACCGCCGTCTACCGGCTGATCAAGTTCGCCAAGGCGCGCCGCGTGCTCTTCTTGGTGGATCGCAGCAACCTGGGCCGGCAGGCCTACAACGAGTTTCGCCAGTACGTCACCCCCGACGACGGACGCAAGTTCGGCGAGCTGTACAACGTCCAGCATATGCGCTCCAACGTCCTGGACCCGGTCAGCAAGGTCTGCATCACCACCGATGCAGCGGCTCTACTCCATGCTGCGCGGCGAGGCGGAGTTCGATCCCGGCGCTGGAGGAGCAGTCGCTGTGGGAACTGGGCGCGGCGCTGGACCAGCCGCGCACCCGGGACGTGGCCTACAACAGCTACCTGCCGCCCGAGTACTTCGACTTCATCGTGGTGGACGAGTGCCATCGCTCCATCTACAGTCTGTGGCGGCAGGTACTGGAATACTTCGACGCCTTCCTCATCGGGCTGACGGCTACGCCGGCCAAGCAGACCTTCGGCTTCTTTCGCCGCAACCTGGTGATGGAGTACTCCCGCCAGCGGGCAGTAGCCGACGGCGTCAACGTGGACGGCGTGGTCTACGAGATCAGAACCCGCATCACCGGCCAGGGCAGCACAGTGGAGGCGGGCAACGTGGTCAAGCAGATGGACCGCAAGACCCGAGCCGAGCGCTGGGAGGAACTGGACGAGGACCTGGAATACGAGGCGCGCCAGCTTGATCGGGAAGTGGTAGCCGAGGACCAATTGCGCACCGTGGTGCGCGCCTTCCGCGACCGGTTGTTCGGCGACCTCTTCCCCGGCCGCAGCCATGTGCCCAAGACCATCGTCTTCGCCAAGGACGACGCTCACGCCGAGCGCATCGTGCGCGTGATGCGCGAGGAGTTCGGCAAGGGCAACGACTTCTGCCAGAAGATCACCTACCGTGTCACCGGCGTCAACACCGACGACCTGATCAGCGCCTTTCGCAACAGCTACAACCCGCGCATCGCCGTCACCGTCGACATGATCTCCACCGGCACCGACATCAAGCCGGTGGAGTGCCTGCTCTTCATGCGGCTGGTCAAGTCGCGGGTGCTGTTCGAGCAGATGGTGGGCCGCGGCACGCGCGTCATCGACCTCAACGACCTGCTGGCGGTGACGCCCGATGCGCCCGGCAAGGATCACTTCGTCATCGTCGACGCGGTCGGCATCGTCGAACATCCCAAGATCGACCTCGAGACGCTGGATCGCAAGGCGTCAGTGGGTTTCGCCAAGCTGCTGGAGCAGGTGGCACTGGGCGCATGGGATGGGGACACCCTTTCCACGCTGGCCGGCCGGCTGGCGCGGCTCAACGGCAAACTGAGCGAGCAGGATGCCTACGACATCGCTACCCACAGCGGCGGGCTGACCTTGCGGCAGATCAGCAACCGGCTGCTGGATGCCATCGATCCCGACGTGCACCTGGAAGCGGCGCGCGCGAGCAACCGGCAGCGATGATCCGTCCGAGGTGGAGATCGGCGCGGCAGCTGAACGGCTGACCGAGGAAGCGGCCGGCCTCTTCGACTCGGCGGAACTGCGGCGCACGCTGGCCGACATCCAGGCGCGCGACGAGCAGACCATCGATCACATCAGCGAGGACGCGATCCTGGCAGCCGGCTACAGCGACAGCGAGGCGGCGCGTGCGCTCTACACCGTCGACTCCTTCCGCCAGTTCATCTTCGAGCACCGCGACGAGATCGCCGCGCTGGACATCATTTACCGGCAGCCGTACCAGAAGCGGCGGTTGACCTTTGCGCAACTCAAGGAGCTGGCCCAGCGGCTGGAACTGCCGCCCAACGCCTGGACCACCGATGCGCTGTGGCGAGCCTACGCGCAACTGGAGCGGGACAAGGTGCGCGGCGTGGGCGGCAAGCGGGTGCTGGCCGATCTGGTCAGCCTGGTGCGCCACGCCGTGCAACTGGACGAGGACCTGACCCCCTATCCGGAGCAGGTGCAGGCGCGCTACCGGGAGTGGCTGACCGCGCAGGAGTCAGCCGGGCGCAGTTTCACGCCCGAGCAGCGCTGGTGGCTGGACGAGATCGCCGAATACATCGGCGTCAACCTGGAGATCCAGCCCGAGGACCTGGACTACGGCGAGTTCTTCAACCGCGGCGGCCGCATCGGCGCGATGCAGGTGTTTGGTGCGCAGTGGATGGCGCTGGTGGATGAGTTGAACGTTGAGTTGGCGGTGTCCTGACGTGGACAAGTCCTTCCTGAGGTACTGTTTGACTTAGCCAATCTCTTGTGCTATGGTTCAGCTGATCATTGCGACTGATTTGAGGGAAAAACTATGCCTACCGTCAAAGGTATTTCCGGTCCCTATCGCTTCTACTTCTACAGCTTCGATTGTAATGAGCCGGAGCATGTTCACGCTCAGCGCGAGAGAATGATCTGCAAATTCTGGCTCAGTCCGATTTCGTTGAGCCAAAACGAGGGCTATTCTCCAAGAGAATTGAACCGGATACGCCAATTGGTAGAAACTCACCGCGATAGAATAATGGAGGCTTGGGATGAACACTGTGGTCAAGGTTGAAGTCAGAATTAGGGACATGGAAATTACCGAAGATACGCTGACGGCCCATTTGATGGATGGGCGCACGATCAGCGTCCCACTGGTCTGGTCCTGGCGCTTGAGCGAAGCCACGCCGGAACAGCGGGCCAATTTTGAGATCATTGGCAATGGTCATGGGGTGCATTGGCCGGACATAGACGAAGACATCAGCGCTGAAGGGATGCTGTACGGCGTGCCTGCACCGCGACCAAAGCATCAACGTGTCGCCTTGCCTGCCTAGATTGAAACGCGTTGTGACGTCAATATTTCGTTGAGCGGGCCGGTCTGGTTGTGGATTGACTCACGAGGATTGCCACCGGGATTAGACGTCCCAGCGTGTAACGCCGATGAATTGAGGTGGCGTAGTGCATGGTTTGGAACGTATCACCAGCACGTCTGACATCCTGGGTGGCAAGCCATGCATCCGGGGGATGCGCATCGCGGTCTCGCTGATCGTCAACCTGGTGGCCAACGGAATGACCACGGCCGAGATAATCGATGAGTATCCTGGCCTGGAACCGGAAGACATGCGCCAGGCGTTGCTGTACGCCGCGTGGGTTGTCGACGGCGCAACGACAGATAGCGAGCCAGCGCCGTACCTGACACACGGCATGTTGAGAACCGGGTCACAATCGCCGACCGATGAGGAGTTGCAGGCCAGCTACGTCGGCTACTTGATGGACAAATATCAGGTGAACACGGGATGAACGGGCTGCCGGCCGGCTGGGTGTGGACGACGCTGGAGCGAAGTCGCTCGAATCGGGAGTTGGTCCGAAGGCAATCCAAGGCATGACCGATGGGGAGTTCTCGTTCGGGAAGGTTTCGGACATTTAAACGCCGTTTCAACCAACGATGGTGCGCCAGTGAGCGGAGTGAATTTCTAGACGCACGAACGGGACACGAGCGAACTGCTGAGGCCTAAGAGCACCGGTCGGCTCAACTCGTTCTGTCGAGGATCGGTGCGTCAAGCCAATCGAGGGCCATCAACTTGGTACCTGTGTTGGCAGACAACAATCTGATGCATCTGGATTTGCCGCGATCTGACAGGTGAGCGGATTCCAACGTATCTGCTATTATCTTCGTGCAACATCGATTGATCTTGGTGCAGCATGTCGACAGGCAACGACAGTTCAAGTCAATCAGCGAAGTCGAAGTTGGACGGATGGCATATTCCCCTCGCTCCTCTCCCCGAACAACACCGCATCGTCGCCGAGATCGAGACCCAGTTCACCCGCCTGGATGCCGGCGTCGCCGCGCTCGAAACGGGTGCAGGCCAACCTGCGGCGCTACAAGGCGTCCGTGCTCAAGGCCGCCTGCGAAGGGCGTCTCGTGCCCACCGAGGCGGAGCTGGCACGTGTCGAGGGTCGCCCTTACGAGCCGGCCGATGCACTGCTGCAACGCATCCTGGCCGAGCGTCGCGCCAGGTGGCAGGCGGAGAACCCGGGCAAGAAATACAAGGAGCCGGCCGAGCCTGACACCGATGACCTGCCGGAGTTGCCGGAGGGGTGGGTGTGGGCGAGGGCTGGAGCAGG
>CAVPPH010000004.1:0-562232 GCA_963707275.1 uncultured Chloroflexia bacterium
CGGCCCGAACGGTCACTTCATTTGAACAAAGCGTCCTTTGGGGGTATCATCAGATGGCAACACATCAGGAGGCGATTATACCACGAGATGAGTGATACTATTCTGCGGGTGCTGGCACACGATGCCGGGGTGCGCGTTCAGGTCGGCATCACCACCGAACTGGCGCGCGAGGCGACCCGCCGCCACGATACGGCGCCGCTGGCCTCGGCCGCGCTGGGCTACGGGCTGACCGCAGGCGCGCTGCTGGGCGCTACACTGAAGGTCGGCCAGCGGATCGCGTTGAAGTTCGCCGGCGACGGTCCGCTGGAAAAGATGGTGATCGAGGCGGACGCCTACGGCCGCGTGCGCGGCTACGTGGTGCGGCCCGATGCAGCTTTCTCTGACCGGCTGGACACTGCTGCGACCGCGGCCGCAGGCATTGGCAGCGGTCTGCTCACCGTCGCCAAAGATCTGCGTATGAAAGACCTGTATCAGGGCACGATTGCGCTGACCGGCGAAGGCCCGCAACAGGACATCGCCCGTTATCTCACCCAGTCGGAACAGGTGCCGTCGCTGCTGCGTCTGGCCGTTGAGATGGATGACGCGGGGGCGATCGTGGCGGCCGGCGGGCTGCAGGTCGAGCTGATGCCGGGCCATGAGGCGGGCATTCTTGCCCGGCTTGCGACGCAGTTGGGCGCCATGCCGCCGCTGGGGGAAATGCTGCTGGCCGGCCAAACCCCGGATGAGATCGTCGACCGGCTGCTGGACGGGATCGACTACCTGACGCTGGAAACCAGACCGGTAGCGTTCGTCTGCTCATGCAGCCACGAACGCAGCCGCAAAGCGTTGATGGTGCTGGGCGCGGATGACATTCTCGAAATGATCGTCGAAGGCGAGGCGGTGGTCGATTGCCACTTCTGCCACGAACGCTACGTGTTCAGCGCCAACGAGCTGATGGCAATTCTGGACGAAATGGAGGCGGAAAGATGACCACATTGCCGATTACGCAGATGACTCTTTTCAAGCACGGCGTTGGCTACTTCGTGCGCAGCGGGCGGGTCGATGGCGAGCGAGTCGATCTGACCTTTCCTGTCGAGGCGATGAACGATGTATTGAAAAGCCTGACCGTCCTGGACGACAGCGGCGGGCAGGTGCTCGGCGTCGAATATCCCACGCCGCAGACGCTGGAGGAACGACTGGCAGGTTGTACCGTGCGCCTGGGCAGCGAAACTGCGCTCTACGACCTGCTGGTGAGCCTGCGCGGCCGGCGGGTGCAAGTGTTGCTGGATCAGCGCGAGTATCTTGTCGGCCAACTGGTCGGTGTGGACAGGCCGCCGAAACGCAAGCCGCTGGGCGATGGTCTGGTGTCAGTGTTGCTGGACGGCGCGCGCCAGGTCAGCGTGGTGGCGCTGGGGCGCGTGCGCGGCCTGGAGATTCTGGATGCCCGCGCCGGCGATGACCTGCGCTTCTTCCTCGACACGTCGATGACACAGGAAACCCAGCGAACACTCAGCGTGCGTCTGTCGCCCGGTGCGCACAACCTGTCGGTCCGCTACGTCGCGCCGGCGCCGGTGTGGCGGGTGGCGTATCGGTTGGTGGTCGAGGAAGGGGAAGAAGGAAAAGAGGGAAAGGAGGCAGAAGCAGCCGGAGCAGGCAGGCGGGCGCTGTTGTTGGGATGGGGTATTTTCGACAACAGTCTGGAGGAGGAGTTGACTGGTGTGTCGCTGGCGCTGGTGGCCGGGATGCCGATCTCCTTCGTGTACGACCTGCAGACGCCACATACGCCGCAGCGACCGGTGGTTGGCGAGGAGGCGCGTGTCGCAGCCGGGCCGGTGGCATTTCAAGGCGCGGTCGCCGCGCGGGCCAAGGGGGCGATGCGTTCAGCCGCGCCGGAGGCGCCGCCCGCCGCTGAGATGGCAGTTTTCGCGGCGGCTCCGATGTCGATGGGTGTGAGCGCCGATGCGCTGGCGCAGGCGACGCCGCTGGCCGTTTCGTCGCAGGACCTGGGCGAGCTGTTCCAGTACGTGATCGAGACGCCGATCACCGTCGGTCGCGGCCAGTCGGCCATGGCGCCGGTGGTTTCGTCGTGGCTGGACGCGCGTAAGGACCTGCTGTACAACGGCAGCAAGCTGGCCAGGCATCCCGTGGCGACGCTGCGCATGACCAACGATACCGGTCTGACGCTGGAGCGCGGCCCGGCGGTTGTGCTGGACAGCGGCGGCTACGCAGGCGAGGCAGTTCTGCCGTTCACAGCGGCCGGCAGCGAGCTGGTTGTGCCCTACGCGGTCGAGTTGGGCGCGACGGTCAACGAGGAAAACGGGGCGCGCAGAGAGGTGGCTGCACTTCGCATCACCGGTCACTATGCCAGCTACGACGAATGGGATGTTCGCTGGCGTGACTACCGCGTCAACAACAGCACCGGCCAGCCGCTGACCGTCATGATCGAACACCACCGCACTGCACTGTACGACCTGTTCGACACCGCTGATTTCGTCGAACAGACGCCCGATTTTGTGCGTTTTGCTGTGGAAGCGCCGGCCCGCGGCGAGGCGACGCTGCGGGTCTCCGAACGCCGGCTGGTGGTCCGTCGCGAGGAGATACGCCGGCTGTCCAGCGCGGCGCTGCAAGGCAACCTCAAGGACGGCCTGCTGGATGCCAAGTCATATAACCGGCTGACCGGTCTGCTGGACCTGTGGAGCCAGATCGCCGAACACGAGAAGCGTCTGGCCGAGATCGAGAAGGAACGCAGTAAAATCTACGCTGCCCAGGAGCAGGTGCGCGGCAACATGCAGGCGCTGTCAACCCACGGCAAGGAAGGCGCGCTGCGAGCCAGCTACGTGGACAAGCTGGAGGCCAGCGAAGAGCAACTGGCCGCGCTGGCCGCGGAAGAAAAGCAGCGGCAGGCCGACATCCAGCGACTGACCAGCGAGATCGACGCCGGGTTGGCAAAGCTGAGCTGATGACCAATAGACCAGACGATTTGACCATCACTGACCGCATGCAGGACCGGATCGCGGCCTGGGAAGCAGCATCCGACCCGCGAGCGGTCTTCCTGAGCTGCTACAAGTGCATGACCGAGAACGTCCTGGCGGCCATCGACGGCGGCGAGTTCAGCGACGCGGCCTGGGTGAGTGAGCTGCTGCGGCGCTTTGCCGGCTACTATTTCGACGCACTGGAGGAATACGAGGTAGACGCCGCGGGCACGCCCGCTGTCTGGCGCTTGGCCCACGACCAGGCCTTGCATCACCACACGGCCGTCTTGCAGAAGATGCTGTTGGGGATCAACGCTCACATCAACTACGATCTGGTGTTCGCACTGGCCGACCTGCTGGCGCCGGAGTGGGAGCAATTGACGCCTGACCAGCGGGAAGCGCGCTTCGCCGACCACTGTCATGTCAACGCGATCATCGGGCGCACCATCGACACCGTGCAGGACGACGTGATCGAACGATACAGCCCGTCGATGGATCTGTTGGACAAGCTGCTGGGGCCGCTGGACGAGATGATTGCCTCGCGGCTGATCGCCGACTGGCGCGAGGAAGTGTGGCGGCAGTCGGTGCGCTTCCTGGAGTTGACTAACCCCGATGAACGGGACGAGCTGCGCCGCCAGGTCGAGGCCAGGACGCTGCACAAGGCCAATTTCATTCTATTACGGTGATGAGGAGAAGACGAACGATGTTTACCGGATTTCCCGCTGAAGGACTGACATTTCTGACCGGCCTGGCGCAAAACAACAACCGCGAGTGGTTCGAGGCGCGCCGCGATGTGTATCAGACAGCGCTGCTGGAGCCCGCACTGGCCTTTGTAGAGACGCTGGGCGAGAGGCTGCGCGAGATTGCACCGCACATCCGCTTCGATACACGCACCAACGGCGCCGGCAGCCTGATGCGTATCCACCGCGATGTGCGCTTCGCCAAGGACAAGAGCCCGTATCACGACTATGTCAGCGGGCTGCTGTGGGAGGGCGCGGGCAAGAAGAACGACTGCCCGGCGTTCGGCTTCCAGTTGATCCCGGACGGGCTGGGCCTGATGGCGGGCCAGTTCATGTTCACCAGGGAAGGCCTGGACAGCTATCGCGCCGCGGTATTGGACGAGGAAATGGGCACTGAGTTGGCAGCGATCTTCAACGACCTGCGCGGCCGGCCAGATTACGAGATCGGCGGCGAGGCCCTGAAGACCGTGCCGCGCGGCTTCGACGCAGCGCATCCGCGGGCCGACCTGTTGCGCTACAAGGGCCTCTACGCGCACCCGCCGCGGCTGGACGGACCGATCCTCAACTCGCCCGATCTCGTCGACGCCTGCATGGCGCATTTCACGGTCATGGCGCCACTGCAAGCGTGGCTGGTGACGGCGACGCAGTAAGTCCGGAGCCCTCCCGGGGGTTCGAAAGCGGCGCAGCGAGGATTTCCTTGAGCATCTTCGACCTGATCTTTCTGGGTTTGCTACGACCCGGACGCCGACCCGCAGGCGCAGCCGCTCGACGTGCTGCTTGCTCCGGGCCAGTCGACCGCTGTGACAAGGCGCTTCACTCTGCCGGCCGATGCCAGCAATCCGGGCCTGGTGGTCGCGCATGGCCGGTTTCCTGGCCTGTTCATCATCGGGGACGACCAAAGCTTGCTGCACAAGCCATCGACCTTCCAACTTCAGTAGAGCCAAACCCGGCTCGACCGTCCTGCAGCCGCTAAACTGGCGACGCTATCGCATGACTGTGCAAAACCCACCGGAGAACGAAACGAGGACGTCGGAACGGCGCAGCTACCAGAATTCAGTCGCCGCGCAGTTCGCCGATCATGCGGATCACGGGTGATGACCTGAACGCTGAGCCTGCGTATTGGGGCAAGGCAGTCAGTGACGAACGCCACCTCATCGTGGCCGACCTGCCGCAGTAACGTCGGGCATCACGGAGATAATCGATGGTCGAAAATGCAACCAGCAACCAGACCCTGCGCGGCAAGGTCTGCATGGTGACCGGCGCCACGGCCGGCATTGGCCAGGTCACCGCGACCGCGCTGGCCGCTCAGGGCGCGCACGTGATCGTCGTAGGCCGCAACAGGGCCAAGGCGCAGCAGGTCGTCGGCGAGATCCGGCGCCAGTCGGGCAACGACGCCGTCTGGTATCTGCTGGCCGACTTCTCGGATCTGGAACAGGTGCGCGAGCTGGCAGCGGCGTTCACCGCGCAGTATTCGCAGCTTGACGTCCTGGTCAACAACGCGGGCACCTATTTCAACACGCGTCATCCGGCCCCCGGCGGCGTGGAGATGACCTTCCACGTCAACCACCTGGCGCACTTCCTGCTCACCAGCCTGCTGCTGGACACGCTGACAGCCAGCACGCCGGCGCGCATCGTCAACGTCACATCGCGGGCGCACGAGTACGACAGCATGGATTTCGACGACCTGGGCTTCGGGCGTTCCTACTTCGGCATGAAAGCCTACGCCCGTTCCAAACTGGCCAACGTCCTGTTCACCTATGAGCTGGCGCGGCGGCTGGCGGGCAGCGGCGTCACCGTCAACGCAGTCCATCCCGGCGGAGTCGCCACCGACATCTGGCGCACCAACTTCCCGGTCCTCGGGCCGGTCATCAAATGGGCCATGAGCCTGTTCGCGCTGACGCCGGAGGAAGGGGCCGACACCCTGATCTACCTGGCGTCGTCGCCGGAGGTCGAGGGCGTGACGGGCAAGTACTTCTTCGAGCGCGAGGCGATCGCATCATCGCCGCTTTCGTATGACGAGCAGGTGGCCGCGCGGTTGTGGGAGGTTAGTAAGCAGTTGACGGCTCAGTAGACCGTCCTGTTGCAACGCCTCGATCTGAAATGGTGTTGCCGACGTGTTGCTTGTCATTCACTGCAAGCTGCGCTATACTCGCGCTGTCTTCGGGTTCGCAAGGGATTAGCCATGCACTATTCGTACGCTCAACTTAAGGAGAAGCGGGTTGGATTAATGGACATCAACGATGTGCTGGAATTCGTCGCGCCAAAAGTGCGTGATGCTGCCATCCAGGGCGCAGCCCAGCTGGAAAGCCTGGGAATTCGCCATGCGCTGGCCGGCGGTCTGGCCGTTGGCGCTCACGGGTATGTCCGAGCCACGGCAGCTGTGGATTTTCTGGTAGGGGAGGAGGCGTTCGAGCATCACGGTGCGCTGGTCACCTTCCGCCCCGGTGTGCCGATCGAGGTTGACGGCGTGCGCATCGATTATCTGTCACCGTTCTCACTGGGCGCACAACTGGAAGAGGTTCTGGACAACCCGCCCGTGAGCCAGGGCCTGGCCGTGGTTCCTGTGGAAGCGCTGATCTACATGAAGCTCAGGGCCAGACGCCGCCAGGATCTGCTGGATGTGGTGGAACTCATCAACGCCGGGATCAACGTCACGAAGGTGCGCGACTACCTTCAACAGTACGCCACAGATCTTGTGTCACTCTTCGATGAACTGGCCGCAGAAGCGTTGCAGGGCTAGCATTTGCTTGCGGAGGGATTGCAACTTTGTGACCGGCCGTGTTTCCAAACAACTCCTCAAACCTAAGGCCAACCTAAACCATGATCGATGATCTGGCCATCCGGTTGGCGGCATTCAAATGGCTGTCGCAACAAACAGACATCCACGGCGACGTTCTGCCGCGCTCGCTTCTTCAAAGTGGCTTCAAGTTTGGGGATGATCACAGTTCGCCCTGCTCTACCCTATGAACGGGCGACTTCCGATGTCTTGACAAACCCGTCCACCTGCATCGCAGCTTGTAGACGAGGCACGGTACGAGGTTATGGATTCGACTGCAATTATTGCGCACAAGATGCAAGAACTGTGCGGTTGAACGGCCAGTACTTTTCAACATTGAAGCGTGGGATAGTTTCGAGAACATCTGAGGTTCCGACATGACATCCCGCAATTGGACACGAGATGAGTTAATTGTGGCGTTCAACTTGTACTGTAAGATACCCTTTGGGCGCATTCACAACCGTAATCCTGAGATACTCGAACTCGCTGGTTTGCTGGGACGAACTGCATCCGCTGTTTCCTGGAAACTTGCGAATTTCGCTCGCCTTGATCCAACGCTTCAGAGGCGTGGCATCGCTGGTGCATCGCACGGAAGCAAAAGTGAACTAGAAGTTTGGGACGAGTTCAATCAAGACTGGGATAAGCTGAGTTTTGAAAGCGAGAATGTCCTTGCTCAATTGAGCGGAAAAAGCGTTGAAGAGGTGGCGAACATCGATGTTTCGGACTTGCCTCTGGGAAAAGAACGAGAGACAACGGTGCGCGTGAGGGTGAACCAGGGTTTCTTTCGGAGTTCAGTATTGGCGGCGTACTCCAACAGATGTTGCATTACGGGCTTGGCAATTCCAGATCTTTTGAATGCCAGTCACATTGTCCCTTGGTCTGTCGACTCTCAAAACCGAGTCAATCCTCACAATGGGCTTTGTCTCAACGCTCTGCATGACCGAGCGTTTGACAGGGGACTGCTGACAATTACGCTAGACCACAAGGTGAGATTGTCCTCGCTTGTTAAGGGACTTCCAAAGCCTGATGCAGCAACAGAATTACTGCTGAGATACGAGAATTCTGAAATCGCTTTGCCGGAGAAATTTGCGCCAAAGTCACGTTTTCTTGAATATCACATTAGCAATATCTTCAGAGGTTAGTCAACGTAGAGTCCGATGGTAAGGTTCAATTATCTTTACAGAGATGCCGGGAATTACAAGTCTTGGGGCGAAGTGATCTTCTCAAATCCTGACAATTTGGCGATGAGAGAAATCGATAGGCGTCTGCGGCTAGCTTTTGAACAAGAAGAACTTTTCATTGCAGACCTGATTGGAATTCCAGAAGTGTTCCTGTACCTGGATTTCCATCTGAATGAAGATGATCATTGTTATCACGAATACGGTTCGGTGGAAGTTATTGAGCAGACAGGATCAATTGCACACCAAGGTTCAATCAAACAATTCATCGAGCGCGTGGAACAAGAGTCCAAGTTAGGGTGGCGGCCATTTGACCCTGCTGACAAGATCGTGGAGATTAGAAATCGTCTAACGCTTGCTGCGAGACAGAGATAGCAGCCATCCATTGCCAGCCTAATCATCGGCCTGAACTGCGGCGATTAAGTGTTCCAACTAGCGCTCCGTAAATACAGATCAACATGACAACACTGTTAGGCATCGACTGTTCGACAAATCCTCGCAAGACCGGTCTCGCTTTGGCAGACCTGCAAGACGGAACTGTTGTGATCACCCGATGCGATTTAGGAACGCCTCGGAGGTCGCCGGCAAGTATTGCGTTGGAATGGCTTCGAGGGCACGACGAAGTACTCATTGCTCTAGATGCACCCCTTGGCTGGCCGAAAGCGTTGGGCACTCAGCTTGCGGTTCACCAAGCTGGAGAATATCTGGAAGTGGAAGCAAACACTCTGTTTCGTCGCGTCACGGATACTGCCATCAAGAACCGTCTCGGAAAGCAACCACTTGATGTCGGCGCAAACCTCATTGCTCGGACAGCAGTCGCGGCTCTTCAAATGCTTGACCACATCCGTAAGTTGTCCGGTCATCCAATTCCGCTGGCATGGTCGACTACAGAAGCCGAAGGCTGGCGTGCCATCGAAGTATATCCGGCAGCGACGCGGATTGGTCACGGTGCCTTGGACAAAGGTGGCAGCCTTGCAGGATTAAGTGATGTCCTCGATTGTTCCGCAATGCGACCGGCGCTTCGAGAGTCGGCTGACGCTGTACGACGCGGCTGTTTCGCGCGCTCGCCGCGGCTGACTTTTTGCTTGAACGAGCAGTACCGCCGACCGATTGGGAAACCGCTCGCATCGAAGGCTGGATCTGGGCACCGCAACAAGCATACTTGCAACTTTCAAAGTTGCACCCACGAAAAGCACACCTCTCATAATCGCACGCCTCTGGCACGGATGGACGACCAACGACAACACCGCGGCGTATTAGGCGCTGCTGACCGAAGAGATCTACGTCCGCATCGAACAGCGGTACATCCCGGCTTCGAGAGCATCCAGTTGCTGGTCCGCCCCGCAAGCGACTTAATCGAGTGTTTCGACTTCTCCCCGACCGGTCAACGTTGACATCCCCCTCCGCTGTGATGTGAAGCATACCCAACTCGCCAGCCGTGCGGTAGAGCACGGCTGGCGTGAACTTCGCCGGTTGAGAATCTTGGCTAAACCAGCAGATGTAATTACAATGTATCCATCTTTCAAGGAGGCGCGCCATGCAAACTACAGTCAAGACCCGGATCGTCAGGATCGGCAATTCACAGGGTATCCGCATCCCCAAGCTCATCATCGAACAACTCGACCTGGGTGAAGAAATAGAGATGGAGATCTTTCCCGATCAACTGGTCATTCGTTCCGCTCATTCGCCTCGTCAGGGGTGGGATGAGCATTTCAAGTCAATGGCTGTAGCTGGCGATGACCAGTTGCTTGATGCCGACGCGTTGGCACTGACTGAATGGGACGAGGCCGAGTGGGAATGGTAGTCAAGCGATTCGACGTCTATCTGGTCAACCTGGACCCAACCGTCGGCAGCGAAATCAAGAAGACGCGCCCTTGCCTGGTAGTATCCCCGGATGAACTGAACCGGCATATTGCCACCGTGATCGTGGCTCCCATGACAACCAGGGGGCAGCCGTATCCGACGCGCATTGCCTGTGACTTCGAAGGCAAATCAGGCCAGGTGGTATTGGACCAACTGCGAACCGTGGACAAGCGCCGCCTGGTCAAGCGGCTGGGGCGGATTGACAAGAATACACAGCAGTCAGTTGTCGCCAGATTGGTGCAGTTGTTTGCCGCGTGATGACTGGTCGTGGTTGACATCCGCCTTCCGACGTGATGTGAATCATAGCCCTTCTGTCCATCCTGCGGTAGAATAGGTCTGGCGCTGTGATCGGCGCGCGAACTCCCTTCGGTCGAGGTATTATCCATGACCACCATTTCCCAGGCCCGCGAGCAGTGGGCCGGCACGACCCTCAAGAAGACCCTGGACCGCTTCCCCGAGCGCCAGCCTGACTTCGAAACCAGCTCCGGCATCCCGGTCGACACGCGTCTACACGCCGCCCGACGAGCTGGCCGGCGACTATCTCGACACGCTGGGCTTCCCCGGCGAGTACCCCTTCACCCGCGGCGTCCAGCCCACCATGTACCGCGGCCGCTTCTGGACCATGCGCCAGTACGCCGGCTTCGGCACCGCCGAGGAGACCAACCAGCGCTACCGCTACCTGCTGGAGCAGGGCCAGACCGGCCTCTGCGTCGCCTTCGACCTGCCCACCCAGATCGGCTACGACTCCGACCACCCGCTGGCGCTGGGCGAGGTGGGCAAGGTCGGCGTCGCCATCTCCTCGCTGGCCGACATGGAGACGCTGTTCGACGGCATCCCGCTGGACAAGGTCAGCGTCAGCATGACCATCAACGCGCCGGCCGCGATCCTGCTGGCCATGTACATCGCCGTGGCCAAGAAGCAGGGCGTGCCGCCTCGCGCAGCTGCGCGGCACGATCCAGAACGACATCCTCAAGGAGTACATCGCCCGCGGCACCTACATCTTCCCGCCGCGGCCCTCGCATGCGCCTGATCACCGACATCTTCCGCTACTGCGCCGACGAGGTGCCCCAGCTGGAACACCATCAGCATCAGCGGCTACCACATCCGCGAGGCCGGCTGCACCGCCGTGCAGGAGGTCGCCTTCACCCTGGCCAACGGCATCGCCTACGTCGAGGCGGCCATCGACGGCCGGGCTGGACGTGGACGACTTCGCGCCGCCAGCTCTGCTTCTTCTTCAACGCCCACAACAACTTCCTCGAGGAGGTCGCCAAGTTCCGCGCCGCCCGGCGCCTGTGGGCCAGGATCATGCGCGAGCGCTTCGGCGCGAAGAACCCGGCCTCCTGGCAGCTGCGCTTCCACACCCAGACCGGCGGCTGCACGCTGACCGCGCAGCAGCCGGAGAACAACGTCGTCCGCGTGACGCTGCAGGCGCTGGCCGCGGTGCTGGGCGGCACCCAGTCGCTGCACACCAACTCCATGGACGAGGCGCTGGCGCTGCCCACCGAGAACGGCCGTGCAGGTCGCCCTGCGCACCCAGCAGATCATCGCCTACGAGTCCGGCGTGGCCGACACCGTCGACCCGCTGGCCGGCTCCTACTTCGTCGAGTACGCTGACCGACGAGATCGAGCGGCGGGCCAGGCGAGTACATCGACAAGATCGACGCGCATGGGCGGCGCGCTGGCGGCCATCGAGCAGGGCTACATGCAGCGCGAGATCCAGGACGCCGCCTACCGCGCCCAGATGGCCATCGAGCGCGGCGAGCAGGTCGTGGTCGGCGTCAACCGTTTCACCACCGAAGCGGGCCACGCGGGCGATGCCGAGCTGCTGCGGGTCGACGAGTCGGCGCAGCGCGAGCAGATCGCACGCCTGCAAGCCGTCAAGGCTGGCCGCGATCGCAGACAAGGTAGCCGCGCTGCTTGGCCAACTCGACGCCGCTGCGCGCCAGCCCGATGCGCCGCTGACCCCGCTGATCGTCGAGTGCGTCGAGAACTACGTCACCCTGGGCGAGATCTGTGGTCTCCTGCGCGGCATCTTCGGCGAATACCAGCCCGACGTTTGGGTGTAGGCTTTCATGAACAAACAACCCAACAGCCGCATGTGTTTCATCTGCGGCGTCAAGAACATCGCTGGCGTGCACGTCCGCTTCTACGAACCGGGTGACGGCACGGTGCTGGCCCGCTTCTGCGGCCAGGAGATCCACCAGGGCTATCCTGGCCGCTTCCATGGCGGCGTGCTGGCCGGCATTCTGGACGAGACGCTGGGCCGCGCCATCCGCCTGCAACATGGCGACGACGTCTGGGGCGTCACTGCGGAACTGACCATTCGCTATCGCCAGCCGGTACCGCTGGAAACCGAACTGGAAGCCGTGGGACGCATCACCGCCGAACGCAGCCGCTTGTTCGAGGCGACCGGCGAGGTCCTGTTGCCCGACGGCACCGTGGCGGTGGAAGCCAGCGGCAAGTTCGTCAAGCTGCTGCCGGAGATACTTGCTGAGTTCGACCCTGCCGCCGAAGAGTGGCAAGTCGTGCCGGACTAACACCATGTACATCCTCATTGTCAACCAACAGCCGCTGGGACGGGCGCTGGCCGCCACGCTGGTCGAGCACGGTCACGAAGTGGCCTATCTCGACAAGGACGCCGAGTATTGCAACGCGGTCGCCAGCGAACTGGGCTGCCTGGTGATCAACGGCGATCCCAGCAATCTGCGCATGTTGCAGGAGGCGGGCATCGACCGCGCCGACGCGATCATCACCCTGCTGGAGCGCGACATCGAGAACATCATGGTCGGCCTTTTCGCTCGCCAGCACAATGTGCCCAAGATTCTGGCTCGGCTGCGCCAGCAGCATTACCGGGCCGCCTACCAACTGGCCGGCATCACCGACATTTTCAGCGCCTTCGAGTACCTGCACAACGAGCTGATCATCGCCGTCGAAAACCCTGAGATACGCCACGTCATGGCGCTGGGCAGCGGACAGGTGGAAATCGCGGCCATCGACGTGGCCGCGGAGTCGCCGCTGTTGGGCCAGGATCTGACGGTTCTCTGGCAGGACGCTGACTTTCCCGCCGGCGCCATCGTACTCGGACTGCTGAAAGCCAGCGAGCAGCTGTTTCACCTGCCGCGCGACCGCCAGCGCATCGATCCGGACGACGAGGTGCTGCTGGTCGCCTCTCACGACGACGTTCAGCGCATCGCTCGTATCCTCAACATCCGCAAACGCCGCTTTCTCCGTTAATCAACACTCTCATGCCAATCCAGCGACGGCCCGTCTGGCAACAGCGTCTGGAGATTGTGGTCGCCTACCAGGCGCCGGTGCTGTGGGCTATCGGCATTGCGCTGCTTGCGCCTCTTGTCCTCGCGTTCTGGGATGCCCGCGGTTTGCCGCCGCGGCTGGAGATCGTCAGCTTTTTGTTACCGGCCCTGCTGGCAATTGCCCTTGGGCTGGCCATTCGCCTGCGCCGCCCCTCGCCCGCTTCCCTGTCACAGACGGAAGCGCTGCTGGCCACCACTGCCGCCTGGCTGACGGCCAGCGTCATCGGCGCGCTGCCCTTCATCCTGTTGCTGGACATCCCCCTCATCGAGTCGGTGTTCGAGACCGTCTCCGGCTTCACGACCGCCGGCACGACCATGCTGGTGCATCTCGACACCCTGCCGCGCAGCATCCTGCTCTGGCGCTCGCTGACGCAGTGGCTGGGCGGGCTGGGTATCCTGGTCATCATCCTGCTGGTGGGTCAGTCGCGCGGCAGCCAGGCACTGAGTTTGCTCAACGCTGAGGGAGTGAAGGTCAACTCCGGCCGTCTGTCGCTGAACTTCCAGCGCGCTACGGTCAAATTCCTTCAGATCTACGTGGTGTTGACGGTCGCGCAGGCCGTGATCACACTGCTGCTGGGTATGCCCCTCTTCGACTCGGTCAACCACGCCATGACCACGGTCTCCACCGGCGGTTTCTCGCCGCACGACGAAAGCCTGGCCTTCTACGCCAACCGCCCGAGCCAGTTTCCCAACTACGTCGCCATGGAACTGGTGATCATCGTCTTCATGCTGGCTGGCGGCATCAATTTTTTCATCCACTACCGGCTGGTGCGGCGGCGGGAGATCAGGGCTTTGTGGGACGGGATGGAGATGCGCATTTTGTGGATCGTGCTGGCTGTGACCACGGCCAGCGTCGCACTGGTTTCCTGGCGCAACGACGGGGGCAGCCTGTCGGACTGGACGCTGCGCTCCGGCTTCGCGGTGGCTTCGCTGATCTCGACCACTGGCTACGAGATCACGCCGACAGGTGCATTCCCGCGGTTAGCGCGCGAGATCTTCCTGCTGCTGATGGTGCTGGGCGGCACCGCCGGATCGACCGCAGGCGGCATCAAGCTGATCAGGGCGGGGATGCTGGGCAAGCTGCTCAGCTTCGAGGTGCGCAAGCTGCGCCTGCCGCCACATGCCGTTCATCCGCCCGCCATCGACGGCAAGGCCATCAACGAGGTGGCCTTTCGCCAGGCCGTCTTCATCCTGCTGCTCTGGCTGGGCTACATCGTGGTGGGCGGGCTGGCGATCAGCCTGATGGCGCCGGAGTTGCAGATCGCCGACGCCTATTCCATCGTCTTCTCAGCCATCGGGGTTTACGGTCCCAGCTTTGTGCCGGTGCAGGAGGTCATCGCTCTGCCGGGCGCGGCCAAGTCGATCCTGATCGTCGGCATGCTGGCCGGCCGCCTGGAGATTCTCCCCCTGCTGGTCTTCTTCAACCTGGCCGCATGGCGGCGATAATGGAAACTGACGTTCAACCCGCCTTCAACGCCTCGATGTAGAAACGATGGCTGTGCAGCGTCAAACCCTCGTCGCGCACTATCTGCTCATGCAGCGTCAGCAGCCGATCACGGTATCCTCCCACGGTGAACCCCTCGATCTGCCATGGTATCTGGCGCAGATAGTAGACCACCGCGCCGATGTCGCTGACCCACGTCTCGACCCACGCCTCCAATCGCTCGACGATCTGGAAACCCGCTCTCTCCAGCCCGGACAGCGCCGCGTCCGGTCCCCAGTCGGCGAACTCGAAATACACTTCGTCCTGTAGCAGTTCGTTGAGCTCCCTGCAATCGCGTCCGCCAACTTGCTGCGTGATGAAGCGCCCGCCCGGTTTGACGATGCGAAACACCTCCGCCGGATCGTAGGAACTCGTGGCGGTCGATGACCAGATCGAACGCGCCGTCGGCGAATGGCAGTGTGTTGTCGACGACGTCAGTCACGACGCGAACGCCCAGCGGCTCCAGCCGGGCGCGCGCAATCGGCCGGTTGGGCAGGTAGTTCTCCGTCGCCCAGGTGTCAGCCGGCAGCGGCGCCATCGACGCCAGCATCTCGCCGCCGCCCGTGCCCAGGTCCAGCAGCGACCGCGCGCCGCCAAAGCGCGCCATCACCCGCTCGCGATAATCCCACGGAGTCTCGCCCTCGATCCAGCGTCCATCCAGCCAGGAAAAATCCCAGCCCGCAAAAGCCGCCGCCTGCGCCTCACTGACCAGCGTCTCGAAGTCGGTCATCAGAAAGCTCCCTTCACCGCGTAGGACGAGTTTCCTAACTCGTCCCGGCAGCCGCGCTGCCGCTCCGTCGTCCTGTCATGTTCAGCGATCCCGGACGGGCTACAAACCCATCCTACTGCCAGGCCACATCTCGCTCCCATTCGTGTATTCGTGTGCGCCAGCATTCGTGGACGGTGGATGCCGCTACAGTGCCTCCCGCCCGCACCCGTGGCGCACGCCACAGGCTGCACAGCGGACTGCATCGTCGTGACTGCGGGCTACATCGCGCCGCGCCAGGTCGTCGCGCATGTCGTCCAACGTCGCCAGCAGCAGTGCACGCAGGTCATCGGTCCAGTCGATCTGCACCGTCGCGTCGGCGTAGCGAATGAAACCGTGTGGCGGAGTCTCGGCGTGCGCCTCCTCCACCAACAGGCAATAGGCGGCCAGTTGCATGACATGCGAGTTGTAGGCGCGGCCGCCGGCCGGTGCTGCGCCGCGCTTGACTTCCACCGGCACCAGCCCGTCATCCGTCTCCACCAGATAGTCGGGCTTGCCGGTCAGTCGATAGCGTTGCGAGAAATAGGGTTTCGCCACTTCTGACCAGCGACCCGTGTCCGCGTAGACCAGCTTACCCTCGGGCAGCCCGCTGCGCCGCTGATTGTGTGCAGCACGGCGTGTCAGCCGCAGGGCAAGATAGAGCAGCAGTCCGGCCAGCAGCAGCGGCGCAATCCACATCAGATGCGGTCCTTGGTCGTTATTCCGCCCACAACAGGTCCTTGCGACGGAACAACCACGCTGCCAGCACAAACAGGCCAGCGGCAAGGATCAGAACGCCGGCAAGCGAAAGGGCGTAGGCTGGAACAGAGGGAGGAATTGCCGGCGCGCGCAGCGCCGTGGTGACCGGACTGGCAAGGGTGGCTACCGCTTCTGCAAGCCAGGCAAAGCTGCCTCGCTCCATCACGCCGCGCAACTCGGTCACTGTGGCAAACAGCGCCAGCGCGACAAATGTGACGATATACGACCCGCCGCGGCTTGTCAGCCGCGTCAGCAGCAGCCCCAGGCAGGCGGCAAAGAGCACCAACGCCAGCCAGCGCGGCGCGATCAGCAACAGGTCTACCGGGCTGATAGCGACCCTGGCCTGAATCAGCGCCAGAACAGTGTACAGCGCCGCCAGCAGACCGGCCAGCACAGCGACACATAGCACCATCGCCGCCAGTAGTTCGCTGCGGCGCGCCAGTCGCAGCAGCATCACCGCGGATGAGCTGCGGTTGAGCTGGCTGGCCAGCAACAGCACCGTCACCAATGTCGCCACCATCAACGTGAACCCGCCGGTCGCTGCGAAATAGTCTACGTCGCCCGGCCACTCGAAGAAGATCCAGTAGAGCGCCAGTGTCAGCGCCAGCGGCGGCGATGATCAACAGCGAGCGCGCCAGTTCCTTCAGCAAAAACCAGGCCATGGCAACCGTCCGGCTCATGCGCGCATCGCCTCCAGGTAGATTTCCTCCAGCGTCAGCCGTTCCTGGACCAGCCCGCGCACGTCCGCGCCGCCGTCCAGCAGCAGCCGCAAGGCATCGCTCCTTGCGCGCCACCGCTGGCCCTTCCAAATAGATGCGGCCGTCCTGCAATGCCACGCCGGAGCCAAGAACTGTCAGGCTGGCAGCCAACGATGCAGGTACACGGTCCACGTCGATGACTACTCGCTCCCGCAGCGGTAACACGTCGGCCAGCGCGCCGGCCTGCTTGAGCCGCCCGCTGGAGAGGATCGCGACGTGATCGCACAGCTCGGCCACGTCGCTGAGGCGATGGGTGCTCAGCAGCACCGTCTTGCCGGCGCGCCGCAGTTGGCCGATCAGGTCGCGCACGGCCTTCTGCCACGCCGGGTCGAGGCCCTCCATCGGCTCGTCCAGCACCAGCAGCGGTGGGTCACCGATCAAAGCGACGGCCAGCCCCAGCCGCTGCAACATGCCTTTCGAGCACGACCCGATGCGCTGGGCAGCGACCTGATCAAGCCCGACCTGGCGCAGTTGGGTATTGACCGCGCTGTCCAGCACTGCGCCGCGCAGTCCGTCGAGATCCGCGCACAGCCGCAGGAATTCGTCGATGCGACTGCGCGGCGGGAGGGCGATGCGTTCAGGCAGGTAGCCGATGCAACGCGCCGCGCCAGCATCCAACTCGACCGAGCCGGCGTCAGGAAAGATCAGTCCCAGCAGGAGCTTGATGAAGGTGGTTTTGCCCGACCCGTTGGGGCCGAGGAGGCCGAAGACCGCGCCAGGCGGCACAGTCAGATCCAGGTGGTCAAGAGCGAGAGTTCGCGCCGTAGCGCTTGCTGAGTTGGATGGCCCGGATCATACGAATCTTGAGGCTTGCTAGCCCTCGCGGCCGGTGCCGCCGTCCCAAGGGAGGATCACGATCGGCACGTCGTACGGACCCCAGTCGGTGAACCAGCGCGCGTCGTCGGGCGAGATGCGGATGCAGCCGCGCGAGGCCGGGAAGACGCCCAGTTCATCCATTCCCTGATACAGTTTGGAGCCGTCTTCAGCCTGTGTGTAAGGCGCGCTGTGGATCAGGATCGACCCGCCTGCCTTGAAGAGATACCAGGCGTTGTCGGCTGAGACGCCGTTGGCTGTGAACGTGCCCCAGAATTCGCCGATGTTTCCGGTCCAGGCCGGCGTGTACCAACCCTTATCGGGGTCGCCGGTGCTGATGGCCAACTCGCGCACCACGGCGCCGTCTTTGACGACGGTCATCCGCTGTGCGTTCTGGTTGACCAGCACGAAGGAGCCGGCCGGGTCGATGCCAGCGTCCCGTACCACCTGTTCCACGAACGAATCGGGCGTCGGCAGAGGAACGGCGGTCACTTCGATTTCAACAGGCGCGGCATCAGGCGTCACCTCTGGCTCGCTCGTCGGCAATGGTGTGGCGGTTGCCAGCGGCGTCACGGTAGGCGACGGGCCGGCTGTGGGCGACGGCGTCGCCATCCAGCTCGCGCCGACGTAATACTGGCCGGTGACGGGCGCAAGCGACTGGCTGTTGACCAGCAGGCTGGCGATCTGCCAAACGGCCAGCCCGGCAACGACCGCGACAATCACCAGAGCGGTGTATCGCAGCAACGAACGCGACCAGCCGCTCATCAGCCCGCGCCTCCCACCAACGCCAGCAGCACAGCAGCCAGAGCCAGCAGCGCCGCGGCAGCCAACAAAATAGTTGCCAGGCGCCGCTGCGTTTGCACCGTCGCGACGCCACGGCCGTGGCGGTCGTGCGCGGCGGTTCCGCTGCGCAGCGCTTCAACGTTGCGCGACTGAACGCCCTGTGCGCGCTTGAGCCACCATGAGCGGGCGCAATAGACGTATTCGCCCAACTCGCTGGCGCGGATGACCGGCTGATCGCCCTGGTTACTCATCGTCCGTTTCGAGGGGAGCCATGACTGCTTCCACCAGCATCCCGGTGGTGCCCATCACGCGCTCCTCAAAGGCCGCCAGCGCCTGACGCATCTGCTCCTGGCGCATGGCCATGGTCACGTCACCGCGCGTCCGTTCCAGCGTGGCGCGCAGCACGTCCGTTTGACGGCGCAGCCCGCCGGTGATCGCATCAGGAAAGTCGATGGTTATGTTCTGGCTGTAGACCTCGTCCATAATGGCCAGGTACGGCTCGGCTTCCTCGACCAGCCCGCGCCGGATCATGTCCAGCGCAAAGCGGCGCATCTCGGTGCCCGCCTCCGACATGCCGTTGAGGAAGGTGTGCGACGGCACGCCCAGTTCCTGCGGCGTCGGCAGGTCGCCGCCGTTGACAAAGGCGTAGACCAGGTGCGCTTCAGTGAGTTCTTTCAGCGCGTCCTGGGTGTAGCCGGTGTAGAAGAGGTCGGGCAGCGCTTCGATGGCTGCCAACATCTGTGCGGCCGCGTCGCGCGCCTCGGCCAGCAGCGCCGCGGCCTCCTCGAACTCATGACGATGGACGGCGCGGATGCTCTGCGCGCATAGCCGGATGAGGTCGCGCGACCGGCGCAGGGTCGCGTCGCGCACGTCGTTGCGCGCCGTCAGGTCGGCGCGAATGTCCTCGATGATCTGGGGCAGGTTGTTCATGGAGTCTCCGTTTCGGGCGAGTCAGCATCTGGCTCAAGCTCGTCGCCCGGTTCGTCGCCGCCGCCGACAGTCCACTGCATGCCGCCAAGAATGCCCGATTTCGGATCAAACCCGCCGGCTTGCTGGGCGCCGATCTTGCCGAAACGGCGTTCGTACTTGGCGATGTTCTGCCCCAGCGCCTGCCAGAGCATCTTGGCGTTGGCCGGCGTCAGCAGCACGCGCGCCTGGACCTTGGCTTTGGGCATGCCAGGCAGCATCTGCGCGAAATCCACCACAACCTCGTGCGGCGAGTGGCTGATGATGGCAAAATTGGCGTAGGTCGCGGTCAGGTCATTGGGTAGTTCGACGTTGAGTTGACGGGGAGTTGGTTGCTCGGCCACCGTGTATCCTCCGGATGTTGGCCGGCGCGGGCCGGTCACAGACCGTCCGGTCGCCAGACAGAAAATGCGCGGCATTCGTCCCGCGCCCATGGCATTGTAGCACAATCGCCAGCCGTTTGGCGAATGATCTGAGTTGGGTACACTGGGGCAAGAGACACGATGACAGGGTGACTGGGTGACCGGGTGATCCTGCGGAGTTCGCATTCTTACTTGAAGAATACACCTCATCGTCATTGCGAGCCGTCTGCGGCGAAGCAATCTCTCTGCTCAGCCGGAGAGACTGCTTCGGCGGCCGCCGCTGCGCAGTGACATTTTCATCCATGGTTGTGCGCAACGCTGAAGTAAGTCTGAGATGCGAATGTTTTGCGACGCAACAGGTTACGTTTTCCAACATGAGGTAGCCATTCATGCACAATCTGATGCCCGGCGCGGAGCCGTTCTTTTATCGAGGCAACGACACAGGTTGTCTCGTCGTCCACGGGTTCACCGCCTCGCCGCAGGAGGTGAGCGGGCTGGGACGCTCGCTGGCCGCGGCAGGCTACACGGTCAACGGGGTGTTGGTGGCGGGCCACGGCACAAGCTCCGGCCGATCTGAACGAGACCACCTGGCGCGACTGGTATGCCAGCGTCGAGGCCGGCTACTGGCGGCTGGCAGCGCACTGCCGCCGTGTGTTCGTGCTGGGATTGTCGCTGGGCGGCGCGCTCTCGCTGCACCTGGCGGCGCACCGGCCGGTCGCCGGCGTGGTCGCGATGGCTGCCCCGCTGGAAGTGGGTGAACCGCTATTGCCCCTGGCATCGACCATTGGACGGGTGATGCCGACTCTTCCCAAATCGGGCAAATCTGACTGGTTTGATCCCGAAGCGGCCGGGCGGAGGGTTGCCTACGACCGTTATCCCCTGCTGGCGGCCGCACAACTGGCCAACTTCCTGCGCCATCTGCGCGACGATCTGCCGGATGTGCAGACGCCGGCGCTGCTGATGCACAGCTACCAGGACCGCCGCGTGCCGCCGGACAACATGCCGCTGATCTACGACATGCTGGGTAGCGAGAACAAACGCATGGTCTGGATCGACGGCAGCAACCACATCCTCACCGACGACGCAGCCCGTGAACAGGTCTGGCGGCTGTGCGCGGAGTTCGTCGCGACGCGCGTCGGGTGACAGTGCGGTTCCAGGTGACAGTCACTTTCCGAAAGTGACTGTCACCTTTCACACAGCGACTCTACTTGCCCAGCGCCTCAAACTCATCGAGGTCTTCGAGTTCTTCTGGCAGCTTGCTCATTCGCAAGCCCTCAGTGACAAACCTCTCATAATCGCTTAGATCGGGGAAGCGAGAAGTCACGAATCCCTTGTCGACAAGCTTGCCAGATCGCTGCTCGGTCCACTCCAGATAGTTCGAGTACGGCCAGTCGTTCGGATTGCGGCGAATGCCGTGGCGCACCGGATTGCCGTGGATGTAGCGGCACAGGTGCATCAAGTAGACCTCAGTGTCAACGTGCTTCGACTGATAGCGGCCCTGAAACAGCGTTCCGCTATGCTGATAGCGGACATTATAAGCCTTGGAATAGCGATTAAAGACGCGTTGTGGGAGCAGACCGGCCGCATAGCTGCCATTTTGGCGCACGAGCCAATGGTAGTGGTTGGGCATCAGACAACAGGCGATAAGCGTTAGCTCCAACTCGACCAGGTAGTCTCTGATGTGCTGCAAGACAAACTGATAGTTGCTGCGCTCATGAAAGAGTGTTACGCCGCGTGCCCCGCGGTTGTAGATGTGGTAGTACTCGCCAGGGACGAACTGAACAATGTCGCGTCGCGCGTACGGCACGGCGTCCCTCCTGTGAAGTTGATTCGACGATGGCAGAGAGTTCGGCGCGGTTGAAGTGACAGTCACTTTCCGAAAGTGACTGTCACTCGAAAAACATCTAAATCACGCCCAATTCCTTGCCGACACGCGCGAAGATCTGCAGGCCGGCTTCCAGGTCGTCGGGGCTGTGGGCGGCGGAGATCATGACGCGGATGCGGGCCTTGCCGCGCGGCACGGTCGGGAAGGTGATGGCGGTGCCGAAGACGCCTTCCTCGTAGAGTCGCCGGCTGAACTGCTGCGCCAGCAGCTCGTCGCCCAGCATGACCGGCGTGATCGGCGTCTGCGTCTTGCCGGTGTCGAAGCCCAGCCGTCGCATCTCGCCCTGGAAGGTAGCGCGCGTTGTCCCACAGCCGGTCCACCAGCTCCGTCGACTCGCTCAGCACATCGACCGCGGCGATGCAGGCGGCCACGTCGGGCACGGTCATCGCGCTGGAGAAGAGGAAGGGCCGGCCGCGCTGCTTGAGCCAGTCCACCAGGACCTGCGAGCCGGCCACCAGCCCGCCGACCACGCCGAAGGCCTTGCTCAGCGTGCCGATCTCGACGTCCACCCGGCCGTGCAGGTCGAAGTGATCGACGATGCCGCGGCCGCCCTTGCCCAGGACACCCTCGCCGTGCGCGTCGTCCACGATGGTGATCGCGCCGAAGCGCTCGGCCAGCTTGACGATCTCCGGCCAGCGGCGCGATGTCGCCGTCCATGCTGAACACGCCGTCGGTGATGACGAACATCCGCGTGTATTGGCCGTAGTTCTCCTCCAGCACCTCTTCCAGCGAGGCGGGATCGCAGTGCTCATAGATCGTGCGGTCGGCCTTGGTCAGCCGCACGCCGTCGATGATGCTGGCGTGGTTGAGCTGGTCGCTGATCATCGAGATCGCCGTCGCCGATCAGCGCCGGGATGACGCCGACGTTGGCGCAGAAGCCGCTCTGGAAGGTGATCACAGCCTCGACGTGTTTGAACTGCGGCCAGCTTGCGCTCCAGTTCCTGGTGCAGGTCATGGTGCCGGCGATGGTGCGCACCGCGCCCGGTCCGACGCCGAAGCGGTCGATAGCGTCCTTGGCCGCCGCGACCAGCCGTGGGTGATTGGCCAGCCCCAGGTAGTTGTTGGAACAGAAGTTGAGCACCTTTTTGCCATCCACCTCCAGCCAGGCGCCCTGCGGCGATCCCAGCGTGCGGATGTTGGTGTAGCGTCCCGCCTCCTGAAGCTGCGCCAGCTCATCAGCCAGCCAGCCAAGTCGTTGGTTGTTATTCCTGGTTGTCATCGAAATCTCCTGTCTGCGCCGCCTGCTGATCTTTCTTCGTTTCAAACTTTGCGCCGAGTATGTCTGGGAATCTCGTTGTTCACACTGCCCGGGCGATCGACGCCACGGGTATGAGCAAATCAGGCTATCTATGGCGTCTCAAGGCGAACCTAGCGGGATGCCGTGCGTCTGACGCTGGGCCGAGGGATTCCTCGCTGATGATTCTGCCATTCCACGTTGTCGGCAAGACCCGCTCGGAATGACAACCAGCAAAATCCCATTTAACGGGGCATTAGCCCTCGTTTCCCTCATTTCCCTCGTTTCCCTTCTTTCCCTCCACAAACATCACCACCTTGCCGCTCGCGCCGCTGTTCATGATCTGGATCGCGTCCTCCCACTCGTCCAGTACGAAACGGTGGGTGACCAGCGGGCGCAGATCGACCGCGCCTGGCAGTTCAGCAGGCCGCGCATGCGGAACCATGTGTCCCACAGCTTGCGCCCGAAGATGCCGCGCACCGTCGCGCCCTTGAAGATGATGTGGTTGTTGATGTCGAAGCCGATCACTCCGGGGGCCACGCCGAGCAGCGAGGCTCTCGCCGCCGTCGCGCAGGACGGCGAAGCCCTGGTCGATGGCAGTCGACGCGCCGCTCATCTCCAGCAGCACATCCACGCCCTCGCCGTCGGTGTCCTTGCGGATGAAGTCCACAACCTTCACCTCGCCGACGTTGAGCGCGTGCGTGGCGCCCATGCGCTCTGCCAGCCGCAGGCGGTAGGGGCTGATATCGGTGGCATAGATCGATCGGGCGCCGGCCGCCCTTGCCACGGCGACGGTCATCAGTCCTACCGGCCCACAGCCGGTGATCAACACCTTGCGCGCCGTCAGATCAGTGGAGAAGGCGGTATGCACGGCGTTGCCGAAGTTCTCAAGCATGCAGGCGATCTCGATCGGCATATCGGGCGGGTTGAGCCACAGGTTGTAGGCCGGCATCACGATGTATTCCGCCCAGCATCCATCGCGATCGACGCCGATGATGCGGGTGTTCTGGCAGATGTGGCCGTTGCCGGTGCGGCACTGGGCGCAATGGCCACAGGTGATGTGGCTCTCGGCGGACACAAAATCGCCCTCGTTGACTTCGGTCACGTCCCGTCCCACCGCCACCACATGGCCACAGAACTCGTGACCGACCACGAGGGGCGGGTTGATCCGCTTGCGCGCCCATTCGTCCCATTTGTAGATGTGCAGGTCGGTGCCGCAGATGGACGTGGCGCGCACCTTGATCAGTGCGTCTTGCGGCCCGAACGACGGAACCGGAACCTCGCGCAGGACCATGCCTGGCGCTTGTTCCGGTTTCACGACAGCCTTCATCGTCTTTGATGGCATGCGTCTCTCCTGGACACGGAATGACTGCTGCGCTGGCGGCGCAGCGGGGCGGCGCTCCTTTGCCGCCCTGATGAAGTAGTATAGCCGCGCCTGCGCAGTTTGGCAAAGACAGTTGCCCGCGCTGGGCGAAAGTGTTACAATGGCGCCGGTGAATTGACAGGTGATGGACGGGAGTATGGCAACGAATGCTGGCACGGCAGCAGGATGGAGGTTTATGAGCGAAACAGGTGCAACAGGACAACGACCCATCGAGCGTGTGGTATTGATCGGATTTCGCGGGCAGCTTGGGCGGGCCTTGCTGGAATCGCTGGCGACGCAGCGCGCGGTGCTGGCGCTGGACTATCCTGAGATCGACATGACGCGGCCGGCGATCATCGAGCAGGTGTGCGATTGGAAGCCGCAGGTCGTCATCAACGCGGCCGCCTGGACCGACGTGGACGGCGCGGAGGAGAAGCAGGACGCCTGCTACGCGGTCAACGTGCTGGGCGTGAAGCACCTGGCCACGGCCTGCCAGCGCAGCGGCGCCGCTCTGCTGCACGTCAGCACCAACGAGGTGTTTCCCGGCGACAGCCGGGCCGCTTCTACCGAGAGTGGGACGCGACCGGCGCGCGCAGCGGCGTCTATGCCCGCAGCAAGGAGGCCGCCGAGAAGCTGGTGACCACCATGCTGGCCGGCCGCTTCTACATCGCCCGCACAGCCTGGCTTTACAACAACGGCGGCAACAACTTCATCAGCCAAGATCATCGCCGCGGCGGACAAGCACGGCGCGCTGCGGGTGGTGGCCGACGAATTCGGTAGCCCGACCTACGCGCCTGACCTGGCCGCAGCCATCGTGCAACTGATCGACAGCGGCCATTTCGGCATCTACCACCTGACCAACAGCGGCTACTGCACGCGTCACCAGTGGGCGGTCGAATTGCTGCGTCAGGCTGGCCGCGCCGACATCCCGGTGACGCCCATCAGCTCCGCCGAATGGTATCGTCGCACTGCACCACCGCCGCACGCGATCATCCTCAACAGACGCGGCAGCCGCTCTGGGCATCGTGCTTCGCCCCTGGCAGGACGCGCTGGCGGGCTATTTTGAGCATGAATCAGTTAACGGTAAGTAGCCGCCTTCCGGTTACTGATCACCGATTACCAACGCGAGCCGCCCGTGTCACAAACACAGCCAGTCGCCTCGATCATCATTCCCAGCTACAACGGCAAGCACCTGCTGGCCGAGGTGTTTGCCTGCCTTGCGACGGCAGACATGGCCGGCTGAGCGCTTCGAGATCATCGTCGTCGATGACGCGTCCAGCGACGGGTCGGCGGCGTTTCTGGCGGAGAACTTCCCGGAGGTGCAGGTTGTCGCCCTGCAGCGCAACAGCGGCTTCATCGCCGCCTGCAAGGCGGGCGTACAGGTGGCGCGTGGCGACATGCTGGTGCTGCTGAACAACGACACGGAGGCAGAACCGGGCTGGCTGGCGGCACTGGTCAGCGGGCTGACTCGCCCATCCCGAGGCCGGCTCGGCTGCCAGCAAGATGCTGCTGTTCGACCAGCGCGATCACCTGCACACCGCGGGCGACATGATGGGCGTCGATGGCATCCCGCGCAATCGCGGCGTCTGGCAGCCGGACGACGGGCAGTACGACGGTCAGCGCTGGGTCTTTGGCGCCTGCGGCGGCGCGGCGGCCTATCGCCGCGATGCCTGGCAGCAGGCCGGCGGCTTCGACCCGGCGCTGTTCATGTACATGGAAGACGTGGATCTGGCATGGCGGCTGCAACTGCTGGGCTGGCAGGCGCTTTACGTGCCCGAAGCGCGCGGTCTACCACAAGGTGAGCGCCACCGGCGGCGGCGCGCTGGCCAGCTACTACGTCGGGCGCAACACGATCCTGGTCATCGTCGCGCAACTGGCCGGGCGCGCTGCTGCGCCGTCATTGGCGAGCCATTCTCGGCGCGCAGATCAGCGCATCACCGTCGATGCCTTGCGCAGCTGGCGCGGCGCGGCGGCCGGGCGCGGCTGCGGGGCCAGCTTGCCGGTTTGATTGGCCTGCCAGGCGCGCGCAGAAGCCGCAAGCGCATCCAAGCCAGCCGGCAGGTATCCGTGCAGCAGGTTGCAGCCCTTCTAATCGAACCGACGGAAAAGGCAAGATGATATGAGCACTATCAACATGCGCGACGTAGCGCTGTTTGCGACGCTTTCCGATGGAGCGCTGGAAGAGATCGCAGTAGCCATGCCGGTAACACGCTGGCCAGCAGGGACAGTGCTTTTTCAAGAAGGCGAACCAGGCGACTCGTTATGCGTCGTCCGCGCCGGGACTATCGAGGTGGTCAAGGCGCTGGGCACTGCCGAAGAATGGCTGGTGCGCCGGATGGGGCCGGGCAACTTCGTCGGCGAGCTGGCCGTGCTGGAACCGGACGGCGTGCGCTCCGCCACCGTGCGCGCCGTGTCCGATGTCGAAATCGCTTCGCTGGGACGGGCTGAGTTCGATGCGTTGCTGGCGCGTCAACCCCGGGTCGCCGCCGAGTTGATGGAAACCCTCAGCCGGCGGCTGCGCGAGTCCAATGATGTTACAATCCACGACCTGCCGCGAGAAGAACCGCCAACTTGAGACCGCCTACCTCGCGTTGCAGAATGCGCAGGCGCAGATCATCGAGAAGGAACGGCTGGAGCGCGAACTGCAACTGGCGCACGACTTGCAGCAGAGCATGCTGCCGCGTGAACTGCCTGTCGCAGCCGGCTACGACTTCGGCGCGATCATGACACCGGCCCAGGCGGTGGGCGGCGATTTCTACGACTTCATCGAACTGGGCAATGGCAAGATCGGCATCGTCGTCGCCGACGTGTCGGACAAGGGAATGTCGGCGGCGCTGTTCATGGCGCTGACCCGCAGCCTGATCCGTGCCGAAGCCAGCCGCGGCGTGCCGCCGACCGAGGCGCTGCGGCGCGTCAACTACCACCTGCTGGACATGAACGAAACGGGCATGTTCGTCACTGTGCTTTACGGCATCCTTGACACAGCCAACGGTGAGTTTCTGTACGCACGCGCCGGCCACGAGCTGCCGCTGGTCTACGACCGGACGGGAGCGGCTGTCGCCGTGCCCGTGGGCCGCGGCCAGCCGCTGGCGCTGTTGCCCGATCCCGCGCTGGACGAGCAGCGCATTGTGATCCCGCAGGGCGGCCGGCTGGTGTTGAACAGCGACGGCGTTACCGATGCCATCGACCGCCGCCAGGAGCCGTTCGGCGTTGCACGCCTGCACGACCTGATGGCGAGTCTGACCTGGAAATGCTGCACCGAGCCAGTGTCACATCGTGTTCGATGCCGTCAAGCTCTATGAAGACTCGACACCGCAGTTCGATGATTTTACCCTGGTCATCGTCAATTCAACCGGGTAGCGCTCTGGCGCAAAACTGTGAAACAGGTCACAGCGGCGCTGTGATATAGTTCATTGTGCTCGCGGCAAAAATGCGTTATGCTACGTCTAGTCATGTGTTGGCTCAATTCCACGATCTATGATCGAACCAATGCGTTGGGTCAGCTATCTTTGTCCGTCAACAATCAGGAGGAACCTCATGTCAGACCAACAGATCGTCCGCACCGAACTGAAGCGCTGTGACTTGTACAAGCTCGCGGGTCGCTTCGACAGCAGTCGCGCCCAGGATGTGGGCGACGCATTGACCTATTCCATGGACCTCGGCCACTATCGCCTCGTCCTGGACATGACCGACGTCGAGTACATCAGCAGTGGGTTCCTGCGGGTGCTGGTGGGGACGCAAAAAGAGGTCAAACGCTTCAACCGCGGCGATGTCTACCTGGCTGCGCCGACGCAGCGTATTCAGGATGTCCTGAAGCTGGCCGGCCTGTCGGAACTGTTCAAGACTTTTGCGACGCCCGAAGAGGCAGTAGGAGCCTGGTAAGCGCGCGTCCATAGTCAGCATAGGACTGGCAGTCCCTCCGAGGATCGCCAGTCCTGAGTACGCGTTGCCGGGAAGACTATGGGGAATTCTTGCAGCAAAACACTAACAAATTCGTTCGATAATGTAGCAAGTGTGGATCAACGTTGATGGGCATCGCAGCAGAAACGCCGCAAAGCGTCACAACATGCGCTGAATCCGCGCCTTGATAAGTCGTTTGGTTCAACACCTGGGAGGCCACAGACCGTGACCGAGCGCGTTGCGTTGGAACACGCCATAGCGGCGCTGGAAACCCAGCGGGAAACCCTGGGGAGCGCCGTGGTGGATGCATCGATCGCCGTCATGCGGGAAAGCATGGCAGCGATCACGTCAACGCGCCCAGCGGAGCAGCGCAAGTTGGTCACGGTTCTCTTTGCCGACGTCATGGGCTGGACTGCGATCGGGGAACAACTCGATCCCGAGGATCTGCACCATTTGCAACACCGGTATTTCGACGCCGTCACACCGGTCATTACTGGTTATGGCGGGGTGATCGAGAAGTACATCGGCGACGCTGTCCTGGCAGTGTTCGGCGTACCGGCGGCGCGCGAGGACGACGCCAAGCGGGCTGTGCTGGCGGCCCTTGGGATCCACCAGGCAGTCACAGCCTTGAATGCAACGATTGCCAGCGAGAGCGGAAAGCCGCAGCTGGCGACATTCAAGGGCCACCAGCTTCGATTGCGCATTGGCATCGATACCGGGGTCGTCATGGCAACCACTGGCAACACTGCCGCAGACTTCCTTGTCACCGGGGATACCGTCAATCTGGCGGCGCGGCTACAGGCGGCAGCCGATCCGGGTAGCGTGCTGATCAGCCAGGAAACGCGGCGTTTGGTAGGAGATGAATTCGTTCTGGAGAAGATACCGTCGCTGTCTGTCAAAGGTGTTGCCGGGCCGGTGACGGTCTTTCGCGTGCTGGGCGTGACTGCGCCTTCCGCCGCGCCGCGCAAGATTGGCGGACGGAGCGACGTCATGGTGGGCAGACAAGCCGAGCTTGCCGTGCTGCAACAAGCGATTGCCCGTCTGGAGTCCGGCAGCGGCTCGGTGGCGGTGATCATCGGCGATGCCGGCATTGGCAAGTCCCGCCTGCTCGAAGAGGCTGTCAGAGGCGCGGTTGAGCAAACGGTCGATCTCCTTTCGGGACGCTGCATCTCCTACGGCAACACGATTCCCTATCACATGTGGCTGGAATTGCTGCGCGGCACCGCCAGGATTCCAACGGACGCGCCGAATGAGGTCGTGGATGCCAGGCTGCGCGCCTGGATCGACCAGGTCTGCCGCGACGACTCTGATGAGATCTACCGCGCGCTGGCGCGCTTGCTGGCGTTGACGCGGACAAGCGAGCGGGAGGCGGACGCGGGCACGGCCGTTGACAGCCGCCATTTCAAATCGGGGATGTTTCGTGCGATCGAAACCCTGGTTAGAAACCGAACGGCCCAGAAGCCGCTGGTGATTGTCTGTGAGGATCTTCAGTGGGCCGACCCATCGTCGGTCGAACTCCTGGAGCATTTGGCCGGGTTGACAGACGAAATACCACTCATGCTGATCTGCGTGATGCGACCGGAGGCATCGCAACCGATCTGGACACTGGTTGGCCAACTGTCGGCAGCCTACCAACAGCGACATGTCAGCCTGTGGCTGCAGCCGCTCTCGGCTGCGCACAGCGAACAGTTGGTGGCGAATTTGCTGGGTGGTGAACTGCCGGTGGACGGCTCGCCGGCGCGGGGCCGGGCAGCGCGTTCACAAAAGCTGCTATGGCGCATTCTTAGCCGGGCGGAAGGCAACCCGTTCTTTCTGGAAGAAGCGGTGCGCGCGTTGATCCAATCCGGCGCGCTGACGACCGACAGCAATTCCGGACAACTGCGCCTGCGCGCCGATGCCGCAACGCTGGCGATCCCGGAGACGGTCCAATCCGTGTTGGGCGCCCGCATCGACAGCCTCCAGTTTTCGGCTCGGCGCACGTTGCAGATGGCAGCGGTGATCGGACGCGATTTTTCGCCCGACATTCTGGCGCTCATCATGCCGGATGAGCCTGCCCTGGCGGAACACCTCCGCATTCTGCGCGAGCACGATTTCATCGCTGAACTTGACGATGCTATGGAACAGGAATATCACTTCACTCATGCCCTGGTGCGCGAGGTTGCCTACAATGGGCTGCTGCGCACGGAGCGCCGGCGCTATCACCGTCAGGTAGCCGAGGCTTTCGAAGCTCTGTCGCAAGCGACTGACCGTAACGTCGAGGTGCTGGCGTTCCATTGGCAGGAGGGCGGCGAGCCAATGCGCGCCGCCGCCTACCTCGTGCAATCGGGTGATCGCGCCCGTCAGCTTGGGTCCAGCACGGAGGCAACGTCCTACTTCCACAAGGCCATGGAACTCATTGCCGGTGCGCAAGATCCTTCGGCGCCAATCATGCCGTATCTGTTGCACGAGCGTTTGGGCGACGTGTATCTGGAAAACCTGTCAGACCAGGACCAGGCGCGCATCCACTACACCGCATTTCTCGCGGCGGCCAGCGAACCGCTGGACCGAGCCCGCGGCGCGAGCAAGCTGGCGTCGATCGATCTGCTTCAGGGAGATCTGGCCGAGGCGCAGATGTACTTCGAACACGCGCTGGCGCACCTTTCCGATCTGCCGGCAAACCCGGCGGGCAATCGGGCGCGCTGCGGGCTGGCCTATCTCTTCATTTCGCGCGGCGAAATGGCCCAGGCGGGCGTCTACATCCGCCAAAGCGTCCGGCTGGCGCGCAGCATTGGCGACCTGCGCGGTCTGGCCGACGCGTACCGCTTGCGCGGCATCATCGCCGACAGCCAGGGCCACACCCGGCGGGCTGCAAGCTATGCCCGTCGCTGCCTCAAGCTGTACGAACAGCTCATGGACCTGCCCCAGCTTGTGCAGGGCTACAACAACGTCGCCGTCGGGTATCGCAAGCTCGGATACTTCAGGCAGGCGAAACTCCATCTTGGTTCAGGTATCGAGTTGGCCCGGCGCATCGGCGATATCCGCGATCAGGCGCTGCTGCTGCTGAGTTAGGCGGAACTGCTGTTGGATCAGGGGCTGGCGGACGAAGCCGTCGACGCTCTGCTGGAAGCGCTGCCGCTGGCCCAGTCTTCGGGCACCGTCACACGTGTTATCCTGGCTCACCAGATCCTGGGAAACGCCTTTCACCAGCTTGGCCGGCTGGAGGAGGCGCAAAGGCATCTGGACACGGCGCTGGCTCTGTGCCAGGAGACGCGCCATCACCGGTTCCAGGTTGGGCTGCTGCTGGATCTGGCCAATCTGGCGGCCGGCGAAGGAGAGGAGGACAGATGTTTGCAACTGATTGAGCTTGTTGAGGACGCAGCCGGTCCGACGCCGCCCGCCCCGGTTGTGCGCGAGATCCTGCGCGTGCGCGGACGGCTGGCGCTCCGGCAGGAGAACTGGAATTGCGCTGTCGAGGCGCTGGAAACCAGCTTCGACAACGAGGCGCGCGAGGGGGTTGCATCGTGTGCGAACGCCCGCTATCTGCTGGCGCAGGCGTATGCCGGTCGCCTGCAGGACGGGGATCGCGCCAAAGCGTGCCGGCAATTGCGCGCCGCCGGCCGTGCCTATCGACGCATGGACGCCAGCAGCCGGCTGGCCGACGTGCAACAGCTACGGCACCGTGTGGAGTGCGACCGCGGCTGACAATTCGGTAACTCAATATCAAAGACATGGAGGTTCGTCGAATATGGACATTGAGAAATGTACTAGGCAGTTCGCCTGTTTATCAAGTACCATGCGCACACGGATTAGGATTGCTCTTTTATCACCGTCGAGACGCAAGCAAGTGGACGATGTGGCTCTGTGGCAGATGCGAAGCCGTGCGCTGGACTGCTGTGACTGGCAGATCATCCTGGACATCAATGTCATCGCGGCAGCTGAGTCCTGGACCCAGGATGAACTCGATGCGCTGATGCAATGGAAATACAAAGGATGTGCCGGTTGTAGGAACGTGGACAGCGCAGCTGTTCCAACGGTTACCACTACATATTCCAGATCCAAGTCCATCTAGATCCTTTCAACGGCTGGCCATGATCGTTAGTCTGTTGGGATGACTGACCTACTGGCGGCCGCGGATACATGCCCGCGTCCCCAGTAGGTCGCGCATCGCTAAGCTGCGAGATCATCACATGCCAATCACCGAACGAGAACAACTCGAACAAGCAATCGCCGCGCTGGAAGGCCAGCGTCCCGTGCTGGGCGACGCTGTCGTTGACGCGTCCATCGCTGCGCTGGGCGAGAAGCTGGCGGCGCTGACAGCTGCGCCGCGCGACGAGCAGCGCAAGCTGGTCACCGTTCTCTTCGCCGACCTGGCCGGCTGGACCGCCATGAGCGAGCAGATGGACGCGGAGGACGTGCGCGCGGTCCAGACAGGCATACTTCGCCGCGGTCACGCCGCCGATCATCGAGCGCGGCGGGCGGGTCGAGAAGTACATCGGCGACGCTGTGCTGGCCGTCTTCGGCGTGCCGCTGGCGCGCGAGGACGACCCCGAGCACGCTGTCCGCGCTGCGCTGGACATGCAGACAGCGCTGGCGACGCTGCCCGTAGAGACGTTGCATGCAACGTCTCTACGCATGCGCATCGGCGTCCACACCGGTCCAGTTCTCGCGACGCTAGGCCAGCGGCCGACGACTTCGTGGTCACCGGCGACACGGTCAACGTGGCAGCGCGGCTGCAAGCGGCCGCGCCGCCCGGCGGTGTGCTGATCTCGCACGACACCTGGCGACATGTGCAGGGTCTGTTCGACGTCGAACCGCAAGAGCCGATGATCGCTTAAAGGCAAGACCGAACCGGTGCAGACCTACCGGGTCGATGCAGCCCGACCGCGCCCGTTCAGACGCGAAGCGCGCGGCGTCGCCGGTGTCGAGACGCGCATGATTGGGCGCGAGGCGGAACTGCTCACCCTGCAAAACATCTTGCAAGACGTGATAGCCGACGGCGAGTTGCGTCTTGTCACCGTGGTCGGCGAAGGCGGTGTCGGCAAGAGCCGTCTGCTGGGCGAGTTCGAACAGTGGGTTGCGGACATCACCGAGACCGTCTGGTACTTCAAGGGACGCGCCAGTCCCGACAGCGAACGCCAGCCCTACGGCCTGCTGCGCGACATGCTGGCCGCCCGCTTCGGCATCAGCGAAAGCGACCCTCCAGCCGAAGTCCGCCGCAAACTAGAAACCGGCCTAAGCTCCCCTCTCCCCGTGGGAGAGCCTCTTGAGCGAGGGGCTGCGCACGGGCCGGGGGTGAGGGAGAAGTCCCCGCACCTCATCGGCCACCTCGTCGGCTATGATTTCTCCGACAGCCTACACCTCAAGCCGCTGCTGGACGACCCGCAGCAACTGCGCGAGCAGGCGCTGACAGCGCTGGCGGCGTATTTCAAGGCGCTGGCTGCGCAAGGCCCGATCCTGACACTGCTGGAGGATCTGCACTGGGCCGACAACAGCTCGCTGGATGCGCTCAGCTTTCTGGCACAGACGCTGAACGAGACCCCACTCTTCGTTCTGGCCGCCGCCCGGCCTGAACTCTACGAGCGCCGGCCCCACTGGGGCGAGGGCTGGGCCTCCTTCAGTCGCCTGGACCTGCGTCCGTTGAGCAAACGCGCCAGCCGCCAATCTGGTTACCGAAATCCTGCAACACACCGATCAGGTTCCGGAGAGCTTGCAGGACTTGATTGTCACCAGCGCCGATGGCAACCCCTTCTTCGTTGAGGAGACTGATCAAGATGCTGGTTGACGACAGCGTGATCGACACCGCGTGGAGATCATTGGCACATCGACCTCGAAAAGCTGCGCCAAGCGCACATTCCGGCGACGCTGACCGGCGTGCTGCAGGCCCGCCTGGACCGACTGCCGGCCGAGGAGCGTACCATCCTGCAGCAGGCCGCGGTGGTCGGGCCGGTCTTCTGGGATCTGGCGGTGCTGGCGTGCAGCGGCGCATTGGAAGCAACGGATCCGGAGGCCATTGGACACGCTGCGCGCCTCGCTAAAAAATCTGCGCTCGCGCGAACTGTCTTCCGCCGCGAGACCTCGGCCTTCGATCGCGCGTTGGAACACACCTTCAAGCACGCCATCTTGCGCGATGTCACCTACGAGACCGTGCTCAAGCGGCTGCGGCAGGTTTATCACGGGCTGGTGGCCGACTGGCTGATCGCGCAGACCGGCGAGCGCAGCGGCGAGTTCGTGGGCCTCATTGCCGATCATCTGGAAGGAGCCGGGCGCGACGACGAGGCGGTGCGCTACCTGCTGCGCGCCGGCGACCAGGCGCGCCTCGTGTACGCCCACGGTGAAGCCATCGTGCGCTACGAGCGGGCTCTGGCGATGCTGGAGGCGAAAGGTGACTACGACGAGGCCGCGCGTACCTGCATGCGGCTGGGCATCACTCACCAGAACGCTTCGGACTACGCCAGCGCGCGTCTGGCCTTCGATCGGGGCTTCGCCCTGGAGCAGCGCGCGAGCGAGGTCTTACAAGACAGGCTCCTTGCCACCTGCTCCGCATGCCCTGCGGGTCGATTGGCCTGACCCGCAAACGTTGGACCCGAACTCTCTGCAGCAGATACCCGTTCCGAAGTTGTGATCCGACAGCTATTCAGTGGGCTAGTGGAATTTGGCCATGACTTCGGGATGAACCTGACGTCGCCCGAGTTGGCAGATATCGGACGATGGCTGCACCTACGTGTTCTACCTGCGCGACGATACATACTGGAGCGACGGTACGCCGGTTACGGCCGCTGACTTCGTCTACGCCTGGCGAGGCGCCTGGATCCAGCGAGACCAACGGCTATCGCGGCCTATCTGTTCGATGTTGTTAACGCGCGCGCCTATCACCAGGGGGATATTGCTGACGCCAGGCAACTTGGCGTGCGGGCACGGACGAGCGGACGCTGGTCGTGGAACTGGAAGAGCCAGCCGACTATTTCCTGCAATTGCTGGCCATCGTTTACTGCTTTCCGACGCCGAGACCTATGGTAGAAAGGTGGGGCGAACGATGGACGGACCCTGAGAACATCGTAACCAACGGTCCTTTCCTGCTGGAATCCTGGCAGCCGGGCCAGTCGTTGGTTTTGACGACGTAACCCGCGCTATCATGGAAGGTTCAGAGGCAACGTAGCTCGCGTCCACGCCTTCGTCCATTCCAACTGGTTCAACAAGTTGGCCATGTACGAGGCCGATGAGTTGGATGTACTATGCCCGTCGTTTCGAGAAGATGTAACTCCGTCTGGATTGGATGCGCGCGCGCCAACGCCATCCCGATGACTACGCTACCGCCCCTGGGTGGGCCTGCCAGTACATGGGGCTGAATGCCAGCAAGCCGCCCTTCGACGACCCGCGGGTGCGCCAGGCATTGGTTCTGGCTACCGATCGGGAAGCGTTTAGAAACACCGTGTATCAGGGTTATTTTGTTCCGGCCACAGGTGGATTTGTACCTCCTGAGACTGCCGGGCCACTCGCCGGACATCGGCTTGCCCTACGATCCTGTCCAGGCACGCCAGCTTCTGGCCGAGGCCGGCTATCCGGGTGGCAAAGGGTTCCCGGTCGTTGAAGTTCTGGTACGCGAGTGGAGCGCCGACGAAATGGATTTTCTGAGGCAACAATGGTCCGATAATCTTGGAATTAGAGGTTTCATGGCTGTTGCGGACAACGAACTCACACGATCAGACTCAATTCGCCTGACAGTATCGCGTTTCTGGCGGGCTGGACGCCGACTACCCCGATCCTGACAACTTCCTGCGTGTTGCTTTGATGAACGGACCAGTCGCAGCTTCGTGGCACAACGAAACCTTTGACAAACTGGTGCGACAAGCCAAAGTCGCGGGAGATCAGCAGAAACGCCTGCAACTGTACCGCCAGGCAGACCGGATTCTCGTTCAGGAGGCAGTCATCTTGCCGCTCTCCTACGGACGGCAGCCACAGATTGCGCAAACCATGGCTGACCATGCTTTCTCCTGATGGAGATGCCCAGCCCAAAGGACATCATCATCCAGCCACATTAAGCCTGCCGAGGAATCCATGACCCGACACGACCTCTTGCGCCAAACGACTCTCTTCGCCGGGCTGACCGACGTCGAACTGGACGCGCTGGCGCTTGACCTGCGCCAGCACACGTTTGCCCCCGGCGTGATCATCTTCCACCGCGACGCGCCCGGCAACACGTTGTACCTCGTGGAGTTCGGGCCGCGTGCGCATCTTCCTGCTCAGCGACACCGGCCAGGAGATCACCCTCAACTTCCACGGACCGGGCGACTGCTTCGGCGAGCTGGCCTTGCTGGACGGCCTGCCGCGCTCGGCCGGCGCGATCACTATGGAGCAGACCGTCGTCCACTCCCTGCACCGCGACGACTTCCTGCGCCACCTGCACGCGCATCCTCGCATCGCCGAGAGCATCCTGGAGGTGCTCAGCAAGCGTTTGCGCCAACTCACCGACTACGCCGAATCGCTGGCCTTTCTCGACGTCTACGACCGCGTGGCGTCCAAGCTGCTGGACCTGGCGCTACGCTACGGTGTGCAGGATGGCGGCATTCGTATCGACCTGTCGCTGACGCAGGGGGAGTTGGCGACCTGGGTCGTCGCCAGCCGGGAGCGGGTCAACAAGGCGCTGGGCTTGCTGCGCGACCGCGGCCTGATCAACCTCGACGGCAAGACACATCATCATCCTCGATCTGGACGGTTTGCGCCGTCAGACACAACGCTGAGCGCCGCGCTCCGCAAATCCTGTCGTGCCAACCTGGGGGAGGATCAACCGTCCTGCCTCCGCGGCTCTGAGCCACTTCTGCCGCGGAGGCAGGACGGTCCGGTCCTCTGTTCGCGCAAGTGTGACGAAGGTCACCGCCCTGCTGTGACGGGGTTCATAGCGCCCGCCTGCCCTTCGTGTTATGCTGTAAACAGTGATCGATTCAAGATGGTAAGCACACAGGAGGGCAACACCATGTCACAGCAAGCGATCGAGACGATTTTGGGCAAGGCAGTGTTGGAGGACGAGTTCCGCAGTATCCTGTTCAGCGACGCCGACTCGGCCCTGACCGGGTACGACCTGACCGCAGCCGAGAGCGCGGCGCTGAAGGGGATGGATGTCGAGGCGCTGGAGAATCTTGGCCGGTGTGCTGGATCAGCGCATCTCCAAGTCGATCCCCGTCGGCATGTGGATGGAGGATGGCCTCTTTGTCGACTCGGGTATCACCCGCAGGCCGGTCTATCCGGCCGGACCAAAGGGCGATATGCTGCACCTTCCACAGGGCGCCTGACTTGAAGAGACGGCGGGCTGCTGACTACAGCAGCCCGCCGTCTAACGTTTGTACAGACCTTTCCACGTCATCAATACTGGCTCGGTCTGTAGACCTGCCAGCGCGTGAACCTTTTCAGCCGACTGCGGGAGACCATCGCGATGTCCCAGCAATCTATGCAAGCAATCATTGGCAAGGCAATCATCGACACCAGGTTTCGCCAGCGCATGTTCGCTGATCCCGATGCAGCGCTGGCAGACTATGAACTCAGCGACGGCGAGGTGGCCGCCCTGCGCGCCATCGACTTCGAGACCATGGAATGTTGCGCGCGCACGCTGGACGACCGCATCTCCAAGGCATTCATGATCAGCCTGCACTCCCGATTGACCCACAACCACGCGGCCGTCGGCCAGCAACCAGATGACGACAAGGAAGGCTCTCATGCACAACACAGCAGCCTCATCAGCTACAAGCGGTCAGCATTCGAGGGCTGGTCCTGAGCATACCTTGGCGGTGCACGTGACGGCACAGCCTGGCAGCGCCCAGTATTGCCCGCAGGCCGCGCCAGGCGTAGTGGTCAGCCGCCTGCGCGATCGCAACGGCGTCTACTACATCATCAAGAACCCCGCCGTCAGCACCTACTTCCGCCTCAGCGAGCGCGACCATTTCCTGTGGCAACGCATGGACGGCACACGCACAGTCGCCGATCTGGTGGTTGCCTTCTTCACCGTCTACGGATCCTTCGCTTTCGATCGCGTCACCGGCCTGGTGTCAGCGTTGCGAGCCAATCGCTTTTTGACAGACCAGCCGGCCAGCCAGCCGTTGCAGCCCCGCAACGCTGGCCGACGCGTCACTGCCGCGTGGCAGGCGTTCCTGCAGAAGCAGTTCGCAATTAGGGGCATGGATCGCTGCCTGGCCGTGCTCTACAGCCGCGGCGGCTGGCTGCTGTTCACCTGGCCGGCGCAGGCGCTCTTCGCCGCGGTAGCGCTGGTTGGCGTCATCCTGTACGTCCGGCTGTTTGCGTCGGGCGCCTTCAGCGTCACGCGGCGCGCAGCGCAGCATCGCCAGCAGCCTGCTGTGGCTGCTGCTGCTCAACCTGGTCTCCATCCTGCTGCACGAACTGTCCCATGGTCTGACGGTCAAGCACTACGGGCGGGAGGTGCGGCGGGCCGGGTTCATGATCTACTTCGGCCTGCCGGCCTTCTTCGTCGATACCACCGACATCTGGCTGGAGGGCAAGCGCGCCCGGCTGGCCGTCAGTTGGGCAGGTCCCTACTCCGGGCTGATCCTGGCCGGCCTCTGCGGCATCGTTCTCACGTTGTGGCCGGGGCTGGCGGTCAACGGGTTGCTGTACCAGTTCGCCTTTCTCGCGCTGCTGACCGTCTTCATCAACCTCAACCCGCTGCTGGAACTGGACGGCTACTACCTGCTGATGGACTGGCTGGAGATACCGATGCTGCGGCGCAAGTCACTGGCATTCCTGCGCAGCGGGCTGTGGACGCGGCTGCGCAGCGGCCTGCGCAGCTTCTCACGCGAGGAAGGCATCTACAGCGTGTTCGGGCTGCTCTCCGCGCTGTGGACAGCGTACGCGGTGCTGTTCGGCATCAAGTTCTGGCAGGAACGGCTGGCCGGGTCGCTGACCAACCTGCTGCAAGCCGGCGGCGAGGCGCCTGACGTTGCACTGGCGCTTGCCGGCGTGCTGATCAGCCTGGTGTTCATCGCGACTTTGGGAACGTATCCGCTGCAGATGGCGCAACGCGGTGTGCGCTGGATTGCCTGCCGCTGCAAGCCTGCCAGCCTCTGGCAGCGGCTAAGCGGGTGGGTCGCTCCGCGGGTTGAGCCGGCTGCAGATCCTGCAAGCCTCCCGTCGCTTAATGAGCGCAGCAACGCGTGATCGTCGATGGAAAAAGGTAGACGCACCCATCGCCGGCTGCAAACACCGGCGATGGATGGTTTGTTGTTTGACCTGTCTCCAGGTCAAACAACGGCTACCGCGTCGTAGCTGGACAAACCGTTCCCCACATTCTTCCTCCCAACGGTTACTCCGCTGTGCCGCCGCAACTTCTATCGGCCCCACGACATCCGATTTGAAGACCTCCTGATCGGTGGCGGTGAAACAGACCAGATAAATCGGCCCATCCACCAGCCAGGCGTCATCTTCGACGCGTGTACTTTGAGGCGAAACATCGTCAGAGAATGTGATTGAATACAGTTTGGTCCACGGCGGTTGATCTGCACTCGGCCAGGCTTCCAGATCGGCCATGGTCTTGTCCCCGTACAGGGTGACCACGGCAAATCCGTAGTTTTCATAAGCGTCCTGATCCGTCACATCCAAAACAGTCTTGATGCGTTGACCGGACGGCAAGGTATCCGGTCCGTCGTACATGCACTGGTCGCCATCGAAAGTGATAGTGAAGGCCGGTTGTGCCGGCTCCGCTTTGGCCTCACCTCCTTCCATCGCTGCCGCTTCCATGTTGGCAGTGGTCTCCTCGTTTGGCGTCCAACTGATGCTGGTGATCTTGCCATCCTCGACCACATAGACCTCGGTGGCAATGTTGGGGCCGCCGCCTGGGATGCCATCGCCCCAGGTTTTGGTGTCGGTCGTCACCGTCCCGCCGTCGGTGTTTTTCGGGGTTGCTTCGATGCGGAAATGGCCCGCCACCAGATAGGCGAACAGCTCTCGGAACTGATCGACGCCCATCAGTGGCTCACCGTCAGCCATATCGAAGACCGCATCATCGGCAATCAACGCCACGGCTGCATCCACGTCGCCGGCATTCAGCGCATCGGCCAGAGCCTGGACAATCGCCTCAGCATTTGGCGCAGCGGCGGGTTCGGCCGGCGCAGCGGCCGGCGTCTGGCACGAGGCCAGCGCCAGGACAACAATCAACAACAGAGTCATCGTGCGAAATCGGGTAATCATCGGGTTTCTCCTTCAGGATTGGGTGAAAATGTGGCGTGGCTGGTCTGTTCCTCAAGAAAGGCAAAAAGCGCTTTCAGGCTGGCGAACCCCTGGCGATCCCCCGTTTGGGGACTCTCCAGCGAGGCTCGCCAGACCAGCTCACGGTCGCTCTGTGTCTGCCACAACCGCAGCAGATACGATGTGTAGGGTCGTTGTTCTTCGTTCATTGCCGCCTCCTTTCGCTTTGGGTTGTGACTTAGCCTAGCACCCGGCCGCCACGAACTCGCACCGGCAACGCACGGAAAACGCACGGAATCTCCCCACGAAGCTGTGAATTCTGGTATAATGAGGAGCAGCCGGGCGAGCTTGCAGGCTTTGCAGTGGCGCCGGCAGGGAGGTTGCACGCCATGACCAGGTTGACTCTGGCATTCTTCGGTGGTTTCCAGGTTTTCATCAACGACAGATCGGTGGGAGAATTCGAATCGGATCGCGTACGCGCCTTGCTGGCCTTCCTGGCTGTTGAGAGCGACCGGCCCCATCAGCGCGATTCGCTGGCCGGCCTGCTGTGGCCCGACTGGCCTGACCGCTCGGCGCGCACCAACCTGCGCAACGCGCTGGCCAGCCTGCGCAGCGCCATTGGCGACCGCGAAGCCGATCCTCCCTTCCTCCTCATCAGCCGCGAGACAATCCAGTTCAACCCGGCCAGCGAGCATTGGCTGGACGTCACCATGCTGGAGCAGGCCCTGGCAACCGAAGACATCCAGGCGTTGCAAACGGCCGCGGACCTCTATCGCGGTCCGTTTCTGCAAGGCTTCGCGCTCAAGGACAGCGACTCCTTTGAGGACTGGCGGCTGCTGACCGGCGAGCGGCTGCAACGGCAAGCCATCAGAGCGCTGCGCCGTCTGGCGCAATACTACGAAGCCAGCGGACAGCTTGAACAGGCCAGCCAGTACGCCTGGCGACAGGTCGAACTGGAACCGTGGCTGGAGGAGGGACACCGTCAACTGATGCGGCTGCTGGCGCTCAGCGGCCAGCGCAGCGCGGCTCTGGCGCAATACGAAACCTGCCGCCGCCAGCTCGCTCTGGAACTGGGCGTCGAGCCGGCGCCGGAAACCACCCGCCTGTACGAGCAGATCCGCGACGGCGAGATAGCGCCGCCGGTCGCTGTGGGCGTAACCGTCAGCCCAGTCGTAGACGGTCCGCCGCCCTACCGCGGTCTGCGATATTTCGGCGAGGCCGACGCCGATCTCTTCTTCGGACGCTCGCTGCTGACCGCCCGGCTGGTTTCCCGGCTGCACCCTAACGATGACGGCCGTTTCCTGGCCGTCGTGGGCGCCTCAGGTAGCGGCAAATCCTCCATCGTGCGCGCCGGGCTGATCCCCGCCTTGCAGCGCGGCCAGCCACTGGCCGACGGCAGCGCCCCGCCCCCCTGCTCGACCACCTGGCCGATCATCGTTCTCACCCCCGGAACCCACCCGCTGGAACAACTGGCGCTGAGCATCAGCCGCGACGACCAGGCGCTGACAAGCACCGCCGCGTTGCTGGACGACCTGGCGGGCGAGCCGCGCAGCCTGCACCTGCACCTGACCCGCTCCCTGCCCGCCGGCGCAGACCACGTCCTGCTGGTAGTGGACCAGTTCGAGGAACTGTTCACCCAGTGCCGCAGCCAGTCGGAGCGGCAGGCGTTTGTGGACAACCTTGTCGCCGCAGTCAGCGCCGATGGGCCGGTCGTGGTGGTCATCGCCCTGCGCGCCGACTTCTACGCCCATTGCGGCGAGTATGCCGGCCTGCGCGACCTGCTGGAAAGCCGCCAGGTCTACATCGGCCCCATGAACGAGGAAGAACTGCGGCTGGCCATCAGCGAGCCGGCCCGGCTGGGCGGCTGGACCTTCGAACCGGGTCTGGTCGATTTTCTCCTGCAAGAGGTGGGCGACGAGCCGGGCGCGCTGCCGCTGCTTTCGCACGCGCTGCTGGAAACCTGGCAGCATCGCCGCGGCCGGATGATGACTCTGGCCGGCTACAGCGAATCGGGCGGCGTGCGCGGCGCCATCGCGCGCACGGCTGAGCGTGTCCTGCAAGGGCTGGCGCCGCAAGGGCAGATCATCGCGCGCAACATTTTCCTGCGGTTGACCGAACTGGGCGCGGCAACGCAGGAGACCCGCCGTCGCGCCAGCCTGGCCGAGCTTACGCCGCGCCCTGAGCAGGCGGCCGCCGTCGAGCAGGTTCTCAAGACCCTGGTCGACGCCCGGCTGGTGGTCACCGGCGACAACAGCGCCGAGGTGGCCCACGAAGCATTGATCCGCGAGTGGCCGACCCTGCGCGAGTGGCTGGAGGAGGACGCCGAGGGGCTGCGCATCCAGCGCCACCTGACTGAGACAGCACAGGAATGGCAGCGTCTGGACCGCGAGCCGGGCGAACTGTACCACGGCGCGCGGCTGGCGGCTGCTGAGGAATGGGCTGACGCGCACCCGGATCAACTCAACCTGCTGGAGCGCGACTTTCTGGCCGCGTCGCAGGCGCTGGCGCAGCAGGCGGAACGGGAGCGCGAGGCGCAACGCCAACGCGAATTGCAGGCCGCGCAAATGGTGGCCGAGGCCGAACGGGAGCGCGCCGCCGAGCAGGCCCGTTCGGCGCGACGGTTGCGCAGCGGCGCGCTGATCCTGGCGGGCGTCTCGCTGGTCGCCGTGCTGCTGGCCTTCTTTGCCTTTAACGCCCGCGCGACCGCTCAGCGCGAGGCGAGTGTCAACCGCAGCCTGGTGCTGGCGGAGCAAGCCGTCGAAGCCGATGAAGCGGGCGAGGTGGATCGGGCGCTGGCGCTCGCGCTGGCGGCGGTGGACATCGACAACCCGCCGCCCGACGCGGTGCGCAAGCTGGCCAGCGTCGCCGGCGAAATGGGCACGCGCGCGGTGCTGACCGGCCACAACGGCCCGGTGACGGCCGGCGCTTTCAGCCCCGACAGCCAGCAGGCCGTCACCGGCGGCTGCACGCAGCCTGGCGCGGCGGGAGACTGTCCCGTCGGTGAACTAATCGTCTGGGATCTGGCGACCATGGCTGAAACGGCCCGTTGGCCCGGCCACGACTCCGCCGTCACTGCGCTGGCGTGGAGTCCGCTGGGCGACGTGATCCTCTCCGGCAGCCAGGCCGGCGATTTGATCCTGTGGGATGCCGCCAGCCACGCGGCGCTGGCGCGCTGGGACGTGCATGACGGCCCCATCCACGCCGTCGCGTTCAACACCGATGGAACGCTGGCGGCCACGGCGGGCGCGGACGGCGTCGTCGCGGTGCTGGATGTGCCAGCGCGCCAGATCACCGGGCGGCTGGCAGGCCACAGCGACGCGGTGCTCGACGTGGCTTTCAGCCCGGATGGCGGTCAGATACTGTCCGCTTCCGCCGACGCCAGCATGATCCTGTGGGACGCGGCCAGCGGCGACCTCGTGCGCACGTTCACCGGCCATGGCGCTGCGATCACCGGCGCGGCCTTCGTGCCCGACGGCAGCGCAATTCTCTCCAGCGGCGACCTCTCGTTGCGCCTGTGGGATGTCGCGACCGGAGACCAGTTGAAATTCCGCGAAATCAGGGGCCAAGCCGGCCGGCTTGGTCATCAGCCCTGACGGGCGCACTGTGCTTCACCGGGAAGGCCATCTGATCTACACCTGGAATTTGCAGCAGTGGAACGGTAGTCATCGCAAGCTCCTTGGCCACGAAGGCGGGATTCGTTCGATTGCTGCCAGCGCCGACGGCCGCTTCGTCCTCTCGACCGGCGACGACGGCACTGTAAGAGTTTGGAACCTGGCCGGGGCCAGCGATCTGCGCCAGATACCGATCGAATTCTCCGCAACGAGCCTGGCAACGACCCATGACGGTCAATGGCTGGCCGTTGGCGGATGGGCGGAAGGCAGCCGGATCTGGGATGTCGAAACCTGGCAACCGGTCTTCTCTCTGAAGGGTGTCACGGGTACCATCGCACCGGGAGCGATGAGTGCCAGCCGCGACGACCGCTGGGTGGCTGCAGGCAGCGGCGTTTACGAAGGCGATTCCAATGAAGGGAGTTTGATCGTCTGGGATGCGACGACCGGCGAGGTACAGTGCAACCTGCAGGGGCATGTCACGCGACTGCGCAGCCTGTCCTTCAGCCCAGACAGTCGCCACCTGCTGGCTGGCAGCCAGGGTCCTGACGACGCGGGCGATCTCATTCTTTGGAATGTGGAAGATTGCAGCCTGGTACGCCGCTTTGCCACCGAGCAGGACACCACCGGCATCGATTTCAGCGCCGACGGCCGCTACGCGGTCACCTCCTCGGCTTTTTTTGCCAACGTGACGCTATGGGATGTGGAGACGGGCCAGCCCGTGCGCGTCTTCCCCACGACCGGCGAAGTGTTCCTGGACGCGGCCTTTGGTCCTGGCGACGAGACTGTTCTGGCCGCGGCCATCAGCGGCGTGATTTTCGAGTGGGATCGGAGACGGGCGAGGAGATACGGCGCTTGTCCGGCCACGACGGCGGCGTGTGGAGCCTGGAAGTCAGCCCGGACGAGCAGCGCCTGGTTTCCAGCGACGACACGGGCATGATCATTCTCTGGGATCTGGACAGCGGCGCGGCGTTGCGGCAGCATACCGCCCACAACGGCCTTTCCTTCCAGGCGACATTCAACCCCGACGGGCAGACCATCTACTCGGTCTCGGCCGACGAGACCCTTGTAGCCTGGCAAGTGGGCGATCCCTCCCTGCCAGCCTTGCTCGACTGGATTTATGACAACCGCTATGTCCGCGAGCTGACGTGCGACGAGCGGGCGCAGTACGGTGTGGAACCGCTGTGCGAGGCGTAGGCCGATGGGCGCGGCGCATCCCGAACCCTGCTCGACTAATCCATCCGATCAAACCATTGACGCGCGATGGTTTGTCTGATATAGTACAAACAGAACATGATCGTTGCTTAATTGGATAGATGGTAGTTGGGGTCCGAACTACATTGCGCAATTCGTCTCGTTCGTGGCAGAGTTCAACGCAGCGCTTGGAGCGGTGTGAGAACCTCACTTTCGGCGCAAGGTGACGCATTTGGAGGGTGTTGACGATGTCAGTCAGCATGAAGTCAGTCAATCAGGCGCCAACTTCCACAGGAAGCCCGGCGTCTGATTGCGCGTCTTTGTCGATAAGCAGTGAGACGGCCAAGAACGAGGGGTAGAAACATGGCGACAATTCAGTCAGATACGGCCACGATGCCCGACATTCCGGTCGGCACCGTCACCTTCCTGTTCACCGACATCGAAGGCTCGACGCAACTGCTGGCGCAACTGCGCGACCGGTACGCCGACCTGCTGGCGGAACACCACCGCCTGCTGCGCGAGGTCTTCGCCCGCTGGCACGGCCGCGAGGTGGACACCCAGGGGGACGCCTTCTTCGTCGCCTTCCCGCGCGCCGGCGACGCCATCAACGCGGTGGTGGACGCCCAGCGCGCGCTGGCCGAGCAGTCCTGGCCGGGGGATGTCGAGGTGCGGGTGCGGATGGGGCTGCACACCGGCGAACCGTGGGTGGTCGCCGAGGGCTACGTCGGCATGGATGTCCACCGCGCCGCCCGCATCGCGCACGCCGGCCACGGCGGGCAGGTGCTGCTCTCCGAGACCACCGCCGCCCTGGTGCTGGACGACCTGCCCGAGGGCGTCACGCTGCTGGACCTGGGCTGGCACCAACTCAAGGACATGCGCCGCCCCGAGCACATCCAGCAACTGGTGATCGCTGGCCTGCCCGCCGACTTCCCGCCGCTCAACTCGCTGGCCAACCGTAGCGCCGTGCTGGCACAGTCACGCGAGCGGCAACGGCGCACGGGAGCCGCGCGTGGTGGGTCCCTCTCCCTACCGCGGGCTGGCGGCCTTCCGTCGAGGTCGACGAGGCGGTCTTCTTCGGCCGCGAGGCGTTCACCGAGCAACTGGCCGGCGCGGTGCACCAGCAGGACCTGGTGGCGGTGATCGTCGGGCCGTCGGGGTCGGGCAAGTCCTCGGTGGTCTTCGCCGGCCTGCTGCCCCAGTTGCAGCGCGAGGGGGACTGGCTGATCGTCTCGCTGCGTCCCGGCGGACGGCCCTTCCACGCGCTGGCCGGCGCGTTGCTGCCGCTGCTGGAGGAGGATCTCAGCGAGACCGACCGCCTGATCGAGATCCAGAAGCTGTCGGCGGCCATGGCATCAGGCGAGCTGCCGCTGTTCCAGGTGGTGGAGCGGGTGCTGGAGCGACACCCGGATGCCCGGCGCCTGCTGCTGGTGGTCGACCAGTTCGAGGAGCTGTTCACCCAGCGTCCCGACCCCGACGAACAGCGCCAGTTCCTGGACGAGCTGCTGACGGCCAGCCAGGCCGGGTCAGCCCGCTGGACCTCGCCGCTGGTGGTGCTGCTGACCATGCGCGCCGACTTCATGGGCCAGGCTTTGGCCCATCGTCCCTTCGCCGACGCGTTGCAGGAGGGATCGTTGCTGCTGGGACCGATGAACCGCGCCGAATTGCAGGCGGTCGTCGAGAAGCCGGCCGAGCTGCAAGGCGCGGCCTTCGAGGCCGGTCTGGTGGCGCGCATCCTGGACGACGTGGGCGACGAGCCGGGCAATCTGCCGCTGCTGGAGTTCGCCCTGTCGCTGCTGTGGGAGAACATGGACCAGGGCTGGCTGACCCACGACGCCTACGACGCCATCGGTCGGGTGGACGGCGCGCTGGCGCGCTACGCCGAGGAGGTCTACGAGGCGCTGCCTGCCGAACATCAGCGTCGCCGCGCAGCGGATCTTCATCCAGTTGGTGCAGCCGGGCGAAGGCACCGAGGACACGCGGCGGGTGGCCAACCGCGCTGAACTGGGCGACCAGAACTGGCCGCTGGTGCAGCATCTGGCCGACCGGCGGCTGATCGTCACCGGGCGGGACGAGGCGGGGCAGGAGACGGTCGAGGTGGTCCACGAGGCGCTGATCCGCAGTTGGCAGCGTCTGCGCGGCTGGATCGAGGCCGACCGCGCCTTCCGCGTCTGGCAGGAGGGGCTGCGGGCCGCCATGCGCCAGTGGCAGGCCAACGACCGCGACCAGGGCGGCCTGTTGCGCGGCGCGCCGCTGATCACCGCCGAGACGTGGCTGGCCGAGCGCGGCAGCGAACTCAGCCCGGCCGAGCGCGGCTTCATCGAAGAGAGCGTCGCCTTCCGCGCCAGCGAGCAGGCGCGACGCGAGCGACGGCGGCGGATGATCGTCGGCGGGCTGGCGGGCGGTCTGGCCATCGCGCTGATCCTGCTGGGCGTTGCCATCAACCAAGGCAGCAGCCAACGAGAATGCCGCAGTGGCAGAGAAAGAGCGGCTGCGGCCGAACCGAAGCGAAGCCGAGCCTCTGAACGGACGCCTTGACCCAGGCCAGCATCGGTTTGGCCTCCCAATCGATGCAGGAGTTGCAAGGTGGGGTTCCCGGAGCGAGCCGTGCCCTTGGCTCTGGAAGCGCTGGAGAACTACCCCTACACCTGGCAGGCTGAACGTGCTCTGGGCCAGGCGGTCTTCGACAACCACCTGCGACACGTTCTGTCCCACGAAGGAGGCGTGAACACCGCCTTCTGGTCACCGGATGGTACTCGGATCGTGACGGCCACCGACAAGGTAGCTCGCATATGGGACGCCAGAACGGGCGAGGAACTGTTCACACTTCAGCCAGGAAAGTCCAATGTACGGTGCGGGTTGGTCGCCCGACGGCGACGCATTTTGACATGGGTACGAACTGTAGGCTATATGGTATCCGGTGAATGCAACTTCGCTATGGGATGCGACGACAGGCGAACGACTTGTTTACACTGACGGTCACGAGGCAGGAATGTATGTCGAGTTGGTCACCAGACCGGTGACCGCATACTCACCACCAGCCAGGATAACGACAGCCAGGATTTGGGACGCGGCCACCGGGGAGGAGTTGGCCGTCTTCTCAGGTCACAACGCGGCACCTCTGTACCTGCGTCAGCCCATTTGCACACCTGAGATCCTCAGCCTGGTCACCGGACGGTCAGCGGGTGGTAACCACGCGACGAGGCTGGGGAGGTCTTTATCTGGGATCCTAGCACCGGCGAGGAATTGCTCCAACTGCGTGGACACATCGACTGGGTCAATACCGCCATCTGGTCACCGGACGGCCAGCGCGTCGCTACAACCAGCGACGACGCCACGGCAAAGATCTGGGATGCCACCACCGGCGACGAATTGCTCAGTTACGTTGGACCAACGAGGCGCATAAATGCCGATGGTCGCCGGAAGGACGAGAGTATTGCTACCTATAGCACTCGACCGGATCCGGTCGTAGTGTGGGATGCATCCACTGGCGAGGAGATCGTCAAATTCCGCGAACATGCAGGCCAAGATCGGGGGCCGAATGGTCCGACGATGGCTCCTGATTGTCACAGCAGGACATGGACGGCAGCACCATGGTGTGGGATAGCACTTCAGGCGAAGTGCTGCACAGAATTCCAGGGACATGCCGGATCGGTGGAGTTTGCCAGATGGTCGCCAACCTACGATCAGATATTGAGCGCCAGCAACGACGGCACGGCCAAGGTATGGGACCTGACGGATCAATTGACTGGCTCTGGAAATTCCCGACAAGGGACTTGGGTTTGGAACCGGCTGCTGGTTTCCGGCCGGCGATCGTGTTTGCAGCAATCTACCTCGATGGCTCGTCAGGGTATTCGATCCCGCAACCGGCGAGGAATTGGCAGCTCACGCCGAGGCACGAAGGCGACGCAACAGAGTGGCTTGTGCACACATGTCTCACCGTCAGGGGAGGAGATTGTTGGCAGTCTACTGATCGGCGGACTGGCACCAGTCTGGGATGCCAGGACCGGGGAGAACCGCTTGCGAGGTGACACACGAAGCACCCGAGTCTTCTGCAGGCGAATGGTCTCCCGATGGAATCCGCTTTGCGCCCGGGTGGGTCGACGGCGTGATCCAGATCTATGATGCCCGAACCGGGCAGGAGTTGCTTTCTTCGACGGACATCCAGCCTCGGCGAGATCACCTGGTGCGCTGGTCACCGGATAGCAGCCGATCTTGCGACCACCGACAACACGGTGAGGCCATGCATATGGGACGCCGCTACCGGCGAATGTCACTGGCTGATCTGTATCCAGAGGACTTCGACATGCGATTCGACACACCTGTCCTGGTCCCCGGATGGCGAGCGGCTGGCCATCTACCGCGCTGATGGCATCATCACTATCTGGGACGCCACCACAGGCGAAACCCTGCAAACACATGCCAGCGGAGCAAGACAATCAGTGACCTGGATCGACTGGTTCCCAGCGCAGGATCGCATCTTGACCGCGACAGGGGCGGCGAAGTCAAGATCTGGGATGTTGAAACTGGAACAGAAGTGGCCAGCTTCACGTTTCCCGGCAGCTTACATGGCCGTGTTGTCGCCCGATGGCCGCCAGGTATTGGTGGCCACGTGGCCCGATGGCCCAATGAGCATCTTCAACATCTGGCAATCCCGCGAGGAGCTGATCGAACTGGCCAAGGAGTGCTGCGTCTTCCGCGATCTGACGCCGGAGGAGCGGCAGCAGTTTGGATTGCCGGCGGTCCGCTGGCGACACCTCAACATCGTCACGGTAAGAGGTACCATGGCTGAACTGACAGACTTGCAACATGCTATCACTGTGCTGGAAACCCAGCGCGGCGTGTTGGGTGATGTGGTGGTCGACGCGTCTGTCGCGGCGCTGCGCAGACAACTGGCAGACCTGGACGCCGCGCCGCCGGACGAGCAGCGCAAGCTGGTCACCGTCCTGTTCGCCGATCTGGCCGGCTTTACGGCCATGTGCGAACACATGGACCCGGAAGAGGTGCGCGCGATGCAGGACGCCTACTTCGCCGCGGTCACGAAACCGATCGAGGACTATGGCGGCAGTGTCGAGAAGTACATCGGCGATGCTGTGCTGGCCGTCTTCGGCGTGCCTGCAAACCCACGAGGACGACGCCGAGCGTGCGGTCCACGCTGCGCTGGCGATGCAGGGGGCGATGGACAATCTCAACCGGCGTCGGGCGAGCGAGGGTGAGGAGACATCGCCCTTGCGACTGCGCATCGGCGTCCACACCGGTCTCGTGGTCAGCCGGGTCAATGAGGACGGCGACTTCGTCGTCACCGGCGACACTGTCAACCTGGCGAGCCGCTTGCAGAGCGTGGCCGAGCCAGGTATGGTAGTGATCAGCGCGGACACTCACAAGCTGGTTGCCCATGCGTTCGAAACAATAGACCTGGGAGCCATCGCACTCAAGGGCAGGGCCGAACCTGTTCAGGTCTTTCGCGTGGCCGGTCCGTCGCCAGTTCCAACTAAACTGCGCGGCATCGCCGGGTTGGACTCGCCGCTGGTCGGTCGTGAAGCCGAGATGGCAGCCTTGCAGGAGGCGCTGGACCGGCTGCAGCGCGGCGTGGGCGGCGTCGTCACCGTCGTCGGCGAGGCCGGCATCGGCAAGTCGCGGTTGGTCGCCGAGGCTCGCAAGATCGTTTCCGTGCCCCGCTCCTCGCTGCCCGCTCCTCGCTCGACGCCCGCCTGGATCGAGGGGCGATGCCTCTCGTTCGGCGCCTCCATTCCTTATCTGCTATGGCTGGATGTGCTCCGCAGCGCCCTCGGTGTTACCTTGGACGATCCACCGGAGATTGTGGTCGTGCGGCTGCGGACATGGGTGCAGGACCTTTGCCCTGGCCGTTTCGCCGATGTCTACCCTTACCTGGCTCGCCTGATGTCACTGCCACTGGAGGCCCAGACCCTGGCCGACCTGGCTGAGCAGGACGGACAGATTCTCAAGCGGAATACCATGCTCGCGGCCGAGATTGCGCTGGCCTGCACCGCCAACCGCCAGCCGGTCGCTCTGGTCCTCGAAGACCTGCATTGGGCCGACCCCAGTTCGCTGGAGTTGCTGCAACACCTGGTCCCTTTGATCGACCGCACAGCGCTGCTGCTGATCCTCGTCTTTCGGCCGCACATTGATCATGGTTCGTGGAAGGTGCGTGAGATCGCCGGCCGCGACTACCACCATCGTTACACCGACCTCTGGCTCCAGCCTCTGTCGGCCTTGGACAGCGAGTCCCTGGTTGGCAACCTGTTGCGCGTTGACGCCTTACCCCAGAACTTGCGCCAGCGGATCCTCTCCAGCGCCGAAGGCAACCCTTTCTTCGTCGAGGAGGTGATCCGTACCCTGATTGACATGCAGGCCATCGCCTACGACGAGGCTAGCGGCTGCTGGCTCGCCACCCGCGATCTGGCCGAAGTTCCGATCCCCGACACGTTACAAGGCATCATCACCGCCCGCATCGACCGCTTGCAGGCCGACACACGCCACGTCCTGCAACTGGCATCGGTCATCGGGCGCATCTTTCTCTACCGGGTGTCTGGCCGTCATCTGCCGAGGAGGAGCGTGGATCTGGAGGCCAGGTTGCTTGATTTGCAGCGGGAGGAGCTGATCCGCGAACGAGCACGCATCCCTGAGCTGGAGTACATCTTCAAGCACGAGTTGACACGCGAGGCAGCCTACAACGGCATCCTGAAACGCCAGCGAGCAGTGTTCCACCGTCAGGTGGCTGAGACGCTGGAGCGACTCTTTCCCGACCAACTGGACGAAATGGCGGGCGTAGCTGGCCCACCATTGGGAGCGGGCCGAGGACAGCGAACGGGCTGTAAGCAGTTTGTTGCGGGCAGGTGATCTTGCGCGAATGGCCTATGCTCACCAGGAAGCGATCGACTTCTATGAGCGTGCCCTTGCATTGCTAAAGCAGACCGGTGATAGCAACCGAACTGCTCGCACCCTGTTGAAGCTGGGCCAGGTCTATCACGACGCCTTCGATTTCGAGCGTGCTCAGTTGACTTACCAGCAGGCTTTTGCACTATGGGAGCAGCAGGATCGGGCTGTGACGCCGCGAGCCCCGCATCCTCTTCGTTACCCCAACGACGAGCCAACAACCCTGGATCCGGCACTCGCTTGCATAGCACTCTGACGAAGTGTATATCTTCGGCTTGTTCCGAGGATTGACGAGGGTCGATCCTGACGGAGAAGCGGTACCTGCTATGGCTCGTCGGTGGGAAATTCTGGACAACGGGCGGACCTATGTCTTCTATCTGCGCGAGGACATATACTGGAGCGATGGGGTTCCTGTGACGGCTCACGACTTCGAATTCGCCTGGAAGCGTGCGTTGAATCCGGAGACCAAGGCGCCCACAGCCAGTCAGCTATTATGTTATCGCCGGAGCAGAGGCATTTCATAGAGGACAATTGAGCGATCCCGACCGGGTAGGTGTCAAGGCTGAGAACGATCATACGTTGATTGTGCGGCTTGCTACTCCGGTTGCCTATTTCCTGAAGCTTGTTCGCTCCCATGTTACCTATCCTGTTCCAAAACACCAGGTTGGAACTTGGGGTACAAGCTGGACAAATCCAGAGCATCTGGTCGGCAACGGTCCGTTTCGGCTTAAGTCTTCCCGTCTTGGCGCAAAGACTGTGTTGGTTCGTCATAGCCGAAGGCTGTGGACCATTCTGGGGAAATGTAGAGCAAGTAGAACTCATCCATGGCATCGCGGACTGGGCCTCCGCCTGGCAGCTCTATCAGAAGGATCACATTGATATTTCGTAGGTGCATCGCTATCGCTGTCCAATGCCGAGTTATTTCTGATTGCGGCCGCAAGTCACCAGGATGAATACCACGAATCCACCGGAAACGCCACCTGGTTCGTGGCTTTCGATGTGAATCGGCCCCCGCTTGATGATTTGCAATTCCGTCGTGCGCTGGCCCACGCCATCGACAAGCTTCGAGTCGTCGAGTCGATCAAGAACCTTCACGGCCCGGCGACCGGAGGATTTGTGCCTCCTGGTGTCCCTGGTCATTCACCTGGCATCGGCCTGCCCTACGATCCCGACCTGGCACGCAAGCTGCTGAAAGAGGCCGGTTATGGAACAATCAAGGAGTTGCCCTGTTTAAGTCTGAATGTACACCACTCACTTCAGGCACTGGCAGCCTCGGTAATTGCTCAGTGGCGGTCGGTTCTGGGCATTAGCTGTAACATGGCATTTACACCGTCACAGGAACGACCGACCCGCATTGGCACGTCACATGCGATGGTGAACGGCTACATCGCCGAATTGTTCGATCCCGACGAGTTCCTGCGTATGGCATTGCCCTTCTACACCCACTGGGATGAACCCACCTATGACAGATTGGTGGAGCGCGGCAGGCAGATTAACAACCACATGCAACGTCTGCTACTCTATCGGGAGGCTGATCGGCTCCTGATGGAGGGCGCCGCCGTTGTGCCCCTTACCTACGGACGAAATCATTGGTTGGCAAAATCGTGGATCAAATTTCCGGAAGGCGCGGCAAACTCAGGAAGCCCGATTGACATCGTTATCGAGCCGCACTGAGAAACGTCAATCACGAATCTCCCGTCATTTTCCTCCCCCAGATGTGAACTACTTCATAGCGCCGGAAACAAAAATGTGCGACAATGTAGGCAGGTTGAGGCTACTTCAATACGCACAAGGAGGACGGGGCCATGACGCGGCACGCGGTAGAAAGTGTCATCGGCAAGGCTGCATTGGATGAGGGGTTCCGCCACGCATTGTTCTCTGATCCTGACACGACCCTGTCAGAGTTCACCCTTACCAGGGCAGAGATTCATGCGCTGAAAGCTATCGAACTCGGAGGCGCTGGAATACTTCGCAAACTGTCCGGGCGTATCGATGGCGCAATCGATGCTCGCGCTGCACCGCGAAAATGGGGATGCTGGGGTGGGATAGCATACTGCAGGGGAGACAGGCCAGGCGCTGACAGAGTCAATTGCGCTTCTGGCGTATCTGGGCTATACTTCGTCTCGTCACTAGCCCTGACAGCTTTGGCCGTCCCACTACTACCCGAGCCGTCAACACGGGAGCATCATGTCCCAGGTGGATCTGCTGCGCAATGCCCCGATATTTGAGAGTCTCAGCGATCTTGAACTGGAAGCGCTGGCTGCCAGTCTGAAGGAGCGGACCTTTGCGCGCGGCGTGGTGATCTTCCATAAGGGCAGTCCCGGGAACTCGCTCTACCTTATCGAGTCGGGCAAAGTGCGCATCTTCGTCCTCAGCGACTCGGGCCAGGAGATCACGCTCAACACCCACGGCCCGCGGGAATGTTTTGGCGAGCTGGCCCTGCTTGATGGCCTGCCCCGGTCAGCCAGCGCGGTTAGCCTGGATCGGACGACGTGTTGTGTGCTTGAACGACGGGACTTTCTGAACATCCTCGAGTCACATCCCGGCATGGTACGTTCCATCCTGGCGCTGCTCAGCGGCCGCGTTCGCCACGCCACCACATATGCCGAGAGTTCTGGCTTTCCTTGACGTTCAAAGCCGCATCGCATCGACCTTGCTGGCGCTGGCCGACCGCCACGGCATTGAAAAACAGGGCATCGAGATCGACCTGCGTTTGACTCAGGGCGACCTGGCCAGCTATGTCGCCGCGACGCGCGAAAGTGTCAACAAGGCGCTCGGATCCCTGCGCGACCTGGGGTTGATTTCCATCGACGGCCAGACGGTTACCATCGTCGACGCGCTCGGACTTCGCAACCTTATCCAGTACTGAGGAACACAACCATGCAAACCCGTCGTTTTGGCCGCACCGGCCACATGAGCACCGTAGCCATCTTCGGCGCAGCCGCCCTATGGAACGCCAGCCAGGCTGAGGCTGACGCCGTGGTGGAACAGGTAATGGCCGCAGGTGTCAACCACTTCGACGTTGCTCCGTCGTATGGTCTGGCTGAGACGCGGTTGGGGCCGTGGATGCCGCAGGTGAGGAAACAGATTTTCCTCGGTTGCAAGACCATGGAACGGGACGCAGCCGGCGCGGCTGCTGAACTACGCCGCTCGCTGGAGCTGCTGCGAGTAGACGCGTTCGATCTCTACCAGATCCATGCCGTGGAGACCATGGCAGACCTCGACGCAGCCACGCGTGCCGGCGGCGCACTGGATGCCATCATCGAAGCGCGCGAGGAAGGGCTGACGAAGCATATCGGCATTACCGGGCACGGCGTCCAGTCGCCGGCTGTGTTCCGCGAGGCATTGCGCCGCTTCGACTTCGACAGCGTACTGTTCCCCATCAATTTCGTGCAGTTTGCCAACCTGGAGTACCGGCGTAACGCCGAGGCTCTGCTGGGCACCTGCCGCTCGAAAGACGTGGGGACAATGATCATCAAGGCTGTCACGCGCAGCCCGTGGGGTGATCAGCCTAAAACGCACCAGACCTGGTATCGCCCCTTCACTGATCCGGTGAGCATTCAGCAGGCAGTCAACTTCGCGCTATCGCTGGACGTGACCGGCCTGTGCACTGCGGGCGATCCCAAGGTGCTGCCGGTGATGCTGCGTGCCTGCCAGGAATTCGAGCCGCTGGATGTGGCGCAACGGCAGGCTCTGATCGATACCGCCGGCCAGTTCGAGCCGCTGTTTGCGTAAACCAGCGACATGCAAATCGGTGTTTTCAGGACTGGTTGATCCTGGTTTCATGGGATCTCCTGACCGCCTCCGGAGGAGCCGCTCATTCAGACCTCGAAAGTTTTGCTGTCACGCGCGGCACCCTGGCTGCCTGGTTCAACGTGGAGTGTCGTTCGCAATGTCAACAATCGCGGGCGGGTGTGCAAGACAGCGTCGGACAGCGCGTTCGGCGGCTGGGTTGGTGAGTACTATCTGTGCAGATAGCCGTAACTTTCCTCAAATTGCATCGTCATGATCAGTGCTATCGAGCACATTGATTGAGAGCGGGACTTCGAGTTTCACAAGGAGGAAACTGTCATGAAGACGACCTGGCGATCGACGATTCCGATTACGCTCTTGCTGGTGGCACTGCTGCTTATGGCTGCTGTGCCGGCCGCTCAGGCTGCGCCCGAGTCAGCTCCCGCGGCGTCGTGCGGCTATTGGTACACTGTCCAGGCCGGCCAGGGCTGGTACAGCGTCTCAGCCGCGACGGGTGTATCCGTGTCGGCTTTGAAGGCTGCTAATCCGGGCAAGGTTCGTCCACCCAACTACTGGCTGTATATCGGCGAGCAGTTGTGGATTCCGTGCGGCGCGCCACCCCCGCCGCCGCCAGGCTGCGGCTATTGGTATACAGTCCAGTCTGGCCAGGGCTGGTACAGTGTTTCGGCAGTAACGGGTGTTTCCGTGTCGGCCCTGCAAGCAGCTAACCCCGGCAAGGTTCGCCCGCCCAACAACTGGCTCTACGTCGGCGAGAGCCTCTGGATACCGTGCGGCGCGCCACCGCCACCGCCGCCACCACCCCCCGGCGGGTACTGGTACAAGGTGCAGCCCGGCGACTCCTGGTCAGTTCTGTCGGCGCGCACCGGCATTCCAGTTGGCACCCTGCAGGCAAACAATCCGGCCCACATCCACCAGAACTACTGGCTGATTGTGGGGCACACGCTGTGGATTCCATAGGCGGCTAGCGGCATGTGGCTCGTTCAGAGCTGACCGTCCCTTTTCAGGTGGTGCTGTGCAGCCAGAGTAGCATCGGTGTCAGGCAGATTACGAAGCTCCGGGCAATTCGCTCGGAGCTTCTCTTTGTCTCGTCTATCATGCGGCGCCCGGTTTGGTCGTGATCTGACCGCGTGGTATCATTCACCTGGCAGCGCGCAGTTTGCCTGTCAGTTACACTCCGCAACGAAGGACATTGTCATCCATGGCCGATATCGACGGCGTTGTTATCAAGAAACTGATTACCTACCCCGACCAGCGCGGCTTTTTCCGCGAAGTCGTTCGCGTTAGCGACGAGTTCTTTGGCGAGGGGTTCGGTCAATGGAGCCACACCAAGTCCTATCAGGGTGTGGTCAAGGCGTGGCACATTCACCAACGCCAGGTGGATTGGTGGTACGTTGCCAGCGGGCGGGTCAAAGTGGCGCTCTACGACACCCGCGCCAACTCGCCTACCCACGGTCACTTGCTTGAGATCCTGCTTGGCGACGAGATCGAGCCTGGCGTCCTCAGGGTGCCACCAGGCGTGGCCCACGGCTACCGCGTCCTCAGCGCTGAGGCCCATCTGTTCTATATCACCAGCCGCACCTACGATCCGGCTGATGAAGGACGCCTGCCGTATGACGACCCTGAAATCGGCTACGATTGGGTGTCCGGGCCGCCGATCACCTGAGACTCCTTTTCTTCTCCGGCTCATCTTCCCCAGAAAACAGCGCTCTCGCACCGAAATGCGAGAGCGCTGTTTGTTCCAGATAAAGTCCATATTAAACCACGTTTGTTTGGCCTCGCGGTATGATCCAGATCATATACAGGGAAGAAGAATCCTGATATCCTAGTACCAAGCAAATTAATTATTTCACAGTATTGGGTGAAAAACGATTCTCATGGAGTGGGAGTTAATCAAAACAGAATAGCGCAGTCGCTTTCAGCTCGCGGTGCACGCCAGTCCTTGGTGGATCTGGCGACGAATTGTTGAGTCTGTGCGTCGCCGTGTCAGCGGCTCTGTCGCTGATATTGGAACGCATTGACAGCGTCAACGGTTAGTCGTTCCTCGTGGTTTCGGTTGATCGCTGACAAAAGGAGGCCCTATGGCTGTCTCTTCAGGCTCCGGGACGATCACCTCTTTGAACTTTATGCAAGAGGTGATCCGGTCGACACCGGGCGCTTCGCCGCGCCTGGAGCGATGCATTCAGTGCGGCACCTGTGGCGGCTCGTGTCCTTCGGGGCCGGACATGGAGAACACGCCGCGCCAACTGTTCGCCATGATCGAAGCAGGCATGAGAGAAGAAGTGCTGCGCAGCAACACCTTCTGGTACTGCGTCTCCTGCTACTTCTGCATGGTTCGCTGCCCGCAGGAAGTCCACATCACCGACCTGATGTACACGCTCAAGCGCATGGCGATCCGTGAGGGGTACTATCGCGAAGTCGACCGCCGCCGACGCGCCCGACTTCTCCGAGACGTTCATCGACTTCGTGGAGAACTACGGACGCAGCTTCGAACTGGGCCTGGCGACCCGCTATCACCTGCGCCATCATCCCCTGGGCGCGTTCAAGCAGGCCACTGGGCTTGGCTGGAATGCTGCGCCGGGGACGCATGGATCTGACACCCAAGCGGATCAAGGGCATCGACCAGTTGAAGGCGATCCTCGCCAAGGCCAAGGAACTGGAAGCCGTCAACGACGGCGGAGGTGTGGTATGAACTACGGCTACTACCCCGGCTGCTCGTTGGAACGCAACGCCAGCGCGTACCACCAATCGACCATGGCGGTTGCGAAGAAACTGGGGATCGGATTTTCCGAAGTCGATGACTGGAACTGCTGCGGAGCAACCGAATACATCTCCATCAACCTGCTTCCGGCCTATGCGCTGATCGGCCGCAATCTGGCGCTGGCGTCGCAGTTGCCGGTTGAGGCGACCCGCGGCAACAACGGCGTCGAACCAAAGAAGCAACTTGTGGCCCCGTGCAGCGCCTGCTTCCTGAATCTCAGCAAGGCCGACCACTACATGGCGCAGTCGCCAAAGCTGACCAGGCAGGTCAACAAGGCGCTGGCGGTCGGCGGCTTGCACTACAACCCTGGTAGCGTGCAGGTGCGTCATCTGCTGGAGATCATCGTAAACGATGTCGGCTTCGACGCCGATCGGCGAAGACTGTCAACCGTCCGCTGTACAATCTGCGAATCGCGCCCTATTACGGCTGCCTGATCGTCCGCCCGGCTTTCATGACAAGTTCGACGACCCCGAGTATCCCACCACACTGGACATCCTGATGCAGACGCTGGGCGCGACGGTGGTGGACTACCCGGTGAAGACCCACTGCTGTGGCGGCCATATGACGCAGATCAGCGAAGCGGTCGCCCTCGACCTGATCTTCCGCCTGCTGAAGAATGCGGCCGAACTACAAGGCCGATGCCATCGTCACGCTTTGCCCCATGTGCCAGCTCAATCTGGACGGCTATCAGGATAGCGTCAACAAGCACTTCGGCACGAATTACCAGATTCCCATTCTCTACTTCACGCAACTGATGGGGCTGGCCTTTGGCGTACCGGCCGCAGAGCTGGGTTTTGGCAAGGAATTGGTTCCGGCAGATCTGGCGCTGAAAAAGATCGGCGTCGAACCGCCGCCGCCAGCAACTGTGGACAAACGACAGCGACCGCCCAAGGAAGCGCTTCCCATGCCGGCCGCCGAGCTGCCGGAGCGCGCTCGAAAGCGAGGCGACGCCATGACCGAAGAACGCATCGGCGTCTACATCTGTCACTGTGGCACCAACATCGCCGGCACGGTGGATGTGGAGGACGTGGCCACGCTGGGCCGGCGAAGCTCTCGAAGATCGTGGCGTGGTTGTGGCGCGCGACTACAAGTTCATGTGCTCCAGCCTGGGCCAGGAACTGATCGAGGCGGATATCAAAGAGCAGGGGTTGACCGGGTGGTGGTCGGCGCCTGCTCGCCGCATCTGCACGAGACGACCTTCCGCAACGCCTGCCAGCGCGCCGGGCTTGAACCCCTACCTGTGCGAGATGGTCTCGCTCCGCGAGCAGGTTTCCTGGGTGCACACCGACCGCCAGGCCGCCACCGAGAAGTCCAAAGCGATGATCTCCGGCGGCGTGGAGCGGGTCGCCTTGCACGAGCCGCTGGAGCCGCTGATCGTGCCGATCAACCCGGCGACGCTGGTGGTCGGCGGCGGCATTGCCGGCATCCAGGCCGCGCTGGAGATCGCCGACAGCGGCTATCCGGTCTATCTGGTGGAGCGCGAGCCCTCCATCGGCGGGCACATGGCCCAGTTCGACAAGACCTTCCCCACCCTCGACTGCTCGGCCTGCATTCTGACGCCCAAGATGGTGTCGGCCGGCAGGCATCCCAACATCACGCTGTTCACCTGGAGCGAGGTGGAGCAGGTGGATGGCTACGTCGGCAACTTCACCGTCACGATGCGCAAGAAGGCGCGCTACGTCAACGAGGATGTCTGCACCGGCTGCGGCAATCTGCATCGAGAAGTGTCCCGTGCAGGTGGTGGATGACGTCTTTGAGGCCGGGCTGGGCTATCGCAAGGCGATCTACCGCCCCTTCCCGCAGGCGGTGCCCAAGTACCCGGTGATCGACACCGACAACTGCACCTACTTCCAGCGCGGCAAGTGCAAGGCCTGCCAGATTTTCTGCCCCACCGAGCCCAAGTCCATCGACTTCGAACAGAAGGACGAGATCCTCCAGGTCGACGGTGGGCAACATCATCCTGGCGACCGGCTACGACCTGTTCGACTGCCGCCGCATTCCGCAGTACGGCTACGGCCGGCTGGCCAACGTCTTCACCAGCCTGGAGTTCGAGCGGCTGTGCAACGCGGCCGGACCGACCAACGGCGAAGTCGTGCTGCGCGACGGCGTGACCAAGCCCGAGAGCGGTGGCCATCATCCACTGCGTCGGCAGCCGCGACAAGAACTACAACAACTACTGCTCGGTGATCTGCTGCATGCAGAGCCTCAAGTTCGCCCACCTGGTCAAGGAGCGCACCGGCGCAGAGGTCTACAACTTCTACATCGACATGCGCACGGCCTTCAAGGACTACGACGAGTTCTACCAGAAGGTGCTGGACGAAGGGCGTGCACTTCATCCGCGGCCGCGTGGCCGAGGTCACCGACGCGGCCCGCAAGCCCGGCGAAGAAGGCAAGATCATCGTCCAGGTCGAGGACACCTTCATCGGCAAGCAGCGCCGCATTCCGGTGGACATGGTCATCCTCTCGGCGGCGCTGGAGCCGCGCCACGACTCGAACGAGGTGGCGCACACGTTCGGCATCGCGTGCAGCGCCAACGGCTGGTTTATCGAGAAGCATCCCAAGCTCGACCCGGTGGCGACCATGACCGAGGGCGTCTTCATCGCCGGCTGTGCGCAGGGACCGAAGGACATCCCGGCCACGGTGTCGCAGGGTGCGGCCGCCGCGGCCCGCGTGCTGGGCCGGATCAATCAGGGGCAGCTGGCGCTGGAACCGGTGCGCGCCAGCGTGATCGAGGAGATGTGCTCCGGCTGCCGCATCTGCAACAACGTGTGCCCGTTCAACGCCATCCTCTTCCACGAAGATCGCATGGTAACAGAGATCAATCCGGCGCTGTGCCAGGGCTGCGGCACCTGCGTGGCGGCCTGTCCGTCGGGCGCGATCACCGGCACGCAGTTCAGCAACGAGCAGGTGCTGGCCCAGTTGGACGGCCTGCTCATGTGGGACTTCGCGATTTACCAGTGCGACGGTTGGAGCCTGTGACGGTGGGTTGATGGGGAAGGCAGGCTGGTGATGGCGACTCGCCAGCCTGCCGGCTCCACCCGCGGACCAACCAGGAGGCTGACTATGGCTGAACAAGCCACTTCACACAACGGGATGCCCGAGGAACGCTTCGAACCACTGATCATCGGTTTCACCTGCAACTGGTGCAGCTACCGGGCCGCGGACCTGGCGGGCACCTCGCGCGTCAAGTACCCGCCCAACGTGCGCCTGATTCGGCTGATGTGCTCCGGCCGGCTGGATCCCTACTTTCGTGCTCAAGGCGCTGGCCGGCGGCGCTGACGGCGTGCTGATTACCGGCTGCCATCCCGGCGAGTGCCATTATCTGGAGCAGAACTACAAGGCGCTGCGGCGGGTCACGCTGCTGCAGCACATGCTGGCCCAGTTCGGCATCGAGCCGCAGCGGGTCAAGCTGGTCTGGGCCAGCGCCGCCGAGGGGCTGCGGCTGGCCACGAGATCACCACGATGGTCGAGGAAGTGCGCGCGCTGGGCCCGCTCAACTGGAAGCAGGTCGCCCGCGAGCCGGCAGAGGTGCTGGCGGCGCTCAACGGCCACCAGTCCGATCTGGCAGAGCCACACCGCGCCGGTTACAGGCAGCAGCCGACAATGGCCGCGACGCCGTGTTCGCCGCGGCGCAGGAGGTGACCGCATGACCGCAGCAAACAACGGCAAACCGACGCTGGCGATGTACTGGGCCTCCTCCTGCGGCGGCTGCGAGATTTCGACGCTGAACATCGGCGAGAACATCCTGGCCGTCGATGCGGTCTTCGATCTGGCCTTCTTCCCCTGCATCGCCGACTTCAAAGTCAAGGATGTCGAAGGCTACCCCGACGGCTACATCGACGTCTGCCTGTTCAACGGCGCGATCCGCAACTCGGAGAACGAGGAGATGGCGCAGCTGCTGCGGCAGAAGTCCAAGGTGCTGGTGGCCTTTGGCTCCTGCGCCTACGAAGGCTGCATCCCGGCCCTCTCCAACCTGACCTCGCAGCGAGGCAACCCTGCGCACCGTCTTCCTGGACAATCCGTCGCATGGACAACCCGGACGGCATGCTGCCGCAGACCAGCGTCATGATGCCGGAGGGCGAACTGGACCCTGCCGGCCTTCTACAACACGGTCAAATCGCTGGATCAGGTCGTGGACGTGGATTACTATCTCCCCGGCTGCCCGCCGGAGCCGCACCAGATCTGGGCGGTGCTGCAGGTCGTGGTCGCCGCGCTGACCGAGGGCGGGCCGCTGCCTGCCAAGGGATCGGTGATCGGCATCGGTGACGTGGCCGTGTGCGAGGAGTGCCCGCTGGAGAAGCACGAGAAGACCATCGCCCGCTTCTACCGACCCTACGAGATCAACCCGGAGCCGGGGCTGTGCCTGCTGGAGCAGGGCCTGATGTGCATGGGACCGGCCACGGTCAGCGGCTGCGGCGCGCTTTGCCCGCAGGTGGGCATGGGCTGCCGCGGCTGCTACGGCCCGCTGCCGGGCGTCGAAGACCAGGGAGCGCGCATGCTGGCCGCCATCGGCTCGGCGCTCGATGTCAGCGGCAAGCCGGGCGACAACGAGGAAGCGCTGGCTCAGAAAGTCGAGAAGGCCGTCGCGACACGATGGTCGATCCGGCCGGCACTTTCTACCGCTTCAGCCTGGCGCACTCGATTCTGCTCCGTGCCAAATTGAGCGCCCGCAGCAACGGGCAAGGAAGGTTGACCATGAAACGAGTCACCATCGACCCCATCACCCGGCTGGAAGGCCACGGCAAGATCGAGATCTTCCTGGACGACCAGGGCGAGGTGGCCAACGCCTATTTCCAGATCCCGGAGCTGCGCGGCTTTGAGCAGTTCTGCGTCGGCCGGCCGGCGGAGGAGATGCCGCGCATCACCAACCGCATCTGCGGCGTGTGCCCCGAGGCGCACCACATGGCGGCCACCAAGGCGCTGGACGCGCTCTTCCACGTCGAGCCGACCTCGGCCGTCAAGAAGCTGCGCGAGCTGTTCTACATGGCCTTCTACGTCACCGACCACACGACGCACTTCTACGCCCTGGGCGGGCCGGACTTCGTGGTCGGACCGGACGCGCCGGCGGCCGAACGCAACATCCTGGGCGTGATCCACAAGGTGGGCGTGGAGATCGGCAAGCAGGTCATCGACTGCCGGATGCGCAACCACCACGTCATCAAGATGCTGGGCGGCCGCGGCGTGCATCCGGTGGCCGGCCTGCCCGGCGGCTGGAGCCGGGCCGATCAACGACGAAGAACGGCAGGAGATCGAGGCGATCGCCCGCCAGAACGTCGAGTTTGGCGCTGTTCAGCCTGAAGGTCTTCGACGACATCGTGCTGGCCAACCAGGGCTATGTCGATCTGATCCTCTCCGACGCCTACACCGATCGGACCTACTACATGGGCACGGTGGACGAGAACAACCGGGTCAACTTCTACGACGGCATGATCCGGGTGGTCGACCCAGACGGCAAGGAGTTCGTCAAATACCACCCGCGCGATTACGCCCAGCACATCGCCGAACGCGTCGAGCCGTGGACCTATCTCAAGTTTCCTTATCTGAAGGGTGTGGGCTGGAAGGGGTTTGTTGACGGCGCGGAGAGCGGCGTGTACTGCGCGACGCCGCTCTCCCGCCTGAACGCGGCCGACGGCATGGCGACGCCCACAGGCGCAGGAGGCCTTCGAGCGATTCTACGAGACGCTGGGCAGCAAGAACGTCAAACGGCCGCTACGCAGCCGGTGCACTCAGCGACTGGCCACCCACTGGGCGCGGCTGGTGGAGCTGCTCTACGCGGCCGAGCGGATGCTGGAGCTGGTGCAGGATCCGGAGATCACCGACCCCAACGTGCGGCCGATCATCACAACGACGCCCGACGAGGGCATCGGCAGCGTGGAGGCGCCGCGCGGCACGCTGACCCACCACTACCGGACCGACGAGAACGGCATCCTGACCACCGTCAACCTGATCGTCGGCACGACCAACAACTACGCGCCGATTGCCATGTCGGTCAAGAAGGCCGCCCAGTCGCTGATCCACAACGGCACGGTGATCAGCGACGGCCTGCTGAACCGGGTCGAGATGGCGTTCCGCTCCTACGACCCGTGCATGTCCTGCGCCACCCACGCGCTGCCGGGCCAGATGCCGCTGGAGGTGACGATCCGTGACGCGGACGGCGATGTCACGCAGCGGTTGAGCCAATACGTCGCCTGAAAACTCAACGGAACCGCGGGGAAAGCAGCGCTGCTCGCCAGGCAACAAAAGAACCCGATACAGAGCAGCAGCCCTTCCCCCGGTTCCCGCGAGCTGTGCAATCTTTGAGCGTTTCGGCAGCGGCCAGAGAGGTCACAGTCACTTCGAAGGCGGCTGCAACGTCGAACGGAAACTGTCAAAAGTGACTGTCACCTGCACCGACGCAACGACACTCGTCATCGGCCTCGGCAACCCGATTCTGACCGACGACGGCGTGGGCGTTTGGGTGGCGCGCGCCGTCGAGGAGAGCCTGCGCGACACACCGGGTGCCACTTCTGTCCAGGTCACCGAAGCCAGCGTCGGCGGCCTGCGGCTGATGGAGTTGATGGTGGGCTTCGACCGAGTCATCCTGATCGATGCCTTGCTGGCCGGTGAGCTGCCGCCGGGCAGCGTCAATCGACTCGACCTGGACGATCTGGCCGCCGCCAGCCCGCCGCAGCATCTCGCCTCGGCCCACGACACGACTCTGGTCACTGCGTTGGCTGCCGGACGGCGCATGGGACTGGCTCTGCCGGATGAGGTGGTGGTGTTCGCTATCGTTGCCGAGAACGTGATGGAGTTCGGCGACTGGCCGACGGATGCCGTGTCACGGGCGATTGCGCCGACCACCGAAGCAGTCCTGCACGAGATACAGGCCACCGCGAACCGAACGGAGGGTGTCCATGGTTTCGCCTGAATTGATCCGCCGCTACCCCTTCTTTGCCGGGCTGAAGCACGAGCACATTGCTGCGCTGGCTGATGCGGCCAGCGAACAACTTACGGATGCAGACCACGTTTTCTTTCGCGAGGGCGAAACGCTGGAGCAGTTCTTCTTTCTGCTGGAGGGCGCGGTCGCGGTCGTGATCGAGCTGCCCGACAACAACGAAAGGCAGCCGGTGTCTGGCCAACTGCTGGGTACGTTCCACAACAAGGATGTGGTCGTCAGCACGGTCGGTCCAGGAGACGTGTTCGGTTGGTCTGGCCTGGTGCCACCACCCACGACAACTGCCAAAGCCAAAGCGTTAACCCCGTGCCGCGTGCTGGCCTTTGACTGCGCCCCGTTGCTGAACGCATGGAGCGATGACTGCGAGTTTGGCTATCTGATGATGCAGCGCGCCGCGCGAGTCATCAGAAGCCGCCTGCACGACATGCATATCCAGTCGCTGGCGGCGGTCGCAAACTGATCGTTAACGTAATTCGTTGACAGAAGCAACCGCGGGCAGTATAATCGACCTCATCGAGCGGCGCCTTGCCGCTTTTGCATGAGGTGAACCTGTGGAACCGATTACACTGTATCTTATCGCCGCGCAGCTGTTTGTCCTGGGATTGGCGGCAGCCGGCGGCGCTATCTTTGGCCGGCGACGCGGGCGACGGATCGCTCTCGGCCTCTCGGGGCTGCTTCTCTGGTCTGTGGCGCTGGCCGGCTGTAACCAGGCGACCACGACTGCCACCACCCAGCCATCTCCCATCACCACACCGTCGCCGGTCGTTGCGCAAATCGAAACGACGCCGGTCGCTACGGCTACTGCGCTGCCGAGCCCGATCGACGCACCGAGCCAGCCGGCCGATCTGCCGCCCGTTCCTGAGTTTCCCGGCCGCATCGCGTTTCACTCGGACCGCGCTGGCGATCTGGAGATCTATAGCATGAACGCCGACGGCAGCGATATGCAGCGGTTGACGGAGTTGCCCGGACGCGACTTCGAGCCGGACTGGTCGCCCGACGGCAGCGCCATCGTCTTCTCGAGCGACCGCGACGACCCCACCAACGCGCAACTCTACCTGATGGACGCGGACGGCAGCAATCAGCGCCCGCTGATGCCGTTCACGCCGGCCGATTATCTGGGCGCGCGCTGGTCGCCCGACGGCGAGTGGATACTCTTCCACAGCAACATGGAGGTCGATGGCGTCCCCTGGTTCAACATCTACAAGGTGCGCAAGGATGGTAGCGAGCTGACCGACCTGACCGGCTCGCTGGACAACAGCTTCCGCCCCGACTGGTCGCCCGACGGCCAGCGCATCGTATTCATGTCCGAGCGCGACGGCAACCGCGAGATCTACGTGATGAACGCCGACGGCAGCAATCCCGTTCGATTGACCGACAACACGGGCGACGACAACCAGCCGCGCTGGTCGCCCGACGGCAGCCAGATCCTCTTCGAAAGCAACCGCGACGGCGCTAATATGGCGCTGTACCTGATGGATGCACCAGCCACAGACGTCACCGGGCCGCAGGAGCAGGCGATTCATCTGCTTTCGTTCCCTGGCTTCAACAGCCAGAGCGCCTCATGGGCCGACGGCGGCAAGCTGATTGTCTATAGTTCTGACCGCGAACTCTGCTCAGAACGAGAACTGGGACGTCTACATCATGCCGGCCGACGCGTCGGTCATCTACCGGCTGACGGCCGAGAAGCACCTCGACCGCTTTCCGGTCTGGTCGAGCGGCGGCACGCCGTAAGTTGGTCGAGTCATTGTGAGGAAGCCGCTGACGAAGCAATCTCTCGCGGCACCAGCGAGCCTGCTTCGTCACTCTGGGATGGTTCCCAATCGGCAGCCTTCTCGCAGTGACCGTGTGAGTCTGTTTTGATCGAGCCTAGAATCAGACGAGCCGGCGAAAGCCGGCTCGTTACGCGTCCCCTGCAACTTCCAGATCCAATCGGTGGAAAAACTCAACCATGACTCGGTGGCGGTCGGCGGCGATGCGGCGCGCGGTGGCGGTTTTCAGCATGTCGGCCAGGCGCGCCAGCTTGTAGACGAACTCGTGGCTGGGGGTATAGGTGTCGTCATCCGGCGGCGGCAGACTGGCGTCGATGGACTCCAGCGGCTGGCTCCAGATACGCTGGCCGTGGATCGCGCCGTAGGCAATCGAGCGGGCGACGCCGACCGCGCCGATGGCATCCAGCTTGTCGGCGTCGAACAGGCAGCAGGCTTCGATGGTGGCCGGCTGCGGCCCCTTGCGGAAGCGGTGCGCCTCGATCGCGTGACAGACCGCATCGACCCGCTCGGCCGGCTGTCCGGCCAGTATTTCACGCGTGCACGCTGCGCGCCCAGCAGTTGATGGTCCGGCTCCAGCCGCGCAATGTCGTGCAGCAGCGTTGCGGTGCGGACGATCTCGATATCAGCGCCCTCGGCTGCGGCGATGTGTTCCGCCAGCGCCAGCACGCGCAGGATGTGGTCGAAGCTGTGGGCCGCGTCCGCCCCGCTGTACAGGGCGCGCGCCTGGTCGATGGTGATCATGAGGTTGGCTGTTCAACAGGCACAGGTGGATTCTCTTCGTCGCCCTTTCTGCGCACCCGCAGCCAGAGCACGCCACCCGGCAGACTGGCGATGATGATGATGAACGACATCAGGACGCTGACCGCGACAGCCTGGGTCTGCGGCACATCAGCCAGACCGTAGAAAAAGGGATACGCGCCCTGAATCAAGCCGTGCCCGCCGAAGCTGATGGGTAGCAGGAGCACGAGCGCGATCAGCGGGTTAAACAGCAGTACGTAGCTGAACGGCACGTCCCCGCCTGTCGCGTGGAAAAGCAGCCAGTTGACCAGATTGGTCACCATCAGCCCCACCAACGCCAACAGGAACGCATAGACCAGCGCCATGTATTGGAAACGGTAAGCCTCGAAAGCTGACGAGACGCCCTCGAACATCGGCGCCAGCGGCTGCAACGGTCGCCACTTGAACACCAGCCCGACCAATCCTCGCAGGCGCCGGCTAAGCATGAACGCTAATGTGCCGCCCAGAGCTGCCAACGACAGAAACGCCAGCCCTTCCAGCCAGCGCAGATTGCTCTGTCCAAGGAAAACTACCAGGACGATGGACATGATCGCCGCGGTCGCCACGTAAACGATCAAGCCGATGAAGCGGTCCAACACCACCGACACCGCGGCCTGAGCCGTCCGGTCGGTGTAGCGCGCCATGCCGTAGCCGCGCATCACGTCGCCGCCGATGTTGGCGGGCAGGAGGTTGTTGAAAAAGAGGCCCACAAATGTCAACTGTAACACAATGCGAAACGGCACATTGACCTGCTGCGCTCGCAGGAGTACCAGCCACTTCATGCTGTTGATGGCAAGCGCGACGATAAACAAGCCCAGCGCCAGCACGATCCACCATGGGTTGGCCGTGGCCAGACTGGCGGCCACCTCCTTCACGGGAACCTTAGAAAAAACATACGCGATCAGCACGATGCTGACCGCGATTTTCGCGATGGTGAACAGTTTGCTTTTCAAGGGAGGTGCATCGCGTTCAGCTAGCTGTTGGTCTGCTGGCGGCCGTTGGGCAGGCCGCTCACCGCCACGGGACGGGCCGGTTGGTCGCCCCCTTCGTGAGTGCGCAGATCCTGGACATTCTGCTTCTGCGTCATGGCCATATCCCAGACGACGTGGCGGTCGCGTTTGATGGCGAAATCGTACCAGCCCAGCACGCGGCTCCAGCCTTCCAGCACCGCGAGCAGGAAGAGGGTGTAGACCAGCCGCACGGCGCCCCAGGCCTCGCGGAGCGCGATCCTGGCGACCCGGTTGTTCTGCAGGCTGGAAACCTGATGGCCGTACTTGTGTTGCAGATAGAGGTGGCCGGCGTGGTTGCGGCGGCGTTGGCGCACGAAGTCGCCCACGGTGTCGGGGCCGGTGTTGTAGACCACGGCGTCAGGCGCGTAGATCACGCGCAGATCGTGCTCGATGACGATCGCCTCGACAAACGCCTCGTCCATGGCCACGTCGGGCGGCAACTGGTCCAGCACACGGCGGAAGGCGATCATCTCGCCCAGCCGCGGGATGTCGAGACAGAGCTCGTGTTCCATGCGCAGCCGCAGGTGGGTGAACAGCCCTACCAGGTGGTCGGGCGTGTTGACCGGTATCTTGTGCGCGCCGGTCATGCCGACGGTAGGATCCTGGAAGACACGCACCAGGTTTTCAACAGCGTTTTCGTGCGGCAAGGTGTCGCCGCTTTCCAGCACCAAAATATCCTCGCTGGCTGACGCCAGAAACAGGTTGATGGCTGAAGTCTTGCCGCGCCGCTGCGGCTGTTCGATCAGCTTGACACGCGGATCGCGCGCCGCGTACGAGCGGATAATGGGCACGGTGTCGTCCGTGCAGCCGCTGGCGACAACGATGATCTCGCTGATCTCCACATCGTGGAGATGCTGATCGATCATGGCTTCCAGCAGCGGGCCGATGTTATCCTGCTCGTTATAGGCGGTGATGCCGACGCTGCAGCGCAACGTAGCGCGGTGGTGGGGCGATGTGGACATGGTCACAGGTTTCTGCGCACAGCGTCAGCCACTTCAGCGTACTCGGCGTGGCGGCCTGTGGCCTTCTTGGAGTAGACAAGTTGATCGTTGACAGTTACTTCGAACCGGCCACCGTCGCTGGGCAGCAGCGCCATCTCAGTGACGTAAGGCTCGAAGTCCTTGAGAAGTTCCTCCGTCATCCTGACGGCGCGAGGAGTGTAGTTTCAGACGGCGCAGTATTCAATGCTGATTCGCATGGGATTTCCAGTATCTCCTGTCGGTAACAGGCATCGATTATGCCATAGCTACAGGGATTGACCAAACCATCAAGTACCGGGGACTTTCGGCTCCTTGCGTTTCGCCACAGGAGTTTGCGAAAAGTTGCGGCACTTCACCAAAACCGGTCAGTTTGTGGTACAATAGGCTGCAACCAGCAACGAAACATCCAGTCTCCTCAACCGTATAGTTGTGCGAAGTCTGAAAACAGTGCGGCTCGGTCAGCCCCTCCAGGTGCAAGCAAAGACCGACCCGAGCGGATGAACGGCTATTTTCCAGGCAGATGCACGTCTGCACGAGTTGGGTTGGGTCGCCTGCACTGGCAGGCACGCCGGAGATCATAAAACCATGCGCAAGGCAAGCGTATTCACATTCCTGATGCTTCTGGTCCTTATCGTGGCGTTTTCATCGGCCACGGTTTTCGCACAGGAGCGTTCGGTCTATTGGGAAAACTACGATGTTGATATCACGATCCAGCCCGACGGATCGTTCAGAGTCGCAGAGGCGCAGCAACTGGAGTTCGTCGGCGGGCCGTTTCGTTTCGGCCTGCGCACTATTCCCACCGACTCGCTGACTGGCATCCGCGATGTGCGCGTCAGCGAGGTGGGCGGTCAGGTCTACCGCGAGTCGTCCAGCGGCGATCCCAGCACCTTCCAGACCTACAGCGACAGCGAAGGCTTCAATATTCGCTACAACTTCGACCCGACCAGCAACGCCGGCCGGGAGATCGTGCTGGAGTACACGGTGGACGGCGGGCTGCTTTACTACGACGGTGGCGACCAGTTGGTCTGGAAAGCTGTCCCGGCCAACGATAACTTCCCGATCCAGGCAAGCTCAGTTACCGTTCATCTGCCGCCGGGCGCGACGCTGGATAACTACGACGCGACCGGGCCGGCCGGCCAGCCGGAGGTCATCGACGGCGGCGTGCGTTTCATCGCCAGCGAGCCGATCCGCGCCGGCGGGCAGGATTTTGCGGTGCGCGTCCAGTGGCCACATGGCATCGTGGCCGGCGCAGCCGGCCGCCTGGCAGCAGACCATCGATCAACAGGAGCGCGTCGGGCCGCTGGCCAATTTCGGCGCGCTGGGCCTGACTGTCTTCGTGATTGTCGGCGGGCTGCTGGCGCTGTTCCTGCTGTGGTACAGCGCGGGCCGTGATGCGCCGGTCAAGCTGCCGGCTGACTGGATTCCCGAGCCGCCCAGCGACCTGCCGGCCGGCATGGCCGGCACGCTGGTCGATGAACGGGCCGATACCAAGGATGTCATCGCCAGTCTGGTCGATCTGGCGCGGCGCGGCGTGATCGCCATCCAAGACGAGACGACGCCTGGTCTCTTCGGCATCGGCGAGAACCACGAGTTCACCTACCACCTGGAGAACGCCGCGCTGCCGATGCGGCCCTACGAAAAGTATCTGGTCGACAACATCTTCGGCGACGAGACGGAGAAGAAGCAGTCTGAATTGCAGACGAAGTTCTACAGCCATCTGGAGAAGGCGAAGAAGACAGCTCTACGAGGCGACGGTTGAGGAAGGCTACTTCCCCGGCCAGCCCGGAGCGGACACGGACCATGTGGGCTATAATCGGCGTGCTGACGCTGGTTGTGGTCGCGGTTGTTGGGCTGTGTCGCACTGATCGACTTCTGGGAGCGTTCACGCCCTTTGCGATCTGCGTTCCCGTGGGACTGGCCGTACCGGCCATCGGTCTGCTGATCCTGGCGCGCTACATGCCGCGCAAGACGCCCAAGGGCGCCGAGGAAGCCGCCAAGTGGCTGGCCTTCAAGCGCTACATGGAGAATATCGAGCAGTACACCAAGGTCGAGGAGGCGCAGGAGATCTTCGACCGCTATCTGCCCTATGCCATCGCCTTCGGGCTGGAGAAGAGCTGGATCAGCGAAGTTCGCCAAGGTCGATACTGCGCCGCCGCCCTGGTACTATCCGGGCCCCTACCTGGGGCCACGGCCGCGCCGTTACATCTGGTGGACGGGCGCGGGCTACGGGCCGGTCGGCGGCGGCATGCTCGCCCTGCTGAAGGCGGCTCGATGGCGCCGCCCAGCATGAGCGACATGTCACGCGGCATGGGCACATCGCTGGCCGGCATGAGCGCCGGACTGGGCGCGATGCTTGTCGTCGTCTGCCAACACGCTGACCAGCCGGCCGGCGCCGCAGGCGGCAGCGGTAGCTGGGGCGGCAGCAGTTGGAGCGGCGGCGGTGGTTTCGGCGGCGGCGGCTGGAGCGGCGGCGGTGGTTTCGGCGGTGGTGGCGGCGGCGGCAGTTCCTTCGGATAGGGTAGCCGCCAGGCGCTGGCAGGGACGGGTTCACCCCGGTTCCTGCGTCATCGTGTCCGATGGCGTAACCGCCATGCGCTTGTAGGGGCGGGGTCTCCCCGCCCATTTCCTGGCACACAACCGTTGTGAACCAACCAGGTCAGATTGAATCAAGGAGGTGCGGATGCGTGGAAGTGGCCGTATCATCGGCATTATTTTGATCGTCTTCGGCATTGCGGCGTGCAGCGTTGCAGGCATCTGGGCCGCGGCCGAGATGTCCAGCGGTGACGCGTCTGACGGCCGGCGGCGCAGCCCTGGGGGTGGCGATCGTGTTCTTTCTGGTCGCCGTGCCGACCATCGGCGTGGGCGTTTACCTGTTCGTGCGCGGCCAGCAGCGAGGCCAACGAACTGGCCGAGGTTGACAAGGAACGCCAGTTGCTGAACATCGTGCTGACCCGCGGCCAGGTCACCATCGCCGATCTGGTGTTGGAGCTGCGATCCACCAGCGATCAGGTCAAGGCCTGGATCTACGATCTGGTGGGCAAGGGCCTGTTCAGCGGCTACGTCAACTGGAACGACGGCATCCTGTACTCGCGCCAGGCGAGCCAGATGCGCGACGGCAAGAAGTGTCCCAACTGCGGCGGCGAGCAGGCGTTCGCAGGAAAGGGCGTGATCCTTTGCCCCTATTGCGGCAGCGAGTTGTTTTTGGCAACGTAAGAACTACGTGACAACGCAGCCGTCGACCGTTGCGTCACTTCCGCGGAGGCGGGAAAGTTTAGCGTTTGTGATGAGTCGGATTCCACGCCTGCGCGGGAATGACGGTTGAACATTTGCCAGATCACCACCATGAAGAAGGAGCAACTTACATGACCGACGACTTGATGAACCAGGCCACCGAAGGCATGAACGCCTTTGAAAAGGTAATGCACGGCGTGCCGGGCTACCACGGCTACAAGGAAAAGGAGCTGCGGCGCGAGACCGACAAGACCGTGCGCGATATGGTAGCTCGCCAGTTGATGGACCAGCGCGGCGCGGCTGAGCGCGGTGCAGGCCGACCTGGTGGCCGACGGCCAGCTTGGGCTGCTGGACAACCTGGAGCGGGCCGACCGCAAGCTGATGTTGCTGACCGATCGCGTCCGCACGGCCAGCTACGGCTATGCGCCGCTGTTCGATGACCTGCGGGTCAAGGAAGCGGAACTGGACGCGCTGGCCCGCTTCGACGAGGCGCTGTTCGGCGACGTCAGCCGCATCAGCGCGATCATCGACAACCTGACCACGCTGGCGGGTCGGCCTGAGGCCGACTGGGCCGAGAGCATCCGCGCCCTGACCACCGCACTGGACACCATGAACACTGACTTCGGCCACCGCGGCGAGGTCATAATCGGAGCGAGCTCGGCCAGCGCTGCCGGCAGCGCCGAAATCGTAACCAGCTAAATCATCGGAAGGAGATACTGAACGATGCCTAGAGTTATCGACGTGATCGAGGCTCCCAACCAGGGGCCGAAGGAAATGGTCGTACGTGTGCCCGAATACGGGGCCGGCGACTTCCGCCTGGGTTCCCAGGTGATCGTGCGGGAGAGCCAGACCTCCGTCTTCTTCCGCGACGGCAAGGCGCTGGACACGTTCGGGCCGGGCCGCCACACCATCACCACCGCCAACGTGCCGATTCTGTCGGGCCTGTTGGGCCTGTTGACCAGCGGCAAGGACATCTTCACCGCCGAGGTCTACTTCGTCAACCGCATCGACTTTCTCGACAACAAGTGGGGTACGCCGGAGCCGATCGCGCTGCGCGACCCCGATCTCGGACTGGCGCGGCTGCGCGCTTTCGGCAGCTACTCCATGGCCATCGAGGATCCGCAGATGTTCGTGGCCAAGATCGTCGGCACCCAGGGTCTATACCAGACCAGCCAGATCCAGAACTTCCTGCGCGGGATCATCATCTCGAAGCTGACGGATGTGCTGGGCGAGAGCAAGAAGGGTCTGTTCGACCTGCCCGCGATGTTCGACGAGATCGGCGCGGCCGTGCGGGTCAAGGTGATGGACGACTTCAAGCTGTTGGGCGTCGTGATCAAGCAGTTCGTCATCGAGTCCATCAGCCCCACCGAGGAGACCCAGCAGGCCATCGACAAGCGCGGTGCGATGGGCGCGGTCGGTGCGCAGTCCTTCATCGAGTACCAGACCGGCATGGCAATCGGCGACATCGGCGCGGGCGCGGCCCAGGGCGGCGGTGGCGCCGGGGGCAGCATGGCCGAGACCGGCGTCGGCCTGGGCGCAGGCCTGGGCATGGGCACAGCGATGGCGCAGGCCATGGCGCAGTCCATGCAGCCGAAGCAGACAGCCGCACCGGCAGCCGCGGCCCCGCCTGCTAACCCGACCACACCTGCCGATGTGCAGGCGCTGCTCGACAACCTCGACACGCGCCTGGCCAATGGCGAACTCAGCGAAGCGACCTACAACAAACTCTACGAGAAGTGGGAAGCCCGCCTGAAGGAAATGGGCGGGTAAGCGGTCCCGCAGTAAAGAATCAGAAACCCGACTTCTTGCGAGAAGTCGGGTTTCTTGTTGCGCCCCGTCTCACTACTCCCGCGAAAACGTCGCTAACGTCTCCAGATAATACTGCGGCAGGCCGATGTCGTAGCGGCGGCCCTCCATGATCAACCCGAGGAAGCCGTCCTCCTGGCGCAGCCGGTCCAGCGCGGATGTCAACTGGAACTCGCCCCGCTCGCGCACATTGTGTTCGATGTGCTCATCAAGATAGTCGAAGATCTGCGGCTTGATGATGTACTGGCCGAAGACGGTCAGGTACTCGTCGTCGGGCAGACCCGTCACGCGCAGGCTGTGGCGGGCGTAGTCCACGGTCGGCTTCTCGGCGAACTCGGTGACACTCAGCAGGCGGTCGTCTTCCAGCCAGACGCCGACCACTGTGCCGAAGTTGGCGATATCCGCTTCGGGCGTGCGCCGCAGCCCCAGAATGCTGGTGCCGTGCTGCTGGTACTCGTCGATGAGCTGGCGAGCGCACGAGGTGTCGCCCGGCGCGCGGTAGATGTGGTCGCCCAGCATCAGCAGGAACGGCTCGTCGCCCACGGCGTCCTTGACGCACCAGACCGCGTGGCCAAAGCCCTGCTGCGTCGTCTGGGTCACGAAGGTGACGCGCCGGCCGATCTCCAGAATGCGGCGGGCGTACTCCTGAAACTGGCGCGGCAGCTTGTTGTAGTTCTCGATGCTGACCTGCTGGGTGAAGAAATCGCGGAACGCGTCCAGGTCATCCTCCTGGACGATGATGATCACCTGCTCGATGCCGGCCTCCAGCGCCTCCTCGACGATCAGCAGGATGGCCGGCTTGGCGATGCCGTCGCGGTCGATGATGGGGAACAGCTCCTTCTTGGCCGCCTTGGTGGCCGGGAAGAGGCGCGTGCCAAAGCCGGCCGCCGGGATCACCGCCTTGCGCACTTCTGGCCCGGCCGCATGGTCAGGGGCAGCGCCTCCATCCCCAGGTCGCGGTCGATGATCTCGATGACCGCCTGCTGGTCGTCTGCGCTGCGCGCCATGAACTGGGCCGTGCCGTCGCCCTGCGAGCCGACGCCCTTGCCGCCCCAGATGTGCGGCTGCAGCGGCTCGTAGGACAGCACGCGGTGCAGCACCGGCGCGGTCAGTTCCTCCGGACAGGCCGGCGTGGCGTAGCGGTCGAAGAACGCCTGCGCCTCGGTCATCAGGCTGCCCAGCCGCTGCGCGTCCGACTTGACCAGCGCATCCATGGCCTGATGCACGATGCGCTTGTTGATGGGACCCAGCAGCTCCTGCACGCCCGCCTCGACCTGGTTCTCGGCGAAGGGATAGCAGCGGTTCAGCCGGTTCAGGATCTCCATCGTGTCCTTCTGCGCCGCCAGATCGACGATGACGAAGTGCAGCTCACCTTTGACCTGCAACTCCTGCGTGTCCAGCCGGTCGCCGTCGAAGGTCATCAGCACGGGGCGGTTGCCGAAGGCGCAGCCCTGGTCCATGCGCCCGCAGCGCGACGGCGTGGTGATCTCGCCCATGTAGGCCAGTTCCATCTCGCCGCGCACCGTCAGCTTCAGGTCGTAGACGCGGTTGAAGGCGCGCGCCGCCAGCACGCAGATGGCCGCGCTGGAGGACAGCCCCTTCTTCATGGGCAGGTCGGTCTTGTAGTTGTCGATCACCAGCCCGCGCACGTGGTAGTTGGTCAGCACCTGGTAGGCGACGCCGGCGACGTAGCTCCAGAAGCCGCCGGCCTGGGCGGCCTCCAGCAGCGCCTGCGGCTCCATGGGGATCTCAGTGGGGCCGACCCGCTGGCCGTCGGGTCGTGTCGCGGACAGGACCAGCGCGGTGGGATGCGGCTCGACCTCGGCGTAGATGCCCTGGTCGGTGCCGGAGATCAGGGTGTAGCCCTTTTCGATGTCGGCGTTGATGCGCCGGTAGCCGCCCGCCCAGTCGGAGTGCTCACCGAACAGGCAGATGCGGCCGGGGACGAAGATCTTCATGGGTCTCCTCGGGATGATATCAAGTTCAGCGCGCGGGTGAGCCGCACGTGAAGCCGATCATACCACCCGCGGGAAGATTTCGGCAAAGCGCAGACACGAGGTGCCAGTCATTTTCGGCACCCTTTGCTTCGCCAGAGGAGTTTCGCGAAATGACTGTCACCTGCGGAGAATAAACAAGCCCCGCCGATAAGGTGGGGCCAATCTGTGGTTGCGAAAATGTGAAAGTGCTCCGGTTGTGATTTACACGGCGCAGATTGCCGCGAAACGATAGCCCATATCTAGCCAGGCAAGCAGAAAATCTCCCCGCGTCACCGCCTTCGGAGCCGCATCGAAATAGGGATCGATTGACAAAGACATGAGTTTGGTCGTACCCCACTACCACCACCGAATGAAAAGTGTCCACGTCGTGCCAATAGGTCAACTCACCGGTACGCACCAGCACAATCACAGGGCGGTCGTCGTTGATGTAAGCTTCCAGCCTCTCCAGCGTCCCCTCGCCGTACTCCACTTCGGTGCTACGGCTTGCCAGTCGGGTAATGCGACTAGCAGGCGCCCCATACTCACCCACATCCAGCAAATGCAACAACTCAGGGTACGCCATTGGATGGCCAATGTAGTCAAGAACCATTGCAGCACATGCTGCCAGACAGTCAGCACCTTGCTGCATCCTATGCAGCGGAACGTCCAACAAGTGCCCAGGCATTGCGTCGGATATCCTCGATCAGGGCGTTGGTGATCTGCAACTGCCCGCTTTGTGCGTCTACGTCAACAGTTCCAACCTGCCCCAAGCGCCCCTGCGGCAACACTGCCAGTTGAATTGGTACGCGCCACAGAAACCGGTCACCTTCGACCACCAGCGTCGGTTCGTCGCCGGCCATGTGGTCGCTGATGTTGTCCACCACGTAGCCGGTAACCTTCTGTCTTGCCACAAACGCCGACACATTCAAGTTGGCCTGGATACGAATGTCCACGCGCACCTGACCACGATCCGTGTCGCTGGTCTGAAATGCAACCGTCATAGCACCGCTTCCTCTTGTTATGTCCAAAAAAACGAGCGAGTTGTTGAACAGACAAGCCGATGATACACCATAGACAGGACTAACGCAAACGTTGGTCGAGCAGGTTCGGTGCGCCGTAGGCGTCGATACGCTGGATTTCCGCTAGTTTAGCACAACTGGACCCTGACCGAGCTCCTGTCAATTGAGCTTGGATTGCTCTGGATCCATCTTGACATTGTCTTGATACCAGGGTGTACTTTCTTGTCCCCCAACTTATACCAAATCGAATAGACTAGGGGTGTTCCAGACTAATAACGCACTGGAGGTAACGCTATGCTTGATTTGCTGTATCTTGCTCTGGCGCTGATCTTTTTCGCCGCCACGTATGGCTTGATAGTCGTCTGCCAACGATTGATGGAGGATGCATGACACCTCTTTACCTCATCACCGGTTTGGTAGCGTTGGCTCTGCTCGCCTATCTCTTCATGGCGCTGTTGAAGCCGGAGTGGTTCGGCTAAGCCGCCAGACCAGGCAACAATTCCTATGACCGTTAACGGTATTCTTCAAATCGCGATCTATTTGATAGTCCTGGTGCTATTGGTCAAGCCGCTGGGCGGCTACATGGCGCGGGTGTACCAGGGCGAACGCACCTTGCCTGGACGGGTGCTGGGGCCGGTCGAGCGGCTGACCTACCGGCTGCTCGGCGTCAACCCCGAGCAGGAGATGGGCTGGAAAACCTACGCGCTGGCCGTGCTGGTGTTCAGTGTCTTCGGTCTCCTGTTTCTGTACGCCCTCCAGCGCCTTCAGGGCTTTCTGCCGCTCAATCCCCAGGGACAAGGCGCCGTATCGCCGGACTCGTCGCTGAACACGGCGGTCAGCTTCGCCACCAACACCAACTGGCAGGGCTACGGCGGCGAGACGACGATGAGCTATCTGACCCAGATGCTGGCGCTGACGGTGCAGAACTTCGTCTCGGCCGCCACCGGCATGGCGGTGCTGGTCGCCCTGATCCGCGGCTTCGGCTCGCCATTCGGCCAGCACGGTCGGCAACTTCTGGGTCGACCTGACCCGCAGCGCGCTCTACATCCTGCTGCCGCTGTCGCTCGTGCTGGCGCTGGTCCTGGTCTCGCAGGGCGTGGTCCAGAGCTTTCGGCCCATACCACGACGTGCCGACCTGGTCCAGCCGACCGTGGACGTCAACCGGCAAGCCCAGGTCACCGAACAGATTCTGGCCGTCGGCCCGGCGGCCTCGCAGATCGCGATCAAGCAGCTCGGCACCAACGGCGGCGGCTTCTTCAACGCCAACTCGGCGCACCCGTTCGAGAACCCGACGCCGCTGTCCAACTTCCTGGAGATGCTGGCGATCCTGCTGATCCCGGCTGCGCTCTGCTACACCTTCGGCAAGATGGTCGGCGACACGCGCCAGGGCTGGGCGGTGCTCGCGGCGATGATCGATCATCTTCGTCGTCTTCGGCTAGCGGCCTGTGCCGCGGCCGAGCAGCCGGGCAACCCGCGCTTCGACAGCGCTGGGCGTCGATCAGACGGCAAGCGATCTGCAGCCGGCGGCAACATGGAGGGCAAGGAGACTGCGCTTCGGCATCGCCAACTCGGCGCTCTGGGCCACGGCGACGACGGCCGCCTCCAACGGCTCGGTCAACTCGATGCACGACTCGTACACGCCGCTCGGCGGCCTGGTGCCGATGTGGCTGATGCAGCTCGGCGAGGTGATCTTCGGCGGCGTCGGCTCCGGTCTGTACGGCATGCTGGTCTTCGCGATCGTCGCCGTCTTCGTCGCCGGGCTGATGGTCGGCCGCACGCCGGAGTATCTGGGCAAGAAGATCGAGGCCTATCGAGATGAAGATGGCATCGCTCGCTGATCCTGATCCCGCCGCTGATCGGTGCTTGGACTGCACGGCGCTCGCCGTTGTCACCGGCCCGGGCACGGCATCGGTCTTCAACCCGGGCCCGCACGGCTTCAGCGAGATGCTCTACGCCTTCTCCTCGGCGGGCAACAACAACGGCAGCGCCTTCGCCGGGCTGGGCGCCAACACGCCCTTCTACAACCTGCACTGGCGGCCTGGCGATGCTCATTCGCGCGCTTCTGGCTGATCGATCCCGACGCTGGCGATCGCCGGCTCGCTGGCCGGCAAGAAGCACGTGCCGACCAGCGGCCGGGCACGCTGCCGACGCACACGCCGCTGTTCGTCGTGCTGCTGATCGGCGTCGTGCTGATCGTCGGCGCGCTGACCTTCCTGCCGGCGCTGGCGCTCGGGCCGATCGTCGAGCACCTGATGCTGTCGCAGTGAACGTGCACTGACTCGACGCACGTCTATGCCGCAAGCACACGAAAACTCAGCCGGCTGTTCGACCCGCCAGATCGATGCATGCGGCGCCGTGGTCGACTCGTTTCGCAAGCTCGACCCGCGCCGCCAGGTTCGCAACCCGGTGATGTTCGTCGTCGAGGTCGGCAGCCTGCTGACCACGGCTGCTGTGGCGTCCAGGCCCTGCTCGGCCAGGGCGAGGCGCCGGCCGGGTTCATCCTGGCCAGTCGCCGCTCTGGCTCTGGTTCACGGTGCTGTTCGCCAACTTCGCCGAGGCGATGGCCGAAGGGCGCGGCAAGGCGCAGGCCGACAGCGCTGCGCAAGGCACGCGCAGGACGTCGCCGGCCAAGAAGCTGCGCCAGCCGCGCCACGAGCGCGTCCGCAGTGGAGCGTGGTCGCCGGCCACCGCGCTGCGCAAGGGCGACCTCGTGCTGGTCGAGGCCGGCGACATCATTCCCGGCCGACGGCGAGGTGATCGAAGGCGTCGCCTCGGTCGACGAGAGCGCCATCACCGGCGAGAGCGCGCCGGTGATCCGCGAGAGCGGCGGCGACCGCAGCGCCGTCACCGGCGGCACGCGCGTGCTGTCCGACTGGCTGGTCATCCGCGTCACCGCCAATCCCGGGCGAGACGCTTCCTCGACCGCATGATCGCCATGGTCGAAGGCGCCAAGCGCCAGAAGACGCCCAACGAGATCGCGCTGAACATCCTGCTGGCCGCGCTTGACGCATCATCTTCCTGCTGGCGACGCGTGACGCTGCTGCCCTTCTCGCTCTACAGCGTGCAGGCGCGCCGGGCCAGGGCACGCCGGTCACCGTCACGGTGCTGGTCGCCCTGCTGGTCTGCCTGATCCCGACCACGATCGGCGGGCTGCTCTCGGCCATCGGCATCGCCGGCATGGACCGCATGATCCAGGCGCAACGTGATCGCCATGTCGGGCCGCGCCGTCGAGGCGGCCGGCGACGTGGACGTGCTGCTGCTCGACAAGACCGGCACGATCACGCTGGGCAACCGCCAGGCCGACGGCGTTCCTGCCGGCCGACGGCGTCGACGCGCGGGATGCTGGCCGACGCCGCCCAGCTCGCCTCGCTGGCCGACGAGACGCCCGAAGGCCGCAGCATCGTCGTGCTGGCCAAGGAGCAGTTCGGCCTGCGCGGGCGCGACGTCGCAGCGACGCTCGGCGCCACACTTCATGCCCTTCACGGCGCAGACGCGCATGAGCGGCGTCGACCTCGACGGCCGCCAGATCCGCAAGGGCGCGGCCGACGCGATCGCAGGCCTACGTCGCAGAGCCGGGCGGCCATTTCCCGCCGGACGTGCGCAGCCAGCGTCGACGACGATCGCCCAGCAGCGGCGGCACGCCGCTGGTGGTGGCCGAGGACGGCGCAGGTCGCTGGGCGTGATCCAGCTGAAGGACATCGTCAAGGGCGGCATCAAGGAGCGCTTCGCCGAGCTGCGCCGGATGGGCATCAAGACGGTGATGATCACCGGCGACAACCCGCTGACCGCCGCCGCCATCGCCGCCGAGGCCGGCGTCGACGACTTCCTGGCCGCAGGCCACGCCCGAGGCCAAGCTCAAGCTGATCCGCGAGTACCAGGCCGACGGGCGGCTGGTCGCCATGACCGGCGACGGCACCAACGACGCGCCGGCGCTGGCCCAGGCCGACGTGGCCGTGGCCATGAACACCGGCACCCAGGCGGCCAAGGAGGCCGGCAACATGGTCGATCTCGACTCGAACCCGACCAAGCTGATCGAGATCGTCGAGATCGGCAAGCAACTGCTGATGACCCGCGGCGCGCTGACCACGTTCAGCATCGCCAACGACGTGGCCAAGTACTTCGCCATCATCCCGGCGGCCTTCGCCGCGACCTATCCGGCGCTTGAGCGCGCTCAACGTCATGCGCCTGGCGACGCCGGCGAGCGCCATCCTCTCGGCGGTGATCTTCAACGCGCTGATCATCCTCGCGCTGATCCCGCTGGCGCTGCGCGGCGTGCGGTATCGCCCGGTGGGCGCGGCTCAACTGCTGCGCGACAACCTGCTGATCTACGGCCTGGGCGGCCTGATCGTGCCGTTCATCGGCATCAAGGCCATCGACATGATTTTGGTTGCCCTGAACCTTGCATAGTTGGCAAGCGAAAGCCTGGAAGGAGGTTGCTTATGAACGGTATCCCGGTGCGACCCAGGTGGCGGGTGCTGGACCTGATTCTGATCGTGGTGATTGCACTTCTGGTGGTCGAGGCGAGGGCGCATCTTTCGAGCCTTGGACATGAGTTCGCAGAGGTCGCCATTGTGCTTGTATGGGTTGTCTTGATGTATCTTTGGCTGCAAGCCAACGCTGCGGCCATCAGCCAGGAGCAATGGCGAAAAACTGGGAAAACGGTCCGCATCGCCCCCGGATGCATCACCGTGTACCGGAAAAGTTCGCTGCCGGCGAGCCAAAAGGCCGAGCCTGCTCAGCCCTTGAGCAGCGCCCCGGGCCACCACCAGGTGTCCACTGCACAGCAGGACGAACGCGGTAGATACGCCGGATCCTGCGTCAGCAGCACCGGAAACCGTGGTCCTGACCAGCTCACCCGCTGCGAAAGAAACCGCGCCGCGTGGGCTGTCTGAAAGGTCGATCTGATATGCGAGAACAAATTCGCCCGGCCCTTGTGATGCTGACGCTGTTGATCCTGGTGACCGGTTTGGTCTACCCGCTGGCGGTCACAGCGATGGGCAGCGTGGCTTTTCCGCACCAGGCCAGCGGCAGCCTCATCAGCGTCGACGGTCAGGTCGTCGGCTCGCAACTCATCGGACAGGCGTTCGATGACCCGCGCTATTTTTGGGGCCGTCCTTCCGCCACCGGGCCGTTTCCATACAATGCGGCAGCCTCGTCAGGCTCGAACCTGGGGTCGAGCAATGACGCCCTGACCGAAGCGGTGCAAGCTCGCCTTGACGCACTTGCCGCAGCTGACCAGGCGCTTGGAATCGACAACACGGCGCCGGTCCCGGTCGATCTGGTGACGGCTTCCGGCAGTGGATTGGATCCGCACATCAGCCCGGCGGCGAGCTGACTGGCAGGTGACGTGTCGCTCGCGCCCGCAACCTGTCAGAAGGGACAAGTGCGCTCCCTGGTGGCCCGGAACACCCAGGATCGGCAGTTCGGCTTCCTCGGCGAGCCGCGTGTCAACGTGTTGGAGTTGAATTTGGCGCTGGATGCGCTACAATGAAACTGCCATGCCAAAGTCACGCACCCGTCCCAGCCCGGACCATCTGTTAGCTGCTATCCAAAATCAGGAGCAGCAGGCAACACGCGGCAAGCTGCTGATATTTCTGGGCTACGCTGCCGGCGTTGGCAAGACCTATGCAATGCTTCTGGCAGCGCAACAGCGGCAGGCTGAGGGCGTGGATGTGGTTGCAGCCTACGTGGAAACCCACGGCCGCGCCGAAACCGACGCCTTGCTGGAAGGGCTGGAAGTCATCCCGCGGCACGAGATCGAATACCGCGGCGTGGTCCTCACCGAACTGGATGTGGACGCGGTTCTGGCGCAGGCGCCCACGCTGGCGCTGGTGGACGAACTGGCGCACACCAACGCACCCGGTTCGCGGCACGTCAAGCGTTACCAGGATGTCGAAGATCTGCTCGCGATGGGCATCGACGTCTACACCACTCTCAATATTCAACACCTTGAAAGCCTGAATGACATCGTCGCGCAGATCACGTCGGTGGTGTGTGCGCGAGACGGTTCCCGACAGCGTGTTCGACCAGGCCACCGAGATCCGCCTGGTAGACTTGCCGCCGGCCGAATTGGTCCAACGCCTGCACGACGGCAAGGTCTACGTGCCGGAGCAGGCCAGGCTCGCAACCGAGCGGTTCTTCCGCCTTGGCAACCTGACAGCGCTACGCGAGATATCGCTGCGCCGGACGGCTGAGCGGGTCGATGACCAGATGCGCTCCTACATGCAGACCATGGCAATCCCCGGCCCGTGGGCGGCCAGTGAGCGCCTGCTGGTCTGCGTCAGTTCCAGCCCGCTGAGTGAAAAGCTGATCCGGGCGGCGCGACGGCTGGCTGACGAGCTGAAGGCCGAATGGTTTGCCCTCAACGTGGAGACGCTGGCATCAGCCAGGTCATCGATGGCCGAGCGTGATCAATTGGCGGACAATCTGCAGCTTGCCGAGACCTTGGGCGCAAAGGTGATTTCGTTGCCGGGCGAATCTGTCGTGAACGTGGTCATCGACTATGCCCGTTCGCACAACGTCACCAAGATCATTGCCGGCAAGCCGCTTCACCCGCGCTGGCGAGATCTGATCAAAGGCTCGCGGGTTGACCAGGTGATCCAGATCAAGCCGCGATCGATGTCTCGTCATCAGAGTCCGTCGGAAATTGCCGTAATAGAACGCGAACTTGGCGCGCCAGCAACCGTTGAAGCGGTATGCAGCGGCCACTGCATTGGTAGCTGGCGCCACACTGCTGAGCCAGCCACTCTCCCTGGCGCTCGTTCCAGCCAATCTGGTCATGATTTAACTGGTTGCTGTGGGCACGCTCCTGCTGGCAAACGCACCTGGCATATTGCGCATTGGTCACTTCGGTTTGGTGGACCCGCGCAACATTTCGTAGCCGCAATACATCCAGACTACACTGTGTGCTGCGAGGTGGTCATCAGAAGGTTACCATTGCCAGACCGCCGTTGTGGGCAGCGGGAGTCCGAGACCGCGGCGCTTTACGAGTTGAGCCGGGATCTGGCCGGCGCATTGGGTCGCGACAACATCCTGCGCATCGCAACCCATCAGTGGACAGACGCCGGCAGGGACGGCGATCATATCGCCCGGATCAGGCGAGGACCGGTCTGCAGTCGCGCAGCGCGTGAATCACCGGCAGGTAGCGGGCGATGGTGTGGGAGGAGGTTGGTTGGGGAGCCTGTGCGCTCGCCAGAGGGGTATGGTTGCGCACCAGTAACAGAATGATGGATAAGATCAACAGACGATGGGCAACGGTAGGATCGCGTCCGTTTCATTCCACGCTATCTCCTTTGGAACCCGTGATCCTCAACGAACTAGCCGCAAATCAGGAGAAACGAGAAAGTCCCCCCGATGGTTCTGGCGGTGGCAGTTCTTTCAAGGGGAGAAGTGGTCAACGGCTTCACGCAGACGACGCAACGCTTCTTCCGGCGTTGGTGGCTCGATGGGGATGTGAGAGTTTGGGTTATCCACGGGATGCTCGTGCCAGCCTCCCAGGCTATCAAGGCCGTAGCGACGTTGTCCACTGACAATCAAAGCGTAGTCGGTTCGCCCGGTCTCTTCACGAAAAGAAGATCGACGAACATGTCTGGTCGATCTCAATCTACTTGACCCAGCCGTCGCGCGAACATGTCTGCGTCGATCTCAATTCTCGCCTTAACCGCGTGCCACGCGTCACATCACTGCGAAATGGATTGTCGGCAAAGTGCAACCAATACGCTGCCTCAATTGCGCTCAACCATTCAGTCGCGGTCATGACACAGGCCTGCCCTACGACTTTTCGTTTCGGCAAACTACGCAGTTGCTCAAGCCAGTTATGTTTCTCAGCAACCAGGCCCTCCCACTCCATGTAGTCGCGTTCAACGGCGTGATCGTGTTTGTTGAGGATCTCGTCCCGTTCCCAGTCTTGCGCAAATTCAGCGAACGTCGAGCGGTACTTCACCTCGTAGTCCGATATTTCCTGCTCGCAGGCGCGGATCTGGGAGGCAAGGTAGGTCTCCAACAACCTCAACAGCTTGTCATCGTTGGTGTGGCCTTCAATTGTCTTGAGGTGAGAGGCAATCTGAGGACTCAACGCTACGGTTGTCATAGTTCCATCGCCGATCTGAACGCACTCATCCCTTGAGATTATCGATTGATGGTTTGCAGTATACCATATCGTTGATTGAATTGAAAGGGCCAATCTGAAGGGTCGGTTTCAACCATCTCCGTTGGTCTGCTGGGTTGGGGAACGAACAAGGCCTGCCATCCGTCCGAGTCTTAGGGAGCGCCGTTACCCGACCACATCCCATTCACCCGTGGTTCCGCTCGATACACAAGGAAGCTGCGTCATGTCCTACCTCGAATTGACCCGTCAACTGGCTGCCGATCCCGAACAACTGGAACTGACCTATCAACAAGCCCTCGCGGCCGGCGAGGCTGATGCCTTTTCCGAAGCCGTGGAGTTGGCCTACGGCGCCGACTCGGCCAACCTGCTCTACGCGGCCTGGCACTACCGGCTGGCGCAGATGGCCGCGACCGCGGCCCGGCGCGTGATCGCGTGGAAGTGGGCGATTCCACTGGCGGTGCTCAACGGGCTGCTGCTGTGGCTGTTGTCCGACAACAACACCTTCACAGTGCGGGTCGCCAATCCGCTGACCGGCGTCGAGTACGACATCCTGCCGGTGGTGGCGCTGCTGGCTGCGCCCATCAGCGCCGCGGTGATCACCCTGTTTCTGACGCTGGCGGGCAGCCGGCGCTGGGGCCGGCTGGCTGCCGTCGCGCTGGGCCTGGCGGCCGCGGTTGTCTACGTGCTGCTGCTGTTTCGAATGATGTGGCCGCGCTTCTTCCAGGAGCAGTATCTCACCCTGATGGTGATGAACCTGGCGCTGCTGGCGTGGGCGGGGGTCGGCATCGTGGCGCTGGCCAAGGGGTTTGGATCGGACCAGCGCTTCGCGTTTCTGTTCAAGTCGCTGGAGGCACTGGTGGTGGCTGGCCTGTTCGCCGTGGCCGGCGGCATTTTCATGGCCATCACCTTCGGGCTGTTCGGCGCGCTGGGCATCAACCTGCCGGACGCGGTCGCCCGGCTGTTCCTGGCCGGCGGCGCGGGGCTGATCATCGTGGTCGCTGTCGCGCTGGTCTACGATCCGGCCGCCCAGCCGGCTGAGCAGTCGTTCGACGAAGGGCTGAGCAAGCTGATCGCGCTGCTGCTGCGGCTCTTGCTGCCGCTGACTGTCGGCGTGCTGCTGATCTACCTCGCCGTCATCCCCTTCAACTTCCGCGAGCCGTTCGAGAATCGCGATGTGCTGATCGTCTTTAACGCGATGCTGTTCGCCGTGCTGATCCTGATGATGGGTGCGACGCCGGTGCGCGGCTCGGATGTCAGCGCCCGCGGGCAGACTGTGGCTGCGGCGCGGCATCATCGCGCTGGCGTTGCTGGCGATTTTGGTCAGCATCTACGCGCTGGCAGCGATCGTCTATCGCACCACCATCGACCGGCTGACGCCCAACCGGCTGACGTTCATCGGCTGGGACATCATCAACATCGGCATTCTGGTGCTGCTTTTGGTCAAGCAGTTGCAGGCCGGACGAGAGCGCTGGCTGCCGGCCATGCATCGCACCTTTGCCGTCGCCACCGTGCTCTACGTGGTTTGGATGGTCTTTGGCATCGTGGCGCTGCCGTGGCTGTTCCGCGGCGACCCGGCGCAGGTGGCCGGCCTGCCGGTCAGAATCCAGCAGGTGGCGTTCGACGAGCCGTACCCCGTGCTGTTGAAATGCGGTACCAGCCCGCACATCTATCTGCTGGACGAGGGCGAAAAGCGCTGGATCAAGGATATCCCCACGTTCGAGGCGCAAGGGTTTCGCTGGAACGATGTGATCTACGTCAACTGCGACGATCTGGCGGCGGTGCCGGACGGCGTGCCGATTCCACCGGACGCCGGACCGCCTCCGCAGCCGTAGCGGCCGGGCGCGAACGCGAAGGACCGGCAGTCCGTTCGAGGACTGCCGGTCCTGACAAGGCAACTCACACGAAGAACGGGGGACTGGTGGCAATGTAGCGATCGAACCGGCCGAACGGCCGGTCCATCATCGCGTGAGCGTGGAAGTAGTCGATGCGGTAGCCGCGGGCGAGCAGGAAGTCGATGGCGGCGATGTTGACCAGCGGCACCTCAACGCCGAATTCGCCGCGGCCAGCCTGCTGTTCGGCCTGGGCGGCTGCGCTCTCAGCGTGCGCCAGCACCGCCGGAAAGTCGGCTGGGTCCAGCAGGGCAAAGGGACCGTTGCTCTTCCCCTCGTAGCCATAGCCGGCAACCTCGTTACCGCGCCGGTAGAGATACCCCTGGCGGTCGGCCAGCAGCCACCGATGATCGGCGTCGCGCCGGAAGCCCAGCACCGCCTGATCGACCGCAGCCAGCAATTCCAAAACTCCCGCTGTCTCCCGGACCGGCTCGAACGTCAGAGCAGTCTCGACCTCGATCTTTTCCGGCTCGCGGTACCAGTAGTAGAGCGAAAACTGCGGGTACGTTCCCAGCTTCATGTACAACGCCTGGGCGCGCGGGTCGGGCGACGCGATGATCAGCTTGCTGTCCACCGGGCCGGCCGGCGCAGCGCGCCGCAGCAATTCCCGTCCCAGCCCGGCCGATTGCACGCCCGGCTTGACGAACAGTTCGGTCAGTTCCCAGTGTCCGTCGCGGATGATGGAACGGGAGAACCCGACGGCCTGGCCGTCCTGCTCAGCCAGCCAGAACTGGTCCGCTGTGCGCGCCAGATGTTCGTAGAGCGACCGGCGGCGCTCCCACATCGCGGCCAGCGAGTTCGGGATCATCGATGCTCATCGAGTCGGTGTGTCCGAGACGCCGCGCCAGATCGGCCAGCGATTCCTCGAACAGATAGAACGCGGTGTATGAGTTATCCAGTGTGCCTGGGCGGAACGTTGTGGGATATGTCGTCATGCCTGTGTTTTTCATCCTGTAGGACGCGTCTGTCAATTAGTTGCTGCTTTGGCCGGTCTTTGCGAAGCACCCTGAGGTTACTCCGACGGGCCTGACCGAACCAACACAGGGAATTCATCTGCAGACGCGTTTATAGCTGCATGTGCATCGGCGCAGTGGTCAGCCTACTTCTTCAGCCAGATGCTGATCCTCTTCGGCTCCATGGTTTCCTGCACAACCCGCGCCAGCTCAGCGGTCAGCGCGTCGAGGTCGGTCTCGTCGCGGGCGGTGACGGCGAACTGCGCCAGCACCTGCTGCGCGTCGTACTTCCTGCGGAAGAAGCGGCGGTCGATGCTGTTCTGAAGCCGCCGCCGCAGCGGGTTGAACAACGCCGCGATCACCAGCGTCGAGACCACGATGGCCAGCGCCGACTGCTGGCCGGTGACGCGTGAGAACAGGCTGCTGAGCAGCGTGACCGTGCCGAAGAAGACCAGCGCCAACAGCACTGTCAGCGAGGCGTAGACCAGCGTCTTGCGCACTATGACGTCGATGTCCCACAGCCGGTAGCGTAGGATGGCAAAGGCCACGCCGGCCGGGATGGCCAAGTAACACAAGAGGTAGAACGGCAGGTAGACCAGGAACATGAAAGCCAGCCGCTGTGGTGTCGGGGTATCAGGTGGGAACCAGGCCACCACCAGGGCGAATGGGACAAACAACAGACAGGTGACCAGAAAACCGCCCACGACCCACTTGGTCTGCTGCCGCTCCGTGGGGCCGGACACCCGTCGGTAGCGATGCACGGCCGCATACGTCGCAATGACAATCCACGCCCCAAACCCCAGCAGCGTCAGCGCCGAAAACAGGGCCGTGCTGATGGTCGCGTTGGTGGTCGGCAACAGGGTGACGGGGATAGTGAGAAACAGCAGGACAGGCAACGCCCACCCGGTCCAGCGCGGCACGAAGCGTCCGCTGGGAAAGATGAAGGGAAGCAGCACGAAGATAACGCCTGGGATCAGGTACAGCGCGCTGACCAACGGCATGGCCGGCCCCAGGTTTTGCACGCCTTCCACCGCGAACATCACCAGCATGAGCGACAGCAGCAGCGCCATCCAGTCGTCGGAGCGGCGCAGGAAGATGAGCAGGCCGACTCCGATGAAGGCCAACTTGGTGACCGCCGAAGCCACGATAGCGGATGCTGCCAGCAGATTGCCCGGCAACCCCAGTTGGTCGGCCAGCGCCATATCCTCGCGCGTGATCGACCAGGGTCCACACACTGTCTCGGGATTGACGCAACTGGGCAGCGGCTCACCCAGCGCAATGACTGTGCTGACAAAGGCGACAACAAGCGACAAGACGGCCAGCACGATCCACAGGCCGCGGGTGATACTCAGCCAGGGCGGACGCAGTTGTGTCGATGAGCTGGATGATGATGTCATGCGTGCGCCTACTTTCTCAGCCAGATGGACACTGACTTCGGCTCCATGGTTTCCTGCACGACCCGCAACAGCTCCGTCGTCAACGCGTCCAGGTCAGTCTCGTCTCGCGCCGTGACGGCAAACCGGGCCAAAACCTGCTGAGCGTCGTATTTTCTGCGGAAGAAGCGACGGTCGATGCCGTTCTGCACCCGCCGCCGCAGCGGGTTGAACAACGCCGCGATCAGCAGGGTCGAGATGACCAGCGCCAGTGCTGACTGTTGGCCGGTGATGGCTGACAGCAGGCTGGTCAGCAGCGTCACCGCGCCAAAGAAGACCAGCGCCAGCAGCATCGTCAACACACCGTACTGCAACGTGCGCCGGATGACCAGATCGATATCGTACAGGCCGTAGCGCAGAATCGAAAGCGCAAACGCCACCGGCACCAACAGGAAGAGGATGCGCATCGCCGTCTGCCAGCCGAGGTAGACGGTCACAGCTTGTGCCGTGGCCGGGCCGACCGAGGTCATCATATAGCGAGGCAAGTTGGGATCCATGGCGGTCGCGAAGACGTAGAACGTCGCGAGCCCGGTCGCCACCATCGCCAGCGCGTAGACGACCCACTTGGTCTGTTGCCGTTCAACAGCGGTCGAGTAGCGCCGGTAGCGGATCACCTGGCTGACCGGCCACGACAGCCACATGACCATGATCAGCGGATAAAAGATCGCCTCCGGCCAGTTCATGATATCGAAGCGCGTGCCAACGCCGTAGTTCCAGGGGATGCAAACCAGCAGCCAGAGCAGCGCAACCACCCGTGTCCACCTCGGCGTGAAATGACCGCTGGGAAACAGATACCAGAAAATGCTGAAGGTCGCCCAGGCCGCAAAGCCGAAGGTGGCGAAGATGAAGACACCGCCCGGACTCGGCCCGCAGCGCGCCGATGGTCGGGGTGATGGTCTGGTTGCCAACGCCGAAGGCCACCAGCATCAGCGACGTGAACAGCGCCATCGGATCGTCGGAGCGACGCAGGAAGATCAGCAAGCCAACCCCCAGGAACGCGCCGATGAAGATCAACTCTGTGGCGACGGAGAACGCAACCAGCGCGCTCGGGGCGGATTTGAACGCTGGCAAACAGCCGCGTTAACTCTGACCAGCGCAGCGGCAATGCTGCCAACAGCGTGACAACCGATGCGGCAAAGAAAGCCAGCCAGCCGGCGCGCGCCGCGGCCAGCTTCCAGCCGGTAAGCGGGTTGTCAGCATGGGTTGGAGTCGTGCAAGACCGTGGTCATAAGTAATCAGGCGCAATTATACACGAAAACTGTCCACAAAACGTTACGAAAACTGTCGAAAATTGCACCACACTGCAAATTGATCTACCCAGTTCGAATCAGCCCTATTGCCAGCACCAGCAGGATGACATAGCTCATGAAGGGCGGCCAGTCGTGCATGATCAGAGCGCCGACCGCCGCGCCCAGCACCGCCAGCGCGGTCACGATCCAGCCCAGCGTCGGCAGCACGCCAGCCAGCGCCAGCGCTGCGCCCATCAGCCCGATGCCGGCCAGCGCACAGAACGTGTAGGGCCAGAACGTGCCGGTGTTCCTGAACACCTCCGGCGGCGCGGTCGGGTCATAGCTGGCGATCATCTCCGCAGCCCGTGCGCCCAGTTGCAGCCGGTCGATGCTGATGGGCAGCCAGAGCAGCAGCGCCGCTGCGCTCAATACAGCAGCCGCGATAGCCAGTGTGCGAGGCAATCCACCCGGAAACTGTGTCGCCATCCAGCCAAAGACGACCACAACCGCCAGAAAGCAGATCGGGAAGATGATCGCCTGCGCGCCCCAACCCAGCCGGTCGTTGGCGATCAACGTCAACTGGTCCAGCGGATCGGACGGGAGCGGGAAGCGGCGGAAGTAGGCCGCGGTGGATGCGCCGATCATGAACAGGATCGCGATGATCAGCAACGCGATTCCCGCCAGACGGAAACTGGGAAGTTGAACAGATGTGCTCACGATAGCGGCCTGCTTTCGAGCGCGGAGTGCGCATCCGAGGATGCGCACTCCGCTGCATGAGGTTACTGCACCGGCGATGATATGTAAGCGTACAGGGCAGCCAGGTCACCGTCGTTCATCGCTGCCGCGTTTTGCCAGGGCATTGTGTCCGGGAACGGACGGTTGCCCGGTCGCACGCCGCTGCGCATCATCTCGACGAACTGCTCCTGGCTCATCGAGCTGACCAGCGGGCGTGGGTTTGGAACCGCATCGCTGACCGCGGTAGCCGCTGATCCGGTCATGTCGGGACCGTGACAGCCGCGGCATTCGCCGAAGGTCGCGACGTACTTGCCATACTCAGCGGTAGCGCCCACCGGTGGCGCAGTGATGTTATCAGCGCCGCGCTGCGCGGTGGGTCCGAACATCCCCGCGCCCAGCATGACGGCGCCGATGAAGTTAAGGTTGTCCCCGGTCTTACCTGTGTTCTCCGCTGCCGGCAATGACCGCAGGTAGGCGATGATGGCCTCGGTATCGGCGTCACTGAGCTGCGTATAGGGTAGGAAGGCCATCATGCCGAGTTTCTGTCCCTTCTGGTTCACGCTATGGCGCAGCGCGCGGAAGATCTCGCCATCGCTGTAACCGGCCAGCTTGCCGCCTGGCGTCAGGTTCTCGCCGATCATGTCGCCGATAAAGCCAAACCCTTCGGCCTGCGGAAGGTTGAAACCGCCGCTCAACGGATGCGCCCCGGTCGGGAATGCCGTTGGCATCCGTCGCGCTGTGACAGCCGACGCAGGAAACGTTGACCAGATACTCGCCGCGGGCGATCTGCTCCGGCGTGCCGGCCACGGTCAGCGCAGGCGCGTCGGATGCGCCGGGGAAGTAGGTCGACGGCAATGCCTTTGCCGCCGTTGAAGGCGATGAACAGGACGAACAGCGTCAGCACGGCGAAACCGATGCCGCCGACGATCTTGACCCATAGCTTTTTGGCGCGGATGGACTTGTAACACAACCATCCGAACAGGACGGCGAGACCGATGACCAGCAGAAAAACAAGCAAGTTTGCGAACATGGGACGATTCTCCTTGGTGGAAATGAGTTGGGGAGCCGCCGTTTGGCGGGCAATCCTTGACAGTCGATAGATTAGTTCAGGGTCAGGTTATGCGATGACCGTCCGCTAATCGTTACGAAAATCGTTACGAACGGCAAGCTTCTCGGCAATTACGATTAGCGGCCAAGCCTCCGGGAGGGTTTCAAGTATCCAAATCAGTTAGTCGTTGTTTCGTGCAGTCTCCTGGCCGCCGCCTTCCAGCCAGGCGCCGAGAAACCCGTATAGCTCAGCCAGGTCGGTAAACCCCTTGCGCTCAGCAGTCTGCGAGTTCTCCAAACTGATGCGCCAGGACTCCGGTTCGCCCGGCCGGCTGCCAGGTTGCACTGAAAAGCCCAGAATAAAGAAGTGATAGCGCCGCGGCGGCCGATCGCTGTTGGGTGACATTTGTCCTTGCATCTCTTGATACCTATGCTATACTCACGACTACTCTACACCTTCATCGTTTAGAAATCATTTATCGGAGCCGGCGAGCGTGTCGAATCTGGAAATTCGTCTGTTGGGCGGCCTGCAAGTCAGCAGCGATGGTGCGGCGTTGACCGGATTTATCTCCAGCAAAGTGCCTGCCCTGCTGGCCTATTTGGCTGTCAGCGGCCGGCCGCACCAGCGTGATGCGCTAGCCGGGCTGTTTTGGGGCGAGATGCCCGACGCCTCTGCGGCCAACAATCTGCGCCAGGCGCTGACTAACCTGCGCAAGCTGGCCGGGCTGCATCTGGACATCACGCGCGACAACGTCGCCTTCAATCGATCCGCCCCCTATTCGCTGGACGTGGAAACCTTCAGAGACCTGCTGCGGCTCAGCGGCGGCCAGCCGCCGGCCCAACGGGCAGGCCTGCTGCGCCAGGCGCTGGCACTGTATCAGGGCGACTTTCTGGAGGGGTTCTACGTGCGCGACGCCCCCGACTTCGAGGACTGGGCGCTGGTCCAACGGGTGCAACTGCGCGAGCTGGCACTGCACGGCTGGGACGCACTGACCGTGCTGCTGCTGAACAGCGGCGAGTTCGAGCGCGCGGTCGAAGCTGCCGGTCGCCTGCTGGCCATGGATCCGTGGCGCGAAGAGGCGCACCGCCAGCGGATGCTGGCGCTGGCGCGCAGCGGCCAGTTCAGCGCGGCCATGGCGCAGTACCAAACTTGCCGCGATATCCTGCGCCGCGAGTTCGACGCCGAGCCGTCCAGTGAAACCACCGCGCTGTTCGAGCGCATCCGCGCCGCGTTGCGCGGGCCGCGTCACAACCTGCCGGCCGCGACGACCGGGTTCGTCGGGCGCGAGGCGGAGCTGGCCGATCTGCGCCGTTTCCTGGCGTCTCCCGATACGCGGCTGGTGACGATCCTTGGCTCAGGCGGCGCCGGCAAGACGCGCCTCGCGCTGGAAGCGGCGTCACAGTGCGCGCCGATGTTTCTCAATGGTGTGCGGCTGGCGCAATTGGCTGGGGTGGAGGATGTGAACGGGTTCCCGTGGGCGCTGGCCGACGCGCTGGGGTTCGTGCCGGCCGGCGCCGAGCCGCCGGAGCCGCAACTGCTCAGCTTCCTGCGTCAGAAGGAACTGCTGCTGGTGCTGGACAATTTCGAGCACCTCATCGCCGCGCCAGCGCTGGACTTGTTGAGCAGCATTCTCCAGCAGGCGCCGGATGTGAAGCTGCTGGTTACCTCGCGGGCACGGCTCAACCTGACAGCCGAGCGACTGGTTGACCTTGCCGGGCTGCCCTTCCCGGCTGACGACACCGGGAAAGCTGAAGAGTTCGCCGCCGTGCAGCTTTTCGTCAAGCGCAGCCAGCGCGTTCGCCCCGATTTCGTGCTTTCATCCGCGACTACTCCGTTCATCGCCCGTATCTGCCGGATGACCGAAGGGCTGCCGCTGGCGGTCGAGCTGGCCGCTGCCTGGACGCGCAGCATGACGCCGGCTGAGATCGCGGCAGAACTGGCGGGCGGCATTGCGCTGCTGGCTAGCACAGCCTATGACCTGCCGGCGCGCCATCGCAGCATGGCGGCAGTGTTCGAGCATTCGTGGGTATTGCTCGACGAATCGTGCCAGTCGGCGCTGGCCCGGTTGTCGGTCTGCCGCGGCGGCTTCGATCGTACAGCCGCGCACGCTGTAGCAGGAGCCGGACCGGTCACGTTGCAGACACTGGTCGACCGTTCGCTGCTGCGCTCCGACGGCGCCGGCCGCTATGACATGCATCCCATGATTCGCGAGTTCGCCGCCGGCAAGCTGGCAGGCCGGTCCATCGAAGCCGATGATGCTCCCCGCCGTCATGCCCGTCATTTTGCAACTCAAACCGCTGGTCGAGAGCACGAGTTTCATGGCGCGCTAGATAGGGACGCGCTGCAATGGATGTTGACCGAGGCCGACAACATCCGCGCCGCCTGGGAATGGGGCGTGCAGCAGGCTGACAGCGACCTGCTGGAAAACTTCCTCGAGAGCTTCCTGTTCTTCTTCGACATCCAGGGGCGCTACCGGGAATGCGTCGAGTTGACCGGCCAGGCGCTGCAGGCACTGGAAGCAACTGAGCGAACTTCCGCATCACGTGCCTTTGGTCGCATTCTTGCCCTCCAGGCCGGCTTTCGGTTTCGACTGGGCGAGTTCGATCTTGCCAGGCAGGGCGCGGAACAGGCGCTGGTGATTCTGGAGCCGTTGAAGCCGCTATGGGACGTTGGTCACGCGCGGCTCTATCTTGGAGCAGCGCTGTATGGACTGGGCGATCTGCAAGGGGCGCTGGATAGGTTCCTGGCTGCTGCGGAAGCATACAAAGAGGCGCGGCACGACTGGGGTATCGGCGCGGCGCTGGACAACGCCGGTTACCTCGAACTGCTGCGAGGCAACCAGGGCACAGCCGAAACTCACCTGAAAACTGCGCTTCAGGTGGCGCTGCGGACGGGCACCCGCTATCTCCTGACCGGCGTGTACGACCACCTGGCGGCGCTGATGAGCGCGCAGGGTCGTTTCCCCGAAGCATTGTCGTATGTCGAGCAGTGCCGGGCGGTGCTGGACGAGCTGGATCGGCCCTACATCGTGGCCAGCCTGTCACTTTCCCTGAGTCGTATCGCGATGCAGGCCGGCGATCTGGTCGCGGCTGAAGCATACGTCGAGCGTTCTTTGCAGGTGGCACGCGAGACGGGCAACCAGTTCGATCTGGTGCAGTCGCTGCTGCAACTCGGAGCGATTGCCACGGCCCGTTGCAGCTTTTCCGCCGGTCTGGCAGCCTATCAGGAAGCGGCTGTGGTGGCGCAGGAAATCCGCGCCGAGAGCCTGCTGGTAGATGTCGTCGCCGGGTTGGCCGACCGCGCCGCCGCAATGGAATGGATGGCGGAAGCGGCCGCGCTATACCGCCTTGTTGCCAAACATCCGGCGGCCAGCCAGGAAACTGCCAGCCAAGCGGCCCAGTCGCTGGCCAGCTTACCCGTTGCAAACTATAAGTCAGGCGAGATCACGACATTGGACGAGGCTTTGGCAACCGGGTTGCAGATGCGGACGATCTTGTGATAGTCACTTGGTCACGTAGGCCACGGCCTGATCCAGGTCCATCTGCTGGCCGGTACGCCAGGCGGCAGCGAATTCTTGCGGGTCGATCATGGCGCGTGCTGCATTCAGATATCCGTCGTACTCGGTCTGCTCCCACGGGTGCATCGGACTGTTGTTGGCCCTGCGGATCGCGTCGGCCGCGCCGTATAGCGTGGCGGCGCGACGCAGCAGAGGCAGCGATTCTTCTGCATCCCGTGCCTGAATGCCGGCAATGAAACCGAGACATTCCAGACAACGGGCGATGGCGCCGCGCTGGTGGCCCAGGCGCCACACCTTGATAACCTGCGGATAAAGCAGCAAGGGCACGACTGTAGTCGCCTTGCCGCCAGGCGATCTCGGCCAGACCGCTGCGGCCAATATTCGCCATATAGCTGTAACCGGACTCGTCGTACAACTGAACCGATTGATCATAGTGCTCTCGAGCTGTCGCCAGATCACGACTACGCAGGAACGCGTTGCCGGCCACCATGTGGCCCATGGCCTCGCCCCAGGAATCGTTCAACTCGCGCATGATTGCCATGCCTTCTTTCCACTGAGCGAGACCATCGACGCCGTCGGCTCCGATCCAAGGGCCTATCATACTAAACGTGATGTGCTGCATCGCCTCGCCCCAGCGATCGCCCGTCTGACGCGCCAAGACGAGCGCCTCGTGGCCGTAGGCCACGCCAGTTTCATAGTCGCCTGTAAAGAGTGCTCCGAGGCCGGCAAATCCATATGCCATAGAAAGTCGCCAGTTGTCACCTAGCGGGCGCAGCAGCGCAATCGCCTTTTCCATGGACGTGCGAATATCGGGGTTGACCCCGCCAGTATTGGCCATGAATCCGTCAGCGAACCATGCGCCGGCCACCAGCAGCTGACGCTGCGCCTCGACGTCGTCACCCGACCAGCCGTCCGGTTGTGCCTCAGTCTGCGCAACCGCTCTGGCAATCATGCGCCGGCCTTCAAGCGACGAGGCGACCTGTGGCCAGTAGAAACCCAGGTTACCGACCAGCGCCAGAGCTACCTCGAGGTCGGTCTCCAGCGCCCACTCCACGGCCGGGCGCAAATTGTCCTGTTCCTGCCCGACCCAGGTCAGCCAGCGGGAACGCTGTGCCGTTCTCCACTGTGGACCTGCCTCGGCCAATTTCGCTTCAAAGTACGCCAGGTGTCGGTTACGCGCCTCGACCGCCTCGCTCGCCGCCAGTAGCTTGTCTTGCGAGTACTGGCGGATCGTCTCCTGCATGCGGAAACGGGGCTGCTGGCTCGTGTTTTCCATGCTAACCAACGACTTGTTGACCAGTTGATCCAGCAGGTCGAGCACAGCCAACTCATCCACATCTCCCCAGGAACAGATGTTTTCAGCGGCCTCCAGTGTCCAGCCGCCGGCAAAGACCGCCAGCCGCCGCAGCAGGGTACACTCCTGCGGCGAGAGCAGGTCGTAGCTCCAGTCGATCAGCGCTTGCAAGGTCTGCTGGCGTTGCACGGCCGCGCGGCTGCCGCCGGTCAACAGGCGGAAACGGTCGTCCAGCCGGGCCGCAATCTGCTCCGGCGACAGCGACCGGACGCGCGCTGCGGCCAGTTCCAGCGCCAACGGGATGCCGTCCAGCCGGCAACTGATCTGCGCGACCGCGGCCGCGTTCTGTGCGGTGAGGTGGAAGCCCGGCTGCACGCTGGCCGCTCGTTCGGCGAAAAGCTGCACAGCGCCGAAGTGCGCCAGTTCGTCCAACGGCGGCAGCGCCTGCAGGTTGGGAATGTCCAGCGACGGCACCTTGAAGACGGTCTCGCCGGCGATGCCCAGAGACTCGCGGCTGCTGGCCAGGATGTGCACTGCCGGACAGGCGCGTAGCAGCTTGTCGGCGACACGCGCGCACTCGTCGATCAGGTGCTCGCAGTTATCGAGCACTAGCAGCAGGCGTTGGTCGCGCAAGTAGTCCGCCAGCAGCGCATCCAGCGGCCGGCCGGCCACCTCGCGCAGCCGCAGCGCCGATGCAATCGTCTGCGCCACCAGCGCCGGGTCGGAGACAGGCGCCAGCTCGACGAACCAGACGCCATCGGGAAACTGGTCCAGCAATTCCGCGGCGGCCTGCAACGAGAGGCGAGTTCTGCCGGTGCCGCCGGGTCCGGTGAGTGTCAGCAACCGCACGCCGTGATCGCCGCGGGTTACAGCAGACGCGCCATCAACCGAAAACGTCTCCACCACCTGGCGCAGTTCGCGCTCGCGGCCGATGAAGCTGGTAAGCTGCGCTGGCAGGTTGTTCGGAATCGCATCCAGCGACCGCAGCGGGGGAAAGTCCGCCGGCAAGCCGTCGATGCACAGTTCAAAGACGCGGTCGGGCAAAGTTAGGTCCCGGAAGCGCTGCTGGCCGAGATCCTGCAAACTGGCGCCCGGCGGCAGATGGTCGCGCACCAGTTGCTCGGTCGCCTGGCTGAGCAAGGTCTGGCCGCCGTGGCAGACGGACAGCAACCGGCCCAGCCGGTTCAGGCCGCTGCTCACGTAGTCGCCATCGCGCGCCTCGGCCTCGGTGGTGTGCAGCGCGGAGCGCACCCGCAAGGGGCGGTTCAGTGGCCAGCGCTCGGCGGAAAGCGCCTGCTGCGCGTTCGCCGCAGCCGCGAACGAAACAAACAGGCGCCGACGATTGTATCGGCGCCTGTTTGTTTTTGCGAATCAGCGATTGCAGACGCTGGCTGGCGACGCTGCTAGCCCGTTCTTGCCGGACAACACTTTGAAGCGAACGACCAGTTTGAACTTGCCGCTTATCCGTCTACCACCACAAAGTCAGTGTAGACATTGCCCTTGCTTTCGTCCACCAGCGTGTACCAGCGGTCTACCATCTCGCTGCCGTAGTCGTCGAAGAACACTCGCTGCGTTTCCTCTGTCGGGTCACCGTCCTCCACAGGCCAGTAGCGGTTGCGCGCTTCAAGGCTGTCGAACTCGTGGATCATGGCGTACTTCCCCTTGTTCGCGCCGCGGTCGCCCTTGAACATGTAGCTTCGCCAGCCTTCAGCGGCAAAGTTCTGCAGATATCGGGCGGTTTCGAGCATCAACTGCTCGTAGGCCTCAGCGTTCGCGCCCGGGCGCGGCTCATAGGTGTGAATTGATAGTACCTTCGACATGGCTGCATTCTCCTTTTTGAATTGGCGCCGTCCGTCCGACGTGGGTCACTCCCGGCCTGTCACAGCGCGGTGTACAACGATTATTCTGTTAAACGGCAGTTCCAATGTTTTTCCAACAAAGAGTGCACAAACAGTTGACCAATCCGAGAAAGTGCCTGCAGACAAGCCAGGTTGCACCATTTCCGCGTGGCGGGCGTAATCATGACCTCGCGACTGCCCCAGCCGTCTGCCAGATCGTGAGCGCGGACGGTGATCGGTTGCCGCAATAGTCATCCCATAACTCGTTTATCCTTGTGAATACTGAATACAGCCAGCTCAGGACGTGAGCTGGCTGTTGAACCGAGGTCCATGGGAAAGGGGCGAACGCCATGCGCGCCAGACATATTGTTGCGATCTTGTTTTTGCTCACAGTCGCTATTCCTGCACCAGCCGCCGATGCCGGAGGAGTTGTCACCGTGTGCGATGAACCACATCTGCGTGATGCGCTGGCTGGCGGCGGTCTGGTGACCTTCGCCTGCAGCGGCGTCATTACGCTGACGGCTGAGATCACGATTCTGGCCGACACCACAATTGACGGCGTTGGCCAGGATATTACCATCAGCGGCAACGAGGCAGTGCGGGTGTTCACCGTCACCCCAGGAAGCGCACTCAAGCTGAACCGGCTGACCATCACTGGGGGAGCAGCCGACAAGGGCGGCGGCATCTTCGTCCCCCCTTGTTACATCGATTGTGGCAGCACCACGGTGGCCATCGACAACAGCACCCTTTTAGATAACAGCGCCAGCAGCAGAGGGGGCGGTATCTTTCTCAGCACCTATTGCGAGGAGGATTGTGGTCCCGTCTCGGTGACAGTGACCAACAGCGCTTTCTCCGAAAACAGCGCTCCCTCCTACGGGGGAGGCGTCATCTATCACGACGGCGAACCCTATTTCCAGGACGTTGCGGTGATTGTCAGCAACAGCGTGTTCTCCCACAACGCCGGCGGCGCGATCGTGGTCGGCAACCACGCCAGACTGACCGTAAGCGACAGCGCGTTTTCTGGCAACAGCGGCGACGCTATCAGCAACGCCCTCTATAGCATGCGACAATACGTGTAAGCCGCAGCGCCTTCTCAGGCAATAGCGGCCACGGAATTCGCACCCGCGAGTGGAGCAACGTGAGTGTGAGCCACAGCCTCTTTGACGGCAATGGCCGCTGCGGGATCGACAATTGGGACAGCACCATGACCATACGCAACAGCACCTTTTCGGGCAATGCCGACTGCGGTATTGGCAATGGCGACGATGGCGGCATCATGACTGTGCTCAACAGTACTTTCACCGGCAACGGCGCAGCGGGCGGCGATATCATCACCGGGGTACAGGGAACGACGACCGTGGCCAACAGCACCTTTGCAGACATCGATGGCAGCCACGGCGGCGGTATCTCCAACATCGCCGAGAGCACGATGACCGTGAGCAACAGCACTTTCTATGGCGTTCCCCTCATCAACAGTGTCTATGAAAGCACGCTGACACTCAGGAACACAATCGTTGCCAACAGTTCAACGGGCATCAACTGCACAGGTGATATCACGGACGGGGGTGGCAACCTCAGCTTCCCCGATTCCACCTGCCCCGGCATCAACAGCGATCCATTGCTCGGCCCTTTGCAAAACAACGGCGGCCCGACCGAGACAATGGCGCCCGGCCCCGCCAGCCCAGCGATCGACGCGGGAGACGACGCCATCTGCGTCGCGCCGCCGGTCAACAACCTCGACCAGCGCGGAATCGCCCGCCTCTGGCACCCCCACTGCGACATCGGCGCTGTGGAACTGGAGCCGACGACGTTTTCGAGAAGATGGCTCCCCATCATGCCCGTTCGGTAGAATTGTCTTTGATCGCGTACCGATCGCAGCGCGAGTAGCTGACCCCGTTCGATCTGAGTGCCAACTCGCGCTGCGATCTGGTCTTTATGGTCGAAGAGATAACCGCCAGATCAGGAATCGATCTCCCTATTGCGCTGTCGGGAGAGCAGGGGCTCACGAGTCACGATAGCTGGATTTCGCTTCGCAGTGGGTCGCCAGCCAGGTCGCATAACACCGCTCATTGCTCCGAGATAGCGCCAACCGGCAAGTCAAGTCGCATCATTTCCGCCCGGCGGGTGTAACCATGTGCGCCGCTGCGCTGGAATAGCAGCTTGGCCCGTTCAGCGTCGGCGGCCGCCAGGCTGAAATGGCCAAGCTGCCGATACATCACGGCGCGATCCAGCAGCGCCCAGGCGCACGCAAGCCGGCTGTCGAGACGGTCTAGCTCGGCGAGCGCCGCGCCGATTGCGTCGATGCCCGCCTGCACCTGTCCACGCGCGGCGAGAATCAGTCCCTGCATGCGCTGTGATTCGGCCAGCGCGTACGGCGCCTTGGCGCTGGCGGCCTGCATCTCAAACGCCTGCAACACGCTTTCAGCCTCGTCGACGCGTCCGGCCCGCACCAGCGCCAGCGCGTAATTGGCGCCATCGAACAGGGTACTCATGCGATTATCGGTCTGGCGCTCACGCGCAAACATGGTGGCAAAGACGGCAACCGCGTCGGTCCATTCTTCACGACGCAGATGACCATAGGCTACCGGGCTCAGGTTGAACATTTCAAGCGTCAGTTGCCCAAGTGCGGCAGCGCGCGCGCCGCCGCTGCGCATGTAGCGTTCGGCTGTGTCCCAATCGTCCAGATCGATGGACAGGCGCGCCAGATGCGCATCCAGCCACGTGGCAAGCCGCGCCTCGCCAATGCGGTCAGCCAGCTCCAGCGCCTCAAGCGCCAGACCGCGCGCCTTTGTGATCTCTCCTTTTGCGTACCAGCCGACGGTTTCAGAGTAGCTTGACCAGGCGACCCTGTCCAGTGCGCCGATACGTTGCCCGATGTCGTGATTGAGACGGGCGAAACGAATACAGTCGTCCCACAATCCGCGGTTCATGGCGTTCTCGGACAGAAACTCGTATCCCAGCGCCTCGGCCGATGGCAGGCCGCTGGTCTTGCCCAACGCCACGGTTGCCTGCGCCCAGCGATCGCTTTCTTCAAAACGAAGCGTGTGCTGGTAGGCGCCGGCCAGAAAGCTCTGCACCAGCACCAGCACATTGACATCACCGGCCGCCTCGGCCAGCACACGAGCCCGGTCCAGGTATTCGATAGCCCTGGCGTGGACCGCGGCGTAGTGATGATAGCGGCCAAGGCTGGCCATCGCCATGGCCAGCTCACCGGTCTGCTCATCCGGGTCCAACTCGTCGATGGCTTCCTGAAGGTACGACAGACCGCGCTGGTCGCCAGGATGCATATACGACTCGCCAACCAGCGCCTTGAGACGAGCCCGTTGCGCAAAATCGGTGGTTCGCTCCAGCGCCCGCAGATAGGCTTCAGCCGCCAGCAGCCACATGCCGTGATCGCGCTGCACTTGCCCGATGGTGATGTCGATGGCGACGATCTGGTCATCGCTACCCAGTTCTTCGGCCGCCTCGCGGGCGCGCATCAGATAGCCCAAAGCCTCTTCCTGGGCGAACACCTGACGGGCACAGTTGGCAGCCAGCAGATAGAAGCGCAACGCCTTGTCCAGGTTGCCGGCCAGACTGAAGTGATAGGCCAGGTCGGACGGGCACTGTAGCGGCTTGGCGGCATACAGATCCTCCAACGCCTCGGCAATGCGCCGGTGCAACCGGCGGCGGCGTATCGGGTTCTGCTCCTCGACCAACACTTCACGGATCTTGTCATGAGTAAAGACAAAGCTCTCGTCGCCGGCCGACGCGATCAGCTGCGCGGAAACGGCCTCGTCCAGCGCATCCAGCAGATGATCCTCGTTCGCGTCGCTGCTGACGACCAGCTCTGTGAAGTTGAACTGCTTGCCCAGCGCCGCCGCCGTCACCAGCGTGTCAGCGCTTTCATCGCTCAGCCGGCTGAGACGCCGCCCGACAGCCTCCTTGATGCTCTGTGGAACGGTAAGTTCGTGGATCTGGCGGCGCTGCCAGCGGTCGTCAGCGCGAAAGATCTCCTCCTGGTCGATCAGCGCCTTGATCACCTCCTCGACGAAGAAAGGATTGCCCTCGGTCTCGCGGAAGACCAGGTCGGCGAAATCGGGTGTGACCTCTCCTTCGCCAAGAAGCGAACTGAGCAGCTCGCGCGTGTCGGCGCGCGACAACCGGCCCAGCGGCAGCCGAGTCACCAACCGCTCGCGGTTCCAGTCCACCAGCGCCGCGGCCAATGGGTGCGTCCGGTTCAACTCGACATCGCGGTAGGCGGCCAGCGCCAGCACCCGGTCGCCGCGCATCGTACGCAGCAGGTAGCGCAGCAACGACAGAGTCCCCTGATCGGCCCAGTGCAAGTCGTCCAGAAACAGCACCAGACCGTCCGGCATAGCCAGACCTTGCAAGAATCGAGCCACGTGGTCGAACAGACGCAGCCGTTCCTCATTGGCTGACAGCGGCGGGTTGGAGGACAGCGATCCCAGCTTCAGTTCAAGCTCAGGGGCCAGCTTGGCCAGCTCGGCAGCGGTGGCCAGCGGCATTTGGCGTAGCGTGTCCAGGGGTTGACGGCGCACCCAATCGCGCAACGCTTCCACGAACGGCAGATACGGCGTCGTGGCTTCGTATTCGTAGGAACCGCCGCGCAACACCACGGCGCCGCTGTTTTGAATGCCGCGCATGAACTCGTCGGCCAGACGGGTCTTGCCCACCCCCGGCTCGCCAGAGATGGTAACCAGCAGCGCGCGGCCCTGAAGCGCCCCCTGCCATTGCTGTTCAAGCTGCTGCAACTCGCTGCGCCGCCCCACCAGATGATCGCGCACGAGCTGGCTCAGCGGCGTCCCACTCGCGCCTTGCCCGTTTGCGCTGCCAACTGCACGCAACGGCGGAAAACTCGCCGGCAGGTCTGGATCCAGCAACTGGAAGATCAGTTCCGGCTGTGCCAGCCCGCGCAGACGAAACTCGCCCAAAGACTGAACATGGGTCTCGGTGGGCAGGTCAGCAGACACCGCTTCAGCCGTTGCTGCGGATAACAGGATTTGCCCACCGTATCCTGCCGCCATGACTCGCTGCACCCTCGCCAGTGTCAGACTGGCGAGGTACTCGGATCCGCGCGCCTCGGCGGAACCGGTGTGCAGACCCATCCGCACCCGCAGCGGGCCTGTTTCCTCCCAAGCCTCCGTAGTCAGGGCAATCTGCGCATCGAGGGCGGCCAGCACAGCCTCGCCGGCGCTGGCAAACACCGTACAAAACCCGTCGCCGGCATTGAGGAACACCTTGCCATGATGGGCAGTCACTGCGGCGCGGATGATGGCATCGTGGCGCGCCAGCGCCGCCGGCATCGCGTCGGGAAAACGCTGAAAGAGCTTCGTGCTCCCTTCGACGTCGGTGAAAAGGAAGGTGACGACACCGGTGGGCAGGTTGGTCATCGCACCATCCCAAAGGCTGGCCGGCTGGCCGCGCTGAAATCCACCACGACCTCGCAACCGCCCCAACCATCCACCAGATCGTGGGCGCGCACCGTGACGGTCGTGGCGTCTGGCGGAATGACGATGCCACTCTGGCTGCGAGTGAAGGGCTGCTCGGTCTCGTGGGGATGAAGCAGCAGGCGGGTGAAGGGGCTGCCGGGGTCGGGCTTTGCCACTGCGCCGTCGGGCAGCACCACATCCCAGCCGTCGGCGTAGTCGTCCCAGCCGGTGTCGGGGTGGCGCACGGTGACGTGGAACGTCCAGGTTTCGTCGGCGCTGCGCACCACGCGGACGAACTCCACGTCGGCGTTGGCTGAATTCGTGACAGGCGGTGCCTCATCGACCAGAACCATGGTTGCCTCGGCGGTCGGTGTTGGTTCAACGATGCCATTGACAGTTTGCGTTGTCAAGGGCGTAGCCTGCGGTGCCTGTATTGGCGGGCGTGACGCAAGCGCCAGTACACAAAAGGCAGATCAACGCCGCCGTAAGATCATGGAAAGACGACCCATTGGATCAACAGACTGAACGCTTCGTCCCGCATTACGCGCCCATCGCAGGGATCTACGGCACTCACGTCACCTGAAGGGTGGACTGCACCAACCTCGATGATCACGTCTGCCGGCAGACCGGCCCGCGCCGCAGCCTCGCGGATGGCATCAGCACTGGACGCTTCATACAGGCAGTAGGTTTTTTTCTTGTCAGCGCTCAAGAAGGATATGAGCCAGTTGACCCCGATGTCGTCGTTGATTTGATTGATGGCCGAAACACCGTCCAAAGAACTTCTAGTTTCTCGGCGAAATTGCGTTCGATCAGAAAGATTGGCATAGGGTCTCCTTTCGTGTGAGACGTCCCGTCAGTGTGGTGTGTCGCGGTCTGTCTGGAAAGCAGCTCTCTTGAGTGCTTCGGCCTTATGAACCAACGCCAGCATGCCCAACTCACGGGCGGTCAGCAAGGCAATCTCCAGCAAGGATGCGGCATTAACCCAGTCACCCGGCCCACCGCGCGCCAGCAGCATGGCAGCGTATTGACCTTGTGTGTGGGCCAGCCAGGGTCTTGCTCCATGCGGGTGTTCATCGCCAGGGCATCTTCAAAATGCTTCTCTGCCTCTTCCCAGAGCGAGAGTGTAGCAGCCAACAACCCCAGGTGGCGAGCAACGGCCCCGTAGCAATCAACTGCAAAGCCAACCACGACGCTATGGCCCGCGTAGGGCAGCAGGTACTGATATAGTATAGTCGCCCGGTCCGTATCGCCAAGAAAGGCGCAGACTTCGGTGAGATAGGTCATACAGGTCAACCACAGGACATCCTGGGGAATGTCAGCAAATTCGTTGACCGCCAGGTGCTCGAACTCAGTCCGGGCTTCTTCCTCAAGTCCCAGGTCACTGTAGATCAGCGCCAATCCTGGCCGCCAGGTGGCGGCTGCGGAATGGTTGGCGACGAAGTACCTGATGACCGGCGCTAATTCCTGAAGGCGACCCTGTTCCCGGCGAATGGTGAACATTTGCATGCCGAAGACGCCGTCTGCGTTTTCAACGCCCATCCGCTTCGCGCTGTCCAGAGCCTCTGCCGCCAGTTGCTCTGCTTCCTCGAAACGGCCTGCCAGCAGCAGCAGCCCAGTTTGCATCACACCGATGTGATAGATGTAGAAAGGCTGTTGCGTTTCGTGGGCCATCCGGGTAAACACTTCAAGGTCTACCGTCGCTTTCTCGATGTTGCCCAGCGCCAACTGGTCATAGATGCGCAACATGACGGTATCCAGAATCTTCTCAGTGTCGTTAATCTGTTCAGCCAGGTGCAACATCTCGTTGACGGTGGCAATCCGCGCCGCGATTGCTTCCGGCTGCCGGTTAGCCAGGACATTGTTGTGCAGCGCTTCGTACAGCGTTAACGGGTCGTTGATGCGACGAGCCATCGAGACGGCTTGGCGGGCCATGACCGTTCGCCTCTCCAGCGAGCCGGTAGCGGTAAACACGGCTCGGGACAGGCTTAACAACACCCTGGTCCTCAGCGTGCTCGCCAAACAATCGCTGAAACTCGTTGACAATCATCTCCAGGGGATGCCGTTCTCCGTCCCGACCCAACGCGACGTCGCTGGGGCGATAGATTCCCCACCACCAGAACACGCTGTCCTGCCAGACGACGTCCCAAATGAAACAGCAAACTGATCGATCCGGCATCGGCCCACTGAAGATCGTCCAGAACCAGAACCACGGACCGCTGTTCGGCCAGGGTTTGCAGTACTTTCGTAAACGCATCAAAGAGATCAGCCTGCTCCAGGTTAGCTTGCTTCTCTTCCCGGCCTCTCGTTGAGCCAGCAGCGATTGCAGTTTTGCCAGCCAGGGTGCGTCCTTGGGTGCAAGCAGGCAGCGCGCTCTTTCAAACTTGATCCGGCAACCAGGATGTCCAGCAAATCAGGACCAACATCGACCAGCGCTTGCGCCGATTCTGGCATCAGCAGCCACAAGCGGCGAGCTTGTTCACGACTGATGACGCCGCTACGCCACCTGGCTTCAACGTCTCCGGTCAACTGGCTCAATATCTCACGGAAGGGAAGATAGGGATCACCGATGCCGCCGTAAGCATTGCAGTTCCCGCCTGCAACCACCAGATCAGCCTCGCTGTTCAGCATCCGTTGGATGAATTCCCCGACCAGGACAGTCTTGCCGCTGCCCGGTTCACCGATCACAAAGGCAACCCGGCCTTGCCCGGCCTGTGCCTGTTGGAGCCATCGATTCAACCGGACCAGTTCGTGTTCACGGGCCACAAAGGGAAGCCCGCCGCCGTTTGCAGGCGCATCTGGTTGTTGAAGGAAATCCGGCAAGCTGGTGAGGACAACGAGACGGAAGAACGCCGATGCGCAACGTTGCTCGCAGCGGCTGGCACAGACTCACCCAGGCGGATATGCTCGAACAACGACATCGTCTCCGACGAAGGCTCGACGCCCAACTCTTCGGCCAGCACCTGCCGGCAGGTCTTGTACTGTGCCAGGGCCGCGCGTCCCGCTGGCCGTTGAGGGCCAGCCAGCGCATCATCTGACGATGGGCCCGTTCACGCCACGGCTCCAGGCTCAGGTAGCGCCGGGTGTAGGTGATGGCCCGATCCAGTTCACCTCTGCTAGCGTGATGATCGGCAAGGCGGTTGAAGCCATCGAGCGCCTGCTCGCGCAGTCGTGCCTGCTCCGAAAGCCACCAGGCTTCGTAGTCGGGTGCATTGCGAACGTAGAAACCCTGCAGGAAATCCCCGCGAGAGAGATCCAGGGCGCTGCGCAGACGATCGGTGACGCCGCCATTGGAACTCGCGGACAGCAGCGTCAAATTCAATGACATCGACCCAGCAATTGGCGCCAGAGACAAAGGCGACGCTGTCACGGCTGATCACCAGCCAGGGGGCCAGGGGCTTGCGTAGCTGCTGCAACGCCTTGCGCAAATTGGCGCGCGCCGCGGCATCCGTGACGTCGCCCCATAGACAGTGGCGCCAGGGTCGCGCGCGATGTGGGACCGCCCGGTCGCGGCCAGATAAAAGAGCACAGCCTGCGCCTTTGCCGAAGTCAACACGGTCTGCGGACGGCCCTTTACAAGAATTTGGGAGCACCCAGGAGGTAAAGTCCCAACCCAGGTGTCATGGTTTCAATAGGGTTTCCCATAAGGATGACACCGAAAAGCGTTATTCTACTGACTTAAACGCACTCTAAGGACGATTTCTTCACGTTTCTTTCACGAATTGTGCACGGGCGCCGATTATACTCTATTGCATTGAGATTGTACAGTGGCTGCCAAAACCATCGATGGACCAATCACCACCCCAAACAACCTATCGGATTCTTCTGTTGACTGTCTGGTGCGACAAAAATGAGATTGAGGGAAGCACTGTACTACGCTACAGCCTGCACGATCCGCGCAGCGGCCAGCGGCGAGGATTCGCCGAGCCGGAGGGACTACTGGCCTTTCTCGATGCGTGTCTGAATGCCGGCAACGATGGCATTCCTGGAAGTCCGGATGAGTGAAACGAACAAGGAGGTCCAAATCGCCAACAAGTGACTACGATCGAACCAAGACGCTTCGTGCGCCAAATTCCACACACATTTCAAGGAGGACAACATGTTTCACAATCGCTCAATGAAGGCGCTGACCAGCGCTGTGCTGCTGGTCGTGCTGGTCACCATGAGCTTCGCCGCCGTCGCCGCTGACACCCGAGTATGCTGGCGACCAGAGCAGGAGAGCATGGCACGGTGGTGGGATGCTGCTGCCACCAAAGCCGGTGGCACGCCCAACGCATCCTTGCTCGTCGCTCGGGACTGGAGGGCGGCAACGGTGCCGGCAGCACCGTCGGCCCCGGCGGCGCGTTGTTCGTCACCGAAGCCGTTGCGGGCAGGATCGTGCGCATCGACCCGCAGACGGGGGCGGTCACGACCTTCGCCAGCGGCCTGCCGGCAGGCAATCCCGGCATCGGCATCGGCGGCGTGATGGACGTGGCGTTCATGGGCAGCACGGCCTACGCGCTGGTCACCCTCGTCGGCACTGACGTGGGCGGCGACGACGAGGTCGGCATCTACCGGGTAGACGGCCCGAGGCAGCTTCACCGTGGTCGCGGATATCGGCCAGTATGCCATTGACAATCCGCCGACCATCCCCTTCCCCTACGAGGTGCCGACCGGCGTTCAGTACGCGCTGGAGACCTTCCGCGGCGGGTTCCTGGTGACCGATGGTCACCACAACCGCGTGCTGCGGGTCACGCTCGATGGTGAAATCAGCGAGCTGATCGGGTTCGGCGATGTCGTACCCACCGGATTGGCGGTGTCAGGCAACACGATCTACCTGGCCGAGGCCGGCCCTGTCCCGCACGATCCGGCGGACGGGAAGGTCGTAGCGTTCGCGCCGAATGCACCCAACGCGGTCGAAGTTGCCTCTGGCGCCCCGCTTATGGTTGACGTGGAGTTTGGCCGCGGCCGAACGCTCTTCGCACTCTCGCAGGGAGACTTCGCGGCGGGTGGGCCTCCCGGCGCTCCGGCCGAACCGGACACCGGCTCGCTGGTCCGGGCCAACAGCGACGGCACATTCTCGGTCGTCGTGGACGGCCTGAATCTGCCGACGTCGGTCGAGATCATCCAGAACACCGCCTACGTAGCCACCCTGAGCGGAGAAGTCTGGCAGATCGACAACATCGCGTGTCCGCCATACGGCGCATCGAACTGAGTTTGACCTCGCGCGTACCGCCCGTCATAGAGCAACGGATAGGTTACTGAGAGCCAGGCGAAGCAGATCGAAGATCAAACCTCCTGTGACTGGATCTGCGACTGGACAGGTACGCACCGCACCGGCGCGTGATGGGCGAGGTTGGCCGGGCGCTCGCCCATCACGCTGAACTGCCGGCTGCGTTGTACTGTAGACTGCAACCGGATGTTTTTGGAAAACAGCAACCTGAACCCACGAAAGGAGTTTCAGATGCCACTCTACATGGATATTCACAAAGGTGTACCAGGCCTGACGGCCGAAGCGGTTGCCGAAGCCCACAAGAAGGACCTGGAGGTTCAGGAGAAGCACGGGGTGAAGTACCTGCATTACTGGTTCAGCGAGGAAGATGGCGCCGTCTTCTGTTTGTCCGAGGCCCCGAACAAGGAAGCGGCTGAGGCCGTCCACCGCGAAGCGCACGGCCTGGTCGCGGATGAAATTATCGAGGTCAAAGAAGGGCACTAGCGCCTGACCACCTTTCTCAAGCAATCAACTCAGCACAGGAGCCAGGATGCACAACAGTCTCTGGAGGCACGGAATGGCCAATACACCTTAAGCGCGCATTGATTACCTATCGATACCCAAGCATTGACCATGAAGGAGGATTCACAAATGACTCGCATCAGAACAACCGCCCTTGCACTATTGGTGGTGCTCGCCGTCCTTGTGGGGGCGTGTGCACAGCCGGCCCAGGTTCCCGCGGTTCAGGTAGAAGATACCAGCCCTGCCGTTGAGGCCGTCAGTCCAACCGTCGAAGAACCTACCGCTGTGGTGGAAGAGCCGACCGCTGTGGCGGAAGAACCTGCTTCTACCGCCGAAGACGCGGCTCCCGCCGCCGAAGAAAACGCTGAAAGCCCCGATCCGCTGGTCACGGGCCTGGAAGGGGCCTCAGGCAGCGCCGTGGGTCCGGATGGCGCGGCTGTACGTCACCGAAGGCCAGGCCGGCCGGGTGTTGCGCGTCGATCCGCAGACCGGGGAGATGACAACGCTGATCGAAGGTCTGCCGCCGGCCGTCCTCCCCATCGGCGGCGCAGCGGATGTCGCCTTCGTCGACGAGACCGCCTACGTGCTGGTCACCATGGTCGGCGCTGATCTTCCCATCGAGGTCGAGACTCCTGCCGTCGTCGGCATCTACCGTGTGGACGGCCCGGACAGCTTCACGGTGGTGGCAGACATCGGCCAGTGGTCCATCGACAACCCGTCCGAAAGCGAGGTCTTTATCCCGTCCGGTGTGCACTATGCACTGCAACCTTTCGACGATGGGTTCCTGGTAACAGACGGCCACCACAACCGCGTGCTGTTTGTCACGCTGGACGGTGAGGTCTCCGAGATGATGGCCTTCCCCAATATCGTCCCGACCGGGCTGGCAGTGGCGGGCGAAACAGTGTACGTGGCCGAGGCCGGTCCCAATCCTCACTTGCCAGAGGACGGCAGAATTGTGCAGATCGGACCAGAGGCGTCGGCAGTTTCGGAGGTAGCCTCCGGCGCGCCGCTCCTGGTTGACGTGGAATATCGCAGCGATGGCGTGCTCTACGCGCTGGCCCAGGGCAACTTCCCCGAAGGGGCAGACGACGGTTCCCCGGCGATGCCGGACACCGGCTCGCTGGTGGCAGTCAACGAGGATGGCGCCTTCAGCGTCGTTGCCGACGGACTGAACCAGCCGACCTCGCTGGAGTTCATCGGCAACACGGCATACGTCGTCACGCTGACCGGGGAAGTTTGGGCAATCGAGGGCGCAGCCGAGTCGTCGGCAGCCAGCGCTAAGATGGCTGCGATCGATCCCACGGAAATTGGCGACACGGAACGAGGCAACGAGCTCTTTGTAACTGGCGGCGGAGTCTTGTCGTCGCCGTGTATCAGGTGCCACAAGCTGGAGGAGGGAGGATCTGAAAGGTACGGGCCGTTGATGCTCGGCGTTTCGGAGCGGGCAGGCAGCCGAGTGGTCGGCCAGAGCGCGGTTGAGTATCTCCAGCAGTCAATCATGGACCCGCCTGCCTACATCGTCGAAGGCTTCGAAGATCGCATGCCCAAGGTTTATAGCAGGGTTTTGAACGAGGATGACATCAACGCGCTGGTGGCTTTCATGCTCACTCAGTAGCACGAGCGAACGACTGAAGTAGCAGAAGCATCCGCAAGAGCCAATCTGGCGGATGCTTTTCGATTGCCTGAATACGCCATGTGAGATTGGTAACTCACAGCGACCGCGCGTAGCGAAACTCCTTGAAGCCGATGGGGTCGGCGTTGACCACCGGGTCCACGGCCACGTGGATCACGGCCGGCTTGCCGGACTCGCACGGCGCGCTGCAGGGCCGGCATCAACTGCGTCCAGTTCGTCCACCTTCTCGCCGTGGCAGCCCAGCGCCTGCGCGATCAGGTCGTAGCGCACGCCGGGGCGGATGTCGATGTCCACGTACTGCTCCGGCCCCAACCCGGCGACGTTGAAGGCGGTCTTTTCCATGCCCCAGGCGTCGTCCACCGCGACGATGACCACCAGCGGCGCGTTGGCCCGCAGCGCGGTCTCCAGCTCCATGACGTTGAAGCCCAGCGCGCCGTCGCCGGTGATGCATACCACCGTGCCGCTCCGGCGCGGCCAGCTTCGCGCCAATCGCGAAGGGCAGTCCAGTGCCCAGGTAGCCCATCTTCACCGAGTACATGAAGCTGTTGGGCGTCAGGATCGGGTTGAACGCCACGCCCCACAGCACGGTGTTGCCGCCGTCCAGCACGGTGACGGCGTCGGGCGGGAAGAACTGGCTGGCCATGAACACCATCTGGCCGGGGTTGACGCCCTGGCCGCTGCTGGCCTGCATGTAGGCCATGCCGCCCTGCAAGGTGGCAGCCGACAGCTCGCGGTAGCGGGCCAGATCGGGCATGGTCTCGCGTGCCGCGGTCTTTTCCTGCACAGCAGCCAGCAGCGCGGCCAGCGCAGCCCTGGCGTCGGCCACGATGCCCACATCCACCGGCCGGTTGAGGCCGATGGAGAGCGGATCGGCGTCGATCTGGATGGTGGTTTGCCGCGCCGGGTCGCCCCAGGCCGGCGGCTTGCCCCAGCCGTCGTACTCGCCCAGCCGCGCCCCGACCACCAGCACCACGTCGGCCTCGTTGCGCGCCAACATGCTGGCCTGCATGTCGAAGATGTGGAAGTAGTGCGGGTGATCCTCCGGCACGACGCCGCGCGCGCCCAGGCTGCTGCCCATGCCCGCGGCCAGGTGATCGCCCAGCGCGACCAGTTCCGCTGACCCGTCGGCCCACAGCACGCCCTTGCCGGCGTAGATGAAGGGACGCTGGGCGTTGGCCAGCAGCTCGGCCGCCTGTTCGATCAGCGCCGGATCGCCTCTACCCAGGTTGATGACCCGGTTACTGGCAGCCGGCGTGATGCGCAGGGTGTCGGGGTCGATGGTCTGCGCCAGCAGCTCGTCCGGGATGGCCAGAAAGGCGGGGCCGGGGCGTCCGCTGGTGGCGGCGCGGAAGGCGGCGCGCACCATTTCCGGCACGCGCTCGGCGCGGCTGATCAGCTCGCTGACCTTGGTGATCGGTTTGGCCATCGCGACCAGATCGGTGGCCTGCCAGGCGCCGCCACGGTCGGGGTTGTTGACCGCGCTGCGGCGGGTGCAGGCAATGGCGACCACGGGGTGACCCTCGCCATAGGCGCTGGTCAGACCGGCCAGCATGTTGGCGCCACCGGGGCCAGGATTGCCCAGCGCGACGGCCGGCTTGCGCGCGATCCGCGTGTAGCCCTCGGCGATGTGAACCGCGGCCTCCTCGTGGTGCGCGTTGACGTAGCGGATGCCGTAGCCGGCCAGCGGCACGACAAAGGGGATGTGTGCGCCGTCGATGATACCGACGACGAGATCGACGCCTTCAGCCGCGAGGCTGCGTGCAAGAAGTTCACCGACAGTGATTTCGGGCATGAGTCCTCCAGGGGTTTGCGCAGAGGTTCACCACAGCACCTTCTGGGACAGACCCTCCGGTGTCTGCGAAGGCGCAGAGAACGCAGAGACCGGAAGAGATAAGGTTCAAGTGCGCCGCTGCAATGAAGGTCCGCAAGGCGAGTGTTATGGCTGCGATTGGGCCCGACGTAGTTCAGCCAGCCGTTTCGCGCCGCGCCGGCTGAGCGGTTCGTAGAGCTTCAGCATCAGCGGCGGGTAGACGTTGTTGATCTTGGCCAGCCAGCCGCGCCAGCGCGGCAGGGTAATCTCCAGCGGGCGGTCGCGCAGCGCGCGCCAGAAAGCGCGTTCGATGTCTTCCACCTCCAGCAGCCGGCCGCCGGAGTGGATCAACGCGGCCGCTTCGGGCTGTTGAAAATGCTGCTGTACGGCCGGCGTGTTGACCACGTCCGGCGCGACCACAGTGACGTAGACGCCGTATTTGCGCAGTTCCACGGCCGCGGCCAGCGACGCCGAGCGCAGTCCCGCCTTGGCCGCAGAGTAGAGGGCGTTGCCCGGCGTGGCCGACAGGCCGGCCAACGACGCAACGTTGATGATATGCCCGTTGCGCTGAGTTGCCATGACCTGCCCGACCAGCCGCATCCCGTAGACCGGCCCCTTGAGGTTGAGGTCGACCACCAGATCGACGTTCTCGACTGGCTGATCCACCAGAAAGCCCAACCGCCCGCCGCCGGCGATGTTGAAAAGTGCGTCGATGCGTCCGAACGTTTGCAGCGTATTAGCCACTAGCGTCCGCCAGTCGTCGACCGAGCGCACGTCCAGCCGGTGCAGCCGCAACAATTCGCCCTCGGTGAACGCGTCGCGCAGTCCGGTCTCGTTGATGTCGGCCAGCGCCAGACGGTATTCCTCGGGTCGTGCCGCCAGCACGCTGGCCCAGTGCCTGCCGATCCCGCTGGCCGCGCCGGTTATGATAACTACTCGTGGTTGCATGGCCTGCCAAGTATACAACGGGGCCACACGCTGTGCAACTGGGGTCCGCGAGCATGTGCCGTGAATGAATTCACGGCCTGATAACTCAAAGCATGCTGAAGCAAGCTGGCGGAAACGAACTCGATGGCTTGCTTCAGCATGCTTGATGCGGCTTGACCAGCATCTCTCTCAACCAGCGGCGACGCCACATCACGAGCGCTGGATGTCGTATGACACCCTTGCAGTTCACCGATGGGCCGCATTCATTCGTGCGAGTATGCTTCAGCACACTTTCCCGTACCAGACGCCGGTTTCAACTGGTGGCGACCCCGCCGCCTGACCGCCAGTTGCGCAACCACGACCCGTGCGTATACTTCTTCACATCGCGACATCAGCCCGTCAGAGACAATCCCGACTACAGTGACCATTCATGCAAATACGCGAGTATTCCCCCGACGACGAACGCACCGTCATCGCTCTCTGGATACGTTGCGGGCTGACGCGGCCGTGGAACAATCCACAGGCTGACATCGCCCGCAAGCTGCCCATCGACCCCGACCTGTTTCTGGTGGGCACGATCGATGGCGAGATCGTCGCAACGGTGATGGGCGGCTACGAAGGCCACCGCGGCTGGATCAACTACCTGGCGGTTGATCCGGCACAGCAGCGACGCGGCCTTGGCAGGCTGATGATGGAAGCGGCGGAAGTCCGGCTGCTGGCGCGTGGCTGCCCGAAGATCAATCTGCAAGTGAGGGACACGAACCAGGATGCTTTCGGCTTCTATCGTGCCATCGGTTACGCGGTGGATCCGGTCATCAGCTTCGGCAAGCGCCTGATCGTCGATCCACCCGCTGAAGACCCCGCGTGAACAGCATGGACTGTCGCGTTGGCTGTGGCGCGTGCTGCATCGCGCCGTCGATCTCGTCGCCCATTCCCGGGATGCCAGAGGGCAAGCCGGCCGGAGTGCGCTGCATCCAGTTGACTGCCGATAACCGTTGTCTGTTGTTCGGCCTCCCCGAACGTCCCGCCGTTTGTGTTCAACTGCGACCGGAGCCGGCGATGTGCGGCGCAAGCACGGAGGAAGCGATGACCTATCTGTCGCAGCTTGAATTGCTTACCGAGCCGTCTTGGAACCCGCCCGCAGACGCAGGCTGACACGGGTCAAACGCATCACAGGCGCGATCCTGCGGTCCCCAGCCCCGCCTCCCGTGCCCGCACAATGGCCTGCGCACGGTCGGCCACTTGCAGCTTGCTGAAGATGTTGCTGACGTGGTTGCGCACCGTCTTCTGGCTGAGCACCAGCCGCTGGGCAATCTCGCTGTTGCTGTGGCCTTGTGCGATCAGACCTAACACCTCCCGCTCCCGCTCGGTAAGTTCGGGGAAAACATCAGGCGTGGCCGGCCGCGGCGCTGAGAAGTAAGACATCAGCCGGCTGGCAATGGCAGCGCCGAAGAGTGCCTCGCCGCGCGCCACTGCGCGGATGGTCCTCAGCATCTCCTCTTGATCGGCCCCTTTCAACACATAGCCGCGCGCCCCGGCCCGCATCGAAGCGAAGACCGAGTCGTCGTCTTCGAACATCGTGACCACAACCACACCGATGTGTGGGCTGGTGCGCACGATCTGACGCGTCGCCTCGATGCCGTTGAGACCGGGCATCTGGATGTCCATCAGCACGACATCGGGCTGCAACGCCTCGGCCTGCTGCACAGCTTCCAGCCCGGTCGCCGCCTCGCCGACCACATCGGTGTCGGGCACGGACGAGAAAAGCGAGCGCAGGCCGTCGCGGAAAAGCGTGTGGTCGTCGGCGATCAGGATGTGGATGGGATCCATGGTCAAGGTAACTCCATTGACTTGGTGAAACCTGGCGGTAGAGGAAGCACTGCTGCCACGCGCGTCCCACCTTCAGCCCGCGCCTCGATCCGGCACGCGCCGCCCAGTTCTTCGGCCCGCTCTCGCATCGAGGAGAGACCGACCCCGGCGCGATAATCCGCGGGCAGACCGGCGCCGTTGTCGTCCACGGCCAGATGCAGCGCCGCGTCGTCCAGGCAGAGCCAGACGGTGCAGCGGGTCGCCCCGGCGTGGCGCACGACGTTCGTCAGCGCCTCGGTGACGATGCGATAGGCAGCGACCTCCACCGCCGCCGGCAGCGCGGCCATCATCTTCGGCGCGGATAGTGTGATCTGCACGCCACGGTCGCCGCTGAGAGAGTTGGCCTGCTCGCGCAGCGCGCCGGCCAGCCCCAACTGGTCCAGCGCCGGCGGCCGCAGTCCATGCACCAGCCGCCGGATGTCGCCGATGGCATCCTGTGTCTGGCCTTTGAACTCGACCAGCAGACGATCAACCGCGGCTGGGTCATTGGCGACGAGGTTGCGGGCCGTGTCGGCCTTCAGGCTGAGGCTGGCAAGCTGCGGCCCAAGGCCGTCATGCAGGTCGCGGCGCAGCCGGCGGCGTTCCTCCTCGCGTGTCGTCACCAGTCGCTGGCGGGCAAGCTGTAAGTCAGTCGTCAACTGCACCGCATGAACCGCCGGGCCTGCCTGCCGCGCCAGGTCAGCCAGCAGCCGCAGATCCGCCGTGCTGAACGCCTCCCCCGGCGCGCGCGGTGCGACGTGAAGCTCGCCAACGACGGCGCCCTGGTAAACGAGCGAAAGAGTCTCGCCCTCACCCCCTGTCCCTGAGGGAGAGGGGAGTCCGGTCGTTGCTCCCCTCTCCCTCAAAGGGAGAGGGGCCGGGGGTGAGGGTGGGTGCTGCGCGACCACGCGACTCTCTTCCCCGTCGCGCACGCTGATCGCGACATACGGCAGCCGCAGCGACTCGGCCACGCTGCGCGCCAGGTTGGGCAGCACATCGGCCGGCGCGCTGGCGGTCTCCAGCGTCATCGCCAGCTTCGACAACACCGCGCGCGGGTCGTCACGCTCGCCGTACATCAGGCGGTTGACGCTGCGCTGCAACCGCTGGCGCATCGGTAACGCCAGCAGCGCGACGACGACCGCGGCTGCGACGGCCGCCGCGAGACTTGTTTGCGTCTGCAACACCAGCGCCAGCCCGCCGACAATCAGCACATAGAGCGCGATCACCACCGCGGTCAGCGAACCGTAGACCAGCGTCCGGTTGATGACGAGATCAATGTCCCACAGCCGGTAGCGCAGGATGGCGACACCGAACGAGACAGGGAACAATAGCGACAACAGCCTCAGCGCCAGCACCAACAGCACACCCGCCAGAGCTGGCACGGCAAACAGCGCCGGGCCGATGCGGTTGACCAGCAGGTTGGGCAGGCCGGACACGTCCACTGCGGTCAGGATCACGCTGGGCAGGAAATAGACCAGCGGCGTCACGGCCGCGGCCAGCAAGCCGAGACCGGCCCACTTGATCTGCTGCTGTTCGACCGGGCCGGCCGCGTGGCTGAAGCGGAAAAGCTGCGCATACAGCCCCGTGCCGACCCAGACAGCCAGAATTGCAAGTTGCAGCGCCAGCGGCCAGCTTGCCGGGCTGACCGGCAGCGTCGGAAAGAAGATTGCCAGGAAGCCGCCCAGCGCCCAAACAGCCAGCAAGACCGGCGTCCAGCGCGGCACAAAGCGCCCGTCAGGGAAGAGATAGAGCGTGGCGACGCTGGTGACCAGGCCGAGGAACACCACCAGATTCAGCGCCAGTTGCACGGCTGGCGCCGCCGCGACCGACTCGAACGTGAACACCAGCGGCAGCAGCGCGCCGTTGGTGACCAGCGTCCATGCGACCAGCAGAGCGACCGGATCGCGCGGGCGCCGCAAGTAGATCAACGACGCGACGGACAAATGCGCCAACACCACCGCGAGGTTGACGAGTACTACCAGCGCCGCCATCGCCGACGGTGAAATACCGGCGTCGGACAGGCTTTGGCCGAAGCGAGCGGTCTGGAGATCGTACAGCGCGGCGATGCCCGTCAGTTCCAGCGCCAGCACCAGCAGCGTCACGACGGCCCACGCAAGCCGCGCCCCCTTCAACCAGCCCGTGTGAACAGCGCGACCTGCCGCGTTGCTGACTGACCCGTCGGTCCTGGTCATGTGGCGTCACCCCGTTGCGGCGAATTGTCTGGCTGCCCGCCGCCCGCCGCTGTCCGGTCCAACAGCAAGATGGAAACGTGCGCCGGTTGCATCGTTTCGACGATGACGCCGCGCAACTCAGCCAGCAGTTCGTCCAAATCAACCTCGTCGCGCGCCGTGGCGGCGAAGCGCGCCAGCGTCTGCGCGGCGTCGTACTTGCGCCGGTAGAAGCGCCGGTCGATGGTCGCCTGGATGCGTCGTCGCAAGGGGTTGAACAGCGCGGCGATAACCAGCGTCGAAACCACGATCACCAGCGGCGACATCTCGCCGACGCGCGCGCCAAACAGCGTCTGCAACGCGACCACCGTGCCAAAGTAGAGCAGCAGCAGCGTCGCGGTCAGCAGGGTGTAAGCCAGCGTGCGGCTGAGCAGCCGGTCGATGTCCCACAGCCGGTAGCGCAGCACGGCGATGACAAACGAGGCCGGGAAGATCATCATCCCCAGCGCCAGCAGCGTCATGCCAATCAGTCCGGCCAGCGCGGGCACGGTGAGAACGGCCGGGCCGATACGGTTGACCAGTTGGCTGGGCAGCAGTTCCAGATCCATCGCGGGCAGGACGGCGAAAGAGAGGAAGTAGACCAGCGGCGTCATGGCGGCGGCCAGAAGCCCAGCCGCCGCCCACTTGGCCTGTTGCCGCTGTGTCGGGTCGGACACTTCGGTGTAGCGGTAGACCTGGGCATAGAGGCCGGTGATGACCCAGATCAGCAGCAGTGCGGCTTGCAGTAGCAGCGGCCAGTGCGCGAAACTGCCGATCCCCGCGGGCACGAAGACGGCCAGCAGACTGACCACCGCCCACAACGCCGCCAGCAGCAGCGTCCAGCGCGGAACGAAACGCCCGTCGGGGAAGAGATAGAGCGTGAAAATGCTGGAGATCAGCCCGGCGCAGGCCACCGCGTTGACCAGGAAACGGGACGGCAGCGGCAGGGCGACTTCGCCGTAGAGAAAAGCCAGCGGCAGCAGCGCGCCGTTCGCGCTCAGCGTCACAGCCACCAGCAACGCCACCGGGTCGTCCGGCGCGCGCGACGAAGAGGATCGTCGCCAGCGCCAGGTGCACCAGCACCACCGCCGTGACCAGCACACTGGCATAGGCTGCGGCCGCGGCCGGCGCAATGACTGTCCCGCCCAGCGAACGCTCATAGCCCGCCAGTAAGCTGATGAAGCGCCCCGGCAGTCCCGCCAGCACCAGCGCCATAGCCAGGACGGTGATCACCACCCAGGCCGCGCGCGCCACGACGAGCCAGGCTGTGCGGCCCGGCCCGGTCTCCTGTGGCAGCCCGTCGGTGGTTGTCATGTTAGTCAAGGGCTCGAGTTGACTGGCACTGTCGAAAGCGCCGGTCAACAGTCGGCGCCGGGCAAACTACTGCTTACTGGTCACTGGTCACTGCCCGGTTGCGGCGTCGAGTGAATTGCTGGCAGCGACTGCAGATAGAGCCAGATGGCCAGGATCTCGTCGTTGGTCATCTGGCCCAGGCGCTGAAAGGGCATCATGTTGTCGTCCAGCATGTCAGAGCTGTCCGGCTTCATGCCGAAGCGGATGGCGCGGCGAAAGTCGGTCTCGCTCCAGTTCGCCAGATCGCCGCCGGGCGTCAGGTTGCGGCCGGTCGTCGGCCCGGAGCCTCCGCCGAAGTCGGCCTGATGGCAGCCGGCGCATGCCAGACGGGCCAGGTATTCGCCATACTCGGCGCTGACCGCTGGTTCCGGCGCGAGCGGCGGCGCGGCCTGGTGGTCGATGACCAACGCGGGCAGGGCTGACGGCTCCAGCAGCAGCAACAGCCGCGCCAGCAGGTTGACGCGCGTCTCCGGCAGTTCGTTGTCCACCGGCTCCAGCGAGCGCATGTAGGCGATCAATGCCGCCATGTCTGCGTCGCCGAGATCGAACAGCGACAGGGAAGAGACCAGCACCAGCGGCCGGCCTTCCTGATCTACGCCGTGGCGCATGAAGCGCACCCAGTCGGCGTCGCTGTAGTACGAGCCGACGCCGCCCTTGCCGGCCGTCAGGTTGGGCGCGACGATCTGGCCCAGCATCGCGTCGTCCTCCAGAATCTTGCCCTCCAGCCGCCGGCCGTGGCATTCCTGACAGCCGGTGACCGCCTCGGCCAGATGCTGGCCGCGGGCGATGTTCTCGGCGTCCATGGAGACCGGCAGCGGGGCGTCGTCCACCGTGAAGGTGCGGTTGAGGCGCAGTTCGCTCACCAGATACAGCGCCAGGATTGCCAGGAGGATCAGGCCCACCAGCGCGCCGGCCGCGATGACCAGCTTTTTTGCGCAGCCGGAACCGCCTTTAGCGGCACGGTCATTTGTCGAAGAGGGGTGATTTGGGTTCATGGGACTTGTTCAACAGGAATGGCGCATTATACACTACAATCGTTCCGAGATCGTTACGAAGTATGCACAAACGTGTGACGTTTGCGGCATTTGGCGTGCGGCTCGTGTCTGGAACAAGTGCTGTGGACGGTTCAGGCACGGCCGGAGACCGGCGCGCGCACTTACACTGAACATAAGCCTTGGCGCGACCAGTCTGATAGCGACAAGGGCGCTTCAACTGAGCGCCTCTGCCACTTGCGTCGTAGCAGACGATGGCGAAGCGACGACGGCCGACCGGCTGGCGGCGCGCAGACCGAGCAGCAACGAGACCGGCAACAGCAGCCAGGGCAACAGGAAAGGCAAGAAAACAAACAACGTTTCAGGCAGCAGGACGTCGCGCACCCGCAGGCCGGGCTGAACCAGCGCCGCCAGCCAGAGCGCCAGGAAGAGCGCGCCGGCCAGGCCGAACCCGACGAGCAGCGGCGCTATCTGGCGTCGCTGGGATGGAGTGCGCCGGCTGCGCAGCGCGAGGGCTACCAGGCCAGACGCAAAGAACGCGGCCGCGACCACCAGCGGCGTCAACTCCGGCAGCACGCTGCGCAGTGGCGTTGCCAGCCAGGCTGCCAGCCAGATTATCCACAGGACGAACGCCCCTTTCGCCCAGCCCGGTTCCAGGCGACCGTCGGGCCAGACGACCATCGTCAGAACGATCAGCGCCAGACCGCCGGCCTTGACCAGCGCCGGAAGGCTGCGCACCAGTGGCAGGCCGGTCATCGCGCCGGCTGTCAACGGCTCGGCGCGAAACCAGCCGGTTGCCAGCACGACCAGCGCCAGCGCTGCCAGGCTGCCGGCGCGGTTGCCGGCGCTTTGCCAGAAGACAACGGATGCCAGCCCGCAGTAGAGCGTGGCAAATGCCACCATCGCCAGTCCATGCAACTGGTGCGCGCTCTGGAAGTTCAGACCGAGCGCCAGATACCCGTCGCTGCCCGCGGGCGGGAAGCGGGTGAACTCGTCCGCCAGCGAGACCATTCCCGCGAGCGCCAGCGCCAGGAAGAACGCGAAGGGGATCAGCCAGACCAGCGCGACCGGGCGCTGACGACTGGCGATGCCGCGACCATTCAGCCGAAGCAGTCCCGCCTCCAGCGCCAGTGCGAAGGCCAGACCAATAGCTCCAAACAAGGCTGCGCCCACAGCAGGCGACACCAAACCCAACTCACCCTCCGGCGCCAGGAAGAATGGCAGGGCGATCAGCGCCGCAAGCGCCAACCCGAACACCAGGCCCTTCCACATGCCGCGCACCGGGATGAACGGACGCACCACGCCGTAGATCAATCCGGCGATCAAGCCAAGGATACCTGCGATCATCATGATGCCTACAGTTCCCTCGACGGAGAATTCCCGCGGAATACGGCCCATGACTGCTACGGCTCGCATGGCAAGCCGCCCAGCGATGCCGCCGACCAGCGCGCCGGCCACCAGCCCGACCACCCCCGCAGCCATCATGCCGTACAGATTGACGTTTCTTCGCTCTTTCATGGCACCCTTTCCTCGCTGATTAGGGATCTACTTGTTGAGCACGCACTGAGATCAGTCCGGTTCCTTCGCCGTATCCCAGATCGGCCGCGTAGATCACATCATCAAACTGATAGCGCATTGTTTCGTACCCGTAGGGATGATCCTTCGGCTGCGTCGGGTTGCTTTCGTTGGTGTAGGTTGTGACAGGCTGACACGCCGCGTCGAACACGCCGAGGATATCAACACCTGCGCCAGATGCGACGGTTGCGAACTTCACACCGCCGCGAATGCCGGTCGGGTCCTCGAATTGCATCGCCATCACGCCCGCGCGGCTGGCCGTGACCCCACTTGCGATCGGTGCGCCGCGTCGTTTCCATGGGCAGAATCACCCGGTCGGTCTCAGCGACATCGGCCAGGCAAGGCAGGATACGCTCGCCAGCCGTAGCAGTGGGCATCGTCGTCATCGAAACGATCACGGCGGCAGAGGGGGTGCGGATCGACAGCGCCTGACTGGTCACTGTCGAGGGCGGGGTCGGCAAGCCAACCACGGGTAGTTGCCCGTCCAGCAGGCCAAACAGCGTTAGAGCCAGGCCAAAGGAACCCAGGAGCAATCTGCGCCCGGGCCCCAAAGCTGGCAACTCCACCGTGACGAGCTTGAGGTCCTTGCCGATCAATGCGGCCAGGAGAAAGACGACGCCAAACACAAATGATGCAACGCTGACTGTTGGTGGCATGGGATTTCCAGATGAAAGACGCAGGTAGGTTTCGGCGTAATTGACCGTATAGAACCGGCTTGCAGATCGCGTCGCGCTTGCGGCGCGACCTGCAAGTTGGTTTTGTTGGCGGCTACTGCACCGTGATGCTGATCTTTTCCGTAAGGTCGTTGCCGGGGAGGGCGATGTGCGCGCCGTCGGCCGCTTGCAGGCAGAGGGTGTGCGCGCCGGGGGCCAGCTCCAGCGTTGCCTCGACCTGCCCCTGGCCATAGTGCAGATGCGTGTCGTCCTTGGGCACTGCCTGTCCGGCGGCGATGCAGTCGCCGTCGATGGTGATGTGCAGGTGGCCGTGGCCGGCCTTGACTTCGCCCGCCGGCTCGACGGTGAAGTTGTCAGCGGCCATCTTGACAAGCAGCGGACTGCTGACCGCCATGCCGTCCTTGAGATCGACGAAGCTGACGCTGCCGTTGGCGCCAGACGCGCCGCCTGAGCAGGCGCTGAGGACCAGCATTGCCAGCAGAGACGCTGCGACTACCAGCCTGCCGGCCCGCAGCTTTGTATAACCGAAACTCATGTTGCACCTCCGTGATTGGTGAGTGTGTCCGAATTGACACTGCTATCCTACACGACGATGCGTCCCCCCGTCATGGGACTGGTGTCCCGATGTGGTCGGGAAATAACAGCGCCGGGTTCCCGATCGGGAACCCGGCGCTTATAGTCAAACCTGAGAGTGTGTACGGCTACAGTTTGCTGCCAGAACCGCCCTTGGCCTTGGCGCGGGCGTCATCGATTACTTCGAGCAGGTCCTTGGGGTTTGGCACACCCTTCAACTCAAACGACCCGCCGGAAGCCGCTGTCTGGCAGATCAGATTGCCAAACTTGAAAATGGTGGCCAGGAATTCCGCGCTGAACGATGTTGATATCCTGGATGTTGGTCAACGATGCTGACGATACCTCGTGGCTGAAGGGCGTCCGCTTGTTGGAATTGATCAGCCGCTGGTTGGTGATCAGCCAGATGTCGTTGCGGTAGCGATAGAAGATGAAGAGGAAGTAGAAGATCGCGGCGATGACGACTACTGCACGGATGATGTTCAGGATCGTGCTGGTGATGTTCCAACCGAGGAAGTCACGGATCGAGCCTGCCAACCAGAAAACCAGCAGTGCGATCAATACGGTCGCAATCGTCTTGAGAATCACGTAGACGGGATGACGACGCACCAGGCGTATTACGGTCTCGCCGCTTTGCAGATTGACGGGTAAGTCCATTGTTGGTCCTTTCGATGGGAGACGGACAGGGATTCGAACACCGGGATGGTGGATGTCAGGATTATAGGGCGTGTGCGCAATTCTGCCAAGTCAGTTGCAGGCGATTGCGTGACGGCTGGAAGAATATTTCCGGCTCATGACTAGGACAAGTGCGCTGGTTGGTACGGGCACGGTCTGGAGACCGGCCCGAGCACTTGTACTGAACATGAGCCACATTCTCACTGGCGCACAGGGTCAGCGGCGACTCTGCATCACTGTAAAGTCACCAGCGTCTCGCCCTGGTTCACCGAGTTGCCAGGCTTGACCTTGACCGTCGCCACCACGCCGTCGCGCGGCGCGCGCAGTTCGTTCTCCATCTTCATGGCTTCGAGAATGATAATGCTCTGGCCCAGCGTCACAGGGTCGCCCTCGGCCACCAGTACCTTGACCACCAGACCGGGGATCGGCGCCTTGATAGCGGAGTCACCGCTGGGGCCGCCCAGCCCGCCCGATGCCAGGCTAGCCCGGTGGGTGCGCTCGTCGACGATGCTGACCTCGAAACCTTCGTAGCCTTCGCCGGACACCATCACCCGGTATGCGTGGCGTTCCGTCTGGTCGACATGCACCTCATAGGAGCGATTGTCAACCAGCAGCGAGTAGAGGTCCAGGTTGCCGATCTGGCGCAGGTCGGTGTGGAACGCCTGGTCGCCGACGCGCACCAGTCCGTCTTCCTCGATCTCGATTTCCATGGTGCGGCCGGTGCCAACAGGCGCTCCGGTAGGCGTAATTGTCGCGATGTATTTCACGGGGTATGTCTTTCTCAGCGCTTCCAGCCGCCAGCGCGCTTCCAGGCCGAACCGGCAGGACGGCCGCCGTGGTGCATCACCGTGGCGCGCTGTTCGCCGGTATGCGCCACCAGCGCGGCGGCAATGGCTGCGCTGAGTTCCATCTCTGGTCGCTCGGTGTAGGTCATGCTGAAGCGCTCTTCCAGGAAATTGGTGTCGAACGTGCCCCACATGAACTGTGCGCTGCTCATGATCTGCTGATGAAACGGGATCGACGTCTTGATGCCGCCGATACGATACTCGTTCAGCGCGCGTCGCATCCGCAGTAACGCCTCGGCACGTGTCTCGCCCCAACATATCAGCTTGGCGATCATCGGGTCGTAGAACAGACTGACCTCGAACCCCTCGTAGATGCCGCTTTCGACACGCACGCCCGGCCCGGTGGGTTCCTGCAAGGTGGTGATCTTGCCGCCCGACGGCATGAAATTGTTGATCGGGTCCTCAGCGGTGATGCGGCATTCGATGGCCCAGCCCTTGGGGCGGATGTCTTCCTGCTTCAGACGCAGCCGCCGGCCGGCGGCGATGGTGATCATCTCTTTGACGATGTCCACGCCTGTGACCGCTCCGTGACCGGATGCTCGACCTGGAGGCGGGTGTTCATCTCCAGGAAGTAGAAGTTGCCGCTCTGGTCCAGCAGAAACTCCAGCGTGCCGGCGCTGACGTAGTTGACGGCCCGGGCGGCCTGCACAGACAGTTCGCCCATCTTCTGTCGCAACGCTTCGTCCACTGCCACCGAGGGCGACTCCTCGATCAGCTTCTGATGGCGGCGTTGGATCGAGCACTCGCGCTCGCCCAGGTGGATGACATTGCCGTGGCTGTCGGCCAGGATCTGGATCTCGATGTGGCGCGGCCGTTCGATGAGCTTTCTCCAGGTACACCGTGTCGTCGCCGAACGCATTCATAGCCTCGCGGCGGGCCGCGCCCAGCGCGCGCACAAGCTCACTTTCGTCGCGCACAACCCGCATTCCCTTGCCGCCGCCGCCGGCTGACGCCTTGATCAGCACCGGCAGGCCGATCCGTTGCGCCTCGGCGGCGATCTCGTCGTCGCGCAGACCCTGGGCAGAACCCGGCACCACCGGCACGCCAGCAGCGATCATCGTGCGGCGCGCGGTGACCTTGTCGCCCATCGCGCGCATGTTCTCCGGCGTGGGTCCGATGAAGGCAATTCCCTCGTCGATGCAGGCCTGGGCAAACTCGTCGTTCTCCGACAGGAAACCGTAGCCGGGATGAATCGCATCCGCGCCCGACCGCTTGGCGACGTCGATGATCTTGTCGATGCGCAGGTAGCTCTGCGACGAGGGCGGCGGGCCAATCAGATAGGCTTCGTTGGCGTAGCGCACATGCAGCGCGTTGCGGTCCGCCTCCGAATAGACGGCCACCGTCTCCAGCCCGCGCTCTTCGCACGCTCGCAGAATGCGGACAGCGATTTCACCGCGATTGGCAACAAGAACTTTCTTAAACATGAGTACCTTTCAGGGTGTGGGGCGTGGGGAATGGGGGCTGGGGACTAGGGGCTGGAATCCAGGCCCTGGATTCCGGCGAAACCCATCGCATTACCCCGCACCGCCACTAACAAACTTCCGCACTACCGCACTAACAAACTATCGCACTATTTCCACCGTCACAAACACTTGATCCGGGGCGAAAGACTGGCGCGGCAGGCCGGAGAGCCAATGCATGGTGCCAAATCCGGCCGCCATCGGATCGAGAGACAGCCGTTGGATGTCCACGATGGAGCCGGTCACCGTCTGCCAGAGCAGATCGCTGCGGTTCATGGCCAGCAGGCCGCGCAGCGATGCCAGCCCAAGATACCAGTCGCCGGCGCGTGGAACCTCGTCAGGCGTCGCCGCCAGCAGATCGAAGCGCAGCGGAACGCCGCAGTTGAGCGTGGTCTGACAGAGCGTGTCGTTGCCGTCGCGCCATGTCTCCACCTCGCTGACCCGGCCACAGAACACGTGCCGGTCCAGACTGACGGGGCGGATGCTGGCGTGGCCGAAGTTGATAGCCTCGATCCAGCCGTCGCCGTCCAACCGCCCGCTGATCAGCGGGCCCGCGTCCAGTTGCACCGCCAGCGGCAGACCGACCATCACGCCGGCCCGGTCGTTGGCGGCAAACTGTTCGTCGGGGAGGGAGAAAGTGAGGCGCATGTTGAGTGACAGGGTGACAGGTGACAGGGTGACAGGGTGATCAGGGTGACAGGGTGACTAACCGTTTGCTAGAGTTTCACCTTGTCACCTCACCGTGTCACCCTGTCATCCGCTACAGCGGCATATTCCCGTGCTTCTTGGGCGGGTTGGTGTCGCGTTTGTTTTGCAGCATTTCCAGGGCGTTGATCAGGTATGGGCGAGTCTCGCGCGGCTCGATGACGTCGTCGATGAAGCCACGCGCGGCGGCCACGTAGGGATTGGCAAGCTTCTCGCGGTACTCCTGCACCAGCTGTGCGCGCAGCATCTCGGGATCGTCGGCCGCAGCCAGCTCGCGCCGGTAGAGGATGTTGATCGCCCCTTCCGGTCCCATCACTGCGATCTCGGCCGTCGGCCAGGCCAGGTTGACGTCGCCGCGGATGTGCTTGCTGCTCATCACGTCGTAGGCGCCGCCGTAGGCCTTGCGTGTGATCACCGTCACCTTGGGAACTGTCGCCTCGCAGTAGGCGTAGAGCAGCTTGGCGCCGTTGCGGATGATGCCGCCGTGCTCCTGGGCCGTGCCGGGCATGAAACCGGGCACGTCCACCAGGGTCACGATGGGAATGTTGAAGCAGTCGCAGAAGCGCACGAAGCGCGCGCCCTTGGTGCTGGAGTCGATGTCCAGCACGCCAGCCAGCACCGTCGGCTGCTGGGCCACGATGCCCACTGTGTGGCCGCCCAGCCGCGCGAAGCCGACGATGATGTTCATGCGCGAAGTGCTCGATGCACCTCCAGGAAGTCGCCGTCGTCCACGATGTGGCGGATGATATCCTTCATGTCGTAGGCTTTGTTGGGGTTTTCCGGCACGATGCTGTCCAGCGCTTCGTCCATGCGCAGCGGGTCGTCGTTTGTGGCAACGAAGGGCGGATCCTCCTGGTTGTTCTGCGGCAGGAAGCTCAGCAGCTTCTGGGCGATGAACAGGGCGTGTTCCTCGTTTTCGGCGGCGAAATGGGCCACGCCGCTCTTGGCCGCGTGGGTCAGCGCGCCGCCCAGCTCCTCGAAGCTGACCTCCTCATGGGTCACCGCCTTCACCACGTCCGGCCCGGTCACGAACATGTAGCTGGTGTCCTGCACCATGATGATGAAATCGGTGATGGCCGGCGAGTAGACCGCGCCGCCGGCGCAGGGTCCCATCACCAGGCTGATCTGCGGGATGACGCCGGAGGCCAGCGTGTTGCGCAGGAAGACGTCGGCGTAGCCGCCCAGACTGACCACGCCCTCCTGGATGCGTGCGCCGCCGCTGTCGTTGAGCCCGATCACCGGCGCGCCGTTTTTCATGGCCAGTTCCATGATCTTGACGATCTTCTCGGCGTGGGTCTCGGAGAGCGAGCCGCCGAAGACCGTGAAATCCTGTGAAAAGACGTAGACCAGCCGGCCGTCGATGGTGCCGTAGCCGGTCACCACGCCGTCGCCCATGAAACGCTGCTTCTCCAGGCCGAAATCGTGGCTGCGGTGTGTGACGAACATGTCGAGCTCGCGAAAGCTGCCCTTGTCGAGCATGAAGTCCAGCCGCTCGCGCGCTGTCAGCTTGCCGGCCGCGTGCTGGCGGGCGATGCGGTCCTCGCCGCCGCCGCGCAGCGCCTGCTGCTTTCGTTTACGCAACTGTTCGATCTGTGGATTGGCCGTCAATGGTGCCTCCTACATTTGACCCGGGCTCGGGCCGGTCTCCTGACCGTGCCCGCTGGGTTTAGAACAGGTGAATGACGCCCAGCAGAGTGAGCGTCACAATCATGATCGGCTGGTGGATCAGGTAGATCAGCAGCGAGTTCTCGCCCATGATCCGCAGAAAGCGCACCAGCCCGTTGTTGGCGAGCTCGGGCAGCCGGAAGCCGCGCTGGCCACCGGGATACAACGTGTTGCCCAGGAAGATGCCGATCAGCACGCGGCCAAACCAGGGGATCAGCGGCGCATAGTCCACGCCCGCGCCCGGCGTCGGCGCCAGCCACTGCAACAGCGGGATGTCAAGCCGCATGCTGTTGATGGGAGGCGCCAGCGCGATGACCACGATGCCCAACACGAGATTGAGCCAGCGAAAACGCAACAGCGGATAGCCGATGATGATCGAAGTGCCGATCAGTTGCAGGATGCCGAAGCGCACGTAGAAGGCTGGTCCCAGCGCCAGGTAGGTGACGATGCTGATCACCACGCCCCAGGAAAAGACCGTCAGGCCGCGCAGGAAAAACTTGCGAAACAACGAGCCGCTTGGCTGGCGTTTGCGCGCCGCAGCGTAACTGAGCGTCATCGACAGGCCGACCAGTCCGGTGAACAGGCTGGCGGTGATGTTCTGCCAGACGCCCCAGAAGCCGCTGCGCATCGCGATGTCGTAACCGCCCATGCTGGACAGGTCCCACAGCAGGTGGTAGATCACCATCATGATGATGGCAATGCCGCGCAGCGCGTCGATTTCCCACAGCCGGTCGGCGCGCAGGTGCGTCACCGGCCGGATGCTGGTGCGCATCCCTGAAAAGTACGTGTTGAGGGCGGTCATGCAACTTCCAGCAGGATCTTGCCAAAGTGGACGCCTTCCTGCATCCGCTCTTCAGCCTGGCGCGCCTCGGCCAGTGGATACACGCGGTCGATGGGAACCGACAGCTTGCCGGCAAAGATCAGCCGCATCACGTCTTCGAACTCTAGCTGGCTGCCCATGGTCGAGCCGATGATGCTGACCTGGCGACCGAAGATGATGTTGATGGGCGTCTGACCTGTGTAGCCAGTCGTGCCGCCGACGGTCAGCAGCCGGCCGCCCTTCTTCAGCGTGCGCAGGCTGGCTTCCCAGGTGGCCGCGCCGACATTGTCCACCACTACGTCCACGCCTACTTTGTTGCTGCGCAGATAGGCTGCTTTCGACCAGTTCGGCTCAACCTCGCGGTCGATGACCCAGTCCGCGCCCAGTTCCGTCGCCTGCTGTGCCTTGGTCGCGCCGCCGGCAACGACCCAGACCGTCGCGCCCAGCATCTTGGCAAGCGGGATCGAGAAGCTGTTGACACCGCCACCCGCGCCCACGATCAGCACTGTTTCGCCCGGCTTGACTTGGCCGCGTGTCACCAGCATTCGCCAGGTGGTGACGGCCACCGTCGGCGCGGCCGCGGCCTGCTTCATGGGAAAGCCGTCTGGTACGGCCACCAGATTGCGTGCCGGCATCACGACGAACTCGGCAAAGCTGCCGCGGACGTGCTCGCCCAGGATTGCAAAGGTGTCGCACAGGCTCTGCTGGCCGGCCAGGCAATAGGTGCAGTGACCGCACCATAGCGACGGGTTGGCGGTGACCGGCTGGCCGGCAACCCACTCGTCGACATCCTCGCCCAGCGCGACGATGGAACCGCTGAAGTCGGCGCCGGGGATGTGGGGCAGCGGCAGGTGTAACCCCTTCCAGCCGCGCACCACGAACTGGTCCAGCCGGTTCAGGGCGGCGTAGCGGACCTTGATCAGCGCTTCATCGGGGGCAAGTTCGGGAACGGGGAAATCCTCGACATATTCCAGCGCGTCGAGGGTGCCATGCTGGCGAAAGAGTACTGCCTTCACAAGACCTCCGTTGGTCACCGGTTGAGGCAATTCGTTGTTGGCCGAGCGGGCCGGCAACGTCAGGGAAGATACGGTGTGCCAATTCTACCATAGCTGCAAGTAACACAGCAATCTGCCGGTGCCTGCCGCACGCAAATCGAAAGGCGCTGACGGTATCACATCAGCGCCTTCGATCTGCAATTGGGACGTGCCTCAAGCCGCCGGCCGGCTACTCGGACGAAGTCGCCATCCTTCATCAAGCCGGGCAACTGCTGCAACGCGCTGATCAAATCGACGCCGGTCAGCGCCTCCACGGTCGCCGGCACCTGCGCGACGATGTTGGCGATGTCAGCGGTTATCTTGGACGCGCCGGCGCCTGATCCGCTGTCGCCGCCGCTGCTGATGACGACGATACGGTCGGTCTTGGCCAGCGGCGCCGAGATGGCCGCTGCAACTTCGGGCAGCGCGTTGATGAGTTGCTGGATGATGGCCGCCTGGTTGTACTGCTTCCAGGCTTCGGCCTTCTTTTCCATGGCCTCGGCCTCGGAGAAGCCGGTTGCCTTGACGATGTCGGCCTCGGCCAAACCTCTGGCCTTGGCGATCTCAGCTTCCGCCAGACCCTTGGCGCGGATCGCGGAGGCGTCGCCCTCGCCGATGGCCTGCGTGGCCGAGGCCAGACCCTGCGCTTCGGCCAGCCGCTTGAACTTCTCGGCGTCGGCCAGCGTTTCGATGCGGTAGCGCTCCGCTTCGGCCGGCTTGCGCACGGTGGCCTCCAGCTCGCGCTCCTTGCGCAGCGCCTCCTGCTGCTGCACCTCGATCTGCTTCTGCTTCTCGACGACATCGATCTGGATTTCCTGCTCCTTGACCAACTGGGTGGTCTTGGTTTCCTGCAGACGATAGGCCAGGTCTGCCTCGGCACGCTGCTGGTTGACCTCCTTGTCGTAGGCGGCCTTCTGCACAGCGTAGCTTTTCTCGGACTCGGCGATGCGGGTCTCTGACTGGTACTTGGCAGTTTCACCGGCCTGGCGAGCCTCGGCGCTCTTGATGGTCGCATCGCGGGCCGCTTCAGCCTGGCCGATGGCGGCGTCGCGCTTCACTTCGGCCGTTCGCTTCTGGCCCAGCGCGTCGAGATAGCCCTGGTCGTCCTGGATGTCCTTGATGGTGAACGAGATGATGCGCAGGCCCATGGCCGCCATGTCGCCCGACGACACCTCTTGCACCTGCTGGGCAAACGCGTCGCGGTCGCGGTAGATCTCCTCGACGGTCAGCGTGCCCAGAATTGCGCGCAGGTGGCCTTCCAGCGTTTGCAGCGCGACGTTGCGGATTTCGTCGTCGGTTTTGGACAGGAAAAGCTGCGCCGCAGTGCGGATGGCCGTCTCGCTGGGGTCGATGGACACCTGCGCCACGCCGTCCACCGTGACCGGCACGCCCTCGCGCGTGTAGACGCGCTGGGTGACGACGTCGATGGTCATCACTTCCATGGAGAGGATGTCGATGCGCTCGACCGCCGGCCAGACGAAGGTGCCGCCGCCGCGCACGATGCGAAAGGCGTGACCGTCCTTGCGCCGCCGTCCACCGGAGATCACAAGCACTTCGTTGGGGCCAGCCTTCTGATAGCGGTTGGCAAAAACCACGCCGAAGGCCAACAACACAACTACCAGCGCAATGGGTACACAGGCTAACAGAATGACTTGATCCACTGTTTCCTCCTACTGATCGGTCGGTTGCTCTTGCACGATTGCTGCCGGCTGGCGCTCGCGGACGACCACATGAACCCCAGTAACCTGGTCGATGACCACACTTGCGCCGCGGGCAATTTCGCCGTTGTCAAACGCCCGCGCGGGCCGGGTGATCCGTTCTGAGTTGACCTCGAACATGACCTCACCCATTCCGTTGACAGGAATCGGGGTAATGACCATCGCGTCGATGCCGATCATGTCTTTCTGGCGGAGGTCGGTGCTGCCGTGCATCTCCACCAGCACCCGGCCATAGGCGTAGGCAACGACCAGACTGAACCCGGCCGCCACCAGACCCGCGATCAGCAGGCTGAGCCGCGGATCGACGTCGAACCCGATGGTGGCGATCAGGCCGGTGGCGCCGAAGACGGCCATGAACGTCGCCAGCGAAACCGGGCTGAAGATGCGCAGGTCACCGCCGCCGGCATCGATGTCTGTATCAACGTCCCCGACGTCCGCATCGGCATCGGCATCGCCGCCGCTACTCAGCAGCAGCGTGCCCAACGCAAATACCAGACCGGCAGCCAGCATACCGAAATATAGGCAATTCAGGGCGCTGGTATTCACGAAGTCGAGCAAGGAGGGCCTCCTTCTACCGGGCAAACAGCGGACGGCTTGTGGCAACTGCATTATACCCGTAGCGAGAAAACCGGTCAACAACAAATCAATACACCGGGCGCTTGGCTGGCGTTTTGGCGCTGTGGTATAATCGGCCAGCCGCCGGGCAGGACTCAGTGTTCGCTTGCCGGTAAGAGAGTGTCAAAAAACGGAGGTATTCCATGGCAAAATCAGGTCGAGGCAGAAAGCACCGCGATTGGCGGCAGACGGTATTTATTATCATCAGCATCTTGATTGTGTTGAGCATGGCGCTGGCATTGATTGGAACTATCGCGCTCAGTCCGTCGGGTTAGCGCGCTTGTTCGCGTAACTCATCGTGCACGCTGCTGAATTACATCTTCGTTCCTCCCCAAAACGAGACGTTCATGTCAACCAAACCCCCGCCAAACTGTCGCTACTATTACGAGGACTTTCACCGCGGCCGCGAGGTCAGCGAATGCCGGCTGCCCAAGAGCCGCGATTCGGGCCACTGGGAGCGCAGCGTCTGTGACTCCTGCCGCGTGCCGGAGATTCTGCGCGAGACCAACTGCGCCCATCTGGCGCTGGAAGGCACGATCCGCAAGAAGCGCTTCGGCGAACGGATGGAAATCTTTTCGGTCTGCACAAAACACATGGTGCAGCTTTCCGACGGTAGGACCTGCGCCCAGTGCCAGACGGAGCAGGACGCTCTGCTGGACGACTAGATCGCGATGTTTGTCCGCCACGGCGACGCTGAGGTCTTCACGGTTTCGTTCGGCGCCGGGCCGCGCGCCATCGTCGCGCTGGGCGGCTGGGCTGGCAGTTGGGAACTATGGGCCGGGCCGTTTGCGCACCTCAGCAAGACCTGGCGCACAGTTGCCTACGATCACCGGGGCGCAGGCGCAACCATTGCGCCGGTCGAGTCGATCTCCGTCGAGTCGATGACTGCCGACGTGTTTGCCATTATGGACGTGCTGGAGATCGAGCGCTGTGTGCTGGCAGGCGAGTCGGCGGGCGCGGCCATCGTGTTGCAGGCCGCGCTGCTACACCCTGAACAATTCGAAGGCCTGGTCCTTGTGGACGGGTTGACCTATCGGCCAATGCCGCAAGGACCGGATCCCTTTGTCCTCGGCTTGCAGTCCGATTTCGAGGCCACAGTCGGCCGGTTCGTAGACGCCTGCGTCCCCGAGCCTGACAGCATTGCGGTGCGCCAGTGGGGTCGCCAGATTTTGATGCGGTCTGCGCCAGCCGCGGCCATCCGGCTCTATCAGTGCATGGACGGCATCGATTTACGTCCGCACGTCGGTCACATCGCGTTGCCCACGCTGATACTGCACGGCGAACTGGATGCGTTAGTGTCTGTGGCGGCAGCGGAGTGGCTGGCCGCGGCGATGCCCAACAGCCGGTTGGAGATTTTCGCAGGTGCGGGTCACGTGCCGACGGTCACGCGGCCGGTTGAAGTCGCGACTGCAATCAACTCGTTCTTTCAATGACAGATTTCTCGTTCATCACGATCGGTTTCTCCGAAGCCGAGCCGGTTCTGCGCCGTCATCTTCAGGCGTTGCCTGCGCCAGTCGAACTCCTTTTTCGAGGATCACGTCCGCGCCTCGAACCAGTATCGCATCGAGATTGGTCAGGAGGTGATAGGCTGGACGGCTGTTCACGAGGAGTCGCTGATCACCCAGTTCGGCCTGTTCTCGCCGTATCGCCATCTCGGCCAGCGTGCGTTTGCCCAGGTGCGCAAGCTGGAGCAGGTACAGGCTGCGATGGTGCCGACCAGCGACGAGTTCTACCTCTCCCATGCGCTCGATGATTACCGGCTTCTGGAGAAGCAGGGGTACTTTTTTCAGCACGACCTGCAGGCGGCGCGTTATCAGCCGCGCGGCGGGCAGGCGCACCGGCCCGCGACTCTGGACGACATCGCCGCGATCGGGCGCCTGACGGGCACGTTCTTCGACGATCTGGAGCGGCGGGTGCGCGAGGGGCAGCTAACTGTCGCAACCAGAGGCGACGATCCAGTGGGTTTTGGCATCATCGAGGTGAGTACCCTGACAGAAGGGGTTGCCAGCGTCGGTATGTTCACAGTCGAGGCGTACCGGCATCAGGGGGTCGGTGCGGGTATTATCGCACACCTTGTCGATACCTGTTGCGTTCGCGGACTGCGGCCGGTGGCTGGCTGCTGGTATTACAACCACAATTCCAAGAAGACGCTGGAGCGGGCTGGCATGGTCAGCCAAACGCGTCTGTTGCGCGTGTCATACTAGCACACCGTAAACGAACAAGTTGCGAAGGTTATTGCGAGGGCCGCCGAAGCAATCTCGTGTATCACAGACAGGATTGCTTCGGCGGCCCTCGCAATGACACACAAGAGTTAGTTTGCGATGTAGTTTGCGCACGTCTCAGAAGTTCGACTTTGCCGAAAAAAAACCGTACTTCTATTCCGTGGCGTCGAATCGAAGAGCGGCAGGCTCAGGGCGAAAACGCCTGAACCTGCCGCTCCTGCTGTTTGCTGCGGTTTATCTGCCTACTCGCCGACAGGCGGGGCGGTCAGCACCTGGTTGATGACCTCTGCGAGCTGATCGTATTCCACGAAGCCGGGAATACGGGTTCCCTGGCCGGTCGATGGGTTGAAGATGAAGAAGGTCGGCGTGCCGGTGACTCCGGCGCTCTGACCGAGTGCAGAGTCCTCCTGCCAGCGCTGGCGGCCACCGCCGCTGTCGAGGCAGGCACGAAACGTGGCGGTGTCCAGACCCAGTTGCGCGGCGTATTCTTCGAACCGGGCGGGCAAGTCGGCTACCGCGCCCCAACTGGCGTTTTCCTCGAACAGCAGCTCTTTCATCTCCCAGAACTTGTCTTGCTGGGCCGCACACTCAGCCGCCTCGGCGGCGTCATCGGCGCGGTCGTGGCTGGGCAGTGGATAGTGCTTGTAGATCAGGCGTACGGAGCCATCGGCGACCAACGTTTCTTTCAGTTTCGGTTCTGTCTCCAGCACGTGGCGACGGCAGAACGGTCACTGGAAGTCCGAGAAGTCGATGATGACGACCGGCGCATCGGCTGCACCCAGCGTGGACGAACCGTCCAGCGTAAAGCCGGGCCGGGCCGGGTCCACACTCAGCGGGTCCGGTTCATCCGCGGCGGGATCGCTGCTGGCGGGGTCGCTGGGGGCGGGCGTGTCTGCCTGGCTTGAGTCGTCGGTCGGCGCGGGCGCGGCGGTTGCCGTTGGCGCCTCGGTGGGTGGCTGCTCGATCGTGGCCTGGACATTGGACAACTGGCTGTCCACCTGTGCTGTTGGCGCCTGGCACGCCGCCATCAGCAGGCCCAGCACGAGCAGCAGCCCTATTATGGGTAGCTTACGCATCAGTTTCTCCTCAGATTTGGGGATCGGCCGTCGGGTGTACGACGGCATCGACCAGATAATCGCTCTGTCCGCTTTGCTTGAGCTGGTCCACGATCTGGCGCACGTCTTCAGCGCGCTCGCGCGGGCAGATCAGCACGGCGTCTTCAGTGTCGATGATGATCAGGTTTTCCACGCCGACGGTTGCCACCAGCCGCTGAGCGGTGTAGATCAACGTGTTGCGCGTGTCGGGTGTCACGGTCAGGCCGCGGCCGCGGATCACGTTGCCGCTGTCGTCGCTGTCCAGCACCTCCAGCAACGTTGCCCAACTGCCGATGTCGGTCCAGCCGATGTCCACCGGCAGCACGGCGATATCGTCGGCGCGCTCCATAATGCCATAGTCGATAGTCTGGTGCGGCAGCGTCGGAAAGACCCGTTGCAGCGTGGCGTCGGCGTCTGCGCTGCCCAGCGCGGCCGCGATCTCGCTCAGCCCGGCGTGCAGCTCCGGCATGTGGCGGGCAAACTCAGCCATGATCCGGTCGACGCGCCAGGCGAACAGGCCGGAGTTCCAGCTATGGCGGCCATCGGCCAGGAAACGCTCGGCGGTCGGCAGATCGGGCTTCTCCACGAAGCGTACGACGCGGAAGGCCGGCTGCCCGCCGGCGTCTGGCAGCGACTCGCCCTGTTCCACATAGCCGAGGCCGGTGTGAGCGAACGTTGGCTTGATGCCCAGCGTGACCAATGAGCCGCGCTCGGCGACTTCAGCCGCTGCCGCCAACGAGTCGCGAAACGCCTGCGGCTTGAGGATCAGGTGATCGGCGTGTACCGAGGCCATGATCGCGTCCGGCTGCACATGGCCTGCCAGCGCAGCGCCCAAGCCAACGGCAGCAGCCGTGCCGCGCGGCAGCGGCTCGCCGATAACGTGGTCGGCCGGCAGCTCGGGCAACTGGCGGCGGGCCAGATCGACGTACTGCGCGTTGGTGACTACCAGAATCCGCTGCGGCGGCACCAGCGGCGTAAGCCGGCGGAAAGTCTCTTGCAGCATCGTTCCCTGGCCGGTGAAGTCGAGGAACTGTTTGGGATATGCCTGGCGGCTGCGCGGCCACAGGCGGGTTCCGCTGCCCCCGGCCAGGATGACGATGACAAGGCGATTGATGACATTCATTGTGGGGGGAGTATAGCGTAAAGCGATGGCTGGGGCAAGTTGAACAAAGCGCGGGGTGTTGCGCCGTCGATATCAGGCGGAACCATGCGCAAAGTCTGGAAATCGCGATGATTGGGCTGCTAAACATGATTTGCGTCATAGTGCGCCGTTGATCTTCGTGATAAGATGTTTGGTGTCTGGTTCGCTCGATGAAGCGCGTTCCGCTGTTCTCAAGTCGTGTTTGCGAAATCCTGACATGTTCTGCGCTTGCACGGCTTTTGTTTTTGCGAAATCATAGCATCCATGCTAGACTTCGGTTGCGCAATTCTCCGCCCGGTTCGTTCGTTCGGTTCCCTGTTGGCCACGCTGGCTCGCAACCAGCTCGTGCGTCTTGCGTTTCAGCCCGGCACCTTTGCGCAGCAGTTTTGGTTTCCTCTCAACCTTGAATCGCCTCTGACAGCGAGTCGCCGCGCAGTCTGATGAAAGGAGGTGTTTCGCGCCAGGCATCAATATTCGTCCCATCATTCTCGTGATTTCTGTGCTTTACTATCGACGCTGTTACATTGACGTAACAAAAGTAAACTGCTTACCAATCATTCCATTCAAGGAGGAATAGAATGGGTACCCAAATTCTTATCAGTGAGATCATCGGCACCATGTTGCTGCTGCTCCTGGGCGATGGTGTCGTGGCCAATGTTGTGTTGAAGGGAACCAAGGGCAACAGCTCAGGCTGGATTGTGATCACCTGGGGTTGGGCGATGGCGGTCTTCGTCGGCGCCTATGCGGCCGTAGCCATGGGCAGCGGCGCACACTTGAACCCGGCGGTCACCATCGGTCTCTTCGTTGCAGGCGTAACCCCCGCTGGGGAAGTTCCCTACTACCTGGTCGGCGAGTTCGTCGGCGCGTTTCTTGGCGCTTTCCTGGTTTGGCTGCACTACTATCAGCACTTTGCGGGTACTGACGATCCAGGCGCGAAGCTGGCTGTGTTCTCCACCGGTCCGGCGATTCGCGGCACAGTGATGAACCTGATCTCTGAAATCATCGGCACCTTTGTGCTGATGTTCGCTATTCTGGCGATTCCCAAGATGTTTGCCCTGCCGGGACCGTTCACCGTCGGTTTGGCCGTCCTGGTCATCGGTTTGGCGCTCGGCGGTACCACGGGCTATGCGATCAATCCCGCTCGTGACCTGTCACCCCGTATCGCGCACGCCATCTTGCCGATCCCTGGCAAAGGCAGCAGTGACTGGGGCTATGCCTGGATACCGGTCATCGGCCCGATTATTGGCGCCGTGATCGCAGCCCTGCTGGCCGGTGTGGTAATTCCCGCGTAGTTTGTTGGCTCGTCGTGATCTGGCCCGCCTGCTGTCAGGCGTTTCGTTGCCCGGTAAACACGGCCTGAGTTGAGCTTTTTGGAGCCGGGCGTGCACTGTGGTTGAGCCTCTGGGCGCCGCGCTGCATGTCCGGCTCTTGACCCGCTTTGTATCACCCAATTGATTGCCTCGAAGAGGAGCGACACTCGATGAAGAAACTAATCAACAAGCCAGAAGATGTGGTGAAGGAAGAATTGATGGGCGTTGCATTGGCCCACTCGGACCTGGTGCGCGTGCATTTCGATCCCGATTATGTGGTGCGCGTCGATGCCCCGATTGAAAACAAGGTCGGGATCGTCTCCGGCGGCGGCAGCGGTCACGAGCCGATGCACGGCGGTTTTGTCGGCATGGGCATGCTCGATGCAGCCTGTCCCGGCGCCGTCTTCACCTCGCCCACCCCTGACCAGATGCTGGAAGCCACCAAGGCCGTTGACGGCGGTGTCGGTGTGCTGCACATCGTCAAGAACTACACCGGCGACGTCATGAACTTCGAAATGGCAGCGGAGATGGCTGCAGCCGAAGGAATCGAGGTAGCCGCCGTGGTCATCGACGACGATGTGGCGGTGGAGAACAGCACCTGGACCGCAGGACGTCGCGGCGTTGGCACGACTGTGCTGGCCGAGAAGATCTGCGGCGCGGCTGCAGAAGAGGGCAAGAGCCTGCAAGAAGTGGCCGATCTTTGCCGCAAGGTCAACGGCTGGGGCCGCAGCATGGGCATGGCGCTGACTTCCTGCACCGTGCCGCACGCCGGCAAGCCGACCTTCGACCTCCCCGAAGACCAGATGGAGATCGGCGTCGGCATTCACGGCGAGCCGGGTCGCACCCGCATGGAACTGAAGACGGCTGACGAGATCACCGAGATGCTCACCGAGGCCATTGTCAGCGACCTGCCCTTCGAGAAGGGCGACCACGTCATCGCGATGGTCAACGGCATGGGCGGCACGCCGCTCATCGAGCTCTACATCGTCTACCACAAGATGGTGCAGATTCTCAGAAGCGCATGGCATCTTCGTCGCCCGCCGGCTAATCGGCAACTACATCACCTCGCTGGAAATGGCCGGTTGCTCCATCACGCTGCTCAAGGCGGACGAGGAACTGCTGCGCTATTGGGATGCGCCGGTGAAGACAGCCGGGCTGCGCTGGGGAGTCTGAGTTACAAGTTGCAAGTAGGTAGGTTGCAAGTGGCGAGTTGCTGATGGCTGATGGCAGATAGCGGATGGCCTGCTGATCGCTGACCTCTGGTTTCTGACTTCTGACTTCTCACGTGCAACCTGCAACTCCCAACACGAGGTGAACAGTGATCAAGCGAGAAGACGTGCTGACCTGGCTGACATGCTACCGCCAGGTGTTGAAGGACAACAAAGACTACCTGACCGAGTTGGACTCGGCCATCGGTGACGCGGACCATGGAGCGAACATGGATCGCGGCTTCAACGCTGTGGTGGCTAAACTGCCCTCGGTCGAGGACAAGGACATCGGCGCGATCCTGAAGACAGCGGGCATGACGCTTGTGTCCACCGTCGGCGGGGCTGGCGGCCCGCTGTACGGCACGTTTTTCATGCGGGCCGGAATGGCGGTCGATGGCAAGGCAGAGTTGACGCCCGATGAGTTGGCGGCAGCGTTCGATGCCGGCGTGGCCGGCGTGCAGCAGCGCGGCAAGGCGACTCCGGGCGAGAAGACGATGCTGGACTCGCTGATACCCGCCTGCCAGGCGTTGCGCGACTCGCTGAATGACGGCAACGACTTGAAGGTTTCGCTGGATGCTGCCGCTGCCGCTGCTGAGCAGGGCATGAAGGATACCATTCCCATGCTTGCCACCAAGGGCCGCGCCAGCTATCTCGGCGAACGCAGCATTGGTCATCAGGACCCGGGCGCGACCTCGTCTTTCCTGCTTGTCCAGTGCGCCGCCGATTGTTTCGGCAAGGATTAACAATGTAGAACGGCAGGTGACAGTCCCTCCGGGATGGTTTCCAATCACTTTTCGCAGACTCCTGTAGTCCGACGAAAGGAGTCGAAAGCGACTTTCACCTGCACAGTTACCTGGAGGATCGACCATGGGACGTCTGCTGGAATGGGTAAAAACGCCAACCGGGCCTCGCTCACAAGACCGTGTCGCGCCACCTAAGGCGCCGGCAGCGCATGACCAGTCGATCCAAACGGACCCACCCAAGCCAGCGATGCCGCTGGCGTCGCTACGGCTGCCAGGATGGCAGCGAAACGTTTAACTGACGAACAAAGGAGTTCATCAAATGACCAAGTATGTAGGTGCAGTTGACCAGGGTACCACCAGTACCCGTTTCATGATTTTCGACCACAGCGGTGGCGTCGTAGGCGTCCACCAGATGGAGCACGAGCAGATCTATCCCAAGGCGGGCTGGGTCGAGCACGACGCCATGGAGATCTGGGCACGCACCCAGGATGTCATCAAGGGTGCGATGGAGAAGGCTGGCATCACGGCTGGCGATCTGGCGGCCATCGGCGTCACCAACCAGCGCGAGACCACGCTGGTCTGGGACAAGAATACCGGCAAGCCTTATTACAACGCCATCGTCTGGCAGGACACCCGCACGGACAAGATCTGCAACGAGCTTGCCAAGGACGGCGGCCAGGATCGCTTCCGCGACAAGGTCGGTCTGCCGCTGGCGACCTACTTCTCCGGCCCCAAGGTCAAGTGGATCCTGGAGAACGTCGAAGGTGTACGTGCGGCTGCTGAGCGCGGCGATGCCATCTTCGGCAACATGGACACCTGGGTGATCTGGAACATGACCGGCGGCGCCAACGGCGGCGCGCATGTGACCGACGTTTCCAACGCCAGCCGCACCATGCTGATGGATCTGCGCACCCTGGACTGGGACGACGAAATCCTTGGCATCATGGGCATTCCGCGCTCGATGCTGCCGGAGATCCGCCCCTCCAGCGATCCCAAGATCTACGGCTACTGGAGCAAGGTGCCGGTCTGCGGCGACCTGGGCGACCAGCAGGCGGCCACCGTTGGTCAGACCTGTTTCGCCCCCGGCGAGGCCAAGAACACCTACGGCACCGGCTGTTTCATGATCATGAACACCGGCACCAAGATCGTCCCCAGCCCCAGCGGTTTGCTGACCACCCTGTGCTACAAGTTCGGCGACCAGCCGGCTGTCTACGCGCTGGAAGGCTCCATCGCGATCACCGGCGCGCTGGTGCAGTGGCTGCGCGACAACCTCAACTTCTTCGATTTCTCACAGCATGTCGAGGACTACGCCAAGTTGGTTCCGGACAGCGGCGGCATCTACTTCGTGCCCGCCTTCTCCGGCCTCTTCGCCCCCTACTGGCAGTCTGACGCCCGTGGCGTGATCGTGGGCCTGACCCGCTTCGTCAACAAGAACCACATCTGCCGCGCCGCACTGGAGGCCACCGCCTACCAGACCCGCGAGGTGCTGGACGCGATGGAGAAGGACTCCGGCGTCACCCTGACCGCGCTGAAGGTCGACGGCGGCATGGTATACAACAACACCCTGATGCAGTTCCAGTCTGACATTCTGGACGTGCCGGTGGTGCGCCCGAAGGTTGCCGAGACCACCGCACTGGGCGCAGCCTACGCGGCCGGCTATGCGGTCGGGTTCTGGACCACTTTCGAAGAGATGAAGCAGAACTGGCAGATTGCCCACACCTGGACGCCGACCATGGGCGCGGATGAGCGGGCGACCATGTACAACGGCTGGCTGAAGGCCGTTCAGCGCTCGATGCACTGGCTGGAAGAATAGCCACGTAACCAACCTTTGCGACATCCTTGCGGGGCGTCTCTGCAACAGCAGGGGCGCCCCGTTTGCGTATGCATTAAGCACGCGACATGATCTCTGGCAGAATAGCGTTCGAAACAGTCCATGAAAATCGCACCATTTGAAACTGAGCATTTCTTTGCTCAATATGAGTTTTCCACTCCGTATCAACTGTGCAACTCAGATTGTGAGACGGTACGTGTGGAAGACCTGTTGCAGATGGCCGATGTTTCGCTGGAACAGTTCAGCCAACTGTCTTTGGGGTATACAGAATCGCTCGGTCATCCGCGATTGAGACAAATGGTTGCTGAAACTTATCGGGAAGCAACAGCGGATGACGTGGTGATGCTGGCAACCCCGGTCGAGGGTATCTATCTGGCAGCGAGAGCGGCGCTGAATCCCGCCGACCAAGTCATCGTGCTGTCACCGGCCTATGACGCGTTGATCAACCTGTTCGAGCATGTCGCGGGCGCTGCGAATGTACGCAAATGGGAAGTTGAAGCCGGCGACACGCAATGGTATCTGGACATTGAACAACTCAGGGGCTTGATTACTCCTGCTACGAAAATGCTGGTGGTCAATTTTCCACACAATCCAACTGGCTATCTGCCGACCCAGGATCAATTGGATGAGTTGGTAGACATCGTCGATGAAAACGACCTGATCCTGTTCTGCGACGAAATGTATTTCGGCCTGGTTCATTCGGGAACTAAGCCAGTCAGGTCAGCAGCTGACCTGACCAAGCGAGCGGTTGTGTTGTCAGGCTTATCAAAAACCTATGGATTGCCAGGATTGCGCACGGGATGGCTCGTTGTGCGGGATGAAGAACTTCGGCAAAACATCATCAACTGGAAGTTCTACACAAGTATCTGTCCTTCTGCGCCCTCCGAGTTCCTGGCGATGGCTGCCTGGAGCGTGCGAGACCAATTGCGAGCAAGAAGCGTCGCCCAGATTGAACATAACCTTCAACTGGCAGATGCATTCTTCGGTAGATGGCCCGACTTGTTCAGATGGCGTAGCCCACAGGCAGGTTCAGTCGCGCTGGTAGGTATGGCGGTGCCCTCAGTGACGGACTTTGCAACGTACTTGGCTGCAAGAGCCGGTGTCTTGATTCTGCCGGCTGTCACCTTGGGTTCGGATGACCATCATATGCGCATGGGGTTCGGTCGCTCCTTGTTTGGAGAAGCACTGGAGAAATTTGAAGCTCACCTGTCGTTCGACCCGCCTCAAGTTTCGCCTTTGACACGCACCGCCAATTTCGCTACACTATAAACTGTCAGCGGCTGTTCATTTTCTTTACCTGTTTCCCTCTTTTCCATTCCTTCCCCGTCTCCCCACGGATGACCGGGGCCTGAACTCAGAAAGCAGGCAACCATGAAACGCATCGATACAGAAATCCTGGTAATTGGCGGCGGCGCCACTGGCACCGGGGTCGCGTGGGATGCGGCGCTGCGGGGCTATCGGGTCGTGCTGGTGGAAAAGCGCGACCTGACGCACGGCACCACCGGCCGCTATCACGGCCTGCTGCATAGCGGTGGGCGCTACGTGGTCAAGGACCCGGTCAGCGCCACCGAGTGCATCCACGAAAACCGTATCCTGCGCAAGACCCACGCGCACTGCATCGAAGACACGGGCGGCTTCTTCGTCGTCACGCCGGAAGACGAAGGCGACTACCCCGACAAGTTCGTGGCGGGCTGCGCCGCGACCGGCGTGCCCTGCAATGAGATTTCGCTCAAGGAAGCCTTGCGCCGCGAGCCGCTGCTCAACCCGCGTATCAGCCGGGTCTTCGAGGTGCCTGACGGCAGCGCCGACAGCTTTCTGGCCACCCACGCCACCGTGCAGGCGGCGCGCATGGTCGGCGCGCAGATACTCAACTACCACGAAGTCGTCGATCTGTTGATCAGCGAAAAGGACGGCCAGAAGCATGTCAGTGGCGCGCACGTGCGCGACGTGGCGCGCGGCGAGGATGTGGAGATCCACGCGCAGATGACCATCAGCGCGACCGGCGCCTGGGCCAACCGGCTGGCGCACATGGCCGGCATTTCGATCAGCGTCATTCCCGGCAAGGGAACCATGGTCGCGATGAACCACCGGGTGCTGAACACCGTGGTCAATCGCTGCAAGATGCCCGCCGACGGCGACATCATCGTGCCGGTTCATACGGTCGCGGTCATCGGCACCACCGACGAGCGGGTGGCCGACCCGGAGAACCTGCGCATCGAGCCGTGGGAAGTGCAACTGATGCTGGACGAGGGCGAGAAGCTGGTGCCCGGCATCAGTCGGGCGCGTGTCGTGCGCGCCTGGGCGGGGGTGCGGCCGCTGTACCAGGAGGACTACGCCGGGTCGAGCCGCGACGCGACGCGCAAATTCGCCCTGCTGGACCACAAGGAACGCCACAACATCGACGGTTTCATTACCATCACCGGCGGCAAGTGGACCACGTTTCGTCTGATGGCCGAGAAGACGGTCGATCTGGCCACCAGCTATCTGGGCGAGCGCAAGCCGTGCGTCACCGCCACCACCTCGGTGCCGGGGGCAGAGCAAGGCCCTTACTGGCTCGGCCACCGGCTGCACGAGGTTGAGGATCACAACCTGCAAGGCCAGCTTGTCTGCGAGTGCGAACTGGTGACCCGCTCGATGCTGGAGAACGCCGTCCGCCAGAACCCCACCATTACGCTGGACGACCTGCGGCGCGACGTGCGGCTGGGCATGGGGCCATGCCAGGGCGGCTGGTGTACCTACCGCGCCGTCGGCATCGTCCACGAGATGACGGCGCGCGAGGCGACGGGCAAGCCCGCCGCGGGCGGCACAGCCGACTGGGACGTGGCCTACATGCAATCGCCGGCCCGCAGCGTGGCCGACGGCGCATCAGCCGATGCGCCGGTTATCCCTGACGACGAACGGTCGCTGTTCAACCCCAACCTGCTGCTGCGCGACTTCCTGCAGGAGCGCTGGAAGGGAGTGACGCCGATCCTGTGGGGCCAGCAGCTCAAGCAGGAGCGGCTGGACGAACTAATCTACCTCAGCGTGATGAACGCAGATCACCTGCCGGATCGCGAGCTGAGCAGCCCGGTCAGCGATTTCTATCTCTATGACACCACGCCCAACGACAATCTGGAGGCGCCAGAATGAGCGGACATTCGATCGACCTGTTGGTAATCGGCGCCGGCTGGAGCGGGCTGATGACGGCGCACACCGCTGCCAGGGCCGGTATGACCGTCAGCGTGATCGCCAAAGGACTGGGATCTATGCACTGGGCCAGCGGGTGCATTGATCTGTTCGGCTACGCGCCTGACGAGCCCGAAACGCCGGTTCGCCGGCCGCTGGACTACATCACGGGCAAGCTGGCCAAGGAGCAGCCGCATCATCCTTACGCGCTGCTGGGCAAAGACCGGATTGTCGCTGCGCTGGACAGCTTCGTCGCGCTGACCCACGAACTGGGTCTGTCCTACGGCGGCGCGGCCCAGCCGGGCGAGAACCTGTTACTGCCGACAGCAGTCGGCGCGGCGCGGCCGACCTACCTTGCGCCGCAGGCCCAGCTTGGCGGCGACCTGGGACGATCCGAACCGATGGTGATCGTCGGCTTCGAGGGCCTGCGCGACTTCTACCCGCAACTCATCGCGGAGAATCTGGCCAAGCAGGGCATCCAGGCGCGGGCTGTAATTCTGCCCTTCGATGTGCTGACCGACCGGCGCGACAGCAACACTGTGCAGCAGGCGCACGGCATGGACGATCCGGCGCGCCGTAGCCGGCTGATCAGCGAGCTGAAAAAGCTGGCCCAGCCGGGTGAGCGCATCGGCCTGCCGCCGATCCTGGGGCTGGACGACCACACAGCCGTGCTGTTCGACCTGCAATCGCAGACCGGCGCGACGGTCTTCGAGATCGCGACCCTGCCGCCCAGCGTGCCGGGAATGCGGCTCTTCAAAGCCTGGCGCAGCAAGCTCAACGCGATGGGCGTGCGCGTCGATTCGAACATGGAAGTGATCAGCGCGCAAGCCGAGCCTTCCGGCAACGGCGCTGGCCCCAAGGTGCATCTGGTCGAGAGCGCGACCAGTTCCCGGCCGATGAAGCACCGGGCCGGCAAATACCTGCTGGCCACTGGCGGCATCATGGGCGGCGGGTTCAACAGCGACCACACGGGCCATGTCTGGGAGACGATCTTCGACCTGCCGCTGACGACGCCACAGGCGCGCAGCCAGTGGTTCAACCCGGCGTTCATCAACCCGGCCGGCCATCCGGTCTTCAGCGGCGGCGTCGCGGTCAACGAAGCCATGCAGCCGCTGGACGCTGACGGCGCAGTGGTCTACGGCAACCTGTGGGCGGCCGGCGATCTGCTGGCCCACGACAATCCGATCCTGCAGCGCAGCCTGGAAGGCGCTGCCATTGCAACTGGTTTCGCGGCTGGTCAGGCCGCGGCAGCGGCCAGCTAGAGGAGCAACCTATGCACACCGAATCATGGCAATCCGCCGGTCCAACCCTGGACGAGTGCATCAAGTGCAACATCTGTGCGAGCTACTGTCCCGTGGCGGCGGTGACCGATCTGTTCCCCGGCCCGAAGTACGTCGGTCCGCAGGCGCAGCGCTTCCGCGAGAGCGGCCAGCCGCACAGCCCTGACCACTCGGTCGATTACTGCTCCGGCTGCCGCGTCTGCAACGAGGTCTGTCCCACCGGCGTGCACATCACCGAGATCAACACGCGGGCGCGGGCCGAACTCGCGGCTGAACACGGCATCCCGCTGCGCAACCGGATGCTGGGACGCAGCGACGTGCTGGGCAAGCTGGGCAGCATCGCCCCTGGCCTCGCCAATTTTGGCCTGCACAACCCACTCAGCCGCAGCTTGGCCAACTCGGTCATGAAAATCTCCAAAGGCGCGCAGTTGCCGCGCTGGAGCAGCGACGGCACCTTCGCCAAGTGGATGAAGAAGACGGCTGACCAGCGGCTGAAGTCCGACAAGAAAGTCGTCTACTACCACGGCTGCTCGACCATGTATTACGAGCCGTTCATCGGCAAGGCGACCGTGGCAGTCTTCGAGCACCACGGTTACGAGGTCATCGTACCGGAGCAGGGCTGCTGCGGGCTGCCGCTGCTCAACAACGCCGAGTTCCCGGAAGCGAAGAAGTACCACCAACGCAACCTGGACTGGCTCGTGCCCTACGCGCGCCAGGGCTACGCGATCGTCGGCACCAGCAGCAGTTGCACGCTGACGTTGAAAGAGGAAGCGCCGGAGATGCTGGACATGCACAGCCCAGAGGCGCACGATCTGAAGATGGCGGTCTGGGATATCTTCGAGTGGCTGCGCGAGCTGCAGGATGAGGGCCAGTTGCAGACCGACTTCCGACCGCTGCCCATGGTGCTGCCCTATCACTCGCCCTGCCAGTATCGCGCGCACCGAATTGGCTCGCCTTCGCTGGAGATCATGGGCCTGATCCCGGAGCTGGACATCCGCGAGAGTCACGCCCGCTGCTGCGGCGGCGCGGGCACCTACGTCTACAAGAAGGAGAAGTACCAGATCGCGATGGATGTGGGCGAGGAGCTGTTTAGCTTCGTTAAGGCGCAGGGCGCGGACGTGACGATGACGTCGTGTAACTCGGAGACCTGCCGCTGGCACATCGAAACCGGCACCGACCTGCCCTGCCGCCACCCCATCGAAATCCTGGCCGCGGCGTACGGGCTGTACGACCTGGACAAACGCGACTTGGTGTAAAGGTTGCTTGCCACAGGGCAAGGAATCACGCAAGCAGGAGTAACCCGTAGGACGATTTTCCAAATCGTCTTGCGCCCGTGGAAAGCCAATTCAGTGTAACAGTGGTAGGTTTGTATTTCCGAGAGAGTAAGTGTACGTGAAGTTGGAGACGATTTGGAAAATCGTCCTACATGACGGAAGGGCCGCGGCTTGGGCGCTGCGGCCCTTGCATTCAGAGGAGTCTGCCTGTGGAAAACGACGACCGCGACCTGCGCTACCTTGAGCTGCTGGCGCGCCAGTATCCAACCATTCAGTCGGCTTCGACCGAGATCATCAACCTCAGCGCGATTCTCAGCCTGCCCAAGGGGACGGAGCATTTCCTTTCCGACATCCACGGCGAGTATGAGGCGTTTCTGCACGTGCTGAAGAACGGCTCTGGCTCGCTGCGTCGGCGGATCGAGGAGATGTTCAGCGACAGCATGCTGGACCAGGAACGGCGCATCCTGACGCTGCTGATCTATTATCCCGACGAGATGCTGTCGCGGCTGGCCAATTATGTGTTGCCGGAGGATATGGATGACTGGTACCGTGTCACGCTGTTCAGGTTGACGCGCGTGCTGCCGGCTGGTGTCGTCGAAGTACACGCGCTCCAAGGTGCGCAAGGCGCTGCCGCCCGCGTTTGCCTATATCATCGAAGAATTGTTACACGAGAACGAAACCACCCAGAACAAGCACGAGTACTACCAGAGCATCATCGACACCATCATCTCCACCGGCCGCGCGCCTGCTTTCATTGCCGCGATGGCCGAGCTGATCCAGCGGCTGAACATCGACCACTTGCACATCATCGGCGACGTGTATGACCGCGGGCCAGGGGCGCACATTATCCTGGACGCGCTGCTGGACTACCAGTCGCTCGACTTTCAGTGGGGCAACCATGACATCCTGTGGATGGGCGCGGCGGCCGGCAGCGACGCCTGTATCGCCAGCGTGATCCGCATCAGCCTGCGCTACTCCAACATGGAGACGCTGGAGGGCGGGTATGGCATCCGCATGTTGCCGCTGGCGACCTTTGCCATGAGCGCCTACGCTGACGACCCGTGCCAGCAGTTCCGTCCCAAGCCGGGCGACGAGGAATACACCGAGAACGAACAGATCCTGATGGGCCGTATGCAGAAGGCCATCAGCATCATCCAGTTGAAGCTGGAAGCGCAGGTGATCCGCCGCCGGCCGGAGTTCGAGATGGACGACCGCCTGTTGCTGGACAAGATCGACTACGCGCGTGGCGTGATTCAGCTTGATGGGCAGGAGTATCCGCTCAACGACAGCAACTTCCCGACCATTGATCCGGCCGATCCGTATGCGCTGACTGAGGAGGAGCAGGGCGTGGTCGATCGCCTGCGACTCTCCTTCCTGGAAAACGACAAGCTGCAAGCGCACGTGGCCCTGCTGTTTCGCAAGGGCAGCATGTATCTCGCGTTCAACGGCAACCTGCTGTATCACGGCTGTATTCCCATGGATGCCGATGGCTCCTTCCAGGTGGTAACGCTGGACGGCCAGCCGGTGGCAGGCAGAAGCTACCTGGATCGCATCGACCGGCTGGTGCGGCAAGGCTACTTCTCCGACGACCCAGCGCAGCGCCAGTTCGGCAGGGACATGATGTGGTATCTGTGGGCCGGACCCAAGTCGCCGCTGTTCGGCAAGCGCAAGATGGCGACCTTCGAGCGCTATTTCATTGACGACAAGGCGACGCACGTCGAGGAGCGCAACGCGTACTACACCTTCCGCGATCAGGAACAGACCGTCCGCCGGATCATGGAGGAGTTCGGCATGGATCCCGACACGTCGCACATCATCAACGGGCACGTGCCGGTCAAGGTGCGGCGCGGCGAGAGTCCTGTCAAGGCGGGCGGCAAGCTGCTGGTGATCGACGGTGGGTTCTCGCGCGCCTACCAGCGCGAGACCGGCATCGCGGGCTACACACTGATCTTTAACTCCTTCGGCCTGCTGCTGGCGGCCCACGAGTCGTTCGACTCGGCGCAGACACTCATCGAGAGCGGCACCGACATGCAAAGCAAGACGCAGATCCTGCAAGCCAACACCCGCCGCATCCGCGTGCGCGACACCGACCTCGGCCGCGATATCCAGCATCAGATCGACGACCTGCGGGCGCTGCTGGACGCCTACCGGGCCGGAGTGGTGAAGCAGCGGTGAACGCTGGGCTGGATCGTTGGGAGGCACAGTGGGCGCCCTACGACGAGGCGACCTACGCAGGCAGTCCTGGATGCAATTCGACCTGACGATGTGGTGCTGGATATCGGCGCAGGCGATCTGCGGCTGGCGCGGCGAATGGCTGAACGCGCCCGGCGAGTCGTCGCGTGGGAGCTACAAGCTGAGCTGCTGGCGGGAAACGATTGGCCGGAGAACTTGCTCGCGGTCTGCACCGATGCGCGAACCGAACCCGTGCCGGCGGACGTCACCGTGGCGGTGCTGCTGATGCGCCACTGCACGCACTACGCGCTGTACGTCGCGAAGCTGCGCGCGGCCGGCTGTCGCCGCCTGATTACCAACGCGCGCTGGGGGATGGGTGTCGAGATTGTCGATCTCGGCCCGGGCGAACGGTTCGACCTGACATCCGTTGGTTGGTACGCCTGCCGTCGCTGCGGCGCAGTCGGTTTCGCCGGTGACGACGCTGTTGCGTTGACTTCGGAAACCATCGACCATGTGACTGACGTCGAAGGCTGCCCCCACTGCTCCCCAGCCCATCTATACTGAACAAAACGTCTTCCGACTCCTAGCCCCCAGCTCCTACTCAACCCGCTCGAGAATATGTGTCACTACTGTCGCTGCGGCGCCGCCGATGTTCTGCGCCATGCCGATGCGCGCGTTGGGCACCTGGTTGGGTCCTGCCTGCTCGCTGAGTTGTTTGGTCAACTCCACGATCTGGTAAACTCCTGAAGCTCCCACGGGATGCCCGCGCGCTTTCAGCCCGCCGAAGGTCGAAACCGGCACGCTTGCCGCGCAGCCCGATTTCGCCGTCCGCTGCCAGCCGCACCCCCGCGCCCGGTTCCGCAAAACCGGCACTTTCCAGCGCCAGCGTCGCCATGATGGTGAACGCGTCGTGCAACTCGAACACGTCCACGTCGTTGGGGCCAATGCCAGCCTGCGCGTAGGCATGGCGACTTGATCGCTCGACGCCCTCCAGTCTCAGCATGTCACGGCGGGTGGCAATGCTGATCGTGTCCGTCGCGACCGCTGACGCCTTGACGCGGACAGCCGGCCGATCGCGCCGGGCCGTTGCCACATCGGCTGATGCCAGCACCACAGCCGCTGCGCCATCACAGATAGGTGACGCGTCGTAGAGTCGCATGGGAGGATGGATCACCCGGGCGGTCTCGTACATCGCCAGGTCCAGCGGTTTGTGGAATATCGCGCTCGGGATTGGTGAGGGCGTTGCGATGGGCGTTGATACTGAACGCTGCGAACCAGGCCGGATCGACGAGGTGGCGTTCGATGTAGGCTTGCATCAGGGTCGCGTTCAGTGAGACGAAACTCTGGCCGTGGGCGCCTTCAGTTTGCCAATCGCTGGCGGTGGCCAACGCGCGGGTCGTCTCGTGAAGGTCGCCCTGGCTCATCTTCTCCACACCGACGACGACGACCACATCGTGCAGCCCACTGGCGATGGCCATCACTCCCCAGCGCATGGCGGCCGCGCCGGAAGCGCTGGCAGCCTCGGCAGTGAGAGCCTCGATGCCGGTCAGCCCTGACGCTTCGGCGACCAGTGCACCCAGGTGTTGCTGGTGTGAGAGCATCCCGGAGAGCGTGTTGCCGACGTAGAGCGCGCCCGGCCGGTCGATTGCAGCATCCACCAGCGCAGCCTGCACCGCCGCCGCTGCCAGGTTGCGGATCGACAGGGGCGACTTCTTGACGACCGGTGTCTGGCCGATGCCGATGATGGTGATGCCATGCATGGTTGATCTCCCTTGACGTTGAGGGCGTAGATCGACAGTTGAACCTGGCGCCGCGATAACCGCGAGGATCACCCAGAAGACGTTTGTGATCCGAGTATACGCATCATGACGCACCGTGTCAACGAGCCTGTCGGACTTGCCAAAACGTTAAGCTTATGACACAATGCGTCATGAATTGTAACGACTGCGTTCCCCTTTGGAATTGCGGCAGACCCGTGCGGAGTAACCTCTGAGCCATGAAGGCTACAACCGATTTCCTCTCAGATAGTGAAGCGAGCAAGGCTTTTGAAGTTGCTCTGTTTCCCTTCGGCACGTGGCGCGTGATTCTTGTTCTCCCCGTTGACAAAGCAACTTGACAAGGAGGTCAGGGCAATGACTGTGCATGCTGACGTATTGGATGACCGTAAGGAACTCTACGCGGTCGGTGAGCAGCCGCCGCTGGGTTATGTGCCGCCGCAGATGTATGCCTGGACGGTGCGCGCCGACCGTTTCGGCGAGCCAACCAAGGCCTGGCAGGTGGAGGTGATCGACGTACCCGAACCGGCCGATGACGAGGCGCTGGTCTACGTCATGGCGGCAGGGGTCAACTACAACAACGTCTGGGCGGGACTGGGCGTGCCGGTCAACGTCATCGCCGCCCGCAACAAGGCCGGTGAACCAGAGGACTTCCATATCGGCGGCAGCGACGCCAGCGGCATTGTCTACAAGGTCGGCAAGGACGTCACAAGCCTCAAGGTCGGCGACGAGGTGGTGATCCACTGCGGCAGTTGGGACCGCAACGACCCGGCCGTGCAAGCTGGCGACGATCCGATGTACGGCAACAGCTTCCGCATCTGGGGCTACGAGACCAACTGGGGCAGCTTCGCCCAGTTCACCAGAGTGCAGGCGCACCAGTGCCTGCCGCGGCCGCAGCACCTGACCTGGGAGCAGTCGGCGGCCTACATGCTGGTCGGCGCGACGGCTTACCGGATGCTCTACGGCTGGGGCGCGCACTCGCTGCGCGCGGACGATGTGGCGCTGATCTGGGGCGGGGCTGGCGGGCTGGGGTCCATGGCGATCCAGATCGTCAAGGCGGCCGGCGGGCGGGCCGTTGCGGTCGTCAGCGAGGACGACAAGTTCGAGTATTGCGCCGATCTGGGCGCGGTGGGTAGCATCAACCGCAAGAATTTCGACCACTGGGGCATGTTGCCGCACTGGAAGGACACCGTCGGCTACAACCAGTGGCTGAAGGGAGTGCGCCAGTTCGGCAAGGCGATCTGGGACGTGCTGGGCGAGCGCGTCAACCCGCGCATCGTCTTCGAACATCCCGGCGAGACGACGATCCCGACCTCGATCTTCGTCTGTGAGACGGGCGGCATGGTGGTGATCTGCGCCGGCACCACGGGCTACAACGCCACCGTGGACCTGCGCTACCTGTGGATGCGCCAGAAGCGGCTGCAGGGGTCGCACTTCGCCAATGACGAGCAGGCCAAGGGGATCAACGATTTGGTGATTGCAGGCAAGGTGGACCCGTGCATGTCACAGGCGTTCACCTGGGACGAACTGCCGCTGTCGCACCAGTTGATGTACGAGAACAAGCATCCCTATGGTAATATGGCCGTTCTGATCGGCGCGCCAACCTTTGGACTGGGCGGAACCACTGCCCGGCCGGCGCAGCAGGCTGCCATCAACCCGCCAGCGCGGCTGCCGTCCGATGACACCTACAAAGCGCCACACGTCCCGCTTCCCGCACCGGGCAACGGACACCCGAGCGAACTTGACACCCGCACCGTGCGCGAGATCATGCATTTCGGCGTCATCTCCACCGCGGAGAGTACGCCAGTGGACGAGGTGGCCCAGCGCATGGTGCAGTTCCACGTCCACGCGATTGTCGTGGTGGACAGCGATGGCTACGTGTCGGGCCTGGTGTCGCAGACCGATGTAGTAATGGCGCGCAAGGGGCGGTCGATGAAGGAACTGACAGGCATGCAGGCGCGCGACATCATGACCCGCGACCTGGTGACTTGCGCGCCCGAAGCGCCGATTTCCGACGCAATCGCATTGATGACCCGCCACCACGTCCATCGTCTGATCGTGGTGGACGCCAGCCGGGGCAAGCCCTGGCCGATAGGAGTTGTGAGCATGACTGACGTAATCACCTACGGCATGGGCAGCGGCCCGTTGGGCGACGGGACCATGTCGCTGCCACCTTCAGGCGTTGCCGATATCTACGAACCGCTGATGCCAGAGCCTGGCCTGGCCGATCTGGTCGAGGATGCCACGCTGGTGCGCGATGTGATGCACGAGGGCGTCATTGTCTGCAATACGGCGACGCCGCTGCTGGACGTGGCGCGGACCATGCTGGCGAACCACATCCACGCTGTTGTGGTCGTTGCCGATGACGAGCACGCCGCAGGCATAGTCTCGCAGACCGACCTCGTCCTGGCACAGCAGGGGCGCTCGGTCGAGCGGGCCGCGGCGCTTACCGCGGGCGATGTGATGACCCCCGGGCTGGTGAGCTGCACGGGCGACCGCAAGCTGTCCGACGCGGTGACGCTGATGACCCGCAACCGTATCCACCGGCTGGTGGTGGTGGAGGAGCAGGCTGGCAAGCTGGCTCCGGTGGGCATCTTGAGCATGACCGATGTCGTGCGGCGGCTGATCAGCGATAACTGAGGACAAGGAAGGAACACCCATGACCGTTCTAACCGGTGAGTATGAGACCATCCGGCGCGAGACGCGCAGGTTCGCTGAAAAAGAGGTCGCGCCGATCGCCCACGATCTGTACAACGAGGGCGCCGAGATTCCCATGGAGGTCATCCGCAAGATGGCCGACCTGGGCTATTTCGCAATGGCAATCCCCGAATCCTACGGCGGGCTGGGTATGGACACGCTGTCGATCACCCTGGTCACCGAGGAACTGAGCCGCGTCTGGCTCTCCGTCGGGTCGGTGATGACGCGCATGTTGATCGCCGGCGGGCTGTTGCTGGCGGGCGGCACGGAGGAGCAGAAGGAGCGCTGGCTGCCCGGCATCGCCGCCGGGGAGGTGCTGCCCGCGGCTGCGTTCACCGAACCCAACGCGGGGTCGGACACCGCTGCCATGCAGCTGCGGGCAGTCAAGCAGGCGGATGGATCCTACCTGCTCAACGGTCCCAAGACCTGGATCACCTTCGCCAACCGCGCCCACATCATGACCGTGCTGGCGCGCACTGACCCCGATGTTAGCAAGCGGCACAAGGGGCTGTCGATGTTTGTCGTCGAGAAGACGCCGGGCAACGACTTCGTGCCGCCGCACCTGACCGGCGCGCCGATTCCCACCATCGGCTATTACGGCATGAAGTCGTTCAGCCTAAATTTCGAGGACTTCGAGGTGCCGGCCGCGAACCTGATCGGCGGGGTCGAGGGGCGCGGCTTTTATCAGTTGATGGGCGTCTACGAGACGGCTCGCATCCAGACCGCGGCGCGTGCCGTCGGTGTCGCCCAGGCCGCTTTCGATGCCGCGCTACAGTACGCTCAGGAGCGCGAGCAGTTCGGCCGGCCCATTGCCGAGTTTCAGGTCATCCAGCACAAGTTGGCGCACATGGCCACCGACATCGAAGCGGCCCGCCAACTGACCTACTTCGCGGCGCAGAAGAAGGACTCGGGCCAGCGCAGCGACCTCGAAGCAGGCATGGCCAAGCTGTTTGCCGCTGACATGGTGGAAAAGGTAACCAGCGACGCGCTGCAGATCTTCGGCGGCTACGGCTACGCCATGGAATACCCGGCGCACCGCTTCTGGCGCGATGGCCGCATCTTCAAGATATTCGAAGGCACCAGCGAGATCCAGGCCGAAGTGATTGCCCGGCGGTTGATACCGGAGCGGAAGTAAACGGTGATCGGTGAACGGTAAGCGGATCAGAGGCGCATCTTGGCGTTTTCCGGTTACCGGTTACCGATTACCGATAGCAGAGAGTGAACACATGAAAACAACCTTCACACCCGAAAGCATCGCCGGCATCACGCAGCGCATCGAGGCGGCCAACGAGCAGTTTCGCGCCGACTACCCCGGCGATGTGACGACGCGCCAGCCGGTGCATACCGTGTACGGCGGCGCGCATCTATTCAGGGCTGACACGGCCGCCAAGCTGGGCGGCATCGCTCTGCGCAACCTCAGCGCCTACGCGCCCAACTTCGTGGTGTTTGCCAGAGCTCTGGGGCTGCCGGGCGCGGAAACCTTGCCGATCTCTGAAGCGGAAATTGCCCACCTCGGCCAAGTCATCGAGCATGACCCGGACGCGATCTGTTGCGCCAACGAGCCAGCCTGGATGGCTTACACCGTCTATGCACGCGTGCGCGAGAAGCTGCAGCGCGAGCCGGTAGAGGACTACCGAGTCGATTTCGAGGACGGCTACGGCAACCGCCCCGACGAGGAAGAGGACTTCCATGCCATCACTGTCGGCGAGCAATTGGCCGAAGGGATGACCGCCGGCACGCTACCGCCTTTCATCGGCATCCGCATCAAGCCCTTCACCCTGGAAAGCACCAAGCGCGCCATCCGCACGCTGGACCTGTCCATCACCGCGCTGGCCGACGCCAGCGGCGGCAAGGTGCCAGCTAATTTCGTCGTCACGCTGCCCAAGGTGACTATGCCGGAGCAGGTCGCCGCGCTGGCCGAGCTGGTCGAGCAACTTGAGCAGAGGAATGGTATCAAGGCCGGGTCAATCGGCCTCGACCTGATGATCGAGACGCCGCAGTCGATCATCAATCACCTGGGCGAGAATACGGTCAATCCGCTGGTGCGGGCGGGCAATGGGCGGGTCAGGTATTGCGCCTTCGGCACCTACGACTACACCGCGCTGGTCAACATCACCGCGCACTACCAGACGCACACGCACCCGGCGTCCGACTTCGCGCGCCACGTCTTGCAGGTCAGCCTGGCCGGCACGGGCGTCAGCGTCAGCGACGGCGCGACGACCACCATGCCCATCGGCCCGCATCGCGCGCCCAAGGGCAGCTTCCTGACGCCGCAGCAAGAGGCTGAGAACCAGGCGGTGGTCAACGCAGCCTGGAAGCTGCACTACGACAATATCCGCCACTCCCTGCGCCACGCCTACTACCAGGGCTGGGATCTCAACCCGGCCCAGTTGCCGGTGCGCTACGCCGCGATCTACACCTTCTTCCTGGAGAGTCTGGACGACGCCTCCATGCGTCTCAATCGCTTCGTGGATGCGGCTGCCCAGGCCACGCTGAGCGGCAACATGTTCGACGACGCGGCGACCGGCCAGGGCCTGCTCAACTTCTTCCTGCGCGGCATCGCCTGCGGCGCCATCACCGAAGAGGAGGCCATGGCAACCGGCATCACCCTGGAGGAACTGCACGGGCGGTCGTTCGTCAAGATCGTGCAGAACCGGGCGTACAAGAAGACACTCTAGCCGAGATGCGCAGCACGTATATTGATCCGGGACGTTGGGGCTATCTGTACGATGACTTGCCCGATGACATGGGTAGTCTTATGGCAGTTGTCAAGAACCTGTTGATACACCCCGCAGACATCAAGCGCCACGGCATTCGTGTGACACCGCGTCGCTGGCGCGAGTTGCGGCGGTTGACCACGGTTGAAGCGATGCTGTCAGACATCTTGACGAACGAGCCCGTGTCGCTGGTAGGTGAAAGAACACCGTATCAGAGGCTTGTCCAGCCGTGTGATTTTCACGCACTTTTGATGGCGTCGTTTTGCGAGTTCAAGGGATATGAAGTCCGTACCCGAGTTGGTTTTGCGCACTACATTCTCCCGCGACGCTGGGTGGCGCACTGGGTCAACGAGGTGAAGGCTCCCTTCTATGGTGAATGGACGCTGATCGACGCCGAACGGCAGTGCTTCCCGCAGCGCCCTGAGTTTCGAACCGGCCCGGAATGGTGGATGGTGCGCGATGGACCCGCGAACTCAATCGTTGCACGTCTATCGTTACCGCGGTCTTGCTGCCATCAAGCACACGCTGTTGAACGATTTCAACGCCCTGAACGGCCACGAGATGATTCACTACGAGTGGCTGGATCCAAACTACGAAAGCGAGGGTCCGCTGGTTTACAGGAAGGGATATTCCTCGCTCAGACAGGATCAGCGAGTTTTTCTGGATCAGGTGGCGCACGCGATTCTGACTGAAGATACGATCACGATGGTGGGGTTGTTTGGCTCTGGACTCTACATCGGGACATAGCGCACCACAGGTCTGATTTCCAAGCCAACGATTATAAGGACTGCCTACATGCAATCGAATGATCGCGACAGTGTGAAAGAAGCATTCCGACGCTGGGAAGAAACGGACCTCTCTCCTGCTGTGAAGCGAGTGCCGGAGCGCCCGGAAACGCAACCGTTCCAGCGACTCTACACGCCTCTGGACTTCGGTCCTCAGCCGCCAGCCGCCGAAACGCAGGCCGCCTATCTGGACAAGCTGGGCTTCCCCGGCCAGTACCCCTTCACCCGCGGCGTGCAGCCGACCATGTACCGCAGCCGCTTCTGGACCATGCGCCAGTACGCCGGCTACGGCACGGCCGCCGAGGCCAACGAGCGCTTCAAATACCTGCTCAGCCAGGGCCAGACCGGTCTCAGCGTGGCCTTTGACCTGGCGACGCAGATCGGTTACGACAGCGACGACCCGTTGGCGGCCGGCGAGGTCGGGCAGGCCGGCGTGGCCATCGACTCGCTGGCCGACATGGAGGCGCTGCTGGACGGCATCCCGCTGGACAAGGTCAGCGTCAGCATGACCATCAACGCGCCGGCGGCTGTGCTGCTGGCTATGGTCATCGTCGCCGGCGAGAAGCAGGGCGTGCCCGCCAGCCGGCTGCGCGGCACCATCCAGAACGACATCCTCAAGGAATACGTGGCGCGCGGCACCTACATCTTTCCGCCCGGTCCCAGCGTGCGTCTGGCCGCCGATGCCATGGCCTGGTGCGCACGCGAGGCGCCGCGCTGGAACGCCATCAGCGTCAGCGGCTACCACATCCGCGACGCGGGCAGCACGGCGGCGCAGGAGATGGCTTTCGCAGTCGCCAACGCGCTGGCCTACATCGACGCGGTGCTGGCGACGGGGAGTCGCCATCGACGACTTCGCCGGCCAGATTTCGTGGATCTTCAACACCCAGAACAACTTTTTCGAGGAAGCTGCCAAGTACCGCGCGCTGCGGCGGCTGTGGGCCAGGATACTGCGCGAACAGTACGACGCCAAGGATCCACGCTCCATGACCCTGCGCACCCACGTCCAGACCGGCGGCGCGACCCTGACCGCGCAGCAGCCGCTGAACAACATCGCACGCGCCGGTTTCCAGGCGCTGGCCAGCGTGCTGGGCGGCATCCAGAGCATGGCGCTGAGCTGCTACGACGAGGCGCTGGCCCTGCCCACCGAGGAGGCGCAGGCGACCGCGCTGCGCACCCAGCAGATCATCGCCCACGAGATCGGCGTCACCGAGGTGATCGACCCGCTGGCCGGCTCCTACTACGTCGAGAACCTCACCGACCGGTTGGAGGCCGAGGCGCAGGCGCTGATCGACAAGGTGCAGGAGATGGGCGGGGCGGTCAAGGCCATCGAGAGCGGCTGGATGCAGCAGCAGATCGCCGACAGCGCCTGGAAAGCGCAGCAGGCGGTCGAAGTCGGGCGAGCAGATCATCGTCGGCGTCAACGCCTACCAGACGCCGGGCGAAGAGCGGCCCGTCGGCATCTTCCGCCCCGATCCTGAGACCTATCGCACGCAGATCGAACGCAAGCGCGCCTTGCTGGCCAGCCGTGACAGCGGCGCAACGGCGGCGGCGTTGTCACGGCTGCGCGCAGCAGCCAAGTCGCCAGCCAGCCCGCAAAACAACCTGTTGCCACCTATCCTCGAGGCCGTACGCGCCTATGCCACCCTGGGCGAGATCTGCGGCGTGCTGCGCGAAGTGTGGGGCGAGTACGAGCCACCGGTGGTGATTTAGCGGGAAGATCGGAAAGCGGGAAAAGAAGGAAATGAGGGAAAAGATGGAAATCCGAACGTTTTCCTTCCTATCGCTCCTTTCCCTGGTTTCACTCTCTTCCCTCCCCCAACGAAAGGACCATCCATGCTTGACGATAGCTATGTCGGCAAGAAACTGCCATTGATCCGTTACCAGGTTGACGCCAGCAAGATCCGCGAGCTGGCCAGCGCGCTGGGTGACGACAACCCCTTGTATCATGACAAGGAAGCAGCTCAGGCAGCCGGTTATCGCGACATCGTCGCGCCGCTGACCTTCCCCACGCTGTTCAGATTCTGGGGCGGCACACCGGCCGGCGCAGAGACGCGTATGCTGTTAGGTGAGATGGGCGCTGACCTGCTGCGGGTGCTGCACGGTGAGGAGGAGTACGAGTACTTCGGCACGCTGCATCCCGGCGACGACATCACCGGCGAGCTGGAGATCGTCAGCATCGACCGCAAGGAAGGCAGCGCCGGCCCCATGGACATGGTCAAGACCCGCGCCACCTACCGCGACCAGCACGGCGACGTCAAGGTGATCGCACGCGCGACGATGGTCGTGCGCTGGTAATCGGTAACCAGTAATCAGTAAACGGTCAACCAATCACCTTGTTTCTTCGAACACAGAGGCACTGAAATGAGTCCTAGCTACGATTCGATCAACGTCGGCGACGCGTTGCCCAGCCTGACCAAGCCGCCGATTACCGAGATACAACTGGTACGCTACAGCGGCGCGTCGGGTGACTTCAATCCTATTCACACTGTGCATCAGGCCGGCGTGGAGAGCGGCAACGGCGGCGTCATCACCCACGGCATGGTGATCACCGGCTTCGTGGCCGAGATGATCACCGAGCTGGGTGCGGCCTGACCAGGTGCGCAAATACGGCGTGCGCTTCACCGGCATCAGCCGGCCGGGCGACGAGATCACCGTCAGTGGCGAAGGTGGTGGAGAAGTTCGAGGTCGATGGCGAGCAGCGCGTCCGCTGCGAGGTCGAAGCGGTCGACCAGGTCGGCCACCGCAAGGTCAAGGGCGAGTTCGTGGCGGCGCTGTGAGGACAACTTAGGCGGGTGAGCATGTCTTTCGACATCACCGCGGCCGCAGGCAGATTTGTCCAAACCATCGGCCCGCGGTAGTATAGCCGGACAGTTAAACAAATTGGAAGGCTTTACTGTCTATGGATCGTCGTGAACCGTCACACCGACTTGTTGGGTTGTTGTTCGTTGCGTTGATTGCACTGCCGGCTTTGGCCTGCGGCCGCACAGCCGAAATTCCTACACCTACCGCTGCTCCGATTTTGCCAACACCTACTCCTGTGTCTGCCGGGCCAACATTAGTTGTTACGCCGCCGTCGCAGACCGAGGTAGTGATCACCGAAGCGGATATCGAGGAAGGCGCTCGATCCGCCACGCTGGATGGGGCTACTATCGAAGGGCTGGACGTCGAGTTTTCTCAGGATCACATGACCCTGCGCGCGGCGCAGCTGAGTTATGGCGTCTTGAGCCTCCGCGACGTGGTGGTCGAAGGCACGTTGCGTGCTGAAGACGGCGTGCCCGTCTTCGATACGACCCAGATTGAGCCGTCGAGCTTCGCCACCAATCTCATCCCTCCCCTGATCAACCAGTTCCTGGGGATGGCCGCCAACGACTGGTACGTGGAGGACGTGCGCGTCGAGCCGGGGCGGCTGGTGCTCATGGTCCGGTCAACCTGACTTCAGGTTTTGCCTCGCAGTTTGTTTGTCAATGACAGGACTGGCAGCGCTTCCGAGCACTGCCAGTCCTTGTTTGTACAACCTACTGGGCTTCCGCCAGCGCCTCTGCCTCTGCGACTAGTCCTTCCAGAATCCGCAATCCTTCGCCCCAGAAGCCGGGATCGGTCAGGTCGACGCCCAGCGGCTTGACGATTTCGTGCGGCCAGTCGGATCCACCCTTGCTCAGCATCTCGATGTAGGCGTCGGCGAAGCCATCCGGCGCCGCCTGGTAGCGTGCATAGAGCGCCAGCACCAGCAGCTCGCCGAACGCGTAGGCGTAGACGTAGCCCGGCACGCCGATGAAGTGGTGGATGTAGCTCCACCAGATGCCGTAGTCGTCCGTCAACGTGACGCTGTCGCCGAACATGGCCCGCTGGGTTTCCATCCACAGCTCGCTGATGCGCTCGGTGGTCAGTTCTCCTTCCTCGCGCCGCGCCGTGTGGATGGCGTCCTCGAAGCGGTTCATGCTGATCTGGCGGAACGCGGTCGCGAACGAATCCTCGATCTTGGAGGTCAGCATAGCCAGCCGCACTGCCGGGTCAGTTTCGCCCGCCATCATCGCTTGAAACACCAGCATCTCACCGAACACCGAAGCTGTCTCGGCGGAGGTCAGCGGGGTATGCATCTGTAGCATGCCCTGCACGCCGCTCAGCTTCTGGTGGACGCCGTGACCCAGCTCGTGCGCCAGCGTCATCACGTCGCGCGGCTCGGCCGTCGTAGTTCAGCAGGATGTAGGGGTGAACCGATGGCACGGTGCCAGCTGCTGAACGCACCGCCCATCTTGCCCGGCCGCGGCGGCGCATCGATCCAGCCGCGCTCGAAGAACCAGCCGGCGATCTCCGCCATGCCGCGGATGGAAACGGCCATAGGACGACAATACCAGTTCGCGTGCCTCGTCCCAGGTGTAGAAGTGATCGGCGGCCGGCAGCGGCGCGTAACGGTCGTATTCGTACAGTTCCTCCACACCCAGCAGCTTCGCCTTCAGCCGGTAATAGCGCGCCACCAGGTCGTAGCGTGACGTGACGGCCTCGACCAGCGCCTCGACGGTCGCAGTCATCGACCTGGTTGCTCAGGTTGCGCGCGCTGATCCAGCTTGCGTAGCCGCGCAGCCGATCGTCCGATGCCTTGTCGGCCAGCACGGTGTTGAACACGTAGGTGGTGGTGCGTTGCAGTCCGCTCAGTCCTTCGGTTGCAACTGCTGCTGCCCGCTGCCGCCGCTCGCGGTCAGGCGAGTAGAGATTGGTGAGCAACTGGTCGCGCATCAGGCTTTCGCCGTCGAACTCGTAGCGGGCCGCCCCATGTACCTCGTCGAAAAAGCGATCCCATGCATTGCGTCCCGTGACTGCCTTCTCCGACAGGATCTTCTCCTCCGCCTCGCTCAGCAGGTAGGGGCGGTAGATGCGCACGTTGTCCAGCCAGTGTCGCCAGTGCGCCACCGCCGGATCGGCCAGCCAGGACGCGACCGTTTCGTCAGAGATCGCGGCCAGCTCCAGTTCCAGAAACATCAGCTTCTGCTCCAGCCGTGAGCCGCGCTCGGTGATTCGCTGCAACAGCGCGCCGCGTGCCGGGTCCTGCGTGTCCTGGGTCCAGTTCAGCGATGCAAACGAACCGGCCTTGATGTGCGATCTCCACCAGCGACTCGTAACGGCCGATCAGTTCCGCCAAGCTCTGCGGCGGTCAGATCGGCGATCCGGCCGCGGTAGGCGGCATCCAGTGCATCGGCCTGCGCGTCGCAGGCGTCGAGATCAGCATTGAGGCGCGGGTCATCCATCCCGCTGTACAGATCGGTCAGATCCCAGCTAACATTCTCGGCCCCGGATGAAAGAGTGTTGGTCATTAAGAGTTCCTCCGTCGAAGTTGTGCCGTGAGTTTACCACAACTGTTTCGCTCAGGCGAAGCAGGGAGACCCGTGCAATTGAGTCGATTTGTTGGACGGGCAGCGCGGCTGTACAATTGGCGGGCGAACCGTACCACGATTTGGAAAATCGTGGTGTATGCTTGACGAAGACGGTCGATTTGGGAAATCGTCTTGCGTTGGTCGGTGGTTTGCTGGACAGTCCTAGAGAACTATGAACGTCGATTCTTCACTCCTTTCACTCACTGACAACCCGGCGTCGGGACGTTTCGAAGCCAGTTATGGCGGCGAGGTGCTGGGATACATCAGCTACCAGATCCGTGACGGTGTGATGCGGATCCCGCACACCTACGTAACGCCAGTGGCGCGCGGCCAGAATATTGCCGCGCTGCTGACAGAGCAAGCGCTGCAAGCTGCCCGTGACCAGCGCCTGCGCGTCTTGCCCATCTGTTGGTACGTGGACCGCTACATCCAGCGACACCGCGAGTACCAGGACCTGTTGAGCGACCCCGACCCGCTCGTATAAACCGAGCGCCAGACCAAAGAGGTATTTCATGACCAAATACGTGGGAGTACTTACGGCAGGCGGTGACAGCCCCGGTCTTAATGCTGCCATCCGCGGCATTGGCAAGGCGGCGCAGGGGGAGTATGGGATGCAGGTGATCGGGTTTCGCGACGGCTTCCGCGGTACCATGGAGAACCGCACCGTTCGTCTCGATAGCGCTGCCCTCTCCGGTATTCTGACGGTGGGCGGCACAATCCTCGGCACCAGCCGGGACAAGCCCAACAAAATGCCCATCGGCAACAAGAGTCGCGACATGACCGATGTCATCGTGGCCAACTACCACCGCCATCACCTCGACGTGCTGGTCTGCCTGGGCGGCGGCGGCACCATGAAGAACGCGCTGCACTTGCAGCGCAACGGGCTCAACGTCATCACCCTGCCCAAGACGATCGACAACGACGTGGCCATGACCGACGTGACGTTCGGATTCGACACAGCGCTGGGTATCGCCACCGAGGCGCTGGATCGCCTGCACAGCACGGCGCACAGCCACCACCGCATCATCGTCGTCGAGGTCATGGGGCACCGGGCCGGTTGGCTTGCTCTGGGCGCCGGGATCGCGGGCGGCGCAGACGTAATCCTGATCCCGGAGATTCCCTACGATGTCGAAGTAGTTGCCGATGCAGTGCGCCAGCGCAGCCAGTCAGGCAAACACTTCAGCATCATTGCAGTCGCCGAGGGCGCCCGCTCGCAAGCGGAAGCTGAAGCGATGGCAAAAGCGGAAAGAAAGTTAGCGGCGGCCGTTGACAAGAAGGCCCGCAAAGAGGCAAAGGCGCGCCGTGACCTGTTGACCGCCGAGCACGCCGGCAGCACGCTGCGTCTGGCGAAACTGCTGGAGGAGCTGACGGGTCTGGAGTCGAGATTGACTATCCTGGGACACCTCCAGCGCGGCGGCACCCCTTCCGCGGCCGACCGGCTGCTGGCTACTCGTCTGGGGGCGGCCTGTGCGTCCCTGATCAACGACGGCGTGTACGGCGTGATGGTGGCGGCGCGCGGCGATCACGCTGAACCGGTACCGCTGGAGGAGGTGGCCGGCAAGCTGAAGGCAGTGCCGCTGGACCATCCCTGGATCGCCAGCGCGCGCGCCGTGGGCACGAATCTGGGGGACCGATAATGAGCGCCGAATCGCAAAAATCTCTTGACTCCCTGTGTGGCTAATCGTATAATGTAAGCATGTGATTTCGATCTGCGGCAATGATGCCGCCCAACGCGCAGGGAGGAAACCCTATGAAGCGACGTGAGCATCGGTTTCTGGTTTTGTTGGTAGTTGTTGCCCTGCTGGCTATGTCGGCCAGTGTCGTGGGGGCTTCTGGCAGCGCGCCGGTCTCTGACTGGTCGAGTTGGCAGGCTAATTTCACACCTATCGTCCCACCATCCGCCAGTGGGCCGGGCAGCCCCGCCGGGCTTCCCATTCCCACCAAATCCCCATCCAATACCTTGCTGCAAGCCTGGGTCAACATGATCCCGTCGTTCCCTGAACCATCCATGGCGGCGCACGCTGAAGAGGTCGCCCGCGGCGATGACCATTCAACAATTGTGGGCCATGGCCCAGCCAAAACCGGTTTGGCGGCCCGCAACGACTGGGCCTACGGCAATCAGTTGCTGAGTTCCGCCAACCCCGGACCTTTCTTCGAGACCTTCGATCATTTCTATGGTACCACATGGCGCATGATCCCGGACAAATGGGGCGGCTATGCCTATCGTGGCGCTGAGAGCGTGACCCTCGATCGCGAGCAGGTTGTCAAGGACGAAGGGCCATTCGACGGCAGCTACTCCATGAAGATTGCCGCCAGCGTGCCGTTCGAGGCAGGTATCTCGCGTGAGATCACCGTGCCGCCGGGTTCAGAGGTCAAGGTGCGCGTCATGTACGTGCTCTACGATCATGGCGGATTGCACGGCGGCGAGGTCTGGACATACGACTGGGCCGCGCTGGGCATCAAGTGCGACGACATGGACGCCGAATGGGTCAACGGTCCGTGGCATGGCCAGTGGCTGCCCCTGGAGCATACTGTCACCGCCGGGCCGGATGGCCGCATTATGATCTTCCTGCAAGTGATCAGCCCTCTGGCCGAGAACGTCAACGGCTACTTCGACGACGTTCAGGTCTGGGTGGACGGCGAACCTTACCAGGGCTAAGCAAGCTGCGTTTCGCTATCAACGAACGAGGCCCGGACAGACATGTCCGGGCCTCGTTTCGCGCTTTGCGTCATTGGAAGTTCGATTTTTTTTCCGCAAGGTCGAACTTCTCGCTGTTTACTGGCTGGTCAAGGGAACGTTGGTTTCAGTCAGCACCTGCTGATACACTTCGTAGTCGCCGAAGTACTCACGGTCAAAGGTCTGGCCGTTCACTGTCCCGGTGAAAAGCCAGCGCTTCACGTATTGCATCAGCGCGAGCACGCCGGACTCGGTGTCGTAGCACGCCTGCCCCTCGTAGAGCACCGTCCAGCCGTCCTGCTGCTCGACTTCTCTGGTTCGGGTGTCAGTACACCAGACCGAGAGCTTCGTGTCCATCAAATCAACGGTGCGATTGGTCGGCCCGGGATTCGCCCCTTCCCAGATGTTGAACAGGGTCGCGTTAGCTGAGCTTTGCCGCTCCTTGCCTGTATAGCGGTCCACCTGCGTCAGCCAGTCTTCAGGCTCGCCGCAGCCATCGGGCCACGTTGCTTGTCGGGTCACCTCCAACCAGCGATCGTCGATGACCCGCAGCGCGTCTGCCTCGCTCTGTCCCAGGCAATCCTCCTGCTTGCAGCCGCTGCCATGACACTCCCAGCGCAGCGCCCATGAGGCGCTCAGATCGTCTGGCATCAGCGGCCCAATCACCGGCACTGCCTGCCGGTCACCCTGGAAACGTACCACCGATTGGTTCATCCAGCCGGCCTTGTCATCGACACAACAGACCTGCCACCACGACTGGTTTGCGTTGCTGCCGGTGACTTGCAGGCTGGCACCCTGGCGCGCAGTAGCGGCGACTGGAAAGGATGTACCCGGCCCGCCGCGCATGTTGGCTTGCGCCGACGTCACAATCGCCGCGCCGAACGTGAACGGCGTCGGTGCTGGGGTCGCCGTGGCTGCGGAGACTTCACTGGCGGACCCGGAAGCGGGCAAGCCGGGCCAGATCCAGCCCGCACCCGCGGTCGCGGTTGATGGCGTGGGTGTCGTATCCGGCGTCGCGATTGGGGGGGCAGTGGCAGTGATGGTAGCTGTAGGGGAGAGAGCAACGGTCGCGGTGACGGTTGGTGTGGCGAGCACCGTCGTCGAGGCGACCGGCGTTGCGGTTATCTCGACAGTAGCTGTAACCTGCACCGTAGCAGTGACCGGCGGCGAGGCCAGTAAGTCGGTCAGGACCAAGGACGCCTTGACTGTGGGCGAAAAGACAAGGCTGTCGGTGACGGGAATCGTGCTGGTGACGAGGACTGTCGGCGTCAGGGTGGCCGTAGTAGTGACGGTTGTGCTGGCCGAGGCTGCTTCAGCTGTGAGTTGGGCAATCTGCTGGCCCGCGGCCGCTTCGGTGGCTTTGGCCGAGGCGATCGCCGCATTGGCGGCAGCTTCTGTCGCGCGCGCCTCGGCATACAGCGCATAGCTTGCAGCGTCTTCAGGGCTCAGTGGCGGCGCCACGCAGCCAGTTGCCAGAGCTAACAGAAAACCCAGTGCGACGACCTTGGATAGTGCTTGCATGCCAATCTCCTACCGGCGGTTAAAGCGAGTGGTGTCTGAAACGAGGATGAACTGCGACCCATTATAGTGCCGCCTTAAGAGGGTGTCAATCCAACGGGAACTGCTTCAATGACCGATTTTGTCTGGTCAATTATGACGCAAATCATTGACTCCTGGCGCGATAGGACGTATTGTAAGCAGCAGCAGGGCGACGGCAAAACCCGGCTACGGCATTCGTGCGTTTCGATGCTCATCGTTCTGGGAGGAACCATGCAACGACGCTCGCTACATCTTCTGATTGCGTTTGCCTGGCTGATGTCGCTGACAGGCTGCCAGGGCTTGCCCGCTCGCGTGCCCAACAAGCTGGAACTGGTCGGCCAATACACATTTCACGACGGTCAGGCGGAGTTTACCGTGCTGCCAGGGGAGTCAAGTCCCTACATTGTCTATCACAACGAACAGGTTGAGACGTTGGGGAACAAAGTGACAATCCGCTTCAGCGACGTCTCCATTGATGTGACTCCCCGGCCCAGCATTGCAACGATGTTGGGGATTCGCCGGTCTGAACCGGTTACCACCACGGCTGAAGCGCTCGCGAAGCTGCCCGACAACTACCAACTAGAAAGAAAAGTCATTGCCGAGGAGTTCGTTGAAGGGGAATGGGTGGAGTTTTCTGAGTTCAACGCCCATGCCGATTCTTCGGTGAGGATCGGCATCGTCGTTCTGGTGGATAGCAGCAAGTCCATCGACGGGCAACTTGGTCTGGCCAAGAGCGCCGCGACATACCTGGCTGACGTGCTGGCGCGCCGCTGGCCCTCGGGTCGCGTATGGCAAAGCGTCGTACTCCTTGACGCCGCCCAGTACCCTTACTTCACCAACGACAAAGAAGAGATCAAGCGTCATATCTCAAGGATCGAAGCTGTCCCATACACACCGCTCTACGACTCTGTGGCGCGCGCCTGTGACGCATTCGACAGTTTTGCGTCGGCAGACTCTGACTTCAAGTTGGACAAGCGCTGGCTACTTCTGTTCACTGACGGCCAGGACAACTACTCGCAATACGAGGAGCTGGCAACGCTGGGGCCGCGTCTGGCGCATTCCGATGTCTCGTTGTACGCGCTGGGTATCCAGGGACTGGATGTGCTGGACGAGCCCGATCTCAGCAGGCTGGCCCAGGAGCGGTATGTTCGTTTGGATGGCCTGGAACGAGAGAAACTGCGCGAGGTAGAGGCGCAGGTGGTCGATGCCATCGTGGAGCAGTCGCCGGCGCTGTACGACGTGGTCTATGAGCGCAACGATCAAACAATCGCTCAGCCGCGTAAGATCAAGCTGACCTTCACCCTCAAGCAGTAATTCGGTCGCGTTCTCCTACTGGCCGGCGAAGGGCGCTCCTAACACCTGGCTGATCAAGTCGACGAAGTTCTGGTCGTCCGTCACGGCCAGCGCCAGCAGGCCTCCCTTGCGCCAGAAATGCGGCGCGGCCGGCCATGCCAGCGGCTGGCCGTTGATGCTGGTTGCGGTGGCATCCAGCCCGGCCACGTCTGCCAGCAGGCTCGCCTCGTCGCCGTACTGGAACACCTGGATCGGTTCCCCGTCTACCCGCACAATCAGCCCGTAGGTCGTCAGGTAGGGTTTGAAAACTCGTCCCGGCGCGACATTGACCTGTGCCCCTAGAGTTGCCAGATCGGCCAGCAGGTCAAGGGTCGAGTACTGCACCGCAGCCGTGGTTGTCGCAGGGGCCGCCAGCGTTGCTGACGCGGTTGGTTGCGCAGCCGCAGTTGGTGTGGCCGTAAGTGTTGCAGCAGTGGTCGTTGGAAGGACAGTCGTTGCAGTCGCAGTTGACGGCGCTTGAGGCGATGGCGTGTTAGTGGTAGGTATGAGCAATTGCAAGGTTGCAGATGGTTTTGCCGTCACGGCCGGCAGCTCTGGCAGGAACTGCGCTGTCAGCGCATCCAGGGCGGGCAGCACCCATTCCGGTTCCTGGCCCGCAGCTGTGCGCAGGATGTGTTCGCCAAACAGGTTGCGGTAGACCAGTTCGTAGGTCCCACAGTCTGCGCAGTCGGTATCTGAGAAATAGTCGCCCGCCTGCTCGCGCAGGTTGGCGTCTTCCAGCAGCTTCAGCAGTGCAGCCATCTCCTGTTCCGTCAGCTCGCCCTCGGTTAGTTCACCGCGGCGTGCGACGCTGTAAGTTCGGTCCAGGTTGAGCAGCACCCGCTCTTCGCCGTCCGCGCCGCTGCGCGTGAACCTGACCAGGAGCATCGCCGGGGCTGCCGGCGGCGTGTTGTCGCTGGCAGCGGTTATGGCCGTGGGCTGCTCAGGGCGATAGGTGGTCACCGTTGCGGGATCAGGCGTCAGAAGCAGGTTGTTCAACAGGGGAATCAACGGGCGCGCCCACTCCGGCGCGGTGGCGTCGCTGGTTGCCAGCGACCCTTGCAGCAGCAGCCCGCGCCGTCCGATCTCGTAGCTGGTTGCGCCGTCCGGTACAGGGGTTGGCGTCAGCGCGGCGCGGGTGTTGGCGAAGAAATCAGCCGCTTCAAAGGCGGCGTCGATCTGGTCCTGGGCCGCGGCAGAAAGCTGGAAGGTTACCGGCTCCTGCCCGGCTCGCTCCAGCAGCACGTGCCCGTCGAGATACATGACCGCGTGGTCATCCAGGCTCTCTGGCCCGCCAGAGCGGCGGACATCGATCACCGGAAAAGTTGCTTCCTCGACCCCCAACGGCGCCGTGCTCCCTTGGGCATTCTGCGGCAAGCCGGTGCAACCGGCGGCTGTCAGGCTGGAAAACACCAGGACAACGATGAAAACGGCGACAGTGTTTACGCTGCGCATTGTTATGCTCCTTTGTAGTTCATCACACCGACTCTCCGACCAGCACCACATGCACCAGCCGCGGACCATGGATACCGGCTGCACGGATCAGTTCCAGGTCCAGGGACTGGCTGGGGCCGGCCAGGAAGGTCGTGACCGCGCCGGCCTGCGCTGTTTCGCTCGCAGGCCAGTGCGACAGCGACGGGAACACCTTGCTGGCCGGCAGCAGCACGACGACTCGCCGCGGCAGGCAAACTGCCAGCAGCGGACGCCCCTCGCCGCCGCGCAGGGCAATGGCGCCGGTGTCTTCAAAGCCGGCGTCGGCGGCAACGATGCCGACCTCCACCGCGGCAAGCGCACGTAACAGATCGCCGCGGCTGTCAGGATCCTGGGGACGCAGTCGCGGCGGCGCGGCGCGCAGGTCAGGGATCGTAGTTTCAATTCCCAGAACGTTCATGGTGTCCAGCAAACCGGGCGCCGGCAGGTGCGCCGGGTCCCACGTCAGCACGCGGGTGATGGCGTCGGCCTGCAACGCAGTGGCCAGATACAACCGGGCGCTCACCGGGTTGTCGGCTACCTCCCAGGTGACGCCGATCCGCTCCAGCGCCGCCCCGAATTGTTCGATCGGCGTCGTAGCGGCATCTGCTTCACGCGTCAAGACCGGCAGTGACACGTGTTGTCGCGCCCGCGACGACTGCTGCGGAACGTGGGTCAGGCGGCTGAGAATAGCATTCCTGGCAGTGGTCATGGCCGGGTGCGCTCCGTCCACCGGTCGCGAAACAGCTTTTCTGCCGGCTTTGGCAAGTCGCGCTCGAACTCGCCAGGCGCGCAGCGGCGGCGCGACGCTGCTGATCCAGTCCCGTCGCAGCCAGCCGTGTGTTCGCCGATAGTTGCTCGGGTTTTCAGTGGCCCAGGCGAAGGCCGTGCGCAGCGCGTTTTCGACCGTCGCGCGGCTGCCCGGCTGCCAGCCTCGCCTCGCGCAGGGCATGCAGCATTCCGGTCAGGTCGATGCCCACCGGGCAGACATCGTCGCACGCGCCGCACAGCGTGCTGGCCAGCGGCAGTTCGGAAAAGGCCGGATCTAGCAGCGGAATATCGGTGGCTGCCAATGTCTGGTCTGCAGGTTGCCCGCCGCGCCGGGTGCCTTTGGGGACGATGCCGATCAGTGGGCCCAGCACTGCGCCGATAGGTCCGCTGAAGCGGTCGCCATAGGCGTGGCCCCCGATTTCACGCGTCACCGGGCAGATGTTGTGGCACGCGCCGCAGCCGATGCACGTCAACGCGTCGCGGTAGGGCGTTGCCAGTAGCGCGCTGCGGCCATTGTCTACGATCACCAGATGCAGTTCGCCCGGTCCGTCGGGATCGCCGGGCTGCGCTGGCCCGTTCAACAGGGTCACCGCGCCGGGCAAGCTGTGGCCGCTGGCGCTGCGACTACCCATTTGCGCCAGGAACAGCACTTCTTCCAGAGTGGCTGCGACCTGCTCGATTCCCATCAGCACCACCTGCACGCTAGCCAGGCTGGCAGTCAGGCGATCATCGCCGGAGTCGCTGACCAGCGCCAGCGTGCCTGTGTCAGCCGCCGCCAGCGCGACCTGGCTGATCATCATCTCGCTGCGCGGCAACTCCCGGCGCAGACGGAAGCGCGCCATGCTGCCCATGGCCTGCGGGTCCAGGTTCTTGGGCATGTCGAGCTTGCGTTCGAACAGGTCGGCGACGTCGGCGGCACGCTGATGCAGCGCGGGGAAGTGGGGATGCGACGCTCGGTCCCCGGCAAGCTGGGTGATGTAGTCCCCGAAATGGGTATTGATGACCCGGATGCCAGCTTCCCCCAGCGCGGCGTCCAGGCCGATCTCCTCAGCCAGTGGCGACCGGCTGCGCAGCACCCTGTCCGCGTCGCGGGCGGTTGCCAGCGCAGCGATATAGCGAAACGCCGCCGCGCCGTCTTCCACCCACACGACCTCAACGCCCCGTTGGAGCAGCCGGGCTTCAAGCTCCTGCAAAAGCTCTGGCAGGTGGTCAAGCGTAGCTTGCCGGCTGGCTTCGGCCGCAGCTTGTAGATCAGGCCAAGGCGTCTCCAGGTCATCGAATGCCTGGTTGCGCCAGCGTTGCAAACGGGAAGACGCGCGCGTCAGGCTCGTCCGTAGGTCGGAGTCGTCGAGAGCCTGGGCCGCGCGCGCCTTGAAGGGTGAGGGCATGAGGTGCGGATCAGTCGCGCTTGAAGCTGGAATAGTCGGGCACGCGATACTTGCTTGCGCCCAGGCCGGCGATGTCGAGCATCGCTTCCACCTTCATCGGCAGACCGTAGATCTTGATGAACCCTTCGGCATCCTTCTGGTCGTAGACATCTTCTTCACCGAAGGTGGCGTAGTCCTCGCGATAGAGCGAGTAGGGTGAGCGCCGACCAACCAGGCGGACGCTGCCCTTGTACAGCTTCAGACGCACGCTGCCGGTCAGATTCTCCTGGGTCGCCTGGACGAAAGCATCCAGCGCGCTGCCGCAGTGGGGTGAACCACAGGCCGTTGTAGACCAGTTCCGCGTATTTCAGCGCGACCTGCTCCTTGTAGTGCATGGTCTGTTTGTCCAGGCACAACTCCTCCAGCGCGGCGTGCGCCTCGTAGAGGATCGTGCCGCCCGGTGTCTCGTAAACGCCGTGCGACTTCATGCCGACCAGCCGGTTTTCCACCAGGTCGATGCGGCCCACACCGTGCTTCGCGCCCAGCGCGTTGAGCGTCGTCAGCAGGCCGATTGGACCCATGGCCACACCGTTTAGGCGCTTTGGAATACCGCTCTGGAAATCGATGACGACTTCTTCCGGCTCATCGGGCGCGGCCTCCGGGCAGACCGACCACTGGTACATGGCCTCTTCCGGCTCGTTCCACGGGTCTTCCAGCAGCCCGCCCTCGTGGCTGAGGTGCCAGATGTTGCGGTCGCGGCTGTAGATCGACTTCTCGGTGGCAGTGACCGGCACGTTGTACTCGGCGGCGTAGTCGAGGGCGTCTTTGCGGCTGCGGATCGTCCACTCACGCCACGGGGCGATGGTGCGCAGCCGCGGATTGAGCGCCATCACGGTCAGCTCGAAACGCACCTGGTCGTTGCCCTTGCCGGTGCAGCCATGAGCTACCGCATCCGCGCCCTCCAGCTCGGCGATCTCGACCATACGCTTGGCGATCAGCGGGCGGGCGACGCTGGTGCCCAGCAGATACTTGCGCTCGTAGATCGCGCCGGCCTGGAGCATCGGGTAGAGGTATTCGGTGATGAATTCCTCGCGCAGGTCTTCGACGTAGAGCTTGCTGGCGCCGGAGGCGAGGGCCTTTTCCTCCAGACCGCCCAGCTCTTCGCCCTGGCCGAGGTCGGCCGTGAAGCAAACGACTTCGCAGCCGTAGTTATTGCGCAGCCAGGGCACGATCACCGACGTATCCAGGCCGCCGGAGTAGGCGAGCACGACTTTGTTGACCGATTGTTTGGACATGGGATGGTTCCTTTGAGTTTTGGTTTTACGTGGCATGATTTCGTAGTTCGTATTGCGTATTGCGTGATTCAAGTGACTGTCATCTGGGGTACGGCGGCGTTCCAGCTTCGCGGTCTTCGCGGTCTTCGCTCTTCGTGCTCTTCGCGACTCTTCGTGACTTCGTGGTCCAGAACACCGCGCATCATGCCTTCCGGCAGATCAGCGCGAACACGCGATGTGGAACGGACAGCGGTTCGTCGGGAAACCGGCTTGCCAGCGCAGCGGCCAGGTCAGCGTCGAAGCGGGCGACGTCATCGATCGGCAGGCTGCCGCCGATGGGAGCGCTCGCACGTACCCGGCCGCGCCACGAAGTGTGGTCGTAGATGGCCGGCTCGTCGTAGCTGAAGCTCTCGATCTGCGTGAAATCGGCTTCAGCCACGTCGCGAAACCACAAGGGGTAGATTCCTGTGCCGCCGCCGAAACGCCAGGTCGGGTTGTATCGCAGGATCAGCGTCTCAGTCAGTTCGACCACGTTGCCGGCCAGCGGCAGCCAGTCGTAGTGCGCGATCACCAGCATTCCACCGGATCGCAGCAGCCGGGCGACCTCTGCCGCGGCGCGTGGCCGGTCGAACCAGTGCCAGCACTGGCCTGCCGTGACGACATCAAAGGTGGCTGACGCAAGACCGGTTTGTTCAGCGGGTGCGACGTGATACTCAACCTGCACGCCGGCTGTCTTGTCAAGCACGCATGCCTGCGCCAACTGCTCCGCCGCCACATCGACGCCGGTCACATCGCAGCCGCGCTGCGCGAAGCCACGCGCCAGCGTGCCTGTGCCGGTACCCAGGTCCAGTATCTGCTGGCCAGGCAGTCCGGCGCCATGGCGCGGCCAGCCGGCCGAACAGCGAGGGGGGAAAGCCTGCCCGAAACCGCGCGTAATCCTCGGAGGTTCTGCCGAAATCGACCTGCATCAGGCTACCGGTCCCGGTAGAGGTTGACCACGTCGCGCAGCATCGCAGCGGCCGTACCGGTGGGACCGCGCTCGTCGATGGCGATGAACACCTCTTCGAACAGGTCGCTCTCGAACAGCACACCCATCTGCCAGCCGTTGACCTGCGCCAGTTTGTGGTCAGGCGCCAGCGCCACGGGCCGCACGCTGAGGTCGTAGCCGCCGTCTGCCCGCCGCTCCGCAACACCCAGCAACTTCACGACCCCTTCGTTTTCGTCGTTTCCCGGCTTTCCCTGCTCCGCAATCCCCTCCACCGGCCGCACATCGCGCGACGGTGCAGTCGAAACCCAGCACCGCGTTGGCGACGATGGTCAGCTTGTTGGCCGTGTCCCAGCCTTCCACGTCCAGGCGCGGGTTCGTCTCGGCGATGCCGCGCCGCTGCGCCTCGGCCAACGCGTCTCCGTAGGACTGGCCGGCTGCCATCTGGGTCAGGATGTAGTTGCTGGTGCTGTTGAAGATGCCCTGCACGCGTTGGATCTCAGCGGCCACGAGGTCGCGTGTGCCGACGTTGACCACCGGCAACCCGCCGCACACCGTCGCCGAAAAGGCCAGGCGCGCACCGGTGGCGTCGGCCGCGCGGCGGACATCGCGGTAGCGCAGCGCCAGCGGTGCCTTGTTAGCCAGCACCACATCCACGCCCCGACCCAGCGCGCCCAGTACAAAGCTCAGCGCCGGCTCGGCGTCCACCAGGTTGACCGGCGATGCCTCCAGCAAGGCGTCGGCCTGCACCTGCTGGCTGAAGAGATCCAGCGCCGTCGCGCCGGGCTGGCCGCCAGTCGTGCTGCCCGCGTTGCCGCCAGCCAGCTTGTGAGCCAGCAGCGCGGCCGGGTCGATGCCAGCCGGATCGGCCAGCGCGCCAAGGCTGTCGCTGGCGCCGACCACGCGCAGGTGCAGCCCGTAGCGCGTTGCCAACACGTCCTGCCGGCTGTCGAGCAGATGCAGGAAGCGTTGGTGAACGTTGCCGAGGCCGACCAGAATCAAGTCAATGGTTTGCAGGTTCATTAGGCGGTGTTTGCTGATCGGACGGCGATGGAGGCGCTGGTTGGATAGCTGCGGAACTCATATCAGCCAGCGTCTTCTGTCCGCTTCCGGCTGTTGTTTCGACGCCGCTTTCGCCCGGAAACATCGCTGTTGGGTCAAGATCAGTGTCGCGGACGTGGACTGGGAATGGCGGCCGGTCTGTCAGCTTGGCGTGGGCATACCAGCCGAGGATCTTGATGGAAGCCATCACCGGCGCGGCCAGAAATGCTCCCAGAATGCCGGCGAAGCTGGCGCCGACAACGACGCCGACAAGTACCACCAGCGGATGCAAATTTAGGCTGTGGCCCATGATGCGCGGCACGAGGTAGTTGTTCTCAACCTGCTGGATGACGACGTACACCGCTACCACGATGGCCGCGAAGACAAGGTTATTGATAGGCAGATAGGAGGGTCCCTGGATCAGCGCGATGATCACTGCCGGGATCAGCGCCAGCACTGGCCCCAGGTTGGGCACAACTTCCAGCACGCCGGCCAGGATGCCCAGGATCAGCGCACCAGGCAGACCAAGAATCGTCGTGGCAACGAACACCACTGTGCCGACTGCCAGAGAGAGCAGCAGTTGGCCGCGGAAAAAGCGCTTCCAGGTCAAGTTGAGCCGGTGGCCCAGCTCCTGCATCTCGTCGTGATATTCGGGCGTGACCAGTTGGCTGAACCAGTGTGGTAACTGGTTGCCATCCTTGGTCAGGTAGAACAGCGAGACCAGCAGCAGCAGGCCAGTCAGAACTGCTGAGAACACGCTCGATGCAATATTCGCTGCGATTTTCACGACGTCGGTGGCCGTGCGCAGTCCCTCCAGTCCATAGTTGATCAACGTCTGGACATCGGGTAGTTGGAATTCCTGAAGGCTCTGTTCGATGGAGTTCTGGCCGGCCAGCACTATAGCGCCAAGATCGATCTGATTGCCCAACAGATTGATAACCGGCGCTTGCTCGATAAAGCTGTCGATGGCTTTGGTCAGTTCAGGGAAACGGCTGAAGACATCAATGATTGCCCGCACGCTTTGGATGATGGCAGGGACAGCCAGGATCGGGAAGACGGCCAGCAACAAGACCAGCAGCAGCAGGCAGATCACAGTGCCCAGCCCAGCGCGGCACCCGCCGCTCCGCCAGCCAGCCGACAATCGGCTGGAACAGATAGGCCAGCACACCAGCCACGATCAGTTGCGAGATTACCCCCCGCGCCACATAGACCAGCGCGAGAGCGGCCAGCAGCACGATGATAGCTACAATGCGTTTGGTATCGCGGTTCCAGGCGGGTGGTTGGGTGGCAGTCATGGACGTTCGTTTTCGTGCTTGAGATTGGTATCTGCACCGGATTATACCCGCAATCGGCGCAGATGCCAGCCGGTCATCTAGCTCGCTGGCAGCAGCCGAAACACTGGCAGGCCACCGTTCACACGCCACGATAGCGGACGAGGTTCATAGCCGGCCGTGGCAGGTTCGACCAGATTGAGCAGCATGGCGGTCTCGTCGCAGTGATGAAACTTGGGGCAGAATACGCACTCTTGCCAGATCTTGGGCGTCAGTCCCCAGCGATCGACGATATCGAACCCCTGGCGCTCGAAAAAGGCTGGCCGCAGCGTCAGCGCGCACACCTGGTCGTAGCCCAACTCGCGCGCCATGGCCAGCAGCGCTGCGACGATGACGGCGCCCAGGCCGCTGCCCTGTTGCTCACTCGCCACCGCCAGTGAGCGTATCTCGGCCAGCGCTGGCGTCAGCGCGATCAGCGAGCCGCAGCCGGCCAGCTCGCCATCGATCTCGGCGATTACGAAACGATCCAGCGCGGTCAGCACCTGCTCCTCGCTGCGCGGCAGCATGATGTTGCGCGCCGCGAAAGAGTTGACCAGCGCGGCAATAGCCGGCGCATCTGAGGCGAGAGCCGCACGGATGCGGGGCGTGACGGTAACAGTTGACTGGCTCATGATACTTCGGTTACTCCTCAGGCTGCGGTGCGACGATTGAAATCATCGCCTGACAGGGAAAACATGTTGAAACATGTTGCCGGAATCGCGTCTTCAGTATGCTGAAGCATACTTTGGGTGGCAGACACCGATTTCAATCGGTGGCGATTGCTAAATCCCCGCCAGCACCGCGCTCAGGCGGTCCACCACCTGGTCGATCTCGTCGTAGTTGATGATCAGCGGCGGGACGAGACGCAGCACGTTCGGCCCGGCGCCGACAGTCAGCAGCCCGTGATGATAAGCTGAGGCGACCACATCCGCGGCGGGAATGTCCAACTCGATGCCTAGAAGCAACCCCTGCCCGCGCACATCCACGATGTGCGGCGAGTTGATCTCGGCCAGCTTCTCTTGCAGATAGACGCCTTTGTCTTGCACACGCTCCAGGAAGGCAGGCTGGCTAACCTTGGCGACCAGCGCTTCGGCCACAGCCGCCACCAGCGGCCCGCCGGCAAAGGTGCTGGCATGGTCAAAGGGGTGGATCGCATCGGCGACCCGCTGGGTCATCAGCACCACACCCATGGGCAGCCCGCCAGCCAACGGCTTGGCGGTGGTGAGCATGTCGGGCGTCACGCCGTAGCCCTCATATGCCCACAGGTGGCCGGTGCGGCCCAGCCCACACTGCACCTCATCGAAGATCAGCAGCGCGTCGTGCTGGTCACACAGCCCGCGCACGGTTTGCAAGAACTCAGGCGTGGCGGGATGCACGCCGCCCTCGCCCTGCACCGGTTCGACGATCACCGCGCAGACGTCGTCGCCGATCGCCTCGGTCGCTGAGTCCGGATCGTTGAACTGCGCAAAGCGCACGCCCGGCATCAGCGGCGCGAAGGGCTGCTGGTATTTGGGCCGGTCCGTCGCCGCCAGTGAGCCGAACAACCGCCCGTGAAAGCTGCCGCTGAAGGCGACGATGTGATACTTTTCGTTGCTCGGGCCGGTCTCCGACCGTGCCTGCTCTAGAGCGTAGCGGCGCGCGAATTTAAACGCGCTTTCGTTGGCGCTGGCGCCGCAGTTGGCGAAGTAGACCTTGTCGGCGAAACTGGTTTCGCACAGCAACTGTGCCAGCCGGGCCTGCGGCGCGCTGTGATACAGGTTGCTGACGTGCCACAGCTTGCCGGCCTGGGCATGCAGCGCCGCCAGCAGGTCCGGGTCGTCGTAGCCCAGCGCGTTGACGGCGATACCGGCCACGCAGTCAATGTACTCGCGACCGTCGGTGTCCACCACCGTGCAGCCGTGGCCGTGGTCCAGCACGAAGTCGGCGCGCGCGTAGACCTGGAGAAGATACTCGTTTTCGAGGGAGATGATTTCGTGGGTGTCCATAGTGCGATAGTTCGATAGTGTGTTAGTTCGGTAGTGCGTTGGTCAGGTGATGCTCTTCTTCGTGAAGTATGCGATACGTTTCACGTTCCACGCTCCCCGCCCATCCCGTTCGCCACAATCGCCGTCCCCGTACCGCCGCGCAGGCCGGCCAGGTTGGTGATGACGGCTTCGGCCACACCGTCATGAACGGCATCGACGGCCGAGCGCACTTTGGGGATCATGCCGCCGACGATCTGGCCGCTGGCAATGTGTTCCGCGATCTCGTCAACTGTCAGCCGGGGCGCCAGTGTGTTCTTGATGAGGACGCCCGGCACGTTGCTGATGAAGACCAACCGCCGCGCACCGGCTGCTGCTGCAATGCCGCTGGCGACCTGATCGGCGTTGACGTTGTAGGAGTGGCCGTCGATGCCGAGCGAGACAGGCGAGATCACTGGCAGGAAGCCTGCGGCCAGCCAGCGTTCCAGCACGTTGACGCGCACCTCGACCACACGGCCCACGAAGCCGATGTCCTGGCCGCCGGGCCGCAGCGGTTCGACCCGCACCAGGCCAGAATCGACGCCGCTGACGCCCAACGCGTCGACGCCGGCGTTGACCAGCCAGCGCGTCAGCCGGTTGTTGACCAGCCCGCCCAGCACCATTTTCACCAGCCGCAGGCTGTCGTAGGTCGTTACCCGCAGTCCTTCGACGATCTCAAAACCGATGCCCATGCGTTCGTGCAGCGTGCCAATCTCCTTGCCGCCGCCGTGTACGATCACAAGTGGTCCCTGGCGATGCAACTCGCGCGGCGACATCCACGAACTCAGCCAGAAAAGCTGCGTCGTCGATGTCGTTGCCGCCGACCTTGAGGAGGACGAGGGAGGATAATTGGTGGGTGGTCATGGTGTGTGAAGTGAAACGCATTCCCGCTTAACCCGGGAGGCCCGATGTTTCGTCCAGTTCAAACATCACGTTCATGTTCTGGACGGCCTGGCCTGACGCGCCTTTGAGCAGGTTGTCGATGGCGCTGGTGACGATCAGAGTTGATGTGCCGGGCACGAAGGTCAGCCCGATCGCGCAGCGGTTGCTGTGGACGACATGCTGGAGCGTGGCGACTCGGCCCGCTGGCAGCAGATGCACGAAAGGCTCGCCATCGTACGCGTCAGCATACGCGGCACGCACCGCTTCCTCATCCACGCCCTCCGGCAGGCTGATATACATCGTTGAAAGAATTCCCCGGCTCACCGGCAATAAATGTGGCGAAAACACGAATCCGCCGCCTTTCAACTGCAACTCCTGCTCCATCTCCGCGATGTGTCGGTGCGCGTAGCCGATGCTGTAGGGCGACAGGTTCTCGTTGGCTTCGACGAAACTGGTGGTTAGGCTGGGTTTGCGGCCCGCGCCGCTGACGCCCGATTTGCTGTCCGCGATCACCTGGCCGGCCAGCCAGCCGGCCCGCGCCAGCGGCCACAGTCCCAGGATGACGCTGGTGGCGTAGCAGCCCGGATTGGCAACCAGGCTGGTCGCCGCGATCTCCTGACGGTGCAACTCAGGCAGACCGTAGACCGCCTCCGCCAGCAGCCCAGCTTCGCTGTGCTGGTGGCTGTACCAGCGTTGGTAGACCGCGGCGTCGTGCAGGCGAAAGTCGGCGCTGAGGTCGATGGTCTTGACGCTCGCGGCGCGCACCGCGGCCACAGCCGGCATCGACGCGGCGTGCGGCAGACAGAGGAAGACGACATCGGCCTCGGCCAGCGGCGCGCCTTCCAGCGGCAGCAGCGGATCGTTCCATGGGCAAGGGAAGACGTCGCTGAGTTGCTGGCCGGCGTAGCTTTCGCTGGTCAGCCACGCGATGTGCGCTGCGGGATGGCCGCGCAGCAGCTTGACCAGTTCGATCCCCGTGTATCCGGTTGCGCCGATGATGCCTGCTCGCAACATGCCTTGCCCTTTCTTCGCAACAAAAAAAGCTCTCCGCCTGGAGAGCTTCGCTGCCGTATTCGTCCTCGAAAAACGGCCTACGCGCCTCTAGCCAGACTTACGTCCGGTGATAGGTGCGAGGCCTCCTGGGGAGAAACGAATGCGTGTTCATGATTGTCTGCTTATAACATACCTGAGGTACGGCTGTCAAATGCACTTCAGGAACGCCGGAGTTGCTGAGGCTACCCGGCACACGCTCGCAACTTCGGCAAGGCAATCCGCCGGCGCGCTGTTTTCGGCGGCTCTTCCAGCGCTGTGTGTTCCTGCCGGCGCACGCGGGCCACGATCCCTGCTGCCTCCTCCTTGCCGCGCACCAGCGCCTCGTTGAAGACCTCGCGCAGTTGCTGGCGATCCAGCTTCTCGCCCGTGGCGTACCAGTGGTAGATCGCCTGGCCGGTCGCATACGTCCCGGCGTAGGCGATGGCGACCTTGAGCACAACGCCCAGCGGCAGGAAGGCAACCAGCTCGCGCGCCACCTGCCGCCACATAAAACCGGCTCCGATCACGCCAGCCAGTTGCGGCAGCACATCGCGGAACTCGCCAGTTTCACCCATGATCAGGCCGATCTTGTATGCCATCACTAACTGGTTCTTGGTCAGGATGATGATGTCGGCCACCGCGAAGGGAATGCCAAGTCCCGGAATCATCTCGGCGACGCCCGTGCCCGCGGCGTAGATCGAGTTGGTCATGCAAGTACGCTGGATCAGGGCCTGCGCCACGGCCGGGCGCAATCCTGGATAGGCGCGGCCCAGCGCAACGTCCGACTCGGGCAGTGCGTTGGCGATCGCCGGCAGCAGCGTCTTTTGCACCGACTTCGCGTCTTCCAGCCAGGCAGCTACCATGGTGACGCTTGCCTCGCCGGCTGTTTCGTGTGGGCTGGCGACGATGGACGACTTGCCTGCCTGTTCGATCACCAGCACCAGCGGGCCGGGCTGGGCGATCAGCGCCTGCACGTCGTCAGACGCCACCTCGGCGGCGCTGTCCAGCAGAGCGATCCGCAGGTCGTAGGTTGCTAACACGTCCAGGTCAGCTTCGCTGAGGGGGAAACGGTAGGTTGGCACGGCAGTCACGAGTTGGTTGGTCGTCCGCGGTCCCTGCTGCAAAGCGGCCTCCAGCAGGCTGGTGCGGTCTCGCGGCCCGATGACCACCAGCCGCGGCGTGATCTGCGCATCCTCGCGCATCGATCCGACGTCGATCGCGGAAAAGGCCTTCCACATTCCGCTCACATCAGTAATTGCTGGCATCAGGTTTTCTCGTTAGGTGGTTCGTCATGGTGTGACGACACGTTCCAATTGCGCTTCCAGGTCAGCTTGCATTTCCAGCGGCGGCAGGCCCAGAAACTGCTCGCTGGCGATGTCAACTCGGCCCTGCTCGTCCATCGGGTGGTAACGCAGAATCAGCGAGCGACCCATGCGACCGCTACGCTCGAACCCAACCAGTTGACGCAGCCAAACTTTTTTCGACGCGCGCATCGGCATGTGGAGGCTGAGCAGCCCGTCTTGCAGATCAACGCTCGCCAGCGCGCGCGGCACAGTGACTACCGCCAGCACGAACGCTCCGACGATCAACGGCCAGTTGGAGGACCGTCCGTTGAGGATCAAATCGACGATCAGCGCGGCTGCCAGCAGGATCGGCAACAGGTAGAGAAACTGAAAGCTGCGGCTGGTCCGGAAGTAGAACGGTTTCTGATTGGATTCTGTCATCACAAGGAAGATTATACCCAGGCCGCGGGCGCCGTCAATGTGAACTGTCATTTGCATATCCAAGACCCATGGCTATAATTGCGGCACGCCCGAATGCATCCACACATTCTTGTGCTCGACAAGCATCCTGCAAAGTTAGTGCAAGACCCATTTTCAAGCGCCTGGCGGCGCATTCACAACCTCATTCCTTAAGGAGCCAGATCATGCCACGTGCCCACCGTTTTGTCTCTGCATTGCTCATCGTTGCTTTGCTGCTCGCAGCTTTGCCATTGGCTGCCCTCGCGGCCCAGGGACCCGAAAACAATCAATCTGGCTTTCTTGCTGTCAGCGGCGCCGAAGCACAGGCATATCGTGTGCCTGCTGATATGACGCTCACAGCACAGGAAGATATGGCTCAATACGGGCTGACGGCCGAGCGCTATCACCAGTATCTGGACGGCGCTGAGGTGTTGGGCGGCCAGGTGACTGTTTACCGTGATGCGAAATCCGGCGCGACGGAGGCCGTGGTCGGTGCCTCGTACCCCAATCTGTTGTCAACTAACAGCGTTGCGCTGAGCGCTGAAAAGGCGCAGGCTTTGGCAGCCAGCGTTGCAGAGCGCAACAGCCAGGTCTTCACCACCCTGATGATCGATCCATCGACCGGGCGCTATTTCTACCGCGTCGACAGCCGCGGCATGGAAAACCGCTGGATCACCTGGGTCGATGCCGAGACCGGGGCGGTTCTCAACCAATACGACGGGATGGCGCACGGCAGCGGTATCGGTGTGACGGGTGACACCAAGAACCTCGACGGGTTTGACCGCATTCAGCGGCGGTACCTATAGAATGGTCTAGCCAAGCCGGCTGACAACCTACGATGGTCGCAACCGCACTGGCCTGCCGGGCACGCTGGCGACCGATTCCGATGACAATTGGAATACGCCGGGTAGCTCCTCCCCGGGCCAGCCGGCGCTGGTCGATGCCCACTATCTATGCCAACGTGACCGATCAGTACTATCTCAGACAGACACAACTTCAACTGGCTTGCTCACTACAGCCAGGGCATGGTTTCGACAGCGCATTACAAGCGCAGCTACAACAACGCCGGCTGGAACGGCACGCAGATGGTCTATGGCGACGGCGATGGTACGACGTTCATCGAGTTCTCCGGCGATCTGGATGTGGTGGGCCACGAACTGAGCCATGGCGTCACCGAGGCCACCAGCAACCTGATCTACCAGAACGAGTCGGGCGCCCTGAACGAGGCCTTCTCGGACATGATGGGCACGGCCATCGAGTACTACTTCGGAACCGGCAACTGGACCCTGGGCGAGGATATTATGCCTGGCGGCAATTACCTTCGCAGCCTGGCTAATCCCACTCTCAAGGGCGACCCATCCCACTATGCCGACCGCTACACCGGCACCAACGACAACGGCGGCGTCCACACCAACAGCGGCATCGCCAATCACTGGTTCTACCTGCTGACCAACGGCGGCCAGAACGCCAACCCGGCGCGCGCATCGGGCACGAACGTGCAGGGCGTTGGACTGGCAGCGGCAGAAGCGATAACCTATCTTGGCTTTACTGCCCTGCCTGCCAATGCCAGCTTCTGCGCAGCGCGGGCCGGCACGATAGCAGTCGCCGGCGACAACTGCCGCCAACGTCGCCGACGCCTGGGACGAGGTCGGTGTTGATGCGGCTCTGTGCGGCGGCGGTGGCGGCGGCGGCAACGGGCCGACCATCAGCAATGTGTCGTCGCAGGTCACCAACTCCAAGCGCGGCCAGTTCGCGATCACCTGGACTACCGATGCGCCTGCTGACAGCACGGTCACGTTCACATGCTGCGGCGTCGTACACGAATTCATCCCCGGTGACCAGCCACAGCATGTCCTTCAACGGCACCAAGGGATTGCTGTACGAATACTACGTCACCTCAGCCAACGCTGGTGGCAGCACCACCGCCGGGCCGTTCACCCATCAGAATTAGACGCTGACGCCTTTCTTGCGACAGCGTTGCAAGAGTCAAACGCCCCGACCTGTCAGGTCGGGGCGTTTGTAATATATCACAGGAAGGCGGCGCGGCTACGACGCGTGTTCCAGCCGGCGCTCAATCGTTTGTCGGACCACTTTCGCGTCGGCGGGCAGGTAGACCGGCGGGTTGGCCGCCAGCGCTTCCACCTCCGGCCAGCGTATCCTCGTGGTAGCCGGTCTTGAACGAGGTGAACTTCAGCCCGTGGGCGGTGGAGATGACCACGACCCGGTCGTTGCTGCGCACCACGCCCCGCTCCACCAGCTTGAACAGCGCCGCCAGCGCGACGCCGGTGTGCGGGCAGCAGTACATGCCGGTGCGGTCGGCGCGTGCGGCGGCGTTGGCCAGCTCGTGCTCGCTGGCCTGCTCGACGATGCCGTCGAACTGCTCCAGCACCTTGACCGCCTTTTCGTAGCTGACCGGGTTGCCGATCTGGATGGCCGATGCCAGCGTCGTGCTCGGCCTGCATGGCTACCTTTTCCTGAAAACCGGCCTGGTAGCTGCGGTAGAGCGGATTGGCCTTCTGCGCCTGGGCTGCCACCAGCCGCGGCAGCTTGCTGATGATGCCCAGATCGCGCAGCAGCAGCAACCCCTTGCCCAGCGCGCTGATGTTGCCCAGATTGCCGACCGGGATGACGATCCAGTCGGGCACCGCCCAGTCGAACTGCTGCACGATCTCGATGCCGACCGTCTTCTGGCCCTCGATGCGCAGGCTGTTCATGCAGTTGGCCAGATAGATGCTGTTGTCCTCGGTGACTTCCTGCACGATGCGCATGCAGCCGTCGAAGTCGGTGTCCAGCGCCAGCACCAGCGCGCCGTTGGCGATGGGCTGGATGAGCTGGGCGGCGCTGACCTTGCCGCGCGGCAGGAAGACGATGGCGGGGATGCCGGCGGCCGCGCCGTAGGCTGCCAGCGCGGCCGATGTGTCGCCGGTGCAGGCGCAGGCGACCGCTTTGACCGGGCTGTTCCCGCTGCGCATCATCTGGTTGACGACGCTGACCAGCACGGTCATGCCCAGGTCCTTGAAGGAGCCGGTGTGGGAGTTGCCGCACATCTTGACCCACAGGTCCTCGACGCCGATCTGCTGGCCGAGGCGGTGCGCCCAGAAGAGGTTGCTGTTGCCCTCGAACATGGAGACCAGACTGTCGTCGTCGAGGTCGGGGACAACCCACTCCTTCTTGCCCCACACGCCGCTGCCGTAGGGCCAGTTGGTGGTGCCGACCCGGTCGTCCATCAGGCGCATCCAGGCGCGCGGCCCGCGGTCGCGCAGCGCATCGACGTCGTGAATCACCTCCAGCAGGCCGCCGCAGGTCGGGCAGCGGTAGATCACCTCGTAGAGTGACCAGCGTCCCTGGCAGCCGCGCACACATTGAAACCAGGCAGAATAGGCCATCGCGTCTTGTTCCTTGAATTGCAAAAGTTGTAGCTGCGGGAAGTCTAGCACCGTTGAAAGGCGATGTCAAAAGGGGTTGCGAGCGTGCGCGTGTTTGACCGATCACCGCACGCGTGCTAGACTGCCCACCGCACGCGCAGGCAGCGCGTAGCACCGCCGATCTGTGTTTCCAGGAGGCATCCATGGACAAGTTGTTTCAGTTCGTCAATCTCCTTCCCATGCCGGTCTGGCTGGCAATGATGGTCGCCCCGCGGGCGCAGGTGACGCAGAAGGCCAGCCGCTCCAGCGTCGTCTTTGGATTGGCGGCGTTGAGCTACGTCTTCTCGCTGCTGCTGTCTGTTTTCATGGGACGCAAGCAGGGCAGTCAGGCAATCTCCCCGGCCGATTTCACTTCGTTGGATGGCATCCGCAAGGGGCTGGGCACGAAGGAAGGCGCGCTGGCAGCCTGGTCGCACATGCTGGCGCTCGATCTGTTCGCCGGCGCCTGGATCTATCGCGAGTCGATGCGGCTGGACGCGCCTGGCTGGGTACGCGTTCCATCGCTGTTCTTCACGCTGATGACCGGGCCGTTTGGCCTGCTGTTGTTCCTGGTCTGGCGCGTATTGGGAGCCCGACAGTCTGTGTCGATTCCCACTGACGATTGAGGTACAAATCGATGCAAGTATTTGAGTTGAAGGCGTTGCTCAGCCAGCATCAGGTCGCCGGAGCGAACTGGTCCGAGTTCCTGCGCGTGCCGGCGATGAGCCTCGGCGTCTATACTCTGCCGGCCGGCGGCGTCGATCCGCAGTCGCCCCACAGCGAGGATGAGGTGTATCTCGTGCTGAGCGGACAAGCCGCGCTTCAGGTCGGCGACGAGGACGTGCCCGTCCAGCCCGGCTCGCTGGTCTACGTCCCGGCGCAGGTCGATCATCGGTTTCACAGCATCGCCGAGGATCTGACCATCCTGGTGTTCTTTGCGCCTGCCGAGGGAACGGCGGGCGGCAGTTAGGCAGGGAATTTCAGCGTGTCGAAACGCCCGCGCAAGCAGCGCAAACCGTCAGCACCGCGCCCGGCTGAGCAACCGGCTACATCGGCTCCGCCCCGGGCGCCAGTTGTACGCATCACGCGCGTCGATGTGCTGATCGTGCTGGGTGCGATCCTCGTTTCGTTTCTCGTCTACGCCAACGCGGTAAGCGGCGCGTTCGTGTACGACGATACGAAACAGATCGTGCAGAACCAGTTGATCCAGGATAGCCGCCTGTTCGGAAAGGCGCTGACCTCCGACGTCTGGGCGTTCAAGGGCAACGCCGGCCAGGCCTGGAGCAACTACTGGCGCCCGACGTTCATCCTGTGGCTGATCGTCAACAACGGCCTGTTTGGTCTGGGCAGCACCGCCGGCTGGCACCTGGCCAACATCTTCCTGCACGCTCTGGTGGTCGCGCTGGCCTACGGCGTCCTGCGGCAACTGCGGCTGTCACGGGCGGTCGCCGGCGTCATCGTCTTCATTTTCGCGGTACATCCGGTGCACGTCGAGTCGGTGGCGTGGATTTCCGGCTCGCCTGACCTGTTGATGGCCGCGGCGCTGCTGGGCGCGCTGTGGCTGGTGCTGTCGGCGTTGGCGCGGCCCGACTGGCGCAAGACGGCCGGCGCCCTGGCGCTGTTTGCCATCGCATTGCTCGCGAAGGAAGTAGCCATCGTTTTTCCAGGCGTCGTCTTTGTGGCAGCGGCTGGGGCAGCGGTACGCGGTACAGTCCAACTGGCAAGCGCGCACGTGGCGCGGCGTCAAGGCTGCGCTGCCGTTCGCGGTGCTCGCAGTCGTCTACTTCGTGACGCGTGCGTTATTGCTGGGGCAGGTTGCCAAGACGAACGCCACGGAGGAGCCGCTGAGCAGCGTCATTCTGACTGCTCCGTCCCTGTTGGCGTTCTACCTGCGCCAATCTCTCTTTCCATTGGTTATCGGTCCGTCCTACCCGCTGCGGGCGGTCGCTGCCGGCGGAATGACCGTGGCGAATCTTCTGGCTGCCACTGCTGGTCGTTGTTGTCGCTGCCGTGCTGATCGTCTGGGCGGCGCGGCAAGGCCCGGTACAGCAGATCGGCGCGGCGCTGTTCATCCTGCCGCTGCTGCCGACGCTGAACATCAATGCCTTCGTGCCTGAACAACTGGTGCACGACCGCTATCTGTACCTGCCGCTGCTGGGCTTTCTGATGATTGTGGTGCCGTCGCTGGTGTCGCTGACGCAGGGGATTCTCGAAGCGCGACCAGTCGTGGGTCAGGCTGGTCGGTTACGGCGTCGCGGTGATTTGCTGCCTGCTGCTGGCCGGGCAGACGGTGCGCTACAACACCGCGTGGCTGGCTGAGGTGCCGTTGTGGGAATGGGCCGTCAAGACCGATCCATCGTCGCAGTTCAACTGGGCGCAGTACGGCAACGCGCTGACGGCGGCGGACAGGTACGCGGAAGCCAGCGACGGCGCTGGACAGATCGCTGGTGTCGCTGGACGGCCAGTTCGACGCCCAACGCGCTGATCAATCGGGCCGGTCATTGCTATCGAGGATGGCCGCTACGACGACGCCGAGGCCGACCTCAATACCGTGCTGGCCGGCCAGCCGGAAAATGTCCAGGCTTACGAGCAGCTCGCTGTGGCCTATCAGGCCGCCGGCAGACTCAACGACGCGGCCGATATCCTGGTGACCGGCCGTGAGCGTATCCCTATACAACTATTGCTCTTTCACCAACAACCTGGCGGTGATCCTTTATCTTGGTGGGGCCAAAGATCAGGCATTGGCCGAACTGGAAAGCATCAGAGAGCAGGCTTCTGAGCAGACCGACCCCGGTTGTCGCGCCAGCGTCTATCATCTGGGCCAACTGTACCTGGAGCAAGGACGGACGCTGGATGGACAGCGCGGCGCTGGAGGAGTATCTGGCGCTGACCCGGACGATGCAAGACGATGAAACCACCAAGTTCCGCGCCTCGGCGCAGCGGCTGCTGGAGCAATAATTCACTTCAATAGCGAGAGACTGTGACAAGAGAAACGCAACCCATCAACACCGTTCGCCGCAGCGACCGCGCTGTGGAAGATGAAACCTGGATCAAGGCATTCTTGCAGCGCGCACCGGTCGGCGTGCTGGCGACAGTCAGCGACGATCAGCCGTTTATCAACAGCAACCTGTTTGTCTACGATCAAACTGTCAAACACGATTTACATTCACACGGCGCGCAAGGGCCGCACTCGTGACAACATCGAGGCAGGCACGGTCGGAGACTCGGCCGAGCTGCAGGCCGGTCTCCGACCGTGCCTGCCAAGGTTTGCTTCCACGTCTTCGAGATGGGACGGCTGCTGCCGGCGGACGAGGCGTTGGAGTTCAGCGTGGAATATGGCGGTGTGACCGTGTTCGGCCACGCGTCGGTCGTCAGCGACCGTGAGGAGGCGCGCGAGTGGCTGCAAAGGCTGCTTGACAAATATGCGCCGCACCTCCGCCCCGGCGAGCACTATCGACCCATCATCGACGACGAACTGGTGCGCACCACGGTCATGCGCATCGACATCGACTCATGGAGCGGCAAGCGCAAGCAGGTGGCAGACGATTTTCCGGGCGCGTTCGTGTACGGGGAACTGCAGTAGGAATGCAGGGAAAACAGTCTGATCGAACAGCTTCTTGGGACGAGGTTCTGCGCCAAATTTTCGGTGATTGACGAGGGTCGGAAATGGTGCTATGATCGGTGCGTCGTAGGTCGAAACAGCGGTTTTCGGCCACACACAATCCGCGTTTTATGACACGTCCGTTCCCGCATAACATCCCCTCACGGGGTGACATACGGCGAGCAATCCGCACGCGAAGCGCACCGTATAGGGATAAAAAGCGGAATGGCGGGCTGGCGGGATATGACGACCGGCATTCCCGCGAATCAGTAGTTGGGCGGGTACTCATTACAGTTGGGCTAAGGTAAAATGGGTGAAAGTGTGACAGCCAAAAGTATATCTCAAATTGCAATTCTTTATCCCGGAAATTATGAGATAAGGCAAACTGCAACGCCTGAAAATAACCGGTTCGCCCAGGTGTTTCGGGCATTGGCTGACCTTGGGGTAAAAGTCGAACCTGCTGTATATCATGACGACTTCTGCGAGGAGGTTCGGCAACAGTTATTGCAGGTAGATGGAGTACTGGTTTGGTTTAATCCCCTTGAAGGCGGAGGTGACAGGACAATTCTCAATTCTCTGCTGCGAGAGATGGCTGCTTTGAATATCTTTGTTAGCACTCACCCTGACGTTATTTTGAAGATGGGTACAAAGGAAATTATCTATCGAACACGCGATATGGGCTGGGGAAGTGACACACATTTGTACAATACAATCGAAGAACTTCGCCAGAATTTGCCTGTTCTGTTAGATCGGGGAGAAGTTCGGGTTCTAAAACAATATCGTGGCAATGGTGGAAACGGGGTCTGGAAGATCGAATTGACCGCGCCCCCGGCAGCGGTAAATGAACATAGCACTACAAGTTTACAGGCACAATTAGATACACGGGTCAAAGTTCGGCACGCCAAACGAGGGAGTATTGAAGAAGAATTGGAGTTAGGTGAATTTTTCAGTCGCTGCGAACCTTATTTTGCTGGTTCTGGCAAGATGATTGATCAGGTCTATCAGCCTGGCCTAAACGAAGGTATGATCCGCTGTTATTTGGTACATAATAAGGTGGTGGGGTTTGGACATCAGGCGATTAATGCCCTTTATCCGGCACCACCTGGGGCACCACCAACTGAAGCGCCTGAACCTGGACCCCGCCTGTACTATCCACCCACAATGCCTGAAGGCCAGTTACTCAAAGGTAAATTGGAGCAGGAGTGGGTGCCGGAAATGCAACAATTGCTGGATATTGAAACCGAGAGCTTACCGGTTTTGTGGGATGCAGATTTTCTATTTCGGCCCCAAGGGGGAATCGGGTGAAGACACCTATGTACTTTGCGAGATCAATGTCAGTAGTGTGGCCCCATTCCCCGAATTCGGCAATACCTTTCATTGCCGAGGCGGCCTTAGTTGGCACCCAAGCAGCAAAACAAAAACGGTAATGGAAAAAAGGGCCTTATTAACAAGTTCTTGATCGAGAAGAGATATTGGTTTCAATTTCGAGTTGCTTTTGGATACTGACCAAGAGGGCATTTACAGACACCAGCAGGGGTATGGTGTCAACCCGCCCAACAACAAAATGCACGCGAATTACTACCCTTGTGGTTTTTGGAAATCGGTTTGGCAGCAATAGTTTTTGTTAACGGGCATCTGCTTGCCAAGCCGTAATCGCGTAATTTTGGAGCGTTCAGCGCCGGTGCAGCGTCATCTCGATCGCCGTTCTTGGGACGCAGCGTGATCATCGGTTCCATTTCGACGGTCTGACCGGGCACGAGGCGCGCTCGCCAGCGTTGCGCCAGCGTCGCCAGCGCGAGGATGCCCTCGGTCCAGGCGAAACTTTCACCGATGCAGTTGCGCGGGCCGGCACTGAAGGGGAAGTATGAAAACTTGGGACGTTTGGCGACCTCGTCGGGTGTCCAGCGCAGCGGATCGAAGCGCTCGGCGTCGTAGTAATAGCGCGGGTCGCGGTGCATGACGTACTGGCTGGCGAAGACTGTGCTGCCGGCCGGGATCACCCAGTCACGCACTTCGTAATCCTCGATCGGCTGGCGACCGACCACGTACGCCGGTGGGTAGAGCCGCATCACCTCGCTGAGCACCATGCGCGTGTAAGGCAGGTTGGGCAGGTCATCGATGGTCGGCAGCCGGCCCGCCAGCGCCTGGTCGATCTCCTTGTGCAGCCGGCGTTCCTCGGCCGGGTTCTGCGCCAGCAGGTACCACGTCCAGATCAGCGCGTTGGCCGTCGTCTCGTGGCCGGCCAGGAAAAGCGTCATCGCCTCGTCGCGCACCTGCTCGTCGGTCATCTGCCCGCCGTCGTGGTCATCGTCCCTGGCTTCCAGCAGCATCGACAACAAGTCGCCACGGTCGTGGCCGCTCGCGCGCCGCTCCTGGATGATGCGATAGACCGTGTCGTTCAGCACCTGCCGCGCCTCCTCGGCGCGCCGGTTGGCCGGCAGCGGCAGCTTCTCCGCCGTCGGGCCGCCGGGCAGCAACAGGCGATTGACCGCGTGCAGGCTCTCGGTCAACGCCGCGCCGACCTGCGGCGCCTCGTCTTCCACGTCGGCGTCGAACAGCGTCTTGCCCACGATGGCCAGCGTCAGCCGCATCATCTCCTGGGCCATGTTGACCTGCGCGCCGTCCTGCCAGCGGTCGGCGGTGCGCGGCAGAGTAATTTACCATGACTTCGGCATAGCCGCCCATGCGTTGACGGTGAAACGCCGGCTGCACCAGCCGGCGCTGGCGCAGATGATAGTCGCCCTCGCTGGTCAACAGCCCCTGGCCCAGCAGCCGCTGGGCAACCTTCAACGCGCGGCTCTTGGTGAACATACGATTGTCGGTCACCAGCAGGTCGCGGATCATGTCCGGATGGTTGAGCAGGTACATGTGCGTGTTGTTGAACGCCAGGTGCGACACATCGCCGAAAGCGGCCATCTCCTCCAGAAAGCCGATGCGGTCGCTGCCGAAGCGGACGAGGAACTCCAGCGGATAGCGGCTCTTAGGGCCGGGGGGAAAGTGTGTTGTAGTCATAGGTCTTAGCTCTTGGCTGTTCTCAGGAGTAGTCGCCAGTATGTGGCGGCAGGTGGCGTATGATCGGTATAGTCACGCGATAGTTCTTTCCACCAGACTGGAAGGTGCTCCCGGACTGCGAGTTCGCCTTGTTTTGCCGCAACAGCGGCTGCATCGGTTTGGGGATCCAGAGACCAGTTTGCAGGTACAAGTACGGCTTCCGGTGGATTCTCCAACAATTCCTGCTCAGTAATCGCTGCCTCAGCTCCACTAGGTCCAAGCCCCGTGATAAACACGTCGAATGCTGTCGGATTTGAACGTCCAGAAAGCAAATACCACTGCGCACCATAGTTGAGCGAGAAAATGTGAGCATCTGGAGCAAGATTGGCGTCAAGGTACCGGGCGACACTGGCTAGTTCTTCGTGGGACGATTGATTTACTCGTATGGGGCCCAAGACCGTAGAAATCCAGGTGCGCGCTTCGTTCGCCTGGGGATTGGGAACCACTATTTGGCCGACCAGATTGGTTACTGATACGATCGCCAGGCCCGCCAGAAACGCCCCGCTGAGGCTTCGTTTCAGGTTCGGTGACGTGTGCGGAGCACTGTGGAGAAGCCACCACAGGAGCGCGAGCACGGGAGCGACTGAATAACCGCTGATCAGTCCTGTCAATACGAAGCGCACATTCGACAAGCCGGCGAACGCCCAAAGTACCCACCAAATGGCAGGCGCAGACCATGTCCTAGCGAGCCATGCAAACAAGACCAATGCGGGAACAACTGGAACCCACGGCCAGGAGGCTGTTTCGAACAAACTAAACGGATAGAAGTCCACGCGATTTCCTTGCAGTAATGCTGGGACTGCTTCGAGCGCAGTTCGAAATCCTCCTGCCAGATATGACATTGAAACGTATAAGATTACCAGACCGGCAATGCTCGCCAGCGCCAGAAGCGGACGACGCCAGCGTGGACGAATGTGGCCGACAAAGAGTGCTGCAATCATGATCCAAATTGCATACCCCGCGAAAAAACGCCGTTTGTCGCCAATGCGCGTACCCCAAAGCCAGTCGGAGTCGTTGGCCAGTTGGTCGTAGCCCGTGTACCCGCGCAACAAAGGTTTCCAGCCCGACAAGCCTGCCTGGGCTGCAAAGCTGACCCCAGCGAATCCAATGCAACAAATCGCAAAAATCCCCCATTGCTGGCGGCTGGCGCGTCCTAAGAATAGAGCGACCATACAGCTGCCAATGGCGGTGATACCAAACTCAGGTTTTGAGAGTATTGCACCGCCTGCCGCAATCCCGGCAACGATTACCCATCTCGACTTATGCGTCGTGACCCACCTTGCGGCAGCATAGAGCGAAAGCAGGCTGGCCACACTTCCCCAGGTCACGGCGGGGCTGTACACGTAGTAGTGAATGCGGAACAAACCGCCCCAAACGTATGGACCTACAAACGTTGCAAACGCAGTAACCAGCAGCGCGATTTCTGGGCGTATCAGGCGACGGATTGTCCCATAGGTCAATGCAACCGCCGCAATGGTCAGGGTGCCATTGATCAGCGACGCCCAACCCGCGTCTGGACCGAACCAGCGAAACAGAGCAGCCAGCGCATAGATCGGCGCCGGGCCATAGGCCCACGCCACGTCACTGTAGAGTGTGTCGCCTAGGCTAACACGTCTGGCCACCTGAAAAAACCAGCTTTGGTCACCCGTAAATCCGGGGAAATAACGCCATCCAGCCACGACTGTGACCGCAACAACCAGCAGCAAGGCTGCCAAACCCACATACGTGAATCGCTCTGGATTCTGGAGATGTGCCGATTTGAGTTGTTTTTGCATGTCGATATGCAGTGTCACTAGTCGGGTGGTTGAAGGCGAATCGAGCGCGATTTGTCTTGAAGAAGGCATGACACGCGCGCGTTCGTCGATCCGCAGCCCGCAGACCCAGAGAATCTCATCGGCGTCATTGACCAGCAGTGGCCAGCGGTCGCGTGCCGCGGCTGGGAGTCCTGACATTGGTGAAAAACTCGGCCAGTAGCTTGCTGCTGCCGGCCATGCCCAGCGGCTGGAAGCGGTCGCCTGCGCGCCGCACACGCAACGCCGGGTCGGCGCCAAGCGCGTCTGCATCCAGAAATGCCAGCCACGGGTCGCTGTTGTCCAGCCAGCCAGCCGGCAGCTTTTCGGGTGACAGCAATCGCGTTTCCACCTGCCAGCCCGGCAGCGCGGCCGCCAGCGCGCTGGCGTCATGCAGGCGAACCCGCTCGACCAGCAACTGCGGCGCGCCTTCGACCGGTATCTCTACACCCGTCTCACCGACGGCGAAGTGGGTGTAGCCAAGCACTGCTTCAAGGCCGGCGGGCAGGGTCATCCTCGCCCCCGCGTTGCCGGAGCGCAGTGTCCAGACTGCCTGCTCGACGTGAACAAATCCGATGTTATGCAGGTCGCCGCGCAGTCGCTGGACCGCCCCGCGCAGCAGGCCTCGCTGCAAGGCCAGCGGCTGCGCGCGCCAAGTCGCCAGATCGAAGACGATTGCGTTCGATGCTGTCGTCTGCGCCAGCGCGTCGAAGGCGGTGACGGTTGTGGTGTGCAGCAGGTCGTAGTCCGCCGCGGCCACCGCTGCCGTTGCACCCAGGACGCGGCGGATCTGCGGATTGTAGCTCTCCAGCAGCGGCAGCAATTCGTGGCGCAACCGGTTGCGGAAGAAGGTTGTGTCTTCATTGGAACGGTCGAAGCGCGGCTTCAGGTCGTGCTCGTCACAATAGGCCAGGATGTCGGCGCGCGGCGCAAACAGCAGCGGACGGATCAGCGTCAGCGGCGCTTGCGAACTGGCATTGGACAGGAGCGGGCTGGCTGGCAACATGCCGCGCAGCCCGGCCAGCCCACTGCCGCGCAGGAAGTGCATCAACACCGTTTCAGCCTGGTCGTCGGCGTTGTGACCGACCGCCACTGCCGCTGCGCCCAGCTCGGCTGCCAGCCGGCTAAGGAAGCTGTAGCGTGCGTTGCGCGCCGCCTCTTCGGTCGAAATGCCCGGCTGCGCGGCCAGACTGGCTACGTCCGCCCGCGCGACGGTGACCGGCAGATCCCAGGCGCGGGCCGTGTCAGCCACGAATGCCGAGTCGTCGTCCGCGTCCGCGCCGCGCAGCCCGTGGTTCAGATGCGCTACGTGCAGCGCGATCCCCAGTTCGGGCGCAAGACGCTGAAGGGTGTGCAGCAGGCACAGCGAGTCCGGTCCACCTGACACGCCGACCACGAGTGTATCGTCGGGCGACGTCAGACCGTAGCGATGGATGGTTTCACGAACCGATTGAATGATTGACACGGGTGCATTATACCATAGCGCGCCGGGCGCGGCGCGGTGGCATCTGGCCGTAAACTGCGCTATAATGCCCGCGACTTGAGTGAACCGTACCCGACCCGCCTGGCACTTTCAAGGAGGCGCTGCCATGTATGACAAGCTTCACTGGCTCGGCCACGACAGCTTCCGAATCGACGCTGACAAGACGATCTACATCGACCCGTGGAAGCTGGCGAAGGACAGCCCGCCGGCCGATCTGATCCTGATCACCCATGAACACCACGACCACTTCTCCAAAGAAGACATCGAGAAGATCCGCCGGCGTGATACGCAGATTATCGCGACGCCGACGGTGGCGCAGGGGCTGAATGGCGCGGTGCGCGAGGTCACGGCGGGCGATCACGTCGAGCTGGAAGGTGTGACCATCGACGTGCTGCCGGCCTATAACATCGAGAAACGCTTTCATCCGCGCGCAGCCGGCCACGTCGGCTACGTGGTCACAGTGGACGATCTGCGCATCTACCACGCCGGCGACACCGACGCGATCCCTGAGATGCAAGGCCTGGCGCCCGACATTGCTTTGCTGCCTGTCAGCGGCACCTACGTGATGACGCCGGACGAGGCGATGGAGGCGATCCGTTTGCTGCAACCGAAGCTGGTCGTGCCGATGCATTACGGCGACATCGTTGGCACGCTGGCCGACGCCGAGCGGCTGCGCTCGATGTCAGAGGTGCCGGTGGTGATCCTGCCGGCGGAGCGGTAGCAGTTTCCAACCTCCGGGAGGTGGCCGAGATTCTTTCACTTGAACCAAGTGTCGCCGGCTACCTCCCGGAGGTTTCCGTGTGTTGATTCGGTCGAACGCGGCGGCTGGCAGTATAATGCAACGCGTCACAAGAAAACGAGCACATCCTTCATGACCCCGGAAATCATTACTTCTAAACGCATTCTTGGCTTTTTTGCCCACCCCGACGACGAGCTTTCGACCGGCGGGACGCTGGCGCGTTATGCCGCGAGCGGCGCTCAGGTGACGCTGGTCTGTGCGACGCGCGGCGAGGCGGCCACGATCTACTCGCCGCCAGAGTATGGCGCAACGCGGGAGAATCTGGGCGAGGTGCGCACGGACGAACTGGAGTGCTGCTGCGACACGTTGGGTATCAGCGACCTGCGCTGGCTGGACTGGCCCGATGGCGGCGTGGCCGGCGTTGACCGGGACGAGGCGGTCGCGACGGTGGTGGCGATTCTCCGCGCGGTGCGACCCCAGGTGATGCTCTCACATCCTGCCCACGGTGGCTATCCGCACCCCGACCACATCGCGGTGCATGAGATCGCGCTGTCGGCCTGGTCTGCCGCGGCTGAGCCGGGCTATCGTCCTGATCTGGGGCCTGCCGTCGAGGTCGCGAAGCTCTACGCGCGTGCCATTCCGCAGAGCTTTTTCGAGTCCAGCCCGGCCTTTGCTGATTTTCGTGTTTCGTTGAACGGCGAGCAACTGCGCTTCTTCAGCACGCCGGATGACGAGATCACCGCGGTGATGGATGTCGCTGCCTGGTCGCAGCAGCGCGCGGCCGGCTGGGAGTGTCACAAGAGCCAGCACAATCCGAACGGCATGTTCAGCCAGGTGTCCGACGAGGTGCAGCGCGCCTTTGTCAGCCGCGAGTACCTGCAACTGCTGGCTCATCGCTTGCCGGTTGCGCCACAGCGGGAGACCGACCTGTTTGCCGGGCTGGAGAGCGAAGCTGAGCAGGCAGACGTTCCGGTCGATACTGACGACCTGGCGGCGCGGCTGATGGCTGGCCTGCGCGCCCGCCGCGGCTACCTGAGCATTTACCAACACTACATGCGGCACCGTCCGAAGCCGGAATTCGTGGACCTCTTGCAACTGCTGGTGGATGATACCCAGGACGCCACCGCGCAGCTCAGCAGCGCGCTGCGCCGGCTGGATCGCAGCCCGTTGCAGGCCGGCGCGCACGAGAAGCTGCTAGGCCAGGGGCTGAGCCGGCACGGCACGCTCAGCAAACTGAACTTCATGATCGTCGGCATGGAAAAGTCGCTCCAATGGTATGCCAGCCAACTCGCGCAGGGCGACCCGCCTGACGTGCATACAATCTGGCAGAATCTCAGCGCCGCAGAAAGCGAGCACCTCAAGCTTACCAAGGCGCTGCTGGCCGCCATGGAACGTTCCGGAGGCGCTGGCCGCGACGAGGATTAGTTTCTCTCATCGAAATCCTTGGTGTGACGCGTTACGCTGTACGCAATAGCTCCCAATTTCACCAAATCCATAGAACCCCTTTTACAAAATGCAAGGAGGCATAGAAACATCAATGGAGATTACCACCGTTGGCATCCTCGGCTGCGGCCAGATGGGTTCCGGCATTGCCGAGGTCGCCGCAAAAGCCGGATTTGAGGTCATGATCTGCGAGGTTGATGACCGGATCATGACAAGTGGTTTGACCAAAATAGACAAGTCACTGGCCAAAGCTGTCGATAAGGGCAAGCTGGCTGAGGCTGACATGACCGCTGTGCTATCCCGCATTTCAGGCACGGTCAACACCGAGGATCTGGCGGACTGTGACATTGTCATCGAGGCGGTTTTTGAAGATCTGGACGTCAAGCGCGCAGTCTTTGCCGAACTGGATCGAGTTGTCAAACCGGAAGCGATCCTGGCAACCAACACCTCGTCCATTTCCATCGCTGCGATCGCGACGGCGACTCAGCGCGGCGACAAGGTCATCGGCATGCACTTCTTCAATCCGGTGCCGGTGATGGCGCTGGTGGAGTACGTGCCCAGCATCCTCACGTCACAGGAGACCATCGACGCCGTCAGCGCGCTGGGTGAGAAGCTGGGCAAGACCGGCGTACTGGCCAAGGACACGCCCGGCTTTATCGTCAACCGCCTGTTGGTCGCCTACCTGCTGGACGCCATCCGCGTCTACGAACAGGGGCTGGCCAGCCGCGAGGATATTGATAACGCCATGAAGCTGGGTGCGGCCCATCCCATGGGACCACTGACCCTGTCTGACTTCATCGGTCTGGACGTAATCAAGCAGGTCGCTCAGGTCTTCTTCGAGGAGTACGGCGAGCCGCGCTACAGTTCGCCGCCGTTGCTGACCCGCATGGTGTCGGCCGGCCTGCTGGGCCGCAAGAGCGGCCGCGGTTTCTACGACTACAGCAAGCGGTAGCAGAGTACCTGTTCCGGCCGGTCTCCTGACCGTGCCGGCGCCCGGCACTTGGATCGTGTTATTGAGGGCCGGCTTGGCCGGCCCTCTGGATTCCCTCATGCAAGAGACCACTGAACAAGCCGTGTTGCAGGCGTTGCGGGACGTGATCGAGCCGGATTTCGGCGAGAGCATCGTCGATCTGGGGCTGGTGCGGCCGTGCGCGTCAGAATCGCCGGACATCACGCAAATCGACATAACACTGACGACGCAATACAGTCCGCACGCGGAGGCGCTAGCGACGGCGGTTCGTCGTGCTGCCAGCCATGCTGGTCTGCCGGGCGCCGAAGTGCAGCTGGTATTCGAGCCAGCCTGGACGCCTTACCAGATGGCTGAGCCGCTGCGCGCGCTGCTGGGCCTGCCGGACAGCGAGCCGCAACCGCCGGCTCAGGTCTTGGAGAGTGCGTCGTGGCGCAGTCGCCTGCGCCGCCGATTGGCTGGTTCATGACACCACCGCTGAACATCGGCCACCGCGGCGCGCGCGATCTGGCGCCGGAGAACACCCTGGCCGGCCTGCTGGCTGGCGTCCAGGCCGGCGCTGACGGCGTCGAATTCGACGTACAGCGCACCAAGGACGGTCACCTGGTGCTGTTCCACGACGACAACCTGGCGCGCATCACCGGCGTGCGCGGGTTGGTGGTCAAGAATACGCTGGCGCAACTGCGTGAGCTCAACGCCGGCGGCTATTTCGGCCCCCAGTTCGCCGGTGAGATGATCCCGACGCTGGACGAGGCCATCGAGACCCTGCCCTCCGGCTGTTTCCTCAACATCGAGGCCAAGCGCAAGAAACTGCTGAGCGACGGCTTGGAAGCGGGCATTGCTGAAGCGGTACGCCGCCACAACCTTTACGAGCGGGTGATCGTTTCGTCGTTCAACCCGACGGCGCTCTGGCGTGTGGGGCGCAAGGATCGACGCATCCCGCTGGGCCTGCTCTACGAGATCGGGATGCCGTTTCTGTTGGACACGGGCTGGCCGCGTACATTTTTGCGCCTGGCTGCGCTTCATCCCTCGTGGGGCATGGTGACCCCGGAACTGGTGCAGGAAGCGCACGCGTGCGGCCAACGGGTCTACACCTGGACGGTCAACGAGCCAGAAGACATGCAGCTCATGATCGACGCCGGGGTGGACGGCATCATCACCGATCGGCCGGATCTTCTGGCTGCGCTGCTGGAATCGTAGGGGCGGGGAAGCCCCGCTCTCGCGTGGATGGAGCTGTGCGGTGGTGACGACGGGCTGGGAGACCTCGCCCCTACGTGGCGACTTGTTTTGAGTGCATCCGATTGACTTTCGCTGGGTGTGGGGATACAATAGCTGCTGCTTGTTCCGCAGAACACAGCCCATTCTGGCTTGACATTAGGAGGATGCCGTGGCTGGCAGCAAAAAGAAACAAACGCTTGAATATGACTGGGATCCGCAGAAGACAGTCATCGTTCGCAACAAATCTGCGCACAACATACTGCTCGACCTGCCGACCGGCTACTTTCGTCTCGACGCGGGCCGCAGCTTCGGCATGACGCGCGACATCGCCGACCTGCCGCAGGTGAAGGATCTGGTGGCCGCGGGTCAGGTTGAGATCAGTAATCGGTAAACGGTAAGCAGTAAACAGCTCCATGTCCAAACTTGTATTGATTGACGGCCATTCGCTGGCGTTTCGGGCCTATCATGCCCTGCCGCCGGAGATGCAGACGCGCGATGGTGAGCCGACCAACGCGACGTTCGGCTTTTTTTCTATGTTGCTCAACGTGCTGCGCGACGAAAAGCCGGATTTCGTAGCTGTCGCGTTCGACGTTGGCAAGACCTTCCGTCACGAAGAGTACGCCGAGTACAAGGGCACGCGCGACCGGATGCCGGACGACTTGCGCTTGCAGGTGAAACGGATCCAAAGTATGGTCGAAGCGTTCAACATCCCCATCTTCACACGCGAAGGCTTCGAGGCTGACGACGTATTGGGCACGTTGGCGCATCAGGGTGATGGCAAAGGCGTGCAGACCGTCATCGTCACCGGCGACCGCGACATCGTCCAGTGCGTGACCGACCAGACGACCGTGCTTACCAGCGGGCGTCGATTTCAGCGACACGATCTATTACAACGCCCGAAACGGTGATGGAACGCTACAAGCTCGCGCCCAAGCAACTCATCGACCTCAAGGCTATGATCGGCGACAAGTCAGACAATGTGCCGGGCGTGCGCGGCGTCGGCGAAAAGGGCGCGACGGACCTGCTTCAGACTTACGGCAGCCTCGAAAGCATCTACGATCACCTGGACGAGATCACGGCCAGGCGCACCCGCACCGCGCTGGAGGAGGGCCGTGACGAGCGCGTTTCTCAGCAAACGACTGGTCACGATCATCACCAACGTGCCTGGCATCACGCTGGATTTGGAAGCCTGCCGGCTCAAGGATTACGACCGTGGCGTAATGGTCGAGCTGTTCCGCGATCTGGAGTTCCGCACGCTGGTGGATCGCCTGCCTGATAGCAACCGTCCCGCGAGTGATGAAACCGCCATTGTCACCCCCACCGGCCAGCTTGCTTTGTTTGCCGAGATGGCGCCTGAACCGGTCGCCGTCGCGGAAGGCGAAGCGCCAGCTGAGCCGATGCCCTACGGGCTGGTGGTCAGCGAGGAAGGGCTGGCCAGGCTGGTTGAGACGTTGCAGCACGCTTCGCTGATTGCCTTCGACACCGAGACGACCGCCACCGACGCGCCAGCAGGCCGACCTGGTGGGCATCTCGCTGGCCTGGGGCGAGGGGCAGTCGGCCTACATTCCCGTCGGCCATCGTGCTGAAGGCGCAGAGCAGCAACTTCCGCTGGACCGGGTCATCGCCGCGCTCAAGCCGGCGCTGGAGGGCGATGCTGCCGAAAAGACCGCTCACAACGCCGAGTACGACCTGACCATGCTGACCCGCTACGGCATCAACGTTGTTCCGCCGCTGTTCGACACCATGATCGCTGAGTTTCTGGTCGATCCCGGCAGCCGCGGCCTGGGGCTGAAAAACCTGGCCTGGCAGCGGCTGGGCGTGGAGATGACGCCGATCAGCGAGCTGATCGGCACCGGCAAGAAGCAGACGACCATGGATCTGGTGCCGGTGGCCGACGCGGCTCGCTACGCCGCGGCTGACACCGACATGACCTGGCGGCTGGTGCCGCAGTTGCGCAACGATCTGGAGGAGCGGGCATTGACCGGTCTCTTCCGCGACGTGGAGATGCCGCTGGTGCCGGTGCTGGTGGACATGCAACTGGCCGGCATCACCCTGGACGTGCCCTATCTGGCGCAGATGTCCAGCGATCTGCGGTCAGCGGCTGGAGTCGATCGAGGACCAGATCTACCAGCTTGTCGGCTATCGCTTCAACATCAACAGCACGCAGCAGATGTCAGATGTGCTGTTTGGCACGCTGGGCCTGCCGACCGAGGGGCTGAAGAAGACGCAGTCGGGCCACTATTCGACGGCTGCCGGCGTGCTGGAGACGCTCAAAGGCCGCCATCCGGTCATCGACTTGATTCTCGACCAGCGCCAGCTTACCAAGCTGCTCAACACCTACGTCGATGCGCTGCCGCAGATGGTCAACCCGGCCACCGGCCGCGTGCATACCAGCTTCAACCAGGCCGGTTCCGAGACAGGTCGCATCAGCAGCAACAACCCGAACCTGCAAAACATCCCGATCCGCAGCGAGTTGGGACGTGAGATACGGCGCGCGTTTGTCGCTCCGCCGGGCTGCAAGCTGCTGGCGGCTGACTATTCGCAGGTCGAGCTACGCATTCTCGCCCATGTGTCCCAGGACGAGACGATGCTGGCAGCCTTCCGCGCCGGCGAGGATATTCACCGCACCACCGCCGCCAAGATCTACGGCGTGCCGCTGGCGGATGTCACCGACGACCAGCGCGCCATCGCCAAGATGGTCAACTTCGCCACCAGCTATGGCGTCAGCGCATTTGGTCTGTCGAGCCGCACCGAGCTGAGCCGTTCCGAAGCGCAGGCGTTTCTGGAAGCGTATTTCGAGACCTATCCGGGCATCCGCCGCTACGTGGACGAGACCATCGCGACCGCGCGGCGGCAAGGGTACGTCGAGACTCTGCTGGGCCGGCGGCGTTACTTCCCGATTCTGACCGACGGCGGCCGCGGCGGCCGCAACGAGCAGATGGGCGCCGAGCGGGCTGCCATCAACCACCCGATCCAGGGCAGCGCGGCCGATATCATCAAGATCGCCATGGTCCGTCTGCACAACGCGCTGCGCGAGCGCGGCCTGGCGAGCAGGATGCTGTTGCAGGTGCACGACGAACTGGTGCTGGAGGTTCCCGACGGCGAGGTAGCCGAGGCCGCCGCGCTGGTCAAGTCGGTCATGGAAGGCGCGTATCAACTGGATGCCGCGCTGAAAGTGGACGCCGAGGTCGGGCCGAACTGGTATGAGATGGAGAAGGTTTGAGAGAAACTAAGATGCGAATTACTTTTGATCCAAACGTTATGGGTGGTAGGCCGTGTATCCGCGGGATGCGGGTAACGGTGGGTACCGTTGTTGGATTGGTGGCTGCCGGCTATTCGACCGATGAGATTCTGCAATCGTATCCGTATCTTGAAGCTGATGACATCCGGGAGGCGCTGAGCTATGCCGCTTGGCGTGTTGAGGAGAGAGAGTATCCTTTGGCAGCCGCATGAAGCTGATCATTGATATGAACCTTTCTCCCGATTGGGTAGAGGTGTTCACACAGGAAGGTTGGGTAGCAAGCCATTGGTCCACTGTTGGAGATCCGTGTGCGCCTGATGCTGTGATCATGGCTTGGGCACGCGCCAACGACTGCGTCGTATTCACGCATGACCTGGACTTTGGCGTTTTGCTGGCACATTCTCGAGCAGATGGTCCCAGCGTTATTCAGGTTCGTGTACAGGATGTCTTGCCTGAACATCTCAAGGGACGTATGATCCAGGTGTTACGGTCATACGAGTTGATGCTTGATAGTGGTGCGTTGATTACTGTGGACGAAGGCAAGGCGAGGGTGAGAGTCCTGCCTATAGGACGGTAGAGATTCAGGCTGATGATGTTCGCTCTGATGTGATAACGCGATGCTGACGGAGAACCGATGGAGATCTTGGGCAACGGCAACATTGTTGGCGTATTGGCAGAGCAAAAAGTATCCTACGACGTGCAGGAGAACAACACAAAGTGATTCGAGACGATCTTATTTCCCTCATCCAGCAAGCCGCGCATAAAGCACAGGCAGCCGGCGATCTGCCGATTTTTGTGTTGCCCGACTTTGTCGTCGAGCGACCCAAGAATCCTGAGCACGGCGACTACTCGACCAACGTCGCGATGCAGTCGGCGCGGCTGGCCAAAATGGCGCCAGTTAAGATTGCCGAGTCGCTCATTGCCCATTTCGCACCGGCTGAGTTCATTGGCGCCGTGGATCTGGCACATCCGGGCTTCATCAACTTCACGCTGTCCGATCCGTGGCTCGCGCAGCAAGTGGCGACGATCGAGGCTGCGCCCGATAACTTTGGCAACTCCCACACCGGCCGGGGACGCAAGGCGCAGGTCGAGTTCGTCAGCGCCAACCCGACCGGCCCGCTGACCATCGGCCATGCCTGGGGCGCGGTGCTGGGCGACACCATCGCCAGCTTGCTGACAGCCACCGGCTGGGATGTCACCCGCGAGTACTACTTCAACAACGGTGGCCGCCAGATGCGGCTGCTGGGCGAGAGCCTGCGCGTCCGCTACCTGGAGCTGCTGGGTCAGTCCAATCCGATTCCGCAGGACGGCTATCAGGGCGACTATCTGCGCTGGGTCGCCGCGGCGCTGGTTGCGGAACACGGCGACAGCTTGGCCGAAGCCGACACCGACTTCTTCCGCCAGCGGGCCGAGCTGTCGATCTTTGCCAACATTCGCGCCACGCTGGCGCGGCTGGGCGTCGATTTCGACGTCTACTACAACGAGCTGGATTTGTACGAGAACGGCAAGATCAACGCCGCGGTGCAGGCGCTCTCCACCAGCGGCTACGCCTACCAGAAGGACGGCGCCACCTGGCTGCGGGCCACCGATCTCGGCCTGAAGCAGGATCGGGTGATCATCAAGTCCAGCGGCGAGCCGACCTATCGCATGCCCGACATCGCCTATCATGTGGACAAGCTGCAGCGCGGCTTCGAGTACATTGTGGACATCTTCGGCGCCGATCACCACGCGACCTGGCCCGATGTGCTGGCCGGCGTGCGCGCGCTGGGCTACGACACGGGTGGCATCCAGGTCATCATCCACCAGTTCATCACACTGATGCGCGAGGGGCTGGAGGTCAAGATGTCCACCCGCCGCGGCGAGTTCGTTACCATCGACGCGCTGCTCGACGAGCTGACCACGCCGTCGATCCCCGGCCGCGACGTGATGCGTTTCACGCTGCTGACCCGCTCCGCTGATAGCTCCATGACCTTCGATATGGATTTGGCCGTCAAGGAGAGCAGCGAAAACCCGGTGTACTACGTCCAGTACGGGCACGCCCGTATCTGCGCTATCCTGCGCAAGGCGACTGCTGAGGGCTTCCCGCGCGGCGCGTACGCTGACGGCGACCTGAGCCTGCTGAGCCATCCGGCCGAGCTGCGGCTGTTGCGCAAGATGGTGGAACTGCCAGAGGTGATTGCTGACGCGACTGCACAGCTCGCGCCGCAGCAACTCAGCCATTACGCGCAGGGGCTGGCAAGCGACTTCCACGCCTTCTATCGCGATTGCCAGGTTGTTTCGGCCGTGCCATCCGAGCGCGATCTGAGCCAGGCGCGGCTGCGGCTGTGCGAGGCGGCTCGCATCGTCCTGGCGCGCGTGCTGGGGCTGATGGGAGTCACCGCGCCGGAGCAGATGTAGTATTCCCATGAATGCTCAAAAACCACGCATACTGATTGCTGACCCTCTGGACGCGGAGGGCATGGATATCCTGCGGTCGCACGTCGAGTTGGTCGAGTTACCGGCCATCACGCAGGACGAATTGATCGCCACCGTAGGTGAGTTCGACGGGCTGATCGTGCGCAGCCGCGCCAAGGCGACGGCTGAGGTATTGGCTGCAGGAACACGCGATGGTCGCCTGCGGGTTGTCGGACGCGCCGGCGTCGGCGTGGACAACATCGATGTGGCCGCGGCGACGCAGGCCGGCGTGATCGTCGTCAACGCGCCGACCGGCAACGTGCTGGCGGCTGCCGAGCACACCGTGGCGATGCTGCTGTCGCTGTCGCGGCAGATACCGCAGGCCGACAAATCGGTGCGTGCGGGCGAGTGGCGGCGAACTGCCTTCGTCGGCGTCGAGATCAACGGCAAGCGCCTGGGGCTCATCGGCCTGGGACGGATTGCGTCGCTGGTGGCGGAACGCGTGCAGGCATTCGGCATGGAAGTGGTGGCCTTCGATCCTTACGTGGGCAAGGACTACACCAGCAACCTGGGCGTCGAACTGGTCGAGCTGGACGAACTGCTGGAAACTGCTGATTACATCTCACTGCATGTTCCGGCCACCGACCAGACGCGCAACATGATCGGTGAAGCGCAGCTTCGTCGCTGCAAAGCGGGTGTTCGTCTGGTCAACTGCGCGCGCGGCGGGATCATCGACGAGGAGGCTTTGCTGCGCGCATTGGAGAGCGGTCACGTGGCCGGTGCTGCTCTGGACGTGTTTGCGGCGGAGCCGCCTGTTGGCAGCCCGCTGCTCAGTCATCCCGGAGTCGTTCTGACTCCGCACATCGCCGGCTCGACGCGTGAGGCGCAGCGACAGGTCGCCATTGACGTCGCTGAGCAGGTGGTGGCGGTCCTCCACGGGCAAATGGCGCGCTACGCGATCAACACGCCGATCATCCCGCCCAAGGATCTGGAGGTCCTGACACCCTACATCGACCTGGCGGAGCGGCTGGGCCGCTTTCTGACCCAGTTTGAGCCAGGAATTCTGGATCGGATGGAACTGACTGCCCACGGACCTATCGCTGAACACGATCTGGCCTACCTGGAGGCGGCGGCGCTCAAGGGGTTGCTGGATGGTGTCGTGGCCGAGCGGGTCAATCTGGTGAACGCCCGCCTGATCGCACGCCAGCGCGGTCTGTCACTCTCGCAGCGTCGCCAGCAGCATCACAGCGAGCGCTATGAGAACCTGCTAACGCTGTCCGTCGGCAACGACAAACGGCAACGGCTGGTGCGCGGATCGGTGCTGCAAAACGAGCCACATATCGTTTGCATTGATGACCTGTGGGTCGATTTCGTGGCCAGGGGCCATTTCCTGTTGACGTGGCACTATGACCGGCCGGGCATCATTGGCACCATCGGCACAATGCTGGGCGAGAACGATGTCAATATCGCCTACATGCACGTTGGCCGCCGTTCGCCGCGCGGCGAAGCAATTATGGTGCTGGGTTTGGATGAGGCGATTCCGGAGCGCCTGTTCCCGGAGATACTTGCCATGCCACACAACTATTGGGTCAAGGCCGTGGATTTGTAGTTACCGGTTCTGAATAAGTCGGGTTGGTCGCCGCCGCATTGCAGCTTCCTCTCTTCTCAAGGGGCGTCCTTCTCAGGGCTACATAACATCATTGCTCGTGTCCAGAGCAAGTGCACTGGACGGTGTAGTCACGGTGGCTTCGTACAGACTGGCCCGAGCACTTGTACGGAAGCACAAGTCGACATCATAGTCTCGGAGACGGGGTTCGCGGGAGCCGATCAGTGCTGCCGTTAAGCGCCGGTTGGCTGGCTAGTACTATGGTACTAATGCAACCGCGCTCTGAGTGTGATAGAATGGGCAGGATCCGTCGGGTGCGAATTGCCTGCCGGCGTTGCCGGGCAGCATTTCCAGCCTGGCCGGATCAGTACAAGAAGCGAACAACGGATACAAGGTAATGGACCACACTAACATCGCCGAGCCTTCTACCATTTCTGACTCACCGTCTGTGACGGGAGGAATCCGGCCACGTCCGCGTGTGCTCGTGGTGGAGGACAACGGCGACATGCGCGAGTTTCTGGCGCGCGTGCTGTCGATGCGCGGCTACGAGTTTCTTGAGGCGGCTGATGGCGAAGAGGGGTTGCAAGTGGCGCGCACGCAACTGCCTAATCTGATCCTGATGGACATTTCCCTGCCGGCACTTGACGGTTTCGAGGCGACCCGTCGCATCAAGCAAGACCCCGCAATGCGGCATATCCCAGTGGTCGCTGTCACCGCGCATGCTCGCCCGGCCGACGAGCAGCGGGCACTGGACGCCGGCTGCGACGGCTATCTTAGCAAACCCTACAGTCTGCGCGACTTTCTGGCCGTGGTTGAAAAGAATCTCGGCCAGCCGCATGCGTTCGACCAGACGTCACCCGAATAGACCTCTCAACAGACCCTCAATCAGCTTCGTTTGTCGCGGCTCGTGTGTTGCCGGTCGCTTTGACCCGTGGTATACTTGCCCAACCAATTGCGGCGCTTCGGCGTCACCAGTTGGATTCTGCTGGTAGCCACGGGCTTTTTGCATGTCAAACCGACGGCATATAGACTCCTCAAAGACTGACCAACATTCCACATCTGCTGCACCCGGTCGCCGCGCGATCGGGCTCGCTGCGCTGGCAGTCGCGATGGTGACTCTGGCGTGTGGCAGTTTTGTGCCGCGTCCAACGCCAGTTCCCCGTCCATCGCCGACTGCGATTATCGAATCTTCCGCACAACAGCAGGCCACGCCTACGCCGACCGCTCCGCTGCCCACATCGGTGCCGACTCGTGTCGTGCCGACGTCTACCTTCACGCCGACACCGGTGCCCGGCACCGAACTGATCGTTGGCCAGCCAGCGCGTGTCTCGGCAGCGCAGGGCCTCAACGTGCGCAAGACTCCCAGCGTCACAGGCGACCGCGCTGGACGCTATCCGCCGGGCGCGATCATCAGCATTCTTGAAGGGCCGGTCACGGCTGACGGCTACCGCTGGTGGCGTGTCGGCAACAACGAGCTGTCAGGCTGGGTGGCCGACGGTGACGCTGACGGCGCAGAGGAATGGCTCAGCCCTAAGGTTGGCAGCACGCAACCTGTCAACCGTGCCGTGAAGCTGGGCGACGAGGTGGTGGTGACCGTCGGCGCCGGCGGCTTGCTGAAAGTGCGCGCTCAGGCCGGAACCAACTCGCCCGTCGAGCATCAGGTGCCTGAAAATAGTCAGCTAAGTATTGTCGAGGGACCGGTCGAGGCCAACGGGTTTCGCTGGTGGCAAGTCAGCGACGGCGGCTCGGTGACTGGCTGGGCAGCCGAGGGTAACTCGACCGATCGCTGGCTGACGCCGCTGGAGTAAACATGACACAGGAACGCCCGCAAGGCTTGACCGTCAACCGGGAAGAACAGTCGCTGGAGATCATCTGGAGCGACGGGCATCGCAGCGTCTACCCGCTGGCAGGGCTACGCAACGTCTGCCCGTGCGCCGAGTGTCGCGGCGGCCACGAGGCCATGTCGGCGCCGGTCGACCGGGCGATGCTGCACGAGACGCCGGCGAAGACGTGGCAGATCAGCGGCGCGGATCTGGTCGGCAATTACGCGCTCAGCTTCGTCTGGGCCGACGGCCACGAGGCTGGGATCTACACCTGGGGATTGCTGCGGGCGTTGTGCCCCTGCCAGCAGTGCGACGCTGATGCGCTGGCCGCCGGCGTCCCCGACGTCTATTCCGCGTAGGTGAGCATGGGTACCCCCGACCGCAAGTTGGTCTATTCAACTGAAGACACGAGCGAAGACGACTCCCCGTTTGCCGTTCTGCGCGGACAGATCGCTGACGATGACCCGCCAGCCGGGCAACAGGCGCCGCCTCCGCCAGCCAAATCAACCTCCCAAGGCGCGGGCGCGCAAGTGCGCGTTGGCCGTGAACGCAAAGGCAGGCGCGGCAAGACGGTGTCGATCATCACCGGGGTGCCAGGGCCGGAGGCACGCCGGCAGGATTTGCTGAAGCAGCTCAAGCAGAAGCTAGGCACGGGCGGCGCACTGGAGGGCGACAACATTGTCATCCAGGGAGACCACCGCGACCGCGCCGTGGATCTCCTCAATCAGATGGGATATCGCGCGAAGTCAGCCGGGGGATAGGGTTCGTAGCAGCGATTTCAGCCGCCGCCGGCTGAAATCGCTATTACGAACAGATTGCTTAAATCAGACATACGCGCTGCCAGCCCGCCGGATCATGTCTACCACCTCCGGGTTGACCAGCGCGCTCAGGTCGCCGGGCGGTTCGTCCAGCCAGGTGGCGCGCAGCACGCGCCGCATCACCTTGGCGTTGCGCGTCTTGGGCAGGTCGGGTACGAAGACGACCGCTTTCGGCGTCAGCGGCTTGCCCATCGCGCCGGCGATCCTCGCTTTTAGCGCCGCTGCCAGCTCCTCCGTTGGTTCGATGTCGGGGGCCAACACGCAAAAGACAACCAGCGCCTGCCCTTTCAGCTCGTCGGGCACGCCGATCGCGCCGGCTTCCACCACCGCGGGATCGTTGACTAGCACGGTTTCCACCTCGGCCGGGCCGAGCCGCTTGCCGGCAACCTTGATCGTGTCGTCGGAGCGGCCGAGGATGTACCACTGGCCGTCGGCATCAATGGCCGCCCAGTCGCCGTGTACCCACACTTCGGGCAAACGGCTCCAGAAAGATTCGATGTAACGTTCGGGGTCCTTCCAGAAGCCGCGCGTCATGCCGATCCACGGCGCGCGCACCACCAGTTCGCCGACCTGGCCGCGTACGCTGCGGCCGTGGTCGTCAACCACATCCGCTGCCATGCCGACATTGGGGCCAGAAAAGGCGCACGGCTTGAGCGGCTTCAGCACGTTGCCCATGACGATGCCACCCGAGATCTCGGTGCCGCCGGAGTAGTTGATGATCGGGCAACGTTCCCCCGCCCACGGTGTTGAACAGCCACAGCCACGGTTCGGGGTTCCACGGCTCGCCGGTGGATGCCATGATGCGCAGGCTGGAGAGGTCGTGCCGCCGCACCGGTTCCTCGCCGTGCTGCATCAGCGAGCGGATCAGGGTTGGCGACACGCCCAGCGTCGTGATCTTGTGACGCTCCACAAGGCTCCAGAGTCGATCCACGTCGGGGAAATCAGGCGCGCCGTCGTAGAAGACCATGGTCGCGCCCAGCAACAGTGTGCCGAAGACCTCCCACGGTCCCATCATCCAACCCATGTCGGTCATCCAATAGAGCGTGTCCTCCCGCCGTAGATCCAATCCTAGCGCTATGTCCATCGCGGCTTTGAGTGGAAAGCCGCAATGCGTGTGTACCGCACCTTTGGGCCGGCCCGTGGTTCCGCTGGTGTAGATGATCATCAATACGTCTTCGGCCGAGGTAGGTTCAGGGGAGTCATCCTCTCGGACCGAGGCGCAGCAGATCTTCCCACCAGAGATCGCGGCCTGGCGCCAGGGTTGTCTGGCCGTCTGTTTTGTTGCACACGATCACGTGTGCCACATCGGGCGCGAATGCGAGCGCTTCGTCGATGGTTGGTTTCATCGGCACCAGACGGCCGCGCCTGAAGGTCCCATCGGTGGTAAAGACCGCTTTCGCGTCGGCGTCGACCAGCCGGGTGACGACTGCGCCCGCGCCGTAACCGGAGAAGAGCGGCAGGATGATCGCGCCGATGCGGGCGATCGCCAGCATCGCAATCGCGATCTCGGGGATCATCGGCATGTAAAGCGCGATTGCGTCTCCCTTGCCCAGCCCTAGCGCGCGCAGGCCGGCAGCGACCCGGCAAACCTCGTCGTGTAACTCGCGGTAGGTCAGTGTCACCACCTGGCCAGCTTCGCTTTCGTAGCGCAGCGCCAGTTTGTACTCTACATCAGTACCCAGCCAGCGATCCAGACAATTGTGCGTGATGTTCATGATGCCATCAACGCACCAGACCGGCCAGGCGTTGCCCTTCGACAGATCGATCACTTGCGAATAGGGCGTGACAAACTCGATGCCAAGGTAGGTCAGCATTGCGTCGGTGAACCAAGCCACGTCTTCGACTGAGCGCAGGTGAAGTTCGTCCCAGTCGACGATGCCGTGGCTGTCCATGAATTGCTTGACGTGGCTGCCGTCAGTGTATTCGCTCGAAGGCCTCCAGACGATCTCGCCGCCGAAGCTGAACTCAGTTGAATTGCTCATCGTGGTTCCTCCTTGATGGTACGCGGCGACCAATATCCTTACATAACCTTAAAATTTACCAGAAACAGCGACAGAGTTTACCAGCAGCCCTTGTCAAATCGTTGGATCGGTGTTATCATTGCGAAAGTGGGAGAAAGTGGGTCAAAGTGGGACGCATTTCCTAATTTGATCAACTTTTTTCTACCACGGTGGGACAAGTGTACGAACGCTTGTTCTATCTCTCTCGTCGTCTCGGTGACTTACATTCAGGTGGATAGGCTGGTACATGTTTTTCGGCAGATACGAGCACTCGCTCGACAGCAAAGGGCGTTTGACCCTCCCATCAGAGTACGCTGGCGATCTGGCGGCCGGCGTCGTGCTGACGCGTGGGATGGAAAACTGCGTCTACCTGTTTCCCAAGGCCGAGTTTCAGCGGATCAGCGGCCGGCTGAGCACGTTGTCGATGACCGACTCGCGTGTGCGCAAGCTGAAGCGCTGGCTATTTTCCAACGCGCAGATGACGGAGCCAGACCGCCAGCGGCGTGTTATCGTCCCGCAGCGCCTGCGCGATATCGCCAAAATTTCTGACAAAGTGTTGATCGCAGGCATGAACTCGTACATCGAACTCTGGCAGCCTGAGGCTTGGGACGAACACGACCTGTTGCTGGAACGGGAAGCCGCCGACGAGGACTTCTTCGCCAGCTTGGCTATCTGATCGAACCGCCGAGACCTTGGCGCGGATCGCCCAGCTCGCTGAACGGATATCGACTCTGCGTCACGACATGACTGCCACACAACATGTTTCGGTGATGACCCGCGAGGTCATCGACCTGATCGGGCCGAAGCCCGGCGGGCGCTACATTGACGCCACTGCCGGCGGCGGCGGTCATTCGCAGGCGCTGCTGGAAGCAATGCCGGCATACGGAGACAGCGTCCTCCCAAGTTTACTCAGTTTGGACGCAGATCACAAGGCGGTTGAGCGGGTGCGATCGCGATTGGCTCTTTTCGGCGACCATGCTGTCGTGGTTCACAGCAATTTCCGCAATCTGCTGGCTGTGGCAGAGGCGCACGAGTTCACGCAGGTCGATGGCATAGTGTTCGACCTCGGTTTTTCCAGCGATCAGTTGCACGACGCCGAGCGCGGTTTTTCCATGACGGCCTCAGGAAGCCTGGACATGCGTTTCGACACTGGCCAGGGCCTGACAGCCGCCGATCTGGTTAACAATCTGGACGAGAAGGATCTTGCCGACGTGATCTACGAGTACGGTGAGGATCGCAAATCGCGGCGCATCGCCCGCTCCATCGTGCAGAACCGTCCCATTGGCACGGCGCAAGAGCTGGCCGACCTGATTGCACGCAGCGTGGGCCGCCGCGAGAAGATCCATCCAGCGACACGTACATTCCAGGCGCTGCGCATCGCCGTCAACCGCGAGCTGGACAGTCTGAGCGAGGTGCTTCCGCAGGCGGTCTCCCTGTTGCGTCCCGGCGGTCGGCTGGTGGTGATCTCGTTTCATTCGCTGGAGGATCGCATCGTCAAGCAATTCCTTCAGACCGCAGCGCGTGATTGCATCTGCCCGCCGGAAGCGCTGATCTGCCAGTGTGATCACAAGGCCAGCGTGCGCATTCTGACTCGCAAGCCGCTACAGGCTTCAGCCGCCGAGGTCGCCGCTAACTCTCGCAGCCGCAGCGCCAAGCTGCGGGCAGCCGAAAAGCTGTAGCAGCCCGCGTCGTCGGGTGACAGTCACTGGCACCGCAGATTGCCGGTTTTGTCGAGACAGCCCAAGAGACTGCCATCATTCGGAGCGAACACTCATGATCAAACGAACTCAGCGCCCCCTCGATCCGCCCACGGTTTCAGCGTACCTGGCTGCCTGCCGGGCGTCATGTTGTGATGGTGGTTGCTATCGTGTTCGCCACACTGGTGGCCTATCTTTACGTGGTGCCAAACAGTGAGATCAGCGCATCGAGCGCAAAAATCAAGCAGCTCAAGGCTGAGGTGGCGGCGCTGGAGCGCGAGAACGCCTCTCTGCTGGGCGACATCGCAGTCTTTTCAGACATGAGAATCCTTGAGCAGCGGGCGACGCAGCTTGGTATGGCGCCGGCCCGGGGCGCTGTCTACCTGAAGCTGCCGGCTGCCAATCTGACAGATGCCGGCGCGCCGGCGCTCACCACTGAGCCGCCGGCGCTCGATGAAGTCCCGTTGTCACCGGCCGAGTATGTACGCCAGCTCGACCTGAAGTCTGTGGCCCAGCAGCTACGGGAGAGCATGGTGGGCGCGGTTGACGGACTGGTTAGCCGGTTCGAGAATCGCTAGCTGCCTGGGAGCAAGTCATGACAGCCAAGCCATCGCCGCCCCGAATACGTATCGCCGTTGTTGCCGTTGCCCTGCTGCTCGGCTTTCTGCTGCTGGTGTTCCAGCTCTTCCGCTGGACCTTCTTTGCGCCGGATGAGTACCGGCCTGCCTCGCACCTGCCGGCTGATGTGGCGCATGCAGCCGGCCAGCCGCGCGGCAATGAGCGTGGTGTGATTGTCGATCAGCACGGCGTGCCGCTGGCCATCGATCGCTATCGATGGGAGGTCTGGGTTGAGCCGAATCTTGTGCCGCGCGGTACGGAGGTCGAACTGGGCAGCGATCTGGTGCAACTGCTGGGGCCAAGCCTCATCATCTCGCCAGAGGAACTGATGACCACCTTGCGCGAGCGGGAAGTCCGCGTGGTCACGCTGGCCAAGGAAGCGCCTCAGGAGGCCGGCAGCACTGTGGATTCCTGGCATCGTCTCGACGTCAGCGCCAAGGCGATCCCGGTGCGCTACTACCCTCAGGGATCGCTGGCTGCGCACCTGCTGGGGTTCGTCAATACCCAGCCGCGCGCCTATTACGGCGTCGAGGAATATTACGACGACTATTTGCGCAAGGTGGATCCACCCTTCCTGCGCTCCGATGCCCAGGCGCAAGCGATCTACGACGGGCTGCCGGCCGAATGGCGACAGATGCTGCCTTCCGCCACCGGGCAGGATCTGGTGCTGACCATCGACCGCCGGGTGCAGCATGCCACCGAACGGGTGCTGGCCGATGCGGTCGAGCGATACCAGGCCGAAGTCGGGTACGATCATCGTCATGCGACCCAGCGACGGCGCGATCTGGCTATGGCCAGCTGTCCCGACCTATGACGCCAATCAGTATGGCGACCACTGATGCCGATCTATTGCTCAACCCGGCAGTCGCCGAGCAATACGAGCCAGGCTCCGTCTTCAAGATCGTCACGTTTGCCAGCGGGCTGGATGCCGGGGTCGTCACGCCTGAGACGATCATGACTGACACGCTGTCCATCGAGATCGGCGACCGGTTGATCTACAACTCGAGCCAGCGAACCTTCGGTGAAGTGACTGTCGAGGAAGCGTTGGTGCGCTCACTCAACATCCCGACCGCTGAGATCGCGCTGAAGCTCGAAGAGTTCGCGCTTCTACCAGTACGTCCACAGGTTCGGTTTCGGCCAGCTGACCGAAGTCGATCTGGCCAACGAGAGCCCCGGCACGGTCAAGGTGCCGGGCGACGCGCTGTGGAGCCGCTCGGATCTGGCACCAATTCCTTTGGCCAGGGCTTGGCTGTGACGCCGCTGCAGATGGCGACCGCGACCTGCGTCATCGCCAACGGCGGCATGTTGGTGCGGCCGCACGTCGTGGACACCATGGTTTTCAAGGGCAAGGTGCACAAGCCGAAGACCTGCCGATCCGGCGGGTGATCAGCGCCAAGGCTGCCGGTCAGGTGCGGGATATGATGGTCAAGGTGGTCGAGCAGGGATCTTCGCCGCCCGCGTTCCTGGCTACACCGTCGCCGGTAAGACCGGGACCGCGCAGATTGCGATCGCCGGCGGCTACAGTCTTACCGAGACCATTCATTCCTTCGTCGGGTTCATGCCTGCAGACGATCCGGTGTTTGTTGCACTGGTCAAGCTGGATATTCCCAAGACGCATCCATGGGCGGACGGAACCGCCGCGCCGACCTTTGCCAAACTGGCCAACGAACTGCTGCGCATCTGGCACATTCCGCCGCCACAGGTGGCCCAAAAACCATGAAGCTTCGTTTGAGCGACGTTGTCCGTGCTTTGAGCGGCACGCCCCTGTCTGAGGGCGCTGCCGCTTCTGTGCCTTCTCTGTCAGCGGTTGGAATCGACAGCCGCAACGTGCAGCCGGGTAGTCTGTTCGTCGCGTTGCCTGGTGAACACACGGACGGCCATCGTTTCGTCGGGCATGCCTTCAGCCGCGGCGCGGCGGCCGCACTGGTCGATCACCCGGTGGACGGGCCGTGGGCGACGCTGGACCTGCGCCAACCCGGTACGCCGTTGCCGGAGACAATGGACACGCCGCTCTGCTTACTGGTGGACAACACGCTGGACGCCTTGCAGCAGGTGGCGGCCTGGTGGCGCAACCAGTTCTCCGTGCAGGTCGTCGGCATCACCGGCAGCGTCGGCAAGACGACCACCAAGGAGATCACAGCCGCCGTCCTGCGCCAGCGCTTCGTGACGCTGAAGAGCCCTGGGAACCTTAACAACGAGATCGGCCTGCCGCTGACACTGCTGCAACTGGACGACAGCCACCAGCGGGCCGTGCTGGAGATGGGCATGTATGCATTGGGCGAGATCGCCCAGCTCTGCCGTATCGCACAGCCGCGCATCGGGGTGATCACCAACGTCGGCCCGGTGCACCTGGAGCGGGTGGGCACCATCGAACGCGTGGCCCAGGCAAAGGCGGAACTGGTTGAGGCGCTGCCTGCCGATGGCGTCGCGCTGCTCAATGCCGATGAGCCGCTGGTGGCCGCCATGCGCGGGCTGCACCCGGGCGCGGGTGTTTATGTACGGTCTGACAGATGATTGCGATCTCTGGGCCGATGAGATCGTCGGTGAGGGGATGGATGGCATCCGGTTCCGCTTCCATTACCAGGGCGAGACGGTGCATGTCCAGGTACCGCTGCTGGGCCGTCACAGTGTACACACAGCGCTGCGGGCCGCGGCGGTGGGCCTGGTTGAGGGTCTGAACTGGGAAGAGATCGTCACCGGCTTGCAGGATGTTGGCGCACAGTTGCGGCTGGTGGTGGTGCGTGGCATCAATGGCGCCACCCTGCTGGACGACACCTACAACGCCAGTCCGGCCTCGATGCTGGCTGCGCTCAACTTGCTGGAAGATATGGCGGCCGGCGACGGGCGGCGCATCGCCGTGCTGGGCGACATGATGGAGCTTGGCAGCCAGGAGGAGGAAGGGCACCGCCTGGTGGGCGCAAGAGCGGCCGACGTGGCCGATTTCCTGCTGACTGTCGGGCCGCGGTCGCGCTGGACTGCGTATGAAGCGCGGGCCGCCGGTCAGGCGCCCGCCAACGTGCGGGCTGTGGAGACCGCGGCCGAGGCGATCGCCGTGCTGCGGTCAGTTATTGGCCCGGGCGACGTGGTGCTGGTTAAGGGATCGCGTGCGGCGCACATGGACGACGTGGTGGCGGCGCTGGCCGAGCCGGGGCGCAAGAGGTCTAGCGCGATGGCCTATCCGCTGACATTGGGCGCCATCACCTTCTTTCTGGCCGTCATCTGGGGCCGGCCGCTGATCAACTGGCTGATCCGCAACGAGATGGGTAAGAAGATCCGCGTCGAGGAGCCGGGATTGCACCAGATGAAGATGGGCACGCCCACCATGGGCGGCCTGATGGTGATCCTGCCCGTGATCATCATCACCGGCCTGCTGAACTTCGCCAACCTGCTGGGCTTCAACCTGATTGGCCAGTCTGTGCTGGTGCCCATGGGCACGCTGGTCGCCTTCGGCATCCTCGGCCTTATCGACGACCTGGAAGGCATCCGCGGCAGCCGGGTTGTCGGCGAGGGCATCATGGCGCGTACCAAGGCGTCCTGGCAGGTCATCTTTGCGCTGGTGATCGCGGTGCTGCTCTATCTCGGACCGACGGAACTGCGCAGCGTCGCCGATTCCGGGCGTTGCCGAGAAGATCAACATCGGCTTTCTCTACATCGGCGTGGCAGCGTTTCTGATCGTCGGCTTTTCCAACGCGGTCAACCTGACCGACGGCCTGGACGGCCTGGCCGGCTCATTGGCAGCGGTTGCCTATGCCTGTTACGGCGTAATCGCCTATCTTCAGGGACAGGTCTGGCTGGCAGCTTTTTGCTTCACCATGGTCGGCGCGTTGCTGGCCTTTCTCTGGTTCAACGCCCATCCGGCCGAGCTATTCATGGGCGACGTCGGCGCGCTGGCCATCGGCGCAACGCTGGCAGTGGTCGCTCTGATGACCGGCCAGTGGTTGTTGCTGCCCATCGTCGGTGCGATGTTCGTGGCCGAGGCGCTGTCGGTGACGATGCAGGTCAGTTGGTTCAAGTTTACCAAGCGACGCTACGGTGAGGGTCGGCGCATCTTCAAGATGAGCCCGTTGCACTACCACTTTGAGTTGAAGGGCTGGAGCGAGACGCAGGTCATGCAACGCTTTTTCCTCTGCGGCATCCTGGCCGGCATGCTCGGCATCGCGCTGGCGCTGATCTAGCCATGGAAAGCTTCGTCGGCAGCAAGGTCGTGATCCTTGGGCTGGCCCGCCAGGGCATTGCTGCCGCCCGCTTCTTCATGCAGCAGGGCGCACAGGTGACCATCAGCGACGCGGCGCCGACTGAGCGGCTGGCCGAACCGCTGGCGCAACTGGCAGCGGCGTTGCGGTATGACGGTTACGGCATCGACGACGTCGAATTGGCGCTGGGCGGCCATCCCCTGAGCCTGCTGGACAGCTGCGACCTGCTCTGTCTGAGCGGCGGCGTGCCGCCCCAGATACCGCTGGTGCAGGCGGCGTTGGCCCACGGCATGTCGCTGACCAACGACACGATCCTGACGCTGGAACGCAGCCCGGCACCCACGGTCGGCATCACCGGCTCCAGCGGCAAGACGACGACCACCACGCTGGTCGGGCTGATGCTGTCAGCGTCAGGTCTGGCCACACAGGTCAGCAATGGTTTCGCAACCGCCCGTAGCGGGCCGCAGCCGCACGTCTGGGTCGGCGGCAACATCGGCCAGCCGCTGATCGACAAACTGGCGCAGATCGACGCCCGCGACTGGCTGGTGCTGGAGCTTTCCAGCTTTCAGCTTGAACTGTTCGACGACGCGGCCGGCGGTCGGTCGCTCAGTCCGCAGATAGCAGCGATTTTGAACGTGACACCGAACCACCTGGATCGACACCCTTCCATGAGCCAGTACGCTGCCTGCAAGGCCAACATCCTGCGCTGGCAGCGGCCCGGCGACGCGGCTGTGCTCGGTGCGGACGACGCGCTGACCGGCGGCTGGCTGCGTGGCGGTGCAGTCGAACGTGGCGGCCGGCGCTGGTCAGCCAGCCGTCAGCTTCCCCATCGCTTCGCGGTTGCTGGGATTCGGGCTGGGCGAGCCAGTCGGCGAGGGCTGCTGGCTGCGTGACGAGACGCTGGTGCTGCGGCTGGATGGCGCTGAACAGCGGATTGTCGCGGCACAAGATGTAACGCTGCGTGGCCGGCACAATCTGCTCAACGTCGCCGCAGCTTGTGCGATTTCTGCGCTGGCCGGCGTTTCCGTGGATGCGATGGCACAGGTGGCGCGGACGTTCGCGGGCGTGCCGCACCGCCTGGAACTGGTGCGCACGCTCAACGACGTGCGCTGGTACAACGACTCGATTGCCACCGCTCCGGAACGGGCCGCGGCGGCGCTGCACAGCTTTAGTGAGCCGATTGTGCTGCTGGCCGGCGGACGCGGACAAGAAGCTGCCCTGGGATGAATTTGCCCGGCTGGCGCACCAGCGTGTGCGGGTGCTGGTGACCTTCGGCGAGGCGGCTGATCTGATCGAGCGGGCAGTAGCCGCCAACGCGCCGGCCGATGCCCGGTTGATCATGATCCACACGGATGATCTGGCGGACGCCGTTCAAGCGGCAGCTGGCGCGGCGCAGCCAGGCGATGTGGTGCTGCTGTCGCCGGGCGGCACAAGCTACGATGCGTATCGCGATTTCGAAGCCAGGGGCGAGCATTTCCGCTTGCTGGTGGCTGACCTGTAGGACTTTGCCATGCCGACGACAACGCGCTCAACAACTTCATCGAAGCAACCTCGCCGGCGCGCCGGGCCGTCGCCCGTTCGCTATGACTTCGTGCTGGTGATGATCGTCGCCACCCTGATCGGTCTGGGAATGGTGATGATCTTCAGCGCGAGCTATGTTCAGGCCAACAGCATCTATGGCAAATCGACCTTCTACTTCCTGCGCCAGCTACAATGGCTTGTCGTCTCAGTGATCGTCATGATCGCGGCGGCGCTGATCGATTTTCGCATCCTCAAGCGGTTGGCGCTGCTGATGATGGCCGTGACGGTGTTGATGTTGATCGCTGTGTTGCTGTTCGGCGACAAGAACCTCGGCTCGCGGCGCCACCTGTTCGGCACGTCAGTGCAGCCAAGTGAGATCGCCAAGCTGACGATCATCATCTACGTCGCCTACTGGCTGAGCTCCAAGGGCAGCCGGCTGCGCGAGGTATCGGTCGGACTGGTGCCATTCTCGGTTCTATTGTCGCTTGTTGCGCTGCTGATTATCCTGCAACCCGACTTCGATACCACCGGGCTGATCGTGTTGACCGGTCTCATCATGTTTTTCATCGCCGGCGCGGATCTGAAACAGCTTGGCATTGCTGCCGTTGTCGCGTCCATCACCCTGGTGGTGGTCGTGACCCAGATCGACTACGCGTCGGTGCGCATCAATGAGTTCATCCAGTTCTTGAAGGACCCCGCCACCGGCGGCGATCAACTGACCGCCAGCCTGCGGGCGCTGGCCAACGGCGGCGTGTTGGGCGCGGGGCTGGGCGACGGCACGACCATCATTCTGCTGCCGTTCACCGACAGCATATTTGCCGTCATCGGCGAGGAGCTGGGATTGGTGGGCACGCTGGGCGTTGTGGCGCTCTTCATGGCATTCGCCTACCGCGGTCTGCGCATCGCATTGCGGTCCAACGACAGCTTCGGTCTGATTCTGGGCTGCGGCATCACCGGCTGGATCGCGTTGCAGGCGTTCATCAACATCGCAGTCAACACCGCAACCTTGCCGTTCAGCGGACTGACCTTGCCCTTTGTGAGCTACGGCGGCTCGTCGCTGGTGGCCTGCATGGCCGGCGTCGGCGTACTTCTGAGCATCTCACGTTACAGCACGCAAGCTGCTGCATCGCCGGCGCGTGCAGCGGCCGTGCAGCCAACCAACGGAGCAACCTATGCGACTTCTGGTCTCTGGTGGCGGAACTGGCGGGCACGTCTACCCGGTGCTGGCCGTGCTCGACGTGCTGCGGCCAGCCGCCCAACCACACGAAACAGCCGCGGATACGCCGGCGGCAGCGGCAGCTACAGCGTCAAAGCCAGCAGTACGCCACGAACAGCCGCCCTCAGCCGGCGAGTCACCCGGACAAAGCGCACCCTCGCCCGGCGCACCGGAACTGGCCGCAAGCCAGCCAAATCCGCCAGCAGCAGCGGGACCCGCCGGGTTCCGCGCCGGCGATGATGAGGTGCAGGTGATGTACGCAGGTGTGGCAGGCGCTGTGGAAGAGGAACTGGCCGGGCGGGCCGGCATTCCCTTCCGCGCTATCGACAGCGGCCAGGTACGCGGCGTCGGCCTGGTGCGCGCCGCCAAAGGGCTGATGAAAGCCGGCCGCGGCACGCGTCAGGCAGCCGCGCTGATGCGCGATTTTCAACCGGACGTGGTGTTCGTGACGGGCGGCTATGTGGCCGGTCCTGTGGTATGGTCAGCCTGGCGTGCCGGCGTCCCGGTGTTTATCACCCTGCCTGACCTGGAGCCGGGCGTGGCGATCCGCCGCATGAGCCGCTTTGCCAGCCGGGTCGGCGTGTCGTTTGACGAAGCGGCAGCCTACTTCCCTGGCAAGGCTGTGGTGACAGGCTACCCGGTGCGACCGGAGATATTGGCGTTGGTTGGCCACAAGGCCGAGGCGCGCGCGGCGCTGAAGCTCGATGCCGACCTGCCGGCGCTGCTGGTCTTCGGCGGCAGTCGCGGCGCTCGCAGCATCAACCAGGCGCTGGCCGCATCGCTGGCTGACATTCTGCAGCACTGTCAGGTGGTGCACGTCAGCGGCACGCTGGACTGGCCCGATGTTGAAGCTCGCGCCGCCTCGATTCCAGAAACGCTGCGCGAGCGTTATCACGCTTACCCGTACTTGCACGACGAGATGGCGTTGGCGCTGGCAGCGGCCGATCTGGTGGTGGCGCGCGCCGGCGCGTCGACGCTGGGTGAGTTCCCCGCGCTGGGCCTGCCAAGCGTGCTTGTGCCGTATCCGTACTCTGGCCAGCACCAGGACGTCAATGCCGATTTTCTTGTGGCGCGTGCCGCAGCCGTCAAGATAGCGGACGCGGAGCTGAATGTGAAACTGGGTGATGAGGTGATCGCTCTCCTGCAAGACCGGGTGAGGTTGCAAGAAATGAGCACCGCGGCAGCGTCTCTGGCGCGGCCCGATGCCGCGGTGCGGATTGCGCAGGAGTTATGGCGTTTAGCTGATCGCGGCGAGGAGAGTTAATCATGAATCTCCTGGTATTCCTTCTGGCAGCGGCTTCAATAGCCATCTTTGCAACGATTGGCTATCTTCAAGGCGCGCGCTGGGCTTTCATTTCGCTGTTAATTCTCTTCGGGGCCATGTTTCTTGTCATCAAGGCTCCCGACCAGATAACCATGCTCTTGAACGGCCTGTACACGGGCATCATGCTGGTGCTGAATGGCGGCCTTGGAGCAATTGCCAGCGGCGACACGGAAGCGTTGCAGGAGACGCTTTCGACCGTCAGTAAGCCGTTCGAGGGAGACACAGAAAAGTACGGACTTCTGTTGGTCATCGCCATGGCTGTTGGCTTCACGTTGATATTGGCCGCGCTTATGAAGAACCGGAAGGGCATTTTTGGTGGGATATGGGGATTTGGCTACGGATACCTGCTTGCAGCGGGTGTCATCCCCCTGATTACGGATCTGCCCGCAGGGACGCTCCCGTTTCCGATCCTATTTCCCATCGAGCGGCAACCGGGCGAGGTGCAAGCGGCAACCAACCAGCTTTGGACGGAGCTGTCTCAGCCCCAGGCAATTAGTACGATCTCGGTGGTGATTGGCTTGATCTTGGTCCTGTTTCTGCTACTGACCGTACGACGTGGCACCAGGAAGGGCTAAAGCAATGGGTCCAGTTGAAGTTGTCTTCATAGTTGTCATTGTGATATTTGGCGCGGTCGGTTTGGTCCGCGGCTACCAGCGCGAGCTGGGCGTGACGACCATGCTGCTGTTCACGCTTTTCATTCTTCAGTTCTTGACCGACGGTCCCTTTGGTGAACGGATCAACTCTTTCCTTATGGGCGCCGGTCTGTCGGCCTCCGATCTGGAGACGATGTGGGCGCTGGTGGCGGTTGGTATGATTCTGCTCGTCACGTTCATCTCGTATCAGGGACTTGGGCTAATCTACCCCGGTTCCGGCAAGAACGCATTTGTTAGTCTGCTGGTTGGTCTGATCAACGGGTATCTGTTTGCAGGCAGCATCTGGTATTATCTCGCCAAAGCCAACTATCCTTTTGCCGATGTCGTGCCCGACTATTCGTCGTTCTATAATTTCTTTGTCCAGATCCTGCCGCCAGCGATTTTTGGATGGCAGTTTTTTATCTTGCTGGCAACAACCATGATGATCATCCGAGTCATCAAATGATGCAGTCTTCTCAGTCACTCGATGCACGGTTGGCAGTTCTTCTGGCTGCTCCGGCAAACACGCGCGTCCACCTGATGGGAATTGGCGGCGCGGGGCTGTCGGCCATCGCGCGCGTCTTGTTGCAACGGGGATTCAGCGTGTCAGGCTGCGACCGGCAGGACTCCGGCACGGTCGAGGAACTGCGGCAGTTGGGCGCTCTGGTATCGATCGGTCACGATGCCGCGCCACGCCGAGGCAGCCGACCTGCTGCTGGTGTCATCAGCCGTCGCGCCGGATCATCCGGAGCTGGCAGCCGCAGAGCAGGCTGACGTGCTGGTCGTCAAACGCGAGCAGTTCCTCGCGCCACTGATGGCCGGCCAGCGCGCAATCTGCGTGGCAGGCACGCATGGCAAGACCACCACCAGCGCCATGATCGCTACCATCCTGGACAGCCTGGGCGCTGAACCGGGCTTCATCGTTGGCAGCAACATCCTGTCGCTGGGCACATCGGCGCGCTCTGGCCGGCCGGGCGGCCCCTTTGTGATCGAGGCCGACGAATACGACCATACATTTCTGGGCCTGCGACCGGATGTTGCGGTGATCACCAACGTCGAGTGGGATCACGTCGATTGCTATCCGAATGTGGCTGCCTACCGGCAGGCGTTTGTTGAATTTGCGGCGCTGACAGCGACCGACGGCGCGGTGGTGACCTGTGCTGACGACGCCGGCGCGGTCGCTGTACGGGCTGTGTTGGCTGGTCTGGCGACGCGTTGGGTTTCGTATAGCATTGCTGAACCGGCTGAATGGCAGGCAGCCGGGATCACCGTCAACCCGTCGGGGGGTCAGGACTTTGACGTGCTGCGCAACGGCGCGCTGCTGGGGCGTGTGACGCTGCCGTTAGCCGGGCAGCACAACGTGCTCAACATGCTGGCCGCGCTGGCTGCCTGCGCCGAGGCAGGCGTTGACGTTTTCACGCATTCTGCAAAAAACCTTAAAATTTTGCGAAAATTGACGGGAACTGCCCGCAGACTTGAATTTATCGGCGAAAGCTGTGATATAATAATTCTTGACGACTATGCGCACCATCCTGCCGAGGTGCGAGCAACGTTGAGTGCGGCACGGCAGCACTTTCCCCGCCGTGCCCTCTGGGTACTGTTCCAGCCGCATACGTACAGCCGCACTCATGCCTTGCTAACCGAGTTTTGCAACAGTTTTGAAAACGCCGATCACGTGCTCATCACAGACATCTTCGCAGCCCGAGAACGTGATAGCCAGGGCGTGGCTGCATCCGATCTGGTTCGGGTGCTTTCGTCCCATCCCGATGCCCGCTACGCAGGCGACTTGGACGCGGCTACGGCGATCCTGCTGGCCGAATTGCGTACTGGCGACGTCTTGTTGACGCTGGGCGCGGGCGATGGCAATCAGGTCGGCCAGCGGGTGATGGCCGGTTTGCAGGCTGCGTTGCTGCCGCTGAGCTGGCCCCCGTGAGCGAGCGCATCAGACGATCTGGCTGCTGCGGTTGCCCAACAGACGGGACTAGCCGTGCGGCGCGATGAGCCTCTGGCCAACCACACCACGATGCGCATCGGTGGCCCGGCCGATCTGTTCATCACCGTCAACGAGACGGAACAGTTGGTCAGGCTCTGCGGCTGGCCCACGAACATGCCACGCCCGTCATGGTTCTGGGCGGTGGCAGCAACGCACTTTTCAGCGACGCCGGCGTACGTGGTCTCGTGATCGCGAACGCCTGCCGCTCGGTGCAGCAGCACGCCGGGCAGATTGTCTGGGCCGAGTCGGGCGTCAACCTGGCCGGGCTCGCTCGCCAGTCGATGCGCTGGGGACTGAGTGGCTTGGAGTGGTGTGTCAGCGTCCCTGGCACAGTCGGTGGCGCGGTCGTTGGTAATGCTGGAGCGCACGGTGGCAGCGTGGCCGACAACCTTTTGCGAGCGACCGTGCTCAACCCGGATGGATCGTTGACCGAGTGGCCGGCGGCGCGCTTTCGCTACGGTTATCGCTCCAGCTCACTGAAGACTCTGCTGCGTAGCGGCGAGCCGGCGCCGATCGTTTTGTCGGCAGCGTTTCAATTGCGGGCAGGCGATACCGCCGAGATGGAAGGCTGGGCGGCTGGCTTTCTGGCACACCGCCGAGCGACGCAACCCACAGAGCCCAGCGCCGGCTCGATCTTTCAGAACCCGCCGGGTGACTACGCCGGGCGCATCATCGACTCGCTGGGTCTGAAAGGCCACACGATTGGCAACGCGCGAGTTCTCCACGGTTCACGCCAATTTCATTGTGAATCTTGGCGGCGCAACGGCAGCGGATGTTCTGGCGCTGATCGACCTGGCTCGTCATAGCGCCTGGGACGCTCTCGGCGTCGAGCTGACGCCGGAGATCCTGTTCCTGGGTGACTGGGCGTCGCAGCAACCGTACCAACCGCTGACGGAGCGTGGATCATGAGCAAGCTGCGCGTTGGCGTTCTCTATGGCGGGCGCTCCGGTGAACACGAGGTCAGCTTGCGTTCGGCCCGGTCGGTGATCGACGCATTCGATCCGGAGCGCTACGAGATCGTGCCTATCGGTATCGACAAGCAGGGCCGCTGGCTGCTGGGCGAGGCGTCACAACAGCTGCTGGCTGGTTCGGAATCAGCCCCTATCGCAGCCTCGCTGGTCGCGACAGAGCCTGTCGCTGGCATCGTGCCGCGGACCGAGTTCGCTGCTGGATCTGGACGTGGTGTTTCCCGTGTTACACGGCCCGCTGGGCGAGGATGGCACGGTGCAGGGACTGCTGGAGCTGGCCGGCGTTCCCTACGTGGGCTGCGGTGTGCTGGCCTCGGCGGTGGCCATGGACAAGGCCGTGTGCAAGGCGCTCTTTGCCGTTCACGGTTGCCGCAGGTGCCTTATCTGGTGCTGCTGCGCAAGACGTGGGACGCCGATCCTGACGGTGTGCTGGACTTTGTCGAAAGCCAACTGGCATATCCAGTGTTTGTCAAACCGGCCAATCTCGGCTCCAGTGTCGGCGTCAGCAAGGCAAAGGATCGCGAGCAGCTTCTTGCTGCAATTTGCGAAGCTGCCAGATATGACCGCAAGCTCGTGGTCGAGGCAGGCATCGACGCCCGCGAGATCGAGGTCAGCGTGCTGGGCAACGATGAGCCGGTTGCTTCCGTGCCGGGCGAAGTCGTACCGGCACCGCGAGTACTACGACTACGCGGCCAAGTACATCGAACGACGATTCGGTGCTGCTTATCCCGGCGCCGCTGACAGCGGAGCAGCAGGCCGAGGTGCAGCGGCTGGCCGTGCAGGCATTTCGTATCGTTGACGGAGCAGGCATGGCCCGCGTAGATTTTCTGATGGATCGCAGCAGCGGCGAGATTGTACATTAACGAGATCAATACCATTCCCGGCTTCACCAGCATCAGCATGTATCCCAAGCTGTGGGAGGCCAGCGGTTTGCCCTTCAACCGCCTGGTTGATCGGCTAGTCGAGCTGGCTGTCGAGCGGCAACAGGATCGGGCACGCTCTGAGACCACCTATGCCCCGTTGGGCGACCAGCCATCATGACCAGCAAGGGCAAGCCTGGCGCGGCAAAAAGCAAGAGCCGCACACCGGAAGATCGGCGGCGCACGGCTCGCAAGCAGACCCGCACGTACCGCGCAGCGACGCCTGGCCCGGCGAAGGTAGAGCGCAAGACCAGATCGCCGAAGCCAGCCAAGCCGGCAAGATCGCGCACCCAGCGGCAGCCGCTGACCATGCCGCGGCTCGGGAAACGACGGGCGCTGGCCATCGTGCTGGCTCTTGCGTTGGCGGCGCTGGTGGTGTTTGGCTTCGTCGACAGCCGCTTCTATGTCCAGACAGCCGACATCACCGGCGTGCAGCACAGTCCGGCCAGCCAGATCTACCAGCAGGCGGGCGTAGACGGCTACAGCATTTTCTGGGTCAACGCGCAGCGAGGCGGCTCGGCGGATCGAGGCGCTGCCCTACGTCAAACATGCGACCGTTCTGACGGCGCTGCCCAACCGGGTTCGCATCGACGTTGAGGAGCGGGCGCCGGTGGCGCTCTGGCGGGTCAACGGCCAGGAGCTGTGGGTCGATGTGGAAGGTGTGACGATGCCAGTGGGCAGCGCTGAGGTTAGCCTGCCGGTGTTCACTGATCTGGATGGGAGCAGTGTCCGACCGGATGGTGGCGTCGATACGCAGTTGATCAGCAGCGTCCACGAATTGAAGCGGCGGTTGCCGGAGATCAACGAGTTCGCCTACGACCGCTTCAACGGTCTGCAATTCCATCTCGCCAGCGGGACGGCTGTGTTGCTGGGCAAGCCGGATGGCCTGGCGGAGCGGGTCGAGGAGTTGCTGGTGTTGCAGGGCAGCCTGGCCAGCCTTGGCCAGATGCCTCTGGAGATCGATTGGCGCTTTGAAGACGGGTACACATTGAAACTGCCCTAGTGGCTTGGTTCAGGAACGAGAAACGTGGCCGATATACTTTGTGCCATCGATGTTGGCACCACCAAAGTCACCGCAATTATCGCTGAAGTCATCGACGAGGACACCCTCCATGTCGTCGGTTTCGGCAGCGCGCCATCCGATGGCATGACCAAAGGGGTTGTGACCAACGTGGCAGCCGCCACCGCGGCCATCGGCCAGGCGATTGAAGAGGCCGAGCATGCCGCCGACCGTTCTATCGGTCGCGCCTATGTCGGCATCGCCGGTAGCCACATCGATGCCCAGCCCAGCCGCGGCGCCGTGCCAATCGGCCGCAACCGGGTGGTGACGCCGGACGACGTGGCGCGTGTCAAGGAGGCAGCGCGCGCTGTGGCGCTGCCGCACAACCGTGAGATCATCCACGTCGTAGCCCGCAGCTATGCGGTGGATGAGCAGGAGGACCTGCAGAGATCCGCTGGGAATGCACGGCTTCCGCCTCTCGGTCGATGCGCAGGTTGTCACCGGGGCCACCGGCGCTGTGCGCAACCTGCTGAGCTGCGTGCAAACCCACGGCATCGAGGTCGAGGAGCTTGTTCTCGAGCCGCTGGCATCCGGCGAAGCAGTGCTAACGGATGCCGAACGGGACATGGGTGTGGTGGTGGTGGATATCGGCGGCGGCACCACCGATGTCGCGATGTTCATCAAGGGCAGCCTGTGGCACACAGTTGTCCTGGACGTGGGCGGCCAGCATCTCACTCACGACCTGGCGGTTGGCCTCGGCGCACCGTTCGAGGCGGCTGAGCAACTGAAGATTCGCTACGGAAGTGCCATGGCGGATCGGATCGCGCCCGATCAGGAAGTGAACGTCGAGGTGTTCGGTGAGTCGGAACCCCAGCGTTGTATCCCGGTTGCTGGTGGCTGAGATACTGGAGGCGCGGGCAGAAGAGATGATCAACCTGATTCTGCAGGGAGATCAAGCGGTCGGGCTACGATGGGCTGATCCCGGCCGGGCTGGTGATCACGGGCGGAACGGCACGGCTGGCCGGGCTACGTGACCTGGCGCGGCAGATGACCCACTTGCCGGTGCGCATCGGCGCGCCCGGCAGGCATCGCGGGGCTGCCCGACGAGCTGCGCACACCCGACAACGCTACCGGCGTCGGGATGCTGAAGTGGGCGCTCAAAGGACAGTGGGTGGCCGTGGAACATGGAGATCGACGCCAGCGGAGTCCGTTCATGGAGCGGATCATGCGCTGGCTGCAGAACTTGCTGCCTGACTGAACGGGAACTCTCAGGCGGCAACAAACACGTTGTAAACATGGAAATCAGGAGTGTCATTGCGAGGGTCGCCGAAGCAATCTCACGTGACACAGTTAGGATTGCTTCGCCGCTGCGGCTCGCAATGACACCAGGACCTTGGTCTACAGCGTAGTTGGAAACCGAAGTGCCGAGATACGGCACAATATGACCAGTAGAGGAGCGACGACATGACTAACAGGAAAGTAACGAGAGACACCCAGCCGAGCTTCGCCGACAACTTCGCCAAGATCCGCGTGATCGGCGTCGGCGGCGGCGGCAGCAATGCCGTCAACCGGATGATCGAAGCCGGTATTCAAGGCGTTGAGTTCATCGTGGTGAACACCGATGCCCAGGCGCTGTTGGACGCCAACTCCCCGCAGCGGCTGCGCATCGGCGACAAGCTGACCCGCGGCCTGGGCGCTGGCGGCGATCCCGGAGGTGGGCGAGAAGGCCGCAGTCGAGTCGGCCGATGATCTGGGCAGTATGGTGGACGGCGCGGACATGGTCTTCGTGACCGCCGGCATGGGCGGCGGCACCGGCACCGGCGCAGCGCCCGTCGTCGCGCAACTGGCCCGCGAGACAGGCGCCCTGACCATCGGCGTCGTCACCCGGCCCTTCGCCTTCGAAGGCGCCAAGCGCCGCCGCGTGGCCGATGAGGGTCTACAGCGACTCAAGGAGCAAGTCGACACGCTGATCGTCATCCCCAACGATCGCCTGCTGCAGATCGTCGACAAGAAATCCAGCATCCGCGACGCGTTCAACGTGGCCGACGACGTGCTGCGCCAGGGCATCCAGGGCATCAGCGAGCTGATCACCATCCCCGGCCTGATCAACCTGGACTTCGCCGACGTGCGCGCCGTGATGGAAAACGGTGGCTCGGCGCTGATGGCCATCGGCTCTGCCAGCGGCGAGAGCCGCGCTCAGCAGGCCGCCGAGGGCGCCATCGCCAGCAAGCTGCTGGACGTCAGCATCGACGGCGCGCAGAGCATCCTGTTCAACGTCACCGGCGGCATGGACATGACGTTGCACGAGGTGAACGAGGCAGCGGAGATCATCCGCGCCACCGCTCACCCCGAGGCCAACATCATCTTCGGCGCCGTCCTCGACCCGAACATGGAAGGCGAGATCCGCATCACCGTCATCGCCACCGGTTTCGAGGTCGCAGCGGCGGCTCAGAAACCCGTTCCCGGCGCGCGCCCCTTCCCGAGCGCGGTGTCTCCGGAGCGTAGCGACAAGACCGTACCCTTCCCGGTGCGCACCTACAACCCTGACGATCTGGACATCCCGGCCTTCCTGCGCAAACGCCAGCAAGCCTAGTCGTCCGTTCGTCGCTGCTCTGATAGTCAAAATCACCCCTGGTCGGGTTCAGCCCGGCCAGGGGCGTATCGCGTTAAGGACTCGTCTATCCCGATAATAGCTGCTCATCGCTCGGGCTCGCAGTGACACCATGGCAGGTGAGCCGTCAGTGCTCCGCTCTTTTCATCCATTGGGGTGTCGGCAGGCCGGCCCGAGCGATATTGCTCTGAACTTGCGTGACACGCCAACCTTAAAAAACAGATACGAGTTGTGATCGGCGCGGGAAAGGCCTTGTCAAAGCCCCTCGCCTGTGGTACAATGGCACCTGCCGCTCAGGATACAACATATAGTATATTGTACACTCAAATACCACTATATCATGTTGTACAGGGAGCGAGTTTTACCCCAGACTGAACAGTCCCTTGACAACTATCCATTCAAATCTCGGTCGCTCGGGGCCGGGATTTCTGATCGGTCGGCAATGTGCTTGCTGTTGGAGTCGTGAATGAAGTGTCCTCACTGCGGTGATGCTAACTCGCGGGTTGTAGATACACGTTCCACGGGTGATGGAATACGGCGACGACGGGAGTGCGAAACCTGTCATAAACGCTTCACCACTTACGAGCACGTTGCGGCTTCCTTGCTGATCGTGAAGAGCGACGGCCGCCGGGAGCCCTATGATCGTCAGAAGCTGATGCACGGCATCCTGATCGCCTGTGCCAAGCGCCCCATCCCTCAGTCATCCATTGAGGCGATGGTGGACTCCGTCGAAGAAGAACTCGCCGCCCTTGGGCGAACGGAAGTCAAGAGCAATTTCGTGGGCAGCCTGGTTCTGGAACACCTGAGACAGCTGGATCCGATGGCCTACATCCGCTTTGCAATGGTCTATCTTCAGATGAGCGATCTGGAGGTCGTGCAGCAGCACATCGGGCGCATTTTGCCCCCTGCGTAGCTGGCTGATGCGTCTGGTATTGACCTCTGGAGAGGGCCTCAACGCCTCCAGTTGTGATCGCCTGCTTTCTCATCTGGTTGACGCTTCTTCCAAAGAAGCCGGTGAGGTGACTGTCGATCTGCGATCGGCATCGTTTGTCGATCCATACGGTATGGCGGTGCTGGTGATGGTGGCGCGACAGCTTCATCGCCATGGCGGCCGGTTGATCTGTGTGCTACCTGGCAGCGATCGGCCCGTTCAAACCATCGTGCAGACAGGTTTGCTGGATGCCTTGCGGCCGGTGGCTGAGTTGCGTAATCTGCCCAAGGAACTGTCCTCGAAATATCCCAGCGCCCTGCCGGCGACGGCCATACGCAGCCGCACCGACGTGCAAACTGTTGTCGGACATTTGGTTCAGATGACTCGCGATCGGCTAGGCTACAACACCGGTGATGTTCTGGATACAGCCAAGGTCGTCTCGGAGTTGTGTAACAATGTTGTCGATCACAGCGGCGCAGAAGGGATTGTCCTGGCACAGCTTGGTTCGGATCGCTACGGTGCCCGTTATGTGGCGCTGGCGGTCGCTGATGACGGTATCGGCATCCGCGGCAGCCTGACGAGGCGCTACCCCGAGGCCAGTCAATGGCAGCACGGAGAAGCCATCGAGCGAGCACTGGGCGGTCTCAGCAGCCGCGAGACTGGCGGCGGCGCCGGGTTGCGCAGCGTGACGGCAGTGGTCAGGCGCTATCAAGGCCGGCTGACAGTGCGATCCGGGACTGATCGGGTCTTTGTTTCGGCGGATCGGACGCCAAAAGTCCACACAAGTGCCCTCTTCCCGGGCACGTTGGTTGGCATCAGCTTCAGCCAACGATCATAGGAGGTAGAAGGAAATTGACGCCGTTGCACGAGGAACATGTCGCGCTGACCGGGAACAATACTGGGTGGTCGTGATGCCACGACACGCGAGGAACTGCTGACGCGATTTCGAGGCATGCCCGCCAACAGCCTGCTGGTGCTGGACCTGGAGAGCGTCCAGTTTATGGACTACTCCTGGGCAGACGAGGTCATTGCAAGCCTGCTCAAGGCATCGCGCAAGGCCAAGGCGCCGCGATTTGTTGTGGTTCGCCAGCCCAGCAGCAGCGTCAGCGAATTGATCGAGGCCGCGGTTTCGCTGCACGGACTGACCTGCGTCAAGGTTGATAGCGAGGGCAAGGCCACGGTGCTGGGCAATCTCAGCCCTTCCCTGCGTCAGACCTACGAGATGGGCGTTGCGCGCGGCCAGATCAGCGCCCAGGACCTGCCCGACACACTGTCGCCCAGCACCAAGAGCAATCGGCTCAAGGAACTGGAGCGCCGCGGCCTGCTCTATCGGGTTGGCGAGGAAGTTATCGACGGTGGTGGGCGTCGTTTTATCTACGAACCAGTGCGCTAACCTTTTTTTTCTCTGGCGGATTTCAGCCGTCCAGAATGAATTCGGGGCAGGGTCATGCCCGAGCGCCAAACCACCTGATCGCAGGGGCCGCGGGCTGTTTGGTCGTGACCACGATCGGTAAACCAGGGCCGGATCTTGGACTGGATATTTGTGGCGAATAGTGGACAAGTACAATATCACTTTTGATGGAGGCGAACGATGAAACAAGCGGTGACGGCGGACGCTGCTGATGTATTGACCATGCCTGAGACGGTGCTAGAGCGACCGATGAAGATCAGCCCCAACGGGCTGGAGGTGTTGCGGCGGCGCTATCTGCGCAAAGGGCCGGACGGCAAGCCGGTGGAGGACGTCCCCGAAATGTTCTGGCGCGTTGCCAGCAACGTAGCACTGCCGGAACGAAGCTGGTCGGGTGATGAGGTGTATGCGCAGGCCAGCCAGCAGTTCTACGATCTGTTGGCGAACCTGAAGTTTTTCCCGAACTCACCGACATTCACGGGTGCGGGAACTCCGTTGGGTCAACTGGCAGCCTGTTTCGTGCTCGCTATCGACGACGACATGGGCAAGGACTCGGACGAGGGCATCTTCAACACGCTGCGCAACGCGGCGCTGATCCAGCAAACGGGTGGCGGCAACGGCTTCAGCTTCAGCCGGTTGCGACCAAAGGGGGGCGCCGTCAAAACCAGCGCCGGCGTCGCCAGCGGTCCGGTCGGCTTCTTACGCGTCTACGATGCCGCGTTTGGAGAGATCGCGCAGGGCGGCTCGCGTCGCGGCGCTAACATGGGCGTGCTGCGGGTGGATCATCCCGACATCGAGGAGTTTATCGCCTGCAAGAGCGAAGAAGGACAGATCAGCAACTTCAACATCTCTGTCGGTGTGACAGATGCCTTCATGCAAGCGGTCAAAGACGATGGCGACTTCGATCTGGTGGAGCCGCGCACGAAGGCGGTGGTGCGCACGCTACGGGCGCGAACGCTGTTCGAAAACATCATCAGGCACGCGCACCGCAACGGTGAGCCGGGCGTACTCTTCCTGGACGCCGCCAACCGATCCAACCCGGTGCCGCACCTCTACGAATTGGAAGCAACTAACCCATGCGGAGAGCAGTTCCTTGGCCCGTATGAGAACTGCTGCCTCGGTTCCATCAACCTGGCGCAGCACGTGACCGCTGACGGACAGATCGACTGGGACGGCCCTGGAGGAGACGGTGGTGCAATCCACCCGCTTCCTGGATGACGTGGTCAGCGCCAATAAGTACGTGCCGGCGGTTCCGCAGCTAGAGGACGCCGCTCACCGCGTGCGCCGCATCGGCCTCGGCGTCATGGGACTGGCGGATGTGATGTACCTGCTGGGCGTGCGCTACGGCGACGACGAATCGCTGGATTTGGCCGGCCAGGTTATGGAGTTCGTTCGCTACCACTGCATGCGTACATCGATCGAACTGGCGCGCGAGCGCGGACCGTTCCCTGCGATCTCCGGTTCGCTCTATGATCCTGATAATCTGCGCTGGCAACCGCCGACGCCAGTCCAGCCCCTACAGCTCACGACTTCGACCGCCCTCACCTGAGCTGGGAGCTGATCGTAGATGGCATCAAGGCGCACGGCATTCGCAACGGCGCGCAGACCACCATCGCGCCCACCGGTACCATCGGCACGGTCACCGGCTGCGAAGGCTACGGCTGCGAACCGGTGTTCGCTCTGGCTTATACCCGCTATGTCAAGGAGGCTGCCGGCGACGTGACGCTGACCTATGTCAGCCCGCTGTTCCTGCAGGCGCTGGACGCGGCCGGCATCGTGGGCGACGAGCGACAGGCCATCGTCGATCAGATCGTCCTGACTGGCACCTGCCAGGGCATCGACGAACTGCCCGCCGACCTGCGCCATACGTTCGTCGTCAGCCAGGATATCGCGCCGACCGAGCATGTGATGATGCAGGCTGCCTGCAGCGCTATGTTGACAACAGCATTTCCAAGACCTGTAACTTCCCGCCCGAGGCTGACGCCAGCGGACGTGGCTGATGTCTATATGATGGCCTGGGAGCTGGGCTGCAAGGGCTTGACTGTCTACGTCACCGGCAGCCGCCAGGAGGTGGTGCTGGAGACCAAGGCGACCGCCGATGCCAAGAAGGTAGCGGCTGGCGAGCAGCCAGCCAACGGCGTCGCCAGCCACGCTGAAACGCTGATGGCGCTGCCGCACCAGCCGGAAGGCGCGCTTGCCAACGGCAGCAACGGCAAGGAGCGCGGCGAGATGATTTCATACGACGTGAAACGGCCGCGGCCGCGCCGGCTGCATGGGTCCACCTATCGCCGCCTGACGCCGCTGGGCACGGCCTACATCACCGTCAACGACACCGAGCGAGGGCGAGCCGTTCGAGATCTTCATGAACGTCGGCAAGGCCGGGTCGGATGTGGCCGCGGTCAGCGAGGCGCTGGGCCGGCTGATCAGCCTGACGCTGCGCATTCCCAGTTCACTGACGCCCACCGAGCGGCTGCATCAGGTCGTCTACCAGCTTAACGGCATCGGCGGCGGACGGCATCTCGGCTTCGGGCCGCAGCGGGTGCGCAGCCTGCCGGACGCGGTGGCGCAGGTGCTGTCCGAGCACCTCGATGCCATGCCTGCCGCGCCGCTCCGTACAGCCGACCAACGAACAGCTTGCCCTGCCGATGCCCAAACAGATCGGCGACCTCTGTCCTGACTGCGGCAACAGCACGCTGTTGAACATCGAAGGTTGTCGCAAGTGTCACGTCTGCGGGTACAGCGAGTGCTAGATCGGGTCGACCGGGAAACAAGGACAGCGAAAATCCGATAGAGTGAAGGCCCTGCCACTACTGGCAGGGCCTTCTGTTAAGAATGCTCCTCATCCCGGCAGTTGCGCCGGATGAGTTTGACAAAGCGCTCCAAAGGGTCTTTAATGCAGTTCATCAGTGGTGGGATTGCTGACCTTGTTACAAGGCTGTCGATATCTGCTTCGCCGCGAATGCCCCTTCATGATGCAGGTGCAGTTTCTGGAAAGACGTGCTGACATCAACGAAGGGGAGCCGGGCAAACAATTGGGCGTTTCTTAGCCCGCCATGTTCAAGAAGGAGGGACCCTTCCCCATGAATCTCAACTCACGCAGGACGTATCTGGGTGTCGTGTTTGTCGCGCTGGTTATCCTGCTGTTGGTGCCTGCCGCTGTCGGGGCAGTCCAATCGCTCGACGCGCCGCCTATGCCCGAACAGTGGCCGCTCGCGCCCCATCTCGTGCAGGACATCAACACCAGCACAGCCCCTTCCAATCCAACGGAACTGACGCAACGCTATTTTCTGCCAGTGATCACGAAGAATGTCATACCCACTCCTATCATGCATCTTGTTGACGTCAACCCGTCCATCGCCATGCCAGGAGATCTGATAAACGTGACCAGCGGGAATTGGACACCGGGAATCAGCGTTTCCGTCTCCTTGGTTGAGGCAGGTCAGCCTTATACACAGGCTTATGCCGTGCCCGGTACGACGGTCACGACACCGGCCAACCCGGCTCAAGGGTTCACCATCCAATTCGTCTTTCCGGACGATCCCCGCTGGCAAATCCCTTCAGATGTATGGGTCTATATTCACAACGCTAGTTGGACCGAGTGGGGCCGCGATACCCTAGAACTCATCGAACAGTAGCACACATTTGACTCGCAAAATCACCGACAACAACTTGGCGAACGCCGCGTTTCCTACTTCTACTCGTACTCCTACTCTTCCTCGTACTCGTTCCGACAGATGCAGCGACTCGCGAAATCGAGTACGAGCAGGAGTGAGAGTACGAGTACGAGAGAGTCGGCAGTCGGGTGATTGCGGCACGGTGGGCCGGCAGCTAGACTTGTCTCAACTCCCGCAGGTTGTCCACGATCATTGAGATGACCACGGCGATCACTGCCAGCAGCAGGAGGAGTGGCCAGAACTCGTAAACCAATATCGCGCCGGCGATAACTGCCAGGATGATCACGGTGCTCAACAGGAAGTTGGTCAACCGCCCGCGCGCGGTCGCCTCGATTGCTCCAAAGACCAGCAGAACGGCGACGATCAAACCGGGCCAGAAGGTTGGCTTGAAATAGATCAGTAAGGCCAGCGCCAGCAACGCCAGCGCACCACTCAATGCAGCCCATACGTCAACGAAGGGGCTGTGGGGCGCTGCCGGTGGTTCAGGATGATGGACAGAGCGAATATGCGCGGTCGGCGACGACCCCTCGCCGGCCGCGCCGCGTGCTTGCGCATATTGAAGCGCTCTGATCGTTTCGATGGTGGCCATGCGCTCGCGCTGCATCGCGTCCAGGGATTTGCGCTCGTCACTGGCAAGGCTATCCTTTTCTTTGGCTATCGCTTCGCCGTATTCCGAACTACGTAGCGACGTGATATCCATCTCGAGTTGTCCCACAATTCGGCGCGTATCGGCGATCCGTGCGTCCAACGACTGCAAATGCTGTTCCAGTTCGGCAACACGCTCTTGCATCTTTTCAGCGGCCCGCGGGGGTGTTGGCACCTTGTCCATGCCTGCCCAGCCCAGCGGATCGTACCATGACTGGCGTACTGAGCCGTCGCGGTTGTACTTGGGACCGGAGGGCGCTCGCTCGCCGCCGATGAAGTCGCCTGTATCGAGGCCCCAAAGCCCGCGGTACTTGTCGACCCAGGGCACCTCGTCAGAGATCAGCACGGGGTGCCATCGCTCGGGTTGACCGGGACCGATGCTTGTGCCGTCACCACGGGCGTAGTCGATGTGTGGAATGCTGAGCAGAGGCCGAGAACGGGCGGGGTCGGTCTGCTTATCTTGCCGGCCCATGCGGAGTTGCTCGTACCAGAATCGACGGGCGCGTTGTACATAGTGCTCGGCCGGCTTCAGGAACTGCGGCGTGATGCCGACCATATACTCACCCGCCTCGAAGTAGCTGGCATGCGAGCCTGCGCCGCAGTAGACCACCGGATGCGTTCCCTCCTTGTCCAACAGCGGATCATCCCAGCGACGACGCAGGTCGTCGCCCTTGAAGTCATGGGATGCATAAGCAACCCAGCGCGGCTCCAGCTGTCCTTGTTCGTTCTCGAAGACGTAGACGAAGACCTGCTCCCAATCGGTTTCATGGTCGTTGACTCCGTGGAAAGAGGATCGCCAGTCGTTCATCGTCATGAAGAACAGGTAGTGAAGCACAATCCAGCCGTTGTCGCGCACCACACGTCCGAAATAGACGCGCCTGGGATCGATCTCGCGCAACGCCTGGTATTTTAGCTGAGCGGCGGCGGTGAAGCCTCCAGGCACCTGCCCGCGCACCAGGAATGTCAGGTCGAAAAACGAGTCGACAATTCGGAAAGTGAGCGGCACACGCGCCAGTCGGCCGGCGCTCTGGAAAACGTCGCGTTCCGGTCGATTTCGCCAGCGCTGATACGCCAGCCCCGTGAGCGGCTCATCCACCAGGTTCATGTAGAGGGTGTGGCCCTCAGGCACTTCACTGTGTCGGGCCAGCTCGTCCAGTGTGAGCTGGCCTGGCGGCACCAGTTGTTGATTCTGCCCGGCAGGCGTGCGTATCCAGAGGCTGGCGTGGTGGACGTACTGCTCGACGTCGCAAGGGAAGAACATCTCGCCCTCTGTGTAGCGGACGATCGGCTCGAATTGTTGCAGTAACTCGACGTCGTTCATTGAGCCATTTTCTCCGCGGTCGGTCGGCGCTCAAAAGCCGCCTGAACGCCCTGCTGGTTCAGATAAAAGACACTCAATACGTCGAGCAGCATGGCGGCAAACGGCTGGCCACCGTTGAAGTAGCTGGCGATCGCAAATAGCAGATTGGAGCCGATCAGGATCATGGTTGCGATCCACGCCCACCGCTTCAGCAGGAACAGACCAATGCAGATCGCGGCGATTCCAGCGGCAATGACACTGATAATCCCAGCGTTAACAATCTCATTGCTCAAACCTGGAAGGTGCATCGGCACTAGCTCAGAACGCAAAAGCTCGAATTCCAACGTCACAGTCAACAGTCGAAGGACGAGCAAGACGATAATGGCGTTGACGCCGAAAGGACGTTTGGTCCCGGCAGGTGTGTGGGGCATGACTGAGAAAGATGTCTCCTTCACGGAATCCATGTTGTTGGAAACCCAGCGCATCAGCACTGCGTGGCGGGCCATATTATACCGTGGTTTCGGTGAGAAGCCATGTTCCCTGACTTCCGGTGACATTGGCATTCGCGCACCACGGGTGTTATAATCTTCGGGTGAAGCGGGTGTTGCGATTCTTTGGCCTGTTGTTACTGGCCCTGACGCTGATGGCCGTATTGGTCGTCGGCGTTTTGGTGTGGCAGATTAATCGGCTGGGCAGCCAAGACTTAGCGCAGCCGGCCGACGTAATCGTAATTCTTGGTGCACGGGTCAACGCCGATGGCTCGCCGAGTTCCGATCTGTTGAGCCGCACGTTTCACGGCATCGACCTGTACAACGCCGGCCTGGCGCCGGTGGTGATCTGCGCCGGCGGCGTTGGCGGCGACAGGCTGTCGGCCGGCGCGGTTGCCTGCCGTTATGCAGCCGAGGAACTGGGTCTGCCGGCAGACAGTGCACTTATCGCACAGGAAGGCAACGCCTGGACCACCGCTGATGAGGCCGCCAAGGTGGCCGAAATCATGCGGGCCAACGGCTGGCATTCGGCCATTGTGGTAAGCCACCCGCTTCATCTGTTCCGGGCCAAGTGGCTCTTCGAGCGCGAGGGCATCGAGGTGTACACAAGTCCCACCAATACAAACCTGCGGCGCATCTTCCCGCCGTTGCGCGCCTGGTATTCGTTGCGGGAGGCCGGCGGCGTCATTCTGACTGCCGCGCAGGACCTTCCATTTGTAGATCGACTGTTAGCATGGTTGAGTGAAAGAGTGTATGGGTAACACATCCGAATGAGCTGGGAACAAACTGTAGAAGCAAACAAGATCCTGAGCAAGGAAATCGGCACCGTCGTCAAGGACTGGGGCGGCAAGCTGCCGATTGCGCTGGCCTACCCCAACACCTACTACGTGGGGATGTCCAGCCTGGCCTTGCAGATTCTCTACCGCCGGTTCAACGAACATCGGCAGGTGGTCTGCGAGCGCGTCTTCTGGGACAAGGGCGGTGAGAAGGCTGGCCGGCCGCTGTTTTCGCTGGAAACGCAGGAACCGGTGAACGAGTTCGCGGTCTGGGCGTTCACGATCTCCTACGAGATGGACTACTTCAACGTGGTTGAGATGCTGCGCCAGGCTGGTGTACCACCGTTGGCTGCCGACCGCGATGAACGCTGGCCGCTGCTGATCGCCGGCGGACCGGGCATCACCATGAACCCGGAGCCGATGGCGCCCTTCTTCGACGCCATCGTGATCGGCGAGGGCGAGGAGATCGTCGATGTGCTGGTCGGGACGATCATGGATGTGGGCGACGACGACCGCGGCGAATTGCTGGCGGCGCTGAATCGCATTGACGGTCTTTACGTGCCGCAGCTTGTGCCGCCGATCGATCCACGACGACGACAGCGGCCAGCAGCGCCAGATCAAGCGGCTCTGGGTGCGCGAGTTGGAACGTTTCCCAACCGTCAGTTCACTTTACACGCCCGACACCGAGTTCGGCGGATTGCACCTGATGGAGATCGCACGTGGCTGCGGCCGCGGCTGTCGTTTCTGCCTGGCCGGCTACGTCTATCGCCCGCCGCGCGAGCAACCGCTGGAGTTGCTGCTGGAATGGGCCCGGGAAGGACTGCGCCACCGCGACAAGGTGGGACTGATCTCCGCGGCGGTGTCTGATCACACGCAGATCGACGAGTTGGCTATTCGCCTGCGGGCCATGGGCGCCAAGCTCAGCGTCAGCTCGATGCGTGTCGACCCGATCTCGGTGCCGCTGGTTGAGGCGCTGCGCGCCAGCGGGACGCAGACGCTGACCATTGCGCCGGAAGCGGGCAGCCAGCGGCTGCGCGATGTGATCAACAAGACCCAGACAGCGCAACAGATCCTGGACGCGGTGGATCTGGCCGAGCGGCTGGACTTTCCGCAGCTCAAGCTCTATTTCATGATCGGCCATCCCACCGAGACCGACGCCGACATCCAGGCGCTGGTGGATCTGGCGCTGGAGGTGCGCGGGCGCTTCAAACGTCGGCTGGTTGTCAACGCGACGCCGTACGTGCCCAAGGCGCACACGCCCTTCATGTGGGAGGGCATGACCGACGTTGCGACCTTCGAGCGACGGCAGAAGTTGATTCAGCGCAGCCTGGGCAAGCATCAGGTGGCGGTGCGCGCCAACTCGCCGCAGTGGGCCGCGGTGCAGGCCGTGCTGGCACGCGGCGACCGGCGGCTGGCGCCCGTGTTGTTGAGCATGAAGCGTCTGTCCATCTCTAACTTCGAGCGCGCGCTGGCCGACCACGGGATGACGATGGATGAGTTCATCGGCCGCGCGAGCCGGGCGTCCGCCAGCCGTGGGACATCGTGGAGAGCGGCGTTACCAGCAACTACTTCCTGTTCGAGCAGCGGCACGCCCAGCGCAGCGAGACCGGGCTGAGCTGCCCGCCAGATGCCAGCGGTTGCCTCTCCTGCGGATCGTGCGACACCGACTGGGCATATCGCGCCACAGACGGCGTGCCGGTCAAGAGCAAGGGACCGTGGCGCGCTGAAGACTGGCGGCCAGCAGCGGTGCCGATCACGTTGCAGGTGTGAGTAGGCCGCGTGTGGCCGCCACCGAATGAATTCGGTGTCTGATACGGCCAAAGCATGCTGAAGCAAGCTCAGCCGGAGAGACAACAGCTTGCTTTGGCATGCTTGAACTGTATCAGACGGCGGTTTCGGCCGCAGGCGCCATCGAATGAATTCGGTGTCTGGTACGGCCGAAGCATGCTGAAGCAAGCTCAAAAATATGCGGCAGCCTGCTACAAGCAGGCTTTGCGCTGTGTGTCAGCCTGTTGGTTTCAACAACAGGCTGGCGCGGCAGACCGATGATCATGCAAATCGACACCGACTCAACCCTTCCATTGGCTCGTTTTGACACCCTGCGCCAGCACGCTGGGCTCATTCACGCTGTCAGCACGCGCCACGGCGGAGTCAGCCATGGCGCGTTTGCCAGCCTGAACCTGGGCCGGGTGGTCGGCGACGATGCGGAGAGCGTGGAGACCAACTACCGGCGGCTGGCAGACGCAGTCGGTGTGCCGCGGACCGCGATGACCACCACCTGGCAGGTTCACAGCAACCGCATCCTGCGCGCCGACGCGCGAGAACGCGGGTGGCATGATCGACCAAGCTGATGGCGTCGTCACCGACGTGCCTGACCTGCCCATCACCCAGCGCTACGCCGACTGCACGCCGGTGCTGGTCTACGATCCGCGGCGGCACGCGGTGGGCGTCGCACACGCTGGCTGGCGCGGCACGGTAGCCGGTGTGACGCCGGCGCTGGTCCGGGCAATGACGCGAGCACTTCGGCAGCGATCCCGCCGATCTGGTGGCAGCGGTCGGTCCTGCTATCGGTCCGTGCTGCTACGAAGTCGGTCGGAGGTTGTCGAGGCGGCTGGCGCAGCCTTTGCGGCGGTCGCGCAGTGAGGTATTGCTGGCGCAACAGTCTCCGCTGAACGGCAACGGCGCGTCGGAAGCTGCTCGGCCCATGATCCATTTCGACCTGTGGCGCGCCAACCAGTGGCAGTTTGAGCAGGCCGGCGTACAGCAGATCGAGGTCGCGGGCATCTGCACCCGCTGCCAGCGCGAGACGTTCTTCTCGCATCGCGGCGATCATGGCAGGACGGGCCGATTTGGCGCTGTGGCGATGTTGCGAGCGTAACCGGTAATCAGTAAACGGTGACCGGTAAACAGTGATCGGAAATCGGTGGACGGTAAACCAGTGAACGCAATGGAATTGGCCGACAACCTGGTGCGGGTGCGTGAGCGGATCGAGCGCGCGGCGCTAAACGCCGGGCGCGATTCGGGCGACATCACGCTGGTGGCGGTCAGCAAGACGCACCCGGCGACGGCTGTGCAAGCTGCGCTGGCTGCCGGCCAGTACGACTTCGGCGAGAACCTGGTCGAGGAGGCGTGGAGCAAGTTCGCCGCGCCGGACGCGCCGCTGGCCGGCCAGCCGGCGCAGCGGCTGCACCTGATCGGGCCGATCCAGAGCCGCAAGGCTGCGCTGGCGGTCGCGTGCCGGCCGGTGATGATCCATGCGGTGGACAGGCTGAAGATCGCCAGCCGGTTGGATCGTTTTGCCGCGGAAGCCGGGCTGGTGCTGGACGTGCTGCTGGAGGTCAACATCTCCGGCGAGGAGAGCAAGTTCGGCTTTACGCCGGCCGGGTTGCAGCGTGACGTGGAAGCGCTACTCAGTCTGGCGCATCTGAACGTCAGCGGGCTGATGACGATCCCGCCCTACGATCCCGACCCGGAACTGGCGCGACCGCATTTTGCTGCGCTGCGCGCTTTGCGGGAAAGCCTGGCAACGCGACACGGAGCGGCCCGCTGGCGTCATCTGAGCATGGGAATGAGCCACGATTATGAGGTAGCCATTGCCGAGGGCGCGACGTTGGTGCGCGTCGGCACCGCGATCTTTGGCGCGCGTGAGCGAGCGAAGTGAGTTGCCAAACGGCAGCAAACGCCGGGCGTGCCAGAAACGTTGACCGGTTGTAACCGTACAGATGACAGACAAGGCAAGCAAACGGACATGCTGAAAGAAACACCTATCGCATTTATCGGCTCCGGCATGATGGCCGAGTCCATGATCAAAGGCATGCTGAACCAGGGGCTGGTGAACCCCCAGGGGATCATCGCCAGCGGGCCGCGGCCTGAGCGGGCGTCGGAGCTGGTCAGCCGCTATGGCATTCAGGCCACCACCGACAACCGCAGCGCGGCCGATTTCGCCGAGATCGTCGTGCTGGGCGTCAAGCCGCAGGTCCTGCCGCATTTGCTGCCGGAACTGCGGGGCCACCTGAGTCGCAGCTCGCTGATCCTGTCGATCCTGGCCGGTGTGCGCATCAGCTCGCTGCTGTTTGGCACCGGCCATCCGGCCATCGTGCGCTGCATGCCCAACACGCCCGCACAGGTCGGTCTGGGCATGACCGTCTGGACGGCTACCGACCAGGTCAGCGCACCACCAGCGCGAGCAGGCACAGGCGATTCTCAAGGCGCTGGGCGAGACGCTTTTCGTGGACAACGAGGACTACCTAGACATGGCGACCGCCCTTAGCGGCACCGGCCCGGCCTACATTTTCCTGTTTATGGAGGCGCTGATCGACGCCGGCGTGCATCTCGGCTTCTCGCGTAAGGTGGCCGAAGAGCTGGTGCTGCAAACCATGGCCGGGTCAGTCGAAATCGCCCGCCAGTCGGATCTGCATCCGGCGCAACTGCGCAACATGGTCACCTCGCCCGGCGGAACATCGGCCGAGGCGTTGTACGAGTTGGAAAAGGGCGCGCTGCGGACGATCTTATCCAAGGCGGTTTGGGCAGCGTATCGCAAGTCGAAATACCTCGGCGATCTTTCAGAGAAGCACGGCAGCTAATTTCTATGGGCAATTTCCTCTTTCAGTTCATCGACCTTCTTCTCCAGGCCATGACCTGGCTGATCCTGATTCGTGTGTTGATCACATGGATACCGAATCTCGATCCGTTTAACCCCATCGTGCGGCTGCTGCGCCAGGCGACCGATCCGATCCTGGAGCCGGCGCGCCGCATGATTCCGCCCATCGGTGGGATGGATATCTCCCCGATCGTGGTCATTCTGATCCTGCAAGGTTTGCAGATGCTGCTGCGACGGCTGGCTTAGCGGCAGCCCCGTGAGGCAACTCATGCTACGAAGCAACCTGGCCGTGATTCTGGTAACGGGCGTGCTGGCCGCGGCCTGTGCGGCGCCGGCCGGTTCGCCTGCCGCACCTGCGGTTGAAACCGCAATTCCATCCACCGTGCCGTCCGTCCCGACGCCCTCGCCAACGACTGTTGATCCAACTGAAGCGCCGCCGGAGCTGTCGCCGCTGCGCATCATGGCCGCACCCGCCATCGAGGATCTGGCGGCCAGGCTTGGCGTGCCGGCGGAAAGCGTCGAGGTCGTGTTTGCCGCTGAGGTCGAATGGCCGGACGCCAGCGTCGGTTGCCCTGCGCCCGACTTCGCCTATGCCCAGGTTCTTACTGACGGCATGAAAGTAACCTTGCAGGTCGGCGACGCGACGTATGATTTCCACGGACGCTCGCCGGATGATCTGTTCCTATGTGGCCCCAAGGGGCCTGTTCCGCCAGGAGAAGTTCCGTAGTTCGCAGCCTTTGATGCGAACAGAAAAGAACCCGGCCCGCTCCAACTGGAGCGGGCCGGGTTCTTTTCTGGGTCGGTCCGGCTAGCCGGACTTACAGTTTTCGATTAGCTGGCCGTCCGGAAGTAGACCCGGATGTAGCCGAGCTTGGACGGATCCCAGTATTCCCTGGTGGCCAGGCCGTAGTGAACGCCGGATGCGTTGATCGAGCTGGTGATCAGGAATCCCTGGTTCTCGCCGCTGCGCAGCATGTCTTCCACTGCTGCGGTGATGTCCAGCCGCAGCCAGGTGCCGATCTTGCCGGAACCCAGGTGGTTGGGCACGCCGCCGGGACCGTAGTCGCCGCCGGGCATCGTCCATGGCATCCACCAGTTGACTGCGTAGGGCATCCATTCGGTGGTAGCCGGGTGCGCCGACACGTTCTCCAGCACGGAGGTCGACCAGTTGCCGAACTTGCGGCCTTCGGTGACGTAGAGGTAGAGCCATGCCTGGTCTACCGCCGAGTCACGCGGGATGCCGTTGAGCGGGGTGTGGACGACCGGTCGCATCTGGTCGTAGAAGCCGAGCCACATCGTCTGGTCAGAGCCGTAGTAGTTGCCGGGCTGCGCGCCGTTGATATAGCTGTCGCGGTCGACGTTGAAACGTATCGAGCGATCGACCGGGTAGGTGCTGTTGTCCACCACCGGTAGAAGGTCGCCGTCCACGCTGGCCACCAGTGTCGCGCCGTCGAAGACCGCTGCCGTATGCTGTAGCTCGGCGGGCGCGTTGGTGATCTGGACGGAGAAGCCGAACTCAACGGTAGCGCCGGTACGCGTCTCGCCCATCCAGGCCACGGCGACCACATCGTCGGGCATCGCCTCGCCAGCCAAGTTCGCCAGGTCGGTCAGGCCGCGCTCGGCGGCCAGTTGCGCGGCGTAGGCCGCGGTCAGCGGGAAGGCGCCGCCCCAGGCGCTGCCAGCGATGTATACGCCGTCCCGATCGACAGGTACCAGGAAGAAGGCATCGTCCAGCGCGCTGCCGATATTGGTGGCGTCGAGGTTGACATCGACGTACGTGCCGACGACTGCCGGGTTGGTGCTGGGTGTCTGCGTCACCAGGCCGTCGAAGTCGGTCAGCGCGTTCCAGAAGCGGATGGTTGCCTGTTCGTCTGACTGATCCATCACCTCGACGTGAACGCCGAACTGCACGCTGTCGTCGCCGGGATTGCCTGTACCCAATCCGCCCGGACCGACCGGCAGGCCGTAGAGCTGCGGCAGCGGCGTGCTGTCTGGCAGCGTCACCCGGGTGGAGTAGTTGCCCTGGCCCGGCAACGCCGCGCTGGCCGAGAAGTAGTTGAAGTAGAGCGATGAGCCGCTGCCCGGATAGAAGAAGCCGGGGTAGTAGCCATAGGAGTTGTGGAAGGCTGGCGTTGCCGGCAGGCTGGGCCAGCTCTTGGTCTCGATGGGCGGCTGCACATACTGCCCGGTGCCGTAGTCTAACCCCAGCGAGGCTGTCCAGGCTGCGGTGGGTGTCAGGCCAAAGACGGCGTCGCCGGCCAGTGCCCGTCCGCTGGGAGCAGGGCCTGCCCAGCCGTTCTGCAAGTTGGGGAAGGTGGTGTCGAAGCGCTTGGGGAAGTTGTTGGATTCGACGACGATCAGTCCGAACTTCGGCCCGCAACTGGGAGGCGCACAAATATCGCTGGCGATCTCGTAGTCGAAGTCCTGGCCTACATCGCGCAGCGAAACGGTCATACCAGGTGTCGTGGCTGGCATCCGGCCGACGATGCTAGTTGGCGGCGGCGCGCCGGTGGTGGCGTATTCGGTGTGGTATGCATCGCGCAGCGACTGGTCGAAGCCGTTGTCGTCCCGCCACTCGAAGAGGTAATAGCGGTCTGTGCTGTATACGAGGGGCACAGCCAGCCAATCGTTCAACGTCCAGTCGCTGTAATCGCTGTCAAGGTCGTTCTCATACAGCGTTCCGCTGGCATCAATCAAAAGCAGGTTATCCGCCCACCACCCGGGATTTGTCACAGTGACGTCGGTTTGGTAGTTCAAGCGCAGATTGATCCTGCGGCCGGCATAGCCTGACAGGTCGAAGCGTAGGTTACCATCGCCCGCGCCGGTCAGTCCCCAGCCCTGGTTGAGGCCGTTGGGGTTGGTGTCAGTCAGCACGCCGTCCATGTCAGGCAAGCTTGTCCAGGTCAGACCATCGTTGGTCGAGACCTGTAGGAAGCCATAGTCCAAGTTATCTTCCAAGTCCCAGAACGAGTCGAATGAGAAGATGACCGGGGACACCGCGCTGGTCAGGTTGAAGTCACGAACGACGGTATGAGACTCAAAGTTGCCCACCGAAGCCCACCAGCCAACGCCCGTACCTGCAAGATTGGGGATCGGACGCTCGTAGTCCGGTAATGTGACGATCAGTCCATCTTCTGTGCCCTGGGGCGTGTTGCGGGCGCGCCCGATGGTCAGTTCCAACGCAGGATCGGTGTAATCGATGACGGCCGGATGGCGCCAGCCCAGCACGAAGTCCTGCCACAGGTTGTGACCGACCGGTCGTGTACCTGCCAGCGGCCCGCCCCAGACGCCCACCGAGTTCGCTCCCCACCAGCCGTTGGAGTTGGCCGGGGCGTCGATGCTGTACAGGTCTGGCAGGCCAAGCTGGTGTTCGAACTCCTCCTGTAATGCGCCTACAGCAAGCTGTTCCGGGTCGATGTTGTAGGCGCCCACGTAGTAATCGTCGGTCGGGTTCAACGGGGTGCTGAATCCGCAGATTCTGGGCCGCTCGAAGTAGGGCTTCCAGTAGAAGCCGGAGCTGCTGGTGTTCAGCCGGTCCTCGCCGCCGCCGTTCTGGAAGCCATAGCCGGCGTGGATGGTGATCAACAGGTCGATGACGTGGTCGCCGTTGGCGTCGAACTGGCTGCAGTCCAGCGAGTTGTCGTACTGTTCCCGGACTGCGTCGATGGCGTCGTAGATGTAATCGCCGGGATGGGCGTCGCTGAAAACCGGCGCAGCGCACGCTCCCGCGCCGCCGTCGTCGCTGTATTGGGCATAGCCGTAGTATTCCTGTGAATGGTTGACCGTGACGGGATCCGGCAGGACTGTGCCGCCGATACTGTAGGCGCCGCGCGACATCTCCAGCAGGTAGTTTTGCAGCGTGTAGCCGCTCAGATCAACCGGTCCGAGCACTGGATGGTCGATGACGCCGTAGCCTGCGTTCGGCCCGATGCCGAAGATCGCCTCCTGATACTTGGCTATGGTTGGATCGGGCACGTAGAACGTGAAGTTGTCGTCCGCGCCCGGGGGCGGGTCTTCGCCCAGCGCTAACGGTCCCCAGACGAACTCGGTGGAAACGCATGCGCCGTCCGGGTTGTTGGGATCGGGGTAAGGGCGCATCACAGTGTCTGTGCCGCCGAAGTTGACCACCACTGCCATGATGTTTCTTGGCGGTAGGGCATCGGGGTCGTTGGATGGGTCGTCATCCAGTAGCGTCCGTTCGCGCTCCTTCAGAACGCGCATCGCCTCGACATCAGGGCCGATGTAGAAATCCTTGCTGGCATCGAGGTACCATTGCTCGACAGCTTCCTGGATTTGCACAGGGCTGGCATCCGTCGGGATTGCGCCGCCGTCCCGCAGTATCTTTTCCACTTGATGGGCAGGCGGCAGCGTCATGCTGGTCCACTGCGGGCCTTGGCCTGAAACTGGCGAAGCCGCGGCGTCAGCTTCGTCAGCATGCCAGCGCGTTGACGCGGCAGGAAGCTGGTTGGTCGGTCCTTCGACTTCTCTCGCACCTGCGGCAAGCGGCGTCAGTGCGGCAACGAGGACTGTAAAGATCGTCGTGAGCGAAAGTATCCTGGGAAGGCGCGTGGAACTAGGCATGACTGCTCCTTCTGTGGTCCGATAAGAAGAGTGGACTGCAGGTGAGAACCTCCGCAATGTATTGTCACTGCGGTGCGGATCGTGTGCCAATCAGCGAAGATCGCCGCGTTTGTCACTTGCCGGAATTTGTTGGATTGTTTGCACTTCGATTGTGTAGGGCACGGATGGCGATAGTCGGGATTATACCGGACGCGGCGGGCATTGTCAATGGTTCCTGCTGCAAAAAAAGTGCGGAGGCTGCCCGTTGACAACCTCCGCTCTTCATTTCAGGGTAGGGTCCGGCTACCAGCCGGACTTACATGTTTGGATTAGTTGGCCGTACGGTAGTACACGCGGATGTAGCCGAGCTTGGACGGATCCCAGTATTCCTTGGTGGCCAGGCCGTAGTGTACGCCGGAAGCGTTCACATCCGACTTGATCAGGAAGCCCTGGTTCGCGCCGCTGCGCAGCATGTCTTCCACTGCTGCGGTGACGTCCAGCCGCAGCCAGGTGCCGATCTTGCCGGAGCCCAGGTGGTTGGGCACGCCGCCGGGACCGTAGTCGCCGCCGGGCATCGTCCATGGCATCCACCAGTTGACTGCGTAAGGCATCCACTCAGTGGTGGCGGGATGGGCGGTCACGTTCTCCAGCACCGAGGTTGACCACGAGCCGAACTTGCGGCCTTCAACGACGTAGAGGTAGAGCCATGCCTGGTCTACCGCCGAGTCGCGCGCAATGCCGTTGAGCGGGGTGTGGACGACCGGTCGCATCTGGTCGTAGAAGCCGAGCCACATGGTCTGGTCTGAGCCGAAGAAGGTGTTGGGGCGGGTGCCATTGATGAAGCTGTCGCGGTCGACGTTGAAGCGCATAGAGCGATCCACCGGGTAGCCGCTATTGTCGATGACCTCGAGACCCTCACCACCGACGTTAGAGACCAGCGTGGCTCCGTCGAAGATGGCTGCCGTATGGCGTACCTCGCTGGGAGCGTTGGTGATCTTGACGGCGAAGCCGAAGTCGACGTTGAAGCCCGTGGGTATCTCGCCAGACCAAGCCACAGCGACCACGTCCTCGGGGCCAGCCTCGACAGCCAGGTTGGCCAGGTCGGTCAGACCCTTTTCAGCCGCGAGCTGGGCGGCGTAGGCCGCTGTCAGCGGGTAAGCGCCGCCGTAGGCGCTGCCCATGACATATTCGGTGTCAGGATCGACCGGAACCATGAAGAGGCCATCGGGCAGCGCGCTGCCGATGTTGGTGGCGTTGACCATGACGTCGACATAGGTGCCCATGACGGCCGGGTTGGTGCTGGCCGTCTGGGTTACCATGCCGTCGAAGTCCGTCATGGCGTTCCAGAAGCGGATGGTGGCCTGCTCGTCGGACTGTTCCAGCACTTCGACGTGGATGCCGTACTGTACGTGGTTGTCGCCGGGGTTGCCGGTGCCCAGGCCAGCCGGGACCGATGGGGACGCCGTACAGATCCGGGAACGGCGTGCCGTCAGGAAGGTGATCCTGGTCGTGTAGTTGCCCTGAGCCGGTACCGCCGCACTGCCATCGAAGTAGCTGTGAGAACACACATGTTGCCGTTGCCGGGATAGAAGAAGCCGGGGTAGTAGCCATACGAGTTCGTGGAAGGCAGGGACTCCGGGCTCGCTTGACCAGGTCTTCATCTCCAGCGGCGGATCAGACATACTGTCCGGTATCGTAGTCGTAGCCCAGGTGTGCCGTCCACTCGTCGGTGGGCGTAGTGCCCAAAGGCCGCGTCGCCAGGCAGCGCCCGACCACTTGGAGTTGGACCAACGTAGCCACCGGATACACTGGGGAAGAGCGTGTCGAAGCGCTTGGGCGAAGTCATGCGAACTCGACGACGATCAGGGCGTGCTTCGGCGCCATAGCTCGGGGAATCGCACAGATGTCGCTGCCGATCTCGTAGTCGAAGTCCTTGCTCATGTCACGGTAGGTGACCGTCATGCCGGGCGTGGTGGCGGGCAGGCGATCGACAATGACCCTCCTCGGGATGGCCACCGCTATAGTAGAAGTGGTAGGGGTCGTTCAGGGACTGGTCGAAGCCGTTGTCATCGCGCCATTCGAACAGGTAGTACTGCTCGCTGATTTGCGTGAACGGCACCACGATCCAGCCCTCGACGGTCCAGTCGCTGAAGTTGGTCTCCAGGTCGTTGAAGTAGAGGTTGCCGCTGGCGTCGTCCACCGAGATGTTGTCTACCCAGAAGCCGGGATTGGCGACAGCCGGGTCGGTCACGTAGCTGATGCGGGTCCAGACCGAACTGAGGCCCACGGCGCTGCTGATGTCGAAGCGCAGGTTGGCCTGCGCCCTGGCCCGGTCAAGCCCCAGCCCAGATTGTTGCCGTTGGGGTCGGTGTCGGTCAGGATGCCATCCATGTCGGGCAGGGTCGTCCAGGTGGCGCCGCCGTCGGTGGAGACTTCGAAGAAGCCGTAGTCCCAGTCCTCCTCGATGTCCCAGTAGGCGTCAAAGGAGAAGATCGCCTGGCCCGTGGCGCCGCTGAGGTCCCACTCGCGGTAGACCCGGTTGTCCATCATGTCGCCCGAGGTGGACCACCAGCCGATGCCGGTGCCGGCCAGGTTTTCGATCGAAGTCTCCTTGGTCGGCAACATGACGATCAGGCCATCCTCGGTGCCTTCCGGCTTGTAGCGGGCGCGGCCGATGGTGACCTCCAGTGCAGGGTCGTCGTAGTTGACGATCACGGGATTGCGCCAGCCAAGGACGAAGTCCTGCCACAGGTTGTGGCCGACGGGCCGGGTGCCGCCGAGCGGACCACCCCAGACGCCGGAGGAGTGTGCGCCCCACCATGCGTTGGAGTTGGAATTGCCATCGGTCGAGTACAGATCGGGCAGGCCGAACTGGTGCTCGAACTCTTCCTGGATCGCGCCGACGTCGAGCTGTTCCGGATCGACGTTAAAGCCGCGACGTAGTAGTCGTCGCTCGGGTCGGCCGGCGTGCTGTGGCCGCAGATTTGCTAGCGGTGTCTGCAGCGCCGAACTGCTGGTGCTCAGGCGATCTTCGCCGCCACCCTTCTGGTAGCCGCGGCCGGCGTGGATCATGACGAAGACGTCGATTTCCGTGGTCGCCGTCGGCGTCGAACATGCTGCAGTCCAGGGTATCGGTGAACTGGTCTTGCACGGCTTCGATGACATCCGGCGCAAACTGCCGGTAGTTGGCATCGCTGAAGGTGGGTGAGGTACAGGGCCCGACGCCGCCGTCGTCATCGTAGCGGGCATAGCCGTAGTACTCCTGCGTGTGGGTGACGGTCACCGTCGTTGGGCAGCACGCCGCCGCCGGCCGCGATATAAGGTCGCGCGACATCTCCAGCAGGTAGTTCTGCAGCGTAGAGCCGCTCAGGTCGACCAGGCCCGAGCACCGGATGCTCGATGATGCCGTAGCCGGCATCGGGTCCCTCGCCGAAGAAGGCCTCCTCGTATTCGTCGACGGTGAAGGTATCGGCTTAAAGAACTCGGAAGTTGTCGCGCGGGCCGGGAGGCGGATCATCGCCAAAATCCAGCGGGCCCCAGGTGAATTCGGTGTCCACACACGCGCCACCCGGGTTGTCAGGATCCGGATAGGGGCGAGTGATCGTGTCGGTGCCGTCGAACTCGACGAGTGACCGCCATCAGGCTCCTTGGGCGGGGTGGGCAGCATCAAGTCCTCAGGCTGAGCGTCGTTGTCAGCAGCTGCCTCTCCCGCGCCTCCAGCTTGCGGAAGGCCAGCGGATCAGGCCCGATGTAGGCATCCTTTTGGGCCTTCTGGGTACCACTGGCGATGACTGTCTCGATCTGCTTCAGGGCTGGCGTTCAGCGGAATGGCGCCGTTGTCCTCAGCATGTTTCTTGACATGTCGTCGGGCGGCATACGCACGCTTCGCCAGGTATCGCCGAGATCGCGGGCTACAGGATACGTACGCCGGAGCCTCTTTTACCTGCCAGAGCGTCGGTCCGGTGTTGACGACCACGTCATCACCGCTGGTGTCGCGTGCCAGGGCAGTAGCAGGCAAGGCTGCTGCGAGCACCATTGACAGAATAAGTAAGACTGCCAGTGGCCGGCCAAGTAATTTCGGGCTTGTCATGGTTCCTCCTCAAATCAAAACTATGCGCGGGTTCAATGCGCAGGGGGCCGCGACGCAAGGGACGCGCGGCAAAACGCCAATGCTATTTGGTGTGCTTGTGGCTGTATGGCTCGCTACCTCCTTGTAGTTGGCTCAGGGGAGCCGCAGTATTGTACGACTGAATTCCTCCACAGATAAAAGCTATAGCTACAACAGTTGTATAGGTATGAACATGATACTTAAGAGAGGAGCGCCAGGTTGCGACGAGCTTGACGGCATCGTCGGAACGTCACAAGGGCTGTTTGAGGCCAGATTCACTGACGCTGACAGCTAAATTATAGCGGATGAGAGGGGCGTTGTCAATGGTCTCGTGAATAATAAAACGAGCGGAGGTTGCCTGCTGGCAGCCTCCGCTCGCGGTTCAACAGTATGTTCGGCTAGCCGAACTTACCCTTTGGATCAGTTGGCTGTGCGGAAGTACACACGGATGTAGCCGAGCTTGGACGGATCCCAGTATTCCTTGGTGGCCAGGCCGTAGTGAACGCCTGACTGGTTGATCGAGCTGTTGATCAGGAATCCCTGGTTCTCGCCGCTACGCAGCATGTCCTCTACCGCCGCAGTGATGTCCAGCCGCAGCCAGGTGTTGATCTTGCCTGAACCCAGGTGGTTGGGCACGCCGCCGGGACCGTAGTCGCCGCCGGGCATCGTCCATGGCATCCACCAGTTGACGGCGTAGGGCATCCATTCGGTGGTAGCCGGGTGCGCCGTCACGTTCTCCAGCACGGAGGTCGACCAGTTGCCGAACTTGCGGCCTTCGGTGACGTAGAGGTAGAGCCATGCCTGGTCTACCGCCGAAGTCACGCGGGATGCCGTTGAGCGGGGTGTGGACGACCGGTCGCATCTGGTCGTAGAAGCCGACCCACATGGTCTGGTCAGAGCCGTAGTACATGCCGGGCTGAGTGCCGTTGATGTAGCTGTCGCGGTCGACGTTGAAGCGCATCGAGCGATCCACCGGATAGCCGCTGTTGTCGATGACATCGACCGTCTCACCGTCAACGCTGCCGATCAGCGTCGCGCCGTCGAAGATCGCGGCGGTGTACTGCACGGTGGCCGGTGCATTGGTGACCTGTGTTGCGAAGCCGAAGTCGACGTTGAAGCCGGTGGGCACTTCGCCCGACCATGCGACCGCGACCACGTCGTCAGGATTGCGTCCTTCCGCTGCGTTGGCCAGATCGGTCAGGCCCTTTTCAGCGGCCAGTTGAGCCGCATAGGCCGCACTCAGCGGGTAGGCGCCGCCGTAGGCGCTACCCATAACGTATTCGGTGTCAGGATCGACGGGGACCATGAACAGGGCGTCTGCCACTGCACCACCGGTGTTGGTGGTGTTGACGTTGACGTCGAGGTAGGTGCCCATGACCGCCGGGTTGGTGCTGGCCGTCTGGGTTACCATGCCATCGAACTCGGTCATGGCGTTCCAGAACTTGATCTGGCCCCAGCTACCGTCGGATGCCTGGTCCATAACTTGCAGGTGAATGCCATACTGTACGTGTGTATCCCCTGGGTTACCAGTGCCCGAAGGCCAGTCCCAGAAGCCGTACCATGCCCCGAGTTCTGGCATTCGCTGGAGGAACCCAGTGCCTTCAGGATACTCCATCGGGCCCACGCCGTAGACATCCCTCGCAGGGATGACCACACTCGAATCGCGCTCTTTGGCGACCCAGTAGTAGGCAGGTCCACGCGGGTCGTCGATGGCGCGAATGTTCGTGTACTCCAAGCCCGGATAGTAGCCCATGCTGTCATGGAAGGCAGACACTGGTTCCTGAGCAGGATACTCGAAGTCGGGGTTACCCCACCGGCTTGGATTACCCGGCAGCTGGGTCACGTAGAACGATGCCAGATTGTCGAGCCCAAAGGCTGCGTCGCGCATGCCGTAGCAGCGGTAGGCAGTGTTGGCACGGGCATTGTGAGCGAAAACCGAGGTCGCGTCGCGCAGCGGATCCGGGTGTGCATCAACGACCAGCGCTTTGCCTTTGGGGCCGAAGCTTGGATTGTCGGACAGGTAGTCGTAGATCTCGTTGGCTGTGTACTTGTGGTCGTTGATGTACCAGACCAGCATGCCGAAGTTCTCGACATCGCAGCGCCCCGAAGCCAGGTTCGCGTCGGCGCCGTCGTTGTTGCGCCATTCTACGAGGTAGTAGTGCGGGTAGGTGAAGACGCCATCGCTGATTGTCCAGCCTTCAGTCGGATCAACCATCCACGCACCCATTCCGCTTTCCACGTCATCGAAGAGGACGGTTCCTGCATCGGTTGTCACTTCGATGTCATCGACCCACCAGCCGTTACCCAAGGTCGCCCAGTCGGTGGCGTAGCGGAAGGCCAGCCATATTTCCTGACCGGCATAGGCGCTCAGGTCGAAAAACTCTTGTGTCCAGTCATCGATATGGCCGGTCAGACCAGGCAGGTTGTCGACCACGTAGTCGATGGCGCTGGGATCGTGGTCAAAGGTCGTGTTGGCGTTCTCGAGGCTGGTCCAGGTAGCGCCATCGTCGGTTGAGACTTGAACGAAGCCAAAGTCCCAGGCCTCCTCGATGTCGTACTTGTTCCAGAACGTCAAGGTCGCGCTGGTAGCGCCGCTGAGGTCGACTGGCCGGAATACCAGGTTGTTCATCAAATTCTCGCGGCCACCCCACCACATGTGAATTGGGCTGTGAGCCGTTTCTATCTGTTCAACCTGTTCCGGCAGCGTGATCAGTACCGAATCGTACTCGCCCGGCGCAGGATTTGATCCCTGCGAAAGCACGACCTCTGTGCCGGATCATCATAGTTCACGACCAGCGTGTTCAGCCAGCCCCAGCCTAGCTTGTGCCAGGGATCCATGCCAACTGCGGAACTGTCCCAGGGAACGCCATGACCGCGCAAGTCGGACATCTGGCTCCAAATGCCGGCCGAGGTTTCGCCGTAGCCATACGAGTACAGGTCGTCTGCACCGAGGCGATGACCGTACTCGTGAATGAACACGGAGATGCCGCCGGTCTCGCCCTGCACGATGTAGCTGCCAGTACGGATGTCGTCGTCGGTGTCGCAAACGCCGTCGGGGCCTGGATCGACGCAGTAGTCCACGCTGGAGCTATGCGGCCAAATCGCGTGCTCGTTAGCATTCGCATTCGCCTCGTCCACATCAGCTGTTACCATTAAGATGGTATCGACGCGGCCATCACCGTTGTTGTCATACTGGCTCCAATCGAAGCCAGGCATGTTGGTGTTGATCCAGTCAACGGCATCCATGATAGCCGTCTTGGGTGTGCCGTAGTCAACCCTGATGGTGCCGTTCGGGTTGTTGTAATAGCCATCAGAGCCACCTGCATTCTGGACACTCTGCGACAAGGCGCCAGGGCAAAGGTCGGCTCCGTACCAGGGCATCGCATGCGGAAGCGGAATCCAGCCGACTACATCACCCTCAATGGTGAAGTCGCCTTTTGAGACATTCTCATAATACTCTCGCAGGGACGTGTTGACATCGATTGTGACCGGATCGCCATTGCCCGCGTTGTAGTTGTAGGAAAGGCCATCCCCGAAAACCAGATCCTGATAGTATTCGTGATTGAAATCCGGCGCCCACATAGTGAAGCCGAAGTCCGGCGTCTCGCGCCTTTATAAGCATACTCCGCTGAGGGCGGTACCGGTACCTCGTTATGCAGCGTTGGTGTGTAGGTGAAGGTCGTCGTCTCGGAAATCACGTTGGTGCAGTCACCGAAGTCGGAGAACTCAACTTCTTCGGCCACGCCGTAGGGGTCCCATGTGTTGCCGGGTTCCCAGGTAACAACGTCGGTGCCAGCAAACTCTACCAAAAGCACCAGCACCTTGCCGACGCCTGTGACGGCCAGTGATCCTGCCTCTGTCTGGTTGCCCTGCAGGATCGCCGTTTCCACGAGGCGCGCGTTGGCGATACATCTCAGGATCGGGCTGATCCTTCGGAGGGAATTGCTTTGCCCCAGCGACTGGTCGTTCTTGAACGTCGCCAGGGCCGGTCGGTGCGGTGTCGCCGGAAGCGATCGCCGAAAGCGGAGTGATCAGCATGGCTGCGATCACAAGAAGGGTCATAATCTTGACCCGGTGGTGAGAGTGTTGAGAATTCAATGTGTCCTCCTTCTCAAACTGTTAGGGGTGGAATGTTGGAATCGAAACAGCTAGCGCGAAAAAAGCACTAAGAGACCATGTTTTCAACGAGAGGTATCACCTCCTATGTGAGAGCGAATGGTGACGCCTGGCGAGCTCTGCCAGGCCCAGTATGACTGAAAAATACGAGGGGAAGTCGTTGCGACAGGGCAGACGTTTTGGGCTGTTGATCACGACCAGTGTTTTGCATGGACGAAACACCTGATGTGATCAGATTTTAAAACGCTACCGCGGTCATTATAGTGCTTTTCGGCACGTTTTGTCAAACGTTAACCGGATAGGGAACATGAAGATTACAATACTGAAAGGTTGTTGCGATACTTGGGTCACCCGGCGTGCAGGAGCCGGCCACAGGAAGGACAGAAGGAGTGCACTTCGTCGTTGCGCACCGACTGGACGATGCCGGTGGGCAGGGAAATGCCGCAGGCCTGACAGGTGCCGTTGCGCTCTTCGGCCAGCGCGCGACCGCCCTTGCGCACCCGTAGGTCACGGTAGAGTTGCTGATCCTCCGGCGAAAGATCCGCCCATTGCTGGTTCATCTGCGCGGCCAGGCGCTTCAGGTCGGCCAGTTTGGCAGTGACTTCGGCGGCGTTGGCCTGCTGGGTCGCCTGCCACTCTGCTTCCAGCGCGTCCAGTTCCGACTTCCTGGCGTTGGTGTCAACCTGCCACTGGTCGTTCTGGACCATGGCATCCAAGACCTGGTCTTCGACCGCGCTCAGCCGCTTTTTCATCGATCCGACGTTGGCGTGCATCCCTTCCAGTTCCTTGGGATTGCGCACCCGTCCACTCATCAGGTCCTTTTCGGCGGCGTCGATCTTGGCCGACAGCTCGCGCGCCTGGATTTCCAGATCGCGCCGCGTGGTGCGCCAGTGAGTTAGTTCGGCCTCGGCAGCTCTGAACGCCTCGCGCGCTGCCTTGATCTCTGGCGTTTCACCGCGCTGGTGTTCCAGTTCTTTCAGGCGACGGCGGATAGATTCCACCGCCAGGTCGGTCTGCTGTACGGCCCACAGATCGCTCACATTGCTCATTACGTGCCTCCGGCCGGTGCGTTGGCGCCGGGTTCCCATGGAATTGCATTGTCAACCGGCTGCATTATAACCGTCATACAAAGGAACCCGCAATTCAGCCGAACCGCCTGCCCGACGCGGCCACCCGCGAGCGATTGGACACTCTCTCCACCTGTGCTACAATTCGGTACCATTGCGGCCCAAGCAACCAAAGCATTCACCAACTGAGCATTCAACGTCAGGAAGGCGCCATGGATCAGACGATTCGCATCATGATCGCCGAGGACCATGCCCTGTTTGGGCATGGCCTGCGACGCGTGCTGACCATCGAGCCGGATCTGGTCGTGATTGCCGAGGTGAAGGATGGCGCGGCGGCTGTGGCGGCTGCGCTGGAACTGATACCTGACGTGGTGCTGATGGACGTCAACATGCCGGAGATGAACGGGCTGATGGCGACGCAGATCATCAGCAGCACGTTGGACGGCGTGGCGGTCATTGTCTTGACAGCCTATGACGACGAAGAGCAGATGTTCTTTGCGCTGCGGGCCGGCGCTGCGGCGTACTTCGTCAAGGATGTGACGCCGGAAGAGCTAATCAGCGCGATCCGCGTCGTCAGCACCGGCCTGTATGTGGTGGGTGGCGCGATCATGACCCGCGAGCAGGTGCAGAACTGGCTGGCAGACTGGATCGAGGAGCATACCCAGCATTATAACCAGGACTCCGCTTCGCTCACCCCGCTCTCCACCCGTGAGATGGAGGTTCTGGAGTATCTCGTCCAGGGCGCCAGCAACAAAGTCATCGCCGTCAATCTGGGCATCAGCCAGCAGACTGTGAAGAACCATATGACCAACATCCTGCGCAAGCTGGGCGTCGGTGACCGCACCGAAGCTGCCGTAGCCGCGCTGCGCCGCGGATGGATACCCTTGCACGATACACGGACGCCGCCGGCGGAGTCCGATCAGAGGTAAATAATGTCTTTCAGAGACAACTCAGGCCAAAGCTTTGTAGAATATGCCTTGATCTTGATCTTGATCGCCATCGTTGTCGCCGCGATTCTTCTCATCATGGGCGACGAGATTCGCACCTTCGTCAACGACCTGTTGCAGGCCTGGTTCCCTGGCTGACAGGCATCTGACATCGTGCGGACTTCCAACGTCGCGTAGTACCAATCTGCGGAGGGAACGCGTTGTCGCAGAACAGCGACCTCTCAGCGCTGGCAAACGTCCCGCCACCGGCCCGGCCAGCCAGTCGGTTCTCCGGGCGACTGCTCGATCTGGTGTTTCCCACCAAGTGCGCTGGCTGCGGCGCGCTGGGCGATCTGTTCTGCCCGGCCTGCCGCGGGCGGGTTGAGTCCGTCCCCCAGCCGGTGTGCATCCGCTGTGGCAAGCCGGTGCAGGAGCCGGGGCGCTGCCCGGTCTGCCGCGACGGCAGCTTTCAGATCGCCGCGATCCGCGCTGCGGCCGTCTACCGCGAGCCGGTCAGCCAGGTTATCCACGAGTTCAAGTACAACGGGCGGAAGGAACTGGGCCAGCCGCTGGGCGAGCTTCTGGCCGCGTATTGGCGCGCCCGCACCGTGTCGGTCGATCTGGTGATCGCCGTGCCGTTGCACAAGGCGCGCCTGAAGGAGCGGGGGTTCAACCAGTCGCAGTTACTGGCTGAAACGCTGTGCAGGCTGGCTGGCTTGCCGCTGCTGCAACCCGAGGTGCTGCGCCGCGAGCGTGAGACGCAGCAGCAGGTACATCTGGGACCGGAGGAGCGGCGGCAAAACGTCAGCGGCGCGTTTGTGTGGAGCGGGCCGGCGCTGGCTGGCGCGCGCGTGCTGCTGATCGACGATGTCGCCACCACCGGCGCGACGCTGGAGGCCTGTGGTGAGACGCTACACGCAGGCGGGGCTGGCCGCGTTTGGGCGCTGACTGTGGCGCGTGCGCTGGGTGAGTAGCGCCGCGAACAAGCGGGTTGACAAAGCTTGGCTGGCTGGTTAAAATGAAACTACCACTCGAGCAAGTTTGCTGCCAACGCTCGAAACTCCGCTGCCGGCCACCCGGCAGACACTCTACCCCAATTCCATATCTCCCGCTGGAAAGGAGCTAGCTTTATGCAACTCACGATCAAGGGTCGCAACCTCGAGGTGAACGACCAATTGAGGGGGTACGTTGAGAAGAAACTGGGCAAGATGGATCGCTATCTGCCCGACATTCAGGAAATGCGCGTTGAACTGGCAGAGGAAACAAGCCGCAAAGCCAGCGAGCGCGAGGTGGTGCAGGTGACAATTCGCAGCAACGGCAGCCTGCTGCGCGCTGAAGTTCGCAGTGGTGACATCTATTCGGCTGTGGATGGCGCGGCTGAAAAGCTACAGGTTCAGATCAAACGCTACAAGGGCAAGCGACGGCGCAAGCTCGAAAAGGCCCAGATTCACGCGGCTGCGGTCGAGGAACTGGAGGCCTACAGCGAAGCTACTGCGCCGGTGATAGACGAAGACGAGACATTCTTCGACGGCCAGATTGTGCGCCGCAAGCGGGTCGCCATGGCACCCATGAGCGAGGACGAGGCGGTGGATCAGATGGAACTGCTCGGCCACGACTTCTTCGTCTTCTTCAACGCACGCGAGGCCGCCATCAACGTGCTCTACCGCCGCACCGACGGCAACTACGGTCTGTTGCAGCCGGAGCTGGCGTGACCTTTATTGCCTGGATTGAAGGATTGCCGAAGCGCTGCAAGTGCTTAAATCAAGTAACGTGATTGCAGGATAGAATCAACGGGCCAGGGCGGACACCCTGGCCCGTTCGCGCTGAGAAGCGAGTCGCTCGCGGAGGTTGACACCAGTGAAACAGGTCTTGATAGTCTGTACGGGAAATATCTGCCGGTCGCCGATGGCCTGGGGACTGTTGCGCCAGCGGCTGGTCGAGGACGGTCTGGCCGATCAGGTGACTGTCACCTCGGCCGGTGTCTACGGCGTGGATGGCAGCGGAGCCAGCGCGCCGGGCGTCGAGGTTCTGGCCGAGCGCGGCATCGACATCTCCAGCCACGTCGCTCACACAGTCACGGAACGCGAGATCGCCGAGTCGGATCTGGTGCTGGTGATGGAGGAGGGCCATCGCCGGACACTGTTCTACAGCTATCCCCAGTATCTGACCAAGGTCTTCCTGCTAAGCGAGATGAGCGGCGACTACGGCGACGTTAAAGACCCATACCGTCGCCCCAAGACGGAGTATGAAATCTGCGCCGACCGGCTGGAGAAGCTGATCGACGAGGGGTATGAGAACATCTTGCGAAGGTTGGGCGTGGTGAAGTAGCCAGTAAGCAGCGGAGGGACCGCCGTCTCCGACGTACTGCTACTCGTCCTCGTACTCTCTTTTTTGCTGTTCCTTCTAGCTGATATCTGCTTGGGAACCGGACGAGTATGAGTACGAGTACGAGTACAAGTACGAGAAAGAAGACACGGATTACGACCGTAACACCCAGTACGGATAGAACCCGTAGTAATACGCCAGCAGCGCACACAGTTTCAGTCCGTGCCAGCCGTCGCGGTAACCCTCCAGCGTCAGGTAGCGGCGACGAAACTCGCGCAGGGGCTGCAAGATGAAATTGTGCGGGCGGGCGCGGATGCCGCGCTGCGCGAGGATGTCGGCTTCCATCGCGCCGTAGCGCCGTTGCTTGGCGTGGAACTGCGCCCATGTGTCGTAGTTGTAGTGCAGCAGGTGGTTCTGCAGGCGTCCCTCAGTCCCGTCCAGCTCCACCACCTCGTGCACCGGCCGGCTCAGGTCGTAGCGCGCCTTGCCGACCTGCAGCAGGCGAAGCTGGTAGTCCGGGTAGAACCCGCCGTGGCGCACCTGCTTGCCGACGATGAAGTTGTAGCGCGGCACACTCCAGCCCGCCTCCGGCCGCGTCTCAATGACCTGTCGCACTTCCTGCGCCAGCTCCGGCGTGCAGCGTTCGTCGGCGTCCACAAAGAGTACCCAGTCCGCCTCCAGCCGCGCCGCCGCGTCCAGCGACGCGTTGCGCTGCACCGCCCAGCCCTCGAAGACCCGCTGCTCGACGACCGCGCCCGCGGCCGTCGCCAGCGCGGCGGTGTCGTCGTCGCTGAAGGAGTCGGAGACCAGCACGCCGTCGGCCCAGGCGACGCTGGCGACACAGTCGGCGATGTGACGCGCCTCGTTCTTGGTGAGGATAACGGCGATCAGCTTCATCGCTGGCCTCGTGTGGCCCCGGCCACCGTAGCATAGGCGCGCAGCCGGTCGTCCAGGTCAGGTGGCGCACTGGCGCGGGCACGGCTGGACTCCGCCGACATGCCGGCGCGAATCAGCCCGTGCAACAACCGGTTGGTGAGCGTCCCGTGGTAGCGGGCGAAGTAGCGCAGCCGGCTCTGCCACAGCACCGTGAACATCGCGGCACGAAACTGGCTCGTGCTGGCGCCGCCGTGATGCACGACCTGCGCCGCCGGCACGCAATACACCTCCCAGCCCGTCCGCGCCAGCCGTTGCTGCCAGTCCATCTCCTCGCAGTACATGAAATAGCCCTCGTCCAGCAGACCAGCCTGCCGGATCGCCGCGCCGCGCACGGTCAACGATGCGCCCAGCACGAAGTCGACCGGGAACGGCTCGCCCGCCGCGATCAGGCCACGCGGGTAGCGGCCATTGAGGCGCGAATCCATCAGCGCGGCATCCAGCCGGCCGGGCGGCGGGAAAAGATCCAGCGCCGTCTGCGCCAGACCGGGGAAACGGAACGCGCCGTGTTGAAAGCGACCGTCGGGATAGAGAAGCTGCGGCCCGCACGCGCCGGCGCGCGGCGTTGCGTCCAGAAAAGCCACCAGCCGCGCCAGTGCGTCGGCTTGAACCTCGGTGTCCGAGTTGAGCAGCAGCACGTGGTGCGGCGGTTCAGGCAGCGTCAACGCCGGGTCGTCCGGCAGAGCAAGCTGGCCGGTGCGCACCAACTCGCGGCCCGCGGGCTGAAACCCCAGCGCGCGCAGCGCCAGATTGTTGCCGCCGGAAAACCCCAGATTGTCGGCAAGTGCGATCAGGCGCACGGCCGGGAACGCTTCACGCACCATGGCCGCGCTGCCGTCCGCCGACGCGTTGTCCACCACCCAAACGCCCGCCTCCAACGCCCGCGCGTCGCCCAGACTGGCAAAGACGCTTCCCAGACAGCCGCGCAGCAGCTCGCGCGTGTTGTAGCTGACGATGACGATGGCGAGGTCCATGGTGCGGATGAGGGGGTGAGGGGGTGACAGGGTGACAGGGTGACAAGGTGACAAGGTGACTGATCCCTGACTTCTGTCCTCTGACTTCTGACCTCCGCTTTCCCTACTTTCCTTCCTTTCCTTTCCCTCTCCCCCTACGGCGCGCCGACTACGACGCTGATGCGATCGACATAGTTGTTGGGCACGTCGACGAACTCGTGGATCAGGCCGCCCCACCAGAAATTGGTGCCGGTGGGCGGCTGCTCGTCGAACTCGATGCAGCCGTAGACCTGCGAGCGTTGGCCGGGCAGCAGATACCACTGCTCCTCGCCGTCGATCACGCGCCGCTCCAGGTCTTCCTGGCGGCCGATCGCCCAGCGGAAGGGGAAGTCGATGCCGGTGGTGTCGTAGTTGACGCCGAAGCGGAAGACGCCGGCCTGCTGGCGGAAGCTGGGATCGTCCTGCTCCAGCGCCAGGGTGTTGTTGTTCTCGCTGAACTTGTAGGTCGTGCCCGGCCACGGCCCGGCCGTGCGGATGCTGACCGTGCCCTTCGTTCTGGATCGTGGCAGTGAAACAGAGTGTCCCGCCCAGCGGCACGCTGACTACGCGGTTCAGCTCGTCCTGCCAGTCGATCTCGCCTTGCAGGATATCGGCGCGCGGCTTGCCGCCGTCGTCGATGGTCAGGGTGGAGGAGACGACCACCCGGTTGCCGGCCAGATCGCGCGCCTCGCCATAGACAATGTACGTGCCGTCGGGCGGCGGTTCCGCACCCAGATCGACCCCGCCTTCGTAGCGATACTCGTGAAAGCCCAGCTCACCCGGCTTGATGACCCGCTCGCGCTCGGCGATGGGGTACTTGCAGGTTCGGCTCGGCCGGGTCGATCAGGTAGACCTGTGCACCTGTCAACGTCCTTGGGCAGGTAGTAGGAGATCGACACCCAGTCGTCGCGCAGGCCGTCCTGGTTGGGGCGGAACTCCTGCGGCACGACGGTGAAGTTCTGCAGCTCAGGCAGCACGGTGTCGCCGTCTTGCAGCGTGATCGTCCCCGACTGCGTCTCGACGTTGCCGCGCTGGTCGGTCGCTTCGACCGTCCAGGTGTAGACGCCGTCGGGCAGCACCCGGCTCAGCACCTGCTGCGGGCCGAAGCCATCGTCCACGATCAGCGGCTCGTTGATGACGCCGCCCCAGGCCACGCCATACTCGCCGGGCGAGCGCAACTGGCTGTCGCGGAAGTAGAAGCGGTCGCCCTGCTCGTTCTCGAAATAGATCGAGACATCTGCTGTGCGGCCCAGTCTGTAGAGGATGTTGGTGGCGTCAGTGTCGCCGTCGGCGTTGGGACTGATGACGTCGGGCTGCACGCTGACATCGGACAGCAGCGGGCGAAAGCTGCACCCGCTGACGAAGGCCAGCATGAAACCAAGGGCCAGAAGCGGCCAGAAGCGAGCGGTTGAACGCACGGGTTGATCTCCAGAAAGGGGTTCGTTGCCTGCCGGATAACACCACGCAGCCGCGGCAATTGTTCACCGCGGCGCAGGCCGGTTCAGTCTACCTCATAGGGGCACAGTACGTCAAGACAGGGTAGGCATCGCTGCTGGTAGCGACGGCTTCAAGCTGACTACTTGGCGCTTTACAGGCCAGCGCGAAGATGCTAGAATCGGGCTGTACTTTTACAACGCGAGATATTATGACCCGCTGTTAGGCCGTTTCGCGCAGGCCGACACCATCGTGCCCAACCCGGGCGATCCGCAGGCGCTGAACAGGTACAGCTACGTCGGCAATCGACCGACGGTCAACGTGGATCCCAGTGGACACTGCATTCCAGAGCTGTGTCCAGGTGTGCCGGACGCAACACCACCTGGCAACCCAGAGGGTCTGCGCTACCAGGCGTACGCTCAATGGCTCTACAACCTCATCCTGTGGATCGACCGCGAGCGTGCGGCAACCGGCGGCGTCTACAACCTCACAAGCAACCTCATCCAGGAGACGGCGGCTCATGAACTGAACTCGTTCCTGATGGACGATCCCGAGATGCTCGGCGAGCAGTTCTATCAGGAGTTGCTGATGGCGACGCCGCAACTGTCGGCGGCGGCGGCTGGCGCCGGTGCGTCGGTGCTGATGTCGGGTGGGGGACGGGTGTTGGGCGCGGTACAGAGAGCCTATCGTTCAGCCTCTGGAACTCCCGACAGTCTTACACCAAGACCGGGAATTGACGATGTACCGGGCGGAGGGTTGTCGTTTTTTGACAGTTTCGATAATCCAGGTGTCAAGCCTGGGAAAGTGGTTGAGATTGCCCCGAATGTATTGAGAAGTTTGACGGTCGATTATGATAACGATCCTCCCGGGCATGTAACAATCAGACCATCGAGCCATACTGAACTTGTACAGTGGGCAGCGACAAGAGGTACGGGACAGGTTCATCCCTTCACACAGGAACTACTGAATGCTGTCACAGGGATATTCAAGAAGCCATGAACACTCACACTTTCGCGCAACTGCAATCTCTGTTAGCTTCCGAGGTATCATCTGCCGCGCACACGCTTCGTAACGAATGTAGCGAGCACACCGTCAGTCGTTGGATCGACCACGGAAGCTGGTCCAACGACGCAGGAATTATGGTGGCATATATCTCGTGCAATCTCGATCATGATCGGAGCAAGGATGCGATTGAAGCAACCTGGCAGATAACCCATGATCAAGAGTTTGTAGTACTACAAGGAGATATATGTCGGTCGAACGGCGAGATTATTAGCAGTATCCTCGATGCGAGAGTAGACTTTGCTGATGCGGAAGGTGCCGCAATCCAAAAAGTGCGGTCTTTGCTGGATGCTGGCCTTGCCGAATCTCTCGTTCAACTCAAGAATATTCTGAGTTGTTGAGGAACCAAGAAAATGTAGAGCGACTCTCGATAGTGTTGCTGACGAAAACAGTCGAGTAGTAGCACCTACTTCGCTAACTCGCCGGGCGGCTGCCGCGTCGGCACACCCGCAACTAAGCCGCACGCCGTCAAGACAGCCGGCAGCATCAGCTACGGCTACGACTGCAACGGCAACATGACGACGCGCGGCAGCTACACATTGACCTACGACGCCGAGAACCGGTTGACAGCCGTCAGCGGGCCAGCCACGGCCAGCTTCGTCTACGACGCCGATCCGCTCCGCTATGCTGCGGGACTTCGCGGCGGGCGGGTCAAGGCGACCTTCGGCGCAACGACCACCATCTATGTTGGCAACCACTACGAAAAGACGGGCAACGCGATCAAGAAATATTACTACGCCGGCGGACGACGCATTGCCATGCGCACCGGCGGGCAGACGTACTATCTGTTCCCCGACCACCTCGGCGGCACGCACATCCGGGCCAGCAGCGTCAACGGCGCGGAGCTGGGCAAGCTGCTGTAGTGCGCAGCCTCCCGGAGGGACAAGCCCTGGGGCGAGACGCACGCCAGCCGCAGGATTGGGCAGAATTGACAGATCACCGCGCCCACAGTATCATGCGCCCAATCGAACAAGCGACGACCTGCGACCGCCGGACACTGTTCCGGCGGCGCCGTTGTAACCTGGAGACAGTCCGTGCTGCGCAACCTATGGGATCGCTGGCTCGTCCTTGCCCGCAAGATCGGCAAGTTCCAGTCGCGCATCTTGCTGACATTCTTCTATTTCGTGATCGTCCTGCCCTTCGGTCTCGGCGTGCGACTGTTGGCCGATCCGTTGCACATTCGCCGCCGCCGCCCGGCTGACACAGCCTGGCAGCCGCGCGAGACGCGCGACGTAGAGTTGGCCGACGCGCACCGCCAGTCGTAACCAGTACAGCGACGCAAACTTTGCCACGAATTACACGAATTGTACGAATTCTGCATCCAGAATTGACGCCACATTGGCGCTCAAAGGGCGGGCGTCGTTCCGGATGAAATTGGTGAAATTCGTGTAATTCGTGGCAGATGACCCCGGAGACATCCGTTTGTACATCCTCGGTATTTCCTGTTTTTATCACGACTCGGCTGCGGTGCTGCTGGCCGACGGGGATTTGGTGGCCGCGGCGCAGGAGGAGCGCTTTAGCCGCAAAAAGCACGACTACGGCTTCCCGGCGCTGGCGGTCGAGTTTTGCCTGCAACAGGCCGGCATCACCGCCGAGGAGCTGGACTACGTCGTCTTCTACGAAAAGCCGCTGCCCAAGTTCGAGCGCATCCTGATGTCCACCCTCGGCACCTTTCCCCGCTCGTGGAAGGTGTTCCGCGAGGCGATGGTCGCCTGGTTCGACGAGAAGCTGTGGGTCAAGAGCATTTTGCAGGAGAAGGTCGGCGTCGAGGCGGACAAGGTGCTGTTCGTCGAGCATCATCTGAGCCACGCGGCCAGCGCCTTCTTCTGCTCGCCCTACGAAGAAGCCGCCGTGCTGACCATCGACGGCGTCGGCGAGTGGACCACCACCTCGCTGGGGCGCGCCAAGGGGTCGTGGATCGACGGCAGCATGAACCGCATCGACCTGACCAGCGAGATGCGCTTCCCTCACTCGCTGGGCCTGCTCTACTCCGCCTTCACCGCCTGGCTGGGCTTCGCGGTCAACGAGGGCGAGTACAAGGTGATGGGGATGGCGCCCTACGGCCGGCCGCTGTACATGGACCGGCTGGACAAGCTGGTGTACACCTATCCCGACGGCAGCTTCCGGCTGAACATGGACTACTTCAGCTACCACTACTCGCCCGAACGCACCTTCAACGACAAGCTTCATCAGCCTGTGGGGCAAGCCGCGCAGGCACGACGACGAGTTCTTCTGCGAAACCACCGGCCACGACCTGACGCGGCCGCGAGGAAGCAGGCCAAAACGCAACCAGTACTACGCCGACGTTGCGGCCACCATCCAGCGTGTCACCGAAGAGACATCTGCTGAGCATGGTCAACCACCTGCACCAGCGAGACCGGGCTGGACCGGCTGGTGATGGCCGGCGGCGTCGCGCTGAACTCGGTCGCCAACGGGCGCATCATGCGCGAGACGCCCTTCACCGGCGTCTACATCCAGCCGGCCGCGGGCGATGCTGGCGGCGCGCTGGGCGCGGCGCTCTATGCCTATCACGTGCTGCTGAGCCAGCCGCGCCGCTTCGTGATGGAGCACGCCTACTACGGCCAGAGCTACAGCGAGAGCGAATGCCGCGAGCTTCCTGGACGACCAACGACATCCCCTTCGAGCACTTCGACGACGAGGCCGCGCTGGTCGACGCGGTCAGCGACGCGCTGGTGGACGGGCAGGTGATCGGCCTGTTCCAGGGCCGCTTCGAGTGGGGGCCGCGTGCGCTGGGCAACCGCTCCATCCTGGCCGACCCGCGCCGGGCCGAGATGAAGGAGATCGTCAACGTCAAGATCAAGTTCCGCGAGCCCTTCCGCCCCTTTGCGCCGGTGATCCCCGAGGAGCGGGCCGCCGAGTACTTCGACCTGCAGCAGGCTGACGGCCAGTACCCGCCGCGCTTCATGCTGATGGTCAGCGACGTGCTGGAGAGCCGTCAGGCCGAGATACCGGCCGTGTCGCACATGGGCACCGGGCGCCTGCAGACCGTGCGGCGCGAGTGGAACCCGCGCTATTACGACATCATCAACGCGTTCGGCCAGAAGACCGGCACGCCGGTGCTGATGAACACCTCCTTCAACCTGCGCGGCGAGCCGATCGTCACCACGCCCGCCAACGCCTTCAACACCTTCAGCGTCAGCGACATCGACCTGCTGGTGCTGGAGCGTTTCATCGTTCGCAAGCCGCCGCAGCAGGACTGACGGTCCTTCGGAACGCCACCCATGGCGCGGGAAACCAAGCTCCTGCAATCGTCTCTCGGCGCGCTGGGCGCGGTCGCCGCGTTCGGCGTCCTGCTGACCGAGCTGCTGGCGCGGGTTGAACCGGGGATGCTGCCGGCGCCGGTGCAGACCATGACAGGCCGCCGCGCCAGTTCGTGGGCCGGTTTCTACGACGACTGGCACGCGACCTTCGTCCCCGACCCCGCGCTGGGTTTCCGCCATCGGCCCGATCTGGACGTGCTTCTTGCTGGTCATCCTGAGTTCGGCTACCACCTGCGCACCAATAGCCGCGGGCTGCGCACGGCGGGAGAGGACGGCCCGGTGGATGTGGTCGCGCTGGGCGACAGCTTCACCTTCGGCTACGGCGTGGACGAGCGGGCGACCTGGCCGGCGCAACTGGCCTGGCTGAGCGGTCTGACCGTCGCCAATCTGGGCATCGGCGGCTTCGGGCCGGGCAGCGAGCTGGCGATGCTGCGCAGCGAAGGGCTGCGGCTGCGGCCGCGGCTGGTGCTGTGGCAGTTCTTCGCCAACGACCTGCTGGACGCGGCCAGCTTCGCCGGCTGGCAGACAGCGGGTCGTGGCGACTTCCTGGCCTGGGAGCGGGCGCGCACGGCGCCAGCGGGCGCGCCCGCCTGGCGCGCCCCGGCTTTCGTTGCGCGGTCTGCTGCACCGCCATCTGGTGAGCTACGAGCTGGCGAAATACGGGTTGCGCCAGGGCGTCTACGATCCGGGGCGGCGGCCGGCGCGCTGGATCGATGTGGCCGGTGCGCCGGTGCTGCTGGACATAACGCAGCCGGCTGCCTGGGCTGACCTGTCCGATGCACGCGTGCAGCAAGGCATGGCGCTGACCGCCGCGGCGCTGGCCGCCGCGCGCGATGCTGCGCAGGCAACTGGCGCGCGTTTTGCGGTGGTCGTCGCCCCGAGCAAGGAAGCTGTCTACTGGCAGGGCACGGCCGCGGAGCGGGAAACGCTGGAGCGCAACGAACGCTGGGTGGCGCAGGAGTGTGAGCGGCTTGGCATTGCCTGCCTGCCGCTGCTGCCGGTTTTTGCCAGCGCGGCGCGGCGGGACGGCCCGCTCTATTTCGGCCAGGACATTCACTGGAACCCGGCTGGCCACCGGCTGGCGGCCGGGGAAATCGCTCGTTTCATTGGAGATCTTCTGTCATGAATCCACGTTCTTCGACTGCCCGGTTGTTGGGCGCGCTGGCACTGGCCGCTGCGGCTGGCGCGCTGATCCTGTTGCTGCTGCCTGGCAGGGGCGTTGCCAGCAGCGCTGCCAGCCCGGCCGACTGGCCGCAGCTCGGCCTGACACTGGTGGCGCAGGGCATCTACAACCCGTCGGCCATCGCTTACCCGCCCGATGGCAGCGGACGCCTGTTCGTCGCGGCCACCAACGGGCGGATCTGGTTCCTGCGCAGCGGCGACCCGACGCCGCGCCTGTTTGCCAACATCAACGACCAGGGGCAGGGACGGCGGCTGTTTGGGTTGGCGTTTTCTCCCAACTACGCCAGCGATGGCAGCTTCTACGTACACTATCTGGATGGCGCGACATCGCAGGTGGTGGTGGCGCGCTATTTCGTGTCGCCGGACGACCCGGATCTGGCCAACCCGGCCAGCCATCAGGAAGTGTTGCGTGTGCCCGAAACGGCTGTCATCCACAGCGGCGGGCAACTGGCGTTCGGGCCGGACGGCTACCTCTATATCGCGGTGGGCGACGGTGATTTCGACAACGACCCGGAGAACGACGCCCAGAACACCGGCAACATGCTGGGCGCGGTCCTGCGCATCGATGTGACACAGCCGTCGCCTGCCGATCCACCTGCTCCTCCATCGGGCACACTGTCCACGGTGGCCTTTCTGCCGCTGGTGGGCCACGGCGCGCGGCTTGACCTACAACGTGCCGGCCAGCAATCCGTTTGTCGGGATGCCGGGCCGCGCGCCGGAGATCTGGGCCTACGGGCTGCGCAATCCGTGGCGCTTCTCCTTCGACCGGCTGACCGGCGACTTGTATATCGCCGACGTGGGCCAGAGCCGGCGCGAGGAGATCGACTTCCAGCCGGCCGGCAGCGCGGGCGGCCAGAACTACGGCTGGCGGGTGATGGAAGGGACGCTGTGCTTCAACCCGGCGACCTGCGATCCAAGCCCGTACGTCCCGCCGGTGGCTGAGTACGGTCACAGCAGCGGCAACTGCGCGGTCATCGGTGGCGAGGTATACCGCGGCGCGGACTATCCAACGCTGCGCGGCATCTATCTTTATGCCGACCACTGCACAGGACGCATCTGGGGGCTGCGGCGGGTCGGGTCAACGTGGCAGACGGAGCAACTGATGGTCACAGCCCGCCGCATCTCCGATATCGGCGACAACGCGGACGGCAACATCTATGTGGCCGATTTCGACAACGGGCGAATCTACAAGGTCGTGGTGCAGTGAGTTGGGTGAAAATTACACAGGCTGCCGGGTATCCGGTATAATCGGGTCGCCGTCGTTACGACGGGCGACAACCAAGGCGAATTCGACGCCGGGAGAAGGATTGCATGAAGACATCGAAAAAAGTCAGCTCGCGCATGAGCGTTGTCAATGAATTGTTCGGATTTCTCTGGGAGCGTAAGCTGTGGTGGCTGATTCCCATGGTGATGGTATTGGTAGTATTTGGCATGTTGCTGGTGTTCGCCCAGGCTTCAGGCATCGCGCCGTTCATCTATACGCTGTTTTAGGACGGTAATCTGCCATCCAGTTTTTGGCATCTGCCAGCGTTGTGTTACAATGCACACAATTGGTTCACAACATATCCCGCGGACCAAGCTTCGTAGCCAGCCCCAGTTGATGAATGATCGGATTACTTGCTGCAATGGTGCAGATACTTCCAGGAGCGTTGCCGGCCAACCGAAAACGTGTACAAGTCGGTAAGACTTTTCACGTTTTGTCGCGACGGTGGTATAATCGCCACGCTTGTGCCAGTTTCCTCAATAAGTCGCACCTGACAGGCCCTCGGGTTCACGTCCAATTCCTTGAACCGGCCTGCGCAACCCTCGGAGGCAGCTTATGATTCAAGAAAACTTCCAGTTCGTCCTGATTCTCGCGGTCGTCGCGTTTATCTTTCCCTTTGTCGGCGTCGCCGTGGCCTGGCTGCTGCGTCCCAAAAAGCCAAACAAACTGAAGACCACGACGTACGAATGCGGCGTGGAAACCATCGGCGATACCTGGAGCCAGTTCAAGGCGCAATATTATCTCTTTGCCCTGATCTTCGTGATCTTCGATGTCGAGGCTGTGTTCCTCTTCCCCTGGGCCGTGGCTTACAACCAGCTTGCCTTCTACGCGCTCATCGAGGCGCTGCTTTTTGTTGGCATTCTCTTCCTGGGTTTGATCTATGCCTGGCGCGTCAATGCGCTGGAGTGGCAGTAAAGGCAGCTTCTGACTGTGGTTTTGGAGTAAATGTTCATGCAACAGTTACTGGAACTTATAAAAGATCCTTCGCAAATCGGCCCCTGGTTTCAGAATTTGCTGGTTGGTTGGGGATTGAGCGTCGCGCTTGCATCGCTGGTGGGTGACGTTGTTGGCGTTGTGCTTCTGCTGATTCTGGTGCTGACCTCTGCGATCTTCCTGATCTGGGGGGAGCGCAAGATTGCTGCCCGCTTGCAGGACCGTGTGGGACCGAACCGCGCGGGACCGTACGGCCTTTTGCAGACCATGGCTGACATCGTCAAGCTGCTGACCAAGGAAGATGTCACGCCGGTCGGCGCAGACCGGGTTTCCTTCAACCTGGCGCCGGCGTTGTCGGTGATGCAGATCATCATGGTAGCGGCAATTATCCCCATCGGCGCCGGTGTGGTCGCTGTCAACCTCAACGTGGGCCTGCTGTATTTCGTGGCTTTCAGCGGGCTGGCAGCCATGGGCGCACTGATGGCGGGCTGGAGTTCCAACAACAAGTATGCCCTGCTGGGCGGCTTCCGGGTCGTGGCGCAGTTGCTGAGCTATGAGATTCCCCTGATCTTCACCTTGCTGGCGGTGGTGCTGCTGGCCGGCACCATGAACACCAACGATCTGGCCGCGGCGCAGGGCGTTCGCTATTTTCGGCTTCATCCCCGGCTGGTACGGACTGCTGATGCCCTTCGCTTTTCTCATCTTCTTTGTGGCAGCATTGGCCGAGGGAGAGCGGGCGCCCTTCGATCTGCTGGAAGCTGAAAGCGAGATCGTGGCCGGCTTCAACATCGAATACAGCGGCATGAAGTTTGCCTGGTTCTTCCTCCAGTTCTTTGTCAACAGCCTGATCCTCAGCGCGCTGGCTGTGACCGTCTTCCTGGGCGGGTGGCAGGGGCCGTTCGTGGAGCAGGTTCCGGTACTGGGCATCGTCTACTTCAGTATTAAGACGCTGCTGGTGTTGTTTGCTCTGATGTGGGTGCGGGCCACCTATCCACGGCTGCGCATCGACCAGATGATGACCTTCTGCTGGAAGGTGCTGGTGCCGGCGTCGTTGGTCGTGGTGCTGCTGGCTGCTGTGATCTGGAAGCTGCCGGTTTCGGACAACATCCGGGCGCTGTTGCTCAGCGGCAGCAACATCATTGCACTGGTGGTTACGCTGGGAATCATCGGCTCGCGGTTGCGCAAACGGGTGGACCGACGCCAGGATGCGTTAAACGCTGCTGCGACAAGCGTCTAGCGCGGCTGCGTGACCAGCGCTTGAGGAGTGCTTATGGCAATTACACCGCAACAAGTCGTTTTCCTGTTGATCAGCGCCCTGACTCTCGGCTGCGGGTTGATGGTGGTGCTGAGTCGCAATCTGTTTCACTCGGCGCTGTGGCTGGTCGGCTCCTTCTTTGGCGTCGCCGCTCTTTATGGCCTGCTGGAGGCGGAGTTTCTGGCTGTCGCCCAGATCCTGATCTACATCGGCGCGATCTGCAACGCTGATCGTGTTCGCGACCATGCTGACCCGCGGCATGATGCTGGGGCGCATGAAGATGAGCAACTTCCAGTCCGGCATCTCAGCCGTCGTTGCAATCCTGCTGCTGGGGCTGCTGGTTCTTGTGCTGCTACAGGTCAACTGGCCGACTGAGGCGCTGCCCGTTCCGGGTGACACGATTGCCTTGATCGGCGACGCCTTTGTCAGTATGTACGTTATTCCGTTCGAGGTCGTGTCTTTGCTGTTGTTGGTGGCCCTGGTGGGCGCAATCATGATCGCAAGGGAGCGCTAATCCATGGTTCCATTGAGCTGGTATTTGATTGTCGCCGCGGCGCTGTTCTGCATCGGTCTCTACGGCACCGTGTCCCGCCGCAACGCGATTGCCGTGTTGATGGGCGTTGAACTTATTCTCAACGCGATCAACATCAACCTGATCGCTTTCAACCGCTATATCACGCCGAAAGAAGTGACGGGCCAGGTCTTCGCCATCTTTGTGCTGGCGGTGGCGGCTGCCGAGGCTGCTGTCGGTCTGGCGCTGATGATCGGCATCTACCGCACGCGCGATACTGTCAACGTGGAAGAACTCGACCTGCTGAAAGGCTAGTCCACTGGACCAGCCAGCGCCTCCGTCCCAATCCGCGGCGCATCACACGATGAGCGCCTCATGGCCGAACCCGTCAAGTTAACAGGCACGCCCGAAGAGCAGGCTGACCAGCTCTACGAACTGGCCGAAGAAGCGATGGGCGAAGGCCGCTATACAGCCGCTTATCGCTACTGGCAGGACATCGACAAGGTTCTGCCCGGCTATCGGGACGTTCCTGAGCGACTGGCTGAAGCCAATCTGGCTCGCCGGGAGCAGCGATTTCTGATCATGGGCGCCTTGCTGGGCGCTGTGGTGCTGGTCTTTCTGGCCCGTTCGTTGGGCGCCGAACGTGAACTGGTATTGTTTGGATCCGCTATTGTAGGCCTACTGGTCGGCTGGGTGATCAGCCTGCTGGTTTTCTCGGCAACAGTGCGGCGACGCAAGACGACTTCATCCCGTGAGTAACACCTCTGCACGCGCTCGTTCGGGCGCTGCAACCAACGTTTGAGGTGGCTATGCAAAATCTTGTCTATCTAATTCCACTTCTTCCATTCCTCGCCTTCGTTGCGATCGTGCTGTTGTTCAACCGCAATCCGCGGCTGAGCGGTCTCGTGGCGATCGTTGCCATTGGCGTGTCGTGGGTGATTTCGTGGGCGATCGTGTTGATTGCGATTACCACCGAGCATTTCTACGAACATCCCATCGAGCTGCCGCTGATCAGCATCCCGACCGGCACAACGACCCTCTCCATGGGGTTCACGGTCGACTCGCTGACGGCGATCATGCTGTTCATGGTGCCCTTCGTCTGTCTGATGATCTTCATCTACTCGTGGGGCTACATGGGCGTTGGCAAGCCGAAGGCGGCCGAGGTCGGTCACGATGGGCACGGCGGCCACGAGGCGACGGAAGAGGCGCACGGCGGGCATGGCGGCGGCAAGGGCAAGGGCTGGCCGGCCGGGCCTGAGAACGTCGATCCCTGGCCAGTCGCTTTTTTGCCTACATCTCGCTCTTTGCGACCGGCATGCTGGGGCTGGTGCTGGCCGACAGCCTGGTGCTGCTCTTCATCTTCTGGGAGATCATGGGCCTCTGCTCGTATCTGCTGATCAGCTTCTGGTTCGCACGCAAATACGACGATCCCGAACCGCATCACGCCCAAGAAGGCGGGCTTCAAGGCGTTCATCACCACTCGCGTCGGCGACGCGATCATGTTCTGCGGCATGATGATCCTCTACGCGTCGGCGGCAGTTCTGACCGATGGGCAGGCGGGTCTGACATTCAGCGCTCTGTTCACGCCCGAGGTGCTGGAAGGGTTGCAGACTCTGTCGATCCTCGGCGATATCGGTCGCCACGCTGACCGCCGATCCTGATCTTCTGGGGCTCCATCGGCAAGTCGGCCCAGTTCCCGCTGCACGTCTGGCTGCCGGACGCAATGGAAGGCCCGACACCGGTCAGCGCGCTGATCCACGCCGCGACCATGGTCTCCGCCGGCGTCTACCTGATCATCCGCATGTATCCGCTGATGCTGGCCGGCAGCACGCCGACGCTGACCTTCATCGCGGTCATCGGTGCCTTTACGGCCCTCTTTGCGGCCATCATCGGCGTGACCCAGACCGACATCAAACGCGTGCTGGCCTACTCCACGATCTCGCAGCTTGGCTACATGTTCGCGGCGCTGGGCATCGGCGCCTACGTCGCTGCGGTCTTCCACCTGATCACGCACGCCTTCTTCAAGGCGCTGCTCTTCCTCGGCTCTGGCTCGGTGATCCATGGCATGGAGCACGGCGAGCATCACGTCCACGAGCACGGCGACCACGAGGTAGCCGGCTTCGATCCCAACGACATGCGCTACATGGGCGGTCTGCGCCATCGGATGCGCGGGACGTTCATCGCCTTCCTCATCGGCGGACTGTCGCTGGCCGGCTTCCCGCTCATCACCGCCGGCTTCTGGAGCAAGGACGAGATCCTGTCCGAGGCGTGGTACGGCTTCACTGCACGGCAGCACCAACTCGACGATGTCGATGCTGGTGTTCATCGTGCTGGCGCTGGGCGCCTTCCTGACCGCCTTCTACACCTGGCGGCAGATCAGCATGACTTTCCTGGGCAAGCCGCGCACCGAGTCGGCCAAAAGCGCCAGCGAGAGCAGCAAGAGCATGGTGATCCCGCTGCTGATCCTGGCTGTGTTTGCCCTGCTGCTGGGCTACGCCGGCGTCAACGAGGAGTTCCCGATCATCGGTCCGATCCTGGGCAACCCGCTGCACCATTTCCTGGGTGAGTTCGCCGAGACGCTGGAAATCCACGCCGAGGCGATCCCGTTCGATCCCGTGCCGGTGCTGATTTCCATTCTGATGGTCTTCGGCGGTCTGGGGTTGAGCTATCTGGTCTACGGCCGGGCAGGCAAGGGCTGGCAGACGTACGACCAGCTCGACCCGCTGGAGGCCGGCATGCAGCGCATCGGCCTGGGCGGCGTCTACAACGCGAGCCGTAACAAGTTCTATTTCGACGAGTTGTACAACGCCACCTTCGTCCGCTTCTCGCTCTGGCTGTCCCGGTCTACGGCCTGGTTCGACCGCACGATTATCGACGGCGTGGTCAACGCAGTGGGTCGCTTCGGTCGCTGGCTGGCCGACATTCTGGCCCGGTTCGATCGCTCGGTAATCGATGGCATTGTCAACGGCATTGGTTCGCTGGCCAGTTTGGGCTGGCGGCGTCCTGCGGCTGGTGCAGACCGGCCAGGCGCAAAGCTATCTCTTGGTTGCTTTCCTGACGGTACTCTTGCTGCTCGCCCTGTTCTTCATCCAGGTCGTCGGCATCGGCATCGCCGGGTAACATCGTCGAAACTTGGAAGTTCAACTTTGCGGAAAAAGTTGAACTTCTAACGGCGGCTGAACTTCTGACACGAGGAGAAGTTTCATGGAATCTTGGATCCTGCCTCTTATTACCCTGATCCCGCTGCTGGGCGCGGTCATTGTCCTGTTCATTCCCGCGAGCAAGCGAGAACGGTATCAAGCTGACGGCAATTGCCATCAGCCTGGTGCCGCTGGCCTGTCCATCTGCTGATGGCGGACTACTACACCAGCTACATTCCCAGCGGCGGCGGCATGCAGTATCAGGTCACAGCTGTACTGGATTCCGTCAGCTCAACGCGTCGTACCACATGGGCGCCGACGGCTTGAGCATCCCGCTGATCTTCCTGACGACGCTGCTGACCACCCTGGGCCTGTACTACTCCCGGCACACCATCAAGAAGCGGGTGAAGGAGTTCTTCTTCCTCTTCCTGCTGCTGGAGATGGGCATGCTGGGCGTCTTCGTGTCGCTGGACTACGTGCTCTTCTACGTCTTCTGGGAGATCGGTCTGGTGCCCATGTACTTCCTGATCGGCATCTGGGGCCAGCCCAAAGACCGGCCGCGCTACGCCGCCATCAAGTTCTTCATCTACACGCTGGTCGGTTCGGTGGCCATGCTGCTGGCGATTCTGGGCCTCTACTTCGAGACCGGCACCTTCGACATCCTGGAAGCTGCCATGGCGCAGCCCTGGGCCGGCAACCTGACCGTCGCCAGCCTGGCCTTCTGGGCCTTCATGCTGGCCTTCATGATCAAGGTGCCGGCTGGCCCTTCCACACCTGGCTGCCCGATGCCCACACCGCGGCGCCGACGGCCGGCTCGGTGATCCTGGCCGGCGTGCTGCTGAAGCTGGGCGCGTACGGCATCATCCGCATCGTGCTGCCGACCTTCCCGACCGCCTTCAACCAGTGGGCGCTGGTGATTGTCGCCATGGGTGTCATCGGCATCGTCTACGGCGCGTTCGTCTGTATCGCCCAGAGGGACCTGAAACGGCTGATCGCCTACTCATCGGTGAGCCACATGGGCTACGTGATGCTGGGCATCGGCGCTGCGGCCTCGGCATCGACAAGATGGGCGACCAGAGCGTAGCCGACAGCATGGCCATGGCCATCAACGGCGCGACCTTGCAGATGTTCAACCACGGCATCATCACCGGCGGCCTGTTCTTCCTGGTCGGCGTGATCTACGAGCGGGCGCACACCCGCGACCTGGGCCAGTTCGGCGGTCTCAGCGCCAAGCTGCCCTACTTCTACGGGATCATGATGGTGGTCGCCTTTGCGTCGCTGGGCCTGCCCGGTCTGGCCGGCTTCTGGGCCGAGTTCTTCACCTTCCGAGGCGCCTTCGATCTCGTGACGATCTGGGCTGCCATCGGCGTCATCGGCATCGTCGTCACCGCCGGCTACATCCTCTACCGCATCATCCAGTCGATCTTCCTGGGCGAGTACGACGCCAGCAAGATCGACCACTGGACCGATATGCAGCGATGGCCAGGAAAAGCACGAACCGACCGACTTGGCCCGCTTCGAGAAGCTGACGATGTGGCCGCTGGTTATCCTGATTGTGCTGCTGGGCGTCTTCCCGACGCCGTTGTTGAACTTCTTCAACCAGTTTGCCGCCGAAATGGTTCGCCGTATTGGGTAGTTTTGATGCCCGTTCCTGATTTCGCCGGCGCCTGCGCGCTGACGAGAGGAGGCTAGATTGACTGTCGATACCCTCCGATTATTGCTTCCAGAACTTATCCTGGTCGTGACTGGCCTGGTTGTGATTACGATCGACCTGATCACAGCTCCGGCGCATCAACGACGCGGTGCTGGCCGGTGTGTCCGTTGCGGGCCTGCTGCTGGCTGCGCTGGCTGCGTTTATCACTGCGCGACGTCGACTCCGCAGGCGGTGACGGACATGCTGGCGGTCGACGGCTTTGCCACCTTCCTGATGGTCGCCGCGCTGATCGGCATGGCGCTGGTGGTGCTCTACTCCCTGGATTACATGCGCAAGTACGGCACGCAACCGTGGCGAATACTACGCCTTCCTGCTCGCTGTGGCCCTGGCCATCGTCCTGGCCGTCGGCGCCAACGACCTGTTGATGGTCTACCTGGCGATGGAGTTCCTCTCCATCACCTCCTACGTGCTGGTCGGCTACCTGCGCGGCGATGCCCGCTCCAGCGAGGCGCGCCATCAAATACTTCCTCTACGGCGCGGTGGCGTCGGCGTGATGCTCTACGGCATCTCGCTGATCTACGGCGCAACCGGCACGCTCGGCCTCGACGCCATAGCACAGGTCATCAGTGGCGGCGGTGCGCTGGGATCGCGCGCGCTGGGCTTCACCGCGGTGGTGCTGCTGATCGTCGGCTTCGGCTTCAAGACCAGCCTGGTGCCGTTCCACCAGTGGGCGCCTGACGTCTACGAGGGCGCGCCGACACCGATCACCGGTTTCCTGTCCACGGCCTCCAAGGCTGGCCGGCTTCGCCCTGCTGATGCGCACTATGATCGTGGCGTTGCCCTCGCTGTCGGTGGACTGGCTGACGGTGCTGGCCGGCATCAGCATGATCACCATGACCTTCGGCAACCTGGTGGCGCTGAAGCAGACCAACATGAAACGGCTGTTGGCGTATTCTTCCATCGCCCAGGCCGGCTACATCCTGATGGGGCTGGTGGCCGTTCCGCAGATCGGCTATCAGATCCTGCCCTTCGTCGGATTTCACGTTCAACGGCATCAACGGCGTGCTGATCTATCTCTTCGGCTACATCTTCACCAACCTGGGCGCGTTCGCGGTGGTCATCGCCATCGAGAACGAGACCGGCAAGGTGGAGGTCAAGGACTACGCCGGGCTGATCTACCGCTCGCCCTGGCTGGCGTCGCTGCTGCTGATCTTCCTGCTGTCGCTGACCGGCATCCCGCCGACACTGGGCTTCTGGGGCAAGTATTTCGTCTTCGGCGCGGCGATGCAGATCAAGTTCTACCCGCTGGCCGCGGTCGCATTGATCAACGCCGCCATCGCCGCGGGCTACTACCTGAACATCGTGCGCTACATGTTCCTGATGCCGGCCGAGGACGAGGAAAAGATCGGCATCACACGCGCCATCAGCGTCACCCTGGCAGTCTGCGCGGCCGCGGTGCTCCTGCTGGGCATTGCCCCCGAGCGCGCTGATCACCTGGGCCACCGAGTCGGCGCAATTCCTTACGCGGTTATAGCGGCACATTGCGACGTTCGACTATTTCGGTAGAGTCGAACGTCGCACGCAACAAGAAAAAGGACGCAATGTTGCGTCCTTTTTCTTGTTGTATCCAAAATGGGTTAACGCTCCGGCCGGTCTCCGACCGAGTCCAGTCACTCGTTCAACCAGCTTTGAATTCACCCTCATGATTTGTTCCAGTGTTTTTCGAGAAGACAGTTGTCCTTACTCAAGCCCCTTTGCGAGCTCAAGTATCGCGTCCGCCGTCAGTCGCTGTTGCTCGTCACGGCTGATAGTCGCGATCCCATCGCCTTTCTGTGGACCGTAGTGACCGAACTGCGCATGGTTGCCGCCATCGATCACTTTTAGCGACGCGCCGGTCAGGAAGCCGGCGCAGCAATTCTTCGAACACTGCGCCATCCACGCCATCCTCAGTGCCGTAGATGGAGACAGCCGCAGCGGGTAGCGCAGTGAGATCCGTGGAATTGGCTGGGTAGGACGCAAGAAACGCGATGCCGTCAACGGCGTCAGGATTGTTCTTCACGTACTCAGCAGCCATCGCGCCGCCCAGTGAGTGACCGCCGATGATCCAGGTGTCGATGTCGGGATAGGCTGCGATGACGTCGTCAGCACGGCTAATGCCAAAGACAGCCAGGTTGAGCGGCATCGGAACGATGACCGCCAACACACCACCGTCGCTCAATTGCTGCATCAAGGGCGCGTAGGCAGCGGGGTCGACCAGTCCTCCCGGGTAGAAGATGAAGCCTGCACTCGGTTCCCCCTCGGGCTCGAATACGTACCAGCCGCGTTCCGTCTGTGCTTGCTGGGCCAGCGCGGCCGCCTCCGGGAACGCGGGGTACGTAGCCACGCGCGTCCACGCGTAGAAGATCGCGGCCATTAGCACCAGCAGCACAACAATGAAGGCGCCCGCCAGCTTCAACTTCTTGTTCATTGCGACCTCGCTCGAAATTGGATTGCCGCTTCATGCGAAGCAGCCCGGTGTGGACGTAGTAGGTCAATTGTCACGGCATTGCCTGCCTGATCTGTCCGAGTGTGCAATCGGTTCACTGATGAATCACTGTAGGCGCAAGTTTGATCGGTGTTTCACTCACTGTCATCTGACCCTTTGCCTTGCCGCTCCATCGCTGCTCCAACGGCAGCGCCGATCGCTACGCCGACGCCAACACCGACAGCGATATTGTCGATTGCCACTCCGATGGCCGCACCAACTCCTGCTCCAAGCGCGATGCCGACACCGATCTTGCTGCCTTGTTTCGTTACTTTCTTCTCGTCATTTGCTCCCGAATCCAAATCAAGCCTCCTTCTGATTTGTTGCATCGCCTTCGTCGCTGTCGTACAACCGGCGTCGTTTCATGATAAACGCGTTGGTTGTCATTGGTGCGATGGTAGCATTGTTGGCTGTCCCGGTCAAGGCATCGAGGAATCGCGCAACATTGAGCGCCAACTGGAGTCTCGAGGTCCGGAACAGCCAAAACTCATGCGTTGAGCGACATTGGCAGCGGACCTCTCTCGAGAACAAGTTCAGCTCGTGCAGCTACTGCGGCGAGTTCCTGATCATTACCTGTCCACACGTTCCAGCCAAAATGTGATGCCGCAATTTGGAGTTCGTAGCAGTGATGACGGAGCGGGGCATCGATCAAATCGGTCTCGCTCAAATCAGGGGCATGAAGTGTCCGCCGCCACAAATCGGCTGCCGCTATTCCCGGATGCCACGACCCCCAGAACGTGCACCACGCAATATCGAAAAGGAAGTCACCGCGCACCGAGCACTTCCACGAGAAGATCGCGGTTACGCGCGTCGCATCCTCGGAAACCAGTACATTCTGGTGGAGCAAATCCCCATGTACAAGGTCGCGCCGTTCCGGGCAATACGGTAACAGCGCTTCGATTCGGGTTTCGCAGGCTCGAAATATGGCATCGATTCGACCATTTTCTGCAAGCTTTTTGCGCCATCCACTGACAACTGAGTCGGGTTTATCGATCAACCCGTTACGCAAAAAATCATGCCAGGTCAACCCTGCCGTGGCGCCTGGATCGTGCCAGACAACCGCATCATCAGGCGTCGATGGGACTGCACGCAGCGCCGCCAGCAAACGTCCTATTGCACCCCCGACCGCATCAGCATCCTCCAGCGACACATCCTCGACAAACCGCCCATGATGGCGTCGTGAGATGGCGTAATGGTGGCCAAGCGCCTCACCCACAGCCAACACCTCGGGTATCGGCAAATCAGGGGCCGTGAATTGCATCGACGCTGCATCGATCGAAAATCCATCAGGCATATCGCTGAGCCGCAACACAAATTGATCCGCACCTACACGGTATGTATACGCCGCCGACCAGAACCCGCCAGAAATTGGAGCGATCTCCGTCACGGCGTCATCGTGGGTGTTGGCAAGCCAATCAGAAATTTGGGCAATTGCTGGCTGTGGTTTCTGTTTCGTTGTCATCAATCGTGGGGCGAAATAGATTTGCTCTTTGAATCGGCTACTTGGCCAAGCCGTCCAAAACAGTCAGAGCGAGCGTACGTCTGCCTAAGAAGCTGCTTGAACAAGGGCGGGTTGTCGCAACTCCGTTTGCTCAGCGACCACCTGGATGATGACGTTGCCAGCCTTGTTCCCCGTTTCAACATAGCGGTGCGCTTCGGCAGTCTGTGCCAGCGGGTAACGCCTGTCGATGATCGATTCTTAGCTTGCCTGCCTCAATCAGCTTTCTGAGGATCACCAGGTCACCGCTGGTCTGGTTGGTCATCTCAAGGATCACGCGCTTGCTGCTGGTGAGCGACGTCCATCGCCCGCGCAGCAGCAGCGCCAGGCTGGGGTTGGCCACGAGGTAGCGCCCGTTCTCCTTCAGCGACGCGATGCTGCCTGCAAACGAACTTTTGCCCACCACGTCGAAGATCACGTCGTAAGTCTGGCCGTTCTTGGTGAAGTCTTCACGCCTGTAATCGATGACATGGTCGGCGCCGATGGCGCGCAGCATCTCCAGCTTTGCCGCGCTGTCAATGGCTGTCACCTCTGCGCCATAGTGCCTGGCAAGCTGGACCGCAAAGGTACCGATGCTGCCGCCCGCGCCGTTGATCACGATGCTCTCGCCCGGCTGGAGGGCCGCTTTGGTGAGAAAGTGCAGCGCTTCAAGCCCGCCGGTGGGAACGGCCGCCGCCTCGGCGTAGGTCATGTTGGCCGGCTTGAGCGCGATCGCCCCATCGGCGGGCAGGCAGACGTACTCGGCGTACGCGCCGAAGCTAAAGCCTGTCTGTGCAAACACCTGGTCGCCGACGGCGAACTGTGTAACGTCCTTGCCTACCGCCTCGATCTCGCCGGCGAGCTCTTGTCCCAGTGTCGTCTTGCGCGTCGGTCTTCGAAAGCCGACATAGAGTCGCATAGCCGGCCGAATCCAGGCAGGGAGCGTCATGCTGCGCATTTCGCAGTCCCCGGCAGTGACGGTGGCCGCATACACCTTGATCAGGACTTCATTGTCCTTGGGGACTGGTTTTTCAATCTCCTTGAGATGCAAAACGTCCGGTGGTCCGTATGCTGTCCATATGATCGCTTTCACGGGCATCCTCCTTCAAGGCTTGATTGGTGATGTGCTCAGCCCCTATTCTATCAGCTTTGGGCGGTACGCGCCATGGTGATGAAAACCTTGCAGCGTGCATCCCTCGTCGAGATAGCGCATCGCGTGTCGTCCGGCGGAATGTGCAGCTTGGTGGCTGGAATTGGCGCAGACATGGGTCAACGCTGGACCTGCACCGGGGTCATGGTCTGGCCGATGGTAACATCGTTGCCGGCTCGCGTCAAACCATTTGTGGATCATCGGGTCGCACCACCAAGTTTGCCCGGCGTGCTGGCGGGTCATATAATGGTGACGCCGCAACAAACTATCGGTCCCGGTAATCTGTATGACCACAACCCTCCAGACGCTGCTTGCAGCGCTTCCCGATCCCGCCGACCTTGAGACGATGCCGAATATCCCGGTCGCCGCCGTCACCGCCGACTCGCGGCAGGTACAGCCGGGCACGCTGTTCGTCGCGATCCGCGGCGGCACAGTGGACGGCCACCGCTTTATCCCGGACGCGTTGGCGCGCGGCGCGGCGGCGGTAGTGGGCACGGCAGACCTGGCAGCGGAGGCTGCTGGCTGGCCGGCGCTTTACATTCGTGTCGCTGACGCCCGGCTGGCGCTGGCGACGCTGGCTGCCGCTCTGTACGATTTCCCGTCGCGTGCGCTGCGGCTGATCGGCGTCACCGGCACCGACGGCAAGACGACGACGACCAATTTGATCTACCATATCCTGCGCTCGGCCGGCTTGCAAGCCGGGATGATCAGCACCATCGGCGCCAAGATCGGCGACGACGACCTGGACACCGGGCTGCACGTCACCACGCCCGACGCGCCCGACGTGCAGCGTTACCTGGCGCAGATGCGCGACGCCGGCTGCGAGATCGCCGTGCTGGAGACGACCTCCCATGGGCTGCACCAGGGCCGGGTGGCCGCGGTCGATTTCGATGTCGCGGTGGTGACCAACGTGACCCACGAACACCTGGATTACCACGGCAGCTGGGACGCCTATCTCGACGCCAAGGCGACGCTGTTTCGCAATCTGACGACGTCGGCGGTGAAACCGGTCCGGCTACCAGCCGCGACCTGACGGGCAGCGGCACTCCAGCCCAAGGTGGCGGTGCTCAACGCGGACGACGCGTCGTACGAGGCGCTCAGCGCTCTGCCGGTCGATCTGCAGCTCAGCTACGGCGTCGAAACGGCGACGGCTGACCTGCGCGCCGAGCAGATCGACTACCGGCCCGACCGCACCAGTTTTGTGGCGCGGACGCCGGCCGGTTCGGCGACGGTCGAACTGCCGCTGGCCGGGCCGTTCAACGTCTACAACTGCCTGTCCGCGATCGCGGCGGGGCTGTCGGTTGGTCTGCCGCTGGACCAAATTGTTGCGGCCATTGCCACAATGCCCGGCGTCGATGGACGCATGGAACGGATCGACTGCGGCCAGGACTTCACCGCGATCGTCGATTTTGCTCACACGCCGGTTTCCTTGCAGCGGGCGCTGGAGGCGGTGCGACCCATGACCAGCGGCCGGGTGATCGCCGTCTTTGGCAGTGCCGGCCTGCGCGATGTGCAGAAGCGCGGTCTGATGGCCGAGACGTCCGTGCGGCTGGCCGACCTGACCGTGCTGACGGCCGAGGACCCACGCACCGAGTCGCTGGATACGATCCTGGCGCAGATGGCCGAAGGCGCGCGGCGGGCCGGCGGTGTAGAGCAGCGCGATTTCGTGCGCATCCCCGACCGCGTCGAAGCGATTCGGGCCGCGGTGAACCTGGCGCAGGCGGGCGATGTGGTAGTGGTGTGCGGCAAAGGTCACGAGCAGTCGATGTGTTTCGGCGCGGTGGAACATCCGTGGCGTGACCAACCGGTGGTGCGTTGGGCGCTGGAACGCCGCCTGGGCCTGACGGATGCGCCGCCGCCTTTTTCATTGCCGACAGCGGCGCGTGAGGACCGTCAGTCCTGACTCGAGCGTTGTGAGGCCGCCTCGAATTGGTTACCCAACTGGATACCAGGACTGACGGTCCTGAGTTCGGTTGACTGCCAGATGTCATCCCTGGCTGTCCAAAGGAGCAAGACATGATTTCTCGACGATTGTCGAGTGTGCTGTTGTTTACGTTGATGCTGGCGATGGTGGCTGGCTGTTCCAGCGCGCGCGAGCGCAGTTTCAAGATCTCTGACGACTGGAGCCGCGGCAACTGGATTGGGACTACGTCGATCCGCCAGCCTGCTGCTCTGGCAGTTGATAACGATGGCGCGTATCTGGTCTGGCCGGTGAAGTCCGAGGACGCGACACGGCTGGAGTTCGTGCGGCTGGGCCCGGACGGCCTGGTTGTCACTGACACGACGCTTGCGCTCAGCACCATCTTCCCCCAGTCCCCGCAATTGCTGGTCGGGGATGATTTGCACCTATTCCTTGTCACTCGCGTCGTTTCGGGCCAGTTGAACGGCGCGTATCACGTTGCGATGAGCCGTGATGGGCAGGTACTGGACGAGCCGCAGCGGCTGTCGGGCGAGGACCAGAAGATCGGCGACGTGGTGGCCCGCCAGGCGCGCAATGGCGACATGCACGTGCTCTGGGACGTGATCGAGGGACCGGGTGTCGGTGTCTATCACGCGCGTCTCGATCCGGGTGGCGCGCTGGTTGGCTTCCCGCAATTGGTGGGTCCAGACGGCCACCGGCCTGCCGCCCAGTTTAGCCCGGACGATACGCTGCACATAGCCTGGATGCTGCCGGTTGGCGCGGCCCGCCAGGATATCTATTACGCGACCCTCGCGCCCGGTGAAACCGTCACCAGCGAGCCGGTGCGCGTCGCCGATCCGCGCATCGCCTCGACTGACGTCGCATCCGCGCCCGTGCTGGCAGTAGATGATACGAACGTGTCACTCTTCTGGTCGGTGGAGCACCGCACCGGACTGAGCGTGGGCGCTGCCGAGCTGTTCAGCGTCGCTTTCCCGGTGGGCTCGCCGGCCTTGCAGACGATCCAGAGCGTCTTCGTGCCCGACGAGGCCAGGCCACGCTATCAGCAGATCGACCGCTACGCCCCGGCGGACCATGTCGTAGTCCCGTCCGAGGGTGATGTCTGGACCGGGTTTATCGAGATGCCGCAGGTGCTGCCGTGGTCAGGCCCCGGCGCGGCCGTGCTGGCCAACATGACCTACGATTTCCGCGTCAACCCGCGCTCCCAGCTTGCGCTGCTGTTGCTGGAGGATGGCAAGCTGGCAGCCTATCAGCAGCCGGCGCTGACCCGCCAGTTCTCGTTGCAACCATCCGGCGCAGTCTCGCCGGATGGCCAGTTGCACATCGCCTGGATCGACCTGGAAAGGCCCGGCGAGTATTCGGTCTACTACGCGTCCACCCGCCCGGAGACCGTGGCGGCGCTCGACCGGCGCACCGGCAACGATACCTTCAACGACAGCGTGGATCTGGCCTGGGGAATGGCCTCCGGGTTGACACTGATTCCGCTGAGCATCGTCGCCGCGCTGCCGATCATCTTCGTGTGTGGCATCTACTATGTCACCGGGCACGATGGCTCGCTGCGTGGCAACCTCGGCGCGGAGTTCGCGCTGGTGGTGGCGCTGGTGCTCTACCTGGTCACGAAGCTAATCATCATGGGCGGGTTGCTGGATCGTCCGCCGTTGATGAATGCGATCCCGCCAAATCTGGCAGGGATCTGGACCTGGCTGGTGTCGCTGGCCATCGCCGGGGTCTCCCTGATAGCGATGTTGATCTACATTCTACGCAACAAGCGCCCGGAACTGCTCAAGGCCGCGCTGCTCTTCCTGGCCGTCGACGCTCTGATGACCCTCCTCGTGTACGGGCCGACGTTTTTCGGAGAGTAGCCGGTAAACAGTGATCAGTAAACAGTAATCAGTGATCGGTAATCGGTCAGAGGTCAGAGGTCAGAGGTCAGGGTGCTGTGGACTGTGGTCCGGTTACTGGTCACTGATTACTGATCGCTGATCACCGTTCACTGTTTACTGACCGCCACGCTTTGACAAGCGCAGCGCGCGCCGGTAGAATCCCCAGCTATGACGCCTGATTTTCGCGACCGCATCAGCATCACCGTTTGGGGAGTGATGTTGACCATGGCAGCCACCGCTCTGGTCAGCCTGCCCGGCCAGGGCGACAGTGTCAGCCTGATTGGGCGGACGTTTCGGCTTCCCCTGTCGGCCAGCACGCTGGCACCGCTGCTGGTCGCTTTGCTGGCCGGCTCCGGCACCGAGGCGCTCGTGCGCGCCCATCCCCTGGCCACGCAGGGCAGGCTGCGTCTGACGATCCGCTTCTGGGCGCTGCCGGTGGCCGTTGCCATGATCGCGCTGGTGCTGCTGCCGCGCGCACCGTCGGAGCCTTACTGGGCAGCCGGCCTGCTGATCGGCGCGCTGCTGCTTTCGCTGGTGCTGGCCGCGCTCTACTTCAGCCTGGACGACGAATGCCCCGGCTACCGGCGGGCGCGCGCGTTCCTGAATCTCGTCTGCTACGCCATCGCGCTGATGCTGTTTCTGCTGATCCCAAGCGCCTGGTCCGAGGTCGGCCGCGCGTTGATCCTGGGCGGCGTGGCTGTGCTGCTGGCGCTGGAACTGCTGCGCGGCTCGCTTGGCAAGACCAGCGACGTTCTCATGTACGCGGTCATCATTGGGCTGGTGGTGGCGCAGGTCGCCTGGGCATTGCTGCTGACCGGCCTGAGCGCACTCAGCGCGGGACTGCTGCTGCTGCTGCTTTTTTACCTTTTGATTGGCGTCACCTGGCAAACGCTGCTGGGCCGGCTCACGCGCCGCGTGCTGCTGGAGTTCAGCGTGGTCGGCGTGGTCGGGCTGGCGCTGGTCCTGCTCCTTGCACCTTGAGATACCATGAGCACCATTCACTACACCGTTTCGATGCCGCAACCTGAGACGCACCTCTTCCACGTCGAGGTGGTTGTCGCTGGCCTCGCCCAGCCGGTCTGTGACTTCATCATGCCTTCGTGGACGCCCGGTTCCTACCTGATCCGTGAGTTCGCTCGCCACGTACAGGAATTCCAGGCGCTGGACGTGGCCGGTGCGCCTCTGCCGTGGCGCAAGCTCAACAAAAACACCTGGCGGGTTGAGAGCGGCGAAAAGGACGTGACGCTGCGCTACAAGGTGTACGCCAACGAGTTGACCGTGCGCACCAGCCATCTCGATACCAGCCACGGCTACTTCAACGGCGCGAACCTGTTCGTCTACCTGGACGGGCAGCGCAACCATCCGGTGGAACTGCGCGTCGCGCCGGCCTACGCCGACTGGAAGGTCGCCACCGGGCTGCCTGCGGCGCCGGCTGACTACGGCGTCGGCAACGGCGGCAGCAGCGGACCGCGCCCCGAAACGACCGGGTCGCTGCGCTACGCCTTCCGCGCCGACGACTACGATCACCTGATCGACTGTCCGGTCGAGGTCAGCAACCACCGGCTGCTGCGCTTTGAAGTCGATGGTATTCCGCACCGCATCGCCGTCTGGGGGCATGGCAACGAAGACCCGGAGCGGCTGCGGGCCGACACACAGGCAATCGTCCAGGCGGCGTGCGACATCTTCGGCGGGCTGCCCTACGACAATTACCTGTTCATCCTGCACCTGACTGAACGGCGCGGCGGCGGGCTGGAGCATCGCAATTCCTCCACTAACGCGGTCAGTCGCTGGAGCTTCCGCAAGCCGGCCGACTACGAACGCGCCATCGCGCTGCTGGCGCACGAGTTCTTCCACACCTGGAACGTCAAGCGCATCCTGCCGGCCAGCTTTCAGGATTTCGAGTACCGCTGGGAAACCTATACCCGCCTGCTGTGGGTGATGGAGGGGTTCACGACCTATTACGAACTGGTGCTGCTGCGGCGTGCCGGGCTGATCAGCGCCGAACGGCTACTGGCCATCCTGGGTGAGCGCATCCTGCGGCTGTTGCAGACGCCTGGTCGCCACTTCCAGAGCGCCGAGTTAGCCAGCTTCGACGCCTGGATCAAGTTCTACCGGCCCGACGAGAATACCCAGAACACGACTGTTTCCTACTACCTGAAGGGTAGCCTGATCGCAATGTTGCTCGATCTGGAGATCCGCGAACGTACCGGCAACATTCGTTCGCTGGACGATGTACTGGTCAGGACCTACCAGGACTTCACCCTGCACGACCGCGGCATCTCGGACGATGAGTTTCAGGCGGTGTGTGAAGAGGTGGCCGGTGGCAGCCTGCAAGCGTTCTTCGATGACTACGTGCGCGGCGTGGCCGAACTGCCCTTCGAGGCATATCTGGCCAAGGCTGGTCTCGTTATGACCTTCGGCTACAAGGGGGACGAATATGGCGAGCGGGCGGCTGGGCTGGGCGTGCGCGTCAAGGACGAGGATGGGCACACGCTGGTGCAAACCGTATTCTCTGACGGCCCGGCCTACCATGCCGATATCTCGCCGGGCGACGAAATTATCGCCATCGACGGCTACCGGGTCGGCAAGGAGACCATCGGCGACCGGCTGGGCGACCGGCAGATCGGTGAGCGGGTGACAGTCAGCTATTTCCGCCGCGACGAGCTGCGCGCGGAGGAGATCACGCTGGGGCAGCGGCCCTTCAACAGGCTGGATATCACGTCCGATCCCCAGGCGACGGCGCAGCAGCGTGCTATCTATGAAGACTGGTTAAGCGTCGAGAGTGATAGCAGCGCTCAGTCCGCATCGTAGCCACTTTAGGTTCGAGGCGCGGCGCGCGTTTCATCGATGGAGGAACAACGGCAATGACGGATCAGAAATTCGCGATGAATCCGGTAAAGAAGATTGCCCTCGTGGCGCATGACAACAAGAAACAAACACTGGTGGAATGGTCGCGATTCAATCGTGACCTGCTGGTGCAACACAAGGTGTTTGCAACCGGCACCACCGGCAAGATTCTCGAGGAAGTGCTTGATTTCAAGATTTCAGAAGTTGCAGAGCGGGCCGTTGGGGGGCGACCAGCAAATCGGCGCCAAGATCGTCGAGGGGAAGATCGACTTCATCATCTTCTTCTGGGATCCCCTGGAGCCGCAGCCGCATGACCCGGACGTCAAGGCGCTGCTACGCATGGCGGTCGTCTGGAACATCCCCATCGCCTGCAACCGCGGCAACTGCCGACTTCATGATCTCGTCGCCGCTCATGACCGGCGATTATGATCGCCTGGTCCCCGACTACGGTGTCTACCGCATTCGCAAGATCGATATTGAGGAAGTCTAGCGCGCGAGCGGCGGTTTTTGGGTATTCCATCCCAGGGGTGCAAGTGGCAACCGCGTCACTATGCCTGCAGCCATGCAATCAAGCGGCGCGGATGCGAGCGAGTCGCTCGGGGGAGATGTGTCCAAGTCTGGCTTCGATGACCTGAGGACTTGCTGTTGCAAGTCGAGCCAGGCGAATGACCGAAGTGGTTTTCAGCCGGCTTGCAGGAAAATCAGGGTCAGCGAGTTGAACTACTTCATCGAAGTTTGGTATCGCCTGCAAACTACGTGATGTTACCATCGCGAGCAGCACGTCAGGATGACGCCCCGGCGCAAGGGCAACGACTAGCGTCGGGCGAAGCTTGCCTTGTTGCAAGTCAACTTGCGGAAATCGAATCAACACAAGATCACCCGGCTTCATCGACCGTACACCTCAGCGGCATCCTCGATCGTATACTCCACATCGTCGTTCATTTCTCGCAAGAACTGACCGAGCGAAAACGTGTTCCACTCTCCTTCGTTCCACTCCAGGTACTTGGCGGAGATTTGGCGCCTTGCAAGAACGAAAGCTGTGAAGTCAGCGATTTCATCGACAATGTCGTCGGGTAGTTCATTCAGTTGTCGGCTGAGCCGTTCTCGAGTTGAAACCGTGCTCATGACGCACCTCCTCGTTCAGAAACATGTTCCTGGAGCGAGTATATCATTGCAGCGCCGTGTCGCCAAAGGAGATCAATTGGCGACGCCATAGACCGTCAGGTGTGCCTACACCGGCTCAAACCGCGCCGTGAAGTGACGCAGCGCCGACGCTTGCCAGGTGATGCGCAGGCCGCTGATCTGTTCCTTCGCGCGGTTGATGTGTTCCATCGCCTCGGCGACGTAGTCGATGTGGCTCTGCGTGTAGACGCGGCGGGGGATGGTCAGCCGCACCAGGTCCAGCGGACCTGGCGCCTCTACGCCGGTTGCAGCCGGCCGGCCGAACATCACCTGGCCGATCTCCACGGCCCGAATGCCGGCATCGAGATAGAGGGCGACGGCTAGCGCCTGGGCCGGGTATTCGTGCGGCGGGATGTGCGGCAGCATCGTCCGCGCGTCGATGTAGATGGCATGCCCGCCTGGCGGCTGGACGATGGGCACGCCTGCCGCGATCAGCTTGTCGCCCAGATACGCCGTCGAGCGGATGCGGTAGCGCAGGTAGTCCTCGTGCAGCACCTCGCGCAGGCCGACGGCAATGGCCTCGAGATCGTAGCCTGCCAGCCCGCCGTAGGTGGGAAACCCCTCGGTCAGGATCAACTGGTTCTTGCAACGCTGGGGTAAATCGTGATAACGCTCCGTTTCGTAGGGCGGATCGTTCAACGCCAGAAAGCCGCCGATGTTGGCCAGCCCGTCCTTCTTGGCGCTCATCGTGCAGCCGTCGGCGTAGCCAAACATCTCGTGCGCGATCTCGCGCGGCGTCTTGTCGGCGTAACCTGCTTCGCGCTGCTTGATGAACCAGGCGTTCTCGGCGAAGCGGCAGGCGTCGAGGATGAACAGCAGGCCGTGCTGCTTGCACAGTTCGCTGACAGCACGGATGTTGGCCATGCTGACCGGCTGGCCGCCGCCGGCGTTGTTGGTGATCGTCAGCATCACCAACGGGATGTTCTCCACGCCGACCTCATCGATGGTGGCCTGAAGCGCGTCGAGATCGATGTTTCCCTTGAACGGGTGGATCAGCGCAGGATGGCGGCCCGCGTCGGCCACCAGATCGCGCGCTTCGGCCCCGCGGTACTCGATGTTGGCGCGGGTGGTATCGAAGTGGTTGTTGTTGGGAACGACATCCCCCGGCCGGCACAGCGCGCCAAACAGGATACGCTCGGCTGCACGGCCCTGATGTGTCGGGATGACATGTGTGAAGCCGGTGATCTCCTGAACGGCCTCTTCGAATCGGTAGAACGACCGCCCGCCGGCATAGCTTTCGTCGCCGCGCATCATGCCGGCCCACTGCTCCGAGGACATCGCGCCGGTGCCGCTGTCGGTCAGCAGGTCGATCAGCACATCGTCCGCGCGCAGCAGGAACAGGTTGTAGCCCGCTTCCTCCAGCGACGCCCGCCGGTGCTCCCAGGTCGTGAAGTGAATCGGCTCAACAGCCTTGATCCTGAACGGCTCGATGATGGTCTTGAATTCGTGAGGCATGGGTGGCTCCGGGTTGTATGTGTGGGTTGTTGGGGAACTGTTGCGTAACTGAAACGTGAGGCGTGAAACGTGAAGGATGGCAGCAGTATTTTGTACTGCGTATTGCGTACCCGAACGGTCTGCGAGTATTCAATACGCTTCACGCAACACACTTCACGCACCCATCGCAATCTCCAGCAAATCCCCCAGCACCGCATACCCCGTCTCCATCCTGCCTGCACCGGGACCGACCAGCGTCACATCGCCCAGCAGGTCGGTGCTGTAGGTCACGGCGTTCACCGCCCCGCCAACGCCGGCCAGCGGATGGCTCAGCGGCACACGGGTCGGCGTCACGCTGGCTCGGGTCGTTCCATCCGCCTGCCACACCCGTGCAATCAGCTTCCAGCGCTCGCCTGCGTCCGCGGCGGTTGCTACATCGCTCAGCGTTAGTGCGCTGATGCCGGTGCGATCCACGTCGGCCACCTTCAGATTGCCGCCCATCAGCACGTTGGCGAGGATCACGGCCTTGCCCGCGGCGTCCCAGCCCTCCACATCCGCGGTCGGGTCGGCCTCGGCGTAGCCCAGCCGCTGCGCCTCGGCCAGCGCGTCAGCGTAGCTCCGCCCCGCTTCCATCTGGGTCAGGATGTAGTTGGTGGTGCCGTTGAGGATGCCCTGGATCTGGCTGATCTGGCAGCCGGCCAGCGCTCGCTGGGCCAGCCGGATGGCCGGCGTGCCGCTCATCACCGTGCCCTCGAAGCGGAACTGGACGCCTTTTGCAGCGGCCAGCTCGGCCAGATCGCGGTAAGCCAGCGCCACCGGCCCTTTGTTGGTCAGCACTGCGTTCTTGCCGTTCTCGAAGGCCGCCTTGACGTGATCGATGGCAGGCTGGCCGGTCTGCACATCGGTCCAACTGATCTCGACCACGGTGTCCGCGTTGCTGCGGCGGATCGTCTCCAGGCTGTCCAGCCCGGTGAACAGCCCGCGGTTGACCGGATATTCCTCCAGCTTGCCGGTGCGGCGCACCACATCAAGCAACATAGCCGGGTCCAGCCCGGTCGGCTGGTACAGGCTGCCCTTCAGCAGGTCGCTGACAGCGACGATCTGGAATCGGACGCCGTGCTGTTGTTCCAGGGCGTCGCCTTTTTCGAAAAGTATCTCGGCTAATCCCTGGCCGACAGTGCCGAAGCCGATCAGGGCTATGCGGTGGGTGGTTGTCATGGGTGGTCTCCTTGGGGGGTGTTGCGGGTAGCACGTTGCAAATCACAGGTCGCAGAGGGCATTTTGATTCGTACCTTACTTTTCAACCGCTGATCTCAGGTGCCGGTGGTGGATAGCAGGCTGTTCTTTCTGACCTCTGACCTCTGACCTCTGGCCTTTGACTTCTGATCGCTCTTCGCAGCAAATCGCTACCGCACGCCCGTGCGTTTGATGACGACGAATGTCACGTCGTCTGATTGCTCGCTGTCGGCCGTGAAGCGGTTGTAGGCATCGACGATCGCGTTGGCGATTTCGCTGGCAGAAGCCGCAGCGTTGTTTCTGACGACCTCGATCAGTCGTTGCGTTCCGAACATGCCGTCATCATTGTCCAGCGCCTCGGTCACGCCGTCGGTGTAGAGCACCAGCACATCTTGATCGCCGAGCTGGATGCGCCGTTCCTCGATGGTGATCTCATCGAAGACGCCCAGAAGAATCCCTTTGGCGCGCAGCTCCTGGATCGTGTCCCTGGTTGCGTTGTACCACAACGGCCGGTTGTGCCCGCCGTTGGCAAACAGGAAGCGGCCGGTCTCGACCTCCAGAATTCCATAGAAGGCGCTCAGGAAAAGGTCGCTGACGCTGTCGTTCAGGATCAGCCGGTTGGCGCGTTTCAGCGCGGCGGCCGCACCGCGGCCACTCAGGGCTGTCGTGCGGATGATCGTGCGGCTCAGCGCCATGAAAAGCGCAGCGGGCACACCCTTGTCGGCCACATCGGCGATCAGGACGCCGATGCGCGCCAGGTTGCCCGGCAGCTCGAAGAAGTCGTAGAAGTCGCCGCCCACGGTGCGCGCCGCCTGGTAGACAGCCGTGATCTCCCAGCCGGGCAGCGACGGGCAGGCTTTGGGCAGCATGCTGAGCTGGATCTGGCGACCAAATGCCAGTTCCTCGTCCATCCGCTGGCGGCGCGCCTCAGCCTGACGCAGGCGTGCGCCTTCGATGGCGATGGCCGTCTGGTTGGCCATCAACTGCAGGAGTCGCATTTCGTCCGCGTCGATCAGGCGCGGGCGGCGAATGCCGATCATCAACGCGCCCATCGACCCGCCCTCCGAGATCAGCGGGATGACGGCAAAGCCGCGGAAGCCCTCTGCCTTGAACCAGCCAGTCTCCGACAGCGGCATGATCTCCTCGTTCAGATCCTCGATGAGGACCGGAAGCTGCGAACGCATGGCGCGGCTGGGGCTGTTTAACCCGTCGTCGCGGATGGTGCGGCCGCGCGCCACCGGGTCATCATGCCAGCCAGCCGCGGCGGTGAACATCAGGAAGCCCTCAGCATCCGCCGGCAGCACCACCGCACAGGCGCCAATCTCCAGCAATCGCTGGATCTCCAGCACCAGGTAATCCAGCAGGTCTTCCAGTTTTGGACGGCCCAGCAGTTGATTGGTGAACTCCAGCAGCGCTGCCTGCTCGTCGATGCGTTGCTCGCGCAGCATGTCGAACAGTCGGGCGCGCTCCAGCGCAATGCCGATCAGGGTCCCGGCGTTGGTTAACAATGCCAGCCGCTCCGGCGTGAACGACTCCCAGTTAGGCGCGGCGACGTTCAGGATACCCAGCACATCGTCGCCGGAGCGCAGCGGCGTCGAAGCATGAATAGCCAATCCCTGGCGATCGACCGGTCGCGCTTCAGCCAGCCGAGAACAACGCACCTCGTTGTAGGCCTCGGTCAGCTTGTCGCGATTGCAGAGCGCTTGGCAGTCGCATCCGCCCTTCCATGCCTTGGCGCGGTGCAGCGCCAGGCCCGGCGGCAGGTTGTGATGCGCCGCAAGCTGGTAGCCGCGGCCGGCCCATTGGTTCTTGGCGTTCTCGTCGCGCAGGAATATCCAGCCGGTCTCCAGCCCCATCAGGTCGATGACGCGCGCCAGCGCCGTGTCCAGCGCGCTTTGCACGTCCACGGCGCGGTTGAGCGTGTCGGCGATCTCGTTCAACGCCGTCAGGCTGGCGATCAGGTCGTGTGTGTCGTTGCTCATGATTCCAAAGCCAGACCAATCTCCGTGCGTACAGCCGGGTCTGTTTCCACCGATAGGCGCCAGCCCAGCGCGGCAAGAGCCGGACCGCTGCCGATGCGACCCAGCGCCCAGGCCGCGTGCTGGCGGATCAGCGGTTCCGCGTCGGCCAGCGCGCCGGTCAGCGGTTCAACTGCGGCCGGATCGCCCCAGTTGCCCAGCGCGACACACACGTTACGCAGCAGCCCGCGGCGTTTGGCGCGTCGCACGGGTGAGTTTCTGAAGCGCTGGCGAAACCCGTCCTCGTCCAGCGCCAGCAGATCCAGCAGCGGCGGTGCAATCATCTCTGGCCGCGCTTGCAGCACCGCTTTCTGTGCCGGGCGGGCAAAGCGGCGGTTCCACGGACAGATATCCTGGCACAGGTCGCAGCCGAATATCCAGTTGCCCATCAAAGGCCGCAGTTCACGCGGGATCGCACCTTTCAATTCGATGGTCAGGTAGCTGATGCAGCGACGGGCGTCCAGCAGATGCGGCTCAGGCAGCGCGCCGGTGGGACAGACATCCAGGCAGCGCGTGCAGCGTCCGCACGTTCCCTGCCGCGGCAAAGGAGGCTGCCGCTCAGCCAGTTCCTCTGGCACGACCAGCCCGGCCAGAAAGAGCCACGAGCCGCGCTCGGGCGAGATCAGGCAGGTGTTCTTGCCGATGAAGCCCAGTCCGGTAGCCTGCGCCCAACTGCGCTCCAGTACCGGGCCGGTATCCACGAATGCCTTACCGTGGGTCGTTCGGCCTGTCAACGTGCGGATAGCCGCGTCAAGCTGGAAGAGCAGCGGCTTCAACGCCTCGTGGTAGTCGTCGCTCCAGGCGTAAGCCGCAATCTGGCCGCGCGCCGGATCGTTGCGCAGCGCGGCCGGCAGCATCTCGCGAAAATAGCTCATGCCAACCAGGATCAACGAGCGGGCCGCGGGAACCCAAGCGCGCAGGTCGGCCCGTTCAGCATCGCGCCTGGCCAGGTAGGCCATCTCGCCATGGTGGCCGCCAGTCAGCCACCATTGATATCGCTCGAAGTCCGGCGCGGGTCCGGCCGCCGTCACGCCTACCAGGTCGAACCCCAGGGCGTGCGCGCGGTCAACCACAAGTTCGGTCAGAGTAACGGGGTTCACAGCAGCTATGATGCCAGAAGCGTTGGCAGTTGTCAAACAGTTCCGCGACGCAAAGAAGCCGCCAACTGGTGCTGGCGGCTTCCCGAGTTCGAATGGACGGCGATTACTCAGCGGGCGTCGCGAAGGCGGCCTCGAGTTGCGTCAAGGTCGCGTTGTCCAGCCGATAGTCCTTGGAGCGTTGCCGCAGCAACGCTTTGAGCCCCTTGGACTGCACCACCGGGATGGCCGGGTTGTTCAGGGTCAGTTCCACATTGGGATTGGTGAACAGCGCCAGCGGCTGCACCTCGATGCCGGCTTCGGGCAGGTGGGCGTCCAGGAATTTCTGAACTTTGCTGGCGTCTTCGATCGCGTCGGAAGTGGGGTTGCCGATGCCGTCGCCGCTGAATGCGGCCAGGAAACGCAGCGCGCCACCCTTTTGGGTCCAGCGGTTGCCGTTGTTGCTGATCTTGCCGCCCTGCTCGCGCAACGCAAAGGTGTAGACGCCGCTGGGGCCGACGAAGACATAGGCGGCCGGCAGCATCCACGCATAAAGGATGTAGCGGTCGTCGAAGCCCTTGAGTTCCTTTTCGAGCCGCTCATCCGGTCGCGGGCTGCGGCCAAAGCGACGGGTGTTGTGAGAGCCGATATTGGCCAGGATGAAGCCTGCGATCAGGCAAGCAAAGGAGCCCATCAGCGTGATCTGATAGTTGCCTGCGTTTTGTGGGTTGGCGCGGAAGCTGAGGACCATGCCGATGGCCAACACGCCCAGGCCGGCAAAGCTGGCGTACTTGCCTATCTTGGCGCGGCGTGCAATCAGTTTGTTGTTAGTGTATGCTCGCATAATTCCTTTTTGTGAGAAGTTCGACTTCTTCGAAGAAGTCGAACTTCTGGTGCTGTGTTGTGTTCGGGTAGTCGCTAAGCCTGCACTTTTGCGTCACTTCCGCGGAGACGGCAATGACTTGCAGTCCGACTGTGCGGAAGAAGTCGGACTTCCTGCAGGCTACTCGCGGAACTTGCCGACGATCAGCGTGGCGTTCTGGCCGCCCAGGCCGAAGGAGTTGGATAGCGCTGCGTTGACTTCTGCTTTGCGCGCCACGTTTGGCACGTAGTCCAGATCGCACTCCGGGTCGGGAAACTCGTAGTTGATTGTCGGGTGAATGGTATCGGTGTAGACGGTTCTGGCGCACACCATGGCTTCGACCGCTCCGGCGCCGCCAAACAGGTGGCCAACCATCGATTTCGTGGAGCTGATCGGAATCTGGTATGCGCGCGGGCCGAACACGTCTTTGATTGCCTTGGTCTCGTGCGCGTCGCCTAGCGGTGTGCCGGCGGCGTGGGCGTTGATGTACTCGATAGCGTCTGGGCTGAGGCGAGCGTCTGCCAGCGCGGCTCGCATGGCCGCGGCCGCGCCGGTTGCCTGGGGGTCAGGCGCGGCGATGTGGTAAGCATCGGCTGACTGGCCCCAGCCCAGCACCTCGGCGTAGATGCGAGCGCCGCGGCCGATGGCGTGTTCCAGGCTCTCCAGCACGAAGACGCCCGCACCCTCGCCGATGACGAAGCCGTCACGTTTGGCGTCGAAAGGCCGGCTGGCTTTGGGCGGATCGTCGTTTTGCGTGCTGACAGCACGCATGGCCTCGAAGCTGGCGTAGAACAGATCCACGATCAGTCCCTCGACGCCGCCAGCGAACATCACGTCGGCCGACCCGCGCCGGATCTCCTCGGTCGCGGTGCCGATGGCCTGCGTGCCGGCCGCGCAGGCGGTCACAATCGTGTTCAGCGGACCACGCGCGCCGAAGGTTTGGCTGATGTGAAAGGCCGGCATGTTTGGCAGCCCGTTGATGGCCTCCAGCGGCTTGCTCTTGACGCGATTCTCGCCCGAACGCACCGACTCGCTGATCATGTTGTTGTACTGATCCATGCCGCCCAGCCCGGTTCCCATAACCACGCCAAGCCTCGACTTGTCCAATCCTTCCAGGTCCAGGCCCGAGTCTTCGACAGCATCATAGGCGGCAATTACGGAAAGCTGCGAACAACGCGCCATGCGCCGCGCTTCCTTGCGCGGAATGCGCGTGGACGGGTCGAAGTTTTTTACCTCGCCACCTATCTGGCTGGAATAGGGTGTAATGTCGAACTGGGTCACGCGGGTAATCCCCGACTTGCCCGCCACCAGCGCGTCCCAGGTTTCTGCTGAGGTGTTGCCGACGGGCGTCACTGCACCGAGGCCGGTCACCACGACGCGGCGGCGCGTGTGTCCCGAGTCGCCAACCGCCGAGCGCAACGCCATCAGCAGCGATTCCTCGGATACACCGCCCAGATCGGCCGGCGTTTGACCGTTGAGGCCCTGTAGCTCGCCGATCAAAGCATAGCGCAGATTGGGGGATAAACGTTGAAGTAGGTCGCGTAATTCTGTCATGGTATTTTTTCTCGCTTTGCCCGGGCACATCCCGGGTCGAACGGCGCTATGTATTTACTCACCATCGGCCAGAACGGCTGGCCGGCTGATCAGGCCCTGGCGAATCTGCTCGATGACGTTGGCTTGCACTGCATCGCGCGCGACCTTGATCGCGCTTCGAACGGCCCGTTCGTTGGAGCGCCCGTGGCCGACGACGCAGATGTGATTCAGTCCCAGCAATACGCCGCCGCCGTACTCAGCGTAATCGAGCTTGCGCGCTGCGGCGCGGAAGGCTGGCCTGGCCAGCAACGCTCCGAGCTTGGCCAGCGGGCGGCTGGTGATCTCCTCGCGCAGGGAGTCGAGGATCAGCGAGGCGACGCCTTCTGACAGCTTGATGATGACGTTGCCGGTAAATCCGTCCGTTACCACCACGTCTGCCTTGCCGGCCGGGATGTCTTTGCCTTCGAGGTTACCAACGAAGTTAAGGCCAGGCGTCGCCTTGATCAGGTCATACGCCTCGCGCACGGCGATGTTGCCCTTGCCCTCTTCTTCGCCGATGGAGACGATGCCAACACGCGGGTTCGGCACGCCCAACACACTCTCAGCGTAGATGCTGCCCATAACAGCATGCTGCTGCAGGAAAACCGGCTTCCAGTCTGTGTTCGCGCCGGTGTCCATGAAAAAGCAGAAACCGTTTCTGGTCGGGTATTTGGTCGCCAGCGTCGGGCGGTGAATGCGCCGCTGGCTATCAACTTTGATGCGACCCAGTTTGACCAGCGCGATGGCCAGCGCTGCCCCGGTGTTGCCGCAGGTCACAAACGCATCAGCTTCGCCCTGCCGTACCATTTCCATGCCGATATGCATGGAGGACCGGGGTTTGCTGCGCAGCACGTCGGACGGCTTGTCGTGCATGTCCACAGATTCTGGCGCGTCGACCACCGACAGGCTCAGACCGGATGTGTCGTACTTCGCCAGCTCGCCGCGGACGATGGTTTCCTGGCCGACCAGCAAGATCGGCACAGCGAACTCTCGTGCGGCATCCAGGGCGCCGGCGATGGTCACCGCAGGGGCGTGGTCGCCGCCCATGGCATCGAGAACGATCTTCATCCCGCGACTTCGCAGGTTCCCAGCGCCATCAATCCGGGGCCAGCCAGAGCGGCCAGCACAGGACCCAATTCAACGACGATAAGTTCCTGGACGTTCAGGACAGCGCGCACGTCGGGAACAAACGCTTCAGCCTCGTCGAATACATTGGCGTGCGCCACGGCAATCCGAACCGGCTTGTCGCCAACCCGCTGGCGGATCAGTTCAATCAGTGCTGCCTTGGCCGATTTACGACCACGCTCGCGACTGAGGGGCTTGAGCAGACCATCCTCGATGACCAGCATTGGCTTGACGTTGAGCAAGGTTCCCATCATGCCTTGAACGGGAGACACACGTCCGCCGGCGACAAGGAATTTCAATGTGTCCACGGTGAAGAATGTGTTTGTACGCTTCTGGATAGCTGGCAGCGCTGCTGCGATTTCCTCCAGAGAAGCGCCGACCTTGACCATTTCGCCGGCTGTGATAGTTTGCCAGCCACCGCCGATAGATGCACTCAGGGTATCCCAGACTTCGACTGGAACGTCTTTCTCCAGTGCTGCCGCTTGCACGGCTGAATTGTACGTACCGCTGAGGTGGGAGGAAACCGAGGTGATGACAATGCCGGTGGCGCCCTCATCTTTGGCCTGTTCGATGGCTTGCGTAAATTGGCCTGGCGTGGGCTGGGTGGTGGTCGGCAGTGATGCGCCCTTGGGCAGCTCGGCAAGTCGGCGGTAAAACTCTTGGTCAGACAGCTCAACCTTGTTGAGGTAGACCTCGTCGCCGAAAATCACGCTGGCAGGCACTTCGATCAGGTTCAGGTCAGACAGAAACGACTCGGGCACGTTCTGGCTCGAGTTCGCAGATCACGCGAATGCTCATGGAAGTTAGCTGCTCCTGTGGGTACGGGTCGGACTACCGGGAACGATTGGGCGAGGCTGTCACGACGCTGCTCTTAGCTAAAAACACGGCGCCGGGCCGCAAGTTGCGCAATGCCACGCGGACCGATGCCAATTATCCAGTATCCACAGTTCAAAGTTTCTGTCAAAACCGGTCGGCGGGGCGGTGAAACGTCCAGTCGATTTGCACGTAATATAGTTTGTGGTGACAATTTCTCTGGTCACCTGCGTCACTCTGAACGAAGGAAGGCAATTCCATGGCAAAGAAACTCTATCGATCACGCAACGACCGCATCATCTCCGGTGTCTGCGGCGGGCTGGGTCAATATCTCGACACCGATCCAACTCTGCTGCGCATTGCCGCTGCTTTGCTGGCCATCTGGTCATTCGGCACCGCTATTCTGGTGTACCTGGCGCTGGCAATCATCGTGCCGCTGGCTCCCGAACGCGAGCTGACAGCGCACGAAATCGACGACGTTTTGACGCAATGATGGACGTCGCTGCAATCCGGGCGGGCATTCCCGCACTGACCAACGGCATCTATCTGAACACAGGAACGTTCGGGCCGCTCCCAACAGTCGTCGCCGACGAGATCCGTCGGGCCTACGGCGAGGTGGAGCGGCTCGGCACGTTTACGCCGACGGTGTTCTTCGAGATGGAACTTGAGGGCTTCGAAGCGGTACGCGGGCAAATCGCGGCGCTGCTGGGCGCGGACCCGGGCGAGATAGTGCTGACACGCAACGTCACCGATGGCATCAACCTCGTGCTGCACGGCATCGACTGGCAGGCGGGGGACGAGGTGATCCTGACCGACCAGGAGCATCCTGCTGGCACGGTGCCGTGGCTGGCGTTGGCGGAGCGGGCGGGCGTTGTACTGCGCTGGCTGGAGCTGACGCTGGACCCGGACGAAGTCGTGCGCCGTTTCGAGGCGTTGCTGACGCCGCGAACGCGGCTGGCGCAGATCAGCCACGTGTCATGCCTGACCGGATTTCGCCTGCCGGTCGAACGACTGTGCGCGGCCGCGCGGCAAGCTGGCGTGCTGACCCTGGTCGACGGTGCACACGCCGAGGGCCAGTTCAGCGTCAACTTCCGCGCGCTGGACTGTGACTTCTACGCTGCTTGCGGGCACAAGTGGCTGTTGGGTCCGCAGGGTGTTGGCATGACAGCCATCCGCCGCGATCTGGTGGAAACGCTGCGGCCGCTCTGGCTGGGTTGGGATGTGCAGCAGCCGTATAACCGCGCAGACCGCAGCTACCAGCTTCAGTCCACAGCGGCTCGTTTCGAGCAGAGCACGCGCCCGTGGCCGCTCTATCTCGCGTTTGGCAAGTCCATTGATTTCGTTGAACGCGTAGGATTTGATGCTGTCGAAGCGCGTGTGCAGGCTTTGCGATCCGGTTTCGTCGCGGCGCTGCTGGCCATGTCCGGCGTCACAGTGCTGAGTCCCATTGAGGGCGCGACCGGCACCGGCCTGGTCACTGTGCAGGTCGCGGGTTGGGCCTGCGAGGATCTGCAACTGCGGCTCTGGGAGCGGCAGCGTATGGTTACCAACATCATCCGAGAGTTCAATGCAGTCCGGTTTTCCATCGCATTCTTCACCACTGAGGCGGAGCTGACAACCGCGCTCGACGAGATCAACGGGGCGGTTCGCAGCGCGTCGCAAAATTGATACTTGACAACCCCCACCGTTCGTGCTATCATCTCCATTCGCGGTGCGGGTATTGCAAATAACGCATCCCCTAAAAACAGTACGACTAACACAATCGCGTGAGTCCCGCTAAGCCAGGTTGATTCCCTCATCCAATGGTTGGTTGCAGGGTTCGTTTCTGTATTGGTTGGGATATTTTCGCGTTTACAGGCAAGTTTGTTCTGGAGGCCTTGGCCACGGTGGCGCTTTGGAAAAATCCCGTCCATGTGGCCAAGGCACTCTGTGTCTTGAGAGCAGATCGAATTGGCGAGCTTGCCGGAAGCTCGTAGGTTAACCCGAGGCGTCAGAGCGCACATGGCGTCCCCATTTTCGGAGGTAAGACTTTGACTTCGAACTACCAGATCAAGCGCAAGAGCTACGCTCGTATCCCCAATGGTCTTCAGTTGCCTCGTTTGACTGAGATCCAGCTCGAACTCGTTCAAATGGTTTCAGGAGGAGGGCCTCCGCGAGCTGCTGAACGAGATTTCGCCGATCATCAGCTTCAATCGCAACCTGGAACTGCACTTCAGTGATTTTTGGTTCGGCGAACCGAAATACTCCGAGCAGGAGTGTCGCGAGCGGGACATGACCTTTGCCGTGCCGTTGACTGTGCGAGTTCAATTGCGCAACCACGACACGGGCGAAATCAGCGAGTTCGGACGTTTACATGGGTGACTTCCCGCTGATGACCGAGGCGGGAACGTTCATTATCAACGGCGCCGAGCGCGTCGTCGTCAGCCAGCTCATTCGCTCGCCCGGCGTCTATTTCACCGTTGACGAGGACCGCACCACCGGTCGCGAGATGTGCATGGCCAAGCTGATCCCCAGCCGCGGCGCGTGGCTGGAGTTCGAAACCGCTCGCCGCGACATCCTTTCAGTGAAGGTCGATCGCAAGCGCAAGCTGCCGGCGACGGTGCTGTTGCGCGCCATCGGCTACGCGACACGACGATGAGATCTTCAAGCTGTTCGAGCATGTCGATACGATGCCCGACCACCCCTACATCGCTGCCACCATCGACAAGGAGCCGCTCAATCAGCGCTCGCAGGAGGAAGCTCTCCTGGAGTTCTATAAGAAGCTGCGCCCCGGCGATCCGCCCACGCTGGATAACGCCGAGAAATTCATGCAGAACCTGCTCTTCGAGCCGCGCCGCTATGATCTCGGCAAGGTTGGGCGCTACAAGCTCAACCGCCGCCTGGACCTGACGGGCGAAGTGCCGCTGTCGCAGCGCACCGTCACCAAGCTCGACCTGGTGCGGGTGATCGAGTACATCATCAAGATCAACAACGGCATCGAGTTGGCTGATGATATCGATCACCTGGGAAACCGGCGGATCAAGACCGTTGGCGAACTTATCCAGAACCAGCTGCGTATCGGCCTGCTGCGCATGGAGCGTGTCGTGCGCGAACGTATGTCGATCCGCGACCCCGAGCAGATCACGCCGCTTTCGCTGATCAACATTCGGCCCGTGGTAGCTGCGACGCGCGAGTTCTTCGGCGGCAGCCAGCTTAGCCAGTTCATGGACCAAACCAACCCGCTGGCCGAGCTGACCCACAAGCGTCGCCTCAGCGCGCTGGGACCGGGTGGTCTGCGGCGCGAGCGTGCCGGCTTCGATGTGCGCGACGTTCACCACAGCCATTACGGACGCATTTGCCCCATCGAGACGCCGGAAGGTCCGAACATCGGCCTGATCGGATCCTTGGCCACCTATGGCCGCGTCAACGAATTCGGCTTCATTGAGACGCCTTATCGTAAGGTCATTCACGAGATCGAGCTGACTTCCCCCGAGATGCTGGGCGCCACGTTGGTGGAACCCATCGTCGATCCCACCGTGCGTGAGACGCTGGTGGAAGCCGGCGTTGTGATGGACCAGGATACAATAGATCTGGCCGACTCTGCTCTGCCGGAGGGCGCGCCGCGCAAGTTCCGCGTGCGACCGCGTTCGACCAATGAGATCGTCTACCTGACAGCCGACGAAGAGGACCGCCATTCCATCGCCCAGGCCAGCGCTGGGCTGGATCGCGGTGGCCAGTTCCTTGACAAGCGGGTGTCGGCACGCCGGAGCCAGACATTCCTGTTCGAGATGCCAGAACACATTGACTACATGGACGTGTCGCCGCAGCAGATCGTTAGCGTTTCTGCTGCATTGATCCCTTTCCTTGAGCACGACGACGCCAACCGCGCCCTGATGGGCTCCAACATGCAGCGCCAGGCTGTGCCGTTGCTCAGGCCGGAAGCGCCCATCATCGGCACCGGCATGGAGGCACGGGCAGCGCAGGACAGCGGTCAGGTCATCATGGCCAAGAACGCCGGCGAGGTCATCAGCGCCACCAGCCAGCAGATTGTGGTGCTGGAGCCTGACGGAACGCGGCGCGCCTATCCGCTGCGCAAGTTCAACCGCTCCAATCAGTCTACCTGTATCGACCAGCGCCCGGCCGTCATCAAGGGTGACATCGTGGGTGTTGGCGACGTGCTGGCCGACTCCAGTTCCACCGACCGGGGCGAGCTGGCACTGGGACAGAACGTTCTGGTGGCCTTCCTGAGTTGGGAGGGCGGCAACTACGAAGACGCCATCCTGATCTCCGAGAAGATGGTTCAGAACGACCGCTTCAGCTCGATCCACATCGAGAAACATGAGACCGAAGCGCGCGACACCAAGCTGGGAGCGGAAGAGATCACCCGCGATATTCCCAACGTTGGTGAGGATGCACTCAAGGATCTCGACGAAGAGGGCATCATTCGCATCGGCGCAGAAGTTGGCCCTGGCGACATCCTGGTCGGCAAGATCACGCCCAAGGGTGAGACCGATCTGACCCCTGAGGAGAAACTGCTGCGGGCCATCTTTGGCGAGAAGGCGCGCGAGGTGCGCGACTCCAGCCTGCGGCTGCCGCATGGTGAAAAGGGCAAGGTGGTGGACATCAAGGTATTCAACCGCGACGATCACCGCGACTTGCCTTCCGGCGTGGACAAGATGGTGCGGGTCATGGTGGCGCAGCGGCGCAAGATCACCGAAGGCGACAAGATGGCTGGTCGTCACGGCAACAAGGGCGTCATCTCCAAGGTCGTGCCCGAGGAAGACATGCCGTTCCTGGAAGACGGCACTTCGGTAGACATGATACTCAACCCGCTGGGTGTGCCGGGCCGCATGAACATCGGCCAGGTGCTGGAGACGCATCTGGGCTGGGCTGCCAAGCAACTGGGCTACTATGCCGAGACCCCGGTATTCGACGGTGCGCGCGAGGATGAGATCGAAGCTGAGTTGGCGCGTGCCTGGCTGGTGAGCCGTGCCTGGGAAAAGGCAACCAAGCGATCCTGGGCATGGGCCGAGGCGCAGGGGATGAGCGAAGAGGAGATCAGCAACGACGACGAAGTGCGCTCCCTCTACCTGGCCGAATGGCTGGGCGAACGTGGCTACGACTCCGAGCAGGTCTATTACGACGAGTCCTATGCCCGCAACGCTATTCTGCGGGAATGGCTGCGCGAGGAACCGCAGGGGTACAATCCTGACGAGATCCGCGTCGACAACTACGAACAGTTGGACGTTGACCAGCGCAAGAAGCTGAACGAACGTGCTCGTCTGGTCTGCCTGCGCGAGTGGCTCAAGCAGGTGAAGCGTGACGAGATGCGTCTGGCCGCATTCGTGGAGGATACGGAAGAACCCGAGGAAGGCATCACGCCCTCCGGACGCACGACGCTATCGCGAGATTACCGACAGCGACGAGGAACGCCAAGCGGTCTATGCCGCGATGGATGAGATCTCGGCACTGCCCGACGAAGAGATTGATCGCAGAGCCGTTGAGGCGGCGTTGGCTAACAACCTGGCCCTGCCGACGACCGGCAAAATGGTCCTGTTCGACGGCTTGACCGGTACGCCGTATGACCGGCCAGTGACCGTGGGTGTGATCAACATGCTGAAGCTCGCTCACCTGGTCGAAGACAAGGTGCACGCTCGCTCCACCGGACCATACTCCCTGGTGACGCAGCAACCGCTGGGCGGCAAGGCCCAATTCGGCGGCCAGCGGTTCGGCGAGATGGAAGTCTGGGCGCTGGAGGCCTACGGCGCAGCCTACACCCTGCAGGAGATGTTGACGGTCAAGTCCGACGATGTCACCGGCCGCGTGAAGACGTACGAAGCCATCGTCAAGGGTGAGCCGATTTCGTCTCCGGGCGTGCCGGAATCCTTCCGGGTCCTGGTGAAGGAGCTGCAATCCCTGGGGCTGTCGGTGGAAGTCATCAACGAGAAGGATGAGGTCATCCACTTTGGCAAGGACGACGGCGACGAGCAGCTGCCGAAACTTGGTTTCAGCCTGAGCGTACCCGGCCCGCTGGCCGGCAGATAATCAGTAATCAGTAGACGGTAATCAGTAAACGGTAAACAGTTAGCAGTACTCAGTAGACGCAGCGGGCCAGCGAGCCTACTCCGATCACTGAATACTGATCACTGGTTACTGTTTACTGGTCACCGAACACTGGTCACTGTTCACTGAACAAGAGGTGAACTGTGGAAGTCAACGATTTTGATGCCATCCGTATTTCCCTGGCTTCCCCTGAGCATATCAGGGAGTGGAGCCACGGCGAGGTATTGAAGCCCGAAACGATCAACTACCGCACGCTGCGGCCAGAGCGGGATGGGCTGTTCTGCGAGCGGATTTTCGGTCCTACCAAGGATTGGGAATGCTATTGCGGCAAGTACAAACGGGTGCGCTACAAGGGCATCGTGTGCGACAAGTGCGGCGTCGAAGTGGCTCCCAGCCGCGTCCGCCGCGAGCGCATGGGGCACATCGAGCTGGCCAGCCCGGTCAGCCATATCTGGTATGTCAAGGGCGTGCCCAGCCGGCTGGGCCTGTTGCTGGACATTTCGCCGCGCAATCTGGAGCGCGTGCTCTACTTTGCCCAATACATCATCACGGTGGTCGACGAGGATGCTCGCAGCCGGACGCTTGCGCGCCACGAGCGCGATCTGGCCACGCGGCTGGCCAAGCTGGATGGCGACTTCGATGACCAAGATTCTGACTATCGAAGAGCGGCGCGACAGCGCGATCCGCGAGATCGATCGCGAGTTCGAGGAGCGCAACGGCGCCTTGTCAGCTCAGCTGGAGCAGCGCTCCAATGCCGTCATCAACGAACTGCGCAGCCAGACCACACGGCTGGAGAACCGTCTGGGCAAGGGGCTGGATGAGGATCTGGTCCTTCCGTGGCAGTCTGACGCCGTTGCTGAAAAAGGGCGTGACCATTCAGCGCTCGCACCTGGAGCAACTCAACGCAGCCGCACAGGAGCAGCTTAGCGAGATCGATGCCCAGGTTGAGGAGGAGCGCACCCTGTTGCGGAACTCGCTGGCGGTCAAGCGCGACCACGAGCGCCACGTCGCCGAACAGGAACTGCTGGGCGTTCACGAGCAGCGTGAAACGCAAGCTGACGCCTGCGGATGCAGATGGAGGATGACCTTCAGGAGCTGAAGTCGCTACGCACCAGGCAGCTGTTGACGAAGTCGCGCTATCGCGAGCTTGCGGAGCGCTGGGGCAATGTCTTCGAAGCGGACATGGGCGCCGACGCGATCCGCAAGATCGTCGCGCAACATGGACCTGGAAAAACTGGCTCTAGAACTGCGCCAGGAGATCAGGACAAGCCGCTCTAAGCAGCGCCGCAAGAAGGCTGCCAAGCAGTTGCGGGTCGTGGAGTCGTTCCGCAAGTCGGGCAACCGCCCTGAGTGGATGATCCTGACGCGTGCTGCCGGTGATCCCGCCCGACCTGCGCCCCATGGTGCAGTTGGACGGCGGCCGCTTCGCGACCAGCGATCTGAATGACCTCTATCGCCGCGTTATCAACCGCAACAACCGCCTGCGCCGCCTGCTGGAACTGGGCGCGCCCGACGTGATCGTGCGCAACGAAAAGCGCATGTTGCAGGAAGCGGTCGACTAGCCTGATCGACAACGGCCGCCGCGGCCGCGCTGTCAGCCGCAGCGGCAAGCGCAAGCTCAAGTCGCTGTCCGACATGCTGAAGGGCAAGCAGGGCCGTTTCCGCCGCAACCTGCTGGGCAAGCGCGTCGACTATTCGGGCCGTTCGGTCATCGTCATCGGTCCGCAGCTCAAGCTGCACCAGTGTGGCTTGCCCAAGAAGATGGCGCTGGAGCTGTTCAAGCCCTTCGTCATGCGCCGCCTGGTGGAGCACAACCACGCGCACAACATCAAGAGCGCCAAGCGCATGGTGGACCGCGATCGATCCCGCAGTATGGGACGTGCTGGACGACATCATCAAGGAGCGGCCGGTGCTGCTGAACCGCGCGCCGACTCTGCACCGTCTGGGTATCCAGGCGTTCGAGGTGGTGCTGATCGAGGGCAACGCGATCCAGCTTCATCCGCTGTCGTGTGCGGCCTTCAACGCGGACTTCGACGGCGACCAGATGGCGGTGCACGTGCCGCTGAGCGATATGGCGGTGCAAGAAGCGCGCGAGTTGATGCTGTCGACTCGCAACCTGCTCAAGCCGGCCAGTGGCGAGCCGATCGTCGGTCCTTCCAAGGACATGGTGCTGGGCGTCTACTACATGACTACGTTGCTGGATGGCGCCAAGGGCGAGGGCAAGATCTTCTCGAACTTCGATGAAGTTCTCATGGCGTACCAGTTGGGTTACGTGGATATTCGCGCCCGCATCAAGACGCGCTTCACCACGCCGCTGGATGCCGTGGCGCTGGATACGATCGAGCTAAGTGATCGGGTCTTCAATGCGCTGACGGCTGCGGGAATCACCTCCATCGGGCAGGTTCTCGACCGGCTGGTGCAGATGAGCGATCGCAAGTTCATCGATGATGTGGCCGACTTCGGCGCCAAAGGTCTGGAAGAACTGAAGCTGCAGATGCGACTGCACGGCTACACTGCGGCGCGATGGCCGGAAAACCGACTGATTGAGACCACGCGCGGGCCGGGTGATCTTCAACCTCGGATTGCCGCCGAACCTGCATTTCGTCAACGAGGTGATGGACAAGAAGTCCGTCAACGTTCTCGTAGGTGAGTGCTATGAGCTGATCGGGTCCGAAGCGACGGCCGGTCACAGTTGATGTAATCAAGGAGATGGGTTTCCGTTACGCAACGCAGAGCGGATTCACCATTGCCGTCAGCGATATTGAGGTTCCCGAAATCAAGACGAAGATCCTCGATGAAACAACCGCGCAGGTCGATCAGGCTGAACGCCAGTATCGCCGCGGTCTGATCACCGAGGAGGAGCAGTATAACCGGGTGGTCGAGCTTTGGACCCGTGCCACAGACGATATCACTCAGGCGGTGCAGAAGCAGCTTGACCCTCTGGAAGGCATCGGCGCTATGGCCACCAGCGGTGCGACCAAGGGTGGCGTGACTCCGATCCGCCAGTTGGCCGGCATGCGCGGCCTGATGGCGGACCCGTCGGGACGCATCATTGCCCTGCCCATTCGCTCGAACTTCCGCGAAGGACTGACCGCGCTGGAGTACTTCCTCAGCACGCACGGTGCGCGCAAGGGTCTGGCCGACACGGCGCTGCGAACTGCCGACGCTGGCTATCTGACCCGCCGGCTGGTGGACGTGGCGCAGGATGTCATCATCTCTGAGGATGACTGCGGCACGAACGCCGGCGTCTGGATCGATGAAGAGGGCAGCCGCGACATGGTGAGAAGCTCGGCGAACGGATCATTGGCCGGGTTGCTGCTGGCGCGGTCACCGATCCTCAAACCGGGGAAGTCATTGTTGAGCGCAACCAGATGATGGACGAAGGCGAGTGCGATGCGATTGCGCAGGCAAACGTGAAGCGCGTTTTTGTCCGGTCGCCGCTGACGTGTGAGACCAAAATCGGTCTGTGCAAGGCCTGCTATGGCCGTGACCTGGGGCGAGGCGAACTGGTGGGCCTGGGCGAGGCAGTGGGCATCATCGCTGCTCAATCTATCGGTGAACCCGGTACGCAGCTAACCCTGCGCACCTTCCACACCGGCGGTGTGGCGGGCGGCGAAGACATCACTCAGGGTCTGCCGCGTGTCGAGGAGTTGTTCGAGGCGCGCAATCCCAAGGGCGAGGCGGTCATCAGCGAGATCGATGGCCTGCTGGATGTCTATTGGGAAGGCGAGCAGCGGATGATCAAGGTCACCAACAGCCGACTGATCAAGCGGCAGCACATGGTTCCGTCCGGGGCGGAAATGGTGGTCAAGGACCGCGACCGTGTCCAGGAAGGCACCGTGCTGGCTCGTTTTGAAGACGGCCGTGAGATCCCCGCCGTGACCGATGGCTCTGCCTACGTGGACAAGCTGGAAGATGGCTCGCATCTGGTGATCGTGCGCCGCGAGGAGACCGACGAATGGTCGCAACCCATCCCGCCGTCCGCCCGGGTGCGTGCCGGAGCGCGGCGATCGCGTGCAGGCCGGCGAGCAGTTGACCGACGGTTCCAAGAACCCACGCGAGGTGCTGCGCATCCAGGGCATCGAGGCCTGCCAGATGTATCTGTTGCAAGAGGTGCAGCGGGTCTATCGTTCGCAGGGCGTCGGCATCCACGACAAGCATATCGAGGTGGTTATCCGTCAGATGATTCGCAAGGCCCAGATTCGCACGGCGGGTGACTCCGGTTTCCTGCCTGGCGAGTTGGTCGACCGTTTCGAACTTGAGGATGTCAACAGCGGTCTGCTGGAAGCGGGGATGCAACCCGCCCGCGCCGACACGGTGCTGCTCGGGGTCACCAAGGCGTCGCTCAACACCGACAGTTTCCTGGCGGCCGCGTCCTTCCAGGAGACGACACGTGTGTTGACCGAGGCGGCTGTCAAGGGCAAGACGGATCCACTGCGCGGCCTGAAAGAGAACGTCATTATCGGCAAACTGATCCCGGTCGGCACCGGGTTTGCATCGCATCGCTCGCGTCCGATGTACCTCGAGCCAAGCGAGCCGGTGGACGCTGACTTTGACGACGACGTAAGTGACGACGATGTGTTGACCGACCAGGACCGGCAGTTTGCCGAGGCCTTCGGTCTGCTGGGGCAGATGCCGGACTTCGGTGACTTCAGCGACGACGAATATGACGATTAGTTCGCCGGCCTGATTTGACCCGCTGTAACACCTGTGTTAGAATGCCGGGAAGTAGGCCGGGCCTATCCTAGCGGCTCGGCCTACGTTTGCGGTTTTATCAAATCGGCTCCAGTTCTGATGGACGGGCAAGGCATGCCGCCACAAGCGGCAAGCCAGCCAGGTTCGCAAAACGACTGAAACGATAAGGAAGAATACTTTGCCTACCATCAATCAACTTGTTCGACACGGTCGCAAGCCAAGACCAAACAAGGAAAAGGCGCCGGCCCTGCGATTCACGCATAATTCATTGAGATCCACGCACGCGCAGGATGCCCAAGGGTTCTCCGCAAAAGCGCGGTGTCTGTACCCAGGTTCGCACTACGACGCCCAAGAAGCCGAATTCGGCCATGCGCAAGATCGCTCGTGTGCGTCTGAGCAACGGCGTCGAGGTGACAGCCTACATCCCCGGTGAGGGCCATCGCTTGCAGGAGCACTCCGTGGTCCTGGTGCGCGGTGGTCGTGTGAAGGACCTGCCCGGCGTTCGCTACCACATCGTGCGTGGCGCTCTGGACAGCACCGGCGTCGACAAGCGTCGTCGTGGTCGTTCCAAGTATGGCGCCAAGCGCCCGAAGCCGGGTGCAGCAGCGCCGGCCCGCCGCAAATAGGCTGAAGGAGTAGCACATCATGCGACGAAACCGTGCTCCGATTCGGACCATCGCGCCCGATCCCAAGTATAACAACGTAGCGCTGGCGAAGTTCATCAACCGCATCATGCTCAGTGGCAAGAAGAGCACTGCCCAGGCCATCGTCTACGATTCGCTGGCAATTCTGGAGAAGCGCACCGGCAAGCCGGCGATCGAGGTCTTCGAGCAAGCGATCAATAACGCATCGCCTGCGGTCGAAGTGAAGCCGCGACGCGTTGGCGGAGCGACCTATCAGGTACCTATGGAAGTGCCCGCGAGCCGCCGTCAGGCTCTGGCGCACCGGTGGCTGATTGCCAATGCCCGCAAGCGCAGCGGCAAGTCGATGGCGCAGAAGCTGGCTGCTGAGTTGCTCGACGCGTCGAACAACACCGGCACAACCATCAAGAGAAAAGAAGACACGCACAAGATGGCTGAAGCCAACCGCGCCTTTGCTCACTATCGCTGGGGTGGCCGGTAGGTTCAGCCGCATTTAATCGATCCTTTCAGGCGTTTCAGCCTGTCGCTAACCTTTGCGACGGGCGGCTGGAAAGTAGTTCAGCCGCCCGTCGTTGGTTGTTCAGGACTTAGGCACGAGAAGTAATGGCAGACAACAGCGCGTTGCAGCGTATTCGCAACATCGGCATCATCGCCCACATTGACGCGGGCAAGACAACGACCACCGAACGAATCCTTTTCTACACCGGGCGTACCTATCGCCTCGGAAATGTGGACGAAGGTACGACGGTCATGGACTGGATGGAGCAGGAGCGCGAGCGCGGCATCACCATCACCGCCGCCGCGATCTCGGCCAGTTGGCGCGACTACAAGGTCAACATCATCGACACTCCCGGTCACATTGACTTCACGGCAGAGGTGCAGCGCAGCCTGCGCGTGCTGGACGGCGGCGTCGTCGTCTTTGACGCGGTCGCTGGCGTTGAACCCCAGTCGGAGACGGTCTGGCGTCAGGCGGATCGCTATCGCGTGCCACGAATCTGTTTTGTGAACAAGATGGATCGCATGGGCGCGAACTTCTGGCGCACCATCCAGATGATCCGTGACCGACTGAACGGCAAGCCGATCCCGATCCAGTTGCCCATCGGCGTTGAAGACACCTTCGAGGGCGTGGTGGATCTGATCGAGCAGCAGGCGTGGTATTTCACCGATCAGTTAGGTGCGCAGCCAGAGATGAGGCCGGTGCCGGCGGAGATGGCTGAAGAAGTGGCTGAACACCGTGACCATTTGCTGGCAGCTCTGGCAGAGGTGGATGACGACTTGATGGAGAAGTACGTCCACGGTGAGGAGATTTCCACCGAAGAACTGGTGGCGGCACTGCGCAAGGCGACCATTAGCCTGGATCTGGTGCCGGTGCTCTGCGGTACAGCTCTGCGCAACAAGGGTATCCAGCCGCTGCTGGATGCGGTCGTCGCGTTTCTGCCGTCGCCGCTCGACATTCCGCCGATGGAGGGGTTCAACCCATACACGGATGAGATGGAGCAACTGCCGCCTGACCCTGATGGTCCGTTGGCCGCGCTCTGTTTCAAGATCGTCGGCGATCCCTACATGGGGCGTCTGGCCTATCTGCGCATCTATTCTGGCACGCTGCGCAACGGCTCGGTGTATCAAAACGCCAATAAAGAAAAGAAGGAGCGCATCGGCCAGTTGGTTCGTATGCGCGCCAACCAGCGCGAGGAGATGTCTGAAGTCTCTGCCGGCGACATCGCTGCCGTGCTGGGCCTGAAGCAGACATTTACCGGCGACACGGTCTGTGATCTGAAATCAACGATCATTCTGGAGAACATTGCGTTCCCGGAGCCGGTCATCTCGATCGCCATCGAGCCGCGCACCAAGGCTGACCAGGACAAGCTGAGCAACGCCTTGCAGCGGCTGGCTGAAGAAGATCCGACCTTCCGGGTGCGTTTCGACGCTGAAACCGGTCAGACGCTGATCCAAGGCATGGGTGAGTTGCACCTCGAGGTGCTGATCGATCGCATGTTGCGCGAGTACGGCGTCCGTGCCAACGTGGGCCGCCCGCAGGTCTCCTTCCGCGAGACCATCTCGCGGCGCATCGAGCACGAAGGTCGTTTTGTGCGCCAGTCGGGTGGCCGTGGCCAGTTTGGTGTCGTGAACATCATTCTGGAACCACTGAGCCGGGGCGAGGGCGTGGTCTTCGAGAACAAGATCATCGGCGGCGCGATCCCGCGCGAGTATTTCGCGGCTGTGGAGCAGGGCATCCGCGAGGCGATGGAAGCCGGCGGCGCGACTGGCTATCCGCTGGTGGACATCAAGGCCACCCTGGTAGACGGAAAGTATCACGATGTTGACTCATCCGAGCTAGCCTTCAAGATCGCCGGTTCTATGGCGGTGCGCGAAGGTGTACAGCGGGCGGGCAGCACGTTGCTGGAGCCGGTGATGAAGGTCGATATCGTGGTGCCGGACAACTACGCCGGCGACGTTATCGGCGACGTGGCATCGCGCCGTGGCAAGATCGACGGCATGGAGCCGCACTCGCAAGGTATGCAGGCGATCATGACCCACATTCCTCTGGCCGAGATGTTTGGCTATGCCACCGGGCTTCGTTCATCGACCCAGGGCCGCGGCACGTTCAACATGGAATTCGACCATTATGAAGAAGTCAGCAATGAGATTGCCAAGCGCATTCTGGGCACTGACTGAGACGGCGCAAATCCGCGATTCGCGGGTGAGAAATTTGGCACATTGAAGGGCGTGTGCTATACTCTTTTGGTTGCCGCCGGACTGTAAAGCCAATACCCGGCAGGCATTGGTGCCCCCCATGGTTCACCATGCGAGCGAGGCGCCTGCGCAGACTTAGTACTCGGGAGTAACCCGAAGTACCACCAAATGTGGCTGCTTCGGGTTACTCATTGTCTTGGAAATTCAGAGAAAAAACGAGGAGCAAGCATGGCCAAGAAGACATTTGAGCGGAACAAGCCGCACGTAAACGTAGGCACAATTGGTCACATTGACCACGGGAAGACGACCTTGACGGCGGCGATCACGAAGGACGCTGTCGTTGAAGGGTGGCGCGAGCTTCCGGGCGTTCGACAGCATCGACAATGCGCCGGAGGAAAAGGCGCGCGGCATCACGATTGCGATTGCGCACGTGGAGTACGAGACTGAGAATCGTCACTATGCGCACGTGGACTGCCCCGGTCATGCCGACTACATCAAGAACATGATCACGGGAGCGGCGCAGATGGACGGCGCGATCCTGGTGGTGGCAGCGCCGGATGGTCCGATGCCGCAGACGCGCGAGCACGTGTTGCTGGCGCGCCAGGTGGAAGTGCCGGCGATGGTGGTGTTCCTGAACAAGGTCGACATGATGGAGGACGAGGAGTTGCTGGAACTGGTGGAGTTGGAGCTGCGCGAGTTGCTGGACAGCTACGGGTTCCCTGGCGACGACATTCCGATCGTGCGCGGCAGCGCCTTGCAGGCATTGGTGTCGACCAGCACGGATCCGACGGCGCCGGAGTACGCCTGCATCTGGGAACTGATGCGGGTGGTGGACGAGTACATCCCGACGCCCGAGCGCGAGTTGGACAAGCCGTTCCTGATGCCGGTGGAGGACGTGTTCTCGATCAAGGGACGCGGCACGGTGGTGACGGGACGGATCGAGCGCGGCACGGTGAAGACAGGCGAGGAAATCGAGATTGTGGGCATTAGGCCGACCGTCAAGCGGTGGTGACGGGCGTCGAGATGTTCCGCAAGATGCTGGACAAGGGCGAGGCGGGCGACAACGTGGGTTGTCTGCTGCGCGGCGTCAACCGGGAAGATGTGGAGCGAGGCCAGGTGTTGGCCAAGCCGGGCAGCATCAAGCCGCACACCAAGTTTCGGGGTGAGGTGTATGTGCTGAAGCACGAGGAGGGCGGACGACACACGCCGTTCTTTGCAGGCTACCGGCCGCAGTTCTACATTCGGACCATGGACGTGACGGGATCGGTGATCCTGCCCGAGGGCGTGGAGATGGTGATGCCTGGCGACACGTGAACCTGGAGGTGCAGTTGATCGCCCCCGTGGCGCTGGACGCTGGATCCCGCTTCGCGATCCGCGAGGGCGGTCGCACCGTCGGCGCTGGCGTCATCACTGCCATCCTCGAATAGGCACGCGTCTCGCAGAGACCTGTCAGCTAAAACGCAACCCATAAGGAGAGAGGGCACGACCCTCTCTCCTTTGAGCGAAAACACAGGAACTACCATGGCAAAAAAGCCGCTTCGCATCAAGCTTAAGGCATACGATCATCGGGTTCTCGATAACTCGGTGCGACAAATCGTGGACGCAGCGGAGCGCACCGGCGCAACGGTGGTCGGTCCGGTGCCGCTGCCGACACGGATCGAGAAGTTCACGGTCATGCGCAGTACGTTCATCGACAAGGACTCGCGCGAGCAGTTCGAAATGCGCACTCATAAGCGCTTGATCGACATTCTGGAGCCTAGCGCGAAGACCATCGACAGCTTGATGCGGTTGCACCTGCCTGCGGGCGTCGACATCGAAATCAAGCTCTAATCAAGTAAAGCTTTCCCGGGATGATGGGACTTGCCCAGAGTCTTCAGTCCCCTAAAGGATGGGCAACCATGAAGGGTATACTGGGCCGCAAGGTCGGTATGACACAGGTGTTTGAAGAGGGCCTGGCCATACCAGTGACTGTCATTGAAGTCGGGCCGTGTTACGTCACACAAAAGAAAGACTTGAAAACCGACGGCTACACGGCCATTCAGATTGGCTTTGACGAAACCATCCCATAAGCGAATGAGCAAGGGCGAGCTGCAGCATCTGAAACAGAATCAGATTCCTGCATTGCGACATCTCAGCGAACTGCGGGTCAGCGAAGAGGATCTGGCAGGTTTTACGGTCGGCCAAAAACTTGACGCCGAGATCTTTGCAGTTGGCGAGTTGGTCGATGTCATCGGAACGTCCAAGGGACGGGGCTTTCAGGGCGGCATCAAGCGCCATAACTTCAATCGCCAGCCGAAGACCCACGGCGCATTCTGATCGCGTCGCGCGCCCCCGGTTCCGCCGGCTCTGGTACGACGCCCGGGCGCACCATGAAGGGGCAGCGTGGGCCTGGACACATGGGCAACCGGCGCGTGACCGTGCAAAGCCTGACTGTGGTGCGTGTCGATGCTGAGCGCAACATGCTGGTTGTGCGTGGCGCTATTCCTGGTTCCAAGGGCGGTCTCGTGTTTGTGCGCGAGGCGAGAAAGCAGGGGTAAGCAAGATGTTAGTACCAGTACTTAACATGGCCGGTGAGCGCGTCGATGAGATTGAACTGAGCGATGAGATCTTTGCAGCCCCGGTGAACAAGCCGGTTATGCACCAGGCACTCGTTCGCCAGCTTGCCAACGCGCGCCGCGGCACGCACAAGGTCAAGGGCCGCAGCGAAGTACGCGGCGGTGGCCGCAAGCCGTGGCGACAAAAAGGCACAGGCCGGGCCCGGCAGGGCAGTATCCGGTCGCCCCAGTGGCGCGGCGGCGGCGTGGTCTTTGGACCGACCCCCCGATCCTATGAAAAGAAGATGCCGCGCAAAATGCGCCGCATTGCCATGCGTTCGGCGCTCTCCCTGAAGACAACCAACAACCAGTTGGTGGTCGTCAAGGATCTCAGCCTGGCGCAGCCGAAGACCAGAGACTTCGTCGATTTTCTGGGCAAGCTTGATCTGCAGGACAGCGTGTTGGTGTTGCTGGCTGATCGCAATGACAATGTTGAACTTTCGGCCCGCAACCTGCCCGATGTCAAGACCTTGTTGGCTGGCTACGTGAACGTGCGTGACGTGCTGGGTCATCAAACCCTGGTGCTGACGCCCGACACGATCGCTGAGATCGAACGGATTCTCGGGTAAGCGCGAGATAGGCAAGGACTACGATGCACGTACGAGAAATATTGCGCCGGCCGCTCATGACGGAAAAAACTGGCATTCAAGCTGACTATTGGAACCAGTATTCGTTCGAAGTTGATCGGCGATCCAACAAACACATGGTCAAGGATGCCGTCGAGGCTTGCTTTGACGTCACAGTTGAAAACGTGCGGGTCATCAACATGCCCGCTCGCATCGGCACGTCGCGGCCGCAGGGTCGTGATCAAGAAGCCGGCCTGGAAAAAGGCAATTGTGACGTTGAAGCGTGGCGATAGCATTTCCTGGGTCGAAGGCGTTTGATCCGCTGATCACTGATCGAGTGAGGAGTTAACCATGGGTATCCGGGTTTACAAACCCACATCGCCCGGTCGCCGCGGTATGAGCGTGCTGACCTTCGATGAAATCACGAAGACGCGGCCGGAGCGCTCCCTGGTGGAGCCGCTGAACCGGACCGCTGGTCGCAACAACCGCGGCAGGATCACCGTGCGCCAACGCGGCGGCGGTCACAAGCGGCTGTATCGCATCATCGACTTCAAGCGCGACAAGTTCGGCGTGCCGGCACGCGTTTCTTCGATTGAATATGATCCGAACCGGACCGCGCGCATCGCGTTGCTGATTTACGCCGATGGCGCCAAGCGCTACATCCTGGCTCCTCTGGGACTGAATGTCGGCGACACTGTACAGTCCGGCCCGGACGCCGACATCCGCGTTGGCAATGCGCTGCCTCTGCATCGCATTCCGCTGGGTACGATTGTCCACAACGTCGAGTTACAGCCCGGACGCGGCGGCCAGATGGCTCGCTCCGCTGGCACGTCGGCTCAGTTGATGGCCAAGGAAGGCGACTATGCTACTCTGCGCCTGCCCAGCGGCGAGATGCGCAAGGTGCATCTGAACTGCCTGGCGACTATCGGTCAGGTCGGAAACACCGATCACGCAAACATCAAGCTGGGCAAGGCCGGGCGCAAGCGCTGGATGGGACGTCGTCCCGAGGTCCGCGGTGTGGCCATGGACCCCTCTTCGCACCCGCACGGCGGTGGCGAAGGCCGGTCGCCCATCGGTATGCCTGGGCCGAAGACGCCCTGGGGCAAGCCGACGTTGGGCTACAAGACTCGCCGCAACAAGACGACGAGCAAGTACATCGTTCGCCGCCGCGGCAAGCGCCGAGGCCGGTAAACAAGGGTTGGCCGGACGCAGTGACTGAGGTCGTGGCGTTCCCGCCCTGCTAAGATGCGAGGTTGAACCATGTCAAGATCGGTGAAAAAGGGGCCGTTTATCTCCCCTAAGCTGCTGAAAAAAGTTGAAAACATGAATCGCGCCGGCGAAAAGCGCATCATCAAGACTTGGTCGCGCGCCTCCACCGTCTTTCCACAGATGGTCGGGCACACGATTGCCGTCCATGATGGCCGCCGGCACGTGCCGGTCTACGTGTCTGAGAACATGGTCGGCCACAAGCTGGGCGAATTCGCGCCGACGCGGTTCTTCCGCGGACACGTCGCGAAGGACAAGCGGGCCAAGCGGCGCTAGCCGGCAAATCGGATAGGATAGAGGCTGATTCTATGAGCACTATGATTGGCACCGAGGTGCAGGCGCAGCGCAAGCACGTTGGCATACCGGCCCAGAAGGTTCGCCTGGTAATCAACCAGGTGCGCGGCATGAGAGCCGAAGATGCTCTGATGACTCTGAAGTTCATGCCCCAGGCTGCGGCGCAAGAGATCTACAAGACGATCAACTCCGCCTTGGCTAATGCAGAGCAAAACGAGGGCCTGGCGCGCGAGGATATGTGGATCAGCGAGATCTACGCTGACGTCGGCCCCACTCGCAAGTGGCGTCGGTTTGGCGCTCGCGGTCGGTTCAAGCCGATCTTGAAGCGGTCGTCGCACATCACCGTCGTTTTGAGTGAACGTTCTTAACACTTAGCAGAACGCGGTAAGCAACAGGCTGAAATGGCTGCCGAAAACAGATCCGTTTCTGTTCTGGCCACCGATCACTGATTACTGTTCACTGCTTACCGATTACTGACCACAGGAGGTCACCCTTGGGTCGCAAAGTACATCCTTACGGCTTCCGCCTCGGGTTTATTAAGGACTGGCAGTCCCGCTGGTATGCAGAGCGAGGTCGCTACACCAGTCTGCTGGACGAGGATCGCAAGATTCGTGCCATGATCCGCAAGGACATTCCGAAGGCTTCGATCTCCGCTATTGAGATCGAGCGGCAGCGAAACTATGTTCATGTGTGGATTCACACGGCCAAGCCGGGCATCATCATCGGGCGCAAGGGCGCTAATGTGAACCTACTGCGCAACACGTTGCAGGAAGTTACCGGCAAGCGGGTCAAGGTTGACGTGACAGAGATCACGCGGCCGGAGATCGATGCTTATCTCGTGGCTGAAAGCATTGCTGAGCAGCTCGAGCGGCGCATTTCCCACAAGCGTGCCATGCACCAGGCTATCACCCGTGCCATGCGCCAGGGCGCCGAGGGCATCATGATCACCTGCGCCGGCCGGCTTTCCGGTTCGGAAATGGCGCGCATGGACACCCAGCGCGAGGGCCAGGTGCCGCGGCACACGTTGCGCGCCGACATCGACTACGCGACCGCAGAGGCGCTGACCACCTTCGGACGCATCGGCGTCAAGGTGTGGATCTACAAGGGCGAGATTCTGCCGCAGAAGCCTGCTGTCGTCAGCTAAACAAAGAAACAGTCGCACTTCCGGGTGCCTTGGTCGAAGCGCGTGGCAATAGTCGCCAGCGCCACGCGGGCTCGTGGAACAGGAGAACAAAGACATGCTAATTCCAAAGCGTGCGAAGTACCGAAAGCAGTTTCGTGGCCGGATGCGCGGCTACAGCTGGCGCGGCAGCACAGTTACTCACGGTGAATACGGTCTTCAGGCGCTGGAGCCTTGTTGGATGACCTCTCGTCAGATCGAGGCAGCCCGGCGCGCCATCGTGCGTTACGTCCGCCGCGGCGGCAAGGTCTGGATCAAGGTCTTCCCCGACAAGCCGGTGACGGCCAAGGCTGCCGAGACCCGTATGGGTAGCGGCAAGGGTTCGGTGGAACACTGGGTTGCCGTTGTGCGTCCCGGGCCGTGTTCTGTTCGAGATCGCCGGCGTTGAAGAAGATGTCGCTCGCGAGGCAATGCAGCGAGCCGCCTTCAAGCTGCCGATCCGCACGCAGTTCGTGAAGCGCGAGAGCATGGAGGGCTAAGTCATGCGGCCAGAAGAAATTCGAAACTACACGATCTCGCTGAAATCGGTCAGCAACTGGATGAAGCTTACGAAGAGCTGTTCAATCTGCGGTTTCAACGGACAACGGGACAGATGAAGAACACTGCTCGAATGGGCGAGGTGCGCCGCGATATCGCCCGCATGAAGACCATTCTGCGTGAGCGTGAGCTGGCTGCCTGGCTGGCCAGTGAGGAGAACTAACGATGCGTGAACAGCGAAAGCAACTGGTCGGCCGTGTGACCAGCAACAAGATGGACAAATCGGTGGTGGTCGAGGTGACCCGTGTCAGCCGCCACCCATGTACGGCAAGGTTATTCGCAGCCATAACAGGTTCATGGCCCACGACGAGAGCAACGCCTGTGCCATCGGCGACGTTGTGCGCATTATCGAGGCTCGCCCCATGAGCCCCGCAAGCGCTGGGCCGTCGAGGCAATCCTGGAGCACACCGAGGCCTAAGTTCGCCCGTGCCCGCGCGCGAGCAGGAGTTCAGACATATGATCCAAAGAGAAAGCCGGCTCAAGGTAGCCGACAACACCGGCGCAAAAGTGATTTTGTGCATCCAGGTCCGAGGTGGCACTGGCCGTCGCTATGGACGTGTTGGCGATGTGATCGTCGCTACCGTCAAGCAGGCCGCCCCACACAGCAGTGTCAAGAAGGGTGACATCGTCAAGGCTGTCATCGTGCGTACAGCCAAGGAATATGGTCGGCCCGACGGCAGCCACATTCGCTTCGATGACAACGCTGCGGTGATCATCGATGACCATAAGAACCCAAAGGGCACGCGTATCTTCGGCCCGGTGGCCCGAGAGTTGCGTGAGCAGGGTACATGAAGATTGTATCGCTGGCTCCGGAGGTGCTCTGATGCATATTCGAACTGGAGATACCGTGATAGTCATCAGCGGTGAAGCAAGGGGTGAGCGTGGCGAGGTGCAGCGTGTCTTGCTTGGTCGCTACGGCGGTCGTATGCGCGGCAAGCCCAATCCCAACAACGTGCGGGTCATCGTGGCTGGTGTCAACCTGATCATCAAGCACCAGCGTCGGACGGGCAACGTTCGTACGCAGACTGGCCGGATCGAGCGCGAAGCGCCGATCCACGTCAGCAACGTGATGCTGATTTGTCCCGCACTGCGGCAAGCCAACCCGTGTCGGCCACCAGATCCTGGAGGACGGCGTCAAGGTGCGGCAGTGCAAAAACGAGGAATGTCGCCAGACAATGGACTGATGCCTGATTGCCAGGCCGCAGACCAGGAAGTTCAAGAAAGCATTGGCTGGCAGGAGTGAATATGCCTAGGCTAAAAGATCATTATCGCACCGAGGTAATCTCGGCGCTTCACGAAGAGTTTAAGTACGACAACCCGATGCAGGTGCCGCGTCTTGAGAAGATCGTGCTCAACATCGGCATGGGCGAGGCGTTGCAGAATGCCAAGGCGTTGGACGCGGCAGTTTCTGACCTGACCCAGATCGTTGGGCAGAAGCCGGTCACGACCAAGGCCCGCAAGTCTATCGCCACCTACAAGCTGCGCGAGGGCAACACCATCGGCGTCACGGTGACACTGCGCGGCGATCGCATGTGGGACTTTCTTGATCGTCTCTGCAACGTCGCTCTGCCGCGTGTTCGTGACTTCAGCGGTGTGTCGCCCGACAGTTTCGACGGTCGTGGCAACTACAGCTTGGGGTTGCGTGAGCAGCTCATGTTCCCGGAGATCGATTACGACAAGATCGACAAGGTACGCGGGATGTCCGTCACCATCGTAACGACTGCCGAGGAACGATGAAGAAGGTCGCCGGCTGTTGCACCATCTGGGTATGCCCGTTTCGTCGGGCAGGCCAGCAGCGCTAGGGCGCTAGCTTGGCCGCCAACGAAATGGATTTGAAGAAACGAAGAGGCAAGAACCTTGGCTAAGACATGCATGACCTATCGTGAGCAGCGGCGCAAGTACCCTGTGCAGGTACGCAATCGCTGCACCATCTGTGGACGACCTCGCGGCTACATGCGCAGGTTTAAGCTCTGCCGCATCTGTTTCCGCAAGGAAGCTCTGGAAGGCCGCCTGCCGGGCATCGTCAAGTCCAGCTGGTAGCCAACCTTAACGAGGTCGTGAAACGCAGCCGGTTCTGCAAGCAGCATGCTGGCTGAGATGCTTGAACAAAGAAACGTGGCAGGCGCCGTGTGGTTCCCCTGCTGTCACATCAAGTAGTCGATGGAGTTCAGAACGCCATGATGACCGATCCTATTGCGGATATGCTGAATCGAATCAGCAACGGGCACAACGCCCACCATAAACAAGTACTGATGCCTAGCTCAAAGGTGAAGGTCGCCATTGCCCGAATTCTTAAGGAAGAGGGCTATGTGAAGAACTACCAGGTCACCCGTGACGAGCCACAGCCAAATCTGCGTGTCACCCTGAAGTACGACGATGACCGCCAGCCGATCATTACGACGGTTAAGCGCGTCAGCAAGCCAGGTCGCCGCGTCTATGTTGGCCGTGACGAGATTCCATGGGTACTGAGCGGGATGGGTATCTCCATTCTCTCAACGCCGCGCGGGATTATGACCGGACAGCAAGCCAGGCGATTACGTGTGGGCGGCGAGGTGATCTGCTACGTGTGGTAGCCGCAGGCTCCACCGACCCGTTTCTCCCCGTCGCATTGGCGTCGGGTGAGATCGCCAGCAGACATTTCTCGTCACCCATGGAGGTGTTAGTATGTCACGAATTGGACGATTGCCCATTTCAGTTCCCAAGAACGTTACCGTCGATGTCAAGCCGGGCAACGAGGTGGTCGTCAAGGGACCCAAGGGCCAGCTCACGCGGACCTTCAACAAGGATATGACTATCAGCCTTGAAGATGGTACGCTGGGCGTAGCCCGGCCCACTGATGGTCGTCTTCATCGCATGCAGCATGGCCTGACCCGGTCCCTGCTCAACAACATGGTGGTGGGCGTCAGCACTGGCTTCAGGCGTGAGCTGGAGATCCAGGGTGTTGGGTATCGTGCCGAGGTCAAGGGCGCGGGTTTGACGCTCTTCATGGGATACTCCAACCCGGTCGAGATGCCTGCGCCTGATGGCATCACGTTCGCGGTTCAGGATCGCGGCTCCCGGATTATTATCGAGGGCTATGACAAGGAACTGGTTGGTCTGATGGCCGCCAAGGTCCGCTCGGTTCGCCCGCCAGAGCCTTATCACGGCAAGGGCATTCGCTACGCAGGCGAGCAAGTTCGCCGCAAGCAGGGCAAGACCGGTAAATAATCCTGGACACGGCCAACTTGGTTTACCTGGCGGCAAGATGCCGGCCACGGTGGCTGAGAAGGCCTTTCCTTCCACCAAAAAAGATCAGGCTTGCCTGATTGTGAGAACTAGGAGAAAAAGGTTATGGCGAAGGAAAGTCGAGCTGTATTGCGTGATAGACGCCATGCCCGGGTGCGCCGTCGTGTTTATGGCACGTCCGCCCGGCCGCGGTTGAACGTCTTTCGCAGCTTGAGCCACATCTACGCGCAGGTGATCGACGACGATCAGGGTCTGACGCTGGTAGCTGCTTCGACGCTGGACAACGAAATCCGCGGCAAGGCAGAGAGTGTAAACAAGACCGAGCAGGCCAAGTTGGTTGGCACGCTCGTCGCCGAGCGGGCGCTGGCCCAGGGAATCAAGCAGGTCGTGTTCGATCGCGGCGGCTATCCCTATCATGGCCGGGTGCGTGCGCTGGCAGAGGCCAGTCGCGAGGGTGGGCTGGACTTCTAGCCGCTCCGGCGCGCCAGGCCAGCTTATTTCAATCAACACACAACGCCTGCAAGGTAACGCCGCAGGAGGAACAATGGCAGCACAGCAGCAACAGCAACAACAGCGTAAACGACAGCAGCGAGGTCGCGAGGTAGAAGAGCGCGAAGAACTGGACGAGCGCGTCGTACATCTGGCCCGTACCGCCAAGGTTGTCAAGGGTGGCCGTCGGTTCGCTTTCCGCGCCGTGGTCGTCGTTGGTGACAACAATGGCAGCGTCGGCGTCGGCGTTGGTAAGGCACGTGAAGTGCCCGAGGCGATCCGCAAGGGCAGCGAGCGAGCGCGTCGGAACATGAAGAAGGTTCCGATGCAGGGAACGACGATCCCGCATCAGGTCGTAGCCAGCTACAGCGCCGCACGGGTGCTCCTGAAGCCTGCTTCCCCCGGCACCGGCGTCATTGCCGGCGGCGGCGTTCGCGCCGTGGTCGAGGCGGCGGGCATCAAGGACATTCTGACTAAATCGATGGGCAGCGCCAACATTCTGAACGTTGTCAAGGCGACCAACGTCGGTCTGCGCTCGTTGAAGAGCCCGGAAGATGAAGCCCGGCGTCGCGGCAAACCGCTTGAAAGCGTGTCGCCGTTCTGGAGTCGAAATGCAAAGTAAGAATATCGATCCCAAGGCAGAGACAGTGCGCATCACCTACGTCAGGAGTGCTATCGGGTACGACAAGACCCAGAAGGGCACTGTCAAGGCGTTGGGTCTGCGCAGGCTTGGCCATACAGTCGAGCGAGCCAATTCCCCGGCGATTCGTGGTATGATCGACAGCATCGGCCACCTCGTCGAGGTTGAAGTTATCAAGTAAGGGAGTTGACCATGCGTTTGCATGACCTGGGCCCCGCACAGGGGTCGAAGAAGAGCCGCAAGCGCGTTGGACGCGGCATCGCTGCCGGCCAGGGCAAGACCGCTGGCCGCGGCACCAAAGGACAGAACAGCCGATCCGGCGGCGGCGTGCGCCCCTACTTTGAAGGTGGCCAGTTGCCGTTGGTGCGTCGTTTGCCGCATCTCCGCGGGTTCACCAATATCTGGCGCGTGGAGTATCAACCCGTCAATCTGGCGCGGTTGGTCAATTTCGCCGCCGACAGCGAAGTTTCCCCGGAAACGCTTGCGTCTGCCGGCATCATCAAGAAAGCTACGGATCGAGTGGCCATCCTGGCGCAGGGCGAAATCGATCGCCCGCTTCAAGTGAAGGCCCACCGCGTCTCCAAGAACGCCCAGAGCAAGATCGTAGCTGCGGGCGGGACTGTCGAGATCATCGAAGCGTAATCTGGCGGCTTTGTCAGGCTGACTCCTGACGTTGCTCGCTGCTGGCTCGATCCAGGAGGATACACAACCATGCTTACTGCTGTGCGCAATGCCATGCGCCTGCCAGACCTGCGGAACAAAATCCTGATTACGCTGGGAATCCTGGCGCTCTATCGGGCAGCTGCGTCTGTACCTGTTCCGACGGTTAACTTAAGCGCCATGCAGGCGTTGTTCGAGAACAACGCGCTGCTTGGTTTCTTTAACATGCTGTCAGGCGGCGCTTTGAAGAACTTCTCGGTAATGGCGATGGGGGTGTATCCCTACATTACGGCCACCATTATCTTGCAGTTGCTGATCCCGATCATCCCGGCGCTGGATGCCTTGAGCAAGGAAGGTGAGGCCGGCCGGCAGAAGATGAACCAGTACACGATCTGGCTCATGATTCCGCTGGCTTTGTTGCAGGCTTTCGGCCAGGCGACGATCATGCAGCGGGCAGGCGCCTTGCCTGGGTTCGGCTTCACCAGCGAAACCTGGCTTAGCACGCTGACTATCATGATCTCGTTGGTGGCTGGCTCGATGTTCGCACTGTTTCTGGGCGAGCAGATTACCGAACGTGGCATCGGCAACGGCGTTTCACTGATCATCTTCGGCGGCATCGTGGCTGAAATGCCGCGTAACATCGGCCAGTTGATTTCGACGCAACAGTGGCTCCTGCTGGGCATGTTCCTTTTCGTCACGGTGGTGACTGTAGGTGTCATCGTGTATGTGCAGGAAGGCCAGCGGCGAATACCGGTCCAATATGGCAAACGCGTCAGGGCGATGCGCGGCAACCGGCTGATGGTGGTTGGCGGCCAGAACACCTTCGTGCCGCTGCGCGTCAACTCAGCCGGCATGATCCCGCTGATCTTTGCCCAGAGCCTGCTGCTGTTTCCCAGTACCATCGCCAGTTACTTCGCCAGCCAGCCGGGCATCATTGGCAGCATCGCGACCTTTGTCTCAACCGAGTTCGCACCGACCAGCGCGTGGTACTGGATTCTGTACTTCCTGATGGTGATCGGGTTCACCTACTTCTACACTGACGTGATCTTCCGGCAGCAAAATCTTGCCGAAACGTTGCAACGCCAGGGTGGTTTCATCCCCGGCATCCGGCCAGGCAAGCGCACTGAGGATTACCTCAACGCTGTTATGAGCCGTATCACGTTGGTCGGCGCTTTGTTCCTTGGTATCATTGCGATCCTGCCCTGGCTGGTGAGCCTGATTACCCGACAGGACATGGCCTCCAACACGCAGTTGCTGATCTCCAGCGCCGGCTTGCTGATCGTGGTCGGTGTCGTGTTGGATACGATGAAACAGCTCGAGGCGCAGTTGCTCATGCGTCACTACGAAGGGTTCATCCGCTAGTCGCAGGAGCCTGACGAGCAGCCTCTCGACCAACAAGGCGAAACCATGGGTTTCCGTAACTCAGGGAGAGTGTGACAATGGCGTCAGCGTATCCCGTTCATCTCGTGTTGGTAGGGCCGCCAGGGGCCGGCAAAGGCACCCAGGCAGCCATGTTGGAGAGCGAACTTGGACTGAAGCAGATCTCCTCAGGCGATCTGTTTCGAGAGAACTTGAAAAACCAAACGGCGCTTGGCGAGCTTGCCAGGACCTACATCGACCGGGGCGAACTGGTGCCGGACAACGTCACCATCGCCATGGTTGAGAATCGCATCCAGCGCTCCGACTGCGCCCGGGGCGTCATCTTCGATGGCTTCCCGCGTACGTTGGAACAGGCCACTGCGCTGGACGAGATGCTGGCATTGCAGGACAGTGAGATTCGTCTTGCGCCGGCGCTGGTCGCCTCAGATGACGTCATCATGGATCGCATGACCGGACGGCGTGTCTGTCGCAACTGCGGCGCGGTGTATCACATGTGTTACAATCCACCCAAGGTGGAGGGCGTGTGTGACGCCTGCGGCGGCGAACTGTACCAGCGGTCTGATGACTCGCCTGAGACGGTGCGCAACCGGCTCTTCGTTTACTACAAGCAGACGTCGCCGTTGATCGGCTACTACTACGCCAAGAACCTGCTGGTGCGCGTAGATGCTGATCAGCCCATCGGAGCAGTCAAGCAGGCGATGTTGGAAGCAGTCAGGGTCGTGATAAGCGAGTGATGTTGTTTTCGAGGCAGACCAACGGAATCAGAATCAAGACCGCGCATGAACTTGACTTGATGCGTACTGCCGGCCGTATTGTGGCCGAAGTGCACGCCAGGATGCGCGAGATGGTGCAGCCTGGCGTCAGCACAGCCGAGCTGGATGCCGCCGCCGAGGATATCATCCGTGGCTACGGTGCGATTCCTGCCTTTGTCGATTATCCCAACGCCCGGCCAAGCGGCCCGGTGTTCCCGGCGACGCTCTGCACGTCCATCAACGATGAACTGGTGCACGGCATTCCAAGCCGGCAGCGGGTGTTGGTGGAAGGCGACATCATCAGTATCGATGTCGGCGCGATCTACAAAGGTTACGTTGGCGACTCTGGCTGGACCTATCCGGTCGGCCAGGTGAGCGAAGAAGCGCAGCGCCTGCTGGAAGCAACCGAAGGAAGCCTCTGGGCAGGCATCGCCCAGGCCAGAGGCGGCAATCGCTTCGTCGATGTGTCACGGGCTGTGCAGCAGTACGCCGAAGAGCGCGGGTTTTCCATCGTGCGCGAGTACACCAGCCACGGCGTCGGCAGCAAGATGCACGAAGAGCCGCAGATCCTGAACTTCGTGCCGACCGACCGTCGCGATGCAGCCCGCAGCTATCCGGCCATGAACCGCCGGCTGTCAGCAGGCATGACCTTCGCCCTCGAGCCGATGGTCAACGCCGGTGTCTGGGAGACGCGGGTTCACGACGACGAGTGGACTGTGTCCACGAAAGATGGTCGTCTGTCGGCGCATTTTGAACACACCATCGCCATCACCGATGGCGAGCCAGAGATACTTACAAAGCTCTCGTGATACGGCCGCTAGTCGTGCCGAAAAGGAGTTTGGACCATGAAGGTGAAGCCGTCGGTTAAGCGACGATGTGAGAACTGCAAAGTCATCAAGCGCAAGGGTATTGTGCGGGTAATCTGCACCAACCCGAGGCATAAGCAGCGCCAGGGCTAGCGGACAGTGAGCGGTAAACGGTACGCAGTCAGAAGTCAGAGGGCTGAAGACTGATTACCGTTTACTGGCTGAGGAACGCTCGCAAGTCAACAAGGAGTTAGAAAAGAATGGCACGTATTGCCGGAATTGACCTGCCCCGCGATAAGCGGGTCGTGATTGGATTGACCTATATCTACGGGATCGGCCGATCCACCAGCGCTCAGATATTGCGCCAGCTTGATATCGACGAGAGCGTTCGTATTCGCGATCTTACCGAGTTGGACGTGGCCAAGCTGCGCGAGACCATCGACCGCGAGCATCAGGTGGAAGGCGACCTGCGCCGCGAAGTGAACATGAATATCAAGCGGTTGCAGGAAATCAACTGCTACCGCGGCATGCGTCACCGCCTCAACCTGCCGACGCGTGGCCAGCGCACACGAACCAATGCACGCACGCGGCGTGGATCCCGTAAGACGGTTCCCGGCAAGAAGCGCGCACGCAAGTAACAGAGGAGATAGTCAATGGGAAATCCCCGACGCACCGTTCGCCGCGGGCCGCGACGCGAGAAGCGCACTGTTCCCCATGGGCAGGCATTCATTCAGGCCAGCTTCAACAATACCATCATCACCATTACCGATCAGCAAGGTAACACGGTGGCATGGAGCAGTTCCGGCACAGTCGGCTTCAAGGGCTCACGCAAGAGCACGCCCTATGCCGCGCAGATGGCCGCCGTGTCATCCGGCAGGCAAGCCATGGACATGGGAATGCGCGAGATCGATGTCTACGTCAAGGGCCCCGGTCCGGGACGCGAGTCGGCGATCCGGTCGTTGCAGGCCGCTGGCTTGAAGGTGACAAGCATCACCGACATCACGCCGCTGCCGCACAACGGTTGCCGCCCGCCCAAGAAGCGCCGCGTATAATTTCGTTAGTTGCTCAGCCGTCATTATCCACGCTTCACGAGCGTAGACTGCCGCCTTCGCGGAAGTGACACAATAGTAAAGGCTGAGTAGCTGCAAAACAAAAGATTCGCTTGCGAGAGGGACGAAGGTTGCCAAGCCGTAAACCTCTCCTAAACCAGAATCCAGGAGGATTAGAATTTGGCACGTTATAACGATGCGGTATGCAGGCTTTGCCGACGCGAAGGTCAGAAACTCTATCTTAAGGGCGATCGATGCCTCTCGCCGAAGTGCGCGTTCGAGCGCCGCCCGTTCCCGCCAGGCATGCACGCACGAAAATCGCAGTTCCGCCGCACTTCCAGCGACTATCAACAGCAGTTGCGTGAAAAACAAAAGGTCAAGCGTATCTACGGCATTATGGAGCGCCAGTTCCGCCGCTATTTCCGTTTCGCCCTGCGGTCCAAGGGTCTGACCGGCGCCACCCTTCTGACGGTGCTGGAATCACGCCTCGACAACGTCGTGTACCGGCTTGGTCTGGCGCAGTCGCGGCCGCAGGCACGGCAGATCGTGCGTCACGGACATATCACTGTGAATGGCCGCAAGACCGACGTACCGTCGTATCTTGTCAAGCCGAACGATGTTATCTCTGTGCGTCCGGAGAGCCGCAGCCGCGCCTACTTCCGCAACCTGAGCGAGTTCGCCGGCGAGCGCGCCGCGCCTGGTTGGCTGAGTATGGACGCGAAAGCGCTACAAGGGCGGGTCTTGGCCCGACCGTCGCGCGACGACATCGATATCGCCGTCAACGAGCAGTTGGTCGTCGAGTTCTATAGCCGCTAGCGCGGGCGCCTCGTGACGCGGTGGTACTAACTGCCAGTTCGAGGAAAAGGAGGGTGACCCTTGCTCAACCTTAGTATTGTATTGCCAAAAATCGAATGTGAAGCCAAGTCGCAGCAGTACGGTCGATTTGTGATTGGCCCGCTGGAAAGCGGCTATGGTGTGACGCTGGGCAACGCGCTGCGTCGTGTGTTGCTGTCGTCGCTGCCGGGTGCAGCGGTTACGTCGATCCACATCGACGGCGTGCACCACGAGTTTTCGACGATCCCGTTCGTGCGCGAGGATACTACTTCGTTCATCCTGAACGTCAAGCAGCTGCGCGTTCGTTCGGTGACCGACGATCCCGTGCGAGCCGTCTTGCAGGTCAACGCTGAAGGTCCGGTGACCGCCGGCGACCTGCAGATACCGCCCGAGATCGAGATCATCAACCCGGACTTGCTGCTGCTGAACGCCGACAGCAACGATGTGGAATTGTTCGTTGAAATGATCATCAAGCGCGGCCGTGGCTATTCCCCGGCCGAGGAGCGCGGCAAGCTGCCGCTGGGCGAGATCCCGATCGATGCGATCTTCAACCCGGTGCGCCGGGCCTCGTTCCGTGTCGAGCGCGCCCGTATCGGCCAGCAGACCGACTATGACCGGCTGGTCATGGAGATCTGGACCGATGGCGCCCTCAACCCTGAGGTGGCGCTCAGCGAAGCGGCCAAGCTGCTGGTGCAGCATCTGACGCTGGTGGCCGGGGTCGAAGCGGTGGCCCTGCCTGAGCAGCAGGTCGAGGAAGAACGCATTCCTGCTCACGTCTACGACGTGCCGATCGAGGACCTGGATCTGTCGGTTCGGGCCTACAACTGCCTGAAGCGCGCCGGGATCGTTCTCGTCGGCGAGGTGATCGAGCGGCTGGAACGCGGCCCGGAAGAGTTGCTCAGCATCCGTAACTTCGGCCAGAAGTCGCTGGACGAACTGATGGAGCAACTGGCGGCCAAGGGCTTCCTCGAGCACGTGCGTCTGCCCGAGCAACAACCTGTCGCTGCGGTAGCGGATGATGATGATGAGTTAAGCGACGAGGATATGGGCGACGACTCGAGTATCGACATCGACGTAGATGCCCTGCTGGCCGCGATGACCTCTGGCGGCGACGCCAGCTAGCTTTGCGCCACCGGCGACGAGTTCGGAGATAACTAATGAGACACAGAAGGTCAGGGCGTCAGTTGAACCGCAACAGCGGCCAGCGCAAAGCCTTGTTTCGCAACCTAACCAAAGAATTGTTCACCCACGAGGTGATCCACACCACCGAGGCCAAAGCCAAGGCGGTACGGCCCAATGCCGAGAAGTTGATCACGCTGGCCAAGCGCGGCGTCGCTGGGTCGCCTGAATACCAGGTGCATGCCCGTCGTCTGGCGCAGGCCAGGCTGAACGACCCGCAGACCGTTAAGAAACTGTTCGACACGCTGGCGCCGCGCTACGCCACCCGACCGGGTGGCTATATCCGCATCGTCAAGCTGGGCCAGCGCAAAGGCGACGGCGCCGAGATGGTTCAGATCGAGCTGGTAGAGGAGTAGCCCGACGAAGAGGCTGTGACGCATTCCATTCGCGCGCTGGCCGAATACGACGGAACCGGCTACCTGGGCTTTCAGGTGCAGCGAGACGCCCCGACCGTTCAAGGGGTTCTCGAGCAGACGCTGGAGCGGCTAACGGGTGAAGCCACCCGCATCCGCTACGCCGGGCGCACCGATGCGGGCGTCCACGCCAGCGGGCAGGTGATTGCGGCGCAGGTGCGCTGGCGACACAGCCTGAGCGAGCTGGAGCGGGCCTGGAATGCAGTGTTGCCGCAGGATGTGGCGGTCCGGGAGCTGAAGCTGGACGACGATCCGAGGTTTCATCCGCGTTACAGTGCGCTGAGCAGGATGTATCGCTACACCGTCTGGACAGCGCCCTGGCGGTCTCCCTTGCACGGGCGCTATGCGCACCACGAGCGAAGGCCGCTGGACGTAGCTGAGATGAACCGGGCGGCCAGTCTGTTGATCGGTTCCCACGACTTCGCCAGCTTCGGCCAGCCGACACAGGGTGAAGTGACGGTGCGCCGGGTAGACCGGGCCGTATGGCAGCAGGACGGCCCAGTGCTGACCTTCGAGATCGAAGCAAACGCTTTCCTGCGTCGCATGGTGCGAACCATCGTGGCAACGCTTCTGGAAGTTGGCACGGGACGCCGCAGTGTGGCCGATGTAAGCGCAACACTGGCAGCCCGCGAGCGATCGAAAGCAGCGCCTCCGGCGCCGGCGTGTGGCCTCTGTCTGGTCGCAGTGAAGTACTAAAGAAAGAGTACCAGGAGTACTACAGTGAGAACTTATACACCCAAGGCTGGCGAAATCCAGCACGATTGGTACGTCATCGACGCAGCAGGGCTGACCCTGGGGCGGCTGGCGTCCCAGATCGCCAGCGTTCTGCGTGGCAAGCACAAGCCAACCTATTCTCCTCACATGGATTGCGGTGACTTCGTGATTGTGGTCAACGCTCACAAGATCCGCGTGACCGGGCGCAAGCTGGACCAGAAATTCTACTATCGCCACTCGGGCTACCCCGGTGGGTTGAAGGCAATCTCGCTGCGAGACCAGCTAGACCGGCATCCGGATCGGGTGATCCAACTGGCCGTGCGCGGTATGTTGCCCAAGAACCGGCTGGGCAGGCAGATGATCAAGAAACTCAAGATCTATGCCACGCCTGACCATCCGCATGAGGCGCAGCAGCCCAAGCCGTTCCAGTTCTAGTCGGAGGACAATGCAATGCCAGAGAACCAGAGATACTATCAGGGCACCGGCCGGCGCAAGCGCGCCAGTGCACGCGTGCGCATGATGCCCGGCAGCGGCGCGATCACCGTCAACGACCTGCCGTTCGAGGATTACTTCCCGCGGCTGGCCGACCAGCGAGCCGTCTTGCAGCCGTTGGAGATCACCGGCTTGCGCGACACCTTCGACGTGTCGGTCAAGGTGATCGGCGGCGGCGTCAGTGGCCAGGCCGGCGCGACCCGCATGGGTATCGCACGTGCGATCTGCCACCGCGACGAGGAACTGCCCGAGTCGGTGCCCGGCGTCGAGGGCCAGCGCTTGCGCCCCATGTTGCGCAAGGGCGGCTACCTGACGCGTGATCCGCGCGAGAAGGAACGCAAGAAGCCCGGCCTCAAGCGCGCTCGCAAGGCTCCTCAGTACACCAAGCGCTAAAGCACGGTGTCGAATTTCGATCAATAAACAAGGGATGGCGCCCCCATCCCTTGTTTGCGTTCTGAGTTGCGTTAGGCGCGGGCGTCCTTTGGACTGAAAGCGGAAATTGCGCCGGTCATGCTGAATGAGGCTGGCGGCCAACGTGATTAGCACACGCTCCATGGCTGACACCCTACGAACTTCAGCGCACCCAGCGCCAATGAAGCATCCCGCGGCACATGTGGGGCGAGACCCTTCATTGGCGACTTGGGAACGAGGGTGTTGTGTGCCAGACCCATTCAGGGTGACATAACCCAGTTTCTTGGTAGCGAGGTATTCAATGATCCGACTCGGAGTTCTGACCATCAGCGACCGGGCAGCGCACGGCCAGGCTGAAGACCGCAGCGGCCCGCTGATCGCCGACACCATGGTGAGCGAGCTGGGCGCGCAGGTTGTCGTACAGGCAGTGGTGGCCGATGAGCGCTACAGCATCGAGAGCCTGCTGGTGCAGTGGGCCGACGGCGGCCAGGTCGATCTGGTGCTGACCACCGGCGGCACGGGGTTTGCGCCGCGCGACGTGACGCCGGAGGCGACCACCAGCGTGACCGACCGCCCCGCGCCCGGCTTTGCCGAGGCCATGCGCGCCGCCAGCCTGCACGTCACGCCGCACGCCATGCTCAGTCGCGCCACGGCCGGCATCCGCAGCCGTACGCTGATCATCAACCTGCCGGGCAGCCCGAAAGCGGTGGCCGAGAACCTGGCGGTCATCATGCCGGCCCTGTCGCACGCTGTCGAACTGCTCCAGCAGGAGGCAGCGCCGGCAGCCTACCAGCACGCGCTGCCGGGCGAGCATTAGCGCTCGAGTCATCCTGTCAAACAAAAAATCGGCCGCCAAGAGATTGGCGGCCGATTTTGCATTCTGCGATAGTCGCTGTCAGGGCTTGATGAAGGGCCGCGGCGCAGGGGATTGGCCGCCGGCCTGTGTCGGCAGGAAGAGCGCCAATTCCATGTCAGCCGGCTGGATGTAGGGCGCCAGGAAGCGCAGGATAGGCAGGTAGGGGCTGTCCGGTTCAAGCTGGCTGTAGAGAGCGATCGCGTTGTCGATGCGTTCCTGGTCCCAGGCCACGTTGGGCAGCGTCGAGCCGTTGAGGTAGAGATACAGCCCTTCCGGCTCGGTTTCGGCCTGCAGGATTTGCACATCGGCGGCCGCCAGCGAGGCGACAAACGCCGGATCGAGGCGTGCGCTGCTGAGATCAACCGGAATGCCGGCTATCTGGAAGGCGTTCTGGTAGTCGGTCATGGAATTGCCGGCGATGGTTGGCACGCCCGCTGCGTCCAGCGCCACATCGACGTGGGCAATCAGAAGCGGAGCCGTGACAGCCGCTCGTTCCTGGTCCGCGTTCACCAGCGGAAGCGTGTCTTTGTCGCGCAGCGGCGCTTCGATCGCGCCAGCTCGCACCGGGAAACGTACCACCAGCGGAACGCCCAGCTTGGAGACAATGTCGTTGGTCAGCAGCTTCTGTAACCGGTTGGCTGTGGCGTCGTCCACACCGGCCAGCCCCAGCAGCGTGCCCAGATTGTCCCGTGTCTCCTGGTCAAGTTCGATGTAGGGCAGCGCCTTGCCGTTGATGAAAGGCACGATACCCTCGCCGCGGATAACCAGCTCGACGCTCTGAATGTCCGCGCCCTCCAGCATTTGCAACGTTTCGGCCGGCAGGCTGAAGGCGGCAGGATCCTGCCCCAGTACGCTGGCGACCTTGGACACAGGAATGCCGAAAAGCTTGGGCGAGCCGTCTTCGGCAATGTTGACCGTCACGCGCGGCAGCAGGAACGGCTTCTTGGCGACCTCCTGGGGCGGTTCTTCGTCCTTCCCACCGCAGCTGGCCAGCGCCAGCATAGTTATCACCAGAACAATGAATAGCAGGAACGGGGTCCGGCGAGATCGGTTCCTTTGGGTCATACCTGGCTCCTCATGGCACACTTATCAGCGGGGAAACTTGCGCGTCTCGGCAAGCATATGATACCGTCGGGATTATAACACAGCCCGCGCGGACGCGCAATTGATTTGCGCTTTCATTCATGAAGACGCCCGTCATGCGCCCGAAGTTACGCCCCGGCTCAGACTTCGGAAGTCGCCGGCACAAGGCAGAACCACCGCTTTTCGTCGCGGACCGGTGATTTCGCGCAATCGGCGACTTCCGAAGTCCGCTGCTGGTAACTCATTCAGGAGGTCACCATTGAACAGTTCCAACCCGCCACACCCGTTTGATTTCGAGTTCCACCCGCAGCAGGTCGCATCTGACGCGTTCATCGCGCCTGGCGCGGTGGTCGTCGGCGACGTGACATTGGCCGCGAGGAGCAGCGTCTGGTTCAACGCGACGCTGCGCGGCGACGTCGAGCGGATCGTCGTCGGCGCGGGCAGCAACATCCAGGAAGGCTGCATCTTGCATGCCGACCCCGGCTATCCCTGCGTGATCGGCGAAGGGGTTACTGTGGGTCACGGCGCGGTGGTGCATGGCGCGCGCGTGGGAGACAACACGCTCATCGGCATCCGCGCCGTGTTGCTCAACGGGTCAGAAGTAGGCGCGAACTCGATCGTCGGCGCGTGCGCGCTGCTGACCGAGGGCAAGGTCTATCCCCCCAACTCGCTGATTCTGGGTATCCCCGCCAGGGTCATGCGCCAGTTGGCGCCGGAGGAGATCGAAGCCAACCGCGATTCCGCGGCGCGCTATGTGCAGCGCGCCGCGGCGTTCAAGGTGAACTGAGGCACTAGCCAGTCCAGTGCCCCGCCACCCATTGCACCTCGCCGATGCTGATGCGGTGGTCGCCGTTGCGATCCAGTCGAGGATCCCAGGTTGGGTCGCCCGGCTCGCTGTCCCAGGCGTTGCCGGCCAGACTCAGGTCGGCAACGGTCACCTGGCCGTCGCCGTTCAGGTCGCCCGGCATGGGCTGGCCACTGCTGGTGACGATGATGGTCAGGTGGGCGGTGGCGGCAGCGCTCCGGTTGTCCCAGAGGGTCATCGCTATGTTGTAGACACCGGGTTGCTGGAAGGTGTTGTAGGATGTCGCGCCCCAGGAGGTGTTGCCGTCGCCGAATTCCCACCAGACGTTGCCGATGCCGCCGTCGGGGTCGTAGCTGCCCGCCGCCATGAAGGTGACGTCGAGCGGCGCCGGGCCGCCGTAGGTGTTGGCCGAGGCCACGGCCAGCGGAAGCTGATTGGGCGCGGTGGCGTCGATCTGGACGGTGTTGCTTGTACTCGTGTCCTGGTTGTCGGTGACGGTCAACAGGGCGACGTATTGTCCCGGTGCGGTGTAGCTGTGGCTGGGGTTGGCCGCGGTGGAGGTGGCGCCATCGCCAAACTCCCAGAGGTAGGAGGCGATGCTGCCGTCGGGATCGCTCGAGCCGGCCGAGCTGAAAGTGACGGCCAGCGGCACGTCGCCCGAAGTGGGGCTGCCAGCGGCCACTGCCACCGGCCACCGATTACCCCCAACGCCGAGCTGCTCGTAGCCGATCCGGTAGTTGATGAGCGGGGTCTCGTTGCGCATCAGCGAGACTGCCATCAGGCTGACACCGCCGCCTGCACTGGCGACGTTCGGCGTAGTCTCGGCCAGCGGCGAGTTGGAGAAGAGAAAGCCCTTGGGGTCGACGATCGATCCGTTGGCGTTGACGCGCATACCAAAGATATCGCTGCGCGCGTCGAGCTGGTCCATGGTCCACGGCGCAAAGCGATTGCGTTGATCCTGGTAGGCCACGACGAAGGTGTTGCCGTCCCAGGCCACGCGCGGGCGATACTGGTTGCCGATCCATGGCGTCAGGTTGGTCATCGCGCTCACCGTGCCGTTTACGTCAATCGTGCGCGCCAGCAGGTCGGTCTCGACGCCTGAGGTCAGCTCCTGGGATTGGACCATCAGCGCCGTGGTCCCGTTGGAGGCCAGGCCCAGCTCGAAGATGCCGTTGCCGCCCGCGGTCGAGAAGGGACCGTGCAGCCAGAACGAGGATGTCAGGGATCCGTTTGTGTTCATGAAAATGCCGCCGGTATCGGCATTGCTGTTGTCGTGGCTCCAGTTGCTGTGCCAGGCAGCCAGCCAACGTCCGCCCAATTCAACCACCGCAGGCGGCCGGCTGACGTAGCCGCCACCTAGCCACACCGGCGTCGGATCGAGTACCACACCATCGCTGCCACGTACGCGGGCACCGACGGCGGAGATATACTGGGGCTGGCCGCCGTACCTGCGGCCTACCACGAGGAACGTGTCGCCGACCGCGGCTGCGTCTGGCGGGCCGAAGCCCTGCGCCATCACGACGAAGGGCGATGCGTCGATCTTGACGCCGTTGGCCTGCAGGCGCTGCGCAACGATACCACCGGGAGTTCCCCACGTCACCAGGAAGAGCGAGCCGTTCCAGGCTACGGCCGGCGAGGCTGGCCCGTTCAAGCCAGGCCCCGTTTGCAGCTCGACCGGCTCCGCCGTCAGTGGATTGCCGGCCGTGTCCAGCGGCTGGGCCAAAATGCGCGTCTGGCCGGCGATGCTGCTTTGATAAGCGATCATGGTTCCGTTGCTGCCAACCGCGATGTCGGAGCGTAATTGCATGGGCGCGCCGGTCGATGCGGTTCGGTTTGGGCCGGCCACATTGCTTGCCGAAATGGTGGCGGTCGTCACGTCGTTGTTGCTGTTGATATAGCTCGTCCAGGCAAGCTGTACGCCGCTGGTCGACGTGGCTGCAGTTGCACCTGTGGATGGGCCAGGCACGGCAATGCCGCCCGGATCCAACACCTGGCCGGCCGAGCTGATGCGAGCAAGCCGCACCGCGTTGTTGAAGCTCCAGGTGACCTTCCACTGGCTGCCGTCCCAGACCAGGTCGGTCGTCGTGTAGGCTTCGGGATAGGAGGCGCCGGAGATGTTGACGCCGTTGCCGTCCAGCTTTTGACCGGCGGTGTTGACGCGCGATCCCATGACGGCCATGGTGAAGTTGGGCTGCTGTTGCTCCCAAACGATGTAAAACTCAACGCCGTTGGAAACCAGGCTGGCCGCGGGGACGGGCAATAAAGTGAACAGCCCGCCGTCTAGCACGTTGAGGTTGCTGTCGAAGCGCACGGCGCCGGTGGCAGGTGATTCGTTGAATGTGGCCATGCAGGTGCCAGCCGCGCAGGCCAGCTGGAGATTAAAGCGCATGTAGTAGGTTGCTGGGACCAGCGAACGGGTCGGCGGGTCGAGGACCAGGCCGTCGGGCGAGATGCGAATAGCTGTTAGGTCGCCGCTCGCCGCGGTGCCCCAGAACGCAACCACCCAGGTATCGCCGTTGCTGGCCACTGCCCACTGGCCGGTGATCGGCACGGCGTTGAAGATCGGTACCGGCTTCGGATCCAGCACCTGGCCCGACGGGCTGACGCGCACGAAGGCCAGGGACTTTTCATAATAGCCGCCCGTGCCGCTGATCGAATAGCTTTCGAACATCACCAGCCAGGTGCTGCCGTTCCAGGCGATCTGCGGCTGGCCCTGGCTGGCCTGAACCGTGGCGATGGGAATGGGCAAAGCGTCGAGAGGGACGCCGGCAGCGTCAAAGCGCATGCCATATATGTCGTCGGCGGTTTCCAGGCCAGACGTATCGGTGGTGTTGGCGCGGCCATCTGTCCAAACGACCAACACCGTGTTGCCCCCCTGAGCGATGGCCGGACTCGATTGCGCGCCTGCCGCCGGGCTGATGGTCGTGTCGCCCGGCAAAAAGCGGTCCGGTGTGATGCCCTGCGCCTGGGCTGCCACGGTCGCGACGGCGGCGAGGAGCAGGATGAGGAATACTCCAAGGGATCGATTGAGTCGTGTTTTCATGAAACGTTTTGATATCCTTTGCTACTGAGTGTCGGGTTCGCCACTGCCGGATCAGCCGGTCGTGGTTTCACATATCCTTACGAGGGCCTGCTGGCCAGTGGATTTGTCCGGCGACACAAGCAACGAAGACCAGTCAAATAAGACTGGTCTTCAATACGGAAGTGATTGCATTAAGGAAGGAGTGGCGTTTAGAACAGCAACATGGCGAGCTGTGGCCGGTACTCCTGGGTCAGTTCGTGGTCATCGCCCAGCACGGTGAAGAGAGACAGCATCTCTTTGCGCGCCCGGTCGCGGTACGATCCGCGGTCGCGGCGCACCACCTCAAGATACCCTTCCAGGGCTTCGCGATAGCTGCTCTTAGCAGCCATGGCCGCTGCCAGCGCCAGGCGCGCATCCAGGTCGTCAGGGTCGGCGGCCAGCTTGCGACGCGCTTCGACCTCGCCGCCGGTCAGATCTGCTTCCTGGCGGAATCTGGCTTTGGCGATCAGTACTTCAGCCGCGGCGCGCTCCAGCATGCCAAAGGGGACGCGCTGCAGGGTCGAGATCGCCTCTTCGTTGTTGTCCTGCTTCATCAGCAGGCGGCCAATTCCCAGCAACGCGGCCGGATGGTTTTGCTTCGAGACCAGTGCGCGGCGATAGGCGGCCATCGCGCTGGCGTCCTGGCCGGCTACCTCAAACTCCTTGCCCTGCTGCGCCATGATGTCGGCGGCGCTGGGGACCAATTGGTCGATGAAGCGGCGGATCTGCGGTTCGGGCACGGCGCCCACGAACTCGGCTACCACCTGTCCATCGCGAAAGCCCTTGACCGCCGGGATGCTCTGGATGCCGTAGCGGCCGGCCGTCTGCTGGTTGTGGTCTACGTTCAGCTTAGCCAGAACCCACGCGCCGTTGGCTTCGGTCGCCAGCCGTTCCAGCACCGGCCCGATCATACGGCACGGCCCGCACCACGGCGCCCAGAAATCTACCACCACCGGCACCCGCCGCGACTGGTCGATGACCGTGCGCGCGAAATCCTGGTCGGTGACTTCGATGACGAAATTGATCGCATCAGTTGCAGACATGGGTATCTCCTCGTTCAAGTTGCTCACCTGTTTGGATGCAGCGCGAGGCCCGAATGTTACTGTTTGCCGTCCACGAATGATGCACGAATACACGAATAGCTCGGGCAGGCTCAGGCGCTATTCGTGTATTCGAGTGCGCAGCATTCGTGGACGGCCCACACCCGGTCCTACCCTCAGTCTTCAGCGACACCCAGCCGCGCCAGCTCTTCGTCGATGCGGATCACGAACTTGTGGACGGCCACGTTGGGCGCCTTGAGGTTGAAGTCGCGGATCTGGCGGTTGAGGCTCTCGACCGACTGGCGAAACTCGCGCAGCGCGGCCTGCCACGAGCCTTCCACCCACTGGTGCCCGGCGCAGATCTGGGCGTCGCGCATTTCGTGGTGCTCGTCGCGGGCGCGTGTCAGCTTCGAGCGCGCCGCTGCCAGCTCAGCGTCGATCTTGCGGCTGTCTTCGATCCACGGCAGCGTGAAGCCGGCGTTTTTGAGCAGCGAGTTGGCCAGCTCGTCCGCCTCGTCGGCGTAGGGGTTGCGGTTCAGGTTGAGCGGCTTGCCCTTGCCCGGCAGCGTGTTGATGTCGATCTGTGCCGCCTGCTCGTCGATGATCGCCTGCCAATCGCGCGGCTCCTTCTTCCTGGGCGGCTCCTGGCGCTCGCCATACTTGCGGCGCGCTTCCTCGCGGGCCTGGGAAATCCGGTCTTCTTCGTTCATCGTTACGGCCTCATGGTCAGGGTGGTCACGGGCTCGCCGGCTGGGTTGACCAGCATCACCGCGGTCGGTAGAGTCCAGACCGGCTCCGTCTGGCCCCAGAACAGGTTCTGCGGATCATCGACGCCCAGCCGGCTGTTGATGGCGACCCGTCCGCCCGGCGCGAGGGTGAAGCGCGGCAGCAGGTAGCGGCGTCCGTCCTCGCTGGCCAGCGACCAGTTGCGCAGTTGCAACGGTTCTTCGGTGTCGTTTCCCAGCACGACTGCCTCTTCTTCCAACGCGCCTGGCGCCAGGATTTCAACGATAGTCGGCGCGGCGACGCTGGTGGTGGTGGCCAGCATGGCGCGCACGACGATGGGCGTGGTGGTGGGCGTTGGGGTAGGAGTGGTCGCGGCGGTCGGGCTGGCCTGCACGGTGAGCGTCGGCGTGGCAGTCGGAAGGCTGCCCAGCGGCACCAGCAGTTCCTGGCCCACAAAGAGCCGGTCGGGGTTGACGCCGCTGTTCAGCGCGCGCAGCACGTCCAGATCGACGCCCAGTTGCAGCGCGATGCCGAGGAAGGTGTCGCCCGACTGCACCGCGTAGACCTCGGTGGCAATGCTGGGCACGGGTAGCGCGGTTGGCGTGCTGGTGGCCGGCGGAGCGGGTGTTGCGGTGGAAGCCACGATGACGTACGGCGTTGGCGCGGAGAAGGTCTGGCTGAAACCGAGGTTGAACGCGACCAACACCACCGCCGTCGCGATGATGCACGACAGCAGGGCGTTGATCAGGATCATGGCAACCATCTGGCGTCGGGTCATTGTGGTTCTATTCGTTCTCACAGACAAAGAAGAAACTCGGATCGCTTCCGACAAGCGCGCTGGACGGCGGGTCGAAATCTGTGCTTCTTTCTATCTGTGAGTTCGCGATCCGGCTACTGGCCGTACAGTCGCCGGTAGTTCGCGAGGTGTGCCAGGACGCGGCGCACGTAGAGCTTCGGCTCGTTGATGCTGATCTCTTCGACGTAGAGGTCGTTGTCGTCGGTAGCTGCCTCGTCCAGCCAATACTGCGCGTTGCCCGGCCCGGCGTTGTAGCCCACCAGCGCGGGATAGACGTTGCCGTCGAACATCTCCAGCGCGGCGAAGAGGTAATATGTTCCGAACTTGACATTGACGTACGGTTTGTAGATGTCGCTGGCCTGGAAGTTCGGCCACCCGATGGCGTTGGCGATCCATTCAGCGGTGCTGGGGATCACCTGGGTCAGCCCCTGGGCCGCGGCGAAGGAGCGTGCGCCGCGCTCGAAGAAACTTTCCTGGCGGATCAGCGAGTAGATCAGCAGCGGGTCGAGGCCGCGCGCCGCGGCTTCTGCTTCCACCAGATCGGAGAAATAGGTCGGGTAGGCCATGCGCTGGACGAAGAGCGGCGAGCCGAACAGCCCGTCGGGGCTGAGCGCGCCCGTGCGCACCGCGGCCAGCGTGGCGTGGCGATACAGCCCCAGCTCGCGGAAGTGCAGCGCCAGCGCGTACTGGGCCAGCGGCGAGTCGCTGTAGCGTTCGCGCACCTCGTCCAACTCGCGCAGCGCCTCGCCGCGCATCCCGGCGCGCAGATAGGCTTCACCGCGCGCCAGTTGCGGATCGGCGGCGACCTCTGCGGGCAGTTGCCGAAGGCTGACAGGATCGCTGCCCGGCGCTGCCCAGCCTGCCAGCCACTGATCCGCCTCAGCATGTAGCTCGCTATCCGAGACGCCCGCTTTCGCTGTTCCAGAGACTCCGCCACTGATCACTGATCACTGCTAACTGATCACTGTCCCCCGCGATCTCCACCGCGCGCGCCGTGTAGTAGCTGTCGGCAGCCTCGGCGGTGAGACCTTGCCAGAGCTGTCCGGCCGCGCGCCGCGTCGCCCAGCTCCAGCGCGCCTTTGCCGGCCCAGAAGCGGCCCGCGTGCGCATAGGTGTTGCTCTGATAGCCGTCCACCAGCCGCTGCCACGCGTCGACCGCGGCCTCGACCTGGCCCAACTCGTACTGGCAGACACCGGCCCGGTAGAGCGCCTCACCCGCGTCCGTAGCCGCCGGATAGAGCCGCGCCAGGTCGAGGTATTCTGCAGCGGCCGTCTGGCAGTCTCCTTCGCGCTCCGACACGCGGGCCGCTTCCAGCAGCGCGGCGGTCGTGCCGGCCTGCTTGTAGAGCGAGCGGGCCATCCCCGCGTTGCCCAGCCGGCTGTTGGCGACGGCCATACGGATCAGGACGGTGGTACGGTTCGTGTACTCAGGATGCGTGTCCAGCAGGTTCTGCCACTCGGCCAGCGCGCTGGTGTATTCGCGCTGGCTGAAATAGGCCTCGGCGATCTGCAAATGCGGCTCGGCGGGGTGGTCGGGTGTGGCGTCGAAATAGCGGTACATGGTCGCGATGCCGTCGGCGTACAGTCCGTTGCCCAGCAGGATGCGGGCGTAGGCGTAGTCGTCCAGCGGCTGGCCGGCACCGGCCAGCGCGTTGGCGGCGCTGAGCGCGCCCTGGCTGGCCTCTTCCTCAGCGATTGCGCGGCGGTAGCGGTCCAGCGCGGCTGTTTCATCGCCGGCATCCGCCAGCCACTGGCCGGCGCGCGCGTGCAGCTCGGCGCGGTAGCTGGCGAACTGGCTGCGGCCCAGGATGGCGTCCAGTTGCGCCACGGCCGCGGCGGTGTCGCCCCGCTCGCGGTAGATATCGGCCAGTTCTTCCTGTGCGGCGAAAAGCACGAAATTATCGGCAGCCGTCGCGACCGCCTGGTCGAAGGCCGTGATTGCGCTGTCGTTGTCGCCAGCCTCCAGCAGGTGGCGGCCGATGCGCAGGTTGACCTCGCCGGCCAGCGTGTCGTCGGCGGCCAGGAAGCGGCGATAGGCCTCGACTGCAACGGCCGGGTTGCCGACCTGGCCCAGCGCTTGGCCGATCCAGAAGTCGATCTCGACCGGCAGCGCTGCGGGCGGCGTTTGCTGGCGCGCCAGTTCCAGGGCGACTACCGCTTCGGTGGGCTGGTCGTCTTCGAGGTAGGCCAGACCCAGCCGCCAGCGCGCCTCCTGGCCCTCCGGACTGTCAGGCTGCGCCTGGATCAGCGCGGCATACAGCTCACGAGCGGCAGGGTAGTCGCCGTTGTCGTGCAGACGGCGCGCCTCGGCCAGCGCCTGGCTGGGCGGCGGCGGTGGGTGTCGCAGTGGCCGTGGGCGCTTCGGTGGGTGTGGCGCTGGGAGAAGGTGTGCTGGTCGCGGTGTTCGTGGGTGTCGCGGTTGGCGGTCAGTTGGCGCGGCCGTGACTGCTTCGGTGGCGGCCGCGGCGACCGGCTCTGCCGGCTCGGTCGCGGCTGGCGGCGTGGCTGGTAGGACTGGCAGCCGCTGGCGTTTCATCGCCACGGCTGCACGCGGCTAGCAGCAAGATGATCAACGCAGCCAGTGCGATCAGCGCAATAGGGCGGCGCGGGTGTTGGTGTTTTCGTTGCATAGGTCGATGATAGCCCGCGCGCAAGCGGCTGTCAAGTAGGCGGAGTCCGGTTGGAGGACAGCCGTATTCCGTTCGGTGGACTTGTGATGACCGTCCTTCTGTGGTAAGCTACAGCCACTTCTAACCACCCGCCATTCTCCGCAAGATAGGACCACGCCATGTCTGGGACAAACACACCGCGCTGGACTGTACCCGCCGATTTCATCCGAGAATTTCATGTGTCACGCGCCGCGCGCGATACATATCAATTCGAAGATTTGCTCTTTTCGCTGCGCGGCACGGTGGTGATCCCCAACTTCCGCGCGGCCCGCCAGTTCGCCGATCAGATGAACGACCGGCGCGACCTGGTCCGCTACCCCGAGCAGGCGGTCAAGGCAGGCCAGATCAACGCAATGGCGCTGATCCACGAGATTCTGCACCTGATGATCGTGACCTATCGCCAGCAGACCAATCCGGGCGCGCTGCAGGACGCGCTGGAGCATCTCGACGAAACCCTCGATACGACGCCGGTGCAGACCACACTGACTGAATTCGTCGACGATTTCCCTGCCAAGCCGGTCTACAAGGGCGAGGTGACCGTGCCCGAGTTCCTGGCCAGCGACACGGCCGGCGATCCCAACTCGCAAGTCGCGCTGGAGGAGATGCTGCTGCTGTGGCTGTCCAACACCAACCCGGCCTTCGAGCCGTACCGCGAGCTGTTCGACGACACGCCGCTGGAGCGGGACACCGCTTACGAGCAGATGATCCGGGAGATGCGCCAGTTCTTTGCCGGCCAGCCCGGTTTCGGCGAGGGCAACGTCAGCCTGATTGACATGCTGGAAGCGCCGGCCAAGGCCTCGCCCTACTCGTTGGAAGGCCAGCTTGAGTTCATACGCCAGAAGTGGCCGGCCTATCTGGGCAAGAACGTCTTCCGCCTGCTGGCCGGCCTGGATCTGATCGCGGAGGAGGAAAAGCCTATCTTCTTAGGCCCCGGCCCGTCGGAAGCGCCCGACTTTGCACACATGACCGTGGAGCCGGAGCGATTCAGCCCTGACCTGGACTGGATGCCCAAGGTCGTGATGATGGCCAAGAACGCCTACGTCTGGCTGGACCAGCTCTCGCGGCAAGTACGGCGAGGATCTGCGCTACCTGAACCAGATACCGGACGAGGAACTGGATTTCCTGGCCGCGGGCGGCTTCACCGGCCTGTGGCTGATCGGCCTGTGGGAGCGCAGCACCGCGTCGCGCACCATCAAGCAGATGATGGGCAACCCCGAGGCGGTGGCGTCGGCCTACTCGCTGTACGACTACGAGATCGCGGCCGATCTGGGCGGCTGGCTGGCCTACAAGGACCTGCGCGACCGGGCCTGGCAGCGCGGCATCCGCCTGGCCAGCGACATGGTACCCAACCACATCGGCATCGATGGCAAGTGGGTGATCGAGCATCCCGACTGGTTTGTCCAGCTTCCTTACAGCCCCTTCCCATCCTACAGCTTCAACGGGCCGAACCTGAGCCAGGACGAGCGGGTCGGCATCTATCTCGAGGACCACTACTACGACCGCACCGACGCTGCGGTGGTTTTCCAGCGGCGTGACCACTGGACGGGCGACACGCGCTACATCTACCACGGCAACGACGGCACCAGCATGCCCTGGAACGACACCGCGCAGCTCAACTACCTCAACCCGGAGGTGCGCGAGGCGGTGATCCAGACGATTCTGCACGTCGCCCGGATGTTCCCCATCATTCGCTTCGACGCCGCCATGACCCTGGCCAAACGCCACTTCCAGCGGCTGTGGTTCCCGGAGCCGGGCAGCGGCGGCGCCATCTCCTCGCGCGCCGAGCACGGCCTGACCAAGGCCGAGTTCGACGCAGCCTTCCCGGAGGAGTTCTGGCGCGAGGTGGTGGACCGGGTCGCGGCCGAGGTGCCGGACACGCTGCTGCTGGCCGAGGCGTTCTGGCTGATGGAAGGCTACTTCGTGCGCACGCTGGGCATGCACCGCGTCTACAACAGCGCCTTCATGAACATGCTCAAGAAGGAAGAGAACGCCAAGTACCGCCTGGTGATCAAGAACACGCTCGAGTTCGATCCCGAAGATCCTCAAGCGCTACGTCAACTTCATGAACAACCCCGACGAGGACACGGCGGTCGCGCAGTTCGGCAAGGACGACAAGTACTTCGGCGTCGCCACCATGCTGGCCACCATGCCCGGCCTGCCCATGTTCGGCCACGGCCAGATCGAGGGTTTCACCGAGAAGTACGGCATGGAATACCGCCGCGCCTACTGCGACGAGACACCCGACGAATGGCTGGTACGCCGCCACGAGCGCGAGATCTTCCCGCTGCTGCACAAGCGCTATCTCTTCGCCGAGGTCGACAACTTCCGCCTCTACGACTTCTTCAGCGCCGACGGCGGCGTCAACGAGGATGTCTTCGCCTATTCCAACCGCTCCGGCGACGAGCGCGCGCTGGTGATCTTCCACAACAAGTGGGCCGACGCCAGGGGCTGGATACGCACTTCGGCGGCCTACGCGGTCAAGGAGGGGGACGGCAACAAGCGGCTGGAGCAGGCTGATCTGGCCTACGGGCTGGGCCTGCCCAGCGACCCCGCTGCCTACGTCATCTTCCGCGACGTGGCTTCTAACCTGGAGTACATCCGCAACTGCCAGCAACTGCACAACGACGGGATGTATATCGAACTGGGCGCGTTCAAGTATCATGTCTTCCTGGACTTCAAGGTCGTCCACGAAGATGCCGATGGACGCTACGGCCACCTGATGGGCTATCTGGCCGGGCGCGGCGTGCCCAGCATCGAGGAAGCGCTGGCGGAGATCTTCCTGCAGCCGGTGCTGGACCCCTTCCGCAGGCTGATCAACGCCGAAACGCTGGCCGAGCTGGTGGAGGTCGCCATGCCGGTCACGCTGGAGGTGGCGGAGATGACAGCGGAGGACGAGGACGGCGATGAGGTCAGCGAGCTGGACGTCGAGATCATCGTCGAGGCCGACCTTGAGTCCCCGGACGTGTTGGCGCTGCTGGATGATGCCCAGGACGCGTTACGAAACGCTGTTGCAGGCCGTGGCCGACTTCACCGAAGGTGGCTGCGATGTCGAGGCGCTGGCGGAGGAGAACCGCGGCGAGCTGGACATCCTTCTCCGTCTGCCCGCTCTGGCCGAGCAGCTGCCGGCGCTGGAGGATGCCGCTGCCAGCATCATCTCGCATCTGGGCGACGGCGAGACGGCCTGGGCGACAGCGTTGAGCTGGCACTTCGTGCATCGCCTGGGCGCCGTGGCAGCCCCGGACGACGACGAGGCGGCTGAACTGAGCCGCAGTTGGCTGGACGAGTGGTTATTAGGCCGGCTGATCGGCGCGGCGCTGCGCGACATGGGAACGGCTGCAGGCGCAGCCGACGAAGCGGTCGCAGTCGTCAAGCTGTTGACTGGCAACGAGCGCTGGTTCGATGGCGACAGCGCGGCCCGGCGAACGCCGCTGGCAGTGCTCAGCAAGCTGCTGCGGTCACGCGAGGTGCAGCAGTTCATCCGTGTCAACCGCTACGGCGGCGTGCTCTACTTCAACAAGGAAGCCTATGAGCAGCTCTGCGGCTGGCTCTTGCTGCCGGCCGTGGTGGACAGCCTGACGACCCTGACCGAGGATGAAGCCGTGGAGCAGATCACCGAGCGCTACGCCGTCGTGCAGAAGCTGCTGGATGCAGCCGACGAGTTCGGAGTATCAGGTGGAGAAGCTGCTGGAGGGTGTGAAGTGAACCATGAGGCGTGAAACGTAATCAGTGTTGCGTAGCTTGGAACATCAAAGCCCTTCGGGTGCGCTCTGGGGAGCGTCCGAAGGGCTTTGATGTTGGCGAAAAGGAGGGAGACGCCGGTGGCTACATCTCCGCGAATAGATCAGCGACTGGCAACTCAAATCCTTCGAGGACGCCCTCGCCTTTAAGTACGTCGTCTTCGCCAAACTCGCGCAAATCAGTCGAAGAGCGGTACACCAGCACCGTCCGGCGTTCCGGCTCGACGATCCACACCCGCTCGACGCCGATGGAGAAGTAGTCATCCAGTTTGCTGCGGATATCTTGCCAACGATCGCTGGGCGACATGATCTCGACCACGAGTTCGGGGGCGACTTCTAGAAAGCCGCGAGGCAGGCGGGACACACGGTTTTTGGACACGAAGACAACGTCCGCCGCCCGTATGGTGTCCGGATTGCGACGGATATAGATGCCAGGCTCACCGGTCAGCACCCAACCGAGTTTCCTTCGCAGGACATATAAGTTCAACGAATGGGCAAGATACAACTCGAACCAGCCGTGCTCGGAACCTGTTGGAACCATAGGTGCAATCCTCCCATCGATAAGTTCACTAGGACCGATATCGCCCAATGCGAGCAAGTCCTCACCTGTGATCAGGTCGGTTTTCGGTGGTGCAGTCAGTATAGCCATCGGTCACACTCCTTGTCGGCTCTTGAAATGTCTCAAGCCTGCCGGAAGTATAGCATTCGTCGCGACATCGGACAAACGTCTGTGCCTCCAGTTCCCCGAAGGGCCCCAGCGATTCTGCTGGAAATATGCTTCCATTAACTCGATCATTCCTCTGATGCCTCGCGGTCGTGGCCGTCGTGGTCGTCGTGTTGCCAGTGGTACATCACCGCAAAAGTGCCAGGGCGCTCGATCCCTTTCACGATAAGCGTGCGCGAACCAACAATTTTGTCCACGGGATTCCCACTCACGATGAAATCGGCGTCCGAAAGAGGATCGCCTTTGCCAGGCTTGGGATCGGACTGCGATTCGTTGACAGGATCGCTGTGTCTTGTGGTTCCGGCACCGCTCTGGTGGTCGTTACAATGCGAGGATGAATCGAATTGCACCTGGTTCCAGGATGAGATCCAGCTGTCTTCGTGCTCACCGTGGACCAAGGAAAAACGTTGATAACAGAAGGTCAAAGCGCGCTCGTTTACCTCTTTTCCCAGGTGGGCGATCTGAGTATTGGCCCTATCAACGTCATATTGGTCGTACTTCAGATGCACATCATAACATGGCGCCACATCGGAATGTTTTCCATCTGCATTGTGGAAACCGCCGGTCACGAAGTACGACTTTCCGATTACCACTGCGCCCGCTTCCTCGGGCGGCGACTCGTAGCCCGAAACGATTAGCATTGCCGATTTTGCACCGGTCGTTACGTTAAATCCTTGACCGGGTGCAGGGTGGATGTGCACGATGCACTTATTGTCGCTCGAGGTGATGATGGCTCTGTCCGCAGTAGTCATCCTGATGGCATACTCCAGGACACCCTCAGTGTCCTGGAGATGGGGGAAGGAGCGACCTGCAGCCTGCCATTCCACGCTGCCGTCAGCCTTCACCACAATCTTTCCGCCATACGGTCCTTCGTTTCGCATCTTCCTTTCCTCCTTGCTGAAAGTAGCTTGCCCACACGGACAAGCGAGAGTATCATGCGCCCATGAATACGACGCCTTGTTCGGACGAACTCATCGAGGCGTTCTATCGCGCCTACAACGCTACTTCGGGGACCCACCAGGATCGCCTGCGTGAGAGCCAGATTGTCCTGGACCGGCTGCGCGCCTGTGCAGTGAATGAGCCGCGCTTCGCGCCCTGGTGCGATCTGTTCGACGGCATCCTGGCCAACGAATACGAGCGCGACTGGGGCCGCGGCGAGCAGCTCTTTCTCGCTGCCCTGAACGCCGCTGTCGACGACCGCCTGCTGCGCGGCCGCGCCAGTCTGGCGCTGGCCGTCACCTGCTCCAACCTCGACCGCTGGCAGGACTCGCTGGTCTTCAGTCGTCAGGCGGTCGATGCGCTGGAAGGTCTGGACAAGCCGCTCGACCTGGCGGCGGCCTGGATCAATGTCGGCATCGCCTACAACAGCGGCTACCGCCACGGCATCTACGACGGTTCGGTGCTGGCTCCCGGGGTCGAAGCCTGCCAGCGCGCGCTGGCGGTGCTGGCAACCATGGATCCGTCCTCGCGCCAGCGCCCTGCCATCGAGGCGTCGGCCATGACTACGCTAGGCATTCTGCACAATCTGGCTGGCCAGTGGGACGACGCCATTGCTGCCTTTCAGCGCCATCTCGTCATCTGTCAGGAAGCCGGCTTCACTTGCCGCACCGGCGTTTCCTACAACAATCTGGGCGAAGTGTACGCCCGCATGGGACCAGACACGTACGGTCTCGCCAGTGAGTGTTTGCGCGAGGCCTATCGCATCCACTGCGAGTGCGCCGATGACTTTCGCTCGCTGGAGGCGGTTCAGATGCTGGCGGCGGTCGCCGCTCTGGCCGGTGATGTTGAACAGGCGCTGGAATACGCCGTCGAGGCCGTTCGACTGGTCGAAATCGTCCGCTCGGGCATCACTACCGCTGAGGCGCGCACCGGCTTTTCGGTCACTGTGGCCAACGTGTACGCACAAGCTGTCCTGCTGGCGGTGCAACTACAGCGGCCGCGGCTGGCATTCGACCTTGTGGAACGGTCCCGTGCCAGAGCGTTTCTTGACAGCCTCGACGCCGGTACATCTGAGCTGGTGCGCAAAGTCGAGGCGGCCAGCATCGATCTGACCGAGGTGCAGCAGCGGCTGGCGCCCGACGATCTGCTGCTGGAATACTTCACTTGCGGCGTGCTGGAGGCCCGATCGTCGCGCAACGCGGCGTTTCAGGGACTCGCTGAAGCTCTATCTGCCACCGCCCGTTATCCTGCTGTTCGCCGTCACCCGCGACGCAGTGGAGGTCCTCGACCTGGCGTTTTCGCCGGTTGACGTCCTGCCGCAACGCCTGACCGGAGCCGTGGAGCGCCACTTCTTGCAACCGGCTATCCGTCGGGCCCTTCACCGCCGTTTGATCGAACCAGCGCGCCATCTGTTGGCTGGCAAGCGACGGGTCGTCATCGTGCCGCACGGTCCACTGCACTACGTGCCCTTCGCGGCGCTGATGGACGCAGACGGCCAAACTCTGCTGCACGACGGCGGGCCGGAGCTGGTCTACGGGCCCAGCGCCAGCGTGCTGTTTCGTGACAGACCCGTGGGGGTATCGGAAACCGAAGGTGTCGTCACGACGCCCTGCCTGGCCATCGGCTACAACGGCGACGACGCCAACCGGCTGCGCTACGCCGAGGAAGAGGCGGAGAGCATTGCCGTCATGCTGGGCGGGCAGGCGCTGACCGGTCCGGCGAGCAAGCGTGATGCACTGTTTCCAGCACGCCACCGATGTCCGTTACCTGCACATTTCCTGCCACGGCCAGTTCGATCCCGACGCACCGCTGGCTTCGTCGCTGCACCTGGCCGCCGGCGAGACGCTGACCGCGCAAGAGGTGCTGGACGACCTGCGGCTGCGCTGCGAGCTGGTGACCCTCAGCGCCTGCGAGAGCGGGCTGAGCACCGTGCGCCGCGGCGACGAGCTGATGGGTCTGGTGCGGGCCTTCATGCTGGCCGGCGCGCCGGCGGTCGTGGCGACCCTCTGGCGGGTGGACGAACGCTCGACCCGACTGCTGATGGAAAAGTTCTACCGCGAGCTGTCGTCCGGCGTCGATCCGGCAGACAGCGCTGCATCGCTCGCAGATCTACTCTGCGCAATCTGGACCCGCACTTACGCCGATCCGTTCTACTGGGCGCCGTTTGTGCTGGTTGGGAACGCATCCGTCGGTTAAGGCCGCCGAATGAAACCGCACCGGCAGGAGTTCGGCGTCTGTTACGGAAAGCCTGCTCAAAGCAGGCTGCGGAGGCGGAGTCGGGCAGCTTGCTTCAGCATGCTTTGGCAGCATAGCAGGCGACGTTTTCAACCGTTGCCGACCACCGTTGCGCGCTTCTGTCCCTACGCCTCGATCACGATCGCTAATTGTCAGCAGTGCGTCCGCGGGCACACCCTCGAACAGCGTCTTGCCGAACGCGTCGGTCTCCTGCCGGTCGAACTCCTCCGCTGTCCACAACCAACGCCACGACGCTACCGGCCAGATTCGGCCAGCCGCCGCGGCTGGGGATATCCACCTCGACCTCCACATCGTAGCGGTCGGGGTCATTGCGCGCCGGCTCTGCGTTGATGCGGACATCGAGGTCATCGACCGCGCCGGTCAGCGCGTAGGTCAGCGGCGGTGGCGCATCGCCTTTCAGATAGCTGGGCTGCAGGGTCGGTCCTTGCATGGCCGCGCAACAAATCTGCCGTGAACTGGATCACCAGCCGGCCCAGCGCGTCGAGACGCCACGGCTGGCTGGCCGGCTGTGGTTCTGATGGCGGCGCAACCGGCGTCCGTGCTGGCAGGTAGCTGAAATCGAAGGTCGCTGCCAGCGGCGGCGGAGCCAGTTCGCCCGACTGCTCCTGCGCCAGCAGCGTCTTCAGCTCGTCCCGCGCCAGTTGGCAGGTTGCGCAACCAGCCAGGTGCGTCTGGACAGTCGGGAACGCAGCCGCGGCATCGTCGCCGGCCAGCTCCGCATCGACGTAGGCCGACAATTGATCCTGGCAGACGCGACAATCCACCGTGGGGAAGGCATCGTCCTCGAACAACGCTTGCAAAATCGAATAGGAACGGGATTTCATCATGATCCGTCTATGCTCTGGCGACAGTGACCCGATCGCCGCTGCTTCGGTGACAGGCACTTTCCGCAGTGCCTGTCACCTCGCCTGTAAACAAAGATGCCGAACGAGCGGCGAATCTGTCGCTGCCGAGCTTGCCGGGCCATCTGGTGACAGGCACTTTCGGCAGTGCCCTGTCACCTCCCTTGCCGATCAGATGACTGGCACTTTCCGCAGTGCCAGTCATCTGCAAGTCAGGCAAACACCGCCAGCACGGTGCGGTCGATGCCGGCGCTTTCCAGGCATTGGCGCAACTGGCGCTTGGCGCGCTGGATGATCAGATAGACGGCGTTGGCGGTAGTGCTCAGCGCCTGAGCGACCGCGTCCGCCGGCACATCGTCGCCCAGGCAGTTCAGCACAGCCAGCCGGTAACGTTCCGACAGCCCGGCCAGGCAGCGTTGTAGCGCCTCGGTTGCCTGACCCTGTTGCGCAGATCGGGCCGGGTCGGTCTCCGCCGACGTGTCATCCAACTGGCGGGACAGCACAGCTTCTTCCTGGGTGGTATCGAAGTCGTCGGGCGGCAGGGGGTTGCGCCGCGTCCAGTAGCTTTTGCGCAGTTCTTGGGCAGCCTGGTTACGCACGATCTGCGCGGTCCACGAGGTGAACTTGCCCGCGCCGCTGTAAGTCGCCAGCAGTGCAAAGTCGCGGACGCGCCAGCTTCTCCAGCGTTTCCTGGACGAAATCCTGAGCCAGCGCGGCCAACTCCTCATCGGGAAACACCGCCAGCGCGCGCAGATCGGCCTGGCGCAGACGCAGGTAGTTGTAGGCCACAACATAGAGATAGCTGGCCAGATCGCGATGGGCGTCTGCCTGCCGGGTGACGCCACAATCGCCCTTCAATTCCTGCAGCCAATCCTGGTTGTTGCGATGTTGCATTATCGAAATGGAAGACCCGTCGAGCATTGATGGACTAAGTGGATACGGCGGAAATATAGCATATCTTCTGGTCAAGGTCAACCGCTTGGTGCATTTTGTGCGCAGTTCCGAAAATGGCGCGCAATTGATCGCTGGAAGGCCGACAGATATTCCAGGCGGTATGTATCTGTGAAGCAGTAGTGAGCGAACAAACCACTTGAAACAGGAGAACATACATCGTGAACCAAAACCACAACGGAACAGCCATTGTCAATGGCGAGGCGCCGCGCGACCTGACGGTCTTCGCCAACAGCGTTGCCAGCTATCAGCGGCCGCGAGGCAAACACCTGGCGGAAAGGACCAGCGATTTCTTCGAATGGCAAGATACCCGTCGTCGTCAAGGCCTCTGGTTCTACTCGCGATCGCTTAATCGTGAGCCCGGGCCAACCACTGACATTCTCTCGGACAGCGGCAAGAGATTCACAGGCATCAACTTCGCATCCCAGGACTATCTGGGGCTGGCCGGCCATCCACGGATCAGGGACGCGGCCATCGAAGCAGTACAGCACTTTGGACCGCACAGCGCCGGCTCGCCAACGCTGTTAGGCAACACGGTCCAATCACTTCAACTTGAACAGGAGATCGCCGGGACGCTTCAGATGCCAGAAGTGGTGCTCTTTCCAACCGGATGGGCAGCCGGATTCGGCGCGATTGCAGGTCTTGTGCGGCCATATGACCACGTCATCCTGGACAGACTGGCTCACGCCTGCTTGCAACAAGGAGCATATGCCGCTACCAAGAATGTCTATCGTTCGGACCATCTCTGCATAGAGTTCGATCCGCGAACGCCTTCAGCGCATTCGTCAGGAAGACCAACGCAACATGATCCTGGTAGTTACTGAAGGACTGTTTTCCATGGACGCCGACATGCCCGACATTCCGTCGCTCCAGGAGATCTGTCGCCAATACGATGCGGTTCTTCTGGTAGACGTGGCGCACGATTTCGGCGCGATGGGTCCGGGTGGCACGGGCGCGCTGGGAATGCAAAACATGCTCGGACAGGTAGATCTTGTGATGGGTAGCTTCTCCAAGACCTTTGCTTCCAACGGCGGATTCGTCGCGGTGCAGAGTCCGGCCATCAAGCAGTATCTCAAATTCTATGGCGGACCGCATATCTTTTCCAATGCGTTGTCGCCGGCACAATGCGCGGTAGTCATGTCCGCGCTTGATACCGTGCGCTCCAGCGAAGGGGACACGCGGCGCGGACAACTTCTGCAAGTCGCGCAGGCTTTGCGCGGTTCGCTGCATGATCAGGGCATCGCTTGCCTGGGCATCCCGTCGCCGATCATTCCCGTGGTTGTAGGCGCTGAACAGGTAGCGGCCGTGGCTGCGAAGATAGTTGCAGAGCGCGGAGTTCTGGTCAATCTGGTGGAGTATCCGGCTGTATCATTGGGGCAGGCACGTTTTCGCATGCAGGCGATGGCATCCCATACGATTGAGCAGGCACAGCAGGCAGCCTCCACAGTGAGTCAGGCCGTGCGCTTCGCAACATCGATTGTTGGCAACGGGCACGGCGGTGTTGGTAGTTCCAGGGCGTCAGAGGAATTACAAGCGGAGCCGGTCTGAAAAAACAGCGGGATTCGTTTCTGGCCTGACAGATTGCCAGCCGATCCGGCATCAATGATCAGCGACGACCCAAACTGGTTGAACGGGACAATCACGTGAGCCGCCCCGGCGGTGGGATCCCTTGCCTCGCCAACCCTCCAGACACTCCAGGAGGAAGTAGCATGAAGGCCCCCCAGTTCCATAACCTGTATCGATTCGCACTGGCGCTGCTGCTGGCCGGCGCTATGCTGGCAGCGCGGCTGACCCTGCCCGATCAGCCGGCGGGCAACAGCCTGGCGGCCAGCCAGACCATCCCGCCAGCCAGCATCTGCACCGGCAGCACCTGCGGCTGAACCCGTTGATCGGGGTGTCCATCGACTGTGTGACGCCCCGGTCAACGCTACCGTCCTCACGCTCTGTCCCCTGCTCTCGTCTCTTGCTCTGCCTTGCTCTGGCCGGTCTTGCCTGCACCCCGGAAGGGGCCGACCGAGCCAGCACAGCGGATACGTCCTTGCGAAGTCTCGGCCTCTCGACGCCCCTTCTGATCGATCTGCTGGAGATAACCAGCGATCCGTTGCGCTGTCTCAGCCCGCCAGTCATCGTTCTCCGACGGCGGACAGCCTGTCCAGCGCTGCCTGGAAACGCTTCCGCCGCGCCGGACCAGTCCTCCAGCGCCAGCAGGGTCTCGCCCAGGCTTTCGGTGGCGATGACCAGTTCAGCCGGCTGGCGGGTTTGCTCATAGTAGCTGACGGCCTGGCGGCAGAAGGGCAGCGCCTCAGCGGGCCGGCCCAGATCGCGGCAGACCTTGCCGATGTTGTTGTTGACCGAGGCCAGCCGCTCGATGTCGTGCGCCTTGCGGAAAACCGTTTCAGCCTCGGCGTAGACCAGCAGCGCCTGCTCCAGTTCCTGCCGCGCCACCAGCACGTTGCCCAGGTTCAGGCGCGCCACCGACTGGTGGATCGGATCGCCGATGGCGGCGAACAGGTCGATGGCCTGCAACAACTGCGCCTCCGCGCCGGCCAGATCGCCCGTCTGCCAGAGCGCCAGCCCCAGGTTGGAATGCGCCCAGCCCAGCAAGCGCCGGTCGTCGCCGTGCCGCCAGCAGTTCTGAGGACTGGCGAAAACAGCGCGCGGCCTCGTCCCATTGCATGCGGTCGTAGGCGATGGTGCCCAGCACCTGATAGCTGTAGCCCAGTTCCACGTCGTCGGTGAGCCAGCAGTGCCATGGCGGCCGCGGCCAGACGTTCTGCATCCGCGTGACGACCCTGCCGGCGGGCCACAAAGGCGCGGCGGTTGAGCACCCGCGCCAGCCCGCGCCGGTCTGCCAGGGCTGCGAACGCCGCCTCGCTGAGCAGATACTCGCGATCCGCCTCGTCGTACTCGGCCAGCAACTGATGGAGTATCCCCTTTTGCAGGCGCAGCTCGGCTTCGGTCGCCTGATCGCCGCGCTGCTGGCTGGCGTCGATGCCGGCGTCGAGAAACTGCGATCCAGTCGTAGCGATGACCGGCGCGCTCCATCTTGGGCGCCAGCGCGGTCAGCAGGCTGCCGGTCACCGGCCACGCATCGGGCAGCTTCAGCGCGTAGTCCAGCGAATGCAGCGCCAGGTCGCGGTCCTCCTCGGCCGGCAGGGCTGGACCGGTCGGCCTCGATCTGCTCCAGCGCGGCCTGGGCGGTGTTGAGGATGTAGGACTGGAAGAGGGTCGGGGCGTCCAGCGCGGCGCTCTACTGCCATTGCGCCACTTGCTCCAGCAGGAAGGTGCGGGTCAGGGGATGGATCGAATAGCGGCTGCTTTGCAGGTCGCCGCCGCGGTCCACCAGGTTTCGGCGCACCAGCGTCTGCAAAGCGTCGTGCACCTCACCCATGGCGAGGCCGCTGACCCGGCTGAGGAAGGCGGCATCCCGTCCCGGCGGCGGCACCAGCGGCATAGCCAGCAAAGCGCGCTGGGCGGTCGCGTCCAGCCCCTCCCAGGCCTGCCGGTAGATGTAGGTGTAAAGCTGCTCGGTGGCCTGGCCGCGGGCCGCGCGCAGCGAGTCCAAAATGGTGGGCAGGTCGTGGATCAGCGTCTGGCCGACCACCAGGCGCAGCGCCAGCGGGTTGCCGCCCACGGTCGCGGTGATGCTGCTCAGGTCGTCGTCGCTGGCAGCGGCCAGCAGATGCGCGTTGCGCAGGGTGGCTTCGTGGCGCAGCAGTTGCATGGCTTGACACTGGCACAGCTCCGGCACCTGAAAATGGTAGAGGGTGGCTTCGGCAGGCAGGCTGCTGCGCGAGGTCAGCACGAAACTTGCTGGGCTTCGCCAGCAGGCGCAAGGTGGGCAGCAGCGCCTCCAGATCGACCACGGTTTCCAGGTTGTCCACCACGATCAGGTGCGGACGGGCGTTGAGTTGGCCGCGCAGGAGGGGCAGCGCCGTGGCGACAGTGAAAAGGGTTGGGCAGTGGCGTGTCTGCCATGATCTGCTCAGCCAGCCGCTCGATCAATTCATCGGTGGTCAGGGTCGGCGCCGCGACTGTCTCGATGACGCCGCTGAGCCGCATGATCTGGCGGCGGGCGGTCACCCAGCCGAAGCCCGCAAATGCGCCGGCGCTGATGGCCTGGCGCAGCAGCGCATCGGCCAGACTGGTCTTGCCGATGCCGCCGATCCCCTCCAGCAGATACCAGCCAGGGCGCTTCAGGCGACGCCAGCAGGTCCAGCAACTGGTCGAGGATAGTTATCGACGCCAAAAAGACACTCGTAGGGCGGCAGGCCCAGCTTCTCGACCGCCCGCGCAGCCTGGGCATCTCTGAGTTGCAGCTCGCGGGCCAGCAGTATCTCCGCCAGCCGTTCGATGGCCTGGCGCTGGACGCGGTAGCAGGCCGGCTCGGAACGGTTGAGACGATTGGCGACGTGCAGCATCGTCATGGCCGTCCAGGTAACGCCAGCGCAGCAGCTTGGCCTGCTCGGCGCTTTCCCGTTCCAGCGCGTCGATGCCGTTCAGCAACACCTGGTTGGCCGCGCGCACCTCGCCCGCGCCGGTCTCCATGCGCGCCTTGTGCACCAGACGCAGATGACCCAGCGGGCTGGCAGCGCCGCCTTTGCTCCATTGCGCACAGCGCCGCGGCTACATCGTCACGTAACTTGTCGGTGACAGGTTGTTGTCACTGACGTTCATTTGTTTCCCTCTAGCCGATGAACCCGGGCGTGGCCGCTGCTGATTTCGAAAACAAACTGGAGTGTGACACCCTCGGACGTTCAATATGAGCTTGAACCGCATGGTATCACCAAAACTGTCCAATTGTAAAACCCGCAAAACTACCAGAAACGTGCGACAAGATGATAGGAGTTTGATAATCGCTGATAGGTTTCCGGTGCTATTCTGTCTGGCAGCGACCCTGCACTGCCATGGGACGCCATCCGTCCCAGTCGGCAGCGCCGACCCAGCGAGTTGCCAATGGTATTCGTCCTGTGGGCCACCAACTTCGATGAAGCTGCCGCCAGCGTGTTCGTCAGCGAACTGCGCGACGCCGGGTTGCGGGTGCAGGTGGTCGGGCTGCACGGCCAGCAGATCGCCGGCGCGCGCGGGCTGGTGCTGGGCGCGGACATGTGGCTCGACGAAGCGCTGCGCTACGGCCGGGCAGGCGCGCTGCCTGGTCATCCCGGCGTCGCTGCGCAGCCTGGCACCTTACGAGGACGACCCGCGGCTGCGCCAGTTCATCCAGCAGATCGAGGCGGCCGGCGCGCGCATCGTGGCGGCTGACGACGACTACGCCGCGGTGCAGCTGCTGTCGGCCGGGGTTGAAGTCTACCCGCCGGGCGAGGAAGTCTTCCAGTTCGCCCGTCGGCTGGCCCGGTCGTTGTGAGAGAAAGACGAATTGCTATTCCGCAAACGCTGACAACACCGGCAACGAAGGGTGACAGGTTGATGATAATCGCTGATAGGATTTCGATGGTACAGTGTTGGCAACTCGCAGGAAACGCAGTTCGGTTTACGTTTATCAATTATGAAACCGACTGCGTGACAGAAACGCATTGGGGTGCGCATCATTGAAATTAGTGACCGGCTGGTAATTGCGTGGATGCAACCAATACTGGCAGCTGCAAAAGGTAAACAATGGACTCCAACATCGCATACGAGAACTTCGACCTTTTCATCGGCTACGGGCCAGCGGGGCGCTACCGCGCCAAGGTGCAGCGTTCGCTGGCCGGCAACGCCAGCGTCGATTTTGCGCTGCCCTTTTCCGAGGAAGAGATCGCCAGCTTCCTGTGGCAGCAACTGGGCGACCAGCCGGCAATATGGCGCTGCCGATGAAGACGGCCAGCAACTCGACGTCGAGGCCTTTGGCCGCAGCCTCTACGCGGCGGTGTTCGGCGGCGATGTCGGCCTCAAGCTGCGCGACAATCTCGTCATTGCGGCGGAGCGCGGCATCGGGCTGCGCATCCGCGTGCAGATCGACCCCGACCTGCCGGCGCTGGCTGATCTGCCGTGGGAGTACCTCTGCTCATCGGCAGGGCGATTACTGGCCCGCTCGAGCAAGACGCCGCTGGTGCGCTATCTGGAGGTCGGCTGCGGCGAGCCGCTGACGCCGGTCCGCCCGCCGCTGCACGTGCTGGCGGTGCTGTCCAATCCCAGCGGACGTGACGCCGCTGGAGGTGGACAAGGAGTGGCAGCGGCTGCGCGAGGTCACCAGTCCGCTGGAGGAGCGCGGCCTGTTGCGGCTGGAGCGGCTGGAGAACCCAACGCCGGCGCGGCTGCGCCAGGCGCTGCGCGGGCCGGTGCAACGTGCTGCACTTCGTCGGCCACGGCTTCTTCGATCACGTCGCAGAACCTGGGCGGGCTGATCTTCGAGAACGAAAGCGGCGGGTCGCAGGTGGTGACGGCGAAGCGAGCTGGCCGAGCTGCTGCAGGACAGCCGGACGCTGCGGCTGGTCTTCCTCAACGCCTGCGAAGGCGCGGTCAGCGGGCGCAGCAACTCCTTTGCCGGCGTGGCGCAGGGGCTGGTGCAGCGCTGCGTGCCGGCCGTGCTGGCCATGCAGTTCCCCATCAGCGACCCGGCCGCGATCGCCCTGAGCCGCGAGTTCTACAGCGCGCTGGCCGACGGCTATCCCATCGACGCGGCGCTGAGCGAGGCGCGCAAGGCCGATCAGGAGGCGGGCGGGCCGCTGGAGTGGGGCACGCCGGTGCTCTTCAGCCGCTCCGACGACAACCGGCTGATCGAGATGCCGCGAAGGCGACGCCCGGCCGGTCATCGAGCGCCAGACATGGGAGCCGGAGACGATCCTGATCGAAGGCGGCCCGTTCCTGATGGGCAGCAATTCCGGCGAGGGCATCCCTGAGCACGAAACGCCGCAGGGCGAGGTATATCTGCCGGATTACCGCATCGGAAGGTATCCGGTGACGAACCGCGAGTACGAACTGTTTCTGCGGGAAACGAAGCGGTCGGCGACAGCCGAGATGCGCTGGGATGGCAACTCGCCATTCAAAGGCGAGGAAAGGCATCCCGTCAACGGCGTGACCTGGTGCGACGCGATGGCCTACTGCCAGTGGCTGAGTGGCAAGACGGGCCGGCGTTACACGTTGCCCAGCGAGGCACACTGGGAGAAGGCGGCGCGCGGCGCTGATAGCCGGCTCTACCCATGGGGCGACTGGGAAACGGACCGCTGCAACCAGGGGCAGCGCGAAATCGCGCCAGTCGACAAATTCCCAGCGCAAAGCATCAGCGGTTGTTATGACCTGGTCGGCAACGTGCCGGAGTGGACCAGCACACTCTGGGGTCAGAGTCCACTGGAGCCAGACACTCGCTATCGTTATCCCTGGCAGGCCGATGGGCGCGACGACCTGGGCGCCAACAGCCAGATTCGACGGGTGGTGCGCGGCGGCGCAGCGTCCGACCCGCAGGAAAAGCTGCGCTGCGCCACCCGCACCAGCACCTTGCCATTGCAGCCCGGTCCGTACGGCAAGCGGCACGGATTTCGAGTGATGATAGCGCTCGGGCCAGCCAGCCAGTCGGACCCATTTTGCGAAACGGAGTGAAAGTACCCATGATGGATCAGGCAGTGCAAGCACCACAGCGTCCTCTGACGTTTCTGAACTACGCTCAGATGAACCGCGGCGTCGGCGAGTCGGAAGACGTCTGGCAGGATCTGGCGCGGCGCGTCAGGGAGGGCAAGATCGTCCCGATCCTCAGCAACTCGCTGCGCGATGAACGATTCATGCGCCTGTTCAACCAGCCAGACCGATCGCTTGCTTCCTTCATTGCTGAGAGCTGGGCCACGGCCATCGGCTATCCCATGAACGACACCGACAACCTGGCTCGCGGTCGCCCAGTTTCACCAGGTTACGGCTGTCAACCCCGAGAAAGCCAAGCGCGACTTTCTGGACTTCATGGTGCAGGGGCTGATGGGCTATGCCGCCGAGTACCGATCCCGCTGGCAGCCGCGGTCATCGAGGAAAAGAACCTGGCCAACACACCGGACCTGTTGTTCGCTGATCTGGTGTCTGAATTGGGGTATCCGCCGCAGCAGGATGACGAGGAAGACCTGATGACGACTGCTGGCCAAGCTGCGGCTGCCGATCTACATCACCACCAGCTACTACGATTTCCTGGAGCGGGCATTGATCGCAGACGGTCGCAAGCGGGTACGCTCTGAGGTCTGCACGTGGTCAGGGCCAGATTTCCAAGATCGACCGCGAGTTCTTGCCCGACCCCACGGAGCCGACGCCCGACGAGCCGTTGGTGTTTCACCTCTTCGGCATGGAGCGCTTTCCGCACACCATGGTGCTCAGCGTGGACGACTACCTCAATTTCCTGGTGAACATCTTTCTGCGCGAGACGGAGGCCAAGACCAGTAGGGCACAGGCGCGCCGCCGCCGATCCCGGCCTACCTCTGGGAGCGTATCGTGGAGCTGCCGCTGCTGATTATGGGGTTTCGACTGCACGACTGGGATTTTCAGGTGCTGTATCGCGGCTTCGTGACCTCCAAACCGGCAATGCCAAACCGTGATGCCGGAGTGTCATCCAACTCGAGCCGGACGAACACAGTGGCGTCTTGATGCGCAACAACGCCAAGGAATACCTCTGCCACTACTTTCGCCAGGAAGCCAAGTTTCAGGTCGAGTTTCACAAGCCGGACGACTTCATCGCCAAGCTGTACAAGACCTACAAGCAACGATCGTGAGGCCAGCATGACCATCGAGTGCAGCAATCCCTATCCCGGACCTGAATCCTTCGAACGAAACGATGACCGGCCCTATTTTGGCGCGAGACCAGGAGACCAGCGACTTTCGTCGCTGGCGGTCACCGAGCGTCTGATGGTGTTCTACGCGCCATCCGGGGCCGGCAAGACCTCGCTGCTCAACAAACGGCTGATCCCGCGCTCTGGAAGAGAAGCTCTACGAAGTGCTGCCGGCCGCCAGGGTGAGCGGCGCAGCCAGCGTGCCGGCGGACGTGCGCAACGTCTACGCATACAACCTGATGCTGCGCCTCGTCCCCGATGACCCGCAGCCTGAGCGCTTCGCCGATCTCAGTCTGAGCGAGTTTCTCTGGCATCTCAGCACGGAGGACGGCAAGACCTATTTCTATGATCCCGGCGACGCAGGCCTTGCGCAAGGCGACACCTGCCGCGCGATCTTTGGCCGCGTATGCTGATCCTGGACCAGTTCGAGGAGATCGTCACGACCTATCCGGCCTACTGGCGGCACCGCGAGGATTTCTTCCGCCAGTTGGACGAGGCACTGCGCGTCGATCCCATGTTGCGGGTGCTGATGTCGCTTCGTTCAGACTACGTGCAGGATCTGGAGCGCTATGCCGGACTGTTGCAGCACGGCTTGCGGGCGCGCTATCAGATGCTGTTGATGGGAACAAAGGACGCGCTCAGCGCCATCGAAGGCCCGGCCGAGGCCTGCGGACGTTCCTTCGTGCCCGGCGTGGCTCGGCGGCTGGTGGAGAACATGAGCCAGGTGCGCGACGAGGACGCTGAAGGACATGCTATTCACCGTGCCAGGCGAGGATGTGGAGCCGATCCAGTTGCAGGTGGTTTGCTATCAACTTTGGGAAAGCATGAAGGGAGTACCGGGAGACCGGATTGAGATGGCCGATTTGTGGCGTCTGGCGAAGGCATCCAGGCCACAGACAGGCACGGTTGAGTTGGCCGACGACGACGAGAATGAACTGCTCTCGGACTTCATCGACGACGCGCTGGGCGCGTTCTACGAGCGGGCGCTGAATACTGGCCAGCGTACAGGTGGACGAGGCGTTCTTGCGTAACTGGTTCTCGACCCAATTGATCACCGAAGGCGGCGCGCGCGGCTTTGTGCAGCGCGGCCAGGATGAGACCGGCGGCGTGCCAGAGGTGGTGGTGCAGGAACTGGTGGACAACCACCTACTGCGCGGCGACACGCGCGGCAGCGTGAAGCTGGTGGAGTTGATCCACGACCGCTTCGTCGAACCGATCCGGACGGCCAACCTGCGTTGGAGCCAGAAGCGCCGGCGCGAGCAGCCCTGGATCGACGCCGCCTGGAACTGGTACGAGTCGGGTGACAGCCCGGCGACGCGCAGCGGACCGCTGCTGGAGGGCGCGGCGCTGAAGGCGGTGCTGGCCGAAGTGGAGGGCCACCAACTGGAGCCTGCTGTTCAGGAATACATCGAAGCGTCGAAAGCGCGCGAGCAGGCAACTACGTTGAAGACCGAGCGACGGCGAGTGTTTTCACTGGCGGCGCTGGCAGGCGGAGTATTTCTGGGATTGATCGTTCTCGGGATATTGGCACTAGGCCTGGTATGGAATCGGGCAGACCTAAAGGTTGAGGTGAGTCTCCGGGAACAAAAAGAGGCCGCGCTCATCACAAAGACAAACGAGCTGAGCGGCACAGTCAGCTTGCTCGCAGAAGCCGAGGCCAAGGCAAAGTCCGCACAGAAAGAGCTCGAATCGGTGACGTTATCGCGTATTGTCTCGCGTCTTGATCTCGGTTCTGAAGACCAGCGACAGTTCGCACTGCTGCTCAGCCAGGAAGCCATGGCCATCTCGCCGACCTTGCAGGCCGAGAGTGCCAGCATTGAGGCGCTTGACGCCGCCTATCGCCGCCAGGCTGGATGGCAACCGCCAATAACCCCTACCGTGTATTTCACAGAGGCTGTGACATTGCCATTCTCAAGCCCACTAACGATGACGCTAAGGCGCGATGGTGAGGCTGTGGCTGCTGTGGTTGCTGGTACGGATGTTGTTGTGGCACTGAATCCCTCTGACTGGGTGACGCGCCAATTGACCACGAGTTTTACCAGCATCGGCGCGCTGGCTTTGAGCGACGACGGCAAGTATATCGCGGTGGCTGGTTGTGATCAGAAGCCTGACACCGAACAGCCAAATGATGGGAAGCAGTCATCGCAGAATTCAGCCAGCGCGCCAGCGGTCACAAGTGGTTGCAGCAACTGGCGGATAGAAGTCTCGCCAATAACAGAGGACGCGATATTTCATCGAACAGTGCCGTTGGACGATTCTACCGGCGGCGTGAAAGCCCTGGTGTTCCACCCGTTCCTGCTGCAACTGGTCGCAGCAACCAACGATGGATCATTGCTGCATTGGCGCCTCTCAGCGAGCGAGCCTGTCGCGCAGCCAGTGGTTACCAGCAAACTGAAAAACCTGGTAGACCTGGCTGTCAGTTCAGACGGGATGTATCTGGCGGCGCTCGACGTTCAGGGGCGAAACAAAGTCTGGTCGTGGGCGACCTGGGATGGGCGAGACGATGATTGGCCTCCAGACCTGAAAGCTAACAGCTATCGCGGCGTCTCTTTCGTTCGGGACGGATCGTGGTTTGCCACTGTTTCCAATTGCCCGAATAGTCCTGATGGACAGGTGTACAATGATCCATGTCCCGTGCTGCGGCTTTGGCAGAGGGGGACGCAGGCGCCCATTGGAGATCCGATCCTCGTTGGTGAGAATACCACGGAGGTTGGATTTGATGAGCTTTCGGATACGCTGACAACCGTCGGAAACAGCGGCTTGATTGGATGGAATCTCAACCGCGACAATTGGGAGGAGTTGGTTTGCCAGCGGGTTGGCCGCACGTTGACGTACGACGAGTGGAAAGAGGCCTTCCCCAACGACGATCTCACAACCTATCAGGGAGCGTGTTCAAAGCCGCCACATAGCTCCTTCGTCACCGCCAGGATCGCAGAAGCGACCAAGAAACTCGACGACTGTAGTCCTCAGGGGACGGAAGATGGTTGGCGGATATTGGACTATGGCGACATTCCACAGTTGCAAACGGCGGTGACAATTCTGGTTGGGCAGGCGCTTGATCGTTTCGAACGGAATCAAACGGACCTGAACAATCCGGCGGCAGCCTGCCTGCAGGAGGCAAACACCCTGCTGGCAGATGAAGGTAGAGACGAAATCCCACTTGAAACGGGAATGGAGACCGCGCGCCGGCTGCTTGACGGCGAAAGCAAGATGCGTAGCGAGCCAGAAATCGTCGGTTACCGAGCTTGGGGCGGTTCAAGAACAGTTAGCTGAGTGGTCGGTCGATCTCGACAGCCGTCTGGCGACGGATTACCTGACGCTGTGTTTCGATCAAGGGTACCTCGATGCATGCAACGCAACGCAAGATCTGAGCGCCAACGCTCTGTTGACACCGGGCGAGACACAAACCGGCGAAATCCTGCAAGGCACTGAGGGAACGCCCTGGTTCTTCATCGGGCAGCAGGGCCAGGCGGTCTCGATCGCAATGGATGCGGTCGGCGACAGCTTCGACACGGAACTGTATCTCGATGGATCGAATGGACGCCTTGGACTCAAGTACGATGATGACGGCGGTGGCAACCTGAACTCGCTTATCGAGAACTTCGTGCTCCCTGCGGACGGGATGTATCGCATCCGGCCTCAGGCTCTGAGCGGGTCAGGCGCCTATCGGTTGACTTTTACGGCGCGGGATCTTCCAAGGCTTGCGATTGGCGTGTCTGCTCCCGCGACCTCCGCTGCCGATGGTCCCTGGCTGTTTACGGGGAATGCCGGCCAGCTTGTAACGCTGGAGATTGGGAACGGTGAAGGCAATCTATGGCTCACATCTCACGTTAAGGCGATCCGGCGACGACTGGCCAATTGCCGAGAACCTATGATGATGGTCGCATCGATCCCATGGTGTTGCCGGCCGACGATCTTTATCTCGTATCTGCAGATCCTGGCTATGTCAGTGGCAACTTCTCTGTTACACTAAATTTGGTCGAGCCGCGGCTGCTGACCATTGACGAGCAAGATGACTCGGCAGTAGCAGTCTCAACTACCACCGCCGACGAAGTGTGGGCATACGATGGGACCGCGGGGCAGATTGTGGACGTCACGCTGACCACGACCGATCCGGATCAGTTTGATCCTGAAGTGGCCCTGCTTGATGCCGAAGGCGGCTTGCCGACCGATGGCAACGGCGATCGGTTGACAGCTCGTATCTCTAGCTTCTTCCTGCCGAAAACTGGAACCTACTACATCCAAGCGGGGCCTGCGCGTAACAGCACCCCCTATACACTGACCTTGAGAACGGTCTCACCGCCTTCTCTTACCCTGAGTGTTGCCGAGGATGCTTCGTTGAACCAGGCGACATTATGGCTGCTCGATGCCAATCCCGGTCAAATCATCAGCGCAAGCGTAGTTACGAGTGCGACCCAGACACCGGCATTGTTGGAGTTGCTCACAGGCAGCGGCGAAAACCTGACGTCCGGTCAAACCGATTGGGGGACGGGCGCCACCAGCATCACCGGGTTCTTCCTGCCCGGCGTGGGGCCATACTATGTGCGAGTGAGTGGTTTGGATGGTCAGACGCCCTATAGCTTGCCGCGTCGATCAGATCGAGCCAGCGGACCTGGAACTCGGGCGGTCCGTAGCTTCCACTGCCAGCGAGGCGGCCCTCTGGACCTTCGCTGGACAGCCTGGTCAGATCATCAGCGCCACGCTCGTCACCAGCGACACGGCGGCCCAGCCGACCTTCGACATCCTGTCGGCCCGCGGCTCATGGCTGAAGTCGGCAACAGCGGGCGAGGACACCAGTGTGGTCACGATCTCCGGGTATGTCCTGTCTGATGCCGGACCGTTCTACGTCCGTGTGAGCGGGCTGGAAGGACAAGCGCCCTATCGGTTGCTTGTCGACGAGGTCGAACCAGCCGCGCTGCAAATAGGGGAAACTATGCCATCGACAACCGATGGTGTCAACCTCTGGACGCTGGCTGGCCAGCCAGGACAGGTCGTGCAGATCAGCATGACAGCGGCCGATGGCTCTGGTCTCGATTCGCTGGTACGTTTGCTTGGTCCCGATGGCAAACAGATCGATTCCAACGACGATGGCGGGCTCGGCTACAACTCGCTTCTGACGCTGGTGCTACCAGATAGTCCAGGCTATCTCGTTCAGGCAGATCGATATGGCGGCGCCGGCGCGTTCACACTATCAGTTTCCGAGCTGGCCACAGAGCCGTTGCCCACGGACGGCTCGTTAGTCACTGTGGAGTCCGACCGTGCCTGGACGCTGGCAGGCGAGACCGGACAGGTGCTCACGGTTGACATCCTGGACGGCGGCGATGGCAGCTATGCGTCGCTGCAACTGGTGACTGCGGACGGGGCGCCGATTGGTTCAAGCGATGGCAACGCGAGGCTGTCCGCCGTGCTGCCGCAGACTGGAACGTACTACCTCTTGCCGCGCTTCGACATCGACTATGGCGGCGACTCCATGAAGGCGACACTCGCCAGCGCAGCAGGCGGCACAAACCTGGACGAGGCGGCGTCGCAAACGCTGATGAACCTGGCCAGAGGCGATTCCATCGATCAGGCGCTGGATCTATACGCCTGGGGCACGACGGGCGGGGGTGTTGACTTCAGCGCTACTGCGCTGCAACGCGCTGTGCTGGTTCGGAGCGATTTACGGCGCTGCAGACCAGGTGATCACGATCTGCGAAGGACCTGGTCGAGAACTGCCGGTACGGACCGATCTGTACGAACTGGCACAGTATCACGACAGCCGCGGCCTGGCCCGCGCGCTGACCGGCAACAGCGACAGAGCAGCCGAGGACTTCGAGTACTACGCCGACAACGGCGGGTACTATGCCTCGCAGCGCCGAGAGTGGGCGCAGCGGCTACGCGCCGGCGAACCGGTGGCTGATGTGCTGGACGAGGCGACGCTGCAGGAGTTGTTGCAGCAGTGATCATGATGCTGCGATAGGAGATACCAATGCCAGAGAACAAGTTGAGGCACGGCGGATACGGGCGTGTTGACGAGGAAACGCGCAACCTGGCGTTGGCTGGCGTCCGCAACCAGTTTGGCTACATGTTCCCGCAACTGGCGGACAATCCTGACTGCCGGTTGCCTGAGGAGAGTGCTGCCATGGTTGCCGAGGTCAGGCAGAACCTCGAAGCGCTGGGCGGCATGATGGGACGTTCCGGCGCCGAGAAAGGCAATGCCCGCACGACGCCGGCCGGCTACACCTATTGGGGCCAGTTCATCGACCATGACATCGCAGCCAGCGACTTCGGCGCGCTGGCCGGCAGCGATATCATTGACCGGTTCACACCGTTGCCGCCGCATCAGGTCATCGCTCGCCTGGTCAATCAGCGGCGACCGGCGCTGGATCTCGACAGCGTCCTGGGCGGTGATCCGGCCAACGGGGACAGGTGTTTCTACCAGGCCGACGGGGTACGGCTGATAATCGGCCAGAATGTTGTTGAACTCGTCAACGGCCAGATCCGTGGCGAGACACCCCCGGGCGGTGATCCGGGCGCGATAGAACTTGACCTTGATCGTGACCTGCCCAGAGACGTAGCCGGCGCGGCCCAGATCCCCGATGAGCGCAACGACGAGAACCTCATCGTTGCGCAGTTGCACGTAGGGTTCATACGCTTCTACAACGTAGTGGTGGACAGACTGGCCGCAAACCTCCACGGCGCTGCGTTGCGCCGCGAGGCAGCCCGGCTGGCAAGGTGGCACTACCAGTGGCTGGTGGTCAACGACTATCTGATGACCATCGCGCAACAATGTATCGTGCGCGATGTGTTGGCCAATCACGGCAGGTTTTATTGCCGATCCACCGACATGCCGGATAAGAACCCTTTTCTGCCGTTGGAGTTTGCCGCCGCCGGCTTTCGCTTCGGTCACAGCATGATCCGCCCGAGGTACGATTTCAACCGTAACTTTGGCAGATCCGGCCATCTGCAAGCCAGCGCGTCACTGGAAGACCTGTTCAAATTCACGGGAGGAGGAGGAGGAGCCCGCCCAAAGCTGCCGCACAACTGGATCATCGAATGGGATCGCTTTTTCGGCGAACAGGAGGCCGACGAGATGCACCGGGCGCGCAAGATCGATGCCGGGCTGGCTTTGCCGCTCTCGGCGATGACGAACCAACTGGCTGATTTAGATCTGTCGCCAGGGCTCCCTCCGGCGCGTCAAGACGAAATGAAGGCGATCTTCGTGCATCTGGCCAAGCGCAACCTGCTGCGTGGCTATTTGTTGAGCCTCCCCACCGGGCAATGCGTGGCCAGAGAAATGCGAGCAGCAGGCATCGTCGGCGTTCAGGAATTGACAGCGGACCAGTTGGAAGGAACTGAAGACGATCTCAACCAGTTATTGGCGCGCGCTGGCTTTCTAGAGCGAACTCCGCTCTGGTATTATCTCCTGAAGGAGGCTGAGATCATCGTCGATCCCGACGCAACGCCCGGCAAGCAGGCAGGCGGAAACAAGCTAGGTCCCATCGGCAGTCGCATCGTCGCCGAAACCATCATCGGTCTCCTCCGCAGCGACCCCGACTCGTACCTGAACCAGGCGCCGGCGTTTCATCCGGGCCATTCGCAAGACGGTCTGTTTCCCGGAAACGGCTCGCCTGCGATCATGGATCTGCTGCGCGTGGCCGGTGTCGCCGTCTGACAGGCGCGCGTGAATTGGATCAAACCCATCGGCTGGTAGTGGGCGCTGAAGAGTAAACTACAAACGGGCCAGAATCAGGCCGTAGTAGCCCATTGCCTGCAGGTTCTTCACCTCGACCGCATTCTCGCCAGGAACGGCATCGACAGGGCGCTCTGTTTCCGGCGTGGATTCGTCCCTATGCCGAAGTTTGAGGCCTGGCGCCCGCAAGTCCGTTTGCGGATCGCCAACAAACCTGAGCGTGAAGGCGCCCAGCGTGCTGGTGGTCTGCCGGGCTTGCTTAAGCCCGGCCTGCACGAAGAACTGTTTGTCTACCGTCGTGTCCGGCCAGCCAACGTATCCTTCCACGATGAACAGATAGGTGTCCGCGCTGAATGTATTGACGGAAGACACCAAAATCATCGAACCGTCGGGAGATTTGTATTCCTGTTCGACACCGGCCAGCGCTTCATAGATTCGATAGCGTACCTTGTCGAGGGTCGCTCTGTAGCCTGGCATGGAGGGCTCGTCGAAGTCCACGAGAACCTGGAGCTGCCATTTGTCGTTGACACGGATGAGCTTGCCGCCGTAGCTAGGATCTGGCATGGTTGTGTCCTTTCGCTATACATGTTGCGGATACGGCGTCCGCTATGGTACGCCGCACAATTCTCACGAGACAGGAAATCTGATGGAGCATGATCCAATTGCTCACGAACTGCTGATGGCCTTTTACGCCGCAGTGCATAGACGGCAGATGGCCGAAGCGCAGGCGCGACTGGGTGAGATCGAGGCCTATGCTGATCAGCGCCCTGAATTGGCACCCTGGTGTCTCTACCTGAACGGTATCATGGCCAACGAACGCGATCAGGATTGGGGGCAGGGCACGAGCACCTTTCGCCAGGTGCTGGCAGCTGTCGACCCTGTTTCAGAGCCGCTGTTGGTGGCGCGCGCATCGCTGGCGCTGGGCGTCACCTGCTACTATCTGGGTCAATGGAACGAATCGATCGCGGCGTGCCGGGCCAGCCAGCCAGTTTTTGCTGCGCTGGAGCGCCCGTTGGACGTGGCTACGGCCCTGAAGCAGATAGCTATTTCATCGTTTGATGGTTATCTCAAGAACGATTTGCCGGTCACGGTACTGGACTTGGCATCGACCAGCGGCCGCGTGGCGCTGGAAACGCTGGCCAGCCTGGTGCAGGATGTTCATGTCCTGCGACTAGAGGCGTCGCTGTGGAACACGCTGGGTGGTATCTATCGGGCGCAGGCCCGCTGGAGCGAAGCGATCGACGCGCTTCAGCATAACCTTGCCCTGTGCAGGCAGCTTGGCGATCAACACTGCGCAGGCATTGCCACTGCGGACCTGGCAGAACTCGTAATCGCGGCATGGGTAGACAGCACTGGCCGGCAGCTCATGCCGCCTACCGCGAGGCGTTGGATGTCCTGCGCGGCGCCGACAGCCCGTATTTCGAGGCGACAACTTTGGTCAGCCTTGCTTCTCTTATCCACCAGCAAGGCGACCAGCAGGTGGCGCTGAACACCTACCGGCAGGCCATCGCTTGTATCGAATTGCTGCGCGCCGGCCAATCTACTCAGGACGCCCGGGCCAGCTTCTTTGCAACCACAGTTGCCGCTTATGCCCAGGCGGTTCTGCTTTGTCTGCAACAAGGCCTGGTTGGCGAGGCTTTCAACCTGACCGAGCGAGCCCGATCGCGAGCCTTTCTCGATTCTGCTCGAACTTGGCGGCGGAGACATACAACGGGCAGTTGAATCGCATTCCTTAACGTTGGCCCAAATTCAGCCTGGGCTCCCGGCTGACGCGTTGCTGCTATGCTATTTTACCACGGGCGGAGCCAGACCCGCCAGCCAGTGCGACGGCCAGGGATTGCCGCCAGCCACGACACTCCTGTTTGCCGTCACGCGGGCAGACGTGCAGGCGGTTGACCTGGGACTGTCCCCCGGCGAATTGTTGCCACAGCGTCTGAAGGCCGTGACAGAACGGCATTTCCTGCAACCGGCGATCCGGCGCAAACTATATGACCGGCTGATAGGGTCTGTGGCTGATCTCGTGGCCGACTCGCAGCGGGTTTACATAGTGCCGCACGGCCCGCTGCACTACATACCGTTTCAGGCGTTGATTGGCGCCGACGGTGAGACCGTTCTGCGCTCCTGCGGACCGGAGCTGATCTACGGCCCGTCGGCCAGTGTGTTGTTTCGCCAGCCTGCTGCCCAATCGCAGCAAGTTCTGCGCGAGATGGAGGAATCTCGGCGTCCCTGCCTGACTTTGGGCTACAACGGCGATGGTGGGCAGCGCTTGCGGTTCGCCGAAGAAGAGGCGCTGGCCATCGCTGCGCTGTTGGGAGGGGACGCGCTGATCGGGTCTGCCAGCACGCGAGAGGCGCTCTTCCAGCGCGGCAGCTCGGCGCGGGTGCTGCACATTTCCTGCCACGGGCGATTCGACCCGGAAGCGCCGCTGGAGTCCTGTCTCGAACTGGGAGAGAGCCAGACCCTGACTGCCCGCGAGGTGATCGATCACTTGCGCCTGAACTGTGAGCTTGTCACCCTGAGCGCCTGCGAATCCGGCCTGAGCCGGATTCGCAGCGGCGACGAGTTGATGGGGTTGGTGCGGGCCTTCATGCTGGCCGGCGCGCCGGCAATCGTCGCCACCCTGTGGCGGGTAGACGAACGCTCGACGCGTATCCTGATGGAGAAGTTCTATCGCGAGGCCGCGGCCGGCGCCAGCTTCGCCCAGGCGCTCCAGCGCGCCCAACTCTACCTGCGCACCCTCTCGCGGCAAGATATACAACTTCAGTTAGGCGATTACCTGCCAATCGGTAGCGGAGACACTGCCGAGGCAGAGCATCCGTTTTCTGACCCATTCTACTGGGCGTCTTTCATTCTGAGCGGCGCCACACACCCTGCATTCAAGTCTATTGAAGCAGTTTCGCCGCCGCTGACAGATTCAAGCGACAGTTTGCATCTATTCTGACAGATGCCAGATGAACATAGATCTGGCATGCAACGCCCAGGTGTATCCTAAGCGAGGTTGATCGGTGTTGAATGCGGATCATGTTCGCATCAGACGCCGGACTTGGCTCAACAGGGTTGGTGTACACCGACAGACTGCTCCAGGAGGCGCCTCTCGCAACAAAGCATTCTCACACTACGGAACTCGAGAACCGGCAGCTTGTTTCCAATCGATTTCGCATACTTGTTGACACCCAATTTGAATAAGGAGGATCGACGAAATGTCGAACTACAGTCTGTTGGTCAAGGGGCGGCGATCCATTATCGCCATCCTGATGTTGGTGAGCCTGCTCACCTTGTTCTTCGCTCCTGCATCTGCTCAGGAGATCAGCCAGCCGGCGTCCCAGGTTGAGGCTGCCCCAAACACCATCGTTACCAGCGATGGGCTGACGTACACCGCGCCGCCTGTGGCTGACGGTATGGCGCTGGACAGACCGGCCGGTGGGGAACAGGCGAGCTTTGCCGGCGTGGACACCGTGGGCGACCCGAAACTGGTTGATGAGGAAGTGCTGAGTTTGGTCTACGATCTAGGGATGGAGTTTGTCATCGGCGCGGATGGCCGAACCCAGGTTACTGGGACAACCGGTTTCCCCTGGCGAGCAATTGCACACCTCGTCGTGACTTGGCGAAACGGTACGTCTGGCGGCTGCACGGGTTGGTTCATCGGCCCGCGGACGGTGGTGACTGCCGGCCACTGTGTGTACAGCTCATCTAGGGGTGGCTGGGCGTCGTCAATCCGTGCCTATCCCGGACGGAATGGCTCGTCGACTCCGTATGGGTCCGGGGTCAGTCACAGGTTGTTTTCCGTCACTGGCTGGACCAGCTCTGCAAATCATGAGTACGATTACGGAGCTATCCAGTTGAGCAGCACCCTTGGCAATACGGTCGGCTGGTTTGGCTATCGCTGGCAGAGCAGTAACACGTTCAGTGGCGCCTACAGAATCACAGGCTATCCTGGCGACAAAGCCTACGGCACGATGTGGACGATGCAGGATAATCCCGGGATCGGGGAGTCACGACACGAAAACTGTTCCACGCCATCGACACCGCTGGCGGCCAGAGCGGAGCACCGGTGTATCACAACTACAGCTCAACCTGTAGCTCTTGTGCGGTAGCTGTCCACGCCTATGGCACCGGCATCAGCCCCTACACTCAGTACAACAGCGGTACGCGCATTACTCAGGATGTCTTTAACAATCTAACGAACTGGCGTAACTACGCCTATCCATGAGGTGGCCAGCGCTGGCCCATACGGAGAACGGCCCAATGACAACACATGTGCAGCGGACCAAACGCCTCATAGTGTCGGTAGTGTGTCTGGTGCTTCTCGTCGTCGCAGGATGTTCAGCCATGCCCCAATCAAACCAGTCCGGCGCTGATCCGCAAAGCCAACCGGTTACCAGTGACGACGGCAACAGCGGTTCGACGACGAGCGACGGTGCGGTCGTAACAGGCTTGGTGACCGATGCGTCAGGTAACCCGCTAGGCGAAGCGACTGTGACCGTGCCCCGCGGCAGCGTAGCCGTGCCAGAGATGGCGGTCATCACCTCTTCCGACGGCTCATACCAGTGGGATCTGCCCGCAGGAACGTTCACGCTGGAAGTCCACAAGGACGGCTACGCCACTGCTTCGGCTGAGGTAAATATCGCAGCCAGCGAATTGATCACGCAGGACTTCATGCTGCAAAAGCAGTAAGTCCGGGCGACTCCCTTATCAGATTCAGCAACACAAGCCGCCAGGAGGTGTCCAACACCCCCTGGCGGCAACAACTCACAGAAGGAGACCCACAATGACCGACCCACGTGCAGAGAACTGTCTCGGCTATGCTGAGACCGATGGCAAGACGACCGGCGTGCGGCTGGAATACCTGCCGGCGCCGGAGACGAAGTTCGAACTGATCCGCGCCACGCTGGTTGACGAGACGGCCTCGCAGAACAACATCGTCGCCACCGTCCAGGTGCTGGACAAGGACAACATCCCGGCACGCGTCAACTGCTATTTGGCATGGCCCTGGCAGGGCTGGCAGTTTCCCCAGGGCTTCGAGAACAAGCTGCTGCCTGGCAATCCAAACATTCCCTATCAGCACATGATTGCCAGCGTCTACAATCCCGGAGGGTTCGGGCCGAACTCGAAGCCTGGACCGCTGGCGATCTGTATCGGCGACGCGCAGGGCAACGTCATCAGCGACGTCATCGGCGGGCTGGGGCTGCCGGGCGGCCGACACGTCTGTTACGATCTGGTGTTCCGCGAGCGGACTGCCGGCGGCGGGACGGGTGGTGGCGGAACAGGCGGCGGTGGAACGGGCGGTGGTGGAACGGGCGGCGGCGGTGGAACGGGTGGCGGCGACCTGGCGACCCAGTTGCAGCAGATCGAGGAGAAGCTCGACCGGCTGCTTCGGCACCTCAACGTACCCGATTGAGGGACTGGCAACTGATTCGCGGCAATGAAGCGACAGATTGCCAGACGAGTTCGGCATCCATGGTGAAGTAACCACTTGATGAACCAACGGACTGACAGTCCTGCCAACAATTGCCGGCTTCCAGCACATTGCGCGAGAGGACTGTCAGTCCTGGCCGAATAGAGCGGCGGCCATCCGCCGAAATCAACACCATAGAGGTATTTCATGTCCAACAAACTCGGTTTCTATCTGCACTCGTCCCAGGACCAGCATGGCCTGTGGAGCCTGGTGGAACGCATCAAGCCGCCGGTGGTGCTGATCCACATGGAGTCGAAGGACGACATCCTGCTGACCCAGATGCGCCAGTTCCGTTCGCCCAATACCTTCGTCATTGGACGTCTGGGGATGGACGGTAACGAGCAAGGCGCCTTTCTGAACGACGCGGACCCGGAAGCGGCCGGCCGGCGGCTGGCCGACAAGATCTTCGAAAAGGATCGCAGCTTCGTCCAGAAGCGCTTCCCGGACAACGAGGGCGGCAAGCTGCTGGTGGATGCCTGGATGAGTCTCAACGAGCCGATCGAAGGCCCGTCCTGGGACGGCGCCGCGCAGCAGGACGCCGCGTGGCACGCCGAAAATCGTGAGAAGCATCGTCGCTACGACATCATGCAGGTCGCCTTTCGCCGGCGGCTGCGCGAACATGTGCCGGGCGTCGAAGCGGTCGCCTTCAACTTCGGCGCAGGCAACTTCAAGCAGGCGCAGCAGTACCTCGACCTGTACCCCAATACGCTCAAGCGAGTACACCTATCTTGGTTTTCACGAGTACGGCTGGCCGGCCATGGCGGCGCAGTTGACCGACCGCCCGACCAAGACCGACGCCGGTCTCTTCCCGGCCATCATGCAGGGCATTCGCGCCCGGCATGGCGACCGCCACAAGGTCGTCATCACCGAAGCCGGGCTGGCGCGCGCCCATCTGCACAGCGGCGATGCCGCCGGCGACGTCGGCTGGCTGACCGAGGTCGAGCCGCAGACGCAGGAAGACTACTGGACGTCGCTGCAGTGGTACAACGACCTGATGCTGCAGGACAGCGCGGTGCCTGGGCGCGTGCCTCTATCAGGTCGGCTGGACCGACAAATGGAAGTCCTTCCGCCTGACCGGCCAGGACAACAACGGCAATCCCATCCACATCATGGACTGGGTCGCCGAGCGATTGGCGCAGTAGAAACAGGAGGAAACGATGAGCACTTTGAATGTAAAGGTGACCAGCTTCGATCTGCCGCTGTCAGCGGCGCTGGTGCGCCTGAGCGGCGACGCTGGCAGCCTGTCCGGCCATCCCGATGCCGCCCTCGCGCTGGCCGACGCCATCACCTGGACACGCGAGGTCAGCGATTACAGCGGCAACCGCTGGAACTGCTGGCAGAAGCACGTCGCGCAGGACGTAGCCGGTATCACCTGGCAGGAGTTTCGCGAGCAGGTACTGACGCACAATCCTTCCCTACGGGAAACCGGCGGCATGTTCGAAGCTGGCCGGTTCTACTTCCTACCGGAGAACTGTCTGCCCGTTAACGTCGCGCCGCTGGTTGGCTGGGACCGTGAATTGATCGGCTTCGAGGGCAGCTTGTGGGATTGCTGGCAGCAGCAGGTACGGGCAAGGTTTTGGGGTTGAGCTGGGATCAGTTCGAAGCGCAGTTCCCCGACCACAACCCGGCTCTTGGGCAACAGGGCGGCCGGCTGCTGGCAACCAATACGTACCTGCTGCCGCGGACGCTGGGCGGCGACAGGTATTACCTGGCAGCTTACACGACTGCTGACGGAACCTGCCGCTGGGATAGCTTGCCGGCCGGCAGGTATCGGCTGTTCGTCGATGCCGACCAATATCTGCCCTCAGTGCAGGAGATCGAGATCGGCCCGCTTGTCGACATGGCTGTTGTCGTCGAACTTGAGGCGCTGTCCGGGACTCGTGCAGCCGGTTTTGTCGAGGTCAAACGCGACAGGGCCGGTGTGCCGCGCTTCTTCCTGGACGACAAGGCGCGCCCATTCATCGGCGTCAACTTGCGCGGCCTGCTGCACTACGGCGGCGAGGAGTGGAGACATAACGACCAGGGCATTCTGGGTGCCAGCCAGCGCGAGGATATCGACAGGCAGCTCCAGTTTGCCCACGAGATGAACGCCTGCGTGGTGCGGGTCTTTGCGGCATCCAGACATGTGCCGCCGCATGTGGTCGGAGACCGGATGGAGCACGTGCTCAACCGCTGTCAGACGCTGGGCCTGTACGTCATCGCTGCCTTCACCGATCTGTACAACGACTCGGCGATGCATCCCCAGGGTGACGACGGTTTCTACACGGTGAACGGAGATGGCCATTTGCTCCTTAACGAGCAGTGGTTCAAGGCCGAGTTTACCACCAACTATCTGCAGCTCGTTGACCATCTCGTGACGCGCTTTGCCGGCCATCCCAACATCTTCGCCTGGGAGATCGGCAACGAGTTGAAACTGGATGAGCAGGCCGAGGCCTTCATGGTCTTCAACCACAAGGTGGCGCAACACATTCGCCAGCTTGACCGCAACCACCTGATCACCACCGGCATGATCAGCACGCATCACGTCCACATGATGCATCGTCAGGATTTGGCAAAGCAGCTGTACAGCTCTCCCAACATCGACTTTCTGACCGTCCACGCTTACAATCGCCACAAGGATACCGAGAAGGTGCGACCCGATGACCCGCGGCGTGAGCAGAAAATCCACATCAACGACGACAGCCAACTGGCGCGCGAGGTGGGCAAGCCGTTCATCATTGAAGAGGCAGGCATTGACGCTGACAAAAGCGGCCGGCGCGGCGCTGCCATCGCGGAGGACATGACCGTCTGGTTCGAACGCGGCGCGCAGGGCTACATGCAGTGGGGCTTCATGGCTACCGATCGTGACAACGGCGACGGTGACAAGTCAAGCGGCATGGACCGCGGCCAGTTCCATGATGACTGGGAGGAGCTATTCCGCACGTATCGCACCAAAGCTGACGATCTGACCAGGCAAGCCGGTGGGTTGTCGCCTTCACCGCAGCAACCCGTCGTGCCGTCCAACGGCAAGACGTCGGCGCTGCCCGCCTTCAAGGCCGGCCAGACGGTTTTCACGACCCAGACCGTCAACCTCCGGCAATCACCGGACGGCGCGATTGCCCGTTCCGTGATTGGCGGCACGTCCGTCACCATCCTGGGCGAGTCGCAGAAATCCAGCGGCCTTATCTGGTGGAAGGTGCGAATCGGCGCTGAGGAAGGCTGGATGGCGCAATCAACTGGCAACACCACCCTTCTTAGCCTGGGGTAGTACAACACACATCCGCGGCGGGGCCTGGCGTGCTTTCGCACTCAGGCAAAAGCCATCCAGGCCTCGCCACCCCTCAGCGATCGAACCCGTGTCCGCTCTCTACCGAACTAACGAACTACCGAACAATGCCACGCACCATATACGCCCTCTTTGTCGGAATCGACGACTACCTCGGCGGGGTCAACCCGCTGAAGGGCTGCGTCAACGACGTCACGCGGCTGCATGACCTGCTGGCGGCGCGCGTGACCGGCGGCAGCGACCGCTTCAGCCCGCTGCTGCTGACCAACGCGCAGGCCACCCGCCAGGGGATCATCGACGCCTGGCGCAGTCACCTGGGCCAGGCCGGCTCCGGCGATGTGGCGCTCTTCTGCTACGCCGGCCACGGATCGCAGGAGAACGCGCCGCCGGAGTTCTGGGACTTCGAACCCGACCATCTGAACGAGACGCTGGTCTGTCACGACAGCCGGGCGGCCGGCGGCTGGGACCTGGCCGACAAGGAGCTGGCGCAGCTCATCGCCGAGGTGGCGGCCAACGGTCCGCACTTCGCGGTGATCCTCGACTGCTGCCACTCCGGCTCCGGCACGCGCGACGCCGAGGATGTGACGATCCGCCAGCAGATGGCCGACGACCGCACCCGTCCCATCGCCAGCTACATCGTGTCGCCGCAGCAGGTGGCCGGACTGCACGGCCAGCCGCAGAGCGCCGCCAGCCCGGCCATGCCGTGGGCAGCCATCGCGTCGGGACGGCACATCCTGCTGGCCGCCTGCCGTCCAGAGCAAACTGCGAAAGAGACCGTCTTCCCAGGCCCCACCGGTCTGGAGCGCCGCGGCGCGTTCTCCTACTACCTGCAAGACACGTTGCAGCAGTCCGGCGCGCCGCTGAGCTACCGCGACCTGTTCAAGCGCGTCAACGCGCTGGTGCAGGGGCGCGTGGCAGACCAGCATCCACAATTGGAGGCCAGCGAGCCGGCCGATCTCGACCAGCCCTTCCTGGGCGGGGCCATCCCAGCCGTTCCCGCGACGTTTACGCTGAGCAAAGACAGAGATCTGGGCTGGATCATCGACGCCGGCGCGATCCACGGCATCCCGCAGCCGGCTGAGGGTGGCGAGTCGACACAACTGGCCTTCTTCCCCTTTGACGCCGATCCGGCCAGCTTGCGCAGCATGGAAAACGCCGCCGGCCAGGCCAGTGTGACACAGGTCTACCCCGGCCAGAGCGCTGGTGACGCCGGTGCGCGTCGACCGTGCGCCGCTGGACACCCGGACGACTTACAAGGCCGTGGTGACCAGCACGCCGCTGCCGCCGCTCAGCGTGGCCTTCGAGGGCGATCCGGCCGCGCTGGACTTCGTCCGCCAGGCGCTGGCCAGCATCAACGGGCCGGACGCGCCCGTCCCTGCTGGTGCGGGAGAGCGACCTGGCCGCGGCCGAGTACCGCCTGCTGGCCGACGCCGAGGCCGGCCGCTACCGCATCCGCCGGGCGACCGAGGCGCAGCGTCTGGCAGTGGACACAGACGGCCTGGACGCTGAGAGCGCCGTTGGTGGTTGCCCACCGGCTGGAGCACATCGCCCGCTGGGTCAGCGCCGCGCGGCTGACCAACCCCGCCACGCAACTGCCGCGCGACGCGATCAGTCTGGATATCTTCCGCGAGCGGGCGGATGGCGAACTGGAACTGCTGGACACGGCGTCGGGCGTGCGCTACGAATACGAGCAGTTGGAGGACGGCTGGCGCAAGCCGCGCGTGCAGATCCGGCTGCGCAACACGACACCCGACCAGCGGCTTTTCTGCATGTTGCTCGCACTGACTGACACCTACAGCATCTATCCCGGTCTCTTGCATCGCGGCGGCGTCTGGCTCGACCCTGGCCAGGAGGTTTGGGCGGCCGAGATGAGGCGCGGCGTGCTGAACAAGACCATCCCAGTCTCGATCCCCGACAAGCTGTGGCAACAGGGTGTTACCGAGGTATACGATATCCTCAAGCTGATCGTCAGCACCGACGAGGCCGACGCCACGCTGATGCAGCAGGACGAGCTGCCGGTCACGTTCGCGCCGACCATGCGCAGCATCCCGCGCAACCTCAACACCCTCAACCGCCTGATGGCGCGCGTCCACACCCGCAGCTATGGCGCCGAGTCGGGAAGCGATGACGCCTACGTCGACTGGACGACGGTCGAAGTCGCCAGCACGATCGTGCGACCGGCGGAGGCAGTGGACGTCGTGTAGGCGTGCAACCCGGTTGGTGTCATCGCGCTTGACTACGAACCGCGTTTGTGGAATAATCGACCTCACCGCAAACCGTTGTTTTGGCGGGAATCCTGGTGGGTTCAGTCAGTGAGAAAGATGTCCTCTCGATGACCATCACCGACTATCGCAACTTCGACCTCCTCATCACCCGCGCCGGCGACCGCTACCGCGCCTTCGTCGTGGACGCGCCTGAGGGCGAGGCCAGCGTCGTCTTCGATCTGCCCTTCACGCCGGACGAAATGCCCCGGCTTGGCGGCTCTGGCGTGGTGCGGGGTGTGAGCCGCCAAATCGGCGCGGCGGATGACCCAGGCTCCGTGACCAGTCTGACCGACCTGGGCAGTCGCCTTTTCGCAGGCCATCTTCCAGGACAAGGTACAGACGCTGCTGGCCGCCAGCCTGAGCAGCGTGGCCCAGGAGGGCGCACGGGCTGCGCCTGCGCCTGCGCTTCGAGGAGGACGCCGCGGAGCTGGCCACCCTGCCCTGGGAGACCCTCTACGACCCGACCCAGGCCCACTTCGTCGGCCTGGGCGAGCAGTCGCCCATCCTGCGCTACCTCTCCCTGCCCCGCTCGCGCTCGGCCCTGCTGGTGGAGCCGCCCCTGCGGGTGCTGGCCGTGCTCGCCAGCCCCGCCGGCCTGCCGCCGCTGGACATGGAGCGGGAGTGGCAGGCGATCCAGGACGCGCTGGCCGGGCTGATGGCCGACGGCAAGTTCGTGCTGGAACGGCTGACCACGCCCAGCCTCAGCGCCTTGCAGGAGCGGCTGCTGGGCGAGCCGGTACACATCCTGCATTTCGTCGGCCACGGCGTCTTCGACGAAAGCAGCCAGGCCGGCAGCCTGGCGCTGGAGGACGCACGCGGCCGGGCACAGTTGGTGCAGGGCGAGCAACTGGCCACGCTGCTGCGCAACCATCCCGCCATGCGCCTGGCCTACCTCAACGCCTGCGAGGGCGCGCTGGCCTCCGGGCAGTCGGTCTTTACCGGCGTGGCCCAGACGCTGGTGCAGCAGGGCGTGCCCGCGGCCGTGGCCATGCAGGCCGAGATCAGCGACACCGGCGCCATCGAGCTGGCGCGCACCTTCTACACCGCCCTGGCCGCCGGTCGACCGGTGGATGCCGCCCTGACCCAGGCCCGGGTGGCCCTCAGCGCGGCCGGCAGTCACGGAGTGGGCCATCCCTGTCCTCTTCAGCCGCTCGCCCGACAACCGCCTCTTCGACATCCGCGAGGTGCTGCCCACGCCCGACTGCCCCTACCCCGGCATGACGCCCTTCAGCGAGGCGCAGCAGGCGTTCTTCTTCGGCCGGGACAAGGAGATCGAGGAGGCGGTGGAGCGCCTGCGCCAGCATCCCTTCCTGACCGTGGTGGGGCCGTCGGGCAGCGGCAAGTCGTCGCTGATCTACGCCGGCGTCATCCCCGCCCTGCGCAGATCGAAGCGCTTCGGGCCGGGCGAGTGGACGGTGCAGATCATGCGGCCGAGCGACAGCCATCGCCGACTGGCCGGCCTTGGCAGGAGCAAGCTGGGCTGCAGCCCCGCAACCACTCTCGTCCGTCGACCTTCGAGCGAGCGCACCCTGCTCTTCGTCGACCAGTTCGAGGAGATCTTCACCCTGGCCGAGGCGGGAGAGGCCCAGGCCTTCCTGGACGCGCTGCAAGGACTGATCGGCCGGCCCAATCTGTTCATCCTGCTCACCGTGCGGGCCGACTTCTACCCCGAGCTGATGGCCTCGCTCGCTGTGGCAGCCGATCCGGGCCAACCGCCTGGAGCTGACGCCGCTGGGCGACGACGAGCTGTGGGCGGCCATCGTCGAGCCGGCGGCGCAGGTGGGCGTGACCGTGGACGAGGCGCTGGCCGTGCAGCTGATCGCCGACGCGGCCGGGCAGAGCGGCGTGCTGCCCCTGGTGCAGGAGACGCTGGTGCTGCTGTGGGAGAAGGTGGAGCGGCGGCAGTTGGGGCTGGCCGCCTACCGAGCCATGGCCGAGGGCGGGCGCAGCGGCCTGCAGGTGGCCATCGACCGCCGGGCCAGCGTCGTCTACGACAACCTGCCCGACGAAGCCCAGCCCATCGCCCGCCGCATCTTCCTGCGCCTGATCCAGTTCGGCGAGGGCCGGGCCGACACCCGCCGCCAGCAGACCGTGGCCGAGCTGCGGGCCAGCGGCGACGACCCCGCCCTGTTCGACCAGACCCTGGCGACGCTGACCGACAGCCGGCTGCTGACCACCAGCGGCGACGCAGAGGACGGCGACCGCCGGGTGGACATCGCCCACGAGGCGCTGATCGCCGGCTGGCCGCGGCTGCAGGAGTGGCTGGGCCAGCGCCGCGCCGCCGAGCAGACCCGCCGCCGGCTGGAGGGCAAGGCGGCCGAGTGGGTGGCGCGCGGAGAAGCGCGGCGGCCTGCTGGACGAGTACGAGTTGCAGGAGGCGGAGAACTGGCTGGCCGGGGAGGATGCCCGGGAGTTGGGCTACAGCCAGGGATTTGGTTGATTTGGTGAAGGCCAGTACAGAGACGTTGGCACAGGCAGAAGCGGAGAAGGAAGCGCAACGCCAGCGCGAGTTGGAGCAGGCGCAGAACCTGGCCGAGGAGCAGCGCCTACGGGCCGAGGAGGGGGAAGCATGCCGCCCGCGGGCTGCGAAAGCGCCTGATTGCGGCTACCGTGGCTGTGGCCATCGCCGCGATCGCTTTGGTTGTCGCCGTTGTGTTCGGCGCCGATAACCGCACACAGCGAGACAGAGCTGAGAGCGCCTTGGCAACTGCGACGGTAGCTCAGGGCCAGGCGGAGATCGAGGCTGGGAACGCTCGGACTGCTCAAAATACTGCTGAAGTCGAGCGTGCTAAGGCGCAGAAGCAGGCGTCAATCGCGCGCATTGGCGAGTTGGCCGCTGAGTCCCAGTCCGTTACTGCGGACACACCTCAACTCGGCCTGCTTCTTGCCGCCCAGGCGGTTAAGGAAAGTCTGGCTCTGGGAGAAGCGGATCGCAATGTCAAAGCGGAGCAAGCCTTGTTCGATGCGCTTTCGAGTGCGGGAGGCGTGCCGCTTGCTGTACCAGGCAGTCAAATTTATGGACTCGCCTTCAGTGAGGACGGCCGTTGGTTCGCGGTTCAGAGCACCTGGGATACACCGACGCGGATCTGGGACATGAACGCCGACGACGCCGGCCAGCCGCGCCAGCGTCGGATTGGCCTGGCTATCGCTCCTCCTGGGGATCCTGTCGGAGTCATCTCTGATACGGCGCCAGCTTCATCTGGTAGTCCGGCATCGTCACAACCTGGTGCTGATCCAGACGAGCCTTCTAGTAGCAGCCCCCTACTGCCTCCCGGCATGGAAATCCCGTCACCGCCTTCGGTTGATCCCAACATCATCATCCCTCTAGGTCCGACTATCCCTGTGGACAGCTCGGTACAGCTGACGCGCCCCGGCGACCCCATCGGACCCGGCCATCATGCCGAGTTCAGCCCAGATGGGGGCTTTGCTGCTGTCTATCACGTCGGGGATGGCAGGGTCCGCCTGTGGAACATCGACAAAGGTCTGGCGGAGCCTGTGTCTGTACTCCTGGATGGCGTGGCATCCGCGGGGACTTTCAGCCCCGACAGTTGTCAATTGGCTACGGGTGATACTTCTGGCGTGGTCCGTGTCTGGGATCTGTGCGGACCCTACCCACCTGCTGCGCCGTCGATCTGGGTCGGGCACGCGATCACAGTGACCGCAGTAGCATATAGTCGGGATGGCCGCTGGTTGGCAACGGCGGCTGACCGCCCTTTGACCGCAACGGCGACTGAGTCAGAGGATGTGAAACTGTGGTCGATCGATGAGAATCAAACCAGCGCAGCCCCACTAGTCTTGGAAAACGACACCTACACCAGCCATCTCGATTTCAGTGCAGACGGCCACTGGCTGCTGGCTTCGGCTGATGAAAAGCACTTGCGAGTCTGGCCGATCTCGAATTTGGGCGAAGTAGAACGCAACACCGAGGTCAAACCGGTACTGACACAGGAGACCGACAGATTTGCTACAAGCCGGGATGGACGCTGGCTTATCAGTGCTCAGAACAACGAGGCCACCTCAACTTCTTCCGGGGGCTTCGTTGTTACATTCTTTCGGCTCGAACCGGAAAGCCAACAGCCTGAACTGGTCAGGGAATGCAGCTTTTCAGGGTGGGCCGGGTGGGTAACAGTCAGCCAGGATGGCCGATGGGCTGCAGTCACACAAGAGGGCGGTAATGTCATGCTTTTGGACACAGCCTCGGCGAATCCATGCGGTGCGCGCACCGTTAAGGCGCCAGGCGGGGGTCGGGTGGAAGCGCTGTTCAGCCCTGATGCCCGCTGGCTCGCTGCGCGGGCTGAACCCCAGCAGGTTGCTTTTCTATGGCAGTTGCCGCTGACCGCCGATCAAGCTGAGCCGGTGGTGTTGTACGGCCACGACGCGTTGATCTCTGCGGCTGCTTTCAGCGCGGATAGCCGTTGGCTTGCCACAGGTGGGACCGATGGCGAGGTCCGGTTGTGGGATTTGGCGAGTGGTGCGATTGGGGCGGCGCTACCTGTGACATTCGAGAAGGGAAACGACCCTTGTGACGATGGCTGCAAGAACATCGTGACTCCGAACTCCAAGTGGATAGCAACCCCATACCTACGCGAAAACAGTGAGGGCATAGGATTTTGGGAGATTGGGCTGCAAGCGCGCTCCGAGCCAGCCTTCTTGTGTCGCCGCGAACCGGACTTCTGGGGTCTCCTGGGAATTGCTGACATGGTGTACAACTCCGGAGCGGGGTTGTTGGCAATCCAATGGTGGACTGGCGATGTAGATTTGTTCGATGTGGATATTCGAAACCGAGCCTGCGCGCACCGAGTGACTCTTGGACAGAACAACTGGCCTTGGCCTGATACAACTCCCCTTGGGTTCAGCCGCGATGGACATTGGCTGGTCTTGCAGGATGCCCAAAACGCAGCGAGCCGACTGTGGAGCATGGCCGGGGACCTGAATGCAGGAACCGTATCCTGCAGTACCTCTTCTCTGCCGGATGGGGCTTCGCCGGAAGGTCAAGTGCTGCTTGGCGGGAGCTTGGTTGCGTGGGGCAGCGACGGATCAGGAGCCACATGGTGTCGTGAGCGTATACTAGACCCTGCGGGCACATCTGTGGCCAGTGCCAATCAGCTCTGGGGAGCGATCGGCGACATAAGCAGCGTCGATTCCGAGGTAGACCTCTGGAATCTCGATTTCGCAGCGCCGCACGCAATCCGCAGGTTGTCAGGACTCGGTAGTTCCGGCGGAGTGTTAGCGATCGATAACAGCGGACGATGGTTCGCCCAGCAAGAAAGTGATGGTTTCAGTCTGTACCAACTCGACCCTGACGGTGTTGAGATGCCACCTGTTCTGGTTCAGCCTGGCTTGACCGAGGATGCAGCATTCAGCGAGAATGGACGCTGGTTTGCCGCAGTCAATGACGAGGGTGCCATCCGGATCTGGGATATCAAAGGACTCGGACGTCTCACGCCTCTGTTCTTCCGGATGGATCCAGGCGGAACTCAGACTGGTGAATGGACGGGCGCAAGCGTGTCTTTTTCCCCAGATTCGCAGTGGTTGATCGGGTATTCAACGACCGGAATAAAGCTATGGCCACTGGCGGCGCAGACCTGGATTGATCAGGCTTGTCAAGTTGCCGCTCGTCCCATGACGCCAACTGAGATGTGGCTGCACCTGGGAGACATGTCGGGTTCGCAGATATGCCTTGAATGAGCCGAACGCATTTGATCCATTCTATCAAAGCAAGAATAGTTCATGACCAGAGAGCGGGAAAGGATATCTCCATGTCCACCATCAATCGCGGCGACCTCGTCTACGTCGCCTACCAACCGGGCGACAAGCCCAATGCCCTACGCACCTGGCCCGACGTGGACCAGCGCAACTTCGTTGGCCCGGCGCCAGAAGGCACGGCCATGTATGTCCTCACTGCCACTACGGTGCGCGTCACGGTCGACGGCCGGCAGGTGACTTACCCGAACCCCTTCCGGCCGCCTGAGACCGGCATCATCTGGTGGTACGTGCGTGCCTTCCAGGGGGACGCCGCCGCGCCGCGCGGCCGGGTGATGAACGCATGGACGGCCCAGAATGGCCTCATCGCTGGCCAGCGAAAGGAGTTCCTGTTGCCGCTGGCCCGGCGCACTTATGCCTGTGGCGAGCCAGGTCAGCCGCCGCTCAAGTCATACCTGGCCGATACCAAGCGCGCTTATGTGGTCACCAACCGGCTCCCGCTGCTCAGCGGACCGGGAGGCGGCTATGAGGAATTGGGGCGCCTGGCTCCGGGCGAAACGTTACAGGTGCTTGGTAACCCCAAGTGCGACACGCACAACCGTCTGTGGTGGCAGACCGACCGCCACGGATTGTGGGTCTGTGAGACGGAACCGGTGGATCGGGGTACCAAGCTTAACTTGGTCCCCCTAGCAGTGTAGCACACAAGAGGTGCCCTATACGTCGATCTGCACGGGGCACCTCACCGGTGACGACTGTGATCTCATGACTATGCCAGAAGAATTATGGATGGCTCCCATCATCTCGCCATCCTCATGGCAGCGCCTCAACCCGGCGAGGCTGACAAGCTGCGCGACCAAGCCGCTATGGTCGAGATGCTACTGGCGCGCGGTTTGTCCGCAGACCAGATTTTCTGCCTCCATGGCTGCACTAGCCGCTGTCGAGACCATGGACGATTGGCTGACCGGGATCGAGGCTCTGGTGCAGCAAGGTGTGCGGGCCATCGGCCCGACTGTGGGCCAGCGACGGCGACTATGACCGCCAGCAGTTCATGCACAACTGCGACGAGTTCGGCGTCCCCTATCTCTTTGGGCCAGGGCACCTAAGCTTCAAGACGCTGCTGGCTGTGGCGCTGGGACTGGAGCGGGAGATCGGGATGCGTGACAGGCTGGCGGCGCTGGGACTGCCGCTGGAGGACACGCACCACAGCGCGGTCGACGACGCCTGGAACATCGCGGCGATCTTGGCAGCGATCTTGCGACGGGCGCTGCCAGGCGGTCGGCTCTTAGCAGCATGGCTCGACCGGTAAGTCTTCACCACCGTCGGACATCATTACGCCTCACTACGACATCCTGGGCCAGCCAACGGTCGCGACGGCGTCTGGCAATGGTATCGACGTGCTCAGGCCTGCAAGTATCCGAGCGCCAAAAAGTTACCATCTCAATCAAGGAGTAAAACCATGAAAACCAATGACCGTCCATTCCTGCCTCTTACCCGAATGCGTCAGCCTCGCGGCTCTCTGAAGGCTCTAGCTATATTGCTTGCCACGCTTGCGCTGCTGTGGCCGGTCAGCTTCGTCCAGGCCGCAGCGCCCGCGCCTGCGACGCAGCCGGGATATGATGATCCACCGCTTGAGTTGACCCCGGTTACGGTCGAAGACATGCACGCGCCAGGATCGCGCCGCCGGATCAGCCGGTGCGTCGCTCGCTTCCCGCCGGTCTCCTGGGAAAGATCATCTTCTGGTCAGACTTGCCGTCGGAGTATTCTGAGTCCACCTGGTTTGCGCTCGACCCGGTCACCGGCGACTTGTGGGAACTCAGCGAGTTGTGGCCGCATGAGTGCGCAGAACAGCGCGAGGCCTTCTCGGCCAACGGGCAGTATCAGGCTTTCCTTGCCGGCGAGTGGATGGAAGTCGCCCAGTATGAAGACGAGTATGGCGACGTTCGGGTTGAACACGCGCTGCAATTGCAACTGAAGTACTATGACCGCGCTTTTGACGTTGCCAAAACCCTCAGCCACTTCGGCGGGCGGGGGTACGGATCTAACCCTAACCTCAATGGCGACGGTGATGAGTTCCCGTGGGCCGAGTTTGGCCATGTCTGGGACCCGGCCTGGTCACCGACGGGCGATCTGGTCGCTTTCGTTTCCAACGAAACCGCAAACGAGGACATTTACGTGGTGGCCAAGGATCAATGGCCGCCGCGCCAGCTTACGCGCAACGACTGGGCCTGGGACAAGCACCCATCGTGGTCGCCGGATGGCCAGCAGATCGTGTTCGAGTCCAACCGCGACGGGCTGCAACGGCTGTGGCTGATGAACGCCGATGGCAGCAACCAGCGGCCGCTCACCGACCCGATCCTGGAAGCCCAGGCACCCGTGTGGGTCAAGTACGTCGGAGTGGATGGCTGTCCGTAAGTCAGCGGCTGCACCAGCGGCCCTGCCGCGCCGGCGCCGGCCTGTTCTGGAAGCTGCTGACCTTCCTGGTCGAGAACCAGGGCAATGAGGTCATCCCGGATGCTGGCGATCCCGACAAGAACGCCGAACGAGCGCGCACGACCTGGTATCTCGACATCCCCGGCTATGAACTGCGACGGGCCGACGTAAACCTGCGGGTGCGTGAGGAACCCAACGCTAAGAAACCCTACAAGGTGATGCTGAAATACCGCGCGCCGGACCGCTATTCAGCCGCGGGTTGCGATGTGAGCTGCAACGAGGATGTTGACGACGACGACATCAAGTTCGAGGAGGATGTGGTCCCGCCCTTTGCCAGCCGTTTCTCCTATTCCGTCTCTTTCAAGAGCAAGGACCTGCCATCGCTGGCCAGCATGGCGGATGTCGTCGAGCTCTTCCCCGGCCTGGCCGACTACGGCATTTCTCCGAGCGCACCGATTCGTGCCGTCAACGGCTTTCGCGCCAATGAAGTTGTGCAACTGATCGGCAAGATCAAGCTGGACAAAATGCCGACCGCACGGGCCGTCGGTGGACTGCCCAAGTTCGTGGTCAAGGCGTCGCTGAGCCACTGGTACCTGCGCGCCGATCAGAACGACTACCCTCTGGTTACCGAGTTCTCCTTCGGCTTTGACGCGGAAGGCCAGAAGAGCGACGACCACCTGGAGCTGTTCCCGCCGACCGTGGTAGCCGGCGCCAACCGTCTCTTTCGCGACGTGCAGAACCAGGCCGGCTGGCTGGCGCAGTTTGGCACGACCAAGACGGCCTACGTGTTCGAGGTACTCTGAACAGGCGAATGGTTGGTGACCTAACCTTTGGTTCCCCCATCCCCCTGTGCCATGATGGCGGCATGTCGCATGTGACCACTGAAACGGGCCGGCGCTCTCGCCGGTCTGTTGATTCTGCGATTGCGCCCGATACGCCTCCCCGGAGGCGCGTTGCGCCGATCTATCTACAGGCGTTGTCGGTGCGCGAAAGTAATCCGGCGTGGCTGCAATTCCTACTCCACACATGAAAGCGCTGCGTAGCGGGCCTGCTCCCGTGGCAGCATCGGGCGACGGGATGTCTGGCGCAGGGTGAGGGCTGCCTGATATTGCGCCAAAGCCGCGCCGTGCTGGCCGGTTTTCCACGCAATTTCGGCCCGCACCAGCCACGCCGAGGCGGTGACTACGGCGTCGCCGCGGCTTTGGTAGTGCGCCAGCGCAGCCGAGGACAGCGCATCGGCCGCGGCGGCGTCCCCTTGGTCCAGCGCAATGCGCGCCAGCAGCAACTGCGGATCGGGCAGGTAGTGGCTGTCGCCCAGGGCCTCGAAGAGCTGCAACGCGGCCTGCGCCATCTCTTTCGCTCCGGCCAGGTCGCCCTGGTCGTACAACACGTCGGCCAGGTTGTGCTGTACGAAGGCCTGTAGCCAGCCGGCTGGCCCCTGTATCGCCGCCCCGTGCGCCTGTTCCAGCCACTGCCGCGCCTGGGCCGGATCCTGCATGTCCAGGGCGATAACGCCGATGTTGGCCCATGCCTGGGCCGGGTCGGCAGCGGGGTCGGCGTCGATGCTGGCCCGCAGCCAGTCGATGGCCTGCTGGTAGTCGCCCATCATGTAGGCCGTGAGGCCCATGTTGTGCAGGGCCGTAGCCTCGCCCAGCGCGTCGCCCAGTTGTCGGCGCAGGGCCAACCCTTCCTCGTGGCAGCCAAGGCTGGCCGCGTAGTCGTCGTGCGCCAGGTGGATAGAGGCCAGGCCGTTGAGGGCCCGCGCCCGGGCCGACAGGTCCGGCGTGGACAACTGCAAGGCCGCCTGGAGCAGCTCCTGGCCCAGGTCGAACAGGCCGCGGCGATACCAGAACCACCACAGGTTGCCGGCCAACGAGATCGCCATCTCGCCCTGCCCGCGCGCCAGCGCCCAGCGCAGCGCGGCCAGGCAGTTGTCGTGGTCGGCCAGCGCGGCCTGCATCCAGGCCACCTGGTCGTCGCCCAGCAGTCCGGCGAACACCTGCCCGGCGTAGGCAACGAAATAGCCGGCGTGCTGCTGCTGGCACGCCTCCAGCCGGCCATCGCCGGCCAGCCGCTCCAGGGCATAGGCGCGCAGTGTCTCCAGCAGGGTCGCCCGCTGGCCGTCGAAGGCAACCAGGTTGGCGCGCGCCAGCGTCTCCAACAAGCCCGCATCGGCGCTGGCCACGGCCTGCGCTGCCTCGGCTGTGCAACCGCCCGCGAACAGACCCAGCCGCAGGAAGGCGTTCTGCTGCGCGTCGGGCAACATGCGTACGCTCCACTCGATGGCGGCATGCAGGGTGCGGTGCCGCTCGGCCACGTTGCGCCGACTCTGCTGAAGCCAGGTGGAGGAGAGCTGGCCGTGGCCGCGCAGGGCCAGCAACTGCTGCGCTGCGGCCTGCGGCGGCAGATCGCGCAGCCGCACCGCAGCCAGCTCCAGGGCCAGCGGCAGCCCATCCAGCGCCACGCACAGCGTCGCCAGCGGCAAGAGGTTGTCCTCGGCAAGCGCGAAGGATGGATCAGCCGCGCGCACCCGCGCCAGCAGCAGTTGCATGGCCGGCGTCTGCCCCCAGACCGCAGGGTCGGGGTGCTGGGCCAGATCGGGCGCGGCCAGCGGCGCCAGTGGCCACTCCTGCTCGCCGTACAGATCCAGCGGCACGCGGCTGGTGCAGAGCAGCTTCAGGTGGGGCGACCGGCTCAGCCAATCGGCAAAGAGGGGCGTGCTCTCCAGCACGTGCTCGCAGTTGTCGAGCACCAGCAGCAGACGGCGCGGGGCCAGGTAGGCTTCGATGGCCTGCTCAGCCGGCTGGCCGGCCGAGGGGGTGATGCCCAATGTGCGCAGGGCAGCCAGCGGCACGTCACCGGCCGCGGCCACATCGGCCAGGGGCACGAAGGCGACGCCCTCGGCGAAACAGGACAGGGCCTGGTTGGCCACTTCCAGTGCCAGCCGGCTCTTGCCAATGCCGGGCGCGCCGACCACGGTGATCAGCCGGTTAGATTGCAGCAGAGCGAGCAAGTTTTCGACGGCGTCGGCCCGGCCAATCAGCGGTAACAGCGGAGCTGGTGGCCGATGCGGCGGCGCGGCCGGCCCGATGATCGTCTCGGCGGTGAGTTGAACGCGTGTTTCCCGCTTGTGCGTGATAGTAATCCGTTGATCGGCGCGAGTCTTGCCCGCCACCGCCAGAAATTGTTCTACCAGGGCTGTCTCCTGCTTTTGAAACAGGATCGGCACGAACAGCGCAGCAACGACGGCCAGATCGGGGAGGCGGGAGCCGTTCTCCAACCGGGCAATCTGCTCGCGGCTATACCCCGCGGCGCGACCCATCTCGTCCTGGGTCAGACGCGCGCGTTTGCGCAGCAGGCGCAAGGCGTCGCCGAAATCCTCTGGAAGCGTGCTCAGCATTGCAAATCCGGGGTCGCTTTCGGACAGCTCCGCAAAAAGGTTGTCACAAAATGTCACCACTGGTCACTGTGAAGTAGTTATAATAACACACCAATGAGGCGATTGTAAAAGTATGATCATCCGCCATTTGATGGTAACTGTGACCATCACCGAAACGACAACGATCACCATTGACCAGACAGGAGCAAGCAACAATGAAGGACCGTATGACTCTGCTGATCGCCGTCCTGGCGATCACCCTGACCACCGCGGCGTGCGGCGGGACAGCGACCACGACCTCCACGCCGACGGCTCAGACGGCGATGGCAGCGGAGACGGAAGCGCCAGCGGTGCAGCCGATGACGGAGCCGTCCCCGACCCAGGCGCCGGGCAATGAAGAAGCTGTAGCCTCAGCCTGCGAAGAGTACTTCGGATTTTGCATCACCGCCCAAGCCACGGGCGCAGTGGACGCCACAGGCGCGGGCGGCTGGGCCAGCAGCACCAACACTGACTGCACGGCCTGGGCCGTCCCCGGAGACGCCCGCATCCTGGAACTGCCCAACCTGATGGCCGCGGGCGAGCAGCAGATCGCCGTGGCGCTGACGCGCATCGGCGCGTTCATCGGGCCGGGCACGTATGAGCTGGCTGCCACGGCCACAGGTGGGGCCATGCCCGACCAATTCCCCGCGGTGCGGGTAGGCAACCGGGCGTTTACAAATGGCGCAGACACCACCGCCATCGTCACGGTCAACGCCGACGGCTCCGGCACGCTGGAGGCCAAGAACCTGGTGGAGATGGACGCCATGCAGGGCGCCGCGCCCGATCCCAACGCCCGTCTCGACTTTGGCATGCAGTGGACGTGCAAGGGAGAATCTTGAGAGCCATGACGAAACACACACTGCACTTATTCTTGATGCTGCTCATGGCGGCAACATTCCTGGTGACGTCAGCACAAGACGCCTCTGCGGCAAACGCTGTGGTGGGCAACGGCTCGTCGGCCAGTTGCACCGAAGCAGCCTTCAACGCTGCCCTGGCCACGGCCAGCAACGGCGGCGGCACGATCACGTTCAACTGCGGCCCGGCCGTGAAGACGATCAACTTCACCGTCAGCAAGTTCCTCAACCTGGGCAACGTGACCATTGACGGCAACAACCGCATCGTGCTCAAAGCCGGCAATGCGGAACGCCACTTCTTCGTAGGCCCCGTCACCTTTCGCCTGCGAGCCATCACCTTGCAGCAGGGTGATTCGCTGGTCAGTGGAGGAGCCATCGAAGCCTCAGGCGCGCAGGTGATCGTGGACAACGTCCAGTTTCTCGACAACCGCTCCAGCATCACTGGCGGCGCGATCTATTGCTACGACGGGTCGCTCACCGTTCGCAACAGCCATTTCGAGAACAATACGGCCCAAACCGGCGGGGCGATCTTCAACGACGGCTGCACGGTTGAGCTGGATACTGTCACCTTCCGCAACAACCGCGCCACCGGCGGGCGCGGCGGGGCCGTGGAAAACTCGCAGCTGGGCGCGCTGACTGTGCGGAACAGTCGCTTTGAGGCTAACCGCGCACATGATGGCGGCGGACTCTTCGTGGCCGGCGATTCCACAGCCGTGCTCGACAACGTGGCCTTCGTAGGCAACAGCGGCGGTTATGGCGGCGGCATAGAGAACAGCGGCACACTGACTCTGGCCAACAGCCTGTTCGACAACAACGCTGTCACTGGCAGCGGCGGTGGGCTGTGGAACATCGACGGCACGGCGCTGGTGCAGCGTACCACTTTCACCGGCAACACGGCCTACGAAGGGGGCGCAGTCAACACGTATGGCCGGTCGCTGGAAATGCGCAATGTCAACCTCATCAACAACCGCGCCAACGGCTCGCATGGTGGCGGCCTCTACCATTCAGGCGGCGTCGCGTTCCTCGACAACGCCACTTTCAGCGGCAACCGGGCCAGCGATCCGGCTGGCAACGGCGGTGGAATCTATCAAGCGTCCGACGATAACCTGACACTGACCAACGTCACGCTGGCGAACAACCAGGCCGGCGCATTGGGCGGCGGATTATACCACTATGGCCGCTATGCCATCCTCGTTAACGTCACCATGAGCAACAACCAGGCCGGGGCAGCTGGCAACGCCATCTACGAGGACTCTCCGCAGACGCCTGGCCAGCCAGGCGTGGTGCAGATCGCCAACAGCGTCATCGTTGGCAGTGCTGTGAACTGCGATGGTGGGCTCTTTCAATCGCTAGGGCATAACATCAGCAAAGGCAGTTGCGCCGCGCTCATCGACCCAACCGACCGCGATAACTACGGCGGCAATCTGCGGCTGGGCGCCCTCGCCTATAACGGCGGCGCGTTCCCCATGCAGACCATCCTGCCACAGAGCGGCAGCCCGTTGATCAACGCAGGTGATCCCGGTTATTGCACGGCGCAGGATCAGCGCGGCGCCAATCGGGTCGGTGTGTGCGACCAGGGCGCTGTCGAATATGGCGCACTGGCGCACAGAATGCATTTGCCGCTGGTCCTGCATTGACCCGGACAAGTAAGGAAAACCCTGTCATGCCTCGTCTTTTTGCCATCTTCAGTATCGTAGTAGTTGTGTTGACCTCCTGCACGCGCGCGGACGTTGAGCCGACGCCGAGCGTACCAACCCGTGCAACCAGCCTGGCGGCGAACAGCCAGCATCTACCTGCCACGCAGTCAGATGGCAGTCATCCGCGGCTGTGGCTCACGCCGAGCGCCGTCGAACGTTATCGGCAGTGGGCCAACGCCGATAATCCGCTTTGGCAGGAAGGGCTGCTGTTGCTGGCGGAGCGCGCCCGCGCGGAGATGGACGAAGGCCGCGTGCCGGATGAAGACTGTGGCGACGTCGGCTACGAGGAATACCCGACGGAGATGTACGCCGAATTGTTCGCCTTTCTGTCACTGGTCGATCCCGACCCGGCCATGCGGCAGGATTACGCCCAGCGCGCCCGCACCCTGCTGATGCATGTCATGGATCTGGCGGCGAAGGGGCCTGCCAGCAAGGAAAACGCCAGGTGCAACGGCAACCGGCAGTACCCGCCCTTCCGCCACCCCGACTTCTTCACGTCCGACCGCGACCGGCCGCGCTATCACGGCGAGGCATTTCCCCTGGTGGTAGATTGGATCTATCCCAGCCTTACGTCTGAGGACAAAGCCACCATTCGTGAGGTTTTCCTGCGCTGGAGCGACGAGATCATCACTGCCGGCTATCACCATCCCGAGCCAGTGGGGCTGACCAACGATCCGCTGTTGCTGGCCGATGAGCAGCAGGTGCGCTTTGCCGGCAACAACTATTTCGCCGCCCACATGCGCAATCTGGGCTTGATGGCGCTGGCGCTGGACGAGGGCGATGATCCCGGCGGAGAGCTGCGCAGATACCTGGAAAACGCAACCGGTTCCTACCTGTACATCTTCAACCACCTTGTGGCCACCGATTTGCGCGGCGGGCTGTTGCCCGAAGGGTTCGAATACAGCCCGCAAACGGCTAGCTATGTCGCGCAGTTCCTGTGGGCGTTGCAGAGCAGCCAGACAACGGGCGCAGCCGAAGCCGTGGACCACTCCTTCTGGAGCGACTTCGTGACCGGCTATCTCCACAGTATCAGCCCTGGTCCGACGGCGTTCGACCGGGATGGGCAGATGCTCATGGAGTATCAATCGGCCTGGTATGGCGACGCCCAGGATTACCGTCTGCCCAACTTCATCAACGCCTTTGGCGCTTTGGGCCATGTGTTGACTGACCCGGCGCAGCTCGACGCCATCCGCTGGAGCGCCATCCACACTGCGCCCGGCGGGGCAGCGCAGTTGACGGAACGTGTGCGCAACCCGGACGATTTCCGCGAAGCGATTCTCGCCTACATGCTGCTCGACCCTGCCGTGACCCCCAGCGATCCCCGGCCCGCACTGCCCTTCGATTACGTCGCGTCCGGGCTGAACCGTCTGTTCAGCCGCACCAGTTGGGAAGACAACGCTGTCTGGTTCAATCACCGCCTGGGTTGGAATAGTATCGATCACCAGATGGCGGACGCAAATCACTTCGAGCTATATCGCAACGGCGAATGGTTGACAAAAGGCCGCACTGGCTATGCCAATATCGCCGAAGGGATTGCCAGCAGCGAGTTCTACAACACGATGACCGTCGGCAACGATCGGCCCGTGGATCGCGATGACAGCGATTGGAGGGTCGATCTGTGGCAGCGGGGATCGCAGTGGAATCTGGTGAGCGACGGAGACCCAACCCTGCTGGCCCACAGCGCCAACGAGCTGTTCACCTACGTCACGGGCGATGCCACGCCGCTCTACAACAGCGCCAGCGAGGGGGCAACGGCGGTAACGCACGTCAGCCGCAGCCTGGTCTGGCTGAAACCGGATGTGATCCTGGTCTACGATCGGGCGGAGACCAAGGGGCCAGGCTATGCCAAACGCTGGTGGCTACAGTTGGCGAACCCTGCCACCGTGCGCGGGCAGCAGGCGTTGTCCACTACACCTAATGGGCAGCAACTGTTCGTGACGGTGCTGCTGCCTGTCGACGCCAGCATGAAGGCTGTCAATCAGACTGAACAATTCGTGGAAGACACCGTCGCCCGGCATGAACCGATGCAAGTGCGCCTTATGACGGAGGCACCCGGCGCGCCTGCATCTGTGCGCATGTTGCATGTCTTGCAGGGCGCCGACGGCGGAGCAGCAGCCAGCCCTGTGACAGCCGTGCAAAGCGACGATGCGCTCTGGCAAGGCGGCGTGGTAGATGGTACCCTGGTGTTGTTTGCCGAATCGACCTCTCAGTCATTGATAGGCGCGTTGAGTTACCACGCCCCTGCCAACACAACCACCCACCTGATCACCGGCCTGCTACCGGGCGGCAGTTACGATGTGCAAATGGATATCGCAGCGGACGGAATGCAGGTCACCATTCAACCCGGCGCACAAGTTCAGGCGGACGAAGGGGGGGTGTTGGTGATACCCTGAACTACGGCGGCACTCTTTGGTCTCCCCCATCCCCCTGTGCTATAATCGCGGCATGTCGCATGTGACCACTGAAACGGGCCGGCGCTCTCGCCGGTCTGTTGATTCTGCGATTGCGCCCGATACGCCTCCCCGGAAGCGCGTTGCGCCGATCTATCTGCTGGCGTTGCTGCTGCTCTCCCTCTTTGCCTGGGCGCCTCTGCTCTACCCGGGCTATTTTCAGTTCAACACGGGGTTTCGAGCGCTTTTCAATCTGATCGATCTGGCCAAGGCCAGCGAGTTCATCCGCTGGGCGCCGCCGCTGACGGCCGGGGCTGGCCTGTTCCAGGGCCAGGGACCGCTGGCCTTTTGGCTGGCATGGCTGGTGCGGCCGTTGCTTGGCGACATCGGCGCGTTGAAGGCGATCATGGCGTTGAGCATGGTGTTGGGCGGCGTGGGGATGTTCTGGTGGACCCGGCGCATAGCCGGCGCGGACGAGGGCAGTTCACGCGAGGTGGCCGCGCGCGCCGGCTTGCTGGCAGGCGTGATCTATATGCTGTGGCCGCCACTGCTGGTCAACAACTACGTCGTGGGTGCGTTCGGAACGGCGCTGTTTCTGGGTTTGCTGCCGTGGGCCTTTGCCGGGATCACGTCGACCCGGTTGGCGTTGGACAGCGCTGCCCACCATGACGAGGGCAAGGGCGAGTTTGCACCGCTGCCGCGCATCCTGTTCCTGGTGATGATGGCGACCTTGTTGGTGTTTGCCGACCCTACATTGGGGCTGGTGTCACTGCCATTTCTGATCATCTGGACGCTGTGGCCGCCGAGGACTTGGGCTGCGCGACTGACTGCGATGATCGCCGTGCTGGTGGGAGGTATCTGGGCGGTCGATCTGATCTGGCTTTTCGGGGCAGGAACCGGGGCAAGGCAGTTTTTCAGCACGCTGGATATCGAAAGTTTCCTGACGCACAGCATCCATCCGTACCAGCTACTTTCCCCGGCCTGGGGCTTCGGGGTCAGCACGCCCGACTGGAAGGACGATGTGTCGTTCCAGCTTGGTCTGGTGGCACTGGGGCTGGCGGTGCTGACGGTGGCATTCGCCTTCAGCGCACGACGACAGGCGACGCACTCTGCTGGGGAACCGGTCGCGAAGCCGGCCCGGTCCGGGTCGTGGTATGCGATTCTGTACGCCATGATCTTCGGGCTGTTGCTGGTCTTCATGACCACGACATTGGCGCGGCCTGTGTGGCGCATTCTTCCACAGCTTGCCGGCCCGCTGGTCTATCCGTCTGATTTGTTGGGGCTGGTAGGGCCATTGCTGGCACTGCTGGCCGGTCTGGTGGTGCATGTCGAACGCCGGCTCGCTGCGCTGCCAGTCTGGGCGGCTATCGTCGCGCTGGCGGTGCTCGGCAGCTACAACTATCTCGCGCCGCGCACCACCCAGGTCTTGCCAGACCTGGCTATCGCAACGGACTTTGGCGGAGGCAAGGTAACGCTGCTGCGCGCCGACGTCTCACCCCTCACCCCCAACCCCTCTCCCCTCCGAGGGAGAGGGGAGTTCGGACCTCCCTCTCCCTGAGGGAGAGGGCTGGGGGTGAGGGTGAGATCCTCGCCAGCAACGCGCTCACCCTGACCATCGACTTCCAGCCCCTCCAGCCCCTTGACTTCGACTACAACGTCTTCATCCACGGTTTCGATGCGCAGGGCAACCGCATTGCGCAGTGGGACGGGCAGCCGCAGCGCGCCGGTGCGGCCGGTCCGATGACGACATGGTCGGTCGGCGACATCATTTCGGGCGACTACGTGCTGACTCCGGAAGCAGATCGGCCAATCACTGATGTGAAGAGCGTGTGGATCGGTCTGTACAACTGGCAGACCGGCGAACGGCTGGCGGTCAACGGCGACGACAAGGTGATCCTAAGTCTCGACGCGCCGGCTGCCGCGGAGACCAGTCCATGAGCCGCCTACGTCGCGCCAATTTCCCGGTGCATGGGCTGTTGGTGCTGTTGCTGTGCGCGATCGCCGCCGCGCCGCTGCTCAAGCCGGGCTATTTCTGGGGCGCACATGATGCGCGCCACGACGTCTACTTCATTTTCGAGTACAACCGGGCGGTCAGCGGCGGCGACTGGCTGGCGCGCTGGGCGCCCGACTTTTCCTGGGGCTACGGTTACCCGTTCTTCCTGATCTACGGGCCATTCACGTCTTTTCTGGGAATGCTGCTGGTACGCTTCCTGGGGATGGGCTACCCGCAGGCCGTGGAGATGTTGTTCGCCCTTGCGATCCTCGCGTCGGGACTGGCGATGTACGGCTACGTCCGTTCGTGGCTGGGCCGCAACGCAGCGCTGGTGGCCGCAGTAGCCTACGTCTTCCTGCCCTACCGGCTGGTTGAGGTCTACGTGCGCGCCAGCCTGGCGGAGTACGTCGCGCTGATCTGGCTGCCGCTGATCCTGTGGGGCGTGCGCAGCGCGTTCGAGTCGACGCGGCTGAACAGCGGCCGGTCGATCCTGTGGCCGGTGATCGGCACCGCGCTGGCCTACGGCGGGCTGATGCTCACCAGCAACCTGGTGGCGCTGATCTTCACGCCGCTACTGGCGATCTACGCGTTGATCCTGCTGCTGAACCGGCTGAATGAGGAACAGCCGATCCGCCAGTGGTCCAGGGAGTCCTTTTTCCCGCTCATCGCTAACACGATCCGCGTCAGCGCGGCGCCGCTGGTGGGCCTGCTGCTGGGCCTGCTGATCAGCGCGTTTTTCTGGCTGCCGGCGCTGGCCGAGGGGTCGCTGGTCAACCAGGAGCAGTGGTACGGCGGCTATTACAACCCGGAGCTGCATTTCGTCTACCCGCACCAGTTGTTCGCACCCGGCTGGGGATTTGGCATCAGCGAACCGGGACCTGATGACATCCAGCAAGGCGCGCTGAGCTTCCAACTGGGCGCGGTGCCGGTGGTGCTGTCGATCCTGGCGCTGATCGGGATGCGCCGAATCCGATCCGGGCGGCGGCGGGAGCTCAAGTTCCTCTGGCTGTGGCTGCTGCTGGCGATCTTCCTGATGCTGCCTGTGTCTGCCTGGGCGTGGCGCAACATCGGCTTTGTCAGCTTTGCCCAGTTCCCGTGGCGCTGGCTGATGCTGGCCGCGTTGCCGCTGGCGGTGTTGAGCGGCAGCGCCGCGTTGTTGAGCAGGCCGGTGCCAGACGATTCGCAGGAAGAAGATGGAGCGGGCTCGGTCGGCCCTTCGCAGAGCCTCAGGGTGCTGCGCGAAGACCAGCCCGAACGGGTAGACGAAGACGAAGCCGAGGACGCCAATGAACGGCTGAACCTCTCGACGGTACTGCTGGCAGCGCTGCTGGTGCTGGGCAGCTACGCCTTCCTGCAAGTCCAGACGATCCCGCCGACGCCGCAGCAGGGACCGGTCAGCTACGCCGCGCTGATGCGCTTCGAGCAGAGCAGCAATGAGATGACCGGCGCGCCCAAGTGGGTGGATCTGTCGCAGCGGCCGCTGTGGTCGGACATGGCCGAGCTGTACACGCAGGCTGACAATCCACCACTGGCGCCCGACGCCAGCAAAGCTGAGATCGACGCGGCGATTGCCCGCCAGGCCGCCGCTGTTACCAGCAAGGTAGACTATACGCAAATGCCGCAGGACGAGACGCTGGCGGTGTGGAGTCTGGCGCTGGGCAGCGAGTCGGAGAAGCTGTGGGTGACCACCAATCGTGACGATCAGAAGGTCGTGTTCAACATCGCCTGGTTCCCCGGCTGGCGCGCCTATCTGCTGGACGGCGAGGACGGGCCGATCATCGGTGAGCTGCCGATCGAGCGCGAAGATGGCCCGCTGGCGCGCATCGTCGTGCCCGCGCCGCAGGGCGAGCATGTGATCCTGCTGCGTTTCGACGACACCCCCGTGCGCACCGCCGCCTTCTGGATCGCGCTGTTCGGCTGGCTGCTGCTGTTGGCTGTCCTGCTGGCCGGCCTCGCCTTCCGCGTCTGGCGACGCGAGCCAGTAAACGGTAACCAGTAAACAGTATCGGACTGCTGCTCCGTGGTCGCTGCCCTCTGACTTCTGACCTCTGACCTCTGACTTCTGACGCTTACTGTTTACCGATCACCGACCACCGACCACCGACCATGACTACACTCGTAGACGAAACCGAAGTATCTGCCATCGCCCGGCGCTACGGCGATCCGCTACGGCGCGTGGTTGACCTGGAGATTGGCCAGGACCTGTTCCTGACCCGCTTTGTGCGCTCCGACGACCGGCGGGGCGAGGTGGTGGTGGCGCTGGAGATGGATGGCGGCAAGGTGTTGCTGCACCGCAAGGGCCACTATAACCCGCCCAGCTTTCGCCTGCTCAGCGGCGGGGTCAACCACGACGAGCCGGTGCTGCGCGCGCTGCATCGCGAGATCGCGGAGGAGACCAACCTGCAGGTGACGGTGCAGCGTTTCATGGCAGTCATCGAGTACCGGATGCATTACGGCGAGATCGACCTGCCGTTCGCTTCCTACGTCTTTCATGTCAGCGAGCTGGCCGGCCAACTGATCCCGGATTACGGCGAAATCGCCGAGCTGCGCGTAGTCGAGCCGAGCGAGCTGCCAGCCATCGCCAGCGCCCTGCGCACCATTCCTGGCGAGCGCGGCTACTGGGGTCGCTGGCGTGCCATCGCGCATGACATTGTCGCGGAAACGTGGGAAAAATAGAAGAGATGTAGAGCGTGAAACGTGTCCGCCCCATTTTTTCTGTTCTCCGGCGTCTGACTCCTGACTTCTGATTTCTGACCTCTGCCTACTATCCAGAATGACCCGCCTCCGCAACCACTTCGACCGTGAACTGATCCTGCTGCTGATCTTCAGCGCCTTTGCCGTCGCCGCGCTGCTCAGCCCCGGATTCTTCTTCCACGCGCATGACGCGGATCACACCGTCTTCTATCTGATCGAGTTCGACGCGGGCATCCGCGACGGTATTCTGTGGCCGCGCTGGAGCCCTGACCACGCGATGGGCTATGGCTACCCGTTCTGGGTCGTCTACGCGCCGCTGGCCTACTACGCCGCCGAGGTCTTTCATCTGATGGGTGTCGGCTTCACCGCGTCGATCAAGATCGTCATCGCGCTGAGCACGCTGTTCGGTGGCTGGGGGATGTACGTGCTGCTGCGGCGCTGGTGGGGTCGCAACCCCATCGGGCGCGGCGCGGCATTGGTGGGCGGGTTGATTTACGTCTACGCGCCCTATCATCTGCTGACAGTCTACGTGCGCGCGGCTTTTGCCGAGTACGTCGCGATGGCCTGGTTTCCGTGGGTGCTGCTGGCCTTCGACGACGTGGTGGAGCGAGGCGGGTTGCGGCGCATCGCCCTGGCGGCGCTGGCGCTGGGCGCGCTCTTCCTGACCCACAGCGCCACGCTGATGGTCTTCACGACGTTTCTGGCTTTCTACCTGCTGTTCGCGCTGGCGCGCAAGATGATCCAGCAACACCGGGAGCAAGAGTCGTGGCGGCAAGTACTGCTCACAGGCGTGCGTGTCGCGGCCGCCGGCCTGCTGGCCATCGGCCTGGCAGCGATCTTCCTCCTGCCGCTGCTGGCTGAGCAGGGCTACGTCCAGCAGGCGGACTGGCTGGCCGACAACTATCTCTACCAGAAGCACTTTGTTTATCCTAGCCAGTTCACCGACCCGTTCTGGGGCTACGGCTTCTCCGACGATCCGACTGGCCCCAACGACGGCATGAGTTTCCAACTGGGCATTGTCGGCGTCGTCCTGGCGCTGACGGCTGCGGTGGTCGGTCTGCGTCGTCGCAGCTACAGGCGCGGCCAGACGGCCTTTTTCGTGGCTGCCTTGCTGGCTGTGCTGCTGTTGATGATGCCGGTCGCGCGGCCGGTCTGGGATGCCATTGGTCCGGCCGCGTTGATCCAGTTCCCGTGGCGGCTGCTCAGCGTCGCCAGCCTCTGTCTGGCAATTCTGGCGGGCGCGGCGGTGGGGAATCTGTTGGGGGCTGGGGACTGGGGACTGGGGACTGGAGAGAGAAGCCAGTTTCCGGCGGCGCATGTGTTGGCGCTGGTGGTGGTGCTAGCCAGCCTGGCGTTCACCGTGCCGCAGTACACCGACATCGAGCCGATCGACGAGAGCGTCCAGTCCATCATGCGTTTTGAGCTGGCCTACCCCGATATGATCGGTCACACGGCCGCGGTGCAGGAATCGTTTACCGAGTCGCCGCTGCTGCCGCAGTATCTGGCCGGCGAGCCGTTGCAGAAGGCAGTCCTGCCCTCGGGTGGCGGCAAGGTCGAGAACTCTGCGTACCGGCGGCTCCTCGGTGGACGCGCATGTGAACCTCGATGGCCCCTCAACCGTGTTATTCTATACCTACGACTTTCCCGGCTGGCGGGCCACGGTGGACGGTCAGCCAGTGGCCCACCGGACTGAACCGCCCTACGGGCTGATCGCGGTCGACGTGCCGGCCGGCGAGCATCTGGTGTCGATCCGCCACGGCGGGACGCCGGCCCGCGACGCCGGCACGCGGATTTCGCTGGTCAGTTTGGCGATTATAGCCGGACTGCTGATCTTCGATTGGTTGCGAAACCGTCGAAAGAGAGCAGGAGGGGACGGTTTGTCAAACCGTCCTATGTAGCGATGCAAGACGAACCACAGCTTTCCCCTGATCTGCGTCCGATCCGTCACTGTCCGCACTGTGGCGAGCGGGTCGCGCAGCGCGCCGAGACCTGTTTCATGTGCGGCAACAGCCTGGTTCCTGCCAAGAAGCGACGCTTGACGCTGCCGGTCAGCGACCTGCTGCTGGTCGGCGTGGTGCTGATCATCGCATTCCTGTGGTGGACCCGCAGCAGCAACCCGGCAGACGAAAACCCCGGCGATGTTGCCGCCACGGCGACCGTTCCGCCTGCCGCCGCGGCTGTCGACGCCGAACCCAATGGCACGCTGGCTCCGACTGCCGAACTGACCGTCACGGCTGAGCTCAGCGGTACCACGGCGCTGACCTCCACGGTTGACACCACACCCACAGCGTCGCCGACTCCCGTCATCTACACGATCGTCAGCGGCGACACGGTGGAAAAGATCGCCGACGCGTTCGGTGTTACGGTCAAGGATCTGATGGCCGCCAACGGGATGTCCAGTGACCTGATCCGCGTCGACCAGAAGCTGACCATACCGTCGGGGCCGGTGGAGCTTGGCCCTGACGGCAAGCCGCTTCCTACAGTGACACCGACGCCGAAGAACGCCATCTACCTGGTGGTCGTGCGCGCCGGCGACACCATCGACTTGATCGCCAAGCGGCTGGGCAGCTCGGTGGAGGCTGTCGTGCGCGCCAACGAACAGCTCGAATCGGCCGACACCATCATCCGGCCCGGCGACCAGTTGATCGTCCCGGTTGGCACGGTGACCGGCACCCTCTCGCTCCAGTTCTCCGCGCCGCCAACTGCGACCTCCGTGCCGACGCCGACGCCGACGCCCGGCCCGCGTTGGCCCGCCCCCTTGCCGCTGTCGCCAGCGGACGAGGAACGTATCGTCGGCGGCAGCGTGCTGTTGCAGTGGCTGTCTGTCGGCACGTTGGATCCCAATGAGGTCTACTTTGTGCGGGTCGTTCCCGATGCGCCGACGCAGGAGCAACTGGCTGAGGTAACGACCGGCACCAGCTTCCGCGTGCCTGAGGAGTGGCTGCAACGGCTGGCGCGGCGCACCGACAGCTACACCTGGAGCGTGCAGGTGGCGCGCGACGTTCGCTCGGTGGGACAAACCGCGACCTTTGTGGCTGTCAGCCCGGCTAGCCCGCTGCGCACCTTCATCTGGAAGGCCGGCGCACAGGAATAGCGGCACAACACAGCGGCGCGCTAGCTGTTGCTGCCGCTCTGCGTCATCACCATCGTTCGAACGGGGAACGGGATGTCGATGCTCTCGCGCTCGAAGGCAATCTTGACGGCCTTGACGCCTTGATCCTGCGCGACTCCAAACTGGGTGACATCGGTGCTTATCCAGTAAAAGAGGGTGAAATCGATGGAACTGTCGCCGAAGTTGTCGAAAACCACCGAGGGAGCCTGGTCGCCACCCAGCACATCGGGCAGGGTACTGATCGCTTCCAGCGCGACACGGGTCGCCTTGTCCAGGTCTGTGGTGTAGGAAACACCGACGCGCAGCGCCAGCCGGCGCACGCTGGCCTTGGTGAAGTTGGTGATGGGGCTGGTGTAAACTTCCGCGTTGGGGACCAACACCTGCAAGCCGTCAAAGGTACGCAACTCTGTCGCACGGATGGAGACATCTGTGACCTTGCCGGTAAAGCCGGCAACCGAGATGACGTCGTCGATGTTGAAGGGCTGTTGCCAGAGCAGCAGGATGCCGGCCACGAAGTTCTTGGAGATGTCCTGCAGGGCAAAGCCGATGGTAAACGCCAGAATTCCCAGGGCTGCCACGAAACCGGTCACGTTGAAGTTGACCTGATCCAGCGCCCAGACGATGCCGACACCGATGAGCACCCAGCGGGTCGCGCGGCTCAACAGCAAGGTCGATTCGATGCGCAGCCCGCGGCGCTGGCTGGCGCGCTGAACAAACTTGGCAGCCAGCGCCGCCACGAACAGCATCACCACAAAGATCACCACGGCCGCGATGATGTTAGGGAGGGAAAGCACGGCGTTCTGAAAAGTTGCTGCTAACGCTTCGTTGTCGACTTGCATGGATGCTCCCTTGTCCTGTCCTGAAACTATTGGCTCACCGAGAATTACACGACCTCGAACTGTTCCGGTCTATCTTCGTGAAATTCGCCCAATTTGTGGCCGAATCCGTTGTAAGCAAAGTAACCAGGAATATCATTGCGAGGGTTGCCGAAGCAATCTCTCACATGGCGCAAGCGGGCTTGCTTCGCCGCCGCATCTCGCAATGAGTCAGGGGAACTTTGTTCACGATGTAGTGTATCTGTTTGGACCACGCAGGCCGGCTGGAATCAGGCTACTTCCGGCACAAAGACCAGGCTCGGTTCCCACGACCCGCTGTCCGGCGCGCGGCTGACCTGCCAGACACCCGCGGGCGGCACGGGATTGCGGTGGTCGTAGATGCGCTGCTTTTCAATCGCCTTGTCGCTCATCCCCAGCCGGCGCAGCAGTTCCATGATTGGCCCGCCATGAGTCAGCAGCAGGGCGGCTTCGTGGCCGTTGTGTGCGGTCGTTTCCCACGTTTCGCTGAAGATGCGCCACATGCGGCGCCCCAGCGCGTCGCTGCTTTCATCGGGCTGCCACTCTGTCAGATGTGTCGTCGACTTCGACCGGCAAACCCAGCGCGGCGCCGACGATCTGCGCCGTGTGCTGGCACCGTTCCAGCGGGCTGCTGGCGATGGTACTGACGCCGGCCGGCCGCAGAAACGCGCCCAGCGCGGCCGCTTCCAGCCGTCCCTGCGGCGTCAGCGGCGGGCCGGGCGGGATGTGGTAAGGAATGTCTTTGCGGTTCCAGTCGGGGGACGCGTGACGTGCCAGATAGATAGTTTGCATACGGCGATTCTAGGCGGAGGCGGACGGCTTTGTCAAACTGCCCAGGCGCGCAGTGCGGGAGCGTGACCCACGCCCCCGCACGATGTCGCCAACAGCGCTGCCGGGATCAACTCACCAGGCGCGCGAACTTGCGTTTTCCCACCTGCAACACCCGTTCCTCGTCCGACGGTTCCAGCTCCAGCCGCAAATCCGACACCGCCTCGCCGTCCAGCTTGACGCCGCCTTGCTGGATCAGCCGGCGCGCCTCGCTGTTGCTGGCGGCCATGCCCAGCTCGACCAGCAGCGCGATCAGCCCTACCGGCTCCGTCAGTCGCACCTCTGGCATGTCGTCGGGCAGCTCGCGCTGCTGGAAGACCGTGACGAAGTGCTCCTCGGCGGCGCGCGCAGCCTCGTCGCTGTGGAAGATGCTGACGATCTCCCTGGCCAGTTCCATCTTGATGTCGCGCGGGTGGCGGCTGCCGTCGGCCAGCGCAGCTTCGATCGCCGCCACCTGCGCCGGCAGGTAGCGGGTCGCCAGCTTGAAGTAGATCGGCATCGCGTGGTCGGGGATCGACATCACCTTGCCGTACATGTCGTTGGGCTTCGTCCATGATGCCGATCGTGTTGCCGGTGCTCTTGCTCATGCGCACCTCGCCGTCGGTGCCGGGCAGGATGTCGACCAGGATCGCGATCTGCGGTCGCTGGCCCATCGCCGTCTGCAGCTTGCGCCCGGCGACCAGGATGTTGAAAAGCTGGTCGGTGCCGCCGATCTGCACGTCGGTCTCCTGCGCCACCGCGTCGTAGGCCTGCATCAGCGCGTAGAAGGTCTCGTGCAGGAAGATCGGCTCGCCCTTTTCGACCCGCAGGGCGAAGTTCTCGCGCGTCAGGAACTGCTGCACCGTGAAGTTCTGCGCGATGCGGATCAGGTCCACCAGGCTCAGCCCGGCCAGCCACTCGCCGTTGTGGCGGATGATCGTCTTGTCGCGGTCGAGGATCTTGAACGCCTGGTCGGCGTAGGTGCTGCGGCGTTGGCCTCGACCTCCTCCTGCGTCATCAGCGGGCCGGGTCTTGTTCTTGTCGCTGGGATCGCCCACCAGGCTGGTGTAGGAGCCGATCAGGAACGTCACCTCGTGGCCCAGGTCCTGGAACTGGCGCAGCTTGCGCATGGTGATGGTGTGGCCGAGGTGCAGGTCGGGCTTGGTCGGGTCGTAGCCGCAGTAGACGCGCAGCGGGCGGCCCGTCGCGCTGCGCCTCGCTCAGCCGCGCGCGCAGCTCGGCGGCCATCTGGCGCTTGGTCTCGTCGTCGCCGTAGCTGGTGCCCTGCATCAGGATGGCGACCTGTTCGTCGATGGGCATCTGGGATGGATCGGTGGCGGTGGTCATGGTTGTAAGCCTCTGTCAGTTGTCATAAGAAAAAGCGTGGCCAGGCGCGCCACGCTTCGGGAATGCGGTCGAAATGGGAAAAGGTGTCTGGCGCGCTCAACAAGTCCGGGCAGGGGCGTAGTCGCCCCCGGAGTACGAGTAAGTAGACAGGCTGGCACGTGCTGAGTTCATGGTGGCGGGATGATAACACGGGGCAGCGGGTGTGTCAAATCACTTGGCGCTGGACGTGCGTCCGCTGTTTCGAGTACGATGCCCTCAACCGGCTGTTCGCCAGGCGCCGGGACAGCGCCAACGGGACGCTGCTGGCCGAGTACCAATTCGACGCGACCGGCCAGAAGGGCATGCTCTCGTACAGCAAGGCATACACCGCCGAAGGCGTGGTTGAGATCAGCAACGTAACCTATGACGTCCGCGGACGTCTAACACAACAGAACTGGATTGTTCCTGGAACAGGCGGCGGCGCCTTCCGCCTGGGCCACACTTACAACGCGGCCGACCAGCCGGCGACGCTGCGCTACCCCGGTGGAACAGCCGGCCAGCAGGGCGAGCTGGTGACCACCGGCTACAACGCGCTGGGCCAGGTGAACTCGGTGAGCGGCAGCGGCGTGTCATATGTGTCCAGCACCACCTACAACGCCCGCGGCCAGGTGACCGAGCAGCGGCTGGACACCGGCAGCAACGGATTGACCCGGCAATACGAATATGATGCCAACACCATGCGGCTAACGACGCTGCGGGCCGGCGTGGCCAGCCCGTACACGAACTTGCAAAATCTGAGCTACACCTACGACGCGGTGGGCAACGTCACGAGCATCGTGGACGGCGTCAACAGTTCACAACGCCAGTGCTTCGGCTACGACGCCCTGGACCGGCTGACCAATGCCTTCACCGGCAACAGCGACTGCACTGCCTACACCACCGGCGGCACAGGACCGTACAACCACACCTACGTCTACGATGCAATCGGCAACCTGACCAGCTACGCGGGCACTTCGTACACCTACGGCGATGCAACCCACAAGCACGCCGTGACCGCGGCATACGGCAACACGTACGGCTACGACGGCAATGGCAACCAGACCAGCAGGACCATCGGCGGTGTCGCCTACACCTTCGTCTTCGACTACGAAAACCGCCTGACCGAGGTGAAGCAGGGAACGACCAGCCTGGCGACCTTCCTCTACGACGCCGACGGCAACCGGGTCAAGGGAACTGTAGCGGTGGAACCACGACGTCTATATCGCCGGCATCTACGAGCGGCAGGGAGCAGCCTACACCAGCTACTACGAAGGCGGCGGACTGCGGCGCAGTGGCTACACGACCAACAACGGCGTGTTTTACATGCTGAGTGACCATCTCAAGAGCACGTCGGCGCTGGTCGCCAGAAATGGCGTGTTGAACGTCAAGTATTTCTACTATCCGTACGGCGCGCGGCGCGGTGTGCCGTTCAACACGATCACGGCCAAGCACTTCACGGGCCAGTACCATGAGACCGTGCTGACCGGGTGGTGAGGGATTGAGCTACTATGGCGCTCGCTGGTATGATCCCAAGCTAGGACGATTTCTGTCAGCGGACACCATCGTGCCGAATGCGAGGAACCCGCAAGATCTGAACCGGCTTCGCCTATGTGCGGAATAATCCGCTGCGTTACGTCGATCCCAGTGGCCACATCTTGTGCGATGGCGCGACCAGTTGCGCCCAGGGCGGCTCAGCGCAGCCAGGTAGCGGTGCTGCCAAGAAACCCGCCGGCACCACCTCCACCTCCAAACCCAAACCCGAATACATACCAAAAGACGTACGGTAACGATGTGAAACCGTCGCGACTTCCATCTATCACGCAAGAACCGCAATATCAGACGGTGCGCGTTGCCATGGCTAACATGGTGTGGTTTGAAGAGGGGAGCGACGGAGGATCAGACCAATCCATGACGGCCGCGGCATATGTGGTGAGGAAATTGCGCGGAAGGCAATCTTGACAGAATATTATCACTACTGGTTCCAAACGGGGAGTTCCAAGGCTACCAAGGGGCATTTCGGCCAGATGCCGTGTCGGGTGCAATGTGGATGAAAATCCTAGGAATAGTCGATAGCGTTCTCATCGGTACAGTACAGGACCCTACTGGCGGTGCTGAATACTTTGGCAATGTGTTCGATGAGACTGAGGCTCTCGATTACCAGGTCGCGTTAGCTCACTGGGTAAGCACACAAAACCCAGCATACAGTGGTCTTGATTTCAACGACGAATTGGATAGACAGCTTTTGTTGTATTATGCAGGGTATGGAGAGATAGCACGTCTTGACCATAAAGTCTTCGTCTTCAACGCTATGGAACCTATCAAGCTTACGCCGGGAGGACGTGTCATCTATCCGCCGTTGCAACTTACTCCAAGTGTCAACTGGACATTCGCCAGTAAATGAGGTCTGGAAATGAACATTCATCGCTTGTATCCATTTCTCTTAATCGCATCGTTGCTGCTCACGGCTTGTGTGTCACAGCCACCGTTATCAGTACCGGTTGCAGCGCAACCACCAACCGCGGAAAGTCACATTGTGGTTGCGACGACGTTGTACGGAGGCCAAGATACAGCTTCGGCCACGCGAAAAATTGAGGTAGCCACTGACTTATCACTCACGCCGTCCCCCGAAATATCAGCCAATTCGTGGTCTCGAGAATTGAGCACTCCGTCTCTAGATACGGCTTTGCCAACCCATGGGGATGGTTCCAGTGGAGCAACAGAGATACCAGATACCACACTCAATGACAACCCAAATCTGTTGGATTATTGCCACATCCAGTCTAGGCCAACACTGGCAGAAGCAACAGACACCGATCTACTTTCGAGAATCAGATAATACCGCAGGGCACGGGTGGTATCGCACCGACGACCTCTTTAGTACTGCAGAACCGATTGCACCTTGGGGCATCCTATCTCGCGACCTGAAGTACCTAGTGACCTTTGATTGCGACGGAATAGGAAGCATCTGCTTGGCTTCCCCTCCGACAGAGGAACCGAAGGTCTTGGCGACACGATATGACCTAAGTTATGATCCGCGAAAGTCGAAACTCCCCCATTTCAGAGAGCATTCTGGCTAGACGACAACAATCGCTTGGTGTTTAGCGCCTCCACATCTTATAGAAACCCGGAGGACGCCACAGATTTCACAAGCGACAACAGGCTCTATTTCTTGAATATCGAAACCGGTGGTCTGGAACAAATGACCCAGAATACCGGTTATGATTTTTGGGTCTCACCAGTAGGTGAATGTGTGGTCGTACGGGATGAGACTGATGGTTCAGTGAATGTAATTGCATTACAGAGGGACGGTGTGAGAAATACAACAGTTCTCCCTGAGAGCACTGCCGATGCTTTTGGTTGGCGATCAGAAGCTGACTGGTCGCCTAACGGTCAGAAGATAGCTACTTCAGTGGATAATGTCATCCATATCGTAGATCTTCAAACAGCCACCGTGAAGACCATTGTTCCTTGTGATAACTGTGCCATAACAGGCCTGCGCTGGAGCCCTGACAATGAAAAACTGTTCTTCACCGACATCCAGAATTTGTATGTTGTCATCCCAGAGACACAATCGATTATGCGGGTGGGCACTTCATGGGGAGTAAGTTCTAGCAATTGGACACACTGGTTGTCTGACGGAAACAGTTTAGTGACAACAGGAAGTCAATCGTATGGAACCATGCTAATCAAGTTAGCCGATGATGAAAAACTGTCTTCTTATGAACCGCTGATATTGCCAGATGGAACAAGGAATGAATGTCATCACTGATTTGTTTTGGGGACCGGACGGGACGTCCAAGGAAAACTTCGATTCGCAGTGAAGTATCGGGGTAGTGCCAAGGCCATAATTCTGCGAACGGCCGTGTTTCCTGCCTGACGTCCCATAGACAAGAGAAGACGCTCGACACCCCCGCGTGACGGTTATCATCGACTTCGACTACGAAAACCGCCTGACCGAGGTGAAGCAAGATACAACGACCCTGGCGACCTTCCTCTACGACGCCGACGGCAACCGGGTCAAAGGAACGGTGAGCGGGACCACGACGGTGTACATCGCCGGCATCTACGAGCGGCAGGGCGCGGCCTACACCAGCTACTACGAAGGCGGCGGGCTGCGGCGCAGCGGCTACACGTCCAACAACGGCGTGTTCTACATGCTCAGTGACCATCTTAAGAGCACGTCAGCGCTGGTCGCCAGAAATGGCGTGCTCGAACGTCAAGTACTTCTATTACCCGTACGGCGCGCGGCGCGGTGTGCCGTTCAACACGATCACGGCCAAGCACTTCACTGGCCAGTATCACGAGACCGTGCTGCCCGGCGGGGAGGGGCTGTCGTTCTACAACGCGAGGTGGTATGACCCTCAATCTGGACGGTTCCTGTCGGCGGACACCATCGTGCCCAACGCGTCAAATCCGCAGGATCTGAACAGGTTCGCCTATGTGCGTAACAACCCGTTGCGTTACGTCGATCCGTCGGGACATTGGCCGTGCGAAGATGCGACCAACTGCAGTGGCGGTCCAGGATCAGGGGGTAGCGGGAGCGGTGGAGGTAGCAGCGGGGCTGGTGGTAGCAGTGGCGGAAGCGGCAGTGGGTCTGGGAGCAGCAGTGGCGGAAATAGCTCGGGCAGTGGGTCAAACGGAGGAAACAGCTCGGTTTCATCTGGAGGCGGGAATAACACATTCGGTGGAACTGTATTGAACCCGTTTCAGTTGAAGCTGGTGAAGGCGTATTCACAAGTTTACGGCGTGCCATGGCAAATCACAGCAGGACTTCTCGAGTCGGAAATATTGCTGGATACGGAGTTGAAGGATGCGGGCGAGAACCTTGTCATTGGTTTCTTCCCATTTTTTACGTACTTCAGGCCGAACGGCGCAGGACCCGGCGTCGGCAATGTTCATGTCGTGACCGCCAATTCCGTGTCGGCGTATTTTGCCGAGCACTATGCCGGCGAAGCAGACATGCAATTGGGTTGGCATTCGCGTCCGACTGGCAGACAGCGTTCAACCTGGTACGCGATGACTTCAATATTCGAACTGTTGCCGCATATGTTCGCCAGTTAGCGGATTATCGATTCGGTTCCAACGGTGTGCCGTTGAAGACGGATCACTCGGATCTGGCTGATTGGACGATTTCGGATGCGGTGGCAATGTGGCACGGATATAGGTATGGCGTTCCAGGTATGAGTCCCCAGAGTGATGGTGTGATAGCAGGTTGGCGAACACTTGCAGGCTTTCAGGTGCCGGCCATCCTATACTCGGATCTGTAACTGGCTCTGGAGCAATTCCGAGTGTTGTAGGTGGATTTCGCATCATGGGGCCGTACTTTCTGGAAAGGTGAGTAATGACCATGCGTATGCGCAAGGTAATGTTAACCCCGTCTTGTCTAGTCTGTTTGCTGGCAGTGGTCGCCTTGACAGTTAGTGGATGTTTTTCAGATCGCACGAGTTCGAAATGCTGAAGAAATGCTCGAGGAAACCGTTACAACGCTTCCAGTTCCTGACAAGGCTACTCTTGCTTGGAGAGACCAGTATCATCGGTGCTCTTGACTGCGGGCCTGCAGCGCTTCGTGACCAATTGGGAACTTGCTGTGCATATGCTTCGTACTTACGGGCTTATGGAACTGAGGTCCCAAGCGAAGCGGTGCTTGACCGGTACTCCCAGCGGCTCGAGGCAATGGGCTGGCAGGTAACGTCACGAACTGAAAACAGCCGATTTCTGGAAAGGGGCAGAGAACGAGGCGATGGATCTGCAACTTATCCGATGAGTGGCTGGTACGCATCGGAATTGGACCCTAACAACCGGCGCGACGAGTTTCTAACGGTTCTTCATCTCCGCTTGTTCACTGCACTTCCGCAGCGGGAGGGTTGTTAGTGAAACCGCACATCGGATTTGCTTTTGGGTAACACGAATTCACGGCTTGTTCGAGACAATCGACTATGATGTTTGCTCACCTGCCGGCATCCTACGTGACCACGAACATGGCCAGGCCGCTCTGGGATCGAGCCTTGTCCGACCGAGAACGACGAATGGTTTACCTGACCGGCATCGCTGCTGGAATTCTCCCGGACCTCGATGGTGTGTTCCTGCCCATCCGTGAGCACCGCGCCAGTCCGTTGCACACACCGATTTTCTGGCTCGTGATCTGTGTGGCCATGTTGGTGATGGCGCTGATCTTTCGGCGACGCCGAGCGGTCCTTGTAAGCCTTGCAATCGTAGTCTTGATGGGCGCCTGGCTACATCTGTTGCTCGACGCCATCTTCGTTGGAGTTCAGGCTGTTCGTGCCGCTTTCCAACGAGTACTTCCGTTTCCGAGGTCCAATCAGTTGGCGCTACGACAACTGGGTAATCAACTACATCCTGCACCCGATCTTCCTGACTGAGGTCTATCTGTTTGTGGCGGCTGCCCTGGTCTTTCAGACCAAGCGACGCAATACTGGGAACCTCACCTTGTCCAGGGTGTGGAAGAGCAATCGCCGGCTGTTTGCGGTCGCCGGCCTGACAACCTTGGTGTATGCCATCAACTGGTTCGTGGTCTATCCGATCACTTCCGCTGTCTGACCGAGGTGAAGCAGGGAACGACCAGTCTCGCCACCTTCCTCCTCCGCTTCCCTAACTTCCTTTGACATTTGCCCTCGTCTGGCATACAATCCCTGTGCTGCCCTGAATGGGCAGCATCTACTTTTGATTCGGGTGAGGGCTGCGCGGTCTACCAGGACTGGCAGTCCTCCGAGGACTGCCAGTCCTACGTCCAAACAGCATTGAACCCAGGAGCCGCACCCGGCATGAAACCCGACAGACCGCAGACCGCCGTCGATATCCGCCAGGCCTTTCTCGACTACTTCGAGGAGCACGGCCACACGCACGTCTCCAGCTCGCCGCTGGTGCCCATCGGTGACGATACCTTGTTGTTCGTGAACGCCGGCATGGTGCAGTTCAAAGACACCTTCCTGGGCCTGGAGAAGCGCCCCTATCTGCGCGCGACCACCAGCCAGAAGTGTATGCGCGTCAGCGGCAAGCACAACGACCTGGAGGAGGTCGGCCCGTCGCCGCGCCACCACACCTTCTTCGAGATGCTGGGCAACTTCTCCTTCGGCGATTACTTCAAGCGCGACGCGATCCACTTCGCCTGGAACTGTCTGACCGGCGTCTACGGCATCGACGGCGGGCGGCTGGTGGCGACGGTGTTCCGCGACGACGACGACGCCTTCGGCGTCTGGCGCGACGAGATCGGCCTGCCGGCCGAGCGCATCCTGCGCATGGGCGAGAAGACCAACTTCTGGTCCATGGGCGACACCGGCCCCTGCGGCCCCACCAGCGAGCTGCACTACGACTGGGGCGCCGAGTTCTGTACCTGTGGCCGGCCCGATTGCAGCGTCTTCCTGGACAACGGCTGCGAGCGCTGGCTGGAGGTCTGGAACCTGGTGTTTATGCAGTACAACCAGGCGGCCGATGGCACGCGGACCCTGCTGCCGCAGCCCGGCGTCGACACCGGCATGGGGCTGGAGCGGCTGGTCTCGGTGATCCAGGGCGCGAAGGCCAACTACGACACCGACCTGTTCCGCCCGATCATGGAGCGCGTGCAACTGCTGCTGGATCACACCGACGCGCAGCGCGACGCGCAGATCATCGCCTACCGCGTCATCGCCGACCACGCGCGCGCCATCACCTTTTTGATCGGCGACGGCGTGCTGCCGGGCAACGAGGGGCGCAACTACATCCTGCGGCTGGTGCTGCGCCGCGCCGCTCGCTTCGGCAAGCTGCTGGGCTTCGATGAACCCTTCCTGGTCGAGGTGGCGCAGGTCGTCATCGAGACCATGGGCCACGCCTACCCGGAGATCCGCGACCGCTCCGAGTTCATCCTCAACACCATTCATCACGAGGAGGAGCGCTTCCTGCGCACCCTGGACATCGGGCTGGCCATGCTGGAGGAGCGGGTGGCTGAGCTGAAGGCCGAGGGCCGGCGGGAGCTGCCCGGCGACGAGGTCTTCCGCCTCTGGGACACCTACGGCTTCCCGCTGGACCTGACGCGCGACCTGGCCGTCGAGCACGACATGACCATCGACATGGCCGGCTACCGTCAGGCGCTGGAGGCGCAGCGCCAGCGCGCCAGATCGGCCGCGCAGTTCGGCGCGACGGCTGAGGGCCGCGACCTGACCGCCTATCTCGCGCTGCTGGACCAGCTTCCCGACGGCGGCGTCGATCACGTCTACCTGGCGGACATCAAGGCGCACACCCGTGTGGTCGGCCTGATCGCGGCCGGCAAGCTGACAGATCACGTCTCCTACGGTCAGGAGGTCGAGGTCGTGTTGGCTGCCACGCCCTTCTACGTCGAGTCGGGCGGCCAGGTCAGCGACAGCGGCGTTATCGTCGATGACGCGGTCGAGCCGGCCTGGGAGATCACCGTCAGCGACACCCGCCGCCCCGTGGCCGGGGTGATCGTCCATTACGGCAAGGTTGCCCGCGGCGAAGTGCGTCTCGGCGCGGCCGCCGTGGCGCGCGTCGACATGGAGCGGCGCATGGACATCCAGCGCAACCACACCGCGACCCACATTCTGCACAGCGAGCTGCGCTACATCCTGGGCAAGCACGTGCGCCAGGCCGGGTCGCTGGTCGCGCCCGACCGCCTGCGCTTCGACTTCACCCATCCGACCATGCTGACCGAGGAGGAGTTGCGCGGCGTCGAGCAGGCCGTCAACGACGCCGTCTTTGCCAACTACCCGGTGTCGTGGCGCTGGACGACCTACAAAGCAGGCGCTGGCCGAGGGCGCGATGGCGCTCTTCAGCGAGAAATACGGCGACGAGGTGCGGGTCGTGGAGATCGGTCCGCGCGGCGACGGCTGGAGCAAGGAGCTGTGCGGCGGCACCCACGTGGACAGCACCAGCGAGATCGGCCTTTTCCGCATCGTCAGCGAGGGCAGCGTCGGCTCCGGCGTGCGCCGCATCGAGGCGTTGACCGGCCGCAAGGCGCAGGAGTTGGTGAGCGAGCGGCTGGATACGTTGCAGCGCGCTGCCTCCTTCCTGGGCGTGCCGGAGGCCGAGCTGGATCGCAAGGTGCTGGCGCTGATGGACCAGATGTCCAGCCAGCAGAAGGAGATCGCCCACCTGCGCGAGGACCTGGCGCGGCTGGAGTTCGAGGGCCTGCTGGAGCGGGTCGTCGAAGTCGATGGCGTGGACGTGCTGGCGGTACAGGTCGCCGCCGCCGACGCCAACGTCATGCGCCAGATGACCGACTGGTTCCGCGACCAGCTTGGCTCGGGCGTGGTGGTGCTGGGCGCGGCCATCAACGGCAAGCCGTCCTTCGTGGCTGCGGTGACCGACGACCTGGTGGCGCGCGGCGTCCATGCCGGCAAGCTGGTGCAGGCGGTCGCGAAGAAGGTCGGCGGCGGCGGCGGCGGCCGGCCCAATCTGGCCCAGGCCGGCGGCGTTGACCTGCTGGGCATGCGCGCCGCGCTGGCCGATGTGCCCGCGCTGGTGGCCGAACAACTCAAGTGACAGGTACTTTCTGAAAGTGCCTGTCACTTCCGTTCCGTAGAACCATGCAAACCAACGGCACAAACTTGACGGCCATCATCGAGACGCCCGCCAACACGTCGGCGCCTGCGTTGCAGCAGTTGTTGCGCCAGCAGGCCGGCGGTCGCGTCATCCTGGTGCTGACGCCGGCGCAGCGGCGCGCGCAGGGCGGCCTTTCGTCGCGCTGGCGGGTCGAGGCGCGCGACGGCGGTCCGTCGTCGGAGCTGGGGCTGGTGCATTTCCAGGCGTTGCGCCGTCAGGCTGACCAGCAGGGCATCGAGGTTGCGCTGGTGACCCGCAACAGCCGGCTGCGCCAGCAGGCCGCTGAAGCCGGCCTGCCGGCCTTCGGCAGCATCGACGGCGCCGAGAGCCACACCTGGAGCGCTGGCAAGTCGCAGCTTGGCATGGTTCCGCCGCTGCCGCCGCGCAACAAACACGAGACCGCGGTGGACGCCCGCTCCGGCCGCTTGCCCTCACGCTTCCGCCGTGTGCGACTGGCCCAAGGCGACGCCAAGCGGCTGCCGGCGTTGCTGGAAGCGCTGCTGCTGCTGGTCGTCCTGGTCCTTGGCATCGTGGCAGTCACCGGGCTGGTGGCCTTCATCGTGCCGGTGGCGACGGTGACGCTGGTGCCCGCCCAGGAGCCGCGCGCCGAGACGATCACTGTCACCGCGCGCACCGACGCGGAAGCGCCCAACTACAGCGAGAAGACCCTGCCGGCCCGGCGCATCGGCCAGCGCGTCGAGGTCGAAGGCACGATCCCGACCACCGGCGCGGGCACTGCGCCCGAAGGCTTCGCCGAGGGCGCAGTCGTCTTCACCAATCGCAACCCGACGCCGCAGGAGATACCGCCCGGCACGCTGGTTTCGACCTCCACCGGCAGCAACGTCAGCTTCGCGACTCAGGCGCCGGCCTCGCTGCCCGGCGGCCGCGGCGCGCAGGTCAACGTGCCGATCCGTGCGGTCGAACCGGGGCCGGCCGGCAACGTGCGCGCCTTTTCGATCAATACGGTCGAGGGCTCGCTGGCCGTCAGCGTGAACGTGATCAACCCGTCGTCCACCGGCGGCGGCACGGTCAAGGAGGTCGCCGTCGTCGAGCAGGCTGACAAGGATAAGCTGCGGGCTGACCTGGAGCAGCAGGCCAAGCAAAAGGCCTACCTCGCGCTGGGCGAGCTGCTGAATGAGGGCGAGTTTGTGCCGCCCGACACGGTCGGCACGCTGGTGGTGGATGAGACCTACGACCGCTTCACCGACGAGGCCGCCGACGAGTTGACGCTGCGACTGCGACTGTTGGCCACTGCGTTGGCGGTCGATGGCGGCGCGGCCGACGAAATGGCCGCCCGCGCGTTGGGCGAAGCGATCCCGCGCCGCAGCCAGTTGCTGGCCGACTCGATCACCACCAGTTACGGCCCGACATCGGTGGTCGAAGACGGCGACGAACTGGCAATCCCGTTTGACGTGACTGCCAGCGGCGTGGTGGTACTGGACGTTGATCCGGGCGCCGTGCGCGCATCGATCCGCGGCATGTCGCCTGCGGAGGCTGTGGCCGTCCTGCAGGAAAACTGGCGATTGCAGTCGGCGCCTGAGCTCAGCTTGGGGCCGGACTGGCTGCTGCCGGTCTTGCAGCGGTTCGACTTCGAATGGCTACCGTTTCGCGTGTTTGACCGGGTTCCCTGGCTGCCCTTCCGCACGCATGTCAACGTGCAGTTTCAGGGTTGACGTGTCGTGTAGGGGCATGAACGACGGCGCAACAGGTCGTCCAAATTGGCGACTGATTGCCTTGCCGTCGTTCATGCCCCTACGAGTCATTATGCAAAACCTGTTTCCTGTTGAAGGCCGCCTGCTGGCGCTGGATGTCGGCGACCGGCGCGTTGGCGTCGCCGTGTGTGACGAGATGCGGCTGCTGGCCACACCGGTGGCGGTCCTGACACGCCGGTCGCGTCAGGAGGATGCCGAACGCCTGGGCAACATCGCCCGCGAGCGTGCGGTGGTTGGGCTGGTGGTCGGGCTGCCGCTGCACGCTGATGGCAGCGAAAGCGCGGAGGCACGCCTGGCAGCGCGCTATGGCCACCGGATCGCCAACGCGTTGGATCTGCCGGTGGCGCTGTGGAACGAACACGGCTCGACCCAGGAAGCAGCCGCTCGGCTGGAACAGGCTGGCCGCCGCGGCAGCTCGCCGGGTCTGGATGCCGAAGCCGCCGCGGTGATCTTGCAGGATTATCTGGATGCGCAGCGGGCCACAGGCGTCGCCACCGATTGAAATCGGCGTCTGGCGCGGAAAAGCATGCTGAAGCAAGCTCGCGCGCATGATTGGGCTTGTTTCGACCAATGCTGGCTGTATCAGTTTGGCGTCAAATGGAGTCAATCCCTGGTGTCGCCGGCTGCGACTGACGAACAAACGAACAAACGAACAAACGAACGCACGCACTCTCATGCCTTCAAGCTCTAACAACCGTTTCAACCAGCGAGTAGTCGGCGCGCCGCCGGACAAGGCGCGCTGGAACCGGCGCGCCCGGCGGCCGTTGTACGCTGGCGACAAGCCTGAGCCGGCCGGCCAACCGCGGCTGCCGTGGTACCTCAAGTTTCTCGACCTGCGCATCTACCTGCGACTGGGCATCATGATCGTGGCAATCGGCGCGGTGGTGTTGATGGGCGTTATTTCACGCCAGCACCTCACGCAGCAGTGGGACGCGCGGACAGTCGCGGTCGAGGGGATGATGCGTCCCGGCCAGACGGCCGCCGAGTTTTTGAGCCTCGATAACCTGGAAGATACGTTGATCGGTCTGTATTTGCGAATGCAGCAACCGGTGCTGGCAGCCTCGCCGGGCGAAAGCGACCGGCCGGTGCCGTTCAGCATCGAGGTGGGCGAGCCGGCCCGCAGCGTCGCCGACCGGTTGGCCGAACAGGGGCTGATCTCTGACCCGGCGCTGTTCAGCCTATACATGCGTTACAACGGGCTGGATCAGGGCATCGAGGCAGGCGATTTCGAGCTGGCCTACAACATGAGCATGCCGGAGGTCGCCCAGACCTTGCAGAACGCTATCGTCCGCGAGGTGATCGTGACCATTCCGGAGGGCTGGCGGGCTGAGCAGGTGGCCGAGTTGCTGGACGAACAGGGCATCCTCGACAGCGACAACTTCATGGCCGCCGTACGCGTCGGCGACCCGGTTGCGCTGGGATTGGGCCAGTACGCGTTTCTGGCTGGCCGCTCAGGCAAGCCGTCGCTGGAAGGCTATCTGTTCCCCGACACCTACCGTCTGCCCGCCCGCGCCAGTGCGGGCGAAGTGCTGGCTGCGATGCTGAACAACTTCGACGAGAAGATCGGTCCCAGCGTCCGCTCCGCCGCTGCCGACTCCGGGATGAGCCTGCAAGACGCCGTGACCCTGGCCTCCATCGTCGAACGTGAAGCCGTCCAGGCCGATGAGCGGCCCCTCATTGCCAGCGTCTATCGTAACCGCCTGGCCAACGCTTGCCCGGACGTGGGCGGCACCTACCTCCAGGCTGACCCGACCGTGCAATATGCCCGCGGCCGGCCGGGCGACTGGTGGTGGAAACCACAATCTATCGAAGAATACGCGTTCGTCCAGGACCCCTATAACACCTACCTCAATCCCGGATTGCCGCCCGGTCCGATCGCCAGCCCTGGTCTTTCGGCGTTGGAAGCGGCGGTTAACCCGGCCGACACCGTTTACTGCTTCTTCGTCGCGACCGGCGAGGATGGCCGGCACGTCTTCGCACGCACCCTGGCAGAGCACGAGGCCAACGTCGCCATCTACGGCGGGCAGTAACCGCCGCGCAACTTGTCGTGTCATTCAATCGTAAACTTCCGCGACCGCAAACTGTGTTAGACTAATCGGACATGAAACCGCTTTCAGTGCGCTGGCTGGTCGGGCTGCTCCTTGTTGCAGTTGCCCTCGGCGGCTGTTTTGGCAGCACGCGACCAGTCGTCAAGATCGGGCTGATTGCGCCGTTCGAGGAACTGTACCGAGATGACGGCTACGAGGCGCTCAACGCGGTCAGGCTGGCAGTGAACCAGCGCAACGCGGCGGGCGGCGTCGCCGGTCGCCAGGTCGCACTGGTGGCGCTCAATGACAACGGCCGCTCCGATGAAGCGCAGCGCCAAGCTGCCAACATGGCGGTCGATGGCGAGGTACTGGGCGTCATCGGACCGGTCAAGGCGGGCAGCGTTTCAGCGGGTGAGGCTCTCAGCCAGCGTCAGATGCCCTGGATCGCGTTGACGGAGCTGCCGCCCGCCGAGCTTGCGGGCGGTTTCAGTCTGGCGCTGTCGCCGGAAACCTTGGGTCGGGCCGCGGTCGATGCGTTGCTGGCTCAGCCCGGCATCGACTCGGCGCTGTTGCTCAGCGACTGGCCAGAGGCCCACGCGGGCGCTGCTGCTGCGGGTGTCACGGTTCGTAGTCTGCCGCTGGCGTCAGCAGAACAGCTTGTGACGCTGCCTGGTGAGGGCGTGGCCTGGCTCGGCGACGCGCAGCAGGGCGCTCGCCTGGCAGCGGCTCTTGGTGCGCAGACGACGATGGTCGGCGGCGCCGAGGCAGGTTCGCATATGTTTGCCGGCCGGGCCGGAAGCGACGCCGCACGTGTTTCGTGGCTGAGCGCGTCCCCGGCCTTGACCAGATGCCGCTGCGTTTCGTGGAAGAGTACCGGGCGCTGGCAGGTGTTAGCCCTGGCCCGCAGGCTGTTCTGGCCTACGATGCCGCCAATTTGCTGCTCGATGCCATCGAACTGGCGTCTGCCGGCGGCGGCGAACCGGGCGCGGTGGCGGTGCAGCAAGCGCTGCTGACGCTTGGAACAGAGGGCTGGCAAGGCTCTGTTGATACGATTCGTCGGGACGCTGCCTGCGGAGTTGCAGTTGGTTGCGGTCGTTCCTCGGAAGGGCCGGTTTACCTGCACGCTGTCCAATAGCCGTGCCGGGAAAGGAGTACCATGAAGGTACTGGTGCTAACTTGGGAATATCCGCCGTTTATCCACGGCGGGTTGGGACAGCACGTCAAAGAGCTGCTACCGGCGATCCTGGCATTCGATCCTACGCTTGAGTTGCACGTCGTCGCGCCAGCGTTCGGTGAGGCCAGTTCCGTGGTCGATGACGGGAGGACAACGGTTCACTGGGTGTCGATGTCCCAGCCGCATTCACAGTCCTATTTTGCGGATGTCGCGCTGTCGAATGTTGCGCTCGCGACAACGGCCCGCAGCGTTGCCCAGACGGAGGGGCCGTTCGACCTGCTGCATGTCCACGATTGGCTGGCCAGTTGGGCAGCGTTTGACGTACAGGATCTGCATGGCACGCCGTTGGTGGCGACGATACATGCCACGGAGCGCGGACGCTATCGCGGCCAACTGCACAACCACATGTCGGCTGACATCGACCGTGCTGAGGCGGAACTGTGCCGGCGCGCCGATCACATCATCGTGTGCAGCAGCGCCATGGCCGAGGAGGTTGAGCGCTACTTTGGCGTCGAACCGGCCCGTATCACAGTCATCCCCAATGGCATCGACGGCAGCCGCTTCGCCCGGCTGCGCGAAGCCGATCTCACGGAGTTCCGCGTCCGCTATGCTCTGCCACACGAACAGATCGTGTTCAATGTTGGGCGTTTGGTATACGAGAAAGGTGCAGACCTGCTGATCGAGACTGTCCCCGCGGTGTTGCGGGAGGCGCCGAACACGCGATTTATCATTGCTGGCAAAGGCCCGCTCTTATCCCGGCTGGAACGGCGCGTCGCTGAACTGCACATCGGATCACATGTTACGCTGGTCGGGTTTCTGGACGACGACGATCGTGACAAGCTGTATGTCGTCGCCGATTGCTGCGTCTTTCCCAGCCGCTACGAGCCATTTGGTATCGTTGCGTTGGAATTTATGGCGGCCGGAACGCCGGTGATAGTGACCGATGTGGGCGGGCTGGGAGCGGTTGTGCAGCACGAAAAGACCGGATTGACGGCATTATCTGAGAACGTCGACTCCCTGAGCCGTGCGATCGTTCAAACGCTCAAGGATCCGGTCAAGGCTACCTTGCGGGCCGATGATGCGCTACAGCAGGTGAACGAATGTCTCTCGTGGCAGGTGATCGCAGGGCTGACGCGTCGGGTGTATGTCAGGCTGATCGATGAGAGCAGCCGGCAGGCGGTGCCCGGTTCGTAGCAGGCGCTTCAGCGCCCAGAACGGCGCTGAAGCGCCTACTACGAGCCAAGCAAAAAGCGGATGGAGTGCTGCGCTCCATCCGCTTTTTGCTTGGCTCACGCCGGCTGCTTACTGCGATTCTTCGGCGTTGATCATCACCTGGGTCTCGCCCGTGGAGGCGTCGGCCTGGATGAGGACGGTGAGTTTGGCGTTGTCCTTGGTGTAGCTCAGCGATACCATATCGCCGAAGCTCATGGAACCGCTCTCATCCTTGGTCCAGCCCAGTCCCTGCAGGGCGTCGTCATAGAACTGCTGCGCCTCTTCCACCGTCAGCTCGGTCTGGACGATGGCGAACTGCGCGGTGGCAGCAGCGACCGTCGCACCTTCGGGCAGCGGCAGCGGCTGGTCGCCAAAGCCGGCCAGATTTGTGCCGCTGATTGCATCTTCCGGCAGCTCGATGGTGATGTCCTCGTTGGCCTCGGTCAGCTCGAACTCCAGCCGCAGTGACCCGTTGGCCAGCGATGGGTCGAGCAGGCCGGCGCCGCCCGACTCGACGGCAACGGCGACGATGTACTTGGTGACGAAGTCGCCGTCCTTGGCGATCCAGACCTCGCCGTCGGCCGTGAGATTGCCCTGGCCCGCACCCAGAAAGTCGAGCATTGCAGCCTGGTCGAAGGTGTAATGGCGGCTGTCGATGCCGGCGATCTTCTCGTCAGGCCGCTGCCGCTTCAGATTGTCTAGGTCGCTGAACACCGCGGAGCCGTCCAGCATGAACTGGTTCGAGGGATCCTCGAACGGCGACTGCTCGTTGGAGACGCGGATCCACCCCATTTCCTCGCCGGTGAACATGTACATGTCAGGCCCGATTTGGTAGAACTCGAACCCGCCGAAGGCATCCGCCTCTTCCGCGTCCAGGCTGTCAATCTGCATCGACATGTAGCGGGTGTCCACGCCTTCATCGAGGACGTAGGCTGACTCGACGGTCACCGAGTTGTTGACCGGGGTGCCATCGTCGCGCGTGCCCTCGCTCTGGTAAACCGTGCGGGCGCGGTAGCTCTTCAGGTTCTCCAGGTTGCCAAGTTGAGCCAGCGGCGCATCGGCTTCCTCAACGACCGGGGTGTCGGCGGCGGCTTCCGGCTCGGCGGTGGCAGTTGGCGGGACCGGCGTGTTGGTGGCTGCTTCAGCCGCAGCCTTGGCAGGTGTTGCAGCGGGCTGCTCCTGCGTGGTTGTTTCGGCGGCGGTGGTTGGGGCAGATGTGTCAGCAGGCGCTTCATCGTTGCCGCCGCCGCAGGCGGCCAGCAGTAGGGCGGTAACAAGCAGAAGCAACAGTGCAGAACGTTTCATTTGGTTTCTCTCCTGTATAATTTGCGCGAATTTCGTCTGGACGGCGTCTGTTCGTACAGCGCCGCGGTGGATGCTACACTATCGAGTTGGCATTGTCAAAGCTATGAACGGATGGGGTAGCGGGTTATTGTCATCCCGGTACGATGGTTACGGAGAATATCCGCGCTTCGGCGCCGGAAGGACCGTCGTACAGTAACTGCATCTGTGCGGGATACACCGTCGCGCCGGGAACCGCAAAGGTCAGGTTGTTGGCGTCCAACGGCCAGGCTGCCAGTTCCGCATCGTCCGCGTCCAGCAGACGCAGCGTGCCGCCGGACGCTGCCGCGGCATCGATGGAGAGCGTCACTGCCTCACCGCTTGGGTTGAACACGTCAAAGCTGGCGGTGTCGCCGGTTGGCAGGACGCGCCAGATCGCGCCGGTCTCGTTTACCTGCCGCGGCTGCCAATCCGTGCCCAGAACGATGAACGGGCCGCGCTCCGCTGGCTCGCCGACCTCGTAGACGGTGATACGGTCGTCGCTGTACAGCGGCTGCTGGTCGCCAAAGATCTGCCCGGCCAGCGTTTCGGTGATCTCGCGTTCCGGGCCGCCGGGCATCTTGTAGCGGTCCAGCACTACCCAGCGGACGCCCAGCAGGTCGTGCAATATCTGTATGCCCTGACGCCGGAGGTCGAAGTCACGGGTGTTGATGTCCTCGCCGAGGAACCAGAAATGGCTGAAGACCGGCGCGCGCTCGCGCAGCGTCTTCGGGTCGTCGCGCGTCACGTAGCCGGCGGTTATCGGCTTGCCGTGGGTGACCTGGTAGAGCAGATAGCCGGGCCGTTCGAAGTTGGCCGGCAGGTTGAACACCGCGCCGTCGGATGGATCCTGCGCCAGCGTCGCATACCAGGCCGGCGTATCGGGCGGGCTGACGGGAAAGGGCGCGGGCAGGAACTCGAAGACGATCAGCCCGCCGATGATGAGTGGCGTCGCGATAGCGATGGCGCGCTGTGAGCCGGCCTTCCGGCCTGCCTGCAAGCGCTGCACCAGCCAGACCACCGCGAAGGCGGCTGCGACGCCCAGGAACAGCATCGTCATCACGTCCATGCGGCTGACTGACCGGCTGAGCTTGATAAACGGTACCGTCTCGTAGAGCAGGCGATAGGGCAGCGGTATCTCGCCGTCGCCCGGCAGCAGATCGGTGCGTCCGTTGATCTTGAGCACCGGTCCCAATGCCAGCAGGGCGAAGAATGCTGCGCTTAGCAGGTAGAAACCGGGTCGCGTCGCGGGGCTGCCGGATTTGCCGCGCCGGGTTCGCACCAACAGCAAGGCGATAACCGCCAGGATCAACACCGTGAAACCGGCGAAAACGGTGTACTCGCTGGGCGCGGCCGTGAACGATGCGCCGCGTGCCAGGGCCGCCTCGCCCCACAGCGGATGGAACACCTGCGGCGTCACAAAGGCTAGCAGGTCAGCCGACAGCGCCAAAGTTTCGGTGTAGTCGCGCACGAGCGAGGTGCCGCCCCATGTCTGCGCGCCGCGCACCATGGGAACCAGCAGCGGTGAGAGCACCACGACCAGGAATATGCCCGCGCCCGCGACTACCGCGATGCTGCGCCAGCTTAGCCGCCGCCGCGCCAGCCACACCAGCAGCGCCAGTGCTGTGAAGAAGAGGCAGTACATGACATAATACCAATCGCACAGACCCACCAGCGTCAGGAACAGGCCGGCCTTGGCCGCGTCCACCAGCCACGAACCACGGGCTGCGGGCCGCGCTGCCCGGTCCAGACCGCGCAGGAGATACAGCACGTAAAACGGAATCCATTGCAACGAGATGAGCTGCAAGTGTCCCAGCGTGTGCGAGAAATGGTAGGGCGAGAAGGCGAAGACGATTCCGGCGATGAAGGCAGCGGCGTATAGATTCCTGAAGTCGCGGGCTAAGCGTTGTGGAGTGGCCACAACGCTTGCTGACTGGTCATGTCGAAAAGCGGCGACTTCGGAAGTCTCTGCCAGCCTCGCAACGCGTTAGAGCGCCAGCAGAAACGCGCCGTAGCCGCCGGCCACGAAGCTGAACAGCACCGCCGCGTTATATGCGGGGATCAGGCCAACGGTCGTCTGCACGTTCATGAACAGAAAGCCGTTGAAGGGCGCCATGGTCTGGAATCGCAGATCGGCGCCGGTCGGCGCAAACAACATGTCGGTGAAGTAGGGTGAGATGTGGCGCACCAGCCACGCCTCGCGCATCCACCACAGGTTCCAAAGGTTTTGCCAGCCATCGAAGCTGTCGCCAGGGATAGCTGAGCCAAGCTGGCGGGCCAGCGGCCAGGTCAACGCCAGCGCCAGGAGACCGTATCCCAGCAGGGCGGCGATGTGATAGCGAGAGCGGGTGCGCATGGGGAGGTAATCGGTGATCGGTAAATGGTGATCGGTAGGCAGTAAACGGATGAGGAAGGTCAGAAGCCAGACGTCAGAGGGCAGCGATTAGTGATCAGTGACCGATTACCGATCACCGATCACCGTTTACTGCTCGCTGGTCACTGACTACTGGCTCGCCAGCGCCTGGCGGATGCGGCTGAGAATGGACTCGCCGGCTGCCAGCGCAGCGTGCGTGTTGGCTTGCGTGGAGGCGATGAACTGCGGATCGTCGATACTTTCGAGGTTGATAGCGACGTTCAAGGCGGCGGCTTGCAGGCCGGCGTGCGCCAGCAGCGCGCCCACGCCGCCGTCGCTGCGGGCGTTGACGTTGCCCTTCGCGACAACGAGCTCCGCGAGCGAGATGACCTCGGCGCAGTGTTGCGCAGTTTCCAGTGGGGTAAGGCTGGCGGTTTGCAGTGCGGCCTGGATGGCGGCGGAGCGGGCGGCCAGTTCCTCGTCGCTGGTTTTGGGCAGCCGGTAAGCCGCACTGACCTGATTGTAGGCGTCGGCGTCCTTCTGGACGAGGGCGGTTAGCTGAGCGCGTAGCATTTCAGATCCTTGCAGAACATCCTGCATCTGTGCATCAACATCGGCATAGCGTTTCCTGCCGATGGTCAGCCGGGCCACCATTGAGACCAGCGCCGCGCCGGCCGCGCCGGCCATCGCGGCTGCGCTGCCGCCGCCCGGGGTCGGGTCGCCAGAGGCCAGGCGGTCGATGAAGGTGTCGAGGTTTGTGAGTGTGTCCATGCGATTATTGTAGATCAGGACGGAAGGATTACCAAGTTATGGCCGTCGCGCTGAGCTGTTGCATTAGACTTGCGTTAGATGTGGTGCAATGGGGAGCGTGCATCGTTCGCGGGAAAAGACAGTTGTGGTATAATCGGCTGGCAGAACGAGATCACCCGGCAGGCGTTGGCAATTGGTTGGCCCGCTGCCGGCCGGAGCACAGTGACCCGCGGAGAGTTGAATGAGTGACAGGTTGTTGTACGGGCAGGTTCGGTTTGATCGGATGCAATTGTTGCAACAGCGCTTTGCAGCCATGGAGAGCGCGCACTTTCGGCCGCCGACCGACGTCTATGAAACTGATGACGCCGTAGTCGTCATCATCGAGGTGGCCGGACTCCAGGAAGATCAGTTCGAGATTTCGTTGTCTGAGGCTGATCGGGTGTTGACCGTGGTTGGCCGCCGTCAGTCGCACAGCGCGGACACAGGTCGGGTCACGTTTCACCAGATCGAGATACCCTATGGGTTCTTCACGGTCGAAGTGCCGGTGCCGTGGCCATTGCAAGAGGCCGAGTCGGCGCAGGCAGCTTATGATGACGGCTTCCTGGTGATCACGCTGCCCAAAGCGCAGCCGCGCCATGTGCCTGTGCGGGTCATCGGCGAGAGCGGACGCACTTAGTGCCGCAACTTGTAGGATGCGTCTACAAATAGCTTCCCTGTGTTGGCTCGGTCGGCCCCTCCGGGGTGCAAGCAAAGACCGGTCAGGGCAGCAACGAATTGATAGACGCATTCTTGGATCGGGGACTATCCAGTCTCCCTGGCGGACAGAACAATAAGAACGACGGTTGCAACCAGTGCGTTGCACGCAACCAGATACGGAGTTGACCAGTGCCTCTATTCGGCAAGACAAGAAATCAAAAAGAAGACGATGTGTTCGACAGCGATGCGTTCGAAAACGATGAGGTGTTGGACCAGCCGCTGGACCAGCCCAACGCGCTGAGCCTGCCACTGCTGCCTCTGCGCGGCGTCGTGGTTTACCCGATGATGTGGCTGCCGCTGACCGTTGGCCAGGAGCGCTCGATCCGGCTGATCGACGAGGCGCTGGTCGATGCCGAGCCGCGCATCATTGGCCTGTTTACCAGCAAAGACCCAGAGAAGGATGAACCCGGCCCAGACGAGATCTACAGCACCGGAACCATGGCGGTTGTCCACCGCATGCTGCGCGCGCCTGATGGCACGATCCGTCTGATCGTGCAAGGGCTGGAGCGCATCCGTGTTGAAGAGTTCATCCAGACCGATCCGTATCTGCGTGCCAAGGTGCTCGAACATCCCGACCTGATCGAGGACACGGTCGAGACTGAGGCGCTGATGCGCAATGCCCAGGAGCAGTTCCGCCAGTTCATCAACCTGGTGCCGCACCTGCCAGAGGAACTGGAGATGGCGGCGCTGAACGTAGAAGACGCCCGCCAGTTGGTCTACCTGATCGCCTCCAGCCTGCGGCTTGAGATCGAAGTTGCGCAGGAACTGCTGGAAATCGACAGCGTGACCGAAAAGCTGCGCAAGCTGACCGCGTTGCTCACCAAGGAACTGGAAGTCCTGGAACTGGGACGTAAGATCCAGTCCGAGGCCGTCGGCGAGATGGAGAAGATGCAGCGCGAGTTCTACCTGCGCGAGCAGATGAAGGCCATCCAGAAGGAACTGGGCGAGACCGACGAGCAGGAAGCCGAGATCAAGGAGTTGGAAGACCGCATCGCCGAGGCCGGTATGCCGGAAGAGGCCGAGAAAGAGTCCCGCCGCGAGCTGGACCGGATGCGTAAGATGCCCGCGCAGGCTGCCGAGTACAGCGTCATCAAGACCTATCTTGACTGGATGGTCAGCCTGCCGTGGCAGAAGAAGTCAGACGACAACCTCGACATCGCGCACGCGCGCCAGGTGCTGGATGAGGATCACTACGGCCTGGACGAGGTCAAGGACCGGATTCTGGAATACCTCGCGGTGCGCAAGCTGAAGCTGGAACGCAAGGGCGACGATCTGGAGGAAATCTCGGACGTCGATCAGATTCGCCGCGAGCGTGAAGGGGTAATCATCTGCTTCGTCGGACCGCCCGGCGTCGGCAAGACCTCGCTCGGACTGAGCATTGCACGCGCGATGAACCGCAAGTTCGTGCGTCTGGCGCTGGGCGGCATCCGCGACGAGGCTGAGATCCGTGGTTTCCGCCGCACCTACATCGGTTCCATGCCGGGGCGGGTCATCCAGAGCCTGCGACGGGTCGAGAGCAGCAACCCGGTCTTCATGCTGGACGAGGTGGACAAGCTGGGCCGCGACTTCCGCGGCGACCCCAGCTCGGCGCTGCTGGAAGTGCTGGACCCGGAGCAGAACCGCGAGTTCCGCGATCACTACCTGGACGTGCCTTTTGACCTGAGCCAGGTGATGTTTATCACCACGGCCAACATGCTCGACACCATCCCGGAGCCGCTGCTGGATCGCATGGAGATCATCGAGCTGCACAGCTACACAACCGAAGAGAAGGTCAAGATCGCGCAGGGTTATCTGGTGCCGCGCCAGATCCGCGAGAACGCGCTGCGGCCCGACGAGATCTCGTTCGAAGAGGAAGCGCTGCGGCGCATTGTGCGTGACTACACCCGTGAGGCCGGCGTGCGCAGCCTGGAGCGAACCATCGGGACCATCTGCCGCAAGGTGGCCACAAAGGTCGCCGAGAACGGCGCAAGCGAGCCGCTGGTGATCACCCCCGACAATCTGGTCGGTTTCCTCAAGAAGCCGCGCTTTTTCGACGAGGTGGCCGAACGCACGGAAATACCAGGCGTTGCCACCGGGCTGGCCTGGACCATGACCGGCGGCGATATCCTCTTCATAGAGGCGACGCGCATGGCCGGTAAGAAGGATTTCCTTGTTACTGGCCAGTTGGGTGACGTGATGAAGGAAAGCTCGCGCGCGGCTCTGAGCTGGGTGCGCGCTAACGCCGCTCGCTGGGGGATCGATCCTGACATCTTCGAGAACTCGGATATTCACATGCATATCCCGGCCGGCGCGGTGCCGAAGGATGGTCCCAGCGCTGGCGTTACCATGGCGACTGCACTGGTGTCGCTGCTGACGGGCCGGTCGGTCAAGTCCAACGTCGGCATGACCGGCGAGATCACCCTGCGCGGCAAGGTGTTGCCTATTGGCGGCCTCAAGGAAAAGGTGTTGGCCGCCCGGCGCGCCGGGCTGGACACGGTGATCCTGCCCTATCGCAACGAGAAGGACCTGGACGAAGTGCCTGAGAATGTGCGCGAGAAGATGACCTTCGTCTACGCTGAGACGGTGGACGACGTGCTGAACGCCGCGCTGGAACCGGTCGCCGTGCCTGAACAGAGCGCCAACGGTCACCAGCCGGAGCAGGCTGAACTGGTAGCAGCCTCGCCTGAGGTCATCGAGGCTTAACCGGCCTGGCCGGGCCAGGCACAATCGACTTCGAACGTCCCCGGATCAACCAACTGATCCGGGGACGTTGTTCGTTCGGAGGCATGAAGTTCGACTTTGCCGAAGAGTCGAACTTCTCGCTTCGCCAAGCCGGCCTCGCCAGAGTTGTTGGACAACCATCGACGCCTGTGCTAGAATCCGCCCCGTCGCTCCAGGCTTGTTGCTGGCCGCATGTTCGTAGAAACGGATTGCGCCATGACCGGTCCTTCTTCCGCTTCGCTTGCGGACCTCGATCTCGATACCAGCTATTCACCGGCCGTCATCGACCGCTTCGCGCGATGGGTGGACCGGCTCCCTCTGCCTGCCTGGGCGTTCTATTTGCTGGTTTTCCTCATTGGCTACGCGTTGTTTATGGTCGCCCGCTTGCTGACTGGCTATCAGCAGCCAGCGACTTTCACGCCAGCACCGGCGTTGGTTTGGGACGTGTCGATTCTGGCCCTGCACCAGTATCTGGACCATTACGCGCTCAAGTCGCTGGCCAGCTTCAACAGGGCGCTGAACGCCAGCGACGACCAGTTGCAGCAGCTCGGCAGACGGCTGACGGTCATGCCGTTGCGGCTGGAAATCGCAGGTGCGTTGTTCTGGTGCCTGTTGGCGTTGCTTTTGGTGTGGGTGCAGCTCGCCAGCTTCCTGGAGTACTTCGCCGCCTGGGAGATCCTAATCAGCCTGACCAGCTTTGCCATCGGCGGTGCGTTCTTTGTCCACATCATCTACCAATTGCGGCTGGTGAGTCATATTCACGCCAGCGCCCGTACCATCGACCTGTTCGATCCGGAGCCTCTGTACAGCTTTTCCCGTCTTACCGTGCGCACGGCGATTGGCTTTGTCCTGGTTCAATACCTGGTGATGCTGGTCCTGCCCGGCGAGGTTCGCACCAGCACGATCCTGATCCCGGTTGTGTCGGCGACCGCGCTGGCAGTCGTGGTGTTCGTCTGGCCGCTTTGGGGCATGCATCGCCGGCTGGTGGTGAGTAAGGAACGCATCGAGGGCGACATCAACGCGCTGCTCAAACAGTCCGTCGAAGAGTTGACCCGCTCGGCGCCATCAGGCGTGGTGGAAGACCCGGAGCGGCTGGAAAAGACGCTGAGCGCGCTGCGGGCTGGTCAGGCAGCCGTTGCCAATTTGCCGACCTGGCCATGGCAGCCCAGCACCGTACGTGGCTTCGCGACCGCGTTGTTGCTGCCGATTTTCCTGTGGATGGTACAGGAGTTGCTGGCGCGCGCGGCTGGTTTCTAGACGAAAGGCCCAAAAAATGGCAAAGATACTTATTCAACACGCCGATGTTGTGACGCTGGACGCTGCTGGCACAATCCTGCGCGATGCTGAGGTCGCTGTCGCTGGCGAGCGCATCGTGGCTGTCGGGCGAGCACCGGCCGGTTTTCAGCCAGACGAGACGCTGGACGCGACCAACCATGTGCTGATGCCCGGTTTTGTCAACGCGCACACCCACGCGCCCATGACTTTCGAACGCGGCTGGGCGGAGGATCTGCCGCTGGACCGCTGGTTCAACGAGCGGGTCTGGGTCGTCGAGTTGCAACTCAGCGACGAGGATGTCTACTGGGGCGCGATGCTGGCGGTGGCTGAGATGATCCGCGGCGGCACGGTGGCGTTTGCCGACCACTACTTCTACATGGATCGTGTCGCGGAAGCAGTCGAAACGGCCGGACTGCGGGCGCTGCTGGCCTGGTGCGTCTTCGGCGAGGAAAACAATATCGGCACCGACCTGCCCGGGACCGTGGACTTCGTGCAGCGCTGGCAGGGGGCAGCCGATGGCAGGATTCGCACCATCCTCGGTCCGCACTCGCCCTACATGTGCGAGCCGCGCTTTCTGGCGCGCACGGCAGCCGTCGCAGCCCGGTTGGGCGTCGGCATCCACATTCACCTGGCCGAGTTGCAGGAACAGGTGGATAACTCGCTACGGCTGCATGACCGCTCGCCGGTCGAGGTGTTGGAGACCAACGGTGTATTCGACGTGCCCGCCATTGCGGCGCACTGTATCAGCATCAGCGAGATCGATCAGGATATCCTGGCGCGTCGCAATGTGACAGTGGTGCAGTGCCCCAACTGCCACATGAAGCTGGGGATGGGTGTGACTCCCGTGCCGGCCTTGCAGGCCAAAGGAGTCAATGTGGCGCTGGGGACTGACGGTACGGCCAGCAGCAACGACCTCAATATGCTCAAGGAGGCGCGGCTGGCGGCGCTGATCCAGAAGCTGCACCACCGCGACCCGGAGGTGATGCCGGGCGACCTGCCACTGCGCATGGCGACGCAGAACGGCGCACGCGCGCTGGGCTGGCCAGATGGCGGCGCGATTGTCCCCGGCGTGCTGGCCGACCTGATCCTGCTGGACTGCGACCAGCCGCACTGGCGACCGCGGCATGATCTGGTGGCCAATCTGCTGCACAGCGCGCAGGCCGGCGATGTGACTCACACCATGGTCGCCGGCCGCTGGCTGATGAAGGACCGCCGCCTGTTGACGCTGGACGTGGAGCGCATTCTCTGGGAGGCGGAGCGGCGCGCCACCGCGCTGGTTGACAGGGAGATGCAGATCGTCCGCACCTACGCAGCATGAGCGACACCTGAGAGCTACCGTCTTTGACAGCCCGCTGAAAATCGGATAAAATCAACCTACTGCCGCCGGCTGATCGCCCTGGGGTGACGCTGGCGGCCTTGCATGTCGGCTACCGGCATGTCAAGCGGAGCGCTGACCATCGCATCATGCAGGCCGCGAAGTTCTCGGCAACAAGGATCAACGCTCAGAGGCTACCCAGTCCCGCAGCGAAGCGGAGCGGAAAACAAAATACGCCGGAGGATTATCCCCAATGAAGTATTATCCTGCAGATCGTGTTCGCGTCATCGCACTTGCTGGCCACAGCGGATCAGGCAAAACATCGCTGGCTGAAGCAATGCTATTTGACTCGGGCGCATTGACGCGCCTCGGTCGCACCGAAGATGGCAACACGGTTTCAGACTCTGACCCCGAGGAGAAGCGTCGCGGTATTTCCATCAGCCTGGCCACCATGCCGGTGGAATGGCAGGGCTACAAGTTCACCGTGCTGGATACCCCCGGCTACGTCGATTTTATGGGCGAGGTCTACAGCGCGATTTCGGCCGTTGACGCCCTGCTGCTGGTCATCGACGCTGTCAGCGGCGTTGAGGTCGGCACAGAGCTTGCCTGGCAGGTCGCACGCGACTACAACGTGCCGGTCATCGTGTACGTCAACAAGATGGCGCGCGAAAACGCTACCATGGAACTCGCGATGAACAGCCTGCGCAGTTCGCTGGATGGCACGTTCGTACCGGTCCAGTTGCCCATTGGCAAGGAGGCCGGGTTCAACGGCGTCGTGGATCTGCTCAGCGGGCAGGCATTTCTCGGCGCCGAGGGCAAGAAGGCGCCGGTGCCGGCCGACATGGCCGACCAGGTCGAGGAAGCGCACATCGAGTTGATGGACGTGGCGGCCGAGGTCGATGACGAGCTGCTGGAGAAGTACCTTGAGACCATGGAGCTGACGTCAGCAGAGATGAACCGCGGCTTCCGCAAGGCGGTGCGCAATGGAGCGGTCATCCCCGTTTGTTTTGGCGACGCTACCCACAACATCGGTATTCGTGCGTTGATGACGTTGCTGACCGAAATCGTCCCCTCCTTCCAGAACGGCGCGGGCACCAACGCGCTCGACGCTCACGGCGAACCGATCGTGATCAAACCCGATCCCAGCGGTCCGACAGTTCTCTTCGCATTCAAGACTGTGGCCGATCCTTTCGTCGGCAAGCTGACCTATTTCCGCGTCGTCTCCGGCGAGGCGCACATGGAGGAAAGCCGGCTCTATAACCCGCGGCGCAGCTACGGAAGAGCGGCTGGGCCAGTTCTATGTCATGCGCGGCAAGGAGCAGATCAACGTCGACAGGCTCGCGCTGGGCGACGTAGGTGCGCTGGCGAAGCTGGGTGAGACAGTCACCGGCGACACCCTCTGTCCGCAGAAAGCCCAGGTCCAGGTCATTGGGCCGACCTATCCCAATCCGCTGTATGAAGTTTCGGTGATGCCGAAGACGCAGCAGGACTCGGCCAAGATGGGGCCGGCCATGACTCGTTTGCAGGAGCAGGATCCCACCGTAACCTGGCGCTTTGAAGGCGGTACCGGCCAGACAATCCTGTCAGGCATGGGTGACATCCATATCGAGGTCGCCGTTCATAACCTGCAGGAAAAGTTCGGCGTCGGCGTCGAGACCGCCGTGCCCAAGGTGCCTTTCAAGGAGACCATCTCCCGCGCGGCTACCGAGGTCTATCGGCACAAGAAGCAGACTGGCGGCGCCGGCCAGTTCGCCGAGGTTCACATGGAAGTCAGGCCCATCGAAGGCGGGCAGGGCTTCGAATACGACACCAGCCGTATCTTCGGCGGGTCGATCTCGCACTCCTTCTTCCCCTCCATCGAGAAGGGCATCCGCTCGATCCTGGAGCAGGGCGTCGTCGCTGGCTACCCGGTTGAGGACGTGCGCGCCGAGATTTACGACGGCAAGATGCACCCTGTAGACTCCAAGGACATCGCCTTCCAGATCGCCGGCCGCGAGGCGTTCCGCCGGGCCTTCGAAAAGGCTGGCCCGGTGCTGCTGGAGCCGATCTCCGTGATCAAGGTCACGGTCCCCGACGAATATGTCGGCGACATCATCGGCGACCTTAACACCAAGCGCGCCATCGTGCTGGGGATGGGTCAGGAGCGCGGCAAGAGCGTCATCGAGGCCAAGGTGCCGCAGGCCGAGCTACAGCGTTACGCAGCGGAACTGCGCTCTCTTACCCAGGGACGCGGTATCTACACCGTGGAACCGTCGCACTACGCGCCCGTTCCCAGCAACATTGCCCACGACATCATCGAAGCGGCCCGCAAGGAGCGCGAGGAAGAGAAGTAAGCCTGCCAGTCGTCCACAATCCAAGCCAGGCTTGCTTCGACGCAAAAGCCCCCGACCACACCGGTCGGGGGCTTTTCGATTGGGCGTATGCAACACGAGTTAGCTTGTAGGGACGGGGTCGCCGCGCCCGGCTCCGCGCCAGCGCTCTACCGCTTTGAACCCACCCTTCTGAGTCAGGCGCGCCTCCTACGTCCCAATCCCCACGATCCGCGACGGTGTGTCGCGCGGCGGCGGGGCCAGCACGCGCGTCAGGCCGAGCCGCACCCGCACCAGCGTGCCCGGCCGCTGGCCCGGCCGCGGCGACAGGATCAGCAACTGCCCGCCCAGCCACTCGACCCGCTCGCGGATGCTAAGCAGCCCCATCCCCGCGGGCGGCGTGTCGCTGTTGTCTGCTTCACTCCCCATGCCGCGCCCGTTATCCTCGACCTCCAGAACCAGCCAGCTTTCGTCGGTCCGGATCCGCAGCCATGTATACTCGGCGCGCGCGTGCCGTCTGGCGTTGGACAGCGCCTCCTGGGCGATGAGATAGATGGCGGTTTCCACCTGCCGGTTGGGTATCTCAGGCAGGTCGCCGATCTCGGCGGTCACAGCGAAGCCCAGCCGGCGCTGCTGGTTGACAAACCCGCGCAGCGCGCCGGCCAGCCCGCGGCTCTCCAGCATCAGCGGTCGCAACTCCAGCAGCGACTGGCGAATCGCCACGTTGACCTGTTGCACCAGATCGCGCAGGAGATCCAGCTCTGCGCCGACCTGCTCCGGGTGACCGGCCGCGACCCGGCGTGCGACCTCGAGGTTCATCAATAGCGAGCCGACCAACTGCGCCGCGCTGTCGTGTAGATTGCCCGCCAACCGGCGGCGCAGGTCTTCCTCGGCCTGGATGATGCGGTCACGCTCGTCGCGCAGGCTGCTGTAAAGCCGGGCGTTCTCGATGGCGATGGACGCCTGCGCCGCCAGCGCTGCAAGCCATTCCATGTCCTCGACCGCAAAATCGCGACTGTCCTCCGTGTTGGTAACCAGCAGCACGCCGAGAATGTTGCCGCGCGCCTGCAAAGGAGCGCACAGCGCGTTGCGGGTCGCATAGCCGGTCTTGCGGTCCAGCAGCGGCGAGAAGATCGGGTCGCTAGCCGGGGCGTTGACGATCAGCGGCAGGCCTGTTTGCGCCACCCAGCCGGCGATGCCGTCGTCGATGGGCAGTTGCATCAGTGTGTAGCCTTTCGCGGCTGTCCCGTGCGCCACAGCCACCACGAACTCGCGCCACTCCGCCGCAACCAGCAGCAGCGCCGAGTTCTCTGCGCCCAGCGCATTGGCTGCCAGCGCGGTCGTGAACTGCAGGACGACGTCGATATCGAGGCTGGAGGTCAGGGTACGACTCAGCTCGTACAGCAGGCCGCTGCGTGTCAGGCGGCGCTGCAACTGGTGGTTCTCCGTTGTCAACGACGCCAGCCGTGCGACGGCCGCCACCAACGCGCCGGCTGAGCTGGCCAGCGGCGAGTCTGGCTGTAGCGGCTTGGCAAACACCAGGCTGATCCCGCCGACGACCGCCTGCCGCTGCCGTATCACGACGTGCAAGACGGGCGCCGCCGGTTCGATCGTTGTGGCGGCGGGCGGCGCGGTGGAGGAGAGAGCGCCCTGCTCAGGCAGCCACTCCTGAAGTTGGCCCAGTGAATCTTCCCACTTGAGAATGGCCTGGCGGGCAGGCTCTGAGACCGCGCCCATTTCCCTTCGCGCTGGTTCCGGCAGGACCAACACAATGCTGCCGCCGGCCGCGGCCGTGGTCTCCACCAGCCACGGCAGGGCGTTCAACCAAAACTCCGTGGATCCCGATTCGATTGCCAGACGCAACAACCGGTCCAACTGCGGATCGTTCATGGCCGATATTGTAGCTTCATGCCGCTACGCAGGCAAGCACGGTTACGACGGCAGGGGGTTCGACGCGAGTTGGCGGGGACTTTCCGAAGTCTCCGCCAACTGCCGAAGTCTGAAGCAGTTGGACACGCGCCCGTTGTTGGGCTATACTCAAGCGAGGCCTCGACCCATGACTTCTTCTCCAACTCGCAAGCTGCGCAATCCTCTCCAGGGCGTGCTGGTCGGCGGCGCTGATCCCGCCAGTTCGCCACTCTATTCCTTTAGCGCGATCCTCAAGATTGGCCTCGTGGGCGGTGCGGCCGAGATCGTCTTCGGCGTCAGCGCGTGGATGGTCGTGCTGGTCATGCTGGCGGCGGTGTTTGTCTACGGGCTGGTGATCCACTGGGTGCACGGCGGACGGGGCGTTCAGGGCCTAAGCGAGGAGGAGTTCGGCGGCTGGGCCATCCAGGTCAACGGAGCGATCGGTGCCGTGATGATCATCGCGGCCGCGCTGGTTAGTCTGGCCGCGGCTGCGTCGCTGCTGGGCGACCTGTTTCCTGCCCTGCACACGCCGCTGGTGTGGCGCATTACTGGCCAGGATGTGCTGGCGGTCGCTGTGGTGCTGCTGTTGACCTGGGGCGTCAACAACCGGCCGCGACTCCTGCCGCTGGCCTATCGCCCGGCGACGCTCGCAATCCTGCTGGTGCTCTGGGGAATGGCGCTGGCGGCGGTGCTGGGCGGGCCGTTGCGCGTGCCTGCCTTCGACCTCGACGCGTTGACATCGCCAGAGCTGCGCCGCGCCACGCTGATCAGCTTTGCCAGCCTCCTGGGTCTGCTGACCGGCGCGGAGATATTCACGTCGATCGAGTTGATCTACGAGGGGTTGGAGCCGCAGCGCAGCCGCAAGGCGTTGCTGAGCCTGCTCCTGGTGGCCGCTACCAGCCTGGTGTTTCTGTTGCTGGCCGGCCCGGCCATCGTCGCTCAGGTCGATCCGGCGGACGCTGCCTCGGTCATCTACCAGGGCATGGTCGGGCTGTTGCCGGGCTTCGTGGGACTGATTGCTGTGGTGGTCGCCATCCTGGTGCTACTGGTGGTGACGGCCGCCGCGATGCTGGCGATGCAGAGCCTGGTGCTGGGGTTGCGTGATCGCCGCTACGCACCGGCCTTCCTGGGCCAGCGCAACCGTTCCAACGTCGCCAACCGGCCCGTGCGCATTCTGGCCGGCGTTGCGGTGGTCTGTTTCCTCCTGTTCGGTTCTCAGCCGGCCATCTATCTGCCGATCTACGTCATCGGGACGCTGTTGCTGCTGGTCATCGCCAGCGCGGCTGCCGTGCGCCGTTCCCTGCGTTCAGGCGGCGACCGGCATCGCATCGGCCCGCAGTCGCTGCTGGCCACCCTGGCCGCCGCGGTCATCTTCTTGGCGACGGGGCTGGTGCTGGTTACAGGTCTGCGCAGCGGCGCCTGGATCTACCTGCTGTTCATCCCGGTCCTATATTTCATCTTCCGCTCGACCCGCCGTAAGATGGGAACGCCGAACCCGTTGCAGGAGGAACTGGGGCGACGGGAACAGGCGATGCACAACCTGGGTCTGCCGCAGTCGGGCGATGGATTACGCTCTCGCATCCCCTCGCCGGCGCTGGTACAGGCCGACGAGGCCGCTGACCGCGGCCGTGCGCCGCGCTGGACGGGCGATGCGGCAGAAGTTCAGCAGGTCGCCGTAGCGCTGGACGGCTCGCCTTTTTCAGAGGCCGCTTTGCCTGTGGCCGAGCGCATCGCGCGCATATTCAATGCCACGCTGGTGTTGCTGACGGTATTGCCAGCCCGCGGCGCGCTGCGTATCCTGCCCAAGGGCCGCAGCTCCGGCAATCCGCTGGAGGCCGGTCAGGTCGAGACGGAGTTGTATCTCAGCCAACTGGCTGGCGGCTATCGCTCGGCTGGCATTCGCACCGAGTATTACCTGGCGGCTGGCCCGGTGGCGCAGGCCATCGATACCATGGTGCGCGAGCTGGACGCCGATCTGTTGGTGATGTCTACCCACGGTCGGTCAGGCATCGGCCGCTTCATGCTGGGCAGCAACGCCAGCGCGGCCGTGCAGGTTTCCTCGCGGCCGGTGCTGCTGCTACGTCCCAATGCCGTCCCCGATGCGTTTCCGGCGCTGCGCAAGGTGCTGACGCCGCTGGATGGCTCCGGCGCTGCAGAACGCATCCTGCCGTGGCTGCAGGCGGTGGCTGCAGTGGTCGATTGTGAGTTCATCCTGCTGGTGGTGCCGGAGGTGCCGGAGCCTGCCATGTACGGGGCGATGGCCGAGGCGGTGGACGACCTGCGCCAGCGCGCCGAAGCCAACTCGCAGCGCTACCTGACGCAGGTGACCGCGCGGCTGACCGATCTGGGGTTGCGGGTTCGTCCCGTGGTCGGCGGGTCACGGCCCGCGACGGCGATTCTGGAGTTGGCGGAGCAGGAAGAAGTTGACCTCATCATGCTGGCGACCCACGGCCGCGGCGGCGTGGACCGGCTGGTGATGGGCAGCGTCGCCGACCGGGTGGTGCATCACAGCATCTGCCCGGTTTTCTTATTGCCGGTTCGCGAATGAACCGGCGCTGGTAGCTCCTCTGACTACTTCATCCGGGTCAGCGTTACCCGATCTCACGCGCCAGATACGCGCGCGTTAGATCATGTTTTGGGTGGGCGAAAAAGGCATCGGCCGGACTGGTTTCCACCAGTTCTCCCAGCCACATGAACATCACGTGGTCGGCCAGACGGCGGGCCTGGTCGATGTCGTGCGTCACCATCACCAGGGTGTAGCGACCCTTCAGCGTACGCAGAAGGTCTTCGATGCCGCGCGCTGAAATCGGGTCCAGCGAAGCAGTGGATTCATCGCAGAGCAGGATCTCCGGTTCCACGGCCAGGGTGCGCGCCAGGCAAAGCCGCTGTTGTTGGCCGACTGAGAGGCCGGTCGCCGGTGCTTTGAGACGATCGCGAACCTCATCCCACAGACCAACGGCTTTCAGGTTCGTCTCAACCACGCTGTTCCGTTGTTGCTTCTGGATTCCACGCAGTCTTGGGCCGTAAGCCACGTTGTCGTAGATCGACATGGGAAGCGGGAAAGGCTTCTGCGCCAGCAGGCCGATATGGCTGCGGACCTCGGTGACGTCCATGCCATTGGCGTAGATGTCAGCGCCATCGAGCAGCACCTGCCCGGTGACCCGCACCTGGTCGTTCAGGTCCAACAGCCGGTTCATTGATTTGAGCAAGGTGCTCTTGCCGCAGCCTGACGGCCCGATGATCGCTGTGATCTGCCGCAGCGGGATGTCTACGGTGATGTCTTTGAGGACGTGACTGTCGCCGTACCAGACGTTGAGTGAGCGAATCGCGAGTGCGGGCATGGTTGCTACCGGATCACATGTTTTCCAAGTCGGCGCATCGAGAGTTGGGCCAACACGCTGATGAGCAGAACGATTACGGTCAGTACCAGAGCCGAGGCGTAGGCACGCGCCCTCACCTCTGCGAAGGGAGTGCCGAGTTGAAAAAAGATGGCCATCGGCAGCGAGGCCACTGGCCGAAGTAGTGATTGCGGCATTGCGTTGGTGTAACCAGCGGTGAAAAGCACCGATGCGGCGTCGCCGATGCCGCGCGCAAAGGCGAGCAAGACCGCGGTTGCAATGCCTGGCAGCGTTTGGCGCACCAGCACACCCAGGTACTCGAAGCGCGTGGCGCCCAGCGCCATGGTGGTTTCGCGCAGCTCGCGCGGCGACATCGTCACGATCTCATCGAAGGTGCGTGCCATCAGTGGCAGGATAACCAGCGCCAGGGTGATGATGCCGGCCAGCAGGGAAGCGCGCAGTCCCAGAAAGACCATCAGCGCGAAACCGAAGGCGCCGTAGACGATGCTGGGGATGCCCCACATGACGTCCAGGGTTAGTCGCACCAGATGTGCGATCCGGCTGTCGCGCTTGAGATAGGTATGCAGAAACAACACCAGCGGTATCGCAAGCGCCATCGCCAGGATCGTGGCGCCGATGGCGAGCAGCAGCGAGCCGGCGATGGCGTTGAGAATCCCACCTTCGCCGCCCATGTAATAGCCGCTGCCGGGCGGCTGCGTCAGCATCTCCCAACTCAGCGCGCCGATTCCGCGGACGGTGACCACGGTGAGGATGAGGCCCAGCACCGCTGTTGCACCAATCAGCGAAAGGCGCATCAGGTTGACGAACAAAGCCTCTTCGAGCTTGCGCATGCGACGGTTGGTCATGGTCAGTTCCTTCCGTTCAACCGGATGATGATAATGCGCGCCATGATGTTGAAGAACAAAACCACCACCAGCAGCAGCAGCGCGGCGCTCATCAGCGCCAATTCGTACAGCGGGACCGACATCATCTCGCCGTAGTTATTGGCGATCAGGGCGGGTAGCGAATAGGCCGAGTCGAAGAGCGATTGTGGTACGTGGACGGTGTTGCCGATTAACATCATCACCGCCAGCGTCTCACCAAAGGCACGCGAGAAGCCCAGCACCACCGCCGCCGTGATTCCCGGCAGACCGCGCCGGCGAACGACGCACTTGGTTGACTCCCAACGGGTGGCGCCGAGGCAAAGCACCGTCTCCCGCATTTCCCTCGGCGCGCTGCGCAGCACTTCCTCGGTGACTGCCGCGATGAGTGGAAAGACCATGATGCCCAGCACTAAGCCGGCTGACAATAGACCATAGCCGCTGGAGTTGGTGCGGCTGAACATCGGCAGGACCTGCCCGAGCGTCTGGTCGCTCAATGGGCCGATATGATCGCGCACCAAGGGCACGACGAACAGGACGCCCCAAAGGCCGTAGACCACTGACGGGATTCCCACCAGCAGGTCCAGCAGCGGCTTCAGCCACGTTCGGCTGCGAGAGGTAAACTCGGCCAGATAGATGCCGCTGAAGATGGCCGGAATCACCGCGACTACCATGGCTACAGCAGTCACCGCGATGCTGCCGGCGATGAAGGGCGCAAAGCCAAACACGCCGTGCATCGGCTGCCACACGCTGCCGGTCAGCAGATCGCGCAGCACGTAGGTATCGAGCAATGGGCGCGAACGGCTGTAGAGCCCCAGCGCAACAATCAGGACCAGGAGGCAGGTGGCACCGCTCATAACACTCATGACACCGCGCGCGGTCACCTCTATTGCCTGCCGGCGTGCGCTCAGTCGGAGCCACACCGTCTGTGCTTCTGCCCGCTTGCGAATCGCCGGATCGTGGGTGTATTGGATTTCCATCAACGGCCTCTGGGAAAAGGCGCGCCCATCGGACAGCCAGGTGCCGTCCGATGGGTGCGCACGGCAATGACAAGGAAAACAGTACTACTTCAACAGATCAAGAGCTTCCTGAATCTTGGCGTCGTCCAATTTCACGTATCCGGCCGGCGTGACCATGTCCTGGCCGCTGGTCAGAATCCAGTCAATAAAGCTGGCCACGGCTGGGTTCGGCGCGCCTTTGGTCACCAGGTAAAGCTCGCGGGCTGGCGGGAAGGGATAGACCCGGTTACCGATGGCGTTGACGATCTCGTTCCTGGTGGTGTAGAAATCTTCATCCGGGTTGATCTGCCCATCGCCGTTCAGGTCGAGAGGAATGACACTTAGTCCCTCGATAGGTTTTCCTGTACCCAGGTCATACGCGAAACCGATGTTGTTGTAACCGACACCCAGAGGATCCTGGCGCACCGCCTCGGCCAGGCCGGGATCGGCGTTGACTGCTGTGCCCAGCAGCTCTTCCTGGGCCGTGCCACCCAAGAACTTGGCCCACATCTCGGCGGCGCCTGCGGCGTCGGACCGGGTGTAGACGTTGATTTTCTCAGTAGCGCCGTTGCCCAGCAGGTGATCCCAGGTTTGGGTCTCATTGGTCAACCAGATTTTAGCGCCCAACTCTGGCGTCAGTCCCTGGCTCAACAGTTGATCCAGATAGGGGTTGTTGGCATTGACCGTACCTACAACGGCGTCGATGGTCACGGGGATGCCGTACGCGCCCTGGTCCTTCTCCTCAGGGCGAATCTCGCGTGACACCATAGCGATGTCAACAGCATTGGATAACACATCCGTCATGCCTTTGCCTGCTCCACCGGCCTGAATATCGAACTGGACGTTCGGATTCTGCTTCACATACTCGTCCGCCCAGGCGGTTACCATCGGAAACAGTGCAAAAGCGCCGGAGATACTGATGACTTCCTTCTGGCCAGACGACGCGGCCGCAACCGGGCGCGCGTCAGAAGCGCTGTTCGAGGCGTTGGGAGCAGTGTTTGCACCGCCGCTGCCGCAGGCAGCGACCAGCAACGCGATGACCAGCAGGATGCCCGGAGAGTATCCGCGAAGAGACTGATTGCTCATTGAAATTCCTTTCTGCGTCGTAGTGGCTTATGCATCGACGGCGACGGCACTTTGGCAGTCCACTCCTGGCTGTGGTTGCCTGCCGGGTTGGCTGGAAGATCCGTCGGTTTGAGCACAAAGATGGGTCGGTCGCCATGGACAGCTTCTGCGTCCAGCGTCTCCAGAACGCGGGCGACGAATTGACCATGAGCTTCCGCAGCGATGATCAGCAAGTCATACGACCCTTGTCTTAACTCGGCCACGACCTGCTCGATGGGATCACCGGGTCGAATGCGCAACGACGCCGGCACGTTCTCTCCGATCAGCCGCTGCAGCAAATGGTCCATATGACGCTTGGCTGGTCCGTCGATGCAGAGGAGGTCTTCCAACTCCAGCACCTGCGAGTCTACCAGCGGGAGCAGAGAGACCTGGGCTTGTTGAACCTCTGCGAAGGCCGCCAACCAATTCAACACCTGGTCATCTGACGCAAAGCCTCGAGTTGCGACAAGGATGCGCTCGATCGGCCGGAATTCGCCGCGCACCAGGACCAGAGGTGTCGCGCAGCGACTGATCAGCTCTGTCAACGGCCCGCCGAGGGGTGAACTCAAGATGGTCAGGGTAGCATGGCTGTCCTGAGCGGCCCTCAAGGTCGCGTCGATGTCAATCTGGCCGGTTGGTAGCAGTGAAATGGACGCGCCTTGAACAGCAGCAAAGACTCCGGCTGTCCGCCTAACAGCGTTTTCGTACTCAGGCGTCGCGCTCCAAGCCAGGATGCGACTGGCAGACACGCCGTTGCGACCGTGCAGCTTCTGAATGGCAGTCCGAATCGTCTCGGAACGGCTGCGCAGTGGCACGATCGCAGAATGCAGCAACTCTTGCAGTATGGCGACAGCGGCTGTGTTTTCAGGGTGCGCCATAGCGACGCTCACGCTGCCATTTTCCTGCGCCAGCGGCAGCGCCAGATAGTATATGGCGAGATCATAGGGCACTTGTTGTGCCAACTCCGGGTCAGGTTTTACTAGGTTTGGATCTAACTCAGGAAAACAGGCCATCGGTTACTCCGGGTTGTTGTCCAACCGCTCCGAACAACGGTTCAACGTTTCTCTCATCTGCATGATAGCAGGGCGCGGTAACACCGCCGGTCACCGGCAGGTCACAAACAGGTAACAGTTGTGGGGAAGCGTCAGGAGGTCGGTCGGCGCCGGTGGAGGCAGCGAAGAGGGGGCGAGTCAGGCAGACAGGACGTACCCGATCCCGGGTACGGTTTCAACTAGTGTAGGTTGTGCAGGGTCAGTCTCGACCTTGGCGCGCAGGCGGTAGACCAGTTGCTTGAGCATGGCTTTGTCACCACCCTCCAGACCCCAGACGGTGGAGATCAGCGCGTCGGCTGACAGTACCCTGCCGGCGTTGAGCATCAGCGCTTCCAGCAGACGTACCTCCAGCGGCGTCAGACGGATCGGCTGGCCGCCAACCCGCTGCACCTCGTTGCGCGATCTGTCCAGCGACAGGCCTGCCGCCTCCATCGTTCCCGGTGTGGATGTCGCACCGGCGCGGCGCAGGACGGCCCGGGCGCGCGCCGTTAGTTGCGTTGGGCTGAACGGTTTGACGATGTAGTCGTCGGCGCCGGTCTCGAGGCCCGCGACTACCGCTTCGTCGCTGCTGCGCACGGTGAGCATGATGATGGGTGTCGCGCTCTGGTTGCGGATGCGGCGGCAGACGCTCAAGCCATCCAGCTTTGGCAGATTCAAGTCCAATAGTACAAGATCGGGCTGCTCGGCTGCCCATTGATCCAGCGCGGCCAGGCCATCGTAGGCAGCTACGACATCGAAGCCGGCCCGGCGCATGGTAAAGGCGATGACGTCAGACAGCGCGAGGTCGTCTTCAACTACCAGAACTTTCATCACCGCCTCCCTTGGCCGGCGCATCCGCCAGCGGCAGCGCGAACCAGAACACGGATCCACCGCCCGGTCGGTCGTCCACACCAAGCTTGCCCTGGTGCGCTTCGACGATGGTCTTGACGACGTACAGACCGAGGCCCACGCCATACTGCTCGCCGGCAGGCGAATCCAGGCGGACGAAGCGGCGGAACAACTGGTCGCGTTCGCCCTGCGGGATGCCAGGGCCGCGGTCGGCCACCGATACGCGCAGCCAGGACTGGTCGTTTTCCACGATCAGATCGACCGGTTGGCCGATGGGGCTGTATTTGCTGGCGTTGCTGAGCAGGTTGACCACCACCTGGACCAATCGCGTCGGGTCAGCGCGCAACTCCGGCATGCGCGACGGCTCTGCAAGCGCCACCGATTGGGCGCGACGCGCCATCAGCGGATCCACAATACGCAGCGCCTCGGTGATGACCTGGTTCAGATTGACAGCGCGCTTGCGGACAGTGAAGCGTCCGGCCTCGATGCTGCTGCTCTCCAGTAGGTTGTCGATCAGCGTCTGCAGGCTGACGAGGCTGAGATGAGTCGGTCGCAGTAGGTTGCGCATCTCCTCAGCCGTCAGGTACTGACCTTCGTCCAGAAGTAGCTCCATCGAGGCGTTGAGGGTGGTGAGCGGCGTCCTGAATTCATGCGAAATGTTGGCCAGGAAGTGCGAACGCAGGCCGCGCAGCGCTTCCTCCTGCGTGATGTCGCGCAGCACCAACGCTACCTGCGGCACCGGGCTGTTGGGCGGCGCGAGGCGCGCTCCGGTAACTGCCAGGATCACGGGTTTGCCTTGAATTGAGATGATCTCGATCTGTCGCTTGCCGCCTGCCGGAGGAATGACATCCAGGAAAGTCACGTCTTGAGCGCTCAATTGGAACAGGTTGCTGACGGGCTGCCCAACCGCCTGGCTGCTGGTGCAGTCGAGAATGCGCTCGGCGCCCTGGCTTATGAAGGTTACGATGCCGCGCGTGTCGAAGGTCACTACGCCTTCCACGATCGACTGGATCAGGCTGTCCAGCCAGTCGCGCGCCTCCGATCGCTCGCTCAGGGCGTCCAGCATGGTCGCCTGACTTCGGCGCAGCGCCGCGGCCAGCGTCGTCACTTCGGTCGGGCCCGCAAGCTCCACCACCGGCACGCCGAAGTTGCCCTGGCTGATCAATTCAGCCATCTCCGTCAGCCGTTCCAGCGGGGCCGTCAGACGGCGGATCGCCCAGACGCCGGTGGTCATAGCGAGCACCGCAACGACCAACGTACTGGCAATCAGAATCGTGGTTGCCTGTCGTTCGGCGGCGGTTAGACCGTCGACCAACAGCGCTACTTCGGCCAGCAGCCTTGTCTGGCCGTCACCTGCGTGCAGCGGAGTGCTTACGGTCAGGAGTTCATGGCCCTGCGAGTTGACCGGCGCAGGTAGTCCTTCGTCGCCGATCAGGGGCAGCGAACCGACTGGCAGCAGGCTGGCCTGACTGCTGGCCAGCCGCGGTCCTCCCGGCGCAAACACACTCTGTTCTGATTCTGTATTGGCGGCCATCTGCCCCAGAAACGGGTCGTCGATCAAAATGCCAGCCAGGATCGTATCAACCGCCTGCTCCGGGCCAGCTGTTGACAACGGGATATCGACAGCCAGCGTGGCCACCGTGCCGACGATCCCATAACCCGGTGCAAATGGCAGATTGCAGCTTTCGACTGGGCTGCTACCGGTGGTCACCTGCATTCGTCGACCACAGAAAACCAGATAGTCGATACCGCTTTGGACGCGGAAGGCTTCCAGATACGCGGCCATTTCGGCAGCTGATCCTTTGGTCGCCAACTGCTGAAAGGTAGGTCGTTCCGCCAATAACCGCGCTCGGTCGCTGATCTCCCCTTCGTGCGTTGTGTAAAGGGATGCTGTGGCGCGCTGCACGGCCAACAGATGTTCGGTCGCCTGACGCTGCAACTGGCTGCGGGCAATCCACAAGGCGGGCACGCCGGCGCTCAGCGTTGTGAACACGACCAGCGCTGCCAGTCCGGCCACAAGGCGCACGGAAAAGCTGCGCCAGTCAATCAGGGGTTTGCGGCCGGGAGAACGGGGGCGTCGTCTACCTTCATTGCTCGACATAAGCCTCGGTCGCCAGCAAAGTGGTCAGCCGCCGTCACGCGGCAGAAAAGCGGTGATGAACATGAACGGCAGGTGGACGACCTGTTGCCACGGGCCGGTCAACTTTGCCGCGCGGCGGGCGATGCGGTCGATCTCCTGCGCCTCGGACTCGCTGGCCGGCAGACCGGCCAGCAGGTCGATTCGCTCGGCGGCCGGCGGCGTCAGCCTGTTCAGCAGCTCGATCTTGACCGTGAAGCCGTGTTGCGCCAGCAGCCCTGGCAGCTTGCGTCCCACCGTTGGGTCAGCCCCAGCCCGGCGCAGCCCGGCCATCCACAGAGCCTGGCTGGCGATTTCCGGCGGGTACTCGATCATGCCGCCGTAGTCGGGTTCAATAGCGACCAGCGCGCCGCCCGGCATGAGTACGCGGCGCACTTCGGCCAGCGTCCCCTTCAGCGGCATCCACAGCAACGCAAGTTGGCAGAAGACGAGATCGAAGGACATATCGGCAAAGGGGAGACGGCGGGCATCGGCGCACGAGGTGACAGCGCCGGCAAAAGGCGCCGGATCCTGATTCAGCGCCGCCCAGTTGCGGTCCAGCGCGACAACCGAGCCGATTGAACCGGCGACCAGCTCCGGCGTTACGCTGCCGAAGCCGCAGCCCAGGTCGAGGACGGCGCGCCGCCAATTCAGTTCGGCCTGTTCCAGCAGCCAGCGGCGTGCCGGCGCCAGCCATTCGGCCTGCCGGCGCGCCAGTTCGGGTGGCGGCAGGTTGGGGCGGGCGGGATTGGTGGGAGGCATGTGTCAGTCAGGAAAGGTGACAGTCACTTTCCGAAAGTGACTGTCACCTGGGTATGCACGATTACCGCCCGCCGCCGGCGCAGGCGCAGGCGCAGGCACAGCCCGCGCAGGCGCAGGCGCAACTTCCGCCACCACCACCACCACTGCCACCACCACCGCCGCCAGAACTGAGCACCTTGCTCACGCCGCGATCGACGCCTGCCAGGTTGATCACGCCGCCCGTTCCTGATGGCAGCGAGCTGGGCGAAATGGCAGCAGCCAGGCTGCTGGCTGTGTTCTCGGCATATCCGGCGAAGCCGCGTGAAACATCGCCGAAGCTGGGCGTGGAGGATGGTTGCGAGCCGCCACCCAGCGAAAGCCCGCCTCCACCGCTGCTGCCGCCGGCCGAAGGACGAATCCACACCGGGTTGTAGTGCCACGTTGGCGTGTTCCAGACGTCGGGCCCGCCGTCGTCCATCAGTATCCACTCCATGTCCTTGTCCAGCGCCTTTTCGCGTTCGCCGATGTCCTCGATGGCTCTGGCCTGCTCCACCGCCCGCTTGACGATGGCTTGGTAATACTCCACCGTGTCCGACAGGTCGAAGCCCTTCATGCGCGCCGCGACGCCGGTCAGAAACGCCTTGATATCTTCGTCGAAGTCGATCTCCTTCAGCGCTGTTTTGGGATGCTTCTCGATGGTGTCCAGGAAGCCCTGCTCATAGCTGTGCAGCGCGACGCCCAGAGTTTGTGCGGCGTCCTTGCGCTGTTTCGCCGTATCGCGCTTGCCGGCATTCGCGCTGGCCGGCTTGAAATTGGGAGCCAGTTCCACAGTGAGCGGCGACGCGATGACCTGGCGCAGCGCGCCTTTTTTCAGCAGGCCGAAAATGATCAGCGTCAGCACTTTGTTGATTGGCAACTCCAGCAGCGCGGCCGCTTCCGGGGCCGTCAGGCCGCGCTTGATGCCGCCGCCCTCGACCTGCGCGATGGCGGGCAGGTACTTGCGCATCCGCCGCTTCTTGTAGCGCGACTGCGCAAACCAGGCCAGCAGCGCCATAGGGATCAGCAGCAGCGGTCCTACCAGGGGGTTGTTGACCAGCAGCCAGGCGCCGCCGCCGCAGAGCAACAGCCACAGGAAGAACCCGGTTGCGCCGGTGGTGCGGAAATAGAAGATCGAGAAGGCTATCAGCAGCAACACAGCGGTGATGGCCTGGGCGAAGCCGCTGCCTTCGTACCAGAGCGCCGTCAACTGGAACAGGTTCTGGTCGATGATGTTGCTTACGGCGTCCTTGGGAAATGAGATGCCGACCTTTTCCGGGCCGGTGAAGGAAGTGTCGCTGAACAGCCAGACCGCTACAGCCCGGTCGTCGACGATTCCGGTCTGGTCATAGGGCGTGCTCTGCCACTTCAATTCGTCGATGCTTACGCCCTCAGGCAGGTGGACGGCGATCTCCAGGTCGGTTGTGCCGATGACGAATTGGCTGTCGAACCAGGTGGGCGTGATCTGCAGGGAGGCCAGGTCTCTGCTGGTCAGGTCCTGATACACCATGTCGGGCATGGTGAACTCGACGTGCAGTGTGCCGGATTGGCCGCTGGGGATGCTGCCGCTGTCCAGGTGAACCTCAACACCGGGCTTGACGTACTCTGACGGGCGGATGTCGCTCAACGATTGGCCGTCCACCGACGCGCTGAAGTTGCTGAGCTGGTAATTCTTGTTGGGAACGCCGATGTCCACGATGTCGATGGTCGATCCCAGGTTCCTGAACTCGATGTCATAGACCAGTCGCGCCGACCCGTCGGGCTGCACGAATACCTGTAAGACCACGCTGGGGACTTCGAACAGGTAGTTTTGTGCGCGCGTCGTAATTGGAACCAGCAGCAGCGCCGCGAGGATGACGGCGACGGTTGCAATGTGCAGCCAGCGTTCGCGACGATCTGTTTGTACCAGAGGATTTGTGGAGTTCATTCGTGTTCTCCTGGTAGACTCGTTATAGCGCCGCCTGTGGTTGAAACCAACAGGCTGATATCGGTTAAGCCTGCTAAAGGCAGGCTGCCGGGTCGGATACAGCTTGCTTCAGCATGCTTGGTCTGGCAGGCGCCGAATTCATTCGGTGCGACCAGGCCGCGCGACGCCGTCGGACCAGCCCGCCGGCTCTTTGGGGCAGTCGGCGGCGCAGATGGCGAGGCCAGGGCACATGGCGCAGTGGGTGGGCTGCTCGATGCGCGTCCGGTAACTGCGAAACGCTTCGTGCTGCCAGATGCTGGGCCAACTGTCACGCACCACATCGCCGGCGGACCGGTACGGGCCGCGCGGCGGGATCACTGAACCGTCGGAGTTGATGCGCACCGCCAGGTCGCTGGAGCAGCGCGCACCGGCGCGCGCCTGTTCCGCCAGCGAAACGGCAGGATCGCGCAATACCGGCGGCTGCCACTGGAAGCGCACCAGCGCCGCGTCGGCCGCGCGCTCCACATCGTCAGCGATCTCGGCCAGTGCGGCCGCAGGCAGCGATCCGTCATCCGCGCCGCCGTCGGGTGATGCAATGGCGTAGAAGGCGGCGTTGGGAACGCCCAGCTCTTGCAGCCGCGCCAGTGTCTCGTCGAAGGTCTCGACCGTGGCGCGGATCAAAGGTATCAGGGCCACGTTGGCCAGCTCGGCGGCTTCGGTCTGCCGGAACAATTTCTCGGCCGCGGCGTGGTCGCCCTCGCCAAAGAGCGAGTCATGTAGCGCGCGGTCGGCCGACGCATAGAAGACCGTGATGTGATCAACGCCGACCAGCGCCAGGTCGCTGATGACTGACCCGACCAACAAGTCGCTGGCGCGCCCGCTGACGCCGCAGATCAGCCCCAGCCACTGGGCGTGTTCGACCAGCGAGACGATCTCCACCACGTCGGGCACCACCGGGACACGGATGGTGATGTGTGGCAGGCCGGCGCTCCAGAGATGGTCCATGATGGGCAGCATGTGCACCGGCTCGTCCAGCAGTAGATCGGCTTCCAGCGGCGGGATCAACCCGGCATCGCGCGGCTGCAAGGCGGGATCGCTCAGGTTGAAGACCGGGTAGAGATCGCCGGGCGCGGTCAGGCGGGTGATCAACTGATCGACCGCCGCGATGTCAGCGGTGCGCTGCGCGACGCTGGCTGGCTCGAACTGCTGGTTCAGCTCTTTCAGAATGGCGTCACGCGTGCCGCCTTCCAGAAGCCGCGCCGCGATCAGCACGCCGGTGGCCGAAAGCTGGGCGATGGCCGTGCCGTTGCTGATCAGCAGGCCACTGCCGCCCGGATCAACGCGCAGGTGAAAGCGGTGAGTTTGTCCGTGTTCGAGCCGCGTGTATTGGCGCATTCCCGGCTTGAGCGCGCTCGGCTCGCGGTCGAGGGTGGGAACCAAGAGTTGTCGAAAAAGTGTTGGGGACATGGGATTCGTGTTGCGTATTGCGTGTTATGTGGTGCGTGAAACCGTGAAGCGTGAAATCGTGACTGCCTTCAGTTCTCTGACCTCTGACTTCTGACTTCTGCTCACCGTCTACTGACCACCGATCACCATCACACCGCTGCCGCGGTGCGGGCTGTTGGTCTGGCCGGCGGGCGGGACGAAGCCGGTGGGCACGAGGGTCAGCGCGATGTCGGCGGTGAAGGGCAGGTCGGCGGCGGCGCTCTTGCCGGTGCCGCAACTGCCGCTACAGCCGGCGCATCCGCCGCCGTGGCCGTTTTCGGCGATGCGATGACCGTCGCGCGCCTCGCGCTCGATGCGACAGCCGCCGCCGCACAGCGGCAGGTCGGGGCACTCCCAGCACTTCTCCGGCAGCCCGGCCCAGCGCGGATCTTCAACGCGGTCGCGGAAGGAGCGGAACAGCGCGCCTTGCCAGATCTCCTCCCACGGGTCGCGGAGGATGTTGCCGGCCGCCACGTAGTACGACTGGCAGGGCAGCACGTCGCCGTTGGGTTCGATGCAGAGCGAGTACTCGCCGGCGTTGCAGCGCTTGGCGCCCAGCTCCAGTTCGACCGGTGACATGCGGCAGTACTCGGTCGGCGTGTACCAGAGGAAGCGCATCCCCAGTTCTTCAGCCCGATCGCGGACGCGGATCAGCAGCGCGGGCATCTCAGCCTCGGGAATCGCTGTGCCGTTGCCAAAGCCGCCGCCGGAGTAGATCATGCCGTTCATGGCGAAGGTGCGGATGCCCAGGTCGTAGAGGAACTCGATGATCTCTTCGGCGTGGTCCTTGTTGGCCTGCATCAGCGTGGTGTTGGTGATGGTGTGCAGCGGGCTGGCGACCGCGTTGCGAATTCCCTTGACGGTCTGGTCGAAGGAGCGCGCGCCCATCATCGCGTCGTGGATGGCGGGCCGGCTGGAGCCGAGCGTGATCTGCACGTGGTTGAGGCCCGCCGCAGCCAGCTCGGCTACATAGGGAGCATGAGCCATGCGCCGGCCGTTGCTGTTCAGCCCGACGACGTGGCCCAGCCGGTCGGCGTGGTCGATGATCTCGCACAGGTCGGGGTGCAACGTCGCCTCGCCGCCGGTGAAGATCAGGTGCGGCACGGCCAACTCGTGCAGCCGGTCGATGACTTCGAACCAGTGTTCCTTGCTCAGCGAGGCCATCGGGTAGTGGCTCGGCTCGTTGTAGCAGTGGGGACACTCGTTGTTGCAGCCGTAGGTGATGGCCAGATCGACCTTGTAGGGCGCGTGTACTGGCGTGCTGAACAGGTCGGCGCGCGGCAGATCGGGCAGCGCACAGGTGGGGCAGTTGGTGCCGGGGTCGGTCATGGCGGCCACGAGCGTGTAGATGCTGGCCAGGTCGCTGTCAAGCTGAGCGCTGCTGCCGAAGGTGCGCTGCATCTGGCGGCGGGCGCGCTCTTGCGATATGCCTTCCAGCGCGAGGTATGCGATGCCGGCGGCCGTCTGGTTGAGGTGGATCACATCGGTGACGTCGCGGAAGAGCACGCCGGAGCCGTCGGGATCGATGCGCAGATGCACGCGCCGCTGCCCGCCATACAGGTCGATGCGGTAGGTGTGCAGGCCGGGCGGCGGGCCGTCGCTCGACGGACTGCGCCCGAACGCAGCAACGCTGGTGAGCGCGCTTGGCCAGCGCGGTTCAGGTCCGGTCAGATTGCTGTGCAGTTGCCGCAGGCTGGTGCGCAGATTCACCATTTTGGCTCTTCCTCGAACTGGTAGGTGGAGCCGCAGTGCGAGCAGTTGATGAAGATCGCGCCGGCCTTGACGTCGATCTCATCCTTGGTCAGGGGTGCGCCGCAGACCTTGCACTTCATGTTTTCCAGGCTGACGTCGCCGCTGAGGTCGATCTGCTGGACGACGGTGGTCTGCGAGGGTTGCGGCTTCGTGCGCGCCAGGTAGACGACTGCGCCGGCAGCGATCAGCAGGACAACGCCGATGACTAGCCGGGCAGGATTGTTTGCAAAGCCGACGATGAAAATTAAACCCAGGACGGCCAGCGCCCCGGCGATGATGGCGTAGAGGTATTTCATGGATACTCCGTATGGGTGTCTCTTACTCGTACTCTTACTCGTACTCTTACTCGTACTCTTACTCGAAAAACCGGACGAGTACGAGGACGAGTACGAGTACGAGTAGAAGTAAGAGTACGAGCAGAAACCGGCTCTTACTCGAAGGCTGCGGCGAACTCCGTCACCGCTTTCGGCCCGTTGCGCTCCAGGCCGCGGTAGAATGCCTCCCGATCCTGATTGCGCATGTCCAGCCGCTCGACGCGGAAGGGGGCCAGCCGTTCGCCTGCCCTGCGCCGCTCCGGCACGGCAACGAAATAGTCCAGCGCGTTGGCAACGCTGGCAGCGTCAGACCAATCCGATTTGTACACGGGCAGGCCGGTGCGGTTGAAAATCCACGTCATGTTGGGCATGGAACCAAAGGCCCAGTGACAGTCGCCGGCCAGGCTGTCCACCAGGATCGGCCGGGTGACGCCCAGCGTGTCGCGCAGGTCGCGTGCGTGGCGCAGTTTCTGCTCGAAGCTGGTCAGGTGTGGATAGAACTCGCCGGGGTGCGCCTCGTTGGTGTAGAGAAAGATCGACCCGACCCCGACGTCGCGATAGCGCTCGGCGATGGCATTCATGGCTGGCGCCGCCAGCCCGCAGTAAGGTCAGGTGAAGCTGCCAAACTCGACGACGGTGAAGCTGTAGTTCTTGAGAACGGCGTAGAGGCTGGTGGGCTGGCCGTCCAGATCCCAGAGCGGAAAGTCAGAAACGCGCTGGCCCAGCGGCGGGCTTTGGTCGAATCGCATCATCGGATCGAAGTTGGCCGGGATGAAACTGTCGTAGTTGTACCGCTCGAAAACAGGTTCGGGCATACTGCAACCTCCGGGGAATGTGCCTGTGCAAGCAGTGTACCGCAATATGGGGGGAACGGTCAAGGAGGATGACAGGGTAGGGGGTGAGAGTTTGATAGAGTTGGCATCTTTTCCGTAAAGATGCCAACTCTAGGATGCTGTAACTGTGCTAAACCTAGCGTCGGTTTGGTCGGGTTTCCCGAGCAGAGGATCAGCGCGTTGGTCTAGCTGAGATGTCAGTGCAAGTGGACCTTGTTGACTGTGTTATCGACGCTGCCATCAGCTTTCCAGGTGATCCTGAGTACACCGTTGTAGCGCATTCGATTTCCATTCTGGTCGTACAGGAAGCCCTGCGTCGTCCATCCCCAGGCGTTGGCGTTGTGGGGACCCGCCGCAAACACGTCGTTGTCTGTCCAGTTCAAATGGGTAGTTCCAGCTGCAGCATAGAACGGTGCTGCTGGACATCCGAGAATGAACTGATCAAGCGGGTAGACGAAGGTCTGGACATCGCCGTGAATGTGTCGTATAACCCGCAGTTCGTCTTCATACTGGGGCAGCGTGATGTCTTGGAACGACACGACATCATAGTTGGGCGATCCCCCAGAGCATAACGAGGGAACGTCAAAGCCATACATTGCGCACAACCCATCGTCGCACTGGTACCATCCACCCAGCAGTCCGTCATATCGTACCACAATCCCCGACGTCGGCGGCGGATCGGCCGACGCGGGCGCGACAACCAGCAGCAGCAACATCGCTACCGTCAACAGAATTCCCAGCGGTTTCATGATATGCCTCCCTTGGCGTGAAACTGTTGTGGACCTTGCAAATGCCCCGGTCCCCCAGGCTGTTTCTATCATACCACGTTTCTGCCGCGGGCGCTATGAAATAGTTCACAAGTGCGGGAGGAGTTTGGCGAATCGGTCGATATTTCGTGACCTGCCGATTGATCGTAGCCCGGAAAGAGCGGGACGCACCGTCTGACGGATAGCATAGTCCCGTTCTGATCAAACACGCTGGCACGCAGGTTCAGCGCAGTATCAGCGGCAACGTATTGACAAGCCGGCTGCCCAGATCGTCGTTCAGGATGACGCCGGTCGCGTGGCTGCCGGCAGTGGCGACTGTGCCGTTGCTGATCTGGAGGAAGAAGTCCTCGTCGGTCTCGACCGCCACGTCGCCGACGATGTTGACCGAGATGTTCTTTATCGTCTGGCCGGGCTGGAACGTGAGCGTGCCGTTGGCCGAGATGAAGTCCACGTCGGGCGTCGCATGGCCAGCGCCAACCACCGCGCCGGTATGGTAGTCGACGGTGACGGCAAAGGAGGTGGCGAGCGACAGATTGACGGTGAAGCTCGCCGGCCGCAGCCCTGAGTTGCCTTCCAGCACCGAAGGCTGGCCGGCCAGGCTCAGGATGGCTGCATCGTCGTCGGTGATGACGCCCGCGCCGGAGCCGTCGGCGATGTTGGCGCCCTGGACGTTGGACAGCACCAGCGTGTAGCTTTCACCGGCGCCCTCGTCGATGGTGTCGCCGCGCACCTGCACGGCGACCGTTTTCGACGTCTGGCCGGGCGCAAACACCAGCGACCCGCTGGCGGCGTCGAAGTCAGCCCCGGCGGTGGCGCTGCCGTTGGCAGTGGCGTAGTTCACGGTGACCTGCTGCGCGCTGGCCGGGGAGAGGGTGACGGTAAACACGGCATCGCGCGTCCCGCTGTTGCCTTCCAGCACCGTCTGGTCATCGATCACCAGGCTCGATACTCCGTCGTCGTCCAGGATCAGCCCGGCGCCCGATCCGTCGACGATGTCCACGGTGGCTGCGCCGCTGAGCTGCACTGTGTACGTTTCGTCGGATTCGTCCACAGTGTCGCCAATCACCGGCACCGTGATGGTCTTGGCAGACTGGCCGGCGCTCCAGTTCAACACGCCGGAGGTGGCCACGAAGTCGCTGCCGGCTGTCGCCGTGCCGGCGACCGTGGCGTAGTTCAGCGACAACGGGCCGCTGGCGGGCGGTGACAACGTCACGTTGAACACCGCGTTGGTCGTGCCGGAGTTGCCCTCGGTGACTGTTTTGTCGGAGATCACGATCTGGCCGCGCGCCTCCAACGCGCCGCGGTCGCAGATGGCTACGCCGTTGCCGTCGCCGTCGAAGGGACGAGTGACCAGGCGCTGGTCCGTGGCCGGACACTGGCCGTTGCTGCCCGAATCGATGGCGGGGCTGCCGGGCCAGAGGGCGTGGGTGGGTGTGTGGCCGCCGTTGTCCGCCAGCGGCGCCAGCAGGGGATCGATGGGCTGAAGGTCGCTGGCCTGGGTAAATCCACAGGTCGTATCGCTGGACAGGTTGTAGCCCTGCGACGTCCAGTTCGCATTGGTGCCGCTACAGTTGCGGTCGCCGTTTTGGGCGAAGATGCTGCTGACGATGGTGACGGTTGCGCCGCTGCTGACCAGCCCGTTGTAGCCGACGCCGGCCGAGTTGGTGCGCAGGTTGTAGGCGATGGTGCTGTTGCGCACGTCGACCGTGACCGCGCCGAAGGCCGCGATGCCGCCGTAGTTGTTGCCGGCCGTGTTGCCGCTGACCGTCGAATTGGTCAGGTTGATAGAGCCGAACTGGGCGAAGATCGCCGCACCGGTGTCGGCGCTGTTGTCCTCCAGGGTGACGCGCTCCATTTGCACGGTCTGGAAGACGTTCAGCGCGCCGCCGAAGGTACCGGCGCTGTTGCCGCGCAGCGTCACATCGGTGAGCGTCGTGGGGCGGCTGACATCGATTGCGCCGCCGGAGTTGTCGGCCTGGTTGCTATCGATCAGCGTGCGGCTGACGGCCAGCGTCCCGCTGGAGTAGCTGTAGATCGCGCCGCCGTTGCCGTCGGCGCTGTTGCCGCTGATCCGGCTGTCTTCGACCGTCAGATTGCCGAGATGAAAGATCGCGCCGCCGCTGCCGGTCACGCTGTTGTTGGAAAGCGTTGTGTTGTGCAGGGTCAGCGAGCCGTTGCTGAGGATGCCGCCGCCGCTCATGTTGAACAGGTTGCCCGACGTATCGGTGATGCGGCCGTTGCGGATGGTCAGATTGGAGATGGTCACGGTAGCGGTCACGTTGAGAACCCGGCTGGTGGAGCCGCCGTCCAGAAACGTGCTGGCCTGCCCGGCGCCGACCACGGTCAGCGGTTTGTCGATCGCTGTGTCGTTGGTGGGATAGACGCCGGCTGCCATGCTGATGGTGTCGCCGTTGACAGCCTTACTGACGGCGCCCGCCAGCGTTTTGCAGGCCGTGGCCGGCGTCAGGCAGTTGAAGCCGTCGTTGCCGGTAGCGGCATTGACGTAGAGTGTGGTAAGTGGGTGATCGGGCGCAGAGAAAGGCGCGGCCTGAGCCAGGCCCGTGCTATGTGCAAGCGTCAGGAACAGAACAAACGTCAGGATCGACAAACGAACTCGCATGGTATGCCTCCAGAACTGTGGTTATGGCAATGGGTGTGCTGACAAAGGAGAGCATTATAGCGCGATGGTCGGACCATCGCCAACTGTAACACGCGGAGTCGCGTCCCGGCGCCGTTGGGGGAGGAGGACCGTCCTCGAATGGGACACGAATGCACGAATGGCGGAAGGATTGGGTGACGTGCCGGTGCTCGCGGACTTGACAGAGTTGCTAACTTTTCCGACAGTTGGCAACTCTGTCGCGCAACTCTTGTTGACAACGCGTCGCACCTGTGGTACATTCCCCGCCACAATCGAAACCATTCGCGATGATGGAGACGAGTAGGCGGGCCGGTGGCCTCGCAGCGAGCCTGGGACGGTGCAAGCCAGGCAGGACAGCCCCGTCGAAAATCCCTCCGGAGCAGCGGGCTGAACAGTTTTTTGTTTGATAGTTTGTTAGTTCGATAGTTTGTTAGTTGGATGGTGTGACTTTTCACCGCACTACCGACTACCGTCTACCGTACTACCGCACTACCGCACTAAGTAAGCAGCGCCGGGCTCGTGGCCCGTTACCAGCCACGGGGATGTGATGGCATCCCAACCGAGTGGGTGGCGTCTGTCGTTTGACGGGCCGCCGCCAACCGAGGTGGTACCGCGGCAGCGCAAGCTCTCGTCCTCGATCTGAGGCGAGAGTATTTTTGTTTTCGCGAGGCAATCATGTTCAAACCAGTATCAACCAAACCAGACTTCGTCGCCCAGGAGCATACGATGCTCGACCTGTGGCGCGAGACCGACGCGTTTCGCACCCTGTGGGCACAGAACCGCGGCAACAAGCGCTGGTCCTTCATCGACGGCCCCATCACCGCCAACGGCCCGATGGCTGTGCACCACGGCTGGGGACGCACCTACAAGGACGTCTTTCAGCGCTTCAAGGCCATGCAAGGCTACGACCAGCGCTACCAGAACGGCTTCGACTGCCAGGGCCTCTGGGTCGAGGTGCTGGTGGAAAAGGAAAAGGGCTTCACCTCCAAGCGCGACATCGAGCGCATGGGGCTGGCCGAGTTCGTCAACGAGTGCAAACAGCGGGTGCTCAACTTCGCCGCCATGCAGACCGAGCAATCGATCCGCCTGGGCTACTGGATGGACTGGAACGACCCGGAGCAACTGCGCTCGCTGCGCGACCGGCTGGCCGAGGACCCGAACCAGGTCATCACCGTGGACGGCCCCCACGGCCCGGTCACCGACACCGCCGAGCAGATCGTCGGCCGCCTGGGCACTGCCGGAGCTGGGCGGCTCCTACTTCACCTTCTCCAACGAGAACAACTACCAGATCTGGGGCTTCCTCAAGAAGTGCTGGGAGAAGGGCTGGCTCTACGAGGGCACCGACGTCATGCCCTGGTGCTATCGCTGCGGCACCGGCATCAGCCAGCACGAGATCGTCACCGACGGCTACCAGGAGCTGACCCACACCAGCATCTACGCCCGCTTCCCGCTGGTGGATGCACGACGGCGCGCCGCGCGTCGACGCGGAGACCGGCCTGCCCGAGGCGCTGCTGGTCTGGACGACGACGCCCTGGACCCTGACCAGCAACGTGGCCGCGGCCGTCGGGCCGGAGCTGACCTACGTCAAGGTGCGCCAGGAAGATCGCGAAGCATCTCGGAGGGCGGAGCCTGGAGCGGACCAAGGCACTACGCTCGCAAGCGCGCCAGCGCATGCCGGGCAAGGTCGAGGTGCTGGGCGAGCTGAAAGGCAGCGATCTGCTGGGCTGGGCCTACAGCGGCCCCTTCGACGAGCTGCCGGCCGTGCAGGAAGCCTTCGCCGAGAAGGACTACACCCATCGCGTCATCGCCTGGAACGAGGTCGGCGACGACGGAGGGCACCGGCATTGTCCACATCGCCCCCGGCTGCGGCGCAGAGGACTTCGCGCTCAGCAAGGAGTTCGACCTGCCGGTCATCGGCCCGCTGGATGGCGACGGCGTCTACAAGGCCGGCTTCGACTGGCTCAGCGGCAACGGCGTCCACGAGGTGCACCCAGCGCATCTTCGACGACCTGAGCGGCAAGGGGCTGGTCTACCGGCTGGAGGACTACACCCATCGCTACCCGGTCTGCTGGCGCTGCGGCACCGAGCTGATCTTCCGTCTGGTGGACGAGTGGTTCATCAGCATGGGGCCGCTCTACGACAAGCCGCGCAGCGAGGTGACGCCGGAAGAAGTGGAGCGCAGCCTGCGCTACCAGATCATGGAGGTGGTGGACGACATCCGCTGGATTCCCGGCTTCGGCTACGAGCGCGAGCTGGACTGGCTGCGCAACATGCACGACTGGATGATCAGCAAGAAGCGCTACTACGGTCTGGCGCTGCCGATCTGGGTCTGCGACGATGAGGAGTGCGGCCATTTCCACGTCGTCGGCTCGGAGCACGAGCTGAAGGAACTGGCCACCGAGGGCTGGGAGCAGTTCGAGGGCCACTCGCCCCACCGCCCCTACGTCGACGCGGTCAAGATCGCCTGCACCGAGTGCGGCGGCACAGCCAGCCGCATCGCCGACGTCGGCAATCCCTGGCTGGACGCCGGCATCGTGCCCTTCAGCACCACCGGCTACCGCAGCGATCCCGAATACTGGGCGCAAGTGGTACCCTGCCGACCTGATCACCGAGAGCTTCCCCGGCCAGTTCCGCAACTGGTTCTACAGCGTGCTGGCCATGGGCACCGTGCTGACGCGCCAGGCGCCCTTCCGCAACAACTTCAGCTACGCCACGCTGCTGGGCGAAGATGGCCGGCCGATGCACAAGAGCTGGGGCAACGCGCATCGAGTTCAACGAAGCCGCCGACAAGATGGGCGTCGACGTGATGCGCTGGATGTACCTGAACCACAAGCCGGAGCAAAACCTGCTCTTCGGCTACCACCGCGGCCGACGAGACCCGCCGCCGCTTCCACATCCCGCTGTGGAACGTCTACAGCTTCTTCGTGACCTATGCCAATCTTGCGCCGGAGTGGGGCGTGGGGCGTGGCGTGTGGCGTGTAGGGACTGGCGACTGGGGAGTGGGAAGCATGGCGGATGGTGACAGTTCACCCGTTCTCCCTCTCTCCCCCTCTCCAAACTCCGACGCGCTGATGGATCGCTGGATCGATCGCTCGCCTGCATGAGCTGATCGGCGTGGTGACCGACCGACTGGAAAACTTCGACTCGGAGGCGGCGACGCATGGCCTGCGAAGCGTTTCTGGACGATCTGAGCAACTGGTACGTGCGCCGCAGCCGGCGGCGCTTCTGGGATGGCGACGCGGCGGCGCTGGACACGCTCTATCGCGTGCTGGTTACCTTCGCCCGTCTGCTGGCGCCCATGCAGCCCTTCCTGGCCGAGGCGATCTACCAGAACCTGGTGCGCAGCGCTGACGCGGATGCGCCCGAAAGCGTCCACCACACCGGCTGGCCGCAGGCCGACCCGGCGCTGGTGGATGCCCGCCTGCTGGCCGACATGGACCTGGCGCGCGCGGTGGTCAGTCTCGGCCATGCCGACCGGGTGGCGGCCAACATCAAGGTGCGCCAGCCGCTCGCCGGTATTAAGGTGGTGGCTGCCGGCAAGGCTGACAGCCTCGCCCGCTTCGCCGAGCTGATCGCCGACGAGCTGAACGTCAAGGCGGTCGAGCTGGCCGAGGGCGAGGCGGAACTGGTCACCTATCGTATCCTGCCAGTCAACAAGACGCTGGGACCGCGCTTTGGCAAGGAATTCCCCGCGGTGCGTCAGGCGTTGAGCGCGGCCGATCCGTACGCGGTGGCGGCAGCCGTGGCCGCCGGCCAGCCGGTCTCCGTGGTCGTCAACGGGCAGGACGTGGCGCTGGCCGCCGAGGACGTGCTGGTGCAGGCCGAGCCGCTGCCCGGCTTCCAGGTCACCAACGACCCGCAGCGCGGCATCGTGGTGGCGCTGGACACCAACATAACGCCGGCGCTGCGGCAGGAGGGGCTGGCGCGCGAGGTGGTGCGCAAGCTCCAGCAGATGCGCAAGGACGCCGGCTTCGAGCTCAGCGACCGCATCCACACCACCTGGCTGACCGGCGACGAGGAACTGGCCGCGTCTATCGTCTCTCAGGCGGGCTACATTCAGCAGGAGACGTTGAGTCTGTCTCTGGAGCACGCCGCGCCGCACCACGCTGCCTATGGCGAGACGGCTGAGATCGATGAGGCAACCGTCGCGCTGGGAATCACGCGGGCTGGCTAGGCGGAAAATAGCCGCACCTTTCGGGTCTGACCCGAAAGGTGCGGAGAGTTTTCTCCATTGCCAGCCCGACGACTGACCGCTGATCGGCCCATGAAAACCGTACAGCGCTTGCACATCTGAGGTTTTCTGTTACAATGGCTTGAAACAGGCATTCATTGGCAACCACCTGCGCGCACCTGCAATTATCTTATCAGTTTGTCTGCGCTGCCAAACCGCCGAACCACCCCGTTTGTTCGCGGAGCGGCAAATCTGTGCGCCCATGCCAGGTGAAACTATGACCAGTAACGATGAACGATTTCGCCGCCAGCTTGAGGCCGAACGGGCCGAACTGCTGGAAACCATCAGCCACTACGAGATCGTCGCGCGCAACAAAAAGCCCGGATTGGGCAACCACATGGCCGATGATGGCACCGAAGCCTTCGATCAGGCCGCCGGGCTGGCCCTGCATCGCAACGACGAGGCGCTGCTGGCTGAGGTCGATGCAGCGTTGGCACGCCTCGACAAAGGTACCTTCGGCGCCTGCGACCGTTGCGGCAATGAGATCGACTATGCGCGGCTCAAGGCGCTGCCCTACGCGCGGCTGTGCATCGCTTGCCAGCAAGTCGTCGAGGATAGCATGAGAGGAAACGGCCACCGACGCTGATATGCGGAAAATCTCTCTGCCGGGCTGGCTCGTCATTGCGGGCACAGCCATCGGCGTTGTCTTCCTCGACCAGTTGAGCAAGGCCTGGGTCGAGCGGAATCTGGCGATCTACGAGTCGCTGACGCCGTTTCCCGCGCTCGCCAAGGTTTTCACGCTCACCCACTTCACCAACACCGGGGCTGCCTTCGGTCTGTTGCAAGACCAGAGCATCCTGTTCGTGGTGATTGGTGTCGTCGTCATCGCGTCGATCGTGGTCTATAGCCGCTATCTGCCGCACGATCAGTTCCTGGTGCAGTTTGCGCTAGGTCTACAGCTTGGCGGTGCGCTGGGCAACATGATCGACCGGGTGCGCCAGGGGCACGTCACCGACTTCATCTACTTCCACTTCTGGCCCGCCTTCAACATCGCCGACGCATCGATCGTGATCGGTGTCATCCTGCTGGGCTGGACGATGTTGCGGATGTCCAACGAATCATCCACCGAGGCCGCCGTTGACACGGACAGCGGTGAACAGCGGGCCTGAACAGAGACGGCCTGCGCTGCCAGATAAACCCATTCCAGAGCCAGGCGTTGTCCTGGCTTTGTTTATGGCTGTGAAATGAGCGATATGTCAGACCAAAACCAATTGTTGGTGTTTACGATGGACGAGGGCGGGGAGCGGCTGGATCGCTTTTTGGCCGACCAGTTGCAGGACGCCTCGCGCGCCGAGGTACAGCGCTGGATCAAGGAGGAGCGGGTGACGGTCGGCGGCAAGCCGGCCAAGGCCAGCCTGAAGCTGGTTCCCGGCGACAGCGTGACGCTGCTTCGTCCTGCCAAAGTCGAAGTGACCATCGTGGCCGAGGATATCCCGCTGGAGGTTCTCTACGAGGACGGCGATCTGCTGGTAGTCAACAAACCGGCCGGCATGGTGACCCATCCCGCGCCCGGCCAGATGAGCGGCACCCTGGTCAATGCTCTGCTGAGCGCGCTACCCGCAGCAGGCCGAGGTGGGCGGACCAGAGCGGGCCGGCATCGTCCATCGGCTGGACCGAGACACGTCTGGCGTGCTGGTCGTCGCCAGGACCGCGCTGGCGTTTCGTCATCTTCAGGGACAGTTCAAGCGGCGCCAGGTGGACAAGACCTACCTCGCACTGGTCGAAGGAGAGGTCGAGGCGCGCGCTGGTCGCGTCGAGGCGCCTATTGCCCGCGATCCCGGCCATCGCAAACGAATGGCGGTGATATCGGAACAGCGCGGTGGGCGGCGCTCGGCGACTGCTTTCCGCGTCTTGGAATCCTACCGCTCCGGTGTCAGCCAGCGCGGCGACCATTTCACGCTGCTGGAGATCGACCTGCTGACGGGCCGGACGCATCAGATCCGTGTCCACATGGCCTTCATCAAACACCCGGTGGTGGGGGACCGTGTCTACGGGCGCAGCAAGCAACTGATCGCCAGTCCGCGCCAGTTTCTGCACGCCCGGCGGCTGGCCTTTACACAGCCGACAACTGATGAGCGCATCGTGGTCGAGGCGCCGCTGCCCGACGATCTGGCCGGCGTGCTGGGGCAACTGATCGTGGCGGACGCAGACGACGGGCGTTCCTACCTGCCGGCAGCCCAGGAATAGGGTCGCGCCGACCCCTGCGTGGCCACTCGCACCCGCGTGTACTAGCGGGGCACCTTGTGGCAGTCGCGGCAGCGCGCTTCGTATTGCTCGGCCGCGCCGATAACGATGATCGGCTCCTCGTAGCGGGCCGGCTGGCCGTCGATCAGTCGCTGCGTGCGGCTGGCCGGCGCGCCACAGACGACGCAGATCGCGTGCAGCTTGTCCACCAGCTCGGCCTGCGCGATGAGGGCCGGCATGGGGCCGAAAGGCTCGCCACGAAAGTCCTGGTCCAGTCCGGCAGCGATGACGCGCAGGCCGCGGTTCGCCAGCGTGGTGCAGACGGCTGTGATTCCGGCGTCGAAGAACTGCACCTCGTCCACGGCGACCACGGTGGTCTCTGGCCGCAGCCGTTCAAGTATCTCCGCTGAGCCGCTCACGGCTTCGCTTTCCCAGCCCAGTCCGTTGTGAGACGCTACGCGGGTGACGCCGTAGCGGAAGTCGATCGCCGGCTTGAAGACTTGAATCTGCTGGCGCGCGATGGAGGCTCGGCGAATGCGCCGCAGCAACTCCTCTGTCTTGCCGCAGAACATGCTGCCGCAGATGATTTCAATCCAACCGCCGCGAGGCTGAAAGTGGGGCATGGTCCCTCCTCCGGGCATGAAAAAGGGGCAGAAACGAGTTCTGCCCCTTGAACATTCAGACTATCGATAGCGCGTCGATCACTTGGCGCGCCTCGGGTCGTTTATTCCGCGTCGTCTTCGATGATTTCGCCGGCGATCTCGTCCACGACGACGGTGGTCTCGCCGTCGGAGATCGCGGTCACGGTCTCGTCGATGGCTTCGGTCACATCGCCGTCGGTGATCGCGGTCACGGTTTCGTCGATAACTTCGGTTACATCGCCATCGGTGATCGCAACCACGGTTTCATCGATGGTTTCGGTCACGTCGCCATCGGTAATAGTGGTCACGGTTTCGTCGATAACCTCGGTCACACCGTCGGCAGTAACTGTCGTCACGGTCTCGTCGATGGTTTCGGTCACACCCTCGACAGTGATGGTGGTCACTGTTTCATCGATGATCTCGGTCACATCGCCATCAGTGATCGCGATCACGGTCTCGTCGATGATAGTCGCCGAGTCGTCGCCGATGATCTCGGTTACGGTCTCGTCGATCTCGGCCACGACGATCTCACCATCGATTTCGGTCACGACTTCGTCGAAGTGCTCGGCGGTGACGACCAGATCGCCTTCGTCGTTGGTCGAGATGCTGGCGTCGTCGAGTTCCAGTTCGGCCAGCACGTTGCCGGCTGCCAACTCGGCGATGGCTTTGACCTTTTCAGGGCGCTCGCCGCGGGCACGCGCCTGAGCGGCTGCCTTGCGGCCGGCCTCTTCGGCCTTTTGCTGGACTCGCTGCTGCGCGGCGCGCTGCTCAGCCTGCTGCAGGCGGCGCATGAAGCGATCGACCTGGCCGGCGGTGTCCACGATGCGCTGCTCGCCCGTGAAGAACGGGTGGCAGTTGGAGCACACGTCGGTGCGGATGACCTCGTGTGTGGAGCCTGTGGTCCAGGTGTTACCGCACGCGCAGATGACCTGTGCGTTCGGATAATAAGTCGGGTGAATTCCTTCTCTCATGGTTTTGCCTCGTATTCGCTTAGCTGCTGGGCTGCTCAGCGTAGACACTGACCTGCTTCTTGTCGCGCCGGACGAATTCGTATTTCACGAAGCCGTCGATGGTGGCGAAAACGGTGTGGTCACGACCCAGGCCGGTGTTGGTGCCGGGAAGGATCTTGGTGCCGCGCTGGCGAATCAGAATCGACCCGGCCGTGACATACTGGCCGTCGAAGCGCTTCACGCCCAGACGTTTGCTCTGGCTATCGCGCCCGTTCTTGCTGCTGCCGCCGCCTTTTTTGTGAGCCATTTTCTCTCTCCTATCTCTACAATTCGATGGCGTCGATGTGGAGCCGGGTAAGCTGCTGTCGATGACCGCGCTTGCGGCGATAGCGCTGCTTCGGGCGGTACTTGAAGACGATAACCTTGCGGCCTTTGTGCTGTGACGTAACGGTAGCCAGAACCTTGGCGCCCGCCACAACGGGCTGGCCGACGACTGCTTGCTCGCCGTCGTGAACCAACAGCACATCCTCCAGCGTGAGCTGGTCGCCGACCTCGCCGGCCAACTTCTCAACTTCCAGCCACTCACCGGGCGCAACACGGTACTGCTTGCCGCCGGTGCGAATCACTGCGTACATCTGTTTTCTCCTTCCCGCCGCCATCGCGTTCGGCAGTCCGACGCTTGCTTGCGATGCCGTCAGGTGTTTTCTGCGTTTCAAAAAGCCGGCAAAAACCGTGCTTAACGGGGCATAAAAGACCAGGCCATTTGGCAGGCCTGGCAGCTAACTCAGAAATTATACCTGTGAATGCGTTCCTGTCAAAATACAGGGCAGGTGTCAGGTCGTTTCGCTGTCTGCAAAGACAAGTCGTTGACGCTCGATGCGCGATACAACCTCGCCTAGCTCCAGCGCTTCCAGAACTGCATCGACGCGGCCGGTGGCGCTGGGCTCGCTGCGCAGGGTCAGCAGAAGACGCTGCCAGCCTGGCTCCGTCTCACCTGCGTACTGCATCTCCAGCACAAGGGGACGCAGGTCATAGGAGTTGCTGCGATCTCTTGCGTCGTCGCGTTGCCTCAATCAGACGCGCTGGCCATGAAAGTCCTTACTTTTTCCTCCAGCTCCTCCGCGCTGAGGTCGGTCTGGACGTCTGCCTGCCAGTCGGACGAGCGCAGCAGACCCTGTAGTGCCTTCGTCTTGACAGGCGCTTCCGCGACGGCGACGATAGCCAGCCCGGCCGGCAGATGCGGTGTAACCTGGCCCGCAAACGCGGCCGGGTCGGTCACCTCGGTCAGCAGCACGTCCATGATTTCGGCGCGGCCGGTGGTTCCCAGCGGCAAGCCGGATGCAAATTGCAGCTTGGCCTGCGGATTGAAGCCTTCCGAGTAGGCTAACGGCACTTCTGCGCGACGCAGCGCCCGCTCCCAGGTGCGCACCACGTCCAGATGGCCGACGTAGCGCAACGCTCCCTGGTGACTGTAGGTGACCCGCAGTCGCTGGGCCTGGACGGCTGCTTCAGGCATGTTGTTCACTGACATCAGAGGACCGCCGGCAGGAAGAAGAAGGCCAGCGCCAGGATAGCGTAGACGGCCAACAGCATGGCGCCTTCCAGCCAGTTGGAGCGGCCATCGACCGAGATGAAGGCCGCAATGACTGCTGCCGACGCCAATGCGATCAACTCGAAGTTGTTGAACTCCAGCGTCAGTGGGTTGCCCATCAGCAATGAGACAAAGACCAGGATCGGCGCAACGAAGAGAGCGATCTGGAGGCTGGAACCGGTGGCGATGCTCAGGCTGAGGTCCATCTGATTCTTGCGAGCAACCTGCACGGCAACCATGTGTTCGGCGACGTTGCCGATCAACGGGATGATGATGATGCCGACAAAGAACGCACTCATCCCCAGCGCCTCGGTGACTGGTTCCACCGATCCCACCAGGAATTCGCTCATGATGGCGATGCCAACCACCGATGCCAGCAGAATGCCCAGCGCGATCCTGGGGTTCCACCGGTGGGCCGTGTGGCTGGTTTTGATGCTCGGCGCCAGCTCCTCCTCGGGCGTCTGCGACTTGAACTGGTAGAGGATCGCCAGGCCGTAGATGACCAGCATCACCGCCGCGGTCGCCAGGCTCAGCTCCTCTACCGCAGCTTGTTGGGCTCGATGGCGACATTGAAGATCGACGGCACGCTGATGGCGATCACCGCCAGAATTAGCATCGTCGCATCCATGCCGGCATTCTCGCGGCTGAAACGCTGGACTCCGTTCTTGAGGCCGCCCAGCAGGATGCTCGCGCCCAGCACCAGCAGGATGTTGCCGATCACCGAACCGATCAGCGACGCCTTGACCAGCGTCAACTGGCCGGCGCGGATGGCGATGATGGTGATGATCAGCTCGGCCGCGTTGCCCAGCGTGGCGTTGAGCAACCCGCCGAAGCGTGGCCCGATTTTGTCGGCCAGCACCTCGGTCGCCTCGCCCAGCAGGCCGGCCAGCGGCACGACAGCCAGCGCAGACGCTGCAAAGATCACCAGCGGCGGCCAGTGCAGCAGTTCAGCGACCACTGCAACAGGCAAGAAGATGAGCAGGAAGTAGATGAGACGCATGGTTCCTCCTGGGGGAAGTGATCGGTGATCAGTAAACCGTAAACAGTAGACAGTACGCGCTCCGGTCAGTGTTCACTGTTTACTGCTTACTGGTCACTGATCTTCAGTCCGCAATCGCGGCGTGTGCGATGATTTTATCTGGTCGCAGGCGGACGAGCAACTCGCCGGGCACGCCGTTGCGCTTGCCATAGGACTCGGCCAGGTCGTCGCCCATGTAGCGGCGCGCCGAACGCGTCGCCCACATGCGCAGCTCATCGGGATCAGGTGCTTCGATCAGCTCGGCGACACCTTCCAGGATCACGTACGCGAAGGGCGGACGGCTGTCATCGACGATCAAGCTGATGCGCGGGTCGCGGCGGATGTTCTGCGTCTTGACGCTGGTGTGCCAAGTGGTGAAGACCACCGTGTCGCCATCCAGGTCGATCCAGACCGACGACACGTGCGGCCGGCCATCGGCGCGCACCGTGGCGACTTGCGCGGTGCGCGGCTCAGCCAGCAGGAAGGCAAAGGCTTCTTCGTTGGTCATGTGTCGCATGGTTGCTCTTTTCTGCCACGAATTGCTCGAATTTTACGAATTCATCCGGATCGTTTTCGTGAAATTCGTTGAATTCGTGGCTGAATTCTCTGGACTTCGCGCTTCCTGCTAAAGTTCAGCTTCGCACTGGCTCGTGCAGCCCGGCGCGCTGGGGCACGCGCGGTCCGTACTGCTCGGCCAGCTCCGGCGCCATGTCAGGGTTTACATAAAGCGGAACAGGGATGATGTCCACCGGCTGGCGCTGCTTGTCGCGGCCCAGCGCCGGGCAACCCCAGGCGTCGTCGGGCACGTTGCGCCGGTCGTGTTTGAACAGGCCCAGAATGCCGCAGGAGAAGCAGTGCTCGCGGCAGTCGTCCACCACCGCGCCCTTCAGGGAGTTCATGTAGTCCAGAGTCAGGAATTCCTTGCTGACGCCGGCGTTGATGTGTTCCCACGGCAATACTTCGTCGATCTTGCGCTCGCGGCGGGCGTACCACTCGGGGTCTAGTCCCTGCTCAGCAAATGCCTGCATCCACGCGTCGTAGCTGCGGATGTCCTGCCAGCCGTCGAACTTTGCGCCCAGTTGCCAGGCGCGCTCCACCACATCGCTCAACCGACGATCGCCACGGCTGAGGAACGCCTCGATCAGCGTGTCCTGCGGGTCGTTCCAGCTGAACTCAAGACCGCGGCCGCGCAGCCTGGCTTGCAGGTGCCTGATCTGCGCGTTGAGCGTCGCCTCGTCCTCGACAGGCACCCATTGGAAGGGGGTGTGCGGCTTCGGCACCAGCGTGCTGACGCCGACGCGCACCTTGGCCTTGCCGCCGATGTGCCGCCGCCCGATGGCCAGCACCTGCTGCGCCAGATCGGCGATGGCGTCGACGTCCTCCATGGTCTGCGTCGGGTGGCCGATCATGAAATAGACCTTGATGGTGGTCCAGCCGCGGCTGAAGACCTCATCGGCCGTCTTGAGCAGGTCCTCGGTGGAGATCGGCTTGTTGATCACGTCGCGCAGGCGGTCGGTGGCCGCTTCGGGCGCAAAGGTGAAGCCGCTGCGCCGCCGGCCACGCGCCAGTTGCTCCATCAGGTCCACGGAGAAGCTTTCGATGCGCAGGCTGGGCAGCCCGACGCTCAGCTTCTTGTCGCCGTGCTTGGTCATGATGGCCTCGACCAACTCCGCAACGCCGCTGTAGTCGCTGCTGCTGAGGCTGAGCAGGCCGATTTCCTCGAAGCCGGTGGACGCGATGATCTTGTCCACTGCGTCGAGCACCTCTTGTACCGGCCGCTCGCGCACCGGGCGGAAGATCATGCCGGCCTGGCAGAAGCGGCAGCCGCGCGTGCAGCCGCGCTGGATCTCGATAGCGGCGCGGTTGTGGACCGTGTCCACGAAAGGCACGATGAAATTGGTCGTCGGTTCGGGCATGGTAGGCAGGATGCGCTTGACAACCGACGGCGGTGCGGCCTCGTCGATGGGCTCGACCTGCGCGACCGTCCCGTCACCGTGGTAGCTGACCGCGTAAAGATGCGGCACGTAGACGCCGCGGACTTGCGCCAGCCGCTGCCAGAGGCCAACCCGTGAAGCGTGAGGCGTGAAACTTGATCCTCCGTTTCCGTTGCTTCCCTCGTTTCCTTCCTTTACCTCCATCTCCCTCCGCCACGCCGCATACGCCGCCACCACCTCGAAGATTACCTCTTCTCCCTCGCCGATGACCATCGCGTCGAAGAAGGCTGACATAGGCTCCGGGTTGTAGCAGCCGCTGCCGCCGGCGATGACCAAAGGGTGCTCCGTCGTGCGGTCGGCGGCGCGCAGCGGCAAGCCGGCCAGATCCAAAATGTTAAGCACGTTGGTGTAGAGCTGTTCGTAGGGCAGGCTGAAGCCGATGACGTCGAAGTCGGCCAGCGCGTGGCGGCTCTCCAGGCTGTAGAGGGGAACTCCCGCGCTGCGCAGCTCAGCTTCGAAGTCGGTCCAGGGCGCGTAGACCCGCTCGGCCAGCATGTCGGGCCGCTTGTTGATCAGGTCGTAGAGGATGGCTAGCCCCAGGTTGCTCATCCCCAGGTCGTAGATATCGGGAAAGGCCAGCGCGACGCGGTGCGGTGTGGCGTCCCACTCTTTGCTGACGGCGTTCCACTCGCCGCCGGTGTAGCGGGCCGGCTTCTGCACGCGTAGCAGCGTGCGTTCAAGAAACCCGCTGATCTCGGCGGGCGTCATGTGGCTGTTCATGGGTGTCTCCTGCTCGTTGTGCCTGGCTGGCGGCTCATAGAGTTGCCAACTTTTCCTTCCGGGACGGTTCCCAGTCCGAAAAGTTGGCAACTCTGAGTTGTTGGCCAGGGCGGGGTTCGTACCCGCTGATGAAAAACCGCCCGGAAGTGACCGGGCGGTTCGCATTATACACGATAGGCGTGAGGGAGCAACTGGCGACTAGGCGAGGTTCTTTGAATGCAGAAGCTCTTGATATCGATTGACCGGTTGGGGACGCTCAAGCGCTAGTGCAAACTGGCTCAGCGCACGACGTGATCAGGAACTGCTGGATTTCATCCAGCGCCTTGAGAGGCTTTTCCATTTGCAAGTACCCTCTGGAGTCGTTCGAGACGCTGATGGAGGAATGTCCAATGACGTTCGTTTTGCTCGAAGAAGACCTCGTCCTCGTCGCCGGCCAAAGCTGTGGCCATCGCGCACAGTTCGAAGTACCGGCGCAGGCTGTCTTCCACACTCGTCTGGGGCAACGTCTGCGCTTGTTCCTGTTTCTCCCAAGCATTGTATAGAGCATAGCCCACCAGCATTTCACGCAAAGTTGGGACGGGACGCTCAGTTTGTGAGGCAGATGGGTAATCTGTCAATGACACCCGCATGTCATTGTGCAGGTGTCAGTAGCCGCCGGATAAATCGGATGGGCTCTAAATGTATAGGTCCCGCCGTGAGTAGGTCAAATATGCTCCGACCAGACAGGCGGCGACGATTACGACCGTCAGCACCAGATAGACGCCGCCGATGCTCGAGCTATGCAGCAGCCCGGCGGCGTCGAAATACTTGAACGGTGAGACGTACTTCAGAAAGTTCAGGTTCTTGTTCAGCCCGGCGACGATAGAGATGAAATAGGTCCCCAGCAGAATCGCCAGGGCCACCGAACTGGCCCGTTTGTAGCTCTTCATGGCGCAGCCCAGGAAGATCCCGATCGCCAGGAAGATCATCTGAAGCAGGAAAAGCGCCAACATCGAAATTGCCACAAAGCGATAGAACTCGTTGTCGCGTTGGTATTGCAGCGCGTTGAGCAATACAGCCGCGGCGGTTACCAGCAGCAGGACAATGCAATTCGTCAGCGCCGCGAACAGCTTGCCGGTGATCACTTGCGATCGGCGCACCGGCAGCGTTAGCGCGAATTCGACCGTCTTGTCGCGCTCTTCCTTGGTGATGATGTCGCTGCCCCACATGACCGCCGCGATCGAGAGGATCAGGGCGAAGTATGAAAACATCACGCCATAGAAGCCGGTGATAGTGGTCAGGTTGAAGGCGCTGAGATTGAACGCTGCCAGCACCGCAGGTGGCACGCCATCCAGCACGGCAAGCAACTCGGGATTGCCCTCGTAGGCGGAGAACTTGGAAAACCCGACGGCTACGAACAGCAGGACGATCACACACCAGATGATCAGGGATTTGAAGTTGGCCCTCAGTTCCCGAAAGAAAATATTCATTGTATCTCCTTACATCGCCGTCTGGATGTTGCGTCTCGCATACAGCCGATAGCTGCCGGCCACTGAGACTACGATAAAGACCAGGCTGATCAGCACCAGCGGCAGGTTATACGATGCGTGGCTAATGATGTAGTTCGGGTCGAAATGTTTGAACGGGGTGATGATGTCCAGCTTGTCATCGCCCAGCATGCTGCCAAACGCGCTCAGCACATACATCCCGAAGACCAGCCCCATCGAGAATGCGGTGACGTTGCGCACCCGCTTCACTAGCAAGGAAATCAGCATGCCGACTGTCAGGAAAACCAACTGGAACACCGCGATGCTCAACAGCAACAGCACCAGGATATTGGTGTTGAACGGCCGCCCGCCGGCGTAGATATTCACAAAAACCAGGCTGGTAATCCACACTACGAGATTGGTAATCGTGAGGCCGGTCAAGGCGGACAGCAGCTTGTTTGTCAGAATTCGAGGGCGGCTGATCGGCTTTGCCAGCAGGAAGTCGGCCGTCATGTCGGTTTCTTCTACCGAGACCAGAGAAAAACCGTAGTTGGCAGCTTGCAGCGCGATACAGATCTGAATGAAGATGAAGGCCAACCCGTAGAAGCCCAACACTGTAGCGAAGTCCATTCCGGTCATGCCAAAGGCCATCAGCAGCTCAGGCGGGAACTGTGACATCGCCTCGTTGAGGAGCGCAGCTTGTGGAGCGATGGCGCTGAACATGGACATGAAGACGAAAACCAGCAACGCCACCGCTATCGACCAGATGACGACGGACTTGATACTCATCTTGAATTCGTGCTTGTAGATGTTCATAGTCCTTGCCTATTCGTAGTAGTGCATGAAAATCTCTTCAAGGGTGGGTTCTTCGATCGTCACGTCGGAGACTTCGCTCCCGCTGATGAGACGCATTAGCTTGTTGATATCGCCCTTGTAGTAAAACCGCAGCGCACCGTTCTCCTGCTGCAAGTTGGTCACGCCATCCACGTTGAAGCGCGCTTGGTCGAGTTCGGCAGCTTCGACAACGATGCGCTTGTAGTTGTCCTTTTGCAGCGTCTTGATGTCCTGGATGTTGACAATGCCGCCATCTTTGATGATCGCAACCCGGTTGCACATCTTCTGTACCTCGCCAAGAATGTGCGATGAGAAGAAGACAGTCGCGCCGCGCGCGTTTTCGTCCCGAATCAAGTCAAAGAACTTGCGCTGGATCAGCGGGTCGAGGCCGCTGGTCGGTTCATCCAGAACGATCAGGGTTGGCTGGTGCAGCAGCCCCTGGACAATGCCCACCTTCTTCTTATTGCCGTAGGAGAGATCGTTGATCTTGCGCTTCAGGTCCAGTTCCATGATGTCGGCCAGCTCAGCAATCCGCTTCGAGCAGTCTTTCTTGTAAAAACTGGCCGAATAGTTGAGCAGGTCGGTGACCTTCATTCCCTCATAGTAGAAAACCTCGGAGGGCAGATAGCCGATGTCCTGGCGAATCTCAGGCCCGAACTTGATGCAGTCCTTGCCGAAGATCTTCGCTTCCCCCGATGTGGGGTAGATCAGTGCCAAAAACAGCCGGATCGTAGTTGATTTGCCGGCGCCGTTGGGACCGATGAAGCCAAAGATCTCCCCGTCATCCACGGCAAAGGAAACGTCGTCGATACCCTTCGCTTTACCGTAGTATTTGGTCAGCTTGTTGACTTCGATAATGCTCATGATTGAACTCCTCTGAAATGGAACCGCGGTGGCAAGCAGGCTTGCCAATGGTGCCTTGCGGCGCGAGACCATCTATGCATGGTACTGGAAATTCTGGTTGCCGATGCCGTTTTTCAAGAAATCAAGAAACTTGTCGACGGTATCCATCATACCTTCGTCGAAGTCTCCTGCAACATATTCCACATAATAGCTTGATACCACGGCGGTCATCGACGAGATCATGTAGGCGAACATCTTGACATCGATATCTGCTCTAATCTCGCCTCTTTCAACGGCCCGCGCAAGCAGCGCTTCGAAGATATCGTTGGCGGCAGGCAGGTTTTCATCAACGACTGTCTTGTAGATTGCTGAATTCTTGTTTTCCAGCAGCTTCCTGCCGATCTCTGTATAATCGGGGTAATCTGCTGCAAAGCGAATCCCGGACAGGTAGATATCACGCAGCAGTGTGAAGATGTCATGCTGGTCAGGATTTCGCATGACCGACGAAATATACTCTAGCTTCTTCTCGCCGATTACCTGCAGCACATACATGTACAGATCTTGCTTGTCGTCGAAATACTGGTAGAAGCTGCCCTTGGCGATGCCGGCTTTCGCAACAATCCGATTGACGCTGGCCTGGTCAAACGAGTACTCGGCAAACTCCTCGACCGCAACATCGCAGATCAAGGATCGCTTGTCGTCGGGCAGATTGAAGAAAGTATCTTTGGGCATCAGAGGGTCTGGTGTTGTGTGACTTGATGGTCACGTGACCACCTGGTCACATCATATCATGCCCCCGATGAGCCGTCAAATTGGCCGAATGAACACAAGGCATAGCAGCGAAGTGTGCCAGCGCAGAAACAAAAAGAAGTTCGACTTCTTCTAAAAAAGTCGAACTTCTTGCGCACTCGTGCTGACCTTGTGCAGCCGCATCAGATGTCAATACCCGCGGTTACTTCCGTTTGTACACGTGCGTGCTCTGCCCGTAGACCAACTCGGCCAACTCCATCACCGTCTCCGACAGGGTCGGGTGCGGGTGGATGGTCAGTTCCAGATCGGCGACGGTTGCGCCCATCTCCACGGCCAGCACGCCTTCGGAGATCAGCTCGCCGGCGCTGGTGCCGACGATGCCAACGCCCAACACGCGTTCGGTCACCGAGTCGATGATCAGCTTGGTCATGCCATCGCTGCGGCCCAGCGTCGTCGCCCGGCCTGACGCGCCCCACGGGAAACGCGCCACACGCACGGGCCGCTTTTGCGCCTCGGCGTCCATCTCGGTCATGCCGCACCAGGAGACCTCGGGATCGGTGAACACCACCGCGGGGATCGCCTGGGGGTCGAAAACGGTCGGCTTGCCGGCGATGGCTTCGGCGGCAACGTGACCCTCGCGCGTCGCCTTGTGCGCCAGCATCGGCTCGCCGGCCACGTCGCCGACCGCGAAGATGTTGGCCACGTTTGTGCGCCGCTGCGCATCGACCGTGACGAAGCCTTTGCTATCCACCGCCACGCCGACTTTCTCCAGCCCCAGCCCCGCCGAGTTCGGCTTGCGACCGACCGAGACCAGCACGCGGTCGAAAACCTGCTCGAACGGATCGCCCTGCGGGCTGCGGAAGCGGACGCGGATGCCGTTCGAGACCTCTTCCATGCCCAGTACCTGCGTGCTGACCATGATTTTCTCGAAGCGCGTCTCAAGCTGGCGTGCCAGCACCTGCACCAGGTCGGCGTCGCCGGTGGACAGGATGCGCGGCAGCATCTCGACTACCGTCACCTTGCTGCCCAGCGCGGCGTAGACGGTGCCCAGCTCCAGTCCGATGTAGCCGCCGCCGACTACCAGCAGGCTGTCGGGGATGTCCGGCAGCGTCAACGCCGACGTAGAATCCATGATGCGCTCGGAGCCGATGTCGAAGGCCGGGATCACGGTCGGGCGCGAGCCGGTAGCAATGACGGCGTATTCGTAGGTGACGCGCAGCGTCTCGCCGCTGTCCTGCGAGACCACCAGCGTGTTGCTATCCACGAACTCACCGCGACCCTGTACGAAGCGGACCTTGCGCTGCTTTGAAAGGAGACCGACGCCGCCGGTCAACTGCGTCACGACCTTGTCCTTGAAGTTGCGCAGTTTGTCGAGGTCGATGGTCGGCTCGCCGAAGTTGATGCCCAACTCCTTGGCCTCCCTGGCCTCGTTGAGCACCTTGGCCGCGTGCAGCAGCGCCTTGCTTGGGATGCAGCCGCGGTAGAGGCAGACGCCGCCCGGGTTCGTCTCAACGTCCACCAGCGTCACATCCAGCCCCAGATCGGCCGCCTTGAATGCAGCAGGATACCCGCCCGGCCCGCCGCCAAGGACAACAACCTGCGTGGTAATTGTAGAATCAGTCATGATTTGCTTTCCATTCTAGTTCGAAACATGCCGCCTGAGAACCGCGGATCAAAAGGAAGCCGCGGATCAGAATGCAACCTGCTATCAGCCATTCGTTATCTGCCGCCTGCCGTCTGAGAACTGGGGATCAAGCGGAAGCCGCGGATCGGAAGGCTGCGTGTCGTCAGCGGTCAGCCATCTGCCTCTTGACATCTGCCTTCTGACCTCTGACCTCTGACTTGACCTGCCACTTGCTACCCTTCCAGCATCAGCACAAACGGCTTCTCCAGCGCCTCGCACACCCAGCGCAGGAAGCGCGCGCCGTCCGCGCCGTCGATCAGGCGATGGTCGTAGGTCAGCGAAAGCGGCATCATCAGCCGCGGCACGAACTGGCCATCCATCCAGACAGGCTCGGTGCTGCCTCGCGCCACACCCAGGATCGCTACCTCCGGGCCGTTGACCAGCGGCGTGAAGTTCGTCCCGCCGATGCCACCCAGGTTGGAGATGGTGAAGCCCGCGCCCTGCATGTCGTCCAGTGAGAGCTTGCGGTCTCTCGCCTTCTGTGCGATCGCGTTCAGCTCGGCTGACAGCGTAATGACGTTCTTTTGATCGACGTCACGGATCACGGGCACCAGCAGGCCGCGGTCGGTGTCCACCGCCACGGCGACGTGGATGTACTGCTTGAAGATGATCTCTTCGCTCTCCAGATCGATGCTGGCATTGAACTTCGGGAAGCGCTTCAGCGCCGCGCCGATGACCTTGAGGATGATCGCGGTCGGGGTCAGCTTGCCGCCGGCTGCCTCGGCGCGCGGACCGTATTGCTTGCGCAGTTGCTCGAGCTCGGTGATGTCGGCCCGGTCGAACTGAGTCACCATGGGGATCGTCGACCAGGAGTTGCCCATCGCGCGGCGGTCGCCCGGCGCACGTTGCTCATCTTCTCGCGCTGGACCGGTCCCCACTTGGTCGTTTCACCGGCCGGCGCGGCGGCAGGCTGGGTGGCGCCACGCGGCGCTGCACCAGTCGCTGCGACCCGCACGTGGGTCTTGACGTCGTCCATGGTAACGCGACCATAGGGGCCGGTGCCTTTGACGTCGCTGACTTCCACGCCGAGCTCGCGCGCAAAGCGGCGTACTGAAGGCGCGGCGGCTACCAGTTCTGCCTCGGAAGCGGGCGTCGAATCGGAAGCAGGCGGCGGCTCGGCAGGTGCTTCCGGCGCGGGGGCCGGGGGCGCAGTTGGCGCAGCCGCGGCAGGCTCTTTCGCCGCCGGTTCGACGGCTGGCTTGGCAACCGGTGCAGCAGTCACTGCCGGTGCAGCCGCGGGCTGAGCAGCCGGTGCAACTCCTGCTGCCGCCGCTTCATCCACGGTCAGCAAGAGCTGGCCGATCTCGATCTCCTGGCCCTCGCGCACATGCACGGCGGTGACTGTGCCGGCCACTTCCGACGGCACCTCGATGACTGCCTTGTCGGTCTCGACCTCCAGCACGCCCTGGCCCTTGGCCACCTCGTCGCCGACGCCGACCAGCACACCGACAATGGTTGCCTTTACGATGTTCTCGCCCAGTTCGGGCAGCTTGTAATCTGTTGTCATTTCGTAGTCCTCTGTGGGGCCAGCAATTGGTAATCAGTAATCAGTAGCCAGTGATCAGTGGTCACGAAACGGTCTCGTGAGACGTTTGTTGTTTACTGATAACTGATAACTGATAACTGATATACTGATCACCGATAACCGGTCACTGCCTACTGTCGCAGCGGGTTCGGCTTTTCCGGGTTGATATCCAGGTCGCTGGACGGCCTGTTCGACGATGCTGGTGGGCAGGCTACCTTCGTTCGCCAGGGAACTGAGCGTCGCCAGCGTGATGTAGCGCGCATCCACCTCGAAGAAGTCGCGCAGGGCCGCACGGCTTTCGCTGCGGCCGAAGCCTTCGGTGCCCAGCGCGTGGATCGGCTTAGGCGACCAGCGCGACACCGAGTCGGACAGCATTTTGACGTAATCCGATGCCGACACGAAGACACCCGGTGCATCTTTCAGCGCCTGGGTGATGAACGGCACGCGCGGCTCCTCGCCCGGATTGAGCAGATTCCAGCGCTCGACATCCATCCCGTCGCGCCGCAACTGCTTGTAGCTGGTCACGCTCCAGACGTCTGCGCCGACGCCGTACTGCTCTTCCAGGATTTTCTGGGCCTTGAGCGCCTCGTTGAGGATCGATCCGCTGCCGAAGAGCTGCGCGCGGTGGCGGGCATCGGGTCGGCTAGTGGGCGCCAGGCGGTACATGCCGCGCAGAATGCCTTCGCGCACGTGCTCGCCGGCCGGCATCGGCTGCATGGCGTAGTTCTCGTTGCCGACGGTGATGTAGTAGAAGATGTCCTCGCGGTCGGTCATCATTCGCTTGATGCCGTCCTGGATGATGACGGCCAGCTCGTAGGCGAACGCCGGATCGTAGGCCACCAGATTGGGCACCGGGTAGGCCAGCAGGTGACTGTGGCCGTCCTGGTGCTGCAAGCCCTCGCCGGCCAGCGTCGTGCGGCCGGCGGTCGCGCCGACCAGGAAGCCCCGGCAGCGCATGTCCGCCGCGGCCCAGACCAGGTCGCCGATACGCTGGAAGCCGAACATCGAGTAGTAGATGTAGAAGGGCAGCATCGGAATGCCGTAGTTGGCGTAGGCCGTGCCGGCGGCGATGAACGACGACATGGAGCCCGCTTCGGTGATGCCTTCTTCCAGGATCTGGCCGTCTTGGCCTCCTTGTAGTAGAGGAGGCTGTCCGAGTCGACCGGCTCATAGAGCTGGCCGACGTGCGAGTAGATGCCGACCTGGCGGAAGAGCGCCTCCATGCCGAAGGTGCGCGCCTCGTCGGGAACGATGGGTACGATGTTCTTGCCCAGTCCTTTGTCGCGCAGCAGCTTGCCCAGGATGCGCACGAAGACCATGGTGGTCGACACCTCGCGGTCGTCGGTGCCGTGGTAGAACTCGTCGAACAGATCTTCGGTGGGCGTCGGCAGCGGATCGATGGCGCTCACCCGGCGCGGCAGGTAGCCGCCCAGCGCGCGCCGCCGCTCCTGGATGTACTCGATCTCCGGGCTATCATCTGCGGGTCGGAAGAACGGCGTGTGCGAAATCTCTTCCTCGGACAGCGGGATGTCAAAGCGGGATCGGAACTGCAGCAGCTCGGCCTCGTTCAGTTTCTTCTGTCCGTGGGTGATGTTCTTGCCCTCGCCCGCCTCGCCCAGCCCGTAACCCTTGACGGTTCGCGCCAGGATGACGGAAGGTGCTCCCTTATGGTTGAAGGCGTGATGGAAGGCGGCGTAGACCTTCTGCGGGTCGTGACCGCCCAGCCGCAGCTTGGCCAGCTCGTCGTCGCTGTAGTTCTTGACCAGATCCAGCAGCTCGGGGTATTTGCCATAGAAGTGCTCGCGGATGTAGGCGCCGCCTTCGACGATGTACTTCTGGTACTCGCCGTCCACCACTTCACTCATGCGCTGCGCCAGCAACTCGCCGTGTTTCGAAGCCAGCAGCGGGTCGAAGTCGCTGCCCCAGATGACCTTGATGGCATTCCAGCCAGTGCCGCGGAAGTTGCGCTCCAGTTCCTGGATGATCTGGCCGTTGCCGCGCACCGGTCCGTCCAGCCGCTGCAGGTTGCAGTTGATGACGAAGATCAGGTTGTCCAGCTTCTCGCGCGCCGCCAGCGAGATCGCGCCCAGCGTCTCCGGCTCGTCGGTCTCGCCGTCGCCCAGAAACGCCCAGATCTTGGCGCCCTTGGCAGCTTTCACGCCGCGATCCTCCAGGTAGCGCAGGAAGCGCGCCTGGTAGATTGCCATGATCGGGCCGAGACCCATCGACACGGTCGGCACCTGCCAGAAATCGTCCATCAGCCAGGGATGGGGATACGATGACAGCCCGCCGCCGGGAGCCAGCTCGCGGCGGAAGTTTTCCAGATGTTGCTGCGACAGCCGGCCCTCCAGAAAAGCACGGGCGTACATGCCCGGCGCGCTGTGGCCCTGGAAGAAGACCAGGTCGCCCTCGAAGTCGTCGGTGCGGGCGCGGAAGAAGTGGTTGAAACCCACCTCGTAAAGTGTGGCAGCCGAGGCGTAGGTCGAGATATGACCGCCGATGCCGGGCGACTCCTTGTTGGCGCGCACGACCATCGACATCGCGTTCCAGCGTACCAGGCTCTTGATGCGGCGCTCCAGCGCGCGGTTGCCGGGGTAGCGCGGCTCGTCCTCCGGCGGGATGGTGTTGACGTATGGTGTGTTGGCCGTAAAAGGTTCTTTGATGCCGAGGCGCGCTGCGTGCTTTTTCAGTTCCTCGAACAGTTCAAGCACGCGTTCAGGGCCGCCCTCGTGCAGCACGTAGTTGAGCGACGCGAGCCACTCCTCGGTCTCGACTTCCTGAACCGCCGACGTGTAGCCGTTAGCTTCTTCAATTTTTTGCATGTGTCTATCTCCCTGTCTGATGACTACGCAATTTCAAGACAAATAAGTCAGTAAGTACCTCGTAATCAAAGTAACCAAGCATTGTCATTGCGAGTTCCCAATGCCTTCACGAACGGCATGCGCCTGACAAGAAACCTCTTCGTCGTCATCCTGAGCGATTCGAGCACGACCATCTACACTATTTCGAACCGCTAGCGAAGGATCTCTCCGGGAGAGTTTCTAGGCGGCCGCAGCGGCTGCCTAGAAACTGCGGCATCGGGATGCTTCGCTGGTGTCTCGCTGCGGTGCAAGTTGCGTGGCAGACCCGCTCAGCATGACACGACGGGAGTTATTGCATCGGCGCATCCTGCCGCGGTGGGCTGGGAAACTCGCAATGACAACGATAAACTTGGTTTGCGGTGTAGTAAGCCGCGAACCTGCAATCAATTTTAACACTTCAGCATGTGCAGTCTGTCACTCAGCTTTCGATCACACTGACAGTCTGGCGGGCGATCTCCAGTTCTTCGTTGGTAGCGATCACCAGTACACGTACCGAACTGCCAGCCGCGTTGATCGCGCGCACATCGTCGCCGTTGCGGGCCTCGTTCCTGGCCGCGTCCAGTCGGATACCCAGCCCGTCCAGCCCGTCGCAGATCAACCCGCGCACCAGCGCGCTGTTCTGTCCGACGCCGGCGGTGAACACCACGGCATCGACGCGGCCCAGCACGGCGAAATACGCGCCGATGTATTTCCTGACGCGGTAGGCATACATCGCCAGCGCGAGGGTGGCCGCATCGTCGCCCGCCTCGTGGCGGTGCTGGATGTCGCGCAGGTCGTTGTCGCCCGTCAGCCCCAGCAAGCCGCTCTGTTTGTTGAGCAGTTTGTCGATCGCACCGACTGCCATGCCTAGCTTGTCGTGCAGGAAAAACACCACCGCCGGGTCGATGTCGCCGCTGCGAGTGCCCATGATCAGACCGGCCAGCGGGCTGAACCCCATCGATGTATCCACCGACTGGCCGCCGCGCACGGCCGTGATGCTGCAACCGTTGCCCAGGTGGACGGTGATGACGTTGGTGTCGGCCAGTGGTTTGCCCAGATGGCGAGCGGCGACCTCGGTCACGTACTGGTGCGAGGTCCCGTGAAAGCCGTAGGCGCGGATCTTGTGCTCGTCGTACAGCGCGGCCGGGATGGCGTATCGATACGCTTCCGGCGGCATGGTCTGGTGAAAGGCCGTGTCGAACACTGCGACCTGGATCGCATCCGGGAACAGCTCGGTCGCGACCTCGATACCTACCAGATTGGGCGGGTTGTGCAGCGGAGCGAGCGGCGACAGGTCGCGGATCGTCTGGCGTACGGCCTCGTCGATGACCGTCGGGGCGCTGAAGCGCTCACCGCCGTGGACGACGCGATGGCCGACCGCCGCAATCTCGTCCGGCGATTCGATGACGCCGTGGATCGGGTCCAGCAGCAGCGCCGCGACCTGCGCCAGGCCGTCGCGATGGCTGGCGATGACGCCGTCGCGCTGGACGGCCGTGCCGTTGGCTGGCCGGTGAATCAAGCGGCTGGTTGGTTCGCCGATGCGCTCGACAAGGCCGCTGGCCAGCACCGATTGGTCGGCCATTTCGAAGCATTGATATTTGATGGACGAACTGCCCGAATTGATGACCAGGATTTTCATGCTGTTGCGCGTCGCAGTGGAGTGTTGGTGACCAAACCTAATACATTATTCACACGCAAGCGGTGGTTGACAAATTCACCGGTTTGGCACAGGCCGCCCGACAACAAACTCGCCGCCCGGCGATGGAGGCCGAGCGGCGAGTAGTGGACGGGCGGGAGGTTCTGGTAGCACGGATGGGCCAGTCAGCTCAAACGGGGTTGTCTTCACTGGATCGGAAATGTTATCAGGATCGCCAGGCCGATGACAAAAATGACCAGTGAGGCGACCAGCATAGCCATGTCGATGATCTGCGACTGGAACTTGCCGGCGATGCCGCCAAAGAAGAGCACCGAGGCGAACAGCACTGTCAGCAGCACATAGCGGTCGGATATTTCGTCGGCGGTGTTGGCTTTCTCCAACTCGCTCTGGGCGGTCGCCTCCCACTGTTTGGCCAGATCGTTCTGCTCCAGATTGTACTCGGGCATCACGAAAGGGGACGAGGGCGCGTCCGGGTTGGTAAGCGGCTTGGTCGCTAGCCAGGCGTCGGTGGCGGTCTTGAGCGCGGGGGGAAAGCGCTGGTAGAGAAAATCCTCCAGCTTTTTGTCTTCCGTGCTGATGGCTGACGCCCAATCGACGAAAAGCATGGCCTGGAAACTGCGGACTTGTACCGCTTCGCCTGCGTATTGCGATGCCTTGATCGTGGCCGCGTTGGAGGCTGCACGTGCGGCTGCCTCGTCGCCGCCCCACAGCGTCGATTGATAGGCCGACCACGCAGTGGCGATCGTCGCCAGGGCCAGCACCGCGGCCGCCAGGAACTCAATCCAGCGGTCGTAGTTGCTGATCTGGCCCTCGGCCGACAGCATGCGGTCGCTGAAGCTGCGAACTCTCAGCCACGGGCGCTTCCGGTCCAGCGGATTGAGGGATTTCGGAGGTCATGATTGATCGATGGAGGTGGGATGAATCGTATGTGCAAACAGCGGACGGCGACCTGCCATCCGCTGTTTGCCGGATTCGCCAGTTTGCCCGTGCGCGGCCTGACTGGCGGCGTCACCTATAGTCCGAGGATCTGCGCCTTCTTGGCGGCGAATTCCTCTTCAGTCAGCAGCCCCTGGTCTTTCATGGCTGACAGCTTCTGGATCTGTACCAATTGCTCGTCAAAGCTGGTGGCTGCTGGTTGGGCCGGCGCTTCAATGGCGGCTTGTTGCGTCGCCGCCAGGGCATCTTGCTGGCCGGCGACATACGCCTGCTGAGCTTGCAAGTCAGCTTGCTGTTGCGCTGCTGCTTGCTGCTGGGCCGCTGCTTGCTGCTTGCCGCCGTCCATCGCACCGCTGACAGCCTTGGATGTCGCGGTGGCCGTACCGGCAATCACTGCCGTACGCGCCATGGTGCCTACCAGGCCAGGGCCACGGCGTCCAACTACTACGGGTCCTCGTCGTCTCATGAGAAAGTTCTCCTTTGCAGAACTGATTGTTGGCGTGTCGCCGTTGCGGCGGCTATTCCACCGGGATGCCAGCGGCTTCCATGGCCGCCTGCACCAGGGCTCGCGGGATGCGGGCGTTGTCCACCACTCGGCCATCCGAGTTCACGATGGCATTGCTCAGGCGGGTCGCCCAGACGTTTTCGAAGACCATCGCCGCGGCCGAGCTGTTGGGCTGAAGCTTGTCCGCCATCAGCAGGATGTCTTCTTCGTTCAGCAGGTCGTCGATCTCACCGTCCAGATCGGCGAACCCGAGGCTTTCATCGTCGCCCAGGTCGCTCAGCTCGAACGACGTGACGACACCGTCCGCGTCCTTCTTGATAAACACGAGGTCGATGATGTGGATCGTGCCGTTCTCCGTCAGTTCGGTCAGCGCCGGAACGACGTCACCGTTGAATTTGTTGCCGGGAAACTCGACAACCAGATACTCAACTGGTCCCATAAGTAGTAATTCTCCCTTCAAGGTTTTCGTCAATTAGCTTCCTGCTTGCCAGGGCAAGTATACTGAAACGTTAGGGAAACTGCAACATTTCGACTACTCAGGCTTGAGGCTGTCGATGCTGGCCTGCAGGTTGGCCTGCAGCTTCTCCAACCGGTCTCTTTCAGGACCGGTCGCGCGGATGGCGGCGGCGCTGACCACGTCGTGCAGTCGCTGCAAGCCATCGCTCATCATCTCCGTTACGACCTCGGCGCCCTGGTCTGTCGTGCGCAGGTGCGCCAGCAGGGCGTCCAGTCCGCGTTCGTACAAATTGTCCTCGCCGATGCGCTCCAGCGTGCCGCTGCTCACCAGCATTTTGCGCACGTCTGGGTAGACACGGCTGAGCATCATACGCACACCCGCGACGTGCAGGTCTTCATACAGCGCGGCCAGCTCGTGCGCGCTGGGCGCGTCCAGATCGTTGCTCATCTCCAGGTCGATCAACACGGCATGGAGCGGCCGATCACTGGCGGCAACGCGTTGCAGCACGTCCTCGCGCAGCGGGGCAGCGTTGGCAAAGAAGAGACCCTCGTCCGGTCGCACGATCAACAGGCCGGGCACCGGCACAGTCTCAACCTCGAGCGCCGTGTCTTCAAAAGACATCCGGCCGGTTCGTCGCGCCAGCACGGTCAGCCGCGGCTGGCTGGCACGGTAGATCAACGCCAGCAGGGAAATGATGACTGCCAGCAGCAGGCCGGCCAGTACCTCCTGAAACGTCAGGACGCCCAGCAATGCGACAATCGCCAGCGCGAAATCGGTGCGCCGGACGCGGTACAGCCGTTGCAGCTCCTTCAGCTTGAACATGCGCACCACTGCAATGATCACGATCGCGCCCAGCGTCGCCTCAGGCAGGTTCTTGAACAGCGGCGTGAGAAACAGCGCGACGACCACCGTAATGGCTGCCGCGACCAGCCCAGCCATCTGGCTGTTCATGCCGGCACTATCCGCCGCCGCGGATTTGCTGAGGCTGGGGCCTGATGAGAACCCCTGAAACAGGCCCGCGCCAAAGTTGGCCGCGCCGATGCCGATCAGTTCCTGGTCTGGGTCGATGCGGTAGCGGTGCTTGCCGGCGAAACTGCGTACCGGACCGATGGCCTCGGCAAACGCGACCAGAGTGATGCCCAGCGCGCCCGGCAGCAGCATCAGCCATTGCCGCACCGTCAGGTCGGGCAGCGCGGGCGCGGCCAGTCCCGCCGGGATGTCGCCCACGACATGCACGCCTTGCGCTGCCAGGCTGAATACCGTCGCGACGACGATGCCGTAGACCACCGCTACCAATGCGGCTGGAATCTTGTGCATCCATCGTTCGACAGCCAGCAGAAGCAGCAGGGTGGAGAGGCCGACGGCCAGGGTCAGGAGATCGGTCTCCGGGATGTGCTTGGCAAGATCGACGATCCGCTGCCAGAAGTTCCCGGTGCCGGCTTCCAGGCCAAAAAGCTTCGGCGCCTGTTTGATGATGATCAGCAACGCCAGGCCAGAGACGAAGCCTGCCAGCACCGACTCGGAGAAGAACTGTGCGATCCGCCCCAGGCGCAGCAATCCGGCCAGGATGGCAACAACGCCGACCGCCATCGCGAGCGCGACGGTCAGCCCGACGAACTCCTGGCTGCCCAGCGGCGCGATGTCACTGATTACCGACGCCGACATGATCGCGATGGCTGAAGCAGCGCCCACCACCAACTGGCGCGAGCTGCCGAAGAACGCATACATCAGCAGCGCGATCCACGCGCCGTAGAGGGCTGCCTGCGGCGGCATGCCGGCCAGCGGGGCGTAGGCCATCCCTTCCGGGACGACCAGCGCCGCCAGCGTCAGGCCGGCGATCAGATCGGGTCGTAGCCAGCCGCGATCGTAGCGGGGCAGCCAACTGAGGATGGGCACGTAGGAGCGAAATGATTTCATGGCGCACTCTTGTTTGGGATGAGTGGGTAAGTTTTCGCGTCACGTTCGCGTGACACTGGCTGATGCGACCGGGCAACAGGTTGGCTGCAGTCCCATTGTACACAATTCGGGCGGAAATACGTCGCGCCGTGACCAAAAAGCAATCAATCAATGCGATTTGCTGAATGTGCTGCGCCACTTGTTGACAAAACGCCTGGATTTTGTGCCATTTTGCCTTGTATTGTTGGTTAGATTCTGATATACTTTGCTGGCGCTCAATGGTTCCTTTAGACTGCTGGATCGAACTGCGATCCGGCTCATGTAGTGTCGATCTGGGGCAAGAATAACACTCGTAAATCCTTGGCGTGCCAGGAGTTTTCCAGGTCGCCAAGTTCGCCCTTATTCCGCGCTGCCGCGATTCGTTGCAGCAATCCAAGGAGGTTACTTCGCAATGATGGCCATCAACGTACTCCCTTCAACCAACCGGCTGTTTGTCGCGCTACTGGTTGTACTGGCAGCGCTTCTGCTCCTGCTGGCATTGCCGGCCGGCCAGGCGCACGCCCAGCAATGCCTGCCAGCAGGCTTGAACTGCACAGCCAACGATCTCGACGTGCATACCTTTGTCGTCCTGCCGTCCAGCCCGGACGTGGTGTGCGACTTCTGACAGCGACTTCATCACCGTAGACCTGCAAGCACAGATGCAGCCCAACGCTAACTGGCGATATGACCTGTTGCCGATCGTATCCACGGACGGTCATCCAATCCCTGGCAACGACAACTGCAACGCTCAGGTACTCCAGCCCATCGAGAGCGCCGGCGATCCGTTCAACGGCACCAGCGGCGTTGGTCCGTTCCGCGACAATGACGGCGACACCTGTGGCGATGTCCAGAGCACCGATGGGGTGACGTATTACAACATGCCGCGACTGACGCTGCCCTGCGCCGATCCCGACGGCAACGGGATGATCGAAATCCCCGGCTGCTTTGGCTGGACGCAGGCTGCGCAGGGCGGGCAAGCCATCACCTGCAACAGTGTGGACGACATGATCGCCGAATTCACCGCCGGCACGGCCGCCAAATGCTGGTGCGGTGACATCGACACTGGCATCACGATTACTCCCACCGCGGTTACCTTCACTAGCCTCGATGCCGCGGCTTCCCAGGATGCAGTGCTGCCTTTCTGGCTGATTGCTGGCGCGCTGGCTGCAGGATTGGTCGGTTTCGGTTTGTATCGCAAGTCAGGCAATCCAGTCTAGTTTGATCTCGTTTTGCCCCAGGTGTTGCCCATTGAGCGTGACGCAGCCCTGGTCTCACATGGACCGAAAGTTAAGATAGTTCAACGAGCCGCCTCGTGCTGAGTTGCACGGGGCGGTTCGCTTTTGTGGAGCAGAATCGAGGTCCATGTCTGTTGATCAACTTGCCCGCAACGCGCGATCTGGGGTATAACCCACAGCTAGGACACCGCTATGCATTTCGACATCTTCACCCTCTTTCCCGGTATGTTTGCCGGCCCGCTGGACGACAGCATCGTGCTACCGCGCCCGCGAGGCTGGCATCGTCTCCGTGGCGCTGCACAACGTCCGCGACTACGCCGAGGGCAAGCACGCGGTCACCGACGACTATCCTTATGGCGGCGGCGGGGGCATGGTGATGAAGCCCGATCCCATCTTTCGCGCCGTCGAAACGGTGCTGGAACTGACCCCGCGCCAAGCAAGTGAGGCGGCGGACAACGCCGCAACGCCCATCATCTTGCTGACGCCGCAGGGCCGGCGTTTCACGCAGCGCGTGGCCGTCGAACTGGCCGACCACCCGCGCATCGCTTTGATCTGCGGCCGCTACGAAGGCGTGGACGAACGGGTGCGGCGATATCTGTGCAACGACGAGATCAGCGTCGGTGATTTCGTGCTCTCCGGCGGCGAGATCGCTGCGATGCTGATCGTCGACGCGGTGACCCGGCTGCTGCCCGGCGCGTTGGGCCAGGAACACGGCGCGGACGAGGATTCGCACGCCACCGGTTTGCTGGAATACCCGCACTACACCCGCCCGCCCGACTTCCGCGGCTGGCAGATTCCCGACGTACTGGTGTCCGGCCACCACAGCAACGTGGCCCGCTGGCGGCGACAGCAGGCGTTGCTGCGGACGTGGCAGCGCCGCCCCGACATGCTGGAGATGGCCTGGCTGACTGAGGACGATCTGACGTTTCTGGAGCGTCTCGAGGCTGAGCCGGAGCTGGCAGAACGTCTCCAGCAAGGCCTGTGAATTTGCTAGCAACCGGTGCGTGTGCTATACTCTCCGCTTGCTGGTACAGCAGAGCATCCAACGTTCCCCGGTGTTGATTCATTGTGCGGGGGCCGAGAAAATAGCAGAAAAAGAAGACGACAGAAAGGTACGATGATGCAACATCCTTTGCTTCAATCTCTACAGCCCGAGGCGCACCCCGATATCCCTGAACTGCGGATCGGCGACACCGTCCGCGTGCATGCCCGTATTGTCGAAGGCAGCCGCGAGCGTATTCAGGTCTTTCAGGGCGTCGTGATCCGCGTGTCCGGTAGCGACAAGACTGCCGGCTCCAGCTTCACGGTTCGCCGCGTGGCTTCCCACGGTGTCGGTGTCGAGCGCACATTCATGCTGCACTCGCCGCGCATCGAAAAGGTCGAGGTGTTGCGCCACAACAAGGTGCGACGCTCCAAGCTGTACTACCTGCGCGGACGCACCGGCAAGGCAGCCCGCTTGAAGGAAGTTGGCAAATAGAGCTTTCAGGCCCCTCGCATTGGGCCGGGCGCAGGGGCAACCCTGCGCCTTGTTTATTTTCGGGATCTGAAGCCGGTGAGCCAACGACCAACCCTTGACTACGAGCGACCGCTCTGGCAGGCGGGCGTGCACTGGGTCGCCGGCGTCGATGAGGCGGGCCGTGGCGCCTGGGCCGGGCCAGTGGTCGCCGGCGCAGCGGTACTGCCGCAGACTCCCGCAGTTGCCCAGACGCTGGCCGAGGTCAACGACTCCAAGCAACTCACAGCCTGCCAGCGTGAGCTGCTCTTTGGCCAGATCACGACCCACGTGGCCGACTGGGCTGTTGGTCTGGCCAGCGCCGCCGAGATCGACGCTGTGGGCATTCTGCCCGCCACCCGGCTGGCCATGCAACGAGCCATCGCGGGGCTGGCCAGCCAGCCGCAGCATCTGCTGATCGACTACGTGCGGCTGCCAGCGTTGCCGGTTGCGCAACAGTCGATCACGCGTGGCGACAGTCTGGTGCTTTCCATCGCCGCCGCGTCGATCCTGGCCAAGGTGACCCGTGACCGCCTGATGGTCGAAGCCGATCAAACCTGGCCCGGTTACGGGTTCGCCCGCCACAAGGGCTACGGCACAGCGGAACACAGCCGGCAACTGCAACTGCTGGGACCGTGTCCGATCCACCGCACCTCCTTCCAGCCAGTGCGCGGCCAGCAGATGGTGCTTTTTTCAGTCGGCGATGACGGCGCAGCAGGGAGCCAGCAGTGAGCGATGCGCGGCGCGGACTGGGTCAAACAGGCGAGCGGCTGGCGGCTGAGCAACTGGCTGGCAATGGCTACCTGATCCTGGACCACAATTGGCGCGATGGCCGCCGCGGCGAACTCGATCTGATTGCCCGTGACGGCGACTGTCTGGTGATCGTTGAGGTGCGTACCCGCCGCAGCCAGCGGTTCGGGTCGGCTGAAGAGTCGGTGACGCCACGCAAACAGGCGCAGTTGCAGCGTCTTGCGGAAGCGTATTGCGCAGAGGCTGGCTGGGACGGCCCGCTGCGGATCGATGTCGTAGCGGTCTCGCTGTCGCCGCAGGGCGAACTGATCGAGATCAACCATATCAAGGATGCCGTGTGAGGTAACAACCATGAAGAAGCTATCCCGTCCGATGCGAGTTGTGGCGTTGCTGATGATGCTGACGTTGCTTCTGTCAGCCTGTACCTCGACGCCGCTGCCGCCGCTGTTCTACATTGGCAGCGCAGCCAACCAGCCTGTTCAGCCGGTTGTTGCGACGCCTACGGCTCAGGCCGTCGCGCAAGCGCCCGTGGCTGAACCCACCGTCGCGCCTCCTGAGGAGCCGACTGCCGTTCCAACGGTCGCGCCGACCGAAGAACCGACCGCGACCAGCGCGCCGACCGATACCCCCACGCTGGAGCCGACCGCTACAAGCGTGCCGCCGACTGCCACTGCCACCAGCGTGCCGCCTACGGCGACCGCCACCCGCGCCGCGGCCACTGCCACGCCGACGCGCGTTCTGCCGACGGCCACGCCCCGCCCGACGCGTGCGGCTGTCGTTGCAGCCACCGCCACACCTGAGTGGCCGCAGACCATCGTCGTCACCGAGGCCGAGATCGAGGAACTGGCAGCCAGCGGCGACGTGCCTGGCCTTGCTATCACTGGCCTGGACGTGACCTTTGGCAACGACACGATGACGGTCTTCTTCTCCAGTCTGAAGTACGGCTTCATCTCGTTGCGCAACGTGACGGTCGAAGGCCACTTCGAGGTCAGCAATGGCACGGCGACCTTTGTAGCCGACAGCATCAATCCCCGCAACCTGGCGACGACGCAGATACCCGGCTTTGTCAACCAGGCGCTGGGCCAGCAGTTCACCCAGTGGTACGTCGAGGACATCACCATCACACCCGGTGAACTGTCCGCCTCCGTGCGGCCGCGCTAGCATTAGAGTTGCAAACTTTTCGGAAGGTTGGCAACTCTTTTTCTCCACCCGTGACCAAACCGAATCTAATCGCCGTCTTGGGTCCCACCGCTGTGGGCAAGACGGCGATTTCTTTGCACCTTGCCCACCAGTTCGACGGCGAGATCATTTCCGCCGACAGCCGGCAGATCTACCGCGGGCTGGACATTGGCACCGACAAAATCGGACCAGCCGAGCGGGCGCAGGTTCCCCACCACCTCATCGACGTGGTCGCACCGGATCGAGTGTTGACGCTGGCCGAGTACCAACGGCTGGCGTTCGCCGCGGTGGAAGACATTCATGGCCGCGGCCGGCTGCCGATCCTGGCCGGCGGCACTGGCCTCTACGTGCGCGCCGTGCTGGACGGGCTGGGCATCCCGGAGGTGCCGCCCGACTTCGCGCTGCGGGAGGAACTGGAAGCGTACGCGGCGGCCAACAGCGCAGAAGCGTTGCACGCTCGCCTGGCCGCGCTGGATCCGGACGCGGCAGTGAGTATCGACTACCGCAACGTGCGCCGCGTCGTGCGCGCGTTGGAGGTTTGCCTGGTGACGGGCGAGCCGATCAGCCGCTTGCAGCAGGCCACGCCGCCGCCCTGGCGCATTCTGCGCATCGGGTTGACCCGGCCACGCGAGGCGCTGTTCGAACGGATCGACGGTCGCGTGGACGAGATGATGGCGCGCGGGCTGCTGGAAGAGGTGGAAACGCTGCTGGCCGCCGGCTACGGGCCGGAACTGCCCGCGCTGACCGGCCTCGGCTATCGCCAGATGATCCAGCACCTGCGTGGCGAGCTGACGCTGGAAGAGGCGGTCGAGGAAGTCAAGCGCCAGACCCGCCGCTTCGTGCGTCAGCAGGGAACCTGGTTTCGGCTGGACGATCCACGCATCGTGTGGTTCGATCTTGAGCAGACAGGTTATGCAGACATCGCGCGGTTGGTTGCGACCTGGATTAGCCAGGGCGGGCCATCGGCCCGTCTGTAGCCAGCGCTTCCATGCTAGTCACTGCCGTGTACTCATCATCGGATGATTCGTGGGGTGCGCATTCTCAGATGCGCCGCTGGGCAAACGTGAAACCAATCGTGCGCATCTGAGACGACCATGCGCTTTTCGCACAACCGCGGATAGAAATGTCACTGCGAGGCGGCGGCCGCAGAAGCAGTCTCTCCGGCTGAGCAGAGAGACACTTGCGCCGCACGCACGTGCAGGTGTTGCTTCGGCGGGCGCCGCCTCGCGATGACGATGACGCACTATTTTCAGGTCAGGATGCGCACGCCGCGGTTGCGTGTGTTTGTTCGGCCACCTGCCATCTTTGGCTCAGGTTGCCTTCAGCGCCAAACCACATGGAATCCACTCCGATCATCGCTCTGTGGATATCACTTCATGCCCACTGGCCAGCGCCGCCTCATACACAGCGCGCGCCGGAACACCTCGCTGATCTGCGATACGCTGGCATTCGTCGAACTCCGGCATCGCAGCTACAACCTCGCCGTCCAGCACCTTCAGCTTCAGCGTGATGGGCCCGTACAGGGTCTGCACTGTGCGGAACTCACGCCCCGCCTCGTGGCGACGCACCGGGTGGACGCGCACGCCCAGCGTCGTCGTTTCGCGCAGCATCACGTCCGCGAGGGCTGTTTCCAGGCTGGCCAGCGCGAGCACGCTGAGCAGCACGCCTGGCCTGCCCTTCTTCATCTGTACCGGGGTCAGCCAGACGTCGCGCACGCCGGCCGCGAACAGTCGCTGGCTCACCGCCGCGTACAATTCCGGGTTCATGTCGTCAATATTGGTCTCCAACTCGACGAACCCGCTTGCGTCGCGGTTCTCGCCCAACCATAGCCGTGCCACGTTGGGCCAGGCCGGATCGCGCTGGCCCGCTCCGGTTCCGATGCGCGTCAGCTTCATTGCCGGCTGCACGAAGGTGGCAAACTGGGCCAGCAAGGCCGCGCCGGTGGGCGTCACCAGTTCGCCGGGACCGGGGCCGGGAACCGTGGGCGCGCCGGCCGCCGCCAGCAGTTCCAGTGTCGCCGGCGCCGGCAGCGGTATCTTGCCGTGGGCGCTGTTTGTCCAGCCGTGCGACAGGGGAACAGGCGAGGCATAGAGGGTCGTGATGCCGAGCGCGTGCAGCCCCGCCGCTGTGCCGACGACATCGACGATTGCGTCCAGCGCGCCGACCTCGTGGAAATGCACCTCTTCCACCGGCATTCCGTGGATGCGTGCCTCGGCGATGGCCAGGCGTGCAAAGGTAGCGATGGCGTGCGCCTGCACCCACATCGGCAGGCGTGAATTTTCGATCAGTTGGCGCACATCGGCCAGGCTGCGGTGCTGCACGTCCTCGATTACCTCCACCGACACCAACGTCGCGCGCATCGGCCCGCGCATCACCTGCTCGGCGCGTAGCGACCAGGACCCAGCCGGCACAGGCAGCGTTGCCAGCGCGGCTCGCAGTTCGTCCAGCGGCCAGCCCGCGTCAACAAGGCAGCCAAGAAATATGTCACCGGACAAACCGGCGGGCAGGTCGAGGTAGGCGATCATGGGGTGTGGGGAGTGGGGCCTGGGGCGTAGGGACTTGAGACTTGGTTGCGACTACCGTTCACCGATTACCGGAATCAGCGCGATGGGCGTGCTGTGGCGGTTGCTGCCGTTGAGGGAGCCGCTGCGGAAGCCGGCCAGATCCAGCGTGACATACCGGTAGCCGGCTGCTTGCATGCCAGCGGCGATCTCGGCGTGCAGGCTGGCGGCGCGCGTCAAATCCTCCAGCGGCAGCTCGATGCGCGCGATTTCGTCGTGGTGGCGGACGCGGAACTGCTCGAAACCCAGCGCAACCAGGCAGTCCTCGGCCGCTTCGATCTGGCGCAGCAGCGCGGGGGTGATGGCGACGCCGTGCGGCACCCTAGACGACAGACAGGCCATCGCAGGCTTGTCCCACACCGGCAGATCGAGGTGACGGGCCAGCGCGCGCACCTCTTCCTTGCTGATGCCGGCCTCCAGCAGCGGCGAACGGACGTTGTGCTCGCGGGCGGCGGTCATGCCTGGACGGAAGTCGCCCACATCGCTGGCGTTGTTGCCGTCCAGCACTGCTTGCCAGCCCTCGGCCCGAGCGACGGCTTGAAGCTGATCGTGCAGCTCCGTCTTGCAGAAATAGCAGCGGTCAACCGGATTGGCGGCGTAGCTGGGATCGAGATGCTCTTCAGTGTCGATCAGACGATAGGGCACGCCAAGCTGCTCGGCCAACTCGATGGCGGCTCGCATCTCTCGCGTGGGATAGCTGGGCGACACGCCGATGCAGGCCAACGCCCGTTCGCCCAGCTCCTGATGCGCAACGACCATCACCAGCGCGCTGTCCACGCCGCCGGAGTAAGCCACCAGCGCCGAGTCGCATTCGCTGACGATGCGCCGCAAGTTGACCAGTTTCTCATTCAGTTCAGGGTTCATTGACTTGCCTTGCGGGCTTCTTCGGGCCGCCACGACTGGTCGTTGATAATCGCTGCCAGGTGGCCGGCGCCGAACCCGTTGTCGATGTTGACGACCGCGACGCCCGTGGCGCAACTGTTGAGCATGGCCAGCAGCGCCGCCAGCCCGCCGAAACTCGCGCCGTAGCCCACCGATGTCGGGACGGCGATCACCGGACAGCGCACCAGCCCGCCCAGCACGCTGGCCAGCGCGCCTTCCATCCCTGCCACCGCGATGACAACGCTGGCGTTTAGCAACGTCGCCACGTGCGGTGTCAGCCGGTGCAGCCCGGCGACGCCGACGTCGGTCACCCGCGTGACGGTGTGTCCCATCAGGTCGGCGGTCAGGGCGGCTTCTTCCGCGACCGGCAGGTCGCTGGTGCCGGCTGCGCACAGGACGATTCCCGACTTGCGGCTCCGTCCCGGGTCCCGGTCCAGCCAGATAGCGCGCGCCAGTTCATGATACTGCAAGTCAGGCGTCAGCGCCGCGGCGACTTCGTACTGGGCTGGCGTGGCGCGGGTCGCCAGTACCTGCGCGCTGCGCTCGGCCAGCCGGTTGCAGATCACCGCTACTTGCTCCGGCGTCTTGCCCTGGCAAAACACCACCTCCGGGAATCCCCAGCGCAGCCCGCGGTGGTGGTCCAGGGTCGCAAACCCCAAGTCCTCGAAGGGCAGCGCGCGCAAGTTGTCTACCGCCGAATCGATGGATACCTGACCGTCAGCAACCCGGTGCAACAGCGTGCGGATACTGTGTTCGTTCATGGGCAACAGAATAGCCGGCCCCGACGGCTTTGTCAAGGATTCCCCACGCACACAAAGGACTGGCAGTCCTTCCGAGGACTGCCAGTCCTGAATCGCATCCGGCAGCAACCCGCGACGCGTGCTATACCATAAACGTGTTGTCCACGCCGCCGCGCAACTCGTAGGCCACGTTGCCCCAGTCGCCGACGCGCACGTGATAAACCCGCACTTCGCCCGTTTGCAGGCTCTCCGCCCGCTGGCCGATGTACTGCACGCCCTGGTAGGTCAGATCGAACTCAGGCGAGTTGGGCACGAAGCCGTCGGCAAAGACGCGCTTCTGCAGGGCCGCTTCGGGGTTGAACTCGATGACCTGACGGCGATCGGCCTCGGCCAGCAGCGCCTGCGCCAGCGTCGTTCCCGGTTCCGGCACAGGTTCTGGCTCCGGGTCGGGCACGGGAATCGGGTCTGGATTCGGCGGCGCGGCCGGTTGCTGCGTCTGCAAGGTCGCCAGCCGGTCGATGATGCCGCCCAGGTGTTCGAAGCTCTCCCATTTCGGCCAGCCGCCCGTGGCGCCGACCACGAAGAGCAGCGCGGCATCCACGAAGTCGTCCTCCAGCAGGTGGTCGTTGTACCACATCAGCGACGTCCAGTAGTCGCCTTCGGACACCTTGGGGTCGGCCCGCCAGCCCACATCGTCTCGGCCGACCACGCCTTGCGTCATGCCGCACTCGGTGATCAGGACGCGGTGGCGGTCGCCGTAGACCCGGCGCACATCGGCCATGATCGCGCCGGTAGCGCAGCGTCAGCCACATGCCGCCCTCGTTCTTCTGCTCGATGTTCTCCTTGTGCAGCCGCCACATGGTCGGCCAGTCGTATTCGTGGAAGCCGAGGTAGGTGTGGGTCTCCAGCGTGCCGGGGAAGTAGTCCAGAAAGTCCTTGCCCAGCATGTTGCCGGTGGCGAAGTTCATGGCGATGGGCTCAAAGCCGGCCGCCTTGATCTTCTGGCCGAACGCGACCTGGAACTCGTCGTACTTGCGCTTACGGTCCGGGCTGGCGCTCTCCGGGAAGACCTCGTTGTACGACTCCCAGGCGTCGAACAGCGGCTTGTTCTGGAAGGTCGTCTTGGCGGCTTCCTGGCGCAGGATACGGTCGGCGAACTGGCGCCCGTTCCCGGCCGGGTCATCGGCGAAGCGCTCCTGTTCAGACAGGTCCGCGACGATGCGGCCGATCAGGAACACCTCTGGATGCGCGGCACGCACGCGCGTCCAGAAGCCGACGTTGGAGTCGAGTGTCTTGATCACCGCCGGCTTGATGCGTTTGATAGCGTCCAGCACATCATCGCCAGTGCGGTTGACGTGGAAGCCGTATTTGTGGTTCATGAGGGTCTCCTTGAATGGTGCGAAACGTGAACATGCTGCGGTCATCGGTTGCTACAGAGCAGCTCGGTGGCAACACTGCAAATGAACCCGTAGCCACACCCCTTACAGTTGGAGCAGGCTGAATGCACGTAGTCACAGCCTGCTCCCTCGACGGGCTCAACGACAATCAGGATACGCTCTGTCGAGCCATCTGTTTGAGGCACAGCCAACAAGAGCCGGTCGAACTCCACGATTTCCAACCCTTCGACCGCGCTCCAGGCATCGAAATCATCTTCCACGGTCTGCGAGCCGCAAGGCGCCGCACTTTCGACAACGCGTACATCGTTGATGACGAAGGACGGCGAGATGGCGAACGAGGCCGTGTCGATCTGCCCCGGGTTGCGCTCCGTTGAAGCTGCCAGCTCTGTGTACTCGCTCCACACCGTGGGCGTGATGACGCCGCCGATGGCCGCCAGCGCATAGCCTAATGCCACGGTTTTCGGCGGCTCGTCAGAACTCGATCAGCGCCATTTCGATGCAGCCGTTCTGGCCGAGCAACTCGGACCACTCCTGGCTACTACTCACCGCATCCCAACTGCTGCTAGCCAGCACCCTTGTGGCAGGGCGCAACAACGTGTTGTCAGCGCCCTGCGCCTGATAGGTCAAGGCAACTCCTCCGGTGGCCACAGGTTCATCGGCCACCGAGACACTCACAGGGACCGGCTGCGCAGGCGGGTAGCACCCAGCCAGCGGGACGACCGCTGCCAACAAGACGACCAGCAGCACACGCTGCGCGCCATACAGGGGGGTGATCATGATATACTCCTTTTCTTCGGCCAACTGCGTTGGCAACAGTGCATCACGTCGCGGTTAGCTTCCAACAAATGTCGGCCTCGCCGGCGCGGATCGCGGCCAGGTAATAGCCGGGACTGGTCCCGGCCTGTAGCACCAAACGGTGGGATCCGTCTGCCTGAGGAGCAAACGATCCAACCCGCTGAACGCCTGCAGCGCTTCCAACTGCGAGGTTAACCGATGCCCGAAACAAATCTACACTGGCGATCACATCGCCCGGACGGGCCTGGACGGCCAACGTGACGGCTTGCGCAGGCGAGGTCAGGACCGGCGCGACCTGCACCGCGACCGCGCCGGCCGCCAGCGGCTGACCGTCGAAGCCGTTGCACCCCGGGCCAGCGGGCAACACTACACCGAGCCGGGCGACGCCGCTGACCACCCGCGTCGCCGCGCCTGTCTCCAAATCGGTGCAGAGCCACAGGCCCCGTTGTGCGGTTCCGAGTAGCCAGCCACCGCCAACTCGACAAAGCGAGATGATCGCAGTATTGGACAGCTCAACCGGCTGCAGGTTTATTTGCTGCCAGTTGCCGGCGCCGATTTTGCGGAACAGGCCGCGATTGGTGCCCGCTATCAGAGTTAGCTGTCCCGCGTTGTTCTCGCTGTCCAGCGCCAGTATCACCGGCAGGCTGGCGACCGGCCACGCGCCCCCGATCTGAACGAAGGCCGGCGCCGCAGCAGCCGGGTCACACCTGAACACCCCGTTATCGATGACGCCCGCCCACACCGCTGTAGCTACCTGGCTGCCGGGAGCGGCATCGGACGCAAGGCACAAACCGGCGCTGCCAGGCTCCCTCTTCAGTCGCTGGAAGGCTGTACCGTCGTTATCTGCGCTTTGAGCGGTTTCGACAACTAGGTGGACATCGAGTGTGCTGGCGGTGGCTGCGATCAGCAGTCTGCGGCCGCCCTGTGCGATCACGGCAAGGTCCTGCACCGCGAACGCGCGCGCTGCGCTAGCTATGTTGGGTGTTGCGGGCCATTTCGCGCCGTCGTATTTGTAGACGCCTTCCTCGGTGCCGACGAACAGCCACAACTTCCCGCCGGGGACGCCTGGATTGATGGGAGTGGCAGCGAGACAACGGATTGCCGCAGGTGTTGCCAGAGGCGGCAACACCTGCCAGGGATCGTCGAAGTTAATGGCGGCGCCGGCGTTGTCGAAGTCAAGCTCGTAGCTGAACACCGGTTGAAGCGGAGCAGCGCCGGTCGACCATGTCTCGCCGGCGATCCAGATCCGTGCCCGGTTCGCCGAGACCGGCAGCCAGGCCAGAGCAACCACATCGCGCGTACCACCAATGCCAAGCGACCGCCAGGTGAGGCCGCCGTCCTGGCTGACCAAACAGCCGCACGAAGTGTCGCCTGGCAGCGGACTCTCCGTGGCTGCCAATAACACGTTGCCCTGGCCTGCGTGCAGGCGTACCAGCTTACGGATCGGGCTGTCAGCAAAAATACCGCGGCTGGCAAAGACCAGGCGCAACGCCGCTTCGTGAGAGGGTCGGTTGGCGGTCGCCACGGTGCGGTCGACGTGAATGATCGCCTCTGCCGGCGTTTCAAGGTCAGACTGGACGCCGCCGGCCAGGGTCATCGCTCTCATTATGATCGCATCTGCCAGATCAGGGCCCAGCATCTGGCGAATGTCCCACAGCGTGCGCGCCCAGAGCAGGCCAACGGCGTAGTGCTCGTCGTCAGGGTCGTCGAAACCGTCGGTAAACGCCGGGAAGACCCCGTAAGCTGACAGGTAGTCATGGTCGGCGCGCTGGGCGCCGGGCTAATTCCCCGTTTGCCAGCGTTCCAGATCCCGGTAAGCTTTGTTGGTCCAGACCGCCGCTGCGTGAGACACCTTTCCCCAGCGATGGGGTCGCGCGACGGCAGCAGCGGCAGCAGGCGCCAGCGAGCGCACCATCCAATCGCTCAGTGAGCAGGCAAAGTAGAAGGCCAGCCCTTCATTAATGGCTCTTCGGAACTGCGCGTTGCCAGTCTTGAACAAGTCGCGCTGCACCAGGTGCATCACGGCATGGGTAAACTCGTGATAGATAACTTCGGGGTCGACAGTGCTGTCGCCATACGGAAATGTCGCGTTTCAGAATTCGCTGCCGTCAGGATCAGCTTCCGGCTGCCGGGCACGTAGCGTGCGCTTTCAGCAGCCGTGTTGATCTCGACAGGAAACGGCGCCAGGTCGCCCGGCAACTGTGGACGATCGGCCGGATTCGGCCATGCCCGCGCGACGACGGTCTGAAACCGCTCTCGGGCGCGCGCCAGGTGGAAATAGCTGTTGGTAAACCGGATGGCGTCTGCATCGCCGGCAGCCGGAACCACGCCGCCCGGCCGCGTCAACGCGAAGTTGGGCGCTCCCTGTAGCGTTCCCGACACGCTCTCGGCGATTTGCTGCACGACGGCGTCCAGTCCATTGACCTTCAGGGCGTGGGCTACGGTCGGGTAGACTGCTCCCAGAACCGCTGCTGCTGCTGTGTCCTCGATGGTTGCCAGCTCAACAGGTAGCTTGCTGGCCAGGTCAGCGTTGACGAACACCGTCCACGACCGTCCGCCGATTTCGTCCGTCAAAGACACAGCCCAGGCCGGCAGGTATTCTGCTGTTGCCTGGTCCGGATCGGCGACAAAGTCCTGCTCCAGTACGTAGGTGGTTCCTGCCGCCATGGCCATGGGCAGGACAACCTGACCGGCGCGTGGATCATCCGGAGGAAAAAGTCGTCGGCAGGGCGCGCTATGAAATCAGGCGCTCCATCGTCCTCGCCATCTCCCGCCGCGGCTGGTGGCGCCAGGGCGCCTTCGTCCGGCTTCGCCCTAACGAAGCCGGCAGCCAGCCGAAACGCTTCATCGCGGCTGCGGGTGAACCGTTCGGAAAATGCTACGTCTGGGACTGGATAACACGAGTTGTTCACAAACGTCAGCCTGCCTTGCGGATCGTAGCCGGCGATCATAACGCCGCCGTAGACGGGAATTCCGTCAGGACTCGTTTGGCGCACACGAACGACGTCCCCGGCGTCGGAGCGGGGCTCGCCCCGGCGTCCTGATGGGCCAGTCAACGCAGGGGCGTAACCATCAAAGAAGCGTGCGGTGGCTGCCAGGCGATCGTCGTCGTCTGCGTCGATTCCCGCCAGCAGGTTGTCGCCTTGCAGCGTGCCCGCCAGACCCGTGTGGCTGCTCAGCCGAAACTCAAGCGGTTCGGCCTGCGCCAGATCGCCCAGCGCGGCGATCACGTCCGGGTAGTTGACCGGGCTGCCGAACGGCGCGAGGCCAGGCGTCCAGGCTGCATGCAGCAAAGTTGCCGTCGTTGAGAGCGGCGGCAAGGCCGGCCACGGTTCAGGCAACGGCGCGCACGGATCTTCACCTGCTGTACCGGCCCACAGTTCGGCCAGCTTCATCCGGCCCAACCCGGCGCCGGCCAGGTTCGGCAGAAGTCTGTTGAGCTCGCGCGTCGTCTGAGCCAGCGCGATCTGCGCAAATGTGTCCTCGTCGAACTCAGGCGCGTGGTCCACGGGCGGCAAGTAGCTTTCGCGCAAATCCCGATCGATGAGTTCTGACAGTTCTGCCCGGAAGCTGGCCGGGTCAAACGACCGTTCGGGGGGGAACTGGTCCGCCAGGCACTTGATACAGTGAACACGCGCGTCATTCTCGGGAACTGGTTTGCACTCCCGGAAAAATCTCACCGCTCCCTGGACCGTTTGGTTGAACCGTATACGGTTAGGCGCCGGATCACTCATCGCTTCACTTCCTTATTGTTCAATTCGAACCGTCTTGGCCTGGCGCTACTCGTCGGACAGACAGTCGCCGTCCAAAGGGACAGCCTGCGTGAACAGGCCTTGGCTGTGGCCGAGCCACAGCGTGGTGCGATCCGCCTGGTCGACAGTCGCCATCAGTCGCAGCCCGGGCAGGAGGGCCGGATAGCGGCCGATTACTCTCGCATCTTCCGCGCCGGCGGCCAGTACGTCACCGTTGGCCAGCAAGACGAAGACGGTGTAGTCCTCGGATTGGTCCGGGTTGATTGCTAAAGACGCGGCTGGCTATTGATCGGCGCCAGCTCCTCGGTTTCGCCGCTATCGCGCCAACGGAGCAAACGTCCGGTCCTCGTGCTCTGGTCCCAGGTTGCCAGGTAGAAAAGATCGGCTTCAGTAGCTGCCGCCTCGACCAGAAAGACGGCTTCGCCAGCGAGCTTCTGATGCCAGACCATGTCGCCGGCGAGATCAGCCTGAAACAGTCCGTCCGAAGCGCCCGCCAAAACCGCCGACCCATCCGGCGTGATGCGGACGGTGTACACCTCTTGCATGGGCGGGGCGCCGCCGCCGCCGGCCAGCGACCAGCTTTCTCCGCCGTCGTTGCTGGCATACAGTGAATACCGTTCGTCCTGGTCGTAGGCGGCAAACGCCTGGTCGCCCAGCACAGCTAGCTGGGCGGCAGGCTCCATCGGCAGGCCGGCGTTGATTGACCTCAATGTTACGCCGGCATCGTCGCTACGCATCATTCCGAACTCCATAAACGGAAAGTAGCAGCCGATTTGGGCGGGTTGGATCGATGGCAAGCGCCTGAATGCCGCCCGACTGGTTGGGAAACCCTCCTGGCGCCCATGCCCTCTCTGCCGACGGGTAGATTCTGCTGGTAGATGTTCCACCGGTCGCCATCGCGCGTGCAGCCGAGCCCTACGTCGCTCGTGCCCACGCATATCCAGGGCGCGTCAGCCTCGCTCACAGCGTTTACGGCCAGCGCAGTGATGGGATTCGACGGTAGCCCGGACGCCGGTTTCCAGGACGAGCTGGCCTGTAGCGCCCTCTGAACCAGCCACAGCGCTGGCCAAACCAACAGAACCGTCAGGACGACCACGGCGATGCGCAGGCGGCGCGTGCGCGTGCGCTGGGCGGCCGCTTCTTCCTCGGCCCGCTCGGCTCGTTCGTTGGCCAGTTCAAGCTCGATCTGCCGTTGGCGCTCGGCCTGCTGCCTTTCTCGATCCCGGGCAGCGGTGCTGGCCTCCACGAACTCTCGCTCCAGCCTGTTGAACGCGCCCGCCTCATCCTGAAGAAGTTCTTCTGCCTGCGCTAACAGCGCGCCGCGATAGAGCGCGCCCGGATCGCGCTCCAGGTCGACCCAGCCAGCGGCGGCGGCGGCGATCTTTTGCTGCAACTTCAGGTTCGCCCGATCCGCCTCGATCCACTCCTGTAGCCGCGCCCAGTGCTGGATCAGCGCTTCGTGGGCCAGCTCCACCTCGTGCTCGCCGCTGGCCGGGTTGACGCCCGTTGACAGCAGCTTTTCATCGGCCAACCGCGCCACAAGGCGGCTCACCGCGGCCCGCTCCCCCTCGTCCACCAGCAGTTGGTCGAACTGTTCGCGGCGGCGGGCATCGCGGCGCAGATCGTTCTCGTCCAGGCGCACCAGCCGCAGCAGGATGCGCCGCATCAGCGTCTGGTCATCCGCCGCCAGCCGCAGATAGACGCCCTCCGCCGTCTGCGCAATCGCCTCCTGGATGCCGCCGATCTTGCGATATTCAGTGGCTGACAACCGCCGGCCGTGGCGCCGCTGCCACAGCCGTAGCAGCCCGTGCTGCAGGAGCGGCATCGCGCCCGGCTCGCCGGCCACGTCGTCCAGAATCGTGTTGACCAGGTCAGCCTCGAACACCAGATTGACGGCGCTGGCCTGCGCCTGGATCGCGGTGCTCAGTTCGTCGCCGGTCATCGGCGCGATGTGCTGAAGCTTCGGCTGGAGCGCGGCATAGAACACCGGGTAGCGAGCGCAATCGTCCAGAAACTCGCTGCGCATGGTCAGCACGACCGGCAGGGTGCGCGCAGAGTTCCAGTACGCGCTCGACGAAGGCACGCTGGACCGCCTTATCCTCAACCAGCGTGAACAGCTCCTCGAACTGATCCACGACCAGCAAAGAGTTGCCAACTTTTCCGATAGGTGGCAACTCTGGCGTGCCGGTGCCGCTCGCACTCAACGCCTGGTCCAACTGGGACAGCGGGCTGCGGCCCGGCCGGATCGTGACAGGACGCAGAGCAGGGTTGCTCTCCTGCAGCGTGGGGACGACGCCTGCCAGCACCAGCGACGACTTGCCGCAGCCCGACGGGCCAAAGACGCCGACCAGACCGGGAGACTCTGCCAGCGCGGCTACGGCTGCCACTAGCTTGCGCCGGCCAAAGAAGAAGCGGCGGTCGCCCGCTTGAAAGGCATTCATACCCATGAACGGCTGGCTGGCGTCATAGGCGGCCGGTGACTTGCCCAACGCCAGCGCGGCAAAAGGCATTTCCAGCGCGTCGCGGGCTGTGGCGTCCAACTCGGCCAGCAGGGGCAGCCACCCAGCCTGTCCGTTGACGCCCTGCGAGCCGCTGGCAGGCAAGGTTTGCCGGGCCGCACGCGCCAGCCGGCTGAACGCGCCCAGCCCGTCCGGTTCCAACTCGTCCAGCAGCAGCACCGGCGCGCGCTCAGGCAGCAGGCCTTGCATTGCGTCGATGCCGAACAATATATCTGCTGTTTCCAGCGGCCGGTCGTCGGTGAAGAGGGACTGGCCCGGTGCACAGGTGAAGAGCGCCGGAACCGTCGCATCGCGCCGGCTGGCCAGCGCCGCGCCGGCGTCGGCCAGCGCGTGGGCAGGATTCCCATGGGCGCGCAGGGCGGCGTAGAACCCCGCGCTGAACGAAAGTGCAGTCTCCACGCTGACGCGTTCGGTCATGGCCACGACGGCCGGGAAGCCCAGCTCGCGTACCATGCGCTGGCCCATGCCGCCCAGCGCCTGCTCGCCGTCGGGTGAGGCGGTCTCGCAGGCTGACAGGAACACCAGATGCGGCAGGCCGTGCGCGCCTTGAGCCAACCGTAGCCGGTCGATCAGCGTGCTGGCCGACACGTCCTGCACGCGGCCGTCGGGACCGTCAAGAAAGAGATAGGTTTCGCCGGCCCGGCCGACCGCGCCATGACAGACGATGTGCAGCACGTGAGTCGGCTGGCGCGCCAGTTCCTCGATCAGGGCGTCCAGTGTCGGCGGGCCGGCTGCCGAGGGAACAGCTTTCACGTCAGCCAGCACGCGTGCGGGAATGTCGTCCAGGGACTTGCCAACGCGCGCGACAGTCGCCGCGACGTCGAAGGGCGCCAGGCGGAAGTTTGCCAGGTTCGTCGGGCTGGCGGCAACGACCAGCGCTGACAGATCACGCCGGGCGATGGGGCGGAACTGCGCACCCATGGCGCGCGGGATGTAGCGGGCGTATGGGGTCTGTGAGTTGAGCGCCAGAAACGGCCAGCTCTCGTCAGTGGGGGCGCACAGCCACTCCCAGCGCACGGATGTACGCAGCGCATCGTCGCCCAGATCCAGCAGCACGTCCAGCCGCTCGCCCTGGCTGGCCGGCAGCGCGCGTGCGAACGCGTCGCGGATCGGCCCGCGGAAGAGCGCCTCGCCCAGCATTCGGCCATAGTGCGCAGGCGCAGTCTGAGCGCGCAGCGCCTCTTCATCGAGCGTCAACTGGCCGGCCGTGACGACAGGCGCGCCGCCGGGCCGGCTGTGGGTAGCCACAACCGGCCAGTGGTCAAGCGCCTTGCGGCCGATGGCAATTGCGAGGACATTCATGGTTTCAGTGTCAGCAGCAATGGATGTCAAATCCCCAGATTTCGAATCCTGTTCGTAGTAGGCGCTTCAGTGCCAATCGGAAGCGCTGAATCGCTTGCTACGAACGAGGCATTATTTCGGCTTACCGCCCAACAGCTTTTTGATCCAGTCGAGCAGCGGACTGTTGCCCGGTTTTGGCTGTTCTGGCTGCGGCTTCGGTTGCGGTTCGGGCTGCGGTGTCGGCGCGGGCTGCGGCTTCGGTTTGTCCGCAGCGCCGGTCGCGACGAAAGCGGAGCGGCCGTTGTCGGCGATGTACTTGTAGGGCACGCGGGCGTAGCCGGCTGCCAGATCGCTTTCACTGGCCCAGCCTTCGCCCCAGCTGTTGCGCACGATGAAGTAGCCGCCGCCCGGCACGGCGGTGTCGTCCTGGTAGCCGACCATGATCATCGCGTGACCACCGATGCTGGGATCGGACGAGAGCGGCACGCGGATGTTGCCGTCCAGCTTGGCTGGCTCGGTCAGCCAGTAGCGGTAGACTGGCACGGAGAACGCGATGGGCAAGCCGTCCGCCAGCTTCTCCTTGAGGCTGTCAACCCAGCGCGGCTGGATCTTCTCGCTGCCCTCGACTCGGTAAGCGGCGGCCTCGGCGGCGGCGCCCTCGGGCGGCGGACCTTGCCCCTCGTTGCCGGCGATCTTGTCCGGGTTGTAGGGCCAGATCTTTTCGACGCAGACGCCGGTGTCCTGCAGCACGTCCATCGCGATGTTGATCCAGGTTCCCTCGCCAGGCCACTTGTCGCGGTCCTTGCACGCCCAGTAGAGGAACTGCTCCGACAGGTTCGTGCCGGTGTCGCCCTCCAGATACTCGCGTACACCGGCGCAAGCGTGGGCGACGCAGGTGCCGCGGCTGCGCTGGTTGCGCACCGGCGGCATCTTGTCGATCAGGTTCACGCTGGGCGGCATCACGGCGCGCGACGCCCTGGGCGGTTCGTCTGCTGGTTCTGCGCCTTCCATCTCGTCCAGCGCGCCGGTGCCGAAGGACTCCAGCACGTCGCGCACCGGTGAGAAGTCGGGCACGGTGGCCTGCGCCTGTGCGACTAGCGCTGCGGTTTCGTCACTGGTCGCGTTGAGGTAATCGGCCAGCCCACCGACGCCATCGCCCTCAGCCGCGGCGATCAGCTCCTCGGCGGTGGTGATCCACAGGCCGGCCAACTGCTGCGCTGCGTCGCTGGGGAAGCCGTCAATGCTGGTCAGGAGGGTTCCTAGTTTATCTGCCATGGGTGTAATCCTTTCCGGCGATAGTCTCTTTCTCTGTTGAACGTCAGGTCAAGGGCGATTCGTGCAAGATCAGGGTTCATTCTTTGCCCAGCGTTTGAACAAGTTGCCGAAGCGTCGCTAGAACCGCGTTCATCGCTGCACTGCGTTGCTGCTCAGCCTCGTCGAGTTTGGCGATTGATTCGTTCAACCGCGTCAGCAGGTCATCCGACGACGCGCCGCCTGCTGGCTGGTCAGATAGCGCGCTCGGCAACGCAGCAGCCGGGTCCGGTTGGCCAGACACGACAATCGGTGCAGCGCGCGGCACGTCGTCGCCCGTTGCCACCGCCAGCCGCACAGCCGGGTCGCCCACGACGACATAGCTGCGGCTGTCCATGTGCCCGGTGAGTTGGCCGACCAGTTCGGGCGTCTCCACGGCCTTGCCGAACTCCCGCGCCTTGCTCAGCTCCGGCAGTAGCTCGTTGCCCAGCTCGGCGTAGCGGTTGCCGAAGAACTCCATCGCCGCACCCACCGGGTAGCCCTGCATCAGCCAGTTCAACATGCTGGTGAACACTTCGGTCTCTCGCCGGCTCTCCTCGGTCAGGAAGGAGTAGCCCCAGGTGCGGTCCACGTGGCCGACCGCGGCCAGCGCGCCGCCGTTAGGATGACCCAGCAGGCGCGTTGGCAGGCTGGCGACGAAGGGCTTGTCGGCCAGTTGCGTGAACTTGTTCAGCCTCAGTTGATCGAAGTCGTCGATTTTGGGCGTGCCGGCGCCGTAGCAGGCGAAGGTGAAGCTGATCTGGCCCGCCAGATGCGCGTCAGCGCCGACGTCATCGGCGCCGAAGTAGAACTCCGGCAGCAGCGGCTTCCCAGCCCACTGTTCCGGACCGGGCCAGTCGGCGCAGATCAGCGCGCCCTGACGGCGGCGCTGATCCGGGTGGTCGGCAGGAAAGGTGATGCCGTGGCTGGCGGTGAAGAGGAACGCGGGCGACTGCGCGCCGCCATGCAGGCTGCTGAGGCGCGACTTGGTGGCCGCGTCCCCGTCGATGTGCTGTGTCGTCCAGTCAGGCGCGTTGTCGGCCATCCACTTGGCCAGCGGCTTGACGAGATAGCTGGCGCTCTGGCGGGTGGCCTGGTCACGCGCGACGCCCAGAAAAGCAGCCGTACGCGGCAAGCGAATGCCGCCTGTTTCCGCTGCCACCACCGAGACCGCGTAGTTGGCATATTCCTGCGGCGTATCGAAACTGATGCGGCCGACGGCATATTGAACGTCCAACTCGTACTGGAAATTGTACGGGATCGCTTCAGGACTGCCGACGATCAGCAGATAGTACGGCACCTTGTCCGGACTGACCGGTCCGCTGCCCTTGCCGTAGCGCGCCAGGAAGCGGTTCTTCGCCTCGTCGGCTTTGTACACGAACTGGCGGTACAGGTCGCCGGCCATTTCCCTGCGCAGCGCCAGCAGCGGTTCGAGCTGGCGCAATGCTACGGCGGCGTGAGGATCGTTCTCGGCAGTGATGACCGCCCAGCCGACCCGGTCCAACTGGCGCGGATCTTCGGCAACGCCCAGATGGTCGGAGCCGATGTCCCGCAGCTCCGCGCTCGTGGCCGGCGTCCAGCGGCTCACCGATCGCTTCTTCGACCAGTGACTTCATCGTCGCCGGCGACGTCAGGTAGCCGCCAGTGACTGCGTTGATGCCGTTGAAAACCAGATCGGTCATGCCTTGCCTCGCAGTGTCAGCCCGTCGTCGCGGTACTGCCGCCAGAAGATCTCCTCGCTGGTGCGGTAGAGCGCCTGTTCCAGGTCCTGGCTCCAGCCGGCCCGATCGCCGCGATGCTGGCGCAGGTTGACCAGACTGGTCGCGTTGCCCAGGCTGGCAAGCGCGTCGATGGCCTTGCGCCTCAGATAATTCTGGTCGTATGTGCTGAGACCAGCGAAGCAGGGAGCGGTCTCGGCTGGCGGCTGACCCAGCGCGATCGCTTCCATTAGGGCACGGTCGCGTGTGTCTGCCAGCCGGGCCAGCGAGTTGATGGCGACGGCGATCAGGTTTGTGTCGGTTGTGTCGCGGATGCAGCGTTCCAGCAGGAAGGTGCGCGCCAGTTGGTCCTGCCAGCGCACCAGCCCGATCAGATAGGCCAGGCATTTCAGTTGCTGCAACCCCTCGTCGGTAGGCCGCAGCAGCGTGTCGAGGTCGCTCAGGAACGGCAGCAGTACGGCCTGACGCACGGTCGGCAGATCCACAGTCGCCAGTGCATAGGCAACGGCCCAGTGAGTCGCTTCGTCCATCTCCCCGGCGAGGAACTTCGTTGCCAGCGCATCCATGGCTTCTTGCGCCCCGGCCCGTTCTTCCGGGGAAAGCTTCATCTGCATGTGCAGGTCGCCCAGCGCCATGGCTGCCAGTCCCTGGGCGCTGGTGTTGACGTCCTGGTCGAGCCATTCGATCAGTAGCGGCACATCGCGTGACTGCCAGAGGTAGAGCAGTTCCGCCAGTACCAGATCGATGCCGGCCAGCAACTCCTCCTGGTCGGTCTCGCTCATGCGCAGCAGGCCGATGATGGCGGCCATGCGTACGTTGCTGTAGTCGTAGGCCGACCCGCCGCGCCGGTCCAGCCGCGTCTGGTGATAGGCCGTCTCGGCAAGTTGTTCGACCGCGCTGGGGCTGGCGATCTGGCCCAGCAGCTCAGCCGCGCGGCTGCGCTGCGCCGAGTTCGGCTCGTTGCCGCTTTGCAGCCGCCAGATCAGCGCCGAGGTCACGGTGTCGTTGAGGCTGGCGATCTCCGGCGGCGGCGGCTGGCGGGCGGCCTCGGAGAGGCAGCGGGCAGCCAGGAAGGTCCGTTCGCTCTCCAGTAGGTTCATGCCGTAGACCATGATCTCCAGAAACGGCGCCACCGATTTCGCATCGCCAGCCAGAAGTCCCGCGCTGAAAACCAGCGTCTCTTCCCACCAGTGCAGCCGCGAGAGACGTCCCAGCGTCGAAGTGATCTCGTCCAACGATGTCTCGCGGTCGGGCCGGGCGATGATCTCGCGCGCGCAGCAGTAGGCCTGGATCAGGCTGTAGGCGAAGCGCAGCGAGTCGACGCCATAGGTTGTCAGCAGCCGCTTGTCGATCAGCGCCTCCACCATTCGCTCCAGGCTGTACTCGCGGTCGCCGCGCACCTCTTTCATAATGGCGAACGCGTCGGCCAGCGACAGCTCGCGTACCCGCCCGGTTTGCAGCCGCCAGGCCAGCGCGTTCAAGATCTGATCGACGTGGCTGTGCAGCCCCTGGCGGTTCAGCGTCGGCGCCAGACTGCCGGCGGTCATCCGATCCACCACGCCGGTCACCGCGTCATCTACGATCTTGCCCAGCATCTGCGTGCGCGACTCGGGTAAGGTGCCGGCGCGCGCGTGCTCCAGCAGTTTGACCATGAACCAGGGGACGGCGGCCAGGTCGTAGATGCCGAAGCGGTCCAGGCGCTCCAGCAGCGGCAGGCCGCCGCGGTCGTCCGCGGGTAGGTGCTGCAGGAAATGGCGAATGCGCCGGCGCGCCATCGGTTGCAGGATAAGCAGGTGCTGGTCAAGTCCTGCGAACCAGCGCTCGTCGAATGTCTCCAAGTTCGCGCCCACCACGTACTGGTGCTGCGGATGGCGGTTGATGAACAGCCGCACCCGGTCCATCCAGGCTGCCTGCTCGCGCTCCGGCAGGCTGTCGTCGGTGTCGAACACAAACCGCAGCACCGGCTCGCGGCCTGCCAGCAGTCCTGTGACCACGGCCGCCGCGCCCGGCCAGACCTCCTTCAGGCTCTCGGCCACCAGCTTTTCGATCAGGTCGGTGTCGGCCAGTGCCGTGCTGGATTTCGTCTCCAGATCGACGTAGACTGGCAGCACAAAGGCCCGGTCACCGCCCTCCAGCGACATCCTGGCGGTATTCCACACGATTCGTTTGAGCTGCGTGCCGCGGTTGCTGCCATAGCCGCCCAGCAGGGCCAGCATCCGCCGCTCGTCGCTGTGTCCGTCGTGGGGCGCGTGCTGGTGCAGGACCTCCTCCACGGCGTCCCAGATGTCGATGGAGGCGGTCGAACTCGCCGCTGGCCGCCTGGAACTGGCTGACGTCCTGGTGGCCGGTCACGTGGACCGCCTCCACCGGCAGCGGGACATAGGTGCCCTTCAGCGGGTCGAAGAAGGCAAAGCGCGGGTCGGCCAGCGTGTTTTCGATCGCCGTGCGGGCCGGATTGGAGGCCAGCAACTGGCCGTCGGTGAGGCGCATGAACAGCACCGGTACATGCGCTGCCGGCCAGCGCCCGGCCAGCAGTGTTGCCCGCGCCTGGTTGCTGGCCAGATCGACCTCGCCGTGGCGTAGAAGCTGGCGATAGAAGGCCTGTGTGAAGGCGCGCGCGGTGTCGACCGGCACCAGATCCTGCATGGCCAATACGGCCGGCACGCCGGCCTGCACCAGCCGTGGCGCAAAGGAACGGAACGCGTCAGTTGGGTCGGCGGTGGCGCTCTGGCAACTGGCCATGAAGACCAGTCGCAGCGCGTCGGGCCGGCTGGCTGTGTCGCGCGCGTGCAGCGCCAGCAGGCTGGCGTGCTCGTCGGCGTAGACGTGGCGCACCTGGTTGTTGCGGTTCGCCAGCAGAATGACAGCACGACCCTGGCGGCTCAGCGCGCCGTGTGCGATCAGATGCAGAACGTGCGCGCCGTTGCTCAGCGCGGCGTCGATGGCCTCCAGCGTACAAGGCTGCGGGATGCGGATCAGCTCCACCGGTAGGCCGTCCAGCGCCGACTCGAGAGATGTAAACTCCAGGTCGCTGTCGATGTCCACCAGCCCGCCCGGGTAGTCCTTGAGGTTGGCCGGGCTGGCGACCGCGACCACGATCTTGATCGGATAGGCGCGCACCGGCTCGCCGTAATCCTGCGACAGCGCGATGAAACGCGAGAAGGGGGTCGCGTCGGTCGCCGCCAGGCTGACGCCGATGCCGTTCTCGTCCACCTCCTGCATCAGTTCCCAGGGGATCGTGTACAGTTCGGGCGCGGTGCTGTCGATGCTGAGGCGGATGCGCCGCTGCGGGCGCGCGCCGCGTACCATGTCCCAGGCGCTGCGCACCAGCTCGTCCTGCACCAGCAGGTTGAACAGCTCGCGGCCCGCCTCAGCGTCCAGTCGCGGCGGTGTCCAGGAAGCGATGTCGGGGCTGACAAAGCCGCCGCGGAACATGCGCTGGTTGTTGAGCGACAGCTCGACCGGGTAGCCGGCCGCCTCGCGCTTCAGAATACGGATTTCGAGATCAGCGTGGGTGGCATTGTTTGTCATGGGCGTTGTGCGCTGAGATCCTGCGGGTGGTGGCCGCCACCACCCGCAGGGTGGAGTCTAGGGACTGCGCTGCCAGAAAGTCAGGTAGAACGGCCCGGTGGTTGCGTCGTTATAGGAACCGGCGGCGATGGTGTAGCGGCCGGTCGATTGCAACTCGTAGTTCTTGATCAGGCTGTTGGTCGGCGGTAGGCCGCCGTCGTCGTCAAAGGTCTCCGGGTCGTCGTTGGGGTCTAGCAGCGTCAGGTAGGTGTCCAGTTCGTTGCTGGCGCCGCCCTGGCGCGTCATGCGAATTGTCACGATGTCACCTGCCTGGCCGTCGAAGGTGTAGGAGCAGGTCGGTCCGAACGGTCCCATCGTGTCGCGGATGAAACGGCCCGACGAGATGCTGCCGCCGCAGAATTCGGTGGTCAGCAGATACTGCGCGCCGCTGCTGATCTGGAGTTCCACCACGCCTGTCGTGCCGTCCAGCCCTTCGACCACCACGGTCCAGGTGTTGAGCGGCGTCCGGTGCGATGTGCCGTCGGAGACATACTCGTCCAGCAGCTCGCCATTCGGTCCGTAGAACTGCACCAGCGGCTGCACGTCGCCGCTGACCGGCCTGACCGTGGTGGTGGAGTAGTAGGCGATCGGGTCCAGCAGTGCGAAGGTGCAGACCGGGTTGACCTCCGAGATCTCGAACCGTATCGGGCCGGTCGACGCCACATCCTTACAAGGATCCTGGCGTACGATGCTGAGCTCGAAGGGCGTCGTGCCTGTGTCGCTGGTGTCCGCCAGCACCACCGTGTAGCTTCCGTTGGCCGGCAGCACCAGATCGGATATGACCACCGTGCTGTCGTCCGGTTGAGTCGCACTGCCAGGAACGGTCCGGCCGCGTGCGTCCAGCAGTTGCATCTCCGGCAGCGGGCCATCATCAAGGCTCTTCAGATACAGCGCGACCGTATCGTCGCGCGCGCCGTCGAAGGTGAACCAGCATTCGGCGCCGGGGAAGGGAACCTGGCCCTGAACCGTCTTCCCGTAGTCCAGCGCGCCTGTGCACACGACTTCGTCGGCGCCGGGCAGGGCCGCGCCGGCTGGTTGGCTGGACCGGCCCACGCTGACGCTCAGTTGGTACGCGCCCCTGGCAGACGGGTCGAATGAGCGGGCGACCACGGTATACGTGCCTGTATGCTCCAGTGTGTAGCCGCGCAGCGCGCTGTTGAGACGCCCGTCGCTGTCGTCGTCGGACGCGATGCGGTAGCCGTCCGGCCCGCGCAGTTCGATCAGCGGATCAATGCTGCCGCCGGTGCGCCGCATGGCGATATTGACCGTCTGGCCGGCCTGACCCTCGAAGGTGTACTCGCAGCGCTGGCCGCCGCCGCTCAACGTGCCGTTCACCGCCTTGCCCAGCGCGATGGCCTGACCGCATGGTTCCGGGGTCACGATCACGGTTGGAACCGTCAGCAGCGGCGGCACGGTGATGAATGGCCGCACGTTCAGGCTGGGATCGATCAGGATGCCCGTTAAGTCCAGGGGCGCGGGTGTCGGCGTTGGCAGCAAATTGAGAATGGCCCCGAAGTTAGGGTTCGCGAAAACCGTTATCTGCGCATCCGGGCCGTTGGCTTCGCTGGGCTGCGCGCTCGCCATGCCCAGCAATACCAGTAGTGACAGCATCAGAATGGCAGCGCCGGCTACCAGTCCCAGCCTTGAGGTCGAATGTCGTTGTTTCATGGTCTCTCCTCCTTGGTATGGTCATACCTCATTACGTTAAACGCAGGGAGGAAGTCGATTGCGGCGTAGCCTTACGGCGTGGCAACCGGCGCCAGGTTGGCACATGCATTCGGCGTCGTTCCGTAGGCAAAGTAGCGATCGATCTCGTCAGCCGTGAAGTAGCGCGCAGCAAGCTGGCAGGCGGCCTCATCCCACTGTCTCAGGGTAGCCGGCCACAGCAGCACACGGTGGTCGTCGCCGGCTGTGGCAACCCGCTCACCGTCGGAGCTGAACGCAACGCCGTTGATTGGTCCCTCGTGGCCGCGAAACTCGGCCAATGGCTGCTCTGACCACATGTTCCACAGGATCAGTTTGCCGTCGTGGCTGACCGATGCCAACAGGCCACCGTCGGCGTCGAACGCCAGGCCGGTGACCGGGAGACTGTGGCCGGCCAACAGTCCGATGCCGTAGGATGCACCAGAACTCCAAGCTCCAGAGGTAAATCGCGCCGTTTGCGCTGGCCGCGGCAAGAAGCTTGTCATCCGGCCTGATGGCAATGTCCAGTGCCGGCACGCCCGGTTCGCTCTGAACCCGCTGTTTTTCAGCACCGCTGCTGACGTCATAACCTGTCACCGCCCCCTGGCTGTCGCCGGTGTAGAGCGTCGCGTTATCATGGGTAAACGCAAGAGCCACGGGACCCGGTGTGTCGGTCGCCAATCGCCGGGACTGGGGCGATGCATCTGTCACATTCCAGAGATAGATCGCGCCGTCCGTTCTGTCCGCGCTGGCGAGGAGTTGGCTGTCGTAGGAAAAGGTCAGGTCGGCCAGCAACTCTGCACCTGGCCCGGTCAACGTCGTCAGCAACTGCGGTTCAGGCTGTAGCCGCCACAGCTTGATATCGTCCGTTCCGCCGGAGGCCAGGAGCGCGCCGTCGGGGCTGAACGCCACCACTCGCACAGACGGATTGTGGCGACCGAGAACCTGTGAGGTCCGGTCGCTCAAATTCCACAGGAGCAGCGCGCCATCCTTGCCGCCGCTGGCCAGCATCGTCCCGTCCGGGCTGAACGCCGCCGTGTAGACCTGATCGGTGTGGCCCAGCAGCGGCGTCGCCAGCCGGTTTGGCGTGTCGAAGCGCCAGATGAACACCCGTCCCGCGCCGTCGCCTGACACCAGCGTCTGCGTGTTTGGGTCATACGCCAGGTCGAGCACCTGCGAGCGGTGGCCGGCCAGTGGCGGATCCTGGGGCAGGCCGGAACTCAGGTCCCAGATCAACAAACGGTTGTCCCGACCGGCGGTTGCCAGCGCCTCGCCGTTTTGCACGAAGGCGATCTTGTTGACCGTGCCAGTCTCGGTCACAAAGCGATTGGTTGGATCGCCGCCCGCGGCTGGCCACACCAGCACCGTGCTCTGTCCCAGGTCGGTGATGTCGGTCTGGATCGCAGCGGCGATGCTGGCGCCATCCGGGCTGAATGCCACGGACTTGACGCGTCCCGCCGGCCCGTTCAGCGTCGTCGCGGTGCGGCTGGCCGAACTGAGCAGCGAAACCGTGCCGTCGTCATGGCCGACTGCGACCGTCTTGCCGTCGGGCGAGACCGCCGCGCTGGTGGTGTTGACGCCCGCCATGACCGTTGTGCCCTGGGAGTCGCCGTTTCCGCCCACAGGCCAACTTGTGACGTTGTTCTTTCCGACGACTATCAACTGGTCGCCAACTGGATTGAACACGATGTCGTTGATAGTCCCTGACACAGCTTGCCAGCTCTGTCTTTCGGGCCGAGCGGTGTCCAGGTCCCAGAGGGTGACCATGCCGTCCGAACCGGAAGCTGCCAGCCAGCGGCCGTCGGGGCTGTAGGCAAGATCGACGACGCTGCCACTCTCCAGCACCAGCGGAGTGTCTACAGTCAACTGGCCGCTGGTGCGATCGATCAGGTATACTGCGTTGTCGCTCGCCGCCGCGATGGCGGCATCGCGCGGGCTGGCAGCGACCGCGTTCACGGCAGCGCCGCCCACCAAGGGCGTGGCTGGAACGGCGAAGTGCCCACCGATCGCGATATCGTCGCGAGCAAAATCTGTCAGCCGAATCATCCTGGCCAGCCGCGGGTTGGCATTGAGGACAGCGAGCGCCGCAGCAAAGAGACTCGCGGCTGGGCACGGTATGAGCGCTCTCGTTCATCAACAGCACGGCCAGATCAGGTTCGCTGAACTGCAGACTTTCGCCCAGCGCGGCCAGGCGGGCGCTTTCGGTCTTGAGAGCATCGTTCTGCTGCTGCTTCATCGACTGAATGACCAGCCAGCCAACCACAACGATCGCTGCTGCCAGCAGCACGCCAATTACGCCCAGCGAAGCGCGCTGGCGCCGCTGGCGGCGTTTCTCGCGGCTGGTGTTCAGAAACGCCCGGTCGGGAGGGGGCAGCTCATCCAATCGCCCGGCCGTCTGCCGTTCTGCCTCGGCCAGTTTGCTGCCGCTCAACAGCAGGTCGGGCGGCTGGCCCTGAGCGTCCCACAGGATAGCCTGCTGCTGCCAGCCGGCCAGATGCGTCTGCCGCCAGGTCGCGTTGCTGGCCTGCACCGGGCGGATCAGCCGGTCGTGGGCCAGCTCGTACCAGTTGACGCACGCGGCGGCGCTCGCTGCGCACCAGCCGGCGTTGCACCAATTGCTCGATCACGGCGTTATCCAGGCCGCGGGTCGCGCCCGGCTCCTGCGCGACCTGCGTGCGGATGCCCTGCGCGGTGATGAGTTGCGCTTCGAACCAGTCGCGGATTGTGCGCTCCAGATCTACCCGCCCGGCGGCTATCGCGGCTACCTGCTCGTCGAAATAACCCTCCAGCGCCTTGCTGACATCCCCCAGCGCCTCGACATCGTCCAGACCGATGGTCATGTCGTCGGCGCTCAGCCCGCTCCACAGCCGCTGGCAGACGACCTGTAACTGCACCGGCTCGACCGCGTTGCCGGGCGTATCCACGGAACTGCCATCGTCCTGCTGCACACGCACCGTGCGCAGGTCATCCACCAGGCGTCGGGCGGCCTCGTCGTCGAAGGTGACATGCTGCTGGCCGGGCGGCCCCTTGATCGAACTCCAGCGCTCCGTCAGGGCTGAGCAGCTCGAGCCGGAAGCGCATGGCCAGCCGGGTCGGTACCAGTGCGCACCAGCGGGTCCAGCCGCGTCACGAATTCTTCGCGCATCGCGAACAGCACCCAGCGGCGCCGGTTGCGCAGCGCGACGCTCAACTGGTCGAAGAAGACCTGGCGGCCCACGTCATCGGTCGGATCGACCGTCACGATCTCCTCGAACTGGTCGACGATCAACACGATGCTGTGTTGCGGATTGGCTTCCTCCACCTTTGTCAGGTACGCATCCAGCGAGGTCGTTGCCAGCGTTTCCAGCGGTGTTGGTTCTGCACCTTTCGTCAGGCCCTGGTCCTCGTCGAGGCTGAGCAGCAGGCTGAGCAGGTAACGGTTGACGTCGGCGCGGCCGGCCAGCTCTTTGGGCAGCTCGGCGTTGACGCGCGCGACGTTCAGTACCAGGAAGTGTTCAGCTTCGAGGTCGGGGATCAGCGCCGCCTGGATCAGCGAGGTCTTGCCCGCACCGGAGGGTGAGTTGAGCAGCACGATGCGGTCGGCGATGAGCTGGTTGAGCAATCGTCGCTGCTCGCGGCTGCGCCCATAGAGCGTCTCGCCCTGCTGGTAGGGCCGTGCGCCGACGTAGGGGTTCGCTCGCGGATTAGTAGTCATGCGCCGCCCCCGGTGTGCTCGCGCCAGCGGCTTTGCAACTCGCGCAGGAAATCGGTCGCGCTGCCCCAGAAGACGCTGATGTCGGCTGACTGCACGTATTCCTTGAGGTAGTCGCGCGCCCGGTCCGGCTCCAATGTGTTGCTCTGTTCGGGATCGACCTGCGCGGCGACGTGTTTGTAGTCGGCCCGGTTGAGCCGTTCGTTGCCGCCCTGGCTCAGCACGCTGCGGAACAGCACGCGGAAGTCCCAGCCATCCAGCCGGAAGCCGACGAAGAGCAGCCCCGAATCGACCAGCGCGCGCCGCACCCGCTCGGGGATTAGCTCGCGGTTGGCGCCCATCCCCAGCATGTAGCCAAAATAGTCGTCCTCGGTCAGCACGAAGGACCAGCGTACCGCAATCTTGCCGAAGAGGTGGTAGACCAGCGGGCGTTCAACGCTGGGTTCGTAGTCGGGATCGCGCTCGAAGATGTTGGGGGGTACTTCCATTCGGTCGTTCCACGGACAGAGCGCGACCTCCGGCTGCTTGCCGGCCGCGATCAGCGCTTCCTCGATCATCGAACTGGGGTCGGTGGTGACGTAGATCGGCAGCGGCAGGTTGGCCAGCACCCAGTGCGGCTCGTCGGAGCCAGCCTGCCAGCGCTGCTTGCCCAGGGTGGTGAACAGCTCGTCCAGTGTGGCGCGCGACTGCGGGCTGCTTTCGTCCGGCTGTACGATCTTCAACATCTGGCCGCGCAGGTAGCGGGTCAGTTCGTCGCGCGGAAACAACTCGCCCTGCTGGACGGCCAGATACTGCGCGACCTGGGCGAGATCGTCGCGCTGGTAAGGCGCCATGGGGAAGTGGTAGGTCTCGGCCCAGCGTTGTGCGATCTCACGTCGTGTGCCGATCAGCGTCTCCAGCAGCCCCGGACCGATGATCGGCGTGCAGCGGCCGCTTTCGATGTTGGCCAGCAAACCCGGCCACTTCTCCATGCTGACGCGCCGGTCGCCAAAGCCGGGCGCATACCAGAGCCGCCCGCTCTTGAGGCGCATGAAGAGCACCGGCGTCCACCAGTCAGCGCGGCTGCTGACCGCACCGCGCGCCACGGACATCGCCCGGTCGATGACGCCGTCTCGTTGCAACTCGCTGAAGAAGACCGGCATGAACTGCTTGACGGTTTCCATTGAGACGTTGCCCTGCATCCCGATCACAGCCGGAATGCCCGCAGCGGCCAGGCGCGGCCCCAGCGCAGCCAGCGCGCCTTCGTCGCGGCTGCTGGCATCCTCGCCTTCGCCGGCGCTCTGGCAGGAGGCCAGCACGATGAGCGCCGGGCGCTGCTGCAAGCTGTTGACGTCGGCGACAAACTGCTCCCCTGCCAGCGGGTCAGCCGCGCCATCCGGCGTTTCCAGGAACAACACCGGACGTCCGCCTGCCACCTTGCCGTGCGCCACCAGGTAGAGTACGTCATAGCCGCCGCGCAGCTCCTCCAGAATCGCGTTGCGGGTCGCCTTGCCGCCGCCGGCCAGCTCGGTGACGCTGACCTGGCCCAGCGATTCGCGCGCCCGCGCCACTTCTCCGTCAACGTCCACCGCGGCCAGGCGATACTGGTCCAGATCGCTGGGGTTGGCGACGACCACCAACACCCGCTGGTCGCGTTTGGGGCGCAGCGTGACGGGCCGCCAGTCCTCGCTGCTGAGGTAGCGCGAGAAGATGATGTTTTCGCCGCTGAGGAGCGGGGTCGGGCGGTCGGGGTCTTGCAGCGTTTCCCAGGCCAGGTTGTGCAGCTCCGGCGCGCTCGGGGCCGATGAAGAGCCGTAGGCGCAGCGGGCTGAAGGCGCTGGCGGCCACAGCCCGTGCGCTGGCGAACGCGCTGGCGATCGGCCCGGCGAAGAGGCTGTCGCTCAGCGACTTTCCGTAGACCGCTGGCTGCGATTTGAGCGCACGCAATGCCTCGAAGTCGAAGCTGATCTGGACGTCGTCGCCGGTGATGGGATTGATCTCGGCCGCGTTTTCGGCCGCGTCGGCGGGCAGGTTGAAGCGCAGCTCGACGGCGTAAGCGCCTTCATCGCGGCGGTGCAGTCCGATTTCCAGATCTGCGATTGACATGACCAGCTCCTGTGGCAATAGTGCGGCGGCGCGCTGGGTGAATCCGCTGAAACGACAATAATCCGTGGGGGATTGGGCGATATGGTATCACAGGGCGCGCGGACTGTCAACGGGCGGAAAATGGGGGCATAGAACCCCGACTTCTTCGGTAAAGTCGGAGTTCGGGGAAGGGGTTTCCCGTCGCGTTAATCGTACGCAGCGCAGCCGCGATCTTCGGCGTGTTGGAGGGTGGCCATCCACGAATGGCACACGAATAGCGCACGCCTCGCACTCGAGTATTATTCGTGGATGGTCGCGCCGCAACCTAACGATGACGCCCCTATTCGGTGAGCGCAGGCTGCGTCAATCGAGCGACGTGGTGGGTCGCTTCTCACGCAGTCAGGTATCGGGAATGGCAGGAAGATTTCGAGTATTGGAACGAGAGGAGACGTTACTCGTGGTCCGCGGTGTCGTTCGCATCGTCGTTTACCGGTCCGTCACCGGCGCGGTTGCGGCTGCGGCGTTTGAGAGGACCCGGCTCGATGAACGCAAGCACGGCCAGAAGGATGAGGCCGCTGAAGACGATGATGGTAAGGAGTTGGTAGACCAGCATAGTGGTGTGGATTATGACATAAGCGGGAGTTGTGTGCAAAACGACGACGCACCCTCACCTTGGCACATCCCCTCTGTTGCGCAAGCAGTCCCACAGCGAGGCCCACAGCCAGAGACGTCCTTTTGAGTTTGCGATATTTTATCGAGATCGCTTACACGCCGCAGTGATTCTGTGATACACTGGTGGCGATGACGCTGCCATCTATTTCCCGCCCGACAGGTTCGCTGGCTCCGATCCGCACGCTGCGGTTGAGGCGGCGATTGCCGGTTGTGCTGCTGGCGATCCTGCTGGTGAACCAGGTGTTCAACCCGGCGCGAAATCTGGGTCGGGGTGATGCTGGCGCTGGCAGTGATGTTGGGGATGGCCTACCTCTGGGCCAGGCAACTGCGCGACCACCTGCACGGCGCGCGGTCGCAGCGCGGCACGTGGATTCTGGCCGGCGACCTGCTCGAGCGAGACGTTTACGGTCGAGAACCACTCCTCCTTTCCCGCGCTGGCGGTGGAAGTTGTCGATCACTCGGACCTGCCCGGCTATCACCCGGACTGGGTGGCGACGGTGGATGTGCGCGGCTCGCAGTCCTACCACCGCGAGGGACGCTGCCAGCGGCGCGGCGTGTTCACCCTGGGACCGTGGGAACTGCGCAGCGGCGACCCGCTGGGCATCTTTTCGGTGCGCGTGGAGTATCCCGAAGCAGCGCTCGATCCTGATCTATCCGCGTGCCATGGTGCTGCCCGATTTGCAATTGCCGCGCGGCGATGCGGCCGGCGCGGCCCGCACCCATCGCCCCTCGCGCCAATACACCACCACCGTGGCCAGCGTGCGGCCCTACGTGGCCGGCGACCCGTTGCGCGCCATCCACTGGCGGCAGACGGCGCATCATGGCGAGTTCATGGTCAAGGAATTCGATCTGGAGCCGTCGGGCGATCTCTGGATCGCGCTGGATCTGGAGGCTGGCTGTCCAGCAAGGCGAGGGTGCGCGCAGCACACTGGAGTACGCCGTCACGCTGACGGCTTCGCTGGCGACTCAGATGCTGGCCGAAAACCGGCGGGTCGGGCTGGCCGCGCCGGGGCATGCTGATCGAGCCCCAGCGGCGGCAGATGCAGCTCTGGCGCATTCTGGAGGTGCTGGCGCGCGCCGATCCGGTGGCGGCTCGCCGGCTGCCCGTCTGCTGGACGATCTGCGCCCGAACGTGGGCCGCGGGCGCACCGTGGTCGTCATCACCCCGTCCACCGATGCTGTCTGGATCGGCCATTTGCTGCAACTGGCCAATCAAGGCAACGCGCCGGCGGTGCTGTTGCTGGACGCGCCCATCGTTTGCAGAGGACGGTGTAGGGAATGACGACGGGGCGGCAGCTACCGCGTGCCATCCGCGGGCTGCTGGCGGAGCATGGCGTGCCCAGCCATGTCATCGACAGCGGGTTCGACTTCCGTCCGGTGCATACGATCACCCGCACGCGCACGGAACTGCGCACGCTGTCAGCCACGGGACGGGTCATCCGGGTCGAGGTGAGTGAGGAAGTTTAGGGCCTTGCGCTGGCGCTGACGTGGTGATACAATCGGCGAACAACCACGCGGCATTCTAATAGCTCTGGCCGATGCTCATCCCGCTCGGGTCGATCGTTATCCTGCTCTGGTCGGTCTTTGCTTGCCCTCCGGATGGGGCCGACCGGGCCAACATCGCAAACGTCACGGTTGGCTCGGTCGGAGACCGGCCAAAGCGGCAGCTGAGCGCCAGCACTGAAAACGTCACGGTTGGCTCGGCGGCTGCGCACAGACCGGCCAAAGTGGCAGCTAAGTCATCGACCCGTCCGTGGTAGCGCGGAGGTTCCTCGTGGTGCAATCTTACTCGGTTTTGCCGACCACAATTGTTGAAAGCGCCACGCAAAATCTGAACGACGTTGCGGCGGGTCTGGACGAGGGTGCGACGCGCGAGGTGGAGCGCCTGACGGCGCGGCTGGCTCCCGACCTGTGGCCGTTGGAGTGGCATTTGCCCTATCTGGCTGGGTCGCGACTTCGGGCTTCAGGAGGCGGTCTGGCAGCAATTGGTGGTGATCAACCTGTTGGGAATGGCGCATGTGCGCCTGACTGACGATCTGGCCGACGAGACGCTGGACGCAGGCGCAGCAGGTCACCAAGACCGTGCTTGGCCGGCGCCTGCTCGAAGCGTCCACGGATCTGCTGCTGGCGCTGTTCCAGCGGGAATCGCCATTTTGGGGCCGCTATGCCATGTATCTCGACCAGTGGCGGCAGGCCGGCGAGGGCGAAGATGCGCGGCGGAAGAGTCGAACGACTGGCTGGCGGACGACTGGCTCTGGCTGGCGTGGCGGGGCGCGCCGGTCAAGATCACGGCCACCGGCGTCGTGCCTGCTGGCCGGATGCACCGACATGATCGTCCCGTTGGAGACATGCATCGACCACACCATGGCCGCCACCGTGCTGCTGGATCACGCCGACGATTGGCCCGAGGATCTGCCGGCGGGCCGTTTCAACGCTTACGTGGCCTGGTTGAGCGCTACGCCGCAGGACGCGTCCAACGCCGATCGCAACCGGCAGCAGGTGCTGTCAGCGTTGATGCTGGGCGACGGCGTCGGGCATCAGTCTTACTTCCACCTGATTGACCAGCATCTGGTGGAAGCGCAGCGGGTTGCCGGTCAGGTCGGATCGGGCGGGCTGTGCGCATATATCGGAGTCGTTTCGTCAGAGCGCGCGAGGCGCAGGGCGCCGGCCAACTGGAGGCCGCCCGCAAGACGTTGCAGGACTGCACTGGCCAGCCTGCTGGCCGGTGTCGATGATAGCTAGCCGCTCAGGCTAATCACCCACCCCATCACCCACAGGAGGATTGTCATGGATTTCCCGGAACACATCTACAGCTTTTTGGGTCACGCGCTGCTGGCTGATACGGAGTTTCGTATCTGGGTCTGCACCGACCCTATGGCGGCCGCGGCCAGCGTCGGGATCACGCTGACCGAGGTGGAGGCCGACTACATCAAGAACAACGTGTCCCGTCGCCGCTTGCACGGGGTTGCGCGCAGCGTGGCGCACTGGAACCCCTATCGCGGCAATACCGTGTGGCGTGAACCTGTGTAGGGGCGGCGCACACGAGCCTGGATTCCCGCCTGCTTGGTAATGACGGATGAGCTGCTCCTAACGGCGCTAGCGAACGCCGATCATCGGCAGCAAATAGGTGCGTATGATCTCGTTGACGATGAAGACCAGAAACGGGCTCAAGGACGCCAGCACGACGCGCACGATGGACGGCATGCTGCGAAAGGGCCAGGTGGGCGACTTGTAGATGGTCGAGCGGAGCGACAGTAGCTTGTCGCTGCGGTCGGTGAGATCACTCAACAGCGGTGTATCCAGCGTCGGTGCGGTCAGCAGGTGTTTCTGACACTCGGCCAGTTCTCCGCTGATGCGACCGGCTGTTATTTCGCGGGCACGCGCCATCTGTTTGTGAACCCCCCACAAGGGAAATGTCAGCGCGGACAGAGCTTGCCATCGAGGCCAGCAGCAGCACCGCGTATTCTGCTGGCTCGGTCGGCGTGCCCAGTGGAATGACCAGCAGCAGGATCGTTACCGCAACCGTCAGGCTGTGGCGCAGGCTCAACCGGCCAAAGCCCAGCAGATCGTCGGGGTCGAAGACGTTGACTGCCAGCGGGCTTTCGGTCAGTCCTCCCAGCCCGCGTCCGAAACGGATGGAACTGTATACCAGCGTCAGACCGGCCCAGCCGAAGATGACGTAGGATGCCACAATCACCAGCGCTTGCAAGGGGACCGACGGTAGCTCAATGCCCATCAGCGGAAGTGGCAGTCGGAAAACGAAGAACCAGGCGATCACAATGGCCAGACGACGCGCCGGCCAGGATTGCCTCGGCGCGGCGGCTGGTGTGCAGCATGTGGCGCACATGTAATCGAACGTGGCGTCGTCGATCTGCACAGCGGGCCGGACGTCGGCCAGGATCGGCAACGCGCTGGTCTTGAGCGTCTTCAACGCCAGCAGCATGTAGACGGTCAGCACGGGCAGCGCCAGCCGGAAGGCCAATACTCCCGGATCAAGCAGATCGCTCAACGGACCGGCCAGGCTACGCTCGGTCACCTGGCCGGCGAAAACGATGACGCCCAGCGTCACCGCAACGACCCAGTAGGGCACGCGCAAACTGTCCAGACTAAGCTGGGTCCACGTCGTCCACTGCGGGCGGGTGCTGGATTGTGGCTGGACGGCTGATGTCACGGGAATGCCTCGCTGCCGCGGCTGGCTGGTGGCTTGCGCCGGAACCAAGGGTGTGACAAAGATTTTAGCGCGAATCCCAAAATGCGCAAGGGGAGTGACATTGGCGGGGCTGCGAGGCCAAGCGTCTCTGGACCTCAGCGCGTACTGCGTGTTGCGTATCAGTACCGACACCCTACGCCCTGCTCCCCACACGCGCCCCCGTTTTTCCGACTCCCAACTGCGGCCCAATTGTGCTACACTGACTACGTATGCTGGAACTGATTGTGCGGTTCATCAAACGAATCACGCCACGCGAGGGATGGCTGTTGTGGCTGCTGGCGCTGGCGTTAGCCATGCTCGTCATGGTGGCGGCCAACGAGGCGGCCTGGGTGCCGAATCTCGGGGTGGTGCTGACTCTTGTCACCTTGACGGCTTTCATCGCCGGCTTCGTACTGGCGCGCCTGGCGCACGATCCTGACATTCATGCCAGCCGCGGACGACGTCTGCCGGGCTGGTTGGCTGCGATCCTGCTGGTCGTGCTGGGGCTGCTGGCCGTGTCGCTCTTTGTCGGTTGGGGCGAGGCGTCCAACCCGTCAGCGACCACGCCGTGGTATCTGCTGCCGGTCGCCCGCGCCAGCTTGTCGCTGACGGAAATGGCGCAGCGGCTGGCGCAGTGGATAGTCGATGTGCGCGCCGGCACGGCGGCGCAGGACGACGCCGTCTTCTTGTGGATACTCGGTCTGCTGGTCTGGGCGGCGGTGATCTGGGCGGCATGGGAACTGTTTCACGGCAAGGACGCTCTGGCCGCATTCCTGCCGGTCGGCGTGCTGGTGGCGACCAACGCCTACTTCTATTGGAATGGCCGGCTCTGGCTGCCCTTCTTCTTCGGCGGCGTCACGATGCTGATTGTGCTGGCCGAGCGCCATTGGGCGGAGGAGCGATGGCAGCGGGAGGGCAAGGATTTCGCCCGCGATGTGCACTTCGATCTGCTGTTTGCCGCCGGCGGGCTGGCGATGCTGGTCACGCTAGCCAGCGTTGGCATGCTGCGGGTCGTCATTCAGCCGACTGCGGCCTGGTTCGACGAGTTGGCGTCCGGTCCGATGGCGATGATCCAGTCGGGCGGCGAGCAGATGTTTCCTGGCCTGCGCCGTGCACCGCGCTCGCTGCTGGCCAGCGGCGGCGGGTCGGGCGGCTTGCCGCGGGCCTTCCTGCTGGGCAGCGGGCCGGGGCTCAGCGATGAACTGGTGATGCGGGTTGCCACCGACGAACTGGCAAGCCTGGCGCCCGGCCAGCAGCCGGCGGCCGGGATGGCGCATTACTGGCGGGCGCTGACCTACGACATCTACACCGGGCGCGGCTGGCGCAACACGCCGGTGAGTTTGGAGCGGCGGCGAGCCGGCGAGTCGTGGCTGGAGGAGGTGCCCGCGGGCCAGCGGCTGCTGCGCCAGAGCGTCGAACTGGCGCGCGGCGGCGACCGGGCTTTCTATGCGGCCGGCGAGCCGCTGTCGGTCAACCGGCCCTACGAGACGTTGGTGCGCATCGACGCCCCCAATCCCGGACTGGAGCTGGTGGCCATCACCGGCGACGGGCGGCGTTATCAGGTGTTGTCGGCCGTGCCGTCACTGGACGAGCAGGCGCTCCGCGGCGCAGGCGTCGATTACCCGGCCGGGATTGCGCAGCGTTACCTGGCGCTGCCAGATGTTCCGTCGCGCGTAACCGCCGTTGCCAGGGAGGTGACGGCCGGCGCCGAGACGCCCTACGACCAGGCGCTGGCGCTGCAAGCCTTCCTGCGCGAGTTTCCATACGACTTGCAAGTCGCTCCGCCGCCGGCTGACCGTGATGTGGCCGACTATTTCCTGTTCGATTTACGGTCGGGTTACTGCGATTACTACGCGACCACAATGGTGGTGATGGCGCGCGGCCTTGGCATCCCGGCCCGGCTGGCGGTCGGGTATGCGCCCGGCGACTACGATCCGAAGGAGGGCGTGTTTGTGGTCACCGAGGACCTGGCGCACTCGTGGCCTGAACTGTACTTCCCCGATGTCGGCTGGGTCCCCTTCGAGCCGACCGCAGCGCGCCAGGCCATCGAATGGCAAACGGCAGGCGGCAGCAACCAGTATCCATATGGCGATGTGGCTGAACTGGCCGCGACTGACCTGCAAACCTTCCGCGAGGACGAGATCGTGCGCCAGCGGGCGGGTGGGCTGGCGGCCGTGCTGATTGCCTTGCTAACAATTGGTGTCGCGGTGATTGTCTGGCGACGCCGGCCCGATCCGCCGCTGGAGGCGCTCTACCAGTCGTTTGGTCGCTGGGGAGAGCGGCTGGGGCGACCCGCGGGCGCGGGTGAAACGCCGGCTGAGTTCGGCCGCGGGCTGGCAAAGCAACTGGGCGAGGTCGAGGCGGCGCCGGGCAGAGCGGACCAGGTGATGCCCTTTATCGGCCTGTTTGAGCAGGCGCAGTACGGCCCGCAGGGGGAGCAGGCCGGGCCGTTGGTGCCGCGAAAAATGGCGCCAGCTCAGGGCGCGGCTGCGCAAGATCTGGCTGCGCGGCAAATTGCGTACAAAGTAGGCACGAAACGAGCGTGGAATCAATCGGGGTTGCGTATTATTGGGTGAGACCTGTTGCCGGCAAGGGATCGGCGGTGTATTGCTGTGCCGGCTAATTGACAACACCGGGCCGCCGGTGCCGTGGACGATGGCGTAACTACACGGTGTCCACAGCGACAAGTCAACGGGGAAGACCGAGCGGCTGCCACACCCTGCCAGAGGTCGATGATGGCGATGATGTCGGCAGGGTGCGGCGTGCAGCTCGGTCTGAGGGGGCAGATAACCTAACCCCCGCTGGTAGGCTCGTGAACGGCAGTGTGGCGCTTGGAGGCCGGACTAAACGGCCGGCGATGCCAACTGGCGTATCTTCTGACCGGTTTCCCGCCAGCTGATCTTGGACAGGCCCAGCTTCTTGCGCAGCTGTTCGGGCGCCATGCCGGTGCGATAGTCGCGCACTGCGGCGGTCCAGCGCATGACCTCGAACGACACCGATTTGTGCTCGATGCCCGCCAGATTGCCGGCATCGGTCAGGACGTATTCCAGGTTGCGGGCGGTGCATTCGAACAGGTGTCGTCTCCGGCTTGTACTGGGCGATGTACTGGCGCATCGACGGCAGGAACTGGGGAGCCAGGATCAGCTTGCGTTCCTTGTGGCGCATGCGTGCGTTCGGGTAGCGAATGTAGAGAATCGGCGCACGCGGGTCGGTGCCGTCGATGTGCTCCAGCTTGATGCCCATGCACTCGCTCTTCTTGATGGCGGTTTGCAGGATCAGGCTGATCAGCACATAGGGGCGGGGGTCCGGCTTGCGCGCCCAGAGCAGGTCACGTGTGTAGCGCAGCAGCCGCTCCACCTCGTTGTCGTAGAGGATCGTCGGCAGCGGCGTTGCTGACCGGCTGGTGGGCGAATGGGCGCGGCCGGATCGTGGGCGATGACGTTGGTGTCGTATAGCCATTTGAAGAAGACCTTGAGCGTTGTCAGACGGCGGGCATAGCTTTTGGGGCTGCAAGGCGTGCCGCGGTCGTTGAGCAACCAGGTCAGGTAGTTCTCCAGGTCGTGGGTCGAAATGCGGCTGAGGTTGGAGTTGGGTGGGATGTATTTCATGAGCAGGCGCAAGATCGCCCATGAAGGCCTTCACCGTGTTCTCGGAGAAACCCTGGCGCAGCATGTGCCCATTAAAGGCGCTTACCGCCGAAGAGAGGGACGATTTCGCCGTCAACGGCGCCAGTGTTGCTACTGGCGGGGTGCAGAGAGCCGGTACGACCTGGGGGTGGGAACAGTGCAGGTTGATCGATGGTCATGGTCGTGTACCTCATTTGGTTGTTAGGAGTTACCACCACCAGTGATGCTGGTAACTTTCGCGTAGTATAATGTGTATATTAGCACGAAGTAGGCGTTTTGTCAAGAGGTTGCAAAAAGCGTTTTGGGGGTCAGGATGGGGGTTCTGGACGGGCGTCGGAGTTGATCCAGATCCAGTGGATGAATCCACCGTCTGGAAGCACGAAGCCGCCTTTATCATCCGGCTCTGCCGGGCAGCGGCTCGGATAGCTTCTGAGGACACTTCGGAGTCTTAGCCAGGGATTTGAATCCCTGGCCAAGTTATGCCATCGCGTTTTCTTCGCCGGAATCGCGCACGAAGAGGCAGGCTGAGCGGGTGTCCTCGACGAGGCCCCGCATCATCCCAAAATCTACTTGTTCAGGCATGCCGAAGATGTTGAGGTCAACCGGGTGTTCCTCTGCCACCACCGCAGCAAAGCTACCCTGTTTGATGTCGACGTGGGCATGCGGCAGGCGCGCCAGTTCAGCCAGGTTTTTGAGGTACACTTCCGCTTTGTCGGCCTGCTGCTGGTCTGGGACGACCGTCACCAGGGTAAGCTCGCCGTTCCAGTTGCGCCGCAGCATGTAGGCTGACAGCAGAGACAGATCCAGATTGCCAAGGTGCATGCTGAGCTGCCAGTCCGGTCCTTGGTCGCGCACCCAGACGTTGATCGACTGGCGGCGTCCCAGGCGCGCCTTGGGGTGGTCTGCAAATAGCTGAACGCCAAGCCGGCGCGAGCGGGCCATCGCGATTGCCTTGCTGCAGGGCGTCTTCGCGCTCGCTGTCGCCGACTGCCGGCATAGTCAGGAACATGGCATTGGGACGGAAGAAGACGCCGCTCAACGCTTGCATGCTGGTCAGCAGGCCGTGCCCGTAATCGTCGCCAACGATAACCGTATGTTTGGCATACAACCCCTTCTCGCGAAAGGCGCGCTCCAGGTTGGGCAGCCGGGTTTGTAGCCGCTGCTCCTCGCCAGGCCGTGCAATACCGACTACGTGTAGCGATGCCGCGCGGATAGGCCAGTTCGTAGATCAATTGGAAGGTGCCGCGCAGGTCGGCCGGGTCTTCAACGGGAACCATGACGTTGGGCTTCCAGGCTCGTTCCTGGGCGATTGGCAGGTCGTTGACCCGTTTGGCAGCCCATTCCGCCAGCGCCACGAAGAGGCCGCTGCGCACGTCGCCAAAGGGCGCACGCAACTGGCGGCGCAGCAGCAGGACGTAGAACGCGAGGACCAAGGGCAATGGCTGCCAGGCTGAAGGCTGGTGCAATGACAAACATCGCGAACAGGCAGCCCAGCGCGCCGATCAGCGGCAGAATGCGCGGAATGCGCAGCAGCGGCCGGAAGCTGACAAGGCCCAGGCTTTGCTCGATGAAGACCACCAGGTTGATCATGCCGTAGGTGATGAGGAAGAACATCGTGATCAGCGGGGCGATGACGTTGAGGTCGCGCAGGAACAGCGCCAGGACGACGATGACGCCGGAGATGATCATGGCCGTGCGCGGCTCGCCTTTCGGGGTCTGTTTCGCCATCTGGGTCGCTGCCGGGCAGGATGTCGTGCAATGCCAGCGCTTGAAGCACGCGCGGCGAGCCGACCAGCGAGGACAGCCCCGACGAGAAGGTTGCTCCCAGCAGCCCGGCCAGCACCAGCGCCGGGACCAACGCCTTCTCGATCATGATCGCGTAGTTGGAAACCAGTTCGTCGGGCGTGGCGACGCGCGCCAGCCAGTAGGCCAGCGCCAGGTAGATGACGCTGCTGAGGGCGACTGCTGCCATCGTGCCAATGGGAATGCTGCGCCGCGGGTTCTTCAGCTCGCCCGACATGTTGGCGCCGGCCATGATGCCGGTGGCGGCCGGGAAGAAGACGGCGAACACAACCCAGAAGGAGGTGCCGCTGAACCCGTTCTCCGGTGAGCCGGGGAAGCTGCCGATGAGGGTCGGCTGGTACTGCATCGCGCCGGTGAAGACGGTGGCGAATATCGAAATCAGCGCCAGCACGAGAATGCCCATGATGACGAACTGGATGCGAAAGGCCAGCCCGGCGCTGACCATGGCGATGCCGAAGAGGACGGCAAAGGTCAGCAGGTCAACCACCAGCGGGATGTGGTTGGGGAAGATGCTCATCCAGCCGTCGCGGAAACCGAAGATGTACATTGCGACGGCCAGCGTCTGCGACAGGTAGAGCGGAATGCCGATTGCGCCGCCGACCTCAAGGCCCAGGGACTGCGAGATGATCGAGAATGCGCCGCCTGCGCCGATGCGGATGTTGGTCGTCATCGACGACATGGAGAGGCCGGTCAGCGCGGTGATGCCGACCGCGATCAGGATGATCAGCCAGGCGCCGATCAGACCGGCGTTGCCGACCACCCAGCCCTCGCGCAGGAACATGATCACGCCGAGGATGGTCAGCAGCGTCGGCGTGAAAACCCCGGCGAAGGTGCCGAACTTGTTGCCTTGAGCCGCGTCGCGGGCCTCGACCTGATCCTGGAGAGAGGTCGACTTGCCCGGATCAACCGTTTTTGCTCACAATGTTCCTCGCAGTTGGGATGCCGGCGAAGAAGCAAGGGCCGGCAAGGATGAGAACAGCCTGCAAATTATATGGCATCTGTCTGTAGGTGACAAGGAGGCGCCGTGTCGTCTGGTCCGTGAACATCGCGCCGGCCAGTTCGGCATAATGCCGGGATGATTTGACAACGGCCAATGCCAGGCATATAATTTCTGCTGTCAGGCCCACTAGCTCAACTGGCAGAGCAGCTGACTCTTAATCAGTAGGTTCCAAGTTCGAGTCTTGGGTGGGTCACTAGCTTGACGATAATGCTGGTTTGCGACTAACTGACGTTGTGTCAGTTAGTCGCTTTTTCATTTCCGACACACTGACTTTTTCCTGCCGTAACACACTGACTTTTGCAAAGCGCATTGCGGTCAGAAGCACGAAAAGGAGCACTCTCATGGCCGGAAAGACAGCATCCAGTGTTGCCAAGACTTGGGCAAAGACACCTCTCACCACCCTCATCGATCTCTATATCGTCTCCAAACAAATCGAGGGACGAAGCCCGAAAACCCTGACCTGGTATCGCGCCAATCTGGAACGGTTCGCCGAGTTCATCACAAACGGACACGAGGCGACTGTGAGCGATGCCTCGCTGGAGAACGCGCGAGCATTCATTGCCTTCCTACAGGGTCGGAGTACTCGTTACGAAGATCACGAGATGCGACCGGTCAAAGAAGGGGGGTTGTCGCCTCATAGTGTTCACGGGTATGTGCGTACCCTGAAGGCATTTGGCAGTTGGATGTCTGAAGAGGGCTACGTCAAGCGCCATCCTTTCCAGCGATTGAAGCCACCGAAGCTGCCGGAAACCATGCTCGAGATACTCTCAGATGACGAGATCATGGCGTTGATCAGGGCGATCAACGCCAGTAGTCTACTGGGTGCTCGCATGTATGCCATCGTCCTTCTGCTGCTTGACACCGGGATTCGGGCAAACGAACTGTGCACGCTCACTCTGGACAATACCAACCTCCAAGAAGGCTACGTCAAGGTCTGCGGCAAGGGCAACAAGGAGCGGATGGTTCCAATCGGTGGCGCGACCACGAAGGCGCTGATGCGCTACATTCAGGCTTTCAGGCCGGAGCCAGTCGCAACAGGGGTGAACTCGGTGTTTCTGTCCGATGACAGCACACCATTGACCTATTCAGGCCTGTCGCAGGCGCTGCGCCGGTTGGGCAAATCAGCCAATGTGAAGAGGCTGCATGCTCACCTGTTCCGTCATACGTTTGCCGTTCGCTATCTGATGAATGGTGGAGACGTCATGACCCTACGACTGATTCTGGGCCATACGACGCTGGCGGTCACGCAGATGTACATGCACCTCGCAGAGTCACACGTCCAGGTGCAGCACAGCAAGTTCTCGCCCGTGGACAGGTTAGGGGTGGGACACAGGCAGCGCGGCCGGCGCGCCGCGTAGCAATAGCCACAGAAACCATGAGACCGAGCAATGGGCAAGCCAGAAACGGTCGGGAGATGTATGTCTCCATACCGGAGCGGAGCACCACGGATGGATGGATCGACCTGCGGTCGGGCTCGGGCCGGCTGCTGGCGCGGTTGGACACGGCGCGCGGCCTGCTGGAGGTAGTTCGCAATGGCGAGCGGACCGTGATCGACCTGTGGCGGTACATGCCTCCGCACGGGATCGGTTCCCCCTCGCCGATGGATGCGAGCGTGGACATGGTTCGCGCGGGCAAGGAGAAGAAGCGCAATTGACAGGGCGGTTTGCGTGGTGTAGAATGAAAACGTGACCGGTCTTGAGAGCACGTGACGCCGACCGGGGACCACAGCGAGCACCAGATGCCCGTGGTTGTAATGACCATGGGCATTTTTGTTGCCCCGAAACCGTGCACACGGTGCGCCAAAGAGGCTGGCAATGGAGGAGTGACCGATGGAGTACTTCACCTGGCAATGGCTGGCGACGGTCGCAGGAGCGGTCGCTGCCACGCAGATCACGACAACGATCCTGGCCGATCGGACCGGCTGGGATGCCCGCTGGCTGGCGTTGGCTGTGGCGATGGTGATCCAGATCCTGGTCTGGGCAGTGGCAGGCGCCTTCGACCCCAAGGACCTGGCGCTTGCCCTGCTCAACGGTTTCGTCGTCTATCTGGGAGCCAGCGGCGGCAACGCCATCGCGGCTTCGAGGGTGGCGACGCGCGGCGCTGCAGCTGGGGCTGGCAGCCGGCGCTGGTGGTAGTCATGGCCAGGACAACCATCCTCAACCGCGGCTCGCTGTCAGCCTATGAGGAACGGAGCGAACTCGTCATCGAGGGACGCGGTCCCGGAGGCGAAATCGTGCGCACCAGACTCCCGGCAGATCTCGACTTTCTGTGGCAATGGGTTGAGTTCCTGAACGATGCTGGCGAAGCGCTGGCACTGCAGCGATCGAGTAGGCAAGCCCTTGCAGCCACCACCAGGAGGCACGGTCGTGGCTGATCGCGGTCTGGTCCGCAACGCGACAACCTCCTCCATGCGGCGTTCGTCGGTCCGGCCAGCAGCCCTTGTTACATGAAACGGTCCGCCGTCCTATGAACAACCTCTTGTGTGTAAGGTAACCTCTTGAGCGATGGCACAATGCACCGCCAAGTCGAAACGAACCGGCCATCGCTGCCGGGCGCACGCGGTCACGGGCCGGAACGTCTGCCGGCACCACGGCGGGCGGATCACCGGTGGGTCCGGCGTCGCCGGCGTGGCGCACCGGTCGCTATTCCAAACACCTTCCCGGCCGTCTGGCGGAGACCTACCAGCAGGCATTGAGCGACAGCGAATTGCTGGTGCTGCGCGACGACATCGCCCTGCTGGACAGCCGCATCGTCGAGCTACTGAAACGGGTGGATACCGGCGGATCGGAACAAGGCTGGAGTGCAGCGCGCGCCGCCTGCGAAAGCCTGGCGGCAGGCGTCGCCGCGCAGGACATGTCCGCCGTCGAGGAGGCCGCGCAACGCCTCGATCAGATCACACAGGCTGGCCTCGACGACGGCGCCATCTGGCACGAGATCGGACTGACCCTGGACCGGCGCGAGCGGCTGGTGCGCTCTGAACGGCGCAGACTGATCGAACTGCAACAGATGATCACGGCCGAGCAGGCGACAGCCCTGATGGCAGCCGTAGTGGCGATTGTGAGAGAGCATGTCACAGACCGCGATGCACTCCGAGCCATCTCGGAGTCTATGGCGCAACTGGCTAACCGGCCTGGCGACCTCGCTGGATCCTGACCGCGAACCGGTGCTGGCCAGCCAGGCGCGCGCCCGCTTGATCCCGTTCTCCCAGGCGACCATGCCCACCTATCGCGCTGCGCCGGTACACTACCTGATTGCCGAGCACTTGGAGGCTGTGGAGCGGGGCGAGATCAAACGGCTGATGATCTTCATGCCGCCGCGCACCGGCAAGTCGGAGCTGCTGATCCGCTTCATCGCCTGGTGCCTGGGTCGCAACCCGGACTGGTCCATGATCTATACCAGCTATGGCGCTGATCTGGCGTGGGAGAAGAGCCACGAGGCGCGCAACGCCGTCGCCAGCGAGGAGTTCTCCAGCGTCTTCGGCCGGCAGTCGCTGGCGGAACAGCAGGTTGAACTGTCGAAGTCGAGCCGGTCGGTGCAGCGCTGGCGGATCCAGGGGCGGCGGGGTGGGCTGACCGCCCAGGGCGTCGGCGGCCCGCTGACCGGCAAGGGTGCGCACATCGCCATCATCGACGACCCGGTCAAGAACCGCGAGGAAGCCGACAGCTTCCGCGTCAGGGAACACACCTGGCGCTGGTATGTCTCGACGCTCTACACCCGCCTGGAGCCGGCCGGGGCGGTGATCCTGGTCATGACCAGGTGGCACGTCGACGACCTGGCCGGCCGGCTGCTGGAGCGCGCGGCGTCCGATCCGCTGGCGGACCAGTGGCACGTGTTGTCGCTGCCGGCGCTGGCGGAGGAGCACGACGCGCTGGGTCGGCAGCCAGGCCAGGCGCTGAACCGGGAGCGTTTCGATGAGGCGGCGCTGGCGTCGATCCAAACCACCGTCGGCCGGCGCGAGTGGCTGGCGCTCTACCAGCAGCGGCCGGTGCCGGCCGAGGGCGCGATGTTCCAGCGCCAGTGGTTCAACCTAATCGGGGCGGCGCCGGTGGACGCGGCCGCCAGGGTGCGCTATTGGGACAAGGCGGCCACCTCGGGCGGCGGCGACTGGTCGGTGGGCCTGCTGATGGCCAGGACGCGCGACGGGCGGTTCGTGGTCGAGGACGTGGTGCGCGGGCAATGGTCGAGCCAGCAGCGCAACCGGTCATGGTCCAAGCGGCTGCGCTGGACGCGCGCCGACCTGGGCCAGCGGTGCGGACGGTGGTCGAGCGCGAGCCCGGCAGCAGCGGCAAGGAGGCGGCTGAGGCGTCGGTGCGCCTGCTGGCTGGCCATCCAGTCTTCGTGGATCTGCCCAGCGGGTCGAAGGAGGTGCGCGCCCAGCCCTACGCGGCCCAGGCTGAAGCTGGCAACGTCGACCTGGTGGTCGGGCCATGGGTCGAGCCGTATCTGGAGGAATTGAGCCTCTTTCCCTTCGGTGGCAACGACGACCAGGTCGACGCCAGCTCGGGAGCCTTCACCTGGTTGACGACGAAGCGGGGCAACTTCCTGGACTACCTGGGAGAGCGATATGGCGAAGTCGAAGCCGATCCGGTGTGACGGCCAGCGGGCCGGCCAGTTGTGCAAGTCGTATCTGGGTGAGGTGGTGGGGGGACGGGTGCGGATCTACTGCCGCACCTGCAAGACCCACCACGAGCTGTACATCACCGACCTGGTCGAGGAGTTGATGGCGTACCTGGACGACGCCCGTCCCGAGACCAACCAGTATCTGGATGCGATCGCCGGGCGTCGCAGAGGTTAGGATAGCTACCTCAGGTGGGGCGGTTGGCGCCACATAGCACACGTCCATATCCATACAAGGATCCGACACGCGGAAATGTAGTTTCGGCTGCTCTAAAGAAATTCCCAGACCGCCGGGTGGATGAATCCATTTATCCGTAGAAGCAAACTGGTCGCATCGCGAATTCTACGATGGTGCAGCCAACGGTGTGCAATTTCAATCTTCATCATTCTGGTAAAAAGGCGAGAACCGATTGCTTCTGCTGCCGCAGATCCAACGACAATGCCTCGCGGTGGCTTTCGCCTGGATGACTAACTGATCTACTCCACTGTCACGGAGTTGTAAGTGGAAGGTTGATCATGAGACCGTAGCCCATGAATCTTTTTCTCCACGTGCCGGGCCAGACGGGGCTAGGGCAAGTTCCGGGATTTAGACGGTGACCTTCCTGCCGAAGCACCTCACCAATCGTTTCATTGCGGATATCGCCTACCCCGAGGACTCACCAGCCTGCTGCGGCAGGAGGTTGTAGATGAAATCGGCTTGCACGGCGGGTCAGAGAGTCCTCGATGGGCGTTTCGATTCAGCCGTCAACGAGAATGTCTGTGGCCCCCAACCAACTCTGACCTGCCAAAGGCGAGCAAGGAATTCAAGGAACCAACGACTTATACCAGAGACAGTTATCGGTTGCGAAATCAGCCGTTAACGCTTACTGTAGCCACACCAATGTCCTGCGTTGGGTCGCGTTGTGTGCCCTGCGGAACCGCCAGCATGGTGACCTTGTAGGATGGCCTTATAGAGAAAACTACCCTGAAGTCCTGGCCGACCTGGCCGAACTTGTTGGTGACAATCCAACTGTACTCGAAGGCCGTTTCCTTGCCTGGCGCCAGGTCGTCGACGTCCAGGTGTACCTGGCCGGTCTCCGGCTTCACCAGCTCGATATCATAGTCCATACTGCGATCGAGCTCGTCGATATCAATCAGGATCTCAATGTCCGAGAGACGCACCCCTGAATTCGGACAAGTTCGAAAGCTTGATCTGCCCAAAGATTGGCTGATCAGCTACCGAAACCTGCTCATCCGGGGACAGGTCTGTACTTTTGGTCCGTGTGTGATCACCGTCGCCAGAAGCAACCAGGCGAATCTGGGTGGGGTGATGATGCAATACATGGAGATAGCCGAAAGCGAACTCCTGTTTCGTCTTTTCGTTGGCCTGGACTTTTATCATGGCTTGGTGCTCCTTGGTTGGTTGAGACGTTTCGTGGTGAATTGATCGTGCCGTAACGTCTTCCATTATGGGATACCCGCGTTGATCTGGCGTTACCAGAGCGTTGGTGCCGTGTACCATCGGACCAGATGTGACCAAATTCCTGGCGAAAACTCGACAATCGCCGCATCTCACGACCGATTTTCCGCCAGGTTGCGTTAAATAGAAGTAGGCCCCCTTCGCCCAAAAGCAGCAGGCCAAGGTGCATCGCCCGCGATGCTTTACAACCCAAGAGCGATTGGTCAGTGGCAGCAACCGTGCTGGCGTTGCTGCCACTGACCAACGATCAAGACGACAGACCCGGTCATGCAAACGTCCTGATCTCAGTTCAGGTTGGCCGGGCGCGGCCGTCAGCGCAGCATTGCTCTCATCGTCTTCATAGGCGCACGGTTGGATAACACATGGGCTCGCAATCACATCTGACACTCCGGCTCTTCGGCCAGTTGACCATCCTCCAGAATGAGCAGCTTCTGGAGGTGAAATCGCACAAAGCGATGGCGATTCTGGTTTACCTTGCGTTGCAGCATCGTCCTCAAAGCCGTGACTTCCTGGCGACCCTGTTTTGGCCCGAGACCAGACAGGAGCGCGCGCGTGCCAACCTTCGGCGGGCGCTCTGGACGTTGAACCAGACCCCGGTTGGCGCGTGGATGAAAGGAACAGCCAACTCCGTTGCGCTGCGACACGATGATCTGACAGTCGATGCGATGCAGTTCGAAACGTTGCTGGCAGCCGGTCCGCAAGATTTTCAGGTGCTGGAAGAAGCTGTCAGTTTGTACAGCGGCGATCTTCTGATCGATTTTTCTCTGCCAGACTGCGGCGATTTCGAACTGTGGCTGGTCGAGCAACGAGAAAGCTATCATCGCCGCGCTCTGGAAAGTCTGCGCACGTTGACGGAACAGTGCTTGCAGCAAGAAGACTACGGTGCAGCCGGTCGCCTGGCCCGCCGCCAGATCGCGATGGACAACCTGCAAGAGCCGGCATATCGTCAGCTCTTCCGCGCCCTCGTCGGCAGCGGCCAGCGCACGACCGCCCTCAGCGAATACGCAACCTTGCGCGACCTGCTGCGAGAGGAACTGAGCGCCGAGCCAAGCCAGCAAACCCGGGTACTGATCGAGCAGATCCGCGCCGATCCTCACAAGACCGCCGGCCAGTTCCAGCCAGCCGCAGCGACCGGAGCGCTGACGTTGCCAGCCAGCCTCAGCCCGGATCGCCAGCTTGAGCATGTGGTGGCGCCAGCCCAGCCTCCCCCCTCTCCCTATCGCGGGCTGCTTTCTTTTCGTGAGGAAGATGCATCTGTTTTCTTCGGTCGCGAGGACTTTGTCAGCCAATTGCTGCTGGCCACTCAACAACGACCCTTTACCGCCGTGATCGGAGCGTCGGGCGCCGGCAAGACCTCGGTCATCCAGGCCGGGTTGATTCCGGCTCTGCGGCGGCGCGGCGATTGGCTGGTTGTTTCTACGCGGCCCAGCAGCCGTCCCTTCCACGCGCTGGCGGCCAGCCTGCTGCCCGGCCTCGATCCTGGTCTGAGCAGCACCGATCTCCTGGTGGAGACCGGCAGGCTGGCAGTCGCGCTGCATGCTGGCCAGATCACGCTGGTTGACGTGCTGGAGCGGCTCATCCACACGCGGGCTGCCGGCCGGCCATTGCGGGCGCTGCTGTTCGTCGATCACTTTTCCGATCTCTTTACTGATGCCGTTGACAGCGCCACCCGCCAGCGCTATATCGACGCCTTGCTGGCGCTGGGCGACAACCAACCCAGGCCGACGTCGCCCCAGTATGCCGCCCTGATCGCGCTGCGGGCCGACTTCCTGGGTCAGGCGCTGGCATACCGGCCGCTGACCAACGCTTTGCACGGCGCCGATATGATGCTGGGACCAATGACCCGCGCCGAGCTGACGCGCGCGGTCGTCAATCCTGCCCATTTGCAGCAAGTTGGCTTTGAGTATGGCCTGGTGGAGAGAATACTGCGCGATGTGGGCAGCGAACCGGGTAGCCTGCTGCTGTTGGAGTTCGCCCTGGCCGCGCTGTGGGAACGACAGGAATCTTTCCTGCTAACCCACGCGGCCTACGAGGCGATCGGCGGCGTGGATGCCGCGCTGGCCCAGCACGCCGAATCCGTGATTGCCGAGCTGACGCCGGAGGATCAGGCCACCGCGCGCCGCGTGTTCATGCAGTTGATCCGGCCCGGCGACGGCACGGGTGACACCGGACGCACGGCGACATGCGACGAACTGGGGAGCAAGGCGTGGAAACTGGTGATCCGGCTGGCGGATAGCCGTCTGCTGGTCACAGGCATCGATTCCAGCGGGCAGGAAACGGCCGAGATTACCCACGCGGCGCTGATCCACCACTGGCGCCGGCTAAGTGAGTGGATCGAGGAGGACCGTGCTTTCCGCCTGTGGCAAGAGCGTCTGCGAACGGCGATGAGCACCTGGGAAATCCAGTTTCGCGACGAGGGAGCCTTGCTGCGCGGCTCAACGCTGGCCACGGCCCAGGCCTGGAAGATCGACCGTCCGGAGGATCTCGGCCAAGCCGAATCCGACTACATCGCGGCCAGCGTCGCCTTCAGCATGCAGCGAATCGCAGAACGCGGGCTGGAACGGCAGGCGCTACGCAAAGCGGAGTACGATCTGGATGCCAGCCGCCGGCGACAGCGGCGTCTGCGTGTGCTTGTCCTGCTGCTCACCGCCATTTTGCTGACGATGGTGGCTGCAGGGATAGCACTCTATGTTTCGTAGTCTGTGATTGTGCCCGGATCAGGTTGCGTTGACGCCAAAGCGGTGAAGTCGGTCGTCATGGTCCGTTTCTCAGAGGAGAAGCCGACCGTCCACACCGTCCATGTGGCGATGACATAGACCAGCAGCCGTTCCCGATTCGAGCCCGCGCCTTGCAGCGTCACCTCGCGCGTTTCCCAACTCTGAGCGAAGTGCAAATCGCCGAAAGCCAGCCGCGATTTAGGCGAGATCAGGACAATCTCCTCATCTTCCGCCCGCTCAGACTTCCGTTTCACGGAAAGCTCCACCACCAGGTTGCCGAAGACCAAATCGATGTGGGGGTTCCGCACTCTGACCGCCAGCGTGAAGCGGGCATCCTCAGCCTGCTGGTCCTGCAGCAGTTCCCACTCGATGATTGGCTCCCGGTCGTCCACATCCACGGAGGTTCGGGGCGCGTTTTCAGTCGGCTGGTCAGGTTGCGGCGGCAGCGCCAGTTCGTCGTCCGGCCGATCTGTTTCGGTCGAACTCGTGCCCAACGTCCTCCAGAGTGAAGCTGTTGCGGCGGCGCTCTATCTGCGCCAGAATGATGTGAAGATGGCGGGATCGCCTGCGCACCCGCAACAACTCCGCCCGGTACGAGTTGACCAGGCTATCCAGTTCGTCGATGCGGGTTTCGACCTGTGTTGTTTCCGCAGCGCCGATCTCCGCAAAGCGGTGCTGGCTGAGCTGCTCTACCTGTAATCGGCACTCCAGTACCGACTGGACCAGCAGGAAGTAGTTGGCATCGAGATGTGCGAACTCACCAAATTCCAGGCGACCTTGCAGCATCAGTAGCCGCGCGCGCAGTTCATCGCTGCGCACCAGGTCTTCCCGCACAGTCACCCGCTTCGCCAGATGCCTGTGTATGATGAGTTGCAGGCGAGCCAGTTCCTTCTGGCCCGCTTCCAGCCGCGTGTGCCAGCTCTGCAGCGAAGCCAGCAACTTGTGGACTTCTGCCTGGTACTGGTCATGCCGTTCCTGGTCGAGGAAAGATCGCCACACGCCTTGGCTGGTTTGGAGCCGGATCAATTGCTTGCGCAGCAATAGCAGCCGCCGCTGGTCCTGGCGACAACTGTCCAGCGCGCTTTGCAGTTCGGTCTGCTTGACGCGCATCTCCCGTTCCAGTTCCGACAGACGCTCTATGAAGCTCAAGCGATCCGCGAGCTCTTGTGCGCAGTTGCTCCAGCTCCGCAAGAAGCAAGACAATAATCTCGCGCTGAGCACGAAGAGCTATGTCCACATCGCTGCCGTTGTCATTGTCATCGGGCGGTGCAGGCGATGGCTCAGGTGATGGCTCAGGCGATGGCTCAGGCGATGGGGATGGCCGGTTGCGTTCGCGACAAGATCAACCACAACAGCAGCGCCAGCAGTGTCAACCAGATCGCGCATAGACAGGGAAGAATCCAGAGCAGGCTACTCCCCAAGGAACCAAGCCAGCGCGGCGGTACGATGATTGTCTTGCCGCCGGGAGTTGGCGTGGGCGTCGCGGTGGTACCCGGTGCAGGCGTTGCAGTGACGGGCGGCTCCGGGGTGTCTGTGACGGGGGCAATCACACCCGGCACACAACAAGGTGTGACAGGCGTCGGGTTACATCCCGCCCCAGGAATGTTGGAAGGACAGCAAGCACCGGTCGCGCCAGATTGACAGGGCGGCACGGGCGGGGTCACGATATTGGGTGGTCGCTGGCGATTGGTGAAGCCGGTTGACTGGCAAGCGCCGGCGCTGATGACTGTGACCAGTTGCTCGGCGGGCGTGACCGGTTCCCAGCCGCTTTGCATCTCCTCCCAGACGAGATACGTTCCCAGGGGCAGCCAGTCGATGCGGTAATAGCCGGTGCTGTCCGAGGTATCCATGAACTCCTGGCCGCTGCCATCAGCCAGCCGGGCGCGAATCGTCCAGCCGACCAGACCCGCATTCAGATCGCTGACGTTGTAGCCATCGATACAGCCCTGAGAACGCAGGCCGGGCGGCACGGGGCTGACTGGCGTTACGGCATCAGTCTCTGTGGCGGTAGCGGTGACGGATGGCGTCGCAGTCGGCGTGTCGGTCGGCACCTCACCGGGCGTCGTGACAGTCGGCGTCGGTGTATCCGTCGGCGATTCGCCGGGCGTCGTAACGCTGGGTGTGGGCGTATCGGTCGGCGGCTCACCCGGCACGGTGACCGTCGGTGTCGGCGTACTGGTCGGTGACTCGCCCGGCGTGGTGACGGTCGGCGTGGGCGTACTGGTCGGCGGCTCACCCGGTGCGGTGACGCTGGGCGTTGGCGTATCTGTTGATGTCTCACCCGGCACGGTGACCGTCGGTGTCGGCGTATCGGTCGACAACTTTCCTGGCGTCGTGACAGTCGGCGTGGGGGTATCGGTCGGCGGCTCACCCGGCGTGGTGACGGTCGGTGTCGGCGTATCGGTCGGCGGCTCACCCGGCGCGGTGACCGTCGGCGTGGGCGTATCGGTCAATGTCTCACCCGGCACGGTGACCGTCGGTGTCGGCGTACCGGTCGGTGACTCACTTGGTGTCGTGACGGTCGGCGTGGGGGTATCAGTTGACGATTCACCCGGCGTCGTAACGCTGGGTGTGGGCGTATCGGTCGGCGGCTCACCCGGCACGGTGACCGTCGGTGTCGGCGTACCGATCGGTGACTCACCTGGTGTCGTGACGGTCGGCGTGGGGGTATCAGTTGACGATTCACCCGGCGTCGTAACGCTGGGTGTGGGCGTATCGGTCGGCAATTCACCTGGCGTAGTGACAGTCGGCGTCGGTGTATCCGTTGGCGATTCACCGGGCGTCGTAACGCTGGGTGTGGGCGTATCGGTCGGCGATCCACCGGGCGTGGTGACCGTCGGTGTTGGCGTACCGGTCGGTGACTCACCCGGCGTGGTGACCGTCGGCGTCGGCGTATCGGTCGGCGGCTTACCCGGTGTCGTAACGCTGGGCGTGGGCGTATCGGTCGGTGGCTCGCCCGGCGCGGTGACGGTCGGCGTGGGCGTATCAGTCGATTTCTCACCCGGCGCGGTAACAGTCGGTGTCGGCGTACCGATAGGTGGCTCACCCGGCACGGTGACGCTGGGCGTGGGGGTATCGGTTGACGATTCACCGGGCCTCGTAACGCTGGGTGTGGGCGTATCGGTCGATGTCTCACCCGTCACGGTGACCGTCGGTGTCGGCGTATCGGTCGGCAGCTTACCCGGCGTCGTGACGGTCGGAGTGGGGGTATCGGTCGGCGGCTTACCCGGTGTCGTAACGCTGGGCGTAGGCGTATCGGTCGGTGGCTCGCCCGGCGCCGTGACGGTCGGTGTTGGCGTACCGGTCGGCGGCTCACCTGGCGTGGTAACGGTCGGCGTCGGTGTATACGTTGGCGGCTCACCTGTCGTGGTGCTGGTCGGCGTCGGCGTATCGGTTGGCGGCTCACCCGGCGTGGTGCTAGTCGGCGTCGGCGTATAGGTTGGCGGCTCACCTGGCGTGGTGCTGGTCGGCGTCGGCGTATAGGTTGGCGGCTCACCTGGCGTGGTGCTGGTCGGCGTCGGCGTATAGGTTGGCGGCTCACCTGGCGCGGTGACAGTCGCCGTCGGCGTGTCGGTGGGCGGTTCACCCGGCGCGGTGACAGTCGCCGTCGGTGTATCGGCGGGCGGTTCACCCGGTGTGGTGACAGTCGGCGTCGGCGTATAGGTTGGCGGCTCACCTGGCGCGGTGCTGGTTGGCGTCGGCGTATAGGTTGGCGGTTCCCCTGGCGCGGTGCTGGTTGGCGTCGGCGTATCGGTTGGCGGCTCACCTGGCGTGGTAACGGTCGGCGTGGGTGTATACGTTGGCGGCTCACCTGGCGTGGTAACGGTCGGCGTCGGCGTATAGGTTGGCGGCTCACCGGGCGTGGTGCTGGTCGGCGTCGGCGTATCGGTTGGCGGCTCACCTGGCGCGGTGCTGGTTGGCGTCGGCGTATAGGTTGGCGGCTCACCTGGCGTGGTAACGGTCGGCGTGGGTGTATCGGTTGGCGGCTCGCCTGGCGTGGTGCTGGTTGGCGTGGGTGTATAGGTTGGCGGCTCACCCGGCGTGGTGCTGGTCGGCGTCGGCGTATCGGTTGGCGGCTCACCTGGCGTGGTAACGGTCGCCGTCGGCGTATACGTTGGCGGCTCACCCGGCGTGGTGCTGGTCGGCGTCGGCGTATCGGTTGGCGGCTCACCTGGCGTGGTGCTGGTCGGCGTCGGCGTATCGGTTGGCGGCTCACCTGGCGTGGTAACGGTCGGCGTCGGCGTATAGGTTGGCGGCTCACCTGGCGTGGTAACGGTCGGCGTGGGTGTATAGGTTGGCGGCTCACCTGGCGTGGTGCTGGTCGGCGTCGGCGTATAGGTTGGCGGTTCACCTGGCGTGGTAACGGTCGGCGTCGGCGTATAGGTTGGCGGCTCACCTGGCGTGGTATCGGTCGGCGTCGGCGTATACGTTGGCGGCTCACCTGGCGTGGTAACGGTCGGCGTGGGTGTATAGGTTGGCGGCTCACCCGGCGTGGTGCTGGTCGGCGTCGGCGTATCGGTTGGCGGCTCACCTGGCGTGGTGCTGGTCGGCGTCGGCGTATCGGTTGGCGGCTCCCCTGGCGTGGTGCTGGTCGGCGTCGGCGTATACGTTGGCGGCTTAACCGGCGGCTCAGGCACGCGCACCTCGATAATGACTTCCTGGTAGTGACCCGCGTCTTGTTCATGCCGTCGGCGTAACCGACAACCGCCACGATCTGCCCCGGCGCGGGAACAAATGCCGCATTCTGCTCGGCCGCTGTAACCATGGCCCAGGCCGCGTCGGTCATCGCAAACGCCGGATCGGATTGCCCCAAAAGATGCCAGAGGGCTACCTGCACATCCTTGGCGTCGCCCTGTTTGTTGTTCAACAGGTAGTTGATCTTGCCCCACGGCAGCCGGTAAAGATCGGAGGGCAGGTTGGGATCATAGCTGGAATACAGGCGGGCGCGCGGGCTGCCGTCAGTCCGCTGGCCGACCTCGATGCACCAGGCAGGATGCACGCCGTCGGCAACATCGAACCCGACTCCGATGCCGCTCAACGTAACATCGATTGATGTTCCCTGGCTCCCCCGCATCCACGGGCCGTAGGTTACTGTCACCCGCTGTGTCGGCAACGAGATGGTCGGCGCTGCCCTGGTCGGTGTCGCTTCCGCCGCCGCGCCAGGCAAGCGAATGACCAGTCCGACGTACGGTCTCGCGTTGGAATTGGCCGCCTGCAGCGCTTCCACGGCAATGCCGGTGCGCGCGGCGATGGTCTGCCAGGTGTCGCCCGGCTGGACGACATACATGCTGCCGGGCGGCGGCTGGACTGTCTGCCCCAGGCCGATGGCTGGCAGCAGCAAGAGGCATACGGCCAGGGTCAGCCCCAGCAGGATGGCTCGTCTGTGTCTTGTGGCCGCTTTTTGCATGTTTTGTTGACGAGACTTTGGGAGTCGCCGCTTTCCTGTGACAACCGGGCTGTCGCGGTCAGGAGAAGCTCCTTGGGTTGACCCGGCGACTTCCGAAGTCTGGATTTACAGGTTGCGCATCTCGTTGGCGACCGCTTGCTTGAAGCCGCCGCTGTCATACTTCGATGTGTAGCGCAGATGGATAATCACGTCGGTGATGCTGCTCAGATCGAAGTTCTCCGGCGACTTGGCGATCTCCAGCCGCCAGGCCGACACCGCGCCCGTTCCCTCGAAGGGGAAGTAGCGGTCGTCGAAGAAGAAGTCCAGCGCAAACATACCGTCGTCGCCGCCATCTTCGTCGATGCGGGAGATCGCGACCTGCTGGTTGGCCCGCCAGTTGGTGCGCAGAACGCCTGCATCCGGCTGCTCGGCGCCGTCGACGCCCATCAGGTAGCGCACCGCGTCGATGTTGGGCTCCAGCAGCGTGCGGTTGCCAAGCTGGGTCAGGGTCGCATACAGCGCGTCGTACGGGCTGACCTCGGTAGAGGTCTTGATGGAAATGCCGACGGTCTTGATCATGCGCGCGTAGTGGCCGGGGAAGTCCTTGTTGAAAAGCACCTCGCCCAGTTGGAAGTCGGTTTTTCCGCCGCTGGTCAACTCGGCCAGCGCCGTCGGCAAGGACCGCTGCATCGAGATCTGTTTTTCGATCTCCTGGAAGCGGCTGTCCTGCTCGAGATGCGACTTCTCCATGCGGTTCAGTTCCAGCAGCAACGAGTCGCCGGCCAGCAGGCCCTTCTTGAGGCTGTCCCAGTGGCCGAAGCTGACGTAGTTCTGGGTCGTGGGCAGCTCAAACTGCAAGGCCTTCTCGGCTGATTTGGCGTAGTCATAGGCCAGCTTGTAGCTCTGGAAGTACAGACCGGACAGCCGGCTGACCATCCAGTTGTAGAGCGCCTGGCTGCTGAACTTGCTTTGGTAAAAGTCAGCGATTTCACGGTTCTGTTGTTGCGTCTTCTTGTGGATGGCAAGTTGCTGGCGGGCAATCTCCAACTGTAGATTGGCGATGGCCAGCTGCCGGTCGATTTCTTTCAACTCATGCCCGGCAATCGTCCGTTCGAACTCCCACTCCGCGGCGCGACGTGCGAACTCTGCTGCTTTCGCGGCGATTTCGGCTCCACCCTCCAGTCCTGTCGCGACCGCATCCAGACCCTCGGCAACTGCGCCAGAAATACCTTCCGCCTCATCGCCGCCAAACTTGACGTACGCAACAGGGCTGCCGCCAAATCCTGACGCGCCCACGGTGACCGACGGCATCGTTGACGTAGCTTCCTTTACTACCTTGGCGACACCGGCTGCCCCCTTGACCACAAGTGCAATTCCTTGCAGGGCCAGCCATGCAATTTCACCGGCATTTAGCCCGCCGTTAATCAGGTTGTTGAACCGGTTCCAGCGCGCCTGGATGCTCTCCTTGCTGATGTTGAGCGCTTCGATGGTTTCGTCGATCACCTCCACTTCCTTCTCCATGATCGACGTCGTCAGATCGAGGATCTGCTTCTCGTGGGTGTTTTGCAGGACGGCCAACGCCTCAGCATCCTTCTTTTCCAGCGCGTCCAGCAGGGCCGAGCCCAGGTCGCTGACGGTGGATGCCATGTCCTTGGCGCGGTCCCACATGTACGAGTAGCGGTAGTGCGGCACTGGCACGTTCAGTTCGGACAGCACGCTGCCCAGATCGCGCCCGCCGGCAATCGCCCGCACCAGATCCATCGGGTTGATGGGCGGCTGGAACAGCGCCAGTTGGCGGAAGGTGCCCTCGATGTTCAGGCTGTGGCGGATCTTGTAGAGGCGGTCTTCGACCCGATCCCAGTAGCCCATGAACTGCTCGTTCTCGATCACGCAGAAATCGGTCACGATCGCGCTGTTGGGCGTCAACGGCGCCGGGCCGGCCAGCGCCGGCACAGCCAGCCGCCGGTTCAGCTCGACGATGAAGTCGGGCACAACGTTTGGCGGCGCAGACTGGCTGGACAGCACATCGTCCAGCGTTCCCACCTCGCGCAGGTCTTTGACCGCCTTGGACTGCGGCCGTGCGCCCAGCAGATTGTAGGCCAGCACGTAGAGCTGCGCGGCTTCGTTGATCAACTCGCGCAAGTCCTGGCTGAACAGATTGTCGCCCCAGTCCAGCAGGTTGTCGATGTACTTCATGACAATCGCCTTTTGGTAGGCGTTGATGCGCAGTCGGGCGATGGCGTGCGGATCGAACGGGTCCTGGCGGTATTCCTCCAACGCATCCTTGTTGGACAGCATTTGGCGCAGTGTTTCCAACGAGAGGTCGCGGAAGGGGCGGAACTGCCAGTAGCGGTCGTTTGGGTTGGCTGAGGGATCCGGGTTCTTCGGCTCGACAATCGTCGGATTGAAGATGTAATGATACCAGCGCTGCGCGTCGGCGAAGTTCTGATTGGTGTTGAGCTGGTTGGCGATGAAGAACGGGATGTGGAAGAAAATCTCCCGGTAATACAGTCCGTAGGCGCCGTCGAAATCGATGCCAGTCGTGACAGTTCCGGTGGCTCGGTCATAGTTGGGAGCTATGACAGCCGGTCCGGGCTGATAAGTTTTGGCGAAGTCGATCTCGAGCGCGCTGCTGCGTCTTCAGGTTGAGCAATGAGTCGATGCCGCCGGCAAACAGATCCTGGACCAGGTCGTGAACCACGAATGTGCTCAGGCGGGTGAACTCAACCCGGAAAATGCTCCACGGATTCGCTGCCACAGCCGTCAAAGCATTGTCGACCTGGAAGTGCATATTCAGCGGCTGTGGATTGCCCTGGTTGGTGTCCGCGCCATAGTCGAATTTGAGGCGTTCCGTGGCAGTCTTGAGCGGCTGCTGACTGATGAGCTTGATCAGAAACTGCTCATCGCCGGTGTCCAGAACGTACCAGCCGGGTTGGTTGTTGACATCAGCAAAGGAGGCGTCAAAGGCGGACAGGTTGTTCAGCAGGGTGTGCGAGGGGTCGGCCACCGCAAACTGGAAGTCGGCACCCGATACTCCCATCGCTCCGAGGAACGCCTTGATCTGATTGGGATCGTTGGTTTGTACGTTGCTGAAGGCCGACCACAGCGCCATCATCGCCCGGAACTGCTGGAACTCGGCATCGGTCAACTTGAAGTTGCGGTTTGCTGCACTCATGATCCAGGTTCTGACATCAGGCCGGAAGCGGCTCAACGTCGATTGCTGGCCGGTGGCATAGTCGTTGATGCTGAACTCGGGCGTCTCCAGAACGTAGAGCTGATCCAGCGCCAGGTCCAGATCGTAGGATGAGGAAGTACCTTGCTCAACCGTGAGTGTCAGGTTGAAGGAACTCGTCGGTCTGAAGTGTGTTGCGGATGCTGCGGCGGATGTCCTTGCCCCAGAGCAGCAGGATGCGTTCGCGTTCCGTCGGCGGCACCGGCTCGGCGACCTGTTCCAGATCCAATGGCGGGCTGGATGCTTGCAGGTTGAGATTCGCCCGGTTTTCGTTGCGATCCAGACCGAGGTGGAACAGACCTTGCGCCAGGCTGGTCGTTCTGCGCTGGCGACTGTCGGCCGCGATCGTCGCCGCGCTGCGCGCCTGGTTCCACAGGCGGAACTCGCTCAACTGGGTGGTGAAGTGCGACGGAACATTCTTCTCCTGCCCGATAGTCAACTCGCTGCCCTGGCTGAACACGCGTGTCGCGGCGTTGGCATTTGCGGCCATGTTCTGACCGTCGATCAGGAGATTCAGCCCATAGACGCCGGCGCTGACATCGTAGGTCATGACTACGGCGATCTGCTGCCAGCGGCCGTAGGCGACCGTTGCACGAGCCACGGTATTGTTGCCGATGCGAACCACCAGTTCCAGGTCCAGGGTCTGCCACTTATCGGCGGCGATCGCGTCCAGGAGCGCCTGGTTTGCCGCATCGACGGCCGCCTGAGCGGCATCTCGTTCGGCCTGAGTTGGTGCGGGATTGGTGCGGCCGGCCAGAGTTGTCCGGGCGGTGACAGCCGCGTTCAGCGCTGGCGCGCGCGGCGCCAACATCCGGTGAACCGGGAATGCGGGTAATGTTGTCAGAAACCTAAATCTGGAAGTTCTCATCCGGTTTCGTGAGTTCCAGTAGCGACCTCTTGTTATCATAGAACACCAACGACAGCGTTTCACCAGTTGGTTGCTGTTCAGCAGTTGCGTCCAACTTCCTGTTGTTGCGGAAGTTCGCCAGGAACGACCAAGTCATTTGGGTCATGTCCATAGCCGGCACAGACAGCTGAAGCCTGGTTGCATTGGGCGCGTTTGTCTCGAGCTGCAACACCTCGACGGCCTGCTCTTGCGTGACGATCTGCTGCTGGGAAGTGGGGAACCAGGTTTCCAGGGAGCGCTGCAGATATGGCCGCTGCCACTCGGGGCGCACGATCTCCGACTTCTCCAGGTGCCGCCCTAGCTCCATGAAGGTCTGAGGCTGTATCCACTCCTTTGCGAGGTTGAGATAGGTGTACTTGATCGTTGCCTTGAAGACGTCGACGTTCTCCTCCTCGCGAATCTCTGTGCCGCCGGTTTTGATCTTGAGCTTGTAGCCCTGCTTGTCTTGCATCGGGTCTTTGTCAGGCGGCTGTGTTGCTCGCACCGGGCGCAACTCGGTGATCTTGGCAAACTCCACCCAGAAGATGAACAGGCGATTGAACGCGTACACCGGCACCGCGAAATCGGCGTCGATGCTGATGCTGATCTTCTGCCAGGGCGTCCAGCGCTTGCCGTCTACATTTTCGCGCAGGTAATAGACCTTGGGCTCGGTGCGCGTCCGGCCCAGCAGATAGAGCGTGCCTTTCTCATTCTTGCCCTCGAAATAGCTGCCCACGATCTTCAGGTTGGCTACCTCGACAAACTTGTCCAGGTAGCGGGTATACGCCTTATCTACCATAGCGGCATTCAGGTCGCCTTGTAGCAGATCCTGTTCGAGTTCCTCGAAGAACGGCGTTTTGTTGTCGCGCAGTTCCGGCTCGATGTAGTTCTCAGGGTAGAGGAAGACCTTGCGATTGGCCTCCCAGACCCGATAGTTCTTCATCCATTCCCACTGCTGGGGATCTACCGAGGACGGATCGATACCTCGCTCCAGGTTCATCCTGCAGCGCTGCACGTAGAGTTGCAGGCTGGCAATCGCCTGTACCATGCGCGAGGTGTCCACCTCGCTGCCGGTTTGCAGGTCCAGCAGCAGGTAATCCGACAGCACGTCCGGGCTGCGGCGCCCGGCGAAGTCGGGCGAAATGGCCAGCATGGCCCGTCCCAGCAGTGCATCGCGCATCTGTAAGGCCAAGCGGTCGTGGATCGGGCGTGACACTTTTTCCCACTGCGCGTCGTCGTAGTGCGAGCGCAGCACCTCCAGCAGGTTGGCCGACTGGCGGGCGTAGAAGTCGTAACTCAGGTCGGCTGTCTGGGCGATCTGCGTCGTGAAGAAGTCCACATCGACGTGCAGGGTCTCGGCGATTTCGAACATGGCGCGCAGACGTTCCAGCCCCGCCACCCTGTTGTAGACCAGTTCCGTCTCGAATGTCACCATCAGCGAGCGGATCTGTCGCTCTTCCCAGGTGGTCAACTGCTCGATGGCCGAGACGACGGCATCGACGTCGCTGCTGTCCGTGCTCAGCAGCGCAATCAGCTTCCCGTCCGTATCGACAAAGGTCGCCTTCAGGCTGGCGAAGAGATAGAGGCTGGTCAGATCGGCCAGGTCGGGGCGCAGTATCCTGACGACGCTGAAGCGGGCCGGGTCATCGACCAGCGCGCCGATCTCGTCGACGGTCAGGCCAAACTGCCCGGCCAGGAAGAGTATCTTGCTAAGTTGGTAGAGATAGCCGCCGGGACGCCCGGTCAGGCTGGCCGGCACCGGTTGTTGATCGTCGCGGATTGCGTAGAGGATATCGAACAGTTGCTTGAGCAGCGTTCTGGCCGCCAGTTGTCGCTGCGCTTCCAGTTCTGGACCGGTGAGCGCCGCGCCGGCTGCCGCAGTTGTCGCAGATCGTCCCAGGTGCTGCAAGACGGCCAAACTCCGGTCGGGCGTCGCGCCCACCAGATCCGACAGGCCAGCCAGGGTCGCGTTGGCGAGGCCGTCGCGCAGTTGCATCAGCTTGTTGGCCAGATCTGACTGGATCTTCAGGCCGCGCTCCAACGACTCGCGCAGCAGTGAGAGGGTGTCAGAGTTGGCCCCTGCAAAGCTGGTTAGCAGCCGCTTGTCGCCAAAGTCAGCTTTGGTGCGGTCGAGCAGGATCTGGCCGGATTCGTCCAGCACCAGGCCGCTGTCGCCAATGAAACCGTTCGTCTTGAGCTGGTCAAGCTGCGCCTGCGTCAGACGGGCATAGGCAGCCTGCGTCATGTTCAGCTCTTGCTTGGTCGCATCCCCGACGTCGCCGGCGGCAGCCAGATGGACCAGCTTGTCGAACTGCACTGGCGCGGCGTAGTCCGGTCGCACCGCCCCCTTTGCGTCCAGGATTTGCAGGCTGGCCGATTGCAGCAGATTTAACAGCCCGGTCGATTGCAACTCGCCGACCTCGGCGCTGACGAAGGTATTGGCCTGCGCCAGCAGCTCGCCCGACTGGCGCTGCAAGCTGTCGGCCAGATCGCGCACCGCCGCATCGCTGTAGGGAAACTTGACTTGCTTGCTCTCGCGGTCGTTGGAGAGGAAGTCCAATTCGTAGACGTCGATACCGGTCCGCTGCATCCAGATGGCCCGGTCGGAGACCTGCATCAGCTTGTCCAGTCAGTCGACCTTGGACAGCCCCATCAGCGCCATCAGCCGCTGAAATTCGGCGACGCTGAGCCGCAACATGCCGGGCAGCCGCGCCAGCCGGTAGAGGTTGGTCAGGTACTCGCCGTCCAGCTCGATGATGGTCTCGCCCTCGCCGCTGAGGGTTGCCACCAGCAAGTTCAGATTGTCGTGCGAGACGCGCAGCGCGCCCATCAGCCGGCTGCGGATCTGGCGGCTGAGTTCCTGATCAGTCGCACCGCTCATGTCCCAGCGCATCGCCTCGTCGATGTGGAACGGCCACGGCCTGAACACGTTGCCGCCGGGGTTGAAGGTGTCGTCGTACAGCGTCCGCCCATCCTCCATGCCGGTGTGCTGGATCTCGTACCACAGCGCCGTCAGGCGAACCATGGGCAGGCGATAGCGCTCCATCAGTCGTTTCAGGTTGGCCAGCCGGCCCAGCCCGTCTTCGTCCAGGCTGGAGCGCGGCATGATCCGCTCCGGCGCAGCGCCGACCGAGACGATCTGCGCCGCCGGCGTCAACGTCCCTGTATGTCCCTTGCCGGAGAGATCGGGAATCTGGCCATTGGCCACCGCCTCGAATTGCCACCACAGGTCGAGGCCGGCCGCCGCGTCTGTGTTGCGCAACTGGCGATAGCGATACAAAGCGAGCTGGCGCGGCGTGCGCGCCGTCGTCCAGATGCGCAGGTCGAGTATCTCGCCTGCGAAGAGCGCCGCGTCCATCGGCTTGCCGGGGACGGCTGCCCCTCCGGCCACGCCCGCGCCTGTTCCGGCGCCACTGCCCTGTCCGCCGGCGGTTGTGCCGGCAGCCGTTGTTGGCGTGGTTGTCTGGCTGTTGCCTGCGGCCGGCGCAACCGCGGCCGGCCAACGCGCAACCAGCCCTGAACTCGCTGGCGGGCAGGCTCTCGGTCATCGCGTCGCGAAATTCTGCTCGGCCGTGCGCACGTGATCCCAGATGCGCACCTCACTCAGCTTGCCATGAAACACCTCATTGGGATCGAAGTCGCCGCCGGGCCGGTCCTGCTCCTCGCCAAAGACCAGGCTGCCGCCGCTGGCCACTGGCTGTCCCGCCGAGATTCTGCCGCTGTAAACTTCCTGCCCATCCTTGTAGACTTCGATTTGGCCGTCGCTGGCCTGCCAGGTGACCGCCACGTGCTGCCAGCGATGCGGGTCCAACGTCGCCACGCCGCTGGCGCTGATGCGCTGCTCGTTGATCACCACCGTCAACTCGCTGTGGTGATAGAGGTAGAGTACAAACGTGTTGTCGTTGTCCTTGCTGACCGCGTACCAGATCGGGCTGCCCTGGTAGCGGGAGACGTCCGGGTTGATCCAGCACTCCACGGTGAACGCCTGTGACGGGAAGGGGAACGGACGGTGCGTCTTGCTCAGCGGCACGGTCGTCTTGTCTAGCACATCGGGCGTCAGCGGCGGCGCCACCGGCGCAGGAGGAGGAGGCGGCTGAACGGGAGTGGGCGGCGGTGCGGCGATGGCCGTGCCGTCGTGGAACAGGATCGCGCCGCCGGCGCGGCCCAGTGAAACGCGGCGCGGGCAGGCAGCCAGTTGCGCGCCCACACCGTCATCGACCAGCTTGCCATCCAGAAACGCCTGGAAAGAGCCGTCGCGCAGCTCGTCGCGGCCGTCAAGCACGATCGCAGCGTGGTGCCACTTGCCGGAACGTACGCGATCGGTGCTCAGCCACGTTCCGGTCCAGTGTGCCCATGCCTTGGTGTCGGCCAGCAGACTGTAGCCGCCGTAGTACAGGCGGCCGTCGAACAGGTAGATGGCCAGTCCCTGACGGTCGTCGCCCTCGTGGAAGATCACTTGCTTGCGGCGCGAGATGCGGGTGTCGTCGGCCTTGAACCACACCTCCACGGTGCGGCGCTGGCACGGCGTCGCCGCGGCGGGCGCCGGTGTCGTATCGACCCAGGCGACCAGCCCTTTGTCGTCCTGTCCGTCGAAACTGGCAGCCAGCCGCTGGCCGCGGAAGAAGCCCTGGCCCAGGCTGTCCGCCAGCAGGTCGGGGCTGACCCAGGCCGGCGCATGGTCCAGGCTAGCCTGTTCGTTGAACGGCCGATAGACCAGCAAGTTCGGCTCGCCGCCGGTCAACCGCCGGAACATCGTCGCCTGGATGTCTACCGCCGGGCGTGACACCGACCAGACCCGCAACTCCTTGACCAGACCGCGCAAGCCGGCCTGCCCAGCCTGATTGAGCCCGATCCGAGCGTCGGACAGGGTGAGCGCCGCAGCCGACTTGAAGGTGCGCTGCCCGGCCGGACTGCCGTTGACGAACAGATCGACCGTCTTGGCGGCGCTGTCGTAGACCACCGCCACATGCACCCAGTTGTGCAGGTCGAAGCCGTAGTCGAAGGTTTGTGTCTGCGTTTCGTTGCCGGAGACGAAGATTTGTAGCCGATTGCCCTGCCAGGACAGCTTGACACGCTGGTCCTTCTGTTCCCACAGAACTGCCTCGCCGCCAAAGCCATCGGGCCGCACCCACGCCTCCCACGTGGCCGCTTCCGCCGTGACGGCCGGGGCCAGCGCAATTTCGACGTAGTCGTCCAGGCCGTCCAGCTTGAGCGCGGCGGGATCGAACAGGCCGGCGTCCAGCGTCGGATCGGCCAGCGCGGGCATGGCGAAGACGGGCGTCGGATCGCTCAGCACCGGCCGGCGCGCGCTTTCGATGCCGCCCAGCCGCAGTGCATTGCTGTTGTTGCGCGACTGGTCGGCAGTGGTGTCACCCTTGTCCTCGGCGAACGGCCAATAGCCGATCAGCTCCGGCGCAGGCTCAGGCTGCTGGAAGCGGCCGTCGGCCAGTTGCTCCGCTGTGCGCACGCCGCGCCAGACGCGCAGGTCGCGGATCTGGCCATCGAATATCTGAGTGGCCGGCGGGCCGCCCGCCACATCCCACAACGACCGCCGCTCGCGCGCGATCAGGGCGAGGAGGGTGATCAGGGCCAGCAGCAACTCGTCGAGGATCTCGCGGTTGACGTGGACGTCGTGCCAGACGAGGTAGGGGTGCAGGGTGCGCGACGAGAGCAGCGAGCACTCCCGTCAGGAGCGTGTCGAGGCGCCGACCGATCTCGAGCACGAGGAGTGAGGTGGCTGCGGCGACGACGATCTGGGCGAGGCCGACGGAGACCCAATTGCGGTCGAGCGGCCAGTAGAGCGCTGCGAGAAACCACGCATACAGCGGCTGCGTGTAGGCCGACGGTATGCCCGGCAGCAGCCCGAAGGTTCCGCTGGAGACGAGCGTCTGCGCGAAGCGGTCGCTCTTCTCGACGAAGTGCTCGAGGATCTCTCCCGCTCCACGCCAAGACGACGGAGGCGCGGGAGGACGGCGCGCGCCGCGGCGCGCCGGCAAGGGCCTGGGAGCGACGCACGTCGTTCAGGCGCGCGATACTTGGCAGGGGATGCGGCGCCTCCGAAACCGGTCGCAGTCGTCATCGCGCCACGTCGAGAGGATTCTCCACGACCGCGGTCTGGGAAGCGTACCGGACGCTCGTCCGCGATCGGCCGGGCGGATTCGGCGATCGCCTCCCTCGGTGCGGGCCGCCTGACGAGGGGTCGCGGCGAGGACGCGGAGCGCTGGCTCGAGCGGGTTCGGCCGAGCTTGCGGCCGCCGTGCCGTCGGGCACCACACGCACTGGACGGCGCCGGACCATGCGCGACCCGTCTCGGCGGGGGCCGAGACGGCGAGCGCGTCTCCCGCGAGGCCGCCTGGCTCCGCGCGCACGGAGTGACGCGCGACCTGCTTCTGCGGAGGAGGCTGGTACTCGGATGCCTCCGTTGCCGGTGCCTGCGCGGTGCTCGGGTACGTCGACTGCACTCCGCGGACGCACCGACCCGCCCACCTCGTCGACGAGGGCGCCTGGGTGGAGCTGGCGACGGCAACGATCGTGGAGACGGCCGAGGGCCCGGTGCTCTCGATTCCGACGTCCCATTCGCTCGGGGAGCTGGCGCGTCTCGCCCTTCCGCCGAAGCGCATCTCGGGCACCGTGGTTCACGGGTACTTCCACGACACCGACCTGCTCGACACCCGGCGGCGTCGCGCGCTCGTCGCATCGCTGGCGGTGCTCGGGCGCAGGCGGACGGCCTGTGACCTCGACACCCTCGCGGCGGACATCCGCGAGCACTGCCGCGACCGTGCCCTGGGAGTGGCGTCGCCCGGGGTCAGGCCGCCGATCGTCGGGAGTAGGATCCAGGCGGGCCGCGCACCGACGGCGCCGACCGAGCGCCCCGCTCCCCGCGAGGAATCGCTTCCCACGGCAGACGCCCCGACCCGCTTCTGCCTTCTCTCGCGGACGGTCTTGCATGTCCGGAGACGTGCACTCGCCTCTTCGTCGAACGTCGACGCGCGCGTCGCGCGGGGTCGGATCAGGTGATCAGGCGCGGCGGAAGGCGCGGAGCGCGAGGATCCCGGGGGGTGCGTCCGGCTCCCAGACCGGGACGACCGGGGTGCCCGGCGGCAGCTCCTCCTCGAGGAGGTGGAGCATCGGCCGCTCGGCGTCGCCGATGCGGACGAGACCGAACACCGGA
>CAVPPH010000005.1:0-245757 GCA_963707275.1 uncultured Chloroflexia bacterium
ATTGGTGGAATGGACCGTCAGTTTGTCTTCTTCGAACCTGAAAACAACCCCCTTGTAGTTTTCCGAGGAGAGGATGGACATTCGGCGCAGCAGCATGGCGAAGCGGGCCTTGTCTACTTTAATTTCGAAGCCTTGTTCTTTGCTGATGATATCTTCGTATTTGGGAAAAACGCCTTCGAGCAGTCGGATAATGATCGTTTCGGTCTCTTTTTTAAAAACAATATTATTGTTTTTGATGACCACGCGCACGGTCCCTTCGGCGGCAAGAAATTTATTGACCTCGATGAGGCCTTTCTTGGGAATCAATATGCCGGGTCCCGAGGGTAGGTCAACGTCCGCGGCAAAGGTATAATCGGCCGTGGAAAGCCGACTGCCGTCGGTCGACACCATCCGCACCAGTTTGCGACCTTCGATATCGAGACGCTCCATATAGGTCCCCATAATGTGGGGCCCGCTTTCCATCCAGCGGGCCGATGGCCCCAGTTTGTTCGATCATTTTTTTAGTTTCGCCAATCCATGTCAAAGAAATTGGGGTCTTCGATCCGAGGAATTTCAGGAAAATCATCGGGGTTCATTCCGACGATATGATATTGGACCTTTTCGGTTCCAATTTCGATCCAATGATTTTCAATTTCGTTGATTTTTATTTCGTCGCTCGGATAATCCCGCACAATTTCGAAAAATTTCCTGGCATTGATGGCAATACGACCCTCGGAGGCCACCTCGGCCTTAAAATTTCCCATAAAACCGGTCTCTAAATCGGTGGCGGCCAGGGTTATGCCGTCGGCGGTAGCTCGCAACAACACACTGGCTGTGATGGCAAGGTTGCTTTTACGACCGGTCAACCCCTGGATTCGAGACAAGACATCGACGATCTGGCTTTTGATAATGGTAAACTGCATGCTGTTTCCTCATCTTGCGACCGTAAAACCCGGGTCTTTCCGATACTGTAAAATGCTTAATTTATTATAATTACAAAATTATGAATCAAATTTCAAGCCGAAATCATCGCGCCCGCCGATTCTTTCAGCAAGCGCTGGAGGGTCGCCTTCAGCTTTTGAGCCAGTTTCTGATTGCGGGCATTGCGTGCCGTTCCCAGGCATCGGACGTGCGCAGCTTTACAAAATGGGAAAAGAGGCGCTTGAGGGTATCCACCGCTTGCTGGCACAGAGCGGCCTTTTCAATCAGGGCGCCTTCCATATCTTCCTTGGTTTCCAACAGGCGCACCTCCGGGGTTTTTAGACCGGAAAAACAAAGGCTTTCTCCGATCACGGTAAACTGCCACTCTTGTTCGCCGATCTTCATTCCTAAATTGAGTTCGGTAACCACCGCCCCTTTGCGCAGGGCGAGGACGCCCTCTTCCATTCCGGCTTCATCCCCTTTAATGGTGATGGTCTCCAGGGCACCGCCGGTTTCATTCTCGAGCACGATCCGGTTTCCGATCTCAAGCGAAAGGGCCTCCCGAGCGTTTGCAGCGATCTGGGACGGGTCGTTTTCGATCGCAAACCACAGCCAACTCAAAAACTCGTGCCCCAGAAACTTGTAACGATTGTATGAGACAGATACATCCAGCATCGATTTAAACCGCGAATTTAGAGGGAGCCAGATTCGCCAGAACATCCCGCTCCCGGTCGGAGAGGCCGAACGTAAGATCGGCCAGCGTGAAAGGAAACAGACGGATCAGTTGGAGTTTGAAGGACTTGGTAAAAAGCGTTTCCAATTCCTCGTTCGCATTCTTGAGGTTTGAAAAAAACCACAATTCTTCGTCTTCATAGTTCCATACGAGGTCATAGATGTTCGGTGTGGCAGGGACGCGCAGACTCAGAGAGTGGATCACCTGTTCCTTCAATTGTGTTTTTTCATTTTGGGATAAATATTCCCGCCCGGTTTCTTTGAGAACTTTTTGAAGTTCCAGGGTGTAGTGTTTTTTGATGACCTTGGCCGGAATGTTTTTTTTATCGATCCGCAGGGAAAACACGATATGGGTGCCGACGATAAAACGCGACCCTTCAAAATCAGGAAAATAGGGGTTGTAAAACGATGTCCAGCCCACAGCCATTTCCGCGTCTTCCCGGTCTATTTCTGTAATGGTGTTGTGTTTCAATGCGCGGCCGACCTGTTCGATCAACGGCTGGGGAAGCCGTCCCTCGACCCGGTAACGGGTCATCGAAACCGATGTTGAAAAAAAACCCATGAAAAAAATACGTCTCCTAAAAACCATATCCAACCAGGATGGGTCTTAAATAAATCTACCACATATGGTATGCATTCCAAAAAACATACGAAAATATAGTCTCTTTATCTGTTTCTTACAAGCTCTATTTCTTATTCTATTAAAGATAAAAGCTAATAATAATAAGGGCTGTCAATAACACCAATAACCCATATATATATTTGAAATTAATATAAAAAAGAATATGATTAAGCGGTGGATAAATCTGACAACCCACCGCCAATAACTTCGTCGTTGTGAACCAGAACCGCTCAGTCTGTTCATAACCGCCATTTTATGAACAAACTATTGAGGTGTCGCGCCTGCAGATGTCCGCACGGGGGATGCATGAAGCCGCTTATTGCCGACCTGCACGTTCATTCGCAATTTTCACGGGCAACCGCCAAAAATTTAGACATCGAAAATTTGTATATTGCCGCCCAACTCAAAGGGATTCACGTGGTGGGGACCGGAGATTTCACCCATCCGGGATGGTTTGACGAAATCAAAGGCCAAACTGGTACCGGAGGGCCAGGTCTATTCAAGCTGAGGGACGACTTGGTGCCGCTGCGATGACTGTGATCCAGGCGCCTCCGCGGGGCGGTGCGCTTTGTGCTGGTCACTGAAATCAGCAACATCTATAAAAAAGACGGAAAAACCCGCAAAAACCATAACCTGGTATTGTGCCGGACCTGGATGCTGCCGCAGCCCGTTCAATGCGCGGCTGGGATAAAATCGGCAATATCAATTCCGACGGACGGCCCATTTTGGGCCTGGATGCCCGGGATCTGCTGGAAATCGTGCTGGAAACATCGGATGCGGCCTTCTGGTTCCGGCCCACATCTGGACCCCCTGGTTTTCGCTGCTGGGTTCAAAATCCGGGTTCGACGTCTGGTGACTGTTTTGAGGATTTGACCCCGTATATTTTTGCCGTTGAAACCGGGCTTTCATCTGATCCGGCCATGAACTGGCGGGTGTCCCATTTGGACGGGATGACCTTGATATCCAATTCCGATGCCCATTCCCCGGCCAACCTGGGCCGGGAGGCCAATCTTTTTAACACGGCGCTGTCCTATCCGGCCATTCATGGAGGCGCTGCAAACGGGAGATCCGGCACCGGTTTCCGGGGGACCCTGGAATTTTATCCCGAAGAGGGCAAATATCATCTCGACGGCCATCGCAAATGCGGGTGTTCGTCTGCTGGCCGCAAAGACGCCAACACAACGGCAAGTGTCCGGTGTGCGGCAAACCGCTGACCCTGGGGGTTCTCCATCGCGTCGAAGCGCTGGCCGACCAGGCCCGGAGGGCGGCCGATCGCCCAATGCGCTACCTTACCACAGCCTGATCCCTTTGTGCGAAATTCTGGCTGAAATTTTAAAGGTTGGCCCAAAAAGCCTGCGGGTTCAGAAGGTTTATCGGCGTTTATTGAAGGTCCTAGGACCTGAGATTCATATTCTGCACGCACTGGAAATCGAGCGTATTGCAGCGCGGGGGTGCCGCTGCTGGCAGAGGCGATCGACAAAATGCGCCGGCAGGGGTCGACATTGCCCCCGGTTTCGATGGTGAATTTGGCCGAATTCGGTTGTTTACGCCCGAAGAGCGCGCCCGGCTCAGTCGGCAGCCCGCTCTTTTCACCTTGACGTCCCCCCCTCCGTCGCCTGAAATACACCCGGTTCAGCCGGCCGGTTCTGACCAAACATCCACGGCCGTAAATGAGACGTCACGGGCGGAGACGGTCCGGAACCCGGAGACGATCGAGGCCAGCCCTGTATCGCAGGCCGTTGGTCCGGCGGATCTTCTCGGGGAGCTAAATCGGGAGCAACAGGCGGCGGTCGTCCACGCAGGCGGCCCCTTGTTGATCGTGGCCGGGCCGGGCACCGGCAAGACCCGTACCTTGACCCAGCGCATTGCCTATCTGGTGCAGCACCGGGATGTCAGCCCTGAAAACATCCTGGCCGTGACCTTTACCCACAAGGCCGGCCAGGAAATGCGCGACCGGCTGGCACGACTTTTGCCAGCCCGGCACGCCGTCGCCCCGGGTCGGAACGTTTCACGCCCTTTGTTTCAGATATTGACCGCAGGCGAAAACGGCCTGTGCCCCGACGGACCACCGACCGTGGTGGATGATTCGGACCGGGAAACGATTATGGGCGATGGCCTTAAAATACTTTCAGACAGCGGCGCTTGCCTCGACCTTAAGCAGGCGGCGGCGCTGACGAAAATCGTCGAGGCCAAACAGCGGCTGCTGGGTCCCGGGGATGACCTGGCACTCATCACCGAAGCCTCGCGGCTTCCATCCCTGCGGATAATTTACGCGCGCTACCAGGAATTGCTCGCAATCCAGGGGTTGTGTGACTTCGAAGATTTGATTTTAAAGGTGGTCAAGGCGCTCGAAACCGATCCGGTGCTCCGCGATCGCTACCAGCGACGGTTTCGGCATCTGTTCGTGGATGAATACCAGGATTTGAATGAGGGTCAGTACCGGCTGATCCGGGCGCTGGCGCCCGACGGACAAAATCTGTGTGTGATCGGTGATCCGGATCAGTCCATTTACGGCTTCCGGGGATCGGACACACTGTTTTTTCAGAAATTTAAAAACGATTACCCCCGGGCGCAGGTTATCCATCTGGCGCGAAACTACCGATCCACCGAAACCATATTGGAAGCCTCTTTTCAGGTCATCCAGGGCGGTGGAAACAATAGGGCCCGGGTACGAACGTATTCCGGGATCAAGGGCGTGAGCGCCCTCCGTATTCTTGAGCTGCCCAGCGATCGGGCCGAAGCCGTAGCGGTGGGCAAAGCCATCGAACGTTTCGTGGGCGGCACGGGTTTTCAGGCCGTGGATTTTGGCAAACTCGACGGCGTCGACGCCGCTCCGCCGCGCAGTTTTGCCGACTTTGCCGTCCTTTACCGCACCACCGCTCAGGGCGCCCTGCTGGCGGAGGTTTTGGAAAAAGCCGGAATTCCCTGCCAGGTGGCGAGCCGCCAGCGGCTTTTCGAAACGTCGGGGGTGCGAGAACTGCTCGCTCTGTGGCGCATTGTCGAGGGCCAGGGGGTTTATGCTGACCTGGACCGAATCCGGCGGCTGGGGCCCGCGGGTGCCGGTACCAGAGTTTTTGAAGCGTTGAAGCGCTGGGGACTGGCCAATAAGATTCAGACTCCGGGAAGCGGTGGTCCACGCCCGGCGGTTTCCCATCAGTGACCTGCGTCCCCGGGGGCAGCTGGCTTTGTCCGATCGTCTGAAACACCTCGATCGTCTGAAAATCCGCCTGGCAGGCATGTCGCTGGTGCAAAAGCTGCAGTGTCTCCTGGAGGAGCCTTCGCTTGCAGCGACTACTCGCGGCCAATCCCGACTCGGACGAACTCCTGGCGCGGCTGAACGCTATCGCTCGCCAGTGCGGCAGCAACGTTCCGGATTTTTTTAAGGCCGTTGCCCTGCAGACCGACACCGACACCTATGACGGCCGCTGTGAAAAAGTGGCCCTGATGACGATGCACGCCGCCAAGGGGCTCGAATTTCCGGTGGTCTTCATCACCGGCTGCGAGATGGATTATCTCCCTTTCAAGCGCTCCGAGGCCCACACCCCGGATGTCGCCGAGGAGCGCCGGCTCTTTTACGTCGCCATGACCCGTGCCAAAGAGGAACTGGTGCTGACCTACACCCGGAAGCGCTTCCTGTACGGTAAATCCGTCGACCGGGCGATTTCGCCCTTTGTTAGCGACATCGAAGATCGTCTGAAGACGCTTACGCGCACCCGTGCCAGAAAGCAGCCGGGATCGCGGCAGGCCCAACTCAAGCTGTTCGGCTAGTGTCGGGAAAAGAACAAGCAACATCCTTCAGTTGAGGCCTGACACGACACTAGCGCAGCAGCCCGAGATTGGGGCGGGTGAAAACCTCCGGCGGGGTGTCGAAAAACCGGCCCAGCAACGTTTCGACCTCCCCCATATCGCGGGTCTGGCGAAGGTTGCGCCACAGCGTGTGTCCGAAGCGGAAGTTGGCGGCGAAATAGGCGGCGAACCGATTGAACCGGCGATGGGCGGTGGCCGCGTCGAAATACGTGGGCAGCTGATCCTGCCAGGGTCAGGGCCGTGTCGCGATAGATGTGCGGCCCAGAGAGCAGGCCGCGGGTCCAGGCCGCAAACACCCAGGGCCTTGCGATTGCCAGGCGGCCCAGGGCCACTCCGTCGCAACCCGTGGTGCGAAGCATCCGTTCGCAGTCCCGGGCGTCGAAGACGTCCCCGTTGCCGAACACTGGAATGGCGACAGCGGCTTTGACCTTCTCAATGTACGCCCATTTGGGTCTGCGGGCACGGACGTTCGGGGCCACCCGGGGGTGAAAGGTCAGCGCATCGGCGCCGGCGTCTTCGAAGCGGCGGGCCATGTCCACCGCCGCCTGGGGGTCGTCCCGCCACCCGGTGCGGAACTTGACCCACAGCGGAAACCTAACCGCGCGTCTGACCGCGGCCACGATCCCGGCGGCCAGAGGCGGATACTTGAGCAGGGCCGCGCCGCAGGTCTGGCGACACACGGCCGAAACGCAGCAGCCGAAATTGATGTCGGCCCCGAAAAACCCCTCCCGCTCGATCCGTTCAGCCGCCGCGGCCATGACGGCCGGCTCGTTGCCGAAAATCTGGCAAACCAGCGTCGGCAGTTCCGCCGGGCGCCACATGAACCCCAGTGGGTTGCGGCCGTCGCCGTGGGGGACCGATTTCGCGGCGCACATTTCCGAAAAGAGCAGACCGCAGCCCCCGAACCCGGCCAGCAGCTCCCGGAACGCCACATGGGTGATCTGGGCCATGGGGGCCAGCACCAGCCGGTTGGCAACCGTCTTGGTGCCCACCCGCAGGGGCCGGTTCAGCGCTTGCGCAAGCGTGGCGGTCATCCTCACCTCCCAACAGTTCGTCTCCAATCCTAAGCCGATTCGATCCATGAAGTTCAAACAAAAACAATCATGTAAATAATAATTTACATGAATATTTACATTGACATTTACATTCTTGCCCGTATAATGGGAGTATTCACACCGGAAAACGGCCGCGCAGAGGCCATCGGAGGCCGGCATGCGAGCGAAACTCACCCCGAAACAACAGCGTTTTTTGGAATATCTTCAGCAGATGATCGCCCGCGAGGGGACAAGCCCCAGTCTGAGGCGGGCGGCGCAGGACCTGGGCGTCAGCCATGCGGCCGTGGCACAGATCCTCAAGCAGATGGAAGCCAAAGGATATGTCCGACGGGAGGGGCGCTACAGTCGGACGCTTTATCTGTTGAGCCCTGCCCGGGAAGCTTCGGCTCTGCAGCGCTGGCAGGAGGTTCCCATCGTCGGGCGGGTCACCGCCGGCCTGCCGATGTACGCCCAGGAGGAATGGGACGGCAGCATCGTCCTCGATACCCGAATATTCCGCGGTCGGAACCTGTTTGCGTTGCGCGTCAAAGGCGATTCCATGGAGGGGGTCGGGATCCTGGACGGCGATCTGGCGATCTGTGAACCGCGCCAGTATGCCCGCAACGGAGAAATCGTGGTGGCGCTGATCGGCGGCGAGGAGGCCACGGTCAAGCGCTTTTTTCTGCACGCGGCGCACATCGAGCTGCGGCCTGAAAATGCGCGCTATCCCGCCCAGCGGTACGGATTCGGCGAAATTTTGATTCAGGGCAGAGTCATCGGGCTTCAGCGAGGGCCGGATGTCATGCAAAAGCGCTAAGTGGTCATGAATACGCGTGCAGCAGCCATCGCCGCAACCCCTCCCGGCCGCTGCGGGTTTCGGGTGGGCACTAGCGGCTACTCGTACGCAGAATGGGTCGCCTTCGGGTTTTATCCCCCGGGGACAAAGGCGGGCCGGATGCTTTCGGTTTACAGTCAAACCTTTCCCATCACCGAGCTGAACTACACCTGGTACCAGATGCCCAAGGCCCGGAGTGTCGAGAGCATGCGGCGCCAGGCGCCGGAAGGATTTAGCTTTACCGCCAAGCTGACCCGGACGCTGACCCACGAGGTGGATCCCGGTCAGTGGCGCGGTCAGGTCGTTCAGTACCGGGACGGTATTGCGCCGCTGATCCAGACCGGCCAACTGACGGCGGTTCTGGCCCAATTTCCCCCTTCCTTCGAGCGTTCCCCCGCAAATCGGCGCTATCTGGCCGGGCTGCTCGACGAATGCGAGGGCTTGCCGCTGGCGGTGGAGTTTCGCCACGCCTCCTGGGCCACCGACCGGGTTTTCGCCGAACTGGGGCGGCGCCGCGCCACGCTGGTGGCGGTGGATGCACCGGCGCTGCCGGGCCTGTTCCCCGCGCTCGATGTCGTTACCAACCCCGAGCTGTGCTACATCCGCTTCCACGGTCGCAATGCCCGGGGGTGGCGTTCGGGCAACATGCAAAAGCAGTTTGATTACGACTATTCCGACGCCGAGCTGGAGGCCTGGATCGAGGGGAGGCTCGGAAAAATGGCCGGATGCGCGCGCAGCGGGGTGATCTTTTTCAACAACCACGTGCGGGCTCAGGCGCCCCGCAACGCCGAGCGGCTGCGCTGTCTGCTGGCCGCCCGGGGAATGGGGTGAGGTGGGAGATGGCACGCGCGATCATTCACCTGAACGTCGCCGATTTTGCCGTGGCCGTTGAACAGGTGATCGATGCCCGGCTCAGGGGGCGACCCACCATCATCGCACCCCAGGGGGCCCTGCGGGCCGGCGTCTACGACATGAGCGAGGAAGCCTACCGCTGCGGGGTCCGCAAAGGGATGGCGCTGGGCCGGGCCGTGGAGTTCTGCCGGGACGCACACGTGCTCGCGCCGCACCCCGACCGCTACGAACGGGCCATGCGGGAACTGCTCAAACGGGCCCTCCCCTATTCCCCGCTGATCGAAGTGAACGCGGCCGACGGACACCTTTTCATGGACGTTACCGGTACCGGTCGCCTCTTCGGCACGCCGGAGGACGTAGCGTGGCGGGTGCGGCGGGAAATCAAAGCGGATCTCGACCTGGAGCCGATTTGGGCCATCGCCACCAACAAACTTGTGGCCAAGGTAGCCTCGCGGCTGGTCAAGCCGCTCGGGGAGTATCGGGTGCCGCCCGGCGGGGAGGAGGCCCTTCTGGCCCCCTTGCCCCTCGGGCTGCTTCCGGGGGTCGAGCCGGCCGATTTGCGTCTGCTGCGCGATTTCAACCTCACCCGGGTCCGCCAGCTTGTCGCCTTGAGCCTTGAGCAGCTTCAGGGGCCGTTCGGCGCGCACGCCCGCTTTCTCTATGAAACGGCGCGCGGTATCGACACTGCGCCTGTACTGCCGGCCGGCACCCAACCTCCGGCGGCCCGGGCAGGGCATGAATTCGGCTCCGGGGCCGACTCGCCGCGTGTTCTGGAGGGTGCGCTTTATGCCCTGGCCGAACGGGTCGGCCGGGAGCTTCGCGGCCGGCGTCTGGTGGCGCGCCGCCTCGTTGTCGTCCTCGACTACGCCGACGGGGCCCGGAGTGCCCGCCGTTCGGCCGTCGCGCCGCCGACGGCCAACGATCTGACGCTGTTCGAGCAGGCCTGCGGCGTGCTCGTGCAGGCCTGGAAGCGCCGGGTGCGCGTTCGTCACCTGGAGCTGATCGGCGATCGGCTGTGCTTTCCTCCGGTCCAACTGGAGCTGTTTGCGGCCGACCGGCAGGCCCGAACCCGGCGTGCCGGGCTGGTGGCGGCCGTCGACGCCATCCGCAGCCGGTTCGGCCTCGACGCCATTCACACGGGGCGCACGCTGGCCGCGTAGCCCGAGAAACCGTCGTGATTCCATTGGTCGTCCGCTCGCACTACTCGCTGATGTGGGGTACCGACGCCATCCCGCGCCTCTGCCGGACGGCTGCAGCCATGGGCTACCGACGCCTGGCCCTTACCGACACGGACAACCTCTACGGGTTGTGGTCCTTTCTGGCGGCCTGCCGCCGACACGCCATCACTCCCATCGTCGGGGCCGAACTGACCGATTCGACCGGCGGCTCCCGGGCCGTGTGCCTGGTGGAAACTGCGGCCGGCTACCGCAATCTGTGCCGTCTGATCACCCAGCGCCGGCTGCAGACGGGCTTCCGGCTGCAGACCGCCCTGCCGCCCCTGGCCGCCGGGCTGCTGGTGCTGACCCCGGACCCCGGTCTTTTGGTCGATTGGCACGGCGCCGGGGTAAGCCTCGCGGCGGCGATGCCCCGGCGGCCGCTGGCGGCCTCCCATCCGCTGCGGCACCAGGCGAGGGTGTTGGGTGTCCCTCTGGTGGCCACGCCGGACAGCTTCTGGACCGATCCCCGGGACGTGGCGGTGCATCGGCTGCTGCGGGCGATCGATCGCAACACCTCTCTTTCGCGCCTGGCGGCGTCGGACGTGGCGTCCACCGATGCGTGGCTGGCGCCGCCGGCGGAATACGCCCGCCGCTTTGCCGGGTGCCCCGAGGCCCTGCGCGTCACTCACATGCTTGCCGAGCGGCTGGCGTTTACCGGGCCGAGGTTCGGCGTGATCCTCCCCCCTCTCGAGGGAGGCGACGCGGACCGGCGCCTGCGCGCGGCGGCCTACGCGGGTGCGCGCAGGCGCTACGGGCAAGAGCTGTCCGAGACGGTCGTGGAGCGGCTGGAGCACGAGCTGCGGACTCATTGCCGCCATGGGGTTTTGCGCTTACTTCCTGATCGTGCGTGACATCGTCCGGCGCAGCCCGCGCACCTGCGGCCGGGGGTCGGGGGCCGCCTCGCTGGTGGCCTATTGCCTGGGAATCACCAACGTCTGCCCCCTCAAGCACAACCTCTACTTCGAACGTTTCCTGAACCCGGGCCGCACCGATCCCCCCGACATCGACGTCGATTTCGCCTGGGACGAGCGCGACCGGGTCCTTCAGGGCGTCCTCGCCCAGCACCGGGGGCACGCCGCCATGGTCGCCAACCATGTGTGCGTGCAGCCGCGCATGGCTCTGCGCGAGGTGGCCAAGGTCCACGGGCTGACCGCGGCCGAGATCGGCCGGGTGACCCGCAGGCTTCCTCGTTACTGGGACGCCGACCCGGCCCCCCCGGCGCCGCCCGAGAGCAAGACGGGCCCGCAGGCATCGGCCCTGGATCTCCCCCTGGCCCGACATCCTGCGTCTGGCCCGGCGCATCGTCGGCACCCCCCGCTACCTTTCGGTGCACCCCGGCGGAGTGGTGATCACCCCGGAACCGATCGACACCTACGTCCCGCTGGAGCGTGCGCCCAAGGGGGTACCGATCATCCAGTGGGAAAAGGACGGCACCGAGGAGGCCGGGCTGGTCAAGATCGACCTGCTGGGCAACCGCAGCCTGGGGGTCGATCCGCGACGCGCTGGCCGCCGTGCGCGACCAACGGGACCCCCATCGGCGAGGCTCCGCTGGGAACCGGAAGACGATGCAGCCACCCAGGAGGCGTTGGCCCAGGGACGCACCATGGGCTGCTTTTACATCGAGAGCCCGGCCATGCGGCTGCTGCAGCAGAAGACCGGCGTGGGTGATTTCGACCACCTGGTGATCCACAGCAGCATCATCCGCCCGGCGGCCAACGCGTATCATCCGTGAGTACGTCCGCCGGCTCCACGGCGGTCGCTGGGATCCCGATTCACCCCCTGCTGGCCGACGTGCTGGACGAGACCTTCGGCATCATGGTCTATCAGGAGGATGTCTCCCGTGCGGCCGTGGCCGCTGGCGGGGTTTTCCCATGCCGAGGCCGACGCCCTGCGCAAGGTGCTCTCCAAGAAAGACCGTGAGCATCGGCTGCGAGACTACCGCGCCCGCTTTACGAACGGCGCCCGGGCCAAGGGGGTTCCCGACTCGATCGAGCCGCGCCGTGTGGGAGATGATGATGAGCTTCGACGGCTACTCCTTCTGCAAGCCCCACAGCGCCTCCTACGCCCGGGTCTCCTACCAGGCGGCCTACCTCAAGGTGCATCACCCGGCCGAGTTCATGGCCGCGGTGATCAGCAACCAGGGCGGTTTCTACAGCCCCTTCGCCTATGTGTCCGAGGCGCGGCGCATGGGGCTGACGATCGCGCCGCCCGACGTCAACCGCAGCCGGTGACGCCTGGCGTCGGCCGCGAACGGCACCTTGCGGGTGGGGCTTCTTTCGGTCAAGGGGCTGTCCGCCGACACCCGACAGCGCATCGTCGCGCAGCGAAATGCGCACCCCTACGCCGGCTTGGCGGATTTCATGGTGCGCGCGCGCCCTGCGGACGATGAGGCCCGCGCGCTGGTTCATTGCGGCGCGCTGGACGCGTTTGCCCCGGAGGGCAACCGGGGGGCCCTGCTCTGGGAACTCGTTCGCTGCCGCACGCGTTCGCGTAAGCCTGTCAGCCGCAGGCAGCCTTTTCAGGGAACCCGTCGACCGGAACCCGCCGCCGCTCCCCCCCGATGACCCCATCGAGCGACTGCGCCGGGAGTTCGCTGTGCTCGGTTTTCTGTGCGATCGTCACCCGATGACCCTTTTTGCCGAGCGACTGCGCCGGACGACGGCCGCGAAAATCTGCCACCTGCCGTCCTTTGTCGGCCGGCGGGTTCAGACGGCCGGCTGGCTGATCACCGGCAAGGTGGTGCGCACCAAACACGGCGAACCGATGGAGTTTCTGACCTTCGAGGACGAGACCGGCATCGTGGAGACCACCTTTTTCCCTGAGGCCTACCGGCGCTTCAGCCGTCTGGTCGAGCGCCGGCGACCCTACCTGTTGACCGGCAAAGTCGAACAGGACTGGGGCGCGATCACCCTTACAGTGGAAAAGGCCCAACCGCTTGCCTGACGAGGCGTCGAGACAGAAATTCGCGGCGAATCCCAAAGATCCCTATGCGTACGCCGGACAATCGCCTTCAACCTGGTCGAAGCTCGCGATTAATGGTTGACACGCCCCGCAAGGTCGTATTCAATCGTTCTGGGCGACGGGGATCGATCCCGGCTCACGTTACGGGAAAATTCCCGCTGCAAGCCATTAACCCCTCATCCGTGGGGGGAAGACACACGCGAACGCAGTCGGGGGACTGGAGCCGGCCGGCCTGTGCGAGGACCCCCTCATCGACGCAGATGGGAGAAAAGCATTGAACCTAAAGGTCACTCCGGATTTGACCGGCAAAATCGTCCTGATTTATAAAACAAACAGCGAACACGACATCGCCCTTCAGGATCCGTCCTTCGAAATGCACAACGAAAAGCTTTTTCTGGTGGGAATCGTTCCCGACGGAGGCTCGGCCAACGATTGGCTGTCGGGTCTAAAGACCCATGTTGCCTGGGACCTGATTGGGGAGTTTGTCATTTTTGATTCCCTGGAGGAATATCACGCCCGGCTGTCCCGCGCATGGAGCGATAAGAGTTGGCAGTGACCACGGCACCGGCAAACGGATGGTTCCCCCCTTCGCCGAGCAACCGATGGGTGTGATGGGAGGAGCGAATAAATCCTTGATACTGGCAGGCGACATCGGCGGGACCAAGACGCTCCTGGGGCTGTTCACCCGGAACGGGGACGTGAAGCGCCCGCTGCGCCAGGAGACGTTTCCCAGTCAGCGATACGACGGGCTGGAAGCGATCATCGCCAAATTCCTTGCCGCCGGGGGGGAGCGGCCGGCGGCCGCCAGCCTGGCCGTGGCCGGCCCCGTGCGGCAGGGACAGGCGCAGGTCACCAATCTGCCATGGGTGATCGCGGCCGAGCAAATCAACCGCACCTTTCATCTATCGGCCGTGCACCTGTTGAACGACGTTCAGGCGACGGCCGCGGCGGTCCCTTTTCTGGAGCAAGAGGACCTGGGCACGCTACGCGTGGGAGAACCCGACCCGACTGGTGCCATTGCCGTGATCGCCCCCGGCACCGGCTTGGGGGAGGCTTTTCTCACCTGGGACGGGCGGCGGTACCAGGCGCACCCCAGCGAGGGGGGCCACGCCTCACTTTGCACCCGGCAGCGAGGCGGAAGTCGCCCTGCTCGCTCATCTCCATACCCGGTTCGGTCACCTGAGCTTCGAACGGGTGTGCTCCGGCGGCGGCATCCGCAACCTGTACGATTTTCTACGCGAGACGGGGCGATTTTCCATACCGGACTGGCTTAAAGAAGCCCTCGGCGACGCCGAGGACCCGACGCCCGTCATCGTTGCGGCCGCCCTCGAGCGGCGCGCAGACATCTGTGTAGCCGTTCTCGACCTTTTCGTGCGTATTCTCGGCCGCGAGGCCGGCAACATGGCGCTCAAGGTGCTCTCCACGGGCGGGATCTATCTGGGCGGTGGTATGCCGCCGCGCATCCTGTCCCGCCTTCAACAGCCGGACTTTTTGGAAGCGGTCTCCGGGAAAGGGCGGTTCGGGAAGCTGCTCGACGCAATGCCCGTGCACGTCATTCTCGATGCCGAGGTGGCCCTGCACGGCGCAGCCCTCGACGGGCTGGCGCACCTCGGTACCTAAAGGAAGATACGCCCATGTCCAAACGGATTGCCATCGTGACCGGCGGTGGTGATTGCCCCGGTCTCAACGCTGTGATTCGGGCCATCGTGAAGGCCGCTGCGCTGCGCGGCTGGGAGAGCACCGGCATTTTGGGCGGCTTCGAGGGCTTGCTCGATCCCGTCCAGCTGCGCCCCCTCGACTATCGGGAGCTGGGTGGGCTGTTGTACCGCGGCGGCACGATCCTGGGCACGAGCAGCCGCGGACGCTTTGCCGCCAAGACCGGTCACGGGCAAGTGCGCCGTGTGCCGGCTGGGGTTCTTCAGGAGGCCAGGGACAATTTCGCTAAGCTTAAACTACACGCGTTGGTCTGTATCGGCGGTGACGGGTCACTCACGATTGCACAACAGCTGTTCGAGTCCGGCGTCCCGGTTGTCGGCGTGCCCAAGACGATCGATAACGACCTGCAGGCCACGCTGATGACTTTCGGCTTCGAGACGGCCGTGTCGTGCGCCGTCGACGCCCTCGACCGCCTGCACAGCACCGGCGAAAGCCACAATCGTGTGATGGTGCTCGAGGTGATGGGGCGTTACACCGGCTGGATCGCCGGTTATGCCGGGCTGGCCGGCGGCGCCGACGTGATCCTGATTCCCGAAATCGAATTTGAGCACGAGGCCGTGTGCCGGAAAGTGCGGCGGCGCGAGGGGGAAGGCAAGCGCTTCACCATCGTGATCGTCGCCGAGGGGGCCAGGGTCAAAGGTGGTGATTTCGTAACCCTCGATGCCGCCGTTGCCGACCGGGAAGCACGGCTGGGGGGCGTTGGTCACCTCGTCGCCGGTGAGATCGAAAAACGCACCGGCAAGGAGACTCGCTGTGTGGTGCTCGGCCACCTGCAACGCGGCGGCCCCCCCACCCAGTGGGACCGCCAGTTGTGCACCCGCTTCGGGGTCTTTGCTGTGCAGATGATCCTTGACGGCAGCTACGGCATGATGGTCGCCTTGACCGCCGAAGGGATGGCGCCGGTCCCCCTGAAAGCGGCCATCGCCAACATCCGGCGCGTGCCGTCGGACGGTGAACTCGTGCGCACCGCCCGGGCGCTCGGGGTCAGCTTCGGCGACGACGCCTGACCCGCGCCGCCACCGAGGCATAACCATTAATTTATTCTGCGTTCCTAACCGGATTTCAACTATGGACAAACTTGAAAAATCCCAAAAATTTGGAGGTCCCCGCGGACCGGTTGTCCTGGTCATCATGGACGGTATCGGCATCGGCCGCTATGCCGAGGGGGACTTGGTCCGCAAAGCCAACACGCCGGTGCTCGACTGGTTGGCGGGTCATGCGCTCAGCGCGCGCCTCAAAGCCCACGGAACAGCGGTGGGCATGCCTTCGGACGCCGATATGGGCAACAGCGAAATCGGGCACAACGCCATCGGCTGCGGCCGCGTATTTGATCAGGGCGCCAGCCTGGTCAACAAGTCGATCGAATCGGGGGCCCTTTTCGAAGGTGCGGTCTGGAAGGAACTGATCGAAAACGTGACCCGCCATCAGTCGCGGCTTCATTTCATCGGCCTGTTATCGGACGGCAACGTCCACAGTCATATCCGGCATCTGGAGGCCCTTCTGGGCGAGGCTCAAAGGGCGGGCGTCCAAAAAGCGGCCGTTCACATTCTCCTGGACGGCAGGGACGTTCCGCCGCGATCGGCGCTGGAATACGTGGACCGTCTGGAAGCGTTCCTCTCCGCCTTGAGCACACGGGAGGCATCGAATTTAAGATCGCTTCCGGCGGCGGACGGATGAAGGTGACCATGGACCGCTACGGGGCCAACTGGAAACAGGTCGAGCTGGGATGGCAAACCCACGTCCGGGGCGAGGGCCGGCAGTTTGCCTCCGCCCGGGAGGCGATCGAAACCCTGCGGCAGGAGCAAGACAACCGTCATCGATCAGGATCTGCCGCCGTTTGTCATCGCACGGGACGGCAAGGCGGTGGGTCCCATTGTTGACAACGACAGCGTTATTTTTTTTAATTTCCGGGGCGACCGGGCCATTGAAATGAGTCAGGCCTTTGAAGCGGACACCTTTGATAAATTCCCTCGCGATCCAAAGCCCAAGATTAAATATGCCGGCATGATGCAGTATGACGGTGATGCGCTCATCCCGCAGAAGTACCTGGTGGCGCCTCCTGGAATCGACCACACGCTGGGGGCCTATCTCGTCGAAGTTGGTGTCAGACAGCTGGCCATCAGCGAGACGCAGAAGTTTGGCCATGTGACCTACTTTTTCAACGGCAATCGTTCCGGAAAATTCGACGAGACGCTGGAGGATTATATCGAGGTCCCCTCGGATCGGGTTCCCTTTGAGGAGCGCCCCTGGATGAAAGCCGCCGAAATCACCGATAAGTTGGTTGAAGCGATCCGAATCCGGACCGTATCGGTTTATCCGGACGAATTACGCCAACGGGGACATGGTCGGGCACACGGGCGTTGTGGACGCCGTTGAAATCGCGGTCGAGACGGTGGATCTGTGCCTGGGTCGACTGCTCGAAGCGGTCGAAGCGGCCGGCGGAATTCTGGTGGCGACGGCCGACCACGGTAACGCGGACGACATGTACGAACACGACGCCAAGACCGGTGCCGTGGCGCGCGACCCGGATACCGGCGAACCGAAACTGAGGACCGCCCACTCGTTGAACCCCGTCCCGGCCTACATCTACGATCCGACCGGCCGGGCGGGCCTCCGGCTGTCGAAGCGCGACGATCTCGGTATCAGCAGCCTGGCGGCAACCTGCCTGAAGCTTCTCGGTTTCGAACCGCCTGAGGATTACACCCCGAGCATTGTCGAGATAGGCTGATGCGGTTTTTGTTTTTCGAGCCGTTTTGCAAAGTTGCCGGAAACGAGATCACGATCCGGATCGGCCAACCGGTTGCCTTCCAACTGCCGCCCATGGGCCAACTGCTGGCGGATTACTATGCATACCGCCAAAGCCTGCCGGGGAGGCCCGGCGCGCATCTTTATACGCCACCTGTCGTTTCGATGGGGCACCCCTCGCCACTGCCTTGGCTGTGCCCCTCCCATCCGGTTCATCCCTCGGCCGACCGACCTCAAAGTTTACACAAAGTTTAAACTCTCTTTAATGTTCCTTTACGATCCGATCCTATCTTGAATGGTGAGGACAAGTCGGAAGCGACGCCATCCGCCGTTGTCGGTCGTCTTCGGCGGGTTCAACCCGCCGAGGGAGGGGGATGCGCTTCGCAGGCCCAGGGATCCCCGTTGTTTTCAGCGGGAAAAACCGTTCGGCGCCGCGTCTGCGGCGACCGCGAACCCTTAGAAAGGAGAAACCCCATGATCAGGAACAAAATTTTTGCTCTGGTGCTTGTATGGGTCGGATGCCTGGCAGCGGCCGGAACGCTTCCCGCCGCCGAAGTCGACGTGACGATTACCAACATCACCCCCGGCCAGGTCATCAGCCCGCCCATGGTGGTGGCGCACCGCGTACCCTTTACCCTGGGGGGTCTGACGGCCACGCCCGGGATTGAACTGCTGGCGGAAAGCGGCGACGCTTCGCTCCTGGTGACAGAACTCACCTCGTTTCCTCAGGTAGGCGCAACCGCCTCCGCCGAGGGGCCCTTGCCCCCCGGCGCGTCCGTTACCCTGACCCTGGACACGGAAGGGGGCTTCGACTACATTTCGGCTTTCGGCATGCTGGTGACCACCAACGACACCTTCTTTGCCTTGGTCAGTCAGAAGGTCTCCGAGGGGCACGCGATTTACTACCCCGATGCCTGGGATGCCGGAACCGAAGTCAACAACGAAAGCTGTGCGGACATTCCTGGACCCCCCTGTGGCGGCAGCGGGCCCGGGGGTACCGAAGAAAACGGAGTTGTCCATATCGGCAACGGCGTTCACGGCACCGGGGACCTGAACCCCGCCACCCTCGGGTGGAACAACCCGGTGGTGCAGGTCGTGGTCCGACACAAATAAAAACGGGGTTGCCGTGGACCGAAGGGATGCTCTGGTTGAATTCACGAGGCATCCCGTCCACGGCTCCGCCCAGGCTTCCGGTTGCGGCCCATGCTTGACATTCAGGTGGCGATTTGCCATAGTTGCGTCGATCCGGATGAAATCCCCGGAAAGTGAATCCTCCGGCTTCGCCCGTCCATAGAGAAAGGGGTTGACCCTCCTAGCCGACGTATGGATAAGACGACAAGGCTGATCGCCATCCTGGTGCTGGCCGCTGCGGCCGTGCTATATGCTGTTTCGCTGACGACGTCGGCCGAACGCGGCGGAGATTCGGGCTGGCGCGCTGGTGGTTTTTGCGATCGGTTTCTGGGCGACCGGGGCGCTTCCCGAACCCCTGACGGCCCTCCTTTTTCTCCTCGCTGCCGTCATTACGAAGGTCGCCCCGCCGCAAGTCGTCTTTGCCGGATTTTATTCATCGGCCGTCTGGCTGGTGTACGGCGGCATCGTGCTCGGCGTCGCCGTGAAAAAAACCGGCCTCGGACGGCGCACGGCCCAGGGATTGCTCGTGTATTGCGGGTCGACCTATACAGGCGTCATCAGCGGCGTCGTATTGCTGGCCGTGCTTTTCGCCTTTGTCATTCCCTCGACCCTGGGCCGCATGGTATTGCTGGTTCCGGTGGTGGCGGCGATGGCCGAACGGCTGGGGTTTTCACAGGGCCGTCCCGGCTATGACGGGATCGTCATGGCGGCGATCCTGGCGTGCTTTGTCCCCTCCTGTGCCGTGCTGCCTGCCAACGTCCCCAACATGGTGACGGCCGGTGCCGCCGAGAGCTTGTACGACCTTCCTTTCAGCTACGGCTACTATCTGAAGCTGCACTTTCCGGTGATCGGCCTCCTGAAGAGCCTTGCCATCATCGCTCTGGCCCGGGTGCTGTTCCCTGACCGGATTCGCGACACTTCTTCCCCTGGAGAATTAAAGATCAACCAGCCTTTCACCCCCCAAGAGCGCAGGCTGACGATCATCTTGGCGGCAACGCTGTTGCTGTGGCTGTCTGATTTTGTTCACGGAGTTTCGCCCGCCTGGGTGGCGCTGGCCGCCGCCCTGGTCTGTCTGCTGCCGGTTGTGGGGATCTTTCCGGAGGGGGCTTTCAGTCGGGAAATAAACATCGGCCCCTTCTTCTATGTCGCCGGGGTCCTGGGGCTGGGGGCCGTGGTGGGCCACTCCGGACTGGGCGACATCTTGGGAAGGCAGCTGACGGGCTTGATCGATTTCGCCCCAGATCGGGACTTTCACAATTTCGTCTCGCTGGTCACCGTTGCCACGGCCCTGGGTCCGGTGACGACCGCCCCGGGCGTTCCGGCGGTTTTGGCCCCCCTTTCGGCCGAGCTGGCGGCGGCCACCGGTTTTCCGCTGGGCACGGTCTTGATGACACAGGTGATCGGGTTCTCCACCCCGCTGCTCCCCTATCAGGTGGCGCCGGTCGTGGTGGGGATGCAACTTGGCCGGGTGAGCGGTGCCAAAGGCGCCCGCATGACGCTGGCCCTTGCCGTTGTATCGCTGTCGGTTCTGATGCCGGTCAACTATCTGTGGTGGGCCCTGCTGGGGGTTTTTGAGCGTGCGCCGTTTTGAGAGATCGCTTGGACGCAGCGGGATCCGAGGGAAACCGGTCGCGACAGCGACCCGACTGATTATTTCTCCGGTACCCGGGCCGCGGGTTTCAGGAACAACACCAGCATCGCGACCAGAAAAAGCAGGAGGCTGTTCAGGAGCCAGGCCGTGGCGTAGGTGCCGGTCCGGTCATAGATGAAGCCGCCCAGGATCGGCCCCAGCGCTCCGCCGAGACCGGTCGAAAAGAAAATCAGCATCCCGTATGCGGATCCCAGGATCCGGCGCCCGAAGCGGTCCGAAATCAGGATGGGCATCACCGGGGCCAGCGAGCCGTACCCAAAGCCGTACACCACCGCAAACAGATAGAGCAGTGCGACGGTTTTGGCGTGGTAGAGGATGGCCATCCCCACGGCCATGATCAAAAATCCCACAGAGGCCGAAAGCTTTGCGTCCCGCAGCCGGTCGCTGAGCCATCCGAAGAAAAATTTCCCGCAGGCGCCCAAGACCCCCGTGAGCCCCAGCGCCGATGCGGCCCGGATCTTGTCGACGCCGGCGTTGACCGCATAAGGGACCTGGTGGACAAAGGTCATCATCACCGTCATGACCGCCAAGATGTTGCAGAACACCAGCAACCAGAAACGGGAGTCCCGCAACACGGTACGCAGGGACCGTTGCGGCTGCAGGACGGAGGCTCCCGCCGGGGCGGCCGGTGGGCCGGTATTTTTTTCACCGTCCGGCAGCAGACCGCAGGCCTCCGGACCGCTTTGGCCCATGAAGATTTGCGCCACGGCGATGCCTACCGCGGCCGTGACCAGGCCGATGAAGCGGAAACCGGTCCGCCAGCCGAACGTGTTGACGATATACCCTGCCAGGGGGGCCATGAACATGGTCCCCAGGCCGATCCCGGTGGAAGCCAGGCCGAGGGCCAACCCTCGCCGACGGACAAACCACTTGCCCACCGCGGCACCGCAGACGACCATCCCCGCACCGGCCGCCCCGAGGCCGACCAGCACGCCGTAGCACAGATAGAGACCGAGGGGGGTCTTCGCATAGCTGACCAGAAAAAACCCCAGGGAGGTCGTGGCGACACCGGCGGTCATGATCCATTTCGGGGCGAAGGTGTCCAACAGGCGTCCGGCGACGATTCCCCCCGAAGCGTAAACCACCAGGTTGATGGAGGCACCCAGGGAAATGGTGGTCATGGGCCAGCCGTACTCGGCGAACATCGGTTTGACGAAGATGCCGAAGGAGTAGCGCGCACCGTAGACGATGACCAGAATCGCAAAGGCGCTGGCAACCACATACCATCCCCGGTAAGGTTTCTCGGTCTGATCAAGTCCGTTCATTTCAAATTTCCGTGCGTATCGGTTTTTTGGCACAATCGGCGGCCGGCTTAAACCGAGACCCGACCCGCCGAACGAATCCGAGAGGGCAAAGCGCCCGCCTCGCTCTCGTGCCAGACCCGACTCCTGTACAGGAAAAGAGACGGCCTGTCCAGCGCGGCGACCCAACAGCCCACGGTTTAAATCGAAAAAATGGGCAAGTGGCGGAAAAACTTGCTTTCGTCCTCAAGCGCTCAAACCGGGGCGGACAGCCGCCTAACCACCTTGGCTGCGGGTCGCGACGCGCGAAGGTGAGCAGGCCGCACACCTGGCCCCCCGAAACGGCTATAAACGGCGAGGGAAGGCTGGCATTTATCTTGCATCAAATTTAACCGGAGCGCTGATCGTCTGTCCGTCCTACGCATCCGAAGCGGCAGTCGGTGCGGCAACCCGGCGGCGTCCTCCAGAATGGCGATTGCCGACGGCCGGGTCATCCGGGACGCGGCTGCGACAAAAAAATGGCGAGGCGATCGCCGTTTCAGATCCGATTACCCATTCCCGTGGACCCATTGTCCGGAGGGGAATTATGACACGCCAGGAAGCCATCGAGAGCTTACGCAGATTCGGAATTGAGGGGGAACAGGTGTATTTGATCGATATTATCCCCCTGATCCAGATGTTGTGGTGCGACGGCAAGGCGCAGGAAAGTGAAGTGGCCCTGCTGCGGGAGTTCCTTGAGCGCCACGTGGCGCACATCAATCAGGTGGCCGGCTACCGCCTGCTGGAGGTCGATGCGGCTTGGCGCTTTGTCGAAAGATTTCTGCGCGAGCGGCCTGACCCGGAGCTGTTGGGGATCCTGCAGTCGTTCGTCGCCCCGGTGCGGCTGGCCTCCGGAAGCCCCGACGAACGGGGCCGAGTGCGTGATTGTCTGCTGGCGGCCTGCTTGGACATTGCCTCCAGCGCGGGGACCGACTATCCTTATGGGGGTGGCGAACGCTTCTGCGTCGAGGAAAAACGATGTTTTTTTGAAATTCTGAGTGCCTTGGAAGCGGCTGCGCCCTCACCTGAAGCTGTTCGGCGCTAGCAAGCGGACCGCCATCCGGGGGAAAACACCCTTGGGGGCGGCGGTTTTTTATGTTCATGGCGACGATGAGTGTGCTAAGGAGTGTCCATCCACCAAGACTTCATCCGTGGTGGGACACGAAGCAGCTTTTTAACCGCTGGTCCGCCCGCGGGGCAGACCCCGGCTGGAAAACCCGGCCCAACGACCGATCCCGGTGATGGCAATCATGATATCGCTCCTTGGCAAGAAACGCTGTGTGGTCTGCACCACGCTCCTCCTGCTGGCCGTGAGCCTGCCTGCCGCTGCGGACATCTACATGTACCGCGACCGGCACGGGGTGCTGCATTTTACCAACGCCCCGGCCAAATCCGGTTACCGTCTGTTTTTAAGCACCCGCACGCCCACCGTCGGCCGCCGGACCCCCACCGACCGGTTTGACCAATTCATTATCGATGCGGCGCGAACACACGGCCTCGACGTTCCCCTCCTCAAGGCCATTATCAAGGTGGAATCAGATTTCAACCCCCAAGCGGTATCCAGAGCCGGGGCGTGGGAGAGAGGGGGAGAAGAGAACGTGACAATCGCTGTCTGGACTTCAAGAAGGAGACTATCATGACACCACGGAAGCAGAATTCTTTCACATCGGGAATTGGAGACGTATCAGCTTGGGTTCGAGGCGTCGATGCGCATCTTCGAATTGAGCAAGGGCTTTCCGCGGGAAGAAACTTACTCGCTGACAGATCAGATTCGACGATCCTCGCGCTCGGTCTGCGCCAACCTTGCTGAGGCGTGGCGGAAGCGCCGCTACCCGGCTGCCTTCATTGCAAAACTGAGCGACTCGGAAGCGGAAGCGGCTGAAACGCAGGTCTGGCTCGAATTCGCTGTCGCCTGCGGATACATGGATGCCAACAGCGCGGCCGAACTCGACGCCACGTACGAACAAGTTCTTGGCAAACTGGTCCGCATGATCCAACGCCCCGACCAGTGGACCCCAAAGGCCTGAGCCATCCATAAAGTACTTTCCCTCTCCCCCTCTCCCCCTCTCCCCTCTCCCCCTCCCCCACTCACCATGTCACCCCCTCCCTCCTCCCGCCACCGCCTCATCCCACTGATCGTCACCAGCGCCGCCGCGATTCTCTACCTCGCCACCCTTTCCCGTCACTACACCGGCGACAGCATCGAATACGCGCTGGCCATCGATCTGGGCGACCCGGCTTACTTGCTGGATCCGTATCACCCGCTGCTGCATCCGCTGGGACTGGCATTTTATCGACTCTGGCAGGCATTGGGCTGGACGGGCCAGTCGCTGCTGCCACTGCAAGTCCTGAACGCGCTGGCCGGCGCGGTCTGCGCCGGGCTGGTGACGGACATCGCGCGCCGCCTCACCGGGTCAGCCCGGCTGGCGCTGGTGACAGGGTTAGGTTTCGCGGTTTCAGGCGGACTGTGGATGCTCAGCGTTGAGGCGGAGTTTGTCACCCCGCCGCTGGCGTCCGCGCTGCTGGTCCTGTGGGCGCTCTTTGCTGCGTCGCCAAGGCGAGCAGGCAGAACGGGGTACGCCATCCTGTTGGCGCTGGCTACGGCTGTGGCGTTCTGGAGCTACGCCAGCGGCGCAATCCTCTTTCTCGTTGTGCTGACCGGTATCCTGCTGGACGGCCGGCTGGAGCAATCGGTTCGCCGCCGGCAGGCGTTGACTTACAGCAGCGCGCTGTTGATCGTGGTTATCCCGGCGACGCTGATATTCCTGGCGCAGTGGTCGCAGGGCGACTGGGCGCGCGTGCCGGCTTACTTTCTCAGCCGCGGCAGCTACAGCCGCTTTGCGCTGAGCGACCTGCCCCACGGAGTCTACGGGTTCCTGCGCTCGCTGGCCCTTTACCCGCGCCTCAGCCTGGTCGGTACGACCCGCCAGTTTCTCGATCAGGCTTCACCTGCCGGCCGCGGGCTCTTCATTGCGTATTACGGGCTGGCGTTGCTGGTTGCCTGTGCACCAGTGGCGCTGGCAGTACGTCACCGGCAGAGCCTGCTGGCAACGCACCGGCGGTCGTTGGCGATTCTGGCCGTCTGGTCAGCGGCCTTTGCGGCCTTCGCCATCTACTGGGTGCCGGGCGACGTCTCGTTCTGGCTGCCAGTGCTGGCGGCCTGGTGGCTGGTGCTGGCGCTGGTGATTTCGGTCGCCGGTGCGCACCGGCTGAAAGACAGCCATCGCTGGTTGGCAGGGCTGACGGTCGCGGTCATAATGCTGGCGGTCATCAACGGCGCGTTCGAGATCCTGCCGCGTCGCGACCTGTCCACCAACCGCCCCTATCAGTTTGCCGCAGACGTGGCAGCCCAAACTGGTGAGACCGACATCGTGCTGACCCGCGGCGACGACATCAGCGGCCTCTATTTGGCATATTTCGCCGGACGACAGGTGTTCTACGCCGCGCCTGAGACGCTGGACAGCTTGCGCAGTTACGCCGTATCATCTACCCAAACGACAGAGCGTCGTGTGGTCGCAGTGGATGTGGATGCCGAGCAGCTTGGCTGGTGGCAGGCGCTGCTGGCAGCCAGTCAGTGGCAAGAGGTTAACCAGTTTTCTCTACCGAACTCCGGTCTGCTGATCGTGATCACGCCGCGGTGATTCGTTCCGGGACGCAAAAAGCCGCCGGACCATAGGTCCAGCGGCCGGGCGGCAACGATGGCGACGATGTTCTGCGTTGCAGGCGAGTTTCTAGTATTGAAGTATCCGCGGCAGGGCCTTGGCCTGGCTGACCCAGTCGGTCACGTTGGCTTGCGTGGGGAGGCGCTGCACGAAATGCTCGGCGGCGGCCTCGTTGATCTTGGCGAACAGGTTTTCGGGGTTGCGTTGCGCCAACTCAGCCACGGTGTCCACACCGGCCCACTCCAGCAGGTCCGAGTAGACCCTGCCAACGCCTTTGATGCGCGCCAGGTCGGCCCGGTTGGCCAACTCCAGCACTTCCTTGCTGTCGGTGCCGAGCATGCCGGCCAGCTCAGCCCGCTGTTGCGGCGTAGCCGCAGCAGCCAACAGCTTGTCCGAGTTGGTCAGACCGACCTCGCGCAGCTTGGCAGCCAGCTCTTCTCGTACACCAAATAGTTCATCAATTCTAAGCGCCATCGGTAGTCTCCTTGCAAGATGGTTCTGCGCCACAAACGTGGCAATGTCACAGTAGGGGGATCGTGAAAGGAATTATACCGCGCTTCCTGCCATGATACAATTACATCCTGCTGACAATGTTGTCGGCCCGTCCTGCTTTGCCTTCCGCCGACGATTGTTGTATACTTGCCCGCGGTGTCTTCCAACCTGATTTGCATTGGGTGACTGTTTCATACCGGCTCAAGGAGGAGCTATGCCTGCGCTGTCGCCACAAGATTTCGTTTCACGCGACTATAGTTCTGATCTGTCTGCCGCCGATCTGCTGCGAGCCTACCGGCTCATGGTGCTGTCGCGTAAGCTGGATGAGCGCTGCTGGATTCTGCACCGCCAGGGTAAGATCGCGTTCCACATCTCCGGCATCGGGCAGGAAGCCTGCCAGCTTGCCGCGGGTCTGGCGTTGCAGCCGGGTAAGGACTATTACTTCCCCCACTACCGCGATATGGTGACGGTGCTGGCGTTGGGCATGCGACCGGTGGATATCCTGATGGGCACTTACGGCAAGGCGGGCGACCCGGGCAGCGGCGGCCGGCAGATGCCCAACCACTACAACTTTCGCCCCGCAAACATCGTCAGCGTCTCCAGCCCGGTGACCACCCAGGTGCCGCAGTGCGCCGGAGTTGCTTTTGCCATCAAGCTGCGCGGCGAGGATAGTGTTGCGATGTGCGCGCTGGGCGAGGGCGCCACCAGTCAGGGTGACTGGCACGAGGGGCTGAACTGGGCCGGCATCCACAAGCTGCCCTTCATCTGCCTGGTGGAGAACAACAGCTACGCCATTTCGGTCCCCATGGACATGCAGATGCCGGTGGCCAACGTGGCCGACCGCGGCTACGCCTACGGTATGCCCGGCGTCGCCTACGACGGCAACGACTTCTTCGAGAGCTACAACGTCACGCGTGAAGCGGTCGAGCGGGCGCGTCGCGGCGACGGCCCGACGCTGCTGGAAGCCAGGACCACCCGCCTTACTGCGCACTCCAGCGACGACGACGACCGCACCTATCGCGACCGGGCCGAGTTGGAAGCGCAGAAACGGCGCGATCCGCTGCCATTGCTGGCCGGCCGCCTTCAGGAAATGGGCGTGCTCAAGACCAATGCGGTCGCTGAGATCGAAGCCGAGGTGATGCGCGAGATCGACATCGCTCTGGACAACGCCCTGCGCGCGCCCTACCCCGAGCCGGAAGCCGCCCTGGAACACGTCTTCGCCCCCGGCAGCGTCGGCGACCGCTACGTCAAGGCGTGGCGGGTCGTGGGTGGCGAGTAGCAAGCGCGAGTGGCGAACCGGCAGAGCGAATGGTCGGCATGATCGTCTATTCACCAGCGACGACGTACATCCGGGCTGGCATGGTCGGAGACCGGCCAGAGCGCTATTTAGAGAACAGGCAGATCGGGATCAGGGTCAGATTTCCCTCCTTTCCTTCCTTTCCCTTCCCATCTCCCGGCACCTAATCCCCAGCCCCCACGAGGAACCTATGCCAGTCAAGAACATTCTGGAATCGATCCGAGACACCATCGCTGAGGAAATGCGGCGGGATGCGCGCGTGGTTATTACCGGCGAGGATGTGGGCGCGCGCGGCGGCGTCTTTCGCGCCACGCAGGGACTGCACAACGAGTTCGGCTCCGAGCGGGTGATCGACTCGCCGCTGTCGGAGTCGTCGATCATTGCCGTAGGCATCGGCATGGCGCTGCACGGACTGCGACCCATCTGCGAGATCCAATTCGCCGACTTCATCTACCCGGCCATGAACCAGATCGTCAGCGAGGCGGCGTTGATGCGCTATCGCACCGCCAGCACCTGGACCTGTCCGATGGTGATCCGCGCGCCCTACGGCGGCGGCATCGGCGGCGGGCTGTATCACAGCCAATCTATCGAGGCGACCTTCGCCCACTTCCCCGGCATCTATGTTGTCGCACCGGCCACTCCTTACGACGCCAAAGGACTGCTGCGCGCCGCTATGCAGGCTGAAGACCCGGTGCTCTATTTGGAAAACAAGAAGTCCTACCGCCTGGTCAAGGGCGACGTGCCTGACAGCGACTACGTGGTGCCCATCGGCCGGGCGGACGTCAAGCGGGCCGGCAGCGATCTGAGTGTCTTCTGCTACGGGCTGATGCTGCACGAGTGTCTCAAGGCCGCTGAAACCCTGGCAGGCGACGGGATCGACGTCGAGGTGGTGGACCTCAGAACGATCCAGCCACTGGACAAAGTTACGATTCTGGAGTCGGTGCGCAAGACCAGCAAGGCGCTGATTGTCCACGAGGACAACCTGACATTCGGCGCGGGCGCGGAGGTAGCGGCGTTGATCGCGGCCGAGGCGTTCCACGATCTGGACGCGCCGGTCATGCGCTACGGCGCGCCGGATATCCCGGCGACGCCCTTCAGTCTGCCGATGCAGAGCTATTTCATGCCCGACGCCAAGCGGATTGGCGAGGCGATGCGGTCGCTGGCGGAGTATTAGGAGATCATCCCATGGCAACAAACGTCATCATGCCCCAACTGGGCGAATCGGTCGTCGAAGGCACCATCAGCCGCTGGCTGGTCAAAGAAGGGGACACGGTCGAGAAATACGCCGTGCTGATGGAGGTATCTACCGACAAGGTTGACACTGAGGTGCCTGCCCCGGCTGAGGGCGTCGTGCTGAAGCTGTATTACCCTGAAGGGGAAACGCTGCATGCAGGCACGGTCATCGCAGTCATCGGCCAGCCGGGCGAAATCGCGCCGGAGCAGCCGGGCAAGGTCGATCTGCACGCGGCCGCGCAGCACGAGCCGGATCCGATGCAAGCAGCCGCGCCAGTCGAGCCTGCCCGCGCCGCCGCGCCGGTCCAGGAGACGAGCGGCAGCGACATTGGCCGCATCTCACCGGTGGTCAGCCGCATCGCCGCGCGAGCACAACGTCGACCTGCGCCAGGTGACCGGCAGCGGTCGCGACGGTCGCATCACCAAGAAGGATGTGCTGGCCTATGTGGAGACGCGTGCCAGCCAGCCTGCTGAGCTTGCCGAAGCAGACCTGCCGGCCTGGGAACGTCCCGGCACCGGCGACCTCTTCAAGCCGACCGACGACCTCCACTCCGCTTTGCTCCGGGAGTTCGTGCCGCTGACAACCGGGGAAGTAAAACCTGCTGCGGCTGCACCGGCAGCAGTTGGTTCGGAGGACCAGTTGGTTCCCCACCCTCGGCTGCGCAGGCTGATCGCCGAGCACATGGTGGCCAGCATCCGTACCTCGCCGCACGTCACCACGGTGATGGAGGCCGACCTGACCGCGGTGGTTGCACATCGCGCTGCCCAGCGCGCCGAGTTCGCTGCCAAGGGCGTCAGCCTGACCTTCACCCCCTATTTCATCCAGGCGGTGGTGACGGCGTTGAAGGCTGTGCCGCAGGTCAACGCTGTCTACCGTGAGGATGGGTTGCTGCTCAAGCGCCGCTACCATATCGGTATGGCCACCGCGGTGCCCGATGGCCTGGTGGTGCCGGTGATCCACGACGCCGACGACTTCAGCCTGCTGGGGCTGGCGCGCAAGGTCAACGATCTGGCCGGCGCGCGCGCGGTCCGGCAAGCTAACGCCGGACGAGATCCAGGGATCGACTTTCACCGTCACCAACCACGGCACCGGCGGCAGCCTGTTTGCCACGCCGATCATCAACCAGCCCAACGTCGGCATTCTCGGCGTCGGCGCGATCCAGAAGCGCGCGGTGGTGATCAGCCGCGGCCACCCCGTGGAACCCAGCGGCGAGGACTACATCGCCGTGCGACCGATGGCCTACCTCAGCTTCACCTTCGACCACCGCGTGCTGGACGGCGCCGGCGGGGACGGATTCCTGATGGCGGTCAAGCGCGCACTGGAGGGGTGGACCTAAGCGCCCGCAAGTGGCAATCGGGGGAAGAAAATGGTATACTGCGTTGCGTACAGCAGGCTTCAGGCCGAGTACACTGAAGCTAATGTCGTGCCAATGTTAACTTGAGGAGTAGGCATCCTCAGACACCTGTGTATGCACCGCAGGTGAAAGTGTGCTGGGTTCGCATGTGAGCATGCGAACTCCTCAATCACGGTTGACAAGACACTTGGCCTTTCGGGTTAAGCCGAACGAGCAGGAGAATTGTTGGTATGTTGCGCACTCTTGAGGCGGTCATAGATAAGACAGGTTCGGTGCAGTTGATGGAACCAATTCAACTTTCCGAGAATCGACGCGCACTGGTCGTCATCCTGGATGACAGACCCGTGCAGGGCGGCGGTTTCTTGCGCCCCTTTGGCCTTTGTTCAGGAGATTTTGTCGTGCCGGACGGGTTTGATGAGCCGTTGCCCGATGAGATTCTTGCCTTGTTCGAGACAGCATGAAAATTCTGCTGGATACACACGTCTTCTTGTGGTACATCTCAGGAGACTCTCGTCTTTCAGCCGACCTGCGGGATCGGATTCGTGACCCGGAAAACGAGGTCTCCTTAAGCGTAGTGTCGATATGGGAAGCGATCATCAAGAACCAGATCGGAAAGCTACCGCTGCCAGGGCCACCTGGGGTCTACTTGTCAAAGCAACGAGAACGACATGGATTCGCAAGTCTTGTTCTGAACGAAGAAAGCATTCACGAGCTGGTGGATCTACCTGCTATTCACCGCGATCCATTCGACAGAATCCTGATCTGCCAGGCCCGCCACCACAACATGGCGCTGGCTACCGTAGATCAAACGATTGCCCTGTATGACGTACCTGTTCTCAATGGTGAGTCATGAGGGTAGTTGGCACTAACGCAACAAAAGGGAAACCATAATGAGCACACAATTTGACGTACTTGTCATCGGCGGCGGGCCGGGCGGCTATGTGGCTGCCATCCGCGCCGCACAGCTTGGGCTGAAGACCGCCGTGGTCGAGCGGGAAGCGCTGGGCGGCGTCTGCCTGAACTGGGGCTGCATCCCCAGCAAGGCGCTGCTGCGCAACGCTGAGCTGGTCCACATCATCCAGGAGCAGAGCAAGGACTTCGGCTTCAGCTTCGACAACTTCAGCGCCGACTTCGAGAAGGCCTACAAGCGCAGCCGCCAGGTCTCCGGCCGGCTGGTCAAGGGCGTCGGCTCGCTGATGCGCAAGAACCAGATCGAGGTGATCGAAGGCACGGCCACGCTGACCTCGCCCACCACCGTCACAGTCGAACCGGGCGGGCAGACGATCACCGCCAGCAACATCATCCTGGCCACCGGCGCGCGCAACCGCACCTTCCCCGGCATGGAAACCGACGGCGAGCGGGTGTTGGGCTACCGCGAGGCCATCGTGCTGGAGGAGTCGCCCAAGCGATTCGCCATCATCGGCACCGGCGCGATCGGCATGGAGTTTGCCTACGTTCATCACGCCTACGGCGCGCAGGTGACGCTGATCGAGATGCTGCCGCGCATCCTGCCGCTGGAGGATGAAGAGGTCAGCCAGTGAGTTGGAAAAGACCTACCGCAAGCTGGGCATCGACGTGCGCACCAACACGCAGGTCCAGCGCATCGAGCGCACGCGAAGACGGCGTCCGCGTCCATGCCATCAACAAGGCAACCGGCGACGAGGTGACTTTCGATGCCGACAAGGCGCTGGTGGCCGTCGGCGTGCAGCCCAACAGCGAGAACCTGGGGCTGGAAGCGGTGGGCGTCAGGACGGGCCGCGGCGGCTTCGTGGAGATCGACGACTTCATGCGCACCAGCGTGCCCAACGTCTACGCGATCGGCGACCTGACCGGCAAGCTCAATCTGGCGCACGTCGCCAGCGCGATGGGCATCGTCGCCGCGGAGCACATCGCCGGGCATCGCGACCGAAGGCATCACCCCCGACGACTACCTGTTCATGCCGCGCTGCACCTACTGCCAGCCGCAGGTGGCCTCCATGGGCCTGACCGAGGCGCAGGCCAAGGAGCGCGGCTACGAGATCAACGTCGGGCGCTTCCCCTTCCTGGCCAACGGCAAGGCGCTGGGTCTCAACGAGCGCACCGGCTGGGTCAAGGTGATCGGCGACGCCGCGCTACGGCGAGATCCTGGGCGTCCACATGGTCGGCGCCGGAGGTCACCGAGCTGCTGCCGGAGTTCGTGCTGGCGCAGGAACAACGAACTGACCGCGGCCGAGATCGCCCGCAGCGTCCACGCGCACCCGACCCTGTCCGAGGCGATGATGGAAGCCGCGCACGCGGTTGAAGGCGCAGCGATACATATTTGAGGTACATTAGCGTGTCAACTACTACAGCATACGCAACTTTCGACGGCGCTAGTATTGCAGCCAGACATTCCGTTGGATTTGGAACCACAAGCAAGATACAAGATCACCATCGAGCCTGTCGCGATAGCGGAAGGAAGCGCATGGGAGGTTCTTGATGCATTAGCTGGGTCGCTTGACATGCCCGCTGACTGGGCTGCTGAGCATGATCACTATCTGTACGGAACTGAGAAACGGGATTTCAGCAACTCACAATGAGTGGAGAACGCTTCTTTCTGGACACAGCCTATGTGCTTGCTCTGCTAAACAGTAAGGACACATTTCACGACCGGGCGACCGGGCTTCTTGCCCGAGTGCGTACGGCGGCCGAGGTTTGCATCACGGAGGCCGTGCTCATCGAAATTGGCAATGCGCTTGGCAGTACCAGTCGCTCGAGCGCGGCTCATTTCATCCAACAGTGTTACACAACATCCAACATGCGCGTCGAGAATGTGTCTACGCACGCTTATGCTACAAGCTCTTGATCTGTACCGCAGTCGTCAGGACAAGCATTGGGGCATGACAGACTGCGTGTCGTTCGTGGTGATGACAGAGAATCGAATCAGTGTAGCGCTCACAACCGATCATCACTTCGAACAGGCGGGATTCTCTGCTATCATGCTGAACTCGGACTGAAACATGACACTAACTCCTATCGATCTGAAGATTGCTGACAACGGAGACAGTTCCACACGGTCGGCACAAGCCAACAGTTCAGCCAGCGGCCTTACGCGCGGCCGGCGACCGGACTGGCTGCGCGTGCGCATGCCGGACAGCCCCGGCTACCGCGAGATCAAGGGCCTGATGCGCGGCCACAGCCTGCACACGGTCTGCGAGGAGGCCATGTGCCCCAACATCGGCGAGTGCTGGGGGCGCGGCACGGCCACCTTCCTGCTGATGGGCGACACCTGCACCCGCTCGTGCGGCTTCTGCAAGATCAAGACCGGCCGGCCCGCCTACGCTGGACGAGGACGAGCCGCGCCGTGTGGCCGAGACTGTGGCGATGATGGGGCTGAAGCACGCCGTGCTGACCAGCGTCAACCGCGATGAGCTGCCCGACGGCGGCGCCCACATCTTCGCCGAGGTGATCCGCCTGATCCACGAGATGACGCCAGGCTGCAGCGTCGAAGTGTTGATCCCCGATTTTCAGGGCAACTGGGACGCGCTGCAGGCGGTCATGGATGCCCGCCCGGAGATCCTGAACCACAACACTGAGACCGTGCCGCGGCTCTACAAGCGCGTGCGGCCGCAGGCCAAGTACCCGCGCTCGCTGGAACTGCTGCGTCAGGCGCGCCAGATGGTTCCCAACGGCGTCACCAAGACCGGCATCATGGTCGGGCTGGGCGAGAGCACGGACGAGATTCTTGCGGTGATGGACGACCTGCGCGCGGTAGATGTAGATATTCTGACCATCGGCCAGTACCTGCAGCCCAGCCGCTTCCATCTGCCCATCGAGCGCTATTACACGCCCTATGAGTTCGACCAACTGCGCGAGGCGGGCATGGCGCGTGGCTTCCGCTGGGTGGAGTCGGGGCCGCTGGTGCGATCGTCCTACCATGCTGACGGCCAGGCCGATCAACTGATTTTTCGTGAAGCGGTTGCCGGGTAAGAAAGCTGACAGCCAGCGCGACCAAAGAATGTAACGATAGCGTTGAAACCTATTCCCGGTTTTGTGCATCCAAACCATGAAACCGCAGATAAAACAGTTCAAGGAGCATAGAACAACCATGGTTAATATCTTCAAGAAGTCTTCCCCCAGCGCGGAAGCTACAGCGACAGCCAGCAATGGCACTGGCAAGCCGGCCGTTGAGCCGATCCACGTCACCGACGCCGATTTCGCGGCGGTCGTCTTGCACGCCGACATGCCGGCCGTGGTGGACCTGTGGGCCGAATGGTGCGGCCCGTGCCATCAGATCGCTCCCTCGGTGCAGCAGTTGGCGCAGGCCTACGAGGGCCGCGCGGTCATCGCCAAGATGAACGTCGACGAGAACCCGAACACGCCCGGTCGCTACGGCATCATGGGCATTCCCACCTTGCTCTACTTCAAGGACGGCAAGGAAGTGGACCGGCAGGTCGGCGTCGCCAACTATCTCGAGCCTGGCCAACAAGCTGGAGAAACTGCTGGACTGACACCATGGATCCACGCGCCATGAAGACGCAGTCGAGACACTATCGGCTGCGTCTTTTTGCTTCGCGTCGACTCAACCACAGGACATTCGGAAGTCGCCGCATATCGCAAATGCATTGCCATGCGTCTCAGACCAGTTTCTCGCGCAATCGGCGACTTCCGAAGTCTGTTGATCAATTGCCGACGGATTTCGACACCAATTACTCAAATCATGACCTGTGTCATGGTTCCTGCCGCGAAAGATGGTACAATAAGGGACAGTTTCTCTGTGAACAAGCCGACGGCGCCGCAGCCGGACAGTATCGACGACCCATCATCAACGTTTGGACTGCAAAGAAGGAGTCCCAAAAATGCCCCAGTTTACCTACCTCGACCCCGTTCCCAGCGATATCGATATCGCGCAGGCCGCCACGCTGCGGCCCATCCTGGAGATCGCCGCGCAGGTCGGCCTGACCGAAGACGATCTCGACCTCTACGGCAAGTACAAGGCCAAAGTCCATCTCGACGTCATCGAGAAGTTCAAGGACCGCCCGCAGGGCAAGTACATCGACGTGACCGCCATCACACCGACGCCGCTGGGCGAGGGCAAGACGACCACCACGGTCGGCCTCAGCCAGGCGCTGGGCGCGCACCTGGGCAAGCGGGTCTTCACCTGCATCCGCCAGCCCTCGCAGGGTCCCACCTTCGGCATCAAGGGCGGCGCGGCCGGCGGCGGCTACAGCCAGGTCGTCCCGATGGAGGACTTCAACCTGCACCTGACGGGCGACATCCACGCCGTGACCGCCGCCAACAACCTGCTGGCCGCCGCGATCGACGCCCGCATCATGCACGAGCGCAACTATGGCGAGCGTTTCGAAAAGGTCACCGGCCTCAAGCCGCTGAACATCGACCCCTACACCATCACCTGGAACCGGGTCGTGGATGTCAACGACCGCGCGCTGCGCAAGATCGTCATCGGCCTGGGCGCCAAGCAGGATGGCGTGCCGCGCGAGACCGGCTACGACATCACCGTGGCCAGCGAAGTGATGGCGATCCTGGCGCTGACCACCAGCCTCAAGGACATGCGCGAGCGGCTGGGCCGCATCGTCATCGGCCGCAGCTACGCCGGCGACCCGGTGACTGCCGAGGACCTGGGCGTGGCCGGCGCGATGACCGTCCTGATGAAGGACGCGATCATGCCGACCCTGATGCAGACGCTGGAAGGCACGCCGGCGTTGGTGCACGCCGGTCCCTTCGCCAACATCGCCCACGGCAACAGCAGCATCGTCGCCGACCAGATCGCCCTGCAGCTGGCCGACTACGTGGTGACCGAGTCCGGCTTCGGCGCGGACATCGGCATGGAAAAGTTCATGAACATCAAGTGCCGCTACTCGCGGCTCAAGCCCAACGCCGTGGTGCTGGTGGCCACGATCCGCGCGCTGAAGATGCACGGCGGCGGCCCCAAGGTGGTCGCCGGGCGCGACCTGGACCGGGCCTACACCGAGGAGAACCTGGCGCTGCTGGAGGCTGGCTTTGCCAACCTGGGCAAGCACATCGAGATCGCCCGCCAGTTCGGCGTGCCGGTGGTGGTGGCCATCAACCAGTTCAAGTACGACACACCCACCGAGATCGCGCTGGTGCAGCGGCTGGCCGAAGAGACCGGCGCCTACGCCGCCGTACCGACCAACCACTGGGCCAAGGGCGGCGAGGGCGCGGTCGAGCTGGCCGAGGCGGTCGTGGCCGCCTGCGAGCAGCCCAGCGACTTCCAGTTCCTCTACCCGCTGGACATGACCATCAAGGAAAAGATCGAGACCATCGCCCGCAAGGTCTACGGCGCTGACGGCGTTGACTACACCCCCGAGGCCGACGCGCAGATCGCGGCCTACGAGAAGGCCGGCTTCGGCGACCTGCCGATCTGCATGGCCAAGACGCACCTGAGCCTCAGCCACGACCCGACGCTCAAGGGCGTGCCGACCGGCTTCACGCTGCCGATCCGCGAGGTGCGCGCCAGCGTCGGCGCTGGCTTCATCTACCCGCTGTGCGGCGAGATGCGCACCATGCCCGGCCTGCCCACCAGGCCGGTCTTCATGAACGTGGACCTGGACGAGAACGGCAAGGTGGTCGGACTGTTCTAACGCTGAAGTCAGAGTTGCCAACTTTTCCCTCCGGGACGGTTCCCAGTCGGAAAAGTTGGCAACTCTCTTAGCTCCCAAGAAGTTCAACTTCACCGAAGAAGTTGAACTTCTTCGCCTCCGTACCAGAACAGTGGCCGGGCAGGTTGTTTGAAAGCCGGCGATCAAGTAGAATGGCGCAGGCACTAACACCAGAGATGCCAACTTTTCGGAGAAGTTGGCATCTCTTCGTGTCAGGGGTAGAATGGCGGTACCGCTACCTGAATGGACTGGAACCAACAATGACCACCGACCTGCTGACACTTCCTCCAAAACGCGCCGCCTGCCTTTCATCTGCTGGCCAAGCCGACCGGCGCGGTCTGCAATCTGGATTGCAGCTACTGCTTTTTCCTTTCCAAGGAAATGCTCTATCCTGGCAGCCGCTTTCGCATGGCCGACGACCTGCTGGAGCTTTACATCAAGCAATTGCTGGAGGCGCACCAGGCGCCCGAGGTCAACGTGGCCTGGCAGGGCGGCGAGCCGACGCTGATGGGGCTGGACTTCTTTCGCCGTTCAGTAGAACTGGTGGAGAAGTATCGCCGGCCGGACCAGCAGGTGCTGCACAGCATCCAGACCAACGGCACCAAGATCGACGACGAGTGGGCGGCGTTCTTCAAGCAGCACAGCTTCCTGGTCGGCTTGAGCGTCGATGGCCCGCGCGAGATGCACGACGCGTACCGGGTCAACAAGGGCGGCAGCGGCACCTTCGACCAGGTGATGCAGGGTCTGGATGCGCTGCGCCGCCACGAGGTCGACTTCAACATCCTCTGCACGCTGAACGCGGCCAACGCCGACCATCCGGTGGAGGTCTACCGCTTCTTCCGCGACGAGTTGGGCGCGCAGTTCATCCAGTTCATCCCCATCATCGAGCGGGTGGAGCCGGAGCAGATCGACGCAGCGCTGGCGACCGGCATCCAGCTGCACGCGGGCGAGCCGGTCGCGGTCAGCCCGGCGCCGTGGACGTCATGGCACGACCGGCCGCTCTACACCCAGACCGGCACAGTGGTCACCGACCGCTCGATTCGGCCTGAGCAGTTTGGTCGTTTCCTAATGGGCGTTTTCGATGAGTGGGTGCGGCGCGATGTGGGGACGGTATACGTGCAGATGTTCGACGTGACGCTGGGCGCACATGTCGGCCAGTACAGCCTGTGCATCCATTCCCCCACCTGCGGCAATGCGCTGGCGCTGGAACACAACGGCGACCTCTATTCCTGCGACCACTTCGTCGAGCCGGACTATCTGCTGGGCAACATCCAGGATCGCCATATGATCGAGCTTATCGCCTCGCCCCAGCAGCGCCAGTTTGGCCAGGACAAGATGGACACGCTGCCGCGCTACTGCCGTGAGTGCGACGTGCGATTCGCCTGCCATGGCGGCTGCCCCAAGGACCGCTTCATCTCAACCCCCGACGGCGAGCCTGGCCTGAACTATCTCTGCGCCGGCTTCAAGCTGTTCTTCCACCACGTCGACCCACCGATGCGCGCAATGGCTAACCTGCTGCGCCAGGGCCGCTACGCCGATGAGATCATGGGGATCCTTGCGGAAAACGAGGCGGCAGCATACGTCGGTGCGGGCCGCAACGACCCGTGTCCGTGCGGTAGCGGCAAGAAGTTCAAGCACTGTCACGGTCGCAAGTTGTAAGCTGGAGTTACTCAGCGCGCTTGACAGCGCGCAATCATTTGCTTGCGCGCCGTTCGGTTTGGTAGCCTGTATCAGGTGAGTCCATAGGCTGCCAGGGATGTTCGAAGGGCATCCAACCCTGTGTACTGAATGCCCTGTATGCCCAGACTGCGTGCGACCTCCACAAACATCCCCCGATCGTCGATGTAAAGAACTTCATCAGGCGGCGTCTGCACCGCATCCAGCGCCATGCGGTAGATGTCGTGGTCCGGCTTGCGATAATGCACGAAGCAGGAGGAGATAAAGACATCGAACAGCGACGCGAGATCAAAGGTGCGGATTCGATATTCGGTTAACTCACGCCCCTCGTTGCTGACAGCCACGACCTTCAGCCCGTGCCGCTCCTTGATCTGGCGCAGAAACGCAATTGTGTCGTCGTACGGCTGCGATTGAGCCAGCATGAAATCGCGAAAGTCCTGCGGCGTAAATGAGCGCGGCTCGTAGAAGATGACGCGCGCCAGATATTCGTCCAGACTGAGCTTGCCTTCCTCGTAGGTGTCGAAGGTCAGGTGATGGCGTTCATCCATCTCGCTGTGTTGCAAGCCGAAGGTCTCCGTAGCTCGCTGGCGTGCCTGCCTGTCCCAGCCGTTGGTCAGCAGAACGCCGCCGATATCAACAAACAGAGTAGTGATTGTCATAGCTTCCTTTCGCGTGAGCATGTGTTTGCCTCAACGCCTTGATTCTAAGCGACAACTGCCGGATACGTCCTTATGTGAGTCTGATGAGGTCTTTATGATGACATTAAGGCGTGGCGCTGTGTGCAGCAGCCGCAGCACGCACAGGCCACAGCAGCTGTGAAGACTTCCTTGCTGTACCGAATCCGATGGACGCAGCGTGAAAGCAGTGTTTGCAAGTAGAACAGCAGACGCCGCCCCCGAACTGGGTGCGGCGTCTGCTGTTTGCATGACCGCCAACCAGTGGGGTCTGTCCAGTTTTGCGGTTGGTCTAGGCCGTCTCAGTCGACATCTCCGGCCACATGAGATAGGCGCCGACGAAAAAGCAGACCGCGCCTATGAGCGTGAAAATCGTTGACCAGGTTGCCAGGCCCGCAAAAATGGGTGCCGGCGCCACGAACGCCAGGATCGCCGAGAGCATGAAGGCTACGCAACCGACCAAGTTGATGATGACAATCCACCAGGTGAGACTGCGGGCTTTCCAGCACCAGAACCGGTGACAGAATTCAAAGACGGCCGCGACGCCGGAGATCAAGAACAGAATAGAGCCGACATAGTCCGGAATCCACACACCAATTTCGTAGCCCAGCCATCCGACACTGGCGAACGCCGCAAATGTGGATAAATTGAAAGCCAGAGTGCCCAGAAACTGGGGAAAGGTTGCCCAGAAGTCGATTCGTTTCGGCTGCCACCTGACATAGCGTCGTGATGCTGGCGGCTGCGGCCGGCCCGCGGTGTCGATAGCCACCGGCGCGTTGATCGATTGGTAATACTGGCTGTATCCCGCCGACGTAAAGAAGATGGAACCGAGGAAAAAGACGAGATCGATGAGGTAAGCGTTCGCGAAGCCGATCAGCACCAGCACGCTGCCGCTGACAAAATGCCACGCGCCGATCATGAACAGAACGGCGATCCACCAGTTTAAGGACGACGGTCGCCAAACGAACCAGCTTAGCCGGCTCTTGGCAGCGGTTTCGGGACCAAGGTTTTTGCGGTGGCGCCGCGAGGTTCTGGCGTCTTGCACACCGTCTTCCCGGCGGTGGACGACCTTGGTGACAAAAGGACCAACAGTGTGCGTTTCAACGTGCTCCCATTCGGCTGGGAAGCCGATATACCCGCGTGTTACCTGTGCTGCCATGCAGTTCCTTTCTTGAATTCCTGCTTTCGGCTGTTACTCGGCAAGCTCCCTGCCACCTTGGGCAGGCTGGCGCCGTCTGAGAACAACCGCGTCGGCTCCAGGCAGCGGTCGCTCTCAGACGGCACGTGTGCATCAATGGCTGAAGCCGCTGCCTTCCTCGGCAGAGATCGATGTCGTCACCGGATGTTTTTCCAGGTACGCCAGCGCGTCCCGGTAGTCGTTGAGCAGCAGCGTGGCGAGATCGCGGCTGAAGCCGTGGCGCACAAGGATGCGCTGAATGGCCAGGTCTTCCCTGTGTGGCGGTAGCGTGTAAGCCGGCACCAGCCAGCCGCGCGTGCGCAGCCGGTCGGCCAGGTCGAACAGGGTGAACTCGTGCTCGACATCCTCTGTGAGTTTCCATGCCAGCGCCGGCAGGCCGCCGTGACCGTTGTAGAGAATCTCAAAGGGGCCCATCTTGCCAATCTCATCGGCCAGGTACTGCGCCGTGTCGTAACAGGCCTGATGCACCTTGCGATACCCCTCTCGACCCAGCCGCAGGAAGTTGTAGTACTGCGCCGCGATCTGACCACCGGGCCGCGAGAAGTTGAGCGCAAAGGTGGGCATGTTGCCGCCCAGGTAGTTGACACGGAAGATCAGGTCCTCGGGCAGGCTTTCCTTGTCCCGCCAGATGATCCAGCCCACGCCCAGCGGCGCCAGACCGAACTTGTGGCCGGAAGCGTTGATCGATTTGACGCGCGGTAGGCGGAAATCCCACTTCAGATCGGGGAACATGAAGGGAGCCAGAAAGCCACCGCTGGCGCCGTCAACATGGATTGGAATGTCCAGACCGGTCTCCTGCTGTAGGCGGTCCAGTGCGTCGCTCACTTCCTCGACCGGCTCGAAGGCGCACGTGAACGTAACGCCCAGCGTGGGAACGACGCCGATAGTGTTTTCGTCGACCCGCTTCAACACCTCCTCGGCGTTCATGATCAACCGGTCTCCCTCCATGGGAATCTCGCGCAGTTCCACATCCCAGTAGCGGGCGAATTTGTGCCAGCAGACCTGCACTGGACCGCTGATCAGATTTGGTTTGTCGATTGGCTTTCCTTCCGCCTTGCGACGGGCGCGCCAGTTCCACAGCAGCGCCATGCCGCCCAGCATCGCGGCCTCACTGGACCCTGTGGTGGAAGTCCCCAGGGTGTTGGCTGCATCGGGGGAGTTCCACAGGTCGGCCAGCATGTGCACGCAGCGCGATTCCAGCTCGGCGGTCTGCGGATATTCGTCCTTGTCGATCATGTTCTTGTCGATGGTCAGATCCATCAGCAAGCGGATCTCCGGCTCAACCCACGTCTGACAGAACGTTGCCAGATTCTGTCGCGAGTTGCCGTCGAGCATCAGTTCATCGGCGACCACCCGAAATGCGTGGCGCGGATCTTGTTCATCGGCCGGGAACCTGAACTTGGGCAGCCTGACTGACAGATCTGTTGACGCAAACAGATCGTCGTCCTGGCTGTCTCGAATGGTGTCTTTCTCATGTAGCATGTGTAGTCTCCTCGTACAATATGACTGTGGAGGCGACACCAGCTCATCGCCTCACTTGATAAAACTGGGATCTCTGGCAATCTGGGAGCTGGCCCAGAGGGGGCAGCGCTGATCGATATCGGCGTCTGGTAGTTCCTGCTACCCTAACGCGCGCGTCAATACCTGGCCGAGGGCTGTTCGTGGCAGTTCTGCACGAAACTCGATCTCGTCCGGGACAGCTTCATCGTCCAGACGGCGACGACAGTGCTCTCGCAATTCCTCGGCGCTGACAGCTGTGCCAGCCCTAAGGACAACGAACGCCTTCACCTGTTGATTGCCTCTCGCGTCTGGCACGCCCACCACTGCAACCTCTTGTACCTTGCTGTGTTCGTACAGCACCTCTTCCACGTCGCGCGGGTAGATGTCGTGGCCACCTCGCTCGATTACATCGCCGGTGCGGCCGATGAACTGAAAGAACCCGTCGGGATCCATGATCACCAGATCGCCGGTCCGCAGCCACCCCGCCGCGTCCACACCTGCGCCGTTTTCGGCATAGCATGCCATCACCTGTGGTCCTTTGACCATCAGCTCGCCCACACTGCCCGGCGGCAAATCCTGACCTGTGCGGCGATCGACCACGCGTGCGTCGGTGTTGGGCAACGGCACGCCGATGGAGCCGGCGCGATGGCCGCGCTCCGGCGGGTCAGCGTGGGTCACCGGCCCCGCTTCGGTCAGGCCATAGCCTTCCAACAGGCGCGCCTGGGTCAGCTTCTCGAACGCCTCCTGCACCTCCACCGGCAGCGGCGCAGCGCCGGAGATACAAGCACGGATCGAGGAGAGGCCATAACTGCGGATGTTGGACGCTCGTGTAATGGCCGCAAACAAGGCGGGCGTTCCCGGAAAGAAGGTGGGTTTGAACGAGAAGATGTTGTGCAGGATTTCCGGCAGATCGGAATGCGGCAGCAGTAGCATGGTGGCGCCGACCGCGATCGGCAGCGTCATGGCCACTGTCATCCCGTAGGCGTGGCAGAGCGGCAGCACGGTCACGAAGGTCTCCTGGCCGTAGCGCAGATCAGGTATCCAGTGGCGCACCTGCAAGGTATTGGCGGCCAGGTTGGCGTGCGTCAGGCACACCCCTTTGGCTGGCCCGGTGACGCCGCCCGTGTAGACGATAACCGCCGGGTCGTCGCCGTCCACGCTGGCGCGCGGCGCGTCGAAAGGAGCGTCGCGCAATAGAACTCGCAGCGAGCGGCCCGTTGCAGCGCCGGCTGGCTGCTCCGCACCGGGTGCATCTGGCGTTTCAGTTGCTTTCCCTAGTCTGGCCAGCATAGCGCGCTCGGCGCCGGCAGCTTCGCGGGTCAGTTCTACCAGCAGGACGTCGCGCAGGTCGCTGTCCTTGCGCAGGTCCGCGGCCAGATCTGCCAGCGAGTGCAGTGTTATCAGTGCCACCACGCCGTTCTCCCGCACCTGCGCGCTGACATCCGCGGCCGTTGCGTCTGCGTGTGGCAGCACCACGACCCCGCCGATCTTGAGGATGCCGAAAAAGGCCGCCACGTGTTCCGGCATGTTGGGCAGCAGTATCATCACGCAGTCGCCTGGCTGCACCCCCTGGCCGTGCAGGATCTGACCGATTTGGTTGGCCAGTTGGTTGAGCCGGGAATAGGTCAGCCGCTGGCCGTAGAATACTGTGGCGGCCCGCCGCGGCAGCGCCTCAGCCGCGCTTTCCAGAAACTCGTGCAGCGGCCGGCGCGGGATGGGAACGGTGGGCGGCGTGCCCTTGCTGTACAGTTTGAGCCAGGGCCGGCCCGTTTCGGAGTCGGGCGGTTTGTCAACCTCACGCCACGCGGCCCGCCGTTCCGTGTCCTCGACGAAGCGTTCGATGGCGCGGTTGACGGCCTGGTGCCGCTCAAGCTGTACCTTGTGGCGCGATGCGCCGACATCCACCACCTCCGCGCCAGGGATGATCCGGCCGACATCCTCGAAGACATAGCGCGGAAAATAGGTGTCGCGCTCGCCGGTGATGATCAGCGTCGGCGCCTGGATGGTGCGCATCAGCGACCAACCCTGCCACTGTGCCATGTTGTTGACCGCCATCCGTTTGACGACGTGCAACTCGGCGTTCCAGCGCGGGCGATAGTTCCAGATCGGCCGCAGCATGGCGGTCGGGATGTGGTAGGCCAGCGAGGCGGTGCGCCGCAGTGGATACTCGCCGGCGGTGGCGATCAGCACCAGCCGCTCGATTTGCTCCGGGTGCACGTTGGCATATTCGACGCATATCGAGCCGCCGAAGGAGTGGCCAACCAGCACAAACTGCTCCGGCAATTCCAGATGTTGCGAGATCGCGAACAGGTCGGCCACCAACTCGCGCATGGTATAGCGGGTGAAGGGCGCGTCGCTCTGGCCGTGGCCCCGCAGATCGGGCGCCACAACCCGGAAGTCACGCGAGAAGTGGTTGATCTGATGTTCCCAGGTCTCAGCACAGCCGGCGTACCCGTGTAGGAAGACCATGGTGCGATCCACGCCAGGCGGGTGGATGTCCACCACGCTCAGTTCGTCGCCGGCCACGCCAGGGATAGGCACGTTGACGCGATAGAGGTCGAAGTCGAGTTGAATGTCGGTGCGCTTCAGGCCGCGCAGCTTGCGCTTCATTGGCCCATCGTAACACAGTCTGGCAAGGGTCGCAAACTGTTTTTTGCAGCCCGGCCCGGCCCGGTTATACTTGACATCACCGGACCCGCCCGTCGTCGTTCTGGCCGATCTTCGCGAAGCATCCCGCACCATGGCTCCCCGGTGCCGAGGATACGGGAGCGGGCCGACCGAGCCAGCACTACACCAAGGAGCAGATCATTGCTGACAAAAACCTACAGCGGCGCAGGCCGCACCTGTCGCGTCACATTCGAACATCCCAACTCCGGCAACGCAACTGGAGCGACACTCTGCGGCGATTTCAACAACTGGGATCCCAGCGCCTACCCCATGGAGCGGCGCGCAGACGGCAGCTTCACGCTGACAGTTCCTTTACAGGTTGGACGCAGCTACCGTTTCAAGTACCTGCTCGACGCCCACCGCTGGGAAAACGACTGGGCGGCCGACGGCTACGAGACCAACGAATACGGCAGCGACGATTCGCTGGTCGTTGTGTGAGGTGAATGCAAGATGTTGTTAGCAGGCGATATCGGCGGCACCAAAACCCATCTGGCTGTCTTTTCTCCGGAACGCGGCCCGCGTGAAGCTATTGCGGAGAAACAGTACGCCAGCGGCAGCTACAGCAACCTGGAGTCCATCGTCCACGCGTTCATGGCCGAGTTCGCGCCGCCGGTCGAGCGTGCAGTCTTCGGCGTCGCCGGTCCGGTGGTCGGCGGGCAGGCCAGCATCACCAACCTTCCCTGGCTGATTCGCGAGAGCCGCTTGCAGGAAGTGCTGGGCGTCAAAGACATCACGCTGCTCAACGACCTCCAGTCCATCGCCTACGCGGTGCCTTACCTTGACGAGCAGGATTTACACACGCTTAACCACGCCGAACCGGTCGAACATGGTCCCATCGCTGTCATCGCGCCCGGCACCGGCCTGGGCGAGGCCTACCTGACCTGGGATGGCGGACGCTACCGGGCGCACGCGTCCGAGGGTGGGCATGCCGACTTCGGTCCTACCGACGCGCTGGAGATGGGTCTGTTGCGCTACATGTTGCAGCGTTTCGACCACGTCAGCTACGAGAAGGTCTGCTCCGGGCTGGGCATCGCCAACCTTTATGGCTACCTGAAGGACTCCGGCTACGCGCCTGAGCCGCCCTGGCTGGCGGCGCAACTGGTGGCGGCCAACGATCCAACACCGGTGATCGTCAACGCCGCGCTGCGCCACGAGGAACAGCCCTGCGAGTTGGCCGTGGAAACGCTGCGTCTCTTCGTGTCGATCCTGGGGGCTGAGGCCGGCAATCTGGCGCTCAAGCTGATGTCCACTGGCGGCGTCTACCTGGGCGGCGGCATCCCGGCGCGCATCCTGCCCTGGCTGGAGCACACCTATTTCATGCAGTCCTTCCTCAACAAGGGACGCTTCTCCACGGTGCTGATTCGCTTCCCGGTGCATGTCATCCTGCACCGCAACGCTGCGCTTTTCGGCGCCACCTGTTACGGCCTCGAAGCCGCGTGAGCGCAGGCGTACCGGCAGAAGTCCAACTTTTCGAGAAGGTGCGCTTCTCGAACGGTTGTGGGATCGGGCTCCACGCGTCGCTAGCAAAGAGAAGTTCGACTTCTTCCGATAAGTCGAACTTCTGGATCACCCGTAAGATCACCCCTGCGCGGGCCGTCCAACAGGCAGATGTTCAACTGTTGCCAAAGAAGTTGAACGTCCCGATGACACAACGACCACTGCGGTTTTGGAGGATCACCCATGCAGGCTATCTGGAACGACACCGTTTTGGCAACAAGCGACGAGACCATCGTTGTCGAAGGCAACCACTACTTTCCACCTGACGCCATCAGCAGCGCATATTTCCGGCCCAGTGAGACCCACACCACCTGTGCCTGGAAGGGCCTCGCCAGCTACTATGACGTGGTAGTGAACGGCGTGGTCAATCGCGATGCCGCCTGGTATTACCCGGAACCCAAGCCGGCCGCCCAACAAATAGCCGGTTTCATCGCCTTCTGGCGCGGCGTCAAGGTAACGAACTAGTCCGCAGCACTCTAGAAAGGTACTCATGACTTCCACCGATTTCACGAAACAAGTTATCATGGTCAGCGGCGCCTCGGGCAACCTGGGCGCCGCCGTTGCTCGCGCCTTTGCAGCTTGTGGCGCGCATCTGGTTCTTGCCGACCGCGCTGCAGACAAACTGCCAGGTCTTTTCCCCGAGTTCGCCGGGTCGGACCGCCACATGTTCTGCGGCATGGTGGATGCTACCGATCCGGTTTCCGTGCAGGTCGAAGTCGACAAGGCGCTGGAGCGCTTCGGTCGGATCGACGTCCTGGCCAACACCGTGGGCGGCTATCGCGCTGGAACGCCGACCCATGAGACCTCGCTGGAGACGTGGGATTTCATGTTCAATCTCAACGCCCGCAGCGCCTTCGTGATGAGTCGCGCTGTGTTGCCGCCAATGCTGGCGCAAGGCTCCGGGCGCATCATTCACACTGCCGCCCGCGCCGCTCTGGCAGGCACGGCCAACCACAGCGCCTACAACGCGTCGAAGAGCGTCGTCATGCGCCTGGTGGAGAGCATGTCAGCCGAGTACAAACATCACGGCCTGACCGTCAATTGTGTGCTGCCCGGCACGCTCGACACGCCGCAGAATCGCGCCGACATGCCCGACGCCGACACCAGCCGCTGGGTGACGCCTGAAGCCATCGCCGATGTGATCGTGTTCCTGGCGTCGGACGCGGGCAGCGCCATCACCGGCGCCGCTGTGCCGGTCTACGGTCGCAGTTGACACGCAGGTCCGGGTTACCAACCGGACAGCTCCGTTCCCCGTTCTCATCAGGCGTATTGGATCGTCACCCCCAAAATATAGCGCGCCGCCAGCACCGTGCCGCGCAGCGTGCCGCTCACCTTGGAACGTCCGCTGCGGCGCGGGTGGAAGCTGACCGGCACCTCGGCCAGTCGCGCGCCGCGCCGCGCTGCTTTGACCATCATCTCGGTGGGGTAGCCGAAGGTCATCTCCTGCATGTCGAGGCTGAGCAATAACGGCAGGCGGATCGCTCTGTATGGCCCCAGATCGGTGAGGGGAAGACTGTACAGCGCTGACATCAGCCGCGCCGCCAGCCAGTTGCCGAAGCGCTGCTGGGGCGGCATGGCGCCGGGCGCGATGTGACCGAGCCAGCGTGAGCCCAGCGTCAGATCAGCCCGGTCGAAGAGAATCGGCGCGAGCAGGCGCGGCAGCTCCGCGGGCAGGAAGCTGTGGTCGCCGTCCAGAAAGGCCACCACGTCTGCGCCCAACGCGGTCGCCTCACTCACGCCGGCTGCGCAGGCGAAGCCGTAGCCACGACGTGGTTCGTAGACGACATGCGCGCCGGCGGCCAGCGCCTCGGCAGCAGTGTTGTCACTGGAGCCGTTGTCGCAGACGATCACATGCGCCGGCACTGTCTGGCGCACCTCCTGCACGAGCGCGCGAATATTGCCTCCCTCATTGAGCGCCGGGATGACCACGGCGATGGAAATTGGGTTGTCAGGTGTCATGCTGTTCGAGGAAAGCTCGTGTGTGCCGGGCTACGATTGGTGGCGTGGTCGCCAACTCATCACGCAGGCGCGCCAGACTGGCTTCGTCATCCACGTCGTACCAGAGGGGCAGCAACTCGACTTTCAGCTTCTCCTCGTCGGTGATGCGCAGCGTGTCAGCCAGCACGTCAGGGGTGCTCATCCTGACCTCGCGCAACAGCCTGGGCGCGGACTGGCGCAGACCGATCAGGTAGTAGCCGCCGTCGTCGCTGGGGCCGAGCACCACATCCGCGCCGTTGCGCAGGCCGTCGAACGCGGCCGCCAGGTGGCCAGGTGGCAGCGTCGGTCCGTCGCTGTTCATGATGACGACCCGCCGATACCCTGCCGCCAGGTAGCCGGTCAGCGCGTTGTCCAGCCGTTCACCCAGACTTTCACCCTTTTGCACAACCAACTCAAAATCGGGCGCCAGCGCCTCGAAATAATCGCGCGCCTCCGCCGGCAGGTAGGCAATTCCCGGTTGAACGCCAGGCACGCGCCGCATCAGGTCCAGCGTGTCGCGCAGAAAGCACTCGTAGAGTGCGGATGCCTGCTCCGGCGTCAACGGCGGCGTGAGGCGGGTCTTGGTGAGACCGGGTGCGGGCCGCTTGGCAACGACCAGTAGCGCGTCGGTGTGGGGCGTGGGGTGTGGGGCGTAGGGTATGGGGACTGGGGACTGGGTGCTGGGAGTTGGGGGTTGGGTCATGACTATTGGTGTTCCTCCGTTACCCTGTTGTCCCTCTTTTCCCTTCTGACTCGCTCACTCATCCAGGCCATCAGCGCATACACGATCGGCAGCGCCATCAGCGCCGGGCCGAGGCGCAGCTCGCGCCATGCCTTGGGTGGCAGGGGGTGCTGCCACAGCCAGAGCGGCTCGAAGGCCAGCGGCTTGGCCAGGGCGACGTAGCCGAACAGCGCGGCCAGCCGGGCCGCGTGGCCCGGCGGCAGCAGGGCGGCTAATCCCAGCGGCCAGATCGCGTACCAGCTTTGGAACCAGAGGCAGGTGATCAGCAGGTAGAACATGATGATGTGGAAGGAGGCGCGGGTGAAGCTCAGCCAACTCCGGTCGCGCCACGCTTGCATGCCCTGCCATAGGGTGAAGAGGGCTGTCAGCGCCGCGGCGACGGTGCTGACTCGCTGGCCGGCCAGCTCTCTGCCCAGGGAAGGCAACAAGGCAGCCCAGGTCGCCGCCGGCAGCGACGCCGTGAAGAGCGCCTGACGCCCCTTGATGTTGAGTATCTCCACTCCTTGCCAGAACGGTGCGTAGAACAGCACGATCAACGCGATGCTGGCTGCGCTGGTGATCAGCAGGAAGCGGAGGATCGGGCGTATTGCGTAGTGCGTAGTGCGTATTGCGTAGCGCATGTGGCTGATGGCTGGTGGCTGATGCCCGTTGCTCTCCCTCTCTCCCTCTCTCCCTCTCTCTCCTCCGTTCACTCCCAACTCGCGCACCGCTATCAACACCGCCGCAGGCAGCATCAACACCGGCACGAACTTGACCAGCGCGCCGAGCACCAGCGCCAGCACCGCCAGCGTGTAGCGTCCGCCCACCAGCGCCCAGGCCGCCGCCAGCACCCAGAAGATCATTGCGATGTCGTTGTGGCCGTTGCCCAGCGTTTCCACCAGGATCACCGGGTTCCAGGCCAGCAGCACGACACCGGCCAGCGCGCGTTCGGGCGCCTTGCGCCGCAGGATGAGAACCACCACCGCAACGCTGGCGGCCAGGAACGCGCCGCTCAGCAACTTAAAGGCGATCGCGTTGGCGACCACCGAGACCCGAGGCGGGTGCGAAACCCCAACGATCTGATGAACCAGCCATGCTGTACCGCCGGCCAGCATCTCCCAGGCCGGACCGTAGGCCGATGTAGTACGCTTCCAGGCGGTGAAGGCATAAATGGGATCGCCGCGAAACTGCGCCGCCACGTCCGTAAATGGGTTGCCGTGGTAGAGGCCCAGGATGCGCCCGTGCATGATGTTGTCGAAGAGGTCGGCCGCGCCGAAGGGATACATGAACAGCAGCACGCCCGCCGCGATCAGCGCGGAGGCGACAACAACCAGCCAGGCAGCGTGCGCGTCCTGGCGCTCGACCCGCTGCGCGGCCCGCCAACCCAGCCAGTAGAGCGCGCCCAGAACCACATACCCTGCGATGACACGTGCCCGCGCCGCCGGATCGGTCTGCGACAGCTTGAACAGGTCCAGCAGCGGCCGGTGGGCCAGCTCCAGCAGGCCAAACGGACGGACGAAAAACACCCAATAGCAGAGGACGCTGAGCGCGCCCGCGCCCAGCAACACCCAGAGCGCGAGCCGGCTGCTGGTTGTCTGTGAAAAGACGTTCGGGAAGGTACGGCTTTGCGAACGCATCAGATTGCCTGCACTGCAATCGGTCGGCGCGCCCGAAGCCAGCGAGCGGCCTCGGCCAGCAGCAGCAGGTAGAGCGGCAGGTACTGCGCCCAGATCGCCCACGGCGCCGGCCGCCAGACAATGAAAAAGCTGTAGGAGAGGCCGATCAGCCCGCAGAACAGCCACCAGCCGGCCCAGGCCAGGCTACCCGGTTGGCGCAGCGCCTCGCGGACTCCGGCCATTCCACGATTGACCGGCAGCGAGGGCAGGAAGATGGCGACCAGCGGCAGCACCCACAGCATGTACCACGAAAAGAGGTTCTGAGTCAGCAGGGTGAACGCGCCGATTAGCCAGATGCTGCGACGGACGGCCGTTTCGCCGTCGGGCGCGGGGTGGGTGATTATCCAGAGGGCGATCCCGGCCAGCGTCATCACGGTCAGCGCCAGCAGCGCCCGGTTCGGCTCGACGCCGACCTCCTGAAAGGCGGGGATTAGCACGCCGGCCAGCCCCATGTTGAAGCGCTCGCCGAAATAATTGGGCAGGAAGCCCAGAACCTCGCTGCCGTGGCTCGTAACGTAGGGCAGGTAGCTGGCGGCCAGTGTGACCACGAAGGCCAGCGGCATCGTCCAGCGGCCGCGCCGGTCGTCAGGTCGCCAAAGAGCAGGTAACAGGATGGCGGGATAGAGTTTGGCAGCGGTGGCCAGTCCCAGCAGCATGCCGACCAGCACATCGCGGCTGCGCGCCCGCGCCCACCATGCGCCTACCAGCAGCGGCAGCACCAGCCCATCCAGGTGCGCGCTGTGGGCCGTTTCAAAGATCAGCAGCGGCGCCCAGAGGTAGATCACGACGCGCGCCGGAGATCTTCCCAGATCACGCAGCAGGCCGACCAACATGCCGCCAGCCAGCAGCGCGCCCAGCGCCATGACCGCCTGAAACCAGCGCACGCTGTCGGGAACGATTCGCCACAGCAGTGCAAACGCGGTCTGCGCGACCGGTGGATAGATGGTCACATTCGACTTGCGGTTGACGTGCGCCCAGACGGCGCCGTCCTGCAAGCGGCTGAGTTCAGGCGCGTTGGGCGAGTAAAGATACGGGCTAAAGCCATTGGCCTGCACCCGTCCCTCCCAGACGTAGCGGTACATGTCGTCCGACAGTGTGGGCCGGTTGATCAGCGTAACAGCCATCATCGCAGCGGCCAGCAGGAACAGTGCAGCCAGCGTCTGTCCCGTCAGGGCACCCAAACGCAGCGCAGCCACAGTCGCGGCCGCATAGATGACAAACGCGGCCATGTAGAGTGCCAGGAACTGCGGCGTCGCCTCGCGCAGATCACCCAGCCGCCAGGCGGCCACGTATGGCAGCAGCAGAGCAAGGCCGCCCGCCAGCAGTAGTCTCTGCTGGCGCGACGCGCTGCTACTCGTGCCTGCCTGCTTGCCCAATCTATCAGCCATGGCCGCAGCTACCCGGTTGACAACGGGTTGCCCTGCCCGATCTCCTCCAGGAAGACGCGGGCGTAGAAATCGAACCACGGTTCCTCGATCTGCTCGCGCAGCCGCTGTTGCTCAGCCTTGACGATCAGGAACACCCATTCGCTCTGCGTCAGCGTCACACCCTGCAAGGCTGGCAAACGTTGATGGAGATACGCGGCATACCAGAGCGGCCATTCCGGGTCGAAGCCGTCGGTTTCGATGAAGGCGTCATGGTGCGCCTTGATGGTCTGGCGCAGCAGACCGGCCAGATCGCCTGCCTCGCTCATCAGGTCAGCCATGAAAGAACCCTGCCGATGAAGCTGCCGCGTTCCTTCATGGCCAGGAAGCGGGGGCGCAGCAGCGTGTCGATGCCAAACACCCGTCCCGGCGCAAAGGCAAACAGCACCAGCGCCAGCACGAAGATCGTGTTGTAGGCCCATTCCCATTCGTACGGGTTGGGGATGCCCGACAACCCAACCAGCAGCTGCGCCGAGACGCCCACGGCTATCAACGCGCCCAGCCGGCTGAACAAGCCCAGCAGCAACAGCACAAAGATCGCAGCCTCGGCCAGCCATAGCAGCCAGCCGGAGAACTGGATGGTCGGCTGGATGACGGTCTCCAGGAAGATGCCGTTCAGCCGCGCGATGGGCGCGATGTTGATCGAGATCTCCGGGTCGCCGCTGTTGTCAAGGTTGGCTACGATCAGCGGCCGCGGCTGGGTCGAGTAGACCTGCTCGATGCCGATCCAGTCACACAGGCCGCTGGTGCGTTGCAAGCGCAGCCGCCCGTTCTCGACCGTGGAGGTCGTAAACGAGTAGTCTGGCGGGCAGCCAAAGGTGGGTGGCATTTTCCACCAAAGCTGCGTGAAGAACAGGATGGCCAGCGTCAGGCGCGCGATCACCAGGATCATCTTGCGCAGTATCACCTCCCAACGCGGTAGTTCGCTCTTGTCGTAGGCAACAGCTTCTGAAGTCATGGTCTGGTCTCCTTTGTTTCGTTTCGCAGCCGCGCCGCATGCAACACGGCGATCATCGTCATGCCATCGCGTATTTCGCTGTCTATCACCATCTGGTAGATCTCGTCGAAAGGAAACACGGCTACTTCCAGAAACTCCGTCTCGTCAGGCACAACACGCACCTGTGTTAGCCCGCGACCGATGTAAAGGTGGCAGGTCTCCTGGACGATGGACTTGCTGCTGAAGTAGGTACTCACGTGTTCCAGCCGGGCAGTGTCGTAGCCAACTTCCTCGCGGCACTCTCGGCGGGCTGCTTCTTCCAGCGGTTCACCAGGCTTGACGCCGCCGGTCGGCATCTCCCAGCGATGCGCCTCGTCGAAGACGTAGCGGTACTGGCGCACCATCACCACATGGTCGTCGTCGATGAAGGGCAGGACGCCAACGGCCTCGCCGCACTCGATGACGCCGTAGAGAGTCGTCCTGCCGTTGGGCATCTCGGCGACATCCTCGCGCACCCGCGTCCACGGGTTCTTGTAGACCTCGCGGCTGCTGATGGTTCTCCAGGGTTTTGGTGGCATGAGCGGGAAGGGCCAGATGGCAGAGGTCAGAGGTCAGGCGAGTAGCCTGGCTGTGCTGCTACCTCCGGACCTCTGGCCGTCAAGACTAGAAGCTGAGGGTCTGTGCACCACCGACCAGCGCTTCGACCGCGGCTACGGCGCCGACAAGGGTCGCACCATCGATCAGATGGCTGGCGTCTATGCCGCGCGGCTTGGCGCAGGCGCCGCAGACCCAGACCTTGCCGCCGTTGGCCAGGAAACCGCTGATGACATCGCCGAGCGGGGCGAAGCCGCTGGCTTCCATGCCGTCGGTGAAGCCTGATGTTGCCAACCACACGCCGTCAAGCGTCAGCAGCACGGTGGCATCCTGGCCAGCGGTCAGTCCGGCGTTGGCGACTACGAAGGCAAGTGTGGCCCGCTCCACATCGTCCTTGCCGCGCGAGAGGTGGATCATGATTTGTCCCATAGGTTAATCCTTCTTTCGTTGAATCAGATAGCGGTCGTCCTGCTGAATGACCAGCGCGTTGCCCGTCATGCGACACCATGCAGGCAAATCCACGCCGACGCTGGGGTCGGTGGCGCGTACTTCCAGCGTTTGTCCCGGCTGCATGCGGCGTAGCCTGCCGGCGATCTCGTCCAGCGGGCCCTCGCCGCAGCCCTTGCTGCCCGAGTCGTAGAAAGCATCCGCGCCGAGCAGCGGCAGCGCGTTTGCGCCGGCGGTGTCCCTGGGCGGCGGCGCGGCAAGAGTTGCGCTGTCGCCCTGTGTACTGCCTGCAAGCCCCGACCATAGGATCAGAGCGGTTTCTGTGCGTCGAACACCCACGGTGTTCGCTATGCCTGTGGTCACTCAATCCCCAAGGGATTGCAAATCCGGGCTTTCCACCAACGCGACAAGATCGTAACGTCCGGTGATGGCGTGTACTTCCTTGATCACCGACGAGGCCAGCTTCATGCCGGCCAGCTCTGGCACAAGTTCCTGAACCCGGGTCGGCTCAGCTTCGATGAAAACAAATGCTCTGATCATGGGTCCTCCGTGGTTGGGAAATGGTGATCGGTAATCGGTGATCGGTTGTCAACACCAATCGGCGACTTCCGCAGTCTTTACCGATCACCGATCACTGATCCACAGCTTGCTCGCGCACGGCGAGTGGTGTGCTCACCCTCAGGTGAAGGTCATCAGCGAGGCGCGGCCGGAGCTGGCGATGGCGTTCATCTGCTCCTGGATTCGCTCCACGGCTGTGCTGAGAGGAAACATCGACTTGCTGACCTGCATGTCAGCGTCAGTGGAAAGCGGATGCCAGAACACGCCGTCCAGATTCACCGTGACCTCAGGCAGCAGGTTCGACATATCCAGTTCCAGGCCTTCCTTGGAGTAGCCGCGCCGGGCCAGCGGCCGGATGAAATGATCGGATTCCGGGATGCCCCACGAGTGGTGCAATTCGCAGATCTGGTCCAGGTGTCCGCTGTTGGCTGGCGTCTCGGTGGTGCTGAGCCGCACCTTGAGACCGTGGGCTTGCAGCGTCTGGATGCTGTCCACCGTCTTCTGCCAGGAGCCTTTGCCGCGATAGGCGTCGTGATGTTCGGCCACGCCGCCGTCGAGGCTGACCTGTAAGATCAGGTTGTCGTTGCCGCTTGCAACTGGCAGAAGCTGCTCCAGTCGGCTGCTGTTGAACAGCATGGCGTTGGTCAACACGCTGGTGCGCACGCGCGCCGACGAGTAGGCCAGCATCTCGTAGATCTCTTTCAGGATAAACGGCTCGCCGCCGGTGAAGAAGACCTCGCTGAAGCCCAGTTCCACCGCTTCGTCCACCAGCCGCTGCGCGTTTTTCAGGCCAATGGCCCGGCGCGGCGCGTTGGGGCTGGACTTCGCGACGCAGTACGAGCAGCGCAGGTTACAGTCGTAGTTGGTGTAGATCCACAGCTTCCATTGAAACGCTGGCTGGCATCCGCTGCCGGCTTCCGTTGGCTGTCACTTCCCTTGTTTCGCTCATTTCCTTCTGTTTCCGTGCCTTCCCTTCCTCACAGACTCCAAAACACACCACAATTGGCGCACGCTTTGTGCGGGCGTGTCGGTGAAGAAATCGGTGCGGAACTGCCGGTAGCGATAGTCGTTCCAGATCTCGCCGAAGGGACGCTCGAACAGGTTGCCCAGGAGCAGGCTCTCGTAGTCGTTGGTGGTGAAGGGTGAGATGCAGCAGGGCAGGCAGTTGCCGTTGGCCGTCACGTAGGCCGTGGTCCAGGGACGCAGGCAAGCCTGCCAGGGATGGAAATCAGCGTCTCGCGCGGCGGCCAGGCTGTTGCGGGGATCACGCGCGCCGGCCGCCCGGAAATCGACGCCCAGTTCGGCGCTCAACGTCTCGCACTCGGCGATGATCTCGTCCTGGTAGTCGCGCGTCCTTGCCGAAGATCGCCAGTTCGTCGCGTGCCATGCCGTACTGGTCTGCCGGCTCGCTGCCGAAGTAGACCATGCGCTGCAGGTAGACCTCCGGCACGCCCAGCCGCGCGGCCATGCGCACCAGATCGGGCATCTCTCTCAGGTTTTCCTTGGTGGCCACGCACCAGATCGAGACGCGCGGGCTGCTGGCTTGCAGGCGGGCCTTGGTCTGCACCAGCCCGGCCAGCCCTTCCTCGATCTTGTGCAGCAGATCTGCGCCGCGGATGCGAGCGTAGGTTTCCGGCTCGGCTCCGTCGATGGAGCAGCGAAACTCGTCCAGCCCGCTGCGTACCAGCGCTTCCTGCCACGCCGGCGTTAGCAGCGTACCGTTGGAGTTGAACAGCACCTCGATGTCGCGCTGTTTGAGGTAGCCGATGATCTGCGGCAGCTCGCGGTTGAGCAGCGGTTCGCCGATGCCGTGCAGCACGGCGCGCTGCATCTCAGGGAACTGCTCAGCGATGACGACGAACTCGTCGTAGCGCAACGAGCGGATCGGTTCGCGCGTGAAGAAGGTGCGCGGGCAGGTCTCGCACAGCAGGTTGCAGCGGTTGGTGACCTCGATAAAGACTACCCGCGGCAACATAGAAGCGTGCGCGCCGCGGATCGTTCCCTCCGGCAGACGGTAAGCGTCGGGCAGGAAGGACTGCTCAGGCAGCAGCGGCGGTGAGCTTCCGTTGCTGGAGGTTGTTTCTACCAGGGGAATAATCTCTGACAGCATAGCCAACTCGTTATCTCATCCGGGTCTGGGACAAGGGAAATCGGGAGTGTTGTACCGTAGCCACACGATTGTGTCAAGCGCGCCAGCGGCCGCGTGCAGGGTGCTTCTCGCCGCGCCTTACCCTGCAACCATAGTATTGACCCCGCGTCTTGACTGGTTCTTACCCGTTCCTTACGAGTTCATTACACGCGGGCATGGCTGGCGACTTTGGAGGTCTGTGTCCGTGCCTCACTTGGTCACAGCCGCTCACGGTGCTATAATCCCGCCCATGCCAATACACGACATCTCTCACACTATCACACCTACCCTTCCTGTCTGGCCGGGCGACCCGGCTGTGCGCTTGCCGCAGCCCTCGCGCATGGATCGCGGCGACATCTGCAATGTGACGCGGCTGGACATCAGCGTCCACACCGGCACGCATCTCGACGCGCCCGCGCATTTCGTCGCCGGCGGCGCGGGCGTGGAAACGCTGGATCTGAATGTGCTGATCGGCCCGGCCCTGGTGGTCGAGGCGCCCGACGTGGAGGTGCTGACGGCGGACGTGCTGACCAGCCTGCCGATTCCCGCTGGTACGCAGCGCGTGCTGTTCAAGACGCGCAGTTCGGAGCTGTGGAATCGGGCCGAAGACGGCTTCGTCGAGGATTTCGTCGCGGTGACCGGCGACGGCGCACAGTGGCTGGTGGACCGCGGCGTCCGGCTCGTCGGCGTGGATTACCTGTCGGTCGCGCCTTTCTCCGATCCCGTGCCCTGTCACCAGATTCTGCTCGCGGCCGGCGTCATCCCGGTCGAGGGATTGGACCTGCGTGCCATCGAACCGGGACCGTACCAACTGATCTGTCTGCCCATCAAGATCGGTGGCAGCGACGGCGCGCCCTGCCGGGCGGTGCTGATTTCGTAGGCGGAGAGGGACGGAAGGGAAAGGAAGGAAATGAGGGGGCTTCGACATGCGTTGAAAGCCATTTGTCCGTATTCTCCCAGTTTCCCTCTTTTTCCTCATTTCCTTCTTTTTTCCCTCTGCTCGCCGTGCAATTCGAGAAACTTTCATGACACGCAATCAGATTCGCTTGACCTCGCTCGCCGCCTGCGCTGGCTGAGCATCCAAAATGGCCCCTGAGGCCCTGGCGCACGTGCTGCGCCCGTTATCCAACCTGTTCAACCAGGCTGACTATCCCGACCTGTTGGTCGGTCTTGGTCACCCGGACGATGCTGCCATCTACCGGCTGAGCGATGACCAGGCGCTGGTCGCGACGGTCGATTTCTTCACGCCCATCGTGGACGACCCGTACGCCTACGGCGCTATCGCGGCGGCCAACTCGTTGAGCGATGTCTATGCCATGGGCGGGCGGCCACTCTTCGCGCTCAACATCGCCGCGTTCCCTGAGAACCTGCCCGTGGAGATACTGAGCGAGGTGCTGCGCGGCGGCGCGGAGAAGGTGATCGAGGCTGGTGTTGCCATCGCCGGCGGCCACACGATCCAGGACAAGGAGCCGAAGTACGGGCTGGTGGTGCTGGGCATGGTAGACCCGCGGCGGATGTTGACCAAGGCAGGCGCGCAGCCGGGCGACCGGTTGATCCTGACCAAGCCGCTGGGCGCGGGCGTGGTCACCACAGCCTTCATGCGCGACCTGACCAGCGACGAGCAGCTTGCCGCAGCCACTGCCAGCATGATGCAACTCAACCGGGCCGCGTCCGAGGCTGCGCTGGCCGCCGGCGCGCACGCGGCCACCGACATCACCGGTTTTGGCCTGCTGGGCCATGCATGCGAGATGCTGCCGGCCGGGGAGACATCTGAGGCAGACGTCCAGCTGGCCATCGGCTTTCGCATCTACTTCGACCGTCTGCCCTGGCTGCCCGGCGCGCAGCAGTTCGGCAGCGATTGGGTTTATCCCGGCGGTGCACACAACAACCGCAAGCACTTCGGCCCGTTGGTACACTTCGACGAGCGCATTCCGGAGGCGATGCAGGTGCTCTGCTTCTCGCCCGAGACCAGCGGCGGCCTGCTGATGTCCGTTCCGCCGCAGACTGTCGATGACGTGCTGGCAAGCCTGCCGAGCGCCCGCGTCATCGGCGAGGTCGTCGCCAGTGATGAACCAGTCATTGATGTAACGCTGGCAACCTGAGAACCGCGGATCAAGAGAAAGCCGCGAATCATACTGTCAGCCAACCTCTGACTTCCGACTTCTGATCTCACCGCTCGGGCCGGTCTCCGACCGTGTCCCGCTGTCTCCATTCATCGAGGCGCCAGCTGGCCGGCGAGGCGCCTGACTTCCGACTTCTGATCTCTGCCACCTGCCGCTCCCACCCATGATCGCCGTTCACCTCGACCGCGTCAGCGTCACCTACATCCAGCAGCCGATCTTCACCGACCTGTCGTGGGAGATCCACGACGACCGTTGCGTCGGGCTGGTGGGGCCGAACGGCGCGGGCAAGAGCACGCTGCTGAAGCTGCTGGCCGGCGACCTGGCCAGCGACACCGGCTATCTGGTGCGCAGCAAGGGGCTGACGGTTGGCTACCTGCGCCAGGAGCCGGATCTGCGACCGGAGCGCACGGTGCTGGAAGAGGCGCTGACCGCGTCGGCGCGGCTGGGCGAGATCGAGGAAGCGCTGGCGCGGGTCGAGGATCGTCTGGGCGACCCCGCGGTCTACGGCGACGACAAAGCCTTGCAGCGCGACGCTGGAGCAGCAGGCCAGGCTGGTGGAGGAGTTCACCGGCTGGGCGGGCCAGGCTACGAGGGCAAGGTCAAAGCGACTCTTGCGCAATCTCGGCTTCGATGACAGCGACTTCGGTTTGCCAATTGCAGCGCTCAGCGGTGGGCAGCGCAAGCTGGTCGGTCTGGCCAAGCTGATCGTCGTCCAGCCCAGCCTGCTGCTGCTGGATGAGCCGGACAACCACCTTGACCTGGCCGGCAAGGCGCTGCTGGAGGCCATGATCCGCAGCTACAAGGGCGCGGTGGTGATCGTTTCGCACGACCGCTACCTGCTGGACGTGGTGGTGGACGAGGTCGCCGAGCTGGAAGATGGCCGGCTGACCCGCTACAGCGGCAACTATTCCGAATACGCCTTCGAGAAGCAGACCCGGCTGCGAGCGCCAGCAACCAGCTCTACAACGTCCAGCAGCGCGAGGTGGACCGCCTGCAGCAGGCTGCCCAGCGCCTGCTGATCTGGGGCCGGTCACACGACAACGAGAAGCTGATCAAGCGCGGCAAGGCGATCCTGAAGCGCATCGAGCGCATCGATCTGATCGACAAGCCGCTGATGGAACGGCGGCGCATGGGGCTGGAGCTGACCGGCTGGCGCGGCAGCGAGAAGGTGCTGGAGATCATCGACCTCGACAAGGTCTTCCCGGCCGCGGACGGCTCCGGCGATGACAACATCGTGCTGGCCGGGCTGAACCTGCTGATCCGGCGCGGCGAGCGGGTCGGGCTGGTCGGTCCCAACGGCGCCGGCAAGTCGGTGCTCTTCCGCATCATCCTCGGCGAGGAAGCAGCCAGCGGCGGCGAGGTCAAGATCGGTCCCAGTGTCGAGATCGGCTACTACGCCCAGCGGCACGAGACGCTCGACTACGACAAGACGCTTATCGAGACGGTGCGCTGGGCCGCGCCGCTGTCCGAGAGCAGCGCCGTCAGCTTCCTGGGCAACTTCCTGTTCACCTACGACCAGGCGCGCAGCCCGGTGCGCACGCTGTCGGGCGGCGAGCGCAGCCGCCTGCAGATGGCGCTGCTGATGCTGGGCGGGCCGAACTTCCTGCTGCTGGACGAGCCGACCAACAACCTCGATATCGCCTCCGCCGAGGTGCTGGAGAACGCGCTGGACGACTTCAACGGCACCGCGCTGATCATCTCCCACGATCGCTATTTCCTCGACCGGGTCGTGGATCGAATCGTCGAGCTGGACGACGGCACGCTGGTGGACTACCCCGGCAACTTCAGACGCGTATCAGGCCGCCAAGAACAGGTAGGTCACGCTACCAGCGTGACAACTCCATCGACGTAACGCGTGGCATGGTGGGCAAGTCCGGCTTGTTCTGAAATCGCAAATCGGGAGCAACCCTCTTTCGGCAGCACCGCTTGTTGTGGTAGAATCGCGTGTCGCATCGGCGATTCAACAACAGTTGGCAGGAGGCTTACCTGCCGCGGCAAGCGCGGCAAACCCATGGAAGTATCGCAATCACGCTATTTTTCTGCGCTGGAAGACTTCAACAAGCTGCAACGGCGGGCAGCCATGGAGCGCCTGTGGAACGGCGTCACCGGCAAATCCGATGAACTGCTTTCATACGAAGACGTGAGCCGGCAGCTCAAGATCAAAGGCCGTTCGTCGTCGGGGATACAGGACGTTCCGTTGGACGCGATTGTGGGCAGCGTGGGGCGCTACAACGACTTCACGCGCAACTTTCTGCCGAAACACGACAGCAGCCAGGAGCGCTGGGCCAGGGTGCGCGCCTCCGCCGAGGAGATGACCGGCTGGCCGCCCATCGAGGTCTACAAGATTGGCGAGGCGTACTTCGTGCTGGATGGCAACCATCGCGTCTCGGTCGCGCGCGGGCTGGGTTCGAAGACGATTCAGGCAGAGGTCACCGAGATTCGGACCCGCGTGCCGCTGGCCGCTACCGATACGCCCGACGACATCATCGCCAAGGCTGAATATGCTGATTTCCTGGAGCAGACCCGTTTGGACGATCTGGTCCCGGAGGCGGATCTGAAGGTGACCATCGCCGGCGGCTACCCGCAGCTCGTTGATCACATCGTCGTTCACCGTTACTACATGGGGATCGAGCAAGAACGTGAGATTCCATTCAGCGAGGCCGTGGTTCACTGGTACGAAACCGTCTACCTGCCAATCGTCGATCTGATCCGCGGCTCCGGGCTGCTGCGCACCTTCCCTGAGCGCACCGAGGCCGACCTGTATCTCTGGATCGGCAGCAACAAGGAAGCGCTGGCCGCCGAACTGGGCCTGGACATCACGCCGGAAAACGTGGTCATGGGCATGGCGGCACGAGAGTCTGAGGCAGCAAAGCCGGGCGCATGGATCGAAGGTCAGTCCGGCACGCGCAGGCAGGACACGCGCGTCGACATCCTGGTGCCGCTCAGCGCTGAGGAGATCGGCTGGAACGCGTTCGAGCAGGCGCTGGTCATCGCCCGCCGCGAGCGGGTGCGGCTGCACGGGCTGCACGTCGTGGCGACGCCCGACGACGTGTCGTCCCCGGCAAGCGACGCGATTCGCGCTGAATTTCCGCGGCGCTGCCAGGCGGCCGGGGTCGATGGCAAGCTGGTGGTGGCTGCCGGCGAAGTCGCCAAAGAGGTCAGACGGCGGGCGCGCTGGACCGACCTGATCGTCGCCAATCTGGCCCATCCGCCCGGCAATGGACCGCTGGAAAAGCTGCGGCCCGGCTTTCGCGCGTTGCTGCGCCAGGCGGCCTGGCCGACGCTGATCACACCCAGCCACACGTCTGAACTGACCCGGCCGTTGCTGGCGTTCAACGGCAGCCGGGCCAGCGTGCAGGCGATGGTTCTGCTGACCTACTTTGCCGGCCGCTGGCAGTTGCCGATCACGGTGGTGACGGTGAGCGAGCCAAACCGCGTCCACAAAGAGATCCAGCGGCTGCCCAAGGACTACTTCCACGCGCACGGCATCGCGCGCGACAGGGTTACCTTCGTGGAGGAAAAGGGACCGGTCGGGCCGGCGCTGCTGCGCGCGGCTGAGATACACGAGTGCGATCTGATCGTCATGGGCAGCTTCAGCCGCCGCGGCATCAGCGATGTGGTGGCAGAAAGCGCGCTGGACAACATCCTGCGCAATAGTTGGTGGCCGATTCTGGTTTGCCGATAGGAGCCGCCGTCGCTTTCGCCCTCACCGGCCTTGTGATACAATCGAATCATGTCAGTACTTCCAGAAACAGAGCAGAAAGCGGCCTACGTCAACCAGATGTTTGGCGGGATCGCCGAACAATACGACCTGATGAACCGGCTGATGACCTTCGGACAGGACCGGCGCTGGCGCGAGATGCTGGTGCATGCCGCGGTGGTACCGGCCGGTGGCCGCCTGCTTGACATCGCCACCGGCACCGGCGACATCGCCTACGAAGCACTACGCCAAACGCCCGGCGTTCGCGTAGTCGCGGCTGATTTCTCGCTGCCGATGATGCAGGTCGGCAAGGCCAAGCCAGGCAGCGGGCAGGTCGGCTGGCTGGGCGCGGACACCTTCCAGTTGCCTTTCGCGGATGACGCGTTCGACGCCGTCACGTCGGGCTTTCTGCTGCGCAACGTGACCGATGTCGTCGAGGCGCTGCGCGAGCAGCGGCGCGTCGTTCGACCTGGCGGCCACGTGGTCTGCCTGGAAACCAGCCCGCCGCCCGACAACCTGCTGCGCCCGGCAATCGAGATGCATCTGCGCTACGTCATCCCGACCGTCGGCACGCTGATCAGCGGATCGAGCTACGCCTACGACTACCTGCCGCAATCATCCAAGGCATTCATGGCGCCGGAAGAACTGGCCGGGGCCTTTCGCGTAGCCGGGCTACGCCTGGTGCGCTTCAAGCGGCTGATGTTCGGCACAGTCGCTATTCACGTCGGTGTAAAATGAGCCCCAGGACTGCCAGTCCTGAGCGTGACATCATGACCCAACCATCCCCCCGCCGCCTGATCGTCGCCATGTCTGGCGCCAGTGGGCAGATCTTTGGGATCCGTCTGCTGCAGGTATTGCGCGCCGCCAGGCAGGAAAGTGACCCTGGTCAGGCTGTAGAAACGCATCTCGTCATGAGCGAGGCGGCCCGCATCACCATCGCCCAGGAGACCGATTTCACGCCGCGCGATGTTGAGGCGCTGGCTGACGTGGTCTACCGGCCGCGCGACATCGGCGCTGCCGTTGCCAGCGGCAGCTTCGCGACGTTAGGGATGGTGGTGGCGCCGTGCAGCATCAAGACGTTATCAGCCATCGCCAACTGTTTCAGCAGCGACCTGACCAGCCGCGCTGCCGATGTGCAGCTCAAGGAGGGGCGACCGCTGCTGCTTGCTGGTGCGCGAGACGCCGCTGCATGTCAACCACCTGCGACTGATGGTGCAGGCAGCCGAGGCCGGCGCGATCATCATGCCGCCCGTGCCGGCGTTCTACAGCCGGCCGGCCACCATCGACGATCTGGTGGACGGCACGGTGGGGCGGATGCTGGCGCGGCTGGGCATTGAGAACGCGCTGTACTACCGCTGGCTGGGAACGCGGGCAGCAGCGAGAGCTGAGTGGTTAACGGCTGAACGGTGATGATGGATGAATGGCTGATTTGGAGCGGGTGACGCACGTTTCTGGCGGCGCACAACACGATGACGTTGGCGACGGTCGGGGTCGGCAGGCGAGCCGCAAGCCGCGGCCGTTTTCTACGCCGCCGACGAGCAGTTGAATTTGTATTTTCCTGTCCAGCCCGACAAGCCGCCACAGCCAGAACCTGCTGCGGGTTGCGCGTGCCGCGGCTACGGTACATGCCGACGGCCAGGCCTGGCAGCAGATCCGTGGCGTGCAGATCGAGGGCCGCGTGCAACTGATCGAAGATCCGGCGGCGTTAGCTACGGCGGCGCGGATCTATGCAGATCGCTACGACTTTCTACGCGGACTGCTGGATGACGGCGGCGACGGGCCCGTCGCGCTCCGCGGCCCGGTGGCCAGCAGCCGGTTCTACGTCCTGCGGCCCGCCTGGATACGATTGATCGACAACTCGCAAGGGTTTGCGCACAAAGAGGAATGGACGTTCGATGACGATGGATAGCGCAACAATTCACGAGATGCAACACGGCGACAATGCGGCGCTGCGCGGCGTGCCGTCGCTGGTCTGGCGGGCCGGCCAGGATCGGCGGTTGAACATGATCCGCCAGTGGGCGCCGCTGGACGGCGCGCGCGCGCTGGTGGATGGCTGCGGCGTCGGCATGTACGTGCGCGCGCTGCAAGAGGCCGGGGCGTATGTCTGGGGCCTCGACATCGAGCACGAGCACGCGTCGCTGGCCGCTGATGTTGCACCGGGCGCAGGCGTGTGCCAGGGCGCGGGCGAGTCGCTGCCGTTTCGCGATGGGCGCTTCGATCTGGTGCTGAGCCACGAGGTCATCGAGCACGTGCAGGACGACCGGCTATACGCAGCCGAGATGATGCGTGTGCTGCGGCGTGGCGGGCGGGCCATGGTCTTCTGCCCGAACCGGCTCTATCCCTTCGAAACGCACGGGCACTACTGGCGCGGTGCCTATCACTTCGGCAACACGCCGCTGATCAACTGGCTGCCCGACCCGGCGCGCGACCGGCTGGCGCCGCACGTGCGCGCCTACACCCGCCGCCGCTTGCGCTCCCTGTTCGACGGCCTGCCGGCGCGCATCGAACATCACACAGTCGTCTACCCCGGCTACGACAACATCGCCCGCCGCCAGCCTGAACTTGGCAAGCTGGTGCGTCGTGTTACCTACGGTCTGGAAAAGTCGCCGCTGCGCTGGTTCGGTCTGTCGCATTTTCTGGTTGTTGAGAAGCTGTAGTGGTAGAATGCCAGTGTGATCGAAGCAATCAGGCTAAAGATATTGGCAGGTGAATACGAGTATTCCCAACATGCGCTGGACCGAAGTATTCTGCGTCGGATCAGTGTCCGTGAAGTGCGAGAGGCGATAATCACCGGCGAGGTCATTGAGGATTATCCCGAAGACAAGTATGGGCCGAGTTGCTTGATAGCTGGTCTCACAGAAGCGGGCAAGCCAGTGCATGTGCATTGCAGCTATCCAACGCGTCCACTGGTCAAGATTATCACGGTGTACGAGCCTGATCCAAGCCAGTGGGTAGATTTCAAGCGGAGACGCCAGTAAAATGAGTAACGCATATCCCAGCGAAACCTTTTTGAACGAGACGGTTACATATGTTTTGGATGAAGGCGGCAAGATCATCGTAATTGAAAACGTGCCTGCCCGCGTCTGCGTGGAGACGGGAGAGCGTCTGTACTCTCCGCAAACGGTCGAACGTTTACAGCAGATGATCTGGGAACAGGGAGAGCCGGTGCAAATCCTGGAAACGCCCGTCTACGAATTCGCAGCGTAGTATCTTGTCAGCGCATGGAGATAAGTGGATAGCATGGCACAAGACGTAATCACAATGTATGAGCATATCGAGATTGACCAGACTGGCATTCCGTTGATTGCAGGAACCACCATGAAGGTGGTCGAACTGGTCACTCCACATCTGGCTTACGGATGGAGCCCGGAAGAGCTGCATTTTCAGTTTCCCCACCTGACCTTGGGCGAGATTTACGCAGCATTAGCCTACTACTGGGATCACAAGGTGGACATGGATGCTGACATGATGCGCCGGGAACGATACGTCGAGGAACTAAAAAAACAACAGGAGACTGCGGTCTCACCCCTGCTTGGTGTGCTTCGGTCATCAGTTAGCGAAGTAGCGTCAACCGCGGACATCGATAAGGCTTTGGATGAGATGTGGTCAACGTGGAACAAGGGCAACCGTGAATGATCTCCCTTGTGCTGGATACCCACACAGATAACCTATGAGTTACGAATCCGAACATATCCTGATTAAACGCCGTCGACGGGAACGCCGCTGGCGCAACCGACCCCGACCTCTGCTGCGGCTAGCACAACTGCTAGCCGTTGTGCTGATAGCAGTGGCCCTTTTCGCCGCGCTCTCGTGTTGGCTCGGCTGTGGGCGCGGTCGCCGGCGTCTACAGCTTCTTTCGCACAGCGACCTGCCCGACGCCAGCGCCATCGAGACCGAACAGGTCGAGTTCGAAACGGTGCGCATCTTCGACCGCACCGGCCAGCACCTGCTTTACGAGAGCTTCGACCCGCGCCCGTTCCGCGGTGACCGCACCTATCTGCCGCTGGACGAAATGAACCCGTGGGTCATCAGCGCGACCGTCGGCCTCGAGGACCGCAGCTTCTGGGAGAACCCCGGCGTCAACTCCCATCGGCCTGGGCCGCGCGTTCGTGTCCAACCTGCGCGGCGGCGATGTGCAGGGCGGCAGCTCCATCACCCAGCAGCTCATCAAGAACATCATCATCGACCCTGAGGAGCGTTACCAGCGCAGCTACACGCGCAAGGCCAAGGAAGTCATCATGGCCATGGAGATCACGCGGCGCTACCCCAAGGAGCAGATCCTCGAGTGGTACCTCAACTACAACTTCTACGGCAACTTCGCCTACGGCATCGAGGCCGCGTCGCGCGTCTACTTTGACAAATCGGCCAGCGAGTTGACCATACCCGAAGCCGCGATGCTGGCCACGATCCCGCAGTACCCCGCGCTCAACCCGGTCAACAGCCCGCAGGACGCCTATCGCCGCCAGCAAAAGGCGCTGGATGCGCTGGTGACAGAGGCCGGCTACCTGTCACAGGACGAGGCTAACGCCGCCAAGAAGTTCTACGACGATGCCGTGCTGGCAGATCTTTACGAGCGAAGGACTGATCAGCGAGTTCGACCGCGACAACGCGGCGACCAACAAGGCCGCCAGCGATCGCGTGCTGGATGCGCTGGTGACCTACGGCTGGCTAGACCAGGAAACGGCCGACGCTGCCAAGACCTACGATGGCAACCGCTGGATGTTCCTGCGCAAGAAGGCCACCGAGCGCTTCGACAACACCAACGCGCCACACTTCGCGCTCTACGTGCTGGACGAGCTGCAGCAGCGCTTCAACACCGTCGATGATCCGTACTACATCTGGCGCAAGGGACTTGCAGGTCTACACGACGCTGGACTACGACCTGCAGAAGGCCGCCGAATGCGCCGCGCGCGTCCGCGTCGCCGCGCTGGAGGGTACGTCGCCCGCCGATTACGTGCCGCCCGAAGCCACCGCGCCCGACCAGTGCGCCGACTTCAAGGACATGGATCTGATCACCAACATGGAGGGGGTGGACCACAACGCGCACAACGCGTCTGTGGTCGCCATCCGCCCGCCGACGGGTGAGATTCTGGCCATGGTCGGCAGCGTGGATTACAACAACGAAGCGATTGACGGCGAGGTCAACATGGCGCTGGCCGACCGCCAGCCGGGATCGAGCTTCAAGCCCTTCACCTATCTCGAGTCGTTCCTGCAAGGCTACACGCCGGCGACACGCATCATGGACGTGCGCACGGTCTTTCCCAACGCGCCCGAGCCGCCCTACGTGCCGGAGAACTACGACCGCAAGTACCACGGCCCGCAACTGGCTCGCTACGCCCTGGCCCGCTCCTACAACATCCCGGCCGTCTGGATGATGGACAAGGTCGGCGTCAAGAACGTTATCGATCTGGCGCACAAGCTGGGCATCAACTCGCTGGACAAGGAGTACTACGGGCTGAGCCTGACGCTGGGCGGCGGCGAAGTGAAACTGCTGGACATGGTGTTTGCCAACAGCGTCTACGCCAACCAGGGCGTGATGGCAGGCGAGCCGGTGCCGGAAGATCAGCAGCGGCCCGGCTATCGCAATCTTGACCCGGTCAGCATCCTGCAGGCGCGCGACAAGGACGGCCAGATCGTCTACCAGTACGAGCAGCCGGAGACCGAGCGTCTGATCGATCGCCAGACGGCCTACCTCTTGCAGGATGTCATGTCGGACTACAACGCGCGCAAGGCAGCCTTTGGCGACTGGTCACGTTTCCTGGAGCTGCCCGACCGCAAGATCGCCGCCAAGACCGGCTCCACCAACGGCTGGAAGGATGGCTGGACCATCGGCTATACGCCGCAACTGGCCGTGGGCGTCTGGGTTGGCAACGCCGACAACGAAGCCATGAAAGAAGTGACCGGCAGCCGCGGTGCGGCGCCCATCTTCCGCGCCGTCATGGAATACGCGCTGACCGAACGCGGCGAGCCGGTGCAGGAGTTCGAGCGCCCCGAAGGAATCGTCGAGAAGTCCGTGTGCTGGGAGTCGGGCCTGCTGCCGACGCCGGACTGCGGCCGCGTCGTGACCGAGAAGTTCATTCAGGGCACCGAACCGACCCAGTTCGACAACGTCTGGCGCGCCTTCGAGATCAACCGCGAGAACGGCAAGTTGGCGACCGCCTACACACCGCCGGAACTGCTGGAGCGGCGCGTCTATCAGATCTACCCACCCGAGGCCGCCGACTGGGTACGGGAACAAGGCATTCCGCAGCCGCCCACCGAATACGACTCGACTGTCGGGCAGGGTACGGTGGATGCGGAAGCGGGCATCTTCTCGCCGCTGCCCTACTCCTACGTCAAGGGGCCGGTGGAGATCCAGGGCAACGCACGGCTGGACGGCTTCGCCAACTACCGCATTGAGTACGGCGAGGGCGTCAACCCCGGCTCGTGGACGCAGATCGGACCGGAGCACGGTGAGCAGGTCGGCGAGGGAACGCTGGAACGCTGGGACACCAGCGGGCTGAATGGCCTCTACAGCCTGCGCGTGCTGGTGACGCGTGGCGACGGCAGCGTCAAGGAAGGCGTCATCCAGCTCACCGTTGACAACACCGCGCCGACGGTCAGCATCATCGCCCCGGTCGAGGGCCAGCGCTACGTCACCGAGGACGACGAGTGGGTCAGCATTACCGCCGACGCCAACGACGACTGGGCCATGGACCGCGTCGACTTCTATCTCGACGGCGCCAAGATCGGCACCAGCACCGTGCCGCCCTTCAGCCACCGTTGGGACCTCGAGCTGGTCGGCGCCGGCACGCCACAGACCATCGAGCAGACCACGACTCTGGAGGACGGTACAGTGGTCACCACCACTGTAGCGGCCGGCGTGCGCAGCATCCCGGAGGTGGACAAGGACGGCCAGCCCACCGGCCGCAGCTACACCGTCTACGACAACGGCTTCGGCTACCTGACCGGCCCCAGCAACACCTACACCGAAACGCACCAGATCCAGGTGAAAGCCTACGACCGGGCCGGCAACGAGACCGTCAGCCAGCCGGTACGCTTCTTCGTGGCCAGGAAGGTCAAGGAGCCGGCCAAGGACGCCTCTGGCCGCTTGCCCGACCCCATCGCGCTGCCGCCGCCGTCGGGTAGACCGACGTAGTTAACGCCATCAGCATATGTTCTTCGCGACCCCGCCCAACGGGCGGGGTCGTTGTTTTTCGGGGAAGCCTCTGAACTTTCGAGCTCGCTGGCTGGACAGTTGCAGGCCGTGGTATAATTGCGTCGTGACTTATAAGAACATGCTCAGGGATAAGCCCATGTCCGATCCGCTCCCCTCCAGCGAACCCACTTTCCGCTTCGACCCGGTAGACATAGACCAGGTGCGTCTGCTGTTGAACCTTTCGCCGGGCGAACGCATCCGCGTGATGCTGGACGCCCAGGCGCTGGCCAAAGGATTGATCATGGGCCGCCTGCGCCGCCAGTATCCTGACCTCCCGCCGGAAGAACTGGGTCTCAAGTTCATCCAGGAGATCGAGCGTGGCAAGCAAACCCGGCCCGGACCTTAGCCTCTTCATTGACATTCTTCACACGCTGGAGGAGATTGGCGCGCCCTACGTCATCATCGGTGCGTTCGCCGGCACGGTGTACGGTATCAACCGCACGACCTACGACATCGATATTGTTGTGGACTTGAAAGATGAACACGTTCAACTCCTGGTGTCGCACTATCCGCCGCCGCGCTATTACGCCGACCCTGAACAAATGCGCCAGTCTTTACGTCAGGGCATCATGTTTAACATCATTGACGGAACACGCGGGGAAAAAGCGGACCTCATGCCGGTGATCAGGCATATCGAGTACCGGCAAGTGCTCGCCAATCGAACACGCCAGCTTATTGCTGTTCCAGGCACCGAACCGTTCGAAGTTTGGTGCGCTCGGCCTGAGGACGTAATCATTGGCAAGCTCAAGGCCTGGGCAGAGAGCGGGCACCGGCGGCACGAGACCGACATCTACGACATGCTGGTCTTCAGCCATCTGAGCACCGATCCCTCCGCCTGGATCGACCTCGCGCCTGTCGATGCGGCGGCGGTCGAGCTTGGCAACTCCGTCGTCGCTCTGTGGAACACTGCAAAACAGGCCGCGTACGAAGAGGCTGAACGGCAGCGAAACTGGTAGTTGTTGATCATGCTGTAGCATGACTGCCAGTCCTGATTGTTTCCCCGGTTGGCGCTTCACCCCGCTGCGGTACAATAGGCCGCAGTTGTTCGACGCATTCCCCGGAGGGTAACTCGTGCCAGCAGCAACATCCTCGCCAATCACGACCAGCGGCAAATCGCTCTTTTCACAACATTACCTCGAGACGCGCCTCGCCGCCACTGACCGCCTGATCGACCAGGTGGTCTACCGGTTCTACGGACTGACGCATGAAGAGATCGCCGTGGTGGAGGGCGTTCGATAAAGGGTCGTCGCGTATGCCAGGACTGGCAGTCCTGAGAATTGATGGCTCTGACGTTAACCAAATGTTTACCGTCTCCCTGCTAGACAGCGCCGCGCACCTGTGCTAGACTCAACTCATGAGTGAAAACACAGCGCTTGCCATCCACGATGCAGGCAAGCGGTTTCAAACCGCCAAACGCAAGCTGTTCTGGGACAGCGTCTTCAGAGTCGTGCGCGGACCGTCGCCCGAGCTGTTGTCGTTCGAAGAGGTGCAGACCGCGCTGCGCGCCTGGCAGCAGGTGGAGGGTCGCCAGGCCGAAAGCATACCTCTGGACAAGATTGTCGGCAGCGTGGGCCGCTACCGCGATTTCACGCGCGCGTTCCTGCCGCGCGAGTCGGTCAGCGAGTCGCGCTGGCGCGGCGTGGATGCGGCCATGCACAGCATGGCCGGCCTGCCACCCATCGAGGTCTATCAGGTCGGCGACATCTATTTCGTCAAGGATGGCCATCACCGGGTCTCTGTGGCGCATGCCAACGGCTTCAAAGAGATCGAGGCCTATGTCACCCGCGTCGAAACGACTATTAAACTGGACGCGGACACCAGGCCGGAGGACCTGGTGCTGAAAGCCGCGTACGTAGATTTTCTGCGCGCGACACGTCTGGACGAGCTGCGCCCCGACTCCGATCTCGAGGTGACGGAGGTCTATTCGTACACTGAGCTGTTGGAGCACATCGCCGTCCATCGTTACTACATGGGACAGGAGCAGCAGCGTGAGATTTCCAGCGACGAGGCGGTGCAGAGCTGGTACGACCGCGTCTATTTGCCGGTGGCCGCGGCGGTCTGGGCGTCGGACATTTTGGAGCGTTTTCCCGGGCGTACGCCGGCTGACCTGTACGTCTGGGTGTGCCGGCGGCGCGAGGAACTGGCCGACGAGCACGGCGGTGTCCCGTCGCCGGTGGCGGCCGTGTCCGACCTGGTGCTGAAAGAGTCGCTGGCGTCGTCCGGGATGGTCGACTCGGTCAAGCGGGCGATTGCCGGCAAGCCAAAGACCGTGGATCTCGCGGCTGAAGCTGTCAAGGTGGCCGAGAAAGATCAGCGGCGGAGCGGTGCGGATGACCTGTCCGACGCTGCCGATGGATAGATCAACAGGAGCACTCCCTTGCTAAACACAAAAATCGTTTGCACCATCGGGCCGGCCACGGACAGTCGCCGAGGCGATCCGCGCGCTGATGCGCGCCGGGATGGACGTGGTCCGGCTCAACATGTCCCACGGTACCCATCAATACCACGCTGAAACCCTGAGCAGGATTCGAGTGGTGGCTTCGGAACTCAACAGGCCGATCGGCGTGCTGGTAGACCTGCAAGGTCCCAAGCTGCGGGTTGGCAACCTGCCTGCGGAGGGCGTCACGCTGGAGCAGGGCGAGTCGCTGGAGCTCTGCACCGCGGACGATCCGCGCCGCGCGGGTGTCGTGCCGGTTCAGTTCAAGGCGCTGCCGCGCGCCGTCAAACCCGGCGACCGCGTGCTGTTGGACGACGGAACGCTGGAACTGGAAGTTGAGGACACGAACGCCGAGTTCGGTGATGTGCCGGGTCGTGGTAGGCGGCGTATTGACCTCCAACAAGGGGATGAATCTGCCGCGCGCCAGTCTGGCCATTGCCGCGGTCACGCCCAAGGACGAGCAGGACCTTGATTTTGCCCTGGCGCACGGCGCTGATTGGATCGCCCTCTCCTTTGTACGGCGCGCCGAAGAGGTCATCGCGCTGAAGGAGATGATCCGCCGGCGGACCGTGGGCGACCGGTTGACGCCTGTTATCGCCAAGATCGAGAAGCCGGAAGCAGTGGATGTTATCGACGAGATCATTGGTGTGGTTGACGGCATCATGGTGGCGCGCGGTGATCTGGGCATTGAGGTGTCGCCGGAAGCGGTGCCGATGATGCAAAAGATGATCATCGCCAAGTGTAACAAAGCCGGCGTGCCGGTGATCACCGCTACCCAGATGCTCGACTCGATGATCCGCAACCCGCGTCCCACACGTGCCGAGGCCAGCGATGTCGCCAACGCGATCCTGGACGGCACCGACGCGATCATGCTATCGGGCGAGACCGCAGTCGGCAAGTATCCGGTGCAGAGCGTAGAGACCATGGTGCGCATCGCGCGCGAAACTGAGACCCACTGGACACCTGCTCCGCTGCTGCTGGAAGAACTGCCAAAGCACACCAACAGCCAGGCTGTTTGTCACGCGGCCGCGGACATGGCAACCATGGTGCGCGCCAAAGCCATCCTCGCGCCCACGATCTCAGGCAGCACGGCGCGAACGCTTTCCTGGTTTCGCCCGCCCTGCCCGATCATCGCGATCACACCTGATCCCGAAGTGCAGCAGGTATTGGCGCCCTACTGGGGCGTCCATAGCCTGCACAGCCAGCGCGCCCCCGACACCGATTCGGTGATACGTGACGCGCTGGAGGTGGCTCAGCAGGCGGGCATGGTGCAGGCAGGCGACACAGTCGTCATCACGGCTGGTACGGGCGGCTCCACGCCCGGCGTCACTGACCTGATCAAGGTACACACGCTGCCGCCGCGAGCCTAAGCAGATCGCTAACCAAAACGACTGCCGCCTGAACTGCAAGACAAGAACCCAACCGGGAGCATGTGGCGCTTGATCGACAACTGCTGGACTCAGCAGGATGCAGTTCCGATGGACTCGGAGGATGTCAGCATCTACCAGGTTCAGACGCGCGCGCCAGGCCCGTCGGGATCGCTGCCGCTGACCGCCGAATTCCTGACCAACGCGCCCAGCGGCGACATCTTCGGCTGGACGCAGAACGTTGGCATGGGCTGGGAGCCTGAGACGCTGGGGGGCAAAGAGTTTCTGATGCTGAGCACGCAGGGCGGCATCCGTGGCCCCGATGGTCGTCCGGTCGCGTTGGGTTATCACACCGGCCACTGGGAGGTCGGCCTGCTGATGCAAGCCGCCGCCGAAACGTTCCAGGGGCGAGGCGCCATTCCCTTCGCCGCGTTTGTCAGCGACCCGTGCGACGGCCGCACTCAGGGTACGTCTGGCATGATGGACAGCCTGCCCTACCGCAACGACGCGGCCATCGTGCTGCGCCGCTTGATCCGCTCGCTGCCCACCAGCGCCGGAGTGATGGGGATCGCCACTTGTGATAAGGGGTTGCCGGCTATGATGATGGCTCTGGCCGGTCTGCGCAACCTGCCGGCGATCCTGGTGCCGGGCGGCGTGACCTTGCCGCCGACTGTAGGGGAAGATGCTGGCAAAGTTCAGACTATCGGCGCCCGTTTCGTGTATGGCGAGATCAGTCTGCACGAGGCCGCTGAACTGGGCTGCAAAGCCTGCGGCACGGCCGGCGGCGGCTGCCAGTTTCTGGGCACTGCGGCTACCAGCCAGGTTGTGGGTGAGGCGCTGGGGCTGTCGTTGGCTCATTCCGCGCTGGCTCCTTCCGGCCAGCCCATCTGGCTCCATATGGCCAGGCGCTCGGCGCAGGCGTTGATCGATCTCGAAGCAGCGGGCGTCACACTTTCACGGATTCTGACCGACGACGCCCTGCACAACGCGATGGCGATCCATGCTGCCTTTGGCGGCAGCACCAATCTGCTGCTGCATATTCCAGCCATCGCCCACGCCGCAGGGTTGAATCAACCTGCCGTGGAAGACTGGCAGCGCATCAACCGTCAGGTGCCGCGGCTGGTGGACGTACTGCCCAACGGCCCGGTTGGTCACACGACAGTGCAGGTGTTCCTGGCCGGCGGCGTGCCGGAGGTGATGCTGCATTTGCGCGATCTGGGACTGCTGCGGCTGGATGCGCTGACTGTCCAGGGCCAGCGGTTGGGTGACACGTTGGCAGCCTGGGAGCAAAGTGAGCGCAGACAGCGGCTTCGTGCACGACTTCTGGAACTGGACGGGGTTGATCCCGATCAGGTGATCATGTCCCCGAAAACAGCGCGAGAACGAGGTCTGACCAGCACGATTACGTTTCCAACCGGCAATCTTGCGCCCGAAGGGTCAGTCGTCAAGAGTACGGCCATCGATCCTGAAGTTGTGGATGCTGACGGTGTCTATCGCAAGACCGGGCCGGCACGCGTGTTCACCAGCGAGCGCGCCGCGATTGCTTCCATCAAGGGGCAGAGCGACAAGCCAGTTCAACCGGGTGAGATAATTGTTCTCATCGGGCGCGGGCCGCTGGGCTGCGGCATGGAAGAAACCTACCAGTTGACGTCAGCTCTCAAGTATCTGCCGTGGGGCAAGCATGTCGCCCTTGTCACTGATGCTCGCTTCAGCGGGGTCAGCACCGGCGCTTGCATCGGACACGTCGGGCCGGAGGCATTAGCTGGCGGACCGCTCGGCCGGGTGCGCGAAGGAGATACGATTCGGATCGTCATCGATCGCAACCGGCTGACTGGCAGCATCGATATGGTTGGCTGTGACGGGAAGCATTTCAGCCCAGAAGAAGGCACCGCGATCTTGGCTGCGCGTCCTGCTCATCCTGAGCTGGCGCCCGACCCGGAACTGCCCGATGACACGCGCCTGTGGGCCGCCTTGCAACAGGCCAGCGGCGGCGTCTGGCGTGGCTGTGTCTACGACGTTGACGCCATCATCGAACTGCTGGAAGCAGGTCGAACGAGATGAATAACTCGATTACAGCACGATATTGACCAGGCGGCCGGCGACGACGATCACTCGCCTGGGCTGCCGGCCGGCCAGCCAGTCGGCAATCGTCTGATCGGCCTGCGCCAGCGCGGCGGTCTCGTCGTCGTTGCTCGCGACCGGCATCGCTACCCTCGCCCGCAGCTTGCCGTTGATCTGCACCGCCACGATCGCCATCTCGTCGGTTGCCAGATCGTCCCGCCAGTCAGGCCACGGCTGGTTGTGGACCGACCCGTCCCCGCCCAGCGCTCGCCACATCTCCTCGGCCAGATCGGGTGTGAACGGCGCCAGCAGCCGCACCAGCGCGTCACAGCATTCCTGCCACTGCGCCGGCCCGACCTGGCCCCGAGTTTCCAGCATCTGCGACGTGAAACTCATCAGCGCGGCAATCGCCGTGTTGAACTTGAACGCCTCGACATCGCCGCTCACTTTGCGCACCGTCCGATGCAGCCCGCGCGCCAGCGCCTCATCACCCTCTCCCCCTCTCTCCCACTCCTTTCCCTCCTTTCTCTCGCCTTCGACCACCTTCCGCACCCGCTCCATCCAGCGCACCACCCCATTGATCGCCCCGTCGTCCCAGATCACGCTGGCCTCGAAGGGCGCAATGAACAGCACATGCGCGCGCAGCGCGTCCGCGCCGTGGCGGGCAACCACGTCATCGGGCGTCACCACTGTCTCCGGCCGCGACTTGGACATCCGTCGCCCGTCGCTGGCGTGTACTACGCCCTGTGAGCGCAGCAGTGGGAATGGCTCGCGGAAGTCGATCAGACCGGCGTCGGCCATCACGCGCGTGAAGAAGCGCGCGTACAGCAGATGCCCGGTGGCATGCTCCGCGCCGCCGGCATACAGGTCGGCTGGCAGCCAGCGCCGCACGGCGTCGTGGTCGAAGGCGAAACGGGTCTCGTGTGGGCTGGCAAAGCGCAGGAAGTACCACGATGAGCAGACCGAGCCGGCCATGGTGTCGGTCTCGCGCTGCGCCGGCCCGCCGCACTGTGGGCAGGTCGTGTTGACGAACTCCGGGATGTTGGCCAGCGGGCTGCGACCGTCGCCACGTGGCTCGAACGCACCGGTCGGCAGCGGCGGCAGGCACACCGGCAGTTGCTCCTCAGGGACCGGCACGATTCCGCACGTCGGACAATGCACGATGGGAATCGGCGCGCCCCAGTAGCGCTGCCGGCTGACCAGCCAGTCGCGCAGGTTGGCGATCCAGCGACGTTGCATCGCGGCGATGTGCGGCGGCCAGTCTACCTCGTCCAGCCCGGCTGCCAGTTCCGCTCGGTATGCGGTCGTCCTGAACCACCACTGTGGCAGGCTGCGCTCGACGACCGGACTGCCACAGCGCCAGCAAACGCCCTCCTCGACCTCCTCGTGCGCCAGCACCGTCTGGCAGCCGGTGCACCAGTTGACCGGCGCGGCGGCGCGGTAGGCCAGCCCGCGGCGGTGCAGTAGCAGGAAGAACCACTGGGTCCAGCGGTAGTAGGCCGGATCGCTGGAGTTGATCTCGTGATCCCAGTCGTAGGCGCAGCGAATCAGTTGCATCTGCCGCTTGTAGTTGGCGGCGTAGCGTGCGGTACTGTCGGCGGGATGAACGCCGTGGCGGATCGCCTCGTTCTCAGCGGGCAGTCCAAATGCGTCCCAACCCATGGGATGCAGCACGTCGTAGCCGCGCATCCGGTAGTAGCGGCTCACGACATCGGTGGGCACGTAGTTGCGGCAGTGACCCACCGTCAACCCTGCGCCCGAGGGATAGGGAAAGAAATCCAGGCAGTAGTACTTCATTCGAGCCCCATGAGATGTGCACTCCTTTCGTGCGTGTGGAATGTTGCTCCGAAGGTGACAGTCACTTTGTTTGTCTCAGTGCCGACGATGAGCGTACGACGAAGTGACTGTCACCTGGATAACAACTCGTCGTAACAAAAAAAAGCCTCCACGCGGGAGGCCTTTGATTAAAAAGGCGGCCACTGGGGCCGCCTGTCGAACTTTGTCAAGTCGATGAACCAGGCAACTCAGCAGGTCACTCCCGCGCGAACCGACTCCCGTGAGGGAGGTCAGGAGGAGGAGTGTCAGGCTGAATGGTTGCTGGTTCATGAGTTGATCACCTTGTGAGGTAGCAGAACTCTATCACAGTTCTGAACGTTTGTCAACGGCGAATTTCGGCGCCTGCTTGCTACTGCAACTGAATCACCTGCCAGATGCCGTCGCTGAGGTGAATCACCGACATGCACGAAGCACAGGTGGCGTCGTCGGCTGTAGTGCGGCTGGCGGAATGACCGCAACTGGGGCAAACGACCTTGGCGCGCTGCGATGCCTGGCGCAGCAATATCTGCATCACCTCGGCAGGATCGTCCAAACCCATTTCCATTTGCAGTGCGTGGACTTCGGCCTGCTCTTCTTCGGTTAGATTGACAACGACTTTCTGTGGTTCTGAAGACATTGTGATACTCCTCTATCTGTTTGATTCTGCAAGATCTCGGTGCTGGCTCGGTGGCTTCGCACAGACCAGCCCGTTCACGTGAACTGAGCATGAGCCGTAAGGCTACCTGGTTATGGTGACGCCGTCGTTGAGCTGTCTGGTCGCACCAGCAGCTTGAAACCGTGGCGCTCTACCACCACGACGCGCTCGCCGGGCTGAACGGTCGCAGCGTCGTCCTGTAGCTCAGCTTGCCAGCGTTCACCCTGCACGGTGACAGTGCCGCCGGGATTTAGCTCCGTGCGCACCAGCGCCAGTTGGCCAATCAGGCTCTCCGCGCCCCAGGTCGGTTTGAGTCGCTGCGCGCCGATTGCCTTGGCTACGATAAAGGTGAAAAACAGCAGCGTCGCCCCGGCCATGCCAAGGATCGCTGCCCAGGGAACGCCCGCTTCGGTGCCGCTGAAGAGTACGTACGCGCCAAATACGAATGTTGCGACGCCGGCGACCGTCAGCGCCCCATGAGTGGGCGCTTTGATCTCCAGGAAGAACAGGATGAAGCTGAGCAGCATAAAGCCCAGCCCGACCCAGTTGGCGTTGAGGATGCCCAGCGCATACATGCCCAGCAGCAACGCCACAAAGCCTGCGGTTCCGGCCATGTAGCCGCCCGGCTGGGAGAACTCGCTGATGATGCCCTGCACGCCGAGCACGATCAGCAGCACCGCGATGCCTGGCACCGCGATGGCGTTGATCAGTGTGTTGAGCGTGCTCTCCGGGCTGGTCATCGGCAACTCGACCACACTCGCGTTTGCCACCGCCAGCGGACGCAACTCCTGGTTCACTTCAACTTCAAACCCATCGAGTTGTTGCAGCAGATCGGGGATGTCCTCGGCCACCGCGTCGACGACGCCCAGAGCCAGCGCTTCCTGAGCGGTCGCGGCTTGAGCGTTGGTCACCGCGCTCCGTGCCCACTCGACCGCTTTGTCGCCGCGACGACGTGCCAGATTCTCGATGTCAGCCGCCAGGATGTTGGTGATCTTCTGCTGGATGGTGTCGCCCAGCTCCGCGCCGCCTTCGGCCACCGGGCTGGCGGCGCCGATGGTGCTGCCAGACACCATGCCCGCGGCGTGACCGGCCAGGGTGATGAACGTCCCGGCAGAGCCTGCCATCGCGCCGGTTGGCCAGACGTAGACGATGATCGGCACCGGCGAGGCCCGCATCGCTTTGACGATGTCCTGCGTCAGATCGACCTGGCCGCCGGGCGTGTCCAGCCGCAGAACGATGGCCTCGGCGCCGTCTGCGTCGGCCTGGGCGATGGCGCGCTCGATGTAGGAGCTCAGAATCGGGTTGACCGGGCCGTCGAAGGTCAGCACGTAGACCAGATTGCTGTCCTGCGCGCCAGATGGCGTCGCCAGCAACAGCACGGCCAGCAACGCCAGGGTGAGAATAAGTCCAATGCGCCTGCGAGGTGCGCGGTCAACAATGGTTCGGGTCATGGGTAAAGTTCCACTAGCTTGATTATACCCGATTCGCCAGCGTGTATCAAGGGGGTTGCGATACGTTTGCCCGCCCCTGCGCCGAATGCTACAATGCCTGCCTTAAGCATCCGCTCGCAAGGAGCCGTTCATGCGTTCGAAACAGTGGGTTCTGTTTGCCCTGCTCAGTCTGGCCTGGGGCGCTTCATTTCTCTTCATCAAACTGGCGCTGGTGGAACTGTCGCCGCTGATGATCGGGTTCGTGCGTCTGGTCATCGCTTCGGCCACCATGTGGATCATCGCCGCGGCGACAGGGAGGCGGCCCCGCTTTGGACGCAAAACGTGGCTGACGCTGGCCGCGATGGGTCTCTTCAACAACAGCTTAGCCTTCGTGCTGATCCCCTGGGGTGAGCAGTACATTCCCAGCAGCCTGGCGGCCATTCTCAACAGCACCGTTCCGCTCTTCACCATCGTGCTGGCTCATTTTGTCGTCGCTGACGAACGGCTGACCAATCGGCGAGTGGGTGGTCTGGTGATCGGTTTCTCGGGTGTCGTGGTGCTGATGGCGCCGCAGAGCGCAGGCAGCGGCAGCGATCTGGGCAACCTCGACAGCCTGCTGGGCAGTCTGGCCATCGTTGTCGCGTCGGTCTGCTACGCTATCGCCACCGTGATCGGGCGGCGCAATCTGCGCGGCGAGCAGCCGGTGTTGACGTCGGCCACGCAGGTCAGCTTTGGCGCGCTCTGGCTTCTGCCCCTGGTGCTGCTGTCGGGCGACCTGCCGACGCTGGCCAGTGTCTCGCCCTTCATCTGGGCGTCGATGCTGTGGCTGGGCGCGGTTGGTTCCGGGCTGGCCTATCTGCTGTATTTCACGCTGCTGCGCGAGGTAGGTGCGACCCAGGTGGTTGTGGTCACCTATGTGCTTCCCTTTATCGGTGTTGCGCTGGGGGTGATCCTGCTCAATGAGCCGCTGACCTGGAGCATGATCGCCGGTCTGGGGTTGATCCTGGTCGGCTTGATCGTGATCAACGGGATGCCCGGCCGGCGGGCTAAATCTCAGACCGGCGCCAGCTAGCGCGAAAAACGGCCCCGGAGCAATCCGGGGCCGTTTTGTGTCGTGAAGCTGGTCAGACCGAGGCGACTAGCGGTTGATGCTGTAGCCGTTGTAGGCCGACATGTCGGAGCCGCCCACCAGGGTCTCTGAAACTGCCACCAAATCGACGTTGGATTTGATGTAGACACTGCCCGTCCAGTTGCCACCCAGCGGGATGGTGTTGCAGTTGACGCGCGTGTTGCGGTTGAGCGACTTCCCGGCCGGGATGGACAGATTCAACTCCTGGTAGGCGGTCGAGCCATCCAGGTTGTAGAAGTAGATGTCCACATCGGTTGCATTGTTGCCGGTCGGGTTCTGAATGCGGATCAGCGAGTACTGGATCCAGTCGTTGTTGGGATCGTTAGGGCACGACACGTTGTCGGTGTTGCGCTGGTAGATGGCGGGCAGGAAGCTTTCCTTGCCGCCGTCGGCAGCGTTGGCGGCCGTCGTCGAGCCGGCGATATTGTTGCCGGGGCGGATGCTGTAGGAGATCACCGACACCTGGGTGCCGTTGGTCGTGTCCACCACCACCGAGCCTGCCCACGCGTTGCCCAACACATTGTACGCTGAGGCAGCAAAGTCGCCGCCGGTGCGGGTGTTGGCAGCGATGGCCGCGCCTGAGTTGATGTTCTTGGTCAGGGTCAGGTCGAGGTTGCCATTGGTCGCGTTGTAGAAGCGCAGTCGGGAGTTGCAGGTCGAGTTGGATACGCACTGCACGGTAATCACCGAGAAGCCGCGCCAGCCCTGGCCCTGAGCCGTCGAGTTGCGTCGCTCAGCCGAAGGCACGTAGTTGGTCTGTGCACCGCCGGGGGCGCCGTTGTAGGCCACTGACCAGAAGTTCCAGTGGTTGCTGGCAACCGCGGCGATCTTCTTGCCGTTTTGCGCCACGACCTTAACCGCGCCGTTCCAGTAGCCGTTCTGCGAATAGAAGCTGGTCTGGGTCAGGTTCGGCACACCATTCTGGCCGGGCGTGTTCATGGCAAATGACTTGGAACCAAGCGCCGGGATGGTGGAGCTCACGTTGGCGAAGTCCACGTTGCCGTCACGGTTGGTGTAGGTCATCTGAATGGTCACGGCGGTGTCTTCGGTGTTCTGAACCGTGACGACTGTGTACTGGTTCGACGCATAGGCAACGAAGGGGAAGTAGAGCTGCGTCGCGCCGACTGCATAGCCGGTGTAGGCGTCTGTTTCCTTGCCGTCATCGAACGATCCGCCCGTGTACTTCACTTCGGCCACAGCCGCCAGTTCATTGTCTGACTGCAGGACCATAGAGCCGTTCCAGTTGTCACCCAACTGGGCGTCGGCGGCCTTGAAGTTGTAGGAACCGCGCGAGTTTACGGTTCTGTTGCGGTTGTACTCAGCGGTGCCGCCGGTGTTGTAGTAGATGGCGGTAACCTGAGCAGCGGCTGAGCCGGTGTTCTGGTTGGTGTTGGTGACGATAACATCGGTGTTGCCTTCGCCGGGATTGGGATCCGCGAATGCCGGCAGCGCTGCCATAAGCATCACCAGGGCCAGCCCTATCAAAATGAACAGTCGTGTTTTCTTCATAGTCCGTCTCCTGTTGGAATTACTGCGTCGCGCCAGCCAGCGCCGCGCGAGCGCATCGATTGCGCTTTTGTCATTCTAATCCTACCACGCTACCCCCGCGAATTCAATAACCCTTATGAGGTATTATGCCCTGAAAAGCCGGGCTTAGCCACCCGCCACTCCTGCGAAAGCGGGAGTCCACGCTTCACGACGCTGGATTCCTGCTTTCGCGGGAGTGATGGGTTAGTAGGCGCCGCGCCCCCTAACGACCACGCCGATGGTACGCCAGAGGATCTGTACATCCAGCAAGGGGGAGTAGTTTTGGATGTAGTAGAGGTCATCCTCGGTGTGCTGGTGCATCTTGCGGTCGCTGCGACCGTTGACTTGCCACCAGCCTGTGATCCCCGGTGGCACGGCGAAGCGCCGTCGCTGCCAGTTTTCGTAGTGTTCCACCAGCCGCGGCAGCTCGGGCCGTGGGCCGACCAGGCTCATGTCGCCACGGAGCACGTTGAAGAGCTGGGGCAGTTCGTCCAGGCTGGTGCGGCGAATGAAGCGGCCGACATGCGTGACGCGCGGATCGTCAGGTGACTTGCGGTACGGCGACGAGGGACTATCTGCCTCGGGATCCGCGTCGGCATCCAGCACCATCGAGCGGAACTTGATCATTTTGAAGGGCCGGCCGTTCTCGCCGATTCGTTCCTGGATGAACAACGCGGGTCCCGGGCTGTCCAGCTTGATGGCCAGCGCCACAAGCAGCATCACCGGCCAGAGGATCAGCAAGGTCAGCAACGACAGAGTCAGGTCGAACACACGCTTGACGATCCGGTCGAAGCCGTCGATAGCCGGATCCCGCAGTCCAACCAGCGGCAGGCCGTTGAAATCTTCGATGGTGGCCCGACTCATGGCCAGATCGATGAAGTCTGGCACGACCCGTACGCTGACCGGCTGTTCCTGCAGGGCCAGTACCAGGCTTTCGATGGTGCCCTGCGAGCGCAGCGGCAGCGCAAATACAACCTCGTTGACGGCGTGTTTCTTGACGAGAGCCGGCGTATCGGCAATTGTCCCGATCACCGGCCCGGCCAGGTGTGATCCACTGACGTCCGGTTGATCGTCGTCCACCATGCCGACCAGAACCAGCCCTGTGCTGCTTCGGGCGAGCACACCTTCCGCCACCCGCTGCGCCAGCCGTCCGGTCCCAACGATCAGGACCCGGCGGGTATCAGGCTCCGCGCGACCGGCGTAACGCAGCGCGCCGCGCAGTGCAAAGCGAAACCCAATCACCAACGTCAGGTCGGCCAGCACGAAGTAGAAGAACAGGCGGCGGGGCACCTCGCGGTAGGTCAGGTAGAGCACGCCGGCGAAGACCAGGCATGCAACCGCCACGGCGAAGGTGATCGCCTGCGCCTCGTCCCACGCGCGCACAGAGCGGTGCGCGTTGTATACATTAGTGACAATGAACGTCGTTCCCCAGATCAGGGCCACCAACAGGTAGATCGTCCACGGCTGCGCGACCTCACTCCACGCCAACTGCACGCCGTAAGGCAGCCAGTAGCGAGCCTGGATGGCGATGAACAGCGCAAGGAGGGTGATGGCCAGATCGGAGAAAATCAGGAAGATGGTTGTGTTCGTGTCGAGCTTACGCATACCCGAAAACCTCAAGGCTTTGGTGTAGCCCTTTCGTCAAACCGCACGCGATTATACCACGGACGGCGCTCGCGCCAAAAGCACCGCGCGGCACACCCTGTGTGCTTGCATTCAGAATTCGGAGGTTATCGGCAACACTTGCTGGATGAAACGGCAAGATTGCGCCGGGGCTTCCGAAGTCCTGTCAGCAGTTTCAGGTTGACGCGTGGACGTACGCGTCCAGAGTGGGGAGGTCGACTCCGCTGACGGTGAGTTCGATGGTACTGTCCAGCGCCACATCCTCGCGCAGATGCACGCGCGCCTCCCAGGCCAGCTCCGGTACTACAGCCACCGCGCGCGTGCCGAAGCGATCGACGACGACGCCTTCGCCGCGCCAGGGTGCGTGCTGCATGAAATAGACCAGCAGCCAGTGCTGGCGCGACAGCCACTCTGCCTGTCGCACGCTGCCGGTGACCGCGTCGGCCGCACCGATGCGGTCGATCACTTCCTGCGGCGAGAGGACGGGCCGTCCCAGCAGGCAGGCGCGCAACTGCTGATGTGTCACCAGGTCCAGGTAGCGGCGTAGCGGGCTGGTGGCGCGCACGTACGCGTCAAGGCCCAGACCGGAATGGCGCGCCGGCTCGATGGCCTGGCGGCTGGGTCGCATGGTCTTGCGTTTTGCGAACATGCCGGCCAAGGTGTCGGTAGTTTCCAACGGCTCAGGCGGCTCCTGAAAGGCGAAAGGAATTGGCAGATCGCGTGCCAACGCAAACTGCGCTACGGCCGCGCCGACCATCATCATCGCCTCAGCCACAGTGTCGCGGCTGCGCAGGCTGGCCAGCGGCGTGATCTCGACGCGGCCATCAGCGACGCGGATCTTCGTCTCCGGCAGGTCCAGGTTGACCGAGCCAGCGCGCTGGCGCCGCAGGGAGAAACGATTCGCGGCGCGGTAGAACGACGCCAGCGGTTCCTCGTCCAGCCGCCCTTCGGCCTCTTCGTAGGAAAGCCGCGTGACGCGCACCCAACTGGGCGCGATCTCCAGATCGCTCAACGAGCCGTCCTCGCCGACGCGTAGCCCGAACGAGAGCGCGGGTGACACAGTCTGCAACCCCAGGCCCATCTGCTCGGTGGCCGCGCGGTAGCATGGAAAGAGTTGTCTCCGGCAGATACAGGTTCGCGCCGTGTCCGCGCGCTTCCAAATCGGCGGGGCTGTCAGGCGGGATCAGAGCGGCCACGTCCGCGATATGCACCCAGATACGATCTCCGTCCACGCTCAGCGCATCGTCGGGGTCCTGGTTGCCGGCGTCGTCGATGGCGAAGGCTGGCAGGTGCGTCAAGTCCAACCGCTGCTCGTCGGGCAGGGGGGCAGCGGGACCGTCGGGTCGCCGGTCGGCATGTTCAACCGTCGCGGGTGCGGGTTGACCATCTCGTCCCAGTAGCTGATGTCCAGCAGGAAGGCGTGTGCTGCCTCGGGCGTTTGCGCAAGGTTCAAGTCATCCAGTACGCGGCTACGGGTGCGCTGACCGTAGGCCACCTCCTCTACCTCGCTCAGGTAACGCTCGTCCTCCGGGTTGGTCTGCTTGTTGCGCGCCCGCTCCATGAACTGTGACCAGGCCAGCGCCTCAGCCGCTCTGGCAGCCCGCGCAGCCTCGTTGCGGGCCACCTGTTGCGCCGAATGCACTGTCACATCGTCGGGTGCGCCGGAGAAATACAGCCCGTCGGCCACCCATTCCCAGGCTGCCAGGGCCGCGGCAGGCGTGTCTTCGTCATAGGCCAGTTCCGCCAGTTCATCGACTGTAGTGGAATTGTCGCTGCTTTCCAGCAGCTCCCAGGCCGCCTCCATGTCGCCTGCGGGCGGCTTCAGCGCGGCAAAGCTCGCCGGGCCGCGGTGCAGCAACGCGACATCCTTGGGGCGCACGCTGACGGTCTGGCCGTCCTGCAACAGCAGTTCCAACTTCTGGCCTGTGCTGGTGACGATGGCTGGCTTGCCTTTGAACAATACCAGGCTGTCGCGTCCAATCTGATTCTGGGGCATCGGGTCCGCTCCTTCTATGCACAGTGTACCACACTCGACAAGTTGCCGGAGAACTGCGCAGTCGGGGCGAGCCGACAACCTTGGCGTGCTGCCTGTTTTGCGCTACAATCTTGCCACCGATGCAACCTCCGCCCGCAAAAACACCCGACGACCTGGCCCACTTCATGCAGCGACACAGCATCGCTGCAGATCTGGTTTTCCCGCGAGACGACGCCGACCGTGCCGCTGGCCGCTCAGGCCATGGGGTGCCAGCCTGACCAGATCATCAAGTCGGTGCTGTTTCTGATCAAAGGAGACGCGCCGTTTGCGGCTGCGCTGGTGATCGCCAACGGCGTGACGCCCATCGACTTTCGCAGGCTGGCGGCGGTCTTTCAGGTCGGACGCAAGCGGATACGCCTGGCGACTGCTGAGGAAGTGCTGGCAATGACCGGTTTCGCGGCCGGCGGCGTGCCGCCGTTTGGTTTCGACCCGCCTCTCATGACGTTCATCGACCGCGGTGTGCTGGCGTGGCCGGCGGTGTTCGGTGGCGGCGGCGATGACCGCACCCTGTTGCGCATCACCCCAGACGAGCTGCTGCGCGCGACCGGCGGCCAACTGATCGAGGCACGCTAGCTGCCGCGTGTCCTAATCAAGGAGATCGACCTATGGAATGTTATAACTGCGGACTCAAGCTGCCGGCCGACGCCGACCGCTGCCCTCGCTGCGGCCAGCGTTTTAAGCCGCGCGAGCAAGGCCCGGCTCCTGCGGCGAAGACCTCACTCTCCGACCGCATCAAGGGCTTGTTCGGCAAACCGCAGTGACGTGGATCGCGAGCTGACCATCCAACTGGCGCGCATTACCGACCCTGATCCATTGATGCGCGCTGACGCTTCCAGGCGGCTGGCTGCCTGGCGTGATCCGCAGGTCGTGACCGCGCTGTTGAACGCGCTGGACGACAATGAGTGGCGCGTGCGTGCCGCGGCTGGCGCAAGCCTGGGTGCGCTCGGTGACCGGAGCGCTGTGTTTCCGTTGTGCCGGTTGCTGGAGGATCAACGCGGTGATGTGCGACGCGCGGCGTCTGAGGCGCTGGCATTGCTGGGCGATTCTGACGCGACCGTGCCGCTCATCATGGCGCTGGACGGGGAACGTGACAGCGAGACCTGTCGTCTTATGGTGCGCGCGCTGGGCGCGTTAGGCGATGACCGGGCGTTGCGGTCGCTGCAACGGTTGAGCGGGTCGAGCCACTGGGCGTTGCGCCGCGAAGCCGCAGCAGCAGCAAAAGAGATCCTCGTGCGCGGGGCGCAAAACCAAGAAGGGAACACATGAGACAGACATTGAGAAAGTCGCACAGACAGAAGACAGGGATCGGACTGGCGTTGATCTTTCTGGCGGCCACCGCGACAGCGGCGCTGGCCGGCGTCGGGCTGACATATTTTGACGCGGCGCCGGGTCCCGCCGCAGCCCAGATCACCGTGAGCTGGGGAACCGAAACCGAGGTTGACACAGTCGCCTTCCAGGTTGTGCGTAGCGTTCGACCGCTGGTGCAAACCGCCACCGTAGTGGTTACTCTCCCTGCTCTTGGTTCCGGCGTTGGGGGCGCCAGCTACGAACATATTGACATAGGCCTTGTTCCGGGGCAGCGTTACTACTACTGGTTGTACGAAATCACCTCCTCCGGGGAGCGAAATCTCCTGACGCAGGCGGCCACCGCTGTAGCGCCCGGCCAATCCACGCTTTCGATCCAGGCCTACTTCCCCCTTGCGTTTCACTCCAACTGAGGCGCGATACTTCTGGCGGCGATAGTTGCGGGGGTAAACACAGCATCTTGTAGGAAGGCAGGCTGGTTATCCCGCATGTTGTATCCAGGGCTAAACGATTCGTTTACAGCGTCGCTAGCAAAACCTTAAACTTTCGCAAGTTTCGCAAGCTGACAACGTGACGATAATTGGGATATTATGCCGAGTCGCCAAATACGATAGTGTTTTCATGACGCGGCGTGCACTAGATATCGCGTGAAACAAGCGTTCGGTTTGGCTAACGTACCAGCAAATTTGCCCGAACGCAGCCTGCGCACGACCCCGAGGCGGTTGACCAAAACCGCCGCCTCACGTAAAATCCAGGTCAGATCGATGGACCCAACGGGCAGAGCGCCCTGCCTGGTTTCCCGGATCGGCCCCGTCCCACTTCAGCGGACCGTCCGAGCTGCCAAGTCGTTTTCGCTCTCCAACAACATAGATACTGGCCTACTTTTCGACCAGATAACCGAGCCATCGCTGCCGTCATCGCTGTCAAAACCCGGAGCTGGTTGACCTCAAAGCAGCCTCCGTTTTGCACTCCACAGGCGCCACCAGGTCCTCGATCGTTGTGACATCGTCCTGAACGGGACGGACTACTTTCGGTAAATTTATCTGTCTCCAATTGGGTGAGAGCAAGTTCTCGTCCACGCGTCTCTACGCGACTGTTCCACACCAAGCAATTAAGGTGTCCGATTATGGCTACGCTTTCACAATCCACATCTGATTTCGAGCGCGACCAGTTTTGATCCCAAACGCGCCTGGCAAGCTGCACTGGGCGAGTTGCAGTTGCAGGTTACGTCTGACATCTTTGAGATGTACCTGCAGCCGACCCGCTTCCTGGCCTACGAGGATGGCACGTTCCTGATTGTCGTTCCAAACGGGTTCGTCAAAGACTGGCTGGACCTGCGCCTGAACCGCGCCGTCAAGAAGACGCTGCGCCACATTGTCAACCGCGAAATCGAGGTGCGCTATTCCGTCCAGCCGCCGGCGCGGCGTGACAGCGAAACACCGGCCCCTGCGCCGCTCCTGGATTTCTCCCACAGCAACGGTCAACCTGTTGTTCAGGCCGTCAGCCCGTTGTCGGACGATTACACCTTTGAGACATTCATCATCGGCTCCAACAACCGCATGACGCACGCGGCCGCGGCAGCCGTGGCCGATCAGCCCGGTGGCAGGTACAACCCGCTCTTCATTTACAGCGGTGTCGGGCTTGGCAAAACTCACCTGATGCATGCCATCTGCCACAAGGCCAGGCAGCGTGGCCGGCAGGCGGTCTACGTATCGTGCAAGTCGTTCACCAACGACCTGGTGAGTGCCATTCGTACCAACACACAGGACCAATTCCGCGCCAAATATCGTACCGGCGACCTGTTGCTGGTCGATGACATCCAGTTCCTTCATGGCAAGCCCAGCACGCAGGAAGAGCTGTTCCACACCTTCAACACTCTCTACGAGTCGGGCAAGCAGATTGTTCTGGCCTGTGACCGTCCACCGAAGGCGATGTCAACTCTGGAGAGTCGCCTGCGCACGCGCTTTGAATGGGGTCTTATCACCGACATCCAGACGCCAGACCTGGAAACGCGGATGGCGATCTTGCAAAGCAAAGCGGCCAGCCAGCGCGCGGCAATCTCCAACGAGGTGCTGGAGCGCATCGCCTTCCTGGTGCCGACCAACATCCGCGAGCTGGAAGGCGCGCTGACCAAGGTGCTGGCCCACGCCAGCCTGACACATATTGAGTTGTCGCCAGACGCGGTGGATGCAATTCTGGTTGACATGGTGCCGCCCAGGGCGCTGGTCGAGCCTGAGACCCTGATTGCCATGGTTGCCCGCGAGTTCAACATTCCGCTGGATCAGATCACCAGTCCCAGCCGGCGGCGCGAGATTGTGCAGGCCCGCCAGATCGCCATGTATTTGCTGCGCAACGAATTGGATGTCGCGTTCGCGCAGATAGGCCAGCTCTTCGGCGGCCGCGACCATGCCACCGCCATGCACAGCGTCAATCGCGCTGAGTCGTTGCTGCAAACAGACGACGACATTCAGCGCAAAGTCGAGCGTCTCAAGACGCAAATGGGGGTTCCGCAGCTCGTCTACGAGCGCGTCCTGGTCACACGGTAACCCTGCTTTACAACCCCAAAACTGTGGAAAACCCGTCTCTTTCTGTGGACAACACGCGTCGGGTGTGGAAAACTCGGCGCGTTTGCGCGCCTGTCATCCAACGTCTGACAGCCAAATAGGGCGCGCCCGCGAAGCACCCACAACATCTAGGGGCGGGTGCGAATCGCACCGGCGAGAGTTTTCAACAGCCGTGGCAGGCGGTGATGGATCAGTTGGAATTCAGGCGTTGGTAGTTGTTATCGCGTGTTGCGTATTTTGTATCCAGCGAGCTATGTACGACGGTGTACGCAAACCTGTCCGATCCCGCGAAATCTCAGGGGACAACTGTTTCCTTGGGCCGGATCGTTTCCGATGCGTGTTGCGACGTGTGGTATAATGCCCGCGGAGCACAAACACAGCTATGCAGATCCTCGCAGTTGACGTCGGCACCGGTACCCAGGACATCCTTCTGTTCGACAGCACGCGCACGCCTGAGAACTGTCTCAAGCTGGTGATGCCCTCCCCGACCATGCTGGTGGCCAGCGCGATCCGTCGGGCTACCGTCGCGGGCAACTCGCTGCTGCTGACCGGTGTCACCATGGGCGGCGGCCCCAGCGCCTGGGCAACGGAGGATCACCACCGCGCTGGCCTGTCGATCTACGCCACTGCCGACGCGGCGCGCAGCTTCAACGACGACCTGGACGCGGTGCGGCACGACCTGGGTGTCGAGATCGTCAGCGACAACGAGGCGGCCCGGCTGACCAATCAACCAGATGTCAGCGCTGTCGAGCTACGCGACTTCAGTTTCGCTGCCATCGCCCAGGCTTTCCATGCCTTTGGTCTCGACCTGCGCCCCGACGCAGTCATGGTGGCTGTCTTCGACCACGGCAACGCCCCGCCCGATGTCAGCGACCGTCAGTTTCGCCTCGATTACCTGGCCGACCGGCTGCGCAGCCAGACCAACCTCAGCACCTTTGCATTTTCCGCCAGCCAGACACCGGCCATCATGACCCGCCTGCAGGCCGTCGTCGAGTCGGCCAGCGACGTGGTGGCTCCGCTGCTGGTGATGGACACCGCGCCGGCCGCTGTGCTGGGCGCGCTGTGCGACCCGGCCGTCGCCGCCCAGCCGGACGCGATGATCGTCAACGTCGGCAATTTCCACTGTCTCGCGTTCCAGTACAGCGGCGGCCAGTTCGTGCGCCTGTTCGAGCATCACACCGGCCTGCTGACCGCGGCCGAGCTGGAAGCCTGGCTGCGCCAGCTCGCCAGCGGCGAGATCACGCACCAGGAGGTCTTCGCCGAGCATGGCCACGGCGCGCTGGTGCTGGACCGGACGCCGGTCCCGCCGCAGTTCGTCGCCGTCACCGGCCCGCGGCGCGCCATGCTGGCCCGTAGCACGCTGCCGATCTATTTTGCTGTGCCCTACGGCGACCAGATGCTGGCTGGCTGCTGGGGCATGATCCGGGCCGCGGCCGACCATTTGCCTGACCAGCGCGCGGAGATTCTCGCTGCGCTGGATGGCGACGACGCCAGGCCGTTATGGTGAGGTGAGTTGCAAGTGGCAGGTAGTGTCCTAATCTGCGGCATCCTCCCAATTTGAGGTTCTCAGGTGGCAAGTGGTCAGCTACTCTTCACTCTTTACCGATTACCGATCCGCAGTTCTCAGCAGTCGATATCACCATAACCCCGGACGACCCGACCTATGCACGAAACCGAGAACACGGCACGCATTCGCCAGGCAATTCGCATGTTTCAGTACGGCCTGTATGTCCTGACCTGTGGCGCCGATGAGCAGGCGCGCGCGGCGTCAGTGACTTGGGTGACACAGGTGAGCATGCAGCCACGGCGGGTTGCGGTGGCCGTGCGGCGCGACAGCCACATCTACGTCGCCCTGCGCGCGGCTGGCGAGTTCGCGCTGAACGTGGTCGGGGAGGGCGACAAAGGGCTGGCCAGCGCCTTCTTCAGGTACGTTGAGCCCGCCGGCGGCGCCTTCCGGGACTACGCCTTCGAAGCGGGCGAGTCCACCGGCGCGCCGCTGCTGCTGGATGCGGTGGCCTGGCTGGAGTGCCGCGTCGTCGAAGAGGCCAACGAGGGCGGCGATCACGGGCTGTTTATCGCCGATGTACTGGCGGGCGACGTGCGCCAACCAGACGTGCCTTCCATGAGTCTGACCGCCACTGGCTGGTCCTACGGCGGATAAAGCGAGGCTATGATCATGTTAAGCAAGCTGGCGGGACCGTTTCAGGTCAAAGAATATTTTCACTGGATTTCCAACGTTATGGATTTCGGCAGCGATCTTCTCGAGGACATGTCTTTTCTGCGGACGATGCAGCAGACGCTCTTGCCGCTGCCCTGGCGCGGTGAGTGGCAGCCGCCGCTGGAGAAACTGCTGCCGCCGAAGCGCCCGTTCAAGGTCGGGTCGCTGGCTGGCAAGAAGGTGGGCATCGTCGCCACGGGCGGCAGCGGCGCAATGATCTCGACTTTGGGCGTCATTCGCGCCTGTGAGGAGGCCGGTCTCGAGATCAGCGCCATCTCTGCCTGCTCCGGCTCGGTGCTGTTCCTGGCGCCGATCGCCGCTGGCTTGTCGGCCGAGGAAGCTATCGACTTCGTCTTCGACTGGCGCAGCAAGGATTACATCGACGCCCGCTGGAGTGAGCTGCTCAAGATACCTCTGCATCTGGGCAAGGGCTTCACCGGCGTGCTGGACATGGAAATCGTCGAGCAACTCTACCACGAACGGCTGGGCGGGGTATTGCTGGGCGATCTGCCAATCCCCTTCTACGCCAACATCTGGGATGTGGACCACAACGCCATCGTCAACATGGGCACCCGCTCGACGCCCGACATCCGGCTGGCGCGATTGGTGCGCGCCGCTGTCTCGCTGCCGATCTATGCCCGCCCGCTGGAAATGGACGGCACGTTGTACGGCGATGGCGGGGTCATCAACATCTTCCCCGCCGAGCCGCTGGTGGATTTGCACCCTGAGATTGACTTCTTCATCGGCGTCAACTGCTTCTACCCGGAGAACTTCGAGGGCGAGGACCTGAGCGGCTGGGATCGCCTGACTTTCAGCCCGATCCGCGTCAGCCCGCAACCGCGGCATGGCCAGCACTTGGAGCTGGCACGCATGAATCTCAGGCTGATCGAGGACCGTTGTCTGATGCTGCATCCCGTGGCCTACCGGGATATCAAGGGGATCAAATTCTACGAGCAATTTGCCGACCGTAGCCGCTGGCCGGAGTTCGTCATCCGCGGCTACTACAACGCGCGTCGCAACCTGGCGTTGATGGACAGGCAGAAGGCGAGCCAGGCAGCTTCATGACACCCCTGACTGACCCGGTCGTGTTGCGCGCGGCTCAGGAGATGATGGACCAACTTGTTGCGTGGCGGCGCGATCTGCACCGCCATCCTGAGCTGGCGTTTCAGGAGCACCGCACCGCGGGTCTGGTAGCCGGTTCGCTGGCGCAGCTTGGTCTGGAGGTGCAGACCGGCGTCGGTCAGACGGGCGTGGTTGGTATTCTGGAGGGCGCGCGGCCGGGACCGACGGTGTTGCTGCGCTTCGACATGGACGCGCTGCCGATCTACGAGGAGACCAGCCTGTCGTTTGCGTCGCAGACCGACGGACAAATGCACGCCTGCGGACACGATGCGCACACCGCCATCGGGCTGGGCGTGGCAACGCTGCTGGCCGGCCGACAGGACACCCTGCCCGGCCGGGTCAAGTTCGTGTTTCAGCCAGCGGAGGAGATTGCCGCCGGCGCACGCGCGATGATCGCCGATGGCGTCCTGGAAAATCCTGCACCTGATGCCGCCTTTGGCCTGCATGTCTGGAGCATGAGCCCGGTCGGGCAGGCGGTTGTCAAGGGTGGCCCGCTGTGGGCGTCGGCGGACAAGTTTGATCTGGAAATCGTTGGGCGCGGCGCGCACGGTGCGCTGCCACACCAGGGCGTCGATGCTATCGTGGTCGCCGCGCACGCGATTGCCCAGCTACAGACCGTCGTCAGCCGCAGCATCAACCCACTGGAGCCGGCCGTGCTGACTATCGGCCAGATCGCGGGCGGCAGCGCCTTCAACGTGATTTCCGAGCGGGTGACCATGAGCGGCACGTTGCGCACCTTCGATCAGGATGTCCGTGAGCAGATCATCCAGCGGATGCACACGGTGTTGGGCGGAGTTTGCGCGGCATTCGGCGCGAGCTACACACTGGAGATAACCTTTCACGCGCCGCCGTTGGTCAATGATCCGGACGCGGCCGAGCAGGTTCGACGGGTGGCGGCAGAGATTCTGGGCGACGAGGCGGTGGCCGACGGGCCGATGTTGACGGTGGCCGAGGATATGGCGGAGATCCTGAACCGCGTGCCGGGCTGTTTCTTCGTACTGGGCGCGATGCCGGATCGCGACGGACTGCCGGCCGAGCCGCACCACAGCCCGCGCTTCGACATCGACGAGCGGGTGATGCCGCTGGGTGTGGCGATTCTGGCCGGCGTGGCGGAGGCGTATCTGCGTAGCCGGAGACGGTGATGGACCTGGATTTCCTGGCGCATTTGCCTGCGCAGCGTGACCTGCTGGAGCGTGTGCTGGACTGTTATGCAGCGGATGAGCGCGTGCTGGGTTTGATGTTGTACGGCTCGCTGGCGCAGGGTGAAGGCGATGCGTTTTCGGACATCGATCTCAACGTCGTGACGGACCCGGCCCATCATGCTGAGTTGCTGGCTGAGGCGCCGGCGACCGCTGGCAGCTTTGGGCGGTTGCTGTACAACTTCCGCGGCGGCCGCGACGAACCGACCCAGTTCTATGCCTATTACGACAGCCACGTGAAGCTGGATCTGGACTTCATGCTGCCGGGACAGATCAGCGTGTATGTGGAACGGCGCAGCCATCGGGTGTTCAAGGACGTAACCGGCGAGCTGGCGCAGGCCGTTGAACGTGCGGAGCGGTTGCCGGAGCGCTTTGTCCCTGATCCCGCGGATTTGGCGGCGCTGGATGCCATGTTCTGGATTCGCTGCACGGACGCAGCGACCAAAGCCGTGCGCGGCGAACTGTGGCGTGCCCGTGCCGTGGTGGAGTACCTGCGCAAAGAGGCGCTGGCCAGTCTGGCAGCTTCCCTCGCTGGTCTGCGTCCGACTGGCTATCGGCGCATTGAGGCGCGCGTGTCGCCTGATTGGCTGGCCGGCTGGGAAGCCACGGTTGTACAGCCCGAGCGCGAGAGCCTCTTGGTCGCTGTGGCTGCACTGGTTGCTTCCTACACGCGTCTGCGCGACGCGCTGGCTGAGCAGCTCGACACGTCGTTCGACCCGACCAGTGAAGACCTGCTGCGCCGCCGCCTGATCGAATTGGGTGTGCCGCTGGCTGGGCCAGCCTGAACGAAAACCTGCCAATGCCCGACCTACAGACGTTGCCCACAGAAGAGAACAAGCAAGCCCTGGTTGAACGCCTGGGCGAGGCGCGCAATGGCCTGCTGCGCGTCGTGCGCGACCTGCCGGCTGAGCAGCGGCTGGTTCCTGTGCTGGCTGAGGGCTGGTCGGTGCGCGATATCGTCGGCCACATTGCCAGTTGGGAGGACCGGCTGCTCACCCTGGCACAGATGCTGATCAACCGCGAGGAGCATAAGATCGACTGGCTCAGCGACGCGGACGACGTGAACGCCTGGAACCGCAAGGAGCACCTGCGCAAGCGCGACTGGACCTGGGAAGAGACGATTCGCAATCTGGCGCTGATTCGCGAGGAACTGCTGTGGAACCTGGGCTGGGCGACACCCGAAGAACTGTTTGACCTGCACGTCACGGCCGGCGCGACCGTCAGCGCCGCGGACATGATGGAGGAAGTCATCTCGCACGATAGCGAACACACTGCGCAACTGCACGCATGGCTGGACCAGCCATGAGTTACTTTGATCCGCCAGAAGAGCCACTGGCCGCTCCGGTCGTCCAGATTGTGCCCGACCGTGAGTTCAGCGAGATGGAACTGCGCCAGTACAACGGCGAGCGCGGTCGCCGGGCTTACATTGCCTACAACGGCATCGTCTACGATGTCACCGATGCGCCCAACTGGCGCGGCGGCATGCACCGCGACCTGCACTATTCCGGGCTGGATCTGACGCGTTCATTGCGCAAGGCGCCACACAGCGAGTCGGTCTTCCAGCGGGTGCCGCCTGTCGGGCGTCTGGTCAGTGACGGTCGCTGAGCGATCTGCCTCTTCCCCAAAACGGAGGAACGCCATGCTAATCACCAACGTCGAAGTCATCCCGGTCGAGCTGACCCTCAGCGTGCCCTATCGCGTGCTATACGAGGAGACGATCGAGCGGGCGTGCATCGTGTTCGTCAAAATCGACCTGCAAGATGGCCGCTGTGCCTGGGGCTGCGCTGCGTTTGACCCCGCGTTGACAGGCGAGACGATGGAAAGCGTGACCCGCGCTTGCCGCCGCTGCGCCGACCGCGCGCGTGACCTGAATCCGCTGAACACCGAGTATGCACTGGCTGAGCTGGCCAAGCTGACGGCCGGCACACCGTCGGCGCAGTGCGCGTTCGACATCGCCTTCCACGACCTGCTGGGATTGGCAGCCGGCCTGCCGTTGCACCGGCTGCTGGGTGGCTATCGCTATCGCATCCGCACCTCGGTGGCTGTCGGGCTGGGCACGGTGTCTGAAACCGTGGAACTGGCGCGGATGCGTGCAAAGCAGGGGTTTCGCATTCTCAAGATCAAGGGCGGGCAGGATCCTGAAGAAGACGTGCGCCGGGTCGCGGCTGTCTGCGACGCGCTGCCGGAGCTGACGATCCGCCTGGATGCCGACCAGGGCTACAGCGTTCGCCAGGCGCTGGACGTCGCGCGCGCGTTGCGCGAAAAGATTGAGATGCTGGAACAGCCGACGCCGGCGCGCGACTTGGATGCTCTGCGCCAGGTTTCCGTGCTCAGCCGCGTGCCAATCCTGGCCAGCCAGAGCGTGCTGGGGCCGGAGTCGGCGCTGGAGATCGTTTCACAGCGGGCGGCTGGTGGCATCAGCATCAAGCTGACGACCTGCGGCGGTGTGTTGCAGGCCCGCCAGATCGACGCTATAGCCCGTGCTGGCCGGCTGACGACGATGGTCGGCTGCCTCAACGAGCCGGCGCTGCTGATCGCGGCCGGGCTGGCCTTTGCGCTGAGCAGCCCCAATGTGCAGTATGGCGATCTGGACGGCCACTTCGACCTGGTGGACGACCCGACGACCGCCGGCTTTCGCTTCGAAGAGGGCTGGCTGATCGCCAGCGACGTGCCGGGACTCGGCTGCCGGGTCGATCTGTAACATCCATACCCACCTTGACCACTAACTTTTCACCACCCATTGACGGATCGGTCGTCGCGCTGGCGGGCGGGGTCGGCGGAGCGAAGCTGGCCTACGGGTTGTATCAACTCCTCGGCGACCGTCTCACCGTGGTTGTCAACATCGGCGACGATTTCGAGCACTGGGGACTGACCATCTGCCCTGACCTGGACACGGTTATGTACAACCTGGCCGGGATCAACAACCTGGAGCAGGGCTGGGGGCTGGTTGACGAGAGCTACCGCGCGCTGGATCAGGTGGCGCGCTACGGCGGCGAAAGCTGGTTCCGGCTGGGCGACCGCGACCTCGGTACGCATCTGGTGCGCACGTTGGACCTTAAATCTGGTGCAAGTTTGACCGAGGTCATGTTTAGGCTAAAAACAAGTGTGGGTATTGCCGCCGAAATCCTGCCGATGTCCGATCAACCGGTGCGCACAATGATCCACAGCGACGAGGGCGTCCTGGCGTTTCAGGACTACTTCGTACGCCGCCGTTGTGAGCCGCGGCTGATCCGATTGGAGTTCGCGGGAATTGACGCGGCGCGGCCGTCGCCGCAAGTCATGGACGCGCTGGACAACGCCGCCGCGGTGATCCTCTGCCCCAGCAACCCTTACCTGAGTTTGGACCCGATCCTGCATCTGCCCGGCATGGCTGAAAAGCTGCGAAGCCTCCATGCGCCGGTGATCGCCGTCTCGCCCATCGTCGGCGGGCTGGCGTTGAAGGGACCGGCCGCCAAGATCATGGCCGAGCTGGGCATGGAGGTGTCGCCAGTCGCCGTCGCACGCCATCTGGCCGGACAGATACGGCTGGACGGCTTCGTGCTGGATCAGACCGATGCAGGCAGCGAACTCGCCGTGGCCGCACTGGGCGTCGCGCCGCTGGTCACCGACACCATCATGATCAACCATGCCCGCAAGATAAGGTTGGCGCAGGACGTGTTGCGCTTTGCCGCCTCGCTGACACAGTCGTGACCCTGCACATCGTCGTCCCCGTCAAACGGTTGGCTGAAGCGAAGAGCCGGCTGGCGCCGGTGCTGGCGGACGAGGAGCGGCTGGCGCTGGCATGGTCGCTGTTGCGCCATGTGCTGACAGTGGTGCAAGAGGCGCAGGAAAGGCTGGGCGCGCGCGGCGCAGTGATTTCCTCTGACCCCGGCGCGCTGGCGGCGGCCCGCGATCTGGGGCTGGCTACCATCGTCGAAGTGGCGATAGCGGAGCAGCTTGCTGGCAGCCCCGAAGCATCGCTCAACGCGGCCTTGCAGCAGGCCGCCCGCTGGGCGTCCCGGCAGAATGCCAGCGCGCTGCTGATCCTGCCGGCCGATCTGCCGCTGGTGACGCTGGCTGACGTCAAGGCGCTGTGGCAGGCCAGCCAGCAGCTTTACGCGGCGCGGGCGCTGGTGATTGCACCCGACGGCCACGAGACAGGCACCAACGCCCTGCTGGTTCGTCCACCGGCCGCGCTAAGCTTCGAGTTCGGGCCGGACAGTTTCCGCCTTCACTGCCGGCAAGCGCAGCGTCTCGGCCTCGCCTATCATATCCAGCGGTCGCCGCGGCTGGGGCTGGACGTTGACTTGCCGGCCGATCTGGCCCAGTATCTGGCGGTCGAACAGGCCGACCCGCAGGAGGACGCTATGCAAAGCGATGCCCGCAGCCCGCTGATCGACGCCGAGACCGAGGCGTTTCTCGACCAGCCCGGCCTGCTGATGCGGCTGGGCACGCTGGGCCGCGACGGCTTTCCCCACGTCACCCCGGTGTGGTATGTCTACGAGGCCGGCGCGTTTCTTGTCACCACCGCGGCTGATCGAGTCAAGGCGCGCAACATGCAGCACAACCCGCGGGTTGGTTTCGCCATCGACAGCGACCAGCGGCCCTACCGCGGCCTGACAGCCACGGGAACGGCGCGGCTGGTAGCAGAAGGAGAAGCGGCGCGCCCGCTGACCCGCCGCATCGCGGCCCGCTACGTGCCCGCCGAGCGCCTCGACGCCATGGTGGAGAGTCTGATGCAGGCGCCGCGGGTCGTGTACGCCATCGACCCGCGGCACGTGACACCCATGGGAAGTTAGGGAGAGAACAAGGTCCAGGGGATTGGTCAGTAAGCCCGGTCGAAGCGACCCGGCTGCACTGCCTGGAGAAACCAGATCGGGGCACGTGAGCGCAGACGCCCGCTGGCATCGAACGGCGGTTTGCGCCGGTAGTCGGCAGCGTCCAGTTGTGGACATTCGATCATCTGATGTCCGTGACAGAAGCAGTCTTCCTTGCTGGCGGTGAAACAGGTGGGGCAGATGAAAAACAGCGCTGTGTTGGACATGATGGTTTCTCCGGGTTGTGTTGCGGCGCTAACAGCAAGACTCTCGACGCGGGGCGGTCGCCTAGAACGGGTAGCCTTTGGCGCCCTGAACGCCCTTCAGCGCCGAGATCTCACCGGCCATGTTGTGGATATGGCCGGTGACCAGCGCGCTGAGGCACCAGTCGAGGCTGCGTTGCCCCATGCCAACGCTGCTCAAATCAAGCTCCCGCTCCATGTCTGCCTCCGCCAGCGACCCGATGAAGCTGTCCACCGACGTGTAGACCGCCTGGGCGTATAGTCGGGCGGCGGCAAGATCGACCGTCACTGTGCGAGCCCACTCCAGCGTCTGATTCATGCGCGGCTCGGAGATGCCTGTCTTGCCCGCCCAGTCGCCCGCGTAGAGCGGCCTGCTGGCTTGCAACATGCTGTGTACGATCGCGTCCGTGCCACAGACAGCGTGGGCGTAGGTGGCGCCGATGGGATGCGCGACCCCCGGCGGTATCCAGCCAGCCAGCTCAGTGCTGGCGTCGGCCATCGTCATCTCCAGCACTTCGGTGGCCCACTTGAACGCGGTACGATGGGTTGAGATTGCACTCATTTGTAACGACTCCTTTTCGATGTTAGTCACTTCAGCGCACAAAGGTGACAGCCACCTCGGCTGTTGTTGAAATGTCGCGTCGGCGGTGGCAAAAGTGACCGCCACCTGACCGGGTACGAACGACCGTTCCGATCCATGACAGCAGTATAGTCCGGTGTGATGTTCAGGCGCCAGACCATTTCGTGTTCATTTGTTGTTCAATGCGACATCGTTTCAGCCTTGCTCAGCAGGCTGGCCCGCAGGTCGGGCGTTGTAGTGTGGCTGAGGATGAATGCGAACATCTCGCTCGCCTGATTGCGCAATTGCTGCGCCTCTGCCATGCGGCCGCGGTTGGCCTGCAATGCAGCCAGGTCGCTCAGCATCAGCCACGCCGGTTGGCGCGCGCCGGTTGATTGGGCAATCTCAATGCCCGCTGCCAGGGCTGCAATCGCATACTCGTCTCTCCCCTGTGATCGCAGCACTTTCGACCGTAGCCAGTGCGCCTCCGGCTGGTAATAGGTCACCTCGATTCTTGCGAGCCAGGCAAGCAGTTCATCGATCACCGCCAGCGCCTCATCCAATCTGCCCCCGGCAAACGCCAGCTCACTCTCCAGAAAGACGTTGGTGATCTCGAAGACGAGCAGCGTTTGCGACCCGATGTGGCTGGCAGAGTTGTTTCTGACGGCTGTTGCTTCTTCGATCAGGCCCAGACGCAGCAGGCAGCGAGCCAGATTGGCAAGGGTCATGGGTCGAAAGGGTGGGAAGTGCACGGCCTTGACATCCGCCTCGCGCGCGATTGCCAGCGCGCGTTGATCTTCGCCGACCGCTGCCAGCAACAACGATTGCCACACGCGGCTGAGGGCGTACGCCGGATGGCCCACCGCGTCGCCGAGGGTCATGCCCTCAATCGAGACGTGCCAGGCCGCGTCGAAATCGCCCCGCGCCAAATACGCCATCGGGACAAACACCCGGCTGTTGACCTGCCCCCAGCGGTTGTCGATCTGCTCAGAGATCTGAAGCAATTCCTGCGCCAGATCAATGGCTTCGTCGAATCTGGCAGTCAGCACCCGGTCCAGGGTCGTGTTGGCGCGGTTTTCTGCCAGCATTGGCAGGTTGCCCAGCTCGCGCCACAGGTGCTCGGCCTCGGCCAGCGACTGACGCGCCTCGGCCATGCGACCGGCGCCCATGTAGGTCAGACCCAGGTCCTGATCGATGTGCGCCAGCAGTTCACGCAACCCCAGCTTGCGCGCCAGCGCCTCGGCCCGCTCGCCGGCCGGAATTCCCTTCCCCGCAGTGCCGGAATAGAGGTTCAGGATCAGCGTGTTCCACAGTGCGCGCGCTTCAGTTGCTTCATCTCCCAGCGTTCGGGCAAGCTCGATCGCCTCTTCCAGCAACTGTCCACCCGCGACCGTGTCCTGCGCCAACGACGGAACGATGGTCGCGGTGGCACGCGCCTGTAACGCCGTCAGACCCATGGCTTGATCGTCCAGCATTTGCGCCGCTTCCTGCATCGCCTGGTAGGTTTCCTGCGCAGCACCATAATCGTTTTGCAGCTCCTGGCAGCGGCCACAGCGCAGGTAAAGGTGCTGCAACTGGTCAGGCTGCGGGTCGGTTGCGGACGCGGCAAGCTCCAGAGCGTGGCTGTAATGGGTCAGCGCTTCGGCGATCGCGAAGAGACTGAAGGCTGCGTCACCGGCGGCGGTGTGATAGCGCAGCGCGCGCGGATCGCCGGCGCGGTGAAAGTGGTGCGCCAGCACCGGGTAGAACTCCTCCAGCCGGTCGCTAAAGAGTGTTTCGATGGCCCCGCCGACGCGCCGGTGGAACTCGCTGCGGCGGCGCAGCAGGATCGTATTGTAGGCCGCTTCCTGCGTCAGCGAGTGGCGGAAGACGTATTCAAGCTCCGGCTGGCGGGCCGCCTCCAGAATCAGCTCGGCGCGCTGGAGAGCCAGCACTTGATGGTCCAGTTGCTCAGCAGCCCCAGCCACCATGGCCAGAACGCGGTGGAAGAAGCGGCGACCGATCACTGCCGCTAACTGCAACGTCTGGCGGACCTCCTCCTCCAGGCGGTCGATGCGTGCCGTCAGCAGCGACTGAAGATTATCAGGTACTGTCAGCCGGTCCAGGTCGACCGCTGCTGCCACCTGCCAGCCGCCGTCGTCTGTCCGCACCAGCACCTGGCCATCCACCAGGCTGCGCACCAGTTCTTCGACGAAAAAGGGGTTGCCGTCGGCCTTGTCGATGATGACCTTGCGCAGTGTTTCTGGCAGCGACGATGCAGCCGAATCGACGCGTCCCAACGTCGTCCCGAGCAGGCTTTGTACGAGTGCGTCACTTTGCGACGCATCCAGCGGCTGCAAGGCGATCTCGCTGTAGCGATGCGGCAGGTTTGCTTCGGCGAAGGTCTTGACCTGCCAGCCGGGCGCGTTGCGGTCAGGGCGAAACACGCACAGGAAGAGCAGCGGCAGAGTCTCGGCCAGCGGCAACAAGTGTAGCAGCAGATCTACCGAAGCCGCGTCCGCCCAGTGCAGGTCGTCGAAGACGCAGAATGCCGGGCCGTTGGCACCCCACGCCTGCCAGGTGTGACGTACGGCCTGGTAAAGCTCGCTTTTGAATGCCTCACCGCCTACCGGCGACGCGTCGTCGCCACCTGTCGAGAGCGCCAGCATCCGGCCAATGGCCGGGCGCGCGGCGGGCGCCTGGTCGGGCGACAGCCGGCTGACAAGGTGCTCCAGCGCCTGCTGGTCACTCAACACGTCGTGCTCTGCTGTGCCGCTCAGGCAGCGCAACTGCTGCTGAAACTGCACGTAGGGATGGTTGGTGTCGTAGGAGATGCCCTGGCTTTCACACCAGCGCGGCCACGCAGTCTCCAGACCCCTGGGGTCTTCGATAACCCCAAGGGTCTCCGCCTGCGCTTCCCACATCGCCCTGACTTCTGCTACCAGCCGGCTCTTGCCCAGGCCGGCTTCGCCGATCAGCGTCACCACCTGGCCGCGGCCGGCGCGCAGGTCTGCCACGGCCTGCGCCAGCAGACCGAGCTCGCGCTCGGCGTCCCACAACAGGCGCGCTCAGCCCGTCGAAGCCGCGCAGCCGGCCCGGCTGCAGCTTGCTGCCCAGCACGCGCCAGGCGCGCACCGGTTCAGAGCGTCCCTTGACCTCGATGTCGCCCAGCGGTTCCATGTCGAACAGCGGGGCGACCAGGCGGTAGGTCTCCTCAGCGATCTGGATGGTGCCTGGCTGGGCGGTCTGCTCCATACGCGCCGCCAGGTTGATGGCGTCGCCCATGGCGGTGTACTCCATGCGTAGGTCGGAACCAACGGCTCCGACGACTACCAGCCCAGTGTTGATGCCGATGCGCGGCGTGATGTGTGTCCCGTGTTGCGCCAGGGTCTGCTCGCCAAAGCTTTGAAAGCCTGCGAGGATGTCGAGTCCGGCCAGCACTGCGCGCCGCGGATCGTCTTCATGTGCCAGCGGTGCGCCAAAGAAGGCCAGAATGCCATCCCCCATCAGCCGCGCCACCGTCCCCTCGTAGTCGTAGACGGGCCGGATCATCTGCTCGAACGCGGCGTTGATCAGTTCGGTCCAGGTTTCCGGGTCCAAGTGTTGCGCCGCTTCCGTGCTGCCTGTGATGTCGCAAAAAAGCATGGTCACAACGCGGCGTTCGCCTTCCATGACGCCGGCGCGGCGGGATTGCTCCAGCTTGGCGAGGAGATTGGGCGGCATGTATTGATTGAGCGGGGACTGGGGGCTGGGGGCTGGGCTGGGGACTAGCGGTAAGGATGGCGCGACGGCGAACGCGTTGATCGGGCGGCCACAGTGGTCGCAGAAGAGGGCGGCTTCCGGCAGCGGTGTGGTGCAGAAGGGGCACTCAGGCAGCAGCCAGAATCCGCATCGCTTGCAGAATCGAGCCGAGGCGCGGTTGTCGGTCTGGCAGTTGGAACAGATCACGGTTACGTTGTAGCTCCCAGGCGCGGCCTCCTGCCAGCCGCGACAGTCGATGTTGTAGCGGCTATTATAGCAACCGGGCAACGGTTGTCAAGCGAACTGACAAATTCAGGATGGTGACAGCAGCGATGGGTTTGCGGACATGCCTGTTCCAGCTTATACTGGAATCAACGTTTGTTCCAAGGAAAGGAACCTGTTTGCGATGCTTAACATCAGTTGTACGTATTGTCGATCCCCTATCAATGTCGGCGACGGTGAGTTGGCGATGATCATGCAGGCTGCGGAGGGCAAGCGCCCCAAGTCCGCGCCGGTCAGTTGTCCGAACTGCCGCAAGACCAACAAGGTGCCATTCCAGCGATTGGCGCAGGCTTACAAGATGGCCGGCAGCCCACCGCCGCCGGAGGAAGAGGTTGTCGAGCCAGATTCGGACTCGACACCTGAGGAAGAGACTGCCGCCGAGCCTGTGGCAGAGTAATGACGGTTCAGCGGTGTGCGATGCTCCCCGGATGACCCCGGCGTCTGGCACGAAAAAGCCTGCTCAATGCAGGCTGCGGAGGTCTGTTTCCGGGCAGCTTGCTTCAGCCTGCTTTGGTTCGTCAGGCCGTGAACACCTGCACTGCGCGCAGGCGCAAGTGTCCATTCACGGCAACCCTTCGGCGGCTGCGGCTGCAAGGCGGGCTTTCCCGGCTGCGATGCCCCCTTGTACGATGTTGCCGTAGCGGTCGTCCTGGAGAACCTTGCTCTTCGAAGCCGCCCGATCATACCACCTGGCGGCTTCTGCCAGATCACCCAGCACCTCGTAGGAATGTCCCAGGTTAAGATAAAGCGACGGATAGAAGGCGGCCACCCGGTCGTCGGTTACGGCGTCGGCGCGGGCGAGGCTCTCCTGATTCCAGTGCAGCGTTTCTTGGGGGGTATCCTGATGGCGCGCCAGGAAATGCGCGGCGATGCTGGCTTCGTAGTCATCCTGCGCGGCGTCCCAGGCTTGCGCAAACAGGATGCGCGCCTGGTTTGGCTTGTCGTCGAATTCGGCCTGCATCCCTTGCGCGCAGAGCTTCACGATCGGGTTGTCGGGGTCCATGAATCTGGGGAAGTTCGTAGTAGCGACTTCAGTCGCCTCCGGAGGCGACTGAAGTCGCTACTACGAATGGCTGCTAGTGGGCCAGGATCTGCGAGAGGAAAAGCTTGGTGCGTTCTTCCTGCGGGTTGTTGAAAAGCTGGTTGGGCGGCGCTTCTTCTACCACCAGCCCCTGGTCGAAGATCATCACTCGGTCGGCCACCTCGCGCGCGAACCCCATCTCGTGGGTGACAGCGATGATCGTCATGCCCGACAGCGCCAGGTCACGCATCACGTCCAGCACCTCCTTGATCATTTCCGGATCCAGCGCGGAGGTTGGCTCGTCGAAGAGCATGATCTTGGGTTGCATGGCCAGCGCGCGCGCGATGGCGACCCGCTGCTGCTGACCGCCGGAGAGCTGGCCGGGATACTTGTGGGCCTGCTCCGGTATCTTGACCCGCTCCAGCAATTGAGTCGCCACTTCGGTAGCCTTGTCTTTGGGCCAGCGGCGCACATTGGTCGGCGCGAGCGTGATGTTCTCCAGGACTGTCAGATGGGGGAAGAGGTTAAACTGTTGAAAGACCATGCCCACCTCGCGGCGGACGGCCTCGATGTTGCGGATGTCGTGACTCAGCTCGATGCCGTCCACGATGATGTCGCCTTCCTGGTGCTCCTCCAGCCGGTTGAGGCAGCGGATGAAGGTGGACTTGCCGGAACCTGACGGACCGATGATGACCACCACCTCGCCCTCGCGGACGGTTGTCGTGATGCCGCGCAGGACGTGGAACTCATCGAACCACTTCTGCACATCGCGGCAGACGATCATATCCTTGGCGCCTTCTTTGATTGTCATAGTTGCTACTCCATGCGCGCTAGCGCTGTCCCACGCCGAGGCGCGTCTCCAGCCGCCGGCTGGCGTAGGACATGCCTGAGGCAATGACGAAATAGACCAAGCCGATGAAAAGGTAGATCTCGGCCTGAAACGCTCGATACTCCTGCTGGCCCAGGACGGCGCGCCCGATGCTCAACAGGTCGAACACGCCGATGATTGCCACCAGCGACGTATCCTTGAACAGGCCGATAAACTGGCCCACGATGGCAGGGATGACGGCCCGCAGTGCCTGCGGCAGGATGATTCGTCGCGTCGTCTGGTAGCCGCTGAGACCGACGGCGTAGGCTGCTTCGTACTGCCCGCGCGGCACAGACTGCAGGCCGCCGCGCACGTTCTCAGCCAGATAGGCGGCGCTGAAGAGGATGAAGCCCACGGTCACGCGAATCAGGCTATCCACGTTCATCCCGCCGGGCAGGAATAGCGGCAGCATGAACTCGGCCATGAACAGCACCGTGATCAGCGGCACGCCGCGGATCAGTTCGATGTAACCGATGCAGAAATAGCGGATAACCGGATATTTGCTCTGCCGGCCTAGCGCCAGCATGACGCCCAATGGGAACGACACGATGATAGCGACCACCGAGATGATTAGCGTCAGCATCAGCCCGCCCCAAAGCCGGGTGTTGACTGTGCCCAGCGGGCCGGCATTGGGCGAATCGAACGTTGGGCCGATGCCAAACAGGATGATCCCCAGGATGACCGGCGAGATCAGCCAGAGAATCGTCACCACCTTGCGATAGCGGAACAGGCGGCGAGAGACAGGTCCCCAGGTCATCAGGCTGACGATGCCCAGCACCACCACAAAGAGCGCTGCCACTACCGGTCGCCAGACCAGCGCGCGCGGGTAACGGCCGAACATCAGCAGCCGGAAGTTGACGACAATCGCCTCCCAGCGCGGCCAAAAGGTCACGTAGCGCACGAAGGCGTAAAGCACCAATCCCAGCACGACCAGCAAAAACAGGCTGATCAGCGCCCCGTGCAGTGACGTGTAGAGGCGGATCTTGACCCCTCGCAACATCCCGTGGACGAGATTGTGCCTGACCATGTTCCAGGCGATCAGCGCACCGAAGATGCTCCAGAAAACGACGACGATCGTCGTCATCAGCGGATTGGCGCGCAGGCCGGTGTTGATGACCCAGACGTTCAAAGCGATCAGTACCAGCAGTGTGATGATCTTGCCGGCGGAAAGGATGTTGGACTGTAGCCAGTAGGTGAAATCGAACGGCGGTCTGGCGTCGCGTCTCGGCATGGTGGAAGCTGTTGTAGTCATCGGTTATCGCTCCACCAGTTGCACGCGCTTGTTGTACCAGTTCAGGAAGGCCGAGATGACGAGGCTGAAGGTCAGGTACGACAACATGACGATGATGATGATCTGAACGGCCCGGCCTGTCTGATTGAGGACAGTACCTGAGATCTGGAACAGCTCAGGATAGGCGACCGCGGTGGCCAGCGATGAGTTCTTCACCAGGTTCAGATACTGGCTGGTCATGGGCGGGATGATGATGCGCATCGCTTGCGGCAGGGTGATCAGCCGCATCATCTGCCCGCTGCGCAGGCCCAGCGCGCGTGCGGCTTCCGTCTGCCCCTTGGGCACTGCCTGGATGCCGGCCCGCACGATCTCGGCGATGAACGCTCCTGTGTAGAGGACAAGGCCAAAGATCAACGCCGTGAGTTGTGGCATGACCGTCATGCCGCCAATGAAACCGAAGCCGCTGTCCGCGATGGCGGGCTGCTCGATGCGCAACGGTTGAATCGGCAGCACGAGCCCAACCGATAGCTGCCACCGCAAAGAAGGTCACGAAGGTCCAGGTGGTGCGCCGCAGCGGCTGCTGGCGCTTTTCCTCCTGCCGTTTGATGAGACGGGATACCAGCCAGGCCAGCACGATACCGGCGATCACAAACATCGCCCATTGCCCTGTCGAGGGCGTGCCGCGTATCCACGGCATGGCGATGCCGCGGTTGGTCATGTAGATCGGGCCGGGCAGGATGAGGGCTGTGACCTCGTCCGCCGGTTCGCAGCCGTGGCAATGCCAGCAGGCCGGCAAAATACCAGAAGAAAAGCTGCACCAACAGTGGCGTGTTGCGGATGATCTCGATGTAGGTCAGCGCGATCTTGCTCAGCAGCCAGTTGGACGACAGGCGGGCAATGCCCGTCAGCACGCCCAGGATGGTCGAAAGAACGATGCCGATGATGCCGACCCGGATTGTGTTGACGATGCCGACCGTCAGCGCGCGCAGGTAGGTGTCCTGGCGCGTGTAGCTGATCGGGGTGTCGAGGATGTCAAAACCGGCGCTGCTGTAGAGGAAGCGAAACCAGGGAAAGAAGCTGGTCTGGCCGTTGACCGTCTCTATTTTGAAGAACGGTTGCTGAAAGTCGCTAATTCCCAGCGAGTTCAGGTTGCCGAACATGTTGCCGAACAGCCAGACGAAGAAAGTTATGACGGCAACTACAAAGACGATCTGAATCAGGACAGCCAGCACGCGTGTGTCGCGATAAAAGGGGATTCTCGTCTTGCCGGAACGTGCCGGAGCCGAGCTGACTGACATAGGCATTGTCCTCCGGTGCTGTAGGCGGCCTGAGACCGCGGGAACTGATGGCTGTGAGATAAAGAAACACAGCCCGACTGCACGCGGAGAGGTGCGGCAGTCGGGCTGTGTTTACATAGAGTTTAACTCGTTTCCGTGGGAAACTGGGCGGTTTAGCGGAAGGGCGGCGAGTACATCAAGCCACCGTTGACGTACAGCCCGTTCTGGGCACGGGCCAGATTGAATGGCTCGACGGCCAGGTGGCGGTCGTAGATCTCGCCGTAGTTGCCGACCTGCTTGATGGCCTGGTAGGCGAAGTCGTTGTTGATGCCGGCGCCCACGCCCAGGTCACCTTCGACACCCAGCAGACGCTTGATCTCCGGCTCCTCGCTGGTCATGAACTCGTCCACGTTCTGCTGAGGTGATTCCGAACTCCTCGCCAGCGATCAGGCCGTACAGCGTCCAGGTCACGATGTCCTTCCACTGGTTGTCGCCATGGCGAACCACGGGACCCAGAGGCTCCTTGGACAGCGTGACATCCATGATCTCGTGGTCGTCAGGGTTGGCCAGCACTGCAAACTGCGACACCAGGCCGGACTTGTCGGTGGTGAACGCGTCGCACTGGCCCTCTTCGTACGCCTTGACAGTGCTGGGCGCGTCCGGGAAGACTACCGGCGTGTAGGTGACGCCGGCCGCGGCCATCTGGTCGGCCAGGTTTAGCTCGGTGGTGGTGCCGGTCTGGACGCAGATGCTGGCGCCTTCCAGGTCCTGAAGGGTCTTGATGTTGTCAGCCTTGCGCACCATCATGCCCTGGCCGTCGTAGAAGGTGACGACGGTGAAGTCGAAGCCCAGCGACGTGTCTCGGCTCATGGTCCAGGTGGTGTTGCGGCTGAGCAGATCGATCTCGCCGTTGGCCAGGGCCGGGAAGCGGTCCTGAGCGGTCAGCGCACGATACTCGACGGCGTTGGCGTCGCCCAAGACGGCGGCGGCCACGGCCTTGCATGCATCCACGTCAAAGCCCTCGAACTCGCCGTCAGGGGTCAGGAAGCCGAATCCGGGCACGGCCTGGTTGACGCCGCACACCAGCTTGCCGCGCTCCTTGACGGTGTCAAGGGTGGACTTGCCAGCAGCCTGTTCCTGCGGTGCAGGCTCAGCCGGTGCGGGCTCGGCAGGCGCTTGCTCAGCGGGTGCAGGCTGCGATGACTGGTCAGCCGCGGGCGTGTTGCTCGCGCCGCAGGCGGTTACTAGCATGGCGGCCACAAGAAGTAAGGTGACCAGGGTTAGATGGGTCTTTCGCATGTTGGTTCTCCTCCTGTCTGCGAATAGAAACTGAACGGAGTTCCGTTCGGGATAACGGCAGCAAACGGTTCTTCAGCTGCCGAAAAGACCAAGCATAGGGTTGTTGAAAACTAACTTGACGAACAAGAATGGATTGCCAGCGACCGCATTGCTGCGGCACGGGAGGGGGAAGCGTCAGTAATTCGTGATTGCTGAAAAGAAAAGCGCCGATCAAGGGCGGCGCAAATATAGCATAAAATCGCGGGGGTGTCAAACGGGTTGTAAATTGACGTAATCGACGATCACATGACTTGTCGCCCAGACAGCGCGTGGGTCAGGGTGACCTCATCCGCGTATTCCAGGTCGCCGCCGATCGGCAGTCCGTGGGCAAGCCGCGTCACGCGGATGCCCAGCGGCCCGATCAGTCGCGCCACGTACATCGCGGTCGCTTCACCTTCCAGGTTCGGATTCGTCGCCATCAATACCTCGGTCACCGGCTCGACGTTCAGCCGTGCCAGCAACTCGCCTACCTTGAGCTGCTCCGGGCCGATGCCGTCCATAGGCGAGATCGCCCCGTGCAACACGTGGTACAAGCCTTTGAACTCGCGGGTACGTTCGACGGCCAGCACGTCCGATGGCTCCTCGACGACGCAGATAATGCTGCGGTCACGCTCCTGGCTCTCACAGATCGCGCACGGGTCGTTCTCAGCAATGTTGAAGCACTGCTGGCAGAAGAGGGTGCGCTCTTTGAGCTCGCGGATCGCCTCGCTCAGCGCGTAGACATCCTCTTCCGGCGCACGCAGCAGGTAGAAGGCCAGCCGGGCGGCCGTTTTCGGGCCAATGCCTGGCAGCCGCGAGAATGCATCGATGGCGTTGGCGACAGGCGCCGCGACGGTGAGCATGGGTTACAGCAATCCCGGCGGCAGGTTGAGCCCACCGGTCAGCGCGCCCATCCGGTCAGATGCCAGCGCCTGTGAACGTTCGATGGCCTCGTTGACGGCCGCCAGCACCAGGTCTTGCAGCATCTCAACGTCGTCCGGGTCGAGGATATCCGGCTGGATCGCAACCGACAGCAACTTCTGGTGGCCGCTCATCACCATGGTCACCACGCCGCCGCCGACGGAGACCTGCACCGACTCGTCGCCCAGCGCTTCCTGAGTGCGTGCCATTTCTTCCTGTAGCTGGCGGATCTGTTGCATCATGCCGCCGCCGCCGCCGCCCATACCTCCCATGCCGCCGGGGGATTTCTGCGTCGGTCCTTTGACTCGTTTCTTTGACATAGATGTTTACTCCTTTTTGCCGCCCGGCAGCTTGCTCGCCACCGCTCCCAGCGTTTGCTGGGCATGCAGCGCCACCGGGTCTTGCTCCAGGTCGGTCTCGTGCGGCTCCTCCGCGGGCGGACGCGCCGGCGGAAGCCGGCGCAGACCGCTGCTGCGGTACGCCCGTTACCTGCGCGCCCACCTGGCAGTGAACCGTCACGCGCCGGCCCAGCAGTTGATCGATCAGGTCTTCCACCGTCTGGCGATTGGCCGTCTTCTCGACGACGTTCTTGGCGAAGTCACGTTCGAAGGCAAGGTAGATGTCATCGCCGCTGGCTACCACGTTGCGTAGCGTGCGCAGCGCGCCGCGCAGTTGCGGCCCGCGCGTTGTTTCCGCGATCTGCAAAAGCGTCGTCCAGTTGGATCGCAGCACCTCCACGACCTGGCTGTCGGGCACGGATTGAGCGGGCCGCGGCAGCGACTGACCGGCGGCTGGCGAGCCGGAATCGCCCACCGGCGCAAATTCCTGAGTGCGTGGTTCGGCGACCGGCGCGCTGCTGCTGACCCTGATCGGAGGGGTGGCCACCGGGGCCGGCGCGGAAACGACCGGCGCCGCCACCGGCGAAGCGGCCGGCTGCAGCGCATCCAGCCAGGCCATTTCCATGATGAGTTGCGGCTGCGAGGCGGTGCGGATGTCCAATGAGGCCTGGTTGAACAGCTTTAATGCCTGGGTGATGGCAGCGCGCGAGGACTGAGTTGCCTGCGTTTGCGCCACCGCGAGCTGCTCGTCCGACAAGTCGGTCAGCAACTCGCCGCGCCTGTTGTGCATTGACCTGACAAAGCAGCACCGCCCGCAGGTGCGCCACCAACTGGATCGCCAACTGGCGCAGGTCGATACCCTCGGCCACCATCTGGTTAATGGTCGCCAGCCCGCCCGATGCGTTGTCTTCCACCAACTCATCCACCAGCGCAGCGATGGCCACGCTGGAGATCGTCCCGCGCACCGCGCGCACCTGCGCTTCGGTGATGACTGCGTCGCCGTAGGAGAGCAACTGGTCCGTCAAGCTGATGGCATCACGCATGCTACCCTCGGTGCTGCGTGCGATCATCTCCAGCGCGGCCGGCTCAGCCGAGCGGCCTTCTTCCTCCAGAATGTGCGCCAGCCAGCCGGCTACCTTGTAAGGCGGGATGCGGCGAAAGTCGAACCGCTGGCAGCGGGAGAGCACGGTGTCGGGAATCTTGTGCGGCTCAGTGGTCGCCAGAACGAAGATGACGTGCGGCGGCGGCTCTTCCAGCGTTTTCAGCAGCGCGTTGAAGGCTTCCGGCGTCAGCATATGCACTTCGTCGATGACGTAGACCTTGTAGCGTGCCTGGCTGGGCGAGAAATGCACCCGGTCGCGCAGGTCGCGGATTTCATCAATGCCGCGATTCGAGGCCGCGTCGATCTCGATCAGATCCAGCAGCGAGCCGTTGCTGATCGACAGGCAGATGTTGCAGGTGTTGTCGGGTCGATTGCCGGGGTCCGGGTCGAGGCAGTTGACAGCTTTGGCCAGCAGGCGGGCCGTGCTGGTCTTGCCGGTGCCGCGCGGACCCGTGAACAGGTAGGCATGCGCCGTGCGCCCATCGCGCAGCGCGTTGCGCAGCGTCTGGGTGACGTGCTCCTGTCCCACCACTTCATCAAAGGTTTGCGAGCGCCACTTGCGGTACAGGACCTGCGCCATGAAGCCGACTCCACCGTGTTGTTTTGTGCCCAAAATGGGATGCGATCGAACGTTCTAAGTGGTCTGTAGTGTAACATCCCTGACGGCAGATGGCAAATGATCTGGCCTGCTCCGGCGCGGTGGGGACGGCGTCCGGCGGTTAGCTTCCGCGGCCCAATCGCGCTATAATGCGCTGCCATGAGCGAACTCGTCTTCCAAGATTATCACCACGTTTCAGGATCGGTTGGCGCTGGAAACCGCCGTCAAATCGTTGGCAGACACGACCAGCGCGGCCCAAATCCGCCAGCGTGCGGCCGAGATCGTTGCCAAGTTCGGCGACCGCGCGATCCCCGCGCTGGTTGGTCACCTCAACACCACCGATCCGCAGATGCGCGGTGGACTGGGGATGCTGGCTGCCATGCTGGACTACGAAAAGACGACGGCCGCGCTGCGCGCCGCAGCCCGCAACCGCGCGCTGGACGACCAGGCGCGGCTGACAGCCATCACGATCCTGGACCGCTACCTCAACATTGTCCCCGACGAGGACATGTACCAGGGCATGGGCGCGCCGGAGGAAGCTGCGCTGCACTCCCTGCGCGAGGTGCTGGCCGATCAGCAGACCGACGCGCTGGTGCTGGTGGAGTATTTTCGCCAGCTTGAGCTGCAGCCGCTGGACGTTCAACTGACCATGGCGCGCGCTGCCCGTCGTCTGGAGGCCGCAGAAGCTGTGCCGATGCTGCGCATGTTCGCCCAGTCGCCGACGCATCTGATTGCCCAGGAGTCGTTACAGGCGCTGAGCGCGCTGGCGACGTCCGAAGCGGCTGGCGCGCTGCAAGGGCTGATCCCGACACTGCGCCCCGATCTGCGATCGATGGCCGACCGCTCGGTGCAGAAGTTGCGGCTGCGCGGCGACCCAGTGCCGCCGCTGCGCCCGCCCGCCGAGGGCTATCGCTGCCTGGCGACCCCGCCCGACAGCCGCGGCGGCCAGTATCTGGTGTTCATCCTGCCCGCCGACGGCGACAGGCCCAGTTTGACCCTGCGACTTGCTATCAACCCGGTCGAGGGGCTGGTCGAGGCGACGGCTGGCGCGGCCGACGGGCCTGCCGACCTGCCGGAGCCGCTGGCGGTCGGGGCGCTGCATGCATCGCTGGTGGAGTTGGGACACCCGCTGTGGCTGGAGGCGCCCTACGACTACGGCCGGCGGCGTGTGCAGACCTGCCTGCCGGTCAGCCTGGAGTTGAAACGGCCGCTGTCGCATGCTTACCGCTTCCTCAATTGGGCGCTGTGGCAGTGGACACCGCCCACGCCGCATGCCGTCTCGCTGGAGGTCAAGCCGGCTGCCAAGTCGAAGGGTGGTCTGAAGGAACTGCTGAGCTATCCCGCCCTGTCCGGTTGGTATCTCAACACGCCGCCGGTCTTCAAGCAGGCGGACCAGCTTCTGGTCGAGGCGGAGCGGGTGACGGCGCAGCGCTTCGAGCGGGTGGTCGCGCAGTTGCTTGCCAGCGAACTGGCGGCCGGCTCCCTGGACTTGCCAGCTATCGCGGACGCGTTGGCCGCGCTCCAGGAATGGCTGCTGCTGGCCGGCCGGCGGGACCTCGCGTTGCAGGCGCAAGTCGCGGCCACTGGCCTGACCAATGCCCCTGAGTCGAATCCTCTGTTGCTACACATGGTCAACCTGGGCCTGCGGATCGCGATGATCACGCAGGCGCGCGGCCTCCTGCAAGGCTGGCCCCCCGGAGCGAACGTGTAGCTTGCGCCAACTCCTACTCGTCCTCCTACTCGTGCTCTTTCCATCGCTTGAGAGCACGAGGAAGAGTAGGAGGACGAGTACGAGGTCAGCCGGCCAACACCTCGCGCAGGGCGCCCAGCAGCAGCGTCACGTTGCGGTGCTGCGACGAATACCCCATCAATCCGACCCGCCAGACTTGGCCCTTCAGCGCGCCCAGCCCGCCGGCGATCTCCAGGTTGAAGTCGTTCATAAGCCGGCTGCGCACGACTGCCTCGTCCACGCCGTCTGGCACGCGCACCGTGGTCAGCGTCGGCAGGCGCAGCGACGGCGCGACGTGCATTCGCATCCCCATTTCCTCCAGCCCGGTCCAGAGGCGCTCGGCATTGGCTCGGTGACGGGCAAAGCCGGCCGCCAACCCTTCTTCCTGCGCCAGCCGCAGCGCCTCGCGCAGCGCATAGTTCATGTTGATCGGCGCGGTGTGGTGATACATGCGCGCCGGCCCCCAGTAGTTGGCCAGCAGCGTCAGGTCGAGGTACCAGTTGGCGACCTTGCTCTCGCGGCGATGGAGAACTTCCAGCGCGCGCGGGCTGACGGTCAGCGGCGCCAGGCCGGGCGGCGCGCTGAGGGCTTTCTGGCTGCCGCTGTAGACGATATCCAGTTCGTGGCGGTCGACGCTGACCGGGACGCCGCCCAGCGATGCGACGGTGTCCACCAGCAGCAGGCCGCCATGACCGTGTACGACCTCAGCCATGCCGTCCAGCGGCTGCATCGCGCCAGTCGAGGTTTCGCCGTGGACCAGCGCGACGACTTTGGCGGGCCGGCGGCGCAGGGCAGCGTCTACATCTTCCGGTGCGAACACATCGCCCCAGGGCTTCTCGATGCGATCGACCGCTGCGCCGTAGCGGCTGGCCATCTCGGCGATGCGCATCGAGAAGTAGCCGTTGATGCAGACCAGCACCGGGTCGCCCGGCTCGACGAAGTTCGCGACCGCTGCTTCCATTCCTGCGCTGCCGGTGCCGCTGATGGGGATCGTCATTTCGTTGCCGGTCTCGAAGATGAAGCGCAGCAGTTCCTGTACTTCGTCCATTACTTTGACAAACTGTGGGTCGAGGTGGCCGACGGGCGGGTGCGCCATCGCACGCAGCACGCGCGGCGCCACGTCGCTGGGTCCGGGGCCCATCAACGTGCGCGGGGTGATGTTCAGGTCGGTGTAGATGGTCATGGTTGCTCCTTGCTGGCAATGTGAATGGGTGAAGTGTAGCGCAGACGGGAAACGGTTGTCAAACCAGTCCAGCCGTACGCAGCCGGGTGGCGCGGGTCGTACCACGAATTTCCAAATCGTGGACAGCGCTTGGCGAAGGTGGATGATTTGGAAAATCGTCCTACGATGCTTTGCGTCACGTGCTGAGCGTGTTATACTGCGCGCATGATGCCACTGTTTCCTCTTCATCCGCGTCTGGTTCACTTCCCGATTGCTCTCTTGGTCACCGGCAGCGTGCTGGCTCTGGCGTATATGCTGCACTGGCGCCGGCCGACTGCTGGCGTCAGTGACCTGGGTGCTGATTCTGCTGGGCTGGATCAGCGTTTTCGCCGCGGTGGTCACCGGGCTGATCGACCGCAACAGCGCGCCGCAGGATCCCGAAATCTCGTCGTTGCTCAGCATCCACACTGCCCTGGGGTTTGCACTGATTGCGGTCTATGGTCTGATGCTATACGAGCGGCTACGTTCACCCGACGCGCTGGACTCGCCGGCCATGCGCTGGCGGCTGATTCTTCTGGCCGCGCTGGGGCTGGCATTGGTGCTGGTAGACGGCTGGGTCGGCGGCACGCTGGTCTACAAGTACGGCGTTGGCGTGCTGGGGTGACGGTCAAAACGCCCCTACTTTTGACAAATCCCCTCTGCTATGCTAAATTGGCCCCGTTGAAAATTGCATAGCTGGAGACTCCCATCCAGAGGGGGCGAGGGACCGGCCCGCAGACCCCCCGGCAACCGGATCAGGAGTCAGTAATCAGTAATCAGTTATCAGTAATCGGTAAGCAGTAAACACTTGTCCCATTGGGCGGACTGTTGCCAACTGTTCACCGATCACCGATCACCGATCACCGGTTACTGATAACCGATCAAGGTGCCAATTCCGTCAGGCGGTGTCCTTTGCTGGCCTGAGAGATGAGAGAGAGACGACCCCTGGCTGGCGCGCTCCTCGGAGCGTGTTTTTTGTGTTCAGGGCTTGCCAGCTATGAAAACGACGAGGAAGGACGACAGGCGATGCGCACGATCTGGTGGGACAGACGGTCAGGTCATGATGATCGACCAGCGCGTACTGCCGCTGGAACTGGCTATTGTCTCTTATGACGACTACCACGCGGTGGCGCAGGCGATCACCGACATGGTGATCCGCGGCGCGCCGGCGATTGGCGCGGCCGGTGGGTTCGCAATGGCGCTGGCGGCCCGGCAGTCGGATGCGACCAGCCGTGATGCGCTGCTGGCCGACCTCGGGCAGGCCAAGCTGGTGCTGGACGCTGCTCGTCCCACCGCAGTTAACCTGGCGTGGGCGACCAGCCGGCTGTTAGAACTGGCGCGCAACGGCAACTCCCTGCAGATGGGCGACATTCCCGTGGCGTTGCTGGCCGAGGCGCAGCGTCTGGCCGACCAGGATGTCGAGATCAACCGGCGAATGGGCGCCAACGGCGCAACGGTGGTGCCGCATGGGGCCAATATTTTACACCATTGCAACACCGGCTCGCTGGCAGCCGTCGATTACGGCACTGCGCTGGGCGTGGTGCGCGCGGCCTGGGAACAGGGCAATCCGGTGCATGTCTGGGTGGATGAGACCCGCCCGCGGCTGCAAGGCGCGCGTCTGACCGCCTGGGAGCTGATGGAAGCCGGCATTCCCATGCACCTGATCGCCGACAACGCGGCCGGCCATCTGATGCGCGCCGGCAAGGTGGACGTGGTGATCTTCGGCGCGGACCGGGTGGCAGCCAACGGCGACGTGGCCAACAAGGTCGGTTCCTACAAGCTGGCAGTGCTGGCCAAGGAAAACGGCCTGCCCTGCTACAGCGTCGCACCGACATCGACCATCGACCTTGAAACCGCGACCGGCGATGACATCCCTATCGAAGAGCGCGAGTCTGAGCGAGGTGACTCACATCAACGGCGTGCAGATCGCGCCCGACAATGTGCCGGTCTACAACCCGGCCTTCGACGTGACGCCGCACCGCTACATCACCGGCATCGTCACTGAGGAAGGCGTCTGTTACCCGCCGTTTACGGAGAGCCTGCGCCGGGCGAAGGAAGCGGCCGAGGCGCGAATTCGTGGATGAGATCTTTTGTGCCGACTCGCGGCGCATGACCGCGCTGGCTGACGAATCGGTGCAGCTTGTCGTCACGTCGCCGCCGTACAACGTCGGCATTGCCTATGCCAACCACAGCGACGACCTGCCGCTGGAGGAGTACCTGGCGTTTCTCAACGAAGTATGGCGCGAGTGTTACCGGGTGTTGACGCCCGGCGGCCGGCTGTGCATCAACGTCGCTAACACTGACCGCAAGCCTTACCTCCCGCTCAACGCACTGATCACCACGGAGATTCTGCGAGCGGCGCGTGAGGAAAGCCTGAACTGGCTGATGCGCGGCGAGATCATCTGGGACAAGGGCGCGAGCGCCGGCGTCAGCACCGCCTGGGGCAGCTTTGCCAGCTCGTCCGACCCGGTGCTGCGCGATGTACATGAGTACATCATGATCTTCTCCAAGGAGAGCTTCAGGCTGGACGGCGGCGGCAAGACCGGCATCAGCGGCGGGCAGTTCGTGGACTGGACGCGAAGCATCTGGCGACCGGAGGAGCTGGATGGCAGAGACCAGCGGTCAGAAATCAGAGGTCAGAAGTCAGATGGCCAGGAGACATTTGTTAGCCTGGAAGATTTGCAGCGCAAGCTGGCTGGCAAGTTGAAGGACGCTCGCAAGCGCGGCAAAGACGACCCGTGGATTGCCGAGTCGATGGCCAGGACGGCCTGGCAGCATTTCAGCCGGCCGGGCGAAGGCATCTGGTCGATGACCACCGAGTTGGGAGTCGGTCATCCCGCTCCATTTCCCACGGAGCTGCCGCGGCGGCTGATCAAGTTGTACACCAGGCCGGGCGATCTGGTCCTGGATCCGTTCATGGGTGCTGGCGCGACCGCTGTAGCCGCGCTGCAGGAAGATCGCCATTACGTCGGCTACGACATCTCGTCTGATTACTGCAAGATGGCGAGAAACCGGATAGCGACGGTTGCTGCAACCGTCGCACTGAAGGAAAAAGAAAACAGATGAGCATCGTTGTAACCGGTTCGGTAGCGTTTGACTACCTGATGACATTCCCCGGCAAGTTCCGGGACCAGATCCTGCCTGAGCACCTCAACAAATTGAGCGTCAGCTTTCTGGTTGACAATAAGCAGAGTTTCCGCGGCGGCACGGGGCCGAACATCGCCTATAACCTGGCGCTGCTGGGTAACCGGCCCGTGCTGTTCGCCACAGCCGGTCGCGACTTCCATGAGTTCCGCACCTGGCTGGAAGAACAGGGCGTTGACACGTCGGCCATGGGCGTCTTCGAGGACGAGTTTACCGCCACCTTCAGCGTCATCACCGACCTGGAACAGAACCAGATCGCCAGCTTCCACACCGGCGCGATGGCGCGGGCACGCGAGCTGTCGATTCGCCAGCTCAACGGGCGCGCTGATCGACATGGTGATCGTCTCTCCCAACGATCCGGCGGCCATGCACGCCTATCCACAGGAGTGCTGCGAGCTCGGCATCCCGTTCATCTTTGACCCGAGCCAGCAACTGGCGCGCATGAACGGCGAGCAACTGATCGAGTCGATGCGCGGCGCCAGCGTGCTGACGGTCAACGAATACGAGTTCGAGATGGCGCGCCAGAAGACCGGCATGGACGAACAGGCGATGTTGGAGCTGGTGGACACCATCGTGATGACACGGGCCGCGCAGGGATCGACAGTGATCGGGCGCGGGTTCCGCATCGATGTGCCCGCTGCGCCGACCGACCGTCTGATTGATCCGACCGGCGGCGGCGATGCCTACCGCGCCGGGTTGCTGACCGGTCTGGTGCGCGGCTATCCCTGGGAAGTAACCTGCCGGCTGGCCAGTCTGGCTGCCACCTACGTGGTTGAGCAAAACGGTACCATGAGCCATCAGCTACAGCCTGCCGCAGTTTGTCGCTCGCTACCGCAGTACTTTCGGCGACACGCCGGAGCTGGACGACCTGCTGGCAACAGCGGTCCACGCGCAGACGCCCGATCTGGCCGGCACTGCAGTGGGGCGCCTGGGAAATCGGCGTTCGAGCGACCGGGCTGCCTACGCGGTGACCTTAACAACCGACAAGCAGAAAATCCACGCCTTCCTGCAGCGCGATCCGGTCTACGCGGCCTACGCGATCGGCGACCTGGAGGACGCGATGTTCGCCGACACCGCATGGTATCTGGCCGAGACGGACGGTGCAGCCTGCGGGCTTGCCTTGCTTTACAGCGGGCTGGAGCCGCCGATACTGTTGACCATGGGCGAGCCGGGCGCTGTGGCGGCCGGGCTGGCGGAGATGCCGCTGCCCGAACGCATCTACATGGCGGCGCAGTGCGAGCACCTGCCGGCCATCGAGGGCGTGTACGATTTCTCGGCGACCGCGTGCGGCCCATGGTACGAATGACGGTGACGGTGGAGACGTTTCGTGCGGCGACGGTTTGGCGGAGCAGACGGGCGGGGAGACCTTGCCCCTACGTGCGGCGACTGGGAGCGGACGACCTGCCGGCAGTGGAGGCGCTGTACCGGCATGGCGGGTCGTATGCGCCCGATGCATTTCATCCGAGGCAGGTGATCGGATGGCGTCTTTTTCGGCGTGCTGGCGTCGGGGTCATCGTCGCAACGCGAGGAATTGCTGGCTGTGGCAGGCACGCACCTGATCGCGCCTAACTGGGGCGTTGCTGCCGTTGGCAACGTCTTCACCCACCCGGCATGGCGCAGGCAAGGGCTAGGACGACTGGTCACCAGCGCAGTGACGCAGGAATTGCTGGCAGCGCGGCATGTTGGTTGTGCTCAACGTGGATCAAGGCAACGCCGCCGCGATCCACATCTACGAATCGCTTGGCTACCGGACACATTGTCCGTACGTTGAAGGCATTGGAAGTGTGTTAGTTCGATAGTGCGTTAGTTCGGCAGTGCGATAGCAAAGAACTGGCACACTACCTCACCAAAGAACTACCGAACTAACGCACCAAAGAACTATCGAACTAAAGTACTACCGAACTACCAAACCAAACACGAGGTGACAAAACGTGAATTACGACATCAAAGACATCAAGCTGGCCGAGGAGGGCCGGTTCCGAATGCAGTGGGCAGCGCGCGAGATGCCGGTGCTCAACCTGTTGGAAGAGCGTATGGGCAAGAAGCCGGCCGCTGGAGCGGCCTGCGCGTCAGCGCGTGCCTGCACGTGACCACTGAGACCGGCAACCTGATGCGGGTGCTGCAGGCCGGCGGCGCGGACGTGGTGCTGACCGCCAGCAACCCGCTGAGCACCCAGGACGACGTGGCCGCCGCGCTGGTGGCCTACAACGAGATGCCGGTCTACGCCATCAAGGGCGAGGACAACGACACCTACTACGAGCATCTCTACGCCGCCCTGGACCACAAGCCGCACATGACCATGGACGACGGCTGCGACCTGCTGGCAACCCTGCACAGCAAGCGGCCCGAGCTGCTGGACACGGTGATCGGCGGCACCGAGGAGACCACCACCGGCGTCATCCGCCTCAAGGCCATGGCCAAGGACGGCGCGCTGAAGTACCCGGTCATCGCCGTCAACGACGCCATGACCAAGCACCTGTTCGACAACCGCTACGGCACCGGCCAGAGCACGCTGGACGGCATCATCCGCGCCACCAACATCCTGCTGGCCGGCAAGAACTTCGTGGTCGGCGGCTACGGCTGGTGCAGCCGCGGCATCGCGATGCGCGCCAAGGGGCTGGGCTCCAACGTCATCGTCACCGAGGTCGACCCGCTGAAGGCGCTGGAGGCGGTCATGGACGGCTTCCGCGTCATGCCGATGATGGAGGCCGCCGCCATCGGCGACATCTTCTGCACCGCCACCGGCGACATCCACGTCTTCGACAAGCGCCACTTCGAGGTGATGAAGGACGGCGCGATCATGGCCAACTCCGGCCACTTCAACGTCGAGATCAACATCCCGGCGCTGGAGGAGATGAGCAAGGAGTGGCGGCGGGTGCGCCACCAGCTTGACGAGTACGTGCTGACCGACGGACGCCGGCTCTACCTGGCCGGCGAGGGCCGTCTGGTCAACCTGGCTGCCGCCGAGGGCCATCCGGCCAGCGTGATGGACATGAGCTTCGCCAACCAGGCCCTGAGCGCCATCTACATGCGCGAGCACGCCGCCGAGCTGCCCAACGACGTCTTCCCGGTGCCGCAGCCGATCTGGACCAGGAGATCGCGCGCCTCAAGCTGCACGCGATGGGCGTCAACATCGACGTGCTGACCGGCGAGCAGGAAGCGTATCTCTCGTCCTGGACGGAAGGCACGTAGACCAATAGCAGTTGTTCAAGTGTCAGGTGTCACGCAATCTGAAGAGGTGGCACCTGACACTCATTTTGAACCACAGTTCGCTACCGTACACGCAGTGCTATTGTCACCCTGAACGAATCCGACACGTGCCTCTCGGCAAACTACGGGAATCCGTCGAATGGCGTTGCGAACCGGCGGCGATCGACGCAAACTCTCTGAACCACCGGAGATGGATTGCTTCGCCGATGCCTCGCAATGACACATGATCACTGCCTAGTGCTTGACGAAGCTGGCAGCTTAACCCGTTCAGAATGACTGGCGAGCAGAGCGCTCGGTTGCGAAACACCATAAGAACAAGGAGCAAAGAGTTTCTCAAATGAGCACAACTTTCATGAATTCCCCGCAGCTTTTCTACACCTCTGAGTCGGTGACCGAAGGTCATCCCGACAAGATGTGCGACCAGATCAGCGACGCGGTGTTGGATGCGATCCTCGCGCGAAGACCCCGACGCGCGCGTGGCCTGCGAGACGGCCGTGACCACCGGCCTGGTGCTGGTGATGGGCGAGATCACCACCAGCACCTACGTGGACATCCAGGCGCTGGTGCGTCGAGGTCATCCGCGACATCGGCTACACGCGCGGCAAGTACGGCTTCGACGCCGAGACCTGCGGCGTGATCGTGTCGCTCAAGGAGCAGTCGGGCGACATCGCGATGGGCGTGGACGATGCGCTGGAGCACAAGACGCGGCGAGATGACCGACGCCGACATCGAGGCCATCGGCGCCGGCGACCAGGGCATGATGGTCGGCTACGCCTGCAACGAGACGACCGAGCTGATGCCGCTGCCGATCCATCTGGCCCACGGGCTGACCCGCCGCCTGACGCACGTGCGCAAGGACGGCACGCTGCCCTATCTGCGCCCCGACGGCAAGAGCCAGGTCACGGTGGAGTATCGACTACGGCAAGCCCAAGCGGGTGGACACCATCGTCATCTCGACCCAGCACTCGCCCGACGTGGAGCAGAGCAAGATCAAGGATGACCTCTACAACCGGGTGATCAAGTACGTCGTTCCCAACGGCCTGCTGGACGAGCGCACGCAGGATCTTCGTCAACCCGACCGGACGCTTCGTCATCGGCGGACCGATGGGCGACGCCGGCGTCACCGGCCGCAAGATCATCGTGGACACCTACGGCGGCATCGGCCGGCATGGCGGCGGCGCCTTCAGCGGCAAGGATCCGACAAAGGTCGACCGCTCCGGCGCCTACATGGCCCGCTACATCGCCAAGAACTGCGTGGCCGCCGGCCTGGCGGAGCGGCTGGAGCTACAGCTCAGCTACGCCATCGGCGTCGCGCAGCCGCTCTCGATCAGCGTCGAGACCTTTGGCACCGGCAACATCTCCGACGCAGCGCATCATCGAGCTGATCAACGAGCACTTCGACATGCGCCCGGCCGCCATCATTCGCGACCTGGACCTGCGCCGGCCGATCTACCAGGCCACGGCCGCCTACGGCCACTTCGGTCGCACTGACATCGACGCCCCCTGGGAGCGCACCGACAAGTCTGAGATCCTGAGAGACGCGGCAGGACTCGACTGAACCGGACACCCTCAGCGTTTTAAGGTGACAGTCACTTTCCGATAGTGACTGTCACCTTGTGTGTCACGCAGCGACCGAAATTCGTCTGCTATTGCCCGCACTCATTTGCTACGGTATAATGACGGGGAACTGAGGAAGGAACTGGTGCAGCACGGCCATGCAAGCCCTCATCACAGGAATTGCCGGTTTCGCGGGCAGCCATCTGGCTGAGTATCTGATACGCAACACCGACTGCGCCGTCGCCGGGACCATTCACCGGCAGGACAGCCGGGTTGCGCACCTGCGCGACCACGTGGCGCTCTACCGGGTCGATCTGCGCGACGAGGCCGCGGTGGCCGAGTTGATCGCCGAGGTGCGTCCCGGGCTGATCTTCCACCTGGCCGCCCAGTCCTTCGTGCCCATCTCGTGGCAGCACCCCTGGATGACCTTCGAGCAGAACGTCCACGGCCAGGTCAACGTGCTGCAAGCCGTGGCCCAGCAGGAGCTTGATCCGCGGGTGCTGGTGGTCGGCTCCAACGAGGAGTATGGCCTGATCCGCCCGGAGGATCTGCCGGTGGACGAGGAGACTCCTCTCTGGCCAGCCAGCCCCTACGGCGTCAGCAAGGTGGCCCAGGATCTGATGGGCTGGCAGTACTTCCGCAGCTACGGCATTCCGGTCGTGCGGGTGCGTCCCTTCAACCACATCGGCCCGCGCCAGGGCGACCGTTTCGTGGCGCCCGCCTTTGCCCGCCAGATCGCCGAGGCGGAGGTTGGTATGCGCGAGGCGACGCTACGGGTCGGCAACCTGACCGCCGTGCGTGACTTCACCGACGTGCGCGACATGGTGCGGGCCTACTGGCTGGCGCTGACCTGTGGCCAGCCGGGCGAGGTCTACAACATCGGCTCCGGCCAGGGCCGATCCATCGACGACCTGCTGGGCGGGCTGCTGGCGCTGAGCAGCGTCGAAGTTCACGGTCGAGCAGGATCCGGCGCGCATGCGGCCGTCCGATGTGCCGGAAAGCGTCTGTGACAGCGGGTCGCCTGCGGGCCGCCACCGGCTGGCAGCCGGAGATCAGTTTCGAGCAGAGCCTGCACGACATCCTGGCCGACTGGCGCGAGCGTGTGCGCCAACCGAGAGTCGGATGGACGACTGAGGAATGAGAGCTGCTGGCAGATTGCAGCCCCAATAGCGAATGGGAGAACCAAATCCAATTCTTGCCATTGCAGTGGGACTTTGAGAGAACAGAGGACAAAGAATGCCGAAAGCATTGATCACAGGAATTACCGGCCAGGACGGATCGTATCTGGCCGAGTTTTTGTTCGAGCAGGGCTACGAGGTCCTGGGCATGGTGCGCCGCACCAGCACCATCAACTTCGACCGGATTCGCCACTTCCAGGACCAGGTGACACTGGTGCAGGGCGACCTGCTGGACCAGGTCTCGCTGATCAACATCCTGGAGGAGCACAAGCCGGACGAGGTCTACAACCTGGCGGCGCAGAGCTTCGTGCCGACCTCGTGGACGCAGCCGGTGCTGACCGGCGAGTTCACCGCGCTGGGCGTGACGCGCATTCTGGACGCGGTGCGGCTGGTGGATCCGAAGATTCGCTTCTACCAGGCCAGCAGCAGCGAGATGTTCGGCAAGGTGCAGGAGGTGCCGCAGAGCGAGACGACCCCCTTCTACCCGCGCTCGCCCTACGGCGTCGCCAAGGTCTACGGCCACTGGATCACCATCAACTACCGCGAGAGCTACGACCTGTTTGCCTGCTCCGGCATCCTGTTCAACCACGAAAGTCCCCGGCGTGGCCTGGAGTTCGTGACCCACAAGATCACCAACGCGGTGGCGCGCATCAAGCTCGGCATCGACAGCGAGCTGCGGCTGGGCAACCTGGACGCCCGCCGCGACTGGGGCTATGCGCCCGACTACGTGCGCGCGATGTGGCTGATGCTGCAGCAGGACGGGCCCGATGACTACGTCATCGCCACCGGTGAGACCCACTCGGTGCAGGAGTTCTGCGAAGAGGCGTTCAGGCTTCGTCGATCTCGACTGGCGGGAGCTACGTGGTGCAGGACGAGCGCTTCATGCGCCCGGCCGAGGTGGATCTGCTGGTGGGCGATCCCAGCAAGGCCGGCGAAAAACTCGGCTGGGAGCCGACTGTGACCTTCGGCGAACTGGTGCGGCTGATGGTGGATGCGGATCTGGAGGCGCTGAAGCGCAACGCGCACGTGCCGCATCTCGACCTACGCCTAGAAAAGCCATGACAACACAAGCTTTTTGGCACCGACGGAATCCGCGCCCGGGCCGGCGAGTGGCCGCTGACGCCTGAGTTTACGCTCCGGCTGGGCCGGGCCATTGGTCTCGCTGCGCACCAGCGCGCAGCGACCAACCGGTGGTCGTCATCGGCCGCGATACGCGCCGCTCCGGATCGATGCTGGAGAGCGCGCTGGTCTCCGGCATGCTGGCCGCAGGGCGTCGACGTGGTCACGCTGGAGGAATTCACCACGCCGGGGATTTCGTTCCTGGCGTCGCACATGGCAGCGACCTTTGGCGTCGTCGTCTCGGCTTCTCACAACCCCTTCTGGGACAACGGCATCAAGGTTTTCGAGGGCGTTGGCTTCAAGGCCAGCGACGAGCTGGAGCAGCAGATCGAGGAGATGCCCAGAACGGGAGCCGCCACGGCACTACCGGCGACCTGCCCGGCATGGTGCGCGTCAACCGCGAGCTGGGCCAGGTCTACGTCGATCATCTGATCCAGGCCATTCGGCGGCGAGGGTGCGCTCGCGCGGGCTGCGGGTGGTGCTGGACTGCGCCAACGGCGCCGCCTCCTACCTCGCTCCCGACGTCTTCCGCCGCATGGGCGCCGAGGTGATCGCATTGAACGTCTGGCCCAACGGCTCCAACATCAACGTCAACTGCGGCACCGAGGGCGACGGCCCGCGGCGGGCCGGGCAGGCCGTGTTGGCCGCCGATGCGCGACATCGGCTTTGTCTTCGACGGCGACGCCGACCGCTGCAAGTTCGTCGACGAGATCGGCCAGGAGCGCGACGGCGACTATCATCCTGGCCTGCTGGCCCGCGATCTGAAAGCGCAGGGCAAGCTGGCAGGCGACACAGTGGTAACCACGCAGATGGCCAACATCGGGCTGGACCGCTCGCTGCGCGAGATCGGCGTGCGACTCGAGCGCACACAGGTCGGCGACCGCTGGGTGTCGCAGCGGATGCGCGAGGGTGGTTTCCTGCTGGGCGGCGAGCAATCGGGCCACATCATCCTGTTCGAGAACGACCTGACGACCGGCGATGGGCTGTTTACAGCGTTGCGCATGAGCCAGTTGCTGTTACGCCAGCAGCCGTGCCGCTTCTCCGAGCTGGCCGATTCGGTGCTCACCAAGGCGCCGCAAGTGCTGGTGAAAGGCGGCTGTCCCCGCCAAGCCGCCGCTCGAGATCACTGCCGGCCGTGCAGGCGCAGATCGCCCGCACCCAGGGAGGCGCTGGGCGACGATGCTCTGATCAACGTCCGTTACTCGGGCACCGAGCCGGTGGTGCGTGTGATGATCCAGGGCAACGATCAGACGGTCGAGGTGCTAAACCGGGAAGCGGAGAAGATACTGGAAGCCGTGGTAGCGGAGATCGGTGACCAGTGGCCCCTAATCAGTAATCGGTGATCCGTTGCCGGCTCGGTCAGGAGACCGACCAGAGCGATGTTATCCGATTTCCGAATACCGATCACCGGTTACCAATAACAATGGAGACAAAACCATGACAGACATCGTTTTTGGCACAGACGGCTGGCGCGGCAAGGTGGGTGAGAACTATACGTTTGACAATTTGCGTCGCTGTGCGCAGGGCTTTGCTGAGTATTTGCGCGACACTTACAGGCCGGCCGAGCTGGCCCGCGGCGTGGTCATCGGCCACGACAAGCGCTTCTCCGGTCGCGAGTTTGCCCTGGCCGCGGCGGAGGTGATCACCGGCAACGGCATCCCGGTCCATTTCTGCCAGGGACCGACGCCGACCCCGGCCATCTCGTTTCAGGTCGTTCACCTCGGCGCGCTGGGCGCGGTCAACATCACCGCCAGCCACAACCCGCCGGCCGACAACGGCTTCAAGGTGCGCGATCCACAGGGCGGCGCCATCGACCCGGACGGCCTGAAGCGGATCGAGAGCTTCATTCCGCCTACGGTGGCCGGCGTGCGGCGCATCCCGGCCGTCCAGGCTGAGGCCGTCGGCCTGCTGCGTTTCTTCGACGCCAAACCGGCCTACCTGGCGCGCATCCGCGAGCTGGTGGACGTGGAAGTCATCAAGGACGCCGGGCTGACGATGGTCTACGACGCGATGTGGGGCAACGGTGCGGGCTGGTTCGACGAGCTGTTGGCCGGCGGCAAGACGCGTGTCGTCGGCATCCACGAGGGCGCCAACCCTAACTTCCCGGAGATGGAGCGCCCCGAGCCGATCCGCCCGAATGTGGACAAATGTCTGGAGAAGGTGGCTGAGATCGGCGCGGACGTCGGCATCATCAACGACGGCGACGCCGACCGCATCGGTCTGGCCGACGAGAACGGCGTCTTTATCGACCAGTTGCGCGCCTACGGTCTGATGGCGCTCTACCTGATCAAGGTGCGCGGCGACCGCCGGCCCATCGTCAAGGCGCTCTCGACCACCGGTATGCTGGAGATCCTGGGCAAGAAATACGGCGTCGATGTTTACGAGGTGGGCGTCGGCTTCAAGTACGTCGCGCCCAAGATGCTGGAAACCGGCGCAATGATCGGCGGCGAGGAAAGCGGCGGCTACGCTTTTGGCAGCCACCTGCCGGAGCGCGACGGCATCCTGGCCGCGATGTATATCCTCGACTTCATGGTGCAGACGGGCAAGAAGCCTTCGGAACTGGTGGAGATGCTGTTCGAGGAGGTGGGCAACCGCTACTTCTACAGCCGGGTCGATACCGCGTTCCCGCCGGAGAAACGCCCGCAGGCCAAGGCGATGCTGGACGAGGCAAAGCCGGAAGCGGTGGCCGGCTTGAAGATCGTCGGCTTCAACGGCATGGATGGCTACAAGTTCTACCTGGAAGACGGCGGATTTCTGCTGATCCGCTTCAGCGGCACCGAGCCCATCGTCCGCGTCTACACCGAGACGACCCGCGAGGACCTGGTGCCGGCGCTGCTGGACGGCGGGCTGGAGATTGCAGGGCTGAAGGACTGAGAGGCAATCTGGTATCTGACAACCGCGGATCAAGAGGAAATAGCGGATCAGCCTGCAATCGGCCACCAGCCATGTTTATCGACACCCACTGCCATCTTGACTTCCACCAGTTCGACGTTGATCGTGACTGAGGTTGTGGCGCGCGCGGCTGATGCGGGCGTTTCGCTGATCGTCAACCCGGCCACCGATCTGGCCAGCAGCCGGCGCGCGATTGCGTTGGCGGACCGCTACGACGGCGTGTACGCGCAGGTGGGCGTGCATCCCAACGACGCGGCTGACTTCGACGCTGCCGTGCTGGATGAGCTGCGGGCGCTGGCCACTCATTCCAAGGTGGTCGCGATCGGCGAGATCGGCCTCGACTATTACTGGGACAAGACACCCAAGGCGCAGCAGCAGGCGGCTTTCGAGGCGCAACTGGCGCTGGCGGTCGAGTTGGACCTGCCGGTAGTGATCCACTGCCGCGACGCTCTCGCCGATGTGCGTGACACAATGCGCAGATGGGTGCCCGGCGCACAGATGAAGCGCGGGAGTGATGCTATTCTAGGTGTGTACCACGCCTATTCCGGCGACCTGGAGATGGCGCAGGAAGCAGCGGGCTGGCAAATCGTGCTTTCGCTGGGCGGGCCGGTGACCTTCAAGAACGCCCGCGATCTGCACACTCTGGTGCGTCAACTGCCGTTGGATCAGATCATGCTGGAGACCGATGCGCCCTACCTGACCCCGCACCCATACCGCGGTAAGCGCAACGAACCGGCCTACATCCCGCTGATTGCTCAGGCGATTGCCGATCTGCACCAGGTCGATGTAGCGGCCGTGGCGAAAAAATCAGGCAAACTGGCCAGGCGGACGTTTCCGAAGCTGGTCACTCGGTAAAGTTGTGGTACACTGCTTGCCAACGCGGCAGGCGCAAAACAAAACGTCGTTTCGCAGGAGAAAAGTGTTGAGCAGTCATCCCCCCTTGCTTGACCTGGTAGCCGACGACCTGAAGCTGGTCGAGGCAAAAATGCAGGCCACCAACGAGGTCTTCCAGCCTCTGGCAGGCGCGATCAATTTGCTGCTGCACAGCGGCGGCAAGCGTATTCGTCCTGCCCTGGCGCTGCTGGCCGGCCGGCTGTACGCGGCTGCTGAAAAGGAGCGGGTGGTTTCGCTGGCAGCGGCGGTCGAGATGTTGCACTCGGCCACGCTGGTGCACGACGACGTCATCGACGGGGCGCTGTTGCGGCGCGGCAAGGCAACGTTGAACGCCGCCTGGAGTCCGGGCCATACCATTCTGGCAGGCGACTATATTTTCGCTCGCGCCGCCTCCTTCGCCGCCGAGACCGACAACGTGCGCGTCATGCGCATCTTCTCCGAGACATTGATGACGATCTGCGACGGCGAGCTGCGCCAGCTATACGCGATCGGTGACTGGCGTCAGCCGCGTGACGCCTACTACCAGCGCATCTACGGCAAGACCGCGGCGCTGTTTGCCTCGGCGACCGAGTCGGCAGCTGTGCTGGGCAGCGCGCCGGCCGCGGAAATCGTGGCCCTGCGCGACTACGGCTACAAGGTCGGGATGGCGTTCCAGATCATGGATGATATCCTGGACTTCGTCGGCGACGCCTCGACCGTCGGCAAGCCTGTGGGCAACGACCTGCGCCAGGGCACCGTGACCCTGCCTGTCTTCCACTACATGCAGGACAACCCGGAAGCGCTGGCTGTCATGGAGTCGACCAGCAACGGTCACGCCGGCGCGGACCCGCTGGGCGAACTCATTGCCGACATCCGCCGATCACCGGCCATCGAGGCGACCCGTCAGGAGGCCGTCCAGTTCATCGTGGACGCCAAGGCGCTGCTGGCAGGCTGGCCGGACAGCATCAACCGTCAGGCGCTGGAGCAGGTAGCCGACTACGTGGTGGCGCGCACGTTTTGATGGCTGAACCGGTTGCGTCGCCGGCCTCTGATCAGGCCGGCGCAGAGTCCGCCCAACCAGACGTTTCAGTCGTCATCGTCAACTGGAACGTTCGTGATCTGTTGCGTCGCTGTCTGGCATCCATTGCCGGCAGCGACGATTTGTTTTTGGCGGGCATCTCGCAGCCAGGAGGCCGCTGGATCGCCGAAGTTATCGTGGTGGACAACGCCTCGACCGATGACAGCGTGGCGATGCTGGCCGGCGAGTTTCCCTGGGTACGGGTCATCGCCAACGCGCGACAACGCCGGTTTCACGCGCGCCAACAACCAGGGGTTGGCCATCAGCCGCGGCCGCTTCGTGCTCTTTCTCAATCCCGACACCGAGGTAGCTGCGGATGCTCTCGCGGCCATGCTGGATTTTGCCGTGGCCAACCGGGCCGTCGGCATCGTCGGTCCGCAGTTGCGCTACGGCGATGGCAGCCCGCAGTCCTCGCGGCGGCGTTTTCCCACGCTGGCGACCTTCTTCATGGAGAGCACCGTCGTGCAGCAGTGGTGGCCGCGCAACCGGGTGCTGTCGCGCTACTACGTGCTGGACCGGCCCGACGACGCGGTCAGCCAGGTCGATTGGGTGGTGGGCGCGTGTATGCTGGTGCGCCGGGCGGTGCTGGATCAGATCGGCGGCTTTGACGAGGGGTTCTTCATGTACTCCGAGGAACTGGACCTTTGCCGGCGGGCGGTTTCAGCCGGCTGGCAGGTGGTGTATTATCCGCCCGCGCTGGTGACGCACTACGAGGGCAAGTCCAGCGAGCAGGTGGTGGCCGCGCGCCAGATTCGCTTCCACAGCTCGCGGGTGCGCTACGTGCGCACCTATCACGGCGCCGCCGCGGCTGCGCTGGTGCGCAGCTTCCTGCTGCTGACGTTTGTCTGGCAGTTGGGTGTCGAAGCAGCCAAATGGCTGGCTGGGCTGGTCATTCCATCCCAGCGCGGCCAGCGGTCGATGCGTCGCGAACGGATGGCCGCGTACAGGCAGGTGCTGCGTTCCGGCCTGCGCAGCGATCGTTGAGCGTCCTCGTCTCGTACTCGTACTCGTACTCGTACACGAACGAGTAGGGGTATGAGATAGGAAAGGCCGTCCGGTTTGGACGGCGTATCGTGTTGAGGTAGACTGCAACCCATGCGCGTGCTATTTATCACCGGCGAATATCCACCCATGCAAGGCGGTGTGGGCGACTACACCTGGAGGCTGGGATCGACGCTGGCGGAGTTGGGCGTCGATGTCCACGTCCTGACTGCCGAAGAGGCGGGACCGGCGTATCTGTTGCCCGCGGGCGTCGATAATGTGTATCCCATCATGCGCCGCTGGGGCTGGGGATTGGCGCGCCAGGTCAACCTTGTGGTTGCCAACGCGGCCGCCGACGTCGTTCACATCCAGTACCAGTCAGCCGCGTTCGACCTGCATCCGGCGGTCAACCTGCTGCCACGATCCCTGCGCGGTGGTGCTGCCAGCGTCGTTGTCACATTTCACGATCTGCGCACGCCCTATGTCTTCCCGAAGGCCGGCCCGCTGCGCTGGCGCGCCAATCTGGAGATGGCCAGCCACAGCGAAGCGGTGATCGTCACTAACGCGGAAGACCGCCTGCGCCTTGGTGCCACACCCGCATTGACGCCGCGGCTGCACGAGATTCCCATCGGCGCCAATGTGCTGCCCGATTTGCCAGCCGGCTTTGACCGTGCGGCGCAGCGCACCCGTTACGGCGTCGGTCCCGATGATCTGCTGCTTTGCTATTTTGGGTTTCTCAACGAAAGCAAGGGCGGCGAGGAACTGATGGACGCCACGGCGGCTCTGGTCGCCAGTGGTCTGCCGGCGCACTTGCTGATGATCGGCGGCCACGTGGGCGCCAGCGACTCGACCAACGCCGCCTATCTTGACCACGTTCGGCGACGGGTTGTCGAGCTTGGGCTGCGACAGCGCGTGCATTGGACCGGGTTCGTCGGCGCCGATGAGGTGTCAGCGGCTTTTGCCGCGGCGGACATCGCTGTGCTGCCTTACCGCGACGGCGTCGAGCTTCCGTCGCGGCAGTCTGATGGCCGCGCTGGCTCACGGGATGCCCATCGTCAGCACCACACCGGCGGTGACGATTCCACAACTGCGCCACGGCGACAACATCTGGCTGACCCCGGTGCGGGCGCCCGACGCTCTGGCCGACGGCGTGCGCCAGGTCTGGCAGGATCAGTCGCAGCTGAAACGCTTGCGCCACGGGGCTGAGGCGTTGGCAGGCCAGTTTTCCTGGGACTCCATCGCTCGCCAGCACATCGAGATCTATGATGCTCTTGGCACCCGAAGCACCTGAGTTGGCGTCGCCAGTAGAGCCTGCGGAGCAGTCGCGCAGTACCTGGAAGAAGCATCGGGGCGCCTTTCTGGTAGGCATTGTCTTTGTCCTGCTGGCGTTCTACTACAACATCAGCATCCCTTTATGGGAGTCCGACAACGAGTGGGGACACTACAACTACGTTCGCTATCTGCTGGTGAACAGGTCGATTCCCATTCCGGGCAGCACGATGCTTGAGGTTGCATCGGACGACCAGTGTGGCGGCGTCTCAGAACCACTGGTGACTTCGCACCAGTTGGAGCGGCAGCCTCCGCTGTACTACATGCTCGGCGCGCTGACCACCTTCTGGATTGACACGGGCGATGGTCTGTCCCCTGCAACCAACCCGTTCCTGCTAACCGAGCCGTGGAACAACGGCTACAACTTCGCTGTGCATACCCAGGTTGAGCAATTCCCCTATGACGGCACAGTCCTGGCCGTGCACCTTCTGAGGCTCAACTCCACGCTTATCGGGCTGGCCGGGTTGGTAGCGGTGTACCTGACAGGGCTGTTGATTTTCCCTGGTCGCCGCTATCTGGCGCTGGCTGTGATGGCGCTCACTGCGTTCATTCCCCAGTACGTGTTTTCAGCTTCGGTGGTGAACAACGACATCCTGGCTGCCGCGCTGGGGTTTTGGTGCGTCTATTTTTGCGTCTTCGCCGTTCTGCGCAAGGGCGGCGTGCTGGTGCTGGCCGCGGCGGCTGCCATGGCCATGCTGGCCATGTTGGCCAAGTACTCGGCTCTGCCGCTGATCGGTCTGGTGGCGGCGGTGATCATTATCCGCCTGATCCAGGTCTGGAAGTACGACCGCGCACGTTTCACCACGCATGCTCTGGCAGATCGGGCTGCTGTTGGTTCTGGTAACTGTGCCACTCCTGGTCTGGCTGGGCAGAAACCTGCAATTCTTCGATCAGGTTCTGGAGTTCTACACACGCTTGTTAGGCGCTCTGGCAGGGCAGCCGAGTGTGATGTCGGACACCGGCAAATTGGTTGAACCCAAAGCGCCGCTTGATCTCGTGCGCGCTGGCCAGTATGCCTTCATCACATTCTGGGGAATTTTCGGTTGGGACGCAATCGTGCTGCCTTCCTGGGTGGTGACCCTGCTCACCATCGTGAGTCTCCTAGCATTGCTTGGTGTGGCGCGCTGTCTGTTCGGCAAGAACCAGACGCGAACCATGCGGCTGCTGGTGCTGGCGGCGATGCTCTTTCTGCTGGCAGCGTGGGTAATCAGCGCCTTCAGGTCGTTGGGTACGTCGGAGCCGCGCGGACGATACCTCCTGCCGGCCTATTCGGCGGCCACTTTCTTGCTGGTGTACGGCGTTCATGAGATACTGCCGCGCCGGCTGCGCAAGGGAAGCTTAGCGGTTTTGTGTGGCGGTATGTTGGCGCTGGCGGTTTCAGTGCCGCTCTTTCTGCTGCGACCGATCTACGCGCCGCCGGTTCTGGCGGCCAGCGCTGAACTGCTGCCAGGCGAGACGGCTGTTAATGCCACCTTTGGCGACTTTGCCGAGCTGGTTGGTTATTCCATTGAGCCACAGGAGATGCAGGTCTGGGATACCGCCAGGGTGACGCTGGTCTGGCGCGTGCTGAAGGAAGTTGCCAACAACTACACGGTTGGCGTACTGTTGCTGGACGGGGCCAAGCAGCCGCACGGCGTGACCGCTCACTTCCCCGGCCGCGGCAACTACGCGACATCGCTTTGGCAACCCGGCGACGTGTTTCGCGACACCTACGAGCTGCAGCTTCAGCCGTCTGCGCGCGGACGACTGCCCAGCCTGGGTCAGGTCAAGGTTACGATGTACTGCTATCCCGACGAAGACTACGTGATGATCAGCGACTCGCAGGGTGCGGCTTTGGGCGATGCTTTGTACGTTGGGCGTATGAAGTGGCTGGCCGGGCAGACAACGCCCCCGGCAGCCAGCGGCGGCGATCCGGTTGTGACGCTGGGCAATGAACTGGCGCTGGACAGCCTGAACCTCCGCAACCCGAACCCGTTGCCGGGCCAGGAGATGGTGATCGACCTGACATGGAAAGTTTTGCAGCCGCCCGGACGTGACTATACTGTCTTTGCCCACATGCTCGACAGCCAGAGCGTGCAGGTTGGCGGCAACGACCAGCCGATGACCGACGGGCTGTATCCGACCGGTCTGTGGTCGGTGGGCGAAGTCGTCACCCATACGCAACGGCTGCCGATCCCTGTTGGCCTGCCGGCCGGCGACTACGCGGTCGTGTTGGGTGTGTACGATCCCCTGACCGGTGAGCGGCTGGCTGTGCGGACTGCAGCTGGAGTAGATTTGCCGGACGGCGCGTTCGAGGTGGCTGCGCTGCGTTTGACCGCCAACAGCGTCTTTATTCCATCGGTGCAAATCCACCGACCTCCGAACCAATAGCCGATTGTTGTTGTGTAAGACCTATGACTTCCGGACTGATTCGTCGCCTGCAACAGCTGATCTTCCATCCCGACGCGCGTATTGCGCACGGGATGCTGGTCGCGCTGTTGCTGCTGGCTGCACTGGTCGTCGCATTGGTTGTCGCAGTTGCCGGCCCGGTGTACGCGGTGGGCGCGGGGTTGGGACTGCTCGCGGGCTATCTGGCGCTGCGCAGCCCGCGTTGGGGGCTGGTCTTCGTCATTCTCGTGGCGACTTTGCTGCCTTTCGCTACCTTCCCGTTCCGTCTCGGCTTTAAGCCGACCTTTCTGGACGCTGCACTGGCTGCGTTCGTGCTGGTCTGGGTTGTCAGCCTGGTAACTGGCCGCGAGCGGCGTTTCACCGGCTCGCCGATGGGACTGCCGGTGGCGATCTTCCTTTTCCTGGCGCTGTTCGCCTTTGCGTTGGGCGCTGCCAACGCGCGTCCCAGCGTCACAACCATCCGCCGCTTCGCCGAGATCATCGGCGGGGTACTGCTTTTCTTCGTGGTAATCAACGTGGTGCGCCAGCAGCAGGACCTGGAGTGGGCCGGCAAGGTCTTGATCCTGGCCGGGGCCGGGTCGGCGCTGATCGGCGTGGTGTTCTACGTCATCCCTGAAGAGTGGACCGTGGCGGTGCTGAACGGGCTGGCGCGCTTCGACTATCCGGGCGGCTTCGGCGCACTGCGCTACATCGAGGACGACCCGGCCAACGCGATGCGCGCCGATCGGCACCGCCATCGACCCTAACACCTACGGCGGGATGTTGATCCTCTTTTCGGCGCTGGCGCTACCGCAGTTGTTTGCCCGCCGGCCCATCTTGCCCCGCTGGCTGGTGGCGGGGATCGTCGCGCTGACCGTGCTCTGCCTCTATCTGACCTACTCGCGTAGCGCGATGGTCGGGCTGGCGGCGGCGGTGCTGCTGATTGCCCTGCTGCGCTACCGCAAGCTGCTGCTGCTGGGGCTGGTGGGCGTGGCGCTGCTGCTGTTCTTGCCGCAAACGCAGGACTACGTGGCGCGCTTCGTCGAGGGAATCCAGGGTCAGGATCTGGCGACCCAGATGCGCTTCGGCGAATACCGCGACGCTTTGCGGCTGATCGCGCGCTATCCGGTGTTCGGCGTCGGTTTCAGCGGCACGCCTGACATCGACCTGTATATCGGCGTCAGCAGCGTCTATCTGCTGATGGCGGAGACCATGGGCGTCGTCGGGTTGCTATCGTTCCTGGCAGCAATGGCGGTCTATTTCGCTACCTTCTTTGGCGCCATGCGGCGCGGCCTGAGCGATGACCGGCGCGAGGCGCTGCTGCTGGGCCTGAGCGCAGCCGTGGCTGGCGTGCTGGTGAGCGGCGTGCTGGACCATTACCTGTTCAACCTGGCCTACCCGCACATGGTCAGCCTGTTCTGGATCTACGTCGGGCTGGGCATGGCCGCGATCCTGATCGAGCGCAGCGCCGGGAAAACGCAAAGCAGCTTGTGAGTCGTTTGTCTCTGTGGTATACTCCGCGCGCCGCTCCCAGGTGACAGTCCCTCCGGGATGGTTCCCAATTACTTTCCGAAAGTTACTGCCACCTTTCAGGCGACCCATCCATGAACGTCACTACCACCAAGGTCCAGTCGCCGCAGTGCATGGTCATCGCGATTGACGGCAAGATCGTCGGCGTCGGCGCGGCTGAGGTGGAGCGTGCGTTGCAGCAAGCCATCGCAGACGGTGAAACCCGGCTGGTGCTCGACCTGACGGATGCACCAATGGTCTCCAGCGCCGGCCTGCGGGTGATCATCAGCACTGCCAAGCGGTTGCGTGCCTTGCCGTCCGGTGACCTGCGCCTCGCCGGCGCGTCACGCCATATCCTAGATGTGCTGGAGTTGGCCGGCTTGTTGACGGTCTTCAAGGTGTACGATTCGCGGCAGGAAGCGGTTCAAAGCTATCAGGCCGTTGACCGGTAGTTGCAGATATCGCGTATTACGTATTGCGGAACCTCTCATAATTCGACGCAGTTGCTAAACCTTCACCGTTGCGTCATTCCCGCGGAGGCGGCAATGACGATCAACCGATGTCAGACACACCCATGTGGCTTACGCAATCCGCAATACGAACTGCGCAACACGCCTCGAATCTATGATACCCCAAAATCTTCACCCTTCCCGTTCACAGGAGAACACCCAATGACCGACTCCGTCCCGACCATCGAACAGAAGCAACTGGAGCGTTGCGACCTCTTGATTCTGCACGGCAGAATCGACAGCAGCAAGGCGCCTGAGGTGGAAGCCGCCTTCAAGAGCGTCACCGATCAGGGCCGTTTTCGCTTCGTGCTCGACATGAGCGACGTAGCTTTCGTCAGCAGCGCCTTCCTGCGCGTGTTGATGACCAACCACAAGCTGGTCAAGCGTTTCAATCGCGGCAACATCTACCTCGCGGCCATGTCGCCCAAGATCGTCGATGTCCTGGAACTGGCCGGCATTCTGGACATGTTTCAGAGCTTCGACAGCGCGACCGAAGCTGTCGGTGCCTGGTAGCCACAGGCCAGTTCATGGCAGAACTGCTTGTCAGCAGCGATCTGGAACAGTTGCCGCGCGTGCTCGATTTTGTCCGTGCGGCCTGTGCAGACGCGGGCATGGACGAGGATGGGGTCTTCGCATGCGAGCTGGCCACCGACGAGGCGTGCGCCAACATCATGGAGCACGCCTATGAGGGCAGCCCCGACGGCGAGATCATGGTCCGTTGCTGGGCAGACGCTGGTCAGGTGTTCATCCGTTTTCATGACACCGGTCACCCCTTTGAGCCGGCGCGAGGTCGAACCACCGATGTTTACCGCCGACCTGCAAGAGCGGCAGGTCGGCGGGCTGGGGCTTCACTTCATGCGCACCCTGATGGACGAAGTCACCTTCCAGTTTGACGAGACAGGCAACACCGTGACCATGAGCAAGCGCATCGGCGGCTAGCCCACAAGCCGGCGTATGAGCACTCCACGCAACCGCAAAGCTGGAATCAACCTGCCAAAAAGCCAGGGCGCCCGGCGTCGCCGAACCCAGCTCAGCCAGGTCGATTTGGCCGCGCTGACCGAAGCCGGGCTGGCCATCGTTCGGTCACAGCTCGACGTGGACGGGCTGTGCGAACTGGTCTACCAACAGGTCGGGCGCATCGTCGACGCCGATCATTTTCACCTCGGCCTTTTCGAGGGGGACAGTTTCAACCTCAGGGTGTGGGTGCAGGATGGCGTTCGCCTGCCCGTCACATCGTTTCCCGGCGCGCAGGACACGGGCATCATCGGCTGGATGCGGGCCACCCAGCGGCCGCTGCTGGTGCGCGACTTCTCGGCCGAGATGCCAGAGCTGCCGGCACGCCCCAGTTACGAGTCCGATGACCCGCCGCGCTCGGCGGTTTTCGTGCCACTGGTGGCCGGCGATGAGGTGGTCGGGTCGATGTCGGTCCAGCATCACCGGCCCAACGCGTTCGACGAGGACGATCTGCGCACGCTGGGCATCATCGGACATCACGCGGCCAGCGCGATCGTCAACGCACGGCTGTTCCGAACGGTGCAACGGCGCGCCGAGCAACTGGCCGCGGTCGCTGAGGTTAGCCAGGCGCTGACAGCTGAGCTGGACTTTGACCAGTTGCTGACCAAAGTCGTCGAGCTGATCCGCGAGCACTTCGGCTACTACCACGCCCAGATCTTTCTGGTAGAGGACGAGACCCATCGGGCGGTCTTTCGCGCCAGCAGCGGCCACCAGCTCAACCAGCTTTGGCTGCAAGCAGGGGCGCACACAACGCTTCGGCGAGGGCATCATCGGCTGGGTGGCAGCGGCGGGCAAACCGTTGCTGGTCGGGGATGTGGCGCAGGAGCCGCGCTATATCCCCGATGACCCGCGCCTGCTGCCCGATACGCGTTCGGAGCTGGCCGTGCCGCTGGTGGTGGAGGGCGAGGTGCTGGGCGTGCTGGATGTGCAGAGCCGTGAGCACAACGGCCTGGGCAGCGAAGACCTGTTCGTGCTGACCACACTGGCCAATCAGGTGGCGGTGGCGGTCGATTCCACCTGGTCCTACTGGGCGAAACAGGAGGAGGCCTGGATCACCACTGTGCTCCTGCAGATGGCCGAAGCGGCCAATCAGGCTGAGAACTTGGACGAGGTCGTCGGCGCGGTCACTCGCTTGACCACGATGCTGGTCGGCGCGGTGACGTGCAGCGTCTGGCTGCGAGAGCAGGAGGGGGACGGGTTTGAGCTCGCCGACGCAGTCGGTCTGGATGATTTGCCGCGCGTGGCTGCCCGGCTTACGGCAGGCAGCGCCATGGCGCTGGCCCAGCTTCTGGTGCGACCTGCGCCGATTCTTCTGCAACGCGATGAGCCTGCGGCGCTGCCTGACGCGCTCTGGCGCGCGCTGCCCGGCGATGAGCTTATGCTGTTGCCGCTGTTGACCCAGAATCGGCTCATCGGCTGCCTGCTGGTGGGCCTGGACAGCGAGAGCATTCCTGTGCGGCTGCACGACAAGCGGATGGGAATGTTGAACGGCATTGCCCAGCAGGTGGCAGCCTCCATCGAAAGCGTGCGCCAGGCCGGCTATCGTGACGAGGAGGCGTGGATTTCGTGGGCGTTGCTGGAGGTGTCGCAGGCGATCACTAACGCGCAGACCGTTGACGAGATGCTGGAGCACGTGGTGCGCTTGACGCCGCTGCTGGCGGGCGTCGATCGCTGCGCAGCCCTGCTGCTGGATAAGGAAAGCGACGACTTCGTTGTCAGTCGGCTGCACACACGCCGCGACCGGGAGGCCGAGTCCCTGCGAGGATTGCGGCTGTCACCCGGCGCTGTTCCTTTGTTGGACTTGGCCAGGGCGACACGCACCATCCAGTACGTGGCTGACGCCGCGGACGAGCGATCTGGTGCCTGCCTTCTGGCATGAGGTTGTCGGGAGCAAGAGCCTCGTCGCCGCGCCGCTGGTCGTGCAGGATGAGGTTCACGGCATCCTGCTGGTTGACTCAGTGGAGTCGGATCATGACATCAGCCAGCGCCGCCAGGACATCGTGGCCGGCATCGCGCGTCAGGTGAGCCTGAACCTGGAGAACTTCCAGCTTCAGGTGCAGGAGCAGCAGCGCATTCGTCTGGTGCAGGAACTGGAAGTGGCGCACCGTATCCAGACCAGCCTGCTGCCCGATGTCGTGCCGGATGTCGCCGGCTACGAATTGGCCCACGCCTGGGAAGCCGCACGCGAGGTGGGCGGCGACTTCTACGATTTCATCCCGCTGCCGCGCGGCCGGCTGGGAGTCGTCATGGCCGATGTGGCCGACAAGGGGGTGCCGGCCGCGCTGTTCATGGCGCGCACCTCGACGCTGCTGCGGCTGTCGGCGCAGGACTACGCGTCGCCCGACCGCGCGCTGGTGCACGCCAACCGCTGGCTGAATGCCAGCAACCGGGAGGACATGTTTGTCACCGTCTGGTACGGGATGCTGGACCCGGTGACCCATGTCATCCAGTACGCCAATGCGGGCCACGGCCTGGCGCTGCACGTGGCGGCGGAAAGCGGGGCAGTGCAACCGCTGCGCACTCGCGGAATCGCGCTGGGTATTATCGATGACCCTGTTATCGAAACCGGCACGGTCACGCTGGAGCCGGGCGATCTGCTGGTACTCTACACCGACGGCGTGGTGGACATCCTGGATGATCAGGTCGAGGAATTTGGTCAGGAGCGACTATATGACCTGCTGGTTTCGCAGCGTCGCGGGACTGCGCAGGCGATCGTGGACGCTGTTGTCGCGGCTGTCTGGGCGCACGCCGGTCAGGCGACCGTGCTGGATGACGTGACGCTGGTGGTGGTGAAGCGGCGCGAGTGACATGACGCGAACTTGTGTTCGCAGGGTACTGGTGCTATAATGCCGCAAGTTGTGCTGGGTTACACGCCTTGGTATTCCAGCGGTACCCCGGCTCTTTTTATGCAGTGAACTAAGGAGACTAAAGCGTGCCTCTCAGTAAGACGGAAAAAGACACAATCACGAAGGAATACCAGGTACACACTACCGATACCGGTTCACCGGAAGTGCAGATCGCACTTCTCACCGTGCGCATCAATCAGCTCATTGAGCATCTCAAGGAGCACAAGCATGATGAAGCGTCACGACGAGGATTGTTGAAGCTGGTCGGCCAGAGACGCCGACACCTGGCTTACCTGAGTCGCAAAGATCAGTTGCGCTACAAGCAACTCATCCAGCGCCTCGGACTGCGGAAGTAAGAGTTGTCGGGTAGAAAGGCGAGGCCTTCCTACCCGACGTATTTTGTAAGACCTACCAAACCTGATCAAACCCTGGAGCCGGCTGACCTGGCGCAGTTGATGGTTCAGGTATTGGGGAGTGGCGCTGAAGGAACAGAAGTCAGTGATCAGAAGTCAGTGATCGGAAAGCAGCCGCCGGCTCGGGCGGAACCCGACATTCCGATCGATGAAAACTCTGAAGCTAGTGGCTTCGCACAGATCGGTCCGAACGGCATCTATTGTCAAAGCAGAAGCTACTAGTCACTGACTTCTGACTTCTGATCACCGTCCGCCTCAGCGATACTCCCCAGTCCCTGACCTCCCTGCCAGACCGGCGCCCGTGGCAACTTTGTGTTGCCGCGGGTGCTGTCGCGTTGGCAGCCGCACAGGAGCGAGCAGGTTTGGCAATTCAAACCAAACCCGAAAGGACTGACATGCAAATTCAGAAGCATCAGTACACCTGCCAGATTGGCAGCCACGAGATCATCGTGGAAACCGGCACGCTGGCCCTCCTGGCCGGCGGCGCTGTCACCCTGAGCTGCGGCGACTCGGTGCTGTTGGCTACGGCCACCGGTTCCAAGTCGGTGCGCGAGGGAATCGATTTCTTCCCCCTGAGCGTTGACTTCGAAGAGAAGCTATACGCAGCCGGCCGCATCCCCGGCTCCTTCTTTCGCCGCGAGGGCAGGCCCTCCGAGCAGGCGATCCTGACGGCGCGCCTGACGGACCGACCACTGCGCCCGCTCTTCACCAAGAACATGCGCAACGAGGTGCAGGTCATCATCACGGCCCTGAGCTCCGACGGCGAGCACATGCTGGACGTGCTGGCTATCAACGCGGCCTCGTGCGCGCTGACCATCAGCGACGTTCCCTGGGACGGCCCGGTAGGCGCAGTGCGCGTCGGTTACATCGACGGCGAGTTCGTTCTCAATCCGACTGCCACCGAGATGGCAAACAGCACGCTGGACCTGCGAGTCGCCGGCACCGAAGACGCCATCCTGATGGTGGAAGCGGGCGCCGACGAGGTGCCCGAGGACGTGATGCTGGAAGCGCTGCGCGTTGCCCACGCCGGCTTCCAGGATATTATCCAGTTGCAGAAGCGGATGCGCGCGGACGTTGGCAAGCCGAAGTTCGACTTCCTGGCGCCGGCTGCCAAGGACGACGTCAAGGCCGCTGTGCAGTCGCTGATCGGCGAGCGGATGGACGATATCCTGCAGCAAGGTTTCATGAAGGAAGAGCGCGGCGCGGCGTTGGATGAACTAAGTATCGAGGCGCGCGAAGAGTTGGATGAGACCTTCGACGCCCGTGACGTTAGTTCGGCCTTCGACAGCGTGCTCAAGAACAGCGTGCGCGAGCAGATCCTCAATCAGGGCATTCGCCCCGATGGTCGCAAGACCACCGAGATCCGACCTATCAGCTGTATGGTGGGACTGTTGCCCCGTACGCACGGCACCGGCCTCTTCACCCGTGGTGAGACCCAGGTGCTGACCATCGCCACTCTGGGCACGCCGCGCGAGGCGCAGGAGCTGGACACGCTGGCTCCCGAATCGACCAAGCGTTACATGCACCACTACAACTTCCCGCCCTTCTCCACCGGCGAAACCTGGCCCAACCGCGGCCCGAAACGCCGCGAGATCGGTCACGGCGCACTGGCCGAGCGGGCCTTGCTGCCGATGATCCCGCCCAAGGAAGAGTTCCCCTACACGCTGCGTCTGGTTTCCGAGGCGCTGGCTTCCAACGGCTCCACCTCCATGGCCTCCGTCTGCGGCAGCACGCTGGCGCTGATGGATGCCGGTGTGCCGATCCAGGCGCCTGTTGCGGGCATCGCCATGGGTCTGGTGACCGACATGCCAACGGGCCGCTATGCCATTCTGTCCGACATCCAGGGCATGGAAGATCACCTGGGCGACATGGACTTCAAGGTGGCTGGCACGCAGCATGGCATCACCGCCTTGCAGATGGACATCAAGATCAAGGGGCTGAGCCTCGAAATGATGGCTGAGGCGCTGGAGCAGGCGCACGCGGGCCGGCTCTTCATCCTCGGCAAGATGCTTGAAGTGCTGCCTGAGCCGCGCAAGGAGATGTCGCCTTACGCCCCGCGCATTATCACCGTCAAGATCGACCCTGAGAAGATCGGCAAGGTGATCGGACCCGGCGGCAAGATGATCCGGGCGATCCAGGAAGAGTACGACGTCAAGATCGACATCGACGATGACGGCTCGGTCTATGTGGCAGCCGCCGACGGCACCAAGATCTATGGCGCCATCGCCCAGATCGAAGCGCTGACCGAAGAAGCCACCATCGGCAAGATCTACACCGGCAAGGTCGTGCGCACGGAAAGCTACGGCGCCTTCGTCGAGATTCATGCCCGGCGTCGACGGCATGGTGCATATCTCGCAACTGGCTGACTACCGTGTTCCCTCGGTCGAAGAGGTCGTTCAGGTCGGCGACGAGATCATGGTGATGGTCATCGACATCGATCCGCAGAACGGCAAGATCCGGCTCAGCCGGCAGGCCGTGCTGGAAGGCTGGACAGCCGAAGAGGCCCGCGAGCGCGACCGAAAGGGCAGCGGCAGCAGCGGCAGCAGTGGCGGCGGGAGCCGGGGATCGTCGCGCGACGGCGGCGACCGCGGTGACCGACGGCCGCGCCGCAATCGGTAGGTACCGGTTTCGTAGAGACTTCGGAAATCGCTGGGTTTGCACAAGGTGTTGATCTCGACCGGAGCGGTTGATCTGGGCAAATGGCGATTTCCGAAGTCTGGTCAACAGGCTTTGAGGGTTGAGTTGAAATGGATGAGTATCGTGATGATGAGGTTATCGTAGCACAGGCTGCGCAAAATGAAAGCTACGACCTGCCGGAAGATGCCATGCCAACTGCGGGCATCGGGGCGCAGGCGGTAACTTCGGGATCAGGAAGGCAGCGAGGCGGTTTGTGGCGCGAGATCGGCGAGACCGTTGTGCCGGCGATCATCATTGCGTTGCTGATCCACGTGTTCCTGGCCCAGGCGACGCGTGTCTACGGTCAGAGCATGGAGCCAAACCTGCATACCGACATGCGGCTCGTGGTGGAGAAGGTTTCCTACCGTCTGCATTCGCCGGAGCGCGGGCGACATCGTTGTCTTACGGGTGCGGCCCGAGGACGAGTTGCTGATCAAGCGGGTCGTCGGCCTGCCTGGCGACGAGGTGGCGATCCACGACGGCCACGTCTATATCAATGGTCAGCCGCTGGATGAGAGCTACCTGAACCAGGATACGCGCGGCAATCTGGCGCCGCGGGTGGTGCCGCCCTTACACGTCTTCGTGATGGGCGACAACCGGCGGGCCAGCAACGACAGCCGTTCCTTCGGTCCGGTTCATATCGACAACATTCTTGGCAGGGCATGGTTCAGCTACTGGCCGCCAGACGCTGCCGGTCCGCTCGAATAGGCCCGCAAGTCCGAAAAGAAGATCACTAAAATACGGCAGGCACAGCAGTGTCTGCCGTATTCTCGTTCTGGTCCGTTGAGGCTGCTTTCCTCCGCCAGCGACCCGTGGTAAGGACGCGTCCTAAAACAAGTTACCGGGAGATTAGCAAGACCTGGGCCGGTACGCCTCTCACCTCCTTTGAGCTAATGCTGGATTGCATTCGTGACACCAAGACCACTGCCGGTCTCGCAGTGCAAGCTACTCTTATGGATCAGGTCCACTTGAAAGGCGAGACGGTGAGCGGTGACGAAATGGACGTTCTTGCGCTACAAAAACACGCCTTGTGCCCGAACTGGAACTACACGATTCGACCACGTGAACCGGAAAGTAATTGTTAGACGCGTCCTAACTGTCTGCAAAACTCTGAACCGCACCCGCAACAACGTGTCTTGCGCGCATGAGGTCTGTCCCTTTCCCGAAACACTGGCGCCGCTGCAAAAGCCCTCCAAGCGCACGCTGTTTCCAGCATACACCAAATCTCATCACGTGCGCGGCGCATCTGAGCAACATCGAATGATGTGACGTCCAGAACGCCCCTATGGCGCGACGGGGGCAGCCGGCTATCACGAGATATGCACCGGCCCTGGTATCGTGTCTTGGGGGATTGTCCCGCGCCCAACCACCCTTGCCCGAATACTATCATCCAATTGGCGCAAATTTCAGATTTGCGCTATGCTTTTCCCAAAATGGAGCTATCCACCAGGGAGAATGTCATGGATAGAGCCTGTCTGCCCATTCTGGGCTGTCTGCCCAATACCTGGCCCCTGCTGGCCAGTCTCGTCTTCATTGCCGCCCTTGGCCTCTTTAGCTGGTGGCGCCGAAGCGTGCCTGGTGCGAAGCCGCTCGCCATCGCCTGTCTGCTCGGCTTTCTTTGGATGGTGGGCGTCGTGGGCCAGGTGGCTGCGGATGATGTTTCGAGCAAGATCGCCTGGTACAAATTCCAGGCCGTATGGCAAGTGCCAGCCGCGACCGCCACGACTCTTTTCAGCCTCGAATACGCCGGCTACGGCCGCTGGCTCACCCGCCGTGTTCTTCTGCTGCTGTCCATCCCGCCGCTGCTGGCCTTACTCTTTATTGCCACCAACGAATCGTATCATCTCTGGTGGCAGGGGTTCGCCGTTGGAGACGCAGTCCGGCCGACATTCGGGGTCGGAGCCTGGCTGCTGGTAGGATATGGGTGGACACTCGTCTTCGTCAACCTTGTCGTCCTCGTTCGTTTGTACGCCCGTTCACCTCAGCGCCGCTGGCCAGTGGCGCTCATCATAGTCGGGCAGCTTGCATGTCGGGCCCTGTTCGTGGTGTATCTCGCCAACCTGGATCTGCTGGTCCCGCCGTACTACCTCATCCTCTCCATCATGGTACCGTTCACGATGTACGGCATCGCGCTGTTTGGCTTCCGCATCTTCGACCCGCTGCCAAGAGCACGCAGGACCGCCATCGAGCAGATGCAGGAAGGGATGGTGGTCCTGGATAGCGGCTGGCGAGTGGTCAGTGTGAACCCCGCGGCGAAGAGAATTCTCGGCAATTCCGTCGGTCAGTTGCGCGGCAAGACCTGGCAGGAAATCCTGCCCGCTGCTGCCAGTGTGTACGACCAGAACCCCGCGATCTCCTCCCGAGGCGGACCGGGGATGCCTCTACCGGCCGAGATCGTCATCGGAAACGACGCTGATGAGCGTTGCTACGAGGTTGATTTCTCCCCGCTCACCGATCAGCACGGCACCGTAGTTGGCAGCCTGCTCCTTCTGCACGATATCAGCGAACAGCGCCGCGCCCAGACGCAGTTGGTGAAGCAACAGCAGATGCTGGCCGCGACTCGGGAACGGGAACTACTGGCGCGTGAACTACATGACAATCTGGGGCAAGTTCTCGCCTTCGTCAACGTCCAGGGACAGACGGCCCGTCTCCTTCTGGCGCGCGGTGAGGTCGGGGCCGCCGACGTCCACCTGGCGCGCCTGGTCGAGGTAGCCGCTGAGGCTGATACGGATATCCGCGAGTCGATCCTCGGTCTGCGCGCTCCCCTCGTTCAGCAGCGATTATTCCCCGCCCTGTCAACCTACCTGATCCAATACCAGCAACGCTATGGCATCCGCACCCAGTTGAGCAGGCCGCCTGAGCTGACTGATGGCGCACTGGATCCTTTGGTCGAGCTGCAACTGCTGCGCATCATCCAGGAAGCCCTCACCAACGCGCGCAAGCATGCCCAAGCCAATTCCGTTTGCATTTCCTTCATCGTGCAGGATGGCCATGCCCTGGTCACGCTGCAAGACGACGGGCGTGGATTCGATCCCCAGGAGGTGCTCGGCGGCTCCGCAGGTCGGCTTGGCCTGCGGGTGATGCGCGAACGCGCGGAGGAGGTCGGAGGCCGACTGGAGCTACAATCGCGTCCGGGCCAGGGAACCCGGGTGGTTGTCACAGTTCCTCTGGCGCCCACACCTGACGGTCATGCTGGTCGAGAAGGCTACAACTATGCGCGTTCTGCTGGTTGACGACCACCACCTGTTTCTGGAAGGCCTGCGCAACCTGCTGGCCGCACAGGGTATCGAGGTCGCCGGAGTCGCCCACGATGGACTGGAAGCGTTGGCCGCGGCCCGGCGCGTCCGGCCAGACGTCATCCTCATGGATATCCAGATGCCGCGCTGCGACGGCGTGACCGCAACCCGACTCATCAAGGCTGAGATGCCTGCCTGCAAGATCGTCATGCTCACCATGTCCGAGGACGAGCACGACCTGTTCGAAGCCATCAAGAGCGGTGCATCAGGCTACCTGCTCAAACGTCTGGATGCAGCCCAGCTATTCGCCTGCCTGGATGACCTGCAGGCCGGCCAGCCACCCTTCTCGCCCGGCCTGGCGCTTAAGGTCCTGGACGAGTTCGCCCGCCAGGGGGCCAGTTCCGTCCTCTCTTCGCCGGATCCGATTGAAGTGGACGCGCTCCTGTCCCCGCGCCAGATCCAGATTCTCACCCTGGTTGCCCAGGGCCAGACCTATCGCGAGGTCGGCCAGACCATAGGGATAGCCGAACGGACCGTCAAGTACCATATGGCCGAGATCCTGCAACAGCTCCACCTGCAGAACCGCGCCCAGGTGATCGCCTTTGCCGCTCAGATGGGGCTGCTGCGCCCAGGACAGGATCCCGATTAGGGTAAGGACCGCCGCCTAGCGCTCCGCTGCCCGAAGTACAGTCTCTCGCCGTCAGAGACTGTACTTTTTTTTCGCGTCGACTGTACCTGCGTCCCTTCCTCCGGGAGCAAGTTCGTCATAGACTGAAAGTAGGCCCAAAGGCTTGAGGTGCAACGTGGCAGACACCACCCGAGTCGTCGTTTATGGCAGTTCACTCTACATGGCCGGTCTGGCGGCCAGTCTCAAGGCAGACCCGTCCTTGGATGTTACACACATCCATTCTGGCTCACCCGCCTTCGAGCAGTGCCGCCAGGCCCAGCCCCCCGCGGCCTTCGTCTTTGACTTGGGCGAGATTGCCGCCGATCTTGTCCTGCTGCAGCTCCGCGTCTGTCCGGGGCTGATGCTCATCGCGGTAGACGCGGCCACCGAAGACATCCTCGTCCTTTCCGGCCAGCAGGTGCGCGCAGTGACCATGAACGACATGGCACGGCTCATCACAGGAAAAGAAACCGACGGCCCGTGGCCATGACCCAAAGACCGTCGATCTTCGACCGGACGCGGGTGAATGCCAAAGGCGTTCGCAACTCCCGGTTAAAATACAACCATCGTTGAGTAAGGTTCCGCCAAAGGAGGCAATCCCATGAAGACCTGGTTTCGAGTTCCGGCCTGGCTACAACTTCTCTTCGCCCTGCTGATAGTGGCAGGATCGGCTCCGGCAGCGGCCGACAGCCAGGTGCCGGTGAACCAGGTGCCGGAGCCGGTGGAACGCACGGCCCAGGGCCTCACAGATAGCCTCAGGCAGCAGGGCTACGATGTCGCCCGCGGCTACTTCAAGCTCTACACGCAGAACGATTGCCAGTACTCCTACGCGGTGTTGCATTCCTGCCTGGGCAACAATCCTGCCGCCCCGTACGTGTTGCCCATTGTGCCTGCCTGGCCGGACGAGTGGGTGGATTCCGCGACCGCCGGCATGGTTGGGCCTACAACCCAGGGTTACAACGCTTCCTACCGCTTCGACCGGCGCGAGGCGATCGTGATCCTCGGCAAGCTTCCCCCACCGGCTCGCTATTTCGGCCTGCAGACCTACCTGCTCTCAAGCCCAGGTAAGTGGAAGAAGAACAGCGATCAGTACCTATTCGTGAAGGACCATCTGCCCACGCTGCTCGATACGTTTTTCATGACACTACCCAACAACCCAGAGCGTCTCGAACTCTTCGCAGATTTGAGCGACCCCATCAACAGCGTGGTGATCGAAAACGGGTCAGGCGCCGTCTGGGACGAGGTGCGCTACTTCGTCATCACACCGGACCAGGCAATGAATAGCACGGTCCGGCAAGCCCTGGCCGGGCTGGGCATCCCGGACAATACCGTCTTCACCGAGCCGATCCCTTCCAAGCTCGCCAACAAGAATGTGAAGATCGGGCTCGATGAGAAGTCGGATGACTTCATGACCGTATTGCGCTATGCAATGCCTGTCGACGGCAGCCTCTCGGAGGCGTGGCTCGACGACCTGCCCCTGGTGGTCCTGCGCATCCGGGATACGCGGCCACCGCACCAGCCGCAGCCCTACCCGTGGGTTCAGTTCGAGTCCCATTCCAGCACCACGCCACCCGAAACCAGCCTGTTGCCCAATCTCCTTGAGCTTGCAATGGCTGTTTGCTACCGATGGGATCAGACCTGTCAGCCCGGCGACCTGGCGCCGTTGTTGAACATGAAAGCATCCCAACTCTCCTTGACTGGGCCGGAGTGTGCGCAGGTCGGGATGAACTGTCTTGCCCCCAACGAGGACGCGACCTACTTCATGAGCAAGCGGTTGTGGCTTCCCGATGACCGGGTGTACGCGGTCGTCGGCGCCCTGGGCACCCAGACCGGCAACGCGACCTACGTGGGACTGGGCCTGAATTCCAGCCTGTACCAACTGGGCTTCGACAATATCGAGGACAACCAGTTGGTAGGTACGGCGGGCGAATACACGGCCGTGTCCAACCACGACCACCTCTTTCTACAGTATTTCGCGCGGGACTGCACTGGCCTCGAAACGCTGACCGACGATCACTGCTATTCCATCAGCGATCAGCTACCCGACTGTGTTGACCCGAACGATCAGGCATGCACCATGCTGGTTGTTTCGTTGCGCAACTACCTCTTCCCCGGATCCCAGCGAGGACCGGCGCCGGAATACACACTGAGTCCCCTCATCATCACGCTGCAGAGGCCACAGGAAACAGAATAAGGAGACACCGCCATGAGATCGCTCGCGAAGCCATTAGCCATCGTCTTGGTCTGTGTGTTGCTGGTAACCCCCTGCGCAGCCGCCAAGCCGGTCGGTCCCATCCCACCCTCGATCACGACGCCCGACAAGGTCGAGTCCCGCACCGGCACGCTGGAGTTCACCGACGGCATGCCGAGCCAGGAGACCCTCGACGAGGTCTACGACAACCTCGACTTCACCCACGCCTTTGAGGCATACGTCAATGCCCTGCCCGGCGTCAGCATGCAAGCCATGCACCAGGGCTTCCTCGACGCCGGCGTGAAGGACAACGAGGCCCTCATCTTTTCCGAGTTGATGGATGCGAAGTCGCTGTTCTTAACGGCCAACGCGGACACGGTCTACGCCGGTGGTTTTCTCGACCTTTCCCAAGGACCAATGGTACTGGAGGTGCCACCCAAGTTTCTCGGCGCCATCAACGACTACTGGTTCCGCTGGGTGATCGACCTGGGCGGGCCCGGTCCCGATCGCGGCCTGGGCGGGAAGTATCTGATCCTGCCGCCCGGCTACGATGGCCCGCTGCCGGAGGGCGGGTTCTTCACCGCCCGCGCCGAAACCACGCACGTCATGTGGTTTGGCCACATGTTCTTGGAGAACAACGATCCGAAGCCGGCTGTCGAGCAGATCCGTAAGTTCGTCAAGATCTACCCCTACCAAGCTGGAGGGTTTGGCACATCTTTCGCCGCGTTCCTGCGCGACGAGGCCCAACTCGGATCGATCACGCCGCCGCCCGAGACCGTCTTCCACAACGTCAGCGGCAAGGCGATGAACACCATTCCCCCCAACAAGCAGTACTTCGACGGCGCCAAGACGTACCAGCTGACGCTGCCCAAGGACATTCCGACGAAGAACTTCTGGTCCTTGACGGTCTACGACAACCAGACGCGGTCCATGCTCGACACGCCGCAACGCTACCCGCGCGCCGGTAGCCAGAACTATCCCACGCCCGCGGCCGAGCCCAACGCCGACGGCTCGACAACGGTGTACTTCGCGCCCGAGCAGCCCGCCGGCGTGGCCCGAGGCAACTGGATCCAGACCATGCCCGGCAAGGGCTGGTTCGTGCTGCTGCGGCTCTACGGCCCACTGGAGTCCTTCTTCGACAAGAGCTGGCAACCGGGTGAGATCGAGCCAGCCGATGCGGCAACCAGTTCACCGTCGATGCCTGCCGAGTCGGCTGCAGCGGAAGTTCCGACGGCCTCGACAGCCCGTCCAACCTCGTCGGGGGCACAGAGTGCTGGCATGCTAACCCCACGCGAGCTCACCGCGCCTGGAGCGTTGGCCGGTCCCAGCCCGTCCAGCTTCAACTGGAGCCCTGTCGGGGCTGCCCTGGCCTACGTGGAGCCGCAAGACGGCCAGGATATGCTGTGGCTCTACGACGCGGCCAGCGGCGAGAAGCGCTTGCTGCTCGATCCGGCCGGCAGCGAACGGCAACATCGACGTGACCTCGGCCCAGTGGTCGCCCGACGGCGATCGCCTGCTGCTGACCGGCGACGAAGCACTCTGGCTGCTGGACGTCGGCCACGGGCGAGCTGACGTCGCTGGCCGAGGGCGGCGGCGCAATGACGGCCAGTGCATGTTCACACCCGACGGCAGCGCGCGTCTCCTTCGTGCAGGACAACGATCTGTACGTGCTGGACATCGACAGCGGCGACGTCCAGCGCCTGACCGACGACGGCGGCGAGACGGTCTTCAACGGCACCCTGGACTGGGTCTACAACGAGGAGCTGGCCACGCGCGCGGCCCAGCCGGCCTACGCCTGGTCGCCCGACGGCAACTGGCTGATCTACCTGCGCCTGGACGAGAGCGCCGTCAACAGCGACCCGGTCACCGACTACCGGCCGGTGCCGGCCACGGTCAGCTACACCCGCTACCCGACGGCCGGCACGCCGAACCCGACGCGCCACGCTCCATGCGCTGGCCCAGGGCGCACTGGCGCCGCCCCTGGAGCTGCCGCTGCCCGCGGGCGCCGAATACGTGCTTCCGTTCTTCACCTGGACGCCGGACTCCAACCACGCGCTCTTCATCACGGTGAACCGCGACCACACCGAGCTGATCTTGAACAGGTGGACCCCGCAGAGCGGCGAGCTGCGGGCCCTGATCACCGAGACCGCCCCCGATTGGATCAACGAGGACCGCTATGCGGCCCCCATCTTCATCGGCGACGGCTCGCAGTTCCTCTGGATCTCCGAGCGCGACGGGTTCATGCACCTCTACCTCTACACAGCGGAGGGCGAGCTTGTCCGGCAGTTGACCCAGGGGGATTGGATGATCGACTCCTCGGCCTACAACCTGCTCACGCCGGGCCGTCCCGTGCACGTCGATCCGGAGGGAAGCTGGGCCTACTTCACCACCACCCGCACCAGCCCGCTGGAGCGCCAGATCGACCGCGTGAACATCGCCAGCGGCCAGATCGAGCAGGTGTCGCAGCAGCCGGGCTTCCACCTCGCTGCGCTGTCCGCCGATGGCAAGTACCTGGTGGACCAGTTCTCCGACGTCGACACGCCGCCGATCACAGCGATCGTCAAGACCGATGGCAGCGGCGCGGAGGTGCTGGCCCAGGCCGCCGGGCCGGCTCTGGACCTGCCGCAGATGACGCGCGAGTTTCTGACGATCAAAGCTCACGACGGAACCGACCTGTACGCGCAACTGGTCAAGCCGGAGGACTTCGACCCGGCGCGGCAGTACCCGGTGGTGGTCCACTGGTACGGCGGCCCCGGCCTGCAGATGGTCTCCAACCGCTACGGCACCACCAACATCTTCAACATCATCGAGCGCGACGTGCTCTACACGCAGGAGGGCTTCCTGGTGTGGCGGCTGGACAACCGGGGCAGCTTCGGCCGCGGACACGCCTTCGAGACGCCGATCTTCGGGGAACTGGGCAAGGCCGCGCTGGACGATCAACTGGCGGGCATCGAGTATCTCCAGACGCTGCCCTACGTCGACGCCACCCGCATCGGCACGGACGGCAAGTCGTTCGGCGGCTACATGACCCTCTACGCGTTGCTGCACGCGCCGGAGGTCTTCCGCTGTGGCGTGGCCGGCGCTGCGCCCACCGACTGGAGCTACTACGACACGATCTACACCGAGCGCTACATGCGCACGCCCGAGCCGAACCCCGAGGGCTACGCGGCCACCAACCTGATCGACATGGCCGGCCAGATCGAGGCCCGCCCGCTGCTGATCCACGGCCTGGCCGACACCAACGTCCACCTGCAGAACACGGTCAACTTCATCCAGGCCCTGGAGGAAAACGACAAGCTGTTCGACTTCATCCCGTTGCCTAACCTGAGCCACAGCTTCCGCGGTGACGGGCTGGTGGCCGCGCTGGCGGCCAGCGTGGACTATTTCGATCGTTGCCTCGCCTCAGAGTCCGGAGAAGCGCGGAACACGGCGTTAGCCCCCTCGGCTATTGCCAACCCTGCGTCCGAACACTGTGTCGAGCAGGGCGGCATGCTGACCATCGAGGTAGGAAGCAGCGGCGGGCAGTACGGCGTCTGCACCTTCGAGGACAACATGCAATGCGAGGAGTGGGCGCTGCTGCGCGGCCAGTGCCCGCCGGGCGGCGTGAAGGTCACCGGCTATGTCACGCCGGCCGGCCGCTACTGCGCCATCACCGGCGGAAGCTACGCCATCACCGCTAACAGCGGCGCGAGCGACGAGCAGGGCACCTGCACGCTCCCGGACGGTGGTCAGTGCGACGCCTGGGACTACTACAATGGCCTGTGCGATGCGTCGACGGCCGCACCAGCGGAGCCGGCGTCCGCCATGGGCGCTTCGCCTGCCGTCACGGCAACGGCTGTGTCGACGGCGACTATGGTGCCGCTCAAGGATGCTATGGCTGCCATGGAGCCGCAGGCCGTGTGGCAGAACTTCTACGACCTGACCCAGATCCCGCGGCCCTCGCATCATGAGGAACAGGTACGCGATTTCCTGGTGCAGTTCGGCCAGCGCCTGGACCTGGAAACCATCGTCGACGACGTGGGCAACGTGCTGATCCGCAAGCCGGCAGCGCCGGGTCTGGAAGACCGACAAGGAGTCATCCTCCAGGCTCACATGGACATGGTGCCCCAGAAGACGGCGGAGTCCGACCACGACTTCCTCACTCGATCCCATCGACGCGTACGTGGACGGCGAGTGGATCGTGGCCGACGGCACCACCCTGGGCGCCGACGACGGCATCGGCATCGCCATGGCTATGGCGATGCTACAGGAGCAGGACACGCCGCTGGGGCCCATCGAGGCGCTGTTCACCGTCAACGAGGAGGATGGTATGGACGGCGCCCTCGGCCTGCAGCCCGGTCTGTTGCAGGGCAGCATCCTGATCAACCTGGACTCGGAAGAGATCGGCGTGTTCACCATCGGTAGCGCCGGCGGCGAATACGCCGAGGTGACCACTACATACAAGGAGTCACCCGTGCCCGCTGGCGTCACCGCCTTCACCCTGGACGTGAGTGGATTGCAGGGCGGCCATTCTGGCGTGGACATCGACAAGGGCCGCGGCCACGCAACCAAGCTGCTGGTGCGAATTCTCAAGGGGGCTTCAGCGGATCACGGCCTCCGTCTGGCCCAATTGGAGGCTGGCACCGCGGCCAACGCCATCCCGCGCGAAGCATCTGCCCTCCTTGTGGTTCCCACGGACCAGGCAGACGCCTTCCTGGAGAGCGTTCGAGACTTCGAGGAAACCGTTCGCACGGAACTGGCTGCGGTGGAACCTGATCTCTTAGTGCAGGCTGAGCCGGCCGAGCTTCCGGTGGCCGTTCTGGCGGAGGAGGTGCAGGCCACGTTGATTGACCTCCTCTACGCCAACCCGCAGGGCGTGTTGCGCATGAGCGACGGCGTGCCCGGCTTGGTCGAGACCTCCACCAACATGGGCATCGTCAACGTGGCCGACGGGCAAGCGGAAATCGCGATGCTGTCGCGCAGCTCCGTGGATTCGGAACTGGCCGATGCGAGCCAGATGATCGACAGCGTATGGAACCTGGCGGGGGTTGACGTCGCCTTCAGCGGCAAGTACTCCGGCTGGAATCCCGATCCCGAATCGCCGATCCTGCTGCTGATGCAGAGCGTTTACAAGGATCTGTACGGGGCAGAGCCGGCGGTCACAGCGGTACACGCCGGGCTGGAGTGCGGCACGGTCGTCAGCAAGTATCCCGGCATGGATGCCATCTCCGTCGGGCCGACCCTGCAAAACGTGCACTCGCCGGGGGAGCGGCTGGAGATCGCGACCGTCCCGCAACTGTATGATTTTCTGCTGGAGACGCTGCAGCGGATCCCGGTCCTGTCGCTGGCGGATAGCGATCAGCCGTCGGCGACACAAGAAACTGCCAGCGCCGCCGAGGAGGCGCCAACTTCGGCTATCACGGTGACGAAAGTCATCACCTATGTGCCGGAGCTGCCCACTGGCGAGCCGCAGGCCAGCAGTTGCTGGACCAACTCACTGGCTGTCTGGCGTGCGGACGCGTGGCGCTGCTTCGTCGGCAACTCGATCTACGACCCGTGCTTCTTAGCGAACGATAGCGTGATCTGCGGCGCCAGCCCGATGACCACGACGGTCAGCTTTGCGCTCGAATTGACCGAGCCGCTGCCTGCGCCTAGCGTGCCCGACGACACCACCGGGCACGCCTGGCTGGTGGAGCTGCCCGACGGGACCGTGTGCGAGTTCGCCACCGGCGCCACCGGCGGCGTGGACGGTGAGCGCATCAACTACCTGTGTCCCAGGCCGGACCAGAATCAGCAGGTGGTGATCGTGGGTGACCTTCAGCCGGGCGCGATATGGATGGCCCGGCGAGCCGTGCTGACCGGCAGCATGCCAGACCTCAACGTCCAGGAGCCGGCCATGGTGCCCGTGCGTACGGTCTGGCGATAGCCGAAGATGAGGTCGGTGCGGAGACGGATAGCGAGCGTCTGCCGTTTCCATGGCGCAAGAGCGGCGAAACAATTTTTGGTGCGTCCCAATGAAATCAGGAGGTATAGTGATGAAGAAGCATCGAACCGTATTGACGATTCTGGCGTCAGTAATGCTCATGGCATTGGTAGGCTGTGCAGGCCAACCCTTGATGATGCCGGCCGCCCCTGTGGATCAGCCGGTGGTCCCTCAGTCCGGCGGGCCGGACGGCGCTCTGGCGCCGAAAGGTGCCACCGAGATCACGCAAAAAGCCAACCAGACGCTGCAGGAGACCCTTCCCTTTGCCGACCAGCAGGATTTCGAGGACGCCCAGCGCGGCTTCATCGCCACCCTGCCGGAAGTCGTCATCACCGGCGACGATGGCAATGTGGTCTGGTCCCTGAAGGGCTACGAATTCCTGCAGGGGCAAGATCCCCTGCCCACGGTCAACCCGAGTCTCTGGCGCATGGCTCAGCTCAACATGAACAACGGCCTCTTCATGGTCGCGGATCGAATCTATCAGGTGCGCGGCTTTGACCTTGCCAACATGACCATTGTCGAGGGCGACACAGGTCTGATCGTCATCGATCCCCTGGGCGCCACAGAGACCGCGCGGGCTGCGCTGGACCTGTATTATCAGGAGCGAGGGGAGAAGCCGGTAGTAGCCGTGCTGTACACCCACAGCCACCACGACCACTACGCCGGCGTCAAAGGTGTCACATCTGACGAAGATGTGGCTGCGGGCAAGACGGTGGTGCTTGCGCCGGACGGATGGCTGGACGCGGTCGTGAGCGAAAACGTCTTTGCAGGCAACGCCATGGCCCGCCGCGCGTCGTACCAGTACGGGATGTTCCTGCCCCACGGCGCGACCGGACAGGTCGACTCAGGCCTGGGAAAGGGCAACTCCAACGGTACGGGCTCCCTGATTGCGCCAACCGATATCATCAGCCAAACAGGTGAGACGCGCGTGGTGGACGGCGTGGAGATGGTGTTTCAGATGGTGTCGGGCACCGAAGCACCGTCAGAGATGACCGTCTACTTCCCACAGTTCAAGGTGCTGAACGCGGCCGAGATCGCGTGCCCGCTGCTCCACAATATTCTGACGCTGCGCGGCGCCCAGGTGCGCGATGCCAAGCTGTGGGCGCAGTCGCTGGACGAACTGATCGCGCTGTATGGTGACAAGACGGATGTCGTGCTTGCGCAACACAACTGGCCCACGTGGGGACAGGAGAACGTTCTCGAGTTCCTGGCCGATCAGCGCGACCTGTACGAGTACCTGCACGACCAAACGCTGCGACTGCTCAACCAGGGCTACACCGGGAGCGAGATCGCAGAGGTTCTTAAGCTTCCGGCCGGCCTGGATCAGCAATGGTACACCCACGACTACTACGGCACCCTGAGCCACAACGCCAAGGCCATCTACCAGAAGTACCTTGGGTGGTATGACGGCAACCCGGCCAACCTCCATGCGTTGCCGCCGGAGGATGCTGGCAGGAAGTTCGTCGAGTACATGGGCGGCGCCGACGCGGTGATCGCCCGGGCGCGCGAGGACTTCGAGAAAGGCGAATATCGCTGGGTGGCCCAGGTCATGAGCCAGGTCGTGTTTGCCGACCCCAGCAACGAGGAGGCACGCGCCCTGGAGGCCGACGCGCTGGAACAGCTGGGCTACCAGACCGAAGCAGGTACCTGGCGCAACTGGTTCCTGGCGGGCGCCTACGAGCTGCGCAACGGCGTGCCAGAGCCTCCGGCAGCAAACACCAACCGGGGCGCTGACACCCTGAAGGCGATGACCGTTCCGCTGGTCTTCGACTATCTGGGCGTGCGTCTGAACGCCGCTTTGGCTGATGGAAAGGAGATGGTCATTAACTGGAGTTTTACCGATACCGGCGAGACGTATGCGCTGACGCTCCGCAACTCCGCCCTGACCTACCGCGGCAACTGGCAGGATCCAGAGGCTGATTTGACCTTGACCCTGGCGCGACCGACCCTGAATGCCATCATTCTTGGGCAGACGCAGTTCAGCCAGGAGGTGGCAGCCGGCAACATCCAGCTTGAAGGTGACGGCAAGAAGCTCGGCGAACTGCTGGGCATGCTCGACACCTTTAACCCGGTTTTCGGTGTGGTTACCCCTTAACCCAGGCACCGAAAGGACTGGCCGTCTCCGGAAAACAGATTTGCCTCATCGACCTGCCCTGTGCAAACGGCGCGACTGACTGGTCAGCACTTCGATGTCGCTTGCACAGGGCAGCATACCAACATCAACGATTGTATCTGCCGCCTGGCATGGTGCAACTCGCGCCGATAAAAGCTCTTGTAAGAGCCGGTTGTTGCCGTGCTCAGAGCTACATGTTCGCAAAGGAGGACTGCATGAAAACCCAAGCATGGGCATTGTTCCGTCGCAAGTTCGTCGCAGTGACAGTTCCGCTAGCGGCGTTATGCCTGGTGGTTCTGGTCCTAAGCCAGCTTCAGTCGCCCGCCTATTCGCAGGACCTGGCCTCACCGCCGGCGGCGGAGGGCATCTCCTCTACGCCCACGCCCATACCCTGTCCCACCGATCCGCCGCCCACCGGCGACCGGGTCAAGCTGCGCTCGGAGGATGAAATCGTCGTTGCCGCGCGGCATTGGCACGACGACTACTACCTCCGCAACTACGTCCTGGACACCAGCGATAGCGGGCTGAGCCTCCCCACATCGGTCACCTACACCAGCATCGACGCGCTCACCCATGTGCGCGACCTGTCCGCCACCGCAGCCGACTTGAACGGCGACGGCAGGGTAGAGCGCGTCTCGGCCTTTACAGACAAGAGCGAGCGCCTCAGCGCCATCAGCAGCGCGTCCGGCACCGCGGGCCCGGCGTGGTATCGCGATGGCGATCGCTACAAAGGGGACCATCTCAACTGGATAGACGTCGACAGCGGCGACCTGGACCGCTCAGGCAATGACGAGGAGGTGGTGATCGCCTTCGAAGACGACTACAACGCCATCCACGTGGTCCTACTCAACGGGGCTGCCAACGGCGCCATCGCTCACGCCGTCAACCAGGACTACGGCAACTGGACCATTGACAGGGATCCCGCCGGGCTGGGAGATGTGGGGTATGTGGCTGTGGCCGTGGGAGACCTGAACGGCGATGGCTTCAAAGACGAGATCGTCACGGTGATGAAGGACGGCAGCAAGCATCTGCACGTGGTGATCCTGCGCCGCAACGGCGACGGCACCATGACGCCGCTCTACAACCAGTACTGGACCAACCATGACCGGGACAACGTTGCCAAGAATGAGCTCCTCTATACCAACTATGGCAATTGGCGTCCCATCGACGTGACCGTCGGTGACGTGGACGGCGACTGGCGCGACGAAGCGATCCTCGGCTTCCGCACGGGAGATGACGGGGCTCCGAGGTTCCAATTGCTGGCCCTCAAGTTCGTGCAGGAGGTCCACGGCGTCACTCACCTGGACGACCGCTTCGTGATGGACGACCAGGTGTGGATCGATACCACCCTGGGCAATCACAATCCAAAAGCCGCCCAGGCCGTCTCGCTGTCGGCCGGCGACCTGGATGGCGATGGAGTGGACGAGATCGCCGTCGGTTTGGGCACCATGCACTGGGAGACAGATATCAGTCTCAGCGAGGCCTGGCAGCCGGTCCTGCAGACCTTCGACTACATCCCGGTGGCACACCCCGATTGGGCGACCAACTGCCCGAACCACGAGGAAGGGGATCCACCCTGCTTCTATCGCACCGGCCTGTACACGGGATTCGGCAGCCAGCAGATTCCAGCATTCACCGAGGACGTAACGCCTCTCAGCGGCGTGAACGTGGCCACTGGCGAGCTGGACGATGACGGCAAGGACGAGATCGTGCTCGCGCGGGTGTACCCCTTCGACGATGGCGACCTCAGGATCTACACCTTCAACGCCGAGGCCGGGCTGTCCGACCCGACCGCCTCATATAACATCGGCTCCAGCCACAAGTTCTCGAGTTTCTGGCTGGACCTGGGCGATGTGGACGGCGACAGTAGGTACGGGACCTACACCGGGGTCTACTACTCCAAGCCGGAGATGAACATCGTCTCGGTGATCCATGCCCCGCCCCACGGCCCTGAGGAGGAATGGGGCCGCAACTATTCGGACGCCAAGGCCACCTTCGGGTACGAATTGAGCCAAGGCCAGGGAACCGTCACGGGCACCGACTACACGATCGGCAGCTCCGTCAGTGTCGGCGCCGAAGCGGAGGGTTTCAGCGTCTCCATGACCTATGAGTGGGAGAAGTCGTGCTTTGTCGAGAACCAGCAGACTATCACCCACGCCGATGGGGGCAGGTATTACACCCGAGCCCCGTGGGAGGTGGATCCCAACATCCCGGGGGATGCGCCCAGCTTCGCCAACCTGAACATGGTGAAGACGGACTTCTGTTGCTATCGCTATAACGAACCCACCTGGGGTGACATGGACGTCTGCGTGCCCATGCTGGCGCAGAATACGGCCCACACGTTGGAGTGGTGGTATACCACTGGCCTGGCCACCTACCCGTCGTCGTGGGTGCCGGTGGGCATCAACCTGGCGCAGGGGCTGGGGGCATCCGCCTCCCAGTCGGGCATCTACCAATCTGCGGCTGCTTCCCGGGCCGTGGATGGCAACACCGACGGCAATTACTTCCACAACTCCGTATCCATCACCGGCAACCAGACCTACGCCTGGTGGCAGGTGGACCTGGGCGGCGTGCAGCAAATCGACGCGATCCAACTGTGGAACCGCACCGACTGCTGCGGATACCGGCTGCAGAACTTCTATGTCTTCGTGTCGGAGGAGCCCTTCGCCTCCAACGATCCCAACCAGTTGGTCGCTGCAGGCGTCTGGAATCACTTCGTTGGCCCGGCACAAGGGACCACCTCAACTATGCCGGTGGGCCAGCGGGGTCGCTACGTGCGGGTGCAGTTGGCCGGCGCGAACTACCTGCAACTGGCCGAAGTACAGGTGTGGGGATGGCCGGGCGAGCCTGAGCTGTGGCCCAAGGGCGTTCCTGCCAACATCGACGATGAGACCTTCAAGATCACCTGGCGCAATGACCGGGAACAGGCCGTGCCCGGGCAGCTCGTGCATGTCTACAACGGCAATGCCACGTTGGTGGATCCGGGCATGTCAGGTGGCGGGCCCAAGATAGGCTTTGGCAACGAGACCGAGCACGTCGAAGGCGGCAGCACCTCCAACACCTATTCCCTGGGCATGGAGTTCAGGGGCAGCAGCGCCGAGGTTTCCACGGGCACCACCCAGAAGAACGCTCACATCCTCTCCTGGTCCGAGGAGATCAGCTTCGATACCGACATCGCTGGAGTTCCCGAGATACCACCAGCGACTCACGCCTTCACCTATACCGTCGCGCCCTATGTCTGGCTGCAAAAGGCCAGGTCCAGCGGAGGGGTCAATCAGGCATTCCTGGTGCTGGACTATTGGGTGCCCACGTATATTGAAAGCCCGGCGTCCGCAGCCTCGCCGCCGGTCGCCCAGGCCAGCCCCGCGCTGACGCCTACCGTGCCCCTGCTCACCAGCCCGACGCATCCCGACGAAGCCGCCTGGTACGCCGCCAACACGGCCACCTTCACCTGGACTCAGCCGGCCGGCGATCCGGCGGTGATAGCCGGCTACAGCTGGCAGCTGGATGGAACTCCGGACGCAGCGCCGGGGCAGCGCATCAAGGGACAGGCCATCGAGGTCACCTTCCCTCAACTGCAGGATGGCATCTGGCACATGCACGTGCGGGCTGCCAGCGATGGCAGCCAGTGGAGCGACACCGCGCACCGGGCCATCCGCGTGGACGCCAATGCGCCCCAGGTGGAACTGGTCGTGGACCCGGCCTGGCCCACCGGTAACAACGGCTGGTACGTCAACCCGCTCACGGTGACCGTGAGTCGCCACCGACACGCCTGGGTCCGGCGTGGCCACCGTGGAGGTCAGCACCGACGGCGTCACCTGGCAACCCTACGGGGCGCCGCTGGCGTTTGCGGCCGACACGGCAGGCACGACGGTGTACGCTCGGGCCACCGACCTCGCAGGCCATGTCTCAGAGCCTGTCACCACCACCTTCAGGATCGATGGCACCGCGCCGGACTCCCACGTGGCGGGAGGGCAGGGTCCAGGCGCCTGGATCGCCCAGGTCGTCACCAACACCGTGGGCAACCAGGAACTGGTGCTGGCCGGCGCCATCGCCGACGATCTCTCGGGCCGCAGCGGCATGGACCTGAACTACAACGGCATGGACTGGACGTCGGCCCATCACATCGGGACGTGGCATCCCCTTCCCGGCCAACCCGAGATCGAGGTCAACTGGGTCTACACCGCCACCAACGAGTTCGGCGCTGGCTACCACATCTTCACCGGCCAGTCCCAGGATCAGGCCGGCAATCTGGAGCAGCCCTACGAGATCGCCCGCGTGCTCAAGCTCCCGCTCGGCTCACCTGAGCTGGCTGGCAGCAGCGTGACGGCTTCGCCCACCCGGGCCCGGCCAGGCGACACGGTCAACTTCGTCCTGGTGGCCCGCAATGCGGGCTGGCAAGACGCGCTGGTGGCCATCAGCGACACGCTTCCTGCGGGGCTGACACCCGTGGTGGATACGCTGGATCCCGGCGTCGGCTACGACCCCGCCAGCCGCACCCTCACCTGGCCAGCCACGCTGCTGTGGCCCGGGCAGGTGGAGCGGCACAGCTTCGACGCACAGGTTGACGCAGGCGTGCCAGCCACCACTCTCAACAACCGGGCTACGTTCCATGCCTTCTGGCCCAACACGGACCTGCTGGATCCGGCACAGCGCCTGGAGTTCACGGACCGCGAGCAGACGGTAACTGCCGAGGTCACCGTCGCGGTGGATCCCGGCCTGCCTGCCGGCGCTGATTACACACCGCCCTGGGTAAAGGTAGCTCTGGGAGAGAAGCAGGCAGTCGATGATCCGCAGGTACACCTGGGCATCGCAGCCGCGCCCGACGCCCAGCGGATGTACCTGCGCGAATGGAAACCCGACCCCGTCAACGGCGCCTGGACGGTGGCGCAGAGCAGCGGTTGGATCGACTACACCGGCACCTATACGTGGACCCTCTCTTCAGGCCAGGGGGTCAAGTACCTGGGGCTGTGGGTCGCGGACAGTGCAGGCAACGTCTCCACCCTGGACGAAGATGCCCTGGTGTTTGTCAACCGCCTGGACGGTCCCCAGACGCTGGCCGACGGGGAACGGGTGCAATATCGTGGCTACATCCAGGAAGGAAGCTGGGTCCTGGCCGTGCTGAAGACTATCTCCGGAGATCCGGACATGTTCGTCTGGCGGCCGCAAAACGGCTACCGGCCTGACGGCTACAGCAACGACACGGTTGCCCCGGGCCAGGTGGAGGACATAGGCACCCGCTTCGTGCGGCAAAGCGGGCGCTACCTGGTGGAGATAGGGGCTGCCGGCGCCAGCGAATACGAACTACAGATAGCCGGCGGGACCAGGGGCGTGGCCCGTGCCCCGGCAACCAAGGTGCTGCCGGCGCATCCGCTGACCATCTCGGACCCGCTCAGCGCCAGCCAACTGGGCGCCGTCCCCAGCCTCCTGTCTAGGACCTATCTGCCAATGGTACTCAAGTAAGGGTGCTCTGGAGTCGTGGACACATCAAACGAGTGCAACGTGATGTGTCCACGACTCAACGTGCAAGCGAATCTCCGTCAGCGCTGTGTTCCCGTTCCGATTGCCGCCTGCAGCCTCGTCAGGCGGTTCCTCAGGCCGGCGATCTGCGCCTCCTGCTCCTGCACCAGCGCAAACAGTCCCTGGATGCTGGCCAGCGCCACGCCGTCCAGGTCAACCGTGCTGATCCCTTCGTCTTCGCCGCCTAGGCCGAAGGCCGCCCTGAAGTCCGTCGGCTGTGGTCCCCGGTGCAGCGCACCATCCTGTCCGGTGCGCCACGCAACGATGGGCAGCCCCGCCAGCTTGTCCAGGGTGTCCCGGCCGTCCACAGCTTCGGCGTTCTCCAGCAGGCTCTCGCTGGCAAAACAGGACCAGGTGACCGTGCTCTCGTTGAGAACCCACGGTCAGCGACCAACCGTCGCTCACGTACACACCCGTGTGCCCCCAATGCCCTGTGCCGTACGCTGAATGTCGGTTACATCCACGTCGCCATCGTGGTCAACGTCACACGCCGGGTTGTAGCTTGTGCCCCATGTGCAGGGCTCGCCAAGCGCCAGGTCAGTACCGCTCGACGCCGAACCCGCGCTCAAACTGATCAGTAGTGACAGCATCACTGCCAACACGATCGTCGCCCTTCTGCTATTCATGATGGTTCCTCCTCCAGGAAACTGCACCAGCAATGGGAATCTCGCCGCAACCAGCCGCTTCTCGACCGCTGCCTGCATCACCATCATACCAGAGATTTGTCCTCAGCGCGTCGCAGCTTCACCGTTCGCGCACGAAACAGCATCCTATGCCTGGGGACTTCGGACGCGAAAACATCCGTTTCGCAGTTGGGGGGAAGTGGACTGCGGATCAGGTACTCACAATCTCAGCATATCGCGCCTTTTGCGCCCTGGCAATAGCCAGTTTCGGTCACGGCGCCCTGACACTTCCCATGAAAACGAGAACAAGGGGTTTCTCGGCCTCGTGTGGCGTGCTGCCTCGGCGGTTGTGGTTGGCGAGGTCCTTACCCTGTGACCGATCTGACCGCGGAGTTGCTTGTCACGACCCGCGGACTGTGCGATAATCAGGGTAGTCTTTGGGCGAACTCGCAATGGGCATGGACTGGCAAGTGTGGAGAGGCAATGCGCATGGACGAGAAACGAATCATTCCAGAACTACCGCCTGAGGAGGCGCTGCAGGTCAAGGGGGCGGCGATGGCGGCAGCCATCACCGGCATCGCATTGAGCGATCTCCAGGGCCGGATCATCTACGTCAACCCGGCCTTTATGCGCATGTGGCGCTGCGAGGAAAGGGAGGTATTGGGTCTGCCTGCGACCGAGTTCTGGCAATATCCTGAGGATGCCTCTATCGTCATCGAGCATCTGCGGACTAAGGGAGACTGGAGCGGGGAGTTGATTGCGCGTCGCCGTGATGGCTCCCTCTTCGACGTGCAACTGACCGCGTCCCTGGTGCGGGACACTGAGGCGCGTCCCCTCTATATGTTAGGCATCTTCTTGGACATCACCGACCGCAAGTGGCTCGACGCAGCCCTGCGAGAGCGCATAAAGGAGTTGCATCTGATCTATCAGCTGTCGGACCTGGCTCAGGATCCGGAGATCGGTCTGGTGCAGTTCCTCCAGGAAGCTGCCAACGTCTTGCCTTCAGGACTGCAATACCCGGACGATGCATGTGCTGCTGTAATCGTCCGGGGACAGGTCTACGCGAGCCCTGCGTTCCAGGACGCACCCTGGCACCTGAGGAGCAGCATCAGGGTCGGCGGCATGGAAGTAGGTGGTGTCGTGGTGGCCTACCGGTCGCCTCATCCACCGGCCGACGAGGGTCCCTTCCTGGCCGAGGAACGCAGTTTGCTGGACGAGACAAGTCGCAGGATCGGCTTGTTTGTCGAGCGCAAGCAGGAACAAGAGGCGCTGCGTCGTAGCGAAGCTCGCTATCGAGGCCTGTTCGAGAATTCACCTATCGCGATATTCGAACAGGACTTCTCGGCGGTCAAGCAGCAGATTGAGCAGTGGCGCAGCGAGGGCGTGACCGATTTCCGCACCCTGTTCGAGTCCCGACCCGATCTGGTTGCCCAATGCATCGCGTTGGTCAAGTTCCTCGACTTTGGCAAAGCCAGCCTCGCTCTGTACGGGGCAACTAATGAGGCAGAACTGCGAGTGGGTCTGGAGCAGCTGGTGCCTCCCGAAGCGCGTCACCTCTTTGTCGACGAGTTGGTGTGGATCGCGGAAGGGCGGACAGCCTTTCAGTGGGAGGGGATAAACCGCAGATTTACCGGCGAGCCGATCAACATTCGCCTCCATTGGGCAGCCGAGCCAGGCTATGAGGACACGCTGGCGCGCGTACTGGTGTCCATCGAAGACATCACCGAAGTGAAGCGCATGCAGCAGGAGATGATTCGCTCGGAGCGGCTGGCGGCCATGGGCCAGGTGACAGCGATCCTTGCCCACGAGGTGCAGAACCCGCTCCAGGCCATCCAGAGCAACCTGGAACTCATTGCTGACTATCCCCTGGACACTGACGAGCGGGATGAGTGCCTGCGCATCTCCCGGCATGAGGTTGAACGGCTGCGAGAGATGACTCGCAATGTGTTAAACATGAGCCGCATCAACCCTGAGGCCTATCGCCCCGTGCGCCTGACCCAAGTATGGCAACAGGCGCATGCGCTCTTGGGCCTGGCTCTGCGCAACGCGGCTGTTGGGACTGTGGTTGATCTCGCCAACGACCTGCCCGCCGTCCACGGCTCCCTGGAACAGCTGGCGCAGGTCCTGATCAACTTGATTCTGAACGCCATCGAAAGCATGCCCAACGGCGGTGAAGTGCAAATTGGAGGCGCGATCGGCGACGAGCATCTGATAGTGACCTTCCGCAACAACGGCCCACCCATTCCAACTGAGCACCTGCCGAGGCTTTTCGAACCCTTCTTCACCACCAAGCTCAGCGGCACCGGCCTGGGGCTGTTCGTCTCACACATGATCGTCCAACAGCACCAGGGTGAGCTGACCGCGGCCAACCTGCCCGGCGGCCAAGGCGTGCAGTTTACCATGGCTCTGCCTCTTGCGTCACCTTCCACGCCTGAACCCGAGGGCGTCGGGATCCCAGCCGAGGCAGCCGCGCCATGATCGCACCAGAGCGGGAGCTGCGTATCCTGATTGTCGACGAACTCGATGGGTGTCGCCCGCTCGCTGAGCCTGGGGCTGGGACTTTCGCGCAAGGACATCCACGCGATCGAAAGCTGCGGCTCGGGTGAGGAAGCTCTCAAGCGCCTGGCGGAGGTGCCTGTTGATCTGTTGATCTCCGATCTGCGGCTGCCCGGCATCGATGGCTTGTCGTTGCTGGAGCGCAGCCGCCACTTCAGCCCCGCAACTCGTAGCATCCTGATCACTGCCTACGGCTCGCCCGAGGTCGAGGAACGCGCCCGGGAGCTGGCAGACGCATACGTGGCCAAGCCGTTCATGATTCAGGACCTGCTCCTGGTTGTTGATGAAGTCATGCAACAAGCGCCGTCCTCCGCGCAGTCAGCAGCTGCCGGACCCCCGGCCGAGCCGACAGCGACGGTACTCCAGAGCCGCATCGAACAACGTCGTTCCGTCCACCTGACTGTGCTGGCCTGTGACTTCGACGGTACACTGGCTGAGAACGGCCAGATCACGCCTGCCACCTGGGAGATGCTGCGTGCTGCGCGCACAGCGGGCATCGCGCTGATCCTGGTTACTGGTCGCGCCCTGGACAGCTTTCTGGCCGAAGGGCCGTTCGCCGAGGTGTTCGAAGCTATCGTGGCCGAAAACGGCGCGGTCGTGTACTTTCCCAGGCGCAACCACGTCGTGCTGCCCTTCGGTACGCTGGCGCCGGCCCTGTTGCAACAGTGGCACACCATGGACATTCCCGTTGAGCACGGCATGGCCATTGCTGCCACCGTGATACCGCACGACGAAGCCATGTTGCGTGCCCTGCGCGAGAGCCATGGCTGTGCGACAGTGGAGTACAACCGCAACGCCATGATGGTCTTGCCCACCGGCGCCTCCAAGGGCAACGGCCTGCTCTTTGCCCTGGAGGAGTTGGGGTATTCGCCCCACAACGTCCTTGCGTGTGGCGATGCAGAGAACGACCAGAGCATGTTCGACGTGGCAGAGTTGGGCGTCGCAGTGGCTAATGCCATGCCAGGCCTGCGCAAGACAGCCGATGCCGTGCTGCCGGCGGCCAATGGTGCCGGGGTTCAGATGTTGCTGCGTGATCTGCTGGACGGTCAGGTTCCTGCCCACCGACCCCGGCCCGGCCGCGACCTGGTTCTCGGCCACCGGGCAAGCGGCGTACCGCTCCGGCTGGACCCCTTTGTCATGATCGAGACCAACATGGGGATTCTGGGATCAAGCGGGAGCGGCAAGTCGTGGCTGGCCGGGCTTCTGGTGGAGGAATTGCTCAAGCAGAAGTACCAGGTGTGCATCATTGATCCCGAGGGTGACTACCGTGCGCTGGGCGCGTCGCCTCGCACCCTGCTGTTGGGAGGGGAGCACACACCGCTGCCGCCGGTGGCCAGTGTGCTCAACGTCGCCGAGTGGAACAACGTCAGCCTGGTGCTGGACCTTTCGATGTACGATTGGGAACAACGCAACCTCTACCTCAACGATTTCTTGCGCGCGCTGCGCGGTCTCCGCGCCGCGACGCGGCCGTCCCCATTACTTCCTGGTGGATGAGGTGCAGAACTTCTGCCCGCCAGAGGGAGGTGTGTTGACCGAGTTGCTGCTGGATGCCATGCGTTGGGGCGGCTTTGGCCTGGTCAGCTACCGGCCCAGCCTGGTGGCGCGGCCCCTGCTGGAGCGACTGGATCACCTCCTGATCACCCGACTGGCTCTTCCCGAGGAGATGCTGACGCTGCAACCCTGGCTCAATCGTGACCAGGCATGTCGTATGGCGCTGGAGGAGCTGCCTACCTTGCCGCGCGGGCAGGCCTTTCTCTGTTCCGCCAGGGACCGGCCCATCCTGACGCCGCAAACGGGCATGGTCAGGTTCCGCGTCGGCGTCCGCGCAGTTCCGCACATCCGGCATCTGCACAAGTACCTGCGCACCCCGCTGCCGGACGCCAAGCGTTTTTACTTTCGTTCACCCACCGGACAGGTCTTGGGCATGGCCGCGAGCCTTTGGGAGTTTCGGGAGCGGCTGGCTGATATGCCCGACAACTCGTTGTCGATGCACCTCACCCGTGGCGACTTCGCCGCCTGGTGCTCCGGCGTGTTGAACGACGAGGAACTGGCGCGGCGGATTGGCGCGGTCGCCGGCCAAAACTTGAAAGGGGACGCGCGGCGCAACGCGCTGCAAGAAGTCGTGGCCGAGCGCTACGAAGAACTAGAGATGCTGGTGTGAGCTGGGATTGCAGCCGGCGGTGCTGCTCAACCTGTTTCTTGGGGGTGGCGCCAGCGAGCCGGTGCGTACCAACGAAGGACAAGCGAAGCAGGCAGGGCAACCGGTGCGAATGGCGGCCGAGGCGGTGCGATTGATCCCGGAACCGGGATCCAGGCGCGAAAACACCCGCTCCACAGTTGGGGGAAAGTAGACCGGGATCGGGTGTTCGTGACCCTAGTATGCCGCAGTCGAGAACGAACCAACGTTGCCAGACTGAACAAACGAGCGATACTGCCGATCGGGCTGGAAGAATACCACGAGTTGAGTCACGATAGCGCTCGCTTTCGAAGCTGGTTAGACAGCATGATCGAAACCTGCCCCGAGTTGTTTCCAGTCGGGATCACTCTTGGCTACGAATTGCACGACATATTGCCGGAGTCTGCTAAACTGCCAGGAGTGCGTTTTCGGCGCATCAAACTCAAGGCCACTGATAACGAAGGCAGACAGATCGTACTGACGATCACTACCAGTGCCGTGATGCCGTACAAGGTCGCCTTGATGGACGAGGTTGGGAAGGTGCTTTTTCTGCGCAAGTTTGACGTGCCTTTTTGGGCGCTTGCCTATGTGTTCGGACGAGATGCCAGCTACTGGTATCGGGTGACAGCCGGTGTCGGATGAATTGAGATCGTTGGTACGACGGTCAAAGATGTAGACAAGCTGCCCGAGGATCTGCTGGCCGATGAAAAACATGTTCATTTTAGCGGCGAGAAAGGCTACATTGCAACGACGGTCGGCGGTGACTGTGTACTGGGAGCCTCTTTGGCATTGGACGCCGGTGAAGCCGCACTGACTGAGGCCTATAGCACGTTTCGAGAAGAAGCTCACCACGTGTTGCCCGACTATGCGCCTTAAACAGTCAATACTGACGGTTGGCAGGCAACCCAAAACGCTTGGCTGGCGTTTTTTCCCGCCATCACATTAATCCAGTGCTTCTTGCACGCCTTCAGCAAGATCCGCGCTTGCAGCAAGAAGCGACTGAAAACACCCTATCCAACTATCCAGCAGCTTTGTTCAGCATGGCAATTGGCTTCACGATCTGCTCATATCGTCATCCTGTGCCGGTCTCCAAACCGCCCACAGAATCCATTCGAACCAGATAGTCCCATCGCTCGGAATAATCTCAGACAGACATTGGTAGCTCGCTGCCTGCCGTGGCAAGCTGCAAATGCTATGCTGATTGCTGTAGAGTTGTCAATAATGCATCCACTCAGGAGTACGCGGTGACCTCAGCAGAAACAGCAAAATACACGAATCACCTGATCCACGAAACCAGCCCTTACTTGCGCCAGCACGCCCACAACCCGGTGGACTGGTATCCCTGGGGCGAGGAGGCGCTGGCCCGCTCCCGCGCCGAGGACAAGCCGATCTTCCTCAGCATCGGCTACTCAGCCTGCCACTGGTGCCACGTCATGGAGCACGAGTCCTTCGAGGACGAGCAGACGGCGGCGCTGATGAACGAGCTGTTCGTCAACATCAAGGTCGATCGCGAGGAACGGCCCGACCTCGACGGCATCTACATGCAGGCGGTGCAGGCTATGACTGGCCAGGGCGGCTGGCCGATGAGCGTCTGGTTGACGCCCGACGGCTCTCCGTTCTACGGCGGCACCTATTTTCCGCCCTTCGAGCGCTACGGCATGCCTAGCTTCCGGCGCGTGCTGACATCGGTGGCTGACGCCTATCGCAACCGGCGCAGCGACATCGAGCAAAGTGCGGGCCGGCTGCGCACTGCCATCCAGCGCAGCGCGGGCGCGACTGGTTCGGCCGAGGGCACACTGGACGACCTGGTCGCGGAGCAGGCGTTCAAGGGAATGGCGCGTGACTACGACTCCATCAACGGCGGCTTTGGCAGCGCGCCCAAGTTTCCCCAGCCGATGACGCTGAGCTTCCTGCTGCGCTATCACCGGCGGACAGGCAACCGGCAGGCGCTCGAGATGGTGTCCTATTCGTTGCGCAAGATGGCGCGCGGCGGGATGTATGACCAACTGGGCGGCGGCTTCCATCGCTACTCGGTGGATGAGCGCTGGTTTACACCTCATTTTGAAAAAATGCAGTACGACAATGCGCAACTAGCGCGGCTGCTGGTGGAGACGTGGCAGGTAACGGGCGATCCCGAGTTCCGGCGCGTTGCCGAGGAGACGCTGGACTACGTCGTGCGTGAAATGACCAACTCATCGGGCGGGTTTTACTCGACGCAAGACGCCGACAGCGAGGGCGAGGAAGGGAAGTTCTTTCTTTGGGACCTGGAGGAACTGAAGGACCTGTTGGGAACTCAGGATGCGCAGTTGGTGGCGGCTTACTATGACGTGACCACGCGTGGCAACTTCGAGGGCAAGAACATTTTGCACGTCGATCACGACGCGGAGAAGGTCGCCGGCAAGCTAGGCGTTACGGTGGACGAACTGCGTACCGCGTTAGACCGCAGTCGCCCCATGCTCTTCGCTCAGCGCGAGAAGCGCATCAAGCCGGCCCGGGACGATAAAGTTCTGGCTGAATGGAACGGCATGATGCTGCGCGCCTTTGCTTACGCGTCTGGCGTCTTCGGGCGCGACGACTACCGCCAGATCGCCGAGGCCAACGCCGAGTTCATCCTTCGCGAGATGGTGGCGCCGGGCGGCCCCACTGGCTCGGTCGGAGACCGGCCAGAGCAAGAGCAAGACCAAGAACTGATTACCCTCCGCCTCCACCGCTCCTGGGCGCCGGCATCGCTGACCGGCGGCGTGGCGCAGGCCAAGCTCAATGGCTATCTGGAGGACTACGCCAACGTGGCTGACGGGCTGATTGAGTTGTATCAATTGACCTTCGATCTGCGCTGGTTGCGGGCCGCGCGCGACCTGGCCGACGTGATGATCGAACGGTTCTGGGACGAGCGTCATGGCGGCTTTTTCCAGACCAGCAATGACCACGAGGCGCTGATCGCCCGGCCCAAGGATTTCACCGACAACGCAGTGCCTTCGGGCAACTCGGTGGCCACCGATGTGTTGCTCAGGCTGGCTGCGCTGACCGGCGACGACGGCTATGCCGGTCTGGCAGAGTCGATCCTGCTGTTGATGCGGGAGAGCATGATGCGCTACCCACTGGGCTTTGGTCATCTGTTGGGCGCGCTGGAACGCTATCTGGCGCGACCACAAGAGATCGTGGTCATCGGCCAGTTCACCGACGCGTGGACACAGGCACTTCTGGCCGAGGTGCGAGGACGTTTCCTGCCCAACGCAGTGTTGGCAGGCGCAGCATCGGATGATGTCGCCGCGTCTGCCGCTTCCGACGTACCGCTGCTGGCGGGTCGGGCGCAGGTTGGCGGCGCGCCGACGGCCTACGTCTGTGAGAACTTTGCCTGCCAGTTGCCGGTGACGGACCGGCTAGTGTTTGCCCGCCAGTTAGATAACTGAGAATGCTCAACCCGTCCGCATCGTGAGTCTACAGACCGAGGCGACTCGTCAAGTACTTATGTTAGCGGTATCAGTCAGCAGCGCCAATTGGCAGCTTGCGGATGCGAATCCTGCTTTGTTCAAACACGATCAAACTGCCTCCCTTCAGCAAGGGAAGGATATTCTCCAGGTTGGCCAGCAGCAACTCCAATTGTCGCCCAGGTATTCTGTCTGTTCCCCGTCGAAACAAGATTACCGATGGCTTTGCTTCATTTCGCAGCGCCAGAAGTGTTCCAAAGTCGGTGTCTGCCGATACGACAGTGCGCCCCTCTTGTGCGGCCAGGTCGAAGATTTGCTGATCCGAAGCGCTAGCCATGTTGACCTCCCGCACATGGACAGCATCATAACCAGCAACCACCAATCCAACTGCAATCTGTGGTGACAGTGCGTTGTCGATCAGGAATTTCATGCCGGTTGCACAAGAGGAATCTCGCGCTCTCGCACCGCCTCTGCGGCGTAACGAAGCGCCTCGCGAACATCTTCGCTCTCAAGATCTGGAAATGCCTCGAGTATTTCCGGCAGGCTCATGCCTTCTGCGACCATGTCCACGACCGTCGCCACGGGAATGCGAAGCCCGCGAATACATGGAACGCCGCTCATTTGATTAGTATCTATGGTAATGCGTCGATAGATCATCAGGAGTACCTCGGTGCAACTATCCTTCTGTCGCGTGGCTGCATTATAGCTAGTTTCCGGACGCGAGCAAAGGGCCGTTTGCGCGACAGCCTGCCGTTAAATGTGCAGTGACTATTATTGTTATTTGGGGTATACCGGCACGATTTTCCAAAACACGTCGGGGCGAGCAAACTTTTTGTGCCCACCGCGCATGAAACAGGGGACCGACAACAACCAGAATGTTTCCCACGAAAGGAAAGAAGAAACCATGAAACGACTTACCTCCATCACATTGCTGCTTCTGGTGAGCTTGCTATTCTTTGCAGCCTGCCAGCCAGCAGGTATTCCTGCAGCGCCGACATCTGAGCCGGTTCCCGCGAGCGCGACGCCCGCGGAACAGCCCACCGCGCAGGCCGCCCCGTCAGTTCTCGGCGCGCCGGCCACACAGGACGAATTGACTGCCAATCCCTGGCAGTGGACCGCGCTGACTGAAACGGCGCCGGCCAGCCAGTCAGTGGTCCCCGATCCGCAGAACTACACCGTTACCTTCGCCGACGACAACACGGTGGCAATCCGGGCAGACTGCAACCAGGTCGCCGGCACCTACACATTGGACGGGGATTCGCTGACTATCCAGCTCGGCGCAGCGACCACGGCCTTCTGCGGCGAGCAATCGATGGACCAGTTCTATCTCGGGTTCATCAGCCAGGTCAGCGCTGCGGTCATCAGTGATTTAGGCAATTTGCACCTGCTGCTGGCCGACAACGCCGGCGCGATGGAATTCGCTCCCTACAGCAGTCTCAGCATTCGTCCACAGGACATCAGCCTGGACACACAGGGATTGCCCTACTCGTGGCAACCGGTGGTTGTTCCTGCGACTCCGTACGATGCCAGCATGCCGCCCGGCCCCGTTGGCCTGCCGGAGCACATCGAGATCCTGTTCGGCGTGACCGATCCGGCTGACCGCCAGCCCGGCGATCCGATCATGTACATCATCTCCGTCAACGCATACCGTGCCGAATGGGACGCGGCCGGCAATCCTTCGGTCAGCAAGGCCATTGACGCGATCGAGCAGTATGCCTACGCGCTGCCCAACCCGGCGCCCACATCAGGGATGCCCGTTCTGCCGTCCGAACAAGTCGCGGGTTACAACGATCTGGCAGTGCAGGTCGGCCGCGCGATTCCCTACAGCGAGCTGAATCTGACCAGTTCCGCCCAAACCGGCTACCGCTTCGTGGGCCGCTGGATGCAGGACGCGAATCCTGTCACAAATCAGGGACTGCGCTATGTCTATCAGGGGTTCACCAACGACGGCCAGTATCTGGTGTCGTTCTGGTACCCGGTCAGCACCGGCGCCGTGCCTGGCGAATCCGCCCAGCTGTCTCAGGAAGAGATGGATGCGTTCAACAACGACCCGATGGGAACCATTGCCGCCAGCGCCGACGCGCTGAACGCGCTCACGCCGTCTGACTGGAACCCGGACCTGGACACGCTGGATGCCCTGGTCGCTTCGCTCCAGATCAAGGGTATGCCGGCAGCCGGCCTGCAAGACGTGGTCTGGCTGTGGACCGAAGGACCGTCACAGCCGGGCAGCGCTGAGATCGTCACGATCCCGAGCCCCGAAACCTATCAGGTAATCTACGGATCCGATGGGACGATCCAGTTCACGGCTGACTGCAACAGCGGCAGCATGACCTACGAGCTACGCCGGGCAGGCATGGCCGGCGGCATGCTGGCCCAACCCGGTCCGGTGACGCTGGCTGAATGCGGTCCCAACTCATACTCGCAAAGCTTCATCAACTCGCTGATGGCCGCACAGGACTACAAGGTGCGCGCCGGCGGCGGCACGATGGAACTTGTCCTGCCAGCCGGCGGCGGTTCGCTGATTATGATCGACCAGCGAGCATATGCTACCGTGCCACCTGTTGCACCGCCCGCGCCAGAACCGACGGCGACTGAAGCGCCCGCGGCCACACTCATCCCGATCCCACCGACCAGCACACCGGTCCCGCCTACAGCGACACCTGAACCGACCGCTACCGCGCAGCCTGTTATGCAGTTCAGCGCCAACCCGACCACCGTCGAGGCCGGTCAGTGTACGACACTGAGCTGGAACGTGCAGAACGTGCAGGCTGTCTGGGTCTACCCGCAAGGCGCGAACTACGCCGACTATCCGGTGACTGGCCAGGGCGTCCAGGTTCACTGCATCGACACGACGACGACCTACGAAATGCGCGTGCAACTCACCGACGGCTCGACGCAGACGCAGCAAGTCACCGTCACGGTGAACCCGAGCAATCCGCTGGCCGGCACGGGCTGGTCGTTGAGTTCCTTCGAACCCGGCCGCGTACCGTTGCCCAACACGACTATCACGCTGGCCTTCGACAACTCGAGCACGGTCAGCGGCAACAGCGGCTGCAACACCTACAGCGGCAGCTACACTGTCAACGGATCGTCGCTATCGATTGGGCCGCTGATCTCGACACAGATGGCCTGCGAGCAGGACGTGATGGACCAGGAGCAGCTCTATCTGAATGCCTTGCAAGGGGCTGCCAGCTTCGACCTGCCGGGCGGCCAGCTTGTCATCTTCGACGCGGGCGGCCAGGAGATCCTGCGCTACAACGGCGGATGACAGCAAAGGACACGTCCACAAACAACTTACCAGTGTTGGCTCGGTCAGGAGACCGGCCAAAGCGGAGCACGTTGTAAACGCCAAGAGCGCCAATGCCTGTCACAGCATTGGCGCTCTTGTTTCTTGCCAGTTATTTTTCCCTGCCCGGCGTCCAGGTGTCAGTGGACACCGATCTACTATTTCAAGATCATCGGGACGTAAAGCTTCCAGCGCTCGTGTGGCTCAGGCGTGCCGGTGCGCGTCGGTGTTGTCGTGCGCGTCACGGTCACCGTGCGCGTCGGCGTGCGCGTTGTGGTCGTCGTAGGTGAAGGTGTGCCGGTCTCGGTTCCCCGCGGAGTAGGAGTCGGCGTCGCGGTACTTTGTCCAGTAGGCGTACTTGTCACGGTGGCGGTCGGCGTCGCGGAACCAGTTGGCGTCGGGTTGGGGTTCGGCAAGCCATGCGGACCGGGTCCGGACGGCACGTTGTTGCCGTGACATACTGCGCAGTCGCTCAGCGTACCGGCGTAGCCTTGCAGCGCGATCACCTGGATGTTGTCTTCTGGCTGCGTGCTGGGCAGGATGGCGTGCGTGCTGTTGTGGCAGGCCTCGCAGTAGAGTCCGCCATGGCCGGTGGACTGGCGGAATAGCTTGCCGGGGTTCTCGGCGTAGACAGAGCCGTGGCAGTCGCCGCAGCGCGGCTCGTCGATCCAGGGACGGCGGTTGGGATTGGCGACCGCGTTCATGTCACCGTGGCAGTCGGTACACCACATCCCCTGTGCAGACATGGTGTCACGCAGGCAGCGGGTTTCCGGGCCGGGATGGCACTGGTAGCAGTCGTTGGTGCCCTCGTCGCTGGGATTGCGATCCAGCGTAACGGTTGACGTGACGCTGCCCGTTACCCAGGCCACCAGATTCTCGACGCCCAAAACGTTGAGTTGGTCATCACTGCCTGACCATGCCTCTGCTGCGCGATCCTCTGGCGCGTGCTTGTGGTGCATGGCGCGGGAGAGGTTGGGCACGCCGGGCACACCGGGCACGCCCAGCGCGGCTGAAGCGTGACAACTGGCGCACAGCACCGGCTGGTTGTTGGCGAGATGTGTATTCTCCTCCTCGTCGTGGTAGAGGAGAATGTTACGCCGCCAGCTTCCGGTGTTGAAGCCGCCTACGCCGCCGTCGTGGTGGCAGTTGGCGCAATTGATCTCATCCGACACTGGCGCGACGAAGGTAGTTTCCGCCAGCACCTCACCGGTTGCGTCGCTGCGCGCCACCAGCCGCGCCAGCTGATACGGCTGGCGCAGGTTCGGCTGGCTGTCGGTGTAGGGCGTCAGCGGCACGCCCTCGGCCACGAAATGATCGCTAGCCGGCGTCATGGCTCCCGTCAGTCCGTTGCCGGTCAGCCCGATGTTCGGCAGTGGGTTGACCCCGAACAGCAGATCGACATTGTCCCAGAAGTTGATCTTACTGGCCAACTCGCTGTTATCCACAAAACTGTACTCGACGGTGACACCTTGCGTGACAACCTGGGGTACGCCGCCGTTGGCAGGCTGGCGCACCAGTTGCGCCCAGATGTTGTTGTAGGGCGGCAGGATCGAGAACACGCTGAAGTCGTCGTCAACGCAGTGCATGCCGAGGTCGTTCCAGCCGATCAGTTTGTATTCGCCGGGAACGACCGACGGCGATTCGGCCTCTGCCGGCGCTGCCACAGCGGCCGCTGGCTCATCTGCCGGATGATCGGCCGGATCGCCGGGCCAGGTGGCAGCGTTGATCTCAACGATGTTCGACCAGCCGTCGCCGTCCGAGTCGAGAGGCTCGATCGCCGGCAGGTTGTGCCCGTGAGTCTGATAGGCGCTGCCGAAGTCGTTGAGCGCCGCCATCGCCTCCGATGTGTGGCAGATCTGGCAGGTGTTGAGACGAGTGTTGGCCGCGTCGGGATAGGTTTCCGCGAACGCGGTCATGAAGTTGCTGGTAGCCTGCACCGGTTCAGGCCTGCGCAGCACCAAAGCTGCCAGCGCTGCCAGCACAGCCACAGCGAGCACGGCCACTAGCCAGTACCAGCGTCTTCTGTCAGGTGAGAGTGAAAGTCGGGACATTGTGGGATTGCCTCCAATGCATGTTGTCGCGCGTGAAAATCGGGACGAATCGCAAGATGACAACTACAACGGGGCAAACGGGCGATCAACGAAAAACGATACGGGCAATCCTCGGATTTGCTTTCGAGCGTACCTTGTTGAGAATGAAATCATGGAACAAGTCCGTGTTGTGGCCGACAGGACAGTGCGGCAGCAGCGGCTAGCCCCGTGGCTCTGGGTGGCGAGTGCGCTGATCACAGCAAGCGCCAGGATTTCCTGCCTTGCAGCGCACCGTTTTTGACCCGCCATGCGTTTGTTGATACAGGCAACCGATGCAAGACGTCTGCACCGACCAGGAGATGGCCCAACTGCTCGAGCACGCTAAACGGCGAGACGCCGCCGCGCTCGACCGGTTGTACCTCCTCTACGTCGACAAAGTATATCGCTATATCTGGTTTCGCGTTGGCGAACAGGCACTGGCTGAGGATCTGGCCATGGACGTGTTTGTGCGGCTGGTGGAGCATATCTCCAGCTTCCGCATTCCGTCCGAGCAGCAGGTCGCGGCCTTTTCAGCATGGATTTTTCGCATCGCCGCCAACCGGATCACCGACCACTTTCGCAGACAGGCGCGCTCAGACCGTTTCACGGAGAACAAGATGCAAGAGTTGGCAGGCAGCGATCAGTCGTCGTCGGGCAAGAGCAGGCTGGATCGCATGGCAACTCAGGACGAACTGCGCCAGGCGATGGCTTCGCTCAACGACAGCCAGCGCCAGGTGCTCTACTACCGGTTCGTCGCCGACCTGAGCAGTGCGCAGACGGCGAGAGCGATGAAGAAGAGTGAAGGCGCGGTCAAGGCGCTGCAGCACCGGGCGCTGGAAAATCTCCGGCGGGTGCTGAGCAGTTCACGAGAAGGCCAGGGATCAGAGGTATGACGTTTGAAGAGGCGTTGAACGATTGTCTGGAGCGCATGCGACGCAGTGAATCGCTGGAGTCCTGCCTGGCGCGCTTTCCGCAACACGCCGCCGATCTGGCCCCGCTCTTGCAGGTCGGCCAGATGCTGCGCACAGCGCCGCCAGCGCTGTCCGCCGAAGCATTCAGCCGCGGCCGCATCGAACTGCGCGATGCAGCCCTGGCGCAAGGCGACGCCGGCTGGGAGCAGCGACTGGGCAACGCCTTGCGCGGGCTGGTGATTCCCCTGTGCCTGGCCGCCGCCGCGCTGGTGGTGATGCTGGTCATAGGGGCAGCCTGGAGCAGCGCGCCCGGCGATGCCCTATACCCGCTGCGCCGATCCGCTCTGACAGTCGCGGCGCGGCTGGCGCCGGATCCCGCCTTCCGCGCCAGTCAACACCTGCAGCTCGCCGAGCAGCGGCTGGCTGAACTGCAATCGGGCTGGGCAGTCAGTCAGACGCTTGACTTCGACGTCGTTGCACAGTTCACAGGGGAGATCGACCACGCGCTCGTTGAGCTGGGCAGTGATCCCGCGTCAGCTTCCCCCGACACACTGCAAGGCCTGGTCAGCATCACCTACGAAGGCCGCGCCTGGCTGCTGAGCATCGCTGCAGGGTTGCCAGCCGGGCAGCAAGCCTCAGTGTCACAGATCGCCCAGCAACTGGCGGACCTGGAACAGTGGGCGCAGGCCGGTCTGCTCGATCCGTCCACCCTGCGCGGCTACAAACCGGGCGGCGAGCCGCCTGCGCTGCCGACCCTGCCCGCGCAGGCGACATCCACAGCCACCAACGTTGCGCCAACGCGCCAGGCGACAACCGTCACGCCAACCGCCTCAGCCACGGCTCCTGTCACGGCTGATCCGACCACAACGTCCACACCCAGGCCATCGCCAACCACAACGCCGACGTTTTCACCACCAACGCCGACATCTACCACTGCTCAGCCACCGGCCACAGCGACAACGCAGCTGTCTGGCGCGCCGCAGCCCACCGGCGAGCCGGCTGAGCCAAGCGAGACGCCGGAGCCAACCGATACATTCGAGCCGACCGAAACAGCAACCGCACAGTCGGCCACGGCCACGCCATCGCGTACGCCAACGCCGCGCCCGTCAACGCCGACGCCGACGCGTACGCCGGTCGCGACCCGCACCGCTACACCGACCTGGACGCCGATAGCCATTACCGTGACCCCCTCACCAACGCAACGGCCACCCACCGGTACACCGAGCGCGACGCCGCGCCCCGTCACCCCAACGCCAACGCTCACAGCAGAGCCAACCGAAACAGAAGTAGCCACGCACACCCCCGAACCGACGGAGACGCCGCGCCCAACACAAACACCCGAAGAAACCGAAACCCCCGACGGTTTGACCTGGTTCTGACCGCACGAGGCCAGGGCGCCCCGTTCCCATCCATCGAGGCACTTAATAAACAATTTGCTTTATTAAGTGCCTCAAATGTATCTCGTAAACTGTTTCCACCTACTCCACAAACAGCGGCACCACCTCGAAGCGGTCCACGTCCACCAGACCAACGTCGGTCAGCTTGAGGTGCGGGATGACCTCCAGCGCGCTGAAGCTCATGGCCATGAAGGGATCGTGCAGGGTCGATCCCAGCGTGTGGGCGGCGCGCAGCAGGTCGTCGAACTGGGCGCGCACCTGCACGATGGGCTGCTCTGACATCAGCCCGGCTACCGGCAGTGCCAGGCTGGCCAACACCTGTTCACCGTCGGCAGCCGCCAGCCCGCCGCCTATGGCGGCCACGGTGCGCGCCGCTGTCATCATGCTTCTGTCGTCCGCGCCCACCACGACGATGTTGTGGTGGTCGTGGGCCACCGACGAAGCCAGCGCGCCTCGCTTCAGCCCGATGTTCCTGATGAAGCCCTTGCCCACGTTGCCGGTGGCGTGATGCCGCTCGATCACCGCCATCTTCAGCAGATCCCGCGACATGTCAGTCACAGCCATTCCGTCCGCGATGAGCGGCTCGAGGATCAGGTGCTCGGTGACCAGTTGATTCTCTATCGCGCCGATGACCCGGACTTTGCTGCCGGCAGCCGGGATCGCCAGGTCCACCAGATCCCAGGCAACATTCATGCAAGCCGGCAAGGGAAACGCGGGCTCGCGCTCAGCCGCTATCTGCATCACGCCGCCTTTCGCAACAAGGCGGCCGGCGGCGTAAACCTGACCGCGCGTGCAGGTCATCGAAGCTGTCGATGATAACCAGATCGGCCCGGCGGCCCGGCGCAACCGCGCCGCGATCGTGCAGGCCAAACCATTCCGCCGTGTTCAGCGTTGCCATCTGGATCGCCGTCACGGGGTCAATGCCGCGCCGGATGGCCGTGCGCAGCATGTAGTCGATGCCGCCCTGGTCCAGCAGATCGGCCGGCTGGCGGTCGTCGGTGCAAAAGGAGATGCGGCGACTGTTGCGCGGCGTGACCAGCGGCAACAGCGTCTCCAGGTTGTGGGCGTTGGTAGCCTCGCGGATCAGGATGCGCAGCCCGCGCGCCAGCTTCTCCGCCGCCTCTTCCACGGTAGTACACTCGTGGTCGGAGCCGATGCCGGCCGCGATGTAGGCGTTGAGCTGCTGTCCGGTCAGCGCCGGGGCGTGGCCGTCCAGCGGGCGGCCGCGGAAGCCGTCGATCTTGGCCAGCACGCCCGGGTCGCCGAAAACGACGCCAGGGTAGTTCATCATCTCGGCCAGCCCCAGCACGCCGAAGTCGTCCAGCAGCGTCAGCAGCGCCTCGGCCGGCAGAGTCGCGCCTGACGTTTCCATGGCAGTGGCCGGCACGCAGGAGGGGACGTTGACCCAGACGCTCAGCGGGGTGTGGCGGGCCGCGTGCAGCATGTAGCGGATGCCTTCGAGACCGTGGACATTGGCGATTTCATGCGGGTCGGTGACAACGGTGGTCGTGCCGCGCGGCAACACGGCGCGGGCGAACTGGGAGGTGGTACACATAGAGCTTTCGATGTGGACGTGGGCGTCGATGAAGCCGGGCGCTACCAGCGCGCCGGCCAGATCGACCTCCTGTCCGGCTGCATAACCTGGTCCCAGCCCGACGATAACACCGCCGGCCACTGCGATGTCGGCGCGCTCGATCTCCCCGGAAAAGACGTTGACCACCTGCCCGTTGCGCAACAGCAAATCAGCCGCTGCTTCACCGCGTGCTGCTCGTATCAGATTCGATATTTCCATGGCGCTCCATTGCTCCTGAAGAATGTCATGCCCGCGTCTGACCGGGACTGGATTTCCCGTCATTGTACCACTGCGGGAAGGCTGGTTGAAATTGCTTTGGGATGAACCACGCAATACACAACACGCAACAGAATCCTTCATCCGTGAAGCCGATTCGCCCCACAGACATGACGCTCGTCATACCGCGCCCGGCTTATCTGTGTTACAGTGGATGGCACATGCTTTGTGATGGACCAACGGGTCGAAGACGGATTGACAGCGCCCGGCACTTGCGGTATATTAGCGTCCAGTTCGTTGCCCTTCAAGCCGCCAGTGTCTCGTCTGCTGTCATCGCCTCTTTGTCCCGGCCATGTGCCGGCGCTGCCCGGCTTCAACCAATCTTCGGAGGAGAATAGATGCGTACCAAACTGTTTGCACTGCTTGCCATGCTGGTCGTGCTGGCCATGTTCGTCGCGGGCTGCTCGCCCGCTGCCCCAACTGAGGCCCCCGCGGTCGATCAGCCTGCCGCTGCCACGGAAGCTCCGGCAGCGCCCGACCAGCCCAGCGAGCCGGCGGCTGACGCCGACACGATGGCCAAGCCCAAGGTTGGCTTCGTCTACGTTGCACCCATCGGCGACATGGGCTGGACCTGGGCCCACGACCAGGCCCGCCTGATGGTCGAAGCGGAGCTGGGCGTCGAAACGACCTACATCGAGAACGTGCCCGAAGGCCCCGACGCCGAACGCGTGATCCGCGACTTCGCGCAGAAGGGCTACAACCTGATCTTCACCACCTCCTTCGGGTTCATGGACCCGACCATCAACGTCGCCGCCGAGTTCCCGGACACTACCTTCGTTCACATCTCCGGCTACAAGACGGCTGACAACGTCAGCACCGTCTTCGGCGGCATCGAGGAAGCTCGCTATCTCAGCGGCCTGGTGGCCGGCAGTATGACCGAGAGCAACATCCTCGGCTACGTGGCCGCCTTCCCCATCCCCGAAGTAATCCGCGGCATCAACGCCTTCGCCCAGGGTGCACGCGCCGTCAACCCTGACGCCGAGGTGCGCGTCGTCTGGACCAACACCTGGTTCGACCCGCCCAAGGAAAAGGAAGCGGCCGAAGCGCTGCTGGACCAGGGCGCCGACGTGATCGCCCAGCACCAGGACACCACCGAGCCCCAGAAGGCAGCCGCCGACCGCGGCAAGCTGAGCATCGGCTACGACAGCGACATGGCACAGTTCGTGGGCGACACGGTGCTGACCAGCCCGATCTGGAACTGGGCGCCCAAGTACGTCGACATCGTCAAGAAGGTGCAGGATGGCACCTACGAAAGCGAGGCCTACTATGGCCACTTCAAGGACGGCATCTTCGACCTTGCGCCGTTGAGCGACCGTGTGCCTGACGATGTCAAGCAACTGGTCGAACAGCGCAAGCAGGAGTTCATCGATGGCAAGTTCGACGTCTTCTGCGGCCCGCTGAACAGCGCCAAGCGGCGTCGAAGTCCTGCCCGCCGGCAAGTGCATGACTCTGGGTGAAAAGCTGAGCATGGACTTCTTCATCGACGGCGTCAAGGGCGAAGCGCCAGCCGAAGGGGGAGCCCTGGAGGGCGAAGCCGCCCCTTTTGACGTGAGTGGCGAGGGCGGCGCGATGGCTGATGCCAAGCCTGCCTTCGTCTACGTCGGACCGGTCGGTGACCTGGGCTGGAGCTACGCGCACGACCAGGGCCGCCTCAAGATGGCCGAGGCGCTGGGTGTCGAGACAGCCTACGCCGAGTTGGTTGCCGAAGGACCAGACGCAGCCCGTGTCATCCGTGACTACGCCGAGAAGGGCTACAACCTCATCTTCGCCACCTCGTTCGGTTACATGGACACCGTGCTCGAAGTGGCAGCGGACTACCCCGACACCATTTTCGAGCATGCCACCGGTTACAAGACGGCCGACAACGTCGGCATCTATGACGGCCGCGGCTACCAGGGCTGGTACCTGGCAGGCATCGTGGCTGGCAGCATCACCGAGAGCAACCAACTGGGCTACGTAGCGCCCTTCCCGATCCCTGAGGTCGTGCGCAACATGAACGCCTTTGCGCTGGGCGCCCGCTCGGTGAACCCTGATGTCGACCGTCACGCCGGTCTGGATCTACAGCTGGTTCGATCCGCCCAAGGAGCGCGAGGCCGCGCAGGCGCTGATCGACTCCGGCGCCGACGTGATCGCCCGCGAGAGCGACAGCGTCGAACCGGACAAGCTGGCCCAGGAAAACGGCGTCTACGCCATCGGCTACAACGCCGTCAGCGCCGACGTGGCCCCCGATGCTCTGCTGACCGCCCCGATCTGGAACTGGGACGTGTACTACACGCAGGCCGTGCAGGACGCGATGGACGGCACGTGGACCAATGCGCCGATATGGTGGGGCATGACCGAGGGCCTTCTCGACCTGGCGCCCATCGCCGACTTTGTGCCCCAGGATGTCAAGGACCTGGTAGAAGCCGAGAAGGCGAAGATCATCTCCGGCGAGTTCGACGTGTTCGAAGGACCGATCAACGACAACACCGGCGCCGAACGTCTTGCCGCCGGTGACAGCATGACCGACGATCAGAAGCTCAGCTTCGACTGGCTGGTCGAAGGCGTCGTGGGAGAAATCCCGCAGTAGATTCAAATTGACGGGCCTCTGGTGTTTCAGAGGCCCGTCAGTTTTTGCTTTATAGGTGTTGTGTATTGCGAGCGTACTCCGAGTACGAACTGCGCAGTACCCACTACCGGCCGCATAACTCCAGATTGGTGGAAGCCCTATTCAGTTTCCCGTCCCTCTGATTTCTGATCTCTGACTTCTGACTTCCGATCTCTGACCTCTGATCCCAATCACGGGTCTCAGCAACAAGCGAACCGGTGCCGCATGACCTCGATCCCTTTGGCCGTTGAAATGCGCGGCGTCACCAAGGTGTTCCCTGGTGTCGTCGCCAACGACTCGGTGGACCTGCACATCCACGCGGGCGAGATTCACGCCCTGCTGGGCGAGAACGGCGCGGGCAAATCCACGCTGATGAACATCCTGGCCGGTCTCTACCAACCCGATGGTGGCGAAGTCTGGCTGCACGGCCAGCCCGCCGTGGTTCGTTCACCCAGCGACGCGATCCGCCTGGGCGTCGGCATGGTACATCAGCACTTCAAGCTGGTGCAGCCGCAGACAGTAGCAGAGAACGTGATCCTGGGGCTGAAGGAGCCGGCCTTCCGGCTCGACATGAAGAAGACCGCCAAAGAAATCCGCGCGCTGGGCGAGCAATACAAGCTAACGGTCGATCCCAACGCCTACATCTGGCAGCTCAGCGTCGGCGAGCAGCAGCGGGTCGAAATCCTCAAGATACTTTACCGCAACGCCGACATCCTCATCCTGGACGAGCCGACGGCCGTGCTGACGCCACAGGAGTCCGAGGAGCTGGGCCAGACGTTGCGCCGCATGATCGAAGAGCCGGCAATCCGCGGTCAGGGCGGCAACAAGGCTGTCATCTTCATCTCCCACAAGCTGGACGAGGTGACCCGCTTCGCCGATCGGGTAACCGTGCTGCGCGGCGGCAAGGTCGAAGCGACGCTGGATACGCCGGGCGTTTCCAAGGCCGAGCTGGCCAGCCTGATGGTGGGGCGTAGCGTGATCTTCCAGGTCGAGAAACCGCCCTACGCCGAAAACGTGACCAAGGAAACGCGCCAGGAAGTGCTCTTTGCCGTGCGCGACCTGCACGCGCTCAACGACAAGGGCCTGCCCGCGCTGGACGGCGTCACGCTGGACATCCACGCCGGCGAGATTCTGGGCATCGCAGGCGTGGCGGGCAACGGCCAGCGCGAGCTGGCCGAGACTATCACCGGGCTGCGCAGGGTCACCTGCGGCCAGGTGTTGGTGCGCAGCGGCGGGCATGCCGGCGAGCTTGTCGACGCTACCAACCACTCGCCGCGGCAGATCATCGAGGACGGGCTGAGCCACGTGCCGGGCGACCGTCTGGGCGTTGGGCTGGTCGGCAACCTGGCGATCAGCGACAACATCATCCTCAAGGAATACCGCAAAGCGCCGCTCTCGCGCGGGCCGTTTCTGAACCGCACCTCCATCGGCATCTTTGCCGAGCGGCTGGTCGAAGCGTTCCAGGTCGCGACCCCGAACGTTGAACGCCCGGTGCGTTTGCTTTCAGGCGGCAACCTGCAGAAGGTGATCCTGGCGCGCGAGATCACTGCCAGCAGCGGCCTGTTGGTGGCCGTACACCCGACCCGCGGCCTTGACGTAGGCGCTACCGAGAGCGTGCAGCGGACGCTGCTGGACGAACGGGCCAAAGGGGCGGGCATCCTGCTGGTGTCAGAAGACCTGGACGAACTGCTGTCGATCTGCGACCGCATCGCTGTGATGTTCGAAGGCAAGGTGATGGGCATTCTGCCGGCCGAGGATGCCAATCGCAACGAACTGGGCCTGATGATGGCAGGTGAGATCGCTGAGTAGCAGGTGGCAGGTAGCATTGTGATCCGCGGTTTCCTGTCGATTCGCGGTTCTCTGGTGAACTCGTGGATGCCCGCGGAGGCGGGCATGATGGATGTGCGGTGCTCGCATCCACGGGCTTGCTGAGGTTGTCAGTTTCGCAGTTACGGAGACGTGCAAATGGCGCTGAAAATTGAGAAGCGGATGGAACCTTCCCGCACCGCTAACATCCTGGTGCCGATCATTTCGATCCTGCTGGCGCTGGTGGCGGGCGCGGTGTTGCTGTTCCTGGCGGGCGTCAATCCGCTGGAAACCTACGCAGCCATGCTGGACGGCGCATTCGGCAGCGCCTACGCCATCAGCGAGACTCTGGTGCGCGCCACGCCGCTGATGCTGACCGGCCTGGCCGTCTCTATCGCCTTTCGCATGTTGTTCTGGAACATTGGCGCAGAAGGGCAGCTTGCCATGGGCGCGTTCGGCGCCACTGGCGTCGCGCTCTTACTGCCCAACATCGTTCCCGACGCGCCGGGCTGGCTCTACTTCATTGGTATGGTGGTGGCAGCCTTTACGGCCGGCGCGCTGTGGGGACTGATCCCGGCCGCGCTCAAGGCGTTCCTGAAGGTCAACGAGATTATCACGACGCTGATGCTGAACTACATCGCCATCCTATGGATCCAGTACCTCTATTTCGGCCCGTGGAAGGACCCGCAGGGGTTTGGCTTCCCCGGCACTGCGCCATTTCCCGAGGCGGCCTGGCTGCCGCGCATCAAGGATGTCATCAACCTACCCGAAGCCATCAACACCGGCCGGGTGCATTTCGGGCTGGGTCTGGCGATCCTGGCCGCGATATTCATCTGGATCGTGCTGGACCGCACCCGCTGGGGCTACGAGATCAAGGTCATCGGCGAAAACCCCAAAGCGGCCCGCTATGCAGGCATCAGCCTGGTGCGCAATATCCTGCTGGTGATGATCCTGAGCGGCGGGCTGGCTGGCCTGGCCGGCTATAGCCAGGTTGCAGCCGTCTCACACCGTCTGCAACAGGGCATCGTAGTCGGCGACGGCTACACCGCCATTATCGTGGCCTGGCTGGCGCGTCTCAACCCCTTCGGCGTGCTGGTGGTCTCGCTGCTGATGGCGGCTCTCTTCGTCGGCGGCGACCAGATTCAGATCACCATGGGCCTGCCCGCCTCGGTGTCGCTGGTTCTGCAAGGCGCGATGCTCTTCTTCGTCCTCGGCGGCGGTTTCTTCACCCAGTACCGGCTGCGCTGGACCAGCGGCCAGGCGGTGGTCAGTAGCCAGTGATCAGTCAACAGATTGTCCAGGTGCGATACGCAATCGCCCGACGCATTTTCGATCACTGGTCACTGTTTATCGTCCAAAACACGACACACACAAGGCGAGACACCTTATGAACGTAGCTCTCCTCGTTTCCATCCTGGCAGTTTCCATCCAGGCCGGCACGTCGCTGGTCTACGCCACCGTCGGCGAGATCTTCACCGAGCGCTCAGGCATCCTCAACCTGGGCGTCGAGGGGATCATGATCATGGGCGCGGTGACCGCGTTTGCTGCGGCCTACCACACCGGGTCGGTCTGGGTTGGCCTGGCGGCGGCCATGCTGGCCGGCGGGCTGCTGGCCACCATCCACGCCGTGCTGACGGTCTCGCTACGCGCCGATCAGGTGGTCTCCGGCCTGGCGCTGACCATCTTCGGCACCGGCCTGGCGAGCTTTCTGGGTCAGCGCCTGGGACCGGCTGGCAAACCGCTGGTGGGACTGGTGGGGCCGCGCTTTCCCCGCTTCGCCGACGCGTTCTTCCAAAGCACAGTGGCCAAGATTCCCGGCATCGGTGGCCCGCTGACACAGATATTCAACCAGGATATTCTGGTCTACGCGATGTTTATCTTGGTGCCGCTGGCTTCGTACTGGATCTATCGCACGCGTCCGGGCCTGCATCTGCGCTCAGTAGGCGAAAGTCCCGGCACCGCCGACGCGCTGGGCATTAGCGTTTCCCGCACTCGTTATCTTTACACCATCTTCGGCGGGATGCTGATAGCGCTGGGTGGCGCACACCTCAGCCTGGCCTACACGCCCGGCTGGACGGAGAACATCACCGGCGGGCGCGGCTGGATCGCCATCGCACTGGTGATCTTCGCCACCTGGAACCCCTACCGCGCGCTGATCGGCGCGCTGCTGTTCGGCGGCGTCAACGCGATCCAGTTCCGCCTGCAGGCCGCCGGCGCATCCATCCCCGCGCCCTTCCTCAACATGCTGCCCTACCTCTTCACCATCATCATCCTGACCATCGTCACCGTCTACGAGAACGTCAACAAGCGCGTCGTCGCGCCGGCCGCGCTGGGCATCCCCTACATCCGCGGCGAGCGGACGGGATGACCGGCAACGACCGCGGCTCACCCGCCTGGTGGAACCAGCGCTACCAGTCAGACGAAACCCCCTGGGACACAGGCATCGTCCCGCCTGAACTGCACGAGTTGGTGGAAACCGGCGCGCTGCATCCGCCCGGCGCCGCGCTGGATCTGGGCTGCGGCACAGGGACCAACTCGGCTTTCCTGGCCCGCCTGGGATTCGTGGTGTTCGGCGTAGATCTGGCGGTGACTGCGCTGCAAAAGGCGCGGACGAAGACGCGCTGCGGCCGGCCTGCCGGCCAACTTCTGCGCCGGCGACGTGGCCGACCTGGGCTTCCTGCCGGTGCACGCCAGCTTCGCGCTGGACATCGGCTGCCTGCACAGCCTCGCGTCGGACGACCGGGCGCGCTACGCGGCCTCGCTGGCAAAGCGGCTGGAGGGCGGCGCACTGTACCTGATGTATGGGTTCGATCGGGGGGTTGAACTGGACTCCGGCCCGGCAGGTTTTGCCGCGGACGAAATCGCCGCGCGCTTTGCTCCCCAGTTCGAGCTGGTGTGGCGGCGCCCCAGCTTGCAAGGCGAACGACCGGTGGCGTGGTACCTGCTCAGGCGAAGCTAGACAACCACGTCCAGCCGATCAGGCAGCACTTCGATCTCCACCCGGTGAACGTCATTCCAGAGGATCTCGCCGTCGGCGTGGACGGGCAGGGGGCTTTCAGACTCGACCACCAGATGCGTGAAACGGGTCATTTCCACACATGGCTCACCTACGTGGTTGCCTTTGGGCAGCTTGGGCAACAGGCGCAGTATCTCGCGGCGCGGGATGGCGTCGACGACGCACAGGTCCAGCAGGCCATCGTCGGGCACGGCCTCGGGAAACACCAGAAAGCCGCCGCCGATGCGCCGGTTGTTGCCGGCAGTGACCATCAGGATGCTCTTGTTCTCCGTCCGCTGGCCGTCCCGGTCGATCTGCACGACAGGGTGGGGAAAGCTTATCGTCGCGCGCAGGATGGCCGCCAGATACATCATCTGGCCCTTCAACCAGGTCATCTTGTGCGCCTCGATGTTGACCTGCGCTTCGAAGCCGATCCCCACGTTGTTGGCAAAGTAGCGCCCGTTGACCGTACCGAGGTCGATCCGGCGGGTGTCGCCACGCTGTAGTATCTCCGCAGCGCGTGGCAAGTCGGTGGGGATGCCCAGCGCGCCGGCAAAGTCATTGCCTGAACCGATGGGCATAACGCCCAACCGGGCTGGCGCGCCATGCTGTCTGGCCTTCATGACGCCGTTGACCACCTCGTTGAGTGTGCCATCGCCGCCAGCCGCCACGATTAGCTCGCGGCCCGCCTCCGCTGCGCGCTCGGCCAGTTCGACCACGTGGCCGCGGTTCTCGGAGACGACCGAGTTCGAACTGGAAGTCTACGGCATGCAGCGCGGCGACCACGGCTTCAGCCCGCTTGGCGCCGCGGCCGCGGCCGGCGTAGGGGTTGAAAATGACGAGAGCTTTGCTCATGGGCGAGGTATCTTTTCGTGCGGTGGAGTGAGGGTCCTGGCTATCAGTTGGAGTAACTCGAGCGCCTCGTTTGCGTCCTGGGCTGGCTCGTTCTGAAACCGGCCAGAGCGTTACATTGAAAACAGACGAAGCACCGTAAACGCCAAACTGCCAGCGCGATCGCGCTGGCAGTTTGGCTGGGTTCAGAACTACTTGGTCTCGATGAGGATCTGCTCGATCATCGTGCCTGGCTCGGTGGCCGTGGCCGGATCGCGCAGGTTGATCTCCGCCAGCACGTCCTCACCCTCGATCACCTTGCCGAAGATGGTGTGCTGGCCGTTGAGCCAGTCAGTGGCGTCGTAGGTGATGAAGAACTGGCTGCCATTGGTGGAGGGACCGGCGTTGGCCATGGCCAGGATGCCGGCGCCGTCGAAGACAAGCTCAGGCACGATCTCGTCCTGGAAGGTGTAGCCAGGGCCGCCGGTGCCAGTGCCGGTTGGGTCGCCGGCCTGGGCCATGAAGCCCTCGATGACACGATGGAACATGGTGTTGTCATAGAAGCCCAGGTTGGCCAGCGTCACAAAGTTGTTGACGGTGATCGGCGCCTGGTCCTCGTACAGGTCCACAACGATGTCGCCCTTGTCGGTGACGATGCGCGCCGTGTAGTCTGCGCCTTCCTCAAGCGCCATCTCGGGCGGTGAATTGAACATGCCGTTGCGCTCGGCCGGGTCGACCGCAGCCAGCGGGCGGTCACCCGCAGCATCGGATGTCGGCGCGAAGGGAGTCGGTGTGGGTGTCGGCGGCGGCAGAGTGGGCAGGGTGCGCTCGGCCGCTTCGCTGATGACCACCTGGTTGATGATATCGGTCTGTGTGATTGCTTGAGCCACATCCAGCCCGTCGATGATCATACCGAAGGCCGAGTACACGCCGTCGATCTCCGGCACGGCTTCCAGCGTGATGTAGAGCTGGCTGCCGTTGCTGAGCCGGTCAGGGTTGATCTGGTCGGGCAGGCGCAGGTAGCCGACAGTGCCCTCGGGGTTGGGAATGCCGATCTCAGCCACGAAGTCGTAGCCGGGACTGCCGTTGCCGTCGCCGGCTGCGTCGCCGGTCAGTAGCGCCATGGGTGGGCCGGCCGGGAAGACGGGCATGCCATCGTAGTAGCCCATCTCTGACAGAACCACGAAGTTGTTGACCGCGTTGGGCGCTTCCTGCGAATAGAGCTCAGCCGTGAAGTCGCCCTTGGTCGTCTCGAAGGTCGCGAGATAGACCTTGTCGGGGTCGATAGCCATGTCAGGCGCTTCCTGGAAGATGAAGGCGCGGCTGGCCAGTTCTACGGCCGCCAGGGGACGCTCGCCATCAGCGGGCATGGCCGGCTTCACGCCGAAGTCAGGCAGGTCAGCCGTGGTGGTAAGAGCAGAAGAGCTGTCCACCGGAGCATCGGGGACCGGTGTGTCGGCCACAACTTCAGTGGCCGGCGCGGCCGGCGTGTCGGTGTCTGTGGTCGTACCGGCGGGCGGCGGTGCAGCGCAGGCGGCAACTACCACCAGCGCGAGGGTGATCAGACCAATGATGAACGCGAAATCGTAGGGTCTTGTTGGTTTTCAAGTGACTTGTCCTCCAGTCGTTGGGTTTTCTCTTGGAAGTCTGACTTTTTTGGCTAAGTCAGACTTCTCTCCTGTCGATCTTGTTGTTGAAGCTGTATCGTGTCTGGCAGCAGCGAACTGCGACCTTCTGTTCACCAAGACGTTCGACTTTGCCGGCAAAGTCGAACGTCTACTGGGCGATCAGGCTGACGGGCATCGGTGCACCCAGACGGATCACGCGATCTGATGCACCAGCCAGCCCGCCAGTTACGTTGACCGCATCGACCACGACCCGCACCTCTCTGACCACCCGGGCGTAGTCCACCGCGCTGTGGCCGGTGAGAATCACCACCGCATCAGCCGCAGCCAGCCCGTGATCGAGAGACACGCTGCGCAGTGTGGTCGGCCTACGGTGCAGGGCATTGCCGCCGGTGCGAAAGGTCGGTACGAATGGGTCATGATACTCGATTTGCGCGCCCGCGTCCAATAACAGTTCGATGACTCGCTGCGCGGGCGAGTTGCGGGCATCGTCGATGTCGCGCTTGAAGGCGACACCGAGAATCAGCACGCGCGAGCCGCGCACCGGCTTGCCATCCAGGTTCAGGCCGGCCACGACCTTGCGCACCACATGATCGGGCATGTCGGCGTTGACCTCGGCCGCCAGCTCGATGAACTTGGTGTAGAAGTCGAACTCGCGCGCCTTCCAGGAGAGGTAGTACGGATCCACCGGAATACAGTGGCCGCCAACTCCTGGGCCGGGCGTGAACGCCATGAAACCGAAAGGCTTGGTGCGGGCCGCGTCGATGACCTCCCAGAGGTCGATGTTCATTCGCTCCATCAGCACCGCCAGCTCGTTGACCATCGCGATATTGACGCTGCGGAAGATGTTTTCCAGCAGCTTGGTCATCTCGGCTGCCCGCGGCGTGGAGACAGGATGCACATCGGGCGTCAGATGGCCGAACAGCGCGCAGGCCAGTTCGGTACAGCGCGCGGTCAGCCCGCCCACCACCTTGGGGATATTGTGCGCGCTGTACTGGCGGTTGCCCGGATCGATGCGCTCAGGCGAGAACACCAGATGAAAGTCGCGACCCGCCAGCAGCCCGTTGCACTCCAGGATTGGTTGGACTACCTCCTCGGTAGTACCGGGGTAGGTGGTGCTTTGCAGGATGACCATGGTGCCGGGACGCAGAACGGCGGCGATGCCCTGCGAGGCAGCCACGATGTAGCGCAGGTCAGGCGTCTTCATATCGTCGAAGGGCGTCGGCACGCAGATCAGCATCACATCAGCCTCGACCAATTGGGCATAGTCGATAGATGCAGACAGCCGGCGCGCAGCCACCAGCGGCGCTAACTGCTCCGATGGCACGTCGGGAATCTGGCTTTCGCCGCGGTTGACAGCCGCCACGCGTTCGCCGTTAACGTCGATGCCAATCACCGGAAAGCCGGCCGCAGCAAACGCCACTGCGTGCGGCAGCCCGACATAGCCCAGCCCGACGATGCCGACCGTAGCCGTCTTGATGTTGATCTTGTCGAGTAACATCATTGCATCATTACTGCTACTCATACCCCACCCGCTGCTCCAGCCACCAGATCGTCGCCACGCCGGCGAGTCCGATGACAGCGCCGACGAGGTAGCCAGCTACCACGGTGGCCGTAGTCACGTAGATGGCCGCCATGCCGAACACGCCGCCGATCAGGTAGCACATCAGGACCGCCTCCCGTTTCGAGCCGGTCAGGCGCGCCAGGCGATGCGAGATGTGGTCCTTGCCCGCTGTGGTCAGCGGGTTTTTGTGGCGTCGCAGCCGCGAGATCGTCACCAGGGTGGTATCCAGAATCGGCAGCCCCAGCACCAGCACCGGCGCCATCCAGGTCACGATGTCGGTGCTGCCCGGAAAGCGCAGCTTGATGCCCAGCGCGGCCAGCACAAAGCCGATGAACAGCGAGCCGCTGTCGCCCATAAAAATGCTTGCCGGGTTGAAGTTGTACCACAAGAAGCCGATGCACGCACCCAGCAGCGCGGCCGACATCACGCCCACCAGATACTGGTTGTTGAGCGCCGCCAGCAGCAGGAAAAACGCCGAGGCCACCGCGGCCACGCCGGCCGACAGACCGTCCATGTTGTCCAGGAAATTGAGCGCGTTGGTGATGCCCACCACCCAGATCACCGTGACCACCACGTTCAGCCACTGCTGATCGAACACCGCCACCTGCACGCCGCTGAGGATCAGGATGCCGGCCGCCAACGCCTGCGCCAGAAGTTTGGGTAGCGGGCCGATGGGGCTGTGATCGTCGATGCCGCCGACCACAGACACCAACGTCGCGCCGATCAGAATACCGACCGCCTCGTTGAAGCGAAACCGGGTGCCCAGCACCAGCAACGCCACGATAAACCCGGCGTAGATCGCAAGCCCACCCAGCCGCGGCATCGGCGTAGCGTGTACCTTTCGGAAGCTGGGCTGATCGATGAATCCATAGCGCCAGGCGACGCGACGCACGACCGGCGTCGCCAGCACCACCCCGATCAGGGCGGTGATGACGATGAGAACATAGACTCCTTCAGCGTTTGCCATATCCGCTTACCCGCCGCGCTGCGCCTGAAGCTGGTCGATCAGGCTCTGCAGCGCAGCCCGGTCCTCGTCCTTGGTGACCAACTCCAGCGCACGCTGAGCGAACAAGAGCGCGTTGTCGTAGTCGCCACCTTCGCTGTACAGGATCGCCAGGTTGCGGATCGACGCCAGGTCGTTGGGGCGCGCTTCCAGCACGGCCAGGTTCTGTTCGATGGCTTTTTCCTGGTCGCCCGCCTCGGCGTATAGAAAACCCAGGTTGCTGTGGAAAGTCGTGTCGCGCGGCGCAATGACCAGCCCCGCTTCATACGCCTCGATAGCCTTGTCGTTCTGGTTGCTGCGCTGATAGAAGTCGCCCAGCCGCCGATAGGTATCGGCGTATTTCTGGTCCAGCGCCAGCGATATCTCGAACTGCTCCAGCGCCTTGTCGGGCTGGCCGGCCACCTGATAGGCGGTGCCGTACTCGTTGTGCAGATGGGCCGCGTTGGGACTGAGTCCGGTGGCGACCGAATAGTAATCCAGCGCCTTCTGCACGGCGTCGGCGCGCTGCTGCCCGCTGGTCAACTGCGACCAGGCCAGGTAGAGCCGGCCCAGATTGGCCGAGTGGTCGGTGTTCAGCGGGTTCAGCGCCTGCGCCCGAAGCAGCGACTCCTCGGCGTTGGCCAGGAAGCCGGTCTGCTGCGCGCCTGTGGAAGCGCGCCCCTGCTCCAACTGCGCCCGTCCCAGGAACAGGTAGTAGTAGTCCTCCTGCGGCTCCTCGTCGATGGCCATCTGGTAGAGCTGGATCGCTTCGGTGTAGCGGCGCGCGTTGTCGTAGGCCTGCCCCTGCTTGTAGATGATGTCGGCCCGCACCAGGCTGGCGTTGAGATTGAAAATGACCAGCAGGCCAATCACGGCCAGCACTGCGCCGCCGGCCGGCGCCAACCACCTGCCGGCGCCCAACCAGCCTGGCCCGCCGCGGTGTGAACGCCAGACCGTGAACCCCAGCAGAAGAATCAACAGCAGGCTGATAATGTAAAACTCGGTGACGTGGCTGGCCGACATATTGGCCAGTTGCTCCAGCGTGATGGAGCGGCCGGGCTGCTGGCGGGCTGCGTCGCGGGCAATGGTTGCTGCGTGCAGCAGGCCAAGTCCGAAGAACATACCCAGCGAGATCGCCAGCGAGATCAGCGCGCCTTTGCCCAGCCAGCGTCCTGTCACTGCCGTGGTACGGCTGCGGGCGATGTCCAGCAGCGCCACCACGGTGCCTACCAGCACCACAAACACGACCATCCAGAACAGGCCGAGGCTGACAAACCGCTCGCCCAGCTTGGTGTCCACCCGGGTGGTAAATGCCTGGACAAAGACGACGATCGGGTTGGCGCTGCGCAGGTCCAGCACGTTGGGATTGATGATGTAGTTGAACGCAATGATGAAGAGCATGATGCCCAGCACCACCGAGTAGATGATGACCTCGTCCCACTGGGAACCGCCCGAAGCAGCCGGACGGGCCGGCGCGGTTGCGCCGCGACGCCCCTTCTTGCGGCTTGAGGTGGCAATTGGAACCGGCTGCGGCGCGGGCTGCTCGGCCGCTTCACTCAGCTTGAGCCAGCCCATCCCCACCACCACCAGCACCGCGCTCCAGATCCAGAAATAGGTGCGGGTCGACGCGATGGCGATGCCGAAGTGGATCTCGATGAAGTGCCCGATGACCGTTGCCAGGATGGTCATGATGATCAGCTCGCGCTGGCCCAGACGCATGGGATGTTGGGCAATCTCGTTCCAGATAGCTGCTACCAGGATGTAGGCCAGAATGCCCAGGCTCATCCCGGCCGGCAGGGCGATGCCAAAAAGCACCCAGTTACCCATCGCTACATACGCCAGCAGCGAGCCAGCCAGTGCGCCGCCGATGGCCAGCACAAAGAAAAGAGTCCTCTGGCCGCGCGTACGCATCAACCCCAGCCACGAGAGGCTGAAGAAGAAAATGCTCAGGAACAGCGACATGTAGGCCACGAACCCCAGGATGCCGGTGATTACCAGCGAGTCAAATGTCTCGTTGTGGGAACGGTCCGGCGACGCGTTGCGCGACTCGTAGTGTGCCAGATCGGGCGGGTAGAAGGGGTTGAACGCCATCCACATCGCTTCCGGCCCGTAGCCGATCAGCGGCCGCAGCGCGTTGAGCCGGTCCGGTTCGGTAACCGTCACATCGCCTTCGCCGCCGGTGGCCGGATAGCCCAACGGCTCGTGGGGACCGATCAACTCCGACGCGCCCTCCCAGATTAACGTGCGGACACGCGCCGTCTGGCTTTCCAGGTCCAGCGCGGTGCCCAGCCGGCCGATGATCGGGTTGGTGCGCAGAGGAGCGAGCGGCGATCCCGGCACGTTGAACACGATCAGAAACACGAAGCCGGCCACGGCAAGGGCAATCCACGGCGCCCAAAGCCAGCGCTCAACGGCCCTTACGAAACCGCCGCCAGTCTCCTGAGCGCCGGCCCGGCCACGCAGTCCCAGCAGAAACAGCAGGATGAACACAAACAGGCCGGCCAGCCAGCCCAGCAACGGCCCGCGGCTCTGGGTGAACAGAATCGCAAGGCTCTGCACTGCGAGGATAAACAGATAGAAGCCAGCCAGCACCGCGTCCATGGTTGCACTGCGCGAGTCGTCACCCCGTACAAGCCGACCCAGATGCTCCAGCAGCCGCTCCAGCGTCAGGAAGAACGCCATGATCAGATAGGCGGCCACGAAGATGGCGTTGCCCATGTTGCCGGCGATGCGCCGCTGCACGTCGCCGCCCCACGGCAGCGGATCCAGGTCGGCGCGCTGCAACAGGCCGTAGATGGCGATCGGCACGCTGACCATGACGATCGTGTAAGCCATCCGCCGCCACTGTTCGGGCCGGCGCAGGTGTCCAAGCACCAGAAAGAAAATCACGATGTACGACAGCGTGGAGTAGGTGCCCTGCAAGCGCTGGTACGAGCCAAAGAAACTGATGCGCGGGTTGATCGAAAACACCGTGCTGATCAAGTAAGCCAGCACCAGCAGCAGCGTGGGCAGCACCAGCGGCGTGCTGACGATGCGCCGCCAGAAGGAGACCCGCTCGCCGTCGTCGCCGCGGCCCCGACCGAACCCGTCGTTGAGCAGCTTGATCAGCCAGGCGATGACCATCACCAGTGCAATGGAACGCAGCACGCTGATCTTGTCCGGCTCGAACACCCGACTGGAGTGAACGTTGAAGAAGAGCGGCACGTAGATCAGCGCCGCCAGCCATCCTGCTTCAATGATCGCCTCGCAGAAGCGAGTTAGTTTTGTTGTCATAGAGTTGAATCTTACAAGTTGAGGTCGCTGGCCCGGTTCCAGTCGCCACGCGCCAACGATCCGTGCAGGACAATTCGCTGCGGCCGGTAGGACTTCAGTTGCTCAACCAGCGCTGCAAGTTCAGCAGCGATCTGTTGGTCGGTTGGTCGGCGTTCGTATACCATCAGGTGGCTCCAGAGGCGCCGGGGAATTATAGCACAGCGACATCCCGGTTGACGAATGATTACGGCTTTGAGGAGAGCCAATGCATGCTTAACCAGGCTGATCACGCATCACATGAACACTACCGCACTACCGCACTATCCAGCCACACCTCCCGCCCCTCGCGCGCCGAACGGTAGATGGCGAGCACCAGCGCCAGCGACCTGCGCGCCTCGGCGCCAGGTGTACCTGGTGCGCGGCCTTCCAGCAGCGCCAGAGCAAAATCGCGGATCACCTCGCGGTGGCTGTAGCCGTAAACCGACGGGGGATCAACCCGCTGGCTGGTCAGAATCTCCGACTCCTGCTCCAGCTGCCCGCGCACCTTCCACAGGGTGACACGGTTCAGCGCCGTGCCGCCGACCTGCACCGACCCGTGCTCGCCAAAGATCGACACCGATCCCTCCAGATTCTGCGGCCACGTCAGCGTCGAACCTTCCACCGTAGCCAGCGCGCCGCTGGCAAAGCGCAGCACGGCCACACCCACATCCTCGGCCTCCATCTGGTGCGCCAGGGTGGCCGAGTAGGCAGACACCGACTGCACCGGCCCCATGAACCACTGCAGGGCGTCGATATGGTGGATACTCTGGTTCATCAGCGCGCCGCCGTCCATGGCCCAGGTGCCGTGCCAGTCGTCCTCGTAGTAGGACTGAGGCCGATACCAACGCACACAGGCGTTGCCGAGATACAACCGCCCCAGCAACCCGTCGTCGATGGCGTGCCGCAGCATCTGCATTGGAGAGTTGTAGCGGTTCTGCAGCACCACGCCCAGCGTCAGCCCGCGCGCCCGCGCGCCCGCGATCATGCGATCGGCGTCTGCGAGGCTGAGCGCGATCGGTTTCTCCACCAGCACGTGCTTGCCCGCCTCCAGCGCGTCGATCGCCACCTGAGCGTGCAGGCCGCTGGGCACGCAGATGCTGACAGCGTCGATGTCCTGGCGATCCAGCAGGCTGCGATGGTCGTAATGCGCGACCGCGCCATACTCGCTGCTGAAATGATCGGCCCGGCTGGGCTTGACATCGGCCACGGCGACCAGCGAGGCCTCGTGGATCTGTTGAATTGATTGCGCGTGGCGCGGCGCCACCCGACCGCAACCGATGAGTTCGAATTGAATGGTCAACGGGGTATCTCCGTTCTGAATTGGTACTGCGCACACGTCACTCCCGCGAAAGCGGGAGTCCAGCGTGTCGCCCTGACGAAAGGAAGTCTGTGAGCAAGGCCGCCTGGATGCCCATCTCCGCGGGCATGACGATCTACACTGCTGTCACTTGTCACGAATTAACTGTTGCTCGATGGCTTGCACTTGCTGGGCCACCACATCCCAGGAAAACTGGTTCCTGACAAACTCCCGACCTGCCTGGCCGATGCGCTCCCGCATCCCGGCGTCGTGGAGCAGTGCAATGATCTGGCTGGCAATTGTGCCCGCGTCGTCAGCGATCAGCAAATCACGGCTGGGCTGCGCGCCCAACCCCTGATTGACGAGGCTGGTGGTCACCACCGGCCGGCCGGCAGCCATGGCCTCCAGCACCTTGTTCTGCACACCGGCGGCGAAGCGTAGCGGTGCAACGAAAACCGCCGCTTTGTTCAGCGCACCGTTCAGGTCGGGCACGAAACCCGTCACCGTGACGCCCGGCTCGCTAGCCAATGCCTGCACCTCCGGGCCGGGATCCGCGCCGGCCAGCGTCAGCGTGCACCGGGGAACCTCCCGATGCACCAAAGGTAGAATTGTACGGGCCAAAAAGGTTGCCGCGTCAATGTTGTGAAAGACACGCATGTGACCGGTGAAAAGCAGGCTGTTCGACTCAGCCAGCTGGCCGGTCGGGTAGAACGCCGCGAAATCGACGCCGTTGGGCACGACGCGGACGTTCGCGCCAGGACACTGCTGTGCCAGCAGTTGCCGGTCATGCTCGCTGACCAGCCAGACCTCCTGGAAATGCTCCGCCACCTCGCGCTCGTAGCGCGCGATGCGCGGCCTTTCGATCCCGTAGACCAGCCGCGAGGCCGCGCCGCGATAGGCCATCGACCGCGCCAGCTCGCTGGAAATGACATCGGTCAGATCGACGATGCGATATAGATCGCTCCGCCCGTCGAGATACGGCGCCATGCGAAACAAGTGAACGTAGGCCGCGTCGAAGTGTTGCCGGCGCATCGTCTCGTCCACCCCTTGCTGCATCGCGCCCGAGCGGTAATACAGCGCCTGCAAGGGCAGACGCCGCCACGCGTTCAGCGCGACCGTGGCCGCCGAGCGCCGCGGACTGAGTGGAACGACTTGCACCGACCGGCAGAATGGCTCCAGCGCCGCGGTGTTTTGCCGCTCTTCGCCAGACGCGATGAACGACAACAGGTGCAGTTCGTGCTCGCCGCCCAGCCGCTTGAGGATATTGAACGCGCGCAGCCGATCCCCGCGGTCAGGCGGAAACGGCAGTCGCGGCGTCAAGCAAAGGATCTTCATGACATCACTGGCTGTTGCTGAAGACGTTCAGCTTTGCCGAAAAAGCTGAACTTCACAGAGAGATTCTCGTTCGGCTCTGGCCCCCTCTCCCTGAGGGAGAGGGCGGGGGTGAGGGTGAGTCCCCGCATCCGTTTCTTGACGCCCGCGCGCCGCGCTGGTAGTATCCATACATGATTCGCTCACCTGTCCTCATCATCGGTTGCCCGCGCTCGGGCACCACGCTGCTGTTCAATATCCTCTCCGAAGCGCCCGCGCTCTGGTCCATCGGCTACGAGAGCAAGGACATCATCGAGCGCTACCACGCGCCGGCGGTCAAGGGCTGGGAATTGGGCGCTCTCGACGCCAGTGACCTGACCGCCGAATCCCGCGCATACATGTTGCACGAGTTCCAGCGTCAGGCCGCGCCCGGCGCGTTCTGGCGTAACGTCAACCAGTTCCGCAGCGGCCTGCGCGACAACTCACTCTATCGCCGCCTCCGTCGCCGTGGACGCGGCACCGCCACCGGGTCAGGTGTCAGCAGTGCGCTGCCGCAAGCCGGCCTGGACACAATCCGCCGCGCCGTGACGCTGCGCAACCGGGTCGCGCCGCCCAGTGGCGACATCTGCCTAGTGGAGAAGACGCCGGAGAACTGCCTGCGCCTGCCCTTCTTCCTGGCGCTCTTTCCCGACGCCCGTGTCATCTACCTGACCCGCGACGGGCGCAGCAACATCAGCTCGCTGATGGAAGGCTGGCTGGAACCGCACACCTTCCCCGGCTACGACGTGCCGGCCACACTCTCCATTCCGGGCTACAGCCGGCCGCGCTGGGCCTTCTCGCTGATCCCTGGCTGGCGGGACCTGACGTCCGGCCCGCTGGAGGAAGTCTGCGCCTGGCAGTGGATCCGCTGCAACGAGGCGGTGCTGGAACACCGTGAGCAGACCGCCGGCAGCGTGCCCTATCTGACGCTGAGCTACGAAGACCTGGTGGCTGATCCGCGCACGGCGCTGCAAGCGATGGCTAGCTTCCTGGAACTTGACTTTGTCGCCAACTTTGGCAAGTACGCTGACAAACTCCCTGAAATCAACGTCGTCTCGACACCTGACGCTGAAAAGTGGCGGCGCAAGCACGGCGCTGAGATCGAACGCATCCTGCCGCTGATCGAGCCAACCATGGCGCGGCTGGGATACGACATTTAGGACTGCCAGTCTTTCGGAGGACTGCCAGTCCTGGGAACCAACTCCGCCACCAACGCCAGCAGCCGCTTCTCCATCTCCTGCCAGTTCCAGCGCTCCTGCACCAACACCTGCCCGGCACGGCCCAGCCGCGCAGCGTAGTCCCGGTCACGGAGCAGCGCCAGGATCGCGGCGGCGTGCGCGGCCGGGTCGTCGGCGCGCACCCGGTAGCCGTTGACGCCGTCGTGGACAAAAGGCCGCGTCGAGGGCAGGTCGCTGCTGACCACCGGCAGCGCGTAGGCCATGTATTCGAACAGCTTGGTGGGAATGTTGCGCTGGTTCTTGCGTTCCGGCTGCCACGTCACCCAGCCTACCGCTGCCTGCTGCAAATAGCGTCCGATGGTCTCAAACGGCACCCGCCCCGTCAGCGTCACGGCGTCGGCAATGCCCAGCCGCGCCGCGTGATCCGCGACCTCCTGCTCCAGCTCCGGCGGCATGAAATGACCGACCAGCAGCAGCCGTGCTGCTGGCATCTCGCGCAGCACGCGCGGCAAACGCCTCCACCAGCAACCCCGACCCGCGGTTGCGCTCCATGCCGCCGAGATAAAGCACAATCGGCTCCGCTTCCGCCTCCCTCTTCCCGCGGGAGAGGGCCGGGGTGAGGGTAGCTCCTCGCACAAACTCGACCGACGGAAAATTGAACAGCGTCGTCTTTGGCACGTCAATGCCCTCGAAATCCCGCGCGATCTGATCGTCGGCGAAGATCAGCCCGCTTTGCAGGCGGGCCAGCAACGGCTCCAGCCAGCCAAACGCCCACGCCGCCGGATAGCGCAGCGCGGACGGCATGTAATCCTTGACGGCAATGAAGTCTGCGTTAGCCTCGTGGACGTCGTAAACTGTCGGCGCTCCGGTATTGAGACGCAACAGCGGCGTCGGCAGCAGCAGTTCCGGGTCGTGGAACAGATAGAGGTCGGCAGCTACAGCGCGCGCCAAGCGTAGCACCTCGCGCCACAACAGCGGCCGTTGCCAGCGCGGCACCCGTGGCAGCGGCACGATCCGCACGCCGTCCTTGATTTCCTCGTGGTCATGGACCGCGATCAGCGTCACGTCGTAGCCGGCGCGCTGCAGGCTGCACGCCTCGCGGTAGAAGACGCGGTTGTCCAGGGCGATGTGGACGCTGGAAAGGATACAGATTTTGATGGCCATGTTTGTCGGTAGGTGAACGGTGACCAGTAATCGGTGATCGGTCCGATCCGAATACTGATTACCGTTTACCGATCACCGTTCACCCTGCTCTTGATGACGCGCGCCGGCACGCCGCCGACAACGCTGTACGGCGCAACGTGCTTGGTCACCACCGCGCCAGAGCCGACGATGCTGCCGCGGCCGATGGTGACGCCGGCCAGCACCACCGCGCGGAAGCCGATCCAGACGTCGTCCTCGATGACAATCGGCGCGTTGCTGTAGCCCTGGCGGGTCATGGGGATGTCCAGCCGGTCGTGGCCGTGGTTGCGGGTGATCATCAGCACGTCGGCGGCGATCATCACGTCGTTGCCGATTGCGATCCGCTCGTTCCAGGCGTACAGCCGCGTGCCCGCGCCGATAAAGCAGTTGTCGCCGACTGAGACGTTGCCGGGGTTGAAGATCTTGACGCCCGCGTCGACGTTCAACCCTTTGCCCGCGCTGACGCATCAGCGCGCTGTAGTGCCGGCCGCGCCAGCGCTTGACCGCGTCGAAGCGCGGCAAGTTGCCGAGGTTGTAGAGGAACTCGATGAAACCAGTAGGTAAATGAGCGTGACATAGGTTCCTCGACAAAGCAGCGAAGAAGTTCAACGTTGCGGAAGAAGTTGAACTTCTTGCGGCGGATGCGGCGTGCGGCCGGCGGCGAGGGTCTCGTAGATCTCCTCGGCGCGGCGCATTCGCTTAACGCGGTCGGCGCGGTCGGCGATGACTGCCAGGCTGTTGGCGCGCAGCCGCTCGCGCAGTCTGTCGTCGCGCACCAGACGGAGAATCGCCGCGGCCAGCGCGCCGCCATCACCGGCCGGCACGAACAACCCTTCCTGGCCGTCCCCGACCCACTCGTGCAACGAGGGCAGATCGCTCAACACCGGCGCCGCGCCGCAGGCCATGGCTTCCAGCACGGAGGAGGGCGTTCCATCCGACGACGGCACGGACACCGCGATGTCGGCGGCGGCGTACCCTTCAGCGATGGCGCGGTCGTCAGACAGGTCGCCCGTATAGCTGACCGCGCCGGCCGCGCCGGCTGCATCGATTCGTCGACGAAACTGCGCCAGCAACTCGGGATCCGAATTGTGGGTGCGGACGATGAAGCGGACAGCCGGCGCCTGCTGCGCCACCAGGCCGAACGCGTCGGCGATGACCAACGGGTTGTAAACCGGCTTGAGCGAACGGATGCTCATCACTGTCAGCGCGGCCTCCAGGCCCAGGGTACGGCGCAACGCATCTCGGTCGCCCACAGGACAAAACACGTCAGTATCGACGCCCCACGGCGCGACCTCGATCCGGTCAGGATCGGCGCCCAGTTGCCGCGCCACGTCAGCCAGGTTCTGCGACACACAGGTGACGTAGTCGGCGCGGCGCAACACCCAGCGCGCCAGTTGCCGCTGCACCACCGACTGCTGCGCGTTGACCAGCAGGTCTGAGCCCCAGGCGGTGACCAGAAACGGGTGATAGCCTGCGCCTGCGCCCAGCCAGCCCGTGCTGGCTATGTAATGGGCGTGTAGCACGTCAGGCTGCAGCTCGCCCACGATGCGCCGCACCGTCCGCGTCCAGGCCGCGTAGCGCAGCTTACCGCCGCGCTGCTCCGCAGGCAGGTCGATGTAGCGAACGCCTGCCGGCGCATCCCTCCGCAACGGCAAGTCGCCGATCAGCGTCACTTCGTGGCCGCGGCCGACGAAATACTCGACCCAGCGGTGGGTGTGGATGCTGTTCGGGTTGGAGATGATGCACAGGCGCACAGGTCGCTCCTATGAAGCGGTTGGAGAAGACTTCGGAAGTCGCCGGTTGGCGGCAAAGCCTGTCTCGAACGCGTAAATCAACTTTGCATTCAGATCGGGCGACTTCCGAAGTCCGATCGCGCACGGCTCGCCCAGCCAGCGGCGCGCAGCAGGTCGGCTCGCGGCACGTCGGGATGCAGCAGCAGATCCAGTCCGTAACGTCCTGCTGCTGTGTAGCGCCCTTCGATGAGCAGCGCGTTCAGGACCTTGAACTGCCAGCGCGCGATGTTCTGTTCCAGAACCGGCCGATAGCGCGGATCGAGATTGTCGCGGAACGTCTCCAGAATCGATACCATGCTCTGCCGCCGCTCCGAGGCTGGCTTGGGCGACCAGACGCCGCCGCTGTGGGTCCGATGCACCGCCATCACCTCATCAATGTAGCCGATATCGCCGTGCTGCGCGTTGAGCACGCTGAGGGGCCAATCGCCGGCCGGCACGTCGGCGAACCAGGCCGGAAACTCCTCGAACAGGTGATTGCGGAACATCACCGTGCAGGTCGGGACGACGTTGCTTTCCAGCAGGTCATCCAGGGTATAGCGGGAGCGGCTGCGGCGGTTGACCCGCGGCGCCGTCCCGTCCTCGAAGCGGTGCTCCAGCGCGTGGAAGCAGATGGCAAAGTCGGGGTTGGCGTCCAGAAAATCGGCCTGCACTTGCAGCTTGTGCGACGCAGTCCAGTAGTCGTCGCCCTCCACGATCGCGATGTAGTCGCCCTGGCAGGCGTGGAAGCATTCGATGAAGTTCTGCCGCCGGCCAACGTTGCGCGCGCGCAGGATCGGCCTGATGACATCGGGGCGCTGGCGCTGGAAATACTCCACGACCGCGCGCGTGCGGTCGGTGGAACAATCTTCACCGATGATGTGTTCAACTTCGAAGTCGGTCTGCTGCGCCAGCACGCCGATGATGTTCTGAGCGATGAACGTTTCGTGGTTGTAGGTGGTCGTCAGCACGCTGACCTTGACACTCATGCTCTGTCGCCCCCCCTGCGTCGCATTTCCATGCTGATGGCTGCGCCGTTGGCGACTGCGAACGCGACCAACTGGCCGATGCGGTCGATCTCCTGCGGCGAGACGGCGGTACCGGTCGGCAGCACCAATACCTGCTCCGACAGCCGTTCGGTCACCGGTAGCAACAGCCCGGCGTGCGGGAAGTAGGAACGATAGGGCTCCATCCGGTGGACGCCGGGGAAGAAATAGCGCCGGGCCCGCACGTTCTCCGCGTGCAGTACCGCCACCAGATCATCGCGGGTGATCCCGGCCGTCTCAGCCACCTCGACGACGATGTACTGGTAGTTCTGGCGCGCCTGCCTGTCGTAGCGCAGCATCCGCAGGTCGGGAACGCCCGCCAACGCGCTGGCATAGCAATCGTAGTTGCGCCGATTGGCGACGATGAACTCGTCCAGGCTCTCCAGCCCGGTCAGCCCCATGGCTGCCGAGACCTCGCTCATCTTGCCGTTGATGCCAATGGTGACCACGGTGTCGAGACCGGTGAAGCCGAAGTTGGTCATCAGCCGGATACGTTGCGCCAGATCGTCGTCGTTGGTGGCCACCGCGCCGCCCTCGAAAGTGTTGAAGAACTTGGTGCCGTGGAAGCTGAACACCTCGGCGTCGCCGAAGTTGCCGATCATCTGCCCGCCGTGCGAGCAGGCAAAGGCATGCGCGGCGTCGTAGATCAGCCGCAGGCCGCGCCGCTGTGCGATCTCTGCCAGCGCCTCCACGTTGCACGCCTGCCCCCAGACGTGCACGCCGACGATTCCGCTGGTGCGCGGCGTGATCATCGCCTCGACCCGCGCCGGGTCCAGCAGATGCGTGGCCGGGTCCACGTCACAGAAGACCGGCGTGATCTCCTGCCACTGCAAGGCATGCGCGGTGGCAACGAAGGTGAAGGCGGGCACGATGACCTCGCCGGTCAGTCCCAGCGCGCGCGCAGCGATCTCCAGCGCGACCGTACCGTTGCAGATCGCGATGACGTGCCGGACGCCCATAGTCTCGGCCAGCCGCGCCTCCAGCTCCTGCACAAAGGGGCCGCGGTTGGTCAGCCAGCGGCGATCGAGCATGTCGTCGATGCGCGCCAGCAACCGCGCCCGGTCGCCGATGTTGGGCCGGCCAACGTGCAGGGTTTCGTCGAAGGCAGGCAGGCCGCCAAAGACGGCCAGATCACCAAGTGAACGTTTGGTCATGGATTTGCAGGTGCCTGGCAGAAGAAGATCGGCCGACGGTAGAATTCACCGGGGAAGCGATCAAGGTCAAATTGGGCGACACACGCTGTCAACTCCGCAAGCTCCGCCGCGGCGCTGTTTTGCTCGATGAGACTCAACAGCTCAGCCGGCAGGCATCGATAGACGATTTCGTCGCCCGCGTGGGTTGCCAGTGCAATGTTCGTCACGCGCCAGCCAGCTTCGCGGAACAGGCGCTGGGTCAGCATGATTTTGCCACAATCATCGCGGACAGGCACAATCGGAGTTGCCTTGTCGCCTCCCCAGTTGGAACCCATTTGAAACACCAGATTGGCCGTGGCGCGCCGCAGCTTGCTCAGGTAGGCGACGGCGTAACCGGCAAATTCCCCGACGTTGCTGACCAGCGCCCGGTCGAAATCGTGGCCGGCGTGGTGAAGCACGTTGAGGTGCAGCAGGCTGTCGTGCTGTGGCAGGCGGTCGATGCCCGCCAGATCGACGGCGAGCTGCTCGACACTGACGTTGGTCATCGCGAACGCGTCTGCGATCAGATGCACGAAATCGGCGTGGTTGGGATTGGTTTCATAGGCGACGAACTGGGTCGCGGAATAGGTGTGCGCCAGACTCAACGTGAAAAAACCGGTGTTGGCGCCGACATCTCCGATCACCTGACCCGCCGCTATCGGCTGTTCGTCAAGGATCAGCCGATAGCGGGCGGTGTCGCCGCGCCATGCTTCGTCGATCTGCTCACGATATCCCATGGCATCGCGCACGAAGGCCGGTATGTTCTGATAGTTGGCGTGCTTGGTGTCGTCGTTGTACAGCGCCTGCAAGCGGGCTTTCAGGCTGGCGGTGGTGTCTTGTTCGGTGTTCATGGTTGCCTGGAAGTGCGAAACGCGTCGACAAGCTCGTGGGCAAAAAGCCCCAGCGTGTCGCGGCGCAGGTAGATGTCGTGCATCAGGTGGCGAAGCACGAAGCGGGTCGGATGGAGCGGCGGTGTGACATGCCAGCGCGGCTGCCGGCCAGCCGCTTTCGTGGCCAACAGGCCGTTGAGCCACAGGTAAGAGGCGGCGCCCGTCAGCGTTCGTGCGCCGAGCTCGGCGCTGCCAAGCCGATCCGCCACAAACGCCTCAAGGATCCCTGCGCCGGCATCCACGGTCAGTTGCAGCGGACCCCAGAACCGGGGATTGAGCTCGATAAACACGAGCTCGTCGCCGCGGCGAATCACTTCGATCATCGCCAGACCCCAGAAGCCAAGCTGCCGCAGCACACGCACATAAAACTCGGCGACTGGCTGGCGGTGCAATTGCGCCGGCCGCGCCAGAACGATAGATTTGCCGCCTGCCTGCTGGAGCAGGTTTTGCTGCGAAAAGCTGGTGACGCGACCATCCTGCCACAGATAGTACAACAGATAGTAACTTTCGCCGACAAGATACTCTTCGAAGTAGAAGTCCGCTGTCTCCTCGCTGCACAGGAACTCCGCAAGGTCAGCATCGCTGTGGATCAGGTAAGGATAGAGCGACCGATTTTCGCGATTGACATTCTGACGCGGCTTGGCAACAAAGGGGACCGCTTGCCCGCGATAATCGTCGAACTCTGTTGGAATTGCGATGCCCTGCCCGGCGCACAGACGGGAAAAGGAATACTTGTCGGACACTGTCCGATAGAGATCCTGATCCACCAGCGGGATCTTGCAGCCCAGTTGGCTGAAGTGTTCCCGGTTTTGCAGGAGGAACAGGTTCAGAAACTCGGACGTCGGGCAAAGGATCAGCCCGGCGTTGCCAGCGTACGCCTGCGCCACGGCCAGACAGCGAGTCACGTCATCCAGGTCCAGCCGATCCACCTGCCGCACGGCGACAACATGCCGCCGATAACGGGTGTAATAAATCACATCGCGATCGGTGCGCGCAACGATCAGTGGATCAATACCCAGCGCACGCAGAACCCGGCAGAACGCTACCACGGCGCGCTCGTTGGAACCGCTGAAGATCAGAAATGACGGAGCGGCGCCGCCAACACGCTCACCCATCTTGACGGCGGCAACTTGACGTTGTCTCACAGCGGCAGATCCAGCGGGTCCAACTCAACGTTCGCCTTTGCGCCTCGGGCTCGCAAACCCTTGACAGAAGCCAGCAAGCTGCGGATCAAAGGGCGTTCCAGGACAAAGAGAACAGGCGCATAAGCAAGCAGAAAGGCAACGGTCTTGATCGTCGCCGTCCACACGCTGGATGCAAAGATCGATCCCAGCAACGCCGTGGCGCCCAAACCCGCTGCCAATCCCAGCGCCAGCGCCAGCGTCGGTGCGAGAAAGAGTTGTCGCCCGGAGTAGTCCACATACCGGCGCGCCTGCCAGAGCAGCACCACAATGCCGACGACGACCATGGCGTCCACGGCCAGCGCGACGCCGGCGATGCCGTAGCGGGTGCCCAGCGCGAACAAACCCACGATCATGACAACTAACTGTCCCAGTCGCACCCGCAGCACCAGTTCCGGCCTGCCGACCGCCACGAAAAGATCGCCGACGGTCATCTTGATCGGGTCGAGCAGCGTGTAGACCAGCATCAGTCGAAAGGCCTGCAACATCGGCATCCACTTCTCGCCCAGCAGGATCGCGATCAACTCAGGCGCAATCAGCGCCAGCAGCCCGGCCATCAAGAAGCCGCTGCGCACCAGCAGTGCGTTGGTGCGAAAAAATGCCTGGGAGAGCCGCTTGCGCTCGCTTTTCAGCTCGGCATACGTGCCGCCAGCCACCTGGTTGACTGGCCCTGCAAGGACACGGCGCGGGTAGGTGGCGAAGGTATAGGCCCGCGAATAGTAGCCCAACGCGGTGTCGCCCAGATAGCGCAGCGTCCACAGGTCGTCGAACTCGATCCAGAGCCAGCAGCAGCCCGCCGGCGGCAAAGTTGCGACTACCGAAACTCAGGTAATAGCGCACCACGGCGCTGTTCCAGTTGAGCCAGGGCCGCCACACCGGCCGCCAGACAAACAACCCGACAATGCTCACCAGCATTAGCGACAGGTCGGTGGCCAGCAGCGCCCAGAGAGTTGCACCCAGCAAGGCCAGCCCAATGGCCAGCGCCGTGGAAAACATCGCGTCGGCAAATTGGATAAGCGCCAGCCGCCGGTGCACCACCCGCCGCACCAGGATCATCCGCGGCGTCTGGGTGATTTCCACCCCCGCCGTCGCCAGCGTGATCACGATCAGCGCGGTCTGCTGGTCGCCTGTGGTGCGCAACAGGGCGAAGGCGATCAAGACCGCAGCCCAGGCGGCGGTGAATAGCAGCTTGAGCGTGAAATGAATGCTGGCGGCGCGGTTCTCGTCTTCGGTCTCGGCTGCACGGTGCAGAAACGCCCCGCCCATGCCAAAGGTAGCGAACACCGAGGTCAACACCACCAGCGCGCTGGCGCCGGCATAGACGCCAAACGTCTCCACCGGCAGCAGGCGGGCCAGGATGATCGAGCGGGCAAAGAGCACGGCCAGACCGCTCATCCCGCTGGCCATGTTCCACGCCACTGCGACCGTGCTGCGCCGCGCCAGATCCTTGCTCACCGCTTTGTCAACCTGCTGGACATTTGTTACGCCCGCCGCTCAGGCAGAAGCTGGGCCTGCATCGCCTCGAACTCTTCAACCGCCTGCTCGTAGTCGTCGTGGCGGCCGATGTCCAGCCAGTAGCCGTCGAACGGGTAGGCCATCACATGCTGCCCGTCGGCCATCAGTTGGCGCACGAGGTCGGGCAGGTCCAGATACTCGCCGGAAGCGACACGGGTCAAAACAGAGGGCTCCAGCACGTAGACGCCCATGCTGACCTGGTAGTGATGTACTGGCTTTTCGATGTAGGCGGTAACGCGGCTGTTGTCGTCGCTTTCGATGATGCCATAGTTGATCTGCTGGCGGCGCTGGTGGGTCGCGATGGTGGCTACTGCGCCGTTAGCGCGGTGCTGTGCCAGCATCGCCTGCATATCGAGCGTGGTCAGCACGTCGCCATTCATCACCAGGAAGGTGTCGTCCAGGCCTTCCACCAGCGCCAGCGGTCCGGCCGTGCCCAACGGCTGCTCCTCGCGCGAGTAGCGCACGCGCAGGCCGAATTTGCTGCCGTCGCCGCAATAGGCCATCATCAGCTCAGCCAGGTAGCCAACGGCCAGCGTCACCTCCTCGAAACCGTTGGCGGCAAGCTGGCGCAGCACGACCTCGACAATCGGCATCTCGCCCAGCGGCATCAGTGGCTTGGGCAGCACGGTGGTGAACGGTCGCAGCCGCCGGCCCTTGCCGCCGGCCAGGATCACAGCTCTCATGAATTGTAGCCTCGTAGGTCCGGCTACCAGCCAGACGTTTCGTCGTACCAGCCGGATATCGCGCTGCTAGCGCGACTTACACTTCGTACACGCCCGGCCGGAAGCGCGCCAGGTTCTGGCGCACCCAGTCGATGGTGATGGCCAGTCCCTCATCCAGCGACACGCGCGGCCGCCATCCGATCAACTCCGCTGCCTTGTGGTTGTCGGCCCAGAGGCGCATCACCTCGCTCTGCTCGGGGCGCAGGCGCTGGTCATCGCTGACAACGGGCAGGTCCTTGCCCAGCAGACGCAGGATGCGCTGTGCCAACTCGCCGATGGAAATCGTCGCGTCGGCGCCGATATTGACCTCCTGGCCCACAGCGGCATCGACGCTGGCCATGCGCATGAAACCGTCCACCGTGTCAGCCACAAAGGTGAAGTCGCGTTGCGGCGTCAGCGAGCCGAGGCGAATCTCGTCCTTGACCAGCGCCTGGGTGATGATAGTCGGGATGACAGCCCGGGCCGACTGGCGCGGCCCGTAGGTGTTGAAGGGCCGCAGCGTCGCCACCGGCGTCTCGAAGGAACGCACGAAGCTCTCGACGATCTTGTCGGCCCCGATCTTGCTGGCCGAGTAGGGCGACTGGCCTTGCAGTGGGTGCTTCTCGTCGATAGGCACGTACTGCGCAGTGCCGTAGACCTCGCTGGTGGAGGTATGCACCATCCGCCGCACGCCGTAGTCGCGCGCCGCCATCAGCATGTTAAGCGTTCCCACGACGTTCGTGTCCACGACCTCGCGCGGGTGGACGTACGAATAGGGAATGGCGATCAGCGCGCCCAGATGAAAGATCGCGTCAACACCCTTCACCGCGCCGCGCACCGCCTCGACATCGCGCAGGTCGCCGGCGATCACCTCCACCCGCGTCAGCGCCTCCGCCGGCAGCAGGTTGAGCAGACCAATATCCGCACGCGATGTGTAGCGCACAAACGCGCGCACCTCGGCGCCTTCGCCAGCCAGCCGTTCGACCAGATGGCTGGCGATGAACCCACCTGCCCCGGTGACCAGCACCGAGCGGCCCGACCAATTCATGCGTTACCTCCTTAGTCTTCAGTGCGAAAGGCGTTGCGTGTTTCGTACTTCGTATTTCGTGTCGCAAGTTGCAGATTGCAGGTTGCAGCTTGCGTGAAACTGCGTCCCGCATCTGGCTTCTGCCTTCTGACCTCTGACTTCTGACCTCCGACCTCTCTTCACTGATCACCGACCGCCGACCGCCAGTAATCCAGCAGATCGCGCAGCGACTGCTCCCACGGTACCTCTGGCTGCCAGCCGGTCTCGGCGTGCAAACGGTCGTAACTGCCGACCTGCGCTGGCACGTCAGCCGGCTGCATCCGGCGCGGGTCGCGGCGCACTTCGATGTCACGCACTGTGGAGAGCGCCAGCAGTCCGTCCAGCAGCTCCTGGATGCTGCGCCCCGTCCCGGAGCAGACGTTGTAGACCTGGCCCGGCCGGCCGTGTGCCAGCGCCAGCCAGTAAGCCCGCGCAACGTCACGTACATCCAGGAAGTCGCGCTGCGCCGTCAGGTTGCCGACTTCGATCACCGGGGCGCGCAGCCCGCGTTCGATCTCAGCGATCTGGCGGGCAAAAGCGGCCGTGACAAACGCCGGACTCTGACGTGGGCCAACGATGTTGAAGGTGCGCGTGCGAATCACCGCCAGGCCGGCCGCGCTGACCATGCCGCCAACCAAATCCTGCGTCGCCTTGGTGACAGCGTACTGAGTAACCGGACGAAAGACCTGCGCCTCGCTGATCGGGTTCTCGTCCGGGGTTGTCACACCATATTGCGCGCTGGAGCCGGCGATCAGCACCGTGCAGCCGGGCGCAAGCTCCTTGACAGCCTCCAGCAGCGCAATCGTCGCGAACACGTTGACTGCGTAGAGATCGCTGACCGGCGCGGCCGGATTGGTCAGCGCGGCCAGATGCACCAGCCAGTCGGGCTGTGTCTCGCCGACGACGCGGCGCAAGGCGGCTTCGTCGCGCAGATCCAGCAACTCCAGTCGATACCTGGCGGTCTGCGTGGTAGCGCCAACGCGATCGACGCCGACCACGCGAATGCCCTGCGCCAGAAACAGCTCCGTCAGGTAGCTGCCACAGAATCCGGCCGCGCCGGTGATCAACGCGGTGCGAGGCTGCTCAGCCATGCTGCTCTGCCGTTCGCGTGCCGCGCAACACCTGCGCGTACAGGGCCGCCAATTGACCGCGCACCCGCGGCCAGGTGTAGGTCTGCGCGTTTTCCACGGCGGCGCGACCGAGGGAACTGGCCAGATCAGGATCGCGCGCCACGCGCAGCACAGCTGCTGCCAGCGCATTGGGATCGTCCGGCGCGACCAGCAGCGCGTTGACACCGTCCTGCGCCATGTCTGGAATGCCGCCGACCGCTGTCGCCACCACCGGTAGCCCGCAGGCCGATGCCTCGATCAGTACGTTAGGTTGGTTATCCACCGCGCTGGAGATGACCAGGATATCGGCTCTGTCATAAGCGTGCATCATCGCGTCGAAGGCAAGCCGTCCCGGGAACTCGATTGGCAAGCGTTGCGCCGCGGCCGCGGCCACCATGTCAGGCCGCCGCGGGCCGTCGCCGATCATGGTCAGCGTGGCTCCCGGCAGATCGTGGCGCAACCGGGCGAAGGCATCGACCATCAACACCGGGTTGCCCGAGTCGTCGAAACTCTTGATCCACAACAGCGCCGGGCGGTCGGGATCTGCCAGCCGGCTCGATTCCCGACCCGGTGGGGTCGGCTGGAACAGTTCCTGCTCAACCACGTTGGGGATGACGACCGGCTGCAATCCCAAACGTTCAAACACGCGGCCGGTAAAGGGCGACAGCACGATCAACGCATCCAGCAACTTCAGCAGCGCGCGCACACTGGTCCTGTGGGCCGCAGCGAACTCGGCTGCCTTGCCGCCGTGATAGGTCGCGACAGCAGGCACGTCCTTCAGCCAGCGCACTGGCGCAACCGCCAGCATTGGCAGGTAGAAGCCCCAGTACGACGCCAGGTGCGCGTGGATCAGATCGGCGCCGGCCGCTGCACGCCACAGGCGCAGCGGCACGATCACCACCTGCGCGGCCGGCAGCAGCCACTTGCCCAGCCTGCCCAGCCGCCGCAACCCCTGCACGTTGGTATCTACGGGTCGAACCATCGCGCCTTCGGCCCGCAGGCTGCGTTCCAGCACCTCGACTTGTGTCGAAACGCCACCCGGCCTCGGGTAGTGCGGGCCAAGGACGCAGATCGTCAGCCCGAGAAACAGCGACTCTGGCTGCACGACCTCATTGTCAGACGCGGTAGGCGACGGCGCGGAGAAGTTCAACTCTTTCGAATACGTTGAACTCCGTTCGGTCGCTCTGCTCGTTGGCGTCGTCTGGGTGGTCATATGCTTGCTCTGCCGGCATTATACAGCGACGGCGGTCAGCCGGCAGATTCAGCCGTAGAACTCAGCGATGGCAGCAACGACCTGCTCCTGCTGCGCGGCAGTCAGCTCGGGATACATTGGCAGCGACAACACCTCGCGCCCGGCCTGCTCAGCCACGGGGAGCGACCCTTCGCGCATTCCCAGGTCCGCGTACAGCCCTTGCAGGTGCAGCGGCAGCGGGTAGTAGATGATCGCGCCAATACCGCGGCTGTTGAGGAAGGCCAGCAGTTCATCCCGCCGCGGCGCGCGCAGCGTGTACTGGTGGTAGACGTGGCGCACGTCCGGGCGGACGACAGGCGTCGTCACCGGCGCGCCGGAGGCCGCCAGCAGGGCATCGTAGCGGGCAGCCACCTCGGCACGCTGCTCCTGCCAGCCTGCCAGATAGCGCAATTTCACCCGCAGCACCGCGGCTTGCAGACTGTCCAGCCGCGAGTTGAAACCCAGTTCCTGGTGAAAATAGCGGTCCTTGCCGCCCTGTCGCCGCAGCAGGTCGATGCGCCCGGCCAACGCGGCGTCATCGGTGACCACCATGCCGGCGTCGCCGTACGCGCCCAGGTTCTTGGTCGGGTAGAAGCTCAGGCAGCCGACCGTGCCGATGCTGCCGGCTCGCCGCCCTTTGTAGTCTGCGCCGATGGCCTGGGCCGCGTCCTCGATGACGTGCAGGTTATGCTGCCGGGCGATGGCCATGATCGCATCCATGTCGGCCGGCTGGCCGTAGAGATGCACCGGCACGATGGCCTTGGTGCGCGGCGTGACCGCAGCGGCAACAGCCGCCGGGTCGATGTTGAACGTGTCGGCGCTCGATGTCCACGAAGACCGGCGTCGCGCCGCTGTGACTGATCGTGTTGGCCGTTGCCACGAAGGTGAAGGGCGTCGTGATCACCTCGTCGCCGGGGCCGATATCCAGCGCGGCCAGCGCCAGCCGCAGCGCATCGGTGCCCGATGCGACGCCGACGCCGTGTGCGCAGTCGCAGAACGCGGCAACTTCCCGCTCCAGCGCCGCAACATCGGGGCCAAGCACAAACTGGCTGCTCTCCAACACTCGATTGATGGCCTCAGCGATCTCATCGCGTAAGGCGTCGTACTGGACTTTCAGGTCCAGGATTGGAATCATGAAGGGTGAACTCCTCTTGGGAAGACGGATGACAGGGTGACAAGGTGACGGGGTGATAGAGTGACCGAATTGACCTGCAACCTGCAACTTGCCTACTCGCCACCTGCGTCGACATACTCTTCCGGCGACACATCGCGCACCACGCGCGCCGGGCTGCCCATGACCAGCTTGCCGGGTGGGACATTGCGCGTTACTACCGATCCGGCGGCCACGAAGGCCTCCGCGCCGATTTCGACGCTGGGTAATAGCGTGACGTTGGCGCCGATACGCGCACCGCGGCGAATGGTCGGGCCGCCGCGTTGTGCAAAGCGCGCCTCAGTGCGCCCCATGAAGTTGTCGTTGCTGGTCACGACGCAGGGCGCGATGAAGCAGTGTTCCTCGATGGTCGTCCAGGCGGCGATATACGCGCCGGTCTGGAGCTTGCTGTCGCTGCCGATGCTGACCTCGTTTTCCACCGTCACGTGCGTGCCGACGATCACCCGGTCGCCGATCTGGCAGCCCTCGCGCACGAAGGCGTGCTCGCCCAGCAAGCACTGGCTGCCGACCGTCGTCCCGGCGTAGACGACCGCGCCGGCGCCGATGTTCGTCTCATCGCCGATGACCAAGGGCCACGGGTCGGCAGGCGGATGCACCGTGCTGGTGACCGCCGGACGGGGCAGGCGTCCCAGCACCGCGTGCGCTTGCACGTGGCAGCCTGCGCCCAGACGAGTGCCGGCATGGATCACCGCATGATGGCCGAGCGAGCAACCCGGCCCGATCCACGCGCCGGCCTCGATCACCACACCGAAACCCAGCGTACACCCGTCACCGATGACGGCATCGGGAGCCACACAAGCATCCGTCCAGTCCGGGTTTCCCTTGACTTCCTTCATTTCCCGGCTTTCCCGCTTCCATCCCCTGGCTCGGCCGCCCCCAGCAACGTCTGCACACGCGCCACAACCATGTCCAGCGCGACCTTGTTGTGGCCGCCTTCGGGGATGATCACGTCGGCGTAGCGCTTGCTGGGTTCGACGAACTCCAGATGCATGGGCCGTACCGTCGTCAGGTACTGCTCGACCACCGAGTCCAGCGACCGGCTGCGGTCCTTGATGTCGCGATTCAACCGGCGGATGAAGCGGATGTCAGAATCGGCATCCACGAAGATCTTGACGTCGAACAGCTCGCGCAGGGCGCGCTCGGCGAAGATCAGGATGCCCTCGACCAGGATCACCGGCTCTGGCTGCACGAGCCGCGTCTCGCTGGTGCGCGTGAAAGTGCGAAAGTCGTAGACGGGAATGTTGACTGGCTGGCCGCTGCGCAGCGTCTGGAGATGCTCAACCAGCAGCGGCGTTTCGAGCGAATCCGGGTGATCGAAGTTGAGGCGGGCACGCTCGGCCATCGGCAGATTCGAGGCGTCGTAGTAATACGAGTCGTGCTGAATGAACGCGATGCGGTTCCAGCCCACCTTCTCCAGGATCGCGTGCGCGACCGTGGTCTTGCCGGACCCGGTGCCGCCCGCCACGCCGATCACAATCGGTCGCGTCTCTGCGCTCATCATGATTGTTCCTCCTTGCCATAGGTCGCGGCCCAGGCAGCCAGCCACCGGCTTGCCGCACGCCACGACCACGCAGGGTCGAGACTGGCCTGCACAGCGACCTGTCCGCGCTGGCGCTGCACTGACAGAGAAAGCCGGCCAGCTGGCCGCCAGAGCGCCAGCAGGACGCCCAACGCAGCCAGCGCAATGCCGAGCCAGATCAACGGCCGGGCCGGGTCATAGCTGACATCGACGGTAACGAACTGGCCGCTGCGCAGCAGCAGCGTGTCGTCGCCGACGCCCATGCTCGCGTCGCCTTCGACAAACTCGTTCAGCACCGGGTCGCGCTGGCCGGCGCGAAAGGCCTGGACCAGAAAGGTCGGCCCGGCGAAGCCGCGCTCCGGCAGCGCGGGGAAGCTGACAATGCTGAAAACAAGCTGGCGGTCGGGCAGCAAAAACACCTGCTCCGAACGCGGCTGGTCGAACACCAGCGTCAGCGATGGCGCGGCCGTGCTCTGCGCCTCCATCCGCTGGAGTTGCAGGGCAATTCCATCAGACCCGTCTGCACCGACCACCAGCGCAGGGCCTTGCGCACGCCGTCGGAGCGCCAGACCGCCAGCGCGCGCCGCGCCGCCCGCCGAAAACGAGACCGTCTGCGACACACCGGTCGAATCGGAGATGGTGACCTCGGTCAACGCGCCGTCCGCGCCGGGGCTGGCGCTCAGCAGGCTGCCCGGCTGATTTGCCAGCGATACCGTTTCGCCCGGAGCGAGGGTGATCGCACTTTCCTGCCAGCCCACGAGTTGCCCCAGCCAGAGGCTTACCAGCACCACCAGCAGCCCGCTGTAGACCAGGACCGGTGCGATCACACCGACGCGGCTACGCTCGGCCACCATTTGGGTTACGTCGCCCTCGCCGGAGGAAACAACCCGCCACCCCTCGTTGGCCAGATCCTCTTGCAGGCCCGCGCCGGTCACGTCCGGTTCCAGGCGGACGGCGGCGTGCAGCGGCCAGCGCTGCGCCTCGGCCGCCGCGCTGTGCGGGTCCGGGTCGCGCAGCCGCCACAGCACGCTGCCGATGGCCAGTCCAAGCCGCAGCAACAGGATGAACGCCAGCAGCCCGGCCAGCGCCTGGAACCAGAGGCTGTGCCAGAGATTGAACAGCCCGACTCCCGCCATCAGATCGCCCGGCGCGCCGTATCGGGCAGCCGTCTCGGCCAGCCAACGGGCCGCAGCATCAGGCTCGCCGCGGTCGGCTGGCAATTGTGGCAACAACAGACTGGCCAGCAGCGCGGCAACGACCAGCGCCGCCACGACTGCCAGCAGCGTGTTGCTGGCCAGCGCGCGGTAGAGGCGGTCGATGGGATGCTCGGTGTTGGCGGGTGTCGCCGGCGCTGACTGAACCGGGACGGCCGGCGGCGAGTCGTGGCGAGTCACAAGGGCCTCAGTGAACAGTTGGTTGAATAGAAAAGCCCCAACCCAGGCGGTTGGGGCTACAAAATACAAGCCCCGCCTGCGTCGTGCGCCTGGCGAGGCTGGGAGGAGCCACCCGTCGGATTTGAACCGACGACCGGCGCATTACGAATGCGCTGCTCTACCGACTGAGCTAGGGTGGCGCAGTGCCGGAAACCGCCCGGCAATACGATTATAATCAGCTAACACATGAACGCCAAATGAGGCTTGGCGGAGGCTAAACCCGAGTGACGTAGCTGTTGGTACGGGTGTCGACGCGGATCACGTCGCCCTGGTTGATGAACAGCGGCACGTTGACCTTGAGGCCGGTCTCGAACTGAACTTCCTTGGTTGCGCCGGTGGCTGTGTCGCCGGCATAGCCCGGCTCCGTGTAGACCACTTCCATATCCACCGTGGTGGGCAACTCGATGTCGATGGGCTTGCCCTCGTAGCTGACGATGTCCAGCGTCATTTCAGGCAGCAGGTAGTACACGGCGTCGCCCAGAACCTCGGCGGTCAGCATGGGCTGCTCATAGGTCTCCAGGTCCATGAAGGTGTACATATCGCCGTCGTGGTATAGGTATTGCACGGTGGCGTGGTCGAGACGGATGTCCTGCACCCGGTGGCCCGAGTTGAAACTGCGCACAATGGTCGAACCGGTACGCAGGTCGCGGGCCTTGATCTTGATGGTAGCGCCGCCGCGGGCGACCTTGATGTGCTCGTACTCCAACACCTTGTAAATGGAACCATCGATCTCAAACGTAGTGCCTTTTTTTAACTCTTGAACGCCGATCATATGTTTTGGACTCCTGTGGTTGCTTTGGACACGCGTCTACCGCGGGCTGAAAAAGTGCGACACGCCAGTCAGCGCGCCGCACAGCCTTCATTATACGCAGACGGGGATGCTTCGTCAAACAGCGGGGCGCTGCCACAAACAGCGCTCTTTCAAGAGGTACCAGCAACTGAAAACCAACGCTATAAGGCCGTTTCTGATTGAAAGAAATCCGCACTGACAAGATCAGAAGCTATCACGATCCCACATCAGCCCTCATGTGTAGACTTGAGTGATATCTGCCGCTTCAGTTTGCAATCTATTGCTATTTGATTGTATTCATATTGCATTGTATACTAGCGCAGATCCAATGCAGTTCCAATTGAGACGCCTCTAGCTATTGAATGCGACTTTGAGCTGCCTCTTGTGCGAGGCAGCACTGGGAAGTTGTTTGTGGGCGCGTCCGATGTTTTCGAAAGGTGGTGACAGGCCAAAGAACGTTCGAATCTCAGCGATAGATTGCCGCGCACTGGCCCATGCTGTGAGATATCAAGTTTTGTATAGACTGACGTAGTGGAGAATACACATGAGTAATATCTCGATCACCCAACGAAACCCGAGCAAGAACCTATCCCTGTTTCGTGTGCTTTCCAGTCTCCTGATTGTCTTCGCACTTCTCGTGCCTACTGCGGCGTCGGCAGGAAGAGCCGATCCCCCGGGCCAACTCGTCCAGCTCCAGCTTTTGGCCTTCAACGACTATCACGGACATCTCCAGGCGAATACGGCCGGCACGATCAATGGCGCCCCAGCGGGTGGCTCGGAATACCTTTCAGCCAAACTCGCTCAGTTGCGCACCGGCAAGAAGTACAGCCTGACCGTTGCTGCCGGTGACCTCATCGGCGGCTCGCCAGCCTTTTCCGGTCTGTTCCACGATGAACCGTCGGTCGAGTCGCTGAATGCCATGCACCTTGACGTGTCGAGCGTCGGCAACCACGAGTTCGATGAGGGTGTCACCGAGCTGCTCAGGATGCAGAATGGCGGCTGTCACCCCGTCGATGGTTGTTATTTCCCGGCCCAACCTTTCCCCGGTGCAAACTTTCAATGGCTCGCAGCCAACGTTGTCAACGAGGACACCGGTCAGACCCCGTTGCCGCCGTACTGGATCAAGAGGTTCGAGAGCATCAAAGTCGGATTCATCGGCATGACTCTCGAGGCAACTGACACCCTGGTCGCCGCCGCCGGCATCCAGGGCTGGGACTTCCTCGACGAGGCCGAGACCGCCAATGCCCTCGTTCCGATCCTGCGGGCGCAGGGTGTCGATGCCATTATCGTTCTGTTACACGAGGGCGGCTCGCAGACGCCACCCCCCGGCGACGTCGATTCATGTGTGGGTATCTCCGGACCGATCGTTGCCATCAACAACGCACTCGACCCCGCGATCGACGCGATTGTCACCGGTCACACCCACCTGCCCTACAACTGTGTTCTGCCTGATGCTGGTGGGCAACCGCGCATCGTGACGAGCGCCTATTCCTATGGACGGGTAGTCTCTGAGTTGAAACTCGTCCTCGACAAGCGAACCAACGATGTTCGCCGCGATCTCAGCACCGCGACCAACCACATCGTCGATCAGGCGTCTCTGACCCCAGACCCGGCGCTCACGGCGATCATCGCCAAGTGGCAGCCGCTTTACGATGTCGCCGGCAACACGCCTGTGGGCACGATCACTGCAACGATCGTCCGCGGTGGTACCCCGCCCGGATCGGACCGCGGCGTCGAGTTGCCGGCCGGCAACCTGGTCGCCGATGCTCAACTATGGGCCACGTCAGCCAGCGGCGCCCAGATCGCGTTCATGAACCCCGGTGGTGTGCGCTCCGATCTGACGTATCCGCAGTCGCAAACGCCACCGGAGGGCGACGGAGTCGTTACCTTCGGTGAGGCGTTTACCTTCCAGCCGTTCGGCAACACGCTGATCACGTACGCCATGACCGGCGCCCAGATCGTCTCGGTGCTCCAGCAGCAATGCCAGCCGCTCGGATCGAGCCGACCGTTCCTGCACCTCGGCGTGTCGAACGGCTTCACCTACGACCTCGCCAAGACCATCGTGGCAGGCAACTGTACGTCGGTGACAGTGAGCAACGTGAAGCTGAACGGGGTTTCGCTCAACCCGGCTGCCAGCTACAACGTCACAGTGAACAACTTCCTGGCCGACGGCGGTGACAACTTCACCACGTTCGGCACGATCACGTCCCCGAGGCTCGACGGAGGCAATGACCTTCTGGCCCTGGTGAACTACCTCGGCACGTTCAGCCCGGTCGCTCCTCCGAGCACCGACCGAGTGAACGAGTTGCCCTAAGCAGACACACCATCAAATGTCCCGGGTCGTGAGTCGCGGCCCGGGACACCTGATGCGATCTTTGTGTTGACAGGGAAATGTGCCTCGGTTATAATCACAGCAACAATCGAAGCTTTGCAACGACTGTGAACCGGAAGAGTAGGCGGCACGCCGTCACCAGGGAGGGCAGGTCAGCGACTGAGAGCCTGCCCGGACGTGAGCACCGCTGAAGGTCGCCGGGGAGTCGGGTGGCTGAAACGGTAATCAGTAAACAGTAATCGGTATAAATTCTACCGATCACTGATCACCGACTAGGCCGCTCCGGGTTAGCCCGTTACAGCGTGAAGTGGGTGGTCAGCGCAGGTGCGCCGGCCGCCAAACAAGGTGGTACCGCGAAAGCCCCTTTTCGTCCTTGTGATGAAGGGGGCTTTTTTGTTCGACTAAGGATACTCAATGACTCACTGGTGGCAAGACCTGTTTGACGAGAAATACCTGCGCATGTTTGCCGAAGCGCGGCCGCCGATGCGTACCGAGCAGGAGGTCGAGGCGCTGCTGGCCGTGTTGGAGCAGCACTGCCAGCAGCCGGCCGACGTGCTCGACCTGGCCTGCGGCTACGGGCGCATCGCCCTGCCGCTCGCACAGGCCGGCCACCAGGTGACCGGTTTAGACCTGTCATCGATTCTTCTGGACGTGGCGAAGACAGCGTCCGCCCAGTCGGGCATGGAGGTGACCTGGCAGGAAGGCGACATGCGCACCCTGCCCGCGAGCTGGACAGCGCAGTTCGACGCCGTACTCAACATGTTTTCGGCGTTCGGCTATTTCGACGAAGCCGTCGACAACCAGCAGGTACTGGACGAGGTGGCCCGCGTGCTGCGGCCCGGCGGCATTTTCATCCTTGATCTGGCCCAGCGCGACGCCGTGGTGCACAACTTCCGGCCCACCGACTGGTTCGAAGTGGACGATCTGCTGGTGTGCGTGAGCCGGCAGTTCGACGCGATCACAGGGAGCAGCACCGAGTACTGGCTGTGGTCCGACGAGCAGGGCGAGCGCCAGAGCCTCTATTTCCGGGTTCATTTGTACAACGCGACCGAGCTGACGAGCATGCTGCAAGCGGCCGGGCTGGAACCGCTGGCCTACTACGGCAACCTGGCCAACCCGCTGGATGAGAATCCGTTCGAACCGTTCAACAGCCGGCTGGTGATCGTGGCCAAAAAGCTGTAGCCGGCGAAGGATAGTCTGATGAGTGAAAGCAAGACGTTCTACGACACTGTCGCCCGCCGGCACCGGCTGTTCTACCGCGACTGGCCGGCCTTCGTCAAACAGGAGGGCAACTGGCTGGACAACGTACTGCGCCCGCGGCAAGCGCGGACGGTGCTGGACTGCACCTGCGGCATCGGCACGCAGGCGCTGGCCCTGGCGCTGCTGGGCTACGAGGTCAGCGCCAGCGACCTGAGCGACGAAAACCTGGCGCAGGCCCAGCGCGGCGCGGACGAGTACGGCGTCGCAGTCGCCTGGCACCGGGGCGACGTGCGCGCGCTGGATGAGATCTCACTGGCGGGACCGTTCGACGCCGTGTTGTCTCTGGGCAACTCGCTGTCGCATCTGTTGAGCGAGGCTGACATGCAGGCTGCGCTGCGCCAGATGGTGGACCAGACGACGGCCCGGCGGGCTGGTGCTCATCGGCCAGCGCGACTGGGAGGCGATCACGGCGCAGCGGCCCCGCTTCCAGTTCCGCCACGAGCACCTCGACACGCCCGCGCCCGGCCAGCGCACGGTGCTGTGGGATCTGTGGAGCTACGACGATCCGCTGGTGACCTTTGAACTCTTCTTCTCGCAGGGTGGCCCCGACGGCTGGCAGACGGAGGTGTTTCCCCTGCGCTACCGGATGTGGCGGCGGCGTGAGGTGATGGAGATGATGGAGGAAGCGGGCCTGAGCGGCGTGCGTGAGGTGGCGTGTGACTGGGAAGTGAGGCTGGTTGGCAGCCGGCTGTAGCCTGCCATCGAAGTTCGGTGTACCTGGCTGAAGCATCAGAAGGGTTTACAGGCATGACCCAACTGGAGTACAAGTTCTTCTACCGCCGCACCCTGCCGCACTACCAGTCACCGGGCGCAACACTCTTCGTGACCATCCGGCTTGCTGGCTCGCTTCCAGTGTCGGTGCTGATCGAGCTGCAGGCGGAGGTAGAGCGCGTTGAAAGAGAGCTCGCCCGGATACTCGATCCTGCTGAGCGTGCCAGGCAGACGTACATCGAGCAGCGCACGCAATTCGGCAGATGGGATCGCTGGCTGGATATGGCGGAGTCAGGCCCGCACTGGCTTGGTCAACCAGAGATCGCGCAACTCCTAACCGACAGTCTGCACTTTCTGAATGGCAAGCACTACAAGCTTGACGCATTCTGCATCATGTCTAACCACGCGCACATCGTGTTCGAGCCACTCTTGCAAGCCGATGGGTCGTATTGTCCACTGGCGAAGACAATGCACTCGCTCAAGCTGTACACCGCGCGTCGAGCCAATCTCTTGCTTGGACGCAACGGTCAGTTCTGGGACCATGAACGCTATGATCACGAGGTTCGTGATGAAAACGAGTGGCGGCGAATCGTGGAATACGTCGTGAACAACCCGGTGAAGGCGGGTATCGTCAAGGAATGGCAAGACTGGCCGTGGACGTATGTTCGCCACGCGTAGGACGATTTTCCAAGTCGTCTGGCGCCGTTGAGCACACACCACGATTTTCCAAATCGTGTTACGAACAGCATGCCGCCCGGCGTAGAACGATTTTCCAAATCGTCTGGCGTCGTCGAGTACATACCACGATTTGGAAAATCGTGTTACGAACAGAATGCCGCCCCGCGTAGGACGATTTTCCAAATCGTCTGGCGTCGTCGAGTACATACCACGATTTGGAAAATCGTGTTACGAACAGAATGCCGCCCCGCGTAGGACGATTTTCCAAATCGTCTGGCGTCGTTGAGCACACAACACGATTTTCCAAATCGTGTTACGATAGAAACTCTTGAGGACTCATCATGACCAACAACCCCTTTGACATGCCCAAGACCTACGACTTCGAGGCCGCGGAGGGGCGGCTGTATGACTGGTGGGAGCAGAACGGCTGGTTCAAGCCGGAGGCCGCCGGCCCGGACGCTGAGCCGTTCGTGATCTCCATCCCGCCGCCCAACGTCACCGGCGTCCTGCACCAGGGGCACGCGCTGTTCGTCGCGCTGGAGGACCTGATGATCCGCTACCAGCGCATGTCAGGCAAGGCGGCGCTGTGGGTGCCGGGCACCGACCACGCCGGCATCGCCACCCAGCTTCAGGTCGAGCGCAAGCTGCGCAGACGAAGGCACCAGCCGCGAGGAAATCGGCCGCGAGCGCTTTCTGGAAGCCTGCTGGGCCTGGAAGAAGAAAAACACAGCGGCATCACCAGCCAGCTGCGGCGGCTGGGCGCAAGCTGCGACTGGGACCGCGAGCGCTTCACGATGGACGACGGGCTGAACACGCGCGGTGAACGAGGCCTTCGTGCGCCTGCATCGCATGGGGCTGATCTACCAGGGCGAGTACATCGTCAACTGGTCGCCCGGCCTGCAGACCGCGGTCAGCGACGTGGAAGTGGAATACAGCGACGAGCAGGGCACGCTCTACTATTTCAAGTATCCCATCGCCGGCCACAGCCTGGACGAAGGGCCGGGCAAGGGCTACATCCCCGTGGCCACCACCCGCCCCGAGACGATCCTGGGCGACACCGCCGTGGCCGTGCATCCTGACGACGAGCGCTACCGCCACCTGATCGGCAGGACCTGCCTGGTGCCGATGCTCAACCGCACCATCCCGGTGATCCACGACACCTACGTGGATACGGAATTCGGCACCGGCGCGCTCAAGATCACACCCGGCCACGATCCCAACGACTTCGAGATCGGCCAGCGCCACGGACTGGCCATCATCAACATCATGAACAAGGATGCGACGCTGAACGAGAACGCCGGGCCGTACGCGGGCATGGAGCGTTTCGCGGCGCGCCAGCAGCTTTGGGAAGACATGCGCGCCGCCGGGCTGGTGATCAAGGAAGAACCGTACGCCATGACCGTGCCGCGCGCCCAGCGCGGCGGCGAGATCATCGAGCCGCTGATCAGCAAGCAGTGGTTCGTCAACACCGACGGCATGGCCGCGCTGGGGCTGGCAGCCGTGCGCAGCGGCCAGATCAAGATCATCCCCGAACGCTTCACCAAGGTCTACTACCACTGGCTGGAAAACCTGCGGCCCTGGTGCATCAGCCGCCAGCTCTGGTGGGGACACCGCATCCCGGTCTGGTACGGGCCCGATGGCGAGGTGTTCGTGGCCCGCATCGCAGGAGCGAGGCGCAGGCGCTGGCCGACGCCACTATGGCGAAGCCGGTGACGCTGGAGCAGGACCCCGACGTGCTCGACACCTGGTTCAGCTCCGGCCTGTGGCCCTTCAGCACGCTGGGCTGGCCCGACGACACCGCCGACCTGCGCCGCTACTATCCCGACCGACGTGATGGAGACCGGCTACGACATCCTCTTCTTCTGGGTGGCGCGCATGATCATGCAGGGGCTGCTCTACACCAACGACATCCCCTTCCACACCGTCTATCTGCACGGCCTTGTCAGAGACGAACAGGGCCGCAAGATGTCCAAGACCTTCAACAACGTGATCGACCCGATCGAGGTGATGGACGAGTTCGGCACCGACGCGCTGCGCTTCACCCTGCTGACCGGCTCGACGCCCGGCAACGACATGAACCTGAGCATCGACCGGGTGCGCGCCAACCGCAACTTCGCCAACAAGATCTGGAACGCGACCCGCTTCACGCTGGCGAATCTGGGCAAGCTGGCGGAGTCCAGCGATCAGAGGTCAGTAATCAGTGATCAGTCGTCAGAAGGAACTGATCACCGCGTGCCTACACCTGTACAGGCGACGGAGCGCAGCGCAGGTGCAAGTGTCCTCGGAACCGGCAAGTCAGGATCACTGGTTACTGATCACTGGTTACTGATCACTGATTACTCCCTGGCCGATCGCTGGATCGAGAGCCGGCTGAACCATACGGTCGCAGAAGTGACGCGGCTGTTCGAGAGCTATCAATACGGCGAGGCGGGCCGGCAGGCCTACGAGTTTCTCTGGGGCGAGGTGGCCGACTGGTACATCGAGACCGCCAAGAGCCAGTTCGATGCGGGCGGCGAGGCGGCCTGGCGGACAGCCCACCGGCTGGTCCGCGTGCTGGACCAGACGCTGCGGCTGCTGCACCCGTTCATCCCATTCGTGAGCGAGGATATCTGGCAGCAACTGCGCGCTGCCGCGCTGGCCACCGGCGTCCCGGCCGGCGACGGCGACTGGCCGGCAGCGTTGATCGTCGCGCCGTGGCCGGCGGCTGGCAAGCGCAACAAGCGCACCGAGGCTGATTTCGAGCGCGTCCAGGAGATCGTGCGCGCCATTCGCAACGCGCGCAGCGAGTACAACGTAACACCGGGCCGGCGCATCGGCGCGCTGATCAGCGCCGGCAAGCACGCCGAGCTGGTGCAGCGCGAGCTGCCTGTGATCGCCAGCCTGGCGACGCTGGACCTGGAGCACGTGAAAGTGGCTGCCAGCCTGGAGATCCCGGCCAAGTCAGCCTCGATGGTGGCGGGCGGCGTCACGATTGCGCTGCCGCTGGCCGATCTGGTGGACCTGGACGTGGAGCTGGCGCGGCTGCGCAAGGAGCTGGCCAACGCGCGCAAGATGGCTGACAGCACCGCAGCGCGCCTGGCCAACCCCGGCTTCGTCAACAACGCCCCCGAGAACGTCATCACCGGCGCGCGCCAGCAGCTGGCCGAATGGCAAGCCAAGCAGACGCAGATCGAGGAACGTCTGGCGGCGCTGGAGGGCTAGACCGGACCTGCCACGAATTGGACGAATTCCACGAAACGGTCGTGAGAAATTCGCGCAATTCGTGGCAGGTCTGCCTTCAGGTAGTTCAAACCCATGATGAACAGGTTACTCTTTGTGTTGCTTATCGGGCTGGCGCTCTCGCTGGCCGGTTGCAGCGCGCCGCAACTGGCGCCTTTGCCTGGCTTGCCTGATGCTGCTGCCGAACAGCCGATCGACCTGCCCGCGCAGTGTCGCGGCGACGGCGCGCCCCAGACCTGGCTGTTGCTCCCGCTGGACCCGCCGGAGAGCGAACTGACGACGGCGTACCGCGCCGGGCAGGTGGTGCAGTTCCAGGCGCGCGTGCTGGGGGTGGACGACGATCCGGCGCGCGCCCCGCACCGGCGCTTCATTCTGGCCGAGGCCGCTGAGGGCATCACCCTGACGCTGGATTACGAGGGCGACCCGCCGTTGCTGGCCGTCGACCAGACCTACCAGGTGGTCGCGTGGGCTGACATCGCGAGCGGCTCACTGTCGCCCGCGCCGACCGGCACGGCGACCACGGCCACCGCGACGCTGCCTGAAGCGCTGCCCGAGGCGCGCAGCTACGGCTTGCAGGTTTTCGACGAGGCCGGACTGCTCTTTCTGGGCCTGACCAACACCGACCTGCGCGATGACCCGCTGGACGTGGAACTGACGGACGCGGCCGGCGAATGCCCCCCTGTGCCGGTGCCCAGCAACCCGTGTGTTGTCAGCCGCCAGGTACAGCCGCTGGCCATTCGCTGGGGCGACGACCGGCTGACCCTCTACCCCGGCGATGACGGCCAGTTGACCCATGATGGCGTGCTCTACGAAGTGTCACTGTATCGCAACCGTCAACTGGCGTTCCCGGAAACAGCCTGCAGCGGCTATGGTGAGCTGACGCGCTCGCTGCGCTTCGAACGCCTGGACCCGCCGCCGGTGATCACGCCGCCGCCGACCGTGACCGGAACGCTGACGACGACGCTGCTGCTGACAGGTGCGCTGCCGCTGACCGGTACGCTGCCGCTGACCGCAACCGAGCCGATTACGACGCCCTGAAACGCAAACCTCCCGGAGGTTGGGAGAAGGTGTGAGCGAAGAAGTTCTGATCATCAACGACCAGGTCGCCATTCCGCTCAGCGAGCTGAGCTATCGTTTTGCGCGCAGCAGCGGGCCGGGCGGGCAGCACGTCCAGCGGACGGAGACAAAGGTGGAGTTGCTGTTCGATCTGGCCGGTTCGCCCAGTCTGACCGATGCGCAGCGGGAGCTGGCCCGCACACGGCTGGCCAGCCGTCTGGACAGCGACGGCGTGCTGCACATGACCTCCCAGGCCGGCCGCAGCCAGCTTGAAAACCGGTTTGACGTGACCGAGCGCTTTCAGCGGCTGCTGGCCAGCGCGCTGAAACCAAGCAAGCGGCGCAAGCCAACCCGCCCCAGCGCAGCAGCCCGCCGGCGGCGCATGGAGGCGAAGCGGCGGCGGGCTGAAACGAAGCAGCGGAGACGACCGCCGGGAGAAATGTGAACTTTTTGACAATGGTATACCCGCATGCTATAATCACGCCTACCTTTTCCACCCCGACTAGACGATTAACCTTCCCGTAGTTGTATCCGCGTTAACTGGTGAACACGCATTCCTGTAGCCACCGTTCTTATCGAATGAACCGTGACGGCCCCCACTAACGACGTTAGGAGACTGATAGCCTATGGCAAACCCGAAGTCTTCAGGAGCGGGCGACGAGCTAAGCCCCGAACAGCAGAAATTTCAAGAGACCAAGGATCAGCAACGCGAACGAGACGCGGCTGCCGGCCAGACCTTCCAAAGCGACAGCGGCGAGTACCTTCAATCTGGCCGGCAGCAGAAGGAAGCGAAGAAAGCTGAGAAGAAGGCAGCTAAGCCCAAAAGCGAGGCTGTCACTCGGCGCGAGTTCCTGAACTACGCCTGGGGCGCTGCTCTCGGTGTGGTGCTGGTGGAAGCGGGCGTCGCCGGCTTCCTGTTCACCGTGCCGCGCTTCAAGGCTGGCGAGTTCGGCGGCCTCTTTGATCTGGGCACGTTTTCCAGTCTGCCGCCGGTCGATGGCCCGCCGATTTCCAACCTGGACGGCAAGTTCTGGTCGAGCAACGACGCCGATGGTTTCCGTGCCCTCTACCGCGTCTGCACGCATCTGGGCTGCCTGTACGAGTGGAAGGACCAGACCTTCCGCTTCGAGTGCCCGTGCCATGGGTCCAAGTTCCAGAAGACAGGCAAGTACATCGAAGGACCGGCGCCGCGATCGCTGGACCAGTTCTACGCGGTTCTGGAACAAAACGGGCAGACGGTCGCCGACATCACCGAAGGCGGCCAGCCACTGCCGGCTGCTGGAATCCGCGACGCGAGCGTGATCGTCGACACAAGCAAAATCCTCAAGGGTCAACCGCACTAGCCTTCTGGCAAGGAGCAGGATCGTATGGGTGTAATCAACAACGTTGCCCACGAAATCCGCAAGGAAGGCGTGATTTCCTGGATGCTGAGACAGTTAGACGTTTTCATTACCAAGCTCACCACCGGGATGAACTGGAATGATCTGCGCGGCCTGGCGCGGGGCGACGATCCACGGCGTCCCAACCCCCGGCTGACGGTTCATTCGGAGTCGTTCTGGTTCCACATCAAGCCCAGCTATTATCACCAGTCAGTCACAAAACTGACGCATACCTTCCGGCTGGGGTTGCTGAGCACCTATTTCTTCTTCATCGAGCTGGTGACCGGCATCTTCCTGATGATCTACTACGCGCCGACGCCTCAGCGGGCCTACGGCGACATGCTGAACATCCTGACCAATGTGCCGTTCGGCGAGCTGATGCGCGACGTTCACCGCCTGACCGCGGAAGGGATGGTGATCGTCGTCTTCCTGCACATGGTGCGTACGTACCTAACAGGGTCATACAAAAAGCCGCGCCAGTTCACCTGGCTGACCGGTGTTGTGCTGCTGCTGGCGACGCTCTTCCTCAGCTTCAGCGGCTATCTGCTACCCTGGGACCAGTTGGCCTACTGGGCGGTGACCATCGGCGGCAGCATGATCGACAAAGCGCCGCCGCCGGAGTTGGGCAAGACAACCCAGCTCATCCTCCTGGGAGCGCCTGCCATCGGCCCGGCCGGGTTATTGCGCTTCTACCTGTTGCACGTGCTCTTCGTGCCTTTGCTGGTGATCTTCGTCTTCTTCATCCACTACTACAAGGTGGTGCGCGTCGGCATCTCGCTGCCGTCGTCGGAGGAAGAAATCGGACAGGACACCGCCAAGCGGGTGCCGGCCGACAAGCGCCGCTACTACCTGCCGGACGTGTTCACCGACGAGATGATGCTCCTGCTGCTGATCACCTTCATCCTGCTGGCGCTGATCGTGTTGAACGTCTACCCCGGCGCGCCGCTGGAGCACCATGCCAATCCCAACAAGACACCGCTGCACACCAAGGCGCCGTGGTACTTCCTATGGATCCAGGGCCTGCTGAAACTGGGCGATCCGACGATCATGGGGGTGGTCGTTCCCACCATCGTCTTCGGCTTCCTGTTTATCATGCCCTACATCGACTTCAACCCCAGCCGTAAAGCAAGAGACCGGCGCTTCGCGCTGACGGCCTGGATGCTCGGTCTGAGCGTGTTTGTCATCCTGACCTGGATGGGCACACCGTTCTTCCTGGTCGCGTCGCCGCCGGCAGAGGAGGTCGTGCAGTTGATGCTGCCGGAAGAGGAGGCTGGTCCCGTCCGGGAAACGGACTGGGCTCAGCTTCAGCTTGGTGAATGGGACACGCGGGTTGACGTGCCGGGCAACCCGGAAAGCACTGCTAACCCTGTCATGCTGGGCTTGATGGAAGAATACGCCCAGCACATCGTCGTGGAAGACGTCAAAGCCTACGAGAAGGGTCTTGACGAGGGTCTGCCCAACGGCTACGGCAAGATGATCATCGAGGACTGGCAGGAGGGCCTGAAGAAGATCACCATGCGAGTCTTCTGGCAGCCGGAGGGCGTCGACGAACAGACCTTCGAGAAGACCTTCTTCATCCATGAAGAAGCCGGATACGCAGAGTAACAGCGATGAGAAACAACACCTTGTTGAAGATCACCGTTGGCATCGTGGTTGCCTTCGGAATTGCTCTGGCCGTGACCTACGTCGGCTACGGCGAACTGGATCGACTGTCAGAACGCGAGGCCAACTTCGAGGGCCGGGCTGTTGAAAACGGCGCCAAGCTTTTCGAGACCAACTGCATCGGCTGCCACGGCGTCCAGGGCCAGGGCATCCCCGGCGTCGGGCCGACGCTGAACAGCGAAGCCTTCTTCACCACCCGCACGCAAGAAGTCGGCTACTCCGGTTCGCTGGAGAGCTACATCGAGCTGACCGTCGCCGCCGGCCGGCCGGTGGGCAGCGGGCAATACGCCGCGGTCATGCCGACCTGGGGCGAGGAATATGGCGGCCCGCTGCGTCCTGACCAGGTGCGCGACCTGGCTGCCTTCGTCCTGAACTGGGAAGCCACGGCGGTGGGCGGCGGCGAGGCGGCGCCGACTGAAGAAGTCGTCATCGATCCCAATGCTGACCCGGTGGAAATCGGCAAGGCGGTCTATGCAGCCAACGGCTGCGCCGGCTGCCACGGCGAACCGGGCGGCGCGGGCATCATCGGCCCGAACCTGGCCGGCGTAGCGACCCGCGGCCGCCGAAGAAGTGCCGGGGCTTATCCGCTGAAGAGTACATCCACCAGTCCATCGTCGAGCCGAACGCGTACATCGTCGCGGAGTGCCCGGCCGGCCCCTGCCAGCCCAACCTGATGCCACAGACCTTCGGCAACACCCTCTCGGAGGCCGAGTTGAACGGGTTGGTGCAGTATCTGCTGACGCTGGAATAGTCAGCCCGACCCGCCTGCTCGGGCCGGCCTCCTGACCGAGCCCGCACGAACACGCCGTTTTTTCTCACGCATGACTGGCCGGGCTGGCCACCCGCCGCCCGGCCAGTTGCTTTTTTAGCCAAAGGAGCCGATATGCCCGCATACCGCTCGCAATCGCCACATCGCTCGCATCCCTGTCGTCGTTCTGTCTGACCGCGCTGCTGCTGATCCTGTTCACGGCAGCCGCCGCGGCCCAGGAAGGCGACATCACGCGCGGCTCGCAGATCTACGACGCCAACTGCGCGGTCTGCCACGGACCGGAAGGGCAGGGACGGCTGGGCCTGAACCTCTCCAAGGACTTCCCGGCCCTCGATCCCGACGCCTTCGTGCAGTCGGTGGTGGAGCAGGGCATTGCCGGCACAGCCATGCCGCCCTGGAGCCAGGCGCACGGCGGCCCGCTGACCGACCAGGAGATCGCCGACGTGTCAGCGTTCGTGGTCAGCCTGAGCGGCGGGCGCAGCGAGATGGCGCCGACGGCGACTCCACTGCCGGTGACGCCAGTGCCCACGGTGGCCGGCGTCAGCGGCGATCCGGGCGTGGGCCAGGCGCTGTTCGTGCAGAACTGCGCCATGTGTCACGGCGACCAGGGGCAGGGACGGGTTGGCGCGAACCTCAACAAGGCCTTCGCCAGCATCGCCCCGCAGCAGTTCGTGCGCGCCACCGTCGCCCAGGGCATCAGCGGCACGGCCATGCCGGCCTGGGCGCAGGCCAACGGCGGCCCGTTGAGCGACGCCGAGATCGACAACATCTCGGCCTACATCATCAGTCTGCCGGCCGCCCAGCCGCGCGGCGACTGCGACCGCCACGCCCGCGCCGTCCAGCTCAACCAGCAGCGGCGGCACCAACTGGCCGCTGATCCTGCTGCTCATGGTGGCCGTGGTAGCCATCATCGTGCTGATCATCTGGTTCTCGGGACGCAAGACGCCGGAGGGGTAGACGTAACCAAGGGTAATCTGAACCGTTTTACGAGCAGCGCCAGATGTGCTATGATCAGGCCAGAGGTGACGAATGAAAGAGCAATATCTGCCAGAGATCGTTGAACTGTTACAGCCGATTGCCCCCGCCAAGATCATTCTCTTTGGTAGCCAGGCCAGTGGTAATGCTGACGAAGATAGCGACCTGGATCTGATCGTGGTCACCAACAGCGACAAGCTGCCGGCCAACCACCGTGAAAAAGAAGATGCTTACCTCGAAGTTTCGAGACTGCTCAGAGACCTCCGCCGGGAAGTGCCGATGGACTTGATCGTCCATACCCAGCCGATGCACGCCAGATTCATCGAAATGAATAGCCTTTTCGCCGCGATGTTCAGCAAAGTGGGGTTGTGCTTTATGAAGCCGATCACCCTTGAATGGCTGGCCAGGGCGCGCGATGATCTGGCAACGGCGCACGTGTTGCTTGCGCACGAGGATCTGACCAACATGGTCGCTTTCCACGCTCAACAGGGAGTGGAAAAGGCACTCAAGGCTGCCATTGAGGAATCGGACCTGGGACTAATAAGAACCCACAGCCTGACAAGGCTGTACGAGATGGTGCGCCTTCGCTATCCCGTGATTCAAGACATGGATATGCTTGATCGGTTGGATGCTGTTTACATCGAGGCACGGTATCCGGGTGAAATGGGGTTGCTGCCCACCGGCAAGCCCACGACTGAGGAGGCCACGGAGCTGTTTAGCTTTGCCGAAGTGATCTTTCAGCAGATTCAGGCGAGCCTGCAGGAAACGACGTCCCAGCCGGAACGAAGTGAAAAGTAGCCATTGACGTCCATAGATGGGTGGTGGCCATCATCGTGCTGATCGTCTGGTTCTCGGGGCGGAAGGCGTCGGAGGGATAATAGCGGGAGTTGGTTGTTCGAAACGTCCCTATCACTACACGGTGATAGGGCGTTTCTTTTTTCCCAAAAGGTTGAAACGTGGCGCCTCGACTTTGCTGTGCTTCTCGGCCGGTCGCGCCAGTTCCTAATACCGCACATTAAACTTGCGCCAAATATGATTCAAATCATGTTGCATTATGGCACATTCTGCTATATTCGTGTAGCATTATAGTTGTTCATCCACAGGTCCCAGGTTGCACCCACACTGATCAGGTAGTTTCAGGGTTTCAGGCGGTGCAGCATGGTGGGAACAGGTTGAGCGTCTTGTACGCTCAGGAGGGTTAGCCGACAGCAGATATGACACGCACGTTCCACACAGCCCAACGTTTTCGCGTCCCATACGCGACTGGGGAGCAGTAGCTCCCAGCAAGTTCCACGCGGCAGGCGCGCGCCTGTCGCACGATCAAACCGTTCGTTCATTTTCAGAACCTGTCTCAGTGCTGAGACAAGGAGGGATTTCTAATGCAACGCAAGTTCACAGTACCGTTCGCGCTCACATTGACGGTGATCCTGATCATCGCGCTGACCGCCAGCGTAGTCGCCGACACCATCGGCGTCGATTTTGAGACCTACTCACTGGGCAATATCAACGGACAGGATGGCTGGAGCAAGACCGGGCCGTTTGATGTCGCTGTCGTGACGAACATCTACGGGTTCGGCACATTTGACACGAAGAGTCTGCGAATCTCCAATGCTACCACCAGTGGCAGCTTTGGTGACCAGACGTTCGCCAAGCCGTTGACCGATGCTGTTGGCGAAACGGCTGCCACGGCAGGCCCGTTCTCTGTAGGAACCCGGCAAACTCATTTTGAGATACAGTTCGATATCGCCTCAACGCTACCCACCATGCAGACTGGCATGGTTATCTCGGTGTCGCCTGACAGAGGCGATGGGTCGCGCATGAGTTACCTGCGGTTTGAGGATGCCTCTGGCGGGATCAATGTCTTTTTCGACGACGTTCAGCAAACCGTGCCATGCACGCCCGCAAGCTGCGCCAGCTTCGTCGAGACACAAGTGGGAACGAACCTTTCTCGAACCACACCGCACACAATCAAGCTGACAATGGATACCCTGGACGGCCCCGGAAATGATGTGGTCAAGGTCTTCATCGACGGGATCCTCGTCCATACCGGCACGAGCTGGGAGGACTACTATCGTTATGATCCCGAAGCGGCTCCTGAGTCAACGCCGCGGATCGTGAAGACGGTGATTTTCCGCGTCGCCGGCCCGGCTATGCCTGCCAATAATGGAAATGGCTTCTTGCTCGATAACGTAACGCTCTCGTCCTGTTCGGGTGTCGTGACTAACCTGAACACCAGCGAGACCTTCTGCAGCATCCAGGCAGCCATCGATGACCCTGATACACTGAATGGCCACACGATCACCGTGGGTCCTGGCACGTATGCTGAGGATATCACGGTCGACAAGTCGCTTGACATTCGCGGCCCCAACTACGGCATCTCGCCCAACACGGGCGTACGCGGCGCCGAAGCCGTGGTCGTACCGGCCACTGCCGCTATCGCGACCGGCGAGATATTTCACGTCGAAGCCTCGGATGTTTCGATCGACGGTTTCACCATCGACGGAGACAACACCGCTCTAACCAGCGGTTTTTCCAGCACCAACGGCGCCGACATCGACGCGGCAGAGGGTGTGACGGTGTATGTTGACAACGTGAACAACCTCACGGTGTCGAACAACATCATCCAGAACCTCTCCTACTTCGGAGTGACTATTTTCGGCGCGATCATACAGCGCTCCGGCCACGACCGGCCACCTGGTGGACGACAACCTGTTCAAGGACATGGGCACCTACGACGCCAAGTCAGGCATCGAATTCTGGGGCGGTGGCGTACTGCTGTACAACGGCCAGTATGCTGCAGTGACCAATAACGTGATGGACAACGTGCGCATTGGTGTCCAGACTGGCAACTTCCATTCGGCCAACCCAGGTGCTGCGACCTACCAGGAGATCGACAACAATACCATCGCAGGCTCGCCGCCGTGGTATCTTCCACAACCTGCAGACACGGACCCATCGTCACCCTACACGCTGTCCAACAACGACATCACTGCGCTGGCCGATGCCAATGAAACGGTAGTGGGATGGCATCCTGTTGGCTTCGCTTGTCGGTTGCTTCCACCTCTCAGACAACACGATCGACGGCAGCGCGTGTCAGCAACTCCCTCCGAAGGCTACGAGGTGTGGAACGTGAAGAGCACCGCGCCTGCAGCCATCAGCGGTGGCAGCGTGAGCGGCGTTGACATCGGACTGTTCCTGAACAACTACGAGGGTTACAACAGCAATGCCAGCTGACGGCGCCCACGCCAGCGTAAGCGGTCTGAGCATCACACCCAACGCCGGCGGCACCGGCATCCGGGTGCTGGACAGCCCCAGCAGCACCCGCATGCTAATGTGCAACTTGCCATCGGCGCAGGTGTAACCGTCAACGGCGGCGCCAAGGGCCTTGATCGTCGAGAACACCAACGCTTCGGTGACCAGCACCAGCGACCTGGCGCTCAGCGGACAGACCGGCAACTACATCGAGCTGGTGAACAACGCCGTTGATATCGACGCCACCGGCGTGAGCTTCGACGGCCAGACCGGCGCCACCGCGACCCTGGCGCAGAACTTCGCCATCGAGGACAAGGTGGTGCATAAGGTCGACAACAGCAGCCTGGGCCTGGTGCGTGTCAAGGCAGGTGAGATCTTCGTGACCACCAGCTCCGGCAGCATCCAGCGCGGCATCGATGCCGCCTCGGCGGGCAATACTGTCAACGTGGCAGCCGGAACATACGTTGCTCCCGCCAACATCCCCATCTCCGTGATGCTGAAGGGCGCGCAGTACGGTGTTGCTGTCAGCGGACGAACAGCGGGTGATGCGAGCGAGTTCACGATCCAGGGCCTGGTCACCGTCGATGCCAGCAACGTTGAGATCGACGGCTTCACCCTGACCAACCCCGGTCAGACGTACGCGGTGGACGTCGATAACACCCCGAGTTACAGCGACATCACGATTGCCCATAACATCGTCGATAACGTGGGTGATGTGGGGCTGGGTTCGAATGTACACTCAGTCATCGTCAGCGACGGCGCGGACTCGGTGACCATCGCTCACAATCGATTCAACAACATCAAGGCAGGTGCGAAGAGCGTTAGCGCGGTCGGTATCCTTCAATCGACCAGCATCGATCAAAGCACCGGCCTGGTGATTGAAGACAATACCTTCAGTGATATCGCCAGCGCGACCAAGGGCGCCTACGGCGTTATACTCAACAACGGCGCAGGTGTACCCGGTGCGCAGATCATCGACAACACCTTCTCCGGACTGAACGGCGGTTGGACCCACGCCCTTGGCCTGGAAGGACCTACGCCATACGCTGTCGTGACCGGCAACGTATTCAGCGGCTTAACCGTCAATAGTGGTTCAGACAACATCGCTGTCTTTCTTGAAGACAATCCCAATGGTGGGACAGTAAATGCCCAGTGCAATCAGTTCAATAGCACTACGTTCTACGGCGTGGCGATTGCTGCTGGCGACGTGACTACCTACAACTATATCACCAGTGCAGAAAACAACTGGTGGAATAACGCATCGGGGCCGTATGATCCGGTCTCTAACCCGGGAGGCACGGGTGCATTGGTCGGCGTGAACGTCGACTATGATCCGTGGCTGACAACCAATGTCGGTTGTGTTGCAAACATCGACAACTGGCAGAACACCGACCACCATGGCATACGACGATCTGCAAGGCTCACTGGACGATGCCGAGCGACGGCGACGAGATCAAGTTCGTCGGCACCGGGCCGGTTGCCGGCGGCGCAACGTCCAACAAACCGAGGCGTGACCATCAACCTCAACGGCGGCACCTTCGGTCCCGGATCACCCTTCCTGACCGTGAACTCAGCCGACTTCACGGTGGTTGGCCCCGGAACCCTGGACGGCGGCGGCAGCGGTGACCCGGCGATCCTGGTCGTCACCGGCGGTGACAACTTCATCCTCAACGGTGTGGAAGTCACCGACTGGGCCGACGGTGTCGAAGTAGCCAACAGCGTGACCTCCTTCAAGCTGGTCAACAACTGGATCCACCTCAACACCGACGCCGGTCTGCAGATCAATAGCGGCGTCACCCTCGGCGGCGTCGTGACCATCCAGGGCAACCTGTTCAAGGTCAACGGCGGCAACGGCGTGCAAAACGACAGCGGCAACACCGTCAACGCCGACCTACAACTCGTGGGGCGATGACGGTGGCCCGGCTGCAGGCTGGCGACGGCGTTAGCGGACTGGTGACTGATACTCCCTGGACCTTCGCCGAGGTCTACATGGACGTCGATCCGACCACGGCGGCGACAGCACGTGCGCGGTGTCGACCGAGTTGGTACCACGTTCAACGTCGCCGTGAAGGTGGACGCCGAGAAGCTGTACGGCGTGCAATTCGAGTTGACGTACGATCCCAACTTCCTGACGCTGCAAGACGCGATGGAATGATCCCGGGCGCGCCGTGGGCCGGGAACTGTTCAAGGGCACCGGGGGTTGCACGCAGACCATCACCGTGGGTTCTGTGAGCGTGTACTGCACCCGCTTCCGGCCAGATGCGAACGTGGAAAGCTGGCGAAACGTTCAGCACTCTAACGTTCATAGCCGACGGGATGAGCCCTAACGGGCAACGGACCGTGGACCACTTACTTCGACCTCGTCAGTGGCTGACAACGACTTTCCAGCGCCTCGAGGCGGCGATCAAGGTCTTCGTCAACAACGTGGGCTACAACGACGCCCCCCGTGACGCCCGATCGCAACATCGTCGACAGCAACGACGGCCAGATCAACATCACCGGCATCGCCAGGTTCACGGGCTTCGTGGACGTGCAAGGCCGGCCCAACGACAGCGGCGCCGTGGTGCAGGTCTACAACCAACTGGCTACCAGCGGCGCAACGCTGCTGGCCAGCGGCACCAGCGTCTCGTCGGGCAGCTACACGACCAACTACATCCCCTCGAATCTACTGACCGTAGGAACAACCTACTACTTCCAGATCGACCGGGCGCTCTACCTGCCGACGACCGTCACGTATCCGAGTCTGGCGGCAACCTGGGCCGATATGGCAACACTGACTACCCGCCCGCTGACATCGCTGCAAATGGCCGTGCTGCTGGGCGGCGACGCGACGGACGACAAATAGTGGATCATCAACGACGCCACGTGTATTGGCAATCAGTACGGAAACCCGGCCATCCAGTGCCCGTCATATCCAGCAACATCGTCGTCCGACGTCAACGGTGACGGTACAACGAACATCCTGGACCTGGTGCTCTTCGGCGGCAACTACACCCTGACGGCGTCGCCCTGGACGCCATAACAATCGACCGCTAACATGAAAACGGGGCAGGCCGTTGAGAAACGGCCTGCCCCGTTCAGACTTTCCCAGAGGAGGAAGGTAATGCACGCACTTTCAATCCGCTCTCCCAAGCTCGTCCTGGCGCTGGTCTTGCTGATCAGCGCAGCTTTCGTGCTGGCGTCCGTACCATCAGCCCATGCCGCGACGCCGATTTACGTGCGAACCGACGGCGACGACACGACTGCGATGGCACGGTCGACGCGTACGCGCGGCTCCGCGCCGCACCTGCGCAGTTCAGACCATTCAGACAGGGCATCGACCCTGGTCGACCCCAGCGGCACGGTTTTTGTGCGCTGCCGGCACCTACACGTGTCGACGCGCCGTCAACGTGCAACAAGACTGACATAACGCTGGACGGCGACGGCGCCGGTGCCACGATTGTCCAGGTTTCTGGAACCGGAGACCGCTTCGACATTAGCGCCAGTGGCGTCACCTTGCAGGACTTCGAGATCGAGAAGACCGACACTGCCGGCGTACAGAATATCATCCGCATCAGCAACGGCAACGGAGTCACGATCAAGAACAACATCATCCACGGCCAGTTTGTGATTGGCGACCCAGAGGTCAGCCGCGCGATGGTGATCAACGGCTGGATCGTTCAGTGGATTGAACATCGAAGGCAATACCATTCTATGACCTCCGCCAGCCGGCCTATGTCAGCGGCACGACCACACGGCGCACGTCCAGAACAACTACACCTACAACACCAAGGGCTGGGTGCTCGAAGGCGGCGACCTGACATTCACCGGCAACACGTGGGGAACCGGCGCCAGGCAACGTCTACGACATTGCCATTCTCGCTAGATGCCGGGTATCTATTACACCGACATCGTGGCAATGAGCAACGCCAACAACGGAGCGGTGATCGAAGACCAGCGCGCCAGCCCGGCAGTGCTTGTCGGTGGTCTATGTCGATGCAGCGACAGCCTATGTCGACAGACCTTGGCGGTCGTTACCATCCCTACTCAAGCATCGCACCTGCAATCGTTCGCGTGGTTGCTGGCGGCACAATCAATGTGGCGGCCGGAACCTATGCGGAAAATCCTCAGCATCGACAAGGCACTGAGCCTGCAGTGCGCCCAGGCAGGCAATCCCGGTCAGCGGCCGCACAGCCGGCTCGCCAGGTGAGACCATCATCGACGCCAGCGGGCTGCCCACCGCCATCACCATCAAGGCCGACAACGTCACCGTTGACGGCTGCGACATCACCGGCGACGCGCGCGACCTACGCCGGCGTGCTGGTCTACGCGACCACCGGCACCGGCAACCGCAGCAACGTGGACGTGCTCAACAACTTCGTCCACGGTATGGCGCTGCCCAACCCCAGCAGCTCGGCTTACGTCAGCAGCTACGGCATCTTCGGTTTGGGCGACCTGGTGTCTGGCAGCCGCCTGACCATCACCGACCTGGACATCATCGGCAACGAGATCTACGACCTGGGCGGCGCGGTCAGTGGACCTGACACGTCAGCCGGCGCAGGCGTCTGGTTGTATGGCATCCAGGGCGCTTCGCCCGGACTGGGCGTCACCATCAGTGGCAACGACTTCCACGACATCGCCGACGGCTTCAACAGCCCGGTCCCCGAACCTGGTTCGGCGGTAGTGATCGTGGACGACGGCGACAGCAATCCTGACGACGGCGCGCTGGTCACCGGCAACACCTACGCCAACACCTACGGCGGCGACATCCTGTTCATCGCCAACAGCACGTTGAACGAGCTGGGCAGCGACTACACGGCCGTCACCCTGCTGGCGCTCAACGTCGGCAACCTGGCAACGGTCACCGAAGCCAACCTGGCGCCCTACGCCAAGACCAACATGCCGACCGGCTGGCCTGGCAGCACGGCCTATTTCGCTCACGTCAAAGACGCCATCGACAACTCCGACAGCGGCGCGACCGTGACCGTTTCAGCAGGTACCTTTGCCGAAGGCCCGCAACTGCTGGTCGATAAGGATATCGATCTGGTAGGCGCCGGCCAGGGAGTGACAACCCTGACACCCACGGCTGATACAGGCAACTCCGGCGACGCCCGCGGCTGGTTCCTCGTGGATACAGCCGGTTCGTTGGACATCAGCAGCATGACGCTGGACGGCACCGGACGCAAGGTCTACCAGGCGATTCGCTACAAGGGCACGGCTGGCAGCGTGTCGGATGTCGCGTTCACAGAAATCCGCTACAACGAGAGCGGCCCGGACTACGCGGGCGTCGCCCTGGCGGCCTTCGGCAGCGGCAAGGTCGATGTGAGCAACTCCTCCTTCAGCGGCATCGGACGCGTGGGCGTGCTGTACTTCGGCGCGGGCGTCAGCGGTTCCACCTACAGCGGCAACGCCTACACCGGCAAGGGCGCCGGCGACTGGCTGGACTATGCTCTGGACATCAGCGCCGGGGCAGTGGTTGCCGTGAACAACAACCTGGTCAGCGACAACCGCGGCGTGGCATCGGTTGATAGCTCAACCTCGGCCGGCTACCTGACATCGACCTACTATGGAGCTGGCACAGCGGCTACCTTCACCGGCAACACGATCACCAACAACACCACAGGCATCGTGGTTGGATACGATGGCTCCGACACCAGTTCTGTGGTGGCCAGCAACAACTGCTTCTCGCTGAACGACTTCGGCGTCGAATCCACCGCTCCGCTGGTGGACGCCAAGAACAACAACTGGGGCGATCCAACCGGCCCGTACAATGCCACGACCAACCCCGGCGGACTGGGCGACGCGGTCAGCGACGACGTGGACTTCACGCCCTGGCTGACCACCTGCGCCAGCGGTCCGACGGGCAACTTCCACAATGTGACTGACAACACCTTCTTCGCCACCATGCAGGACGCGGTGGACGCTGCCAGCACCGGCGATGTCATCGTGCCGCTGGCCGCCAGGGCCCTTCGGAGCCTGAAGGCAGCGCCACGGTCGCGACTTCCGGCGTCACCATCAAGCTGTCGGGCCGCACCTTCGGGCCAGGCTCGCCGGCGTTCACGATCGCGGCGAACGACGTGACGATCCTGGGACCGGGCATCCTCGACGGCGGCGGCAGCCCGTTCCCAGGTATCCTGGTTCAGACCGGCGCCGGCAACTTCACGCTGCGCGGCGTCGAGATAAAGAACTGGGAAGACGGCATCCAGGTGGCTGGCCCGGTGGTTTCCCTGAAGATCACCAACAACTGGATCCACGACAACACTGACGCCGGCCTGCAGGTGGATGGCACGCCCACCGGCGTGATCACCATCAACGGCAACCTGTTCAAGGCCAACGGCGGCCCCGGCGTGACCTATGGCGGCAGCGGCGCGCTGAACGCGACCTACAACTCCTGGGGCGACCTGGCAGGCCCGACAGTCGGACGAACGGCGACGGTGTGGGCGCCGGTGTGACCTACATCCCCTGGACGTTCAGCGAACTGTACATGGATGTCGATCCGCCGGCCAACGCGCTGACCCGCAGCGTGCCTGAGACCACCAGCTTCGACGTGGCGCTCAAGGTCGACGCGGCCAAGCTGTACGGCCTGACCTTCCTGGTGACCTACGACCCCGCAATGCTGACGCTGAACACGACCACGTTCTCAGCGCCGTGGAGCGGAGGCGTATGCACGCCGTTGTCGGTCGCTCCCGGCGTCCTCAAGTATCGCTGCAACCTCACGTTCCCCGCGGCGGAGTATGACGCGACCGGCGGCACCATCGCCACCTTCAACTTCACCGCCAACACGATGCCGCCCGGCAACGGACCGTGGCCAACCTACTTTGATATCTCTGCCGATCCGGCTGACACCAGCACCGGCGCGGTCGGCGGTATCAAGGTATTCGTCAACAACGCGGGCTACGGCGCGCCCAGCGTACCCGCACGCGACATCACAGACGCAGACGACGGCGAGATCGTGATCGTTGGCCTGGCCAACTTCACCGGATTCGTCGACCTGCAAGGCAACGACAACGACAGCGGCGCGCTGTTGACTAGTGAAGAACCAGTTGGCCAAGGCAGGTTCGATCGATCTGGCGACCGGAACCAGCGTACCCAGCGGCGCCTATACTACAGCTCACCTGTCCGACGAAGGTCGTATTGGTGGGATCAACCTACTGGCTGCAGTTCGATGCGCCGCTGCATCTGCCAACGACGACGGTGATCGGTTCAGTTAGCTATCCCGTTCGTTCCAACGGACTGGACAGAACAGCGCGCTGGCGACCACCCGACCGTTGACGCCGTTGGCATTCGCCTTCCTGTTGGGCGGCGACGCCACCAACAACGATGTAGTGGACGTCTTCGACGCTGGCTGCATCGGCGCTTTCTACCAGATCGCGTTCACCGACTGCGGCGGCGCGCCCGGATCGAGTCCCGACGTCAAGGTCAACGGCGCCGTGGACATCTTCGACCTGGTGCTGATGGGCAGCAACTACGAGCTGACCTACAGCCCCTGGACACAACCGTAACCTGATCCGTCACGGGAGGAAGCGGGCGTTGCCCGCTTCCTCCCGGCTAACCTTCACCCCATGATCTTATGAGAAATGTCAAAGGATTTGTCTCTACTGTCGCTGGCGTCCTGAGCCTGTTGCTTGTCGCCAGCCCCGTATCGGCTCAGGAGCCGGTGGTGGTGCGGGTCATTCCGGCCAACCTCAGCCTGGCTGTCGGCAACACCAGCGATGTGGCCGTCGAAATCGTCGACGTGGAGGGTTTGTACGGGTTCGACATCCAGTTGAGCTTCGACCCGACCGTCGTCGAAGTGGTGGATGCCGACCCGACGAAACCGGGCGTGCAGGTTTCGCTGGGTCGAATGCTGGAGTCGGGCATGTCGGTGCGCGACGGCGCGGACAACACGACCGGCGTTATCCACTACGCTATGACCCAGCTCAATCCCAGCGAAGCCAAGAGCGGCACCGGCAACCTGATCGTGGTCAAGCTGCGCGGCAAAGCCGCCGGCAATTCCAACCTGGCCATCACCTCAGTCGATCTGGCGCGACGCGACGCGACGGCTATCGAATCCTCGCCACAGCCGGGCGCAGTAACAGTAACCGCCGGCGCGTCCACGCAGCCGACCAACACACCGATCCCAACCCAGGCGCCCCCCACCGCAGCGCCAACCGGCCTGCCGGCGCCAACCGTGGCGCAGCCCGTGGCAACCGATCTGCCATCGGCCACGCCGACAGAAGCACCGCCGACCGCCACCACGAACGCGCGAAACACCTGTGAACACGCCGACTCCAACGGCTGAAACGACGCTTCCTGATCCGACTGTCACATCGGCGCTTCCTGATCCAACGACCATACCGACTGCGGAGGCGACTGTTGTTGCGGAAGTTGAAACTGTGACTACGGAAGAGGCAAAGGCAGCTGCACCAGCCCAACCTGACGACGTCGAGACTGCCACGCCAGCGCCAACTGACACGCCGCAAGCGGTGAGCGCCGTAGCGGCCGAGAGTGGCAGCGCTGCGCAGCCAGCAGCAGCGCCGGCAGAAACCCAACGAACGCAGGACAACGACGATCCTGCGGGCGCGCTGTTGACAGTCGGTATCGGCGCACTGCTGGCTGCGGTTGTAGTTGGCGTAATTCTGCTGGTCTTGCTGGCGCGCCGCCGCGCCACGAGCTGAGAGGGCCGTGTGAAACTGACTAAAACCGCTGACTTAACAAAGAACACACCGGACAGGACCATGAAACAGCTTGTGGCCTCGTCTCGCGTTAACGCTTGTCCTGGCCGCAGCGGGTCTGATATTGCTGAACGCGGCTGTGAGCGGGGAGTCGTTGGCGTCCGGCGATGACGATCCGGCAGTAGTCCGCTGCGACCCCGTCGTTGTCACCGGTCCGGCCACGACCACCTTGACCTTCGATCTGTATGTCGAGAACGTGACCGACCTGTACGGCGCGGATGTCCAATTCACGTTCGACGCCACGGCCGCCCAGGTGGTCGATGCAGACCCGGCCATGCCAGGCGTCCAGATTCAGCCGCTCTATGATTTCCTGGTTCCGGGTTTCGTGATCAAGCGCGAGGCAGACAATACCAGCGGGCTGATCTGGTACGCCGCGACCCAACTGAACCCCAGTCCACCCGTCACCGGCTCCGGCCCGCTGGCGCGCGTGACGTTCCAGCCGCAGTCCACAGCCGCCTTCACCATGCCGGTGATCAACCATCAACTGGCAGCGCCGGGCGGCGTGCCGATTCCGTCGATCGGGCAGGCCTGCACGGTGGTCTTTCAGCCCTGTTACGATGTCAATGCCGATGGGCAGGTCAACGTGCAAGACCTGATCGCCGAGGCAGTGCGCTGGACACTGACCGCGGCTGATCCCGATCCGGACAACGACCCGCTCACGCCGAACTACGAAGCGCTCTACGATCTCAACGGAGACGGCGTGATCGACATCATCGACATCATGCTCGTCTCAAGCCGCTGGCTGGAACGTTGCTGAACCGAAAGGATCGATGTTGAAACGTATGAGGATGACCAAAACCAGAATCACCGCAGGTGTGGTCCTGTTGGCGCTGGCGATCACTGCTGGTGTTGCTGGCGCGACTGCGATAACCGCTGCTCAGCCGGTTCCCAACGACGATGCGATTGCGCGCTGCGAGCCGCTGAACGCCAGCGGTCCGTATGGACAGGATCTGGCGGTTGATATCTACATCCAGGATGTGGTCAGATCTCTACGGCGCCGACGTGCGCTGGAGCTTTGACACCTCCATCGCCCAGGTTGTAGATGCAGATGCCAACGTGCCGGGAACGCAGATCCAGCCGCTGTACACCTTCATGGTGCCCGGCTTCATCATCAAGAAGGAAGCCGACAACGCAGCGGGAACGGTCTGGTACGCGGCGACGCAACTCAACCCCAGCCCACCGGTCAGCGGCTCCGGTTCGCTGGCGCGCGTCGTTTTCCGCGCCAATGCGCCCGGCTCTTTCCCTCTGCTGGTCACCTCAGCACAGTTGTCAAAGGCCGGAGGAATCCCGATCCCGGTCACGACG
>CAVPPH010000006.1:0-457612 GCA_963707275.1 uncultured Chloroflexia bacterium
AGATAAAAATCGTGGAGAATATCTTCAACGTCCCTTGCCGGTATCATCTTAACTTCAGTGCTGGTGCATGTTGCAAGGAGCAATAAAGTGGCAAATGCCACGAATACAAGATCTTAGAAAATATGTTTTTAACCTTATCATTTTTCTGAAGGTATTTTCTTGTTAGATACCTGACAGGGTACCATGCGGCGACATATCCGATAGCAGAACGGTTGCCGGTACCACGATAAAATCTAAAAGTTCCATCGTTATCGGGTACGATGTCAGCATCAGGGTGTCTCCCTGCAGCTTACCCAGTCCGTATGTCTCTGCAGCCAGCATATTGTAAAACCCATAATCACTCCTGCGATAGTACCTATAATAGATATGAGCCATCCCTCGAAGATGAATATTTTTCTGATGAGGTTATTATTAGTGTCCCAGACTTTTAAGGATCTCTATGTGGTTTCTTTTCTCAATTATAAGCATAGTGAGGGATCCCATAATATTAAAAGAGGCTATAATGATTATCAGGGTGAGTATCATAGATATTTCGCGAGCCGCTCCGATCTCATTACCTTGTAAAAATCTCCTGCTGTTCGTACCTGTTTTTTACTACTTGATCTGGGAAATGGTTCTTTATCTTATCCTGAATTTTTGAGGGGTCTGCATCAGGTGATAGTTTTATTTCAATCGAGCTGACACCCGCTTCCACCTCAATAAGATCGCGAAGAAACTGAAGCGGGAGGTACATGTATTTTGAATCGTATGTGTGTTCAACCTCATATATTCCCGAGGGGTAGATATACACCCGTTTCAGTCCCTCTTCGGGGTTAAGGGAATGTTCCGCAAATAGTCGCAAACTATCTGGTTTCCGGCAGCAGTGACAAAATTGTACCCATTCAATAGCATATGACTCAACCAATGTTCTGGGTTTATGCCAGCACGAGCTAGAATTGGCGGCAGGGACGGATTCATACTCCCACTTTTATTTTTTAACACGCGCCTTGCGGTCCAGTCAACGAGTTCTAAATCATTCGAAAAACTAAAAGGAATTGTGTCGAGGGACTTAATTGAATTTCTAAAAGGCATCAAAGCGGGTGTTTTCGAGTGAGTCCCTGTTAATGTAATGGGCTGTGTATTTGCATCAGAGTGGAGTGATTCATGGATTCGTTGTCTGATGCTAGTAAACGGAGATTTTTCGGGTGTGCTGGCAAATCCGGCCCTGATTGGATTCAGGTCCACATAAGCCATGCAAGTTAATATTGCCTGGTCGTCCAACAGGGCCTGACATTTAAATCGAGCTTCAAAAAATTTACCTTTACATTTATCTTCTTTATTAGCTCGGCGGGCGATATACTCATTGAATGCACGCATATACCAACTCAGATCGCGCAGCCTTTGTCGCCATTTTTCAACCAATTTTATCGCCCCCTTTTGTTCATGCTCGTTTAAATCACAGCCGTCATGTAGTTGTTTGACAGATAAAGGAATCCGGTAAATCTTTCCCCAACGTTCTATGATTTCATTATTGGACCAAGAATTTGCAGTATCGACGTCAATACAGACTAGTAAGTGATAGTGATTACTCATGATGGCATATGATGCCAATTTTATAGAAAATACATCGGTAAGTATGGCTAATCGATGTAGGATCCATTCTTTTCTGTGCGAATAATCTTTTTTAGATACGCGGTCAATCCCGCATAGAATGCAAACGACACTGTTGTGCGTCAGCAAGTAGTAGTCTTTGTTTGGGTATGGGCGGACAGGGCAGTGGGCGAACCTTGACTATGTTTGGTACATCTGCATACAATCGACGAGGTGAAGTGACTCCGGAGCGATATGGATTGATGGGCCTTACATTTGCAGCCCTCTTGGAGCAACTGCCTGAAAACGCAGTTTGTACACTGAGTATATTGGAAATTGTGGACGACGATACCTTGCGAGACTTATTGGCAGCTGATCCAGTCGCATCGCAATCGAATCTTCGGATTCGTCATCCTGATATTAAGGGCGCAACGGTTCAGAATCTTCTGGATGTGCCTTTGGACTCCTTGACTGGTCTCGAGGTATGTGCACGATGCATATGGACTAGTGTTGTTGTTCATGCGGTTTTAGTAATATCTGACACCAACTTTCCTGTTCATGCAGCATTTGACTCGAAAAGCTTTTCATTCGAACGCAGCACTGCGAGCTCGTAAGCGTGAAGGGGCACCAGGGCATGTCTTGGCGACCATCAAAGTGTGGCAGAATGGAGTGCAGTATGACTTGGCAAACGTTACCAAGTGTACGTCAATCCATTTTGTTGACTTGGCGAGTGGCGAGGACGGATCTGAGAGATTGGACGTTCGAAGCACGCGTCGAATGGCATCATTTCGCAATTCGGTATCGGCTCTGCTTGGCGTCCTGCGAGGTATTCTCTTGCGAGAAGCAGGGGAGACTTCCTCCCGAGCCATTTCCTATCGCGATTGCACGCTGACCAAGCTCCTTCAGCGTCCGTTGGAGCGACATGACAATCGCACAGTCATCTTGGCTGCCGTTTCGGCGAGCAGCGAATCGTACGAACGGACGCTACATACTCTTGATTATGCAAACAGGCTTTTGATCCGACCTGGCAAGACAGCCCAAAGCCCTTTTGCTTCGTCGGCGCATCGCGATACCGATGCCTCAACCTCCTCCCCTGAAGCTTTCTTCGAGCAATTCGGCAGTGGTGACAATAGCGACGACCTACTCAAGAATGTTCTTTCGGATCCACGACAGAGATTGGCCAAGCTCATGAAAAAGCAGCCAGCTCCGCCGTCGTCTTCTGTGGCGCCAAGGAAGCTAGATCTGGGCAATACAAATGCCAAGGACACCGAAGACGACTGCGAGCCAACGGACTACATGGATATTGATCCAGCCAACATGTCATCCAGGTTCTCAGAAGTCGATTCTTCTCGACGTCTTGAAGATGAGCTTGTCGTGAGCGAGGACGAAGCACCTGGTGCTGAAATAGGTCGTGAGGCGAAAGCTACTCACCCGAGAGAGGAACTCCACGAAATTTTATCGGAGCCATCATTCGTCGCGAATGAATCAGAAGCTGGGTGGTCTGACGACGAGCTCGATGTTTCTCTTGAGGACCGCGAGGCTTTCCAAGCAGAGCAGGTTTTTGAAGTGCGTCCCTCTGAAATACCTGTCGACGATACTATGGACCGGATGGATGAGCGAGATCCATTTCAACTTGCTGGGCGATACGAGGAAGAATCTTTGGACCACAGTGGGTTTGCGTCTTCCCCGTACTCGAGCTATGAAGACGCGGCGGAAGATATGCCCGAGCGTCTTGGATGGAGCGACGCTCTCGATGCGGAGGATCGATTAGCAGCTGTTCACGGGGAGGGTCAAAAGCATGACTATGGCGATGAGAGAGATCCCTTTGATCTGGCAGCGCGTCTTGCTGATCGGTGGGGACTCGGTTTGGAACCCGAGGGCGCCACAATCAAAAACTCTGGCATAGACGAGCGACACTACCCACAAGATCCGCTTGATATGGCCGAGAGCACGTCGGATATCAGTGGATTACGCTCCGAAGTTGTTGAGCCATCTCAAGATCATGATCATGAGGAAGCATTCAGCAAAGCTGTGCCAGTCGAGTCTACAACGACTAACAATTCGATGCTACAGTCGTATGTCGGCTCTTTACAAGATACCCGCAAGTCCCTGGGTGTTGCTGAGCATATCGCCGAGGAAGATGGAAGCGAGACGTATCCGACTCATCCTCCTTCTGTTTCGACACTGTCGCGAAGAAGCTTAGAGGCGACGCCACATCAAGATCTGACCTTATCCAATACCGACCGGGCGGAGCCCAGTCCACTTGATATCTCACCAAGCCCGACGGGATACCGTGTTGATCCAACTTCGCCTTCGGAAGGGTATATTGAAGAAATAGAAACTCTCGAAGGCAACGTTGATCAGATCCGACGTCTTCACAGCGGCATTTACCAATCAAGTGCTCTCTCACTCGAAAGACTCCGTAAGCACCAGCGCTCACAGCAGCGTATGCTGGATGAGGCTGACCAAGCACGCAAGATAGCAGAAGAGCAGCTCAGCTTTCTGCAGGTAGAGACAGCACGTCAGCGCCGCGAGCACGATTCCGCCTTCGCAGCCCTCGAGTCGAAAAGTGCCGAGCTCGAATCTAAGCTTGAAACCGCGTTAAAGAAAGAAGGAGCAATGGGAAAGATCGCCGAAGAGGCCATAGCTGCCCAAGACAAACTCGAGCAGGATCTTTCACATGCCCTACAAGAGCACATGAGATTGCAAGAAGAAGCAGAGGCGAGAATCGCCAAATATGACGACCTAGTCAGCAAGCGGAATTCGATCGCAGAAGAGCTCGAAGAGACCTCAAGGGCGCTTCGTTCACTCCGGTCGGAGCATTCACGTTGCGAGAAAATAATCGCAGGTTTGAAGGGCGACCTCGAGGCATTGTCGAAGGAGCGCAACAGGCTTGAGCAGCTTGGTCAACAGGACAGAGAGCAGCTGCTAGGATATGCCGAGCTGAAAGCGAAGCATTCTAGTGTTCTAAATCGTCATGAAGCATTGGAGGAAGAGATCTCTCAGCTACGCGCAGAGAAGGCGGAGCTGACGAACGCCATGTCGCGACAACGAATTTCCGCCGGTGACCAGCAGGAGCAGCAGCAAACGCAGATACTGTTGTTGGAACGCCAAATATCTTCGCTACAAAGTGAGCTGGCCTCTGTTCAACACAGAACTGATCAAGATGCGGACACTGCGGACGCTCTGATTCAAGAGTTGAAAGAAGAGAAGTCGAAATTGAGGATCGAGTTGTCTGAACTGAAGAGAAAAGAAGCTGAAACTGAAGCTTCCCTTGCCGCTTCTCGTCAGACAGAAGACGATACGTCCCACGAGCTTTCTCGAATTGCAGCATTATTGAGGTCCCGAGAAGAAGATCTCAGTCGCCTGAATGGCGAGCTTGCATCGATACAGAGCGAGTATGAAAATGAGCGCAAGACTAGACAAGACAAAGAAGAGGCCCTGCGAAGCTTGCAAAACGATGCCAAAGACAAAGTGGAGCGTCTTTTGGCCGAAAGGAAGAAACTGCAGGGCCAACTTGCTAGCCAAGGAGATACGATTCGTGACATGCAAGCTTCAGCAAGGATTTTGCAAGAATCGCTTGAAGCTGCCATCGAGCGGCGTGACTCAGCTCAGGATGCTCTCAAGGAGATTCGCAAAGAGTTAGAGAACGAGCGACAGATGAAATCAGACGTGGAAGAACGCGAGTCAGAGCTACGAGCGAGTTTGGAAAAAAGCGAGGCTGAGATGACTGCACTTCATGCTGAACTTGAGAATGTAAAGTCGACAGAGCCTGAAGTCAACTCTCTTCGCAAACAGCTACAGGAGGAGAGACTCAAATCCAGCAAAGCAGAAGCCAAGATCACAACGCTGAAGTCTCAATCGGAGGAGCGAGAGGCTATATTGGAAGCCGTGCGGGCAAAACTCAAGGCGCTTGAGTCTGTCCATCACCAAGTGCAAGAAAGAATGCAAGAGAAAACAAACGCGATAGCTGACGAGGAGAAAGAGCTAGCTGTACTACGGGCTCGCCTTGAAGTGTCTGAGGCGGAGCGTGCAAATGTCCGTGAAGAGCTGAATAGCCTCAAAGCCTCTCATGAGACCGAGTTGGCCCATCTCTGTGAGCAAATAAGCGAGGCGCAAGAAGCCAGACGGCAGGTCGACGGTGTAGTTAGCTTGCTAAAGGCACAGCTTGTTGAGAATGAAAGTGAGCGGGAATCTTTGCGCCAAGAGCTCCAGATGCACCGAAACGAAGTTCAGGAGCTATTGCGAAAGGAAGAGCAGGCGAGAGAGGCAGCAGACTCAGTCAACGAGTCGCTTCGGCTTCAGCTTGAAGAGGTCGAGCGTCAACGGAAGTCGGTTCAGCAGGAGCGAGTCACGCTTGAGACTTCAGAACAGACCAAGGTAAACGAACTGCGAGAACTCGTCAGTAAAGAGCAGCTCGCTCGAAATGATGCCGAATCAAGGCTCGTCCCGTTGCAGTCGCAGCTTGACGAAAGTGAACAAAACCAAGAATCTCTCCGTCGAGAGCTGGACGCACTTATTGCTGTCCAGCAAGGCAAACACGAGAATCTACAAGAGCTCGTCAGAAATGAGCAGCATGCCCGGACTCGAGCCGAGGACAAAATTGCTGCCTTGCAGTCGGAGCTATCAGCTCGCCAAAAGGAGGTCGACAGTTTGCGAGCCGAAGTGCGATCGCTGTCATCATTCAAGATGTCTGCAACTGAATTGCAGGCAAGAGTGCAAGAGCTTCAGCGCGGTCGTAATGAGGCAGACTCTGGCATGGCTGCACTAGAGGCGCGATTGAAGGCAAGTCAACGAGAGCTTGAAGGCCTTCGTTCGGAATTACAGGCCGCCAGGTCGCCATCTACTCTTGAATCTGGACAGGAACGAGACATGGGGGCAGTGACGGAGGCGGAAGCCTTGTTCATGAGAGAAATGGAAGCCGACGATCTAGAGAGGCGTGTGCAAGATCGTCATTTGCCTTCGTCGTTGGACTTTGACTTGACTGTTGAGGAGATCAACAAGCTCCAGCGCGAAAACTCAATGTTACGCCTTAGACTGCAGTCGGCGACGAGGGATCAGTCCTATCAGGACGACACAGCCAGACGAGACTTGAGCCAGTTGACGATTGACCGACTACGAACTGAAAAGATGCGAGCGGAGGAGATTGCTGCTTCGCTAGCTGCTCAAACAAAGCGTGTTGTTGATTCTCGAAACGAGGAAGTGTTGCGTCTAAAGATGCAGCTCTCGCAAGTAGCCGAAGAGAAAGAATCCGAAATCACAGTGCTAAGGGCGCGGCTTCTGGCAATGGAGCGAAAGCTTCGATGGTCAGTGAACGAGGGCTTCGACTACACTTCCACCGGTCCGCCTTTTCGGCGTTCTGATGGGGACTCTCGACTCTAACAGTGAGCATTGATGAAATGGGGAGGGGTATTATTTATTTGTTAGAAATTAAAGGGAATAGCGTTGAAGAGTGTAGTTACCGGTAGTTCCGATACTGAACGAAACCCTTTATGATTGCCATTGAAACACTCGGATTATAAATCAATGCCTGCGTCAACGGTGACGAGACTGTTGAAGGTGCAGGCGACCACGAAGATCAATCGAGACCTGCACCCCCTCTCATTCTCTCATAAGCTCCTAGCTAGTCACACTCTCCAGCAGAAAAGCCAAGATGATGCATCATTGTTACATCCAAGTCATACAGCATACAAATATCCTTTATCATGCCCTTGTCCAAGACGTCTCGTGCCTTACCAGGGTTCCGCAATTCTTCTCCAAAGCGATGTAGTACTTCGGGATCAAAAACCTTTTCTTCGCGTGTGTTCATATGCTGCTGTTTCGGCATTCCAAAAGCTTGCAGTACATATTCCAGATCCTTTATGTGGAATACGGCAATCTCCACATCCCGCGTCTGCAGAGATTTTGCCAAGAAGATCGCTTGAGCAACGACATGTTGGTCAAAGTAGTAAGGGGAAGAATCACGTTTTCGTTGTTTCATATAATCAATGGCACACTGAACCAACTCCTTATACGATGAGCTTGATTCGAGACAAGGCTTCCATAGGTCGGAACATGCCTTGTATTTGCGCTGCATAAAAACGGAGAGAGTTTGCGCCAATGACGAGAGGAACCGAGATACTGGATCCCTTACCAATACAAACACAATATCTGTTCGTCTTTCATAGCTTTGCTCTTGGCGTTTGGCTAGCTCTTTCCAAAAATTTGAGGTTGCAATTCCCACTCGCAATCCTCTCATCTTGAGACGTTCTCTATCCTCCAGAGACAGTGCTAGATGTTGAAAGAGAGCTTCGATAGATCTCGACGCGACCTTGGGCATCATGATTGTGCTCACAGACGTAATACCTTGTCTCACCAAGAACTTGTTGGGAGGAGACTTTCCTGTTCTATCATTGTAGAAGCTGCTTACTTGTTTGCCCCACATGGACCATCGTATGTCGTCGACCGACGAGTCAAGAGCGATAGGTAGCTGGCTGGTAAAATAACGTGATGGCCGAAAGTAAACACAGGGCGATGTTCCCTCATTGGCATTTTCCCCAATTTGACGACAATCAAAGAATACAGACAGATTTGCTTGGTCTCGATTCCACCGCTGGTACAGTAAGTAAAGAGAGACTGATGCGGCGATCACAAGCAACGCTGTCGTGCGCCGCCGATGCTTTACGAGAGACGAGCAGGAAAAGGGAGCAATCAGTGAAATTTGAGCACTCCTTCTATCATGTTTTGGACGTTCAGCTTCCTTTCCATGTCGTCGAAGTCTCATTCTGCTTCACAGCAGTCATGAGTTCTCGCAATCGACAAACGAAATTGCTGGCTCAGATCGCTGAACCACAAGCTTCGCTTGTATCGGTACAAAGTAGTCTATTTACGAGAAAGAAAGCTCGTGATGGAAACCAATGAATTTGAGCTCTAGCATGCTACTGTGATGGGGAAAAACATCGCGTGATGGCGGTAGTCTAAAAGAAGTCGTTGGATGACGTTGCCCCAAGGGGAGAGAAGCAAAGATTCCTTCCCAAAAGAGTGAGCATCGTTAGCTCGCCCGGCGCGATCTGGAACCCGGAAATAGGATTCTTCGGCACCATTCGAATCGAATCTTCGACCGACGGTGCATTTTGCCCCTTGTTTCTCTTTCATTGCTTGTCTTTTGCACCCCCCTTTTCTCTTTGCCCGTCTCTTATTGACCATGAGCACCTCTCAGGAACGTAAACGATCCTCGACTGAAATCAGCAGCGACATGAATCTGGAGCCGAACACCGGTCTTTATTCTTCGCACGACGAGCTTCTCAAGGATGTCTCCCAGTGGATTCGTGAGCTTGAAACGGTCCGTGACCAGATGCAGCTCTTGAGTGCTCAGAACTCGTTTCTTCTCGACACGATGGCCATGGCTGGTGCTGATTTTGATTAGACAAGATTATGGATATTTCGACACGAATGCTTTTTTTCGGGAGCCAAGATTTCGAATTTCGATTTTATTAAGCATTCTGGATGGATTGACGTGAATAGCAGTGAAGTAGAAAGTGGTGGAGAGTGTGTTATGAGGCTTGTTCTGGGTGCTGGTGTCCTTTGAAAGGTCGCCACAGCACGAAGAAAGCAGTATTTTAGCGGATCGATTTCTTTGTCATTTTTGCTTCCTTTCTATTCGTTCTTTCGTCTGTCGTGTGTAGATATATTATTCTGTTGGATCTCTGGGGTGCATCATTTTGCCAGAGATAAACTGTTGAGAGAGAAAGAGGTGCCGTCGGGACCGCATGTCAAGGAGGGAGGCAGAGGAAAGATTTCACTCCCTATCGCAATTCTATACCAAATTAGCATGGGAACAAACAAAGAGGCGCTAGCTAGGGAAATGAATAGCGGATGTTCCAAGCCAAGCTACGGTATATACGCCTCGTCGTTGAGGCCAAGGTGAGGCCAAGGCACTCAAGATAAGACCCAAGAGCTCGCGCATTGTACTCTCTATCGTCTCTTCTTCGGGCAGATTAGTGACGAATCTGTATTTTGGAGGCTAGAGATTATTGGTCACCCGGAAATTCCAAAGATTGCTTCCACCCGCGATCTTTTGATGCGTTGATGTTTTCGCAGAACAACAGAGAAGAGCGACCATGGGAGGACAATTGACCAAGCCTCTCGAAGAATACACAGCGTCAGAGCTGGGGGACGTGATTGAAGAGCATTTGGGAGCGATCTACGTGGAATACGCGGTATCTATCCGAGAAAATGGCGTGGATGGTGCGTTGGTCGCGGAAATGAACGAACAAGAGTTCGCCGAGACCCTTCATGATCTACAAATCACAAAGCGTTTGCACTGTCGAGTTCTGACAAAGGAATGGGAGGCAGCTAAGCGATTCAACTCGAATCAAGGTGAACTTTCGGCCCAGTTGGAGGCTGCGGCAGAATACCAAGTTTCGAAAGAAACGCCAGAATCGGAACTGTCAGGGTTCGACGAAATCGCAGAGACTCTCTTTTCCTCTTGCTCGAACCCTTTGTACGCTGGAGTTCACCTTCTAGACAGCAATGGCGATCACTTATCTCTTGCTGACCGGCTCGTTGCTGCTCAAACTGGGAATGGATCTGGTACTATTACTACCACATATAGTAGGGGACGAGTCCACCTGCCCGCTGACAAGAGTCGCTGTGTCGCCCTGTTGATGGACAAGGATTCGCCTGATTTTGTGAGCGAGTCACTTCCAGATAGGTATAAGCAGCTGGCGAAGGACTTGCTTCCCACCGATGGAGAACTTTGTTACATTGGTCATGTGATCAGGGCGAGGTCCGGCGAGAAGATCGGTATGGTGTGTGCGCTGACGAAAGAACAGGAAGAGAATGAGTCGGAAAAGCATGAGCTCTTGAAAGAACTAGCCCACAAGACAGAAGAGCAGCTCGAGATGAGAAAGGCGCTGTTACAGCGAAACCAAAGACTAAGACAGCAGATCGATCCGCAAAGTGCCTCCCCTGCGAAACTCGGCGTCGGTCCAGTTGACCCAGTGGAACTGGTCTATCGATTCTGGCGCTGGCGGCGCTGCTGGCAGGCTGCGGCGGCCCGGCCGCCGCGCCGCCGGCAACTTCTGTGCCGCCTACACCGACGTCTGTTCCACCAACGGCGTCACCCACTGCCAGACGACACCAGTTCCCGCATCGCCATCGCAGCCTAGCATGGGCAAAGTCACGATAGAGTTGGGCGAAATCACCAGCCAGGCTCTAGCCGGCAACTTGCTCGGCGATCCGACCCACGCGTAAGTTCTACGTCGTGCTGCCACCCAGCTACGAAACCAGCGACAAGCGGTATCCGGTGGTGTACGTGCTCCCTTGGGGGACTGGGAATCCTACGGAGAACGCGTATGCATTCAAAACCGTTCTCGAAGACCTTCTGGAAGATAACAAGACGAGGGAGATGATTGTCGTAGCCCCCGACGGAACTAACAAGCTAGGTGCAAGTCAATTTCGAAGCTCACCTACTATTGGAGACTACGAGACCTACATCACACAGGAATTGGTTGGCTATGTCGACAGCCACTATCGAACCATTCCGTCACGTGAGAATCGGGGCCTTGCTGGTTGTTCCAATGGAGGCGACGCAACGATGCGGCTGTCGCTCAAGTTTCCAGACGTATTTGGCGCAGCTTCGGCTTCCGGCGGCTCGTATGACGAGACACTAGAGCAAAACCGCGCCTCTCCTCGATGAGCTAAAAACTCTGAAGGAGCTTCCAACAGATCCCACTGGGGTTTACCGCTTGGTCACTACTTCTCCCACGGTAGCATGGTATATCCAAGCGGCTGCAGGAGCAGCACCTAATCAAAGCAATCCACCCCTCTACTTGGACATGCCTTTCCGCATAATCGAGGGGAAGGCGGAGATAGCGCAAGAGGTCGCTGGGAAAATTGCAGAGTACGACAGCGCCCGCGAAGCGCAACGCTATGTGCAGCAGCCAATACGGCTGCGAGGCATCCTGATACAACATGCACTCAAAGATCGCGGCAATCCCACCGACACCGTCCGCGGTTTCGACCGTCTGCTAACCGAGCTGGAAATCGAGCACCAATACATGGAGATTGACGCAAGTCACTGCGCACATCCCTGGGAGGCGACGACCTTGGAATTCATGTCCGACAACCTGGTCGGCGAGGAGCCAGCGCAGAACTGACGGTTGAGGTCGATTCGTCTTCCCGCTGGCCGCAAGCATGATTGTGGCGCGGCCGGGCGGGCTCACGAATTGAGGAATTGGTGGCGGGGTTGTGACCTATTTCATAGCGCCGCCGCGCGATTAGCGCGATAATATACATGCACGCTCCGCGACGAGGCACGGGGAGGCCGCGGCTACGACACGACATGCCGCTCTGGCTGTTGAGTCGTGGCCGCTGTGGACGAGGCACAGTGCAGCGCCCTCCTTGCCGGGCCAGCCACGGAACATGCCGGCTTTGACTTGAAGCCCGTTGAATGGGTCGTTTGAAGACCATGGACGTCGCGGGCCGGGGAGTTCGCAACGACCAGCCGCGCTCATGGCCAGATCACTGGTGGTGACTTGCTGCGCGCCGGGGGAGCCGACGCAAAGCGAATACGCTGTGCAAACAGCGAGGAGGGCCAATATGTTACCCGTAGATCGTACATCCGTGATCGTCCGACTGATGTCGGGCATATTCATCGCGGCGCTGCTGGGTGCGTGCGCCGCGCCGCCGGTTGCTCCTGTCGCCCCGGCAGCTACACCTGTCCCGCCGACGCCAACACCGGGACCGTTAGAAATCGCGCAAGCCTACGAAAGCGCCTGGAATCAGTTCGATGCCGACGCCGTCGGCGCCCTGTTTGCTGAGCCTTTCAGCGCCAACTACGGCGGATACGAAATGACGGACTTGGCAGCCTGGTCGCAAGGATGGCCATACGGCATGGCGAAAGGACTCGGAATGAGGATCAGATTGCACGACTGCCAGGTGGCCGGGGACACGATCACCTGCGGCGTGCTATCCGATACCGATTGCTTTGATATGGAGGTTACCGAGGCGCTCACCGTCAAGGATGGCAAGATCACCAGGCTGGTGCATCAGGAGTCTGCTGAGGAAAACAGTCAATTCGACGCGTACATGGCTGCCGTTGAGAAATGGGCGGCGGAGCAGGGTGTGGAGGAGTTGCCCACATACCGTGACGAAGTTGCCAAGGGCGAGTATGGATACGAATGGGGGGCCGCCTTTGCTGCCCTGTGCAAGCAGTACGAGGTTGCACAGGCGCAAACAGGTGATCCGACCGCTGTGGTACAAGCATGGATCGACGCGATCAACAGTGGCGATCTGGACGTCGCGCTGGCGCTCATGACCCCGGACTCAAAGATGTCGGGCGTCTTCACCGATCCACCGCCCGACGTTCTCGACTGGTTCATCAACGGTACGTTCAGATATGGCGTCCCGGACTGCCAGCCACAAGGCGACCAATTGGCCTGCACGTTCCCGTTCCGTGACGACGGTTGCATTGCCGCTCACGGCGCTGATGACCTGACCGTCAAGATGGACTTTGCCTTTCAGGACGGGAAGATTCATCGAGTTACGGTGATGGAAGGCACCGGCAACTGGGCTGGCTATAACGGGTGGCTGGGCGAGATGCTTGCCTGGGCCAGTGCGAATCACGCTGATGAGTTGGCCCAGGTCGATTTCCAACACCAGACCAAGGGCGCCGATATCGTCGTCAAGCTGTGCCAGGAGTATGCCGAAACGCTGAAATAGACGCCGGGTCACGTCTTCAAGTGTTAAGACGTAAGATCATTCGTCAACCAGCGGAGTCGAAATTTCTCGGCTCCGCTGGCGCGTTCGCCGGCCAACCCCCTGCCAATTGCCTGCAACTGGCACCTGTGGTATTCTTGAACCGTCGGGATTAGTATTGTGAATCGATTGCACTCCGGAGGCCGCTATGACGACACTTACATCGGCAGCACCGCTACGGATCACCGAAATGTTGGGGATGGCCAAAGACTTCCCAGCAAGGGAGCGCCTGATTCTGGCAAAGTTGTTATTGGATAGCGTAGTATCCGATGAAGCCAATGACGACCTTGACTGGCAAGACATGAGCCTGTCCGCGTTCGAGAAGGACTGGGACAATTCCGAAGACGCTATCTACGATAACTGGAGAGAGATATATGGCCTTCCAGCGCGGTGACGTGGTTTTGATTCCCTTTCCGTTCACCGATCTGTCTGCCACCAAGACCCGTCCGGCAGTCGTTGTAAGCAGTGATCTTTACCAGCAAGCGCGCCCGGAACTGCTCCTTGCCTACGTTTCTTCCCAGATGTCGCAGGCTCATCCAACGCTCGATTACCCACTACTTGATTGGACGGTGGCGGGCCTGCTACGGCCATCGTTCGTTCGTCCGAAGATCGCAGCCATCGAGCCGGCGTTGATAGCGCACCAGGTTGGGCGACTTTCTCTACGTGACATGCTCGAAGTTGATCGCCGTCTGCGTCGAGCAATGGCGTTGACCGCCACTGCATTGGTTGACATCGTGGCTGATGTTGATTTCATGGCGCAGCCAGCGGCCATCATTCAGGTTGTGGCCGAGAAGTCATTGGCAGCTGTTGCCGCTTTTGCGTCGGCCGGTTCGCCAGAGGTCGACGTCCAACGCCTTGGTGATCTGTTGCTGAGTTCCAGCCCAGGCGAATGAGGCTGAGGTGTAATACGCCTTATCAAAACAAACCTCTTCGGCAAGCATACGCTTTTTCCCTCAGTTCCTTTTGCCAACCCGTCCATCTTAAGTTAGAATCGGGGAGCTTTTCGACCAGCATAACAATCCCAGGCACTTAGGGTTTTCGATTCAGGCGCCGGGCGCTTGGTCTTCGTGACCAGGGTACCACCATAACGACGTCAGGTGTCCAGCGACTGAATTGGTTCGAAGGCCGCACTAACATGAACAGCCAGGACATCCGTACCAGAATCGCCGAGCTGGAAGCCGAGGCCGAGCGCCAGACGAACAGCAACGGCAGAGACCACAACGAAGACGACCACGACGATCTGTCGTGGGAGTCGCTCTTCGGCGCGTTCGAAGGACCCGGCGTGGACGACTTCGCTCTCAACGACTGGCTGGCCGAGGGCCTACGTGGCCTGCGGGCCGGCCTGCGCGGCATGGGCGTCAACGACGAGTTCTGGGGTCACATCCACGCCGCCGAACGCGAAGTGCTGCTGGCCGCCCGCGTCCTGATCGACACCCGACTGGAACGGCTGGAACGCAACGCTCGCGGCAGTGAAAGCACTGACCGCCTGCAAAACATCGATATCGATTTTGAATGAAACGTGATCCGGGACCCGGTCACGTTTCCACGTTTCGCCTCGCTGAGTGGCGCGGGATTGCTTCATCAGTAGCCTTCCTCGCAATGACCAGGTGAGTACTCTGTCATTGCGAGGCTCGGCGAAGCAATCTCTCCGAATCAGAGATTGTGGAGTTTATGGACAAAGTCAAAGTAGGCATACTCGGCGCAACCGGCGCCGTGGGCCAGCGCTTCGTGCAATTGCTGGCCGATCATCCCTGGTTCGAGGTCGCCGCGCTGGGCGCATCCGATCGCTCGGCCGGCGTGAAATACAGCGAGCGCCGCTGGGTGCTCCAGCCCGACATGCCCGCACCCGTGCGCGACATGGAATTGCGGCTGGGTGAGCCGGACAACTTCCGCGACTGCCAGGTCATCTTCTCGGCGACGCCCAACGACGTGGCGGCGCGCGTCGAATCCGAGTTCGCTGCGGCCGGCTACTACGTCTTCACCAACGCCGGCCCACACCGCATGGACGCCGACGTGCCGCTGATGATCACCGACGTCAACCCGGAGCACGCCGCGTTGATCACGCGTTCAGCAGCAGCAGCGCGGCTGGTCTGGCTTCATCGTCGCCAACGCCAACTGCACCGCGACGCACCTGACCTCAGCGCTCAAGCCGCTCCATGACGCATTTGGCCTGGAGAAGGTCTTTGTGGTCTCCATGCAGGCCGTCAGCGGCGCGGGCTACCCCGGCGTGTCCACCATGGACATCACCGACAACGTCATCCCCTACATCGGCAACGAGGAACCGAAGCTGGAGGAGGAGCCGCGCAAGATGCTGGGCCGGCTGGCCGGCGACCACATCGAGTACGCCGACTTCGTCATGAGCGCGCACTGTAACCGCGTCCACGTGCTGGACGGGCACATGGAGTGCGTCTCCGTGGCGCTGCGCCGGAAGGCCACGCCGGAAGAAGCCGTTGAGGTCTTTCGCAGCTATCGCAGCCTGCCGCAGGAGATGGAACTGCCCAGTGCGCCCGACCCGTGTATCGTCGTGCGCGACGAGCCGGATCGCCCACAGACGCGCCTCGACCGCATGACCGGCAACGGCATGGCCACCGTGGTCGGACGCATCCGCCGCGACCCGATCCTGGACCTGAAGTTCGTCCTGCTGGGCCACAACACCATCCGCGGCGCGGCCGGCGGGTCGGTGCTGAACGCAGAGTTATTGTTCAAGCAGGGGTATCTAAAATCGTCCTGATTTTGCCTGCGATTTCGTCCGGCACTATCGCATGCCAGAGTGAAGAGAGACGACTCTGCTGTCATGCTGAACGAGTTGAGCAAGGATCGAACTTTTGCAGCCATCGCCAGTGAAGCATCTCTCTGCGCACGAAACGCGAGACGCTTCACTGGCGATTCGCCCAAATGCAGATTGTCCGCCAAACTCGTTCAGCGTGACATGCGCCGGTCTTCAACGAGACGAACGTACAACCATGAACAACGGTAAACAAGAAAACCTGGTCTGTGACATCTGTGGAAAGCCCGGTGCGAAAGTCAAGTTTGTTTCGCGCAGCTACGGTCAAGGGACCAACTTGCTGGTGATCGAGAAAGTCCCCGTGATAAGTTGCCCCCACTGCGGCGAGAGCTATCTGACTGCTGAGACACTGCACGAAATCGAGCGCATCAAACTCCAGCGCGAATTCTTTGCAGTCGAACGTCCCGTACCCGTGGCAGAGTACGCCTAAGCAAGGCAATTCTGATCACCGTTTACCGGTCACTGATTACCGGCTACCGACACCTATCATGCGATACCACGCCACCACCACCCTTCACGAACTCTTCGGCGACCTGGTGATTCTGCGCAACCTGACGCCTTTTGACCCGCGGCTGCCCGGCCTGGCCGACGCCTGGCAGGCCATGGGACTCGACAGCCCGCGCACGCCGCGCAAACACGAGCCTGAGTACGCACGCGCCTCGGTCTGGTTCGTGCGCCAGGCGCGCGCGCTGGACCTGCCCGGCACTCCGGTGCGCGAGCTGCTCTTCGTCGGCGACACGGCCATGGCTGACGGCAACGCCTTTCGCAGCCTGGCGCGTGCCGGCGGCTGGCCGGGCTGGTGCTTCATCGGCAGCGAAAAGCTGAGCCAGCCGGCTGAGTTTGTCCGGCAGCCTGACAATGTCACCCTGTCCAATCGCTGGGCCGGGCTGGGAGCGTGGCTGGCAAGCGTGAAAGCTGCCGGCGCGCGCATGGATGCCGGCACCGCGGTCGTCATCGACATGGACAAGACCGCCGTGGCCGCGCGCGGCCGCAACGCCCCGGTGATGGACGCGGCCCGCATCGAAGGCGTCGAGCGCACCGTGGCGACCTCGCTGGGCGACGCCTACAACCGCGACCTGTTCCTGACCGCGTACAACACGCTCAACGACCCGGCCTTTCATCCCTTCACCGCCGACAACCAGGACTACCTGGCCTACATCTGTCTGGTGCTGAACGCCGGGCTGATCGACCTGGATACGCTGATCGCCGACGTGCAGGCCGGACGCATGAGCAGCTTCCGCCAGTTCATCGACTGGTCCGACACGCAGATCGAACGCGCGCCGGCCGGCCTGCAAGCTATCCACCGCGACGTCTACACACTGGCGTTGGCCGGCGACCCGACACCTTTCAAGGCGTTCCGCCGCAACGAGTACCTCAGCACCGCAGCCCGCTTCGGCAGCCTGCCGGTCGATGCGCCGGTGGAGCGGATGCTGGCCGAGCAGGTCTGCATCACCCAGGAGGTGCGCGAGGCGGCGCTGTGGCTGAAGGCGCGCGGCTGCCTGCTGCTAACCATGTCCGACAAGCCGGACGAAGCGACGATTCCCACACCCGAGCTGGTCGCGCAGGGCTACCTGCCGATCCACCGCCTGCCGACCGCAGCGGTTGGCGAAAGCATCGCCGCGCGAGTTGGCAAGCCTGTAGCCCGTAGCACGATTTTCCAAATCGTGCGGCTTGGCGAAACACCCTGAACACGATTTGGGAAAATCGTGTTACAATCACAGAGAGCAACGAAGCGGGCATTCCACGCCCGTTTTTCTTTGGAGTGATTACATGATCCGAATCCAACCCTTCCGCGGCTGGCGCTACAATGTGCCGGCCGCTGGCGCGGACAGCCTGAACGAACTGCTGACGCCGCCCTATGACGTGATCAGCCCGGCGCAGCAGACCGGCTACTACAACCGCCACCCCGACAACGTGGTGCGCATCGAGCTGGCGCGCGACCAGCCGGGCGACGACGACCGCCACAACCGCTTCTCGCGCGCCGCGGCCACGTTGGCAGACTGGCAGCACACCGGTATCCTGCGCCAGGAAACCGCGCCGGCTATCTACCTGCTGCGCGAGAGCTACACGATGCCCGATGGCCGCTCGGCCACCCGCTCCGGCATGATCTTTCGGCTGCGCCTGGCGCCCTGGGGCGAGGGCATTTTGCCGCACGAGCACACCTTTCCGGCGGCCAAGGCCGACCGGCTGGCGCTGACCATCGCCACCGGGACGCAGTGCAGCCCCATTTTCGTACTCTACTCCGACCCGCAGGGAGCCGCACAGGCGCCGCTTCATGCTGACGCCGAGCGCTCGCCCGATGCGTTCTACACCGACGAGGACAACGTGACGCACATGCTGTGGGCGGTCACCGATCCGCAAGCGCTGGCCGCCGTCACCGCGGCGCTGGAACCGGCCACCTTCTACATCGCCGACGGACATCACCGCTACGAGACCGCGCTCACCTATCAGCGCTGGCGACGGGGCGGCGGCCTGCCTGACGTGGCCGCGCCGCCGCCGCTGACAGGCTGGGAGGGCGTGCCTAACTACGCGCCCGTCCCGCCCGCACCGCCCGAAGCGTCGCTGCCCTTCGACACAGCCTGGGTCTACGCTGCGTGTATGGACGACCCGGGTGTCGCGATTCTCGCGGCGCATCGCTGCATTCACGACCTGCCCGGCTTCGACGCGGCGCGGTTGCTGGCCGGCCTGCACGAACATTTCGAGGTAACAGCGGTGGACAGTGACGAGGCTTTGTTAGCCGGGCTGACAAGCGCGTCGATGGAGAAGCCGGGCTTCTTCGGAAGAAGCCCGGCTTCTGGGAGCGCCTTCGCTCTCGTCCTGCCGGGCGATGGAGGCAGCTACGTGCTGCGGCTGCGCGACGACGAGGCCACGACCGCGCGGCTGCTGGCCGATCATCACCCGGCGGTCGCGGCGGTGGATGTGGCTGCCTTGCAGAGCCTGATCCTCGGCCCGCTGCTGGGCATCCCCGCCGATCCCACGGAGTTGAAGCGGTTCGTCGCCTTCACACCGGACGCGGGCGAGGCGATCCGTGAGGCGCGCGCCGGGCGTTACCAGGCCGCTTTTCTGGTCAACCCGACGCCGCTGGCGCAGTTGAAGGAAGTCTCCGACGCCGGCCAGATCATGCCGCCCAAGGCGACCTACTTCTACCCCAAGCTGCCGGCCGGGCTGGTTATCAACACCGTTACGTAAACCGGACATTATGCAGGCCACACCGATTGCCGCCGCGCCCCGCAGGAGCCTGTCGTCGCGGGTCTCGCCCGACCAGGTGACCTGGGTTTTGCTGCTGCTCTTCGCCGCCGAGCTGGTCTTCTGGGTGCTGTTCCGGCTGGTGAACCTGGACGAGGGGTGGTACCTGTGGGCCGCCAAGGAAGTCATCGCAGGGCGGCAGCTCTACGGCGACTTTGCCTACACCCAGACGCCGCTGCTGCCCTACGTCTACGGGCTGGCGCAACTGGTTCTCGGTCAGGGTCTGTTTGCCGGGCGGGCGCTGACGGCCGGGTTTGGCTTCGCAGCCGGTGTGTTAGGCATGGCGACGGCGCGCCGGATCGCCGGCCCCTGGGCGGGTGTCTTCGCGCTGGCCTTGCTCCTGACCACCTTCCTGGCGATCACGGCCTTCGGCTACACGGCGACCTACGGGCTGACGGCGCTGCTGCTGGCCGCGGCATTCTACCTGGCCGCGCGCTTGCAGCCGGGTAGCCGGCGGACGTGGCTGGTGATCGGCTGTCTGGCGCTGGCAACCGCCGGGCGGCTGGCTGTGGTGGTGGTGTTCCTGCCTGTTGCCGCGTTCCTGATCTTCACTACGCCGCGCGGCCGGCGGCTGCGCACCGGGGTTGAACTGAGCGTGGCAACCGTGCTGCTGCTGGCGATATTGCTGGGGCCGTTCGCGCTTGCCAGTGGGCAGCAGATGGTCTACGACATCTTCGGCTTTCACATGGATCGGATGACGGCCGTGTGGCGCAGGGCGCGGCTGCTGATAACCCTGCGCGAGACGGCACGCGACTTTGCTGTGCCTGTCCTGGTCTACCTGGCCGCCGTGGCCGACCTGCTTGTCCGGGTACTGAGGCGACGGGATGATTGGCAGGGCGCGCTGCGCGACCATGCGCTGGAGGTCACCCTGGCGGCGAGCATTGCGCTGCTCTTCCTGGCGCATCTGGTGCCGCGCACCGCGATGAGCTACTACAGCGCGCGCTGCAGGCGCCGCTGATCGCGATCCTGTTCGGCGCGCTGGCTGTCCGCTGGCTGCGGGGAAGCCGGCCCCGATTGGCGGCAGTAATTCTGGCCGCGCTGCTGCTGGCTCAGATTGTTACCCAGGCGCGGATCGTGCGCTTTTACGACCTGACCGCCTGGCCGCCGGTTAATCAAGTGGAAATCGTGCGCGTGGCAGCGAGGAAGCTCAACCAGTTCGTGCCGCCGGGCAGCGAGATATTGACCTTCGATCCACACCTGGCACTGGAAGCCGGGCAGGACATGCCGCCGGGCTATGAGATGTCGATCTTCGCCTACCGGCCGACCTGGACAACGGAGCAGGCACAGCGGTACCGGGTGATCAACAACGACCTGCTGCTGAGCGCGCTGACCGAGGGCGTCGATGCGGTAGCGCTGACGCAGTTCGACGAGGATCTGCTCTACGGCGACCGCGATGCATTGTTCGCAGCGATCTATGACAACTATCGCCTGGCCGCTTCCGTCCCCGGTTTCGACCCCTTCCGCAACGACCTGCGCATCTACCTGCCGCCGCAGTGGACGCTGCCCGACACAGCAACGCCGCTGGATCAGCCCTTTGGCGAGACGATTCGGCTGGCCGGCTACGAGTTGGACAGCCAGCTGCTGCGACCGGGAGACCCGCTGACGCTGGCGCTGTACTGGCAGACGCAGCCAGATGCGTCGCAGCCGGACGATGTCACCGTCTTTGTGCATCTGCTGGACAAAGATGAAACCGTCATTGCTGGCTACGACAGTCCACCCTGCCGCGGCACCTGTCCCTCGTCCTCCTGGCGACCGGGCGAAGTGATCCGCGACGAGTACCGCCTGAGCGTGCCGGCCGACCTGCCGGTCGGTGACTACCAAATCGAGATCGGTCTGTACGACCCGCAGACGCTGGAGCGGCTGCCGGTTGCGGGCCATGGCGACCGACTGCTGCTGGCGCGCTATCTATGCCAGCCGTCCGATGCTGCCCAGGCTGACCGCTGCGTCGCCCAACCACCCAACTAACCCCTCTTTTCTCTCCTTTACCGCCCCTCCCCACCTTGCCGCGTCCGGCAACGTGTTGTACACTGCCGCGCACGCGATTTTCACGACTACGAGACAGGCAACCCATGGAACCAAAATACCTGGGGCAGCGCAGCACGCAGCCCATCGATGAATTGGATACCTTTCCCGCGCCCGCCGGGCTGGACGCGGTGACGATGACGTCCGACGAGCTGACGGCGCTCTGTCCTGTCACCGGCCAGCCGGATTTCTACACTGTCACGATTGAGTACGTTCCCGGCCCGCTGTGCATCGAGAGCAAGAGCCTGAAGCTGTACCTGTGGCACTTCCGCGATCGGGGCGTCTTCTGCGAGCAACTGGCGGTGGACATCCGCGACACCGTGGTGGCGACCATCCAGCCGCGCGCCTGCACGGTGACGCTGGTGCAGAAAGCGCGCGGCGGGATCACGATTACAGCTGTGTCGAGCTTTCCGGGGTAATTCAGGCACTTTGCCGCCACCTTGAGCAGTCAATCCGGAACCATTGCGATGCGCAGCGATCTCATACCACCGGTCAAGAAGACGATCTGGCTGGCAGGTGCGCTGTTGTTCCTCGGCGTGGCCGCGCTCTATTTGCTGACTCTTTCACCGGGTGCACTGGGCGGCGATCCCGGTGAGTTGCAGTTTGTGCCGGCGATCCTCAGTTTGCCGCACCCTACCGGCACGCCCCTCTATGTCCTGATATCCAAGATTTGGAGCCTGCTTCCCTTCGGTTCATCGATAGCCTGGCGGATGAACCTGCTGGCAGCAGTGTCAGCCGCGGCTGCAGCGACGCTGGTTTTCTGGAGCGTGGTCGTGCTCTTCGGGCGCATTGTGCCGGCGTTGAGCGCTGCCTTGTTCCTGGCTACCGGCGTCACGTTCTGGGAGCAGGCGGTCATGGCTGACAAGTACGCGTTCAACGCGCTGATGGTCGCCCTGGTATTGGGTCTGGCGCTGTACTGGGGCAAATCGCGCTCGACCACTTCGCTCAACGGGTTGGCTCTCGCGTACGGGGTGAGTCTGACGCACCACCGTTCGATGCTGCTCCTTGCCCCGGCATTGCTTGGCTATGTCTGGTGGTATGAGCGGTCGGCGCTGTGGCGCGATTGGCATCGCCTGGCGCGGTTGGCTGCGCTCTGCGTGGCGCCGCTGTTGCTGTACCTGTACTTGCCCTGGGCCGAAGCCCGCAATCTGCCGCCCGGCACATGGCATCCGAAGACCTTGAGCGACTGGCTCGTGTACTTTCGCGATCCCGCCTATACCAGCCTCGTCGCTATCGACCCGCAGGACCTGGGCGCTCGGCTCGGCTTTTATCTACAAACCCTGGTGCACGACTTTGGCCGGATTGGAGCGGTCACCGGTCTGATCGGTCTGGCATGGCTCGCTCTGCGAAGACGGCCCGAAGCTGTCTTCCTGTTGGTGGTTTTCGTTGTGCAGGTCGCGCTGGCTGCCAACTACCGTGTGCCGCGCAACTGGGTGTTCTTTCTGCCGTCGTTTTGCGTTTTCGCTCTGTGGATTGGCAGCGGGCTGGCAGCGATCTGGCAGGGCGTCGCCCATATCATCGAAACCCGCCGGCCGCCCCTGGCGGCGCCAGCCATGGCCGTCACGGCTGCGCTGATGGTGTTATGGCCGCTGTTCACCCTGCCAGTGCGCTACGGGCCGCTGCGTGAAAGTCACTTGGGTGCCGGCGTGCTCGACCCGTGGAGACAGACTCTCAAGACCGGGGCGATGGCTGAGCGACTGGGCCAGGCTATCTCTGAGACTGCGCCAGATGCGGTCATTGTTGGCGACTGGGAGCAGGCGACCCCGCTGTGGTACTATCAACAGGTCGAGGGCCTGCGTCCCGATGTGCAGATCATCTACCCCGTCGAACGGCTGGATGAGGCCGCCAGCCTGGGGCAACCGCTCTATCTTGCCCGCACGCTGGATGGCGTCGCCAGTCGCTGGCATCCTTCGAGCGCCGGCCCGCTGGTGGCGCTGCAAAACGCACCACAATTCGATGCGCCTGCTGAGAGTGTTGCCGTCGGATTGAACTACGGCGATATGATCGAACTCAGCACGGCCAGCATCGACGCGAATAGCTTTCAGGCGGGCGATGTCGTGCCGTTGACGTTGTATTGGCGGGCGCTGCAACAGCCAGACGCTGATTATGCGGTATCGCTGCGCCTGCTGGACCCACAAGGCGCGGTGATCTACCAGATCGACAGTCAGCATCCTGTGCTGGGCATGGCTCCGACTTCAGGCTGGCAGCCAGACGAGGTTGTGGGCGACTATTATGAGCTGCAACTGCCCGCTGATTTGCAGCCAGGCGCGTATCGCTGGGCGGTATTGCTCTACCGCTCGCTGCCCGAAGGCGGATGGAAAAACCTGCGGCTGCAAGGCACAGGCGACGAGGTAGGAATTGGCGGTACGGTTCAGGTTGCCGAACGAAAGTGACAGCAGCCGTTCAAAACAGCAGGAGAGAACGCTCCATGAAAGTTACGGTGTCGAGCGATGAGTATGCGCCGCTGGTGGATGCGGTCATCGAGGAGATTGAGAAACGTGGCCACGAGGTCGAGTACTTCGGGCCGCGGGCCGGCGATGCTGCCAGCGACGACAACGACTGGCCCCTTGTAACGGTCCAAGCGGTGTCACAGGTTGCCAGCGGCGAAGCGGACGAAGCGATCGTCATGTGCTGGACGGGCACGGGTGCGAGTCTGGCTGCCAACAAGGTGGACGGCATCCGCGCCGCGCTTTGCCATGATGCCGAGACGGCACACGGTGCGCGCGTCTGGAACCACGCCAATGTGCTGGCCCTCAGCCTGCGCGCCACACCGGTTCCCATCGCGCGCGAGATCCTGGAAGCCTGGTTCAGCACGCCCTACAGCGAAGACGACTGGAACCTGCGCCAGATGGCGCGAATCCGTGAGCTCGAGGCGTGCGCCGTCGAGCCATGAAATTGTTCGAAGATTTAAGGTCGAAATTGTAAACCGTGTCGATTTCGAGCCGTGTCGTTCGACGTTATTGTAGAGCGAGGAATTGAAGCTGAACGCACGCACTGGCAACCTGGCTCCGAATCCAACCCAAGAAGGAAACAAGACGATGCGAGTAATGGTGATCATCAAGGCTAACGAGGACAGTGAAGCGGGCATCATGCCCAGCGAGCAACTGCTGACGGATATGGGCGCGTACAACGAAGAACTGGTGAAAGCGGGCGTCATGCTGGCCGGTGAGGGGTTGCATCCCAGCTCCAAGGGCAAGCGCGTCAGGTTCGCAGGCGGCAAGACGACAGTGATCGACGGTCCGTTCGCGGAGACCAAAGAGCTGATCGCCGGCTTCTGGCTGTGGCAGGTGAAATCCATGGAAGAAGCGGTCGAATGGGTCAGGCGCATGCCGAGTCCCGACGGCGCCGACGAGGGCAGCATCGAGATCCGCCCGGTGTTCGAGGCGGACGATTTCGGCGACGAATTCACACCTGAGCTGCGCGAGCAGGAAGACCGGCTGCGTGCGCAACTCGAGGCACAAACACATCAGTAGCGCCGCTGACGACTGCCAGTCCTTCCGGAAGGACTGGCAGTCGTCAGCACAAGGAGACAACCATGCAGAAAATCACGACGTTTCTTGCCTACGACAACCAGGCCGAGGAGGCGGTGGATCTCTACGTCTCGCTCTTTCCCGACTCGCGGATCCTGGGCAAGTCTTACTACATGGAAGGCAGTCCCATGCCTGCCGGGCTGGTCATGACCGTTCAATTCGTGCTGGCCGGGCAGGAGTACGTCGCCATGAACGGCGGGTCGTACTTCAAATTCACCGACGGGATTTCGCTCTCCGTGGCCTGCGAGTCGCAGGAGGAAGTGGACACCCTGTGGGAGAAGCTCTCGGAGGGCGGCGAACCGGGACCGTGCGGCTGGGTGAAGGATCGCTTCGGGCTGTCGTGGCAAATCACCCCTATCATCCTGGGCCAGATGCTGGGCGATGAAGATCGCGAGCGCGCCGGACGTGTCATGCAGGCGATGCTCAAAATGGGCAAGATCGAGACCGCCGAACTGCAAAGAGCCTACGACGGGGAGTAGCCGGGCGCGCAGATGACCGTAGCGACGACCGACATTCACCGCACCATCGACGCCGTCTGGCGCATGGAATCGGCCAAGCTGATCGCCGGCCTGGCGCGCATCGTGCGCGATGTCGGCCTGGCTGAGGATCTGGCGCAGGACGCGCTGGTGATCGCGCTGGAGCGGTGGCCGCAGACAGGCATCCCCGACAACCCCGGTGCCTGGCTGATGGCCACCGCCAAACACCGCGCCATCGACCGGATACGGCGCAACGTCACGCTGGAACGCAAGGTCGAGGAACTCGGTCGGGAGCTTGAGACGCAGCAGACGATGACCGAGGCAGATTTCGACAGCGTGCCTGACGGCGACGATCTCGACGACGATCTCCTGCGCCTCATCTTCGTCGCCTGTCATCCGGTGCTGTCGCGCGAAGGCCGCATTGCGCTGACGCTGCGCCTGCTGGGCGGCCTGACGACCGGCGAGATCGCGCGCGCGTTCCTGGTCTCCGAGTCCACAGTTGCCCAGCGCATCGTGCGCGCCAAGCGTACATTGTCCGAAGCGCGCGTGCCGTTCGAGGTTCCCAGCGGAGCAGAACGCGACGCGCGCCTGGACTCGGTGCTCGAGGTCATCTACCTCATCTTCAACGAGGGCTACTCGGCCAGCGCCGGCGACGACTGGGTGCGCCCGGCGCTGTGCGAGGACGCCCTGCGTCTGGGCCGCATCCTGGCCGAGCTGGCCCCGCAGGAACCGGAGGTTCACGGGCTGGTCGCGCTGATGGAGATCCAGGCATCGCGGCTGCGGGCGCGCGTCGGTCCGCGCGGCGAGCCGATCTTGCTTCTCGATCAGAACCGCGCGCGCTGGGATCGGCTGCTGATCGGCCGCGGCCTGGCAGCGCTCGCCCGCGCCGAGGCGCTGGGCGGCGCGCTGGGGCCGTACACGCTGCAGGCCGCCATCGCCGCTTGTCACGCCCGCGCGTTGACCGCCGATGATACCAACTGGGCGCGCATCGCCGCGCTCTACGACGCACTGGCCCAGATTGCGTCGTCGCCGGTGATCGAACTGAACCGCGCCGTTGCAGTGGCGATGGCCTACGGTCCGGCCGCCGGACTGGAACTGGTCGACGCGCTGGCCGACGAGCCGGCCCTGAAAAGCTACCACTTCCTGCCCGCCGTGCGCGGCGATCTGCTGGCGAAGCTTGATCGCAACGACGAAGCGCGCGCTGAGTTCGAGCGGGCAGCGTCGCTCACCAACAACGCCCGCGAGCGCGATCTGCTGCTCGCACGAGCGGCCGTGGCGGATCGGGGGTCATAGCAGCCCGACGAGGCGTGGACCACGAACGCACGAAGGAGCACGAAGACACAAAGCCCGAAGGGTCCGCTTCACGATGCCTCATCGTGACAAGTGCGGTTTCGTACGTTGCGTGCTCGTGCACAGCACCCCGGAGTAAGCGTGCCTTCGCACTTCACGACTTCGTGTTTCGTGCCTTCGAGCACCTTCGTGTCTTCGTGACCCAGAATCTCCGTCCCTAACAACAAAGCCCCCTGGACAATTCAGGGGGCTTTGTCATTTCAGTGAAGCGACGCCTACACGTCGAAATACAGCATAAACTCGTGCGGATGCGGACGCATGCGCATGGGATCGACTTCGTTCTCGCGCTTGTAGGCGATATAGGTCTCCAGCATGTCGCTGGTGAACACGTCGCCCTTCAGCAGGAACTCGTGATCAGCTTCCAGGGCGAAGAGCACGGCCTCCAGTGAGCCGGGCACCTGCTTGACCGCCTTGGCCTCTTCGGGCGGCAGGCTGTAGAGGTCCTTGTCCAGCGGGCCGCCGGGATCGATGCGGTTCTGGATGCCGTCGATGCCGGCCATCAGCATGGCCGCGAAGGCCAGGTAGGGGTTGGCTGACGGGTCGGGCGCGCGGAACTCGATGCGCTTGGCCTTGGGGCTCTTGGAGTAGACCGGGATACGACAGATGGCCGAGCGGTTGCGCTGCGAGTAGGCCAGGTTGACGGGCGCCTCGAAGCCAGGCACCAGACGCCGGTAGGAGTTGGTGGTCGGTGCGCAGAGCGCCAGCAGGGCCGGTGCGTGCTTCAGCAGGCCGCCGATGTAGTAGCGGGCTGTATCGGATAGCTGACCGTAGCCGGCCTCGTCGTAGAAGACGTTCTTGCCATCCTTCCAGATGCTCTGGTGAACGTGCATGCCGCTGCCGTTGTCGCCGAAGATCGGCTTGGGCATAAAGGTCGCGGTCAGGCCCTCGTGGCGGGCAACGTTCTTGACGATGTACTTGTACTTCATGATCGCGTCGGCCATATGCAGCAGCGGGCCGAAGCGCATGTCGATCTCGCACTGGCCGGCGGTAGCCACCTCGTGGTGATGCACCTCGATATCGAGGCCCGCTTCCTCCAACTTCATGACGATGCGGCTGCGCACATCCTGTAGCGTGTCAGTGGGCGGGGTCGGAAAGTAGCCACGTTTGGGCGGGATCTGCGCGCCCAGGTTCTGGCGATCGGCGCGGCCACTGTTCCACCAGGCCTCGTCGCTGTCGATAGAGTAGAACGACTCGTTGGAGCCGCCGCCGTAGCGCACGTTGTTGAACAGGAAGAATTCGGCCTCCGGCCCCCAGAAACTGGTGTCACCGATGCCAGTCTGCTTGAGATAGGCATCGGCACGCGCGGCGATGAAGCGCGGGTCGCGCGAGTAGGGATCACGCGTGATGGGGTCGAACACATCGCAAATGATGGCCAGCGTCGGCACCTCAAGCACCGGGTCGATGAACGCGGTGCCAGCGTCCAGCATCAGCAGCATGTCCAACTCGTGGATCTCCTTGAAGCCCCGGATGGAGGAGCCATCGAAGCCAACGCCCTCTTCAAAAGTCTCTGCGGTCAATTCTTTGGCCGGCATCGAAAAATGCTGCCAGACGCCGGGCAGGTCGGTAAAGCGAAAATCCACCATTTTCACCTGCGGCACCAAAGCCAGCACATCTGCTACGGTCTTCGTCATGTTCGGTCTCCTTGTTTTGTTGAGTTCGTCTGCCTGGCTGCCAGTCCGGCGCCTCGACCCAGCGCATCATCTGTTGTGCAAGGCGCAAAATGCGGGACTTCTTCCAGCATGAGCAAGATTCAGCCTCCAGTGTACCAAGTCCGCGGCGTGCTGTCCAGTACCCAAAGGGGTACTCTTTGCAGCCAGTCGGCTTCGTCACTCCCGCGCAGGCGGAAGTCCAGAGTGTTGTCGAGGCAATTGCGACTTGCGCACCAGGCTTGCACCGCTGGATACCCGTCTCTGCGGGCATGACGGAAGATCAACCCAGCAGTTGCGCATTCAGCATCTGCACGTTCGCGATGTGATCGGCCAGGTCGGCGCTGAACAGCGACTGGTTGTTGGCGTATCCCATCCGCCGTGCCAGGAACGCGAACTCCTCGTCCGTCTCGCGCGGCACGGTCAGGTCCTTGCTGTGGCCGCGCACTACCCGCAACGCGTCGACCAGCCGCTGCAAGAAGAGATGAGCGGCGCGCAGATGGGTGAAATGCTCTTGCGACAGGATACCCAGCCAGGCCAGCGCGGCCATGGCTTCCTGCGTGTTGGTCAGGTGCAGCGCCGGCTCGCCCTGCCCGTGGTTGATCTGCAAGCCCTGGATCAGGTATTCCACGTCCACCAGCCCGCCGGGGCTGTATTTGGCGTTGATGCGACCCGGCGTCACCAGATGGCGTAGTTGCCGTTCGCGCATCGCGCGCATGGCCGGCACGTCGAACGACTCGCCGCCGTAGACGAACCGGTCGCGCAGCGTCTGTACGTCGTCGCCCAGCGCCGCGTCGCCGCAGATCGGCCGCAGCTTGATCAACGCCTGGCGTTCGTAGCTCCAGGCCGGCCCACCGGGCGCGAAATAGCGATGGAAAGCCGCCAGCGACACGGCCAGACTGCCCGCGCTGCCGTAGGGCCGCAGTTGCAGATCGAGGTCAAAGGATCCCTCGTGACGGGTGCGGATCGCCTTGCGCACCTCCTGCACCAGCCGCTCGTAAAACTCCGTGGTCGTCAGCAGCCGCGGACCGGTCGTTTGCCCGTTGCTGTCGTAGATGAACATCAGCTCGATGTCGGAGGCGTAGCCCAGTTCGCGGCCGCCGCATTTGCCCAGGCCGACCACCGTCAGCGCGCTCGGTATGGCCATCCTCGCGCCGCGGCTGGCCATACTGCGCCTCCAGTTCAAGCTGGCACAGCCGCACCGCCGCCGCGATGACCACCTCTGCCAGATCGGTCAGTTCAGCCGAGAACTGAGCGGGGTTGGGAATGTAGCCGAGGATGTTGCGCATGTCGATGCGAAACATCTCGCGATCCTTGAAATCGTTGAGCCCATCGCGCCAGGCCGCGCGCTGTTCAGACTCGCCAGCAGCAGCCTCCCGCGCCGCGTCCAGCACCGCAGCCAACTCGTGGGCCAGCTCCGGCTTCGGCTTGGCGTGCGGGAAGGACGCAACGTCCTGTACCACCGGGAAGAGGTTCTCGTGCTGCATGCGCAGGAAGTCGTCCCACAGGAAGTCGCTGACTCCCAGCAGTTGCGCCAGCGCGTTGAGCACCTCCGGCCGCTCCAGCGATGCCAGTTCGTCGGGCCAATGCGGACGGGAGAACAACTGGCCCAGGAACTCGTGGAAGTGCGACAGCGCCGTCTCCGGATTGGATGAGTAGGGCAGCAGGTGCGTAAAGTGCTTGACCAGCACGGTGGCCGCGCGCAGCTCGCGCTGCTTCTCGCGGTCAATGATCTTCTCGCCGCGGGCGTCGGTGATGTAGAGCGTGTCGTGGATGCGATTGCCCGTCGAGGCAACCGCAACGTGCGCGATGTGCAGACCGTTGAGCGCCAGCGCGTTGGTCAGCTCGTAGAGGAAGCCGATGGTGTCCGGCCCCTGGATGCGCAGGATCGTGTAGCGGTCGTCGCTTTCGTTGTCGATGTCGATATCGATGGGCTGCACCACCTGCGACGCGCCCGGTATCTCGCTGACTGCCAGCGCCACCCGCTTGGCCAGCTCGCCCTGCGCCTCACGTTGGCGACGGCCCTGCAACAGCGACACCAGTTCGCCCAGGTCGCCGGCGTAGCGCAACCAGACGCCCGGCTCGCCGTCCGGCGCCACCGCGCGCACGGTGAACACGTCCACGATCTTGCGCTGATCGAAAACCGGACGCACGCTCGGAATATCCCCGCCAGCGCGTAAGGGCGGCGTCTCCCCGCCCGTTGCCTGCGCCGCGCCGACGGAATCGGCCGCCAGTGGCTCGTAGGTAAACACATAGCCATCAACGATGCTGAAACCGTAGGCAAACAGCAGCCCGCAGATCAACGTCAGCTCGCCCAGATAGTCGAACCCGACGATAGTCACCCGCCAGCGGTCGCCCGCCAGCGGCTCGGCGCGCACCTCCACCGGGTTCTCGCTCGACAGGCGCGCCGCCAGGTCGGCGTGGCGGCGGATCTCGTGCCCGTCGAACACCGCGGCATAGGACGGCGCCATGCGCGCCACGTGCTGGCTGGCGGTTGAACTGGCCAGTTCGGCTGGCTGGCTGGGCGGGTCGGGAATCAGAGCGGCGGTGTGGCGTTGCATGGCATCAACTCCATTGTCTTGCTGCAAAGCATTGGTGGGCGGCTGCGCGAGATAGCGCCAGTAGATGGCACGGATCGCGGCGCTGTGCTGTCCGTAGCGGGTAACGAACTCCTCGGCCGCTTCCGGCCCATGGAAGCCCAGGCGTTGGGCCAGGTAAGTCTGATCGGCCAGACCGGTAGGCAGGGAATAGGTCTGGCGGTAGTCGAGGATCTGGAGGTAGTGCTCCACGGTGCGCAGAAACACGTAGCCGTCGCCGAGGATGCGCCGCTCGTCGCGGCGTCAGGAAGTCACGCTCGGCCAGCCGCGCCAGCGCGTCCAGCGTCTTGCCGGTACGCAACTCAGGATGCGCGCCACCGTGGACGAGCTGCAGATACTGCACGACAAACTCAACGTCGCGGATCGATCCCTCGCCCAGCTTGACCTCGCCCCAGTCCCGCCCTCGCTGGCGCAATTGCTCCTCGGTGCGCTGCTTCATGCCGTGAACGTCCGCGCGCACCGCGGCCGGATCGGAGCTGGCATACAGCAGCGGCTCGGCCCGCGCCAGGAATTCGCCGGCGGTCTGCTGGCTGCCGGCGATGGGCCGCGCCTTGAGCAGCGCCTGCTTCTCCCACAGGCGCGCGTGCTTCTGCAGGTAGGCCAGATAGCCATCCACGGTGTTGACCAGCGGCCCGACCGTCCCCCAGGGCCGCAGCCGCATGTCGACGCGGTAGAGAAAACCGGCCGCGGTGGCCTGACTCAGCGCCTTGATCAGACGCTCGCCCAGCCGCGCGTAACGGGTTGCGTCGGCGTCGGCCAGCATCAGCAGGTCGATGTCGGAGCTGTAGTTAAGCTCCTCGCCGCCCAGTTTGCCCATCGCGACCACGACAAACCCGCCCGGATCGACCGCCAGTTCCGCGGCCAGCAAGCCGAGACAGGTCTGCACCACCGCGTCGGCCAGCCAGGAAAGCTGTAGTGTCACTGTGGACATGTCGAGCTGGCCGGTCAGGTCGCCGAGGCCGATGCGTAATAATTCCCACTGCTGGAAGTGGCGCAGCGCGTCCAGTGCGCGCTGCCGTCGAGTCCCCGCCGTTCAGAGCGACCGCCGCGCCAGCTTCGACCAGCAGATCATCGCGGCTCTTGATGTGCCCGATGCCGTTCCGGGTCGCAAGGCGCTGAAAATAGGCCGGGTTGCGCAGCAGGATCTCAGTCAGGTACTGGCTGCCGGCGAAGAGGGTCACCAGCGTCTCGATCTGGCGCGGATCGTCGGCCAGCGCGATGTAGAACGCCTCCTGATCGGGCACGCGCTCGGCGAAGCGCTCGAAGTTGACCAGCGCGTGGTCGGGGGAGGCAGCGTCGCCCAACAACAGCAGCAGATAGGGCAGCGCGCTGAGCAAAGCGCCCTGCGCGCGCGGCTCGGCCAGGCGGTCGATGCGGCCGCGCAGCGCATTGGGGCCGTCGAACCCCAGCCGCGCCAGCAGCCGCGCCGTATCCTCCAGGCGGACGGCTGGACTCCAGGGCGGGCGGGTCTGCGAAAATGGTTGCGTCGGGTCGGTGTTCATGAGATGCCGCGAGCATTGTACCAATCCCGCAGCGCGCGAAAGAAGCGTTCAGGAAGTTCGACTTTTACCGAAAAGTTGAACTTCTCCCGCAAACGCAAACGCTCCCGGCAAGCTGGTGGCCCGCCGGGAGCGTTTTTCAGTACGTGCGAAAGGTGACAGTCACTTTCGGAAAGTGACTGTCACCTGGGTGATCAGTCGCGGTTGCGACGCCAGACAAAGGCTGCACCGAGCGCAGCCGCGGCCGCGGCCGGCAAGGTCGCCAGCGGCAGGCCGCTCAGCGGTGCAGGCATCTGCTCGACGCCCGCGGCCAGATCAGTCAGCGCCACAGCCGTCGGCGGACGCACCGTCAACGTCACCGGCACGACCACCAGATCGGTCCCATTGCCAGGGCCAGCGTCTGGATCGTTGCTTTCGATGCATAGGTTGCCCGTATAGACGCCGTTGGCCAGGCCAGTGGAGTCGAAGGTCACGGTCACACCAGTGTTAGTTCCGCCTGTGTTGGAGCCGCTGGTCGTGTTTAACGACAGCCATGGGATGTCGGACAACGCCGAACATGCCTCACCACTGCCGCCGACTGTACCCTCCAGGATGAAGGGGAAGCCCTGCGGCGTCAAGCTGCCACCATCAAGCGCCGGCGCAAAGGCTGCTGTGCCACCGATGGACTGCAAGCCGTTGCCCGTGGTTGCCTGACCGTTGATCGTGATCGGCGGCGCCCACGGGCCGGAAGCCAATGACGCCGTCGGTCTGCCACGCCAGCCAGTAGGTCCCGGCTGGCAGGAACAGCCCGCCCATTGGCACCGTGTCGGCCATGATCGGCCGGTTGGTGACGCCGATGGTCGTTTCGGTGGTCCGGTAGATGTTCGACCATGCTGACGCCGACAACCCGCTGCCGCTGGCGATCACCGATCCGCCGCCGCTGGGATCGCCGTCATACAGGATCCAGTTGACATTGGTCATGGTCGAGGTCGTGGTCGAGTTGGTCTGATAGGCGAAGAAGATCGCGCGTATCCACCGTCCAGCCGCCTGCGTCGCTGACGGTGAAGTCGTCGGCCACCCAGTTGTTGTTGAGCACCTGATGGCCGAAGCCCAGGGTGGTCATCAACAAGGTGCTGTTCTGTAGCCGGCTCTCATCAGCGCCGCCCGCACCGCCGCCGGGGTAGTTGACCAGCGGGCCGTTGTCCCACAGCACTGCATCCGGCGCTCGCCACAGATCGACCTTCTCAGGCGCAGCTTGCGACGCGCCAGGCGCTGCTACGGCGTTGGCATCCTCGAAGGCCGACGTCGGATCGACAACGGAGGTTCCCTGCGGGAAGGCCGTCGTGTCTTCCTCACCGATTGCCCAGTCTAGCGTCCCGCCGCCGGTGTTCGCGATAGTCAGGGGCTGGTTGGTCGTCGTGTTGGTGCCTTGTATGCTGTCCAGGCTCAGCGGGTTGACGTCGATGTTGGGCGGACCGCCCGCGGCGACCACCAGCTCCAGCGGCACCTGCACCAGTGGGGTCACCGGGTCGTTGCTCTCGACGCACAGCGTTCCGTTGTACGTGTTTGGCGACAGGCCGGTTGAGTTAAAGGTGACGTTAACGGCTGTGCTGTTGCCAGGAGTCGTCGTGCCGTTGGCCGGGCTCACACTCGCCCACGGGATGTCATCGGGCGCGGCGCAGGTCGCAGCAACCGGCTCCAGCACCATGTCATCGTAGTAGACCACTGAGGCGCCGTTGGCGTAGAGATCGACTGCGCCGATGTTGAGAGCACCGCCGCCGCTTTGGCCATCTGTCCAGCTACCGGTGTAGAGCATCTGGTTGTTGTAGAAGACGGTCTGCGTGTCGGCGTCAAGGTTGATTTCGACACGAAGCTCGACCCACTGGCCGGTAATCAAGGCAGCCGATCCACCCGTGCTGCCAGGACCAGGATCGCCGATCACCTGGCCGGCAGTGCTGTTGAAGTGAATCTGGGTCGACCAGTTGTTCGTCCCCAGCGGGACATAGGTGTTCAGCAGGATGAAGTAGAGAGTCACCGCTGAAGTCGGTCGGTACGTAGACCCAGGTGGCGTAGTTCCAGACGCCGCTGGTGTAGCCGCTGTACTGCTGCACCAGGTCGGTGTCGGTGAGGATGGCAGCGGAGTTGGGGGCGCTGCGCGCCTGGGCGTCGCTGGTCAGCGCGCCGGCTGCCGGGTTGTTGTCCCAGCCTTCCCAGCCACCCTGGCCGATGAGCTGGCTGCCGGTGGCATAGCTGTCGAAGGTCTCGCTCCAGTTCGAGCAGTTCAGGCGCGGCCGCGTTGTCCTCGAAGATGTTCCAGTTCAGGTCTGCCGTGCCCGTGTTGCCAACGTTGAGAACTTCGACGTTGGAGGTGTTGGGCGCTTGGGTGCTGCTCAGGCTGCCGGGAGTGACGTCGATAATCGGCGTCGAGGACGACGGCTTGACAGCAACTGGCAGATGCTGCGCAGCGAAGCCACCACCCTCTAGCTGGCCCGGCGTCAAGTTCACCTGACCGAACGCCCACGTTCCCACGGGAAGCCCAGCAACATTGGCGGTGATATTCAGTACCTGTGTCTGACCCGCGTTGAGGCTGAAGCTGTTGGGAACGACCGTCAGGGTCATGCCTGCCGGAGCAGAGGTGGAAACTGTCCAGGTACCGTCGTCCACTGCTTCGACCGTGCGGGTCCAACTGCATGAACCGCCGCAATCGTCGTTGCCGAGACTGGCCAGGTTGAGGGACTTGGGATCGCCGCCGCTGCTCGGATTGGCCGCCTGGAAGGCGCCGGGGGCCACGTTGAACAGCAACCCGGACTGAGCGCCCTGGTCAACCTGCACGCGGCCGCCGCCCATGTCGAACGGATCGGCCTGGGTGACACCGTCTTCCTTGTACGACGCCAGCGACCTTGCCGGTACTCATCATGGCGGCCTTGATCTCGGCCGGCGTCCAGTCCGGATAGAGGCCGCTGAGCAGCGCGGCCGCGCCGGCTGTGTGCGGGCTGGACATGGAGGTGCCGCTAACTACCCCGTAGTTCTGGGTTGGGTCTTCAGGACCAGGCGGCAGGTCGCGGTAGGCCGCGATGATATCGACACCAGGCGCCGTCACGTCGGGCTTGATTATGTCGGAGGCGTTGTTGACCAGCGGGCCGCGCGAACTGAAGCCAGCCATGATGTCGCCGTTCGCCGGGTCGAAGCTGATGTTGGTGCCTTCGATCTTGCCCATGTGGCCGCTGCCAGAGGTCATCCAGGTCTTCAGGGCCGTCCCCTTGATCGAGTTCGAGCTGGACCGCGGGCAGCCAGTGGACGTCACCGTTCAACGACTGGCCGGGATCGGTGTTGACCAGCACCATGCCACCGGCGCCGCCTTGCAGGACGTTGTAGCCCTTGGCCACGCGGGCATTGGTGCCGCGGTCACAGACCACGATCTGGCCCGTGAAGGTGCCAGGCGCGAACGGATTGAGGCATAGCGCGTCGCCATAGTTGCCGGCGTAGACCATGGGGAGCAGGCCGGTGCCCAACGAGAAGCCCTTGCCCTCCAAGTCTGGCGGAGGTGCGGTGTCGCCGCCGGTCATGTCGATGACGGCATTGACGCCAGCGCGGTTGTGGGTGCTGGCGCCAACGGTCATCATCCAGGGGGCATCGCCGGGAGAGCCGACGGTCGAAGGTGCGGGACCGCTGTTGCCGGCCGAGGTCACCGGCACAACGCCGGCGTCCTGGGCGGCCAGAAAGGCCAGTGCGTCAGCGTCGGTCCAGGGATTGCTGGTGCCGCCGCCGATGGAATAGTTTATCACGTCCACGCCGTTGGCAGTAGCCTGGTTGATGGCGCTAACCAGGGCCGCACCGGGGCAGCCGCCTGCGTCAAGACACGCCTTGTAGCCAATGATGTTGGCGTGGGGCGCTACGCCTGAGATAGCCGGGCTGTATGTGTTGAAGGGGCTGAGGTCCACAGTGCCAGGCTGCAGGTAGTTGCCGGCCGTCGTGCTGCCGGTGTGGCTGCCGTGGCCGTCGCCGTCCTCGGTGGTTTCACCGGTGAAGATGTAGAAACCATAGGTCTTGTCGTTGCAGACGTAGGTTCCTGGGTTGCTGTCGCACAGGCCCAGGTAGTTGCCTGGTCCCAGCGGGTTAGTATGGTTGTAGCCGTCTCCGCCCACGTCAGCAAAGGAGGGGTGGCCGAGATTGATGCCGGTGTCGATGATACCGGCAACCACGCCTTCACCCTTGTAGAGCGTTCCGGTGGCTGAGCCATTCCAGATATTGTCAGCGCCGATCCACGCAGGACCAGCGTCAGTCTGGGGATAGCGGATAAACTCGCGCTGGACGATGCTGATGCCATCCAACCCGACGACTGCGGCCGCCTCTTCGGGCGTGATCTCTATAGCAAAGCCGTTGTAGGCAACGTTCCACTGCCGCGTGGACGGCCACATCACGGCCCAGAGTCTGGTCAATGGTATTCAACATGGCTGCCTGGACTCCGTCGAGATAGTCCATGTAAGCTACGCTGGCTTGGCTGTCCATGTTGAGTTTGCGCTCACCAGTTACCGCAGGGCTGGTAGGCGCAAAGTTTTCGACGCCGCCATAGTAGCTGGCCAGCGGCGGATCGGAAAGTTGAATGATGTAGAGGGCCGGACCGGTGGCGCCGGCCGGCTGGAGCAGCTTGCCAGAATGGTGTTCCACACCGGTCGGGCCGGCGGGAGCTGCTAACGCGGAACCGGCAACCATCGAGAAGGCCAGGATGGCGACCAGCACGAACGCAAATCGAATCTTCATTGTGAGGGGTTCTCCTTTGTGTCCGCAGCCGCGGCATCGTTGATCGAAAGGCCGTTGGTCAGACACATTGCAAAAATGGGTTAGGGGACGAGGGGCGCGAACACACGCCAGGTCCCGGACGGTACGGAGAGAGGGGTTTGTGGTCGGGTTCACCTCCTGTCGGATCAGCGTGCCCGCTTGTGCAGAATGCACGACGGCTGACACGTGTCGTCACGGCGCTTGGCAATGACCGATTGGGCGAAGCACAACAATGCTCCGTCGGAACTAAGGAAACGATACTGATGTGTGAGGGGCCTGGTCCGGAAGCGAGGACCAGAGCATGTGGCAGGAACAAACTGACAAAACGGGCTGAATGCTGACGAAGATATTATACCCACGCTGCTAGGTGTGTCAAAAGACACAACTCAGACGCTGCGTGCCATACAATCCGCGATCGTGGCTATACGACAAGATAGGTGACAATCACTTCCCACGCCCGTGCCAAATCCGGCTAACGTTGACGAAAGTGACTATCACCTGATACCTGCTGATTTCCGATTACTACCCGCCGCCCGCCTTGCGCAGTTCCTCTTCAACCAGAATGCGGCGGATGTATTTGCCCACCATGCTCTTGGGCAACTCACTTCGAAACTCAACTTCCCTGGGCACCTTGTAGGGCGCCAGGTTTTCGCGGCAGAAGGCGATCAGATCATCGGCGGTCGCAGTCTCGCCCGGCTTCAACACCACGTAGGCTTTGACCGTTTCGCCACGCACGGGATGGGGAATGCCGGCCACCATGGCCTCCAGCACCTTGGGATGCATGAACAGCACCTCCTCCACCTCCCGGGGCACGATGTTGTAGCCGCCGGCGATGATCAGGTCCTTCTTGCGATCGACGATGTAGAAGTAGCCGTCCTCATCCATCTTGGCGATGTCGCCGGTGTAGAGCCAGCCCTCGTCGTCCTTGACGTTGGCCGTCTCGTCGGGTTGGTTCCAGTAACCCATCATCACCTGCGGGCCGCGCAGCGCCAGCTCACCCTCTTCACCCGGGGCCACGTCCTGCAGCTTGCCATCCTCGCCCGGTTCGAGCGACACGAGTTTGGCCTCGACATCGGGCAGTGGCACACCGATGGAACCGGCCTTGCGCCGCCCGTAGACCGGGTTGCAGTGCGTCACAGGCGCCGCTTCGGTCAGACCATAACCTTCCACCAGCCGCCCGCCGGTTATCTGGCCAAACTTCTCCTGCACGTCCATAGGCAGCGGCGCCGCGCCGCTGATGCACGCCTTGACGCTGGTCAAGTCGTACTTGGCGACATCGGGGTGGCTGTTGATGCCGATGTACATGGTCGGGACGCCGGGGAAGATCGTCGCCTTCTCACGCTGGATCTGGTTCATGACGTTGTCGATCGGGCGCGGGTTGGGGACAACGATCAGCTTGCCACCGCAGTAGACGCACAGCGCCATGCCGACCGTCATACCGAAGACGTGGAAGAAGGGGATCGCGCCCATCAGCACCTCGATGCCCGGCTCCAGATCGGTCAGCCAGTTGGCGCATTGGATCACGTTGGCGACCAGGTTGTGATGGCTGAGCATGGCCGCCTTGGGCACGCCGGTAGTGCCACCGGTGTATTGGAAAAGCGCGATGTCGTCAGGCTGCACTGCCACCGCGGGCGGCGTTGGCGGATACTTGGCCAGCAGGGTGGTGAGCTGCCAGACGCCGTTGCCTTCGGTCACATCGACCCACTGGCCCTCCTTGGCCTGCGTTCGCTGCACCAGCCGGCTGAATGGAAACCCGGTGAAGTCGTTGATGCGGCAGATAATCACCCGTTTGACGGCGGTCCTGGCCTGGATCTCCTGCAACTTCGGATAGAAGCTGTTGAGCAGGATCATGGTCTCCGCGCCCGAATCGCTGAGCTGATGCTGCACCTCGCGCGGCGTGTAGATCGGGTTGGTGTTGACAACGATCGCGCCGATCTTCAGCGCGGCGTAGAAACAGATCAGCGAGTGCGGCGAGTTAGGAAGCTGGACAGCCACCCGGTCGCCCTTGCGCACGCCCAGTTCCCACAGCGCGGTCGCCAGCCGGTCAACCTTGTCGTTGAGCTCGGCGTAGGTCATCTCCATGCCGACAATTAGCCCGCCGGGCAGGTAGCGCAGAATCATCTTGACCGCTGTCTGCGAGCCGTAGCGGGCAGCGGCTTCATCCAGCATCTCATGCAGTGCAATCGCGGGGTAGTCGAGATGCGCGGGCACGCCGTCCTCATAATGTGCTAACCAGGGTTTTTCCATGGTGGAACCTCGATTCGTGAAAACCAGCCTTGCGGGGGTGGAACGGTTCAGAAAAGCACGCCGGAAGGCATGTTTCCAGCATTGTTCTGATGTTCACATTATAGCCGCACTCACCGAAAGCGTCAACGAAACGGCAGTCGTTTGACCAGCAGCGGGCCCCTCCCGTATAATGACTCGGCTGCAGCGCCATGTGTCATCGCGGAGCGCGCATCCTCAGATGCGCCGTTGCGCGACCGTTGGCCGCTATGTTCGCATCGCAGACGGCCATACGCGGTTCGCGCAACCAGGGATGGAAATGTCACTGCGAGGCGGCGGCCGCCGAAGCAGTCTCTCCGGCTGAGCAGAGAGATTGCTTCGCCGCAGACGGCTCGCGATGACTGTGAAATACCATTTTCAAATTAGAATGCGAACTGCTCAGTGAATGAGTTAAGCAGTTTCCGCAAACACCGAGGACCACCACGTGACAACAACCGGACCAGACCGTATCCGCGCCGCTTTTGCCCGTGCGCACCAGCAAGGGCGAGCGGCTTTCATGCCTTACCAGATGCTGGGCCATCCATCGCTGGAAGCATCGCCCGAAGTGATCACCGCGCTGGCCGGTGCGGGCGCCGACCTGTTCGAGCTGGGCTTGCCATTCTCCGACCCGCTGGCCGACGGGCCGACGATCCAGGCGGCCGGCCAGCGAGCGCTGGACAACGGCGTTACTGTCGCACAGTGTCTGGCGATGGTGAGCGACCTGCGCCACCAACTACCTGACCCACCCTTCTGCCTGATGGGTTACATCAACCCAATCCTGGCCTACGGCGCAGAACGGTTCCTGCGCGAGGCGGCTGAAGCGGGCGTCGATGGGCTGATCGTGCCCGATCTGCCGCCGGACGAGCCGGAAGCGGAGGAGATGGCGGCGCTCTGTACGCGCTTCGGCATCGCACCGATCTACCTGCTGGCGCCGACCAGCACCGCCGAGCGCATTGAGTTAGGGGTGCTGCGCAGTCAGGGTTTCGTTTATCTCGTCAGCGTCGCGGGAGTCACGGGGGCACGCACATCACTGCCCGCGGACCTCAGCGATTTCGTCCAGCGCGTGCGGCGAATCGCCGACCGGCGGCCAGCCGGCGAGCGGCCTTACGTGGCGGTCGGTTTCGGCATTGGCACGCCGGAGGTGTCAGCCGCGGTGGCCCGCATCGCGGACGGCGTGATCGTCGGCAGCGCGCTGGTCAAGCTGGCCGGCAGCAGTGAGGAACCGGCTGAGGCCGTGGCGAAACTGGGCGCGGCGCTGGGGCAAGCTGCGCGGCGGCCGGTCGTGTCCGCGACCAGCGCCGCCGAATGAATTCGGCGGCTGATACGGAAAAAGCATGCTGAAGCAAGCTAACCCGAATGCTGGCCAGAGCTATGCCAGCGAAGCGCAGGCCATTTATTGGGCACTGTTTCGCGGGGAAAGTCCCGGCCTGTTGACGCAGAGATATGCGCAGGCGGCTCGTGAGTTGGACCAGTCAGCCGCGCCAAACGACGTTGCGTTCATCCAGCAATTGCTGGCGCGGCACGCGGATCTGGAAGCAGCCGAGTTGGCGGGGCGTCTTACCGGTCGGCTGCCGCTGCTGACGCGCAAGTTTACCGCCATGAGCTACCTCGCGGAGACGCTGCCCGACCACCAGCAATTCTACGTCAACCGCCGTTCCAGTCTTGTCGCTGGCATGGCAGCGCTGGCCCGGGCCGGGATGTTGACCGCGGTCAAGTTGGCGCGCGGGCTATGGCTTTTACGTAGGGTGCGTCATGGCTGAGTTCATCGTCGTCGGGTCGGGCGCGGCCGGCGTCGCCGCCGCACTGGAACTGGTGCGCCGCGGCATCAGACCGCTGCTGCTGGACGCGGGCTACACCAACGAAACTGGCCTGCCGCCGGTGGATGGCAATCTGTACGACTATCGCCGCCACCACGACAGCTTCGATCTGCACATCGGCCCCGAGCTGGGCGGACTGGCGAGCGCGCTGCGAGCTGAACCGGGCGTCGCCAAGCTCAATGCGCCCAACATGGCCTTCGTCACCCGCCACGCCGACGAGCTGGCCCCGCTGGAGCAAACACACTTCCGTGCGGTGCAGAGCTTCGCGGCCGGCGGGCTGGGCAATGCCTGGGGCGCGGGGCTGTATCGCTGGACAGGCAGCGATCTGGCCGACTTCCCGGTTGCGCTGTCAGAGTTGCAGCCCTATTTCGACCTGTTGACCCGCGAGATTGGCATCAGCGGCCAGGATGACGACCTGACGCGCTTTTTTGGCGACCCGGCCGGCCTGCTGCCCCCGCTGACCCTGTCGCACAACGCGCGGCTGGCGTATGCAAACTATCTCAAGAAGCGCGACCAGATGCAGCTTTCAGGGCTGCATCTCGGTTTTCCACGGGTGGCGGCGCTGTCCAGACCTCATGATGGCCGCCCCGCCTGCGACTACAGCAACCTGGAGTTCTGGCAGGCGCAGCCATACATCTACACCCCGGCTGTCACCTTGCAGAAGCTCATCAGCCGCGGCCAGATCGATTACAAGCCCGGCGTGCTGGTGCATTCGTGGCAGGAAACGGCAGGCACGCTGACGGTGCATGCGACCGGCATCGAAAACCAGGAGCCGTTCCAGTTCAGCGGCAGGACGCTGCTGCTGGCAGCCGGCGCGATCAACACGGCCCGCATCGCGCTGCAGAGCCGCAACGACTTTTCCACCCGCCTGCCGCTGCTGGAAAATCCGATCCTGCAGATTCCGCTGATCCTGCCGCGTTCCGTGGGCAAACGGCTGGACACGCACGCGTTCGGACTGGTACAGTTGAACCTCGTCTGGCAATCAGCGGCCAGTTCGATGCCGGTGCAAGGCAGCTTGATCGAATTGACCGCGCCGATGCGGTCGGAATTCTTCGGGCGTTTCCCGCTGTCCGCGCGCGGCAACCTGGCAGCCATGCGGACGCTGCTGCCAGCCATGATGATGCTGCAACTCTACTATCCGGGGTCGGCCCAGCCGCCGGCCGAGTTGTCACTATCCACAGACGGGCGTCTGCGCATAGTCGCGCCGCCACACAACCTGGACCGGGTTGCGCTCGCGCCGTTGCTGGCGGCGCTGCGCTCGCTGGGGCTGTGGACGCACGCGTCGTTGATCCAGCAGCCGCCTACCGGTCACGCCATTCACTATGCCGGCCCGCTGCCGATGCGCGCCCAGCCGGCAGCCTGGCAGTGTGGCCCGGACGGTCGGTTGCACGGCACGCGCCGCGTCTTCATCGCCGACTCGGCCAGCTTCCCGACCCTGCCGGCCAAAAACATGTCGTTCGGCATGATGGCCAACGCGATGCGTATTGCGGCCACGGCTGCGAGTTAACGCCAAGATGCAGAGGCGCAAAGATTTCTGATGAACCAGCTTTGCGTCTTCGCGCCTTTGCGTTGAGAGGGTGTTCACGTCTATGACCACTGTCCTGATCACCGGCGCGGGCGGGTTCATCGCCCGGCATCTGGCGCAGACGCTGGCAGCCGCGGGGATGCGCGTGCTGGGCGCGTCACACAGCGGCACAGCCGATCCAACGTACTGGGCGCGTCTTTCAGGCAGTTCTGGGCGATACACTGCTGCCCACGCTGGCATCCGAGCGGGTCGACACGGTGGTACACACCGCGCTGGCCGATGGCGAGGACGCCTATCGTGTCAACGTGGACGGCACAACACGTTGGTTGGACGAGGCGCGCGCCGTGGGCGTCAGGTTGCAGATCTTCCTCAGCACACTGTCGGCGGAGGAGAACGCGTTGTCGGACTACGGTCGCGCCAAGTGGACACTACAAGAACGCTTCGTGGACGCGGGTGAGGTGGTATTTCGGCTGGGTGTGGTCGTCGGCGACGGCGGGATGTATGCCGCGCATTCGCAACTCAGCGACACGTACGCCGGTGGTGCCGATGCTGGACGGCGGCCGCCAGTTGCTTTACGTGGCCGGCATCGAGACGTTGTGCACGGCCCTTCGCGACACAATCACCAGTGACGGAGCAGGACAGCGCGGCGCGGCCTTGAACTTCGTACAGCCGGAGCCGGTGACGCTGCGTGAAATGGTCGAGACCATCAACCACCAGGCCGGGCGGCGGACGGTGCTGCTGCCGGTGCCTGCCGGGCCGGTGCTGGCAGCGCTGGAGATCGTGGAACGCGTGCCGCTGCTGCGCCTGCCGGTCACCAGCACCAACGTACGCGGCCTGATCCAGCAAGGCCAGCGGCGCTTTCCGTCGGATTTCGAGCGCTTCGGATATCCTGAAGAATCCCTGGAAGCGTTAATTGCAGCCGCGTCGGCTTATTGCATTTGATGCCCGTTGCCGAATGGCCGGTTGCAGCGTGAGGTCCTCAGCGACTTTGTCCGGCGCCATCAACCACGGCTGCTGTGAATGCACGACGCTGAAGACATCGGCATGGTGAAGCGCCAGATTCAGCACGTTTAGCCCGCCCACCTGCGCCCCTCCCGCCAATCCACGGGAAGCTGCCTGCGGCAACGTGCGGAAATTCTGATCGATGAAGGGCACCAGGTCTTCGACCATATAGTCCTCCCAGTTACCCGTAATTGGAGAGTTCGCTATGATCGCCTCTGTCCCGAGCACAGTACGAATTCCGGGCACCACAATGATCATCTCCTGCATGGCGCCCTGGCCGGTCAATTTGTCCGCAATGAGTTCGATCAGATCGTCTTCGTCGGTCCGGTCCGGCGTTTGATCACCCGAAGCGAAATAATATGCGACCGGATATCTACGATCCGATGTTGCATATGAAGGCGGCAAAATGACTGCAACGGGCTGCATGGCTGGCTCACCGATGATACTATTGGCAAGCGACGGCGCCGGGACGTCGACGATAATTCGACCAGAAGGCGATTCTGGCACCGGCCGCGGCGTCGGACGAGGCTCCGGTGCTGGCGCGGCTGGCGGCGCAAGGATTGCCACCATTGTTTGCAGCGGCGACGCCAACTGTGCCGGTAGCGGCTCTGTGGCCGGTTGGTTGCCCGGAGCCGTAACAATGAAGGTATACAGTGTGCTGACACCGATTAGCGTCAGGATGACAAGAAATGCCAGCGATCCAGCAAAGCTTTGCGTGCCATTGTGATGTCGCCCGCCTTGTGCGTGAGCAAGGACCGCTCGACGTATCGGAGGGGGAGCAGAGGTTCGCACAGGCGACAGGTTCAGACGACGGCGCAAGAACTGATCGGTGCGGGCGTAGCTGCTGCACTCTTCGCAGTCCCGCAAATGGTTGGCAAGGTGCTTGGCGTCTTCCTCTCCAAGACTTGCCTGCTGAATCAACCGCCTTGCCTCACGATGGGAAACCGATGTCATGATTCTACTCCAAACATACCCGACTGCGCCTCGCCAATGGTGAGTTGGTGCCCCAGCTTGCGACAGGCATAATGCAGACGGGAATAGACAGTACCTTCACTGATGCCCATGATCTCTGCGATCTCTGTAGCCTTCATGCCGTGGACATAGCGCAGAATAATTGGTACGCTATGCTTCTCACCCAACTGGTCTACGGCTCGCCACAACTCATCGCCCATCTCACTTCGAATGGTCTGAACTTCCGGCGATGGATGCGGCGGACGGCGGTCCTCAAGCCAGTGCCACGCGTTGTGCCATCTTTGACGCGCCTGGCGTCTGCGTAACCGGTCGCGGCACAGGTTGACTGCAATGGTGGACAACCACGACTTCAGGTTGGTGCCTGGGCGATATTGGTGGATCGTGTGCAGAGCCTTGATGAAAGTCTCCTGGGCGATGTCATCAGCTTCTTCAACATTGCGCAGAATTGAATAGGCGACATGATGAACCGTCGCAAAGTACGTGTCCAGCAACGATACAGCCAGATCCTCCTGGCTGTATGTTCTCTGTTGAAGAAGTTGTTCGGGACTTTTCATGGTCGAACCTTGTATACATCTAAACGCATACGCGGAAAAAAACCTTCAAACATCTCGCGTTGTCGTGTTGTTTGGGGCTGCTTTCAGTTGTCCACACGCCAAACTTGTGTATACTTGAAACCGTGACCTTCCATCAATTCGCCCACCTACCCCATTTCACAAAGTAACCAACCATGCATCACCGTGAAACACATACTGTCGAAGTAGCTGGCCTGACCCGCCACTTTCCCCTGTTCGAGGTTGCGCCCGGCGTGCGCATCGCGATTTTCAACATGCTGGGCGACACCTACGTCGTCAAGGCAGCCGCGGCCGCGCTGGCCGAGCAACTACGCGACGTCCACGCCGATGTGCTGGTCACCGCCGAAGCGAAGAGCATCCCGCTGATCTACGAGATGAGCGCGCTGATGGGCCTGCCCTACGTCGTCCTGCGCAAAAGCTACAAGAGCTACATGGGTGACGTGATCCGCAGCGAGACGGTCTCCATCACCACCGGCCGGCCGCAGACCCTCTTCCTGGACGAAAAAGACCATCGGCTGATCATCGGCAAGAATGTGATCTTGATCGACGATGTGGTAAGCACTGGCAGCACACTGGAAGGCATGCAAGACATCGTCGAACGGGCAGATGCCAGAGTCGCCAAAGTCGCGGCTGTCTTCACCGAAGGCAACGGTGACTGGTCACATGTCATCGCGCTGGGCAACCTGCCGGTGTTTGTGGATGGAAAAACCAGCTAACGTTACCCCATAAGAAAGGGAATTCTCATGGACAAGCAAACGATGATCGACCACCTGAACGATGACCTCGCCGGCGAGCTCGGCGCGATCATCCAGTACATCACCTACGCCGCCAAGGCCACCGGCCCCTACCGGCCGCAGCTGGCGCAGTTCTTCCTGACCGAAGTGGCCGACGAGCAACTGCACGCGCAGTATCTGGCCAACAAGATCGTGGCGCTGGGCGGCGAGCCAACTACGGTGGCGCGGTCCGTGCCAGCGGCCAGCAACAACCGCGAGATGCTTCAGGCGATCCTGGCCGCCGAACGACAGGCGACCAAGGACTACTCTCAGCGGGCCAAAGAGGCTGAAGAGTACGGTGACAAAGGTATGATGGTTCAGCTTGAGGACATGGTGCGCGACGAGAGCGGTCACTCCGAGGAGACCGAGCGAATGCTGCGCGACTGGCCGCTGTAACGCACTGACGCCACTGACAAAACGCCACCTGATCGATGCCCCAAAGATCGATCAGGCGGCGTTTTGCGTTGGTGGGCCGCCTATGGTTGAAACCACAGGCTGATGGCGCAAAGCCTGCTCAAGCAGGTTCAGGACGCGCCATACCCATACGGCGCATGTTTCGCCAGCTTGCTTCAGCATGCTTCCCCTTGCCAGACGCCGGTTTCAACCGGTGGGCTGACAAGATCGTCTACATGCTGTCCGGTCGACGCCCCTCCTTGATCACAATCTCCTCGTCAGACGTGAACGGTGGATCGAACAAGCTGGCCTCCAGGTGATACGTCCGGAACAGGTCGGCGATGAAATGCATCCGCTCCGGCAGGCGGCTCCAGTCCGCGACGCCCGCTTGTCGGTCGCCATCCGCTGCCGGCTCGACCTGCTGCAGCAGCGCCCGCAGATCCAGATTGGTGATCTGTTGCAGCAGCGCCGGAAACCCGACCGGTAACTCGCGCCCCAGCTGCAGTTCTCCAGCGGCAGCCAGCCGCAGGGTCATCATGTACTCGGTGACCACCTCACGTCCCAGCCGCTGCGCCTCTTCTGTCAACCGGTCCCTGGCTTCGAACAGCGGGTCAGCCTGCCCGGCCAGTTTCACAGCCAGCAGCTTGACTCTCGCTCCGGGGTCAGGGAATAGCTCCTCCAACAACCGGCGGCGCAGCGCGGCCGAGCTGTATACCGGCGCATCCATTGCCTCCCGAATCTCTGGCTGCAAACGCGTCTGCTCATGGAAGCCGATCTCCAGATTTGCGAGCAGCAGCAGCTCAGCGCGCGCCTTGTCGTCGTCAGCGGCCATCGCCTGCACGTAACGCGCGAACGCCTGGCGCAGATAGCGCTGGCCGTCGGGTGGATCACCGAGTTGCAGACCCGCGTAGAAGTGCGCCAGTTCTTCGTCACGCGGCTGTCCGGCTGCATACAACGCCAGGAAACGGGCGAACGCCAGACCGATCTCCTCGAAGACCTTGCGATTGCCGCGCGCAACTGCCTGGCTGGTACGTTCGAAGGCCGCGGCTGGGCTGAGCGCGTCGCGCAACGCGTCCACTGCGCCGGCCAGACTGCGGGTCTCGTCGCCGCTGATGGCTGCGCCCTGCGCGGCCATGGTCTGCGCAGCTGCGGTAGCGTCCTGCGACCGGCGCAACAGACGCTCAAGAGCGCGCTGCAAGTCTTCCTTGCGGATCGATTGGCCAGCCTGCTTGGACGCCCAGGTCGCGACCGTACACCAGTTGGCGCCTGACCCGGTCAACTGCGCCATGGCCTGCGACAGCTCGTGGTAACACTGGGTGATCTGCAAGTTGCGCACCACAGGATCACCCAGAGCGGCAATGCGCTGCACATCGGCGACGGTAGGAGAGGGCAGTTGGTTGCTGTTCATGGCAGTAGCCAGCCTCAAAACACATCGAGGTCGTTGGCTGAAACGACTGGCCCGTCGTAGATCTGAGCAATCTCGGTCAACAGGTTGACCGGCGTCTCGCCCCAGAATAGCTGGTGGTAGAGTACCAGCAGGCCGGGCCGCACGGCTGTCGCAACACGTGCCAGATCATGGGTCGACGTGTGTACGGCGGAATGATAGCGCTGCCAGTTGGCCGGCCGGCGGGCGAATCCAGCCGTCGAATATACCTCGTGCACCAGCAAGTCGCATCCCACGTAGTAGCGCAGCATCTGGTCGTGCGGCGCGGTGTCACCGGAGATGACGACGGTGCGATCCGCGGTCGTGAAGCGAAAGCTGAACGCCGGCCAGGAGCCGTGACTGGCCGGCAATGCCTCGACACGTACGTTGTCATCCTGATAGACAAACCCCGCCTCGATTTCGTGCGCCTCGACCTGCCAGCCAATTGGGTTCGCCGGTTCCAATCCTTCGATGCGCTCGCGGATGTCGGCTTCATAGGCCGCCAGAATGTGCCCGGTCATCGCCTGCAAACCAGGCGGACCATAGACACGCAGCGGCGCAGACCGTCCCAGCACCCAGGGGGTCAGGATCAGGTCGGGGTAGCCGGCGGTGTGGTCGGAGTGCAGATGCGTCAGAAACGCGACTGCGATCCGCTCCGGCGCCAGCGCGTCGATGCCGCGTTCAGCCGCCGCTGCCGCGCGCCGCACCACGCCCGGCCCGAAATCGACCAGATACGCGTGGTCGTTTACCACCACAGCCAAAGCCGGCCCGCTGCGCGCAGGATCGGCGTTCGGTGTGCCCGTGCCGAGGAGAACGACACGGGTTGTCCCGTCTAAGTGACTGTCACTTCGGAAAGTGACAGTCACCTTTGCACCAACCTTACGACCTGCGGCGACTTGCCATACACGCGCTCGATCTCACCGCGCGCTTCCAGATCCAGCTTGACGGTGGTGGTGTACCAGCCGATGGAGCCATCAAATGGTTCGGAGAGACGCGCCGAAACTGCCTCGTGTAGACGGCTGAATGATATCGCGCGCTCCTCCGCCAAGCTGTCCAGAATCGCCTGCCTGATCGCATCGTATTTTGCTCTGTCGATGTTGACACCCTGCTTGCCGTCCGGCTGCAACGTCATCATCCGCTCGCCCATCGCGCTGCTCCTTTCACTTTTCACTGACCATGGAACGCCGCAATTATAGCGCAGTATTCCCGCACTAGCAACGCACCCGCTCCCCAGCCCCCAGTCCCCAATTTGCCCGCCCCGCCCGCCTGTGGCATACTTTGCGTGCAACCTCTGGAGGTACACTCGAATGATACTGAACACAGCAGCTTAAGGTCTCACCCTGCTTCCCGCGTGGGAAACCACCTGGCTGGCTATGCATTGGCCGGCAGGACCGTGGCAGGGACCACGCGCCTGCTGTGACTGTTCCAGCTAAGTGAACCTTGTCATCATATACGCCGTAGGCGCGCTGCCTGCGGCGTATTTTTATTACCCTCCGAGGTACCTATGCTTCAAGTACGTAATATCAGCAAATGGTTCGGCGATGTCAACGTCCTGAACCAGATCAGTTTCAACCTCAACCGCGGCCAGCGGGCCGGGCTGGTCGGCCCCAACGGCTGTGGCAAATCAACCCTGCTTAAGATCATCGCCGGCGAGATGCAGCCCGACCAGGGGCGCGTGCAGCTCGCGCCGGCCTCGCTGCGCTTGGGTTACCTGCCGCAGGCGCTGGACCTGCCCGTCGACGCAACCGTGGCCGACGTGCTGACTGCAGCGCAGGGCGAGCGCGTATCGCTGGAAACGCGCCTCGAGCAACTTGCCGAGGGAATCGCGGCCGCCGCCAATGGCGAGCTGCAGGAGGCGCTGGACGCCTACGATCGCGCGTTGGCCGAGTTCGACGCGCTGGGCGGGTCCAGCCTGCACGCCGATGCTGACGCAGTGCTGGCCGGCCTCGGCCTGGACGACGTGGACCAGAGTCGCCCCATCCACGCCCTCAGCGGCGGCCAGAAGACGCGGCTGGGGCTGGCGCGCCTGCTGCTGGCCCAGCCCGACCTGCTGGTGCTGGACGAGCCGACCAACCACCTGGACATCAGCGCGCTGGCGTGGCTGGAGGAGTATCTGGCGGGCTACGACGGGGCGATCCTCATCGTCTCCCACGACCGCGCCTTCCTCGACCGCACCGTCACCAGCGTCCTGGCGCTGGACGACGTGACGCATACGCTGCGCGAGTTCCCCGGCAACTACAGCGACTACGCCATGACGCTGGACCGCGAGCTGGACAAGCAGTGGGCGACCTACAAAGAACAGCAGGAGCGGGTCGCCCAGTTGACCGCCTCGATCCGCAAGCTGGCCGGCAAGGCCAAGAACATCGAGAACGAGACCATCCACTTCCACTACCGGCGCATCGCGCGCGAGCTGGCCCACCGCGCCGTCATCCAGCAGCGGCGGCTGGAGCGGATGATCGAGAGCGAGGAGATGGTGGACAAGCCGGGCCAGACGTGGAAGATGAAGCTGGAGTTCCCCGACACGCCGCGCAGCGGCCAGGACGTGCTGACGGTCAGCGACCTGACCGTAGGCTACGGCGAGCGGACGGTGCTGCACGACGTCGATCTGCACCTGAGCTACGGCGACCGGGTGGCGTTGATCGGCTCCAACGGCAGCGGCAAGACGACGCTGCTGCGCTGCATCACCGGCGACCTTGGGCCGTGGGCAGGCGAGGTGCGGCTGGGACGGGGCGTGCGGCTGGGCTATATGGCGCAGGAGCAGGAGACGCTGGATCCGCTGGCGACGCCGCTGGCACTGATCCGCGAGGCCGCGCCGCTCAACGAGACCGAGGCGCGCAGCTTCCTGCACTACTTCCTGTTCGCCGGCGACGCCGTGTTCACGCCGGTGGGGAGGTTGAGCTACGGCGAGCGCAGCCGGCTGGCGCTGGCATTGCTGGCCGTGCGTGGCTGCAACTTTCTGCTGCTGGACGAGCCCATCAACCACCTGGACATCCCGTCACGCGAGAGCTTCGAGCGCGCCATGGCACGCTTCGAGGGAACCGTGCTGGCCGTAGTCCACGACCGCTACTTCATCGAACGCTTTGCAGCGACGTTGTGGGCAGTGGAGGGCGGGGAGGTGATGGTGCTCGCGGCTTGAGCAGGTTATAGCGCCAAGGGATGGGCTGTAAAGAGAAGTTCGACTTTGCCGAAAAAGTCGAATTTCTTTCTTGCGCCGCGGCGACGCAAGCGACTAACAGTCCTTCGCAGTTTGCCCACAGACACCTGCCAGTGTACAATGCCGCCTTGCCAGGCCCGTCCCCCCGCCCAGCGCCTGGCAAGGCCCGGAGGGCAAGGCAGCCAGCGACCGGAAGACCGGTCGTTTTCAACCCTTTTTCGTTGTTCGAGGAGACCCCATGAAACGCAAGACACTTCCGTTGATCGCTCTCGTCGTCCTGCTGACCCTGATCAGCAGCGCCATCACCATGGCTGCCCCGGCAGCTCCCGTCGCCGACTGGCAAAGCAAGGTCGATCCCTGGGTGTTGAACACAGCCCGCGCCGAGGGCCAGACCGAATTCCTGGTCTTCCTGGCCGATCAGGCTGACGTGAGCGCCGCCGACGCCCTGTCCACCAAGCTGGAGAAGGGCACATATGTCTACGAAACGCTGAGCCGCAAGGCGGCCGAAACGCAAGGGCCAGTGCTCGATGCCCTGAACGCCAGCGGCGCTGAGTACCGCTCATACTGGGTCGCCAACATGATCTGGGTGCGTGGCGGGCAGGATGCCGTCGAAACCATGGCGCGCCGGCCTGACGTGGCCCATATCTACGCCAACCCAACCGTGCACATGGAAGACCCGGTGGAGGAAATCTTCAACGCGCCTGACAGCCCGGACGTGATCGAGTGGAACATCAGCAAGGTCAACGCACCGCAGGTCTGGGCGGCCGGCTTCACCGGCCAGGGCGCGGTCATCGGCGGCCAGGACACCGGCTACGACTGGGACCACCCGGCCCTCGAAGAACCAGTACCGCGGCTGGAACGGCGTCAGCGCCGACCACAACTACAACTGGCACGACGCCATCCACAGCGGGCGGCGGCGTCTGCGGCCTGAACTCGCCCGCCCCCTGCGACGACAACGGCCACGGCACCCACACCATGGGCACCATGGTCGGCGACGACGGCGGCGGCAACCAGATCGGCATGGCGCCCGGCGCGCGCTGGATCGGCTGCCGCAACATGGATCAGGGCAACGGCACGCCGACCACCTACAGCGAGTGCTACCAGTGGTTCATCGCCCCGACCGACCTGAACGGCGCCAACCCGAACCCGGCCATGGCGCCCGACGTGATCAACAACTCCTGGAGTTGCCCGGCCAGCGAGGGCTGCACCGACCCCAACGTGCTGCTGACCGTGGTCGAGAACGTGCGCGCGGCCGGCATCCTGACCGCCCACAGCGCCGGCAACAGCGGCTCGGCGTGCAGCACCGTCAACACGCCGTCGGCCATCTACGACGCATCCTTCACCGTCGGCTCCACCACCAGCACCGACGCCATCTCCAGCTTCAGCAGCCGCGGCCCGGTGACGGTGGACGGCAGCAACCGCCTCAAGCCCGACATCTCGGCCCCCGGCTCCAGCGTTCGCTCCAGCTATTCCCGGCAACGGCTACGCGACCTTCGAGCGGCACCAGCATGGCCGGGCCGCACGTGGCCGGACTGGTGGCGCTGCTGGTCTCCGTGCGCCCCGACTGGGCCGGCAACGTGGATCAGCTTGAAAACATCATCAACGCGACGGCGCTAGACTTGACCACGACCCAGGAATGCGGCGGCGTTCCCGGCTCCCAGATTCCCAACAACACCTTCGGCTATGGCCGCATCGACGCCTTTGCCGCTTACCAGGCGGCGGTGATCCCGACCGCGGTGTCGTTGAGCGACTTCTCCGGCAGCCCGGTGGCCATGCCCGCCAATGCCCTGCCGATGCTGGCGCTGCCGGCGGCCACCGGTCTCGCGCTGGCCGGCGCATACATCGCCAGCAAGCGACGCAACAGCTAGATGAAACAAGGACTGCCAGTCTTTCGGAAAGACTGGCAGTCCCGAGAATTGACCTGAAAGGCCGGCAGCGTGCCGGCCTTTTTCTTTTCAGCGAATGTTCATTGCCTCCTATCGAGCGTCCCCTTCCACGCGCTTCCCACAACCCTTCCACACCTTCTCCATACTCGCCTGCTATACTGCTAGGTAGATAAGCAAAACGCCTGCAGCGATGCGGACGAGATCAAACAACAAGGCGTCACGGCAGAAAGCCGGACGCAAACACGAAAGGTAACATGATGAACACTAATTGGAAGCGTGTAGGACTGACGGCATCGGCGCTGGCAATGTCAGCAGTAACGGTTTTCGCAGGTGCAGCGTTTGCCCAGGGCAACGGCCCCGGCAATGCCAATACCCAAGGGTACGGAAATGCCCAGAGCTATGGTTCTGCAGCAACGCTGGCACACCGGTCTACGGACAGGCGAACCAGTACGGCAACGGCAGCGGCGGCGTGGGAACCGGCTACGGCCTGGCGACCCACGGCGCCTGGGGCGGTCCTGACAGCTCGCTGACGGCAGTCGCCGCCGAAGTGATCGGCATCGAGCAGACCGACCTGGCGGCTGAGCTGACCGCCGGCGCCACCATCGCCGACGTCGCCGCCGAGTACAACGTGGATGCGCAGGCCATCGTCGATGCCTACGTGCAGCCCCGGATCGACACGCTGGACGCCGCCGTGGCGGCCGGCCGGATCACCCAGGACCAGGCCGACACAATGCTGGCAGAGATGAACGCTCAGGTCAGCGACCAACTGACCGAAGCCTGGGAAGCTCAGGGAAACGGCTACGGCAACGGTACCTGTGACGGCACGTGCAGCGGCACCCCGGGACAGAGCGGGACCGGCCCGAATTGGGACGACGCTGATGGCGACGGCACCTGTGACAACTACGGCAGCATGCAGCAGCAGAACACGCGTGGCAGCCGGGGTGGTGGAATGGGCGCCCGTGGCGGACGCGGATCGATCTAAACAATCCAGGAACACCTCCTTCTCCAGACGAGGCTGGGCATATGCCCGGCCTCGTTGCAATTTCTGAAGAAAGCACCCCTATGCAGTTTCCCAGGTCAGATGAAGGTCAGCGACGAAAGATCCGCAGCAGCAGGTTCAAGACGAACGTCAGCAATACTGAAATGACGATCATGGACGCAAGCGGGATGAAAACGGTGATCGACTCGCCCTGAATACGGATGTTTCCCGGCAGCCTGGCCAGCCACGACAGCCCGTCGGCCCAAATGACAAGACCGACCACGACCAGCGCCACGCCCATCAGGACCACCAGCGTTCCGATCTGTTGGTTGCTCACGCTTAGTCCTCCAGGGTCTCCATTCCCACCGCCATCAGATAGCCCCACGCGCGCTCGGTACGCGGATATTGGTTGACCAGCCGCCAGAAGCCCGCGCCGTGGTTCGCCTCCAGCAGGTGCGCCAGCTCATGGACCAGCACGTAATCCAGAACGAACGCTGGCATCTTGGCCAGACGATGCGACAGGCGAATCGTTCCCTGGTTCGGCGTGCAGCTTCCAAAGCGCGTGTTGTTCTGGTTGCTTACCCAGCGGATCGACTTCCAGCGCAGCTTGCCGCCGAAATACTGGCGGTTCAGTTCGCGGGCGCGTTGTTCCAGGTCGCTGTCGTCCAGCGCCTGCTTGTCCTGCTGGTGCTGCCAGCGCTGGAACAGGTTCTGCACCACCGGTTCCAGCTCAGCGTCGCTCATGCGCGCCGGCGCCTGCACAACGAACACGCCGTCCACCTCGCGCGCGCTGAACCGTCTTGATGCGATTGTTGCTGCGAACGATCTTGATTTCCATAGGTTTCGTTTTCGCTCGGAGGTGGCGCTGATTGATGCAGAGTTGCCAACATTTCCGAAAAGTTGGCAACTCTACCTGGTCCAGTACAACTCTGTGGTGTAGAGGAACTCGACGACACCGTTCTCATTGTAGCGGTCAAACGCCGCGCGCACGCCGGTCATCAATGGTTCGTAGTTGGGATGGCCCGGCGGCGGCGCGTAGGAGGAAGACATCAGCCGCCCCGTCACGCCGTCCAGATCAAACCGCTGCCGATTGTCGAAGATCGCCCGCCCGACGCCGGGGCCGAAGACTCGCCGCAACACGGGTAAGCCGACCTCCTTGTGGTTGACCGCTGCATAGTCGGTGGCATAGGCGCGCAACAGGCGCTCGTACTCGCGCAGGAAGGGAGTTGTATCGATCTGGCGATCGTTCCAGACCAGCGCGATCCAGCCGCCCGGCCGCAGAACACGCAAGAATTCAGCCCGCGCCAGGTCGTGATCGAACCAGTGGAACGCCTGGCCGGCGACGACGAAATCAACGCTCGCGTCGGGCAGACCAGTCACCTCGGCGCGGGCTGGCAGACTGGCGAATTTCGGATAGCCTGCCAGCAGTTGCTCAGCCGCCGCCCGCATCTCAGCGTTTGGCTCCACACCGTAGACTTGGTTGCCGTTCTCCAGAAACAGCCGGCTGAGCAACCCGGTGCCGGAGCCGACGTCAGCGACTACTGAACGCGGCGACAGGTCGCAGGTTTGCGCCAGGAACTCCAGCACAGCCCGCGGGTAGCTGGGCCGGAAGCGCACATAATCGGCCACACGGTTGGAAAAGCGCGTAGTTGCATCGGATGCGGCGGATGATGTCATAGTCCGCCAGTATACCAAACCGCTGCGGTGTTCGCCAAGTTGAGACAAGCCGTCATTTACCGCCCAGTTGACAGCCAGCACTGCCTGATGCTACGATTCGGTCGACATACGCTTCACGGGGTTTGCCATTCAAACGCATCGACTCGCACCACAGGAGGTGTAACATGCTACACATCGATCTTTCCGGCGACACGCTGGGAATTCAGACCATCAACCTGATCATCGCTGCGGTGTTAGGCGGGCTGATCGGGCTGGAACGTGAGACGGGTCACCGACCTGCCGGCCTGCGCACCAACATGCTGGTTGCCGTCGGGTCAGCGCTTTTCACCATGCTCTCGCTGCAGGCCTTCCCGGGCATCGGCGACAAAGGACGGGTGGCCGCCCAGATCGTCAGCGGCATCGGCTTTCTGGGCGCTGGCACGGTGTGGCGATCACAGGACGCGGTCAAGGGCCTGACCACCGCGGCCGGGCTGTGGACTGTGGCAGCTATCGGCATGGCGGTCGGCGCCGGGCTGGGCCTGCTGGCGCTCTCGGCCACCATCATTGTGCTGCTGATCCTGACTCTGATGATGCGCTTCGAGAAAACATTCGTGCGGCTGACGGCTGCCCGTGACAGCCGGGCAAGCCACGATCGCAACGGCTGATCGGGACAGACGGCTGCAGGACAACGTCAAGGGAAAACGGGCCGAATTGACAGCGTTGCCGCGCGTTCGTATAATTCACCCTGTTGAAGAACACGACCGTCACGTTTGGCGGCCGTCACCCAATCGACCAAGGTCACACCCAGCAACACATGAGCATAGCCGAGGAGATCAAAGACCGGCTCGACATCGTCGATGTCGTTTCCGCCTACGTGCCACTTCGCAAGGCCGGCCGGGTTTATAAGGCGCTGTGCCCGTTTCATCAGGAGAAAACACCATCGTTCGTTGTTTTCCCGGAGAGCGGCACCTGGCGCTGCTTCGGCGCGTGCGGCACCGGAGGTGATCTTTTCGCGTTTGTGATGAAGCGCGAAAACCTGGACTTCCGCGAGGCGCTGGAGATTCTGGCGCCAAAGGCCGGTATCAGCCTCGCGCCGCCCGACCAGGAGACCTCCGAGCGCGATCAATACCTGGACAAGCTGCGCGAGATCAACCAGACCGCAGCGCTCTACTTTCACAGTCAGCTTGGGCAAAGCCCTGCCGGCGCAGGTGCCCGCGAGTATCTCGGCAAACGCGGGCTGGACAGCGCCACCATCGACAAATTCCAACTGGGCTATGCGCCTGACTCCTGGGACGGTCTCATGAGTTATCTGCGGGCCCCCGAGCGAGGCTACGAGTTAGACGACATCCTGGCCGCCGGGCTGGTCATTGAGCGCGAATACGAAGATACCGGACGCGTCAGACACTACGACCGCTTTCGCCAGCGGGTCATGGTGCCCATTCGCGACATCCGCGGCCAGGTCATCGGCTTCGGCGCGCGCTCGCTGACCAGCGACCAGCAACCCAAGTATCTCAACACGTCACAGACGCCGCTGTTCGACAAGTCGAGCATCCTGTTTGGCCTGGATGCGGCCCGTCAGGCCATCCGCGCCAAAGGCAAAGCGATCATCGTCGAAGGCTATATGGACGTGCTGGCCTGCCACCAGTTTGGCGAAGGCAACGTCGTCGCCAGCATGGGTACGGCACTGACGGAGCAGCAGCTCAAGCAGTTGCGCCGCTACACCGATACCATCGTGCTGGCGCTGGATGCCGACACAGCCGGTCAGGCAGCCACCCTGCGCGGCATCTCTCAGGCAAGAGAGTCGCTGGACCGCGAGTGGATACCCAGTCTGGATCCGCGCGGCATGTTGCGCTTCGAAGCGCGGCTGGCGGCCGATCTGCGCATCATGACCCTGCCGGAGGGCAAGGACCCGGACGACGTCGTGCGCAGCGACCCCGAACTTTGGCGGTCGCTGGTGGAAGCAGCCCAGCCGGTGGTGGATTTCTACTTCGACCTCGTTCGCCAGACAGAAGACCTGAGCACAGCCCAGGGCAAGTCAGCAGCGGTAGATGAGCTGGCGCCGCTGATTCTGGAGGTCTCCAACGAAATCCAGCGGACACACTATGCGCAGCAGCTTGCCCGGCTGGTGCAGACCGACGAGCGCACCATCGAGCGCGAACTGCTGCGACGTGCCTCGCCCAAGCGGGCAGTCACGCAGCAACTGCCGCCAGATATCGACACACCGCCTCCCCTCGAGGCCGATCCGGACCTGTCAGCGCCGTCCAGGACGCCGGCCCGCAAGCCCAAGGCGCTGGGCAACAGCCACGCGGTTCATCTGCTGGCGCTGCTGGTGAACCAGTCGAGCATCTTCCCACACCTGCAATCGGAACTGGTGGAACTGGGCGTCGGCTCGCTGGACGAGGACGATTTCAGCCGGTCAGAGGAGCGAGCCGTTTGTGCAGCCCTGCTGGCAGGCAATTTGGACGACGCAGAGGACTCGGGCGACTCCGACCCTGACTTTGCACGGCACATCGAGCAGTTGCGCGCGTATGGCCAGCGCTGGCCGGAGCTTTCGCAGCAACAGCTTCTCAAGGATCTGGTCGATACGGTGCTGCGGCTGCGCATCGACAACCTTGAAGCGCGCACCCGCGCGCTGCCCGCCCTGACTCAGGACGCAGAGTCCGAGGGCAACCAGGATGACGCCATGGCTTACCGGCAGATGCAGGGTGAACTCAGCCAGCATCGCCGCAGCCTTGAGCAGACGCTCAATGTCCGCACCTACGCTGGCCGGCGCAAGCTGGCCCCCAGCTTGTGAGCTTGCTGGCGATAAGAAACCGCCAGCATCTCGTTGAATAGATTGGACCCGTCTACCATAATTGAGCACCCAAGGATGACCAAATCCAAACAACGCCTTGTTACTGTGGAAGAACTAGAATCAGTCCTGATGCCGAACGGAGACGACGGCGACGACGATATCGTGCAGGCTGATCCGGAACGTTCTACCCGCGTCCTGCCCGACGGCACTGTCGTCGAGTTGCTGGACGACGAGGATATCGACGACGACGAAGAGCAGGACGAGTTGGAGGACCCCGACGCGCCCGTGCCGTCGATCCCGCGCGACGAGGAGTTTGAGCTCGAGGTCGAAGCGGAGGCCAGCCGGCCGGTTGAGGAGTTCATTCAGGAGTTCACCGACCCCGCCATCACCAGCGACCCAGTGCGCATGTATCTGCGCGAGATCGGGCGCACTGCGCTGTTGACGGGCGAGGAAGAGGTGGAGCTATCGCAGCGTATTCACTGGGGCAAAGATGCCGAGATCAGGCTGGCAGAGGAGCCGGACCTCGACGATGACACTCGGTTCGATCTGGAATTTCAGGTGCGCGATGGCCTGGCTGCCCAGCAGCGCCTCACCAACGCCAACCTGCGTCTGGTGGTCAGCGTCGCCAAGCGCTACATCGGCCGTGGCATGAACTTCTCCGATCTGATCTCAGAGGGCAACATCGGCCTGCTGCGCGCGGTGCAGAAGTTCGACCACGAGCTGGGCTTCAAGTTCAGCACCTACGCCACCTGGTGGATTCGCCAGGCCATCAGCCGCGCCATCGCTGACCAGGCGCGCACCATCCGCATCCCCGTGCACATGGTTGAAAGCATCAACCGCCTGTCGCGCGTCCAACGGAGGCTGGCGCAGGAGTTGGGCCGCGACCCGTCACCGGAGGAAATGGCGCTGGAAATGGACCTGCTGGCGCCGGAAGACAAGCGCGCCATCGAGGAAGCGATCCACAACGAGCGGCCGCTGGACCCGGAGCTGGAACGCCGCTGGCAGCGTGCGGCTCTCAAGGTGCAGCGCATCCACCGGGTGTCGCAGGAGCCGATGTCGCTGGATATGCCGGTCGGCCAGGAGGAGAACAGTTCGCTGGGCGACTTCATCGAGGATGACACGCTGCCCGGTCCGGCTGACGCCGCCAACCATCAGTTGCTGCGCGAGCAGATGCATGACATTCTGGCCCAGTTAACGCCGCGCGAGCGTGAGGTGCTGGAGATGCGCTTCGGCCTGGCCGACGGCACCAGTCACACGCTGGAGGAGGTCGGCCAGCACTTCGGCGTCACCCGTGAGCGCATCCGCCAGATCGAGGCCAAAGCGCTGCGCAAGCTGCGCCATCCCATCCGCAGCCACAAGCTGCGCGATTACTTGGCCTAAACTTGACAGTGCCCGGCTTCAGAGTAAAATGGGCGTGGTTAACAACCAAAAATATTCCTGCGTAGCTCAATCGGCAGAGCAACCGGCTGTAGCGAAAACGTGAAATGTTGCAGCGCTACTTGGCAACAAGTAGATGAAAACTGGGTGAATTGTCGGGAAGCCTAAACGCACCAACGTGCGCACGGTAATCCGCAGCCAAGCCCGTCGATCGGCCAATGTATCGACGGGAAGGTTCAGAGACTAGGTGGTGAGCAGCCGAAGCAATAACCCACCCAAGAGCGCCCGGCATCCCTCGCGGATGATGAGATAGTCCACTCCTTTCGGAAACGATAGGTCAGGTGTAACCGGTTGGTTCCTAGTTCGAGTCTAGGCGCAGGAGCCTGAAAGCGGTAGCGATAAGCTGCCGCTTTTTTGTTGCCATCGCTTGCCCGTTTTGCCCGTGGACGTATAATGCGTGGCAGGTAACCAATGATGTCCCGACACAGACTTCCCTGCGCCGCCACATTGATCCATGTCCCCAAGCGTTCTGTTCCTTAACCCACCCGGCCTGCCCGGCACCACCGCGAACCGCGAAGGTTCCGCGGGCATGGGCGTGTTGGCTGAGACAGCCGGCGGCTTCACCTACCCGCCGCATCTGCTGGCAACTTGCGCCGCTGTGATGCGCGGACAGGGCTGGCGCGTAGCCGGACTGGATGCGGTTGCGCTGGGACTGGATGCGACGCAAACCCTGGACCGGCTGCCGGCCGCCGATCTGCTGGTGTTGCCGGTGAGCTACGGCACGTTGGCGGCAGATCGCGCCTTCCTCAACGAGTTGCGCGGGCGCAAGCCGCTGCTCAAGGTCCTGGCTGTCGGTCCTTCGCTTAGCTATCGTCAGGTGGATCACGTCTTCAGTGACCTGGCTGACTTGATGGTAGCGGGGGAGCCGGAGCTAGCCCTGCCGGCCGCGGCGCGCCGTCTGCTGGCCGGCGAGGAGAAGCCGGGACGGGTCATCAATCCCTACGAGCTGGCGCCGGAGGCTTATTGGCCGGCCGGCCTGCTAGCGGATCTGGACTTATTGCCAGTGCCAGCCTGGGACATCTTCGCCGCGACGCCCTATCCCTTTCTGACGATCCTCAGCAGCCGTGGCTGTCCGGCCGGCTGCGGGTTCTGTCCGTACGTCGCCGCGCAGGGCCTCGAACACCGCATCCAGTCGCCCGTGCACACTGCCCGCGAGATGGCCTTCCTGGTCAAAGACCAGCATGCCCGGCGGGTCATGTTTCGCGATCCGGTTTTTGCGCGCGACCGCAGCCGGGTGCTGGCGCTCTGCTCGGAGCTGCGCCGGCTGGCGCTTCCTGTGACCTGGGAGTGCGAGAGCCGGCCGGAACACTTCGACGCCGACCTCCTGAGCGCGCTGCACGCGGCCGGTTGTGACACAGTCAAAATCGGCATCGAAAGCGGCGACCCGGAACTACTGGCAGCCATCGGGCGGGTGCGTGACGAAGCTGCTGGCCGCGTGTATCTGGACCATGTCGCTGAGGTTATCGACGCCAGCCGGCAGATCGGCATCACCTGCCGCGTGTTTGTCATGGTCGGTCTGCCGGACCAGTCGCCGCAGTCGCTGGCGCGCACCGAGGATTTCTTGCGCCAGTTGCGCCCTGCCCGGCTGCACGTCAAACGCTATGCCTGGTATCCCGGCATCGACCTGCCGCACGGCGTCAATGGCGACTGGTCAGAAGCGGCAGCCCGGCTGGTCGCGGCGGCCAATCCGCCAGCATCGCGCTGGCGGCAGACCGCACGCCGCCTGCTGCGTCCCGCGCCGAGGTCCGTCGGTGGCTGAGTTGCACTGCGCGTTTGTCACCGGCGGCGACGGCTTTGTCGGCAGCCATCTGGTGCGGCAACTGCTGCTGCGCGGCGTGCAGGTGCGCGCGCTGACCCGCAGCGGCGCAGCAGCCGGCCGCGAGGATCTGCCAGTCGATGTCGAGTGGGTGACAGGCGATTTGCTCGAACCGGACCCGTGGCGCGGCCGGCTGACCGGCTGCGATATACTATTCCATGTGGCGGCGTTCTATAGTCCACGGCCCGAGGATGCACGCCAGATGCACGCGGTCAATGTCACCGGCACGCGCAACATCTTGCAGGCTGCCGCGGCTGCCGGCGTGAGCCGCGTCGTGCATACCAGCACGATAGGTGTGGTCGGGAGACCGGCTGACGGGTCGCTGCCGGACGAAAACACGCCGTTCAATCTGTGGCGCACAGGAAGCGAATACGTGCGCTCCAAGTGGCTGGGCGAGGCAGCGGCGCTGCTGTGGACCCGTCGCGGTCTGGATGTAGTGGTGGTGCAACCGACGGCGCCGGTGGGTGCGGGCGACACGAAGCCGACCGCCACGGGCCAGCGTTTTGCGGACTTCGCGGCCGGCCGGCGGCCCGATTACCCGACCGGCGGCATGAACCTCTGCCCGGTGCAGGACATCGCCGCGGGACACATTCTGGCGGCCGAGCTGGGCCAGCCTGGCCAGCGTTACATTCTGGGCCACCACGCGGGCAATCTGAGCGAAGAGGCGTTCCTCGCGCTGCTGTCAGAGGTGTCAGGGCTGCCCGCACCGCCTGCCGCCGCACGTACCAGTGGCAAACGCCCGTCGAGCCTGACCGCAGATCCAAGCCGTGCGATCGAGGAACTGGGTCTGCCGCAGAGCAGCCTGCGTGAGGCGTTCGCAGCGGCCGTAGCAACCTACCGGAGGAAGATGTGACCAGTCGTTGGAGCGTGTTTTGGATGCACCGCAGCAGCCTGAGCCGTTGGGGACGGTCTTGTATGCGTCTGGCAGCGCTGGGACAGCCGCCCTACAAGGCGCGCCGGCCGCTGGCGCGCCTTGGGCGCAACGGTTACGTCGCGCCGTCGGCCACGGTGTACGGCGCTGACATCACGCTGGCAACCGGCTGCTTCGTGGACGAGCGGGTGACGATCTTCCAGCATCCCGGCGGCGGGGCGGTGACACTGGCCCAGCGGGTTCACATCTACCGCGACTGCATCGTCGAGACCGGTCCGGGCGGCAGCCTGTCTATCGGCGAGGACACCCACGTCCAGCCGCGCTGCCAGTTCACCGCATTCGCCGGGCCGATCCGCATCGGCGCGCGCGTGCAGATCGCGCCCAACTGCTCGTTTTACCCCTACGACCACAGCTTCGCAGCCGGTGAGGATATTGCGGCTCAACCGCTGCGCAGCAAGGGCGGCATCGTCATCGGCGACGGCGCGTGGCTGGGAGTGGGTGTCACGGTGCTGGACGGTGTGACCATCGGCGACGGTGCAGTCATCGGCGCAGGCGCAGTGGTAACGGAGAGTGTACCGGCCAACGCGATTGCTGTCGGCGTGCCGGCGCGGGTGGCGGGCGTTCGCCGGTAATCGGTGAACGGTAACCGGGAATCAGTGTTTGGTAATCGGCTGACTGGCTACTGTTCACCAACTGCCGATTACTGGTTACCTCTCAGCCCCGTCGCCAGATGTAGACCCCTGAGAGCGCCCGCGCGCCGGCGGCGATGAACAGCGCCGCGGTGATACCCACCGCCTCAGCCAGCAGCGGCCCGCCCAGCGAGCCCAGCAAGATCGCCCCGTTCAGCGCCAGGTTGTACCACGCCAGGTGGGCGGGCCGGTCGTCAGGTGGCGTACGGTCGAGAATATAGTTAGCGATGCCGCCGCCCACCAACGACCATGCCGCGCCGCCCACCAGCGACACCACCATGAAGAGGAAGGGGCCGCGCATCACCGCCGAGATCGCCGGGTACAGGGCGAGCAGCAGCACACCGGCCGCCGTGACACGCTGATTGCCGAAGCGCTTGACCAGCCGGCTGAGCTGGGTAGACCCCACGAACACCGCCACATAGAACAGGGCCTGACTGAAGCTGATCAAATCGTCGGAAAAGTCCAACTCGTTGACCCATACCAGGGGAAACAGGGGAATCGCCAAATACTGGGCGAGGTGAAAGGCGAACAGGCCGAAAAGAACCGCGCCAAACGGGCCTCTCGAAAATCTCGAAACGCAGCAGCTTGCGCACCTGCGCCTTGCTGACGAGGAAGCGCAGTCCGACACTGGTGCGCACACCGCTGACCGCGCCACGTAGCCGTCCCGGCGACGCCAGATCGCCCAGGTTGCGCCAACCGGCAGGATCTTCGCTCTGGCCGCCGGCGGGCCGGATGAAATAGACGTGTACGCTGCTCATCACCGCGCCCAGCAGGCCGATCGCGAAGACGATCTGGTAGTTGAGGGGGAACGCGACGCGCGCCAGGATCTGGCCAGAGACCAGGGTAGCGGCGACGAAAGCCACCGACAGCACCGCGTTGCGGATGCCGGTGACGTGGCCACGCCATTCCGTTGGCACCGCCTCGGCAAAGAGCGCGTTGAAACCAACCGACAGCGCCGTGCCGGGGATCGTCATCAGCAGCGTCACCAGCACGAACGCCCAGAGCTGGCCCTGGGGCAGGAACAGCCACGGGATGACCACCCAGATCAGGTAGAAAAAACGGTTGAAGACCGCCGACCAGAAGACCGATGGGCCGATGGGCCGGCTTTCCAGCCAGCGGCCGGCCGGCAGCGTGAAGATCAGGTTGATCACCGCCGGGCCGGCGGTCAGCATACCGACCATGAACGGGCTGGCGCCCAGGCGCGTCGCGTAGACGGTCAGAAACGCAATTGCGCTGCCGCTGAGCACGCCATACCAGGCGATGTCCCAGTACAGGTGGCGAAAAACCGAGCGATATTCAGCCGGTACGGGCTGCGACCGGCGCAGGAATGCATAGGTAGACATGGACAAAAAGAAGCGGCCGCCTGGAGGTCGTCGTCCGGGCGGCCGTTAAAGTTGCAAGTTGCAGGTGGCAAGTTGAAGACTGATCCGTGATTTCCTCTGAATCCGCGGTTATCAGGTTGCGGGTGGCTGAATTTCTGTTACCCGGTCACCCGATCACGTCTCCGGCAGGCTGCGGCGCATGACGGCGTAGTTCTCCAGCGCCTTGCCGGCGCCGATGGCCACGCAGGCCATGGGGTTCTCGGCGACGTAGCAGGGCACGCCGGTCTCACGCGTCATTAGGTCATCGATGTAGCGCAGTTGCGACCCGCCGCCGGTGATCACCATGCCGCGGTCGATGATGTCCGCGGACAACTCAGGCGGCGTCTTCTCCAGCGTCTGCTTCACCGTGGTAATGATGGCCGACAGCGGCTCGGCAATGGCCTCAGTGACTTCCTCGGAGCTGATCTCGATGGTGCGCGGCAGGCCGGCCACCTGGTCGCGGCCACGTACTTCCATCTTCAGATCCTCTTCCAGTGGCAGGGCGGAGCCGATTTTGATCTTGATCTCCTCGGCCGTCTGCTCGCCGATCAGCAGGTTGTACTTCTTGCGCACATAGTTGATGATCGAGTCATCGATGCGGTTGCCGCCGACGCGCACGCTGCTCCAGACGACGATGTCGTACATGGAAACCACCGCGGCTTCGGTTGTGCCGCCGCCGATATCGACCACCATGTTGCCGGTCGGCGTGCCGATGGGCAGGCCAGCGCCATAGGCAGCCGCCAGCGGCTCGGGGATCAGGTAGGCTTCCTTGGCGCCGGCCTGCTCGGCCGCGTCCTTGACAGCGCGGCTCTCAACGCTGGTGACGCCACGCGGCGTGCTGATCATCACCCGAGGCCGCAGCAACGGGTTGCGCCCGACAGCCTTGCGAATGAAATAGCGCAGCATGGCTTCGGTGACCACGTAGTCGGCCACCACGCCGGCCCGCAGCGGCCGCGCCACCTCGATGCTTTCAGGTGTACGCCCCAGCATGTCGCGCGCTTCGTGCCCGACAGCCACGATCTTGCTGTCGCGCTCAGATATTGCGACGACCGATGGTTCCTGTAAAACGATACCCTTGCCGGTGACGTAGACGAGAACGTTAACGGTGCCGAGGTCGATGCCAATTAGCTTTTCAAACAAAGTTATCTCCGTAGTACATATGCTTTTGCCAGTATAACGAAAACGAGGCCAGAGGCAAAATACGCCACCTGGCCCCGCCATGAGTCAGTTGTGAACGTGCTGCCGCTATTCGTCCATATCTCCCGCACGCGGGACAGGGCCGCGCACCGGCGCCTTGCGACGGCGCTCGGCGACTTTGAGGCGTACCCGGGAGCGGCGCAGCGCCTGCTCCATCAACTGGCGACGCTCATCGCTGTCGGCTACACCCTCAGCCAGCAGTTCCTCGGCGCGTTGCCGGGCTTCCCGGGCGCGCTCGATGTCGATCTCTTCGGCCTCTTCACCGGAGCGGGCCAGCAGGATCACCTTGTCCGGCCGTACTTCCATGAAGCCGCCGCCGACGGCGTAGAAACGGTCGGCCTGGCCTTCCTTCTTGACGACCAACTCACCGGGGACGATCACGGTCATCAGCGGCGCGTGGCGCGGCAGAATGCCCAGGATGCCCGACGCTCCGGGCGCGAGCACCATGGTCACGTCGTCCTGGTAGATGATGCGTTCCTGCGCAATAAACTCAAAGCGCATGGTTTCAGCCATGTGTTGCCTCCGCAGGCGGGGGGGGGGGGGGGGCGGTAAACAGTAATCGGTGATCAGTGATCGGTAAACAGTAAGCGATAACCGATGAGCAGTGATCGCTCCGGTCTGTTCATTGATTACTGGTTACTGATTACTGTTTACCGTTTACTGATCACCTTCCGCCCGCTCGCAGCGTCTCCGCCTTAGCGCGGGCGTCTTCGATAGTGCCGACCATGTAGAACGCCTGCTCGGGCAGATCGTCGTGCTTGCCTTCCAGGATTTCCTTGAAGCCGCGCACGTTGTCTTCGAGCTTGACGTAGGCGCCGGGCGTGCCGGTGAAGACTTCAGCCACGAACATCGGCTGGGTCAGGAAACGCTGCACGCGGCGGGCACGGGCGACGACCAGCTTGTCGTCCTCGCTCAGTTCCTCGACGCCCAGAATGGCGATGATGTCCTGCAGGTCCTTGTAGCGCTGCAAGGTGCGCTGCACGCCACGGGCCACCTCGTAGTGTTCATCGCCCACGATCAGCGGGTCGAGGATGCGGCTGGAGGAGGCCAGCGGGTCCACAGCCGGGAAGAGAGCCTGCTCAGCCAGCGCGCGCTCCAGCGAAATGGTCGCATCCAGGTGGGCGAAGGTCGTCGCCGGGGCCGGGTCGGTGTAGTCGTCAGCCGGCACGTAGATGGCCTGCATCGAGGTGATGGAGCCGCGGGTCGTGGATGTGATGCGCTCCTGCAGCTCGCCCATCTCGGTGCCCAGGGTCGGCTGGTAGCCCACGGCTGATGGCATACGTCCCAGCAGCGCGGAGACCTCGGAACCAGCCTGCACGAAGCGGAAGATGTTGTCGATGAAGAGCAGTACGTCGCGGCCCTGGTCACGGAAATACTCGGCCATGGTCACGCCGGTCAGGCCGACTCGCAGACGCGCGCCGGGCGGCTCGTTCATCTGGCCAAAGACCAGCACCGTGTTGTCGATAACGCCGCTGTCGCGCATCTCGTGCCAGAGGTCGTTGCCCTCACGGCTGCGTTCGCCCACGCCGGCGAAGACGGAGTAGCCCTCGTGGAACTTGGCAATGCTGTGGATCAACTCCTGGATGATGACCGTCTTGCCGACGCCCGCGCCGCCGAACACGCCCGGTCTTGCCGCCCTTGGTAAAGGGGGCGACGAGGTCGATGACCTTCATGCCGGTCTCGAAGACCTCAGCGCGAGTCGACTGCTCAGCGAAAGTGGGGGCAAGGCGGTGGATGGGGTAGTACGTGTCAGCCGCGATGGCAGGGCCGCTGTCCAGCGGCACGCCGAGAACGTTGAACAGGCGTCCCAAAGTCGCCGGGCCGACCGGCACGGTGATGGGCGCGCCCGTGTTGATCACGTCCATGCCACGGCGAAGACCGTCTGTGGATGACATCGCAATCGCGCGCACCTGGCTGTTGCCAAGCTGCGCCTGCACCTCGCAGACCAGCACACCGCCCTCGTCCAGGGGGATCTCGATAGCGCTGTAGATCTCTGGCAGGTGCCCCTCGGGGAACTCAGCATCCACCACCGGGCCGAGAATTGAGATGATCTTGCCGAGCGAGCGACCGTTAGTTCCGTTCGTGGCCATTAAAGCGTCCTCCGCGTTTCCGTAATCAGTGATCAGTAATCAGTGACCGGTAATCAGTGATCAGTATGCGGTGCCAGTGATTACTGTTTACCGATTACCGATTTTCCGGTCACCGATCAGGCTGCCTTGGCCAGCGCATTGGCGCCGGCGGCGATATCGAGCAGTTCCTTGGTAATTTTTTCCTGACGGGCTTTGTTGTAACTGAGCGTCAGGTCGGCAACCAGGTCATTGGCGGCCTCAGTGGCGTTGCGCATTGCAACCATACGCGCCGCGTGCTCGCTGGCAATGGACTCGTACAGACCCTGCAAAATCTGCAGCTCGGTCACGTTGTAGAGCACCATGTTCAGCACGGTCTGGGCATCCGGCTCAAAGATGTAGTCGGGCGCCATGGGAGCAGTCGGCTGGCTGGGCACAATCGGCAAGAGCTGGCGGATCACCGGCTCCTGGTTGAGAACAGTATGGAAATCGGTGTAGGCCAGATACACTGCGTCACAGAAGTGATCGGTGAAATCCTCGATGACTACGCGTGCAATCGGCGCCACGGACTGAATGTCAGCCCCGGTTGCCTTGCTGGCGCGCACTTCCAACGCATCGCTGACCGGCCGGTCGCCGACGTTGATGAAGGTCGCGCGCATGGGCGGGCCATAGCGGGCCATCCAGTCGCGGCCCTTCTTGCCCACCGTCACCACAGTAACTTCCTTGCCGTCGTCCTCCCAGCGGCGGATCTGGCGCGCGGCGTGCGAGATGATCGCGCTGTTCAACCCGCCGGCCAGGCCGCGGTCGGCCGTGATCAACACCAGGCTGATCTTGTTGACCTCGCGCGATTGCAGCAGCGGCTGCAGGTCAGCCTGACTCTGACGCAGGCGGGCCAGGTAGGTGAGCACCTCCCACGCCCGGTTCGCGTAGGGACGGGTCGCTTCAACCTGCGCCTGGGCGCGGCGCATCTTGGAGGCGGAGACGGCCTCCATCGCGCGCGTGACCTTGGCGATGTTTTTGACGCTGCGAATGCGTCGCCTGATTTCACGATCGGCTGCCATGGATCAGATTCTTTCGTGACGTATGCGAGCCAGGTGACTGGCACGTAATCTCGCTTGCATGATCAACTTATGCTGTGCAGAGAAGCGTTGGCGCCTGCACAAGTTCCAGTCACCTCTGCAACTACTAGCGCGGCTTTAGGATGACCACACGCACTTCGCTGGGCGGGCTGACGGCGGTGAACTGGCCGGGAGCCGTCTCCTTGACCACCTGAACGAACCACTCACCGTTGGCCTCAACGCCGTCCGGGAAGAACGGGTTCATGAACCGTTCATCGGCAATCAACTGCCGGCAGGGAACACCGTATTGGCCGTCACAGGCGCCGCCTTTGCCTTGGACCGAGCCGCCGTTGTAGATCGATCCCTGTGCGTTGGTTGCTGTCAGGTTCAACTGATAGAACTCGTCAAACGCCAACTCCTCGGCTACCGGCTGAAACTCGACAATCAGGGCCGAGTTAGACTCTCGTGAGGTCAGTGGCTCGGGCCAAAGCAGGATCGGCGCGCCGTAAGCGGTGCTGGGCGCCGGTGTGTCCGTGGGCGGCGCTTCGGTCGGCGGCGCCACAGTCGAAGCAGCAGCAGGCGGCTGCGTCGGCTGGACGACTACCGGACGAGGCGTCGCCGTGGGCGGCTCGGTTGGCGCAGGCGTCACCGTCGGCTCGGTTGCTACGGCAAAGGTGATGCCGGCGTTGCGGCTCGAGTTCGCGCAGCGCTTGCACCCACCAGATCCAGTTGCCAGCTTCCAGGCCAGCGATCACTGACCCGTCGTAGGTGGTCTCAAAACTGCCATCGGCATCGGAAACCCCGAACACCGGGTCGAGAGTCGCGCCGTCAGGCAGTTCCAGCCAGGCCAGGATCGTCTCGCCGCCCTGAAAACCGCTGGCCCGGACGCTCAACGGCTGACCAACTGCGGGCGCCTCGGTGAGGATGTCAGCCCGCGGCAAGGAGGGCGGAATAGGGGTGGCCGCTGGCTCGAAGGTGCCCAACTCAATGTCGTCCACCAACAAGCCGTCGTCCTGACGTGCCAGCAAAACCTGCGCCTGCTGGTCGCCGACATCACCCTGGCCGTCGTAGGTCTCACGCCAGACAACGGCGACGCTGATGCGGTCTCCCTGCGGCTCCGCGCCCAGCAGCTCAAAGAAGCTGATGTGCGGATTGCTGAGGGCCAGCCGTCCCAGAATCAACTCGGAAAGTCGCTCCTGACCGGCGGTAGTCAACTGGGAGCCGTAGGCGTCGCGGTACGCGCCAGTGGAGAGCTTGCCCAGAAAATCGCGCACCACGACCAGCGACGCTTCCATCTCCGCTTCGGTGATAGGCGGCGAGGTCGGTGTATCCGATGGGGCCAGGGTAGGCGTGTCAGCAGGTGTCGTCGCCGGCTCGTCGGTCGCTTCGACGGGCGCCACGGTGGCCGGCACAGGTGATGGCTCGCCCTCAGGCTGCCGGTTGCACGCCGCTGCCAATACCAGCAACGCCGCCAGCAAGCCCAGAACAAACATTTTTCTTGCGTTAAACATCACCCTGTCGTACACCTCCAAAACACACAGTTCAGGTCACATCCGAACCTAGCGACCAACCAGCTACGGAAACGGGCCAGATGCCCGGCTTTTCCTGGCGGGAGCGGGGGACGATTTGGAAAATCGTCCTGCGATTCCCGCTGCTAGCCCAGGAATTCCTTGTTAAAGTCGTCGAGCGCGACCCGCAGGCCCTCGGTCGTGCTGTCGTCCAGTTTCTGCTCGCGCAGGATGGCCTGGCCGATGGAGGGGTGGCTGGAGTCCATGTACTGGTAGAACGCCTGCTCCCACTCGGCGATCCGGCTCACCGGCACCTGATCGAGGAAGCCGTTGGTGCCAGCGTAGATCGACATGACCTGCTTGTCCAACTCAACGGGCTGATACTGCGGCTGCTTGAGCAGCTCGCTCAGCCGCTGACCACGGTCAAGCTGGCGTTGAGTCGACTCGTCCAGGTCAGAACCGAACTGGGCGAAGGCTGCCAGCTCGCGGAACTGGGCCAATTCCAGCTTCAGGCGGCCTGCGACCTGCTTCATCGCCTTGGTCTGGGCGGCAGAACCGACGCGGCTGACGCTGATGCCGACGTTGAGGGCCGGGCGCACACCGGCGTAGAACAGGTCCGACTCGAGGTAGATCTGGCCGTCGGTGATGGAAATCACGTTGGTCGGGATGTAGGCCGACACGTCGTTGGCCTGGGTTTCGATGACGGGCAGGGCCGTCAGGCTGCCGCCGCCGAATTCGGCGTCCAGCTTTGCTGCGCGCTCCAGCAGGCGGCTGTGCAGGTAGAACACGTCGCCGGGATAGGCTTCACGGCCGGGCGGGCGGCGCATCAGCAGCGACACCTGGCGATAGGCCTGAGCATGCTTGCTGAGATCGTCGTAGACGATGAGCGCGTCCTTGCCCTGCTCCATGAACTCCTCGCCCATGGCGCAACCGGCGTAAGGTGCGATGTATTGCAGCGCGGCCGGCTCAGACGCGGTAGCCGACGACGACGATCGTGTGCTCCATCGCGCCGTACTGCTCCAGCGTTGCGACCACCTGGGCGACCTGGGCACGCTTCTGGCCGATGGCGACGTAGATGCAGATCGAGGTCCTTGCCCTTCTGGTTGATGATCGTGTCGATGGCGATAGCCGTCTTGCCGGTCTGCCGGTCGCCGATGATCAACTCACGCTGGCCGCGGCCGATGGGGATCATCGAGTCGACGGCCTTGATGCCTGTCTGCACGGGCGTGTCAACGCCCTTGCGCACCACCACGTTGGGGGCGATACGCTCCACAGGGCGGAACTTGCTGGTCTCGATAGGACCTTTTCCGTCGATGGGCTGGCCGACCGCGTTCACGACGCGCCCGATCAGGGCGTCACCAACGGGCACCGAGACAATGCGTCCGGTGGCCCGCACCAGGTCGCCTTCCTGGATGTCGCTGTACTCACCCATGATGATGATACCGACAGAGTCCTGGCGCAGGTTGAACACGATGCCCAACGTGCCGCTGGGAAACTCTACCAGTTCACTGGCAGCCGCGTTGGTCAAGCCGACAACCTGGGCGATGCCGTCGCCGACTTCGACCACGGTGCCGACGTTCACCATCCGCTGTGGCGCTTCGAAGCTTTCGATTTGCTGGCGAATCAGCATCGCCAGATCCTGAGAGCGTACTGCCATCTAATTTTCCTCCAGAGTTGGGCTAGCTGGCCGAAAGCCCCAGGCTTTGGCGCATCGAAGCCAGGCGGCTGGCGACACTGCTGTCCAACAGTTTGTCGCCGACGCGAATGAGAAGACCGCCCAGTATCTCCGGATTGACGCTGAAGCGGAACTCCAGGCCGAGACCGAACTGGTCGATCAGGCGCTTCTCAATGGCCGCGCGCTCCTCACCTGTCAACTCTATCGCGCTGGTCACCTCAGCAAGCACCGGCTTCGGCCCGCCGATTACCGCGCCCAGGCTGTGCAACTCCGCCACGACATCATTGAGCAGGGCGATATCGCCGTTGGCCAACATGCCAAAGACGAAGTTCCGCACTGGCGCCGGGATGTTCTCACGCATGAGAGGCGTCAGAACTGCCTGCCTGACCTCAAAGCTGCCGGCTTCATCGGCCAGCCGCTTGACAAGGTCCGGGCTGCGATCGATGGCGCCAGCAATGTGCTCCAGGTTGGTAAGCCAGTCCTTGATTGCGGTCTCGAAGGCAGCTTTAGCGTAAACCTGTACCTCGCTGCTTGCGCTCACGTTAGTTCCTCGCTGTCCCGTTGGCTGTTGAGGCGGTCAGAAACTCATTGACGTAGGTGCGCTGCACCTCGCGATTAGCGAGCTCGCGACCGATGACCTTCTCGGCTGCCAGCAGCGCCAGCTCCGCGATCTCGTTCTGCGCGTCGGCCAGAATGCGTTCGCGTTCGCGAACAGCTTCTTCGCGCGCCTGTTCCAGGATTCGCTGCGCGTCCTGGCGAGCGCTGGCTTCGATCTCGTCGGCCAGAGTCTCGCCGCGCTTGGAAGCGGCTGCAATGCGCTCCATAGCGCCGCGCCGTTCTGAATCCATTTGTGCTTGCAGTTGGGCCCGCTCAGCCTCTGCTTCGCGCCGCGCCATCTCCGCTGCCTGCAATCCCTCGGCGATTCGCTGCTTACGGCTATCAAGCATCTTTACCAGAGGCTTGAAGAGAAAGCGCTGCAAGAGAAACAGCAAGACAAAGAAGTTGACAATCTGCGCCAGCAGGAATGGGCCGTTGATGCCAAGGCTACTTAGTGCGTCCAATCCGGCACCTCCTTCTTGCCTGATGCGTGGGGTTGTCCTTCACGGAAACAACGTCACCCAGTAAGGCCGGGCGCGCCGACGAAGAGGAGCAACAGCGCGATGACCAGCGCGTAGATTGCGATAGCCTCAGCGAAAACGATGCCCAGAATCATGTTGGTGCGGATCTCGCCAGCGGCCTCGGGATTGCGACCGATGGCCTCCATTGCCCCTGCGACCAGAAGACCAACGCCGATGCCAGGGCCGATCGCGCCCAAACCAATGGCCAATGCTGGAGCGAGGATTTCTACTCCCATGTTTGATGTCCTCCTTGGGATGAGTTTGTGCGCTGAAAGAGTGGAACAGCGCAAGGTTCTACATTAGGTATTGCGTAGTGCATATTGCGTAGTACGTCGAAAACTGATACGGTGCCCGGCTTGCAGCAGGTTTACGTCCACTGCTTACCGACAACTGTTGACTAGTTACTGATCTAGTGGTGATCACCGTCAGATCCGTGACCGACGACGGCCATGGACATGAAGATGAGGGTTAGAATGGCGAACACGAAGGCCTGCATGAAGCCAACGAACACTTCCAGCCCATAGAAGGGCAGCGGCACGAAGAACGGCACCAGGAACGTCATGACGAACAGCAGCACCGCGCCGGCAAATACGTTGCCGAAGAGACGGAAGGTGAAGGAGATGATCTTGGCGAACTCGCTGACCAACTCCAGGATGCCGACAAAGAAGTCAATGGGCTTCATACCGGTCATGTTGGGCATGAAGAACTTGCGGAAGTAACTGCCGCCCAGAGCCTGGACGCCGATGATCTGGGTCCAGACCACCGATATCAACGCGATCGCCAGTGGGACGTTCAAATCGGTTGCCGCGGGGCGCACATAAGGCGCGATGACATAGTAGCCAAGCTCACTCTCGTGATGCGCCTCTTCCTCACCGCTGTGGGCCTCAGCCGCTTCCTCTTCGGCGTCGAGCGCCGCCTTTTGATCGGCCGACAGGGTGTAGGGGCCTTCACCTACGCTCAGCGTGTAAATGCCCAGGATCGGTAGCTTTGCTTTCTGGTAGCCTGTGGTCACACCGGCAATCTTGTACGCCTCCTCCAACGGCTCCAGCTTGCCGATGCTATCGACACCTGGCACCAGGGACATCCAGTTGGCAACCAGGATGAACATCAGGATGGTCATAAAGATAGGAAACAGCTTCTTCACCATCTTCTTGCCGGCGATGTCCTCATTGAGGTTGTAGAAGATCTCGACAAACCACTCCAGGAGATTCTGCAGGCCGCTGGGCACATCCTTCATCCGGCGCGTGGCCAGAAGCGCCAGCAAGACCAGGATAACGTCGGCGATCAACGTCGCGATGATCGTGTTGGTGACGGGGAACGGTCCGATATGGAAGATAGCCTCTGCTGGTAGGACGATCGAGGGTAGAGGAACCTTGAGCAGGATGGCGCTGCCGATCATAGCAACCAGCACAATCGCAGTTATGGCTATGTTGCGGGGTGTCAGAAACTTGCGCACGTCTTCGTGTCCTCCTTGGCTCAGACTATATGGGAATAACCAAGCGTTGTGAGAATAACGCGCCCCGGAGATAGGCATCCCGGGACGATTGGCAGGATTATAACAGCTTGTGACAAATCAGCCAAATCATAGGCTGAAGAATCTCGGCGCGGGGCACGCCCGCGCTGGCAGATCATCAGGTACAGCCGCGCGCCCCGTCGGAAGCATAGCCGCAGGAAACGCAGTAGACGACCTGATCAATGACCAGCAGCGCGTCGCCGCGGCCACAGGTGGGACACTGGTCCGCGGCCGCACCAGGCTGCTGCGAAGTGATGTCCGTGCACTGCTCCGGCGCGGCAGAAAAAGAGAGGCTCTCGATGATCCGAGTATCAGCTTCCGTCAATCGCATCAGGTTGATCCCGGCAGAAGCGGCGTGTTCAGGATATCTCGACCAGCAGATCGCCCAGCTTGACACTGGCGCCCTCAGACACGTTGAGTTCCGTCACCGTGCCTCTGCGCGGCGCAAGGATCTCGTTCTCCATCTTCATCGCTTCAAGAACCAGAAGCGGCTCGCCCACCTCGACCTCGTCGCCCTTTTCCACGCAAAGACGCACCACCAACCCTGGAATCGGCGCCTTGACCCGCCCATCGCCGCTGGCCGGCCGCGCAAAGCTGATGCTTCTGTCCTGGACCTCGATCTGGTGCAAGCCGTCGTACACCTTGATCCAGTGCAGGTTGGGGTCGATGACGACTTCATACGGGCGACCATCGATAACGACCCATTCGATCCTCTCGACGCTGGCGGTGCTCGACACCGAGACGCTGCGAAGCTGGCCCATGCAAACGACAGCCAGCTCATCTATGTGAGCCAACGACGAGGTTACGTCAACTTGAAACTGCCGTCCATCAACGGTAACGGTCACCACGGTCATAATGTCTCCTCGCCAGATTAGCCCGGCAACTGGCGGCTTGAGTGGTGCCAGCCTTGCAGCAGTCTGTCGGGGGTCATGGGCTGCTGTGACTGCAGGCGCACCTGATAGGCTACGGCCGCGATGACAGCCAGGTCCTGCCGCAGATCGTCGGTTACCTGTGGCTGAGCCTCCGTCAACGGCCGGCGCAGAAAAGCTGTGTCATACGTACCCGCGACAAAATCGGGGTCGTCCAGAACACGCTGAAACAGCGGCAGGTTTGTCTGGATGCCAGAGATGGCGAAGTCCTGTAACGCTCGGCGCATCCGCTGCATGCAATCCTCGCGCGTCTCGCCCCAGACGATCAGCTTGGCGAGCATCGGATCATAGCGTGCTGACACGTTGCAGCCGCTGTAGGCGTAGGTATCCACCCGCACGTAGGGTCCGCCGGGCAGCCGGAAACGACGGAGAAAGCCCGGGCTGGGCAAGAAGTTATTCCACGGATCCTCGGCATTGATCCGGCACGACATCGACGTTCCACGAATGCGAACATCTTCCTGGGCGATTCCAAGGCGTTCACCCGCCGCAATGCGGATCTGCTCCCGCACAAGATCACGCCGGGTCGCCATCTCACTGACCGGATGCTCGACCTGGATGCGGCATTTGACCTCGGTGAAGTAGAACTGGCCAGCGGCGTCCATCAGAAACTCGACCGTGCCGGCATTGATGTAGCCAAAGAGCCGGGCAATCTGCAAGGCCATCTCATGCAGCCGCGCCCGCTGCGCCGGAGTCAGACCAGGCGCAGGTGCCTCCGAAAGCAACTTCTGGTTGTTGCGTTGAATCGACCCGTCGCGCTCGCCGAGGTGTATCAGGTTGCCGTAGTGATCGCCGAGCAACTGCACATCAAGAAAGGTGGCCGGCCGGATCATCTTCTCAAAGTAGAGATGGTCGCTGCCGAAAACCATCTGGCCCTCGGACGCCGCCTCGCGCACTGCTCGTGGCAGATCCTCGGACCGGTAGACTATCCGGCTGGCGCGTCCGCGGCCGCCTATGCACGACTTCACCACAAGGGGAAAGCCGATATCAGTGGCCTCCGCCATGTAGATATTTTCTTCATGCGGCTGGAACGAAACCGATGAGTGTGGCGGTGTGGCAAACCCCGCGGACGCCACAGCCTCCAGCATGTCGATTTTGTTGCTGAAAGCGGCCATGACGCTGCTGGGCGGGCCGATGAAGACGATGCCGGCAGCCTCGCAGGCAGCAGCAAAATCCTCACGCTCCGCCAGAAATCCGTAGCCCGGATGAATCGCTTCGGCGCCGGTCGCCAGCGCCAGTTCGACGATCTGGTGCACGTCGAGATAGCCCAGCGGCGACGTGATCTGTACGCACTCGTCGGCGAGACGAACATGCAGCGAATCCCGGTCACTGGCGTCGAATAGCGCCACGGTCCAGATATCCAGGTCCCGACAAGCACGCACCACACGAACGGCGATCTCGCCACGATTGGCAATCAGGATCTTCTTGAACATTTACATCTCCGCAAAATGGGGGGCAGGGCAGTTTGTTAGTTCGTTAGTTTGTTAGTGTCGTTGAAACGGGCTACCGCACTACCACACTATCACACTACCGCACTATCGCACTACGTCGGCGATAGACCGTGCTTCTTTGGGCATGTGCCGTTCGCGCTTGAGCAGGGTGACTTCCAGTGCGGCGGATCAGCACGCGGCGCGAGTCGCGCGGTTCGATGACGTCGTCGATCAGACCGCGAGACGCTGCAACGTAGGGGTTGTTGAACTTGCTGCTCGTAGTCGTCCACCAGTTCCTGGCGACGCGCGTCCGGATCCGGCGCCGACATGACATCGCGGCGGAACAGGATGTTGACCGCGCCCGGCCGCGCCCATGACAGCGATCTCGGCGTTGGGCCAGGCGTATAGCAGGTCGCCGCGCAGCCCCTTGCTGCTCATGACGCAGTACGCGCCGCCATAGCTCTTGCGCAGGATGATCATCAGCTTGGGCACGGTGGCTTCGCTGTAGGCGTAGATCATGCGCGCGCCGTTGCGGATGATGCCGCCGTATTCCTGCGCTGTGCCCGGCAGAAAACCGGGCACGTCCTGCAAGGTGATGATCGGGATGTTGAACGCGTCGCAGATGCGGATGAAGTGCGCGGCCTTGATCGACGCCTTGATGTCGATGCGTGCCGGCCAGCACCATGCGGCTGGTTGGCCACGATGCCGACGACCCAGCCGTTGAGCCGGGCAAAACCGACCACCATGTTCTCGGCCCAGAGCTGGTGCACCTCGAAGAAGCGCCCGTCGTCGAAGATGCTGGCGATCACCTCGCGCACGTCGTAGGGCTTGTTGGGATCGGTGGGCACGATCTGCTCCAGTTCGGGGCAGCGGCGGTCGGGGTCATCCAGCGGCGGCACGTAGGGCGGGTCGTTCTGGTTGTTGGACGGCAGATAGCTGCAGCAACTCGCGCACCAGCGCCAGGCACTCGCGGTCATCCTTGGCCAGAAAGTGGCTGACGCCGCTTTCCTGGCTGTGCACCAGGCCGCCGCCCAGTTCCTCCTGGCTGACCTCCTCCTGCATGACCGCCCGCACCACGTCCGGCCCGGTGATGAACATGTAGCTGTTCTCGGTCATGAACACGAAATCGGTCAGCGCCGGCGAATAGACAGCGCCGCCCGCGCACGGCCCCATGATGACCGAGATCTGCGGGATAACGCCAGAGGCCTCGCAGTTGGCGTCGAACAGGCGCGCGTAGCCGCCCAGGCTGTCCACCCCTTCCTGGATGCGCGCGCCGCCGGAGTCGTTGATGGCGATGAAGGGGCAGCCATAGGTCAGCGCCATCTTCATCGCCTTGACGATCTTGTTGGCGTGCATTTCGCCCAGCGACCCGCCCATCACCGTCGCGTCCTGCGCAGGCGACGAAGACGTGGCGACCATTGACCAGCCCAAAGCCGGTGACCACGCCGTCACCGTGGCGCGAGCTCTTGCCGCCCATGTAGCTACTCGAAGCGCGGCAGCACCAGCGTGTCGATTTCGGTGAAGGTGTCGGGGTCGAAGAGGAGATCGATGCGCTCGCGGGCGGTCAGGCGGCCCTTGCGATGCTGGGTTTCGATATCCTTGGCTGAGCCGTAGGCGCCAGCCCGACGTGTGCGAAGCCGTTCGATATACTCATCCATGGATCTTGCCATGGTTTAGCTCCTTGTAAACACTGAGAACGCTAGCGCTGAACCGTCATCTCCAGCACAGCCATGCTCAGCACATAGTCGCCCTCGATCCGCCACCAACCAGTCAGCCGATGGGTGACCGGTGTGGTAACACCGTCATCGGCGATCGGGCGCCGCGATCAACGTCGAATCACACTCGACTTCCACCGGCGTCCACTGGGTCAGGTCGCCGTCGAACTGGCAAAGAACGGTCACCCGTCGCGTATCGACGGTCAAGCCCAGTTGCAGCGCCTTGAGCACCGCTTCCTTGGCGCTCCAGGTCGCGGTGACCAACGTGTCGACCAAATCAGCCGGCATGCTGCCGAATCCACTGGTCCTCGGCAGCGGTGAGAAATGTCGCCCGGAACTGCTCGCTGCGAGCGTCGATCCGCTCGATGTCAGCGCCAAGCTGCCAGCGCGAAGTGGCGCCGTCAGTCCGCAGCAGCGCGCAGAAGGCCGCGCCATTAGAGTGGCTGATGGACAGGCTGACCGGCAGGCGCACACCGATGACTGTCAAGGCTGGGCCGGCGGGCTGCTCGCCCGGCTGCGCCGATCAGCGGCAGCTTCCTCCACCGCGTCGACCGGCCAGCGCGTCCAGCGCTTGCTGGCTTTCCAGGATCGCAACCGGCGCGCCGCCCGGCTCACGGCCCACGATCAGCGCGTCCAGCGGCGCATCGAATCCATACTGGTCGCTCAGATGGCTGTGCAGCAGCTGTTTGGCCGTCCAGCGGCCCAACAGCCACTCGCGCCGCCGTTTTTCGAAACGAAACTCATCCAGGCGCTGCAGTTCCGCCGGACTGAATATCCCTGGCAGTGGGACACCCCGCGCCAGGTCGGGCTGTTCAGCGGCGTACTGCAAGAGCCAATCGATCATTGTTGAAAGAAGATAGGCGAGATAGGATTCAGTGCGATGGCGTGAAACGACTGAAGTTGCTACAACGAACCCAGGCACGACTAGGCCGGTCGGCTGACCGTCACGTAGCCGCCCAGCTCCACGAAGACATTGCCGGCCTCGTCGGCCACGACGACAGTCGAAGGTCTCACCGTCGTCCACGGTCTGGCAGACACAGAAGAGACGACCTGTCGGCTTCGTCTCCTGGCGATAGGCGGTGACACGGCTGAAGCCCAGCGGGAAGCCCATCGCTCCCTTGACCTTCTCGTGCCACAGGGCAGCGGCCTGGAAGCAGAGCTCCACCAGCCGCGGCGCCATCAGCGACTCGACCTCGGCCGGCGCGGTGTTGGGCGGCAGGTTGTCGGAGAAGACAGCCACCACGCCTGTTGCCATCGACCTTGGCGCGCTCGATCACCTGATAGGCCGGGCCGTGGAAGAATGACTTGGTAGATCTCTTCGGTGCGTGATGGCAAGGCTCTCCAGCGCCGGCGGCGTGAAATCGACGTTTTGGCCGTCCACTGGCGCTGGATGTCAGCCGCACGTCGGCCGTGAAGTGCTCCTTGATCTGCGGCGGCAGGCCCTCGCGCTTCGGCTACGGTGATCGAGCGCAGGATGGTGTGCGCGACCAGGTCATCGTCGCCGTCAGGCGTCACCGTTGCGCTGAGGTAGAGCGTGCGCGGCTCCATGCGGAAGAACTTGAACGCGCCCAGCTCATCTGCTCGTTTTCGACGGCAGCCACGCGATAGCCGGGCGCCAGCACGGTCGCCAGCTCGGCCAGCGTCTCGGTCGCCATCACGCCGGGCAGCCAGGGCGTGCCCTCGTCCGGCGCGTGGTCGAAGAGGAAGGGCTGCTCGTGCCGGATCCAGCGTCGTCTCGACCTCGATGCCGCCGTACAGCCGGACCGCTTTGACCTCGCCGACCATCAGCAGCTTGCGGCTCGCGGGCCGCCAGAGCCGCGTTGATCTTGTCCACGTCCAGCGCCGCCGGTGGGGTCTCGCTCTTCCAGCCAGGCGCCCAGGCGGCCGGCCACCAGCACCTCGCCGCGGGTGCCGCCGTAGGTCAGCTCGCGGCGGATGGTGGGCACGCCCGCTTCGGGCGGCAGCATGTCGATGCCCAGCGCCTCCATGATCTGCCGGCACCGAGCCGCGCGAGGCCATGCCGATCTCGCCCCAGGCCGTCCAGTCGATGGCGATGCCGCGCGTTTCGGGCCGCCACTGCCGCATGCTGCTGCTGATCTTGCACAGCAGGTCGTTGGCCGAGGCAGTAGTCGCTCTGGCCGTTGTTGCCGAAGCGCCCGGCCACCGAGCTGAAGCTGACCGTGGCGCCGATGGGCATGCCCTTGCGCCGCCTTCATCAGGCTGAAGAAGCCGTCCGCCTTGACGTCGAAGACCAGGTTGAACTGGTTCGGCTCCTTGTTGGGCAGGGTGCGGTCGATCAGCAGCCCGCCGGCGTGCAGCAGCACGTCGATCTTGCCGTAGCGGCTGCGGATGTCGTCGACCACCGCGGCCACCGCGTCGCCATCCATCAGGTTGACGGCGTGGTAGTGGGCCGTGCCGCCGGCCGCCTCGACCGCCTCGACGGCCCGCAGGGCAGCCTCGCTGCGCTCGATGCCCATGATCTGCTTGTCGATGGCGACCGGGGTCGGCTTCTCGCCCTTGGCCCGGGCCTCTTCGATCAGCTTGCGCTTGAGCGCTTCACGGTCGCTGCGGAAGAGCAGCACGTTCTCGTCGTCACGCGCCGGGCAGGGCACCAGGTCCAGCAGGTAGAAGACGCCGCCGCTGGCCACGGCCAGGTCGGTGGTGATGGCGCTGGTGATGCCGCCGGCCGCGCCGGTGACCACGAAGACGGTGTCCTTGTCCAGCGTCCATGCCCGGCTGGCCATCCGCTGGCCGGCTTCTCGACCAGGGTGACGGTGTAGCGCAGGCCGTTGTGATAGCCCACCTCGACGATGCCGGGGTCGATCAGCGTCTCGGCGATCAGCAGATCGGCCGGCTCGGCGGTCTTGCGGCTGACCTCGAAGTCGACCGCCTTGACCAGCACGCCCTTGCCTTCGGCCGCATGCCCTGCTCGACGTTGTAGGCCTTGGTGAAGCCGGTGACTGCGCCGCCCAGCGGGGCGGTCGCGCCGGCGTCGCCGTAGCCGTGCAGGCCGCCCAGCCGCGTGGCCGAGACCAGGAAGCGCCCGGCCCGGCCACCGAGTCGTAGAGCGCGCGCATGGCCGTGTACAGGTTCTTGACCCGGATGCGGTTGTCCTCGCGCCACTCGTCCAGGTCCATCTCCTCGATGGCCGGCTCCACATCCAGCGCCGGCAGCCAGTAGACGCCCTGAATCGGCCCTTCGGCTCAGCCAGCCTTGCAACTGGTCCAGCGCCGTCGGTCTCGACACCCGGTTCGACGACCAGCACGGTCGACGCCCAACTTCTCCAGCCGATTGACCAGCGACTTGCCCACGCCGCCACGGTCCATCATGACGACGACGCGGCTGGCGCATCCAGTGTGACGCCGGTGGGCTTGCAGAGCTCGAGGGCAGGCCGCAGCGAGGGCATCGGCACCCGCCGCGGCATCTTGTCCGCGTCCTCCAGCGTGCCGATGGTGCTGACGGCTGGGGATGACAGGGTGACAGGGTGAGCGGCGGTGACACGGTGACTGGTTCGATCACCTTGTCCCCTTGTCCCACCTGTCACCTTGTCATCGGCCAGATCCGGCCGCATGGTGTAGACGAAGCCGATGACACTCTGCCAACGTCGGGTAGTCGCGCAGGCTCAGGTTCTCCTGCAACGGGATGTCGTAGGTCTCGCGAATCGCCGCGAAGGTCTCGGCCTGCTTCACCGTGTCGATGCCCAGGTCGGCCTCCAGGTCGAGGTCCAGCTCCAGCATGTCTTCGGGATAGCCAGTCTTCTCGGCGACGATGCCGAGGACGGTGGCGGCAACGGAGTCGGTAACCGGTAATCGGTGATCCTGACTCGCCGGTTCCGTGGATAGGCGAGCGGTGGTCGGTTCGGACGGAACTCCGCGTGACTGATCGCTGATTACTGATGACTGATCACCTGTCTTCAAATCGGGCCGCATTGTGTAGACGAAGCCGATGACACTCTGCAACGTCGGGTAGTCGCGCAGGCTCAGGTTCTCCTGTAGCGGGATGTTGTACGTCTCACGGATCGCAGCGAAGGTCTCGGCCTGCTTCACCGTGTCGATGCCGAGGTCGGCCTCCAGATCGAGGTCCAGCTCCAGCATGTCTTCGGGGTAACCGGTCTTCTCGGCGACGATGCCCAGCACCGTCGCGGTCACTGCGTCGCCGATTGCTGTCTCAGTCATCAGTGATCGGTGATCAGAAATCAGTTCGAAAGGTGCAGCCGTCGGTGACTGATCACTGACAACTGATGACTGATTACTGGCTGCCAAATCCGGCCGCATGGTATACACAAAGCCGATCACGCTCTGTAAGGTCGGGTAATCGCGCAGGCTGAGATTCTCTTGAAGCGGGATGTTGTAGGTCTCGCGGATCGCCGCTAACGTCTCCGCCTGCTTGACGGTGTCGATACCCAGATCGGCTTCGAGGTCGAGATCAAGGTCCAGCATGTCCTGCGGATAGCCGGTTTTCTCAGCGACGATGCCGAGGACCGTCGCAGCGACAAAGTCATCGGCGGGCGCGGATGGAACTATTGGAGCAACGGGAACTGAAGGAACTGCCGGAACGGAGAGAGTTCCTGCGAGTTCCGCCAAGCTCTCCTCAGGTCCCCTCCCCAAATCCGGCCGTTGCGTGTGCACGAAGCCGATCACGCTTTCCAGCGTCGGATAATCGCGCAGGCTCAGCCCTTCCACTTGCGGGATGTTGAATGCTTCCCGCACCGCGGCGAACGTTTCGGCCTGCTTGACGGTGTCGATGCCCAGATCGGCTTCCAGGTCAAGGTCCAGATCCAGCATGTCCTGTGGATAGCCGGTCTTTTCGGCGACGATGCCAAGGACGGTGGCGGCGACGGAATCGGTAATCGGTGATCGGTGATCCTGACTCGCCGGTTCCGTGGATAGGCGAGCGGTAATCGGTTCGGAGGTCGGTCGGGACTGATCACTGATTACTGTTAATTGATCACCTGTCTTGAGATCCGGCCGCTGCGAATGCACGAAGCCGATCACGCTCTCCAGCGTTGGGTAGTCGCGCAGGCTCATGCCCTCTATCTGCGGGATGTTGAACGCTTCTCGCACCGCAGCAAAGGTCTCGGCCTGCTTGACGGTGTCGATGCCCAGATCGGCTTCCAGATCCAGGTCCAGGTCCAGCATGTCCTGCGGATAGCCGGTCTTCTGAGCGACGATCTCCAGGACGGTGGTGGCGACAGGATCGGCAGCGGGAGCTGAAGGTACTTTGGGAGCTGCGGGAGCTACGGGAACTGAAGCAACTACCGGAGCTGCGGGAACTACAACAACTGGCGCAGGCGCGGGAGTTTCCTTGACTTCCTTCAAACTCTCCTCGGTTGCCCTCACCACCGGAGCGGGAGCCGGTCGTGGGATTGGTTCTGGACGGGGCGCGGGCGGAGCGACCGGAACCGGCGCGCGGCCGAGCAGTTCGCTGACCTCGGCCATCGGCAGCGGCCGGTAGGCCGCGCCTGTGCCGTCGCCGGGGGCTGCGCTGCGCACACTGGGGCCGATGCCATAGCGCCATGTGCTGGGCGTCGGGCTGTGCGGCGGCGCAGCGTCCGATGTCACGCGCAGGGTGCGATTGACGACCTCGGTCTCGGCCCGGTCGTAGCCGCTGACCTGGTCCAGCCAATGCTGGTAGCGCGCCTTGTCGTCGACACGATCCAGACCACCAGGGATGCGGCGGGTCAGTGTGAAGCTGATCTGAGAGCCGAAGCCGGCCGCCAGGTGCAGCGCGTACTGCACCGGATAGCGCCCGCCGCGGCTGAGGTTTAGCACGCCGAGATCGGGGTCCACCTCCTTGAAGTTAGGCACCGGCGGGACGATGCCATACTCCAGGATCTTGACAGCGATCACGTCCTCGACGCCGACGCCCATGGGATGGCCGGTGAAGCCCTTGGTGTTGGCTACCACGATGTCGTTGGCGGCCTCGCCGAAGGTGTTGCGCAGGGCGATCACCTCAGCCGAGGCGCTGCCGCCGCGCGCTGGGGTGTACGTCTCGTGCGACATGAAGACGGTCTGCGCAGCCATTGCGTAGCGGTTGATGCCGAAGCGTCGTTCGGCAGCCGTCACCAGGTTCTCCATGATCATCTGGATATGGTTGACATCCAGGCGGGAGCCGTGGTAGGCGCTGTTGCTCGTCTCGCTGCTCAGCAGTTCGACGATACCGCGCATCCCACGCTCGCGCACAGCATCTTCGCTTTCGATCACCAGCGCGCACGCGCCCATTCCCAGAATCGTGCCGTGGCGGCGGCGATCAAAGGGCAGCGCAGCCTCGTCGACACGGTTGTCGGTGGCGGCGGCGCCCAGCGCCAGGAAGCCCGCGCCGACCCATTCCATCAAGTGCTCGCCGGTGACATCGTCCGCGCCCAACACCAGCACCCGCCGGCAGCGGCCAGAGCGTATCCAGTCTTCGGCGATGGCGACGCCCTGAGCCGTGCTGGCGCAGGCGGCGTTGACGTGCGTATTGGGACCGCGTGCGCCGATGTACTCTGCGAACTGGCTGTGGCCCATGGCCAGGATGCGGAAGATGAAGCGGCGGTCGAACTCGTACGGCTCGCGCTCCAGCAGCTCACGCAGGGCGGCGATGCGCCGCCCGATCTCCTGCAACGTACCAGAGTCGGTGGTGTAGCGGCGCAGATCCTCCAGCGCGGCAAGCTGCGCGCGCCGGCTTTCCCATGAGTAGTAGCGGGTCATCTCCTCGGCAAAGCGGTCACCGCCAGGGAAGGCGCTGGCAAAGATGACGCCGGTCTCGTCGCGCATGGCGTCCGGCAGCATCCAGCGATCGGGCAACATGCGCCCCGTGGTGGTCTTGCGCCAGGTCTGCACCAGCGGGATGCCAGCCTCGCGCAGCGCATCGATGCCGGCTGCGAAGGCAAGCTGAGTGGTGGTGTCTAACGCCTCCACCAGCTTGGCCGGCACGCCGTATTCCTCGCTCAAGTCGAACGACCCGCCGCGGCCTGCCAGCTTGATCACCTCGTCCGGGTCGGTGATGACCTGGAAGCTACCGCCGCCGTCTTCAGCCTTGACCAGACGCGTGATGCGCTTTTCCAGCATCTTGCGGCGGAATCGCTCAGGGATCAGATCGATGAACTGCTCGCCGCGCAGGATGCGCAGAGCGTTGTCGGGATCCATCACGGCCTTCTCCGAACCGGGCAGCCCCAGTCCGGTACCGCTGATGACTACTGAGCCTAGCGGCGTCTGATTGCGGTCGTAGGGCGCCGTAGCGGCCTGTGAACTGGTCGACAGTTGTTGCAGTACCTGCGCCAGTTGGCCCAGCGCGTCGGCGGAGACTGAAGGTTGAGACATCGGTGTTTCCTTGGTAACTACGGCAGGCGCCGCGGCCACAGACGCCTTCACGGTCGGAGCGGCCGCAGCAACAGTTCGCGCAGGACCGTTCACTGGCAGCTGTTCACTGTTGATTACAATCGGAGCGGCGTCGCGCTGCGCATGGCCGGCAGCATAGAGACCGCACAGCGCCTGGTTGAAGGTCGCCAGCTCGCCTTGTTTGGGATGATTGGTAAACAGGGAGACGACATCCGGCTGCTTGCCCAGTACGTCGTCCACGAAACCCTTGAGAGCCTTCTTGGGACCGACCTCGACAAAAGTGCGGCAGCCGTTGGCGTAGAGCGTTTCCAGCCCCTTGATCCACTGGACGGGCGAGGCAACCTGAAGTTCCAGAATGTCTTTGATGCCCTCGACAGTGGTCGGGTAGAGCTCGCCAGTGACGTTGGCGACCAGCGGCAGAGTTCGGCTCGCTGATGCTGAGGCGGTCGAGCACCTTGCGCAGCGGCTTGCTTGCCGGGGCGACGATACGGGTATGGAAGGCGTGGCTGACAGGGATACGCATCGCCTGAAAGCCTTTTTGCGTGAAGATAGCGATGGCCTGCTCGACGGCTTTGCTTTCGCCGCCGACCACGCACTGGTTATAGGAGTTGATATTGGCGGCCACTGCATAGCCGTCGATCTCGGCCAGCGTCTGCATGATGACGTCGTATGGCGCCATGACCGCGGCCATCCAGCCGTTGTCGGCCATGCTGACCTTGGTCATCTCGGAGCCGCGGGCGGCTGAGGCCTCCAGCGCGTCGGAGAAGGGCATGATGCCGGCGGCAATCAGCGCGCCGTACTCGCCCAGCGAGTGGCCCATCACCATGTCGGGATTGAAACCGTACAGCCCCAGCAGCTTGTAGATCGCCGTATCCACCGTCAGCATCGCTGGCTGGGTGATGGCGGTTTGCATCAAATCGCGCTCGGCCTGCTTCATGGCGGCCGGGTCGTCGCTATCCACGAAGATGTAGCTGGTCAGCGAACGTCCCAGAATCGGCGTCATCACCCGATCAGCTTCAGCGAAGGTCTCTGCGACGACCGGTTCCAGCGCGGCCAGATCGCGGCCCATGTTGGTGTACTGGCTGCCCTGGCCGGGGAAGAGGAAGGCGATCTTGCCAGGGCGGGAAGACCCCGCCCCTACGGCGCTGCTGCCGCGGAAGATACCCTGCGCGGACAGCGCTTTCCAGGCCGCGGGATTGTCGAACCCGGCCGCTTTGCGCGCCTTGCTCAGCTTGTCCAGCAGTTCAGCGTGATCGCCGAAGTCGATGACCAGCCGCTCGCGGGCGTTCAGGTCAGCCTGCCCAGGCGCTTCCACCGGTGGGGTCCAGCCGCCTTCCACTTGCTGCCAGACAGCATCCAGGCGATCCTTCAACGTCACCGGGGAATCTGCGCCCAGCGCCAGAATGCCACGGATCGGTTCCTTTGAAGCGGGTGTGTCGTGACCAGCGACAGAAACCAGTCCAGTACGCGCACGATTTCCCGCGTTTCCCTGGTTTCCCTCATTTCCTTCATTCCCACCCGCCGGCAACGACACCCCGGCATACTGCGCCCGGTCGCTCGTCAACAAGCCCGGCACGTGCTCCTCCAGCACGACATGGAAATTGGTGCCGCCAAAGCCGTACGCGCTGACGCCGGCGCGGCGGGGGATTGAAGCGTCTCGCTGAGGCCACTCCCGTAGTTCGTGGTTGACAATGAAGGGGGTGTGGGGGAAGTTGATGTTCGGGTTTGGTTTCTCAGCATGGAGCGTGGGAGGAAGTAGCTTATCAGAAACAGCGTAGACTGCCTTCAGCAGCCCCGCCGCGCCAGCGCCTGCTTTAAGGTGGCCAATATTGCTCTTGGCCGAACCCAGGGCAATGCTGCCCCGGGGCGCACCCCCGAAGACCTCGGCGAGGCTCTCGACCTCGACGACGTCGCCGACCTTGGTGCTGGTGCCGTGGGCTTCGACCATGGTGGCCGTGGCCGGATCAAGTCCGGCGACTTCCCAGGCACGTCGTGTTGCCAATATCTGGCCGATGGGATTGGGGGCGGTGATGCCCTTGCCCTTGCCATCGCTGGAGCCGCCAACACCGCGGATCACAGCGTAGATCTTGTCGCCGTCGCGTTCGGCGTCAGCCAGGCGCTTCAGCAGGAAGGCCCCGGAGCCTTCGCCCATGACGAAGCCATCTGCGCCGTCGCCAAAGGGCCGGCTGCCGGTGGCGCTCAAGGCGCCGATCTTGCAGAACTTGACGAAGATGCTGGCGCCCATGTTGCGATCGACGCCGCCGGTGATCACCGCATCCATACGCCGCTCGATGAGCAGTTCCATGGCGGCGCTGATGGCAGCGAAGCTGGAGGCGCAGGCGGCGTCGGTGATAAAGCTGGGGCCGCGCAGGTTGAGCACGTTGGCGACCCGGCCCGAAACGATGTTGGGCAACTCACCGGGCATGGTATCCTCGGTGATCTCCGGCAGCTTCCCTTTGAAGCGCTCCTCAACCTGTGCCATGATGGCGGATCGCACCGCAGCGGGCAACTGTGAAAACTCAGTCGCGCCTTCGAGGGCGTGAGCGAACTCAGGGAACGCGATGCGCAGGCTGGTGATGTAGTGCAACTCGCCGCCCATGGCCGTCCCAAGAATGACCCCCGTGCGGTCGGTGTCCAGCGGACGGTCGGGATAGCCGTAGTCAGCCAGCGCCTCGGCCGCGATAGTTACCGCCCACTGCTGGCCCTGATCCATGGCTGCCGCCACGCTGTGGCGGGATGCGAAAACGCTTCCAGTCGAATTCGAAGCCCTGCACCCAGCCGCCGATCTTGCTATATGTCTTATCCGGCGCGCTGGGATCAGGATCATAGTAGTCGGCCAGGTTCCAGCGATCCGGCGGCACGTCGTAGATGCTGTAGCGCTTGTTCTTGATATTATTCCAAAAAGCCGGCGCGTTGGGGGCGTCCGGCAGGACGGCTCCCACGCCAACGATGGCAACGGCTCGGTGGGCTGTGTCGTTCATAAGTCAAACTCCTGTCGGTAGAGAAGGGAAAGGAAAGAAGGGAAACGAAGGCGAGGGACCAATTTCCGTTCTTTCCCTCATTTGCTTCCTTTCCCGTTTTCTCACTCTGCCGGAAACGCTTCGTTCAGCTTCTGCGCCACGAAATCCATGTCCTCGATCAGACCGGCCTGCGCCTGGTAGATACCGGGCAGGTTGAACGACTGGGCCAGGTTCGGGTCGCTCTGGCCGGCGCCGATGGACCAGCGCAGACCCTCGGCGGCGATCTTGAGCGCAGCGTCGCGGGCGTGGACACGCGCCATGGCCTGGCGTGTAGGCACGTCCAGGTTGATTGCAACGGTGGGATGGCTGGTAACGAACTCGGAGAAGATCGCGGCCGTCTCAGCGTAGGCGATCAGTTCGCCCAGCCGGAACAGGATGTGCTGGTTGCGGGTCAACCGGTCGACGCGGCAGCGCTCCAGCAGCACGGTCAGCGCGCGCATAGCCATCGCGGCGACGTTCGCACCGTTGTTCGGCTCAGCGCGGTGAGCCTGGTCCAGCCGCGCTGCCCAGTCGCTGTAATAGGCGCCGCGCGTCTTGAGGTGCAACTGCCAGCGATCGCGGGCGATTGTCCACTCCATGATCTCCGACGTACCCTCATAGATGGTGGTTATCTTGACGTCGCGCTTGACCTTCTCCACCATGTATTCCTTGGTGTAACCGTAGCCGCCCAGCGCCTGGATCGAATCCTCAGCAGCCTTGTTGCCAGCCTCGGTCGCGAGGTACTTGGCGACCGCGCCTTCGGTCTGGAGGTCCTCCTCGCCGCCGTCGATGCGCCGCGCGGTCCACTCGATATAGGCGCGGGCCGCTTCGAGGCGAACGGCGTTGGGGACGATGAGCTTGTGGGTGTAGCCCTGCTTCTTGCTCAGCGGCGCGCCGGCCTGGATGCGAACCTGCGAATAGGGGATGGAACGCTTCAGCGCTGCCCAGCCCCCGCCCAGCCCAAACGCCGCCACCATCAGTCGGGTATAGCCAAAGACGGCCTGCGCCTGCTGCAGGCCCTGCCCTTCGACGAGACCGACCAGATCGCCGGCCGGCACGTAGACATCTTCCAGGAAAAGAGCGGCGGTGTTGCTGGTGCGAATGCCGTGCTTGTCTTCCGGCTTGCCCTGGCTGAAACCTTCTGCGCCCCGTTCCACCACAAACCAGGTGGGACCACCGGGCGCAAGCGCCAGGATGGTGTACAGCGTGGCAACGCCGCCGTTGCTGATCCACTGCTTGCGACCGCTGATACGATAGCCGACGATCACGCCGTCTTCCTCCACAGGCACGGCTCGCGTCTTGAGCGACGCCAGGTCGCTGCCCGCCTGCGGCTCGGTGGCGCCGTAGGCAACCAGCAGCCCTTCCTCGGCGATGCGGCCCATCCAGCGTTCTTGTTGCTCAGGCGTGCCGCCGACCGTGATGGGATCGGTGCCCAGGAACGTGGCCAGCACGCCGGTGGCAATGCCGAGATCGATGGATGCCATCACCTCAGAGACGCGGTAAATGTCCATCGCGCCGCCGCCCATGCCGCCGAGTTCTTCGGGAATGAACAGCAAATGCAGGCCGATGCCCTGATACAACTCGTCCAGGACATCTTGAGGAAACTCGTCCTTGTGATCAAGATCAAGCAAGCGGGCGACTGTCAACTCTTTGTCAGCATAGCGCTGCAAAGTCACAATCACCTGGCTCAGTTCTTTGGGATCCAATCCAGCCATCGTACGAACCTCCTGGGACGTTTGATTGATTGCCAACTCAACGCAAACCGCGTCACAAATATGCCGCGATGCGTCAACTATTGCTAATAAGCCCGAAGGCAGACGAACTGGACGCAAGGTCCGGATCGTCTGCCTTCGTTTCAAAACTCCAAGGTATGGGAGCGAAACCACCCATACTTAATCATAAACTTGTGAAAGATAGTATGAGCAATATCATATTACGCCACAAATATTGGCTTCTGCACGATTTTTATGCAGTTGCACAATTCACAGCACGCTGCACAGGAAACGACAAGAGCTGGCTGTTTGCAACAATCCGCACGGTCACGTGCATCTCAACCGTCCTTGCGCTCGCAGCACCGGCGCGATGGCATAGCATACATCAGAAGCTCGACTTTGCGAAAAAGTCGAGCTTCCCATTAGCGCCAGCCGTTCCCCCTGGAGTTCGGCCTTTTCGCAAAGAGTTCGAACTTCGCGTTTACGGTCCCCAATCGACCGTGCGGTCGGAGTTGAAATCGTAGCGGAAGTTGACGCCGGCCAGCGCGTCGGGAACCAGCGGCCGTTGATCGCTGCCGTCCGGGTTCATCACCCACATCTGCCAAACGCCGGAGCGATCGGTCAGGAAGGCCACCGACTTGCCGTCCGCGCTGAACCGAGGGAGCGACGTTGTTGGATGTTGTGACACCCAACGGATCAGGGATGGTCAGCAACGTCTGCTGGCTGCCATCGACACGCCAGCGAGTTATCTGCCAGTGATCATGCTGTTTGCGGCTGGCAAAGAGCCACTGGCCGTCAGGGCTGTAGGAAACCGGCCCCACGGGCGCTTTCTCGCGTACGACAGGCCAGGGAGGATCGTTGCCTTCAATGTGCGCCGCGGAGAATCCGCTCGGGTCCGAGAAGATCAGTTCGCTGCCGGCGGGCGCAGCCTGTGGAGCCGTGGCCTGGTTGTCCGTCGGCAGGTCGCGGTTCGATCCGTCGGCCAGATTGTATCTCGTCAGGGCTGTAGACCACACAGTTACCAGCGCGTAATCGCTGATGCAAAACGTGCCGAACGGCGTGGTGAGGCACTCCTCGCCGTTGAAGACCTGCTGTAGCGCCTCCTCCGAAAGGCATCCAAACGGCGAAAGCCGGCACTCTGTGCTGCCGGTACCTCGTTCGAAAACAACCGACTGGCCATCGGGCGTCCACGAAGGTGAGCGTACGCGGTTGGCTCCGAACACCAGACGTTCGTTACTGCCGTCGCTGTTGATCAACCAAAGCCCGCGTGGCTCGTCCCAGCGCGCAAAAGCCACCTGGCTGCCATCCGGGCTAAGTGCCGGCTCGAGACCGGAAGTCAGCGGGCGCAACCCACTGCCGTCGGCGTTCATCAGGTAGATCGTCCCGCCGGGAGCCTCCTGAAACACCAGCGCGCCGCTCAATCCGGTATCTCTGGGAACGGTTGCAGCCGCCGCGGCCGGCGCGGCAACAGCCGCTGGCGCTACGGTTGGCTCAGACGTGGCTGCGACGACCGGCGCAGTCGGTACGGCCGTCGGGCTGGTCAATTCGAAGGTGACGGCGGATTTTGGCAGCCAGGCGTGGCCGTCATTCGAGAGCCCCGACACGATCTCGTACCAGTCACCGCGGACGCCTGTCACAACAACGATGGCATCCGCGGGTTTCTGACCAAGAACATCTGCCGCGGCGTCAGCTTCGGCGCGCAGGTCAGCTTCAGCCAGCAGCTTGCCGCTACGAATGTCGAACTCTTCGGTCGCGGCTGGTGTGGGCGGCACGTCGGTCGCGGCCGGCTGATTGGCATCAGTAGTCGCGTTGGCAGCAGCCGACTCTGGCGTGGCGACCTGCCTGGTCGGCGTGGGTGTTGGTGAGGCAGGCGTGGACACACTGGTTGGTGATTTAGTTACACCCGGCGCGGGCGGGCGGATGCTGTCGCAGGCCGAAATAACCAGCGTCGCCAACAGCAGGATACCCAGCAAGGAAAATCTCTTCATGGTTTTACTCGTACCTCAACGCGTCGATCGGGTTCAGGCTGGCGGCCCGCGTTGCCGGGTAGATGCCGAAAAACAGCCCGACCGCGGCCGAGAACCCGACTGCTAGTGCGATGCTCTGAACGGTGACGACCGCGGTCAGGTCACTCTGTAGCGACGAGATCAACATCGCGCCGGCCCAGCCCAGCAGAATCCCAACCAACCCACCGATCAGCGACAGCACCACTGCCTCGATCAGGAACTGCGACAGAATATCCTTGCGGCGCGCCCCGACAGCCTTGCGGATGCCGATCTCGCGCGTGCGTTCCGTGACCGACACCAGCATGATGTTCATAATGCCGATGCCGCCGACCAGCAGGGAGATCGCCGCGATGGCGCCCAGAAAAATGGTGAGAACCCCAGTGATCTGGCCGAAGATCGCGATCAGGTCGGCCTGATTGATGACCGAAAAATCGTCGTCGTCGCGGAACTGGACGTTGTGGCGGACGCGCAACAGATCCTCGATCTGTGTGCGCGCTTCGCTCATCCGCTCCTCAGCGACCACCTGCGCGTAGATCACCGACAGCAGCGGTTCGCCGCGCGAGTTGCGCAGGCTGGGCGCCAGCCGTTCCTGAACAGTGGATAGCGGCGCGTAGATGATGTCGTCCTCGCTGCCGAAGGCGCCGCCACCCTTCTCCTCCAGCACGCCGATGACTGTGAAGGGAATGCGGTCGATCTTGATGGTCCGCCCGATGGGATACTCGCCAGGCTCGAACAGCCGCTCCAATGCGCGCACACCCAGCACAGCCACCCGAGCGCGTGTATCCACATCCTGCTGCGAGATGAACGCACCAATGCCGGCTCGCGAGTTGCGTACCGTCTCGTATTCGGGCGTCACGCCGGAGACCTGCAGGCTGGCCGAGTTCTTCTGATACGACACCGTGCTGCGGGTATCGACTTCCGGCGCCGCCGCCGCCACATCGGGTGCGTTGAACGGATCGCGCAGCGCCTGCAGGTCGCCCATGGTCAGGGAAGGCTCAAACGAGCGGGTCTGGAATTGCCCGCCCTGATTGGCGCTGTCGTCGATGTTGACCGGCAGCACGATCAGCAGGTTCGTGCCGGCGCTTTGTAACTGCGACGTGATCAGGTTCTGCACGCCCTCGCCCACCGACAGCAGGGTGATGACCGCGCCGACACCGATGATGATGCCCAACATAGTCAGCGCGGACCGCAGCTTGTTCGCTGACAGACCGCGCATCGCGATTCTGAGTGATTCAACCAGGTTCATGTTACTACTTTACGCCGCGCGTCTGCACAGGTCTGCGATCATTGTTCCGATTTGCGCAACACGCGTGCATCGCCCACACGCCGGGTCACGCGCGTCGCGTCCAGATGTTCCAGCAGCGCCAGCGCGTATTTGCGGCTGGTGTCAAAGATGTCGCGCACCTGGGCCACCGTGATCGTGCCCTCGCTGTTCAGGTGCTCCACAATGCGCGCGACCATGGCGTCAAAGCCGGCCGGGCTGAACACTACGTCGTCGCTGACGCGCACTAACTGGCCGCTGTCCGCCAGCCAGAGGAACACATCCTCGCCGACCAGAGCGATGCAGTCGACAACGCTGGGCGGCGAAAACGACGCGGCATCGAACTGGCGTAGCAGGCTATCCACGCTGCCCTGCTGCGCGGCAGACAAGCGCACGTCGTGGTCGGGCAGGCGGATCAACGCTCCCTGATCGACGATCAGTCCGTCGGCCGCGGCCTGGCTCAGCATGTCGTTGAAGGTGCGCGGCGCCAGCGGACGGCGCTTGCTTTGAAGGCGGCTCTTTATCTCCTCGCGCGGCATTCCCTGACGCAACAGGTACTGACGGTGGTAGCTGGCGACGGCGCGCTGAATGCGCTGCCCCAGCTCCTGCCAGCTTTCGGCGGTCATCAGCGTCTGCAAGGCCTGCAATTGCGGATCGCTGAGGTCCGCCGCGTCGCCGACGCCTCTGTCCAGCGCCACGATGCGGCGGTCGGCCAGCAGCGCGCGCACGGCTGCCAGCGTCTCAGCCAGTTCAAGGCTCGCGGCCTGCAAAATGGCGGCAAAGCTGGCAGGCCCGGCCCGCCGCGTGGTATGGAAGACAATCGCGGTCGGATCGCCGCTCTCCAGCGCTTCCAGCATTTCGATCACTTCGGGACGAAAACGCCGCCAGCGCCGTCCGGGGAAGGGATTGACGACCACGCCGCCGCCGACCGTGCGGCTGGGCGACGGTTGGCGCAGGATGAAGCGATCGCCGCGCTGGACGACCACTGGCTGCGCCAGACGCAACTGCACCCAGCCCGACTCGCCGGGCCTGATGACTTCAGCGTCCAGCAGCCGGGTCGTGGCGGCCACCTCTGCGGCGCCGCTGAAGAAGTCCACCGGTTGGTTGTGGCCCAGCTCTTTGGGCGAGTCGGCGACGGTGCGCAGCCGCACATCCACCAGCACGGTGGGCGTCAGCGCGCCAGGCAGCCCGACCACATCGCCGCGGTTGACCTGCTCCTTACTGACGCCGCTGAGGTTGACGGCGACGCGACTGCCCGGCACGGCTTGCTCGATCTTGCGTTTATGCGTTTGCAGGCCGCGCACGCGCGCCTTGACGCCGGCGGGCACGACCTCGACCTCCTGGCCCAGCGCCAGCGGGCCGTCGCTCAACGTGCCGGTGACCACGGTGCCAAAGCCGGCCACCGAAAAGGAGCGGTCGATCGACAGCCGCGGCCGGCCCACATCGCGCCGTTCGGGCGTCGCGTCCAGCGTCGCTGCGATGACACGTTTGAGTTCGTCGATCCCCTCGCCTGTGCGGGCTGAGACCGGCACGATAGGCGCGTCGCCCAATACGGTGCCTGCCAGCGCGTCAGCCACGTCAGCCTGCACCAGCTCCAGCCAGTCAGGATCGTAGGCGACCATGTCGATCTTGGTCAGCGCCACGACGCCGGCGCGCACTTCCAGCAGGTCGAGGATGGCCAGATGCTCGCGAGTCTGCGGCATAACGCCCTCATCGGCCGCGATGACAAACAGCGCGGCGTCAATGCCGCCCACGCCGGCCAGCATATTCTTGATGAAGTCGATGTGGCCCGGCACGTCGATAATGCCAACCGACTGGCCGTCTGGCAGAGTGAGCCAGGCGAATCCCAGGTCGATGGTCATCTCGCGCGCCTTTTCCTCGGCCAGGCGGTCAGGGTCGATGCCCGTCAGCGCCAGCACGAGGGTGGATTTGCCGTGATCAACGTGACCTGCGGTGCCGATGACTTTCAAAGGTACATCCTAACTTGGTCAATCCAGAACAGGCATTGCCACGAATTGGGCGACTTTTGGAGTTGCAATTGGTGAAATTCGTGGAATTCGTGGCAAATCAGCTGGATCGGCGGAAAAACAATAGTCCGGGACCCTACTTGTAGTCGATTCGCTTCTGTAGCAGCTCGCCGGCCGCCAACTCAAGCAGCGCCAATGCCAGCGCCAAAACGGCGTCAATCAGCAGCGCGAGGCCGAACGCCCAGGTTAACATGCGCAGCCCGGCGTCAAGCTGCTGCACCAACGCGTCGGAAGGGGTCGGCAGCCAGCCAAAAATCAGCAGCAGCAGAAAGACCGCGCCGACATAGATCAGCACCAATCGCCACGACTCGCGATCGGACGGGCTGGGCATCATCGCGTTGCTGATCGCGAAGACAAGATACAACCACAGCCAGGCGTCGTTGACCCGCACCGTCCCGGCCAGCAAATCGGCCATGCGCTGCCAGGCGTTGTCCTGCCAGGCCCGCCCCAGCTCGCCCACATCAAAGATCGCGTAGCCGATGATCAGCAGCGCCAGCGTGCCGGCCAGGAACGGCGCCAGACCGATCAGACTGTCCTTGAACGCATTGGAGCGCCGAACCTCCACCGAACCGAGAACGATCTGGCCTTTGCTGGTACTCGGGGTCATGCTGAACTTGCCGGTCTTGACGCCGAGCAGCCTGGCGGTAATCCAGTGGCTGGCCTCGTGCAGCAGGATGCCTGGCAGCAGCACCAGCCAGAGCAGCGTCATGCCGTAGTCCGATTTGCTGAACAGCAACACGCCGATCCCCTGCAAATGTTGCGTGATCCAGCGCTGTAGCCAGTACAGCAGGATCACGCACAGCGCAAAGGTGAACAGCGTCGGCAGGATCTGCGCCATCGTCGCTTGCTCGTACTCGTACTCGTCCTCCTACTCGAACGGGCGGACCCGACGAGTAGGAGGACGAGTACGAGCCGGAAAGAGAGACCCGACCTGCTTACGCGCGAACGCGGGCGGTGGCCGTCACCATGCCGATGAACGACTCCGCCTTCAGACTGGCGCCGCCCACCAGTGCACCGTCGATGTCCGGCATGTTCATGAAGCCCTCGATGTTCTTGTCGTTGGTGCTGCCGCCGTACTGGATGCGCACCGCCTGTGCGACGGCCTCGCCGTACAGATCCGCCACGACGCCGCGGATCGAGACCGCGATGACGCGGTTGGCATCGGCCGGCTCCGCGTTGCGCCCCGTACCGATGGCCCAGATCGGCTCATAGGCAATGACCAGCGAGCTGACTTGCGCCGCACTCAGCCCGACCAGCCCGCCGGTGACCTGGCCGCGGACGATCTTATCGGTTTCGCCTGCCTCGTTCTGCGCCAGATCCTCACCGACACAGATGATCGGCGTCAGGCTGTGGGCGAACGCCGCATGCGCCTTTTTGTTGACGCCCTCGTCGGTCTCGCCAAAATACTGGCGGCGCTCGGAGTGGCCGAGGATCACGTACTGGCACCAGCCTTCCAGCATGCCTGGCGCGATCTCGCCAGTGTAAGCGCCCTGCTCGGCCCAGAACATGTTCTGTGCGCCAACGCCAACGCGCGTGCCACTGAGGGCATCAGCCACCGCGGGCAAAGCGATGAAGGGCGGACAAACCACCGAGTCGACCGTCTCGACTGCGTTCAGGCCGCGGCGCATCTCGCGCACGAGATCAACGGCCTCGGCAATCGTCTTATGCATTTTCCAGTTACCGGCAATGATTGGCTTGCGCATCGTTCTCTCCTTTTTGGCGCGGTTCGCGCGCCGCGATAATGTCGGGACGGCATGGCGTGCTAGTCTGCCGTCTCCGGTTCGTCCACAAATTCACCATCCGAGATCCAGCGTTCGATAAGCTGGCGGTTCTTGTCGAACGTCAGCCGCACCTCGATCGTCTGGAAGCAGCGATTGGCGCCGCTGCCGGTGATCAGCTTGCGCACCGTGTACACATCACGCGCGTAGTCCATGCTGAGGTCATTCAGCAGGTTGACCTGAGCAGTCAGTTCCTCGCCACAGCGGCGGCAACGCACCCGCGTCTCGTAGACCTTGCGCAAGGTTGCACCACGGCTGAAATTGAACATCTCGCGCACCTTCGTGATGATACTCATAAGCAGTCCCATTATAGTCGCGATAGCGGCAAACGACCAAGGTTGTACCGTTAGCGACTGGTCGTGCAGCCTTGCCCGGCGGTGTCCCGTGTGGTAGAATTCTGGTTCGCCGGACTCGCCGCCATGAACCAATTGCTCCTCTCCCCCCTGGGGCCCGCGCTGTTGCTCCTGTTTGCCAGCATCCTCCTGCGGATCTTTGCAAGCCCGCGACGGTCTTCCACCCTTGCCGTGCTCACACTGTTGCCGCTGGCGTTGACGCTGGCGCTGCTGCTGGTGCTGCGCAACGCGCCCGGCGGCCAGGTCCTGCAGACAACCTGGTGGCCGGCGGTCGTGCAGCCACTGGACGTGCTGTGGGCGCTGGACGGGTGGAACTGGATCAGCCTGGTGCTGCTGACACTGCTGCTGGCGGCAGCAGTGCTGCTGACGTGGCGCTCGCCCGGCAAGCGCGCCGGCGCAGTCCACGGTCTCAGCTTTCTCTTCGCAGCAGCGGCCGCGCTGACCGTTGTATCCGACAACCTTCTGGCGTTAAGCGGCGCCTGGATCGCCACCGATATCACGCTACTGGCCGTCGGACGCGCCCGCGGCCGCGATCCGCGACCCAACACAGCGCCGATCTGGTTAGAGGTGACCAGCAGCATGCTGGTGATGGTCGCGATCGGTATCACCAGCTTCCGCCAGGCGTCAGCCAGCCTGGCAGCCGCGCCGCTGCCGCCAGAGACCGTCGCGTTGCTGCTGCTGGCCGCGGCGATCCGCATGGCCGCCTATCCTTGGCACCTTTGGCTCGCACCCAACGCGGTGGAGCGTGACCGCGGTCTGCAACTGCTGATCAGCGGCAGTGGAATGATCACCGGCGCGTGGCTACTAGGGCGGCTGGTATCGCTGGGCGGGTCGACCTGGCTGGCCGACCCGGTCTGGATTCCGGTGCTGACGGCACTGATGCTGGCGGGCGGGCTGGCCGCCTGGCTGAGCAGCGACCGCGACCGGTTCCACCTGCTTGGAGCGGCGCGGGGGGCGTGGATGTGGCTGGTGGTCGCCGCTGCCCCGGTCGCGATGAGCCGCGATGCGCTGGGCTGGGCGCTGGTGGGCACCGTGCTCAGCCTGATGCTGCTGGCTGTCGGCAGCGCGATCCGCGAACAATGGGGCTGGCGCCTGCCGCTGCTGCTGGCGGCGCTTGCCATGGCAGGCATCCCGCTGACTGCCGGCATGTCCGCCTATGCGCTGGCAAAACCGGGGAACGTGGCCCTCTATTTCCTGTGGATAGTAGCCAACGGACTGGCTCTTGCCTGCATCTTTCTGGCAAGTCGGCGCAGCAAACAACCGAGCGAAGTCGCCAGTGTGGCTGAACCGGCCCGCCTGAACTGGCCGGTGATTCGGCTGCTGAGCGCGCTGGCCCTCTGCCTGATCCCGCTTGCGTTGTGGGGAATCCAGCCGGCGGCCTTCGCTCGCTCAGCCGGCTTTGGCGTCACGGCATCGCTGTGGGAATCGCTGCGTCTGCTGGGCATTTTCGGCCTGCTTGCAACGGCGGCAACCGTAGCGCTGGGTTGGGGATTTGCCCAGGTGTTGCGCGTCGGGTCTGCGTCAACGATGATCTGGCAAACGCGGGCTGGCGAGACGATTGGTCTGGCCTGGCTGCTGCACGCCGGCCGCTGGCTTTGGGCGTGGATAGAAATTGGCGGACGAACGGCATTTCGCATTGTGGAGGGCGAGGGCTATCTGGGCTGGGTTATTCTGGTGGCCGTGGCCGCCTGGCTGATCTTCCTCTCCTGAGAACCATGCAACCGATTCCTCCTCTGCCAACCCCGCCCGAAGTGCTGGCCCAGGTCTCCAGCACGCTGGGCGTTCCGGTGACCCTGATCATCGGCATCTGCGCGATCGTGCTGGTTGCGGCGCGCGACTGGCGGCTGGTTCTGGCGGCGCTGATGACGCTGTACATCGCGCTGGCGCTCCTTACGGCCTCTTACCTGCCGCCGGAATGGGCGTTGTTACGCGTAGTGGTAGGCGGGTTGATAGCCATCATGTGGTATCTGTCGGCGCAGCGAGCTGGCTGGGGCGGCCGCTTCCTGCCCTTTCAGCAGCAAGGCGGCGTGCAGGCCCGCCCGTTGGCGTCTACAACACTTTTCCGCACGCTGCTGGCAGTCGTGTTGGCCGCGGCGCTACTGATCGCCCGCCCGCGGCTGCCGATCCCCACTGTCGACCCTGACATCCGCCTGGTGTTCACCTGGCTGGTAGCCTTTGGCCTGCTGGCGCTGGCGCTGGGTGAGGAAGCGATGCAGAGCGGCATCGCGCTGCTGATGTGGATCGCAGCGACGCAGTTGCTCCTTTCGAGCCTCAATCGCGACCCCTGGCTGATCTGGTTCCTCAGCAGCACCGAAATTCTGATCGGGCTGGCCATCGCATACCTGATCGTCGCGCGTGGCAACCAGGCCCGACCCACACCGACCGAAAGTAGCCTTCGCTGATGTCAGGCGCTGTGCTGGTCCTCATGCTGCCTTTGCTGGCCGCTGTTTTGGTGTACCTACTGCGGCGCTGGCCAACGCCGTCGACCGCGCTGGCCGGCCTGGCCGCGTTGAGCATGGGCGTGCTGATGTGGCGCTGGCCCAACGACGACCTGGTGCTCTTCCTGGGCCGCGTCGTGCGCCCCAACGTGCCGTTCGCACTGCTTGGGCAGACGCTGGTGATGACCCCAGCGGCACAGTGGGCTATCGGTTTTATGGCGATCTCGCTGGCCGGCGCGTACCTGGGCGCGTGGCGGGTGTCGCAGGGGCGCAGCTTCTTCCCCTTCGGCTTGGTGCTGTTGGCGCTCTTCAGCGCGGTGCTGATGCTGGAGCCGATCTGGCTACAGCCGTTGCTCCTGGTCGGTGTGCTGTGTCTGGCAGTTTTCGTCATCCAGGCCGGTCGTCAGGGCTCGACACGCGGCGCACTACGGGTACTCTGGCTGCCGACGATTGCTGTGCCGCTCTTCCTGGTGGCGGCGTGGTATTTCGGGCAGGCAGCACTGGACCCGGGCGATCCCTTCCTCTTACAGCGCGCCGCTCGCCTGACAAGTTGGGGACTGCTGCTGCTGCTTGCGCCCTGGCCGCTGCACGGACCGGCGCTTAGCTTGGGCGAGGAAGCGCCACCGTTGGTAGGTGCGTGGTTGCTAACTGTACTGGCGGCTGTCAACGTCACGCTGCTACAGGAGTTCCTGGTGCGCTTCGAGTCGCTGCAAGGTATCAGCCTGTTCGCCAACCTTCCCTTCCTGCGTCTGGCAGAGCTGCTGGTCATGGGTGGGATTGCCCTCTGCTTGTGGAGCGGGGTGGCCGGCGCGCTGGAAAACGACCTGAGCCGGCTGTGGAGCTACGCGGCGCTCTTCGCCTACGGCGCGATCCTGGTAGCGCTGGGGCTGGGCGCGGAAAGCAGTTGGGCGCTGGTCTGGCTGCTGATGATCACCCGCACGGCCGGGCTGATGGTGTCGGGCTATGGGCGGGCGGTGATACGCCAGCGAGCCGGCAGTGTCACCGACTTCGACCATGTGCAGGGCCACGGCACGCGGCTTCCGTGGACCTCCGCAGCCTTCCTGCTGGGCGTCCTGAGTCTGGCCGGACTGCCGCTCACCATCGGATTCGCCAGCCAGTGGGCGCTGATGCAGGTGCTGGGCAACCGCGACTGGCTGCAAGCGGTCGTCATCCTGGCCGGCGCGGTCGGGCTGGTGGTTGGCGTCATGCGCAGCGTGCGAGTGTTGCTGGGGCCGCTCAAGAACCGGCTGCTGGAGCGCGAGGATCGCGTGCTGATCTTCCTGGCCGTCATCGGTGTGCTGGTCGTATTGCTGCCCGCCATCCGCCCACAGATCTGGCGACCGATTCTCAGCGCCGTGGTGACCGCGTTTGCATCGACGCCCGGTGGGTAGAGCGAAACACGCGCTGGCTTCTGGCCTGGCAAGAAAGAAACCGGCCACGAATTACTGCAATCCTGACGCTGCCACAACTCATCAAGTTCGTGTAATTCGTGGCAGAAGTCCCTGCCGCCGCCGGTGTCAAAGACTGTCGCCTCGCTGCCTGCCACGAAACCTGATAGCTTTTGATAGTAGCGCCGGGCTATAGTGTGCATCGTAACAAGTAGCACCAGATGACAAGACGCACCTGCTTTCCACGGACGGCGGGTGCGTTTCACTTGGCAGCTCTTTCTTTCATGAGTGATTTGATGCCTGAACGAAAATCATCGCGCCTGAGCGGTTTCTATAGCAAACCGCTCACCGAGCGCATCGCCGTCGTGAGCGAATGGGCTGACCTAAGCGCAGCGGAAATCGTCGCGCTTGCCGGCGGCCTGACTCCGGAGCTGGCCGACCAGATGGTCGAGAACGCCGTCGGTCTGTTTGCCCTGCCCCTCGGAGTCGGCGTCAACCTGCTGATCAACGAGCGCGACTACCTCGCACCGATGGTGGTCGAAGAGCCGTCGGTGATCGCAGCGGTTGGCAACGCAGCGCGACTGGCAAGGGCCGGCGGCGGTTTTCAGACAGGCAGCACGCCCTCTGTCATGATCGGACAGGTGCAACTGCTGGATGTGCCCGATCTGAGCGCGGCTGCGCAGGCAGTGCTCGCAGCCGAAACAACGCTGGGCAAATTGGTCGATTCGCGGATGCCATCGATGGTGACGCGCGGCGGCGGCTTCCGCGGGGTTGAGGTTCGCCCGCTAGCCGACACACCCGCCGGTCCGATGTTGATCGTCCATCTACTGATCGATTGCGTCGACGCGATGGGCGCGAACGTTGTCAACACGGCCACCGAGGCGGCCGCGGCGCTGCTCGAATCGCTCACAGGCGGACGCGTGAATCTGCGCATCCTCAGCAACCTGACCGACCAACGACGCGCGTGGGCAACATGCACGATTCCCGTGAGCGCTTTTGGAACGAGCCAGACCGAGGGCCTTTCAGTTGCAAAAGGCATCGCCGAGGCCAACGCGTTCGCGTGGGCGGACCCTTACCGTGCCGCCACGCACAACAAAGGTATAATGAACGGCATCGATCCGATGGCGATCGCGACGGGCAACGACTGGCGGGCCATCGAAGCCGGCGCGCACGCCTACGCCGCCCGTGACGGCCAGTACCGGGCGTTGACCGACTGGCGGCTGGTCGGTGGCGAGAACGAGCCGGCGCTGTTTGGGCGCATCGAGTTGCCGCTGGCGGTCGGCATCGTCGGTGGCGCGACCCGCGTCCACCCCGCCGCCCAGACCGCGCTCAAAATACTGGGCGTGACCACCGCTCGTGAGCTGGCCGAGGTGATGGCCGCGGTTGGGCTGGCGCAGAACCTGGGCGCGCTGCGGGCGCTGGTCACCGAAGGCATCCAGCGCGGCCACATGGCGCTGCACGCCCGCCAGGCTGCCCTGGCCGCCGGTGTGCCGGCCGACGAAGTCGAGCAGGTCGCGGCGCAACTGGTGGCAGAAGAAAACGTGAAAGCATCGCGCGCCGCCGAGATCTGGGCTGCGCTGCGAGGAGAAAACAATGAGCAGTAACAACGGATCTATTTTAATGAAGCCGCTGCGTGACGTCGGCATCGTCGGCTATGGCGCATACGTGCCCCGCTACCGCCTGCCGGCAAGGGAGGTGGCGCGCGTGCTGGAGCGGCCGCGACGCTGAGCTGCCGATCAAGGAGAAGGCGGTGGCCGGGCTGGACGAGGACACGGCGACCATGTCGATCGAGGCTGCACGCAACGCGCTGGCCCGGGCCGGCATCGACCCGAAGCGCATCCGGGCGGTCTGGGTCGGCAGCGAATCGCACCCCTACGCCGTCAAGCCGACCTCGACTATCGTGGCCGAGGCGCTGGACATCGTTCCGCTGACCGCAGGCGGCCGACTGGGAGTTCGCCTGCAAGGCTGGCACCGAGGCGATGCAGGCCGCTATCGCCTTCGTCGGTTCAGGCATGGCAGACTACGCGCTGAGCATCGGCATGGATACCGCGCAGGGCCGACCCGGCGATGCGCTGGAGTACACCGCAGCGGCCGGCGGCGCGGCGATCCTGCTCGGTCCGGCCGAGGAGAGCCTGGCGCGCATCGAGGCGTCGCTCTCCTACGTCACCGACACGCCTGACTTCTGGCGGCGCGCCCACGCGCATTATCCCAGCCACGGCCAGCGATTCACCGGCGAACCGGCCTATTTCCACCATGTCACCAGCGCTGCGCGAGATGATGCTGGAAGGCATGGGACGCAGCGCGGCGGACTACCGCTACGTGGTGCTGCACCAGCCAAACACCAAGTTTCCGCAGCGGGCCGCCAAGCAGCTCGGTTTTGGCAAGGAACAGTTCGCAACCGGTCTGCTGGTGCCGGTCATCGGCAACACCTACGCCGGGTCGTCGCTGATCGGGCTGACCGCGGTGCTGGACGAGGCGCAGCCAGGCGACCGGGTGCTGGTGGTGTCGTTTGGTTCGGGCGCAGGCAGCGACGCCTTTTCGCTGGAGATCACCGACGCGATTACCGAAGCCCGTGGTCTGGCGCTGACCACAAGAGAATACATCGAGCGGCGCGTCGAGATCGACTATGCGACCTACGCCCGTTTTCGCGGAAAAATGTTGATGAAGTAGGAAATTATGAGACCAGTTTACATCGTTGGAATTGGACAGACGCCAGTGGGTGAGCAGTGGGAGCGGTCGTTGCGGCACATCGCGCACGACGCGGTGATCCCTGCCTTGCGCGATGCGGGCATCGAGCGGGTGGATGCGCTCTATGTCGGCAACATGTTGTCGGGCGAGCTGGTGGGCCAGGAACATGTCGGCGCACTGGTGGCTGACTTCGTCGGGCTGCGCGGCATCGAGGCGTACAAGATCGAAGCGGCCTGCGGCTCCGGCGGCGCGGCGCTGCGCACCGGCTACATGGCTGTCGCCGGCGGGCTGCACGACGTGGTGATCGTCGCTGGCGTCGAGAAGATGACCGACACCATCGGCAAGGATACCACCGCCGGGCTGGCCATGGCCGCCGACCAGGAGTTCGAAGCGGCCGAGGGCGTCTCGTTTGTGGCGCTCAACGCGCTGCTGATGCGTCGCTACATGTACGAGTTCGACGTGCCGCACGCGGCGTTTGGCCACTTCGCCGTCAACGCGCATCGCAACGCGGCCGGCAACCCCAACGCCATGTTCCCCAGGGCGATCACGCTGGACACCTACCGCAAGGCAACCATGATCGCCGACCCCATCAACCTGATGGACAGCTCACCGATCTGCGACGGCGCGGCGGCCGTGGTGCTGGCATCGGAACCGGCGGCGCGGGCATTGCGCAACGGGCGGCGGCCGGTGCGCATCGCCGCTTCGGCAGTCGCCACCGACAGCCTGGCTGTCCACGACCGCCGCGACCCGTTGAAGCTGGAGGCGGCCTGGATCAGCAGCCAAAAAGCCTACCAGCAGGCCGGCGTGACTATCGACGACATCGACCTATTCGAATTGCACGACGCGTTCACGATCATGGCCGCGCTGTCGCTGGAGGCGTGCGGCTACGCCGAGCGCGGCCGCGGCGTGCGGCTGGCTGAGGAAGGCGAGATCACCATCGAAGGTCGCGTGCCGGTCGCGACCATGGGCGGGCTGAAGGCGCGCGGCCATCCCGTCGGCGCAACGGGCGTCTACCAGGTGGTCGAGGCCACGCTGCAACTGCAAGGGCTGGCCGGCCGCAACCAGGTGCGCGACGCCAACATCGCGATGACGCAGAATATCGGCGGCAGCGGCGCAACGGTCGCGACGCACATTTTAATGGGCGAATAGAGTGCACAGCGTCCGCGCCGTCCACGAATGCGTCGCGAATACACGAATACCTGGCGCGCGGACTGTCAAAACCTATCAGACCGCCAGTGTGAGAGCTTTTCGTAGCCGGTTTGACAGCTTTTGACATGAGAAGCATGGTACAATCCCCGCTGTGATCAGACTTCACGAAGCTGGTCACGACGAAAAATACAACGAGGTCGGGGCTTGGGTCCGGCTGAAGGAGAAACCAAAACAATGTCAGTAGCTCGATCATGGAGAACCCGCCGCCAACGCTATAGCCTGGTTGGCGAACGCTGTGACACCTGCCAAAACGCCATCTTTCCGCCGCGGGATGTCTGCCCGCACTGCGCCGAGCCTGCTCAAAAAGAATACACCATGAGCGGCCGCGGCACGGTCTATTCCTACACCACCGTCTACGATCCACCGGCCGGCTTTGAGGCGTATGCGCCCTACCCGGTGGCGCTGGTCAAGCTGGACGAGGGCCCGATGGTCACTGCGCAGTTGACCGATGTCGGCGCGGACGATGTGCGCATCGGCATGCCGGTGGAGATGGTCACCCGCAAGCTGAGCGAGCAGGGCGACGAGGGTGTGATCCTCTACAGCTACAAGTTCCGGCCGCGCTGGGAGCGACAGTCGGTGGCTGCCTGACATTGCAGGCTCCTTGAGCCGCGACCGAACTGACTGACCTAAAAGCAGCGCACGAGGTGCGCTGCTTTTGTTTTGGGTGCGTTTAAAACGGGTTGATCGCTGGCGCAGGGCGGGGCGACCCCGCCCCTACAAGCCAACTCGTTTTGAATACATCCATATCAATTAGCTGGCTGCAATTCAATGGTCGGTCCCCGCAGTTCGTCAAGGCGCATCTTGTAGTCAAACTTGGGAATATGCCGGTACAATGTCTCATACAGGTCATCTGCCGCGACCCGATCGTCGTCCTCCCGGTACAATCGCCATCGCCAGTAGAGCACCAAAGCCCGCTGTTCCGGCAAGCTGGCCCGGCGGTCCAACTCACCCAGTTGCTCCAAGGCAGACTGGTTGTTGCCGGCCGCGAAATCGAGTCTGGCCACCAATATGTGATATTGAAACAGCCAATCGGCCAGTCCCAGCTCGCCAGCCAGGGAGCCAGTCTCACTTGCGAGCTCCCGAGCAGCGGCCAGATCTCCAAAGTCGATCAGAAGGTTGGCTGCCGCCAGCAATGGGGTAATCAAGTAAAAGACTGCGCCATGATCCCGCAGCACCGGCAGCGCACGCCGGTACTCGGCCAACGCCGAGTTGCGGTTCGTTGCGTTTGACCCAGATATCGGCAATGCTCGCTCGGTGGCGGGCAACCTCCCACTGGTTACCCAGCGCCTCCTGGATCCGCACCGCGCGTTGATAACAATCCAACGCCTCATTCAGTTGGCCCGCGTCCAGCAGAATCCATCCCCGGTTGCCCAACGCGACCGACTCGCCATGGCGGTTGCCGGTCTCCAGATCGTAGTCCAGATCCTGCTGATTATAAACCAGCGCCGATGCGAAGTCGCCCTGCGCCTGGCTCAACAGCGCCATGTTGCCGGCCAGGGTAGCCGTGCCCCAGCGATCGCCGATCGCTTCGTAGATTTCGCCCGACTCCTGCGCATAGCTCAGCGCTTCGGCGTACCGGCGCTGTTCGAACGCAATTCCACCCATGGACCACAGAATTCTGGCCATCCCCAGGCGATTATGTAGACCTCGCTGCAAGGCCAGAGCCTCCTGAAAGCAGTCAAGGGCATCGCTGTAGCTGCCGCGCCGCCAGTGGGTAACGCCGAGCCTTGTCAGCGCGGTAGCCAGACGGCGGTCGTCAGCCGCGGCGCCGAAGAACGCGATTGCCTCCTCCTGGTATTGCTGCGCAAGGTCGAAATCGCCGCGATGAGGAAGCATCTCGCCAAGCAAGCTGTGGACATCAGCCTGGTTACGCGGCTCATCGGATTCCTGCGCATAAGTCAGCGCCCGGAAGAGAAGTTCGATGGCCTCGCTCGCCCGCCCAATGCGATTGAGAAAGTAGGCTTGCCAGGCAAGCAGCCGGCTCGACAGACCCGCCAGCCGGGTGCCGGAAGTCGTGTCCTCCGCAGATTCGTGCAGGAGCGTTGCCGTCCAGTCCAGCAATTGGATGCCCTCCGCAAACAGGCCGCTCAAGTCGTAGAAGAGCGCCAGGCCATCAAGACTCTGCTCAAGAATCGACAGCCATCGCTGGCCGGTGGCCCGCTGCCACGCCGCACGGATGTTATCCATGTGGCGGCGGAGTTGCGCCACGGTTACGTGAGGTTCTGGCCCGAGAAGGTCGGATCTCCCTGGCAGCCAGATAAGCAAGGTAATAGTCACTGTGTCGCCGGTCAGCCTGACCGGCAGACTTGTCAGGGGAAGGAAGTTTCTGGAACTGCTGGACCGCAAACTGGCGCAGCAACTCATGCACTTCGTACCAGCCGTGCGCTCTGCGCTCCACCAGCGATGCATCCAACAGCGCTGCCATATCCACGATCGACGTGTCGGCGACTGCCAGGCACGCTTCCAACTTGAACGGGCCGCGAAACACCGCCAGATCTGCAAGCGCCCGCTGTTGAGCAGACGAAAGCAAGTCCCAGGTATGGTTGAACACCGTTCGTACACTGCGATGGCGGGGAGGTACATCCCGTAATTCCGTAGCCAGGAACTCAAAGCTGCGCTCGATCTCGCGCACGATGTCTGAACAGTCGTAGATCCGCAGCCAGCTGGCCGCGATCTCCAGCGCCAGTGGCCTGCCATCCACCAAGTTCACAGATACGGATCACTGCCGGCACGTCAGCCGACAGCAAGCGAAAGTCTTGTTGCACGCGCCGGCCAGCTTGAACAAAGAGCTGCACGGCCGGATAAGCCATAGCTTTATCGGCGGTCACCCCGACAGGTGGATATCCCAGTCCGCCCACCATAAGGCGTTCCTCGGCTCGCAGATCAAGTGGAAAGCGCGAGGTCACCAGCATCTCGATACCGGGCGCCGCCTCAAGAATCGACCGCAACCAGACCGCATCCTCCCGGAGGTGTTCGAAGTTGTCCAGCACAAGCAACTTCTGTTTGTGCCGCAGGAAGTCGATCACCTGATCAGCTACGGTTGCACCCTGATGAGGGATCAATCCCAGATCGCCGGCCAGCGTTGCCGGCAGGTAATCAGGCGAAGTCAACGCTGGCCAGCGAGATGAAGAAAACGCCGTCGGCAAAGCGCGACCTGGCGCCTTGAGACTCCGCGGCGAGTTGTCTGGCTGCCTCGACCGCAAGGCGCGTCTTCCCCGCACCTCCCAGACCGACCAGGGTCAACAGGCGACATCCGGGATCGCAGCAACCGGTCGCCGATCGCAAGCAGCTCTGTTTCTCTTCCCACCAACGGCGTGAATAGGGTTGGGAAATTGACCAATCGAACAGGCGAATGTGGCGACGGCGACACGTCCCCGGCGCGAATTCGCTCGCCCAGAGCAATCGTTTCCGCGTCCGGCTCGATCCCCAGTTCATCTACCAGGACACGCTGGCACTCCATGAAGCAGGCAATCGCCTCACTGCGCTTGCCACTGAGTGCAAGGAGTCGCATTATCCGGCGATAGGACTCCTCGCGGTAGGAATCCAGCGCCAGTTCGCGCCTGGCCAGAGCGAGGGCTTGTTCGAGTTCACCCTGCTGTTCATAGGCTAAGGCCAGCGTTCCGAGCGCCCAGAGACACAACCGCCTCAGCCGCTCCCGCTCCACCAGCACCCATTCCTCAAACGGCGGGGCGTCAACCAGTTCAAATCCTGCCAACAGCTCACCACCGTACAGCACGACAGCCTGCTCCAGCCGCTCCACGCATAACGCGCACAGGTCTGATGAGGTATGCCCGTGAGCGCTGACTTCTTCCAGACGGTCGAGAAAGACTGCTACGTCCAGAGTAACAACCTCGCGATCTAGCTGAATCTGACTGCCGACTATCTGGAGCGCTCGATCCCCCGCCCCGGCTGCTGCGTCATCCAGCGCCCGGCGCAGACGGTGCAGCGTGACGCGCAGATTCCTTAAGGCGTCCTGATCCGAACTCTCCGGCCAGAAGAGCGCGGCCAGCGAGGCGCGCGAGTGAGGCCGGCCAGCCTCCACAGCCAGGTATGCCAGCAGGGCGCGCACCTTGTTGCTACGAAAACTGCCGATCGCGTGCCCGTCCAGGGTCGCACTGAACGTCCCCAGGAGATCGAGTGAAAGTCGTGTCATGGTCGGCTCGGTTGTCTGGATCCAATACCAATTATAGGGAGAACCATCCAAAGAACAAGAAATAAGCGCAAAAGTTGCCATCTGGAAACGATTTGGAAACGCTCGTGTGATAACATGAGCGTTCAGACGAACAAAATTCTGCCCGCGAAACGCGCAAGGTGCCATTGTTCAGCAAGAAAGTTACGGTCATGCCCCCAGCCATCAATTTGCCGCAAGACCAAAGCCACTACCAGGCTTACCTGATTCGCATGTGGCGCAGCGCGCCTGAATCATTCTGGCGGGCGTCCGCCCAGCACACGCAAACCGGCGAGACCGTTACGTTCGCCAACCTGGAAAGTCTGTTTCGCTTTCTGCACAACCAATCTATCGAAGACCAAGCCGTTGATTGAGCCGATTTTCATGCGAATTCAAGAGTTCGCAGCCAGATTCCTGAACAGGATTTGCAGGATTTGGGACTGCTTCAATCCCGTACATCCTGTCGATTATTATCATACAATGGAGCTACCTCCCATGACAGAGAGACACCCCATGAACACACCTGCCCGTCGCCCGCTTCGCATTCGTTGGAGTGCGTCGATCTTGTTGGCTACGCTGCTATTGGCTGCCACTGCACTTTTCGCAACTATGACAGGCGACTCGCTGTCGCGTGTGTATGCCGCGCCCGATCAGGCGCGCAGCACGGTAATGACCGCCTGGCGACAGGTGCAGAATGTGGACGCGTATCAATAGCTACGCGATCATGGGGTTGCTTACGGCCGGTCCGGACGGCGATTGGCCCACCCAGGCGTAGGCCGCGGCCGCGGCCTGGTTCATGGCCCCGCCGAGCTGCGGCGTGGCCATGAAGACGTTTTCCTCGCCGATGGTTTGCAGCAGCCCGGTCCTGATGAGTTGCTGGTAGACTGCTGGGTCGATGCCTACCAGCATCAGCTTGCTGTCCCGGGCCTGCAGCGTCTCAGCATAGCGCTGCAAGACGGCGACGAAGGTGCTGCCGATCTCGCCCCTGCCCCGCAGGCCCAGCGCGACCACCGCGCGGGTGGTGTTGTCGGCGGTGGGCAGCATCTCCTCCAGGTTCTTGGCGGCCGCAAAGAAGAGGCTGCCATAGACCTGGAGCATGGTCAGTTGCTGGCTGGGCAGTTCCCTGGGCGCGGGTCTTTCTTCCGGCAGCCCGCCCGGCACCAGCACCCACTGCGTGATCACCACCCTGTTAGACTGGCGGGCCACGTACAGCACGATACTCAATGCCACGCCGATCAGCACCGCGTACTGCAAGGGGATGAACAGCGTGGCCAGGAAGGTCAGCGCCATCACCACCGATGAGACCCTGCTCGTTTGCCAGATGGTTTTGGCCTGTTCGATGCGCAGCCCCTGGAAGCCGGCCACGATCAACAGCGCGGCCAGCGCGGGCATGGGGACGAGTTCCACGAACGGCGCGGCCAGCAGCACAATCAAGGCCACGAAAAAGCCGGCCAGGATGTTGGTTCAGCGTGAACGGGCACCGGCGCTAATGATCAGCGCCGTGCCAGAGATCGACCCGCCGGCCGGCAGGCCGCCAACCAAACTGCCGGCGATGTTGGCCGCGCCCTGGCCGAAGAAGTCGCGCGACACGTTGGGGTACTTACCGTCAGGGTTGGGGTAGGCCTGGCTGACGCCGGCGCCCTGGATCAGGCCGATGATGGCCACGGAAAAGGCCGGCAGCAGCAGGCTCAGCATCAGCCGGGGTGTGGGCAAGATCAACTGCGGCAGGCTCCGGGGAATGCTGGCCACGTTGCCCACCGTCTGCACCGTCTGCCAGCTCTGCTCGGCGCCCCAGATCGGCAGCGAGAGCAGGGCCAGCGCCAGCGTCGAGACGCCAATGGCGATAATGAAGGCAAATCGCTGCCAGCGCGTTCGCAGTGGCCCATGGCCTGGGGCACGTTGACGATGGCAAAGGTCAGGCCGGCGATCAGGTCCGATTTGAAGTTGGAGCGCTCAGGCCGTAGGGCCTGTAACTGTGTTGTCGATACCAGATCGCATCTGAGTCACCTCATCCAGGGAAGACTTGCCGCCAGTCGCGCTGCATGCTGACCGCTGTCCAGCCCTGAGACTGCGTCGCGCCTGAAGGCCTTCTCCGCGCCCGCGCTGTACTCGAACTCGCGCTCGCCATCGTCATGCACGATCAGGAGGCGCAGCGCCGGCAAGGAGGGGCCGCCGGCAAAGGCCAGCATGGCCAGGTCGCCGTTGGAGTTGCCGGCCGCCAGGATGGGGCGGCGGCCGGTCATGCTCCAGATCTGCACGGCCTTGTCCGGGCCATCGTTGATCACGTCCAGGTCGGCCCGCTGCACGATGGCGCCGCCGTGCTCGTCCTCGACGTAGCGGTAGGCCACCGTGCTGCCGATGACCCGCTCGCGCGGGATGCCGTACAGGTCCTCGGCGAAGCCGCGCATGAAGTCGCGGCCGCCGCCGGAGACGATGTAGTTGCTGAAGCCGTGGCGGTCCAGATAGCGCAGCAGCTCCAGCATCGGCTGGTAGACGCAGTCGCGGTAGGCCAGGCCCAGCGTCGGGTGGCGTTCGTTGTTCACGAAGGCTCTGGCCTCGGATTCGACCTGCTCGACGGCCTGTCCATCGGACAACGCCAGGATGCCGCCCAGCGCCAGGCGCACCAAGCTGTCGTCGCCCCGGTAGTGTTGCGTTATCGCCTCGTCAAACCAGGCGAAGTCCCGCTCCCAGGCGGCCTGCCACGGCTGGCGTGCGCGCAGCGCCGGATCGCTCTCGGCCTGTGCGGCCAGCTTGCGCAGAAGGAAATCCATCTGGATGACCATCGGCTTCTCGCACCACAGCGTGCCGTCGTTGTCGAAGACCGCGATGCGCTCCGTTGCCGGCACGTACTGGGGGCCGGCTTCGTCCGTCACCGCAGCGACAAAGTCAAGGATCGCCTGCTTGGTTGGGGTGTCATGCCAGCTTGGCAGCGTGTCGTTCATAGCCCATGTCCCTTGCTCCCTTCGCAGCAAGACAGATGCTCTTGCCACGAATTTCGCGAATTCCACGAAACAGGAATCCGAAATCCGTTCAATTCGCGTAATTCGCGGCTACTCCGAGATGTCGTCGTCCGTGGACGATGCCGGCGATGGAACGCCGGCCATCAATGGCTACGACCATCTGCAGTTCGTCAACGCAGCGGCGCCGGGCACTTTGCAGTGCCCGGCGCCTCGAAGGCTAATAGTCGAAGCTCTGCTCCATCTTCTTCATGATGTCGTCGACGGTGAAGCTGGCCGGTTTCATGCGCGGCGGGAACTCCTGGAAAGTCGCCAGGAACTCGCGCACGAGATACTGCGCAGCGTAGGTCAGGTAGACGCGGTCGATCATCCAATCGTAATAGGTGTTGGAGGTGATATCCGCCCGCTCGAAGGGGTCGGTGCGCAGGTTGAAGATCTTGGGCACGCGCAGGAAGACGAAGGGTTCCGCCCAGATCTGGACCGTGCCCTGGACGCGCTGCTCGGCGAAGACGAACTTCCAGTTGTCGTAGCGCAGCCCGACCAGGTCGCCGTCGTCGGAGAAGTAGATGATCCCCTGGCGCGGCCCCTTGTCCGCCTGGCCGGTGAAGTAGGGCAGGAAGTTGTAGCCGTCGATGTGCACCTTGAAGTGCTTGTCGCCGGCCTGGTGGCCCTGCTTCAGCTTCTCGTTGATCTCCGGCTCGCCGGCCGCAGCCAGCAGGGTGGGCAGCCAGTCGGTGTGGCTGATGATCTCGTTGGAGACCACGCCCGCCGGGATCTTGCCCGGCCAGCGCACCATCTCCGGCACGCGGAAGGCGCCCTCCCAGTTGGAGTTCTTCTCGTTGCGGAAGGGGGTCATGGCGCCGTCGGGCCAGGTGTTCATGTGCGGGCCGTTGTCGGTCGAGTACATGACGATGGTGTCCTCGGCGATGCCCAGCTCGTCCAGCAGGTCCAGCATCTGGCCCACGTGCTTGTCGTGCTCCACCATCACGTCGTGGTAGAAGGACTGCCAGCGCCCGGCCTGGCCCAGCACGTGCTCCGGCGGGTGGACGCGGAAGTGCATCCAGGTGGTGTTGAACCAGACGAAGAAGGGCTTGTCGTCGTCGTGGGCGCGCTTGATGAAGTCCTGGGCCGCGGCCAGGAACTCGGTGTCGCACGTTTCCATGCGCTTCTTGGTCAGCGGGCCGGTGTCCTCGATGCGCTGCTTGCCGACGCGGCCCCAGCGCGGCTGCTCGGTGGGATCGTCTTCCTCCGTGGCCCAGGAGTGCATGACGCCGCGCGGTCCGAAGATATTCTTGAAGTTGGGAAAATCCGCTTCGGGCGGATAGTCCACATTCTCCGGCTCCTCCTCGGCGTTGAGGTGATAGAGGTTGCCGAAGAACTCGTCGAAGCCGTGGGCGGTGGGCAGGTACTTGTTCCTGTCGCCGAAGTGGTTCTTGCCGAACTGGCCGGTGGCGTAGCCCAGCGGCTTGAGCAGCTCGGCAATGGTGGCGTCTTCGGCCTGCAGGCCGATGTCCGACGCCGGGCATGCCCACCTTGGTCAGGCCGGTGCGGTAGGGGTTCTGCCCGGTGAGGAAGGCGGCGCGGCCGGCGGTGCAGCTCTGCTGGCCGTAGGAGTCGGTAAAGCGCATCCCCTCGTTGGCGATGCGGTCGATGTTGGGGGTGCGATAGCCCATCAGCCCGTCGCTGTAGCAGCTCAGGTTGGTGATGCCGATGTCATCGCCCCAGATGACCAGGATGTTGGGTTTGCCGTTGGGCATGGTAGTCTCCTTTCTGGTAGTTGGTAGATTGGTAAACTGGTAGATTGGTACGATTGGTAGAGTGATACGGTGGCTAGTGCATGGCCAGCGTGGCTAGACGTGGTGCACGGGCAGTGCTCGACCGGATCGTCGCGCAGTCGTGCCGGCCATGGCACTGCTTGAACTTGCGGCCGCTGCCGCAGGGACAGGGATCGTTGCGTTCGACGCCGGTGAAGGCTCGATCCAGAATCTGCATCACCTCCCTTGCTTCGCGTCCCCGCCGGATCAGCCCGGCCATGAGCTTCATGGGAAAGTCGATGTGGTGGAAGAACTCCTTGAACCCGGCGCACAGGTAGTTCAGGCCCGGCTCGCCGTCCGGTGTGTCGATGAAGCGGTTCTTGGGACACTCGCCATGACAGGCGAAGCGCACGTCGCACTCCCGGCAGATAGCGCGGCAGCGTGTCGCGCTTGTCCAGGCCGAACTTGATCTGCTGCGGCGAGGCCACCAGCTCGATCATGTGCGTGTCCTGGATGTTGCCCAGCAGGTAGTTGGGCTCCACAAAGTGATCGCACGAATACAGGTCGCCGTTGTGCTCGATGGCCAGCCCCGTGCCGCAGGTCTCGTTGAAGACGCACATGCCGGAGTTGGCCAGGCCCAGCCAGTTGCTCAGCGCCGCCTCGAAGGTCTGCACGTAGATCGTGCCCACGTCGCGGCGCACCCACTCGTCGAAGATCGTGCTCAGGAAGCGGCCAAACTGCTCCGGCTGCACCGAGCGATCGGAGACGGTCGTCCCCTCCTGGTAGAGCGTCAGCCCGTCGCTGTTGATGCGCTCCACCACCGGGATGAACTGCATCCAGGTCGTGCCCACCTCGTCGCGCAGGAAGCGGTAGACCTCCAGCGGGTAGTCGCCGTTGACGCGGTTGACGGTGGTCAGCACGTTGTAGTCCACGCCGTGCTTCTGCAACAGGCGCAGCCCGCGCATGACCTTGTCGAAGGTCGGCTGGCCGCCCTTGTCCACGCGGTAGATGTCGTGCAGCGGCCGCGGGCCGTCGATGCTGATGCCCATCAGGAAGTTGTGTTCGGCGAAGAAGGCGGCCCATTCGTCGTCCAGCAGCGTGCCGTTGGTCTGCATGGTGTGCAGAAAGGTCATGCCCGGCCGCCGGTACTTCTCCACCAGGTCCATGGTGCGCCGGTAGAAGTCCAGCCCCATCAGCGTCGGCTCGCCGCCCTGCCAGGCGATGTTGACGCTGTCCGTCTGGTGCGACTCGATGAGCTGGCGGATGTACTGCTCCAGCACCGGCTCGCTCATGCGGAACTTGCTGCCGGGGTAGAACACCTCCTTGTCCAGGAAGAAGCAGTAGGCGCAATCCAGGTTGCAGATCGCGCCGGTGGGCTTGGCCAGCAGGTGAAAGGCCTGAGGCGCGCTGGCAGGTCGTGTAAGCGGAGCCGCCGGAACAGATGTGGTCATGGTATCCATCGATTGTCGCGCCAGAATGCGCCTCGTCTCAAGTTCACTCTCTTCAATCACGTCCTCGGCGGTTCTACTCGACGAGGTCGATCTCTCCGGCGCGCCAGGTCTTGTCGAAGAACGGGAGGTGCTGCGAGCCGGCGTTGGTCAGCCGCACGCACATGGCCGGCGTGACGAGAGCGGCAACATAGAACATCGCCGTTCGAGAGTTCAGCCGGCAGGTGTGCAGGCTGGGGTAGGGCTCCACCGTGCCGTCGTCGCCGTCTCAGTAGTGGGGTAGCCGTCCGCGAACGCCGGGCCCCCGATCTTCGACTGCACCACATCCGGCGTGGTGATGCTACTTGGCGCCTGCCCGAAGTCACGATCTTGCGATGTGACTATTATTGCACCGCCTCATGAGTTCTTACGAGATCATCAGGCTTCCAGGTCTGATCGAAGAAGGCCTCCAGCGGACCGTACAGGCGAATCCAGACGAAGCAGCCCTGGTCCGGGCACCGTCTTGACCCAGTTCTTCTCCTTGCCTTCCGGCGCTGCCGGGACCAAAGTAGATATCGACCGAGCCATCCGGCGTTAACCTCGGGCTGATCGAAGGTGCTGATGCTCGGCTTCGGCTGGCCATTCTGTAGCAGCGAGCGCGTCTCGGCGTCGTAGACGGTCACCGACCAGAAGTTCTTCGCCGGAATTCCGGCCGGCAGCCGCAGGCGATAGTTCTGTCCGCCGTCCAGGTAGGCGCCGTTCGCGTCCTTGTAGGTCCCGAGGTACTGCGAGCCGACGCCGACCATCTTGGCCTCCATCGCCGGAGTGACCACGATGGCACCGTAGTGGAAGAGGGTGCGGGCGTCCAGGAGCCTGGCGCCGTCGCGCTCGAACTTGTACCCGCCGATGAAGATCCTCTCCCAGTGACGGTCCGGGTAGACCCGGGCCTGCGGGTCGCGGCTGGCGAACATGATCGCCTTGGCCATGCCGTCGCCCAGCCTGACGCCGTCCGCCAGGATGCGGCGCATGCGCTCGTCCGGCTGGAACCGGGTCCCCTTCACGATCCCCAGGGCATGCAGCAGGCCCAGCTGCTCCGGCGTGAAGGCCGAGACCGGCTCGTACTGGACCATCGCGTCCAGCCGCTCGAAGTAGCGGCTGTCGCGCGGATGGGTCGTGTCGCTTTCCTTGAACGAGGCGCTGACGACGCTCGGCTCGTGCACGCCCTCGCCCAGCGGGTAGACCTTGAAATGCTCCTTGTAGTACGCCAGCGCGGCCTCGCCCCGCCCCGTCATCTGCTCGAAGCCGCGCACCATGACCCAGTTGCGGTAGGTGCTCGACCGGAAGACGAAGTAGCCGTCGGGCACGTCGCCCTCGTAACCCGGTGGCAGAAGGAGGTACTTGCCGCCCTGGCCGCGGTCAAGGCCAGCATTGCCCAGGTCCGCCACGTAGCGCATGAAGCCGTCGTTGATGACGCCCAAGACCTTCGGAGGCACCTCGATGACGGCCGGGCCGATCTGCTTCAGGTCGAGGCTGAGGCTGGCGTAGACGCTCTCCGTGTTGTAGGTCAGGCCGATCGCGATCGACTTGCCCTCGCCCGGCTCGACGTAGACGATCATGCCCCCGGTCTCGCTGACCCCATAGTCGCGCGGGTGCGCATCCAGCACGGCCTGCATCGACATCGCGGGGATGAAGTCGAGATAGGCCTGCGCCGCGCGCTGCACATCGAGCTGGTCGTAGAGTTTTTGAATGCTCTCTGCGGTGGGGTAGCCTCCCTCATATTTCAGATCATCAAGGTTGCTGATCACTTGTTCGTCTCCTTTATGACCCAATTCAGTTGACAGGCCTGATGGGTCTTGGGCGCACTGCCTTCAGGCAATTGGCGGATGTACTCTCCAGCACTGGCTCGCCAAGGCGGAACTTGCTGCCAGGGCAGAAGATCTCTTTGTCCCAGGAAAAAGCAGGGAGCGCAATCCAGGTTGCAGATCGCGCCGGTGGGCTTGGCCAACAGGTTGCGCGCTGCACGGCGTGTTCAACGCGCCGTGCAACGCGCACTACGAATGGGGAGCCGTGGCCCGCTGAGCATGGCCCCGTGATGCAACGATCAGTCGCCAAAGTCGGCCATCAACTGGGCTTCCTGCTCGCTGGTCAGGTTGGACTGGATCAGCTCAGCCGAGACGCCCTTGAACTCCTCGGCGATGCGTTCCCGCACGGCGCTGGTGGTCAGCAGGAAGAGCGCCGACGTATCTTCGGTCACCTTTTCCCGCACTTCTTTGATGAACCCGTCGTTGATGCCGTAGTCAGCGAACTTGCCCATCAGCGCCCCGGTGGCCGCGCCGATGGCCAGGCCGAAGAAGAGGCCGAAACCCAGGACTACGAGACCTTGGATCAGGATGAGCCACCACGGGCTATTATTGGACATGAGATCATATCCTTGCAAGAATGAAAAAAGAGGGTCGAAGTGAATGTAATTGTAATAGCTTCTGATACGCAAAGCAAACAGACGTGCGGATCGGCGCTGACGAAACACTCAACCTCCCGCTCAGGCGGGTCTCCTGACCGAGCCAGTGCTGACGGCTTCATCAACGGCGCCGGGGTGCTCTAGAACGGCACGGCGACCGACGACTACGAGGTGCGCCGCGTGGCGGTCTGTCTGGATGCAGCCAATATCACGGCCTGCGAGCCGGCCTACACCTCCCTGCCTGCGCCGTCGGTGACGTGGCTGGTTGACTTCAGCTCTGTGCTGGCCGACGACGGCATCTCGCAGACGGTCTCGCTGCACGGCTTCGACGCCGTCGACATCGGCCTGGTGACCGGCCACTGGGGCTTCACCGACGGCGATCCGGGCTGGGAGCCGACCTATAACATCGTGGTCAACGGCGTCATCGATGTCGCCGATGTGACGGCGGTGGCAACCTGCTGGGGCTGGCTGGCGCCGCCGACGCAGTAGAGCATGGCTAACTGAACAAACAGGTATTCCTGGATGGAAAGATTGGAAACGGGCAGCACTCCAGCAGTGTTGCCCGTTTCTTTGTGTCTGCCACCGGGGCAGCTAAACGGCCCGGTAGAGGTGATCCTCTAACCAATCATCGAAGGAAATGTATTGGTCAACTTGATGGTGGAATACACAGCGTCGGTCGAGTAGCGGATTGAGGTACATCAAGTTGCATGAAGTAATCCAAAGTCAGCGTATCGAGACCAGCGGCTCTGGCGCTTGACCCGCTCACTGGTCTCGATACGCTGGCGGCACAGTTCGACGACGGTTTCGGCTTAACCCGCTACTCGACCGACGCTCGCTATGTTCTGCACTGCAATTCCACCATCCCTTTGACCAATACAGAAAGAGTCACAAACGATGCCGTTTGGAAACGATTTGTGTCTGTGATCGTTGTATTTGGGAACGAATACCCGATTTCTGACGCTCCGGTGCCATTTGGAAACGATATGGAAACGCTCATGTGGTATGCTGACAATCCAGACGAACGAGATTCGGCCTGCTGAACGCGCAAAACACCGTTTTTCAGCGGGAAGGACGCAGCTATGCCACCAACCTTCGATTTGCCGCACGACCAAAGCCATTACCATGCCTACCTGATTCGCATGTGGCGCAGCGCGCCGGAATCGCTTTGGCGCGCCTCGGCGCAGCATACGCAGACCGGCGAAACGGTCATGTTCGCCAACCTGGAAAGCCTGTTTCGCTTCCTGCATGACCAGTCTGTCGAAGAGCAGGCAACCGATTAGGCTGATATTCAGCCGCCATCAAGAGCCCGGAACCAGATATTTGACAGAACTCAATAGCTTCATAAGATTGAGCGACACCCCCAATCCTGTCGATTTGATTTCTTCCGTTTCCAAGTGAACGGCAGTTTTACCGCCAGCAATCCGCTGCAAATCTCACAACATTTCTGTACGATGGAGCTTCCTGCCATGTCCGAAAAACGCCGCCTGAACACACCTGATCGCCGCCCGTTGCGCATCCGTTGGATTGCGCCCATTTTGCTGGCAACGCTGGTTTTGGCGGCCATTGCATTCCTGGCGGTCACGGCAGGTAGTGACCCCTTGTCGCGCGCGTTTGCCGCGCCCGATCAGGCGCGCAGCACGGTCATGACCGCCTGGCGACAGGTGCAGGACGCGGGTGCGTATCAGTTCTCGTCCGACATCTCGCAGGAGATCATCCCGCTGGCGACCGCGGGCAACGTGGGCCGCAGCAGCAAGACGCAGCGCCTCTACATGGAAGGCGAGACCGATCTGGCCGCGCAGACGCTGCAACTGGCGCTCTGGTCGCAGGGCGGCAGCGTTATGGATGCCAGCTCGGCGGCGCAGATCAAGGTCGAGGGCGACAAGGCCTTTACGCGCCAGGGCGAGGGCGACTGGCAGGAGACGGACAACTTCACCGGCGGCTTCGCGCCCGGCGGCGACTTCCTGACATTTCTTGAGGCAGCCACCAATGTCCAGCTTGCCGATGCGGCCGCCGGCGACGGAAGCGGACTGACGCGCTACACCTTCGACATCGACGGGCCGAGCTACGCCCGCTATCTGCGCGACAGTATGCAGCAGGAGATGGCCGCCAAGGGCGTTCTGCCGCGCGGCGCAAACCTTGACCTGCCGGCGCAGTACGTGAACATGACCGGCAGCGGCGAGCTGACCCTGGCAGCCAGCGGTCTGCCGGTGCGCCAGGTGATCCACCTCGACCTGCCCGCGTCGGCGGCAGCCGACTACCGCACCAAGGCCGAGATCGCCGTCAATTTCTCCTACGGCGACGCCGGCGCATTGCTGGCCGCCAGTTCGTCGCCGCTGGGTGTCACTGTTTTGCAGTCGGGAACATTGCGCAGCCTGGTTTCCGGTTTGGTTGCCGGCCTGCCACAAGCCGCGGGTCAGATTTTCCTCCTGCTGGCTGTCCTGTCGGTGGCCCTGCTGCTGGCGGCCAAGAGCCGCTCGCGCCGGCTCTACACGGCCATCAGTCTGGCGGTGATCCTGATGACGGTGGCGACGCCAGTCTTGCAGGCGGCGGAGTGGCAGCGGTTTGACAGCTACGTCGATTCCCAGGCCCCGGCGGAGGATCAGACTTCCCGCCAGGTCAACGATGTGATCGAGGCCTACAAGGCAGACCAACAGGCCAACAGCTTGAAGGCAGCGCAGAGCCTGGCGATTCTGGAGAACGACAATGGCGCCGATCAGGACGCCGACGGCCTGAGCGATGCACGTGAGCTGGTGCTGGGGACGAACCCTCTGGTGGCTGATGCCAGCGAGGCTGAGGGAGTGTCCGCGCTGGCGATGGCGCCCGATGACGGCGCCGATAGCGACGGCGACGGCCTGACTGACACGCAGGAGGCGCTGCTGGGCACGAGCCCGTTCGACGAAGACAGCGATGGCGACGCTTTGACCGATTATCAGGAGGTCGTTGGCTACAACGGCCAGCAATGGTACAGCGATCCGCAGAAGGCCAGCACGCTGGACGATACAATCCTCGACGGCCAGAAGTGCCTGACCGTTCCCAACTGTCCCGACAGCGACGGCGACGGCACGCCCGATATCGCCGACCGCGACATCGACGGCGACGGCGTGCCCAACACCGTCGACCAGTCACCCTTCAAGGCGGGAAGCCAAACCTTTGGGCCGGAAAGCCAGACCTTTGGCCCCGGCACGGCGATGAACCTGACCATCAACGGCTTGACCGACAACGCGCCGACCTTTGTCGAGTTCCAGGTGCGACCGACCAACCCGGACCACCTTTGGTACGCCTTCAACGTTCTGGATTGGCCGGCCGGCGACAAACAAGGTCAGATCCAGCGCGATGAGCGCGGCTTCGACGATCCGCAGACCTTTTTCGACGTCTGTGTGGAGCAAGCTATCGCCAATGGCGACAACTGGCAAGACGTCTGCAATATGTCCGACGACAACGGCGACATCAAGCTGGTGCCGATGCTGGAGATCCAGGTCAGCGGCTCCAGCAACAATCTGCCCAGTGATGCCGATCTGGATCAATACGGCGGCATTTCCGTCCGTCCCCTGGGCAGTGGCGCTTACCCGCCCAAGGTTGTCTACGTGCCACTCAATCTGGTCGTCGAGCCCAACACAGAAGAGCGCGTGGCCTTCTACGGCAAGATGCTCTACAAGCCGGGAGCAACCTGGGGAAACGCACAACAGGTGCGGATGGTCTGGGTGGTTCAGATGCTGGTGGATGTCTGCGCCGAGTTCGAAGGCGGCCTTTGTGTTGACTACGACACCCACAACGAGATTCAGCCGGTCCATACATACTACGACGAATGGACATTGGCGGCTCTCAACATCCGTGAGGATCGCGGCACTGATTTCGCCATCATCTACGAGGACCAGAGCGTCGACAATGTGCCCGAGCTTGATACCGTGCTTACGCCGCTGACGGTTGATCTTGACGGCGCCTTTCTTTCTGCCCGCGACTGTGATACCGCCATCGACGGAACGTGCTATGGCGAGGGGACGCCGGACCTCAGTGTCAGCGGACGTGGTGACTTCAACGCACCGACCATCGCCCAGCGACTGGATCGTCTTCAAAACAGAAGCGTTCCCGATGATCAACGCTGGGGGTTGCCCAACGTGTTGCGGGTGGTCAACAAGTCATACAGCCAGCGGGACGAGGCTCTCGGCAAGCTGGCGACCATCGACACGCCCGCCCTGTTGGATGCAGCCTTCACGCCGTTCTGGTCAACTGGCAACCCTATTGCGCCATCCCTCCTCTTTGCCCGCGAGGAGCGTTTCCGCGCCATGAATCTCTCCCAAATGGGCACGGGACAGGCGGTGACGTGGAACGGATCTCACGCTGACCATGGACTTCCGCAAGGACGGTGGTGTGCCGTTGCAGACCGTCGCCGGGCTCAACATGGCCAAGTACAAGTACGATGACGTAGCCGGGCAATGGAACACCATGTCCATCGAAGAGGCATGGTCGGCCTGGGATCAGTTCTATGCCGGGGTCGATCCCGACGAAGACCCCAATGTGGCGGCTGGCGAGCTGGCAGTTCTTGAGATCTACTTACTGTCGTTGTACCGCGGCTGGAACCGTCCCGTGCAGTTCGGTGACGTGGTAGTCAACGATCCAGCCAGGTTTACCAGCGACGAGGACCTGGAAAACCTTACTACCGGGCTCCGCGGCATTGGCAAGGTGGCCAACCTGCTGATCGTCAACCAACTTGTGCTGGCCTACTCAGTCAGCCCGCGGTCGGTGACGACATACCTTGGTGTCCTCAAGAACACAAACAGCGCTAGCAAGACCCTGGATGACCTGAACACAGTCAACATTTTAGAAAACCTCAAGCGCAAGGTGGGCCCGCTTTTTGGCTATACTAGCAAGAATTCCGTGGGGACAGGAATGGCTGCAGTTTACGCGACAGGTATTGTTTTAGCCATCACAGGCGTCACGTTGTTTGCCATTGGGTACGCCACGGACAACAACTCACTGAAGCTGGCGGGAGCTATTTTCCTTGGCACGGTAGGGGCTTTCGGCGCTATCCTGTCGCCTTTGGCGACAGCAGCGGATTATTACAAGGAAGTAAGGGCGGCAACCGGGCTTTCCAGAACTGCCGCCCTGGGAAAAGTGGCGGGCGCCAGTTCCGAGATCGTTGGCATGACCAAGGTGGCTAACGTTGTTGGGCTGGTCATCGCGGCTGGAGTTCCCATTGGCGTGTTCATGTATCAGGCGCTGTCCGGTGGCGTCAAGATCGGCACCACTGCCTTCAACACCGCTCTGGCCGGCACCATTGCGACAACCATCGTCACACTGATCATGTTCGCCCTGTCGTTCACGGTGATCGGTTTTATCCTGACGGCTGCGCTGGGATTTGTGGATCTTCTCAATCAGCTGCTATGTGAAGCCGGCGTCTCCGGCGCATGTTTTAGCCTGGTGGGATCGGTCACCGACGCCCTGGCCAAGCTGATCTACAGCACCGGCGTGACAGTCAACTTCGACCACAAAGACAGTAACGGAGATGGCGACCTGGTTAGACTCACTTCGCTGGATCCGAAGCTGCAATCGCCTGCCAACGGATTTGTAGATGGAAACAAGGTCTACTACGTCGGCGTGGCAAAGACAACCCTGTACCATAAGCGATCGGGCGGCGGCGCCATCGGCTACTATGACAACCTCTTCAACGAAACTGCTTTGCGATCAAACACGTTCAGCTACTGGCTAAAGGGGGATGACTTCAGTGTGCCCCAGGTGTCCAGAAACGCTATGTCAGGCCTCTGGCAAGGTGTCAGTCAGTTCGACAGCAAGTACTACGGCTTCCCGGTGTATAACACGATCAATTTCCACACCGGGTATGCTAACCAGACCATCACCAGCCCGACATTCCCGCTGGTGAAAGGGCTCAATCAGCGGATCCCTCTCAGCCTGTACATGAGCTATGCTGTGGCAGGCTACGAGTGCTGGACCGCCGACTGCGACACCACAACACTGAGAGGCAACAGCACGACTCCGCTGGGCGACAACCTGTATTTCGATGTCTTCCCGACGACCCTGGACGAGTTCTACGATATGAACTGGTCCCCCAGCTTTGGGGCGCAGATGGACCATGACGGCGACGGCCTGCGTGGCTGCTAACTCAGGCACGGGCGGACTGGATCCCGACGACACCACCCACGACGCCGACGGCGACGGCCTGTCCGACGGCGCCGAAAACCGTATGCAGACGAACAGCAACTCGGGCGATACCGACGGCGACGGCCTGAGCGACGATCTGGAAGCGATTCTCGGCACCGACCCCACCCGGGCCGACACGGACCTCGATGGGCTGACCGACCCGGTGGAAGTGAACGGCTGGATGTTCACCTATGACACCGGCCTTTCCACGCTGGTAACCACCGATCCGCGACTGCGCAACTCCGACAACGACGGCCTGGACGACCGCGTCGAGAAGAATCTCGGCACGAACCCGCGCGCCATGACCGAAAGCCCGGTAGCCATCGCCCTCTCAGTCAGCGACAAGGACAGGGTCACAACCTTCGGCAGCTCGCTGGTCTACACCAGCACCGTCAGCAACAACTTCGCGCCGACCGCCTACGATCCCGCGGCCAATCTGACGCTGAACGGCAACCTGGTCAGCACCTTCCCGGCAGCGTTGGGCGGTACGATCGCGACTTCACCCATCGTGCTGCCTCGCAATGCCTCGTTTACCCGCAGCATTCCATTCACCCTGCCGTCCGGCAGCGTCTCTCAGACCGCGCCCATCGACACCCGCGCCAACGGCTCCGTATTGGCCGTCTACCCGGGAAGCTCGGCCAATATCGGCGCCTTTGACGAGACCCAGACGCTGAACATGATCATCGACGCCGACGATCCGACGTCCAGCCTCGGCACGCAGTTCGCGCCGGCTGGCCGGACAATCCTCCTCGGTGGGTCGGCCAGCGATCCCACGTCATACATCACCAAAGTCGAGGTGCAAATCGATAACGGCGCCTGGCAGGTGGCATCTTCCGTCGGTGCGCCGCCGCGCGGCAATGCTGCTTACGCCTGGGCGTTGGAGTGGGCGGTGCCGGCCAGCGAAGGCTCCCACACGATTCGCACACGAGCCACCGATGCGGTCGGCCACCTCCAGCCGACGGTCAGCACCTATACGCTTTACGTGGACGGCCAGACGCCCACGGTGACGGCCAATGTCCCGACCGGCATCGTCGCCGCCCGCAAGAACGACGACAATCGCTGGAGCGTTACGCTGGGCGGCACGGCCACCGATCCCGGCAGCGGCGCGGCTGTCAGCGGCGTGGAGACCGTGCAGGTGTCGCTGACGCCTGACGGCACGGGCTGGCAGGATGCGACCCTCACGCCGACCGGCACCAACATGGTCGCCTGGTCCATCGACTACGCCTTCCCCGACCTGGGCAAGCGCAATCCCACAGGACTTTATGATGTGCAAGTGCGCGCGGTCGATAACGCAGGCAACCAGACTCCCGACGCCAGCTATGCCGGCGGCCCGCTGAGCCTGGACACCACCCCTCCCACCATCAGCCTGAACGAGATACCGACCAGCAACCTGTCGGCCGGCCTCTTGATTTCGCGCACGTTGGACATCGGCGGTGTCATCTCCGAGACGGACACAATCCAGACCGGCATCGCCGGCGGCGAGATCTCCTTCACGCCGGAAGTGGTGACCGACGTCTACGCCAATACCCTGCTGCTGCTCTACCTGGATGACCCGACCGGATCGAAGGTCTTCCGCGACGACTTCGGCAACAACATCGCCACGGTCTGTACATCGACCTCCTGTCCCACCGCCGGCGTGCCGGGCCGCTTCGGTAAGGCCGTTCAGTTTACCGGCGCCTCGAACCAAACCCTGCCGCGCTTACCATGTGGCCATCGACCCGGCAGCCTATTCAACCGTTGCCTCGTTCAAGACCAGTTGCGCGAACTGCGGCCTGGCCAGTGTGATCACGCTCAACGGCCCCACCTCAACCACCGACCGCCAGATCTACCTCCTCGGCGGCAACGTCTGCGTGGACGTCGTCAACGGCAGTCGCGAGACCATCTGCTCGGCTGATGCGACCTACAACGACAACCAGTGGCACATGGTCGCACAGACGGTTAGCCCGAACGGCCACAAGCTTTACGTCGATGGCAAGTTGGCGGCCAGCGGGATCAAGACGGCGTCCGCCTATGTCGGCGACTTCAGCCTGATGCTGGGCGAGGCGCAACAGGCGACCGCCACCCGCTTCACGGGTCTGCTGGACGAAGTCAAGGTCTTCCCCGCTGCGCTGACGCCGGCCGAGGTCAACGGCCTCTACAGGTCGTGGAGCCCGGTGACGGTAGCGCAGACCGGCAGCGGCGTCCTGACCTCGGCGTGGAGCGCGCAGGTGCCCGCCGGGCTGGAGGGGGTCTACGAGATCGACCTGACGGCCACTGACACCCTGGGCAATCGCAACGACCGGCGCATCGACTGGAACCACTGGCAGGGTGAGATCGATACTACGTCGCCGCGGGTCAGCATCTTGGTAAGCTACAGCGGCGCAGGCAGCACGGCCCGCACCACCTATACCGGCTATGCCGAAGATCTCAACCTGACCGAGGCCAACCTGCAGTTCCCCTGCCAGAACCCGACCGTCACGCGCACCTATAACACGCTCACCCGGCCCGGCGAACCCCAGCGGCTGAACCGCATCGACCTCACCTGCTCGGTTAGCGGCATTCAAGCTGCCGACAACGGCTGGATGCGGGTGTGCGACACCTACGACCACTGTGTGGCTCGCCAGACGCCCACCTATCGCCTGGTTGCAGCGACCGACCGCGGCATCGTGCGCGTTAACCCGCTCGACGGCTCGGAGCTTGAGATCCTGGTGCCGGCCTCGGTGAGCGATCCCACCGGAGGGCTGGCCTTCGACACCCCGCGCGCCAAGATGTACTGGGTATCCGGCGCGAAGATCATGCGCGCCAACCTGGATGGCACGGCGATCGAGACGGTTCTCACCGGCCTCGCCTCCCCCCGCCGCATCGCCCTTAACAGCGGCGCCGGCAAGCTTTACTGGAACGAACCGACTAAGATCAAGCGGGCCAACCTGGACGGATCAGGTGTGGAGACGTTGTATGATGCACCTTACATTAACCCACCCTATAACACCTCTTCCAACACGATTAGCGCCGTCGCTGTGGATCCGGTGCGCGGCCAGCTCTACTGGTCTGACAAGGTGATTACGTACGGGTCTTTGGGATGGACATGCGCCACGCTGTGGCATGCCGATTTGGACGGACAGAACCCTACAATACTGACAGACTATGGCTTTAGGTATGCATTCAACTCTTCTTGCAGCAACAGAATCAATGATGTCTTCGTCGAGCCGACCAACGGGCTGTTGTATTGGAGCGTATACAGCGAATTCAGCGGCAACCCGGGACTCAGGAAGGGGCTTGTGGGCCGATGGAACCCGGACACGAGCCAGAGCGACTTGCTGTACTATTACTACCGCACCGGCTATCTACCAACGTATGAGGTCGACTATCCTACCGTGGCCGCCGACCCGCGCGGCTATGTCTACATCAGAAAGGCGTCGGGCGGGCTTTACCTTGCGACTTCTTCCCAACCCACCGGCGATGTCAGCATCCTGCCCGGCGATGTTCGAGGGGCGGTTCTCTATCTGGTAGAGAAGGATCCCATCACGACGCCCGATCTGGCGGTCAGCAAGACGGCCAACTCGAGCATTTACCTGCCCCAAGGTGCGATCACCTACAACGTCGCGGTTCAGAACCTCGGCGCCGGGCTGGCCAGCGGCGTGGTTGTGACCGACGCGCTGCCCAGCGGTGTCACATTCTCGTCAGCCACCACCAACCGCGGCGATCCATGCACGCCCCAGGGCGGCAACTCGGTCGACTGCAATCTGGATGAAGTCGCCATTGGCGAGACGGTTGTGGTGACCATGAACGTGCAGGCCAACGCCGGCGTGCTGGGGTTGTTGGAGAACCGGGCCGGCGCCCAAGGCAGCCAGCCGGACCTCTATGCGCTGAACGACACGACATTCAATCTGGTCAACGTCGTCACGCCCACGCCGACCAATACGGCGACCAGCACGCCGACGCCGACCAATACGGCGACGGCCACCAACACGCCGACTAACACGCCCACAGCCACGCCGACCCGTTTGCCCGTCACCGCGACGCCCGCCAGCGAGGTCAAGCGCATCTACTGGTCCAACGGCCGCGATTCGATTCAGTCCATCGACACGGATGGGACAAACCGGCGCACCATCTACTACAACCGCGACTCGAAGCCCAGTGCGGTCCAGGTTGACCCCATCGCCAACAAGATCTACTGGGTGGAATGGCGGAACAAGCGCATCATGCGCGCCAACCTCGACGGCTCGGGCGCCGGTCCTGTAGTGACCAGTTGGGCCGAGATCGAGGGTTTGGCTCTGGATCCGGTGCGCGGCAAGATGTACTGGAGCGAGGGTGTTACCCCTCCCCAAATCTACCGTGGCGACCTCAACGGCGGGAATCGGGTCGTTGTGGCACAACTTGGCAATTACGATCCCACGAGCCTGGCCGTCGATGGCGAGTACGGCGCGCTCTACTGGACCACCTATAACACCATCGTTCGCTTCAGTCCGGCCGATGGGCAACAAACCATTGCCACGTTTCCTGGGTATTCACCTGCCAGCGATCTCTTCGTGGACGGACCGTCGGGCAAGATATACTGGTCCAGAAATAACTCCATCTCGCGCGCCGACTTGAATGGACAAAACGTAGAAGTCGTCGCCACTGGCAGCCAGCGAAGCCGGGGGCGTCGCGGTGGATACGGCCGGCAATCAGGCCTACTGGATCGACACCGGTTCGGTGGTGTTCTACGGGCGGATCTACCGCCTGGTCCGGCAAACGTGCAGCTACTGGCGTCGGACAACCCCTACTACGGCGCCGACGATGCCCTGGCCTACGTGTCGCCCACGCCGACACCGACGACTACCCACACGCCAACTCACACGCCGACACCGACGACTACTCACACGCCGACCCACACGCCGACGGCGACGAATACACCGACCGATACGGCGACACCGACCCATACGGCCACGGCGACGGATACCGCCACACCGACCTTTACGCCGACGCACACCCACACGCCGACGGCGACCAGCACGCGCGTGCCGGTCACGCCGACCCCCAGCGGCCGCGCCAAGTACGTCTACTGGTCCGATGCCAGCTACGACCTTGAGACGGTCTACGATGACGCCAGCGGCCGTCGCCAGCTCTATGGCGGCTTCGGCCAGTATTCCAGTCCGACCGGCGTCGACGTCGATCCGCTGACCGACCAGATCTACTGGGTCGAGCAGTTCAGACCGCCCTACAATGCCGGCACCGGCCGGCTGCTGCGCATGAACCAGGACGGCTCCGGCGTCACCGTGCTGCGCTCCGACCTCTACTACCCCGGCAGCCTGGCGGTCGACTCGGCAAATAGCCAACTCTTCTATTACCAGTACGTCTGGAACGGCCAGTACTACGTCGGCGGCATCACGCGCGCCAACCTGGATGGCTCGAACCCGGTCACGCTGCTTTCCAACCTGAGCGGGCAGGTCGGCGCTGTTGCACTGGATGTGGAACGCGACAAGCTGTACTACAGCGAGTTCGGCGCGATCCGCAGCGTCAACCTGGACGGCAGCAATCGCCAGGACATCGTCACGGGGCTCGGGGACTCGATCCTGGGTATGGCCATCGACCCCGCGGGCGAAAAGATCTACTGGTCCCAGCGCTCGTCGAAGCAGGTCAAGCGGGCCGATCTGGATGGCCAGAACGTCGCAACGCTGGTCACCCGTTCGGCGGAGATCTCCGGCCTGCGGCTGGATGTGGCCGGCGGCAAGATGGTCTGGACCGAGTTCCTGGGCGGCGTCTTCAGCGCCAACCTGGATGGCAGCGGCGTCGCGCCCTTCACGTCCGACTTTACCGTCATCAACAGCAACGCGGCCGTCGGCTACGGGCCATTGCCCACCGCAACGCCGACCGCGACCCACACGCCGACCTTCACGCAGACGCCGACCGATACCTCGACGGCGACGGCGACGGCGACGCATACACCGACCTACACGCCGACCTTCACGCCGACTCCTACCGCTACGCGCAGCGATGCGACCCCGACGCCCGCCGGTCAGATCAAGAAGGTCTACTGGAGCAACGGCGCCGGGCCGCACACCGGCAGCATCACGGCGATGGACCCGGAGAACGTTGGCAGCGCGTTCGGCCTGCTCAGCTCCGCCATCGGCATCAGCGGCTTGAGCATCGACAAGATCAACGGCCTGATCTACTGGGTCGAAGGGGACGGCACCAACAACGCGACCGGCCTGCTGCGGCGCGCCTTCCTGGACGGCACCGGCGCGGTCACCATCCTCAGCGGTCTGGTTTACCCGCGCGACGTCGTGGTTGATCCGCTGGCCGGCAAGCTCTACCTGCGCAGCGGCTCGTCGCCGGCCATCGAGCGCATGAACCTGGACGGGACGAACCGCACAACGCTGGTCACCAACGCCGGCAACCTGGCGCTGGACATCGAGCGCCAGCACCTCTACTACGCCTACCAGCAGGGCATCTGGCGCATCAACACCAATGGCTCGTCGCCGGTGGAAGTGGTCAGTGGCATCACCTCCGGCACTGTGCAGGGCATCAGCCTCGACACGCAGGCTGAACTGATCTACTGGTCGGAGGGCATCACCAATGCCATCAAGCGCGCCGGCTTCGATGGCCAGAATGTCGTGACCATCGCCAACACCGTCAATGACAGCGGCCACCCCAACAGCGCCAACCCCTTCGGCGCTCTGATCGATCCGGCGGGCGGCTACGTCTACTGGCTACAGGCCTTCGGCGTCTGGCGGGCTGTGGCTGCGCCTGGCTCGACACCGAACCAGTTGATCAGCACCGGCGCTTTCCCGAAATTCAGCACCGGCGCGCTCGATCTGGGGTACAACGTCCCGCCGCCAACGCCGACGCCGACCAACACGCCGACGGAGACGGCGACGCCGACCAACACGCCGACCTTCACGCCGACACCCACCGCGACGCCCACCGCGACGCCGATCACGGGGCCGCTGGTGGTTGACAGGGTCGACGACCACGACGACGGCAACTGCACGGTGGGCGACTGCACGCTGCGCGAGGCGGTCAACGCGGCCAACGCCGGTCCTGGCCTGAACACGATCGTCTTCGAGCCGCTGGCCGACGCGCCGATCACCGGCGTCATCACCCTGACCCTGGGCCAACTGGTCATCTCTGACGACCTGATCATCACCGGCCCCGGCTCCGACATGCTGACCATCAGCGGCAACGACGCCAGCCGGGTGTTCGACATCAACAACGGAACGGTCGAGATCACCGGCCTGACCATCGCCGACGGCAACGACGACGGCTACAGCGGCGGCGGCGGCATCCTGATCGAAGGTGGCGTCACCGTGACCGGCGATGATCTGGTGGTCTTCAACAGCCGCGCGCCCTACAGCAATGGCGGCGGCATCGCCAACAGCGGTATCCTGACCCTGACCAACAGCCTTGTCTACAGCAACACAGTCGGCGCCCCGTTTGCCGAATATGCCCAGTATGGCGGCGGCATCTACAACTATGGAACGCTGACCCTGACCAGTGTCGAGGTCTTCAGCAACACCGTCGCTGCAAGCAACTACGGCACCGGCTATGGCGGCGGCATCGGCAGCGAGTACCCGGGCGGCAACCTGACTATCACCAACAGCACCGTCACCAGCAACACCGTCCCCACCGGCGGCGGCGGTATCTACGTCTATGGTTCGGGCGAGTGCCCCAGTTGCCTGTTCGACATCCAGAACAGCTCGATCTCCGGCAACAACAGCGACGGCGACGGCGGCGGGCTTGCCATCGACAGCTTCCCCCAACCTGCACCGTTGCCAGCAACACGGCCGCTGACGGTGGTCGCCGTGACAACAGCGGCAGCGTAGACATAGGCGAAGCACGCTCCGGAACGAGCGGCAACGGCGGCGGACTGTGGATCGACAGCGTTGACAGCGTAGACATCCGCAACAGCACGCTCTCCGGCAACACCAGCCGCGGCGACGGCGGCGGCATGGCTGCCGGCTTCGTCACCACGCTGCTCTTCAACAACGTCACCGTCGCCGACAACAGCGCCGACAACGACGGCGACGATATCGGCGACGGCGGCGGCCTCTGGGTCGACAACACCGGCGCCACCATCCAGAACAGCCTGCTGGCCAACAACCAGGACCTGAGCACCATCTCGGGCGTGGACGCGCCCGACTGCGCGGCGCAGCCCGCCGGCATCACCTCCGGCGGCTACAACCTGATCGGCAAGGCGGACAACTGCAACTGGAGCGCGGCAACGGGCGATCTGATCGGCAGCATCGCCTCACCCATCGATCCGCTGCTGGGAGCGCTGGCCGACAACGGCGGCAGCACGCTGACCCAGGCCCTGCTGCCTGGCAGTCCGGCCATCGACGCCGGCAGCCCGTCCAGTTGCGAGACAACCGACCAGCGCGGCGTCACCCGCCCGCAAGACGGTGACGGCGACACCAACGCGATCTGCGACATCGGCGCCTTCGAGTACGACATACCTGTGCCGCCGACGCCAACGCCGACGCCGACGTTCACGGCGACGCCGACCTTTACGGCAACTCCGACCCATACACCGACGGCGACGAATACACCGGTTCTCGTGCCTACGGCCACGGACACAGCCACGCCAATTCCGCCGACGCCCACGTACACGCCGACGTTCACGCCGACGCCCAGCGACACGCCAACAGCGACGCCCATTCCTACGGACACGCCCACGGCCGACGCCCATTCCCACAGACACGCCCATGCGCCACCCCGGTGGTGCCCGCCATCATCGGCGACTTCGTCTGGGACGACCTCAACGCCAACGGCATCCAGGAGGGCGGCGAGCCGGGCCTGGCCGATGTCTCGGTCTTGCTCTTCGACGAGACTAACCAACTGACCGCCTACGCCACCACCAACGCCAGCGGCGCATACAGCCTGACCGTGCCCGCAGACACCTACTTCCTGAGCTTCGAGGCGCCGCCCGGCTATCTCAGCAGCCCGCAGAACGCGGGCGTCGATCTTGAGGTGGACAGCGATCCCGATATCGTCTCCGGCAACACCATCACCTTCACCGTGGCCGTCAACCAGATCGATCTGAGCTGGGATGCCGGGTTCTACCTGGCGCCGACGCCGACGCCCACGGCCACCAACACGCCGACCGTGACGCCGACCGACACATCCACGGCGACACCGACAGCGACGGCGACGGAAACGGCAACGCCAACCGAGACGGCGACCGTCTTCGTTACCGAAACCCCGACCGACACGCCGACGGCAACACCGACCGCCACCGCGACCGAGACTGCGACACCGACGCCGACAGTTCCACCGGCCATCATCGGCAACCGGGTCTGGGACGACCTGAACGCCGACGGCATCCAGGATCCGGGCGAGCCCGGCATCAGCGGCGTGGGCGTCTCCCTGCTGGACGACAACGGGATCGAGGTCGGTTTCATGACCACTATCAGTTCCACCGGCATCTACAGCTTCAGCGTGCCTGCCGGGACCTATGTGGTGAACTTCATAACCCCTGCTGACTACGGCTTCAGTCCGCAAAACCAGGGCGGCGATCCCGAACTGGACAGCGACGCTGACGTCGATACCGGCTTGTCCCAAGCGTTCACCGTAACCTCCGGGCAGGTGGATATGAGCCGCGATGCCGGCGTGTACCTGCTGCCACCGCCGACGGCTACGCCCACGCCGACGGCCACGCCCACATCGACGCCAGAGCCGCCGGCCGTGATCGGCGACTTCGTCTGGGAAGACTTTGACAGCAATGGAGTTCAGGACCCCGGTAGTCAGGGCTTTGGCGAGGTGAGCGTCACCCTGTACGACGACGTCGGGGTCGAGATCACCTCGACCACCACCATCAGCCCGACCGGGCTGTACAGCTTCACCGTCGAGCCGGGGACCTACGCTCTGGGCTTCACCCTGCCTGACGGGTGGGTCTTCACCGCTCCCAACCAGGGCGGCTGACGCGGGCCTCGACAGCGACGCCGATCCGGTCACCGGACGGACGATCACCTTCACGGTGGCCTCCGGCCAGGTTGACACAAGCTGGGACGCGGGCATGGCGCCGAACTTCGCGCCGCTACCTGATCTGCCGCCGGGCACGCCGCTGGACTACGTGCCGACCGTCATCGACTCGCTGGTGCTGACGCCGACCAACGGCAGCATGATCCCGTCGCTGGGCGCGACGACGCTGCAAGGCGCGGCCAGCGCGGATGGATATCTCAAGCAACTGACCCTCAGCGTGGACGGGTCGCCGGTCCACACCTTCAACTGGGCCAGCGGCGGCGTCAGCGACACCACCTGGAGCTGGGACTGGACGCCGCCAGCGGCGGGCACGTACGTCCTCAACACCGTCGCCGAGGACTGGGACGGCCTCGTCCAAACCGATACGACGCCGGTGACGGTCACCGTCAGCACGGTGCCGCCATCCATCACGATCGACACAATTAATCTCACCACCGCTGACACCGTCGTACCCGGCTGGGTGCAACTCAGCGGACCGGCCGGCGCCGGCTCGGCCGCCACGGTCGAGGTCGAGCCGGGCGCGGGCGCCGGCTTCACACCGGCGCTCTTCGACGGCAGCGACGTGGTCGCTGGACTGGCTGCCGACCGACGGCGCCGACGGCGTCACCTACTCCGTCACCGCGCGCATCACCGACGCCGCCGGCCAGACCGCGACCGACGTGCAGGACGTGGTCGTCGATCTGGTCCCGCCGACAGCGTTCACGCCGACCTTGTCGTTCCGCGACGGCGGCGGCACGGTGACGCCCCTCAGCGCCGGCCAGACGGTCAGCGCCACCAACCCGACGATGATCGTCGAGTGGACCGCGAGCACCGATGGCGGCGGGCTGAGCGAATACCTGGTGAGCTGGACCGACAGCATCACGCCCGATCCGGGCACGGCCATCAGCGTCGATCCCTCGGATCCGCGGGTCGACGAGTTCGATCCCGGCGAGGCAGTGGTGCTCTACGCCCATGTCATCGCCCGCGACATCTACGGCAACGAACGCACGGAGACGGTCGGTCCGGTCTACGTCGACTCGCCGGTCACGCCCGATCTGGTCGACGAGCCGGGCGTGCGCTCCTGGCTGTCCAGCGGCGCGTCCCTGATCTCGTCCGACGGCGAGTTCGCCAAATATCAGTACAACGCAGCGCTGCAGGAACTGCACACCTCCTGGAATGCCAACCGGCTGGCCGTCACCTGGACAGGCGCCGATTGGGACTTCGACGGCGATCTGTTCCTGTATCTCGACACGGCAGCCGGCGGCGCAACGACGCTCTACGATCCGTTCGCAACCGGCGGCGCGCTGGCGTTCCCGGCCTCCTTTGCACCTGACTTCCTGGTCTGGGTGCAGGACGACGCCACGGCCACCCTGCTGCAATGGAACGGCACTTCGTGGGTGGTGGATCGCGTGTTGAACGCACCCAACTTCAACTTCGATGCGCCGCACACCGACCTGCTGCTGCCCTTCGGCTGGCTGGGTGTGTCACCGGCCTCGTCGCTCAAGCTGCTGGCGGTGGCGTCGCAGGAGGACGCGCTCACCCTCTGGGCGGCCGCGCCCAACAAGAACCCGCTCAACGACCCGCGCGTCGTCAGCCCGGTGGCGGTGGGCCGCGATCTGCGCAGCTACCAGTTGACGCAGTTCGCCGCCTTCCCGTCGCTGGGTAGCGGTGTACTGCCCAACGGTCAGCGCTCGATCCGGACCGATCTGCGGGTCAGCATCACCAGCACGCCGGGCGGCTTCACCGCCGGCTATCTGGCCGACAACCTCTACGATGTGCTGACGCCGGGTGCGCCGTTGGACGCGGACCTGGACGGACAGCCCGACCAGCCGCTGCCGGTGGCCGAAAACCCGCTGCCGGTGGGCAACGGCGACACGATCTCGTACACAGTTCAGTATGAGAACTCCGGCAGTGATGTCGCCGAGAACGTGCAGATCGCGGTCACGACGCGCGGCGCCTTGCGGCTCCTGGGCGGCGCGACCAGCCAGGTCATCAACGTGGGCGATGTCGCGGCCGGCGTCTCGACCACGGTCCAGATCGACGCCGTGGTCAACACCAGCTTCAACGGCCAGTCGGCCGAGATCAACGCCGCCGTCTCCGACGACCTGCACGGCCGCGAGGTCGACTGGCTGTGGGTGCTCCATCCGGTCGACAGCCTGCCGCCGACCGACGTGCTGATCACCAATCCAATGACGTACGTCGTGCCGGGGGTGAACTTCATCGTCGGCAGCGTCGCCGACGAGAGCGGCGCGACCGATATCGAGATCGAGGTCACGCCGCTGCCCAGTGGCGCGGTGACGACGCTGAACTGCGTCGATCCGACGCCTGAGGACAGCGCCTGGTCCTGCCTCTGGCAGCCGGGCGACCTGGGCGGGCTGACCGGTTTCGATCTGCGGGCACGCGCCACTGACCGCTACGGCAACACCAGCGGCTGGAGCCCGGTCCATCACCTCCTCGTCGATACCACAGCGCCGACCGTCACCGTCGATGCGACCGTGGACGACTTCCTGGCCGACGGCTTCATCAACGGCGCCGAGCTGCTCTGGAACGGCGGCGCGACCGACGACTACGAGGTGCGCGATGTGGCAGTCTGTCTGGACGCCATCTACAACACCGCCTGCAAGACGGCCAGCACATCGCTCCCTGCGCCTTCGGTGACGTGGCTGTATGACTTCAGTTCGGTGCTGGCCGGCGACGGCATCTCGCAGACGGTGTCGCTGCACGGGGTCGACGCCGTCGGCAACCGCTCCGTGCCGCTGGTGCGCACGTTCATCGTCGACACGGTGGCGCCGGTGATCACCACGACGCAGCCGGTCGATGTGCGCACGCTGCTGTCGCCCGAGGAGACGCAGGTCTACAGCGGCACGGTCAGCGACGGCGGCGGGGTGGCGCTGATGACGGCGCTGGTGGTGCCGCCCGACGGCGTGCTGCGCGTCGAGCCGGTGCAACTGGACGGCGGCGACTGGAGCTTCACGCCGCTGCTGGACCAGTTGGGCGAGTATCTGATCCAGATCACGGCCACCGACCTGGCGGGCAACGTCAGTTCGACGGCGCTGTTCACGCTGCAGATCAGCAACCGGCCGCCGCTGGTGGCCGGCGACAGCTATACGACGACGGCCGATCTGGAGCTGGTGGTCGAGGCGCCCGGTGTGCTGGGCAACGACAGCGACCCCGACGGCGATCCGCTGACGGTGGTGGCGTATGACAACCCCAGCACGCTGGGTGCAGGCGTGACCATCAGCGCGGAAGGCAAGCTGACCTACGACCCGCGGGTCTCGCCGGCGCTGACGGCGCTGCTGCCCAGCGAGAGCCTGCTGGACACCTTCGGCTACACAGTCAGCGACGGCAACGGCAATGCAGTCAGCGGGTCGGTCAGCGTGCTGGTCCGCGGTGCGCCGCTGGTGGGCTGCGCGGCTGCCGACGTCGACCGCAACAGGTTGGGCGACATCGTCGACATCGGCCTGGTGACCGGCCACTGGGGCCTGACTGAAGGCGATCCCGGCTGGGAGCCGATCTATGACATCGTGGTCAACGGCGTCATCGATGTCGCCGATGTGACCGCGGTCGCGACCTGCTGGGGCTGGCTGGCGCCGCCGCCGCAGTAGAGCTTGAAAAAGGGGTGGCGCTTTGTTCGCGCCGCCCCTTTTTCATTTGCCCTTTTGGCACCGGACCTCGCTGCGCGTCTACGGGTAGACGCGGCAGCAAAACAGTTGTATAATTGCATACAACGAGATTCCTCTGGTCGAATCATCAAGGGAGTGCAGAGCAACCGCAAATTATGCCTGTCGTGAAAGTGACTGATTCACGCTGCAATACAACTCAATCAACCACGCCTGACCTGTCCACGCTGCCGCTCAGCGAGTTGATCGCCTGCTGCCAGGAAAACACGATGCGCTACCTGCGGACACGAGAGGCAAACGACGACTGCTATTGCCTTGAACTGTTCCGTCGCGCCGTGCAGCTTGGCGACGAGGGAGCCTGGGCGTTCATCTATACCTTTTATAGCACCGAAGAGTTTCTGGGCGACCATTATCTGCTGAAGTGGGTGCGCAGTTGGATGCACGGCCGGCATGGCGCGTTGATCCGGGCTGCCTTCACCGAGGAAGAGTTTGTCCAGGAGGTGTGGCTGCGTTTCATGCACTCGGACGCGGGCAAGACCTTCGCGTTTGCCACCATGGCGCATCTGATGGCTTTTCTGCGCCGTCTGGTGAACAACTTTGCACTTGACCTGGCCCGCCGGCGCATGCCCACGCTGGTGGAAGCTTCGACGGAGGGTGAAGCTGCCAGCCTGGAACAGGCGATCCGCCGGGTGCCTGACGAGGGCGAGGATCTGGAGGAACATCTGACGCGCCAGGAGTTGCTGGAAACGCTGCTGTCTGCGGTGTGGATCGACATCGTGGCCACCGATCACGAGTGGCTCGTGTTCCGGGACCACTTCCTGGAGGGTCTGCCGCCGCGCGAGGTGTATCGCCTGCATCCAGAAGCCTTTGCCCCCAACGAAGTTGAGGTCACGAGGACGCGCCTGGCGCGGCGCATGCGTAAGGCGCCGTTTCTTCTGAACCACTACATCCGGCTCATCGTGCTCGACGACGACGAAAAACTGACCACAGTTTTCCAGCACACGATTCTGGAAGGCGCTTCCGACGAGTGGATGTTGGCGCACTTCAACGGGCTTTTCCGCAGCCAGGCCGATCTGATCGAGGCCAAAACGTCGCTGCTGCGCACGATCCAGAAGCGGCCAGCGCTGCTACAGATGATCTCGCTGTGACGCCCCTGTCCCATTCCCGTTTCCTCGCAGGTTTCATGCAGATGTAATCTGGCATTCCCCCGTTGTGCGGTATACTGCGTTGAAATTCAACCGACGCTGATCGGAAGCAATGTTACGCGCGTTTTGCTTGATGTTGCAGATTGGCGACACGAAACCCGTGAAAATCCGTTCAACTGCATAGAGGTCAACCACTGATGACGCTAACGGATGAAACTATGGGGCACCTGTCCCAGGACGAGTTGGTAGCCGGCGCGCTGGAAACAGCTTTGCCGGCCGTGCTGGCTCATCTGGAAAGCTGTGACGCCTGCCGCCACAAGATGGAGTCCTACCGGTCGATTCTGAGCGGTATTCGCACCGTATTCAGCGCCCCGCCCCCCCGGGTCCATGTCTTCCAGTGCGAGCATGGCCTGATGAACCAGGAACACGCCTGCACCGTCGAGCACCCGGATACCGGCGACCGGCTGACCATCAACTGCCATGACGGCTGGCTCAACGGCCACCTGACGCGGCCTGGCGGCGCGTTGGCAGACAACTCAGCCGCCGCGGTGCGCCTTTTCTCGCGCCAGGGGCTGGTAGGCAGCGTACCTGTCGATGAAACCGGTTCGTTTTTCGTCCAATGTCTCAACTCGGACGAACGCCACAGCATTACTATCGTGCTACCAGGGGACGGATCGGCGCTTCAGTTGTTGTCTGATTACAACTAAGGCGACAAAGCTATGACGCACAAAGGCGGTCGCCCGAAATTTCGGGCGACCGCCTTTGTTGTTTCATCCGGTCGCAAACCGGCGCTCACTCGACGAAGATCTCGACCCGCTCGCCGTCGGCGGTATCCTCGACCTCGATCAGCTTACCAGTCGCTCCCGATCTGATCAGTTGCGTCAACTGGTCAATGTCGATCCCCTCCATCTCAGGTGCGAAGCGCGCGCCCATCTTGAGTCCCACGTTGACCAGACCCATGGGGATGTTGACGTTGACCTTGTGCTTGCCCGATGCCAGATCGGTGACACGCACGCGCAGCCAGCGCGCCGAGCCAGACGACGGGGTGGTATAGGGCCCAGACAGCCGCGGCTGCTCAGCCGAACCGAGGGCCTCCAGCAGACGAGCGCCGTCCTCAGCCGAGATCTGGCCCTGTTCGATCATCTTCAGTATGCGTAATCGTTCATCAGTAGTTGCCATTAATGGTTCTCCTTTCGGGAGACCGGCTGCCTGAGAACCAGGTTGCCTCTCACGATCACACCGGTACCGACTCGGTCGGAGACCGGCCAGAGCGCTACTGGCGTTGGCCGGAGCAATGACCCGGCTGCCCGGCGCAATGTGACCCCGGTCAGGCGGGCTGTGCCGCGCGACGGCGGAACATCGCGCCCATGGAATAGGGGCCGCCATCGTCGGGTGCGTCCTTGGCCAGTTCAGCAAAGCGCACCGCGAACTCGCCGTTCTCGTAGAACAACTCGCCGTCGGCGTAGATACAGCTGTCCTGACGCAAATCGCAGACCATGTCCCAGTGCAGCCCCGACTCATTGACGCCGCCGGTGCCGGGTATCGACTTGCCCAACGCCATGTGGCACGTTCCTTTGATCTTTTCGTCGAACAGCGTGTTGCCGGTGAAGCGGTCGATGGACGGATTGGTGCCGATGGCGAACTCGCCCAGCCGGCGCGCGCCTGGGTCCATGTCGATCATCTCCAGCAAAAACGCCTCGCTGGATTCGGCGGAAGCCTCGACTACTATGCCGCCCTCGAAGCGCAGTCGCACGCCGCGCACCTCGTGCCCACGGAAAACAGCCGGATAGGTGAAGGAAACCCAGCCTTCGACCGAGTCCTCCACCGGGCCGGTGAAGACCTCGCCATCAGGGAAGTTGACGTGCCCGTCTGCGCTCCACCAGGTGCGGCCCGCGACGCTGAGCCGCAGATCGATGTTGGGACCGGTCACATGCAACTGCCGCTTTCCGTTGAGATAGCGAGCCACTTCGCCTTGCCAACGAGTGAAGGCGCGCCAGTAGGTCACAGGATCGGCCGGATCGCCGGCCGGATCGACAAACGCTTTCGCGTCCTCGGGCAATTGGTCTACTGAGGGCAGGCAGGCGGCGAACACGAAGTCAGCAAACTCGTCCAGCGACATGCGCGCGTCCTGCGCGTAGCCTTGCGTCGGAAACAGGGTGCCCACCCAACGGTACGGGTCATCCGGGTCGCCCAACCGGCGCATGTTCATGTCGTTGACCGGTCGGTTGGCCCTGGAAAGCATCGTCATGCGCGCCGGATCGACCGTGGTCATGGTCTTGGTGTTCGTCTCGCCCATGACGCCGATGGTGCAGTCGAACACCTTCAACAGCTCGACCGTCGTAGGTGACACGAACTGCACCTGTTCGTCGTTGCCCGCGCGCAGCAGAATCTCGGCGGCGCGGTCGGACCGAAAAACCAGCTCTGGCAGCGCGCCCGCGCGCAGCGCAGAGCGGTAGATCTCGACCATCAGCGGTTCAGCCGCCAACGGTCCCAAAATGCCGACCTTTTCGCCCGGTTGCAGGCGGGTCGAATAGTTTACTAACACGTTGGCGAGCCTTGCCAACCTTGGATCCTGCATGGTAACGTCCTTTCTGCTACCCCAAATCAGCCGTTGAGCTTGAGACGCATCGACAGGTGGTTACGGATCAGCCGGAAGCCGGCCTGCTGCAAGCCGTCGATCATCTCGCGGTGCTCGCCCTGGTGTTCTACACGGATCGGCCAGCGAGGAAACGTCAGCAGATGCTGCAATGCGTGACCGATCAACGGCGCTTCCAACTCGCCACGGCTGGCGGGATGCACCGTGAACTCGATGCGGTGGCTGCCCTGCCAGCGGCTGGCATTGACGGCCAGGAATGCGCTGAAGCCGTTGGCGCCCGGGACAACCCAGCGGCGCATCTGACTACTACCCACCAGATCCCTGACCTTCTCACCCATCCGGCTCTCGAAGGTCTGCATGAACTGGTGCGAGCGCACTGGCCGCCACCACTTGGCCAGATCGGTGCGGCTGGCTGCTTCCAGCAGATAGCGGGCCTGCCATTCGTCGTGATGAAAGGGCCGTAGCCCGGCCGGCGCCGGCGCCGGTTCGACGCCTTGCGGCAATCGATCCATGGTCAGCACTGCATCCTCGGTCAGCGGCTCAAAGCCCAGCCGCTTGTACAGGCCCTGCGCCACGTCGTTATCGGTGCGCACCTGCAAGACGGCCCAGCCGCCGCGCCGGTCGTCGATGCGGTGCACGGCGGCCTCGACCAGCGCCCGGCCGATGCCGCGCCTCTGATAGTCCTTCGTGACCGCGACATTGGCGATCTGCCAGCGAGTGCCGTAGGGATCGAGCCGCTGGATGGTAACGTTGCCCACCACGCGGTCGTCCTCCACCCAGACGAATCCGCCCAGGACATCCTCCAGATACGGATCCGAGCGGGCCATCAAACTCACCACCGGCCCCATGCGTGCAAGCATCCGCATGTCGCGCAGGGCAGCCAGGCCGCCCAATTCGAGCTCGCCGCCAAAGGCTTCCTCGATCAGGTCGGCCACCTGGCCGAGATCGCGGCGTGGGTCAAGCGGACGAAGACCGCTGGCTGGTGTTGTGTAATCTACCGCTAACTGGGCGCTCATGTCTGTGCCATCATGCTACCATGGAATTGAGCTATGATGGCACAGCTTGAGCGTTTTGGCAAGTCATTTCCTCCGTTGCAACCATCGAACAGGACTGCCAGTCCTCACCAGAAAACAGAGACAAGACTGACGCTTCAGTTTCTTTGCCACAGGACAAGGACTGGCAGTCCTCGGCAACCTCAGCGCTACCCACCCAGCGCGTCCAGCAGTTGTTCGGCCTGTTGGGGCGTGATCTTACCCTCAGCCACCATCATCAGGATCGCAGTTCGCTCGCGGGTCAGAGAATCCGGTCTGGGCGCGGGCTGCGTCGTCGCGGCCGGCTTCGCGCTTGCGGCTGCCGGGTCATACTGCACATCGACGTTCACCCGCCCACTACTGGTCCACTGCTGCTCGCGGCTGAAGTTGTCCACTGCCTCGCGCACCTCGGCGCCGACCTCCATCATCGCGCGACGCACATCGTCGCCCATGCTCTCGAAGTCGATCTCGGACACTGCGTTGCGCACCTGTTCGCCTACCTCTTGCCAGATGCGCCCCAGGTCGGCGCTGAAACGCATGCCGTTCTGGCGGCGGTCGAAGCTGAAGGCCGCCTCAGGTCCGCCCGTATAGCTGGTCTGATCGTTCTGACTGTTCATCCTTTGGTCCTCCAAGTGTTTGATCAGGCGCCGGGGACGTTCGGAAAGTGCCGGGCGCCGCGAATTGTTTCGTGTAACTGCTCACCGTAGCGTCATTCCCGCGGCGGGAATGACGCTACGGTGACGGCTGAGTAGTTGCCGTTTCGCTAGCCTTGCAGCAAGGTAATCGCGTCGGCCGGCGTGATCTTGCCGGCGGCGAGGTCGTCCAGCACGGTCTGGCGCTGCACCGCCGTGCGCTGGCGCGTTTCCGCGGGCGGCTCGTCGATCACATCGAAGCCCAGCGCGCGGATCACGTCGTGCAGCCGGCCGCGCACGGTCGGATACGAGATGTCCAGCTCGTCGCCGACCCAGTTCAGCTTGCCCTGGCAGCGCACAAAGGTTTCCAGAAAGCCGACCTGCTCCGGCGTCAGCCTGGCAAAGCGGTTCAGCTCGAAGCGGCCCTCCAGCGCGCTGTCGCACGCCCGGCAGTGCAGCTTGGTGACGGCCATCTCCTGCCCGCAGACGGGGCAGCGGCCTGAATACTTGTTCATATCGCCTCCTGATACAGCGGCTCGCCGGTGGACACGACGTTAGTCGCCGCGCCGCCGTGGCCATTCTGTTCAACATTGACAATGACCGGTATGAAGAACCCGGCCACTCCGATCACGCCACACAAGACCGCGGCGGTCAGATACCACGCCTGCATGCCGATCGAGTCGCTGACGGGGCCGGCAATTGCCAGACCAATGGGCGATGTGAGCGACACCAGGCTGGCCATCAGCATAAACACGCGACCCTGCATGTCCGGCGCAACCGTGGCTTGCATGATAGCCATCCACGACCCATCGATCAACGGGACGCCGAAGCCCATCAGCACAATCGCGCCGATCGCCATCACGAAGAGAGTCGCCGGGGTCAGCCCCAATGCCAGCAGCCCGACTGACAGGATCAGCACCCCACCTAGCAGCGTGTAAACACGCCGCCGGAAGCCGCCCCAGACGCTGAGCAATACGCCACCCGCCACCACGCCGGCGCCGAACACCGCCTCCAGCAATCCAAGCTGGGCCGCGTCGCCGTTGAAATACTGGCTGACCAGCAACGGCAGCAGCGCGAAGGCCGGCGTCAGTGCGATCTTGATGATCATCGCCGCGCCGATCAACGCCAGCAGGCCGGGCCAGCCGCGGACGTAGCGCACCGCTTCGCTCACGTCGGCCAGCAGCGACGGGCGGGGTGCGCCGACCACGGTCTCGCTGCGCGCCGGCTGGGGAATGCGCACGAAGAGCAGCGGCACGACCGCCAGCAGCGCCGTGCCGACATCCAGCAGCATCACACCGTAGAGCGGCGCCAGGCTCATGGTCAGCGCACCCAGCGGCGGGCCGACGATGTTCAGAGCGCCGTTCAGCGTCTGGTTCATGCCGGCCACGCGTGTCAGGTGCTGCTCCGGCACCATCAGCGTCGTCGAAGCCTGCATGGCCGGCCACTGGAAGGCGCCGCCCAGCGCGCGGATGAACATGATGAGATAGACCTGCCAGATTTCAACCGCGTCGATCCAGAACATGTAAGCCAGCCAGAGCGAGGCCAGCGCCACCGCTCCGTCGGCGACGATCATCACCACGCGCCGGTTCCAGCGATCCACCAGCGCACCGGCGAAGGGTCCGAAGACGATCATCGGCAGCATCGCCACCAGCGTCGCCGTCGCCAGCACCGTCGCCGAGCCGGTCTGCTCGGTGAGATACCAGACCAGTGCAAACTGCACGATCTGACTGCCAACCAGCGAAAACATCTGACCGGTCCAGATGGTAAAGAAAGGCGCTTTCCAGTTGGTGGGGACGATGGGCTTGTCAGCCATGCCAAGATATTATCACGAGTGTTACGTTTTGTCAATATGCAATTCCATTATATTTAACTAAAATACAATTATATCAACAAGTCATAGGTTTGAGCCGTGTTTTGCTCAACGCGGCTTCAATTCCTTCGAGGGCTGAGAAGTTCGACTTTTCCGAAGAAGTCGAACTTCAGGAAGCGAGGAGACGCGTACGTGCAGTGGCACGCAGGCCATCCACGAATGCTGTCGCACACGAATACACAAATGGTCAGCACGCGCAGTTTAATTCGTGTATTCGTGTTGCCCAGGCATTCGTGGACGGCCCGGCACAAAAACAGCCCGGACTGCGTATGGCAGTCCGGGCTGTTGTATTTCTCGTTTCAGGTCGTCCCGTGGACGATCGCGGCTTACGCCTCGCGGTATTCGCCTTCGACGATGTCCTCGTCGCCGGGCGGCGGCGGAGGGGGCGGGGCGTCGCTGGCGCCGTTGCCGTCGGTGAAAGGCGCCTGTGGCTGTTCGGGGGCGGCCTGATGCATCTGCGCGCCGATCTGCTGCCAGGCTTCCATCAGTTCGTCGGTGGCGCTGGTCATGCGTGCTGAATCCGATCCTTGCATGGCGGAGCGGACGGCCGCGATCTTGCCTTCCAGCGTACTCTTGCCTTCGGCGCTGAGGTTCGGCGTGTCGGTGATGAACTTCTCGACCTGGAACACGGCACTGTCGGCGCTATTGCGCGCCTCGACTTGCTCGCGCCGCTGCTGGTCCTCGGCGCGGTGCGCCTCGGCCTCGCGCACCATGCGATCGACCTCGTCCTTGGCCAGGCCACTGGAGGCGGTGATGCGGATGCTCTGCGTGCGGCCGGTGGCCTTGTCCAGCGCGCTGACGTGCAGGATGCCGTCGGCGTCGATGTCGAAGGTGACCTCGATCTGCGGCATGCCGCGTGGCGCCGGTGGAATGCCGTCCAGGATGAAGTTGCCCAGCAGCTTGTTGTCGGCTGCCAGGGGGCGCTCACCCTGCACGACCTTGATCTCGACGCTGGTCTGGTTGCTGGCCGCTGTCGAGAAGGTCTGGCTCTTGCGGGTCGGGATGGTGGTGTTGCGCTCGATCAGTGCGGTCGCAATGCCGCCCAGGGTCTCGATCCCCAGGCTCAGCGGCGTCACGTCCAGCAGCAGCACATCCTTGACCTCGCCGCCCAGCACGCCAGCCTGGATGGCCGCGCCGATGGCGACGACTTCGTCCGGGTTGACACCGCGGTGCGGCTCGCGGCCGAAGAATTTCTTGACTGCTTCCTGGACCGCCGGCATGCGGGTCTGCCCACCGACCAACACAACCTCGGCGATGTCGGCTGCTGACAGTCCGGCATCTTCCAGCGCGCGCTTGCACGGCCCGATGGTACGCTCAACGAGATCAGCGGTCAGTTGCTCCAGCTTGGCGCGGCGAGAGCGTCATCTGCAGGTGCTTGGGGCCGCTGGCGTCGGCGGTGATGAAGGGCAGATTGATCTCGGTCTGCATCACGGTGGACAGCTCGATCTTGGCCTTTTCTGCGGCTTCCTTGAGTCGCTGCAACGCCATCCGGTCCTGGCGAAGGTCGATGCCCTGCTCCTTGCGGAACTCGTCGGCGATCCAGTTGATGACGCGCTGGTCGAAGTCGTCGCCGCCCAGGAAGGTGTCGCCGTTGGTGGACTTGACCTCAAAGACACCGTCACCCACGTCGAGCACAGAGATGTCGAAGGTGCCGCCGCCCAGGTCGTAGACCGCAATGCGCTGATCCACCTTCTTGTCGAGGCCGTAGGCCAGCGACGAGGCGGTCGGCTCGTTGATGATGCGCATGACTTCCAGCCCGGCGATGCGCCCGGCATCCTTGGTGGCCTGCCGCTGGCTGTCGTTGAAGTAAGCCGGCACGGTGATCACGGCCTGGGTAACGGTCTCACCCAGATACTGCTCGGCGTCGTGCTTGATCTTTTGCAGGATCATGGCCGACACCTCAGGCGGCGAATAGTCCTTGCCACCCATGACCACAGCCACGTCGCCGTTAGGGCGGTCGACGATCTTGTAAGGCAGAATCTGAAGCGCGCGCTGCACTTCAGCGTCACTGAACTTGCGCCCCATCAGCCGCTTGACTGAGAAAATGGTGTTGTCGGGGTTGGTAACTGCCTGGCGGCGCGCCACCTGGCCTACCAGCCGCTCGCCGCTTTTCGGGTTCACTGCCACCACCGACGGAATCAGCCGCGCCCCTTCAGACGAGGGGATGACCACTGGCTCGCCCTGCTCCATCACTGCCACGACCGAATTGGTCGTACCCAGATCAATTCCGATAATCTTACCCATGAGTTATTGACTCCTCTTTCTGAATTGCCTGTTGTTCAGCAAAATTGTCTGTTATGCTGCGGCTACTGCGCCACCTTGACCATGGCCGGCCGCAGCACCTTGTCATCCAGCATATAGCCCTGCTGCAGGACCTGCCACCACGGTGTCGGACTCGGCGCCTTCCACCTCTTCGACCATCACTGCCTGATGCAGGCTGGGATCGAAGGGCTGGCCCTCGGCTTCGATGACGGTCACTCCTTCGCGCAGCAGCACGCCTTGCAGCTTACGCAGGATCAGCGCGAACCCGTTGACCCAGGTCGAGTCGATCTCGTCCTCTGGCACCAACTGAAACGCGCGCTCGAAATCATCCACGATTGGAATGAAGCCGTTGAGCAAGCGCTCGCGCGCGGCCCGTACTTCGCTGTCAGCCCGCAGTTCGGCCCGCCGGCGGGCGTTGGAGAATTCGGCGGCGGCCCGCAGATAGCGGTCCTCCGCTTCATCGCGGGCCTTGATAGCTTCCTTGATCTCGTTGACTAGTTGTGCTATCGAATTGTCGGTCGCAGCTTCAACTGCTTCGTCGCCCGTTGCCTGCACTTCTTCTACAACAGCTATGGTCTCGTCTTCAGCCGTCAGGTCAGCTTCCCGCTCTTCGGCCATCGGTTCTTCTTGCAATAGGTCTTCTATGTTTTTGTCTGTCATCACTTTCACTCGGCAATACGATTGCTTTGTTGATTAAGTTTCGGCCCGCCAGCGGCCGTTACGTGTACCATTCCTGCACCAGGCCGCTCATCAGCTCTGCCACATAGCGCACCAGCGGGATCGTGCGCCCGTAGTGCATCCGCACCGGTCCGACGATCCCCAGCACGCCGGTGACGCTGCGATCGACGCCGTAGCGCGACAGCACCAGGCTCAGGTCGCGCAACGCGTCGTAGCGCCCGTCGCCGCCGATCAGGATCTGAACGCCGTCGTTGCTGCGCACGCTGTCGAAGATGCTGCCCAGCAGCGAGGCCTGCTCCAGCACGTTGACCAACTGGTGAGCGTCCTCGGTGGTGGCAAACTCCGGCTGCAACAGGACGTGCGACAGGCCCTCGCGGAAAACGTGTTCGCTGACCGGATTATCCTCGCGTCCCATGGTGTCAATCACCAGATCCAGCACCTGCTGACCCAGCGGTGTCAGATCAGGCGACCAGGCACCGATCTCACTTACGGTCAGGTTGGACAGCAGGTCGTTGAGCTGATTGGAGGTCTGACTCAACTCATCCTGCGTCACCGCAAGATCGAGAGTGATCATCTGTTGCTTGACCACACCGGCGTGCAGCACCAGCACCAGCAGCACCAGCCCGGGCCGCACCTCGACCAGTTGCATGTGCTTGAAACGCGCGCTTTCAACGCGCACCTGCGTCGCGAGCGCGCCCATCTGCGACGAGTGCGCCAGCACCGCGGCTGCCAGTTGCGCCCACTGATCCTTCTCGTAGCCCACCTGATGAAACAGGTGCTGGATCATGCGCTGATCGGTTGGCGCCAGCGGCTGGTCAGGCAGCAAGTGCTGGACGAAGTAGCGGTAGCCCTCTTCCGTTGGAACGCGGCCCGCGGAGGTATGCGGATGCGTCAGCAGGCCGGTCTCCTCCAGCGCCTTCATTTCGTTGCGAATGGTGGCGGGACTGACCTTCAGCCGGTACTCTTCGACGACCGTCTTGGAACCAACGGGACTGCCGGAAGCGATATGTTCCTGTACGACGATCGCCAGAACAGCCTGGCGGCGAGCATTCATGTCGGGCATAATTTCTCCGCTTTACAAACCTTAGCACTCTCGACCTGAGAGTGCTAAGAGCAACGGAAGCATATTACCACGAACCCGCCGCGGAGTCAAACCGACCGGAGATGCTGGTCTTCTGATGGCGGCGTTGCGAAGCAAGAAGTTCGACTTTTCCGAGAAAGTCGAACTTCTGTCGCAAGACGCGTTGCCTAATTGATCTCCCGACACCCCTCCCCGAAGCCAGACCAAGTCACCGAATGCGGTCAGGAGACCGCCAGAAAAACATGATCTGCCCTCTACACAACAAAATACACCACGAAACTGTTGAGCAGACAGAGCAGGATCATCGCCAGCAGCGTGAACGACGACAATGGCGCGGCGCGGGCGGGCGCGCACGAGGTAGACCAGCAACACGAGGAAGAACAGTCCCCCACACAGGACGTTAAACAGTGCTATGAGTTCTTTGACAGCCTGGGTTACCATGAAGCAGCTTTCAGTAGGCAGAGTTGTCGCTGAAGATGCGCAGCGCTGTGCGCAAGAGAATGCGCAGGTCCAGCGACAGCGACCAGTTTTCGATGTACCACAGATCGTACTTGGTGCGCTCAGCGATGGACGTGTCGCCGCGCAGACCGTTGACCTGCGCCCAGCCGGTCAGTCCGGCCTTCTCGCGGTGACGGTCCATGTAGCGCGGAATCGACTGGCGGAACTGATCGACGTAGACCGGCCGCTCTGGCCGCGGACCCACCAGGCTCATGTCGCCCAGCAAAACGTTGATCAACTGCGGCAGTTCGTCCACCGATACGCGGCGCAAGAACGCGCCAATGCGCGTCCGGCGGGGGTCGTTGGCCGTGGTCCAACCGGGACCCTTCTTTTCGGCATCCTCACGCATCGATCGGAACTTGTACATCAGGAAGGGCCGGGCGTCGAGTCCCATCCGTTCCTGAAGATAGAACACCGGCCCGGGCGACTCCAGCTTGATAGCCACCGCGGTCAACATCAACAGCGGCGAGAGGAAGACAAGGCCCAGCGCGCTGCCGACGATGTCCACGGTACGCTTCAGCGCAAGGTGCCAGCCGCGCAGCGCGACATCGCGCATGGTCAGCAACGGCAAGCCGGCGAGGTCGCTGATGCCGACCTCGCGTGCCATGATCTGGAACACGTCGGGGTAGATGCGGATGGTGATCCGCTCGCGCTCGCATTGCGCCACGATCTGCACCAGTTCGCGGCGGGTAGCCTCAGGCAAGCAGATGATTACCTCTTGCACCCGGCGGCTTTCGATGACACGCGGGATGTCCATCATTTCGCCCAAAACCGGGAATCCCAGCACCTGTTCCGCGCCGTTTTCCATCGATATCAGGCCCACCGGGTTGTAGCCCAGTTGCGGCGAGCCGAGCATCCGCTCCAGCACCATGTGCGCCACTTCGCCGGTGCCGATCAGGAGCACATCGCTGTTACCAACGCCACGCCGCATCAGGCCGCGCTGGATCTGGATAATGACAATACGCCCAATCATCAGGAAGACGATGCTCAGAAACCACGCCAGCACCATCATCGGACGGCGATAGTCGATGGTATTCTTGAAGCGCAAACGAAACCAATGCAACCGCCACCAGCGCGCCAAGAGTGATGGCTGTAAACAGTTGCATCATCTCCTCGAAGCGCGGCCGGCCGCGCCGCCGGCTGTATAGCTTGTTCAGAAAGATCGAGACGATCAGCGTGGCCACGTAGATGACCATCATCGGGACGTACTGGCCGAAGCTCCCCACTGTCGGGTCGTAGCGCAGATTGATGCGATACGCCGCATAGAAGGCGGCCGCCGCGAGAAATATGTCGGCGATCACCTGTAGCAAGACGATGAATATCTGCGAGCGTTTCATGCCAGATCAAGCTCCGGGAAGAACCTGTCGCGCGCATCTGCGACAGGCTGCGACTGGCCATGGCCAGCGCGCCGCGGACGCCGATGCCGCCAACGATCAGCCAGTGCAGCCAGCGGGGCGTCGTCGCCTCGTAGTGCTTGCGATAAAAGAGCAGCATCGCCCGGTAGAACTCGCGGCGCGCCTTGCTACTGGTCTTGCTGGCCGCCTCCTTGACGTGCAGCACGGTCACCGCGGGATTATACCACACCTGCCAGCCGGCCTGCTTGATGCGATAGGCCCAGTCCAGGTCCTCGCCATACATGAAAAACGCCTCGTCCAGCAACCCGACCTGGTGGATCGCCGCGCCGCGCACCAGCATGAACGCGCCCACCACCGAGTCGACCTCGGTCAACACGTCCGGGCTGAGGTAGGTCATGTTGTAGCGGCCAAAGCGCGGACTTTGTGGGAACAGCTTACTAAGACCCAGCATCCGGTAGGCTGACACCTCCGGCGACGGGAACGAGCGGCGGCAGGCCAAGTCCAGGCTGCCGTCCAGCCGTACCAGCTTCGGCCCTGCCACGCCACACTGCGGGCGCGCATCCATGAACGCCAGCATATCAGTCAATGCATCTGGCGGAACCTCGGTATCCGGATTGAGCAGCAGGGCAAACCGGGGCGTCTCTGCCGCGTCGCTGGCGTCCGGCTGGTCACGGAAGCCATATCGTCGCAGCCCCAGGTTGTTGCCGTAGGAATAGCCGTCGTTGGTCGGGCTGGCAATCAACGTCGCCTGAGGAAACTCGGACGCGACCATGGCCGCGCTGCCGTCGTCGGATGCGTTATCCACCACACAGACCTCGAACGCAAAGTCGCCCGCGCTGGCATACACCGTTTGCAGGCAGGTGCGCAGCAAGTCGCGCGTGTTGTAGTTGAGAATGACGATGACGAGATCGAGAGGCATAGTGATCAGAGGTCAGTGGTCAGAAGTCAGTGGTCAGTTAGAACCTTTCATGCACAGGCCACTGGTTACTGATCACTGATAACTGAATATCGACACTGAGTCTAGCCGTAGCGCTGGCCGCTGTCAAGCTCGCTGCGCCAGCGGATTTCCGGTCGAGCGCGATTGGCGCGCCGCCAGCGCAGGCCAACTGGGTAGCCGATCATCTTGGCCACGTCGCCTGTGATGCGGATGACTGGGATCAGCAGCGTCGCCCACAGCCGCTGCGCCGCTCCGTAGCCGCTCCACTGGGCGCGCAGCCGGGTGAAGGGCCGCCAGCAGTAGGCCAGCCCACCGGCCAGCAACAGCAGCAACCACGCCGGATGCTGCAAGACCGCCAGCGCCAGCAAGATCGGCAGCACAACCAGGTAGGTCAGGTAGCGGATCAGGTGCCGCTTGCGCCACAGATCGGCCTTGCCGTCACCGCGCGCGTAGAGGTAGTACTGGCGAGCGAATTTGCGCAGCGAGGGGCGCGGCCGAAAGTGAGCCACGGCATCCGGCGCCCAGGCAAACCCGCCGCAACAGTCGATCAGCGCGAAGTCGAACAGCAGGTCTTCGCTGTAGTCCAGCCACTCCGGGTAGCCGCCGCTGCACTCGAATGCGCCGCGGCTGAAGGCCACCGAACGGCTGCTGGGCAAGAAGGTCGCCGGATTGATGTCGTCTACCAGCGGCAAGGTCGTCGCTCCCAGCGACAGCTCGAAGGCGCTCTGCGGATCGGGCTGGAAGAAGCCGGCTACCGCGTAGGTACCCTCACGCAACTCCTCCGGCGGCACGTTGGTGAAGGGCGCGGTCAGCCGCTCCAGCCAGTCCGGCTCCAGGCGCACTCCGGCGTCGGTGCTGGCGATGACGTCGCCGCTGCTGCGCTTGACCGCCAGGTTGCGGCCGCGACTGATGTTGGCGCCCCTCGCCTCTTGCAATTTCAACGGCAGCCGGTCGGCGTAGCTCAGAATCACCGCCGGCGTGCCGTCGCTGCTGCCGCCGTCGACGATGACGACTTCGTCGGGCGGGCGCGTCTGGGCCAGCAGGCCGTCCAGCAGCCTGCCCACCGCCTGCGCCTCGTTGAGCACGGTACAGATAACAGAGATACGCATGGCGACATTATAACGCGATTGACGTGAGTTGCTAAACGATGCCTCAGACGGAAGGGAAAACAAGAGTTGAACGAAGCTGTCGAGTGTTTGCAAAACGCTTGACTGAACTATTGGTAACGCGTATAATCGCGCCAAATCCCGACCCGACTGATGGGACAATACAAGCAAGTGGGTGAACAATTTAGTCGAAAGAGCTTTAGCAGCCATTGACCGAACAACAACAGCTCGAGCAAGCCATCGCGTTGCAAGAGAGGCTGCGCGGCGTCGTTCCGGATGCCGTGATTGACGCAACGATTGCCGTTCTCCAGGAGAAGCTGGCGGTTCTCGCGCACTCCGAACCTGATGAGCAACGTAAGTTGGTCACAGTGTTATTCGCCGATCTGACTTCCTGGACAGCCTTGAGTGAGCGGTTGGACGCGGAGGACGTGCGGGAAATCCAGCGGATGTATTTCGCTGCGGTTACGCCGCCGATTCTTCAGCGCGGCGGCCGCGTCGAGAAATATGTCGGCGACGCCGTTCTCGCTGTATTCGGCGTACCGCAAGCCCAGGAAACAGACCCTGAAAACGCCTTACGCGCCGCCCTCGCGATGCAGCAGGCCATGGCCGCCCTGAACGCCCAACTGGCCGGATCGTCTGATTCGTCACGCCAAGATCGTCCAAGTTCCCAATCCGGGGAATTGCTGATCTTTGACCTATTGCCTCTTTCCCTCCGCATCGGTGTGCATACCGGACCTGTCCTGGCGACGGTGAGACAGAGCACGGAAGATTTCCTGGTCACCGGGGACACGGTCAACCTGGCTGCCCGGTTGCAAGGAGCAGCGCCGCCGGGCGGTGTGCTGATCTCCCACGACACTTGGCGCCACGTGGAAGACCTGTTTGAAGTCGATGTGCTGGCTCCGCTTGTGCTCAAGGGTAAGGCCGAATCCGTACGCAGCTACCTGGTCATACGAGCGCGCCCGCGTCCACTGCGCAGAAACTTGCGCGGCGTGGCGGGTGTCATGACAAAGATGGTGGGCCGAACGGAAGAATTGGTGGCGCTGCAAGACGCACTGATGGACGTCAGGGTGGACAGTCACGCGCAGATGGTCACGGTGGTGGGCGAGGCCGGTGTGGGCAAGTCACGGTTGCTCGTCGAGTTTGAGGCACGATCTGGTCCGCTTCATTTCCAGGCAAACACCCTCAAGGGTCGTGCCACGCCAGAGGCGCAACACACGCCCTACGCCTTGCTCCGGGATATATTTGCCACAAGTTTTCAGATTGAGGAAGGCGACTCGTTGCGTGATATGCGACGCAAGCTTGAGAAGGGCTTCGCAGCGTTTGCTCAGGAGGAGAGGGATCTCGATGACGGTCTTGCGCTGAAGGGAGCTCATCGGATCGGCCATCTTCTCGGCTACAATTTCGACGATAGCCCGCATGTTGCTCCGCTGCTCGACGATCCGCTGCAACTGCGCATGCAAGCTCTGGCGGCCCTCGAATCCTACTTCGATGGCCTAACCCGGAAGGATCCCTTGGTGGTAATCCTGGAGGATCTGCACTGGGCCGACGACAGCTCGCTCGATGCCTTTAGCCACCTCCTGGCAAGACTCAACCAGTGTCCGTTGCTGGTGCTTGGCGCAGCGCGCACGAGCCTGTATGAGCGGCGGCCTCATTGGGGTGAGGGCCAGGCTTACCACTACCGGATTGACCTAGAACCCTTGAGCCGACGAGCCGTAGGCCAGTTGTTGGATGACATCCTGCAAAAGGCCAGGGAAGTACCTGCCACACTGCGCGAAATGGTGTTCGACAGCGCCGACGGCAACCCGTTTTTTGTCGAAGAACTCGTCAAGATGCTGATCGAAGATGGCATCATTCTCACCGATGGGCGAGGACCAGGCGTGTGGCACATCGAAGCCGCACGGCTTTCAGACGTCCAGGTGCCGCCAAGCCTGACTGCTTTGCTTCAAGCGCGTGTCGACCGCCTGCCGGCGAGCGAGCGCACCGCGCTGCAGCAGGCGTCGGTGGTCGGACGCCGATTCTGGGATCAGGCGGTCGCCCACATCCAGCGCAACGACGGGGAAAACCAACAGCATGTCGAAGATGCCCTTTCCGCGCTGCGAGCGCGCGAGATGATTTTTCAACGCGAGTTCACGAGTTTTCCCGATACCAAGGAATTCGTCTTCAAACACGCGTTGCTGCGCGACGTCGCCTACGAGAGCGTGCTCAAACGATTCCGACGCGTGTATCACGGACTGGTCGCCGACTGGTTGATCGCGCAAACGGGCGAGCGGATCGGCGAGTACAGTGGACTGATCGCCGATCACCTGGAGGGGGCCGGCCGAAAGGATGAGGCGATCACGTACCTCGTGCGGGCTGCGGACCGGGCGCGCTTAGTCGACGCTCACGAGGAGGCGATTAATCGCTACGAGCGCGCCCTGGCACTGCTTGTTGAGCAGTCCGCCTATGAAGATGCCGCCCGCATCAGCACCAAACTGGGTCTGACCCACCAGAACGCGTTCGACCACAAACGGGCCCGCCAGGCATTCGACAGGGGGTTCGCACTATGGCGCAAAGCCGAAGACGAACTCCACACCGCCGCGCTACCGGATGCGCCGCACGCTTTTCGCGTTGCCAGGGATGAACCGTTGACACTGGATCCCACGTTAGCCTATGAACACGCCTCGATTTGGGTAATCGAGTGTCTCTTTAGTGGGCTGGCGCAGCGTGGCAGGGACTTCGAGGTCGTGCCCGACGTTGCAAAGAGCTGGCAGGTATCGGAAGATGGACGCAGCTACGTCTTCACGCTGCGCGATGACGTGCGCTGGAGTGACGGCGTCCCTGTGACAGCAGGCGACTTCGAATACGCGTGGAAGAGACGACTCTCGGTGACCAGCGACCCGGTCGCGGCCACACTGCTCGATATAAAGAACGCACGGGCCTTTCGCCGTGGCGAGCTTGCAGACGCGGAACAGGTGGGCGTGCGGGCTGCGGACGAGCACACGTTGATCGTCGAGCTCGAGCAACCGGCCGGCTATTTCCTGCAGTTGATGGCAGCGGTTGACTCATTTCCCGTCCCCCGTCACCTGGTCGCAGCCTTTGGGGAGGGCTGGACAGCGCCGGCTACCATCGCCACCAATGGCCCGTTTCTGCTCCAAACCTGGCAGTTGGGCGAAAAGCTCGTGATGATGCGCAATCCCCATTTCCATGGCCGGGTCATGGGAAATTTGACGGAAGTGGCGGTGTCCTTCGGCGCAAGCTGGCCGACGCGCGTCGCGATGTATGAAGCCGATGAGCTGGATTACCTGGAGATTGCGCCCCATCGTGTTACCTCGGACGGCGGAGGCCCGTTGGATGCCTTCCGGGTGCGACAGCGCCACTCTGACGAGTATGTCCTCATACCTGAAATGGCTACCTCGTACATGGGCATTAATGCCTCCAGGCCACCCTTCGATGATCCGCGTGTGCGCCGGGCGCTGGTGCTGGCAACGGACCGCGAAGCGTACGTTAATGTCGTGTTGCATGGGTTGGCCGACCCGCCCACCGGCGGATTCGTGCCTGCGGAGGTACCCGGTCATTCTCATGCCATTGGCCTGCGTTACGACCCGGTGCAAGCAAGACAGCTTCTGGCCGAGGCCGGCTATCCTGACGGCCGCGGCTTTCCCGTCGTCAACGCGCTCGTAAGCACTGCGGCACTTCCATCAGTCGGCTTTCAGCAGGAACAGTGGCGCAGCAACCTGGGAATCGAGGTTTCAGTGGAGCGCCTTGACTTCGGCGCCTTCATCGAGGCGCTCCACAACACCTCGCCCTCCCTGTTTTTCTGGGGCTGGATAGCCGACTATCCTGATCCCGACAACTTTCTCCGGGTCGGTCTCAAACTGACCAGAAGTTGGTGGCAGCATGAGCAATTTGAAGAACTGGTGCGGCAAGCGAAGCAGATGACCGATCCAAGGGAGCGCATGAAGCTCTACCGGCAAGCGGATCAGATCCTGATCGAAGAGGCGGCTGTCATGCCGCTTTACTACACATGCCTTTCATTACTGCTCAAGCCCTGGCTGACCGTATTCCATACTGGTCGGTTCACGCACACCAAAGACTCCATCATCCGGCCGCACTAGCAACACTGTTGCTGTGTTAATCTGTAGCCTGCATCGTATCACTCTGAGCGGCATGCGCTGCCAACACGGTCGATATGCCAATATCAGCAGAGATGCTCTAACACGCACACGACAACAACCAACTCGTTAAGACTATGCCCAATTCGTCCGCTGAATAAGTAGTTGAACCGCTTCTCTGCGCCAACTTCACACCTGGTTGCCCTTCCAAAGTGTTTGGCTTGCATTCGCGGCTATGGTATAATCCCGCGCATCGTGAGCCTTGCGCCCACAACAGCATCTTCCCTGAGGAGCCTTCCATGGTCGAAGTCACAATCGACAGTGTACGAGTGAGCTTGATGTCGCAACACCGCGTCGTGGTGCTGCGCGAGATCGACGGCGAGCGCTTCCTGCCGATCTGGATCGGCCCCTTCGAGGCCGACGCAATCACCATCGAGCTTCAGGGTGTCGAAGTGGCCCGTCCGCTGACCCACGACCTGCTCAAGTCGCTGATCAACCTGCTGGGCGCCGAAGTGCAGCGGGTGGTGATCAACGACCTGAACAACGACACGTTTTACGCCCGCATTGTGCTGGACGTAGACGGCGACGACATCGAGGTCGACTCGCGGCCCAGCGACGCCATCGCGCTGGCGGTGCGCTGCTCAGTGCCCGTCATGGTGTCCGACCATGTCATGGACAAGGCCTCGATCATGCCGGAAGAAGACGCCCGCGAGGATTCGGAACGCGGACCGGCAGGAGACGAGGACCTGGATGTGTTTCGCGACTTCGTCGAGGGCCTCGACCTGGAAGGTCTGGGCGGAGATCTGTAGTGCAGTAGTGTGATCGTGCGCTAGTGCGGCAGTGCAACGGCCAGCGGAGTTTGCATCATCCAATGCGAGCCTGTGGCAGCGCAGCCAGAAAACTTACGTTGGACGGCGAGGCAGTGCCTCGCCGTGTTTTTCCTCTCGAACTGCCTGGAGGTATCTGTGGACAACGGCTTTGGCGACATCTCCCCGGTGTCACGCGAGCGATTCGTGCCGGCCAACCCGGAGGCCGAGCAGGCGGTGCTGGGATCGTTGCTCATCGATCCCGACGCCGTCATCAAGGTCGCGTCCTTCCTCAAAGCTGAAGACTTCTACCAGGAAAAGAACGGCTGGATCTACCAGACCATCGTCGACCTGCACGAACGGCGCGACCCTGCCGACTTCGTCACCGTCACCGACGAATTGGAGCGGCGGCGGCAACTCATCGAAGTCGGCGGCGCGGCCTACGTGATGGACCTCATCAACGCCGTGCCGACCGCCATCCATGTGGAGCACTACGGCCACATCGTGGAGCGGGCCTCGGTGCTGCGCCAGCTCATCCGCGCCGCGGGCCAGATCGCACAGCTCGCCTACGAGGACACCGCCGAAAACGTCCAGGAGGTGGTGGACCGCGCCGAGCAGATCATTTTCGGCGTCGCCGAGGAGCGCACAGACCGTGACCTGATGCCGGTGCGCTCGATCATGGGCGACGTGGTGGACCGCATCGACTTCCTCTACCACCATCGCGGGGAGATACTGGGCGTGCCCACCGGGTTCAAGCTGCTGGACAAGATGCTGGGCGGCCTGCAGAAGAGCGATCTTATCATCCTGGCGGCTCGTCCCGGCGTCGGCAAGACTTCGCTGGCCATCTCCGTGGCACAGGCGGCCGCGCGCAAGTATGGCAAGCGGGTGGCGGTGTTCAGCCTGGAGATGTCCAACGAACAGCTCGTGCAGCGTATGCTGGCCGCCGAGACGGGCATCGACTCGCAGCGACTGCGGCTGGGCGACATCCACGGCGAGGACGAGTGGCACCGATTGATGGAGGCCGCCGGCGCGCTCTCTGATGCGCCGATCTTCATCGACGACACGCCGGCCATCTCGGCGCTGGAACTGCGTACCAAGGCGCGCCGTCTTTACGCCGAACATGACCTGGACCTGGTGGTGGTCGACTACCTGCAGCTCATGACCGGCGGCGAAAAGCGCAACGAAAACCGCGTGCAGGAGATCAGCAACATCTCGCGCGGCCTGAAGGGCCTGGCGCGCGAGCTGAACGTGCCCGTCCTCGCGCTCAGCCAGCTCTCCCGCGCCGTCGAAGGCCGCCAGGACAAACGGCCGATCCTGTCCGACCTTCGCGAGAGTGGCAGCATCGAGCAAGACGCCGACGTCGTGATGTTCATCTACCGCGAGGAAATGTACGTCGAGGAAACGGATCGCCAGAACATCGCCGACGTGATCGTATCCAAACACCGCAACGGCCCCACCGGCACCGTCTCCCTCTTCTTCCGCAAAGAACTGACCCAGTTCCGCGATCTGGAGATACGCAAGGAAGATCTGGAGCAGTGAGTTGCGGATGACAGGGTGACAAGGTGACTGGGTGACAAGGTGACGTGTCGTTTGCACCATTGACCCTCTGGCCTCTGACCTCTGACTTCTGATCACTGTTTACTGTTTACCGTTTACCGATCACTGATTACCGACATGCAAGGCTTCTCAGGCTTCCCGGCTGGCAAACAACCGGTGGTGCGCATCCCCAACACCTTCTTCACCGAGCTGCTGCCGGCTATCGATGACCTGGCAGAGTTGAAGGTGACGTTGTATTGCCTGTGGATTCTGAATCAGAAGCAGGGCGAACTGCGCTTCACCCGTCTGGTTGAGATCGAGGCTGACCACCTGTTCATGCAGGGTTTGGCCGGCGCGGACGTGGACGCGGTCGCCGCGTTGAGGCGCGGGCTGGAACTGGCCGAGGCGCGCGGCGTGCTGCTGCGAGTCAAGGTATGGCCGACCACCCCGGGCCAGGGCGAAACCGAGGACTGGTATTTCCTCAACAGCGAACACGGCCGGGCCGCCGTGGAGCGGATTCGCCGCGGCGAGCTGCACAAGCTGGCCGAGCCGCTGCCGGAAGATGTCAACCTGCAAGCTCAGCGGCCCCACATCTTCACTCTTTACGAACAGAACATCGGCGTCATCCAGCCGATGATCGCCGAGGAACTGCGCGACGCCGAACGCCGGTACCCGCAGAACTGGGTGGACGACGCCTTTCGCGAGGCGGTCGAGTTGAACAAGCGAAGCTGGCGCTACATCGAGGCCATTCTCAAGCGCTGGGCAGCCGAAGGAAAAGACGATGGAAGAGATAGGCGAGACTCTGCAGAGGATGACAGCTACGAAGCCCTCAAGCGGCGCTACGTCCCCGACGAGTACAAGGACATTATCGAGCACTGAGGGCGCGCTCGACCCCTCCGCCGACTGCCCGATCTGTCTAGGCCAAGGGTTCGTCGTCCGCGACCTGCCGGTCAGCCATCCCGATTTCGGGAAGGCTCTGCCGTGTACATGCCGCGCCGGCGAGCTCGCCGCGCGCAAGCAGGCGGCCATCGTGCATGCCAGCAATCTCAACCAGCTCGGCCACATGACCTTCGACACCTTTCTGCCCGATGGCGCAGGCCTGCCGGAGGACATGCGCCAGAACCTGCGCCGTGCCTTTCACAAGGCGCGCGATTTCGCTAGCCATCCCGAAGGCTGGCTACTGCTCACCGGCGCCTACGGCAGCGGAAAGACACACCTTGCAGCCGCCATCGCTCACGACGTCATGAGTCGCGGCGAGCCCGTGCTGTTCGTGGTCGTACCCGACCTGCTGGACTACTTGCGCGCCACCTTCGGTCCCAGCTCCGAGACCAGCTTCGACGACCGCTTCGAGGCTGTTCGCCAGTCGCCACTGCTGATCCTGGATGACTTCGGTTCGCAGAGCGCCACTCCGTGGGCCAAAGAAAAGCTATTCCAGATCCTCAACTTCCGCTACGTGGCTCATCTGCCGACCGTGTTGACGACCAATCTACGTCTTAACGAGATCGAACCGCGGCTGCGTTCGCGGCTGGCCGACCCGGACATCACCACCAGCGTCCCAATCACCGCGCCTGATTTTCGCAGTGGCGGCCAGGCGTTCTCCCACGAGTTGAGCACCCTCTCGCTGCACGCCGACCAAACGTTCGCCACCTTCGACCTGCGCCGCGGCGAACTAAAGCTAAAACCCGAAGCGAGAGAAAATTTGGCCGAAGTGAAGTCTGCAGCCGAGAAATATGCCGCCAATCCGATGGGCTGGCTGGTGTTCATCGGATGGTACGGCAGCGGTAAGACGCACCTGGCAGCCGCAGTCGCCAACGAATATCAGAAAACGCACCACGAACGACCGATGTTTGTCGTCGTGCCCGACCTGCTGGACTACCTGCGCGCGGCCTTTGGCCCACAGACCACCACTTCCATGGACATGCGCTTTGACGAAGTGCGCCACTCGCCACTGCTAATCCTGGATGATTTGGGCACCGAGAGCGCCACCCCTTGGGCGCGAGAAAAGCTCTTCCAGTTGCTGAACTACCGCTACGCCGCCCGATTGCCGACGGTGATCACTACTAGTGACAAATTAGAAGAAATTGATGAGCGTATTGCAAGTCGCATGCTTGACACTGCCCGTTGCCAGGTATTCTCAATCCTGGTACCTAGTTACCGCGGTGGCGCTACTCAGAGCCAGCAGAAGCGAACTGGCCGACAATAGCGTGGCGACCATTTTGTTCGCCCGTGAACTATGGTATAATCCCCGTCGTGTAACCGACCAGTAGCGCCACGCTGCTGGTCGCGGCCCGTGAGAAATTCCCCTGCGGCAGGCAGAACTCGTCGGCACGCACCCTGGAATTGTCCTTCCAGATCCTGAGTTTCAGCAAGTTCACACGAGTTCTTCTGAGCTCCCTGCGCCCGCCAGCAGGGGCTATTTCTTGACCGGCCCCAAACACGCCGAAAGGTAACAACCATGCGCCGTAACACTAGCATCCTCATCATCATCGCCGCGTTGGTGTTGATTCATCACACCGGCCTGCGCGCTGGGCAACCTGGTGGCCCGCGACGAGCCGCCGCCTGCCACCCCGACACGCACTCCCAAACCGACCTTCACGCCGACGCCGCCTGAGACGCCGACGCCCGCCATCGCGCCGACCAACACAGCCACGCCAGAACCAACCGCGACCGAAACGCCGGTGGAAACGCCGACGCCCGAAGTCCCGCCTACCGATACACCTGAGCCGACGCCCGAAGTTGCGCGGCTGGTAATTGACAACCCAACGCTCAACGTGCGCGGCGGACCAGGCACCAACTACGCGGTCATCGGTCGCGCCAACAACGGCGAACGCTATGACGTAACTGGTAAGAACGGTCAGGGATCCTGGTACCAGATCGACTTCAACGGACAGACCGGCTGGGTCGCTAGCGAATATGTCGCGCTGGAGGGCGATCCGGGCTCAGTGCAGGTGGCCGCCAATATCCCGGCTGCGCCCGTACAGCCAACGCGTCCGCCTGCGCCGACAGCAGCGCCTGTACCCACTTCACCGCCTGCGCCTACGCAGCCGCCCGCGCCGACAACGCCTTACTTCCTTCTGGCAGGCGCGGAGCGTTGTGACCCGAACCCCGGCTCCACCTACTTCAACGGTTTCGTGCGCGCGCGCGACAATGCGCCGCTCAACGGCGTATGTGTGCACGTCGCCTACTACGGTCCGCGCAACACCAAGTGTTCAGGCTGTGACGGCGTTGGCAACGGAGTTCTGGGGATTCTCGCCGTTCGGCGGCCCCGCGCCTGCCGGAACCACCGTAGAAATCTACGTTGTCCAGTGCCCCGGCGAAATGCCTCCCGGCGGTCAAAGTGAAAGCACGGGGTTTGGAGATTTGTCGCCACAGTCGGACAAATGGGTGCGCACGATCCAAGCCAGTGAGCAGTGCACTGGCATTACGTTCGTGAGGAACTAATCCGCCCTTTCCGGTACTACTCGACCTTGTACTTTCTTGCGTGGAAATGAGCATGAAAAGTGACGAGCAGCCCCAAGAGTAGAACTGCGAGTACGAGTCTGGATGCGTTCGATCTCTGCTAGACGGCTTCTAATCATTCTGATCCTGGCCAGCCTGCTCCTTGTGAGCGGGCTGGTTGTTTTTGTCGTCGTTGCCGCGAGCGATGCTGGCGGCGTACAAGGCTGGCTCTTCAGCCTGACCGGCGAGGAAGCGTTGCTGCCGCAGCTCAAAGGGCTGTCAGACCTGGCGGCTGGCGCGCTGCGGCCGCGCGTCCAGACGGCTGATATGGAGCCGGTGCAACACGCGGGCGTCAACCCCTTCGGCGTCAACGTCTTTCTGGAGCAGGAGGTCGAGCCGGCCAAGCGGGAGCAGGCAGTGCGCATGGCCGCCGAGGCCGGCTTCCACTGGCTACGCCAGGAGTTCCCCTGGGAGGATATCGAAATCCACGGCAAGGGCGATTTCAAGGATCGGCGCAATGAGCCGGCCCGGTCAGCCTGGGAGAAGTACGACCACATCGTCGATCTGGCCGAGCAGTACGACATGCAACTGATCGTGCGTCTCAGCAATCCGCCCAGTTGGACACGCGCAGCCGGCGACGCAGCCGGCACCTATGCGCCGCCTGACAACTACGACGACTACGGTGACTTCGTGGCCGCGGTGGTGGAACGCTACAAGGGTCGCGTCCAGTACTATCAGATCTGGAACGAACCCAACATCTACCCGGAGTGGGGCGAGGCGCCGGTCAGCCCGGGGGACTACACCGAGCTGCTTAAGGTTGCGGCAACCCGCGCCCGCCAGGTTGATCCCAACGCGGTGATCATCTCTGGCGCGCTGGCCAGCACCATCGATCTGGACGGCGTCAGCGTACCGGGGCGCAACTTCAACGACCTGACCTATTTACAGCGCATGTACGACGCCGGTGCAGCGCCCTATTTCGACATACTGGCCATGCAGGGCTACGGGCTGTGGTCCGGCCCCACCGACCAGCGGATGCAGCCGCGGGTGATCAACTTCAGCCGGCCGCGCTTCGTCCGCGACGTGATGGTGCGCAACGGCGACGCAGCCAAGCCGATCTGGATCAGCGAGATGAACTGGAACGCCGTGCCGGACGACATCCCCGACAAGCGTTACGGGCAGGTGTCACCCGAACAGCAGGCAGCCTACCTGCCGATGGCGTATGAACGCGTCCAGCAAGAGTGGCCGTGGCTGGGCGTCGCCAACACCTGGTATCTCAAACGCGCCACCGACCAGTGGGAGCAGAACAACCAGCCCGAAGCCTACTTCCGCCTGCTGACGCCCGATTTTCAACCGCTGCCGGTCTATGACAGCATCAAAGCGTACACGCAAGACTTGCAGCCGACGCTGGGAGAAGGATTCCACCAGGAAGACCACTGGGCGCTGACCTACTCCGGCGACTGGCAAACGGTCGCTGATGACCAGGCCGTCCTGGGCCAAGTGCGCCAGACAGACGACCCCACAGCAAGTGTGTCCTTCCAGTTTCAGGGCAGTGACCTGATCCTGATCGCGCCGCGCGGCCCAGGGATGGGTCAATGGTCGGTGGAGATCGACGGTCGTGAGCGGGGAATCGTGGATCTGGAGTCCGCCGAGCCGCGGGCCGGCTGGCGGCAATCCTTGGTGCGCAGCATGTCCAGCCAGACGCCGCATCGGGTCGTCCTGCGTCCGGTGATCGGCGCAGACGGCGCGGTCGCCGGTCCGGTGGCGATCGACGGCATCATGGTTCAGAATCGCAACATGCTCTGGGTCAACGGACTCTACTGTCTGGCAACGCTGGGGTTGATGCTGGCGCTGGGGGTTATCGGCTACCTTTGGATGGGCAGCCGCCGCCGAGTCACGGCTATGCAAGAGGGAGACGAGGGGTAAAGACTGTGCTTTCGCAGGCGCTGACGATCTTGTGTATAATTGGAACGAATTCGACGTTCCATTCTCCAGAGGTAGCAATCAATGAACGGTCCCATAACCGCAGTTGAGCTAACTGGAACCATAGATGATCACAGGATCTGACACTGGACGGTCCGCTGCCCATCGCTGGCCCCAGGCGAGTGAGAGTCATCGTGCTATACTCATCCGACGAAGACTGGGACTGAAGCTGAATGGCTTGGCGCAGCAACGCGCAATCCTGCCTTCGCCTACCTAAGAGACTCGGAAGAAGACATTTACTCATTGACCGACGGTAAACCGATCGATGAAGGGTAAAGTCGTTCTTGTGTCGTTTCCTTTCGATGACCTCTCAGGCAGTAAGGTACGACCTGCCGTTTGCCTCACTGATCCGATTGGACCATATGACCATGTCATTTTGGCTTTCATCACCAGTCGCATTAAAGACGAAACGCTCCCAACAGATATCGTTATCGATCTGGAGATGGACAATTTCAGCACAACTGGTCTGCGGGTTTCCTCTATCCTTCAGCTACACCGCCTCTTGACCGCCAGCCGATCGATTATCCGTCGTGAATTGGGCAGCGTGACACCGAATCTGCAAGTGAAGATCGATGATGGTCTGCGTCAATTGTTTCTGCTAACCTAAGCAGTGTCGGGGGCTGACTGGCGTTGGTTTGATCCATGGAAATGACCAAACCAACTCGCTGACAGAGTGTTAGCGAGTTGGTTTTCTACACCAACCAGACTTGACACCCTCTCGCGGTTACTTTACACTGCCAGCACCATGAACTCTGCCCCTCGCCGTTCTCCCAGCCGCCTGCCCCTGGCGATTCTTTGGTTGACGATCCTGCTGGCGGCGGTGCTGCGCTTCTTCCGCATCGGCTACCAGAGCCTGTGGGCGGACGAGGGCAACAGCGTCGCGATGGCCGGCCGCACGCTGGCAGAGATCTCCGGCGGCGGCCGCGGCTGACATCCACCCGCCGCTCTACTACTGGCTGCTCAACTTCTGGGTGCGGATCTTCGGCGACAGCGAAACTGCCATTCGCTCGCTTTCCGCGCTGTTCGGCATCCTGCTGGTGTGGCTGGTTTATCAAATCGCAGTACGACTGTTCGACCGGCGCACTGCGCTGATCGCCACCTTCTTCGTCGCGATCAACCCCTTCCTGATTTATTACAGCCAGGAAGCCAGAATGTACGAAATGCTGGCCGCGCTGACTGGCCTGCTCTACTACGGGTTGGTGCGCTTCATCCTGCATGAGTCCATCGTGCTGCCGGCCGACGGCACGGGCAAGACCGTCTCCTTCTCAGGCCTTGCCACCGGTATCATCGTCTTCGCGTCGATCGCCGGCCTCTACACGCACTACACCTTTCTGGCAATCCTCGGCCTCGTCACCGCGCTCTATCTGCTGTGGGTCGCCAACTCGCGGCGGCGCGGCTTCGTCAAGATACGCTTGCTCCACTGGGCCTTGCTGCTGATCGTCATCGCCTTCTTCTACTTGCCCTGGATCAGAACTGCGTTCTCACAACTGACCTCCTGGCCGCGCACCGGCGTCTCCGTGCCGCTGGACGACGCGCTCAGCCGCATCCTGACCCTGCTGGCCCTGGGGCCGGTGACGCCCATCAAGCCCGGCAGCCCGTGGCTGACCATCTTCCTGCTGCTGTTCATCCTCGGTTTGTGGCCGTGGATACGCCCCAACGGCCGGCGCGCCCACTGGCTGAGCTGGTTGCTGCCGCTGCTGGCGATCGTCGTTCCCATCGTGATGGTGCTGGCAGGCGGGCTATACAAGGAATCGTATCTCAAGTTCCTGGTGGTGGCCGCCGCGCCATTCTGCATTCTGATGGGCCGCGGCGTCACCGGCTTCATGGAGGCGCTGGAGAAAGCCGCCTGGAAGAAACCGGCGTCGGCAAAAAAGCCGCCGGCCAGGCCGGCAGGCAACAAGAAGGCCACCCCAACGCGCTCGCAAGCTGGCAAGTCAGCCCAGCCCGCCGTCGATCAGCCAGCCCGCGATCCTGTCGGCAGCTGGCTGGCGCTGGTCTGGCTGATCATCGCCGTGGTGCTGGTGTGCATCCCCACCGCCCAAACGTTGGCGGACTACTACTTCGACCCGGCGGTGGCGCGCGACAACTACCGCGGCATGGTCAGCTACATCGCGGCGGTCGGTCGCCCTGACGACGCGATCATCCTCAACGCACCCGGCCAGCGCGAGGTGTTCGAGTACTATTACGACGGCCCGCTGCCGGTCTATGGCCTGCCCGAACAGCGGCCGCCCGATGAACAAGCAACGATCGCCCAGCTTGAAGAGATCGCCCGCCTGCATCCGCATCTCTACGGCCTGCTCTGGGCGACCGATGAGAGCGATCCACAGCACATCGTGGAGGGCTGGCTGGACACCCACGCCTACAAGGCGACCGATACGTGGCAGGGCGATGTCCGCTTCGTGACCTACGCCACCCAGCAGGACAGCGACGAATGGCCACGCCAGGAGTCCAACATTTCATTGGGCGAGCAAGATCAGCCTCACCACGTATGCGCTGTCGTCGCAGGAAGTTGAATCGGGTGAGGTCTTGCAGCTTCAACTGGCCTGGCAGGCTGAGCAAGTCCCTGCGACGGATTACACGGTCTTCGTGCAACTTCTCGATCAGCGCAACCAGGTGGTGGCCCAGCACGACGCGCCGCCTCTCAGCGGGGAACGACCCACCTCCGGCTGGCAGCCCGGTGAGATCGTGGTGGACAACCGCGGCGTCCTGGTGCCGTACGGCACGGCGCCCGGCGATTACCAGCTCATCGTGGGCATGTATGATCCTTCCACCGGCCAGCGGCTGAGCACCCAATACGCAGACTACATCGACCTCGGCACGGTGCGGGTCAACCGGCCGACCGTGCCGCCGGCGCCGGTGGCGCTCAACATGCAAAACAGCGAAACGTTTGCGTTCGACGAGATCACGTTGCTGGGCCATGATCGTTACAAGCGCGGCTTCAAACATGATCCGGGCGCACCGCTGCGCGCTGGCGACCTGCTGCACCTGACGTTCTACTGGCGCGCCGATGTGAGACCAACAGCCGCCTGGTGGTTCACCGCCCGTCTGGTTCAGGGCGCAGACAAGGAAGCCGCCGCGGTCAGCGGTCCCCTGGTGAGCGATCTTTACCCGACCCTCAACTGGGCGCAGGGTGAGGTCGTGCGCGGCGAACATGACCTGCAGATACCCGACTACGTGCAGCCGGGCCGTTACCAGCTTCAGCTCTTCCTGCACACCGGCAATCCGACCGACACCATCGACCGCGTGATCCTGGGCAACGTGACGGTGAGCGAGTAGGGCAGAGGGAAACGACGGAAAGAAGGGAATGGAAGGAAAGAAGAGATGATTGTACAGGGCTTTCCCGTCGGCCTCTTGCAGGCCAACTGCTACATCCTTGGCTGCCGCGAGACTGGCGAAGGGATCGTCATCGACCCGGGCGACTACGGCGACCAGATCGTCGCGCGCGTCCAGCGACTGGGACTGAACATCGTCGCCATTCCCAACACCCACGCGCATTTCGACCACATCCTGGCTGTCAACGAGGTCCGGGCGGCAACCGGCGCGCCTTTCTGGCTGCACACGGACGACGAAGCTGTTTTGGCGCGGCAGCAGGAAATGGTGCGCCTGTGGATGGGCTACGATCCCGGCACCATGCCCGCGGTTGACGGCTTGATCCAGCCCGGCGACCTCATTCGCTTCGGCAAACAGGAGTTGGAAGTCCGCCTCGCGCCCGGCCACTCGCCTGGCTCGGTGGTGTTCATCCACCACGCCAGCGGCCAGGTGTTCGCCGGTGACGTGCTTTTCGCCGGCTCGGTGGGCCGTTTCGACCTGCCCGGCGCGGACGGGCCGACACTGCTACGCTCGATCCGCGAGCAGTTGCTGACCCTGCCCGACGACTACACGGTGCATCCCGGCCACGGCCCGGCCACCACCATCGGCCGCGAGCGTCGCTCCAACCCGTTCCTTCAGCCCGGCGCGGAGTATCTTTTCGAGGAGTAGCCGGTTGTCAGTGATCAGTCATCAGTCATCAGTTGCCGGTGATCAGCAGCGCTGACCGACTGACCTCTGATTACTGTTCACTGATGACTGATCCCCATGAACACCATCACCCTCCCCCGTTCAATTCACGACGAGATCATCGCCCACGCCCGCAGCGGCGCACCTGAAGAAATTTGCGGCATCATCAGCGGCCGCGACGGCGTGGCCACTGAGCTGGTGCGCGCCCGCAACGAGGCCGAGAACCGCATCATGGACTACTGGGTCGACGGCGGCACGCTGCTGCGCCAGTTCGACTTCGAGGACCGCGGCGAAACGATGATTGCCATCTATCACTCGCACCCTGTCGATCCAGCGTACCCGTCGGCCACCGACGCCCGCAACGCGTTCTACCCCGACTCGGTCTTCCTGATCTGCTCGCTGTTGCAGCCCGACCGGCCGGTGATCCGCGGCTATCTGCTGATCCAGGAAGATCTGGAGGCGCGGCCCGCCCATGTGACACCGGTACGCGGCAACCCGCGCTTCCTGGCTCGCCACCACTCCGGCCCTCCCAATCCACGCTACGACCTGGTGACCGCTGGAGGACGACGGCAGCGAGCACTGGCAGCAGGTGCAGATCGTCGAGCAGCGAGTCGTCGTAGCATGAGATAGCAGGGCCGGCACTATGGCGTACTACGTAATGCGTAATTCGCAGGTCTACGGTGCATTACGCATCGCGAGTAATCACGCATCACGCATCACCCACCCATGTCTGTCGAAGCCGCCATCCATCGTCTGCGGCTGGATGCCGAGTTCAACCGCAACGTCACCACCTGGCAGATCCTGCCGGAGCAGCCGGCGCGCACCGCGCCGTTCCCTGACGACCTCGATTCACGCATTGCCGCAACGCTGCGCGGGCAGGACATCGAAAGCCTCTATTCTCATCAGGCGGCCGCGTGGACAGCCTCCCGCGCCGGCGAGAACTGGGTAGTCGTCACGCCGACCGCCAGTGGGAAGACCCTCTGCTATAATTTACCCGTCGCGCAGACGCTGCTGGCCGACCCCGAGCCGCGCGTGCGCTTTACCTTTTTCCCACCAAGGCGCTTGCCTACGACCAGCTGGCGGAGCTGCGCCGGCTGGACGAAGCACTTGGCCGGCAGGCTGGCCTGGCTCCCGCCACCTACGACGGCGACACCCCGCAGCGCGAGCGCGCCGCGACCCGCAAGCGCGCCCGCCTGGTCCTCACCAACCCCGACATGCTGCACACCGGCATCCTGCCGCACCATCTGCAGTGGGCCGAGCTGTTCAGCAACCTGCGCTACGTGGTCATCGACGAGCTGCACGCCTACCGCGGCGTCTTCGGCAGCCATTTCGCCAACGTGCTGCGGCGACTGCGACGCATCTGCCAGTTTCACGGCAGCAATCCGCAGTTCTTGTGCGCCTCAGCCACCATCGCCAACCCGACCGCTCTGGCCGAACGGCTGATCGAGGCGCCGGTCACACTGATCGACACTGACGGCGCGCCCAAGGGCGAGCGTCACATCGTCTTCTACAACCCGCCACTGATAGATGCCGAGCTGGGCCTGCGCCGCTCCAGCCTGCTGGAAGCCGAGCGCATCGCCGCCGACCTGATCGACGCCGGCGTGCAGACGGTCGTCTTCGCCCGCGCTCGGCTGACGGTGGAAGTACTGTTGACGTACTTGAGGGAAAGAGCAGGGAACGGAAGGGAAAAGAGGGAAGGCAAGGGAAAGGAGGGAAATCCGAGATTTCACGTTGATCCATCCTTTCCCTCCTTTCCTTCTTTTCCCTCTTCTGCCGATCCGCGGCTACCGCGGCGGCTATCTGCCCGGCGAGCGGCGCGAGATCGAGCAGGGGTTGCGGGACGGCAGCGTGCAGGCGGTGGTGGCGACCAACGCGCTGGAGCTGGGCGTCAACATCGGCGGGCTGGACGCAGCCGTGCTGACCGGTTTCCCCGGCACCATCGCCAGCACGTGGCAGCAGGCGGGCCGCGCTGGCCGTCGCTCCGGCGTGTCGCTGGCGATCCTGGTCGCCACGGCCGGCCCGCTGGACCAGTATGTCATCACCCACCCCGCCTACTTCTTTGGTCGCAGTCCCGAGCACGCGCTGATCAACCCGGACAACCTGATGCTGCTCAGCAACCACGTCGCCTGCGCAGCGTTCGAGCTTCCCTTCCGCGCCGGCGAGCAGTTCGGCCGGGTCGCATTCACCGAGGAGATACTGGACTTTCTGGCCACTGAGGGCGACGTCCAGCAGCACGGCGGCGACTGGTTCTGGATGGGCGAGGGCTATCCGGCGCAGGCCATCAGCCTGCGCACGGCGTCGCCGGAGCGGGTCGTTATCCACGCGGCGCGCGGCGGCTCAGCCGGTCGGACTACACCGAGATCGGCGAACTGGAGCGCGTCGGCCGCGCCGATGTTACTGCACGAGGGCGCGGTCTACCTGCACGACGGCGAGCCCTATCTGGTGGAACGGCTGGAGTGGGAGGAGGGCCACGCCTGGGTGCGCCCGGCCGCGGTGGGCTACTACACGGTGGCGACTTCGAGCCAGGAGGTCCGGGTTATCCGCGCGCACGAGCAGATCGATATCGGCGGCGCGCAACACGCCTACGGCCCGGTGCAGGTCGTCAGCCAGTTCAGCAGCTACCGCCAGGTCAAGCTGCACACCCACGAAACGCTGGGCGTCGGCCAGATCGACCTGCCGGAGCAGGTACTGGAGACCGACGCCTGGTGGCTGGCCTTCGGCGACGAACTGCTGAACCCGCTGCGGGCCGCCGGTCTGTGGCGCAGCGATCCCAACGACTACGGGCCGAACTGGCAGCAGCAGCGCAACGCCGCCCGCGCGCGCGACGGCTATCGCTGCACCAGTTGCGGCACGCCGGAGTCGCCCGCCCGCCAGCACGACGTGCATCACAAACGCCCTTTCCGCGCCTTCGGCTACGTGGCCGGTCTCAACGAAGCGTACCGGTTGGCCAACGCACTGGACAACCTCCTGACGCTGTGTCGAACCTGCCACCAGCGGGTCGAGCAGGGGCAGCGGCTGCGCACCGGGCTGGGCGGGCTGGCCTTCGCGCTGGGCAGCATCGCTCCGCTGCACCTGATGTGTGACCCGCGCGACATCGGCGTGGTGGCCGAGCCGCAGGCCGCGGCCGACGGCCTGCCCACCATCACCGTGTACGAGAAGATACCGGCCGGCATCGGCTTCAGCCAGCGGCTGTACGAGATCCGCGACGACCTGCTGCGCGTCGTGGCGGAGCTGGTGCACCGCTGCCCGTGCGAGCGCGGTTGTCCCGCCTGCGTCGGTCCGGTCAGCGAGGACGCCGATGAGTCCGTGGACGCCAAGGCGTTGACGCTGGCGTTGGTGGAGGCGTGCCGGCGGGCCGCAGGCAATTCAGCCTGATCTTTCGCAATATTGTCATTTCGCCTGTCCACGTCTATAATAGCGCGGGCTTGGGCAAGAAACAGACTGGAGACCCTATTGCATGGCAGATATATTCGACAAAGCATATAACTACAACACCGCCAAGGACCTGATGGCGACTGGCTATTATCCCTATTTCATCGCGCTGGACGGCCACGAGGGCACGGAGGTCGTGTACCACGGGCGGCGGCTGCTGATGTTCGGCTCCAACAACTACCTGGGCCTGACGACGCATCCCAAGGTGCGCGAGGCGGCCATCGAGGCGATCAGAAAGTACGGAACAAGCTGTACCGGGTCGCGCTTCCTGAACGGTACGCTGACCATGCACGAGCAACTGGAGGCGGAGCTGGCTGACTATGTCGGCAAGCCGGCTGCGCTGGTCTTCAGCACCGGCTACCAGACCAACCTGGGCACCATCACCGCGCTGGTGGGCCGCGGCGACTACACGATCCTGGACAAGGACGACCATGCCAGCATCGTGGACGGCGCGCAGATGGCCTACGGCGACATGAAGCGTTTCCGCCACAACGACATGGCCGACCTGGAGCGGGTGCTGGCGCTGTTGCCGGAGACCGCCGGCAAGCTGGTGGTTGTCGACGGCCTGTTCAGCATGGAAGGGGACATCGCCCCGCTGCCTGAGATGATCCCCATCGTCAAGAAGTACGGCGCGCGCCTGATGGTGGACGACGCCCACGCGATCGGCGTGCTGGGCGGCGGCCGCGGCACATCGGCCCACTTTGGCGTCACCGACGATGTTGATCTGATCATGTCCACCTTCAGCAAGTCCTTCGCCAGCCTGGGCGGCTTTATTGCCGGCGACAGCGACGTTATCGCCTACATCAAACACCACGGACGGTCAATGATCTTCAGCGCCAGCATCCCGCCCAGCAACGCCGCAGCCGCGCTGGCCGCGCTGCAGATCATGCGCGACGAGCCGGAACGCGTGCAAGCCGTCAACGACAACGCAGCCTACATGCGCCGTGAGCTCAACAGCCTGGGCTACAACACGGGACAAAGCTGCACACCGGTCGTGCCGATCATCATCGGCGAGGACCAGACCTGTTTCTTCGTCTGGAAGACTCTCTTCGACGCCGGTGTGTTCGTCAATCCGGTCATCAGCCCGGCTGTGCCGCGCGGCCGCGCGCTGCTGCGCACCAGCTACATGGCGACCCACACGGTGGACCAGATGGACCGGGCGCTGGAAGTGTACGCAGCGGTCGGCAAGGAAGTGGGACTGATCTAGCCGCTTTCGCCCACAGAAATTGGATGACAAAACGCACGGCCCTTGCCGTGCGTTTTTGATTCGGGTGTTGTGACACCGGCTCAGTCGGAGACCGGCCAGAGCATGAAGATCAAAAACCGCCACCGGCGCGCAGCGCGGCCCGCTCTGCCTCGATACGCACTTCCGGATCGGGATCGCGGCGCGAGATCGCCTTGAGCGCTGACCTCATGCGTGCTTCCCCGATCTCGCCCAGCGCCCAGACAGCCTCCTGGCGCACGCTGGCATCCTCGTCACTCTGAGCGACCCGCAGCAGCGAGTTGCCGGCGCGCGGCGACTTGATGAACCCCAGCACCGTGGCGGCGTGACGGCGCGTCTGCGAACTCTGGTTGGACAGGCCGACCATCAGTGCTGGCACCGCCTCGACATCCATTTCCAGCAAAACGCGCTGAGCTGCGTTGCGCTGCGGCGTGAGTTCCTCGTCGGCCAGACCACTGACCAGCACAGCCATGGCTGCCGGCGTGCCGACCGCTCCCAGAACCGCTGCCACCGGACGCGGGTTGTCAGCAGCGCGGAAGATGCGTGTCAGGTTGGGAACGAGTGCAGAAGAAGCGAGCGCGACCAGTTCCTGGCCGGCCTGCTCCTGCTGCAAGGGATCGCCGTTTTCCAGTTGATCCAGCAACCGTTGGCTGCGAGCATCGGGGCCGGTCTGGGCAAGAACGGCCAATGGGGTGAGCAGCGCCAGGCAAATGACCAGGCCCAGCAAGGAAAGATGACGATATCGGAAAAGATGTGGCATGAGAAATATCTCGTAAAGTAGCGCAACGATGCACCCATTGGTCAGGCCGGACGCCCGGCATTATAGCGCAAGGTGGCCCCGAACAAAAAACCCTTCGGGTCCGGTGGTCACCGGACCCGAAGGGTTTGAGAGTAAAAAGGTTGTGCGCTCCGGTCAGCCCAACCGGAGCGCACAGGGGAAGGAGGGGAGGAAATACAACGCAAGACACCCTCAAAACGCCGCGCTCCCGGAAAAGGTTCCACCCTCTTTGACAGTTTTTTGTCTTTTGGCTAAGATTCTTCTATGCAATCCTTGCAACTGCGACAACGAGACTACTTGCTGCGCATCAGCCGGGCCATGACCTCCCGCCAGGATCTGCCATCGCTGCTGCGCTTGATCCTCAACAGCGCGGCTGAGATGGTGGGCGGCGAAGTGGGGCTGCTGGTGCTGCGGCAGGCGGATGGACGTCTGGTGCCGCAGGCGATCTTCGGCCTGTCACCTGCCAAGGCGGCCGGTCTTGCCGCGAGGCTGATGGAACTGCCCGCCCTCGCGGCGCGATGCTGACGACCCGCGCAGCCTTCCGGAGCTGTCATTGGCACTGGTGTCGGCGGCGGCCGGCGTGCCTCTGCGCCAGGTCGTGCAGTTGCCGCTGCGCATCGAGGATGAGCCGCTGGGCGCGATCTACGTTTTCCGCAGCGGCGGTCTGGCCTTCGGCGCCAACGAGCGGCAGGTGTTGCAAAGCTTCGCCGACCAGGCCGCGATCGCCGTCCGCAACCTGCGACTCTATGAGCAGGCGACAGCCGAGAAGCAGCGGCTCAACGCCATCATCGAGAACAGCGCCAACGGCGTCATGATCCTGTCGCCCGACCGGCGGGTCGAGGTCATGAACCGCGCGCTGGCTAGCATGACCGGCTGGGCGGCTGAAGAGGCGCAGGGCGAGCCGTGCTGGAAGGTGCTGCCGCTGGAGAACACGCAAGGACACAACCTCTGCGCTGCTGACGGCGTACCGGCTGAATTGCCCGACGATGGCTCGCTCTATGTGGAGGGAGACGTCGTCCGGCCTGGCGGCTCGCGGCTGACGCTGGGCGTCACCTACACGCCGCTGTTCGATGGCGAGGGCCGCCTGCGCAACATCATCGTCAACGTGGTAGACATCACCCGCTTCCGCGAGGCCGAGCAGATGAAGTCGACCTTTGTCAGCGTCATCTCGCATGAGCTGAAGACGCCGGTCTCGCTGATCAAGGGCTACGCCAGTACCTTGCGGCGACCCGACGCGTCGTGGAAGCCAGAAACGGTGCGCGACGGCCTGGGTGTCATCGAGGAAGAAGCAGACCGGCTCAACGGGTTGATCGACAACCTGCTGGATGCCAGCCGCATCCAGGCTGGCGGCTTCCGGCTTGACCTGAACGAGGTCAGCATCGAGCGGCTGGCGCGACGGGCCGTGGACGGCTTTCGCCTGCAGACGGACGCGCACCAGTTCACGTTGGACTTTCCCGCGGCGTTGCCGGCTGTCCTGGCCGACGAGGCGCGCATCCGCCAGGTGATCGACAACCTCCTAAGCAACGCGATCAAGTATTCGCCCGACGGCGGCATGATTCGCGTCGGCGCGTGGCACGACTCGCAGGGCGTCACCGTCTATGTGGCAGACGAGGGTATCGGCATTCCGCCGGAGGAGCAAAGCCGTCTTTTTGAGAGCTTCTACCGCGTCGACTCGGGCATGCGCCGCCAGACCAAGGGCACCGGTCTCGGCCTCTATCTGAGCAAGGCGATCGTGGAGGCACACGATGGCCAGATCTGGGTGCGCAGCGCGCCCGGTCAGGGATCGACCTTCTTTTTCACACTGCCGGAGGTTCCCGGCACTCTCGCTCCTTCCGCTTTGCCGCAGGAGTTTTCGAAAAGTGCCGGGCACCTGGAGCTGAGGTGATCATGAGCGACCATCGACGAATATCTGATCGCTGACGACGAGGCGCGAATGCGGCGTTTTGTACGCATGAACCTGGAACTGGAAGGCTTTGAAGTGATCGAGGCCAGCGACGGGCTGGATGCGATTCGCAAGACGCGCGAGGAACTGCCCGACCTGGTGATTCTGGACGTGGAAATGCCAAAACTGGATGGTTTCGAGACCCTGCGCGAGATCCGCCGCTCGCTCCCCGTGCCGGTCATCATGCTCACCGTGCGCAGCGAGGAGGATGACCTGATCCGCGGGCTGGACCTGGGCGCGGACGATTATGTAACCAAGCCCTTCAGCGCGCGCGAGCTGGTCAGCCGGATCAACGCGCTGCTGCGGCGGGTGGAGCTGAGTTCGCCGGGCGAGCGCAACAGCCGCATGCAGATCGACGACCGGCTGATAGTCGACTTTGACCGGCGCGAGGTACTGGTCAACGGCGAGCCGGTCAAGTTGCGTCCCACAGAATACCGGCTGCTGTACCATTTATTGCAGAACCAGGGACGCACGCTGAGCCACGAGCAGTTGCTCTCCAAGGTCTGGGGACCAGAGTACGTCGACGACAATCAGTTGCTGCGAGTTTATATCACCTACCTGCGCCAGACGATCGAGCCCGACCCGTCTAATCCGCGCTATATTTTCAACGAACGAGGCTATGGTTACCGTTTTGCCGACATTTGACCGCCAGCCAAGCAAGAATCAGGTGACAGTCACTTTCGGCTCCTTGCGCTTCGCTACAGGAGTCTTCGAAAAGTGATTGGGAACCATCCCGGAGGAACTGTCACCTTCACCAAACCGCAAGGAGGTACCCCATGCCGACCTACATTCTGTTGAGCTCACTGACTGACGAAGGCGCCGAAACGCTGAAATACAAGCCGGAGCGCCTGACCGAGGTCAATGAGGAGTTGAAGGCCCTGGGCGTCGAGGTGAAACAGCAATACGCCGTTCTGGGACCGTACGACTTCGTCAACATCGTCGAGGCGCCTGACAACGCGACCGTTGCGCGCGTCTCCATCGAACTGTCGTCGCGCGGCAGCGTGCGCATTCTCACACTGCCCGCCATCGACATCGCTACCTTTGTAGAGAGTCTCGCCTAGTGTCCACATCTGCCGGCAAAACCAACACCGACCGGATCAACCGCGTGCGGCCGTCGTCGCCACGGACTACTGTCCAGGTAAGGCTGAACGACGGCCGCATCGCGGAAGGCGACCCTGGCACCACGCTGGAGGAGTTCGCCTGCGCGCTTAACCAACATCCCGACGTGCCTTACATCGGCGCGCTGGTGAGCAACAGCCTGCAAGAGCTGACCTTGCCGGTCTGGCGCGACATCGACGTGCAACTGATCGACATCACCGACAAGGACGGGATGCGCATCTACCGCCGGTCGCTGGTTTTCCTGTTGGTGGCCGCCGTCAGCGAGCTATTCCCCGGCGCGTGGCTGCATGTTGACCATTCGATGACCTTCGGTGGACTCTTCTGCCGGCTGGAGGGCCGCCCGCCCTTTACGCCGCAGGACCTGGCCCGGCTACACGATCACATGCGGGAACTGGTGAAGCAGGATCTGCCCATCCAGCGGGAGGAGTTGCCGATCGAGCAGGCAGCGGCCGAGTTTCGCGCCCACGGCGACGAGGAAAAAGCCTGCCTGCTGGAAAACAGCGACAAGCATACGGTGGCAGTCTATCAACTGGGGACACATCGCAACCATTTTCACGGTTACATGGCGCCCAGCACCGGCTACCTCAAATACTTCGATCTGGTGCATTATCCGCCCGGTTTTGTTCTTTACTATCCGCGGCGCAATGACCCGACTTATCTGGCGCCGTTCCAGGCCATGCCGCGGCTAACGCAGGTGTTTCAGCAATACCGCGAATGGCTGGAACTGCTGGACGTCAAGAACTTGCCCGCCCTGAACCGCGCCATCGACAGCGGGCGTATCCGCGAGGTTGTCCTGATAACCGAGGCGCTGCACGAGCAACGCATCGCGGCCATCGCCAGCGTCATCGCAAACCACCGCGACCAGATCGGCATGGTGCTGATCGCCGGTCCATCCTCGTCTGGCAAGACCACCTTTGCCCGCCGCCTGTCGGTGCAGTTGATGGCCAATGGCATCCACCCGATCGCGTTGGGGCTGGATAACTGGTTCGTCGACCGCGAGCAAACGCCGCTGGATGAGTATGGCAAGCCCGACTTCGAATGCCTGGAGGCGATCGATCTGACACTGTTCAACCGCCAATTGAACATGCTGCTGGCTGGCGAGCCGGTAACGCTGCCGCATTTCGACTTTCGAGCAGGCCGCAAGATACCCGGCGAGACGTTAGCGCGTTACGCCCAATCACGTCGTCCTGATCGAGGGCATCCACGGGCTCAACCCGAACCTGGTGCCTGACATCCCCTCGGACCGCATCTTTCGTGTCTACATCTCGGCGCTGACACAGCTCAACCTGGACCGGCACAATCGGGTGTCGACCACCGACACGCGCATCATTCGCCGCATCGTGCGCGACGCGGCCCGACGCGGCTACACAGCCAGCGACACCATCGCCCGCTGGCCCAGCGTCGAGCGCGGCGAATGGCGCAACATCTTCCCCTACCAGGAACATGCCGACGTCATGTTCAACTCGGCGCTGGTCTACGAGCTGGCCGTGCTACGGGCACTGGCTGAGCCACTGCTGCTTTCCGTAGAGCCGGGAACGCCGGAACGGGTGGAAGCTGACCGGCTGCTCAGCCTGTTGCGTTGGTTCCGCCCCTGCCCGACCGACATCGTCCCCGACAATTCGATCCTACGCGAGTTCATCGGCGGCTCGATTCTGGAGGACTTCCAACCGTGGCTGCGGCGTGACAACGGAACTGTCGCGGTCGGGCCGTCGTCCTGAGTACGCTGGGTTTCGCCATCCGGTGCGTCTCAACGAGTATTGCCGCGACCTGATTGAGACAAGCCGGGAAAGGCCGCTTTTCTTGCCAATTCACCAGGCATGGGCTACAATGATTGCCCTGCCAGGGATCAATTTCACACAGGAAAACTGCAAGCCTGCTGTCACGCTACGCGACAGCGGGCGCTGCGATTGTAAGAACCCTATGCCTGCATACGTCAAACCACACCACCGTACTGCTCGTCGCCCCGGAATATCTACGGCTTTGGCGCTGGTCATGGCATTCGTCCTGACTGGCGTCGCACTGCTGGGCTGCACCACTACACCGCCGCAGCCGGCTCCCTCTCCCACCGCGGTGGAAGAGGCGCCAGAGCAGCTTCCCGCGCCTGGCGTCGAGGTGGCAGCGACACCTGTCCCTGCGACCAACGAAACGCCGGGAGCGCCCGCCCCAGCGGTGCTGCCCACGACAGAAGCTACACTGCCCGATGCACCGCCCGCGGTTGGCGAGCCGAATCGCATAGTGATACCTTCGATCGACCTCGACGCGCCAATCGAAGACGTGGGCTGGACGGTGATCGAGCGTGGCAACCAGCGCTACACCGAGTGGGAAACGGCAGACAACGCGGCTGGACGGCATGTCAACAGCGCGCGGCCGGGCGAAGCGGGCAACGTCGTGCTGTCGGGCCACCACAACACCAAGGGCGAGGTGTTCCGGCAAATCAGCGATCTGGAGTTGCAACCCGGCGACGCGATCTACCTCTACAATGACCAGGGTCAACGCTTCACCTACATCGTGGATGAAGTGACCGATCCACCGCTGCTGGAAGTTGGCGCTACCGAGGAGCAGCGCATCGCAAACGCGCGCTACATCCTGCCCACCAACGACGCCCGCGTGACGCTGGTAACCTGCTGGCCATACTGGACCAACACGCATCGTGTCATCGTCGTCGGCAAGCTTGCCAGTTCGTAGCAGGCTAATAGCCGGTTCGTAGTAGCGACTTCAGTCGCTTGCGGCGGTCCCAGAGCGACTGAAGTCACCACTACAAACCGGACGGACCCGCCTCACAGCTAATCAATAAACGCCCCGCGAAAGGCGACAGAACTTCATGGAATTGCGAAACATTGGACGGATCTTCTGGAAATGGCTCTGGCTCATTGCGCTGGGCGCAGTGGTGGCCGGCGGCGTCACTTTCTTTGTCAGCACCCGCTCGACACCCATCTACCGCGCCTCAACGCAGATACTGATCCAGCAGGCTAACAACCCGACTGGCGTCGCAGTGGACCGACGTGCTGACCAGCGAACGGCTGGCGTCGAACTATGCCCGCCTCCTGACGACCCGCCCCGTGCTGAACGAAGTAGCCACCAACCTGCGGCTACCTGAGGTTGCCTCGCGCATCATCGTCGATCCGGTACGTGAGACCCAGATCATCGTGCTGCACGTCGAAGACCCGAACCCGGCGCTGGCCACAGCGGTCGCCAACGACCTGCCAGCGGTCTTCATCGCGCAAAACGAAAAGCAGCAACAGCAGCGCTTCAATACTTCACTGGAGACCTTCCAGACCCAGATCACCGGCGTGCAGGCCGACATCGACCAGACGCAAGCGCAGCTTCAGGCGCTGCAAGGGCTGGAGGACGACGGCGAGGAACTGACGCTGGAGCAGCAGGCTCAACGCGCCCGTCTGGAGACAAGTTTGGCCCAGTATCGCAGCTCATTAGCTGATCTGCTGCGGAGCACGCGATGATGTCAAGCGAGCCGAGGCGCTCTCCGGCGACACCATCACCGTGGTCGAGCCGGCCATCGAGCCGCTGGCGCCGATCCGGCCGCGCGTGCTCCTGAACACGCTGATTGCCGCCGCGCTGGGCGCGCTGCTGATGACCGCGCTGGCGTTCCTGATCGAATACCTGGACGACACCATCAAGCTACCGGAAGACGCAGCGCGCGTCACCGGACTGCCGGCGCTGGGATCTCTCGTCCAGTACCGCAACAGCGACGGTCAGCGCCAGTTGATCACCCACGAGAATCCCAAATCGCCCTTCTCCGAGAGCTACCGTACCCTGCGTACCAACATCCAGTTTTCCAGCCTGGACAAGCCGATCAACAGCCTGATGGTCACCAGCGCCAGCCCAGGCGAAGGCAAGAGTACCACTGCCGCCAACCTGGCAGTGGTGATCGCTCAGGGCGGCAAGCGCACCATTCTGATCGACACCGACCTGCGGCGTCCCGTGATGCACCAGATCTTTGGGCTGCCCAACGCGGCCGGCGTGACCAACGCCATGCTGCATGCCCGAAGGCAGCGATCTGACCCCGTTCCTGCAAAAGACCGAAGTGGACAATCTGTGGCTGCTGACCAGCGGCCCGCAGCCGCCCAACCCGTCGGAGCTGCTGGGATCGCATCGCATGGCCGAACTGATCAGTCGAGCTGCAAGCCAATGCCGACACGCTGGTCTTCGACAGCCCGCCAACGCTGGCCGTCACCGACGCGGCCGTGCTGGCGCGGCAGGTAGACGGCGTGCTGCTGGTGGTCGAGTCGGCCAAGACGCGCGAGGCGGCCGCCAAACGCGCCGCGCAGGGTCTGCTGAAAGTCAACGCCAACGTCCTGGGCGTGGCCGTGAACCGGATCGCCTACCGGCTGGCCGGTTCGCATTACTACTACTACGATTACTATCAGGATACCAACGACGAATTGGGCGAGGGGGACAGCGGCCAGGGCAGCGGCAAGTCATCACGCAAGCGCGGGCAGAGCAAGCCAACCGGCGACGCCAGCCAGCCGGCCGCGGCCGGCTCCTTTGCAGCCAGTCAGATTCGCGGCTCTGGCGCATCTGCGCCTGACAACGTCGTTTAGCCCGTCCGGTTGAAGCCATCATAAATCAGGGGGCGTCCCCCGCCAGCCAGCCCGAGGTGGACAAGCAGCAAGGCATTCAGCGTCCTGTCTGGCGGAGCCGCCGACTGTGGGTGGGAATGCTGTTTAGCGTGGCTTGCCTCGTGCTGGCCATGGTGGACATCGACTTCGGTGATGTAGCAGAGACGCTGCGGTCGGCAAGCCCGGCCTGGATGGCAGCCGCCATCGTGACGGTGCTGCTGACTGGCGTCGTCAAGGCGGTGCGCTGGCGCTATCTACTCTACCCGCGTGACCGCCGCTCCGCTGACACCCATCATCGCCTAGGCGTCACCCGCTTGTCCAACATCTGGATGGCTGGCGCATCGGTCAATCTGGCGGTGCCTGTACCGCGCAGCGGCGACTTGTTGCGCTCCTATTTCGCCGGCGAGGCAGGCGGGCTGAGCAAGTCGCGCGTTCTGGGCACCGTGGCCGCCGAGAAGTTGCTGGACCTGATCATGCTGGCGGCTTTTCTCGTCGGCCTAGTCTTTTTCGTGGCGCTGCCTGACGAGCTGGCCAGCCGGCAGACACCAATCCTGGTGGTGACGATCTTCATGGCCGTCACTGTGGCCGTGGTTCTGTGGCAGCGCGACCGCATCCTGCGCTGGCTGGAGGTGGTGGTGGCCAGGCTGCCCGGCGACGTGGCCGGCCCAGCGCTGTCCACAGCGGCGCGCGCGGTGGACGGGTTGGAGGCGCTGCGCCAGCCGGGACGACTGGCCGTGCTATTGATGATTTCGGTCGGCGTGTGGGTGCTGTCGGCCGCCACCAACTATATCGTCTTTCTGGCGCTGCACATGGAAGCGTCGTGGATACAGGCGTTTTTTCTGGCGGTCGTCCTGCAGGCCGGCGTCGCCATTCCCTCGTCGCCCGGCAAGATCGGCGTCTTCCAGGTGCTGTGCCGCTGGGCGCTGGGTATCTTCGGCGTCAGCGCCAGCCTGGGTTTGGCCTACGGCGTGGCGTTGTATGTAGCGGCTCCGCTGGCCATCATGCTGACGGGCGCGATTGCGCTGGCTATCGAAGGCTGGCGCGCCGGACGAATTCCCGCGGACCTGGGGTCGTCACTTTCAACCCGCGCCTGAGAACTCCAAACTACCCGATGAGCAAGCACCAGCGACCGGCGTCACGACCGGCAGAAACTCCCGATCCACGGGCAGCGCAGACCAGCGCACTCAGATGCTCGGTCATCGTCCCTGTGTACAACGGGGCACGCGTCATCGATCGCTGTCTGGACGCGCTGGCACAGCAGACCGTCTCGCCCGCCGAGTTCGAGATCATCATCGTCGACGACGGCTCAAGCGACGGGACTGCGGAACGAGTGGCTGAATGGGCCGGGCGCCATACCCGCGTGGCCGTATCGCTGCTGCGCCAGGGTCAGGCCGGCCCGGCCAGCGCCCGCAACCGCGGCGCACTGGCGGCGCGCGGCCCGCTGCTGCTCTTCACCGACGCCGATTGCCGCCCGGTTCCTGGCTGGATCGCCGCGCTGCTGGCCGCGTTTGACGCGCCCGACCAGCCAGCCGGCCTGATGGGCGTCTATTGCACCGACCAGACCGACCTGGCGGGTCGCTTCGCGCAGATGGAATTTGAGGACCGTTACGACCGCATGCGCCACGGCCAGCAACTCGATGTCGTCGCCACTTATTCCGCGGCGTTTCGGCGCGACCTGTTTTTGGCGGAGGGCGGCTTCGACCCCGGCTTTCCCAAGGCCAACAACGAAGACGTGGAGTTTTCCTACCGCCTGAGCGAGCAGGGCCACCAGATGCGTTTCGTGCCCGAGGCGCAGGTCTATCATCACCACGCCAATACCTGGCGGCGCTACGCCCAGCTCAAGACCGGGCGCGGCTACTGGCGAACCATCGTCTACCGGCGGCATCCGGGCAAGGCGCTCAAGGACAGCTACACGCCGCAGGTTCTGAAGCTGCAAATCCTGCTCGCGCCGCTGATGGTGCTGGGGGGCGTCGCAGCGCTGATACATCGGCGGCTGGGATGGACTGCGCTGGCTGCACCCTTCCTGGCGACAACTCTGCCGTTTGTGCGCTTCGCGGCGCGGCGCGATCTCGCGGTAGCCGCGGTGTCACCCTGGGGATTGTGGCTGCGGTCGATCGCGTTCGCGCTGGGCGTTGCCGCCGGCGCGCTGGCCAATCTGCGCCGCCAGCAGGAGCAGACGGCACAACCAGCGCCGGATGAGGTGCGGTCGTGATCACGCGCCGTCACCTTACCCTGTTGATAAGCGTGCTCGGCATCGCCGTTTTGAGCGGCTGCGCCAATTCGCCGCCGGCCTGGCCGACCGTATCCGTGCAGCCGACCACTACCGCCACACCTGTGCCAGCCAAGCCAACGCCGGAGCGGACCAGCGACCCGCTGGTGCCAACTGTGCTGCCGGCCGAGACAATAACGGTCGTTGTAACAGCCACCGCAGCCGTTCAATTGCCCGACCCCGCCCTCGAACCGACGCCGCAACCCGCGCCAGCTACGGTGGGCGCGGAACGATCGGACCTGCGCAGTCGTCTTGGCGTTGGCGTCCCACTGGAAGTCACACAGTTCACTTTTGATGCAGACGACGCCCGGACACTGGGGCTAGGCTGGTATCTTGACTGGCATGTGGACCCCGATCCGGTGAAATCTGAGGGGCTGGAGTTCGCGCAGATGGTGCGTGTGCGCGGCGACAAGTTTTTCCCGGCGCGCGCCGACATCATCGCCGCCATCGCCGCCAACCCTGGCGCCCTCTGGTTGATCGGCAACGAGCCGGATGTGATGTGGCAGGACAACACGACGCCCGCCCAGTATGCGGCCCGCTACCACGAACTGCATACGCTGATCAAGACGCTGGATCCCAGCGCCCAGGTCGCCATCGGCGCCATTACCCAGGTAACGCCCCTGCGTCTGCAATACATCGAAGACGTGCTGGCTGCTTACGAGACGCTCACAGGGATGCCGATGGCGGTGGACGTCTGGAACATCCACACATTCATCCTGCGCGAAGAACGCGAACTCGTGGGGTGTGTCGATCCCACCCGGCTTCGATGTGGATCAGGGCATCCTGTGGGAGATCGACGACCACGACAATCTGGATCTGTTCAAGCAACAGATCGTGGACTTCCGGCGCTGGATGGAACGCAACGGCCAGCGCAACAAGCCGCTGATCGTGTCCGAATATGGCATCCTGATGCCGCCGGAGTACGGATTCTCGACCGAGACCGTAACGGAATTCATGCGCTCAACGTTTGACTATTTGCTCAACACGCGCGACGAAGAAATAGGCTACCCAGGCGACGATAACCGGCTCGTTCAGAAGGTCGCCTGGTACAGCTTGAGTGACACAGTATATCCCACCGGGAATCTGCTCGACCCGGTTACGGGCCAGCTGACCGCGGTCGGCCAGGCTTTTGCAGATTATGCGGCGAGTCTGGACGTCGCCCAGTAGCCGCCTCTGGGCGACCTGCTGAGAAACCATTGGAGTGGAAAGATGAACCGTCGAAGTGCTTTACTGCTATTGATTTTGCTGGCGTCCCTGGTGACGCCCTCTGTGGCCCTGGCGGAGCCGGGCGACACGAACTGCCTGTATCCCTCGCCAACCGACCGTTTCGGAATCACCGTCTATTCTGATCAGGAAATCACCGACTACAATACGCGATTGCTGAGGGCCGGACGCTACCTTAACTGGCGGGCCGATTTGGAACCGGCGCATCCCGGCGCGGTGGACTACTACTTCATGGTCCGCGTCAATGAACATGGCTTCTGGCCCGCCGGCGAAGACGTGAAAGCCATTGCGCGCAACAATCCGGGCGGCATCTGGATCGTCGGCAACGAGGCCGATGTTATTTGGCAGGACAACACCAGCCCGGAAAGCTACGCGCGCAACTTCCACGACGCCTACACCACAATCAAGGCGGCAGATCCCACGGCGCGCTTCGTGATCAGTGGTATCGTCCAGGTCTCGACACTGCGCCTGGCCTGGCTGGAGCGGGTCTGGAACAGCTATCGCTCAACCTACGGCGTCGATATTCCGGTAGATATCTGGAACATCCACACTTACCTCGCCAACGAGATGCACCAGGAATGGGGCTTCGAGGTTCCGGCCGGCATCCCTAACGCGGTGGGCTACTCTGTGGGCATGGGCACCGACTGGACGCAGGTTGCCGACGCCGGCGCCAGCGGCGGCACTGTCAACCGCAGCCGCACGCCCGGCGCTAAAGCCTATTTCGCCTTCAATGGCAACCAGGTCAAGGTCTTCCTGCGCACCGGACCAGACAGCGGCATCGCCCAGATCTTTCTGGACCGGGCAACGACGCCGGCCGCCGAGATCGATCTCTACGCCGCCACGCCGGGAACGGTCAGCCGCACGTTCACCAACCTGATCCCGGGGGGCGGCGTGTTGGGAGAGCGCCACAACGTTCAAATCAAGGTGACCGGCAGCAAGAACCCGGCCTCCAGCAATACATGGATACGGGTGGACGCGATGGAAGCGCCTTCCACAGCCAGCCTGCCCGGCGGCCGCTTTGAGGACAACAACCCCCTGCGCGCCAGGATCGAGACCACAGTGGAAAACCACGACAATCTGACTCTGATCGCCCAGCAGATTCGTGACTTCCGCGGGTGGATGGACAGCCACGGCCAGCGCAACAAACCGCTGATCAACACCGAGTATGGCATTTTGATGACCGAGGATATCGGGTTCGGCTACCCGCGCGTCCGTACCTTCATGCTCAACAGCTTCGACCTGTTCCTCAACAACCTGTCGGATCCGAATCTGGGTTATCCAGAAGACGGCAACCGGCTCTTGCAGGAATGGTTCTGGTTTGCTGTCGGTATCAACGATTTTGAAGGGCGCGTCGTCAACACTGGCCTCTTCGATGAAGACACCTATGCCATCAAGCCCCTGGGCACGGACTTCCGCAACTACACTCTGCCGATCTTCCAAGCCTACGCTGATCTGGATATGTTCCAACTGTCGGTGACGCCCTACTGGCCGCTCTTTGCTGGCGACCCAAGCCTGTTGCACGTTCAGGCGGACGTGCGCAATCGCGGCAACCAGGCCAGCGGCCCCTTTGACGTAAACTTCCGTGCAGGCAGCGGCACGTTACTGGCCACTCAGTCCCTCCCCGGTCTGCCCAAGCGCTTCGATCCCGGCTACATACACACGCTGGAATACGACTGGAGCGTGCTCATGCCGGGGCCGCGTGGCGTACGCGCCATCGCCGACGAGGCCGACCAGGTTGTCGAACCCTGTGGAACCAACAACGAGCGCTACGTGCAAGTAACCCCGCCCTCTGGCACCGACCTGGCGTTGAGCAACGTGCGAACGTCACCGACCGTTTTGCCAGCCGTGCCACCTGGCACGACCATCACGGTTCCCCTGCGCGTCGACCTGCACAACCTGGGCGGCGTTGGGACGGCTGCCAGCCAACTCACCGTCAGGTTTTATCGCGGCAATCCCAGCTCCGGCGGTACGCTGCTCAACACCCAGACCCTGAACTCCGGGCAACGTCAGCCTGCCGGCGGTGATCGCCTACGACTGGCCGAACCAGGGACCTGGTTACTACAACATCTTCGTTGTGGTAGATGGCGCGCCTGAAGAAACCAACCTGGCTAACAACACCGCTCACGCGACGATTGTCGTGCCGGCCGGCAACGCGTGGATGCCGCTGATCAAGGATCATCGGCGGGACCTCGCGCCAGAAGGGCCTGAGGCGCCACTGCCGCAGTTGCAAAAGATGCTGCTGCCAGACGCCAGCCAGCAATAAGTAACTGATCACTCGTCTTTCCCGTGGAGCTGGGAATCGACGCTTCACGAGCGCCAGATTTCCGCCTCTGCAGGCGTGACGTTAACGGTGAAGGCTGAACGACGCTGTAAACCAAGCGAGTACCTCATGAAAACAGACGACAAACACACAAAGCCACCCAGCCGTCCAGCCACGCGTCGGCTGCTGCCCTGGATGGTGGTCATCATCGTGCTGGGAATCGCATTGCTGGCTGCCATGCCGGGCGCGTGGGCGCTGCCCAGCCAGTCGCCGGACTACCAGACCGTGCCGACGCTGACGCCAACGCCGCCGCGCCCCGGTCCGACCAACACACCGCGCCCGGGCAGCCCGACCAATACGCCAGCACCGGGCCAACCTACCAACACACCGGCGCCCGTCCAACCGACCAACACACCAGCGCCGGGCGTAACAACGACCGCCACCGTCACCGCCACGCCCACACGGCCTGCCGGCGGCGTGCCCAGCCCGGTCCTGCCAGATCGCTGCTGGGCGATGCCGACCCCCGGCTTCTCGCCGCAGTCGGCGCAAGACGTCAGCATTGTCGCGGAAAGCGATCAATTCCTGGTAGTGCCCGGCCAGCAGGTTACGCTGCGCTATATCGTCGCCAACGAGGGCGACACCGACCTGACCGACCTGCTGGTCTGCGCACCCCTGGAGGCGATCCTCGGACGAGGCGCGGTCACGGCCAGCGACGGCGAGGCGAGACTGGTGGCCGACGGCCTGATCTTCGAGCTGGTTGAGCTGGCCGCGGGCGACTCGGCGCAGGTCGAGGTGCAGCTTACCGTGCCGGCCACCGCGCCGCTGGGCAGCGTGATCGAGAACCAGGCGTGGCTCTTCGCCGACGGCTTGCAGGCCAGCAGCGACCTGCTGACCTGGGCGCTGCCGCCAGCCTATCTGCCGCCCACCGGACACCGGGGATTATCCTGCGGCGAACGATGACGCCGTGCGCTCGCGACTGCTGGTCCCTGCCATCGTCTTCAGCAGCGCGCTGCTGGTCTATCTACTGACGATGCCGCCCGGGCTGACTTGGGCGCACGACAGCGCCGACGGCGGCGACCTGATCGCCGCCGTGGTGTCGGGCGGCGTGCCGCATCCCAGCGGCTACCCGACCTACGTATTGCTTGCAACTCCTCTGGCCCGCCTGCCGTGGCACACCCCGGCGTGGCGGGTCACGTTGCTTTCGGCGTTGACCGGTGCAGCCGCGGCAGCCTTTGTCGCGGCAACCGTGCAGGAATTGATGGGCCGAAGAACCGGTCGAGCAGCACTGGCCGCCCTTGTCGCTGGGCTAGCGTTGGCCTTCTCGCCCTTGTTCTGGGGTCAGGCCACCGTCGCCGAGGTCTATGCCCTGCACGCCTGCCTGGCGGCCGTGCTGCTGTGGATCGCCGTGCGCGGCCAGCAGTTCGGGTCGCCGCGCTGGCCCGCCGCCGCCGGGCTGATCTTCGGGCTGGCGCTGGGCAACCACCTGACCAGCATCTGGTTGGCGCCGCTGTTCGTGATCAGCGTGTTGACATCACAGGGTCGCTCGCGGGCCGTTGCCGCCGGGATCGGCGGACTTCTGGCCGGGCTGTGCGTTTACCTGGCGCTGCCACTGCGGGCCGCCGGCAACCCGCCCATCAACTGGGGCAACGCAAGCACCTGGGGCGGCTTCTGGTGGCTGGTCAGCGGTGAGCTTTACCGCGGCTTCGTCCTGGCCGTGCCGCTGGCAGCATTTCCAGGCCGCCTGGCTGCCGCTGCCGGTCTGCTGCTTCAGAGCTTCCTGCCCTGGGGCATGGCGTTAGTGGCCGTAGGCGTGCTGAGCTGGCCGCGCGCCTGGCGGCGGGTGAACGTTGCCATGCTGGCCAGCGCGGGCCTCGCGCTGGTCTGGGCGCTGAGCTACAACACCAGCGACTCCTACCTGACCGTGCTGCCGGTTTGGCCTTTTGCCGCGGTATGGCTGGGTGTCGGCTTCGCCGAGTTGGCCGAATGGCTGAACGATGCCAGTCCGCGCGGCCGCTGGCTGGTCGTGGCGCTGGCCACCTTGATGATCGCGCTGCCGCTGATGTTCAATTGGCAGGCCAACGACCGCAGCCGCGATCGGAGCGCTGAGGAGTTTGTGGCGGGTGTCTTGCAGGTCGTGGAGCCGGACGCCGTCGTGCTGACTGCGGGCGACCGCGCGACTTTCGGGCTGTGGTATGGACGATACGGCACGGGTGAACGGCCAGACGTGCTGCCTGTCAGCCGCGATCTGTGGGCGCTGACAAGCTACCGCGATGCAATCGGCGCTGCCCAACCCGCACTGGTGGCCGACACCATCGAAGCACTGATCGCAAATGCCACGGCAGCCGCCCGCCCCGTCTACATCGCGCAGGTTGACCAGGAACTGATTGACCTGCCAGAGCCGCCAGCCGGCGCGGACTGGGAATCGCTGAAAGGAACTCGCTGGCAGATCTACCGGCTGGCACAGACCGGCGAGAACTCGCAACAGTGACCGCAAACACTTGTCAGAAGACAGCGTATATGGTAGGGTATTGCCTCTATGAGTGATTCCAGCTCCAACGCATACAGGCAGCCGGCGGGCCGATCAAAAGGCCGGATCGGCTGCCTTGTCATTGTCATCGTACTGCTGGCCGTGGTCGCATTCCTCGGCTTCCGCGCCTTTCGCGCCGCCACGGCTGCCCGGTCCGCGTTGCAGGAAGTGCGCGCGCTGCAAGAGTTGAACCGCGACGCGCTTGCCAGCCTCGATCCGGCTTCGCTGGTTGCGCTGCGCGACCGCTTCGCACGGCTGGAGGCTGACCTGACAACGATCGAGACCCAGGCCGGCCCGTTCCTGCCGATCAGCAGGCGGCTGGGCTGGCTGCCCGGCGTCGGTGCGGAGGCGGCCGCGGCGCCGGAGCTGCTGCAACTGGGCAAGCAGACGGCTACCGCCGGGCGGGCAGCGCTGGACGGCGCAACCGCGGTGCTGGCGGCGTCGCAAGGCGGAGGAGATGGCTCGACCCTGGCGCGCGTCGCCGCGGCGCTGCAAGCCAGTGAACCAGACTGGATCGCGGCCGAGACGGCCTTGAACAACGTGGCCGACATCCGTTCACAGCTTGACACGTCCGCCCTCGACCCGCGCATCGCCGGCCCGCTGACGCAGTTGGACGCGTACCTGCCGCTGCTGGGAACAGCCGTGTCACTGGGCAAGGTCGCGCCGGCGCTGCTGGGCGCGCAACAGCCGCAAACGTATCTGTTGCTGGCGCAGAACAGCGAGGAGTTGCGCCCCACCGGCGGCTTCATCACCGGCGTCGGACTGATGAGCGTCGATGGCGGCGAGCTGGGCGCTCTGGACTTCAGCGACAGCTACTCGGTATTCAACCCCGACGTCGACCATCCGCTGGCCCCGCCCGATCTGGAGCGCACCATGGGCGCACAGATACTGGTCTTTCGCGAACTCCAACTGGTCTGCCGACTACCCGACCGCTGCCAGCGTCGCCCAGTCGCTCTACCAACTGGACACCGGCACGGCCACCGACGGCGTCTTTGCCTTTGACATCGAGGCGACGCGCCGCATCGTCGGCGCGCTGGAACCGCTGGAGCTGCCGGGCTATGCGGAGCCGGTGACATCGCAGAACCTGGTGGCCGCCATGCGCGAGGTCTGGGAGGCGCCGGTGGATATCGAGACGACTGTCGCCGACCGGGCGACCTCTGAGTGGTGGCGACACCGCAAGGATTTCATGGGCGATCTGGCCGCGGCGGGCCGGGCCAAGGTCGAGGCGGGCGATGTCGATTTTGGCAAGCTGGCGCAGGCGCTCTACGCCAGTTTGCAGGAGAAGCACATCCTGCTCAGCGTCAATGACCCGGCCACCATGGCGCTGCTGGAAAACAGCGGTTGGGCTGGCGCAGTCGATCCCGGCGACGCGGACTATCTGCTGGTCGTTGACAGCAACGTCGGCTGGAACAAGGTCAACGCGCTGGTGGACCGCAACACCCGCTACACCGTGCGCCCGCGACCCGATGGCAGCGCGGAGGCCGAGCTACGGCTGGTCTACAGCCACCGCGGCCAGCCGGTCGACGGTCCCTGCGTACAGGAGACTCGCTACGGCGACAGCTACGACGACCTGCAGCGCCGCTGCTATTTCAACTACCTGCGCGTCTACGTGCCTGCGGGCGCTCAGTTGCTGGACGCTCAGGGCTTCGAGCAGGACAGCGTGCAACAGGCGCCGGGCGAGGCAGGCAGCACGATTCTCAGCGGGTTCGTAGTGACACCATCAGGCACCGAGCGCGAGGTCGTGCTGCGCTATCAACTGCCGGCCAGCATGGTTCAGGACGGCCTCTACAACCTGCGACTACAGAAGCAAGCCGGCGTGCCAGCCTGGCCGGTCGAGATCGCGATCGATGATCCCGCGGGTGTCTGGCGGCTGGTCGAGGGCGAGGCCCGCGCCAGCGAGGACGGGTCGAGCACCACGCTGCGATTGGCGAACGATATGGATCTGGCGTTTCGCAGGGGCGCCGCACAGTGAAGAAGAGTATGATCCGAATTTTGGTTTTTTTCGCTATCCCCCTGCTGCTGCTCAGCCTGGCCGGCGAAGTCGCCGCGTCGGAGCTGGCAACCATCGGTGTGGCACAGGAACGACCCGGCCAGCCAATTGTCATCCGCTGGTCCACCGAAACCGAGGTGAACACGGCCGGCTTCAACGTCTACCGCGCCGAAAGCGAGGACGGCCCATGGACCAAGATCAACACAGCGCTCATCCCCGGCTCGCCCGACCCGATCCGCGGCGGTTCCTATGAGTTCACCGACAGCGACGTGCTGGCCGGCGTCACGTACTGGTACGAACTGGAGGAGATCGAGCTGGGCGGCCAGGCAACCCGGCTGGAACGCACCAAGGCGGTGGCAAAAGGGCAGGGCCTGGGGTCGCTGCCGTGCGGCTCGGCGCTGCTGGCGCTGGGCGCGCTGGGACTGGTGATGACACGACGAGGCAAACGCGATGCAACCTGTTGAACTGCTGCTAATCAGCCCGCCGGATTATGCGACACGCGAGTTCCGTGGCGCGCAGCCGCTGGGCCTGGCCTATCTGGCCGCGGTCCTGCGCGAGCACGCCGGCATTGCGTGCGTCATCCACGACGCCAACGTCAACGGGCCGCAGCCCTTCGATGAGTTGGTGCGCGACGACGCTGGCCTTTGTGGAAACAGCCAGAACCGCGGGCGGTCGGCCCGGTGGTAGGCATCTCCGCGGTGTCGCAGATGATCTATACCGCGACCCGGCTGGCGGCGGCGGTCAAGGCCATCCATCCCGACACGCTGATCATCCTGGGCGGCTACCACCCCACCTTTGCGCACCGCGAGATATTGCACGATTTCCCTGCCGTGGACCTGTGCGTGCGCGGCGAGGGGGAGCTGACGCTGCTGGAGATCATGCAGCGCTGGCAGGCTGCCGCGCCGGGTCGTGTCAGCGACTGGAGCGACATCGCCGGGGTGACGTGGCGGCAGGGCGGCGAGATCGTGGTCAACCTGAGCCGCGCCAACCTGTCGGACCTGGACGCGGTGCCGTTCCCGGCGCGCGAGCTGCTGCCGCCGCTGGACGCCTACCCGCCGTACGCCGACACGGTGGCCGGCGTCATGCGCCGCAAGGCGTCGATCATGTCGAGTCGCGGCTGCCCGTTCCACTGCAATTTCTGCTCGATCATCGCCTTCTACGGCGAGGCGGGCGGCAAGCCGTGGCGCGGGCGCAGCGTCGACAACGTGGTCGCGGAGATGGTGCACCTGGCCGAGACCTACGGCGCCAGCCACTTCGAGTTTCAGGACGACAACTTCTACGTGCGCCCTGAGCGCGCGCTGGCGATCGTCGAAACGTACGCGGCCACGGGTCGCGACTTCTCCTTCGCCTTCCTGACGCGCGCCGACCAGGTGGCGCGGGGCGAGCGTTTCTTCCCCGCGCTGCGCCAGGCCGGCTTGCGCTATGTCAGCGTCGGCATTGAGAGCGGCAGCGAGGCGTCGCTGGACCGGATGGTGAAACAGACCGGCGTCGAGACCAACCGCAGGGCGTTGCAGATATTGCACGACAACGACGTGGCGGCGCAGGTCGAGTTCATCATGTTCGAGCCGGGCAGCACGCTGTCAGACCTGCAAGAGAATCTGCGTTTCATCGAGCAGCAGGGGTTGTTCGGCTACTTCCCGCCGTTGATCTTCGGCAGCCTGCTGTTGTTGCCAGGGACGCCGGTGCGCGAGCAGATCGAGCAGGCCACCGGCGTCACCGGTCCGGTGCATGACGCGCTGGGCTACGAGTTCCCCGATCCGGCGGTGACCCGTGTGTTCGACCTGATGAACGCGTTCCAGCGGCGGCTGGGCGACGGCTGGTATCAACTGGCGTTCGAGCTGCTGGACGGCATTCCCGCCAACGAGATCGCGTTGCAGGGCGAGGCAGGCAACGGCGATGCGGGACGTTACCAGCGGCTGCTGGCCGAGCAGAAACTCGACTTCTTCGCCCTGACGCGCATCCCCTACGCCGTAATGCGCGAGGGGCTGCGTGTGGTGTCTTCAGGCGACAGCCTGCCGTCCGAAAGGCTGCTGGACCAGGCCGCGAGCCAGATGCTAAGCATCGAGCAGCGCCTGCGGGCGACCCAGGCGGAGTTCGAAGATCGACTTGTTCGGTAAAGTCGAACTTCGAAGAGGCGACGCTTTAGCCGGGTCTGGTGTGAGGCGATACAGTTCGGAGAAGTAAGAATCCGCGGCTTCCGCTCAATCCGCGGTTGTCCGCTCCGAGAGCCGATAGTCGACAACCACAGATGTGGAGGAAAGCACGGATCGGAGGGAGCAATCCGCGATTGCATCTTGAGAGCCTGCGGATCGCCCGGGTTGGGGACGATGGTGTCGGCCTGCGCGAAACGGCCTAGCTGCGGGTCGTAATATCTCGCGTTGTAAAAATACAGCCCGATTGTACGCCTTGGGCAGTCTTCGCGCTGGCCTGTAAAGCGCCATGTGGTCAGCGGTGTGCCGGTGGGGTTGCGCGTCTCGCCCCAGGGCTTGTAGAGCAGCTTGTCCAGCTCGACGCCGCTGCTGTTGGTGGTGATGTGGGTGCTGCCCCATGCATCACCGACAGAATCCCGCCCACACTTGGGCTGTCGCGCGCATTCTAGCAGAAAAGGCACGGGACTGCAATATAAATATTAAACATCGTCAAATTCGAGAACGAGCACGCAACAACGATGCATCGTGCCGCCGTACCAGAGTACTGCGACCAAGCCAAACGATATGGCGGCGCGTTTGCGGTTGAAACCGGTAAACTCGATCTTCTCCGCGGGCGCGTTTAGTGGGTGTGGCAGAAGATCGGCTTTGCGGAAAAAGTCGAATTTCTCAGGTTGAGAGAAAATTGGAGATGAAGCGGGGAACTTCGTTCAGGTCGTTGCCAAGGCGCAGGCGATAGCAGGGGATCGTTTCGACGGCATCCACGAGAAAGTCGAGTTGGCGGCGGGCGGAGTCCGGGTCATGCAAATCCAGACTGAAGGGCAGGACAGCGCTGAGCACATCACCGCGACCGATGCGCGCCAGCGAGGTGCCGGGCCGGCCGGTGATCTCCGGCACCATGATCGCAGCGACCTCGCCCCGGCGTGCAGCCTGGCCCGGATAAACAGCATCTACCATTGCCAGCCGCTTGCCGCTGCGATTGGCGACGGGCGCTGCAGCGGGTTGCAGTTCCGGGAACCAGGCCAGCGTCTGCGGTGTGACGTTGATGGTGCCCAGCAGCGAGACAGCCTCGGTCGCGCCACTTCCGTTCCGGCGCAGCAGCGTTGCGTCATCGCTGTAGAACTCGAACCCCTGCCTGATGCAAGACAGCATGGTGGTCGTCTTGCCGCTGCCGGACGCGCCGGTCAGCAACACGAACTCGACCATTGATGCCGACAGCGGCCGCGTGGATCAGATGATATCCGCGCTGGCGCAGGTGCTGATAGAGGGTGATGAAGATCGACTGGTGGTAGTGGTCAGGCGGCCAGTCACGCGCGTTGCGGACGACGGCAATCGTTCGCGCTTGCGACTGATCGAGTCCGGTCAGGACTGCATCCCCGTGCGCGGTAAACAGAAAGGGCGGCTCCAGATACTCGCCGGTTTCCTGCTCGGCCGATTGGCGCTGCGGCGACCATGGCATGGCTACCCACGCTGAGTCACGCCCGCACGCATCCACCCAGTCGATGGTGAAGCTGACAGCCTGCTGTCCAGGCTCCGTCAGCACATGGGCCAGCGGCGCGAGGAGCCTCTCCTGCAAAAAATCGCCGCCACTGCGAAACCGTCCTACCGTTCCTCCCAAATCAACAAAAAACTCGTTGGGCTGAAGATTGCCTGAGACAGCCGGCTGTGACGGGTGGGCCGCCTCATCAAAGACGGTTGTCAGGTGCTGGTAGTATTGGCGCGCTGAGGACAACGGAGTCACGATGCTGGTACAAGACAGAGTGAACGACAAAAAGGGAAGTTGAAAAACAACTTCCCTTCATGTACACAAAGCAGACTACTGATTGGCTTGACTAACTTCCGTGGAAGCGGTTTCGCCGGACGTAGATTACTGACCGGGCATCAACCAATCAGGGCCGTTGGTCACAGTTCCGAGAGTGACCTTCTGCAGCCGCTGGTGCTTGGTCAAGATGGGCGTCTCGTACGTCTTCTTCACTGGTGCGATCTGGTTCACGATGATACCTCCTGAGCTTGGTAGTGCGCCCTATGGGCTGCAACTGGAATGGGGGGGACGGTAAAGCTGCTCGCCTTTTGGGCTTGCCAAACTTACGAATTACGGACTGATTGGCGCTCCAAGGAGCCTTGCTCAGTCCAGTCGAGCCAATCCTAAGGGACAGTCTTTGGAACCGGTGCGGTCCCGACAGTCATCTGACCTGGACCAAACCCTCTTCAACCAGGTCCGTCAACAGTGACATGACCTCGGTCTCGATGAGTTTGAACTCAGCATCGTACTCTTCCTGAATGATCTTGGTCACATCTCCGGCGGTACGTGTCCCGTCTATGCTTTCCCAGAACTCGTGTACCCACTGCGTTCAGGCTATAATAGCTGCCGCTGGTGAGGTGGATGATTAGAGCTTCGTCGTCAACCGTACGGGAAATGATCTGGCTCGGATCCTTGCTTACCACCGAATCGGGGTCTAGTTGAGACATATGGTATTAAAAACCGGGAGGGTCTGATGACAAGCGAGATTATAGCACATGCTTTTCTTATTTGTCAAGACGAGTTTCAGCAATTGAACGTTCCATTCGCATATTGGTGGCATCCATTACCTTTTGCCCCCGCGACCAGCAAACTTGGGAACTGACAGAGAAATGTAGGCGTCTCTAGAATGCCGCAGCCCATGGACACAGTTACGTGACCATCGTGACTACTCTGTCCACAGCAATTGATCAAGAATATGCGTGATGCCAAGGAGAAGTGTTTGATGTTTCGGCGGTTTCTGATGTTCGCACTGGCCGTGAGTTTGGTCAGTCAGATGTTCACGTTAAATAGCACAGCCAGCGGCGCAGCGTCTCCTCTACTGGCTGAGGGTGATGGCCCACGCGTTGTCTCGACCGGTGAAAAGGAATTGGTGTTCGAACTGACAGTGCCGGCGCCTGAGATTGCGGACGTCGCGCTGGAAGGCCAGACGTTCCAGGTGCTTAGCTTGCCGGACTTCACCATGTCGGACCAGCCGGGGCATCCGCAACTGCCGCAGACCGGCGTCACCGTGGGGATCCCTGCCGAGGGCGACATCTCAGTGCGCGTCGTCGCTTCGCAGGTCGAGAGCCTGCCGGGCAGATACCGGATCGCGCCTGCCGCAGATCAGGTTGCGCATTACGACCAGACGGGACAGATCGACCTGGACGCCGGGCTGCAAACCCGCTTCGCGTATGACGCCAGTGTTTATGCTCTGGACAGCTTTCTCCCCGGCGAGGTGGTGACGGTCGGCGATACCGCCTTCATTCGCAACCAACGAGTCGCGCGGATCATGATCCGGCCCGTGCAGTACAACCCGGCCAGCGGCGAGGTACAGGTCTACCGCTCGCTGCAAGTTGCCGTGACCTTCCCGAAACTATCCGGCGCGGCCTCGCAGGCAGCGCCTCGGCCAGACGCCCTCGACCCGCTCCTCAGCGCTTCGCTGCTCAACTACGACCAGGCGCTGACCTGGCGAACCCTTCGCGCTGGCGACCTTTCAGCGCCCGAAGCCGCGCCGCTGGCGTTCCCTGGCGACACCTCGCGTCCCTGGTTCAAAACCTCCCTTCGTTTTAGCGGCCTCTACAAGCTGACCCGCGCCGATCTGCAAGGCCCCGACCTTGCGCCGCTGGCCAGCGCGCCGCCGGCGCGGCTGCAAGTCTGGAAAGACGGCCAGCAGATTCCTGCCCACTTCATCGGCGACAACGACGCCAACTTCGAAGACGGGGAAGCCCTGGTGTTCTACGCCAACATCGCGCCCAGCATCTACAGTGACAGCGACGTATACTGGTTTACCAGTGGCGACAGCGCCGGGCTACGCATGAGCACGGCTAACGGTACGCCTGCCGGAGCGGTGACGGACAACTGGCTGCCCGCTTCCATGCACTTCGAGCAAGACCTGACCTTCATCCACGACCTGCCTTTCGGCGACAACGTCGCATATCCCCGCTGGTATTGGAACAAGCTAAGCAGCCTCTTTACGCCCAGCACGACAGTATACGCGGCTCTGCCGACTGTCGTCAACAGCGGTTACAACGCCACCCTGACGGTGCGCATGATGGGTGCCACCGACGTGGCCGCCAGCCCTGACCATCACGTGCGTGTCCAGATCAACGGACAGACGGTGGGCGACATGACCTGGAACGGCAAGGTGGGCTACCAGCAGCAGTTCTCAGTGCCGGCCACAGCGCTGCGCAGCGGCCAGAACACGTTGACGCTGCAAGCCATCTCTGACCTGCCCGGCGTAGTCGTTGACGAGTCATATCTGGACTGGTTCGATCTGGCCTTCCACCAGCAGCCGAATGCCAGCAGCGATCGGTTCTCCTTCTCGGTCGACGGCGCGGGCCGACGCGAGTTCGTCGTCCGCAAACTGACCGGCCAGGATGCGCTGGTGTACGACGTGAGCAACCCGTCCGCGCCAGTTCTGCTGACCGGCGTCCAGGTTTCCACGACGGACGCGGCGTCACCTGACAGTCCGGAAGCTGTTGCAGCGCCCAGTGGGCCGACTTCAACCTATCGTGCCTTCCTGCCGCTGATCGGTGGGGAAACGCCGGTCGCCGCAGGAACCTTCCAGGCGCGCTTTGGCATGAACATTAACGGTCCTGCCAGCTATGCGCTGGCTCGACTGTCAGCCATCAACAGGGTGCAGCCGATCACGCGCGACATTGGATCCAATCTGCGCGCGACCACAAATCGGGCCGACTACCTCCTGGTCTACCACGCCGACTTCAAGGCAGCCGCGCAACAACTGGCCGCGCACCGGCGAGCTGGCGGGCTGGCAGTGGCCGAAATCGACGTTCAGGACATCTACGACGAATTCAACAACGGGCGCATGAGTCCCGACGCGATCCGGAGCTTCGTTCGTCAGGCCTACCAAACGTGGCAATCGCCCGCGCCGGCTTATCTGCTGCTGCTTGGCGACGGACATTTCGACTACCGCATGAACACCGGCCTGTCCAACTACCCTAGCTTCATCCCGCCCTATTTCGCCTGCGTCGATCCATGGCTGTGCGAAGTGGCGACCGACAACGCCTACGTGACAACCAGCGGCGACGACACCTTCCCTGACCTGGCCGGCGGACGCCTGCCTGCCAACACGCCAGCAGAAGCCAGCCGCATGGTCAGCAAGATCATCTCCTATGAAACGGTCCCCCCGGCTGGCGATTGGCGTTCCCGCCTTATTTTCGTATCTGACAATGCCCGCGCCGCCGATGGCACTCCTGATCTGGCAGGCAACTTCGAACTGATGAACGAGGCTGCCATTACGCATATCCCGGCGCAATACGCGATCCGGCGCGTCTACTACGACCCCTATCCGGCCGATGACACGGGAGAGTCGTTCCGCTATCGCACCCCGGAAACCACGACCACCGCGATCATCAACGAGGTGAACGCCGGCGCGCTTTTCCTCAACTATATCGGCCACGCCAGCAACACCACCTGGGCGCACGAGACACTCCTGCGCGCACGGGACACGGGCCGCAACGACGTCGTCCTGATGTCCAACGGCGGCAAGCTGCCGATCTCACTGGACATGGCCTGCCTCAGCGGCAACTTCTCCGATCCGCAGTTCAGCGGCATCGAAGCCAAGATGCTGGACTGGGGCGCGGGCGGCACGGTGGCCGGCTGGGGCGCCACTGGCTTTGGCGTCGCCACCGGTCACGACCGGCTGCACCGCGGCTTCTACGACGGCGTCTTCCAGACAGGGCTACACAAGCTCGGAATGGCAACGATTGCTGGAAAGCAACAGTTGTGGGCTTCCGGCATATCGCAGGATCTGCTGTCCACATTTGGACTGCTGGGCGATCCTGCCCTGGAGATCAGCCTGCCAGGCAGCTAGCAGGCGCCGGACTGTTCCGCCAGCGCAAACTGACTTGACACTGCCAACCCCTTGTGCTACCATCGCTGGCTGGCACCGGGTTGACCAAGAAGTTGAAGGAGACATTGAAACAATTCATGAAGTATTTGGCATCAAGACTAGCAGGACTTTTCATCGCAGTTACGCTTCTCCTTTCGTCGCTTCTGGGCTATGCGACGCCACCTGCGCTCGCGGCAGTTGGCCTGACCTCCTTCGAGGTCACTCCCAATAGCAACAACCGCGAACTGGTCGTCACATGGACTACTGAAACAGAAGTGGATACAGTAGCCTTTCGGCTAAAACGCGCCACAGTCCAGGATGCCAACGCAGCGACGGATGTTGTCACGCTGCCAGCTCTCGGAGCAGGCGTCGGCGGTGGTTCCTACGCACACACTGATACAGACCTGACCAGCGGCACACGCTACTACTACTGGCTGTACGAGATCACTTCGAGCGGCGACGTGACGCTGCTGACTGCGCCGATCAACGCGACACCCGGGCAGACGGGACCAACCAACACCGCGACGCCAACTGCCACCGCCCGCCCGACGACGGCCCTGCCGACAGCAACCTCGCCCGCAACGGCTACGCCGACGACACGGCCGGCCGCCAACGCGCCGGCGCCGACCCTTACCCCGCTGCCATCCAGTACACCGGTAGCGACCAACACGCCTGTCCCGACAAATAACGCGGCGGCGGCCACTACCGCCATTGTCAACACGCCCGTGCCCACCAACGCACCCCAGTCTGGCGACACGCCAGAATCTGCTGGCCAGACGACGCCCGCGGTAAATTCGACCGACGCAATTGCCCCAGAATCACAGCCGGCACCGGTAGTCGAGGGCGAGATTACGCCAGCGATCGACGCTGGAGCGGGCGAACGCACGGAGCAGGGACAGGATGCGCTGACCACACCCGCCGCCCAGGATGGAGAGGCAGCGCCCACCGATCTGACATCGGTCGACACCCCGACGGCTCAGGCAGTCGCAGAGAACAACCCGCAGGTAACCGCGGCAGCGTCTGACAGCCAGCCGACGGTTGCGCGCCCCACGGCCACACCGCGGCCCTCCCGCTCCGACGAGAGCGGTGGCGCCACGGGCTTGTTGGCGGTGATCGGCGGCGGCAGCCTGTGTGCAGCAGCGCTGCTCGCGCTGGTCGCATTCTTCGTCTGGCGCAGGCGCTAACGCGATGAGATTATCCTCTGCCATGCACCGGCTTCCCGCGCGCCTCATCCTGCTGATCGTGGTCGGCGTGGCGCTGGCGGCCTGTTCCCGCGGCGACACGAACACTGGGCCGCTCCCGGCTGACACAGCCGCGCCTTCCGCTTCGTCCAGCCATTCGGCGCCGGCTGCCGCAGTTGACGACGTCAAGCTGGTCGTGGACAACGCTGGGCTGTACCGGGTCACCGCGGCAGAACTGGCCGCGGCCGGCTTCGATCTGGCCGGGCAAGATCTGTCACAACTGTCGCTGACGGCCGGCGGCGCGCAAGTCGCTCTATCCGTGGCGGGTAGCGGCGATGACGCGGCGATCACCTTCTACGGCCAGCCGCGTGACAGCCGCTATGGAACGCAAAACGTCTACTGGTTGAACAAAGCTGCGGCCGATGGCGCGCCGGCCCGGGTTGCCACGAGCGACGCGAGCCCGGGTGACGCCACGCCAGCCAGCACGTTCCGCGCCAGCCAGAGCGTCGAAGAGGCGAAGTATTACCTGTCGCAGGTGACCGACACCGACGATCACTGGCTGTGGGAGTCGCTCTTTGCGCCCGCCGCCTTTACCACGACCTTTGACCTGCCGGGCTACGCCGGCGGCGACGCCGATCTGGCGGTCTCACTCTGGGGCAACAGTGAGGACAAAAGCAGTCCCGACCACAGCGCGATCCTGCGGCTGAACGGCGCGGTCATCGGCGAAGAGACGTGGGACGGCAAGGGCTGGAAAACGCTGACCGAGACGGTTTCGGCCGCCAACCTGCTGCCGGTAGGCAATGAGCTGGCGATTGAACTCCCCGGCGACACCGAGGCCGTCGTGGACATGGTCTACCTCAACCAGGTCGATGTGAGCTACGACAGATATCTGACTGTGCAGGACGGCGAACAGCTCGCCTTCACGCTGCCGGCCGGCGCGGATTTGGCACTGACAGGCGCGGCCGGCCAAGATAGCCTGATCTGGGATGTCACCGACCCGTTAGTTCCCGTGGCTTTGAGCGGTGCAACTGGCGACGCAAACGGCCTGCGGCTGCGAACTGCTGATAGCGACGAGCTGCGAACGTTGGTTGCCGCCCAGCCTGACACCTTGCTCTCCCCGGCCGCGCTGCTGCCAGCCACCGGCGCCGACCTGCGTGACAACCCGGTAGGAGCCGACTACATCGCCGTCGCCTACCCGGACTTCATTCCCGCCCTGCAACCGCTGGTTGACTACCGGCGCAGCCAGGGCCTGCGAGTCACCGTGGCGTCCATCGACGATGTCTACGACACGTTCAGCAACGGCGTGCCAGATCCGGCCGCGATCCGCGACTACATGATCTATGCGCGTGACAACTGGACCGGGCCTGCGCCGCGTTTCCTGCTGCTGGTTGGCGACGCGACCTACGACTATCAAGGCTTCGTGGCCGATGGCACGCCTGACTTCGTGCCGACCTACCTGCTTTCGACCCATTTCGTGGGCGAGACTGCCAGCGACAACTGGTTCGTCAGCCTGGATGAAGAAGATGACCTGCCGGACATGGCTGTCGGGCGCATCCCGGCGCAGACTGTGAAGCAAGTCGAAGATGTCATCGCCAAGACGCTGGCGTACGAGACGGACACCGACGCTGCCGAATGGGACGGACGCGCGCTGTTCGTGGCCGACAACGAGCAGGAGGGCTTCCAAACCATCGCCGACAACCTGGCTAACGACTCATTGCCCGCCAGCTATCAGGTTAAGAAGGTGTATCTCGGATCGAGCGATAATCCGACGAGCGAGATCGTCAAGGCAATCGACGAAGGGGTCGGGCTGCTGACCTATGTCGGCCATGGCAGCATGAACGTCTGGGGCAAGGACAAGATGTTCCAGATCAGCGACACTGAGGCGCTGGATAACACCAAGCTGCCCTTCATGATGACCATGACCTGTCTGGTGGGTTACTTCCACCACCCGACCGCGACCAGCATGGGCGAGGAACTGCTGCTGAACCCGACCGGCGGCGTGGTGGCCGCGCTGGTGCCAACCAGCGAGTCGTTGGCATCAGACCAGACCGACCTGGCCACCAACGTCTACGGGCATCTGTTCGGCGACGCCGGCACGGTGGGCGAGGCGATCATGCTGGGCAAGCGCGACCTGAACCTGGACCGCAACCTGATGCAAGACATCATCGAGACATTCACCTTGCTGGGTGATCCGGCGCTGGTACTGCAAAAACCAGGCTAGCAACCGTGCATTCCCCCGGAATCAAAAACCGCCGATGAGTTCCCTTCGGGATGCTCAGCGGCGGTTTTTTGCTAGAAATGCGCCAGGCTCCCGTCAACCTTGGCGCGGTAAACAGCTTGGCGGAAGATGGTGAGACTTGCCGGCACCAGCACCACACAGAACACGACCAGCGCCAGGATGTCAGGCATCAACTCCTGAAAGGAGGCCCCGGTGAGCAGTGCACGCCGCATCGCGTCCAGCGAGTAGGTGACGGGAATCAGACGTGACAACTTCTGAAGCCATTCCGGCATAACGCTGACCGGGTAGTAGACCCCGCCCAGCAGCAGGCCAATGCTGTTGAACAGCCACGTCACCGGGTCGCCCCGCTTGAGCACCATAATGAAGCTGGCTGCCATAATGCCGACTGCGGTCATCGCGACGATAGTCAGCACCAGGATCACCAGAGCAGCAGGTACGTTGCCGCTCAACTCCACGCCGAACAGCGCAACGCCCAGAATCAAGTAGACGAACACTTGAATGGTGACGAACCCGTAGTCGTAGAGGCTGCTGGAGAGGATGATGGTGCGCAGCGATGTGGGCGTCATCAGCATCGCCTCCAGCGTACCGGTGGTTTGAGCCTCGCGCAGGTTGGCGGAAAAGCTGTTCAGGCCAACGCCAAAGTATCCGGCGAAGGCCAGTCCGATCAGCACAAAGGAGAAGTAATCGCCGCCGTACGGTTCCAGATAGGGCGCCGCGCCGGCGCCGACCAGCGTGCTGAGGAAATAGAACACCAGCATGTTGAAGAAAATGCCGGCAAACTGGAGCAAGAAGGCGAAGCGATAGCTGGTCTGTAACAGCAGGTCGCGGCGCAAGAAGGCGATCACACGCGTCATAGCTGGCCCTCGACCTCGGCTGATTCGGTGAATCGCTGGAACACCGCTTCCAGTGAAGGCCGATCACGTTCGACATCCAGCACCTGCCCACCCTGGCGCACGATCCGGTCAACCACAGCTGCCAGGATCGCCTCGCCATCGCTGGTCTCGATCTCGATAAGCCAGCCGCCCGCGCCGGGCTCGGCTGAAAGTTGGCACGGCAGGCCGGCAGCCAAGCCGTGCGGATCGCCGTCCAGCCCGGCCGCCTTGATCCGGTAGCTGACAGCTGCATCGAGACGGCTGCGCAGCTCCGCCGGCGTGCCCACGGCCTGTAGGACACCGTGGTTCATAATGCCGATGCGGTTGCTCAGCAGCTCGGCCTCGTCCAGCCGGTGCGTCGTCAGGACAATGGTCATGCCCTCGCGAGCCATCAGTTCCTCGTGGATGAAATGGTGCAGCCGGTGTGTGGCCGTCGGGTCGAGGCTGCGGGTTGGCTCGTCCAGGAAAAGCACCCTGGGGTGGTGCAAGAGCGCCCTTGCGATGCTCATCCGCTGCTTCTGGCCGCTGGAGTAGGTGCGCACCGGTTTGTCAGCTTTGTCGACCATGTCAACCTGGCGAATCAGCTCATCGGCTCGCTGGCGTGAGTCGCGTTCGGCAAGTCCGTTGAGTATGCCGAAGAATTCCAGGTTTTGGCGGCCGGTCAGCCGCCAGTAGAAACTGCGCTCGTCGCCCGACGCCAGACCGACCATCTCGCGGATGCGCTGCTCCTCGCTGAGATCTGCGCCCAGGATGCTACCGGTGCCACTGGAAGCGACGATCATGGTACAAAGCAGCTTGATGAAGGTCGTCTTGCCGGCGCCGTTGGGACCGAGCAACCCGAAAAGCTCGCCTTCGTACACGTCAAGGCTGACCTTGTCAACGGCCAGGATGGGCTTCGCCAGCGCGGTGTTCTCTGACCGGCGCTGAAAGAAGTGCCGGAATTGTCGCCCCATGCTGGTCGGTATGGTAAAATACTTGCTCAATTGGTCGGTGTGGATTGCCGATGCGGCCATGGCTGCGATTATACCACGCTGGCACAAGACTAACCGAATGAGGGCCTGATGACAGAATTGCCACAGACCACGCAACCGTGGGTACGAAGAATTGGACTGTTGGCCGGGGTGTTTATCCTGGCCGCGATCCTGCTGATCGGGGGCTGGTCGGCCGCACGGGCCGGCCAGGTCAAAGCGCCCGCACCGCCGCCGCAGCCGGCAGCACTGCCCGGTCAAAACAACAGTACGACGGCGGCCTCTACCCTGGAAAACCCGGGACTGTACGTCTTCCTCGATTACTCCAACATGAACCCGGGCCAGTATCCCTTCATCGTGGGCGGGCACGAGCTGTTCCTCTGGCGCGACATCGAGCGCAATCAGCAGGGCGTCTACGACTGGTCGGTAGTGGATAACTGGATCGCCGCCGAGGCCAGCCTGGGCAAGCCGGTGGCCATCGGCTTCAACAGCTACGACGGCCAGTGCTGCGGCGGCGAGCGCATGCCGACCTGGTTCAAGCAGCAACACCCCGATGGCTACGTCACCTGCCAGGACGTCGTCATCCCCAAATACTGGTCCAGCGCCTACAAGAATGCCTGGGCCAGCTTCATCCAGGCCGCGGCCGCGCGCTACGAAAACGACCCGCGCGTGAAATGGGTGGTGATCAGCGCCGGCATGTACGGCGAGACCATCCCGGCGGAGAACCAATACGACGCGTGCCTGGCCAGCAATGGGCTGACGAGCAGCGGCTGGGTCAGACACAGTCAACGACATCACCAACATCTACCACAATGCCTGGCACAACAAGTTCCTGTTCATCCAGTACGCCCCGTATTTTACCAGCCGGCTGGAGCGGCGCGATTTCACCGACTACGCCGGCAGCCTGGGCATTGGAATGAAACACAACAAGCTGGAGGTGGACGGCGACGACCGGGTCATTGACGATCCCGGCTATCTCTACTACCGCTCCGGCCAGTACGACCCGATGTTCACCTTCATGGATCAACTGCCGTCGGCCTGGGAAGCCTACCGGCAGCAATTCCCCAGCGAAACGGTCACCTACTGGTCCTTTCTCAACGCACTAGACAAACATCCGACCTATATCCTGATCAACAAGCTGCTGATTGAGACGTTGACACCGTTCGAGCGGGAGGTGATGCACTTCACCAACCGCTATCTGGGCCGAACCCGTTCCGACACACCATCGGTCTGGACGGCGCTGCGGGAGACGGAGCACACCTGGTATCCGCAGCGCGGCAACTACAGCTACTGGCTCTACCAGAACGACGCCACGCCCGGCGGCCAGACCGTGCCGCTGTGGAATGTGACCAGCGACCCGCGCGGGCGCTACACCCGGCGCACCAACGGCGCGGGCGGCAACCCCTACATGTATTTCAATGTGGACGACGGCTACATCCTGGGCGGGACCAACGTGGTCAGCGTCACCGTCACCTACCTGGACCAGGGCACCGGCGCCTGGCAGCTACAATACGACTCAGTTCAACGACCCCTACGCGGTCGCCTTCCAGGTGCAGAAGGAGAACACCGGCCAGTGGCGTAACGTCACCCAGGTGATCAGCGACGCCCAGTTCGCCAACCGGCAGAACGGCAACGACTTTCGCATCTGGAACAGCGGCGACGACGACGAGATCATCCACATGGTCAACGTGGAGCGGCTGAGCCACGGGGAGGAAGTCGCTGTCGTTTTGCAGCCAGACGGCGACTACGACGGCGTGACCGACACCTACCTCAGCAGTTGGGAACCTGAGGCCAACTTCGGAGCGTTGGGACGCGTTTCGGTGCGGCCCCAGGACACCTTCGCCGGTCTGGTCAAGTTCGATCTGACCGGCTACCTGCCGTCCAACGTAGTCGTCACCGAGGCCTATCTCGACCTGTATGTCCAGAGCCGCTCCAACGAAAGCAACTGGATGGAGGTCGACGTCTACGCGCTGCGGCGCGGATGGAATGAGGTGCAGGCCACCTGGAACCGCGCCAGCAGCATCGCCGCCTGGGCCGTAGCCGGCGCCAACGGCATCGGCAGTGACCGCTCCGGTGTGATGCTCGACCGCGAGCGCCTTGACGACGTCGGCGTTTGGGAGCGGTTCGACGTGACCGGCGCGGTGACGGAATGGGCCGGCGGGCTGGCTAACAACGGACTCACGGTACGCGGCAGCCCCAACACCAGCGGGCAGGTCAGCTACGACTTTGCGTCCAGCGAGGCCATCGACCTGTCGATCCGCCCGCGGCTGGTGTTCACTTATGTGCTGCCAGTCACGCCGCCGACCTTGACGCCTACGCCCTCGAGAACCGCGACGCCAACTCCGACCAACACGCCGACGCCCACCGCTACGGCAACGGCGACGCCGACCGGGCCGCCAACAGCTACACCGACAGCGGGGCCATCACCGACGCCCACCCCTCCGCCACCGGCTGACCGGGTAGTGGAAGCGGCGCTGGCCTTGCAACCGATCACTGTGGACGGCTACCTGGACGACTGGAGTCTGGGGCCGGGTGAGCTGCTGGACCGGTTCACAGCCGACTTCGTCCATCCGCGCGGCGTGCCGGAGCCGGCAGATAGCAGCGCGCGCGTCTGGGCGGCCTGGACGCCGACCATGCTCTATCTGGCGGCGCACGTCACCGACGACACGCTGGTGGCCGACAGCCTCGACATCTGGCGCGATGACAGCCTGGAGTTTGCCTTCGACGGCGGGCTCGATTTCCTGCTAAGCGGGGTCGATGACCACACGTTCACAGTCGCGATCGACGGACGTGTGACTAACTGGGGCACGATTCCCGTTCTGGATGTGGAGAGGGCCGTGGAGATCGTCCCTGACGGCTACGTGCTGGAGTTGGGGATTCCCCTCAGCGTGCTGCAAGCGCCGGACTGGGACTACGGCAAGCAGCTTGGCTTCAACATCGGCCTGCACGACGACGATGACGGCGGCGACTGGGAGCATTACATGGTCTGGGAAGGAGAGTCGACCGTCAGCCAACCGGAGAACTACGGACGGATCGTGCTGGTGTCCAGCGACGGCTGCTACTTCGCCGACGTACAGCCCAATGCCAATCACGCCAACCCAGATGCGTGCGACGGTGACGTGGACATTGCCGATGTGCAGCGAGTCGCTGCCTGCTGGATGCAACCGATTGGCAGTCTGTGCCCCGGTGAGATCGACCTCGACCAGAGCGGCGAGATCAACGTGGCGGACTTGCAGCTCGCGGCGCAGTCGTGGGGCTGGCGGGCAGCAATGCATTAATCGCCGCGCCCTAGTGGAGCGCGCATCCTGTCCTGGAAATTACCCGCTCGGGCCGATCTCCGACCGAGTTCCCGCTGTTTCCATCATGATTGTGCGCAATGCGCATGTAGGTCTCAGATGAGGTTCGGTCAAAACCGCGGACTAGCAGGAGCGAGCGGATCGGAAACTACGCAAAGAAAGAGGAGCCGCTTCCGCAAGGAAGTTGGCTCCTCTTTTATCACAAGGCGTGAATATATCAAACAGTGTGCTACTCCGCAAGCGTCTGTCAGGAATGGCTACAGCGCAAACACGATCTTGAGTGCCTCATTAATTTGTCTCATCTCCTCTGGAGTCAGCTCCCCACGTATTTTGACAAGCCTCAAACGATAATCTACTGGGCGGGCTTGAAGGCAATCAGCAACTGACTGCTTCGACAGACCGTTCTTGCTGCTTGGCATCAACGCTATGTTGGTTCTGATGCGAGCTTTCTTTTCGTTCCAAGCCGTGATGGGCACAACCTGTATCACTGGAACCCGCTTGTTATACACATCATTAGTGACCACCACACAAGGGCGCACCTTGCCCGACTCTGAACCCAAAGTTGGATCGAGGTCAATGTCGATAACCTGACCGCGTTTTGGAGGAGTCATTCGGGCCACCCAGAGATTGCGGTCTGGGTCAACTGCTGCAATTCGGGATCCTCGTCATAGGTCTCTGCATACAAGTCAGCGGATAATTCCAGATCTCGGCGATCGTATTCCTCTTTGAGTTGAAGGAGAGCGCTCTGAACCATGGAACTCTTGTCCTTGAAACCGTACTGCCGATGGTGATCTAGAAACTCGACCAGTGGCGGAGTCAGGCTGATTTTTGCTTGTTGCATTATTACACCTCATTCAGGCCCCTGAAACGGGACCCAGTTACAGGTCGTATTATAACGCACCACCACAGAAAGCCAAAGACAGATCAATCCCGCAGCTAGCATAGTCCGGTTGCCACACAAGACGACCAACAATCTGGCTAGCGTGGCAACGGGGTCGACGTCCTGGTTGGCGGCGGCTGGGGCGTTGTGACGGCGCGGCATACGGCGTCGTCCAGCACGGACAAGCTCTGGTCGAGCCAGTTGGCAACGAAGACCTTGTTTTGCGTCACGGCGATGCCCTGGCCGCCTTCGTTGGCATCCTGGCGGCCAACCTGCACCCCACCCAGGAAGCGATTGCCATCGCGCGTGTCCACGACGTAGAGCGAGTTGGTGGCCGCGTCGACCGCGAACAGGTGGCCGGTGCCCGGATTGAACGCCAGTGAGTAAGGTGAGCCGGGCAGCGCAATTGCGCCAGCCGGCTGGTTGGTGGACGTGTTGACCAGCAGAATCCGGTTGCCGGGCCGGTCAGCCACGTAGAGCAGGCTGCCATCTCCGTTGAGTGCCATGCCCCAGAGCTGGCCCGACGGCGCCAGATTGAGGTTGGCCAGCACGCCGCCGTCGCGGGTCAGCACGGTCAGCCTCCCACTGATATGGCTGACATAGGCGCGGTTGGCGGAGGCCACCACAAAGGCCGGCATCGCGCTGACTGGCGTGGTCTGGATGACGCTGCTGCTGGCGGTGCTGATCACCGAGACCGTGTTATCGGCGAAGTTGGCGACGTAGACCCGTTCGTTGGCGCCGCCCACGCCCCAGGGCAGATTGCCCACAGGAATCGTGCGGATGAACTGCCCACTGCCCGCCTGGTTGACAGAGACAGTGGCGGCGTTGCGATTGCTGGTGTAAACCCGATCGCCTACTACCGCCACGCCGTTGACTCCGCCTGAACCTGCCGGTTGCATTTCCAACAGCGTGTTGTCACTGGCCCGCACGACCGCCAGCCGTGGGATGTTGAACACGGCCGCGTAGACAAAGTCCGGGCCGGCTGCCATGCCCTTGGGCGCATCGCCCAGCGCGATGGTCGCCTGCGGGACCGGCAGACAGGTCAGGGGTGACGTCGGTGTGGTGGTCGTCGTGGGAGACGGCGTGCTAGACGGGCTCGGGGTCGCGGTTCTTGTGGCCGTCGGAGTGTTGGAAGGCAGCGACGTGGCCGTTCGGGTCGCGGTTGCGGTCGGCGTTGCTGTCCCGGTAGCGGTCGCGGTCGGCGATGGCGTCGCTGTGCGTGTGGCTGTCGGCGTGGATGTGCCGGTCGGTGTGCGTGTCGCCGTTCGGGTTGGGGTGCGCGTTGCAGTCGCGGTCGGCGTGGCAGTCACCGTCTCGAAACGGATCGTCAATTTCGGCCGCAGCGTCACGTCGAAGTATTCGCTGGAGGCGACATCATAGCTGACGTTACCGCTACCGTCGCGCCCTTTGAGGATCAATCCGTGGTTGGGCCGTGCACCAGTGGCCCACTCACGCACGGCGCTGGTCACTTCGAAAGACTCCCAGACCCCGACCTCATCCAGGCGCTGCTCGTCCAGCAGCACGTTAGTGCGGTCGGAACCGATGCCGTTCGCGCCCGGCACGCTCCACGGAACGGCCGAACTGGCCCGGTTCCACGATACCCGGCCTTCGTCCCACGGCTGCAGCAGGGTGAACAGCCCGACGTTAGTCCAGTTGGTGTCATTGGAACGCGACACGACATTGAGATCCAGCGTCGCGCTTTGGATCAGCGCGCCGGCCGGCACAACGCCCTCCAAATCGAAACGCATCACGCCTGCCCAGACATCGAAGGGACGAATGGAGACCCGGCTGCTGCTGCCCAACGTCTCGTCGCCGCCGTTCCACGAACTGAGTGTCGCGTCGTCCACGCCCGCGTAGCCCGCCACGCCTGGCTGCAAAGTGATCAACTGCGGCGCAGGAGTCGCCGTCCTTGTCGGGGTTGGCGTCGCGCTGGGTGTCAGGTTGGGCGTCGCGGTACGCGTGGGAGAGACCGCAGCGGTTGGCGTGGGCGTCGCGCCGCCGCTGCATGTGCCGCCCAGCGCCACTGTCAGCCGATGGAAGACATCGACCTGACTGTCCACGGAGGCCAGCTCCAGATCAGCGCCGCCGGGCAGGCCGTCGTTGAGATAGGCGTCGTTGAGGGTGAGGCGGGCCGTGCGCCACTGGCCGGTGTTACTCTTGCTCACCGGCCGCTCAATTACGTTGCCGGCGAAATCGGCGTAGCGCACCACAAAGCGATCGCTGCCGCTGTCCTGGTATTCCACGTCCACGGTGTACAGCGCGCAGCCGCCGGCGGCCTGTGGCTGCTGGCCGGCGCCAGCCCACATGTCCTCGATGTCCAGCTTGAGCGCTCCGCTGCCGTTGCTGCGGGCGGACAAGCTCTTGGAACTGTCGGGCAAGCCATTGCGCACCACCTGTCCCCGCTGCGGGTTCCGCTGGTAAATGAACCACTCGTAGTTGGGCAGATTGCGACAGCAGGGCGGGCTGCCGGGCGGATCGCCGCTGCCGCCGCCGTTGTCACCGTCGGGGAAATAGGTCCCCTCGGTGTCGCGGAAAACGATCCAGACATCGGGCGTGTTTTGCAGCCCTTTGCCCGCGTAGCGCGCCATCATCTGGCGGGCTTCCTCCGCGCCCGGGTCGTTTTGCGAGAAGTCGGCGACGGGAAAATGCAACTGCTGCAAGTGCTTGTCCAGTCCGTCGAGCACCGCCCAGTACAATTCCTTGGGGTCGTCACAGCAGTGACCGCTGCCGATGTTCAACGCGCCGTGCTCGCCGGTCACCAGTCGCTGCGGCCAGGTCAACTTGAAGATGTTGGCCCAGTTGCGATATTCATTGCCCAGCGTGTCTGGCCCCTGGCCGTTTCCCAGGTCGGGCGTAACGCCGCTGGTCTTGACGCCCATGGCGTACTGGACGAAGGCGTAGTCCACGTAGTTGAGGCCGTTGCAGCCCTGGCAGGGCGCGACCCGTTCGTCGCTGGGCGAAAGCAACTGGTGCGACACCACTGCAACCATCGGCAGCCCGCGCGCCTCTCCCTGTGCCAGCCTGGACAACTCCTGGCCGTAGATATCGATCATCGGTTTCAGCGCCCGGTCCCGCCAGACGACCGACGCCCCAAACGCCTGCTGTGGATTGACCGGGTTGCCGTTGCCATCGATGCAGCGCTGCTGGTCGAACGCGCCCTGCCACTGGAAGCCGGCATAGACGCAGCGGTACATATCCAGATCCATCCAACCCAGCGGCGCGCCAGGAGGATAGTTGTCGTAGTTGCGGGCCGGCTTTGGCTCGCCGTCGTGCCCCAGGTCCACCTCGATCGAGTCGATGGAGGCGCGCACGGGCACCGGCAGCGCGGCCAGTTCCAGGCGAAACTGCTGCAAGGCGGCCCGCAGTTGCGCCTGCACCGCCGGGTTGATGAAGTTGAGGTGGTAGCTTGCTGTGCTGCCGCTGCCGTTCATCAGCGGCTGGTAGGTGGAGCCGGGACGCAGCATCCACGCGGGCGAGCCGTCGCTGCTGGGTGTGCAGGAGCCGCCGCTGGACGGTCCGGTGCCGCGGTCCGTCTTTGGCGCAAAGCCGATGACCGATCGCAGCCCCAGGCTCTGGTTGACACGCACCCAGTTGGTGACCCTGCTGAAGTCGTAGACGCCCTCCGCCGGCATCACCTCACACCAGAAGAAGCGGTTGTGCATGCCGGTGGCTGCGTCGGACGCGGCGCATTGCTGACGGCAGGCGTCGCTGCCGCAACTATTGCAGTAAAAACCGGGGGTGATATCGCCGCCCGCGGCTGGCCCGCCCGGCGGCTCCATCCCGGCGACCGTGAACTTGACTTCTTCAGGGGGAATGCCGACCGGCGGCTTGGACGGTGGATACAGCCGCATCAACACGAACCAGAGCAGTGCAAGCAGCACGATCAAGGAGAAGGGGAGCAGTATCGGCAGAGCGCGCCTTAGCCGGCTTTCCTGGTAGGCAGGCGGTTCGTTGGAGTTCGTCATGGGCCTGGATTCCTTGGCAGATTGCGATGTGGTGCGCCCGGATCGACGACTGTGAAAACGTGGAGCAGACCAGCGCCGGCCCGAAGGCAAGGCTGGCTACGAAATGTTACAACAGGGCGATTATACCGCAACGGGCGATCACAGGCAACAGGGTCTGCGCACGCAAGGCCCCGTCCCCCTATTGAACGGGATCAAGCGCAGAATTCCAGCCGGCAACTCCGTCCCATCAATTCACTCACCATCGCGTGGCGCTAACCCTTCACCCACCAGCCAATCTGCGGTCGCCTCACCCGCCAGACGCTCTCCCGCCGGCGTCCAGTGCCCGTCGCGGCGCAGGTGCAGCAGGTCGCCCGCCTGGGCCTGAGCACGGAAGGCGGGCAGCAGGTCGAGGGTCGGCACACCTGTCTGCTGGAACAGGTCAGTGGCGAGCCGGCTCGACTGCTCCAGATTCCAGGTGTAGGCTGCCATGGCCGGGCTGTCTGCCAGCCGTTTCTGCCAGCGATCGGGGTAGACCTGCTCAGGCGCAGTGAGGATGACACCCGCCAGATGCGCGCCCAGCTTTTCCGCCTCGGCGCGCGTCTCTCCCAGAAGCGCGCCGGTCAGCACCACTGAGTTCGTCCAGTCATCGGACAAACTATCGCGGTAGACGCCGTAGGCCACAGGAGATCGAGTTGACAGGCGCGCCGGCGGGCGCCAGGCTGGACTCCAGCAGACCACGGTCGGCCAGCCCGCGCGCCAGGTCAGGCGCGCCCGTCGCCAAAGCCGGCCCAACGAAGCGGTAGAGGGCCGAGTGCTGCTTCAACCAGCCAGCCAAAGGCGATAGCTCGGACCGCGGCGCAGTTGCGTCGCCTGACGGTGTGTCAGTCCTGCGCTGGCTGCGGCACTGCGGCCGGGTCGAAGGGAGAGTAGCGCAGCGTCAACTCGCCATTGTCCAGGTGGAAGAAGGGCTTCTGGATGCTGCCCATGTTCTCCACCTCCAGCGCCTCGCTGTTGTTCTGGAAGTCGTTGCCGGGGAAAAAGGCCAGCAGCACCAGATCGGGCTGGTAGGCCGCGCCGTGCTCGCGCAGCCAGAGCAGCTCCTGGTCGGTGCCCCAGCCGCTGACGCCCGCGGGGATCACCTCGACCCGTTGGCCGGCCGGCGCGCTGGCGTTCAACTGCTGTTCGAGCACCTTGCCAAAGGTCGCCTCCAGCGGTACGCGCAGCCCCTCGACGTAAGAGTTGCCCAGCAGCAGAATGCGGAAGACGCCGGGTGGCTTGTCCAGCGTCGCCCGCGGCACGTCACGCAGGCCGTAGCTGTTGATGGTAACCTCGACGTCGTATTCCATCTGCGGGTTGAACCAGCGGCCGCTCGCGCCAGGCTGCAAGGACCAGCCCGTAGCCGGGTCGGGGACGCGCCAGAACCAGCCGGTTCCCTCGTCGGGCGGCGCCAGCCGCAGCAGCCGCACGCCACCTTCCAGCAGGAGCACGGAGAACAGGATGCTGAACGCAGCCAGCAGAATACCAGGCAATATCTTGCGCCAGCGGTTGGGTGTTGACATGGCTGGCATGGTAACACAAGGGCGCCGCAGGTCGCAATTCACGAAGACGTCTCGACGGATACCGGCCTCCGCGGCGCGAAGCATGACGTGAAAGAAGCGGATACAAAAAGCCGCCCGGCAATGCCAGGCGGCTTTCATTTTGCTTTGTTTTGCAATCCCAGAAAACCTAGAAGTCCATGCCGCCGCCGCCAGGCATGGGCGGCATCTTTTCCTTCTCAGGGATGTCGGTGATCAGGGCCTCGGTGGTCAGGATCATGGCCGCGATGCTGGCCGCGTTCTCCAGGCCGCCGCGGGTGACCTTGGCCGGGTCGATGATGCCGGCCTTGACCATGTCCACGTACTCCTCGCTGATCACGTCGTAGCCCAGACGCAGTGTTGCCCTGCTCCTTCTGCAGCCGGCGCACGGTCTCGACCGATCACACGCGCCATCCATGCCGGCGTTGGCGGCGATCTCGCGCATCGGCTCTTCCAGCGCACGGCGCAGCAGCGTGACGCCGGTCAGGTGTCGCCTTCGGCGCCATCCTCGGCCTCGTCCAGCGCGCTCGACGGCGTTGATCAGGGCCACGCCGCCGCCGGGCACGATGCCTTCTTCGACCGCCGCGCGGGTGGCGCTCAGGGCGTCCTCGACGCGGTGCTTCTTTTCCTTCAGCTCGACCTCGGTGGCCGCGCCCACGCGGATGATGGCCACGCCGCCGGCCAGCTTGGCCAGGCGCTCCTGCAGCTTCTCCTTGTCGTAGTCGCTGGTGGTGTTCTCGATCTCGACCTTGATCTGCTCGATGCGGCCCTTGATCTGCGCCTCGTCGCCCTGCGCCGCCGACGATGGTGGTGTCGTCCTTGGTGGAGACGACCTTGTCGCAGCGGCCCAGGTCGCTGATGGTGGCGGTCTCCAGCTTGCGGCCCATCTCCTCGGTGATGACCTGCGCGCCGGTCAGGATGGCGATGTCCTGCAGCATGGCCTTGCGGCGGTCGCCGAAGCCAGGGGCCTTGATGGCCAGGACGTTGAAGATGCCGCGCAGCTTGTTCAGCACCAGGGTGGCCAGCGCTTCGCCGTCGACGTCCTCGGCGATGATCACCAGCTCGCGCTTGCCAAGCTGGACCAGCTTCTCCAGCACGGGCACGATGTCGGCCGCGGCCGAGATCTTCTTGTCGGTGATCAGGATGTAGGGATCTTCGAGCTCGGCTTCCATGCGCTCGGGGTTGGTGATGAAGTAGGGCGAGATGTAGCCGCGGTCGAACTGCATACCCTCGACGTACTCGGTCTCGAAGGCCAGGCCTCTTGCTCTCTTCGACGGTGATGACGCCGTCCTTGCCGACCTTGTCCATGACCTCGGCGATCAGGTCGCCGATCTCCCGGTCCTGGGCCGAGATGGCGGCCACAGCGGCGATCTCTTCCTTGGTGTTGATGTCGATGGCCTGGCTGCGAATGGCCTCGGCCAGCGCCGCCACGCCCTTCTCGATGCCGCGCTTGAGCAGCATCGGGTTGGCGCCGGCGGCCACGTTCTTCAGACCCTCGGTGACGATGGTCTGGGCCAGCACGGTGGCGGTGGTGGTGCCGTCACCGGCGATGTCGTTGGTCTTGGTGGCCGCTTCCTTGAGCAGCTGGGCGCCCATGTTCTGATAGGGGTCTTCCAGCTCGATCTCCTTGGCCACGGTCACGCCGTCGTGGGTGATGGTGGGGGCGCCCCACTTCTTGTCCAGGGCGACGTTGCGGCCCTTGGGGCCGAGGGTGGTCTTGACGGCGTTGGCCAGCGTATCGATGCCGCCCTTGAGGTCGCGGCGAGCTTCTTCGGCAAAAACCAGTTGCTTTGCCATTTCAGTGCTCCTTATCTGTTCTTACGTAGTAGCAGTGTCTGTTGACAAGTTCTGCTCTCGGGCTAGCCGACGATCGCCAGAATGTCGCTCTCGCGCAGGATGAGGTACTTGACGCCGTCCATCTTGACCTCGGTGCCGGCGTACTTGGCGTACAGCACACGATTGCCGACTTCGACGTCCATCGCGATGCGGCTGCCGTCTTCCTTGCGCGCAGCCGGGGCCAACGGCCAGGACCTCGCCCTCCTGGGGCTTTTCCTTGGCGGTCTCCGGCAGAATGATGCCAGAAGCGGTCTTCTCTTCCTGCTCGATCGGCTTAACCACCAGTCGATCACCAAGCGGCTTGAGGTTCATGGTTCCTTTACCTCCGTAATGGTGAACTGATTTATTGTTTCCAACGTCTACAGAAAACCGTTAGCACTCAAGTCACGAGAGTGCTAACGGGGATAGTTTACAACAGCTTATCGAAACGGCCAAATCCCGGAACAGCTGACTTAGTCGACAAAGAACCGCGGAGGGCACAGAGGTTGGTAGTGCGAACGGACATTTCTTACAACGCGGTCAATCAGCCACAGCTCAGCCTGATCCTTCAGGATCCCAGTAAAACCGCAGTCTTGCGACTACGCGACTCTGCGTAAAGTTGCTACGGAACGCTGCCGGCAGCTCGCCTCCGCACTCGAGAATGCTGGACTCGGCGTCGTCGGTGCGGGATCATGTCCCGGTCAGTCAGCAGCGCCCGCTGCAGCCAGGGCACGGCGCTGTCGCAGTCGACTGCTTCGATGTTGAGATAGGAGCGTCCGATGATGTAGAAATTGATGGCCGAACTCGCTGCCCAGATCGATGGCCTTGGTCATGTTCTCGATCGCTTCTTCGTAGACTCGTCGCAGATACAGCCCGACGCCCAAGCTGCTGGTAGGCGTCCGGCATGTCCGGCTTCAGCTCCACCGCCTTGCGCAGCTCGCGCAGCCCCAGTTCCTGGTCGCCGGTCTGAAAGAGGGTCTTGCCCAGCTCAAAGCGCAGCCAGGGATCGTCGGGCGCACCGGTGCAGCCCGCGACGGAACATGCCGATCGCCTCGTCGAAATTATCCAGCGCCCGATAGTTGCGCCCCATGATCAGGTAGATGAACGGCAGGTTCGGCTCCAGTGCGGCCGCCTGCTCGTAGTACGCCAGCGCCTCGGTGTATTTGCCCTGCACCTCGTAGGAATAGCCCAGAATACGGATGGCGTCGAAGTTGCGCGAATCCAATTCCAGCGCCGTCTCGGCCTCCTGCACCGCCTGCCGCCAGCTTCCCAGATCGGCCAGCACCTCTGCCAGGGTTGCGTGTGTCTCCGGCAATGAACGGGTCCATTTCGACGGCAAGCTGGGCCAGGCCATAAGACTCGTCGTACTCGCCGTTCCAGTCCAGCGCGGACGCCAGAGCAGCCTGGTTGCGCGCATCGTCGCCGTTGATCTCTACCGCCTTGCGGGCGGCGCTGACCGCTTCACCGTAGCGGCTGGCAAAGACCAGCAGCCGCGCCATATCCCGCCATACCTCGTCGTTGTCCGGCTCGCGCTCGGCCACTATCGCCAGCACATCGGCGGCTTCCGACACCTTGCCCTGCTCACGCAACGCGGCCGCCTCGTCCAGAAAGGAAAGCGTGGAGCGGGTCGGACGTAGGCGCAGGCGTCGGAGTTTCGAAGGGATTGCGCAGCAGGTCGAACTGCTGGGTGGCAACGTAGCCAACAGCCAGCAGCGCCACGAGGGCAATCAGCAGGATAGGCAGCGGGGAGCCCTTGCGCCGTCGGTAGGTGGGTCGATCTTTCAGATACATGGGTACGGGATTGTCAGTTCAGTTCAGGCAGTCCGGCGCGCGCGCTGCGCAACCCGGTCAGCAGCGCATCGTGCATCGTCTGGACGCCGTTGCTGGCCAGCATGTTCCGGTCGCCGGGCTGCCAGGGCCGCCCGCTGTAGGTGGTCGGCTAGCCCGCCCGCCTCGCGGATCATCAGCACGGCCGCGGCGGCATCCCAGACCTGAATGCCCCGTTCCCAGTAGCCGTCCAGCCAGCCGCAGGCGACCCAGGCCATGTCCAGCGCGGCCGAGCCGGCCCGCCGCACGCCGCGCGTCTTGGGCATGAAATAGCTGAACTCGGCCAGGTTGTTGTCGGGATTGGTGGCCCGGTCGTAGGCAAAGCCGGTGGCCAGCAGGCTGCGGCCCAGCTCAGCCGTGTCGGAGACGTGCATCCGCTGGCCGTTGCGCCAGGCGCCCTGACCGCGCTCGGCCCAGAAGGTGTCGTCGCGCAGCGGGTCGTAGATCACGCCCAGCATGGCTCGCCGTCCACCAGCAGCGCGATGGACACGGCAAAACACCGGGAAGCCGTGCGCAAAATTGGTCGTGCCATCCAGCGGGTCGATGACCCAGACCGGACCGTTGGCAGGCAGCGTCTCGCCCAACTCCTCGCCAAACAGGGCGTGGTCGGGAAACTCGCGGCGCAAGCCGTCGATGATCAGCCGCTCCGACGCCAGATCGGTCTCGGTGACCAGATCGACGCCGCTCTGCTTGGTGTGGATCAGCGATGCGCCGTTTTCATGGCCCTGGCGCAGCAGCTCGCCAGCCTGGCGAGCAAGTTCGATGTGAAGTTTCAAGCATAGTTTGTGGTTGGTAGTTCGATAGTTGGAGTGAAGTGGGAAGTCACCGGTCAGCCGGTCTCTGATCTACTGGCCAACTGTTCACCGGTTACTGATCACCGGTTACTTCCGCTGCCTCCTGCAACGCGGTCAGGCATTTGCGCGGGACGAAGATGGAGCCCAGCGGCGCGCCGGCGCTGCCCTTCGCCGTGGAAATCAGAGCCGCCGGTGATCAGCAGGTTGTAGCGCGCGCGCCAACGCCAGCAGCCGGTCGATGTGCACCGGCGTGTAATATGGGATAGTAGACCTCGAGGCCGGCCAGTCCGGCCTCCGACCAGTTCCGGCAGCGACTGTTCCACCGGCATCGGTTCCAGTGTCCGCCCGCTCATCAGCACGATGAAGGGATGGGCAAAGACCGGCAGGCCGCCAACGCTGCGAATCAACCGGCAGGCGTCCACAGGCGAGCAGCTTGGCGCGCTCGACGTAGGCCGGGCCGGTGCGCCCGATGAAGCGGTCAAACGCCTCGGCTTTGGTGCGCACATGGCCCGCCTCGATCAGCGCCTGGGCGACATGCGGCCGGCCGATCGCGCCGTCGCCGGCCAGTTCCTGGATGCGCTCGAACGGACACCGGGTAGCCCAGACTCGGTCAGCTGGCGCGCCATGCCTTCGGCGCGACCGACACGGCCCACGCGCAGCCGCTGCAACTCAGCCTGGAAGCGCGGCTCCTCGTAGTTCAAATAGTAGCCCAGCATGTGTAGCTCGCCGTCGGGCACGTCGCAACTCAAGTTCGACGCCGGGACGATCTCGACTGCCAAGACGCTCGCCGGCCGCCAGCGCCTCCGCCAGCCCTTCGGTCGAGTTGTGGTCGGTCACCGCGATCGTGTGCAGCCCAGACTCCAGCGGCGAACTCGACAAGCTGCGCGGGCGAAAGCCGCCCGTCGGAGGCGATGGTGTGGCAGTGCAGGTCGATGTAGTTCATTTTCAGTGATCGGTAACGGTAAGCGGTGAACAGTGGCGGAGGGTCGGAAACGGAAAACGAGCGCATAGGATCGTCACCTTGTCACCCGGTCACCCCTCTCACCCTGTCACTCCTCCCCCATCGCGCCAGCGAATCAGATCGCCTAGCTTCCAGGATCTCGAAGTAGCTGGTGATCTCGGCGTCGAAGCGATGGCCGGTCTCCTGAAATACCTTGTCGATGATCTCAGCGACGCTAGCGCTGGCCGTCGGCCCAGTACTCGGCCAGGCTGCGGGCTGTCCACCATAGGTTGCCGGCCTGTCGGCTGGCCTGCCAGAGAGCGTCGCGGCTCTGCGGGTCGTCGCCCTCCTCCAGGCTGCGCAGCGCTACCGGGCCGCGGTATTGCCGCTGCGGGATCAGGTTAGCTGGCCGGGGTGTTGTCCGTTGACAAGTCACCGGACGGCGGCAGGTCTTCGCTGCCCAGCGCCATGGCGCAGTTGCGAAATACATGTCTCGGCCCGACTCAACTCACGGCGGGCCGCCTCGTTCAGCTCCGCGCTGAGCTCGGCCACCAACCCGCCGCAGCCCGGCCACAGCCGCTCCAGGCTTTGCAAGGCCGTCATGTCGCAGTCGATGCGGTGAGCCATCAGCCGGCCCGCAGGTCACGGCGCAGGTCGCGCGACTCGTGGCCAGCTCATCGGCGCCCAGCGCAACGGTGATGGCTGCCTGGGTACGCCAGACCAGCCGGCACTGCCGCCGGGTGACGATCTCGTGGCCCAGCCAGGTCGCAATGCGCTCGATCGCGCCAGGCCATCAGATAGGCGTAGGCCGCGGCCAGGCTGCCGATGCGCGCCAGCATGTCGGGATCGACCTTGTCCAGCGTATCCTCGGAGGTGTGGTAGAAACCGGTCGGGCCACTGGTCAAGCATCGGCGTCGGCACGCCGACGGTCGGATCGGAAAGGATGTAGTGGTCGCTGCCGCCGCTGAAGGAGGTAACCGCGTGGCGGACCGCGAAGCGCTGCTCAGCTCCGAACGGGCCGTGTCCGTCGCTGTCGCCGTTGAGCATATCCCACAACCGCTTCATCAGCACCGGCGCAAAGGAGGCCATGGCCTCGGGCGGCTGCTCGATGTTGAAGGTGCTGTGACAGCGCTCCTGGTTCTGGCCCACCATGTCCAGGTTGACCGCGGCCACGGTGCGGGCCAGCCGTTCCTCGTTGTTGGCCAGATAGGCGTAGGTGCCGGTCATCTCCGGCATCCAGAGGAAGCGAATCCCGCGGCATGGGCGGCCCCAGCGTGCCGTCGTCGATCAGGCGGCGCAGCGTGGCAGCGATCTCGATGGTCGCGGCGGCGCCGGAGGCGTTGTCGTTGGCCGATGGCTGGGGATGGCAGAGATGCGACACCACCAGCACCTCGTCGTCGCTCTGGCCGGGGATGAAGGCGGCTGACGACCTCGAAGGCGCCGTCGTAGAACGCACTGACCACGTGGGCGCGCACCCGCACGGGCAGCGTTCTGGCGCAGCCGGCGGCCCTGGCGCGGCGTCAGGACAAAGCCAAAGCAGCGCGGCTCGTCCGCGCCCCACCAGAACGAGGTATACTGGCGTGCGTCGGGCAGATCCAGCGGGCCGCGGCCGGGCGCGGAAGTCGCCATGCCGTCGAACAGGATGCCAGCCGCGCCGCGTCGCCGCACCGCCAGGTCGTAGACGCGGCTGCAGGTCGCCGTCGGTCAGCACCAGCTTGCCGGCCACGTCCAGCCCGTCGTAGTGGTCATGCTGCGTGCCATCTGTCAGCACCACCACCTCGAAATCGCCCTGCACGGCCGCGCTGCGCTGAATGATGGACATCGGCACCGCCTCGAAGTCGCACAGGCGCTCGATAGCCTGCTCGCCTTGCAGCAGGTCGAGCGTCGCCCGCGAGCAGGCCCACTCCTGGAAGCTCTCGATGGTCCAGAAGGTGCGTCTGGTGGTCGGCAGGGTAGCTCAGCACCTCGGTGAACAGGCCGGCGCTGTCCAGTTCCGCTTCCACGTAGCCGCGCCGCTTCCCGATAGCCAGGACTGGCCTGGATGCGATGATACTGGCTGATGCTGGCGATGTGCCGTTTGGCCCGCTCGCCGGAGTAGGCGAGGCGGATGGCGTTCAGGGTGGTATCAAACATCGAGTTGCTCCATGCAGCGGTCGTGTTCGTGGCGGCAGTTAACTGCGCCGATGAAGTGGCGGTTTCGCCAGACCATCGCCCAGACATCAGAGGCACGGGTCGAGGCAAAGGCCAGTTCATCCCACGGGATGCCAGCCTGCGAGCAAACCAACACGCCTCGCTGACGTCGTCCTGCGCCTGCAACTGGCCGCCGACCGGATGGCCGCCGAAGTAGACCAGCACGCCCGGCTTGTCAGGGTTGGTGATACGCGAAAATCCCATGAACCCGTCCAGCGCAACCGCGAGGCCGGTCTCCTCGGCCACTTCGCGCACGGCCGTCTCCTCAGGCAACTCGCCCGGATCGACAAAGCCGGCCGGCAGCGCCCAGTAGCCGATGCGCGGCGACACGCCCCGCCGCACCAGTAACACGGTGTCACCCTCGGTCAACAACACCGCCGCGGCCATCTTGGGATCCTGAAACTGTACGAAGCCGCAGGCATCGCAAGCTGGCCGCTCTCTGCCCGCGACCTCACGCACAATCAACGACGTGGCGCAGTAGGGACAGAATTGGTAGGGTTTCATGGGAATCAGTGATCGGTAAACGGTAATCAGTCAACGGTTAGCGGAAGTCAGCGACCAGAAATCAGAGATCAGAGGTCAGAAAGCGCAGGTCAGAAAGCGCAAGCACATTCACCGTGATCGCTCGCTCTCCCACTCACCTTGTCACCCACTCACCCTGTCACGCCCCGCCGCAGCGCGCGCAGGTTGCTCAACGGCGAGTTAGTCATCGTGACGCAGCCGGTGGACAGGATGAGCCGCCGGCCGCCGGTTTGCGCGATGGCGTCGGCAGCCTCGCGGCGCACGTCGTCCGGTGTGCCATGATGGACAGTCCAGCGGTCCAGGCCGCCGGACAGCGCCTGCGGCAGGATCGCAGCGGCCTCAGCCAGGCTGGGACCGGCCTCGCGGTCGTGCCAGTTGACGGCCTGCACCGGGTAGTCGCTGAACATGTCCAGGTAAACGCCGCAGGCCGTGGGTGTGCAGCATGTTGAACCAGTGGCCGCCGGCCGCCTCCAGAATGCGCAGATCAAACGCCTTGCCGAAACGGTCGTACTCGTCGCGGTTGAGATGTACCGGGTCGGCCCACTGCGCGGCGTAGTAGATGCCGGCGACGCCGGTGTCCGCCAGCGACTCGACGAAACGGATGATGCTGTGCGTAATGACCTCAAAGCCGGCCAGCACTGCGTCTGGGTGTTCGCGCAGATGCGGCAACAAGGTTCGGCCCGGCCAGATGGCGCGCCTGCGCCAGCGGGCTGAAGACGGTCATGATCACCGGCACGTCAGGGCCAAGCGACTTGCACAGGTCAGGCGGACGGCCTCGCGCGCCATGGCCAGCCAGCCGCGGCCGGGATCCAGCACTGGCAAGGTCAGCCAGTCCTCGGGCCGGTCGATGACGTGGTTGCGATAAGCGCTGGTACCCTCGTCGCCGCCGCTCCACTCGATCTCGACGCCCCAGTCCTGGGTGCAATACGAGCTGGCCGGGGTGATCTTCAACAGGTCGAAGTCGTAGGTCTGCTGCCACCAGACGTGTGCGGCGGCCAGGTCTGCCGCGCGTTGGTCGTCGCCGGGAAAATGGCGCCACAGGGCGACAGCCGGCCTGTCAACTGCCTCGCCGGCGACTGTCGCTTCCAGTCGCTCGCGTTTGTTCATGGAATCCACGGAGTACTCCTGCTTCCGGGTTCGTAGTCGCGGCTTGTTACTCTGTAAACAAAGAAACCACGAATATCTTTGCGAGGCTCGGCGAAGCAATCTCTCCGGTGGTTCAGAGAGACACTTGCGCCTGCGCGCAGTGCAGGTGTTGCTTCGCGGCCGCGGCTCGCAATGACACAAGTGTACTTTGTCTACAGCATAATTAGCCGCTACTACGAACTGAAAACGTCACTCTTCGACGTAGCCCTCGATGGTCACGTAAATCTCGGGCGGTTTTTTGCCGGCCGGGTCGGTGACGATGTATATGACAGGGTAGCGGTGAACGAGATGTTCTTGCTGCGGGAACTCCCAGCCCTGCGCCCGCCAGATGATTCGCTTGCCGGCCATATCATAGGTATACAACTCCAGCGGCAGTGCTTTGAAACGCTCTTCGTCGCCCTTGAACCACTTGGTGGAGTTGGCATAGTCGGGCCGGGCGATGGCCTCCCACTGGTAGGCGGCCAGTTCAGCCGCTCTGGTCTCCAGTTCCGCCTGCGCAACCGCGCGCTGCTCAGCTTCGTCCCAATCCAGCGGCTGCCAGTTGCCGACCGAAAACGTGGAACCGCTCACTTCGCCTGACGCCTCTACCAGCAGCGGACTGGCAACGTCCAGACCCGTCGTGGCGTATTGCCGGCAGAGAAGCTGGCCGCCCTCCAGCCGGCACAGGGCCAGGGAGGTATCGCCCGCGCCGCTGCGCCCGTACAGGCCGCGCAGGTTGGCCGCCGGACCTTCGGGCAGCGGATCGGCCGGCTGCAAGAAAGTCGTTTCGGCCGCGTCGTGAAAGAGGACTGGTACCTTCGCGCGCGTGGCCAGCGGCTGGCCAGATACCGGCGCAAGCCCCTGGCTGCCGCCACAGCCGGCCAGCAGGAGCGCCGTCATTACAATAAGCAACAGCGGCTTCATGGCCGCTGCCCGGGTTTGTCTCGTCATGCCTTTCTCCGCGGGCACAGCTTCGCGCCCAGCTTGAGGATGATAGCATAGAAGAGAGGACGGGTCAAAGCAAGGCTCAGCACGGGAACACGGATTCCAGTGCAGACGGCACGACAGGCTATAATGCCAATCGATGACTCTCTCCATCAGACTGCTAACCACGGCCGACGAGCCGTTTTTGTGGAACATGCTGTACCATGGGCTGTACGTGGCGGCCGGCCAGCCGCCGTTTTCGCGGGATATCCTCCTTGAACCGGGTATCAGGCGCTACGGCGCAGGCTGGGGCCGGTCTGGCGATGTGGGTGTGGTCGCGGAAGCGGCGGATCAGGCGGTCGGCGCGGCCTGGCTGCGCCTTTGGCCTGCTGACGATCAGGGATATGGTTTTGTTGACAACGCGACCCCGGAGCTGTCGATTGCCGTGCTGCCTGAGTACCGCGGCCAGGGGATTGGAGGCCAGTTGCTGACTCGCCTGCTGGAAGCCGCCCGCGCCAACTTCACGGGTGTAAGCTTGAGCGTGCAACGCGACAATCAGGCCATGGAATTGTATCGGCGCTTCGGGTTCGAGGTCGTCTGTGAAGATGGTGACTTGTTGACGATGATCATGCGCTGGAGTTAGCGCGCCACATGGATAGGTGACAGTCACTTTCAGAAAGTGACTGTCACCGCCAAGCGTCATTTGCCAGGCAGAAGCCGGCCGAGAATTCCCGCTCGCAAATCGGGCCGGCGGCGGAAATCAGCTTTGTGGCGAAGTATGAAGATCAGGAAGTTGCCAATCCAGACGGCAAACCATGTCCAGGGAGCAGCAGTCAGCAGCAGGTAGGCCAGCAGCGTCAGCATTCCTGCCACGATTGCCCACCCTTCGACCTTCAACACCAGCAGCCAGACGGTGAATGCGATCCCCAGCACGATCGGCCCTTGCCACGAGGTCAGGCCCGTCCAGATGCCGAAGCTGACCGCCAGCGCCTTACCGCCGTTGAAGCCAAGAAACGGGGAATAGGCGTGTCCCACGATCGGAGCCAGACTGGTTGCCACCAGCGCCCAGCCCTCGACGCCGCCCTGAAAGTTGGCCAGCGCCACGGGGATCAGCCCCTTGAAGCCGTCCGCCAGGATCGCTGCGAACCCCAGCGCCCTTCCGCCGGCCGCGAACACGTTGGCCGCGCCGGGGTTGCCATCGCCATACTGTCGGATATCGGTGTGCAGAAACAGCTTGCCGATCCAGTAAGACAGGGGCAGCGACCCGCACAGGAAAGCGAACGCTATCCACAGCAGGTCAGTGACCAGCGGGGTCATGCCCTCTTACCTGCCCGCGCCCGGCGCTGGTCTTTGAACCATTGGATGATGTGATGGAAACGCTGGTGGCTTTCCTGTGCCAGGACGAGCACCAGTCCCAGGGTGACCAGCGTGTTGGTCAGCAGGAAAAAGACGATCTCCTCGAAGGGCAGCACGCCGCCGATCAGCCAGTGCAGCGAGCGCGCCGGGTTGATCTCCCACGTGCCTGATCCGATCGCGAGAAAGTCGGCCAGGCTGAGATAGAGGGTAAGCGAGACGATGGAGAGCAGCACCAGCCGACCATAGCGGCGCAAAATGTCGCCGCCAAAGACGAACTGGAGCATGATCGGCGGCAACGCCCAGACCAGTTCAAGCCCAAGATAGGTGCCCGGCGGCCAGCCTGAGGCCAGCAAGACTACGCTGCCGGCCCAGATAAACCCCAGAACCACCACTGGGTAGATGCGCCAGTTGCGCTGCAACGCTGGAGGATCAGGATCGACCGGCAACCGCCGCATCAAGAATACGATCCACAGGCCGGCCATGATGGTCTGCACCACGAAGAAGGTATACTCCTCGATGGGCACCCAGCCCAGGACGATTCCAGTGACCAGCTTCGGATCGTAGTACCAGACACCGGTTGCCACCAGATAGTTATCCCAGGGCGTGGTGTAGACAACGGCGACCATCACATGCAGCAAAATCGCCGCCCAAACCGGCCAGGCGCGGAAATTGACTGGGATCGGCTTGCCGCGGCGGTAATCCAGCCAGGTGACGATTCCCAGGATGACGATGGGGATGCCAAGAAAGCGGAGGAGGAAACCGAAGTAGGTCACACCCGCCGGCCTTTCCACACATGGCCACGGCCAAACAGCTTGATGGCGAGGCCCCAGACAGCCGCGAGTTGTACGAACAATGCGCCCAAGGGGATAGCCGGCGCAAGGGCCGGGTTGCCGAAGCGCTGGAGCCAGGGCAACCCGGCAATGGTTGCTGCCATCCAGGTGGCAGATAACCAGCGCCGATCGAGCTGTCCCAGCAACACGCCGATCAGCGTGATCAGCGGAGACATCAGTGCCGTCACCAGGACGACTGTCGGGAAAGAACGCCACCTGGTCCAGCGAAACGTCTCCGTGCCCAGCCGCCCCATTCCACGCCAAAGCGCTAGCGTGCTGTCGTACATACGCACGCTGCCGATGTCTTCGCCATAAAAAGCGCGCACATCATAACCCAGACTGGTCAGGTGGCGCCCCATGGCCAGATCCTCAAACATGTGGTCGCGCACCGCCGCAAAGCCGCCGCTGTTGAAATAGGTCTCGCGGCGAAACAGCATGAACTGGCCGTTGAGCAGGTTCTTCGTTGGATGGATCGTAGCAAACAGCCCGGCATGGGCAGCAGCCAGCGCCAACTGATCGACTGCGCCGCGGCACTGCTGATGTAGAAAAACAGTCAGCGCGTCCAGCCCGCAACGCTCCGCGTGGGCGACCGCGCGGGCCGGGCCACACGGGTCGATGTCCGTGTCAGCGTCAATAATCAGCAGCCAGTCGCCGGTGGCGACATGCGCCGCAGCGTGGCATCCGTGCGGTTTGCCATACCAGCCGGCCGGCAAGCGCTTGATCGGCAACACTTTCGCGCCATAGGCGCGCGCAACCTGTGCGGTCAGATCGCTGGACCCATCGTCCGCGACGATGATCTCCAACTCGCCGGGATAGCGCAGCCGCTGGAGTGACGGCAGGAGACGCAGCAAATTGGCCTGCTCATCGCGGGCCGGGATAATGATCGAAAGCGAGGGTAGCAGGGCGTCGGGCGAAAAGGGATCCAGCCGGGGCAGGGCCCGGTATTGCCCGTCGGCCCAAAGAGCCAGCGGCGGCGCGGCAAAGGTCAGCGTCGCGTTGCGCCGCAAGTCATGCAGGCTGGGCACAGCTCAGAACTCTCCGCGTGACGCGCATGGTGACGCCCGGCCTGGGTTCCAGGGTAGCGCCCATGTGTGGCTTGATTTCGTCGCCGTTGAGCAGCTCGAAGTCGAAGGTCTGGAGGAGGCGCGAGATGACCACCTTGGCCTCGATCTGTGCAAAGGCCGCGCCGATGCAGTTGCGCGGGCCGCCGCCAAAGGGAACATACGTAAAGGGAGGCTGCTTGTCCTCGCTGTTGCGGTCAAAGCGCGCCGGACAGAACTCGGTGGGGTTCTCCCAGTGGTTCTTATCACGGTGCGAGAGGTAGATGGAATACATCACCCGCGTGCCTTCCGGCACGTCGTAGCCCTGCACCGTGACATCGGTGTCGGCGCGGCGGTTGCCGACGTGGATGGGCGGATAGAGCCGCAACGCCTCTTTGATGACCTGGTCGGTGTACGCCAGGTGGCTGATCTCGTCCTGGCTGGGCGGCTCATCGCGGCTGGAAAGCACCGAGTTCGACCTCGGCGCGCACCTGCGCCATCGCTTCCGGGTGCGATCCCAGCAGGTAGAAGACCCAGGAAAGCAGTGCGGTGCTGGTGTCGTGGCCGGCGATGAGCATCGTCAGCAACTGGTCGCGGATCAGGTGGTCGTCCATGCCGGCATGAGCCACAAGCTGGCCCAACAGGTCGCCGGTGGATGGCTCAAGGCCGAACTGCTCGATTTCCTGCCGGCGCTGGCGGATGATGCCATACAGGTACTCATCGACGGCCTTGATCGCATGGCGATACTTGGGACGCGGCATGTCGGCCCAGAAGATCCACAAACCGGGTGAGATGTACTCCAAGAGGTCCAGAATGGGCTGCCACAGCCGGTCAAGCTCCGGCAGGAACTCGATCTCAAACAGCGTGCCCATCAGGATCAGCAGTGCGACCTTGCGCATCTCGACCAGCATATCAACCTGCTGGCCATCCTGCCAGGCACGGGTGATGTCGTCCGTATAGCGCCAGAAAGCGGGGATGTGCGGAATTACATTGCGCCGCTGCAAGGGCGGATCCATCCAGGCGCGCAGTTCGTCGTGGAATTCGCCATCGGTGACGAGGACGCCCTGCCGCAGCAGCTTGCAAACGGGATCGCCCTCCGGCCGCCACATGAAGTCCTTACGTTCGCTGACCAATATCTGGCGATTGGACTCTGGCCCAATGAAAACAGCCGGCTGGAAGCGCGGCAGGGTGATCTGAAACGCAGTGCCGACGTGTTCATTCATCAGCCGCAACGCGACCAGCAGGGAACGTTCGCGCGCAAAACCCTTCAGAATCTCCAGACCCGTCTCGCTCCCGGCAACAGGCAGAGATCTAGTAGATTGTGTCATGGGACATCAAAGAAGGTTATGCGCCGCTGTTCTTTTTCGGTTTGTCGCCAGCGTGCCGGACATTGCGATTCTGCTCGTTGGCATATCCCCACAAGCCGAAAAAGAGGGTGCCGCCGATGGCAGTAATGACCATCCAGCCGAACATGGTGCCTTCACCCACCGTATTGCCGATCAGGGCTCCTAATAACAGGCCAAAAATGAAGCCTCCAGCGGTCCAAATGATTACCGATCTCGACATAGGACACCTCCTTGGGTCAAATTAGAACGGGAGATTATTCAGTCTGTTCCTGAACACGCACCAGCAATACCGGTGTCGTTGAGCCGCGCAGCACCTTGTCGGCGACGCTGCCGTAGACCCAGCGGCCGATGCCTGACCGGCCATGGGTTGACATGACGATCAACTCGCAGTCGTTTTCGCCAGCATAGGAGATGATCTCCTCGGCGGGCTGGCCCAGGCGGATCGCGCTGACGACTTCGTGGCCAGCGGCATTGATACGCCGCGATACCTGGTCGAGATAATCCTGCAGCCCCAGCTTGATCCGTTCACTCTCGCTGGCGTGATCCACCATGTAGTCGCGGTAGACGTACACGGGATACATATCCACGACCGAATGTGCCTGGTCGTCAAGCAGCGGCGCGACCGACAACAGGTGAATCTCAACCGCGCCGGCTGCTGCGATGTTCATAGCGTGAGGCAGCGCCTGTTCAGCAAATCGCGAGCCGTCCAACGGTACGAGAATTCTGGTGTACACGACAGTAGCTTAGGGCAATAGCCTGATACGCCGGAGCGTGAGAAGTAAAAGGGTGCTAGTTCGATACCAACAAGTAGAAGTCACTGCCGATGATCAGTTCCAGATCGCTCTCAGATTCCTGCCCGGCAGAGAGCTGCACGTTGTCTGCGGCAATGGCAAACATGGTGCGCAGGCTCTCGATCGTCACCGGCCGGTCGCTGTATTCGACTAGCACCGTCCGCGGATAGTCGGTTCGGTCGGCCTGTCCATAGCTAACGACGTTGAACCCCTCGCGGGTCAGCCAGTCGGCGGCCTGAGCAGCCAAGACCGGATTGCTGGTGCCGTTGCGCACGACCAGCCGGGCGCCCTCGTCAGCAAGCTGGCGCCGCTGAGTTTCGGCCTGCGACTGGAAGTCGTTGCGCACTTGCTGGCGCGCCAGCTCAGCTTCCTGGCGAGCCTGTTGCTGCGCCAGCGCTTCGACGTTGATTTCTGCCACGGTCGGCTCACCAGCAAAAAAGGCGTCCATCGCTGGGCAAATCTTGGCTCGATTGGGCACCAGTATCCAACCCAGCGTGTCATGGGTGACGATTTGTGCGTAACGGGTGTCCAGCACCAACTGATTGATGTCGCCGATCTGCATCTTGCTGGCCAGCGATAACATGCCAGGCAACTCCATTGTCGGGATGTCGTGCTCGACCGTGTCGCCCATCAAACGCACCAGATCAAGCAAATGCAGCGTCGTGTTCAGCTTGTTTTCGACCAGCTTGTCCTTGACTGCCAGCAGAACCTGCTGTTGCCGCTTAGCGCGCTGGAAATCATCGTCGGCGTGGCGGGTGCGCGCGTACTTGAGCGCCGTCTCACCATCCAGATGCTGCGGACCAGCCTCGACATGAAACGTCTCGATGCCGTAATCGATGGTCGGGTATTCTTCGTCGTGAATGGTTCTAGGAACCACGACATCGATGCCATCGATCAGATCGACGATCTTGACGAAGCCATCGAAGTTGATTTTCACGTAGTAGTCGATAGGGTAACCGATCAGCTCGCTGACGGTCTTCTTGGCCAGAGCGCCGCCGCCGCCGGGATACTTGCTGCTCTCGCCGATGGGGTAGGCAGTGGTGATCTTGGCGCTATAGTCGAAGCCAGGGATCGACACAAACATGTCGCGCGGCACAGAGACCATGCCCACGTTGCCCGACTCAGGTTCGACGGTCAGGACGATCATGGTATCAGTGCGCGGCGGGCTGGGATCGTCAGGACGCTGATCGTCGCCCAACAAAAGGATGGTGATGCGCTCCGGCGTCTTGCCGTCGACCGGGGCCACCTTCTGCTCCTCAGTGACCGGTGCCGGCTGTGCATCGGCCAGCGGCTGAGCCAACGGAACGATGTCCACCGCCAGGGCTGACTGATCGGCCGCGCCGGTCGAAAGCACAACATTGGCCGGGGCTATCTCTGGAGCTTGCGGTGCTGCCTGGGCGGTTCTGCGCGCCCACTGATAGACAGCCACCGATGCCGAACCGACAGCTACGAGGAAGGTAACAAGAAGAATGCCCAGCAGAAATGCTGAGCGAAGCGAGCGCGTGTTACGAGATTGCGGCTGGCTGGCCGCTGCGCGCTTTTCTGTATCTTTGTTTTGCATGCCGCGGATTCTAACACAGCGGCAAGGCGATGGCAAATCCCAGGCGATTTGTGCGTTACGCCCCAAACGCCTGGCGCGCTACGCGAAAGCAGCTTGATCCGGCGACTTCCGAAGGCTGGACTGCAACCTACGAAGGCTGCGGGATGTCGGTGCTGTACAGGGCGTCGCTGGTCAGGATGTAGAATGTGCCGTCGATCTCATCGACCTCCACGTCCGTCATCTTGCGCAACTTCTCCAGATCTGCCTGGTCGACCGGACGATACTGGCGCAGGTAGTTGCCTTCCTTGTCGTATTCCAGAATGCGTGCGCCGCCGGCATCGGTGATGAAGAGCGAGTCTGACGTACCAGCGTCGGAACCGACGTACAGCGCCTGGGGGTTGGAGATCGGGCTGTCAGGCGGCGGTTGCAGGACAAACGGCGCCTGCTTGCCTTCGAGGAAGGTCTGAACCGTGCCGTCACGGTATAGCAGCCAGATGTTACCGTCGATCGCCATGTCGATGACGCCCGTCAGGTCCAGTGTCGCGTCACCCTCGAAGTAGTTATCAGGTGGATTGCTGTACCCATCAGCCGTTGGCCGATAGCGCAGAATACGTCCCTGGCCAGCATCCACCAGATAGAAGTTGCCGTTGTAGCTGGCGATGACGGTCGGGTTCTGCCACTGATCGCGGTTGGCGACTGCTAGCGACTCCAATCCGGTGGCGCTGTCAACCTGAAGCAAGTTACGATTGCTGTCGAGGATCAGCAGGTTGCTGGTACGCCGGTCGCCGCCGGTCTCTGCCCAGGCAATGTCAAGCAGTTCGCCAACGATCTGGCCGTCAGGTAAGATCTGACCTCGTTCGGCCAGCACGCCACCCGACGCTTCGGGAATCAAGCCGCTGATTTCATCCAGACCGTAACGCGTCACGCGATCCTGACCCTGGTCAAGAATTGAAACACGCGGCCCTTCAACCACCAAACCGGCCGGCTGGCTGCCTTCACCGCCCAGCGGCTGCAGCGTCACCAGCTTGTAGAGTGGAATGATGTGATTGACTTCGTCGAGCTTGGACTGAATCTCAGTCAGCAGACCGGCCGCTGCTTCGTCACTGGGCACCAGCGCAAGCGCGGCATTGGCGCGGTCCTTGGCGTCAGCCAGTTGTGTGCGCGCGGTGTCCTCAGGCACCCCGTCAGCGCTGGCTGCAGCATAGGCCGCCTGTGCGCCCTGTAGTTGCGTTTCGAACTCGGCCAGCGTGCGCTGCTGGTCCATCCACAGGGCGATGGCGATGGCGGCAACGATCAGAACCGGAATTAGCAGGGCCAGCAACCACGGCCAACGACGACGGCCGGCTGGTTCTTCTGCTGTGGTGTCATCGGAGGCAGCTGCTGCGGCAGGGGCAGTTGCAACCACCGCAGCAACAGGGATGTCGTCAGCGTCGCTGGCGTCTTCGTCCGCCGCAGATTCAACCGCATCCGCTTCGTCTTGATCGTCAACGGCTGCGCCGACGTCTGTATTCTCAGCCGGCGGCTCGGCAGGCTTGGGGGCGGTCTCGGGGAGATAACCAGCCGCCGCGCTTGCCGCAGCCGCGGCAGCAGCCAATTGCTCAGGCGTGGCCGGCGCGATGGAGATCAGTAGCGCGCTGAGCACCGAGCGCGAGGGCGCCAGCGCTTCCAGGTATTCCGCGGCTGACGCAGTATCCGGCGCCAGGGCAGCCGTAGCCAGCTTAGGCGCCGGGACACGCGCCAACCATTCGCTGGAAAGCTGGATGATGACGCCAGTGCGGTCAATGCTGGTGCGGAACAGTTCGATGGCTGGCGCTTCATGGTCGCCCAACGGGATCACGTTCTCGCCCAACTCGGACGGGAACTGGTCAACCCGATTGGCAGTGTGTACGAGAACCACCGCCGGCCCGCCGATTCCAAGATAGAGTTCCTCGCCGCGCAGAACCGCGCAACTGACGCCGCCAAGCTGCGCCTCGTTGGGATGAACGGCGTTGTGTTGCGCCAGCGCCTGATGCGCCGCCAGAATCGCCTCGGTGATGCCGCCGGTGATTCCCCCGGCCGAGTCGTAGTAAACGCCCTGAACCGTGTTCAACAACAAACGGAAGAGCGCCGGGGTCGGCTGAGCCTCCCCGCCGAGTTCCATCAGAACGTAGAGGTTGCCTTTGGCGACTGCCTGCGCGGTGGCAGGCAACGGTTCGACCACGCGCACGTTCATCGTGCGCGGCTGCCGAACGCCGTCGATGACGGAGAGGCTTTCAACTGTGGTGTGCAAACGAGCCATGACAAGCCCCTTTCCCGGGGTAAACCATCCGCCGGATGCCCGTAGAGCGCGGTCCAGAAACGGAAACACTGGGCCTAGTTGGACAGAGTTGCGTCGATTGTACGCCAGCCCGCGCGTTTTGTCAACCGTGTTTTCATGGCAATATAATGAAAGCGGCGCGCGGCTGCGCGACCGGGCGGGTGACAGTCACTTTAGCCGCTTGTCATGGGCCACATTCGCACGAAATGTGACTGTCCCTTCCACAGAGCAACGGTGTTTGGTACGAGTTCGCCCCTGAAGTATAATGCACCCGAATGTTTGTTCGAGAGGCGACGACCGATGCTGGAACTAAACAAACTGACAAAGCAGGTGGACGGCATGGCCGAAGCGCTGGCGGGCCAGCGTGACCGGCAACGCAAGGCCACCGAAGCTGCCCGCGAACTGCTGCTGAAGCACGCGCAGGTTACCGATGAACTACGCGCGAAGATCGAACGAGCCGGCGAGGTCGATGAAAGCTGGCGCGGCGCGGACCCGCTGGGTGACGACCTCAACGAACGCTTCCAGACGCCACAGGACGGCCCGCCAGCCACGCTGGTGGCCAGTGACGGATCGCAGATCTACCCCGACACGCACGCGATCGCTCTCTACTACCTGACCAACATTGGCACGATCGTGCTGCGTCAGGGCAGCGGCGAAGCGCCGCTGGTCGCCACCGAGCCAATCTTGCGCATGGCTGAGGATGACCCGCTCGAAGAACAGGACCAGGACCGCGTCGACGCGGACGAAGTGAACCTGCGTCGTGACCTGCGCGAGGTCGAGGCGCTGGCCGCGCTGGCCCGCAGCGAGCGCGAGAAGCTGAGCGGTGACATGGATCGCGTGGTGGTGGCGCTGGCCGATGGGCCGCTGCTGCCGTGGATGCCGCAACGCCTGACCGACCGGGAGCAAACACAGCACGTCAAGCAGTTCACCGCTCCGCTGGACGACATGCGCGCCAGCTATGCGGTGCCGCTGGGCTACGTCGACCGGCCGCGCAGCGCCAACGTGTTGCGGTTATTACATTTGGCAGGGCTGCCCTTCGACGCAATCACCAAAGAAACGCTGCGCCAGAGGGGCGTTCAAGAGCCTCAGCGACGCCGGACTGTTTCAGGACCTGCTGCCCGGCCAGCGCACCGCCCTCTTCGCAGCGACCTCCGAGATCAACGCTAACTTCGACAACGCAGGACATCGAATTTATTTCTGTTACATGAACGTCGCGACCGAACCGGGCGAAAAGCGGACGCGCATGGTGCGCATCGAGACGCCGGTGTGGATTGCCGACCGATCCGGCGCGGCTGGAAGCAGCCCTTGACAGCGGTCTGGTCCGACTGTCGCTTGCTGGAGTATCCTTATCTTCTGACGCGAGCGCACGAGTTGGCGCTGGTTACCAGACAGGAAAAGGACACACTGGAACAGATGCTGCGCACCGGAATGATGCGGCTGGAGATGCGGGTCGAAGAGTCGCCCAAGGCGACGACCAAACGGGTAGTGGGTGGAAGGTGACAACTATGGAAAACGTACCAGAAGCGCGCGTCCTGGGACGCATCCTGCGTGCCAGCACAGCCAGCTTTACCGCCGGTTGCCGGACGCTGGAGGCGGATCTGCCGGTTTTCGGCTCCCTGGTGCAGGCTGAACGCAGCGACGGGTCGGCCATCTACGGCCTGATCCACGACGTGCGGGTGGACGACGACCCCTTCGTGCGCCAACTGATCGCGGCCGGCGACCTGACCGAGGAATACGTGGAGGATCAGCGCCAGCGCCGCCAGGTTCCGGTCGAGGTAGTGGTTCTGGTAGTTGGCGGGCGCGGGCGCGACGGGCGTATCTTCCACGTTCTGCCGCCGCAGCCGCCAACCACGCTGAGCTGGGTCACGGTTTCGTCCGACGACGAAGTGCGCCAGTTCGGCCAACAGTTGACCTTCATGCGCACCGTGCTGAACGCTGTTGAAGCACCCGGTGACGAACTGCTGGCGGCCGCGCTGCGCCAGATCGCCGCCGTGCAAGGCAGCGCCGACCTGGCCAACGCCTACCTGGTGCGCGCCGGCCAGGAGCTGGCCCGACTGCTGGGTCGCGACCCGATGCGACTGGACAGCATTTTGCAGCGGATGCGATGAGGGAGTACGAAGTGACCAACCAAAATAGCTCAACGACTGATTTTGACGCCGAGTTCGATGCGCTGCCCAGCGCCAGCGTCGGAAAGCGGTCTTGTCCCCGTTGCCGGTTACCCAACGTCTGGGGGTGGTCATCTCCGGGTCGCTGTCGCGCGGCCTGGAAGTGCGGCTCGACCGGCGCGTGACCACAGAGGAGCTGGCAGTCGGCAGCTACGTGGTGATCCGCGGCCAGCAAAAGCGCTTCTTCAGCATGATCACCGATGTCCAGCTTGGCACGGCCAGCGACGATCTGCTGCTCAACCCGCCTGACCTGAGCGACCCATTCCTGCGCGAGGTGCATGTCGGCATCAGCACCTTCGGCGTCGTCCACCTCAGCCCGATGCTGGCGCTGGAGAGACGGCCGAGCCCAAGCCGGTCAAGACGGTGCCCGGCCCATTTCAGCGAGGTGCGCCAGGCCAGCCAGGAGGAGGTCAGCGAGGTCTTCGGCGAGGAGGGCTATGACAAGGCGCGCGACACCCACTTCTTCCACGTCGGCAACCCGCTGGACATGGAGGACGTCAAGATCACCCTCGACCTGAAGCGGTTCGTCGAGCGTTCTTCAGGCGTCTTCGGCAAGAGTGGCACCGGCAAGACCTTCCTTAGCCGACTGTTGCTGGCCGGCATCATCCGCGAGAAGGTCGCCGTCAACCTGATCTTCGACATGCACAACGAGTATGGCTGGGAGGGCAGCAGCGAGGGCGCTACCAAGCGTGTCAAGGGTCTCAAGCAGATCTTCCCCGGCGGTCAGGTCAGCATCTTCACGCTGGACGACGAATCCAGCCGGCGGCGCGGCTCCAATCCTGACTTCACGGTGGTCATCGGCTACGATCAGATCGAACCGGACGACCTGGAGATGTTGCAGGGCATTTTCAACCTGAGCGAGCCGCAGATCGGCGCGATCTATGCGCTGCACCGGCGGCTGGGCAAAAGCTGGCTGGCGAACTTCCTGGACGACGACTGGATCGATAGCTGGGGCGATCCCGATGACGAGAGCGACGGCCCTGCCAACGGGCTGAAGGCGCTGGCCGACAGCACTCGGCCAGACCTATCAGACGCTGGCCGCGTTGCGCCGCCGCTTCGAGCGCTTCCGACCGTTATGGCTTCCTCTCAGGCCAAAGCGCACGACGATGCGGTCGACCGGATCTTCAAGTACCTCGACGCCGGCACCAGCGTCGTGCTGGAGTTCGGGCGTTACGGCAACATGCTGGACGCCTATATCTTCGTCGCCAACTTCCTGACCCGCCGGCTGCATCAGAAGTATGTGGAGAAAAAGGAGCGCGCTTTCGGCAACCAGGCCGAGGAACCGACGCCGCTGGTCATCACCATCGAGGAGGCGCACAAGTTCCTCGACCCGGCCATCGCCAGCAACACCATCTTCGGCACCATCGCCCGCGAGCTGCGCAAGTACAACGTCACGCTGTTCATCGTCGATCAGCGGCCCAGCAAGATCGACCCGGAAGTCATGAGCCAGATCGGCACCCGGGTGACGGCGTTGCTGGACGAGGAGAACGACATCCGCGCGGTGCTGATGGGCGTCAGCGGATCGGAGGGGTTGAAGGAGGTGCTGGCCCGGCTGGACACGCGCCAGCAGGCGCTGATCCTGGGCCACGCCGTGCCGATGCCGGTGGTGGTGCAGACGCGCGCCTACGATCTGGAGTTCTACAAGGCCATGGGCTACCACGACGAGGAGGACCTGCCGCAGCGGCTGGCCAGCAACGTCGAGCGTATGCGCGGCAGTGCGGACTTCGAGGGGTTCGACTAGACACCCAACTCACGAACTGCGGTATGCCTGCTTGCGGGCTTCGCGGTCCTCCCGTGCCCGACGAACGATCTCATGTGCGTCCAGCGCCAGCACCGGCTCCTCAAAATCAGCGGCCAGTGCAGGGACGGCGACACTGTAGCGAAGACCAGCACCATCGCGCCGCAGGTACCCGATGTCAACCAGATAGCGCCGCAGCGTGACGTGGTCCAGCATCGTCGCGGCGTCGAACGACTGCAGCCAGCCGGCGATGGCTTCGTTCAACTCCGGCTCGCTGTACGACTCGCGCTGCATCAGGGAAATGCTCAGGCCGCCCAGAAAGACTATGCGATCCTGGGGCTTTCTCGGATAGTCCAGGCTGCTGCCACTGGCGAATGTCTTGGCGATCGACGCTTCGTACTGCGACTGACTGATCATGATCTGCCTCGTTTTCAGTGAAACTCGGTCGACAGCTACGGTTGAACGGCAGCCGCGGCCGGGCTGCTGGCTGCCTGCCATGCCTCCAGCACAGCCTGATGGCGAGGCTCCAGTTTGACCAACGGGCGGCGCGCCGAGAGCAGCGCTTCGGCCTCGCTGAACGTCATGCCGTGCAGCTTCATCAGGTACGCCGCCAGAATCGTGGCTGACCGGCCGCGGCCCTTGGCGCAGTGCACCAGCACGGTACGCCCCGCGCCAACCTGCTGCACCATCCAGTCCACGCCCTGGTCGATCAACGCCGCCGACGGCACCGTCACGTCCAGCGCCTTGAGTTGGATGTAGCTGATGTCGTTCTTGGCATAGAATTCGAGGTCATCTTCGCGCTCGGCGCGGATGTTGACCACGGCGTTGATGCCGTTCTGAAGCAGGAACTGATAATCGCGGTCGTAATCCGGCGCACCGCCCAGCCACAGCCCCTCCGACACATCAGTTTCCGGCGCGGGCGTGATCTGGCTGAACCAGACGTGCCCCAGAAGCTTCTCGTAGGTGAAACGGATCGCGGGATACAGCTTGTCGAAGGCCCAGTGAAACGGGTTCATGATCGCAACGTCTTTCTGCAAACAGTCTGAAAAGCGGACACAGCGGATAGCGACTGGTACCGAGAGATTATAGCATTCAGGCCGGTATTGGACAGAATCGCGCGGCAATGTCGGGCGGCGCGGGCGTTGTTTGACCTGCCCCGATCGTTGGCCTATAATCGTGGCTGTCGAACCACGCCCACCTTCAGCAAACCGAGGACTGACAGTCCTGCTCTTACGGCAAAGTAACTGACGCGTTAGGCCCATCTCTGGCGCACGACAACGAACGTCAGTCCTGCAAGCAATTACCACCGAAAAACCCATGCCCGATCTCATTCTCTTCAACGGTCAACTCTGGACCCAGGACCCCGCGACACCTGCCGCGACTGCGCTGGCGATTCGCGACGGACGATTTCTGGCCGTCGGCAGCGACGACGGCATCCGCGCGTTGCGCACCAGTCGCACGCGGCTGATCGACCTCGGGAGCCGGCGCGTCCTGCCCGGCCTCACCGACGCGCACTTCCACTTCCGCGGCTGGGCCATGGGCCGGCAGCGGCTGCGGCTGGCCGGCCTGCCCTCACTGGCAGCCGTAGTCGATTCGGTGGCGGCCGTGGCGCAGACCACGCCATTAGGACGATGGATCCGCGGCCAGGGCTGGAACGAGACCAACTGGCCCGAACGTCGCTTCCCGACCCGCCACGATCTGGATGTCGTTGCCGCGGACTTGCCTGTATACCTGGTGCGCAGCGATCTGCATCTGGCCGTTGCCAACTCGGCCGTGCTGCGGCTGGCAGGCATTTCCGCCGCGACACCTGACCCGCCGGCCGGTGTCATCGACCGTGACGCGGCCGGCCAGCCTACCGGCGTGCTGCGCGACGAGGCCATGAAGCTGGTCGATGCGGTGATTCCCCATGCCGGCGAAGAAGACGTCGACGCGGCAATGCGCAGCGCGATCGCCGAAGCCCACCGGTTGGGGCTGACCGGCATCCACGACTTTCGCTCCACCGGCATCGTCGAAGGCCAGACCGCGTGGGCGACCTGGCAGCGACTTTGGGCGCGCGGCGAACTGAATCTGCGCGTCTGGAGCCACATCGCCGGCGACGCGCTGGATGGCGCGATCGACCTCGGTCTTCGCACCGGCTTCGGCGACGACCGGCTGCGCGTGGGCGGTCTCAAGCTGTTCTCCGACGGCTCGCTGGGTGCGCGCACGGCCTGGATGCTGGAACCGTACCGCGACGGCGGCGCTGGCCTGCCGATTGTGCCGATGGACGAGATCGCCGACAAGGTGGAACGGGCGCACGCGGCCGGCATTTCGGTGGCGATCCACGCCATCGGCGACCGGGCCGTGCGCGAGCTGCTGGATGTCTTCAGCGAAGTGCTGCCCCGGGCGCGCGCAGCAACCGGCACGCAGCCGCTGGCGCCGCACCGCATCGAGCACGTCCAGCACAGCCACCCGGAGGATCTCCGGCGGTTGGGCGAGCTAGGCCTGGTGGCCTCGGTGCAGGCGATCCACATGGAAGACGACATCGGCCTGGTGGAGCGGGCCATCGGCGAAGAACGCGCCCGGTGGACCTACGCCTTCCGCACATTGCTGGACAGCGGCGCGGTGCTGGCGCTGGGTTCGGACTGTCCCGTGGCCAGCCCGAACCCGTTCGAGGGAATTCACGCCGCGGTGGCCCGCCAGCAACTCAACGGCCAGCCGGCCGGCGGCTGGCAGCCCGAACAGCGTCTGACGGTAGCGGAAGCGGTGGCAGGCTACACCAGCGGCCCAGCCTACGCGGCCGGCTTATCGGACCGGCTGGGCAGCATCACGCCCGGCAAGCTGGCCGATCTGGTGGTGCTGGACCGCGACATCTTTGCCGTGTCGCCCTGCCGAGATTGCCCGCACGCCAGGCTGTCATGACCGTATTCGACGGCCAGGTCGTGCACAGCGCAGGAGGAATCGATTGAACCTGGACGACATGTCACACAAAGCCGGCGATCCCGCGTTACATCTCCGGCGTCTATAACTACTGCGACAGCTGGTGTGAGCGCTGCGCGTTCACCGAGCGTTGCCTGAATTACGCCATGCGCCGCGACTTCGAGGAGATGGTCGAGGAAGGCCCGCGAAGAACGCGCGGAGGATGAAGCGCTGGCTGCGCTGCTCGATACGATGGAAATCGATCTGAAGAGTTCGACGACCCTCGAGACGAAGAACAAGAACTGGCCGACCCGGACGATGTGGGAGATGGATGAGATCATGGTCGAGGAAGAGCGGATTCGCCAGCGGGTCGAGAAACACCCGCTGATCCAGGCCGCCAAAGCCTACATTGACATGGCCAACGACTGGTTCGAGTTCGAGCACGGCCAGGAACGGCTGGCCAGCGGCCCGGTGCTGCTGGTTGAACCAGAGCTGGTCGCGATGACTTCGAGACGCAGTGCTGAAGAGTGTCGGGATGCGGTCGAGATGATCCGCTGGTACCTGTTCTTCATCTCACGTCAAGATCCAGCGCGCGTTGCACTCGATTGGAGAGCGAAGCGCAGCGACCCGGACTTCTGGGCGGACATGCCCAGAGACTCCGACGGCACCGCCAAGATCGCCCTGATCGCCATCGATCGTTCAACCGGCGCCTGGGCGACGTTGATGAACGCCTACCCGGAGCGACGGACCATGACCCTGCCGATCCTGGCCTTGCTGACACGGCTGCGCCACGACCTCGAAGTGGAGTTCCCCGCCGCCTGGGCCTTCATTCGCCCCGGCTTCGACGAATCCGACGAAGACCAGGACTGACGCGTTTCACCCTGTCCACTCCGCTTCGCAGCGCGACTGCCGAAGGCGTTTGCGATCACCATATCACCCACTCACCATGACCCATCCACCCATCCGCTTGCTGCACATCGCCGACATCCACATCGGCATGGAGAACTACGGTCGTCTTGATCCGCAAACCGGGATCAACGGCCGCGTTATGGACTTCCTGCGCCGGCTGAGCGATGCCGTAGACTACGCGCTGGACCACGAGATCGACGTCGTGATCTTCGCCGGCGACGCCTACAAGACGCGCGACCCCAACCCGACCTACCAGCGCGAGTTCGCCCGGCGCATGAAGCGACTGGCCGACGCCGGCATCCCGGTGGTCATGCTGGTCGGCAATCACGACCTGCCGGCGGTCGCCCAGCGCGCCACCAGCATCAGCATCTTCAGCACCCTGGACGTGCCCAACATCATCGTGGGTGACCGGGAGCAAGTGTGGCAGATCACCTGCCGCCGCGGCCAGCCGTTGCAGGTTGCCACCGCGCCCTATCCGTTGAAAAGCCGCCTGCTGGCCGAGGAGGACAACCGCGGCAAGTCGATTGCCGAGATCGACCGGCCTGCTGCAAGCGGCGCTGGTCGAGAACATTCGCGCCATGGCCGCCGAGGCGCGCCTAGCAGCCCGACGTTCCGGCCGTGCTGACCGGCCATTTCAGCGTCCAGGAAGCCAGCCAGGGTTCCGAACGCAACATCATGATCGGGCGCGACGTGGCCGTGCCGACGCAGCGCGCTGGCCGATCCGCACCTGGGATTACGTCGCGCTGGGCCACATCCACAAGCACCAGAGCCTCAACCGCGACCAGCATCCGCCGGTGATCTACAGCGGCAGCATCGAGCGCATCGACTTCGGCGAGGAGCACGAGCCCAAGGGCTGGGTGCTGGCGACGATCGAACGACGGCACAGACCGACTGGCAGTTCGTGCCAGTCTACAAACTCCCTGCCCGTCCCTTTGTCACCATCAAGCTGGACGTGCGTGAGGAAGAGGGTGACCCGACGCCAGCGGTGCTGGCAGCTATCGAGCGACGCGATCTCGACATGGCGGTTGTGCGGCTGGTGCTGCGCCTGCGGGACGACCAGGAGACGCTGCTGCAACGAACGCGAGGTGCTGCGCGCATTGCAGGGTGCCTACTACGTGGCGGGCATCAACAAGGATGTGGAGCGGGCCGAACGCCAGCGGCTGGGCGGTGTCTCGGTGGAAACGCTGTCGCCGCAAGAGTTGCTGACGCGTTACTTCGAAGTCAAGGGTGTGCCGGCGGAGCGGGCCGAGACGCTTCTGCACTACGCAGATGAGATCATGGCAGGAGAATAAACACGCAATGACAACGTCCGGCAACCTCACACTAATGGCTGTCTTCGCCCACCCCGACGACGAAGCGTTCGGCACGGGCGGCACGCTGGCGCGCTACGCGGCCGAGGGATGTGACGTTTACGTCGTCACGGCGACCCGCGGCGAAGCTGGCGAGATTGCCGAACCTGACATGGCGACAAAAGCCAACCTGCCATTGGTTCGTGAGCGCGAGCTACGCTGTGCCTGCCAGCAGTACGGCGCACATCCGCCCATTTTCCTGGACTACCTGGATGGCCAGCTCACCGTGGTGCATCAGGGCCAGGCGGTCGGCAAGCTGGTCAGGCTGATTCGCCAGCTCAAGCCGGACGTGCGTGGTGACGTTCGGTCCAGACGGCATCTACGGCCATTACGACCACATCGCAGTGCATCGCTGGGCAACAATCGCCTATGACCTGGCAGCCGACCCGGACTGCTTCCCCGATCTTGACTTGTGCGAGCCACATCAGATACAGAAGCTCTACTACCGGGTCTCTTCCCAGAGAATCGCTGGATGCGCGCCGGCAAAACAGCCAGCGCCCTGCGGTGATGATGGACGGCGTGCCATTCCCCTTCGTTGGCGTACCGATGCACCAAATTACCACCGTGATCGACGTGAGCGATTTCGTGGACGCCAAGCTGCGCGGCATCCTCTGCCACGCGACGCAGATTGGCCGCAACAACCGCTACGTGGAGACGCCCGACGAGGTGCTCAACGACCCCTGGTTTCGCCAGGAGACATTCGCTCTGGCGCGTGCGACCGTTGCGTGGCCTGATGGTGTCGAAAGAGACTTGTTTACGGACTTGCGTCAACCGAGGTGACAAGCACTTCGAGCGTTGTAAACCTGTCAGACAGGTATTGGTGCGAGACACTGTCACCAGAGGAGAGTCAAACACGCCGGCACAAATGTGCCGGCGTGTTGATTCAGTGTTGGGAGAGGTTTGAAACGTGCGTCCGGCTATCTTGCCAGCGCTAGCGCAAAGAACGCGGATGACATACACACCACACAGATACACAACAGCACCAGGATGGCAATGACGATCCAGAGCGTGCAACTCGTCCCGGTCCCCTGCGCCGACGTACCGCCGCCGAAGGGCGAACACCCGCCTGGCTCCGGAGGAGGCGGCGGTGGTGGGGGTGGCGGCGGCGGGGGCGGTGGCGGTGGTGGCGGTGGCGGACTGGCTGCCCAGTCGTTGGCTGCGATGATATCCCCGCGCCCACGGCCCTGGGTGTTGGCGTCCAGTCCCAGGTTGATGGCCGTTTCCATCAGGCGCTGCTTGATCTGCGCAGGCGTGCTGCCGGGATGGGCCTGCAGGAGCAGCGCGGCCGCTCCGGCCGCGTGCGGCGTCGCCATGCTCGTACCCGACGCCGACGTATATCGCGCATCCACCGGCGAACCCATGGACGTGCCCTGCGCACGCGCGGCGATTATCTGGCTGCCGGGGAAGCAGACATCCGGCTTGACGCGGCCATCGCTGGTCGGCCCGCGCGACGAGAAGCTGGTGACGTTGTCGTTGTCGTCGGTCGCGCCGATCGGTGATGACGTTGTGCGCGCAGCCGGGTGAGCCCACCGTGCGCGCGTCGGGGCCGGCGTTGCCGCCGGCCACACAGACCACCACACCCTGGTTGACCGCCTCGTCGCACAGCGTGGACAGCGCGTCGCTGCCGTCGCAACTGGTGGATGAACCGAGCGACAGGTTGATCACCTGCGCGCCCGCTGCACGGCCCACTCAACGCCGGCCATGACGTTGCTGGTCATGCCGCTGCCGTTGTCGGCCAGCACCTTGGCCACCAGCAGCTTGGCCTCAGGCGCGACGCCGATGTAGCGGCCGGCCGAGGCCGCGCCGCTGCCCAGAATCGTGCTGGCAACGTGGGTGCCGTGGCCGTGGCCGTCCCGCCCGGCGCCGGTGGGATTGGTGAAGTCGCGTACCGCGAGGATACGGGTGTCGAAGTCGGGATGGTCGGGATCGATGCCGGTGTCGACGACGGCGACCTTGACCCCGTCGCCGTCGAAGCCCAGGTTCCACATCTGCGGCGCGCGCACCTTGGGCACCGAAACGTCGAGCATGGTGTGAACGGGCAGGTCTTCCCAGATCTGCACCACGGCGGGCGACTGCTGCAGCGCCATCAATGCTTCCGGCGTGCCCAACACAACCTGGGCGGGTATCAGCTCAAACTGCTGGCCCAGTTCGAGATCCGAACTCGCCGGCTGACAATTCGTTGACGGTAGCCATAGCCCCGGCATCGGCGTAGCGGACGATGACCTGAACGGGCTGGTCGGCGGGCGTGGCTGCCACTGGTGACAAAGACATTTCGCTCATAAGGCCTCCTGGGAAGTCTGTAAATCGGGGTTTCTATCGACTATGAACGACGACGTGGACTGTTTTCAGCGTCCAGCAACAGCGTAGACCGGTCCGTCCATTTCGACCCGTTGAACCCATGATTGCTCTGCCAGTTCGAGCGCTGTTGCTCCTCCGCAGGTGACAGCAAAGGTGGGCACCAGCGTCAACCGGCGACGCACCGCGGCGCCCGTCGCCTCGACCTGCGCCTGCCGCGGGTCGTCCGCATCGGTCAACCCGCACCAACAGCTCAAAAGATTGGTGCGGCTGACTGCGAAGCGTTGCGGCCAGAGCTGGGTCGATTTTCGGTGACGTCATGTGGAGTTCCTCTTGCGCCATTGTAACATGGCGCGCATCTTTGAGCAAGGGAAATCGCGATTGATCGTCAGATGCCGAACGGTCCCAGGTATTTGTCGGGCATCCACTCGTCGGGCGGCGGCGCTGCATGGCCGTTGGTGCCCGGCTGCTGGTCGCGCAGTTCGGCGATCTCCAGCTCCAGTTGCACCAGCCGATCGGCGAAGGCGCGCAGCGCTTCTGCCGTGGCGTCGGGCATGAGGTTGTGCTGCAAATCGCGCTCCGGATCGCCGGCTGTTGCGAGACCGTCGCCGGTGGCGCATGCGCCCGGGCACACCGACCACCACCGACTCGGCCGGCGTGTCCTTGACCACCACCGAGTTGGCGCCGATGCGGCTGTGCTCGCCGACCGTCACCGGCCCCAGCACCTTGGCGCCCGCGCCGATCACCACGCCGTCGCCGATGGTCGGGTGACGCTTGCCCTTCTCCAGCTCACGCCGCCCAGCGTCACGCCGTGATAGAGCGTGACGTTGGCGCCGATCTCGGCCGTCTCGCCGATCACCACGCCCATGCCGTGGTCGATGAAGAACCCGGGGCCGATGGTCGCGCCCGGGTGGATCTCGATGCCGGTCAGAAAGCGGTTGAGATGCGACACCCAGCGCGCCCAAGCAGCTTGCGGTCATGCTTCCACAGCCAGTGCGCCAGCTCGGTGGAACCAGACGGCGTGCAGGCCGGGATAGGTCAGCAGTACCTCCAGCCGTGCTGCGGGCCGCCGGGTCGCGCTCGAAGATGGATTGAAGATCGGCGCGCAAGGTTCCGAAACATAGGTGATCCTCCCGCAGCAGGAAACGTTCATGCAGTTGTCAATCGTCCAGCAGATGTCGGCAAAGAGCGCCGTGCTGAGGTAGCGTTCGCCCGACGAGGGAATGATGGCGACGATCCGCTTGCCGGCGTTTTCGGGCCGGCGCGCCACCTGCAGCGCTGCCCAGATCGCCGCGCCCGAGGAGATGCCGACCAGGATGCCTTCCGTGCCGGCCACGCGCCGCGCGCGTGCCCATCGCATCGTCGTTGGTGACCTGGATGATCTCGTCGATGATCCCGGTGTTCAGCACGCCGGGCACGAAGCCCGCGCCGATGCCCTGGATCTTGTGCGGACCGGGCTGGCCGCCGCAGAGCACCGGCGAGTCGGCCGGCTCCACTGCGACCGCGACGAAGTCGGGATTGCGCGCCTTGAGCACCTCGGCGACGCCGGTGATCGTGCCGCCGGTGCCGACGCCGGACACAAGGATGTCGACCTTGCCGTCGGTGTCGCGCCAGATTTCCTCGGCGGTGGTGCGGCGGTGGACCGCCGGATTGGCCGGGTTCTCGAACTGCTGCGGGATGAAGTAGCGCGGAGTCGGCGGCTGCCATCTCCTCGGCGCGGTCGATCGCGCCCTTCATGCCCTCGGCGCCAGGCGTCAGCACCAGCTCGGCGCCGTAGGCCCGCAGCAGCTTGCGCCGCTCCAGGCTCATGGTGTCGGGCATGACCAGCGCGCAGCGGTAGCCCTTGGCCGCGGCGACGAAGGCCAGCCCGATGCCGGTGTTGCCGCTGGTCGGCTCGAGGATGATCGTGTCCGGCCCCAGCTTGCCGGCCGCTTCGGCGGCCTCGATCATGCTCAGGCCGATGCGGTCCTTGACGCTGCTGGCCGGGTTGAAGAACTCCAGCTTCAGGAGGATCTCGGCCTGCGCGCCTTCGACTTCTGCCAGCCGATTGAGCCGCACCAGGGGTGTGTTGCCGATCAGTTCGGTGATGTTGTTGGCGATATTAGTCATGGTTTATGTCCTTTCGAGTTCGCTTTGTCACTGTCGTCTCAGCTTTTTCAAGCTGCGCCAGCAGGCGGTCGGGCGTCGCCAGGCCGTGATTGACGGCGACCGGACGCCCCTGGCGGTCGAGCACCACGGTGGTCGGCACGGTCATCACGTGATAAAAGTCGGCCAACTCGTGGTGTCGACCGCGTCCAGCTTGATCAGGTTCATGTCTTGCCGGCGCGCCTGCACCTGCGCAAGGGCGGGCGCCTGCTGCAAGCGGCACTGCGCACAGGTCGCCGTGGTGAAGTAGAGCACTGCCGGCTGGCCGGGAAGCGCCAGTGATGCCAGTTGCTCCGGCAGTCGCGTCTGGCCCAATTGCTGCACCTGACGCGCGGCGTAAAGCCGCCACAGCGCCACCCCTGCCGCCAGGGTCAGCGCAAAGATCAGCAGGCCAATCCATCGTTCCGGCATCGTGTCTACGCTCCTTGCGTTGCCCGCCACCACGGCAGATCCGCGTGAATGCCGCGCCGGGCAAGTTGGAAATAGATGAAGCAGCCCAGGCAGAAACCCAGGAACAGGTTGACCGCGGCCAGGGCAACGACGATGCCGACCAGCAGCCAGCCAAGCAGGCTCGCCCCGGCCAACAACGCCAGGCTGCCCAGCGTCAGGAACAGCGCGCCGACGCCCTGCGCGAACAGGTGTGGATTGGGATCGTCAGCCATGGGCGCGGGCCGCACCACATGCAGCGGCTTCAGGAGGTGTTTGTAGAACAGCTTGAACAGGCCAGCGCGCGGCACGAACGTGCCGACCCACATCACAGCGGCCACGAAGACCACCAGCCACGGCTGGTTCAACAGAAACGCCAGCGCCAGCAGGGTGATGATCGACGCCTGGTTGACCCGCAGGGCGCTGTAGTCTACGATGGAAGATTGATTTGTCATGACAGGTTACCTCGTATTGCGTATGACGACCACAGGGGTCGCGTCGGGGACCGGTCAGGTCTGGTTACCAACCGGACCAGCCGCTCAGCGCTCCAACGCCGCAATCGCCCACACCGGTTCGATGGCGACAATGGCGTCACGGTCCAACGTGCCGTAAAGGTGCGGGAACACACCGTCGGGCGTCTCGTCGTAGCGCACCGGCGACGGTCAGCAGCGATTCGTCGATCACCAGCACCGCCAGGTCGGGCACATCGGCGTACAGATTGGCTAGCCACCCACGACAACCTGTTTCGGTGTCGCGCTCGAGATGGATGAATCCTTCGTCCACCAGACTGGCGGCGACGTACGGCTCATCGGCCGGCTGCTGTCGAAGTCAGAACGTGAGATCAGGTGGTAGAGCATGGGTTTTCCGGATGACAGGGTAACAGGATGACAGGGTGACAAGGTGTTCGAGAAGGTGGCAGGTGATCCGAAAGGTGGGCTTTCCCTTTTTTCCTTCGTTTCCTTGTTTCCTCCTCCGCCTTCCTCAGTCGAACAGCCCCAGGCTGACATACTTCGCGCCGCCGTCGGGCAAGCACGGTGACGACGACGCCCTGGTCCAGTTCGCGGGCGACTTGCAGCGCGCCGTAGACCGCCGCGCCGGCGCTGAAGCCGACGAACAAGCCCTGACTCTCTGCGCCAGCTTGGCGGGTCATCTCCCAGGCGTCCTCAGCCTCGATGGGCAACGTGGCGGTCGGCCAGCCGCTGGATCGTAGATGCCGGGAACCAGCGATGTCGGCAGGTGCTTCAGCCCTTCGATGACCTGCAGCTCGTCGGCCGGCTGTAGGGCCACCAGTTGGATGCCGGATCGTGCTGCCTTCAGCCGCCGCCCGACGCCCATAAAGGTGCCGGTGGTGCCCAGGCCGGCCACGAAGTGCGTCACCCGGCCGTCGGTCTGGCGCAGGATCTCAGGGCCGGTGGTGTCGAAGTGGGCGCGCCAGTTGCTGTCGTTGTTGTACTGGTCGGGATAGAAGTAGCGCTGCGGTTCGGCAGCCACCAGCTGCGCGCACCAGCCGGATCGCGCCATCCGCCCCCTCCAGCGGATCGCTCTCGATGATCGTGCGCGCCATAGGCTCGTGCCAGCGCCTTGCGCTCACGGGTGACGTTGGCCGGCATCACCAGGTGCACGGCGTAGCCCTTGGCCGCGCCGATCATCGCATAGCCGATGCCGGTGTTGCCGCTGGTGGCGTCGATGAGTGATCCGACCGGGTGTCAGCTGGCCGCTGCGCTCAGCATCCTCGATGATCCGCAGCGCAGCGCGATCCTTAACCGAACCGCCGGGGTTGAACCACTCGGCCTTGGCGAACAAGCTGCACGCCCGGTCTGCCCACCAGGTCAGCTCAGGTCCAGCAACGGCGTGTTGCCGATCTGCTCCAGGATCGAACCGGTCTGCTGGTTCGCTCCGGCGCCACCGCCCAGACCATTTCTTGCTGCGGGTAAATATCGTAACAGTCATACTCGTCTCACTCTCTCATCATTCGGGCGACAGAACTTTGCCACGAATTGCGCGAATTTTGCTAATCCTTGCCTGGTCGACTCTGCGAAATTCGGATAATTCGCGTAATTCGTGGCAAACTCTGATCCGGTCGCATCGTCACTCGCGGCCGGCATGCCGCAGAACTGCTCGTAGTCGATCAACTCGGTCACCGTGGGATCGGTCACCGCACAGCGGGCAGGCCGGGTCGCGGCGGACGTTCAGCGTGCGGAAGCTCATGTCCATGGCGTCGAACATCAGCAGGCGGCCGATCAGCGGATCGCCCTTGCGCAGGACCAGCTTGATGGCCTCGACGGCCTGGATCGAGCCGACGATGCCCGGCAGCACGCCCAGCACGCCGGCCTCGGCGCAGCTTGGCACCTCGCCCGGCGGCGGCGGATCGGGATAGAGGCAGCGATAGCACGGCCCCTGGACGATGCCCTCCTCCGGCGCACCGGGGTGATAGACCGTCACCTGGCCCTCGAACATGAAGATGCTGCCGTCCACCAGCGGCTTGCGCAGGAAGTGGCAGGCGTCGTTGACCAGATAGCGGGTCGGGAAGTTGTCCGAGCCGTTGAGGACGATGTCGTAGTCGCGGATGATGTCCAGCGCGTTGGCGCTGGTGATCGGCTCGCGGTAGGGCACGACCTTCGACGTCGGGGTTGAGGTCCTTGAGGCGGGCCACGGCCGACTCGACCTTGGGCTTGCCGATCCAGCTTTCGCTGTGCAGGATCTGGCGCTGCAGGTTGCTCAGGTCCACGTCGTCGAAATCGACGATGCCCAGCGTGCCGACGCCCGCGGCAGCCAGATAGAGCGCGGCCGGCGAGCCCAGGCCGCCAGCGCCGATCAGCAGCACCCTGGCGGCCAGCAGCTCAAGCTGGCCTTCTTCGCCCACGTCGGGCAGCAGGGTGTGGCGGCTGTAGCGGATCTTCTGGTCGCCGGTCAGCATCTTGGGCACCTTGACCGCGCAGGCCGGCGCTTTTCCAGCCGCCGAAGCCGCCGATCAGCGACTCGACGTGGTCGTAGCCCATCTCCTTCAGGTTGCGCGCCGCCAGCGCCGAGCGCACGCCGCCGGCGCAGTAGAGGACGATCGGCGTCTCGCGGTCGAAGGCGTACTGCTCGATGCGCAGTTCCAGAAAGCCGCGGCGGGATGAAGACCGCGCCCGGCACGTGGCCCTGCTCGAACTCGTCGCGCTCGCGGATGTCCACTACCAGCGGCTTGACGCCGTTGCGCAGGCGTTCGTTGAGCGCCTGGGGCGTGGTCTCGATGATCTGGCTCTTGGCCAGGGCCACCAGCTGGTCACGGTTCAGTCGGGTCATGAGGTTCTCCTGCCTCAGCGCCCGCCGGCCATGGCCGGGACGATGCTGATCGCGGTCGCTGGCGCGACACCGGCGTGTCGGCGCCCTGCAGCGTGCGGATCTCGTCGTCGTTGACGAAGACGTTGATGAAGCGCTTGATGTCGCCGTTTTGGTCGAGCAGACGCTCGCCGATGCCGGGATAGCGTGTTCGTCCAGGTTGACGATGCACCTCGCCGACAGTGTCGCCGGTCAACTCTCCACTCTGGACTGATTGGCAGTCAGGCGCCGCAGAGGGGTCGGGAATAAGCACGGTAGTCATTGTTAGATGCCTTTCTGGTTTTGGTTTTCGCTGCAAACAAAAAAGCTCACCGCCGGTGGATACACCGTGCAATGAGCCTGTCAGCAAGTTCCCTAGCAGATGGCGCTGTGGACGAAGGCTCCTCGCAAGGCGCACTGTTGCTATGAAATTGTTGTCAATGATACGAACATCATTCCTGGCCGTCTCACCGCACGCGCATCGAAGAGGCGAGAGCCGCCGGCAAGCATTGCCAGCGCTCCCGCTAACGACAGGAGCAAGTGAAGCAGACGGACTTCAGGAATGGTTTTGACATACGTGTGTTGCCTCTTCTGGAGGTGACGAGAGTGTACCCAATAAGCTACCGCTTGTCAAGTAACCGCGAATACGCTTGATCGAAGATAGCTCACTTAAGGTGACAGTCACTTTCGGAAAGTGACTGTCACCTGATGACCGTTGTGGTATAATGCACAGGTCGCCATCGGTCTTATTTTTTGGCACACATCCAGTCACACCTCTTCCATGTACGAGGCTTCCCGATGTCAATCACCCGTCGAGTTCGCATTATTATCCGTCGGCGCGAGCATCGTCACGCTGCTGCTGAAGTTCGGCGCCTATTTTCTCACCAACTCCGTGGGCCTGCTTTCCGACGCCGCCGAGTCAGGCGTCAACCTGACAGCGGCGCTGATTGCGTTTGCCGCCATCACTATTGCTGACCGGCCGGCGGACGACAACCACTCATATGGCCACGACAAGGCCGAGTACTTTTCCAGCGGCGCCGAAGGCGCGCTGATCCTGGTGGCCGCAGTTACCATCCTGTACGCGGCTGGCCAGCGCATCCTCAATCCTATGCCTGTAGAAAATATCGGCGTTGGTGCGCTGGTTGCCGGTATTGCATCCGCCATCAACTTCGGCGTGTCGCGCATCATGCTGCGGGTGTCGAAGCAACACGACAGCATCGCGCTGGAGGCGGACGCCCATCACCTGATGACCGATGTGTGGACCTCGGTGGGCGTCATCGGCGGCGTGATTCTGGTGGGACTGACGGGCTGGGAGCTGCTGGATCCGCTGCTGGCAATCGCCGTCGGAGTCAACATCATCTGGATGGGGATTAAGCTGATTCGCCGCTCCAGCCAGGGATTGATGGATCAGTCGCTGCCGGCGCCGGAGGTCGAAGTCGTGCGCAGGGCTGTGGAAACGACCGCAGGAAAGGACACGCCCTATCACGCATTGCGGACGCGCAAGTCAGGCTCGCGCCGCTTCATCGACATGCATCTGCTGTTGCCGGGCCGAACCACCGTTCAAGAGTCGCACGACCTGGTCACCGAAATCGAGGCGTCGATTCAGGAGCAGCTCGCCAACTCCTTCATCACCATCCATGTTGAGCCGGTAGAAGACAATGTGTCCTGGGATGGGCATCTGATCGGGGGCGTTGCCAACGAGGTGACATGAATACCCTCCCGGAGGCTGTGACCGAGCTGATCGAGCACGTTCAGCCATCAAGCCTCCGGGAGGTTTCAGCTACACGTAGAAAACCGCCCTCTGTCGCTCGACAGAGGGCGGTTCGTTGTGACTTAGAGGAAGGGCGAGGGCAGTCAGACCTGCCTTAACCCGATCCGAGATTACATGCCAAGGGCTTCCATCTTGGCAGCCTGGTCGATGGACCAGTCGTACCACTCTTCGCCAGTCATGCCCAGGTTGTAGGTCCGTGTCAGGTATGGCTTGGCGACGTTGACGGCCGTGTAGTAGTAGATCGGGGCGATGGCGGCGCCGTCGTCCGTCAGGATCTTCTCGGCAGCCTTATAGAGGGTCGCTCGTGTTGCGGGATCCTGCTCCTGCTGGGCCGCGACGGTCAGCTCGTTGAAGCTCATGCCATCAGGTCCCAAGGGAGCGTTGGCGGTCTCTTCCCAGCGCGTGTCGTCCCGGCCGGCGTCGGTATTGAAGACTTCGTGCACCCAGTTGTTCTCATCGGCGTAGTCAGCACACCAGCCGAGGCGGTAGACGTGCGGCGACTGTTCGATAGGGGTGGCCTTGCCGATCGTGTCCAGGTAAACGCGCCATTCCTGGTTCTCGACGTTGACCTCGATGCCCAGGGCTTCCTTCCACATGGACTGGATCGCCTGGGCGATCTGGGCATGGGACTCGGACGTGTTGTGCATCAGGGTGATGGCCGGCAAGCCTTCGCCGTCCGGATAGCCAGCCTCGGCCAGCCATGCCTTGGCCTGTTCGACGGCTGCAGCGTAGCCCGTGCCGCCCTGCTCTTCCGTCAGCGCCCACGGAGCGATGTCGGGATCCTCAGCCGCGTTGCCGAAGATCATGCTGGGGGCGAAGGTGTTGGCCGGGATCTGGCCGCCCTTGAGGACGTTGTCCGCCAGCGACTGGCGGTCGATGGCTGCGGAGAGCGCCTTGCGCACCAGCACATTGTCCACCGGCGGCTTGGTGGTCACGAAACCGTAGTAGTAGGTGCAGGCAGAGGGGGCAATGACCAGCTCCTGGCTCATCACGGGATCCGTCTTGACGCGCTCCATGTCGGGCAGCGGCACAGCGGCGGTGTCAAGCTCACCGGTCTCGTACATGGCGAACTCGGTCGATACCTCGCTGATGAAGAAGGTCTCGACCCTGTCGACGTTGCCGCGCGTGCCGTCAGCCCAACCGTACCAGTTCGGATTCTTCTCGAAAGTCATGTCACTATTGTGGAACCAGTTGGTCACAACATAGGGCCCGTTGGTGACGATGTTGCCGGCCTCGGTCCAGGCCTCGCCATGCTGCTTCAATGGCCGCCTGCGGCTGCGGGTAGTTCACCCACATGCTGGCGATGGCCGGGAAGTACGGGGCGGGGGTGTTGGTTTCGAACTGAACCGTATAGCTATCGACTGCGGTCACGCCAACGCCGTCCAGCAACGCCTGAACTTCTTCAGGGCTCAATGCGCCGGTGTCAGCCGTGTTCAGCGCCTCGCAGCCCTTGATGAGGTAGTTGACGTAGGCATAGGAGGAGCCGGTCTCGGGGTTGCACGTGCGGGTCGCGCCGTAGACGATGTCGTCGGCAGTAACCGGGCCGAGCTCGACGATGCCCTGGCTGGGCGTATAGTTCACCCAAGTCACGTCGTCGCGCATCACGAACGTCCAGGTCAAGCCATCGTCGGAAACGCTCCATTCGGTGGCCAACTCCGGCTCGACCGAGCCATCAGCGTTCAGATTGGTCAGGCCGAGGAAGATGTTCTCGGTGATCTCGACGCCGATGCTTTCCTCAGTGAGAGCCGGGTCCACGGTCTTGGGCTCAGCACTCAGATTGCGTGTCAACGTCACCAGTTCGCCGCCCTCGGGGGTAGGCGTCACTTCGACGACCTTCTCCTGGACCACTTCCTTGACGACCTCGACGGTTTCCTTGACGGTCTCGACGACCGTTTCCTTGACGACGACGGTCTGAACAACGGTCTGAACTTCAGGCGTCGGGGCCGGGCAGGCCGCCAACACCATACTGGCAATGATCAACAGTCCAAAGATCACGCCCATTTTCTTGGAAAGCATGTGTTTCTCCTCCTGAAGAGAATCTGAGAATACGGAAAGTTTAGGTATACGACTGTGGCGCTGTCTTGACGCCGGTTGCACTGAGGTCAGCCACTGTTCAATCTGACAAACTAGCCGCTCAATGCTCAAAAGACCGCCTCACCTCCTTTTAAGAGAACCACTGACTCCGTGGTAACTATGCTGGCCAAGCCAGCCTATGTTGGATGCAGGCAAAGAACGAAAAGATCGATACGTGGCTTTGCTGTAGTTGCAGACAACGGCATGCATCCCAAGGCCGGTTGCCACTAATGTACACCAGTGAAGGCCCGTCAAGGTTCACAACGCTGTCGATAAATTACACGAAACGGCGCAAATTAGCAAATGCAGAGCGATTACTTGAACAACCAATCCTCCCGGAGGCGGCATTCGCTGAGCCTGCGGGAGGATCGGTTGTTCACGACAGAAAACCCTGCAAGAGGGTCAAGTGATCATTCACGCAGCCGCGGGTCAAAGGCATCGCGCAGGCCGTCGCCCAGGAAGTTGAAGGCCAGAATGGTGACCGTCAACGCAACGGCCGGCAACACCAGGATGTGGGCGTTGGAACGCAGATGCGGGTAGCCGGTGGAGATCATGTTGCCCCAGCTTGGCCGCGGCGGGTTGATGCCCAGACCGATGAAGCTGAGAAACGCCTCCAGCGCGATATAGCCTGGAATGGCCAGCGTTTCAGCAACGATGCACGGCCCCAACACGTTGGGCAATAGATGGCGGAAGATGATGCGGGTGTCGCTGGAACCCACCATGTGCGCGGCTTCGATGAACTCTTTCTTCTTGAAAGAGAGCACCTGTCCTCTTGTAAGCCGCGCCATACCTAACCAGTTGAGAAAGCCCAGGGCGATGAACAGGAAGAACATGCCGCCCATCGCGTTGTCGATGGCGATCAGCGACGCCCAGGGGCTGCCGCCGATCGTAATGGTCAGGACGATCAGCATGCCGGCCAGTATCAGCGCAAAGACGCCCAGCCCGACCAGAAAGGCGCTGACCCCCAGGCCATAATACTTGCCAGCTATGATACCGCCGACGATACAGACCAGCGCTGCCGCCAGGAGACCGTAGATGAACCAGTTGGGGAAGTCAAAGTTCTGAACGTTGCCCAACTGGCGCGCTTTGGCCTTGAAAAACACCTGTAACAGGATGATAAATATCAGCACAGGCATCGCGTAGAGGAAGTCCACGAGGCGCATCATGACGTTGTCCAGCCGGTGTGCTGCCGTAGCCAGCGATCAGGCCATACACCATGCCCAGAACCATGCTGACAAAGGCGCCGACGAGACCCACCGCCAGCGATACCTGCGCGCCGTAGATGGTGCGGCTCAGGATGTCACGGCCCAGCTCATCCGCGCCAAACATGTACTTCGTTCCCGACGGCGCAATGGTGCCGCCAGGACAGACCAAGGGGATCGGCAGGTAGGAACAGGTTGCCGTGTCGCTGCAGAATCGTACGATCATACTCGAAAGGCGCCACGAAGTTCGGCAAAGACTGACATCAGAACCAAGACGATGATGAAGACCAGCGAGGCAATGGCCAGCCGGTTCTTGATGAGCTGGTTCCAGGCGTCGCCCCAGGGACTACGCTCGCGGCGCGCAGCCGCCAGATCGAGGGCAGAAGGGGTGTCGGTAGCAGCAGCCATTCAGAAGTCCTCCGTGGGTTATTCGAGTCGAATGCGGGGGTCGAGCCAGGCATAGGCCAGATCGACGCACGAGGTTGGCAACCACGATCGCTACGCCGTAGACCAGCGTGGTGCCCATGACGATGGGATAGTCGCGGTTGCCGACGCTCTGGATGAAGTGCCGTCCCATGCCGGGGATGCCGAAGATCTGCTCGATGACGAAGGTGCCGGTCAGCACGGCGGCAAACAGCGGCCCGAGGATCGTCACCACCGGGATCAGACTGTTCTTCAAGGCATGGCGCATGCACCACTGCCCGTTCTTTCAGCCCCTTGGCGCGGGCCGTGCGGATGTAGTCCTCACGGATCACCTGCAGCAGGCTGGCGCGGGTCAGGCGGGCAATGCCGGCCGAGGATACCAGCCCGAGGGCAATCACCGGCAGGATGGCATGTTGGAAGAACGTTTCGTTGATGGGAGGCAGAACGCCCAGGAAGAAGGGGGGCTGCGCGCCCCAGCGGGCCGCCGGCAACACCTTCAGAGTTGACCGCAAATATCCAGATCAAGCACCGGCGCCAGCACAATGCTGTTGAGCGACACCCCCAGAATCGCGACCCCTGTAGCGGTGTAGTCGTACACCGTGTTCTGTTTCAAGGCTGCGATGATGCCGGCGGGAATGCCGATCAGCAACGCCAGGCCCAGCGCCAGCATACCCAACTGGAACGAGACCGGCAGCGACTCGCCGATGATGTCGTTGACCGTCCGGCCGCGATAGCGGAACGAAGGTCCCAGATCGCCCTGGACCAGGTCGATCAGGTAGGAGGCAAATTGCTTGGGCATGGGATCGTTGAGGTGATACTTGGCTTCCAGGTTGGCCACCACCGAAGCTGGCAGGCTCTTGTCTCCCGCAAAGTCAAACGGGCCACCCGGTATCTGGCGCACCAGCACGAAGGTGAAGAGCGCAACCATGAAGAGCACGGGGATGCTCCACAACAAACGACGAATTGAATATTTGACCATTGCATATCTCCCTGGAAGTCACTCAGGATCAGGTCCGGGCCTTGATGGTGGCCACCGGCTTGCGCAGCCATCTATCACTTCTACGATTTGCCGGCTGTAACGATTGGATAGCTGCGTCAACAGCTACACACTCGTTGCAGTCGCCAGGTTCAACACCAGGATTGATCATGTCCTGTCTGTTGGGGAGCCGGCCCCCGACGCTCGGTGGAACGTCAGGGGCCGGCTTGTCAGCCAGTTCAGGTGGCTGCCGACCGGACTACATGCCGGTGGCTTCCATCTTGGCGGCCGTCGTCGAGCACCCAGGTCTCGAAGCGCTCGCCACCCAGGTCTGTAGAACGTGCGCTGCAGGTACGGCTTGGTCACGTTGACACGGGTGTAGTAGTAGATGGGCGCATAGGGCAGCGCCCAGTCTCGGTCAGGATCTTCTCAGCTTCCTTGTACAGCGCCGTGCGCTCTTCGGGATCGGTCTCAAGCTGGGCTGCCTTGGTCAGCTCGTTGAAGCTCTCGCCGTTGGGGCCCAAGCGGCGCGTTGGCGTCCGCTTCCCAGCTGAAGTTGTTGGCGCCCTCGTCGGTGTTGAAGACTTCGTGCACCCAGTTGTTCTGATCCGGGTAGTCCGCGCACCAGCCGAGGCGGAACGACGTGCGGGCGCTGCTCCAGCGGCGTCTGGTTGCGGATGGTGTCCAGATAGACGCGCCACTCCTGGTTCTCGACGTTGACCTCGATGTTCAGCGCTTCCTTCCACATGGCCTGGACCGCCTGGGCGATCTGGGCATGGGCCTCGGACGTGTTGTGCATCAGGGTGATGGCGGGGAAGCCCTCGCCGTCGGGATAGCCAGCCTCAGCCAGCCATGCCTTGGCCTGTTCGACAGCCGCAGCGTAGCCCGTGCCGCCCTGCTCTTCCGTCAGCGCCCACGGGGCGATGTCGGGATCCTCAGCCGCGTTGCCGAAGATCATGCTGGGGGCAAAGGTGTTGGCCGGGATCTGGCCGCCCTTGAGGACGTTGTCCGCCAGCGACTGGCGGTCGATGGCGGCCGAGAGGGCCTTGCGCACCAGGACGTTGTCCATCGGCGGCTTGGTGGTGGTGAAGCCGTAGTAGTAGGTGCAGGCGCTGCGGAACGATGATCAGTTCCTGGCTCAGCACCGGATCGGCCTTGACGCGGTCCATGTCGGGCAGCGGCACGCCGGCGGTGTCCAGCTCGCCCGACTCGTACATGGCGAACGCGGTGGAGGTCTCGGTGATCATGAACACCTCGAGGCGATCGATGTTGCCCGGCTGCGTCGGCCCAACCGTACCAGAAGGGGTTCTTCTCCAGAACCAGGCTGTCGTTGTGGAACCAGCTCGGCCAGGTAGTAGGGTCCGTTGGTGACGATCTTGCCGGCCTCGGTCCAGGTCTCGCCATGCTCTTCGATGGCGCGCCTGCGGCTGCGGGCGGTTGACCCACATGCCGGCGATGGCCGGGAAGTAGGGGGCGGGGGTGTTGATCTCGAACTGGACGGTGTAGCTATCCACTGCGGTGACGCCGACGCATCCATCAGAGCCTGAACTTCTTCGTCGCTCAGAGCGGTGGTGTCAGCGGTGTTCCAGTCCTGGCAGCCCTTGATGATATAGTCTACGTAGGCATAGTCAGAGGCCGTGTCGGGGTTGCAGGTGCGCTTCACGCCGTAGACGACATCATCGGCGGTGACAGGACCAAGCTCAACCACGCCGCCGCTGGGGGTGTAGCTCACCCAGGTCGACATCGTCGCGCATGTTGAAGGTGTAGACCAGACCGTCATCGGAGACGGTCCAGTCCGTGGCCAGCTCAGGCTCGACGTTGCCTTCCTCGTCGAAGCCGGTCAGACCAAGGAACAGGTTCTCGATCACGAAGTTCGAGGTTGTGTCGGTGGCCAGCGACGGATCCAGGGTGGGCGGCTCGGCGCCCAGGTTGTACTGCGCCACGACCTTCTGGCCGCCTTCGGGAGTTGGCGGTCACTTCGACGACCTTCTCCTGAACGACTTCCTTGACGACCTCGACGGTCTCCTTGACAGTCTCAACGACCGTTTCCTTGACGACGACGGTCTGAACAACGGTCTGAACTTCAGGCGTCGGGGCCGGGCAGGCCGCCAACACCATGCTGGCAATGATCAACAGTCCGAAGATCACGCCCATTTTCTTACTAACCATGTGTTTCTCCTCCTATATAGAGAGATAGTGTGATTGACAGATTTATCTGCCGGGACACTCGCCACGGCGCCTCTGTCTTTACGGCTACTTCACAAATCCTGGTGAACTGCAAAGCGTGTCAAACTTCGAGGCAGTCACGACGTCCATGCAATCAAGCCGGGCATTGCCCTGCAAGAGTGCAAACACGACCGGGATCACCTCCTTTCAACAGATGGTTCACGTCAGAGCGACGATTGAAATCATCGCCTGACAAAGAAGACATGTTGCCGGAGTGGCGTTTCGAGTATGCTTCAGCATACTTCTTACACCAGACACCGATTTCAATCGGTGGGAACAGCTAATTGGCAACCGCAACTTGCTCCTGCGCCGCAGTACTGGCTGGGAACGGTCTCGTAAAGCCAGCATGCCACATAGTGACCGCCGCCAGTGTCAAGGAACTCCGGTTCCTCTTCTTTGCAGACCGCCATCACACGCGGACAGCGCGTGCTGAAGTTGCAGCCACTAGGCGGATTGGCCGGGCTGGGCACATCCCCTTCGAGGATGATTCGCTGGCGCTGTGACTTCGATCGCGCGGGTCAGGGATAGGCACTGCTGACAGCAACGCCTGTGTGTAGGGATGCAGCGGGTTGTCATACAGCTCCTTGCGATCCGTCAGCTCGACAATCTTGCCCAGATACATGACCGCGATGCGGTCTGAAATGTGGCGCACCACCGACAGGTCATGGGCAATGAACAGATAGGTCAGCCCAAACTGCTCCTGCAAGTCTTCCAGCAGGTTGATCACCTGTGCCTGGATCGACACGTCCAGCGCCGAGATTGGCTCGTCGCAGACGATGAACTCAGGGTTGACTGCCAGGGCGCGCGCCACGCCGATACGCTGGCGCTGGCCGCCGGAAAACTCATGGGGATAGCGGTTGATGAAATAGGGGTTCAGTCCCACAACCTTGAGAAGTTCCTGTACCCGCTCGCGGCGTTCAGGTCCCTTGGCGATGTTATGCACTTCAAGGGGTTCACCGACAATACTGCCGACCGTCATGCGCGGGTTGAGCGAGGCATAGGGATCCTGGAAGATCATTTGCATCCGCCGCCGTTGCTGGCGCAGATCCTCGCCTTTCATCAGGGTGAGGTCTATGTCTTCAAAGTAGACCTTGCCCGCCGTCGGACGATACAGTTGCAGGATTGCGCGACCGGTAGTGGACTTGCCACAGCCGGACTCGCCGACCAATCCCAGCGTTTCACCCCTCTGAACCGCAAAGTTGAGACCATCGACGGCCTTGATGTGGCCCTTGACCTTCTGAAACACGACGCCTGATGTGATCGGGAAGTACATCTTCAACCCGGCCACCCGAACTAGTGTATCGCCGCTGCTGTTGCTGTTATCGGTCATGCCGCTACTCCCTTTACATCCACCCAGCAGGCGGCCCGATGGTTGCGGCCTACTGTTTCCAACGGAGGATTCTCCTCCCTACAGTGGTCAATACGATAGTCGCAGCGTGCGTAAAACGGGCAACCCTTTGGTAGTTCTATCAGGTCCGGCGGCAGCCCCTCGATGGAGATCAACCGTTCCGGCCGGTCCGCGTCCAGACGAGGCAGTGATCCCAACAAGCCGATTGTGTACGGATGCCTTGGATCGCCATAAAGCTCACGAACGTCCGCTTCTTCCACAATGAACCCGGCGTACATCACGATCACCCGTTCGGCGACGCCGGCCACTACGCCCAGGTCGTGGGTGATCCAGATGATCGCCATACCGATCTCATCTTTCAGCTTCTTGACCAGTTCGACGATCTGCGCCTGGATCGTAACGTCCAGCGCAGTCGTTGGCTCATCGGCGATCAGTAGCTGCGGGTTGCACGACAGGCCCATGGCAATCATCACACGCTGGCGCATACCGCCCGAAAACTGGTGCGGGTAGTCGTCCAAACGCGCCTCGGCCGTGGGAATACCCACAAGCTCCAGCAACTCGGCGCTGCGCTTGCGCGCCTGCTGCTTGTCCATACCCAAGTGCAACTGTCAGCGACTCGCCGATCTGCCGGCCCACGGTCAGCACCGGGTTGAGGGAGGTCATCGGGTCCTGAAACACCATCGCGATGCGGTTGCCGCGCACCTGTCGAATTTCATCGTCGTCCAATTTGAGGAGGTCACGCCCGTCGAACCACACCTCACCGCCCACTACCTTGCCGGGCGGCGAGGGAATCAGTCGGATCAGCGACATGACACCAACACTCTTGCCACAGCCGCTTTCTCCAACGATGGCGAGCGTTTCGCCTTCGTCGACGGTGTAGGATATCCCATTTACAGCGTTTACTACGCCGTCCTGAGTGAAGAACTGCGTACGCAGGCCTTTCACATCCAGCAATACTCCCATTCAAGCCTCCTGGAAAACCACTGAGTAATCTCTTGGTTCAGTGCGCGCGTAGCATGGATAATGATTGCAACAATGCCGATTGGCGGCGCGGTTCAACGCGTGGTCTCGTGACCCGGCAGATTTTTGGGCATGTAGACGAGAAAATGAGTTGCGCACGAAGAGATCGGATTTCGAAGGAATACTAACAGCGAACACCGCGCCATTGCTATTACAAGGTGAAACCAAACGCAATGAGGACAATCGACTTGCCAGGATAGCGAAGATCTGCTTGTGAGACCTGGCGTTGTTTGGGGTTTCGGGTAGCAAGACAATGGTCACGCAGCGAGACAGCCTCTCTGTGGGGTGCCCTGTCGGCAGTGCGTAATACTATCACAATCACTAACCGTTGTCAAACACCGCTTCGCAACCATCACTGGGCGAAGTAATTCAGGGTAGGATCCATGCGCGGATAAAACGCCGTCAGCAGCGCGGGGTTGAAACTGCTGCTGGGAGGACGGGTCTTGATCAGCTCAGCCATATTGAGCGTGTCGCCGCGCGTCGGCAGGTAGACAGGCGCAGAGGGCGGACTGGTGTGGACAATCTGGCGTTGTGGCATGTCGGCAGGAACGTACAGGGGCAGCGATGGCGGTTGAACATCAGCGACTACCTGAACAGCTTCAGGAGTGGGTAAGGGAACATTTTCGGCGTGCCGGCTGGGCGTCAACGACGCTCCAAGCATAGCAATCACAATCATCGCTGCCGCACCCTGTACGATCCCATTGACAAGATGCTGAAAGCGCAAGCCCGCGATGCCCCGGCGTTTGGCGGGTCCACCCCTCACCTGAGAGCGAAGAAGTGGCCAGCCATCGCTGGGCGGCGCAGACCGCGCGGCCCTGGCACGCAATGACCCACGGATCACATCGTCGAAACCGTCGTCCTGGCCGCCGTCAGAACGCCACTCCTGAGGGGACATCAGACTGCGGCCTCTGCCAACGATCCGACATCGCGCGTCAACCGCTTGCGCAGCATGTTGCGCGGCATAGTGCAGGCGCGACTTGACTGTGCCCACCGGGCAGTCGAGGATATACGCAATCTCCTCGATGCTAAATTCGCTCAGATAGAAGAGGGTAATGACCACCCGATGTGGCAAGCTCAAACTGTCGATGGCCTCCTGGACCTCGTCGCGTGTGGCAGCGCTTTCAACGTGCCGCTCCATGGAATGACCGGGGGTTGAGTGCAACGCCTCGAACACCGAATCCGCCGGATTGGCTCGCCGCTTGCGCTTGGCGACGTAATTGTAAGCAAGATTGACCGTGACCCGGTGCAGCCAGGGGGAAATGGGCGTCGAACCGTCGATGCGGTCGATGTTGGCATGCAGGCGCAGGAAGCAGTCCTGCAGGATATCCTCCGCAGCGCCAGCGTCGTTGGTGATCGCGAGGGCCGCGCGATAAACCTGACTCTTGTACTTCTCGTACAAAGCCTCGAAAGCCCGCAGGTCACCTCTGCGAATTTGGGCAATCAGCTGTCCATCTTCGTGCACGCTTGGCTCCCGGCGTGAGATTTACTACACGATCTGCAACACTAACACAGATCATCCCGAATGAAGGTTCATTTCAAGGTGCGAATTCACCATTTCGCCTTAAAGAAACTCAAGTCGTTACAATTATACCACGACATCGTTCGCGTGCTATCACTGCTTGCCCAACAACAAAAGAATCTACGCAGCTAAAACAGAATCACTCGATCCAAACGGCCAGCCCTTGCAACAGATCGACGTATTGCCGGCCAATGACGTTCCGGCGGTAGCTCTGCTCGGCCACGACTCTGCCGCGTTCGCCCAGGCGGCGCGCGTCCGGCAGATCGGCCAGGACAGCTTCGATCCGGTCGGCCAGCGCCGGCGCGTCGCCGGCGGGCACGACGTAACCAGTCTCGCCTTCCAAAACCATCTCGCTGACGCCGCCGACGTCAGTTGCCACCACGGGCCGCCTGCCGGCCATCGCCTCGGCAATGACACAGGGCGACGTCTCCTGGCGGCTGCTCAGCGCCAGCATGGCGTGTGAGGCATACAGCTCCGCCAGCTCTGGCTGGTTGACCAACCCCACAAACGAGACGCAGTCGGCCACGCCCAGGTCTGCTATGGTCTCGCGCGACGGTCTCACCGTAGGGGCCGGCCGGTGCGGCGGCCGGCGATGTCCAGCCGCACATCGGGGATGCGTCGCCGCACACGCGCGATGGCCTGGATCATCGTAACAGGATCCTTGCGCTCGTTCATCCCTTCCACCATCAGCACGCTGTGCGGATCAGGCTCGCGCGGCGGTGTGGTAAAGAACACCTCGCCGATGGGAATGTTGATGCGGTGAAAACGGGCATCCGTCCGGCCGCGATACTGGCGGATGGCGTAGTCATTGATGGCCACGATGTCGCGGACCCGCCGCACCATCAGCCAGTCCTGCCACAGCGTCACGGCCATGTCAAGCCGGTTTTGCCAGTGAAAGGCGCGGAACTCCTGGCGCGGCATCCCGTGGATGGTGACCGCCGCCGGCAGCCCGCTGCGCACCGCCGCCAGGCCATACTCCGACTCGTGCGCCGTGATTGCGTCAGGACCGATATCGTGCAGGCGCGCCACCAGGGCCGGCACGGCGTCGATGCGGCGAAACGGCTGGGTGCGACGACGCGGCAGTTCGAGCGTGTGTATCGTCAACGGGTTGTCGCCGCGGACATGGACGCGGGCCGTGCCATCGGCGACCGCCTTGTAGCGCACTACGTGTACCTCCGCGCCCGCGCTGACCAGCCCGGCCGCCAGGTTGCGCCCAACCGACCATACCCCGCCCGCCGGCGCGACATCGTCGTCAGGGTAATGGCACAACAAAGCAATGCGCAGCGGTGAGTGCGGCATGGTGGTTATTCTCGTCCAATCTGAGTGCTTGCATCGTAACACGGATTTGCAGACCGCGTGCTGATCCGGCGTAGCATGATTTTCCAAATCGTGCCTCCGACATGCCGGGCAACGTAGGGCGACTTTCCAAGTCGCCCTACGCCGGATCAGTTGCGGCGCTGTGCCGCAATTGCCTGCTTGTAGACCGCAAGGGTCTGCTCGGTTACCTTGTCGGGGTGGAAACGTTCCAGGGCAGCGGTGCGGCCGGCCTGGCCCATCGCCCGGCTCAGTGCGTCCTCTGCCAGCACATGCCGCAACGCTTCGGCCTGCCGGGCGATGTCGTCCGGCGCAACGACGTATCCGGTGACGCCCTCTTCCACCAGATAGCGCACGCCGCCGACGTCACTGGCGACCACCGGCTTGCCGGCCGCCATGGCCTGCTCGATGGCGACTGGCGCGGTCTCCTGCCAGGAAAGCAGCGCCAGCGCGCCGCAGCGACTGTACTCCGCCCGCAGCGCCGTCTCGTCCAGCCAACCCAAGAAGTCCACCGCGCCGGCCAGCCCGTTTTGCTCGACAAACCGCCGGCATTGGCTGGCGTAGCCCGGCTCCGAAGTGGTCTCACCGGCGAGCCGCAGGCTCGCTGCGGGCAGATCACGCCGCAGCAACGCGAATGCGTGCAGCAAGCCCAGCACGTTCTTGCGTTGAATGACGCGCGCCGCGCACAGGATCGTCACCGGTTCTGCACGGTCGGGCAGGTTGAAATATGCGTCGGCGACCGGGTTCTCCACCAGGTGCAGGCGTGCGCCGGTCATGTCGCGGTAGACGTCAGCCACGTACGGGCTGATGGCGATCACATCGCGCGCACGCCGCAGATTGTGCCGCTCGTACCACGTTTCGTAGCGCCAGGCGACATCCGCACGCCACGAGATGCCGCTACGACGCTCGGCAGCCGCCTCCTGTTCGATGACGCCGTGGACAGTGATGACGGCCGGCAACGCGCTGCCCAGCGCGCCGTCGGCGAAGGTGCCGGAACTGTGGGCGTGAACAACGTCGGGCGCGAGGATGCGCAGCTTCTTCGCCAGCACGCGGGCGTTGACGCGCACGCCGGTCCAACGCGGCAGCCGCCGCAAGCGCAACCGGTGGACGGTGACGCCATTCTGCTCGACCGTCGAATCGGCGTCGATCGTGCCGCTGAAGTCGAAGGTGACGACATGCACTTCGACGCCAGTGCTCTGCAAGCCCTGCACCAGTTGCACGACGACCGCCTCCGGCCCGCCGCTCACCCGGTCGGGGTCGCCCGAATAGGGGCCAAGCATCGCGACGCGCATCAGAACCTGCCTGCCAGCAGCTCGTCGTAGAAGTCCTGCACAGCCGCGACCTGCGATCCCGACCTGATAGCGCTCCTCGACCAGCCGCCGGCCGGCAGATCCGAGTCTGGCGCGCTCCGCCGGGTCGCGCAGCAGCCGCGCCAGCGCCGCGGCCAGCGCCGCCGACGTCACCGGGCGGGGTCAGCAGGCCGGTCTCGCCGTCGCTGACGATCTCCACTGCACCACCGGCCGCGCTGGCGATTACCGGCACGCGCGCCGCCATGCCTTCGATGATCACCCGCCCAAACGGCTCCGGCTGCACCGCACTGTGAACCAGGATATCCAGCGCTGCCATTACCTGTGGCACGTCGCGCCGCGGGCCGGTAAAGTGCAACCGATCAGCCAACCCGCGCTGATCTGCCTGTCGGCGCAACGACTCGGCGTAAGCCGGGCCGTCGGCCTGATCGGGCGCGCCTACAACGACAGCGTGCACCCCCGGATGTTGTTCGCTAACACGCGCCAGTGCGTCGATGAAGATGTGCTGTCCTTTCCACGATGTGATGCGACCCACTGAGCCGACCAGCAGCGCTTCGGGCGGCACGCCGAACTCGAGCGCGCAGGGCGAGAGCGTCTCCAGCCCGGTCGAACTCGGCCAGGTCTACGGCGTTGGGAATGACGCGGGCGAAGACGCGGGTTCCCAGTTCAGCCGCCTGCTGCTGCGACACGGCCTGTGAGATGCAGATCAGCCCGGCCAAGCGCGGCGCCAGCAGCCAGCGATCCAGCGCGACCGCTGGATCAAAGGAGCGGCAGTGGCAGATAACGGGCCGCCCGGTTCGCCCGGCAGCGATGACGCCGGGACGGGTCAGCGACAGGTTGTCGTTGAGATGCACCAGAACAGGCCGGAAGTGGTCGATGGCATCCGCGAGCGGCCCGACCACCGGCAGCACGTCGCGGCGGTAGCGGCGCAGGTCGCCAGCGAAGTGCCACGGACCGGCCAGCCCGCCGCGACGCATGGTCCCGCCAACGCGGCTGGCCTGCACGCTCCCCAGCGCGCCGGCCGGCTGCGGCTGCCACTGCGGCGTCGGCACGCGCACTACCTGGATGCCGGAACTGGCGAACCGGTCGAAGGGGTTCTGCTGTGACAGCACGATGACTGGCTCGTACTGCGCCGGGTCGAGATTGCTGGCCAGATGAAAGAGGCTGACCACCGAGCCGCCCGCGGCCGGAGCGAGATCGATGAACAGAACGCGTCGGGCGGTCATCGTGCGCTACCGGGTCGCGGCGAGGGCTACGGCAGCGTCTGCCAGAGCGCCGCGGCCGCCTGGATGTCGTCTACTTCGATGCGACCGTTGGGAACCAGATCGGCGCGCGGGTTGTAGCCTGCGCCCCAGGCCTGGGTGTTCCAGACCGCCGCAACCCGCTGCACGTCGACGATGTCGAAGTCACCATCGCAGTCCATGTCGCCATCGGTACAGGTTGGCAGCCCGAACAAGGCCAGCGCGGGATCGCCGGTCAAGCCATGGCCGACGGCGGTGCGCTGGTTTTCGGGGTATGGCAGCACTGCGTAGGAGCGTCCACGGGCAACAGCCGCAGCGACGCCAGTCTGCGTGATCCCCTCGTGCATCGCAACGTTGACGAACTCCTTGAGCAGGTGGGTCTGCGGCGGCAACGTGTCGAAGGTCACGCCGGTGAACCCGCCGATAGTGCCCTTACCACCGGTGCGCAGCAACACCTCGTCGATCCCGTTGTAGCGGGCGTCGGCGAAGAAGCCGTTGGTGCAGGATGAGACCAGCAGGAAGGGCAGCGCCGGGCCGTTGGTCAGCGGATCGACCCAAACTGGGTAGCTGCGGAAAAGCTGCTCGTGGCCCCAGGTAGTGAAGCTGCCGTGGCCGGTGTAGTACATTAGAACGTGGCCGGCGGAAATCCCGCTCTTGATGGCCGCACGCACATCGTCCAGCACCGTGTAATAGCTCGGATCAGGCGGGCAGTTGTTGACGCCCGGCACACACCAGTAGACCCGATCCGCGGTGTAGCCGGTCGCCAGTTGCCCGATCGTGTCGTCGGCTGCCATGTAGAACTGCGTCCCGTAGACAGGGTTGTCGTTGTCCGGGTTGTCGGTGATCCAAAGCGTGCTGTTGGCCCGCGCTGGCGGAAAATCGGCGGCGTAGTTGAGTGTCTTGTTGACCACCACCTGCGCCTCAGCCGGCGAGTTGACCGGCAGCCGGCTGACGATCATCTCGCCCAGTTGGTCGTTGCCCTGAATAAACGCCATCGGCGCTGTCTGAGATCGACGTGCCGCCCCAGGCGTCGTAGCCGCCCTGATACGGCGGCACCAGATTGGCATGACCGTAGAGGTTATACTGATAGTTACGCGGGTCCACTGTACCGTCGCCCGCCAGCAACACGAAAGCCGGCGCGGGCCACTGGTAGCTTGTGTAGACGTAGGTCAGATACTCCTTGATGGCCTCCGCCGAGACGGAGCCGTCGGAGAAAGCGTCGTATACGTCCTGAACGTCCACGATCTTCACCGAGTAGCCGTCGATACTGGCGTGCCGCGTCGGCCAACGGCTGAACAGAGGGCAGCAAACTGGCATGACCGATGATCAGGTAATCCACCTGCTGGTTCGTGTCCAGCAGGCCGGGATCAGCGTAGAGTTCCACAGCCAGCGGTGCGCGCACGGCGCTGTCCGGGGTTACGACGAAGCGGTCGGCGGCGGCGCTCGCCTGCTGCCAGGTCAGCGTGTAGGTCCCGCCCGTGGCGGTCGCGCTGACATTGGACAACAATTTCGGGGCAGCCGGGTTAGCGACGTTGAGAATCCATGGCGTGGCAGACGGCGCCTCGGTGACGCGATAGCGCCACGTCCCGGCGTCGGGGTTGTTGAACACGGCGTCCGCCAGATACGCGCCGCTGTAAGGATAGGTCAGCTCCAGCCAGTCGAACCACATGGTCCAGTCGTAGTTGGTCTGGCCGGCGGCGTTGATCGGCTCGACGACGACCGTGTTGGTCCCATTGACCAGCGCGCCGGCTGGCAGGGCTTGCTGTCCGGTCAGCACCTTCTGGTTGGTCCAGACCATATCCACCGGGGATTGGCCGTTCAACTGTAACCTGAGTGTGTAGTTGCCTGCCAACTGCTTGTCGCCGGCCAGCCAAACCGATGCCACGGGCGCAACCGGGGAAGCCGTGTTGACGCGCAGGTTGTCCAGTGTCACGGCCATACTGGTGTTGAGATAGCTCCAGTACCAGTGATCGTAGAGCACCGGCTGGAGCCAGTCGGTGAAAGGACGCTGGGCGTGGTACTCAAGGTTCTGCTCCGCGTGCGCCGTAGTCAGCAACGTGTTGGCGAAAGCTGCGCTGGCCGGTGCGACATTCTGTGTCGCCATGCGCAATCCGTTGGCTCCGCCCCAGGTCAGCCAGTAGACATTGTTGTCGTCGCTGAGCGGCGCCCGGTTGCGCTGCGCGTAGAACATGACGTAGTCGCCGGGATCGAACACGCCGTTGGCCTGCCCCGCCACGAAGACAGCCTGCTCGACACCTTCGTCCAGCAGTTTCATTGAATACGGATTGATAGTCGCGAGCGTGGCCGCTGACAGCCCACTGGTCAGCAGGTCGTTGTAGGTGACGCGGTACAGCCCGTCGTGATTGGCGGTCACCTTGACCCACGGTCCGTCGAGAAGCGGCTGGCGCTCTTGTGAGGTTGGCGCGGTCTGCCACTGAGTCGCCTGGTAATCGTTGACGAATGTTGACCTGAGAATCGGCGCGTAGAGCGGATCAGCCGGTGCAGGGCTCGCGTTGCCAGGCTGCTCGAAACGCAACCGGACGGTCACGCTGTCGCTGACCCGCAGGCTGCCCTGAGCTGGGTTGACCTGGAACGGTCGCAGAGCGAGGCGCACGAAACGGACACCGCGCAGCCAGCCCTCCTCGGTGATCTCAGCCGCGCGCGCCGGTTGCCAGGCGTCGCTCCCGTAGGCAGCCCGATTGACCACCCAGCGACTCTGTAGCGCGTCGTCCACCAGCGTGACATCGGGCGCGGGCTGCAACGTGACGCCAGACACGACCGCCGCGTCGCCGGTTTCCACGCTTTCGACGATGATCTGTCCGGCTGGCGGCACGGCCAGCAGCACGCTGCGCTCCGGCAGTTGCGGCGACCCTGCCTCAGCTGCCGGCCACCAGTCCTGCGCGTCCAGCGCGATCTCCTGGAAGGTCTGGCCGTCCCGCTGAACATCCTGTAGTCGATAGAGCGGTGTGGCAAGCCGCAGCGTCAGCCCATCGTCGAACGTCTCCAACGCCAGCCCTTGCAGCGCTGGCCCCTCCCCGGTCGAACTGTCCGCCAGCGCGGGCGAACCCGGCAGCAAGCCAAACGCCACAATCATCAACGCGCCAATACGCGGCAACATCCTTTGCAACATACGATACTCCTAGGTTTCAGTCTCATGCTCAATACAGAACGGCTGTTATTTTACCGCGCGGCCAGCGGAGTCCAATGCCGGGCAGGGAATGGTTGCGACGGGCTTTGACGGTGGTTGGTCGCTGTGCTACACTCGCCGCATGACCGCCAACACGCAGACCTCGCGAACAAGCCATCGTATCCCATCCACGCTATCTCAATGTACTGGTCTTCGTGGCCGGGTTCGTCACGCTGGGGTGGAACTGACCGCCGCGCGGCTGCTGGATCCCTGGTTCGGCAACTCGATCGTGGTGTGGGCGGCGCTGATCGGGCTGGTGCTGGCCTGTCTCAGCATCGGCTACTGGCTGGGCGGGCGGATCGCGGACCACCGGCCTGAAGCAGCACTGCTCTACGCCATCACGCTGGCGGCTGCGCTGCTGGTGGCGCTGATCCCGGTCGTGTCGCGCCCAGTGCTGCAGCGGGCTGCGCTCAGCTCGCTGAACCTGGAGAACTTCAGCGTCGGGCTGCTGATCGGCGTCGGCCGTCGGCGGTATTCTGCTGCTTTTCAGCCTGCCGATGTTGCTGCTGGGAATCGTCTCGCCCTTTGCTATTCGCCTGGCTGTGTCAGACGTCGACAGCAGCGGGCAGGTGGCCGGCCGACTCTGTACACGTTGAGCACGGTGGGCAGCTTGCTGGGCACCTTCGTCCCGGTGCTGATGCTGATCCCGGCCATCGGCACCCGGCTGACCTTCGAACTGCTGGCTGGCACGCTGGCGTTGGTCGCGTTGATCGGACTGCTGCTGGAGCGGGGCAGATCAGTGGCTCCGGTCGTCCTCGTGATCGTACCGCTACTGGCGGGATTGACCTGGGTCAGCACACAGGGCGCGGTCAAGCCGGAAGCTGGCCTGCTGCACGAGGGCGAGTCGCTCTACAATTACTATCAGGTCGTCCAGCGCGGGCCGGAGACGCTGGCTGAAGCTCAACGAGGGGATCGGGTTGCACTCGGTCTACCACCCACAGTCGGCGCTGAGCGAAGGGATCTGGGACTATTTTTTGGTGGCGCCCTTGTTTGCAGAGGGAAAACAGGCAAACGAAGGAAACGAGGGAAATGCAAAGGGAGACGTTGAGAGCATGTATCTGGTCGGGCTCGCGGGCGGGACGGTGGCACAGCTATACAGTGACGTGTACGGACCGATCCCTATCGACGGGGCAGAGTTGGACCCGGAGATCGTCGCGGCGGCCGTAGCTATTTTCACCTGGACGACTATCCCAACGTCAACGCGATGGCGGCGGACGGGCGAAGCTGGCTGGCCGCGCAACCGGCCGACCGCCGCTACTCGGTCATTGCCATCGACGCCTATCGCCCGCCCTACATTCCCTTCCAGCTCGCCACAGTGGAGTTCTTCGATCTGGTGCGCGACCACTTGACCGCTGACGGCGTAGTGGCTGTCAACGCGGCTCGCAGCGTGGACGACTACAGCCTGGTCAACGCGCTGGCCGCGACCATGGCGCAGGTATTCCCCTCGGTCTACGTGATCGACGAGTCGACTGAGGGCTGGAGCCTGGGCAACTCGCTGGTCGTCGCGACTATGCAACCAACGACCCTGGACGATTTTCTCGCCAACGCGGCGTCGCTGGACCCGGCCAGCCGGCCGCTGCTATCCGAAATGGCTGCGCGGGCCATAGTCACCGCCCGTCCCGCCAACACCGATGGCGCGATCCTTACCGACGACAAAGCGCCCATCGAGCAGATCATCCACGGGATCATGCTGCGCTATTTTCTGGGTGGCTGATCAGCGCCGCTCCACAATCATCGGCATCCCATTCTTTGAAACGATGGTGCCGGCCATGTCGATCCGGGGTTGATGGCCCGGCGTCAAGCGCAACTGAAAGCGGGGAACCAGCATCGCCGCCATGACGTGCGTCTCCAGGAGGGAGAAATTGTTGCCCAGGCAAATTCGCTTGCCCGCGGCAAAGGGATGAAACGCGTAAGGATGGCGGGCCGCCTCAGCCTCAGGTGTCCAGCGATCAGGGTCAAAACGCTCCGGGTCAGGCCAGAAATCTGGATGGCGGTGCGTGGCATAGGGAAACGGCATGACACGCACGCCGGCAGGAATGCGAACGCCGTTGATCTCGTCGTCGGCCACCACATCGCGCGCGTAGATCGGCGCGGCCGGATAGAGGCGCAGCGTCTCCTTGATGACCTGAAACGTGTACGGCATCTGCTTCAGGTCAGCCGCCGTGGGCTGCCGGTCACCCAGCACGCTGCTGATCTCGTCCACCATGCGCCGTTCCACCATCGGGTTCTGTGACAGCGCGTAGAACAGGAAGTTCAGCGTACGCGCGGTAGTCTCGTGACCGGCCACGAAGATGGTGATCGAACTCGTCGCGCAGCAGCGAATCGGACATGGCCTCGCCGGTCTCGACATCGCGGGTCAGCATCATCTTGCTCAACAGGTCGTCCGGCCACTGATCCTGCGGCAGAGAGCGGCGTTGCAGTCAGCAGCGCGCCGATGTATGTGTGCACCAGCTCGCGGGCCTTGAAATACCGGCGATTGGCAGGGGTAGGCATCCAGCGCGGCAACTGGATCGGGTTCTGCTGGCCGCTGGCGGTGTAGCTGATCATCGTCTCCACCGCATCCTTGATCTCCAGCAGATCGTCGCCCGACTCGGTGCTGAACATGGTGTGCAGGATGACGGCCGCTGTCAGCATCATCATTTCGTCCCCCAGTTCCACCGGCTCGCCTTGCCCGGCCAGCCCGTTCCAGCGCTCGATCATCGCCTGTGTGTCGGCGATGAAGACCGGCAGGTGCTGCTCGATAGCCCTCGGCGTAAAGAAGGGTGCCATGAGCCGGCGCTGCCTGCGCCACAACTCGCCACGACTGGATACCAACCCGTCGCCCAGCAGCAGCTCGCGCACAACGTCATAAGTTTCACGCTTGTCGTAGTTGTCGCCGTTGCTGACGTTGACGTAGCGCACCGCATCGGGATGCACCACCAGGAACAGCTCACGCGAGCCGAACTTCATGTGCGCCAGATCGCCATAGTCTTGCCACGCATCCATGAAGAAGCGCAACTGGCCTTTGCGCCGCATTTGGCTGATTAGCTCAGGAATGTTGGGATTGTATGTGTTAGTTGAAGGCGCATTGCCATTCGTAGTTGTCATGTGAGACCTCCGATTGTCTCCATTGTAGCCTCTTGAACAATCACACGGCAAGGGGGAAAACCACAGTTGAGGGGACTCTCAACTGCTGTCGTAGGTTGTCTGCCAGAACCCTCAACTGTCACCGGCGAAGATTTCGAGAAATTCGTTCGTCAGGTCCCCTGTGCTGTGGTACACTATTGCCCTCATGGAACAACGCATCCGGGAACGGTTCGGCGACCACATTCTGCACACGGCCATGCAGCGCTACGACATCGCCGACGGGCCGGATCCGCCTGCTGGACGGCTTCGAGAGCTTCATGTACGCGTTCGCGCGCCGCGACGATGACTTCATCCTGCGCATCAGTCACAGCCTGCGCCGCACACCGCAGCTAATTCACGGCGAGGTGGATTTCATCAACGCGCTGGCAGCCTGCGGAGCGGGGGTGGCTCGGGCTATCCCTTCGGCACGCGGCAATCTGGTCGAACTGATCGACGACGAGCAGGGCGGACATTTCCTGGCGACGACGTTCGTCAAAGCGCCAGGCCGGCCACCCAGTGCCTCCGACTGGACCCCTCAGTTCGCCCGGACCTATGGGCAGGCTATTGGGCACATGCACGCGATCTCAACCACCTACGAGCCCGTCAATTCTGCCTGGCGACGCCCACAGTGGGACGACCCGATCATGCAGGAGATCGAAAGCCTGCTACCGCCCTCGGAAGTGATCACGGTTCGGCACTACCGCGCGCTGCGACGCCATCTGGACAGCCTGCCGCGCGACCGCGACTACTTTCTCATCCACCAGGACGCACACGGCGGCAACTTCTTCGTGGACGACGCCGGCCGCTTCACCTTCTTCGACTTCGACGACTGCGCCTACGGTTGGGCCATCTACGACATCGCGATGGTTCTCTTTTACGCGGTGACCGGCAACCCCGATCCCGACGGCTTCGCAGCCCGTTTCATGCCCGACTTCCTGCGCGGCTATGCCCGCGAGTATTCCCTGGACCCCGCCTGGATTGTTGAACTGCCGCACTTCCTCAAACTGCGTGAGATTGACCTCTACGCGGTCATCCACCGTAGCTTCGATCTGGACAACATCTCGAACTCGTGGGCAGCCCGTTTCATGCGCGGCCGCAAGGCACGCATCGAGCAGGGTGTGCCCTATCTCTCCCTCGACCCGATGTCGCTGCTGCCATAGTTTGATCCCTTGAAACACAAGAAGCCCATCAGCCTGACGGCTGATGGGCTTCTTGTTTATGTTGAACCTGGCTAGCTCAGCGCGTTACGCTGAAGCAGCCAATGCTCGTGGCGGGTCTTAGAGCGCGACGACGTTAGTCGCCTGGGGTCCCTTGGGACCCTGTTCCACGGTGAATTCGACCTGCTCACCCTCGTTCAGGCTCTTGTAGCCAGTACCCTGAATCTCGGAATGATGGACGAAGACGTCCTTGGAGCCGTTGGTGCGGGCGATGAAGCCGTAGCCCTTGGTTGCGTTGAACCACTTGACCGTTCCAGTTTCTCGTTCAGACACGTTGGTGTCCTCCTTCTTGTGTGTGCAGCGGACATTGCCGCTACGGGTGTTGATTATAGGTCGAAGTGGTTCTTGCAATACAACAAAGAAGCCACCGGCATAACGTCTGGTGGCTGGGTCTAGCGCAAACAGGAACGTATTTCTTCCTACGATGAAGAGTATACAGGAGATCTCGGTTACTGTCAAATCTGGACAGCAACCGAGATCATGCAACGTTACCGGCCATCGCTCGGCACGAAATAGGAGGACAAATTCGGAAGTTGCTCCAGGTTTCGTTGTTTTCCACGAGAAACCCGGAGCGACTGAAGATCAGTTTGGCGACTGCTCCTTGCCTTCCGGCACCAGGAACACCGGGCAGTTCGTGTTGCGAATCACACGATCGGCCACGCTGCCGGCGAACAGACGATCCAGATCGCCACGTGCATGAGTTGCCAACATGACCAGGTTCGCCTGCTCGCTTCTGGTAACTTCAACGATAGTGGTGGCTGGTCGGGAACCGGTAACCAACGGGCGCACTTTGACCCCTTCACGATCCAACAGGCCAACAACGGCCTTCAAATAGCGCCAGGAGGTGGTCTCCGCCTCCCGCCGCAGATCTGTCACTGCATCCTGCATACTGCCGTACATCTCTGGTTCAGGAACTTCAGGGACGGTCAACAACACGATCTCGCCGTCGATGGCGCTACCCAACAACTTGACGAAGGGCAGAATGCGCTCGGAGAAGCTTGTCCCGTCCAGCGTGACGATGACCTTGTCGAGGGCAGGGGCCTGACCTGGCGCCAGCTTCTCGGGTCGGATCAACAGCACCGGACGAGTGGCAAACTGGACAACTGCGTCAGCCGTGCTGCCCAGCAGCAGTCGCCCCATGCCAGACAAGCCGCGGGTGCTCATGACCAGCATATCGGCCTGGCTCTCGTGCATCAGCGCGTTGATAGATTCGGCGACGCCGCCGGTGACCACAGTGTAGTCGGCCGAAATGCCGGCCATCTTCAACCGGCCGGCAATGGCGCTCAGGTAATTCTCCTTGTCGACCTCACCAGCCGACAAGCTGCCGCTGGCGCCGCCGCCTTTTGTGAGCGACTGCGGCCGTCCCCTGCTCGGCAGCACCGACACCAGCAGCATGGCGGCGCCGGTCACGCGGCAGATGGCTTCGGCCATAGGCAGGGCCCGCTCAGAAAACTCAGACCCGTCCAGCGTGACCATCACCTTGCCGAGCTCAGCCGGCTGGCCGGTCCAGGTAATTGCACTGACTGGCAGCGGTTCCACCGTTGCCGGGTCCACCAGCATGGGCGCGCGAACGCCTTCGCCAGGAGGAATACCGATGCCGTAGAACGCCTCCTCGCGCCGGCCCAGCTCTTCCATAGCCTTGCTGGGTTCGCCCAGTCTGCGCCGGAAGTAGCTGAAGAAGATGAAGAGACCCAGTACCAGCGGAATGTACAGCCAGGCGCCTTCGGTGAATCGCTCAATGAAGATAATGATCGTTGCGCCGGTGGTCAGCAGCGCCGCCACGATCACGCCGATCAGGATGGCCAAGCTGCTGCCCTTGAAGTCGGCACGCAGGTAGCGGATGAGCCGTTTGGTGGTCGCCCAACCTGTCATGCTCAGCAAAATGAACACGCCGGCTGCATAGATCGAAAGATAGGTCTCCTCCTTGGTGCCAAGGAACAGGAAGCAGAACACAACTACCGCGACTTCGATCCAGACCGGCCAGCTAGCCACGTCGAAGCGATTGCGCTGGCCCAGGATGGAAGGAATATAGTGGCGATCTTTCAGGCCCAACGCCAGGTTTTGCAGACCCTGTGCGCTGGCAGCCGATGCCGACAGCAGCACGAGCACACTGACCAGAGTCGCCGATCTGCGGCAACGGATTGGGCAGCAACTGGTCCATCGTCTGGGTAAAGACCGACACTTCGTGCGACACGGCAACATTGGACAGCGCCAGAATCGCCGGACCGACGATCAACATCGTCAGCGAGGTGGTCCCCATGATGATGATGAGGCTGCCGAACGCCTTGCGGCTCTTTTCCTCCGGCTTGCCATCGTAGGCCGCCACCAGATTGGCAAAGACCTCGATACCGGTCATCAATGCCAGGATACGGGCATAACCGGCCAACGTAAATTCAAAAAGAAACTCAGGTTTGAAGGCCGCGAGATCGATCTGCGGAACCAGCGGCACCCCCTGTAATATTCCTCCGGGGATGTAGCGCTGAACAATCGAGGCGATAATCATCGCCCACAACAAGATCAACACGCCCAATGTCGCCGGGCCAAACACCCGTGCTGACATCTTCGGACCGCGGTTGACGAGCCAGCCAGTCAGGACGCTGAGCAAAATCGCGACAATGGTACGATACTGAACGCCAGGAATCAGAGCTTCGTTGAGCATTGGAAAGCGGTCGGCGATGAAAGTCACCATGGCCGCCATGCTGACGAGAAACGTCAGGGTGTACTCGATGAAGGTGATCCCGGCGTTGACCTTCACCGCCCAGCCGCCGAACTCTTCCTCGCTAAGGCCGCTGCCGCCACTGCCGTCGGTCACCCAGCGCATCACCAGGCGATACATGGCCGACACAACAGCGACTGTCAGGACAACCAGCCAGATGCTGGCGCCGAAGGTGACCGCGGCGACGCCGGAAACGACGATCAGTTGCAGGAACGGGCCAAATACGTACAGCGGTGAGGTAGCGGGATCGCCTCCGCCCGCGAGGGCGCCTTCAAAGGAGTTAGAGAGTTTTCTTGATATAGGTGCTGCCATGCGACTTCTTTTCTGTTACTATATGAGGTTTGATTTCTAACCGCTCGATCCGAAGGGGCATCAACGGAGACCTTGTCACATTTGGAACAAGGCGGGTAATATTATAGACTACAACATCCTGCGGGGCAATCTGCGGGCACGACCTGTCTGCAACTGGTCACTCCGGCGACTCTCTTGTCAGTCGATCTGCCCACGAAAGTGCGCACACACTGCACCATGGATGTCACCTCGTTTCTCCACCAACTGACACGCCAACCCTCCTACCAGGGCCAGATCGTGCATCTGGAGCAGCTACCGCGACGCGGCGCAAAATATGGCCAGTTCGCGCGACAGCCTGCATCCTGCGCTGCAAACTGCCCTGCGCCGGGAGGGGATCGACCGGCTGTTCAGCCACCAGGCCGAGGCGGTCAATACCGCGCTCGCCGGCCGGCACGTGGTGGTCGTCACCGGCACGGCCAGCGGCAAGACGCTCTGTTACAACCTGCCGGTGCTGGAGGCGATCCTCGAACGCCCCACCGCCCGGCGCATATATCTCTTCCCCACCAAGGCGCTGGCGCAGGATCAGTTACGGTCGCTGAGCGAGTTGGGCTGCGCGATCGAAGGTCAGCGCGGGCGGGGCGACTCCCCGTTGCCGGTCAGCGTGGGAACGTATGACGGCGACACGCCGCAGAGCCGCCGCGGCCGCCTGCGCCAGAGCGGACAGGTCATCCTCACCAACCCCGACATGCTGCACCTGGGCATCCTGCCCAACCACCCGCTCTGGGGCAGCTTCTTTCGCAACCTGCGCTTCGTGGTCATCGACGAGGCGCACACCTACCGCGGCGTCTTCGGATCGCAGGTGGCCTGTGTGCTGCGGCGGCTGCGGCCGCGTCTGTGCGCTCTACGGCGCCGAGCCGCAGTTCATCGCCGCCAGCGCGACGATTGCCAACCCGGCCCAGCATTTCGCGGCGCTGACCGGGGTCGAGGCGCTGGTAATCGACGACGATGGCAGCCCTCAAGGTCCGCGCACCTTCGCCCTCTGGAACCCGCCTTTCATCGACCGCGCCCAGACCGCCCGCCGCAGCCCAAACGGTGAGGCTACCACATTGTTCACCAGCCTGGTGCGCAACAACACGCGCACAATCGTCTTCACGCGCGCGCGCAAGGTGGCGGAACTCATCCTGCGTTACGCACGCGGGAGGAACTAGGGAAAGAAGAGAAACAAGGGAAAAGAGGGAAACAGCCGGCTGCGTCCTCCTCCCCTCTGTCTCTCCCGCATCGCCGCCTACCGCGCTGGCTATACACCGGAACAGCGGCGACAGATCGAGCGGGATCTGTTCAGCGGCAAGCTGCTCGGCGTGACCGCTACAACGGCGCTGGAGTTGGGAATCGATGTGGGCGGGCTGGACGCGGCGGTGCTGGTGGGCTATCCCGGCACGATCGCCAGCCTGTGGCAGCAGGCCGGCCGCGCCGGCCGCGGCGACGCGCCCTCGCTGGCCGTGCTGATCGCGCTGAGCAACCCGCTGGACCAGTACTACATGCGCCACCCGGCGGAGCTGTTTGGGCGACCGCACGAGCACGCGCTGATCGACCCCGACAACGTCTACGATCTTGCAGCGGCACCTGCCCTGCGCGGCCCACGAGGCGCCGCTGGGCAACGTGGCCGGGCCGGGCCGTTTCGACGATGAGCAACTCTTCGGCCCCGGCTTCGTGCAAGCTATGGTGCAGCTTGAGGAGCAGGGCCGGCTGGCGTTTCAAGGTGACCGCTGGACATTCGCCGGTACGGGCTATCCTGCCGAGAAGGTCAACCTGCGCTCGGCCGGCGGCAGCCGTTTTGCTATTCTGGACGAATCCAACAACTATCGCACGCTGGAGGAGATCGAAAGCAGCACGGCCATGCAGCGGGTGCATCCCGGCGCGGTCTACCTGCATCAGGGCGAGAGCTACGTCGTCAGCCGCTTCGACAGCGAGCATGGGGTTCGCAGTCGCCCGGCCGGTCGAGGTGGACTACTACACCCAGGTGCGCGAGTGGAGCGATGTGCGCATCATGCGCTCGCTGGCCAGCCGGCCAATTCCGGGCGGCTACGCCTATTTCGGCCACGTGCGCACCACGTCACAGGTGGTTGGTTATCGCAAGCTGCGCCACTACAGCGAGGAGGTGCTGGGCGACGAGCCGCTGGACATGCCCGTCTACGACCTTCGAGACCGCCGCGTTGTGGTGGGATCTGGCGCCGGAGATCGCGCAGGCCTGCGCGCGCCGCGGGCTGGACTTCCTGGGCGGCATCCACGCGGTCGAGCACGCGGCCATCGGCATCCTGCCGCTCTTCGCGATGTGCGACCGCTGGGACATCGGCGGGCTGAGCACGCCGCGCCACCCCGACACCGACGCGCCGCAGATCTTCATCTACGACGGGTTCCCCGGCGGCGTGGGCATTGCCGAGCAGGGATTCAGGGAACTGCCGGACGCTGTGGCAGGCCACCTATGACGTGGTCGCCAACTGCCCCTGTGACGGCGGCTGCCCCAGTTGCATCCAGAGTCCCAAGTGCGGCAACAACAACGAGCCACTGGACAAGGCCGCTGCGCAGCTGATCCTACAGATGTTGCTACAGCGGTAGCTAACGCAGGACACACAACTGGTCCAGCGCGTGGGCTGCGCCGGTCAGCGTGGCCACCGTCCCCTCGCCCGTCAGACTTTCGCAAGTGTAGCCGTTCTCCGCGCTGAAGACCTGAGCGTACCAGTTCGGCTCGGCCAGCACCGCCGCGGCAGCGTTTCCCCAAAGATACGGCCCGGAAATCTCGGCCTGATAGCGTGCCAGAATTTCGGCGACTGCCGGGTTGTTCCTGGCGGCCAGCGTGATGTCGCTCAGCGTGGACGCCTGGAAGTGTATCGGCTGCCCGATCATATCCAGCAGATAGGCGTCAGTGGGCGCGAAGATCGGGGTTGGTGCGCGGCTGATCCGCTCCAGCGCAGCGTAGCCAGCTGCCATGGACGCCGACGACGGTATCTGGTCGCGCGGGTCGTAGCGCGAGACGCCAAACTGTAGCCAGACGAGGAGGAGCGTCGGTGCCAGCACGCCGACTCTCAGCCAACGCAGCTTGAACGGGGTCCGCATTGCGTAAAACACAGCTTCGGAACCGGCCAAAGCCAGGCCGAAAGCAGCTGGCAAGAACCCGTTGACGTAGCCCCACTGCTTGGCCAGCGACAGGGAGGACATGATCAGCAGCGGCATAACCAGCAGCGCCAGCGAGATCAGCCGCGGCGCATTCTCGCGCCGGTGGCTGCTTACAAGAGCGACGACAACGCCAAGCACCGCCAGTGCCACCAGCGGCCAGAAAGCGGGCGACAGGTGCAGCCGCCACGTTTCGGCAAACCATGCCGCCGACGCCGGGGCCGCGGCAGGCAACGTGAACACATAGAACTGAAACCAACCGCCGCTGGCCGTGTTGATCAGCAGCACGAATGCTGCCATTAGAACCGCGGCGCTCACGCCAAAGACCAGCGCCTGCCTGCGCCGCTGTGCGATCAGCAGACTGATGAGCAGGAACGGATAGGCGACCGCGGCCTGCTGTTTGGTCGCAAAGCCCAGCGCCAGCACGACCCCGGCTGCCGCGCCCATCAGAACCTGGTGATTCGTTGTCATCGTGACCAACAGAAACGCCAGCAGCAGCAACGCCAGAAACAGCATGTCCACCCGACCGATGTCGAACCAATAGCCGGTGGCCTTATATGCAGCGGCTGCGAAACCGACGGCCAGCAGGCCCAGAACGCAGGGAAGCTGGCGGGCGCGGCATATGGCGTACAACAGCGCGAACGCGGCCAGCGAAGACATCATCGAAACCAGCCGAATCGAAAACATCACGTTCTGCGTCAGCCAGGCCAGCGGCGCGGCGACGTAGAAATAGAGCGGCGGGTAGATCATCGCGATGAAGTCGTAGCCGGGAGCGGCGTACAGCGGCTTGCCCGCCAAAACCCGAACGACGTGGGTGTACGTCCCCGAACTTCGAGCCACTCCAGCGCAAACGGATAGGTCAGCCTGGACAACGCCACCAGAAGAACTCCGATGATCGCAAGCACCGCCGGCGCGACCAGACAGAGACGGTACAGCATGGCGGGGCGAGACAGTTTGTTCATTGCGGCGCCTTCGGGCAGAACATGGAAACGTCTTGAACGGCGGCAGGGTGAAGTATATGCACGTTGTGGGATCATGTCAACGGGTTGCTGAGAATCGCCGCATAGCCAACCGCCAATAGCCAACACGATGGATGGTGGTATAATGAGCGGCCTATGGAACCAATCCCGTATTTCCCGACCGCGCAACTGCGCTCCGCCACGCAGCCGATTATGATCGTCGAAGACGTGACTCAGGGTGTCCCCAGTCCCTACGCGCGGCCGGCGCGCAACGACGATCCGCTGGCAGTGGCGCGCGGCGATTCGGTGCGACTGCGCGGCCGGCTGTCGGTCGCGCCAACCCAGGCTTTCGACTGGCTGGCACAACAGTTTGCGCCGCTGGGGTTCACCCCCGTGTTGCGCAAGGATACGGACGGCGAGCACGATGTGGTGGTAGCGATGGCCGGCCAGTTCGCCGGCGCCAGCCAGCGGATTGGTGTGGCCGCCGTGTTGTTTGCCGCAACAGTGCTGTCGGTGGTCTACGTCGGCGCGCAGCTTTCGGCGGATGTCTATGCCACCAGCCTGAACCTGCTGGACGGCATCCCCTACGCGGTCAGCCTGCTGGCGATTCTGATGGCGCACGAGATGGGGCACTACCTGGTCGGCCGCCGGCTGCGTGCGCCGCTTAGTCTTCCCTATTTCCTGCCGCTGCCGGTGCCGCCGCTGGGCACGCTGGGCGCGGTGATCACCATGAGTGGTCCGGTGCGCAACCGGCGACATCTGCTGGCAATCGCAGCAGCCGGCCCGCTGGCCGGGCTGGTGGTCGCCATCCCCGTGCTGCTGATCGGGCTGAGCATGAGCGAGCGTACGAGCCGCTGCCAACCACCGGTCAGTTCATGGCGGAGGGCAATTCACTGCTCTATCTCGGCGCTCAAGTTCATCACCTTTGGCCAGTTGCTGCCATCCGGCGGGCTGGACGTAGTGGTCAGTCCTATCGCCTTCGCGGGCTGGGCCGGCATCTTGATCACAGGCCTGAACCTGATCCCGGCCGGCCAGCTCGACGGCGGTCACATCGTCTATGCGCTAGTGGGCGCACGCTACGCCCGCTACGTGCTGTATGCAGTACTGGCGGCGTTGGCGGTGCTGGCGATTTTCTGGCAGGGCTGGCTGCTGTGGATGGTGCTGATCTTCCTCTTTGGACGCACGCGGCTGGCGCCGTTGGACGAGATAACCGAGCTGACCACGCCGCAAAAGGTGTTTGCCGCGGCCATGCTGGTACTCTTCTTCGTGGTGTTTACGCCAGTTCCCCTGTCGGTTGTGGGTGGGTAGGGGCATGAATGACGCCTGGCGGCCAGGCGTCATTCATGCCCCTACATTCCATCGGTCGGCGTAACCACACGGAAACCAATGTGGTGATCCCGATAGGTAGGCCGATCCTCGAAATGCCGATAGGCTGAACGGGCGACGAATGGGTCGCTTCCCCACCAGCCGCCTTTTTCGACCTTCAGCGAACCGGTCGCCGGTCCCTGCGGATCGACGGCAATGTTCTCGCGGTAATAGCGCAGCCCCAGCCAGTCCTGCACCCACTCCATGGCGTTGCCGGCCATGTTCAACGCCCCGACCCAGCTCGCGCCATCCGGGTAGCTGTCCACCGGTTGCGTTCCAGCGCTGTCCACCACGTTGGCCCGGCTGCTGTCCCATTCGTTGCCCCAGGGAAAGATGTTCGACTCTGGGCCGCGCGCCGCATACTCCCACTCCGCCTCGGTCGGCAGCCGTCCACCGCGCCAGCGCGCATACGCTTCAGCCTCGTACCATGTCACGCAAACGCGCGGATGGTCGGGCTGGTCCTCACCCTCGCACTGAACCGGCAGACTTTCAACATCCTGCTGGTTGAGCCACTGCCAGCCTTCCTCGGACCAGAACTCCTGCTTTTGATAGCCGCCATCGTCGATGAAGGCGCGGAAAGCGGCGTTACTGACTTCCGTCTTGTCGATCCAGTAGCCTGTCGTAATCTGCACCTCGTGGGCCGGCTGCTCGCTGGCCAGCTCGCGGCGCGCCCAAGCCGGCGCCTGCAGACCAGCCGTGTCGTCGCCGGTGCCCATCACGAACGCGCCGGCAGGCACGTAGACCTGCTCGATCCCGCTGGCGTCAACGCGTGTCGCGCCGGCCGCTGGCAATGGAACTGCAGTCGGCTCTGGCGTGTTGGTTGCGGTCGGTTCAGGCATCGCCGTATTGGTTGGTTGCAGCGTGTTGGTGGCAACCGGCATCGCTGCTTCCGGCGCGCCGCAGGCGCAAATGAGGAAAACGGCGGCCAGCAGGCCAGCCAACGCGACAAGTCCTGGATGGTTCATGGTCGGTTACCTTGCAGAGATTGTTGAGTTAGTCGTTTCACCTCTAACTGAGCCCCGTGGTTCAAACTCATCCGGTCTGGCTTGGCCGGAATAGTGGCCAGGGGCTGCGAAATCCGCTCGTTGCCGGAACATTTGCGGAACGGAAGCCGTTTGCCCGATAATCCCACAACTTTTCCGCCGGCCTGAACCGAATGTGCCGCGCTTGCGCCGCAGTTTCGCCATCAGCAACGGTTGATGTATAATCTCAGCGCCCTGGTTTGGACATCTGACGAATGAAAGAGTTCCCGGTGGGCTGCCTGAGCAGCGCCGGAGGCGGCGAAGCAGCCGCATTGCCACAGGAGACGACACCATGCCACCTGAGCCGACGCATGATGAGCGACTGGCCGAGTTCGAGGCGAGAATCGCGCGCGGCGAAAAGATCGAGCCGGGCGACTGGATGCCGGATCAGTACCGGCAGCAGCTCGTCCGCATGATTTCGCAGCACGCGCACAGCGAAATCGTCGGCATGTTGCCCGAAGGCGCCTGGATCGACCACGCCCCCAGCCTGCGCCGCAAGCTGATCCTGATCGCCAAGGTGCAGGACGAGGCCGGCCACGGGCAGTATCTCTACCACGCCGCCGAGTCGCTGGGCGCAGAGCGGCAAGACCTGATCGATGCCCTGCTCAGCGGCAAGGCCAAGTACTCCAACATCTTCAACTACCCGACGCTGACCTGGGCGGATGTCGGCATGATCGGCTGGCTGGTGGACGGAGCAGCCATCAAGAACCAGACCATGCTGACCGGGGCGTCCTACGGGCCGTACTCGCGGGCTATGGTGCGCATCTGCGCCGAAGAGACCTTTCATTACAAGCAGGGCAAGGAGATGGTGACGCTCTATGCTCAGGGAACGCTGCGCCAGCGACAGATGGCCCAGGAGTCGCTGGACCGCTGGTGGTGGCCGTCGCTGATGATGTTCGGTCCGCCCGACGCCGACTCGCCGAACTCGGCCACGCTGACGCGCTGGGGAATCAAGCTGAAGTCCAACGACACCCTGCGCCAGGAGTTCATCGATGAGATCGTGCCTGAACTGCACGCGGCCGGGCTGCGCATCCCTGACCCCGACCTGCGCTACGACGCCACCAGCGGCCACTGGCAGACCGGCCCCATCGACTGGGACGAGTTCTGGCGGGTGATCAAAGGCGGCGGCCCTATGAACCGGGAACGTCTGCGCGCCCGCCAGCAAGCCCACGATGACGGCCTCTGGGTGCGGGAGGCGATGACGGCGTATGCGGAGCGGTCAGCAGTGATCAGTGATCGGTAATCAGTTATCGGTTATCGACTATGCGCGTTGCGTAATCCATGCGAACCTCTGATCTCTGTCTATTGACTTCTGTCCTCTGACCACTGACAACTGATTACTGATTACTGATTACTGAACACCACCCCATGGACACACAATGGCCCCGCTGGGAGGTCTTCAAGCAAGACCGGCCCGACAAACCGTACGAAGCTGTTGGCACGGTGCACGCGCCCGACGCCGAGGTGGCGCTGCTGAATGCGCGCGACGTGTTCGTGCGCCGGCCAGAATGCCATAGCTTGTGGGTGACGCCGGAAGCGGCTGTTTTGCGGTTGACGGCCGAGGAACTGGCTGCGCAGCCAGCCTGGCTTGACGAGCAGCCGGGCGATGACGCATGCAAGAGGAAACCTATCACCTCTTCTGCCGCCACAACTACCGGCGCTCTATGGTGGCCGTGACGTACGCCGGTCAGGTCGTTGCCGCTTCGCCCGCCGACGCCATGCGTCAGGCCGTACAGCGCCATGGTGCGGACGACACCGTGATGTGGTGGCTGATCGCGGCAAGCGCGATCACTGCCAGCAACGATGACGATATCGCCAGCATGTTCGAGCCGGCCCTGGAGAAGACCTACCGCGACCAGAGTTCGTACCGCGGTCGCATTTTCGAAGGACGGCGGCGCGGCGGCACGGTCAAGGAGGTTCCCGGTTCGTGAACGACGCAGTGCACGCCGCCCTGGCAGCCCGCCTGCTGGCATCCGCCGACGATGAACTGATCCTGGCGCAGCGCAACGCCGAATGGACCGGCCACGCGCCGATTCTGGAAGAAGACATCGCGCTGGCAAACATCGCGCAGGACGAACTGGGCCACGCTACCATCTGGTACGGACTGGTGGAGACGCTGACCGGTGAGAACCCTGACCGGCTGGCCTTCTTCCGCGGACCAGATCGAATTTCGCAGCGCGCAGTTGGTGGAGCAGCCACGGGGCGATTGGGCGTTCACAATGCTGCGCCAATACCTGTTCGATGCCTACGAACTGACGCTGCTGAGCCGGCTTGTTGCCAGCGCGTACCAGCCGGCAGCCGATGCAGCCGCAAGGATGCGCAACGAGGAAATCTACCACTACCGCCACAGCAGCGCCTGGGTGCGACGGCTTGGTCTCGGCACCGACGAGAGCCATCGTCGAATGCAACGTGCGCTGGACGAACTTTGGCCACTGACTGGACAATTGTTTTGTGCGCAGCCAGGCGATGACTTGGTGGTGACCGCGGGCTTCTGGCCCGATCTACGCTGAACTGGAGCGGTCCTGGTTGAGATCGTGGTCCGCCCTTTCTGGAGCAGGCAGAACTGGCCGCTGCCGGACGTGACCGCTGGGTCCGTGTGACCGCAGCAAACATTCGACGCATCTCAGTCACGCTGCTGGCGGACATGCAGATGGTGGCGCGGACGGAGCCGGAGGGGGTGTGGTAGTGAAGATCTCACCCTCACCCCCAGCCCCTCTCCCCGCGGGAGAGGGGCGTACAGTCTCACCCGTGTCGAGTCGTTCTTGGGGTGAGGGAGGCGTTCACCTCAACGACGACATCATCTGGTCCGCGCTGGCCGAAGTCATGGACCCCGAAATTCCCGTCCTGTCGCTGGTAGATCTGGGCGTCCTGCGCGAGGTAGTCATCACGGGCGACGAATGTCACCGTGACCATGACGCCGACCTTCTCCGGCTGCCCGGCGCTGGTCGAGATGCAACGGCTGATCAAAGAGCGACTGCAAGCGCTGGGCGCGACCGAGGTAACGGTGAACATTGTGCTGGCCCCACCTTGGTCCAGCGACTGGATTAACGTTGAGGGGCGACGCAAGCTGAAGGCGTTCGGATTGGCGCCGCCGCCGATGCATGGCGGCGATGTGCAGATCATGCTGTTCGACACGGTCACCTGTCCGCGTTGCGACTCGGACGACGTGACGGTCCACAACACTTTCGGCTCTACGCTGTGCCGGGCCATCTACTACTGCAACCGCTGCCAGGACGCCTTCGAGCAGTTCAAGGCGTTGTGAGATGAACGTTGTGATCATCGGCGATACGCCGTTTCTTGAGGAGATAGCCGGCTTTGCAAGCGAGCCGATCACGGCGTGCGCGCCTTGCCGGTTGGCACGATCCTGGCGCGACTGGACGGATCTGGAATATGCCACCGACCTGCTCAACGCCGACGTGGTGATCGAAGCGTGCCATCGCTCCAAAGCACACCCGGCGGCAGATAGTCTCATTCGTGGAGATCGTCTACCCGCCCGATACGTTGCTGCTGGTCTCGGCGTTGACGACCAGCACCACAGAGATAGCCTCGTGGACCAGCGCTCCGCAACGGGTGGTTGGCTACGGCTGTGCTGCCGCCGCTGGCCGAGACCGGCATGGTCGAGCTGGCAGCCGGGCTGAACACGGGCGAAAACGCGATACAGCAGACCGCGGACTTCTGGCGCACAGTCGGCTACGAACCGGCGGTCGTCGCCGACGGGCCGGGATTGGTGCGCGGCCGGCTGATCGCCTGCATCATCAACGAAGCAGCCGGCGCGCTCCAGGATAGTGTCGCCACGGCCGCGGACATCGACACCGCCATGCAACTCGGCACCAACTATCCGCACGGCCCGCTGGCCTGGGCCGATCACCTGGGGCTGGACGTGGTGCTGGGAATCATGACCGGCCTGTACGAGGAATGGGGTGAAGACCGCTATCGTCCCGCTCCGCTGCTGCGCCGCATGGTGCTGGCCGGCCAGCTGGGCAAGAAAACGCACCACGGCTTTTACCGCTGGCGTGCGGAAACAGAATGATGATAAGTTACAGGCTTCCCGCAGGTTTTCGAAACCTCCGGATGGCCTGGCCGCTCACAAGGAGACTACCATGAAATTCGTCGCTCTCTATCGCCAGCCTGAGGATCCGGCAGCGTTCGATGCCGCCTATGCTGAGCATCTCAAGCTGGCCGACGCCGTGCCGCACACTACCGGCTACACCGTCACCCGCTTCAACCGCTCGCTGGCCGGCGAGACGCTTTATCTGATGTTCGAGATGCACTTCGCCGACCGCGACGCCATGAAGGCCGCCATGAGCAGCCCGGAAATGGCCGTCCTCGGCCAGGACGCGCAACAGTTCGGCCCGCAGACCATCAGCATGGCGCTCGGCGCCGAGCAGTAGATAGCGAGACGCTGAGTCAGCTTGTTCGTAGTAGGCGCTTCAGCGCCTACTACGAACAGGATTCAACTCTTGCAGCCCGGTCCCCAGGCCCCATTCCCTAGCCCCCACTCCCTAACAATGACCTACGAAAACATACTCTACGACGTAACCGACGGCGTGGCAACGATCACGCTAAACCGGCCTGACAGCCTGAACGCCTTCACCACGCACATGATCGGCGAGACAGCCGACGCGTTGAAACAGTGCAGCCGCGACACATCGGTGCGCTGCGTGGTAATCACTGGCGCAGGCCGCGGCTTCACCTCGGGCCAGGATCTGGCGGAGGTGCAAGGCCGCGGCGACGACTTCTCCATCGGCCCGCACCTGCGCGCCGGCTACCACCGGATCATCAAGGGCATTGTCGGGCTGGAGAAGCCGGTGATCGCGGCGGTCAATGGCGTGGCCGCCGGCGCAGGCGTCGGCGTCGTACTGGCCGCCGATATCCGCATCGCCACCGAGAAGGCCAGCCTGGTGCTGGCGTTCAGCAAGATCGGGCTGGTGCCCGACAGCGGGTTGAACTGGCTGTTGCCGCGCATGATCGGCCAGGCGCGCGCCTACCAGCTCGCGGTCACCGCCGAACGGCTGGGCGCGGAGCAGGCGCTGGCCTGGGGACTGTTCAACGAGGTCGTCCCGGCCGACCAGCTTGCAGCCCGCGTGGACGAATGGGCGCAGCGGCTGGCGACCGGACCCAGCGTCGCCTTCGGCCTCACCAAGCGCGCCATGAACCGCGCCTGGTCGCAGACCCTCGAGGAAGCGCTGGACTACGAGGCGTACCTGCAGGACACCGCCACGTCGCAGCGAAGATAACAAGGAAGGCGTGGCCGCGTTCCTGGAAAAGCGCGCGCCGCAGTACGTGGGAAGGTAGGCGGCAGCATGACTCCCGACGACAAGTTAGCTGCGCTGCGGGCACTGATGAGCAGCCACGCAATCGACGTCTGGATCGTACCCAGCGCCGATCCCCACCAAAGCGAATACGTGGCCGAATGCTGGCAGGCGCGCGCCTGGATGACCGGCTTCAGCGGCTCCGCGGGCACGCTGGTCGTCACGCACGATCGCGCCGGGCTGTGGACCGACTCGCGTTACCATCTGCGAGCCGAGCAGGATCTTGCAGGTACATCGATCGAGCTGTTCAAGGATCGCTTGCCTGGCGTGCAATCCTACACGGAATGGCTGGCAGACGAACTGCCGCCCGGAACGACGGTTGGTTTTGACGGCAACGTGTTTTCAGTCAGCGATGTGGCGAGTCTCTCGCAGGCGTTAGCGGACAAGAAAGTCACGCTCAACTTCGAACACGATCTGATCGGCGAGATCTGGCAGGACCGGCCAGGCCGGCCAGCCGGTCCGCTGTTCCTGCACGACATCCGCTTCAGCGGCGAGATCGCGCGCCAGCAAGCTGGCAAGGATCCGTGATCAGATGGCGCAGCAGGACGCTCAGGTTCTGGTGCTGGCCGCGCTGGATGACATCGCCTGGACGCTGAACATCCGTGGCAGCGACGTGACCTGCAACCCGGTCGCGGTCAGCTACGCGGTGATCACAGACAGCGACGCGCGCCTGTTCGTGGACGACGGGCAAGCTGCCGGCCGATGTGAGCGCGAGCGTTGACCGCCGACGGCGTCACAGTGGCGCCCTACGAGGCCATCGAGGACTACCTGCAAGAGCTGCCGGCGGGCGCGACGGTTCTCATCGACCCCGACAAGACAAGCTACAGGCTGGCGCAGTCGGTTGCAGCGGGCTGCGACGTCAAGCAACAGACCAGCTTCGCCGCGCACGCTGAAGGCGATCAAGAACGCCACCGAGCTTGGACGGCATCCGCCAGGCCCACGTACGCGACGGCATCGCTATGGTGAAGTGGCTGCGATGGCTGGAAACCGAGGTGGCAAGCGGTGTTCACACCGAGGTCACCGTGGCGGCGAAACTGGAACAGATCAGAAGCGAGGCGGAGCACTACCAGGGCCTCAGTTTTGGCATTATCGCCGGCTACGCTGCGAACGGGGCCATCGGCCACTACAAACCGGATACGGCAACGGCGGCGAGGCTCGAACCGCAGAGCGTGCTGGTCATCGATTTCTGGCTCGCAATACCTTGATGGCACAACCGATGTCACCCGCACCATCAGTCTGGGGCCGCCGACCCCGGACGAAAGACGAGCCTTCACCCGGGTGCTGCAAAGCCTCATCCGTTTGTCAACGGCACAGTTTCCGCAAGGTACAACCGGGACGCAGCTTGACGCGCTGGCGCGCGGGCCATTATGGCAGGAAGGTTGGGAATGCCGTCACGGAATCGGTCACGGCGTCGGCCACTTTCTCAACGTCCACGAAGGACCGCCACGCTTTAGCTCAACCGGAACGGCGCCCATCGAGCCGGGCATGGTGTTGACCATCGAGCCGGGCTTGTACTTCGAAGGCCGCTTTGGCATTCGCATCGAGAACATGGTCATCACGGAGCTCCGCAACACTACCGAATTTGGCGATTTCTACGGCTTCGAGGCAGTCACACTTTGTCCCATCGACCTGAACCTGGTGGATTTCACGCTCCTCAGCGGCGACGAGATCGCCTGGCTCAACAGCTATCATCAGTGCGTTTTCGACACCCTGGCGCCGCATCTCGCTCCCGAGGAACGTGAATGGCTACGCCGCGAGACCCGCAGAACAGCATGAACCGACCATATCCACCTTTCAAGACAGTTGCCGTCATCGGCAGCGGCACCATGGGCCGCGGCATTGCCCAGGCCGCTGCGCTGGCAGGCTATCAGGTCACGCTCTGTGACATCGCCAGCGACTTGCTTGTCGCAGCGCTGGAGCAGATCAGCGCGTCCATCGACGACGGCGTGCGGCGCGGCAAGACCGGCGAAGCGATCGCGGCCGCGGCGCACGCCGCGTTCACGCTGACGACCTCGCTGGAGGAAGCCGCGCAGGCCGGGCTGGTCATCGAAGCAGCGCCGGAGAAGTTGGACCTCAAGCGTTCGATCTTTCGTCAGCTTGACGCGGCCGCGCCGCTGGCGACGATCCTCGCCAGCAACACCTCCAGCCTCAGCATCAACGCGCTGGCCGGGGCCACGCAGCGGGGCGACCGCTTCCTGGGGCTGCATTTCTTCAACCCGGCGCACCTGATGAAGCTGGTCGAGGTGATCAGCGGCGACGACACCAGCGACGCGACCCTGGCGGCTGCCGAGGCGTTCGTGGCGTCTCTGGGCAAGACCACGTGTCCGCTGCAAGGACACACCGGCGTTCATCGTCAATCGCGTCGCGCGGCCTTTCTACGGCGAGGCCTTCCGGCTGCTGGGCGAGGACGCGGCCGACGTGACGACTATCGACCGGCTGGTGGAATCGTTGGGCTTCCGCATGGGTCCCTTCCGCCTCATCGACCTGATCGGCTGCGACGTCAACTTCGCCGTGACGCAGTCGGTCTACGACGCTTATTTCGGCGAGCCGCGCTACCGCCCGCATCCCATCCAGCAGCGGATGGTGGAGAGTGGACGGCTGGGGCGGAAGACGGGCGTTGGGTTCTACCGGTACGGAGAAGGGAAAGAAGGGCCATGAGGGAAAGAAGGGAAACTAGGCAGAGGTCAAATGTCGAGCGGATCGGGTACAGCCACCAGCTATCGGACATCGGCTATCGAGCATTTCAACTATCGGCCATGCGAGGCAAGCAATGACAGAACAAACGGTAATCGTCGAGACACGCGGGCGGGTCGGGGTGATGCGCATCAACCGGCCGCGGCAGATGAACGCGTTGAACAGCGAGGTAATCACGCAGATCTTGGCGGCGGTCGAGGCGTTCGACGCTGACCCGGAGATCGGCGCGATGGTGCTGGCCGGCGACGCACGCGCTTTTGCGGCCGGCGCGGACATCAAGGAGATGGCCGGCATGGGCGTGGTCGAGCACCTGCAAAGCGGTCGCATCGCCATGTGGCAGCGGGTACGCAGCGTCAAAAAGCCGATCATCGCGGCGGTGTCGGGCTTCTGCCTGGGCGGCGGCTGCGAGCTGGCCATGATGTGCGACATGATCGTGGCCTCGGAGACGGCGACCTTCGGCCAGCCGGAGATCAACCTGGGCATCATGCCCGGCGCGGGCGGCACGCAACGGCTGACACGCGCGGTCGGCAAGGCGCTGGCCATGGAGATGGTGCTCGAACGCGCGCTTCATCAGCGCGCAGGAGGCGCTGGCCCACGGGCTGGTCAACCGCGTCGTGCCGGTGGAGCACTTTCTGGACGAGGCGCTGACGCTGGCCGGCGAGATCGCCGGCGCGCGCGCCGCTGGCCGTCCAGCTTGCCAAGCAGGCGGTCAACCAGGCCTTCGAGACCTCGCTGACCGAGGGTCTGCTGGACGAGCGGCATCTGTTCTACATGCTCTTCGCCAGCCAGGATCAGCAGGAAGGCATGGCAGCGTTTGTCGAGAAGCGACCGGCGGAGTGGCAGGGCAGGTAATGGTTAGTGGTGAATTGGTGAGTGGTTAACGGTTAATGACAGAACTGAGATCGTTCGTTGAGGTTGCGGCGGAGTTGCACTTCCCGTTGCAGAACCTGCCCTATGGCGTGTTCAGCACGGCCGACGAGCCGCGGGCGCGCTGCGGCAGTGCGCATCGGCGACTTCGTGCTGGATCTGGCGGCGCTGGAAGAGGCCGGGCTGCTGGCGACGCGCTATTTCGACCAGCCAACGCTGAACGCGTTCATGGCAGCCGGGCGCGAGGTGTGGACGGCGACGCGGCAGCGGTTGCAGTGGCTGCTGGCCGCGAAGACGCCCGATCTGCGCGACGACGCCCCATTGCTGGCCCGCGCGTTGCTTCCGGTTGACCGCGTAACGATGCACCTGCCCGCGCAGGTCGGCGATTACACCGATTTCTACTCGTCACGCTACCACGCCGAGAACGTCGGGCACATGTTTCGCGGCGCGGAGAACGCGCTGCCGCCCAACTGGCTGCACATGCCGCTGGCGTATCACGGCCGCGCCAGCTCGCTGGTGGTCAGCGGGACGCCGGTGCGCCGTCCCAGCGGCCAGACGCGGCCGGGCAACGCCGAAAGCGCCGCTGTTCGGCCCCAGCCGCGCGCTGGATTTCGAGCTGGAGATGGGATTCTTCGTCGGGCCCGGCAACGAACTGGGCGAGCCGATCACGGTGAGCCAGGCCTATCGCCACATCTTCGGCTTCGTGCTGGTCAACGACTGGAGCGCACGGGACATCCAGCGCTGGGAATATCAGCCGCTGGGGCCGTTTCTGGGCAAGAATTTCGCCACAACCGTGTCGCCGTGGGTGGTGACGCTGGACGCGCTGGAGCCGTTTATCTGCGACGGGCCGGCCCAGGATCCGCCGCCGCTGCCTTACCTGTCCAGCAAGAACCACTGGACGTACGACATTCATCTGGAGGCGCAGATTCAGAGTGCCGCGATGGACACGCCGAGCTGCGGTCAGCCGCACTAACTTCCGCCACCTGTACTGGAACGTCTGCCAGCAACTGGCGCATCACACCGTCAACGGCTGCAACATGCGACCGGGCGATCTGCTGGCCTCAGGCACCATCAGCGGCCCGACGCCCGATTCGTATGGCTCGTTGCTGGAGCTGGCATGGAACGGCACCCAACCACTCGACCTGCCAGACGGCACGCAGCGCACGTTTCTCCAAGACGGTGACACGGTGATCCTGACCGGCTGGTGTCAGGGCGATGGCTACCGCGTCGGCTTCGGTGAGGCACGCGGCACGGTGCAAGGAGCAGAAAGATTCCGGCGAGCCGACTGGAACGAACACTGCACGATTGACATATGGGAGAAAACCGATGACGTATTATTACCGGCTGGGAAAGATACCACACAAACGCCACACGCAGTTCCGCAAGGCCGACGGGATCGCTGCATCACGAGGAGGTGATGGGCATCCACGGCTTCGCGGGCATCCAGTCGATTCTGTACCACCTGCACCCGCCGACGCGCGTGCAGCGCATGGAGGTGCTACGACGTGACCACGTCGAGTACGAGGAACAGGGACCGCTGCGTCACCGCCACTTGCGCACGGAAGGCGCGCCGGCCGGCGGCGATGCGGTGGAGGCGCGCGTTCCGGTGGCGGGCAACGGCGATGTGATGCTCTATGTGGCGCGGCCCGACCGGGCGATGAATTACTGGTACAAACACAGCGCAGGCGACGACGTGCTCTTCATCCACGACGGCACGGGCGTGCTGGAGAGCGCAGTTCGGCCTGCTGCGCTATCGCCCTGGCGACTACCTGGTGATCCCCACCGGCGTGCTGTGGCGGGTCATCCCTGACGCAGGTTCGCCGCAACGCCACTTCGTCATCGAAGCTATCGGCCACATCGAGCCACCCAAACGCTACCTCAACCGCTACGGCCAGTTTCTGGAGCATTCGCCCTACTGCGAACGCGACATCCGGCCGCCTGACGAGTTGATCACCATCGACGAAGCTGGGGAGTTCGAGGTACGGGTCAAGGCACGCGGCCAGATCAATCGCTTCTTCTACGGCCACCACCCGCTGGATGTGGTCGGCTGGGACGGTCATCTCTGGCCCTACGCCTTCAACATCGAGGACTTCGAGCCGATCGTGGGGCGCATCCACCAGCCGCCGCCGGTGCACCAGACCTTCGACGGGCCGGGCTTCGTGGTCTGCTCCTTCGTGCCGCGGCTGTTCGATTTTCACCCGGAGGCGATTCCGGCGCCCTACAACCACTCCAACGTCGATTCCGACGAGGTGTTGTACTACGTCGAAGGCGATTTCATGTCGCGCAAGGGGATCGAGCGTGCCAGCATCACCGTGCATCCCAACGGGATTCCCCACGGCCCGCATCCCGGCACCTACGAGGGGTCGATCGGTAAGAAGGAGACGCGCGAGTTGGCCGTGATGGTTGACACCTTCCGCCCGCTCCAGATCACCGCCGCGGCGCAGGACATGGAGGACGAAGGGTATCCGTTGAGTTGGCTGGTGTAAAACGCGCGGAGTTCGCATCCTCAGATGCGCCGCTGTGCTTCTGGACAAGCCGTCAAGCCAGGTATAAGTGAAACAGGATGACAACATGAACAAGACGAAATCGCGCAATGAAGCGCTCAATCGGCCCGATGATGTGCCGGCAACGACCACCAACGGAATGACCGCCGTTCGGCGAGGAAACTCGGGAACGGCCAAACTGCTCAATCCGGCCTTCGACTGGCGGCTGGTGGCTCGCACAGCACTGCTCTCCCGCCGGCTGGACGAGATGGAGGAGCAGGAACTCGCGCCCAAGGGGCTGGTCAAGTACCAGTTTTCAGCCCGCGGTCACGAGTTGACTCAGTTGCTGCTCAGCCAGCTTCTGACCGCACCTTTCGACGCAGCCAGCATCTACTACCGCTGCCGGCCCTTCATGCTTGGTTCGGGCCTGACCCCGGTCGAGGCGCTGACATCCGACTTGGCGCGGGCGGGCGGGATTAGCGATGGACGTGATGTAGGCGTGGTCTTCAACATGCCGCGGCGCAGCGGCGCGCTGGTGTTGCCCAACGCCGCTGACGTGGGATCGCAGTACACGCCGGCCGCCGGCTATGCGCAGGCAATCCGCTATCGTGTAGACGTATTGGGGCAGAAGGAGCTGGACGGCAGCATCGCGGTCGCGTTCGGCGGCGACGGCTCAGTCGCGTCCAACGGCTTCTGGTCGGCGCTGACCATCGCCACGACGCTGCAATTGCCGCTGCTGTTCGTGATCGAGGACAATGGCTACGCGATTTCGGTGCGCGGCCCGCTGCAAACGCCCGGTTCCAACATCGCCGCCAACCTGGCGTCGTTCAGCAACCTGGCGGTCTGGGATGGCGACGGGACCGATCCATACGTAGCGGCTGAGCTGGCGTTGCAGGCAGTAGCTCACGTGCGCGCCGGCCGCGGCGCCGCGTTGCTGCGGGTGACCGCGCCACGGCTGGCCGGCCACTCCAGCGTCGACTCGGCAGCCTACAAGTCAGCCGAGGAACGGGCTAGAGACCAGAGCACGCGATCCGCTGCCAGCCTTGCAGCGCGCGTTGACCCGCAGCTTGATGACCACCGCGGAGTGGCAAGCGCTGGAGGACCAAGTGCAGACAGAGCTGGCTGCGGCCCGCGAGGAAGCGCTGGCAACCCCCGAGGCCGATGTGACCCGGGTCACCCGATTTGTCTGGCACGATCCACGTACTCCGGCCAGGGCTGGCGGGCTGGCAGCTGAAGGAATCACGCTGCCGGCAGGCGACCCGATGCGCAGGCCTCCCGACCCGACCCGCATCACCATGATCGAAGCTATCCGCCGGACGCTCGATATCGAGCTGGCGCAGAACGAACGCCTGCTGGTCTTCGGCGAGGATGTCGGCGCGAAAGGTGGCGTCCACACCGCCACCCAGGACCTGCAACTGCACCATGGCGAGAGCCGCGTGTTCGACACCAGTCTGTCGGAAGAGGGAATTGTCGGCCGCGCTGTCGGCATGGCACTGGCGGGGCTGATGCCGGTTCCTGAAATCCAGTTCCGCAAGTACGCCGACCCGGCCACCGAGCAGATCAACAACTGCGGCACGATCCGCTGGCGCACTGCCAACAACTTCGCTGCGCCCATGGTAGTGCGTATTCCCGGTGGCTACCGCAAGATCGGCGACCCGTGGCACAGCGTTACCAGTGAAATCACCTACGCGCATGCGGTGGGCTGGCGCGTGGCAGTTCCCTCCAACGCCGAGGATACGGTCGGCCTGCTGCGTACAGCACTGCGCGGCAACGATCCGGTGATCTTTTTCGAGCACCGAGCGATGCTGGACGCGGCCTGGGCGCGCCGTCCCTATCCGGGCGACAATTACGCGCTGCCCTTTGGCTCGGCGCGCATCACCATTGCCGGGGACGACCTGACGGTGGTCACCTGGGGCGCGATGGTCGAGCTGTGCGAAACGGCGGCGCGGCAATGCGGCACGAGCGCGGAGATCATCGACCTGCGCACGCTGGTTCCCTGGGATGTTGAGACGGTGCTGGAGTCGGTGCGCCGCACGTCGCGGGTGCTGATCGTGCACGAGGATATCGAGCTTGGCGGTTTCGGCGCGGAGATTGCAGCCACCATCAGCCAGCACGCGTTCCTGGATCTGGATGCGCCGATAACCCGCGTCGCGACGCCGGGCGTGCCGGTGCCCTTCAGCCAGCACCTGATGGCAAGTGTGGTGCCGTCGGTGGAGCGGATCCGGGCGGCGATGGAAGAGCTGCTGGCGTTCTAGAACTCGTATGATCGATTTTCCAAATCGACCGCCACCGCGGGCAGTATGGTAGGCATGTGAAGAGAGACGATTTGGAAAATCGTCCTACAAGTCCCGGCGCGGACATGGAATCTATGAACTACGAAGACTACCAACACATTCTGTTTGAGCGGCGCGAGCCGCACATTCTTTGGATGACGCTCAACCGACCCGATGTGCTGAACGCGGCTGATGCGCGGCTGCACACCGAGCTGGTAGAGGTATGGAAGACCGTCGACCGCGACTCGTGGGTGCATGCTGTCGTGGTGACCGGCGCAGGCCGCGCCTTCTCGGCAGGCGGCGATCTGGCGCTGGTGGAGAACGCCTACCGCAACCCGGAGGAGGTGGCGCGCATTCTGGAGGAAGCGCGCGATCTGGTCTACAACATCCTGCACTGCGGCAAGCCCATCGTGTCAGCCATCAACGGCGCGGCGGTGGGAGCCGGCCTGGTGGTGGCGCTGCTGGCCGACATCAGCATCGCGTCGGACCGGGCGCGGCTGGCTGACGGACATGTGCGCATGGGTGTCGCGGCCGGCGATCACGCCGCGATCATCTGGCCGTTGCTGTGCGGCATGGCCAAGGCGAAGTACTACCTGTTGACAAGCGAATTCGTCAGCGGCGAGGAGGCGGAACGCATCGGGCTGGTCAGCCTGTGCGTGCCGCATGACCAGTTGAACGACAAGGCGATGGAAGTTGCAACCACCCTGGCCAGCGGGCCGCGCTACGCCATCAAGTACACCAAGCGCGCGCTAAACCAGTGGCTGCTGCAGGCTGCGCCGATCTTCGACCACTCGCTGGCGCTGGAGATGCTGGGATTCTTTCATGAGGACATGATGGATGGCGTGCGCGCGCTGAGGGAGAAGACGGAGGCGCGGTATTCGTCGAGCGCGGGAGGGGAGTAGGGGGAGGAGGGAAAGGAAGGAAAAGAGGGAAAGGTCTGTCCTTCCACGGGAACCTTGCTCTACGCCGCCGGCTGCACGATCTCCGGGTCGTCGTTGCCCACGTAGTTGACCTGCTTCGACACCGGGTAGGCGGTCAACTGCTCGGCCGGGTAGGGACGCAACATGTCCAGCCAGATCGCCTGATCGGCAGCGTTGTCAAGCCAGATCGCCTCGTGTTCGCGCGGCAGGATCACCGGCATGCGGTTGTGGATCGGTTCCAGCAGTTCGTTGGGGGAGGTTGTGATGATGGTAAAGGTGCGCAATAGATCGCCGGTCGGCTGCTTCCACGTTTCCCACAGGCCGGCCATCGCGAAGGGTTCGCCCGACTTCAGTGTGATGCGCATCGGCACCTTGCCATTCACGGTTTTCTGCCATTCGTAGAACCCGTCTGCCAGCACCAGGCAACGGCGTTTCTTCAGCGCCGTGCGAAAGGAGGGCTTTTCGGCCAGGGTCTCGCTGCGGGCGTTGATCATGCGACTACCGATGGACGGATCCTCGGCCCAGAAAGGCACCAATCCCCACCGAAGCAACTGGATATGACGCTCGTCCTCGTTGAGAATCACTGGCAGGTCCTGCGTCGGCGCGGCGTTGTAGCGCGGCTGAAGCCCGTGTTCAGGCAAGCTGGCACCGAAGCGTTCCGCCAGTTGTTCCGGGTCAGCAAAGATCGAAAATCGTCCACACATCGCACACCTCCAGGTAATCAAGCTCGCACTGATGTTCTAATTGTACACAAGAACGACGCCGGCGCCAACTCAAAGTGCCGGAAACTGGGGTAATCCCCGGCGCTTCTGCTTCATAGAACAAGGCCCTGGCAATATGCCAGAGCCTTGTCTGTCGCCGCTCCCCACACCCCGCCAAACATACAATGCACGCTTCCTCCAAAATCGGCGACCCTGTTATCCACTGCTGTAATCTGTTAAACGTGTTCACCACGCTTTTTGCGGCATTCTTCTGGCGCACATTTCGCAAAATCGGCACGTCTGGCTGCTGGCCGCTGACGCGCAGTTGGTTCAGGGCAGTCCCCTGACGCCACTCGGTATCGAGAGTTCCACCGGGCTACTTGCGGTCCTCCAGCAGCCTGCTGGCCGCTGGAGGGCTTGCGCAATCCGGCTCTTCACCGGCCACTTTTGCCCGGTCCGGGCGCTGACCGTCGATAGGCCAAACCAACTGCACGCCATGGCCCGCTTGGAGCCAACACCTACACGGGTTGCCGTTGCCCGCCCAGATCACGCCGTCAAGGCGGGTGATGCGGGCAGACCGCGTTTATGGCCAAATCGGCTGGCCGCGTGTGCTTTCCAGCTCGACCAGCGTCTCCTGAGCAACGAAGATGATCTCGCGCAGCCAGCCACGCAGCGCCTCGATGGACAGGTCGGTCAACGCACCGGCGCTGCCGACGCTGGCAGCATCGTGCAGCAGGTCCAGCTTCAGGACGAGATCGCCGAAGCCCTGCTCACCGAAGTCGAAGGCCATCTGGTGGCGCTGAATCAGCTCCAGATTCGCGCGGGTTGTAATCATGATCGTTGTTCCTTTCCGAAGTTTTTTGAGCGTTCGATCAAGCGATCGCCCGCAAGAAGAAGTAGACAGCCAGGCCTAGCAGCAACAACACCGGCACCAGATGTGAACATCCCAGCCCGTCGCCGTCAAAGCTGCTCCGGCCTACGACGCTTGCAATCAGGCCCAGAATGCAGGCCGCTCCCAGACAGAATGATCCAGCTCCGAAAGCCAGCACAGGTCCCATGGTGACACCTCCTTGGAACACGAACCGTGGTTGTTTCGTTGCCGACACTGCCACATCGAAGTTGCTTGCCACTCCTTCAGACAATCCTATAAAATACAAAAGCGTGAGGCCTTGCCGGGTCTCACGCTTTTAACATCGCTTTGCCAGATCTTTCCTGATCTGGCGGCCCCTATCTGTCTGGAGCACGGCCTCTCCTTGCGTGAGACGATATTCGGTTCTTCGCATCCAGGGCGAACATGGCAAGTTTGGCCCCAGTACGCCGCGTGGTGACACGCTGCAAACGCCGACCGGATTTGCGATCCTGAATTCCAACGCCGGTTGCTGACCTGGCCAGTTCCGGCAAATTATTTTGATCGTAATCGGTTCTGCTAAACATGATGGTTCACTTCGACTCTGGTGGAGTTCAGCATTTCAAGAATGCTGGCCCCCTGTATAAAGACCCGTCGCATCCCGGCAGGCTGGCTGGCCGCCAGTTGGCCGGTGCTGATCAGCCGCTTCAACGTGCTCAGACTGACGCCTAGCGCGGCGGCCGCTTCTTCTCTGGAGTAAATCGCGTTTGCGTTAATGGGTTGTTTTGCGTTCATGAGAATCATCCTTTTGGACTATCTACAGAATATCACAGCTCACAGCGGTTGTCAATAGGTTGGAAAGGTCAATAACAGCTCTTTTTGAGAATTAACCGCTCATTACAGGTCACAATGGGTCATAATCGTTCATGCAAATCAATGACTGCCGTCTGTCCGTAAACAGGCTGTGCTCGTTGCCAGCGGCGGGATTCATTTGACAGCCCCTCCGGCCGGACGTATAATGCCGCACAGCGTCAACACACGACGGGCGAGTAGCTCAGCTGGTTAGAGCGCTTCCCTTACAAGGAAGAAGTCACAGGTTCGAGTCCTGTTTCGCCCACACGTTCAAGGCAGGCCGTCGGCTTCAAAGGTCGGTGGCCTTTTCATTGGAGCACCACCTGTGTCAACCGCTGAACTGCGCAACCTGCCCAGCATCGACCGGCTCCTGCAAGAGGAGGCCGTAGTCCAGGCGCGCCAGGAATTCGGCCCCGAACTGACCGTGCAGACAGCCCGCGAGTTGCTCGACGCGCTGCGGGCAGACATCATCGCTGGCGGCGCGACCTGCCCCAGCCTGCACCAACTGGCGGCGATGCGTGGTCGAGCGGCTTCGTCTCGCCACCCGCCCCACACTGCGACCCGTCATCAACGCCACCGGCGTCGTTATCCACACCAACCTGGGGCGCGCGCTGTTGAGCGACGCGGCGCGGGCAGCTATGGATGTCGCCGGCGCGGACTATAACAACCTCGAATACGACCTCGATGCGGGGCAGCGCGGCTCGCGCTACGTACATGCGGTCGAGTTGCTGCGCCGGCTGACCGGTGCGGAGGACGCGCTGGTAGTCAACAACAACGCCTCGGCGGTGTTGCTCTGCCTGATGGCCCTGGCGCGCGACCGCGAGGTCATCATCTCGCGCGGCCAGTTGGTCGAGATCGGTGGCGGCTTTCGCATCCCCGACGTGCTGCAAACCAGCGGCGCGCGCCTGGTGGAGGTGGGCACGACCAACCGCACCCATCTGGCCGACTACGCGGACGCCATCGGCCCAGCGACAGCCGCGCTGCTGCGCGTCCACAGCTCCAACTTTCGTCAGGTCGGGTTCACAGCGGAGGTCAGTCTGGCCGATCTGGTGTCACTGGGCCGCGAGCGCGGCCTGCCAGTCATCGACGACCTGGGCAGCGGCACGCTGCTGGACACATCCGCATTCGGGCTAGCCTACGAGCCGCGCGTGCAGGACAGTGTGCAAGCCGGCGCGACCTTAGTGACCTTCAGCGGTGACAAGCTGCTGGGCGGACCGCAGGCCGGTCTGATCGTCGGCAGCAGCCAGGCCATCGCCCTCCTGCGCCGCCACCCGCTGACGCGCGCGCTGCGCGTCGACAAGACGACCCTGGCGGCCCTGGCAGCTACGTTGAGCCACTATCTGCGCGGCGAGGCTGCTACGAAGATACCGGTCTGGCGGATGATCGCGGCATCGAGCGCGGCGTTGGAAGCGCGCGCAGCTGCTTGGGCGGCTGCACTGCGGGTCGCGGGCGTCGCCGCCGAGGTATGGGCAGGCCAGTCGACCGTGGGTGGCGGATCGCTGCCCGGCGAGACGTTACCGACCAGCCTGCTGGCGCTGCCGGGCCTGTCACCTGACCGAATGGCGGCCAGGCTGCGCGCTGGAGACCCGCCGGTGATCGCCAGAATCACACAGGACGCACTGGTGCTGGACCCGCGCACCGTCCCCGCGGCGGACGAAGAAACGTTGCTGCGCCAAGTGATCTGGGCCGCCGCAACTCAGAACGGGTAGTGTAACTACTGGCCTCTTCAGTGTGAGGTGCCAGGCACGTCACGTTCCAGGGCAGCGAGGCCATCATCGCTGTAAGCATGTCCCTGTCTCCAGTCCAAGTGCCAGGCACCTGAGCAATTACGCGTAGCAAGGATAACAGCATGGAATCGACGACACGAATGCAAGGGCGGATTATCAGAAGCGGGAAGGCCGCGGGGCGCGCGCTGGTGTCGCCCGAACCGATCGGTTTTCTCGGCGGCGTTGACCCGGACACCGGCGTTGTGGTGGAACCCAATCACCCGCTCAACGGACAGTCAGTGGCCGGCCGCGTGCTGGTCTTCCCGACCGGCAAGGGCAGCACGGTCGGCTCCTACACGATTCTGCGGCTGGCACGCAACGGTGTGGCGCCGGCCGCGATGCTCAACGCACAAAGTGAGGCCATCGTCGCCGTCGGCGCAATCATCGCCGACATTCCCATGGTTGACCAGCTTGCCATTCAGTTCATCCAGGACGGCGACTGGGTGGTGGTAGACGGCGACGCGGTGGAGGTCTATGACCAGCCAGTCGCGGACTGACAGCGCGCCGATAGTCTTCCTGAAGCTGGGCGGCTCGCTGATCACTGACAAAACACGGCCCGAAGCTGCCCGGCTGGACGTGCTGGACCAGCTGGCGGGCGAGCTGAAGCAAGCGCGTGCGCAGGCGCCCCATCTGCGCATCCTGCTGGGCCACGGCAGCGGCTCCTTCGGCCACGCCGCGGCGGCCCGCTACGGTACCCGCCGCGGCGTCCGCGACACAGCCGGCTGGCTCGGCTTCGCGGAGGTTGCCGACGCGGCTGCGCGACTGAACCGTATTGTGGTCGGACGACTGCTGGCGGCTGGTGTGCCGGTCTGGTCGATCCAGCCCTCAGCCAGCGCTCGCTGCAATGACGGCCAGTTGGCAGTCTGGCAGACCGAGACTATCGAACTGGCGCTGGACCGTGACCTGATGCCGCTCGTCTACGGCGATACCGTGCTGGACAGCGTGCGCGGTGGGACGATCGCTTCCACCGAGGAGTTGTTTGGCTGGCTGACGCCGCGGCTGACGCCGGTGCGCATCGTATTGGCAGGCGAGGTGGACGGGGTGTACGACAGTGATCCGCTGGCAAACCCTGGCGCGGCGCGTATCCCTGTGATCACCCCGGCAACGCTGCCTGCAATCGCAACCAAGTTGAGCAGCTCGCACGGCGTCGATGTTACCGGCGGGATGCTGAGCAAGGTGAACGAGATGTGCCGGCTGGTGGCTGCGCACCCGCAGATGGAGGTGCGCCTGGTGTCGGGCCTGCGCAACGGCGCGCTGCTGCAGGCTGTTCTGGGAAACGACGAAGGAGGAACGCTCATCGTGGCCGGAGCGGGAACTACCTGACACACACGCTCCTACATACGATCTGTGTTTGCTTCAATCTGTGAGCCGCTCGGATCTATTTCCGCAAGGCCGGCTCGCTACAGGCATTCCACAGATGGAAAGTAACACAGATCGTCTGCTGGACAGGCTGTTTCTTCAGGCCGGCGCTACGCGAAGATGATGGACTTTGCCGCCGTCCGACGGCGCTCCCGCGGTTGTAACCGTTTACAAGCCGTTAAAGAACCTTGCAAAATTGTAACGTTCTCGTTATAATGCCCATTGTGTCGCCAACGAAGTGCGTTGGCGCAAAGCAGCCTATGTCGATAATCAATATTGTTGGATTCATACTGATCTTTGGAATACTGGTGTTTGTGCACGAGTTGGGCCACTTTTTGGTCGCTCGTCGCAACGGCATTGTCACCGAGGAGTTCGGTTTCGGATATCCACCGCGGGTGATCACGCTCCGCAAGGGTGAGGGCAAGCTGGTGGTGGACGGCAAGACGCTGGTCGTCCCTGGCGGCTACGAGTTACCCGAAGAGTTGGTCGCCGGTTCGCTGGTGACAACCCAGACGACGCCTGACAAGAAGGGTCGGCCACTGCTGACCAGCGTCGAGGTAATCTCGCCAGATGACCCGCTGCGCAGCAATGCAGGCGTCGTGTCGATGATCGACCCTGGCACCGTCTACAGCATCAACGCTATCCCTTTCGGCGGTTTCGTGCGCATGCGCGGCGAGGATGGCCCGGCTGGACCTGGCAGCTTTGCCAGCGCATCGGCCGGCGCACGCTCGGCGACTCTGCTGGCCGGCCCAGCCATGAACCTGCTGCTGGCTGTTATCATCTTTTCAATTTCATTCATGCTTGGACGACCGGATGCGGTACCAGGTGGTCGCATTGGCGAGGTCGCCCCGGGCTCGCCGGCGGAGATGGCCGGCCTGTCGGTGGATGACCGCATCTTCTTCATCGCTGATCAGGAAGTACGGACAGCCAGTGATGTCGGCGACTACATCGACGCTCATCCTGGCGAGCCGGTGACGCTGACCATCGAGCGCAATGGCGAACGGTCTGTCGTCACATTGACGCCCCGCCTCTCGCCGCCCGAAGGCGAGGGCCCAATCGGCGTCAGCATCTATCCATCCACCGAAATCACCCGTTACGGCGTCGGCGAGTTGTTGGTCCGCGGCGCTGAAGACACGGCCCGGTTCACCTACTTCACGTTGTCGGTGCCCTCCATGCTGATGAAGGGCGTCATCACGCCGTCGGAAGCGCGGCCGGTCGGCCCGAAGGCTATCTTCGACCTGACCAGCGGCGCCATCACGGCAACCCAGGACTCGGGGCTTTGGTTCCCGGTTCTGCAACTCATGGGGATTCTCAGCGCAGCGCTGGCAATCACCAACCTCCTCCCCATTCCCGCCCTGGATGGCGGCCGCCTTTTATTCATCATCATCGAAAAGGTCCGCGGCCGTCGGGTAGATCCCAATTGGGAAGGTGCTATCCACCTGGCAGGAATGTTGGTTCTCCTTGGCCTTATGGTTATCATCACATATCAGGACTTCGCCTCGCCAGTTCCCTTGCCCGACTGGCTAGCACCCCTGGGGCCTTGACCCAGGTACCCCAACAGTCCAGGAACGCGCTTGATCGATCGACGTCCCAGTCTGGTTTACGTTGTGCTGTCATCGCTATCGACCACCTGATCGAACAGCAGTCGCGCGATTAGAAGACTCATGCACCCCGCGGGTCGCACGCTGTCTTCGCCTGAGAGGATGATCCATGCCATGTAATCGCTGTGGAGCCGCGATGTACGCCGGTCTCCAGATATGCCCCCATTGTGGCGCTCGCCAGAAAAAGCGAACCTCCCACACCACCTGCGCCCACTGTCATCACCGCGCCTCCAGTGGCTCCAGCGTCTGCCCGCGTTGCGGCCACGTTCTGCGTGCCCGCCGGCCGCCGGCCGGCCTGGTATTCGTTGTGGCGCTGGTCGCATTGACCGCTGTCGTACTGACGGTTGACATGTTCACCGGCGGTTGGCAACAGATACGGGTGAGCGTTGAAGAAAAGGTCGCCATGGCCGAGATGCAGGTCAACGACGTCGGCGGCAAAGTTCTCGATGCGGCCTCGAGCCTGGCCGATGGCGAGATTGCGGAGGAGCAGACCACACCGACCACTGTTGTGCTCCTGCAGGAACTGACTGACGATGCGCCGCTGCTTGCGTTACAGGCGTTGCCGACCCAGCCGCCCTCGCTGGTGGTCGCGCCGACCACGGTGGGCGAGGCAGTAGGCGGGCCGGCGACTGGTTCGACACCGGAATCGGTGGCGGTTGCTGCCATCCCGGCGACAGCTACCCCCGCTCCGGCGACGCCAACAGCGGCACCCACCAAAGCCCCGACCAAAACCCGTGTGCCGCCAACCGCGACACGCGTGCCGGCGACTGCCACGCCGGTACCGCCCACAGCGACACCTGTCCCACCGACGGCCACACCTGTGCCGCCAACCGCGACGCCGGAAGCCGTTGCAGCGGCTGCTGGCGCCGGCGGGACGACCTATCGCGTTCAGTCGGGCGACAACTGGTTCAGCATTGCCCAATCCTTCGGCGTCACCCAGGAAGCGCTGGCGGCCTACAACAACCGCACGCCCAGCGACATCCTCCAGGTAGACCAGCAATTGCGCATTCCACCGGCCGGCGCCTCGGTTCAGATACCGACCATCGCGCCGCCTCCGACCGCGACGCCGCGCCCGACAGCCACGCCAGTTCCCACTGCGACTCCGGTGCCGACGATTGTCCGGCTGGCCGCGCCGGTTGCGGTGTCGCCCGCCAATCTCGACGGTTTCAACGCCAGCACGCAGCCAGTGCTCTCCTGGCAACCGGTCGCGGGCATGAATGCCGGGGACTACTACTATGTCAAAGTTGCGTTCACCACGTCCAACGGCGAGACTGGATACGCCGACGCCGATGTGGCGAGCACCTCCTTTGGCGTTCCCTGGTGGGTATTCGACGCTGCCGCGCCGCCCGATCGACTGGCCTCCTGGACCGTTCAAGTACGCCGCATTGGCGCCGACGGGCAACCAGTCGCTATTAGCCCCGCCAGCCAACCACGCCAGTTCTATTGGCGCTAGACCCACAATGAACCCCAGCCAGTTCCCCAAGAGCACGACCAGCGAGAAACGACAGGCCAGCTTCACCCGGGCGCTGGAAGAAATTCTTTCTCCCGACCACGACCTGGTGCGCATCGACCTCGCCGCGCTGTCAAACCTGAGCCCGGCGCAGTTGGCGCAGTTTCAGGCTGTCTGGCAGGAGATTTCCCACGAACGACGACAAGACCTGGCTGCGGCCCTGCAGGAGTTGAGCGAGGACAGGTTCGACATCACCTTCAACGACATCTTCCGCTGGATGTTGCAGGACCACGACGCGCGCGTGCGATCGCTGGCCATCGAGGGGCTGTGGGAAGACACCAACGTCCGCCAAATCACCCCGTTGATCAGCCTGTTGCGGACTGATCCGGCAGCCTCGGTGCGCGCTGCGGCGGCCCTGTCGCTAGGACGATTTGTGCTGCTCGGCGAGCTGGAGGAGATCGACATGCAGGCGGCCACACGGGTCGAAGATGCGTTGCGCCGGGCCTACGACAACGATGAATTCGATCCGACGGTGCGGCGACGCCTGCTTGAGTCACTGGCGTACTCCGGCGAGGACGATATAGAAGAGATCATTCTCGAAGCCTACAAAAGCGACGACCCCACCATGCAGGTCAGCGCGGTGTTCGCGATGGGGCGCAACGCGAGCAAACGCTGGCGTCCCTTTGTGATGGCCGAGCTGTCCAGCGACGACGACGCCATTCGCTTCGAGGCTGTTCGCGCCAGCGGCGAACTGGATCTGAAAAGCGCGGTGCCTGAGCTGATCGAACTGCTGGACGAGAGCGACATCGAACTGCGCGACTCGGCCATCTGGGCGCTGGGGCAGATCGGCGGCCAGCAAGCGCGGCGGGCGTTGCAGGCCTGTGCCAAGAGCGACGACGAAGACCTGCGCGAAGCCGCGCTGGAGAGCCTGGCCGAGTTGGAGTTGTTTGCCGACCTCGACGATCTGGGAACGCTGCACATCCAATGATTTGCAGGCAACTGACAGGCAGGGGTCATGCAAGAGGCGCTTGAAGTCCTGTGGCAAGTCCTCGCGCCGATCTTCCTGACCGCCGGAGCGGGCTACTTGCTGGCTCGCAAGCTGGGCGTTCAACCCCAGGGGCTTTCCAGAGCCGCCTTCTACATCTTCTCTCCCTGCCTGTTGTTCGACAAGTTCAGCAAGACCGCGCTGTCACCCGCCGACCTGGGACGTATCGCACTTTTTACCGTGCTGGTGATCGCGGGCTCGGGTTTCGTCGCCTGGATCATCTGCGCCGTTGCCGGCTACGGCCGGCCCGCCACCATGGCCTTCATCCTGTGCGTAATCGCAGGCAACACCGGCAACTATGGCCTGCCCGCCAACCAGTTTGCCTTCGGCGAGGTGGCGCTGGATTCTGCTGTCATCTATTTCTCGATCAGCACATTGATTCTGTCCACGGTGGGCGTTTATCTCGTGGCCTACGGCAAGCGCCAGGCGCGTGACGCTGTACGCAACGTCGTGACCGTGCCGCTGGTCTACGCCGGGCTGGCGGGGCTGCTGGTCTGGGCACTGCACATCCGTGTGCCGCTTCCCATCGAACGGGCAACGGCGCTGGCAGGCCAGGCAGCCGTGCCGGTGATGCTGATCCTGCTGGGCATTCAACTGGCCGGCGTCCGGCTGCGCGACGACCTGGGACGCATCAGCCTGGCAGCAGGAACCAAGCTACTGGTCGCGCCGCTGCTGGGCGTGTTGTTCGCCCAACTTCTGGGGTTGACCGGGATCGTCCGGCAGTCGCTGATTCTCGAATCGGCGATGCCGACGGCCGTCATGGCAACCGTGCTGACCACCGAATACGAAGCAGCGCCCGAGTTCACCGCGGGCACGGTGCTGGTTTCCACGCTGGCCAGCTTCGTGACCGTTTCCATCGTGCTGGCATTCCTGAGATAACCCGTGAGCAAGAAACGGAACCAACCTAACCTGCACCCGACGCAGCTCCGGTCGCCGGATACTCTGCCGCCGGAGGAGATCGCGGCGCAGCGCGCGCAGACCGAAGCGCAGCAGCAGGCGGCCCAGAATCGCCAGGGACGCGAGCTGCTGATCGAAGGTACCCGCCTGTTGAACAACGGCGACGCTGCGCAGGCAGCCGCGCGCCTGGAAGAGGCGCTGCGCCTGTTGCCTGACAACCCGGACGCAGCCATCAACCTGGGCGGGGCCTACATTTTGCAGCGGCGGCACAACAAGGCTGTCCGGGTGCTCGAGTCCGCCAGCCAGCGCCACCCCGAACACGTCATGCTGTGGATCAACCTGGCCGCGGCCTATCTGGGCACGCTGGAGATCTCCGGCCCGCAGCAGCAAGCGGGCGCTATCAGGGCGTTCGAAAAGGCGTTGGCACTGGATGCACGCGCGCCTCACGTCCACTACAACCTCGGCCTGATTTACCACGACCAGGGCGACCTGGATCAGGCGCGCCGGGCTTTCAGTCTCGCGCTGGAGACGGACCCGGACGACCGCGACGCGCAGCTCTGGCTTCGTCGCCTGGATCAGACAGAGCAGCGCTGAGCCATGCGCAACACCCCCCGCCTGGCGTGGATCATCCTGCTGGTTTCCTTCTCCATCTGCCTGATGCTGGTCGTGTCAGTGCCGCTGGCAGGAAGCTGGTTTGTCGCTCACAGCGCAACCGACGAACCGGCGCTCTTGCGCGTCACCTCTGGCACCATGCTGCTGCTCACCTCCGGGTCGGGCGATCCCATCGCCGTGGTTGACGCGCGCGATGTTGCGCCGGGCACGTTGATCCAGAGCGACCAAAGCTCACAGGGCCGCCTGTCGTTTACCCTAAACGGCGCCGCTACCAGCCCCGAAGTCGCCACGGTTCAGATCTACCCGACCGCGCAACTGGCGCTGGAAAGCAACACCCAGCCGCGCTTCGGGCTGAGCACCGACCCGCGCCGGATCGCCATCGAGGTGCGCAGCGGGCGGGTGCGCATCAACACCGCCGAGGTCATGCCCACCGGACTGGAATTCGCCGTGGTGACGCCGCAGGCGCTGATCGAACTGGGGCCTGGCAGCTTCGCCGTGCAGGTCAGCAACAACGAGACGCAGGTTATCTCGCGCTTCGGCCAGGCGACTGTGAAGGGCGAAGGTGAGACCGTGGTCATTACAGAGGGCATTGGCACGACGATTGCCACCGACCAGCCTCCCAGCGATCCGGCAGTGGCGGCTGACAATCTGATCGTCAACGGCGACTTCGAGGAGCCGCTCGGCCCGCCGCAGTGGCTGGTGACGCACTATCCCGAGGACGACCCCAGCGCCGGCCAGGCAGAGATCATGACCGACAGCGGGCGCAACGTGGTCCGTTTCAGCCGCATCAACCAGCCGCCGACGCACACCGAGGTCGGGATTACCCAGGTGCTGGCGCGCAACGTCCTGGACTACGAAATGGTCAATCTGCAGCTCGACGTACAACTGCACTGGCAAAGCCTGCCGGGAGCGGGCGAGCAAAGCTCCGAGTTCCCGCTGATGTTCCGGCTGGACTACGAAGATGTCTACGGCAACCACCAATTCTGGACACACGGGTTCTACTACCGCGATCCACCAGCCCAGTGGGTGGTCACCGGCGGCGAGCAGATTCCACAGGACACCTGGTTCCCCTTCGAGAGCGGCAACCTGACTGAACGCTTGCAGCAGCAGGGCCTGCCGCCGCCCGCCAAGCTCAACTACCTCAAGATCTACGCCTCGGGCCACAACTACGACAGCATGGCTGCGGAGGTTCGCATCGTTGCCCGCTAGGAACGGTGGGGGCGAATACATAGCCGGCGGCTGGACGGCGCAGGCAAGACGCTGGCTGCCGCTGGCCGCGGTGCTTCTTTACCTGTTGCTGGCGCTGCCACAGCTCGACCTGCCTGGCCTGCACTACGACGAAGCCAAAGAGGCAGGCATCAACGCGCTGGAGATGTTGCAGCACCAAAACGTACAGGCCTTCCGCTCGGCCGGCGTGCAGATCGGCCCTCTCTTCCTGCCGATCATGGTGCAGGACTACATCGGCGCGCTGAACGTCTACCTGGCGTTGCCGTTCATCGGCGCGCTGGGAGCGACCGTGACCGCGCTGCGACTGCTGGCCGTGGCCTGCGGTCTGGCGACCCTGCTGCTGACATGGCAACTGGGCGACGAGTTGGGCAGGCTGGCAGGCAATCCGCGGCCGTGGACAGGCGGCCTAGCTGCGCTGCTGCTGGCGGTCAGCCCCAGCTTCCTGTTCTGGAGCCGCCAGGGCATCTTCGTAACCAACATCGTGGTCACTCTGGCGGTCGCGACCGTCTGGGCCTTCACGCGCTGGCGACGCTCCCACCGCGCCGGTTGGCTCTACACCGCCGCGTTCCTGGCCGGCCTCGGCCTGTGGGCCAAGCTGCTGTTCGTCTGGGTTCTCGGCGCGCTGGTCGGCGTGATCGTGGTGGTGTGGGCGGTAGGAAAGATTAGACGCAAGGAAACTGAGGGAAAGGAGGGAAACGAAGGAAAAGCGGAAACCGTCCCATCCCGTCCCCAGCCCCCAGTCCCCAGCCCCCAATCCCCGCACCCTACACCCCACCCCCTACGCCCCACCCTCATCGCCGCGCTTTGCTTCCTGCTGGGATTGTCACCGCTGATCCTGTTCAACCAGCAGACGGGCGGCACGCTGAACGCGGTGTTTGGCAACCTGGGGCAGAGCTACTACGGCGTCAACAACGCCGATTTTCTCGCCAACCTGAGCGTGCGCGCCGGGCAACTGGTGACGCTGCTGCGCGGCGATCATTTCTGGTATCTCGGCGGGCCGTTTGCCAACGGCTGGGCGGCCCCGCTGGCAGCAGCGCTGATCGTCGCCGCCGTGGTGGCCGCGTTGACGACTTTGCGTCGCCGCGGCCAGACACGCGCCGCGGCGACGCTGGGCGCAGTGCTGCTCTTCGTGGCGCTGCTGGTGGTGCAGTCCAGCTTCACCGTCTCCGACCTGTTCATCACCCACTACGCGATCGTGCAGCCCTTCGTGCTGTTGCTGCCGGCGCTGGCCGTGGAGGTGTTGCTGCTGGCAGCGCGTAGTGTCGAAGGGTTCACAAACGGCCGCGTCTGGCGAGTCGTCGCTGTGCTGGGCGCGCTGGCGCTGACGCTGTGGCTGGCCGGCGACATGCGCACGGACGTGCGCTACCACCGTGCGCTGGCCGAGACGGGCGGCCACGCCAGCCACTCCGATGCCATCCAGCGTCTGGCCGAGTGGCTCGATCAGGAGAACGCCGCGCAGCCGCTGGCGCTGGACTGGGGCATCGATGCGCCGGTGCGCTATCTGACCGGCAACCGGGTCCAGCCGCTGGAGGTGTTCGGCTACGAGCGCATCGATGAGCCGGACGCCGGGTTTGCGGCGCGCGTCGAACCGTTGCTGGACGATCCCGACCGGTTGGTTGTGCTGCATGCGGACGAAGACATGGTCTTCCGCGGCCGCCGCACCGCGCTGGAGACCCTGACCGCCCAACACGGTCTCATGGTCGAGGAGGTAGCGACGTTCGCAGAACGCAGCGGCCGGCCAGTATTCGTCGTTCTGCGCCTGCGCCCGAACGCCACGGCGGACTTGTAAGGCGGTTTTGCTAAACCGCCTTACGCACTCGCTCAATTCCCCTTGCCCGCTCTCAACCAGCGCAGCGGGCGGCTTTCCCAAACCGCCCTACATCAGGTCAACCGGCCGGAAGTCTGTCTGTGAATTCGTGTATTCGTGTTCGCGGAGCATTCGTGGATGGCACAGCCCCCAGCAAAAACAGCCCCGCTCTGATCGAGCGGGGCTGTTGAATTTCATGAAAAGCGGGCCGGCCAGCAAAGGCTGCCTGACCTATTCGCCTTGAAACTGGTGGTGACCGTTATGGCCGTTCTGACCGGTATCCGGAACGGTCCAGATCTCGTCGTCGGCGCGGTAGAGATCCTGCAAGCGACCCACGCCTTTTGCCTTCTGCGCGTGATGCACCTGGCTCATCACGCCCTGCTCGTAGGAAATGTGATCCACGTCGCGGAACACACCCATTGGCACAGGGAACTCGGGGTTGGCCAGCCGGCTGAGCATGAACGCCATGCTGGGCGTTTCCAGGTGCTCGTCGTGCACCAGAATATCTTCCGGGCTGACGTCGGCCAGTGAGACAACTTCGGGATCGAAGATACTTCCCATACGGATGCCCTTGTCGCTGTTCTTGCCGAAGATCATCGGTTTGCCATGCTCCAGCAGCAGCCGGTTGTCGTCCTTGGTGGCGCGGTCGGTGACGTCAGAAAACGTGCCGTCGTTGAAGATCAGGCAGTTCTGGTAGACCTCAACAAACGACGTGCCCTTGTGCGCCGCAGCGCGGTGCAACACCTCGCCCATGTGCTTCAGCTCGACATCCACCGTGCGCGCCACAAAGGTCGCCTCCGATGCCAGCGCCACGCTGATCGGGTTGAAGGCGCTCTCCAGCGACCCCATCGGCGATGACTTGGTGCGCGTGCCCGGCAGCGACGTGGGCGAGTACTGCCCCTTGGTCAGGCCGTAGATGCGGTTGTTGAACAGGATGATGTTCAGGTCGATGTTGCGGCGCATGGCATGGATCAGGTGGTTGCCGCCGATGGAGAGGCCGTCGCCGTCGCCGGTGATGACGAACACCGTCAGATCGGGGTTGGCCAACTTGAGGCCGGTGGCCAGCGTCGGCGCGCGGCCGTGGATGCTGTGGATGCCGTAGGTGTCCATGTAATACGGGAAACGGCTGGAGCAGCCGATGCCCGAGATGAAGACGATATTCTCGCGTGGGATGCCCAGTTCGGGCATCACCTTCTGCATCTGGGCCAGGATCGCGTAGTCGCCGCAGCCGGGGCACCAGCGCACAGCCTGGTCGGAGACAAAGTCCTTGCGTGTCAGTTGAATCGTGTCACTCATTGTTTCCTCCGCCTAGTCCTGCCGTACTCAGAATCTCGTCGATCTTGTTGTCAAGCTCGCTGATCTTGAAGGGGCGTCCGCGCACCTTTGGCATGGAGATCACCGGCCTCAGATAGCGGGCCTTGAGCAGCATGGCAAGCTGGCCCATGTTCATCTCCGGCACCAGGATCTTGTCGAAGCGCTCCATGATCTCGCCCAGGTTGCGCGGGAAGGGGTTGAGGTGGCGCAGATGCACCGTACCGACCGATTGACCGGCCTTGTAGGCCCGATCGACAGCCTGGTGAATGGCGCCGTAGGAACTGCCCCAACCAATAACCAGCAGCTCACCCTCTTGCGCACCGAACACTTCCAGCGGCTCGATCCAGTCGGCCAGCTTGGCCACCTTCTCGGCCCGGTCACGGATCATGCGGTCGTGATGCTCCGGCACGTAGGAGACGTTGCCAGTGCCAGGCGCCTTGGCCAGGCCGCCGATGCGGTGCTCCAGGCCGGCTGTGCCGGGGATAGCCCAGGGCCGCCCAAACGTCTCGGGATCGCGGCCGTAGGGCAGGAACTCGTCGCCGTCCTGCTCCGCCGAAGCGGAAGGATGATTCACCGCGATCTTCTCGAACTGGCTGGGGTCGGGCAGCGGCCATGGCTCGGCGCTGTTGGCCAGATACCCGTCCGACAGGATGATCACCGGCGACATGCTGCGCACGGCGATGCGAAACGCCTCGACGGCGATGTTGAAGCAGTCGGCCGGCGATTTGGGCGCCAGCACCGGGATCGGGCTTTCACCGTTGCGGCCAAACATAGCCTGCAACAGGTCGGACTGCTCAGGCTTGGTAGGCATGCCCGTGCTGGGACCGCCGCGCTGCACGTCAACGATCACCATGGGCAATTCCAGAACGATGGCCAGATTCATGGCTTCGCTCTTCAGCGCCAGGCCGGGGCCGCTGGTGCCGGTGGCGGCAAACGCGCCGCCGAAGGCCGCTCCGATGGTCGCGCCCATGGCTGCGATCTCGTCCTCAGCCTGGAAGGTGCGCACATCGTACTGCTTCAGCCCGGCCAGGAAGTGCAGAATGTCGGTGGCCGGCGTGATGGGATAGGTGCAATAGACCAGCGGCTTGTCGGCCAGTTGGGCAGCCGTCACCAGGCCAAGCGCGGTGGCCTCGTTGCCTGTGACCTTGCGGTAGTTGCCCGGTGGCAGCTCGGCCGGCTTGATCTTGTAACGGGTCGAGAACGCCTCGGTGGTGTCGCCGAAATGGTAGCCGAACTCCAGCGCGCGCCGGTTGGCCTGCAGCACTGGCGGCTTCTTGGCGAACTTCTCCTCGATCCAGGCCAACGTGTTATCCAACGGCCGGTCGTAGATCCAGAAGGTCAGCCCGAGGGCAAAGAAGTTGCGTGAGCGATCGACTTCCTTGGTGGACAGCCCTTCGATGTCCTCCACCGCGTAGCGGTTCAGAGTCGTGATCGGCACCCTGTGAACATGAAAGTTGCGCAGCGCGCCGTCGTCCAGCGGGTTGGAGTCGTACTCGGCCTTGCGCAGATTGCCGGCCGTGAACTCGTCGGTGTTGATGATGATCGTCCCGCCCGGCATCATATCAGGCAGGCTGGCTTTGAGAGCCGCCGGGTTCATCGCCACCAACACGTGCGGCTCGTCGCCGGGCGTGAAGAATGTCCTGGCTTGACAGGTGAACCTGGAAACCGCTTACACCGGCCGGGGTGCCGGCGGGCGCGCGTATCTCGGCCGGGTAGTCGGGCAGCGTGCTGATGTCGTTGCCGAAAATTGCCGCAGTGTTGGTGAACTGCGTGCCGGTGAGCTGCATACCATCGCCGGAGTCGCCCGCGAAGCGAATGACAACCTCTTCGATCTCTTCAACATGCACCGGCTTAAGATGTCTCAGCCATGCTCTTCTCCTTACAAGGTCATAGAAGCAAAATGGAGCAGACACATCAAAAACGCGCCTGCACCTTGTTTCTGTTATACCACAGCTCGCTGGCTGTGTCTGCTGAATGCTTTACAATCCGCCCACCAGGCCAGTGCCCGAAGGAAAAGAATCCGGCCAGTGGGCCGGTTCCTTGTGCAAAAGGCTGGCACACATGGCCAGAGATTGGCGAGCGTTGGTAGCGTGTGGGAGTATAGCACGCAACCATACCGGTGTCAAAGCTATTGGGTGCATTGGGAGCAGATGCCTCTGCTCGTAGTAGGCGCTTCAGCGCCGCAGAACGGCGCTGAAGCGCCTACTACGAACTAACCGGGTTCAGGCGCACCCTTCGTTGACAAAGACGCGGGCGTATGTTACAACTAGGCCACTACGGACCCGGCGACTTCCGATGTCTGGGTCTACGGTTTTCCAGACAGTCCCCCTGTCGAGAAAGGCATCGATGCTGCACGCCCCTCTGGCCCAGGCCAACTCCGAACCTACCCTGATACAGGTGGAAATCGTCTTCGTCGTGCTGCTGCTGATCATCACGGCAGTGGCGTTGTTGGTGCGCAAAGTGCGTATCCCCTACACCGTGGCATTGGTGGTAGTCGGCCTTATTCTGGCGATTCTACCCACTGAAACAGTGCTGGCGCCCAGCGCACTCTCGCTCAACGACGCAATGGCCAGCGAGTTGATTTTGGCGCTGCTGGTGCCGCCGCTGATCTTCGAAGCTGCGCTGCGACTGAACCTGAAGACGCTGCGCAAGGAATGGCTGCCAATCTTCCTGCTGGCCGTGCCGGGGGTGCTGATTGCGGCTGTGCTGGTGGGCAACGTGGTCAGCTTTGCGCTGGGCATTCCCATCGCCATTTCGATGGCCTTTGGTGCGCTGATCTCCGCCACCGACCCGGTGGCGGTCATCGCCTTTTTCCGCACCCTGGGCGTTGACAAGCGCCTTTCCATCCTGATCGAGGGGGAAAGCCTGATCAACGACGGCGTAGCGGTGGTGCTGTTTTCCATGGCGCTGGCGGCTGCCGGCGTCGCGGCCGTTCAGCCAACGGTGGCGGAAGGTCTGGTGGAGTTTGTGCGTGTCGCCGGCGGCGGCATTCTGGTGGGTCTGGTGACAGGCGCCCTGGCGGCGCAGATCATCAGCCGGCTGGACGACCCGCTGGTGGAGACCACCCTGACGCTGACACTGGCCATCGGCTCTTTTGTTGCCGCCGAAAGGTTGCACGTCAGCGGAATCCTGGCGGTGCTGAGCGCCGGACTGGTGATCGGCAGCCTGGACCTGGAGAAGCTTTCCCCCACCACCCGCATCACGCTGCATAACTTCTGGGATCTGCTGGCGTTTCTGGCCAACTCGGCGGTCTTCCTGCTCTTGGGGTTGGAGATCAACATTGCCCGCCTGGCGGAGAACCTGCCGGTGGTGTTGCTGGCCGTGGCGGCTATCCTGTTGAGCCGGGCTGTGGTGGTGTACAGCATGACCTGGCTCAGCTCGCGCGTCAGCGATCCGATCCCCATGCGCTACCGCCACGTGATGTTCTGGGGCGGTCTGCGCGGCGCGGTCAGCCTGGCGCTGGCTCTCAGTTTGACGGTGCCGGGGGCGGAGGCGCTGCGCACAATGACCTTCGGTGTGGTGCTCTTCACGCTGCTGGTGCAGGGTCTGACCATCGAGCCGCTGATCAAGCGTTTGGGTCTGGCCAAGATCGCCCGCTCGGCCGAACAGCAGCGGCAACTGGCGCGCCTGATGATGCTGCGCGCCAGCCGGCGCGAACTGGACACGCTGCAAGAGGATGGCCTGCTGGCCCAGCCGACCTGGCGGGCCATCACCGACATGACCGAAGAGAGCATGCAAGCTGTGCTGCACGATCACCCCGAGCTGGAGCGGACGGTGCTGGTGGAGACGCGCCAGGATCTGTTGCGGGCCAAGCGCAACGCGCTGGCGGAAGCGTTGCATCTGAGCGCGATCAGCGAAGAGGTCTACCGCGAACAGTTGGGCCAGTTGGATCGCCAGCTCTTGATCTGGGAGCGGTTTGGCGAATACGCTGACCGGCCCTGGCATACCGGCAGTGGTGCAGATAACGGGAGCGAGTGAGGCGACCGATGGGTGTCATTCTTTGCGCAACGGGCAACGGTCCGCAGAGTCGTCTGGTACAGACGGCCGCGGTGGAGACGGCGCTTGTCCAGAACAAACAACTGGTCCTGCTGCATGTCGTTGATCTGCGCCAGTTGGGTGAGCTGGAGGAGTCGCTGCTGCCGGCTGCTCGCACCGAGTTGGCCTGGCTGGGGGAGGCTGTTCTGCGGCTGGCCGAGGACCGCGCCCAGCGGCGCGGTGTGCAGACCGGCAGCGCCATTCTCTACGGCAACGTCTGCGATGCGCTGGAGGGCTACATGCGCGACCACCCCGTGGACCTGCTGATGATGGGTGCGGCCACCAGCGACGAGATCACCACCTTTGCCCGCCGCGTGCGCGAGGAAATGGGCGTGGCAGTGGAGTTCGTGGCGGGGTAGGGGCGACGCATTCGCCGGCGATTTCCCGTCAGACAGCCAATCCGGTCCCGACGGACGGTCCTGATCAAAGGCAATGCGTGGGGGGAATGCATCGCCCCAACAAGATATCAGGAGACGATCATGACGTCACAACCGAAGAATCGTCGTCGCCGTTCCATTCGTCTGCCGGGGTACGATTACACCCAACCGGGAGCGTATTTCGTGACCATTTGTGCTCACGAACGCCAGCACTTGTTCGGCGACGTTGTCGATAGTCAAATGCGTTTGTCCACCGCCGGCCGGGTCGTGGATTGGTATTGGCGTCGGCTGCCACAACATTTCCCGTACGTGCGAACTCGATGCCCACATGGTGATGCCGAATCATGCCCACGCGATTCTTGTGGATCGTGGACGCGGTACGGGCGACGCATTCCCCGGCAATTTCTCATCAGACAGCCAATCCGGTCCCGATGGACGGTCCTAATCAAACACAACGCGTGTTGGGGAATGCGTCGCCCCTACGACCGAACGGACCGGCGCCAGGTTCGGTGGGCGCAATCATCGGCAACTTCAAATCGGTGACAACCAGGCGTATCAACACAATGTACCATACGCCTGGCGAGCCTGTATGGCAGCGCAACTTCTACGAGCACATCGTTCGCAACGAACGTGCTCTCCATGCAATTCGGCAGTACATTGCAGATAACCCGGCGCGCTGGCATCTCGACCGATACAACGCGGCGGCACAGAGTCAGGATCCGCTGGCGGTCCGTATCATGGACATGCTCCGAGAGGGCAAGTCATGACGCGTGTCCTCCTTGAATGACAGGGAGGTTTCAGAACAAGTTTCGGTTGCTGCTCAACCAGCATTGAATACACTCATGTTCGGGGAGCGCACTTTCCTGCCGACGCCCGGCCCCGAGGTCGGCGATGCGCCGCGGTGAAATCCGACTTCCACGGCGCGCCTTCCGTTCCTGCAAACTTCCCCGATTCGGCGTATAATCTGGTGGCGTGTTTCCCACGACACATTTGCCAGCGACGCCCAGCCGCCGGGCGATTATGTGCGGCGTTTGATCTGCGCCATGAATCTCCTCGTCTCAACTGACGGCCAGCCCTTCCCCATCGACCAGGCTGACGCGTTGCGCCTGATCGCCGATTTCGCCTACGACTGGGAGATGTGGCTCGGCCCGCGCCGCGAGGCCCTCTACGTCTCACCGTCCTGCGAACGCATCACCGGCTATCGGCCCGCCACCTTCCTGGCCGACCCCGGCATGTTGACTGCTATTGTGCATCCGGACGACCGCGACGCCTTCGCCCACCACCTGGAACACGAGTTCGCCCACCCGGAAGCCCTGACGTTGGAGTTTCGCATCATCACCCGCACTGGCGAAACGCGCTGGATCAACCACGTCTGCCAGCCAGTGTATGCGGCCGACGGACACTGGCTGGGCCGGCGCGCCAGCAATCGCGATGCCACCAAACGCGTGCGCGCCGAGGAGGCCTATCGCAACCTGGTGGATCACTCGCTGCAAGGGTTGGTGATTTTCCAGGACGGGCTGCTGGTCTTTGCCAACCAGACGGCGTCTGAAATGACCGGCTTCAGCCTGGAGGAGTTGCTGCACTGGCGAGCCGAGAACATGGTTGAGCAGATCCACGCGGACGACCGCGCGTTCGTCTGGGCGCGCTTCCAGGATCGCGTGGCCGGAAAGACCGTTCCGCACCACTACGGTTTTCGCTTTGTCCGCAAGGACGGCGTTGTGCGCCACTGGGAGATCTATTCCAGTATGTTCGATTACCGGGGCAAACCGGCGATCCACGTCTCCCTGCTCGACGTCAGCGAGCGCGAGGAGGCCGCCGCGGGCAAGGATCGTGCGCTGACTGACCTGGAGAAAAGCGAAGCGCGCTACCGTCGCCGCTTTGCCGAACTGGAGACACTGCACGACATTTCCCTCCGTCTCAACTCGCAGATGGACGCGGCTGCGCTGCTGCAACTCATTCTGGACCAGGCCATCGCGCTGATGGATGTCGAAGCCGGTCTCTTTTTCCTCTACGACCATGAGCGCGACCAACTGGTCGGTGAGATTGCGACCGAGTATCTGGCTGACTTCATTGGCATGCGGCTCGACCGCGGTCAGGGACTGGCCTGGCAAGTCCTCGAAAGCCTGCGCGGCGAGACTGTTTCAAATTACGGGCAGTGGTCGCGGCGCGTGCCCGTTCAGGAGCAGCGCCCGTTGTTGCGCAACCTGCTGGCTGTTCCGTTGATCGGCAAAGACGGCGTGCTGGGCGTACTCGACCTGGCCAGCGAACAACGGGAGTTCACTGACCACGACATCTGGCTGGCCGAGATGTTCGCTGCCCAGGCTACCGTTGCCCTGGAAAGCGCACGTCTGCTGAGCGAACGGCAGCGTCAGGCCAGAGAAATGATGGCCCTCGCCCAGGCCGGTCAGGCAATTACCTCCCAGGTGGACCCGGACGCCGTCCTCTCGCACGTCATCCAGGCAACCCAGAACTCTGCTGGGCGCCGATGGCGTCTGGGTTCTGTTGTGCGATCAGGACGAGTCAACCGATGTCGGGCTGACCGTGGTGGCGGCCAGTCCGGGCATGGAGCGCCTGCCGGGCTTGCGGCTGCCAATAACCGGCAGCCTCGCCGGACAGGCAGCCGAGACGCGCCGCAGCTTTCTCGTCAGCGACACACGGGACGAGTTGCGCTTCTACGCGGCCATCGAGGATGACGCCGGTATGCCAGTTCGCACCCTGATGGCAGCGCCGCTGGTAGTGCGCGGCGCGGTGATCGGCGTCCTCGAGGCCAGCAAGAAAACCGCCCACGGCTTCTTGCCCAGAGACCTGGAGATGTTCAAACGCATGGCCGGCACGGCTGCCATCGCCATCGACAACGTCAGACTGCTGGACACCGAGCGCCGCCAGTTCCGGCAACTACAGGAATCGCAGGCGCAAATGGTGCGGGTCGAAAAGATGGCCGCGCTGGGCCGCATGGCTGCCGCGCTGGCGCACGAGATCAACAACCCGTTGCAGGCCATCCAGAGCCACGTCGAACTGGTGATGGATTTCCCGCTGCCGCCGGAGCAGCAGGCCGAGTTTCTGGGCGTCGTGCGCAGCGAGATGACCCGGCTGACTGAGATCGTGCAGCGCGTGCTGGATTTTTCGCGCCCTGCGCTGGCGCCGCGCCGCCCGGTGGCCGTGGACGAGCTGATCCGGCAGACGCTGGCGCTGGCAGGCAAGGAGTTGCAGCGCAACGCGATCCGGGTCGCCGCCGAGTTAGAGGATGGATTGATCGTCACAGTCGGCCGCGACCAGATCGTGCAGGTCTTCCTCAACCTGGTGATCAACGCAGTCGAGGCCATCGGTCAGGATGGGCACATCGAAGTCCGCGCCATCCGCGATGGCGACCGCGCCCGGATCACCTTTGCCAACGACGGGCCGCCCATCCCTGAGAGCGATCTGCTGCACGTGTTCGAGCCGTTCTACACCACCAAGACCGACGGCACCGGCCTGGGACTGGCCGTCAGCCAGAACCTGATCGAGCAGTACGGCGGGATACTCACCGTCGTCAACCGATCAGACGGCGCAGGTGTCATCTTCACCGTCAGTCTGCCGCTGACCGCTGCGCACTGACCGCGCCGGCAACGCGTCTCCGGCTCCTACTCATACTCGTTCGGATTTCGAGGACGAGGACGAGTGCGAGCAGGAGCACGAGAAGAAGGACAAACTCATGAACCCGATTTCGCCCACTCAACCTGAGGCGCGTATCCTGGTCGTCGACGACGAGGACCGGGTGCGCGAGGGTCTTTGCTGGTCGCTGCGCATGACCGGCTACCATGTGGACGACGCCTCGGCCGGCGCGCAGGCGCTGGCAGCGCTGGGCCGCGCCCCGTTCGACCTGATGCTGCTGGACATGAACATGCCGGCGATGGACGGAGTCGAGGTGATGGAGCGGGCGCGCCGCGTGCAGCCCGACCTGGCGATCATCGTCCTCACCGGCCACGGCACGCTGGACAGCGCGATCGCCGCGGTCAAGTGGGGCGCCAGTGACTACCTGCTCAAGCCCATCAGCAGCCAGAATCTGCACGCGGCAGTCAGGGCAGCGCTGGTCAGGCGCGCCGATCTTCAGCGCCAGCAACAGGTAGTTGCGCTGATGAGCCAGGTCGCGGCGGTTCTGGACGCGCCAGCGCGTCCAGAGCGGACAACCGCTGCGCCAGCGGACGCAACCGAACCCGCCAATGTAGTGCGCGCCGGAGCGCTGGCGCTGGACATTGCCAAACGCACTGTGACCGTTGATGCCCCGGAGTCGCGCACCGCCGAGCTGACGGAGGCGGAAGCGATCATCCTGCAGGAATTGATGCGCCACCCCGACCAGGTGCGCACCTGCCGGCAACTGGTGTACGCCGCCTGGGGCTACGACATGAGCGAAGCCGAGGCGGCCGGCACGGTGCGCTCGCATCTCTTCAGACTACGCAAGAAGATCGAGCTCGAACTCGGCGAATCCACAGTTTATCAAGACCGTGCGCGGCAGCGGTTATTTTCTGGCCCAAGCGTAGCATTGCACCGTGGGCGTTCGGGGGGACGTGCGCGGGGTAGACTCTCTCTCACCCCTGCCCTCTACCGCTGGGAAAGGGGGAGCGAGCGGAGCTTCAGAAGCCGGGCTTTTTTGGTAAAGCCTGGCTTCTTCTGGTTGGAGCGCCGCAACGTTCCCGCGACAGAACCGCGACGAACATGCACGCGCCAGGAACTGCTGACCTGTTAGACTGGGGCATGAAGGCATTCATAGGCGACAATCACCTGGCAGGCGACAGTCACTTTCAGAAAGTGATTGAGAACCATCCCTGAGGGGCTGTCACCTGCAAACCATGGATTCGAGGACTCCCGTGCGTATCCTGATTGTTGACGACGACGAAAACGTGGCGTCCGGCATCTGCATGGCGCTGACGCTGCGGGGCTATGCTGCTGAGGTATGCGGATCGGCTGAGGAGGCGCTGGATCGCCTGCAGGCGAGTCCCTGGGCGCTGGTCATCTCCGATCTGCGGCTTCCGGGGGTCGATGGACAACAGTTGCTGCAACTCGTGGCCGAGATCCAGCCGGACGCACGGCGTATCCTCATCACCGGCTTTGGCACAACCGAAACGGAAGCGTGGGCGTGCGGCGAAGCTGACGACTACCTGATCAAGCCATTCAGCACGCAACGCCTGGTGCGAGCTGTGCAGCGACTCCTTCCATCCGCAACCGAAGAGAGCCCCGATGTTTGATCTGAACTTTCGCCAATACGACCCGTACGCGCAGGTGATGGGTGGACCGGGACAGGGCCGCTGGGGCCATGACGCACTGTTGATGGTGGCCGCCTGCGAATGCTTCGACAAGGCGCGCCGGCGCGCACAGTCCCGCCAGTTGCTGGCCAGGCTACTCCGCCGTCCGCGCGCGCTGCTGGATCTGAACAACGTGCATTGCGGCATGGCCGAACGCCACTATTGCGGTCTACAGACGGTGGACATCAGCAGCATCCGCGGCAGTGAAGGCCGCTGCCACGACTTCGACCGCGACTTCCTGCCGTTGACGCCGGAGCTGGCGCAGCGCTGGACCAGCGTCTTCGTGGCAATCCAGCAAGGCATCGCCATGCCACCGGTGCAACTGATCCGCGTCGGTGACATCTATTTCGTGCGCGATGGGCATCACCGCATCTCGGTCGCCCGCATTCGCGGCTGCGAGCAGATCGAAGCCGAGGTCATCGTCTGGAACACCAGCCTTGACTCGCCACCTGTCACAGCGCCCGTGGCCGTGCACAACACCGGCTACACACCTCGCCTGAGGAGAGAAGATGACCCTGTCGCAATCGCGTAACCGACCGCTCACTTTGTCGCCGGCTCTGATGGCCCTGGCATGGGCCGTCACGCTGTTCATCTCGGACCTGCCCGATATCCTGCTGCGTGAGCTGACCGGCAGCGTGCCTGGCTGGCTATTCTGGGGCAAGGTCGGAGTGCTGGTTGTGTTGGCTGCGGCAAGTCTCGCACTGCCCGCGATTCGTCCGCTGCGCGATTACTTCCTGATCTTCCTGGTCATCCTGTTGACCAGCATTGTGTCCGTGCGCGTGGCAGATACCGACTGGTGGCGAAGTCGATTCGTCGCCGCGAACGCTCCTTTCGCGTTTTCAATGCTCGGCGAACAACTGCGCCGTTTGGCGGTGTCGCTGGCCGTGATCGCGGCGTTTTTGTTACTGCGCTACCGGCGGGCCGGATTCTTTCTGGTGAAAGGTCAACTCGACGCGACCGGCGCGCCGATCCGCTGGCTGGGTATCACGCGACCATACTCCTACCGGCGCTTCGGGCCGCTGGCCGCTCTGTGTCTCTCCCTTGGATTGGGCGCGTTTCTGGTCATTGGTGGCGGTTGGCCCAGCCTGTCGCCCGGCAGCCTGTCGCTGATAACCGTAGGCGCCGTGATCGCCCTGGCAGCCATGAACGCCTTTTCCGAGAACGTGACCTACCGCGCCGCGCCGCTGGCAACCCTGGAGCCAGCCGTCGGCCCCGGCCAGGCGATGCTGCTGACTGCGGTTCTGTTCGGCGTGGGCCACTTCTACGGCGTTCCCTACGGGATTGTCGGCGTGATCATGGCGGGAGCGCTGGGCTGGATACTGAACAAGACCATGCTGGAGACACGTGGCTTCGTCTGGCCATGGTTCATCCACTTCTGTCAGGACGCACTGGTTTTCAGCTTCATGGCGATGGGTGCTGTGGCAGCCGGCGGCTGAGCCGACCAACAACGTATCAAATAGGAGGTGAACAATGTTCACAAAGACGCATTTCGGTTTTGTTCCGCAGTTGCTGACCGCCTTTCTGGCGATCACGCTTCTGCTCTCGGCCTGTTACCCGGCTACCTCGCCAACTGCGCAACCTGATCCCGCGACGGCCACAGCGCCTGTGGCAACGTCAGAACCAACCGCGACGATGGCGCCGCCTGCTACGGCCGTTCCTGCCGCAGATAGCTCGCCAGAGTTTACATTGGATACCGGCAGCATGGCCACCGGTTTTCAATCCGAGACGGTTGCGGCCGTATCAGCCAGCGATAATGCCCCCTACTGGGAAGTGCTGCCCGAGTACACCCGGGTGACCCTGCAAGGCTATCCCATCACCAGCCACCTCATGCAGCCGCAGATCTTCATCTATCCGGCAGAGGACCTGACAGCGGTCAACGAGGGTGCGGGCACGATTGTCAACTCACTGCAAACGCTGCTCCAGTCGCCGCAAGAAGTCCCCAATATGCCCTTCCTGCCGCTGTTCAATGCTGCCCAGGTGATGCATACCCATCTGCAATATCTGGACTTCAAGAGCGGCCAGGGTCTGCGCTACCTGACCGAGTACGACCAGGGCATCCTGCCCATCAACAACTACGAGCTGATCTACACCTACCAGGGCCTGACCGGCGATGGGAAATATTACGTGGCCGCCGTGTTGCCAGTTACCCATCCCAGCCTGCCAGCGGACGGAACCGTCACCGGGAACGAACCGACTGAATTCACCAGCGACTTCCCAGCATACCTCGCAAACGTGGTGAATTCCCTGAATCCACAAGCCGCGAACACGTTCACCCCGGACTTGACCCAGCTGGACGCCATGATGAGCTCCCTGGAAATCAAGTAACGGAAACCAGGTTCCATGATCAATTCGTTTTGAATCCATTCCCGTAACGGAGAAAACTCATGCCCCCGAAGACGCATACAGATGAACTACCCGTATCCTGGACGGTGGAAGACATCGAGATTGGCGCGACCCTCACGCTTCCCACCGGTAAAGTCCCCTTGCCGGCGGTGATTTTTGTGGCCGGGAGCGGACCGACCGATCGCAACTGGAATAGCCCACTGATACCTGGAACCAATGGCAGCGGAGCGCTGCTCGCCCGTGAATTGACCGAACATGGCTTCATAACGTTGCGCTACGACAAATCGGCCTCGGGACCGCACGCCGCTGAAAATGCACAACGCATGGCGGGCAAGATCAGCATGCAGAGCCATGTTGATGAACTGGCCGGAGGCGTTCGTCTGCTTGCCAGCCGTAAGGACGTGAATCCTGCCCAGATTTTCGTGCTGACCAACAGCGAAGGCTGTGTTCACGCGCTCAATTATCAAATCCAAACCGAATGGCCGTCTCTTTGCCGGTATGGTGCTGACGTCCGCGTTCGCTCGATCAACAGGCGCGCTGGCTCGCAGCCAGGTCGCCGCCCAACTGGCGGCAGTCCCTGACGGAGACACGCTGCTCGCGGCCTATGACGCAGCCATGGCGGAGTTCGTTGCCGGTCGCCCTGTGCCAGGCGGGTGACACGCTGCCCGATGGCTGCGCCAGTTGATCAGGCGATCACCTTGCCGGCCAATCAACCGTTTGCGCAGAGAGTTGTGGCAGTACGATCCCGCAGTCAAGCTGGCCGAGATCACGGTTCCTGTCTTGATCCTGCTGGGCAAGAAGGATATCCAGGTTGACTGGCAGACGGATGGGCCTGTATTCGAAACGGTTGCCGGGGAACATGACAATATCACCGTCAGCTATGCGGAGAATGCCAACCACGTCCTGAGGGTCGAGCCAAAACCGCGCGCCCAGCTCAATCCGACCGAGGTTATGGCCACCTACAACGCCGATGATGTGCCGCTGGACCCGGATGCGGTCGATCTCATTACCTCGTGGTTACGAGCCGGTGTTCAGAGTTGCTTTGCCGAGCAAGCGTGACCGGTGAAAGTCCCATGACTATGCAAGCAACTTCACAGCCCCAGGAACACTCATCAATCAAACTTGCTGGACAGATCAGCGATGTCGCTGTTCTGCTGCTGCTCGGTCTGGGCGTGGCGCTGCTGCACATCCTGGCCAACGGGCAGTACGGCTTCCACCGCGACGAACTGGACATCATCATGAACGCGCGCCAGCTTGACTGGGGCTACGTGGCCTACCCGCCAGTGACGCCTTCCATCGCGCGCATCGGGTTGACACTTTTCGGCGAGTCGCTGCGCGGCCTGCGCGTGATCTCCGCTATCAGCCAGGGCATTGTCGTCGTGCTTGTCGGATTGATGGCGCGCGATTTCGGCGGCAAGCGCCCGGCACAGCTTCTGGCCGCGCTCGCGGTCGCGGTCGCGCCGGCCGCGCTTACCGCGGGCACGCTCATCCAGTACATGGCCTTCGATTACCTGTTGTGGGTGTTGCTGGCCTTCTTCGTGGTGCGAGTGCTGGCAACCGACGATCCGCGCTGGTGGCTGGGCGTCGGCGCGGCTGCCGGCCTGGGAATGATGACCAAGTACACGATTCTCTTCTTCATAGCCGGTTTGGTGGTGGCCGTGCTGCTGACCCGCACGCGCAAGGCGCTGCGCTCGCCGTGGCTGTGGGGAGGCGTCGCGCTGGCGCTGTTGATCTATCTGCCCAATCTGATCTGGCAGATCCAGCACGACTTCATCTCGCTGGACTTTCTGGGCGCGATCCACGCCCGCGACATCGACTGGGGACGCGCCGACAGCTACCTGAGCGATCAACTCTACATCACCTCCAACCCGTTCATGCTGCCGCTTTGGATCGCCGGACTGGTCTGGTGTCTGATCCTGCCGGCAGGACGGCGCTTCCGTGCGCTGGGCTGGATGTTTCTGGTGACCTTTGCGCTGCTCTTCCTGTCGCAGTGGGCGCGGCTACTACATCGCGCCGGCCTATGCCGTGTTCATCGCGGCCGGCGCGGCCTGGTGGGAAAGCTGGCTGACCGGTCGCACGCAACGCATCCGCCGCGCCGGCTGGGCATTTTCCTGGGGATTGCTGACCGTGGCAGCCCTGCTTGGCGTGGTTCTGGTCAAACCGATCGTGCCGATAAACTCGCCGCTGTGGGCGACTACGTCGGACGTCAACGGCGAGGCGCGTGAGATGATCGGCTGGCCGGAGCTGGCCGAGCAGGTGGCTGGTATCTACCAGGACATCCCGGACGCCGACAAACCGGGCACGGTGATCCTGGCCGGCAACTACGGCGAGGCTGGCGCGCTGGATCTCTACGGGCCGGCGCTTGGCCTGCCGCGGGTCATCAGCGGCTCCAACAGCCTGTGGGCGCGCGGCTACGGCGACGCGGAGCCGCAGACCGTAATCGTCGTCGGTTTCGAGAGACAGTATGCCCAGCACTTTTTCAAGACCTGCCAGCAAGCCGGCCGCGTCACGAATCGATACGGCGTGAAAAACGAAGAATCGACCAATCACACCGGCCTCTATGTCTGCACACAGCCGCGCCAGCCGTGGGCTGCGATGTGGGCGGAGATGCAGTGGTTCCAATAGAATACCCGTGGAGATTGGAATGAAGATGGTCCTCATCGTGCTTGGAATCCTTGCCTTGTTGCTGCTGATCGGCTGGCTGGGCCTGCGCGTTCAGCCAAAACCGTTCCCGACTTCCTTCCGACAGCCCTCAGCGCTGGAGACCGTGCCCTTGCCGAGCGGTCTGCCCGCGCCGGTAGAACGCTATTATCATGCGGTCTACGGCGACCGAGTTCCCGTGATCGACTCGGCGGTGATCAGCGGGCGCGCCACCATGTCGCCCGTCGGCGGTCTGAAGATTCCGGCCCGTTTCCGCTTCATCCACCAGACCGGCCAGAACTACCGCCACTATTTCGAGATGACATGGTTGGGTCAAACCATCGGCGCGGGCCACGAATTTTATCTGGACGGCACGAGCCGGCTGTCGCTGCCCATGGGACTCAGCGACGAAGGCCCACAGGTCGATCAGGCCGCCAACCTCAGCCTGTGGGCCGAGTACGCCTGGCTGCCCTCGATGTGGGTCACCGATCCGCGCGTGCGCTGGGAAGCGGTGGACGACGAGACGGCGCTGCTGGTCGTGCCGTTCGGAGACGGTGAGCAGACCTTCGTCGCCCGTTTCGACCCGGAAAGCGGCCGGCTGCACCTGTTGGAATCGATGCGCTACAAGGACTCGAAGAGCGCCGCCAAGACCCTGTGGATCAACGAGTTCGTCGAACTGGACCGATATCGGCGGCTACCAGATACCGGCCACCGGCGCCGTCACCTGGTTTGACCAGGGCAAGCCGTGGGCCGAGTTCACGGTCGAGGATGTGGTCTACAACGCAGATGTCAGCGAGATTATTCGCGCGGGCAGTCAATAACCGTCAAACGGCGCCTGTTTGTCAGGCCGTCAGACAAACTATTCGCGTCGTTGTAGCTGGCTCAGGCAGGGTTGAAAGTCTTCAACAAAGACAAAGCCATCATGACCACGATCATCAATCGACTGGAATCGACCGCCTACTGGACCGCTGCGGTGCGCGCCCAGGAAAGCGCCCACCCAGATCGTCTGTTCAATGACCCGTGGGCAGAAGCCCTGGCCGGTGACCTCGGCGCCAGGTGGAATGCCCAGCGACCACCGGCAAGCGTCCTGCCCATTGTCCTGCGCACCCGCTACTTCGACGACTTCGTGCAGCGGATCGTTTACGACAAAGGCGTTCGCCAGGTAGTGCTGATGGCTGCCGGACTGGACACGCGCGCGTTCCGTCTGGATCTCCCGGCAGCGACCTACTGTTTCGAACTGGACCGCCAAGACATCCTGGCATACAAGAACGCGATCCTTGGTGAAGCCGGCGCGCAACCGACCTGCTCCCGCCACACCGTCGGCGTGGACCTGACCGGTCCGTGGCGGGAGGCGTTGATGGCTGCCGGGTTCAGCGCGGACGCTCCCGCCTGCTGGCTGCTGGAGGGTTTCTTGTTCTACCTGCCCAGCGAAGATGTGACGCGTCTGCTGGACGAGGTGACAACGCTGGCCGCGCCAGGGAGCTGGCTGGGCTTCGACATCATCAACAGTCCCATGCTGACCTCGCCGATTACCAAAGCCTGGATCGAGATGCAGGCCCGGTCGGGTGCGCCCTGGATCGGCACCATGGATGACCCGGTGGCATTCCTGGCCCAGCGTGGCTGGCAGGCTGGCCTGACCCAGGCCGGCGCGCCCGATGCCGACCACGGTCGCTGGGTGCTCCCGGTTATCCCCGTCACCATGCCGGATATGCCACACAACTGGTATGTGACGGCGAAAAAGTCGGATTACTGCTCTGGACAAACGAATCATGCATGACGATCTGCCCACCTATGAACGGCTCACAAAGAACTTCGTGGCCTGGGCGACGCTTGAACCAGACCTGCGGGCAGCGGTGATCATTGGTTCCCGTGCCCGCACTGACCACCCAGCCGATCAGTGGTCCGATCTGGACGTTCTGGTCTTCGTCGCTGACGTAGAACCCTACGTAACCGATGGCGGTTGGGCCGAACAGATCGCTCCGGTCTGGCTGAATTTTGTGGAACAAACGCCGGACGGCGCGGGCTGGGAACGCCGGGTGCTCTTCGCTGGCGGCCTGGACGTCGACTTCGCGCTCAATCCGGTCGCGTGGCTGGAGTCGATGGTCGCGTCCGGCATCCCGCCCGAGATGGCCGATGTAATGCGGCGCGGCTATCGCATTCTGGTGGACAAGGATGGGCTGTTAGGCCAGATCAGCCGTATGCCGCTGCCCCATGCGCCGCTGCTGCAACAGCCCACGCAGGATAAGTATCTCAACGCCGTACACGACTTCTGGTACCACACGCTCTGGACCGCCCGCCATCTGCGGCGGGGCGAACTCTGGTGGGCCAAGTCGGGGTGTGATGGACGCCTCAAGGCGCTTCTGCACCAGATGCTGGAATGGCACACGCTGGCCACGCGTGGCCCGGCCGTGGACACCTGGATGCGCGGCCGCTTTCTGGAAGAGTGGGCTGATGCGCGGGCCGTGACCGAGTTGCGTGGCTGCTTTGCACACTACGAGGCGCAGGATATCGCGCGCGCATTGCTGGCAACTATGGACACGTTCCGCTGGCTGGCCCTCCAAACGGCCGCCGCGTGGCAGTATTCTTATCCCGAAGCGGCAGAGCAGGCGATCACCCGACTCGTGCTGGAAACCGTCGCGCCTCTGACCACTTAACGATTCACCGAAAGGAACAGATGACACCATGAACAGCTCTGCAATCACAGCGAGGAATCTGCGCATCGCCATCGTCGGCGCTGCACTGACGGTGGCCGGCATTCTGTTGTCCGGCCCGCTGGGCCTGCTGATCGTGACCGCGGTCCAGTCATCCGGCCCGTGGCAAGGTCCGGCAGCTTACGTCCAGAACTACCACCCGATCCAGACGTTGCCCTTTTTCTGCGGTTTCCTGCTGGTGGGCGGCTACGTCGTGCTGATGACCGCGCTGCACCAGATCGCTGAGGAGCGCCTCAAGACGCAGACGCTGATCGCCGTGGTCTTCACCGCTATCTTCGCCACGCTGATCTTCTTCAACTACATCAACCAGACCACCTTCGTGCCTGCGCTGGCCCGCGCCTACAGCCCGGAATTCGATCCGGCCATCACGACCTTCTCACTGGCCAATCCACTGTCGCTCTGCTGGGCTATCGAGATGTGGGGCTACGCCTTTCTGGGTGTGGCGACCATGTTGGCAGCACCGATCTTCAACCGCAACCGGCTGGAGCGAGCCACGGCAGCGTTGATGATCCTCAACGGCGTGATGAGCATCGCCGGCGGCGTCATCAGCGCGTGGGACCTGGGCTGGGTGCTGTCGACGCCCGGCCTCGTCAACTACATGGTCTGGAACGTGCTGGTGCTGGCGCTGTCGATCCTGGTCATCGTGTCGCTGCGCCGTCGGCAGAAGGACGTGTCGACTGAAGTTGCCCGTCCCGTTGCCTTCCAATACGCTGCCGTTCAAGGTGAAACCTCATGACCGTTCAACCTCAACCGGCAGCCATTTCCCGCACCATTGTGGCACTGACACTTCTGGCTGCTGTCGCTGCTGTTGCCGGTATCTTCGGCAGCAGCCTCCCGCTTCTGAGCAACACACGCCTCGACATCGTCGTTTTGAAAAGCGCCAACTTGCCGTGCAGGGCATTGGCAGCGAGATTGCAACTGTGGAGGACTTCGTGCGCTTTCTCCTCGCAGCCGTCTACTCGCCGCTGCCGCTCTTTCTGCCATACAACTTCCCTGACTTGTGGCCAACTCTGGGCAGCAAACTACTGATGGCTGTGATTGCGGGATGGGTCATTTACAGTGTAGTGGCATCTTTCTACGTGCGCGCGCCCGCCCTTGCGCACATGGCGAAGGGAGAGTCGCTGGCTATTCATCCGACCTCGGAGGTACTGTCATGAGAACCATACTTTCAGCAGGCATCTTTCTGATCGGAGTCCTGCTTCTAGTTCTCGGGGCGTCGTCTGGCACCACTGCCGCACCTGCCGCGGCCAGGAGTCCCATTGACTTCGACGCCATTGATGCACAGCTTCAGGCCGCCATGAAACAGCACCGCCTGCCGGGTATGTCGGTCGCTATCGTGCAGGATGGCGAGATCGTGTTTGCAAAAGGCTACGGCGAGGCCCGCCCCGGCCAACCGATGACGCCCGACACACCTATGGTCATCGGATCGACCACCAAGACCTTCACTGCGCTGGCCGTCATGCAGTTGGTGGAGGCGGGCACGCTCGATCTGGATGCGCCGGTGAAGCGCTACATTCCCTGGTTCGAGGTGGCCGATCCGCAGTCGACTGAGACGATCACGCTGCGCCACCTGCTCAGCCACACCAGCGGCCTGAGCGACGTGAACTACGACGACCGCGCACTGCCCGACGATGCCACGCTGGAGGATGCCGTCCGCGACCTTGCCAACGTCGCGCCTGTGGCTGCGCCCGGCAAGTCCTGGCACTACTTCAATCCCGGCTACGCCACACTGGGCTATCTGATCGAGCAGGCCAGCGGCCAGTCCTACGGCGACTACGTGGCCGAGCATATCTTCCGACCGTTGGGCATGGACAACGCGTTCGCCGATCCCGAGCAGGCCGCCCAGGCCGGGCTGGCGCAGGGCCACCTGGCGCTGTATGGATTCCCGGTCTCCTTCGACCAGCCGTTTCCGCGTTACGGTCTGCCCGAAGGCTATCTTATGATCAGCGCCAACGATATGGCGCGTTATCTGGCGGCGATCATGAACAACGGTCAGACGGCGGACAGTGAGATCATCTCGCCCGCCAGCCTGCGCAAGATGTTCACCCCGCGACCGATGGCGGAACACCAGACATACGGCCTCGGCTGGGAGATCGACCGCTATTACGGCGAGCCGATGATCTCCCATGGCGGTTCCAACGAGGCATTCAAGCACGAGGCGCTCTTCTTCCCCGAGCGCGACCTTGGGCTTGTGATCCAGATCAACGAAAACCACCTGGGGTACGAATTCCTGGCCTTTCCGGCGATCAAGAACGCAGTCGCCGACATCATGCTGGGGGAACCGGTACGCCCGATCAAGTCGATGTCGATGGTGTTGTTCGGCTATATCGCACTGGCGTTGCTGATTGCAGTGGCATGGATCCAGGCTGTGGGAATCATCAGACTGCGCAACTGGCCGGAGCGCTACATCGCCATGTCTCCGGCGCGCCGGGTCTGGGACGTTTCCAGGCATTTCGTCATACCGGCGATGATCCTGGTGGTCATCGCCATGGCTGCAGAGAGCTGGCTGCAACGCGGCTTCACATTCTACTACGCCATGGTCATGGTGCCCGACATGATGCTGATTGCGTTGGTCGGCGCGGCAGGCGATCTGATCCACGGCGCCGTAAAGTTCTGGATGGTGATTACGGGCCGAGCGGCCAGGGCAGCTACCCAGCGCGAGTTGCAGCCGGCGTCTGCCGCCGGCCCGTGGCAGCCGAAAGTCAACTAAACCGTGTGGCATGGGATCTGAGCCCGTTCCAACACCCACCAAGGCTATCCCGCAAAGCTAACGCAAGGAGTAACCTGTGACTTCAACCATGATTGCCGGCGATGGCGGAATTACCTCCCGCCCGATGCGCGACGACCACGATTTCTGGCGCATGCGCGCGCTTTTGATCGAGACAACGCCCATGACACCCATCGGATTGAATTGGGATATGCGCCGGCTGGACGGCAAGCGATTCTACAACGAAAACGTCGAAGAGAACCGCCTGCTGGAGCGCCCGGTGCAGCTCTGGGAAACTGGCAGCGGCAGGCTGGTCGGTTTCGTCCTGCCCGAAGGCCGCAGCGACGCCCATCTCAACGTCCACCCCGACTACCGCCATCTGGAAGGCGAGATGATCGACTGGGCCGAGACGACTCTGTGCAAGCCGATGAGTGACGCCGACGACATCCACCTGTACATCTACGCCTACGAGTACGATACCTTGCGCCAGAGGCTGCTGGTCGAGCATGGCTTTCGACAGACCGAGTACTGGGGCATGATCAGGCATATGCGGCTCGGTGCGCAGTCGTTAGCCGAGCCTGAACTGCACGCCGGATACACACTGCGCACCACAAAGATCGACGACATCGACGACTGCCAGCGTATCGCCGATCTGCTGAATGCGGCTTTTGGCAGGGATTTCCACAACGCGCTGGAATATCAGAACTTCTGCCAGGTCGCGCCCTGTTTTCGCCAGGATATGGATCTGGTGGCGGTTGCGTCCGACGGCTCCTTTGCTGCCTATGTGGGGGTGCCCTACGACGACGCCAACCGGCGCGGCATCTTCGAGCCGGTCTGCACACACCCGGACCACCAGCGCCGGGGACTGGCGAAAGCGTTGATGCAGGCAGGGCTACTGCGCCTGCAAGCGCTGGGTGCGGTCGATGTAACTGTGGACACAGGCGACATGACGCCAGCCAACCGGCTGTACGACAGTCTGGGGTTCACCGAGGCGTATAAGGGTTATGCTTGGGAGAAGATATGTTGACTCCGGCGTTGAACGGTTGAATGCAGTCGCGATGGAAACGCGACAAAGACGCAAAGTCGGGCGACACGGGGCGTGCTATACTGAGTGTGGCTCGGCAAAGGAGCTTGGCGAACCGCAGCCGGCGTGAAAGCCGCTGGCCTGCATTTCCAGTAGCACAAACTGAAGGAGAAACTCACATGTTTGCACGAATTCTGGTCCTGCTGATCATCGCAGCTCTTGCTTTGGCAGGCTGCGGCGGACTGCCGTCGTTCACCGCGCTGGTAGGCTCCGGCAACCCGGTGACCCAAACGTTCAACTTCAGCGATTTTGACAGCCTGGAGATCGGCAACGCATTTCAGGCCGAGATCAGCGCCTCCGACAGCTATTTCGTCGAGGTCACAGTAGACGACAACCTGGTACCGTACCTGCGGGTCGAGCAGCAAGGCAAGACGGTGAAGGTCAGCCTCGAACCAACCACTGCCGCCACCCGAGCTGACACGCGGGTCCGAATTACAATGCCTGCGCTCGCCAGTCTTGACGCAAGCGGGGCGACCCGCGCCAAGGTGTCCGGCTTCAAGTCGGGCGACACCGTGCGCATGAACGTTGCTGGCGCAAGCAACGTCAGCGGCGATATCGAAACGGGCGACCTGACCGCTGAAGTCTCGGGGGCGTCTACGCTGACCCTGACCGGAAGTGGCGACTCGTTGCAAGCCACTGCGGCCGGCGCCAGCACGGCCAATCTCAGCGACTTCGCTGTCAACGATGCCAACGTGGACGCCAGTGGCGCCAGCCGCATCACTGTCAACGCATCGGGCACGCTTGATGCCAAGGCCAGCGGGGCTTCCACCGTTCGCTACTCGGGAGATCCGAAGCTGGGCCGGATCGACGAGTCAGGCGCGAGCACCGTCTCGGGCGGATAACACGCTCTGCCCCGGATGCAAGGAGCAAGAACCATGACCACCCAACCCACACGTTCCCGTCGTACGCGCAGAGAGGACCGCTCTGCTGCGCCAATCCTCGGCCTGCTGCTGGTGCTGATCGGCGTCTTCTTCTTCGCCGTGCAAGCTTTTGCGTTCGATTGGCAGCAGATCTCGCAGTTTGGGCCGTATCTCATCAGCGCTCTCGGGTTGTTCCTCTTTGTCCTGGCGCTGGTCGTCGGTGGACAGCGGGGCGAGACGCTGGTCGTGTTCGGCAGCATGCTGACCATGGCTGGCCTGCTGGTCCTGTATCAGGACCGGACCGGGCGCTGGGCGAGCTGGGCCTACGCCTGGACGCTGGTTGCCCCGACTTCGATCGGCGTCGGACTCCTGATCTACGGTTTCGTCAAGGGCCAGCCGGAGTTGACCCGCCGCGGCTTGCGCATGACAGCGGTCGGTCTGGCGCTGTTCCTCATCCTGCTGGTGCTGTTCGAAGTGGTCTTCGGCCTGAGTGGTTTGCTGCCTGGCCTGGCAAACTACCTTCCCGCGGTGATCCTGATCAGCATCGGCGCGCTGATTCTGTTGGGAAGCTGGATCCGGCGACGATAGCAAACGCTTCGTACCCCGCCATTTTCTGGCGAGGAGTCTAAGATGAACATTGTCCGTACAGCTCTTGGAATCCTTTGGCGCAGCATCTTTGTCGGCATTGCGTACATCATCGCGATGATGCTCGCGGGTGTTGTCCTTGGCGCGCTCGGGATGATTCCGCCGACCAGCGACACTGCCGCATCGAGTCTGGCGTGGACGTTGGTGGCGGGTGTTCTGCTTGGTCTCTTTCTGGGGCCGCTGGCAACACGCACGCCGGCAACACGCCGACAACACGTGCTGATCTGGGCTGCTGTTATCTTCTTCAACATCGGCGCGGTCGTGCTGGAAGGCGCATATTTCGCGCCCGATCTGGTGCCGATTCCGGTTCCAGTGCTGGCAGTCCAACAGTTCCTGGCGGCGCTGGCTGCCGGTGGCCTGATTGCACTGCTGTTCGCCCGGCACGGCCAGACGGCGGCATTCCTCGAAACGCTGCGGCGGCGACCGTGGTTCGGCTGGGTCTGGCGCTTCCTGCTTGCCAGTTTGAGCTACCTGGTCTTCTACGCTGGGTTCGGAGCGCTGAACTACAATCTGGTGACCGAGCCTTACTACGCAAGTCACGCCGGAGGACTGGTTGCGCCAGCTGCAGCGACAGTCCTGGCAGTAGAACTGGTGCGCGCGCCGCTGCTGGTCCTGTCGATCGTGTTGCTTCTTCTGGCATCCCGCACGACCCGCCGTCGCGCGCTGATCATCGCCGGCATGACGCTGTTCTGGGTGGGCGGGATCGTGCCGCTGACCTTGCAGATCGGTAGCTTGCCTACACCATTGCTGCTGGCCAGCGCGGTGGAGATATTCCTGCAGAATTTCCTGACCGGTGTCGTGACAGCCTGGCTGTTCTGGATAGCACAGCCTGATAGTATTCCAGCCGGCGATGGCCGCAAGCGGCTACAGCCGATGCCCGTTTAGAATCGTCAATGGATGACCACCTTAATCAGGGCTTTGGCCTGGAATGGCCGTTGTTCTTTAGCGACGCCGTGCTGATGGTTGGCGCCGTTCGTGTCACTGGGATTGCTGCGTCTCCCTAAGCGCCCTCCTTCCGGGCGACAATCGACATCCTGGCCGGCCCGGCTTGCGCGACGACTTGGCCGCGACCTACACAACACGCGTAGCGCCGGCGAGCGCTTGCCAATTGGAGAAGACAAAATGACCACATTCACTGAGATTGTTGACAATGCAAGCGGCGCGGCCATGATCGCCGGTACGGTGATCTTGCGCCCGCTGCTGGTCAGGCGCTACCGGCGCTGGAACACCACCGGCGACGAAACCACTCGCACGCTGCCTGGTGACGAGCGCGTGCTCCAGCCGCTGGTGACGCAGACGTTGGCAGTGACCATCGACGCGTCGCCGGCCACTGTGTGGCCCTGGCTGGCGCAGATCGGCCAGGAGCGCGGCGGCATGTACAGCTACGAGCTGCTGGAGAACTTCGCCCGCTGCAAGATGCACAATGCCGACCAAATCGTGCCCGAATGGGAACTCCAGGTCGGCGACCTCGTGCGCCTCGGCCCACCCGGCTATCCTGTGCACAAGGTTGTCGGACTGGAGCGCGGCCGCTGGTTATTGCTGGCTGGCGCCGATCTCAAGACAGGCGAGGTGCCCGAACTGCCCAGGCCAGGCCAGGCCGAGTACACCAACTACTCGTGGGTCTTCTTCCTTCAGGAACGACCTGACGGCAAAACACGCCTGATCACGCGCAACCATTTGGACTATGCGCCGCGCAGCTTTGCACTCAAAGTGATCTGGGAATGGTTTACCGATCCGATTGGATTTCGTGATGACCCGCAAGATGCTGTTGGAAATCAAGCAGCGCGCCGAAAAGGTGCCCGTTCAGCAAACGATAGCTGCCGCCGGGCAGCCATAGCAAAGGAGATTTGCCATGAGCAATCAGACACCCATCGACATTGCCTTTCCTGACGCCGGGGAGCTGCATCTGCGGCTGACCATCGGCGCCTGCAAGCTGCACATCCGGCCGGGCGACGGCTCCCAGTGGGTCGCAGGTATCTACGACGATCCCTCCAACGCCGTACCGTTGCGCATCGAGCAGAACGAGGGCACCGTGCGTATCTCGCAGGCCTTCGGTTGGCCGGAAAACTGGGGGACGTTTCGCGAGCCGCCGACCTTCGATCTCTTTCTGGGCAAAGCACGGCCATTCATGTTGACCATCGAAGGCGGAGCGAGCGAAGCCGAGATGGAACTAGGTGGCGTCCCGCTGCGCACGCATGACGGTCAAGTATGGCGCGGGCAAGCAGGAGATCGCGTTCTCTGCGCCCAACCCGGAGATGATGGACTTGTTGACCGTTGTCGGCGGCGCCGCCAGCATGGAGTTCGAGGGACTGGCCAACGCCAACTTCGCCGACATGACGCTGGAAGGCGGCGCTGCCGGCTACGAGTTGGATTTCAGCGGCACATTGCGACGCAATGCGGCCGTCAAGATCAACACCGCCGTCTCATCGGTGGAGATCGAGGTTCCCTCCAGCACAGCGGTCAGGATGACCGGCGAGGCAATGATGGGCAGTGTGGACACGGGCGATGGCTTCATGAAGAAAGAAGGCGCGCTGTGGAACGAGGCAGCCCTGCACGGCGCGACTCCCCAGGTCATCATCAACGCCCGCGTGACCATGGGATCGATTCGACTGGACCAGAGCGCTGGCAAGACCACTGCGGTCGTTGCGCAATAGCGTAACTCGCCGCCCGTTCGTTCCCGCGGAGAAGACCGGCCATCCACCGTAATGGCTGATTCTCGCCCGCGGGAACGGCGCAGAACTACCAGCCAGCCGACCAGGCCGTTTTTCACGACAAACTGTATGTCTCGCGAGGAGGTTGGCGTGTCACTCCTAACACAAACACAGCCTAACCCTATCCGTCTGTGGCCCCACAGAGTTGTCACCATTCGCTGGAGACCGAACCGGGATCTCCTGGCAATCGCCGTGGCTTGGGTGCTGCTTGTCGCCGCGCTCTACACGGCCAGTTTCATCATTGGTCAGGAAATCGCTGGTGGTCTCGCATATTTTGCCATGTACGCGCTGGTCGGCGCGCTCGGCTGCGGGATTACGATTCCACTGTTCTGGACGGTGGCCATCCGCCATCGCCCAGTATCCGATCTTGGAATCACGAAACAGGCTCTCGGCCCAAGTCTTCTTCTGCAAGTCCTGTTTGCCGGGCTTCTGCTTCTGGCGATCTCACCGGACCTCACTGCCGCTTCGGCTGTTTCGATTATCCCTCTGGTTGCCCTGGCCCTCTGCATCGGTCTCTTCGAAGCGGTGTTCTGGCGAGGCTTTGTCTTGCAGCGGCTGGAGGATTCGTTTGGTCTGCTACCGGCAATCGTCATTGGTTCATCTCTCTACGCGGTGTATCACATCGGCTACGGTATGGGAACCGACGAGATGGCTTTTCTTTTCATCATCGGAATTGTCTTTTCGCTTGCCTTCTCACTGACAAACAATATCTTCATCCTTTGGCCCCTGTTCCAGCCAATGGGCCAGCTTGTCACGCTGGTTCGCGACGGCCTCGATCTGCCCCTGCTTGCCGCGCTGGGTTTCCTTGAGGTTCTGGCATTAATGTGGCTCCTGATCTATCTTGCGCAGAGGTATTATCGAAGGACAAACGAGAAAATGGCGAGTGCATGACAGGACCAGGAATGACGGAGACAGCGGCCGCCGCGCCGTCCAAAGACGAGCCGTTGGAGTTCTACGAGCGTTTCTATGCCGCCATTGCTACCAGCCGCGCCTATGCCGAGTTCTGTGAACGGGTCTTCGGGCGCAACTTCGGCCAGCACGGCTTTGCGGACATGGCGCAACTCGACGCGCTGATCAATTCCCTGGCTATCCATGCTGGCGAGCGTGTTCTCGACCTCGGCTGCGGCAATGGCGCCATGGCCGCCTACGTCGCCGAGGTCACCGGCGCGCGCGTCACCGGCATCGACTTCAGCCCAGCGGCAATCGATCAAGCACAACGGTTTGTCGCGCGGCAACCGGGACGACTCTCGTTCCAGGTGGCCGACATCGCCTGCCTGCCCTTTCAGGCGGCCGGCTTCGACGTGCTGACTGCTATCGACACGCTCTACTTTACCCAGTTGGACGCGACGATTGCCCGGTTGAAGGACCTGCTGGCGCCGGGCGGTCGCATGGGAATCTACTGGAGCCAGGGCGCCAATCCCGAGACGCCGATCGAGGTCTTTCGCGCGCGCGACGCTGCCGCCGGACAACACCGACCTGGCGCGGGCACTTTGCAGCGCAACAGGCTCGTCTACAGCGCTCAGGACTTCACCGCGGCCGACCAGCAGCACGCGCGGCTGAAACGCGCCGTCCTGCTGGCGCTTCGCCCGCGGTTCGAGGCTGAAGACAACATGTTCCTCTACGACAACCGTATGGGCGAGGCGGAGGGTGTGATCGCTGCCGTCGAAGCCGGCGCCCACGCTCGCTACCTGTACCAGGTTACCTTGCCATAGCTGGAGCCACAACATGAAACTGATCTGTGAAACCGAGACCATCGCCCGCATTCCGCTGCTAACAGTGTATCCCGACGGCGTGCAACATGCGCCAATGGTCTTCATCCTGCATGGCTTCGGCGGCTGCAAGGAACACGGGCTGGAACTGGCGTATCGCCTGGCAGGCCGCGGCATCGTTGCCGTGGCGTTCGATGCGGCGCACCATGGCGGGCGCGTCGATGGCGCCCTCGAAGCTCTCGACGATCCACAGCGGTGTGACTACCCCGTCGAAACCGGCTTCGACCGCTACATGTTGATGCACCGGGTGGTCGTCGAAACCCGCGGTGACCTGGGAACACTGCTCGAACGTTTCGAGGCGGATGAGCGGGTGGACATTGGACGCTGCGGCGTGACGGGAATCTCGATGGGAGCGTTCAGCGCTTTCTATGCTGCGGCCAACGAGCCGCGCATCGCAGCAGCCGCGCCGATCATCGGATTGCCGGCGTTTGGCGAGCGCTGGGAGGACGCGTTGCTGGAAGCGTCCACCTATCCCCAGTGGCGGGAACAACTGGACGCCGCGCGTCCGGCCATCGAGCGCGACAGCCGGTTCGTACGCAGCATCGACCCAATGCAGAAGCTGCTGGATTTCTACCCCCGCCCCTTGTTCATGCTGTGCGGCGATCAGGACACGCAGCAGCCCAAGGTCTATTGCTTGCGGCTGTACCGGCAACTGCTGCCGATCTACGCCGCGCAGCCTGAGCGGCTGACGATGAAGATCTACGACGGGGTCGGCCACAACGTCACCGGGGAAATGATGGATGACGTCAGCCAATGGTTCGCGTGGTACTTGAGATAGAAACGGCCCCGCCGTGATCCCACGGCGGGGCCGAACACTCCATGTCACGAACCTGCCGCGGCTACTTAGCACCCGGCAGATAGGCATCGATCCAGACCAGACGATGGTCGGAACTGGGGAATGGGAACGTCCCCACCAACGGGAACAACGGGTCGGTGGCTCAGCGGCCAGAAGACGCCCGCGCCAGCCATGCGCATGCTCTTGTGCGGCAGCACGTAGTCGGCGCGCAGGTTGCCCGGCGCGTTGTCAGCGAAGTCAGCCGTGTCGTAGGCCGGATCGCTGATATGGCTGGTGTTGACGCCGCCCTGCAAGGCTGACTGCTCCACCGCGCCCAGGCTGCTGGGCGTGATGCGGGTGTTGACCTGGGGATGGTCCAGCAACTGCTGGATCGCGCCAGGAATGCTGTCGCCGTCATAGGGGTCGGAGTTCTGGTCGCCGGCGATGACGAAGGGATCGCCGGGCCGCAGACCGCCGACGTTGCCGGCGTCATCGTAGATGTAGCCGCTGCTGCGACGGGACTGATGTAGTCAGCCCAGAAGCGGATCTCGTCGTAGTTGCGCGTGCCGTTGCGATCCTCGGGGCCGTCAAAGACCGGCGGCGTCGGATGGCTGACCAGGAAGTGGACCCGCTTGCCGCCGATCATCACCGGGATGTCCCAGTGGCTCTTGGAGGAGAGGCGGAAGACGTCCAGTTCCTCGGCGAGTACCAGTCGGCCGGCTCTGGCGTATTCGGATCGTCCGGCAGCAACGCCCCCGGCATGTCCTTCCACAGGAAAAGCTGGAAGGTGCGGATGTTGCCGAAGTCGATGGGGTGCATGGAGTAGACTGCCATGCCGTACTGGCCGGGGAAGAAGCCGAAGCCAAAGGCATCGTTGGGACCGCCTATCGAACCGTTGTTGTCCAGGTCGAAGCCGGACGGGATGCCGGTGTTGGAGGGCGCCACATAGTGGTAGGGGTAGTCGATGGGATCGGCGTCACCGTGGGCTACGGAGAGGTAGTTGTCCTGGAAGAGATCTGGGCCGCTACACCGCCGGCGTCGTAGTCGAACTCGTTGATCAGCAGCACCTCAGGGCGAATGCGCTGGATGATCTCAGCGATGACGTCAGCTGCTGGTGCGTTGCCGGGCGCCGACAGGTCGGCGACCAGGTCGCCTGGCGTTGAAGCGGTTCAACGAGGCGTTGAAGGTGGCAAAGCGGATCGGCTGCGGTTTGCCGCGGTCCTGGGCGCTGACCGGCACGACGGCAATGACCAGCAGAACCAACACCAGAAACAGCGGTACGCAAACGACGTTTGCGACTTATGGTAACACATACCTCCTTTAGGGGAAATCAGTAATGAACCGACCCGATCGACTGGTGTGGGCCGGAAACCATCGGGAAATTGCCCCCCCATTGTATCACTGAGAGCCTTCGCTGGCTTGATCAAGGAACTCGTAACCGATTGCTTAACGCTTACGCTGCGCTATTCAGACGAGGCCGATCCTGCTCCGGCTCTCGGCTCACCGTCCGCTCACGGTCGGTCTGCGACGTCGGCTCGAGGCTGACCGTTTCAGCGGCACAGACGGCGTGACGGCCAGCGCGGCGGCTTCGCGCACCCGCCAGTCCTCGCTGTGATCATCGACGCGCTGTCGCAGCGACTCTCGGGCTGCCGGATCGCCCAGCTTGCCCAGCGCCAGCGCGGCCGCCCGGCGCACCATCGGCTCGGGATCTTCGGCCAGCAAGGCCAGCAGTCGTGGCGCCGGGACTGGCGACAGGTTCGGCGGATCGACGGGCCGCGGCCAGCCCGCTCGCGCCAGCGCCTCGGCGGCGCTCTGGCGAACGACGGCCTGCGGGCTGTCCAGCAGGGTTAGCAGCGCGGCCGCGGTCGCCTCGTCAGCCGGCAGCCGGCCCAGCGCATCGGCCGCGGCCGCCTGAGCATAGCGGATCGCCACCGGCTGCGGACTCCAGCAAGGCGCTGCGTGCCGCTCGCCCGCCGATGTGGGCCAACGCATTGCCTGCTTCGCCGCGCAGAATCGGGTCGTCGCTGGCCAGTGCGGCGGTCAGCACCGTGACGCCGCTGCGACCAGGATCGCGCTTCGCCCAGCGCCTCGGCAGCCAGCCAGCGCTGGCCGGGACGGCCTTTGTCCAACAAGCTGACCAACTCGTCCCGCTGCGCGCCGGACAGCTTCTCGCCGCCGCGCAGCCGTCCTCAGCCCTGTCAGCCAGGCCACGAAGCGCGTCCACAGCTCTGCCATCCGATCAGTGATGCTCATTGTGGCCGCGGTGGGAAGGGCTGGTTGGACATCCAGAACAGCTCACGGATCTCGTCCTGCAGCAGCACGTAGAGGATCACGCCGCCGGCTATGGTGCCGATCGGAACGAAGGGAATACTGAACACGGCGAAGATCATCGCGCCGGTCCGCCCCCAGGGTTTGAGCTGCCACAGTCCCCAGCCCAGCGCCAAGTCTATCAACGCGATCCCGCCCAGCACAGCCGCCACGATCAGCAGGCTGGAGCCCAGGAACCAGCCGGGCAGCCGCGCCAGAAATTCGCTCTCACCCAGCGCGACCGCGGCCAGCGGCACGACCAGCGCAGCAATCGCCAGCAGCGCAAAGATGCCGCCAACGAAGAAATGGTAGGCGGCCAACAGGTTGACTTTGTCGCCGTTGGTCAGCTTCATCAGGGGCTGACCTGGACGAAGGCGTTGTCCTTGACCTGGAACACGTAGACCGTGGGATCTGTGAGATCGCCCTTCGCGTCGTAGGTCAGCTTGCCCGCCAAGGTGTCCACCGTCGCGCCGTGCAGCGCATTGGCGATCTTGCTCGCGTCCAGCGAGTTAGCTTTTTTCACCCCTTCGGCCAGCACCATCAGCGCGCTGTAGCCGTTGATGGAATAGGTGTCAGGGTTGCGGAAGTCCACCGCCTGGTACTCCTTGATCCACTGGCTGTCGGCCACGCTCTGCGGGCTGGGTGCAAAGGCGCTGACATACATCCCCTCGGCCGCGCCGGCCTGCCTCGTCGATGGTGGCTGAGAGGAACGCGCCGTCGGACGCCAGCATCGACGCCGTCACACCGGCTTGCACCAGCGCCGACCCGCAGGTAGGGCGCTTCGATCTCGTAGCCGGCGTAGAAGATCGCGTCGGGAGCGGCGGACTGAATCGCAGCGACCTCGTCGTCGTAGCGCTCCTGACCTTCGGTCACCTGGCGGGTCAGCACGACCTCCGCGCCCAGCTTTTGCAGCTCCGCGGCGATCTCGCTTGCCCCAGTCCGATGCCGTATTCGGTGTCGTTGTGGACCACGGCGACCCGTTTCGCGCCCAGGGTGTTGACCAGGAAGCCGGCGTCCACGCGGGCCTGCACGGCGTCGTTGGCGTTGACGCGGAAGAAGTTGCGGTAGCCGCGCTGGGTGATGGAGGTCTCCGACGCAGTCGGCGTGATGACGATGATCGGCAGGTCCTTGTAGGTCTCCATGGCCGCCAGGGTCTGGCCGCTGTTGTAGTGGCCGATGACACCCAGCACCTGTTCGCCGCCGGCCACGGCCGCGGCCACCTCATCGGCCATCGCGACGGCCACATCGAAGTTCGAACTCGTCGTCCAGCGGCACGACCTTGACTTCGTAGCCCAGCAGGCCGCCGTCCTGGTTCAGCTTGGCCGCGGCCAGCTTGGCGCCGCCCAGCACCGTTTGCCCGCCGTTGGCCTGAAAGCCGGTCAGCGGCGCGGCGACGTAGACGGTCACCTCGCCCTTGGGCGAGCTTCCGCTGCATCCGGCCAGCACGAGCATGAGCAACAAGAGGGCTATCAACCGCGTGCGCATGAATTGTTAGTCTCCGTGGGTCAGTGATCAGTAATCGGTGATCAGTAACCAGAATTCAGTAAGCGGTGGACAGTAAGTACAGCGTAAACTAAGTTCTCATGAGTCATTGCGAGCCGCTGCGGCGAAGCAATCTTTCTGAACCACCGGAGAGACACTTGCGCCTGCGCGCAGTGCAGGTGTTGCTTCGCCTAGCCTCGCAAAGACATTCGTGGTTTCTTTGTTTACAGAGTGCTTACTGATCACCGGCTATTTGCCCGGTCCAAACGTCTGGTAGTCGTAGATCTCGTTGATAGACTCGACCACGTCCTGCAGGCTGTTGACCTCGTCGGAGATGTCAGCCTGCAAGCGCTCGGCCTGTCCGCCGTCCACATCTTTGCTGCCGATGAGCAGCAACTGGCTGTACACCGTGCCCAGCGACGCCAGCGAGCTGTCGAGCTGCAGGTCAGCCCGCTGCATCCGGTTGTCCAGTTCGCTGATGTTGGCCTGCAACCGCTGCTGGTCGTTGAGAGTCGTCCCGACCTGCTCGCGCACCCGTCCGTCGCTTTCCTGGGTCAGACGACGCTGGAGATTCGGGATGCTTTCTTTCAGGGCATCGCGGTCGTTCAGGATGATCGGGTCGCTGCGGTAGGCATCCAGCCGGCGGGCCAGGCGCACCATGTTGCCGATCCAGTCGTATATGTCGCCGGTAGTGCGGTTCAGGCGATCCTTGAGGACGCCATCGCTGTTGAGCTGCGACTGCGGCTTTGATCTGCTCGTGATACTCCTCGGCCCGCGTCGAGCTTCTCTTTGAGCGCCTTGTCGCGGATGCCGCTGATGCTGTATTCCTGCTGAAAAAGACTCTCCACGGCCTGCTCGCGCTCTTTCTGGTCGGTCAGCGCGCTGACGACGATGGCTGTCACCGCCAGCAGACCGAGCGCGATCCACGTCCACCAGCTCCACCATGGCAGCAGCGCCGGCACCGGGCTGGGCAGGAAGTAGGCCAGCAGGATCGAGCCAGCCAGGATCAGAGCGTTTTCGATGCGGAAGAGCGCGTGCTCGAAGATGGCACGGCGCGCCTTGCGTTCGATGGAATCGTGAATGGAGTCTTGGGGCATGACGATTGGATCAACGGTTGCCGTAGAACCTCAGAAAGCGTTGATGAGTAACGACGCTGGCTCGGTCGGAGACCGGCCAGAGCGGTCAAAAACCATGGACGCCGCTTATCGCTTGCGGCTGGCCTCGTAGCGGGCGATGTACTGGTCGGGCGACGTGCTGGCAACCACCTCGGCGATGACATCCAGCGGCAGGTCGTCCAGGCTGCGGAAGTGCAGGCAGGACTTACCCATGTCCAGCTTCTTACCGGCCTCAGCAAAGGCGTCTTTCAGCCATGCTTCCTGCTGCGGGTCGCCGTAAACGCTCATCAGATAGAGCGAAATGTAGCTCTTATGCGACGCCAGCGCGATGTAGCTGAGCGGCTGACCGTTGTAGGTCTTGGGATAGCGCGTCAGCGGGATGCCGTAGGCGATCATGCCCCAGCTCACCATCTCCTGATAGCCGGCAGGCAGGTTGTCGAGGATGAGCTGCCGCACCGCTGCGACGACAGCCCGCCGCTCTTCCGGCAATTCGTTCAAGTAGTCTTCGACCGTGACTGCCTCGCTCTTGCCCATGTTCGCCATTGTCATCCGTTACCTAAGCTGGTCCGCACTGATTCCTTGCCACGAATTCAACGAATTGGACGAATTCAGAGTCGGAATTGGTGAAATTCGTGCAATTCGTGGCAGATTATCCGGTTCGCCGGCACGAATCTGAAGATACAGAGTCAAAAATACGAACTCAAAATCCTGTACAACTGGCGGATTGTCTCCAGGTTACCCTCGCGCATCTGGCCGCCGCTGGCGTCGGCGATGGTCTGCAGGACGTCATAGTCGGCGTCGTCGCCGAACGCGATGGTGAAGACGAGCACCGGCACGCCGTTGTTGTTACCACGGCGGATCGTCTCGCGCAGACGCAGCAGGGTGACGGAGGAGGCGTTCTCGCGTCCGTCGGTCATGGCCACGATCGCGTTGATCCGCTCAGGGTCGCCATCCTGTTGCAAGCGGTCGTAGGCCACCGAGATCGCATCCAGCAACGCGGTATCCCCGGCGGCTTCCAGGTTGTCGATACTGCGCTGGAGTTGGGCGCGGTTGTTGCCCAGCGTGTCCAGCGGGTCGATGTTGTTGACGTAGGTGCTGAACTCGACCAGTCCGACCTGCTCCTGGTCGCCCTTGATCTGGTCCAGAAACTCGCGCAACGCTGACTGGGCGGCGGCCAGCTTCTCGCCTTCCATGCTGCCGCTGGTATCCACCACGAGGTAGATGTTGGCCTTGCGCTTGGTGAACTGCCAGACGTTCTGCACGACATCGACCACGGCCGGGCCGGGCACCTGCAAGGTCGTCTGCGGTTCGCTGGGATCGGCGCCGTTGGCAGCCGAAACCGGGCTGCCATCCAGCGACAACGACAGGTCCGCGGGCCGGAAGCCGGCCTCCAGCACCACCTGCTGCGCCTCGGGCGACTGCACGTAGTCGCGGAACGCACGGAAGGTCGCCCGCTGGTTGTTTGTCAGGCCACTGGACTCCAGCAGCGCCAACGGATGATCGGCCCACGCCGTGCCCTCGGCCGGGTAGACCGCCACCAGTTCAGGCGACCCGCCGGCGCTGGCCTCGCGATTGTAGTTGACGACCAGATGCTCCTGCACCACAAACGCGTCGAGAAAGTCGCGCCCCTCTGCCTTGATGCGATCGAGGATCGCCGTCTCCCCTTCGCCGTAGAACTTGACCGTACGCTCGATGTTGCCAACGTAGTCAATGGTCGCTTGCGCGGTGGCATCTTCGACAGTCAGTCCGCGCGTTTTGCCCGCACCGGCGTAGAACTCGGCCAGCGTAGCCAGCAGGCCGCTGGCCTGGCTGGTGCTGGGGTGGCTCCAGCGAAAATCGGGATCGGCCGTGGCGCGCTGCTGAATGGTCTCCCAGCCGACAGGCTCCGCGGGCCAGCCCAGGCTGCGCGCCACATTGTCCCACATCGCGATGACAACCGGGCTGACGGCATAGCGCACCGACTCGCCGACCGGCGACGCGGCGATGGCGCCTTCGCCTAGCTGCTGCTGGCCGGACCAGCGGCGGTCCAACTGGTCAAGCCACAGGCTGGAGTCGGGCGTCAGCGCCTGGAAACGGGGCGCTTCCGACAGCGCCTCGTCGACCATCAGGTCGGGCGCCAGCTCCAGCAATTGCACCTGCATCGCCTCGCGATCGTCGGTGCGCAGCCGCTTCTCGTTGAAGCGGTTGACCAGATCGGTGATGAGAGCCGCTTTTTCCGGCGAGTAGGCCAGGGTCAGCGTCGCGCTGGCGGGATCGACATTTGTGACCACGACCTCGCCGCTGTTCTGGCGGTTGCCATTCAGCGCCACCAGCGCCAGCACGCAGGCAAACAGACAGAAGAACGCAACGATTACCACCGTTCCAACGATCCAGGGGCCGGTAGGGGAGCGCTTATTGGCCATAGGTACCCCCTTACTGGGCCACGTTCAGGTCGAACCAGCGCAGCAGCGCCAGCAGGACATCGCGGTCCGGGCGAGCGCATCGCCTCGGTGCGCGAGACGATGGGGACGACACCCTGATCTGCCCAGCGGGTGAAGGGACTGTCGGGCTGGTCCACCGACACGGATGAGTTGGCCGGCCGCAGCCCGTAGGCGACCGCTTTGGCCTGCACCTCTGGCGACAGCAGATAGCGCTGAAACTCCAGTGCTGCGTTTTTCTCGGCCGCGCTGGTCTCCGGCCCGATCCAGGTAGTGAACGGGAAGTCGAACCAGGTGACGTACTTCGGGTAGAAGATGTCCAGCGGCTCGCCCCAGCGGGTCTGGATGCCCTCCATGTTGTTGAGCAGATCCGACTCCAGCAGTTGGCCGCCGTCGCCGGCCGAGTAGCCGAACAGCGCGAAATCCTCGGCGGTGTAGGCGCTGCCGCCGCTCAGGTCGGTGGTGCTGCCCATCAATTCGCCCAACCACTGCTGGAAGTCAGGGTCGGTTACCTCGGCTGTGCCGATGGTGGCCGAGTCGTAGTATTCACCGGCCGCCGCGACCATGGCGGCCAACCCGCCGACGTTCTTGCGCGGGTTGGGAACCACCAGCTTGAAGAAGCCCCACTCTGGCAGCCCACCCAACTCCGGCCAACCGCCGTGGGTGATCGCTGCGTCGTGGATCACCTGCCAGTCAACGTCGCCAAAGTGCTCTTTCAGCACCTCGGCGCGGCTCTGGTAGACACCCCAGGCGAACAGGCTGATGGCGGTGGGACGGGCGCGATACTCACCGTCGGTCAGGAAGACGTCGCGACCAAGGCGCTCCTTGTAGGCAACGTTGGCCAGCTCAGGCAGGTAGCGGCTGTCGGGAATCCACGCGGTGGGGAAGCGTTCCAGCGCGTGTTCCTGCTCCGGCGTCAGGTTCTCCAGATCGACATCCGCCGGCAGCGCGCCGAACTCATCGCGGTCGAACTTGCCCAGCGCTGACAGGCCATCCATCGAGACGATCTCAACCTGGATAGGGTTGCCGTCCAATTCGTGCCCACCCTCAGCGTTGAACTCCTTGGCGGCCTCGTTGACCCAGTCGTAGACCGGCAGGGCCGTCAGCACGCGCACGTTGATCGGCCCGCGCTGATCGACGACCAGCGGCGATGACGACTGGTCGCTGAGCAGGCGCGCCATAGCAGCCAGCCCGACGATTGCCAGAGCAGCCACAACAATGACAATAAAGATCACGCGCGTACGGTTCATCTATTGGTCGCTCCTGTCGCGAATGGTAAGTAGTGATCGGTAAACGGTAAACAGTAATCAGAGTTCACAGGCCAGAAGTCAGAAGTTTGTTGCCGCTGAACCGTATGTACATCGGTCACTGGTTACTTTTCACTGCCTACCGCTTACTGATCACCGATTACCGTTTACCCTTCGGCAAGGCCCAGGCGGCGCTTGCGCTCCATGAGTTGCTGGTCGATCTCGCGGCGATCAAGGGCGTCGTCCAACTGGGCGTCGAGGCTCGATGCCAGCATGTCGCTCTCAGCCGTGGCCTTGTCCAGCCGCTGGCGAATGCCTTCGGCCACGCGTGCCACGTCTTCGTCCCGGCTGCCGGCCAGGTCGTCGAGGCTGCGCATGGTTCGGTTGGAGATTTCCTTGGCCTTGGCCAGGTCCATCAGCGCCTGCAGCTGCTCGCGCTCCTGCTTCACCGTTGCCAGCTTGGCTTCCAGCTTGAGCTTGGCATCGCGCAGGCTGTCGTACTCGCGCTCCAGTTGCGCCAACTGCGTGGTGTACTCTTCCACAGTCGAGCGGGTCGCGTTGAGCTTGCTCTGCGCAGCTTCCGCCAGCGAGTTCTTGCCATCGGACAGCAGCAGGTCGATGTCGCGGTCCAGCCGGTCGGCCTGCGCCTGGTATTCGTCGCGCTTGCGGCGGATTGTCTTGACTTGGCCGCCAACCGTTGCGACGGCATCGTCGAGCTTCTCGAGGTTGTTTTCAATCTCCCGAATGTAATAGTTGTAAACCGCGACGGAGTTCGATTGCAGCGCCTGATCGACCAGTTGATGCAGATTCGCGGAAACAAGAATCTGGACTTTTTCCAGCAAGGTTGCCATAGGGTAGAATTTCCTCTATTCTCGTAACTATTCATGAGGTGCCAGGCACTTCACGCTATGGTTAAGCTGCTCAGTTCGTGCCGGGGTCGCTCCTCGTCCCGGTCAAAGTGCCAGACACCTGAGCAGTAGCTATTCTCTTATACGAAATTTCGGCGGGATTTGTCGCACAGATGATACCACAGAAGGGGCGAGGATACCAGCATTTCCCAACGGCGTCAACGCCATCTATTCCAACTCCCGCACGACCGGCAGCGTAAAGGAAAATGTGCTGCCTGCGCCAGGAACGCTCTCGACCCGAAGCTCGCCGCCGTGCGCTTCTACAATCTGCTTGGCGATGGTCAGTCCCAGTCCGGTGCCTGCCCGCCGGCGGGTCCAGCGGCTGTCCACCTGATAGAAACGGTCCCAGATCTTGTCGATCCGGTCGGGAGGGATGCCGATGCCGGTGTCGCTGATAGCCACGAGGACGGTGGTCTCATCCCTGCGCATCACGGCGGCGGTGATGCTGTCACCGTTGGCGCTGAACTTGATAGCGTTGCCGATCAGGTTGTCGAGAACCTGCCCCAACCGGCGAGCGTCAGCCCAAACCGGGGGCAGATCATGCTCGAATTGCTGGTGGACGCTGATGCCGGCACGGTCGGCCGCCGCGAAGCTTCCCTGAACACTGGTGGTAACGACGGCCGCGATGTCAACCTGGTCCGGATCGATGGTGAGCATGTCGGCCTGCTTGAGGGAGATAATATCGTTGACAAGATGAATCACCGCATCGCCGCGGTCGAGAACGATCTCCAGCGCCTCGCGTTGGTCGGGAGTAAGGTCCCCGGCATAGCCTTCCAGCAGGTACTCGACGTAGCCCTTGACGAAGGTCAGCGGCGTGCGCAACTCGTGAGAAATGTTGGCTACGAACTCGTCCTTCAATCGATTCAGCTCGCGTAAGTCTTCGTAGGCTACGCGGGTCTCGTGGTAGAGTTGAGTCTTCTGAATCGCGACCGCTGCCAGGTCGGCAAAGGCCGCTATTGTGTACAGGTCTTCCTCGCTATAGAAACCGGGCGTAGCACTGTCGGCAGCCAGCGCGCCCACCACCTGCCCGCCAGCGATCAGGGGAGCGCCGATCCACGACTCGATATAGCTGGACTCTGGGTACTCGCGCCAGATTTCTGACGCGCGCGTGTGGCTGACCAACAGCGGCCCCAAAGTCTCGACCATTGTGTCGAGGGTTGCAAAGGTGCCAGGCTCGATTCGCTGGCCGATGTTGCCCGATGCCACCGGTCCCTTGGCTGCCCGCAGCGAGAGACCTCCACCCTCCAGCAGGAACAGCCAGCTATTGTCGTATGGCAACACGTCGTGCAACAGGCCCAGAACCTGCTCCAGCGCGCTGTCGGGGTCGGCAGCAAAGCTCAACGCGCGTGCAGCGCTGTTGAGGCGCTCGGCCCGTTCGCGATAGCGGCGCTCGGCGGCCAGCAGAAACGCGTTGTCGAGCGCCGCCGACGCCTGGTTGGCAAACGCCTGCACCGCCGGTACAGAATCAATTGTGAGCTGCTCGCCAACCACTGCCAGCAGGCCAAACTCCTGCTGCTGCCGCACCAGCGGAGCGATCACCGTGCGCAGCCTGGAGAAAAGCTCGTTCAAGACGCGCGGCGGAGTCACCCAGTCGACAAATTCAGCCAAAGCCACATGCTCCGGCCCGCTGATAAACACTGCCTGCCCGCGCCACATCATTTCGAGTAGATCTTCAGCATATTTCTCGGCCACCCGCACCAACACCGTCTCAGTGATCATACTGCCGGCTTGCAAATCGCGCAGCCGCGGGGCAACCGCGTGATAGTCGAGGCGAACAGCGTTGTCGTCGCCGTCGTAGCGAAACACGGCGATACTCAGGCCAAGTTTACCAAGCTCAGCGCCGACGGTGGCGAAGACCTGCTGCGGGTTGGTGGCGTAGCGCACTTGCGCCGCAGCGTTGTTGAGCGCCAGCAGTGTCTGCTCAGTGCGCTTGCGCTGTGTGATGTCGGTAAACGCTGTGAGTGTACCGGTGAACGCAATCGCCGCTGTACACCGGCGTTGCGTTGACCAGCACCGGCAGTTCGGAGCCATCTTTGCAGAGCAGAGAAGCCTCGTAGCGTCCCTTCTCGCCGCGCGCCCGACCAACAGCTTGCTCGTCGACATGCCGGCCCATCTCCGGCGAGAGCAGAACGTCGGTGAGTTGTCCAATCAGCTCATCGGCTGTGTACCCGACCATCTCGCACAGGCGCGGGTTGACATACTCGACCCGGTCGTCACTCAACTCCAGCAGGATACCAGCTTCGACGCTGTTCAACAGCTTTTCGTTGAAGTTCTTGACCCGCTCGACCTCTTCCGCCCGGCGCTGGGCAGCAGCGTAGAGGCGGGCATTCGCCAAACCGGTGGCCGCCTGGTCGGCAAATGCCTGCGCCGAGCGCGATGTGCGAGTCGTCGAAGGTGCGCGGACGGTCTGAATCGACGCACAGTACGCCGACGATCTCACCCTTGAAAACCATCGGCACGCCCATCCAGCAGCGGATGCGTTCGTGTCCCGGTATCGGATTCCACAGCGGGCTGCCGCGGGTCTCCGCGATCAGCAACGAGCGTCTCGTTTCAACCACCTGATCCGCGGCCGGGAGCTTGCTTCGCTCCATTTCCCCAAAGATCGGCGCTTCTCGCCCGTCGCGGTGAATGAACGCAGCAATGCGGAAACTATCACGGGCGAAGGTGAAAATCGAGGCGCTGTCGAAGTCCAGCGCTCGCTGCAAATGTTCGAGGATCGTCAACGCCGCCCGGTCGAAATCCAGCGAGGAACTGACCGACGACGCCAGCCCGCGCAACGCCTCCAGGTCAGCCATCCGCTGCTGAGCTGACTGGTAGAGCTGTGCGTTCTTGATGGCGACGGCAGCGTGGTTCGCCACCGTCTGCGCGAGATAGATGTCTGTCTGCGAGAAACGGCGAGGCGAATCGAAGTAAGCCACCAGCGCGCCGAAAACTTCGTCCTGGTGCCTCAGACCGACCATCAGCATGCTGCCGATGCTTTCGCTGCGCACTTCATCGCGCAAGGCATCGAAACGCGGATCAGCGGCCACGTCCTCGACCACCGTCATGCGCTCGGTCAAAAGGACGCCGCCGGGCAGGCTGCGATACGCCGCTTCCACCTTGCTCGTGTAGTTTGCAGAGACGCCCCAGGCTCGCTGGCAGGCCACCACGCCTGTGGATGCGTCACCCAGAAACGAGCGCGCCGCGCCCTGTGCCCAGGAGAACGCGCACGCCGTCGCCCAGGACATCGAGCACAGTATCCAGTTCCAGCGAACTATTGAGTTGACGCGAGAGGGACTCAAGCTGCTCCAGAGACACCGGCCACTGTTGGACCGGCATTCCCGGAGGATAGTTCGGAGTTGTGGCGATTGACTTGCTCATGGCAAGAAAACACTCGGCAAGATGTCCACGCTGGCCTCCGCCCCAACCTGGCTCGACCCTGAGATGGCAAAAGGACGAGCAGTCTTTGGGACACGCAGACAGCGGCAGCGAGGAAGTTCATTTCCGGCGACGCTATCTGCGCCACCGGAAACGAACAAGGTGAAAGACGACGCCTGCGCGTATTGCTGTTGTTTATCTCTTGGAGCGGCGACGCTTGGTCGCCGCCGGTTGCGCGCCACGGCCAGCCGGCGCTGGCTGTTTGGCCGACGTAGTGCCTGCCTGGTCGGTGCGCATGTGGCAGTGCTTGTATTTCTTGCCACTGCCGCACCAGCACGGGTCGTTGCGGCCAATATCGACGCTGGAGCGCCGCTCGGTCTGCTGGTCTGCACCGTTGTCGCCGCGGTTGGTCTGCATGACCCGGCGCACCGGCTGCTGTTGGCGCACCACGTCCACCTTGAAGATGGCGTGCACGATGTCGCTCTCGATGGATCCGAGCAGCTCCTGGTACATCTCGTGCGCTTCCTTCTTGTAGGCCACCAGCGGCTGGATCTGGCCGAAGGCGCGCAGCCCGATGCCCTCGCGCAGCGCGTCCAGATCGGTCAGGTGGCGCACCCAGCGTTCATCGACCGCGCGCACCATGACCAGCCGGTCGCGATAGAGCGCCGCACCCTCGGTTACACCGTCCGCCACAGCCTGCTGGATATCCTCAGGCAGTTGGCGCAGCGGCAGGCGTGCGGTCGCTTCGTCGATGGACCCGCCAAGCTGTGACAGCACCCGATTGTACACCACCGCGTTGAAGGGATCACCGCGTTCGCTCAGATTGGCCAGCGTCAGCCCTTCGTCGCCAAACTGGCGCAACAGCGCCGCGCCGTTGGCCTGCGCCCGCGCATCGTAGTAAGCTTCAGCGTGGTCTTCGAGCTGATTCTGGATCTCATCCGTCGTCAGCGGGTGCCACGACTCGACCGTCATGTAGTCCGGCAGTGGGAAAAGGGCTGTCAGCCCGCCATGCAGCCCGGCCAGATCGCGATCCTCCGGTTCCTCAGCGACCGCAAACGACTGCACCAGGCGTGCGATCTGTGATCCAACCATCCGTAGCACATTCTCGCGCAGAGTTGGCTCACTGAGGATACGCCGCCGCTCTTCGTAGATCACCTCACGCTGCTTGTTGACGACATCGTCATACTCCAGCACGTGCTTGCGGATGTCGAAGTTGTAGCCCTCGACCCGGCCCTGCGCGTTCTCGATCGACTTGCTGACCATGCCATGTTCCAGCGGCATATCGTCTTCCACGCCCATCCGCTCCATCAGTCCGGCCACACGTTCGCCGCCGAAGCGACGCATCAGGTCGTCGTCCAGACGCGACGAAGAAGCGGCTGGAGCCGGGGTCTCCCTGACGCCCGGCGCGGCCACGCAACTGGTTGTCGATGCGACGCGCTTCGTGGCGCTCGGTGCCAACCACATGCAATCCGCCGGCTTCCAGCACCCGCTGGCGATCCGCCGCGCTCTCCGCCTTGGCCTCGGCCAGCGCCTGCTCCCACAGTTCGGGGTCCAGGTCGGCCAGGTCGTGACCGGCGCGGCGCACGGTATCGCGTGCGATGCCCTCCGGGTTGCCGCCCAGCAGGATGTCCACACCACGGCCGGCCATGTTGGTGGCGATGGTGACGGCGCCGAACGGCCGGCCTGCGCGATGATCAGCGCCTCACGTTCGTGGTTCTTGGCGTTGAGGACGTTGTGCGGGACGCCGCGCCGTTGCAAGCAGCGACGCCAGAGAACTCGCTGGTCTCGATGGCAACCGTGCCTACCAGCACCGGCTGTCCCCGCTTATTGGCGTCGGCGATCTCCTCCACCACCGCGTTGAACTTGGCGCGCCCGTCGCGGTAAACATAGTCGGGCCGGTCATCGCGGATGACAGGGACATTGGTGGGAATGACAACCACATCCAGCCCGTAGATCTTGCCGAACTCTTCCTTTTCTGTCTCGGCCGTACCGGTCATGCCGGCCAGCTTGGCGTACATGCGGAAGTAGTTCTGGAAGGTGATGGTCGCCAGCGTCAGCGACTCGCGCTGGACTCGCACCCCTTCCTTGGCTTCGATGGCCTGGTGCAGCCCCTCGGAGTAGCGGCGGCCTTCCATCAGCCGGCCGGTGAACTCATCGACGATGATCACCTCGTCGTCGCGGACGATGTAGTCGCGGTCGCGCTTGAAGAGCACCGCGGCCCGCAGCGCGTTGTCCAGGTAGGGCGACAGTTCGAAGTTCTCAGGCGAATAGAGATTGCTGATACCCAACCAGTCCTGAATCCGCTCGATGCCGTTCTCGGTGAGGGTGACAACCTTGTCCTTCTCGTCCACCACGTAGTCGCCGTCGGCCTCTTCCTTGCTGGTCGAGGAACGCAGCCGCGGCATAATCTCGGCAAAGCGTTTGTACCAGTCGCTGGACTCCTGCGCCTGGCCGGAGATGATCAGCGGTGTGCGCGCCTCGTCGATGAGGATGTTGTCCACCTCGTCCACGATGGCGAAGAACAGCTCGCGCTGCGAGCGCTGTGCAAGATCCTGCACCATGTTGTCGCGCAGGTAGTCGAAGCCAAACTCGTTGTTGGTGCCGTAGGTGATGTCGGCCAGATAGGCTTCGCGGCGGGTCACGGGTCGCAGGTGCTGGAAGCGGTCGTCGGCCGAGCGATAGTCGGGGTCGAACATGTAGGAGCCGCGGTTGGGGTCGCCGGCGGTGGACTGGATGACAGCCGTCCGCAGCCCCAGCAGGTGATAGATCGGCCCCATCCATTGAACGCCGACCTTGGAAAGATAGTCGTTGGGCGTGACGAGATGCACGCCGCGTCCGGTGAGCGCGTTGAGATAGAGCGGCAAGGTCGCGACCAGGGTCTTGCCTTCACCGGTCTTCATCTCGGCGATCCAGCCCTTGTGCAGCACCATGCCGCCGATCAACTGGACGTCGAAGTGGCGCATGCCGGTGGTACGCCGGCTGGCCTCGCGCACCAGCGCAAAGGCCTCGGGCAGTATCTCCTGGAGTATCTCTTCTTCATCGGCGCGGATATCGCGTCGCATGTCGCGCATTGCGATATTGAGTTGGGCGCGGGTGGTCGAGTCTCGCTCGCGTTCCCAGTCGGCGCGCAGTTCAGCCAGTTCGACGTTGCCGGCCTGCGAAGCCTCTCTCAACTGAACCTGAAAAGCAGCCGTGCGCTGTGCGAATTCTTCATCGGGCAGCGCCATCATCTCGCTTTCGAGATCGTTGATGGCAACTACGGTGCGCTGCATCCCTTTGACGACCTTGCCACTGCCGTCGCCAAAGGTATTCTTGACGAAGTTCTTAAACATTTCTGAGTCTATCCTGTGTTGAAGTTGTCTGAATCTAACGAACGTCCTGCATTATACCACAGCACCAGACTCCGGCAACACAGCACGCTCAAGTGCCAGGGACTTCGGAAAGTCCCCGGCACTTACCTCGCTGACTAACAAAAGAAACGACCCACACGAAGCGGGTCGTTGGTACGTACTATAACGATAGCTGCGAGTCACAATTCAGCTATCTGCGCAGATGGCGTCGCTCCGGAATCACCCGGCGGGCCTGCGCTGCTGCTGCCAGTTCGCGACGAAACCGGTCGCTGCGGGCAATTTCCAGCGCGGCCGGCTCGGCCACCAGCCCGTCGCTGTCGTCGTGACCCAGCAGGAGCTGAAGCAGACTCTGCCGGCCCAGCCGGTCCTCATCCGCCAACCAGCCACTGTCGTATTGAACAGATTGTTGCGCCATCTCAGTCGCCTCGTCAGCAAGTATTCTCGCCTTAATTATAACGGACGGCGACGACGCTGCGCCTTACAAGTGGGTTACAACAGTCCTTACAAACCTACGCGTGCTGCGCCTGGATGGCGGTGATCACCACGGTGTTGATGATGTCTTCGACGGTGCAGCCGCGGCTCAGGTCGTTGACCGGCTTGTTCAACCCCTGCAGCACCGGGCCGATGGCGATCGCGCCCGTCTCGCGCTGGACGGCCTTGTAGGTGTTGTTGCCGGTGTTGAGGTCCGGGAAGATGAACACCGTTGCGTGCCCGGCGACGGCGGACCCGGGCAGCTTCTTGGCGGCGGTCTCCGGATCGACGGCCGCGTCGTATTGCATCGGCCCTTCCAGCTTGAGATCGGGACGACGCTGCCTGGCCAGCACGGTCGCCTCGCGCACCCGCTCCACGTCCTCACCCTGCCCGGACTCGCCTGTGGAATAGGAGAGCATCGCGACCAGCGGCTCGATGCCGAAGGCGCGGGCGGTGTCGGCTGACGAGATCGCGATTTCGGCCAACTCCTGCGCCGTCGGATTTGGAACCACCGCGCAGTCGCCGTAAACCAGCACCTTGTCGGGCAGCGCCATGAAAAAGACCGACGAGACCACCGACACGTCCGGTTTGGTCTTGACGAACTGCAACGCGGGCCGGATGGTGTGCTGTGTCGTGTGCGCCGCACCTGACACCATGCCGTCGGCCAGCCCCTTGTAGACCATCATGGTACCGAAGTAGGATACGTCGCACATCAGGTCGGTGGCCATGTCCATGTTGACGCCCTTGTGCTTGCGCAGTTCAACCAGCGTCTCTGCGAAGTCCTGGAACCAGGGCGAGCGGGCCGGCTCGACGACCTGCACCTGGCCGGCGTCGATCTGCAAGCCCAGCCGCTGGATGGATGACCATATTTCGGCCGGGTTGCCCAGGATCGTCAAATCAACGATATCGCGGTTTACCAGCACTTCGGCCGCGCGCAGAATGCGCTCGTCGTTGCCCTCCGGCAGGACGATGTGCTTCCGATCTGACCGGGCCTGTTGCACCAGGTTGTAAAGGAACATCTTGGGCGTGATGCCGCGCGGCTGGACGGCCAGCACCTGCGACAGCAGCGCGCGCGTGTCAACAAACTCCTCGAACAGCTCCAGGCTGAGTGCGATCTTGGCGCGGTTTTCACTGGTGATGTAGGAGCGCACCGACGCCATGCGGGCGGCGGTGTCAAAGGTGTGTGTTTCGACGCTGAGGATCGGCACCAGATTGGGCAACCCGTCCAGCAGCCGCGCCACGGAAGGGGCCGGTTTGAGACCGCCGGTCAGCACCATGCCGGCGATCTGCGGGTAGTACTTGGACTGGTGCGCCTGCAACGCGCTCAGGATGACATCGCTGCGGTCGCCGGGCGTGATCAGCAGCGCGTTCTCGGTCAGGTGAAGCAGGTAGTTGTGAACCTGCATCGCGATGACCAGATACTGATAGGCCAGCTTGTCGAGATGTGCGCCGCCGTAGAGCACTTCAGCCCCCAGGTGTTCGGCGATCTCGGCGATGGTCGGCCGGCTGAGCACCGGATTGGCAGGGATCACCGAGAGCAGCAGGTTGTTTTCCGGCAGGGTGTCTTGCAACGCCAGGCGGATGCCGTTGACCGCGGGCGGATCGGCGCGGTTGACAATCGCTCCCAGCAGGTGGCTGCCCCGCTCTACCAGTGTGTCATGGGTGCTGCGCACGGTATTGGCGATGGCGTCCGGGTCGCGGCCGACGCCGCTGGTGACGATCAGCACCGGGCAGCCCAGGTTGCGGGCCACGTCGGCATTGATGTCAAACTCGAACACCGACCCGTCGCCCTCCAGATCGGAGCCGATGCACAGGATGAAGTCGCACTTGCGCTCCAGCGCCTTGTACTTCTCAATGATCCGGTCGAGAAACGTGTCATAGCCGCCATGAGCGATCAGTTCATCCGCCTCGCGCTGCGAGAAAGCGAAGGTCTCCTCGTAGTCCAGCGGCAGCCGGAAGTGGGTCAGCAGCAGGTCGATGTTCTTGTCGCGTCCCTCCTCCGGTCCACGTGAGATGACCGGACGAAAGACACCCACCTTGTTGGTGCGCCGCAGGATCAGCTCGGTGATCCCGACCGAAACCAGCGACTTGCCGCTGTAGACGTCGGTAGTGGCGAGAAAGATTGAGTTGGACATGGGATATCTCTTGAAAAACGATTAGTGATGGTCTTCGGAAAGGTGACAGTCACTTCGGCGAGTGATGGGAACCATCCCGGAGGGGCTGTCACCAGCATGATTATAGCACGCTCCCACCCGTCCAGCGAACTCGACGCGACGCGTCATGGACGCGCAGAGATGGCATCTTGCGGTCAGCGCCAGACCAGACCATCACGTCAAGACGGGTCTTCTGCATCGCAAGATGACTGCTCTTGAACACCGTACTGCAAATTGACCAGCACCCAGATCAACCCGTCGCACCGGCCAGCCCTTCCAGCGCTACGCCGATCGGCGAGATGGCCACAATCGCGACTTCCGCGGAAGCGTGATAGGTCGCAGGCGAGACCATTGTTACCTCTGCCAGCTTGCTGCCCTGAGCAATCGGGCCGCTGGCCGCGACCTGGTCATGCCGGAGTAGGCAATAGTCACGTAGGCCGGCCAGTCGCCCAGCGGCGTCAGAAAGACGTGGTAGGGTGCATCGACGCTGACCACCTTGGCAAAGGCGCTGTCCAGACGCCACCACGCCTCGCCTGCCACCAGCCGGCCACTGCCAAAATCCTCCAGCCAGTTCTGCGGGCTATGCATCGCGTAGACCAGTTGCTGGCCCTCCTCAGCTGGCATCGATCACCAGCCGCGACGCCTTCGCCGGCTACGACCAATCCGCTTTCCGAAACAGACCAGACCGGGGTGTTGGCGCCGTTGTAGATCACGAAGCTGCTGGTGCTGTTGTCGTCCTCGTCCAGGTGGACGTGAAAGTTGTCGTTGCTGAACATGAGGATGTCGCTGCTGGTCGAGTTCGGGCTGCGAGTAGATGCGGCCATCGTCGCCGTTGGTCGTCGTCGTTCCGCCCAGAATGAGGTCGGCCGCATCGTTGCCGCCGCCGATGGCGTACAGGGCAGGACCGCCGCCGGCCCCGTTGCTGAACCTGCCGCCATAGGTCGCAAGCGAACTGGTCCTGCCAACCACTCCGTCGCCGATTGCCGAATTGACGTTGACGCCGTCGCCGCCGGCGCTGTTGACGTAGACCCCGGCGGTGCCCGCCGCGTTGATGTATACGCCGTCGTCGGTCAGTCGTGTCCACGTAGATGCCGTGATCGCCGGCATTCGCCACGTGCACGCCGTCGTCGCCGGCCGAGTTCACGTAGATGCCGTCGATGGCTGGCCGAGTAGACGTTGACGCCGTGGCCGCCGTTGGCGAAGTCCACCTGCAGGCCGTCGTCGCCAACCAAGCCGACGTGCAGGCCATCGTCGGTGGCGGTGTTGACGTAGACGCCGTCATCGCCGGCCGACGAGACCACCACTCCGTCGTTGCCGGCCGCTTTCACGAAAATGCCGTTGTCTTCAGCGTTGCCCACCTCCACGCCGTTGTTCTCGCTGGAGGCGACGCAGCCAGCTGCGCGCGCCGGTGGTGCAGACGTAGACGCCATCGTTGCCGGCCGCGTTGACATGCACGCCGTTGCCGCTGACCGAGTCTACCCACAGGCCGTAGCCCAGGCCCGAGGTGCGGGTGTTGGCCAGCACCAGCGCGGCCGGCAGGGAGCCGGCCGTGCCGTCGAAATTGCTCTCGATTTTGAGCGGCACGCGCGAGCTGCTCCAGGTCTGGCCCAGATGCTCGTGGTCGTTGTCGCTGGTGAACGTGCCGCTCTGGTTCCAGTGGCCGGCCGCCAACTGCACGTCCAGCACGTCGATCACGCCGTTGTGATCGACATCGCAGGCCGGATCGTAAGCTGCGCCGGGCGCGCACGGACCGGCCGCCGGCGCAGCCGTCGGTCGATGCCCCCGCTGTGATCCCCAGAAACGCCATCGCCAGAATGGAAACCGCAATTGCCAGTAAACGCGTCACCTTCATGGTTGCACCTCCTCGTGACTCCCCAATCCCGCATCCGGGGATTGCCAGGTGATGCTTCGATTGTACCATTCAGAGCAAGGGGGTGTCAACGGGAGGCCAAATTGTGCGCAGGGCTTCTCAGAAGTCGTGTCAGCGGCAACACTGTCACGCTGAGCGGGTCTGACTATAGGCCCACTAAAAGGAACACCGTCAGCGAAGCGTCTCTCACCCGGGACGCGAGATGCTTCGCTGGGCATTGTGACGGTGTTTGTCGGCGCATCGAGCCGCTCAGCATGACAGCTCAAAGACCTCTGAGATGCCCAAGAGCAGTGTGGGATGCTGACGACCACACCAGGTCAAGAAACCGGGTTTTTCGGAAAAACCCGGTTTCTTGGGCAAAATTCGCGCGCGCCCTGCTTCGCAGGGCAGATCGCGGGTTCGGCCCAGCCTGCCAGGTTGGTCTACTTCATCATCCATCCGCCGCGTACCCAGCGTTCAGCGGATTTAGAGACCCACGAAGTCCCGGACGACCGAAGGTCGGGAGTGGAGAGGCCAGAGTGGTCAGAGTGCAGCGTCATGAACTCAGGGAGACGCTACCACAACTCGAAACCCGTGGTTCCAGTTGCGGAAGTCCGGGTTGTACCCGAGGCGGACGGCGCAGCGGACGACCCTCGCAGTGTCGTCGTACGAGCCGCCACGCACCACGCGCGTTATGTCACCTTCCAGATGTTCGTCAGACGGGCTGCTGTAGTCGTTCCGCCACTTCGTGGAGCACCATTCCCACACGTTCCCGCTCATGTCCAACGCACCACACTCAGCCGCGCCGTTCGGGAAAGATGCCCACCGCTGTCGTCGTTCCAATGCCAGTCTCGCTGTAGTTGGCGTGATCCGATGTAATCTCACCTTTCCACGGATATTTTCGGCCATCGGTGTGCCGCGCCGCCCGCTCCCACTGTGCCTCGCTGGGCAATGTCACCGCCCGCCCCAGTTTCGCGCCCAGCCAGTTGCAGTAGGCCAGCGCCTCGTACCACGTGATCATCACCGCCGGATGGTTGGGCAGGTCGTACACGCCGCCGTACTTGTCGGGCTTTTCTCGATTTGCTTTCCACTGCCAGCCATCCTTCGTCCAGCACTTGCGCCACTGCGCCGTGTACCCGCCGTCCGTCACGAACGCTTCGTACTGCGCGTTGGTGATCGGGTACTTGCCGATCGCGAAGGCCGGCAGATCGACGGTGTGTTGCGGCTTTTCATTGTCGTAGGCTTCCAGATCTGTCGTCCTTGCTGCCCATCAGGAACTCACCTGCCGGCACGTCACACCACACGATGTCCGGCAGACCGTCAGGTCGCAGGCCCACACCAGGCCGGTCGTCGCCAAAGACGCACAGCGCATCGCCGGCCGCGGCGCGGTCCACCGGCGACAGCAGACCCTGCCCGGCAATCGCCAGCAGCCATTGGCGCACCCGCTCCTTCTTGGGCCGGTTGCGTTCGCTGACCTGCGCCAGCGCGCCGTTCTCCATCAGCGTCTGCGCTGCCAGCAGTGCGGCCAGGCATTGAGCCGGTTCGGGCTGGGCCGGCACATCTGTCATGCACAGCGCCTCGGCCAGGTTCCAGGCCGCCGACACCGTGCCGCGCGTCGCCTTGGCCCCGGCCAGCAGCGCCACCTCGCGCCAGCGGTCGCCCTCGGCCAGCACCAGCCCGGCCATCTCGTCGGGAAAGCCGGCCCCGGTCAGCCGGCAGGCCGCCAGGTACTCCTGGAAGCTGCGATGGGGGAAGCTGTAGACGCCCGCGCCGCGCGCCGTCAGCAGACCGGCCCGGTCGCAGACGAACTCGACGATCCGCCGCGGCCTGACGTCGGGGTTGTTCTGCAAGGCCATCAGGCCGTCCACCAGCCGTCCTTCGGCGATGTCGGCCGTGCCCACCAGGTCCGGCTGGTCGCGCTGCGCCTCGAAGGCCAGTTCCTCCAGCAGGGTGCGCACGGCGTCGCGGTCGACCCGCATCCACTCGGTCAGGCTGGGCTGCTGGACAAGCGCCTTGCCGTTGGCATCGCGCACAACCTTGGGGCCTTCCCACTGTTCCAGCAATAAGTCCACGGTGTTGGCGTACAGTTCCTCACGCTTCTCCGGCAGACTGCCGCCGCGCCAGGCGTGCAGGCTGGCCATCAGCGTCAGCAGCAGGGGGCGCTCGGCCAGCTCACGCAGCCGGTCGCTGTGCTGGATCGCGCCCTTGAGCAGCACCGCCCGGCCCTGGGCGTCGGTCGCGTTCTGGCCGCGCACCTCGGCCCAGTGGGCATACCAGTTGTCCACGAAGCGTTCGATCTGCCCCCACTCGAAGGGCGCCAGCACGCCCTCGGCGAAGCCGGGCAGCTTCCAGTCCTGGCGCTGGTAGGCGTAGGTGCGGCTGGTGACCAGAAAGCGGCAGCGCGGGAAGTCGCGTGCGAAGCCGGTCACCGCCTGCTTGACCTGTACGCGGCGGTCCTCGGCCTCGGGCACCTCGTCCAGGCCGTCCAGCAGCACCAGACCGCCCTGCTCGCGCAACATCTTCTTCAGGGTCGGCGCGAAGTCGGCCAGCGTGTCGCCCAACTGCGCGACGATGAAACGCCACAGGTGGTCGCCGCTGGCCGGCTGGCCCACCGGCGGCAGGCCGCCGGCGGCAAAGTCGCGCAGGACGACCCGCACCGGCAGCGAGCGCGCCGTGCGTCCAGGCCTGCGGCTGCGGTTCTTTGTCGTCCTGGCCGCGCTCCTCCTTGGGCAGCGGCGTGGTCAGCACGGCCAGGTTGGCGTCGCTACGCCCCAGCGTCTCGCCGGCCAGGCACAGCGCCACGAAGTTGACGAAGGTCGTCTTGCCGCTGCCGGGGTCGCCCAGCAGGGCCAGCCGCGGCTCGCGGTTCAGCAGCTCCACCGCGGACAGGCGGCGCATCTCGCGCGCCGGGTCGATCTGGCCGCGGCGGCCCAGCTCCTGCTCCGACTGCTGCGTCATCAGCCCGGTGTAGACCGCGGCCAGCGCCAGCCCGGTGCGCGCCGGTGGCATCCTGCGCCGCCTTGGGGTCTACCCCGGTCAGTTGCAGCGTCTGCGTCTGCTCCAGGACGCGGTTGAGGTAGGCTTGGCGGAGGGCTTGGGGGTCAGTTTCGTCTCCACCCGTATTTTGGACCAGATCACCGTCCACGACAATCAGATCACGCCCCACTCTGCCAGTCATCACTAGGTTGCGGTCACCGTTGATCTTCACCGTTGTGGTTGGCCCAGGCTTCCCCGGCTGCCGCTCCAACGAGTCCGCCACGCGTTGCAACAACTCCACCTGTTCCTCGGCGCGCTCGGCGATGCCCCGCAAAAGACCAATCTCGATCTGCCCTTGGAGGGTCGGCTGGCGAGCAGCGGCGTCATAGAAGCTGGATACGAACTGCGCCACCACGTTCTGGAATACAACGTCGCCGCCCAACAGGTCCGGATCGTAGCCCGATGCCTCAAACTCGGCCGCCAGCAGATCGAGGTCGATCTCGGCGTCAGGGCGCGGATCGATCACCTGCGACAGTTCCCCCGCCACCGCATCACGCGCCGACCATTCGCCGAACAGTGTCAGATAATGCGCCATCAGGTCGGGGTCGTCCGTCTGGGCGCTGACCGTGACAAGAAGCGCCTCGGCCATGGCTTCGTTCAGCGCGTCCTGCTGCGGCTCGGGGCGGAAGCGCTTCTTGACCTGATAGCCCGCGGCGTCCAGCAAACGGCCGGCAATATCGGATGCCACCCCTCCTGCGAAGTCGCCGGCTGCACCGATCAGGATGGTTTTGAGGGGCTCAGGTATGGTGTCGATCCAGGATAGGTCCATGACATTCTCCATCTTCGATCTCTAGGCTTGATTACGCCGCACAGGCGGGGTGGCCCGTCCCAACCGGGGGTGAAGCCGGCAGGGGACGGGCCGGTTGGTATTCGCCCGGCTCACCCTCACCCCAACCCTCTCCCTCTGGGAGAGGGAGCATCGGATGGGTGAGCGCGGCCAGGACTCGGACCGCGCCATCATTCATCGCCTCGTCCGGGAAGTCAGGCGCAAGCGCCCGGCCGTCCGGCATTTCCGGCCTGCGGTGCAGTGGAACGATGTGAGACGCTACCACAACTCGAAACCCGTTGTTCCTGTTGCGGTTGTTCGGGTTGTTCCTGTTGCGGATGGCGCAGCGGACGTTCCTCGCAGTGTTGTTGTACGAGCCGCCACGCACCACGCGCCGTTCGGTCCGGCCCTCGCAGCACAAGCGTGTCAAGTGCCACGCGGCAGTTATCAAGTGGATCGCCCTGCCACTTGCCACCTGCCACCTGCCACCCGACACCTACGTCTTGCGCAGCACCTTCTGCCAGCCGCCCAGCAAGCGGCCGATCTCCGTTACCATCGCCGCGCCGTGCTGATACTGGCCCGGTTTGAGCCAGTCCAGTTTGAGCGCCAGGCGCAGATAGATGCGTACCTTGTCCAGTTCGGCGTCGGCCTGCTGGAGCTTGTCCAGCCGCGCCGGCATGCGCTGATTGTTGGCCTCCAGCACCAGTTCCTGAAAGTCCAGCGCGGCGTCCAGCAGATGCTGGCCGTTAGCACGAAGCGCTGGCTGCGCGGGAAGTGGTTGGTCACCTGCATCAGCCAGACAACGAAGTCAAAGGTCCTGGTGAACAGCGGTGTTGGATCGGTGATCATGACACTAGACGCTCTTGCGCAGGGGTTGGCCGCTGGCTGCTGCGCGGCGGCAGTGTCACGCGATCCAGCACGCTCTCGCGCAGACCCGCAGTGTTGGCGTAGCGCACGTGGTTGACCCAGCCCTGCACCGACGCCGTCACCTCGTCCAGCGAGATGTCGCCGTCGCCGTAGCCATCCGGCAAGCCGGCGCAACCGCCGTCGAACGCAACTCCCTTGCGCCGCTTCAGCCGCCGTCGCTGGGGGTAGACGACAAAGCCCAGAAAGGGAACGCCTTCGCCGACGGGACGGACCTGCGCCCGCCGCTCGTGGATGGTCAGCCGCAGGCCGGCCAGGCGCTCGATGATCGCCGTCTTCCAGCGCCACAGAGCTGGCGCTTGTCGTCGCCGAACAGCAGGAAATCGTCCACGTAGCGCAGGTAGGCCGGGCAGCGCAGCTCGCGCTTGACGAAGTGGTCAAAGGGGTTCAGGTAGCAGTTGGCCCAGAACTGGGAGGTCAGGTTGCCGATGGGCAGCCCGCGCGGCCGGTTGGCGGCCAACAGGTCGTCGCCGGGGAACCAGACCATCTCGTACTCCTCGCTCAGCACGCCCTCGCCGCTCTCCAGGATCTGGTCGATCAGCCACAGGACGTCCGGGTCGCGCACCTTGCGGCCCAGGATGCCGGCCAGGATGCGCGTGGTCGATGCTGGGAAAGAACTGGGCGCACGTCGCACTGCAAGACGTAGCGGTAGCGCCGGCGCCAACGCCTGGCAGCGGTCCAGCGCCCGGTGCGTGCCCTTGCCGACGCGGTTGGCGTAGCTGTCGTCGATGAAGCTGCGCTCGAAGACCGGCTCGATCACGTTGCACAGCGCGTGATGCACGACCCGGTCGCGAAAGGGCGCGGCCGAGATCAGGCGCCGCTTGGGCTCGTGGATGTAGAAGCTGGTGTACGCGCCGGGCTGGTAGGTCTTGGCGGCCAGCTCCTCCTGCAAGGTCGACCAGGTTGTCCTCCAGGTGGTACTCGAAGCGGGCCGCCGCGTCGTGCCCGCGCTTGCCCGGGCGGCCTTGCGCCAGGCCAGACAGAGGTTGTCCCAATCGTGGATTTCGTCGTAGATCATTGCTGTCTCCAGGGACTGGCAGTCCCGTACACCAGCGTCATTTTGGGGCGCGACCAGGACTGCCAGTCCTGAAATCTTGCGGCTGCCGCCCCTTCGGGGCGGGTTGCGGGTCTGGCGCAGGCTGCCAGGTTGAACTACCTCATTGCCCACTCGCCGCGTACCCAGCGTTCAGCGGATTCAGAGATCCAGAGTTCAGAGTACCAGCGTGCAGCGTCATGAATTCAGGGAGACGCTACCACAACTCGAAACCCGTCGCACCTGTAGCGGAAGTCCGGGAAGTCCCGACGCGGAAGGCGCAGCGGACGTACCTCGCAGTGTCGTTGAACGAGCCGCCACGCACCACGCGTGTTATGTCAAGTGGCCATCTGATATCCTCGGTTCTGTCCGCGGATCGTAGGGATAGTTGTAGCTCGGCTTGTCGCCAGTCCTTGCCCCACAGACTTCGCGCACCATTCCCACACATTGCCGCTCATGTCCAGCGCGCCGCACTCGGCCGCGCCCTTCGGAAAGATACCTACCGCCGTCGTCGTCCCAATGCCCGTCTCGTCGTAGTTGGCGTGATCCGGCGTAATCTCACCTTTCCACGGGTACTTTCGACCGTCCGTGTGCCGCGCCGCTCGTTCCCACTGCGCCTCGCTCGGCAGACTCACCGCACGACCCAGCTTCTTGCCCAGCCAGTTGCTAAAGGCCACCGCTTCGTACCATGTCACGGCCATCACCGGGTGGTTGGGCAGGTCGTACACGCCGCCTTCCTTGGCTCGGCGCGCTCTCGTCGCCCTTCCACTGCCAGCCAGCCTCCGTCCAGCATTTCCGCCAGCTCGCCGTGTACCCGCCGTCGGCCACGAACGCGTCGTACTGCGCGTTGGTGATCGGATACTTGCTGATCTCAAAGGCCGGCAGGATCGACCGGTGCTGCGGCATTTCATACTCGTACGCCTCGGAATCAGTCTCCTTCGTGTTGCCCATGATGAACTCGCCCGCCGCAACCTCGCACCACACGATGTCCGGCACGCCGTCGTCACGCACGCCCACGCCGCGGCGCGGGTCGCCCAGGCGCGCCAGCGTTCGTCCGGCCTCGGCGCGCAGCGTACCCGCCACGGACAAATCCTTGCTCTCCAGCAACCCTGCCAGAACCCTGGCCTGTTGCAAGCGCAGATCAGGGTCAGGCTTCTCGATCTCCAGCACAGAGGCGCCTGCCAGTTCCGCGCCTGCCAGCCGCAACTCGTCGCTGCCGTCCAGATTCGATAGCCAGCGCAGGTGCTGTACGGCCGGGGAGTTTTTCAAATCGTCGCCGATGTACAGGTCGCCCGCATCCATGCGCAGGAAGCCGTAGGTCAACAGCGCCACCTCGCGCCACCAGCTCTTCCCGACATGCGGCTCCAAGGCGGGACGGCCCGCCTCGCGCTGCCGGGCCAGCAACCGGGCAGCCAGAAACTCTTGAAAGGTCAGGTGGCTGAACTGGAAGAACTCAGCCCGTTCCTCGAACAGGCCGCCGCGGTAGCGCACCGCTTCCAAAAAAGCCGCCAGTTTGTCTTCGGCCAGGCTCTTGCCCAAGATTTCCTTGACCTGCTCCTCGCGCAGAGCCGCACCGGCCCGCCCTCCCTCGTGCATACGCAGCGCCAGGTTGCACAGCCAGTCGCGCTGCGCCTCCCAGGGACCGCCCCAGTCGGTCACTTCGCGGCGTCCCTCTTCCGGGGTGTATTGCGCCTGCAAGATCGCCTTGACACACGCTTCGTACAGAGCAGCCCGCTCGCGCGGCAGCTCCGTCTCGCCCCACTGCACGCTGACGACCATGGTCACCATCAGCGGCGTGCTGATCAGCGGTGTCAGGGCTTTGTCCCGCCGGCGTCCGTTGACCTCTTCGATGGCCTGCATCAGTTTGGTCTGGTTGCCCGCCACGTCTTCCGGGTAGAGCTGCCGGCACCAATTGCCAACCAACTGCTCGATCTCGGAGGGAGCCAGGTCTTGAACGTCCAGCCGCGTGAAGTCATCGCCGAAGACAGCTTCCTCCTGAAAGCCGGCCTCACGAGCCGTGACGATGACCCGGTTGCCGGGATAGTCGGCGTGCACCAGCTTCTCGACCTGCTCGCGCACCTGGCCGCGCTGCTCGCGCGTGACGATCTCGTCCAGGCCGTCGATCATCAACAGGCAGCCGCCGCGCTTGAGCAACCAATGGAAGAACTCCTCGGAACCTTCCTTGCTGCTGCGCTGCAGGTGCCAGCCAATGAAACCAGCCAGGGTGCCGGTCAGCGGGTGCTCCAACATCCTGGCTGGGGCGTTTTGACACATGTCCAGGTAGCCGCGATAGTAGCGTAGCGGCACCAGCAAAGGGATCAGCGGTTCGTCCGGCGGCAACCGGTACGGTAACGCCCCACCCTCCTGGATGGCGCGAGCCAGGGTGACGGCCAGGTAGTGCATAATCGTGCTCTTGCCGCTGCCTGCGCCACCTATGATCGCCAGCCGGTCGGACACCGTCAGCAGGTCTTGCAGGGCGACCGGCTCACCTGCCCGCTCCTCTGAGCGTACCAACTCAAACCAGGCCAGGTTGCGCTCCAGCCCAACCTTGTCGCGCAGGGCCTCGGCCAACTCCTTGCGGCTTGGGGGACTGAACCGGCGCACGGTAAGAGCGATGAACACGTCGATCAGCGTTTCGCGCTTGGGCTGTTGGACCGTGCGCGGGTTTTCCATACCGAAAAGCTGCGCCTTGTCGTACACCTTGCGTACCCAGGAAAGGTAGCCGTTCAGATAGGTTTTGGCCTGTTCGGCGCTCAACTTCCTGCCGGTCGGCCCAATGATGATGCTGACATCGCCCTTGAACTTACCGGAGAGAACCGCGTTGCCCTCCCCGTCGATCTCGATCCTGCTTGGCGCCGCCGGCTGTTCCGGCAACTGCGTCGCACCCGGTTGACGCTCAAGGGCATCGGCCACGCGACGCAACAACTGCACCTGTTCCTCGGCGCGCTCGGCGATGCCCCGCAACAGGCCGATCTCGATCTGCCCTTGCAGTGACGGTTGGCGCGCCGCCGCATCGTAGAAGTTGGTGACGAACTCTGCCACCAGCTCCTCGAACGAAACGTCACCGCCCAACAGGTCGGGGTCGTAGCCCGACGCTTCAAACTCGGCCGCCAGCAGATCGAGGTTGATCTTCGCATCCGGCCGGGGGTCGATGACCTGGGATAGCTCCCCCGCCACTTCGTCGCGCGCCGACCACTCGCCGAACAGGGTCAGGAAATGAGCCATCAGATCCGGGTCATCGGTCTGACCGCTGACCGTCTCGTACAACGCCCCAGCCATGGCCTGGTTGAGAGCAACCTGCTGCGGCTCGGGCCGCAGACGTCGCCTGACCTGGTAGCTGGCGGCGTCGATCAGTCGCCCAGTGACGTCTGCTGCCAGGCCGCCGACGAAGTCCCCGGCCGCGCCGATCAGGATGGTTCGCAGGGGCTCGGGAATGGTGTTGATCCAGGATGGGTCCATGGTCTTCTCCGTAGTGCCTCGTGCCTGAATGGAGACGATTTGGAAAATCGTCCTACGGGGAGTGGCTGATGGTTACGTTGCCGCCGACCTTGCCGGCGATCACGATGTTGCGGTTGCCGGTGAAGTTGATGCTCGTGGATTGCGCTGCCTGCTCCGGCTCCTGCCAGATACGTCCTTCCGGCGTGCGCATGAAGAGCGCCGGCAGCCACCACTCGGTCGTGCCGGCCGCCCAGATCGCCTTCCGCGCCGCGGTCACCGCCCGGTCCACGCCCTGCCCGACGGCGACCGCGTCGTAGAAGGCCGCCGCAAACGCCTCAGCCGCCCGCTGGTGATGTCGGCCTGCATCGCGATCACCGCCGGGATGCCGGCCCGCACCAACGCACCGGCCACCGAGGCCGCCTGCCCGCCGCCCGCGCCGCCCCGGCAGGCGTTGAGGACGGCCAGACGCACCCCTTCCCCGGCCAGCATCTGGCCCAGCATGTCGGCCTCGACAAGCGCCGCCTTGCCGCTGCGCGTCACAGAAGATCAGCCCGTTGTCAGCGCCATGGCCGGCGAAGTGCCAGAGATCGACGCCGCGCCGCAGGGCAGCCAGCAGCGCGGCCAGGGTCGCACCCTGCGCAACAGACGCTGTCTGCAATCGGCCATCGGCCACGATGGGCGCGATGGCCTGCTCGATCTCCCGCCACTCACCGGCCACGTCGAGGGTGAGCAGATCGGACGGCGATGCGCCCGTGTAACAGCAAACGCAACGTCCGCTCCTGCGGCCAGGGAAGCGGCGCGATGGGCAGGCGCACGAACCGGGTGACGGGTGTCCTGCCGTCCAGCGCCAGGAAGCGGCCCAGCGTCTCGTCGTACAGCAGTTCCCACGGCAGCGCGGCCAGCGCGGGAGTGTCGATGATCAGGCGCAAGCGCAGCACGCCGTCCGGTTCGGCCTTGGCGACGCTGGCGCGCCACAGCTCGGCCACCGCAGGCGCACCGAACGCGCAACGCCACAAGGCGCGGCCAATGGTTTGCAGCGTTGGTGTTGTTGCGCGGTCGTCGAGGCCGTCGAGGTTGACGGCGCACGGCAGCGTAACCGGCGCGGTGGTCTGCCCGCCAGGCAAGTCGAGAACCTCGGCGGTCACCGCGTCAGGCTACCCTTGAGTCGCAGGTCGAAGTTGTGGGATGGTTCCATGATTTCCTGCGGCAATTAAACCACAAATGGTTCGTGCGCACAATGGCCCAGATCATAACAGACGACAGAAAGCCCGGTAAGCCGTCTATGGCGACTCACCGGGCTGCTATGGGCGAACCCAAGAGAGTTGGCAACTTGCAGCGTCACCTGGACAGGGGCCTAAGGCGCGCGGGTCTCTTCCAGAGAGGAACACAAGTTGCCAACTCTACGCAAATCAAAATCCTTGCAGCTTAGACAGATCCGCAACGCCGTCCGGCAGAGCGGCGATGGCTTGCAGGAGGCTCAGGCGCGCACGGCGCAAGGTCTCGTCCTCGGCCATGACCATCACCTTGTCGAAGAAGGTGTTGATCGGATCGACCAGCGACTCGCAGCGCCCGGCAACCGCGGCCACGTCTTGCGGTCGCGTCGACTGACTGGTAAGCGGCCAGCAGCGCCTGCGTCGCCGGCTCCGCGTCATCGCCAGCGCGTCAGCGGGTAGCGTTCGGGCAGGTTGCGCACGATGCGCTTGCAGCGCGCATAGGCGGTCAGCGTGACCGGCCAGTCGGGTCGCAGCCACGACTCGGCCAGCGCGGCCACGGTCTGGCGGGCCACCGCCGGATCGTCGCCCTGCTCGGCCAGCACGGCCTGCACCACGTCGTAAGGATAGCCCTCGTCGCGCAGCCAGTTCTCCAGCCGGCCGGTGATGAAGGCGTCGGCGCTGGGCCACGGCCTCCGGATTGGCCGGCACAGGCAGCAACGCGGCCGCTTGCGCCAGCCCGCTGCTCACCGGGAAGCTGATCCCCGCCTCGGCCAGGTTTTGCACGATGCCCAGCGCGTCACGCCGCAGGCCGAACGGATCGGCCGAGCCGCTGGGATCCAGCCCGACCGCGAAGAGGCCGGCGATGCTGTCCAGCCGGTTGGCCAGCCCCAGCACCAGCCCCGGCAGCGACTGCGGCCGGCGGTCGCCGCTGCTGCGCGGCAGGTAGTGCTCGAAGATGGCCTGCGCCACCGCCGGCGACTCGCCGCTGGCCAGCGCGTACTCGCGCCCCATGATGCCCTGCAGCGAGGTCATCTCGATCACCATCGACGTCGCCAGGTCGGACTTGCAGAGCGCGGCCGCGCGGGCAACGGTCGCCTGGTCCGCCGCGGACAGCCCCAGCTGCTCGGCCAGCCACGGCGCCAGCTTCTCCAGCCGCTGCACCTTGTCCAGCATCGAGCCCAGCTGTTCCTGGAAGGTCAGCGTCGCCAGCTTGGGCGTGAACTCGGCCAGCGGCTGCCGGCGGTCGTGCTCCACAAAGAAAGCGGCATCGGAATAGCGCGCCCGGATGACACCTTCGTTGCCGGCGCGCACCACGGCGGGGTCACGCGGCTCGCCGTTGGCGACGGTGATGAAGTGGGGTAGCAAGGTAGTGCGGTAGTTCGATAGTACCGCACTTCTTTCCTTTCCGCTTCCCTCGTTTCCCTGTTTACCCTTTCGTCGACGACCGGGAAATAGCGCTGGTGCTTTTTCATGACCGTGGTCAGAACGTCGGCCGGCAGGGCCAGGAAGCGCTCCTCGAAGCTGGCCCAGGATCGCGGCCGGCTGCTCCACCAGATCGGTCACCTCGTCCAGCAGCGCCGTTTCGTCGGAATCGACGCCGCCGACGCTGGCAGCCAGCGGCCGTGACCTGCTGCAGGACCAGCTTGCGCCGCTCTTCGCGGTCGACGACGATGCCGTTCTGCGCCATCACGTCGAAGTAGGCCGCCGGCGTTGGGCACCTCGATCAGCGGCGAATCCAGCGAGCGAAGCCCCTGGCTGACCCGACCACTACGTGCATTCGCGTAGCTGAAGGGCACCACCTGATCGCCGAGCAGTGCGACCAACCAGCGCAGCGGCCGGCTGAAGGCCACGCCGCCCGATGCCCAGCGCATCGTCTTTTCAAAGCGCAGCGAACTGATCAGCTTGACCAGCAGGTCTGGCAAAATCTCCTGAGCGGGCTTGCCGGTGACTCGCTGGACGGCGAACGCATAGGTGCCGCCATCAGCATCGCGCACCGCCAGATCGGCGGGAGTCAGCCCCTTGCTACGCGCAAACCCGATTGCGGCGGCAGTTGGCTGGCCATCCGCGTCAAAGGCGCGGCTGGCCGGCGGCCCGCGGAAGACCAATTCGTCGTCGGTCTGCATGCCGGCGAGCTTCTCGACGTGCAAGACCAACCGCCGCGGCGTGCCGGTGACGCGCAGCGCCGCTGTAGCTGAGGCGCGCCTCGTCCAGCAGCGCCGCTGCCAGCTTGCCAAGCTGATCGATACCCGAGACGACATCACCCACCGGCAACTCTTCGCAGCCGATCTCCAGCAGCAGGTCGGAGTCGGGAATGGGGAGTGGGGTGTGGGGACTGGGGACTGGGGGCTGGGGACTCGGGCACTCGGGCACTCGGCATCGGAGTCGTCGAGGAAGGGGTATTCCATGCGCATGCGCTGCTCGGCGAAGAGATCGCTGACCTGGCGGGCCAGATCGCGCATCCGCCCGAAGTAGCTGGCGCGCTCGGTGACGCCGACCGCGCCGCGCGCGTCCAGCAGGTTGAAGGTCTGGGAGCAGCGCAGCACGTAGTCGTGCGCCGGAACGACGAGGCTGATGGCTGAGCGCGCTCTGGGCCTCGGCCTCGTAGAGATTGTACATCTGCTTGAGGCGCTCGACGTCGGCGATCTCGAAGTTGTAGGTGCAGTGCTCGATCTCCTGCTGACAGGTAGACGTCGCCGTAGGTGCGCCGGCCGTCCCACGAGATCTGCCAGACCTCGCGCACGCCTTGCAGGTACATCGCGATGCGCTCCAGGCCGTAGGTTAGTTCGACGCTGACCGGCTCCAGGGTCATGCCGCCGGCCTGCTGGAAGTAGGTGAACTGGGTGATCTCCATGCCCGTCCAGCCAGACCTCCCAGCCCAGCCCCCAGGCGCCGAGCGCAGGGCTGGCCCAGTTGTCCTCGACGAAGCGGATGTCGTGTTTGCTGCGATCGATGCCGATTGCGTCCAGGCTGTCCAGGTAAAGCTCCTGCGGATTGCCCGGCTCCGGCTTGAGGATGACCTGGTACTGGGTGTGCATCTGCATGCGGTTGGGATTCTCGCCGTAGCGGCCGTCGTCGGCCCGGTAGCTGGGCTCGACGTAGGCCACGTTCCACGGTTCGGGACCCAGCACGCGCAGCACGGTGGCCGGGTTCATCGTGCCCGCGCCGACCTTCTCGCTGTAGGGCTGCCAGATCAGACAGCCGTGCTCGGCCCAGTAGCGCTCCAGGCGCATGATGATCTCTTGAAAGGATGGTGGTCGTTCAGTTGTCATGATGTGTTCCTCGGTTCGGGTGATGGCAGTAGTCTTAGGTGACAGTCACTTGCGGAAAGTGACTGTCACCTGGTGCTGGCTAACAAAAAACCGGCCCTAACTCAAGGCCGGCCTGTGGTCGATTCAGGTAAAAAGTCCGTGTCAAGCGATGAGCAAGCACAGACGCGCCATCAAATATGAGTGGCTCCGGCAGGGTCGTAGTATGCTCTTGTGGCCGCAGCGGACTGATGTCGTTTCAAGAAGTCCGTGCGGCCCAATACCCGAGCCAGATGCGCTGAACAGGTGCTGTGATTTCATCTCAATTCTACCTTGTGGTGCCATGCTAACGCCGAATGGCATTTGTGTCAAGCTGGCCGGTCAATTCTTCAGGGCAGGTCAACAAGAAAGCCTCCTGGCAACGATCAGCAGGCTGAACGTCGACAAGAGGCTAACAAAATCAGGGATGCGCCAGACTACTGACGAACGACCTCGGCGTTGATCAGGATTTGCTGCGAGGCTACGCCGGCTACCTGCGGTTCCACCCGCAACTCCAGCGTGGTGGACTGGCCTACCGTGGCGTCGGCATCGACAAAGACGTGGGCCTGAAACGGCTGCTCGAACATCGAAGGCAACACGACGGGATCAGTCACGGAGGTGTCGCTGCCGTCGCCGAGGATGCACTGTTCGCCAACGCATAGAGACGTTCGCCAGCGCTGGCCGTCAGCCTGCTTAAGCACGAACACCACCGGCACATCCTGCGGCGACTCGTTGGCAACCAACAGCTCAAACATATTGTCGCTGTCCGGTGTTACTTGCTGCACCGTCGCCGCCGTGCGGATCGCCAGCGGGCTGTAGACAGAGCTGTTTGCGCCTGCCGAGTCGAACGGCGCTACACTATCAGCGCCAGTTGTCGCGGACTCGGTGGCTGGCGTGCTGTCAGAGCTTGCACTGTTGCAAGCCGACATCAGCAGCGACAACGCCACGATAACACCAATTCGGGCCAACCGGTTCATTCGATACACCTGCTTCACCTGAAAGACGTTGCAGACCAGGGTCTGACTCTCACCAGTTTATATCGACTCGCTTGCACGTGCAGGAATCTGCATACCACAACCGGCTCACGCGGCAGGTTTCTGGTAGGCTTTCATCTGCTCGCGCAGGGTGCGGATGAAGAGCGGCGAGCGCAGGCCGCGCTCCAGATGGTAGACGATGGTGGCTTGCAGCAGCCGTTCCAGCTCCGCGTGCAGCCCCGGACTCAGGCTCAACCGCTCGACAGTGTCCCAATCGCGGGTCTGAATGAAACGCAGCGTCTTGAACAGCGCCAGGTTCAGCGGCTCCGCGCCGATCTGCCCTTCGCCGTGGCGGGGACAGAGAACGCCGCCGCCGGCGTAGCTGTAGTAATTGGTGACCGGCTGCAACTCGTCCTGACACTCGATGCAGCGAAACAGCTCGGGCTGGTAGCCAGCCAGGCCCAGAAGCCGCAACTCGTAGATACCGCACCGCGGTTGCCAGCGATTCGTCCCGCACTTCTGCCAGCCGGCTCAATGTGTCACGCAGAAGAAGAAACATCGGCGGGTTGGCGTCGCTTTCCTGCGTAAAGCTGTCCAGCAGCTCAGCCACGTAGTGGGCCTGGGCCGTGCGCAGCAGGTCGCCGCGCAGCGCAAGATACGTTTCAACCGTCTCGGCCTGCGTCACCAGATCCCACGAGCGCGTTTTGGCGATCAGGATCGTGCTGTAGGTGAACAGCTCAACGTGGCCCGCCTTGCGGCTGCGGGTCTTGCGCACACCTTTGGCCAACAGCACCAGCTTGCCATGCTGCGCGGAAAAGACAGTCAGCAGGCGGTCGGCCTCGCCGTGGTCGCGCCGCTTCAACACAATGGCATCCGCGCGGTAGAGTCGCTGACGACGCTCTTCCATGGTTGGCCCTTTCGCTGGACTGAGAACGCCTCTACAAATAAGGTCCGTGGTTGGCACGGTCAGGAGACCGGCCAAAGCAGGAAGTTGGCTCTTGCGCTGGACTCGAGCGGCGCGCTGAGCAGGTCTTGGGGCAGAAACGCGCCCGGTAGCAGCTCAGCTACGGTGTTGATCGAGCGCACGGTCTCCAGGTCGGCGATGACAACCGGCATGTCAAGCGCGAACTCGGCCATCACCTGGCGGCAGGCGCCACACGGACTGCCGCCGATGCTGGTCACCACAACCAGCGCATCGAACTCCGTTTCGCCCTCAGAGACCGCCTTCCAGATCGCGACCCGTTCCGCACAAACCGTCAGCCCGTATGAGGCGTTCTCGATGTTACAGCCGGTGTACACCTTGCCCGAGCGAGTGCGTAATGCGGCGCCGACAGCGAAATCCTGAATAGGCAACGTACGCGCGATCGCGGGCCGCCCTGGCCAGCGCCAGCAGGTCATCGACATCAGCGGGCATCAAAAGTTTGGTTGTGTTCATGTGGTTGATGACGCGGACAGGGAGGCCCGCTTCTTGTGCAGCTCATCGACAGGCTCGCTCTGATCGCTGGCCGCGAGACTTTTACCTGAAGGATGCGGCGGCCCTGCACGGAAAGAACCTCCAGAACTCAGGCCGTCGTACTCGACGCGACTGCCGACAGTGGGAATGCTGCCCAGCACGCTGTAGATGAAACCGCCCAGTGTGTCGCTTTCCTCCGTATCGAACTCGATCCGCAGCATCTCGCTGACCTCGTCCAGGCGGATCTGGGCGTCGAAGACGAACTCGCGTTCGCCCAACTGGACCGCCATCGGCGTTTCGGTGTCGTATTCGTCCTGAATGTCGCCGACGATCTCTTCCAGCAAATCCTCGATGGTCACCACGCCGGCAGTGCCGCCGTACTCGTCGACGACCATTGCCATGTGCACCTTGCGTTGTTGCAGTTCGCGCAGCAGGTCGTCCACCTTCTTTGACTCTGGCACAAAATAGGCGGGTCGCATCAATCTCGGTGATGGGCACATCGTGCTGGCCGTCACGAAACGGCGGCAGCATATCCTTGGCGTACAGCACGCCCTGGACGTGGTCGATGTTGCCGCGATAGACAGGGATGCGCGAATGACCGGCCTCGATGATCACGTCCAGGGCATCTTCCAGTGAAGTCTGCTCGTCGACAGCCACAATGTCGATGCGCGGCACCATCAACTCGCGTACAGCGGTTTCACCCAACTGGAAGATGCTGGCGATCATCTTCTTCTCGTCCTCTTCGATCAGTCCAGGCTCCTCGCTGGAATCGATCAGGAAACGCAGTTGGTCCTCAGAGAGAAAGAGGCTATCGGCACTCACGTCCTCAGCCGATCGTCCCATAATCAAGTTGGCCAGCCAGCGCAGCCCAGCCACGAAAGGGGAGAGAGCAGCTGGCGCTGACCACCCGAACCGCACCAGCCAGCTTGATACCTGATGAATCTGCAGTGCGCAGTGCCCAAGCTCTGGAAACACCTGCACGCAGCCGAGTGCCAGACCACTCACGAGAACGAGGATCAGCATCTGCCAGCGCCACGCCATTCCCGCGTTCAGCGCCAACCAGACGATCGCGCGGATCGCCGCGATGATGCCGAGCACGTCGAGGATCTGGAGAGCCAGCACGAAGCGGCCGGGATCTTCGATCAGCGCCAGCAACGCGCCAGCTCTGGATGCACCTTCCCCACGCAGTCTGCGCACATTGGCTTTGCTCAGCCCCCCGGGAGATGCCCGTCCAGCATTTGAAAAAACGACCACCAGTAGTGCCACAATAAAACCAACCAGGCTAACCAACTGTCAGGATCCACGATATTCTCCCGATCTTCCTTTCTTCGAACACTTACCGAATTACTTCAGAATCAGTTCGCGGCCGTTCGCGCACGTGGGCCGGCACGCCAACCGCAATCTCGCCGTCCGGCACATCGCGGCGTCACGACCGAACCTGCGCCTGTACGCGCACCATCGCCGATGCGCACCGGCGCCACCAACATCGTGTCACTGCCGATAAATGCTCCATCGCCGATTTCGGTACGGTGTTTCTGACTGCCATCGTAGTTGCAGGTAACTGTCCCGGCGCCGATGTTGCCTCGACTGCCGATCCGGGCGTCGCCGATGTAGCTGAAGTGACCCATCTTGACACCCGGCCCAGGTAGGAGTTCTTGATTTCGCCGAAGTTGCCCATGTGCACGCCGCTGGCCAGATGCGCGCCGCTGGCGCAGATGAGCAAAAGGCCCAATCTCGACGTCATCTCCGACGACAGCGTCTTCCAACACCGAGTACGTCACACGACAACCATTCGCCCAGAAGGTGTTTTCGATGGTGGTATGGGGACCGATGCGGCAATGCGACCAATGACAGTTCGTCCGCGCAGATGAGTGGCAGGCAATACCACGTGTCGCGACCAATGATCACGGTGTCGTCGATGTAGGTGGTGTGGGGTCGATCAGTGTGACGCCGGCCTCCATGTGACGCCGGTTGATGCGCCCGCGCAGAACCGCCTCCGCTTCGGCCAGGTGCTACCCGCGTGTTGATGCCCAGCATCTCCGTCGGCGTTGTCCATCTTGACGGCGATGACACGGTTCGTCCCTGGCCGACACGGCCATGCCGACCAGATCGGTCAGATAGTACTCGCCCTTGGCGCTGACGGGTATCGCGTCGATGTTCTGCCCAGAGCCAGGCAGCGTCGAAGCAGTAGAGTCCCGGGTTGAGTTCGCTGATCAGCCGTTGCTCGTGCGTGCAATCGACTTCTTCGACGATGGCCAACAGTCGCCGTTAGCTGCGCTGCAATCCGACCAAAGCCGCGGGGCGTGTCGCTCTCAAAGGTTAGCATCGACAGGACACTGTTCGACCCGTCGACGGCTTTCCAGCAGACGCTGCATGGTTGCGACGGTGAGAAGCGGCATGTCGCCGTAAAAGACGGCGACCGCGCCGGCTCGCCGGCCAGCATTGCGCTGGCCTGCAGACGGCATGTCCCGTGCCCAGGCGCTGCTGCTGCTCGACGTAGCGCGCCCGTGCGCCGAGTTGATCACGGACGGCCTGCGCACCACGACCGATGACCACGACCGGCGGCGACGGAGCAAGCTCGTCTGCCAGCCGCACGCTGTATTCGATCAGCGGCCTGCCGCCCAGCGGATGTAGCACCTTGGGCGTGTCCGACTGCATTCTTGTGCTGTCTCCCGCTGCCAGGATAATGACATGGAGGTGTTGCTCGAAGAACTTGGTCGTCAGATGTTATCATCAAAGGTAATGGGCCAGCCGAGGTGCCAGGCATCACACTTCAGGATAGCGAGATCATCGCTGTGAGTACTGCAAGTTCAAGTCCAAGTGCCAGGCACCTGACGGTCACCATCAAGTAACGTGTGGCAACGATAAGATCGCCAGGTAACCCTGCCGGAGCAGTGATCATCTGGCGACGAAAACAAAAACGACTGTCTGCAACGCAACCATTCTAGCATAAGCCAGGGTGCGACGCAAACAGTCGAAAGAGAAAGCAATGAAAAACAGGCTCTGTTGGCAGCGTCCTACTCTCACAGGGACCTACGTCCCAACTACCATCGGGGCTGAAGGGCTTAACTACCAGGTTCGGGATGGGACTGGGTGTACCTCCTTCGCTAAAGCCACCAAAAGAGCCTGCTCTTTACTTATTTAGTTAGAGTTGTTACCCTAACAACCGAATAGAATGTGTGATCTTCAATTTCTACCATCTCGCGTAGAAAGCCCTCGTGCATTAGTACGAGTTCGCTAAACACATTGCTGTGCTTACACGTCTCGCCTATCAAGCTGGTAGTCTTCCAGCGCACTTACCCTCATTAAGAGGTGGGGGATCTAATCTTGAGGCAGGCTTCCCACTTAGATGCTTTCAGCGGTTATCCTTGCCAGACTTAGCTACCCAGCAATGCCGTTGGCACGACAACTGGCACACCAGAGGTCTGTCCACTCCGGTCCTCTCGTACTAGGAGCAGCTCCTCTCAAATCCCCTACGCCCACAGCGGATAGAGACCGACCTGTCTCACGACGGTCTGAACCCAGCTCGCGTACCGCTTTAATGGGCGAACAGCCCAACCCTTGGGACCTACTTCAGCCCCAGGATGCGACGAGCCGACATCGAGGTGCCGAGCCACGCCGTCGATATGGACTCTTGGGCGTGACTAGCCTGTTATCCCCGGGGTAGCTTTTATCCGTTAAGCCACGGCCATTCCACTCTGAACCGTGGGATCACTAACGCCGACTTTCGTCTCTGCTCGACTTGTAGGTCTTGCAGTCAAGCTCCCTTATGCGTTTGCACTCTATGGCTGGTTTCCATTCAGCCTGAGGGAACCTTTGCGCGCCTCCGGTACCTTTTAGGAGGCGACCGCCCCAGTCAAACTGCCTACCAGGCACTGTTCCCAAGCCGGATTACGGACTCAGGTTAGGGTCAAGACTTAACCAGGCTGGTATTTCAACGGCGACTCCACCGAGGCTAGCGCCCCAGCTTCCCAGTCTCCCAGCTATCCTACACAAACCAAGCCCTAACTCAATGCCAAGCTACAGTAAAGCTCCACGGGGTCTTTTTGTCCTGCTGCGGGTAAACGGCATCTTCACCGCTACTTCAATTTCACCGGGTCCCTCGTTGAGACAGTGCCCCACTCGTTACACCATTCGTGCGGGTCGGAACTTACCCGACAAGGAATTTCGCTACCTTAGGACCGTTATAGTTACGGCCGCCGTTCACCGGGGCTTCAGTTCAAAGCTTCGCTTGCGCTAACCTCTCCCTTTAACCTTCCGGCACTGGGCAGGTGTCAGCCCCTATACGTCCTCTTTCGAGTTCGCAGAGACCTGTGATTTTGTTAAACAGTCGGCAGGGCCATTTCACTGCGGCCGCCTCGGGCTCGATAAGCAAGTCATCTCACCCTACCGCGGCGATCCTTCTCCCGAAGTTACGGATCTATTTTGCCTAGTTCCTTAACGAGGGTTCTCCCGATCCCCTTGGTATTCTCTACCCGTCTACCAGTGTCGGTTTGCGGTACGGGCACGCGGGTCTAACTAGAGGCTTTTCTCGGCAGCATGGGCTCAACCAGTTTACGGCCTAGGGCCTTCCCCATCACCTCTCGGCTCAGGCGGCGGATTTACCTACCATCCTCAACACCTACAGGCTTGGAACCTGAATCCAATAACAGGCTGGCCTACCCTTCTGCGTCACCCCATCGCTCAAACAACCCTACGTGGTACAGGAATATTAACCTGTTGTCCATCGGCTACGCCTTTCGGCCTCACCTTAGGCCCGACTAACCCGACGCGGATTAACCTTCCGTCGGAAACCTTAGACTTACGGGGGATACGTTTCTCACGCATCTTACGCTACTCATGCCGGCATTCTCACTTCTGTGGGCCGCATCCGGTCCTCACGGTCCGACTTGTATCTCCCACAGAACGCTCCCCTACTGCTCCGCCTTACGGCGAAACCCGCAGCTTCGGTGCAAAGCTTTAGCCCCGTTACATTTTCGGCGCAGAATCACTAGACCAGTGAGCTATTACGCACTCTTTAAAGGGTGGCTGCTTCTAAGCCAACCTCCTGGGTGTCTGAGTAACTCCACATCCTTTCCCACTTAGCTTTGACTTAAGGACCTTAGCTGGCGGTCTGGGCTCTTTCCCTCTCGACTACGGATCTCATCATTCGCAGTCCGACTGCCACGCTCTGGAGTATCGGCATTCGGAGTTTGATACGGTTTGGTAAGCGACATGCCCCCTAGCCGATTCAGTGCTCTACCTCCGATACTAAACGCGTGACGCTAGCCCTAAAGCTATTTCGGGGAGAACCAGCTATCTCCAGGTTCGTTTGGCATTTCACCGCTACCCACAGCTCATCCCCTAATTTTGCAACATTAGTGAGTTCGGGCCTCCACGAGACATTACTCTCGCTTCACCCTGGCCATGGGTAGATCACCTGGTTTCGGGTCTACTCCCTGCGACTGAACGCCCTATTCAGACTCGCTTTCGCTACGGCTCCGCCTGTTTCTGGCTTAACCTTGCCACAGAGAGTAACTCGCCGGCTCATTCTCCAAAAGGCACGCGGTCACACATTGCCCCGAAGGGCCATAGTGCTCCCACTGTTTGTAAGCGTACGGTTTCAGGTTCTATTTCACTCCCCGCGCTGGGGTGCTTTTCACCTTTCCCTCACGGTACTGGTTCACTATCGGTCGCCAAGAGTATTTAGCCTTGGAAAGTGGGCTTCCCAGATTCCCGCAGAATTAGCGTGCTCCGCGGTACTCAAGAACACAGCAAGAGTCTAACCCCTTTCGTTTACGGGGGTGTCACCCTCTATGCCCAACCGTTCCAGTGTTGTTTAACTAGAGATTGGATTTGTAACTCTTTGGAGCTATCGCAGAAGCTCCGACTGTGTCTTACAACCCCCATGCTGCAACGGCTGCGACCTATCACGCAACACGGGTTTAGGCTGTTCCCCTTTCGCTCGCCACTACTCAGGGAATAATCTCTTTTCCTCGAGGTACTTAGATGTTTCAGTTCCCTCGGTTCCCTCTCCCAGGCCTATGTGTTCAGCAAGAGAGTACCCAGGCATTCCCCTGGGTGGGTTTCCCCATTCGGGCATCCCCGGATCAAAGTCTGACAACGGCTTCCCGAGGCTTATCGCAGTTGTCCACGCCCTTCATCGGCTCTTGGCGCCAAGGCATCCACCGTACGCTCTTAGTAGCTTTCTACGCGAGACGGCAGAAATTGAAGTTCTACACATTCTATTCGGTTGTTAAGGTAACAACTCTCAGCGTTTGACCGCTGACCCGTGACCGCCAGCTTACTGGTGATCACACATCAATGGTCAACCTCGATTGAGACAAAAAACGACCCAGCAGTACGCCGGGTCATCAGGACCTTCGTCGCATGCTTTCAAACTGTTGGATCGCCTTTACGTCTGGCAGGTGAGCAAAGTCAACATCAACTTAAGGTATAGCTACAGTGACATTCGGACCGAGACTGGTCAAACCAGTGGGCCTGAGTGGACTCGAACCACTGACCCCTGCGTTATCAGCACAGTGCTCTAACCGGCTGAGCTACAGGCCCGAAACGTAGACTCATTAACAACTAAAAAGTGATAGGAAGACGTGAATTGGGTTGGTCAGACCTTCTCGGTTGAACCGTTCTGACCTAAGGAATTCACCATCCGGCAACTGGCTTTACCCAGTCTCGGCAGGTAGAAACTCCCTAGAAAGGAGGTGATCCAGCCGCAGCTTCCGCTACAGCTACCTTGTTACGACTTCGTCCCAGTCACCAGCCCCACCTTAGACAGCTGCTTCCTTGCGGTTAGCACACCGACTTCAGGTGTTACCAGCTCCCATGACGTGACGGGCGGTGTGTACAAGGCCCGGGAACGTATTCACCGCAGTATGGCTGACCTGCGGTTACTAGCAACTCCGACTTCATGCAGGCGAGTTGCAGCCTGCAATCCGAACTGAGACCGGCTTTGATGGGATTAGCTCCGCCTCGCGGCTTGGCAACCCATTGTACCGGCCATTGTAGCGTGTGTGTAGCCCTGGACATAAAGGCCATGCTGACTTGACGTCATCCCCACCTTCCTCCGGTTTGACTCCGGCAGTCCCACTAGACACGTATAACTAGTAGCGAGGGTTGCGCTCGTTGCGGGACTTAACCCAACATCTCACGACACGAGCTGACGACAGCCATGCAGCACCTGCAGTCGCTGCCCGAAGGCTCGTTCCCCTTTCGGTTCACTACTACGACCATGTCAAGCCCAGGTAAGGTTCTTCGCGTTGCATCGAATTAAACCACACGCTCCGCTGCTTGTGCGGGCCCCCGTCAATTCCTTTGAGTTTTAGCCTTGCGGCCGTAGTCCCCAGGCGGCGAACTTATCGCGTTAGCTACGGCACTGATAGGGTCAATACTACCAACACCTAGTTCGCATCGTTTACGGCGTGGACTACCGGGGTATCTAATCCCGTTCGCTCCCCACGCTTTCGCACCTGAGCGTCAGGTGTGGGCCAGGAAGCCGCTTTCGCCACTGGTGTTCCTCCCGATATCTACGCATTCCACCACTACACCGGGAATTCCACTCCCCTCTCCCAACCTCAAGTCACGCAGTATCGAACGACCTCTCCCAGTTGAGCCGGGAGCTTTCACGTCCGACTTACGCAACCGCCTGCGTGCGCTTTACGCCCAATAAATCCGGATAACGCTTGCCTCCTACGTATTACCGCGGCTGCTGGCACGTAGTTAGCCGAGACTTATTCCTGGGATACCGTCCTTGTCTCTTCTCCCAGAAAAGGAGTTTACGACCCGAAGGCCTTCATCCTCCACGCGGCGTTGCTGCGTCAGGCTTTCGCCCATTGCGCAATATTCCTCACTGCTGCCTCCCGTAGGAGTCTGGCCCGTGTCTCAGTCCCAGTGTGGCTGATCGTCCTCTCAGACCAGCTACCGATCATCGCCTTGGTAGGCCATTACCCCACCAACTAGCTAATCGGACGCAGGCCCCTCCCAGAGCGCCGGAGCTTTACTCAATCAACCGAATGACTGAGCATATGCGGTATTAGCTCCTCTTTCGAGAAGTTATCCCCCACTCTGGGGTAGGTCACCTACGTGTTACTCACCCGTGCGCCACTAACCCTTCATCCGAAGAATTGGGTTCGTTCGACTTGCATGTGTTAGGCACGCCGCCAGCGTTCATCCTGAGCCAGGATCAAACTCTCCGCAAAAAACTTGACTTACTGACCTATGTTAGGTCATTGAGCCCAAAACACTTGGCTTCCTATCACTTTTTAGTTGTTAATGTGCCGTCCGCACGAAAAGAGATGTTATCACATTCGGCGGCGTTTGTCAAGACCCAATTTCAGGAATTTTTGCACGAATTTTCACGACCTTCGCCGGAAGCCTCGTTACACCTGCCATCGATACTCGCAGAACCGCAGATCGTCGCTTTTGCTCGAACCTGCAAAATCCCACTTGGGACAAAAAGACCGCCTGCCCTGTGGCTGCGGTCTCCCAGACCTTCTATCGATTGTGCTATGGGTCTAAGACTAGTTTGTTAGTGTTCTCAAGCGCGGAAGCAGTTGCTTCCCGAACGAGCGGCAGTATAGCACATGCCCAAACACCTGTCAAATCTGCAAACCAATACGGTATTGTCTGATTCAGCACAAGCCCAATCAATGCCGCCAAACCGGTGCAAGAAACGCTCTCACCACCTGGTACATCTGTCTACAACGCATTGCCAGCCGCTGTTTGATCTGGTATACTCAAGCTACAGCGCTGCGGGCATTCGCACCGATTCCCAACGACTCCGGAGAACACCATGACCACTCTGCTGATAAAGAACGCCGACCTGCTGATCACGATGAACGCCACTCGGGACAAAATCACTGCCGGCACATTGTTCATTCGCGACAATGTCATCGAGCAGATAGGACCGACCACAGAATTACCAGCCGATGCTGACCACGTCATCGACGCCAGCGGCATGGTCGTGCTTCCTGGGCTAGTCAATACCCACCACCACCTCTACCAGACGCTGACTCGCTGCCTGGCTCAGAATGACGGGCTGTTCGGCTGGTTGACGACGTTGTACCCGATCTGGGCGCGTATGAACGCTGAAGCCGTTTACGTCTCCGCCAAAGTCGGCCTGGCTGAGCTGCTAATCAGCGGCTGCACGACGTCCAGCGATCACCTCTACCTCTACCCCAACGGCAGCCGTATCGATGACGAGATCCGCGCCGCCGAGGAATTAGGCATCCGTTTCCACGCGACCCGCGGCTCGATGAGCCTGGGCGAAAGCCAGGGCGGGCTGCCGCCAGACAGCGTCGTTGAGGATGAAAACGCGATCCTCAACGACTGCCAGCGAGCAGTTGAGTCGTTCCACCAACCGCATCGCTACGGCATGGTCCGGGTTGCGCTGGCTCCCTGTTCACCCTTCAGCGTCACCCCGGATCTGATGCGCGAAAGCGCGGCCATGGCACGCGCCTATGGTGTCCGCCTGCACACCCACCTGGCTGAAACGCTGGACGAGGAGCGCTTCTGCCTGGAAACCTTTGGCAAGCGGCCAGTAGAGTACGTCGAATCGCTGGGATGGACAGGAGACGACGTCTGGCACGCCCACTGCGTTCATATGAGCGAGGAGGAAATCGCACTGTTTGCGCGCACCAGCACCGGCGTCGCCCACTGCCCCAACAGCAACATGCGGCTGGCCAGTGGCATCGCGCCGGTAGTCGCCTGGCGCAGAGCGGGCGTACCAGTCGGGCTAGGCGTCGATGGCTCCGCCAGCAACGACTCCAGCCATATGCTCGCCGAGGCGCGCCAGGCCATGCTGCTGCAACGCGTGAAAGGCGACGCTGGCGCGATGAGCGCGCAGCAGGCGCTGGAGTTAGCAACTCTCGGCGGCGCGGCGGTGCTGGGCCGGGACGACATCGGCGCGCTGGCGCCCGGTATGGCGGCCGACTTCATCGGCTACCGGCTGGACCGGCTGGACTTCACCGGAGCGCTGCATGATCCGCTGGCCGCACTGGTATTCTGCACACCGGTCAACGTCGACCTGAGTGTGGTCAATGGACGAGTGCGCGTGCAGGATGGCCGCATCATAGACCTCGACCTTGAACCGTTGATCCAGCGTCATAACACCATCAGCCGAGCCATGATCCGCGACGAGTCGCTGCCGCGCTAGCCTGCCAGAGGCTCAGATAGCGTTCAGCAACGCGTTTCTGGTCGCATAAACCAGCCCATAACTCAATATCCATCGACAGCGGTTCTCTCATCGTCTTCGCGGCCGGGCCGGATGGACCGGCGCGGCGTCATTCGCGGCCAGCCTGTCGCTGCGGTCTTGTTTGACCTGGATGGAACGCTGGTCGAGACCGACGATCACGCAGTCGAGCGGCTTGCCAGGCGGCTGGAGCCGGTGCGTCGCTTGCTGCCCGCGGGCGACACGATCCACGCCGCGCGCCGCCTGATCATGCACAACCACGATTTCCTGAACCGCTGGCTGGTGCTGCTGGACCAGCTTGGACTGGATCGGAGCATCATCAGCCAGGCTACGCGCCTCGGCCTGCTGGACGACCGGTCCAACGGGGCCGGCCTGACGCCGGTGGCCGGCACCGTGGAACTGGTAACCTGGCTGAGTGGGCGTTACAAGTTGGCCATCGTCAGCACCCGCGCCGAGGCCGATCTGCGCGCTTATCTCGATCAGCAGGGGCTGAATGCGTGCTTTCATGCCATCGTCGGCTCAGACAGCACCAATCGGATCAAGCCGCATCCCGAACCGGTGCTGCACGCTCTGTCGTTGATAAACGTCAGCGCTGACCATGCGGTGATGGTAGGCGACACGACGGTGGATATCGCGGCCGCGCACGCGGCCGAAGTGCTGGCCATCGCCGTCCTGTGCGGCTTCGGCGAACCCAAGGACTTCACCAACGCTGATGTCGTTCTGGAGTCCACCGCTGATCTGGCGAACCTGTTGTGACGGGCGGAGGAGCGGAAAAAATACGGAAAGAAGGGAAATCAGGAAAACATCCTGTGCTCTGGGTAGTTCCCTCCTTTCTCTCTTTTCCTTCATTTCCCTTCCTTGCCCCCTAAGGAGTAACGAATGACACTGGATTCTCGTCTTGTCAACCTGGCGGCCACCGGGCGTATTCTTGTGGAGTATGGGCTGGTGCGCGGTGCGGGCGGCAACATCAGCCTGCGCTGGGACGAGTTGTGCTACATCTCGCCGGCCGGAGCGCGGCTGGACCGGCTCACCTCCGCCGATTTCGTACCTTTGAATGTCCACGGCGGCAACACGTGGCAGCTACACGCGCGCCTCCAGTGAGCATGCCCTGCATCTGGCTTGCTACCGCGGCCCGACCCGACGCCGCGACAGTCATACTCGTCTCGCCTCCCAACAGTGTTGCACTGGGGTGCGCTGGCTTGAACATTCCCGCGATCACGCCGGATTTCTATCTGGCGGTCGGCGTGCAGGTCGCCGTTGTTGCCCTACATCACACCGACGACTCAGGAACTGGCGGACGCGGTCGGGGCGCTGGTCATTGACCACGATGCCGTTCTACTGCGCAACCATGGGCTGCTGGTGGTTGCCGACTCCACCGACAGCGCGTTGAGCAAGGTGCTGCTGGTGGAAGAGGTGGCGCGGATCGTGCTGCTGGCTTACGCTGCGAGGGGCGAATGTTCGGCGTTGACACCTGAACAGATCGACGAACTGGAGCGGACGACCGGCCGCTATCGCCGACGACGAGAGACGGAAGCGGAGAGCACACAATGACCGACACCGATGTGACCCTGGCCCAGGCTGTGGACGCCTTTGCCGACCTGACACAGCATCTCAGCGACGCCGACCTGGAACAGCCCTGGGCGTGGCGTTCCTACGACGAGGAGGGCGTGCGTTTTGCATTTTTCCGCGTCTTCGAAGAGCTTCGTACACTGACCGTACAATTGGAGCAGGCGCGCCAGGCGACCGGCCGGGCATCGTTAACAGCCCAGCGGATACTCGCTCTGTATCACGCCGCCTACCGCGACCTGTACGCCTCGATGCGCGGCGTGGATGCGACGATTCTTGGACACGCCGCCGGCCGAGGGAGAATGGTCGGCGCGCCAGGCGCTGGGCCACATCGCCGGCGCGGATGCCGGCTTCTTCACCGTGCTGGTCAACGCGCTCACCCAGTTGCGCGCCGGCGTCAGCAAGCCGGTCAAGATGGACCTGGAAACCTACGAGATGATCCTTGGCATGAAGGCCACCGAGGAGGACGCCGCGCTGGAAGGCCCGCTGGCGGGCATCGTGGCCTTTCATGAGATGATCCACGGGCGAATTCTCGCGCGAGTTGGCAGACATCAGCGAAGACGAGTTGGAACTGCCTTCCGTCTACTGGGAGAGCGGGCCGTTAAGCGTGCGCTTCCGGTCTACACCGCTTCGAGTCGCACATGCGCCAGCACACGGTGCAGATCGACAAGACGCTTGCCGCCCTGGGCCACGGGCCGACAGAGGCGCGCCGCCTGCTGCGCATGATCTACGGCGCGCTGGCCGGCGCTGAGGGTGCGCTGATCGGCGCGGAAGACGTTGGCGCTGACCTCGTGCGCGCTACTGTTGACGCTGTTACTGGATACACGGCAGAGATTGTCGTGATACTTGGCCAGTAGTCCGACACCGAACATAGGGCACGAGATACGGTGTTGGGTCAGGGAGTGCGTACACATCATGGCAACCAATCAATCTGAAAGCGCCCGCCAGACCGGTGGGCAACGCTACCGCCATCTCTTTGAGCACGCGCCCATCTGCATCTTCGTCATCGATCTGACCGCGTCTCCTGTGACTATCCTGGAGGTCAACCGGCGGGCAGAACTGGTCTATGGTTACACGGCTGCTGAACTCATGGGGATGCAAGCCACTCATCTGGTGCCTCAAGATGCCGAGGCGGCCATCCTGACCCTGGTGCAGCGGGTCCAGCAAAGGCAAACAGTAACGGTCGAAACTACCAGTCGCCATCGCGACGGTACGTGCTTTCCCGTGCGCGTGATCGCCGCACCTGACCCGACCGATACCGGCCAAATGATCGTCACCGTTGAAGACATCAGTGCCAGCCAACAGCGTCGCACAGAGGCCGAAGCCATCGACGCCGAGCGCCGCCGCATCGCGCATGAGATCCACGACGGCGTGGCGCAGAACCTGGCCGGATTGCGCTTCAAATCGGCGCTCTGGTTAGGCTCGACGGATGCAACTCCCCCAAACATGCAGGCCGCGCTGGCCGAATTGCAGACGGTGCTTCTTGACGCTATCACCGATCTGCGTCGCGCCATTTTTGCCTTGCGTCCGGTGGACCTGGACGCGACAGGTTTCTTCCCGGCGCTGGCGCAACTGGTGACCGATTTCGGCGATCAGCATCAGTTGACGGCCTGGCTGGAGGTGACAGGGCCACAGGACGCCTTGCCGGCGAGCTACGAGTTGCCGATCTTCCGCGTCATCCAGCAGGGACTGAACAACATTGGCCAGCATGCCGGCGCCAGTTCGGTGCTGGTGGGCGTCGCGGTGGATGCTGCCGGCGGGGTTACAGTCTCACTGCGAGATGACGGCTGCGGCTTTGATCCCAGCCAGATCGGACCGATCTATCACGCCGGCCATTTCGGGCTGCGCCAGATGCGCGAGCGCATCGTGGATCGTGGCGGAACGCTGGACATTCACAGCGCGCCCGGCCAGGGCACAGAGCTGATGATCACCTTGCCGCCGGTCCCTCAAGGAGCCAATCATGCCGCCGATTAGAATCCTGCTGGCCGATGACCACACGCTGGTGCGCCAGGGCTTGCGCCAGCTTTGTGAAGGTCTGGGCGGCTTCATTGTGGTTGCCGAAGCCGAAAACGGCGCTCAGGCAGTGGAACTTGCGCGCACGGCACAGCCGGACCTGATCTTGATGGACATCGTCATGCCCGACGTAGACGGCGTGCAGGCCATCCGCCAGATCATGCACGAGAATCCATCCATTTGCATCATCGCCCTGACCATGTATCGCGAAGAGCAGTACATGCTCGACGCCATTCGGGCCGGCGCGCGCGGCTATCTGCTCAAAACTGTGGATGCCGGGGAACTGATCGCGGCTATCGAGGCGGTGAGTTGGGGCGACTACCTGATCGACCCCGTGATCGCCGCCCGCGTGTTGAGCGAGCTTCACCTGAACCCGCCGCCGCAAACGCCGCAAGTCGAGCCACTGACGGAGAGCGAGATGGCGGTCCTGCGTCTGGTGGCTCAGGGCGTGGACAACCAGAGCATCGCGCAGGCGCTCCACTACTCGGTCTACACCGTGGCCAACCGGCTGCGCACCATCTATGAGAAGCTGCACGTCACCAACCGCACCCAGGCGGCCCTCTACGCCTTGCGCCAAGGGTGGGCCACGCTGGACGATCCTCCTGTTTGACCTCCCCGGCTACAGATTATTGTAGCGAACCTGAGCCAGAAGCAGATTGATTTGTGTCTAGTGTTAGGCAGGGAACAGGCATATACTGCAAGGGTGGAAGTATCGAGGGTTTCGGCCTGAGGCGCTTGAAAGCCGTGAAGGCAATTTCGCAATGCTACTGCGGCCTTCGGATGTAATTCAACACCCGGCTACGCCAGCTACTACTAGCCGACTGATACAATCTGCGGTAAGCGCGCACAAAGGAGATTCTGATGGCAAACACATTCAAAGACATCAAAGACCACCTCACTCCGGCCACCACATGGAGGTACCAATGACAACACCCGAGGGCGTCGCCTCAACTGATGCGGGTGACCAAGCAGAGTCGAAATCGCTGCTCACAACAGCGTTGGCGACCGAGAACCTCACGACGTTGGCCAAGAGACTGTACGCGTCGGGCTATCGCGAGCTCTCAGATCTCGGTGAAGATCAAGCGACAGTCGAGAAGCAGATCCGCAAGGCTGCGCCTGACACGCCAGACGGGGAGGTGGCGCGTGCGGTCAAGCTGTGGAAGGCCGATTCAGAGAAATCCACACCACCCACCACACCGGACTCTGTCCAGGCGCCCAAGCTACCTGAGGGAACGAAGGTGGATCTCAGTCAGAATTCGGTAATAATCGAGGACATCACTTTCCGTATTCCTACGGAGCTGCAGACAAGGCCAAGCGGGGGCACGCCCAGGAATGCCATGGACCTCACGCCCAGCGAATGGATGGTGCTCGCCAAGCGCACTCGCCTCACGTACGGGATTCACCTTGACAAAGCCCTCGCGTCTACCGGGGACGAGGACGCTCTGGCGATGAAGCCGGCCCTGGACTGGCTGGTGAATACTGCCGAGGATTTCGTTGACGCTAGAGCCGAGGGTGCCGCCGCAAGCTCCATGTGCTACACATCGCAGTTGAGCAATCTCGTCCACAACCGGCTCACTAAGGGGGCGCTAAGTGTAAGCGCACCCTTCGTAGGCGGCGCAGCCAGCGCTGAACGGAATGAGACGCAGGCCAGCAGTATGGCGCGGAAGAGTCTTTTCATGACGGGAGTCTGGCGCTATATGTATGCGACGCTGGATATCTCGAAATGCACCGTCGTATCCGAGCGCCTGGTCGAGGACATCAGGAAGGCAATGGCAGCGAGCGAGAAGGAACGATTCGATGCGCTCCGTAATGTGTTCAATGATTACGGTCACGTTGTACCCTCACACGTCGAACTGGGCGGCCAACTCTATTTCCAGAGTAAGCGCGAGGCGAAAGCCACTCTGAGTGAAATCATGGTGACGACTATTGTCAACACGGCTGTCGACGCGAAGTTCAAAGGCGTCACTGCTGGAGCTTCGGCAAGCTTTGAGGACGCTGACGGCGTGAAGGTAGACGCGCAGAGCATCCAGGAGTCTGTCTCCTTTACCGCTGTAGGGGGTGATATTACCCTGGCGAGCGCCCCGGCTGATTGGGCGAGCACCACCAAGGACCCGAACAGTTGGGCTGTCATCAAGCGCGACAGCGTGGTAAGTATCGTTGAGCGGCTCAAAGAGCTTGAAGACGCTGAGCTTTACAGGGATGTCAAGAGCGTCTGGGATGAAGGACTGAAAGCGCAATGGGGGGGTGCGACGCCACCAAGCGGCTTCGTCTATCCGGACATGGAGGGCAACCCGTTCACGATCTCGAGGCTGGAGCCAGACGCCGGCGTCCTGAGTCCCTTCGCACTATCGGATTCCAGAAGAGAGTGGACAGGCATACCCAATGTGCCAATGGTGCTCGCCCCGCTAAACTTGTTGATAAACCCGCTGCCGAACGGATTGGGCTGGGTTCTGGAGTACGCCGGCAAGACTAATGGAGAGGGATTGCCGGTCTACTGGATTATTGAGTACGCCGACGCCGCGCAGTACGCCGCCCGGCAGTGGACTACTAGCCAGTTGACCGAGTACCTCGGACAATTGCAATCTGGTGATCAGACTCGCATTCACATGGGCCTATCCTTAGTGGCAAGCGACGCTCACCCGGTGCCGCGCCTGGCGCTTGGAGGCAAACTTGTGGGCGGGCATTGGTTCGCCTTATGTTTGGATTTCGCGGACCCGCAGCTAAAGTTCCCCCCCGAAAGCAGCCCGCTTGCGTGGACATTGATCCCAGCCAATGCGAGCGGTGACTCGTCCCGCCGCGAGTACCAGATCATCCACGTCATATCGGGAAAGGCGCTCGGACGAGTAGAGGTAGGTGAGGGAACATCCTGGGTGGGAATGGCGGAAGTGACACCCAGCTCTGAAGTTCCGGTTCCGACGTGGGTTTGTCAGACGCAGAGGCCTTGAAAGTCGGCACTGCTGCCATTTCAGTGGTCTCGATACGCTAACGAAGGATCTCGTGATCATGTGCTGCGAGATACTTCACTTCTTTCGAACCGCCACTTGTCCTCCTTGTGTTGATGTTATGGCTTTGAAATGACCCAGGCCTTGAGCAAGATCACGATCCATGCGCCGGCTGACGCCATCTGGCAGGTGATCAGCGACTTCGGCGCGGCCGGACAGTATCTCGTCGGGGTCATCGACTCGTCGGCGGAGGGACAGGGCGTCGGTGCGCGGCGGACGTTGACCAACGTTGACAACAGCACAATCGTCGAGCGCCTGGAAATGTTGGACGCGGCAGCCTGGCGGCTGAGCTACGCGCTGCTGACCGACACGCCTTTTTGCGATTGTCTGACAACCATGACGCTGCGTGACCTGGGGCCGCACCGGGCTGAGCTGACGTGGTCGGCAACCTTCGAGCCCGACGGCATCCCGGAGAGCGAAGCCGCAGCCCTGATGGAAGGCGCGTTGGTCGATAACTGTCAGGCGCTGAAGGAGTTCATGGAGGCTGGCTGATGGTGGCCGGTAACAGCGAAGGCAGGCCATTGCCTGCCGGCCGCGGGCTACTGCCGGCTTACAAGAAATTGTAGCGAAACTGGCGTGATATCTTACAAATTCTTGTCTAGTGCAACACGGTGTGTGGGTGTAAGGTGAATGCTTGGTAGGCTGGCCTGGCGCCGCTACCATCGTCAAATTGCACCCAACAGATCCCTCAACGTTGGAAGCTTACAGAGCGGAGGCGCAAATGACAACAACCATGATCGGCGGCCCGGTATGCGGGCAGCAGCTCGCCAGCCAACTGCTGCTCGCAGAGCCGCGCGAGTTGACCCGCGGCGAGATCGACGGCCTGTGGCGCATCTTTGCCGCCATCGGCAGGACATGGAAGAACACCGTACCACGACTCGGCGGGTCTTGAAGAGTTCCTGGCTGGAGTTTGTGGCCGAGAAGACCCTGGTCAGGCCGAGCTACGTGGCCGAATACGTCAACGCGCTCGAGGTGGTCGAAGAACTCATCGCCATGTACGGCGAGGCCGACGCGTTCGAGAGGCTCTTCCTCGCCAACGGCATACCGGTCGACCACAGGGGCAACTACCCGCTGGACACGCGCCTGGCCCATGCCAAGTACTTCGTGGTCGATGAGTTCATCCGCGTCCAGGTCGTGGCCGGCGGATTCAAGAACTTCATCCGGCCGCATCTGCCGGAAATCCTCCCGGAGAACATCGTCAACTACAACGGGTTCATCGCCGGCTCACGTTTCAACCGGATCAAGCCCGTTCGCGCCTACGAGGAGCCCTCGCAATGAGCAACGACTACGCCTACATTATCATCGGATCGGGCGTCGCCGGCTCGACGGTCGCGACCAAGCTGCTGGAGGCGCACCCGGAGAACTTCGATTCTCATGCTGGAGGCCGGACCCCAGATACCTATGAAGGATCGGCGCTACTGGTGGGACTATGTCCTCTACAAACAAAAGGCCTACGACTCGTGCGAGGACCGCGACGGCGACAATCCGTCCGTCGGCGGCACGGCCTGGCACTCGAATGGTTCGCGAACCATGATGTACGGCGGTTCCACCGTGCATTGGGGCGGCTGGTCCATGCGCTTCAAGCCTGAGGACTTCTACCTGAAGACCAACACAGGGCGGGGTGGCGACTGGCCGTACGACTACGACACGCTGGAGCCTTACTACTGCCGCGCAGACGAGTATCTGTCGGTGTGCGGCGACGACAACGACCCGTGGCGCAGCAAGCCCTATCCTCTGCCGCCCTATCCGTGGACCGAGTCGGATGGCGAGATGGTCCGGGCGTTCCGGGAGCTGGGAATGACGCCGGGGCACATGCCCATCGCCCGCTACCGCAAGTGCATGGCAACCGGGACATGCAAGTACTGTCCCTTTGGGGCGCGCTTCTCCGGGTCGTATGTGCTGGATGACCTGCTCAGCGAGCCGAAATACACTCACCTGAAATTCATCGGGTCGGCGCCGGTGACGCGGCTGGTCGCCGAGTCCAAGCGCCGCATACACCAGGTGGAGTACATCGATCCCCGCACCGGAGAGACTGCGACAGCCAGCGGCGACCGGATCATCGTCTGTTCGGGCGCCTATGAAGCGCCCAAGCTGCTGATGATGTCGACCAGCCCCTACTGGGAACACGGCATCGGCAACGACCCCGAGTACGACCTTGTCGGGCGCTATGCGATCTCGCATCCTTTCCTGTCCGTTTCAGGAACCAAGGACCAGAACGAGGAGCGCTGGATTCAGGAATACGACTTCCCGTCGCTGATGTCGCGCTCCTACGACACCGAAGAGAATCAGCAGAACGGGAAGATCTTCCTGATGAAGTTTGCGGGGCTCCCCAACGTGGATATCGCCCAGCACATGATCGAGGGCAAGAACCGGGCCGAGATCGATGCGATTGTGACCGGGCCGCGGCGGGTCCAGTTGTCGGCTTTTATGGAGGAAATGGGACAGTACAACAATCGCTTCAGCGTCGGCGAGGGAACCACGCGTTTTGGCCTGCCGCGCACCAAGATCGACTTTACCGAGGCGGCCGACTTCCAGGCGCGCGCCGCAATAATCTCGCCCTGATGGAGGCCGTCATCGTCAAGATGGGTTACAAAGTCGATCACACACCCGTGGTTACGACTGCGTTTGATGATGGGCCAGAAGTAGACAGGAAGATCGGCAAACAGGACGGGCATCACACTTCGTCGACCTGCCGAATGGGCAAGGACCCAACCGAAGGCGTCGTGGATGCTGACCTGAAAGTCTTTGGCACCGACAACCTGTATATCTGCTCCAACGCGGTGCATCCCACGTGCGCCGCGGTCAATCCAACTCTGACCCTCGTCGCAGTCACGCTGAAGCTGACCGACCACCTTCTCTCGCAAACATCATGAACACGAAAACATTCAACGAATTGCTGGCAGACATGCACCATCTGGAGCGCATAGACCTGCTGATGACGCGCCGCAAAAGGCAGCGCAATCGGGAATGGCTCGAGCAAGCGCTCCAGTCGGCGGTCTCAGTCGAGTTCTCGACCATACCGCCTTACCTTTCTGCCCTCTGGTCGATCAAGGACCCGATGCACCCGGTGGCGGCGTCGATCCGCAATGTGGTGCAAGAAGAGATGTTGCATATGGCGCTTGCCTGCAACATGCTCACTGCTCTGGGTTGCGTCCCGCAGATCAACGATCCCAAGATGGTGCCAAGCTATCCAGGGAAGATTCCTGGCGGGGTGCACCCCGAGCTTACGGTGGCGCTGTCGGCACTGACCGTGTTCGACGAGGGGACAAAGGATTATCCCGGCTCGTTGGATGTGTTCATCGCGATCGAAGCCCCTTCGGTGGGCAGACGCCCCAAAACGCCGGAGGAAGACAAGGGCTTCAAAACGATCGGCGCGTTCTATCGGGCAGTTCTGGACGCTTTTCAGACCTTGCAGCCGGAGCTTTCCACCGACCGGCAGGTCTCCGGTCCACTGGCGTACATGGTGATGGCAGACCTTCCCGCAGTGGAAGCCGCCATTGCCCTCATCATGGACCAGGGGGAAGGTTCGGAGGCTTCCCCGGAGGTCGAGCGCACCCACGAGTTGGCACATTACTACCGCTTCCTCGAGGTCAAGGCCGGCAGACGATACAGCGGCGTCGATGCGAAGCACCAGGCGCTCTTCGAAGGTGAGCCGCTGGAGTTTCCTGAGGTCTGGCCGATGGCGGTCGTTCCGAAAGGCGGATACTTGCAGGAGGATGTTCCGCCCGACGTGTGGACGATGCTCAACAGCTTCGATCAGACGTTTACCCAGTTGCTGAATCGGCTGCAGTCGGTCTGGGAGCACGGCGACCAGGCGGCGCTGGTCCACGCCATCGAGACGATGTTCGGGCTGTCTCAGCAGGCCCAGGCTTTGATGAGAATCGAGATCGGAGATGGGCGCGGGAACTACGGTCCCTGTTTCCGGCTGCTCTGACCCGCTACAATCAGAACTTGGAGTGCGTTCATGGCCCAAAAGACAAAGGCACCGACTCGTTACAGACACTGGCACGTCGTTCGGACTGTCGAACTGAGGACGCCTGCTGCTGCGGTATGGGATGTTATCGGAGGCTTCTACACCATCCACGAGTGGCACCCCGACATCGTGAAGACGGAAGTCCCGCCGGAGCAGACGCAAACCAGGCAGTTGCGAAGGATCCTGACCTTCCCCGGACTACCAACGACCACGGAAGAACTCGTCTCGATGGACAACGAGGACTTCCACTACCGTTACAAGTGGCATGCGGGCCAGTGGGGCGAGGAAGTGAAGGATTACAAGGCTTCTCTCCGAGTATTCTCTGGAGACCTTGACAGGACGTGCATCGTTCAGTGGGAGAGTACGTTCAAGCACCCGACCGACGCCATCAGCGACTTCTACAGGCACGGTTTTGAAGCGTTGGAGAGACTATTCCCCATCGGTGCCCGCTAGCTACGACATGAATGACGTGTCACGGGCTTGCGACACCACAGCGACAGATTGATCCAATCCAGCCAACGATTTCGGCTGTGAATTCAGCCGAGGAGGTATAACCATGGGATGCTCCTATGAAATCAATGATACGTTGCTTTTGACCAAGGCCCAGGGATTTCCGTCTGATCTGCTCAATATCGAACGTCACCAGCAGAACCCGATCACCCTGGCAGATGTGGCGGGGAAGGTCTTCCGCTTCAGGAACAAGCCTGTCGCCAGGGCATTTCAACTGGACCCTGTCAGGGTATACATGTTCGAAAACACAGATGATGACAAGTGGCTGGGCTGGGGCAGGGTATTCATACAGTCGCTGTCCATCAAGAGAAAGAGAGGGCTTGGTCCTTCTGACCCTTCAGGACCAATTCATTTCAACCCAGGCGATTGGGTCACTTCCGGAACCTATGTGTTCATCGATATCTACGATCCGGAATATCAGAAGATATTCACCACGCACGAAGCGCCGGAAGCCTGGAACTACTTTGGCAAACCTTAGCCGCCTCTCCAACGCCGGGATGGGTCTGTCAATCAGCGACCGTTTGTGGAGGAGAGACTTATGACCAGTCGACCTGTATTGCTTCGCGCCAGCGGCCGGTCAGCACCACACAAGCGCAGCTTGGGCCTCTGGCAGATCTTCCCGGCACCTGGATAGGCAAGGGCTTCAATCTGGTTTTACTGCCCGACAAGCAGAACAACAAGCCCTTCCGTCTGATGCTCAACGCGACGCAGGAGACGCTGACTTTCACCCCGATCGGCGGGCCCATCCCCAATCGGGGCTCCGGTCAAGGTGACATCTTCTTTCTTGGCCTGCAGTATCTGCAACAGGTCAGCGACGCCAATACGAGCGAGGGTATCCACCTGGAGCCGGGGCTGTGGCTCAGCTTGCCGGCCACAGAGTTCCCACCTGCTCCGGCGACTGTTGCGCGCCTGAGCACCATTCCTCATGGTGACGCCTTGCTGGCGCAGGGTGACTTTTTAACTGCTGACGAAGGGCCAACGATTGGCGCCGCGGATTCAACGCCGTTCAAACTCGACCCTCAGACAGGCGCTCGCATCAACGAAACCGATGCGGCGTATCTCGCCCCGTTGACTTCCGCTCACCCGCCCGCCAGGATTCCAGCTAGCGCGATAGCCAATCCGAACGAAGTCCTGACAAACGCTATCAAGCGTCAAAAGATCGTCAAGACGATGACTTTGACTGTCAGTGCGGCGCCGGTCGGCGGCATCAATGGCACTCCGCTTGCGCCTCCAGGAAGCCCCAACAAGATCGGCAACATCGCCAACATTCCCTTTGTGGATGCCAATCCCAACGCCAACAGCTTCTCTGCAATCTTTTGGGTTGAGACCATCCAGAGTCGGGATGGACGCCAGTTCTTGCAGCTACAATATACACAAACGGTCATCTTCGATTTTCTCGGTGTGAAATGGCCGCATATCTCAGTGGCGACCTTGGTTAAGCGATAGGACGTATCCTCAGGGCTTCTCTATCTGCTGAACCGGTTAAACGTGCTTGGCGTGTTCGACAGGCATCCGTTCGAGTTGAACGTCTGGTTCTGACGTGTTTGCCCTATACGACGAACGAGAGGAAGTAATGGCAAGATCAACCGGGAGCGAACTACGTAAAGTCGCAGGGGGTGCGCCGACGCGGCGGGCGTTCGACCATGTCCTGGTCATCATGTTCGAGAACCAGTACCGCAGCTATGTGATCGCGAATCCCTACATGCGGCAGCTGGCGCGGCAGGGAATCCAGCTCGGGAACTTTTTCGGCGTGATGCACCCGTCGCAGACGAACTACATCGCCTCGATCGCTGGTGCGCTGTGCAACGTCACCACCGACGACCCGGTGCCGCTCATCGACGAGCGGACCATTGTCGATCTCATCGAGGAAGCGCCCGGCAGGCTGCAGTGGAAAGCGTACATGGACAGCTATATCCCGCAAGCCACGCCCTGGACTCCGCAATTCACGCCGCAGGACGCCCACCCCTATCACGTCAAGCACAACCCCTTCGCGTCCTTCTCCACGATCGTGCGCAACGAGGCGCGCTGGCGGCGCGTCGAGAGCGAGGCTGCGTTCTTCTCGGACTTGCTCAACGGGGAGTTTCCCGAATACGCCTGGTTCTCGCCCAATGTGTGGAACGACGGCCATTGGCTCAACGGGACGACGCCAGGAGTCCAAGCCCCGAGCGCCGGAACTGGTCGACCAACTGGCGCGTCTGGCTCGAGGACTTCTTTGCGCGGCTGCGCTTTCCTGGGCCTGGTTCGCATCTGCCGCCGCGTACCCTGGTGGTGGTCACGTTCGACGAATCTGATTTCGAGAGGGATTACCAGCCGGACCTGGCCTCGGCCTACGACGGCCCCAATCAGATCTACACTGTGCTCCTTGGCGACGGCATCGAACCCGGCTTCGAAGAGGAAGGCTACAATCATTACAGCCTGCTGCGGACAATTGAGGTGAACTTCGGCCTTGGCCACCTTGGCAAGAACGATGCGGGCGCCAACTGGTTTCAGTTCCTCTGGGGACGCCGATTCCAGTGGAGCAACCCGTATTCGACGCCGCTCGACGGCCAAAAAGGGCGCATCCGGCGGGTTGTGCGCGGCGGGATTCGCCGGCGCGCTCTTTGCCGGTTACGTGGCAACGGACGGCGCCATGCGCGTGCGTACCCGAACGGCCAGCGCTTCGGGCCGCCAGACGGCCGGACAATGGTCGGACGAAGACGAGTTGCCGATCGACGGATCAGGTGGCGCGGCGCTGGCTTCGACCTTCACCGAGTTGGTGTTGGTGGCGCGCTCGGGGTCAGGGATGCTCCAATGTCTCACCTATGATCTGCAAGACGGCTGGTCGCAGACGCCGGAGCCGCTCGCGGATGGCAACGTTGGCGGATTTGCCCTGGCATCGTTCGACCACGAGTTGGCGCTGATGCTGGTGTTCGTGGATTCGTCCGGCAATGTAACTTCTCGGGTGCGCCGCGACGGCGAATGGGCGCCGCCGGTGCCAGTGTCGGCAGCGCAGATGTCTCCCGGACGGCGACATCGCGCTCGGGCACACTTGGCAGCTCGCTGTATCTGATCGTGACAGCGCCCGATGCGCAGACCATGAACATGGTCTCGTACAACACCGGGGTCTACAATCTCGTCACGGTGCTGCCGCACAAGTATGGCGGCCCGCAGGACAATACCACCATCGACGCCTGGTCGCCCAGCGCGTTCCCGGTGGCGCATTTCTCGTCAAGACCCGACGCAATCGGGCAGCGCCAACCTCAGACTGCGCCCGTATCAGACCGGAGGGCCAATGGCCGTTGCAACGCTCGACGGCGTCATGCATCTCGTGCATCCGGGACCAGGTAATCCGCTGCTCCTGACGGAGACCTTTTCCATCGCCGGCGTGATGACGCCGTCGCAGCCGGTGTCCTACAAGAGCGCAGACTCGGCCACCGTCGAGCAATGGATTTGGCACCCTTGCGGAGGCTGGCTGGAGCCATCAGTCGCCGATCTTTGGCTGGCGCTGCGAGGCTGGCGGCGAGCTGGCCATGGCGCACGCTGGCGCCGAGATCCTGCTGCTGTGCGACCGCGACCCGGCGCGCCGGTAGAGCTGCGCATCGGCCGATACGAGTAGGGAGTGCTTTCATCGTGGGAATGCTGTCTGCGCTGCAAGGCCGGCAAGCGACGTCAACGCAGTACCTACGTTCTGATCTGCTTTCTTGAGGTGCACAATGACTGACGGATTTGAGATCACTGGCCAGAATGCCTCGGCGTTGTTCACGCTGAAGCTTCATCGCGGCGATGGTATGGTTCTGATTGGCAATGAACTGGAAGGAGGGCAAGCCGCCCAACGACTTTGTCGGCTTCGCCATCGAGTACAAGCCACCCAACGGCGACACAGTTCTTCGCCGTTGTCGAACCGTCTGGGCTTCACCAACTGCCGAAGGCGACCTCGACCCGAAAGCGCTGTCGACCAGGCTCTCGCCGATCCAGAAATTCCGCTGGGTGCATTTCCCGTACGATGCCGAGCTTGCCGGCGAATTTGATCTACCGGGTCACCCCTGTCTTCATGGATGACGCGGACAAACTGAGCTACGGCGAGTCCCAGGAAGTCTCAGTTGAGTTGTAGTCGCGAGATCTATCCCGGGCTGCTCAATGTCAGCTTCACCCGCGGTTTCGTGTCGTCGCAGGCATTCGTGGATCGATACGAGTCGGCAGGCGACATTTCGACACTGTTGCCGGCAAAGGCGAACGACGGACTTGAGTTTTGTTCCCACCCACCCGAAGACCGAGGAGGCTCTGGCATGGATGGGCTTTGATGCGCGGCGTGTTGATCCTTGATGTGCTCGACAAGGCGATTGCCGACACAGAGGCGCAGGTCCGTATGGTGGCATACGATCTCAATGAGCCCGCAGATTAGTGAGCACGCCTGGAGAAACTCGGACAGCGTCTGAAGATAATCATCGACGATAGCGGCAGCCATGGCCGTAACGGGTTCTGCCGAGGACCAGGCGGAGACGCGCCTGGTGGCCACAGCCGGCAGAGACAACGTGTTGCGGCAGCACATGTTGGGCCTCCAGCACAACAAAACCATCGTGGTCTGACGGCCCAACGGTAAAGATCGGTGGTGTGCGGATCGACCAACTTTAGCTGGCGTGGTCTTTACGTGCAGTCCAACAATGTCCTGACTATGCATGGGGAAAACGCCATCAAGCCTTTCCAGGACGGCGTTTGAGTACTACTGGACGCAGGCGCCGAAGACTTTCGGTGACGGGCCGTCTACGGAGTGGATTGATCTTCAATTGGACGGGATCGACGGGCAAGTGACGTTTTCTCCTCACAGCTCGTCGAACGCGGGTCTGGATCATATCGCCGACGACATTGGCAACAATACCAGCTCAAGTCTCTTCTATTCGCTGGCGTTTCTCTACCAGACGCCAGGGCCTATTCTGGACGCGATCCAGAAGGTGTCAGAAAACGACGATCTATTCGTCTACGGCATTTCGGATCGCAAAGTCGGCGGCCTTGATCTGCAGAAGCCGGGCGGCAATGTGTCACCCGTCTTTCCCTCTGCACTGACCAAGAAGGTACCGCCGCCGTTCTCGAAGGAGCCAACCGGCGGCGGCGGTATTCGTCTGCATCACAAATTTGTCGTCATCGACTTCGACAAGCCAACCGCCCGGGTTTATCTCGGGTCGTACAATTTCTCTTCGTCTGCCGACATCAAGAACGGGGAAAACCTGCTTCTGATTCGCGACCGCCGCGTTGCAGTTTCGTACATGGTCGAGGCATTGACGATTTTTGACCACTACCATTTCAGAGTAGCTCAGCAAGATGCCAAGAAGGCCAAGAAAGAATTCGTTCTGGCCAAGCCGCCGCGAGCCGCGGGAGAAGAGCCCTGGTGGGCTTGAAGACTATGCGGATCCCAAAAGATTCGCGATCGTGAAGCTCTTTGCCTAGGATCGCACGGCGCACATTCTTGCCATAGTCCAGCCTGGCGTGCCGGGCTGTCAGAAGGGCCGACCCACTGTCGGTCCTTCTGACGATTTCGCGCACGGTTTTCCTTGTCCCCTTTGCACTGAAGCATTACAATGGCGCTGTGTGTCGGTTGCTCCTAGGGACGCGTGCTTTGCATGCAAACAGAAGCGACCTGCAATCCGAATGCGTTCAGGAGAACAACGATGTTCCAAACCTTTGACGACGCGCTGCGGCTACGTTGCCCAGTCGGGCGTGCAGATGGTCGACCTCAAGTTCTGTGACCTGTGGGGGCGGTGGCACCACCTGACGATTCCGGCCAGCCAGTTCAAGCAGTCGCTGATGACCCAGGGGATCGGCTTCGACGGCTCGTCGGTTGGCCTGAAGAGCGTCAAGTCGGGCGACATGGTGCTGATCCCCGACCTGGCAACCGGCGTCATGGACCCGTTCTGGGATGCGCCGACCCTCAGCTTCATCTGCAATACCCACGAGGCCGGCACGCTGGCCGTCTTTCCCAACGATCCGCGCAACATCGCCCGCCGCGCCGAGCAGTTCCTGGCCGAGACCGGCATTGCTGACGAGAGCCACTGGGGGCCGGAGTTCGAGTTCTACGTCTTTGACGAGGTGGCTTGGGAGAACCAGGTCAACCGCGCCGGCTACCGCCTCGAGTTGCAGGAGGCCGACTGGAACAGCCCGCAGGGCGGCCATGGCCACTACATCCCGCTGCACGGCGGCTACCACGCCATACCACCCAAGGACCAGCTCTACAACCTGCGCGCCGAGATGTCAATTCACCTGGAGGCGCTGGGCGTCGAGGTGAAGTATCACCACCACGAGGTCGGCGGGCCGGGCCAGTGCGAGATCGAGACGCCGCTGGTGGGTCTGCTGGCAGCCGGCGACATGACGATGTGGGTCAAGTATGTCAGCAAGATGACCGCTCACAGCCATGGCAAGACGGTCACCTTCATGCCCAAGCCGCTCTTCGGCGAGGCGGGCAGCGGCATGCATTTCCACCAGATGTTGCGCAAGGCCGGTCAGAACGTCTTCTACGACGCTAGCTGGCTACGGCTGCATGAGCCAACTTGCCCTGTGGTACATCGGCGGGCTGCTGGCGCACGGACCGGCGCTGCTGGCGCTGACCAACCCCAGCACCAATTCCTATCGTCGCCTGGTGCCCGGCTACGAAGCGCCGGTCAACGCCTTCTTCTCGCTGGGCAACCGCAGCGCTGCGGTGCGCATTCCCAAGTACGCCGACCAGCCGGAGACCGCGCGCATGGAGTTTCGCCCGCCCGACGCGACCTGTAACCCGTATCTGGCGCTGGCGGCGCAGCTTTTGGCCGGACTGGACGGCATCCGCCAGCAGATCGACCCGACCGCGGCCGGCTTCGGTCCCATCGACGCTGACATCTTCGCCTGGAGCAGCGACCAGCGCGGCGCGATCAAACATCTGCCCGGCTCGCTGTACGAGGCGCTGGCGGCGCTGGAAGCAGATCATGAATTCTTGCTGGTTGGCGACGTGTTCGCAGAGGAGATGCTGGAACAGTGGATCGCCCACAAGCGTGAGGTGGAATACTACCCGGTGCGCAACCGCCCGCATCCGTACGAGATGCAACTCTATTTCGACGTGTGATACACGCGATGCGAACTCACAGCACTTATCTTCGATCTTGACGGCGTAATTGCCGACACGTCGAACCTGCACTATCAGTCGTGGCTCCAGGTCACACCTGAGTACGGTCTGCTGGTTGACCGCGCGCTGAACGACCGGCTGCGCAGCCGGTCGCGCCGGGCGTCGCTGGAGATCATCCTGGCGGAGAACGGTTGCGAGCTCTCCGAGTTCGAGTGCGCGGATATCATGGCGCGCAAGAATGAGGTCTACCTGCAACTGCTGGAAGGGATGGATGCCAGCGCGCTGCTGCCGGGTGTCGTACCGTTGATTGAGGAAGCAGCGACCGCAGGGCTGTGGCTGGCTGTCGGATCGGCCAGTCGTAATGCCGAGGCGGTGTTGCGACGCACCGCGATTCGCGACTGCTTCGATGTCGTGGTGGACGGGAATCGTGATCTGCCCAGCAAGCCGGCGCCTGATCTATTTCTTGAGGTTGCAAGACAGCTCGATACCGTGCCTGACCGCTGTCTTGTGATCGAAGATGCCGCGGTGGGCATCCGCGCCGCGCAGGTCGCGGGAATGTGGACGGTGGGTGTGGGACCGTTCGAACAAACTGATCAGGCGCACGTTCGCTTCGAAAGTCTGGACGGCGTGACACTGGCTGACGTGCTGGCGGCTTTCGGTGAGGCTGACTAGCGCGCTTATTTGGCTGGTAGCCGCTGCTGCTTTGCTGCTATGCTGTTCCACTGCTCCGGCCGGTCTCTGATCGAGCCAGCGGTGGGTAGCCAACACGCACACTGGCTTGGTCGAGGACCGGCCAGACCAGTATGCGTGTTGGAAGAGGCGGACCTAGGATAGAGGGCAAGCCTGGGGAACAAAAGACTAGCGGAAACGGGGAGCTTGTGCGATAATCACGGCATACGAGTTCATTGGCGTGTTTCGTCCCTGACTGGGGGCAGTTGCGCGGCTGCGTGCTGTCCAAACCATCTTTCGCGTTGAACGTCTTTCTGGAGGCGAGAGTCGGCCCGTACTGGCCTGACTCGGGAGTGTCACCTATGCTATCGGCGCTTGCGCGGTTCAGCCGGCCTCATACGATCATTGCCACCACGATCCAGGTGGTGTCGTTGTTCCTGATCGCGGGCGGCAGCCAGGTGATGTCGCTCGCCAGCCTGGGGCCGGTGTTGCTGACCCTGGTCACCTGCCTGGCGCTCAACATCTACATCGTCGGCCTGAACCAGATCACCGATGTTGAGATCGACCGCATCAACAAGCCGCGGCTGCCGCTGGCGTCTCAGGAGATGTCGATGCGCGACGGCTGGATCATCGTGGCGCTGACCGCGGTCGTGGCGCTGGTCGGGCGTGGATGCGGCCGGCGCGCATTTCTGCTGGCTACTGTGGTTATCATCATGGTGATCGGCACGGCCTACTCCGTGCCGCCGCTGCGCCTGAAGCGCTACTCGTTGTGGGCGGCCATCAGCATCGCGCTGGCACGCGGAGTGATCGCCAACGTCGGCGTGGCGCTGCACTACAACGATGTCTTCGGCGGCCTGGCAGCCTTCTCTCCCGCCACGCTGGCGGTGATGGCGGCCTTCTTCTTCGGCTTCGGGCTGGTGATCGCCATCTACAAGGACATCCCCGATCTGATGGGCGACCGCGCCCACGGGATCGAGACCTTCACCGTCAAGCTGGGGCCGCAACGTGCCTTCGACCTGGGGCGGATCATCCTGACGGCTCGGCTACGCCGGCGTGATGGTTGTTGCCATCTCCCGTCTGCCGCAGCCTGACGGCGTGCTGTTGCTGGTGGCGCAGGGCGTGGCCCTGGGGTTGTTCTGGAACGCCAGCGGCGCGTCGATCCCAGCCAGAAGGCCTCCATCGCCCGCTTCTACATGTTTCTGTGGGGGCTTTTCTACGCCCAGTACATCGTTTTGAGCGTCTATCAGGTGACGCGGGGGATCGTCTGACGTGAGTTTACCAACTCAGCCGCCGGCCCGTCCGTCGGTAAGTCAGCGAACGGTCTATTTCCTGCGTCTTGGGCGGCCGCTGCATCTGCTGGGCGGATTTGTCTTCAACGGTCTGGGCATCGCAATTGCGCTGTTCCTGGGCGCGCCGGTTGACTGGACAGTCGCGCTGTGGTGCCAGATCGCCATCACCGCCACCCAGTTGATGACGCATTACAGCAACGACTATTTCGACCAGGACGCCGACGCTGCTACGGATACGCCCACCCGCTGGGCTGGCGGCAGCCGGCGTGCTGCCCGATGGACTGGTCCCGCCGCAGGCTGCGCTCATCGCTGCGCTGGTGTGCGGTGGTGTCGCATTGGCAGCGACCGCTGTGCTGGCGGCAACGGGAAGCGCGCCGTTGCAAACGCTGGCGCTGCTGCTGCTGTCCATCGCGCTGGCCTGGAGCTACAGCTCGCCGCCGCTCTGGCTGAACCGGCGCGGCCTGGGCGAGATCACCGGCGCGCTGCTGGTGCCGGGGCTGACGACCCTGCTGGCGTTCCAGGTCCAGGCGGGCGCGCTGAGCTTGCTGCCTGTTCTGGCCGCCGTGCCGCTGTGCTGCTTCCAGTTCGCTATGCTGCTCAGCGTCAACTTCCCCGACGCAGTGGGCGATGCGCGTGTCAACAAGCGCACGCTGGTGGTGATCTTCGGGCCGCGGCGGGCGGCTCAGTTCTTCCTGGCCGCGCTGGCGCTGGCGTATCTGCTGCTGCCGGCGCTGGTGCTGCTTGGCCTGCCTGGGCAGGTCGCGCTGGCTGTGCTGCTGACCGCTCCGATCGCGGTCTGGCAGGCGCTGCGCATCCGCCGCGGCGCTGCTACCGCTCCGGCCGCCTGGGACGCGCTGGGCTTCTGGAGCATCGGTCTGCTGATGACCGCGGCGCTGCTGGAAGGCGGGGTATTTGTCGCGTTGAGCATGGCGGGATGAAGCAGACTCGCGAGCGCAGATCGATGCTGCCACCATCTCTTTCAGTTCATCCAAGTGGTATTCGGCGCAATAGTGGTCATCATGATCGTGTCCAAAGCAGCAATGATCATAATGTGGACTGGCTCGGTCGGAGACCGGTCCGAGCAATGAGTAGAGCTACTTTCAAGATAGTGATTGCTTTGTCCACCAGGTGATCAAAGTCTTGGGCGGACAAGTGCAGTGTGCTTAGAGATTTCGAGAGCGACCCTGTGCCCGCGGCGCGATTTTCGTGGCTCGATTTGTTTGGCCCGCTTCAGGCGTGTATAATCTGATTTCCGAGGCAGGCCGGGTACCATTGGCGGGTGCACGCTATAACTCCCTATACTGATCTCCTGCACTCACATTATTTGACACGCTTACATGCCGCAAACAATTATCCTCTGCCCATATGTGGGGCTGAATGACGATCCCTCTGTTCGCCTAAGCTACGCCGACGGGCGTCATCGCTGTTACGCGGTTCCTGAGGGCGGAGCATTTGCGCCCGATTCCGAGCATCAGCTTCGCTATTGTCTGGCGTCCGGGCATACGGGTTGTTCGCGCTACCGGCAGCGGCAGGCTGGAGTAGACGCCGCTGCGCCAACGCCACGACAACCATCGCGTTCGCAACGTTCTCCGCTGCGGGTTGCTCTGTGGGTGTCACTGGCCATCATCGCTCTGGTGGTTGTGTGGCGGTTGATAGCCATTGTGACTGGTACGGACCTGCCGGCTGCGCCTGTCGCGCCTGCTGCCCAGATGCAGACAGCTACGCCATCACCTGTTGGATCGCCCGCTTTCCCGACGCCGGACCCGCAGTTTGCGCCAGCTGCCGCCGAGGCTACGTCAACTCCCGTGACGGCCCTCATCACTCAGCAACGCATTGAGGAGGTTCCCACACCGACTCTGTCTCCTGGTGAGGTGTTTCTGGCCGTCACGCCGGAGGCCGAATCGGTCGGCTGGGTGACCAGCGGCGAGGCGCGCGGCAACCATCTGGGCGATTCTTATCTGTACACCGGAATCTACGACGAGGATCTGTTCCACGGGATGATGCAGTTTGACCTGTCGCGTGTGCGCGCGCGGTGCGCCGATCCTCGCTGCCTCGCTGCTGTTGACCGGTCTGGAGGACGACCGCCTCGCCGCAGATAGCCAGTCGACCTGGCAGGTGCGCTGGTTGGATTCGGCCATCAACGAGGACTGGAGCAGGGCAACGTTCCAGTCGGTGCACAACGCGGATGTGGTACAGACAATTTTGCCGGCGATCAGCGGCGCAGATCTGGCGCCCTACGCGGTGAACGAATTTGTGTTTGATGCCGCCCAGCTCGCGCTGCTGCAACAGGCGATACTGGACGAGCAGTATCAGGTTGCCTTCCGGCTTGATGGCCCGGAGACTGGTGCAAATGACGTGTTCGCCTGGGATAGTGGTTATGGACCGGCCTCCCGCGGCAACGGGCCTGCGCTGCGCATTGTGACAGGCCCGGCTCCGGCCACGCCGCCGCCTGTGCCGACCCAGGAGTTTGTCGTGGTCACCAGCACGCCGACACCCGCCAGTGTGTTGACGGCGGCTGCGATCCGTCGCACCGAGGTTGCCGTCAGCCTGCGCATTGGTACTGTGACGCCGACACCCCGTTTTCTGGTGACAGCAACGCCGACGCCTGAGAACGAGGCGACTGCACAGGCCGAGCGGCTGCTGCAAGGGCTACCATTCGTCGTAACAGCGACCCCGACGCCAGCCAATCGGGCAACCGCCACGGCGAACGCCGTCTACGCGACCGCGGTTGCCATCACCACCGGCACCTTCACGCCACTGCCGCGCGACTACATCACCGCCACACCGACGGCAACCTTTGTGGTCGTGACCAACACGCCAACTCCAGCAGACATCTTCGCACTGCTGGCTCAGGTCATTGCAGAGGCGACGCGAACAGCGACGGCCGGCCCGCCGACCCCCTTCCCGCCAGGTGTTGTTACCGCGACGCCCACATGGTCGCCCACCCCCGAGCCGTTCAATGAAGAGACTGTTCAGGCGCAGATTGTCATGGTGACGATCCAGGCGCTGACTACGGGCACCTGGACGCCGACGCCGAGAGCGACCGCCACGCCATCGTTCACACCGGTGCCTGAGGAGCTGTCTTCAACAGGCGTCCTTACCCCGGCAGATGTCCTGACGACGACTGTCACAGCGTCTTTGACGCCAGCGGCTGGCGCTCCTGTGGCCGTTCTGCCGACAGGACGCCTCCTGTTTATTTCTGACCGCTTGGGGGAGCCTGGCTATTTCAGCCTCGATACCCGCTGTATCACCCGTCCGGGTGGATGTACTGCGGCGGACGTGATTCCTCTGGCGGATGCGGCGGTTTACCAGCAGGCCAGGGATGACATGACGTTTGCGCCCAATCGCTACGGCAGGGTCGTTGTTCAGCTTAACGACCAGGAGACGCCGCAAATATACCTGCAAGACTTCATCTATGATACAATAAAGCAGATTACGACGCTTACCGGCGCATCCTATGACCCAACGTGGTCACCAGTTGGCAGCAAGGTGCTGTTCGTCTCCAACGAATCCGGCAACGATGAGCTGTACACGGTCAGTATTGACGGCACGAACACTAGTCGACTGACTGACACGCAATCCTGGGAGAAGCACCCGACCTGGTCGCCGGACAGTGGACAGATCGTATTCTTTAGCAACCGCGATGGAATTAACCAGCTCTGGATCATGAACGCGAATGGCAGCGGTCAGCGCAGATTGCTCAACAGCGCATACAATGACTGGGATCCGGTCTGGGTGAGGTAACACATGGAACTTCGGCAGTATTTCAACACATTTCGCAAGTGGCTGTGGCTGATAGTGCTGGCGACGCTGGTCGCTACCGCAGCCAGCTTTCTGGCGACTCGCCAGCAGGCGCCGATCTATGCTGCCAAGACCAGCTTGATGGTTGGCCAGACACTGGAAAACCCCAATCCGACAGGCAACGACGTCTGGCTGGGCCAGCAGCTTGCCCAGACTTACGCAGAGATCGCCAAGCGCGACCTGGTGCGCGGAACAACCATGGAAGCTCTCGGGTTGACCTGGCTGCCGGAGTATACCGTCCAGTTGGTGCCCAACACCCAGTTGCTGGAGATCCGGGTCGTGGACACTGATCCGGTGCGCGCTCAGGCTGTTGCGGCGGAGCTGGCCAATCAGCTTATCCTGCAAAGCCCGTCCGCTTCTGATCGCACGCGCCAGGATCGGCGCGAGTTTGTCACCCGCCAGCTTCAGGAACTTGAAACCAACATCGATCAAACCAAGGTGCGCATCGATGAACTTCAGCAGCAACTGGCAGGCATGTTCAGCGCTCGTCAGATCGCCGACACGCAAACACAGATCAATGCCCTCGAGCAGAAGCTGAACAGTTACCAGGGAAACTACGCATCGCTATTGTCGTTTCTCGAAGGCGGCGTAAACACGATCAATGTTGTAGAACCGGCTATGCTTCCGACCGCACCCATTGGTCCCAACAAGGGGATGACGATCCTGCTGGCGGCTGCTATCGGTTTTTTGCTGGCGGCCGGAGCTGCGTTCCTGCTGGATTATCTGGACGACACCCTCAAGTCCCCCGATGACGTCAAGGACGCCATCGACGTGTCAACGCTGGGCGCGATCGCGCGGATCGATGGTGAGAATCTAGAGGAGCGGCTGGTGACCGCGCTGTATCCGAAGTCGCCGGCAGCGGAAGCGTTTCGCATCCTGCGCACCAACATCCAGTTCTCGTCGCTGGACAATCCGCCGCGCACGCTGATGGTGACCAGTTCCAATCCGTCTGAGGGCAAAAGTACCACACTGGCCAACCTGGCAGTGGTGATGGCGCAGCAGGGTCAGCGGGTGGTCGTTCTCGACACAGATTTGCGCCGTCCGACCCAGCATCGTATTTTTCAGGTGCCAAACAATGCCGGCCTCACGAACGCCTTGCTGCAAGAGCATCCCTCGCATGAGGGTTTCTTGCAGCAGACCAAAATCGACAACCTGCAGATTCTCACGACGGGGCCTCTGCCGCCTAATCCGGCTGAGCTGCTGAGTTCTGCCAAGTTCGCGGCGCTGATAGAGAAGCTACAAGAACAAGTGGATGTGTTGATGTTCGATAGTCCCCCGGTGATGGCCGTGACGGACGCGGCAATTCTTGCGCGGCAAGTGGACGGGGTTGTGCTGGTGATTGACGCCGGCAATACGCGTCGCCAGTGGGCCGTCAACGCCAAGGAGTCGCTGGACAAGGTTGGCGCGCATCTGCTGGGCGTCGCGCTGAATCGACTTCGACCGCAGGCGGGCGGCTACTACTATTACTACTACAATCGGGACTACACGTACGGCGAAGAGGACAGCAACGATGGCAGGCGTTCGCGAAAACGTTCTTCCCAGAGCAAGCGACGCTGGCTGCCCCGCACATCGTCGGGGAGCTGACGAGCGATTTCTCGATCTGCCGCTCTGGCCAGCCACTGACCGAGCCAGCACCGGGAGGCCGGATTCGAGAGCACCCAGTCTAAAACCGCAACGGGCGAGTCCAATGGCTCGCCCGTTTTGAATCGCTGGCAGGCAGACCGGCCGGTCTTACGTGAACAAGCGCAGTTGGTGCTCTGGCCTTCGCCCGCTGATAAGTACGTAGGGTGCGACATGGTCGGCGCGCACGCCGAGTTTGCGTAGGTCATCCAGCGTGCGTAGGCCGGTGCTGCGGCGCGCTTGCATGATTGCCGCAGCGCTGTGCGGTCCGATGCCCGGCACGCGCAGCAGCGCCGACTGCGAGGCGCGGTTGATCTCCAGCGGGAAGAACTCAGGATGTGCAGCAGCCCACGATTCCTTGGGGTTCCGTTCCAGCGACAAATTGCCTGACGGGTCAAAAGGCAGCTCTTTGGCGTCGAATCCGTATTGTCGCAGGAGGAAATCCGCCTGATACAGCCGATGCTCCCGCAACGGTGCTGTAGCCTGCTCATCCTGTAGCGGTGTATCCTCTACCGGGCTGAAGGCTGAGTAATAGGCTCGTCGAAGCCCCACCTGTCGATAGAGGCGCTGGCTCGTGAGTAGAAGCTCCTGATCGCTCTCGCCGGCTGGCCCGACGACGTATTGGGTGGTTGCGCCGGCGCTTGTCACCTGCTGGCCGGCGTTGCGCAGCCGACGAACGATAGCCCAGGCGCGCTCTAACGGCTCCACCAACCCGTGATCGAAATCTTTCTTCGGCGCAAGCCTGGCCAGGCGTTCCTCGTTGGGCGCTTCCAGGTTGACCGACAGGCGATCCGCAAGCTGGGCCGCGCGTTCGATCTGCGCCTCCTCCGCGTTCGGCAGTATCTTGAGGTGTATGTAGCCACGCCAGCCATATCTGTTACGCACCAACTCCACTGTTTCCAGCATCCGGTCCATGGTTCGCACCGTGCCAATGATGCCTGAACTGAGGAAGAGACCCTCCACCAGCCGCTTCTGCACCATCTGGTTGAAAGCAGCCGCGAGATCATCCGATGTCAGCGTCGCGCGTCGCATCCGTCGCCCGGCGCGGAAGGGGCAGTAGTAGCAGTTCTTCTCGCACGCACTGGTCTGCAATATTTTCAACAACGGCACCGCTTTGCCCCCAGCGCCAACCACCGTCGATATTGAGTCTGTGATGTCAGGAATGTGGCCAGATGGCGCGGCGGAAGTAGCAGCCGGTGCCGGCCTGCCTTGCGCTTCGCACAGATCGTACTGGGCTTGCTGGCCCAGCAGGTTCACCTTGTCGTAGAGGTTAAGCGATGTCTGAACGTGCATGGAATAAATTATACGAACATGCGTTCGGTGTGTCAACTCGCGTCGTTTGATCGATTTGCCAAGGGGTGATAGAATTGCGTCGCTGGAACTACTCACTCGTCACACGTGCGCCCGCGCGCAGTGCAGGTGTTCTCGCTAAGGCGGGAGTATTTCAACGCTGGAGGTTCGGTATGCCATTACCAACTCGTGAAACGGCCTGGGAACTCTTGTGTCAATGGGTCGCATCTGACAGTTTGCGCAAACACATGCTGGCTGTCGAGGCTGCCATGCGCTCCTACGCTCGCAAGTATGGCGAGGATGAAGAACTCTGGGGGCTCACCGGGCTGTTGCACGACCTCGACTTTGAGCGCTATCCTGACATGGACGATCCGGTGAACGGGCATCCACGCACGGAACTGCGGCTGTTTCGCGAGCTGGACTATCCTGCCGCGTTGATCCACGCAGTGGAGGGGCACGCTCCCTATCTCGGTATCCCGCGCGCCGGGCGAATGGACAGCACGCTGGTGGCCGTTGATGAGTTGACGGGGCTGATCATGGCTGTCGGCTACGTGCGCCCGTCTAAAGATCTGCGCGATGTCACGGTCAAGTCGGTACGCAAGAAGTGGAAGGACAAAGCATTCGCAGCTGCCATCAACCGGCACGAGATCGAAGAGTTTACGGCGGAGTTGGGTGAGGACCTCGATGAGCATATCGCGCTGGTCTTGACTGCTTTACAGAACAACGCGACTGCTCTGGGGCTGGATGGCTCGCTGGCCAGCACGGGTGGGTGACGGCGAACGATGCGCAGCAGTGAGTTCATGTCGGCTCTGCCGGGCGCAGTAAACCGCTGCTTGCCGAGCGGCCCGCACCTGCGGCGCGGCCGGCTGTGGAGTTTCGGCGTGCAGTTGTACGACGACGACCCGCGCTTTCACTACGAGGTCGCGCGCGTTCCGGTCCGACTCGGCGACAGGCTGGAGTTGGGGCTTCACTTCGAAAGCAGGAATGCAACTGACAATCGCCGGCTGCTCGATGGATTCGCGGTGCGGATGATTGAGATCAAGGCTGAGCTTGGGGAGGATGTCGAAGCAGAAATGTGGGACAGGGGTTGGACCAAGGTCTATGAAACCCTGCCGCTGGAGACCTATTCCGCTTCGTATCTGCTTGCCGTAGCGCACCGGCTGGCCAAAATGGTCACGGTGCTGCACCCGGTCTACCTGGCGACTCTTCGCTGACACCTCTGTGTTTGGGGACGACTATGAAATCACTGACAAAACTGGAGGGGTTGCTGAACCGCTTCGCGGCCGCGGAATTCAGTTGGATCAGCAGCACGCGACCCGATGGCCGCGTGCATTCGGTGCCGGTCTGGCATATCTGGGCAGACGAGCGGGCGTATGTCGTTACCACGAGCAAGGCGGTCAAGGTTGACAACATTGCCAGCAACCCGAATGTGGTCATCGCTCTTCCGGACCCTGTCGATCCGCTCATTATCGAGGGCGTGGCGCTGCTGAAACCTGCAATTCCGCCCGGAGTAGCCGCTCAATTCAAGGCCAAGTATGACTGGAATCCTGCGAGCGATGCCAGCTATTCGACGCTGATAGAAATCACGCCAAGTAAAGTAATCGCCTGGGGAAAGCACGGTGAAGGAAGGTGGACAGGGACAGATATTCGTGAACTTCACGTCTCGCGGATATCCCGGTCATGACGCTGCCAACTTCGTTAAGGTCAGGAGAAGATCGCTGCTCTGAAGACGGAGGATAGGTGTTCGGCAGTTTTGCAACTACTTGACATATGCAATTTACCGTAATATAATGGTTACGGTGAAAACGTTGGAAAACATGCGTTCAATGTGGTGCATGTTTCAGAAACAGTCGATCTTGACCAACGCAGATCGGTCCGGCAAAGAATATCGGAACACCGCTAGGTAAGGACAGAATGACAAAGGCGACAGTTAAGGGCCAAGGCCCGGAGCTTTTTGGACGAGGCATTGATCTGCTCTTCGGCGACGAGGTGGCAGTGTCTCGTGTTGCGCCGGCTCCGTTGTCCGCCAGCCTGGAGAACGAGCAATCAGAGGCGTCGCCCACTGATGCAGAGGCAACACCTCCAAATCAGTTGAACGTAGCGACCGCCAGTTCGTTCGCGAACGGTGTTGCAGACGGGCCATCCTTCACAGAAGCCGATGTCGACCAGTTCCTGCGCATGGCAGCCGAAGCATTCCTGCGCGTTCAGGCGCAGAAACGGCAGCACACGCTGGCAATGCACCCCTCACGCAGCGCGAGTCTGTGGCAATCAGCCCCGACTGCGCCGGAGTCAAACAGGGGCGATGATTTGGCAGGCATAGAACTTGATGTGCCGCCGCTGCCAGACAACTCACTTATGGCAATCGCCGACACCGATGCACCGTCGAACGATGACCCCACTTCTGCCGACGCTCCGCAACACACAGTTGTTGATGCCGTCAGTGAAGACGACATCGAACTGGAGATTGAGCTCGATGTGCCTCCCTTGCCTGATCAGCCGGCTGACCTCGATGTTTTCGTGGATGATCAGCTTGCTGCACCAGGGCCAGCTATCATCGACTCCCCGCCGCCTCCTGTCATGACAGACACCGTTGAAGTTTTGGAGGAAAAAGAGATGCCTGACCAACCGATCGATTCCGAAGCAGCTAATACGCCTGTTGTTGGTGAAAACGGGCAGCCAAGAAAGGTGGCGCCTCCGGGCGTGACCGTCAGCAGCCCTGTGACGACATTGAACGGTGGTCAGGCCAATCCGGGCGATGACGAACTGTCCGCAACGCTGGTGGACCGAGAATTGCCGGCGATGTCCCGCAAGGAAATCGAGGAGATACTGGATCGCCTTCCCAAGAGCGACTTGCGCGCTCTTGATAAGCAGATCGACCAGCTCTACGAGGACGTGACAGTGCTCTTCAGCGGCAAGCGGCGCGAGGTCACCGTTGCCTTTGAGATCCTGCGAAAAGCGCGGATCATCCTGCTGAAGGATCCTGAGCAGTACGCCGAGGCCGAATTCTATGTTCGCCAGGTTCAGGCACGCGTGCATCAGGTGCGCCAGAGCATCGACGAGGGAACCCGCTATTGGCCCAGGCTCTTGCTGTACCAGACCGGCTGGCTGGTCGTGCTTTCGATTGTTGCCTTGATCACCACAGTGAACGGAGCGAATTTCGAGCGGTGGATCGCATTTCTGCTGGGTGTCCCCGGTGCCAGCGAAGCGGTCGGCTGGGCCGTTCTATTCATCAGCACCCTGGCCTGGGGTGGGATCGGCGGGGCAACCAGTGCCATGTGGTCCCTGTATTATCATATCTCGGTACAGCGGGACTACGAACCGATCGAAAATCTCTGGTATTACACCCAGCCGCTTATCGGAATGGTGCTGGGCGGAATCGTGTTCCTGATCATGGGCGCCGGATTCCTGGTCGTAGATGCCACACCCACCGTGGGAGTTGGTTCGATGGGCGCCCGGCTCGTTCCGGCAGTGATTGCAGTCATTGCCGGTTTCCGCCAAACCGTCGTGTTGGACATGATCGAGCGCATTGTAGGGCTCATCATGCCGACGCAAAATGATCCGAGCCGCGACGTACCCACCGAAGAACTAACGATTTGACGGGACATTGTCCGGGCGGTATAATATCGGAGCGCTGGTTTAACCGGCAATCCCGGGCTGACAGCAAGCGAAAGCGGGCGAGGCGCCGACGAAACCTCACCCGTTTTTTGCTGTTTATAGCAGAAACGCAGTCCCCGGTGTCGCGTTCTTTTGCGACGCTGGAAAGCTGAAAAAAAAGAACGATAGGAGTGCATCTTAGAAATGCCCAAGAGAACTTATCAACCAAAAGTACGCAAGCGTCTGCGGGTACACGGTTTCCGCAATCGCATGAGCACTTCTGACGGGCGAAATGTTATCAAGCGTCGCCGCCAGCGTGGTCGCAAGCGTCTTGCGCCGGCTTTGACGTACCGCAAGCGCGACTACTAGCCGTTGAAGCGGGTCAACCGGCTGACCGAGCGTTCGCGGTTTCAGCAAATCCGGCGAAGCGGCAATTGCTGGTCGGATCGCCATCTGGTCATCTGCCTGTTGCCAAACGAATTGCCCGTCAGCCGCTTTGGTTTCTCGGTCAGCAAGAGAGTTGGCCGGGCGGTGGTTCGAAACCGGGTTCGCAGACGTACTCGTGAAGCAGTGCGACTGCGTTTGCCGGATATCGCCGTTGGTTTCGACGTTGTATTTGTAGCCAGGAATCCAGTAGCACAGGCCGCGTATTCTCAAATCGAAGGCAGTGTTGACAAATTGCTCCGCTTGGCTGGCCTGCTTACAGTTGAACCGAAGACAGTGTAGTGTATGGAACGGCGCACGGAGCGCTGAAATGAGAAGAGAACCATGAAGCGAATTGTTATCGCGATCATAACGTTCTATCAGCGTTACATTTCAGCAGGTCTTGGCAGCAACTGTCGCTTCGAACCAACATGTTCGCAGTACACGTTGGAGGCCGTGGACCGTTACGGCGCTCTGAAGGGGCTTTGGATGGGGGCGCGACGGATCAGCCGCTGTCATCCCTTCAACCCTGGTGGATATGATCCGGTTCCCTAGAATCCTTGTGATGAAAGAAAGAAGTTAGTTTGATGCCGCGAAAACGGGTCTTGAGCCTGTTGCTGTTGCTGGCCGTCCTGATGTTGTTGGCCAGCGGTTGCGCACCTGTGGTAGCAGAAGATGGCTCGGTGTCAGCTCCAACTTGGATTGCCCCGCTGGCGACTCCATTGGAGTTGCTTATCGAGGCCGTCTACACATATATCCTCACGCCGATTGGCCTGGCATCCTACGGTCTCGCCATCATTCTTGTGACAATGCTGATTCGTGCTCTGCTCTACCCCCTTACGCGCAAGCAGATGCAGTCGATGAAGAAGATGCAGTCGATTCAGCCACAGATGAAGGAGATCCAGGAGAAATACGGTAAGGATCGTGAGAAGCTGGCGCAGAAACAGATGGAGCTGTATAAGCAGGAGGGTGTCAATCCTGCTGGTGGGTGTTTGCCACTGCTGATCCAGATGCCCATCCTTTTTGCGTTTTACTACGCCTTGCTCTTGCTTGGTCCCAAGTTGAATCAGCCGTTTCTTGTGGATACCCAGCCTGGCTTACCCCGAGTACGGGCAAGGAATGGCGTGGTTGCAACCGCTTACACCGGCGCATCTTCTGTCACCAGCCGTGCTGCCCTTCCTCATACTGCCCATCATCTACATCGTCACGCAGTTCATCATGCAGCGCATGAGCCAGGCCACTAATCCGTCGGTGGGCGGCGGATCGATGAACTCAGTGATGATGTTGATGCCGCGTGATGTTCGGCTACATCACCCTCATCGTGCCCTCGGGGCTGTCGCTTTACTGGGTGACCTCCAACGTCTTGCAGATCATCCAGCAGGGCCTGACCACCGGCTGGTCGGGTCTGCTTCCCGCCAAGAAAACTGCCGCCGGCAGTCAACACCAGCGGCGCGTCCTCTGCCAAGAGCGCGGTAATAACAACTACCGGAACAACCAGCAGCGTCAACGGAGCTACCAATGACACTTCTGCCGGCCGACGGCGCAAGATGCGCAAAAAGAAGAGGTAGGATATGACGTCTTCGGAAGGCAACGAGTTTCGTGGCAAGACCCCGGAGGAAGCCACCGAAACGGGATTGGCTGCACTGAAGCTTAGAGCGGATCAGGTTGAAATCGAGGTGTTGAGCAAGGGAAGCCGAGGATTGCTTGGTTTTGGCGCTGAAGATGCCCGGGTGAAGATCACACCGATTGGCAAGATGCCTTCAAAGCAGTCGCCGCCTGAGAAGAAGGCTTCCCCTCCTCCGCCTGCAGCCAAAGCTCCGCCCGAATCAAAGCCTCAACCAACCGAGGCTCCCAAGCCGCCCCCAAAACCGAGCTCCAAAGCCGGACAAACAGGTCTGAGTCGAAGCCAGCAGCGGCGTCTGACGAAGATGCGGACGCTACTGCCGTTGCCAGCAGACCTCTTGCAGGGAATGCTCGACCGGATGGGTATCAACGCGACCGTGCAGACGGTTGAGTACCGCGGTGTGCTGGACGAAGGTCAGGATCGCGCCCATCGTTCTCAACATCGAAGGCGAAGACTTGGGTATTCTCATTGGCCGGCGGGCGGAGACGCTCTCTTCCATTCAGTACCTGACCCGGCTGATGGTCAACCACCGGTTGCATCGTTGGGTCAACGTAGTCGTGGATGTCGAGGGCTATCGCGACGCGGCGTGAGGAGCAACTGGCTCGTCTTGCCAGCCGTATGGCCGAGCGGGCCGTCAGCTCGGGAAAGCCTGTTCCGCTGGAAGCCATGCCCCCCAATGAGCGGCGCATCATTCACATTACATTGCGTGACAACCCGTCGGTCACAACGCAAAGTGAGGGAGAAGGTGAGCACCGCAAGGTGACCATCATTCCCAAAGGGTAGCCGGGCGCGATTTCACGCCGCAGTCCATCCAGAGCACAACAAGAAATCCCGCCAATTGGCGGGATTTCTGATTTTCAGAGAGGGAGGTTGGTTCGTAGTAAGCGCTTTAGCGCCGTCTGGGGCGCCGAAGCGCCTACTGCGAACCAACTGATAACTGATAGCAGTCGCCGGGCTGCGGCACGAGGATCACCCCGCTGAAATGTCGTGCTGCCGCGGTTTGGTAGAACGGAGCGGCTGCGACACCCGGGTCCTGGCGATGAACCAGTGCCAGCGTTTTCACGCCAGCTTGCGCTGCCAGCGTGCGGCTACGTCGGACGTAACCGAATGATTGTCGTAAGTCTTCTCCGGCGGGTCGGCGAAATAGGCTTCGTGTACCAGGGTGTCGATTCCGACCGCGAGGTGGGCGATCTCCTCTGAACGACCGGTGTCCGACGTGTAGACCAGGCCGCCCGTCGGCAAAATCCAGCCGCACGGCCCAGGTCGGCACCGAATGCCGGCCCGCAGCCAGCGTGTAGCGATACATCTGCCGCAGCGGGTAGGTTGTTGCTTCCGTTCCTGTGTAGACCAATGTATTGAACCGTTGGCGACATCGGCAGGTCGGGGTACGCGATCTGGACCAACTGTTGTGCCAGTGCCAGCACACCGCTTTCCGCAACGATGGTGAGCGGCCGGTCGGGCCAGAACAGCACCCGGTTTAGCAGCAGCATCGGCAGGCCCAGCAGGTGGTCGCCGTGTTGGTGAGACAGGTAGATATGAGTCGGATCGCCCGCGGTCATGCCAACCCGCTCGAGCTGTCGCATGATGGTCGGGCCACAATCCAGCAGCAGCGTCATGTCCCCGTGCTGTACCAGCAGTGCGGTGTGGTTGTCGGCGGGATGGGACGCCATTGCACCGCCAACGCCCAGAAAAGTAAGTTTGATCAATGGACTAAGAGGTTGCTTGCCGCTAATACGAACTGGTCTTAACTCATCCGGTGGGATTCACCAGTCTGCGCAGATGCTCGCGTGCTTCGTCAACGTATTCACCGCGTGGCGCCAGCTTCAGGTAGGCGCGCCATTGCACGATCGCTTCCTGATTGCGCTCCTGGCCTTCCAGCGCCAGCGCCAGACCGCGTACCGCCTGGCTGCGCTCCGGGTTCAGCTCCAGCACAGTCTGGTACAGATCGATAGCTGATTGCCACAGTTCCTGGCCACGCTGCAACTCAGCCTGCACCATCAGCGCACCTTCTCCGCTGTCGCCGGCCGCCACTGCCAGACGTTCCGCCTCCTGCGCGGCTTCCATCGCCTGTTCCACATCATCTGCTGCACGGTATGCGCCGGCCAGACGAATGAAGTAGGAGGGATCCTGCGTGTAGGCCGGCTCGATCTCGGCTGCCTGCTGGTAGGCTGCCAGCGCGTCTGCAGGCCTGTCAGCAGCCAGCAAGCCATCGCCCAACAGCAGGCGGTACCAGGCATTGTCTGGCTGAAGCTGAATGGCGGTTTCGAAGGATGCCACGGCTTCTTCGAACTGGCCTGCATCCCGGTAGGCGTTGCCCAGCTTCACGTGGGCGTCGGCGTAGTCTTCATCCAGCAGCAGCGCACGCTTGTACTGGCTGATGGCCTGTTCGAGATCGTCGCGGTCGCGATAGGTCTCGCCCAGCCCGATGTAGCCTGCCAGGTTGCGCGGATCCTTGTCGATGGCAGCCTCGAAATCAGCGATGGCCGGGCCACTTCTGCCTGCCTGGCGCAGCAGTTCGCCGCGCTGCACCAGCACGCGCGCGGCCAGCTCCGGGCGTTGCGCCAGCTTCAGCAGCGCGGTTGAGCAACACCTCGGCCCGGTTCTCCTGGCCGGCCAGCACCAGCGCCTGGCTAAGTTGCAGGTACGCCTCAACGTAGCCGGGGTTGATCTCAACCGCTTTCTCCAGCTCATCGATGGCCGGGCGGGGATCGTCTGAACTGCGCAGCAGCGCCTTGCCCAGTTCGAAGTGCGCCTCAGCGCTGGTAGGGTTGGCTTCGACCGCTGCCGCATATTGTTTCAACGCGTCAGCCGGTTTGTTTTGCTGGAGCAGGATTTGCGCCAACTGGAAATAGGAACCGACCACTGAGGGATCGGCTGCTTTGGCTGCCCGGAACTGCGACAAAGCGGTCGCCGTATCGTCGGCCCCCAGCGCCATGACGCCCAGTTGGATATGCGCCTGGGCTACAGCGGCCGGGCTAGCCTCAGTATCGTTGGCCAACTGGTTGATGATTTCCTGGGCGCGCTCGGTGTCGCCAGAAGTCGCGATAGGTCGCGCTCAGTTGCAGGCTGGCTTCCGACAGGCTCGGGTCGATGGCCAGCGCCTGCTCGAAGTTGCTGATCGCATCGTCCAGCTTGCCCTGCCGCCGGTACAGGTCACCCAGATAATACATGGCCGAGGCTGACTGCGGATCGAGCTCGATGGCTCGCAGATAGCGCCGCTCAGCCGCGTCGTCCTGGCCCAGTGCCTCGTAGGCCAGGCCCATTTGCAGGTACACGCCGGGGAACGCGTCGCCGCCGGGCATCTCCAGCAGATCGGCGAAAGCGGCGATTGCCTCCTGCGGCAGGCCGCTTTTGCGCAGCGCCTGGGCAAAGCGGAATTGAGCGTCGGCGCTTTCGGGCGCCAGTTGCACCGTCTGCGAATACTGGTCCAGCGCCTGCACCAGCAGATTGGCGTCCTCGTAGAGCGATCCCAGGTTGAGGCGGGCCTGCCAATAGTTGGGCGTCAGCGCGATGGCCTGCTCGATCTGCTCCGTGGCAGCCGTGGCGTCGCCGGCGCGCCGCAGCGCCTGTCCGAGGCGGAAATGTAGTTCTGCATTGTCGGGTAGCGCCCCGACGCCGTCCTGGTAGATCGTCAGCGCGGCGTCCGGATCGTTCTGGGCATCGTACAGCGCGGCTAGCTGGAGATATGCGCCGGCGTAGGTCGGGTTGGCCGCCAACGCCTCACGGTAGCGTTCGATGGCCTGCCCGGTCTCGCCGGCGGCTGCCAGGGTGTTGCCCAGCTTCGTCAATGCGCCGGCCACCGCGGCCGGGTTGTCGCTGGAGCCTTGCAGCGCCCGGTCGAGCGCCTCCGTAGCGGCTTCCTGGTTGCCTTGCGCCTGGTAGACATCGCTGAGCTGTAGCAGCGCGTCCACCAATGTCGGATCGGCGGCCAGCGCCTCCTGGTAGCGTTGTTCAGCCGTGGACAGGTCGCCTTGCAGCCGGGCCACCTCTCCCAGCAGGAAGAACACCGGGCCGGGCCGGGCAGCCACTGCCAGCGCCTGTTCGAGGGTCTGGCGCGCATCGTCGGTGCGGTTCTGGCTGATGTAAGCCTGGGCAAGCTGGACCGCGCCATCGACATTCTCCGGGTTCAACTCCAGCAGTTTGCCGAGCTGTTCCACCGCCGCGTCGACGTTGCCCGCCTTGCGGTAGGCCGTTCCCAGCAGCAAGCGTGCGTTCTGGTCAAAGCTGTTGACGGCCACCGCCGCGGCGTATTTGTCGATGGCGTCGGCAGTCTTGCCCTGGCTCTCCAAAATGCGCCCCAGTTCCAGCAGCGCGCGATAGCGGGTCGGGTCCAGCGTGACAGCCTGGGTGAACTGCTCAGCTGCCAGATCGAGGTCGCCCGCGGTCCGGTAGGCCTGACCGAGCTTGAAGCGGGCCTCAGCGCTGGCCGGGTCAGCTTCCACCGCGCGCTGGTAGATGGCCAGCGCTTCGTCAGCCTTATCCTGCTGCTGGTAGAGGTATGCCAGTTGTAGATAGGTACCCAGATACGTGGGGTCGGTGGTCAGCGCCTCCTGGTAGCGATCTTCGGCGGCTGCCAGATCATCGCGATCGCGGTAGGTGTTGCCCAGCTTGGTGAGGGCCTGTGCGATCTTGCGCGGGTCGGCGGCGGCTTGCTGCGCGATCTGATTGAACGCCTCCTCCGCCTGAGCCTGGTCGCCCATGGCCTGGTAAGTGACGCCCAGTTCGGCGAAGACGTCGGCGTCGTCGGGCGTCTCTGCCAGCACAGCGTTGAACTGTTCCAACGCCTGGTCGTAGTTTTGCTGGCTGCGATAAGCTGCTGCCAGCGCGAGGCGGATGTCGCGCGTGTCGCTGGCCTGCGCCAGACCCTGCTGGTAAGTGGAGGTTGCCTGATCGAACTGCGAGCGCGTCTCGTAGAGCTGGCCCAGCCAGAGATAGGCGCGCGGATTGGTTGGCGCAAGGCGGATCGCCTCTTGCAAGTGCGTTTCGGCGTCGTCGAGCTGGCCCAGGCGGGACTGGACCTGACCCAGGAAGAATTGCGCCTCAGCGTTGACAGGGCTGCGTTCGACCGCGGCGCTGAACTGTTCCAGCGCCAGATCAAGCTGTTCCTGCTGCCAGATAGACCTGCCCCAACTGTGTGATAGGAGCCGATGAACTGGGGATCCTCCTGCTGCGCCTGCTGATAGCTGGCGATGGCCCGGTCGGTGTTGCCTTGGAGCGATTCGAGGTTGCCCAGCCGGGTGATGGCCGAGGCGCGCGCGCGCGGATCGTTGACCGCGGCTGTGAGCGCCAGGTTGAAGTTCTCCGCTGCGCTGCTCAGATCGCCGCTGTCCTGGTAGGTGCCGCCGATCTGGATGTAGGCGTCGGCGAAGGCCGGGTCGACGCGCAGGGTGCGGCGATACTGCTCCAGCGCGCCATTGATGTCGCCCTGTGATTTGAGAAGCTCCCCGATCTGGAAGTATGCCAGCGCGTAGGTGCTGTCCATCTCGATGGCTGCGTTGTACTCTGCCAGCGCGCGCTCCGGGTCGCCCTGCGCGAGGTAGACGTTGCCGCGCTTGACGGCCGGCGCTGGTGAGACCGGATTTGCCTGCGCTGCCTGGTCGTAGCTGGCCAGCGCCTCGGTCAGGCTGTTCTGCGCGAGGAAAGCGTCACCTTCGGCCAGCGCGCGGTTGAACGCCACCGTGTCGACCTCGACCGTCGCAGGCGGAGCCGGATCGGCCAGAACAAGCAGTGCAATGACTATGATGACTGGGATCAGAATCGCCGCAAGGAGGGCGACCCTGGCAACAGGAGACAGATCGTTTAATCGTCGGCTCAAACTTGACACTTAATTCTCACCGTGGGTTTACATAGATATCCCGGCGCGTGGCCGGGAAGACATTATACTGCCTGCGCCGGTCTTCGACAAAACAATCGGCGAGACTGCCCTTGGTCCAGACCGCGGACGTGTTTTCAAGGAGGTATGTTCCAGCTCAGTTGGCAATCGACCGGCGCTATGGCATTGTCGTTTCGCTTATCGGTTGCCAAACCATCTCCTCCGAATTCGGATGCAGCGGCAGGGTAACACAAAAGGTTGCGCCGAGTCCAGGGCCCGCGCTCTCGGCCTGAATCTGACCGCCGTGCGCTTGCACAATCGCCTGGCACAGCGCGAGACCGATGCCGATGCCACCGAAGCGGCGTGTCGACGTCCCGTCAATCTGAAAGAAGCGGTCGAAGATACGGTCGAGCTTGTCCTGCCCGATCCCGATGCCGTGGTCGGTCACGGTGATAGACTGCGCTACAGGCTGAGCGGGCCGCGGTGATTTCGATTGCGCCGCCGTTGGGGCTGAACTTGACGGCGTTGTCCAGCAGGTTGCCGATCACCAGTTCCAGAAAATCGGCGGCGATATTCACCGGCCCCAGCGCTTCTTCAACGGTCGTGTGGATCGGATGGCCCGATTCCTGGGCGATTCGCTGCCATGGGTTGACCGCTTGCGGCAGCCAGCGATCGAGATACACCGGTTCCAGCACAAGCTTCTTCGGGTTGAAAGTCTGCAAAGCCAGCAGGCTGTTGACCATGAAGTGCAGGCGCCGGCTCTGTTGCAGCATGACGCTGAGCGCTGATATCTGGTCGTTGTTTAGCTCACCCATCTGCTGGTCCATCAGGAACTCGATGTAGCCCATGACCAGCGTCAGCGGTGTGCGCAACTCGTGCGAGACGTTTTGGATCATCTCCTCGCGCGATTGCAGAGCGAATTCAAGCTCCGCGTTGGTTTCTTGCAGCGAGGAATACAGGCGCGCGTTTTCCAGCGCGATGCTGGCCTGATCGGCGAACGCCTGGAGGCGCTGCGCGTGCTCGTCGGTGTAGAAGCCGGGCACGCCGCTGTCCAGGTTCAGGAAACCGATGACCTGACCGTTGACGATCATCGGTGCGCCGGCGTTGGAGCGTAGCCACTCGGACTTCTGGCGTTCGAATCCAGCCGGGGAAAGTGTGTGTGTCAGGAATCGCCAGTGGCTGCCTGGTCTGATACATCAGACGCAGATTCTCCGTGTCGCTGATCACAAGGCGGAAACTGGCGTACCAGTTGCTCAAATCGTGCTCCGAGTAACCGCGGCTGCGCGCCACGGTTGCCGCATCGCCCTGCACGAGCAACACCCGGCACGCGTCGTGCGGGATGACCGGCTTGATCTCGTCCATGATGTGATCGAGCACCTCGTCCAGGCTGAGGGTGTTGGTCAACGCGGCCGAGGCGTGGCGCAGCGCATCCACGAAGGTACGCTGATTGCGCTCGGCTTGCTCGGCCCGCTTGCGGTCAGTGATGTCGCGCATGACCACCAGCCAGCCGCGTGGCTGCCGGCTGTGCGGCTTCAGCGGCGAAACTTGCAGGTCCAGGAACCGGTTCGACTTTCCCAGGACAGCCTCGAAGTGGGTGGAGGAGTCTGCACCCGAACCGTTGAAGCTTTCCGGCTGTAGCGGCAGCAGCGAGTTCACCGGCAGTCCGATGGTTTCCTGTGCCCTAACGCCGAGCATGTCTTTGGCTGCCGGGTTGAGATCGATGGCGCGATACTGGCTGTCTACGACGATGACGCCATCGGTCATTCCTTCGATCAACATGTCGCGGGCGACCGGGGTAATGTCGAGGAAACGGAACCTGAACAGGCTCCAGACAGCCAGCAGCCCGGCCACGGTGAAAAAGATTGGGGTGAGGTCGATCAGCGGCGCCGGGCCAACGCGCAGCACGTAGAGTACATTGCCCACTACCGGGATCAGCACCGCAACAAAGAGCAGACCCGACTGAGAGCGTTGCAGGCGCGTGCCAGACAGGATGTTGCGCAAAAGCATCAGCGCTGCGGCGATGATCAGCGCGTAACTGTAGAACCCGTGCAGCCAGAAGGACGGCCCGTAGGTGATTTTCAGCAGGCTGTAGCCGCGGCTGGTGTCAAGACTTACGCTCTGATATGTCAGGCCGTGCCAGGCGTTGGTCCAGAGCAAAAGCACTGTCAGCGCGGGGAGGAGACAGAGCAGCAGAAGATTGCGCCGGGTCAGCAGATGCTCGCGACCGGTGTATTGCAGGACGAAGACAACCCAGAGCACGGGAATGGCGACGATCGCGAGGTACTGGCCCCTGATCCAGAATTGTTTTGCTGCGATATCGGCGCTCAGCAGTTCCAGCGCGTAAGTGATGCACCAGAGCGCCATGGCCGCCATCAACAGCGCCATAGTGCTGGCGCCGGTCGTCGGACGCCGTCGCCACGCCAACACAGCCAGCACGATGGCCAGGCTGGCGCTGACAAACAGCGGAAGGGCGTAGGGGTTAAACTGCCATTGCATGGTGGATCATGGGCAAAGCGCCTCAGGTTTCTAGCTTCCCGTGGAATCAAGTATACTGTCTGCGAAAGCAGGCTGCAAGATAGCGGGCCGCGTTGTCAGAGGAAGAAGAGTTTCAGATGACCGCTCAAATCGTATCGCCAACTGTTCAGGTCACCGGGGTGCGCAAGTCATTCGGAGCCGTACGCGCTGTCGATGATGTGTCGTTCGACGTTTACCCGGCGAAATATTCGGGATGCTCGGCCCCAACGGGGCGGGCAAGACCACCACGATCCGGCTGATGCTGGACATTTTCCGCCCGGACGCCGGCAAGGTCGCCGTGTTCGGCGGGGCCATGGACGAAGAGAAGAAGGATCGCATCGGCTACATGCCGGAAGAGCGCGGCATGTACCACGACCAGAAGCTGGAGTCGATCCTGGTTTACTTCGCCCGGCTGAAGGGCCTGTCGGAGGAGGAGGCCCGCAGCCGGCTGACCGGCTGGCTACAGCGGCTGGACCTCTACGACCACCGCCAGAAGCGAATTCAGGATCTCAGCAAGGGGATGCAGCAGAAGGCGCAGATCATCGCCACGCTGGTGCACGAGCCGGACCTGATCGTCATCGATGAGCCGTTCTCCGGTCTCGATCCGGTCAACACCCGGCTGGTCAAGGAGATCATCGAGGAGCAGCGGCAGGCAGGCCGGACCATCATCATGTCCACCCACCAGATGTATCAGGTCGAGGCGCTGTGCAACCGCATCGTCCTGATCGACAAGGGACATTCGGTGCTCTACGGCGCGGTGGACGAGATCAAGCGGCGCTTCGCCGGCAACGCGGTGGTCATCGAGGGGGAGGGCGACTTCAGCGGCGTCGATGGCGTGCTGGATGTCTACCAGCGCAACGGTTCCTGGCATCTGCCGCTGGCGGTCGGTGTCAGCCCGCAGGAGGTGCTGCGCGCGCTGGCTGCACGCCCGAATGTTCACATCGAGCGTTTCGAGGTCGCCGAGGCGTCGCTGGATGACATCTTCGTGATGGTCGTGCAGGGAGAGACGCCCGATGGTTAAGCAATGGCAGGTCGCCAAATATGAGTACGTCAACGCCGTCCACCGCCGCTCCTTCATCCTGGCGACCCTGGGCTTCCCCCTGTTGTTTGCGGTGATCATCGGCATCAGCGATCCTGTTTGCAACCGGCGGCGGCGACGAGCGGCCCCTGGGCTATGTCGACCAGGCGGGCCTGCTGGCTGCCGTCCAGTCATCCGTCGACAGTGAGCAGTTGCACCCCTTTGACGACGAGACCGACGCCCGGGCTGCGCTGGATGCCGGCGACGTGCAGGGCTACTACGTGTTGCCGGCCGGCTATCTGACCGGCGAAGCCGCCGCGCCTGGTCTACCTGACCGAAGCGCCATCAGACGACGCCGCGGCAGGCCTTCAACCGGCTGGTGCGCGGCGCGCTGCTGGCCGACGTTTCGCCCGAAGTCAGCAACCGCTTGCAGGAAGGCCTCAGCGTGACGATGCAGTCGGCGGAAGATGGCCGCAACTGGGCAGCGAGGACTTTCTGGCGTTTCTGATCCCCCTGTTCGCCGGCATGTTCTACGTGTTTGCCGTGCTCTCGTCGGCAGGCTACATGCTGCAAGCGGTCACAACCGAGAAGGAAAACCGAACGGTGGAGGTTCTGGCCACCTCGCTCTCGCCCATGCAGTTGATCACCGGCAAGGCGGTCGGGTTGTTTGCAGTGGCCATGACGCAATTGACAGTCTGGGCGAGCACGGCAGTGGTGGCGCTGGTGATCGCCGCCGTGGTCACCGACCTGTTTCAAGGGGTGGCGATTCCCTGGACGTTGATGGGTGTTGTGGTGATCTATTTCGTGCCCTCGTTTGCGCTGGTGGCCGGCATCATGATCGCGCTGGGCGGCGTGGTTCCGGACTTGCAGCAGGGCCAGCAGATCGCCGGCATCGTCAACCTGTTCTTCATCATGCCGTTCTTCCTGTTCGCTGCTATTCTGGCGCGGCCTGACAGTCCGCTGGCGGTGGCGATGACGCTGTTTCCCACCACTGCGTTTCTGACGGTTGCTATGCGCTGGGGCGTGACAACGTGCCCTGCTGGCAGATGGCTGTCGGTTTGACCGGGTCTGGTGATCTGTGGGGCAGTGGCAGTGTGGGGAGCGTCGCGCGTCTTCCGAATCGGGATGCTGAGCTACGGCCAGCGGCTGGACTGGCAGACTGTGCGCCGCGCCCTGCGCGGTCGTGATAACCCGGCGAACTGACAAGCTAATCCCAAGAAATCCGACTTTTCCGAAAAGTCGGACTTCTGCGAAACCCATGCACAACGTTCCCAAAGTTACTCCGCCACGAGATCAGGACGACGCTGCGCAAGCGGTCGTTCTGGTTCACCACGTTCATTTTCCCGCTGCTGATCATGACCATTTCGCTGGTGCCGCAGCTTCTCACCGACCAGTTCGTGGGCGACGATCCTGTCGAACTTGTTGACCGGACCGGCCGGCGCGGCACAGCAGATTGGCTACGTCGACGAGGCCGATGTGATCGCCGCAGCTGCCGGCCGATCTGGCCGGTCTGCTGCAGGCCTACCCCGATCGCGAGGCGGCATGCAAGCGCTTGCAGGCCGGCGCGATCAGCCAGTTCTACGAGTTGCCGGCTGACTTCATGCAGACCGGCGAGGTGATCGCGGTCGCGACCAGCCTGTCGCCGCTGGCCGGTGAACAGAGCGAGGATCTCCTGCGCTGGCTGGTGGCGGTCAGCTTGCTGGGGAACGAGCAACTGGCGAGTCTGGTGCTGGCGCCGACTGGCCGATGCCGACTCGAGGTCATCGCGCCGGCCGAGGTCGATAACCGCACCAGCGCCGCCGGGTTCGGCGTCTCTTTCGCGTTGATGTTCATCCTCTTCTTCTCCATCACCATGAGCAGCGGCTACATGCTGCAGAGCGTGTCCAAGGAGAAGGAGAACCGCACGGCCGAGGTGTTGCTGACCAGCCTCGATGCCGCAGGAGCTGATGATCGGCAAGGTGATCGGGCTGGGGTGTCTGGCGCTGTTGCAGATGGCGATCTGGCTCGGCGGCGGCATGCTGCTGTTCAACCGGGGCGCGACGCTGCTGGCCAGCCTTGGCGGCGTGACCTTGCCGGCCGGCTTCTGGTCTATCTGCTGCTCTACTTCCTGCTCGGCTACCTGGTCTACTCGTCGGCGTTGGGCGCGCTCGGTGCGCTGGCGCCCAACGCACGCGAGGGCTCGCAGTTCACCTTCGTCATCATCCTGCCCCTGCTGATCCCGCTGTGGTTCAACTCGATCTTCCTGAACGATCCCAACGGCACGCTGGCGACCGTTCTGAGCCTCTTCCCCCTGACCGCGCCGACGACCATGGTGACACGCCTGGCCTCGACCAGCGTGCCCGCCTGGCAGCCGGTGGTCGGTCTGATCCTGCTGGCCGTCACCGCGCTGGTTCTTCGTCCGCTCTGGCAGCCCGCTTCTTCCGCGCCGACACGCTGCTCTCCGACGCCGGCCTCAACTGGACGCGGCTGCGCAAGGAGCTGCTGGGGCGTGGGGCGTAGGGGTAGGCGTGGGGGCTGGGGACTGGGGACTGGAGCGTGAGACAGTTCTGGCGCTGATCTCGCACCGTCACCTCGTCACCCTGTCACCCCCTCACCTTGTCACCCTGTCGCCCACCTCCGTCCCCGTCGCCGCGATGGTGCCCGCCGGCAGCTCGACGACGTAGCGCGATGCCGCGGCGGATGCGTGCCGAAGCGCCAGGGGGCCATGTTCTCGTCCAATGCGACGACTATGTCCTCCCGGCTGACATAGATCACGTCGATGGGGAAGCGCATGAAGTGGGTGTGGATGGAACTACAGGGGAGGATCAGCAGCCCGTCGCCGGGCGGCAGGCTCTGCGCGCCCATCAGCCCGATCAGGCGCGGAAAGTAGCTGTCCGCGACCCGGCAGCGGGACGCCAGTACGGTGTCGCGGGTTTCGTTGCGGATTTCGATGGGAGGTTTGTTTGCCATAGTTGGAAGGGGAGAATGGTTAATGGTGAATTGGTGAACGGTGAACCGGTTAATGCCGGAACCGGAGCCGCTGATGCGAGCTTTCCGGTCATTAACCATTCACGAATTCACCCATTCACCATTACACCGTTAGATCGGCCACAGCCCCCACGCCTGCACCAGGACGATCCACGCGCCCAGCGCGAGCCAGGGTCCGTAGGCGATGGGATCTTTGCGGCCAACGCGCTTCATCAGCAGCAATACGATGGCCGCCAGCCCACCGGCGATCACGCCCAGGAACATGGCGCTGACGATGGCGGGAAATCCCAGCAGCGCACCCAGCGCGGCCTCCAGCTTGACGTCGCCCATGCCCATCGCGCCGCGGCTGACGAGACGCAGTAACAGAGAACAGCCCGCCCGCCACCAGCAGCCCGCCGATCGCCGCCAGCGGCGCCGGCTGGCCCAGCCAGACGATCTGCACCGCAGCCCAGACCAGCAGCGCCAACACCAGCGCATTGGGGATGCGCCGCACCTGGAAATCCACCAGGGCGATGCAGAGGAGAATCGCCGTCACCACCAGCGCCGACGCCGCGACGGCCAGCGAGGCCGCCTGCCAGCCGGTGTACGCGCCCCACAGCGCCATGCCGGCCACGGTCGCGGCAGCCAGCGGTGGCAACGCGCGGCGTCCGGGGGCAAGGGTTCCGGGGTCTGCGAGCGATAGCCGGCCACGAAGCGGTCCGCGAGCCACCAGACCAGCCAGCCGAGATCAGGCCAGCGACACGCCGAGACCAATCTGGAATGCATCATGATCTGCATTCTAACCGACACGTGGAGGCAAACAAAACCTCCGCAGGGTGAGCTCCTGCGGAGGCTCTCGAGATCGATACTTCACAGATATTCGATCCACAGACTTACCGCACAGTACACCGTGTCCAGGCGGACCACCGCCCTGCTTCCACCCTGATAGCTGTTGCAAGCGACCAGACTCGCCTGGCAAAAATCACTTTCATATTGGATGCGCAATTTTGGTGATTGGAGGATACTTAGGAATATCAACTTCGGATGAGTAGCCAAGTACCTGAATGCAACCAAATCGTGACAGGATGTGTGTCACTGTACCAGCAGATGTCTCCCAACACCCGGTCCTGTCGGGTACATAATCACCCCAGAGTGGGATTCTAAGCACTTCATTCAGACACAGCAGGTCGTGTGCATGCAATCGCTCGCGAACACCGTTTGACCAAACGGTACCAGACTCGTGTCCGATCTGGTCGCACACGCTTACCGGCCCAGGATGCGGTTGCTTCAACCCAACAAGCCAGAGCACCTCCACAGTTGGTGAAACCGCAGGTAGGATCAGGATACGGAGTCATGTGGCTCAAACAGATTGAGCCAGGCTCGTTGGCCAGGAGCGATGCGTTCAGGAGAACCTCCAGCCAAGGAGTGCGATGAAGAGTCAGGATCGGGAATACATGGATGCCCGTGACCTAAGTCAATCTGCATTGGTCGCAATCGCACGTGTTTTCACAATCGATGCCTTGACGCATTCTGGTCAGTGAAAACGGTAAACGCAGTCACCGCAGTGCGAGTCGTGAAAGTCATCGATTTGTACCGTTAATGGCCACCAGTCCTCCTACAGCCGCGATCTGCCGTTCCACAGATGGCTGTTGCGTTAGCGCCGACGGCGAAATCGCTTGACACCAACGATGTTGGCTGCAAACGACGGAATTGTCTCCCTGACCACAACGGTAGTTGTATATGGACTGCCAGTCGCTGGAAAATCGACGTCTACACCGGATGAGTCGCTGAACTGGGCAGCAGCGCAGTAGTTGCTGCGGACCGTGCAGCGGCAACATTGTTCTCTTCAAAGCAGATGTATCGAGCTCCTTCAAGAGCACCTGCGTCGGCTGCGTTTTGAAGTTGACGACGCTTGAGATAGACCTGGCCTACATCGACTGCGAGAGCCAGGAATGCCAAAAGAACCACCAGCAGCAGTGCTACCTGGGCAAGCGCCTGCCCGTCTTGTTTGCTGTCCCTGTTCATGATGTCAACTCTCCTTCAACGAATGCTGACCGTTCTCTTCTATTCCGTGTCGTTTCCAAACCAGTTCATGTGTGCACTGGCTGACAGCGTGATGTCGCTCAGCCCTGTAATACTGGTGAACCCCATCTCGTGAGGCAAGGTCACTGTCACAACATAAGGGTTGCCGTTCGCTGAGGGACATCCATCCTCCACCGGATCAGGATTGATGGAGATAGTCAGATTAGCCAACTCGTCATCGGTGAACGAGTCGCCGATCTCGGATGTCACAGCCCCCATGATAGCGTTTCTGAGTTGTGTGCGTTGGGTATAGCTAGCTGTACAAGGCAGTCGGATAGCATAGCGAGCCCCATCCCGCGCCGCGTTGGCGATGGTGATGTAGCTGCGGAACATGCCTCCCAGGTCCCAGACGCCGGCCAGCAACAGCAACAGCAGCGTTAGCACAACCGCAAATTCCGCCAACTGTGAGCCGCGGTCGTCACCCGTGCGTCGAGAAGAGTTTACCCGTCCCATGATTTGTTCTACCACCTCTACATACCAGTATACGCCCATAAATGGGCACTGTCAACGAGCAATAAACGCCAAGATGCCCTGCGTCGTTTCAACCGGGTAGACTCTCGTACGAGCGAGCGTGACGTGAGTATGGTCACGGTGTGTCCTCGGCTACCGGTACAGCCGGCGCTGTTGGCGTCACGGCCGGCTGGATGTCGGCCGGCCGGTCGTTCATCCACAGGATCGCCCGGTTCACCAGACCCTGTACGCTGTTGTCCAGCTCCAGCAGGCGGTCCTCGATCCAGTTCTGCGCCGAGTTCGACCGTGCCGGCCTCGGTCAACTGCGTCCACGTCGGGCCGGCCAGCCTGACGCCGGCCGCCAGCACGGCCACCAGCGCAATGCCGGCCACGGCTACCAGCGCCGGCTGCAAGAGCGAGCGCCGTTCGCCGGCCAGCGGCGAGTCGGAAGCCTGCCGCGCGGCTCGTATCTCGCTGACCGTGGCCGGCACGATGGCCAGCGCGGTGACGATCAGCACCAGACGCAGCCCGGCGTTGCTGACCAGCGCCGGCCCGTCCTGGTTGGACAAGCAGGTTCCAGACCAGCAGGCCCAGCACCGCCGCGATGGCCAGACCCAGGCTACCCAGAGGCCGATCTTGGTCAGGTAGCGCACCAGCGCATAGGTCGTCGTCCAGGCCGGGCGCTGTCCCAGGCCGCGCACCAGACCGAAGGCCGCCCAGATGCCGCCGATCACCAGCGCCCAGAACAGGGCCGGCGAGTTGACGGCGACCGGCGCTCCCAGGCCGCCCACTGCGCCCAGCAACGCCCCGATCAGGCCGCCGCACAGACCGGCAACGGCTGCGCTGCTCAGCGGACGCAGGCCATAGCGGTTCAGCCCCGATGGCTCGCCGCTCACCTTGACCCGCACCGGCACAGGCACTGCCTCGGGTGTGGCGTTGGAGTCGATCAGCAGGTCGGCATGCCAGGCCGCGTCGCTGATCGGCAGGCTGGAGGTATCGACTGTCACGCGTCAGGTCCACCGGTCCGCCGTAGAAGCTGTGCGGCTCGACCCGCAGCCAGGGCTCGCTGGTGGTGATGGCGCCGAACAGATAGCCGCGACCGGACCCCTTGCGGACCTGCACTCGGGCGTTACATGAACTGCCTGAGATGACGCAGCCCAGGTTGACCGGTTGGGGCCGCACCACCATGGCCGGGCGCTGCACGACGCCGGTGGCCAGCAGGAAGCGCTCCAACGGCACCCGCGGATCGCTGCCGGGCGTTCGGATGACCTGAGCGGGCTGTCTCGGCCAGATCGGTTGCTCCCTGACCTTGCAGCCAGGCCGCCAGCGTGCCGTTGTTCAGGTGGTAGATGCCGTCCTCGGGACGCCTGTCCATGTGCTGGACGGCGGCCTGGATCGTCCACACCTTCTTGCCGCTGCCCAGCCGTCCGCCCGAGCGAAAGATGAACGGCTCGCTGGCCCGCTGCGTGACGGACAGCTTGTGCGCCAGCAGGCCGTGGGCAATCGTGCTGCGAGCTGCTGGATCGGGCAACCCGCCCGCGCCCGGTTGTGGCATGGTCACGATGACGTTGGGCAGATTGTCCGGCGTGGTCACCATGATGTCCGGCGCAACGCCGGGCGCCAGCGACGCCTGCGGATTGGTCAGAACCAGCAGATGATAGATCGACGGCTGTTCCTCAGTCTGCAACTCGTCGCGCACAAAGGTTGCCAACGCCGGTGTCTCGCGCTGGGCTTCCAGCGCCGGGTTGGGATAGCTGCCGCTCTGGCCCGAGGGCAACGTGACCTGCCATTGCCCGCCCCAGACCGGCGTGACCTCACCAGACCAATTCTTGGCATGCAGGACAAACAGGCCCTGCGGCCCGACAACCGCGATGCCCAGGTCAGCGCCGTTGACCGTGGCGCCTTCTACCACCATGTACTCGTCTGGCAGCGTGTCCCGGAGACTTACAGCCAGGCTATCTGGCTCCGGCCACGCGTTGTCTGTCAACAGTTCCGCCATAACACCCCACCTGCTCCTTGCTTCTGACGGGCCGTGCGATGATTCCTCGATGGCGGTGGCAGGCCCGGAAGCGAACAGCTGTACGTCATACAACTCAAGGTTATTCCAACACGACTTTTTCGTCTACCAGACGTTCGCGCACAAAGCGGCCCTGCGTGTTGAAGCGGAAATGGGCTCCATCCAGTTGAAACTCCATGTCCACCGCGTTGCGGCCGGCCCGGTTCTTCTCCACGGTCATCACGACCCAGCCGCGCATGACATCGGCCGAGGTGGAGTTGTAGATCATGTGCTCGCGGCTGACGATGGCAAACTTGTTGTTCAGGATCAGGCCGATGTCGGCCTCGTACTGCAGGGCCGAACTGCCGCGCAGGTCCGAGAGCCGCATTCGTTTCGATTTCAGCCCAGCTGCGGTCGGAGGCGGCGATGGCAACCACGCGGACGCCCAGCGCCATGGCCATCTCCTTCAGACCCTGGGTCAGATGGGTCGTGACCTCGGTTTCCGGCTGCATGGCAGACCCTTTGACGGGTATCTTTTGCAGGTAGTCCACCACCACGAGCAGGCGGTCGGCGCCGCCCTTCACCGCGTCCGTCACCCAGCGGCGCACGTCATCCAGCGTCGAGGTGTCGCCGCTGGCCTTCACCAGGATCAGCCGGTCGGCGTAGGCGGCCATGCTCTCCACCACCGGCCGGTAGCGCGGCGTCGCCGTCAGCCGGCTGACCAACCCGGTGCCTGCTGGCAGATCGGTGGCAAGCTGGCCGATCTTGCGCAGGGTCAAGCGCTTGATCGCCGTCGCCGCGCTCGGCGCTCTCCAGGCAGAGCAGGCGCGACATCAGGTGGTCGCGGTCGTGCTCGTAGCAGATGTACATGGCCTGCACGTCGGGTTCGCTGCAGCACCACGTTGCGCGCCACCTGCAGGCCGAAGATGGTCTTGCCGACGCCGAAGGCGCCGCCCAGGATCAGCAGCTCGCCGCGCCGCATGCCGCCGTTCAGGATGTCGTCCAGCGGATCGAAGCCGGTGGGCAGCGGCCGGTAGCGTCCCAGGTCGCCGCGCGCCGCCTCGCCTCGACCTCGCTCATCACCTGCGCCAGCGTCGCCGGTCCGGTGCGCTCCATGTCCAGCTCGTGCAGCGAGTGCCGGCGCGTGTCCAGCAAGACGCCGTCGCCCGAATGTGTGCCGCCAGGGTCGGTCATGGAAATTCCTCTACCAGCGCCGCTTCTGCTGCGACGGCGCGAAGGTGCTGGGCGGGATGCTCAGCCCGGCCGCCTCGATCTTGTCCATGAACTTGGGCCGCACGCCGGTGGCCGTGAAATAGCCCTCGACCTGGCCGTTCTTGACGCCCGTCTGGACGTAGCGGAAGATGTCCTGCATCACGATGACATCGCCCTCCATGCCCTGCACTTCGGTGATGTGCGTTACCTTGCGGGTGCCGTCCACCAGGCGGTCCAGGTGCACGATCGAGGTCGAAGGCCGAGGCGATCTGCTCGCGCACCGCCTTCAGCGGCAGGTCCATGCCCGCCATCAGCACCATGGTCTCGACGCGGTGCAGCGTGTCCCGCGGGCTGTTGGAGTGGGCCGTGGTCAGCGAGCCGTCGTGGCCGGTGTTCATGGCCTGCAGCATGTCCAGCGCCTCGCCGCCGCGCACTTCGCCGACGACGATGCGGTCGGGACGCATGCGCAGCGCGTTGATGACCAGTTGGCGGATTCTGACTTCGCCCTTGCCCTCCACGTTGGGCGGGCGGGCCTCCAGCCGCACCAGATGGCGCTTGTTGAGCTGCAGCTCGGCCGCGTCCTCGATGGTGACGATGCGCTCGCCCTCGGGCAGAAAGCTGGAAAGGACGTTGAGCAGCGTCGTCTTGCCGGTGGAGGTGCCGCCGGAGATCACGATGTTCAGGCGCGCCTGCACGCAGGCGCGCAGGAAATCCACCCAGTCGCGTGGGCATGGTGTCCAGGCGCACCATGTCGTCGCCGGTGTAGGCGGCGCGCGAGAACTTGCGGATGCTGATGCAGGGCCCGATCAGCGACAGCGGCGGGATGATGATGTTGACGCGCGAGCCGTCGGGCAGGCGCGCATCCACCATCGGGCTGCTCTCGTCGACCCGCCGGCCCAGCGGCGACACGATGCGGTCGATGATGCGCATCAGCTCCTCGCTGTCGCGGAAGCGCAGGTCGGTCTCCTCCAGGATGCCGTTGCGCTCGATGTAGATCTGGTTCGGCCCGTTGACCAGGATTTCGGTGATGGTCTCGTCGCGCAGCAGCGGCTCCAGCAGGCCGAAGCCCAGGATGTCGGCGACGATCCTGTTCGAAGAAATCAGCTCGTTCCGTGCGGCTCAGAGGCAGCCCTTCTTCGGCGATGGTCTCGTTGAAGATCCGTTCCAGCGCACGCCGCACCTCGTCGGGGTTCTCGGAGGTGATGGTCGGGACTCAGTTCCGAGAGCAGGCGCCGCTGGACGCGTTCGCGCACCTGGTTGTAGGTGCCATTGTCGCTGACAGGGCGCCCGTAGGCGCGCGCCGGCGGAATGCGCGGGTCGGTGCGGGAGGTGGTGCGGTTGTTGCTGGCCATGGTTGTAGTCCGTGCGTCCGTCAGGACGCGGTCTCTCGAGAACCGAGTTCTGGAACGTCATCACTTGATCCAGATCGGGTCGTACTCGTCCCAGGTCGTGGCGCTGACCTTGCGCCAGTCGTTGAGGTTGTCGGCGTCGATGATGAAGATCTGTTTGGTGCCCTCGCGGTTGGACCAGAAGACGATGTGCTGGCTGTCCGGTCCCCAGGAGGGATGCTTGTCCCATTCCCAGGTGTTGGGCGTCAGGTTCCACTGCTCGGTGCCGTCCTTGGCCTGCGCGATCCAGATGTCGTCGCTGCCCTTGTTCTGGCTGACGAAGGCGATGCGCTGACCATCGGGCGACCAGACCGGGTCGTAGTTGACCTTGGTCAGACCTTTGGAGATTCCCCAGGTCGGCGGAGCAAGGTCGTCAACCGGTCGACACTGGGCATACACGGCCGGCCAGTCATCGTCGCCCGTTTGCGTCGTATAGGTGCGGCAGGTGCCGTCAGGCGAGAAGGTCTCGCGCTCGCGCAGATCCTTGTAGACAGCGTTCATGTCCGGCTGCATTGCCCAGGTAGACCCGATTGCTGCCGTCGGGATCCATCACCCACCAGCCCTGCTGATCGGGCTTGTCGGCCCGGAAGAGGATCTTGCCCTGGTAGCGTTGGATGAGGACGCTCGCCGGAATCGCCGTCGGTGGTGGCGGTGGCGGCGCGGTGGGCCGAGGTGTTGCTGTTGGTGTTGGCGTTGGTGTCGTGGTCGGCGTTGCCGTTGGCGTGCTGGTGGGCGTGACGCAGGCGACAGCCTGTTCGAAGCGCGAGCAGGCCAGGGTGGTGTCGGACACTGGCAGGTCCTGGCAGGCCTTGCGGAATTGCTCGTAGGCGTCGTTGCAGTTGCCGGCGGCCCAGAAGGCGTCGCCGCTGCCCAGGTAGGCATCGTAGAGCGTGGTCAGGGCCAGGCCACCCAGATAGGCGGGATCCAGGTCGTAGACCGAGCGCAGCATCGGCAATGCCCGGTCGAACTGGCCGTTGTCGAAGCGCTCCTTGCCTTGCAGGAAGCGGCTGGCCAGATCGCGCTGCAGGCCGGCCTCGGCATCCTTGGGGCGCAGGACCAGAACCTGTTCGAAATGGTCCAACGCTTCAGGCAGACAGGGATACTTCCGGTGGATCCTGCGACACGACAGCCAGCCCGACCGCCAGATAGCAGTCGGCCAGATACTTCTCCACTTTGACCCGCTCGTAAGTCCAGGTCGCGGCGGCGCACCTCCTCCAGCTTGGTCAGTGCAGTGTCGCAGTTGCCCTGGTGTGCGCTGGCTTCGCCCTCGCGGAAGAGAAGCGCTAGGTTCTGACGGTCGTCGATCTGCTTGAGGGCAGCCTCGACGTCGGCCGGCTTGTAGTCAGGATAGATCTCCTTGCAGTTGCAGGAAGTTCTGCTGCGCGCCGGTCAGGTCACCGGCCGCCAGCAGCGCGACTGCGTTGTCGTACATTGCCTTGCGCGTCCGCCCCTCTCCGATCTGGGAAAGGAAGCCGGCGGCTTCTCCATGGTCCGGTTCCAGGGTCAGCAGTTCAGCTACCTTCCGGTCAGCCTCGTCGAAGCTCTCGGCTGCGATCAATTGTCCGATCTGGGTAACTGTCTCGTCGACCTGTCGCTGATGAGCCGTCGCTTTCATCCTCGGCCCGATCTCATCCCGGAAGAACCGGACGCCTCCGAACACCATCAGCGCCACCAGCACCAGGATCAGGCCGCGCACGATCAGCTTGCGCCACGGGAAGATGACGCGCTTGGGACGCACTTTGGTGGTGGCGTCCAGCTTGGCTTTGAAGCGCGCCTCGTCCAGCGCCTGTTCCACGGCGCGGTCGTCGGGATACTGGGGAACCAGCGCTTCAAAGCAGCGAATCGCCTCCTGCCAGTGGCCGGCTTGCAGATGAGCCATGCCCTGGCTGTAGAGCGGATCGTTGTATCCAGGCTGTTGTCCTGCGGCAATGGTCATTGCGGATCCTGGTAAACTGGTGTAGTCAGAAGTTCAACTTCTTCAGATGAACTCGATGGTCATGTCCTACCCGCCGCCCAGGATGCGGAACATGTCGATAAATGCCGGGATGCTGGGGCCCAGAATCACCACCAGCATGGACGGGAAGATGAAGAGCGCCAGCGGGAAGATCATCTTGACGCCGGCCTGACGGGCCAGCTCCTCGGCACGCTGGCGGCGCTTGACGCGCATCTGCTCGGCCTGGGTGTGCAGCACCTCGGCGATGCTGACGCCCAGCGTGCTGGACTGGATGAGCACGGCCACGAAGGTGCGCAGGTCCTGGACGCCGGTGCGCTCCACCATGCGCTGCAACGCCACGTTGCGCGTCGTGCCCATGCGCATCTCGGCCACCGCCCGGCGAAACTCCTGCGTCAAGGCGTTGTCCCAGCGCTCGCCCACCCGCAGCAGGGCCGACTCGAAGGCCAGACCGGCCTCGACGCCGATGGTCAGCATGTCCAGCGCGTCGGGCAGGGCGCGCTGGATCTGGTACTGGCGCTTGCGCACCCGCCGCTTCAGCCAGTAGGTCATCAGCAGGTAGCCCATGGCCGCCGCCGCCAGGGTGAGACAGCACTGTTCGCGAGAAGCCCTGGTTACGGCTCACCAGAAGAAAGGCGCCGAGCCCGCCAGCAGAGCCACCATCAGACGCAGACCCATGAAATCCAGCGCGGTCATGCGCCCGGGGTTGCCGGCCATCACCAGTTGCTGCTGGAGCCGTGGAATCGAGCCCTGCGGTAGCAGCCGGCCCACGAAGCCGAAGAGGCCGCGCAACGGCGGCATCACCACCCGGCTGACGAAGGGGCGGCTCATCTCGCCCTCCAGCACGACATCGCCCCGGTCCAGATAGCCCTCCAGCCGTTCCTCCATTTGGCGGGTTGGCCGCGCCGGCGCGAAGGCCATCCAGATCAGGAGCACGGCCACCGTGATCAGGGCGGCAACGGTGAGGGGCGATGCAATACCGGCTAAGCAGGTCAACCATGGCGCGGCTCCTAACGTTTCGTGCTCACACATCGATGTCCACGATGCGGCGGATGATCAGAAAGCCGATGATCTCCAGAATGATTGCACCGACCGGCAGCAGGCGGATCCAGCCCGGCTCGAAGAGCCGGCTGATGTACTGCGGCGAGATAATGAACATGCAGAAGCCGACGAAGAACGGCAACAGCGCCAGGACGTAGCCGGTGAGGCGCTGCTGGGCCGTCAGCACCCGGATATCGCGCAGCAGGCGAATGCGGTCGCGCACGGTGTAGCCGATGGTGTCCAGCGTCTGGGCCAGGTTGCCGCCCGTCTCGTACTGGACGTTGATGGCCGTCACCACCATGTCCCAGTCGCTGCTGCCGACCCGCCCGGCCATGTCGGCCAGCGCCCGCTGCACCGGAACGCCCAGCGTGATGGCTTGCGTGACCCGTGCGAACTCTTTGGACGCCGGGTCGGACATCTCGTCCACCAGCAGGCCCATGGCCTGGGTCAGGCCATAGCCGGCCCGCAGGGCGCCTACCAGCAGAGTCAGGATGTCGGGTATCTGTTCCGTGAAGGCACGCTGGCGACGCGTTCTCGCGTCTGCGCAGGTAAAACGCCGGCAGGAAGCTGAACGAAAGACCCAGAATCAGGCCCAGCAAGGGACCGCCGCGCCACAGCCCGAGCAGCAAGCCGATCGCAGCAGCGCCGATGACGATCAAAGAGAACTCGGCCGCAGTCATGGAGACGTCGGCCCGGGTCAGCGACTCGGCCAGGCGCGGGCCGAAACCGAAACCAGCCACCATGCGGTTGAGCCTGGGCAAGCGTCCCCGTTGACCCAGGTAGCCATCCGTCGTTGCTCCAGCGACGCCGCCGTACTCCGTCAGTCGCTCTTCCACCGGATCACGCACGTTGAACATCCGCCAGAGAGCAAGGAAGCCCATCAGCACGGCGAGCATGACCAGCAGAGCGAAGATTAGGGGTCCGAGAGGCATAGGTTCAGAATGTCCGAGTTTCAGGAAGTCAGAAATCAGATGTCAGATGTCTGTGTGCCGTGAATCTATCGATGCGCCGAGACTCCATTCGTTATGCCCGCTGAGGCGGGCATCCATGAGGTCACCCAGGCGCACGTGCCCGGTCGAACAGCCGGCTAAAGACGCCGTTGCCGTTGGTCTGGGTTTGCACGCCAGTCCACGAAGGGTCCTCGCGGGCTACGTCGTCGATCAGCCGCTGGGCAAAGCCGCGGAACGACTTGCCCAGCGCGCCGCGTCCGTGGCTCATGGCCACCGGCACGCCGCGGTTGACGCTGTGGGTCACCAGCGGCTGGTCGTCGGGAACTTTGTATTGCAGCGAGACTCGCAGGCGTTCCTCGATGTCGCCCACCGAGACGCCGCCGTTCATGGTGGAACGGTTCAGCACCAGCCAGACACGCTCGTCGGGATAGCCGCGGTCGTGCAACAGGTCCAGCATCAGGCGCGTGTTGCGCAGGCCCACCATCTCCGGCAGCACCGACATGACGATGCGGTCGGCCCCGTCCAGGAAGGCGAAGGCGGTCTCGTCCATCGGCAGTCCCAGGTCCACCATGACCCAAGGGTACATGCGCTTGAGCAGCGCCAGGATCTGCTGCACCTGCGGCAGCGAGATCGGATGCGACAGGTCGGCCGGCGGCGGCGCCAGCAGCACGCTGATGCCCGAGGCGTGCGGGGTCATCACGCTGCGGATCAGGTCGGGATCGAGGCGAGCCAGCCGCGGCAGCAGGTCCAGCACGGTCCGCTGGCCGGGCAGGTTCAACGCCACGTCGATGGCCGGCGCAGCGTAGTCGGCGTCCACCAGCGCGACCGGCTGGCCGGTGGCTTTTGCAGGCTGATGGCCGTGTTGATGGCCAGGGTCGTGCGGCCGGTGCCGCCCTTGGGGGCGCAGAAGATCACGCTGCGGCCGGGCGCTGTTTCGCTGTCACCCGACATCGCCCCGGTCGCTGGCTGCCTGCCCACCACCTGGCGCAGGGATGTGACCAGCTCGTCGGGCTGGAGCGGCTTGGTGACGAAGCCGCGCGCGCCGGCCAGCATGGCCTGCTGGGCCGTCGCCAGCCGTCGCCGGGCACCATGGTCAGGATGGCGGCGCCGGGGCGCGCGCCAGGAGTTGGCGGATCAATGTCGTAACGCTGGACGTACCCAGCGCGTCGTCCACCAGCACCACGTGCGGGATCAGATCCTGGGCGCGCAGGGGGGCCAGATCGGGCTGGGAAATCCAGTACAAGCCGGTACTCGCCGATGCGCCCGGCCAGGGCCTCGGTTACCTCGTCACGCGCGCTTTCCTCAACGCTGACGACCAGAAGACGAAGGGTTTCACCTGAGATCAAACCTGCCACGTGTGTTCTCCCTCTAGCGGCCCACGGCGTTTGGTATTTCGTAACGATCCAGCAGGTAATCCACGTCCACCGGCTCGGTCTCGAAGGGCCCCTCGTCGCCTGGCGCGCGCACGACAATATCTACGACGCCGCCTGCGTCCTGGACGTATTTCAAGGTCAGCGCATCCTGCGGTGTGATGGTCAACAACAGGGCTTTCGGGGCGCCGTCCTGGCCGCCGGTAGTTGTTTCCTCGCGCACAATCGCCGCGATGGTGACGTTCTCCAGGAGGTTGAAGGTGGCTTGCTCGGAGTCGCTGTTGTCTTCCACACCGCGGTCGGTCGGAAAGTCCAGCGAGAAGAGCAGATCCACGTGGTCCCCCGGCTTGAGGAAGTTGATGCGGCTCATCAGGTCCTGAATGGGGAAGGCCATCAGCACCTCGCCGTCGGCCAGCACCAGCGCCACCCGTCCGTCGCCGGAGATCAGGTTGGGATCGGTCAGCCGGTCGCCGATCAGCACCTCACCCTGCGCAAGGTTGGTCAGGGTGATCTTGCCCTCGGCGTTGGCCGGATCGTTGACGTAACCCTCAGGTACTGTGCCGGCCGGCACCTCCTGCGATTCCAGCATGTCGGCAGTGAGTTGGGCGCCTACTTCAATGTTCTGTGTTGCCACCACCGCTTGTATCGTAGCAGTAGCATTTGACAACTGCCCGCTTCCGGTCACGGGCGTTGCCAGGCGGTTGAGGGTGACGAACGCGATAATGCCGGCCAGAATAGCTACTACCACACCGGCCGTCAACCAAAGACATCCACGCGTGCGCGCCATAGTTGGTGCTCCTATTCTAGCCGCATGGTTGCCTGGCTACCCAGGGTCAACCCCGCAGGCAATAGCGGATCGATAAGACCAAAGAAAGGGTTATAGTCGTAGCTGGCCTGCACTGTGATTTCCGCTGCGTCTGACCGACTGATGGTGACACTAATGTCGGGTAGGGTCAAGAGCCAGGCTTTTGGACATGCTCCATCGCGCGCAATAGCGGTTTGGGGCTGTGACAGTGCTCTCAATAGAACTGTCAACTGGCGGCAAATAGCTGTTGGGGTTTGGGTTGGTGCGACGGACAACCGCCCATCGCGCGCCCTCCCGTGCCACGTTGGACAGTGACTGTTCTGCGTGAACACGATCACCCCGAACTCGATGATGCCGAAGATCGAGCGTCATCAACATGATGAAGACGAAGGCGTATTCCACCAACTCCTGACCTTCGTTGCGTTTCAATTGCGCAAACATGGTGGAATACACTCCAAGGTAGACATAGTAGTCAGATAGTCAAGGAACGCTGCCTAAGGACGCGTCTATCAGGGGTAGTGATGGAGTTGGCCGGTCTACTGCCCCTGCTCACGACGTCTGCTGAGATGTGTCTACTCATGAAGCACGTAGATCGCACAGACTGGTCCGGATTCAAGCGAGCCAAGTCAGTAGCCGGTGGACCTCGAAACCATGCTTGCGATCGGTAGACATTGCCACCGCCCCGCCAGACCAGTCGCGATCCAGGATATGCGACGTCGAAGCAATGCGTTGAAGCCGTCACTCATGCCGAGAGTCTACACAGCGGCCACCACAACCAGCGCGATCAGGCCGATCAGGAGGGCATACTCGGCCAGGTCCTGGCCATCTTCCTGGGGCAGAACAGTCCGCAGGTACGTCAGAAAATACTGCAACATGGTGAGGTTCCTCCTTGAAAAGGGAATGGTTGCCTCTTCACGAGGCGGTCTGTGGAAACAAGACACAAAGTAGTGGTACGGTCAGCGCCACCCCCTCAAGGCAGCCAGCCTTCAGCGGCGCGCGACAACATCGATTGTGAGGCCGTGGTTACCTCCTCTTCCCTGTTCCGCACTTACTCCCAAGCGGCAAAGTATCTGTTGTGGCTACGATGTACAACGAAAGGACGATGAATTGGGGACCCCTGCTGCTACTTCGGTTCCAGCATCTGCTGTCCCCTGGTACATCACAATCATAGCAGACTTTTCGCGCCAAAGTCAGCAGGAAGTTCTTAGAAGTTCTTTAGAAGTCGAGTCCCAGTGGTCACGGGGACTGTGGAGGCTGGTTACCTGGGATTGCAGCTTTGGCTTGCGCGCGATATGATGGAACGCCCCCAGCCGCTCCTACCAGTGAGCACGATGGAATGAGCTACGCGTTGGTTGCCACGGCGACTGATTCCACAAACCGATACCCTACCCCCCACTCCGTCTCAATGTAGTGCGCTGCACTGTCGGATTCCAGCTTCTGGCGCAGGTAGCGGATGTAGACGGGGACGATGGATGTGTCGTCGGCGTATTCAGCGCCCCAAACCTCGGTCAGCAATTCGTGGTGCGACACGGTGCGTCCGGCGTGCTGCACCAGATAGCTCAGTAGCCGGAATTCGGTGGGCGTCATGTGCACCGGCTGGCCGTTCAGGGCCACCATCCGCCGGTTGTGGTCCACCGCCAACGTGCCGTCGTCGTACACCATCGGCCCGCCTGCGTCGTCCGTGCGCTGCCGGCGCAACACGGCCTCGATCCGCAGGCTCAACTCGTGCAGATTGAACGGCTTGCGGATGTAGTCGTCCGCGCCCAGGCTCAGCCCGTTGATCACGTCGTGTTGCATGGTCTTGGCCGTCAGCATGATGATCGGCACGTCGGAGACCGCTCGCAGTCGCCTGCATACCTCCCAGCCGTCCATCCCCGGCATCATCACGTCCAGCAGTACCAGGTCGGGTCCTTCGCGGGTCGCTGTTTTCAATCCGGCCTCACCTCCGTTGGCCGACAGCGGCGAGTGTCCCCTGGTTTGGAGATGCGTTACCAGAAGGCGTGTCAGGGTCGGATCGTCTTCAATTATCAGTATCTTTGCCATCGGCTTCTTCTCTCCTCCAACTGGGCAGCGCCAAGGTAAACTGGCTTCCCTCGCCCGGCTCGCTGCGGACATCCAGCGAGCCGTTCATTCCCTCAACCAGCATACGGGCAACATACAGCCCCAACCCGTAGCCGTAGACCTGGCGTGCGTCGCTGCTGTCCAAACGCTGAAAGCGCTCAAAGATACGTTGCTGGTCTTCCAAGGCGATGCCAGGGCCGGCGTCGCTGATGGTGATGGTTGCCTCGTTCGCTCCGTCGCGGGCGACAAGGATGTCCACCGTAGTGTCCGCCGGTGCATATTTCACCGCGTTGTCGATCAGACTGTCAATGACGGTGCGCAGCGCCTGTTCATCCGCCCAGACCCAGATCGAGCGGTCGTCTGATCTGGAGGCGCAGTTGATGGTGGTGCTGGGTCCTGCGCCACTGGTTCACCACTTCCTCGATGATGGCGCCGGCCGGCAAGGGCCGCAGCTCCAGGCTGCAGGTCGCCCGTTTCGATGCGCGACAGATCCATGAAACGGTTGGCCAGCTCTTCCAGCCGCAGGCTCTGCGCCTGCAGCATTTCAAGCTCTTCACTTGAGTGACCGGCTGCGCTGCTGGCAGTCTGTTGGGACAACAGCATCTGGCCAATGGCGCTGATGTTGGCCAACGGCGTGCGCAGTTCGTGAGAGAACGTGGCGATCAGGTCGCGCTGGAACTGCTCCATGCGCCACTTGTCGCTGACGTCGTGGACCAGCACCACCATGCCGCCGCTGGGATTACCACGGCCTGCCAACGACGCCGCGCGCATCTCCACAATGCGCTGCCCGCCCCAGCGCGGCCGGATGATCCAGCGGTCTTCGAAGAATGCATCCGAATAGTCCAATGTACCGGTCAGCGCGCACCTGCCGTTGCATTGGCGTGTCCCTGTGCATCCGAAGACCTGACAGATCCCGTGGCCGAGGGCTTCCTCGGCTCGCCAGCCGGTCAAATCCTCGGCCGCCGGGTTGAGCGAGGTCACGTGGCCGTCGGTTGTGATCGTCAGCAGCCCGTCGGTCAGGTTGGTGACCATCTGCTCCGAGCGCAGTTTCTCGCTCTTGAGCTGCAGGAAGAGCTGTGCAGTTCTCGAAAGCTACAGCGGTGTAGTCGGCCAGGCTCGTCACGGTGCGCTGCATTTCGACACCGAAGGCATGCGGCATGCTGCTCTGGAGCATCAGCACGCCGAAGGTATGCCCATCGCGGCGGATGGGCGTCACCAGTCGCTCGGATGTTTCGGACAACATCTCCGGCACGGAGTCGTCACCTGCTTTCACCAGGAGAGCGTCCGGAAGGCTGTGTGCCATTCCGACCAGGCGACCAATGGCGTTTTCATCCAACTCTGCCTTCCACAGATCATAGGCCGGGAGTGTACCGGGGCGATCCATGCCAATCAGTCCGGCGTCCGCGTCGGTGATATCAATTGCACAACGCAGCGCCCGATGTGCAATTTCTGCGGGATCGAGGATCTCGTTGAGTTCCTGGGAGGCTCGCTGCAGAGCGTTGAGCTGGTGCAAGCGGCGCGCCAGGGCACGGTCGGCCAGTACGTAGCGGCAAGCCTGGGCCAACGCTCGCTGGCCCGCGGTCACCAGTGGCTCCAGGGTGTCACGGTCTGCGTTCGTAAACGGGCTGAGCGAGAGGTCGAACAGCGCCAGTATTGCCAGGGTGTCGCCGTTTTCGGCTTTCAACGGGCAGGCCAGCAGGGTCAGCGGGGTACCCGCGCCGCGCCCGGGATGGGGCGTGAAGCGCGGATCGGTGTACAGGTCGTCGACGATCACCGTCGTGTCCTGGTCGATCAGCCAGCGTGCCAGGCTGTTTCGACCCGTTCCGCGCAACGCGACCGACTCGCTGTCGTCTACCAAAGTCCACTGACCGTCCACCGGGTCGCTGACGAGCATGGCTGCGCTGTCAGCTTGCGTCAGCGACTGGGCCTGTTGGCGCAGGAAGTTCACGACCTCGTCGATCTCCGACGCGCGCGCCAGCAGTGATTCCTGCTCGAAGACCGTGCCGGTCAGCGTTCGCCGGCTGCGCAGCGAGGTTGCCAGGGTGGCTGCGAGGAATCCGAACAGAATCAGGATCAGCGAGTAGGTGATCAGCCTGGCGGCGGCCGCTGAAAAGGCTGGCGTGCCCCAGGTTTGCAGCGTTGCCGGCGCCATGGCGCTGGCGATGAACAGGGTGACTACGACCACCGCAGTCATGCCGCGCCGGCTGTAGGCTGCCAACACTACTGGCGCGATACCCAGCACGAACACCAGACCGATGGCCTCGCTGAGCAGTGCGGCAGTCAGTGGTGCAACCAGGCTTAAGAGCAGCACTGCCGCGTACCAGTCGTTGAACTGGCGTTCTTCGGAACGGTGGGTTTTGGCAAGGTTTTCGGTCATACGACCACTTACCAGAGCAAGACAGACTGTGGCCACGACGTTGCACGCAATGCCCGGCAACAAGGAGCGGAAACGGTGGCGCAACAAGGTGTTGACCACCGAGATTGCTGCGGCATATGCAAGCAGCCAGACCAACGTTGTCAGCGAGGGCGCAGCGGTGGTAACACTCGTGTAGACCAACAGGTTGAGCAACGTGATCTTGGCGGTCGTGTTCCAGATGTTGCTGGAAGTCTCCTGAACCAGCAGGTGGTAGCACCAGCCGCGGAAAAAGAGTTCCTCACCCACCGCTCCCAGTCCGGCGCGGGCGAAGACCAGCCACAGCAGCGTCCCACTGACCAGCGCGGGCCGCGTCTCTGCTGGCAACAACGCCTGGCCGGTGAGCAACATGTGCAGCCCCAGCGCCAGTCCCGCGCCGATGCCGATGGTCACATTGACGATCCAGCGGTCGCCGAACAGTCCCAACTGGCGTGCAGAGACGGGAAAGCGATGCGCGGTGCGGGCAAGCCACGGCCAGGTGACCAGCGGTGCGGCGATGGCCAGGAGAGGAAGGAAGGGAGCCTGCAACAGGGAGGAGACGGGTGGTGAACTGACAAAGACCAGACCGGTTGCCACGGCCAGCAGGATGGCCGCGTCGGCCAGTTGCACCTCCAAGCGCCCGCTTGCCAGCCGGGTTTGATAGATAAAAGAGAGTGGAATCAGCCAGAGGATGGCTGTGAAGATCAGGTCGCGGGTGAGATAGACCCAGGGAGAAGCGGTCCAGAGCAGGCTCAGAATCAGCACTAACAGAGCAGCGAGGGCGACTGCGGCCATGCTCGCGCGCCAATTACGCTGGCGGCGGACGGCCATACGTTGGCTGAGGTGGTGCCAGTCCGGGTGGACTGTGATGTCGAGCAAGGGTACAGACATACCGTTGCTTGCCCCTGTCTCCATGGCTTCGAGAGTGGAGTCTGCCACTCAGAAGCCGACGATTAGTGGACCCGAGGACTTCCCCATCGGGTCCATGACCCGCTATCGACTGCTATCAGCTTTCTTGCACGTATTATACCCCACAATTGTGGTTTTGTGAACCACTCTTCATGCGTCGCGACAATTTCTTGTGCATTCTTCTGTTGCCGATGCTGTGCCGCCGGTCCTCGGAGACCGGCGCGCTGATCCCCCGATTGACGCGTTGACACGAATTCACCTGGGCGCCGAGTGTTTTTCACATGTAAGCGGGTTTGGAGGGTGGAGGTCAGACTCGGACAGCGATCCGAGCCAAAGTCAACAGCATTACCAGGGCGGTCAGCAGCCTTAAGCCTGTATTATGTGCTTTGACTTCCTGGCTGGGTGACAGGCGCAATCCAAAGCGTGCGAGCCCGAGCAGCAGAAGATGGCCTCCGTCGAGACCGGGCACCGGGATCAGATTGAGCAGGCCGGCTGCCAGCGACAGTGCTGCCAACGCAAGGAGCCATAATTGCACGATCGGAGATTGAAAGACTGCCAGGGCAAGAGCATACAGAGTTCCTGCCAAGGCAACGCTCGCCACCGGTCCAGCAATTGCAACCAGCATGTCGTGGGTCTCCGGACGGCGCAGGTTGTTGTTGGCGTCATAACGACCGGGCACTCCGATGGCCACGCTCACAGGTAGCAGCCGCATCACCAATTTCGTGTTGGGAGTAATCTGGTGTTGCCACAACACCGGACCCAGTCCGAGGGAAATACGCTTGACAGGTATATTGAGGATCTTCGCCATAACGAGATGCCCCATTTCGTGGGCAAACACGACAGCTATCAGGCCGATAGTCAATCCGATGATCAAGTTCAGGTTCATATTCTAAGACCGTCGCAGGCGGTGTATTGGTTGGCAGGGTATGTGGGTGCCGATCCACGGAAGCAAGAAATGCGTCAGGTTGCGAAACGATGCTTGACCATTGTATCAGCAAATCCTCGGCGAACAATGGGAATTTGATACCAGTTCGCCAAACTCAATGGTACGCTAACATACAAACGCCCCCGACAGGTCGCAACCCGTCGGGGGCGTCTTCAGGACGCGAAGGGTTTTCGAAAGCCCTTCGCGTCTGTGCTTACGGGGAGATTACTTGCGGCGGCGCAGCGCGTAGCCGGCTGCGGCTGCCATGCTGATACCGGCGGCAGCCACCGCGCCCAGCGGCAGGCCAGCCGCCGGCGCTGGCGACTGGGTCGCGCCAGCATCGATATCGCTCAGGGTGACCGCGGTCGGCGCCTGGCAGCTCTGGACGACCACGTCATCCACGTCCCAGCCGGGGTGGCTTACTGAGTTGTCAGTGCCCAGCCGCAGGCGGAACTGCACCGTCTGGCCAGCATAGCTGCTGACATCCACGATGGAGTTCAGGTAGGGCTGCGGGTCGCCGCACCAGGCATCCAGGCCGGCCAGCGGGTTGCTGAAGACGCCCGAGACCACGCCGTCGTAGGGATCGGTCAGGAGGTCGCCGTTAGGCACCTGGGTCCAGGTCGCGCCGCCGTTGGTGGTCACCTCGAGGATGCCGCCGTCGAAGCAGCCGGTTCCACTATCCTCCAGTTCCTGGTAGTTCCAGAACTTGAAGGAGATGGGGTTCTGGCCGCTGGGTAGGACCACAGCCGGCGAAACGAGCCTTTGGTCGGAGACTGTCGAAACGTCGTCAGCATGGAAGTGCTGGCTGCCGCTGTTGGGGTTGGACGTCGCGATGGCCCAGGTGTCGCCCGTGCCGCTGCTGGTCCAACCGCCCGCACCACTCTCGAAGTCGGTCTCGTAGAGGATGTTGGGCGTGGTGCCGGGACCGCAGTCGCCAGGCGCTCCCTCGGTGGTGAAGGTGAAGTAGACGGTGCTGGCCGTGTAGCCGCAGGCGTTGCCCGCGCCCACCCGCCAGTAGTAGGTGGTGCTGCTGTTCAGCGTGATGCCGCTGGGATAGCTGGTGCCAGCGACCGTGGCCGAGTCGACGATGTTGGTGAAGGCGTTGTCGGTGGCTACCTCGATGGTGTAGCTCGCCGCGCCGGTGTCACTCCACGAGTAGGTCGGCGTGGTGCTCACATTGTTGGCGTTGTTGGCAGGGCTTGTCAGTGCCGGTGCGGCCGGCGCGGCCGCCACGACATCCAGATCCACGGAGACCTGCTTTGGTCCTGACGTGCTGGCGCCGTTTACGTCGAAGGTGTAGTTGCCAGCGGCCGCGCCGCTGATAGTCATGGTGCTGCTGCCGGGCGGCACCACCGGGTTAACGCTGAATCCAGCGCTGCCGGGATTGCCGGAAGTGCTCAGTGTCACCGGATCGGTGTAGCCGCTGACGCTGCCCACATCGACCGTGTAGTCAGCCGGCGTGCCAACGCAGACTTCCTGGCTGAGCGGCGAGACGCTCAACGTGTAGTCTGCCGTGCCGCACTCGTTGAACTTGAAGGCGCCGATGCGCAGTTGCCAGCCCACGGAGCTGGTGGTGGGCACCCACTCGTTGACATACCAGAAGGTGCAGTCATCCACCGGGTCAACGTTCATGGATGTGTAGTCGCCCCATCGCTGGCTGCCGGTCTGCGAACCGGTGCCGTTGATGATCGATCCTTCGCCCTGCGGCATGGTGTTCAGTGGGTCGCCTGCCAGGCGGCCGGTGTACCACGAGCTGGGGAAGGTAGTAGTGGCGTTGGAGGCGCTGTAGCCCAGCGCCATGTTGCCGGCGCCGTCCATGGCGATCGATCCCATCCAACGGTGAATGCCGTCTTGCAGGCCCGGCGCATAGGTGCTGTCCTGATACAGGACAGGGTTGCTGTTGGGGCTGCGGACTTCCCACCAGCGGATGCCGGACATGGTAGGCGAAGCCTCAACCGACTGGTTGGTTACCAGCAACTCGTGGCGAGCCGAAGTTTCGGTAGGCCAGACGGAACAAGGGGCGCTGGCGATAGCCCTGATGGTCGAGCTTGTTAGCTGTGCCTGGTTGCGGAACGCAGGAGCGGCCGGAGCAGAATGCAGCAAACGTGTCGTAGGGCGAAATCGGGATCGTGTTAGCCAGCGTGAAGCTCGAGTTGGCCGGGGTGACGAAGTCAGCAACGAACTTCCAGAGGGTCAGAGCGTCCTGTGGCGCACCGTATGAGCCGCCGTCGTCCATGGCGCCCATGTAGTACTCAGGGCTGCCAGCCGGTGGCATCGTAGGGCCGTCGATGTCTGCCGGCAACAGGCCGTCGCCGACGTTGTAGGCCGCCGCACCAGGCGGTACCAGGAACGAGATCACCTGAGCCGCGGGGTTGCCAGCGATGAGCTGGGCGCGGTTGATGGCGTAGGCGCCAACACCGGCGAAGCTGGATCCGGCGAATTCACGGGTGCTGATATGCAGCGCGTCCGACCACCAGCCAAGCTTGGGATAGTCAGGGAAGTTGGTACCGGTGCCGATGGCGTAGCGGTAGTAAGTACCTGTAGGATCGGGCGTGGTCGAGATAGCAAGGCAGACAAAGTAGGTGGGACCTGAGGCGGTGAACTGTGAGAGCACCCAACGGTCCGAGAACTAAGAAT
>CAVPPH010000007.1:0-34468 GCA_963707275.1 uncultured Chloroflexia bacterium
GGCTGCCATCCTGCTGTGCTGCTGCTGTCTTTTCGCGCTGGGCGCGGGCGGCCTCGCCTTCGGCCTGGCGTTTCCCTCCAGCAGCACCAGCAGCGCTGATTTCACCTTCCCCGACGTGGCGACGGTGGAAGTTTTCATGGCCACCGCGACGCCGCAGGCGCCCCGCCCATCGGCCACGCCACGACCGACTGTGCCGGCCGGCGACAGCTCGGCCGCGCCTACTCCGGCCGCGGATGAATTCCTGACCGAGATGCAGCTCCAGGAAGCGGTCGTCCCGGCCCGGAACCTGCGCGTGCTGGCAGAGGAGCTGCGCGGCACCGGGCCGATCCCGGAGGTCGTCAACGACACGACGCCGACCTATCGGCTGAACGAAAGCCAGCGCTTCTGGATCAACAACGACGACACCAACGAGCACTTCCAGATCAACGCTGCGCCTGGCTTATGCCAACGACGTGCTGTACATGTGGGTCGAGGAGGGCGTGAAATATGACCCGGCGGATCTGAAAGCCGCGGCCGACAAATTCGCCCAGGAGACCTACCCGACCAATCGCAACTTCTTCGGCAGCGAGTGGAGCCCGGGCGTGGACAGCGACCCGCGGCTGCATATCCTCCATTCGGAGCAGCTTGGCAGCAGCATCGCCGGCTACTTCAGCGGCGCGGACGAGGTCAGCAACAAAGCCCAGCCCTTCTCCAACGAACGCGAGATGTTCTACATCAACATCGACAACACCAAGCCCGACACGGACTTCTACAACGGCGTGTTGGCGCATGAGTTCCAACACATGATCCACTGGTATCAGGACAAGAACGAAACCAGTTGGGTCAACGAGGGAATGAGCGAGCTGGCTTCGGAGCTCAACGGCTACGACCGGGGCGGAGCTGACTACGCCTTTAGCGCCCTGCCCGACACGCAGTTGAACGCCTGGAGCGATGATCCCAACGGACGCACCGAACACTACGGCAACGCCTACCTGTTCATGTCCTACTTCCTGCAGCGCTTCGGCAACCAGTTGACGCAGGACGTGGTCGCCTCCGACGCCAACGGTATCGATGGCTTCAACGAGGCGCTGGCTAAGGACAACACCGGCGTCACCTTCGACGATGTGTTCGCCGACTGGGTGATCGCCAACTTCCTGGACAACCCTGACTTCGCCGACGGACGCTACGGCTACCAGCGCGACGACCTCGAACCAATGGCGATTGACGCGACCCACCGCCGCTACCCCGTGCAGCGCGAGACCGACGTGTCGCAGTACGCCACCGACTACATCGAATTGACCGGCAGCGGCGACGTGCGCATCGACTTCCAGGGGGCGACGACCGCCAACCTGGCCAACACCAGCGCCCACAGCGGCGAGGACATGTGGTGGGCCAACCGCGTCGACGACTCCGACGCCCGCCTGACGCGCGCCTTCGACCTGAGCGGCGTGGACAGCGCAACGCTGAACTTCTGGACGTGGTACGATATCGAGGACGACTGGGACTACGGCTACGTCATGGCTTCGACCGACGGCGGCACGACCTGGACGGCGCTGGAGACCGCCGACACCACCGTGGAAAATCCCAACGGCAACAGCTTCGGCCCGGCGCTGACCGGCTGCTCGGGCGACTCCAGCAGCCAGGAAGCGGGCGACACCTGCAACGCGACCTGGATCCAGCAAACGGCCGACCTGACGCCCTTCGCCGGCAACAGCGAGGTGCTGGTGCGCTTCCAGTACATCACCGACGACGCGGTCAACTACCCCGGCTTCTTCGTGGACGACATCAGCATCCCTGAGATCGGCTACACGGACGACGCCGAGAGCGACGGCGACTGGGTCAGCGAGGGCTGGATACGCACCGACAATACGATCCGCCAGCGCTGGCTGGTACAGTTGATCGAGATGGACAGCGGCGCCGACCCGGTGATCACCCGCCTGGAGGTGGACGGCAACGGGCAGGGAAGCTGGGCCCTCAACGACATCCGTCGCGGCAACAGCGCCATCCTGGCCATCAGCGCCCTGGCGCCGGTGACCACCGAGAAGGCGCAGTACCAGTACTCGATCACGGAGCAGTAAACCCCCGACGACACATAACACCGCCGTCCGCCCCACCAGGCGGGCGGCGTGTCTTAGGCTGCATGACGTTGACGGTTCCCATCGTGGAGCGGGCATCGTGCTTTGAAAATGGTACTTCAGGGTCATTGCGAGTTTCCGATGCCGCGCGGCGGCACGCGCCTGGCAAGAAACTCTTGCGTCAGCAGCGAGCGCCGATCGAATAGCGGCATGCGGAAGCATCTAGTTCATGAAGTAATCCGATGTTAGCGTATCGAGATCAAGCGGCTCGCGCGACAAGCCACTTGATCTCGATACGCTAACGCCTCGGTCAAAGTGCGGTACTTGCATGACCCGCTACTCGATCGGCGCTGCGTGGTGCATGTAACTATCACGGGAGTTTATAGGCAGTCGCGGCGGCGAAGCAATCTTTCTTGCTCAGCCAGAGAGACTGCTTCCGAGGACTGAACAGTCACCGAACACAGCGCAACCCTTCTTTCACCTGGAGTGTACCCCTAATGACATCAACGACCTGGAAAAGTGGTCCCACCCAGGCGCCCCTGCCGCCGTTAATGCCGGGCCTGCCAATTGTAGGAAACGCGCTGGCTTTGTCCCAGAACGTCTCACAGTTCCTCCGCAAGGGCTATCAGCGCTACGGCTCGATCTTCCGCATACGCGCACTGGGCGACACCTACACCGTGATCGCCGGGACCAACGCAAACCTGTTCTTTTCGCGTGAGCAGGGCGAGCATCTGCGGTCCAAGGAGTTCTGGGCAGGGATCGACCAGGAGATGAAGGCCAACATCACCCTGATCAGCTCCGATGGCCCGCCTCACAGCGAGCTGCGCCAGATTTCCAAGCGCGGCTACAGCCGTTCTCTGTACGAGTCCCACTTCCCCGAGGTGATGGAGATCAACCGGCGCATGATCGACGCCTGGCCGGTAGGCGAGAGCCGCGCAGTCGTGCCCTGGATGCAATCGGTGGTCATCGAGCAGTTGGGACAGGTCATCGTGGGCACCGCGCCTGGCGACTATGGCAAGGACATCTCCAACTTCATTCGCACCGCGCTGCTGGTGCTGATCACGCGGCAGCGGCCCGGTTTGCTCCTGCGCATGCCGGCCTACAAAAACGCCCGCCGCAGGAGCTTCGAGCTAGCCACGTCTATTGTGGACTATCACAGAGCCAACCCACCCGTCGACCGACCGCCAAACCTGATCGACGATGCGCTGGCGGCCGCGCAAGAGGGAAACGTCCTGAACGAGCAGGATTTGGTGCCATTCGCGCTGGGTCCCTACATCGCAGGACTGGACACCTCGGCCAACACGATTGCCTTCATGTTGTATGCCATCTTCAAACATCCCGAGCTGCTGGCCGGCGTTCAAGACGAGGCAGCCGCGCTGTTTGCCGATGGACCACCAACCCCTGGCAATCTGCGCCGCGCCGATGTGTTGCATCGCACCGCGTTGGAGACGTTGCGCCGCTACCCCGTGGTGCCGGCCGTGCAGCGCAACGTGATCGAGCCTTTCGAATTCGAGGGCTATCGCGTCGACGCCGGCGTCAGGCTGTTTGTCGGCACTACCGTGGTTCACTTCGACGAGCGCTACCATCCCGATCCCGAACGCTTCGACATCGACCGCTACGTCGCGCCGCGCAACGAGCACCGCATTCCGGGCGCGTATGCGCCCTACGGCATGGGCACCCATACCTGCCTGGGAGCCGGCCTGGCAGAAGCCCAGATCATGCTGACCGTCGCCAGCCTGTTCCAGTTCGGCAAGTTTGAGATGGATCCACCCGATTACGACCTCAAGATCCGCCCACTGCCCACCAACGCCCCGGCCAACAACTTCCGTTTGAAGCGGGTTGGGTAACGAGCCCACCGATTGAAATCGGTGTCTGGTATGCTGCGCAAAAAGTATGCTGAAGCATACTGGGAACGCTACTCCGGCAACATGTTTCAACATGTTTTCCCTGTCAGGCGATGATTTCAATCATTGCTGCGCCAGCAGATACGCCACCACCGCGTCGATGTCTTCGCCGCTGAGAGACTTGGCCAGCGTGCTGGGCATCACGATTCTGAAAGCCGTCCACCAGATAATCCCCGGGACGCATAATCGAGGTGTAGAGGTAGGCACGGGCGTCGAGGCCGTCGACGCGGGTAGCCGCGCGCGTGCCGATGCCTGCCAGCGACGGGCCGACCAGGGTCGTGTCGCGGGTGACGCTGTGGCAGGCGCCGCAGTTGACCTCAAAGACCCGCTTGCCGCGTGCCAGTTCGGGGTCCAGGGCGGGTGCGGGAGTTGGATCAGCCGCTCCGCCACAAGCGGCCAGCAGGCTGGCAAGTACGACGGCGATCACTGGGAGGGTTCGTTTCCACATGCGCTGCGCTCCAAGGAGAGGGAATTGAAGATCAGCCCAGTTTTACCGCACAGCGGGCGAAATGGCGAATCCTGCCAGCTCCCTGCCTGCCGGCCGCACCATTGCCTTTAGACGCGCACAGAGGCGGCCAAGAACGACCGCCTCTGCACAATGAAACCCCTCCCCCACCTCTGACAAGTCACGACTTCGCTTACACCTGCTCACACTATACGCCATCACGGTTAACAGCGCGTAAAGCGGGTGTAAAGAGTGTGGAAACGTTTGATCCACGCTCATCGGCGACTTACCCGCAGGACTGACAGTCCTGCCTGCGCAGTTGTCCCTGATGTTGGTTCCTCCTTTGCACGACGTTAAGATGCCGTTAAACCAGAGTTAAGAGGAGCCGGTTAGAATGGGTGATGGCTTGGGAATGCCAAGCCAGATATACTACTCTCAGACTTCAGGAGGAACTTTGTGAGAAACTCATCTTCATCCAGGCGTAGCACGCTCCTGGTCATCATGACTGCATTGCTGCTAGCAACACTAACTCCCGGCACGGCCCTTGCAGTTCAAGGGCCGGATACGCCGGAAGGACCGCCGCCGCCGTCAGGCGCGGTCGGGCTGGAGGCCATCGGCCGCTACCAGGCCGTCGGCGCAGAGATTTCGGCATTCGATCCCGCCAGCCGGCGCGTTTTCGTCACCGCTGCCGCCGATGCCTCGACTGGCGATCCGGTAGGGCTGCTGCAAATCCTGGACATCAGCGATCCGGCCGCCCCGGCGCTGGTGGCTACGGACGCCGTCGTCCCGATTTTTCCGCTGGGGCTGAAGGATCACAACCGCGGTGTGATCGACCTGCAGGAGTTCCCATTCGACAATCTGCCGCCGCTCGGTGTCACGCCGGCCGGACAGACCATCAACCTGGGCGGCTTCTCCGGCCTCTGGTTCGTGGGCATGAACACTGCCAACGGCGCGTACCAGTTCGTAACTGTGCCCGACCGCGGCCCCAACGGCGCGCCGACCGACGTGGACGGCGACGGCCAGAACGAGCGCCCTTTTGCCCTGCCCAACTATCAGGCACGCGTCGTCAGCTTCGAGGTTGACAGCGTCACCGGTGAGATCACCATCACCGGTCAGCAGATGCTGACGCGCAGCGACGGCGCTACACCCATCACCGGCCTGCCCAACATCCCCGGTGTGGACGAGGAGCCGGTTGATCTCTTCGGCGTTGCGCTGCCCTACGACGAGCTGGGCGCGGACCTGGAGGGCATCGTCGTCGCCCCCGACGGCAGCTACTGGATGGTGGACGAGTATCGCCCGGCCATTTACCACTTTGCAGCCAGCGGCGCGTTGATCGACCGCTTCGTCCCCGAGGGCACGGCAGCGCTGGCCGGCCAGCCGGCCGGGACCTTCGGCAGCGAGACTTCTGCCGGCCGAGTTCTCGACGCGCGTCCCGAACCGCGGCTTCGAGGGCATGGCGCTGGATAGCGACAGCGGCATACTATACGCCTTCATCCAGAGCCCGCTGGCCAACCCCAACCAGGCAGCCTCGACTTCATCGGATGTACTGCGAATGCTGGGCATCGACCCATCCACCGGCCAGCCTGTCGCCGAGTACGTCTACCTCCTGGAAGGCACTGACTATCGCGCCAGCAAGGTGGACAAGATCGGCGACGCTGTCTACGCCGGCAACGGCCAGTTCTACACCATCGAGCGCGATTCGTCGACCGCAGCCTACGCCAAGAAATTCATCTTCCGCGTCGATCTGGCCGGCGCCACCAATCTGCTCGATCCCGCCGCTCCAGCGCCGCTGCCCGGCAAGACGCTGGAGCAGCACACCGCCGACGAACTAGCCGCACTGGGGATCGGCGTCGTCAACAAGGTGAAGGTCGCCAACCTGCCCTCGATCGGCTATCGCGCTGGCGACAAGGCGGAAGGGCTGGCGGTGCTGCCCGATGGCCGGCTGGCCGTTCTCAACGACAACGACTTCGGCCTGTTGGACGAGCAGATTCCAGGCAACGGCAGCGTGCCGCTAAATCCGGACCCGACACCGGCCGTGCTGGGCATCATCGACTTCGGCGATGGCAACCGGCTGGACGCCAGCGACCGCGACGGCGGGATCAACATCAAGCGCTGGCCGGTCTACGGCGCGTACATGCCGGATGCGGTATCCTCGTTCGAGGTCAACGGTGCAGCGTTCTACGTGACTGCCAACGAAGGCGATACCCGCAACGAAGATGAACGCATCAAGGATTTGTTGTTGGATCCGACTGCGTTCCCTAACGCGGGCTGGCTGCAGCAGGACGAAGCCATTGGCCGGCTAACGACCCATCGAGAACCGGGTATCTACGGGTGATGTTCCACTCCTACCGATCGACGACGGCCAGGCCGATGGCGAGTGAACAGTTGAAGTAGTCGTTCTTTATCCCGTAATCAGCAGACAATAGGAGCGGAGAGCAGCCAGACAGGCGAACTCTCCGCTCCTTTGCGTTCCCATGCAGCTCTGTGCCTCCGGGCTCCGGGCTCCGGTCAGGTGTTTCGTCTCGTGATCCACCGTGATGACGACATTGCCCTTCTTGTGTCCCTGTTCGACGTAGCGGTGCGCCTCGACGATCTGTTCCAGCGGGTAGGTGCGATCGATCACCGGCCTCAGCTTGCCGGCCTCGATGAGATCCTTCAACGTGGCCAAATCGTCAGGCTGAAGACCTGGCGAACCGGTAACGGACAAGAAACTGGCCGGTTGGCTTGAGCGCGCGCTTGCGGGCGTCTGAGGGCAGTCTTGCCCACGGCGTCGAAGACCAGATCGTAGCTGTCACCGCTGCGGGCAAAGTCCTCCCTGGTGTAGTCGATGACCCGATCTGCGCCCAGCGATTGCACCAGTCTCCAGATTCGCCGTGCTGCAGACCCCGGTTACGGCAGCGCCGAACGCTTTGGCGATCTGCACGGCATACGTGCCGACACTGCCGGACGCGCCGTAGATCAGGACGTTCTGGCCCTTCTGGACATTGGCGCTTCTCAAGAAGGTCTGCGCCGTCAGTCCACCAACCGGTACAGCGGCTGCTTGCTCCCAGGTCAGATTGGCGGGCTTGTTGGCGATCATCCCATCGGTCGGCTTGCTCGCGTCTGGCAAGCAGATGTGCTCGCGTAGGCTCCAAAACCAAAGCCGGCGAATGCAAAGACCGGATCGCCCGACTTGAACCGGGTCACACCGCTGCCCACGGCCTCGACCTCGCCGGCCAGTTCCATGCCCAAAATGCTTCGCTTGGGCTTTGTCACACCCAGATACAGCCGCGCCGGCAGCCACTGCCAGAACGGCACGTTGAAGGCCCGCGTGCGCACATCGCCGGCGGTCACAGTGGTCGCATGTATCCTGACCAGAATTTCGCCAGCCTTGGGAACAGGCTTTGCCACCTCGGCCAGGTGCAGCACGTCAGGTGGACCGTAGGTGGTATAGACGATTGCTTTCATGAATTCACTCCGTGCCCGGTCTTGAGCTGCTAGACCCACTGCCATGCGATCCAAACGGTCAGGACGTTCCAGCCAAGCCCGACCACGATCAGGAACTTGTCGTAGGCGCCAGGGTAGCCCGGCAATCCGACCAGGTTGAAAAGAAACAGGCCGACGGCAACAATGATGTTTGCCCAGCGATTGACGGAATAGGGCAACGTCAGGGTCAGAAAGACCATCACAATCGGGAGCAGCATCAAGATTGCGATGCCGAACAACATTGCCGGGCTCATCTGCTGACCGGCGATTTCACCCGGTTTGAAGTCACCGGCGAAGATGCGCAGCACATCGCCCAGCAGATAGGTCAGCATCAGGCACACCCACAGCGCCGCCAGCTTGATCTGTACATCGGTCATGACGGCGCCTCCTGCACCTTGGGTGCTAACGCTGGCTCCGAAACCAGCGTGATGTCGACCTTGCCGCAGACGTGTCCGCCGGCTGCATAGCCGAGCGCCGCGGGGGTCTCGTCGAACGGATAGGTGCGGTCGATCACCGGCGCGACCTTGCCTGCTTCGATCAAGTCCTTTAGCGCAATGAGATCTGTACTGCCCATATTTGTCATCAGCGGACTGGCCTGCTGGCGCATGAACGGCGACAACAGAAACGCCTTGAGGACGTAGGTCATGCCGCCGTGGCCGCTGTTGGGGATGATCAAACCCTGGGGGGTCAGCGCCCGCCGCAGGTCAGCGAACGACCGGTTGCCCACGTTGTCGAGGATGAGATCGTATCGCTGCCCGCCGCGCGTGAAGTCCTCACGGGTGTAGTCGACCACGTGATCGGCGCCAATCGAGCGGACCATCTCGACGTTCCTGGCGCTGCAGACACCGGTCACTTCCGCGCCCAGCGCCTTGCCGATCTGCACGGCGAACGTCCCCACGCCGCCGGCCGCGCCGTTGATGAGCACCTGCTGGCCGGGCTGAACCTTGCCCGCATCGCGCAGGCCCTGGAGGGCGGTCAGCGCCGCCGTCGGCACGGCCGCGGCCTGCTCGAAGGTGAGGTTGGCGGGTTTCGGGGCAAGCCGGCCGGCGGGTGCGACGGCATACTCGGCGAAGGCGTGGCTGATCGCGCCGTACACCTCGTCGCCGGGCTGAAACTCCGTCACAGCGCTGCCGATGGCCTCGACGCGCCCGGCCATGTCCCAACCCAGGATGTAGTCCTTCGGCCTGGGAAAGCCGACGGTGAAGCGCACCAGCCACGGGCTGCCGCGCATGGTGAAGTAGTCGCCGGCGTTGATGGAGGCGGCATGCACGCGCACCAGCACTTCGTCATCCTTGACAACCGGCCGCTCCATCTCCTTCAGCGCCAGGACAGCCGGCGAGCCGTAACCGTTTTGCACAATTGCTTTCATAGTCTTCTCCGTCCGGATCAGTCCCTCTCCAGGAAGATCAACAGCGCGTAGACCAGGAACGCCGGCCAGACAAGACCCTTGGCGAACCCCAGGGCGCGCTCCTGGTTGGTGGTGGCGCGCTTGAAGTAGTAGATCCACGCGCCGATCATACCGATGCCATAGACGGCGTCAACACCACCGCTTGGACGTATTGTGGTTGATTTGCGATCTTCCTGAGTGTTCATGGGTTTCTCCTTCTGCAGATCGTTCATCCTCTCTCTCCTTCCTGTTGCCTCTCGTTCACGCGGCAGGCTGGGAGCCTTGAGGCGACGGTGTCCGTGTGCCTTCCGCCCAACGCATCAGTGCCAGCGCGCCCAGTCCCAGCACGGTAAAGCCCAGCACCAGCGGTGTGACCGTGCCGTTGTAGGCCTGGCCAACCACCAGGCCCAGCGGTGTTGCCAACAAGGTCGAGAACGAGCCGACCACTGCCGCGCCCATGCCTGCGAGGTGGCCGACCGGTTCCATGGCCATGGCGTTCATATTGCCAAAGAGAAGCCCGACACAGAAGAAGGTGGGCAGCAAATAGCCCATGAACAGCCACAGTGAGGGCTGTCCGCCAGTGAATGTGACAACACCCAGGAAAACAACCGACAACCCGCACAACGTGTAGAGAGCGATCCGCGACAGGGTGCGCATGCCGTAGCGCATGACCAGTCGCCCGTTGGTAAACGACGCTATGCCGATTGCGATCGCGTTGACGGCAAAGATCAACGGAAAAAGCGTCCCCAACCCGTACTGAAACTGGAAGACCTGCTGCGCCGAGCTCAGGTACCCCTGGAACGCGCCCGCGATCAGTCCGGCCATGAGCGTGTAGCCCAGCGTCACCCGGCTGCTCAGCACCTCGCGCAGCCCGCGGCCAATGCGCCCTGCCGACAGCGGCACACGGCGCGCCGCGGCAAGGGTCTCGGGCTGGCGTAGCGCAAACCAGGACAGCGAGATCACACCCAGGAGGAACAGGACAACAAAAATCGCGCGCCATGCGGCGACCAGAAGGATGGCCTGACCGAAACTGGGAGCGACGATCGGCACCAGGATGAAGACGACCGAGATGAAGGACATCACCTGGGCCATGGAGCGGCCTTCATACTGGTCGCGGATCAGCGCCAGGGAAACGCTGCGCGGCGCAGCTACGCCGATACCTTGCAGGAGTCGTCCCAGCAGCAGCATCGGGTAAGTGACTGCGAAGATCGACAACAAGGTGCCGATGAAGAAGACCGCATAGCCCAGGTAGATAGCCGGCTTGCGCCCGATGCTATCCGACAGCGGGCCGTAGACCAGTTGGCCGACCGCCAGTCCCAGGAATATCATGGTGACAATCAACTGGCTGGCGTTCTCACTCTGCGCGCCCAGATCGCCGCCGATGGTGGACAGCGCAGGCAACATCATGTCGATGGTCATGGCGACCAGCGACATCATCAGCGCCATCATGGCCACGAACTCGCCGAAGCGCAGTTTGGTCAAAGGTCTTTTTGGCACGGGTACTGATTGTCCTGTTCTGAAATCCTGCAAGCCGTTACCCGAACGATTGTACCCGCATCCCTCCTATCCCCCCAATCGGACTCCTGGCTAACCGCCGGCCGCGATCTCCCTGCCCCACGCCTCAGCCCGTTCAAGTTCGCCTTCCAGCAGCGGGCCTTCGGTGCCAGCGACGTAGAAACCTGCCGGCGGCGCAGCCTCCTGCCCACCCTTCTTGGCCAACCCATCCGCAATTGGTTGGGCAGCATAGCCGAATATGTCTACCAGCTTGAAAAAGACGCCGCTGGAGCCGATCTCCTCCTCGGTCAGCCGGGTATCGAACGCCGCAATCCTGACGCCTTGCAGTCCATCGCGGGGAATACTTTTCAGGAAGTTCTTGGTTGCCGGGGTCGATCTGAACTTCTGCGTCGGTGAGCCAACGACCAGCACATCCAGCCCGGCCAGGCTTTCCACGCGCGCGTCAGCAATCTGACTCACCGTAACGTCATCCGGGTCGCCCAATCCGCGGCCAATTGCCTCGGCGATCAGGGCGGTGTTGCCGTACTGCGAATTGTAGATAACCATTGCTTTCATTGTTGATCCTCCGTGCATGAACTCTCATGTCGCTTGCCCGCTACTCACGACCGGCGACCTACCGTCAACAGCTTGATACCGATCAGAATGTACCAGACGAACAGAAACAGACCGGACAGCGAGGGCGGTATGGCGCGAACCGCGGGCGGCAGCGTCCACGTCAGGAAATAGACCAGCATAAACCCGTGGGCCAGGATGCCGAAGACGGCAGTTGCCTTGCCAAACACGTTGCTGCGCAGCATGACAACCGCGATGATCAGCCCGGCCACGGTAACCAGAAGCAAGCCCGCGGTTACACCCGCTCCTGGGAAGACGGCGCCTGGATTGTGGATAGCCAGGAGCGCCTCAGCAGCAGCCAGGATCATGCTTGTTGGCAGATCGCTGCGCGTTGTGGCTTGACGCACGCTGAGGGCCAGCATGGCAAACGCCTGGTTGGAAGCCAGGTAGATGGCCATGCCCGCCACGCCAAAGGCAGCCGCTATCAGCATCGCGCCGCGGTTGACCTGCCGCAACGCGGCGTACAGCCCCAGGTAGATCAGCGCCACCAACACGTAGTTCATTAGATCGAACACGCCGAACATGGTCAGCCCCACCAGCGGATCGCTCTGAAACAACGCGAGCCAATCGGATGCGCTGAACGACTCGATGGTTGGCCCGCTGCGGAAGACGCCCAGGTTGCGCAAAAGCACGTATTCGGCGCCCATATTTCGCCGAAATCCCATGGCTGCCAGCAGCGCCGCGATACCGCCAACGATCTGGAGACTGTTCCAGGTCCGGTCGGTCGCCGGCGTGGTTGTTGACTGACTCATGGCAGCATCAGGACGGTCGCGGCGGCGCAAACTACGGTCAAAAATGGAGTCACGCGATGAAGTACCAGCGCAACCCTGGGAGTAGGCTTTTCAGTGCTGGCCAATCCGCCCGAGAGGATGGCAGTCACAAAGAAGACGCCTGCAAGCAATGCAGCAGCCAGAGCAGCCGTTTCCAGCGGCTGTGCACTGTTGGCGCGGTAGACGGTGAGCACGAAGATGACGAGCACGGCCAGCGACAGAAGCTTGTGCGTGGTCAGAACCAGGCCGCTGAACGGCTTGCCCGAACGGCGCAACCGAAAGCCGAGTATGAAGACAAGGATGAACAACAGGACCGCTGCCACTAGCGGCACTGGATCAACAGACATCATATCCTCCCTTCCACCAATGCGGTCCGGATGCCTGTGGCCCACGCCTTCGCCCGCTCGAGTTCGCCCTCCTCCAGCGGCCCTTCGCGACCGGTGACGATGAAGGTCTCGGGCGCAGCGATGCGCTTGCCGCCCAGCTTGCGCAGCTTGCCATCAAGCTTCTTAGCCGCGGTGAAGCGCGCCATGAAGTTGCTCATCTGGTACGACGTATCAAAGGCGGCCACCTGAGCGCCGCGGAACGTGCCCTTCGGCAGCGCGTCCAGCGCAGTTTTCACTTCCGCGGGAAGTTTCATTTTGTGCGTTGGGCTGCCTGCGACGACCAGTTCCTTGCCCGCCAACGCCGCAGCGTCGATCTGGTCGATTCTGACAGCGCGGACTGTTCCGTCTCCCGCCAGGCCATCAGCGATGGCTTCTGCCACCATCTGCGTGTTACCAAACCTGGAAAAGAAGATCACTGACGCTCGCACTTGTTCCTCCAGAACCAGCGATTAGCGCGCTTGCTGCTAATCCTGCTGCGGCTGGCGCACCATGGTCCACAGCTTGAGGGGATGACCTGGCAGTTCCTCGGCGGTGACGACGGCGAAGCCTCGTTTCTCGTAGAACGCGACGTTGCTCTCGGTCTCCGTCTCGAGGTAGCAGGGCGTCGCAGCGGCATCTGCCTGCTGCAAGACGGGCTGCAACAGGGCGCTGCCGACGCCCTTGCCCTGGCTGGTCGGGCTGACGCCGATGATCGTGAGATACCAGAACGGCCCCTGCATGGTCCGCCGGCGAAGCTTGTCGATGTAGTCGACCAGGCTCAACATACGCTCGCGCGCCTCCTTCGGAAACGCCATGACGGCGCGCTGCAAGGGGAAGCCGGTGCGCAGCGCCTGCCAGAAGCTGAATTCAGTTTGGCCTGGCCGCAACCAACAGGCCACGCCGGTCAAGTCTGGCGTGGTGTACACCTCCCCGTAACGCAGGCTGGAGGTGATCAACGCCTCTGCCAAGCGGGCGGTATAGCGCAAACGGTCGTCGATCGCGGGAAACACGAAAGTGTACACGGGATCGTCGCGGAAGGCCTGCGCCAGCGTCTCGGCCGCCCGGCGCTTAGCCGCGGGATCGAGCGGGATGACAGTAGCTGGTGAACTCATTGGATGATCTCCTGTAGCTGCCTTGCTGCTTCAACGCGGAACACAGGATAGCCTGCTGCCATGCGCACGCGGTTAGCGTCCTCGCTCGCCATCGACACCAGGTAGCGCTCGCCGTCCATCACCGTCATCACCAATGGCCATCCGTTTCCTCTGCTGTCCTATTGAACCTGGCTCAATTGCAGTATGACTCCATGCTGCGCCTGGATCGCATCCAGCGCCGCGAAGTCGCTGAAGCCGCCCTCTGCATCGACCGTCAGGTCGGCCAGTGTCGCACCGGTGATAACGTCCTGCACAGTGTACAGGCCAGCCGCCAGTTCGCTCTCGGGAAGCGAGAACCGGCAGTCTTTCTGCACTCGGGATGAGAAGTTCAGCAGCACAAGGACATTGTCTGCTTCCCGCACATCACCGGCCGGAGCGTGGCGCAGATAGCCGGTGACCGGCTTGCACGAGCTTTGCAGCGTCACCAGGCCACCGCGGCGAAGTGCGACATGCTCGTTGCGCAGGTGAATGAGCTGACGATAGTGGCTGACCAGTGAGGCAGGATCGGCTGACTGGCCCTCGACATTGCTGTTTTCGTAGCCCTGGTTGATCGGCTCCCACGGCTCACCGACGGTAAAACCGGCGTTGGCGCCGTCGCTCCACTGCATCGGTGTACGGATCAACTCATCAGGCTTTGCGCCTGTCATGCCGATTTCCTCGCCGTAGTAGATGAAAGGCACACCAGGCAAAGTCAGCAACACCGTCGCCGCAAGCCGCGCCTTCCGCATATCGTTGCCAAGCTGGTTCATCACCCGGTTCTGGTCGTGGTTGGTCAGAAAGGTCGCGAACTGGCCCGGTGGATATGTGTCCAGAACGAGTCTGAAGTGTGCTGACAAAGGCAGACGGGTTCTCGGCATTCACGCTGCCCAGGATGGCGTCGGCCAGGGCGAACTCAAACGCGATGTCTACCTCATCGTTGGTGACGTAAGGCGCCACCTCGACCGAAGCGTCCCAGATTTCGCCTACGGTCAACGTCTGGGGATCCACCTGATCGATGAAGTCGTCCCATTGGACCAACCACTGGTGGGTTTCCTGGGTGCCAATGTACTGGTCGCCCTTTTCGATCAGGTGTCGCACTGCGTCGAGCCTGAAGCCATCTACCCCCATTTCCTCCAGCCAGAAACGCGCCACCTCATACATCTCAGCGGTGACTGAAGGATTGCGGAAATTGAGATCGGGCATTCCTTCCCAGAAGATGCCGTGATAATACTCGTCGTTCAAGGGGAACCAAACTGGCTCGCCCCACGGGGTTCGATGACCGGGGTCGTCGCTGCGCCAGACATACCAACTGCGCCGGGCCGAGTTGGGATCGCCGGCCGCTTCCAGGAACCACGGATGCTGGCTGGAGGTGTGGTTGAGCATCAGGTCCACGATCACGTGAATGCCGCGCCCGTGCGCCTCGTCGATCAGCCGGCGGAAGTCCTCGTTGGTGCCGTAGTCCGCCTCGACGGTGTAGTAGTCGGTGGCGTCGTAGCCGTGGTAGCTGGGCGATTGCACAATCGGCATCAGCCAGACGCCGGTCACACCCAGGTCACCGGTGGTTGCGGGATCGCCGTCGTTGAGATAGTCCAACTTCTCGATCAACCCGTCCAGGTCGCCGTTTCCGTCGCCGTCGCTGTCAAAAAAGCTGCGCACGAACACCTCGTAGAACACGGCGTCGTCCCACCAGTTGGGCGACGCAACCGGGGCCGAGTGCGCGCCAAGGCCGGACGGCGCAGGCGAACAACCGGCCAGCAGGCTGGTAGCCACCACCAAACCCGCTGCAACCAGAGAAATCCACCTCACGTTGATGGCTTTCATGATCAGGCCTCTATGTTTGAACGGCCGGCTCAGGGCGTACCGGCGCACCTTGCGTTTGTGGTTCGCCGCTGCCAAGGCAGTAGACCGCCAGACCGTCGTGAACAACAACCTCAGGCTGTGCTTGCATGATCTTTCAGCAACAAGGACCTGCTCGTGAACCCTACCGTCAGGCGCATGAATATACTGGTACGTTACCCATTGCCCGCAGCGCTTCGCGTTGGCGAAACCAGTATATCATGACAACGCTGGTGACGGATATGACCGGAATCATAGTGACCCGGCTGTTCACGCGGTATTAGCGTTCGCTGGCTTGGCTGCCATCAACTGAACGGCACGTTTCCCGCTCCATCGTCTGGAGCCGGCTTGTGCTCCCCCGCATATCGTCTCCGGGAATCGGTTGTGAGTTCGGTTGCTGTCTGCGCCGCTACCCCACGTCGTCCTCGTCCCCGGTGTCGATCAACTGCCCGGTAATGGCGTAGATGGCGCGCTCGCAGATGTTGGTGGCGCGGTCGGCGGTCCGCTCCAGATTGTGGGCCGCCATCAGCAGCAGGTTGGCCTGGCGGATCTTGCTCACGTCCTGAAACAGCAGGGTAATCAACTCAGCGTAGATCTGATCGTGCAGTGCGTCAACCGCTTCGTCGTCCGCGATCACCGCGCGCGCCAGATCGATGTCGCGCTGGACGAAGGATTCCATGGCGCGGTGGATCATCATCTGGCCGAGCTCAGCCATGCGCGGGATGTCGATCAACGGCTTCATCAGCGGCTCGTCGCCAATGCGGATGTTGACGCGGCTCATTCCTTTGGCATAGTCGCCGATTCGCTCCAGCTCGTTGGCGATGAAAAGCGTGGCCGCCAGCCGGCGCATATCGCCAGCCATGGGCTGCTGGGTCGCGATCAGGGTCAGCGCCTCAGCTTCGATGGCATAGCGGCGACTGTCGATCTCCTTGTCGCGCTTGAGCAGCCGCCGGCTGGCGGCGATATCGCGCCGTTTGAGGTTCTCCACCGATTCCAGCAGCGCCTCTTCCACCATGCTGCTGAGGGCCAGCACATCTTCCTGCAAGCGGTCCAGTTGTAGGTCAAACGATTCTCTTGTCATCGAGGATTTCCCTTGGATTATTGCGTCGCCAGAAACGGCAGTAGCCATTCCCGTATTTCGTCCCGGACACGCCGGAACACCAGCAGCTGCTCCGCCTCTGAACCCTCGGCCCTGGCCGGGTCCTGAAACGAATGATGGACAACGCGCCCCTGCCCCAGCCACAGCGGGCAGTTCTCAGCCGCATCGTCGCACACCGTGATCACCAGGTCGAGGGGCAGCGCCCGGAACTCGTCGGCGTTTTTCGATCGCCCAGCGCTTATGTCAATGTCCAGCTCAGCCATCGCGGCCACGGCCAACGGATGGACATACCCCGAAGGCTGCGTGCCCGCCGAGACAGCCTGCCAGGTGTCGCCCAGAAAATGATTGACCAGCCCCTCGGCCATCTGGCTGCGACAGGAGTTGCCGGTACAGAGAAAGAGTACGGTTTTGTTTGTCATAGGTGTCTCCGTGATCGGTGATCGGTGATCGGTGATCGGCAATTGGACTGCTGCCCTCTGCCCTCTGACTGTTTACTGATTACTGATTACCGGTTAATGCTCACCCAAACCGCCCGGTGATGTAATCTTCAGTCACCTGGCTCTTCGGGCTGGTGAACATCTCCTTGGTCACGCCGAACTCCTCCAGATAGCCGGTGCGATCCTCGTGACCGTGAAAAAGGCGGTGAAATCGGAGACGCGCGCCGCCTGCTGCATGTTGTGCGTGACGATGATGATGGTGTAGCTGCTGGACCAGTTCTCGCATCAACTCCTCGATGCGCAGGGTCGCGATCGGGTCCAGCGCCGAACAGGGCTCGTCCATCAGGATGATGTCAGGCTGGATGGCGATGGTGCGGGCGATGCAGAGGCGCTGCTGCTGGCCGCCCGACAGCGAGTAGCCGCTTTGCTTGAGCTTGTCCTTCACCTCGTCCCACAGGGCTGCGCCGCGCAGCGCCTCTTCCACCAGATCGTCCATGTTGCCCTTGTAGCCGTTGATCTTGGCGCCCCAGGCGATGTTCTCGTAGATGCTCTTGGGAAAGGGTTGGGCTTCTGAAACACCATGCCGATGCGCCGCCGCACCTCGACCGGGTCGACGTCCGCGTCATAGAGGTTCTTGCCGTGGAAGTGGACAATGCCCTCGGTGCGCGCCACCGGGATCAGGTCGTTCATGCGATTGAACGAACGCAGCACCGTGCTCTTGCCGCAGCCTGACGGCCCGATCAGCGCAGTGATCTTGCGCGGCTGCACGATTCAGGTCGATGTTGCGCACAGCCTGGAAATCGCCGTAGAAGACGTTCAGGTCATTGGCCTCGATGGCATGTGTGCCATTGTAACCGTTGTTTCCGTTGGTTGCCATATTAGTTCTACCGTTTCTCATGCCTGTTGCGTCACTCCCCGGAGGCGGAGTCTACTGTTGGTGAAGAGTGGATTCTCGCGCGCAGGCGTGACGGGTGAGTAGTTACCTGCTTTCAATAATCCCGGCGCGCATAGCGGTTGCGCAGACACGATGGCGGCAGCGTTCAGCGCCAGCAGCAGGATCAGCAGCACGATGATGCCGGCTGCCGCCAGGTGCTTGAAACTCCTCCTGCGGCCGGGAGGTCCACTGGTAGATCTGCGCGGTCATGCGTCGTAAACTTGGAAAAGGGGCTGTCCGGCGTCGATCACGATGAACGTCGACACACCGACCACGATCAGCGGCGCAGTCTCGCCGAACGCGCGCGACACAGCCAGAATCACGCCGGTGAGAATGCCCGGAATAGCGTTCGGCAGCACGTGGTTCCAGATCGTCTGCCAGCGGGTGGCGCCGAGCGCCGTAGCTGGCCTCGCGCAGCGCGGCTGGCACGGCGCGAATCGCCTCGCGAGCGTTGATGATCACCAGCGGCAGAATCAGCAGACCCAGAGTCAGGCCAGCCGACAGAATCGTCCGCCCGTTCGTGGTCGCGGGATCGCCGTAGCCGAAGATCGCGCCGCTGGTGAGCGGCGCGAGAATGCGCACAAACACCGCCAGGCCCAGCATACCGTAGATGATCGATGGCACGCCGGCCAGGTTGTTGATGTTGGTCTCGACGATCTGGTCGAAGCGGCTCTTGCCGGTGCTGTATTCCTCCAGGTAGATGGCCGCGCCGACGCCGATGGGCACCGCGACCAGGAAGGCGATCATCGTCACCCACAGCGATCCCCAGATGGCGACGTTGATGCCCGACTTGAAGGGATCGGAGGACTGCGGGCTGGTCAGGAAGTTCCAGTTGATCCAACTGTAGAATCTCAGCTCGGCATTGGGAATCGCAGCCACCTCGGCTGCGATCTCCTCGCGGTTGAAGATCGACTCGAACAGCGACCAGCTTCCCACGCCCTGTGGCTTGATGACTTCCTGTTCGACCAGTGCGACCAGGTCGTCCATCGTCCCGCTCCGCCAGCGGCGTCGTCGGCCTCCAGCGCCCGCACGCGCCCCGAAGAGAGATTGGCAGCCAGCATCGCGATCAGCACCTCTGGCGGCTGTTCCTCGATGGTCGTGCCAAACACCTCGGCAACAAAGAAATCCAGTGTGCCGCTGTCTTCGCTGGGAATGTAGTGCAGAATCGGCTTGTCGGGCCAGCTCGGATCGACATCCGACCACTTGTCGGCCGTGGTGAAGATCTGCTGCAGTTGTTCCCTGGTGACGCCGGTCAGGAAGTCATTTTCGGCGCTGACAACCACCGGGATACCGTCGTTGGCGATGTGGAACTCCAGCGGCTGGCGGCCCTTGGATTGGCAGGCGTCGATATCCAGCGCATCCATCGGGCGGCTGGCGTCCAGCAGATCGCCCTGCCGGTCAAGGCAAAACGAGCGGATACCCGCGTCGGTGCCGATGCTGTCGGTCTCGATGGTGACATTCTGACCCTCGGTCTGCGCAAAGCCGTCAGCCATTTGCTGCGTTATCGGGGCGACGGTAGAACTGCCCACCGCCAGGATCTGACCGCCCACCGGGTACAGGGTACCCACCGTGTCATCGGTCAGACCGGTGGCGCGCTCCCAATCAGCCTTGGCGCTCGCCAGCGCTTCATCGCTGACAGGAAAATAGCCGATCTCTCGGATCTGCTGGTTGACATTGTTGAGGTAGTAGTTCAGGAAAGCAGCGACCTGGTTCTTCTCTGCGATGGTGGCATTGGCCGTGACCACGAACAGCGGGCGGGCAAGCAGATATTCGCCGCTATTCACCGTTTCCTCGTCAGGCTGTAGACCATCGACCTGCAGCAGCGTCAGGCTGTCGGCGTTGTCCTGGTAATACTTGTAGCCGAAGAAACCGATGGCTGTCGGCCGCGCGGCGATGTTTTCGCGCCAGCGCCTGGTCGTCCTCGCTGGCCAGCGTGCGCGGCGCATTGAGCATCAGTTCCTTGTAGTGATCGACCACCAGCGTACTCTCCAGAATGTTGTTCTGGATGGCGACATAGCCGAACGCGTCGTTGACGACGTCAGTCAGCAGAGCAACCAGGGCAAAGATGCCCACCATCGTGGCGGCAAAGAACAGGCCGTGCCACGTTTTGCCGATCCGCTGACGGCGACGGACGTGACGGTCGAAAGCCTCCCCTTCAGGAAAAGACCCGGAGGGACGTTTGTTGTTGGAATTCGCCATCGCCTAGTACTCCTGGCGGAAGCGCCGGACGACCCAGCGGCTGATGATGTTCAGGATCATCGTCAGCACGAAGAGCATAAAGGCGATCGCAAAGATGCTGTCGTAGTCGATGGTGTCGAAGCTGAGGTCGCCGCCGCTGATGCGCACGATGTGGCCGGTCATGGTTTCGGCGGCCTTGAAGGGGTTGAGGAAGTTCATCCCCTTGAGCGCATCGGGCCAGCTGGCGAAGTTGCGCGGACCGGCGCCGGCCGCAATCGCCACCACCATGGTCTCGCCCACGGCGCGCGAGATGGCGACGATGACCGCGGCCGAGATGCCTGACAGCGCCGCCGGCAGCACCACCTTGACAGCAGTTTCCAGCCGCGTGGCGCCGACGCCATACGACGCCTCGCGCAGCGACCTGGGCACCGCGCTCAGCGCGTCCTCGCTCATCGAGCTGACCAGCGGAATGATCAGGATACCGATGACGATGCCGGCCGACGCGACGTTGAAGATCTCGACATTGTCGCCGCCAAAGATGCCCTTGCAGCAGCGGCGTCATGAAGCCGAGCGCAAAAAAGCCGAAGACGACGGTCGGAATGCCCGCCAGGATCTCCAGCAACGGCTTCAGTATCCCGCGCGCCCTGGTCGACGCATACTCACTCAGGTAGATCGCGATCACCAGACCGATGGGCAGCGCAACCACCATGCCGATCAGGCTGGTCAGCACGGTGGCGTTGAACAGCGGGAAGATGCCGAAATCCAGAATCCGCGGCTGCCAGATCGTACTGGTGAAAAACTCCCAGAGGCTGGTCTCCGGCCGCAGAAAGAACTTGATGGCGTCGAAGATCAGCACCAGCACGATGCCAATAGTCGTCACGACCGAGACGCCGGCGGCCGCAACCAGAAATACCCGAATGATCGACTCGCCGGGTCGCCTGCGTTTGTGCAGGTCCATGGACCGACCTGGCTCGTTCCATGCAGCGCCTGTCGCGAAGCTCGCAGGACCTGTTGTTCCATCAACTCGCTCCTCGTTTGAACAGCGTATGGGAAGAAGCGACGCTTCTTCCCATACGCAGAAACCCGTCAGCTTAATAGCGCGACTGCTACTGTCCCACTGCCTCGAGCCAGCTTGCCTTGGCGGCGTCGAGCGCCTCATCAGAGGCGGGGAAGTAGCCGACATCGATGACCAGGTCGTTGACGTTGCTCAGGACGAAGTTCAGGAAGGCAGCAACCTGCGGCTTGCTGGCCATGCACCCCGGCGTCGGAGTACATGAACAGCGGGCGGGCCAGCGGATAGGTGTTGGCGTCCACGGTCTCGGCGCTGGGCGCAATCCCCTCGATGGACACGTCGCGCAGCTTGCCGGCGTTCTCCTCGAAGTAGGCGTAGCCGAAGTAGCCGATCGCGTTCTTGTCACCAGCCACGCCCTGCACCAGGACGTTGTCATCCTCGGACAGTTGCAGGTTGGCAGCGCCCAGCAGTTGCTCCTCGCCAGCCTCCGGGAACGCCGGATCCATCACCGCCTCGATGAAGTAGTCGAAGGTGCCGGAGTCGGTGCCGGGGCTGAAGCGCTTGACAGGCTCCGCCGGCCAGGCTGCGTTGACATCCGACCAGTTGGTGGTATCCGCCGAGAAGAGCTTCGCCAGCTCCTCCAGGGTCAGACCCGCCTCGCCAATCCAGTCGTTGTCAGGATTGACCACCACCGCCAGCGCGTCGGTGCCGACACGGAACTCGATGGGCGTGCGCGCCGGCGAGAGCTGGCCGCAGCTTTCCACTTCGGAGTCCTTGATGGCCCGCGAGGCGTTGGCGATGTCGGTCTCGCCAGCCACACAGAAGCGCTCGAAGCCCGGCGCCCGAGCCGATGGAGTCGATGGTGATGTTGCCGCCGTAGCCTTCGTCGATGAAGCGCTCAGCCAACGCCTCCGCCAGCGGGAAGACGGTCGAGGAGCCAGCCGAAATGATGTCGCCCGATACTTCCAGCGGATTGACTTCAGGCAGGGTGGTCATGCCGGCCGACATATCTTTGTCGCCAGCCATCGCGCCCTCAGGTACAGCCATGCCTATCGCCTCGAGCCAGCTTGCCTTGGCAGCATTGAGCGCCTCATCAGAGGCAGGGAAGTAGCCAACATCGATGACCAGGTCGTTGACGTTGCTCAGGACGAAGTTCAGGAAGGCAGCAACCTGCGGCTTGCTGGCCAGCACCCCGGCGTCGGAGTACATGAACAGCGGACGGGCCAGCGGATAGGCGTCGGCGTTCACGGTCTCGGCGCTGGGCGCAATCCCCTCGATGGACACGTCGCGCAGCTTGCCGGCGTTCTCCTCGAAGTAGGCGTAGCCGAAGTAGCCGATGGCGTTCTTGTCACCAGCCACGCCCTGCACCAGCACGTTGTCATCCTCGGACAGTTGCAGGCTGCCAGCGCCCAGCAGTTGCTCCTCACCAGCCTCCGGGAACGCCGGGTCCATCACCGCCTCGATGAAGTAGTCGAAGGTGCCCGAGTCGGTGCCGGGGCTGAAGCGCTTGACAGGCTCCGCCGGCCAGGCTGCGTTGACATCCGACCAGTTGGTGGTATCCGCCGAGAAGAGCTTCGCCAGCTCCTCCAGGGTCAGACCCGCCTCGCCAATCCAGTCGTTGTCAGGATTGACCACCACCGCCAGTGCGTCGGTGCCGACACGGAACTCGATGGGCGTGCGCGGCCGGCGAGAGCTGGCCGCAGCTTTCGACTTCCGAGTCCTTGATGGCCCGCGAGGCGTTGGCGATGTCGGTCTCGCCAGCCACACAGAAGCGCTCAAAGCCCGGCGCCCGAGCCGATGGAGTCGATGGTGATGTTGCCGCCGTAGCCTTCGTCGATGAAGCGCTCAGCCAACGCCTCCGCCAGCGGGAAGACGGTCGAGGAGCCAGCCGACAATGATGTCGCCCGATACTTCCAGAGGATTGACCTCAGGCAGCATGATCTTGCCATCCATTACGGTCGCTTCGGCCATGGCCGGCATAGAAGCCTCAGTAGGTTCAGGCGCAGCGGTGGCCTCCACCGCAACGGTGGGTTCAGGTGCAGCAGTCGGTTCAACGGCAGTAGCAGCAGGCTCAGGAGCGGTGGCCACAGTCGCCTGCTCGGCAGGCTGCTGTGCAGGCTCAGGGGCAGTTGTCGGCTCAGGCCCCGCTCCGCCACAAGCGGCCAGCACCAGGGCAGCAATGATCAGACCGAAAACAAAAAAACGTCGCATAGTACTTCTCTCCTTGTAGGAAACGTGTGTTCAAATTAGCGATTTCCCTGCCGTACAAACTGAAGCCCCACTTCACTCCGCCTGCAGAAGGCGGATCGATGGGGCTCGTTGAGCAGCTTGTGCAGCAAAGAACATCTCATTACGTTGCCAGCATAGCACGACGCGGTTAACGTTCCAGCACAACGCGATTAAGTTGTCGTGATCGTTGAGTTAACGGGTTGTTAACGGAAGCGAGGGTACAAGAACGGGCCGATGTGGTTTCCCCAGAGCCAAAAAAGCTGCCTGCTGCGTATTGGCTGGCGCCGGCGGAACAGGCAATACCGACCTATCGCATCATGATCTCCGCCAGCGGCTGCTCCGACGCTGCCGTCGGCCCAGTCGAAGCGGTCGCCGCCGGCATAGGCGCCGAAGATCAGCCGGTAGCGACCGGGCGGCAGATCGACTGGCAGTGTCAGTTCGTATTGGTCGGCCAGCAGCAGGCCGGGCTGCCACGCAGACGGCGGATAGAGTCCGCTCAGCGGCGTACGATCCACCTGTGCGACCTTTTCGCCTGCCTCGTTGAGCAGGTGGACGAACACGCTCCAATCGGCTGCCTGCGGCGCGTTGCTCTGCCAGTACAGCGTGAGCGGAAGCGTGTCGCCGGGCTGGGCGTCGTCCACCGTCATGTCGTAGCCGCGCCAGGTGACCGCATCGTTCAGCGGGCGATTATCCGGGTTCGTGATCGCAGTTTCGTCCCAGACAGGGACCGGCAAGGTCCGCACGCCGGCATCTGTCGAACGCAGCACGTAGAAGGGATGCTCTTCCTCCAGCGCGCGGTCGATCAGCTTCTGGACGCCGGTCGGGTCGCTGGCGATGATCCACAGATCGGGGCGCATGCCATCGACCCGTTGCAGATAGCGCAGCGATGTGACCGCCGACCAGTCGCCAGCCAGCACCGCACCTTCGGGCAGCGGCTGGCTGAGCAACGCCTCCCCGTCCGTCGCGCACATCGACCTGACGGCGTTCCAGAGCCCGCGGATACTGAACTGCCAGGTTGGCCAGCACCAGCGCCCACAGCAGCGCATAGAGCACATAGCGCGACCAGCGGAGCCGAGCCTGCACTCCAGGCGATGATTGCGTCAGCGCCGATGGCGAACCAGATGCCCACCAGCAGATAGGTCTGGATGAAGTTGTCGCCGTCCTCGCCCACGGACGCCAGAAAGCGCAGCGCTGCAATCATCATCAGGCCATATGTCAGCAACAGCAGCGCGCTAGCCTTTGGGTCGCGGCGCAGCAACACAATGGCGCCCAGCAGCGCCACGAGAACGCCGGCCCACGGCACTTGCAGCGGCAACATCTCACGATACAGCGGCACGGCTTCCAGTCCCAGCAAGCTGCTGTTAAGAAATCCGGATGAGTAGTCCAACGCCAACGCGAGGTTTAGCGTGCCGCCGCTGAAATAATGCGGCGAGACAAGGCCCGATGCCACCACCTTGCGCACGCCAAGGATTGCGCCTGCCAGTTCCGGCTGCGCAAGATAATGACCAGCCGCGCCAGGGAACCAGCAGATAAGTCGCCAGCGGCAGCAGCAGCGCAGCCAGCGCCGGCAGCCAGACGCGCGGGTGGCGCAGGATGTCCGGCTGCACAAGAAAGACAAAGACGACAGCAGCCGGCCCGACCAGTCTGATGTTGATGTGGTGCGCCAGCCCGAAACCGAAGGCCAGTGTCACCAGCCACAGCGGGGTCACGCCGCGCCGCCAGCGCAGCAGCAGCCACATGCCCAGCAGCATGAACACGTTGGCCAGGGGATAGACCTCGGTCGCCGTCGCGTGCATCCAGATTCGTTGCGCCGAAGCCAGCAACAGAGCGGCAGCGGCGGCGGTCATCTGCGAGGCGCGCAGTTCACGCGCCGTCAGATAGAGCAGCGAGATCGAGAGCGCGCTGGCGAGCGCGCCCATCAGCGAAATCCGCCAGGCGAAATCCGCCCCGATCGGCAGGTGACCGAACAGCCATCCCAACATCAGCATCAGCGGATAACCGGTCGGATGCGCAACGCCCAGCGTGTACGACAGCATCTGCATTTCACCGCCGTCGTCCACCACCACTGACGGCGACATGGTCAGCAGGTAAATCGCCAGCGACGCGACAAACACAAGACCGGCGACAATCCAGTCGCTGGCCAGCCAGCGTGCAATCGAACGATTGTGAGAATCTATGCTCATGACGAATTTCGCCGCTCTGAAGGTGACAGTCGTTCCGGGATGGTTCCCAATCACTTTCGGAAAGTGACTGTCACCTGATACCTGCGTGCTGCCTCATTCACGCCACCGGCACTGTAAAACGGAACGTGCTGCCCTGCCCTTCGACGCTCTCGGCCCAGATGACACCGCCGTGACTCTCCACCAGGTGACGGGCAATCGACAGACCCAGACCGGTGCCGCCGGTGCGCCCACGCGACCGGTCGGCTTTGTAGAAACGCTCGAAAATGCGTGGCAGATCGCGGTCAGAGATGCCGTAGCCGGTGTCGCGGACTTCAACGAGGACCAGCGGCCAGGGCCCGCGTGGCGTCACGTCCGCCGGGCGCGCGCCGAGCGGCAACTGGTCCTCGCGCCCGGCGTAAGCCCGCACTGCCACGGCCCCGCCGGTTGGCGTGAACTTGATGGCGTTGTGCACCAGGTTAGAAACCACCTGCTGGAGTCGCTCCACGTCGGCCAGCACCAGCGGCAGGTCAGCCGCGATCTCGACATCCAGCAGGACGCCGTAGCGCTCGGCCTGGGTGCTCAGCCGCTCGACCGGCGGTAAGACGATGTCGGCCACGTCGCTGGGCTTGAGTCGCAGCGCGACCTGTCCCAACTCGATGCGCGACAGTTCCAGCAGTTCCTCGGCCATCTGTGTCAACGAGTCGATCTCGGTCTCCATGCGGTCCAGAAAGCGCTCGGCCGCGGGCGGGTCATCCAGCGCGCCGTCGCGCAGCGTTTCGGTCAGCGCTGCGAGCGACGCCAGCGGCGTGCGCAGCTCGTGCGAGATGTTGCTGACGAAGTCGCGGCGCACCGTCTCCAGCCGGCGAATGCGCGACAGGTCCTGGATAGATCACCAGATAGCCCTGCGCGTAGGTCTCCTGAAACGTAGCGATGATGACCTGCCAGAAAATGCCCTGACGGTCGATCTCCACCGCGCCGGCCTGGAGTTGCCCGCTGGCGCGGCATTTTTGCCACAGGTCGATGATCTGATGGTGGCGCACGACCCGGGCAAAGCTGGAGCCACGCGCCGCGTCCTGTGTCGTGTTGAGCAGCTTCGTCGCGGCCGGGTTGATCAGCCGCACATCGCCCTTCGGGTCGGCAATGATGATGCCGTCGGCCAGGTTCTCGAGGATCGCCTCCAGCCGGCTGCGCTCGCGGGTCAGGACGAGTCACCTTGTCCTCCAGCTCCTCGGCCATGCGGTTGAACGCAACGGTCAGCCGGCCGACCTCGTCACGCGTGGTCGGGTTGGCGCGCGTGCTGAAATCCCCGCCAGCCATGCGGTCGGCGACGGCCGTCAACTGTTCCACCGGGCGGGCGATGCGACCGGCGATGAACAACGCCACCAGCAGCACAGCCAAGGCGGCCGCCAATGCAACAGCGATCAGCGGCTGGCGCAGGCGGGCGACGCTGTGCTTCGATCTGATCCAGCGGCAGAGCGACACGCGCAAACCCCACCACATCACCGCTCGCGTAGATCGGCACCGCTCCGTACATCATCTGCTGGCCCAGCGTGGCGCTGAAGCGGGTAGCCGATCCCGAACCGCCAGCCAGCGCTTCCCGCACCTCGGGCCGGTTCAGGTGGTTTTCCATGGTGTCGCTGTCGCGGTGCGAACTCGCCGATCACCACGCCGTCGGCAGCGATGATCGTGACTCGTCCATCAACCAGCCCGGCCCAGCCGCGCGCCAGCGCGTCGAGACTCTGCTCCTCCGCCGGCCCGCTCGAATCGCCAAGATAGGGCGCGGCCACGTCACCGATCAGACCGCGCCTCAGACAGCAACGTGACCTTCAGGTCAGCCAGATGCTCCTCGCGCGCCCGGCTGGTGACCAGCAAGGTCAGCCCTAGCAGTACCGTGAGGGTCAGAACGATGTAAGGAACGGCGATGCGCCAGCGGATTGAACGGAACATCACCCTTCAAACCGATACCCAATGCCACGAACCGTCACAATCCGCACTGGATTGCCCGGATCGTCTTCGATCTTTTCGCGCAGCCAGCGGATGTGAACATCCACGGTGCGGCTGCCGCCGTCAAAATCCCAGCCCCAGACCCGTTCCAGAATCAGATCGCGCGAGACGACAAAGCCGCGCTGGCGCGCCAGGAAGAGCAGCAGCTCATATTCCTTGGGTTTCATGGACACTGGAACGCCGTCGCGGCGCACCTCGTGGCGCGCTTCGTCGATGACCAGATTGCCAAATGTGTACTGCTGACTGGGCGGCACATCATCCTGCGCGGCCAGTTCCTCGCGGATCAGTCGCTCACGGCGCAGCATCGCCTTGACGCGCGCCATCAGCTCGCGCATGCTGAACGGCTTGGTCATGTAGTCGTCCGCGCCGACCTCCAGCCCCACGATCTTGTCGATCTCATCCGCCCTGGCGGTCAGCATCAGAATCGGAATGGTCATCTCCTGGCGCAGCACGCGGCAAACCTCGATGCCGTCAACGCCGGGCAGCATCAGGTCCAGGATCAGCAGGTCAGGACGCTCGCTGCGCGCCGCGTCGATGCCGAGCTTGCCGTCGGCAACGGCGACCACGTCGTAGCCCTGGCGTGTCAGGTTATAGGAAAGCGTTTCCAGGAGAGCAGGCTCGTCCTCGATCACCAACACTTTGTCGCTCATTCTCAACCACAGCTTTCTTCACCCGGAAGGGGTACGTGGCGGACGATTCATTTTCGAAGCGGCCGGCGCGCTGACCTTAGCACGCGCCCGCCGCCGCTGTCAAACTGGGATTGAATGCACAAACCTACTGTATCTCGATGCGCACCAGCCACTTGACCCACATGTAGCCCGGCGATTCGGGGAAGACGCCGCGCAGCGGGAAACCGTGCAGGATCGGCAACGGCTCGCCCTGCCACTCGTAAGCCAGCAGGCTGTCGTCGGCCTGCGCCAGCGAGACGGGTATCCACGCGCCGTAGCCGTCCGCGCCGACCAGACGAATGCTGGAGATCTCCTCTGGCAGCCCGGCCAGCGACAGAACATCCCACAGCCGCGGGCCAGCCCACGTCGCCGAATCAACGAACGTATCCGGGCAGACCAGCGTGCAGTGGATCTCCTGACGCGGCATGCAGCGGATCTGGTCCAGCCTCAGCAGCAGCGGCGACATGACAGTCCCGGTTATCTCCAGCCGCCAGGTCAGCGGGTCGATCTCCTGGCGCGCGACCGGTGACATGCAGGCCGGTGGTCGGATCCAGCTCGCCGAAGCTGTACGTGACAGGTGGCGGCGTCGGCGCGTCCCAGCGCATCAGATCGCAGGGAAAATCGCCGGTGGTCACCGGAGCGCTGGTGGGCAGAGGCGCCGGCGTGTCGGTTGGCACGGGCGACGGGGCAGGGGTCGCGGTAGCGGGGACAATCGTTGCGGTTGCGGTAACCTTCGGAGGAACGGCGGTTGCATTCACCTGCGTTTCAGCGACAGCTGACGGTGGTACGGCCGCCTGGGGCGGTACGCAGCCAGCCAGCATGGCGGCAAGCAAGATAGCGAGCACGACAGTTGTTTTCAGGCAGGAGTATTCAAAACGAGTTGGCTTGTAGGGGCGGGGTCGCCCCGCCCTCCGCCAGCGATCAACCCATTTTGTACACACCTTTTTCAATTTGTTGCGTTGCATGGTCATGCGTCCACCTGCTGATCCCAGTCCCAGAAGAAGTATACCAGCCCCTTCCACTTGCCCCAGCGCTCGAAGGCCGCCTCAACTTCCTTGTGGCCGACCGGCTGGCCGCCATACCACTCCTTCGATACCTGGCTCATGGCCCACGAGTTCGACCGGGATGAAGTCGTAGCGACCCAGGATCATCAGCAGGTTGGCGGCCGCATAGCCGCCGACACCTTTGATGGCCAGCAACCGCTTGCGCAATTCCGCCGTCGGCAAATCGCTGTTTTTGAGTGCCTCCAGATCCAGCCGGCCGCTGGTCACTGCGTCAGCCAGCTCGCGGATGTACGGCGCGCGATAGCCCAGCTTCGCGACCGTGCGCAACTCCTCTGGCGTCAACCACGGCCAGACGTTGCGGGGGTGGGAAAGGCCTGCATCGCCGGGCGCATCGGGCAGCGGGTCGCCGTACAGCGTCACCAGCGCAGCGTTCATGCGGATCGTGCCGCTCCAGGCGGTGTTGGTGGTCAGAATCGTCTTGACCGTGTCCTCCCGAACAGCGTCGCGCTGCGCAGCACCCGGCCGCGCGCGTGCGGTTCGACACCGGCCAGCTTCGGCTCGTTTCTTGCCAGCTCGTAGAACGGGCCGAAGTCCATGTCCAGCCCGAACATCCAGTCCAGGTCGGCTTCCAGTTCGTCGCGTTCACCGTCGGTCAACGCATCGCTGACCTCGATGCCGAGCCCATCCGCCGCGGCGGAGAAATCCAGCCGCACGACCTTGCCCGTGGACAGCCGATGGACACGCACCAGGCCCCAGTGCTCGCGTTCCCAGATAAACGGCACCAACTGCGGCCAGCCGTGGGAGTTAATGACGCTGGTGAGGGAAAAGGGTGGGCGGGCGGGTAGGATGATTCTCATGAGCAAGCAATCTTTCTCAGGTTTTGTTGATTTGCGCGTGGCGTATGACGTGCATCATGGCAGGATTATTCGGAATGGTGTACTGTGATAACAGCATCACTTGCAACGCAAGCATGTAGAAACCGAGTCTTTCGTGTCAGTTCATCCAGGAAAGCAGGGAACACCACTATGACTACCAGCGCAACCAACTCAAAACGCCCCTCCACCCGCACCATCGTCCTGCTCGTCGTCGGCCTGGCCTCGGCGGGGCTGTTCATCGTCGCCGGCCGGATGGAAGACGGCTATGCCCTGCGCATGGTCAGGAAGCCGATCCCGGTGCTCTGTCTGGCGCTGTGGGTGAGCTGGCTGCCGCGGCGCGGGCGCTACCAGCTGGCGGTGGCGGTGGGTCTGCTGCTGTGCGCGCTGGGCGACATCCTGCTGGAGGCGTCGGACGCGCACCTTTCTGTTCGGCCTGATCGCCTTTCTGCTGGGCCATGTGGCCTACATCGTGGCCTTCACCCGCGACAGCCGGCGCTCCTTCCCGCTGGGCGCGGTGCTGGCCTTCGGCTACGGCGTGCTGGTCTACGCCTATCTGACCACGGCCGGCGACCTGGGCGCGATGGCGATCCCGGTGCTGGTCTACATGGTGGTGATCTGCACGATGCTCTGGCGGGCGTCGGCCCGGGTGGGCGTGGCGGAGATCGTCCGCGTCTCGGCGCTGGCCGGACTGGCCGGCGCGCTCTTCTTCACCGTCAGCGACACGGCGCTCTCGCTGCGCATGTTCGACACGCCGATCGATCTCGGCCGCGAGACGGTGATGCTCACCTACTGGATCGGCCAAACGCTGATCGCCTTCTCCGCCCGCGACGCCACCCCAACCCGCTAGCGCTTCCGGCTTCCCCTCCTACTCATCCTCGTCCTCCTTCTCGTACTCTTCCTCGAGCGGGAAGCATCGAGTACGAGGACGAGTAGAGTACGAGTAGGAGGACGATAGGAGCGAGGGGGATCAGCGCTTGCGGCCAACCACGTAGCGATGGTGCGCCCAGACGCTCTTGACCTGCCAGGGCAGCGGCGCGTGGTCCAGCCAGGCATAGCGCATCACCCGTTCGCGCAGATCGGGCTGCTCGCCCAAGGTAGTAGGCCATGGTGGACCACTCCCAGTCGTCTCCGGAGAACTGGCTCCTGCATTCGTTCCGAGCGCACGCCCAGCTTCTGCAGCACCTCGCCGGCCGGCATGACGGTGTCGGGCCAGGGCGGCACGTCCAGCACGCCCTCGTCGATGATCTCCACGTCCAGCCAGCCCAGCAGCCGCTTGATCATGGTCATGTTCACCCAGGCCTCGCGCTCGCCGATCCTGCTGGAAGAACTCCGGGGTCCAGCAGATACTTGCGCATGAAATAGCCCACCTGCCAGCGGTTGGGCATGGCGACGAAGACCAGATCGCGGCTGACCCGCACCAGTTCGTCGCAACAGCGCCTGCGCGTCGGGCAGATACCAGAGACCGGCCCACTCCCAGGCCAGATCAAAGGTGTCGTCGTCGAAAGGCAGCCGGCCCCAGTCGCGCACGTGGACCAGATCGACCGGCAGGTCCAGTTCGTTCCAGATCCGCTGCACACCATCCAATCGCTGGACGTTGTCGTCGGCCAGAGGTCACATCGCAGCCCGCCTCGGCCAGCGCCACGCTGTTGATGCCGCTGACGCCTGCCATGCCGTAGAGTGGCGCCTCCAGCACCGTCTCGACGCCGTGCTGCGGCCTGCAGGTCCAGCAGAAAATCGTTCAGCACGAAACGCTCGTAGACCAGACCCCAGGCCCTCGTTGTAGTCGGTGAGATAGTGTTGCCAATCCATTGTCGTTTTCCTTTTCCAGCCTGCGAGACTTCGGAAGTCGCCGGCCAAACACAGGCGGTTGTCTTGACGGACGAAGCGGCCATTATTACCGGGTGGCGACTTCCGAAGTCTTGCCTCAGGCCCGGATGGCCCGCAGATAGAGGAGCGTCCACCAGACGAACAGTCCTGTGGTCGCCAGCGAAATGATCAGCCGGTCGCCCGGTATCTGCACGAATGCCCGCAGGACCGCCGGCGCAAAAGGCAGGACCCGCAGCAGGTTGAGCAGGACCGCGCCGCTCAACATCAGATAGGCCAGCAAGTGCCGCCGGCTGCTCAGCGCTGCCGGCAGCGCCAGAAACGCCAGCGCGGGCAGCACGTAGCGCTCGTGCATCTCGGTCGCCAGCATGAAGAACCCGAACACCAGCAGCCCGGCCGCGAAAAACGCACCTAACCGCTGGCGGGCTTGCGGCCACGAAGACCGGCCCGCCAGCCGCGGCTGCCAATGCCGGTACAGCAGCCACAGGATCGCGAACCCGTAGCCGGCCAGCAGCGCCAGCCCAACCCATCGCAACGTCACCGGACCAACCACCCGCGCCGTGTCCAACAACGGCTGACCCAGAACCTGCGCGCTGGCGAACTGGACCAGAAACCACGGGTTGTAGGCGTTGAGGCTGAGGCCGGGGTAGTAACCCACCACGCCGGTGTAGGCGTTCAACAGCGGACCCAGCGCGCCGGCCGCCAGCGGCGCAGCAATGCCCACCAGGAACGCACCCGCCAGCGCGGCACTCCAGCGCCCCACCGCCCGCCAGCCATTCCACCAGGCCAGCAGCAGCAGCAACGGCAGGACGATGCCAGCCTGCAACTTGGTCAGCAAACCGAGGCCGATCAGCAGCCCGCTCCAACCCCAGCGCTTGCCCAGCGCGGCCAGCAACGCGGCCACCATCCACATCGTATGGATCGCATCCACCTGCGCCCAGAAGCTGCTGACGTAGATCGTCGCCGGGTTGAGCAGCCACAACCCGGCGGCCAGCAACGCCAGCGTCGATCCTGCCCGATCTGAACCACGCACATCAGGGTCGGGCTCGGCTCGATACCTGAAGGACTAGCGCGTTCTCCCGAGGCGATCCTCAATGCCGCGAAGTAGAGCAGCGCGCCAACAACCAGGTCGGCTACGACGGCCGGCAGCTTGATCAGCACGCTCTGCAGCGGCGTGTACTCGAAACCGGGGCGCAGCACGCCGTACAGCTTGCCGAGGTTCGTCAGCAGCGCCAGGTAAAGCGGCGGGTAGTTAACCACCGGCTCGCCATGCAGATAGAGCTGCGCCAGCCCGTGCTGTGCGCCGTAAGCCATCCACGGCAGCCAGAAGGTCGTCAGGTCCGCGTCGAACGGATCGGGTAGCGGCATCAGCGCCAGCCGCAGCGCCAGCCCGATAGCCAGCAGCACGAGCAGCTTCCAGTGCTTCACCGCTGCGCTCCTGCTCCTCCTCGTACTCGTCCTCCTAATCGTACTCGAAAAGCTCGGCCATGCAGTCGGGAATCGGAAAGAGTACGAGCAAGAGTACGAGGAGGAGTACGAGTTGCACTGCTCATGGAGCGAACCCTAATACGCGCCGCTGCCACCCAACACCAGCGGCACGGTGCGCACCAGAATGCTCAGATCGAGGAACGCCGACCAGTTCTCAATGTAGTAGATATCGAGCAGCACCATCTCATCGAAGGGCAAATCGCTGCGGCCGCTGACCTGCCACAGGCCGGTCATCCCAGGCGCGGTGGCCAACCGCTGTCGATGCCAATCGGCGTACTCCGCCACCTCTTCCGGCAACGCCGGCCGCGGCCCCACCAGACTCATGTCGCCGCGCAGCACGTTCCAGAGCTGCGGCAGTTCGTCCATGCTGGTACGGCGCAGGAACCGTCCCGTGCGCGTCCCGGGGGTCCTCGCGGATCTTGAACATCGCGCCTTGTGCCTCGTTGAGATGGCTGACATCGCGCTTCATTTCCTCAGCGTTGCGCACCATGGAACGGAACTTGACGACCTCAAAGGGCTTGCCATGGCGCCCCACGCGATTCTGGCGAAAGAGCGCCGGTCCCCGACTGTCCAGCCTGATCGCCAGCGCGATCAGCAGCAGGAAGGGCGACAGCACTACCAGCCCGATCGTCGCGCCGATCACGTCGATGAAGCGCTTGAAGACCCGTGCCCAGGGACCCAGGGTCGGCTCACGCGTCGACAGCATCGGGATCCCCGCCACATCGCGCATGTCCACCAAGCTCAGGCTGATCTGGAAGAGGTCAGGCACGACGCGTGGCCGGACGCCCGTGCGGGCGCACAGGTTGACGATATCGAGAATCGTGTGCCGCTCGTGCCACGGCAGCGCGACGATGACTTCGTCGATCGCCTCCTCCTCCAGAATCTGCGGCAGGCGGTCCGTGTGGCCCAGCGCGCGGAAGCGTCCGATGTTGGTCTGGCCGCGCTCAGGATTGTCGTCCACGAAGCCGACCACCTCAAACCCCAGCTCCGGCTGAGCGATGAGGTTGCGCATCACCGTCAAACCGACGTTCTCCACGCCCACGATCAGCACCCGATCCAATCCCACGCCGC
>CAVPPH010000008.1:0-176743 GCA_963707275.1 uncultured Chloroflexia bacterium
GCTACCAACTCTTGCAAGCGAGGGATTTCTCGCTCCAGGAGTCGCTGTTCTTCGGCAAACTCGGCTTCGATCTCCTCGCTGTGGCGTTCGTAGTAGGCCAGCGCGTCGGCAACCTGCGCCAGCGAGATGAAGGGATATTCGGTCACGATCTCTGATGGGGTCATGCCCATCTTTACCCAGCCAACGATTGTCTTGACAGAGACACGCGTGCCTTCGATGACTGGCCTGCCGCCGCATACCCCTTGCACTCGCACGATATAGGGATGTTCGGTGCGTATTTTACCAGGCGCGCGTGCTTCCACCTGGGCGAGACGTTTGTCCAATTGTGAAATCGACTCGCGTAGGGCTTCGATGGTGAACGTCAACTCTTGTGAACCGGTCATTCTGTGCCTCGTCAACTAGAACCAGCGCAATCAGCAGGTGATCAGTCGTGTAGCGATTATATCAGGCAAGAAGCCTGTTGACAAGCGTTGGAACAAACGTCCGGTCGGGTGGAATGACTGACCCTCGGCGCGCTGATTACATCCTGAACACGCCGTACTGCGTCTCTGCCACCGGCGCGTTCAGGCAGGCGGACAGCGCCAGCGCCAGCACCTGGCGTGTCTCGGCCGGGTCGAGGATGCCGTCGTCCCAGAGGCGGGCGGTGGAGTAGTAGGGGCTGCCCTCGCGTTCGTAGGTTTCCAGGATCGGCGCTTTGAACGCTTCCTGCTCCTGCGGTGTCATCAGCGGCTGGCCGCGGCGGGCAAGTTGATCCTGCTTGACGGTCAGCAGCACGTTGGCGGCCTGCTCGCCGCCCATGACGCTGATGCGCGCGTTGGGCCACATCCACAGGAAGCGCGGCCCGTAGGCCCGTCCGCACATGCCGTAGTTGCCTGCGCCGAAGACTGCCGCCGATGATGACGGTCAGCTTGGGCACGGCGGCGTTGGCGACCGCGTGCACCATCTTGGCGCCGTCGCGGGCGATGCCGCCGTGCTCGTATTGCTTGCCGACCATGAAGCCGGTGATGTTTTGCAGGAAAAGCAGGGGGATGCGGCGCGCCGTGCACAGCTCGACGAAGTGCGCACCCTTGAGCGCCGATTCGCTGAACAGGATGCCGTTGTTGGCGACGATGCCCACCGGGTAGCCCCAGATGCGCGCAAAGCCGGTCACCAGCGTCGTGCCGTAACGCGCTTTGAACTCGCGGAAGCGGCTGCCGTCCACCAGGCGCGCGATGACCTCGCGCACGTCGTACACCTCGCGGAAGGTCGTGGGGAGCACGCCGTACAGTTCATCGGTGTCGTAGAGCGGTTCCTCCGGCTGGCGCAGATCCAGATCGACCTGCTTGCGCGTGTTGAGCGTCTCGACGATGCCGCGCACGATCTCCAGCGCGTGCTCGTCGTCCTGCGCGAAGTGGTCGGCCACGCCGGAGATGCGGGTATGCACGTCCGCGCCGCCCAGTTCCTCGGCCGTCACTTCCTCGCCGGTGGCGGCCTTGACCAGCGGCGGCCCGCCCAGGAAGATGGTGCCCGTGCCCTTGACGATCACCGCTTCGTCGCTCATCGCGGGCACGTAGGCGCCGCCGGCGGTACACGATCCCATCACCGCCGCGATCTGCGGGATGCCGAGGGCGCTCATGGTGGCCTGGTTGTAGAAGATGCGTCCAAAGTCGTCCACGTCGGGGAAGACCTCGTCCTGCATCGGCAGGAAGGCGCCGCCCGAGTCGACCAGATAGATACAGGGCAGCCGGTTTTCCAGCGCGATCTGCTGGGCGCGCAGGTGCTTCTTGACGGTCAGCGGGTAGTAGGTGCCGCCCTTGACCGTGGCGTCGTTGGCGACGATCAGACACTCGCGGCCCGCGACGCTGCCGATGCCGGTGACGATACCCGCGCTGGGCGCGTCGCCGTCGTACAGGTCGTTGGCGGCCAGCGCTGACAGTTCCAGAAAGGGGGAGCCGGGGTCCAGCAGCCGGTCGATGCGCTCGCGGACGAAGAGCTTGCCCTGCTCAGCGTGACGCGCGTGGGCGCGTTCGTCGCCACCCTGCCGGGCTGCTGCCAGCCGCTCGCGCAGCTCAACTGCCAGCGCGCGGTTGTGGGCTGCGTTAGCTGCAAACTGCGGGTCCGTGGGGTCGATGCGGGTTTCGAGGACTTCCATAGTCATCTCTCTGGTGAGGTGTACAACGGTGCTTGTCTAATCAGCGAAGTCAGCACTATTCTACCACAGAGGCGCGCAATCTCCCCGGTCGCACGTTACTCCAACGTGGCAATACCACGCTTCAGCGCCAGGATGGCGGCCTGGGTGCGGTCGTTGGCATGTAGCTTGCTGATGATGATACTGACGTAGTTCTTGACGGTGCCCTCGGCCAGGTAGAGCGCCGCGGCGATCTCCCGGTTGCTCTTGCCCTGCGCCATCTCCTGCAGAATGCTCAGCTCGCGCTCGGTGAGTTCCTCGATGATGGGCAGGTCGCTGGCTCGCAGCGGCTGTTTGCGGTCCGCAGGACGACCCGCCTGCCCTTTCAGCCGGTTGAATTCCTGCAACACCCTGCCGGCCACCGCCGGATCGAGGCGCACCTCGCCGGTCCATCGCATCCTCGATGGCCTGGACGATCTCCTCGCTGTCGCTGTCTTTGAGCAGATAGCCGCTGGCCCCGGCGCGGATGGCATCGAAAACCCAGTCATCGGCAGTCGTAGGTGGTCAGAACGACGACCTTGACCGCGGGGTACTGCTGCGTGATGCTCGCCGTCGCCTGGATGCCGTTGAGCCGCGGCATTTTCAGATCCATCAGGACGACATCCGGCCGAATTGCCGCGACCTGTTCCAGCGCCTCGATACCGTCTGCGGCATAGCCCACCACGGTCGATCCCCGGCTGGTGCTGCAGGATGACGCCCGAGACCCTGGCGCACGATGTCCTGGTCATCAACCACGAGCACACGAATCATATCGTCCGTCTCCATGACGACTTCGGTGCGCCTGGCCCGGCGTGCAGAATCCACCCGCAACGCCGGCGCCGATGAGTTCGGCGCGCTCGATCATGCCCGGCCAGGCCGTAGCGGTCCTGAGGCACAGTCGGCCAGTTCGAAACCGATGCCGTTGTCGCGAACCTCCAGCCGCACGCGGTCCTCGCGGCGCCAGGGCCAGGCTGACGTCGACTTCATCCGGCGGCGGCGTGCTGCTCGACGTTGGTCAGCGCCGTCTCGGCGACCCGGTAGATCGCCTGTTCGGTGAGCGGATCGAGGACGCCAACCTCGGCGATGTCGCAGCCGAAGTGCAAGCCGGTCCGATCTGCCAGCTTGCTCGCACAATTGGCGCAACGCCTCCGAAAGCCCCAGGTCTTCCAGCGGAGTGGCGCGCAGGGCCTGAATCGCCCGGCGCGACTCCTGAATGCCGCTCCGTACCGTGGCCTGGGCTTCTTTCAGTTGGCCGACGCGCCGCGTCGGGATCGTAGGTCATCAGCGTTTCCAACGCCTTGAGTTGCACGCTGAGGCCGGTCAGCGAGTGCGCCAGCGTGTCGTGCAGCTCACGGGCGAGGCGGTTACGCTCTCGGCTCTCGGCCAGCTGTTCGACGGTCGCCGCGCGCTGGGCCAGTTGCCGGTTGGCGGCCACCAGTGCGCAGATGCTCGGACCGCAGGCCATTGACCAGTTGCAGCACGACGTAGCCCAGCAGCGCGATCATGGCCAGCCGGCCCAGTGACGCCGACCAGATAGATTGCGGCACCGGTCGGCGTCACTGCTGACCAGCGGAGTCAGGACAGGTTGCCCGGCGGCCAGTAGTCCCCAGCGCCGCCAGCAGGCCCGGCGCCCGTATTGCCACGTGGCCAGGATCACGGGAATCACCAGGAAGAGGGCCTCGAAGCCGACGCCCGGCAGCCCATCGCGACCGAACCGCTCCATCGCCTCTACGGGCAACGTCCGCACGATGAGCGCCTGCTCGATGAGCGGTGACCAGCAGGAACCAGCCCAGCGCAACCGGCAGGAACCAGGCCGCAGACCGTCCGCTGAACCCGATCCCACAGGACGAACACCAGGAAGGCCGCGGCCTCGATCATGAGCATCCACGGCAGCCATGGCGCTACGTGCCGACGGCAGCCCATCCGGAGGCGCGGCCGGATGACTGAAAACCACGACCGCCATCACGAGCCATCACAAGGCGCAGCGCGACCGCCTGCCGCAGCACACGCAACAGACCGGGCGCGATCTCGCCGCTGCAGGGTGACGGTGTCGCTTACCAGCAGAGACTGGTTCAGGCCGATGTCAATCGTAGTTTGCCTGGGTCATCATATGCTCCTTCTACTGACGAAGAATTGTCCATGCATCTTCGCACAGCATGGCTCACATCCGTCTATTCGTAGCGCAGCGCCTCGATCGGTCGCAGCTTCGAGGCCCGCCAGGCAGGGTAGATGCCGAAGATCAGTCCGACCGCTGCCGCGAAGCCGGCTGCCAGCAGGACCGTTCCGGCATCGACCGGCGCGGCGAACCCCAGCCCGGAGGCTGGCCAAGGTCGCCATGAACCAGCCCAGGACGATCCCGATCAGCCCGCCGATCAGGCTGACCAGCATCGACTCCAGCAGGAACTGGGCCAGGATGTCGCGCCGCAGCGCGCCGATGGCCTTGCGGATCGCCGATCTCGCGCGTACGCTCGGTGACGCTGACCAGCATGATGTTCATGATGCCGATGCCGCCCACCAGCAGCGAGATGGCCGCGATCGCGCCGAGGAAGGCGGTCAGCGTACCGGTGATAGCTGGTTCACGCTCTCCAGCAGCGCCGTCTGGCTGAAGGTCTGGAAGTCGTTCTCGTCGTCGCCGGAGAGACCGTGCTGCGCCCGCAGCGTCGCAGTGACCTGGGTCACCGCGGCGTCGGCCTGCCTCGTCGCTGGCGGCCTGCAGCGACGATGCTGCTGACAGCATGCTGGCCGCGTGCGCGTGCGCTCCGGGAAGAGGCGGGCCTGCGCGGTGGTGATCGGGATGTAGACGTTGTCGTCCGGGTTGCCGGCCAGTGTTTGGCCCTGCTCGGCCAATACACCCACGACCTCGTAGCTTGTGCCGCCGATCTTGATCTCCCGGCCGATCGGGATTCTGGCCGTCGAACAGGTCGTTGGTGACGCCTGCGCCTAGCACTGCCACGCGCGTTTTGGTGTCCACATCGTTCTGGGTCAGCCCGTCGCCGGCCTGGAAATCGGCCAGGTTGCTGACCTCCAGGTAGTTCGCTGTCACCCCGGCGACCGTGGTGGCGACGCTGTTCGCACCGTACACCACCTCGTGGCTGCCTTGCACGCTGGCTGCAGCGGCTTTCACAGCGGGCGCGTTCAGCGGGTTCGCCAGGGCTTCCACGTCGTCCAGACTCAAGGGCGCGTAACCGCCGCTGTTTTCGAGGTCCGGCGACACCGAGATCAGGTTGGTGCCGATGGACGTAAGCTCGCCGGTGACGGACGCGGTGACGCCGTTGCCGATGGCCATCAGCGCGATGACCGCCGCCACGCCGATGATCACGCCCAACATGGTCAGTATCGACCGCATCTTGTGCGCCAAGATGCTGTCGATTGCGGTCAATAAACTTTCAGTCAGATTCATGTTCTGCTCCGTTCTGAGAGGTTCAACTTGCCACCTCCCACCTTTTACTGCTGCTGGATCAGCCCGTCGCGGATCCATACGGTGCGATGCGCACGCTGGGCGACTTCCGGGTCGTGAGTGACCACGATGACCGTGATGCCCTGCTCGTTCAGCGTTTCGAAAATGCCCAGGATCTCCTCGCCGGACTGCGTGTCCAGCGCGCCGGTCGGCTCGTCGGCCAGGATGATGCCGGGATCGGTGGCCAGCGCGCGGGCGATCGCCACCCGCTGCTGCTGGCCGCCGCTCAACTCGTCGGGCCGGTGATCCATCCGGTCGCCCAGTCCGACGGCCTGCAACGCCTGCGGCGGCCCGATCCAGACGCTCGCCGCCGTCCCACGCCGGCGTACATGAGCGGCAGGGCGACCTGTTTGAGCGCTGAGGTCCGCGGCAGCAGGTTGAACTGCTGGAAGACGAAGCCGATGTGCTTGTTGCGTATCGCGTGCCTGCTCGTCGTCGGTCATGTCGCTGACGTCGATGCCGTCGAGGTGGTAGGCGCCGCCGTGGGCAGATCCAGGCAGCCGATGATGTTCATCAGCGTGCTCTTGCCGGAGCCGGACGGCCCCATGATGGCAGCAAACTCGCCATCGGCGATGGTCAGGTCAACGCCCCGCAGCGCGTGGACGGTCTGCGTGCCCATCTGGTATTCCTTGGCGATACTTTGTAGTTCGATCATCGCTTGTGACCTCCTATCCGCCGAACGGGTTGTTTTGGCCGCTGTCGCCAGGCATCGGCGGGAAGAAACCGGGCCGCGAGGAGGCAGGCGCCGCGGTCGTAATCTCGCCGATCAGCACCTCATCGCCGATGTGCAAACCGCTGGTTATCTCGGTATTGTTGCCGTCCTTCAGGCCAATCGTAACCTCTGTCCTGGTGAAGGTTCGGGCGCCATCCGGCCCAACCCCGGCACGATTAACGTAGTATTTGCCAGCCTCGCGGTCGGCGGTGACGGCCTGGCTGGGCACCAGCAGCACGCCATTCTTTTCAGACGTGATCAGGTCGGCGTCGGCGGTCATGCCGATGCGCACCGGCAGGTCGTTGCTGCCCAGTGCAACGCGCACCTCGTAGGAGGCGACGCCGCTGCCGCTGGCGGTAGCCTTGGGCGCGATACGGGACAGCGTGCCATTGATCTCAGCGCCGGGCCACGTTTCCAGCGTCAACGACCGCCGGTTGGCCGACGGCCAGCTCGCCCACGTCCACCTCGTCCACGTTGAGGACGACTTCCATGTTGCCGGTGTCGGCCATTTCCACGGCCAGCCCGCTGGCTTGCTCACCCTGGGCGACATGCACTGCGGTGATCACGCCGGCGAAAGGCGCGCGCAGGCTGGCCTTGGCCAGGTTCTCCCTGGCTTCGGCGACGTTGAGGCGCGCCTGCTCGACCTGCGCCTGAGCAACCTCGATTTTCTCGCTGCTGGCGCCCTGGGTCACGGAGTCCAGTTGCGCCTGTGCCTGTGCCAGTTGCGACTCGGCTGACGCCAGCTCGGTCGCGGCTGGGGCTGTCCAGTAGCTTCTGCAAGGTGGCGCGGGCTTGCGTCCAGGCTGGCGCGCGACTGCTGGATCTGGTCCTGGGAAGCGCCTGCCACAGCCAGGTCATAGGCGGCCTGGGCGGAGGCGTAGTTGTTGGTGGCCTGTTCCAGGTCGAGCGACTGCTGCGTCATACCGACGTTGGGGCGGCCTGCGACCTGGTCGTAGGCTGACTGGGCGCGGCGCAGCGCAGCTTCGGCGTTGTTTAGACTGGCCTCAGCCTGCGTGATGGTTTCGCTGTCCGGTCCGGCGAGCAGCATCGTTGTAAGATGCCTGCGCCGCGGCCAGGCTGGCGCGCGCGCGGCCTGGATGTCGTTGGGATCAGCGCCGTCCTTGATGTTGTCCAGATTTGCCTGCGCGCTGGCGACTGCAGCCTGGGCCGAAGCCAGGTCAGCCGCGGACGAACCATTGATCAGGTCCTTCAGGTTCGCCTCCTGAATGGTCAGGGCCAACTCGGCGTTGGCGACTGAGCGCTCCAGCGCCGCAGTATCGAGCTGCACCAGCAGATCGCCTGCCTGCACGGCGTCGCCGACGCTTACAGGGACATCCACGATCTTGCCGGCGATCTCCAGGCTCAAGCGCGCCTCGCGCGCCGCTTCGACGTTGCCGGACGCGGTGGCGGCGGCGGACAGGTCGCCCATAAACGCGGTGACGACCTGCCCGGACTGGCCCTGCGCGGTTGCCAACGCTGCCTGGCGCGCGCCGGCGCCGCCAATCATGGGAACCGCCACCAGGACTAGCCCCAGTACGGCGATCACCCCTACGACCCACGGCCATCGCCGGCGTCGCTGTCGTTTGTTGTTATCAGTGGTCATATTTCTAGCTCCTAAATCTCTTTTGGGACACGTCTATCAATTCGTTGCCGCTTTGGCCGGTCTGCTGACCGAGACAATACTGGAAAGTTGTTGGTAGTCGCGTCCTTGGTATCGCAAACTGTCACCCGTCTATCCTAACAGAAGGCGCGGCTCAGGCATAGTGTCTGCGGTCACGGGCGGGTATGACCGTCGTCACTGCCGCGTCCCCGGGAATGACGCTTCGGTGACCGGTCGTCGCGCCAATAAAAACCTGCCCCAGAATTGCTTGACTGGGGCAGGCTATGAAGACACAAGTATTGCGCCGGTAGGCTTGTAGTTCCGGCTATGGTGCGGAAGTGGTTTGCGGATCGACGGTAGGCGGCTGAAGTTGTCCACCGGAGTGCGGCGCGGACGGCTCGTCGGAGAATCCAAGCTGGCCGGCCTCCGCCGTGACGTTGAGGTAGATCGCTGCCAGATCGCCCCAGACATCGCCGTTGCCGACCGGTCGCAGCGCCTTGCCCTCGACGGTGAAATTACCCTCTTGCTCGAAGACGATGGTGGTTTGCAGGGTATGTTGCCCACCGGCCGCGATGTCGCCGGTCCATGTCAGGTTCCCGGTGGTAGCCGCCGCGCCGGCCGGCAGGATGATCTCCGCGGTCGTGCCGGGCGCATCATCGGCCGCGTTGACGACCAGCGTCACCTCAGTCGGTTCGTTCAGCCGCGGCGGTTTGGAAGAATCAGTTGGACGGTGATCGGCGTGCTGGGGCTGGCGGAGGTCGCCACAACGGGCGTCGGCGCGACGCTACTCGCGGCAGTCAGTTCGGCCGTTGGTGAGATCGCGGTCGGACCGGCTGGCAGGGCAGCGCAAGCAGCCAGCAACAGTCCGGCAGCCACTAGCAAGAACGGGAAAATCAGTTTTTGTAGTTGCATTGGCATAGCTCCATGCCAACCCCTCGGATTTGCCAGCAGAGATTGGTGCAGGCAGGATCCGAAGGGTTGGCGAGCGGTATCGCGTTACTGAACCGCTGTCTTCAGGGCAGGATCGACTGGCGACTCGGGCGAGTTGGCCTCTGCCAGACAGTTCTGGCCCCAGAGCGGCGTTACCTGCAAGAGGTCGAAGATGCTGATCATGCCGTCGCCGTTGTAGTCGTAGGGCGGTCCTTGCTGTTGACCCCACATGTTGGCGATCAGTGACACATCTTCGATGCCTACGCCGGCCGGCGCAGCGAAGTCCGGACAGATCGGTCCCAGCGACGTGGCGAAGTTCAGTGCGCCGTAGTTCCCGCTGCTGTAGCTCAGGGCTTCGATGTGATAGGTCGTGCCGGCGTGCAGCGCGGTTGTCACTTCCGACTGCAGGGTAGCGTTGGCATCGTCGTTGCAGGCCTGCAACGTCAGCGCGCCGCGCGGTCCGGTCCAGACTCCCAGTACCGTATCGAAGCTGCTTGTCAGGGTGCTGGCAGTCAACATGCGATTGTAGTCCGGCGTCAGCGAGTACCAGACGCTGTGTGCGCCCTGGCCGTTGAAGTATTGCCCGCAGACGAACGACGGATCGTCGCCGGCCGTGGTCGCGTTGGTTGTGTTCTCGTAGTTGCTGTAGGAAGTTCCTGCGGCTGACAGGGCATAGTTGAAGTCGTCGTTGGGCGGCGGTAGCAGTGTGATCGCCATGTTGAGCGAGCCGCCGGCGCCCGCGCCGTACGCCATGGCTTCGATGCGGTAGGTTGTGCCGCCGTTGAGGGTGACATTCAGCGACGAGGTGAAGCTACCGCCGCCATCATCGTCGCAACCCTGGCTGGCGAGCGCGCCCCACGCGCCGGTCCAAACTGACAGGACGGTGTCATGGTTGCTGCCGATCGTGTTGATATTGTAGTTGCCGGTGATCGGCGGCGTGTATGTGTACCAGACACTGCGCGATTGGCGCGGATACGCGGTGGACGCACAGGTGGTCGGCGGGTCGTTGCCCTGTGTCGTCGCGTTGATCGTGTTCAATCCGGTCACGTAGAACGGCACGCTGCCGATGTTCTGCGCGTTGTTGAAGTCGTCGTTGGGAGGTCCGCCGCGGTAGTTGATCGTATTCTGATAGAGATCCATGATCGGCCCCCAGCTCACGGTGCTGTGGCCGCGCACCAGCCAGTGGTACCAGAAGTCGGCCATCACGTTGTCGTTGGCGTTGTACGAGACGTCCCACAGGTTGACAAAGGTTCCGTCGCTGTAGGTGTCGTCGCCGTCGTTGTTGCTGTCGTAGATGTCCCACAGCGCGCCCGCGACGCCGACCTTCTGGCCAGTCTCCGTTGTCCCAGCCGGGCGTGCCCCAGGTCGGGTATTCCAGGTCAAGGCTGGCGCCACTGGGCCAGTAAAACGTCGGCGAGTTGTTGACGACCGATGTCAGGAACTCTGTCCAGCCTTCCGTCCAGCCGCAGCCGGCGCTGAGGGCCGCCTGGATCGTGTGTGGATTGCAGTTCGGATTGGGCGGCATGTAGTTGCCGTAGATGTTGTACATCACGTTGTGGCCATACTCGTGTTTGGCGACCACGCCCAGTGGTGAGAGCGGATCGACGCCCATCATGTGGACATTGCCGCCGGGGTTGTAGTAGGTGCCGTCGGTGCTGGAGAGCTTCCACTGCACGGTGGTTGGGCCGGCCACGCCGCCGCCGCCGTTGAACAGGATATAGCGCCAGACGTCGTTGATGTCGCGCTGCGTCCAGAAGGCCCGTTCATAGCTGTCGTTGTTGAAGACGTACCAGGCGCCGATGTCATGTGTGCCATCAGCGAATACGACCACACCCGTTTGGGCGCTGAATGTGTTGCCGATCGCATTGGTGGTTCCCCAGTCGGGGTTGACCACGGCAAGCGTGTCGGGGTTCGGATTGTAGTTCGACCAGGAGTGCACGATTGTGCGCACGCCAACGCCGCCGGGGTTGGTCACCGGTCCGCAGGAGTAGGTGCCGCCCAGGTCGGTGAAGCAATACGCCAGGTGACCGTAGTTGTCGCCGCGCACCAGTTCCACCAGAAACTCTTCGGCGCCGGTGTAGACGTCGTTGCGATCGAAATAGGACCAGTTGCCGGTGACGGTGAGATTGCCGTCGGGCGTTTCAGCGGACTGCTCGGCCACTGCAGGCCGAGGCACCGCGGCCGGCTGCACAGCAGCAACCGGTGCAGGCACCTGCGGCGCGCCCGGTTTGCTGTCGGGCGCCTTTGCTGGCGGCGCTTGCGGCAACTCTGCCGGCGGGATCGCCTCATGGGCCGGCGGCTGGATCAGCGGCGCGTCAGCCGGGGGCAGTTGTGACGTGGCATCGGCCAGCAGTTGGCCGTCGCCTGCCTGCTGCAGTGCGCCTGTGTGGATGCGATCTTCGGGCGGCGACGGGTGCGAAGCCTTCGCTGGTCGCGTCCTGTCCGACCGACAGGTAGAGCGCAGCCAGGTCGCCCCATGAGTTCTTGTCGTCGATGGGGCGCATGGTGCGGCACAGCAACGTCGTATCGCCGCCCGAATCGAAGACAACCGTCGCGGCGACGGAAGCCGTTTCGCCGGCTAGCAGATCTCCCTGCCAGGCCAGCTCGCCGCTGGCGCGGCGGGCATTGGCAGGCAACTCGATCTGAACAGCGGTGCCGGGCGCATCCTGGTCAGCGGTCACGCTGCAGGTGACCGTGACCGGCTGGCCGACCGGCGCCAGCTTGCTGAGCGAAATCGCGGCGTGCAGCGGCGTCACCACGTCGCCTGCTGCTCCATAGCCGGTGACCGGGGTCTCGCCGGATGCGGCGCGAGCAACGGGCATCCCCGCGGGCAGGACGATTGCCGCGATGAGACAGACGGCGAGCAGAGTGGCAAGCTTGCCACTGGTAACAACTCTTTTCATAGTGCACCTCTTCATGCAAAGAATGACCGATACGCAGCGAGACGTGAGCCGCCCGGAAGGGGGTCCCTCGTTCCGTCGCACAAGAACCAACATTGTTGAAAGGTCAATCTGGTCGTGGGTGGCTGGCTGTTCCCAGGGGACGGGGAGGCAAGAGACCAGACACCAGCATCGCGGCCAGGGGCGGCCAAGCAGTGTTACACTATGATAAACGATGTCGCAGCAACTTTTCACGCGTTGGCGCGGAGCAGCTTTTTGCAATTGCTGGCGGCTCAAGCGGTTTGCAACAAAAAAGCCTCCCGGCGAACCATCGCCGGGAGGCTTCAGATATCACGCAAGGCGACACACTACGCGGCAGGAACCACCATGATTGCTGTCAGGTCGTCCAGCGAGGCCTGTTCCTGAGTATCGATCTCTGATTTGTTGCCGAAGCCGAAATGCCCGCCGGTCTTGGCAAGTGCAGCCGCTTTGGCCGCATCGACAACGAACTTGGCGAAGCCGTCAGCGCCGGGCAGGCTCGCAACAACTGCCCATCCATCGACGACGGTTTGCCTGATCTGCTTGATCATTTCTGCCGGATCCTTTGACTTCTCGTATGGGATTTGCATAGCCTTTGAGTCGTCATGCGACATACCGGTCACGGCAGCCAGCAGGCTGTCGACCAGTTCGCCGTAGCCGCTTTCTGCACCCTTCTGCGCTTCAGCGGCCATGAACTTGCTGGCCGAGGTCAGTTCCTTGACCATGTCGAAACCGCCGCCGCTGGAAGCGGCAACATAAGTCGCACCCGCCAGCGGGGTGTTGAAGACGAGTTTGAACTGCTCGGGGGAAAGCTGTTCTTTGATATCCATAAGTGTCTCTCCTGTTAGGTGAAATCTGCGGCCGGCGGATCGCCTGCCTGAAGTGAGTTTGCTCTGTCGCGCAGCCACTCTATTCGTGCGCGCTTATGTGTATTGTATCCAGCAGAGCCACTGTCGCAAGACTGACGGGCTATCAGTCAGGGAATGGGTGGCTTATTCGCCGATGTCCTCGTTCCACAACTCCGGGCGGGCGGCGATGAACTCCTCCATCAAGCTGGATGCAGGTCGGGTCGTCCAGGATCACCAGTTCGACGCCGCGCGAGCGCACGTAGTCTTCGGGGCCCTGAAACGTCCGGTTCTCGCCGATGACGACCTTGGGGATCTTGTAGAGCAGCGCCGTGCCGCTGCACATGTCACACGGCGAGAGCGTCGAGTAGAGCACGGCCCGCTGATAGTCCTTCGCCGAGAGCCGGCCGGCGTTCTCCAGCGCGTCCATCTCGGCGTGCAGGATGGCGCTGCCCTGCTGCACGCGCCGGTTGTGGCCGCGGCCCACGATCTTGCCCGTCGATCACCAGCACCGAGCCGATGGGAATGCCGCCCTCGGCCAGGCCCAGCTTGGCTTCATCGATAGCGGCCTGCATGAATTCGTCCATGAGATTCACCTTTTGTAATTGGGATACGAACGATTAATGCGTAATGAGTAATACGTAAGCGGACCGTTTGCGGCGAAGCTGACAGTTCTGGATTCCGGGTTACGCATCACCCATTACGTGCTATTCCCGCCGATACGGCTTCAGATACGCGCCCGGATAGGCCGCATTTCGCCCGGCGATGGCCAGCGCGGCGATGGTGACCAGATAGGGCAGCGCCAGCAGCACCTCGTAGGGCAGCGCGAAGCCCAGCGTTTGCAGACGCAGTTGCAGCGCAAAGACGCCGCCGAAGAGCAGCGCGCCCAGCATGCCGCGCACCGGGTTCCAGCGGGCGAAGATCACCAGGGCGATGCAGACCCAGCCGCGGCCGGCGATGATGCCCGGCGAGAACGCGCCCAACTGCGCCAGCGACAGAAACGCGCCGCCGACAGCCATCAGCGCGCCGCCGATGACCAGCGCCAGGTAGCGCGTGCGAAAGACGTTGATGCCCGCCGCGTCGGCCGCCTCCGGGTTCTCGCCCACCGAGCGCAGGCTCAGCCCGAAGTTGGTGCGGTACAGCAACCACCAGCCCAGCGGCACTACCACCAGGAAGGCCACATAGGTCAGCAGGTACTGGTTGAAGATCGGGCCGAGGGCCGACGATCTGGCCAGCGGCGCAAGCTGCGGGAAGGGATCGATCGAGGGCAGCACGCTGCTCTCGCCGAAGACCAGGCGAAAGCCAAACAGCGACAGCGCGGTCGCCAGCAGGGTGATGCCCAGACCCGACACGTGCTGGTTGAGACCCAGCGTCACCGTCAGCAGCCCCATCAGCAGCGCCATCAGCAGCGCCGGCGAGCGACCGCGGCCAGCAGGCCGATCCACAGATAGCCCGCCATGCCGGCCGCCTCGGCTTTGGCTGCCGCGGCAAAGCCAACGAACGCGCCCAGGAACATGATCCCCTCGATGCCCAGGTTGAGGATGCCGGCGCGCTCGGTGATGACCTCGCCGATGGTGCCGAACACCAGCGGCGTCGCCACGCGCAGGGTCGCGGCGATCAGGCCGACGAGGAAGGTGGTGGAGAGCGAGGTCGTTCATGGCTGTCCGCCACCCAGCGAATCCGATAGCGCTGCAACAACAGCATCGCCAGCGTCACCAGCAGCAGCGTCGCCAGGATCACGTCGCCCAGGTAGACCGGCACGCCCAGCGCGCGGCTGACCGACTGGCTGCCGGTGTCGATGACGCCGATGAAGAGCGCGGCCAGGCCAGCGCCCCAGCGGGTTCAGCCCGCCCAGCGTGGCGACGATGATGCCGGTGTAGCCGTTGCCGCCGCGAGATGGCGTCGATCAGGTGGTAGTGGATGCCGGCCACCTCGCTGACGCCGGCCAGCCCGGCGATGCCGCCGCTGACCAGCGCCGAGATCAGCAGCGTGCGCTCGACCTTGATGCCGGCAAAGCGGGCCGCGTGCGGGCTCATGCCCACCGCTCGCATGCGCAGGCCAAAGGCGGTGCGGCTGAGCACGAACCACATGATGACGATGATGACGATGGCGAGGATGAAGCCCAGATGCAGCCGCGAGCGGGGGATCAGCTTGGGGAAGATGGCCGACGCGGCGATCTCCGGCGACTGCGGCCACTGCGAGACGGGGTCGCGCCACGGCCCGTTGAGCAGCGCGCTGACGCCCAGCAGCGCCACCGAGTTGAGCAGCAGCGTGGTCACCACCTCGTCGATGGCCAGCTTGACCCTCATCAGGGCCGGGATCAGCACCCAGGCCATGCCCGCCAGCAAAGCCGCCGACGATCATCAGCGGCAGGGCGATCAGCGGCGACACGCCATCCATCTGCAGGCCGATGGCGGTGGCGGCCGTCGCGCCGGCCAGCAGCTGCCCTTCCGCGCCGATGTTCCAGAAGCCGCCGACAAAGGCAAAGGTCACCGCCGCGCCGGTCAGCAGCAGCGGCGTCGACTTGACCAGCACCTCGATGATGCTGACGCGGCTGGAGAGCGGCTCGACCAGGAAATAGTAGTAGGCCTGCAGCGGGTTGGCGTTGACCAGCAGCACCAGGCTGGTCGTGATGGCAAAGGTCAACACGATGGCCAGCAGCGGAATCAGCGGCCGGAACCAGACGGGGGCGGGGTTGCGTTCGATCTTCAGGCCCATGACGCTGGAGTCCTTTGCACCGGCCATCAACAGCCCCAGCCGCTCAGGATCGGCTTCGCGCGCGGCAGCAATGCCCTGGATCTCACCCTCGTAGATGACGGCGATGCGGTCGGAAAGCTCCAGAATCTCGTCCAGGTCCTCGGAGATCAGCAGGATGGCCGCGCCGCGCTGCCGCTGCTCCAGCAGCTTGCGAGCGCACGTATTCGGTCGCGCCGACGTCCAGGCCGCGCGTCGGCTGGGCAGACGACGATGACCTTCGGGTTGCGTTCCAGCACCCGCGCCAGGATGACCTTCTGCATGTTGCCGCCGGAGAGCGTGCGAATGCGGTCGTCCGGTCTGGCCTTGATCTGGTACTCGGCGATCAGCTTCTCGGCGTGCGGCGCATCTGGCGCTTGTCCAGATGACCGTTGCGCGTGAACTCACCCAGGTGTTCCAGCGCCATGTTCTGCGCCACGGTCATCTCGCCGACGACGCTGGCGTGGCGATCCTCGGGATGCGGCCGACGCCCGCCTTCATGATCTGGTCGGGATCGGCGTTGGTGACGTCCTGGTCATCGACGGTGATGCTGCCCGGCGTGCTGGCGCGCGTGCCTTCCAGCACCTGCGCCAGCTCGCTCTGGCCGTTGCCCGACACGCCGGCCAGCCCCACGATTTCGCCGCTGTGTACTTCCAGGGTGACGTCCTTCAGCGCGGGCAGCCCCTTGTTGTCCAGCGCGGTTACTTCCGTCAGCCGCAGCACGGCCAGCGCGGACCGGTTGCCGCGGACTTCGCTGATCGAGCGTGGGCACGACCGAAGGTTGCCCGCCCACCATCATGCGCGCCAGTTCGGCCTGGCGTGGTGTCCTGGGTGTCGACGGTGCCCACCAGCTGGCCGCCGCGCAGCACGGTCACCGGTCGGTGATGGCACATCACCTCGTAGCAGCTTGTGGCTGATGAAGACGACGGACAGGCCGTCAGCCTGCAGCTGGCGCAGGCCCTCGAAGAGCTGCTCCACCTCCTGCGGCACCAGCACCGCCGTCGGCTCGTCCAGGATCAGCACGCGGCATTGCGGTAGAGCGCCTTGAGGATTTCGACCCGCTGACGCTCGCCGACCGACAGGTCCTTGACCAGCGCGCGCGGCTCCACCTCGATGCCAAAGCGCTGCGGCAGCCTCGGCCACTCGGTGATGCGCGTCGTCCAGCTTCGAGTCGCAACGCCCGTCGGTTGTAGCCCAGCACCACGTTCTCGCGTGACGGTCAGCGGCGGCACCAGCGCAAAGTGCTGCGTCACCATGCCGATGCCCAGCGCGATGGCATCCTCGGGGGAGCGGATCGCGGCCGGCTGGCCGTCGACCGCGGATCTCGCCCTCGTCGGCGTGGTAGAGGCCGTAGAGGATGCGCATCAGCGTGGTCTTGCCCGCGCCGTTCTCGCCCAGCAGCGCGTGGATTTGGCCGCGGCCCAGGGTGAAGTCGACCCGGTCGTTGGCGATCAGCGACCCGAAGCGCTTGGTGATGCCGCGCATTTCGACGGCGGGCGAAAGATCAGTCATGAGCGGAAGATGTCGTTGCCGGGGAAGAGAAGGGAAAGAGAGGGAAAGGAGGGGAACGGAGAGGGAAATGAGGGACAGTCTCAGGGTTCACGAACCCTGCTATTCTCCCGTTTCCCTCCTTTCCCTCTGTTCCTGCCTGCTCCCTACTGCCCTGCGGACGACGCCGGCGGCTGGCGACTCGGCGATGTCGACGCGGAAGAGGCCGCTCTTGATCTCCTCTTCCTTGGCCTTGACCTGATCGACCAGTTCCTCGGCCAGACCGCAGGTCACAGCCGTGTTGATGGGCGCCAGGGTCGGCGCCGCCCTTGGCCACCATGCTGAAGTCCTTCAGGTCCTGAGCGGTGTAGGCGCCTGCCCTGACCTGGTTGACGATGTAGTCCACGGTGGGCTGCATGTTCCAGACCGGGCCGCTGACGACCGACTCGGGGGCCAGTTCCTTCTGGTCGCTCATGTTGCCGAAGGAGCAGAGGCCGTTCTCGGCCGCAGCCTCGATGACGCCGAAGCGCTCGGCGAACAGCACGTCCGCGCCGGCGTCGATCTGCGCCAGCGCGGCTTCCTTGGCCGCCGCCGGGTCGAACCAACTGTTGATGAAGGTCGTCTTGACATCGACCGTCGGGGTTGACCGACTGCGCGCCGGCGATGAAGGCGTTGACGATGCGGTTGACTTCAGGCACCGGCAGGCCGCCGACCACACCGATCGATGTTGCTCTTGGTCAGCCCACCGGCCAGCATGCCGCTCAGGTAGGCCGGCTCGTGGATCCAGTTGTCGAAGACCGAGAAGTTCGGTTCAGCCGGTCCGCCGCCGGAGCCGAAGACGAAGGCGATTTCGGGATAGTCCTTGGCGACGCGGCGCACCGCCTCCTCGTTGCCGAAGGCGTCGCCGAAGATGACGGCCGGCTTGTTCTTCTCGGCGACCTCGCGCAGCACGCGCTCCATGTCGCCGGCGTAGCCGATGTCGTCGGTGTAGGTGTAGTCGATGTGGCCGTCATCCTGGGCCTTGTTGAGCGCGGCGTGGATGACGCCATCCCACGGTTCTTCGATGGCGGTGGCGTAGGCGCCGAAAACGGCCAGCTTGCCGGCTTCGGCTGGCGCGGCGGCTGATTCCGAAGGCGCGGGGGTCGCAGGCGGGGCGCAGGCAGCCAGCATAGCAGCCAGTACCAGCACCGCCAAAACGAACACGATTCTGCGAGACATAGGTTGTTCCTCCTTGGGGTTGACCGAATGTGCCAAACGACCGATGAACAGTTTCCAACCGAGCATTGAAATGGACGCGAGCCTGGGAGGCGAGATTGACCAGCGGCCTCCTGCAAAGCAGGACTTGCCTCATGGCCTGGGGAAGTGTGACGGTGATGACCGCCGTTTTGAGAACGAAATCAGGCTGTACATCCGTGACGGGCACAATGGTAACTCAACACGGTGCAAATGACAAACGTGCAAAAAGACCTCGGAAGTCGCCGATGGCAGTGACAAGTAGCCTCAGCCGCTTCGATTCGTGTTATTTCATGACCTGGCGACTTCCGATTCTGGAACAGGGTGCCAGGTTGCCTCAGTGGTTTGCGCCATCAGCGGCTTGTAAGTTCACGTTGCCGCATGTTACAATGCCCACCCACCGACCGCTGACAACAGACCTATTAGAGAGCAGGAATTCGATGAACCACTCGCAGATCCGCATACTCGGCATCCCCATGGACCTGGGCCAGCAGCGTCGCGGCGTGGACATGGGTCCCAGCGCAGTACGATACGCTGGTTTGTACGAGCGGCTGGCTGGCCTGGGCTGCCAGGTAGAGGACGACGGCAATGTCCTGGTGCCCGGCCGCGACGAGCGCACGGTCAAGGAGCGTCGGTGGACCCAAACCAACAGCGGCGGTCTGCGCCATTTGCCCGAGGTCGTGTCGGCCTGCCAGTCGATCTACGAGGTTGCCAAAGCGTGCTCGACGACGCCCGAGGTTCCCATTTTTCTGGGTGGTGATCACTCGATCGCCATCGGCACTGTCGGCGGGCACTGCCTGCGCCGGACCGCTGGGGCTGATCTGGATCGACGCGCACGGCGATTTCAATACGCCCGAAACGTCGCCCTCCGGAAACATCCATGGCATGCCGGTCGCCGCGCTGGTCGGGCAGGGCCATCCTGATCTGGTTGACCTGGGGCATCCCGGCGCCGAAGCTCAAGCCGCAGGAGATCGCGATGATCGGCATCCGTGACCTGGATGGCCAGGAGCGGCAGAACCTGGTGACCAGCGGCATCCACGTCTACACCATGCGCGACGTGGATGAACTGGGCATGGCGACCGTCGCGCGGCGGGCGCTAAGCCACCTCAACCACCTGCCGCGCGTCCATATCAGCCTGGATATGGACGCCATCGATCCCATCACCGCGCCCGGCGTCGGCACACCGGTACCCGGCGGTCTCAGTTACCGCGAGGCGCATCTGCTAATGGAGATCCTGACCGAGTCGGACAAAGTCGCCTCGGTGGACGTGGTTGAGATCAACCCGATACTCGACGACGGCAACCGCACCGCCGAACTGGCCGTCGAACTCCTCGCCTCCCTCCTCGGCCAGCGCATCCTGTGAGCAGTGCGGTAGTGCGGAAGTAAGGTAGTTCTATAATTCAGTAGCGCGCCTGCATTCGCTCTGGCTCCCTCTCCCTCAGGGAGAGGGCTGGGGTGAGGGTGACTTCCCCGCATCGTGATCCACCTCGCTGTCACGCCCCTTGCCACCTGCTACACTGCGTAACCAGAGGTGACACCATGATGCACAAGAAATACTGGCTTCCGATCGCACTGCTGGCGCTGATAGTCCTGTCTGCCTGTGGTACGCCAACGCCCGCGCCGACTCCGATGGCTCTGGCGCCGACTGCAATAGTCACATCTACGGCGACGCCGGAACCAACAGCTACTGCGACGCCCACGTCTACCGCGACGTCCACGGCGACACCGACTGCTACCGCTTCTCCTACTCCGTCGCCGACCGCAACTGTCACGCCGACAGCCACGCCATCGCCAACCCCTGATCCATATGCTCGCGTTTACCGTCGACGGTCTCACGGCGCAGGAGTTACGGCGACGGCGAACTGCGCATCGAGCAGACGCTCAACGTGACCGACGCATTCACCCGGCACTCTGGTCACCTTCCCCAGCGACGGGCTGACCATCTACGGCTTCATGAACGTGCCGCAGGGCGACGGGCCGTTCCCGGTGGTGCTGGTGTTGCACGGCTACGTCGATCCGGCCACCTACAACACCCTGACCTACACCACCCGCTACGCCGACGCGCTGGCGCGGGCCGGCTATCTGGTGATCCACCCCAACTTCCGCAACTGGCCGCCTTCCGACAACGGGCCGGAGGAGTATCGTGTCGGCCAGGCAGTGGACGTGCTCAACCTCATCGCGCTGGTGCAGAAACAGGGCGGGCAGCCAGGTCCGCTCCAGCATGCCGATCCGAACATCTCGGCATCTGGGGGCACAGCATGGGCGGCGGCATCAGCCAGCGGGTCATCACCGTCAGCGACGCCGTGGATGCGGCGGTGCTCTACGGCGCGATGAGCGGCGACGAGGCGCTGAACCACCAGCGCATTCTCTACTTCACCAACGGCATGCGAACGGCCTGTGGGACGAAGCGCCGCCCGACGACGCCCTGCAACGCATCTCACCCATCAACTACCTGGATCGGGTGACTGCGGCCGTCAGCATCCATCACGGCGACCAGGATGCAACCGTGCCGCCGGCGTGGTCGGACGACCTGTGCCAGCGGCTGGAAGACGCTCGACAAGCCGGTCGAATGCTTCAGTTACCCCGGCCAGCCGCACACCTTCACCGGCGACGGCGACCAGCTTTTCATCCAGCGTGTGCGGGAGTTCTTTGACCGCGAACTGACAGGCGCCTGAATCGACAAAGAACCGGTCAGATGGCAACGCACCTGACCGGTTCTTTGATCGCTCAAATCGCGGTCTTGCTCAGGCATGCAGCGGTTGCTGCCGCTGCCGCGGTGTGTCAACCGAAGGCCGGCGGGCAAGCTGCCAGACCACCACCAGCAGCAGCGAAGTCGTGATGACTGCCGAGCTCAAGCACCAGATGCAGACCGCGTCGATGACGAACAGTTCCAGCAGCGTCAGGTAGATCGAGAACAACACGCCGAAGGCTGTCACCAGCAGCAGCGCCCAGCCGGTCCATCGCCGCCACTTCCCGGACACTGTCCTCTGAACAATCCACAGCCCCAGGATAGCCAGGTAGTTGACGATTCCTAGCACTGCCACGGGAATGCCGAAGACGCGGGCGTAGTCGCTGGACTGGACCGCGTTGCATTCGCCGACCGGTCCGCAAACGGCCGCGGTCTGGGTGATTTCGACGTATGCCAGGTAGGCGGAGACCGCCAGTCCCAGAAGCGCGAGGATCAGCACCAGCGGCGATGCTATTGGCGCTGCGGATCCTGTACCTGAGCCGAACAGCGTGGCGCGGGCTGAGTAGACCCGCACGGCCGTGAATCCCAGCGCCAGTAGCATGCCGCCCAGGATAAACGCTGCCAGCCAGCCGCCCTCGGGCAACCCGCCGGACGCGCCCGTGGTGGCCGGCGGCAGGGAGTTGGCAGTGATTGCTACAACCTCAGGCGTTGGCGTTGCGACTGGCGGCGGTGTGGCAGTCACCGCAGACGTCGCTTCGGGCGCTGGCGTCGTCGGTTCGGGTGTTGCTACGTCGGTTTCTTCCGCTTGCTGGCCGGCAGCCAGGGCTTCAGCCAAACCAGGGATGTCGGGCCAGTCGATCCCGTCAGCGCTCAGGCCGGACTCGATGATTCCCGGCAACTCCTGCGGTATCTGGACGCTGCCTATCAGAACCGTTTCACCCACGATCAGCCGCGGCACGCCTGACAATTCCTGTGGAATGCGGAATTGCTCGGTAGACGCCTCGTAAAGCGTCTGGCCGCCCGGCTGGGTGATGTCGATCCCGATCACCAGAAAGGCGTCGCCATACTGGTCCATCAGTGGCAGCAGCGTGTCGTTGATGACTGTGTGACAGTGGGGACAGGTGGGGGAGTAGAAGAGAACGGCCTTGACCGTTGTGCCGGGAGCGGGTTGGGCCAGAGCAGCAGTGTGTTGCACAACTGCAAGGATGGTTGTCAGGGCCAGCAGGCAAAAGAGACGACGCATCAGATCCTCCTTCTAAAAGGTGCAGATCTCGATTCAGTTCTGGCCAAATTATACCCTAATGCCCCAACCTGTGCAATCGTTAACGAAGAGGTGACAAACAAGATGGAGGCCGAGTCAGCGCCTGTTGTGACTCGAACTCGATTTTTCTGACGTGCGACTGACCAGCCTGACCCCGGTCCGGTGAATTTGGCGGAACCCCGCGCCCTGGCTGACGGCGCGCAACGTGGCGTCGATGTTCTCGACCAACGCGCCCGACAGGATGTCAATCCCGTGGTCGAACAGGATCGGGGAGAGGGGAGTTGAGGGGCCCAGCAGCATGGTCAGCGCAGCCGGATTGCGCAGCGCCATCAGCCCGGCGAAGGTGCCGTTGATGAGCGTGGTAGCGGTGATGGCGACGATGTCGGCCTGTGGCAGGATTTCGGTGGCGGCGCTGGCAGGCAGGTCGCCCGGCCGCGGTTGAAGTTCCAGCACCCACAGCTTGCTGACCTGCTCACGCAGATCTTCGACAAAGGGAAAGTGGCCGATCAGCGCGACTCGCTTGCCTGCGCCGCGCTCGGCGATCACCTCGGCCGCGTTGAGGTCGGTCCATGGCTGATCTTCGCGGCCGCCGCCAGCAGCGCGTTCAGCGCTGCAAAACCAACTGATGTCTGGGTGAGGCTCTCTGCGTCGGATCTCGCCCAGCTTGCCACCTCACGCCCGCTCTTCCCGACCAGAAAACCAGCCTCGGGCATGGTGGGCGAGCCGTGGCCTCTCTCGCCACGCAGCGTAGCAGCCAGGCCGCAGCGCCGCTGGCCGGCCACTTCGACGACCACCGCTGTCCATGACAGGCCAATGCGCACGTCCAGCACGGGGCCGTCGGGCGTCGAGGCCAGCAGTGCATCGATCAGGTCAGTGGCCATGGCCGCGCTCCTGGCTATCAGGCTCCACCGACGCGGATGCGTTCGATCAGACGCTTGGCGCGCCAGCGGATCGGCGAAGTTCTGGCTCAGGTAGCTGAGACATGATGTGACATCGGGAGCGTCTGACAGCTCGTACTGCTGGTCAATCTCGACCAGAAAGCCGGCCTGGCAGAGATCGACCAGTATCGAACTCATCAGTCCCTCGTCGCTTTGGTACAGCCGTTCGCACAGTTGCGGGCCTGAGAGCCGTTCGCCGGGGTGCTCGTGTAGCCAGAGCAGTGTATGCAGCTTGCACCAGGTGTCGATGGCGTTGCAGCGAATGCAACTGCCTTGCACCCAGCGGAGGTCGTCTGTTGTGGCCTGGGAAGAATTCGTCGTTGGTCATGAGATCGCCTTCGCTGTACCTCGCTGCCAACGCGCTGCTGGCAACTCCAGTGTAGCATCGGGCCGCAGCCCTGTCAACGGCGCGATACGGCGCTCAGGCGATGGCGTTGATCTGGCCCGCCAGATCGATGTCCTTCTGTGTCAGACCGCCGGCGGAATGGGTGGACAGCGTCAGTGTCACCTTGCGATACTGGATCAGGATGTCGGGGTGGTGATCGGCGCGCTCGGCCAGATGTCCAACGGTGCAGGCAAAGACCAGCGCAGCCGGAAATCTGGGTAGCACGAAGGTACGGGAAATATCGTTGCCGGACTGGCTCCAGCCGTCCAGCTTTGTCAGCGCGTCGTCGATCTCGTTCTGTGTCAGTATGGTAGTCATGTTCATGTTCCTCTCAATCGGTGTCACTCAGCATTTGGACAACGTCATTCCCGCGGAGACGGGAATCCATTCTTCACGAGCGCTTGATTCCCGCGGAAGCGGGAATGACGGGTTGAATTGTTTTGCGCAGGTAATACTTGGCAGTCGACTCGGGATAGCCTTTGATCGTGCCAAACACTTCGAATCCGTGTCTGCTATAGAATTCGGGTGCCTGAAAGCTGAAGGTGTCGGTGATGACCGTCTTGCAGCCCAACTCGTAAGCTTCCGTCTCAATTCGCTGTAGCAGTTGGCTGCCGATGCCGCCGCTACGCAAAGTCTCGTGGACCCACAGTAAACGCAGCTCCAGCACTTCGCCCCAGGCCCGCCCAACTGTGCCGCCCAGCAGTTCGCCGTCGCTGCCGCGTACGAAACATGCCAGCCAGCGCTCGCCGGCGATGCCGGACGCTGACGCGTTCCACGCCGCCAGCCGGCCGCGCAGCTCGGCCACGTCCTCGTCGCTTGGGTCGTTGCTGAAGGTCCAGAAGAGTGAGGCCATAGCAGATGCCAGGAATAGTACGTGAAAAGTGAAGCGTCACGCAGGATTCGGTCACGTTTCACGTCTCGCGTATCATTCGAATCTCATCGCGTCAGACGTTGCCATCCTCGTCATGCGATAGGCCGGGTAGATGCCGGCCAGCAGCGCCGCGACCACGGCCACGATCAGCGCCTGCACGAAACGGCTCCGGCGATCAACTGAAGCTGCAACGTCCAGCCGAAGCTGCGCCGGTTGATGATGTAGATCAGGATCAGCGCCAGCACCAGGCCGGTCGGCATCGCCAGCAGGCCGGCCACCGCGCCCATCAGCCCCGTCTCCAGCGACACCAGCCGCCAGAGCTGCCGGCCGGTCAGCCCCACCGCGCGCAGGATACCCAACTCGCGCTGTTTGTCCAGCATCAGCGACAGCAGCGCGCTGAGCACGCCGATGAAGGCGACCAGCGTCGCCAGCAGTTGCAGCGCGCCGGTGATGGCAAAGGTGCGGTCGAAGACCACCAGCGCCTCGTCGCGCAGCGCCTGGTTGGGCTGGACGATCAGGCTTTGCACCGGCGCCAGCGCGTCCTGCAGCTCGCGCGTGATCTGGTCCGGGTCGGCGCCGGGCGCCAGCCGCAGCGCCAGCGCCGTGATCGCGTCGTCGTTCCACAGCGACCGGTAGAGCGGCAGCGCCATCATGACCGTCCCCTGGCTGGAGGCGTAGTCGTAGTAGATGCCGGCCACCGGGAAGGTCGCGCGGGCCGCCGGCGTGTACCAGCGTCACCTCGCCGCCGCGCCGCGGCAGGTCGAAGCGGTTGGCAAACGGCTCCGAGACCATGACCGCGCCCGCCTGCATCGCCTGCCAGACCGCCTCGGGCGGGCCGTCAGCCGCCACGAAGAGCCGCTCATCGCCGGTGCTGGGATTGTCCACCGCGGCGACCTGGAACGGGCCGTCGGGCGAGTCGACCGTCACCGAGCGCAGCGTATCGACCCGCTCGACGCCCGGCCAGCCGCGGACGATGCGCAGCGGCGGCCGGGTCGATGGTGGCCGTGTTGCTGCGTGGCGGTCGCGCTGGGCGGCGAGATGTAGACGTCGCCCTGCACCGTCTGCGACAGCCAGGCGACCACGGTGTAGCGGAAGCTGCCGACCATCAGGCTGACGCCGATGGTCACCGAGACGGCGATCATCAGCGCGGCGATGGCGATGGCTGTGCGGCTCAGCGAGTTGACGACGCTGCGCGGCGCCATGCGCCCCAAGCACTCCGCCCAGCCGGCTGCTGACGGGCGTCGTCGCGTCCATCAACAGCTTGGTGACCAGGGGCGTCTGCATGCCGATGCCGATGATGATGGCGAAGGTGCCGGCGAAGCTGGTCACCAGCCCCCTGGCCGGCAGGGCCAGCAGCACGACGCCAGCTGCCATCAGCACCAGGCTGGCCAGCGCAGCCGCCTTGACCGCCTGCCCGGCCTTGCTTTCCAGGCCGGAGCGGGAGAGGGCGGTTCGCGGGCGGCACCGAGGCTGCCTCCCAGGCCGGCGGCGCGGCCGCCAGCACCGTCGCAACAACACCCAGCACCGCGCCTTTGACCAGGCTGCTGACCGGCGCGGCCACGCCCTGCACGGTCACCACGAAATAGAGATCGTTGATCGTCTGCGTGACCGCACGCACCGCGCCCTGTCCCAGGAAGACGCCCAGCACAACGCCCAGCGTCGCGCCGATGACGCCGATGACCAGCGCTTCGCCCAGCACCAGGACGAACACCTCGTTGCCGGTGACGCCCAGGCAGCGCAGCGTGCCGAAGAGCGGCCGTCGCTGCACCACCGAAAAGGTCATCGTGTTGTAGATCAGGAACAGCCCGACCACCAGCGCCAGCAGGCTCAGCGCGGTCAGGTTGGTGCGAAAGGCGGCGGTCATCTGCTCGATGGTGCCGCTGCGGGCTGCCACCGGCTGGACGGTCACCGTTCAGGCAGCAGGGCTTGCAAGCCAGCCAGCGCCGCGCCGCCGTCGTCCGGCACGAGGAGGTCGATGCGGTCCAGCGAGCCGATACGTCCGGTCAACTCCTGCGCAGTGGCGATGTCGGCCAGGAGCATGCCCGTCCAGCGCGCGCCGGCTCAGGCTGTCGGAGGGCTGCAAGAGTACCGGCGACGAAAGCCTTCCGTTCGGTAGCCGCCGACGGTCAGGCTCAGCGGCGCGCCGATCTGCCAGGCCGTAGCGGTCGGCGACATCGCTGGACAGCAGGACAGCGCCCGGCTGCGTCAGGAAGGCAGTAAGCTGCGGCCACCGGCACGTTTCGCCCGTCGGTGACGTAGCTGCGGAAGGGCGCCTCGGCAAAGGGATCGACGCCCAGCAACTGCACCGGCCGGTTGCCAAGCTGCGGCGACGAGACGTAGTCGCTGAGGATCGGCGCGGACGGCGATGCCTTCGTCGGTCAGCCCGGCGCGCCGCAGCGCGACGTAGACGCTCTCATCCAGCCCCTGCGGCCCGCCGACGATCTGGTGCGTCGCGCGGCCGGCCACCGCCTCGGTGCTCAGGTCGAACGCCTGGCTCGCGCTGACGTTGGCCAGGTCGATGGCGACCATCACCGCCACGCCCAGCGTGATGCCGAGGATCATCAGCACGCTCTGCCACGGGTGGCGCAGCAGGTAGCGCCAGCCGACGTTGAGAAGGGTACGCGAGAGCATGGCTACACCAGCTTGCCGTCTTTGAGGTTCAGAATTCGGTCAGCGTAGGATGCAGCATCAACGCTGTGCGTGACCATGATCAGGTTCTTGCCTGCCTGGCGGGTCAGCCGATCCAGCAGCGTCGAGCACCTGTTGGCCGGTTTCCTCGTCCAGGTTGCCGGTCGGCTCGTCGGCCAGCACGAGCAGCGGGTCGTGGACCAGCGCGCGGGCGATGGCGACGCGCTGCTGCTCGCCGCCGGACAGCCGGTCGGGGAAGGTGGCCGTCCGATCCAGCAGGCCCACCGCATCCAGCAGCGGCTCGGCCCGGCCGCGAGCCTCGCGCTGCTTGACGCCGTTCAGTTCCAGCGGCAAGGTGACGTTTTCCAGCACGGTCAGCGTCGGGATCAGGTTGAAGAACTGGAAGATGAAGCCGATGTTGCGTCGCCGGAAGAGGGTTCGCTGGCGGTCGTCCAGCGCGGTCAGGTCCTGGCCGTCCAGCCAGATGCGCCCGCCGTCGATCCGGTCGATGCCGCTGATCAGGTTGAGCAGCGTGCTCTTGCCGCTGCCGCTGCGACCCAGAATCGCGACGAACTCGCCGTGCCCAAATTCGGCGTGCGCGTTCTGCAGGACGACGCGCGTGCGGTCGCCTTCCTGGTAACTTTTCGACAAGTCCTCGAAACGCAGGAAAGCCGGCTTTGCCGCGGCTGTCTGGAGTGTCGTAGCTGTATCTGTGCCGTTGGTCGGTGGTTGAGTCGAGCCGACGGTTGTCGGTGTGTTGAGAGTTGTCGTCACGCCAAAGTCCTCTGCGAGCTATACTTTGAAATCAACAAGGGCCAAGGCGAGTCCTTCACATCCTGACCCTTGTGCATTGTCGAACACCTTGTTCATTGTACTGCATCGTCATCACCCGCGCCTAGAAGCGGCCTTACAAACCTGGACAATACCTGCTCACTTCTTTTTCGTGAGCACTGCTCAATTATCGCACTGCCGAACTAACGCACTATCGAACTAACTCTCCAACTCGATCCCTGCCTCTGCCAGCCGGTCCTGCACCAGCGTCAGCAGCCGCGGCCGCATCTCCGCGGCCTTGCCGAAGCGCGCCTTGGCCAGCAGCGTCAGGTCGGTGGCGTGGCCGATGGTCCCTGAACTCGCTGATCACCTTCCATGGCTCCAGCAGGTTGGGCAACAGCTCTACCGCTTCCTCTCCCAGACTTTGTAGCAACGGAACCGCGGTAGCCAGGTCCGCTGCTGCCAGCTTGATGGTCACCGTCGTCAGGGAAAAGCGGCCGCGGCTGAAGTTGCGGATCAGCCGCACGTCGCCATTGGGAACGACATACAGCTCGCCGGTCGGCGCGCGCAGCAGTGTCGTGCGCACGTTGACCGCCTCGACCACACCCTCGACGCCCATCACCTCCAGTTTCTCGCCGACGTCGTAGGTGTCCTCGAAGATCAGGCTCAGCCCGCTGAGGAAATCGTTGACCAATGGGCGCGCGCCCAGGCCAAAGGCCGCGCTGAACAGGCCGACAACCCAGATCAACGTGTTGGCGCTGACGAAGAGGCTCAAGCTGAAGAAGGTCGCCAAGGCGAAGGCGGCCATGGTGATCGCGCTGGCCAGCAGACCGTTGAGCGTGGCCTGCCGCTCCTGCCGGAACTGGCGCGCCGGCCGGGCAAAGCGGTTCAACCGTACCATGCGGCGCGCCAGCCGCGGCGCCAGCCGGTGAACGATCCAGGCGATCATGTAGAACACCACGATCAGGAACAGCCTGAACGTCGTCAGGGTCTTCCACAGTTCAAACGTTTGTGCGAGTTGATCTAATGAAGTCATGAAACGGTGGTCATAGTCGCGACTTCAGTCGCTTCCGGCATTGAAGCGCCTGCGTGGTCTTGTTGGGGCAGCCTGCTTTGAGCAGGCTTTGTTGGAATCAGCCTGTTGGTTTCAACCACAGGCGGCGTTGCGACGCGATCATCGCTGTGCGCTCAATAGAACGTCGTTCGCAGCACCGGCTGAAACAATGCCTTGCGGTGCGCGCAGACGGGATCGACCGCGCAACGGCTGCATTCCGGTTCGCTCATCTCAGGGCAGCGGCGGCGCGCGTTGAAGAAGAACCAGTCCACCGCGCCCATCGTCCGGCCGGAGCGGGCCACCAGCCGCTCGACCGCATCATATGCTGCCAGACGTACGGCCCATTCATCGGCCGGCTCCAGCAGCCGCCGTTCCAGCAGCGCTCGTTCCAGTGCCGCGTCAGTGACATTGATCAGGCCAATCCGCAGGCAGGAGCGCATCAGGTGGTAGTCGATGACGGGCGGGAAAGTCTCACCGGGCGCGGGTTTCAGCCAGCGCTCCGGCCGCTGCTGCAGAATCGAGCGCCAACAGGCCGGCCTTCTTGCGCAGCGGGTCTTCCTTGTAGCCGCCGACGTGATCCAGCGATGCCAGCAGGGCCGCCAGTGGCCGGACTGATTTGTTGGCCAGGGCGACCAGACTGGCCGGCGACCAGCCCAGCGCTGTCATGTCGCGGCCGTAGGTGCGCGCCATGCCAAGGTGTAGATCGAGGGCTGGCATCGGCTGGCCGCCCGTGTCGTCGCGAAAGAGCGTCGCCAGTTCGGTTTCGACCAAAGCCGTCTGCCGGTCTGGGTGGTAGAAACCAGGGTCGGTCAGCAGCGGACGCAGCCAGGCGCGCCAGAGATAATCCGATCCCTTGCGCGTCTCACCCTCCAGCGGCGCCAGCAGCGGCCCACCGTAGCGGTCGCCGGCGATGTTCCAGAAGCTGAACTGCTGCAAGGTGGCCGTGAAAAAGTAGTCCAGCGCCGCGGGATGGCTGGCCGGCGGAAAATCAGGGCCGATGAAATCGAAGGGTTGAACGTCCGGCAGCGCGGCCACCAGATCCGCTACCTGTTCGATCTGGCGTTCGTTGAGAACCACCCGCTCGTCACGCGCCGGCTGCGGCAGCGGACCGTCCTGCCACAGCGCCATCGGGCCCACCGCGCCGATCATCTGCGCCGCCAGCGCAATGGCTTGCCTGGCGGCTATAACCGGATGCTCGCCGCGTGCCAGACCGGCCAGCGTCGCGCCGCAGAAGGTGTCGCCCGCGCCGGTGGGGTCCAGCTCCGCGGCTGCCATGCCCGGCACGTGCGTCACGTGGTCGCCCTGGATCACCAGCACGCCGCGCGCGCCCAGAGTAACGAAAAGCAGCTTGCCGGGAGCGCCGCGGGCCGCATCGACTGTTCCAAAAAGCCCGGTGGCCTCGTTCTCGTTCATGAAGAACAGGTCGGCCAGCGCCAGAAGTTCTCGCACCGCCGCGGTCTCGCCGTAGACGGCCCGGCCATAGGTGCCGGCCGAAATGCGAGCCGCGCCGCGCTCACGGGCTGCCCGCACGAAATCGATCTGACGCCCGGTCGTTCCCAGGGCCGTAACGTGGACGAAAGCCACCGGCGACAGGTCGGGCGGCAGATCGGCGCTGCTCAGTCGAGCTTCCGCGCCCCAGCGCGCGTTGACCAGTTCAGCTTTGCCGCCGCCGTAGTGGGCGATCTCGAAGTGGGGAAGCTGGTCAGGTGGCACAGCCGGGCCGATCCAGTCGATGCGCGATACTGCCGGCTGCAAGGGAGCGGGCATCGGTTCCGGGCGCGGTGCGCACATGGCTGCCCGGACGCCAGCGCGCGCGGCTGCAGCGGCGGTGTACAGGCCGGCGCCGCCTGCCGAATGAACGGTCTGCCCGCCGAAGTGCAAAACGTCCAGCGACGCGCCGCCGACCACGAGAATGCTGGTCATACTTGCCGCTCCCTTTCGTGCAGCCACGCGTACATCAGCACCCCGCCGGCCACGGCCACGTTCAGCGACTCGGCCCGACCGGCGATGGGCAGGCGCGCCCAGGCGTCCACCAGTGGCCGTAGATCGGGTGAAATGCCACGCGCCTCGTTGCCCAGAAGGAGCGCGACGCCACCCTGCCACAGCTCCTCACCCCAGTCAACGCCGATTTGAGCGTCTGTGCCGACCACCCGCAACCCGCCCGCCCGCAAACCCGCCAGAAGCCCTGGCCCGTCCGCGCTGCGCACCAGCGGCATGTGGAAGACCGATCCCATGCTGCCGCGCACGGTCTTGGGATCGAAGGGATCGACGCACGGCTCCACCAGCGCGATGGCTGCGGCGCCCACAGCGTCGGCAGTTCGGATCAGCGTGCCCAGGTTGCCGGGATCTTGCAGTCGGTCCACCACCAACACTAGTTCGCTGCCGGACAGTCGTAGTTCGTCAGGTGACCGCTCAAAGAGCGCAAAGGTCGCGACGATCCCTTCGGTCGCGTCGCGCTCGGCCAACGCGTCCATTACCTCTGGCGTTATTTCCAGCAGCTCAGCGCCAGCAGCTTGCAGGCGTTGCGCCACTGTCTGCGCGGCCGGCCCGGCTTTTCTGGGGCAGTAGAACGCCTCGACGGGTGACGCGCCGGCCTGTAGACCCATTTCCAGTAGTTTGACACCTTCTACCAGGAAACGGCCGCTGCGTTGGCGATGCTTGCGTTCGCTCAGCTTGCGCGTCTCGACGATGCGACGGTTCTGGCGGCTGGTGATCAGGGGAGTGTCGGACATGGTCAGTTTCGCCAGGCTGACTGGCCTGACGGAAGCGTAGAACGGCTGCCCAACCTTGCCATCGCGCTGGCAATTTGCACCGTGGTGCAGTGGATGTCAACGATGTCCTCAACCTGTGTTGCATACCCGCCGGCCATGACCACAGCCACCGGCAAGCCAGCGAGGTCGCAGAAATCAAAGACCATCTGGTCGCGCATTGCCAGTCCGCCCTTGCTCAGCGCCAGACGGCCCAGTGTGTCGCCAACGAACGGGTCCGCGCCGGCGAGATAGATCGCAAGGTCAAACTGCGGCAACGCGAGGCTATGGAGGCTGTCATGCAGAGCCTCGAGGTAAGGCTGGTCTTCAGTGTCATCTGGCAGCGCAACGTCCAGATCGCTGGTCTCTTTGCGAAACGGGAAGTTGTTGGCGCCGTGGATCGAGAAGGTGAATACTGACGGGTCGTCGGCAAAGATTGCCGCCGTCCCATTGCCCTGATGCACATCGCAGTCGATGATCACCAGGTGTCGGGCCAGCCCTTCAGCCTGCACGACCCGGGCTGCCACTGCCACGTCGTTGAAGACGCAGAAGCCCTGGCCGTGGTCGGGGTAGGCGTGATGGGTGCCGCCGGCCAGGTTGACGCTGACTCCGTCGCGCAGCGCCGCCCGGCAGACGGCAATGGTCGCACCGACCGACTGGCAGGAACGCGCGACCAGCTCCTGTGACCATGGAAAGCCGATGCGGCGCTGCTCACGATCTGTTAGTTCCCCCTGAAAGACGCGACCGACATATTCAGGCTCGTGAACCCGTTCAAGATCTTCCCGGCTGGCGGCCGGCGCGACGAACATATGGTTATGCCACGGCGCCAGTTCGGTGGCGGCGGCACACTGTCGCAGCAGCGAGTATTTGCGCATCGGAAAGCGGTGGCCCTCAGGCAGCGGCAGGGCGAAAACATCGGAATAGAAGATTTGCATGCACTACTCCACTCCCACCAGGTGATCCACCCGGTTGTGGAAGTGCAGCCGCCAGGTCTCGCGGCGCGGGATCTCGACGTACTCGAAATGGCTGACGCCGGTGTTGTGGTTCCAGATCTCGCAGCGCCGCCATGGGCCGATGTTGAAGATGTGATCGAACGCAGCCTCGACCACGCCGCCGTGGCAAACCGCGACGATGGTCTTGTCGCGGCAGCAATCCACCAGTTCCTCGATGAATAGGCCGACCCGAGTGCGGAAGTGCATGAATGTCTCGCCGCCTTCGACCATCGGCGTGGTGGTGGCGAAGGGGCGTTCACTGGCCCAGTAGTCGGAGTATTCCTTGGGCAGCGATTCCGGCGGCCAGGGCGTGTGGTCGGAGCGGTTGTTGCCGATCTCGCGCAGCCGGTCGTCCCAGCGAATCTCGACGCTGTACGCGGCGGTTAGTGGCGCGGCTGTCTCTCGGCGCGGCTCATGGTGCTGGCGTACAGGCTGTCGATCTGTGGCAGGCGCTGTGGCAGCCAGGCGGCCAGCGCGGCTGCCTGGCGTTTGCCCAGGTCAGTCAAGCCAGCGTCCAGATTGCCGTCGGTCCAGTCTTTCAGGTTCACGAAACTCTGTCCGTGGCGGATCAAATAGAGGTGCATAGATGCTCGCTTTCGAGATGTTTTTGCAATCGGTGGTGTGCATTATACCCCAGTTCGCAAGTGCCGGGGACTTTCGGCTCCTTGCGCTTCGCTACAAGAGTTTGCGAAAAGTCCCCGGATGCTTGAGGGTGTGAAATCTGCCTCACAATTCGCTGCCTTGCGTCTTGACAAACGCCCGAACCTTGCTATACTAACTATAGTTAGTAACTGAGGCAGTTGGTAAGTGCATTGTAAACAAAGTTCTCTTGCGTCATTGCGAAGAGGCCGCCGATGAAGCAATCTCTCCGTTGGTTCAGAGATATTGCTTCGCAAAGCCTCGCAATGACATGCTTGTTTACAGAGTTGTAAGACACCATGAGCATCAAACACGCCTTTCTGGCGCTTCTGGCTGAGGAGCCGAGCTACGGCTACGAGCTGAAGAAACGTTACGACGACGCGATCGGTCTGTTGTGGCCCTTGCAACAGGCGCAGGTTTACAACAATCTGCGCGCCTTGCAGGAAGCCGGCCTCGTCGAACTGGAGGCGCGGGTCATGCAGGAGAGCCTGCCCGACCAGAAGCGATTCCGGCTTACCGAGGCGGGCGAGCAGGAGTTGGCCGGCTGGACGGGGGAACCGGTCCGCAGCAGCCGCAAGCTCAAGGATGACTTCTATCTCAAGCTGACGGTGCTGGCATCCGTGCTACACGAGCCGGACCGGCTGGCCGAGCTGCTCTGGCAGCAACGCGAGGTACATCTGCAATATCTGCGCGATCTGGAGCGCGCGCTGGCCGAGGCTGAAGCGGCCGGCGACGGGGTGGCGGCCAGCCTGCTGGAAGGGGCGATTCTGCACGCCGAGGCGGACCTGACCTGGCTCGATCGCTGCGAGGATCGCTTGCTGGGACCCAGCGGCGTCTTCGCGGGAGGCATTTCGTGAAGCGGGCAAACAGGCTGCTGCGTCTGGCGCCCGGCTTCCTGGCAGCCAGCGTGCGACGCGACTGGCCGCTGGCTGGTCTGGCGTTGCTCTGTCTGGCGCCGGGCGTGGCAGCGCTGGTGGCCTGGCTACAGATCGCCTGGCGGGTACGTGAGCTAAGTTATTCTGCGGCGCAGTTCGGTTGGATACTGCCGCCGGCGCTGCTGGACGCCGTGACGCCGGCCGGCGTGCTGGTCGGCACCGGGCTGGTGACATTGCTGGTCGGCTGCCTCGGTCTGAGCAACGCCTATCTGGCCAGCGTCGAGCGGCGGCTGGACGACCTGGCGCTGCTGTTGAGTCTGGGGTTAAGCCGGCTGGAACTGACGATCCTATTGCTGCTGGAAGCCATGGGACTGGCGTTGCTGGGCACCACGTTCGGCGTCCTGCTCGGTGCGGCGTTGAGCGTGGCGAGCTGGCTACCGGCGCGCGACTATCTCGGTCTGGAGCCTGGGTTTCGTCTGTTTGGCGAGCCGTTTATCATCAGCGCGCTGGCGGCGCTGCTGGCAACGCTGCTCTTCGTCGGCGTCACGGGGATCAGCACGGGCTTGCGTCCCCTGAGCGTAATGGGCCGTCAGCCGCGCAAGCACTGGATGCGTGACTGGGATCAGTGGCGCTTCTCCATGCTGGGCATCCTGTTTACGGCGGCGTTGACCGCGCTGCTGGGCATCCTGGCGGTTGGCTGGCGAGCGGGGATCGCCTTGACGCTGCTGGCGCTGGCGTTGGCGCTGCTATTGAACGCCGGTAGCGGGCTGTTGACCCGGTTCTATTGGCGGCTGCCGGCGCCTGATAGCAAGCCGCTCTGGGCGCTGGCGGTCCAGGGGCTGGCGCGCCACCGGCGGCAGACCACCGGCCTGACGCTGGCAATGACCGCGGGCGCACTGGGAGTCGGGTTGGCCGCGCTGGGTTGGGTCGGCGGCAACGTGCCGGCTACCTTTCCACTCTGGGTGGCAGCCATGCTGCTGGTCGCCTGCGCCAGTCTGGTGCTGACGGCGTCGGCGCTGGCAGCGCTGGAGCGGCGGCAGGAACTGGGGCTGTTGGCGGCGCTGGGCGCCCGCCGCGGCCGCGTTCGTCGGCTGATCCTGCTGGAAAACGGCATTGTGGCAGTGGCCGGCGGCGCGCTGGGCGCAGCGCTGGCAGTGGTGTTGTGGTGGCTGGTTGGGTCCGGCGCGTCGCAGACTGCCGCGCTGACCGTGGTTGTCATCGCGCTGCTGGATGTGTTGGCAGCGCTTGCGTCCGCCTGGATCGGCGCGCTGCCGGTGTTGTGGCTGATCTCGCGCCAGCCGCCAGCCGCCTCCCTGCGCGACCGGCCCTGGTTGACGGGCTAAGAACGCGTTTAGGAATTTCTTCCCTGTAGTGGCTCGGTCGGAGACCGGCCAGAGCCGCAAGTAAGTGATAGACGCGGGCTAAGTCAGGTGAGTGGGCAAAATCAATCGGATACTGAGGAGTCTATGAACAAGCAAGAAGTCCTGGTACAAGCAAGCAAACTGAGCAAATCCTACCAAACGCAGACGGGCGCAGTTCATGCTCTGGACGGTGTGGATGTGGCGGTGCAGGCCGGAGAGTTCGTGGCGCTGGTCGGTCCGACCGGCAGCGGCAAGACGACCTTGCTGGGGATTTTGGCGGGGATCGAGCCGGCTGACAACGGCTCGGTGATTCTGCTGGGCGAGTCGTTGCAGGATCTGGACGAGGACGCGGTGGCTGACCTCCGGCTGCGGGCTGTCGGCATGGTCTACCAGAGCTACAACCTCTTCAGCGGGTTCACGGTGCGCCAGAACGTGCGGCTGCCGTTGCAGCTCATGACCCGCCGTCCGCCCTACGACGCCAGCCAGCGCACCGACTATCTGTTGGCCGACTTCGGTCTGCCAGACCTGGCCGAGCGCTACCCGTCGGAGTTGTCAGGTGGTCAGCAGCAGTTGGCTGCCATCGCCCGCGCGCTGGCGACCAACCCGCCATTGATCCTGGCTGATGAGCCGACGGCCAATCTGGACACGGCCACCGCTCGCCACATCGTGGGCCGGCTGCGCGCACTGGCTGACAGCGGCGAACACGGTGTGATTCTGGCAACCCACGACTTGCGGGTCGCCAGCCAGGCCGATCGTGTGCTCAGCCTGCGTGACGGGCGGATCGTCAAGGAGACAGCGATGCAGCCGGGCCGCTCTGGGCGGGAAGTGTTAGCAGAACTGGCCTGACGGAAAGGCAGGACGCGACCATGACTGGCGAGTCGATTGTAATCCTGATGCTGGTGTCCTTCATCGTCGGACTGATGCTGGGTATCTCGCTGATGCGACCCAGCCGGTCGCGTTGATGCAGCCGGTTGGCGGCGTCCGTTCATAGTAGGCGCTTCAGCGCCGGTCTGGGGCGCTGAAGCGCCTACTACGAACGAGCTTGGGTACTCAGGCGGCACGTTTGCGTCCGACGATGAAGTACGTGACTGGCCCAACGTAGTTGATGAAGGCTACCAGTGCCCAGACGCGCTTGCTGCCCCTGATCTGTTCCGCGGGCCGGCGGCGAAGGTCCACCAAAGCAGCCACCAGCAGCAGGAGTTCCACGACGCCTGCTACTATCAACATCGCCTTCTGCAGTGAACTTAGTTCACCCCAACTTCTCTTCTTTTTCATGAAAGACTCTCCTTTGACGCTGTCAGAGCAGCGTGTCTCATTCTCTGAGCGCGCTGACGAACGCATTTACATTGTAACGCATGTAGTCGAGATAGGTGGCAGCGGGTCCGCCAGCGTCGCTGAGTGAGCCGGTATATACGGGGATGATCCGGATGCCTGTGTCATCGGCGACGCGTTGCGACAATGCGCTGTTGACCGTGTTGCCGACGAAGATTCCTCTTACGTCCAACGCGTGCAGCGCATCTTCAAGACCGGCGATCTCCTGGGCGGAAGGCTCCGACAACGTGCTGTAGCCCGGAACGACCGCGCCTACTTGCTCGAACCCGTAGCGGTTGGCGAAGTAGCCGAAGACGGCGTGATCGGTGACCAGTTTGCGACTGGCCTCTGGCACTGTGGCAACTTCCGCGCGGATCCAACTGTCCAGTGCCTGAAGTTCAGACTTGTAGGCCGCTGCGTTGGCGGCGAACGTCGCGGCGTTGGCGGGATCGATTTCGCTCAGGCCGCGCTGGATGTTGTCCACCCAGACCATGACGTTGTAGGGGTCGGTCCAGGTGTGCGGATCGCCGTCGCCGGGCGCTCTTTCCTCTTCGTGCCCGGCTTCCGCCGCGTGCTCTTCTGTACCTTCTATAGGTGTGATTCCGTCGGAGACGGCAACGATTTTGGCGTCACCCCCGGCGTTTTCCATCATGGCGGTCAGGAACGACTCAAGTTGGAGGCCGTTGATGAACACGGCGTCAGCCTTGTTGACGGCAGCGATGTCCACCGGCGCGGGTTCGAAGCCGTGCGGATCAGCGCCTGCCGGCAGCATGACTGTCAGATCGATGGCATCGCCGCCGACGTTGCGCACCACATCGCCAACGATGGTTGTAGTCGCGACAACCTTCAGCGGTTGGCTGCCGCCGGCCGTTGCGTCGTTCGGGGTGGTTGCGCTCGATGATCCGCAGGCTGACAGCGTCAGGGCCAACGCGGCGAAGAGTGCGAGGCCCGCAATATGCCGAGTCCAGGAGGCTCCTGAGCCTAGGGGCGATCTGGCGGGGTTTGAATTCGATGAAGCGGCTGAGGTGCGCGCTGGCATAATGAAGTCCTTCTGCGAAAAGGAATTGAGACCCGCTCTCAGTGAGATTGGGTCTCAATTATCATCCTCGTCTGAATCTTTGTCAAATGGATGCGCATGAATCTGGTTAAACGGGCAAGGAGACGCAGCTCCCGAGTTATCTAGCGCGGCGGGTGGACGGAGAGATATTGTTTGAGAATATCAGCGGTCAACCCCAGAATATCGTAGGTTTCCCAGCCGGTTGGCCCGGCCAGCGTGTAGATTGCTGCACCGCGCACGTAGTCATCCTGCGCCAGGTTGCTGTCGTACCAGGCCAGTTGCTCGACGTAAAACCCCTCGGGCAGCGTGCTGACAAGCCCTTGCGAGCGCCAGTAGTCCGCGAATTCCTGCCAGCCGTTGCCGACCGGACCGGGCCGGCCAGCAACCAGCCCATCGACCCCGGTTTCGGTGATCACCAGCGGCACTGCCAGCCCAGCCGGTTCAAGAATGTCGCGGTAGACCTTGCGGTAGCGTAGCGTCAGCCAGCCCTCGTCGCCCTCGTCGCTGCCAGCCTCCAGTTGGTTCGTCCCGGTCGCGAACCACATCTCCGGCGCGGAGTATTCGTGCAGACCCAGGTATCCGCTGTGTTGCTGAACGGCTTGCAGCGCAGGGAAGAAGGCAGGCCACAGCTCCAGCGGCGGCTGGCCAGTGCCGAAGTTGCCGACGCACGAGCGCACGCCTGCTTCAGCCAGCAGCCGGGTGCGCTCGGCCTCGAATATCGCCAGGCTGGCCATCTGCTCGGCAGTGGTTACCGTCGGCTCGTTGTACGCTTCCCAGCAGTCGATGCTGGCCAGCCGGCGCGGCTCGGTGGCGATGGGCAACACCAGGTCGGCGAACTGGCGCGCCGCCGCAATCGGGTCCCAGTTGTCGAGATCAGGCAGAGGCAGCGGCGTATAGCGCGAGACGAGCAACGTGTTGGGCGAGACGTTTTTGATCTCGACGACGAAGTTGGGATCGTACTCCAGCGTCTTGACTACGGCAACGTTGCCAGTTGCCAGCAGATCGAAAAGCTGCGGATGGTTGTAGCCCACAAACAGGCCTAGCTTGCTGGGCGGGCCGGGTGGAAACGGCGTCGCCGATGGCGTGGGCGTGGGTGTGGGCGCTGGAGTGTCGGTGGGCACGGCCTGAGCGACGCTGACGGTTTCAGTCGCCGGGGGCGAAGGTGTGGCCGCGGCAGTAGGCGTCGCAGTTGCCACACGGGTGGCGCTGGCGGTAAGCGTGGGAGTCGCGCTGGGCGCAGGTGTCTTGGTTGGTGTCGGCTGGTTGCACACGCTCAATATGATCAGCGCTGCAACCATCGCCGCGACCGTGGAAATGGTTCGATTGATCGGGTTCATAGTGTTTGCCGGCTCACTGGGAGCCAGAGCAAAAGTATAGCACAGCCTTTCTGAATTGCACACAACGCCCGGCAAAGCGGCGGTGACAGTCTATTCCTCGGCGCACGACATACTGTAGCGCCAGCCGGCCGGTTTGTCAGCGAGCGGCGGCAGAGCGGACTCTGTCAGCAGCGGCTCGTCCGGCTGCGGTACGACAGTCCAGTAGCTGCGCAGCTTGCTGCCGAGGCCCAACAGGTCACCGCCCAGCCGCTCCTTGTCACCGATCACAAACCCGTAGCGACCAACCTCGCCGCGCGGATGCCAGATCGCGACGGTGTATTGGCCGTCCGCAGGCAGGGTGACGCGCTCGGACTGGCGCTCCCAATAGGAGGTACGGCTGAACGGCTCGTAGAAGGTCTCGGCAGGACCAGTTGGCGGAGCGATCTGGACGACGCCCAGGTTATCTGCTTTTTCCACACGCAGCGGAAGCTGCCTCGCCGGCAGACCCGGTCCGACCAGCGCCAGGGACGGCGCAAATAGTTCCTGGCCAGCGATTTGAGGAATCGTGATCTCAAGCAGGATGCGCTGGCCAGCCTCGCCCGCGAAGGTGTAATAATCCACATCAGCCCGCGTGTCCAGCGTCGCGTAGACCACGGTCGATATCGTAGGGTCGTCGATTTCCCACGGCGCGTTTGCCGCGATGTCGATATCTTCGAAATATGGCCGATGTGCCAGCGCAGAGCTGGCTGTTGTCAGCAACAGCACTGCCGCCATCAATGCCGCAAAGGTTTTGGTCTTCATTCCGGACCTCTCCACTGTTCGTGCTCGAGTCTTGTCCGCGCTACGCCATTACGGGTTCAGAAGCCGGCTCGGCTGCGCCGTTTGCGCTTCTCACCGGCGGAACAACGGTGTGGATCTGCAAGAGTTGTTCACTGACCTGCCAAAGTCGGGCCTGGTCGGCCCGGCTGTAGCTGGCTTTGGAGCTATCCTTCGGCTTGCAATTCTGGAAGTAGGTGCCGGTCACGCCTTCGACCTCCGGCGATGTGGCCAGATAGATGCTGGTTGCCGCGCCCTTTTCCTCACTCACAGCCATGATCTGTGACATCCGCAGCCCCACGCGCTGAAGGGTGCTCTCGCTGTTGTTGGTGCGACCGAAATTGCTGGCTACGAAGCCGGGGTGCAACGCGTTGGCTGTGACGCCCGTGCCTTCCAGCCGGCGCGCCAATTCGTAGGTGAAGAGTACGTTGGCCAGCTTGGACTGACCGTAGGCGCGCCAGCCGCTGTATTTTTCCTTGCCCTGAAGGTCATCGAAATTCATCCCGCCAAACGAGTGCGCGCCCGACGAGACGCTGACGATCCGGGACGGCGCGCTGGCAACGATGATGTCCAGGAGCAAGTTGGTGAGATAGAAGTACCCCACCAGGTGATTGAGCGCAAAGGTGTTCTCGAAACCGTCCACCGTCTCACCGCGGGTCATGAAGATCGCGCCGGCATTGTTCACCAGCACGTCCAGGCGGTCGAACTTGCTGCGAAACTCCTGCGCCAGTACTTTCGTCGCACTGATGGACGAAAGGTCGGCCAGCAGATAAGAGACGCGCCCGTTGCCAGTTTCATTCTGGATGGCGCTGACAACGCCGCGCGCCTTGGCTTCGTTGCGCCCGACGATGACTACGGTCGCACCTTTGCGGGCGATCTCCAGGGCGGTTACCCGTCCAATTCCGGCGGTCGCGCCGGTTACCATCACTGTTTTGTTTTTCATGATAGGATCTTTTCTCTCGTTCCCTATAGATCGAGCTTGCCGGTATGCCCTTCAGCATATGCCTGCATGATTTTCTGTGCAAGATCGGATGGCGCCATAGCGTTGGCTGGCATCTGGAAGGGCACCTTGGCCCATAGGTCGGTCTTGACGGCGCCAGGACGAGCGATTGTCACCCGCTGCTTGCGCGATTCCTTGCGCAGTGTCTCTGCAAAAGCTTCGAGGCCCGCCTTAGCAGCCGCATAAGCACTCAGACCCGGTATCTGCATCCGCTCGCTGACAGCTCCGACAAAGAACAAATGGGCATCCGGAGCCAGCAGCGGCTGGCTGTAATGAGCAGTCAGGAACGCGCCGGTCAGGTTGGCGTCCATAATGCGGTTCCAGACTGATGACGACATAGTCGCCACCTTGTCCGACACAATGTCGCCGGCCGCGTAGACCCAAAGATCCACCTGCGGGAAGGTGTAACCGGCTGTAACCACTGCCTGTTCAACATCGACGCGCCTGCTGACGTCGGCCTCGATGACATGAGGTGTCAGACGGAGCAGATTCCCTTTGTCCCTGGCAATCGCAACGACCGTCCAGTCATCGGTGACAAGCCGCTCGACGAGTGACTCGCCGATTCCGCCGCTTGCACCCCAAACCATTGCAGTTCTCATGATTTTGCTTTCGTATTTCTTGAAGAGGCCGCTGGCGCCTGTTAAGCTGTCTCGGCGATTTCTGCGTTCACGGCATCCAGAACGGCGAACAACTCGCTGTTGGGAACAATGTCGCTCATGGCATTGCCGTAGTGCTTGAACCTGACCTGGCCTTGCCTGTCGATGACCATCAATGCCGGCATACGGCCGAATTTGAGCAGTTTGACTTGCTGTCCGTATTGATTTGCAACTTCGTGATCGGGATCTGCCAGGCCGACGCAGGGAATATCTTCTTTCTGCCAGTAACTGACAAATGCCGCCTGGTCTTCAGGTCCAACAATGATGACCTCAGTGTCTCGTTGAGTGAACTGCTCGTAGTCTTGACGCAACTGCGCCATATGCCTGCGGCAGTGCGGTCACATGAAGCCCCGGTTGAAGACCAGCACAACATTTTTGTGGTTGCGATAATCGGAAAGCCTGACTTGCTCACCGGCAGTGTCTGTCAGGGTGAAATCAGGAGCCTCGCCTGAGGGTGGAAACTGTGTCATGGAAGTGCCTCTTTCGGAACAGTAGTCGGGAATGTCTTTGAGCGTGCAAGTGGCTTTATATTGGTCGTAGGCGGTCCGGGATCCCGGACCGCCTACGACACGAGCTTTATTTTGTGTTAGTTGCCGGCTGGGATCAGCACGGTATCGATCACATGGATCACGCCGTTGGATGCCTCGATGTCGGCGCCCAGAACCTTGGCGATGTTGTTGATGGTCACGTTGTCACCGACTGCAGTCACGGTCAGCGGGCGCTCCAGCAGGGTGGTGATGAACCCGCGCTCGATCACATCGGAGGCCATCAGTTTGCCTGAGACCACGTGGTAGAGCAGGATGTCGGCCAGCGCTTCAGGATCGGCCAGTAGGCTCTCGAGTGTGCCTTCGGGCAAGGCTGCAAACGCCTCATCGGTGGGAGCGAAGACGGTCAGCGGACCTTCGCCCCGCAGGGCATCCTCCAGACCAGCGGCCTGAACCGCGGCGATCAGGGTGTTGAAGCTGCCGGCAGCGATCGCCGTGTCTACGATATCCTTAGCCATGGCGTCGTCCGCCATCGCGTCATCTTCCATAGCGCCTTCAGCCGGCGGCAGGATCACCGCGTCGATGACGTGGATGACGCCGTTGGAAGCCTCGACGTCGGTGGCGACGATGTTGGCGTCGTTGATCATGGGCTTGCCATCGACGATGGAGAAGCTGACCGGTGCGCCTTGCAGGGTCTCGGCCTCAAGACCGTCAGCGACGCTCTCAGCCATCACCTTGCCGGCGATCACGTGGTAGAGCAGGATGTCGGCCAGCGCTTCAGGATCGGCCAGCAGGCTCTCGACTGTGCCTTCTGGCAGGGCTGCGAACGCTTCGTCGGTGGGAGCGAAGACGGTGAACGGGCCGTCGCCGCGCAGGGCGTCTTCCAGACCAGCGGCCTGAACGGCGGCCACCAGGGTGTTGAAGCTGCCGGCAGCGACCGCGGTGTCAACGATATCCTTGGCCATCGCGTCGTCTTCCATCGCGCCCTCGGCCGGCGGCAGGATCACCGCGTCGATGACGTGGATGACGCCGTTGGAAGCCTCGACGTCGGTGGCGACGATGTTGGCGTCGTTGATCATGGGCTTGCCATCGACGATGGAGAAGCTGACCGGCTGCACCTTGCCAGCGTGTCGGCCTCGAGGCCGTCAGTCACGCTGGCTGCCATGACCTTACCACCGATCACGTGGTAGAGCAAGATCTTGCTCAGTTCCTCAGGATCGGCCAGCAGGCTTTCGACGGTGCCTTCGGGCAGGGCTGCGAATGCTTCATCGGTCGGGGCGAAGACGGTGAACGGGCCGTCGCCACGGAGGGCCTCTTCCAGACCGGCGGCCTGAACGGCAGCCACCAGGGTGTTGAAGCTGCCAGCGGCAATCGCAGTGTCAACGATGTCCTTGGCCATCTCGGCCTCGGCGGGCGCCTCGGAACCGGCAGCAGGCTGCTGCTCGGCCGGGGCAGTAGTTGCCTCAGGGGCAGTGTTCTGAACGGCGGGCGTGGCGCAGGCGCTCACGACCAGTACGAAGAATCAACAACAGTGGTACTCACGGACCAGCGGGTTTTCATTGTTCTCTCCTTTAGGTAAACAGTTTGTTATCAAAACCTCGACAAAAACTATCTACCTTATCTATCCGCATCTGTAAAGTAGGTCAAGCTCCAATTCTGTTCAGGTTTTCTTGTCATTCCAGGGTCGACAAGAAACTCCGTAACGGCCTGCCAGGAACGCTTCCGGGCATTCCTCGTGGGGCACATGACCGCAGTCTGGGATCACCACCAGTTCGGCGTTCGGTATCTCGCCAGCCAGGCGGATACTCTGTTCCGTGGGGACGATCCGGTCGTCGTCGCCGGTGATGACCAGCACGGGCACGGAAAGCTCGTCGAGGCGCTCAGGCAGGCCCAGTGGCCGGCTGGCCTGGGTGAACTCCCACAGCGCGCGATCCCAGTTCTCAGCCTGGAGCGGCTTCGAGAAACCCGGTCCAGATCTCGTCGGTGAACTTTCGAGGGGTCGTGCCACGCCGACTGGCCGAACTGGTAGCCCCAGTTCTTGATCGCGCGTGAAGAGCGGACCGAGGCGGCGTCCCTGCGGGCTGGTCAGGATGGGTCGCAGCCAGGCCGGCGAGCCGCCGCCGGAGTAGATCGCCGGGTCCACCAGAATCAACGCCTTGACGCGCTCGGGATAGCGCAGACGCCGTGTAGAGTGCAACCGTGCCGCCGGCCGAGTTGCCGACCAGCACAGCCTGGTCGACCCCCAGCTCGTCCATCAGGCCCACAGTCAGATCGGTCGCGGCATCGGCGCTGTAGGGATTCTGACCTGTCCATTCGCCCGGCATCGGCCGCTCGGTCAACCCGAAGGCAGGCCGGTCGAACGCGATCACGCGGTTGGTCTCGGCCAGCGGCTGCATCACCTCGCGCCAGGAAAAGGTGCTGGCGGCGAAGCCGTGCAGCAGCAGAGCGTGGATCGCCCTCGCCCATCTCCTTGTAGTGCACGTCCAGTTCGTTGATCTCAACAAACTGGCTGTCGGGGTCGGCCAGCTCACGCAGCGGGACTGTGTTCTCCAGCGGGGGAATCGGAACAATCAGCGGTACGATCAACACAGCCAGCAGCAATACACCGAAAATGATCAGGACAATCTTTCCTGCTCTGCGCATGGATAGCTCCTCAGTTGAAATAGTGTTACCTGAGCCACAACGAATGGAAAAGCGAAGAGGAGCGAAAACCTTACTGTGTTCACAGTGGTGTCGCTCCTCTTCATCCATAACAGATCGATCGTTTACTTGACGACCAATTTGCCCTGCATGATCGGGTAGTGGCCGGAAACGGTGCAGATCACAAGGTACTCACCTGGCTCGGGCGCTGTGAACGTCACGGTTTCCTTGCCGCCGCCATCAACGACGCCCGCATCGAACAGCAAACGGTCCGCATGTTCGGTTTCAATGAACGGGTTTGGCACCTCGGCGCCAGGCTTCACGATCGGCCCAGTTGTGCTGCAATGCGCCTTGGTTGTCCAGGTTGACCGTAACTGTCGCACCGCTGGTCACGGTCCAAACAGGTGGATTAGTCTGGTTGTCATTGGTGTCACCAAAGTAGATGTCGTGCATGACAACATTGATCGTTTCCGCAGCCGGCGCTTCTACACCCGTCGTCTCGACCGGTGCAGAACTACCGCCACAGGCCGCCACAGACCAGTGCGGCGGTCGTCACAAGTGTAATCAACAGTAACCGTTTCATACAGTACTCTCCTTGTTCAACTCATACGATTATCCCGAGGGTCTGAGCATCCGTCCAATCAACTCTCTGTCACAAACTTCACAAGGAATGTATCATGCCAATTCACAATTGTCAAGGTATTGAATAGCTTTGTTAGTCAGCATGGAAGGCACCTTACGAACCTGACGCTGATCGCTACTCAACATCTGAATAGCGGCTTCGACAGTCTGGCTCTGCTGGTCCTCGCGGCTGATCGTCGCTTGTCCATCGCCCGGTTGATCGCCGTAGTAGCCGAACTGCGCGTGGTTGCCGCCCTCGATCGGCACCCAGGTCGTGTCAGCGGCAGAAGCGGGCGGGACGCCTCGATGTCGGCAGGCGTCGCCAGGCCGTCCTCGGTTGCCGAGACAGAGTAGACCGTCAGGACGTCGAAAGCCGGACAGGTCGTCGCTGCCCGCTGGATAGGACGCCAGCAGGAACAGCCCGTCGATGAGGTCAGGGTTGTTGCGGGTGAAACTGGCAGCCATGCTGCCGCCCAGCGAATGGCCGCCGATGGCCCAGTGCTCCACCTCCGGGTAGGCGGCGATGACGTCGGCCGCGCGGTCGATGCCGAAGACGGCCAGGTTCAGCGGCATCGGCACGATCACCACCGGATAGCCGGCCTCGGCGATCGCGCGCGCCATGGGTGCATACGATCTTGGATCGACCCGGCCGCCGGGGTAGAAGATCAGGCCGGTGTTGTGCGCGTCCGTGCAGGCATGAAGGACAGCCAGGGATCGGTCACGACCGTGACGTTAGCGTCGGACTCCAGCGCGGCCAGCGCTTCCGGCATCGGACCCAGCGGCGTGCTGCCCCAGATCACGAAGGCAACAACGGCAATCGCAAACACTGCGACTCACTGCGATAAGAATTTTCATCCACGTTTTCAAAGCTCAATCTCCTTGGGTGACGAAGTTTTGTCTATGTTTGTGTTGAATTATAGATGAGATGGATAGGACGGTCAAGATTTCGCCTTCGACAAGCTCAGGCTACGTCTTAATCGATCGACGTCAGGCTACGCCGTACACGATCGACAAGCTCAGGCTGCACGTCGCGGCAAGGCTTGGCAGTTCCATTCGCTTCGCCAGTTGGCGCAGGCAGGTGTCTGGCGTAAAATGACACAGGCCATGACTCACGAACCCACCACCGTCGAGAAACTGCACAAACTGCCCTGGGCAATTGCCTCGAACGCGGCGTTGGCGATATTTGTGCAGCTTACGTTCTTTGGCTCGGTGTTCGTGTTGTTCCTCAACGAACTGGGGCTGAGCACCAGCCAGATCGGCTTTGTGCTTTCGCTGCTGCCGTTTGCCGGGTTACTGGCGCTGGTGGTCGCGCCGGCAGTGGCTCGCTTCGGCTACAAACGCACCTACATCACCTTCTTTTCGATCCGCCACGTTGTGACGGCCTTCCTGCTGCTGACCCCGGTGGTGGTGACGCGTTATGGCAGCGAGGCCGCGCTGGTCTTCGTGACGGTTATCGTCGGCGTGTTTGCGATACTGCGCGCGATCGGCGTCACCGCCAGCTTCCCCTGGACGCAGGAGTACGTTCCCAACTCGGTGCGCGGCAAGTACACTGCCACCAACAACCTGGCCTCGACGCTATCAGGGTTTCTGGCGATCTCGCTGGCCAGCACGGTGCTGGCGCGCACCACCGGCCTGCTGGGTTACGATGTCATCATCGGGGTGGGCGTCATCTGCGGCATGATCGCGGTCGGGTTTGCCGCGTTCATCCCCGGCGGCGCACCGCAGAAGGGCGCGGAAGGCGCACCGCCGCCTCGCCGCGACCTGCGCGCCGGCTTGCAGGATCCGAGGCTGATGCGCTATCTGGTCGGGGTTGGCTTGATGATCGTGGCGACCGTGCCGCTCGCTTCCTTTCTGCCACTCTTCATGCAGGAGGAAGTGGGCCTGACAACCTCCAACGTGGTCGGTCTGCAAAGCGCGGTGCTGGTCGGCGCGCTGCTTTCCAGCTTCGCGTGGGGATGGGCCGCCGATCGCTACGGCAGCAAGCCGGTGGCCCTTTCCGGTGTAGTGCTACGGGCAGTGCTGCCCATCGGCTGGCTGCTGATGCCGCGCAATTCCCCGCTGAGCCTCGGTATCGCCATGGCGATTTCGCTGACCCAGGGCGTGGCCGACGTGGGCTGGAACGTCGGTTCGGCTCGCCTGCTCTACAACGACGTTGTGCCGCCGGAGAAGAAGAACGACTACCTGGCGCTCTACTTCGCGTGGATTGGCATCGTCGGCGGCATGAGCCAGCTCTTCGGCGGCCGTCTGGTGGATGGCACCCGCACGCTGCGAGTGAGCGGCCAGCCGCTGAGCAACCCCTTCCTGCCTTTGTTGCTGATCGGGCTGGTGCTTCCCTTTGTCGCGGCTTTCGTGATTCGCAAGCTGAACGACGACAGCACCTTGCGCTTCAGCCAGTTTCCGGGGCTCTTTCTGCGTGGCAATCCGTTTCTGGCTATCGAGGCAGTGATCCGTTACAGCCGGGCCGGCGACGAAGAGGCAGTCGTGCGCAGCACCGAGCGGCTGGGCAGCGCGCACAGCCCACTGACGACCGAAGAACTGCTGGAGGCGCTGGAAGATCCGCGCTTCAGCGTGCGTTTCGAGGCGATCATTGCGATGGCGCGCGTTGGTTACGAGCCGCGGCTGGTGGATGCGCTGGCAGGGGTGATGGAAGGTCCGGAGCCGTCCCTCAGCACCGTGGCAGCCTGGGCGCTGGGACGGATGGGCGACCCATCGGCGCGGGCGGCGTTGGAGCGGGGCCTGGAGTCGCGCTATCGCTCCGTGCAGGCGCACAGCAGCCGGTCGCTGGGCGTGCTCAACGACACAGATGCCATCCCGGAACTGCTGGCGCGGCTGCAAGTGGAGACTGATCCCGGACTGCAACTGGCCTACGCATCGACGCTGGGCCAGATGAAGGTCGCCGACGCGCTGACGCAGATCCTGACCCTGCTCGATCAGGCGCGCAACCGCGACCGCACGCGCTGAGCTGGCCCTGGCGGCCGCGCGCATCGTTGGCGATGAAGCGCACTTCATCCAGATGTTGCGCCAGGACGCGTCGCGAGCCAGGCACACCACTGGCCCAGGCCATGATCGCGTTGCGCAAACGGGTCGAGCAGATGGAGGGTGTGGATGGGGAGTTTATGGCCCGGTTCGACGCCTGCGCCATGACGCTGGCGCGCAACCAGGTGGACGAAGGCATAGCGTGTCTGGCGGAGATCACGCCGTCGCTGTCGCCGCTGGTCAGCGGCGACCACCAGCAGGGGATTCTGGAAAGCTGTGCGCAGGGAATGGCGTCGTACGGCGCGGGGCGGATCGAGTTCCCGGTGCTGGCGCTGCACACGCTGTACGCTGGCTAACTGCTCGCCGTCGCCAGTGTGGTGTTGATCGGGTGGTAGGTGTGCGCCAGGTAGACGGCGCCGGCCACCTGGGTCGCCACCTGCTCCAGCAGGTCGCATTCCTGCCGAGTATACGGTTCATCCGGCCGCGGTCCCAGCGCGATCATGCCAAAATGCTGGCCGCGCCATGCCAGCGGAACCGCCATCAACGCCTCGCCGCGCCAGGCGCCGACGGTGCATACCGGGGTCAGTTTGCCATTGACGACCATGCTCAGCGCGCCTGATGGCGCACGCAGGCCGCGCACAGTCTCCTCCAGAAGGCGCTGGGCGACCTGTTCGGCGTTGCTGACCGTCAGGAATGCCTGCACCTCCTGGCCAAAAGTGCGCAGGTCCCGGGTTGTGTCGGGCGGCTCTTTCAGCGTCCGGTCCACCAGGCCGCGCACCCACGCCTTGATCGGCTCGAAGGTGGAAACGACGATCAACGTTGTGATCACTGCCGCCAGGTTGCTGTCCTCGCCGGTGGTGGCCAGGAAGAACTTCTGCAACAGACCGATGGTGACGCTGATCACCCCGGCCAGAATCGCTGTCACAAGACCGTAGATGATGGTGCGGTTGACAATGGAGTCGACCTCCAGCAGCCGGTAGCGGAAGATCGCCAGCGCGACCGATAGCGGGAAGATGATCAGCGGTGGCAGCAGCAGCGAGATGTCGAAGCTGAAATTGGGGTTGACCACGGTGGCGATGAACCAGAGCGTGATCGCGCCGAACGCGAGGATGCTGCCCAGCAGCACGATGCGCGCCTGGCGGCGGGTGGTTGCGGTGTCGCCGCTGCGCGCCCGGTAGAACATCGTGCCAAGAAAGCCGAACACCCCCATCACGGTGAAAAGGTAGATTGCGTAGCGGCTGGGAATGTAGGCCCAAGGGTTGGGGCTATCCATCGCCGCCACTGCCCACCCCGCCAGTATCAATGATATTCCATAAGGAATTCCCAGCAGCCATGGCCGCAGCTCGATCTGCTGCGATTCTTGAGGAAAGCGCAGACTGAGGCTGATGAGGGTGCCGCCTATCATGGCAAAAGCCGCCACCCACAGCCCCGGCGCGGCGTGCGAGCTGGAGGCATCGAAGAAGAGGATGCAGGTCAGCGCAGCGGCATAGCAGAAGAAGGCCAGCGCGCGCCCCGGTCGCGATTTCCCCTTGACGCGGTAGATCCACCCGCCGATGGCCAGATAGGCCACACCCACCAGATAGGGCATCCAGAAAAGGCGCACCAGACTGCGGGTTGGAAACGGAATCAGTGTCACCGCCGGATACAGACTGATGTCGCCGGTGGGCAAGCGTGTGAAGAAGGATGCCTGCTGGCCAATGCTGAGGCGCGCTACCGCTGCCTCGAACTGCTCCGACGTGCTGACGGCGAAACCGCCCACACGCGTCACTTGCTGGGGATAGTCGATACCCTGCAACTGGCCGGCCCAGCCATTGCCTGACATGTCGTTGACGACCAGGGTTTGTTCCACCAGAAAGCCGGGAAAGGGTAGATCGGACCAGCTCAAGGCCAGCAATGGCGCGGCAAACGCGCACAGAACGGTGACCACCGCCACCAACACCGTGATCAGCCTGCTCAATCGCTCCAGGCGATCTACTCGTCTTTCAGTCACAGTTGCAGCCATCGGTCGCGCCTCAATCTACTCCGAAGTCGGCGGGAGTCAGCGTGTGGCTGGCGGATCGGGAGGTCGCGCGTGCGCCGTTGGCGGGCAACGCATCCGCGTGGCGCTGCACGATCAATACAGTCACATCTTCTGGCGGCAGACCTTTGGCTCCGGTGTAGCTCTTGAGCTGGGCAGCAAGTGCCTCTACCATGCCTTCCGCATCGCGACCCGGCTCGTAGGCGATGGCGCGCAGGGAAGCGCGGTCGAACAACGCGCCGTCTGGTTTGCGCGCTTTGAACAGGCCGGCGCTGAAGATCAGCGCGGACTCGCCTGGCAGGATGGTGATGGAACGTTGGCTGTATTCACTGCCGGCATCCATGCCCAGTGACACACCCTGGACCAACAGCTCGCCCTCATCAGCGCGCTCGCTGAGCCAGGGCGGGGCAGCGTCGGCGGTGGCGAAGACCAGCCGGCCGGTGGACGGGTTCAGCAGCGCGTAGATGGCGGTGACGCACGCCTCGCCATGCAGTTCCGGGCAGACCAGCGCGTTGGCATGTGTCAGAGCCTTGCCGGGAGGCAGACGCAACTGGGCAGCGCTGCGCAGTGCCGCCCGCACGGTGTCGATGACGTGCGCCGCCTCCAGGCCGCGGGCGTTGGCGTGTCCCAACATCAACGCCAGCGCGCCGTCGGGCAGTAGCAAGAAATCGTAGAAGTCGCCGCCCGAGGACGGATGCGGCTTGTAGAAGACATCCAGATTCCAGTCAGGTATCATCGGCGCGGCTTGCGGCAACAGGCGTTCCTGAATCAGCCATGCTACGCGCAGCTCCTGATCGCCGCGTTCCCGTTCCAACATTTCGGTGTTCTGAGTGCGGACAAGCAGCGCCACACCCAGAGCAGGCAACACGGTCCCCAGCGCCAGCAGGATCACCAGCGAGTTGGCGTAGCGCTGGGTCTCCCGGGTCGCGGTTGTCCATTCATCCTCGGTCACCAGCGTCCAGCCGGTGCCGGGAATAGGCGCAAAGGAGGCGATGATGTCATTGCCATCCGGGTCGGTGGTGCGCAATGCCTCTCCCTGAAGGTCGGTAGTGTCGATGGCCGGTACTTCCAGCTTCTGTCCGATGCGAGTGTAGCTGAAGTCGTAGAGTATCCGGCCGTCGCGGTCCAGCACATAAGTGTTGCCGCTCTGTCCGATCCGCAGACGGATGATGCTGGCATAGAGTGAACTGATGCGCAACTCGCCGAGTCGAAACATACCGGCCAGCGCACCAATGAACTCCCCATTTTCACCGAGTATGGGAACGCTGACCACCGCCACCATGGCCCCATCGGGACCATCGTCGGTGATGTCTGAGTAAAACTCGCGCGACGATCCCAGCAGTTCACGGAAGAAGCTACGGTCCGACCAGTCGGCGTTCTGGATTTCCGTCCGCGCCGGCTCGGACGAACGAACGTGTCCGAAGTTGTCCAGCAACACCACACCGCCGTCAAAGATAGTGAGACGATGGCGCGCGTTTCGCAACTCTTGTTGTTGCTCGGCAGTCTGGCCGCCATACACCTGTCGCGATCTGACCAGGTTATCAAGTTCTTCGCTGAAGCGGGTAAGCTCGTTGCGCAACCGGGCGGCGCTAACGTAGGTGAGCTGGCGGTTGCTTTCCAGAGCGAGCTTCCCGGTAGCCGTCTGATAGGCGTCATAGGTGTACGCGGAAACTGCAGCCAGAATCAGCAGTGTCAGCACCATGATGCCGAGCACGACACGACTGCGCCATCTTTTCCACTCGAATCTTGACCGCATGATAAGTGTTGTTCCCGGATGCTCTGGTTAGGCCGCGCTCCGCTGAGCCGCTTCGATCTGAGCCGATACGTCGGTCATGATATCGACAGGCGCCTGGCCCAGAATGTAGATCTGTTCCCAGGCTGCCTGAGCCAGTCTTCTGGCATCTGACATGTTGGGAAAAACCTCTGCGACGACGGAATAACCCTGGAGGTGGCCCTGCGCGAACGCAGCGATGTCAAGGTCCTTGGCCTTTTCAGGGTACTCCTGGCGAATGGCGTCGATCCACTCGTCCACCAGCGAGGCGCGCGCCGGCTGCAAGAGATGCGCCTGCGCCATCGCCCGCCCGTAGTCGCGACTGACCAGGAACTTGAGCAATTCCCAGGCAGCTTCCGGGTACTTGGTGCCGGCATAGATGGCAAACCCGTCGGTGGTCGCGAGGGTCGCCTTGCGCTTTGGCCCGGCAGGAAAGGCCGCGACGCCAATGCGGAAGGGCGCGTTCTCCAGGATGTCTTTCAGCGCCCACGACCCGTCTTCGACCATCGCGATCCGTTGCTGGATGAATGCCTGCCGCGTTTCGAGGTTTTGCACGTCCAACGGGCTGGCCATGGTGCTGTCAGTCCAGATCCGGTCGCGCAGCCATTGCATCGCATCCAGCGCCTCTTGATTGCCCATCAGGCTGCGGGTCGGGTCCGAAGGATCGACAAAGTTGCCGCCCCACCCATTGACATGCACCTGAATCCGCTCCCAACTTATGTCAAACATGCTGGCCCAGTTCGGCGCATCGCCAAATCGGTTTTGCCCTTTGGTAAGCTGTTGCATGATGGCCAGATAGTCTTCGTGTGTCCACGAATCGTCTGGGTAGGTCACCCCGGCGCGATCAAAGAGGTCCTTGTTGTAGTAGACCGCCAGCGCGCCGTGGTATTTGGGCAGGGCGAACTGCGTGCCGTCGGGGGTAAAGAGTGCTTCGTATTGCGCCTTCGACCAGTCGTCGATAATGCCGCGGTCGAGATCGGCCTGCACGTAGGGGCGCAAGTCGAGCAAGTACCCCTTTTGCGCCCAGATCGGCAAGAAGTCACAACAGCCGTTGAGCACATCGGGTGCAGTCCCTTGCTGAAAGTCGGCCATCATCTCGTCGCCGAGGTTATCCGGGTCAGGCGTGAAAAACACCTGGATGTTGGGGTTGGCAGTGTGAAACTGTTCCAGCATCTGCTGGGCCATGCCTGCAAACCAGTCGGTCTGCCAGTCGGAGTAGACGAGCTGTACGATCTGGCTGCCGTGCGGACCGGGGCCGCGGAGCGCAGCAGGCGACGCACAACCGGCCAGCGCCGCGCCCGCGGCCAGCGCGCCGGTTAAGCGCAGAAACTCGCGGCGCGACATGGCGTCCACGCCGGGTCTGCCGGCCGCGCCCAAGGGAGTAGATGAGAACCGCGTTCGTTGGCTTCTCATGAGATGCTTCCTCTGTGACATCGATATAGCTGAGGCGGTGCATGACGCAACGTTGCCCTCAGGCGAGCGCGCCCAGGTTTGGGGCGCCGCCAGAGAACGTCGTAGCGGAATCGCCTCGCCCCTGTCGATCAGGCAATTTCCTGCACGCTAATAGATTTTCGCGAACGCCACTTCCCGACCTGCCGGCGTCCTGATATGTTGAACGAGAGAGTAGTGCGAAACCAATCGCGAACGCGATTATATTCAGGTTTCAAATTGTGGCAAGCGCCGTTCGATGCAGGCAATCCTCCATGGAATGCGCCGTCCGTCGCTGCCTGAGGGTATGTTCTTACGCTGGTACCGGGTCTTTGATCGTCCCCCTGTCGGTCAGGGATGTTTCCGCGCCGGGCCGATCTAACGGAGCAGCGGCGCGCGCCAGTCGTACGCCGCACACCTTGTAGTCGGGGATCTTGGCCCGCTCGTCCAGCCGGTTGTCGGTCAGGACGTTGGCGGCGGCCTCGGCGAAGTGGAAGGGGATGAAGACCGTGCCTTCGGGCGAGCGACCGGTGACCAGCAGGCGGGCCGTGATGGTGCCGCGCCGGCTGGCAGACATCCACCCAATCACCGGTCTCCAGCCCCAGCCGCGCCGCATCGTCGGGGATGCATTTCCACCGTACATTCGGGCCAGATCGCGTCCAGCGCCGAGACCCGGGTCATTGTGCCGCCGTGCCAGTGATAGAGCACCCGTCCGGTGCTGAGAATGAAGGGATAGTCGTCGTCGGGCAGCTCGCTCTCGGTGCCGTAGTCCACCGGCCAGAACTTGCCGCGGCCGCTGGGGAAAGTCCTCGGCGAAGAGGTAGGGCGTGCCGGGGTGATCGAGCGCCGGGCAGGGCCAGTGGACGCCGCCTTCCCGCTCCAGCCGCTCGTAGGTGATGCCGTAAAAGTCGGGCGTCACCGCGCCGCATCTCCTCCCAGACGTCGGATGGATGCGCGTAGGTCCAGCTGGCTCAGCATGCGATCGGTCCGGCGATTCTGGGTCGAATTGTCGGCGCCGGACTGACTTGGCAGAGTCGTCCTGAGCGCAGCGGCCGGGCCAGGTCGCTGACGATCTCCCAGTCGGCCACGCGCCTGCCAGGGGCGGGAACGGCGCCGCGCGCACGCGCTGCACACGGCGGTCGGAGTTGGTGAAGGTGCCGTCCTTCTCGGCAAAGCTGGCGGCCGGCAGGATCACGTCGGCGTAGACGTTGGTCTCGTTGAAGAAGATGTCCTGGGCCACGAAGAATTCCAGTTGCTCGACGGCGTGCTGGGCGTGGCGCAGGTTGGGCTCGCTCATCAGCGGGTTCTCGCCCATCACGTACCAGCCCTTGACCTGGCCGGTGAGGATGCCGTCCACCATCTCGGTGACGGTCAGGCCGGGCTGGCCGGGCAGCGGCGTCAGCCAGGCCTCCTCGAACTTGCGGCGCACGTCGGCGTCGTCGACCGGCTGGTAGGCGGTGTAGACGTTGGGCAGGCCGCCAGCATCGGAACAGCCCTGCACGTTGTTCTGGCCGCGCAGCGGGTTGAGGCCGGTGCCCGGGCCGTCCCACGTGGCCGCACATCAGCGCCAGGTTGGTCAGCGTCAGGGTGTTGTCGGTGCCGTGGGTGCTCTGGCTGATGCCCATGCCCCAGTACATGGCGGCCGCGCCGGCGTTGGCATAGATGCGGGCCGCCTGGCGGATGTCGTCGCCGGCACGCCGGTGATGGCCTCGGCCCATTCCGGCGTCTTGTCCTCCAGGCTCTCCACGTATTCGCGAGAATCCCTCGGTGCGCGCGGCGACGAAGCTCTCGATCGTACAGCTTTTCCTTGACGATGACGTGGGCCATCGCGTTGAAGAGGGCCGTGTCGGTGCCGGGCTGCTGGCGCAGCCACAGGTCGGCGAAGCGGGTCATCTCGGTCTGGCGGGGATCGATCACGATCAGCGTGGCGCCGTTCTGGCGGACGGCCTGCTTGAGAAAGGTGGCGATGACCGGATGGGTCTCGGCGGTGTTGCAGCCGATGACCATGAAGCATTCCAGGTCGTTCCATCTCGGCGATGGAGTTGCTCATGGCGCTGGAGCCGATGGCCAGTTGCAGGCCGGCGACGCTGCCGGCGTGGCACAGCCGGGCGCAGTGGTCGACGTTGTTGGTGCCGATGATCGCCGCGCATGAATTTCTGCAGCAGGTAGTTGTCTTCGTTGGTGGCCTTGGCGCAGGCGTTGGCGGTGATGCTGTCGGGTCCGTAACGCGCGCGCAGATCCAGCAGCCGGCTCGGCGACCAGATCCAGCGCCTCGTCCCAGGTCGCCTCGCGCCAGTCGTCCGGGGACCGGCCGCGGCGGTGCGCTGACCAGGCCGCTGCGGCGTCACGGCGGATCAGGGGCGCGGTCAGGCGGCTGGGATGGTGCACGATAATCCAGCGCCAAAGCGACCTTTGACGCACAGCCGGCCGTAGTTGGGCGCGGCGTCGAAGGGCGCGTCGACGCGGAAGATGCGCTCATCCTTGATGTTCAGCAGCACCTGGCAGCCGACGCCGCAGTAAGGGCAGGTGGATCGAACAACGCTGTCAGCCTTCATTCGCTTCACCTCGACTGCCGTTCGCTCCAGCTCGAACTCGACCTTGCCCTTCAGCGCGCCGGTCGGGCATACGCCCACGCAGTTGCCGCAGAAGACGCAGGTGGTGTCGGGCATCTCCTCGCCGAAGAAAGTCGCCACGTGGCTGTCCAGCCCGCGGCCGCCCCAGGTGAGCGCAAAGGTGTACTGCACATCCTCGGCGCAGACCTGGATGCAGCGCCAGCACATGACGCACTGGGAGTAGTCGCGGACGTAGAAGGGGTTGTCGTCCATCAGCGTCGAAGCTCGCGCGTTTCGCCACCGGCAAAGCGGTCCACGTCTGCGCCGTACTGCTCGATGTAGTCCTGGATCTCCGGCGCTTCGTGCAGGTCCACGGTCGATGCCAGCAGTTCCAGGAGCACCCGGCGCGCGGTGTGGACACGCGTCGGTCTCTGTGTTGACGACCATGTCCTGGCGCACCGGGACGACGCAGGCCGGCTGCAAGGTGCGGCTGCCCACCACCTCCACCGTGCACAGACGGCAGACGGCGTTGGCGGTCAGGTTGGGGTGATAGCAGATGGTGGGGATGTCCACGCCGGCCTGGCTGGCCGCGTCCAGGATGGTGCTGCCTGCGGGCACGTGAACGGTCTGGCCGTTCAATGTGATGCCTATGGTGGGAGTTTGTCGGTCGGTGGGCATTAATACGGCTCCGGCGCCAGGAACAAGCACTGCTGTGTGCGCTGATTGTCGTTGGGATGTGCGACAGTATACCCGACTCAGGCCAAACCGGGCAAACGGGTGTTTGCCTCCTTTGCCCCGGCTGTGTAGAATTGAACCTCCGCGGATGTCTTGCCACGCGTTTCCTCGATGCTCCCTGCTTTTGACTCTTTCGGTGAGAAACCAATGGCGCGCAAGAACCGGCGAAACGAGTTTGCTGTCATAGGTCTGGGCCGCTTCGGCACCAGCCTGGCCCGCCAGTTGGTGCAGCGCGGCCACACCGTGCTGGGCATCGACCGCGACCGCGCGCTGGTGCAGAGTCTGGCCGATGAGCTGACCCAGGTGGTGGTTATGGACGCGACCGACGAGGATGCGCTGCGGGCTGTGGACATCAGCTCGTTTGACGTGGTCGTGGTCGCCATCGGATCCAGCCTGGAAAACAACCTGATGACCACGCTGGCGTTGAAAAGCCTGGCCGTCAAGCGCATCGTCTGCAAGGCTACCAGCGAAAAGCAGCGTTCAGTGTTGCTGGCTATCGGTGCGCATGAAGTCGTTCTGCCGGAACAGGAGTCGGCCCGCCGGCTGGCGCAGACGCTGACCGCGCCGCTGTTCGTCGACCAGATCGCGATGGGCGGGCGCTACAACATCACTGAGATGAACGTGCCCAGCGCCTTTGTGGGCAAACAGCTCAACGACTGCCAGCTTCGCCAGACCTACGGCGTGTCAGTGATTGCCGTCGAGAAGGACGACGAGGTGATCATCTCGCCGCCGGCCGACTATGTCTTTGCCGCCAACGACCGGATTGCCATTCTGGGAGCCAACGAGCAGATCGAGCGAATGGGCCAGCTCGAATGAGCAACCTGCGTTCGCTGTTACTGGAAGCATGGAGCCGCCGGCAACGGCGGCTGACCTACACCGCGCCGTCAGCGTTGCGCCTGGTGGTTGGGTTGAGCGCGATGGTTGTGCTGGGCACGCTGCTGCTGTTGCTGCCCGGTGTCGCCAGCCGCGGTCATCTTACCCTCGGCCAGGCCGCCTTCACCGCTACTTCAGCGGTCAGCGTGACCGGTCTCTCGGTCATCCTGCCGGCGCAAGACCTCACGCTCTTCGGGCAGATCATCCTGCTGGTACTGATTCAACTTGGCGGCGTTGGCTTCATGGTGCTGGCGGTATCGATGCAGTGGTTGCTGGGACGCAAGATCGGCCTGGCCGACCGGCTGGCGCTCCAGAGTTCCATGGGCTTGCAGTTGCCGCGCGCCATCCTGCGCACCATGGGCAATACGCTGATCGGCGTGCTGGTGATCGAAGCGATCGGCGCGCTGGCTCTCTGGCTGCACTGGCGCACTCTGATGGGCGACCTGCAGGCCTTCTTCTATGGCGTCTTTCATGCAGTCTCGGCGTTCTGCAACGCTGGCTTCGACCTCTTTGCCGGCACGCCGGGCTATCCCGGCATTCCCAACGACCTGGTCTCGTTGGCAATCATGGGCGCGCTGATTGTCGCTGGCGGCCTGGGCATTCCGGTTTGGGCTGACCTGCTCTTTCGGCGCAGGCGCTGGTCACTCCAGACCCGCGTCACGCTGATCACGTCTGCCAGCCTGATCCTGTTTGGCACGGTTGGCATTGTGGCGGCCGAGGCAAGCAAAGGCGGGCTGTTTGTGGGCCTGCCATGGTACGACGCATTGGGCCATTCGCTGTTCCAGTCCATTTCGGCCCGAACCGCCGGCTTCACGCCGTGGGAAGACCTGGGCGCGATGCAGCCCGCCAGCCAGTTGGTGATCACCATGCTGATGCTTGTGGGCACTGCGCCGGCGTCCATGGGCGGCGGCATTACCACTGGCACACTGGCGGTGTTGGTCATCACCATGTGGGCCTATGCGCGCCGGCAGGACCAGCCGCTGGTCGCTGGACGAGCGCTGACGCAGGAGACGGTGCGGCGGGCGATCACCGTATTGACCATTTCGGTCTTCGTGGTTGGCGGCGCGAGCTGGCTGATGCTGGTGTCGCAGTCGATCTCGCTGGACGACGCGCTGTTCAGCACGGTGTCGGCCTTTGCCACCAGCGGGCTCGCCACCAAACCGGTCAGCGAGTTGACCTGGTTCGGCAAGCTGATCATGATGGCGATGATGTTCTGGGGCCGGCTGGGAGCGCTGACGATCGTGGTCGCGCTGGCCCGCCAGTCCGCGCCCCAGCCGATTTCCTACCCTGAAGAACAGCTTTTGATCGGGTGAGATACAGGAGAATCCAAACGATCGTCTATGAATGTTGCTGACATAGCCTTGTTGATTGCGGGACTGATTGTTCTGATTCTGGGCGCCGAGCTGCTGGTGCGCGGATCATCGAAGCTGGCCGCTGCCGTTGGTATCTCGCCGCTGGTGATTGGCCTGACAGTAGTAGCGCTTGGCACCAGTTCACCGGAGTTGGCAGTGAGCATTCAATCCGCGCTGACCGGCCAAGCCGATATTGCTCTTGGCAACGTGGTGGGTAGCAATATCTTCAATGTCCTGTTCATCCTGGGGCTGTCAGCGCTGATTACGCCCCTGGTAGTCGCCCAGCAACTGGTGCGTCTTGACGTACCGATCATGATCGGTGTGTCGATTCTGGTCCTTCTGCTGGGGCTGAATGGTCGCATTGACAGGTTGGAAGGGGTGCTGATGTTTGCCGGCATGATCGCCTACACGGTCTTTTTGATTCACCAGAGCCGCAAGGAAAGCAAGGCGGTGCAAGAGGAGTATGAGCACGAGTATGGCAGCCGTGCGGTTGCTGGTTCCGGCCAGTGGGCGCTGAACATCTTCCTGGTAGTGGTCGGGCTGGCGTTGCTGATTCTGGGCGCGCGCTGGCTGGTGAGCAGCGCTGTTGCGCTGGCCACGGCGTTGGGTTTGAGCGAGCTGATCATCGGGCTGACCATCGTAGCAGCCGGCACGTCGATGCCCGAGGTCGCAACTTCCATCGTCGCCGCTGTGCGCGGCGAGCGGGATATCGCAGTGGGCAATGTCGTGGGCAGCAATATCTTCAACATCCTCGGCGTATTGGCGCTCACCAGTGTGGTGGCTCCTGGCGGGGTTTCGGTGCCGGCTCCTGCTCTGGCGTTCGATATTCCGGTGATGATCGCAGTTGCCGTCGCTTGTTTGCCGATCTTCGTCACGGGCTTTCGGATTGCCCGCTGGGAAGGCGCGCTGTTCCTGGCCTACTACATCGCGTACATCATCTACCTGGTTCTGGATGCGAGCCAACACGACGCGCTACCCCTTTTCAGCACTGCGTTGCTGGTTTTTGTCGTACCGCTCACGGCGGTGACGCTAGGCGTCTTGCTAGTGCGGGAGGTTCACGCCCACCGCAAGACCTCTGCACCCGTATGAGATTGGCGCCGACCAGCATGGTCCTCGTCTGCCGGCCAACTTCCGCTACTAGCCTGGATCAGAACAAAGCAAAGATGGTATGAGTGTTTCAACTGTAGCCTATTGATCGCCGGTCTTGTACTGCTGGTGGGCGGCGCAGAGCTGTTGGTACGGGGAGCCTCGCGGCTGGCGGCTGCCGTCGGAATCTCGCCTCTGGTGGTGGGATTGACCGTGGTGGCGTTCGGCACCAGTTCTCCTGAGTTGGCTGTGTCGCTCCAGTCCGCACTGACTGGCAACGGCCAGATCGCTGTCGGTAACGTGGTGGGCAGCAACATCTTCAACATTCTGGTGATCATCGGCCTGGCGGCGCTGATCACCCCGCTGGTGGTTCAGCAGCAACTCGTGCGCAAGGACGTGCCACTGATGATTGGCCTGTCGATCCTGCTTTACGCGCTGGGTCTGACAGGTCGGATCACCCGGCTCCAGGGATTGCTGATGTTTGCCGGGCTGATCGTGTACATCGCCTTCTCGATCTGGCAAAGTCGCAAAGAAAGCGCAGCCGTGAAGGAACAGTACGATAAGAAATACGGCGATGGCCAGAAGCCGCAACATGTACGCAACCTCCTGTTCCTGGTGGTGGGTCTCATCTTGTTGGTGGTTGGGTCGAACTGGTTGGTGGACAGCGCATCGGAGATTGCCAGAGCGTTCGGCATCAGCGAACTGGTCATCGGGTTGACTATCGTTGCCGTGGGAACCTCGATGCCGGAGCTGGCGACATCGTCGCTGGCGGCGATTCGCGGTGAGCGGGACATTGCGGTCGGCAATGCGGTGGGCAGCAACATCTTCAACATTCTGTGCGTCCTGGCGCTGACGGCCGCGATCAGCCCCGACGGTCTCATCATCTCACCCGATGCGATGTCGTTGGATATTCCGTTCATGGTGGCCGTGGCCATCGCTGCCCTGCCGATCTTCTTCACCGGCTACAGCATCTCCCGCTGGGAAGGCGCGATCTTCCTGCTCTATTACGTCGCTTACACGCTCTTCCTGCTGCTGGAGTCCGGCCAGCACGACGCGCTATCACGCTACAGCACAGTCATGGTGGAATTTGTTCTGCCACTGACGGTTCTGACGCTGGTCATCGTCGTTGTGCGTGAAATCCGGGCGCGCCGCAACGGGCAGCCGCCGGCCGCGGCGTGACCCCCTGCGCTGTATACGGCATGGGTCGCTTCCTTTCTGTGCAATGGGCCAGGCTGTGTTAAAATTCGGACGATCCTGAGTGGACGCAAGTCCTTCCTGCTCCGCCATCATGAACAGCGCACTTCTCCTTGTTCCCCTGTTGATCTTGCTAGCCAGTTCGGCTGTGGCGGCGCTGTTCGGCCTGCCGCGGCTGAACCGTCGCCTGTCGCTGACCGGGCTGAGCTGGCTGCTGGCGCTGGCGCCGCTGAGCGCCTTCGTGCTGCTGCTTATCCTCGCGCCGAAAACGCCGGCCGATCCGCCGCTGGTCTGGAGCTTCGACTGGCTGCCGGCCTTCGGGCTGCGACTGGGCTTCTACTACGACAGCCTCGAGCGCGCTCTTTGCCCTGCTGGTGACCGGCATCGGCACGCTGGTGATCATCTATACCGGCTACTATTTCAAGGGCGACCAGACGGCCTGGCGCTTCCTGGCCTACCTGCTGCTTTTCATGGCTTCGCATGCTGGGCGTGGTCATGGCCGGCGACGTCATCAGTCTGTTCATCTTCTGGGAGGGCACCAGCATCACCTCGTTCCTGCTGGTGGCCTACAAGACCAAGGACGAAGCGGCGCGCAAGGGGGCGTTCCAGGCGCTTTTCATCACCGGCGGCGGCGGCATCGCCCTGCTGGCGGGGCTGCTGATGGTCGCTTATGTCTCCGGCAGCACCAGCTTCGTGCGATATCCTCAACAGCGGCGACGCGCTGCGCAGCAGCGCCATCTACCCGGTGATGCTGCTGTTGGTGGCCTTCGGCGCGTTCACCAAGAGCGCCCAGTTCCCGGCCCATATCTGGCTGCCGCGCGCCATGACCGCGCCCACCCCGGCCAGCGCGTTCCTGCACTCCGCCACCATGGTCAAGGCCGGCATCTACCTGATGGCGCGCATGAACCCGGCCCTGGGGTTCACCGATCTCTGGTTCTACCTGCTGACTGGCGTCGGCGTGACGACGATGATCGTCGGCGCGTATCTCGGTCTGAAGCAGAACGACCTGAAGTCGTTGCTGGCCTACTCCACCATCAGCCAGCTTGGCGTGATGATGGCGATGATCGGCCAGGACATCAGCATCGCCTTCAAGGCGCTGGTGATCGCCGTGCTGGCCCACGCGCTGTACAAGAGTGCCCTGTTCATGGTGGCTGGCATCGTCGATCACGAAACCGGCACGCGCGACCTGCGCCGGCTGGGCGGGCTGCGCAAGACGATGCCGGTCTCGTTTGTCATCGCGGCCGTGGCGGGCTTGTCCATGGCCGGTCTGCCGCCGCTGTTTGGATTCCTGGCCAAAGAGACCTTGCTGGCGACCGTCACCCATCCGGAACTGCCGGCCGTGGGCCGGCAATCTGTTGGCGGCGCTCTCGGTCGCGGCCGGCGCGCTGCTGCTGGCCCAGGCGGGCCTGTTTGTCTGGGACACGTTTCTTGGCAAGCCAAAAGACCCGACCATCCACGGCCACGAGGCGCCGCGTGGCATGTTGCTGGCGCCAGCCATCCCCGCGTTCCTGTCGCTGCTGCGTCGGGTCTGGCTCCTGACCCGAAGCAACTGGCGGAGTTCCTGGCCAGCGCGGCTGAGGCAGCCTATGGCGAGGCGGTCAAGGTGTCGCTGGCGCTGTGGACAGGCCTCAACGTTCCTCTCGTTCTGTCGCTGATCGCCATCAGCATCGGCTTGGTGATCTTCGTGTACCGCGACCGGGTGCGGGCCGCGATGATGCGTTCGGGCGACCGCTGGGGCTTTCAGCAGCTTTATCTGGCTGTGCTGCGGGCCATCGACTGGGCGGCGCGCCAGGCCACCCGGCTGCAAAGCGGCAACCTGCGCACCTATCTGTCGATCATGCTGGTCAGCGTGCTGCTGCTGTTGGTGGCAGCGGTGACGGCGACCCGCACGGAGCTTTGGAGTCCCAGCTACTCGCTCACCTGGCCGGCTCTCGATTTCAGCGGCGAGCTGGAGATCCTCCGCGTCTTCGCCCTGCTGGTGATCACCGGCGCGGCGGTGGCGACCATTGCTCTTTCAGCGCGATCTGGCAGCCGTGCTGGCGGTCAGCGCGACCGGCCTGGGCGTTGCAGTGCTGTTCGTGCTGGAACCGGCGCCGGACGTCGCTCTGGTGCAGATCGTGGTGGATGTGCTGTCGATGGTGATCCTGGTTCTGGCGCTGACCCGCCTGCCGCGCATTCAGCGCCACCGGGCGCGCCAGCTCACCTATCAGCAGAGCCGGCTCAGTCTGGCGCGCGATATCCTGATCGGCATCGGCTCAGGCATGGTCGTCGGATTCCTGACGCTGCTGGCGCTGGTGTCGCAGCCGCGGGCCAGCGTCGTTACGCCCTACTACGAGGCCAACGCCAAGACGCTGACAGGCGCCAAGGATATCGTGGGCGCGATTGTGGTCGACTTCCGCGCGCTTCGACACCTTGATCGAAATCGCGGTCTTCGCGATGGCGGGTCTGGGCGTCTACACGCTGCTGCGCTACGCGTCGAAAACTGCTGGCGACCAGGTGGTCGATGCCCCACCGGCTATGGCGCGGCCCCTGCCGACGCTGGGAATCGCCGGCCAGGAGACGTCGCCGCTGATCCACGCCCTGGCCTATGCCGTCCTGCCGCTGGCGATGATCATTGGCATCATCCACATGATGTACGGCCACGACCAGCCAGGCGACGGCTTCACCGCCGGCGTGATCATCAGTCTGGCGGTTGGTTTCTGGTACGTCGTGTTTGGCTACGAAGGCACCAAAGCGCGACTGACCTGGCTCAAGCCGCGCCAGTTTATCGGCGCCGGACTGTTGCTGGCATTGATTACCGGAGCCATTGCCGCCCTGATGACCGGCAGCATGCTGGGATCGGTGAACTTCGGCGAACTGATCGGTCTGCCCTTGCCGGAAGGCTTTTACTTCAGCACGGCGTTTCTGTTCGAGGTTGCGATCTGCCTGACCGTTCTCGGCAGCGCGACCTACATGATCGACACCCTGGGACATCCTGGGGATTAGTGCGGTAGTGGCTTCGTGCGGTAGTGTGGTAGTGCGGTGGTGTCTCAGTGCGGCCGCAACGTCGTATCAACCCACTCACAGATCAGCGCGATGAAAACTAGCGAACCAACAAACTAACGAACCAACGAACTAACAAACTATGGAACTACTAACTGCAATCGCCGTCGGCGCGCTGTTTGGCATCGCCGTTTTCCAGCTTCTGCGGCGCAACGTGATCCGCTCGGCCATTGGCTTGATCCTGCTGGGCAACGCCATCAACCTGTTTCTGTTGAGCACAGGCGCCTACGATGGCGTCGCGGCGGCCTACACCACCGCTACCGGCCAGCGCAGCGATGCGTTGCCGCAGGCGCTGGTGTTGACAGCCATCGTGATCAGCATGGGTGCGCTGGCGTTCGTGCTGTCGATGCTCTACGTCGTGTCGGCGCGCTACAAGACCAGCGACATGGACGAGCTGACAGGGTTGAAGAACTGACAGGGTGATAGCGAAGTATCCCGGAGGCCGTAGGCCGGACTGGACAGGCTGACACGGCGTTGACGGCTTACATCATCCTGACTTCTGACTTCTGACCCCTGACCTCTGTCTTCTGTCGGACAAGACGCTAAACGATGACATCACAACTGGTCTCTTCTTCCCATCATCATCCCGCTGATCGGCGCGGCGGTGGCGCTGTTGCTGCGGCGCTATCCGCGCGTGCAGGCGGGCTGGGCGCTGGGGGTGATGATCATCGCGCTGGCATGCAGCGCACTGCTGCTGGCGGAGGTGTGGCGCAGTGGGCAACCGGTGGTTTACCAGTCGGGCGGCTGGCCGGCGCCGTTCGGCATCACTTTCGTCGGCGACATGCTGTCGGCCTTCATGGTGTTCATGTGCCAGTTGGTGTTGACTCTGGGCATCGTCTACGCGATGGGCAGCAAGGACAAGGTGGTCAGCTACCCGGCGTTCTACCCGCTGTTCCTCACCATGGGCACCGGGCTGACCGGCGCGATTCTGACCGGCGACCTGTTCAACCTGTTCGTCTTCGCCGAATTGCTGGTCTTCTCCGGCGCGATCCTGACCGCTTCCTCGGACGACGCATTCGGCGTCGAGGCTGCGCTGAAGTATTTCTACACCAGCCTGATCGCCTCGGCCAGCCTGTTGCTGGCCGTCGGTGTCCTTTACGTCTCATACGGCACGCTGAACATGGCTGATCTGGCCGTGCGTATTGCCGCTAATCCGGGGATGCCGCTTGTTCCGGTGGCCATTGCCTTCCTGCTGGTGACCTTCATGGTCAAGAGCGCCATATTCCCCTTCCACTTCTGGCAGCCTGACTTCCACACCGCCGCGCCGACCGCGGTCAGCGCGATGCTCTCGTCGGTGGTGGTCAAGCTGGGCGTGTACGGCTTTCTGCGCATGACCACCCTGCTGTTCGTCGATCAATCGCCGGCCATCCGCGCGCTGTTGGTGGCTCTCGGCCTGATCGGGATAGTGTACGGCGGGCTGGGCGCGATCGGCACGCACAACGCCAAGCGTATGCTGGCCTATTCCACCCTGGCGCAGGTCGGCTTTATCCTGGTGGCCATCGGCTGGGGCACGCCGCTGGCGTTGGCGGCCGCGCTGATCTTCGCCTTCAACCACAGCCTGATCAAGGCCGCGATGCTGATGCTGGCCGGCCAGGTCGCCAGCCGGGCGCCGATCAAGACAGCCTCGTTCGAGGTGGTGCAAGGGTTGGGCAAATACATGCCGGCCACCGGCGCGCTCTTCTTCATCGGCGGGCTGGCGCTGGCGGGCATCCCGCCCACCAACGGTTTCATCAGCAAGATGACGCTCTTCCAGAGCGGCATTCAGGCCGAAGAGTGGGTGTCGCTGGCGCTGCTGGGCGTCGCCAGCATCCTCACCCTGGTGTACGTCATGCGCGCCTTCATGCGCATCTGGTGGCAGCCGGTTACCAACGTGGATATTGTCACTGGCGACGCTCCCAAGGTCAAACCCACCGGCGACCGCCTGCTTGCCCCGCTGTTGTTGATCGTGGCGGTGGTGGCGCTGGGTCTGTGGGCGGAGCCGCTGGTAAGCCTGGCCCTGGCCGTCAGCCAGTGGCTCGGCGATCCGGCCGGCTACATCACTGCCGTGCTGGGTGGGTGATATGCGACGAAAGGAGGCCTGGCTGTGCAGGCATGGATGATCGTCGGGCTGTGGGCAGTGTATCTGGCGTTGACCGGCAACCTGCAGCCCAGCAATCTGGTGGTCGGGTTGATTGTTGCCGTGGGGCTGACCTGGCTGCTGCACCCTGAACCACGGCGCGTTGACGCCCGCCGGCTGCCCGCGGCGCTGTGGGCGACGTTGCGCTACGCGCTGGTTGTCATGGTGGACGTTGTGAAGGGCGGGCTTCAGGTGGCGCGTATCACGCTGGACCCGCGGCTGCCTATCCAGCCCGGCATCATCGCCATTCCCTCCGGCGCCAACTCGGAGCTGGCGACCGCCCTCAGCGCCGACGCCATCACTCTTTCGCCCGGTGAGATGGTGGTCGAGATTGGCCGTGACGGTGTGATGTACACCCACACGCTGGAGTGCAGCGAAGCAACGACCTATGTGGCAGAGGCGCAGAGGCAGCGCGAGGAGATGCTGTCAAAAATGCTGTCCTAGTCGAGCCGTCTGGTTACAACAAGAAGTGTCGAGGTTAGGTTATGTCCGATGTACTGAAAGTGGTGTTGTACGCCGCGTTGACGGTGTACATCGTGTTGATGGGGGTGTCGCTGTGGCGGGTATGGCGCGGCGACAACATCGTCGATCGGCTGATCGGCGCTGATCTAGTTGGCACCATCACCCTGGCGATCCTGGTGATCGTGGCGCTGATCTACCGTGACAGCATCTACATCGACGTCGCGTTGGGTCTGGCCGCGCTGGGCTTTATCAGCACCATTGCGCTGGCCAAGTACATCGCCGACGAGCAGATGTTTTAGGGAGAGGAAAGGGAAAGAAGGGAAACGAGGCAATCATGGAACCAATCTTGCAGACCATCGCCGTTATCGCCGTCGTTGTCGGCACAGCCTTTTCAGCTCTCGGCGTGCTGGGCTACATTCGTATGCCCGACGTGTACACGCGGATGCACGCTACCGGCAAGGTGGGGGTGTTCGGGGTGGTGTTCCTACTGCTGGCCGCAGTGGTGTGGACGCCGCTGGGGCTGGGCAAGGGGCTGGTTCTGATCCTGTTCTTGCTGCTGGCAGGGCCTGCCACCTCTCACGCCATGGCCTCAGCCGCCTACCGCCGCGGCATCCCTATGGCGCGCGCGGCGCGCGATGACTTGGCCGAACTGGCTGAAGCGGCCTCGTCTGACACCGGCCAGTAGCCGGCCGGCCTACCCTTTGGCCGCCGCTGTCTGAACCGGGCGGGTCTGCACTGGGGATGCCTCGTCGACCGGCGCGGTGCTGCGCAGGATCAGGTAGCCAACGACGCCAGAGATCAACGACGCCACCAGAATGGCAACCTTGGCTGAGTTCAGCAATGCCGGGTCGCCGTCGAAGGCCAGGCTGTCGATGAACAGCGCCATGGTGAAGCCGATGCCGGCGAGCCAGCTTGCACCCCAGATATGGCGCCAGGTCACGCCCTCCGGCAGATCGGCCACGCCCGCGCGCACGGCCACCCACGAAAATAGCATGATGCCAAGCTGCTTGCCGAACACCAGGCCGAAGATGATACCCATGCCCACCGGGTTGAGGATCGTATCGATCAGGCTGCCGATGAACGGCACGCCAGCGTTGGCCAGCGCAAAGATGGGCATGATCGTGTAGGCGACCGGTTTCTCTAGAGAATGTTCCAGGCGCTGCAAGGGCGCTTCGACGTGATGAATGGCTGTTTCGATCGCTTGCAGCAAGCCGCGCTGTTCCGGGGTGGTGGGCTGCTGAATGCTCTCATCATCAGCGTCGCAGCACGCCTCGAATTCGTCCAATGCCCGTCGGCCCCAGGTGACGAACTCCCGGGTGTTGATGCGCGCGGTTGCGGGAATGGTCATGGCGGCTAGCACGCCGGCGATGGTGGCATGGACGCCCGATTCCAGGAACGCGAACCAGAGCACGATTCCCGCCAGCCCATAGGCCACCGGGCTGCGCACGCCGAGACGGTTCAACAGGAGCATCCCCAGGAAGACGAGAATGCCGATAGCCAGCCACGCCCAGGCGATCTGATCGGTGTAGAAGACCGCAATCACCAGCACCGCGCCCAGGTCATCGACAATGGCCAGCGCGGTCAGGAATATCTTGAGGGAGATAGGCGCCCGGCTGCCCAGCAGCGCCAGCACGCCCAGCGCGAACGCGATGTCGGTGGCCATGGGAATGCCCCATCCAGCCGCTCCTGGCCCGCCGAAGCTGAACGCCGAGTAGATAAGCGCGGGAAACAGCATGCCGCCGATGGCCGCCGCGATGGGCAGCGCTGCCTTGCGCCGCGAAGACAGCTCGCCGATCAGGATCTCACGTTTGATCTCCAGACCCACCAGGAAGAAGAAGACCGCCATCAGACCATCGTTGATCCAGTGCAGCAGGCTCAGTGAGATTTCGAACTGACCAAACGCGATTGTGATATAAGTTTCCAGCAGATGGAAGTAGTCAGCCGCCCAGGGTGAGTTTGCCAGCAGCAAGGCAACGGCCGTCACTACCATCAGGATGATGCCGCTGGACGACTCGACCTTGAAGAACTCCTGAAACGGCTTTGTAAACTGATAGATCGGCGGTTCTTTTAGTCCGATCTCGCTAGTCATTTCTTTTTCCAGATCTGAATGCATTCCATCGTCCTTGTTGATAGCGAGCTTGTTTCAGCACACTTCCGTTGTGCCAGACACTGACACGTGCACCTGTAACGCACATGCAGGTTTTTCAATTGGTAGTTCCACGCTGGCTCGCCAGGATAACCGATATCAAAACACGTCTGCTTTGAAAGTAGCGCTGCACTGTCACACCTGCCCTGGTGGGCGGCGCCAGGGTTGCGAGCCGTCTGCGGCGAAGCAATCTCTCGGCTTCACCAGAGAGACTGCTTCGGCGGCCGCCGTCTCGCAGTGACACCATGGCAGGTGAGCCGTCAGTGCTCCTCTCTTTTCATCCATCGGGGTGTCGGGCGCAGCTCGTCCCGGCGCCTTCCTTGAGAATAGCTCACCCTGTTCTGGCCGGTCTCCTGACAGAGCCAACACAGAATCGTTGTTGTAGACGCGTCGTAAGAAACAGACGCACCCTTAGTCGTTCGCGGCTACTTCGCGTCCTTCGTACTGCTGGCGGTAGTATTCCTGGTAGTGCTGGCCGCTCTTGATCTTGCGCCACCACCACTCGTTCTCGGCGTACCAGCGCACCGTGCGCTCGATCGGCCTCGGCGCAGGTGTGGCGGCTTTCCCAGCCCAGCGCCTCCAGCTTGCTGCACATCCAGCGCATAGCGGCGGTCGTGGCCCGGTCGGTCCTGCACCGGCTGGATCAGGCTGCGCGGCTTGCCCAGTCGTGTCGAGGATCAGGTGCGCCATGTCGATGTTGTGCATCTCGCTGCCGGTGCCGACGTTGTAGATCTCGCCCAGCTCGCCGTGGTGCAGCACGACATCGATGCCCTCGCAGTGGTCGAGCACGTACTGATAGTCGCGCATCTGCCGGCCGTCGCCGTAAATGCGGCAGCGGCTTGTCGTCGATGGCGTTGGTGACGAACAGCGGCACCACCTTCTCCGGGTACTGGTATGGCCCGACGTTGTTGGAGCCGCGGGTGATGGTCACCGGCACGTCGAAACTGGTGAAATAGGCGATGCACATCAGGTCGCCGGCGGCCTTGCTGGCCGAGTAGGGGCTGCGGGTGTGCAGCTTGTCCTCCTCGGTCGACCGGCCCTCCAGCACCTGGCCGTAGACTTCGTCGGTGCTGATCTGGTGATAGCGCTCGATCTTGTGCTTGCGGGCCGCTTCCAGCAGCACATAGGTGCCGGTGACGTCGGTCTTGAGAAACTCATCCGGCTCCATCAGCGAGCGGTCCACATGGGTCGCGGCGGCGAAGTTGACGATGGTGTCGATCGCGTGCTCCAGCATGTGCCTCGGTCCACCGCGGCCGCGTCGCAGATGTCGCCGTGGACGAAGGCGTAGCGCGGGTCGCTCGTGCACGTCCAGCAGGTTATCCAGGTTACCGGCATAGGTTAGCTTGTCGTAGACCAGGATTCGGTAGTCGGGATAACGGTTCAGCATGTAGCGCACGAAATTGGAGCCGATAAAGCCGGCACCGCCGGTGACCATGATATTCTGCATCGGTCGAATCACTCCTGTCTGGTCAATCGTTGATTTGGCCAGCTCTGGCGGCACGTCCTGTGTTGCTGGCACGTGCAGCCAGGCATCGCGGCCGAAGGGGCGTCGCTTCAGGGCCGCTGAACATGGCATGTCCAGCGTCAGGGTTGGCATCTCGCGCGGCATTCGTTGCAACTGCCACTGGCAGCCGCGGCGCCAGCCGTGTGCCCGGAGGCGGCCGGTGCTGAATGCGTTCCTCCAGGCCGCCCAGCAGCGCCAGCACGTCGAGCTCGATCGCTCCAGCCGCGCCAGCGTTCCCTCGACAGCCAGCTCCGCGTCGTCGCAGCACGATCGATCATGCCAGGGATGGCATGGTCCGTCAGGTTACGGGCAAACGCATCGTCCGGGGCGACGCCCGCAGCCGCATGATACGCTGGCAGAAAGGTCTCGACGAAATAGCGTTCGGCGCGGCGGAACGCTGGCAGCAGCAGGTCGGCGTAGATGCGCACCCGCACCACCGACTGCGTCTCCTCCACGCGGCAGAAGCCGTGGATCTGGGCTGAGTAGAGGTCGAAGTAAGGGCCCGGCTCGAAGACCGGCCACCAGGCGAACGCGTCCGGCAGGCGTCCCAGCTTTCGCGCCAACTCGGCCACCAGGCCTGGGCGGCGCGTTCCGCCTGCGCCTCGACAGGTATGCGGCGAGATGGCATAGGGTGTACGCCGGGGTCAGACCGACCGCTTCAAAGCGGGCGCCATCCGAGCGGACATACCAGAGCTTGATCGCTGTGCAGAATCCCTGCGGCCAGAGCCAGGCAAGCGAAGTGGGCAAGGCAGCCTCCTACAGGATGCCCGACCTTGCTGTGGTCCCCCAGCGTCAGCTTGTAGGCCTTGGGCTTGTAGGGTGACCGGCCAATCTCGACATTGCGTCCGATCAGGCTGTCGGCGATGCGCACCGGCAGATCCACGATCCTGGAGTGTTCCAGCACGATGCAGTGCTCGATCTCGCTGTCCTCGATCAGGCAGTGGTGGTAGATCGAGGTGAAGGGCCCGACGTAGGAGTTGACGATGCGCGTGCCCTCGCCGATGATGGCCGGCCCGCGGATCGACGCTGTTGATGATTTCGGCGCCCTGTTCCACGGTGACGTTGTCGCTGACCTGCGAGTCCTTGTCCACGAAGCCCTGGATCTCGTGATCCAGCTCCTCCAGCACCTTGTCGTTGGCATCCAGCATGTCGATCGGGCGCGCCGGTGTCGATCCACCAGCCGCGGTGGACGTACGGATGGACCGCGTAGCCCTTGTCCACCAGCCACTGGATCGCGTCGGTGATCTCCAGCTCGCCGCGCCAGGAAGGCTTGATGGCGTTGCACCGCTTCGAAGACGTGGTGGTCGAACATGTAGATGCCGACCAGGGCCAGATCGCTGGGCGGCTCCTTGGGCTTCTCGACCAGTCGGACGATCGCGCCGTCGTCGTCTAGCTCGGCCACGCCGTACTGCTCAGGCTGCTCGACCGCGTGTCAGCACGATCTGGCTGTTCCAGTCGCTGTGCTCGAACTGGCGGATCAGGTCGCTGATGCCGCCCTGGATCACGTTGTCGCCCAGGAACATGACGAAGCGATCGTCGCCCAGAAAATCCTGGCTGATCTTGACCGCGTGCGCCAGCCCCAGCGGCGCCTCCTGGGGGATGAAGGTCATGTTGACGCCCCAGCGCCCGCCGCGCCCCACCGCCTCGCGCATCTGGCGGGCGTTGTCGTCCACGCCGACCACGATGCCGATGTCGGTGATGCCCGCATCGCGGATCGCCTCGATGACCCGAAACAGCACCGGCTTGTTGGCCACCGGCACCAGCTGCTTGGCGCTGGTGTAGGTCAGCGGATACAGGCGCGATCCCTTGCCGCCGCTCAGAATCAAACCCTTCATAAGTGCTTTCTATCCTTGTTTGTTTGCAATCTGCTGCCTGCCATTTGCATCAGCGGTCAGCTATCCACCATCCGCCTTCTGACCTCTGACCTCTGACTTGCCGCTACTTGTAATATCCCTGCAACACGGCATCAGCTGCCACATTGTTCAGCACCGCGCCGATGACGTGGGCATTGACCTTTTCCAGCGTCTCTTTGGCCCGGCGAGCATAGTCGCGCTTGGTCTGGCCAGCTTTGAGCACCAGCAGCACGCCATCGACCTTGGTCGCCAGCACCGAGGCGTCGGAGACGGCCACGACAGGCGGCGCGTCCAGCAGCACCAGATCGGCCTGCTCTCGACCAGCTCGGTCAGCAGCGTCTCCATGCGGCGCGAGGCCAGCACCTGCGTCGGGCTGGCGGGCACGGGGCCGCTGGTCAGCACCTGCAGGCCGGGCACGTCCGTCACAGCCTGCAGCGCGCCAGCGATCTCTCCCTTGGCGGCGACGACCGTGGCGACCCCGGCGTCGTTGCGCAGGCTGAACAGCTCGTGCTGCTGCGGCTGGCGCAGGTCGCAATCCACCAGGATCAACCTGCTGGCCCATCTGCGCGGCCACCACGGCCAGGTTGGCCAGGGTGATCGACTTGCCTTCGTCCGGGCCGGGCGAGGTGACCAGCAGCGAGCGGATCGGCCGCTCCTGGCTGGAGAAGGATAGGTTGATATACAGCGAGCGATAGGCTTCAGCCGCCGGCGAGCGGGGGTCGGTCAGGGTGATAAGTTGGTTTACCATTGTTTTCTCCATCTACGACTGGACCGTGGAGGGTGTTCCCGCCGGTTGACGCCGCGCTTGCTGGCACGCGCCGGTGAGCCTCCATCAGCCGGGATCGCGCCCATGACAGGCAGGCCCAGCGTGCGCTCCACCGACTCCGGCGTGCGCAGGATATCCGCCTCCAGCCATTCTAGCCCGAAGACCAGCAGCAGTCCCAGCAATACGCCCAGCACCAGCCCGGCCATCGCGTTCAGCGCAGGCTTTGGCTTGAACAGCGGGCGCGTCGATCAGGTCGTCCACCAGCTTGACCTCGATGCGGTCCGCCTTGTCCTGCTGCTGGTAGTAGGCGTTGCGTTCGTCTACGAACTCGTTGGCAAAGGCCAGCGAGATCGTTTTGGCCACCTCCGGCTCCTGGTCCTCAGCCGAGATCTCGATCAGGAACTGGTCGCCTACCGGGTTGACCTCGACTTTGGACAGCAGGTCGTAGGTGGACATGTCGAGCTGGGCGCGGTCGATCACCTGGCGTGCGGTCTTGTGGGTTTTGATGTTGACTGCGAAGTTGCGCAGCAGGTCCTTGGCGGTCATGCCCAGCCCCCAGTCTGGGCGCGCCGGCACCACGCTGACCGTGGCCTTGGCTTTGTAGGTCGGCGTCTGCACCTGGCTGATCGCAAATGCTGCGCCCGCAGCCAGCAGGGCCACCACGATGATAATCCAGCCACGCTTGCGCAGGATATTCAGATAGTCGCTAATCTCCATCACACACTCTCCATGTAACCGTGATTTAGCAGCCGGCCGCATTCGTACGCCACGCGGGCGACAGCCATAGACAGGGTAAACAGTCTACTGCTTCGGTATTTCACCCACCACGGTCAACCCCAGTTTCTCCACATCCTCGCGGCCGCGGACACGATTGTCCAGGTAGTCGGCCAGGAACGCCAGCGCGATGCCGGCGGCCAGGGCGATCAGCAGCCGCAGCGGCAGCTCCAGCCGGTCGCGCAGGCTGGGGCCGATCTGCTGCCACGCCGCCGCGGTTGACCAGATAGGCGGCGCCGTTCTGGGCGAACAGACGCGGCATGAAATCGGGCGCCGACTCCTCCAGCGTGGCAGCGACTGCGTCGCCGATGGCCGTCAGCTCGTCCGGGTTACCCCAGGTGATGCCGACGTTCAGGATGCGGTGCAGCTTGCCGGCCTGGGTCGATCCCTGCAGCGCGCCGGGCGGCACGGCGATGCCCTGGCTCGCCAGCCGTTCACTGACCGCCGTCGCAAACTCGCTGCCGCGCACCACCTCGGACAGGTCGTCGATCAGATACTCACTGGCCAGCGCGGTGTAGTAGTTCTCTTCGCCGTCGCCCGGATTCACGGGTTGCACGCCGACGCTGAAGCTCAGGGATGTCACGTAGGCCGGCGGGCTGGTCTGCCAGGGCGCGCTGCGTGACCAGCGTCAGCACGGCCACCAGCACCACGGTCAGCACGGGAATCCACCACCAACGGCGAATCACTGCCCAGTATTGTCGTAGTTCCATGCAGTTCTGCTGCGGTGTTGCACGTATTTGGTTTCGCACGAAGTTCATCAGCTCACGCCGGAAGCGATCCAGCGAAAAGCGCTCGGCGTTGCGCCGGCAGGCGGCCGGGCTGAACTGTGCAGTCTCGCAGCGACGCACCGCGTCGATCAGCGACTGCACGGTCTGCTCAGCGAACAGCACGCCGGTCTCGCCGTCGATGATCGTGTCCAGCGCGCCGCCGCCGCCATAGGCGATCACCGGCCGGCCCGCGGCCTGCGCCTCCAGCGGCGCGATGCCGAAGTCCTCCAGGCCGGGAAAGACAAAGGCGCGGCAGTGCTGATAGAGGTCGATCAGCCGCTCGGACGAGACCCGTCCCAGAAAGGTGACGTTCGGTCCGGCCAGCGCTTGCAGGCTTGCCCGGTCGCGCCCATCGCCGTAGATCAGCAGCGGCAGACCGAGTTGGTTGAACGCCTGCACGGCCAGGTCGACCCGCTTGTAGGGGATCAGCCGACCGCCGGCCAGGTAGTAGTCGCCCGGCTGGCGGTCGGACGGGCATGAAACGCTCCACATCCACCGGCGGGTAGATGATCACGCTGTCGTGCTGGTAGTAGCGTTTGATGCGCCGCTGGATCTCCGTGCTGATGGCGACGAAATGATCGACGCGGTCGGCAGCCATGCGATCCCAGCGGCGCAGCCGTGTCAGTACCGGCTGCAGCGCGCGGTTGCGCAACTGGCCCAGCCCCTCCCGCTGCCGATACGCGTCGTACATCCACAGGAAGCGGGTCGGCGTCAGGCAATAGCAGATGTGCAACGTCTCCGGCGGCGTGATGACGCCGTGGCAGAAGCCGGACTTGTTGCTCAGCACCAGGTCGTAGCCGCTGAAGTCGAAACCGCTCGAACGCCATCGGGTAGAAGGGCAGATAGGCCTGATGGTGCGTCGTCACGCCTGGCAGCCGCTGCATGTAGCTGGTGCGGATGTCCCACGAGCGATAGCTGGCGGGCATCAGATCGGGGCCATACATGCTGGTGTAGACCGGCGAACCGGGAACAGATCCACCATCGTCTCCAGCACGTTCTCCGCGCCGCCGATCTGGTTGAGCCAGTCGTGCACCAGGGCCGTTTTCATAGCGCGCCCATTGTACTCTGGCTGGAGTGAATTCGACAACACTTCGGCTCGACGCTGCCTGCTCGTTGTCTTTTGCGACTTCTGGCAGATTTGCTGTACCGATGGTATACTTTGCCTGCTTCATTTCGTTCGCTATAATTACATTGGTTTCAATCCTAGTTGGAGGTCGTTCCGTGCGCGTATCCTGTTTGCAAGAGAACCTGAGCCGGGGCATGTCGATCGTTGGTCGGGCTGTGATGCCTCGCAGCACCATGCCTGTGTTGGGCAATATCCTGCTGGCCACCGATGAGGGACGTCTGCGGCTGGCCGCCACGAATCTGGAGATCGGCATCACCTGCTGGATCGGCGCGATGATCGAGGATGACGGCGCGGTCACCGTGCCGGCTCGCCTGTTGAGCGACTTCGTCAGCCAACTGCCGCCGAACGCATCGACATGGACTATGTCGTGCGCACACAGATGCTGAACCTTAAGTGTGCACGCTACGACACCAACCTCAAAGGGATCGATGCCGCGGAGTTTCCGATCTTCCCCAACGTTTCGGAGGAACACGTCGCCGTGCTCGACGCGGCCGCATTCCGCCAGATGATCAACCAGGTGGTGTTTGCTGCCGCAACCGACGAAAGCCGGCCTACGCTGACCGGCGTCAGCACCCGCCTGGAGAAGGGACGGATGACCATGGCGGCCACCGATGGCTTCCGCCTGTCCGTGCGCAGCGTGGACCTTGGCAAGGACACGGGCGCGCCGGTGCAGGTCATCATCCCTGCCGCGCGCGCTGCAGGAAGTGAGCCGCATCATCGGCCTGTTGCCCTCCGACGGCGAGCAGATCGTGATCCGTCAGCGTGATCGAGGAGCGCAACCAGGTGCTGTTCTCCATGCCCGAGGTCGCGCTGGTGACGCAGTTGATCGATGCCAACTTCCCCAACTACGAGACGATTATTCCCAAGACTCACGCTACCCGCACGGTCATCGATACCCAGCCATTGCTGCGGGCGCTGAAGCTGGCCACACTGTTCGCACGCGACAGCAACAACATGGTGCGCTTCCAGATCGCTCCGGGCGTCAACGGCGCACCTGGCACCCTCACCATGACATCGCAGTCGACCGAGGCGGGCGACAACCTGGCCAATCTCGACGTAGCGGTCGAGGGGCCGGAGGCCGAGATCGCCTTCAACGGGCGCTACATGATCGACCTGCTCAACGTGGTGGACAAGCCGCAGATCACGCTGGAGACGACCAGAGCCAGCGCGCCGGGCGTGGTTCGGCCGGTCGGCGTCGGTCCGGACGAGTTTACCTGCGTGGTCATGCCGATGCACCTCAACCGCTAACCTGCCACCGCCCCGATTCCCTCAACCGCCAGGTCGTTCAAGCCTGGCGGTTTTAGTCACACCACCTGTTGCCGTGTACCTGGCTCACCTTTCGCTGACCAACTTCCGCAACTACAGCCGGCTGGAGATCGATCTCGCGCCCGGCATCACCCTGTTGCAGGGCGAAAACGCACAGGGCAAGACCAGCTTTCTGGAGGCGATGGCATTCCTCTCGACCTCTCGTTCGCTGTTGGCATCGGTTGAGCGCGAGCTGGTCAACTGGCTGGCGTGGGAGGAGCCGCTGCCCTTTGCCCGCCTCGTCGGTGACCTGAACTTTGGCGGTCGCAAGCAGCGAGTCGAGATCACGCTGATGCAGATCGGCGAGAGCGCCTCCGGCAGCCCGCAACTGCGCAAGGAGGTGCGGATCAACGGCGTCAGCAAGCGCGCCATCGATCTGGTCGGTCAGATGCCCACGGTGTTGTTTCTGCCGCAGGACATCGAGCTGATCTCCGGCTCGCCCAGCGTTCGCCGCCGCTACCTGGATATCGCGCTCTGCCAGATGTACGGCGACTACTGCCGGTCGCTGAGCGCCTACAACAAGGTGTTGCAGCAGCGGAACGCGCTGCTCAAGTCGCTGCGCGAACGGGGTGGCAGCCGCGAGCAACTGGCCTTCTGGGATGAGCAATTGGTGGATCATGGCAGCCTGTTGATGGCTCGCCGGGCAGCCTTTCTGGCTGACCTGGAGGCCGAGGCCAACCTGCGCCAGCAGGCGCTGACCGAGGGCAGGGAGCGGCTGCACGTTCAGTACCTTGCCAGCGTCGACGGTCTTTCCAACGACCAGGAGAACGGCGTCGAGACTGCGTTTGCCGAAGACAACGACTGGTTCGCCGAGTCGGCGTCGGTATTCATGACTCACGACCAGCAGGAGATTGCAGCGGTGTTTGAAAAGGCGTTGCTACGCGGTCGTTCCAGAGAGGTTGCGGCCGGGATGTCGTTGGTCGGACCGCATCGCGACGACGTCGGGTTCGTCGCTCAGGGACGTAATCTGCGCACCTTTGGCAGTCGCGGCCAGCAGCGCACAGCCGCGCTGGCGGTCAAGCTGGCAGAGGTGGCCATCATGCGCCGGACTCTGGGTGCACCGCCGTTGCTGCTGCTGGACGACGTGATGTCGGAGCTGGACAGCAGCCGGCGCGGTATGCTGCTGGATGCGCTGGGAGGGGTCGAGCAGGCGATTGTCACCACGACTGACTGGAACGATTTCACTCCGGTGTTTCGCTCGGCGGCCCGCTGTTATCACGTCGCCGACGGCCGCGTTGTGGAGAGCGATCAGGACGCACAGGAGCCGGTTGGCAACGTGGGTGATTAATACGACTTGCTGGCGCAATACCAGCCGCGACTCTCGCGGACTGGAACACAAGAGAGGCCCCATCACGATGGGGCCTCTCTTGTGTTAGCGACAGTTCGTAGTGACGACTTCAGTCGCTTCCGGCGGGTCGAGAGCGACTGAAGTCGCTGCTACGAACCCATACTACGCGCCTGGGATTGTCTAGTCGGAACTACTCTTCGCGCCAGACTTGCGACTGTCGTTCACGTACCAGCCTGATCCTTTGAACACGACTCGGGGCACACTATACACGCGGTGCACTACGGCGTGGCCGTTGGGACAGCTTGGCGTACTTGTGTCGGAATAGGATTGGCGGCGCTCAAAATGAACGCCGCAACTGTCGCATTGGTATTCGTAGATCGGCATAGCTTCAGATTCCTCAGTCCTGGTCGGCGCAAAGTATACCGCCACCAATCACAAAAATCAAGCCAACGGGTAGACGCAAAAAGCAGGACGGCGCATTGCCGCCCTGCTTTGTCAGGTCCATGGTCACTTACTTCGCCAGCACCTTGATGGTCTTGGGTTTGATCTCCTCGATCTTCGGCGCCACGATCGTCAGCACGCCGTGCTCGAAAGTGGCCTCGATGGCGTCGGCGTTCACGGGGACGTTGAAGGTCACGGTGCGGACGAAGCTGCCGTGGCGGCGCTCCCGCACCAGATACTCGACGTTCTCCAGCGCGCCGGGGAACTCGCCCTTGATGGTCAGCGTGTCGCCCTCGAAGGTGATCTCCACATCCTCCGGCTTGATGCCAGGCACGGCGGCGACAATCACGACTTCCTCAGGAGTCGTGTAGATATCAACCGGGAGCCGCCAGGCGTTGTCTGCCTCACCGGGCCTGCGGGCCAGAGCCGTCCAGCTTGGCTGCACGTAGCTCTCCTCGAACAGACGATCCATCGCGTCGCGCAGGGTTACAAAATCGCGCATTGGTTCCCAACGGGTGATTACCTTGGTCATGGTGTATCTCCTTTTGTCGTTCACTGGTTTCTTGTCTACCGATCTGTTTACTGTTGTTTGACAGCACGCATCGCCGTCGTTACAGCTTCATGATAACCCGACAGTGTTAGATGAACGTTTGAGGAGGATTAGCGTTGTGTTAGATGTGGCAGAGAAGGAGATTTCGCCGGGTGTTGCCTTGTAAAGCAGTGTGCTAGCGCTCAATAGAGGTCATGTCCTCAACGCGGACAACGCCAGGCACTTTGGCTGCTAGCTCTAGCACTGCCTCCCGTTCCTGTTGTCCGTGCAGGCTGCCTGTCACCCGCACGACGCCAAAGAATACGTCAATGCGCACGCCAGCCTGCACGGTACGCGGATCCGTTCCGATTCTGGTCGATACCTGCATGGTGAGACGCTCGTCGTCGATCAACCGGTTGTCCACGCTCCATGAGCCGGCCGCCTTGCGCGCCAAATGGTCGGCCATATCATAGAGCGATTCTGTGCGGACGCGGCCCACCAATGTGAGCGCCTGGTCGCCGCCCAAGATCTCGATGTCGGCGGTTGTCGTGCGCAACCCCTGCTCTTCGTCCATCAAATCATGCACACGCCATGCAACTTCGGCGTTTGACTCGTTAACTGCCGATACGCGGATCATCTTCCTGCCTCCTGCGAATGCCTGGCACTTCCAAATACGGTCGTGCGGGAGTTTATGCGTTCATTATCGCGCAAGATGCCGCCCGCTACAAGCAACGTGTGTCACACGTTCAGGTGGACAGCCTGCCGCGCCGCGGCGTACAATAGTCGCTGACTGCCCCATGAACTCCAGAACTCTCAGCCCTCTGCCGGGGCGTTGCGCGGCTACCTGCTTGTTCTGCTGGCTGCCAGCCTCTGGGCTACGCTTGGTGTGATCTACACTGTCCTGGCCAGGGACAGCGGACTGGCTGCGATGACGGTGGCGGCGTTGCGCGCCGGGTTGGGTGGGCTGCTACTGCTGGCCGGCCTTTTCATCCTGCGGCGCGACTGGCTGCGGATCAACCGGCGCGCGCTGCGGGTCGTGTTGCTCTACGGAGTCTTGGGCATAGCGCTGTTTTACGCCAGCTATGTCAACGCCATTCTCTCGGCAGGTGTAGCTGTGGCGGCCGTCTTGCTTTACACGGCGCCGGCCTGGGTTGCGCTGATCGCCTGGCGTTTTCTGGGCGAGCCACTGACTCGCAGACACATGTCCGCATTGCTGCTGACGCTGATCGGTGCGGCGCTGGTCGCGCAGGTGTTCAGGATCGGCGCGCTGCGACTCAACGCTGCCGGCGTCCTCTGGGGGTTGGTGGCCGGTCTGACTTACGGGTTGTGGAGCGTGTTCAACAAGGTCGGCGTGCGCCACACCAATCCGTGGACGCTGCAATGCTACGGGATGCTGGTGGGCGCGGTTGCGCTGCTGGCTGTGCAGCCACCGCTGGCGCTGCCCAGTGTGACGATGACTCCGCAGACGGTCCTCTGGCTGCTGGCGCTGACGTTGGGACCGACCGTCGGCGCATCGGTCGCCTATGCTGCGGGTGTGCGCACCGTGCCGGTCAGCGTGGCCAGTTTGGTCGCGACGCTGGAGCCGGTGCTGGCAGCATTGTTGGCATATGTCGTTCTGGGCGAGACGCTGAGCGCCGGGCAACTGCTGGGCGGTGCGCTGATTCTGCTGGCAGTCTGGCTGCTGCGGCCGCGTATTTCGCGCGTCCCGTGAACCTTAAACTTGGCGGATTGGACGTAATTGGGGATTGACGGTGATCCCACGCCGTGCTATAATTAAGTCAGCCGAGTGAGTACTTTAACAGACGAAACCGCAGATCGTACCGACGACGATCACCTCGGACGGGGAAAACCCGACACCGAACAGGATCGTCGAATGAACGTAAGCAGATGGGAACCTCCTACTCGTCCAGAGAGAACTCACAAGGTGAGGAGCGAGGAGCCCCGAGAAATCGTAGAGCACTGCACGAGTTTGCCGCAGAGGGAGCCCTGTAAGGGCGAACGAGAGCACGGGCCCAAGGCAACAGCCTGGAAATCAGGGCATTATGGTTGCCCACGCTGATTACAGCAGCCGGCCCGAAACGGATCGCAGCTCGAAAGTTACTTGAGGCCCTTGAACCGCAACAGGCCCAGGATCAAATCCTGGGCCTGTTTTTATTGCTGCTGAGTTCGTATTGGGCGCTGAGTACTTCGCAAACCAAGTTCTCAAGTGTCACACCTGCCCTGGCGGGCGGCGCCAAGGTTGCGAGGCTTGGCGAAGCAATCTTTCTGAGCCATCGGAGAGATTGCTTCGCCAAGCCTCGCAAAGACATTCGTGGTTCCTTCGTTTACAGTGTACTGAAGCGTCTACTACGAACTCAAGCGTATCCGGGTGTTTGGCAAAGCCCACCAACCCCGGTACAATTCCTTCGATCACATCTTCAAGGAGTAGCTCATGAAAAACCTGGTCACCATGCGCGGGCTGTATTTCGAGGAGTACGAGCCTGGCGCGACCATCACCACCCAGGGACGGACCGTCACCGAGACCGACGTCGTCAATTTCGCTGCATTGAGTGGCGACTGGAATCCGCTGCACACCGACGCTGTAACCGCGGGCGAGAGCCCCTACGGCGGGCGCATTGCCCACGGCCTGCTGGTACTGTCCATCGCCAGCGGTCTGGCCGAGCGGTTGGGATTCATGACCGGCACCGTGCTGGGATTCATGGGGCTGACCTGGGAGTTTCGCGCGGCTGTCCAGATCGGCGATACGGTCCACGTCACTGCCTCGGTCGAGGAGTTGAAGCCGATGCCCCGCCTGGGTGGTGGCTACGTCACTTTCAAACTCCAGGTACTGAACCAGGCAGATAAGGTCGTGCAGCGCGGCACGTGGAAAGTCCTCATCAAGAGCCAGGAAGCGTGAGTGCTGGCCGCGTGAGGCACGATGTCTGAATTCGCCGGTTTGGCGGACCGCGTTCCGCTGTTGCACCGCATCACTTTGCCCACACCGTTCGCCGTCGGGCCGGTGCATACCTACCTGGCAGAAGGCGATCCACTGACCCTGATCGATGCTGGCGTGGACACCGAAGACTCCCTGGCGGCGCTGCAAGCTGGCCTGTCTGAACTGGGCTACGCGCTGTCTGACGTTGAGCGGATCGTCATCACCCACAGTCACGTCGATCACTACGGTCTGGCGCACAGGATCGCAGCGGCCAGCGGTGCAGAGGTTCTGGCGCACTCCCTGGCGCAGCCGGTCCTGGAGGATTGGCCCGAGTCGCGCTCGCTGCGGGAATGTTTCGGCTATGACCTGCTCCGGTCGGCCGGCGTGCCGGAAGACCTGGTGACGCGTACTGGCAGGTCGTTGCGATCATACGACCACTTTCAGCGGCCTGTCCAGCTCAGCGGCCTGCTTGAGGATGGAGCGACGCTGGCCATGGCTGGCGCTGACTGGCAGGTTCACTACTGCCCCGGCCACGCTGCCGACCTCATCTGTTTCTACGAGCCGGCCTCATGCGTATTGATCGGCAACGACCACCTGTTGGCGCACATCAGTTCCAACGCAATCGTCAGCGCTCCGCCGCTGGGCGAGACCGTGCGCCGCCGGCCGCTGATCGACTACTGGCAATCGCTGCGCCGGGTCGCGGCCATCGATGTCGCGCTTACACTGACCGGCCATGGCGAAGCCGTTGTTGACACGAGTGGGCTGATCGAGCATCGGTTTGCCTTCCATCAACGGCGCCTGGCGCGGCTGGTGGAACTTTTGGCCGGCGGCAGCGAGACGGTGTGGCAACTGGCGCAGGGTCTGCTGCCACGCATGGGCACCAACGACACCTTCCTGGCAGTCTCCGAGGTGGTCGGCCACCTGGATGTGCTCGAAGGGGAGGGCAAAGTGACGCTGGAAACTGACAGCCACGGTGTTTGGCGCTACGCAGTTGCGTAAACGCCGTTACCATGAAACAGAACAGCGCCACCCGTCGGGTGGCGCTGTTGATTCGACGTGCTTCGCTGCCGAGACTTTCAGTACATTGTAAACTTAGTTCCAAGTGTCATTGCGAGTTTCCGATGCCGCATGGCGGCATACGCCTGGCGAGAAACTCCACCACCGTCACTGTCACTGGCGCTGCGCCGTGACCGGATCGAGCACACGACCGACACGATCTCGAAACGTCAGCGAAGGATCTTTCCGGGAGAGTTTCTGGGCAGCCGTCTGTGGCGAAGCAATCTCTCTACTCAGCCGAAGCAGTTGCTCCGGCGGCCGCCGCCTCGCAGTGACATTTGTGGCTTCTTTGTTTACGGAGTTCAGCCTGCATCGTACCGTCACTCCCCCTTTCGCGAGAGCGACAAGTGAATGTTTCCTCCGATCACGGGCCTACTCGACCGCTATCCGCGCCACCGCGGCATCCTGCACGCCGTCGCTGTTTGCGGTGAAGGTCACCGCTTGCGCGCCTGACGTCAGCGCTGTCACCCGCACTGCCACCGCTACGACTTCGTTCGCGGGCACGGTGATCGGCAGGTCGGTTACCCCGGCTCGCAGTCCGGCGCTGGGCTGGGTAGCCATCGTCACAGTCAGCGGGCGGTCGCTGTAGTTGAAGATCTGTACCTGGCCAAGGGCATCCTCGCCAACTGCCATGGTTGCCGGCAGACTGGGCGCGATGAACAGCGATTGGAACACCTTCAGCGGCGCGGTCGCGCTGCCTAGCTTCCCGTTGCGGTCCACTGCCAGCGCCGTGATGCGCCAGGTGGTGATCGCGTCGCCGGTGGGAACGGTCAACTGCACGCGGCCGTTCGCATCGGTGAGCGCCTGCGGGTTCCAGTAGAGCGTTTGCGGGAACCGTTCGCGGATGATCGGCAGCGCCTCCAGCGGCATCGTCGTCGGGGCCGCCTTGCGCACGAACAATGGTTCGACTGTCGGTGCAGACTCGGTCGTCGCCGGCGCGCTTGTAGCGATTGGCTCCGGCGTCGCAGTCGGCTCAGGTGGCGTGTCGGTTGGCGCGGGCGTCGCGGTGTCCACAGGCGGCGGAGCGACTGTCGGCTCTGGCGTCGCAGTCGGTTCCGGCAGCGGCGTGTCGGTTGGTTCCGGCGTTGGCGTCGCGGTTGCGGTACTGGTTGGCGACGGAGTTGCGCTGCGCGTTGCAGTGGCAGTTGCCGTGCGCGTCGTGTCAGCCTGGCGCAGGTTGACCGCCGGCGTTGCGTCCTCGCTGGATGCGCCGTCGCTTTCCCGTGTGGCCTCTGCCGCTTTCACGGTCGCGGCCGGTTGCCGCCCAAGGGCCGTCACCTGTTCGTCGGCGGCCAGCGTGGGCGTGAGCGTGGCGGTGGCCGTTGCGGTCGGCGTGTCGGCGTGATCGCCGTGGTCAACACCGTCGTAGCGGTCAGCGCGAGGCTTTCCGACAGCACGACGGTCGTGGTGATCTCCGAAGCAGGCGCAGCCAGCGCAAACGCGGCGATCTCCTCGTCCGCGGCGCGCTCGGCCTCCTCAGCCAGCGTCGGCGTCTCAGTCGGTGGTTCCGGGGCGACTGCTGCCGCGTCTGCCGGCTGCTCCAGTTCAGACGCGACCTCAAGGGTTGCTTCAGGCGCGGCTATCTCAGTTGCTGCTTCGATTAACTTTTCGGTCACAGCATCCGCCGGCGCACCGGCCGCGGCCGCATTCTCAGCCAAAGGCTCGGCAGCAGACTCGGCCGCCATTTCTGCCACGGTTGCGACCTCGGGAATCTCTTGGGCCGCCGGCGCGTCTGACAACGCGCTGGTTTCAGAGAGGGCTTGCAGTTCGGCTTCAGGCGCTGCGGCCGGAGCAGCCTGCTCCTGCGCCGACTGCGGCGCGGACGCGCAGCCGGTCAGCAGGCCGCCGTTCAAGCCGTAGACCGTCGGCCCGGTGATCTTTTGGATGATCTCGGACCCGTTCATGTCGACCGCGTTGAGCGCCACCACCAGCGGCATGATCAACAGCCCCAGCAGCAGCACTGCCGCGCCGGCCGTACGGGCGCCCTCGGTGCGCAGTCCCCAGCCAAACAGCAGCAGCGCAGCCAGCAGCACACCAAAACCGACCGCCAGCGCGATGATCCAGACCGGATTGAGCGTCGCGCCTTGCCCCGCGGCGAACGCCAGCAGCGCCAGCAATACCGCGTAGCCCAGCAGCAGCAACGCCACATACTGCGCCCGCTGATCGCGGCTGCGCCAGCCGTAGTACAGGACGCCGGCCAGCAGCGCCAGCCAGGCCGCGCCGGTCAGCGCCAGCAACAGCCCGGTGTTTTCCGGCGTCAGCAGGTCGATAATCCGCTGCGTCCCGATCAGCAGCGCCGCGCCCACCACCGCCAGCACCAACAGCGTCAGCAGCAGGCGGCCGGCCGCTGTGCCCAGCACGCCGGTGCGTCGCAGCCCGCGCACGACGATGAACGACGATCAGGATCGACACCAGGATCAGCGTCAGGCTGATCAGCAGGCTGAGCAGGCTGAACGCCTCGGCCCGCTGTGAGTTGACGCCGACGCGGCTGGTTTCGTCCACCGACTGCGCGTTCAGGCTGTAGTCCTGCCCCTGATAGAGCGCCCAGCTTGCCTTGGCCGTCAGTTGTTGCGCTTCCTGCAAGTCCTGGCGCGATTGGCTGTCCAGCGTAGCAGACAGGGGTGCGTCGGGCAGGCTGACCCCTTCGCTTTGCAGCGCCTGGTCGAGAATGAAATAGCTGCGGGCAAAGCCGGGTTGGTAAGGTCGCTGGGCAAAGACCGCTTCGTTGACCACCGACACGCCGACGGCCGCCTCGATCGGCTCGCCGTTGCGGGTCGTCTCAATGGAGACACTTGCATCCTCACCGGGACGATACTCGTCCTGACCCGCGGCGATGGCGACCTGGATATCCTCCGGCGCGTCCACAACGGCCACGCGGGTGTCGCGCAGCACCTCGCCGTCGCCGGTTACCTGGTAGGCGTTGATCTCCAGCGTGCCGGCCAGCTCAGGCGTCAGATCCAGCGCCAGCGTCGCACGACCATCCTTCACCAGCGCCGACTGGGTCAGCAGCGTCTGGCCGCCCTTGATAACATCGACGTAGACCGCGTTGCCCGTGCCGCTGGCCACTGCCTCCAGCGCGACCGTGTCGCCGACCTGATAGATCGCCCGGTCGGTGCGCAGCAGCAGCGTTTCCTGCGCCTCGTCCAGCGGCAGCTCGACGATGACCGAGCCCGGCGTGGCCGGACGTGTCCAGCGCGGTGACCTGCACCAGCCGCTCGCCCACGTCGCCGGCGCGGGGCGTGTAGCGCACCTCGGCCAGCCCGTAGTCGTTGCTGGCTTCCTCGATGACCGCGCCCGACCCGATTTCAACTTGCAGCGCAGTCGCAGCCGGCGCGCCGTCGGGGTAGCTGGTGAGCACGTAGAGGATGTTCTCGACGCCGGTGCGCAGCGTGCCGCCCTCCGGCACCACGTCGATCAGGATCGGCTGGCGCGCCATGCGAAAGCGTCTGCCAGCCAAACTGGGCGTCGCCGGTCGCGTCGGTGACGGTAGCTTCCAGCGCCAGTTCCAGCACGCCCTGCTCGTTGAACGCGTCCGCGCCCAGCTCCGGCAGCTCGAACTGGAAGGAGAAATTGCCGGCCGCGTCGGTCTGGCCGGTCAGCTCGCGCACGAAGAGGCGCTGGTCGCCGGCGGCCGGGTCTGCGCCCAGCCTGTTGCCCAGCAGGCGCAGCTCCACCGCCGCGTCTGGCCACCGGCTTGCCAAAGAAGTAGCCCGCGCTGACCTGGCCGGTGACCAGATCGCCCGGCAGATAATACGGCGCATCGGCCGCCACGTCGACGCGGTAGTTGGGCAGCGGCGCTTCGCCCAGCGTGACGGTCAGCTCGGACACGGTGTTGTCGAGCGTCGCGTGCACCTGATACGCGCCGAAGGGCGCATCGTCGGGCAACACGAAGTCGGTCGCGGCGATGCCAAAGTCAGAAGTCTGATGTTCCTCGCTCAACAGCAGCGCGCCGCTGGGGTCCAACACTTCGAAGCGGGTGACAGCACCCGCCGCGGGCTTGTCGTCGACGCGACCCAGCGCCAGCGTGCGCATGTGCAGCGTCTCGCCCGGCTGGTAGACCGGCTTGTCGCTGCTCAGCAGCAGCCGGTAGTCGCGCGCCAGCAGCACCGGCGCGACCACTTCGTCGTCGCCCAGCGCGCTGTCGGTCTCGACCACCAGCTCGGCCGCGCCCTGCCAGTCCGCGGGCACCTGCGAAGCTGACCGGCGCGGAGCCGGTGGCGTCGGTGCTGCCGCTGTAGACCGTCTTGGCCAGCCCGGCCTGCCGTAGCCGCACGTTGACGTTAGCGTTGGCCACCGGCTGGTTGCTGGTCTGGTCGTTGACCACGACGCGCAGCGCGGCCTGGCTGCCGGGCGCCAGCGTATCCTGGCCCAGCACGATGGTCTGCTGCGCGCCGCTCTGCACGGGCAGGCGCGCCACGTTGACCGCCAGCACGACGAACATCAGCGTCATCAGCGGAATGGCGGCCTTGCTGACTGGCCGCAGCAGGCCGAGCAGGCCCGCCCAGGCGCTCTGCCCGGAGCGTTGGCCGCGCGCCCGTTCAGCCGCCAACGTGCTGCGGATGCGCTCGGTGGCGGCTGCCGAAAGCGCTACGCTCTCGTAGGCTTGCGGCACGATGTCGGTCAGTCCCGACCGCAGCGCGCGCAGCTCAGCCAGCGATGCACGGCAGGCTGGACACTGGGTCAAATGCGCCTCGGCGGCTTGCGTCTCCGCCGGGCTTAGCTCACCGTCAAGGTAAGCCAGAAGTTGTGCATCAAGGTGCGTCATAGGATTCACCCTACCCAAGCAGCAACAGCAGCATCAATGTGGTGATCGACCGGCTGCCGGCCAGGTCAGGCGATTGTTCGGTGATGATCTCCTGCAATTTTTTGTGGGCGTTGAACAGGCGGGACTTGACGGTTCCCACGTTGATGCTCAACGCCTCGGCAATCTCTTCGTACGAAAACTCCTGCCCGTAGCGCAGCAGAACCACGTCGCGATGGACGTCGTTGAGCTGGTTGACGGCGGTCCACAGGCGAGCCTTCTCTTCCTGTTTCAACGTGACGCCTTCCGGGCTGCCATCCACATGGCCGGCCAGGCTGACATCGACCGCTTCCGACTCGGCGGGCATGCGTTCCAGCTTCTCTTCCAGCTCGTCCCAGTCGGCCGACGGCAGACGCTTGCGTCGCAGCCGGGTCTTGCAGCGGTTGACTGTGACCCGGTAGAGCCAGGTTTCGAAGCGGGCCGCGCCGTCCACGTCGTAGTTTTGCAAGCCTCGCAGCACGTCCATGAAGGTTTCTTGCGTCGCTTCTTCAGAGTCGTCGCTGTTGCGCAGCGTCATGTAGGCCACGCGGTAGACATAATCCTTGTAGCGTTCGAACAGCGCATCGAAGGCTGCGGGCTGGCCAGCCTGGTGACGCCTGATCAGTTCCTCGGTGCTAACACCGTAGGTTTTGCCAGCGCTGCGCGTGCGTGGCCCGGAGGCCGGCTCAGCGGTGGTCGCTACATCGGGAGGCACGGGTGTCTACTGTCCTTTGTGCCCGACCATTACATGCAGGCCGGGTCGTGTTTGTTCGCACGATAGCAAGGGGTGCGGGAAACTGGAGAAACGCATGATCGCAGTGTAACGACGGAAGGAAGACGTGTCAAACTGGTCAGGCGGCGCGCTGAAAACAGGAAAGCCCAGCCTTGTTTCGAGCCGGGCTTCTGATTTCCTGTTCTTCGACTGTTCGTCATTGTTGCGCAGGCGGGATCACAGACGAGCAATTACGTGCTCACGTTGCCTGACGTGGAGTTCGTACCCTGAAATCAAAGGTCGCAAGTCATCGTCATTGCGAGCCGCGGCGGCGAAGCAATCTTTCTTCTCAGCCGGAGAGACTGCTTCGGCGGCCGCCGCCTCGCAGTGACATTCTCATCGATGGTGGTGTAAACAGCGCATGGTCGTCTCCGATGCAGACGGAATGGTGGGAACAGAACCGCGGACACTTGCGCCTGCGCGCAGTGCAGGTGTTGAGAGGAAACGCAGATCACAAACAATCCGCGAATTCTCCTGATCCGCGGTTATTTCACTCCGCGGTTTGATGGCGCTTTCTCAGCGCGACGCTAGCCAGCAAGATCAACAGCGCCAACGCGACGGCGGCGACGGATCGCGACGGCGGCGCGGACAGGATGTTGTCGGCGCCGGTCACCGGCAGGAAGATGGGCGTGACGTTCCAGGGTGCGTCGCCAGCGGCAAAGCTCGTGGAGTCGTCTGCGGCGGACGTGCGCGTGGTTGCGGCGGATGATCCGGTCGGCCGGCCCTGATAGATGTCCTCCGGCGTGCGCGGCAGGATGCGGTAGTCGCTGTCGTAGGGCGCTTCGTCGTCGTTCTGGCTGACGATGCCAATCACGGTCCAGATGTCGCCGATGGTTGACGTAGGGACGGCGGAAGCCGGTGTACTGCTTGACGGTGATCCTGGCCTCGCCGCTGCCGTCGTCGAGGTAGAAGGTGGTGTCGCCGTAGAAGCCGGTGATCGCGCCGCTGATCTGGGCCAGGATGCCTTCGGTCGCCTCGCCCACGTCGCCGGTGCGGATCGGCGCGGGCGTGGGCGGCGGCGCAGCACCCATCGTCTTGATGTCGTCGATGCGCGTCAGCTTGATCTCTTTCTCGCCGTTGAACGTGTCCAGCCAGCCGTTGACGCGCACCCACTGCCCTTCGCTCAGCGGCGGCCACTCGCCCGAGCGCAGGTAGACCAGCATTCCGCCCGTGGCATCCTCCATGTAGATCTCCTGGTCGTCGAAGATGTCGGGCAGCACGGTCACCTGTCCCTCCAGCGTCACCTTCATGTCGTCAGGCAGCGTGCGCGCGTGGGCGATGGTCACCAGGTCGTAGTTGAAACGGTCGTAGGGTGGATCGCCGACACCGCTGCCCGACCCGCCGCTGCTGCCGGTTCCGCCTGATCCTGGCTGGTTGGCTGCGCCCGGCGTCTCCTGGCAGGCGGTTGTCCAGGCGCCGGTCCCGTCGGGCAGGCGGCACCACGATTGGTCATAGCCAGAGAAACTGTTGTATTGGAACTGGTCCGCGATCTGGTCGTTGGGGAAGAATAAGGTGACCCACTCGCCGCTTGCGTCCAGTGCGATGCTGCTGGAACGGCGGTAGACCACCAGATGGCCGCCCGGGTCGAGGTGCGTTCCTGATGGCAGAACGTAGCGGTGGCCTGCGCCGCCTGGCTGTCCATCGGTCAGCGTCCAGCCGGACAGGTTGACCGGCGCGTTGCCGAAGTTGACCAGTTCGATCCACTCGTCGAGGTAGTTTGCCTGGCCGTCGCCGTCCCAGTCCACATCGCGCGGCGAGGGCAGCAGCTCGTTGAGGCGCACCTGTTCGTCGCCGGTGAAACCGGGCAGGTTGGGTGCGCCGGGCGAGGGCGGATAGAGTTCCGTCCACGATGCGCCGCCCTCCTGCTCCTTGCTGACCGCGCGGTCGGGCGCCGTGTTGACGTAGTCGCGGCGTTCGACCTCCGTGCCGTTCGGCCACAGCAGCCGCACGCTGTCGGCGCTGTCGTTGTTGAGGGCCACGCCCGTGTCGCTGCGGAAGAAGAGCAGGAAGCCACGCGCCGGGATCGTCGTGCCCGGTGGGATCAGATAGGGTCGCGTCAGGTCGGGCGCGGCCAGCGCGCTGTCGGTGTCGTCGAGGTACCAGCCGCTTAGATCTATCGATGTGGCGGCCGCGTTGTACAGTTCGATGTACTCGTCGTTCGAATCGTTTGTTCCGTCGCCGTTCCAGTCGCTGGCCGGTTCCGGCATGAACTCGTTGAGGCTGACGCTGGTTGGGAAGGGAGTCGGCAGCGTCGGAACAGGGGTCGGCGTCACGCCGGTCATGTTGCTGGCGCCGGGGGATGGTGGATAGGCGCGCGTCCACTGGTCGCCGCCATCGACTGTCTTGCTGTAGGCTTCGTCGTCGCGGCTGCCCGTGTATTCGAACGCCTCAACCGGGCTGCTATCGGGGCGTAGCAGGCGCACCCAGTCGCCGTCGTTGTTGAGCGCGACGCCGGTCTCGCTGCGGAAGAAGAGCAGGAAGCCACCCGGCTGGATGGTTGTGCCAGTGGGGATGACGTAGGGCTGCGTGCCCTCCGGCGCGTAGAGATACAGCGCGCCGGCCACGCCGTCGTCCTCGTCGTCCAGCGCCCAGCCACCGAGATCCACAGCGATCGGTCCGGGGTTGTACAGTTCGATGTACTCGTCGGATGCGTCCGCGGTGCCGTCGCCGTTCCAGTCACTGGCAGGGTCGGGCATGAACTCGTTGAGCAGCACTGTGCCGTAGTTCGGTGGCGGTGTTGCGGTTGCCGTGGGCGTCGCCGTGGGCGACCCGGTGGGTGTGACAGTCGGAAGCGGCGTCGGCGTAGCGGTCGCGCCCGGCAGATTGGGCTGGCCGGGCGACGGCGGGTAGACGTCGGTCCACAGGCTGCTGCCCTCGACCAGTTTGCTGTAAGCCAGGTCGTTGTCGCTGGTGTCGTAGCTGGTCTCTTCGATCAGGCTACCGTCCGGCCCCAGCAGGCGCACCGTGTCGCCGTTGTTGTTCAAGGCGACGCCCGACTGGCTGCGGAACACGACCAGGAAGCCCTGGCCCGGCAGCGTCGTGCCGGATGGGAAAACGTAGGGTTGGCTGCCGCCGCTCGCCAGATCGTCCAGCATCCAGCCCGCCAGATCTACGGCGAAGCTGTTGGCGTTGTGGATCTCGACGTATTCATCCTCGGCATCGACGACGCCGTTGCCGTCCCAGTCAGATGCAGGGTCAGGCAGGTATTCGTTGAGGCTGATGCCGCCGGGCAGCGGTGTCGGCGTGCCGGCTGGCGTCGGTGTGGCCGTCGCGCTGGCCGTGTAGGTCGCGGTCGGCGTGACGGTAGCGGAACCGGGCTGGTTACCCGCGCCGGGCGACGGAACGTAGGTATCGGTCCACTGGCCGTCGGCCGTCTTGCTCCAGGAGATGTCGTAGCCGGTCGAGCCGAAGCTGAATGTCTCCACCTCGTAGCTAGCCGGGCCGATCAGGCGCACGTCATCACCGCTGTTGTTGAGCGCGACGCCGCTGGTTGAGCGGAATACCACCAGGAAACCGCGGGCCGGGATCACCGAACCGACCGGCAGCATGTAGGGCGCGCTGCCGTCGGGCGCGCGCTGAACGCTCTCCGCTTCGTCGTCCAGCCACCAGCCGCTGACATCGACCGGTGCGTCGCTGGAGTTATGGAGCTCGATCCACTCATCGTCGACGTCAGCTACGCCGTCCCCGTTCCAGTCCGACGCGGGCGACGGCAGGAACTCGTTGAGCGCGACCGGCGACTGGATCTGGCCGGGCGGCAGGGGAGTCTGGCCAAAGTTCAGCTCATCGACGGTGCTGCCCGGCTCGACCGTGACGGTATACGTGTCCGCGGTCGTGCTGGTCATGTGCACCGGCTGGGCGTGGCGGACCGTGTGCTGGCCGGGCGCGACGTTGAAGAAGCCGTACCAGCCGCTGGCGTTGGTCAGGTAGGAGTTGGAATCGTCGAGGATCACCAGCACGCCGGCCAGTCCCTGCTCGCCCAGCCACGGCTCGTAGATACCGTCACCGTCCGCGTCGACGAAGACGTGGCCGGCTATCGTACCGGTGGGGGGAGGCGTTCCGGCCAGATTGGCGCTGCCGGGCGAGGGCGGGTAGGCTGTTGTCCACGAGGCGCCGCCGTCGCTGGTCTTGCTGTACGCCTGGTCGGGGAAGTTGGCGGTGTAGGCATACGACTCGACCTCGCTTCCGTCGGGACGCAGCAGCCGCACGCTGTCGCCGCCGGAGTTGTTGAGCGACAGGCGCGTCTGGTTGCTGAAAAAGACCAGGAATCCGTTGGCCGGGATTGTGCTGCCGGCGGGCAATGTATACGGTCCGGTGTTGTTGCCCGCTACATCGTCCAGTTTCCAGCCGCTGAGATCGACCGCGAAATCGTGGCCGTTGAAGAGTTCGATGTACTCGTCGTCGCTGTCGCCGGTCTGGCCGTTGCCGTTCCAGTCGGTCACCGGGTCGGGCATGAATTCGTTGAGTGTGACGGCGTTGACGGAAGGCGCGGGTGTGGCGGTTTCGGTCGCTGTGCCGGTGACTGTCGCTGTAGATGTCGCCGTGCGCGTGGCAGTCGCCGTGCGCGTGGCGGTTGGTGTGCGCGTTGCGGTACGCGTGACAGTCGGCGTGTCGGTAGGCGGCGGCTGGTTGGATGCGCCGGGCGAGGGCGGGTAGGTTGCAACCCACGTGCCTGAGCCGTCGATTGTACGACTGTAGGGGATGTCCTGCTGGGCGGAGGGATAGCTGGTCTCGTCAGCGACGCTGTCATCGGGATGAAGCAGGCGGACGCTGTCGCCAGGACTGCTGTTGTTCAGGCCAATGTGCGTTTGGTTGCTGAAGAAAACCATGAAGCTCCGCTCAGGGATAATACTGCCAGGGGGCAAGGTAAACGGTGTTGTCCCACCGTTTGAAACATCATCCAACTGCCAACCGCTAAGATCGACTTCGTAATCGTTGCTGTTGTATAGTTCGATGTATTCGTCGTCAGCATCACCCGTTGTTCCGTTGCCGTTCCAATCTGTCACAGGACGCGGCATAAACTCGTTGAGGGTGATGCCGTCTGGATATGGAGTTGGCGTTGGACCAGTGGTCGGGGTTGCGGTGGCCGTGGGTGTGGCCGTGGAAGGTGGAGGAAGGTTAGGTTGACCTGGCGACGGCGGGTATGTCGTAGTCCAGATGCCTGCGCCGTCGATGGTGCGGCTGTGAGCGCGGTCCGGTTGCGTCGTTGTGTAGCTGATCTCGTCAGCGACACTGCCATCAGGCCGTAGCAGACGAACGACATCGCCGCCAGAATTGTTGAGCGCAATCTGCGTCTGGTTGCTGAAGAAGACCAGGAAGCTATGCTCTGGAATGACGCTACCAGTGGGCAAGATGAAGGGATTGGATCCCGCGCCAGCCACATCATCCAGTTGCCAACCGCTGACATCGACCTCGAAATCGTTGCTGTTGTAGATCTCGATGTACTCGTCATCATCGTCGCCCGTTTGGCCGTTGCCGTTCCAGTCGGACGCGGGGTCGGGCATGAACTCGTTAAGAGTCACGCCCTCCGGATACGGTTGCAACGCGGGCAAGACATTGCGTGAATCAGGTGAACGACTGCCAGGCGCGGCAGTAGCCGCCGGGCTGCGCAACTGGCCGATGGCGAGCAAGGCCAGACAGCCGGCCATAACCAGAACGGTAATAAATGCACGACGTCCAAGATCTCCAGACATCAGTCCCTCCGTTTTCCACCCCGGCGGCCCCCTTTCTGGCCGCCGGTAAGTTCGGGTAGACCGATCGCTCGGCTACCCCCCGATAGATCGATGAACTGCTACTTCAGTTCTTTGGGCATGTCGCCCAGCGACAACTCAAGGGCTTGCAGCCAGCGCTGCGCTTCCTGCATCCGCTGCGTGCCATAGGTTTCCTGTAGTCGCCAAAGCTGGCGCACAATCGCCTTCGTACCTTCGATTTCCTTGCGGATCGGTGGGAACTGCACGGCCAAGTCTTTGTTGACCTTCTGCTGCTCGGCCCAGCGACCGTCCCATTCCAGAATTTGCTTCTTCCAGCGTTTCTCGTCCTCGGCTACGAAGTCGTCAAGCTCCTTGCGCTGACGTTCCTCGGCCAGCCGTTGCAGCTCGGCTATCTGGTGCTGCTCGCGGCGAATGCTCTCTTCGAAGCCTTGCAAGCTGATCGCAACACGCTTGGCATCGGCGATGTGGGTATCGAACTCTTGTAGCTTCTTGTGCTGCGCTTCGATACCAACCCGCTGCTGTTCCATCTCCTCGTGCCAGCGCGCCATCTGCCGGTCGCGTTCGGCGTCCTTCAGCTTCTGGCCTTCGACGAAGCTGGTCACTTCCTCGCGAATCTGGGCAGGGATCGGCTGGATGGTCGTCAGCCCGCGCTCGATGCGCTGCTGATTCGACTCCAATAGCTGCAACTTGCCGGACGATCCCTCGGTGCGCTTGAACAGCTCAACCGTTTCCTGCTGCAACTGGGCGATGCGCTTGTTGTCCTGCGTGCGCTGCTCCATCAGGAAGGGCAGGGTGCGGGTGCGCTCGTCGATGTCCTTGTTGATGCCGTTCAACTGCTGGCGCAACGCGAGCACGATCTCCGTGAGGCGCTGGTCCTCCACCTTGCGCTGCTGCAGCTCTTCTTCGATGCGGCTGAAGCGGGGCAGTTCCTTGCGCACCTCGGCGATGTTGCGCGCGGCAGCCTCGCGCTCGCCGGCGCGCAGCCGTTCGCTCTCGCGCAGGTCTTTGGAGTGCTGCTCGTCCTGGCGCTGTAGCATCAGGACCAGCTCATTCTTGAGCTGTTGCAGGGCCTGGTCAACCTGGTTGAAGCGTATCAACTGTGCCTGTGTGCTGGCAAGCTGGCCCTCCAGTTCCTGCACGCGCCGGGCCTGCTCCACGATTTCGGTGGCCTGGCTTTCGATCCGTTGTTGCAGCTTGGCAAACTCCCCACGTTCGCGGCGGTGTTCTTCATCCAGCCACGTGACCATTTGGGTGAGTTGATCTATATCCATGAATGTCCTCTTGAAGGGATGTAGCGCTAGGGGAATACCGAGGGAAAATGGCGGCCTGCCAGCCTGCCATCGCCAATCTGGGCCGGCATTATAACATGCTTCGCAAGGACTGGCAATGCGCAAATGCGCGGCGCGCGGCGCCGTGTCAGCGAAGGATGGAGCGATAGGTTGGCTGGTCAGTGACCGGCCAGAACGAGAGATCGTCGAAGCGCGGAGATCGCCTAATGTGTGGGCTTTGCGCGCGGCGACCGTGATGTACCAGTGATTGGAGTACAGCTCGCCGTCGATCTCCACCAGGGCCAGCGTCTCTTGCTGTTCGGTGGACAGGCTGTTCAGGATACCGTTGATTTGGCTGACGTTTTCGGGGGCGACCCGATCGGTGAGGGAACTCAGGGGCCGGTGTTTGATGTACATCTCGGATGTGACGACCGCGCACCCGGCCGCTTCAAGCATCTCTTGCCACTCGCTAGCGCGATATTGGCGCACATGCGACTCGTCATGCAGCCAGTCCATGCGGTTCATGACGCTGTCTACGAAGTCATCTTCGGGCACGCTGCGGTCGTCGATGAGCAACATGCCGCCCGGTTTCAACATTCGGACCATTTCATCGACGGCTTCCTGGATGTCGCTGAAATGGTGCGCGGCGCGCCGGCAAGTCACCAGGTCGTACATCTCGTCGTCAAACGTCTCGTCATCAAAAGGCAGCTCGTGGATGTTACCCAGCTTGAAGCGAACGTTGCTGACATCTGCATCCTCTGCCAGACGCGCGGCTCTTACCAGCATTTCCGGTGTCAGGTCGATGGCAACGACAAACTCGACGTAGGGAGCAAAGGCGAAGGCGGTGTGTCCCGCGCCTGTGGCAACGTCCAGAACGCGCCAACTGGCTTGAGGTTGGGCGATCTCGATCAACCGGCTCAGAACCTGTGGGTCGGTGTGTGCTGAACTGGTGACGTAGAGGTCGGCGCGCGCTGCGAAAACAGCGCGTGCCCGGTCTTCGGTGGTGAGTGATTTCTCGGTCATTGAACCTTCGTCCAGAGGAGCAGCTTCCTTACGACATGAGCAGGCAGGGTCAGTCTCTACTCAGTATATCGAAAATTACTGCGGCCCGCTATGACGAGAATCATACTCTGGGGATACAAATGAAAACGCCAGCAGAGAGTTCTTACGACCTGCCGGCGTGAGTGCCCGATCAGAATGAAGTGCGCGTCAGACCATTATGGTTTGGTAACTTCCTGGCTTTCGCTTTCAGGAGCAGGCTCAAGCTTCTTCTCGTCGTCCTCGCTGACTGCCTTGCGAAACTCGCGGATGCTGGAGCCCAGCGCGCTGCCAACGCCAGAGAGCTTGCTGGTGCCAAAAATCAGAACCACAATCACCAGCACGATCAACAATTCAGGAATGCCGATGCCACGAGCACCAAACATAGGACTACCTCCGTCTGAAGCAATTCATTTCGCAGTCGTGACTACTCAGCCTCCACCGGTGCATCACTTCCGCGGAGGCGGAAGTTCAGTACTCGTGAAGCGTGGATTCCCGCCGTCGCGGGAATGACGGATGAGCAGTTATTAACAGCCATCATACTCCCCGGAAACGGAAGTGTCAAGTTAATCTGAATGTGGCCGGTGGTTTGCGCTCTGCACGACAGCCCCCTAAAACTTGTCTATCAAATAGTTGCCGCCTGGATCGGTCTTTTGCCTGCACTCCGGGAGGGGCCGACCAAGCCGGCACAGGCAAGTTGTTTGTAGACGCGCCCTTTGGGCTTTTCATCGCTGACTGCGCATCCTCGTCAACGCGGCGCCTCTCGTTTAGCACGAATCGCTGGCAGCCAATGGAAACCCAAAGGGTTCCAACACGGCCACAACGAAAAACGGGCCGGTTCGCCATGAACCGGCCCGTTCTCAGTCGTCTACTTGGCGATCACGTGTTAGCTGAAGTGCTGGAACGTGCCGTTGTTGTAGAGCACCCAGACACCGGTAGCTGACGTCCACAGCATCATTCCGCCTTGATACTGCTGCGTCGAACCGGCGGTCGCCTGGGCAGGAGCCTTGGCCCAGCCCAATTTCTGCGACACGTTGTCCTGATTCCGCCAGATCTTGCCGATGCCGTACTCAGGCTGGCACCAACCGGGCGGCGGATACAGCCCCGGATTGTAGACCGGGTCGCCGGGCACCCACGTGTTCTGGAACTGTTGCCAGGTTCCGTTGTTGTACATCACGTAGATGGTCCCGTTCGTGTCGTTGGCCACCGCAAAACCACTGTGGAACCACTGCTGGGCGCCGTTGAAGCCTTGTTCAGGCGTTGTCGGACAGCCAAGCTGTTGGCGAACCCCAGCGTTTTGATTCCACACCGTCCCGAACCCGTTCTGAGGCACGATGCTGCAACCAGCAGCTGCGCCGTCGCCTGGTTGAGCTGGCGGTGGGACATAAGGACCCGAGCCAGAACAACCTGCCGGCGTACACGGCCCAGACGGATGCGCGGGCGGAGGTGGCGGAGGTGGCGGCGGCGGCTTTGGCGTGTAGCAGTAGATCAACAGGCGCTGGCCCGCGTAGATGCGGTTGGGATCCCAGATCCCATTGCGCTGCGCCAATGTCCACATATTCACGCCATAGTAACTGGCGATGCCGGAGAGCGTCTGGCCGAACGTGACAGTGTGATAGACACACTGCTGGCCGCCGTAGTGGCCGCTCCCAGCTTCGGCGGCAGGAGTCGCTACAGCCATAGGCACGGCTGTCAGGACTAATGCCAACAAGAGACCAAACAAGACTGTTCGCTTCATGATCATGTCTCCTTCTTTGATCAGAAGCCGATAGTTCCGCAGCTACATTCTACCATAACCTGTTAATACGTCAAGTGGTTTGCGCGTGGCATGGATCGAATTGCCAACAATTTAGGATGACTATCCCCGCCGGAGAGTTTGTTTGCCGCAGATTGGCCAGCGTCGGCTACAACAGGCTGATCGGATCGACGTCGACGCGCCAACCCTGAGGAATCTCGACGGTGCGCAGAAAGCCAGCCGGATCGATTGCCCGTACCACGATCTGCCAGCGGTACTTGCCTTGCTCTCGCCCGAAGAAACAGGGCGCAGGCCCGATGAGATCGACACCGGTCAGCCCGCGTTCTGCAATGACGAACTTCAAACCGCGTGCCAGTGCCCCGGCTTCCTCCTGCACCTTCTCCCGGCTCTGGTGCGTGAATAGCAGCCGGGCCAGCCGGCGGAAGGGCGGGTAGCCAAGCTGACGCCGGAAGCTGATCTCCTGGCGGTAGAAGTCAAGGTAATCGTGCCGCCGAGCGGCCTGGATCACGTAATGTTCAGGCCGGTAGCTCTGGATGATCACCTGACCGCCCAGCGGGCTGCGCCCGGCGCGCCCTGCCACCTGGGTCAGCAACTGAAAGCTGCGTTCAGCCGCGCGGAAATCGGGTAGGTACAGGCCAACGTCCGCGCTGATGACGCCGACGAGGGTCACCAGTGGCAGGTCCAACCCTTTGGCGATCATCTGCGTGCCGACCATGATGTCCGCTTCGTGGCGGGTGAACTGGTCGAGGATCGCCTCGTGGCTGTCCTTGCGGCCCGTCACGTCGCGATCCCAGCGGACGACGCGCGCCTGCGGCCACAGCGTGCTCACCAGCTCCGACACCTTCTCGGTGCCCGCGCCCAGGTAGCGGATACGCCGGCTTTCGCATTGCGGGCAGCGCTCTGGCGCGGCGGCCCGCCGGCCGCAGTGATGACACACGATAGCGCCCCGTCCGCCGCGTCCCTCGTGATAGGTCAGCGGCACATCACAGTGCTCGCAGGTCAGCACATGCCCGCAGTCGCGGCACATGATGAACGTCGCCGTGCCGCGGCGATTGAGAAAGAGGATCGCTTGCTGACCGGCAGCCAGCGATTGCCCGATGGCCTCGTGCAGCGCCCGGCTGAACATGGAACGGTTGCCGGCTCGCAACTCCTGGCGCAGATCGACGACATGCACCGGTGGCAGGTCGGTATAGCGCGCTTCGCGCAGTTGCGGCTCCACAGGTCGGTAGACCGATTTTTCCAGATGCCAGCGGCGCTGCTGCTCGTCGATAGCACGCGCGTGCCCCATGATTCGGCGCGGCATCTCCAGCAGCCGCATCTGACCCAACTGCGTCCGATGATACGTCTCCATGGAGGGTGTGGCGGACCCCAGGATCACCACCGACCCGGTCAACTGGCCCAGTTGCAGCGCAGCCTCGCGGGCGTGGTAGCGCGGCGGGCGCTGGCTCTCCTTAAAGGATGGATCGTGCTCTTCGTCCAGAATGATCAGGCCGAGGCGCGGCAGGGGAAGAAACAATGCCGAGCGCGTGCCGACGATCACATCGACCGCGCCAGAGCGGGCGCGCCGCCACACGTCGTAGCGTTCACCGGGCGTCAGGTCGCTGTGGTAGATGGTGACCCGCTGGCCGAAGCGGGCCGCGAAGCGGCGCACCGTCTGCGGCGTCAGCGCGATCTCCGGCACCAGCGCGATCGCCTGTTGGCCGGCCTGCAACGTCGCCGCGATCGCGCGCAGGTAGATTTCGGTCTTGCCGCTGCCGGTGACGCCGTGGAGGAGGAAAGAAACCGGTGCGCCGTTGCGAGCGCCCCCGTGAATGAATTCACGGTCTGGCAAAGGCAAGCCTGCTGCAAGCAGGCTGGGAAGAATTGGCGGAGCTGGCTTCAGCCTGCTTTCGCTGTCAGACGCCGAATTCATTCGGCGGGCAGCGTCGGCAAGCGCGCGCTCGACTTCTGCCCACACGCGCGCCTGATCTTCGGTGAGCGGCGGGGCGCTGTCGGCCACGAATTCCTTGCCGGCCAGCGGATCGCGCCACACCTCTTCGACGCCCAGGCTGATCAACCCGGCCGCTTCCAGATCGCGCAGTGTGGCCAGGTTGGTGTCGATCTCGGCGTACAGCCAGCCAATCCAGACCGGGCCGGCCTCGCCCGCCAGCGCCTGCAGGACGCGGCGATACTTCTCTCCGCCGCGCAGCTCGATCAGCCGTTCGGGTACATCGGCGGGTGTCAGCAGCAGGCGGACCATCTTTTCGTCGTCGATCTCGACCCAGCCGCGGCGCGCCAGGCTTTGAACGGGAGACGGCGAGCAGCCCACCGCGTCGCAGGCATCCTTTAGCGTCGTTGGCTCGTCCCGTCCGGCCAGCCATGCCAGCACGTCAGCCTGTTTGGAATTGCGTCCCAGCGTCGGCAGTGTCCGGTCGATGGCCTCCTGGTTCACCAGCAGGGTGATCTGGCGCTCAGTCTTGGCCTTGATGGGCGTGTCCACGATGCGGCGGCGGCGGGCCACCAGCCCCTGCTCGATCAGCGGATCGACGATGCTGCGCCGGCTGAGATCCAGCTCGTGGCGCGTCAGATCGCGCTCGGGAACCTGACCCTGCTCGCGCAGCAGGCTGATCAGGATGTGCTGTTCAGGTTTCAGGTCGGGGAACTGTGGGAGGTAGCTCGCGGGGTGCAGCGCTTCGGTGAACTCCTCACTGGTGAAGGCAAGCTGCGGCGACTGCCTGACCGGGCGCTCCTGCACCAGCGTGCGCAACGCCTCCGCTGTCAGCTCGTAGATCGGCTCAGCCTTCAGCGCCAGGCCGGTGGGCAGCATCAGCAGCAGACAGTCCAGCAGCGGTGCGAGGCAGACCGCGCTCAGCCAGCGCGCCAGGTCAAGCTGAGCGGCCGTGCAGACGGGCTCTGGCAACACCAGGTCGATGATGGGGCGCGGTCTGACGCCTGGCGGGACTGTGTCTGTCAGCGCCAACGTCACCCCGTGAAGCTGCTCCTTGCCGAAGGGCACCCACACCAGGCTGCCAGGCTGCACCTGACCGCGAAGATCAGTCGGCACCGCATAGTGAAAGGTCATCCCCAGCGCGGCCAAGTTGCCTTCGCCGGTGTCCAGCTCAGGCTCCTCGACGGTCTGTAGACGCCGCGCCATGGGCGTATGAACTGCCACCTCGGCGTACATCGTGTGCTTGCTCTCTGCGATGACTATCCCCAACGCATAGTGCCGGCGTAGAGCAGCGCGGACAGACCTACGAGAATGAGGAGAATAGCGGGCAACTGGCGACTGAGGCGATTCACGTCCTCCATGATGATCGCGTTGTCGCCGTCAGGTCGGAACACAGTGGGGGCTTGATATTGCGGCGCGAGCACCCAGCCCAGCGCCGCGCCGAAAATCAGGCCGCCGATGTGGGCGTAGTTATTGATGCCGGGGAAGGTGAAGCCAAACACCAAATTAATGCCGGCCACCATCAGGAGGCTGCGCAACTGTTGCTGTGACGCCTGGCCGAAGGTCTTACGATGACGGTAGAAGAAGGCGATCTCGGCGCCGATCAGGCCAAAGATTGCTCCGCTGGCGCCCGCTGAGACGTTGGCCGGCGCCAGCCAATACGACACCAGGCTGCCGCCCAGCCCGCTGAGGATGTAGATCACCAGGTAGCGCCCCGGGCCGTACAGTCGCTCCAGTCCCATGCCAATCACGTAGAGCGCCCAGGTGTTGAACGCGAGGTGAACAAGGCCAATGTGAATGAACATGCTGGTGAACAGCCGGTAGAAATCGCCGCGTGCCACCAGTTGGTTTTGCTGGGCGCCGAACAGCAGCAGTATCTGGGTGTTTTGAGTGCCGTTGAGTCCCAGGCCATTGAGCGCGCCATACGCGGTCATGGCCAGAAAAACCACGACATTGATCCCGATCAGCACATAGGTCACACGCGGCTTGCTCATCGGAATCTGCATGCCGATCTGTCGTTGAGCTGGCGGGGCTTGGTTGGGGCTGTTCACGAATTGCCTGCTTTCAGTGCGCTTTCTGGGGTCACAGGGCCACCGGCTCCCAGTCGACCCGGCAGCGTTCGGCGGTCATGATCGCCATTACCTGGCGCACCGTGTCCTCCAGCGCATCGTCGCGGTTGATGACGACGTACTTGAAGCTGGCGACGCTGCGCAGCTCTTCGCGCGCGGTGGCGATGCGCATCGCCAGCATACCTTCGTTCTCAGTCCGCCGATCGCGCAGTCTGAGCACCATTTCTTCGTCCGAGGATGCGATCAGAAAGATCGTTACCGCCTGTGGTACCATGCGCTGAACGGTTTCTACGCCCTGAACATCGACCCGCAGCACCACATCCAGGCCGCTTGCCATGCCCTTGCGCACCTCGGCCTTGGGGATTCCCTTGTAGTCGCCGTAGACGATCGCGTGCTCCAGCAGTTCCTGGGCCTCGATCATCTCCGCGAACTCCTGCATGCTGATGAAGTGGTAATCGACGCCGTCGACCTCGCTGGGACGCTGCGGTCGAGTGGTCGCAGTGACAACCTGATAGAACTGGGCGCCCATCGCGCGCAGCCCGGCCATGGTCGAATCCTTGCCGACGCCGGAAGGGCCGGACAGGACAACCAGCAAGGGCCGCGGTTGTGTGAACACCTCGTAAGGCAGGGCATCGGTGGCGCTAACGTTCATGGAGAGCCTTTCTGGCGGATTCAAGTGACAGTCACTTTTCGAAGACTCCTGTAGCGAAGCCGAAGGAGCCGAAAGTGACTGTCACTTGAAAAACAGTATAATCAACTATCAGTATACAACGAGGTTGTCACAATGCCGATTTACGAATATCGATGCACCGATTGCCGCCGCCGCGTCAGCGTCTGGTGGCGTACCTTCAGCGAGGCAGAGACAGGCGTCGCCGTCTGCCCACGCTGCGGCGGGACAGAACTTAGCCGGCTGATCTCCCGGGTGGCGGTGCTGCGCTCGGAGGAAAGCCGCCTGGACGACATGGCGGACCCGTCTGCCTTCGGCGACCTGGACGAGGACGATCCCCGCTCCATGGGCCGCTGGATGCGCCGCATGAGCGAAGAAACGGGCGAACCCATAGACCCGGAGTTCTCAGAGGTAATCGGACGTCTTGAGTCGGGCGAAAGCCCCGAAGAAATCGAGCGGTCCATGCCTGATCTGGGCGGAGCGGAAGCGGATCTGTGACCGGTAAACGGTAATCAGTGAACGGAATCCGAACCGATCACCGATCACCGGATCGCCGATGGACGGATCGCCAACATCTCCACCACGCGCGACCGCAAGAACCCCTGAACGTCCTCAACCGACTGGCCGGCGTCCACTATCAACCAGCGAGACGGATCCTTTGCTGCCATGGCCAGATAGCCAGCACGTACGCGCTCGTGGAACGCCAGCGCCTTGGCTTCCATGCGGTTCCACTGGCCAGCGTCGTCCTGCGCGTGCTGCTGCTTGCGGCCCAGCCCGGCCTGCACGTCGATATCCAGATACGCTACCAGAGCGGGCCGCAGGCCGCCGGTGGCAAAGTCTGTGATCGTGGCCAGCTTGTCCAGTGGCAGGCGGTGACCATATCCCTGGTACGCCATGGTCGAGTCGGCGAAGCGATCGCACAGCACCACGCCGCCAGCCTCCAGGTGTGGGCGGATCACCTCGTTGACAAGCTGGGCACGCGCCGCGGAAAAGAGCAACACCTCAGCTTCGGGGGACATCTCGCTGGCGGCATGGTCCAGCAGGATCGCGCGCACCCGGTCGCCGATGGCCGTGCCGCCCGGCTCGCGGGTCGTCAGCACAGCCAGGCCGCGCTCGTGCAGCCAGCCGGCCAGCAGCGCAATCTGTGTGCTTTTGCCGCTTCCCTCCGGTCCTTCGAAGGCAATAAACATGGGATGTGTGAATGTCTGGCAGCTAGGGACGCGTTTATGAACAGCTTCTGGGTTGGCTCGGTCAGGAGACCGGCCAAAGCAGCAACTAACTGATAGACGCGTTCTACGTCTTCTGGATGCGCACGTGCCGATGTGGATCGCGCCCGTGGCTGTGGCTGACGAGGTTGGCGACGCGGGCTGCCTGATGCTGCTGCCGGCGCACGGACGAAGGCTGCGGGCTCAGATCGACCGCCGGCGCGCCAGACATGATCAGGCGGATCGCCTCCTGCGCCTCGCGCATGGCTGTGTCCAGCGAATCCTCATGGTCGGTCGAGATGTCGAACAGATCGGCCAGAAAGCCTTCCATCTGGATCAGGGTATTGGAGCGCAGCACGTAGACCGGCAGGCTACGCTCTTCCGCCTCCTGAATCGGCGCCGGACGCTTGCGGTAGTAGCTTTTCAGCGTCACCAAGACATCGGCCCGACGCACGTCGTCCACGAACTGGGCGGGTACGCCCAGCCGCATGGCAGCCGTACGCAGCTTGTTCAACCCGACGCCGTAGGAGTAGATCCGCTTCAGTTGCATCGACTGCTCGGCCGGCTGCGGCGCGAAGTCCTTCTCGCCGTTTTCATAGATCTGCTCTTCTCTGGCAGGCCGTCCGTTGCGCTTTGCGCCCGGCCGCGGCGGCGCAGCTTCGATGTTGATCTGACCATCCTCGCCGCGGTAGCGAATCTCCGGGCGCAGCTCGCGGCCACGCAGGAAATCATCCACGGCGCGACCGACATCCCCGTGCACGGCCATGCGCTGGCGATCCTGAATTTCGATCAGCACGTCAAAGGTCGGCGGCGCCTTGCGCTCCAGCACCGACTTCTGGGTGCCGCGGCGGCGGGCCTCCTCGTCGCTCAGCGTCACGCTCTCGATGCCGCCCACCAGGTCGCTCAGCGTCGGGTTGAGCAGCAGGTTTTCCAGCGTGTTGCCGTGCGCGGTGCCGATCAGTTGCACGCCGCGCTCGGCGATGGTGCGCGCCGCGGCCGCTTCCAGCTCGCGTCCGATCTCGTCGATGATGATCACCTGCGGCATGTGGTTCTCCACCGCCTCGATCATCACCTCGTGCTGGAACGCGGGCTGGGCGACCTGCATCCGCCGCGCCCGGCCGATGGCCGGATGCGGGATGTCGCCGTCGCCGCCGATCTCGTTGGAGGTATCGACGATGACGACCCGCATCGTGTCGCCCAGGACGCGCGCGGCCTCGCGCAGCAGGGTCGTCTTGCCGACGCCAGGCCGGCCCAGCAGGAGAATGCTCTGGCCCGACTCGATGATGTCTTCCAGGATGTCGATGACGCCGTAGACCGCGCGGCCGACGCGGCAGGTCAGCCCGACGATTCGCCCCTGGCGGTTGCGGATGCACGAGATGCGGTGCAGTGTACGCTCGATGCCGGCGCGGTTGTCGGAGGTGAACTGGCCGATGCGCTCGACCACGAAGTCGATGTCGGCGTCGCTGACCTCTGTGTCGCTCAAGACCAGTTCGCTGTCAGTGAAGCGGGCCTCAGGCAGACGGCCCAAATCCATGACGATTTCCAGCAACTGGTCGGCTCGGTTTGTTTGTCGCAGAGCCTGGCAAATGTCCGGTGGCAATACGTTTAGCAGGACATCCAGGTCATCGGTGATCTTCTGTTGTGTCAAGTTCTACTTTTTCCTCGAAAACGACTGATTTGTTATCCATGTCGCTCTGCCACCATTCCCGGCACGGTGACAGGCTCAGCCACTCTGACGCGCACGGCCACGTGTTTTACCATCCGCGCCCGGCGGGAAAACGGCTCAAAACCGGCGTCCTGCAAGGTCGCGCGCAGGCCGCCCTGGTAATCCCGCACAGCACAGTAGACTGGCCGCCGCTTGCCAGACACAACGTTCAGGCCCTGGCGCACCAGCGTTGCCATCTGCGGGCCGTTGCCCGGATCGCCGTGCAGCAACAGCCAGTGTCCGCCGCGTCCGCTGACAAGCTGCACACCGCCGACGATGTCGCCACCCTCGACCAGGACATATGCTTGCTGGTCGGCCAGTTCCCACCAGGCCAGGGAGAGCGCCGTCGGACTCATGCCGTCGTTGAGCCCTTCCGAATGCTGCACCGGCATCGGCGTGTAGATGCCATACAGTCGGCGCAGATACCAGACATCTTCCGCCTGTCGTGGCCGCAGCCCGGCAACTTGCTGCGTCGAGTTGCTGCGCCGCGGCCGGTTCAGCACAAAAATATCTTCGTTGCTGTAGGTACTGAAACCAAGGGCCGTTAACAGATCGATGTCGGCGCTTTCGATTGGCAGGCTGGCAAACAGGCGGCGCAGGTCGTGCTGGCCTGCGTCCTGAATGCAATAGCTCACCAGCTTCGTCCAGGCGGTCGCACTCTGTTGCTGGACGCCGGTTGCCGGCGCCAGAAACAGGACGTCTGCTTCCTGGCGACCGGGCCGCCGCAGCATCTGGATGAACCCCTGAACAGATCCATCGGCTTCCCAGACGTACGAGGCAAGTCCGGTGCCGACCCAGGGCACCGGCGCGATCATCGCGGTGGCCAGCGCACTGCGCCGCAGCAACAGGTAGTGGAACAGGTCAAGCCAGACACCGGTGCGCTGTAGCTTGCGCACTGTCAGAATATGGCTCAGCCCAAAGGGTCGTATCACCACTGCCTCCGCCGGTGGCTGCCGGAACACGATCTAAAGGGCAAGCTCCTGGCAACCACTCCCGGTTGGGAGATCGCCGGCGGCGCACCACTGGGCATCGGATGTCGCTCCTCGATTCAGAAGAGTTGTCTTGAATACACGCGCCTGATTTTACCTCGGATAAATGCCCAGTGCAAGTGAAACCGGGCGTCTCGTTCGGCCGGCGACCATCAATTAGGATACAGCATCCCCGTCGCGCCGAAAACCTGGGCATCCAGATGCGCTTCGGTGCCGTGCATGAAGCCCAGCAGCATCGTCTCACGGCTCAGCAGCTCCAGCTCGCTGGCCACGAGGTCGCGCAGGTCGGGAATCGCCAGCAGGTTCTGCTTGTCATCCCACGGTATCTGTAGCGTGCTGGCGGTCAGGAACGCTAGTTCCTGCGGCTCGTCAGGCATGTCGTCCGCGTCGATCTCCGCGTCGATGACCTCTGACAGCCGCTGGAGGTAGCTGTTCAACAGGCGGCGCAGGCTGGCCGCGCTGGCTGCCAGCGCCTCGTCCTCCGCTTCCTGTAGCGGGAACTCCTCAACCTCGGCTTGTAGATACGGCATGTCGAACAGCAACTGGCGAATCACAAAGCGATCCAGCCCAACTGTGACGATGTTCAACCGGCCATCGGCCAGCCGCTCGACCTGGCGAATAAACGCCGCGGTGCCGACCTGATGCGGCAGGGCGACCTCGCCGTCGAAGGCCCGCCAATCCGGGATGTCGTCCCGCATCAGCACGATGCCGAACGGTTCGCGCTCCGCGATGCAGTGGTTGACCATCATGCGGTAGCGCGGCTCAAAAACGTGCAGCGGCAGCATCTGGCCCGGAAACATTACCAGGCGCAGCGGAAACAGCGGCAGGGTATAGGTCTTGCGCTCTCGGTTCAGTTCTCTCCGTTCGCTCGTCTCGCTCATGGCTTATTCGTCCTCTTCAGGTAGCTGGTTCATGTCATCCGCGGATTTGATGAACTCGCGCATGACAACCGTAGCATACGCCCCTTTTGGCAGTGAGAAAGTCGCCTGCAATCCCGTCATATCAACTGTCAGCGCAATATCCGGCAGCCAGAGGCGCGCCGGCCGTCGTGAGCCATCGGATCGGCAGCGGCGCAACTCCTCCTCGCCCAACTCGGCTTGAGCCAGAATCGTGTTTTCGAGGGTCGCTGCCTCGCGCGCCGGGGCCCACATCTTCTTGCCGAAAAGCGGGCCGGTGTAGGTGATCTCGCCGCGGTCGAAACGTGGCTGCTCGGCAGCCGCGTTGGCCACTTCAAACATGCCGCCCGTATCGGCTTTCTTGCACACGTCGCCATCCAGCAGCCGGTCGAACAGGTCTCGCTCGATGCGCTGCGCCAGGTAGCTGTTGAACAGATGCGACTGATAGGCGGAGATCAGCAGGCGGTTCAGCCACTTCTCGCGTGGCCCGTTGCCAAGGAATGCTGCCCGCCCGCGCACCACGTTCTGTCCATCGATGCCGAAGCGCTGCGCGCCGAAGAAGTTGGGCACGCCGCGCGCGGCTATCGCGTCAGCAATCGCCGCGGCTCTCATCAGCGCTGTGTCGGGATCGGCGTTCAGCTCACTGACGGTAATGGTGAAGCGGTTGCCCAGCAGGTGGCCGACCTTCAGCTTGTTGCTGTGGCAGCGCGCCCAGTTGACGGTGAACGGCAACGCGTCGCGGATTCGCTGCGCATCCTCCGGTTGCAGGTTGGGCAGGGAAAAAGTCTGCGTGCAGCGGGCGTGGCGATCCTTCATTCCTGCATAGCCGACCGCACCCCGGTCGATGCCGTAAAGGCCGGCCAGCGCCTCGACCACCTTGCGCGTCGTCCAGCCCTCGCGCGGTCAACGACACGTAGAGATGCGACCCTTCCCCGCTGGCTTCGTAGACGGGAATTTCCTCGACGACGAACGAGGACGGTTCTGCCTTCAGCCGCCCGCCCACTCCGGGCAGTTCAGGTGTGATGTACGGCAGCGCAATCGGCGCGGTCTCATTGGACATCGCTCAGACCAGCGGCCAGGGATAGGAGCGGCGGTTGGGATCCGGCTCAGGGAACTGGCCGGCTGCCAGCAGGCGTTCGGTGCGGCGAACCAGTGCGCGCAGCTCCGACTCGCTCAGCGTCTCGTGCAGCCCGGCGGTCAGCAGGTCGTGCGAATTGATGCTGACAACGAACCTTCCCAGGTCGTCACAGATGTCAGGGGGGAGCGGCTCGCCGGCGAACTCCCAGATCACGGTGCGCAACTTCGGTTGCGTGTGGAAACAAACCCCGTGGTCGATAGCCCAGACGCGCCCGTCGTGATCGCGCAGGGTGTGGCCTCCCTTGCGGTCGGCGTTGTTGATCATGATGTCGAATGCCGCAACGCGCGATCAAAGTCGGGAACAGCTCAGTCTCATCGCGGAAGCTGAAGTAATGTTGGCTGAAATCGGCGTCGACGAAGAACTGGACGGCGCCCTTGCCGTAGGGGCCGACGCGCATCACCGTCGGCGGCACCAACCCCCATCCCAGCGCCTGGCTGACCTGAAACGCGGCCATCTCACGCTGGAAGAGGGTGCCGTGCGGGAAATCCCACAGTGGCGTCTCCCCTTGGCGTGGCTTGTAGACGGCCATGCCCTCGAAGCGCTCGTTGCAGATGTCGGCCAGAAAGGTGTAGTTGGAGCTGCCCGGCAGCAGGCCGCGCACAGTCATCTCTCCGCTGTGCAGGAGGCTCATCACGTCGTCGAAGCTGGCGGCTTGCTCGGTCTGTTCGTCCACGGCGCATTCACGGGCCGAAGGTAGCTACTCATCCGTCACTCCCGCGGAGGCAGGAGTCCAAGCTTCACGAGCGCCAGACTCCCCCCTGCGCGGGAGTGACGGGTGAAGGCTGAGTAGTCACGATTCAGCTACCCTATTTCATTGCAGGATCTTGGTCGAGGCGTGGCCGTTGCTGGGCGGGCAGAAGTGACCGTCCGGGTCGATGGGATTGCCGCACAGTGCGCAAATCGGCCGGCCTGACGCTGCGACTCGCTTTGCCTGCTCGCTCAGCCCGGCCATCTGCTCGCGGCTGGCCCAGAAACGCCCGGCCGCCGGCTCGCGTGTTTCCTCTTCTTCCTCGGACACCATCTCCTGCACGAAAATGACCATCAGGTCCTCGTCGGGATCGTAGCCCAGGCCCAGCCGGCCAACCCGGAAACGCGGCGTGATCGGGTCAAGCAATTGCAGATCGGACCGCGGCGTTTCCGGCTTATAGTCGGGAGGGAACTTCTCGTCGATCTCCTGGATCAGCTCATCGATGCCGGCCGCCAGCGCCAGCGCCTGCTGCTTTTCCACGACCAGCGAGACGACCGACCGTCCCTGGGTGCCTTGCAGATAGAAGGTGCGGTCGCCTACCGGACCAATAGTGCCGACCACCAGCCGACCGCAGGGCTTCAAGTCAAACGCGTACGTTGTCATAGCTATTCTTCCTTTGTTTCCTCTGTCTTGCCTTGCGTGTCAGGTTTTTCGTCGGAACCGGTTTCCGGTTTGGGCGGCTCCAGAGAACCCGTTTCATTCAGGCGGATGATGCGCGGCCCGTGCGGCGTGAAGCGTATCCAGGTGACTGACGCCGTGTCGATGACGATCCGCTGGAACAGGTCCAGATGAATCCCGGCGTAATGCGCCGCCATGGCCTTGATCACGTCGGCGTGCGAAAAAACGGCGATGACGCCCTTCGGGTGTTGCGTCCGCAGCTGGTCAATGGCTGCCACCGCGCGCGCCTGCATCTCGGCCAGTCCCTCGCCGCCGGGGAAATGGGACAGGCTGGGCGCGAACTGCACCGTCTGCCACTCCGGCGTCTTGGCCAACTCCTTGATCGACTGGCCGGTCCAGTCGCCGTAGCGCGACTCGCCGACGCCCTCTTCGGTCTGAACGGGCAGTCCGTGTGGTTCGGCCACGGCTTGCGCCGTTTCCTGTGCTCGCTCCAGCGGGCTGCTGTAAATCGCTTCGATCGGCCAGCCGGCCAGCCGGCGCGCCAACGCCGCGGCCTGTTCGCGACCCTTGTCGTTCAGATGCACGCCAGGCGTCCACCCGGCCAGCCGGTCGCCAACCCAGTCGTTGACGGCATGTCGTATTAGCAGGAGATCGGTCATTGGGTTTGGTATGGGCTTCTGTTGTCGATGGTAATCGGTAATCGGTGATCAGACTGCTGACCCCTGATCTCTGACCTTTGACCTCTGACTGTTCACTGTTTACCGATTACTGGTAACTGGTTACTGATTGCTGTTCAAACGCGCTCGCTATGATAGCACATCGGAATCAGATTTGGAAGTGCGGCAGGTTCCGAACACTTGTCGGGCGCGAAAACGCCTGCCATTGTGGCAGGCGTCAGGTCACAACGCGGGGTGGTGCGGTGTCAACGTTTCTTTTCGTCATTGTTCTGGTTGCGAACACCGGTCGTGTCACTCTTGGGAGTTGGGATCATGCTCCAGAGAACGAGCGTCAGCAGGGCTAGTGCGATGAGTACGGTAGTGGTCATGGGTGGGAGGCCTTTCCTGTGCCTGTTTGACCCTCGATAGCCGAGCGTCTGAACCATTGCATGTCGCTGTCCGGCGAAAGGTTCACGCCGCAGCCGGTCAATTCATAGCAAAGCATACCATTCCTTTATGAAGATTTCGTTACGCCGCCGTTAACATCGCCTATCAATTCTTTCATCTTGTGCTACAATGAACGCTGGCTGGTGGTGGATTCTCCCGCCGCGATCCCCTTTTTCAGGTTTTCACCATGCAAATCACCGTCCGCCTTGGCGAACCCATTACACGCGCTGTCGGGGCGCTGCGCGTCTCGTTGCAGTTTGCCAGCGAGCCGGCTACCGTTGCCGATGTGCTGCACCGGCTGAGTGGCGAATATCCTGGTTTCGAGGCGGCATTTCGCGGCGACGGCATCGGGCACGTCAACCCCTATCGCGTCTACGTCAATGCGCGCCAGGTGACGGCCGGCGAGGAGGCCCGCTGGCTGCTGACCGATGGCGACAAGGTGTACATCTTCCTGCCGGCAGCCGGCGGTCAGCACGGCCCGCTTCCGCAGGCTTTCTATGCTCGTCCCACGCTTGAGGTCGCGCGCGCTCTGCTGGGGCAGCAACTGGTGCGTTGTATCGACGGCCAGCGCTTGGGCGGGCGCATCATAGAAGTCGAGGCTTACGTCGGCGAGGAGGATAAGGCCAGCCACGCGGCCCGCGGCAGGACTGACCGCAACCGCCCAATGTATGGCGCGCCCGGTCTGGCCTACGTCTATTTCATCTATGGGATGTATTTCTGTCTGAACGTTGTGACCGAGCGGGAGGGGTTTCCGGCGGCGATTTTCGATTCGCGGCATCGAACCGGACGAGGGGGTTGGCCTGATGGCCGCGCGGCGGGCCGGCCAGCCGATTGACAACCTGACCAACGGGCCGGGCAAGCTCTGCCAGGCGCTGGCTATCGACCGGGCGCTGAACGGCCACGACCTGACCGCCGGTCGCGATCTCTGGATCGAGCCGGGCGAGCAGGTTGCTGACGCCGCTGTGTCGGCAACACCGCGCATCAACGTCGGTGGCGACGTACGCGCGCTCAGCGCCGCCGTGGCGCCTGGTTGCCCGACCAGGCTAGCTTGGCCGGCGAAGCTGTTTGAATTCTTCGCGACCCAGCGCTAACGCCAACACACCATAGACGGCAACGCCGATCACCAGCCCGACAATCACCGTAGGCAGCGCCGCCAGGTTGCCAGCGCGGCCGGTGAACAGCAACAGCGCCGCTGACATGACCAGCGTCGCGGCCAGGCTGCGGCCCAATGTGTTGACCAGTCGCCGCCCGCCCAGCCCGTCGATGCGCGGCCGGATCAGCCAGAGCAGCGCCAGGGTTTCCACCGTTACTGCGATCGTGTTGGCCAGCGCCAGGCCGCCTTGCGCCAGCGGCTGGAGCAACAAGATGCCCAGCGTCGCGTTGATCACCATCGCCAGCAGGCCGATCTTGACCGGCGTCCACGTGTCGTGCAGCGCGTAGAAGGCCCGCGTGATCACCTCCAGCAGGCTGTGCGCGACCAGCCCGAAGGAGAAGAAGGCCAGCGCGTAGGCGGTCATCTGAGTCGATCGCGCGGTGAACTGCCCGTGTTCCAGCAGCACCTGGATCAGCGACGTGCGCAGGATGAGCAGCCCGGCCGCCGCGGGCAGCGTCAGCCAGAGGATTGCACGCAGCGCCGCGTTGAGCGTTCGCCGCAGCGTGTCGATCTGTCGCTGCGCCGCCAGCGTTGAAAGCGTCGGAAAGACGGCCGTCGCGATGCCTTGCGCGATGATGCCCTGCGGCAGCAACATCATCAGCCAGGCGTAGTTGACGGCCGCGATGCTGCCCTCGGTCAGTCGAGAGGCCAGGTTGACGGTGATGACGAAGTTGATCTGCACGGCCGCCAGCCCCAGCACGCGCGGCCCCATCAGTCGCAGCACCTCGCGCACGTCGGGGCTGTCCAGGCCGAAGCTGGCGAAATAACGCGGCTTGCGGCGCAGCAGCGCGGGTATCTGCACCAGCAGGTGCCCCAGCGAGCCGGCTACCACGCCGATAGCCAGCCCCGTCACACCCATGGTCGGGGCCAGGAACACAGCCGCGGCGATGATCGCCAGGTTGTAGATGACCGGCGCGAGCGCTGGCGACAGGAAATGCTGGAAGCTGTTGAGAATCCCCATCACCAGGCCGCTCAGCCCGAAGATGACCGGGCCGACCAGCATAATGCGCATCAGGCGCACCGTCAGATCGACTGTTGTTTCGTTGAAGCCGGGCGCGATGATGTGTTCGACCAGCGGCTTGGCCAGGATGGCGGCCGCGATAGCCAGACCGGTAGTGATCAGCAGCATCAGGTTGGCGACGTTGCTGGCCAGCTTCCAGGCGATCAGTTGGCGCGGATCCTGCGAGCGGGCCAGCGCGGCGGTGAATGTTGGAATGAACGCGGACGCCAGCGCCCCGCCGGCCACCAGATAGAAGATCATGTCCGGCAGGCGGAAGGCCGCCAGGTAGGCGTCCAGCGTTGCGCCGGTGCCGAACTGCGCGCCAATGATGATCTCGCGTAACAGCCCCAGCAGGCGGCTGACGGCAAAGAGAACGGAAACAAGCCCGGCGGCGCGGGCCATTTGGCGGCGAGTTGCGATCATAGAAGGAAGGATCACAGATCAACGCAGCCCAGCGCTGGTAAAGTAAGGGCGTGCGGCGCCGATGTTGAACCACCGGTGCGGTCGATCTGTGATGGGTGTGATTATAGCCGCCGTTGCCGCGGCGGGCAAAGAGAGGTGTCGACAGTACGACGGCGCCACCACCCCACCGAATGAATTCGATGTCTGGCAAGCAAAAGCATGCTGAAGCAAGTTGGCCGGAAGCAAGCCCGCAAATCTTTGTCAACCAACGAGACTAACATGAAAACCAAAATCCTCATCCTCACCTTGATTTCCCTGCTGGCTTTGACAGCTTGCCAGCCGCCCGCTAACCCTGCAGCCGTCACCGTTCCGCCGGCAGCACAGCCCACGACTGCGCTCGCCGCCACAGACACGCCGCAACTTGCGCCGACGACTGCCGTCGCAGTTGAGCCGGCTGCGATTGTCTCGCCTGAACCGCCGGACTTGGCTGTCAACAGCGCCAACCTGCCAGCATCGACGATCTTCGATCTATCCTGGGACGACCGCAGCCCATTCGCCGCGGGTCTGGTGAGTAGTCAGCAAGCTGTGCTGGAGCAGCGGCCCGGCGCGAGCGTCTACCACCTGGATGTGACGTTGGGCGGTGACATGACCAACGTGCAGGGCCGCGAGGAAGTGATCTACACCAACACCGAGGATGTCGCGCTGGACAGCGTCGTGTTTCGCCTCTTTCCCAACTTGACCGGCGGGTCAACCGAGGTCAGTAATCTGACTGTCAACGGCCAGGCGGTCGAGCCAACCTATAGCCTGGAAGACAGCGTCATGACCGTGCCGCTGTCCGAGCCGCTCCAGCCCGGCCAGCAGGCAGTCATCGCGATGGATTTCGACGTGGTCGTGCCGACTGACCCGGAGACCAGCAACTACGGCACATTTGCCTCGTTTGACGATGTACTTGCGTTGGCGCACTTCTATCCGATGATCGCGGTCTACGACGACGAGGGATGGAACGTCGAGATTGCTCCTCCCGAAGGCGATGTCGTCTACGCTGATAGCAGCTATTACCTGGCGCGTGCTCATCGCGCCCGACGAGCAGGTGCTGGTGACCAGTGGCGTCAGCATGGACGAGAGCCGCGCGGCTGGCCAGCAGACAGTCACCGTAGCAGCCGGCCCGGCGCGCGATTTCTACCTCGCCGCCAGCGACGCCTATCAGGTGACCAGTCAGCAGGTGGGCGAGACGACGATCAACAGCTACGCGCCGCGCAGTCTGCGCTTGGGGTCCGCGGCAGTAGCCGACATTGCCGCGGCCGCGATGCGCAGCTTCGAAGACCACGTCGGTCCCTATCCTTACACTGAAATGGATCTGGTGAGCACGGCCACCAGCGCGTTGGGCGTCGAGTATCCCGGCATTATGGCGCTGACCAACCGCATCTATCAGGGCCAGTACGAGCAGTATCTGGAGGCTACCGTCGCCCACGAGGTCGGGCATCAGTGGTTCTACAACGTGGTGGGCGACGACCAGTTGGACGACCCGTGGCTGGACGAGGCGCTGACCCAGTACATCACACTGCTCTACTTCCAGGATCAGTATGGTCAGGAGGGCTACGACGGATTCCGAGCGTCGCTGGAAAGTCGCTGGGCGCGCGTTAATGACGAGGATATCCCGGTCGGCCTGCCGGTCGCCGCGTATTCCGAGGGCGGCGAATACCCCGGCACGTACGGCGCCATTGTTTATGGCCGTGGTCCGCTCTTCTTCGAGGCGCTGGCGCAGCAGATGGGCGAGGATGCGTTCGCCGCGTTCCTGCGCGACTACTACCAGACCTTCACCTGGGACGTTGCGACCACCAAGGGGCTGCGCACGCTGGCTGAACAGCGCTGCGGCTGCGACCTTGGCCAGCTTTTCACGGACTGGGTATACGCAAAATGACCGGTTCGAAGTAGCGACTTCAGTTGCCTCTGGGGAGGCCGGAGGCGACTGAAGTCGCTACTACAAACCGGGTCGCTGGCCAGGTTTCCCGCATTCCGTCTCCTGTGTAAAATGGGGAGTGTACGATTGGCGCGCTTCTGCAGGACTGATATTGCTGGCTTTGCGGCAAACTAGCTGCCTCGGCAATTCATTAGCACCAGTCGAAAACAAGGACCGTTAGTCTCGCTACCCACGGAAGGAAGAAAAAATGACTGTTCCTGTCGCCGACATCGGCTTGATTGGACTGGCCGTCATGGGCCAGAACCTGGTATTGAACATGAACGACCACGGCTTCACCGTGGCTGTCTACAACCGCACTGTCTCTAAGGTAGACGATTTCCTGGCGGGCACCGCAGCCGGGACCAGCGTCGTCGGGGCGCACTCGATCGAGGAGTTGATTGGCCTGCTGAAGCGGCCGCGCCGGGTGATGCTGATGGTCAAGGCTGGCAAGCCGGTGGACGCCTTCATCGAAACCCTGCTGCCGCACCTGGAGCCGGGCGACATCATCATCGACGGCGGCAACTCCAACTACGAGGACTCGATCCGCCGCACCGCATACCTGGAGTCGAAGGGGCTGCTTTTCATCGGCACCGGCGTCTCCGGCGGCGAAGAGGGCGCACGTTTTGGCCCGTCCATCATGCCGGGCGGCTCGCCGGCCGCGTGGCCGTTCGTCAAAGACATCTTTCAAAGTATTTCGGCCAAGGTGCCGGAGGGCGATCCCAACGGCGCACCCTGCTGTGACTGGGTGGGCGAAGGTGGTGCCGGCCACTTTGTCAAGATGGTGCACAATGGCATCGAGTACGGCGATATGCAGATCATCGCCGAAGCTTACAACCTGATGACGGAGGGGCTGGGGCTGGACAACGACGCCATGAGCGCAGTCCTGGAACGCTGGAACAGCGGCAAGCTGGAAAGCTATCTGATCGAGATCACGCGTGACATCCTGGCCTACCGCGACGAGGACGGCAGCGCTGTGCTGGATCTGATCCTGGACGCGGCCGGGCAGAAGGGCACCGGCAAGTGGACCGCCGAAAGCGCCCTGAACATGGGCATCCCCCTGACGTTGATCGGCGAGGCGGTGTTTGCCCGCAGCCTGTCGGCATTGAAGGAGGAGCGGGTCGCGGCGTCCCAGGTGCTGCATGGCCAGGCGTCGTCTTTCACTGGCGAGCAGGCCGCCTTTATCGACGACCTGGAAGAGGCCGTCTACGCGTCGAAGATCGTCTCCTACGCCCAGGGCTACATGCTGATGCGCGCCGCTGCGGCTGAGTACGGCTGGAACCTGAACTACGGCGGCATCGCGCTGATGTGGCGCGGCGGCTGCATCATCCGCTCGGCGTTCCTGGGCAAGATCAAAGAGGCCTACGACAGCGATCCCGATCTGAGCAACCTGCTGCTGGCGCCTTATTTTACTGCGGCGGTGGAAGCTGCGCAGGCCGGCTGGCGGCGCGTCGTGGCGCAGGCTGTGACGCTGGGCATTCCTGTGCCCGCCATGTCCAGCGCGCTGGCGTTCTTTGACGGCTACCGCCGCGAGCGTCTGCCGGCCAACCTGACCCAGGCGCAGCGCGACTACTTCGGCGCGCACACCTACGAGCGGGTGGATCGGCCGCGCGGCCAGTTCTTCCACACCAACTGGACGGGCGAGGGCGGCGACGTTACCGCGGGGACATACGACGCGTAGACCCGCGCTTGCCGACCGTCAACCGGATGCTTCTGGAAAGCGCCGAAGTTGTGACAATCGATGACCTCGAGGCCGGTCTGGCGCATCAGGCCGGCCTCGTCGCGCATGAAGTCGCCGAACAGTTCCCACGTGCGCGCCAGCGCCATCCCGGCCGCGTTGCCATCGTCCGGCTCGGCCGCATCCACCAGTACCAGCAGCCCGTCTGGCTGCAAGATGCGCGCGATTTCCTGCATAGCGGCCAGCCCGTCGGGAAACGCGCTGAAGGCGAAGGTCAGCACCACAGCCGCGAAGCTGCCTGACGCAAGGGGCAGGGTCGCGGCGTTGCCCTGTACCAGCCGCGCTGGTAGGCCGGCGTCATGCAGGCGTTGCTGCGACCGTGCCAGCATCCCGCTCGACAGGTCCAGCCCGACCGCGACGTCGAATCTCAGGGCCAGCTTTGTCAGCAGGACGCCCGGCCCGGGACCGATCTCCAGTACCGGCCCGGCGGCTGCCGCTTCGTCAAGCCAGGGTAGTACCGCTTCTGTGTAGCGCCGCCAGACAGGCAGCAGCCGCATCCCTGTCGCGTAGAAGGGCGCCATACGGTCGTAGAGTTGCTGGTAGCGCGCTGTTGTTGCTGGTTCGTAGTTGTCCATAGGTGAACGTGGTCAAGAGATGGCTCTGGGTGGGCCTCAACGGTCATCCGCCGACGAGCATTCTGCTTTCCAGGGCAACTCAGCGGGTCACCGAGATTTCCTCAAGCGAGCGCTGGCGAGTCTCCACTGGGTTGGCAAGCACGATGATCGCGATGGGGATGATCATCACCGAACTCGTTGCGATCCAGAAGCCCTGCATGGTGGGGAAACTGCGCAGCAGCAGGGCGGCCAGAGCTGGCCCGGCCACGTAGGCAACCCGGCCCACAGTCGTCACCCAGCCGACGCAAGTGGCCCGCCGCTCGGTTGGGAAGATCTCAGCAATATAGACAGTCGTCCAGGACGAGGCAACTCCGAAGAAGAAACCGGTCAGGGCTACCATCGCAATCTGCAAGGTTTGCGGCAGAAAGCCAACGCCGGCTATCGAGAGTCCGCACCCCGCGCAGCCGACAATCAACCCTCGTTTCCGTCCTACTCTGTCCATCAGCGCGCCTCCGCTGAACGTTCCGGTCATCAGCAGGAACAGCACGAGCAGGAACACCCCCGACCATTGCGTCAGTGTGAACCCGTTGATCGCGATGAAGAAGTACCCGCACCACAGGTAGAGAATCATAAACAGCAGTAGGCAGATAACGACAGCCGACGCCAGCGCGATGTTGCCCAGGTCGCGGCGGTCGATAGTTCCCAGGCCGAGCGTGAACCTGCGCTTCGTGTGGCTTTGCTGCCGCTGCTGTTCCACGGCCTGGAAGCGGACGGTCTCGCGCATGAACAGCCACATGACCAGCACCGGAAGCATGAACAGGAATTGGACTGCGTACATCCAGCGCCAGTTGAGGCCCAGCCGGTCAACCATCAACGGGGGCAGGATCGCCTGAAGCGGCAGCAGGCCCAGTGCGGCGATCAGCGCTACGATCCGGCCGCGTCGGACAGCCGGCGCCTCTTCGTTGGCCGGCACCTGCCAGAGGTTCGAGACGGTGAAGAAAGTCACTACGGCGTATAAGATCATGAACAGCGGCAGCGTCGGCGTCCAGATCAATATCGCGAGGCTGGACAGGCCCATGCCCAGAATCAGCAGCAGCAGGCCCAGCTTGCGGCCAATGATGTCGGCCAGGTGATTGAGCGCCAGCACGAAGAACGTCAGGATGAGCACCACCAACTCCAGCCCTGAAAACGTGGGCGCGTCGATGCGGTATTCCTTCAGGATGTAGGGGATGGCTGATGCCTTGACGCCGGAGAGATAGCCGTCCATCAGCGCCACGGAGCCGAGGAACACCACCAGATAGGTGAGATAGCCGCGGCTGCGGGGCTGGATTGCCGGCGCCAACTGGCCGGCATCGCTGTTGACGGTCATCGCATGCCTCCTATGCCTTCGTCAATGCGGCCGAAGAACAACATCGCGCAGGGACGTCCAAATCGACATGGAACTCAGCGGCGAGATAACCAGCCGCTCGACCCAGGGTTGGATCAGACAGGCCGTCGGTGAATGCATGATGGGAACGATGGCGGCCTCGCGCACCAGGATGGCATCCGCTTCGCGATAGAGCCGGATACGTTCGCTCTGCTCGGTCAGCGTGCGGGCCTCTTCCACGAGATCCTCATACTGCTGGTCGCGCCAGCCGAAAAAACGCTGGACACGGCGATAGGCGACGCGCATGAAATCGTCGGGATCCGGATAGTTGGCCGACCAGGTGTCCAGGCCGATGTGGGGTGGATCAGTTTCCAGCCGCCGGTGATAATCTCGCCACTCCAGCACCTCGCATTGGGTCTTGACGCCCAGTACACGTTCATATTCGCTCTCCAGCGCCGCCTGTAATCCGTCGCTGCCAGGTGTCATCATGACGTAATTCCTGACCTCCGGAAAACCGCGGCCGCCGGGAAAGCCGGCTTCGGCCAGCAAGGCGCGCGCCCGTTCGGGGTTGTGCTTGAGAGCGATGTCTGGAGAATGGCCTGGCATAGAAGCCGGGAGAAAGCCTCCGGTGATACGCTCCGGGTAGCGGAAACCGCTCGTAGGCGAGAAGTGTCCTACATCAAAAGCCATGGCAAAGGCCTGGCGAACGCGCCTGTCGTCGAATGGCGGCAGGCGAACGTTGAAGCAAGTTGACGTCGAATGAAGAGTTGGCATCCGGTGGTGCTCTGCGCTGTGGAGGCGCGCAGCCTCGGCCAATCCTTCTGGGGACCAATTGGCTATGAAGAGGTAGTCCAGTTCGCCGGCCTCGTAGAGCGCCAGCCGCTCCTGCCAGCCAGTTGGATACGGCAGGCACACAAGCTCAACCCGCTGCGCGTTGCCGCCAAAGCGACCGTGGTACTGTGGGTTGCGCACCAGATCGACCTGCGTGCGCGGATGCCAGCGTTCCAGCAGGTATGGCCCATTGCCCACGATCCTGTCGGCTTCGCACCAGGCATCTCCGTACTGTTCGACGCGATGTTTGGGCACCGGGAACGTGGCCGGGTTGGCCATGATGTGCAGCCAGTAGGCCACCGGCCGCTCCAGCTCGACCACCAGCGTCAGCGGATCGATAGCATGCACGCCAACCGAGTCGGGATCGCCCGACTGGCCGGTGTGATAAGCCTGTGCGCCGCGAATATCATACAGCGGACCGGCCGAGCGTAGGCCGGTTGATGTGTCCAGCGCGCGTTTGCGCGCGTTCATCGGTGCGCCGGCCGGGTCGAGCAGCCGCTTCCAGGCAAACTCGAAATCGCCCGCCGTGACCGGATGGCCGTCGCTCCAGCGCACGTCTTCACGCAGATGGAAGACGTAGGTGCGCCCGCCGTCGAGCATCTCCCAACTGCGGGCAACATCGGGAACCGCCTCGAGGTCATCGCTTTCTTCCAGCAGCCCGGCAAACAGCGGAATCTCGTAGTCGAACGTCGGGTTTGGATCCCAGTCCTTGGGTTCAATGCCCCACATGCGGCGGTGCGGTTGCGCGGCCGGCGGCAACTGTCCGGCCTGATCTGCCGCTGGCGCGCGCCGGTTCCAGAGCACGAAGCTCCGTTCGTAGGCTTTGCTGGCCTGCTGATAGTCAGAGGCCGCCACGTGCACCAGGCCCAGACGCATCAGGGTGCGCGCACTGGCTTCGTCGTCCCCTGCTGCTGCAACAATGCCAGCGCGCCGCTGGTAAGCGTCGATCGCTTCCTGGTTGGCATAGGCCAGGCGCGCCCGGTCGCCCACCCGCAACAGATAATCTATGGCGCGCGGCGGGCTATCGGAGCGCTCCCAGTGATAGGCCAGGATGCTCTGCAGCTCTTCGGCGCGTTCGGGGAAGAGGCGTTCCAGCGCTTCGCCGGCCTGCCGGTGGAACACCTGGCGCTGGCGCTTGAGAATCCCGCTGTAGGCCGCCTCCTGTGTCAGCGCGTGCTTGAAGATGTATTCCAGTTCCAGTGTGCCTGCGCGCGGTCGGATCAGTTCCTGTTGAACCAGCGCGCGCAAGCGTTCATCCAGATCGTCGACCTCGTTGGCAATGGCTGCAAGCAGGCGCTGTGGGAAGATCCGCCCGATGACTGCCGCCAGTTGCAAGACGTAGCGTTCGTTCTCGTCCAGCCGGTCGATGCGCGCCGCCAGCACGTTTTGCAGCGTCTCCGGGATTGCGACGGCCGCCAGGTCGTCCGCCATCTGCCACTGGCCGGTGGCAGGGTTGCGCACCAGCGAGTCATGCGCGATCAGCGAGCGGATGATCTCCTCGACGTAGAAGGGGTTGCCTTCGGACTGGCTGAGAATGCGCCAGACCAGCCGGGGTGGCAGCGGCATTCCCAGCAGGTTGGTCAGTAGGGTTTCGCTGTCGCCTGCTGACAAGGGCTGCAAGCGCAGATCGAGGTGACGGTCGGCTGGCAGGGCATCGCCCTGCGCTGCGATCTGCCAGACCGGGTGATTCTGGTCTGGTTCAGGCCGGAAGACGCAGACCAGCAGCAGCGGTGTCCGTTGGACCAGCGGCACAAGCTGCCCCAGCAGCGCCAGCGAGCTGGGATCTCCCCAGTGCAGATCTTCGCACACGACGACGGTCGGTCGCTGCTGCGCCGCGCAGCCGAGGACGTTTTCCATGGCGTTGAAGGTGTGGCGCTGGAGCGACTGCGCAGCCATGCCATCCAGTCTGGCTTCCCAGTCAGCAGGCAGCGGCAGCGCCATCAGCCGCGCCAGGAAGGCGTAGCTGCTCTCCTGGCTGAAGGGACACAGGGAACGGATCAGCCGATGCAGCGCGGCCGCCACCACTTCCGCCGGGTCGTCCAGCGATGCACCCAGCGCCGCGCGCAGCAGGTCCTGCCAGAGGTGATAGGCCACCGAACTGTCGTAGGAGAGGCAGCGCCCTTCGATCCAGTGGACGAACGCCGCGGACGACGTCCCTTGCAGCCCGCGGCTGACCGCACGCGCTTTGCGCACCTCGGCCATCAGACGCGACTTGCCGATGCCAGCTTCGCCCGCCAGGGTTACAAAACCGCCGCGCCCTTCGTGCAGCCTGTCGATGGCCGCGCAGAGGGCCGCAAATTCAGGCTGCCGGCCCACCAGCGGCGAATCCAACCCGGCGACGCCGCGCAGCTTGTCGGCGTCTGCCCGCAGTCGCACGACGCGGTAGACAGTGACCGGCTCGCTGCGCTTGCGCAACTGCAACGGGCCTAGCGGCTCCATCTCACAGGCGTGGGACACCATGCGCCGGGTTGCATCGCTGACGAGAATCGAGTTCGGTTGCGCTGTCTCTTGCAGGTGAAACGCCAGATTGACGGTGTCGCCGCTGACCATAAAGGAGCCGCTGTGCGTTGTGTTGGTGGCGATCACCGTGCCGGTGTGGATGCCGACGCGCATAGCCAGTTGCGCGGCGTGTGTACGGGCCAGCGCCACGTTCAGGGCTGCCAGCGCGGCCTGCATGGCCAGCGCGGCGCGCGCGGCACGCTCCGCGTCGTCCTCATGAACTTCGGGCACGCCAAAGATCGCCATGACCGCGTCGCCGATGTATTTTTCGATGACCCCACCGTACTCCAAAATGGGAGCTGTAATTGTGGTGAAGAAGGCGCGCTGTAGCTCGCGCACATCTTCCGGGTCGCGCTGTTCGGTCAGCCCGACGAAATCCACGATGTCGGCGAAGATGACCGTGGCCACCTTGCGCTGTTCGACGTTATTGGTCTGCTCGCGTACTGAGAGCGCCTGACGCATGGCCGCGACCGAAGCATCGACAGCCGCGTCGCCGAGGATCAGCGCGCTGCGCCTCGATCAAATCGATAGCGTTTTGAAGTTCGTCACGCCGGTTCATCAGGGCCTTACAAGGAAGGGCACGGCAGTGATTGGGCCGGTAGCTCGATGGTGTGAACAGTTGTATGGTACAGTATACAACAGAAGCGTTGCGAGTACAACGGCTTTTTGGTAGTGTACCAGGGCAATCGCATCTTATTATGCAAACCAACTCGGCATCAAAACGGCCGGATCTGGGCAATTTCGCTGTTTTCGTTGGCTCAAAATGGACTTCTGACGCCAGGTTTGCGCGGAGGCAGCCTGACGAATCGGCGAAAAGCGACAAGATTTCGAGAATCAGTGCCTCGAATGACCTCATACCGGTCGAAATACGAATTTAGATGCGATTGCCCTGACCGCCCCGCCATGGGAAGCTTACTACCGGATCGACGAACTGTCAACGGACGAAGAGCCTTGGAGCATATCATCGAAGATGGCTATGCAGCTCTGGAGCAGATGATTGCGTACCGGATCACCATCTGGCTTGAAGCAGCGCTGACACGGCTCTTGGGTCGCGAGCCGTACGTGCGCCGCCAGCGGGTGCCGTACTGGGTAGAACAGGAAGGGCGCTGTGTCAACTGCAAGACACGAGAGAGTCGGCAGTTCAGTCGCAATGGCAGCCGACCGCGGACGCTGGGTTTCAAGGATTTCGTGATCACGATCCGCTTACCTCGGGTGGTCTGTGCCTGTGGCGGTAGCGTGCAACTGAATTTTGGCGGTCTGCTGCGTCCGTATCAACGATTGGACAATCAGGTCGATGAGCAGATCGAGCGCTGGGCAGAAATCGGCATGAGTTTACGTCAGATGCGGCGCGAGTTGCACCATCTGCATCTTGGCCCACTGGCGCTGCGCACCCTGAACCAACGCATTCATGCGCTGCATCGTCTGGCTCCCGACTGCAATTCCTCAGATGTGCCGCCTATCCTGCTGGTCGATGCTATCTGGGCCACCCAACTGCGTCCGACAGGCAAGTTCCGCCGGGATCGCAAAGGCCGGCTGCGTGCTGTCAAGGGCCGGGTCAAGCGTCCCATCTTCATTGCGATGGGGATCTGGCCTGACGAGAACCGGTGTGACGTCCTGGCCTGGCACCTGGGTGACAACGAGGAAGCGGAGGCATGGATCGATTTCCTGGGCAAGCTCGAAGAACAGGGTATCCGCGGCGCCAACGGCCTGCAACTGGTCATTCACGATGGCGGCAGTGGTCTCTGCTCTGCCCTGCGCACGGTCTATTTCGGTGCCGAGCAACAGCGCTGTCTCTTCCACAAACTGCGCAACATCTACACTGCCATTGAAACGCCTGATGAACTCTCACCCGCTCAACGCCGTCGTCGCCGCAAGGCTATCTTCAAGGACTTCCGCGCCATCTGGGACGCTCAACACTATCAAACCGTCCTCCGTCGTTATCTCAGCGTTGTCCGCACCTATCGATCAACTCAACCCAAGGCGGTTGCCACCCTGCGCAGAGATTTCCGCTACACCGTTACCTACTACTTCATCCAACAGCGCTTCCCTGACTGGCCACGTCAATTCTTACGCACCACCAGTCGTCTTGAACGCTTCAACCGCTGCATCCGCCGTCGCTTGCGGGTTGCCAATGCCTTTCATTCCGATGTCGGTATCCAGGCTATGCTGGCGCAAGAAACGCATACGTTCAACCAAGCACAACCACTGTACTGAATTTCAACGGATTAAGATACACTATCGCGTAGATCACGGTTACAAAATCTTGCGAACAGGTCACAATCTGGCATATACTACCAGCCAACAAATCGACTGTCCAGTGGAGACAATTCTTGTTAGTAACGTTCGCAGTTATCATCATGCTGCTGCTTTTCAACGCCCTCTATGTGGCGGCAGAGTTTGCCACCCTCAGCTCACGTCGGTCGCGCCTGGCGCAACTGAGCGAGGAAGGCAACCGGTTTGCCCGCATGGTTCTACCGGTCGTTGAAGACCCTGCCAAACTTGACAATTACATCGCGGCCTGCCAGATCGGCATCACGGTCTCCAGCCTGGTGCTGGGTTTCTACGCGCAGTCTGCCCTGTCGCCCGTGATAGCGCCCTGGCTGGCGGGGCTGGGCGGGCTGGCGCCGGCCGCCGCGGCATCTCTGTCGGCCACCATCGTCCTGATGGTGCTGACCGGTTTCCAGGTGATCTTCGGCGAGTTGGTGCCGAAGAATATCGGCGTGCAATATCCTGAGCGGCTGGCGCTTTCGACGGTGGTGCCGCTGCGCTGGTCAATGATCCTGTTTAGCCCGCTGAGTTGGCTCTTCAACGGCAGCGGCCGGCTCGTGTTGCGGCTGTTTGGCATCGAACCCACCAGTGAGCATGTCCACGTCCATTCGCCTGAGGAAATCGCTATCCTGGTCGAGGAAAGCGGCGCGGGCGGGGTGCTGGACACACAGGAGCGGCGGCTGATCGAAAACACCCTGTGGATGCGACGCACCACCGTGCGCCAGTTGATGGTGCCGCGCACGCGCGTGCTGGCTGCGCCGGTGGAACGGCCGTGCGACGAGCTGTTCAGCCTGCTGGCCACATCGCCGTTTTCCCGTCTGCCGCTTTACGAAAAGTCGATCGACAACATTCTGGGGGTCGTTCACCTCAAAGACCTGCTTTGCCTGCGCCAGCAGGTGCGGCAAGAGCCAGAACTCGCCGCCCTTCGACATCAGGCAGGTGATGGTCCCGGCGCTGTATGTCCCTGAGACGATGACGGCTGGTGAAGCGTTTGCCCTGTTGCAACTCAAACGCTATCAGGTCGCCATCGTGCTGGATGAATATGGCGGCACCGCCGGCATCGTGACGCTGGAGGATCTTATCGAGGAGATCTTCGGTGAGGTGCAGGACGAGTTCGATCAGGAAGTGGCGCTCTTCCGCGGGCTGCCTGGCAATCGTGTGCTGGTGCGCTGGGACTGGCTGGTGCACGACCTCAACGAGTTGCTGGAGCTGAAACTGCCCACGGACCAGGCTGACACCATCGGGGGACTGGTGCTGACGGAACTGGGGCGGGTTGCTGAAGTTGGAGACATCGTTGAGTTCGGCGAAGTCTCGCTGCGCGTCGAGCGGATCGAGGGCAAAGCCGTGGCGGCTGTCAGCCTGCCAGCCACGCCTGATCAGGTGGAAATCCTGCGCGAGGCAGCCGAATGAGCGAGTATCTGCTACCAATTGCTATCATCAGCCTGTTGATCCTGCTGAACGGCCTGTTCGTGGCGGCCGAGTTCTCCATCGTTGCCGTGCCCAAGACGCGCCTGGTGCAGGCGGCTGACCGTGGATCCAAGTCAGCGGGCCATGTTCTGCGCATTCTCAGCAACCCCAACAGCCAGAATCGCTACCTGGCGACAGCGCAGATCGGCATCACCATCGCCAGCCTGGGGCTGGGTATGTACGGCGAACACACCATTGCCGACTGGCTGCTGCATCCGCTGAGCCGCTTGGGCGCGCTGTCTGAGCCGCTGTCACACACTCTGGCCACCATCCTGGCCATCGGCCTGCTGACCTACGTACACGTCGTGTTGGGCGAGATGGTGCCCAAGTCGCTGGCGATTCAGTATTCTGAAACAACTGTGCTGCGCCTGGACGGCGTGATGGGGTTCATCCTCAAGCTCTTCTCGCCCATCATCTGGCTGTTCAACGGCATCGGCAATCTGGTGGTGCGCGCGATGGGTATCCCCGCGGCCAGCGCGCAGGCCCGTCTCTTTTCGGCGGAAGAGCTGGAATATCTGGTCGATGAGAGCGCCGGGGTCGGCCTGATGGAACCGGGTGAGCAACTGTTTATCGAAAACATCTTCGATCTGCGGGCGCGCACTGTGGGGCGAATCATGACCCCGCGCAACCATATCATCGGTCTACAGATCACCGCGACCGAGGAGGAGGTGCTGGCGTTCGTGTGCGAGGAACGCCACTCGCGCTACCCGGTCTACGATAGCGACCTGGATGAAATCGTCGGTATGCTGCACGTCAAGACACTGGCGCGCCAGCAGGCCAATCGCGAGCGGCAGCCCTTCGATCTGCGTCAACTCGTCCGGCCGGTGGCCTACGTCCCCGAGTCGCTGCCGCTGGACCAGATGCTGATCCGCTTTCGCCGTGAGCGACGCCAGTTGGTCATCGTGGTGGACGAGTACGGCGGCACCGCTGGCCTGATCACGCTGGAAGATGTGGTCGAGGAGGTGGTCGGCGAGATTTTGGACGAGTTCGACCAGGAGATCGCGCCGCTGGAGCGGTTGTCGCCAGTCCTCGTGCGCGTACGCGGCGACCTGTTGATCGACGAATTGAACCAGTTGCTGGAGCTGGCCATCGGGCACCCTGAGGTCGATACCGTCGGCGGCCTGGTGATGTCTGAACTGGGCCGGGTGGCGCAGCCGGGCGATACCGCAGCAGTCGGCGGCGTTACGCTGGAGGTGGAGGCTGTCGAAGGGCTGGCCGTGCAGACGGTTCTCGTCCACCTGCCGGAAGACCCTTCGCCGGAGGAAGCCATGGCTGAAGACCCGCCCGAAGAACCGCGGTCAGGCAAACAGCGCAGCCGCAAGAACGGCAAAAGCAACATGTAGGTGACGCTGTGCCGCAGGTGACAGTCACTTTCCGAAAGTGACTGTCACCTGCGGCACCTTAGCTAGCAGCTACCATGCTATCCATCACCGACCAGGGCTACCTGCTGGGCAGCCAATACCGCGACTCATCGAATCTGGACGCGCGCATCGCCGTTCACCGGCTGTTCAGCACCAATCTGATCGGGTGGTATCACTGGTATTTCGACCACTTGACGCTGCCAGCAGCAGCCGTGATTTTGGACATCGGCTGTGGACCTGGCCCGCTCTGGTGCGACCAGATGCGGCGCATACCGCCGGACTGGCAGATCACGTTGGCCGACCTGTCGCCCGGAATGGTGACGCAGGCCGAAGCCAATCTACGAGCTGCCGGCGCACGCAACGATCCCCGCTTCCACTTCCAAACTGCCGACGCCCAGAGTCTCCCTTTCGACGACAACAGCTTTGACGCTGTGTTGGCTAACCACATGCTTTATCATGTGCCTGACTTGCCGCAGGCGCTGGTGGAGATCAGGCGTGTGCTGCGGCTCGGTGGCCGGCTGTTCGCAGCCACCAACGGCGCGGGTCACATGCAGGAACTGGGCGACCTGCTGGCTCCCTTCGCCAGTGACGCTCCTCTCGGGCTGGCGCCTGAACGACGCTTTGGCCTCGAGAACGGCGCGCAACAACTGGCGCAGCAGTTTGCTCACGTCGAGCGCCACGACTACGAAGACGGTCTGGAGATCACCGATGTTGCCCCGCTGGTGGCGTACGTGTTGTCGACGCGCAACATGCTCTGGACTGCCGACGCCGAACCGTCGGTCGAGGCCTTGACTCGACACTTCGAGACCATCCTGGCGCGCGACGGCGCGATCCACATCAGCAAGGCCAGCGGGCTGTTTGTAGCAGGAGACCATTGACAAAAGGCCCCAGGGGCGTGCAGCGACAAGTTTTTACCCTTAGATCTCTCAGGTTCTTCCATCACACATTTTGGGAATCGTTGGATCGTTGTATCCGCCGGGTGCACAGTCAAGAGCAGGTGGGAGCGAAAAGAAAATTACGCCCTCAACGCCGCATGTCGAAAACACTTCACGGCTACCGAGACGGTGCGCGATATCGTCATCGGCATGCATGACGGTCCCGATCGGCGGGTTGGCGGCCGCGGCAGCTTATGCCGTCGCGCGGGCGATGAGTTGAACGAACATAGCGATCATGCAGTAATTCGCCCACCGTGGTAAAATTCACAACAAAGCAACAGTGAAGACTCGCGACAAGCCTTCACTCGAAGATCGGCCAATTGTCGATCAATCTACGTGATGTTTGAGGAGAGAACTCTGTGAGCAAGAAGATGGTGCTTTATGCCGTTCTGGCGATTGTTGCGGTACTGCTCCTAATCCAATTGGTGCCATATGGCCGTGATCATGGCAATCCACCAGTAGTCCAGGAGCCAGTCTGGGACAGTCCGCAAACCGAGGCATTGGTCAGGGGCGCCTGCTACGACTGCCACAGCAACGAGGTGGTCTGGCCCTTATACAGCAACATTGCGCCGTTTTCCTGGCTGGTCCAGCGCGATGTGGACGAGGGCCGGAGCCGCCTGAACTTCTCTGAGTGGAACCGGCGCCAGGAAACTCGCGAGATCACTGAAATTGTCCAGGAAGGGGAGATGCCTCCTCTCCAGTACAAGCTGCTGCACAAAGGTGCCCAATTGAGCGCCTCTGAGCGGGCAACGTTACTCCAAGGCTTGCAAACCACGTTCGGAGGTTAGCGAACGAATTGTTCCGCCCGGGGCATACTACTGGAAAGGCTGATGGCAGCGCTGTTGCATGCCGTGTGAAAACAGAACGCCACGGCTGAATTACAGCCGTGGCGTTTGTATGTTGCGGGGAACAGAAAGTGTTCTGAGTTATTGTGCCCTGGCAGTCGGCACCAGCGTAGTGGTCGAGACGATGTAGCCGGCGTCGGTGCTGTCGATCACCAGCTCAAAACCAGCGACGGTTCCCTGCTCGACAGGTCGATAGAGGAATCTTGCCTGGTCGAAGGTCATCCCGCTGGTTCCATCAACAGCGATGCCGCTGACTTGCGCCTGGATGCCCAGAGGCTGTGCGCTCAGGACGATCGTGTCGACTGAGCTACCCTGCGCGCCCGTATTCACGCCGTTAAAAGCCAGGTTCCACCCGGCAACCCCGAGCGTGGCGCTGGCATCCACCAATGACAGCGATGGCTGGCCGGTGGCCGGGTCAACCACGAACACCACCTGGCCACTGGCGCTGGCTGTATCGCCGGCGTTGATATCGAAGCGGGTGGTTGCACCAAACGAAGCCGCCGCACCTGTGCTCGGACCGGGGACAACGACCAGATTGTCGGAAAACGTGGCGACGTCGCCCAGATTGAACTCTTGACCATACAACGTCAATGCCTCCCAGTTCGCCTGGCCGTCAGCAACGTTGTAGCCATCGAACTCGGGCGCCGACAGCCGCTGTGGGCAACATCACCTGGGCCGAAATCGACCGCAAACGCGCCGTCGCCCATGTTTAGGCCGTTCACGCTGACAGTTGCCGGTCCCACTGCGACCTGTGCGTTGCCATCGGCGACGCCGAAGCTGGGCTGGCCTGTGATGCCGTCGTAGCTGAGCATGACAGTTGCGCCGGCCTGCAGGTTTTCGCCGGGATGCACATCGATGCGCGTCGAGAGATCAGAACTGTAGTTCACGGATTGTCCACCGATGTTGGCCTGCATTCCGGAGATTGTCAGCGCGTCGCTTTGCGCAGGCGCAGCCTGCTGCACGGTGATGTTGTCCCAGCCGAACGAGCCGCCGCCCAGCCCGAAGCGCAGTCCATCGACGGTAGCTGTCGCGTTGACCATGGGCAGATCAACCTCGGCGCTTTCGAGCCTGACTCCATCCTGTTGCAGGCTGAAGCCTTGGTTCAGCCACAGTGAGAAGACGCCGGGAACCGACACGAGAGGGCCTTCCTGTGCCTCAGGGGCCACTGCTTCGTTCTGGTAGCCTAGCAGACGGCTGTTCTCCAGTGAAGCCGAGGCTGAATGAGGCGATCCCAATACCAAAAGCCCTGCCAGTCCAATCGCGAGGCAGAGCCCAGTCCAGCGAACACGATTCATGTGAGTCCTTCCTTTCGTTTGTCATGCCCCTGAGCGGGGCTATCATTACCGCCCGAATTGCTGAAATCTGACATCCCGGTGTCGGAAACGCTGACCACTTGGCGCCCCGACGCCTTGCAGTATTCTGGTTCCTTGGGATTTCGCGGAGAGTGCGATGGATGAGATGGCGTGAAACCCTGAAGACCCGATCTCGTTTCATATCATACCAGAGCAGCGCATTCCTGTAAAGCAAGAATTCACAATTGGACGCGTTCAAGTCAAAATAGCTCTGGACAAAAGCTTGGAGGGGACAAGCTGGCAGAAGCATAGGCACAGAAATACGCCTGATACAACAAGAGCAGACAGGAAACTGTCTGCTCTTGTTTTCACGCGAGCAAAAGAGATTTATTTTCGGCGAGTTCGCACACGCAGCGCGTAGGCGGCCAATCCGTACATCGCTACGGCCAGCAGGAGGCAAGCTGCCACGGCCGGCCATAACTCACTCGTTTCCCAGCCCGTGAGCATCAGCGATCGCATGCCGCCTAGCACATAGGTAATGGGGTTGAACATCGCAGCCGTCTTCAGCCAACCGCCCAGCAACTCCAGCGGCACAAAGCTGGCGGTCAGGAAGGTCAGCGGGAAGAAGAGGAAGCCTGCGCTCTGTGTGGCCGCGGCGCTGCCAGTGCCCAGCGCGGCAGAGACCGTGAAGCCGGCAAAACCGGTGCCAAGCAGAACGGACAGCCCCACGACCGCCAGCAAGCCCGGCAGTCCAGTGGCCGGATCAAGACCAAGCAGCAAGCCGACCCCGACGACGATCAGCGCCTGCAATCCCAGTACCAGTGAGCCAGCCAGGATCGGGCCAAGAACCACCGCGGTGCGGCTGATGGGTGTCAGTAGCAGCTTGTCGAAGTAGCCGTTTTCCAGATCCTTGACCAGATTTTGTGCCGCGATGCCCGCGCCGGCCAGTGATGAGCTGACGATGGACAGGGGCAGGATGAAGCCGAGATAGCCCTTTCCGCTCAGTCCGGGAATAAAGCCAGCGGCGGTTCCCAGCGTAGACTGGTAGATCACCAGGAAGAAGACGCTGATTGCGATCGGCGGGATCAGCGCTTCGGGCGTGCGAAAAATGTTGACCAGATTGCGGCGGGTCAGCAGGAATACCTGGGCCAACCACGATGCGCTGGACTGTTTTGGCTTGTAAGAAATGGCGCCTGAAGTAAGATCGGCTGTTGCCATGATAATAGTCCTCTCAGTGCTCTCTACTTATTTTCGCCGGCGGCCGCGACGGCCGGCAGGTTCGGCAATTGCTTCTGCAGGCTGGGCTGTTTCTTCTTTGAGCCGCTCACCCGTGACCTGAAGGAATACGTCGTCCAGTGTCGGCTGGGTCAGCGTCAGCGAGATCGGGTTCATGCCGGCGTGCTGCAGGCGATTGACGACCGATGGGATTGCCTGCGCGGCCTGTTCCATGTACACGCGAACCGTGTCGCGGTCCACCTGAATGCGCTCAGTCATGTCGCTGATCTCGCCGGCCGCCTGTTCTGCCAGCTCGCGGCTGTCGAAAACCAGGTTGATCGACTCGGCGCCCAGCGCAGCCTTCAGCTTGTTTGGCGACCCTTGCGCCGCCAGCTTGCCTGCGTTGATGATGGCGACCACGTCGGCCAGCTCGTCAGCCTCCTCAAGATACTGCGTCGTCAGGAAGATGGTCATGCCAAGTTGACGGTTGAGGCGGCGCACTTCTTCCCAGATGTCGCGCCGGCTGGCAGGGTCGAGACCGGTCGTCGGCTCGTCCAGGAACAGGATGTCCGGCTCATGCACCAGCGCCAGCGCCAGATCGAGCCGACGGCGCATGCCGCCGCTGTAGGTACCAACACGCCGGTTGACCGCGTCGGTCAGCTTGACCAGTTCGATCAACTCCTGCGCGCGGCACGCTGGCTTCGCGGTCGTTGAAGCCAAACAGCCGGCCTTGCAACGTCAGCATCTCCAGCGACTTCATGGTCGGGTCGAGGCCGATCTCCTGAAGAGCGACGCCGGCGATGCCGCGCACATCACCTGCCTGGCTCACCACATCGAAACCTCCGACGGTGGCGCGCCCGCTGGTGGGCAGCGCAAGGGTGGTGAGGATCTTAATGGTAGTGCTCTTGCCCGCACCGTTGGGGCCCAGGAAGCCAAAGATCTGGCCGGCGGGAACGCTGAAGGACACGTCGTCCACAGCCGTCACACCGCCGGGGTAGCTTTTTGAAAGGTTTTCTACTTTTATTTCTCTGTCAGACATGGTTGTCTCCGTTCTGCGCCCGTCTACCGGGTTTGGTGCTGTTCTTTTGTGTCTTGATCACAATGGAGAGTATATCATGATGTTTATCTTTTGTCAAGATATTGAATATTAAAACTAAACAAGCGTATCATCCCGACCAATCAAAGAATCGTCTCAGACAAGGCCTGAGACGATTCTTTTCAGTTGACACCTGATCCTGGCGTGTCATCCAGGCGCTCTGGCGCCGGCAGACGCTTCAGCCAGAAGCTGTTCGCGTTCGTTGCGATCCCGTCTCGGAGCGCGGTTCTCGGAGGTTCGTCGACCCCACCCCGTGCGCAATACTCGCAGGGCATTGCCACCCAGAATCTGTTTCACGGCCTCAGCCGGGTAACGTCGCTCGCTGCCGGAGCGGGTTTGGCCGAGCAGATGCTGTGTTAACCGCGGCATCTGCGTCGCATCCACCACGTCGTCTGGCGGATCAGTGAAGCCGTCGAAGTCGGTGCCGATTGCGACGCTGTCGATGCCGGCCACGTCCACGATGTGATCAACAGTCTCGACGATGAGGTCAAGGCCCAGCCGATCGTGTGACCCCAGCCAGTAGTTCATGAAGATGACTCCGACGACACCGCCGTGATCTGCAATCCAGCGCAACTCCCAGTCCTCCAGGCAATAGGGGCTGGGCTTGAGCGCGCGCACGCCAATATGGGTTGCGATCACCGCTGCCTGCTTGTTCCTGCTCTTGACGATCTCGTAGACGCGAGCACGCGCCACGGGCGTGCAGTGCGTCAGATCGATCAACATCCCGAGATCCAGCATTCGCTCAACAACCTCCTCGCCTATGCTTGTCAGCCCTTGCGAGAGGTCGAAGTTGGAAACGACACGTCGCCAGCGAGCCAGCGACAGGACTGTCTCAGGGAAGGGGAAGCAAGGATAGACAACACGGTTCGGGTAGAAGTGCGCCAGCGTGATGGAGGCGACGCCCTGCGCGAAGAAGCTGTCCAGGTTGGATAAGATCTCGTCGCGGGCCGTGCTGTCCGAAACGTTTCTGCCATTGATGGCTTGACGCTGACATACTGCTCCTTCCAGCGCGTGCGCACCTTCCAGGGTGTGGACGATGGCGATCGGCCCTCTGGATCCTAGGGCAACGATGGCGTCAAGCTCGTCAACTGAGCGCGCTACCCGCACCAGACGCCGTGGGCGTGGTTTGTGCATATTGTAATCCTCAACCTGTTGCTCCAACTCGCGCAAGATTGTCTGGGAAGCCGCAAAGTAAGTCGTTTCTACCAGATCCCGCCATGCCTGTGGACTGGTAAAGCGCATCAGTTTGAGGAAAGGCATGTCTTCCAGCAGCGGCTTCTCCGGCGCCATTATGGCTGAGAGCAGCACGTCAACGCCGCCTGTTGCCAGCTTGTCGAAGTTGGTTCGCATGCTGAGAGGCCAGAAGCCGGGCGGCGCCACGGCATAGCGACGCGTCAGGTTGTGGCGAAACAGCGCCATCTTCATTGATGGATGGGCGTGCAGATCGACCAAGATCGCTTCGTCGTGGAGCTGCCGCGAGTTTACAGATTGCATCGTATACCCCTTTGGTCATAACATGGACCAATCGCCAACAAGAGTCTCGGTTTCCCCTGGCTACCTGAAGTGGCAGCGGTGAAAAGGCGATGAAATACCAAGCCAAGGGAGAGTGACCGTGCCGAATAGTCACTCTATCATGTTGAACGGATAAAGACGCGCTTTTCTTGCGTCCGATGTGGCGAAGCTGCGGGTAGCTTGACGCAGTTGATGCCAGTGCGAATCAGCGCAATAGAAAGCCGGCGCGCAGCGGGTCTTCGGGGTCGATGAGGAACTCGTGGCGGCCGGTGATGAAGGCGGAACCAGTCACTTCGGGGATGACCGCGGCATGTGGACCAAAGGTAGTGGTCTGCACGACGCGGCCGGAAAAGCGGCTGCCGATGATGCTTTCGATGATGATCGGCTGATCGACGCTCACCTCACCGCGGGCGAAGTGCAGCGCCAGCCTGCCACTGACACCGGTGCCGGTCGGGCAGCGGTCCACCTCACCGTTGGCGAAAACGCAGACGTTGCGGCTGTGTGCGTCGGCGCTTTCGGGCGGGCCGATGAAAATCGCACCGTACAGAAAGCTCAGGTCAGGCTCGAAGGGGTGCGGGATCGGGCCGGCGGCCATGACAGCATGTTTGACAGCCACGCCCGTCTCGATGAGACGGCGATAATCGGCAGGTGTGCAGCGCAGTCCCAGGTCTTGCGCCTGCACGTAGGCGTAGAACGCGCCGCCGAAGGCAATGTCGTAGCGCACAACGCCGTAGTCGGGCACATCCACAGTCTGGTCCAGCGCCAGGACGAAGGAGGGCACGTTTTCGAAGCGTACACTGCGCACCTTGCCGCCGTCAACCAGTGCGTGGGCTGTCACAAGACCAGCCGGGGTGTCGATGTGCAGGGTCGTCTCAGGCTCGCTGGCCGGCAGCATGCCGGTCTCCAGCGCGACGGTGGCAATGCCGATGATGCCGTGGCCACACATGGTGCTGAAGCCTTCGTTGTGCATGAAGAGCACGCCGATGTCCGCGCCGGGCGTCACCGGCGGCGTGACGATGCAGCCGTACATGTCGGCATGTCCCCTCGGCTCCCACATCAGCGCGCGCCGCAGGTGGTCCAGATGGTCACGGGCGTAGCGCCGGCGCGCCAGGATCGTGTCGCCTGGCAGATCAGGAAAGCCGCCGGTGATAACCCGGAACGGCTCGCCCGCGGTGTGTGCGTCAACGGTAGTGATTTTCATGGAGAAGGGGGTGATGGCGCGAGAAGTGACAGTCACTCCTCGAAGACTCCTGTAGCGGAGCGCAAGGAGCCGAGAGTGACTGTCACTTTGGATTGGCTACACCATTTCTTGCACGGCAGCGAAGGCGTGATCGAGGATCTCCAGCGCTTCGTCCACATCGTCACGGGTCGCGGTCAGGGAAGGAGCCAGACGCAGCGAGTTGCCGTACAGCCCGCCCTTGCCGATCAGCAGGCCGCGCTGGCGGGTCTGCTCGAAGAGCGCGTTGACCTCTTTGGTGGCCGGCTCCTTGGTCTCGCGATCCAGCACCATCTCGACACCTTGCATCAGCCCCTTGCCGCGCACGTCGCCGATCAGGGGATACTTGTCTTGCAGCCGCTCCAGTCCGGCGCGGAAGTGGTCGCCGACTTCGGCCACGTGCTGCGGCGACGCCTCCTCTTCCATGACCTCGATGACGGCCAGCGAAGCCGCGCAGGAGACCGGATTGCCGCCGAAGGTACTGATGGTCAACCCTTTGCCCACGGCGGCCTGGGCAATCTCCGGTGTGGTCATGGTGTTGCCAAGCGGGAAGCCGCCGGCGATTCCCTTGGCCATAGTCATGATGTCCGGTTCCACGCCCCAGTGCTCGATGCCGAACCAGTGGTCGCCGGTGCGGCCAAAGCCGGTCTGCACCTCGTCGATGATCAGCAGGCCGCCGTAGCGATGGACGATCTCGGCCACGATCTGGAAGTACTCGGGCGGCGCGGTGATGAAGCCGCCGACGCCCATGATCGGCTCCGCCAGAAACGCGGCGATCTTGCCTGATGTCGTGGTGCGGATCACGTCCTCCACATCCTCGGCGCAGGCGACGCCGCACGAGGGATAGCTCAGCTTCAGCGGGCAGCGATAGCAGTAGGGCGCCAGCGCGTGCTTGATGCCCGCGATCTGGGTCGGGCCGACCCGCCAGGCCGCCTGCGCGGTCAGGCTGCGCGCCAGCGCCGAGCGCCCGCTGTAGCCGTGACGCAGGGCGACCACCTCCTGGTAGCCAGTGACCGACTGGGCCAGCATCACTGCGGTCTCGTCGGCCTCTGTGCCGGACGCGGTGAAGTAGGACGTTTGCAGGTTGCCGGGTGCCAGCTCAGCAAGCTTTTCTGCCAGCAGCACGTGGCTCTCGTTCATGTAGAGCGTCGAGGAATGCGCCAGCTTGCCAACTTGCTCCTGAACCCGCGCGGTGACCTTCGGGTGCGCGTAGCCCACGCTGGAGGTCAGGATGCCGGCGAAGAAGTCGAGGTAGCGGTTGCCGTCGGCGTCCCAGACGGTCAACCCTTCGCCGTGGTCCAGCGCGATCGGTTCCGTGTAGTAGAGAACGTGGTTCGGCCAGAGATACTGGCGCTGCTTCTCAAGGATCTCGCGGTTGTTCATCGGTCTGCTTACGGTGCGCCTGCGAAGATCATCGTGCCGTAGTTGTTGCTAAAGCCGATGTTCAGGATGTCGCCCTGCACGTCGTAGGAGTTGGCGACGTTCAGGTAGCTGACGAACTGGTTCGAGAGCGAACCGGTAGCGCAGTAGGCGCGGCTGGTCGACGAGATCGATGGTCAGCATGCCGCTCTCACTCGCCTGATAGGTTCCGACTCCTGCGTTACAATCTGCCGTGACGTTCAGGGTGCCGTCGGCGTTGAATGTTACGGTATACAGGGCCGGGTCGTCGGGCGTATAGTTGACGCCGCTGGTCTGTGTGATCTGTTGTAGCCGCCAGACGCGGCCCAGCGGCGAAGCTGCCAGAGCCGGCTCAGCCGCGGCGGCGACCTGGTCAGCGGGCAGCGCGGTGGCTTCGGTGGTAGTCGCCAGGCTGGTCGCCGTCAAAGGGGCGGTAGTGGTAATGGTGGCACCGGCCTGCTGCGCCGGTTCAGCCGGAACGCTGAACAAGTCAGCAGGCAGCAAGGCATTCCCGGCGGTCGTTGCAGTCGTCGTCATAGGAACGGCGGTGGTCAGCGGCATGGTAGCGGTGATGGCCTGCTGCGCCACGGCAGCTGCTTCCGCTGCCACTGCCATGTCAGGCACGCGCTGCAAGCTGAAACCTTCAGGGCCGTAGACGGTTTCATCGAACTGCACGGCCACCAGTGTAGCGCCATCCAGTCTGAACACATAGGCTATCGGTGTCGAGATTTTCTGACCATCCGTTGTCGTGGTCAGGTTGACGCTGGCGGTAGCGTTGCCGTTGTCTTGCCACTCGCCCACAAGGATGTTCTCTTCAGTCTGATCGACTGCCCGCGTGACGTTAAATACTGTGCCGTCTTCATTGAATACCAGTACCACCACCGTAGGTGGAACACCAGCCAGCGCCAGGGTGGTGCTGTAGGTTCCGGTGAAGCCGACGGGCGTTGGCTCGGCGGCAGGCGCCTCTGCCGGCTGCGTCGCGTTGGCTGGCTCCTGGCTTTCAGTGACCATGGTCAGTCCGGGACAATGCACCTCACCGATCTGATCGTAGGAAACCTTGATCTCCTTCGCGCTGACGCCGACGTTGACGGCCGCGGCAGCAAGCGTATCGCTGTCGCTGACCTGGTTGATTGTCCGGCGCAGGTTCTTCCACGATTCGTCGATGGTGTCCAGCTTGACATCGTTAAGTTGCTTGGCGGACTTGGTGACCTGGTTCCAGGCCTTGTCCACTTCAGCGCTGGCATCCTTAAGGTCGCCGACTGTGGAGGTCGGGCTGATCGTTTCGAGATTGACGAGCGCGTCGCCGAAAGCCTCGAGGCTCTGGCAAAACGTATCGTTGGCTTCTTCGACAGTCGGCTGGTTGCATCCAGCTGCCAGCACGCTCACAATGAGCAGCAGGCCGATCAGGAGTTTCTTCATGGATGTGTGCCTCCTTGGTGAGAAGCGAAGAGGGTGGGGGTGAAAAATGCAGCGACCGGTTCGACGCCGCACTCCAAGTATAGAGCACGCGCAAAAGCCTGTCAAACGAATTGGATGTAATCAAAACGAGTTGGCTTGTAGGGGCGGGGTTGCCCTGCTCTGCGCCAGCGATCAACCTGTTTTGAAAACATCCAAACGAATTGACCGTCAGCAAGTCTCAGTTGGAGTCCTCCCCGTAGCGCATCGTTCTGGCGATTGTGTTGCCGTCGCCCACCAGCACAACTTTAGGCCGGTGAGCTGCCAACTCCTCTTCGTTCAGCAGGCCATAGCTCATGATGATAACGTGATCGCCAGGCGACACGAGCCGCGCAGCCGCGCCGTTGAGCTGGATCTCCCCCTTGCCTGCTGTTCCGGGGATAACGTAAGTTTCCAGCCGGTTGCCATTCTCCACGTCCACCACCTGCACTCGCTCCCACGGCACGATGCCCGCCGCGTCCATTAGCATCGGATCGACCGTGATCGACCCGACATAGTTCAAATCTGCCGCCGTCACCACTGCTCGATAAATCTTACCTAACAACACGTTTCTCAACATTGCACTCTCGTCTCCTTCTGATCTGTCATTTTCGTCGCTTCCCTTGTTTCCCTCATTTCCCTTCTCTGGTCCCCTTCTGGTTCAACTCCCAAATCACCCGCAGCCCGTCCAGCGTCAGCCAGGGCGCGATGATCTGGATCACGTCAGTTTCCTGCGCGATGGTCTCGGCCAGGCCGCCGGTCGCGATGACTTTCATGTCTGGTCCCAACTCATCACGGAAGCGCTGCACCATGCCTTCGACCAGGCTGACGTTGCCCAGGATCAGCCCGGATTGCATGGCATGCACGGTGTTACGACCAATGACCGCCGGCGGGCGCACCAGATCGACGCGCGGCAGTTGCGCGGTGCGGGTAAACAACGCCTCAGCCGCGATGCCGATCCCCGGCGCGATGGCACCGCCCAGGTAATCGCCTGCTGCCGACACGGCGTCGAATGTGGTGGCCGTGCCGAAGTCCACCACGCAGGCCGGCCCGCCATAGAGATGCTTGACCGCCGCGGCGTCCGCCACCCGGTCCGCGCCGACGCCCTGCGGGTAGTCGACACGGATGCGCACCCCCGTCTTGACGCCCGCGCCGATGATCAGCGGGTCGCGCAGCAGGTAGCGGCGGCAGGTTTCCTGGAACTTGCCGGTCAGCGGCGGCACGACGGAAGCCATGCACACGCCGGTGATGCTCTCCAGCGAGACGTGACTATGCGTCAACAGCCCCAAAAGCTGGATGCCATACTCGTCCGGCATACGGTCGTGAGCGGTCGCCAGCCGCCAGCGCGGCCCCGGCTGGTCGCCGTCGTACAGTCCGAGGGTGATGTTGGTGTTTCCGATATCTACTACAAGGAGCATGAGTGTGGGCCTCCGTTGTTGGTGATGACGGGGTGACAAGGTGACGGGGTGACAGGGCGCCTCATCCGCGGAGTGCGCATCCTCAGATGCGTCACCGGGCTCCGCGTCAGGCGTTGTCCAGCATCAGGTTGTCGATCAGGCGGGTCTTGCCGACAAAGACCGCCATAGAAAGCAGAGCGCGATCGACCGGGCCATCCAACTCCTGGAGCGTCAGCGGGTCGGCGCAAGAAACGTATTGGAGACGGGCCAGCGGCTCAGCGTCGATGGTGGCAGCCATGACCGCTCGTAGCGTTTCGGCGTTGCTGCCGGCTTCGAACGCCGCGCGGGCAGCGGTCAGCGCGCGGTACAGCACGGTCGCGGCCGCGCGTTCGTCGCCGTGCAGGTAGGCGTTGCGGCTGGACATGCGCCAACCCGTCCGGCTCGCGCACCGTTGGGCAGATAACCACGTCTACCGGGAAGCTCAGATCGCGACCCATCTGACGGATCACCACCGTCTGCTGCGCGTCCTTCTGGCCGAAGTAGGCGCGCTGCGGCTGAACGGCGGCGAACAATTTGGCCACCACCGTTGCCACACCGCGGAAGTGTCCCGGCCGCCGCTCGCCCTCCAGCCCGACGCTGACGCCTTCGACCTCGACGTACGTTTGAAAGCCCGGCGGATACATCACCTCCACCGCCGGCGTCCAGACGAGGTCTGCGCCGGTCAGCGTGCAGCAGCGCCAGATCGCGATCCAGATCGCGCGGGTAGGTGGCCAGGTCTTCGGTCGGCCCGAACTGGGTCGGGTTGACGAAGATCGACACGACGACGCTGGCGCATTCCTCACGTGCCCGTCGCACCAGCGATAGATGGCCTTCGTGCAGAAAGCCCATGGTCGGCACAAGACCGACAGGTTCCGGCAAGCGCGCCCGCGCCGCCCATAGTTCTTGGAGGGTGTTGGTTGTGTGCAGGTAGTGTGTTGGAAGTTCGGTAGTGCGATAGTGCGGTAGAGTGACCAGCCGTTCATCGTTGCCGTTACTGGACCTCCGCTGCTGCACCAGTTGCCACAAGGTCCGATTGACCGGCGTGGCAATTCCAACGCGCTCTCCACCGGCGACCACCGCGCCGCAGATGACGTCGATTTCAGTGAGGGCGTTGCGCTGGATGTCCTGAAACATGGATGAGTGGTTGGCGGCTGTGCGACGCGCGACGTCTTCGGCTGCCTGCACCGGGTTGTCGAAGGTGAGCGCAAAGCCCAGCGCCTTGCCAACTGCGGCAGCTTCGCTGGCAACCTCACCCATCAGCGCGCGGGCGGCGGGGCGGGCCAGTAGTTCGCCGTTGGGAACCCGCAGCAGCGCGGTCAGCGGGTTGATGGCGGCGTTGATGACCAGCTTGCTCCACAGCAGCCCGTCCACGTCCGCGCTGGTGCGGGTCTCGAAGCCGGCCAGACGTAGCAGGTCAAGCAGCGGCGTCAGCCGTTTGTCTGTTGGAATCGTGATCGGGCCGTCGCCGCCGGCGCGCACCCGCCCAGGACCGAGCAGCGTCGCGCCCAAGGTGGTAACGCCCGCAGCGACACGGATTGCGCCAAGCTGCCCTTGCAGCGTCTCGCGATTTCCCCAGCCGTTTTGCAGCGTCAGAGCGATGCCGTCCGCAGCCAGGCAGTCAGCCAGTTGCGCCGCCGCGCGTGACGTCTGCCACGACTTGACCAGCACCAGCGCGTGGCTGGCCGGGCGGCACGCCGCGGGGTCTGCGGTGGCGCGCACCGGGAAGCAGTGCTCTACGCCATCCGCGTCGACCAGGCAGACGCCGCGCGCCTGCAGCGCAGCCAGCCCTTCGGTCCACGTACCCAGCATCGTCACGGATGATCCCGCGGCAGCCAGGCGCGCGGCGAAAAAACTCGCCAGCGCGCCGGTGCCGACGATCAACACGGGGATAGTCATAGAAGGAACGTCACCTCTCGCAAGCGGGCGTCCGGTTCGTAGTAGGCGATTCATCGCCGGTCCGCATCACAGCGGCGCGGCGGCACTGAAGTGCCTACTACGAACTGGCGGACCTATGCGTGCGCGGTCTGCGCGTTGGCGACCATCCAGACCTGCTCGCCAGCTGGCCGGGCGCCGTTCAGCGGACGCGGCTCCAGCAGTGCCAGCAGGGCTGCCCACTCCTCGTCCTTCATCGCGAAGGCGTGCTCGTCGGTGGGGAACTGTCCGGCGATGACTTCGTCTCGATAGCTTTCCAGCGCTTCGACGATCGGACCGTGAAGCTGGGCGTACTGCTTGACGAACTTGGGCGTGAAGCGGTCGAACAGGCCGAGCAGGTCGTGGATCACCAGCACCTGGCCGTCGCAGCCCGCGCCCGCGCCGATGCCGATGGTGGGAATGTCCAGCTTGCTGCTGATCAGCCCGGCCAGTTGCGCGGGCACAGCTTCCAGCACGATGCTGAAGCAGCCGGCCTCTTGCAGGATCAGCGCGTCCTCGACCAGCCGCTGGGCCGCTTCGGCCGTCTTGCCCTGGACGACGAAGCCGCCGAACTGGGAGACGCTCTGCGGCGTCAGGCCGATGTGGCCCATGACCGGGATGCCGGCGCTGCTGATGGCGCGCACGGCGTCAGCCCGCTCGCGGCCGCCCTCCAGCTTGACCGCATCCATGCCGGCCTCCTGCAGGAAGCGGCCGGCGTTGCGCACCGCCTCCTCGGTGGAAACCTGGTAGGACATGAAGGGCATGTCGCCGATCAGCAGCGGGGAGCGCGCGCCGCGCGCCACCGCCTTGCAGTGGTGCAGCATGTCGGCCATGGTGACGGGCAGGGTGGTCTCGTAGCCCAGCACGACCATGCCCAGCGAGTCGCCCACCAGCAGCGCGTCGATGCCGGCCTGCTCCACGACCGTTGCGGTCATGTAGTCGTAGGCCGTCAGCATGGTGATGCGTTCGCCGGCTAGCTTTTTCTGACGAAAGGTGCGCGTGGTGACTTTCTTACGCGCGGGACGTAGAAGAAACAGGACTTGTGGTAGACACGGTACCCTCCTTGGGTGTGGTAGAGTCCGCTAACGCGGTCTTCGGTTTTCGACCTGTTGGTAATGCCGGGCGGGCGGCCACTGCCTGGCATCCCGGTCGCTGTGCGATCCAGGCGCCGCTGCAAGCTGATCCACCACGCTTGATCCGCATTACCAACCATATTATACACCAGAAATGCCCCCAATACTGTTAAATTGCATTCCAGTTGCATATGAGTTTGCAAACATGCTTGAGCATCCCGCCCCGGCGTGTGGTAGAATATCGGGGTCACACAACCACAGTTGCATCTGAACGGGTAACAAATCGAAGAAGATGTCGTCAATTACTGATCAGAGCTACTTGCTCAAAAGCCAATATCGTGACTCGTCCAACCTCGACGCGCGCATTGCAGTCCATCGGCGGTTCAGCAGCAACCAGACCGGCTGGTTTCGCTGGTACTTCGACCATTTGACGCTAATGCCGCCGGTCGCGCGCGTGCTGGATCTGGGCTGCGGGCCGGCGCGCCTGTGGTGCGACCAGATCGGGCGCGTGTCGAAGACCTGGAAGATCACCCTGGCCGACCTGTCGCCCGGCATGATCGATCAGGCGCGGGCCAACCTGGTGGCGGCCGGCGCGATAAATGACCGTCGTTTCGTCTTCCGCACCGCCGACGCACAGAGACTGCCCTTCGAAGACAACACCTTCGACGTGGTGCTGGCCAACCACATGCTTTACCACGTGCCCGACATCCCGCAAGCGCTGCAGGAAATACGGCGCGTCCTGCGTCCTGGCGGCAGGTTCTACGCCGCCACCAACGGCGACGGGCACATGGCGAAGCTGCATGACCTGCTCGCGCCTTTTACCGATGGCGCGCCGCCACCGCCCGGCCCGGAGCGGCGCTTCGGCCTGGAGAACGGCGAAGTGCAACTGGCGCGCTGGTTCACCCGCGTCGAGCGGCCGACTACCCCGACAGCCTGGAGATCAGCGAGGCGGAGCCGCTGGTTGCGTACGTGCTCTCGACCGGTGGCATGCTCTGGATGCCCAGCAGCGAGCCGTCAGCCGGGGAACTGGCACGCCACTTCGAGGCCCCTGGCCGCGGCGTCTCCATTGAAAGGGGTTCTCGCCGAAGCTGCCGCGCGAGGACGCCGACGGCGACGTCGTCACTGCGTCCGGTGGTTAACAGCGACCTGCCGGTGTTCTTCGAGCAGCAACTGGACTGGGACGCGCACCACATGGCGGCGGTTTCCGCCCACCACCCTGCTGATCGAAGGACTTTCAACAACCTCTGGTCGATGTGGATCATTAAACCATCGATGGTGTTGCGCACCATTCTGGCCGGAGGGCAGATCGCCGGCTATGTCGTGTGCACCCACTGGTTCAGGGAGATCCATCGTGTCAGCTACTGGTTGGGACGCGAGTTCTGGGGACGTGGGATCGCTACACAGGCACTGGCCCTGCTCCTGACCGAAGTGGAGAGGCGGCCACTGTACGCACACGCTGCCGTGGACAACTTTGGTTCCCAGCGCGTGCTGGAGAAGTGTGGATTCAAAATCACGGGCAAACACATCAACTATTCGGCAGTGCGTGGCGATTTGTTCGACGAGTTTGAAATGCGACTGGACCTGCCCGCTGCGTGAAGGTGTTCGCCATCACTTGGACCAGCAAAGAGATCCTCTTGCGAGAAACGTCCGAAGCGGGCGGCTAACGCCCCGATTGCCGCCGCGATCAGCAGAGCCAACAGCGCTGCAGCACCAATCTGCAGTGCCCAGTTTCCTGACAAGGTCGACGACACCTCAAACCGCGACAGTCCCACTGCTGTAGGAAGGCGATTAGTCGCTAGTCGAAGCTCCTGGTGCCCTTCACCGAAGCACGTGTAGCTGATGTAGACCGCTCCCAGACTATCCACGCCGATCGAAGTGTGAGTCCTAAAGGAATCCTGGCCTGAGTTATCTACGACTTCTGCATGCCAGTCGGCGGCATCCCGGTAAACGTATTTCAGTATGCGACTGCCGTCGTCGCTGTAGCTGATGCGGAGTTGGTCATCACTGCCTCGGACCGGAGCAGGCGCGACAGCGAGATCCAGGTGTTCAACCTCACGGGGAGCGGCGGCAACGGTCTCGACATGCCAACCGAGACCATCCTTGAACGCGTGATTCAGGCTTGCGCTCGAATAGTCGTAGTAGGCCACGTGAGGAATATCTTCATCATCAAAAGCCAGAGACACTCCGCCCACCACTTCGCCCTCATCGATCACCTCGGAATGCCAGCCACCAGTGTCACGGTAGGCGTGGTCCAGCCGAAAGTTGGACTGGTAGGCAATATGTGGATTGCTATCCGCGTCGATATCTAGCGCCGCGCGGGAGACCTGTTGGGGGGAGACTTTCTCATGATGCCATCCTTGAGCGTCACGATATGCATACATCAGACCACCATCAATGGGATCCGTATCCGGAATGTAGTAGACCACGCATGGAACTCCCCCTGGTCCCAGTGAAAGCGACGGATAGCTGATGATGTACTGATAGTATAGTCTTATGGTTTCGGAATGCCATCCATTGTTATCTTTGAACATGTACCTCAGCGTGCTCCTCAGGCGCTCCAGGTCCCAGGTCGTATAGACGATGTGGGGTAGATCGCTCTGATCCAGGGCCAGTGAGCTTGTTCTGATGCCTCCGGAAGCGACAGCCTCGAACTGCCAGTCGTTGCCAAGGCGATAGGCATACTTCAGGGCATCGCTCAACAAATCCCGGTAGGTGACGTGAGGGTTGCCATCTCCGTCTACCGCCAGGGAACTGCCTATTGCATGGGTGTCCACCGTTTCTATCGTCCAGCCAGCAGGCACCTGATGGGTTACGAATTCGGGCTGAACTAAGCCTACTTGTGACACCAGCAGTGCGCTGATGAGTGCATGAATCGTGATCCAGCGTTGCACGGTCATATCGGCGTGTCTCCTGGACCGAAGTCTCGTCCAAAGCGAAGCAGGATTAGCATGAACGCGGAGACTGCAATACCAAGCGCGATACCCACCAAATCCTTCTGAGATTCTGGCTCGGCTGCTGCTGCATCGAATTCGCTCAACTGGACTTGTGAAGATGACAACTCTCCCCACAATGCAATGTTGCTGGACGGGATTCCGTCAGCGAAGTTGAAACGACCGCCGACAAAGATCGACTCGCTATGCACTATGGCCAGGGCTCTCACGGAAGTGCTGCCTGCGTCGCCGCTCAGACCACCAGCTAGCGGATACCAGTAGGCGCCATCCCAGCGAGCGATATGGTTAGCGGGTATGCCATCAGCAGTGGAAAACCGTCCCCCGACATACAGTGCTCCGTCTGGGCCGTACACGAGGTCATTGACGCCTCCGTTCATCCCGGCTCCTAACGCCTGCCAGGACACACCATCCCAGCAGGCAATGTTGCTGGCCGGAACCTCACCGGCGCTGGTGAAAATACCTCCTGCACAGAGGGTGTCATCTGGTCCCAATGCCAGAGCAGAGACAGAAGGCGAATTGTAGTTCGGAATTCCGTTCACTCCGCTGCCTAGCGGATGCCAAGTGGCCCCGTTCCAGCGTGCAATGTAGTTAGCTTCTGATCCGCCGGCCATGGTAAACTGCCCGCCGGCGTATAGTGAGCCGTCCGTCGCAATCTTCAGAACGTGCACCACTCCATCCATTCCGTCTCCGAGCGGATGCCAGTCGCTCCCATCCCAGCGGGCTATGCGGTTGACCGTGATTCCACCGGCAGTGGTGAAGCTACCCCCCGCATAAAGTGTACCATCCGGCGCAACTGTCAACGCGTAGACGTATCCGTTCATGCCGTTACCCAGAGGATGCCATGCTGTCCCATCCCAGCGGGCGATGCAATTGACCACGACTCCACCAGCATGAGCAAACTCGCCTCCTGCGTACACGGAGACATCCGGACCAACGGCCAGGGCATTTACGCCTCGATCCATTCCGTCCCCTAAGGAATTCCATTGAGAACCATCCCAGGTGGCCACATAGTTGGCGATCGTGCCACCAGCCTGCGTAAACCCGCCTCCAGCAAACATCGCGTCGGGCCCCACTGCCAGGGCTACGACAGTCCAATTCGTTCCATTGCCTCCACCAAGGGAATGCCATTGAGATGCATGCCAGCGGGCTATGCGGCGGGCCGGTATGCCGTCAGCCGTAGCAAATCTGCCACCCGCATAGAGCGTTCCATCCGGATCCGATACCAAGGAATGAACACGATAGTCCATTCCTCCGCCCACAGCGTACCACACTGTTCCGTCCCAAAGGGCGATTCTGTTGGCAGGCATCCCACCGGCCGTGGTGAAATCTCCGCTAGCATAGAGTCTGCCGTCCAGATCTGCCATTAGAGCATATACGCCGTAATCCGTGCCGCCGCCCAGGGATAGCCACCGCGTTCCATCCCAGCTGGCAATATGGTTGACCATTATTTCACCTGCCATGGAAAAGTTGCCACCAGCGTAGAGCATACCATCCTGCCCCATCGCAAGTGCCCGAACGTAGCCATTCATCCCGCTGCCCAAGGACAGCCACTCTGTTCCGTCCCAGCGAGCGATGTAGTTGACTGCAACCTCACCGGCTCTCGTGAACTTACCACCAGCGTAGACTGAGCCATCCGACCCCACGGCGAGGGATAGAACCTCCTCAGACAGACCGCTGCCCAGGGGATACCAGTCTGCGCCATCCCACCGGGCGATGTTAATGATCTCAGCGTTGCCGGGATCATAGATTTCATAGAAAATTCCGCCTGCGTAGAGCGACCCGTCGGGTCCAAATGCTAATGCGTTGACAGTACCAAACGAGAATCCACTGCCCAAGGAGTGCCATTGGTTGCCATCCCAGCGGGCGATGTTTCTAGCAGTCATACCGCCAGCACCTCGAAAATTGCCTGCAGCATAGACGGAACCTTCAGGCCCTACAACCAAAGCCCTGACACCAAAGTCGTCTGGATTGCCGCCGCTCAATCCTTGGTTCATGGAATCCCATTGGGAACCATCCCACCGGGCGATGTAGCTGGCCAAAATGGGGCCGGCCGTTGTGAACGTGCCGCCTGCGTAGACTGAGCCATCAGTGCCAACAGCGAGAGCGTCAACGCTACCGTTAGTTCCGGGCAGGTTGAAACCGCTTGCCCAACCACCGTCCTGTGGCGATGCCGCGAACATCCGGCCGGCATTTTCGACGATCAGCATGGAGCCGCTAGAGGTATGAGATTCCGCAGCGACTGGCGGCGCAACTGGCTCGTCCAAGGCCATGCCTGGAGCAAGCAGTGCGAGGAAAAGAACAGCGGTTATGGCAAAACGTTGCATGGTCATGTTCGGTTTCCTTTCCCCGACTTGTGCCGCTACATACCGGCACAAGCCGAGTCTTCTAGCGACTGACGACCAGCGGCAGGTAGCGCATGTACATTAGAGGCGTCGCCGTCGTCGTGGCCGTGGCCGTTGAAGTCAGTGAGGGCCTTAGTGTGGGCGTGCCAGTCGGTGTCAGCGTGATGGTTTCCGAAGCTGTTGGCGTCACAGATTGCGTTTTCGTCGGTGTGGCCGTGGTGGTTGGCGTGGCAGTCGGCTCGGCGCTTGTGTTGTAACTCAGCAGCAGCCGGGCGGACTGGCTCGGATTGATGTCAAAGGCGCGCCAGGAGACGTAGCGCCGGCTAGTTGCAGTCGGGTCGATGAGGATGGCCAGGCTGTTGCCCGGCTGCCAATCGGGCTGGGCGACGAGTTCCTCGATCAGCGCCGAGATGTCGGGCGAATTTACCACGCCACCCAGCGTGCTGGTGATGGTCCAGGGCACACGGGCGACCGTGCGGCGGCGCAATTGAGGCTGCCAGCCGTCGGGTCGGAAATCGCCAGCGTTGCCCTGAAGGTCGCCCGCCAACATCACCGCCACCGGTGTGCCGTCCTGATAGTGCCATTCAAGCCGCAGGCTAGCGTTGCTGATGGTTGCGTTGCGCGGGATGCGAAGGTCCCGGAAGAGGAAGCCGACCGCGTAAGGCGCCGCGCCGTCCAATCGTGCACCCATGCGCACCACGTTTGCATCGAAGAGGAACTCCTGCGTGTCCAGCCGGACATAGGCGTCATCCATGCAGTGACCAATTTGCTGATCAACTGTACCATTGGCCGTTGGTGTGCCAGTGTAGGGCGGCCGGGGTGTAGGGGTGGCCCAACAGCCGCCAGGTTCGGTCGCGCTGAAACGGCCGATAAACCCGTTCTGTCCGGCGAACCATGCCTGGCCCGCTGTAAGCGCGTGCATATCCACCAGGTTGTAGTCGCTAAACGAAGCGTGAGACCAGGTTACGCCGCCATCCTTGGTGTACCACACCAGTCCCTCCTCGCCCGCGACCCAGCCTTCGTTGGCGTTGAGAAAGTCCACCACTTTGAAGCCTGGGACGAAAAAGGTTTGCGTGACCAACACGTTCTGCCAAGTAGCGCCGCCGTCGCTGGTACGCTGTAACGAATCGTAGTTCATCACGTCACGCAGCACGCGCCAGCCGTGCTGCGCGTCGATGAAATCGACAAAGCTGTAGAGAGAAGCGGTTGTGTCCACGGCTGTCCAGTTCAAGCCACCGTCGCTGGTGCGCAGCAGCAGTCTGCGTCCCACCACCCAACCGTGGTCGGCATCGACGAACACCACCTGTGACAGATGGCTCTCGCAGCGCCATGGCACACTCCCCGTTAGTAGCGGCGTCCAGGTTTGCCCGCCGTCTGTGGTGCGGTAGATCTGCTCGTCGTAGTCAGCACAGCCGGCAACGATCTGGTTGGACTGGGCCACCATCCAGCCGCGGGTTGCATCGACAAAGTCCAGATCGCGCGCCTCCCGCAAACCGACCAGGCTGATCGAAGCCCAAGTGATGCCGCCGTCGACGCTGTGCTGCAATAGCGTGTCAGACAGCGCCCAGACGCGCTGGTCGTCCACTGCGTCAACCGCTCTGGCGCCTGTCGTGCCGGGCATATCAGCCCAGTAGCCGCCCGGACCAGTCATTCGCATTACACGGCTTCCGGTGGCAGCCCAGCCGACGCTGGTCGTGCCCATGTGCATGCTCCCAGCGTCGCCTGCCACGTAGGGCAGTTGCTGCCAGCTTGCTCCGTTGTCAAGGGATCGTCGCAAGCCGGCCGCATAGATCCAGACCTGACCAGAGGGCGGCGCGGCCAGTGCGGTCACCTCTGCGGTCGCGCCCGCGGCGAGCAAGGACCAGGTGGCGCCGCCGTTCACGGTGCGCAGCACGACGCCGTTTTCACCGGCTGCGAAGCCTCGTTCGTCGTTGCTAAACTGGACGCGTCGCAGGTTGCTGGTCACAGGCGAGGTTACTGGCGTCCAGTTTGTCCCGCCGTTGGTGCTGCGGCTGATCTGGCCAGTCTGCCCAACCGTCCACAGCCGCGTGCCGTCAGAACTGGCCCAAATTGCTTCACTGCCAGCCGGTAACAGGCTGACTTCGCTCCATGTAACGCCGCCATCTGCTGTGCGAAGCAAGGCAAGGCTACCAGTGTCCGTCGGACCTGCCGCAAAACCGTCGGTCGGGTTAACGAAGCGCACGATCGAGTATAGGTAGCGACTGGTGGTGAAAGCCTGCCAATTTTGTCCACCGTCCACGGTTCGATAGATGGTTTCGCCGTTGGAGGACAGCCAGCCGTGCTGGCTGTCGAGGAACCAGAGAAACGACCCCCGAAAAGTCGTGGCCTGGTCAGGAACAGCCTCCGCAGTGGCAGTGGATGATGCATCACAAGGCGAAACATATTGGTCGGTCCACGTCTCTCCACCATCGCCGGTGTGGGCAATAAATAGGCCGTGGCAGATGTCATAGCGTACCCGGCTGCCGACGATCCATCCTTGAAGGGGATTGACAAAGTAGACCTGCCCAACACTGCGGGGATGACCAAGGTCGCCGTTATCGTAGACTTGCTCCCAACTCACGCCGCCATCCACGGTGCGATAGAGCTTGCCGCCGGGAGAAAATACATCTGAACGCATCCCCACCGCCCAACCGTGGTTGGCGTCGACAAAGAAGAAACCGCGGTCTGGGGTTGCCAGGCGTTGGGTCAGCCAATAGCCGCCCGCGAAATCGCTGGGGGCCGCGGCATAGATCAGCCCTTCCTGATTGTAGTAACCGTCGAAATAGCCAAAGCACGCGATGTGCGGGTAGCCCAGGTCATCAAGCGCCAGTGAACCGAACGGCCCGCATTCTGCGCCGTCAACTTGCTGCCAGCCCTCGGCGGTGCGCTGCCAGAACTCGCCTTTGACTATCATGGCGGCCTGACCAGACGCCGTGCGCGCCATGGAGAGGGTCAGCGGCGGGCCGCTGAACGACGTCACTGCCTCGCTGTGCCAGCCGCCGCTGTCCCGATAGGCATAGCGAATGCCGGCCTGAACATAGCCCACGGCTGGATCGCCGGCGCTGTTCAGCGCCAACGAGACAGGCTGGTCCTCTGCACTGCCCACGGTCTCGACGTGCCAGCCGCTCCCATCCTTGTTGGCAATCTTCAGCGTGCTGCTGGCCGTGTCTACATAGGCGATGTGGGGCAGGTCCTGGTCATCCAGCGCCAGCGACCAACCTGCGCTGGCCATGCTGCTGGCGTCAATCACCTGGGCGTGCCAGCCGTCGCCGTCGCGGTAGGCGTGAGTCATCCCACTGGCCGAGTCGACGTAGGCGACATGGACGCGATCTGCGCCATCCACGGCGATCACCCGGTCGCCGCCGACTGAGCCTGAGTTGGCGACGGTCTCCACCTGCCAAGAAGACATGTCGCGATAGACGTAGAGCAAACCGGTGGATGTGGCGGCCAGGATGGCCGGGCTACCATCGCCCTTGAGGGCCAGCGAGGTTGCTACCTGGGTCGGGATAATGCCGGGTATCGTATCGATGGCCCAGCCTGACGACATTAGAGCGGCTAATTTGAGAACGAGAGTCCCCCCGTAACCGACATAGCTGACCCTGGGACTGCCCTGAATGTCCAGGGCAATTGAGCTGCCCATCACGCCTTCGGTGTCGAGAAGGCCACTGCGCCAGCCATCGGTGCTGTTGACCAGTTCTTGAGACTGAACTGCTGTAGGATCAGGCTCGGCGGATGGCAGGGCTGAAGATGGTGTGGCTGGTATAGCTGCCAGTGTCGCCACAATGGCGAGAAACAAGAGAAACACGACTATTGGTACTTTCATCGAACGGTGCTCCTTGTGCAAACTTAAGAACACGACAGACACGATCTCAGGCCCGGGCATCGACACATCCGTTCATTTCTAGCAGGCTTAATCCGCTTGCCCAACCAACCTCCTGCAGCAATGCCGTGAACATCTGACCGGCGTTTTCGATGATCAGCATGGAGCCGCCGGAGGTTTGAGATGCGGCAGCGACTGGCGGCGCAAGTGGCTGGTCCAAGGCCATGACTGGAGCAAGCAGTGCGAGGAAAAGAACAGCGGTTATGGCAAAACGTTGCATGGTCATGTTCGGTTTCCTTTCCCCGACTTGTGCCGCTACATACTGGCACAGGCCGAGGTCTTCTAGCGATTGACGATCAGCGGCAGGTAGCGCATGTACATGGGTGTAGGCGTCGCCGTCGTCGTGGCGGTCGGTGATGGCGTTACGGTTGGTGTCGCTGTTGCCGTTGGGGTGGACGTTGGCGTCATGGTGGGCGTAGCCGTCGTCGTAGCCGTCGGTGTGTTCGTCGCAGTCGGCGTTGGTGTGGCATCCGGTGGTAGCAGGACCAAATCCCCGCACAGCTCGGCGTGACGGTAGGTATTGCCGCTCCAACCCAGCCAGCCATCGGCCTCGCCGCCATCGTCGTCGTCGATCAGCCCGATGTTGAGACCGATCACCCGGCCCGCCTGCATGGCAATGACCCCGAGTTGTGACGCCGGAACAGCCAATTCCAGTAAATAACCGTCCGGTCTCGTCCGTAACGCAAACACAACCCCGGGATGAACCGGAGCCACATAGTCGAAGAGGCTGCTGTCAATCCGCATCCCGTACTTGTGGTCGTCAGCGCCATAGCTCTGGTTGTCGTTTATTCCGTCGTAGACCAGTTCCACGGCATCGTCGTGCCACCACTCGTCGTCGCTGTCGGCCACCAGGTGATCGTCCGTGACCAGACAGCCGGCGTAGAGATAGCTCTCCGTCCACTGGTGGAAACACGTTGCGCTCCCATCCGACGCATTGGCGATGAAACCGCCGTAATCGACGGCATTCCAGCGGTCCACCAGCACTCCAGGCAGCGCAGGCCAATCGGACAGGTCTCCGTCGATGATGGGCGGGGAAAGCGCGTAAGCGGCATTCCCCACCTTGGGTAGCGGAGTCGGTGTCGGCGTTGCCTGGGGATCTACCTGGCGGACGGCCAGCTTCAGGTCGCGATTGGTGGCGTCGTAGTAGCCAATCATGGCTTGCCCAGCAGCAGTCAATGCTAGCGAGTTGCCCTGGCCGACGTCCCCAACGCTATCGACCACTTCGACGTGCCAGCCAGTAGTGTCTTGGTAGGCGTAGACCAGGTCGGCGTTGGTGGTTTCATAGGCGCTGATATGCGGGTAGCCGGAGGCATCCAGGGCCAATGAGGTCCTGGAGAATTCGCCCTCGGCCACGTTCACGAGGTGCCATCCGCTCACGTTGCGGTAGGCGTATCTGAGCTCGCCTGCGCTGGCTCCGTAGCTCATGTGTGGGAAGCCGGCATTGTCGAGCGTCAGGGAAACGTCACGGCCACCGGCCGGATCGACGCTCTCGTAACGCCAGCCGCTGGTATCACGAACCGCGATCTTGACCAAGTTTGTGTTGGGGGGTGTGTAACCGATGGTAGGATTGCCATCGGGATCCAAATCCAGATCGACCTGCTTCTGCACCCATCCATAGCCCGGGTCGTCCACAGCTTCGCTGATCCAACCGGAGGCTGTACGGCGGAAATGCACAACCGACAACATGTGATAGTCAAGCGGCCACGCATCGGAGTAGATGGCGCTGCTGATCTGTGGGGTGTCGTCGGCATCGAGCGCCAGTGCTGGCGGCCCCACACGGGCGCTATAATTCCCGTGATACAGCGCTGTGCGCTGCCAACCAGCAGTGTTGCGTACGACGTAGTCGAGTCCGGCATCCTCAAAAATGTCATGCAACGAGTACCAGCTATAGGCCACATGGGGCTGGCCGCCAGCGCCAAGAGCCAGCGAGATGCCGGTGGGTTCTCCGTAGGCAAGGAAGAAATCGTCGAAAGTCCAGTAGGCGCCCGCCCAGGAGCCGACCCGGCCTGGCGCATAGGCAATGACCGGCCGGCCACTGCTGTCGATGGCCAGCGAAGTCAGTTCCCCGACGTCACTACTGGCATCAACGTCCTGGTAGTACCAGTTAGCGCCGTCGAAGAAGACCAGCGACAACTTGTCGTACGCCACGTGACCTACGGCCGGATGGCCCACGGCGTCCAGCGCCAGCGACGTTTGCCCGGAGCCGTAGCCGAGCCCGACCGCCAGGTGCCAGCCCGTGACGTCTCGATAGTGGTATTCCACCGCCCACGATGTGGGCTCGTACTGCATAATGACGGTTCCGCTCACGTGGGGAAAGCCAGTCGCATCGATGACCAGCGAGAGGTCGTCGGGGGTATCGCCGTTCCACGTGACCAATTCGATCTGCCAGGTTGTGCCGGTCCAATGGACGATCCTGGATTGCCGCCCAGCAACCGGATACGCCACGTGGGGGCGATCGCTGTTGTCAAGGGCTAACGAGCACGACCAGTGCCAACCAACGTCGGCTGCAATGGTCTCCAGAGCCCACCCTAAGGCGCTGTGCCGGGCGTAGATCAATGCATATTGGCCAGATCCAAGATCATAGGCGTAGTAGGCGAGGTGCGGATGGCTAGCGCTGTCCACGGTCAGTGAGATAGCGGTGGCATAGTGATTGGTTGGTCCAACTTCCTCCAATTGCCACCCTGAGGTTCCCTGGCGGGCATAGTTGAGCATCTGGTGCGTGCCGTCAGTGTAGGCGATATGCGCCCGGCCGTAAGCATCCAGGTCCAGCGCAGTCGTCACACCGATGACACCACCAAGCCCCTCACTGTCAACAGTCTCTGTATGCCAACCCGAGTTGTCCCGATAGGCGAACTTGAGATCCCGGTTGTTAACATCGTAATAGCTGACAGATGGCCGGCCGACAGCGTCCAAGGCCAGCGACGCTGCTGAGCCGACAGCAGACGAAAGGTCGACCGTCTCATAGTGCCAGGCAGTGCCATCGTGCGTGGCGTAGTACAGGTGATCGCCGCCGTAGGCAACATGTGGATGGCCGGCGGCATCCAGCCGCAAGCTGTGATCAGTGAGTTCGCCAAACCACTTGGGACAATCCACGCAAGTGATCTGCCACTCATCTGCAACATCGGCAGCCGCAGGCTGGCTTAGTGTCAGGCCTGACGCCAGCAAAGCGACGATGATTAAGGAGGTCGCGCCAATACGTTGCGTGATCATGTTCAGAAATCCTCCTTCACCGTTGTTTCAATCGCCAACCAGTAAGCGCTACCATCCACCCACCCAACAGCAAGCAGAGCAGCGCCACAAGGCGTAGTGGCCATCCGTGGTCTGTTGATGCGCCGGAGGACGCCTGTAGCTGAGTGAGTGTCACGGCGGTGGGCGGGCGGTTGGTAGCGATGAGAAGATCGCGGTTGTGTTCGTCGTAGTAGGTGATGTAGGCCCAACCGTCGGCGCTCAACGCCAGCGAACTGCCGCGGCCCACATTGCCGCTGGGTCCACCGGTGTCTATCGTTTGTGTCTGCCAGCCGGCCGCAGTCTGATACGCGTAGACAAGGTCGCCGGTACCAGCATTGTAGGCGCTGAGGTGGGCGTAACCCGCGTCATCCAACACCAGCGATGTGTCGTCAAATTCTCCAGCCAGGACGGTCTCCTGATGCCAGCCGGTGTCGTCGCGGAAGGCGAAGGCGAGACGGCCATCGTATGCCCTGTAGCTGATGCGCGGGTAGCCGCTATCGTCCAATACCATAGACACACCAGAGCCACCGACCGTGTCGGCCATCTCGTAGTGCCAGCCGGTGGCATCCCTGAATGCAACTTTGACCAGATCGATGTTGGCCTCGTAGCCGAAGATAGGATCGCCGTTCTCCGCAAGCAGCAACGCACCGAGTAGGTCACCTCCGCTATCAACCTGCTCCAGTGTCCAGTCCTCCAATGTGCCCGATGCCGAGCGGAGTATCAGGCCTTCGTTGCGGGACGTGTAGCCGACGTGAACACTGCCCGCTGCGTCCAGTGCAATCGATGGACGCAGAAACGGTCCCTGACTGGTGTCCTCTGCGATGGCCTGGCTTTGCCATCCATTGGCATCGCGATAGCGATAGGTGAGGTTGTAGTAATAGCCAATATCGGCGTAGCGATATTCCCAGGCGTGGATCACGTGGGGTTGCCAGGCATCGTCGAGGATCAGTGAAAAGCCAACGCGCTGCTGGCTTTGAGAAGAAGGAAAATTAGCTTCTATCGTCCAGGACTGGTCAACCCATGAGGCGACTGTCATTGATGATCCCTGACCAGCATAGGCCACGATTGGCCTGCCAGCGCCGTCAATGGCCAGGGATGAAAGGCTTCCCACATCGTCACGGGTATCTATAGCCTCTGTATTCAATCCGTTGCCGTTCAAGCTGGTCAGCGAAAGGCCGCTGTTCGTTGGGAAGCCGATGAAGGTGTGACCGCCCGTATCCACGGCTATAGTTGTCTGTCCAAGTCGTGCGCCATCGTTATCCAAACCAAGCAACAGATGCCAACCGGCGGTGTCCTGATAAAAGTATTGCAGCCGAGGGTATCCAGAGCCGTCGCTCACCCACACTGTTGCAGCGACGTGGAAAAAGCCTGCATCGCTGATGGTCAGAGAAAGCCCGAGCGGCCAGCCCCAGTGCCACGAGAGCTGCTCGAATTGCCAGGATGTTCCGGTCCAGTGGGCAATCCCCGGCTCGCCTGGGGCGAGATACGAGGGATAGGCAATATGTGGATGATCGTCAGCATCCAGCGCCAACGAACAGGATGTGCCGTCGTCTGCGATTACTGTTTCAAGAATCCATCCAGAGGATGCGCGTTCACCATGGATCAGCGCATGTTGCGCATGGTCGATGTAACAGATATGGGGAACGCCGGCGCTGCTGACGGCCAGGGAGAGAGGCAGTTCCTGAAAATCGGCGTCATCCACCGTTTCCACTTGCCAGTCTCCCGGTCCACCGTGGGCGTATTTCAGACTGCCGTTGGCGCTGTCTGAGTAGACGATATGGAAGGTACCGGCCGCGTCCATTGCCAGTCTGGCGTCGAATCCGACAGTTCCCCCATCTCCGCCTGTGTCCACGGTTTCGGCAGTCCAGACCGCCCCATCTCGCCGCGCGAATTTCAGATCCTGGTTGACGCTGTCGTAGTAGGCGATGGCCGGCTGGCCAGAGTCATCCAGATCGAGCGATGCTGACGACCCGACCGCAGGCGCGTCGTCGGCGGTCTGCACCTGCCAGACCTCTCCATCGCGCCAGGCGTAGTAGAGATGATCGCCACCGTAGGCCAGGTGCAGGTTTCCTGCGCCATCCACCGATAGCGAGCGGTCGGTCAGTTCATCGATCCAGTGCGGGCAGTCGACGCACGCGATCTGCCAGGAATCTGTCCGCTGGGTTTCCACTGAGGCAGTGGGGCGGCCGGTCAACAGGCTGGCGGCCAGCGCCAGCAATGCAGCAAGTACTATGCGCGCTTTCATGACGTCCTCTCCTGGCACGCCAGCTTCAGATCAGCCAACGTGGCGTCATAGTAGCCAATGCAGACTCGGTCATCGTCGTCCAGAGCGATGGAGGCATATTGTCCCACATCGCCATTGCTGTCGATGACCTCAGTGACCCAACCTTCAGAATTCCAGTACGCATACCTGAGATCGCGATTGGTCGTATCGTAGTAGGCGATGTGCAGCATGCCTGACGCATCAAGGGCCAGAGACAGACCTAGGCCCATACTGCCGGTCGCGTCCACGGTTTCTGTGTGCCAGCCATCGGGGTTTTGGTAGGCATGCATCAAGGTGCCAGCATAGAAATAGGCTATGTGGGCAATGTTGGAGTCATCGATGGCTAGAACGATGGAATCGCGGGTGTCGATCTGATCGGTAACTATTTCGGAGTGCCAGCCGCTGGTGCTGCGAGTCGCATAGGCCAATCCGTTGCGTGCGTAGGCAATCCGGGGAACGCCGTCCGATCCAACGACCAGGGAGGGATGACAATCGTACGAGCAATATCGATCCACTCGGTCGATATGCCAACCAGCATTGTCCTGATATGCGTAGGCTAGACCTCCGCCGATATATGCGACAGCCGGCCGACCGTCAGGGAGGATGGCCAGCGGGATCTGCTGGTGCAGGCCTGGTGGCCTGTCCACTATCTTGGCTTGCCAGCCGCTTGCGGTGCTGTTGCCGACTTTGAGCTCTACCGGCTCGAATCCGAAGTCACACGGGTAGTAGGCGGAATATGCAACGTGAGCCTGGTCCGTTCCATCGAGCATCAGCGAGGATGCCTCGCCTCCCAGAGCATCCAGAGTGTCAACGTGCCAGCCTGACGTCGTGAGGTAAGCGTGTTTGAGGCCGCCGCCCAGATAGCTGAGGTGGGGATATGCGCTGCTGTCGAAAGCCAGCGAGACAGCGATCCCCGCGGCGGCGGCGTTGTCAACTGTTTCGATCTGCCAGTCTGTGCCGCTGCTGCGTGCGTAGACCAATCGCTTGTCCAAAACCCTGTAGGTTCCGGGGGCGTGGTACACAATGTGGGCCAGACCGTCGCTGTCAACGGCCACGGAGGACTCATACGACCACCTGCCGACATCATTCTGCTCGATGGTTTCGATCCGCCAGTCACCCTGATCGCGATAAGCATATTGGAGATTGGCAAGATTGGTTTCCAGAGCAAAACTGATGTGAGGCAAGTCGCTGCTGTCCAGAGCCAACGATGTGTGCGAAGGGCGTGTGTCAGTCAAGAGTTCCGCGTGCCAGCCGCCAGCATCTACATGGGCGTAGGCAAGACCCAACTCGATGTAGTAGCGCGAGTAACTGATGTGCGGTTGGCCGGCGCTATCGATGGCAAGCGAACACGCGCCCCCGGCATGAGAGTCGACGGTCTCCGTGAGCCAGCCTGTTGGACTGCGAACGGCGTGATGGAGTATGCTGTCTCCATAACCGATGTGGGGCAGACCGGTCGGATCCAACGCCAGGCTAATGCAGGCGCCGGCCGATGTGTCCACGGTCTCTGCTTGCCACGTCCCCGTGGCAGCCTGTCGAGTTGCATATGTAAGCCCCAGGTCGTTCTCGTAGGCGACATGAGGCTGGTTGTCCTGATCGAGCGCCAGGGACATGAATGCTGTCCTGCCGGCGGCGAACTGGGTGTCAACCGTCTCGATGCGCCAGGTCTCTCCCTCGCGGGTGGCGTAAAGCAGCCGTTCCATGTGCAAGTCGTAATAGGCGATATGGGGTTGGCCATCTGACCCCAGCCCCAGTGAAGCTGACCAACCCACCTCGTCGGAGTGGTCTACCGTTTCGTGGATCCACGCCGCGCCGTCGAAAAAGGCATAGTACAGGTGGTCGCCGCCGTAGACGATGTGCGGCAGGTCATTGGAATCGAGGCGCAAGCTGCGATCCGTCAGATTATCGATCCACTTGGGACATTCTACGCAGGTGATTTCCCAGGCATCGGCAGGTTGCGCGCCCGCGGACGGACCCTGGGCGTCAGACGTTGCCACAGTCAGCAGCGCAATGGTTGCAACCACAAGCATCGAGAGCGCTTTCATGATGCCTCCTTGTGTGTGCGCGTTATGCAAGTCGATTCCCACCGCCGCCTCCAAATATGGAGGGCAACTCCTGCACCCACCGTTGTTGCGTTGGACCTTCGTGTCATGGATCACCCCTTGATCCGCAGCGGCTGTGCTGCTTCAGGTATCAGCAAACGTGCGTCGAGACCAGCCCCAGGAACCTCCTTCAGTCACTTCCAGTATAACACACAAGAAAGTGGACAAGATTAGCAACATCCCAGTGCAAATGTCAGTTTCTTCACGCACAAGATTCATGACCCGGTGACGGCGCTGAAAGTTTGCGCCTCGGGTTCGCAGACAGCAGCGGTTGGAAGAATCGAGAGATGCTATCGGTCACATTTCACCGTTTCCGTTCTGGTCTGATATGATAGACAACCGGCCGGGCGATTGTTCGGTCATTGATTTCGAGTTATCCTCTTTTCTAATTCAGGGAGCTACCGACGAGATTGAGAGCCGCACCATGGTGCTTGCCATTGAAACAACCGGTCTATCGAAATCCTTCGGTTCTGTGCAGGCGGTCGATTCGGTCAGCTTGCGCGTGCAACGCGGCGAGATCTACGGCTTTCTCGGCCTCAACGGCGCCGGCAAGACGACCACCATCCGCGCACTGCTGGGAACGATCCGTCCCGAAACCGGGACAGTGCGCCTGTTGGACCAGCCGGTGGGGCCGCACGGGCGCGGCCCGTGGCGCCAGGTCGGCCACATGGTGGAGTCGCCGGCCGTTTACCCCGAGCTGACAGTGCGCGAGAACCTGGAAGTCGCCCGCCGCTGGCAGGGAGTGAGCGACCGCGGCGCGATCGAGCGGGTCATCGAGCAGCTTGGCCTGCGCCAGTACGCCGACCGGCGCTCCGGCATCCTCTCCACCGGCAACCGCCACCGGCTGGGGCTGGCGCGGGCCAAGCTGCATGGACCTGACCTGCGAGGACGAACTGCTCGGCTACGTGTATTTCCAGGCAGGTCCGACTGTCTCAGAGGCCACCATCGATTTCGTTGCAGTCGCCGTGACTGCCAGACGGCGCGGCATCGGGGCCCAGCTCGTCGCGGCCGCGGTTCACAGCGCGTTCGAGTGGCCCGGCATCGGCGTCGTCAGGCTCAGCGTCAACGCGGCCAATCTGCCTGCGCTGCGGCTCTATGAACGACTGAGGTTCACCCCGGAACGACGCATGATGGGATTCGAGCGAAACGCAGCAGCCAACCCAACCAACGCTGGTCCATGAATCATTGCTGGTTGCTGCTGGCTGGCTGCAATTTCCCGAACCTGAAACGTTGCGTTAGTAGAATTCGACGGTGATTGTCGATCTAGTCGTAGGTGCCGCCGAAGACGAGGTCCTTGACGCCGTCGCTGGTCAGGAACTCGTGCGGGAAACCCAGGTCGATGGCGCTGATCGCCTCCAGCCTGTTTGAAAAAAGCGCAGCGTCCCGCATGACGTAATAATTCCACTGGAATCGTTTAACATTGGAGTGCTGGCGTTTCGCGATCCAGACAATATCCAGGTGGAGTTGACCGCGCCATTGGCGTAAGTCAAGAAGAGAGGATTACCGTGGTCCGAATCCATGTTAATGTGACAATCAACCGTCCCGTTGCGGAGGTCTTCCGCTTCATGCAGGACAATCAAAACGCCCTTCAGTGGCAGTCCGGACTTCTCGAAGCCCGGGTGACCAACGATGTGATCGGGGTTGGCAGGGCCTGGGTGGACGTTGTGCAGTTCCTGGGCCGGCGCATCGAGGTCGCCTCTGAGTTGATCGAGTACGACCCGGAGCGTGCGCTCGGCTTCAAGAGCACGTCGGGGCCGATCCCGCTGGAAGGCCGCTATGCGTTTGAGCCAGATAGCGCGGGCGCCAAGGTCATCTTCACCATGCAGGGCGAGCCCGGCGGCTTCTTCAAGCTGGCTGAGCCTCTGGTAGCGCGTTCCACGCAGCGGCAGTGGGAGACCAACCTGGCCAACCTCAAGGACCTGCTGGAGCAGCAGGGCAGCATATAGCTCATCGGTATTGAGACAGTCCTGATGAAACGCAGTCGCTTTCTTGCCATCGCCAGTGTCCTGGGCCTGTTGTTTGGCCTGGCATTCCTGCTCGCTCCGTCCCAGTTGATGTCATTCTACGGCATGACACTCGATCCGGCCGGCCAGTGGATTGCGCGCTTTCTCGGCGCTCAATTGGTGGGAATCGCCGTGATCACCTGGCTGGTACGCAACGCACCGGCGGGCGGCGCCCTGAGCGCCGTGATGATCGGCAATCTTGTCGCCACGATCATCGCACTCGCGTTAGCCGTTCTGGAAGGAGTTTCCGGCATCGGCAACGTCATGGTCTGGTCGACAGCGATTGTCTATGCCTTCCTGGCAGCTGGCTTCGGCTACTTTCAGTTCGTCAAATCAGAGTGATAAGGGATGAGTGACCTATGGACGTTAATCCAGTCGTCCTGATTACAGGAGGCGGTCGGGGCTTGGGGCGGTCTTTTGCCCTTGCTTTGGCCCGGTCCGGCGCGCAGGTGGCAGTAACAGCGCGCTCAGAATCAGAGTTGAACCAAACGGTGGCGTTGATCCAGCAGGCCGGCGGTCGTGCGCTGGCGCTGCCGGCCGATGTCACCGACCGCCAGGCTATCGAGCGAGTGGTCGCCGCCGCCGAGAGCCAGTTGGGACCGATAGACGTGCTGATCAACTGCGCCGGCAGTTTCCGAGCTCTTGGCTACGCTGCGCAAGTTGATCCCGACGACTGGTGGCGTGAGGTCGAGATCAATCTGCCGCGGCCCATTTCTGTGCGCTCACGCCGTGCTGCCGGGCATGATGGACCGTGGGTGCGGGCGCATCATCAACCTTGTCAGCTCTGCAGGTTTGCAAGCCATCGAGACGGTCTCAGCCTACGGTGTCAGCAAGGCGGCGTTGATCCGCTTCAGCGAGGCGCTGGCGGCGGAGAACTCAGGCCAATGGAATAACAGTTCTGGCGGTTCATCCGGGGACGGTCCGTACTCCGATGAGCGACTATGCTGCCACGTCTTCTGATGTCCGCGAACGCGCGCCGCTTGTTCAGCAGTGGTTTCAGCAGCTCTATCGGGAGGGACAAGACACACCCATCGAGCAAGCCGTCGAATTCGTGGTCGCACTTGCGCTGGGCCGAGCCGATGCGCTGTCGGGCTGCTACCTGAGCGAGGACGACGACCTGGAAGCATTGATCGCGCAGGCGGAAGCGATCCAAAGTGAGGAGCGTCTCAGGCTACGCCTGCGTACGTAATGGAATAAACAGTTCTCTCAACATGGACTCCGCAACTTGTGACCGCGAGGCTGTTGTCATCCGCTGCGATTCGGAGTCCTTCGCCGCGATGGTCGAATTCATCGCCGGCATGAACTGCAACGGCGAAAATCACATCGGCTACTTCGACACCTCCAGCGACGACATCGCGCGCTCGTTAGTTTCGCTGTCGCTGCCGGTGGAGGAAGGCTTCCGGCTGGCGATCCACGAGGGGCAGATCGTCGGCGTCCTGGGGATCGAAGCCGACCCCGATCTCGGCCGCGCCTGGATCTACGGCCCGCTGGTGCGGCATCCGCAGTGGATGGCCGTCGCCGACCAGCTCTACGCGGCCGCGCTGCCGGCCATTCCGCCTGGCATCGATCAGCAGCAGGTCTTTTGCGACGGCAGGAATCGCAACTGCCGGGCTTTTGCGGCGAAGCACGGGTTCGATCTGTTCAGCGAATCGGCGATCATGGCTTTAAGTCGCGCGGATCTTGGCCGTGTGCTCGCGCGCGACGGCTTCACCCATCGACGAACGCTTCTACGACCAGTTTCTGGACTTGCACCCCCGGCTCATGCCGAACACATATTTCACCGCACAGCAGATTCTGGATCGGCTGAACGCGAACTCGCATTTGCTGGTCGCGACCCGCGAGGGCGAACTGCTCGGTTACGTGTATTTCCAGGCAGGTCCGACTGTCTCAGAGGCCACCATCGATTTCGTTGCAGTCACCGTAACCGCCAGACGGCGCGGTATCGCGGCCCAGCTTGTCGCTGCCGCGGTTCACAGCGCTTTCGAGTGGCCCGGCATCGGCGTCGTCAGGCTCAGCGTCAACGCGGCCAATCTGCCTGCGCTGCGGCTCTATTACCGGCTGGGTTTCACCCGGGAACGAAGCATGATGGGATTCGAGCGAAACGCAGCAGCCAACCCAACCAACGCTGGTCCATGAACCATTGCTGGTTGCTGCTGGCTGGCTGCAATTTCCCGAACCTGTAACGTTGCGCTAGAAGATTTGACGGTGGTTGTCGATCTGGTCGTAAGTCCCGACGAAGACGAGGTCTTTGACCCCGTCGCTGGTCAGGAACTCGTGGGTGAAACCCAGGTCGATGGCGCTGATCGTCAACCAAATACCATGAAATTCTAATTGACGATGTTAGAATTTCATGGTAATATCGTGATATGATCATCCCAAGACGCAAAATCATTGACCAGATCGAGGTCGCACTGGCGCGCAGTCGAGCTGTCGCTCTGCTGGGCCCGCGTCAGTGCGGCAAGACAACCCTGGCCCGCCAGTTTGTGCCCGCAAACTCTGCTAACTACTTCGATTTGGAGGATCCTGTCAGCCTGGCGCGCCTGGACCAGCCCATGACGGCGCTGCAAGACCTGCGCGGCCTGGTCGTCATCGACGAGGTCCAGCGCCGGCCCGACCTGTTTCCCGTGCTGCGCGTGCTCTGCGACCGCACGCCGTTGCCTGCTCGCTTTTTGATCCTGGGCAGCGCCACACCGGATCTGTTGCGGCAGTCGTCGGAGTCCTTGGCCGGCCGGCTGGAGATTGTCACGATGGGCGGCTTCAACCAGGCCGAGGTTGGCAGCGCGGCGCAGGCCACGCACTGGCTACGCGGCGGTTTTCCATTGTCGTTCCTGGCAACCTCCGACGAGGACAGCTTCGCATGGCGCAAGAACTTTGTCCTGACCTTCCTGGAGCGTGACCTGCCACAGGATGGCATCACCATTCCTGCCCAAACGCTGCTGCGGTTTTGGACAATGCTGGCACATTACCATGGGCAGGTGTGGAACGGCGCGGAGTTGGCGCGCTCGTTGGGCGTTTCTCAACCGACGGTTCGCCGCTATCTGGACACGCTGACAGGTGTGTTTATGATCCGCCAGCTCCAGCCCTGGTATGCCAATCTGGGCAAGCGACAGGTCAAGTCCCCCAAAATCTACTTTTCGCGACAGCGGCATCCTGCATCAGTTACTAGGCATTCGCACACAGGATGATCTGCTGCTGCATCCCAAGTCAGGCGCTTCCTGGGAGGGCTACGTGGTGGAGGAAGTCATCAGCGCAGTCGCTCCCGACGAAGTGTATTTCTGGTCCACCCACAACGGCGCCGAGCTTGACCTGTTGCTGTTTAAGGAAGGCCGGCGCGTGGGCGTCGAGTGCAAGCGTGTGGATGCCCCCCGGCTGACGCCATCCATGCGCAGCGCTCTGTCTGATCTCGACCTCGATCACCTGGTGGTCGTCTACCCCGGCACCCGCGCCTACCCTCTGGCCGAGCACGTTACCGTGCTGCCCTTTGCCCAGGTGGCGCAAGAGAACCACGACCTGGAAGCATTGATCGCTTAGGCGGAAGCGATACGGAGTGAGGAGCGTCTCAGGTTCCGCCTTAGAACGTAACTATGGCTGGCCGCAATCTTCCGGGCTTGTGACGCACCGTTAATAGATTCCGCGGTGGTTGTCGATCTGGTCGAAAGTCCCGCCGAAGACGAGATCTTTTACCCCGTCGCTGGTCAGGAACTCGTGCGGGAAACCCAGGTCGATGGCGCTGACCGCCTCCAGCCGCGCCAGGTGCTCGGCGCTCAGCGTCACGTTCAGCGCCCCCAGGTTGTCCTCCAGTTGGTGCGGCTTGGTGGCTCCGAGAATCGGGATGATCGGCGCGGCGTGCGGCTTCTGCTGGCTCAATACCCACGCGATAGCGATCTGCGACGCCGTGCAGCCGATCTCGTCGGCTACGGCGCGCACCTCGGCGGCGATGGCCAGGTCGCGCTCGGCGGCGCCCCAGCGCGCCACGCGGCCGCTGGCCTGCGGATCGGCGTTGTACTTGCCGGTCAGCACGCCCGCGCCCAGCACGCTCCACGGCGTCACGGCGATGTCCAGCGCGCGCGCCATGGGCAACAAATCGCGCTCGGCGCTGCGGTCGGCCAGGCTGTAGCGGATCTGCAAACCGACGAAGCGCGACCAGCCGCGCAGCTCGGCGATCGTGTTGGCCTGCGACACCACCCAGGCCGGCGTGTCGCTGATGCCGACGTAGAGCACCTTGCCCTGCCGCACCAGATCGTCCAGCCCGCGCATCACCTCCTCCACCGGCGTGGTGAAGTCCCAGGCGTGCAGCCACAGGATGTCGATGTAGTCGGTGTTGAGCCGTTTCAGGCTGGCGTGCAGCGACTGCATCATGTTCTTGCGCTGGTTGCCGCCGAAGTTGGGGTCGCCGTCGCGCATCTTGAGCGTGTACTTGGTGGCTACCACGAAGTGCTCGCGGTCGGCCGCGACGAATTCGCCGACGTATTTCTCGCCGTGCCTTCGGTGTAGCGGTTGGCGGTGTCGATGAAGTTGCCGCCGGCGTCGGCGTAAAGATCGAACAGCGCTTTGCTGGTCTCCTTATCCGCGCCCCAGCCCCACTCCGGCCCGAAGGTCATGGTGCCGAGAGCCAGCTCTGAGACCCGCAGTCCGCTGTGGCCGAATAGTTTGTATCGCATCAAGGTTCTCCTGTGTGTTCACAGTTCTAAAGGGATGGGTGAGTGACCGTTTAGAGTCTACCCGCAGCTTGCAGTGCTGTTTTGATGGTTTCCAAGGGAAGAAGCAAGGTAAGGGGACTATCCAGAAGCTGCAACGCGCCGTAACTGGCATACCAGCTTGCAACGGCCTCGTTCTTGGCATCGATTAGCAATGCCACGCCGCCAACCTCCTGAGAAGCCCGCAGGCAGCGTCTGCCCGCGGCTAACAGGAGTTGACCACCCAACCCTTTTCTCTGCATGCTGCGATCCACAGCCAGCCGGCCAAGGCGAAAGACTGGCACATCATGTCGCGCCAATCCGCGTTTGATGACCTCTGGTGTTCGGGAAAACCCAACCGAAGCAGGACTCAGTGAATAGAATCCCAAGATTCGCAGCGCATCGTCATCTGGAACTGCGAGGAAAGTCTTGGCGCCGCCGGTATCATGGGCTTGGCGGGCATAACGGCGCAGAAACTTGTTCAGCGCAGCGTCCCCGCAATCAAAAGCATCCCGATTGTGTCGCTTGGCAATCGGCTCCTCATGCCAGGGCACAACGGTCATGGCATGATCGGCAGCGCACGCGCCGCGGTTAACAGCTTCGCATTCGGAGGGGGTGGATCCTCCAGGACATCCAATACGCGCAAGCTATCTCGCTCAGAGAGAGCAATAAGCTCCGCTTCTGCAATCACTGCCTTGGCAGCTTGCAAGGCATTTTGCAGGACAAAAGATGTCAGGTCCATGTGGGTGTAGGAAACGGCGCGCACCAGCAGCGCCTTGTCTTCTGGACGAATGCGCAGAGACACCCGACTACTGTCTTCAACGGCAACTCGTGGCATAGAGAATCTCCTTATCGATGTACGTATTCAAATAGTACGCGGCCATCGGCAATTTGTCAAAACATGCCTGATTCAACTACGCCGAAAGCGCACCAAATCATGAGATTACTGTCGCAGATAACCGATCAAATCCAGCTCGCCGGGCGAGTGGCCGGCGCTGGTCAGCAGTATGGCCGCTTCGGAGCGGTGCTGCGTGCCATGGTTGATCATGTGCGCCATCAGATGCCAGAGGGTTTGCTGGAACGTTGTCCCTTTGGAGTTCTGGTAGTGTACCGTGCGCAACAGATCCTCGTCGGTCAGGTCGGCAACAAAATCCCGCAACGCGGCAGCCTCAACCTGCCAGCGCGCGGCCAGCTCGTCATAGGTCTGATAGGCCTCGATGTCATCGACAACGATGGGCCACTGGCCTTCCCAGCGCAGCCGCCAGATGACCTCGGCCACCAGCGTGTGTGCCAATGTGCCTAGCAAGCTGCCCATCGGAACCGGAGCGGGTGCGAGGTATTGCTCGCTGCTAAGCTGCGCTGCCTGATCCATCACGCGCTGGTTGGCCCAGTCGTTGTAGGCAAACAGCAGACGGATGTCGGTTGTGTTCATGGTCGATCTCTCTTTCATGTTGATTGTCTGGCCACCGGCTGCCATTATAGCTGCGAATGGCAAACGCTGACAGGTTTGACAGATGTCTGCGGCAGCGTGGCGCGATCAACCCTTCTGATGCGTTTAACAACCTGCGAATAGTAACAAACGTGCATTGAGAAAGGGAACCAGCATGTCTATACCTGTATCAGGATCGAAACGCATCGCCGCGGTGCTTGGGGCCATGAGCCCGTTTCTTAATTTCTTCCAAGACCCGGTCGTGACCTCGCGCATGGGGAACCCTGGCGTCAGCGATTTTGTGGCCGGCAATCCACAGGAGATGCCGCTGCCGGAGTTTACCGAGGCGTTGCAGCGTTGGAGCACACCGCACGACAAGGATTGGTTTGCCTACAAAATGAGCGAGCCAGGCCCGCGGCGCATCGTGGCTGAAACGCTGCGGCAGCGCTTCGACATGCCGTTCGACGCCGAGGACATCTTCATGACCAACGGCGCATTCGCCGCCATCGCGGTAGCTTTGGGCGCGATTACCGATCCGGGCGACGAGATCATCTACATCAGCCCGCCGTGGTTCTTCTATGAGGCGATGATCGCATCCAGCATGGGAACGCCGGTGCGGGTGCGCTGCGACCCGGTCACCTTCGATCTCGACCTTGCCGCGATCGAGGCAGCGATCACCCCGCGGACGCGCGCGATCATTGTCAATTCGCCTAACAATCCCACCGGCAGGATCTACCCGCCGGCCACGCTGACGGCGCTGTCAGACCTGCTGACGGCTGCCAACCAGCGCAACGGCCGGACAATCTACCTGCTGTCCGACGAGTCGTACAACCGGATCGTCTACGATGGCCGCGAGTTCACGACGCCGACCGCCTATTACGATCAGTCGTTTCTGCTCTACACCTACGGCAAGACGCTGCTGACGCCCGGCCAGCGCATCGGTTACATCGCGCTGCCGCCGTCGATGCCGGAGCGCGAAGCGCATGCGCCCGGCAATCCTCGCGTCCCAGGTCGTCACGGCGTACGCTTTTCCCAACGCCTTGCTGCAGCATGCCCTGCCCGACCTGGAAAAGCTCTCCATCGACATCGAGCACCTGCAAGCCAAGCGGGACAGACTCGTGACCGCGTTGCGCGACATGGGCTACGACCTGCACAGCCCGGAAGGGACCTTCTATCTGCTGGTGCGTTCACCGCTGGCCGACGATGTGGCGTTTTGCCACTGGCTGGCGGAGCGTGACGTGCTGGTGCTGCCGGGCGCAACATTCGAGATGCCCGGCTATTTTCGTATCTCGATCACTGCCAGCGATGCGATGATCGATCGCGCCCTGCCCGGTTTTGCCGCGGCGCTGTCACAGTTCAAGGAGTAACACAATGCACGCGTCCGACGTTTTGATGTACGGCCATTTCACGTTTATGCACACCCTGGACCTGGTTCCTGTCGACCAGCGTACCACCAGCGGGGCGGTGGGCTACTGGTCGGTGAAGGATTTGGTGGCGCATCTGGCGTCCTTCGAACTGGTGCTGGTGGAGGTGCTGCAAGATGTGGTGGCGCCGTGTCCGACCCCGCTGCGCGACGCGCTCAAAGCCGACGGGCAGGCGTTCAACGATCATCAGGTGGATGAGCTGCGCAAAGACTGGACGTACAAACAGTGTCTCGAGGAATACCTGGCCGCGCACGAACAGGTCCGCGGGCTGGTCAGCAATCTGCCGGCCGGCTTGCTGCAGCAGACCGGCGCGATTCCCTGGTACGGCGCGGAATACGACCTGGAAGACCTGACCACCTATCAATACTACGGCCACAAGCGCGAGCACAGCGGCCAGATCCAAACCTTCCGCGACAGGTTCCGCTGAGTTATCCGATCTGCGAGGGCGGGCGGACGAGGTCGAACATGGCTGAGGAGACGCGGCTGTAGCTGTTGCCTGCCAGGCGGCCGATGGGCTGAAGCTGCGCGATGTCGATCTTGTCGCCGCCAATCAGCAGCGTATCATCGACGTGCATGTGCACCACTTCGCCGATGACCACGCTGGCCGCGCCGGGTTGGTCGCCCAGATCGACGATCTGCGCCAGCCGGCACTCGAAGTGGATCGGACTCTCGCCGACGCGCGGCGGGCGCACCATGCTGGACGGTACGGGCGTCAGCCCGGCCGCCGCGAACTCGTTCACCTCGGCCGGAAATTCGGTCGAGGTGATGTTCATGGCCGGCCCCAGCGCTTCGGTGACGATGTTGACGACGAACTCGCCCGTGGCGCGCACGTTGTGCAGCGTGTCCTTGGGATTGCCATCGGTCGATCGGATCATGGGGCAGAACAGGACATGCGGCGGATTGGCGCCGGCCGCGGTGAAGAACGAAAAGGGCGCCAGATTCGGCTCGCCCGCCTCGTCCACGGTAGACACCCAACCGATGGCGCGCGGCACAATCGATCCGGTCATCAGCTTGTACAGCGACTGCCAGGGAAGGGTGGAAGGGGAGATTTCCAACGGTAACGCTCCTTGATAGAAAGAGGGAAACAAGGGAACTGAGGGAAAATAGGGAAAGTAAGGAAACGAAGGGTCTTGGGAGTCTAAGTTCCCTGTTTTCCCTTCTTTCCTTCCTTTCCCTCTCCGCCCCCTCCTACAGATTGCCCCGCCGCTCCTGCTCCTGCTCCAGCGCCTCGAACAGCGCCTTGAAGTTGCCTTTGCCGAAGCCGCGGCTGCCGTGGCGTTCGATGACTTCGATGAACGCGGTGGGACGGTCTTGCAGCGGGCGCGAGAATACCTGCAACAGGTAGCCCTCGTCGTCGCGGTCCACCAGGATGCCCAGCTCGCGGATGGCAGCCATGTCCTCGTCGATCGGGCCGATCCGCTCGGGCAACTGGTCGTAGTAGGCGTCGGGCACGCGCAGGAACTCGATGCCGTTGGCGCGCAACTGGCGCATGGTCGCCAGAATGTCGCCGGTGCTCATGGCCACGTGCTGGACGCCCGGTCCCATGTAGTAGTCCAGGTATTCCTCGATCTGGCTCTTGCGCTTGCCCTCGGCCGGCTCGTTGATAGGGAACTTGACCCGGCCGCTGCCGTTCTGCATCACCTTGGACATCAGGGCCGAGTACTCGGTGCTGATGTCCTGGTCGTCGAAGTGCAGCAACTGGCGGAAGCCCATCACCTGGTGGTAGAAGTTGACCCAGTGGTTCATCTTGCCAAGCTGCACGTTGCCCACCATGTGATCGACCGCCGCCAGCCCGGTCGACTGGGCCGGCACGTCGAGCGCCTTGTAGGTTGGCGCAAACGGGCCGCGGTAGTCGCTGCGATCCACGAAAACGTGCAGCACCTCGCCGTAGATGTGGATGGCCGCCGTGCGCAGGACGCCGTTCTCGTCGGCTTCCTCGCGCGGCGCCCAGGCGCTCTTGCCGCCGCGGGTGGTGGTCTCGCGCCAGGCTTGCTCCACATCATCGACGGTCAGCGCGATGGCCTTGATCCCGTCGCCGTGGACCAACTGGTGCGCGGCGATCTCGCTGCTGGGGCCGTAGGCCGCCGACACGACGAAGCGGATTTTGCCCGACTCCAGCACGTAGGATGCGAACTGGCGGTTGCCGGTCTCCAGCCCGGAGTAGGCCACCGGCTTGAAGCCAAACGCCTTCCACCAGTAGTACATGGCCTGCCTGGCGTTGCCCACCCACCAGTGGACGTGGTCGATGGCTTTCAGTTGCAGAAAATCGGCTTCCTCGGTGATGGCCCGGGCGCCGTTGGTTGTGTGGTCGTCACGGTCATGGTAGATTCTCCTCTGTTGTGAATATCCGCGGAGACGCTGGATCGCAGAGGCCTTTTTCAATTCTCTGCGTACTCTGCGTCTCTGCGGTGAGTGTCTCAGATAAACGTTGCGATCTCGTTGAGCGGTTTCTTGTTCATTGCGTGCAGCGGCACACGCGCGTCGTCAGCCGGATAGCCGGCCACCAGGATCAGGAAGGGGCGCTCGTTGACCGGCCGGCCCAGCAGGTCGTTGAGGAACCCCATGGGATTGGGCGTATGCGTCAGGGTCGCCAGCCCGGCGTGGTGCAGCGCGGTGATCAGCATCCCCGTCGCGATGCCCACCAACTCCTGCACGTAGTAGTGCTTCACCTTGCGGCCGTCGGGCAGCAGCCCGTAGGACTGGCCGAAGATCACGATCAGCCAGGGCGCGGTCTCCAGGAAGGGCTTGTTGGGGTCCGTGCCCAGCGGCGCGAGCGCGTCGATCCACTCCTGCGGCGCGCGCCCGCTGTAGAACTCGCGCTCCTCGACCTCGGCTGCTTCGCGGATCTGGCGTTTGATGTCGGGATCGGCCACGGCGACGAAATGCCACGGCTGCAAGTTGGCGCCGTTGGGCGCAGCTGCCGGCAGCCAGCAGGCAGGTCTCGATCAACGCACGCGCCACCGGCCGGTCCGAGAACTCGCGCACCGTCCGCCGCCGGCTGAGCTCAGCATAGAAAGCCTCGGCCCGCTGCTGCATCTCGTCGGGCGGGTATTCGGTGAAGTCGAGGGGGATGAATTCAGGAGTTGTCATGGAACTTTGAGGAACTGAGGGAAATAAGGGAAAGGCAGGAAACAAGGGAAAAGAGGGAAACCCGGCGAAACAGCCTTGAGCCGGAGGCCGTTTCCCTCATTTCCTTCATTTCCCTCTTTTCCCTGCTTGCTCGATGACTCTCGCCAGCCGCTCGACCGCCACCGGGATCAGCTCCGGCTGGACGTTGCTGAAGTTCAGGCGCAGGGTGTTGCGGTAGCCGCCGTCTATCGCAAAGGCCGCGCCGGGCACGTAGGCCACACCGGCCGCGATCGCGTCCTCCAGCATCGCCCACGCGTCGATGTCGTCGTGTAGCGTCAGCCAGACGAATAGGCCGCCTTGCGGTCGCGTCCAGCTTGCCAGCCCGCCCAGATGCTGCGCGAGGGCGTCGAACAATACATCGCGGCGGCAGCGGTTGGCCGCGTTGAAGCGCGCCAGGTGCGTCTCCATCAGCCCACGCTCGACGAACAGGCTCACCGCCCGCTGGATCAGCGTCGACAACTCGAGGTCGATGGATTCGCGCAGCACGGTCACCTGCGCGGCTAGCTCAGCCGGGGCGACGATCCAACCCAACCGCAGCGACGGCGCCAGCATCTTCGAAAACGAACCGACGTAGAAAACGACGCCGGCTTCGTCGAAGGCCTTGATGGGCGGCAGTGGCTGGCCTTCGAAGCGCAGCGCGGAATAGGGATCGTCCTCGATCACCGGCACCCGGTAGCGCGCGGCCAGTTCGGCGATGCGCTGGCGCTTCGCCAGCGTCAGGCTGACGCCCAGCGGGTTGTGGAAGTCGGGTATCACCACAGCCAGCCGCGGCCACGGCGCGCGGTGAAATGCCTCCTCCAGCGCGTCGACGTCGACGCCGCTGGCCAGGTCGGTCGGCACGGTGCGCACCACCGCGCCGCGGCCGGCGGTCACCTGCTGGATGCCGGTGAAGGTGACCGCCTCGATTACCGCCGGCTGGCCGGGGTCGAGAAAGAGCCGCGACAGGATCGTCAGTCCCTGCTGCGCGCCGTTAGTGATGAAAACCTGCTCTGGTTCGCAGGTTACGCCGCGCGCCCGCATCGCGTCGCAGATCCAGCGGCGCAACGGCTCGATCATCGGGCTGTATTGCAATGCACGCGCGCCATCGCGCCGCAGGACGGTTTCGAGACATTCCTGCAACTCGGACAGCGGCAGCAGCTCGCTGGCCGGCAGACCACCCGCCAGTGAAATCACGTCGGGACGCGCCGTCAGCTTCAACAGCTCGCGCATCACCGAGCGTTTGAGAGTGCCAGCCTCGGCGCTGAGGGCGAGATCTGCGCGCGCACCGCTGTGCCCGTTTGCATGACCGTTTTTTGGCCCCTCCCGTACTGCCGTTGCTTCTGCTGTTGCTATCATTGCAGCCCTGGTCTCCTTTAACCCGTTCAATTGCTCACCAACTGCCGCTCTCTCCGATCACTGATCACTGCCTACCGGTTACTGATCACTGCTCCCCGCCCAGCGGCAGCGCCGTGGAAGCCTTCAGTACGCTGAGCACCAGGCTGGTGTAGATGCGCGCCACGCCGGGAAGAGGTGTCAGGCGGTGCAGCACGAAGCGCTCCAGGTCCTTGCGATTGCGGATCGCTACTTTGAGCAGGTAGTCGAACTCGCCGGTGACATGAAAGGCTTCCAGCACCTCAGGCATCGCCTGCACGGCTGTCCTGAAAGCAGTCACGCTGTCGGGCTGATGCATCTGCAGGCTGACGTTGACGAAGCAGACCATGTCGTAGCCGGCCTGCTCCCAGTTCAGCAGCGCCACGTAGCGATCGACGTAGCCTTCCTGCTCCAGCCGCTTGATGCGGGCGTGGGTGGCGGAGGTGGACAGCCCGACGCGCCGGGCCAACTCTACGCTGCTCAGCCGGCCATCTTCCTGCAGTTCGCGCAAGATCTGGCGGTCCAGGTCGTCGATGCTGTTGTCTTGCGGGGATTTTATCACGCGGCCCTGCTTTCGTCAATGGATTTACGGCAGAATAATCTATCTTGCGAAAATACGCAACTAAATATCTATGTTCACAGAAAGATATCCTGTGCAAGCGCCGGGAGATCTCCGGCAGCTCCCGGCGCCGCATTCGAAGGGAGTGTGATTGCGTTGGCAGCCGGAGAATTCTGTGTTACAATGCGCAAGCCATTTTTCCGGATCGCGCCACGAGGTTTTTTACCAATGCAATTGACACAACGACAGAAGATAGGGATAGGCATCGTCGCCGTCGCCGGCTTGCTGGTGCTGGTGATGATCTTCCTCTATTTGATGACGCACCCGGTCATCACCAATCGGCTGCGCGACATCTCCATCATCATCCTGGCCATCACGCTGATCACGTTGGATATCGTGTTGATGGTGATGATGTGGCAGATCATCAGGCTTATGCTGTTCCTGTTGGACGAACTCAAGCCGGTGCTGGAGAGCCTGCAGGAGACTTCGAGCACCGTGCGCGGCACAGCCAGCTTCGTCAGCGAAGGGGTCGCCAGTCCGATGATCGACGTTTCTGCCAAGACCGCCGGCGCCAAGGGCTCGGTGCGTTTCGTCCTGGCAAGCCTTGGCATCAAGTCCAGAAAGCGGACACCCGACCCGGCGGCCGGCTATCAGCCAGACTGGTCAGCCGGCACGGCCGCCCCGTCAGGCACACCGACTGAAAACACGCAGGAGACGACAAACAATGGCGAAAGAGAAGGAATTTAACGCGATGTTCTGGGGAGTCGTACTTGGCGCTATCGGCGGCGCGGCGTTCACGCTGTTGCGCACGCCGCGTTCCGGCCGGGAAATCCGCGGCGAGATCACCAGCCAGGCCAGCCGGCTTACCTCGCGCGGCCAGCCGCCGGCCAGCTATACCTGGCAGCCTCCCTCCCAGCCAGCCAGCCCCGCTCAGCAGCAGGCGGCAGATGTCGCCGCGGCCGTGCAGCAACAGGCCAGCGCGGCTGCGGCTACCGCTTCCGCACTCCAGAAGCAGATGGCCAGCGACGCCAGGGCTGCCCAGCAGCAGGCCTCGGAGGTCGCTGCTGATGCAGTTGCAGACGAAGCCAGCGCAGCGGCCGATGATGTGACCGCTAGCTGACCGCCCGCGGTTTTGCTCGCTAAAGAAACAGGGGCGAGGCATTCAACCACGAATGCCTCGCCCCTGTTTGATTCTGCCAGGTGGATCTTCCTGGTCTTCAAACAGCGATCTGAGGTCAGCGCTCTGGCCGATCTCCGACGAGTCGGCGGCTCTGACCGGCCCTGTTTCGGCCGGTCTCCCGACCAGGACCTGCGCTCTGGCCGGTCTCCTGACCGGGCCAGCTCAGGCTGATTACTCGACCGCCAACCCCAGACTGGTCCACGAATTCATCCCGCCCACCATGTTGTGAGCGTCGAAGCCGGCCTGGCGCAGCAGTTGCGTTGCCTGGCCGCTGCGGTTGCCGCTGCGGCAGACCGCCACTACCGTCTTGTCGGTGGGAACTTCGCTCAACCGGCTGGACAGCTCGCCCAGCGGAATCCAGTTCGCCTCAGGCACGTGACCGCTCTGGAACTCCCAATCCTCGCGCACGTCCAGCACATAGACATCGTCGCGGTTGCGGATCTCGTTCAACTGCGCGGCGTCGATCTCGACCGGCAGGTTGAGAGCTTCCTCAGCTTGCGCGGCCGGGCGCGGCCGCTGAATCGGCCACCGGCGCCGAAGCGGGGCTTGCCGCCGCGCCGCAGCCGCTCAACGCGATGGCGGCGACCAGAAGGGCGCCCAGCAGGAATTGTGGATATCGTTTCATTAAACGATATC
>CAVPPH010000009.1:0-198928 GCA_963707275.1 uncultured Chloroflexia bacterium
CAGATATTTCTGGAACACCAGCAAGTGCCCACACACTTGCCAGGAGCGGGCTGGGAATCGTGTACCGTATCCTGGGGCGGCGCGACGAGGCCATCGCGGCCTACCAGCGAGGCCATCGCGTTGGACGCCTAAGTATGCCCCATCCGCACAACGGGCTGGGCAACGTGTACAGTGACATGGGGCGGCACAAGGAGGCCATCGCGGCCTACCAGCAGGCCATCGCTTCTGGACGCCTGAAATTTGACGCTCTCCCCGCACAACGGGCTGGGCAACGTGTACTGCGATCTCGGGCGACACAAGGAAGCCGTTGTGGCCTACCGGAAATCCTTTGAATTGCAGCCGAGGGCCGGCACTCTCTACGGGCTGGGCAATGCGTATCGTTCCCTGGGGCGGTACGAGGAGACCATTGCGGCCTACCAGCAGGCCATTGTCCTAGACGCCAAGTTTGCTTTGTCTCAGATGTCGCTGGCGGCAGTCTATCGTAAGCTGGGCGACGACACAGCCTACCAGCAGCAAGTCGCATTGGCACAGCCGCTGATCGCCAATGAGGACGAGTACAATCGTGCCTGTTTCGCCAGCATCTGCGGCGACGCAGATGAGGCCCTGGCGCTGCTGGAGGCGGCCATCGCCAAGGCACCGGGTGAAAGACTTATGACCGCGTCGAGATCCTGATTTCGACTTCATCCGCGATAACCACGCTTTCAGGTGCTGGTGGGTGAGGATGGACTACATGACGACGAGACCGAAAGGAGAGAACCATGACGAGCAAGTGGGAGCAGTATCAAATTGAAGAGAGACTGACGACCATTCTGAGCAAGGTTCATTACGTTGAGCATGTTGAGCATCACTTTCGTAGAACCTATCTCTCGGCCTACCAACTGGCTATCAAGTTCGCCCGCCGGCATCCGACGGCAACTGGCGAACTCGGATATCCGGTGGGCGGTAAGGGAATAGGGCAGCGTACCAGCTTGTCTCAATACCTGACGCCGCGAGCTATCACGACGCATCCACACCGGCAAGATTGAAAACATTGAAGGTGCATTCCTGTCCGATCAAAATCTCCATGACATAGCTTTCAAGTACGGCACGCAGGTCATTCACTCGTCACTGACGAAGTCACAGTACGACTTGTCGATGTTCCGTCTGCGGCCGTGAAACTGAATCGCTGCGCCGCTCAATAACTCCAGGAGAGATCGAATGCCTGACCAGTTTCAACCGACACAGGGTAGCCGAGCCAATATTCTCGACTTTCTGGATACCGTGCAGGACGAGAAGTTGAAGGATCTACTTAAAAGTCATCTTGAAGATGTCCTGACTGCAGGGCGGTTTGATGCTTCAAACCCGAGTGCATTACCAAGTCGCCAACGCTTCTTCAGATCTGTTGAGCAGTTGATTCAAGACCGATTGGAAGAGGATGAAGCGTGAAATACCGAGCTATCCGCATTAGCGGCTTCAGAGGGGTTCCGCCCATCGATCCCGTGGGGACTGAGATTTCACTTATTGACAGGAATGGCGGGCCGCTCAATCTGGTGCTCTTTGGTCCAAACGCATATGGCAAAAGTAGCATAGCTGAGCGCTCGAGTGGCTGTTCAAAGACGAGCGCGAGGGAGCCATTATTTCGAGGCGTACACAAACCAAGACAATGTTCATCTCAATCTGGGACAGCCTTCCTATAGAACGACCGCTTTCATCGAAGTTGATCTTGTTCACAACGGTCGACTTCACAGAGTTCGCAAAGAGCTGGATGGGACTGGGAACAAGAGTTCGGAGAACTTGGACAGTCTAGATGACGAGCTTCTTCAAGCTAGAGACGAGATCGTAATCCTTGACCACGATCAGTTTCGAGAGTTTGTTGGCGCAGCAGCCAAAGACAAGTGGACCACTTTCTCTGGCCTTATCGGATACGAAGAACTCGATCTGTTCAGATCGGGTCTAGAAATTCGCTGACCGGTCGTTCGTTGAGAGATATTCTCCGCCTTTCGGCCAAGGAGACGTCGCTGAACTCCAGACGCCAGGAGTGGAATCGCAAGCTACAAGAAGCATTTCGAAGGTATGTAGAAGAGGAAACAGTACCGTCGTTCCAGCTTTCGTAACACGGCTTCTCGAACGGCTCGGAGTTCATTCTCTCTTCACTGGAAATGCCCGTCCCAACAGGAATTGGTGAGATTACAGAAGAGGTATTCGAGGCGGTTCGGTCAAGAGCAACACCTGCCGGTGCCGTTGTGCAAGCTGCCGAACGCATGGCGATACTTCAGCAGCAATCCCTCGCCCTGCAGCCACTAGCGGCATTCGAGAGTGGCATAGAGAGTTTTGTTACGACTGCCAATGATCTTGAACAGAATAAGGAGGCGTTTGACAAGCAAATCCTTGCGGATTTTTATTTCCAAGGGCTTGCAGGTAATCGCAGAAGGGAAGTCTTCTATCGACGAATGCCCATTCTGTGGCCTTCCGTATGAATGGTCACGGCTCGAACAAGAAGTTTCCAACAGCTTGGCATCTTTGGACGTTGAAGCTATTAAGAATCAGCATAATGAACTGCTCCGACAGTGGCAACGTTTGAAGAGTACCTTAACGCAGAAAAGCCTGTCAGTTAATCGGCAGAACCTGCCGACTCTAAAAAAGCATACGATGATATTCCGTCGCTCGATACGGTAGAAGCGGCGATAGCTCTAACAACCTTTAGACTCAGCTGTCATCGTTCAGTGGTACCAGCGGAGTCAGAGTTTCTTGAGACAGCTAGAGTCCGTGCGCTCCGAAGTAGAGGAACAACAAAAATCTGTAGAGGCTGCCCTAGCTCTAAATCCTTCTGGCGAGCTTACGGCTAATATAGACATGCTACAAAGCATGTGGCATATAGTGCAAACTCTGGCAGCAGATGAAGAAGAAATCGCCAAACTGGATCGGGAGCTGGAACTTCTCAGGCTGTGGTCGAGGAACTTCGAACTGTAGCTCGCCTATTTCGCGAGGAACTGAATGATTTCAGTGGTCGGGTAGTCGAGCTTATCAATGAAGATGTCCGCAGATACTACGATGCTCTTCATTCCAATGATGGTGTCAAGCCCTATTTAGAGGCATCTGTAGTCGGTAATCAGAGAATTGTCACCCTCAGGTGCGATTACCTTGGAGCGACCGGAAGAGACGCTGCGTCGCTACTCAGCAAGTCCCATCGAAACAGTCTTGGATTGGCCATTCTACTGGCGTTCATGAAGTATAAGCGCCGTACCGGAAGTCCTGTGGAGTTCTTGATCCTAGATGATGTTACTCAGAGCTTCGACGTCGGACATCGGCTAAGTAATCAAGTTCCTCGAAGATCCAGCGTTTCCGGAGATCTCTTAGCTCCCAGATACTATTTCTCACACATGATCGTACCTTGGCGGATCTGGTGAAGCGAGCGGGAGATCAAGATAGACCAAACTGGCTGCGTTACGATATTCGTTCGTGGCAATTGAACGCTATGTTGGTAGAGCCTCACAAGCTTGACCTATTGGCCCGTGCGCAGGAATTACTCACGCAAGGGGACGAACTTTCAGCCGCAGTTTATGGAAGACACGCCTTGGAAGAGGTCTGCAGAACAATTGTCCAATCAACCAGCTTGAGAATGGTCTACGCTCCACATCCCTGGAAAATCTCGGTGGAAAAGTTTCAAGAAGCGATAATCAATGAGGTAAGGGATCTTTGGTCAAGACCTGTTCAAAGGGGGGCGGTTGGTTAAACACCGGGAGCTTGATCAATCCAGCCGCCGTGAGGCTTGACGAAATTGATAGAGCGCTCAGGGTCTTGCACTACACAGTTCATGATAGCGCCTTTTTGCAAAATCCACCTGCACTACTGGAAATTCAGAGTGCTATTGACGCCGTGGTTCAAATTGCGCGATCTCTTCACATGTCCAAACTGCAGAGTTCAAACACCACCGACCTATAAGTATTTCCGTCAACTAGGTCGTAACCCACAGGGAAATCCCCCCAATTGCAAGACGTGCGATCAACCGCTGCCAGCGCACAACCCCTAGGGCGCCTCGCTAGTTAACTGGAAGGCATAACGATAATGAGTAATTTCGAGACGCATCCCAAGAGCCTGAAAGATGAACTGCTAAATCTCATCCACACGAAGGAGATGGCTCTGCCAGATTTTCGACCGCGATTTTGTCTGGCAGCCTGGGCAAACAAAGGCCTTGATCGTCTCACTTGCCCGGCGTTTCCCGGCGGGGAGTCTCCTGCGAATTGAAAGCAATGGTCAGTTGTTTGCACCGCGTGCCATTGCCTCCGCTCCGGATTTGGACGGCCACAAACCAAAATACTTAATCTGGACGGTCAGCAACGCTTGACCTCGTTGTATCAGGCATTGTATGGTACGGGTCAGCATCTTTACTACGTCCGCGTTCAGAAGCTGATTGAGGGCACTGATATAGATGAGGCCATGTTCTTTGAGCGTCGGGCAAGAGGCGAAGCACGCTATGGTGGCTATCTGGACCAGGGACGGCTTCGTGTTCTACCTCTCTCCACTATTTTTGGCGGTGAGGGCTTTCATAGCTGGCTGGATGAAATTGAAGAGGCATTGGAAGGCGATGAAAAGCAAGCCAATTTGTCTGGTAGCAAGCGTAAGGTATTCAGACAGGCGTATGAACAATACGTCGAGCCTATTGCTACTTATGAATTCCCGGTCGTCACCCTGGACACGAACACTTCGCTGGAAGCCGTGTGCACGATCTTCGAGACACTCAACAGTACGGGTGTCAAGCTTAGCGTGTTCGATCTACTGAGCGCGCGCTACTATGCCAAAGGCGAAAACCTACGCAAGATGTGGGCCGATGCTTTGGATGGCACCAAGCAACTGGCATATTTTGGCATTGATCCCTATTACGTGTTGCAAACGATTTCTTCCCAAGTCAACAACTCAATCAAGCGGAGCGATGTGCTAAATCTCAATTCCCATATTGTGGCTGAAAAGTGGGATGATGCCGTGTGGGGGATGGACCAAACTCTGGAAATGCTCTATCACGAATGCGGGGTTCTGAAACCGGGTTTGCTTTCCTACAACACAGTTTTGGTGCCTTTGGCGTCAATATTCATGAAGTATCGTTCTGCCGAAAGGACCACGAGTCGGCAGGCGCTGCGCAGCAAATTGAAGCGATGGTACTGGTGCTCCGTTTTTGGACAAGCGTATAGTCAAATCCAACTTCTCAGAGTGTAAGGACATTGGCGAGTTGGATGTGTGGATTGGCGGCGGTGAGCGGCCCGAGACCGTCCGCGATTTGTGTTTGATCCAGATAGCTTGCTAACCACAACTACACGACAACGAGCGGTCTATCGTGGGGTGCTCTGTCTGGTGTTGCGCCGGCCTCCATTGGACTTTAGTTCGGCAAGAAGCTTACCTCGGGACTGATCGAGGAGCACCAAGTAGATGACCATCATGTGTTTCCAAATGGATACCTTGCCGTCACAACTAAACTCTCCCAGCGCGAGATCGATGCGATTGTCAATCGTACGCTAATAGACCGCACGACCAATCAGATCATAGGCAAGAACGCTCCCAGCAAATACCTCAAGGAGGTCGAGGGCCGGCGGAACGGGGCAAAGGAACTTGAGGCCATTTTGGTCTCGCATTACCTTCCTTCGCGGACCGATGTCGAGTTTGAGACAGGACGATTTTGAGGCTTTTCGCTCGGAGCGGACAGCCATTCTAGCCAAGTTGATCATTGAAGCTACGTCCGATACTTCTAGTTTGTGATGAGGATTGACGTTGGTCCGAATGTTCGATCAACTTCCGCCACTTACGCACGTAGGGCAGAATCGCATTGAAAAAAGGAGAATACGTTTTATGATCCAAAAGACGAATATTACGCGGTGAAAGATAATTGGGACCCGAATGGTTATAGCTTTGCAATATCAAATTCGGGGAAATATATTGCAATACAATATGTAAATCAAGATGGTTTTACTGAAAATGGCTCTCCCAATGTTTTTGTATACGATACGGCGGGACGAGAAGTGTTCTCTTTTGAGAATTCGCAAGGAGGTGAAAGAGGGAGTTCGCATTTTGGCCGGATGAGAGAAATTTCATTAATAACTGGCTGTGGTCATATGCATAAATTTGACGCTGATGGAATTAAGCAATGGACGTTTGGAAGGAAAAAGGATTTTAAATACCTTTTTTCAGATACACCTCTAACGGGACTTTGGACCTATATTATGGGTGCAACCCGTCAAGGTCGATATATATTGGGTTATCACATGGGCAATGGTCATTGGCTCATTGATACCCATACAAATATTTCGATAGAAGCAGAAAAAGTGGATTATAACGTGGATTGGGTTGTATTTTCTCAGGATGAAAAGTTTACTGGTATAGCAAACGACGTTTTTCTAAAAATAGGTGGGGGTGGAGCTATTCTAGGAGAACGCCAGCGGAAAAATTATTTGGGATCAAGATCGTGAGTATGTATTGGCTTTTCATCCGAATAGCAAAAAGTTCCTAACACTTGACTTCAATAAATTGATATTCAGGGTTTTACCTAATGGTGATATAGCGCAAGAGTTTTCTCTTGAGAGTTTTGGCAAATTAACTCATGGTGTAACGGCGGCGGCATATTCCCGCGACGGAAAAATTTTAGCTGTCAGGCCAGTTGATAATAAGTATGTGCTAATTTTTGACGCGGATAGAATGGAATTACTTAATAGAATATATTTGGATGAAAGACATTACTGCCGCATAAGAATGCTGCAATTTTCTGTTATAGATGAGCTGATAATCATAGATTTTGATGTCTAAACCCACAAGAAGATTTGTGGCAAACAAGCATAACAGTTTGGGAATGAATTTTTCTGTATCTGCCCACCCGTGCAGCACCTGACCCCGCTTCCGCTGCGCTTCAGCCGAGTTGAGGGCCGGGCGAAAATTCGCTTGCCAGCCAGGTTTCGGGTCATCATCGCCGGGCAGGTGAGCAAACCGTTAGCTGCGCATGCGACCTGGCGCACTAAACTTGCGCGGATCTGCATGTCAAAGGTTCTGTTTATATCGAGACAAGGGCCGCAGGGTCAAAGAAACCCATGATCCCACTCACCCTCGCCGACGACATTCGCGAAACGCTGCTGGACTACCTGACGACGACCTTCAACTTCCAGGACGCCGGCGCTGGAGGCGGCGCTGCTGGCCTTCCTGCGGCGAGCGGAAGGGCGGCGGGCTGTTCAAGGGGCCGTACGTCCACCTGCGCCTGCCCTTCCGCAAGGCCCGGCCCGAGCGCCGATCCCGCTGGAGATCGCAGCCGCCGTTCACGCCCTACGTCCACCAGCTGCGGGCCTTCCAGCGGCTGACCATCGCAGGACGGCCACCAGCCCCAGCCCACCCTGATCACCACCGGCACCGGCTCGGGCAAGACCGAGTGCTTCCTCTACCCGATCCTCGACCACTGCTACGCGCCAGCGCGGCGAGCCGGGCATCAAGGCCATCATCCTCTACCCCATGAACGCCCTGGCCCCGACCAGGCCGGGCGGCTGGCCGAGGCATCCTGTGGGACGACGAGCGGCTGCGCGGGCCAGGTGACGGCCGGCATCTACATCGGCGGCGAGGGCGACCAGGCCACAGCGGCCACTGGGCCCGCGACCACCTGATCGACGACCGCGACGACGCTGCGCGACGAGCCGCCCGACATCCTGCTCACCAACTACAAGATGCTCGACTTCCTGCTGCTGCGGCCGGAGGACAAGCGCGCTGTGGCGGCAGCAACGGCCCGGACACCCTGCGCTACCTGGTGCTGGACGAGCTGCACACCTACGACGGCGCCCAGGGCTCCGACGTGGCCTGCCTCATCCGCCGCCTCAAGGCGCGCCTGGGCATGCCGAGGGCGATCTCTGTCCCGGTGGGCACCTCGGCCACGGTGGTCAGCGAGCAGGGCGACACGGTCGACAGCCCTGACCACGCTTTGCCAGCCAGATCTTCGAGGCGGCCTTTCGAGCCGGAGACGCGTCATCGGCGAGGAGCGGGTGAGCCTGGTGAGTTCCTGCCCGACAGCGGCGACACTCGTTTCGATCTTCCCGGCGATCACGCCGCGACTGCAGCGAGCAGGCTGGCGAGAGCCGCGCATGACTACGTACAGCGACAATCGCGTCCTGTGGTTTGGCCGTACCTGCGACCCGTTCGCATCTGGCAGAGGCCTTGCGGACGCACTGCGTTCCTACGCGCGCTGCTGGCCAGCTGCGGGCGATAGTGTGACGTCCCTGGCAGGAACTGTTGGCCGCGGCTGGCCCGCCGGGATCCGGACTTCGCTGCCCTGCGATCGACGAGACCAGCAGGCGCTGCATTGTGCAGTCCTTCCTGGCCCTGATCGGCCCACGCACCGCGCCCGCGGAAAGCACCGATTGGCGCCAGACCTCGGAACCGGCGATGGAGGAGCCCCGCTCGGCTAGCCAGAGCGGGAACTGCCGTTCCTGACCCTGCAGGTCCAGCTCTGGGTTCGCGAGATGAGCCGCCTGATGCGCGAGGTGGCGCAGCAGCCGGCCTTCTTCTGGCGCGATGATGTCCCGACCGGCGCAGCCGCCCCGCGGCCTGCCGGCCTACTTCTGCCGCGAATGCGGCCACAGCGGCTGGCTGGCCATGATGCACGACGGCGATCACCACCTCACCGACGACCCGCGCAGCATCTATCAGGCCTACTTCGACCGCAGCCAGCAACGTGCGCTACGTCTACCCCGGCGCCTCGGCGAGGACCATCGCTCGGACGCAGGCGAACAGCTCTGCCCGCACTGCCTGGCGTGTGGGCTACGATCCGCATATGCCCGTCTGCCAGGCGGACACCCTTCCCGCGGTTGTGCCACCATTGAGCGACCAACCCCAGGGAGGCGAAGCACCCGCGCGATCTGCAGCGCTGCCCCATCTGCGCCAGCCGACGATGCGCTCAGCATCGTGGGCTCGCAGGCCGCCAGCCTGTCTCGGTCGCGATCAGCCATCTCTTCACCCGCCCGCTCAACCACGACAAGAAGCTGCTGGCCTTCACCGACTCGGTGCAGGACGCCTCGCACCGGGCCGCCTTCTTCGGGGCGCGCACCTACCGCTTCAGCCTGCGTACGCCATCCAGGCCGTGCTCGACACGCCCGACCAGCCGGTGCGGCTGAGCGAGTTCACTGAGCGTCTGCTGGACCACTGGCGATCGTCTGGTCTGGCCCGGACCAGGCAGACCAGCGAGCTGGCGGCGACACTTTCATGCCGCCCGATCTGCGCGAGCTGGCCAGCCTACCCCGAGTTCATGGAGGAGCCGCCGGGCCAATGTCCCCCGGCATCTGGAGCGCGATCTGCGCCAAGCGGCTCTCGTGGGAAGTGACGATGGAGTACGGCTTCAACGCCCGCCTGGGCGCTCGCTGGAAAAGGTGGGCAGCTCCGGCGGCCGTCCTGGATCCTGCGGCGGCTGGCCGCGGCCGTGGACCAGCTGGCGCATGATCCTTCCGCGAGGAGATCGGCCTGCTGCGCGGTGGAGCCGTCACGACGCGGCGTCCGCCACTTCGTGCATCGGCCTGCTGGAACGTACCCGCACCCGCGGCGGCATGGCCCATCCGCTGCTGCTGCGCTACATCCAGAAGCCAGGGCAACTGGTACCTGCTGACCAAGCGGCGGCAACCGCTGCTGTCGCCCTTCCACAAGACGCTCGCGCTTTCCCACGATTTCTGACCGACCAGCCGCAACGGGACGTCTTTGACCCGTCGTGAGCCGATCGGAGATCGCCACACCTGGTACGTGGACTGGGCGCAGCGGAGCGCTTAGTCGCCAGCCTGGGCATGCCCGACATCAACGACCTCTACCGCCTGGCGCTGGCACGTTGGTCACAGCACAGGACTCCTGCGCCAGTACGCCATACGCGAGCCAGCTCTACGGCCTGCGGCCGGAAGCGCTGCTGTGTGATCACGCCGCCAACGGCGCGGTGCGCTGCCGCGATCTGCGGCACGAGCAGACGGTCACGCCGGACACGCCTGCAGGACTGGCTGGGCCGCGCCTGTTTCAACTACCGCTGCCCGGGCAGTTACGAGCGAGGACGCCGAGTACGGCCAGCACTACTACCGGGCGCTCTACCAGCGGGGCCAGGTGGAGCGCATCTTCTCCCACGAGCACACCGGGCTGCTCGACGCGAGACGGCGCGAGGGGATCGAGCGGGAGTTCAAGGAGCAGAACCGGGCCGACGCCGCCAATCTGCTGACGGCCACGCCGACGCTGGAGATGGGCATCGACATCGGCGATCTGTCGGCGACGCTGGCCTGCTCGGTGCCGCCGACGACGGCCAACTACCTGCAGCGTATCGGCCGCGCCGGCCGCAAGACCGGCAACTCGCTGGTGCTGACCCTGGCCAACGCCCAGCCCGCATGATCTCTACTTCTTCGAGGAGCCGCTGGAGATGATCGCCGGCGCCATTGTGCCGCCCGGCTGTTTTCTCGACGCGCCCAATATGCTCAAGCGCCAGTATCTGGCCTTCTGCATGGACAGCTTGGACGGCCAGGAGGCCTGTGACCCGTGCCATTGCCGCGCAGGATGTTCAGGAACATGCTGGCCCGGCTCAAGCGGCGGCGGCTTCCCGGAGAGCTTTCTGTCATTTTACGCCGAGCACAAAGCGGATCTCATGGCGGACTTTCTGGCCTTGTTCGCGAACGTGATCTCGACCGGCACCCGGAGCAACTGTTGGCGCTGGCTAGCGGCGATGAGCTGCCCCGCCGCGTGCGCGCCGCGTTGGGCGCGGTCGAAGCGGAGCGGATGGAGTTGCCAGGCTACCTACCGTTCTCTGCAAGCGCACGTTGGAGGACGTCGAGGCCGATCCCGCGCAGTACGAGGAGCCGGAACTAGAGGTGCAGCAACTCGAACGGGAGATGCGCGTGGTGAGCGACCTGCTCAACGAACTGTGAGGAAAGTACGTGCTCAACTTCTTCACCGACGCCGGGTTGCTGCCCAACTACGCCTTTCCAGAAACCGGCGTCAAGCTGCGGGCGATCATCACCGGCCTGGAGCGGCAGACGCCAGGGGAGAAGGGCTATCTCGTCCAGGAGTATTTGCGTCCGGCTCCGGTGGCGATCCGCGAGCTGGCGCCCTTCAACACGCTTCTACGCCGAAGGACGCAAGCTGGCTGTGACCCATCTGGAGACGCCGGGACGTGACGAGGCCTTCGAGCGCTGGCAGTTCTGCGACCGCTGCTCACACTGGCGCTGATCAATGCCAGCCCTTACAGCAGCGACCTGCCCGCCTGCGGCTCGACTATGTGGAGCGACGCAGGACAGCAGCATGATATGGTGCGCCTGCGCCAGGTCGCAGCCGGACCGAGCCAACTGGACAGTCAGGTGGGTGACGACAGCGAGGAACGCGACCGGGAAACGTACGAGACGGGCCATTTCTTTGAGATCCAGCCTGAGCATTCCAGCGGGCGCACATCTAATCCCGGCGTTGCCGTTTGGTATCGAGCACCTCGACCAGACGACCTTGCGGGAGGTCAACTTCGGCCTGCGCTCGCTAAGGGTCAGCGGGTCACGGTTGCCGACGAGGAGCGTCCGCAGCAAGGGTTCGTCATCTGCCAGGGCTGTGGGGTAGCAAGGCCTACCCACTTGGACGGGATAGCGATGGCCGCCTGCCGCATCTGCGCAACTGCCGCTATCGCAGTCGCGGATGGCGAGTGGCAGGACGCTTACCTGTATCGCGAGCTGACCTCCGAGGCCCTGCGCATCTTGCTGCCCGTCTCCACCGTGTTGATCTCGGAGAAACTGGTCACCTTCGAGGCCTGTCTGGACCTGGGCCTGCGGCGCAAGTTCGGTGGCAATCCCGACCACCTACAAATCTTGCCCCACGTGGAACCTGCGGCTGACGGCACGCGGCGGCGCTATCTGGTGATCTACGACACCGTGCCGGGAGGCACCAGTTTTCTGCGCGACCTTGCGAGGCCGGACGAGTTTCGACAGGTGCTGCAGCTTGCTCTGGATGTGCTGACCAGTTGCACATGCCGGTCACACCCGGCCAAGAACGGCCTGTTATCGCTGCCTCTATTCGCACCGCAGCCGGCGCGATCTGCAGGTGATCTCGCGGGAGCTGGGCATCGAGATGCTTCAGACCATCCTGTCTCACTGGGATCAGCTTCAACCGATCGCATCGCTGTCGGACGCCCACATGGATAGTCTGGTGGAGAGTGAACTCGAGCAGCGGTTCGTCGATGCTCTGGCCACCTATGCAGCGACAGACGTCCGGTTGCTCCTGGACGGCCCGAATTCTCCGGGGCAAGCTCTGCTGGGAATTTGGTCTCGATGGTCAGACGTGGCTGGTGGAGCCTCAAGTCTTGCTTGGATCCACTGACGGCGTCACGCTTCCTTCGAAGCCGGACTTCGTGCTGTGGCCACGCTTTGCGCCAGATGAGTCTGTCAAACCGGTGGCGGTGTTCACGGACGGTTTCGCTTACCACGTGCGTCCCCAGGACGAGGTTGGACAGGTTAGCGACGATATAGCAAAACGCCGAGCGCTCATCGCCAGCGGCCGGTTCGTCGTCTGGTCAGTGACTTGGGACGATGTTGCTGACTTTGGCGAGGGCACTCCCTACGTGCCGGAGTTTCTGAACGGACAGACGCTGAGTTTGATCGAGAAGCTGGCGCGCACAGTCGCCAACCCACTGGGATCGGGGCCCGCCAGGCAGAATGCGGTAGCCCAGCTCGTGGACTATTTGCGGCTGCCGGAACCAATTCCATGGCAACAACTGGCTGCTGTGGCCGCACTTGCCATCATGACGCCTCTTCGTCCGGCAGTCGCCGAGACGACGATGCTGGACCTGCGCGCCGCCATGCTGGAAAAGGTCCTCTTGTCATCGCTCGATGTTCCTAGCAGCAGCCCCCCTGGTGACACGCTTTATGGGATCATCGAGAAGCATGCCAGCCCGCTCCGCCTGTTGGTGTTTGTGCCGAAGTCAGACGTGGAACCTGCGAAAGCGGCACAAACCGTCCAGGTCGTTCTGCGGCTGGAGGACGGTTTCGCCCAACGGTCGGACAGGGCATTTGGCGGACACTGGCGTCGATTTCTGGCTGTTGTGCAATCTATTCCAGTTCCTGCCCGGCTTCGTGCCGGCGAGCCAAGAAGGAATAGGCGTCGCAGCATCAGCAATGCCAGTTGTCCCTCCGTCGCCACCCTTGGAAGCCAGCGAGGCGTGGAATGAGGTGTTCACCTACGCTGACAGCACCTGCATGGATTTGCTGCGCAAATGCCAGGCCGAGGTCATGTCCCTTCCCGAGGTTGGCTACGAGTTGACTGGCCCAGACGGCGCCATCACTGCCCAGGCCGAACTGGCATGGTCTGAACTGAAGGTCGCGGTTATTATGGACGGTGACGCGGCTGATCGTTCTGCCTTTACCGATGCTGGCTGGAACGTGTTCCGTGCCACGGAGGTTGACCTGGTGCTAGCTGCGTTGTCTGCGACGGTCCGATAATTGACCGATCCGATGTATCCATAGTCAGGGTTTCGCGCCTGCATACTCAGATAGGATTGACCCATGCCTCGAGTAGCCATTTCAAGCGATTTTCTCACGGCTTTCGCTGCGATCCCCAGGGCGCAGCAGAAGAAGGTTCGCGAGTTCGTGAGCGCGCTTTCAGGCCGATCCGACGGTTGCTAGCATCAACTATGAGCCGATCCGTCAAGCGCGCGACCCGAGGGTGCGAACTGTGCGCATCGATCTTGCGTACCGGGCCATTGTCCTTCATCCGGACCAGGGAGACATCTATCTCCTGGCGTGGGTCGACCACCATGATGAGGCGATGACGTGGGCGGAGAACAAGGTCTTTGACGTGAACCCGGTGACCGGTGCCTTGCAGGTGCTGGACGCAGTGGTGGTTGAGCAGGCGGTGACGGTCGATGCTCCGTCCAGCAAGCCGCTGGAGGCTTTTGGTCCATTCGAGACCTTTGCGGATGCCGACCTGTTGCGAACGGGGCTGCCGCGACCCGTTGCTTCCACAGTGAAGTCCTTGCCGCGCCTGAGGCGCTCGATGACCTCCAGCCGTATCTGCCGGAGGAAGCATTTGAGGCGCTCTATTGGATCGCCAACCTGGGTTATTCGGTCGATCAGGCGTTGGCCGATGTGGACCTGCCACAGTCGCCAGATGGTGTAGACGTTTCCGATCTGGAACAGGCCCTGTCGCCCCGGACAGCCGGCGGCGCTTCGCCATGGTCGACAGCCCCGAGGAGCTGGCAGAGATGTTCAACGCACCGCTTGAGAAGTGGCGCGTGTTCTGCACCCCAGCCAGGCGCGGCTGGTTCAGCGCCACTTCAACGGGCCGCGCACGTGTGCTGGGCGGCGCCGGCACGGGCAAGACGGTCGTGGCGATGCACCGGGCTCGCTACCTGGCGCCGAGGTCTTCTTTGCGCGCGAACGACCGCATTCTGTTCACTACCTACACCCACAACCTGGCCAGCAACATCAAGGGGAATCTTGACAACCTGTGTGGCCCAGAGCCCGGGGCGCATCGACGTGACCCATCTGCACCGTTGGGTGACGGGGTTCTGGCGCCGTCAAGGCGATGCACGTGACGTCGCGACGGCGATGAGGAGCGGGAGGAGTGCTGGCAGGCGGCCTTGGCAGCCGCCCGGTCGGTCCGTTCCATGGAGAGCTTTATCGTGGGCGAGTGGGCTCAGTGGTCCAGGCACAGGGCACCGGCGTCGCGCTGGCTATCTACGGGTCCCGGGGTACGGCCGGCACGCGTCCGCCCGCGCCGACCAGAGCGCGCTTGGAGGTATGGCACGTGCTTGCCGAGTACCGCGCGGCACTGGATGGGTTGGGAACCAGGACCATATCGACGTGGTCGCGCGAGATCACGGCGTATCGGGCAGCGCCCGGCGCTATCGCCTATCGGGCCGCGGTAGTGGACGAGTCACAGGATCTGCACCCGGACGAGCTGCGGCTGGTCCGGCGATCGTCCCCGAGGGCCCGAACGACCTGTTCCTGGTCGGCGATGCGCACCAACGGATCTACGGCGCGTCCTGCGGTGCTGCACCGCACTGTGGCATTCACGTGGTGGGTCACTCCAGCAAGCTGCGGCTCAACTCCCGTACCACCAAGGAGGAATCCGCAACTGGTCGGTAGGCGTGCTGATGGGGCGGGCAGATCGATGACCTGGACGGCGGCGAGGACGACAGTCTTGCCTATAGATCGCTGATGCACGGCTTGCCGCCCACCGTACGCCGCTTCGCTACACTCGCTGAAGAGTGTGAGTTCCTGATAGGCGAGATCCGGGCTATTTCCGAGATAGAACCACTCGAGACCGTATGCCTGGTGGCACGCGGGAGCAACCAGATTGTCTATGATTACATTCCTGCGTTGCAGAAGGCGGGGGTGCCATATCTCTACCTCTATGCTGACACACCTGAATACGCTGGTTCCGGGGTTCGACTGGCCACCATGCACAGGGTGAAGGGGCTGGAGTATGTTCACGTCTTGATCGCTGGGGTTAACGACGGCATCATGCCTCTCGGTCACAATCATGGCAACGGGGAATACGATATCGTGGCCGAGTTCGAAGTGCGCGAAGGGTGCCTTATGCACGTGGCATCTTCTCGGGCCCGCGAGACCGTCACTGTGACCAGCTACGGTGTTCCGAGTAGATTTCTCCCGACTTCAGGGGAATAGCTTAACTCATGTTCACTTGGGGACCTGAGTTCCAGCGACTAACGAATTATGTTGGAGGTGAAATGGTGGTCAAATTCAAGGTGGGTGTGCTGCCACCCAAGAAAGATGGTGCCAACTCGATGTGGAATAAAGGAACGGAACGCGAACGCCTTAAGGCTCTGCGGCTCGCCGCTTACAAAGCGATGGGGGAAAACAGGCTGCTGTCCGGGCCGATTTCGATGACGCTCACGCTTAGCACGTTCCCGAAGAAGGGGACCTTGATAACTTCATCACTGGCGTTTGCGATGGCCTTATGGCCGCGAATCCGAACACTCCGATTGCTGGTCGAGACTGGGATGATCTCCCAGACGGTGCCATGCCGACGAAACATCGTCTACCGTTACGACGCGTCCATCTGCCAAATCGTCGCTCGAGCAGGCGACTTGCCAGTCCGCAGCGAGCGAGCATGTGAAGTCATCATTGAACAGGTCGAGGCGGATTGGCATCAGAAACTGCCCTTGCAATCATGGTCGATACCGTCTACAATTCGACTCAACATCAGATATGCAAGGCAGAAGACAGTCCAGATTTCGCAGGCGATGGCATTCCGTGCAGTACGCATGGTTCAGGGGCCGGAGCATTTTGGTGGTCATGAAGCACCAAGAGGAGTTGACCCGGTTGGTGGCGTGGGCGAAGCGCAACAAGCTGTCAGGCCCTCTGAGGCGATATCAGTCTCTGTTGGAGGACGCCGACCAGCGGCTGTTTTTCGCTCAGGTCCGCACTCCATACCTGTTTGAAGCCTGCCAGTTCGCCAGCACAGCGAGAAAACAACTGTTTGGGGTCCCACGTTATCGGCGGCGGGGGAGTGCCGCAATGTATCGCCGCCGGTAGCCAGAAAGACGCTGGTATGATAGAATAGAACGCGTACATCAAGAAAAAAGACGCCCCAGTCCGGTGCGCTAACACCGGGACTGAGGCTGACCCACATCGCTGAAGTAAGCAGCGTTGCAGGCTGGGCACCATGGTACTCATTGGAGCTTAGACCGTCAATTGCTCGCTGCTCACGCACAGCAAGTGGCGGTCTTTTTGAAAGGAATCGATGCCCAATGAGCCACCAGTCACCGCTGCCGTCTCTCAACCCAGGTTCTTTGTGGCCCCGCGCACTGACTTCTTCGCCGATTTGCCGGCGCCGATCCATCGGCCAGCAAATCGCATGGTCAGTCGGAAGCCCAGGAGGGTGAACAAGAAAATGCGCTACGCAGGCTATGTTCGGATCAGCTCAGAGGAACAGGTTGGCAATTTCTCGTTGGACGCCCAGCGCCGGGCCATCGAGACCTGGGTCGCGGCCAAGGGCGGCCAACTGGTGAAGGTCTACGTCGACGAGGCCCAGTCAGGACGAACGGCAGACCGCCCCGACTTCAAGATCATGCGCCGCGACGCCCGCAATCGCAAGTTTGATGCCCTGGTGGTGCACAAGTTCGACCGCTTTTCGCGCAACCGCACCGATGCCCTGGCCATCAAGTCGCTGCTGCGTCACGACTATGGCGTCAAGGTCTTTTCGGTCATGGAGCCGTCCGAGGACAGCGATGGGCCTATCGGCGCGCTGATCGAAGGCGTCATGGAGTCGGTCGCCGACTGGTACAGCAAGAACCTGGCCACCGAGGTCGCCAAGGGCAAGAAGGAGCGCAGCAACCAGGGGTTGCACAACAACCAGGCGCCCTTCGGCTACCGCAAGAACGCGGACAAGGTGCTGGTGCCGGATGAGAAGGAGTTGCCAGGTCTGCTGCTGGCCTTCGAGTCCTACGCCACCGGCGAATATAGCGATGTTGACATCGCCGGTCTGTTGAACGAGAGTGGCGTCAAGAGCAGGTCAGGAAGGCCGTTCTCCAAGGAGGGGGTGCGCGAGTTCCTGCGCAATCGCGTCTATCTGGGCAAGATCAAGTACCAGAAGTGCAGCTACGATTCGACCGGCAAGCGTGTCTACACGGAGCCTGTGCAGTGGTTCGACGGTCAGCACGAGCCGTTGATCAGCGAGGAGCTTTTCGAGCAGTGCCAGCAGGTGCGAGCCGAAGCGTTGCAGCCATCGCCAGGCTACTTCGCGCTACAACCCATACTTGCTGCGCGACCTGATCTACTGCTACCGTTGTGCCAGCCATCCGCCGGACGGCGAGACCTTTCGCACGTACGGCAAGATGCGTCCTCAGACCCAGCGAAAGATGAACCGGCGCTACTACCGATGTCGCGCGCGTGAGATGGGCTATAGCTGCGAACAGAAGGGGATTCTGACGGAGGACATCGATGCCGAGGTGGTGAGGATTCTGATGAACTTGAAGCCCGGCACCGATTGGCGCAGCGGCATCACCAGGGCAGTGGGGGAGTTGCTGGGCGAGAAGGATCTGGAGGAACGCCTGCGCGAGATTCGCGAGAAGATCAAGCGCATGGACATGCGTTGGGACAACGGGTTCATCACCGATGAGGACGAGTATATTCGCCTGCGACTGGCGTTGCAGCAAGAGATGGAGCAGTTGACTCCTGTGCCCGACGACGACTTGCAGCAAGCAGCGGATCTGCTGACGGATTTCCCCAGGCAGTGGCAGGCTACGGAGGGCGATGACGAGGCCCGGCACCGGCTCGTTGAGCTAATTGTCGAGCGGGTATACGCAAAAGACGACGAAGTCGTCGCCATGACCCTGCGCTCGAATTTCCACCTGGTTTTGGGGCACAAAATGAATGAGCCAACCGATTTCTCGATTGGCTCATCACCTGGTGGCGTATACACGAGCGGGCCCGACGGGGCTCGAACCCGCGATCTCTGGCTTGACAGGCCAGTATGTTAGCCGACTACACCACGGGCCCACGCTCGCCACAGGTTTGATTATACACAGGCCATGCACTTTCGTCAAATCATCGCGGCAAAAATCAGCATCCACGACCACCGACGCGCAGGTGATTTGACCCGCAAAAACCGCTATGTTATACTCCCGGCAACGTCCAATATCGTCTGCGCCGCGGGTGATTTCTGCGGCGTGCTCACTCTTCCAGCAGGAGGGAATCGTGTTCCAACAACTCATTCTTGTCGGCAACCTTGGCGGCGACTCGGAGCTGCGCTACACCAGCGATGGCACGGCAGTGGCCAACTTCAGTCTGGCTGTCAACCGTAAGTGGACCAACCAGGATGGCAGTCCGGGCGAAGAAACCACCTGGTTCCGCGTCGCTGTCTGGCGCAAACAGGCCGAAGCCATCAACCAGTACCTGAAAAAAGGCCGCCAGGTCATGGTGGTCGGTCGGGTGTCAGCCCGGGGCTACACGGCCGCTGATGGTAGCCCGCGCGCCAGCCTCGATGTGACTGCCACTGAGGTTCGCCTGCTGGGCGGGCCGCGTGGCGAAGACAGCAGTCCCTTTGCCGACGGCGGCGAGGAAGAAATCTTCTTCTAAAGCCGGATTTCACCACAGAGGCGCGGAGTTCGCAGAGGTTCGAAAAGAAACTCTCTGCGAACTCCGCGCCTTCGCGTTGAGCATTATCCATCCAATGCGGCAGCCACCGCCTGCGCGGCATTGTCGATGTCGTCAGACGTCACGTGGTAGTTGGTCACGGCGCGCACCCGCTTGCCGCCGATGGCGAACGTCCAGACCCCCTGCTCCCACAACTCGTCCACAAGCTGCTCCGGGCTGACGGACGGGTGATCCACCTCGAAGATGACGATGTTGCTCTGCACGCTGGCCGGGTCGATTGCGATGCCCGGTACGCCGGCGATTGCCTCGGCAAAGCGGCGCGCGTTGGCATGATCTTCGGCCAGCCGCTCCACCATTTGCGTCCAGCGCCACGATGCCGGCCGCGGCGATGACGCCGGCCTGGCGCATGCCGCCGCCCACGATCTTGCGCGCCCGCCGCGCCTCCTGCGATGAAGGCGCGCGAACCCACTACCACTGAACCGACCGGCGCGCCCAGCCCCTTGCTCAGGCAGAAGGTCACGGAGTCGCAGTCGGCCACCAGCTCGGCTACGTCCACGTTCAGCGCGACCGCGGCGTTGAACAGCCGCGCGCCGTCCAGGTGAAACGCCAGCCCGTGCTTCCGCGCCAGCGCGCCGGTGGCCTGCATCGTCGATACCGGCAGTACCGCGCCGCCGCAGCGGTTGTGCGTGTTCTCCAATGTGATCAGACGCGTGCGCGGGAAGTGGATGTTGTCGCCGCGGATGGCCTGTTCTATCACCGTCAGGTCGATGGAGCCGTCGGGCTGGTTGGGCAGCGTGTGCGGATGGATGCCGCCCAGCGCCGACGAGCCGCCCTGCTCGTAGACGTAGGTGTGCGCCTGGTCGCCCAGGATCACCTCGTCGCCGCGGCCGCAGTGGGTCAGCAGGCAGACCAGGTTGCCCATGGTGCCGGAGGCGACGAACAGCCCGGCCTCCTTGCCCAGCCGCGCTGCGGCCAGTTCCTCCAGCCGCTGGACGGTCGGGTCGTCGCCCAGAACGTCGTCGCCGACCTCGGCGTCGTACATGGCCTGGCGCATGGCCGGCGTCGGTTTGGTGACTGTGTCAGATCTTAAATCGATGATGTTCATTGGTTGTTCTTCGCTTTCTGATTTCTCGTACTCGTACTCCTACTCGTCCTCTTTCTCGATATTCAGACGAGTACGAGTAAGAGTATGAGGAAGAGTAGGAGATGGAACGACGCGGCGGTAGTCCAGCCACGCGCGCGTGAATCCGGTATCGCATCCCGGCAGATGCAGGTCGATCAAATCCAGTATTTCTCCCGCCAGCGTCTGCACGAGTGCGACGCCGTCAGCCGGCTCCGCATGAAACACCTGCCGCAGCCGCTCGGCCAGCCCATCCGGTTTGATCGCCATCTGGTCGATCAGCCGGTCCGCCCATTTGAAGCGCGGATCGGGCAGGTAGATGCGGTTGACCGCCAACAGCAGCCGCAGCAGCCAGCGCTCCATCCGAACCAGCAGGTCGGTGCGGGGAATGAACGCATCGCGCGCCACCAGGAAGTCCACGTCCCACCAGCGGTCCTGCACGCCCAGCAGTTCGTCGATGACAGCGCGCGCCAGCGTGTCTGGGTAGGTGATGCGCGCCTGCCAGCCGGCCACCAGCTCATGCCCGTACAGCGGAACCGCGTGTTGCACGGCGGCGACGCGCATGTGCTTGTCGTCATCGCTGTCGCAGCGTTCGACCACGTCAGCCAGCCAACTTTCCATGGTCTCCACCAGAAAGGCGCTGACCCCGATGTTGACGCCGTCGACGTAGAAATGCTCCGACCACTCCAATTCCTCGTAGGGCCAGATCTGGCTTAGCTGGCCGCGGTGCTGCACCAGAAGTTGCCGGTAGGTTGACTCGTCGGGCGGCGATGACCAATCGACGTCGACGACAGCGCCGGCCCGTTCCAGCGCTGCCCGTCGCTGGATGTCGTGCGGCGGGCGATGCCAGAACACATCCAGCTCGATGTCGGAAAAGCGATCCGCCCAGCCACGCGCCACCGAACCGGCCAGATACACCGCCGCCACGCCGCTGTCCACAGCATAGGCTTGTGCGATCTCCGCGGCCATTTGCGCGCGCCAGACAGTGTGCTGGTCGTCGGTCACGGTTGCAGACTCAGGCATCGCTGCTCTCAGGTTCGTGCGCGGGTTCCTGCCTCGCTGCCTCGCTCAGCCGGTTCAGCAGACTGGTCGTCTCCGCCAGCCGCGCCGACCAGACCGCGCCAATCGTGCACACTGCTGCCACGGGCAACTCGTCCAGCGCGGCATAGCCGGCCTGCCAGCGCGCCAGCAGGATCTGGATGTCGCTGAGCAGTGGCGGCAGCGCATCGAACTCCGCCGCCGAGCGCAGCAAGTTGGTCAACATAATCCTGCGGCTGCCGAATCCGGTCGGCAGGTTGCGCTGCCGGCCCAGCCGGCTGATGTCGTCGCGGCTCAAGTAGAGGCCACTGTATGCCGTCGTCAGCAGAAACGCAGCCACATCGCGCAGTCCGGCTCGCTCGCTGGCCAGCGGATCAGGCGCGGCCGGCAGGGACAAAGGAGCGCCTGGGTTCAGCAGGTCGTCGCCCAGATCAGCCCGGTGGTCTAGCGCCAACTCCAGTGTCAGGCCGGCCAGTGCGGTGTGGAACGGCTCCTCCTGCTGCCTGACGGCGAAAGTCAGACCGGGCAACCAGCGCAGAAGATGTCCGTCCAAAAAGGCGCGCTGCATGGCCCGCATTCGCTCGGTTTCGCCGGTCTGCTGATGCCGTAACGCGTCGGCCTCGCCGTCGCAAAGAAATGCCAACAGAGCCAGCTCGCGGGCAACGTGATCGGCGTTTTCGCTGCTGCCGGGATCGAAACCAGCCTGCAACATGAACTGCGCCACGCGTTCGCTGACCGGACCGCCCAACAATGCCTCCGGGCTGAGAAACATGCTCTCGTTGGCAAAGACGTTGAAACCGAACAGCCGCTGATGCACCGCGGCCGCCAGGTCAGGGTCAGCCAGCTCCGCCGCAGCCATGCTGAGTTCGGGGATCGAGCGCACATACGGCAGCGTCTCGCTCGACACACCGGCGTCGAAAAGCCGGCTGAAAATGCGGTACGAATTGTTGCGTGCCTGGGTAATCTCAAAAGCTGACAAAGTTGTCATAACGTCCGCACCATTGAGATCTCTGCCAGTGCCGCATCGCCCCAGGTCTCCAGCTTGCTGCGCCCATCTGGCTGGAATCCGTGGGTCTGGTAGAAGCAAATGGCAGAGACGTTGTCCGCCAGCACCCACAGTGTCACTTGCGAAAAACCCTGGCGTCGCAGCCTGTCAAGCGCCGCCCTTATCAGGGACGCGCCCATGCCAGCCCGCCAGTGGTCCGGATGCACATACAGGGCGTAGATTTCGCCAACCGCCGGATCGGCTGGGTCATTGTCGCGCGAGATAGCGGCTGAAACGTAACCGGCGACTTGATCTTGCAGTTCAGCAACCTGCACGCGGTCCGGGTGGTCGGTGATACGCCGGCGCCATTTGGCGGCGTGCTCGTCCACCGACATGGTTGCCAGGATGTCATCCGGCATCATGCCGCGGTACGCAGCCCGCCAGCCGGCCACCTTGATCTCGGCGATTCGGCGGGCGTCGTCCGGTTCTGCGGCACGGATGGTCATCATTGAGGTGTCCTGGCCCGGGGAGTTGGAATCATGCGAGCAGTTCTGGGTCGATCTCGCCGCTGCACACCCGTGTCACCGGGCCGGTCAGCGTCATCGACCAGTCGTCGTCGATGGCAACGTGCAGCGTGCCGCCGGGCATTGTAACCGCAACGTCCGCGCCGCACAAGCCGAGCCGGTGGGCGACCGCCGCGGCCGCGCAACTGCTCGAACCGGAGGCCAGCGTGTAGCCCGCGCCTCGTTCCCAGATTTCCATGCGCAGCGACGACCGATCCACGACGCTGACAAACTGGACGTTGCTGCGGTTGGGAAAGCGCGGATCGCGCTCGATGACAGGACCGAATTCCTGCGCCAGCGCGGCAGTCGGGTTGTCGACGAGAATGACGCAGTGTGGATTGCCAATGGTGACGGCGCTGAAATGGAAGGATCGTCCGTCCGCGCTGATCTCCTCGTTCAACACCTCGCGCGGCGGGCCGCTGACCGGGATGTCGCGGCTGTAGAAGCTGACCTGACCCATCGCGACCGTGATCGTCTGCCCGTCGCCGTGGACGCGGCAGGTCACGGTCCCGCCTATTGTCTCGATCTGGAAAGGCGTCTCAGCGACTTGCTGCGTGTCATACAGGTAGCGAGCGAAGATGCGCAGCCCGTTGCCGCTCTTCTCAGCCTCGCTGCCGTCCGGGTTGAAGATGCGCACTGCGACTGCGCCGTTCGCCGCCGTCAGCGGGCCCAGCATTACCCCGTCCGCGCCGACGCCGCGCTGCCGGTCGCAGACGCGCACGATCCAGTCGTCTGGCAGACCGGGTGGCAGGTCAGCCGGTTCAACGACGAGATAGTCGTTGCCGAGGGCGTGGTATTTCGTGAAGCGCACGTTCCGTCTCCTACTCCTACTCGTACTCTTCCTCGCTCTTCCTCGTACTCGAATCCGGAAGAGTATGAGTACGAGTAGGAGTAGGAGGACGAGGAAGAGAAGAAATCCGCGCTGTTACATCGCGAGGTCGTCGTCGCTGCCGCCCACAAAGTACACCGGCCCGTCTTCACCGATTCGCCGTTCGACGCTTCGGATCAATCCTATCAGCGTGGACACGGCTCGCTGAAGCATTCTCTTGCTGCTTTCCAGTTCCTCCGCGGAAATCTTCTTGCGCACGAACAGGACATCAAGACATCCCGCGCATTCCAGCTCCGAGCCCAGCGCGATGTCGAGATAACGACGGCGATCGCGCAACGCGAACTTGCCGTTTCCCTCGCAGATGTTGTTGACGGCGCTGGTTGTTGCCCGATCAAGCTGATCCCTCGCGGCGACTTTGGTGGGTAACCGTTCGATGATATCGGTTGTCCAGGCGGTGAACTCCAACGCGGCCTGGTAGGCGTCGAGTTTCTCGTGGTCGAAATAGTAGATCATAGCGGTCCCTCCTCATTTGTAGAATTCGGGCTCCTACTCCTACTCGTCCTCGTACTCGTACTCGTCCGGATTCGAGTACGAGTACGAGGACGAGTACGAGAATTTGGCGGTACGAGTTAGGTTATGTCTCGCCCGAACGGGTGCTCCGGCAGCCGGTACGCGCTGACCACCGGCTTCAGCGGTCGCTTGAGCCACAGCGGGCGGCGCGTGCCGTCGGGGCTGATGATCCACCGCCGAGCGCGTCACGCCGACCCACTCCCGGTAGACCGCCATGGACCGGTTGGTGTCGACCCAGACATCGCCGTGGCGGTCGCCGGGGTCGGCCTTGCGCACGTTGACCGCCTTTTGCAGCCAGCAGTGCGCGCCGCTGATCGGGTCAGGATGCACCGCGTGCGTCAGGTTCTGATGCACGCCCACATCCTCCCACCAGATGCGGCTGGTGTCGGGGTCGAAGGTCTCCCAGGCGCGCGCGCCGTGGAGGATGTTCAGCTTGTGGCCGCCCTGCTCGTCCTCGTCCAGTTGCGCCAGGTTCGACATGCCCGGATTGACGCCCACGTTCTCCTCCAGGCGCCAGCGGCCCAGGTGGTGGCTCATGGCGATCACGCCCGGCTTGATCCCCTCGGTGATCCACACCTTGTCCACGAAGTAGCCGATCTCGGTGGTCACGCGGATCAGGTCGCCGGTCTGCACGCCCAGCCGCCGCGCGTCGATCGGGTTCATCCAGACCGGGTTCTTGTGGCTGATCTCGTAGAGCCACTTGGCGTTGGCGCTGCGGGTGTGGATCAGCGTCGGCAGGCGGAAGTTGGGCAACAGCAGCATCTCGCCCTGGTCGCGGTCGATGTTGTCGGGGCTGGACGTGGCTCTTGCAGCGGCCACGGGATCAGTGTACTCACGCTCTGGCCAGCCCCAGCGCCGCAGCGTCGGGCTGAAGAACTCCAGCTTGCGGCTGGGCGTGTCGAAGCCGACCATCGGCTGGCCGTCGACCAGCACGCCCACGGCCTTGCCGTCCTTGAGCACGCCGTCCCTGCGCGTCGACCTCCATCGCCGCCGCATCGATGCCGGCGACGGGCCTTCTCATACGGCACGTAGTTCTCGCTGGTGACCTCGAACACGCCATACTTGCGCATATAGGCCAGCGGCGTCAGGCCTTCCTCGGCCGCGGCCGCTGCGGGCAGGCCGGGCACGCTGTTCTCGAAGATCCAGCGGTAGTACTCCTCGACCGTGACGATCTCGCCGGGCCGGTAGGGGCTCTCGAACCACTGGCGCACGCCCAGGCTGCCGTCCGGGTCCATGCGCAGCGACAGCTCGATCCAGAACTCGTTCTCCTCCCACACCTCGCCCGGGTTGGCCTCGTAGGTGAAGCGCACCGGCTGGCCCGGCCCGCTCCATCGCCACGCGGCGCACCGGCTGGCGGAAGGCGATCCACTGGCCGGCGTGCGTCTCCTGGCTCATCAGGTCGTGGCGCTCGCCGGCGTGGCCCATGGGCAGCACGTAGTCGGCAAACCAGGCCGACTCGTTCCAGGTCGGCGTCAGCGCCACGTGGCACTTGATCTTCTCCTCGTCCTTGCAGCGCCTTGAGCCACATGAAGCCGTCGGGGTTGATCCACATCGGGTTGTAGACGCGGGTGAAGTAGACGTCGATCGTCGCCGCGCCCCTCTTCCAGGAAGTGGGGCAGCAGGAAGCTCATCTCGTAGTGCGCCAGCGGCCACTCGTGCGGCAGGTGCAGCTCGTTCCAGGCGTCGAAGGCCGGCGGCGAGGCGAAGGGTTTGGGCACGAACTTGTTCCACTCGTTGCCGAGGTGCCGCCCGGCGTGCCGACGCTGCCGGTCAGCACGTTGAGGAAGAAGAGCGCGCGCGCCACCTGCCAGCCGCCCAGGTTGCCGATGCTGGCGCTGCGCCAGGTGTGGGTCGCCAGCTTGCCGTCGCAGTTGGCCACCAGCTCGCGCCGCCTCGCGGATGCGCTCGACCGGCACCTGCGCTCTCCTCGGCGGCGCGCTCGAAGGTGAACTCGGCGTAGAGCGTCCTTCAGCAGCCGGTCGAAGAGGTCGAAAGCGCGCTGGCTGCCTGCGGGTCGGCTGCGCTGATCGCGACAAGCAGCGTCTGGTCGTCGATCGGCAAGCTGGCCGCCTGCCACCGCTTGCAGCGTCTCCTCCCAGTTGACCCAGCGGCGCACGAACTCCCTGTCGTAGAGATCGTTCTGGATCAGGTAATTGGCGATGGCCAGCAGCACGGTCGTCTCGCTGCCGGGCCAGGTGGGCAGCCAGACGTCGCTCATGCTGGCCGTGTTGCTCAGCCGCGGATCGAAGGTGATGAGCTTGGCGCCCGCCATCTTGCCCTCGATGATGCGCTGGGCGTGCGGGTTGAAGTAGTGGCCGGTCTCCAGGTGGCTGGAGATGAGCAGGATGACGCGCGCGTTGGCGTAGTCGGGGCTGGGCCGGTCGAAGCCGCCCCAGAAGCGTGTAGCCGGCCGCGCGCCGCTGGAGCAGATGTTGGTGTGGCTGTTGTGGCCGTCCACGCCCCACGCCTGGATGACAGCGATTGGTGTAGCCGTCCTCGCCGGGCCGGCCCACGTGGTAGATGATGCCGTCGCGGCGCTGCTGGCGGCTGGCGCGCATCTTGCGCGGCGATCTCGGTCCAGCGCCTCGTCCCAGGTGATGCGCTTCCACTTGCCCTCGCCCCGCGGCCCGACGCGCTTGAGCGGGTAGAGGATGCGCTCCGGGTCGTAGGTCTGGTTGATGGTGGCCGGACCCTTGGCGCAGTTGCGGCCGCGGCTGCCGGGATGCACCGGGTTGCCCTCGAACTTCTTGACCTCGAGCGTGGTCTTGTCCACGTAGGCCAGCAGCCCGCAGGCGCTTTCGCAGTTGAAGCAGACCGTCGGCACCAGCGTGTAGCGGCGCGCGACCTTCTGCGGCCACAGCTTGCCGTCCTACTCCACCCAGTCGTCCCACGATCCGGCGGCGGATACTGGCTCATGCGCCCGTCGGGGTGCTCGACCGTTGTCATCTCCACCGCCTGCGGCCGTAGATCGGTCTCGGCAAAGCGCGGCAAATCCTGCCCGGCAACGTTAGTCACGCCGGTCGGCGCCGGCCGAACATCGCGTGGCGGACCTAGCTTCAGCATGGTTGCGAGGAGGTTGGTAACGCGGTTGTTGGTCATTGAAAGAGTCTCGGAAAATGGAAAATGGAGAATTCGTGAATGGATGAATTGTTCATTGGCTCGAGCAGCGGTCTCCGGCCATTAACCATTACGCCAACTCACCAATTCACCATTACACCATTACTCAGCTATTCGGCACCTCCTGCGGCGCCATGACGAAGACGTATTCGTAGAAATAGAGGCCGGCAATCGCGCACAGCGCCGCGGCGATCAGCAGCAGCGGGCTGGCCAGCAGCGCAGTCAGCGCCACCAGCACCAGCGGCACGACGTGGCCCAGCAGGATGCTGCCGAACCAGAAGTGGCCGCGGTAGCGGCCGTGGCTGATCTCGTGCGCAGCCGCGGCGGCCGTCTCGCTGGCGTGGGGCATGCCGAACTCGCCCACGAGCGTGACGAAGAGGTCCACCAGCAGCGCGGCGACGAAGATGATCACGGCTGACCGCGCCGACGCTCGTCCGGCAGTCGCCAGAACGAGGTCCAGCAACAGCAGGACGCCGCTGCCCGCCATCAGCGCCTGCACGACCAGGTGGAAGGGCAGCAGGCTGCTCTGCCACAGGTCGCGGCCCTCGGCCTGGCCGAACAGAAAGGCGGTGTAGATGGCCGCGCCGACCGCCAGCGCCAGACCGGTCCACAGCGCGAGCGGGCGCACCGCATCCGCCACGCCACGTGTCCAGCACAGCCAAAGTAGACCAGCGTCTCCAGCAGCCACCAGAGCCCGGCCACGACCGTGAAGCCGATCAGGATGAACGCGCCGCGCGTCAGCCAGCTCTTCCACTGCGGTCGCAACAGGATGCTGAAGAAACGCTCCGGCCGGTCCAGGTCGTAGACCAGCAGCAGCGTGGTGATGGCCGATGAAGAGCAGCGACACGAAGCCGGCCGACCACAGCCGTCTCGCGGTCGAAGGCAAACAGGTCCAGCCCGAAGCCCAGCGCCAGCACCATGAAGACCCCGCGCCGATGCCCTTGGTGACCAGATAGGCCGGCACCGGCCAGTGCCACGGCATCTTGTGCTGCGCGTTGTAGCCCACCTGCACCATCTGCTCGGCCATGCGTCCCCTGCCCAATCCGGATCGGGCCACTGGGCGGCTGCCCCTGCGCCTGCGGCCCCCGAATCGCCGTCCCGTTGCTGTGCAACCTGACACCCGCTCCGTTCCCATTTCCGCTCCTTTCCCTCTCTCCCCCTCTCCCCCTGCTCCGCTCCTCTCCACCGCATGCAGCGGGATCACATCCGCCCACATGAAAGGTCTCCGGCGTGCGCTCCGTGGCCGTCGGGTGCAGCGCCACAGTCGTTGCCGTCGATGTAGAAGAGCTTGGGCGCGGTGCCCTGCTCCGGCTTGCGCACGGTGACGTCCTGCGTGGCCAGCAGGCGGCTGATCTCGGTGGCCGGATCGTCCATGTCGCCGGCGATGATGGCGTGCTCGGGGCAGACCACCACGCAGGCCGGCTCCAGCCCGATGTCGACACGGTGCGAGCAGTAGTGGCACTTGGCCGCCGTGCCGCGTGTCGGGGTCGATGTAGATGGCGTCGTAGGGGCAGGCCTGCATGCACGCCTTGCAGCCGATGCAGATCGACGGGTCGAACTCGACGATGCCGTCGTCGCGCTGGTACATGGCCGTCACCGGGCAGATGCGCACGCAGGGCGGGTTGGCGCAGTGGTTGCAGCGCGTCACCTGGAAGTGGCGGCGCACGTCGGGGTAGACGCCCGTCTCCACGTACTTGACCCAGGTGCGGTAGACGCCCAGCGGCACCTCGTTCTCGCTCTTGCACGCCGTCGAGCAGGCATGGCAGCCGATACATTTGCGGTTGTCGATGACGAAGCCGTAGTTCATGGTGGGAGTTGAGGCGTGAAGTTCGACTGTTTCGGCAAAGTCGAACTTCTGGGCAGGTGGAGGTGGCAAGTTGCAGGTGGCAGGCGCTTCGCTCGCTGGGAGTTCGTGCGTTGCCGGTGAAGTTCAACTTTACGGAAAAAGTTGAACTTTTGGAAGTGCCAGCACATTGTACAGCACGTCGCAGTTTTCGCGCCAGAGCGGGCGACAGGGTGCGATACTCGCAACAAAAAAACACCCGGGGTACACAGCCCCGGGTGTCGCGTCGCTCCCAGGTGACAGTCACTTTCCGAAAGTGACTGTCACCTACTACCCGTACGTCCTAATACTTCTTCACTACGTTGCGATAGGTGGTCGGCTGGCGGCATTGCAGGATCTGCGACGCCTCGCGCGCGCGGCGCACGTCGTCGAGGTCGATGGTGGCGATAGCATAGCCTTCCACCGGCTCCTCCAGGTTGGTGTACAGCTCGGCGTTGGGGCCGACCAGCATCGAGTCGCCGCAGAAGGCGTAGCTGGGCTCATCGCCGGCCCGGTTGGCGGCCGCGATGTAGACGCCGTTCTCGCAGGCGCGCGCCACGTTGTAGGCGCGCCACTGCGGATCCTCGTCCACTTCCCAGCTCGCGCACACGGCGATGACTTCCGCGCCGTCCAGCACCAGGCTGCGTACCGCTTCGGGGAACGCCAGGTCCCAGCCGACCAGCAGCCCAATACGCCCCGGCCCTTCGCGGAACTCGACGTCCCAGACCTGGAAGCGGTAGCCGTTGCGGAAGGCCAGCTTCTCCTCGCCCTTCAGGTGTACCTTGCGATAGCTGCCGATGTACTCGCCCTCGGGTCCGATAAGCACCGCTGCGTTGTAGAGGATGCTCTCAACCCGTTCCTTCAGCACCATGCCGAAGGCGATGTGGACATTGTAATCCTTGGCGCGCTTGGACAACATGTTGACGCTGTGGCCCGGCACGAACTCGGCCAGCTCTGTGAACCTGGGGCCGCACTCGTAGCCGGTGGTGACCAGCTCCGGGAAGACGATCAAGTCCACCGGCTGTTCCTGGCAGATGCGGTCCACGAAATCGTTCATACGCCGCAGGTTGGTTTCTGTTTCGCCGATGGTGGGTATCATTTGCACCAGGGCGACGGTGATATCTCGAGTCATTCAGTCACTTCCTATTCAGGTTACAAGTGGCAGGTTGCAGGTGGCGGGTAGAAGATGGCGGATGGCAGATGGCAGATGGCGGGTGGTGGGTTGCAGAATGACAAGGTGACAGGGTGAAAAGGTGACATGATGTTTGCACCGTTGATCCGCTGACTTCAGACCTCCGACCTCTGACCTCTGATCACTGCTCACTCTCCAGCAGCGCTTCCAACTCGACGGGGCTCAACCCATGCCAGCCGAAGCGATGCCAGTTGACATAGCCACGCGGATCGAATTCCACGCCCTCGGCCTCCAGCAGCGCCTGCTGCTCCTCGACGCCGTGACGCATGTTGCGGATGCTGACGCGCCCCTGGCTGTTGATGACGCGCTGCCACGGCACGTCGTTTTCGTTGTTTTCGCGCAGCGATGCCAGCGCCCAGCCGACGGTGCGCGCCGCGCGTGGTGACCCCAGAATTGCCGCGACCTGCCCATAGCTGGCAACTTTGCCGGGCGGAATCTGCTTCACCACCAGATAGACCTGATCAAAAAACGACGTCATGATGAGGCGTCTTTCGGAGTAGTGCGCCGGCGGGCCGGCTTGGCCAGCAGTTTCTGCAGGCGCTCCCAGTCTTCAGGCGTGTTGGCGTTGAAAAAAGATCGGCCTTCCGGGTCGAACAGGGCGATCTCAGCGGTTTCAACCCGGCGCACACGCACGTCGCCTAGGAATGAAACCACGCGCCGGTGGCCTGCTTCAAGATGGCTGGCAATCGCCGGACGGCAGCGTTGGTTGTACAGCGCATGCAGCGGCTCCAGTTCGCCCTCCACCAGCGGCACCACCGCGTCGTAGCCTTCAGTCAGCACAGCCATGAAGCGCACCAGACGATGATCAACCAGCGGCATGTCGCAGGCGACTGCGAAGGCCCAGTCGTGACGGATCACCTGCAAGCCGGCGTGCAGGCCAGCCAACGGCCCGGCGCCGACGAACTCATCGCTAACCTGGCGGGCATCCAGGTGCGCGTACAACTCCGGTGTGTTGCTAACGATCACCAAGTCGTCCGACAGCGGACGGAGGGTGTTGAGGACCCGCTGGATCAGCGTCTCGCCTGAGGGCAGCTCCAGCAGCGCCTTGTTGGCCCCCATGCGCCGGCTCTCGCCGCCTGCCAGCACCATCACACTAATCGGATGCACGCGTTGCGGCCCTCGTCAAACAGCGAGAGCGGGCGTCCATGGACGCCCGCTCCGTAAAACCAGGTGAGGTAGCGGGGTGATCAGGCTTTCGCCCCGTGTGAAGCCAGGAAATTGACGGCTTCTCCGACAGTCGTGATCTTCTGTGCCTCTTCGTCGGAGATTTCTCCGCCGAACTCTTCCTCGAAGGCCATGATCAGTTCGACGAGGTCGAGCGAGTTGGCGTCGAGGTCATCGCGAAAGCTGGCATCCATGGTCACCTTGTCTTCGTCACAGCCAAGCTGCTCGACAATGATTCCTTTTACCTTCTCGAAAATAGCGTCTTGATTCGACATGGGTGTTGTATTCCTCTCTTTGTTGGTTGAACGTTCGGGATATTCTAGCAGGGCTGCTGTACTCTGTCAATTTGGCCCGGTCAGCGATTGCCGGCTTGGCGCAGTGAAACCATCAACCATTTGACAACGCCAATTCACACTGGTACACTGCCTGCGGCTGCTAGCGATCCGGTGTTTTGAACACCGGCAGACGATCAAAGTTACGGAGAAGCACGGGTGGATCACAAAGCCCGCAAAGCCGACCACATTCGCATCAACCTCGAAGAGAACGTCCAGTTTCCGCGCCTGTCAACCGGGCTGGAACGGTTTCGCTTTGTCCACGAGGCGCTGCCCGAACTGGACATGACGCGGATCGATCTGTCGGTCGAGCTGTTCGGCCACGCCGTGCGTGCGCCGCTGCTCATTTCTTCCATGACCGGCGGCACCGAGGCGGCTGAGCGCATCAACCGCAACCTGGCCATCGGTGCGCAGGCGCGCGGCATCGCGATGGGCGTCGGGTCGCAGCGCACCGGCCTGGAAGTCGGCGAGACGGCCTACTCGTTCCGAGTGCGCCAGGAAGCGCCCGACATCCTGCTCTTCGCCAATCTCGGCGCGGCGCAGCTCAACAAGGGCTACACCGTGGACCATTGCCGCCGCGCGGTCGAGATGATCGAGGCCGACGCGCTGATTCTGCATCTCAACCCGTTGCAGGAAGCGGTGCAGGCCGACGGCGACTGGAACTGGGCTGGCTTGCTGGGCAAGATCGGGCAGGTCTGCGCGTCGGTTGGGGTTCCCGTGGTCGCCAAGGAGGTGGGCTGGGGCATCAACGGCCGGCTGGCGCGCCGGCTGGCTGATGTCGGCGTCGCGGCCATCGACGTCGCCGGGTCGGGCGGCACCAGTTGGACCGAGGTCGAGTATCACCGTGCGCCCAGCGAGAGGCTGCGGCGCATCGCCCGCACCTTCGCCGACTGGGGCATTCCTACCGCCGACAGCTTGATCCAGGTCCGCCAGGCCGCGCCCGAACTGCCCGCCATCGCCAGCGGCGGCATCCGCGACGGCATCGACGTCGCGAAGTGCGTCGCGCTGGGCGCGATGCTGGTCGGCCTGGCATCGCCCTTCCTGCGCGCCGCCACCGTCTCCGACGAAGCCGTGGTGGACGCCATCGACCTTCTGGCCGACGAATTGCGCATCGCCATGTTCTGCACCGGCGCGGGCGACGTGACTGCGCTGCGCGAGCCGGGGAGGCTGGTAATCAGTGACCAGTGACCAGTGATCGCTAAACGGTGATCGGTTTTCGGGAACCTGTTTCCGGTGATCCCAACCTCCCGCCCGTTTTCCCTGCTTTCCCTTCTTTCCCTTCCCATTCCATGATCAACGACATCTTCGCCCGTCTTCTCCCCCTGATCGACGCCGAAATGCGCCGGGTGCTCGGCAACGACGACCCGATCTACGCCGGACACTACGGCATGTTGCGCTACCACATGGGCTGGGTGGACGAGCTGTTCCAGCCCGCGGTGGTCAACAGCGGCAAGCGTATCCGTCCCGTGCTGTGCCTGCTGGCCTGCCAGGCCGCCGGCGCGCCGGTTGGAGCGGGCACTGCCCGCCGCGGCCGCGCTGGAACTGCTGCACAACTTCTCGCTGATCCACGACGACATCGAGGACGACAGCCCGACCCGACGCCACCGACCCACCGTCTGGGCGCTGTGGGGCCGTCCGCAGGCCATCAACGCCGGCGACGCCATGTTCAGCCTGGCGCGCAGCGCGCTTTACCGACTGGCGGAGCAGGGCGTCTCGGCCCAGCGCAGTCTGGACGCGTTGCGCATCTTCGACGAAACCTGTGTGCGGCTGACCGAGGGGCAGTATCTCGACATGTCGTTCGAGGGGCGGCTGGATGTCAGCGTGGACGAGTACCTGACCATGATCGGCGGCAAGACGGCCGCGCTGATCGGCGCCAGCCTGGAGATGGGCGCGCTGGTGGGCGGCGCGAGTCCTGAGGCGCGCGCCGCGCTGGCCGAGTTTGGCCGCAACCTGGGGCTGGCCTTCCAGATCCAGGACGACATCCTGGGCATCTGGGGCGACGAGGCGGTCACCGGCAAGTCGGCCGCCAGCGACATCCTGACGCGCAAGAAGTCGCTGCCGGTGGTCTACGCGCTGGCTGATGCACGTGTCGGCGAGGCGCTACAGGCGATCTACGCCCAGCCCATCGACGCGGGCGGTGTTCCCGCCGTGCTCGATCTGCTGGCCGACGCCGGCGCGCAGCCATACGCTGGCGCCGCTGCCCAGTCAGCCCATCAACACGCGCTGGAAGCCCTCGACGCCAGCGGCGTGCTCGAAAACGGCAACCAGGCAGGCCAGGCGCTCTTCGATCTTTCCCAATCCCTTCTCAATCGCAGCAACTGATTGGGGCACCAGTAGCGCGTGGCATTCGCATCCATTGCAAAGCACGCGGCAACAGATAGATATGCTGCTGCGGCCGGTCGCCCGACAGTGCCGCTTTCCTGCAGATGCGCCGTCGCGTACGGAAGCCGTTCGCACTTGAGACGACCATGTTCGGTACGCACAACCATGGATGAAAATGTCACTGCGAGGCGGCGGCCGCCGAAGCAGTCTCTCCGGCTTGGCAGAGAGATTGCTTGGCTGCCACGGCTGCCTAGAAACTCTCCCGGAATGATCCTTCGCAGACGGTTCGAGATTGTGTCGGTCGTGTGCTCGATCCGCTCAGGTTGACAGCGACGGTGACGGAGTTTCTCGCCAGACGCATGCCGCTGCGCGGCATCGGAAACTCGCAATGACGGGCTATTTTGGGGTCAGATGTGAACTCCGCGAAGCGCTGGTACATTGTCACGGCAAGAAGCGGGCGAAAACCTGGTCGCCCAGCAGGCGGGCACGCCTGGTCAGGCGGACGCGGTCGGGCAGGCGCTCCAGCAGGCCGAGGCGTTCCAGGTCGGCGATCTCGTCGCCGAACACGTCCAGCATTGACTGCTCGTGGCGCTGCTGGAAACGCTGGAAGGTCACCCCTTCCACCACCAGCCGCAGCCCCAGCATCATCGTCTCGCCCATGGACAGCCGCTCGTCGATCTGCTCCACGAAATCGGTCCATGGTGTGGTGTGGCTCGGTCTGAGACCGGCCACAGCAGTGGAAGGATCGGCCACAGCGGTTGTCACCCGCTCAATGTAGGTCGGCACCGGCTTGATGCCCGCCCAGCGCCGCCCAGCCTGTGACGAATGCGCCCCCGGCCCGAACCCCAGGTACGCCTCGTTGCGCCAGTAGGTGAGGTTGTGGCGGCAGGCAGAAGAGGGGGGAGAGGGAAAGGAGGGAAAAAAAGGAAAAGAAGGAAACTGTGAGCCTTCATTTCCCGTTTTTCCTTTCTTTCCCTGCTTTCCCTCATTTTCCTTGTTTCCCTCCTTTTCCTTCCCCCAATTACTGATCTCATACTGCACATACCCCGCGTCTTCCAGAACCTCGTCCGCCGCCTCGTACATGTCGGCGGCCAGGTCGGGGTCGGGGGTGCCGATGCGGCCGGCGGCGGCCCAGTCGGCGAAGGGGGTGCCCTCCTCGATGGTCAGCGAGTAGAGGGAGATGTGTTCGGGAGCCAGGCTGACGGCGCGCTGCAAGCGTGCGCCGCCATGTCTCGACCGGCTGGTCTGGCAGGCCGTAGATCAGGTCGAGGTTGATGTTGTCGAAACCGGCCTGGCGCGCTGCTGCGACCGCGATCTCGACGTCGGCCGCGCCATGGATGCGGCCCAGAAACTGCAATTCGGTCTCGTCGAAGCTCTGCACGCCCATGCTCAGCCGGTTGACGCCCAGCGCACGCAGCGCGGCGAAGCGCGTCACGTCCACGGTGCCCGGGTTGGCCTCGCTGGTGATCTCGGCGTCGGGGAGGACGTCGAACGCGGCGCGGCAGGCTGCCATGATCTGGCTCAGCAGGTCCGCGGGCAGCACGGTCGGCGTGCCGCCGCCCAGAAAGATGGTCCTGACGGGTGGATGCCCGTTGACTTCGCCCGCCAGCTCGATCTCCTTGACCAGCGCGGCGGTGAACGGCTCAAACAGCCGGTTCAGCCCCGCGTAGGTGTTGAAATCGCAATACGGGCATTTGCGCTGGCAGAAGGGGATGTGGATGTAGAGGGAAATGGGGGGCATGGTGTGTTGTAGGGGCATGAATGACGGCGACAGGAGGGCTGCGTATGATGTGCGGCCACTTCGCCGTCATTCATGCCCCTACGGTGGTCACGGCCCCGGCGCGTTTTCGAAGCGGAAGCCGTGCCCGCGGACGGTGATGATGTACTGATGCAGCGGGTCGCTCTCGGCTAACCGCTCGCGCAGGCGGCGCACCAGCGCGTCGATGGCCTGCTCGCTGACGCCCTCTTCCACTGCTTCGGGCCAGACCTGGCGCACGATCTCGTCGCGGCTGACCACGCCGCCCTGCGCGCCTTTCAGCAGCGCCAGCAGGCGATACTGCGCGGGCGACAGCGGCGGGTCCAGCACCTGTCCCGACACCACCACCTGGCGCGTCTCGTCGTCGATCTGGAGCCGCTCTGCCACCATAGGCAGGTCGAAGATCAGCGGCGCGGTCTCGCCGGCGTCCACAAAGGCCAGTTTGAAGCGCAGCGCGATCTGGATTTCGTCGCCGTCGTTGAGCGGGAGCGCCTCAGCCAATTCCTGGCCGTTGAGGTAGGTGCCGTTCTTGCTGAGCAGGTCCTCCACCAGATAGGCGCCGGCCTCGCCGTTCCAGACGACCTGCGCGTGGTGGCGTGACACCAGCCGGTCGGGCAGGATGATGTCGCAGTCGATGTCCCGGCCGACCACAATGCGGCCGCGGCCCAGCGACCATCGACGGCCCGGCTCGTTGCCGCTGGCCTGGAGAATCAACATCGCTTGTTCAGTTTGTGACATGCCAGAACTTCCACGTTGTTTGACAGGTGACGGGTCGTAAGCCATAATGGACGCGCAATGCCACTGCCTTTTCAACCAGGAACGGTGCTCCGTTCCCGCTACCGTGTTCTCGAACTGATCGGCCAGGGCGGCATGGGTGCCGTGTACAAGGCGGAAGACCTGCGCCTGACCGGCCGGTTGTGCGCCGTCAAGGAGATCTTGCCCGATATGGGCGGCCAGCCGGCTGACATCGCCCAGATGCAGGATCAATTCTACCGCGAGGCGTCAATTCTGGCCCGGCTGGATCATCCCAGCCTGCCGAAAGTCTCGGACTATTTTACCGAGAATGGGCGCGAATTGCTAGTCATGGACTACGTGCCGGGGCGGGATCTCAAGGAACTGGTGGACGAGGCGCGCCGCGATGCTACCTTTCTTGCGGAAGCCGACGTGTTGAACTGGGCCGGTCAGCTTTGCGACGCGCTGGAGTATCTTCACTCCCAGGACCCGACGGTGTTGCACCGCGACATCAAGCCGTCCAACATCAAGCTGACGCCGCGCGGGACAATCAAACTGGTCGACTTTGGTCTGGTCAAGGTGGTGGCGGCCGACGAAAGCCGCACCGTCACCGTCGTGCAGGGCCGCGGCACGGTGCAGTACACGCCGCTGGAGCAGTACGGCGGCGACACCGGCCACACCGACGCCCGCACCGACATCTACGCGCTGGGCGCGACGCTCTACCACCTGCTGACCGGCGCCTCGCCGGCTGACGCCAAGCAACGTTTCCTCAAGCCGGGCGCACTAGTACCCATTCGCCAGATCAATCCCGCTGTCTCGCAGCGCACCGAGCGGGCCGTCCTGCGTGCGATGGCGATGCATCCCGACGAGCGACCGGCCAATGTGGTCGAGGTGCGCAACTCATTGATTGGTACCCGTCCATCGGATGCTTCGGGCGCCGGTACGTCTGCCACACCTTACGAACGTTGGATCGAGGCGCTGCGTTCCAACCGCGTCCTGGCCGGCGCTGCGGTGGGACTGATCGTGTTGGCGTTGCTCATCAGCCTGCTCTCGCCGCGCTTGCCTGCTCAGCCCGGCGAGCTGGGCGCCGCCACTCCAGCCGTCACCTCGCAAACACAGGACTGATCACTCGTGCTCGCGGCTGTCGGCGTACTGTTTGGCCCACAGCGCCAGCAGGGCCAGCCCGCTGCCCACCAGCGTGATTATCGCCGCGCCCCAGGGACGCAGTTCCCGCTGTAGAATATCCGCCCCCGGCACCAGACCCAACGCATACAACAGATAGGCGACCAGCCCGCCGATGGCAACGGACAGCACGACCTGCATCGATGTGCTTGGCGCCGAGACGCTGGCGCGGTAGAGCAGCAGGCCGATAGCGGCCGCCAGGATGATGGCCAGCAGCGACACGCTGAACGCGCCGCCATCGACCCGGCGCGGCGGCAGGGGCGGAACGGGCGTCGGCTCCGGCGTCGGCTCCGGCGTGACCTGCGGCGTGGCCGAGGGCGACGGCGTAAAGGTAGGCGTGGGCGTTTCGGTGGGCAGGGGCGAGGCTGTGGCGGTCGGCGTCGCGACGGCTACCTGCGCTTCACCGCCGGCCAGGTCGACGATGTTGAGCAGCAGGCTGAGCGAGCCCTGTGCCTGTCCGCTCTGCACCTGCACCTCATAGTCGCCCGGCCGCTCCAGCGTCACCAGCGACTCGGCGAACCCGTCTGTTGTGCCTGCCTCGCCCAGCGGCAGCTCGAATGGGTCGTTGCGCTGCTTCAGCTTGAAGCTGGCCATGGTACCGTCGGGCACGATGCGTCCGTTGCCGTCGTAGATCGGCCCGGCCACCACCCGCAGCGTGTCACCGACCTTGGCCGTGAAGGTGTTGCTGCCCATCTCGACGCGCACGTCCGGCACGCGGATCTCGATGGATTGGTTGGCCGCCGGCCGCAGCTTGTCAGCTAGCGAATAGTTGATGCCGGTCACGTTGACGGGCGGCGCGCCCGGCGGGGTGAACTCGCGGAACAGCGCACGCGTGGCAGCCTCGAGAAACGGCTCCGTCTTGCCGTAGACGCCAAAGAACGCTGTCAGCTTGGCAATGTCGGTCGCGTCCAGGAAATAGGGCGCGTTGAAGGCAAAGGCGACGATCCGTTTGCGCTCGCGGCCCGCCGGCCGCTCGGTGAGATACTCGCGCAGCGCGTTGGCGCCCGGCACGGTCGGGTCGTTGTCCAGCGTGGCGAAGACCATCCAGTTGGCCTCGTCGATCAGGCGGTCGATCTCCTCGCCTGCTACGCCTGTCGGCTGGCCCGCCAGGTGCGCGCTGAGTTCCTGCGTCGACAGGCTGGCGATGTTATCGGGCGAGATCTGGCCGGTCGCGCCCGGCCCGTAGAGCCGCAGGATGCTCTGCTCGAGGGCTGTCGGGTCGATCAGTGGAAACGAGGGGCAGTCCTCCGCGTTGCATTCCCGTCCCAGCCGCGCGTCGGTGACCAGCAACACCTTGTCATCCAGACCGGGCCCCGTGGGCATCCGCTGGCCCAGCTCGGCCGGGCTGGGGCTGAGGAGGGTCAGCCCGTCGCGCGCGATCTGGGCAACCACCGCTTGTTGGTCGCCGATCTCGTCGGCTACTGCGTCGCCCTGCACCAGGGTGTTGACCAGGTCGAGCTCCGGGTTCAACCGTGCTTTCAATGTCAGGATGCGCAGCACGGCTGCGTCGACTCGGCGGCGGAAGTCGGCATCTGCCCCATATTTCTCGCGGAAGAAGAGCACCGTGTCTTTGATGTTGGCCAACTCGGTGTCCGGGTTGTCGTCCAGGCTGAAGCGCGACAACCAGAGCAGATCGTTGCCGGCCAGCAGCGCCTCCTGAGCGATGCGCTTGGACGGGAAGCTTTGCAGGGTCGGATCGTAGTAGCGGCGAATGGCAGGTGCACCGAGTTCGTCGCTCATCACCAGCCCCTGCATGGCGCGCCATTCGGCGAAAGCCGGGCCGTTGAGCAGGTCCTCGCCCAGTTGCGGCGCCAGGCTGATGGGCGGCACTCCCTCGCCGCTGCCTTGCAGCCCTGCGTAGCGGACGTGCGTGCTCAGCAGTGCGTCGGTGACCGCGGATGCCTGCGCGTCGGTGACCGCGGCTGTGCTGATCAGGTCGCCCAGCGTGCCGGGTCGGGCAGCGGCGGCAAAGGGTTGGAGATCGACCAACCGCAGCTCCTCGGCGGTCTTCTGGATGGTCGGGACCTCGGTTTCAGGGATGCGGTCGGCGCTGCCCTGGCCGGGGAAGTGGCGAGCGACGACCGTCACCTGGCCGTCGGAACCGGCGTGGACGCCGCCGATGAACGCCTTGCCCAGCCGGCCTACCCAGTACGGACTGCCGCCGAAGGAACGCACGCCGAGGCTGGTCTGCGGGTCGGGCCGCGGCGCATCCAGCACGTCCAGCGCCGGTCCCAGTAGCATGTTGACGCCGCTCAACGCCAGTTCAGCGCCGACAATGCGGCCGGCCGCGGCGGCATCGACCGGGTTCCAGGTTGCGCCCAGCGCCATGTTGCTGGGCAGGGGGGTGTAGCCGCTGCGCAGCGCGCTGTTGGGAAAGCCGTCGCCCTCCTGTTGCACGCCGATCAGCAGTGGCAGAGTGACGCTGCGTCCGTTTGGCAGCGGCAGCGGGCGGATGTCAGTGGTGGCCGGGTTGAGCGCCGCTGCGGCCGGCAGGCTGCCGTCAAAGGCCAGCGCTTGCAGGCGGTTGGTCATGCTGATGACTTGTTGAGGGGTGTTGGCCGGCGATCCGTCGGCGTTCAGGTTGCGGAAGTTCCCGTTCGCGCTGTCCAGCACCACGCCGCCGATGCGGTAGTCGCGGATCAGCTCGGCAATCGCGGAGTCGGATGCAGGATCGTTGCCGTTGAAGGATACGACGAAAAGCTGGCCGACGCGATCGGCGACCGACATCGCGTCAAAGACCGCCTGGACATCGACGGTGTCTTCCTGGGCGTAACTGCCGGCTGGCAGAAACGTTGTGAGCAGCACTGCCAGCAAGGAAACCAGAAGCAGCGCTTGTTTACGTACTGTGGAGGGCGAAGGCTTTCGATGCTGCGTCATTGGTGAGGAAGTATACCGTCCTGACCGCCGACGCGTCAAGGCTAGCGGGCGATTGGCCGGGTTTCTCACCAGAGCGACTATTGGCGTGGTCTTGCCTGTGGCGTATAATGTCGTGCCGGAGCCATATCGGTGGCGTTAACCTCTGGCAATCATTCACTTTACAGGCCGAAGCTCCGCGCAATCAGTTGGTGCGGATGGGCTTGAGGAGACTTTGCAATGAGCAATTCAAGAGTTGTCGTTCGACTGCGCGTTGGGTGGTTGGTGCTGCTGTTAGCAGTACTTCTGTTGGCAGGCTGTGGCGGTGATGTGTCCGCGCCCGTTGATGACCAGCAGGCTTATGTGGAGCAGTTCGCGGACGACCAGGCTGATGAGCAGCAATACTGTGGACGACGAGTCTGACTGGTATTACGCCGAGACACCTGAGGACTGCCTCGAGGGCGAGGAGTTTGACCCGGTGGATGAGCTCTGCTATCTGGTGGTGGACTGCGAAGCGGAAGGCGACTGTGGTGACGAAAGCTCAGGATTTGGGCAGGAGGTCTTCGGTTTTCTGGACGAGATCGCCTGGGGCGGGTCGGGCGACGGGTTTGAAGACGCCGAGGAGTTGCAGGAGAACACCCTCGTCACCTACCGCGTGGACGGCAACCAGATCGTGGATCCCGAACTGGCAGAAGTGACCGACGACCTGCTGGACTACCAGGATGACAGCGAGACACAGCAACGGTTGTGGGGCTACTTCTCCCAGTTGATCCCGCCCGACCAACGCGCTCTCCTGACCCAGTACGTGGTCTTCACCGACGGGCCGGACGAGACGCTGGCCTTCGTCACGCCCGACACGGAGGATCCCACCCAGTGGATTCTGGCCGTGGACATTGCCGACGGCGGCAATCTGCAGGATCTGACCTTTACGCTGGTGCACGAGTTTGCCCATTTGCTCACGCTGAACAACCAGCAGGTGCCGGCTGACTATGAACTGGCCGCCGATCCTGAAAATCAAGACCTGTACGACGAGGCCGTGGCCGCCTGTCCCACCTACTTTCCCGGCGAAGGATGTAGCAATCCAAACTCCTACATCAACGCGTTCTTCGAGCAATTCTGGGCTGACATCGACGCGGAGTGGCAGGAAATCGACCTCCTGCAGTACGAGGACCAGGAGCAGTATACGGCGGCCCTCGATCAGTTCTACGTCGATCACCAGGACGAGTTTGTGTCCGACTACGCGGCGACCAACCCCGGGGAGGATATCGCCAAGTCCTTTGCTACCTTCGTGTTGAAACCCGCGCCATCGGGCGACACCATCGCTGACCAAAAGGTTGCGTTCTTCTACGACTACCCTGAACTGGTCAAGTTGCGCGCCGAGATCAGCGGGCGGTTGGTTTCGCGGCTGCGCCGCCAGTAGGCTGCTTCCCAGATCGCAATGGTTTACGCGATCTGGACTACTGCGTAGCGAAGAACGCGAAGCACGAGCGACGAGGCCACCTGGAACAACAGCCTTTTGGCTTCGCGATCTTCCCGTTTCGTGACTTTCGCTCGCCTTCGTGGTTTCGTGGTCCAAACTCTGGCTGATTTCCAACCCACCGTTGGACAAAAGACCGGTCAGCGACTATAATGTCATACGAACCGATGTTCTGAAATCGACCGGCGCAACTCAGGGAACCAGACATTCTATGACCGATTTTAAACTAGTTTCTGACTTCCAACCGATGGGTGACCAGCCCGAAGCCATTCGGCAGTTACTGGACGGAGTCAGCCAGGGATTCAAACATCAGACGCTGCTGGGGGCAACGGGCACGGGAAAAACGTTTGTAATGGCTAGTCTGATTGAATCCTTACAACGCCCGACCTTGGTGATGGCGCACAACAAGACGCTGGCGGCGCAGCTTTACGCTGAATTTCGTGAGTTCTTTCCCAGCAACGCGGTCGAGTACTTCGTCAGCTACTACGACTACTACCAGCCGGAAGCCTACATCCCGCGCACCGACACCTACATCGAGAAGGATGCCGGTATCAACGAGGAGATCGACCGGCTGCGGCTGGCGGCCACGGCGTCGCTGTTCAGCCGCCGTGATGTCGTCATCGTCGCCTCGGTGTCGGCGATCTATGGCCTGGGCAGCCCGCAGGATTACGGCCAGCGAGGTGGTGCATCTTGCGGCTGGGCGACCAGGTGCGCCGCAACCAGTTGCTGCGCCAGTTGGTGGACATCTACTACGAGCGCAATGACCAGATCTTGCAGCGCGGCACGCTTCCGGGTGCGCGGCGACACGCTGGAAGTGCAGCCGGCCTACGGCGAAACTGCCTATCGCATCGAGCTGTTTGGCGAGGACGTGGAACGCATCAGCGAGATCGATACGCTGACCGGCGAGGTGTTGCAGGAGGTCAGCGAGATCAACGTCTTCCCGGCCAAACATTTCGTCACGCCCACCGACAAGCTGGCTGAAGCGATCCAGGAGATCGAGACAGAGCTGGAGGAGCGCATCGCCTGGTTCAAGGAAAACGACATGCTTCTCGAGGCGCAGCGCATCGAGCAGCGCACCCGCTACGATCTGGAGATGCTGCGCGAGACCGGCTACTGTTCCGGCATCGAGAACTACAGCCGCCCGCTTGGCACGGCGCGCGCCTGGTTCACAGCCTTGGACGCTGCTGGACTACTTCCCGCCCGACTGGCTGTGTATCATCGATGAGAGCCACATGACGCTGCCTCAGATCCGCGGCATGTACAACGGCGACCAGGCGCGCAAGCAGGTACTGGTCGATTACGGCTTTCGTCTGCCGCTGGCCATGGACAACCGGCCGCTGCGCTTCGAGGAGTTCGACGCGATGCTCAACCAGGCGATCTATACCAGCGCCACGCCCGGCCCCTACGAGCGTGAGGTGTCGTCAGCAGATCGTCGATCAGGTCATCCGGCCCACCGGCTTGCTGGACCCGGTCGTGGAGATTCGGCCCGTCACCGGCCAGGTGGACGACCTGGTCAAGGAGATCAACCAACGGCTGCGCAACGGCCAGCGGGTGCTGGTCACCACCCTGACCAAGCGCATGGCCGAGGACCTGGCCGACTATCTGGCCGAACTCAACATCACGTGTCCACTACCTGCACAGCGACATCAACACGCTGGAGCGGATCGAGATATTGCGCGATCTGCGGCTGGGCGTCTACGATGTGGTCGTCGGCATCAACCTGCTGCGCGAGGGGCTGGACCTGCCCGAGGTCAGCCTGGTGGCAGTGTCCTGGACGCCGACAAGGAAGGCTTCCTGCGCTCCGAGCAGGCGCTTGATCCAGACGATCGGCCGTGCGGCGCGCCACGTCGAGGGCAAGGCGATCCTCTACGCCGACAAGATCACCGATAGCATGCGGCGCGCCATCGATGAGACCAGACCGCCGGCGCGCCAAGCAGCAGCTCTACAACGAGGACCACGGCATCGAGCCGCGCAGCATCGTCAAGAGCGTGCGCGATCTGACGCTGCGGCTGCAACTGGCAGTGGCGAGGAAAGGGTCGCCTACGAGGTCGAGGGGCACGAGGCCTGGCAGCATGCCGACATTGACTGCGATTGCCGCGCGGCGAGCGACTGCGCATCATCCGTGATCTGGAAAAAGAGATGCACCACGCAGCCGAAGATCTGCACTTCGAGGAGGCCGCCATCCTGCGCGACCAGATCATCGAGCTGCGCCGCTCCTTGCAGGACGAAAGCGACCTGCCGGCCTGGAAGAAGGATAGCCTGGTGGAGATCGAAGAAAGTCGGTGCAGTTACCAGATCAGCCGGCGAGCCGGCGTGAATTAGAATCGACCATAACATGTGGCCCAATAACCCCGTACTCTACGAAATCAACACCTGGGTCTGGCTGGACTGAACTGAGCCGGCGGACAGGTGAACGCGTGACCCTGGCCAACGTGCCGGAGGATGAACTGGACCGGCTGGCCAGCTACGGCTTCGACGGCTTGTGGCTGATGGGCGTCTGGCAGCGCAGTCCCGGCGGACGGCAGGTGGCGCGTCGACCATCCCGGCTTGCAGGGCGAGTATCGCAAGGCGCTGCCCGATTTCACCCCGACTGGATGTGGTCGGATCGCCCTACTCGGTCTACGACTACCGCGTCGATGAAGCGCTGGGCGGCGATGAGGGACTGATGGCATTCCGCCACCGTATGCGCGAGCGTGGCCTGCGACTGATGCTCGATTTCGTGCCCAACCATCTGGCTATCGACCATCCGCTGGCGAGCTGAACACCCCGAGCGGCTGCTGCAAGGCAGCTCGGAGAGCCTCATTCGCCAGCCGGCCAACTATTTTGAGACGACCGAGAACGGCCAGTGGCGAGTGTTTGCGCACGGCCGCGACCCCTCCTTCGGCGGCTGGACCGATACTGTGCAGGTTGATTACCGCACGCCCAAGCGCGCGCCGCGCGATGGCCGACATTCTGCTGGACATCGCTGGCCGCTGCGACGGCGTGCGCTGCGACATGGCGATGCTGGTGACGCAGGACACGTTCCTGCAGACCTGGGGCGGCGTCAGTTCGATCCGCCGCGGGCCGAGTTCTGGCCCGCGGCAATCACCGACCTGCGGGCCAGCGTCATCCCGACTTCATCACCCTGGCTGAGGTCTACTGGGATCTGGAGTGGGACTTGCAGCAGCAGGGATTTGACTACACGTATGACAAGCGACTCTACGACCGGCTGGAGGAGGGAGACGCCTTGCAGGTCCGCTGGCATTTGACCGCGGACGTGGCGTATCAGCAGCATCTGGCGCGCTTCATCGAGAATCACGACGAGCGCCGCGCCGCCGAGGTGTTGGGCGTCGAACGCAGCAAGGCGGCGGCGGTGGTCGCTCTGACTTTGCCTGGACTGCGCCTGATTCACGAGGGCCAGCCGCAGGGTTGCAAGGTCAAGCTGCCGGTGCAATTGGGGCGGCGGCCAGAGGAGCCGGCTGTCGCTGGCCTGGAGGACTTCTACCGCGCCCTGCTGGCCGAGCTGCGCCATCCGATCTACCACGACGGCCGGTGGCAACTGCTGGAGGCGCGCATCAAGGATGACGCGCCGGATCTGCACCGTGGTCTGGCAGCGCATCAGTGGCGACTGGGCAGCGAATTTCGGGTAGTCGTCAGCAACCTGACAGGGCAGCGAACGCAGGGATTCGTGTCAATGGCGCTGCCGCTGGCCGGCGCCGCCTGGCAGTTGACCGAAATCTTCAGCGGCGCGGTCGTACGAACGCGATGGCGACGACATGACCGACCGCGGGCTGTTCGTCGACCTGCCAGCGTATGGCAGTCAGATTTTTAGTTTCGCACGGGCCTAACATGCGGGCAATGGTGTTAAATGCCGTCGGACCGGCGGTCGAGAGCCAGTTGACAATGCAGCAGGTGTCCGCGCCGGAGGCAGGCGCTGGCGAGGTACGCTTGCGCGTCCATGCCTGCGGCGTCTGCCACACCGATCTGCACATCGTCGAGGGTGACCTGGCGCTGCCGCGGCTGCCGCTGGTTCCTGGCCACCAGATCGTCGGCGTCGTGGATCAGTTGGGCGCGGGCGTGACACGTTTTCGTGTCGGCGACCGGGCGGGGCTGCCGTGGCTGCGCAGCGCGTGTGGACGGTGCCGGTTCTGCCTGGCCGGCCAGGAGAACCTGTGCGAGTTCATCGAGTTCAACGGCTACCATGCTGACGGCGGTTTTGCCGAGTATGTCGTGGCGCCGGCCGAGTTTACCTATCACCTGCCTGACGGTTTCGACGACCTGTGCAGGCTGCGCCGCTGCTCTGCGCAGGTGTGATCGGCTACCGTGCGCTGCGGCTCAGCGACATCGAGCCCGGCGGCCGGCTGGGGCTGTATGGGTTCGGCGCGTCGGCGCACGTCAGCATTCAGGTGGCGCGCCACTGGGACTGCGAGGTGTACGTGTTCACCCGGAGCGAGGAACACCGGCACCATGCCCGGGCGCTGGGCGCAGCCTGGGCCGGTGACGCCCGCGACAGCGCGCCAGAATTGCTCGACAGCGCGGTGATCTTTGCGCCGGCCGGCTGGATCGTGCCGGAAGCGTTGCGGGCGCTGCGACCGGGCGGCACAGTGGCCTGCGCCGGTATCCACATGAGCGACATCCCGCAGATGCCCTACGACCTGCTGTACGGCGAGCGGACGCTGCGCAGCGTGGCCAACAGCACCCGTCAGGATGTCGAGGAACTACTGCAACTGGCGGCTGAGATACCGATCCACAGCGATGTCGAGACCTATCCGCTGGAGGCCGCCAATGAGGCGCTGGCGCGCGTCAAGCGCAGCGAAGTGCGCGGCGCGGCGGTGTTGCAGGTAGCATGAATGTGGCGTGTCGCTCATCCAACAGGTGACAGTCACTTCGCACGTAGCCGGTGCGTCAGATAGGCGCTGACCAAGTGACTGTCACCTTCGCGTTTTCGTTGCTTGTTCTGTTGCTGCTCGCCTGGGCCGCACTGCTGATCGGCGGCTGGCTGATCGATTTCGGCGGGCGGACGGCGCGCAACCGGATTCCGCTGGCGGCACGTATGGCCATGTCGGCGCTTCTGGTTCTGGCTGCCCTGGTCTGGTGGCGAACCGGCACCAGTGGCACGTCGCTGGCCGGTTACGGCCTGTTGATCTTTGTTGGCATGACCTTCGGCCTGGTCGGCGATCTGGTGATGGCCAAGGTGATTCGCACGCCGAACCGGGTGATTTTCGGAATGCTTGCGTTTGGCGTCGGGCATCTGTGCTACATTGCGGCGTTCATTGGTCTGGGCCGTGAGCTTGGTGGCGGGTCGATCGCGACACTGGCCGCGAGCTTGCTGGTCTACAGCGGTGTCAGCGCGCTCCTGTGGTATACTTTGATCCGCCAGCCGGCCAAAGGCCGGGCGCTGAACGTCGGCACACTGATCTACGCGCTGCTGCTGGCGACCATGGGCGCGGCTGCGATGGCGCTGGCGCTGCAGGACGCACGGTTGGTGCCGCTCGCGCTAGGCGGCCTGCTGTTTATTGCGTCGGATATGTTCGTGGGCAGTGAGTTGATGCGCGGCACGTCATTTCGTTCCATCGGCGATGTGATCTGGACCACGTACACGGTGGCGCAAATGCTGATCGTTTACTCGATGGTCATCGTTCTTCAGATCGTTTAGCCTGCGTGCCGGCTCGAATAAGCTGTTCAAGGGTGTTACAAAATGCCTGAGATACGTCAAAACATGGCGACCAAGCAATGGGTGATCATCTCCACGGAGCGAGCGCGCCGGCCAGAGGAGTTCATCGACCGGTCGCATCGCCCAGTCCACGAGAGCCTGCCAGCGTACGACCTGGACTGCCCGTTCTGTCCCGGCAACGAAGAAGGCCCGGACATGGAGGTGCTGCGGTTGCCGCAGGGCGCGGATGACTGGCAGGTGCGAGTCGTCAAGAATCGGTATCCGGCTTTAACGCAGGAAGGGGAGCGGGTGCGTCAGTTCGATGGCGTCAACCGCTCCATTTCGGGCGTCGGCTATCACGAGGTGGTCGTCGAGGCGCCGCCGCACAACACGACGCCTGCCCTGCTGGACGCGGAGCAACTCAGCCGCGTGCTGATGGCATTCCAGACCCGCGGCGTGGTGATGTCTCTGGACGACCGCATCGAGCACGTGATCTACTTCAAGAACCATGGGCCGCGTGCCGGCACGTCGCTACTGCACCCCCACAGCCAGATCATCGGCCTGCCGGTGGTGCCGTACAACGTGCGGGCGCGTGACGAAGAAGCACGCCGGTTCTTCGACGACACCGGGTCCTGCGTCGTACTGCGCTATGCTGTCCGACGAACTGCAAGAGCGCACCCGCGTGATCAGCGAGAACGACGACTTCGTGGCTTTCCAGCCTTATGCCGCGCTTTCGCCGTTCCACACCTGGATCATGCCGCGTGAGCATCATCCCAGTTTTCTGATGGTGTCGCCGGTATCGATCCGGCGGCTGGCAGAGAGCTGCCGCGACATTCTGCGCCGGATCCATTTCGGCCTCAACGACCCGGACTACAACATCGTGTTGCGCTCCGCACCCGTCAAGGCGTGGTACGCTGATCACCTGCACTGGTACGTCTCGGTGATCCCGCGTGTCACCCAGACGGCCGGCTTTGAGCTGGGCAGCGGGATGTACATCAACACAGCGTTGCCGGAACACAGCGCAGCGTTCCTGCGCTCGATACAGGTTTAGCAAATGGACTCCCAATCGCAGGTTCCGGCTCTTCGACGACGACATCGATCCCTGCCGGAACGGAGGTAGCTGGTGGAAATCGGAAAGATCAAGCAGGTTGATATTCAAGACGAGATGCAGGTGGCGTACCTCGACTACGCCATGAGCGTCATCGTGGCGCGTGCGCTGCCCGATGTGCGCGACGGGCTGAAGCCGGTCCATCGCCGCATCCTCTACGCGATGCAGGACATGGGGCTGACCAGCAACAAGCCGCACAAGAAGTCGGCCGCGTATCGTCGGCGAGGTGCTGGGCAAGTACCATCCGCACGGCGACACCGCCGTCTACGACGCCATGGTGCGTATGGCGCAGGACTTCAGCCTGCGCTACGTGCTGGTCGACGGGCAGGGCAACTTCGGCTCCATCGACGGCGACAACCCGGCTGCCATGCGCTACACCGAGGCGCGCCTGCACTCGATGGCCGACTCGCTGATGACCGATCTGCGACAAGGAAACGGTCGATTTTCGCCCCAACTTCGACGACTCGCTGCTGGAGCCCAGCGTGCTGCCGGCTGCTTTGCCCAACCTGCTGGTCAACGGCGCCAGCGGCATCGCCGTCGGCATGACCACCAACGTCCCGCCGCACAATCTCAACGAGGTGTGCGACGCGCTGGTCCTTCGTGCTGGACAACTACGACCGCGTCGACGATGTGACGGTGGAAGACCTGATCGGTCTTCATCAAGGGGCCGGACTTTCCCACCGGCGGCATTCTCTATCGCTACAACGGCGACGAGGACATGGTCATCAAAGCCTACGCATCGGGCCGCGGCCACTTCCGCGTCCAGGCGCGTGCCCACATCGAAGAGATGAGCCGCAACCGTAACCGCATTGTGGTGACGGAACTGCCCTATCAGACTCAACAAGACCAACCTCATCGAGCGCATCGCCGATCTGGCGCGAGACGGCAAGCTGGAGGGGGTCACCGACCTGCGCGACGAGTCAGACCGCACGGGGATGCGCATCGTCATCGAGATCAGCCGCACCGCCGACCCGCGCGACGTGCTGACCGACCTCTACAAGCTGACGCCGATGCAGCAGACCTTCGGCATGATCATGCTGGCTCTGGTGGATGGCGAGCCGCGCATGTTGAGCCTGAAGCGCGTGTTGCAACACTACATCGAGCACCGCCGCGAGGTCATTCGCCGCCGCAGCGAGTACGATCTGCGCCGCGCCCGCGAGCGTGCGCACATCCTGGAAGGGCTGCTGAAGGCGCTGGACATTCTGGACGAGGTAATCCAGACCATCCGTCGCTCGCAGACCACCGACACGGCGCGCACCAACCTGATCCGCAACTTCAAGTTCAGCGAGATCCAGGCGCAGGCGATCCTCGACATGCCGCTCAAGCGACTGGCCGCGCTGGAGCGCAAGCGCCTGCAGGACGAGTACAACGAGCTGCTGACGCTGATCGCCTACCTGGAGGACCTGCTTGAAAACCCCGCCCAAGATTCTGGGCGTCATCAAGGACGAACTGCTGGCGCTCAAGCAGCAATACGGCGACGCGCGCCGGCACGCGCATCGTGGAAAGCGGCGTGACGCGCGAGAGCCTGACCGTGCGCGACATGCTGGCCGACGAACCGGTGATGATTGCACTGACGCGTGACGGCATGTTGCTGCGCGAGTCGATGGTTGATCGCCGCCGCGGCAAGCTGCCCTCCAAGGTGGACGACAAGGCGCCGATCGCCATCGATTCAGGCAGCACCCACGACGAGCTGTTCATCTTCGCCAGCGACGGTCGCATGGCGCGCGTCCCGGTGCATCTGCTGGCCGAAGGCGCCGCGACGCATGTCGCCGAGTTGGGCATGTTCCGCCGCTCTGACCACTTCGTCACCGTGCTGGCCCTGTCGCGCAGCGACGACGAGGACAACGAGGAGTTCCTGGTGCTGGCGACGCCGCGACGGGCGTGTCAAGCGCGTCGCGTTGGCCGATGCCTGGTCGGCCATCGGCGTGACGACCGCGATGAACGTCGAAGATGGCGACGAGTTGATTGGCGCGGCGGTCAGCGACGGCAAGACCGAGATCATGTTGATCAGCAAGCTGGGCCAGGCGATCCGCTTCGTCGAGGCGGATGTGCGGCCGATGGGCCTGCCCGCGGCCGGCGTCTGGGGCATGAAGCTCAGCCCCGGCGATGAGGTAGTCAGCCTGGACATCACGCGGCCCGGCGGTGAACTGGTGATTGCGACCACCGCTGGCTACTTCAAACGCACTCCTCTGGACGAGTATCCGGTCAAGGGACGGCACACCGCGGGCGTAGCGGCCATTCGTCTCACCCAACAGAGCGGCGCAGTGGCGGACGCCCGGGTCGCCACGCCGTCCGACGAGTTCTTCAGCGCCAGCCGTCGCAGCACGCTGCGCAAGCTGGATTACTGCGGAGATTCCGTCGGCCAAGCGCGCTACCACGGGCAAGCGGCTGATCCAGCCGGCCCAGTCCGACAACATCGCTACGATCCTGCAGCTCACCGGCGGACGCAGCCGAAGCCGCCGCGGCGGCGGATCGCCGCCGTCTGACAAGGTTGAGCCTGTGGCTGAGCTGAAGCCAGTGGTCGCCGCGACGCCGCCCAAGGGCAGCGCACCCACCGCGCGCGTGACCGGAGCAGCGGCCGCCGGCAAGACAACAGCGGCCAGCAGGAAGAAAACCGCTTCCGCGCCGGCTGCAACCAAGACGACTGCTGCCCGCAGCCGGTCTGCCGAGAAGTCCAAACCAGCCTCCGGCAGCGCCGCCGCGGACAAGCCGGCGGCCGCCAAGTCCGACCCCGCGCCAGAGATCATCATCAAGAAGTCACCCTCCGGCAAGACGCGCCGCGTGCGTACCACGCCAAGGACGGCCGGTATCACGACGCGTAAGCCGGCCGCGTCGAAATCCAGCAAGGACCAGGATGCCACCCAGCCGTCGCTGTTCGACGACCCGAAGAAGAAGGGGAAGTAACCGCCAGAAGTTCGACTTCACGGAAAAAGTACAACTTCCCGAGGCGCGTAGACGCTCGACTTTGCCGAAAAAGTCGAGCGTCTTGATTCTAGACAGAACTGCGAGTACGAGTAAGAGTAGGAGTACGAGTGTAGGCGGTTGAGTCTCGACAAAAAAAGAGACGTTCGACTTTGCGGAAAAAGTCGAACGTCATGGTGTAGGGCGGGTGGGATTCGAACCCACACGGGTGTTACCCTTCGGTTTTTAAGACCGATGCGTCTGCCATTCCGCCACCGCCCCGGGTGGCCTGTCACCAACTTGCCTGATAAACAGATGGCCTATAGCTCGCAAGCTATAGGCCATTCGTTCAGAGGCGACGGCCGGATTCGAACCGGCGATCAGGGTTTTGCAGACCCTTGCCTTAGCCACTTGGCCACGTCGCCCTGACACTGTGCATTGTATCCAGCCGAACCGGACTTGTCAAAGTCGTTCCCTGGGCGTCCCGTGCTGGCGGCGTCGCCAGAGCCGCCGTGGTAACATTGCGATCCTGGCGACGCCGCAGCAGTGACACCTGGGACGCGTCTATCAATTGGTTGCCGCCTTGGCCGGGCTCCTGACCCAGCCAACACCGGCAGCATGTTTCCAGCCGCATTCTTACTGCGCCAGGCTGGCGATGTTGACGATACCGTTGCCGAGATACTCGTCCGGGTTGGGCGGTGGATTGACGCCTGCCCGTAGGGTCGATAGCACGTTGGCTGGCGCCATGCCGCTGTCCAGCATGACTGCTGCCGTGCCGCTGACCAGCGGCGCAGCGAACGACGTGCCGACCCAGTAGACATACTGGAAGCCGGGTTTGCCAGTCTCCTCGTCCAGACCGTAGGCAAAACCGATCAGGCAATCCTGCTCGTTGCCGGACTCACACCAGTAGATGTCGCCCGAATCGAGCAGTCCGGGCACCACACAGGTCGCCACGTCTCCAGCCTCGGTGGACAGGCTCTTGCCCGCTTCCATGGTCCGCGTGGTAAGGTTGACGCCGTTGCCGCCGGGCGCAGCGACGATGCCCTGGTTGGAGTAGCAGCCGCGCGTCTGTTCGTAGGTGCTGCCCACCACACTGAGGACCGATGGATCGCTGGCGGGGATTTCGGCGTCTCTGGGCGCCTCGGCAGGCACGTTCACGTCCCACGAGTCGTTGCCCGCCGCTGCTACGACCACGGCGCCCTGGCCGTTGAGCTTCTGCACCATGGCTTGCAGCGACGTAACTGACTTGGGCAGCGCAAGTGTACACTCTGGCTCATCTCCCGGACAAAGGTTCTCCGGACGGTGGACTCCCAGGCTGAGGTTCACGACCGTACCGGCCAGCGACTCCTCGAACGGCGCGTCTGAGTTGCTCAGCTCGCGGCTGGTCGTGTCCAGACCGCGCAGAATGGTCATCAGATCGCCGCAGCCGTCGTTTTCCAGCACGCGCATCAGGTGAATCTTGCTCTGTGGTGCGACCGCGTGCGCCAGGCTGGCTACGAAAAGCCCGTGGCTGCTGATATCCTGGATGATCGGATCACCCGTGTAGCGATCCAGCCCGGGGCAGGCGTCATAGTCCTGCACGGGAATGTCAGTTATAGTCATGTCAGGCGATCCGACGCCAGCTCCGCGCGTCGGATTGCCCATACGCCGCTCCAGCGCCAGATCGCCGGCGGGCAGGGGAGACGTGTCGAGAATGACAATCTGCGCGCTCTTCCCCAGGTTCTCCCGGACCTGCCGCTGACCGTCTTGTATCAGGCTGATGCCGGCTTCGCCCAACGCCCACTGTTTCATGAACGCGGTCGAGTCGCCGGCGAGGCCCAGCCCGCCGCCGGGCAGGTTGCGCGCCCAGCGTCCGTTCTGCGTCCACGGGCTGCCGCCCCCGCGCCAGCCGGCCGGCGTGAAGAAATAGTTCGGGTCAGCGGCCGCGTCCAGCTCCGGGTGAGCAGCGGCGAACTGGTTGAACAGGCAGCTCACATCCTCGACCGAACGTCCGTCCAGAATGAACGCCAGTTGGATCGCTCTGCCCTCGCCCAACGATATCGCATCTTCGTCGTTGATGCGCAGCTTGAGGTCGAAAGCCTGGCTGATCTCCCGGAGTTGGTCCGGCTGTCCGGTCAGCACCACCTGGCTGTCGACGTAGATCAGCCCCTCGAAGGGTGAGACGACCATCTGCGCCTGTTTTTCACCGGATTGCATCGCGTTGGGTTCAGGTATCTCAGCTTGCTTGTCTTTGCCGCGCTGGCTGTATTCCTGGCAGTAGGCTGCGATCTCCTCCACATCGCCGGATGGCGGCGTTACTTCAGTAGGCTGGGGGGTAGCAGTTGCGCCGGCCGGCGGTGGTGTCGGCGTGACGACCTGGCAGGATGTTGCCAGTCCGGCCATCAGCAGAATGACCAGAATCAGGAATGCGGGACGGGCGTGTGAGTGTTTCATTTCTTCTCCTAATAGTTTCTCAGATCGGTCCGCCGTCGCCGACAAGGAAGAACGGCGCCCAGAAGTAGGGGTGTGTGTAGGCGTCCGCCGGCAGCTCCGGCGCAATATGGCCGTTGATGAACTGCAACTGCGCCTGGCGCAGGGCGTCACCTTTAGTTGCGCCGCGCACCAGATGGCCGTAGAACGCGGTCATCAGCGCTGCGGTTGAGCGGTCCTCCACAGCCCACTGGCTGAGCACTAACGAAGACGTGCCGGCGGCGAAAAAGGCGCGCATCAGGCCCAGCAGCTCGTCGCCGCCGCCCACCACGTGCTGCCCCGTCTGGCAGGCGCTCAACGTCACCAGCGATGCGTTCAGTCGCAGGTTGAAGATGTCCAGCGTTGTCAGCCAACCCTTGGCCAGCGCCAGGCCGGAGAAGAGCGGATTGTCGGGGCGGAAGTCGCCATGCACCGCCATGTGCAGCACGCGCTTGCTGCCCGCGTCGGCCCGCAGCGCGTCGGACGTGGCGTCTTCCTCCAGATAGAGGTCGCCGTGGCAGAGATCGGCCACCAGTTGCGCCTCGTCCAGCGCGTGCGGCAGCCGGCCGCCAAAGGAATTGCCCAGTGCCAGCACACCCGCGCCGCTGCGCGGCTGGTCGCAGCAGAAGCGCAACAGGCTGGCCACTGGCAGCCGCGCCAGCTCGAATTGCTCCACCAGATAGCGCTCCCCATCGAACAGCGCCTGGAAGGGCAGGTAGTGCAACGCGCCGTGCGGCACGGCAATCAGCCGCCGGAAGCCTGCCAGTTGTGGTGCGACCGGTGCGACGAGCTGGTCATATAGTTGGCGCAGCACGCCGCGCGCGTTGCCGGTCAGGCCGGGAAGCTGGGCAAGCTGGCTGCCGGGCACAGTGGCGAAGTTGAGTTGCAGCCGCCGCAGACTGCGCCGCACGCTGTTCTCGGTCAGGTTCAGGCGGGTCGCCGTTACCGTCCGGTTGGTGACCACGAACGCCACAATGTCGGTGTCGGTCGCGAAGTATTCCAGCACGGCGGTCTCGTCGTCCAGCGCCGACTGGAACGGCTCCGTGTGCACCTGCCAAAGGGTCACGTCGCGGGCGTAGTCGGCGTTGCGCACCAGAAGCTTGTGCCAGAGCTGCGTCATCCGCCCCTCCAGCGCCACGACATCGCTGCTCAGTGTCTGCGGTTCGTCGGTTTCTGTCCAGGCGTTGCGGGTCAGATCCGCGCTGCCCTGCCAGCGGCGATAGAGACGATCACGTTGCTCACGCAACTGCTCCAGCTCGGCCACGATGCCCGCGTCGCCCGGCTTGCGGGCGGTCAATCCCAGATCCAGCTTGAAGGCCAGCATGTCCACCAGCGCGCGCGATTTGGCCCGTTCGGCGTACTCCAACCCGCGCGCCGGGTCGTTCAGCTCCAGGCTGAGACGCAGTGCGTGCTGATACAGCGACTGCTTATCCTCCAGGAAGCCGGCCCGGTGCTCAACCATGGCGCGGCCGCGCAGTTGCTCCAGCGCCTGGATGGCAAGTTCGTAATGCTGGCGCGCTTCCTGGCGGTTTTCTTGCGCCTCGGCGTCCGCGGCCAGAATAGCGTGTGACTGGTGGGCCAGCTCCGCCAGCTTATGATGGTCGGCCGTCGCCAGTGCCTGGCGTGCCAGCGTGCGCGCCAGCGCGTGCTGGTTGAGCGTCAGCGCGGCGCGGGCGGCTACCAGCGCGGCCTGTGCCTGATGCACCGGCAGGTCGCGCTGTTCGAAGGCTTCGGCGCATTGCATAGCCAACGCCAGGCTTTCGGCAGGCTGACCCTGTACCTCCAGCAGTGCAGCGCGCTCGATGTCCACCCGGTTCATCCAGACGAGGTTGCCTTCCGCCTGGAAGAAGGCGCGGGCATCGCTCAGAGCCTGAAACGCCAGGTCGATGCGTCGCAGTCCGATTTGTGCGACGGCTTCGTTGAGCAGCGCTTCGGCCACCTCGCGCTGGCGGCCCACCTGTGTGCAGAACCGGCGCACGTCGCGGCATTTGTCCAGCGCGTCGTCGAAGCGCCGCAGTTGCAGCAGGCAGTAGCTGGTGACCAGATCCGCCTCGATCGCGTCCACCGGACGTCCATCGGCCAGGAAGGTGTCGCGCGCCTGGTCGAGCAGCGAAAGCGCCTCGTTGAAGCGACCCAGCATGACGTAGGTCGCGGCCAGGTTCTGCTGGACATGGCCGATCTCGGCCTTCTGGTTGGTGCGCTCCAGCAGCCGCAGGGCGTTTTCGTTGGCGGTGATGGATGCCTGAAACCGGCCAAGATTGCGCAGGACGGTGGCGCGGTCCTGTTCGACCAGCGGCAGCAGGCGTTCGCCGTCCGCGCCGAGGCGCAGGCAGAGATCGCGCGTTTGGTCGAACTCAGCCAGCGCGCGTGAGTCATCCCGTCGCCGCCCGTGGACCACCGCCAGATTCATCGAGAGGCTGGCCAGCGCGCGCCACTGCCCGTGCGTTTCGAGAATCGGTCGCGCCAGGTTGCCCGTTTCCAGCGCCTCTTCGTACTGGCCCAGCATGGCCAGGGCGAACACCTTGCCGACTGCCGAGCCGGCCTGCTCAGCCGTGCGCCCGTTCCGGTCATACAGAGCAGCCGCCTGGTCGTAAACGTCCACCGCGCGCGCATACTGGCCCAGCCCGCCGAGAGCCAGCGCGTTGGCTTCCGCCAGCAGCCCCAGCGCCCGGTCGCATTCGTCGTGGCGCAGCAGGCCAAGATGCTGCAACAGGTACGCCATGTCCAGCGAGCGCTGCACATCGTCGCGCAGAAGCCGGTCAGCCTGTTGCTTGAGCTGGCTGGCGACGTCGTCACCCAGCGCCGGCAGGCTGGCCTCCAGCAGGGTTTTCTGAGTGTCGAGGTCTGGCAGCGTCCGCAGGCTCTCGATCAACTCCTGGGAAGTCATCGATCTGCTCAGGATGCGACCCCCAGTCAACTGACAGAAAGCGACTGAATGTGAATCTCGACGTCCGATCCTGTCAGGATGAGCTCGTAGTCCCCCGGCTCAAGGCGGAGTAGCTCGAAGTTGCCGTACGCGTCGACTGCGGTGGTGGCGAGCCGTTCTCCGCCGCGCCATAGCTCCACCGACACGCCGTCCACTGCAGGCCCGATCAATAGCCCGGTGAGGGCAAATCGGTCGGGTCGGTCCAGGTCGCCGTCGATCTCGACGACTGCACGGTACTCGCCGGCTTCAAAGGTTAACGGGCCGTCCGCGCTGCCGCGTAGTGCGGCAAAGGCGGGCATCATCGCCGGCTGACCGAGGCTGTTGAGGCTGCTGGCCAGCCGCAGCGATCAACACCTGGACGCGTTGGCCGAGCGGTTGAGGGCGCGACAATTCGACCACTAGATCGGGCTGCGCCATGTACGCGTCGAGTTGGCGCAGCTCCACCGAGCAGTGCGGACACGCTGTGAGATGAGTTTCGATCTGGGCGGTTTCGTGGGCGGTTAGCAGGCCGATGCTATATTCACCGAGTTGCAGAGAAGGAGGACAGGCGGACCGGAAGAGCGAGCCAAGCAGAGCAGAAGTGGTCTGGCGAAGCTGCTGGACGCTGGCAGTGCAGTCAACGCACTGGTCGATATGCCGGGTGGTCATGGCGTCAGTCTCGCCATCCAGATACATCAGTAAAGCGCCGTCGGGAAGTTGGGTAAGGGTGTCGCATGCCATGAATATGTGTACTCCTTCTGTCACTATAAACGTTCTCAACGCCACATTTCAGGCAGCGACCACTAGCAAACTGACCAAGTCCTGATCGCGCCGCAACCGTTCCAGCACGTTTTGCTTGGTCCGGTACACGTCTTTGATATCTTCGAACATCTGCGGCTGCGCTTCCATCAGTTCGGCCGGTTTCATGCCCAGTACGAAGGAAGCGTAGATGACGGCTTGCTCCTTCTCGCTGTTCAGCCGTTCCTCGATGAGATGCCAAAAGTGGCTGCGGTCGACGCGGGCAATGGTGTCTGCTTCGATGTCACCCGGCGCGGGCGCGACTCGCATCTCCTCGGAGTCGGAGCCTTCTTCGATCACTGCCAGCTCGCGGCCGCGGTTGAAATCGACGATGGCGCTGTTGCTGCACATCTTGAGGTATCGCAGCAGTGATTTGAGGTCGCCAAAGCGCGCGAACTTGGCCGGTGTGATCGCGTGCCAGAGCTTCTCGAAGGCCCGGTTGACGAAGTACTGCGCATCCTCGCCGGTGGTCGGGTAGGCGGGGTGCCGCTCGACCCAGCCTGCTACCAGTGGCACGTACTGGTTGAACAGGCAGGTGTGCGCCTCCTGGTTTGCGTCGACGATGGCTCGCCGGAACAACTCATAGCAATAGCGCGGATCGTATTCCAGACGCTTGAAGAACCGGTGGGTCTCTTCGCTACAGCGATGGGCGATGCCTGCCAGCGTCAGAGACGAGATTTCTACGGAGTCAGTCATGAAGAATGCTGTGCGCTCGGGTTGGAAGGGAATTGGGTTGACAGCGCCATTATACAACTTCCAGTCGAAGATGCAAGGAAGCTGCCATTTCCGGTTGCTTAAGGCTCCCTTAAGGTCGAATTCATACTGGCTTGAGAAATGCCTGCTATGCTTCGGTTTGATGCAGGTGCGTGGTGTAGAGGGCGGAGTTCTGCCCCCTCCGCGGCACGGTAGACCGCATCGATGTATTGGACAGATATTGTTGGAGGTATGAGGCTATGCGTGTTTCCTTTCGTATGATCGTATTGTTGGTTCTGGCCGGGGTAATGGTCGGAGCAGCGTTTGCCACGGTGTTCGGTGACAATCCGGCAACGGCGCCGGTTCAGGGTGTGCAGGCGAGCACTGCCACCTCCAGCGCGGTCCAGCCCTCCAGCGCGCCGGCGTCGGTAGCTTTGCCGTCGGCGCAGCCATCGAGTTCGTCCTCGTTGTCGTCAGCAGACGCATTGCAGGCGGTAACAGCCGAAGAGCAGGTTCTGGGCAGTATCTATCAGCAGGTGCTGCCTTCGGTGGTGCACATTCAGGTGGCTCAGGGCCAGGGGTCAGGTTTTGTCTGGGACAACGACGGCCATATCGTCACAAACAACCACGTGGTCGACGGCGCGACACAGGTTATCGTCAGCTTTGCCGACGGTGACCGCGCGACTGGCACGGTGCTGGGCACCGATCCCGAGTCTGATCTGGCGGTGGTGCAGGTTGATGTGTCGGCCGCCAGCCTCACGCCGGTGACGCTGGGCGACAGCGACGCGCTGAGTGTCGGCCAACTGGCTGTGGCGCTGGGCAATCCCTTTGGTCTGGATAATACCATGACCGCCGGTATTATCAGCGCGCTGGGTCGCAACATCAACAGCGGTAGCAGCCAGTTTTCGATCCCGCGGGTCATCCAGACCGATGCGCCTATCAATCCCGGCAATTCGGGCGGCCCGTTGCTCAACCGCGCCGGCGAGGTCATCGGCATCAACACGCAGATCGTCAGCAACAGCGGCAGCAACTCAGGCATCGGCTTTTCCGTGCCGATCAACATCGCCAAGCGGGTCATTCCTGCGCTGATCGAAGATGGCAACTTCTCGTATTCGTGGCTGGGCGTTGCCGGCCAGACGGTGATACCGGATCTGGTGGATGTGCTCAAGCTGCCGGCGGGAACGCACGGGGTATTGATCAGTTCGATCGCAGACAGCGGTCCGGCCGCGCTGGCCGGCCTGCGCGGCGGAACACGCGTCACGCAGGTTGAGGGGCTGTCGGTGCCGGTCGGCGGCGACGTCGTCATCAGTATCGACGACACAGCCATCGGCAGCATGGATGACCTGATGGCCTATCTCACCGTCAAAACCAGCCCCGGCGACACCGTCACGTTGGACGTCATTCGCAGCAACGGGCGCAAGTCACAGGTCGATGTCACGCTGCAAGCGCGACCGTAGGTGGAGGGTGATCGGTAATCAGTAATCAGTAAACAGTCGGAGGTCAGAGGCCAGTGATCAGCAGTCCGGACACTGAACACTGATCACCGACTGCTGTTCACCGTCGCCCGGGCGTGCTTTGACAGAAGCGGAGCAAGGCGTATACTGACGTGGCTGTGGAGCATCTGGCTCGCAGCCACGTATTTTATTGAAAGGCGCACCGCCATGCTTGATAACCTGACGCAGCTTTGGCAAGCTGTCCTGTTGGGTATTGTTGAGGGCCTCACCGAGTTCCTTCCGATCTCATCTACCGGTCACCTGATCGTTTTTTCCGACCTGCTCAACTTTCAGGGCAGCCTGGGCGGCACATTCGAGATCTTCATCCAACTCGGCGCGGTGCTGGCAGTGGTCTTCTACTACCGCAGCGATCTGTGGCAGCAGGTCCGCACCGTGCCACACAACCCGACGGTCCAGCGCTTCTGGCTGAACATCCTGATTGCCTTTGTTCCCGCCGCGCTGATCGGCCTCCTGTTCCATGATTGGATCAAGGAGGTATTGTTTTCGCCAGGTGTCGTGGCGGCAGCTTTGATCGTAGGCGGCGTGATCATTCTGCTGGTAGAGCGTCAGGATCACTCGGTCGGTACGTCCTCGGTCTATTCAGTCTCGCCGCGCCAAGCGCTGGGCGTCGGGCTGGCGCAGATCGTGTCGCTCATCCCGGGCGCGTCGAGGGCGGCGTCCACGATCATTGGCGGGCTGCTGGTCGGTCTGGACCGGCCTACGGCGACCAGTTTCTCCTTCTATCTGGCGATTCCCACCCTGGGAGCGGCGACAGTATACGATCTGGCGACCAATCTCGATCAGGTGCACAGCAACGATGCGCTCAACCTGCTGGTCGGCACGGTGGTGTCGTTTCTGGTCTCGCTGCTGGTGATTCGCTGGCTGCTGCGCTATATCTCCAACCACGACTTCAAGATCTTCGGCTTCTACCGGGTTGTGGTCGGTCTGGTCGTGATCGCTTGGTTCTATCTGTCCTTTTGACGCTTCTGGCAGCCACTGCAGCTCAACCATGCGGCTTGCTCCCGGCTGGGCTGCCTCGCTCTGGCCGGTCTCCGACCGAGCCAGCTGGCGTAACGTCTCGCTACCGGCACGGTCGGAGACCGGCCGGAGCAAGTATCAGGACCTGGCGTAACATCTCGAAACCGGCACAGTCGGAGACCGGCCGGAGCAAGTACCAGGACTAAGGCGCACGCTAGAGCCGTAGCGTCTCGACCAGTTGCGGCAGCACGCTGCCGATGTCGCCGCGGACCGTGATCTCGGCCAGCGAGTTGGCGACGGTCGGCTGGCGGTTGATGATCACGATGCGGCTGCCGCGCCGGCGGGCCAGGTGTGGCAGGTCGCTGGCAGGCTCAACTTCCAGCGAGGTGCCGATGGCCAGCATCAGATCGCAGCGCAGTGAGGCTTCCTGCGCCCGCCGCAGGCTTTCATAAGGTAGCGGCTCGCCGAACAGAATGGCGTTTGGCTTAAGCAAATTGCCACAGCCTTCGCAGCGCAACACTTCTCCCCGTTCCACCCTTGCCCAGAGAGGCTCGCTGGGCGTTTCTGCAGCACAACCAAGACAGCGCGCCGAGCGAACGTCGCCGTGCAACTCAACCACTGCGCTGGAACCGGCTTGCTGGTGCAGCCCGTCGATGTTCTGGGTGATCAGCAGATCCAATTTGCCGATCCGCTCCAGCGCGACCAGAGCGTGATGGGCTGCGTTCGGGCGGGCGCTGCGGATGGCGCGCGCCACCGGCGTGAACCAGCGGTAAAACCGTTCGGGATTGTCGTGAAAGCCCCAGATCGACGCCACCTCCATGGGGTTGAAGGTGTTCCAGAGGCCGGAGATGGGGCTGCGAAAATCGGGAATGCCGGAGGGCGTGCTGACGCCAGCCCCTGTCAGGACGACGATCGAGCCTGCGGAGCGAATGAGATCTGCAACTCTGCGGATGGATGGTTCAACCATGGCGTGCGTAGCCGATACAGCGCAATAAGTGTGATCACTGTACCACAAGGACAGGCCAGCAGCAAGAATCAAGCGAGATAAGTCAAGTAAAGTCTCCGGCACTGCGCGAAGAGCGTTGCGGGGATGGAGATGTCAATGCTCGCTCGCGTATGAGGCATCGGGACCGCCCCGATTGACATGGCAGGTTGAAGGGAGTATCATACTGCCAGCGTCGTAACGGGTGCCGTTATCGTTGCCGGTTTTTATCCCCCTGATTCTGGAAAGGCGACCCTGACATGCTTACAGCCTGGCTACGAAAGACCTTTCGCGGTGTGCTGGAGGCAGTAGCCCGCTTCTTCAATCGGCTGGGCGTCACGCCCAACCAATTAACTCTTATCGGTCTGTTGTTGCAGGGAATTGTGGCGGTGGTGATCGCTGCAGGCTACTTGCAGCTCGCGGGAATCCTCCTGATTTTCTTCTCTATTTTCGATGCGTTCGACGGGACGCTGGCGCGCATGACCGGCCAGGTCAGCCGGTTTGGCGCATTCTTCGACGCCACCATCGATCGCTACGCCGAATCAATTGTGCTCTTCGGTCTGCTGGTGTACTACTCCGGCCAACCCGATTCGACCACGCAGACGCTGCTGATCTACGTTGCGATTGTCGGATCGTTGCTGGTCAGCTACACCCGCGCCAAGGCTGAGAGTCTGGGAATTCCCTGCAAAGATGGGATTCTGACGCCGCGCCGAGCGAGTCGTGCTGTTGGTCATCGGCCTGCTGCTCGGCACCTGGCAGCCGATTGCCGCTCTCCCCGATGCGCTGACAGTGGTGCTCTGGCTGCTGGCGATCCTGAGCAATGTGACAGCGATCCAGCGGGTCCTGGCGGTTCGCAAGACCGTACGCGAACAGGATGCGGCCTCTGGCCAGCCTGGCTGAGGACGGCCAGAGCAGAGTCCGGTGCACATATCTCGTGGGATGCAAGCTGCGGGACACCAATTGTGGGGCAATCTTGAATACAACCGTTACTTTGAGCAAATACCAGCGTCATAGAGGGTAATGAGGGTGTCAAACTGGACAACCGAGTCGGAGAACCATATTCTCCAACTTGCTAAAGCCTACGACGTCACTGCACTAGCTGCGATTTACGACAACTACGAAGCAAAGATCTACAGCTACATCTACCATCGAGTAGGCAATCAGTTTGTGGCTCAAGATCTGACGTCGCAGGTTTTTCTCCGCGTCCTCGAATCCATCCAGCTCGATCGTGCCTGGGAGACGTCGTTTTCTGGATGGTTGTATCGCATCGCTCACAACCTGGTCATTGACTACTATCGCCGCAGGGGACGCACCACCCAGGTTTCTTTGGATGACATGTCAGAACTGCACTCGAAAGGTGAGAGCCCGGAGAGCGCGGCCGAGCGGGCAGTGGCTACCGAACGGCTGCGTGTTGCGATCAACCGCCTGACTGAAGAACAGGCGCAGGTCGTCACTCTTCGCTTTCTCGAAGGAATGAGCATTATCGAAGTCGCCGACAGCATGGGCAAGACCGAAGGCGCCATCAAGGCGTTGCAATACCGCGCTGTCTCGTCGCTTCGGCGCATTATGGAGGCTCAGGCGTAGTCATGGCAGAGATCGAAGCCATCTTCGACGCCTGTCTCCTGAAGCTGGAGACGGGCGCAACAATCGAAGAGAGCTTGCACGGGCACGCGGCCGAGCAGGCGGAGATTGCTCCGCTCCTGCAGGTTGTGGCTGCCCTGCGATCTTTGGCCGATCCGGCCCCGGTGCGCGCTGAGCAGTCGCTGTGGGCGACGCGCTCGGCTTTCCTGGCCGCAGCAGGCGCGGTTCGCGACGCCGTGCCGGTTCCGGGCGAGGATGCCTTCGAGGAAAGTCTGGCTATGTTGGCCGCCGGCGCGACGACCGATGACTGTGCCGCTGTCTTTCCGAAACAAGCGACGGAACTTCGTTCGTCGCTTGACGTTGTGCAGGCATTGCAACTGGCGTCCGAGCCTGCTCCGCAGCGGGACGCAGCGCAGATCGCCAGCCAGCGGCAGGCGTTCCTGGCGGCTGCCCGTGAACAGGCGCGCCAGCAGCGCGAGCCAGGCGGATTGGCCGCAGCTCTGGCTGGCTTGTCGGCGCTGTTCCGGCAGCCTGCCTGGCGCGCCGTAGCGGTCATCTTTCTGCTGGTGGTGACCTTCTTCGGGGTTGGCGGCGCCACGCTGACGCTGGCGTCCGATGCGCTGCCGGGCGATCCGCTCTACCCGGTGAAACTGGCGGCCGAGCGAGCACAGGTGGCGATCACGCTGGACGATGGCGCGCGAGTGCAGTTGCTGGAGACGCTTGACCAGCGCCGCAGGCAGGAGGTTGACGCGGTGGTGGGCGCCGGTCGCCAGATCGAGGTCCAGTTCCCGGGAACCATCGAGTCGATGCTGGACGGCGTCTGGACAATCAGCGGGATGGCTGTGCCGATCTTCGTGCCTGGCGACGCCGAGGTGATCGGGATGCCGGCCGCTGGACGACAGGTCCTGGTGACCGGCTACTCAGATGGTCAAGGAAGGCTGATCGTGCGCCGGGTGATCGTCTTTGGCGGCGATGGCGATGGTGCGCCGCCGCCAACGGCCACCGCGACCAACACTGCAACCCCGGCGCGCGCGATCGTGGTTCCCGTGCGCCCGCCTGACACGCCGACTGCCAAGCCGCGCCCGACCGACACAAATGTTGGGCGGGCGACCGTCACTGCGACTGCAGCCCTGACGTCCACGCCAACTCTCACGGCGACCTTGACGTTGACGCCGTCGCTGACTGCCACGCCAACCACGACGCCGTCGGGAACTTCCACGGTGGTTTCGCCTACGCCTACGCCGACCCTCGGAGCATATCCTGGGACCCGTTCTGGACTGATCGAAGAGATACACCAAGATTGGTGGCTGGTGAACGGCTTCCGCGTTCTCGTCAGCCCCGCCACGATAATCGACGACTCGTTGGGACCGGCTGAAGTAGGATCCGAGGTTGTGATCGAGGGTATCGCGCTGCCAGATCCGCCGGCATTTCAGGCTGTGCTGATTACTGTCACGCGGTCCAATCTGGAGTCAAAGGACTGGACTGGTGTTATCTACTCGAAGAGCGGCGCCATCTGGCAGATTGGTGATACGACCGTCGATGTTTCTGGTGCACGTATCACCGGTACGCCGCTGATCGGAGCTACGGCCTCAGTCATTGCCAAGCGACGTGCGAACGAGATGTGGCGTGCTACCAACGTTGATGTCGAGAATGTCGACTACGTGCCTGTTTTCGGCACTATTGACTCAATATCTGGAAGTATCTGGGTTGTAGATGGCACCACGGTCAATGTCTCGGGCGCGGATTTTACCGGCCTGCCTCCTGCGGTTGGGTTATATGCAAGCATCGATGCCATTCAGAGTGGTGGACAGTTGTTTGCCGTCACCGTAAACGTCGTTGCTCAGACTGTAACGCCGACGTTCACTGTTACAACCGGAGCGCCGACTGCAACGCCAACTGGCACGCCGGGAGCGCCGACTGCAACGCCGACCGATACGCCGGGAGTGCCGACTTCGACACCCACCGGCACACCGGGAGCGCCGACACCAACGCCTACGCCCGCGCCACCGACGTCAACTCCTACGGTGGAGCCGCCAATTCCGACCAACACGCCGTCGAATCCAACGGCTACGTCAACACCGATCCCTCCAACGCCCCCTATTCCGACGTCGACTCCAGTGCAGCCGCCTCCCACAGCGACGTTCACACCGTTCCCCACACTGCCTTTCACACCGCCGCCGCCGCCAACTTTCGAAGCGCCTGTATCTGGCTGATTCTAGTAGTGCGCCGGGTTGCACGCCGCTTCATGCCGGCTCGCTCGGCCTCTCTGGGAAGCGTCTTTCGCTTCTCCAGCACCGGGCTAACACCGGATAATTGCCTGTAGACGCGTCCTGAGAAATGGATGCATCCCTGACTCGCGACTATGAAACTTCTCAGCCTGATCGCCCTGCTTCTGTTCCAGTTGTTTGCAGCACCTGGCAGGTTGCCCGCGCCACCTGACGGCGTCGTCATGGCTGAACCGCTGGGCGCGACGGTGCGTTTTTCCGGCCAGATCAGCGACGCAGGCCCGATGCGCTGGGTTGTGGCTGGCCGGCCAGTGGTCGTAGACGGTTACACCAAGATCGTCACACCGGACGGAGCGCCTGCGGCCGGGATGGCTGCCAGCGTCACGGCGCAGTGGCGGCCCGGTGAGGAATTGCGGGCGACGCTGGTCGAAGCGCGGCTGGCGCCTTATCCTCTGCAAAGCGGTTCTCGCTTTGTCAGCGGGTACGTTGATCAGATATTGCCGGACCACTGGCTGATCGGCGGCCAGCCGGTTGCTATTGATCGGGGCACTCTGGTGATCGGTGAGCCGTTGGTGGGTGCGTTTGCCGTCGCCCGGATCGCGGAGGAACCGGCTGCGCGCGTCATCGTGGTTGCGCCGGCTGGCGAGCTGCCGCTGTTCGTGAGCGGTGAGATTCTGTCGCTGGTTGCCGGCGGCTGGCTGATGCAGATCAGCGGCGGTCCGCGGTTCGTGCAGGTGCCCGACAGCGCCTACGTCGAAGGGCGACCGGTCGTGGGCGCACATGTCGATCTGATGGCGCTGGAGGGGCAGAACGGCGCGGTGCAGGCGCTCTACGGGGTGGTGACCGCGCCTGTGGCCGGGACGGTCGTGTTGAGCGGCCGGCTGCTGGCAAAGGTCGATGGAACGCAGCCGGAGCAATGGCTGGTGCTGCTGGATGGCAACGATGATGAGCTGGCCGCGGAGACCATCGTGGTCGATCGCCAGGTCACCCTCATCGACGAGCGTTACGGTCCGGCGCAGGAGGGCGTGTGGCTGGAAGTGACTGCGACGTCGCAGCCGCTGGCGTCTCGCTGCCTGGTTTGCCCAAAGCGTTCGGGTCGCTGCCGGCCCGCTGGACATCGTCGAGGGTGAGATCGAACGTGTCGATGGATTGCTTGACGGCGGTGTGGTGCGTGTGGCTGGGCAAGACGTAATCCTGGACGCCGGATCGCAGCTCGACGGCCGGCTGCGTGTGGGCCGTTATGCGTTGGTGCATGGGTCGCGCCATGCCTCCACCATCCTCTGGGCAGCGCAGATGGATGTGCGCTATCGCTTCAGTGGCACGCTGATCGAACGGGTTCACCATGAGAACATGGAAACGTGGGTGATTTCAGTTCAAATCACCGAAGCAGGCATTGACACATCCCCACAGGCTCGGGTATACTTGCTGGTAGATCATTCAACTCAGGTAGATCCGACATTGCAGAACGCATCCGCAGGAGTTCCAGTTTCTATACAGGCCCGCGCCGCTGATGGCGGCTGGGTTGGTGACTGGATCGAGGATATGCGGATGTGACGGCAGCGTCGGATACCACAACGCCAGAAGCTTCGCCGGCAGTGAAACAACAGATAACGGTCCGGATCGCCACCAACACTATCGCTGCGCCGGAATCGCGACAGCCGCTTCTCCTCAGCGGACTGTTGTTGTGCGCGGCCGCGCTGGTTGGCTTGATCAGTGGACTCGTCCTTGGCGGCATCAGACCTGCCGGTCTTGATCTGGCATTTCCCCAAGTCCCTCGACTCTCACTTGATTTCGTACATCATTTGGTTACTGCCAGCCTGCCGGAAGCTGCTGGCCATCCCGTCCTCGCGCCAGACACGACAAGCGCCTGGTCCATCGTCGCACCCACCGCCGCAGGGAGAAAATTCCGCATGTCTGAACTCGTCCCAACTGATCCCAGTACCGAGCAGCCGATGTTGGTACCAGGCTGGTCGCAGCCGCGCAATCTGTCCAATTCCCCGGCCCGAGTGGTAAACCCGGTGCTGCTAGCCGGTTCTGGTGGTCAGGTGCACGCGCTTTGGGAGGAGAACAACCGCATCTACCATTCGTTCCGACGGAATGGCGTCTGGTCCAATCCCAGTTCCATGGTGACCGGGTTCCAGCCCGCGGCGGGTTTGGCCGCGGATGGCAGCGTGCATCTTGTCTTCAGCAGCCAGTTCTTTGGCCGCTACCGGGTGTTTCACGCGATCTGGAACGGTGACTACTGGTCGCTGCCCAAACTGGTCTCCAAGACCAGCGGCAACTCGACCTCGCCGGCGGTGGCTATCGACCGGTCGGGGCTGGTGCATGCCAGTTGGGCTGACACCGCGCCCGGCTTCTCGATCATCTACCATGGCTGGCTGGAGTCGACCTGGCTCAACGAGCCGATCCAGAACGCGCGCGGCGATATCCCCGCGTTGGCGGCGGACAGCAAGCAGGACAAACTCTATCTGGCCTATCAGTCGCCGAGCCTGGCAACCGGGAAGCGCGAGATCTACTTCGCACAGGGCCATGTCTACAGTTGGCCCGCGCCAGAAAATGTCTCGCTGACGCCCGATACGGAGTCGATGAACGCGGCGCTGGCCAGCGACGGCGAGAGCAAGGTGCATCTGGTGTGGCAGGAAGTGGTCGGCAACAAATCCCGAGTTCGTTATCGGTCGGGACTCCAATCTAACTGGTCTGCAAGCCAGGACATCTCCGATCCAGCGCAGGACGCGCATTATGCCGCGATCGCTGTGACACAATCCAGTCAGGTCAGTGTAGTCTGGCAGCAAGGGACGAGTCTCATCTACCGTAAGCGATTCACGGGCGCCGAGGCGTGGGATACCGCGAAGGTGCTTGTGAGCAACAGCAGCGGCCTTGGCGACCCGGTGCTGGCGGGCGCGCCCAACGGCGAGATCAACCTGGCCTGGACGGGCTGGCTCAACAGCAGTGAGCGCGACCTGTTCCTTAGCCAGCACGAGGCGCTGTTGCGTCCCAAGATGTTCATTCCGAGTGTCGTAACGGGGCGTTAGAAACTGTGGTAAATAGCTTGGCGGGGTGACACGGTCGGCCTCTCCGGGGTGCAAGCAAAGACCGGCCAGAACGTGAAGTTAATGCTGGACAGTTGCTTAGCAGACAACAGGGGGCTGCGGCGGTGCGGTCTTATCGACCTGCCTGCGCGCGCAGATTAACCGCAAGCGGTGGGTCGCTAAGATCGTCGCTGCGCAGGTGTTCTTCGGGGACATCAAGATCGCCGTGGGCAGGGTCGCGCGCGATGACCGGGCGATCAGGTGCTGACGACCGAGTTGTCGCTGTCATAGACGTTGGGAACATAATCATCGGCGTGCCAGTCGTTGTGCCAGGTCACGCCGTCCACGAGGTAGCGAAACTGGTAGTCGCGCCCGCGTTCCAGTTCCAATTGGTGCATCCACAGGCCGCGGCGCTTGTCCAACGTCATCGGCGTGTCAGTTTCGCTCCAGTCGTTGAAGTCGCCCACCAGATGCACGGTTTTGGCGCGCACGGCCGCAGCGTATTCGAATGTTACCTGTGTTTTGTCCGCGGACGGGACGATTTCTTTCTTGATCATCGCTGCGCTACTGTAGCATATTCGCCTGCACCTGACAAAACCAGCATCGGCTCCCTTACTTGACGAAAGCCCTCCGACAACGTAGAATGAACCCGTCCTACATTGCCTTCTGAACGAGGAAAACCCCGATGTTTGAAACGCTTACTGATAAGTTGCAGCGCGCCTTCGATGGGCTGGCAAGCCGCGGCCGGCTGACCGAAGCCGACGTGGATGTCGCCATGCGAGAGGTGCGCCTGGCGTTGCTGGAAGCCGACGTCAACTACAAGGTCGTCAAGGATTTCGTGGCGCGTGTCAAGGCGCGGGCTATCGGCGCCGAGGTGATGAAAAGCCTGACGCCGGCCCAGCAGGTCGTCAAGATTGTCAACGAGGAACTGATCCAGGTGCTGGGCGAGCCGGCCAAGCTGGACCTGTCCGGCCCGACGCCGCACGTCATCATGATGGTTGGTCTGCAAGGTTCCGGCAAGACCACCACATCAGCCAAGCTGGCGTTGACGTTGCGCAAGGGCAACCAGCGGCCGCTGCTGGTCGCGGCGGACACCTATCGCCCGGCCGCCATTCACCAGCTTGAGGTCCTCGGTAAGTCGCTGGACATTCCAGTCCACAGCGAGGGCGACAAAGTTGCTCCACCCGTGATTTGCAGCAATGCAGTCAAGCGCGCCCGCGAAATCGGCCTACACGGTGGTCATCCTGGATACGGCCGGCCGCTTGCAGATCAACGAAGAGATGATGGCCGAGCTGGACGAGATCAAGGCGCGCACTAAGCCGCAGGAGATCCTGCTGGTGGCCAACTCCATGACCGGCCAGCAGGCTGTTAACGTGGCTCAGACCTTCAACGACCGGCTGGGCGTCACCGGCCTGATCCTGACCAAGGTGGACGGCGACGCGCGCGGCGGCGCAGCCATTTCCATGCGCGAGGTGACCGGCGTTCCGATCAAGTATCTGGGCGTCGGCGAGAAGACCGACGCGCTGGAGGTGTTTCACCCTGACCGCATGGCCAGCCGCATTCTGGGCATGGGTGACATGCTCAGTCTCATCGAGCGTGCCCAGTCGACGATGGACCAGGAGAAGTCCATGTCGGCGGCCAAGCGCATGATGAAGGGCGAGTTCGACCTGGATGATTTCATGCAGCAGATGCAACAGGTGCGCAAGATGGGGCCGCTGAGTCAGATCATGGACATGATTCCCGGCTTCCGCGGCGTGACAAAAGACCTGTCTCCGGACGTGACCGACACGCAGATGCGACGCATCGAGGCCATCATCAGTTCCATGACGCTGGACGAGCGCCGCCACCCCGAGACCATGAACGCGAGCCGCAAGCGACGTGTGGCGCGTGGCTCTGGCACTGAGGTGCAGGACATCAACGAGCTGCTGTCGCAGTTCAAACAGATCAAGCGCATGATGAAGCAGATGTCTGAGACAGGCGGCAAGCGACGCGGCAAGTTCCCCGGGTTTCCAGGGATGATGGGTTGAGATGAGTACAATTCCGACATCGATATTCAGCAAGTTGTACGAACAGGATAGTCTGCGCAATACAGATGACGGCTTTGAAGTGCGATTCCGTAACCGCCTGGCTCCGACCACGCTGATCGGCGTCGGACCGTTGAGCATCGACGACGAGCAATATTCTGGTGAACAGTTGATCGTCCAGCTTGAACGGCCACGAGAGGGCTATTCCCGGCCGCCGACGCCCATCGTGCGCACGGGTAAGGAGATCAGCGAGGAGAGGCCGGTTTCCTTTGGCGTCAACACAATTGCGCGTCTCGCTGTCAGTGGTTGGCAACTAAGCCCCGGTTCCTATCGCGTGGCGCTGGCCATGTCTACCAAGGAGGTCGGTGACATCACAGTGACGGCGGATGACGAGATTGCGGGTGACGATGCGGCGACGACGCCACCGAATGAATTCGGTGTCTGACACGACAAAAGTATGCTGAAGCATACTGCTGCACAAGCGGTGGTCCGCTCGCCGGGCCACCGAATGAATTCGGTGTCTGATACAGCCAAAGTATGCTGAAGCATACTGCTGCACAATTCTTCCGAAAGGCGAATATCCATGGCAGATCAGTTGCGCCGCACGGCGCTCTACGACGAACATGTGAAACTCAGCGGGCGCATCGTGCCTTTTGCCGGCTGGGAACTGCCGGTGCAGTACGACAACCTGGGACCGACCGTGGAACACAACGCAGTTCGCTCGGCGGCCGGGCTGTTCGACATCGACCACATGGGCCAGGTCGACGTGCAGGGGCCGGACGCACTGGCTTTCTTGCAGCACGTCCAGGTCGGCGATATGAGTGACCTGCCGGTGCAGGGCGCGCGCTACAGCCTGATGTGCTATGCCGACGGCGGCGTGGTGGACGACATCTTCGTCTACCGGCTGGCGGAGGAGCGCTGGTGGGTGGTGATCAACGCCTCCAACCGCGCCAAGGACGTGGCATGGATGCAGGCGCACGCCACTGGTTTTGACATAACGTTGGATGACATCTCCGACGCGACCTACATGCTGGCATTGCAAGGCCCCAACGCGCAGGCCATCCTGCAGCGCCTGACGCCGGCTGATCTGGACGCCATGCCGTTCCACTCCTGCCTAGAGACCGAGGTGGCGGGCATCCCGACGCTGTTGGGCGCGACTGGCTACACGGGGGAATATGGCTACGAGCTTTTCTTCCCGGTGGAGCAGGCGGTTGCCATGTGGAACACACTGCTGGCGGAGGGCAATGCGGATGGCCTGCTGCCCTGCGGTCTGGCGGCGCGCAATTCGCTGCGCTTCGAGCCATGCCTGCCGCTCTACGGTCACGAAATCGAGCAGGACATCGACCCGGTCAGCGCGCGGTTGAGCTGGGCCATCAGTTTCAGCAAGGGCGATTTCGTGGGACGGGACGCGTTGCTCAAGCTCAAGCTGGAGGGGACCAGCCATCTGCTGGTCGGCTTCGAAATGGTCGACAAGGCGGTGCCGCGTGGCGGCTACGCGGTCGCGGTGGACGGGGTGCCGGTGGGTGAGGTGACGACCGGCATGAAGTCGCCCACCACGGGTCGTTTCGTCGGGCTGGCCTACGTGCCGGCCGCCCGTGCCAAGTTGGGCAGCGAGATTGACATCGTGATCCGCGACCAGCCCAAGCGGGCTGTGGTGGTCAGGCGGCCGTTTTACCTGGCGGCCTATCGCCGTTGAGCATACGAAAAAAGACTGGCAGTCCTTCCGAGGACTGCCAGTCTTGGTGGCAACTGAAGCCGGTCTGGTGTGCGCCAGGCCGGTGTTTTTTTTTGTTGTTTCCCAAACTGGTTGAGCGAGATCTCAGGACCACGGTTGGTTCTTGAAGCAGTCAGTAGAGCGTACGAAACGAGTTAGCTCGTTTCGTACGCGCCATTCTCTTGTTCAAGCAGGCCGTCGAATTCATCTAACTTGGCCTTTAAGTCGGCGGTCGCCTTTTCCTGCGCCTCGATCAGTCGCTTGAGTTCAGCAATCTTGGCCTTCGGGTCGTTGCTGTCTGCCGCAACAGCCTCTTCTTTTGCTTCCTCCGCCGTGGACGGAGCGAGAAACAAATTGGCCAGAAAACCGCTCAATGTACCGAACAGGCCCACGCCGGCGGTCATCACGAAGATGCCAACGATTCGGCCGGTGTTGGAGACGGGATACTGGTCGCCGTAGCCCACCGTGGTAATCGTTACATAGGCCCACCAGATGGCATCGGAGGCTGAGGTGATGTTGGCGTCGGGCGCGCCGCTTTCTGCGGCCAGGACGGCCAGCGAGCCGAACTCCAGCACGCACAGCACCAGGAAGAAGACCGTGTAGAGGGCGTTTTCAGCGCGATGGGTGATGAACTCGCGCCACAGATTGCCTGCCCCAAACTCGATGATGAGTCGCAGAACCCGCCAGAGTCGAAAGACACGGAATATCTTGACGTTGGGGAATGGCAGGCTGGACAGCAGGTCAGCCCAGCCAAATTTGCGAAAGAAATAAGTAGACTTGCTTTCAGTCGTAAAGAAGCGGTAGAAGAAGTCAAACAGGAAGATTGGAAGCAGGATGACGTTGATGATCCCCACAACGTACGCCAGATTCTGGTCGCTCTGCAGAATAATGAGCAATATCAGATTGACGATTGAGAGCAGGGACAGTGCGCCGAGAAACAGCTCGTAGCCAACGGGCTTGAGTTCGCGATGTTTTGGGGTTGCTGATGGTGCTGATGTCGTTGCTGCTTGTGCGGTCATGGATACATGCCTCCAGGATCAGGCTGAATCGATGGATTATTTCGCGCCAGTGCGCTTGGCCGCTGGCCTGCGGTCGTATGCATACGTGCCCCTGCGCAGCCGCGTCCTGTCGTCGTACAGCGGGAACGTATAGGCTGAGCCGGGCTGGAAGGGGCGCGCCAGCACATAGCCGATCGCGGCCGCCAGGAACAGCGGCAAGAGAATACGATAATCGTTGACCATTTCGTAGATCATCATAGCGCCGAACAGCGGGGCGTGGAACGTGCCGGCCAGCATGGCCGCCGTACATATCATGGCAAAGGTGGTCGGCGACAGTCCCAGATCAGGGAACACCATGATTACGAGTTGGCCGTAGACCGCGCCCAGAGTCGAGCCGATCAGCAGCGCTGGCCCGATGGTGCCGCCTACGAAACCGGCTCCGAGGCTCTGTGGCGTCAGCACGATGGTTATGTTATCATGCCCAGTGCCGCCAGCAACCCGACCGGGAAGCGCGCACCGGCGAAAATCACCTGCATCTGGGTCAGCCCCGTGCCGGTGACTCCTGGCAGCCAGATCGCGACGACGCCGATTATCAGCCCCATGCAGGCTGTCTTGGCCCAGAACGGCAACGGTACACGTTCCCAGAGGACCACGGATTTTGGCAACAGGTTGACGTAGGCGATCGCTGCCAGCGCGGCCACCACAGCGACGGTCGCATAGAGCAGCAGGGTGGCGTCGGGACGCAGGTCGCCGAGGGGGACGTTGTATTGCGGCGGAGCGCCGCCCAGGAACTGGATGGTCAGTGATGACGTTGCCACCGCGATCAAGGTTGGCACGATGAAGACCGCGCCGCCGAAACCGCCCAGCACCACTTCCAGCGCAAAGAACACAGCCGCGAGCTGGGCAAAGTAGGTAGTTGCGATGCCGGCGCCAACGCCGGCGACCACCAGTGAACGGACGATCAATCCCGGTTGGTTGAAGCGACTGCCGAGCCAGGATGCCAGGTGGGCGCCGATCATGGCGGTTGGCGCATCGGCGCCCACCGGCACGCCGATGCCGATGCTCAAGGCTGCGGCGGCCACAAACGCCAATCCGGTGTGTTTCTCAAGCTGGCCGTCGTATTCGACTACGCCGTCGATGATGTGCGCGACACCTGGCACGCGGGTCGGTCGGTGGAAGAAGTGCATGATCAGTGCGACGAGGATGCCGCCCACTGCCAGCGTCAGCGGGATCATCCAGACGCCCGCGGGTTGCAGGCTTATGGTCACTGCCCTTACTGCGCTGATGGCCTGGTTGAACAGCCACACTGCCAAAGCTATCACCGGGCCAAGCACCGCCGCTGTCAGGTATAGAAATAGGTGTTCCCGGCCTCGCAATTGAGTCTCGCCGCCTGATCCGGCAGCCTCGTTCGTCTGTTCCACCTGGTCCGTTTTGCTGGTCAAGTCGGTTTGATTCAAGGGACGGCTCATGACTTTGGCGATAGACGCCACGGCAATTCCTGTGACTCCGGCCATTCTAACACTGGTATCTATGGTTGCCAAACGGATTGCCGCAACTGTCTCAGCGGAGAAACAAACCGGCGCTCCTCATGGTACGAAGACCTTGAGAAGCGCCGGTGGACGGTTAAGCGGCTGGTGCGATGCTACTGCACAACCGGCGACCCGGCCGGGCAGGCGCCGTAGTAGAACCAGCCCGCGGCTGTCTTGGAGCAGGTCGCCTGCACCGGCTCCTGGTTACAGGCAAGCTGCATACACTGTAGCTGGCCCGGCGTGCAGGCGCCCCACACCGCGATCTGCGGTTCAGACTGGATCGAACCGGTATTGGGCGCGTTCCACTGCCCGTCAGAGACGTAGCAGTTGGCCTGTTGCAGGTCTTGCTCGATACAGGGCGTGTAGTCGCCGTATTCGGTGGTCAGGCTGGTGACCGAAGTCGGGCAGGCGCACTCCCACCAGGGATCGCAGGCCGGGGTCGGCGTCGGTCCCGGCGTCGAAGCAATCGGCGTGCCGGCCGGCATTGGCGTTGGCAGTGGCGTGTAGACATAGCCGCCGCCCGGCTGGGCGTAGGCCCAGTTGAGATAGACGTAAGCAGTGCCCGTGTACTGGCGGTACTGGACCACCAGGTTGTGGGTGCCCTGCGCAATGTTGACCGAGACCTTTGCCGTCTTGCCTGACTGGCCTGCACCCATGGTGTTGAGGTAGGTGATGCCGTCGATCTGCAGGGAGATCTCGTCGTCGGCCAGCGCCTGGAAGACGTAGGTGCCGGTGTAGTAGAAGTTGACTGAGCTGCTCATGGTCGCGGTCCAGTTGGTGGACGGCATGCCGGGTCCGGGCGGAACCGTGCCCCAGTTGAAGTCGATGTACGGGTTGACCATCCCCAGCGCCGGTGTGCCGGACCAACTGGTGTTGGCATAATACGAAACGTTCCAGGTGTTGCCGTTCTGCGCCATCAGCGGCTGGCCGGTCACGACCAGAAGAGCGATGACAACGACCGCCAAAATCAGAGTCTTGTGTTTCATCGTTGGTGTCTCCTTGTCGTAACTAGGGCTGCAGCGATTCAGGCTGGGCATCGGCGGCTTCGGTGATGGTCAGGGTGCTGGCGACGTCCTTGTCCGGGTTCAACCTGCCGACCCAAACCAGATAGCGACCCTCAGCCGGTTGCTCGATGGTGACCAGCGGGTTGAGGTTGTCTGCATTGCCGGAGTCGTCGCTGCAGAGGACGCTCTTGTCGGGCGTGACCACCAACAGCGTCGTGTCCGCTGCTGCCTCCACATACAGGTTGAGCGCGTCGGTCTCGCCTGTCCAGTCGAAGACGTAGTCAGGAACCAGCGACACCAGGCCGTTGCACAGCGTGTCGCCAGTTTGCAGCTCCGGCGCCGGCAGGTTGCCGTCCGCGGTGATCTCTGCGGTAACATCGTCGCCGCCTGCCTCCAGCGCATCTGGTGATTTCACGGCTGCCAGGGCATCCATGAGTCGCTGGGAGGCGTTAATCACCCGCTCGCGCATCAGCGGCACTTCCGGCACGGCCGGGCGTTGTACCAGATTGGCCAGCGCCAGCGTGCCCGCGTTCACGTTCTCGTGGCTGGTGAAGACCAGGAAGCCGGCCGCCAGCCCCTTCTCCTCGCTTTTGCCAACCCAGACACTGTAGGGGCCCTGGACAGGCTCTGTGATTGCGATAGTCGGGTCCAGGAGCAACTTGCTGGTGTTGTCGTTGCAGAGGTAGTCGCCGTCTGGCGTCTGCACGACCAGCGTTGTGTCGCTGTCGCTGTAGAAGAAGACCTTCAGCAGGTCAGCCTCGCCCTGATAGTCGGCGGTTACCACTGGCGCCTCGGAGACGTAGCCCAGGCAACCCTCAGAAACGGTGCTGGCAGTGACGGGGCCGCCGGCCTGCACGCTGACCAGGAATGGGTCCAGCGGGAAGCCAGCTTCAGGGTTGATAGTGATGAAGGCGCTGCCAACCGCGTTGTCCGGGGACGCATCCGCGGAGTCAGTCGCAGCGGGTGTCGCCTGGGCGTTTTGCCGGGCGGCGATCTGGCTGGCCGTCGTGACGGTGACGGCCGACAGAATCAGCAGCGCCGCCAGCGCCAGCGCTAGCAGAAGCGCACGGCGGGTGGAGTTTGGTTGTTTCATAGTCGTCGATCCTTTCTGACTGCAAGGCCGGTGGGTGTAGGTCCGGCTTCATATAACTTGAATTGTAAAGAGATCGGGCTACTGGCCTGATCAGCGAATGGCATTTCGAACAACGGATTACAGTTCAGGATAAGTTCTGCCGGCGACTGGCTACAGGCTGGGAAGCTGCTCGACTTCGTGCTTCGCCAGCTTCAGATACACAGCTACCTCGCCGATGCGATCGACATGCTCGACCGGCACAGCGATTTCCTTCTTGCCGAACAGATGCCCTTCCTTCAGCACGACGTGGGTGATCTGCCCTGAGTTTGGCGTGATGACTAGCTCGTCGAGCTGGCCTACCTGGTGGTCAGTCGCATAGACGGGGATGCCGTGCCGCGTCGCCAGCTCGTTGTCAGAGATCGCTTCCACGTCGACATAGGCCGGACCGCCGCTGGTCATGCCGAAGTCGGTGGCCGACAGCCCGCTCTGGAATTCAGCATATGCCAGCCCTTGGGCGTTAGGCAGCCCGCCGCCCTGATCCTCGACAAGCTGTGTCTCCAGAAACGGCGCAAGATGGGCCAGGTCGTCCTTGGCACATTTCAGCGAGATCCCGTGAGCAGTGCCGTCGGCGATCAAACCCAGCGGCGCCAGGTACTCCCGGTGGCCGTGGCCCTTGATGTCGATCACGAGGTGAGACAGGGTCAACCGCACCGGGTCAAGGACCGCTGCCACGGCCTGCCCGCCTGCGCCATCGGTGCACTGCACGTCTCCGTTCAGGGGAATGTTCATAGGTCGATGCTCCTTGAAGTGTTACACTTGTTTCAAACTTTGGAAGTCTCGTGACACCTGTTCAGCTCCCGAAAGTATTCTCGATGATGGGCTGACCAGTGGAATCCTTGATCTTCAGCTTGCTGCCTCTGATGTAGCGTCCTTGCTCTCAGGTCGCGTGCGGTTGGCCAGCAGGATGTGAGTGCTGATCAACAGCACCCAGAGCGGGAACACCAGCGGTGACCAGTAAAACAATCCGAGGCTGAACAGCAGAAACACCGCCAGCACCAGGCCGAGAATCGACATCCAGCGCGGCAGGATACCTGTCCGGAGGGCGAGTGTAGAAGTTGAGACCATGAAGACCCCTGCCATCTTCATGGCGTAGACATTCATGATTTCATATGTGACGGTGCGTCCGAAAGTGAACAGGCCGTTCGCCAGCAGCAAGTTTGGTGCGGATCCGTACATCTGTATGATGCCGCCGGCAACTGCCGCAGAGGCGAACAGCATGGCAAGGAACAGCAGGCCGCTGCCGAGAAAAACTGTCGCAAAGAAGCGATCCTCGCGATCGCCGATGCGATCACGTATCACGCCGATGAACCAGAGAAACGCAATGCCAGAAAACGGCAGCAGTTGAAGCGCCAATTCGACCCGCTTCCAACCAGTGGCAAGCCAATCTCCGCTGGCTGTCGGGTCTTCCGGAACGGTGATTCGGATCAGCACAAGCACCGTAATGAGCAGCAGCGAGAACACGATGCCGGCAACGGCTGCCGAGCGCGGCGTGGTGATGGCGGATTTAGCCCGAGACATTTCCTGGTTCATGTTAACTGGCTCCTGCAAGCATGTTGATCGCGCTGCCTGCGATTCCAGTTAACGTAACGAGCGAAACTGTCGATTGCAGCATCATCGCGATTTTTGCACGGCGTGTCAGAGGCAGTGTGTCTGTCGGGCTAAAGGCAAAGCTTGTCGTGAAGGCCAGGAAAAGGTAATCTGAATAGCTGGGCAGCCATGTTTCATAGTAAGGCAATTCGCCTGCTCGCTGGGGGAAAAGGAAATCCCAGGCTGCGTTCTCGCGCGGATTCTCTTCCACGCCGGGCGGGTCGATGATCCAGTACCAGATCGAGAAGATCAGGATGTTCGAGATCGCCATCAAGACCACGTCCAGCAGCAACACCCTGACTACCTGCGGCGTCAGGCCGAACAGCACGGTGATCAACGCGGCCAGGTTCATGAACAAGCCAAGGGTCAGCAAACCGTTGACGACTACAATGACCTTGAAAAGCGCGTGCTTGCGGTTCAGTAGCCACAGCGTCACAATCAACAGGGCCAGCAGCGCCCGCAGTATCAGTCCGCCTTCAGGCAGGCCGGTCGAGTCCAGTCCCTCGACAAAACTGGCCAGCGCGCCGTACGTCGTGCTGTAGGAAATCGTGCTTTGCACCAGCAGGATGCCAAGCATGACCAGCACGACCACGGAAAGGGACAGCGTACGTTTACGGAAGAACTGTTTCATTCATCCCTGCCTGTTTTGAAAATAGCGCCTTACCGTCATTGCGAGCCGTCTGCGGCGAAGCAATCTCTCGGCCTTACCGGAGAGACTGCTCACCTGCACCTCGCCTGCGGCTCGCAAGCGCAGGTGTCGGCGGCCGCCACCTCGCAGTGACACCATGGCAGGTGAGCCGTCGGTGTTCCGCTCTTTTCACCCATCGGAGTGCCGGCCGGCTAGCTTGGCGGCTGGCTAGTATCAGGTGATTTTGGATTAACTACTTGTCGGAACAAGGCTCTCTCCCTCACCCGCCGCTCGATTGTTGAGCGTTGTGACAGGTGAGGGAGAGTTAGCGATTTAAGTGAACGGCGCAGCTGCCTTCAGTTGCTGTTGATCAACCTGCGACACCGGCTGCCACGGCCTGGACGGCGCTGTGCTGGTGCAAGGCGGACTCCACTTCATGGTGCGACGGTTTGAGATCAAAGACGACCTTCTTCACTGTGCCGGTAAAGGCGTACGGCGCCTTGTCCTCGTAGTCGAGATCGACCACACCACCGTTGTCACGACCGATGTCCATGCCGGCATAGGAGGTGAAGGCGACGGGCACCGTCTTGTCGAGACGGCCTTCGCCGATCTGCTTGTCGTTGGCCCAAAGCGTCACCTTGCCGCCTGACCCGGGCATGGGCACGTCCGCCTCGAACAACATCTTGACCGCGACATCGCCGGTCGGCAGTCGGCTCGCTGGAGACCTGGCGATAGATCTCGACGCCCAGCAGCGAGTAGGTGTGGCGTAGCCGGCCCTCTGCGTCGACCCACAGCGAGTAGCCGCCGGTGAAGTCGGAGTTGGCCACGATGACGCCCTCGGCGCCGCCTTCCGGTACGTTGAGATCAGCTTCGATGGCGTACGACCGGCCCTGAACATGCGGGGTCATGCCACGCTGGATGTTCTGCACGTCGCCCATGAAACTGAAGCGGGTCACCGTCGGCAGCGGCGGCAGGATGCCGTACATGACCGACACACCGGCCATCAGCGGCAGCACGCGGTTGCGCTCGGCCTCTTTCCACCACAGCTCTTGCAGCTCCTGGACCTTGTCCGGGTGCTGGGCTGCGACGTTGTGCGCCTGGGAGAAGTCCTTGGTCAGGTCGTACAGTTCCCAGCCCACATCCCGGTCCGGGTCCCAGTCCGCTTCGGGGCCGAACTGGGCCAGCGTCTTGGGCGACAGGTCCCAGGGGATGCGGTCCGGGCGGGAAGCCGCCCACCAGCCGTCCTTGTACATGGCACGGCAGCCGAACATCTCGAAGTACTGCACCGTGTGACGTTCCGGCGCGGCCGCGTCGTCGAAAGAGAACAGGAAGCTGGTGCCATCCATCGGCTCCTGTGCGATCCCGTCCACAGTCTTCGGTTCGGGGATGCCGGCCGCTTCCAGAATCGTCGGGCCGACGTCGATGACGTGTGTGAACTGGGCGCGCGGCGTTGTGTCCGGCTTGATGCGGCTGGGCCAGGCGATCGCCATCGGGTTGCGGGTGCCGCCCAGGTGGCTGGCGGTCTGCTTGCCCCACTGGAAGGGGGTGTTCATGGCGTGCGCCCAGGCTGCCGCGAAGTGCGGCGCGGTGTGTTCGCTGCCCAGGGCCTCGATGCCGCCATATTGCTCGATCAGCGCCAACTGCTGATCGGCGTCCAGCACGATGCCGTTGAGGAAGGTCATCTCGTTGAACGAGCCGGTCGTGGTGCCTTCCATGCTGGAGCCGTTGTCGCCCCAGATGTAGATGATCAGCGTGTTGTCCAGGTCGCCCAGACTCGTCGATGGAGTCGAGCAGGCGTCCGACGTTCCAGTCGGCGTTCTCGGAGTAACCGGCGAAGACCTCCATCTGGCGGGCGTAGAGCTTCTTCTGGGTGTCGGTGAGCGTGTCCCAGGCCGGGAAGAGGTCAGGCCGCGCGGTGAGTTCGGTATCCTGCGGGATGATCCCAAGCTTCTTCTGGCGTGCGATGATTTCTTCGCGCAGCTTGTCCCAGCCCTGGTCGAATTTGCCCTTGTACTTGTCGGCCCATTCTTTGGCGACGTGGTGCGGCGCGTGGCTGCAGCCGGTCGAGTAGAACATCATCCACGGCTTGGTCGGCATCCTGCGCTCGCACCCGTGCAGCCATTCGACGGCCTTGTCGGTGATGTCGTCGGGGAAGTAGTAGTGCTCGCCGTCCTTGCCTTCAGGCACACCCAGCGCCCAGTCGTCCTGGGTGATGATCGGGTCGTACTGGCCGGCGGCGCCGCTCAGGAAGCCCCACCAGTGGTCGAAGCCCCACGACTTCGGCCAGTGGTCGAACGGGCCGGCCGCGCCCTGCACGTTGTCCGGGGTGAGGTGCCACTTGCCGAACCCGCCGGTGACGTAGCCGTTTTCCTTGAGGATGCGCGGAAACGGCGCGCAGACTCGGGGCATGGCGGCGGTGTAGCCGGGGAAGGGGCCGGGATATTCGGCGATCGAGCCGAAGCCGACCCGGTGCTGGTTGCGCCCGGTCAGCAGCGCGGCGCGCGTCGGCGAGCAGACGGCCGTCACGTGAAAGCCGGTTGTAGGTCAGGCCCATCTCCTGCACGCGTGTGAAGGCTGGGCGTGTTGATCGGGCCGCCAAAGGAACTGGGACCGCCGAAGCCGGCGTCGTCGATCAGGACGAGGAGAACGTTAGGCGCGCCTTCCGGCGCCTTCGGCCCGGGGATCATCATCCAGTCGGCGACTGAGTCGCGCAGGGTGCGCCCGGCCACGCCGCCGAAGGTGCGGTCAGGGATCGGCAGCACGCGTGCGGTCCGGATTGAACTTGCCGGCCGCTTCGGCCAGCGCGCCTTTGAGGCCCTTCGTCGATGGTGGCGACCGACTTGGCCGGCGAGCCGGCCAGCGCCCGCTCGGCTGCCAGGCGATCCTCGTTCGCGCACGGTGGCCAGAATGGCGGCGGTGCCCGGCTTGAGCTTCTCGCCCAGCCCGCTCTCGATGCCGCTCTCCACCTTGTGCTTGGCGAACTTGCCGACCACGGCGCCGGCGGCAGCGCCGACGGCCACCGCGGCCAACATCGGCGGCGCGGCCAGACCGACGAGCACGCCGACGCCGCCGCCCCAGCCCGCGCCCTTGCGCCCGGCATGGTCGCCGGTCTCGTTGATGGTGACCTTGCCGTCCTTGTCCTTCTGGACGAGGATCATGCCGTCGGTCTTGATCTTCTTATCCTTGACCAGCTGCACCAGCGGGTCGAAGTCTCTGGTAGCCGGCTCGACGGACTGGTAGCCGGCGATGATGACGATATTTTGTTCCTTGCTCACTATCGGGACTCTTGTGTGCGTGTACCGTTGGGTTATTGGGCCGGTGCGGCGCCGCCGTTTACAAACGACATGCGCTGCTCGCCGCCGGCAGTTTCCAATGCGAGGCCACCGGAACCGTCGGGGCCGCCCGCGGCTACCGATCCAAGCAGCTGCAAATAGTCGTTATCCAGTGACGCTTCGCCGCAAAACGCCATGGTCGCCGCGCCGATTGCAATGGAGAAGCCGAATTCCTGGGAATAGGTGCCGGTGAATTCGTTGCAGTCGGCCTTGCCGCTCAGGGTGCCGTCGTCGCGGAAGACGATGGTGTAGTCCTGCGGGTTGGGGACGGCTGTAGTCTCGCTAGTTGGTCTTGTTGGAGACGTTGGTCCACTGCCAGACGATGTTGGTGATCGAGTTGGGATCTGTCGCGGCCGGCGGCACAGGCGTCGCCGGCGGGAAGCAGGCTGCACTGACAATGAGCACGAGGCTCAGCACTGTCAGCAGAAGGAAGGTGGAAGTTCGCTTGTTCATTGGTTACCTTTCGTTGGGTCAGGAGCGCCGGCCGGCGCAGACGGCCGGGCACTTCTTTCAAAGTCTACTGGCGGGCCATGGCGACGCGGAGCCGTTCTTCAGGGTCGATGAAGTGGTCGTGATCGTCCGTGCCTACGTCGAGCTGCACCCAGTGAATCTTGCCGGTGAACTTGCTGCCGCTGTGGTATAGTCAGGGCTGACGGTCGTGCCGCTCTCATAGCCGATATCGGTCGTCTCATCGGCTGAGAAGACCAGGGGCTGTGTCGCAGCGACACGACCATTGCCTACCTGCTTGCCGTCGTAGTAGAGCGTGACATCCCCGCCCTTGGCGAGGCCGCCGCCATCATAGGCGAACTCCATGCGCACCTGGTGCTTGCCTTGTGGGATCGGCTCCGTAGCTTCGGTCGGAAATTCGTGAATGCCCAGTACGTTATAGGTGAACTTGAGCTTGCCATCTCTGGCATAGACGCTCCAGCCACCGAACCTGCCGCCCTGGGCGATGATCACGCCGTTCGCGGGCTTGCTGCCGATTTCAACTTCGGCGGTTACAGAGAAGGACTTGTTCTTGATGCTGACCACGCTGTTCTCCGACAGGCGCCCCATGCCAGGGAAGAACAGTTGCGAATTGCCCTGGATCAGCGTCGGACGTCCGGCGATTTCAGGCACCAGGCGTTCGGCCTGGCGATCATCCAGCGGGAGGACATTGTACTTGGTCGCCTCGATCAGGAATAGGCGTTGCAGCTTATGCAGCATATCGGGCATCTCTTTTGACAGGTCATGCGCCTGCGACCAGTCCTTACTGCCGTCGTACAACTCCCAGATATCATCGTCGAAGGCCAGCATCTTCTGCCCGACCATTACCCACGGTGTACGATGCTTGGTGACAGCGCTCCAACCTTTGTAGTAAATGCCGCGATTGCCGAACATTTCGAAATATTGCAAATCGTGACGATCGGGCGCCGCCCCATCGTTGAAGCTGTAAAGCATGCTCGTGCCTTCCATAGGCGACTGCTGGACGCCATTGACAAAGGTGGGTTCGGGCAGCCCAGCCGCTTCCAGGATGGTCGGGGCCACGTCGATGACATGGCTGAACTGTGTGCGCAGTCCGCCCTTTTCCTGGATGCCCTTGGGCCAATGCACAATTGTGCCGTTGCGGGTGCCGCCCCAGTGTGAGGCGATTTGCTTTGTCCATTGGTACGGTGTGTCCATGGCCCACGCCCAGCCCACCGCATAATGGTTGTAGGACTCAGGCGAGCCGAACTCATCCATCTTGGACAACATGAACTCCGGCGTCTCCAGCGCGGCCATGCCGTTGAAGTTGGCCATTTCATTGAACGCGCCGTTCAAGGTGCCTTCGGCGCACGCACCGTTGTCGCCGATGATGCAGAAGATCAACGTGTCGTCCAGGATGCCAAGTCTTCGATGGCCGCGATCACCCGGCCCGCGTGATAGTCGGTATGCTCCAGGAACCCGGCATATACTTCCATTTCACGTTCCAGCACGGGCTTGAGCTCGGCAGGCATGTCATCCCAGGCGGGAATTTCGGCGTGGCCGGGTCAGCTCGGCGTCTTGCGGGATGACGCCTAGTTCCTTTTGCTTGGCAAAGGTGATCTCACGCTGCTTGTCCCATCCGTGGCCAAATTGGCCTTTATACTTGTCGGCCCACTCCTTGGGCACATGATGTGGGGCATGGGTCGCGCCGGGGGAAAAATACACAAAGAACGGCTTGTCCGGCATCAATGCTTTCTGCTGGCGAATCCAGTTCACTGCATGGTCAGCCAGGTCTTCGGTCAGGTGATACCCCTCCTCCGGGGTCGCCGGAGGCTCGACCGGGGTCAAACCCTCGTACAGCGCGGGGTCCCATTGGTTGTTCTCGCCGCCGATGAAAGCCGTAGAAGTATTCGAAGCCACCACCTCCCGCCGGCCAGTGTTCGAAACGGGACCCATCGGACTCGACTCCCAGACGGGCACTTCATGGCATTTTCCAAACATGGCGGTGGAATAACCATTCAGTTTCAGGGTGAGTGCTATCGGCGCCTTGGTATTGGGCCGTAAGGAGTTTTGGCCAGGAGCCGATGTTGCTGTTTCAGTGATGTTACCCATGCCCACGGAGTGGTGGTTGCGGCCGGTCATCAGCGCTTGGCGCGTGAGGCGCACACAACGCTGTGGTGTGAAACCGGTTGTACTTCAGCCCGCCGCTGGCCAGTTTCTCGAAGTTGGGCGTGTAGCACGGACCGCCAAAGGCACTAGACGCCCCAAAGCCAACATCGTCCAGCAGGATGATCAAGACGTTGGGTGCGCCTTCTGGCGGTCGCAGGGGTTCGATGGGCGGAAACTTCGTATCCGGATCCTTGGCATCGTACGTCGTCAACCCCGGTTTGGATACGTCGGGGATAGGCAAGTAGGCACGTAAATGTTTATCGGGTTGGTTTGGCATGTTCAAAATCTAGTCTCCTGTAGTCAATTGGTTGTGCTCGGCGGCCTGCATTTGCTGGCCAGCCGAAGTTGCTCCGCCGTTGACCAAGCGTATGGCCAACGTCGCTGGCTGTCGGGTCGTGTCCTCGCTTCATGCTGTCTTGCCAGCCGGTTTGGCGGTCTCGCTGCGCCTGCTCAGCAGCCTGGCGGTCGGCAGCAGAACCAACAGCAGGAGCAGGGCCGCCACCAGCACGAAGGGCAGTGTGTTGCCGCCCGGGAAATTCTGCACGCTCACCAGGATCACGGCCGAGACGTTGCGTTGCGCCGTACCCAGCCCCAGCGTGCTGCGTATCCCCGGGTCGCGGCCCCCCAGCAGCAGGCCGATTACCAGACAGGCGACGATGAAAATCAGCAGCGCCAGCAGTCCGTTGGAACCGATCAGGCTCAGAATGTTGGAGACGTTCAGGCCCAGCCCAACTACCAGCAGCAGCAGCATTGCCACCCCGGAGATCTTGTTCATCAGCGGCCCCAGTGAGCTGCGTCTTTTGCCGAATGCGATCGCACCAGCAGACCGATGGCCAGCGGGATCAGCATCAGCACGATCAGCGATTTGGCGATATCCCAGCCGCTGATCGAGGCGTCAGGCACCAGCAGCGGCAGGACGATGGGCAGGTAGATGATGGTCATCACCATCAGCAGCACCATCAGCCCGACGCCGAACGCGATATTGCCCTTCGCGCCCTGCACCAGCTTGGGCAGGAACGGCGCGCCGGCTGAGACGGCCAGAACGAGCAGCCCGATCTGCAGATCCTGTTCCAGCGGGATCACCAGGATGATCACGTAGGCGACCAGCGGCACCAGCACGAAGTTGGCCAGCAGTGCCAGCGCCACCAGCCGCACGTTTTTCAGCGGCTCGATGATCTGTGGCATGGTCAGGCTCATGCCCATCGCCAGCATGCTGGTGACGATGAACAGCAGGCCCGATAGGCCACCGATAGCCTGGAAGAATTCTGTAGTGGTCATGGGTAACTTTCCAGCCGGACAGCTAGATGCCGGTCTCGGCTTTGATCCTGCCGGACTTCGTCGCAGTCAATGAGCGCCTGGTAATCTCGCTCGTTTTGGTCAGCATAGGTCGCCGCGAAATCGGCCAGAGCCTGGTCGAAAAGATCGGAGTCGCCAAGATAGGCCGTGATAGCGATGCTGTCGCCGGACTGGGCATCCGCGCGCGCCAGTGTCCAGCCGCACATCTTGCCGTACAGGTCAAGCTCGTTCGGCGTCATGACCTCCGTATTCAAAGAAAGCTTCCAATCCATCAGTTGCCGGATGTAGAAATCGCGCGCAACATGATCGATCGTGTCCGGCACGTGATCCCAGCCCAGAAAAATGTCGCTGACAGCCTGCAAGAGCCGCTGGCCTTCCACGACCCGCCGGCCATGATCCTTGTACACGCTCTTGCCAAGGTGAGCCTCAAGCACCGAGGCCTGCGCTTCTTTGGCTTGCAAGAAGAGCGTGTCCTGCTCATCTCGCCCGACAAAGAGCATGATCCAGCAAGACGCGAGCCGACGCTGCCGACGCCTACGACCTTGCGCGCTATGTCGACAACTTCGTATCTCTCCATCAAATGGCGCCGGTCACCCTGCAGGGTTTGGCGAAAATTGCGAATTAGGGTCCGAAACTCACGATCGAAGCCCGCCAGCTCAGTTTGCGCCAGAACTTCCGAGACTGGCACTACCAACGGCGGGCTACTCACTATTCCTAGCTTTCCATCCACTCGCCTCGCCAGTTTCTCGAAAGCGCGCGCGTTGTCGCGCTGATGCGCCATCGCAAAGTCCCGCGAGAACGCCTTGATTGTCTTTGGCTTGGCGGTTGCGCCCCAGCGCGCAACCATCCTGGCTTCATCCAGCAACGAATACCAGACCTCAAGGTTGCCCATGGCGGCAAACTCTGCCATCGCACGCCGGTATTCCGCCACCGCAGTCAGGACAATCGAACGGCGTTCCTTTTTCTTGAACCCACGTTCTCGCCCGGCAACTTCGAAGCTGGCTGCCAGGCGCTTTACATCCCATTCCCACGGCCCGGGGAGAGTCTCGTCGAAATCGTTGATGTCAAACACCAGATCGCGCTCTGGCGAAGCAAAGCCGCCAAAGTTTGCCAGATGCGCATCACCACACAACTGCACGCGCAGTCCCGTATTGGGAGTCTGGGCGAGGTCGTTGGCCATGATGGCGGCTGCCCCACGGTAGAAAGCAAAGGCTGAAGCCAGCATGCGACCGTAGCGGATTGGCACGAGTTGCGGCACTCGGGTTTTGTCCTGGTCTTCGAGCAAGGCTACCGGGTCCGGTCGATCGGCAGGGGCATCCCAGACGGCCTGGTTGAGGCGCGGCGTATTCTTGCGCGCCGCTTTTCCTGTGGCGGCCCGCTCTTGCGGTGACAGGTAGCGGACCTTGATGGGTTCCGAAACCGGGCTGTCCGAACTGCTCAGTGGCTGATCGGATATTTGCGTTGCGTTTTTGGTCATAATGATTGGTTTGATTGGCGGTGGACACGACGTCGACGCCGTATCCACCGCCAATCGCAGCGCGGCTGGACTGGTATCTTCAGCCGCTACTTGTCTGGATACGCCTTGCGGTAAGCAGCTACAACATCCTCAAGGGTCTCAAAGATCGCATCCTTGCCGACGAGCTCAGTTACCTCAGAGCGATCCAGTTCCGCACGCACAAGGCTATCAATTTCTGCCAGCACCAGCTTGACGTTTCGCTCCTTCAGCAATTTCACCATCTCCGTCAGCGTCGCCGCCGCCGAGAAGTCCACTTCGTCGATTGCAATGCCATCGAGGCACAGCCAGGCGAGCGGTGGATCAGCCTGAGTTGTCAGGTCGAGTACTTCCTGCGTGAAAAACTCTGCATTGGCGTAGTACATGCTGTGAGTGAAGCGGTATACCACCAGGCCTGGGAGGATCTCAGCATGGCTGCTCACAGGCGCCGCTTTCAGCCGGCCAGCTTGATCGATTGCCAGGACTGAGTTCTTCGGCTTGTAGCCATGGCGGGTATGGACCAGAACTGAGAGAAGCATCGCCAGCAGGATGCCCTGCTCGACGCCGATAAAGACCACCACGGCGGCCGTGACCATAGCTACCCAGAACTCCGCCGGACGCTGGGCAAGGATCTTGCGCATGCCCTTGACATCGACGAGCTCGATGCCGATCAAGAACACGACCGACGCCAACACCGCGTTCGGCATATAGGCCAGTGGCTTGGTCAGGAACAACAGCACGATAAGAACGACCCCTGCCATGGTAAGCGTGGAGAGCTGGCTGTGCCCACCGGCGCTGTCAACCATTTGTGTCTTCGTGGGGCTGCCGTTGACCACAAATGTCCCTGACAACCCCGCGCCGATGTTCGCCAGGCCCAGACCAACCAGGTCAACGTTCTCGCTGAAGCTCTCGCTGTAGCGCGTGGCGTAGGCGCGTGAGGTGGCGGCACTCTGGGCCAGGATAACGATAAACATCGAAAAGGCTGTCCCTGCAAGCTGCCAAAGAATAGACGGACTGAGCGTCTCCCCAGTGGGGAAACCGAGCTTCGGCAGGCCACCGGGTACTGTGCCCAGCACCGATACACCCTCCGCGGCAAAATCGAAGTAATAGCTGGCAGCTATCGCTCCGATCACGGCGATCAACGGTCCTGGGATTTTCTTGGAGATCATGCGGCTGCCGACAATGATCACCAGGACGGCAATCGAGATGCCAAGCGTCCAGACGTTTATCTGATCGATCTGTTGCAAGTCGGTAGCGAGCTTTTGGATCGGACCAGCCCCGCCACCGGGGATGCCGAGCATCCCGGAGATTTGGCCGATCGCCACCTGGATACCGACGCCCGTCAGGAAGCCGATCAGCACCGTCCGTGATAGAAAATCCGCCAGGAAACCCAGCTTGATCAGGCGGGCAACAATCAGGAAGACAGCCGCCAGCAGCGCCAGGATGCCGGCGTAAGCGACGTATTCGGGCGACGCGGTCGCTGCCAATCCCACCAACCCCGCGGCCATGATGGCTGCCGTCGCCAAATCCGCACCCACTACCAGGTGACGGGAAGAGCCGAACAGCGCAAAGAGGGCTGTGGGGATCAGGATCGTGTATAGGCCAGTTACCACCGGCATGCCGGCGATCTTGGTGTAGCCCATCACTTCCGGGATGGCCAGGGCTGCCAGCGTGATGCCGGCGATGATATCGATAGGGATACGCGCGCTATCAAGCGGCAGGATGCCCTGAAGAACCGGCAGGCGACGCTGCTTCACTGCAGGTTTTGCTACGGCCATTTGTTACTCCTTCCTCGCTGGAACTGCTCGCCGCTGCTGGTCTGCTTGAAGATGCCGCGGTCTGCTTGTTTGGACGCCTATACGCTAGGCGTCTGGATGGGTTTGGCCCGTTGTGTCGGACTTGATACTCAGGCACTCGACGGACAGCAGCGGCAAGCCCAGATCATACAACGTGTTCAGGACGCCAGAAACGGCAGCTTGATCCTGAAATTCGCCTGTCAGCTCTGTTATCGACGTCTTGTCGGGCATGCTCTTCACGCTGATGGCAACTCCGTTCATGCGATCAGACCAGGTCGCGTCCAGATAGCCCTGGACACGAATCCTGTAGGCGGCCGCCGAGTCGATTGTCAGATTTCGACTAGCTGGCATTGATAACCTCAATTCTCAGTGGCTCATGTCTAGAACAAGTGCGTCGGTCGGTGCTGGCACGGTCGGAGACCGGCTCGAGCACGTGTACTGAACATGAGCCTTCTCAGTGTGCAGGGCTTGGAATCGCGCTGCATGCATCTTGCGCCCAGCGGACAGCAACTCCTTCCTGCTGTTTTAACTAATCGCGAGAATATCACAGGAAGTGGGAGGTGCACAGGCCAAATAGTATGCAAAAAGGTTGCATGGCGCAAGAGGCCGCCAGGATCTTGTGCCATTTGAACCGATTCTCGTCACCTTCAATCTGCCGATCTAGCGCAGAGCGAGCCGTGAGACAGCGCGGGTTGTCTTGTCAGCAAACAACTGGCTGAACCGAGGTTACAAGTGTCCCCGAGGGAGGGGGTCGGGGAGGATGCCAAGAAGGGCGGCTGATGCGACGGCCTGCTGGCGGCTGTTGACGCCCAGCTTCTGGTAGATGTTGGCGGTGTGACGCTTGACCGTCCGCTCGGAGATGAACAGGCTGCTGCCAATCTCTTTGGCTGTCAACCGTTGCGCCAGCATCTCGAGGACTTCCATCTCGCGGTTGGTCAGCGGTTCGATGAGCGCCACCTGGTTGGCGACCACCGGAGATGTTGTAGATCAGATTGATCGCCTTGGATGTCGGCAGGGGGGAATGCCTGCAGTATCTTTGCGATGAAATCGGATGCGCCGCTTTGCCTGCTCAGCAGGCGTCAGTCAGATCGGCCATTTGTGGGCCAAGGTCCACAAAGACGCGCAGGACGCCGCCTGGTTCTGCCAGACTCCAGCGCCTGCTGAAGAGCGACAGCGCTTCGGTCCTGCTGCCTTTTGCGTCTTCCAGCATGGCCCGCAATGCCCGTCACTTCGACGGCCCAGCGTATGTTGTTGGATCTGTCGGCGTAACTCCATAGACGATCAAGCAGTTCGTCTGCTTCGCGCAGGCTTTGCTGCGTATCTCTGGCTCACAAGGATCTTGCGCCAACACCAGTTCCTTGGCATGAAAGACCACCAAGGGCGCCATGATCGCGTTGCGATCGACCGCGCGGCCCATCGGTTCGCCTCAGCATGGCGCCCCTGTTTCAGACGCCAGCCACGCGCGGAAAGCGTCCGCGTCCCAGGCCACGCGCAGGTTGTTTACTTCGAGTGCATACACTGCCAATGAATCGACAATCTCGCGCGCCTGATCGAAGTCGCCGCGCGCCGCATAGACCTTGACGCCAGCCCGAAAACGCTTTGGGAATATGGCGCCATGTGGGAGACGTAGGGCTGGCTGGTCACGCGCAGTAAAGTCACGCTCCGCGGTCGTCAGATCATTGGCTTGATAGGCGGCAAATCCGCGGAAGGCGCGCGCCCACCCGATGCTTTCGGTCAGGCCGCGTTCGGTTGGAAACATCGATCATATGCGTGGCAACCTGGCGAAGTTCGCGCAGATCGGCGCTCATCCAGTTGAGTACACACAGGCCGATCAACACGCGCCCGGGGAAGGAGTTGCCGTGCAAAGCATCTTCTTTCAAGCCTTCGTAGAGGATATCGCGGCTGCGGCTGGTCTCGCCTTTCGCCAGGAAACCGCCCGCATAGTACATCCAGGCCAGCGAGCGCGCACTGGAAGCCTCAATTGGTAACACGTCGAGGGCCTGTTTGGCCAGGGCGCGAGATCGTGTCGCCGCTCTTGAGCGTGTAGAAACTCAGCATGCTGCGCAAAGCGTCGGTTTCGCCGCGCAGGAAGCGCGCATCGCTCACCGCTGTGTTCGAGTTCGATAAGGGCGTCGATGCGTTCGAGAAGTGCCGGTAAGTCAGAGAAGCGCCACAGACGTTGCAATTTCCATACTTCCAGCAACAGGAGTTCAGGCTGTTCGTCGATCAGTCGCCGTGGCAACATACGCAGCCAGCGGTCGATCTGCTGCCACTGCTCCCGGTTCATTGCGTCGTAACGATGGGTCGCGACAACTCGCATGGCTGCCAACTCATCGCCTGCTGCCAGTGCATGGACGATGCTTTCATCGACGAGGTTGTTCTCGGCGTACCAGGCGCTGGCTCGCCGGTGAAGATCGGCTATTTGCTCCTTGTCATATTGGCGTTGCAGCCGGTTTTGTAGCAGCATTTGGAACAGGTGATGGTAGCGGTACCACTCCTGCTGGCTGTCAAGCGCGATCACAAACAAGTTGCTTCGCTCGAGCCATTCCAGGTGGGCGCGTCCGTCGCACACCTGGTCGCCCAGCAGGGTAACGGCATCGCACAACGGGCCGCTCAACTGATCAAGCACCGATGTTTTGACCAGAAACTCCTGAACCTCTGCAGACTGCTGCGAGAGCACCTCGTCCATCAGATAGTCCATGATGTTGCGGTCACTGGCCGCAAAGCTTGACACAAACTCTTCTGAATCCACTGCCGCCCGCAGGTTGAGGACGGCCAGGTGCAGGCCGGTGATCCACCCTTCGGTCTTGTCTGCCAGCGAGGTCACCACATCGTTGCTGATGGGCTGGCTGGTGGCGCGTTCCAGGTATTCCTTGGTTTCCTCCGCGGAAAAGCGCAGATCGTGGCGGCGAATCTCTGATCATCTTGCCGCGGGCACGCAGATTGGCCAGTGGCAGTGCGGGGGCGCTGCGAGTTGCCAACACCAGCCGCATTGTCTGGGACGGATGGCGCAGAAGCTCGATCAACAGCGTATTGACTTCCTGGCCCGCGATCAGGTGATAGTCGTCCAGCACCAGCACGAAGCTCTTCTCAGAAGCCAAAACCGGATCGCCCCGTAATGCTTCGATATCGTTGATCAACGTGCCGACCAGGATTTGTTTTGGCGGCAGTTCGAGCGGCCCGAAGCACGGCCAGAGTCTGTTCACAGGCGTCGGGAACAATGGTGCGAATGGCGGCGATGAAGTAAGTCAGGAAGGTGCCAAGGTCGCTGTCGCCCTTGTCCAGCGAGATCCATGCGTTGGGACAGGGGCATGAGTCCAGCCAGTCAGCCAGGAGCGTGGTCTTGCCTGAGCCGGCGGGAGCCATGACAAGGGTCAACGGCAGATTACGCCCCTGGTTAAGCAGATCGGTCAGGCGCTGGCGTCTGACCACCGTGCGGGTAACAGCGGGTCGATATAGCTTCGTTTGTATGAGATTGGGGGGAGCTTGAGTGGTTTTGGTTGTGGCCACCGTCGATCAATGCTCGTCTTGGGCTGTACAACTCATCACATTTCGGAGGAAATACTCGCCATGTCTACCAGAATGGAACGGATACATTATAGTCCAACATAGTCCAGTGCGTGAATTGGGACAGGCAGTGTTCGCGGATGACGCAAAATCTACTCAGGGCGTGACTCTTGCGGGTTCCAATAGCACAGTCTGTCGACAACGAGGCAATCAACGCGAAAAGTATGTCTGCATCCTTTTTGCATCCTTTTGTACCTGTCAGATTTTGCGCATTCTGCATACTATAGAAACAGTAATCGCGCTGTGGGTTAACTGTTTTATCGCGTGCTCGGCTCGCCTAGCATGGTAATTCGGTTTTGTCCGCACGAAAATCAAATCACCAACCTCAAACTAAGGAGAAATTTCCATGAGTAAAAAGACCCCCGCAAGCATCGTAGTAGCAGTTTTCGACAACGAACCAGCAGCAAAGGCGGCCCTGGGCCAGGTTAAGGCTGCGAAGAAGGAACTTGGCTTGCGCGACGCGGCGATTGTTTACCGCGATGGCGACAAGATCAAGGTCAAGGAGACCAAGGACATGGGCGGCGGCGAGGGCGCAGTCATCGGCGGCGTCATTGCAGGCATCGCCACCGGCGGTCTGTCCATTCTAGGCGGCGCGTTGATCGGCGGCCTGATTGCCAAGGGCCACGATGCCCACCTGCCTGACAAGGAAATGAAGGCGCTGCTCGCGGCTCTGCCCGAGGGTTCCAACGCCGTTCTGGCTATCGTCGATGAGGCCTCCAGCAAGGCAGCGACTGACATGCTTAGCAGCGCTGGCGCTACCGCCACCACCCTCAGCCTGGATGCTGATACTGCCGCTCGTTTGGGCGCCGTCGCTGTGGCAGCCGACGCTCCTGCAGCCGACGCTCCCGCAGCCGACGCTCCTGCAGCGGCATAACAGCTTGGCAAGAACCGGGTAAATGGGCGACAAAGCGCCCATCCGGGAATTACATCTATATCTGCAATGGTATGCAAGCGACATGGGTGCCGAAGCATTGGCCTTCGACGCCCATGTCGTGTATAATAACATAAGTCGCTGTTCAATGGGGCAGCAGCAAACGAAATACACCTATGAGAGGAGTACGTCACAATGGCAGGAAAATCCAAGAGGGTTTCCGTGAGCAAGAACAAGTTGGCCGATAACGCGGCCGAGGTTGAAATCGCCGGTTTCGATACTGAGCTCGAAGGCGACATGGATGTCGAAGAAGGGCTTGAGGAACTGGAATTGGCAAGCGACGTCGCGCAAGTTGGCGTTGGCGCGGCCATGGCTGGCGCCAGCAATCTGACGCGCGCTGAGGACCTGATGCTCGTGGCTGAGCGTATGGAGCGCCTGAGCGGTGTGGTGGCTGCTGCTGGTGCGCTCGACTTCGTTCAGGGCGCTGACATCCTGGCAGCTTCCCAAGACATCGAGGTTCAGGGCGACCTGGTCGCCATGCTGGGCGAGGAGGACCTGGAATTCGGTATGGGTATCGGCGCGATCGGCGGCCAGTTGAGTGTGGCTGCCGAGATCGCCGCCATGCGCGATATGCCAGTGATGGCCGACTTCCTGTATGACAAGAGCAGCGAACTGCGCGACATGGCGGTCGATGCAATCATGAAGTTTGCTGCGACACGTGCGCTGGCCCGGTCCATCGCTGCCACAGGCGCCCAGGTCGGCGGTTTTGGCGCGGATGAGATGATCGAGGGCCTCACCCGCATGGCCGTGGCAGATGCCGTCGCCGAGCGCAGCGATGATCTGGCTATGGCCGGCGTTGGCTACGCGGTTGCCGGTATCGTCGATCTGGAAATCGCCGAAGAGGCCGGTGAGGTCGCCCGCGAGCTGGTAGCCGAAGGCGTGGCCAATGTGGCCGTTGGTTCCATGGAAATCGGCGTCGGGGAAACCCTGCTGGACGTCGGCGAAGTCATGGCCGAAAAGGCTCAGTAAGAACCTAACAGGCTTGCCGGACCGCAGCCTGGCTGCGAGTCGGCGTACAAGTCTGACGATGAATTGAAAGCGAGGTGTTGCGCGATCACGCGCAGCGCCTCGCTTTTATTTTTGTGCTCTACGAAAGGCGGCTTTGCCAACTGGGACCGGTTGGGCGCACGTCGTCTGGACCACGAAGCCGCGAAAGGTCACGAAGGTCACGAAGCGCGAAGATCGTGAAGGCGGAAAGGTGTTGTATCGGCCAGTCGCGGTACGCGCACTTCACGCACTTCGTGCCTTCGCGCTTCGTGACCTTCGTGGTCCAGACTCCACCGCTGCATTCACCGGGGAAAACTTCATCGAATAGTTGGACTTCTGTCATGCCCGATGGTATTATTCACCCGCGGGACGATCCACTTTCCGGCTGAACGAACAGCAGCAACCCCAATCAAAGGAGATTCGTTTATGGCATACAAGTTCGACGCAACGGCACGCTACGCCCAGTCGCATGACTGGGCGCGCGTAGAGGGAGATCTGGTGGTGTGCGGCATCAGCGATTATGCGCAGCACGCCCTGTCCGATGTGGTGTTCATTGAGCTGCCCAGTGTGGGCGACACGGTGGCGCAAGGGGATATCTACAGCACGGTCGAGTCCGTCAAGGCGGCCGAGCAGGTCTACGCGCCGGTCAGCGGCGAGATCGTCGCGGTCAACGACGACCTGGAGGCAAACCCCGAGTTGATCAACGAAGATCCCTACGGCGCGGCCTGGCTCATCAAAGTCAAAGCATCCGATGCAGGTGAGCTCGACGCACTGATGGACGCTGCGGCCTACGAATCGTTCCTGGCCGAACACGAGTAGCAGAGGAGGCTTCAATGCCCTTTATTGCCAATACCGATGCGGATCGGGCAGAGATGCTGGCAGCCGTGGGTCTGGAGCGCATCGAGGACCTGTTCCGCGATGTGCCTGAGCAGCACCGCTACGCCACGCTGGACCTGCCTGAGCCGCTGAGCGAGCTGGAGGTCATGCGCGAAGTCAGCGCGTTGGCCGCTGAGAACGACCACCTGGGCGAGCTGGCCAGCTTTCTTGGCGCCGGCGCTTATCGCCACTTTATCCCCTCGGTGGTCGATTTCCTGGCCGGCCGGTCGGAGTTCTACACGGCCTACACCCCCTATCAGCCCGAGGTCAGCCAGGGCACGCTGCAGGCGATCTTCGAGTACCAGAGCATGATCGGCGCGCTGACCGGCATGGACGCGGCCAACGCCAGCCACTACGACGGCGCGACCGCGACCGCTGAGGCGGTCATCATGGCGCTGAATTCAGTCAAGGGGCCGCGCAAACGGGTCGTCCTGTCGCCGGCGCTCAACCCGCAGTACCGTGAGGTGGTGCACACCTACACTCAGGGAATGGGACTGGACATCGTCGGCGGCGGTCTGGAAGATCACGACTTTCACACCCTGCTGGAACTGGTGGATAAGGACACCGCCTGCGTCGTCGTGCAAAACCCCGACTTTCTGGGCCAACTGCACAGCTCGGCGGAGATGCAGGACCTGGCCGACGCGGTGCATGCGGCCGGCGCGCTGCTGGCCGTGTCGGTAGACCCGCTGAGCCTGGGGCTGTTCACACCGCCCGGCGAGTACGGCGCGGACATCGTCATGGGCGAGGGGCAGAGCCTGGGCAACGGCCTGAACTTCGGCGGGCCGTATCTGGGCTTCTTTGCCATGCGCACCGCGGATGTGCGCAAATCGGCCGGACGCATCGCCGGCGAGACGGTGGACGTGGACGGGCAGACGCGGTTACGTGCTGACCCTGAGCACACGCGAGCAGCATATCCGCCGCGAGCCGCGCCACCAGCAACATCTGCACCAACCAGGCGCTGATGGCGCTGCGGGCCTGCATCTACCTGGCCGCCATGGGCAAGCACGGGCTGAAGTCGGTGGCCGAGCAGTGCTACCACAAGGCGCAATACGCTGCCACGCTCATCTCCATGATCCCCGGCTACGAGCTTGTCGGCAAGAAGCCGTTCTTCAAGGAGTTTGTGGTGCGCTGTCCTGTGCCGGCTGCGGTGATCAAGGACTACCTGCTGCTGGAATGGGGCATTGTGGCGGCTACGACCTGACGGAGGACTATCCCGAGCTGGGCGAATGCCTGCTGATCTGCGTCACTGAGATGAACACCCGCCAGGAGATCGATGACCTGGCGGAAGCGCTGGCCGCGGTCGCTGAGATGGCCGAAGAGATGGAACTGGAACTGGAGGAACTGCGATGATCGAGCCAACTGTCTACGACCTGTCGTCGCCGGGGCGTCACGGCCCGCAGTTGCCAGTGCTGGATGTGCCTGAGGCGCCGCTGCCCGATGGCTATCTGCGCAGCGACCTGCCGCTGCCCGAGCTGAGCGAGCTGGACACCGTGCGCCATTTCGTGCGCCTCAGCCAGCGCAACATGGGCATCGACACGAGCTTCTACCCGCTGGGCTCGTGCACCATGAAGTACAACCCCAAGGTCAACGAGAAGGCAGCCAGCCTGCCCGGCTTCGTCGATCTGCACCCGTTGCAGGACGCCGACATGACTCAGGGCGCCATGCAGCTGCTGCTGGAATTGCAGGTCTACCTGGCCGAGATCAGCGGCTTCGCAGCGGTGACGTTGCAGCCGGCCGCCGGCGCGCACGGCGAACTGACCGGCGTGCTGATCATGCGCAAGTACCAGCTTGACCGCGGCGAGACGCAGCGCACCAAGATCCTGGTGCCCGACTCGGCCCACGGCACCAACCCGGCCACGACCACCATGTCCGGCCTGCAGGTCGTCGAGCTGCCCTCGGACGCGCGCGGCAACGTGGACCTGGAGGCGCTGAAGGCCAACCTGGACGACACGGTGGTCGGCCTGATGCTGACCAATCCCAACACGCTGGGGCTGTTCGAGGAGCACATCCTGGAGGTCACCCAGCTGGTGCACGAGGCGGGCGGCCTGGTCTACGGCGATGGCGCCAACATGAACGCCATCCTCGGCATCGTCAAGCCGGCCGATCTGGGCATCGACGTGATGCACTTCAACCTGCACAAGACCTTCAGCACGCCGCACGGCGGCGGCGGGCCGGGCGCGGGCCGGTCGGTGTGGTCGAGAAGCTGGCGCCCTTCCTGCCGGGACCTGTGGTCACCGTCGAGCACGTCAATGCCGACTTGGACGATGACTTCGAGCGCAGCACCTTCAGCGAAGACGGCGACGACTTCCGATTGGTCTGGACCATGCCGTCCAAATCGATTGGACGGGTGCGCAGCTTCTACGGCAACTTCGGCGTGCTGGTGCGGGCCTACACCTACATCCGCATGCACGGCGCGCCGAGGGCTGCGCCGCATCGCCGAGAACGCGGTGCTCAACGCCAACTACCTCAAGGCGCGCCTGCAGAACGAAGGGTCGTATCCGGTCGCGCTCGGCGACCGCATCTGCATGCACGAGTTCGTCGCCCAGGGCATCCTGGAGGGCGCGCCCGACATCCACACCATGGACATCGCCAAGCGGCTGATGGACTACGGCTTCCATCCGCCGACAGTCTACTTCCCGCTGATCGTCCAGGAAGCGTTGATGATCGAGCCGACCGAGACCGAGAGCAAGGACACGCTGGACGCCTTCGCCGACGCGCTGATCCAGATCGCGCGCGAGGCCAGGGAAGAGCCCGCAACTGCTCAAGGACGCCCCGCACAACGCGCCGGTCAAGCGGCTGGACGAAGTGCGCGCCGCTCGTCAGATGATTCTCTGTCGCTGCTGATCTGCTCGTGCTCCTACTCGTACTCAATTCTCTGTACTTGCGAAGAACAAGGCAAGAGAACGAGGACGAGTAGGAGTACGAAGTCACATGCGCATTGACAGGCGCGGGCGCATGTGATATGCTCGCATCATCAGGACTTGCCAGTTCGTCTCGCTGGAAGCAAGGAGGAGCGCACTGTGAACGACCTTCACGTCAAGGACTGGATGACCCGCCGGGTCATCACCGTGGATCCCCGCACGTCCCTTCCCGACGCGCATAAGCTGATGCGCACCAACAACATCCGTCGGTTGCCTGTGGTTGAACGCGGCAAGCTGGTCGGCATCGTCACGCGCAGCGACATTCGCGAGGCCTCGCCCTCCGAGGCGACGACCCTCAGCATCTGGGAGATGCATTACCAGCTTTCCAAGCTTTCGGTCGGTGTCATCATGACCAGGGATCCCTACACGGTTACGCCCGACACCACCATCAAGGATGCCGCCAAGCTGATGTACACCTACAAGTTCGGCGGCCTGCCGGTGGTCAACGATGCCGGTGAACTGCAAGGGATCATGACCGAGTTGGACATCTTTCGCATCCTGATTGCCTGGTTTGACGAGCAGGAAGGAGGAGCCTAGACGTCGCGTCGCTGGATGAGCACTGACAGGCTGACCACCTGAGCCGATTTGCACCTCGTGTTTTCTTTGATTCGTTTCGATTGGGAGCTAAAACCTATGGATTTCAACGTCATGTTTGGTCGCGCGTTGCGAGCTGCAAAGCTTGACGTAACGCTCTACAACGAGGTTGAGGCCGATACCAGCCTGAACCGCGAAGCGCTGTCTGTCGTGATCATCGCGGTTCTGGCGTCGTTTGTTGGTTCGGTCGTCGGCGCTATCTTCTCTTCGGTGCTCGGAGGCATCTTCGGAGCACAAATTGGCTTCGGCACCTTGCTGGTCGCCGCGGTGGTTACTGCGGTGTGGGCGGTCATCGGCTACTACATCTGGTCGTATCTGACATGGTTCATCGGCACCCGGTTCTTCGGCGGCACAGCCGAGCCAGGCGAACTGATGCGAACGATTGGATACGCCTACGCGCCGCAGTGGCTGAACGTGCTAAACTTCATTCCCTGCGTGGGCGCATTGCTCAGCATTGTCGTGAGCATCTGGTCATTAGTCGCGGGCATCGTCGCGATTCGCGAGGCGCTGGACTTCGACACGGGCAAGGCCGTCATCACGGCGATCATCGGTTGGTTGGTGATCTTCGTGGTGGGGTTGATCATTACCGGCATCTTCGGCGTCGGGATGATGGGCCTCAGTGCGCTGGGTGGCTAGACAAGTGCGGTAAGGATCTTCCGGCGGCGCAACTCGTCTCAGGTTGCGCCGCCGGTTTTTGTTTGCTGTGTGTGCGCCTAGACGGATTTTGCCTATCGGTGGTAAAATGAGGGCGACGGTTCGTTCCAATTCCCCTTTTCGTAATCCTGAGTCTGAAGCCATGCGACAAGGCCTCGTTCGTCTCATTCTGCTGGTGATAGTCTTGCTGGTGATTTTCGGCGTCTACCGCCTGCTGACGGTTGAACCGATCGAAGCCGGTGTGTTTTTCGATCCCGCCAGTAAACCACTGGTGTTTCTCAACCCTGGTGCGACGACCGATGATGCGGTAGCAGCGCTGGCTGAAATCGACCGCGTGCAGGGCAACGGGGCGGCCGGGTTTTTTGCGGCGGTCGATTTGGCTGCTGATGGCGAGTTGACAGTCGTGTCTCAGGGCGACAATGCCAGCCAGCCTGTCAACCTGTCGGCGCTTCTGGAAGCATTCCCGGACGTTCGGTTTGTCGTCCAGTTGACCGAACCGAATTTGCAGTCCCTGGCCTCGCTCTTGCATGCCGTCGATACCCAGGGTGCGCACGATCGGGTGCTGGCTGTGGTGGATGATCAGCAACTGGTTGATACGTTGCGCGGGCAAGCGCCCGATCTGGCGACGGCCATGACTGCCGCCGAGACCGATTCGTTTCTGCTCTCCAGCCGGCTGCGGTTGACGCCCTTCTACCGGCCTGTCGCACCGGCACTGTTGTTGCCGGCCGACCAGTTCAGCCAACGAATCGCCGATGCGGCGCATAGAAGCGGCGTTTCCGTGTTCGTGGTCTCACCCGGCGACAGCGCCACTGTGCAACGCTTGATCGACCAGGGTGCGGATGGCGTTGTGGCTCAATAATCCTGGCTGGCCGCGTTGCTGCGGCCCCTCTGTTGGAGGAAGAAGATGTTCGTTCGTGATTTCATGACCCGTGAGTTGATTGCAGCCCGGACAGACGACCCGGCCGGCGCGACCTTGCAGCGGATGCGCGACGAGGGGCTGCGCCGTATGCCGGTGCTGGACAGCGGCGGCAAGCTGGCCGGCATGATCAGCGACCGGCGGCTATTGCAGGCGCTGGCCGTGCCGACGCGACGCGGCGAGTTTCGCCGCTCGGTCGAGAAGCCGCCGCCGCTGACCGTCGGCGACCTGATGAACCGCAACGTGGTGACGACCGCGCCTGATGTGCCGCTGGAGAGCGCGGCTGCGATGATGGTCTTCAACCGCATCGGATCGGTGGTGGTGATAGATGAGGGCGAGGCGGTCGGTATCATCACCGAGACCGACATGTTCCGCATCTTCCTGAGGCTGCTGGGCGGTGAGGAACGCGGCGTTCGAGTTACCCTGCGCGCGCCCGCTTTTCGCGGCATTCAGGCCGATATCCTGACCGACATCGCCCGCGCCGGCGGCCATCTGGTCAGCCTCGGCAACCTGACCGACGACGACAGCGTGTTGATGGCCTTCAAGGTGCTCGATCTGAACGCCGAGGATCTGGAGGCGATTCTGGACGAGCTGCCGGTGGACGACCTCGACATCCGGGAGGTGTAGCTGTGGCGGACACTGGCCAACCGTGGCTTGGCAAGCGGGTTGATGTTCTGGACAAGGGGTGGGTCGAGCTCCAGGACGTGATGGGCGACGACAACGCCATCGTCTCTGCGGCGCGCGCCTCCTTTCTGGGCGAGAGCAAGGGCGCGGCGCAGGACAAGAAACTGCTGTTCTACCTGCTGCGCCATCGCCACACCACCCCCTTCGAGATGGTCGAGTTCAAGTTCCGCGTGCGTGCGCCGGTGGTCGTCTGGTGGCAGTGGGCACGCCATCGAACTTGGAATTTCAACGCGCAGAGTGGACGCTATACTCCCTTCCAGGATGAAGACTTCTACATCGTGCCGGCTGACGCCTGGCGGCTACAGGCCAGCGACAACAAACAGGCCAGTGAAGGGACCCTGGAGGACGGCGGCTGGCTGACCGATGCATTGGAGCGACATTACGAGGAGGGCTATCGGCTCTACCAGCAGGCGCTGGAGGCGGGGATCGCGCGCGAGCAGGCTCGGCTGTTCCTGGCCGGCTTCGGCGTCTACTATACCTGGGTCGCCAAGATCGACGCCCACAACCTGATGCACTTTCTCAGCCTGCGCATGGCCAACGACGCGCAACTGGAGATCCGCGAGTACGCCTGGGCGATTTACGAGCACTTCTTCAAGCCGGCCCTTCCGTGGACGGCTGAGGCGTTCGAACAGTTTGTGCTGGCTCCCGCTGGGGTGGTGAAGGATGGCGGGTAGGGAATCGCAAGGCGCTGGACCACGAAAACGCTGGACCACGAAAACGCGAAGAAACACGAAGGCACAAAGCGCGAAAAACGCGAAGGGAGTGACCGCACATCTTGGCGGCCGCTCCCTTCGCGCTCCGTGCCTTCGTGACCCTTCGCGCCTTCGTGATCCAGCGTTTTAGCGCCGCTCACGTGTCAAACGTGATCGTCGCCTCCCAGCCCGCTGGGGTTTGCTCCACGGACAGGTCGTAGTACGTGACAGCCTTGACATGCGACAGCGGGCCGCGGCCAGGATGGCCGTTGGCACTGGCAGCCAACCGGAAGCTCTGCGCGGCTGCGTCCTCGCTGATCTCGACGGCAAAGCGGGTGTACACCACGTCACCGGTTTCGGACTGATACAACAGTTCGCTGAGCCAGGCGATCAGCAGCGACTCCAGATCAGGCGCCTGGCAGTCTACGACGTTCGCCAATGGCGCTTCAGCAGCAAGATCAGCCCCCTGCAATTCGAACATCGCCTCGGCGGCGTGCTCGAACAGCGCTGCCGTCGACTCGCCCCAGACGCGCACCGCCCAGTCAGCAGTGTGCTCCAACTCCTGGTAGAAGCGCGTCACGGCCCGTCCTGCAACAGATCGCGCGCGGCCGCCACGTCGCGGGCGATCTGTTCGCGCAGCGCGTCGATGCCGGGAAAGCGCATTTCGGGGCGCAGGCGGGCGACGAATTCCAGGATCAGTCGCTGCCCGTACAGGTCGCCTTGAAAATCCAGCAGATGTGTCTCTACCGTGCGCTGGCCGTTGTCGAAGCTGGGGCGCACGCCGATGTTCGTGACGCTGGCGCGGCGCCGGCCGGCCACCGTCGCCCAGGTGGCGTAGACGCCGTTGGCGGGCAGCAGCCGGTCCGCCGGGATGTCGAGGTTGGCCGTTGGGAAGCCGATGGTGCGGCCGCGGTGTGCCCCGTCCACCACCTCGCCGTCCACCTGATAGAGCCTGCCAAGCTGTCGGGCCGCCCCTTCCACATCGCCCTCCAGCAGTTCGCTGCGAATACGTCCGCTGCGCACCTCGCCGTTGCCGAGAACCTGTGGATCGATGGTATGCACCGTGTAGCCGTCGCTCGCGCCGTACGACGCGCAGCGCCTGGACGTCGCCCTCGCGGTTGCGGCCCAGCGCAAAGTCCGGTCCCACCCAGAGCGACGCCAGGTTGAGCGCGGCGCGCAGTTGCGCCATGAACTCGCGCGCCGGCGTGGCCGCGGTGGCGCGCGAGAACGGATAGACGATGGCAAAGTCCAGCCCAAGCTGCTCGAACACTGCCAACCGCTGCTCGATGGTGGTCAGGTAGCGGTGGTCGGGATTGGGACGCAGCACGGCAGCCGGGTGGGGATGGAAGGTCAGCACGCCTGCCTGCCGGTCGGCCGCGTGGGCGTCCGCGATCAACGCGCGGATCAGCGCCTGGTGGCCCAGATGGACGCCGTCGAAATTGCCGATGGTAAGATTGCTGGGTGCTGTAAATGATGGAGCGGGTAGGTCGTGGTAGGTTCGCATAGCGGATTAGTCTTGCGGACTTGACAATACCTTGAGTGGTTTCCAGACCTGCTGGCCTGGTTGATAGCTGACAATTGCCAGCAGGTGGCCGTCTTGGTCGTAGGCGCGCACCGGTCCGTCTGCCTGGCTGGCTTCCGCAGGTACGGCGCTGCCGTGCAGCAAGCGGGCAGCGCCGTCGGGCGGCAGCACCACCGCAGGGAGGTGGGCTACGGCGTTGTCGGGCGGCAGCAGGTAGCTGCGTCCACTCGGTCGCCCGCGGCTGCCAGCGCTTCCAGGGTTGCTGCCTGCTCCAGCGTGAAACTGGCAACCTGCGTGCGCCGTAACCCGCTGAGATGCGCCCCGCAGCCCAGCGCTTGACCAAGGTCGTGGGCCAGCGAGCGGATGTAGGTACCGGCGCTGCAAGTCACATAAAGTTGCAGCGTGGCGCCGTCGAACGCCAGCAGATTCAGCGTGTAAATTGTCACCGGGCGCGGCTCAAGTTGCACCTCCTCGCCGCGGCGAGCGCGCGTGTAGGAGGCTACGCCGTCGCGCTTGATGGCCGAGTAGGCCGGCGGGACCTGCATGATTTCGCCGCGGAAGGGAGCCAGCGCGTTTTCCAGATCAGCGGTGGTGAGGGCGGGCACGGGCAGGGTGGCCGTTGCCTCGCCCTCCGCGTCGTAGGTGTCGGTAGCAGTGCCCAGCGTAATCTCGGCCCGGTACGACTTCGGCTGGCCGATCAGGTACTCCAGCAGGCGGGTCGCCTTGCCGAGGCACAGCACCAGCACGCCGGTCGCCATCGGGTCCAGCGTGCCGGCGTGGCCGATCTGACGGATGCGTGTCAGGCCGCGCGTCTTGGCTACCACGTCGTGCGACGTCCAGCCGCCGGCCTTGTCGATGATCAGCACGCCGGAGGGGCTGTCAGTGGTCACTGTCCTGCCTCGTCGATGGCGGCGCGGGTGGCTGCCAGCATGATCTCGACAGCGTCGGGCAAGGACTCGTGGAGGGTGCAGCCGGCCGCTTTAGGATGCCCACCGCCGCCAAACTGCACAGCCAGCGCGGCCACATCGACCCGGCCCGCCGAGCGAAAGCCAACATCGATCGCGCCATCCTTGCGTTCCACGATGACGACCGACACCTCAGCCTCTTCCGCGGAAACCAGGAAGCTGGCGATGCCGGAATCCTTCTGCTCCACGCCGCCGCAGGGTGTGCGCATCGTCAGCGGGATGGCGGTCCAGGCGATGCTGTTCTCCAGCCGCGCCGCCGCCAGCGCGTGTCCCCACAGGCAGATGGTGTCGAAGCTGCGTCGTTCCAGCACGCGCTCGGTGACCAGATGCAGCGAACCGCCGGCCTCCATCAGCAGCTGGGCGCAGTAGAGCGAGCGGGCGGTAGTGTTGGAGGTGCGAAACCCCTGTGTGTCGGTGACAACGCCGGTCAGCAGGCACTGGGCTGCCGCGGTGGACACGTCCCAATCCAGCGCTTGCGCCAACTCGAAGAGCAACTCCGCAGTGCTGGCCGCCAGCGGGTCCACGATGTTGACCGCCCCGAACCCGGGGTTGGTGATGTGGTGGTCGATGTTGATCAGTGGGAGGCGGCTTAGGCGGGCATCCTCTGCCACTATGCCCAGCCGGCCCGGATCGCTGCAATCCACGGCGATCAGGAGGTCGGCGCTGCCGCCGGCCTCTGTCACGACCGTCGCGCTGCCGGGCAGGAAGCGCAGGTTCTCCGGCACGCTGTCCTGGCTCAGCGCGGTGACATCCTTGCCGCGCGTTTCCAGCAGCCATTTCAGGCCGAGCAACGATCCGATCGCGTCGCCGTCGGGCGCGACGTGGCAGACCAGCAGCGGCCGGCGGCTGGCCGCGATCAGTTCAGCGGCCTGGGAGAACCGCGGCAGGAGATCGCTTGCTTCCATCACTCTTCGTCACTGGCCGTCAGGTCTTCCTCGCTGTCCGCCGCGAGGTCGGTGTTGTCGTCGTCTTCTTCGATGACAAGCGTGTCCAGTAGCTCGTTGATGCGGCGGCTTTCCACCAGCCCCTCGTCCTGGTGAAACGACAGATCAGGCACGTAGCGCAGATCGGTCCGTTTGCCCAGCTCGCGGCGCATGTAACCGGTGGCGTTGGTCAGGCCGCCAATGGCTTCGGTTGTTTCGGCTTCGTTACCCAAATTGGTGACGTAGACGTTGGCGTAGCGCAGGTCGGGACTGACCCGCACTCGTGTGATAGTGACCAGCGCGAGACGCGGATCGCGCAGCTCGAACGTGACCATCTGGGCCAGCTCGCGCTGCAGCAATTCGGCGACGCGCAGTTGTCTGCGTGATGACATGATGTTCTGTGCTTCCAAAAGGCAGGGCAAACGTTGCGTTTGCCCTGCCTGACGAATGGTTGGAGATGAGTGTTCGGAGTGTGCGGCGTTGCGTGATCGCGGTGTGTTGCGTATTACGTGTTGCGTATTGGGCAATTCAACGAGATACCATCCAGATACGTCATACGAACTACGCAATACGAACCAGGGCCAGCCCGCCGGCTATAACCTACACCCGCACCTTCTGGAACGCCTCGATGATGTCGCCTTCGGCGATTGCGTCGAAGCCGTCGATGCCGATGCCGCACTCGAAGCCGGCCTTGACTTCGTTGACGTCGTCCTGGAACCGCTTGAGCGAGTGCATCTTGCCGGTGAAAAGGACCTTTTCGTTGCGCTTGACGCGGATCAGCGCGTTACGCTGAATCACGCCTTCATTGACCAGACAGCCGGCGATATTGCCGCGCCGCGGGATCTTGAAGATGGCGCGTATCTGGGCATTGCCCAGCACCTTGTCCTCGAAGACCGGGTCCAACATACCCTTGAGCGCCTTGTCGACGTCATCGATCAGCTCGTAGATCACCTTATAGGTGCGCACGTCAACCACGTTGAGCAGATCTGATTTTTGCGCTGCCGGGCTGAGCGGCACGTTGAAGCCGATCACGATGGCGTCCGACGCGCTGGCCAGCATCAGGTCCGAGTTGGTGATGTCGCCGGCGCCGCTGTGCAGGATCTTCAGCCGCAGTTCATCGGTGCTGAGCTGTGTCAGCGACGAGATGATCGGCTCCAGCGAGCCGTCCACGTCGGCTTTGATGATGATGCGCAGTTCCTTGACCTTGCCGGCCTTCATCTGCGCGAAGACATCTTCCAGCGACACTGACTTGCGCGCCGACGATTCTGTGCGCTGGCGCTCCGTCTCGGCGCGTGAGGCGGCTCGCTCGCGTGCGACGCGGTCGCTTTCCATCACCTCGAAGGTGTCGCCGGCGGTCGGGACATCCGGCAGCCCCAGAACTTCGACAGGCGTGCTGGGCGTGGCCTTGGCGATCGCGTTGCCCTTGCTGTCGAACATCGCGCGGACGCGGCCGGCGATGCTGCCGACAACCAGGGCGTCGCCCTGGCGCAACGTGCCCTTCTGCACCAGCAGCGTGGCGGTTGAACCGCGTGCCTTGTCCAGGCTGCTCTCGATGACCGTGCCGATAGCGCGCCCGTTGGGGTCAGCCTGGAACAATTCGATGTCCGCCACCAACAGCACGTTTTCCAGCAGGTCGTCGATGCCCTGGCCCAGCTTGGCGGCTACCGGGACACAGATTATGTCGCCGCCGTACTCCTCAACCAGCAAGTCCTCTTCTGCGAGCTGCTGCTTGACGCGATCCGGGTTGGCGTTAGGCTTGTCGATCTTGTTGAGCGCTATGATGATCGGCACGCCGGCGGCGCGCACGTGGGCGATAGCTTCTTTTGTCTGCGGCATGACGCCGTCGTCGGCTGCAACCACAAGGATGGCGATGTCGGTGGCCTGTGCGCCGCGAGCGCGCATAGCGGTGAACGCCTGGTGTCCCGGCGTGTCCAGGAAGGTGATCTTGCGGTCGTTGTAGTACGCCTGATAGGCGCCGATGTGCTGGGTGATGCCGCCCGACTCGCCGCTGACCACGTTGGTCTTGCGGATCGCGTCCAGCAGGGTCGTCTTGCCGTGATCCACGTGGCCAAGAACTGTTACCACCGGCGGTCGCAGCACCAGTCGCTCTTCGGGAGTGGCGTCGTACAGCCGCTGGCGCAGGGTCTTGGGCGCGGCCTTCTCCTGGACGATCTCGTCGGTAACTTCAGGCTCTTGCCGGGCGATGGGCTTGACCTTGACGCCCATCTCCTCGGCAACGATGGTCGCCGTGTCGTAGTCGATGGTCTGGGTGATCGGCGCCATGATGCCGAAGTTCATCAGCACCTTCATCACGTCGATGGGGCTGCGATGCATGATCTCGGCCATCTCGCGCACGGTGATGTACTCGGGCAGCTCGATCTCACTGGGCGGTGGAGCCGCTTCCTGCTCACGCGGCGGCATACCAGGCGGCCGGCGTCGCGGCGGTCCACCGCGACCTGCCTGGGGGCGACGTCCACCGCCGCTCTGTCCGGGCGGACGGGATTTGCCCGCCGCGCCGCTCTGGGGCGGCCCTGATGACTTCTTTTTTGGCGGACGCGAGCTGGGCGAGCTGGAACCGCCGGACGAACCGGACGGCGACTGGGACCTGGGCTGCGACGGGTTACCGTTGCCTGATGGCCTGGCGCCTGACTTCTGATCAGGACTGGATTTTGTTTTTTCTGCCATAGTTGTGTTCCTCTTTTCTCTGCCGGCCATCGGTGGCGCTCAGGTGGGCAGGTCGCAAAGCCTCGCAACCGGGAGTTTCAGGTCCCGGAGGTCGTGTGTGGATCAAAACACACGCTGAAATATCCCGCTTGTGGCGGGATTTACAAAGGTTCAAAAGCTGGTCGGACGAAGCGAGAGGAGAAGAAAGCGGGGTGAGAGTGAGGTCTGGTGATCTGCTGGCGCATCCCGGCGGGTAATCCTGCCGGGGTTCGTATCATCGACTCATCCTGCTACGCTCCTGCTCGCAACGCTCGGTTAGCTGAGTTCCCATTGCATGTGTCTGTCCATGGTGTGCTGTGTTGGTGTCTACGCATCTGCCGGCTCTGGCTGGCCTGGATCATCATCCGCCAGCTCTGGCAGGCTGGCCGCGTATTGCTGTAGTGCAGCCACCTCATCCTCAGTTAATGTCGTTTTCAATGCCCGATTAAGGGCGTTTATCTTCAGTGCCTTCGTCCAACATGTGCGATCGGCGCACAGATAGGCGCCCCGACCGGCAAGCTTGCCGGTCGGATCGACCAGTACGCCATGCTCCTTGGTTCGAACGATGCGAACCAGCGTGCGTTTGCTGTCGGTCCGCCGGCAGGCAATGCAGGTCCGTTGCGGTACGTGTCGCCGCCTGGCTGCTGTCTTGGCCACTTTATCTCAGTCGTCGCCGTAGCCAAACCAATCGGACTGGCCTCGCTTGCCGCGTCCGGGACGCGCCTTGGGTTTATCCTTGGCGCCCTTTTTGGCGGCCTTGCCCTTCGAAGCCGTCGACTTGTCGTCAACGACTAACTCGTCTTCGATGTCGTCGATATCGTCGTAGGCGGCGTACTCATCGTAGAAGTCGTAATCTTCATACGCGGCATACTCGTCGTATTCCTCGATGTCCGCGTACTCGTCGACAAACGCCATTTCGCCCGCCGGCACGGCTGCTTCAACCGGCGCGACCGTCTCGTCTTCGGCGACAGCGACCGCCTCCGCTTCAGGCGCTGCCACAACTTCAGGCAGTGCTGCTTCAGCGACCGGCGCTGCTGCGCCTTCCTCGACGTAGTCCTCGATGGCTGCGTATTCGTCGAATTCCTCGACGCCTTCCGCGTCGTACTCAGCGCCTTCCTCGTACTCTTCGAAGCCCTCTTCGCCGTCGCCCAGCAGTTGCTCAGCAACCGCCAGGATGTCTTCGAACTCGGCCCGCGCCCGGGCCATGGCAAGCCGGGCGCGTTTCTTGCCCAGTTCCATGGCGAACTCTTCCAGGCCCTCGGTCTCAGCCTCTGTCTCGCTCTTGATGTCGATGCGCCAGCCGGTCAGGCGTGCGCTCAGGCGTGCGTTCTGGCCTTCCTTGCCGATGGCCAGCGAGAGCTGCCGATCCGGCACCACGACGATGGCGGTGCGGTTCTCGATCGTGTCGTCCAGGATGACGTCGGTCACCTTGGCCGGGCTGAGTGCGTTGGCGATGAACTGGCCAGGATCGGGATTCCACTCGACCACGTCGATCTTCTCGTTATTCAGTTCGTTGACGATGGCCTGGATGCGCACGCCGCGCATGCCGACGCAGGAACCGACCGGGTCCACGCCCGGTTGCATGGCAGCCACAGCGACTTTGGACCGCTGACCCGGCTCGCGTGCAATGCTCTTGATCTCCACCGCGCCGTTGTAGATCTCCGGCACTTCCTGTTCCAGCAGCCGCCGCAGCAGGCCGCGATGGGTGCGTGATAGCCGGATCACCGGGCCGCGGCTGCCCTTGTCCACCTCGACGAGATAGCAGCGCAGCTTGTTGTTGGCGCGGTAGCGTTCGGTGGCAATCTGGTCTTCTTTGAGCAGCGTTGCTTCGGCCTTGCCGTCGATGGTGCAGGTGACCGTGCCGTTGCCGTAGTCCACACTGCGGATGGTGCAGTGGACGATCTCGCCCACGCGGCCCTGATAGCGTTGCAGGATGGCGTCGCGTTCGGCCTCGCGAATGCGCTGGAGAATGACCTGTTTGGCAGTCTGCGCGGCGATGCGGCCGAAGTCCGTGGGGGTGCTTTCAACCAGGACAAAGCCGCCGATGTCCGCCGTGGTGTCGATGGCGCGCGCGTCCAGCAGAGAGATCTGTGACAACTCGTCTTCGACGGTAGCCACAACTTCCTGCTCGACAAAAATCGTCATCGCCCCGGTCTTCGGGTCAACCCGTGCAGTGACGTTGGCCGTGGTGTTATAACGCCGGCGATGGGCCGATACCAATGCTGCCTCTATGGCCTCGAAAACAACCTGCGGTTCAAGCTCGCGCTCGACGCAGATGCTGTTGATGGCCATGATCATTTCGTTTTTCATGCCCTCTGCGCACTCCTGGTGCTAAAGTAAATCTTTTCAGTCCTGGCCGGTTTTGCGTTCGGAAAAAACCCCTTACAACAAGAAAAGTGGGGGATGCCCACTTTTCCACCGACTCTCTCTTGACCTGCGGCTATTCTACCACAGCATTTAAGAAATTGCCAAATCCCTGTCCGCAAATTGGGTTCGGCCGGCAGCCATCGCACGCCGTAGGTCCGGCTACCAGCCGGACGGTCTTCACATGCGGGAACGTCACTATACTGACGTGACCTACAACTTATCGGCGCAGTCCGCTCCCGGATCAGCGGGTTCCTCTCAATTCGCGGTTCTTCCTCGGCGTGCCAGCGCTCCTGCGACTCGCCGCGCGCCCGTGACGACCTCCTCGCTGTCGAAATACCAGTCCAGCTCGCAGGTCAGCGCCGCATCCGAGGGCAGGCGCGCTACCATCCAGTCGAGGTCGATCTCACCCTGGCCAGGTAATAAGTGGTCGCGCAGGCCGATCACGTCGTGGAAGTGGACGCCGATAACGCGGTCCGCAAATAGATCCAGCCAACGCTTGTGGTTGTGGAATCCGAGGTTGTGCAGCACCTGCACGTGGCCGGCGTCGTACCAGAAGCCCACCGTCGCCGGATCACTGCCATCCAGCAAGGTCGCCAGCTCGTCCAGCGTGGGAATTTGCCAGTAGGTCACGCGCGACTCGATGCCCAGTCGTACGCCGCGCGGCCGGGCGTAGCTGGCAAGCTCCTCCAGGCTGCGGCGCGGCGGCATCCAGCGCCGGGCCGGCCACCCGCTGCCGGTCCGCCTCGACCTCCCGCAGCGCGGCGTCGTAGACGGCTGTGCCCGCCTGCCCGCCCAGGTAACGCTGTGCCAGCGCCCATTCCAGGTGACGTGCGGCCGGGGTCTCACCCAGGTGCAGACAGACTGCAGTAGCGCCGCACGCGACGGCCAGATCGATGCTGTCGCATCCCTGGACGACGGCCCAGCGGCGCGCACTTTCATCCGAGGCGCTTAGCAGCGCCTCGGCCGGCGCGCCAAAGGGCGACGGGCGGATCGGTGCGGGGAAATGCACCGAGCGCACGCCCAGCGCCGGCAGGTCAGCGCCCGCCAGCATCGCCGGGGTAACGATGTGGCTCAGCTCGATGCCGTCAAACCCCAGCGCGCGCGCCGCCGCAGCGAACTCCGTCACCCGGTCAAAGCGGTGCTGCATCCACATCGTCGACAGGGCCAGTTGCTCCAGGACGCCCGACGCAGGAGTAGCCGCGGCGTTTGTTGCAGTTGTGCTCATGGCGCCCCCTTCTGCGGCAGGCCGTAGCGCCCGCCCATCAGTTCCGCGCCTGCCTCGCCGAGGATAAACTCCTGAAACGCGACAACGTCAGCGCCTGGGTAGCTGTCGGTCACAACGTAGATCGGTAGGACGATGGGGTAGCCCGGGACATTGAGGGCGACCCACTCGTAGCTCATCCCCTCCAGCGTCAGCGCCTTGACCTGGTCATCCAGCCAGCTTGCCGGCAGGAAGCCGATGGCCAGTGGTTCAGCGGCCACTGCATCGCGCAACTCGCGGTTGCCAGGGTAAACCAGCGCGGTGGGCGTGAAGCGACGTCGGCCCATGACTGCCTGCTGCAAGGCGTTGCGCACACCGACGTCAGAACTCGCGGGTCACGACCTGGATCGCGCCGAAGCCTGCGTCCAGCTCGGACCACAGCCGCGTACGGCCCGTGAACACCGAGCGCGCCTGCTCGAAGCCGATGTTGTCCAGCGGGTTCTCCGGGTTGACGACGAGTACCAGCGCGTCGGTGGCGATCAGTGTTCCCGTGAGACCTTCGGTAAACGCAACGGGCGGCGTCGCCACTAGCAGCGCCGTGTCCGCTCGTCCTTGCTCGACATAACTCTGAGCTGCCAGTTCGCTGCCAACAGGCTCGATGGTCACTGTGATGTGCGGGTTGGCCTGCATGTACGCGTCTGACAGGAGTGCTGCCAGCGGCTGCGCGCTGCTGGAAGCTGCCAGGGTCAGCGAGACCGGGACCGGGGTGGATACCGCGGTGCCGCACGCGGCCGTAACGATGGCCAGCAGCAGCAGGGTAGCCAGGAGCGACAGCGAGTGGCGGGGTCGCGCGCTGGTGAAATGGTGGCGAGACATGGCGCTGTTAGCTGGTGGCGCCAGCGGCGCGCTGTTGCTGACGGGCGGCCCGCTCGCGCGCCCGTGCTTCCTGGTCGCTGGGCCGGTAGCTGGCCAGGAAGTCCCGTTTGAACTCAGCAAAGCTGCCGGAGGCGATGCTGGCGCGGATGTTTTCCATCAGGCGCAGCATGAAGTGCAGATTGTGCAGGGTTGCCAGCCGCAGGCCGAGGGTTTCGCTGGCCTTGAACAGGTGGCGCAGGTAGGCGCGGCTGAAATGCTGGCAGGTGTAGCAGGCGCAATCGGCCTCGATAGGCAGCGGCGAGTCGGCATGCTGGGCGTTGCGGATGTTGAGTCGTCCGTGGCGGGTCATCAACGCGCCGTTGCGCGCCAGCCGCGTCGGCAGCACGCAGTCGAACATGTCGATGCCCTGCGCGACCGCCTCCAGAATGTCCTCCGGCGCGCCGACGCCCATCAGGTAACGCGGCTTCAGCTCCGGCAGCAGCGGGCAGGTCAGCGCCAGCGTTTCGACCATTTGTTGCTTGGTTTCGCCGACCGCCAGCCCGCCGACGGCATAGCCGGGCAGGTCCAGCGCCGCCAGGAAACGGGCTGAGTCGGCGCGCAGGTCGGGGAAGATGCCGCCCTGGACGATGCCAAACAGCGCCTGGTCGGCGCGGTGATGTGCGGCCTTGCAGCGGACGGCCCAGGCGTGGGTGCGCGCCAGCGCCTGCTCGTTGTAGGCGCGGTCCAGCGGGTCGGGGCATTCGTCCAGCGCCATCGCGATGTCCGCGCCCAGCTTCTCCTCAGTCTCCATCACCGACTCCGGTGTGAAGCGGTGCAGGCTGCCGTCGATGTGCGAGCGGAAAGTCACGCCGTCCGGGTCCACCTTGCGCATGTGCGCCAGGCTGAACACCTGGAACCCTCCCGAATCGGTCAGGATCGGCCCGTCCCAGCCCATGAAGCCATGCAGCCCGCCCATCTGCGCCACCAGATCAGCGCCCGGCCGCAGGTAGAGGTGGTAGGTGTTGGAAAGGATCAGGCCCGCGCGGAGGTCGTGCAGGTCGTGCGGCGTCAGAGTCTTGACCGTCGCCTGCGTGCCGACCGGCGCGAAGAGCGGTGTCGGCACGGAACCGTGGGGCGTATGCAGGGTGCCCAGCCGCGCCGCGCTGTCCGGCGCTGTCTGTTGTAGTTCGAAGCTGATTGCCATGGCCGGGATTATAGCCGCAGTGAGGGTTGTTGGCTAGAATCGTGGGCTTCGCTCGGGCCGGTCTGCGACCGAGGCCCGCCGCGTTGGGACGATGTTGGCACGGTCAGAGACCGGCCAAAGCGGGGGCGTTTTGCTCGGGCGGGTCTGCGACCGAAGCCCGCCGTGGTGCGATGATGTCGGCACGGTCAGAGACCGGCCAAAGCGGGGGCGTTTTGCTCGGGCGGGTCTGCGACCGAGGCCCGCCGTGGTGCGATGATGTCGGCACGGTCAGAGACCGGCCAAAGCGGGGGCATTTCGCTCAGGTCGGTCTCTGACCGTGCCTGGGTACTCACCACTCGATCGCTGTCAAAATCACATCGGACTGGCTCGGTCGATCATTCAGCCAGTACGCAGCCGATGAAAAACGCCAATGGGTTGGATCAGTTACCAGCCCTTTGCGACGCGGGTTGTCATGCAGGTAATCGAACTTGCTGCGCCAAAACGACTGGCTGTCAATGGCCTCTGGATGTCTGCTCTGCTGCCAAAACTGTCGTTCTCTGTCAGATCGATTTCCGCTGCGCAGGGTTTGGCCGAAGGCAGGAGGCAGTCTCTGATCGCAGTGCTGGGACAACTGTTGGCCGGTGAACTTGCGCAGGGACGTCAGGGTTTTCTGTAGTCGAATTGTGTCGAAGCCTGCGTCGAACAAGATGAGGTGCAGATGCGTTGGCATGATGACGAACACGTTGATGCGGAGGTGCTTCTCACGGTGACAGAAATTGAGGCTTTCGCAGACGGTACGGCATGGTTCTTCGCTCACGAAGACAGGCAGCCACCGGATGATGGAAAAGGTGAGGAAATAGACGGCATGGTCCTGGAAAATGCGATAGGTTTCCATGGTGGTGCTCGGTTGATGTGACGCCGGCACGGTCGGAGACCGGCCGGAGCGGCAACTTATCCTGTTTGGGTCGGTCTGCGACCGAGACCCGCTGTGTGTGTGTAGGTCGACGGGTCTGGGATTGGCACGGTCGGAGACCGGCCGGAGAGGTAACCAATCCTGCTTGGGCCGGTCTCCGACCGAGTCCCTCTGTGTGTGCAGGTCGACGGGTCTGGGATTGGCACGGTCGGAGACCGGCCGGAGCGGCAACTTATCCTGTTTGGGTCGGTCTGCGACCGAGACCCGCTGTGTGTGTGTAGGTCGACGGGTCTGGGATTGGCACGGTCGGAGACCGGCCAAAGCGGTGGTATGGGTGGCGCGATCGGAGACCGGCCAGAGCGGTGGTAGGGTCGGCACGGTCGGAGACCGGCCCGAGCAGTAGATCGTCTACGCCGCCACGGCCAGTTCCTGGGCGACCTGCTCGAAGGTTGTCTCGCGGCGGAACTGCTGCGTGTAGAGGTCGTAGTAGTGGCCTTGGGCGCGCAGCAGTTCGTTGTGGGTGCCCATTTCGGCGATCTTGCCGCCTTCGATGACGACGATGCGGTCGGCGCGGCGGATGGTGGAGAGGCGGTGCGCGATGACCAGGCTGGTGCGCCCTTCCAGCAAGACCTCCATGCCGCGCTGGATCAGCGACTCGGTCAACGTGTCTACCGAACTGGTGGCCTCGTCCATGATGAAGATCTCCGGGTCGGCCAGCACGGCGCGCGCCAGACTGATGAGCTGCTTCTGCCCCACAGACAGCAGCGTTGCCGCCCTTCGCCAACCTCCTGGTCGTAGCCCTCCGGCAGCGAGCTGATGAACTCGTGCGCGCCGGCGACCTGCGCCGCGGCCTCGATCTCGGCGTCGCTGGCGTCCAGCCTGCCGTAGCGGATGTTCTCGCGGATCGTGCCGGAGAAGAGGTGCGGCGTCTGCAGCACCATGCCGATGCGCGATTGCAGGGCGTGCATGGTCATGTCGCGGTAATCCGTGCCGTTGATGCGGACCGTGCCCGCCTTCGGCTCGTAGAAGCGGCTCAGCAGGTTGACGATGGTCGACTTGCCGCCGCCGGTCGCGCCCACCAGCGCGATGGTCTCACCGGGGCGGATCGTCAGGTTGAAGTCGGTCAGCACCGGCTTCTCCTCTTCGTAGTAGAAATCCACATCCTCGAAGCTGATCTCGCCGCGCACGCTGCCGGGATCGATCGCGTTGGGCAGATCGACGATGTCAGGCTGCGTGTCCAGCAGCGAGAAGACGCGCTCGGCCGACGCGACCGAGTTCTGCATTTCGGCGTAGACCCGCGCCATGTCCTGGATCGGCCACATCATGAACGTTACGTAGGAGATGAACGCCTGGATGCCGCCAATGGTCAGGCCAGCCATCAGCCCGCTGGGGTTGAGCGCCTCGACGCCGGCGTACCAGATGACCGCGGCGATGGCGATCGACGAGATGACCTGCACCGTCGGCAGGAACATCGCCGACAGCCAGCGCGGCGCGGTAACCGGACCGGTACATGTCGCTGGTCAGGGCGTTGAATTCGTGCAGGTTCTCGTCCTCGCGGCCTAGCGCCTTGACGACCCGCACGCCGGTGATGTTTTCGTTGTAGGCGCCGGTGATCTTGCTGTTGATGCGCCGCACCTGCCGGTACTGTACCAGGATCTTGCGCCGGAAGTAGACGGCGACCGCGATCAGCACCGGGATGATGGCCAGCACGATCAACGCGAGTTGCCAGTTGATCAGGAACATGAAGAACATCGCCGTCAGGATGTTCAGGACCGCCCAGGTGATGTCCAGCAGGCCCCAGGTTACCAGTTGCGAGATACGCTCCGAGTCGCTGGTGACGCGCGACATGATCCAACCCACCGGCGTCTTGTCGAAGTAGGAGAAGGACAGCCCTTGCAGGTGGTTGAACATCGTTTTGCGCAGATCGTACTGCACCCGCTCGCCCAGAATGCCGGCCAGATAGATGAACGCGAACACCGAGAACGCCTGCACGATGATCAGCCCGGCGTACAGAGTCGCAAGCTGGCGCAGCCGCACCGGGTCGCCCGCGACGATGCCTTGATCGACGATCTGCGCGCTGATATAGGTGAACAGCGAATCCAGGCTGGACACCACCGCGATGAAAAACAGGAAGCCCGCCACCCAGCGCCAGTGCGGGCGCGTCAAACTGGCGATCCGCCGCAGTGTGTGGCGGCTGACCTGGCCTTCGAACTCTTCTTCCTCAAACATGAACTGTTCGGCCATGGCTTACACTGCCTTGCCGTTGCCGGACACATCATACCCGGACGCGTCTTTGATCCCTGCGCCGTTGCCGGATGCTGCCTGACCGCCTGCGCCGTCGCCGCTGACTTCGTGCAGAAGCTCATCTTCCATGCGCGATTGCAGCTCGAAGATCTGCTGGTAGAAGCCGGGCTGGCTGACCAGCTCGGCGTGGCTGCCGTGCTGCAACACCTTGCCGTCTTTGAGCACCAGGATCTGGTCGGCGTTCATGACGCTTTGCGTGCGGTGCGCGATGACGAACGTGGTGCGGTCGGTCATCAGCCGGTCCAGCGCCGTGCGTATCTCAGCCTCGGTTTCCATGTCCACCGAGGAGGTCGCGTCGTCCAGGATCAGGATCTTGGGATTTTTCAGCAGCGTGCGGGCGATGGCGACCCGCTGCTTCTGCCCGCCAGAGAGCGTCACGCCGCGCTCGCCCACCAGCGTGTTGTAGCCTTCCGGGAAGCTGAGGATGACGTCGTGGACCGCCGCCGCGCGCGCTGCCGCGAACACCTCGTCGTCAGTCACGTCACGCCCGACGCCGTAGGTGATGTTGTCGCGGATGGTGCGCGAGAAGAGGAACGGCTCCTGCTCGACGATGCCGATCTGGCTGCGCAGATAGCGTTTGGTATAGCTGCTTAGCGGCTGGCCGTCCAGCGTGATCGCGCCGCCGGTCGTTTCATAGAAGCGCGGCAGCAGGTTGACCAGGCTGGTCTTGCCCGACCCGGTGGCGCCCATCAACGCGATGACCTGGCCGGGCTGGCCCGCGAAACTGATGTCACTCAGCACCGGCGAGTCGCTTTCATAGGCGAAGTCCACGTGGTCGAAGCTGATCTGGCCGGCGGGCGGCGCAGCCGGCCGCACGTCGCCGGTGTCCAGCGGCTCGCGGTCTTCGGCGATCACCTCCTGGACGCGGAAGGTGGAGACCAACCCTTGCGACATCTCGACGATCAGCCGGCCCAGGTTGCGGATCGGCCAGATGGTCCAAATCACCAGCCCCTGGTAGGCGACGTAGGTGCCGACGCTGATGTCGCCGCGGATGGCCATGGTCGCGGCCAGGTAGAAGCCGGCGATCATCTGCAGGCCGCAGATGATGTCGGACGACGGCCAATAGGCCGCGTGGATCAGTAGCAGGCGGCGGCCGCGGCGATACTTCTCCCAGTTGACGGTTTCGAACTTGTCGCGTTCGTAGTCCTGGCGGGCGAAAGCCTTGACGACCCGCACGCCGCTGAGGTTTTCCTGCAGCGAGGTGGAGAGCACCGCTTCCTGCTCCTGATACAATTCGTAGGCCTTGCCGATCTTGCGGAAGAAGAAGAGCGACATGGCAAAGACGAACGGGATCACAATCACCGAGAAGAGCGCCAGTTGCCAGTTCAGCAGCAGGATGGCGGTGAAGTTGACGACGAAGAGCAGCACCACGCGCCCGACCGCGGTAGCCTGGTCAGCCAGGAAGCGGCGGATCGCGTCGACGTCCGAGGTGCTGCGCTGGATCAGCTCGCCGGTGGCCGTCTTGTCGTGGTAGGTGAACGGCAGGCGCTGGACGTGGTCGAACAGGTAATTGCGCAGCCGGTAGACGGTGCCTTCAGCCGTGCGCGCGGCCCAGCGGCCGCTGAGGAAGGTGAACCCGCCTTCCAGCAGCGCCAGCCCGACAAATGCCAGCGCGATCAGCGGCACGGCGCTGGCCATATCCTGCACACCCAGCACATCGTCGATGTAGCGGCGGAGTAATAAGTAGGTCGCGGTCTTGGCGACCGCGGCAAGGCCCAGCGCGAGCGTCGCAGCGATGAACGTGCTATGGAAGCCGGTCGCCAACCGCCACAGGCTGCGCAGCCGGTTGGGCGTGACCGCGTTTTTCAGGTCGTAATCAGGACGAGGAATCGAGACCGACAAGGGACGCAACCTCCGTGGTTGATATTGAAACAGGTGTTCGGCGCGGCTATTTTAGCATGATGTTCGTGGACGCGCCAGAAATGGGGAAGCAGCAATCTTGCCAATGCGCGCGAAAGTTGTTTGGGTGTGTTTGAAACAGGCTGAGCAATGTCTCGTGCTACGGAAGAACCCGGAGGCGGTCAGAAGACCGCATGAAACACTACCAACCGGTTTCAAGTACACCCAACTCAATAGTGGAGGAACACGCATGATCAACCCCGCCGCCACTCCATTCCTGATGAGCGCCGCCAACCGCGCCAGGGCGCGTGTCGCACCAGGTATGCTGACCGCGCGATGTGCAGCATGAGTTCAAACTGCTGACCGAGTTCATCCACGTCCTGATCATCATCTCGCCGGCCGAAAGTCTCGAAGTCACGCCGCTGTCTGATATTCCGCCGATCGCTGAGGAAATGGCGCTTGTGTCGCGGCTGAACGTTGCGCTTGGTCTGCGCCGCGGGGCAGGATAACGCCTATTCCTGTCACGCTTCGCCTGACAGCGTCACCACCAGCCGGCGGCTGCCGCCGTGATCGCGGTGCTCGCAGAGGTAAATGCCTTGCCACGTTCCCAGCGCCAGCTGGCCGGCGCTGATGGGCACGGTGACGCTGCTGCCCAGGATCGACGCCTTGATGTGCGAGGTCATGTCGTCGGGGCCTTCGTAGGTGTGACGATAATAGGGGGCGTCCTCGGGGACGAGCACGTTGAAGTGGCTCTCGAAGTCGCTGCGCACCGTGGGATCGGCGTTCTCGTTGATCGTCAGCGAGGCCGAGGTGTGCTGAATGAAGATGTGCGCCAGGCCGACCATGAATTGGCGCAGTTCAGGTACCTGCTCGACGATCTCGCGTGTGATCAAGTGAAAGCCGCGTGGCCGCGGGCTGAGTTGAATCTGCTTCTGTATCCAGGTCATGGCAGCCTATGATTCCTCCGTCACGTCGCCAATTTCTCTGGCTCTGGCCGGTCTCCGACCGTGCCAGCATTGCACCACATTGACTTCAAAGGATTACGGTTCCTCCGTCACGTCGCTCATATCGTAGTCGCCCCACTTGCCGCTGAACGAGGCGGCGAAGACCTCGGCGTCGGTGCGTTGGGCGGCGTTCAGCGCCTTGCGCAGGACAGCCTCGCGCTGCTCGCGCACCTCCTCCAGGTCGCCCGTCTCGGCGCGGCTGACGCTGATGACCCGCACGCGGCGGATGTCGCCCATGACGTAGGGAACCTCGCTGCCGGCCTGCAGGCCGCGGATCGCCTGCGCCAGCGGCGTCGTGGCAGCCAGCAGGCCGCGCGCCAGGTCGGCGTACTTCTCGCGCACGATGTCAAACGCCATCGGCTCGCGCTCGCCGTGCTGGTCGATCAGCTCAACCTCGACGTGCGCGCCGATGCCGATGGAGAGAGACTGGTTGTTCGCTGGTCATGTCTGCCGCAAATTTCCTTGCCTGTGAGAGATAGGCGGTGATCACGCTATCAGATTGGCTACCATTGTACTCAGAACTGAGCCGGCCGCGAAACGGAGTTGATCTAGTGGGTCTCGATTCCAGAGGTACTGAGTGCGGCTGGCCTTGCCTGTCACTGGAGGGGACACAGCGCTTTCAACCATAGAAGCTCAAATCCGGTTTTGTGCTAGCCGTCAACCAGAGTATAATCGGCGCAATTCCGCTCGTTTTTCTCAGTGGTCTTGAGCGGGAGGACACATCGACAGAGATAACCGGGCGACCATCGACCTGTCGATGGCGTAGCCGGGAACTCATCAACTTCAGGCGCACACAGGAGGTGCATCGTGAGAAATCGATTTGGAATGGTTTTGCTTCTGTTGGTGGTATTGGCCGTGGCAGGCGTCGGCGTGCTGTACGCGGCCGGGGATGGCGCGGCTTCGGTGGCAGCGCCGGCAACGGTGAGTTCGGCCGCGCCGGGGCAGACCGCCTGGCAACTGGCGACCGACCATGCGCCGCTGGCGGGACCGTGCACGCCGGGCGGGTCCTACGACCCGGTCTGTGACGTCAACCACGACGGCGCGATGGACGTCCTGGACGTGCAACTGACGGCCGGCCGCTGGGGACAGACGGGGACCTACGTGGCCGGCGCCGCGCCGCCCTGCTTCGACGATGCCAACCGCTACGTGGACTGCGGCAACGGGACGGTGACCGACACAGTGACCGGGCTGGTCTGGCTCAAGGATGCGAATTGCTTTTGGGGACCCTATGCTCCTGGCAATGCATGGGCGGCAGCGCTACAGGACGGCAGTTGCGGCCTGACCGACAACTCCTCACCCGGCGATTGGCGGCTGCCGACCAAAGCTGAGTGGCAGGCGACGATCGCGCGGGCGGTTGCCTTGGGATGTACCGGCGCCAATGGACCGGCCTTGACGGATACGGCAGGAACTGGGTGCTTCAGCGCAGGCACTCAGCCATTTACTAATGTCAACAGTGCCGCCCATTGGTCGAGTACTTCAGACGAGGTGAATCCGGTCAACGCTGCCTTTGCAGGTTTGGGCGGCGGGGTAGTGCAGTTCGGCGCAAAAGTCAACGGCGCCAATATTTGGCCGGTGCGCAGTGCAAACTGAGCTTGGTTTGTGCCGACGCTTAACCCGTTGAGCGACGCGAACACCGGTGTGAACAGAAGAGGCCCGGGCGGTACGTCGTACCATCCGGGCCTCTTGTTTGTTCAGCCAAGTCCCCGGCACTTCACGAGCGATGTCGTCGCTATTGGTCAGCAACGACCCGCTCGGGCAGCAAGTGCCGGGGACTTTCTGGTGATCTTAACTCTTGATCAACGGCAGGTACAGCTTCAGCATTGATGACTGCGGTGTCGCCGTTGCGGTTGGCGTGGCGGTCGATCCTGGGACCGAGGTCGGTGTCCGCGTTGGCGTCCGGGTCGGTGTCCACGTCGGCGTGGCCGTCCGCGTCGGTGTCGCCGTCGCCTGGGACGTGGAGGTCGGTGTTGGCGTCTGCACCTGGCCGGCGGTCTGGTCGTTGCCCCAGAAGCCGCCGCGCAGGGTGTAGCCGCTGCCGGTCAGGTTGCCGGCATCCGGCTGGCCGACCGTGCCCTGCAGGGCGTAGCCGCCGCCTGTGCTGGTGCCGCCGCCGCTGTCAACGGTGTTCCAGGTCAGGTCGTAGCCGCCGCCCGACTGGGCCAGCGCCACCGCGGCGAAGGCGAACACCAGAAGCGGCGCAAGGAATATGCGTAGTCGTTTCATGGCGTTGCCTCTCATTGCGGGTTCACGAGCACCCAGATCAGTCCCTCTTTGCTGGCGCCCAGGCCCTCCAGAGCGATGCCGACCGTGGGGGCGTTCTCTGCCAGTTGTACACCGCCGACTTCGACGGTTTGCAGCGAGCGGGCCGCGCCGCCGTCGTTGACGGCCAGCTTGTCACCCATCGCGATGGCCTGGCCCAGCGCGCTGGCCTTGACCTGCAGCGGACCGTAGATCACGATCTGCACGTAGTCGCCAGGCTGGGCAGCGCCTTCACGCGGGACAAGCTGCGTGATCCCCTGGCCGTCAACTCCACCGACTTCAGCCAGCTCGCCGCGGCCGTAGACCACACCCACCAGAGGCGCGCCTGCCTCGGCCGGACCCACTTCCATCAGCATCGGCTGCCCGACGTTGTCGCCGGAGCGGGTGCCTTGCAGGGCTACGACGTCGCCGGGCGCCAATGCTGAGGCGCCGGTATTGATGCCAAACGCGGTGACGGCACCGTTATAGGAGGTGGCGAAGATAGGGCCCTGGAAAAAGCCAGCCCAGTTGGAAGCCGGCCCTGCGACGTACACGCCGGTGTCACTCACTGTGCCTACTCGCACGCCGAGGCGCGCCGAGTTTACTTGCAAGCCTAAGTCTGCCTGGTCCACCAATATGCCGGCCCCGTTTGGCGCCGATTGTACTCGTACGCCGTTCGCTCCTGTCGAAACGACATGGACACCGTTGGAGGTTGACGAAACCACTGCCACGCCAACAACCGCCGAAGCCACCTCCAGGCCGACCGCGCCTGCCGAGTCCACTCTCACACCGTCCACGCTGGCGCTCAGGACGCGCAAGCCATTGACTGCCTGTCGTACCTGTACACCGTCGTCGCCGGCTTCCAGGATATCGATGCCGTCATTGCCGGCGTTGACTATCTGCATACCGTCGTCGCCTGCTTCGATGATCATGACACCGTCGCCGCCTGCCTTGTTTACCCACAGACCGTAATGCTCGGCATTGCCGACCTCGAAGCCGTTGTGGAGGGAGTCGTTGGGTGAACAGTTTGTCTGTGATCCGGTGGCGCAAACGAACACGCCGTCGTTGCCCGCATGTTGCACATCGACGCCGTGGCGGCCGGCCTGCTGGACAAACATGCCGTCATTGGTCGCCGAGCCTACCTGCACGCCGAGGTTAGCCTGGTCTATTTGCACGCCGTTGTTGCTGGCTGAGACTACTCGCATACCGTTGACTGCCGAGTTGACAGTCACGCCGACGGTCGCCGACTGTACTCTCATCCCCTCGGCCGCCTGGTCGACAAGCACGCCCTGGTTGCCGGCTGACAGCACCCTGACGCCAGTGGTTGCCGAGTTCGACGAGTACGCCATGGTCGGCCGCCGACAGCACTCGCACACCGGTGGTTGCCGAGTTGACGCTGAGGCCAGCGCCGCCGCCGTTGTTGGTCAGATTCAGAATGCCGTTGCCTGAGCTGCCGTTTACGCTCGCGCCCGGTCGCAAACTGAGGGCGTACGGCGCGGCGGTCAGTGACTGGCGCGGGTTCAGCGTGGCGTAGCTGCCGCCTCCGGCGGGACAGCGCACACGGATCTCCAGCCAGCGTCCCTGGCCGTCGAAGGCGTTGCCGCCGAAATCGAGCTCGGCCGAGAAGCGGCCTTCGCTGACGGCCAGTCCGTTGCGCGACTCAAGGCCGCCGACCTGCGAGCCGCCGCCGGACGCGTTATACAGGCGAAACTCGAAGTCACAACTGCCGTTGACGGCGCTGCTATTCTGCTGCAGGTAACCCTGGTAGGTAAAGGACGAGGACACGTCGGCGGCCGGCGACGCCGGACCGTCGACCGGGCCTTCCTGGGCAATGACAGGGCTGCTGCCCGCCTGGGCGGCAAAGCCGGTCAGCAGCAGCGTTGCGATGAGAATCGCGGTGAATAGGTACTTTCGGTTCATGGGAACGTTCTCCTGGTATGGGTTGGAATGATTGATCGGGTTCGATTCCGCGTTGTGCGGGTTGGCGCCGACCATATGCTGTGGGAAAAGCGTCAGCAGTCGGGTTGAGTTGTGATCGGTTTCTCCTTTTCTGTGCAAAGCCACCGTTGACCGAGCGTTTGGCTGGCAGGACCTTCTTATCGCCAGCTAGACACCAATTCCGGCATTAACTTGTGGCTGGCCTCTGCCAGGTCCAGTCCTGATACGGCCAGCATTTCCTGCCGGAACCAGCGATCAAAGGGGCGCTGCGATGTGGCCAGCGCCTGCAACGTGTCGTCGGGCGAACTGGTCTCCATGACGATGATGACCGTGGCGACCGTCACCGTCTCGTGGATCCAGATCCGCTCGTCACTGACACCCATTGCTGTCGCGAAGCGGCATACGCGTCACCCTGCCCGTCATTGAGTTCCTGGACGAACCGCCGGCAGGCTTCGGTTCGTCCCGGCAGGATCGGGCTGACGAGCATGAGTTGCATGGTGTGGCGCTCACTTTTGGCAAGCAACCGGGTTTTCTATTCCGGTGACAGCAATCATGCACCAGACATGGCTTGTGATCGCGAGTGAAAAACCCGGTTTCTGGATAGTAGGCTGAACAGCTACCGTTGAAGCGTGCTCCCGTTGGACTGTGGTGACAGGGTGAAGTATAATCAACCAGCGTAACAAAAGCGTAACAAAGCCACAATTCGCGGGAGTAACCGTCAACAAAAAAGTCATGGAACACCTCTCAATCAGGCTTCTGGGCAGACCGGAAGTCCTGCTCGACGGCCAGCCGGTCAGGTTTCCGACGCGCAAGGCACTGGCGTTGCTTGCCTACCTGATCGCCACGGAAGAGACTCAGTCGCGCGAGACGTTGACGGCGCTGTTGTGGCCGAACAGCGCCACTTCGCTCGCGCAGGCTTCCCTGCGCAACGCGCTGCCTCGGCTGCGAACAACCCTCGGCGATGCCGGCAGCATCGTTATCGCGACTGTGGCGACGATTGGCATCGACGCCACAGCGGACTTCGGTCTCGATCTACGGGCTGTCCGCGCGGCCGTTGCTGCCATCCGCGATACCTCGCATCCCCCACCCCCTGCCTTGCTGCAGGCTGCCGTCGACGTCTACCGAGGCGAATTTCTGTCCGCATTCATCATCCGCGGCGCGCCTGATTTCAACCACTGGGCGCTGGTTGAGCGCGAGCGCTGGCATCGCGGGGTCACGCTGGTTCTGGCACACCTGTCGCAACATCACCTGAAACACCTTGCCCTGCCCGCAGCCATTGCGACAACCAGCCGCTGGCTGCAACATGACCCGCTGGACGAAGCCGCCTGCCGGACTGCGATGCAGGCCCGTGCCCTGGCAGGAGACCGCAGCGCTGCCTTGCAGGTCTACGACGCTTGTACGGCGATCTTGTCAGCCGAGCTGGGCGTGACGCCTGACCCGGCGACGAGCCTGCTGGCCGAGACCATTCGTCTTGCGGTGCCGGCGAGTCCAGCAAAGCCACGCCACAGCGCGCCGCGCACTGAGGCAAAGCAGCGCCTGCCGATGGTGGGCCGCGCCGACGACTACGCCGGGCTGGTGGCGGCATATGCCGATGCGTCTGATGGCACGCTGCACACGGTCGTTGTTGCCGGCGAAGCGGGCATGGGCAAGACGCGGCTAGTCGAGGAGTTCCTGAACTGGGCGGTGCTTCAGGGAGCGGACGTGTTGCAGGGCCGGGCTTTCGAAGCGGCCGGCCAGTTGCCTTATCAGCCAATTGTCATGGCGTTGCGCACACGGCTGGAACGCGAGAACGCGCCGGACGATCTGCTGGCAGATGTCTGGCTGGCCGAGCTGTCCCGGCTCTTGCCCGAACTGCTGGAGCGCTATCCTGACCTCAGCCAGGCGCTGGTATCTGTGGGCAATGACCAGGCGCTGGCCGCCGCCCGCCTGTTTGAAGCGGTGGCCCGCCTGGGAAGCGCTCTGAGCAAACGCCGGCCGCTGGTGTTGTTCCTCGACGACTGGCAGTGGGCTGACGCCGCTTCGATGGATCTGCTGCAATACCTTGGGCGGACTTGGGCGGCCGGCGGTGCGCCAGTCCTGCTCGTCCTGACCGTCAGGACGGAGGAGCTTTCGCTCAACGGCGACCTGGCGCGCGCGCTGGCCAACCTGGAGCGAGCCGTTCCCCTGACCTATTCCTGGCTCTACCGGCTGAGCCTGGCTGATGTCCACGCCTTTGTGACAGGTTGGGCCGGTCAGGAATCGAACTCAGCCGACACGATCAGCGCCCTGAGTGAGCGACTGCACCGCGAGACCGCCGGCATCCCCTTCTTCCTGGTGGAAACAGTCAAGCTGCTGAACGAGCAGGCGGCAGCGGGCGGGGCGAACGGACCCATCGATCTGGCGGAAGTGCTGCGCCAGGTCGATGCGGGGTTGAGCATGCCGCATTCGGTGCGCCAGACGATTCTGAACCGGCTGGAAAAGTTCGACCAAACGGCCCGATCGTTGCTGGCCGCGGCGGCCGTCCTGGCGCGCGATTTTCGCTACGAGGAGCTTTGTCAGGTTTCGGGCGTTGACGAGCTGGCCGGCTTGAACGCGCTGGATGACTTGCTGGCCGGCCAACTGCTGGTCGAATCGAACGACAGCCGCCGCCCCTACAATCTCGCTCACGACAAGATCCGCGACGTGGTGTACACCGAAGCTGGCCACTCCCGCCGCCGTGTCTACCATCGGCGCGCCTTTCATGCGTTGCAACAGGCAGCACTGCCACCGGCCGAGCTGGCCTACCACGCCGAGCAGGCCGGTCTTGCCGCCGAAGCGCGCGTTGAATTGCGCAAGGCTGCCGGCGATGCCAGCAAGGTCTTCCAGAACCGATCGGCGGTGGGCTTTCTGACGCGCGCCCTCGCGCTGACACCGCCCGGAGACGTTGCCGACCGCTACGACCTTCTTCTGGCGCGCCACGACATCTACCACCTGCTGGGAGACCGGGAGCAGCAGGCGGTCGATCTGGCGGAGCTGGACCGCCTGGCCGCGGCATCCGGCGACATCAGCAAACAGGCCGCGGTGGCGCTGCGCCGGGCGCGCTACGCCGAGGCGACCAGCGACTATGTCGCGGCAGGTCTGGCCGCGGCCGAAGCAGCCAACCTCTCGCGTGCAGCCGGCGACGCCGAATTGCTCGCGCACAGCACGCTGGCCTGCGGCAACAGCTTGTGGCGGCAGCGCAAGTTGCCGGCAGCGCGGCGCGAGTTGCTCGAAGCCGTTACCGTTGCCAGGTCCGTTGCGCTGCCGCAGGTCGAGGCTGACAGCCTGCGCACCCTGGGCATGGTTGCTGAAACGGAGGGGAATTACGCTGAGGCAAAGGAATACTACGAGCAATCGCTGACCATCTGCCGGCAGATCGGCAACCGCCTGGGTGAGGTCAGTACGCTCAACAATCTGGGGGTTGTCGCGTTTTACATGGGCGACTACGCGGCGGCGCGCACCTACTTCGAGCAGACGCTTGTCATACGCCGCCAACTTGGTGACCGGCGCGGCGAAGGCCACGCGCTCTACAACATCGGATATCTCGCGATCAGTGAGCGGAACTACGCCAGTGCCCTGGACCACTCGCAGCAGTCGCTGGCAGCCTTTCGCGAGTCAGGCGACCGCTGGGGCGAGGCCGACGCGCTGCACAACCTGGGAAGGGTTGCTGCCGACGGGCGCGACTACGCCGGCGCTCTTGATTTCTACCGGGCATCGCTGGCGATTTGCCGCGACATCGGCCATCAGCGCGGCGAGGTGCTGGCCCTGCGCAGCCTGGGGCATGTGTACGCCGATCAAGATCAGCCTGACGAAGCCCGAAGTCTGTACGAAGAGGCGTTACCATGGCGCGCGCGCTGGATTTACCCGGCAGCGTTCTGGAGTGTCTGGCCGGGCTGGCCGAGGTAGCCGTGACGCAGGGGCACCGGGCTCACGGATGGGCGCTGGTGACCGAAGCGCTGGGCAACCTGACTGTGCCGGCGCTGGCGCAGGCCAACGAGCCGCTGCGCGCCTACCTGTCCTGTTTTCGCGTCCTGCGATCCTACGACGCCGAGCGCGCAGTCGATCTTCTGGCGTCCGCCCAGCGCCTGATGCAGGACCGCGCAGTGACCCTGCCGGACACCGCCAGCCGTCAGGCGTTCTGGCAGAGCGGTCCAACCAACCGTGCGCTGGTGCGCGAGTTCGAGAACAGTAAGGCCGCGGCCACGCTTCGGCCAACTCGCGCCATCTGACTGCACCGGTTCATGCACATCCTCTCCACCTTGCCAGCGCCAGCCGAACGCCGCCTGGCGCTGCGGGTCACGCGCCCGGCGCAACAGGCGTTGCGGCAGGGGCATCCCTGGCTGTTCGATCGTTCCATCGTCTCGCAGAGTGCGGAAGGCCGACCCGGCGATCTGGCCGTGATCTTTGACGACCGGCGGCGCTTTCTCGCGATCGGCCTCTACGATCCGTCGTCGCCCATCCGCGTGCGTGTGCTGCAGCATGGCACGCCCGCGACCATCGACGCGGCCTTCTTCGCCGGCCGGCTGGCAGAGGCGGCCCAGCAGCGCGCGTCGCTGGCGTCTCCGCAGACAACTGGCTACCGGCTGGTGCACGGTGAGGGGGACGGCCTGCCGGGGCTGGTGATCGATCGCTACGACCGGGTGCTGGTGATGAAGCTCTACAGCGCGGCCTGGCTGCCACACCTGCCGGCGCTGCTGGAGGGGCTGGCAGACGTGGCTGCCCGACTGGATCGTGCTGCGGCTGAGCCGGGCGGTGCAGGGAGAGGTGGCATCGCTGGGCATCGCCGACGGCGCGACGCTGGCGGGCGGGCCGCCGGACGGCCCGCTGCATTTCCGCGAGAACGGGCTGCGCTTCGAGGTCGATGTGCTGCGCGGCCAGAAGACCGGCTTCTTCCTCGACCAGCGCGACAACCGCGCCCGGGTCGAGACGCTGGCAGCCGGTAAGGAGACGCTCAACGTTTTCGCCTACACCGGCGGCTTCTCGCTCTATGCCGCGCGCGGCGGTGCGCCGCTGATTGCCAGCCTGGACATCAGCGCGCCGGCGCTGGACGCGGCCCGCCGCAATTTCGCGCTCAACGACGAGTTGCCGGCAGTGGCTGCTGCTCGTCACGAGACCCTGGCCGAGGACGCCTTTGCCGGGCTGGCCAGGCTGGCGAGCGAAGGCCGGCGCTTCGATCTGGTGGTGGTCGATCCGCCCGCCTTTGCGCAGCAGCAGGCCGCCGTCCCCGGCGCGCTGTTGGCCTACGAGCGGCTGACCCGGCTGGCGCTGGGCGTCTTGCGCCCCGGCGGCACGCTGGTCAGCGCCTCATGCTCCAGCCGCGTCAGCGCGCGACGAGTTCTTCGCCGCGGTCCGCCGTGGCGCCGCCCGCGCTGGCCGCCCGCTGCACGAATTCGACCACACCGGTCACGCGTTGGATCATCCGGTGCGGTTCGCGGAGGGGGCGTATTTGAAGTGTTTGTATGCGGTGGCATGAGCCGTGCTGATTTGGTTCAGCACGGCTCCACAGAAGCGCCTACTGCTTCAGCATCAAGGGCAGATACCTGCGGACCGGCGTTGGTGTGCAGGTCGGCGTAGCCGTTGGTGTCGCTGTACCGGTGCTTGTGGCGGTCGGCGTGCTGGTGCCTGTTGCAGTCGGCGTGCTTGTCGGGGTACTCGTTGGCGTCCCCGTCGCAGTTGGCGTTGCTGTGTTGGTCGGTGGAGGCGCTTCAATCATGGCAAGCTTGACTACGAAGTCATCATTGCCATTGATCGTCGTGTCATAAGCACCTGCTGAGGTTGGGAAATTGCTTGACAGGGTGTCCCCAGAAATGTAAGCGTTGCCCGCTTGGTCTATGGCGATGGCGTAAGCGCCTTCCGGTGATCCGCCTCCCAAGTAGGTAGCGTAAGTCAAGTCACTGCCGGGCGAGTTCAATCTGACGACGAAGGCGTCAGTTGTACCCCAGTTGAAGCTCGGGTCGAATGACCCGGGCGTTGTGGGGAAGTTGCTGGAGAAGGTCTCACCCGCCACGTACGAGTTGCCTGCGTCATCAACGGCGATGCCAGTAGCCCCTTCCACGTTGCTGCCGCCCAGAAATGTGGAAAACGCCAGCCCGTTGCCGGCCGGGTTCAGTCGAGTGACGAAGGCGTCACTGGTTCCAGAGATGCTCGTGTCGAAGGCGCCCGGCGTGGTGGGAAAGCTGGCGCTCCATGTCCGACCCGCTACGTAGGCGCTGCCCGCCTGGTCCACAGCAATCACCCACGATACATCGTCGGAGGACCCGCCCAGATAAGTGGCATACGCAAGCTCACTGCCATCGGGGTTGAGCTTTGCCACGAAAGCATCAGAGTTGCCAGATAGGGTCGAGTCGAAGGCGTCTGGTGTCGTGGGAAAGTTGCTTGACCTAGTCTGGCCTGTCACATAGGCGTTGCTCTCCTCGTCAATGGCGATTGCATCGCCATGGTCATAGCTTTGACCGCCAAGATACGTACTGTACGTTAGCTCGCTGCCAGCAGGGTTTAGCTTGACCACAAAAGCGTCAGGGCAAGGATAGGTAGAAGATGGTGCTCCGCACACACCTCCTCCAAACGTCGTGTCGAAGGCGCCTGATGTGGTTGGGAAGTTTTCCGACAACGTTTCACCCGACACGTAGGCGCTGTTGGTGTCGTCCACCGTGATACCAAATCCCCATTCGTGGTTATCACCTCCGAGGAAGGTGCTATATACCAGGTTGCTGCCGGTTTGGTTCAGCTTGACCGCGTAGGCATCAGGGCAGGGATAGGTGTTGGGGGAAGCCCCACAAGTACCTCCGCCAAACGCTCTGTCGAATGCACCGGGCGTAGTGGGAAAGTTGTTGGATTCTGTCCGACCTGTCGTATAGGCATTGCCTGCTTCGTCCACAGCGATGCGCATACCATATTCAAAGTTGTCTCCGCCTAAGAACGTGGCATAGGCGAGTTCGCTGCCGTCAGGACTTAGCTTAACGACGAAGGCATCCCAGTCGCCGTTGAAACTCGGATCAAAGGCGCCGGGAGTAGTGGGAAAGTCGGAACTCGCCGTCCTGCCTGCAACAAAAGCGCTGCCCATCTCGTCTAGTGCAATTCCCCACGTATCTTCGGAGCCGCTGCCACCCAGGAAGGTGCCGTAGATGAGGTCCGCCGGGTTGTCATCCGGCGCGTGCCAGGATGCATCGTCCATGTGTTTGCCCGAGACAACGCCTGGTTCTGTCTCGAAACTGAGCCGCCGCCCGTCGTTGGTCAGGGCTTCCACTTGAAACGAGAACTCTGCCGCTGGCAGATCCAGAGCAAGTGGGCCAACCTGTGTGGCGATGCGCAGCATACGACCATCCAGGGTCACGTCGTCGGCGCCCTCGATGCGCAAACGTATTGAGCTTCCGTCTACACTCGGTGGCTTGTGTAGCGACCAGGGGATCACGCCGGGTTGATCGCCGCCAATGAGCAGATCGACGCCCGGATACAAATCCTTGTAGCGAACACCGCCATAGACTGATACGTCGGGCTGCCAGCCGGCTGGGTCGGCGCCCAGAAAGTAGCTGACATCTGTTGCCACGGCCGCCAGCGGCTTCACCACAGCCTGAGGGTTCGCGTCGACGAAGCTCAACTTGAGATTAACACCTGCTCGCGTCGCCTCATCGTTGAGCGTACTCAGATCGCCTGTGTAGTCTGTTGCAGGTCGGAGAAACTCCGGTCCGCTATGGATATCGCCGTTGCCTGGGCTCCGTCGTTGAGACAATTCGCCGAAGCCAATCTCTGGAGCCGGCGTTTCGTCAAGCAGCGTGATCCAGATGGCATCATCGGCCAGCCACATGATCTTTTGCACGATGAGGCAACCGTACATATAATCATCGAACATACGTTCTGATTAATCCGTTACCAGGAGCCTCTGATGGGCAACCGTCGCCAGAAGAAGCGCCTGGAGGCAGCCGTGCAGGCAATCCAGGGCAAGTGGGGCGAGCAGGCCTTGCAAAAAGGCGCTCGCCCCGCCGCCAGGAGCACGCCTGTGCCCTGCCTGCCAACCGGCCTCACTGCTCTCGACTCCATCCTCGCCATCGGCGGGCTGCCTCTGGGCCACATCTCCGAACTGATCGGCCAGCCAACTTCGGGCAAGCGCACGCTGGCCCTGCACATTCTGGCCCACACGCAGGAGCGCCATCCCTGCGTTTACATCGACCTCGCGCAGACCTTCGATCCGGTCTATGCGGCTGCCTGCCATGTCAACCTGGCGCGGCTGGCCATCGCTGCGCCGGCCAGCCCCCGCCAGGCGCTGGACCTCACGACCGATCTCGCCAGCGGCGGCAAGTTCGGCCTGATCGTGTTCGACTCGACGGCTGAACTGCTGACCGCGGCGTTGTCGCCCGATGCGGCCAGGCGGCTGCACTGCGTCGCCTGCGCCACGCGCTGCACGACAAGCCGACGACGCTGGCTCTTCGTGACCACACCTTACTTCGGCGAGGTCGATTCGCCAACCAACTACCCGCCCGGCTTTGCCCTGCACCAGACGGCCGCCGTGCGGCTGTCTGTGCAGCGCGAACAGTGGCAGCGCGACGGCGTCGCGCATCGCGGGCTACACTGCCCGGGTCGCCGTGCTGCGCAACCGCTGGGGCCGGGCCGGCCAGGAGACCACCGTCCGTGTCACGTTCAACGGCGTCCACGTCCAGGGCGAGTAGCGCTGCCCGCGTCGCCTACCTGGTGGTCCCGCACTTTCCGGTGGCTGTGGAACGGCGCGAGCGACCGCATCTGGCCGGCCAACCGGTGGTTGTCGTCAACGATGCGCGGCTGGCTGGCGCCGCGACGAGCGTGCTGGACTGCTCACGCGAGGCGCTGGCCGAGGGCGTGCAGCCGGGTATGGCGCTGAGCCGGGCGGAGCATCTCTGCCCCGAGGCCGCTTTCCTGCCGCCGCGTCTCGATCTCTACCGATCGGCTGCGGCTTCGCTGTTTCAGTTGCTGAACGGCCAGATGCCCGCGGTGGAGCAGGCGCAGCCCGGCGGGCTGTATCTCGACCTGCGCGGCCTGGAAGGACGCGACGCCGAAGCCATGACGGTCTGCCAGGGACAGAGCGAGACCATCGTCCGTGAACTGCGTCTGGCGGCGACAGTGGGCGTGGCGGTCAACAAGTTCAGCGCCGAGGCGGCCTCGCTGAGCATCGGCCTGAACCGCATTCTGGTGCTGACGGCCGGCACGGAGCGGGCTTTTCTGGGCGGCTTTCCCGTGTCGCTGCTGCCGGTGGGCGAGGAGGCGCAGCGGCGTTTGCAACTGTTTGGCCTGCGCCGGCTGGGAGAGTTTGCCCGGCTGCCGCCGGCCGCAGTGCTGGCCCAGTTTGGCTGGGAAGGGCAGCGGGCGCACCGGCTGGCGCGCGGCCAGGACGACCGGCTGGTGGCGCCTGGCCAGAGCGAACGCAGCGAAGCAGCGGAACAGCAGTTCGATCCGCCGCTGGACAATCTGGAGATCGCTGGTCGCGGCCGCAGCGCGACTGGTGGCAACAGGCTGGCGAGCCGGCTGGATGCAGGCATTTCTGCGCGCGGGCCGGTTGTCGGTCGAGGTCACCTGCGCTGATGGCGCCTTTCTGGCGGCTGAGCGTTTGCTGGCCGAGGCGACGGCTGATACCGGCCGGCTCAGCCGGCTGGCGGAGACGCTGCTGCGGTCGTTGCGTTACAGCGACCGGGTCGAGGCGCTGGCGGTGACGTTGAGCGACCTGAGCGCGCCGTCGATGCACCAGCTCAGTCTGTGGCACAACCCGCAGGAGCAGGAGGCTGAGGCGCATCTGCGCCGGCTGGAGGCGCGCTACGGGACAGACTGCTTTCAGCGCGGCGTGCTGGTGGCGCCCGACCACCGGCTGGCCGCGCGGCGCTATGTCAGGACGCGCTGGCGGGCGTGACAGGGTGACAGGGTGACGGTGCGGTAGTTCGGTAGTGCGATAGTTCGTTAGTTTGGCTGTAGGTAACCCGGTTGCTCTTCTACATTCTGCTTTCCGACCTCCGACCTCTGCTCTCCGACTTCTGGCCTCTGACCTCTGCTCCCCATGACTCAAATCTGGCCGGAAGGCGCGCCCGTCGATGTTGAGACTGCGGATGGGCTGCCGATCGCTTTTCGCTGGCAACAGCGGCAACGGGTGCAGACCATCGTCGAGCAATGGATTGTCCACGACGAGTGGTGGCGGGACGAGATCTGGCGGCACTACTACCAGATCGAGACCGCCAGCGCGCTGTTGTGCGTCCTGTATCGCGATCTTCTGACCGGCGCCTGGTTCCTGGAACGAATCGATTACGATTAGGCGCCACCTGCGACCTGCCACTTGCCACTCTCTTGTATATCGAACTTCATTGTCACTCCTGTTTCTCACTGCTGGACGGCGTCTCCCGGCCCGAGGCGCTGGCGGCACGCGCTGCCGCGCTGGAGATGCCCGCGCTGGCGTTGACCGACCACGACGCGCTGTATGGTGCGGTGGCCTTCTGGCGCGCCGCGAGGGAAGCGGGGGTGAAGCCGGTGTTTGGGGTGGAGATGACGGTGGAGGATGTTCTGCCTCGGCGGGGAGTCGCGCTTACGAGGGGGTCTCACCCTCACCCCAGCCCTCTCCCTCAGGGAGAGGGAGCCAGTAGTCCGGTTCCCCTTTCCCTCGGGGGGAGAGGGGCCAGGGGTGAGGGGCGGGCGCACTTTCACGCGACTCTCCTTGCCGAGGATGATACCGGCTATGCCAGCCTCAGCAAGCTCGTCACCGCGGCGCGTATGCGTTGCCAGAAGGGAGAGGCGCTGGCTACTTGGGACGATCTGGCGCAGTACAGCACGGGGGTGATCGCACTGACTGGCTGCCGGCAAGGCATTGTGGCGCAGCATCTGCTGGCAAGGGACGAGGTCGGAGCGCTGCGGGTCGCACAGGATCTGCGATCGCTCTTCGGCAAAGATCGCTTTTTCGTCGAGCTTCAGCGCCAGCTACAGCCTGGCGATGAGCGGTTGGTGCAGGGGCTGCTGCGGGTGGCAGAGCAGGCAGGCGCGCCGGTGGTGGCTACCAACAACGTCCACTATGCCGAGCGGGCCGGCCACCGCTTGCACGACGTGCTGACCGCGATCCGCAGCCATGCCACGCTGGACGCCAGCGCCATGCAGCGGCGCGGCAACAGCGAGGCGTATCTCAAGAGCGCTGCTGAGATGGCGCGCCTTTTCGCTGACAGGCCCGATGCGCTGCGGCGGACAGTCGAGATCGCCGAACGCTGCAACGTCACCATGCGCCGCGGCGTGCAGGACCTGCCGCTGTTTCACACCGGACCAGTATCACAGCAGGAGTATCTGCGCTCACTTTGCCGGCAAGCGTTGGCAGAACGCTATGGCCCTGATCCCGCTGAACGTGTGCAACGGATGCTACAGCACGAGCTGGCAGTCATCGAGCAGCTTACGCTTACCAACTACTTCCTGATCGTCTGGGACATCATGCGTTTTGCGCGCGAGCAGGGCATCCGCTGCCAGGGACGCGGTTCGGCAGCCAACTCGCTGGTGGCCTACCTGCTGGGCATCACGCCCATCGACCCGCTGGCGCACGATCTGGTCTTCGAGCGTTTTCTCTCAGCCGAACGGCCCACGACTCCTGACATCGACATCGACTTCCAGGCCGACCGGCGCGAGGAGGTGATTCAGTATATCTACGCGCGCTATGGCCGCGAGCATGCTGCGATGGCCTGCACCTTCGTCACCTACCGCCAGCGCAGCGCTGTGCGCGACGTGGCCAAGACGCTGGACTTCCCGTCCGACCTGATCGACGCGCTGGCCAATGCCGCTGACCGCCGCGGGCTGGCAGAGGCGTGGGGGGAGTTGTGGGGTGGAGGGGGGAAGGAGAGGGGGAGAGAGGGAGAGGAAGGGAAAGGAAGGAAAGGAAACAATGCTGGTGTTGTCAGTGTGTCCAAAACTAACCATTCACCATCCACCATTCACCATTCACCAATTTCCCAACCCAGCCCCCAGCCCCCAATCCCCAATCCCCAGTCCCTACCCCCCACCCCCCACCCCCCGCTCGACCGCCGCACGTGGCAATTGTTGCTGCATCTGTGTCAGGAGATCATGGGGCTGCCGCGCCATTTGGGGATTCACAACGGCGGGTTTGTGGTCAGCCGGCGGCCGCTGTCTGAGATCGCGCCGCTGGAACCGGCCAGCATGGACGCGCGCACGGTGGTGCAGTGGGACAAGGAGTCGCTGGAGGACGCGAGGTCTGGTCAAGATCGACGTGCTTGGGCTGCGGATGCTGTCGGTATTGGAGGAGACGGTGGGGTGGATCGGGGAGGAAGCAGAGGAAGGAAAAGAGGGAAATGAGGGAAAGAAGGGGGAGAGGGGGAGAGAGGGGGGCGGAGAGAGAGTGAGAGTTGAACTGGACCGGCTGACGTTCGACGATCCGGCGGTGTATGCGATGCTGTCGCAGGGTGACACGGTGGGGGTGTTTCAGGTCGAGTCGCGCGCGCAGGCGCAGTTGCTGCCCCGGATGCGGCCACGCAACTTTGCCGACCTGGTGGTGGAGATCAGTCTGATCCGCCCGGGTCCGGTCCAGGCTGGCATGGTGCATCCCTACCTGCGGCGGCGGCTGGGCGAGGAGCCGGTCACCTATCTGCACCCTTCGCTGGAGCCAGCCCTGCGCGACACGCTGGGTGTGGTTATCTTCCAGGAGCAGGTGCTGAAGGTGGCGCAGGCGCTGGCCGGCTTCAGCGGCGGTCAAGGTGAGCTGTTGCGCCGGGCGCTGGGCCGCAAGGATGGCGACGCGGAGATGGCGCGCCTGCAGCAGGTGTTTGTGGCGGGCGCAACGCAGCGGGGCGTGTCCACGGCCGTGGCCGAGCAAGTGTTTCGGCAACTGGAAGCCTTCGGCAGTTACTCCTTTGCCAAGAGCCATGCAGCCGCGTTCGCCGTCATCGTCTACCAGTCGGCCTGGCTGAAGCGCACCCATCCTGTGCCTTTCTACGTCGCACTGCTCAACAACCAGCCCATGGGGTTTTGGAGCCAGTGCGGTGCTGGTCAACGACGCCCGCCACCACGGGATCGCGATCCTGCCGGCCGATGTCAACGAAAGCGCAGTGCACTACGTACCGGAAGACCGGAGCATCCGTATCGGCCTGGCGATGGTCAAGAGACTGGGCGAGATCGGCGCCGAGCGCATCGTTGCTGCCCGCGCGGATCGTCCGTTTACGTCGCTGCTGGATTTCTGCCGGCGCACCCGGCTGCCGCGCTTGCTGGTCGAGAATTTGATCGTGGCGGGGGCGTTGGACGAGGTTGAGAACAGGGGAGGAGAAGGGAAAGGAAGGAAAGGATCAGAGGAGAGGGCGAGAGGGCGAGAGGGAGAGGGGAGGCGGGGGTTGCTTTGGCAGCTTGGCTTGCTGCATTATGAGGAGGAGACGCTGTTGGTTGGGGAGAGACCGGAGCCTGCGCCTGAGGAACTGCCGCCCTTGCAGCCGTTGGAGGCCATGGCCGGCGAACTGCGCGTCATGGGCGTGTCAGCCGGCGAGCATGTGATGACGTTTCACCGCGAGGCTGTGCGCAAGGCCGGCATGTTGAGCAGCCGTGACCTGGCACAGTGCCGCGAGGGCGCGCTGGTCTGGGTAGCCGGGCAGGTAACGGTCATCCAGTCGCCGCCGACTGCCAAAGGTTTTATGTTCGTCACGCTGGAGGACGAGTTCAGCATGATGAACATCATCGTCGCGCCGGATATCGTCGCCAGATACCGGCGCATCTGGCGTCACTCACCGCTGCTGGCCGTGCAGGGGCGCGTCCAGCGCCAGGGACCGGTGATCAACCTGCTGGCAGTCCGACCATGGCGCTGGCGCGACCGTGGCGGCTGAGCTTCCCAGTTGGATATCCCAAAAAAACAAAGCCGGCTTCCACAGGAAGCCGGATCTTCGATCAGTGTGGCGACGGGTGGGCTCGAACCACCGACCTAGAGATTATGAAGTCCCTCGCTCTGGCCGCCTGAGCTACGTCGCCATATGCAGATGGCTGACAGGGAGCCTGTCAGCCATCTTTAGGTAGCGGGGGCAGGACTCGAACCTGCGGCCTTCGGGTTATGAGCCCGACGAGCTGCCACTGCTCCACCCCGCATCACTTCAAGCTATTATACGCAGTTTCACGAGCGAGTCAAACTACTGGGGGCCGAAGAATCGCTGCTGCCACTGTTGCCAGTAGGGCGCTGGCTCGACCGGCGCCGGCGCATTGGCGACCAGCGGGTCATCGTTGCGTCCGATCACCCAGACTGCAACCTCGTTGGGAAAGCCCCAGCCCAGGTCGCGATGCGCTCGTTCGATGACGTACTGGTCGGTCTTGACGTACTCGCGGTAGTCGCGATTGCGCTCAACCTGTTGCTGAGCGAGCTTGACCTCGTTCTGCCACATGTCCACCTCAGCCTGTAGCTCGCGCGCCTTGATCACCCGATTGGTGTAGCCAAACATGAACAGCGTCACGAAGACTATCACCACGGCGACGGCGACTTGCAGGGGATTGAGATGGAGGCGGGCTGGTTTCTTGGGCACAGGTCCCTCCGCGCAGCGTTAACCCTGAGATGGCAAGTCCCAGATGACTGTCATCTGGGACTTCTACGTTGATCTTCTGGTGCCGAAGGAGGGATTTGAACCCACACGAGCTAATGCTCACTACGCCCTGAACGTAGCGCGTCTGCCAGTTCCGCCACTTCGGCTTGATGAATGCAATTCTACCATTCACGGTCTGCTTTGTCAAACCAGTTTCACAGGTTCATTGACCATCGCTGGCTGGCATCTGGTCTGTCAGCATATACCAGCGGTCCGCCGTGCGGAAGCGTTCCCACGGTTCGTTCAACCGGCCCACCGTCACGTCGTGGACGGCGTCACTGACGCCGTAGTTGTAGACCTCGAAATATAGCGGCAGAGCCGGCAGTTCATCGGCAAACAGCCGCTGGAACTCGGTGTAGAGCTGGATTCGGCGCCCCTGGTCGGTGGTCGAGCGACCTTCCTCCATCAGCTCATCTGCCGCGGCGATTGCTCCAGCCGGTGTAGTTCTGCCCGTTGGTGATCTGCGTCGAGTGCCAGATGGGGTAGGGATCAGGGTCGCCGGCCAGTTGCCAGTGGGTAATGGCGGCCTGAAAATTGCGCTGGCTCAGGTGATCGGTGGCCAGGCTGACCAGGTTGACCTCCTGCGGTTTGGCCCACACGCCGATGGCCTTCCACTGTTCTGCCAGTGCGGTCAGCAGGACGGGATCGTCCCCTAGCAGCGTGAAGGAAAGACTGAAATCGCCCCGGTCGCGCACGCCGTCGCCATCGCTGTCCACCCAGCCCGCCTCGGTGAGCAATTCGTTGGCCTGGGCGACGTCGGTGGCCGGGCGAGGCGGCGCGGCGTAGGCCCATGTGCCCGGCATGATCGGCCCGTCAGCCGGGATGGCCTGGCCGTTGACGACGGTTTCCAGCAGCGATGGCACGTCCAGCGCCAGTCCCAGCGCCTGCCGCACCGGCTTTTCAGCCAGGAAGGCGACATTGGGATCGGTGAGGTTGAAGAAGAGCAGCGTTTCGTTGGCCAGGGGCGCGGACAGGACCTCCATCGTATCGCTGGCCTGGGCGGCGGGCAGGTCTTGCGGCAGGATGCGGCTGACCCCGTCCACTTCGCCGGCCTGAAATGCGGCGAACGCACTGGCGTAGTCCGGGTAGAAGCGAAACTCCATCCCGTCCAGTAGCGGTGCAACGCCGTTCCAGTAAGGGCTTGGCTCAAGCCGCGCGCCCAACGCGTTGATCTCGCTCAGCCGCCACGGGCCGGTGCCCACCGGCTCCAGGTTCAGCATCGACTGAGGCATGTCGGCCACCGCCACGTTCTTCCAGAGATGCTCAGGCAACATGCCGATGGTGTTTTCCGACAGGAAGGAGGCCAGCGGCTGCTGCAGGCGGAAGCGGACCGTTGTCTCGTCCACCTTCTCGGCGGTGACACTGCTCCAGAGCTGTGACAGGTAGGTAGACGCCGGCTGGCCGGCCTGCGCAAATTCCTGCGATTGGAGCACGCCTACGGTGAAGATCACGTCGTCAGCCGTGAAGGGTGCGCCATCGTGCCAGCGGGCATCGCTGCGCAGCTTGAAGGTGTATTCGGTCTGGTCGGGGCTGATCTCCCAGCTCCCCGCCAGTGCCGGAACCGGTTCGCCGCGTTCGTTGAGCGCGACAAGTCCCTGGAAGATCACGCCGGTCAGATCCCGGTCCAGGTCGTTGGCGAAGCTGAACAGTGGATTGATGTTGCGCGGCAGACCTACAACTGCTTCGCGATACACCCCGCCTTTGGCGGGTGCAGCAACGGTTGTGATCTGGCGCGCGGTGGTGGTGAGGATGGCTGCAAGCAACAGGATGCCCAAAACGGCGATCACGGCTTGCCAGCGAATTGCCCGTCCCAATGGCTTATCCCTAATACAGACAACGCCGCGTCAACACAGGGTGCGACGCGGCATAAGAAGCGAGTGCGGCTGATGGAAAACTAGGCGACCGACACGGTGATCAAGGCGACCAGGAAGAAGACAGCGCTGACAGCCACGGTCAGATTGAAGAGCGTGCGCTCGAAACCGCGCTTGCTGGTTTTGAAGCTGGTATCGCCGCCGAACATGGCGCCCGCGCCCATGCCTTTTGCCTGTACAGTAACCAGACCGATCAGCGTGATGCCAAGAATGATTTGAACGACGTAGAGAACTGATGTCACGTTTTGTTTGCCTCCGAGTTAGCTGGCGAGGATTATAGCACGACCGCTGCGCGCCGCAAAATGCAGCGGTCACCGTGGCGGCGGAAACAGTTGGTAGTAGGCGCTTCAGCGCCGTTTGAGGGCGCTGAAGCGCCTACTACCAACTGAACGGGCCAGCCGTGTACGGCTGGCCCGTTGTCAACTGTCGAAGATATGCAGTTACTCGTTGGCGTGGCCGACGTAGCTGCTGTAGAACTCGTCCATGTCGGCTTCGGCTTCCTCGGTGATCTCGAATTCCAGCAACTCGCCGGGGCCTTGCTGAATCGAGGATCGGAGGAGATCCATATGTTCGGTCTTGATCTTGCCGAACACGGCTGCCTTGCCGGCATCGAGGCGACTCGCCAACCAACTCGATCCTCTCCTTGGAAATGCCGAAGTCGGCGGCCTTGCCGACGAACGCGCCGGCAACACCGCCCACCAGCTCCGGCCGCAATCGCCGCGCCGACCGGTCCGCCCAGCACTGCGCCGACCACGATGCCGATCGCGCCGCCGGCAATTGCGCCGCGCCGGGTGGTGAAGTCCTTGTATTCCTTGACGTGGACCTTGCCTTCCTGGTTCTTGGTGACTAGGACAGCGTCTTCGACTTCGATCAGATGGTCCTTCTCGGCCTTTTGCATCCGTTTGATGGCTGCGTTGGCTTCGTCCTCAGTGTTGAAGATGACGATACTGATAGTCGTACTCATGGTCTGCTCCTTATCCCTTGACCGATCCGGCCATCAGACCGCGCACGAAGAAGCGCTGCAGGCTGAAGAAGACGATCAGCGGCACGAGCATCGAGATGAAGGCGCCCGCGGTCAGGACCTGCCAGTCGTTGCCGCGCGAGCCGACCATTTCGGCGATACGCTGCGTCAGCACCTGCACATCGGGCTTCGACCCGATGAAGATCAGGGCGATCAGGTAGTCGTTCCAGACCCAGAGGAACTGGAAGATGGCGAACGACGCCAGCGCCGGCACCGACAGCGGCAGCACCAGGCGCATGAAGATGGTGAAGTGCGAGGCGCCATCGATGAAGGCCGACTCCAGAATCTCGCGCGGCAGGGTGCTGATGTAATTGAACAACAGATAGGACGGCCAGCGGCAGGCCAAAGCCGGTATGCGCCAGCCAGATGCCCAGGAAGGTGCCGTTAAGGTCCAGCCCCACGTAGAGCTTCAGGATCGGCACCAGCGCGATCTGTAATGGCACGACCAGCAGCGCCACCACCATGATGAACAACACCTTGCCGGCCGGGGAACTTCATCCACGCGAATCCATAGGCGGCAAACGCGGCGATCAGGATCGGTATCAGCGTCGCTGGTATCGACACGATGAGGCTGTTCAGGAACGCGTTGACGAAGTTGTCGCCCTGAACAGTGAGCGTTGAGCCGTCTGGTTGTTTGATCTGGAAGGTCTTGCCTCCCAGCACCTGTCTGGTAGTTCTCCAGGGTGAAGTCGTGGTTGCCTCTCGTCCACTGCTGTTCCTGAACCACCACCTTGCCGATGCGCTTGTTGCCGATCCAGGTGACGCGGACGTCGCCGGATGCGATGCCGGCGCGCAGTTCCTCGAACGTTCCGCTGACGCCCTCAAAGGTCATCACGCCGTCGCGATCGAGATCAGCTCCCGGTTGGAATCTCGGTGACTGTCACCCACTCCTGGTGCGGGAAGATGGTCCACCAGCCAGAGGTCTGGATGTCAAAGCGGGTGCGAAACGAGGAGACGAGCAGGCCAAACGTCGGGATCGACCAGACCAGCACGATCAGGACCAACGCGACGTTGACAAAGATCGCGCCCCAGGAGACTTTGCGTTTCTTCTTGGTTGCGGTTTGTGCGGTCATCAGAACGCCTCCGTTTCGCGGAACTGCTTCAGGTTGTAGATCATCACCGGGATCACGGTGATGAGCAACACGATGGCGATGGCCGTTGCCAGGCCCGAGTTGCGTGAGGTGAAGTACTCCCGGTAGAACTGGGTAGCGATCACCTGTGTGTCAAACTGGCCGCCCGTCATGACCTGGACGACATCGAAGATCTTCAGCGTGAAGATCAACACTGTGGTCGTGACGGTGATGATCGTGCCGCTGATATAGGGGATCATGATGCGGAAGAAGACCTGCACCTCGGTGGCGCCGTCCACGCGGGCCGCTTCGGTGATGTCCGATGGAATGCCCTTGATCGCCGCCGAGAAGAGCACCATTGCGAAGCCGGTCTGTAGCCAGATCATGACCACGATCAGGAAGAGGTTGTTCCAGCGGTTGGTTGGCGGCTGTCCATGCCTGCGGATTGTTGCCGGTGATGTTGGTATATAGCCAGTTCAGCACGCCGACGTTGGGGTTGATGTCGTAGATCATGTTCCAGATGACCGCCGCGCCGACCATAGAGATGGCCATCGGCATGAAGATCAGCGCCTTAGCAGTGCGCTCATACTTGCTGCGATCCGCCAACACGGCAATCAGCAGGCCCAGCACCACGGTGAACAGTGCGCCGAACGGTATCCAGAGCAGAATGTTGTTGCGGAACGCGACGAACATGCTGCGATTGGTAAAGATCTCAACATAGTTTTGCAGGCCGACGAAGATCTCGCCGTTGCGGTCAAAGAGGCTCAACCGAAACGTCGCAATTGTCGGGTAAAGCAAGTAGACGATCAGGATTGCCACGGCTGGCCCGACGAAGACAAACGGCTGTATCTTCGCTCGCCATTCGTCGCCCAGCTTCTCGACCATCCAGTTGGACACGAGATAGAGTGCGGCTACACCTCCCACGCCCCAGATGATCGCGACGATGGCAACCACTCCTTTGGGCGCGTTGCTGTCGCGCAGGAAGATGAAACCGAGGTAGAGTCCGATGAAGGTGACAATCGGGACGAAGAGGGAAATCAGAATGCGAACTGTGTTGGTGACCAGCCAGTCCAGCGTTCCGCGGGTTTTCACCTCTTTGTCCCCCACCGGACGGTGTTTCTCGGTAGGTTCGGTGACTTGTTCCATTGTTGTCTCTCCTGGTTATGTCGCTCAGGGGGGGCCTCTTTAATACGGTGCTCGTACCAGGCCCTTGCAGATCATCAGACTATTCTCCACCGCGTGACAACTTCATGGCAGATTACAAAAGAGGGTAGCCCCGGCCGGGGCTACCCTCTCTATATGTGGCTTAAGCTTACTGCTGCGGCCAGGAGGCGTCGATCTCGGCCAGGACGGTGTCCAGGTCGGCCGCGCCGGAGAAGTAGTCAGTCATGCCCTTCCAGAAGGAGCCGGAGCCAACTGCGCCGGGCATCAGGTCGGAGCCGTCGAAGCGGACGCTGGTGGCGTCAGCCACGAGGCCGGCGAGGTCGGCTTCCAGCGGGCTGCCGTACCAGGAAAGATCGATGTCCTTCTGCATGCCCAGCGCGCCGCCGGCTGCCAGCCAGCCGCGGATGCCCTCGCCGGTCGAGAAGAACTGCATGACGGCGCGCACTTCAGGCCGGTCCTCGGTGGCGGCCATGACGTCGCCGGCCACCAGGAAGGGGCTGCCGTAGGCTTCATCGACGCCAGGCAGGTAGAAGACGCCATAGTCCACACCGTACTCGCTGCCTTCGGGGAAGAAGGAGGTGATGAAGTTGCCCTGCTTGTGCATCCAGCAGCCGGGCGGATCTTCGAACATCGGCGTCGGGGAGTCGCCGAAGAAGGTGGTGACGATGGCCGGCGTGCCGCCGTAGACCATGTCGCTGTTGTTCCAGATGTCGGCGAAGGTCTCGATGGCGTTCTTGACCTCAGGCGAGGAGAAAGGCAGCGTGCCAGCGACCCAGGCGTCGTAGTTCTCCAGGGAGGTGGTGCGCAGCATGAACTCCTCGGTCCAGTCGGTGGCGGGCCAGCCGGTGGCAGCGCCAAACTCGATGCCGACGCACCACGGGGTGTCGCCGTCGGAGACGATCTGGTCTTCGAGGGTCTTCAGCTCTTCCCAGGTGGTGGGAACTTCGTAGCCGGCGGCCTCGAAGGCGGCTCTTGGGATACCAGACCAGCGATTTACCGTTGAAGCGGTGCCAGACGCCGTATTCGGTGCCATCGATCGTGCCCATGTCGCGCCAGGACTGGAGGTAGTTCTGTGTCAGCCAGCTGTCAGGCACCTGGTCGGCGGTGGGAATGATCTTGCCCTGCTTGGCGAAGGTTGCCATCAGGCCAGGCTGCGGGAAGTCCACGATGTCAGGCGCATCGCCGGCATCCATGCGGACGCCGATGCTGGCCTCGAACTCTTTGGATCCCTCGTACTGGATGTCGATGCCGGTCGCTTCCTCGAACGCTGCTACCGAGCTCTCGAACTTGACCGCGTCCTCGTCGGTGAACGGGCCGGTCATCGATACCACGGTGCCGCTGTAATCGCCGTTGTAGGCTGCTGCCAACTCGGTCAGACCCGCCGATGCGGCGCCTTCAGCGCTCGCGCCGACCGACTCGCCAGCAGGTGCTGCCGCGCCCGTGCCGCTGACGCTGGTAGCATCTTTCGGCCAGGAGGCGTCGATCTCGGCCAGGACGGTGTCCAGGTCGGCCGCGCCGGAGAAGTAGTCAGTCATGCCCTTCCAGAAGGAGCCGGAGCCAACTGCGCCGGGCATCAGGTCGGAGCCGTCGAAGCGGACGCTGGTCGCGCCAGCCACGAGACCGGCGAGGTCGGCTTCCAGCGGGCTGCCGTACCAGGCGAGATCGATGTCCTTCTGCATGCCCAGCGCACCGCCGGCTGCCAGCCAGCCGCGAACGCCTTCGCCGGTCGAGAAGAACTGCATCGTCGCGCACACTTCAGGCCGGTCCTCGGTGGCGGCCATGACGTCGCCGGCCACCAGGAAGGGGCTGCCGTAGGCTTCATCGACGCCAGGCAGGTAGAAGACGCCGTAGTCCTCACCGTACTGGACGCCTTCGGGGAAGAAGGAGGTGATGAAGTTGCCCTGCTTGTGCATCCAGCAGCCGGGCGGATCTTCGAACATCGGCGTCGGGGAGTCGCCGAAGAAGGTGGTGACGATGGCCGGCGTGCCGCCGTAGACCATGTCGCTGTTGTTCCAGGTGTCGGCGAAGGTCTCGATGGCGTTCTTGACCTCAGGCGAGGAGAAGGGCAGCGTGCCGGCGACCCAGGCGTCGTAGTTCTCCAGGGAGGTGGTGCGCAGCATGAACTCCTCGGTCCAGTCGGTGGCGGGCCAGCCGGTGGCAGCGCCAAACTCGATGCCGACGCACCACGGGGTGTCGCCGTCGGAGACGATCTGGTCTTCGAGGGCCTTCAGCTCTTCCCAGGTGGTGGGAACTGCGTAGCCAGCGGCCTCGAAAGCCTTCTTGGGATACCAGACCAACGACTTGGCGTTGAAGCGGTGCCAGACGCCGTATTCGGTGCCATCGACCGTGCCCATGTCGCGCCAGGACTGGAGGTAGTTCTGCGCCAGCCAGCTATCAGGCACCTGGTCAGTGGTGGGAATGATCTTGCCCTGCTTGGCGAAGGTTGCCATCAGGCCGGGCTGCGGGAAGTCCACGATGTCAGGCGCATCGCCGGCATCCATGCGGACGCCGATGCTGGCCTCGAACTCTTTGGATCCCTCGTACTGGATGTCGATGCCGGTCGCTGCTTCGAACGCTGCCACCGAGCTCTCGAACTTGACCTGGTCCTCGTCGGTGAACGGGCCGGTCATTGACACGACAGTCCCCTGCATATTGCCGTTGTAGGCGTCTGCGAGACAGGTCAGACCGACCGAGGCGGCGCCTTCAGCGCTCGCGCCGACCGACATCATGTCGCCGCCGGTTTCGGCAGGCGCTGTGGTCGGCTGCTCGGCCGGGGCCGCGGTGGGCGCTTCGGCAGGCGCTGTGGTCGGCTGCTCGGCCGGAGCTGTTGTGGGAGCAGCGGTTGGTTCGTCCGCACCGCCGCCGCAGGCAGCCAGCAGCATGCTGGCCAGCAGGGCGAGGGTGAGCAGTACAAAAAAGTGTCTCTTCATTGGTAGGTGTCTCCTCCGTGGAGTTTCAAATTGAACACGAACGTTTCATCGACTGTTGTGGGCATTACGCCGAAGTGATCTATGCTGCAAGCCTCCTTTCTAAAGCTGAACACGTCTGTCGTTGAAGCTCAGACTGGTGCTGTCGGGCGCAGCGTCTGCTTTGTTTGGTGATAGAGCGCCTGACGATCGACAGAGCTTGGCAGTGGACCGACCCGCTGCAGCTTCTGCGCTACCACTGCTTGTGCAACGTGGGCGCAGAAGACGGGATCGTGCCCATCCAGCAAGCTGACAACATACCCTGCCCAGAAGGCATCGCCGGCGCCGGTAGCGTCGACAACCTGCACGGGCAGCGCAGGGATGTGAGTTAAGTAACCCTCTTGCGAGACGATCACGCCGTTCTTTCCCATGGTGAGGATCACCAGCCGCGGGCCCCAGGCATGGAAACGTTCGATGTAAGCTTCTGGCTGCAAGCCCTCGCCGAACAGCCGGCTGGCGTCGTCCAGTGACGGTTTGGTGACCGTCGCCAGGGCGTACAACTCCTGCAGTGCCGCCATGGCCTCACGCTGATCCGGCCACACCCGCGGGCTGTAGTTCGGGTCCAGCGAGATCAGCTTGCCGTGCTGCCGGGCCAGCTCAAAGGCGTGCATAACGGCGTCGCGGCACGGCTGGCGGCTGAGTGCAAAGGTCGATGCGTGTACCATGCGGCTGCGCAGGATCGCTTCCTCGGACACCTCGTCGGGCATCAGCTCGGCGTCGCCGGCGCGAAACGCCTCGAAGTCGGGCGTGCCGGTGGTGCGCGATACGAACACAACGGATGTGTGCACCCGGTGATCCATCACCAGATAGTCGGTGATGACGCCGACGCGCTTGAGTTCAGCCTTGCAAAACTTGCCGAACGCGCCGATGCCGGTCTTGGCGATGATGGCCGAGGCGCCGCCCAGCCGCGCCACGTTGCCGGCGATGTTGCCCGGCGAGCCGCCCTGATAGCGGCGAAAGGTCTCGGCCTCGCCCAGCGACGGCACGTCTTCCTCGGAGATGAAGTCGATCAGGACTTCGCCGATGGCCAGCAGGTCGATGTCGCCTGACGGGATACGCAGATCCATGTTACATCTGACCCGTGTAAATGGCAGCCAGGTCGGCAGTCGTGAAGTCGTTCGCCGGGTCGGGCTGCATGAAATAAGGCGGGATCGGCAGCCGCTGATCGGTCCGGTCTGCTGGCCGGCTTGCGATGATCTCTTCCAGCGCCGTCGCGTAGCCGGCCGCAGTCCGGTCCCAGGTGTAGCGGTCCAGCACGCGGCCGCGTCCTGCCTCGGAATAACGCTGCCAGGCCCTAGGGCTTTCGACGACCTGCATCACGCCCCTGGCAACGTCGTCCGGGTCAGCGGGATCGATCAGCACGCCAAAAGCCACGCCGTTCTCGAACAGGCTCTCGCTGGGGCCGCCGTTTCTGGTGACCACGGCCGGCAGCCCGGCAGCCATTGCCTCCAGCGGCGCCAGGCCAAAAGGCTCGTGGAAGGCCGGCAGGCAAAACAGGCTGTGGCGTCCGGTCAGGTAGCGGTAGGCTGCCGCCAGCTCCGCCTGGCCTTCCAGCGGAAAGGCAGACACCTTGCCCCATAGACCAGCCTCGTCGCACAGGGCGGCCATCTGGTCCAGCAACTCGCGCGCCTCGCCGGTGAAGCGGTCGCGTTTCGAGAAGCGCGTTGTCCGCGCCGCGCACGACGATGCCGACGTTGGCCCGCGCCTGCAACTCAGGATGCTCCGCAAAGGCCCGCAGCAGGGCGATGTGGTTTTTCTTGTGATCAACCCGGCTGGAGAGCAGGATGATCGGCAGATCGCGCCGCCCTGCGTCGATATCACGCGCGATGACCGTCTCCAGAAATGCGGCGGTTGCTTCCTCGCGGTCGTTGCGGCTGGTAGCGTCGAACACGGAAAGGTTGACGCCGGGCGGGATCACGGCAAACTTGCTATCGTCGTCTGGATCGACGGCCGCGCGATAGGCCGGGTGGCCGTACTGCTCGAAGCGCTCCTCGCGCGTACTGGTGATGACCTTGCCGGCCCGGTTCATGGCCAGCCGCTCGCCCGCCAGTCGCTGCGCAAAATGGAAGCGCTGGTTTAGCGGCGCCAACGCCTCGTCGCTCAGATCCTCCGAAGCCTCGCCCAGCAGCTTGTCCAGCTTCTGTGCGCCCAGCGAATGGCCGGTGAACGTGAACGGGATGCCAGTACGCGCTTCCAGCAGTGCGCCCACCAGCCCGCCGTCGCCGTAGTGGGTCGTCATGCCATCTGGTAACCGGCCCTCGTTGTAGTAAAACGCCTCGATGTTGGGCACCCATTCCCGCACAAGATACGGCCACAACTCTTCTTTGGCCAGGAACGCGTCGCCGCCGCAGGCGATGCGAACGATCCGTACGTTGGGGTGTCCCGCGTAGCTGTCGATCATGGCGGCGAACTGCGGCCAGGCGGGATCGATGATGCGCCGGGTAACGATGTCGATTTGGTGGCCCTGGGCCGCCATGGCCAGCGCGGTTTCTTTGACATAAACCAACTGGCCGCCGAAGTCTGGATGCTGTGTCCAGTGACTATCGGCGGGATCAAAGTTGCCCTGTGGGTTGAGAAATGCGATGTGCATGGGTGTGTCGTGCTGGCTAAAGTTGTGCTAAATGGATCGGCCGGGCGGTGGTGTTGCGTTCCAACACATGCACCGGCAATTGCTGCCGCACCGGTTCTGGTGTCACAGACGGTTCGGAGCCGTCAATGCTCTGAAGCAGCAGATCGACGCTACGCAGGCCAGAGTCGAAGAGCGGCTGGTGGACCGTGGTCAGGTTGAGAAATTCGGCCATTTCCACGTCGTCATAGCCGATCACCGACAACTGCTGGGGAACCTGGATGCCGCGCTCCTTGGCGGCTTGCAGCACCCCGAACGCCTGGGTGTCGCTGGCGGCAAAGATCGCGGTGGGTGGCTCTTCCAGATCCAGCAGCCGGTGGGCCAGGAGGCGGGCCGACTCGCGCCCGTGCTCGCCCGCCTGATAGAACTCAGGATTGAACACGATGCCGTGATCCTTCAACGCGCGACACATACCTTCATAGCGATTGCGGCTGGAGCGGAAGTTGAAAGCTGTGTGGATTGGGTCGCCGATGAACCCGATGTCAGTGTGCCCAAGCTTGATCAAGTGTTCGGTCGCCTGGTACCCGCCGCTGATGTCGTCAACGATGATGCAGGGGAGCGTCGGGTGCGAGGTGTCTACCAGTACGACCGGCACGCCGGCGGTGGCCCAGCGATCCACGTCCTCATCCGCCGGCGTCAGCGAGATCACGATCAGACCGTCGACGCGGTTAGCCGAGGCTGTGCTACGGAAGCACTCATCGCGGCGGGAGGGGGTCTCTACGTTGTAGACCATCAGATCATATTCGCTGTCGGCAATCACAGATTCGATGCCGCGCAGCCGCTCAACTACAGAAGGACGGGTGAAGTAGACTGCCAGGACGCCAATGGACAGAGTTTTGCGGAGGGAAAGACGTTGCGCGATGGGACTCGGATGAAAGTTCAGTCTTTCGATGACCTGCAAGAACTCGTTGTCGGGTCTCGCTGCTGACACGCGGGTTGTTGTTGACGACACGGGAAACCGTGCCAACACCCACGCCAGCCTCCTTGGCCACATCGTAAATCGTAACCGGCACTGGGGCGTTCTCCGTCGAACTTGTGAGACAATGGCGTCTGTGGAACCGGTTCCAATTCTAACACAGGTAGGAGTCGTTGTCAAGCCAAAATCGCGCGATCCAGTGTATTTCCAATGGATGTATGCACAGCCGGATGATAGGCCCCAGTGGATCGAACACGTGCACCTGCTGCGCACATGCGGGTGTCCACTGTCTGAGACTACAAAGGCCTCTCATTACCCGGCTCAACAGGGCAGGGCCTGGGAAGCGATGGTCTCAGCGGCTGAGGCCGATTTGTGCGTTCAGCCAGGAATTTCGAATTCCTGGGAGCGGCGGTTATCCGTGCCTTGTCCAGAGTTCCCCCAGATCGTAGGTTTGGCTCAATCGCAGGCAGGCAGAGTCGAACTGCCGTCGATGCAGCGGGTGCAGCGTCGTCAGGTTCTCGGTAGTCATGATCAAAGCGTCCTCGCCGTCGTCCACATAGTAACGCTTGCGCCGACCTGCGACGCTGAACCCCAGGCGCTTATACAGCCGTTGCGCGCGGACGTTGCTGGGACGGACCTCCAGCGTGCAGGTCGCGGCCCCCAGTTTGCGCATACTGTCCAGAACATACAGCAGCAGCAGTTCTCCCAGCCCCTTGCCCTGAAACGCGTGCATCACCGCGATGTTCATCAGGTGGGCTTCGTCAACGATGATCCAGGTGCCTGCATAGCCCAGCACCTTGCCCGGCGACCCGCGCATCGCGGCTTTCTCCGGCTCGTCGTGCAGCGTCAGGACGATGAATTGCGCCAGTGGGTTATCCAACTGGCGCGAAAAGGCGCTGCGCGGCCACGGATCGCCGGGAAACACCGCCTCCTCGATGGCCAGCACCTGTGGCAGGTCCACTTCCCGCATCGGGCGGATGGTTAACTGTGGTCGGCTCACGGTTCTTGCAGGTAGATTGGCGCGAGGCTGGCAGCGTCGTCCAGATCGCCGGCGCGCCAGCGCAACCAGCCCAGCGCGGCAATGGCTGCCGCCCGCCGCCCGCTCACTGCCGGTTCCGGCAGATCAACCCGGCCGGCCAGCAGCGTTTTAAGGATTTCGTGTAGCTTCAGTGGTATCTCGCCGACCAGCAGGGCCGGCTCCCTCAGCGCGTCAGCCAGCGCCTGAACGTCGCTCAGCCGGTAATCGCTGCGCCAGCCTTGCCAAGTCCCGAAGGGAACTGGAATGTGACGTGCGTTGTCCGGCGTCGCGCTGTAGCTTGCCCAGTAAACGCGGCCGCGGCCGGCGGGCGCGACTGCAACCACCTGTCTGCCTGACGCCACAAAGGGCAGCGCGCTGGCGTCCAGCGTCGGCACGCCCAGCAGCGACGTCCCGTGGGCGACTGCCATTCCCTTGGCGATGCTCAGCGCAATCCGCAGACCGGTGAACGACCCCGGCCCCAGGCTGACTGCCACCGACTGTATATCGCCGGGCGACAGTCCGTGCCACGCCAGAATCTGGCTCAGCCGCGGCAGCAGTTCGACGGTCTGGCTGTCGATGGATGTCCAGTTCAGCTCGGCGACCAGAGTTCTGGTCGTCAAGCAGAGCGATGCCGCTCTGGCGGGTGGCGGTGTCGAGGGCTAGCAGCATGCTGTTCAAGCTCCTGCGGCGGCTTGCGCCAGCGTTGTCATCAGCGCGCGCGCGTGGTCCGTCGGCGCTGATGACCATGCTGCGCTCCAGGTCATCGGTTGCGACCAGTTCGATGCGCAGGGTCTCATCGGGCAACAGACGCTCGATCCGTTCGGCCCACTCGACGACGGCGACCCCTGGCCCCTCCATCATCTCATCCAGGCCGATGCTTTCAGCTTCTGCCGCCGCCGCATCGCCCAGCCGGTAGCAGTCGGCGTGGTAGAGCTGGAAGCCGCGGGCAGTGGCGTACTCGGCGACCAGGATGAAGGTCGGGCTGGTGACGGGATCAGTGATGCCCAGCCCGCGCGCAATGCCGCGCGTCAGGCAGGTCTTGCCCGCGCCCAGATCGCCGCTCAGCGCGACCACATCGCCAGGCTGCAAAAGACGGCCCAGCGCTTCGCCGATCAATTCGGTCTCTTCTGTGCTGTGTGATACAAGGGTAGTCATGGTTGGTGCTGCCACCGATTATACATTTGCGTGCGGTCATCGCCAATCGGCGAGCGTGGATGGCGGCGTTTTGTATTTGCGATTCACAATTCGCTGGTGGTATATTGCGTTGTATGCGAATCCTTGTCATTTCCGATGTGCACGCCAACCTCGCAGCGCTGGAAGAGGTGCTGGCCGATGCCTCAGCGTTTGTCTGGGGCGACCAGCGCGGATTCGATGCGATCTGGTCGTTGGGCGACATTGTCGGCTACGGGCCGTACCCCAACGAGTGTATCCAGCGCCTGGAAGCGGCTGCGCCCGACCATGTGCGTGTGGCAGGCAACCATGATTGGGCCGCTTTGGGTGAGCTGGATATCGACGACTTCAACCCTGAGGCCCGCAAGATGGTGCTGTGGACCCAGGAGAATCTGGACTCGCACAGTTTCGAGTATCTGCGCAGCCTGCCGTCGGTCCCGCAGGAACATGCGAAGTTCACTGTGACTCACGCCAGCCCGCGCCATCCGATCTGGGAATATATCACCAGTACCCGCCTCGCGAGGGAAAACTTCGACTTCTTCGACACCCCGTATTGCCTCGTGGGACATACCCATGTCCCGCTGCTCTTTCGCCTCGCCCTGGATGCCAAGACGCGCCGGATGAGCTGCACCGGCCACCTGCCTGTCGCCGACCTCGACATCAGCCTGCTGGGCGAGCATCGTCTGATTGTCAACCCCGGCAGCGTGGGGCAGCCGCGCGACAACGACGCGCGCGCGGCCTATCTGCTCCTCGACACCGAGCAGGAAGTGATGCGCTTCCGCCGCGTGCGCTACGATATCGAGATGACCCAGGCCGCGATGCGCGCGGCAGACCTGCCCGAACGCCTCATCGCCCGTATTGCCTACGGCTGGTAGGGCAGAAATCGGCCCGCCGCGCGCTGAATCTGCCTGAACAATCGAGGGGTTGGTTTCGTGGAATCTGTGGGAGCTGTTGCGTGCTCCCGTCTTTGCCCACAAGTAATGGTTTCGGAGGAGCATTGAAATGAGACGAGTCACCTATATGTTACTGGTCGCGACGATCTTGGCTGCCCTGGCCGGGTGCGCCGCGCCGGCCCCTGAATCGCAGACAGTCGTCCGCGATATGGCAGGGGCGCCGGCTGCCGAAGCGCCGGCCCCGCAGATGGATTTCGCTGAGGAGTCGGCTGCCGGTGATGCCGGTGTGGTGATCGGCCAGGGTGAAATTGTGCAAGATCTGCGCAAGATCATTTACCAGGCATTTGTCAGCATCGTCGTCAAGGACCCGGCGGCCAGCCTGAAGGCTGTCGAGGCGCTGGCTGCCAGCGCCGGCGGCTACGTTTCGCAGTCGGAACTGAACCAGTACTACGGCGACCTGATGCGCGGTCACATCGTGATCCGCGTGCCGGCCGAGAGCTACCCGGCTACGCTGGATGCCATCCGCGCGCTGGGGATTCGGGTTATCAACGAGAACAGCAACGCCAGCGATGTCACTGCTGAGTATGCCGATTTGGAAGCGCAACTGCGCAACCTGGAGGCGGCCGAGCGCGAGCTGCAGGCCATGTTGACCGAGGTGCGCGAACGTCCCAACGCCAAACCCAGCGACATCCTGGAGGTCTACAACGCGCTGACCGAGAAGCGCGGCCAGATCGAGCAGGTCAAGGGGCGCTTGGTGTACCTGTCCAATCAGGTGTCGCTGTCGACGATCACGGTTGATTTGGTGCCGGATGAGGGCGAGAAGCCGGTGGTGGAGGAAGGCTGGCAGCCGTTGGTGACGGTCAAGAACGCGCTGCGGACACTGGTGTCGGTGATGCAGGGGCTGATCGACACCCTCATCAACCTGGTGATCGTGGTGTTGCCGATCCTGTTGCTGCTGGCGGTGCCGATCGTGCTGATCATCCTGCTGATCCGCTGGCTGCGCAAGCGACGCAAGAGCAAGCAACTCGCCGAATAGTGACACACAAAGAAGTCCGACTTTTTGCGAAAAGTCGGACTTCTGCTATGGCAGGTGCTTTGCATAACCCTATCGGCTCGACTCTTTCGAAAAAGCCGAGCCGCAGCTTGCCAGCAATACTGAACGTCTGTTATTCGGACTCCTGGAAGTTATGGTACAGGTCCAACGCTTCCAGTTGTACCGACTGCTGTGCAGCTTTTGCCTTTTTTTCACTGGCCTGACGGGCGACTTCCAGGCGCAGGAACACCTCCTGCTGTACCGCCTCGGGGTGGGGCACATGCAGGAACTCGAAGTTGCCAAAGGTAGACGCTGTCTCTACGGTCACCGTGCCGAAGTCTAGTAGATTCGCCCAGAAGTAGGGGATCAGGAAGCTGGCGTTCTGCACCTTGTCCCACTCAGCCTGCTTGACTTCCTCGCGCAGCCCCAGCGGCAAGGCGTAGATGTCGATGATGTGCAGCCGGGTCAGGATATACTTGTCGTTCCGCCAGTTTTCGACGCGGAACCAGAGCCAGAAGAGGCAGATGATCACCCAAACAACCAGCCCTCCCTCGATGAACGAAGGCAGTCCGAGACTCTGAATGAACTTTCCAGGGATCAGAATCACCACGCCCGTGATGATCAGCGTGATAATCGGAATGGCGGCAGCGCGAACCAGGAACCAGGGATGCTTGCGGTAGACCACGGTGTCTGGTTCTTTTTCAGCTTTGCGTCTTTTCTTGGCGGCTCGCTCCTTCCTCACTTCCTCGCCCGCGCTCTTGGACATCAAGCTGATGATCCAAATGTAGGCGGTCTCTGGAAAGCGCCACAGCCAGCGGAAGAAACGCCGGATCGGGCTAAGCACGCGCTGGAAAAAGGCAGCGAGCGGCCCGACATGCTCAGCCACCATTGTACCTTCAGGAAGTACGCGCGGCGGATAGGTGGGGATGAGCCGGATTCTGAGCTTCTGCATCATCATGTGGCGCAGGTTTTCCCGCTCTTCCGCCTGGACGAACGCCTTTCGCTGGGCCTGCAAGCCGGCAATGATACCCTGTACCTTGGCCGGGTTCGGCAGCATGGAAAAGCGAATGACGCCGCCTGTGGCCGCAGTGCTGATGTTCAGATCGCCAAAGTTGAATATCTTCCCGATCAGCCGCGTGCGCAGCTCGGTATCCTGCACGCGCTCCATCATAGCGTCGACGCGGTTCTCGCTGATGAGCAGCACCTGATCACGGCGCACCAGACGCTGCGTTGTGATGACGTAGTAGTCGTTGTAATAGTCCACCATGTACCACGTCAGCAGGAGCGCCAGCGGAATGAGCAATACCATGGCATAAGTGAGCGTCGTGATATTCAGCTTGAAGATGGCGTCCGTCAGCGCTATCACTCCAACAAAACCATAGGCGATCACAAAGGCCAGGACGACTCGCAGCCAGAGCCAGATCGAATGGCGGCGCGTGACGAGAATGACCTCCTCGTCCTGCTTCAGCCAGTCATATTCCTTGCCGATAGGGCCCTTCAGGACCGTGGCGCCGAGCTTGGTGTGCTCCCACCTTGTCCGGTTTGACTGGATCAGGAACTTCAGGTCATCCTCCTGGAGAGTCAGCCAATCTGAGCCATCGAAATCCGTCCCATCCGGCAAAGTCGACGCCGTCGAGCGGACAGTAGCCACATAGCGGTCGTGCGCCAGCAGTGCATGAATGCCAAAGAAGTCGTTTTCACCCTCGCGCAACAGATATTGGGGCAGCTCGCGGCCGGACGCATCGCGCGTGTACACATGCGCCGTGCCGGCGGCCAGCACATAGAGTTTGGTTCCATCCTGCCCTTGCCGCACTACGTCCAGATCGGCAGGCACATGTTCCCAGCCGGTGATGCTCAACAGGTCATCCCAGTGCTGTGGTTCGAGGCCAGAGAATAGCTCATCCTTGCCCAACGCGTCGACCAATCGCTTGCGCAGGTCAAAGTGTTGCATAAGTTGGTTCCGGACATCCGCTACGCCAGCGGCCAGTCTCGTTACAACACCCTGTTCAACGCTCATCAGCTTGACTCGGGTTTCGGCCACGGCCGTCACTGTTTCGAGACCGCGTAGATTCCAGACAGCCAGTTTTCCGCCGGCAAAGTAGTTGCCAGCAGTCAGGATCGGCGGCGACGGCGACGGCGCACTACCGGTATTGCCGTTCTGGTCAAACACCGCGCTGTGCCCGCCGGGGGCCAGCCCGACCTCGCCGCGTTCGCTGATGCGCACCTGCCCCCAGTCGATGATCCACAAGCGGCCAACCTCGTCATCGCGTGTGCAAATAGTCTCGCCTGGCTTGAACTCCCTGGATTCGACGGTAGACGCCAGAATCTCGATTTGGTTGTCTTTCAAAACACGCAGAATGGGAATGCCCTGAAGACGAAATGCACTCGAAAAGGTCAGCAGGTCCCACAACTCAGGGTGGCGGGTAATCAGCTCGTTCAGCGCCGACGCATGCACCTGGAGCAGGATTGACCGGGCTTCGGTGGCAGCCTGAGTAGTGTGTCCCTCGCCGCGGAAGAGCCGTTCCTGCAACAGCACCGCGCCCTTGGTGCAGGTGCGGAACCACCACTCCTCACCCTGGGCGTCCTTGATAAACTGGCGCACCTGGCCCTCGTAAACGATGAAGGCGTCGTCTGATCGGGTGGCTCGGGCGAAGACCGACGTCCCGGCCGGCAACTCGACCTGCGCGGCATTGCTGGCCAGCCAGCGAATATCGCGCTCAGGCCAGGCTGACACCCGCGGCAGGGTGCGCAGAAACGCTTCGATCTCGTGTTGTTCGATGGTCATCGCTTGTCAGAGTTGTCAGGGTGATCAGTACGGAAGTGGCCACCATCGGATTGACTAATTCTACCACAAAACGTTTTCAACTGCACATCCGTTCTGGAAGTACTTTGGACTTGCAACCTGATGGCAAAACTAGCACCATGGTTCACAACCGTGATATAATTCCGCCAACGTTTGATCCGAGTTCCAATAATCACAAGGAGGTGATCCCTTGAACATCGTGGTATGTGTCAAGCAGACCCCTGACACGGCAGAGCTTCCCAAGATCAGTGTGGCCGAGGTGGCGTCCGGTGATATCAAGACAACGCTGGTGCTCAACCCCTGGGATGAGTTTGCGGTGGAGGAGGGCCTGCAGTTACAGGATCGTTTCGGTGGCGATGTCACCGTTGTCACGGTCGGCGAGGAAAAGGCGACCGAGGCGCTGAAAGATGCCATTGCGCGCGGCGTTCAGAGCGCCGTCCTGCTCAGCGATCCCGCATTCGCCGGTTCCGACGCCTGGGGAACGGCCACCATTCTGGCCGCCGCCATCAAGAAGAACGGGCCTGTGGATGTTGTGCTGGCCGGCAAGCAGTCTGTGGACGGCAACAGCGGACTGGTGGCTCCCGGCCTGGCCCGCAAGCTGGGCGCGACGCTGCTGACCAACGTCACGAAGATCGTCGATGTCGCCGCCGGCAAGATCACGGTCGAGCGCCAGCTTGAAGAAGGGCGCGAGACCCTGACCGCTAGCCTGCCCGCCGTCGTCTCGGTCAGCAAGGAAATCAACGACCCGCGCTATCCGACATTTATGGGCATTCGCAAGGCGTCCAAGGCACAGATACCGGTCTGGTCGCTGGCTGATCTCGGCGTGAGCGCCGGCAGCGTCGGCCAGGCGGCCGCCCTTGCCCAGTGGACCGATCTGCGCAAGCCGGCCGCCCGCTCGTCGCAGGTGGTGCTGGTCAAGGAAGCTACCGTCGAGGCCACCGCTGCCAAGCTGGCCGATTTGTTGATGGCCGAGAAGGTCATTTGATCTGGGAGAGGTGAAAAAATGAGTATTTTGGTATACATCGAACAGTTCAATGGCCAGGCGGCCCCCGTCTCCTGGGAAGTGTTGGGCAAAGCAAAATCGCTTGCCGGTCAGATGGGCGGCAAGCTGGCCGCAGTGGTCATCGGCAACGGCGTCGAGTCGGTTGCCGATGAGGCGCTGACCTACGGCGCTGACGTAGTGCATCTGGTCGAGGATGCCTCGCTGGCCGCCTTCCGGGTCGAGCCCTATGCGGCTGTCGTTGAAGACCTGGTGAAGTCGCACAGCCCGCAGGCCGTACTCTTCCCGGCGACCACCCGCGGGCGCGACTTGTCGGCTGTAGTGGCGTGTGACCTGGGCGCTGGTCTGGCGGCTGACTGCAGCGATCTGGCTGTGGAGGGCGGCGAACTGACCGCGGTGCGCCCAGTGTTTTCCGGCAACATGATGACCACGGTGCGCTTCGTCGGCCCGCTGGCAGTCGCCAGCGTTCGACCGCGTTCCTTCCCGACCCCGGAAGCTGGCGGCGCAGCCGGCGAAATCGTCCGCTCCGGCGCGGTCATGCCCGCGGGCGATATCCGTGAGCAGATCGACGCCTTCGAGGCGACGGCCGGCGGCGAGGTCAGCCTGACCGACGCCAAGATCATCGTCAGCGGCGGCCGCGGCGTGGCCAAAGATCCTGAGCTGGGCTTCAAGCTGGTCAAGGACCTGGCCGACTCTCTGGGTGGCGCGATGGGCGCCAGCCGCGCGGCGGTGGATGCGGGCTACATCCCCTACAAGCACCAGGTCGGCCAGACCGGCAAAACCGTGCGGCCTGACCTCTATATCGCCTGCGGCATCAGCGGCGCGATCCAGCACCTGGCCGGCATGGGCAACTCCAAGCTCATCGTCGCCATCAACAAGGACCCTGAAGCGCCGATCTTCCAGGTTGCCAACTACGGCGTCGTCGGCGACCTTTTCGAGGTCGTGCCGGCGCTGACTGCTGAGTTCAAGAAGCGGTTGTAAGCATCCGCAAGTGACAGGCACTTTCCGAAAGAGCCTGTCACTTTTCCTGCCGAGCACACAAGTGCCGGGGACTTTCGAAAGTCCCCGGCATTTCAATTCCTGGCGTGAACAAAATCTCCCCTAGATCCGTGATATGCCGTGTATCGAGCAGCAAATGACGTTAGATACCAAAGTCGATACGACAAGTACAACACAGTTTGGAGGAAAGAGAAATGTCTGAAAAACCTATGCGATGGACGATGATTGCGCTGGCGGTGCTGCTGGCAGGAGCAGGCTTGTTCCTGGCTGTCAATAGCGCGCCGCGGACGGTTGAGGCTCAGGGTGCGACGGGCAGCGCAGCGGTCCTGCCGCGCACGATCACGGTGGTCGGCGAAGGCACGGTCGCGATCGAGCCGGACGTTGCGTCGGTGCAGATCGGCGTCGAGACCACCGGCGAGAGCGCCGATGAAGCCAGCGCCGAGGCAGCCGATGTGATGGACGCTGTACTGGCGGCGATGACCCGCCTGCGGATACCCAGCAAGAACATCCAGACGGCCGGCTACAGCATCTGGGTCGAGCGCCCGACGACGTTTGAAGGCAAGCCCGGTGACAACGTGCTCTACCACGTCAACAACACCGTTGCCGTAACAATAAGCGATCTGAGCACGGTCGGCGACGTGCTGGAGGCCGCCATCGCAGCAGGGGCAAACAGCATCTACGGCGTCAACTTCAGCGTCGCCGACCCGGATGCTGTCATGGCTGAGGCGCGCAAGAAGGCATCCGAGGATGCCCTGGCGCGCGCCGAAGAGTTGGCGGCCCTGCACGGCGTCGCAGTCGGTGAGCTAATCAGCATCAGCGAGGTGATCTCTGGCAACGCTGTGCCGCTGGCTAGTGTTAACGCCGAATACGCCTTGGGCAAGGGCGGCGGTCCCATCGCCCCCGGCGAGCTGGTGATGACCTCCCAATTACAGGTGGTGTACGCCATCGCAGATCCGGTCGAAGCGAATTGATGGCAAGAACTCGTCGGGTTCTAGTTGCTGTAACAACGAACGGGTTGGTCACTTGACCAGCCCGTTTGTCTTACTCCACTGAATTGGCGATCTTTGAGGAATCAAATCGACAAGATTATCAGGATTGAAGCAGTCCCAAATCCTGTTAATCCTGTCGCACCCGAGCGCCTGTCATTTGTAGTGGGTCGAGCACGTGATCTACACGGTTTCGAATCACCAGCGAAGGATATCTCCGGGCATCAGTCGCTGATCTCGACATTGGCAGCGCCCAGCCGGCGGGCAAGTTGCTGGTGCAGGTCGTCGTTGAAATCGGTGGTATCGTTGGGGAAATCCAGCCGCAGCGCACTGCCGTTCTTCTTCAGCACCACACAGAAGCGGTCCGGTCCGGGCTGCTCGCGCAGCAGGTCATACACCCACGAAAGCAGCTTCTTGTCGCGCTCCACGTCGTGGGAGCGATGGACCGTGACACATACTTCGACCGGCTGGCGCGCTGGGACAGGTAATCGGTGATCAGTAATCGGTGATCGGTCGTCAGCGGCCGGTAGTTGGTGATCGGTGATCGGTAATCGGTGATCAGTTAGCTCGGGTTCAGTTTCAGCAACTGGCAGCTTGACCACCTGCGCAGTGATCTCCGTTTCCCTTGTTTCCCTTTCTTCCCTCGTTTCCTTCTTTTCCCTTCCGCCCCCCTCCTCCCACATCGCCGGCGCCTCGCGCAGCCACTCCGGTTCCTCCAACGCGAACGGATTGTCGCTGTCCGTGGATGACGTGTCGTACTCTGCTTCCTCTTCAGCGACCCGGGTTGGTGCACTGAACGTAGCGACCGGTTTTGCGCCGCCGTTGGCGTTGACGAACTCCGGCTGGCTGGGCAGGCCGGCTGAGTTATCCGCATCGCCGCCCATATCGATGGCGCGCATCACGTAGTCCTGTACCTCGTCACAGATGACCGTCATCTGCTCGCCGCGCTTATCCGCCTTGCCGCGCACCAGTACGATCTTGTCCTGTTGCCACTTGTCGCGGGTTGCTTCCCATACCTTGGGGAACACCACCATGTCGCACTGACCTTGCAGGTCTTCCAGGGTGACGAAGGCCATCTTGGCGCCCTTCTTGGTGGTGATCTCGTTCATGCGCACCACATTGCCCGCCAGCACGACGTTCTTGCCGGCGTAGGTCTCGTCGATGTCGCCGCAAAAGCAGGTGATGATTCCGGTCAGATCGACTGTCATCTGCTGCAAGGGATGTGACGATACGAAGACGCCCAGCAACTCTTTTTCAAACGCCAGCCGCTCCTTGGGCGTCATCGGCGTGACGTCCTTGAGGCGCAGGCTGGCCGGCGCGGCTGCCGCGGCGCTGCCGAACAGGTCGAACATGGTGAGCTGACCTGCCTCTTCCGCCTCGTGGCCCGTCTTGCTGATGCCGATCATCTGGTCCATTGCTTCCAGCAGTTGCGCGCGGCGTCCAAACGCGTCCAGCGCGCCCACCTTGATCAGACATTCCAGCGCCTTCTTGCCCACCTTGCGCAGATCGACACGCTGGCAGAAGTCCTCCAGCGACTGGAATGCCCCGCCTTCCTGGCGGGCGTCGAGAATGGCCTGCACGGAGCCCTCGCCGACGTTCTTGATGGCAGCCAGGCCGTAGCGGATGGCTGCGCCCGGCGGGATCGGGAACGCGTAGCTGATGCGCGAATCCTTGCCCACCGGCGGTGGCATGTCGTCGCCATGCTGCTCGACCACGAAATCCATGCCGCTGGCGTTGATGTCAGGCGCCAGTACCTCGATGCCCATGCGCCGCGAGTCGGTGATGTAGTAGGCGACTTTCTCGCTGTTGTTGCGTTCAACTTGCAGCATGGCCGCCATGTATTCCAGCGGGTAGTGCGCCTTGAGGTAGGCCGTCTGCACGGTGATGACGGCGTAGTCGGCGGCGTGCGCCCGGTTGAAGCCGTAGCGCGGCAAAGCCCATCAACGCGTCCCAGATCGTGTCCGCTTCCTTGCGACTCAGGCCAACCTGCGTCCTGGACCCCGCCGCGAAGATCTCGCGATGCTGGATCAGCGTCTTCTCCGACTTCTTGCTGATGCCGCGGCGCACGTTGTCCGCTTCTGCAGCCGTGTAGCCGGCGATGTCGGTCAGGAGTCGGATGACCTGTTCCTGGTAGACGCAGATTCCGTACGTCTCACCCAAGATCGGCTCCAGCACCGGATGCACGTATTCCGCTTCCTGACGGCCGTGCATCACCGCGATGTAGTCGGGGATGAAGTCCATCGGGCCGGGGCGGTAGAGGCTGATGGCGGCCACGATGTGGTTGAATTCGCTGGGCTGCATGTCCTGCAGCATGCGGCGCAGGCCCGCGCCTTCGACCTGGAATACGCCTGACACCTCGCCGCTGGAGAGCAGCTTGTAGCTTTCCTCGTCGTCCAGCGGGATGTTGTCCAGGGTGAACTCGATGCCGTGCCGCTCGCGGATGATCCGCGTCGCCTCGCGCATGACGGTCAGCGTCGACAGGCCCAGGAAATCGACCTTCAGCAGGCCGATGCTCTCGCAGATCGGAAACTCGAACTGCGTCACTGCTTCGGTGATCACCGCCTTCTGCGGACGCATCACCGGCAGGTAGGTCGATCAGCGGTTGGTCGGTGACGATGACCGCCGCGGCGTGGGTGCTGGAATGCCGCGCCACACCTTCCAGCGCCATGGCGTTGTCCAGCAGTTCCCGGACGTAGTCCGTGCGCCTCGTACTCCGCGACCATATCGGGAACGACCAGATCCAGCTTCTTCTCAGTCCCTGCCCAGCGCCTGCTCGATGGTTACCGGCTTGCCGGGAATGGCCGGGATCAGCTTGGCGATCCGGTCCACCTCCTCCAGCGGCACATCCAGCGCCCGTCCCACATCGCGCACCGCTGCGCGCGCCTTCATGCGTCCAAAGCTGACGATCTGTGCCACGTGGTCCGCGCCGTACTTGTCGATGGTGTAGCGGATCATCTCCTCGCGCTGGTCGTCGGGGAAGTCGAGGTCGAAGTCGGGCATGGTGACGCGGCCCGGGTTCAGGAAGCGCTCGAACACCAGGTTGTTGACCAGCGGGTCGATACCGGTGATGCGCGACGGCGTAGGCCACGATCGAGCCGGCCCCGGAGCCGCGCACGTTGTACCAGATGCCGCGGCCGCGCGCGTACAGGCAGAGATCGGCGACGATCAGGAAGTAGACGTCGAAGCCCATCTGGTGGATGATCTTCAGCTCATGTTCCTTGCGCGCCTGCACATCTTCGTCGTCGGCGCGTGCCCCGTAGCGCCAACGCAGCCCCTCGTCGGTCATCTGGCGCAGATAGCTTTCGTAGGTGTGCCCGACGGGGATGTCAATGTCGGGCAGGTGGTAGCTCCTGTCCTCCAGATCGACGTCGCACATCTCAGCGATGCGCAGCGTGTTGGTGAACGCGCTGTCGGGCAGGTTCGACCAGCGGTCGGAAGATGTCGCGCATCTCCTGGCCGCTTTTCAGGTAGTAGCTGCCCCCGGTCATGCGCATCCGGTCGTTGGCGCTCACCAGCGAGCCGGTCTGCACGCACAGCAGCACGTCGTGGTAAGCCGCGTCACGCGCCTCGACATAATGTACGTCGTTGGTCGCGATCATGCCCACGTCGTAGCGCGCCGACCAGTCGACCAGCGTCTTGTTGACCGTCTGCAGCGCCGGGATGTCGTGCTCCTGCAGTTCGATGAAGAAGCGATCCTTGCCGAACACGTCGAGGTACCAGTGCAGCCGATCCAGCGCCAGTCGCTCCTGGGGCAGCGCGCCGTTTTCCGGATTGAGCAGGCTGGGCAGCTCAGCCGCCAGACAGCCGGTGGTGCAAATCAGCCCCTCGGCGTTGGCCGCCAGGTAGTCGGCGTCGATGCGCGGCTTGTAGTAATAGCCGTTGAGCTGCGCGTCGGAGCAGATCTTCAGCAGGTTTCGGTAGCCGGTCTGGTTCTGAGCCAGCAGCAGCAGGTGGTGGCGCTGCTTGTCGTCCACAGAGTCGCGGCCTGTCATCGGCCGGCCCCAGCGGGTCAGGTACGCTTCGACACCAATGACCGGACGGATGCCGGCCGAGCGGCAGGCGCGGAAGAATGGAATCACCCCATGCATGGTGCCGTGGTCGGTCAGGGCGAGCGCGGGCTGGCCCAGCGCCTTGGCGCGCTCCACCAGCTTGTCGACCCGACCCAGGCCGTCAAGTAGCGAAAACTCTGAGTGAACGTGAAGATGGACGAAATCGTCGGACTGGTTCATGAAATTAGCAAATCTATGGCAAAATGGGCGGGAAACGGGTCCAAATTATACCACGGACACATTCCGTCCGCTAGCTGTCGCTGGCTACCTTCCTGCCAAAGGCTTGCGGATTTTAAGTTTGGCCATGGCGCGTTTGCCAGAAAAATGCGGCTGAAGCCTCGCTCCAGGGGGGAACAGCACTACAGAGATCTTCGCCAACCAGTGAACTTGACGTGCCGACAAGAGCGGGTGTATCTTAGTTGCCTGACTGTTCAGAGCAAGGAGGTGTTCACCATCATAGAATACATTGTAGCCAGTCCCGACAGCGATGAGTCGGTGCTGGACACGACCAATATCCCCCTGTTCCACGGCCTTTCGGTGCTCTCATACGACCTGTGCGAGTTGATCGCCGAGCAGGTCAGGGCCGAGTTCGCCGATATTTACATCCGTCGAGCGTTGAAACCGCGCGAGAACCCTGAGTTGATCGAAATCCTGGGAATTTCGCACGTCGCTGTGCGCGGCGAACTCGGCCCGATGGCAACCGCAATAGCCGATCCCGACCGGCTACACTACAGCCTGCGGACGGCATTGGGCACGCTGCATCAGGGCGACCACCGCGCCAGCCTGTTTCCACAACAGGGCGAGCAGGCCAAAGCGCTGGTGCTTGACTTCGACGAGACTGGCACTGCCGGCATCAGCGGCCAGCGGCTGGTGATGGAGCAGCGCGGCGCAGCAGGCGACTCTTGGCTGGTCTTCACTGTCGAGGATCTGGCGAGCCCGCGCACCGATTTGGGCAGCCTGCCGCACATTCGGGTAGATCTGAACCAGTGGAGCTTCATCGTTGGTTCGACGCGCATTGCACTCAGCCTGCAAGCCTGGATTCGCCGCCAGGCTGAGCGCGGTCACCGCTCCGTCACCGAGCTGCGCAACCCCTACAGCCACATGTTCGCGCAACTGGCGAAGTATGAGTTCGCCGATCTGGATCGTGTCGCCGTTTACTGGACGGCCGATCTGGTGCCGCGCATTCTGGAGAGCGAACCAAGAGAACTTGACCGCCTCCTCAAGCATGTACTGGTGGTTTTCGAAGATCGGCGGGTACGGCGCGTGCTGACCGCCGGCCGGGTGCTGAATATCCTAAGCGACGACATGGTGCTGTACGTCAGCCTGTCACAGCTTGGCCGAGTGTTGAACCTGAGCCTGGGCGAGCGGCGACCAAAGGCCGACCTATCAGCCTATCTGGCGCGGATGCCCGCCACGACCGCACAGGTGGCAGCCGCCGAAGACCAGCAGCCGCTGGCAGGCATCAAGGTGTTTCTGATCCACCACATCACCGCTGAAGTGCTGGGGTTGATCGATGCGATACGTCAGCCTGGGGTGCACCGATTTGACGACCTTGTTCGTAGCTCTACAGCGGTGAAGTGCCGGATGACTACCTCAACGCGCTGCTGGAGTTGCCGGCCGGCGAGTTTCGCTGCCTGGCGCTGGACAATGTGCCGCAGGCGGGCACCGTCGAGGGCCGCTACGAGCTATCGAACCGCTACTCAGAGTTGCACGACCAGCAGGAGTTGGCGAAAAGCCTGGCGCGTGACCGGCTGCGCTATCTGGAAGCCATGCAGACTGCGGCCGTGGCTGAGTTTTTCCGCCAACTGGCGCGTGCAACAGATAACGGACAGCGCTGCCTGATCGTCGAGGACGGCGGCTATCTGGCACCCGCGCTGAACGACCATGCGTTGCAGCACAAGACGGTCGCCGAGCTTTTCGCGCAGTTTGGCATGTCGTCCCCCGACAGCCGGCCGCTGAGCGACGCGTTGACCGGCGCGCTGCTGGGCACGGTTGAGCATACCCGCAGCGGCTACGACCGACTGGCGCGCGTCGAAGAGCGCCACGGCCGGCTGTCGTTTCCGGCGCTCTCCATAGCTCGCTCCAACCTGAAAACGGAGACCGAGGCGCAGGACGTGGCCGACACCGTGCTCAACGCGATCGAGAACACCCTGCACGCAGCCGGCCAGACGCTGAGCCGGCGCACCTGTCTGGTGATCGGATCGCGCGGCAACATCGGGCGCTGCCTGATGACCAGCCTGTCGGCGCGGCTGAAAGAGCCGGCCGCTCAGCTTTGCGGCGTCGATCTCAAGGCTGGCGCAGCGGACCCCGTCCGCTGGCTGGAGACTGACAGCTTTGCCGCGCTGCCTGAAATCCGCCGCCAGAAGCTTGACATGATCATCGGTGTGACGGGGACCAGCGTCTTGCAGCCGCAGGAACTGGAGCAGTGGCTCCTGACCACCGCCTCACAGCACTTGATTTTGGCGTCAGGATCGAGCAAAACGGTGGAGTTCGAGGCTGTATCGGTCTGGCTTGACATGCTGCTCACCGATCCCGCGCCCCGGCTGGGTGGCTTGCCAGCCACGGTCTCGTCTTATGAGTTCCTGGACCCGCAGAGCGGCAAGCCGTTTGGTCGCCGCATTCGCATTGAGATCGATGGCCCCGCGGGCGTGCTGCGCCGCGAGCTGGTGCTGCTCGCGAATCTAACCCCTGTTAATTTCATGTATTACGGTGTTCCCACCGAAGGAATCGACGCGGTTCTGGCGCAGTTGTTGGCCAGCTCGCTGACGCTGGTCGAGCTCACCCTGGCTGGCCAGCTGACGCCGCGTCTACACGCATTAGACCTGGACATCCAGGTTCCCATGGCTGGTGTCGATTTCTAGCCAGACTTTGTGGATCGGCGCAACTCTCTATCCATCGGTCCGGCGCACCAGATAGCGCGCTTCGCCCTGTACCGGCGCTGTCAGCCGCAGATACGGCTCACGCTGCACGACCAGCACGGTCCAATACAGGTTGCCCATACGAAACTGTCCACTTTCGAACAGGGGATCGAGGTTGACCTCCTGCGAGGGCATTATGGTGGCAGGCGCTATGCCGCGCGCCTGACCAGGATCCTGGTCAGGCGACCACACCACAATTTCGTAGGCTTGACCGTGCGCCAGTTGCCCTGCGGGACGCCATTCGAAGGTGGTCATGCCTGCCAGTCGTGCGTCCACCGGAGGGTTGATCAACTCGGGTGCGGTCGGTTTTGTTACAGCGGGCGACTGTGGCGTTGATGCAACGTGCAACGGTTGCGGCGTTGGAATAGCGGACAGAACCGCCCGAACGGTTGGTACTGGAGTCCGGGCAGGCGCCGCATCGAGCCGGCGGGCAGGCGGCGGTGACTGAAGCGTGGCGGCAAAGATTGTCCCAACAGGCTGCGGTGTGACGGGAGGAGTCGGCGAGAGGTACTGTTGTGCGGAGACGGCTTGCATAGGTCCCAACGTGCCACTTGGCCCGCGCTCCACGGGGATAGTCACGACTAAGGTCGGTGATTGGCGCACGGTCAGTACCTCTGCCGGGACGACACTGGCGGCTGTAGCAATTGTTGCGGCCCTACGTTCGTCCCACCGCGGTACGTCAACTGTCGTCGGCGTGGCATCTGCCGCTGGCGGCATTGATTGGCTCACCAGCAACTGAGTAACTGGGGTGACCGTATCCAGAACAACATAGGCCGTTATGGTGCCGCCGCCGACAGGTTCTCGTTTTTCGACGGCAGGGGTGTTCCCAGTCGTTGAGGGGGTGGGCGAAGGCTCTAACGTGACTGTTGCCGTCGCGGACGGTGCAGGCGTGAACCAAGCTTCTGCGACAGAATCGGATCCGGCCGGTCGTTTGTCGCTGAGTGACGGCAGGCCAAGGCCGATCAAAGCCGCCAGGGCAATTACAATGGCAATCAACGTCGCAGTGGAGCGGACGCTACTCTTTTCGAGATACATCGGTGTTTCCAATTCACAAAGGCGATGCATCGGCGGTGCATCGCAGAGGGCTTAAGCAGGATCAGTCTGAAGGCGCGTTACAACACTATTGACGTAGATTTCACATTCACGTTACGGGCAGACCGAGATTTTCCCACAGATTGCGCATAGTTCTGTTTTCAAGCACCCAAACAATTCAGCCCGGACTGACTATTCCTTCATGGCGTGTACGGGGAGGTAACAGTTCGCGGGCAAGACGGTCGATCCTTCAATGCTCGGCTTGAGCAGTCATCTCGCGTCTACGATTCTGGCGCAGACACAGCCGAGCTTGAAACGGCCAGCGTAGCGACAACTGTGCGATTGCTCTGAATTTCATTATTATGGAAATCTCACAACCACTCACCGCGGCCGAACGCGAGGACTTTCGCCATCTCTTTGAGAAGCGCCTAGCCAAGGTCGATGCCAGGACCGCTGACGTATTTGCGTTCAAAAAGACCGCTGCACCGCCGTTCATGGTGAACAGCGCGCTTTACTGGGTGTTTGGTCTGGACACGGACACGCTACCTGCTGACTATTTCGATAGTCCGGCGGCGATGACCAACTTCCAGGAGCAAACCTATTACGAGCAGGTGAAGTCCATCGATGACGATTTCGTGCCATATTTGATGCCCTGGTTCGGCACGGTGGTGGCCGCGTCGGCCTTTGGCTGCCAGATCGAGTATCCGCCCAAGGCCGATCCGGCGGCCAACCCGCGCTACTACCCTGTGCGCACGCCTGAAGACATCAAGGAACTGCGCGTGCCCGACCCCGAGCGGGATGGGCTGATGCCAAAGGTGCTCGAGTTCCTGCGTTACATGAAGGCCAACAGCTTTCTTCCGGTCGGCATCACCGATTTTCAGGGTCCGCTGACTACCGCCAACCAGTTGCTTGGATACGACAAGCTGATCTACCTGATGTTCGACCACCCGGCGCTGATGCATCAACTGATGGATGTCGTCACCGAGGCGCTGATTCTGTGGGTCAAGAAGCAGAAAGAGGTCATTGGCGAGCCGTTGACCGAGTGTATCGGAGACCAGCAGGTTTATACTGGCAAGAATGCAGGCGTCTGGTTCTCCGACGACGACGCGGTGCTGATGTCGCCCGAAACCTATCGTGAGTTCGTGGTACCATACAATTCGCGTATTCTGACGGCGTTCGGCGGCGGCTGCATCCACTACTGCGGCAACGCAACCCACCATGCTGACAGTTTTCTGGCGACCGAAGGTTTAAAGGCACTGAATATCTACAACCTGTACAACATCCCGTCGGTGGCCAAGCTGCAACAGAAGCTACGTGACCAGGTTGTGCTCTTTGTCTGCGATTTCACGCCGGTCGATTATGAGGCGTATTTCGACGAGATGCTGGCAACGCTCTCGCTTGAGGGTGTTGTGATCTGCTCGCAGTTCTCGCCGACTGTCGGTCTGCTCAAGGGCGGGCGCTACGAGTCGGTGACTCGCGACACCAGATCGGGCCGCAAGGCAACGTACGACTATCTGCGCAGCCGCCTGCCCGAATAGACAATCCAGAAGAAACTCTCGGAGGCAACGATGAATTCTCGCGAACGCGTGCAAATGGCGCTCAACCATCAGGAGCCTGATAAGATTCCGTTCGACCTCGGCGGCACACCGATGTCAGGCATTCACCATATCGCGTACAAAAATCTGCGCCAGTATCTTGGACTGCCCGACGAGGAGATCAAGATCAGCGACTACATCCAGCTTCTGGCCGCGGTCAGCGACGATATGAAGGACCGGCTGCAGGTGGATATCCACAACATCGCGCCGCGATCTTCCGCCGCCTACAACCTGGGCTTTGAGATCGACGGCGACTATTCGACCTATGTTGATGAGTGGGGAATCGGCTGGCGCAGCCCGCTGGAGGGCGGCCTGTATTACGACATGTACTCCTGGCCGCTGGCGCCGTATGACAGCGTCGAGGCGATCAAGCAGAATTACAAGTGGCCGGATCCCACCGATCCCAACCGATTCGCCGGACTGCGCGCGGCCGCGTTGAAGACCATCGAGCAGGGGCGCGCGGTGGTAATCGGCTCCATCTCGGCCGGCGTGTCTGAGATGCATGCCTGGACACGCGGCTTCGAGAAGTACTTCACCGACTTCTACCTCTACCCGGACGTGGCCGAGTACATCATGGATGAGGTCGTGGATCTCAAGATCGCCTTCTGGGAGCGAGCGCTGCAAGAGGTTGGCGACCTGGTGGACGTGGTGATCGAGGCCGATGACCTGGCCGGGCAGAAGAACCTGTTTTTCTCGCGCGACATGTATCGCCGCTACATCAAGCCGCGTCACACTCGCCTGTTTTCCTACATCAAGTCGCGCACGGACGCCAAGCTCTTCTATCATTGCGACGGCGCGCTGCTGCCGATTCTGTGGGACCTCAAGGAGTCGGGCATCGACATCCTGAACCCGCTGCAGAAAAGCGCTGCCGGCATCGATTACGTCGCGATCAAGAAGGAATACGGCAAGGATCTCTGCTTCTGGGGCGCTGGCGTGGATACGCAGCGTGTTTTTGACGAAGGCACGCCAGACGAAGTGCGCGCCGATGTGCGCTACAACATCGAAGCCTTGGCGCCTGGCGGCGGTTTCATTTTCACCCCGATCCACAACACGCAGGCTACCGTTCCACCGGAAAACTATATGGCGATGTGGGAAACACTACAGGAGTACGCCGAATACAGCGGCGCGTAGAGAGCCTACGCCGCTGTCGATCCGGCTTGCAGCACTGCCTCCATCCAGCCGCGCAGCGAGTTGACCAGCCACAGCCGCTGGCCCGTTTCCAGATCATCAAGGGTCAGCGGCTTTTCGCGGATCGCGCCCTGCGCCAACAGTTCAGCCCGCAGTGTACCCGCCAGCAGCCCGCTGCCAACCGGTGGAGTCACCAGTTCGCCGTCGCGCTCGACGACGATATTGGCGATGGTCGACTCGGTCACCTGGCCGCGCTCGTTCCACAGCAGCACGTCGTCGCAGTCAGGACGTTGCCGGCGCGCCTCGTCGTAGACAGTGCGATACGTAGTCTTGTGAAAGAGAAATGGATCGCTTGAATCGACCGGCGTCTGTGCCAGTCCGACGCGCAGGACACGCGTTTCCGGCGGCCAGGGCAGCCGCGCTGCCTCGCAACGCACTGCGCCTGACTGCGCGATCAGGAGCCGCACCCGCTGCGGCAAACCGGCAAAGCTCGTCGTCAGCGCGGCAAGCTGCGCCGCCGCATCCTCCGCGTTCAGTGGCACGTCGAAGTACGCCGCCGACTCAGCCAGCCGCTGCAGATGCCGCTCCAGCAGATAGTATCCCGCGTCCGGCGTCCAGCGCAGCGTCTCCAGCAGATCGAAGGCCGGTCGCGGCCGCGTCAGCACCTCTGCCTTGAGCAGCGCTTCGTCGTACTCAGCGTCAGTCTCGGAGTCCCAGACGACACCGCCACCGATGCCGTAGGTGGCCGTCTCAGCTTCGCGATCGACCACCACGGTGCGAATGGCGACGTTGAACTGGGCGCGGCGGCCAGGTAATAACACGCCGATGCAGCCGGTGTACACGCCGCGCGGTTGCGCCTCCAGGCTGTGGATGATCTCCATGGTCCGCACCTTGGGCGCGCCTGTGATCGATGCGCAAGGGAAGAGCGCCGTCATGATCTCCGCGGTCGATGCGTCTGTTTCGCACGCCACGGTCGATGTCATCTGCCAGACGGTGGGATAGCGCTCGGCCTCGAAAAGCGTTGGCACGTGAACGGTGCCGTAGTGGGCAATCCGTCCCATGTCGTTGCGTACCATGTCCACGATCATGACATTCTCGGCGCGGTTCTTCGTCGAGTTCAGCAGCCACTCGCGTTGTGTCTCGTCCTCGACCAGCGTGCGGCCACGCGCCGCGGTGCCTTTCATTGGCCGCGAGCTCAGCCGCTGGCCGTCCAATTGCCAGAAAAGCTCGGGCGAGGCGGAGCAGACGACGTGCTGGCCAGTGTCCACGAAAGCAGCGTAGCGGCAGCGTTGCGCGCGCAGCATTCGTGCGAACAGCGCCAGCGGGTCGCTCCCTAAGCGGGCGTGCAGCGGAAAGGTAAAATTGACCTGGTAGGTGTCGCCGCGCGCGATGGAGTCCTTGATGGCAGCGACGGAGTTGTCGTACGCGTCGCGGCTGATGCCGGGCTGCCAGTGCAACGCCGACGCGCTCGCGTCGGTATCAGCCAGGGGAAACACCGTCTCAGGCTGGATCTCCTCCGCGTCGCGGTAGAGACCGAACCATAGCAGCGGCAGGTCGCCAGCCGGCCGGCCGAGCATGGCAGCATCGAACGCCGGCGCGGCCTCGTAGGCAATGAAGCCGGCTGCGTGCAGCCCCTGCCGCTCCACCGCATCGGTGACCTCGCTCAGGCAGGCGCGTACCTCCGCCACAGTGCGCGTCTGGACCACGGCGACTGGCGCGCTGAATCTCAGCCAACGCCTTCCTTCGTCAACCTGTACGACAGCCAGACCAGGCTGCGTTTCATGTGGTGTGTCGGCTGAATTCGTAGAATTCATTCGTACTCTGGAAAAGAAGACCCCAGGAAATTCCTGGGGTCTTTGATTCTTACGGTTGAGCAGCTAAACGCCGCCCGCGTTTCTTGCCATGAGGGATTCCTGAATCCCTGGAACTGCTACGCCGGCACCGGGAAGTGGCGGCAAAGCGCCTGCACCTCGCCATGAATGCGCGCTTGCAGCGCCTCGTTGTCGGTGTCGCGCACGATCTCGCCGATCCACGCCGGCGATCTGGCGCATCTCGTCAGCGCCGAAGCCGCGCGTGGTGACTGCCGGTGTGCCCAGCCGGATACCGCTGGAAATCGTCGGCTTCTCCGGGTCGTAGGGGATCATGTTCTTGTTGGTGTGGATGCCGGCGTTGTCCAGGGCGATCTCAGCCGCCTTGCCGGTCGCGCCGCACGGGCCGCAGGTCTACCAGCACCAGGTGGTTGTCGGTGCCGCCGCTGACCAGCCGCAGACCTTCATCTTCCAACGCGCCCGCCAGTGTCTGTGCGTTGTCCAGCACGCGCTGGCAATAGGCCCGAAACTCGGGCTGCAACGCTTCGCCGAAGGCCACCGCCTTGGCCGCGATGGCGTGCATCAACGGGCCGCCCTGGTGCCGGGGAACACGGCGCTGTCGATCTTCCTGGCCAGCTCTTCTGTGCTGAGGATCAACCCGCCGCGCGGGCCGCGCAGGGTCTTGTGCGTCGTGCTGGTGACCACATCGCAGTAGGGAATCGGGTCGGGGTGCAGATCGGCGGCGACGAGGCCGGCAATGTGCGCCATGTCCATCATCAGGCGAGCGCCCACCGAATTGGCGATTGCACGCAGCAGCGGGAAGTCGAACCAGCGCGGATAGGCGCTGGCGCCGGCGACGATCAGTTGTGGCTGGTGTTCCTCGGCCAGCGCGGCCACCTCGTCGTAGTCGATGCATTCGGTATCAGGATGTACGCCGTACTGGACGAAGTTGTAGAACTTGCCGCTGGAGTTGAAGGCCGCGCCGTGGGTCAGGTGTCCGCCGTGGGCCAGCTTCAGCGCCAGCACCGTGTCGCCCGGCTTGATCAGTGCCAGATAGGCGGCGACGTTGGCCTGTGCGCCGGAGTGCGGCTGGACGTTGGCGTGTTCGGCGTCGAAAAGTCGCTTGACGCGCTCGATGGCCAGCTCTTCGGCGACGTCGACGTATTGGCAGCCGCCGTAGTAGCGCTTGCCGGGATAGCCTTCGGCGTATTTGTTGGTCAACACCGAGCCCAGGGCCGCCAGCACGGCCGGGCTGACGTAGTTTTCCGATGCGATCAGTTCGATGCCGGTCTGCTGGCGCAGCCATTCCTGCTCGATGGCGCTGAACAGCTCCGGGTCCTGCTGCGTGCAGGATCACGGCGCGGATCGGGCAGTGCGTCCCAGTGCTTCGCCGGCTCGGCGACAGCCTGGTCAAGAACAACGGTCATGGGAATGCCTCCTGGATTTGTTATTCAAGGGACCGTGCTGGCTCGGTCGGAGACCGGCCAGAGCGGGGTTCTATTTTCTTCTTATTTGCCCGCTTTGCGGGCGCTGTTGGCGACGATCAGCGCGGCTGAACCGGCCACGATGCGTTGAGCGACTCGATCTTGCCTGACAACGGGATGCGCACCAGCCAGTCACAGGTCTCGCGGATCAGCCTGCTGAGCCCGCTGCTCTCGGCGCCGATGACCAGGGCCAGCGTGCCAGTGAAATCGCTTTGCAGCAGATCCTTGGCCTCAGGCTGGTTGTCGAGACCGGCGATCCAGACACCGCGCTGCTTGAACTCAGCCAGCGTGCGCGCGACGTTGGTGACGTGGACGACGCGCAGATGCTCCACCGCGCCGGCTGAGCTGTTGCACACAGCCGGCGTGATGCCGACAGCCCGCCGGTCGGGCAGAAACACGCCGTGGACGCCCACCGCCTCGGCCGTGCGCAACAGCGTGCCGACGTTCTGTGGGTCTTCCAGGTGATCCAGAAGCAACACAAAAGGCGGCTCGTCCAGGCTGCGGGCGTAAGCGAACACCTCGCCCAGATTGGAATACGGGTACGGGCTGCATTCCAGCGCGACGCCCTGATGGTTGACGCCGGGCAGCATTTTGTCGAACTGGGCGCGCTCCACCTGCTGCACGCGGCAATTGATCTCGCGCGCCAGGGTCTGGATGTCGGCGACGATGCCGATCTGTTTGACCCCGGAAGCAAGGCTGAGTGAGTAGAAGTGACGCCGGCGTGCTCGCAGCGCTTCATGCACTGCCTGCCGGCCGTAGAGGATATCGATGGGTGCCATTTTTTGTGGGCGGTGATCGGCAATCAGTGATCGGTAAACGGTCAGAGGTCAGTAATCCGATCACTGACTAACGATCACCGATTACTGATCACTGAATCCGCCAGGTGCTTCCTTCGCGTGTGTCTTCGACCATTACACCCAGGTCGATCAGTCGGTTGCGTATCTCGTCGGCCAGGGCGAACTGTTTGGCCGCCCGCAGCTTGCTGCGCATCTCCAGCAGCAGGTCGATGAACGGCGCGGCTTCGGCGCCAGTTGCCTCGCTGCTCAGTTGCAGCCCCAGAATGCCGGCCAGCTCAGCCAGCACGCCCTGCGCCGCTGCCAGCGGTTCAACAGCCACACCCGCGTCGCGCGCCCGGTTGATCTCGGTGACCAGCTCGAAGAGGCAGCCCAGCGCGCCGGCAGTGTTGAAGTCGTCGTCCATCGCCTCTTCGAACCCGCGCGCGCGTCTGCTCGGCGGCCGCTTGCAGGTTGTCCACCGCGTCGCCCGCGGTGACTGTGCCAGTCGCCGGTCGCAGTGCGCCGCGCAGCCGTGCCAGCGCGCGCTCGTTGTCCTCGACCACCGTATCGTTGTAGGCCAGCGGCTTGCGGTAGTGCGAGGAGAGGATCAGCAGCCGCAGGACGCTGGCATCGTGTTGCGCCAGAAAGTCGTCGACTGTGACCAGATTGCCCAGGCTCTTGGACATCTTCTCGCCCTTGAGCTGCAACATGCCGTTGTGCATCCAGTAGCGGGCGAAGCGGCGTGCCGGTGTAGCTCTCGGTCTGGGCGATCTCGTTCTCGTGGTGCGGGAAGACCAGGTCGTTGCCGCCGCCGTGGATGTCGATCTGTTCGCCCAGGTGCTTGAGCGCCATGGCCGAGCACTCGATGTGCCAGCCCGGTCGCCCGGGACCCCACGGGCTGTGCCAGGCCGGCTCGCCCGGCTTCTGCGCCTTCCACAGCGCGAAGTCGTTGACATCTTCTTTGGTTTCGTCGGACTCGACGCGTGTGCCGGCCATCGCCTCGTCCAGCTTGCGCCGGCTGAGCTTGCCGTAGTCGTCGTCCTGGCGCACGCGGAAGTAGACGTCGCCGTCCATGGTGTAGGCGTAGCGCGTCTCTTGCAGTGTTTGCACCATCTCCACTGATCTCATCGATGGTCTCCGACACCTGCGGGTAGGTCGTGGCCGGGAGGATGCCCAGTTCATCGATGTGGCGCTTGAACTCGCCGATATAGCGGTTGGCGATGGCAAAAGGATCGTCGCCCGTACTCGATAGAGCGGCGGATGATCTTGTCATCGACATCGGTGAAGTTCATGACGTGATCGACCTGGTAGCCCTTGTATTCCAGGTAGCGCCGGACCACGTCGAATACGATGGCCGACATCGCGTGGCCGATGTGCGCCTTGTCGTAGACCGTCGGACCGCAGACGTACATGCGCACTTTGCCCGGCTCGACTGTTTCGAAAGGCTCCTTGCGCCGCGTGAGCGTGTTGTAGACCTGAATAGCCATGAGTTAGTTGCCGTTGTTAATCGGCGCACCGAAGATCATCCGGCCCGCGCTGGTTTGCAGCACCTTGGTGACCTGCACGTCGATTTCCTTGTCGATGTAGCGGTGGCCGTTTTCCACCACCACCATGGTGCCGTCGTCCAGATAGCCCACGCCCTGGCCGTACTCCTTGCCCTCGTCGATGACACGCACGGTGATCGACTCGCCGGGCAGCACCAGCACCTTGACGGCGTTGGCCAGCGCGTTGATGTTCAGGATCTTGACGCCCTGAAGCTGCGCTACCTGGTTGAGATTGAAGTCGTTGGTGATCATCGGACAATTGAGCTGTTTGGCAAGCTGGACCAGCTTGTCGTCCACCTGGCGGACGTTCTTGACATCCATGTCGGTGATGACAACCGGCACCAGCGAGTTCGCGCTGCAGCTTGGCCAGCATGTCCAGCCCACGGCGGCCGCGGTTGCGCCGCAATGAGTTCGACGAGTCGGCGATGTACTGCACCTCGTTGAGGACGAAGCGCGGGATCAGCATCGGCCCCTGGATGAAGCCCGTCTGGCTGATGTCGGCAATGCGGCCATCGATGATGACGCTGCTGTCCAGCAAGACCGACAGCGGCTCCGTCTCAGGCGCCGTCACTTTGTCTGCCTCACTGCCCTTTGGCTGGAAGCGACCACCGACCATGTTGGTGATGTCATCGGCGCGCAACACCATGACGGTGATGCCCAGGTAGCCGAAAACGACTGCGCCGATGGCGGGGAGGAGGTTGCCGAAGGGAGCTGGCAGCTTGGAAAGCGGCAGCGCCAGCAGCGCGGCAATGATCAGCCCGATGATCAGCCCGATGCCGCCGGCCACCAGTTGCTGCACGGGGAGCTGACGGATGACCCGTCGAACCCAACGCGCCGGCTTGGTGGTGAGATAAGGAGCTACGATTGCGCCGATGACCGCGAATACAAGCGCAAAGGGTACTGCCCATTTCAGTGTATCGATCGTCAACTCCGTGGAACCGGCGATCAGTGTACCAACATACCAGCCAATAAGTCCAAAGATGAAAAATAAGATAACACGAAAAATACGATCGGCCGTCATATGTGTCTACCTCCTGTGTAGATTTCCCCTCGACCTGTGACTCAGGCGACTGAGCACAACCCTTCAAGACGGACCCGAAGCCAACGATAAAATGATTCCTGCAACCTGAGTTTACATCATTACCAGAGAATACGCAACAAGATTAGGCGCGAAAAAAACTGCGCCGGGCGTGGAACGGGGTGCCCGGCGCAGTCAGGGAGCAGCTTTGATTTGTAACGGGGTTCAGGCGGCGTTGCGCGCCATATCGGCGATCTGGGTGAACGTGGCCGCGTCGTAAACGGCGATGTCAGCCAGAACCTTGCGGTCAATCTCGACGTTGGCGAGCTTAAGGCCGTGCACAAGCCGGCTGTAAGGCAGGCCATTCTGGCGTGATGCCGCGTTAATGCGGGCGATCCACAGCCGGCGGAAATCGCGCTTGCGATTGCGGCGGTCGCGATGCGAATACCACAAGGCCTTCAACATCGCCTCGTTGGCGCGCCGGAACAGGAGATGCTTGGAACCTTTTTGGCCGCGTGTCAGTTTAAGTACTTTACGATGACGGTTGCGAGCCGTCACACCACGTTTTACTCTGGTCATTCTTTGGTGCCTCTTGGTAAGTGGATGCCGCTATTCCAGGGTGGGAGCCAGTTTCTTCACCCGCCGACGCGCGGCGGTCTGGTCAATGACGTGCGCGGAGCTATAGGTGGCCTTCACCTTGGGCGACTTTTTGCGGCGCAGGTGGCCCTTGCCCTGGCGCATACACATCAGTTTTCCCGTGCCGGAATACTTGAAGCGTTTTGCCGTTGCTTTGTGAGTCTTGATCTTTGGCATATCAATCTCTCCTCAGTACATTTTCAGTACGTTGCCATTTTCCACCAGACTGCCGACCGTGACGCGTCGCTGCCGGTGCATTATTTCGTTGGTTTCGTTGATTTCGGCGCCATGATCATCAGAAGGCTGCGACCTTCCATGCCTGGCGCCTTTTCGATATCACCCACGTCCTGCAGGTCAGCAGCGACCCGTTTCAGCAGCTCTTCTGCCACTTCAGGATGGGTGATTTCCCTGCCGCGAAAGCGTACACGAACCTTGACTTTGGATTCGTCCAGCAGGAACTTGCGCGCGCGGCGCAAAACCACAGCAATGTCGTGCTCGCCCGTCTTTGGCCGAAGCCGAATCTCTTTGATCTCGACTTCCTTCTGAGCTTTGCGCGCTTCCCGTTCTTTCTTGGCGCGTTCATACTGGAACTTGCCAAAGTCCATCAAACGGCAGACCGGCGGGTCAGCCTGCGGCGCAACCTCGACCAAATCCGTGTTCAGTTCCTGCGCCATCGCCAGCGCTTGCGCTCGCGTCATGACGCCTAGCTGCGTGCCGTCGATCCCGATGACCCGCAACTCGGGCGCTCTGATGCGCTCATTAATTCGATGTGTTTTGGTGCTAATTGCAACCCCCTTCTCAGGGTTTACATGTTGAAGGCCAGAAAAATGACCATCTCTATACCGAACACAACGCCCCCGTACTGACGCACGGGAGCGTCTCCTAAACACAGGCAGATTATAGACGAATTCAGAGGAGGAGTCAAATCGTCGCTGCTCTTCAAAGGCTGCCTCTGGTTGCTCTCGCTGCCTGAACCATGGTACAATGCCAACATTCTTTGTGATCCCCGGTGAAATCGCCGGATGCATTTGTCGAAGGAGCGTTGCCATGGTCCATCGGTATCACCTTTGCGCCGTCGCGTTGCTGTGCGCCTTGCTGGGGCTGGTTGTTGTGCCGCCTGCTGGCGCACGTGCCGGCGTTCCTCCTTTCCAGACGTGCAGCAATGTGATCCTGAACGGCGGGTTTGAGACCACGGGCAACTGGGCGCTGGGACCCGGCCCGCTACCGCCCAACTATGTCAACTCGCCGGTCTACAGCGGCAGTTGGGCTATGCAAACAGGCAGCCCGGGACCGACCAACAACGCCGCCAACTCCTGGATCTACCAGCGCATTACCATCCCCAACAACGCCATCAGCGCCGACCTCGCCTTTTGGGTCTGGCGGGAGAGCGCCCCCAACCCCGGGACTGACGTTCAGCAAGCCTTGCTGATGATACCGGGATCCACTGATCTCAGCCAGCCCTTTCAGGTACTTTGGAGCACGCAGGCCAATGCGCCCGCCTGGCAGAAGATAGTGACCTCGCTGATCAACCAGAAGGGGCGCACGCTGGACCTGTACTTCAATGTCTACAACGATGGCCTTGGCGGCAACACGGCGATGATCCTGGACAACGTCACGCTGACGATCTGCCAGCCCGCTGCCACGCCTTCACCGCTGCCCAGTGTCACCCCCTGGCCCACGCAGACGCCGACGCCGCTGTCCAGCAGCACGCCCTTCCCGACGCCTTCACCAGTGGCCAGCGTCACGGCGTCGCCGTCCCCCGGCGCAACGCCCTTTCCGACACCTGCAGGCTCGGCAACGCCCATTCCGTCTGATTGCGTAGACATCATCAGAAATGGCGGTTTCGAGTGGGACGGCGACTGGGCGCTGGGCTGGGATCCCTTGCTTCCTTTCTACAACGGCAATGCCGCGTTCGTGCATAGCGGCGCGCGCAGCATGGCGCAGGGATCGGTCAATCAGGCGCCGGTGACGACCCCTGCCTACTCTTCCATCCGCCAGGACATCACGCTGCCGCCGGGCGCGGCAACCGCCAACATCACCTTTTGGTATTACCCCCTTTCCAACGCGGCTGCAGGCGGTCTCAATCGCCAGGAGCTGATTCTGCTGGACCCGTTGGCCTACGATGAGACGGTGGCCGTTCTGTGGCGCGTGACTGAGAACAGCCAGAGTTGGCAGTCGACAACGGTGGATCTGACTCAGTACCTGGGGCGCACACTAAGCGTCTACTTCAACGCCCGCAACGCCGGCGACGGCACGTGGACTGGCATGTATCTGGACGACGTGTCGCTGGTCGTCTGTGGAGGCGCGGTTGCAGCGGTGCCTCTTGACCTGGTTGCCACAATACCTCCTGAGGTGTTTGCGACGATTGCTCCCTTTGTGCCGGAGACCATGGCTAACCTCCCGACGGACCAGCAAACTCAGGTAGCCATAGCCGGCGCGACTGTCATCTCTGTGTCACCTGTTCCAGCGACGGAAGGTGATGTATCCACCGCGCCCACCGCTTCCAGCGGGGACGTGAACGACCAACCGCGGCGCGAGACGCGATCGTTTTCTTTCGGAAGCCTTGACACCCGCACTGCCTTGATCGGCTTGGGAGTTGCAGCGTTTCTGGTTGTCTTGGGGATAGTCTGGTGGTTGCGGCGCAGGGATGGCACGGATTCCGGCAGTCAGTCGACGCCCAGCGACGGCCCGCCGAGCGCCTGAGCCGCTGTCGGGATGCAAGACCACAGCCCTGTTTTGCCTTTCGTGAAAGAATCGTCAGACAGTTACTCCAAATCAAGACCAAGAATCAGGGTCACATCACCTGAATGCAGAAAGGCAAGCTCTTGCAACTGAAGGTATTCAAGGACGAAACAGGTTTCGACCTGCTGCGTCCACACTGGAACGCACTGCTGGCACGCAGCGCAGCCAACACCCTGTTCCTGACCTGGGAATGGCAGTCCACCTGGTGGCGCTGCCTGGGCATGGGAGACCTGTACCTGCTGGCGTGGTTCGACGACGACCGGGTGGCTGGCATTGCGCCCCTTTTCCTGTCACAGGACGCTGACGGCTCCCACCGCTTCGGGCTGGTCGGCTGCATCGATGTCTCAGATTATCTGGACGTGATCGCCGCGCCGGGCTGTGAGGAAACGGTGTACAGCGGCATACTGGACTGGCTGTACGGTCCGGACGCGCCTTCCTGGGATGCCATCCAACTCTGCAACCTGCCGCAGACCTCCGCGACCCATCGGCGACTGCCGGAACTGGCGGCCGCCCGTGGCCTCGACTGTGTCGTCGTCGTGGACGATGTGTGTCCTGTTATCGAGCTGCCGGCTGACTTCGAAACGTACCTGCAAGATGTGCTCAGCAAGAAGCAGCGCCACGAGGTACGGCGCAAGGCGCGGCGCATCGAGGAAGCGACTGCCGTGACGTGGTATGCCATCGACGATGCGTCGGACTTGCAGGCCGAGACCGACGCTTTCATCGAGTTGCATCGCCTCAGCACCACCGAAAAACACAGCTTCATGACGCCTGAAATGCAGGTGTTTTTCCGGGACATCGTTCGTGAGACGCATCAGGCCGGCTGGCTCTACCTCGCATTCATCGAGTTGGATGGGCGGCGGGCGGCCGCGATGCTTGGTTTCGTATACGATGGCCGCCTGTTGGTCTATAACTCCGGCTACGACCCGCAAAACTTCGCCGAGCTAAGCCCCGGTATCGTCCTCACCAGCTACATCATCGAGGACGCGATCAAGCGCAAGCTGCGCATCTTCGACTTCCTGCAAGGGGACGAGGTATACAAATACCGCTTCGGCGCGTCTGATACGCTGGTATACGACGTGACGATACAGAAGACGGCAGGTTCGTGAGCTGTGGATCTGCCATGGTTCGCTGACCGACAACTGTAGTGCGTATCATGCATTTCGTACGCGCGCGCCATTCGAGACCGAAATACGTAATGCGTAATACGTAACACACGCCGCGAACTTCCTGCAAGCCAGCACATCCATGAACGCTTTCTCCCTCCCCACCGACCGCTCGCTACAGATCTGCATGTTGAGCGTCCACACTTGCCCGCTGGCCACCTTGGGCGGCAAGGAAACGGGCGGCATGAACGTCTATGTGCGCGACCTGAGCCGGGAACTGGCGCGCCAGGGCCACCGGGTGGACATCTTCACGCGCTCGCAGGACTCCTGCGTGCCGCGCGTCTGCCATGACCTGGGCGACGGCGCGCGCGTGATCCATATTCCTGCCGGCCCGGAGATCCCTGTCAGCAAAGAGACGATCTACGACCACATGCCGGAGTTCGTCGCTGGTGTTCGCGAGTTCGCGCAGTCCAACCAGCGGCGCTACGACGTCATCCACAGCCACTACTGGCTGTCGGGCGTCGCGGCCGGGGAACTGAGCCAGAGCTGGGGCGGCATTCCCGTCGTCCAGATGTTCCACACCCTCGGTCACATGAAGAACCAGATCGCACAGGCGCCGCACGAGGTTGCCAGCCAGCAGCGCATCGATACGGAGCAGGCCATCATGACCTCGGCTGACAGAATCGTCGCCGGCAGCCCGCTGGACAAGGCACAGATGGTCTGGCTCTATGGGGCCGACACTCACAAGATCGACGTGATCCCGCCCGGCGTCGATCTGGCCCGCTTTCGCCCCATCGACCCGCTGGAGGCCAAGGCTGAGATCGGCGTGCCGGCTGAGAAACGCATGGTGCTCTTCGTTGGCCGCATCGAGCCGCTGAAAGGCATCGACACCCTCCTGCGCGCCATGAAACAGGTTGCTGCAGACTGTGGCGGCTGCGAAGGACTGACCGTCGCCATCGTCGGCGGCGATCCGTCGGAGTCCGAAGAGCAGATGACCGCCGAAATGGCCCGGCTGCACCGCCTGCGCGCCGAGCTGGGCATCGAGGATCTGGTCACCTTCCTGGGCAAGCAGCGACCAGGATACCCTTCCCTTCTACTACTCAGCCGCCGAGGTCGTGGTCATGCCCAGCCACTACGAGAGCTTCGGCATGGTCGCGCTGGAGGCGATGGCCTGCGGCACGCCGGTCATCGCCAGCCGCGTCGGCGGACTGAAGTTCAGCGGTCGTCCACGGCTACACCGGCCTGCATGTGCCGGTCGCCAATCCCAACGCGCTGGCCGGCGCCATCACCCGCGTGTTGAAGAACGACGCCCTGCGCTGGGAGCTGGAACGCAATAGCCAGCGCATCGCCCAGAACTATAGCTGGCACAACATCTCGTGCCAGGTATTCGATCTCTACACAGCGGTCATCGCAGCCCGTGACGCGCGCCGGGAGGCGGTCGCTGAGCTTCTGCCAGCGCTGTGACCCGCTTTCTCTTCGTATCTCTTCCCCTCGCGGGGCACATCGACTGGGGCGGCATGTTGGCGACAGCCGGCGAGTTGGCCACGCGCCCAGGACACGCCGTTGCGTGGGCCAGCGGTCGTGCGGTCGCGCCGGCGATCGAGCGCTCCGGCGTCGAATTCCTCCAGTTACGGCACACCGGCTGGACCGATGCGGCGTCCGCGCCGGATGGTCTGACGGCGGAAGGGCGCCAGCAGCGCGCACTGGATGCCTGGCTGGCCAGCGAGCCGGTGCTGGCCGCGGCGCGCGATCTGAACGAGATCGCGGCCGGCTGGCAGCCTGACGTGATCATCACCGATCCGTACGCTGCTGCCGGGGCGTTGGTGGCCGAGAAACGCGGATTACCACTGGTCGTTTGTGGCCGGCCTGCGTTGGCGTCGCAAGCGCAGCCGAAACAGCCGGCCAGCCCGGCCGCAGCGCGGATCGTCGCGCTGTGTCGCGGCTTCGGTGTCAGCGGCGACGCCTGGGATCTCGTCTCCGGACAGGTTCGCTCCTCTTCCCTGCATCTCGACTTCTTCGCTCCCCGGTGGTATGCCGACGTACCAACCCTTGGCCCGCAGACGCGCTTCTTCGGCAGCGGCTTGCCAGCCGGCCAGCCCGCCACAGCGCGCTCGAACACGATCCTCATTACTCTGGGAAGCTTGTTTACTGACGATCCGGCCTTCTTCCGCATCGCGGCCGCGGCGGTGCTGGCCGAAGGCGGCCGGCCGCTGGTGGTCACGGGGCGGCGCGGCGACGCGGCAACGTCCCTCGGCTTGCCGCCTGGCGTCGAGGTCACCGATTGGGTCGACTTCGACACAGTGTTGCCCGGCGTGGCCGGCGTCATCCATCACGGCGGGGTAGGCACGACCCACGCGGCTTTGCGCCACGCGGCGCCGCAGGTGGCCGTGCCGCACGCCGGCGACCAGCTAGCGCAGGCCGGCCGCATCACCCTCGCCGGGGTTGGCTACGGCGTGCGCCCGGCCGATTTCACCTCCGCCAACGCGCGCTGGTTCGCCCGCCAGTTGCTCACCAGCGACCCCTTGCGCGCCGCCGCCCGCGCCTGGCAGACGGAACTGGCGTCGCTGGGCGGCCCCGCCGCCGCGGCTGACGCTCTGTCATAGGTCCGGTTATCGACCGGACGCTGCCGCCGCGGCACGCTCGTCATGCTGCTAGCGTGACCTACGACTGCGACTGCAACGGCGTTCCGGTCCGCGTGCTCCTCTCAACCGCGGTTCTCTCCCAGCCCGTACCATGGTATAATCCCCGCTGTGACTATGCACGCCGCAGCCAATGTTGGTATCAACGCCCAGCTCCTGTCGGGCGCCAACACCTATCGCAGCGCAGGTGTCAGCGGCTACATCCGCCAGCTTCTGACGCACCTACCCGCGGCCGCGCCTGATCTGTGCCTGACTGCATTTCTGCCCGCGGGCAACCTCGTGCCGGTGGACGGTCTGGCGCAGGCTCACAGCCGCTTGCAAACCAGCAAGCCGATGCAGCGCATTCTATGGGAACAGACCGCACTGCCTGGCCTGGTTCGGCAACGACGACTCGACTTGCTGCACGGCGCGGTCAACGTGACGCCGCTGCTCAGCCTTTGCCCGACGGTGGTGACTATCCACGACCTCAGCTTTATGCGCACTCCCCAGGCATTTCCTGCCACACAACGCCGCTACCTGCACGGCATGGTGCGTCGTTCGGCGCGCCACGCCCGCCAGGTGATTGCAGTCTCGCAAGCTACCAAGGATGATGTCGTTGCGTTGTTCGGCGTGCCGCCGCAGCGGATCACAGTCGTGTACAACGGCGTGGACGACGTGTTTGCGCCCGCGTCGCCTGAACAGGTCGAGGCGTTTCGGCGGGAAAGAGGATTGCCGGAGCGTTTTGTTTTGCATCTGGGGACGCTGGAGCCACGCAAGAACCTGGCGCGGCTGGTAGAGGCGTTCGCCCAGGCCGGCCAGCAACTTACTGACTGCGACGATCTGAAGCTGGTGCTGGCAGGCGGGAAGGGCTGGGACTACGACGACATCTTCGTGACGGTCGAGCGCCTGGGTTTGCAGGAACAGGTCCTCTTCCCCGGTTACGTGGCGGACGCTGATCTGCCCTGGTTCTACCGCGCCGCCACCGTTTTCGCCTATCCGTCGCTGCTGGAAGGCTTCGGTTTGCCGGTGCTGGAGGCCATGGCCTGCGGCACGCCGGTGATCACCTCGGCGGTGTCGTCGCTGCCGGAGGTAGCCGGCGACGCCGCGCTGCTGGTCGATCCGGCGTCGGTGGATGCGCTGACCGATGCGTTGGTGCAGATGCTGAGCGACGCGGCGCTGGCCGGTGAGATGCGCCGCCGTGGCCTGCTGCAAGCCGGCCGGTTTTCGTGGCAGCGCACCGCGGCCGAGACAGCGGCTGTCTACCGCGCCGTGCTGGTGGGAGGTCGAGCGTGAGCAGCAGCCGGCTCTTGAAGATCGTCACGGTCGTCACGGTGCTGACAGATCTGGCGCTGATGTTCGCCGCGTTCGCTATCGCCTACGTGATTCGCTACCAGCTTCAGTGGTTCCGCGACGTCGATCCGGCCTACTTCACGACCTTCCTGCCCTACGTCCCCATGGCTGTTTTGCAGACGACGTTGACTCTGATCGCGTTCGCGCTGGAGGGGGTATTTCGTGTTCGACGAGGCGCGAGCCTGGCCGACGAAATCTACGGGGTGATCAACGGTGTCACCACCGGGTTCGTGATCGAGATCTTCATCCTCTTTTTCTGGCGGCCGCTGGTGTATTCGCGGCTGATCTTCGTCTACGCGACTGTGCTGATCATGGTGTTCATCATTCTGGCGCGGGTGGTGCGACGCAGCGTGTTGAGCTATCTGCGCAGCCGACGGCACCACCGAGATCCGCACCGCCGCTCGACGACACCACCAGGCCGTGCGAACGACTCTTCGGCGGGTAATCGAACAGTCCAGCGCGACAGCACGGGCAAGTTCCTCCTCTTTCAGCTCTTCGCTCTTCTCCCACGGGCTTTGACAAGGTTCTCCTCCAAGGAAATGGCGGGGAAATCGATAGTCCACCGGCACGCAACGCTCGGTCCGGTCCTTGACGTTCAGGTGAAAGGTACCCGCGGGCCGCTGCATTCGCGACTGGTCCACGTCGATGACGGCCGTCGTCAGGTGATGATCGGCGTAGGAGAAACGTGGCCCGGTGGCCAGCACTGGGCCACGACTGGCGATCATCGCGTCGCCGTCGTAGATCGCACGCCCCGCTTCGTTGCCCAGCAAGTCGATGATGTAACTGACGTGAAAGCCCGAGCCTTCCAGCACGAACCGTTGCCGGATCGCATGCTTTCCAAACGCAAAGTGGCTCGCGCTTGGATTCAGAATGAGATCCACGCCGCGCGTCGCCAGGTCCCTGGGCCGGTCCGCGACCCACGCGTCTTCGCAGATCTCGAAACCTATCCGCACGTCGCCACATTCGAAGATGATGTCGCCCAAGGGGTAACGTCCGCCGTCCAGGTCGAGCTGCACTTGAGTGTCCGCCGGCCAAGGTTTGAACCAGCGTGGCTCGTAGTGAATGCCCTCGCTCGGCAGATTCTGTTTGGCGACGAAACCTGCGATCCGCTGGTTCGCGACCAGGCAGGCCGTGTTAAAGAGGCCCCCACCATAGAGCGAGAGGCGGCCCAGTGACACGGTCCATCTGTTCCTCTGTGGCCGGGACGTCTCCTGTAACACTTCGCGGGCCGTCCGCTGGACGCCCGGAGCGTGAAAGGCGTCTTCGCAACCGTAACCGGTGATGCAGAGCTCAGGCAGGCAGAAAATGCTCACTCCGCGATGCCGTGCGGCCTGATGGCGGCCAGAATGTTGGCCTTGTTCGTCTGCCAGTCCAAAGGTGTCTGGTTCAGCACACCAGCCGCCACTTTGATCAACTTCATGGTCTGGCTGCTCCTGCCGCGGTGGCCATCCGCGACTTCGTCTCATGCAAGGTGCCGGGTTCAAGTCCCACTCGGTACCGAGCATGACGTCGGTGGTCGTAAAGCTGTTCGCCGAAGTCCGCCAACTGGTGGAGGCACCGCTCGCGTGGATCATTCAACGCTGGAAACTGGTATACCAGCTCCCCGCTGACAAAAATAGGGACCAGCAGATCCCTGGCGTGAGCACCCTCGGGTATCTGGAACACGCAGGGCTGATCGTCGATCGTCACTGCGGTAGGTTCGGCGATTCCCGTCGAAGGTCATAGACGATGTCGCCCCGGTAATGGCCTTGATGTCGAAAACGTCGTGTCTGCAGAATGCCGGCGTGGAGACCTTGATGGGCTGCTCGGATAGTTTCAGTTTCGGCTGCCAGCGGCCTTCCTCGTCGCGGAAAGCCGACAGTTTGTAGACGCCTCCCAGCGCCGGTTGATCGTAAGCGGTCGCCAGTCGCGTACCGACGCCCCACACGTCGATCCGCACTCCGCGTGTTCGAGCAACTCGATTTCGTTATCGTCCAAATCATTGCTGGCCACGATCAAGGCACCGCCAATTCCGCCTCGTCGAGCATTTGCCGGGCACGCTGGCTCAGCTCCGCCAGGTCTCCGAGTCGAGCCGTATACCAACGAGTCATGCCCCTGATCACCAGGTTGCATGCGCGGCTTCGATAGCGTGAAAACGCCCTGGATTGAGTCGAAGGTGTCAACCAGGAAGATGCAGTTGTTCGGCAACACCTCGGCATACTTCGCGAAGGACTCCAATTCGTTGGGAAAAGACATGACCCAGCTGTGTGCATGCGTCCCGCGCACCGGAATGCCGTAGCGTTTCCGGCCAGCACGTTCGAGGTTGCCGCACGCCGCCCACGTACGCCGCGCGGCTGGCCGGCGGCCATCGCTGCCGCTCTCCCCCTGAGCACGTCGCAGACCAAATTCGAGCACCGTGCCGGGTGCGGCCACGTGGCAGATCCGCGCGGCCTTCGTCGCCACCAGTGTCTGGAAATTGATCACGTTTAACAAGAGCGACTCCAGAATCTGGGCCTGGAGCAACGGGCCGCGCACGCGTAGCAAAGGCTCGTGAGCGGAATGCGACCGTTCCCTCCGGAACCGCATCGATATCGCACGTGACCGCAGGTGGCGCAGGTCTTCCAGAAAGCCAGGGCGGAACAAGGGGCGCACGATCGGCCCCCTCCAAGGTGGCAAGGAAACCAAGATCCGACGGCCAGAACTGAAAATCGGCCAGCATGTCCAAGATGGGCCAGGCCACAGGCAATGGCGAACGTGCCTTCAAACGGGTTCTCGCGAAAGGTCAGGTGAAACACCGCCTCGCGTTCGGATAGCCCCTGCCTCCAATACCCGTAGGCCATCGTCAGCTCGTACAGATCAGTCAGCAACGCCCAGCCTTCGGATTCGGCTTTGCTTTCATCGCCCGGCTCCCTTCTTAGTGTAAATATAACACTAAGAGGCGACCTGTCAAGTCACGCGGATGTTTCGTAGCGGTGGGCCGTCGTAATCGTGAAAAATCGCGCAACACCCGAGCACCTGGCTGTCGGGCATCGCGCGATGCGGATTTCGAGTGGTGACCGGGATGATGCCGGGTGAATCATCCTGGCTACGATGGCCGCGGTGGCGTTCATCGACGTTCAGCGTTGAACGCCAAAAATCAGTGTGGACGCCGAAAAGCCCACCTATCGCAACCGGCGCAGGCCAATTGACTCACGCTGTCGGTTGATTTGGTCCATCACGCCAGGCTCCATTTTCAGGAACCGCACGAGCTGCGAGGTGGTGACGTGCAAACTGGCGGCGGCGGCCGGCAAATCGTATTGTTGCGATTCGATAACATCCAGGGCCTCGGCCAGCAGGAGTGCAAAAATCGTAGTAGTCAGTGACTCGAAACGAGCCGCTTTGGCAACGCAGTTTCCAGCGCGGCGAAGGGACGGTATTGGGCGGGCACGGATGACGAACCTCTAATGCCAGTTTGACCCGCAAACGCGTCGTTGCCACACGCCGGTTCTCGTGTTGGCTGACGACGTCGGATGCTTCCGCTTTCACACCGCTCGGTCGATGGAAGAGCACGACCGCCGTTTCCACCTTGTTTCGATGTTGGCCGCCCGGACCGGAGCGGCGCATCGCACCGCATATCGCAGTCCCTTGAGCAGATCGTCGGTGGTCAGTTCGCTGGGATGCATCGTCTGGAATTCTGAGAAGTAACGTTCCCGGTCAGGCCGGAGCCGGTGAAGCCCTGCTCGTGTGGCGTCTCGAGAGCTGCAGCAGGAACGGCACCGCACCACACCGCCCACGCGTCGGCCGAAGGAAATGCCAGACGCGCTATGGTCGAGCAGGTCTTCGGCGTCTTCGGTGTCGACGGTGGCCTGGATTGAGCGGGATGGCGGCCAGCCCCTGGCGACTCGTCCGCCGGAGCTTCTGGTCAGTCCTTCGATGGCCCATTTTAAGGCGAATGCGGCGAGTTCGGTGCCGTCGTACGGCCCCAACTGGAGGTGAAATTGACCAGCACGCCGCTCCCCCGCCTGAATCATGGCCGGCAGGAAATGCCGCGCAACGTGGTAGACACCCCGGATGTTCACGTCGATCACTGAGAAAACACATGAGACAGCGCCTATATCCCCACAGTGGAGCGGGCGGATTGATCAAGGCGGCATTGTTCAAGAGCAGATCTGGGGCGTGCGTCTGTGACAGCAATCGGTCGGCCCATTGCTGTACGTCACTCTCGATACTCACATATGCCACGCTGCAAAAAAAATGTGGCGGTCCGTACTGGTGACTCAACTGTAACTGGGTGCCGCAGGAACCTGACCGCCAAATATCACGATGTGTCCACGCTGAACAAACTGCTCACCATGGCCCGCCCCAGTCCGCGGCTGGCACCTGTCAAGGCAATCAAGCGCTGTTCATTCATGGGTTGCGTTGCTCCTTTGCCGATGATCTATATGCGATCCGAGCTGCATGATATAATCCGCACTGGGGGGACGTCTTTCACGCGGCCAGGGGAAAACTGGGTATCGCACGTACGTTTCGGACTTGTCATAACGTGGGAAACTCAACAGCTTGATTTGCCACATCAGCTGGTTATCGGCGTGGTTGATGAGCCTATGCATTCACCTGGTCGTGCTAATCCTCCTGACGCACTTCATTCGCTCGCCCCACGCCAAGGGTTTTCCGGAGCACGACCGGTCTGTGGGAGTGGCTGAGGAGAATTCTCTCAGGAGGCAGTCGAGTATTTGAATAGGGCGGATTCGGTTACTGGACCGTGATTGAGCCAGCCGCGAGTCGCTGCCGCTGCCCAGACGAACCCCACCTGGCCGAGTTGCCGTATCCCGACGTGGCGTTGCCGAGTCAGGAGCTGGGCGTTGTTTCTCCGGAATGGTTGATTCCTCAAGCAGACTACGCGTCTGGCGGCCGAGCGAAACTGCCCACGGGAGTCGATCGCGGGAAGATCCTGGCCGAAGATGCGGCGATGCGACGTGCCTCCGGTCCTCAGGGGCCAGCCCCTCAGGTCTCCCTGTTTGGCAGCGGCATGGCGGAAGGACGATCGTTCATTTTCGTTGTCGATCGCTTCACGAAGACTTCGTGGGTCGCGGCGGCCTGGGGTGTGTCATGGCCAACCAGGAATTTCAACGGGCACTCTCCATGCTCGAGCCCGTGCATCAGTTTCAGATCCTGGCCTATAACCACGATGAGTTTTTTTTTGGCGATGACGACAAGCTGGTGCCGGCCACCGACCAGAACAAACAGCGGGTCGACGAGCTCCATGCGTGGCTTGGCCGCGTTGAGTGCGAAACCGCCACTCCATGGCCATCATGTCGGCGGTGAATCGCTCGCCCGACGTCGTGTTCCTGCTGACCGACGGCGGCGATCCGCGCCTGAGCGACGCGGAATTCCTACGATTCGCAAACGCACTCGGTGGGCACCCACATCCACTGTCTGCTCCGGTTTCTCCAACCGTGCCCTGGGACAGAGAGAAGACGTTCCTGCACCGCTCTCTCGCAGACGGCGGCAGCTATCGCTACATCGACGTATCGCGTTTGTGCCGGAGGCGGGTAGCTCGGGCCCTCTGCCGGCGCACGTTGGGGGCGGGGGAAGATCGGTGGGCACGTTAAGCGTGCGGGATATCGCCGGAAACGCGACACGCGTTCGCGGCACATCCTCGAGCAGGACAAGACCCCATTCGTTGTCGTGACCTTCCCGCAAGTGCTGTCGAAACAGCTTGCGGTCGCCGGGTTTGGCCGGCTGGATCAGGGGAGAAGCTGCGTACGGCTCCAAAAAAACCTCTCCCAGCCTGGCGGTGCCGTTTCGCGGCTGGGCTTTTACTGATGAGCGTCGCTTTGGTAGTCCATTGTCACATTCTCAACCGTGCCACGGCTCGATGATCGAGAACCGAAGATGAACGGGCGAGACCCCTACCCCCACAAACAGGCAGGCGCGCACGCCACTGGGCCATGTGGCGGGGGCAAAAGGTACGCTATTTGACGGAAATACGCTTAGCGGGCCATTGGCAAAGCTGCCATGGGACGTCATTGTTGGCTATCGCTGGTCGAGAGGACATCCCCGCTTGCGACACGCCCTGATCTGCTCCTACTGAAAGGTCCCAAGCGACATCAAATGCGCTTATCACGCGTCGCCCTGGCAGTTGCGATCGTGCTGGCCTGCCGGGCTGCTGTTCTGGCCGTTGATTGGCAGCCGGCTGAAGGTCCGTTGGTGACCCGCTGGGCGAACGATGTCTCACCCGAGCAGGTCTGGCCCGAGTATCCGCGTCCGCAGATGCAGCGCGAGCAGTGGCATAATCTGAACGGGCTGTGGCAGTACGCCATTCAGCCAAAGGAGCAGGAAGAACCCGAATCATGGGACGGCCAGATCCTCGTCCCCTTCGCGGTCGAGTCGGCATTAAGTGGGGTAAGGAAACGCGTTGAACCGAACCAGCGGCTATGGTATCGACGGGCGTTTGAGATCGCGTCGTTAGATCAAAACAAGCGTTGGTTGCTTCATTTCGCCGGTGGACTCGGCAGTCAACGGTGTGGGTCAACGGCAGAGAAGTTACCCAGCATGTGGGTGGTTATGATCCGTTCACAGTCAACATCACGGAGGCGGTGACCGCGGGAAACAACGAGTTGACCGTGATTGCGGGATCCTACGGACGCGGGCTATCAGCCAAAGGGCAAGCAGGTACTCAAACCAGGCGGCATCATGCTGCGGTCACAGGGAATTCGCGGCACGTTTTCGCTCAACGAGTTACCACACAATGCATGGATCTTCTGAAGGTGGTGCTGCCCGATCTCGACCGAAGCTTGTTGCTCGTCGCTGTCGAGGCTCCGAAGGGTCTGCAGATTGCCTTGACCGCCGCGGACGCCGGCCAGGTGTGTGCCACCGCGAAGGGGGCCACGGCAGTTCCCGTCGAACTCAAATTGTGCCTGGAAAATTGTGGTCGCCCGATCAACCTCATCTGTATGATCTGCAGGTCGAGTTAATTAGCGGGGAATGGTCGTTGACGCGGTAAAAAGCTACTTCGGGATGCAAAGAGTCCTGCACGCCCTCCTCCCGGGATCAATCGGCTGATGTTCGAAGTCACAAGGCGCTGTTCCAGTATGGGCCGCTGGATCAAGGGTGGTGGCCGAACAGACTTCTACGCCGGCAACGATGAAGCCATGAAGTACGACATCGTGGTTGAACAAGAAGTACGGCATGAACATGGCCCGCAAGCACGTCAAATACGAACCGGCCCGCTGGTACTATTGGTGCGATCGTCTTGGTTTGCTTGTCTGGCAGGACATACGTAGGTGACGCGGGGCGCAGTAGTACGTCGAAGGCCAATTATCGACGTGAATTGAAGGCCATGATCAACGCGCATCATCATTTCCCCAGCATTGTGATGTGGGTTCCGTTCAACGAAGGCTGGGGGCAGCATGATACCCCGAAAGTTGCCGCGTGGGTGGAACAATATGATCCAGTCGAACCAGGTGATCAAGCAGCGGATGGAGTGACGCGCAAGGGCAGCGGGTCCATCTCCAGCATGAGCTATCCGGGGCCGGCGGTGCGGTGTGGAAGAGAACCGTGCGGCGGTGCTGGGCGAATTTGGCAGGCTGGGGATGCCCCTTTCCGGCCACACCTGGCGCTCAGCAACTTGGGGGTATCGGTCGTACAAGACCCCCGAGCAGCTGACCGACGCCTACGTGAATCTGCTCACCAACATGCGTCCCTTGATCTCTCAGGGCCTTTCAGCGGCGGTCTACACGCAAACGTCCGATGTGGAAATCGAAGTCAATGGATTGTTGACCTTGATGAGCGTGAGATCGAAAAGATCGACCTGATTCGTGCCGCCGAAGCGGCCCGCAGACTGTACCTGCCGCCGCCGATGATGAAGACGCTCCGTCCACATGCGCAGACTCAGCCGCAACAGTGGCGATACACGATCTATCCCACCGGCCGACGAGTGGTTCGAAACGGCTTTTGAAGATGCCAGCTGGGAATCCGCCCCAGGCGGCTTTGGAAGGCCGGAACACCTGGCGCGGCCATCGGTACCCAGTGGAAGAGTTCCGACATCTGGCTCCGCCGCTCGTTCGAACTGGACGCTATTCCGACGGATGGAGAGATCAGTATGTGGATTCACCGCGGACGAGGACGCGGAGATCTACATCAACGGTGTGTTGGTCAAGTCGTTCGAGGGGTATACCACGGGTTACACAACGGCTCCGTTAAACGCCAAGGCGGCTAAGGCGTTGAAGGTTGGCAAGAACACAATTGCTGTTCATTGCCATCAAACGTCTGGCGGTCAGTTCATAGACGCGGGACTTTCACTGCTGGTGGAACATCTCCCAGTAGCGTTGATCCGCTCCGGCATCGCCCGCCGACGTCCTTGATCATCCTCACTATTCTCGACCTTCTTTTGTAAAGCTGTTTGCCATGACAACGGACCACGCATCGCTTCGCTTCTGGCTTTCCCTCTGTTGGCTCTTGATCGCCGCCTGGTTATCAACCACGCTCGCGGCGGCTTCGCAAGTCGTCGCGGCCCCGAACGATAGTCGGCACGCCGGACAGATGGATTTCACTGTTCGATGGCAAATCGCTCGACGGCTGGCCGGCCGCTGAGCATCCCCAGACGTGGCGCATGGAAGATGCTGCTCTTCTCGGCCCACGGCCAGCGCGAGCCCATCTCTTCTATGTGGGCGACGTTGGGAACCACGACTTCCAGAAATTCGAACTGGAAGTGGAAGCCGAGACGCATCCGGGAGCGAATTCCGGTGTCTATTTTCATACACAATATCAGCCGTCGGGCTGGCCCGATAAAGGATACGAAGTTCAGATTAACAACTCGCATCGCGGGTCCGGGAACTACCGGGAATTGAAGCGAACGGGAAGTCTCTATGCCGTCCGCAATATCTACAAGTCGTGCCGGACGATAACAGTGGTTCCGTGTCCGCATGATGGTGGTGCATACGCGCATTCGGGTCTGGGTGAACGACCATCTGACAGTTGACTACCTGCAGGCCGGAAAATCCGCCTCGCAAAGCTGAGATGGCACAGCGTCTCCTGGGTCACGGTAAACGCGCTCCAAGGACATGATGCGGCAAGTTGCCAGTGCTGATTTCGATCGGTGAGAATTCGCTTGCTTCCCGACAATGCTGATCCGGCTTCCGACCCGCGTGCATCGGACGAGGGATACGGCCTGCAACCCGGAACAATGGATGACTCACAAGCAGTACCTCCCTTGCATTGACTATCACGTTTGCTATGCTATGACACCCCGAAGGCGATCGACCAGGCAGGCGGTCACCGGACTCAACTGCGGCGTCCTGAGGAATATCGGCCAGGGGTGGCCGATCGAAACCAACGCGCAACTGCAAGCATTTCTTGATAGCGTGGAGGGTTTGCCCAGATCTTGTGGGGCTGCAAGTGAACGATCGCGACTGGATGGATCGTCGCTCGACTTGATCCAGCGTCTTGATTTTGTGCTGGCCCGAGATACGATGATCATGCCGATGCCCGACGATGATGGTGAACCGGCGAAACTGTGGCTGGCCGAGATACCTTCTACTCAATCAGGGACCCGGAGGCCTGGATGGTGCATTACATGAAACACAACCTGCGGGTGTTGTCCGAGCCGATCACAATCCTGGCGAATACCACCTATTTGCCGCCGGCACTGGAAGACAAATATGACCAACTGTGGACCGACACTCGGATGCGGCAGGTTATCCAGGCCGCGATCGACAACCATGTCGCTCTCGAGATCGATGCGTCAAGCCAGTGGCCTCACGACCGCTTCATCCGCATGGCCAAGGAGATGGGAGCCAAATTCAGCTTCGGCTCGAACAACTTCAATGATGCACCCATCAACATGGCGCAGCCTGTTTCGAAGCGGTGGGGAAGTACGGACTGGTCAAGGATGACATGTACGTGCCTGCCGAGTGGGAGAAATCCGAAAGTGGAAATGACTGAGTCCAAAAACATGATCCGATTGCAATTGGCACTGCCTCTGCTCCTCGCGCTTACGGGCGTGTTGGCGGACTGGAATCGAACCATCTTCACTGCGGCCCGCCGAGAATGTCCTGTTCATCCTGACGATGAGGTACCCCCAGCTCCAGCTTTAATGGTACTCCCGGCATCCAGACTCCACATATAGGACTCGATCGCCAGCGGCGTCTACTTCAGAATGCCTTCGTGGCGTACCCCGGGTGAATGCCGATCTGCGATGGGAAACCATGGCGTAACCGGGCCTACAAGGAGACGCCGGTCGAGCCGAAGGACGCTTCCACTCCAATACGAATTTCTGCAGCAGGTGGACCCGCAACGATTAGGGCACGGTCTCGCAGTTCGGAATTATGACCTAAGCACAGATCCCTACGGAAATCAGAGACCTGGCCGAGGCGCCCAACACCAGGACCCGTTACGGCGGCTCCGAGTCGCTGCACCGCTGGGGACAAGCGACAAATGATCCAGCAATGCGTTACGACGCGAGATTCTGACAAGCTGGGGTCTAGAACCAATTCAGCGTTCGACTCTCAACAGTAGTGGCAAACCTCGAACGGCAGGGACACGGCTCACTCGACCCACCCTGCCAGTTTGATGCATCTTCCCGGCTGGCAATTCGCGACACCTGGTATGCCCGGATGGCGAGGCAGACCCACGGATGAACTGTTGCTGGAAAAGGATCGGTGGCCAGCACCTTGCCAACCATCAGTCACTGCAACGCGCGGCAACGCATCACTTGAACCGGCGACAACACGCTTCCAAGCTCAGTCAAGTTGCTTAATGCGAATGTCCTTGTACCAGGCTTCACTGGGCGGGCCGCCGTGGATCTGAACCGCGATCAGCCCGTTCTGTTCAATCGATGCGTCCTGCTCGCTGTAGTCAACGGTCTGGGTCCGTTAATCCACAGTTGCACGCGGGGGCCCATGCAGTTGCGATAGTCGTTCCATTCACCCTGCTCGATCAGGGGTGTTGTTGCCCCCGCTACTTCCATCGGGACCGGCCAGGATCTTCCTCCGTCGCGACTCGTCGTACAGGCACCCCCGCCGCCGTCTCCCAAGTCCGCCTGGTACCCGATCATCTCGTGGTGGTCGGGAATCCGCCGACTGCGAATCTGCACTCCCGCATTGGCCCCCTGGCCCAGGATCTTGAACTTCCAGCCGCAGTTCGAAAATCGCCGTACTCTTGGTGCTCGAAAACTGGTTTCGCGATGCGTTCTTTCAGCGTGCCTCCCACAATGGCGTTGTCCTGCACTCGGAAAATCTTGGCATCTCCGTCCCACCCTTCGAGCGACTTGCCGTCAAACAAGGATACAAACCCGTTCTCGTCCGAAACCTGTTCAGCTCCCCTCCACAATCAGCGAGGATTGTCGCCACGCCGATCACGGCGAACCCGCAAACCAGTATGCGCTTCGTTCGCGAACTCCTCTCAAGCCAGCAGGAACACTCCGCACACCGCATATCGCGCGGAAACGCAACCGTTTCGAGAGGCGGGCGAGCGGGCCACCTCTCGAGGAAGACGCTCGGTCACGAACTCATGTTCGCAGGGCCGCAACCGGTCGCGTCGTCACGTTATTCTTGGTGCATGCACGGAGAATATATTCGGATCGGCCATGGCAGTGCCGATATGGGTCTCGTTCGAGCCCATATGAACCTTGGCAGGGACGGATGCGGCTGGTAGGATCGTCGTGCTGTTCCTTCCAGTGCGCGATCCAACCCGGCAGGCGCCCAATCGCGAAGCTGACGGTAAAGTATTCGTCGGGATGCCCATCGCCCGCAACAAAAGCCCACTGTAGAAATCGACATTCGGGTAGAGGTTTCGGTCGCAAATAGGTCGTTCAGCGCCAACTCTTCCAGTTTGCGGGCGATGTCGAGCAAGGGATCGGGACTCTGGAGCGTCGCACACGCGTTCGCACGTTTCGCGGATGATCTCGGCCCGGGTCAAGAAGTTCTTGTAGACACGATGGCCGAAACCCGAAGCAGCGAAATGGATCATTCTTGTCCTTGGCCGGCGCGATGCACTCCTCAGGTCTCATGCCGCCCACGTCGATCTGCTGCAGCATGTCGATGACCTTGACGTTCGCACCGCCGTGAAGCGGGCCCCATCAGGCGCACACGCCGGCCGCACAGGAGGCGAATAAGTTGGCTTGGGACGAGCCGACCCGCGGACCGTGACCGTGCTGCAGTTCTGTTCGTGATCCGCGTGAAGGATAAGGATCAGGTTCAACGCGTCGTCGATTTCGGGCGTGCAGATGTACTGCTGGTGCGGCAGTGAATGGTGGTGGAACAGATTCTCGCAATACCGCAGGTGAGGATCCGGATAA
>CAVPPH010000010.1:0-317146 GCA_963707275.1 uncultured Chloroflexia bacterium
CAACGCACGTCGGCACAACGCCATCGACGGCTCAAACGTGCGACAGCGACAGCTGACTGGGGCGGGTGGATGCCGAGGCGTTGCGGACTGAACTCGTGAAGGGTGCCGTCTGCGCACACCGATCACAGGTCAGCCTGGCGAACTCATCAGGCCGCACCCCGTCGATGGACGCACCGCGCAACCAGCATGACCAAGAGATATCGCAACCTTGACCCGGCGCGGCGAACGCTCGCCGCACCGGTTGAGTGGAACAGTTCGGGTCGGTGCGGGTGATCTCCTGCCACCGGTTCAGTCGAACAGTTCGGGGTCGGTGCGGGCAGATCTCCTGCCACAGCGGCTGGAACGAGAACCAGCCGGCGAAATGGCTACGCCGTGCTACTCGCGAGGGTATGCCGGGCGTACTCGTGCCGGACTGGATGGGCGTCGCCGGCAGCCATCGCCATCAGCTGGGCCTGGCACGAGCGCTCGCATCGGTGACGAACCAGAACGCGGCCTCGTCGACCGTGCGCCGACCGTGAACAGGCCGTGGTTCTGGTGGATCGCCGCCTTGCCCTCGGGAACTAGGACGGGCGAACTCCTTGCCGGCCTCGACCTCGAACACGACGGCGCCACCCTGCTCGGCGATCGAGGGTGTGGTCGTCGTAGAAGATGCAGGCGTCCTGGGTGATCGGCGGCGAGCGGTATGCCGAGCGAGCTGAACGCCTTGCCGTACACCGAGTGTGCGTGGGCGGCAGCGATCACGTCGGGCCGCGGCCTGGTGGATCGCCGAGTGCAGGACGAACGCCGCCCGGTTCACGTGGCTGCGTTCCGATGACGACCTCGTCCCGGTGGTTGATCGAGCAGATCAGGTCGCTCGACCGGATGTGCCGGAAGCTCATGCCGAACGGGTTGACCCAGAAGTGGTCGGGGAACTCGGGGTCGCGGACGGTGATGTGGCCGGCGACGCCCTCGCCGAACCCGAACCGGCCGAAGATGCGCAGCGCCCCGGCGAGCTTCGCCTTGCGGTGGGTGCGCTCGTCGTCGACCGACTCGAACGCTCTCGGTCGGGAACGTCAGAGTCGGCTTCGGGCGTGAGCGGCACCCCTGCGATCGTGCGGGTCTCGCGGGTCGTCGGTCATCGCCATGGCGCGATGCTACGAGGTCCTCGCGCCGGCATTTCCCGGAAGCGGCTCACTCGGGCTCCCGCTCGACCGGCAGGACGCCGGGTCGTCAGCCGGGCAGGCGGAGCTGCCGCAGATGTCGTCGAAGATCTCGTTCTTTGGACGGCGTGGCGTCGACCGGCACCACGAACTCCTTGCGCTCGAACAGCTCGATCACGGGCCGTGGTCTTGGTGTGATAGTCGCGCAACCGGTTGGCGAGGGCCTCGGGTTGTCGTCGGCCCGTCGCACCGAGCCGGCCGCCGCACACGTCGCACCGTGTCCTCCTGCTGAGGCCGGTGGGCGATCAGGTTGTAGTCGAGTCCGCACTGCGAGCACAGCCGGCGCGACAGCACCCGGCGTTCGACCTCCTCGTCGGGCAGCCGCAGGTCGATGACGCCGTCGATGTCGTAGCTCTCGAGGAAGAACTCGGCCTGCGGGCGTTGCGCGGGAAGCCGTCGATGACGAAGCCGTAGTTCCAGTCGTGCTGCGTCAACCGGTCCTGGACGACCGTACTCGACCAGATCGTCGCCGACCAGCTCGCCTCCGCGCGACGTCCGCTCGCCTGTGCGCCGAGCTTGGTGTGGAACTGCACGTGCCATCGGAAGATGTCGCCGACGCTGATGTGGACGAGGTCGAATGCGGGCGGCCAGCAGCTTCGCCTGCGTCCCCTTGCCGCTGCCCTGGACCCCCATGATCACGTATTTGCGCACAGCTCATCGTCGCGCGGCAACCACGTCCACCTGGCAATGTCAGCCCGCCAACGTCCGAAGAATACGCGCACTGTGACCGTTTCACGGTGACGGCGTGAGCACGCCGTTCCCGGCGGTCGCTTCACCGGGTTCTGAGGTTGCCGGTGATGCCGGTGCGGTACAGCTCGTCGAAGTGGACCCAGCTCGGTTCACCCTCGACGAGGGCACGAAGCTTCTTCACCCAGCGCTCGGTCTCCTCGCGCTGGTTGTTCCGTTCCGCCTCGTCAGCAGCGGTGAGTTCACCGTCGACCTCGGCGAACTCGGCCAGGATGACGTAATGACCCGGTCGTCGCGATCGGCCAACAACCTCGTGCCGATGTACCCCATGACGTTGGTCGCGGCCTGCCCGCGGTCCCATTCGACGAGCAGCTCGATGAGGGCGTCGGGATCGCCGCATCGAACTCGGATTTCCTGTGAGAACCTCATGTGTTCCCAGCCCCTTTCATCTCGGCGTCTTTCATGTGTTGCAGATCAGCTGGCAGATCAGTTGGGCGATTCGAGCGACGCAGCGAACTCCTGCTGGATCCTCGACATCCCGTCGACATCGAATGCTCCGGGCGATCCCGCCTCGACGGCACGATCCGATTTCGGTTCGAAACCCAATTCCGCACGGACCTCGTCGACCGGTTGTGCGGCGAATTCGTGATAGTCGACTTCCAGGAGATCGATCCCCAGTCGGTCGCGCAGCACGCGACCTCGACGTAACGCGTCGGCCATCCTGACGTGCATGGAGGGGCTGTCGAGCCGTCGTTCCTGGAGGTCGCCAGTGGAGAGTCCTGCGTGGCGAATAGCCGTCTCGAACAGACCGACGACGAGTGTGGCGATCCAGGCGAAGCCCTTCGGGTCGGGATCGGCCCTGCCGATCAGCGAGAAGACTTCCAGTTCGCCATAGAGGTTGGTGCCGTAGTCGGCGAGGACGTGGACGAAGTCGTGCTGGGCGAGATACGCCGACGCCCCGCCCTTTGATCCCGGCAGGCCGAACCCGCGGCCTCGGTATATGTCCCAGACGCCGCGACCGAGGGTTCCTGGTGAGTACTGCTGGAAACTGGCCCACACCTTCGCCAGCGCAAGGTCCTCGACGCCCGCGGCCAACTGGTGTTCGAGCTTGACATTCGTCTTGAGCTGGTCGAGCCGAGCCCGTTCCCAGTGTTCGGTGAACCCGCTCTGGTGCAGGTCGAGCCAGGCCAGTCCGAATCCTCCCTGGGCGTACCGACGGGCGATTCGGACGAATTGATCGTCGATGTCCAACGCCGTCGCGTATGCCGCGACCCGGCGCGCGACCTCGGGTGGGATCGGGCGGAGGATCAGCTCGCCGAGCACCATCTGGTGGACGAGCGCACGCCGGCGGAACTCGTCCGAACGCCCGGCGAGCACCTCCGCCAACTCGTCCGGCTGAAACGGCTCCAACGAGCCAAGCTCGACCCGGACGTCGAGCAGCGCCTCGATCACTGCCCCCAGGAGGCTGACCTGGATAGGCTCCAGCCCGCCTTCGGGTTCGATCGCCGATTCGATCGCGCGAGCGATCGAGGTTGCCACATCAGCCGGCACGGCCGGTCGACCGGATCCTCGTTTCGCACGGTGCGTTACCACTCTCCCCTGGGACCATCGCGACGACAAGGTGGTACCTTTCCGGCCCGCCGCAGGCAATTGCGCGGCCGGAGCGACTGTCCGGTCGGTTCGATGCGAGGATCGCGTGATGGAACTCGAGAATCGACGCTTGGACGACGATGAGATCGCCGCCGCGGTCTCACTGCTCGAAGATTGGCACGTCATCGACGGGAAGTTGTGTCGGGAGTACGTCTTCGCCGACTTCGTCGAGGCGATCGGCTTCATGGTGAGAACCGCAATGTGGGCGGAACTGTTGAGGCACCATCCGGAATGGTCGAACGTGTACCGAACGGTTCGGGTCGAGCTGCAGACACACGACGTCGGTGGGCTCAGCCGACTCGATTTCGAGCTGGCCGCCAAGATGAACGAGTTGGCCGCCCACTAGCCTCCGATCAAGCACCGAGCGAAGCCGACTGGCACGGCGCGCCCACCTCCCCGTGTAGGTTGAGCTGCAACGATGCGGAGGGTGGGGAACGATGAGCGGATTCGAGATCGGGGTGATGGTCGTCCTCCTGGTCGCCGTGGGCATCGCCGGTTTCCTGGTCGGACGACGCCGACACGGACCGTCGGGCGACTCGACGCCGACGAGCCACAAGCGCCTCGAGGAGTACGACTTCTATCCTTTCGTCATCGATGCAACGGGGCATGTCGACTTCGATCCGGACGCTTTCGCCGCCGCGGTTCGTCACCTCCTCGACCATCCGAATCCACGAGCGGCGCGGCAACTCATCATCATCGGTGAGCAGAACCTGGTTCGCGACAAGTTCCCGAGCGACTGGTTGCACAGTTACAAGCAGCTCTACGCCCGTCACGAAGGTGATGCCGTCGTGAGTGACAACGACATCTACCTCGAGCTTTACACGCCCGGATCGTGCAACAGATCGGACGGTCGTTCCCGCGCACGGGAATCGAGATCCTTCTCCACAACCTCGTGAATCCATCGCGGTCGTTGGTCGCGGTCGGGAGCGGGGAAGTAACCGGCCGTCAGATCGGGAGTGGTGCCACCAACCTGGTGCTCGACCTCAAGACACGTCGTCAGCGTGGCGAGGACAAGGTGAACTACGAGCTGAACATCGGCGCTCGTCAGTTCAAGTGCACGACCGTCCCGATCTTCCGGCCGGAGTACGGACTCGTGGCGGCGTTGTGCATCAACATCGACACCCACTTCATCCGGGACACCGCGGCGACCGGCGGCGATCGGCTCGAGGCCTTCGTCGACAACCTGCTGCGAACGGACTTCGAGCTCGACGAGAACATTCTGTCGAAGGACGAGTTCCGCAATGCGGAGCGGGGGAAACGCCACTTCCTCGACGAGCAGATTCGAGCCAGCGGCAGCCGGGCGCAGGAGCGCAAGCTCGCAGCCATCCTGTTCTCCGACATCGTCGGGTTCACCTCGCTGATGGGGGATGACGAGGCCGCGACACTCCGGATCATCGAAGCAAATGACGCGATTCATGGGTGGGGGCGCTCGGACCCACTCGGGGGTGCTCTTGAAGAAGCTGGGTGATGGGATGCTCGCGAGTTTCGACTCGGTGTCGAATGCTGTGGCCTGCGCTACGTCGATCAGGCATGCCGTCGCCGATGACGGACGTTTTCAGGTGCGGATCGGCATCCACATCGGTGAGGTGGTCCTCGCCGACGGCGACGTCCATGGTGACGGCGTCGACATTGCGGGCGCGCATCCAGCAGGTGAAGTCGGACCTGGCGAGATCGGCCTGCTCACGTGTCGTCTACGAGAACATCAAGAACAAGGACGGGTTGAGCGCCACGTTGCTCGGCGAGCGCAATCTCAAGAACGTGTCGACGCCGATCGTCTTGTACACGCTGAACCCATCGGCCCCCTCGGAGCCGACCACTCCTGCTCGGGGTCTGTAACCGCGAGCGGCGAGCCCGGCTGGCGCCCCCGAGCCGGACGGTCGGCCTCCCCGGAGTCATCGGTCCTCGGCACGGGTGCGGAGGTGGGTCAGGTCGTCGGTCTTCGGTCGCTCTTGTCGAAGGTCTCGACGAGGGCGGCGAAGCCGTCGAGATCCACGGCGGTCGGCGTGTGGTTCCAGATGTACACGCCATCCAGCAGTTCGGCGAAGTCAGTGTCCTGACCGGGTTGCAGAGCGACGGCGATCGGCATGTCCGCGGGCGGCGTGAGCTTGTACGTCTGGAGGATCTGCCGGTGATAGTCGCGGTCCAGATCGAGCTCGAAGACCACCCCGTGTGCAGCGTTGACGAGATCGCACGCGCGCTTCTTCGAGGAGGGGGCAGTGGGCGTGATCCCCGACCCCGGGTCCGTGGCAGATCTCGACCGCGATGGCCCATGTTCCTCGAGCGGGATTTCCGCTCGAAGCCTTCGTGATCGCCGGGCGTGACATCCAAGATCATGCCGATGTCGTTGTCAGCCATACCGCAATTCTCGACCGAATCGTCGCCGGCCGCCAGGGCAGAGGTCACAAACTCTCGCAAACGCCGCCCAGCCTCCGAACGGTTCACCCTGATGTGTGTGGTGCCGGTCGAGTTCTTGGCGTACGGCGGGCATCGTTTCTCGTCGACGCCCAGGACGTCCCTCGTTGCGGGGGTTGCCTCGGAGCAGCGGGTCAGTTCTTGGCGAGTTGCTCGGCGTCTTCGACGATGCCGCTCGCGTCATCGGGAACGACGGAGTCCTCGACGATCACGCCGCGGTCACGCATCTTGGCGACAACCTTGTCGGAGATCACATCGCGGTTCTCGGCCGGGATTTGCCGGGGAGTTTGGCGTCGAGCTGGCACCGCCTCGCTCTCGGTGAGTCCGTGCCATTCGGACTCTTTGTGCGACGTGGCTTTCTGGGCACACGCCGCGATCACGCCGATCAGCAGCACCAAAACGATCAACCGGTTCTTGGTCATCACTCCACCTCCACGAGTTCAGGGTCAACTCGAACCTACCGCGGACATCCTCCAGATGCGACCTGCCGGCAACATGGTGTGTGGCGACTGGACGCTCCGTCGGGGTGTCTCGCCCACGTAGGCGGCCTCGACCGGCCAGCGACCACGGGGCCGCGTGCCTCAGACGGGAGCGGGGATGATCGCGGGGATCGCTGCCGTCGACGCTGACCTCGTCGCCCACAGCGATCACCGCGCCCACCGAGTGGGCGGAGCAGCCGATCCCGAACAGAGCATTGCCTTGGAACAAGGGACGCAGGGCCTCGCCCGCCGATGCCGCGTCGGAACACCAGCGATGCTTCCGCAGCACCCTCGCCGGCTCGTTGTGACGTGATCCGTCGACCTGATCGACTTGCGGAATCGCGCATCGCGGCCAGGCAAGACCGAGACCGAATGCTCCTGCGCCGATGGAGAAGTCGCGCCAGGTGTCCTCGACCCACGCCTCACCTGCGTCAACAGTGAGGTTCGGCCGGAAGCGGTCCATCCCGAATGGCTCATCGGCTCGTTCGTTCAGCCAGTGCAGCGAGGCGGTGTTGGCGACGAGGACAGAGGCGGCGTCGGCCCAACTCAGCGTCATGTCAACGCCGGGAATCGGCAAGCGGTACTCACTGCGTTCGGTCATGGCGACGAGCCGAACAGGACTACCGACGAGATCCGTGAACGATGCTGCTGCATCGTCCCCCGAGTCGGCAGCCTCGACGGGCACGCCGAGCAGCGAGTTCGCCGTGATGTCATTGGCCGTGGGAATTGCGACCTCGAGCGCCGCTCGGCCATCGGCCTCGAGCCTGAGTCCACCGCGGGCGAACGCCGGGCGTACCGTCGCCAGCACCGGCTGCTGCCGCTGCGTGACCGGGTTGCCATCGGTGTCGATCACCTGGAACAGACGATCGCCTCGCAAGCCGGTGCTGGCGATCTCGACCCGGTCGAGCGCCACCGCCCGACAGGATTTCACCGGGTAGATGTGGATCGCTGTCAATGTGCCGGCCATCTCCGGAAGCTAGTCCAGCGGATCGCGTCGAGGGTGAATCGACCGGCGCACCGTTCTTGCTGACCCGGTCCGGTTGCCAGTCGGTTGGCGCACCGTCCTTGCTGACCCGGACCGGTTGCTAGTCGGTTGGCGCACGCGGGCAGCGACGCTGATCACCGGTCGGCCGGCGATGTGACGGCTCGATGTGTCGACGTCGGTGAGTCCGGCGGCACGAAGCAGATCGCCCATCGTCTCGGCGTCGACCATCGTGAAGCCGTGGTGTTCGTCGTCGTGATCGCTCTCCGAAACGCTGGTGGTCGGGGTGTGACGAATTCGTGAAAGCCTCGTCGACCAGGAGGACTCTGCCGCCGGTCGGCAGCACCCGGGCGATCTCGGCTGCACCGCGGTCGATCTCGACCCAGTGGTGCATGGTGTTCACTGCCCAGATCGCGGTCGATGCTCCGATCGTCGGCCGGAAATTCGTTCGCGGCACCGTCGGTGACCTCGATGTGGGTGCGGTGCCGGCTCGACATGCGACGAATTCTTAACACCCGATGCAACGGCGTCGGTTCCACCGCGATCCACATGGGGGCCGGCTGCAGCCGCGCCGATCGCGCCGGCGCCCATCCCGGCCCCGATGTCGACCCCACGTTCACCCGGGCCGAGGGTCGATCAGGTCGACGACGGCGTCGTTGATCGCCGAACGCCACATCTGTGGAAGCGAGCGGAGGTAGCGCAGAGCACCCCGGATCCCTTGATCGTTCTCGTGGCCGTGATGCCGGTCACCGCGATGTTCGTGCTGGTGCTCTTCGGCGCCACCGCGTCCTGTGTCCTCTGACATCCGATGAGTGTCTCATCTTCGGGGGCATCGCTGTGCAACCGGGTGGACCGAGTCCGCTAGAGGTTCGACAGCCAGTCGATCGCTTCTCGACAGATGTCCCCGACGGTGTTGTCCTCGAGAGGGTTGTGGTCCAGGAGGCCGACCTCGTCGCGCAACTGCTGGTAGACGATTGTCAAGAGAAAGTTGTGGGTCGGTGTCGGTGATCGTCGGACAGCGGTGAGCAGCCTCCTGGCCAACTCGACCTCGTCGAGCGCCCATGCCAGGGCGGCGAGCGGGATGAGAAGGTCTGGCAGGCCATCGTTGTCGGCGCTGTTGGCTGCCGCGCGCTGCGCGGCCCGCGAACTGTCGTCGGGTCGACTCGACATCTCCGGTCGCTGCGGTCGCCGCACAGGTCAGCGCATGCGTCGACCACCCCACGAGCCCCGAGATCGAGGGTGGCGTGGAAGTGGTGCTGAAGAGCGTCCCCGTTCGCCTGTGCGTCTCGCGGGTCGCGTGTGATCTGGGTGGCGAGGCCGATGAAGTAGTACATGCTCCACGGGTAGTTGAACGCGCTGCCCTCGAGCCGCGAACGGAGCTGAGGCAGGACGTTGGCAGCCTCATCGAGTCGTCTGCCGATCGCGAGATGGATCGCCCGGTAAGCGAGTGCCACGTCGGCGATCGCGCTCGGCCTCGGCGACCTCGGCGAGCGTCACGGCTTCGTCCACGAGACCGATGGCTTGGTCGACATCTTCGAACGCGATCATCCAAGAATGGATGATCAACGCGACGGCCTTCTCCTCCGGCCCGCTGCCGTGTTCGAAGAAGTCGAGGGCCCGCTCGAGTCGGTCTGCGATGCGGTCCGGTCGGCGAGACGGCAAACCGGCACCCGCGCGACACGAGATGGAGCACGCCTCGGTCGTGATCGCTGAGCGGTAGTTCGACCAGGTACCGGTCGATTCGGTCGATCGCGGCGAGCGCCCGTTGGCTACCTTCCACTCGGTAACTGTCGGTCAGTGTGCTGAACAACACGACGAGGTCATCGATCCGACCGGCTGCGGCGAGCCGGTCTTCGACCGCACGGTGATCTTCGTAGTGACGGTTGGCCCAATCGACGAGCTGGAACGAGGTGTACCTCTCCTGAACCGGGTAACTGGTGAGATGGCCCAGGATCCACCGACTGTGACGTTCCAGGTACACCTCGGCGTCGGTTCCGCTCCCACTGTTGACGAGCGAAGAGTTTGACCGTCTCGAGCAGTCGCTGGTGGCCGTCTTCGGCTGACCGGATGAGGCTTCGATCGGCCAACCCTCCGAGTGTGTGGGCAGGGATCCCGACGTCGAGACCTGTGCAGATCGCTTCCACGTCTTGGGCATCGAAGCTCGCCGGGAAGGCCGCCAGTTGCAGCAGCAGTTCTTGCTCCTGGCGATCCAACAGCCGCCAACTGTCTTCGAGCACACCGAGGAGGCTGGCCTGCCGGCGACCGCGTCCACTGCGGCGTCGGGAGAGCAGTTCGAAACGGTGGTCCAGGCGCTCAGCCAGTTCGTCGAGGCTGAGCTGACGAAGCTGGGCAGCCGCCAACTCCATGGAGAGTGGCAGCCCGTCGAGTTGCTCGCATATCCGAGCCACCACTGGCACGCCTGCAGGGCCGACAGCGGTTCCGATGCGCTCGGCCGCGGCGGTGAACAGAGCCACGGCGGGCGACGCCGGATCGTCGGCCACGCCGAGCGGAGCCACGTGAACCTGGCGCTCGTCGATCAGCTGGAGCGGTTCCCGGCTCGTTGCCAGGAACCGCGGTCTGGAGGTGCGTTCGAGCAGCTCGTCGACCACGTCAGCGACGTGGTCGGTGAGTGTTCGCAGTTGTCCGACACGGACACCAGATCGCGACCGGTGATCAGCTTGACCAGCGCATCCACCAGATCAGCGCCGGCGAGCTGGAGACCCGCCGCCGACGCAAGGGTTTCCACGACCTGTTCCGAACTCGAGACGGAGAGGTCGAACGAACCACACGCCATCGACGAACCGATCCGCCGAACTCGCCGGCTACGGCCGTCGCCAGCCGGGTCTTGCCGGTGCCCCCGATCCCCAGACAGCGTCACCAGTCGGTGCTCACCGACCAACCCGGCAACCTGTTCGATCTCCAGGTTCCGGCCCACCAGCGACGTGCGTTCCACCGGGAGGTTGTGACGCACGGCGTCCAAGCTGCGCACAACCGGGAAGGATCCCCTTCCGTACTGGAACAGCCGCTCGGTCGCCGAAAGGTCCTTGAGCCGATACTCACCCAGATCGAGCAACTCATCGGAGTCGACGAGTCCTCGACCGTCACCGACGAGACGAGGATCTGGCCGCCGTGCCCGGCTGACATGATCGGGCCGCCGGGTTCAACGTCGGCCCGAAGTAGTCGCCGTCGCGTTCGTGAACTTCCCCGGTGTGAATGCCGATTCGAACTCGCAACGGCGTTGGTCCGGGCCAGTTCTCGGCCTGGAGGAGATTCTGGACATCAGCTGCCGCCGCGAACGCGTCGGCGGCCCCAGCGAACGCGGCCGAGAAGGCATCACCGGCAGTGCTGAACACATAGCCACCGCTCCCGTCGATGACCGAACGCAGAATCTCGTCATGGCGTTCGAGCGCCTTGCGCATCTCGGACGGGTGTGACTCCCACAGACGAGTCGACCCCCTCGACGTCGGTGAACGAGAAGGTCACGGTTCCCGATGGAGGTGTTTCGACCATCACGTCCAGAGGATTGCACACAATGACCACGAGCCGCGGAGTCGACCACCCGACGAGCGTCGAAGTGCGCGGCCGGCTCCCCGACAACTGTCGGTGACCTCCGATTCGGATCCGCGGCGACTCGTGAGTGAGTTTCGCGTCGAAGTCGGTCGGGTACGGTGCTCCATGGCCAAGGTCCGTCAACCCACCAACGAGAATCGGCGATCGATAGAGGACAGTCTCCGCCTGGGTGACTTCGAACATCGCCCGGACGACATCTTCATCAGCACCCCGCCGAAGAGCGGAACCACGTGGATGCAGGGCATCGTCTCGTCGTTGTTGTGGCCGGCCGGTGACGCACCCGGTGATCGAAGTACCCGGAGTCCATGGATCGACGCCCGGTTCGCGCGCGGTTCGAGGATCTCCTCGCCCATCTCGATGGTCAGGAACATCGTCGTTTCATCAAGACCCACTCGCCCGCCGACTGCGTGCCGATCTTCGAGGAGTGCAAGTACGTCACGGTGTATCGGGACGGACGTGACGCTCTGGCGTCGTGGGCGAAATCATCGAGAGCAAATGCGATCGGAGCTGATCGAGTCGTTGAACGCGAGTGGGGCAGAGGAGGGTCTCCGTCCGCTGCCGCCGTGGGACGGCGATATGGACGAACTGTTCGACCAATGGTCGGACGACGCTCTACCGATCACGCACCTGGCGTCGTGGTGGCCGCTGCGCCACGACGGGTTCGCGTACTTCGTGCACTACAACGATCTGAAAGCCGACCTCGAGGGCGAGATGAGGCGACTCGCCGCCTTCCTCGACATCGAGGTCCCCGAGGACCTCTGGCCCGACACCATCGGGCGATGCGGACTCTCGGAGATGCGCGAGGAAGCTCGCAGCAGCGGGCGCGTCAACATGATCTTCGAGAACGGAGCGGACACGTTCTTCCACAAGGGAACCAACGGCGGGTGGCGCGACGTGCTGACACAGGCGCAGCTCGACCGCTACGAGGCCCTGGTCGCCGACGGTCTCCCGGCAGATGCTGCGCAGTGGCTCGAATCCGGCTCCCTCGCCACCGGCACGAGGCCCCACGAGTCGTAGACCGGTGATCGTCGCCGATGTGCCGTCAGGGGTTGCGCCGACGAACTCGTTCAGCGTGACGTAGTGGTCACGTGCGATCATCTCGGCGGCCTTTTCGCCGATCATGATCGAGGCGGCGTTGGTGTTGCCGCTGACGACGTTGGGCATGATGCTCGCGTCGGCGATCCGCAGGTTGGCGACACCGTCGACCCGCAGCCGTCCGTCGACGACCTTGCCCATCGCACAGGTGCTCGTCGGGTGGTAGACGGTGAACGAATAGTGGCGGGCCAGATCCTCGACCCAGCCGGGCGAATCGTAGAACCCGATCTCGGTCGGGTTGGCCGGATCGCTGACGTTCATGATGCGCAGCCCGGCGGTCGCCGCCGAGAGATACGCGAGGTTGTCGCGCACGGTCACGTGCTCGACGAAGTCGGCCGGTTTCGTGACGCCGACCTGCACCGGTTGCGTCGGGTTGTGCACATCGACGATGCGGAAGCCGTCCAGCCCGCCGGCCAGATAGGCGTAGCCATCATCCACCGCCAGCGATTCGACGTAGCCGGGCGGATCGACAAGACCGGACTGAGTCGGCTGCGCGGGATTGGGCGCCGTGAACGCGATCAGTGAGAATTTGTCGGCCACGTATCCCTGACCAGGCGCCTGGTCGACAGCCAGCGCATCGCCGGGCGTGTCGAGGTGGCCCGCTTCCTGCGGATTGGTCGGGTCGCTGATGTCGATGATCCGCAGCCCGCCCGGCCCGTCGGCCAACTGCACCCGGTTGCTGAACGCTGTCAGATCGTGCGCGATGCCCGGTGTGTCAACCGATCCAACGATGGAGGGCGCTGTTGGATCAGTGGCGTCCACGACCTGTAGCCCGCTGGCGCCGTCGGCCACGTAGGCCAGGGTGCCGATGACGGCGACGCCCTGGGCGAAGTCAGGCGTTTGCACCGAACCCAGCAGCACGGGTTGGGAGGGATCAGCCAGGCTGGCGATGCTCAACCCCACGCCGTCGGCCACGTAGAGCCTGCCATTGCTGACGGTCACGTCAACTGGCGTCCCTGGAGTGTCAAGCGATCCCACCAGCGCGGGCGCAGTCGGGTCATGCACATCGATGACCTGAACACCGGCCACGAAGTCGGCCACGTAGGCAAACCCGTTGGCGACGGTCACGCCCAGCGCAACGCCCGGCGTGTCAACCGATCCCAGCGGGACCGTCTCGCTATCGCCGTCCTGGTATTGCACGATGTGCAGCCCAGCTAGCCCGGCGGCGATAAATGCACGGTCCTGGACGTCGGCATAAACATCTTCGACAACTTGCGGCAGCGGCTGCGATTGTGCCAGCAGCAGCGGCGTGCCGGGGCTGTAGGTATAGTACACCACCAGGCGCGGCCCGACGCCAACAAAGACGTGATTGATCGAAGTCGCCACCGAGTTGATGTCGCCGCCGAGCTGGCCGACCAGCCGCATGGTGGCCGGTACGACCGGCACGTCGGGAACGGGGGGCTGCTGCGTCGCCGCGCCGGATGGTACCGGCAGCGCGCCCTGCCACGCCGGCAGGAACGCAAGAACGATCAGGGATAGCGCTGTAAGTAGGTGTATCATAGGTGTGTTAGTTCGGGTGTTAGCGGCCGTTGGCCTGGTAGTTGGGCGCTTCCTTGGTGATCAGGACGCTGTGCGGATGGCTTTCGAGCAGACCAGCGTTGGTGATGCGTGTGAAGCGCGCCTTGTGCGCGCAGCTCAGCCAGGTCTGCCGCGCCGACGTAGCCCATGCCGGAGCGCAGCCCGCCCATCAGTTGGAACACGTAGTCGCTCAGCGATCCCTTGAACGGCACCTGGCCCTCGATGCCCTTCCGGCACCAGCTTGCCGACCATGCCGGCGCGGTCGCCGCTGCTCTGGGCGGTCGCGTAGCGGTCCGCCGCGCGGCCTTTCATGGCGCCCATGGAGCCCATGCCGCGGTATTCCTTGAAGCGCCGCCCTTCGTAGATGACCAGTTCGCCGGGCGACTTCCTCCAGACCGGCCAGCAGCGAGCCCAGCATGACCGCGTTGGCGCCGGCAGCCAGCGCCTTGACGATGTCGCCGGAGTACTTGATGCCGCCGTCGGCGATGACCGGCACGCCGCGCGCTGCGCCGGCCGCCGCGCACTCGGCGATGGCGGTGATCTGCGGCACGCCGGAGCCGGCCACGATGCGGGTCGTGCAGATCGACCCGGCGCCGACGCCGACCTTGATCACGTCCGCGCCGGCGTCGATCAGCGCGTCGACGCCCTCGGCGGTGACCACGTTGCCGGCCAGGACGGGAAGATCGGGCGCGATCATCTTGATGCGCCGGATGGCCCGCAGCACGCCGGCCGAGTGGCCGTGCGCGGTATCGACCGCCACCGCGTCGACGCCCACATCCAGCAGCAGCTCCAGCCGGTCATCCAGTTCCTGCCCAACGCCCACCGCCGCGCCAACCAGCAGCCGGCCGCGTCCGTCGGTGGCCGCGTTGGGGAAGTCCAGCTTCTTGAGGATGTCCTTGTAGGTGATCAAGCCGCGCAGGTTGCCCTCGTCGTCGACCAGGGGCAGCTTCTCGATGCGGTATCTGTGGAGGATCGCCTTCGCCTCTTCCAGCGAGGTGCCGACGGATGCTGTGATCAGCCGTTCGTAGGTCATGAACTCGCGCACGGGCACGTCCAGGTCGGTGGCGAAGCGCACATCGCGATTGGTGAGGATGCCCACCAGCTTGCCGTCGTCGGTGATCGGCAGCGCCCGAGATGTGGTAGTGTGACATGATGCGCTCGGCGTCGGCCAGCGTGTCGTCCGGGCTGAGCGTGATCGGGATCGACGATCATGCCGGCCTCGGAGCGCTTGACCTTGTCCACCTCGTCGGCCTGCGTTTCAGGGCTGAGGTTGCGGTGGATGATGCCCAGGCCGCCCTGGCGCGCCAGCGCAATCGCCAGCCGCGCCTCGGTGACCGTGTCCATCGCCGCGGAGAGCACGGGAATGCGCAGGTCGAGCTTCTCATGTAGTCTCGTGGTCAGGTTCACTTCCGAGGGCAGCACTTCGGCAAAGCCCGGAACCAGCAACACGTCGTCAAAGGTGAGCGCCTGCTCGCCCAGTAAGTTGGCATACTGCATAGCAACCTCCCTTCATAAAGACAAAGCCCGCCCAACACGCGCTGAGCGGACGTTGGTTGGGCATCGGTGCCTTGGCAAAGTCATTGTACAACGGGCTGAAGACAGCAGCAAACCTGACGGTCTCGCTGTTTCACCCTCAGAGGTCGGCCGCCGTTGGCCTGGAGGCTTGGCCCAGACCGGCCGAAGTGGTAACCAGGATGGATTGAACTCGCAGATGGAAAGAAACACGGATGATCCCAAGAAGAAGCATCTGTGTTTCCTTCTATCTGTGGGAAACTCCGGGCCGCCGGCCGTTGCGCCCGAGACGCAACAGTTGACGAATTCCCGTTGCTGGTTCGGTGGCTTCCTACTAGAACAACTTCTCAGCTGGCCGGCTTGAGCGCGCGCGTTGCCATGAACGTCGCGATGTAGTTGTCCAACACGAAATCAGGCCAGCGATCCTCGTAGAAACCGGTAATGACGAAACCGGCGTCGATCTGGCCACCGATTTGGTCGTCCAGCGAATGGCCGAACTCCATCGGCGCCCCGTCATCGATCAGACTCTGGCGGTCTTCCTCGGACAAACTGGTCAGATCCGAGAACGGGATCGAGTATTTGACCTCCAGAACGCCTTCATCGTCAGCCTTGATGATGTCGAAGATATAGGTCAGCGGATTCAGGAAACCGCTCAGCAGACTGCCGCCGGGGCGCAACACGCGGTATGCCTCCAGCCAGACGGGTCGAACCTCGGGCACGAAGAGGTTGGACACCGGGTGAAAGATCAGATCGAAGCTGCCGTTCGTGAACGCCGACAGGTCACGCATGTCGCCTTCCAGCGTGTGGATCGTCAGCCCGTCGCGCTCAGCCACGAAGCGATCCTGACCAAGCTGCGCCGGGGAATTGTCGAAGACGGTCACGTTGGCGCCCGCAGCCGCCAGGATCGGCCCCTGCTGTCCACCGCCCGAAGCGAGGCAGAGCACATCCACGCCGTGCAGGTCTGGCGGGAACCACGATTTCGGCACGTGGATCAAAGGGGTCAGAATGATGTGCCACTCGCCCTGTCTCGCCGCTTCGACCTGCTGTGGCGACACGGGAATCGACCACTGGTCTTTGTTTGCCACGGCTTTGTTCCAGGCCATCCGGTTGTGTTCCCGAACATCCATTGGTATGTTTGCTCCGATCGTTCTGGATTCGATGCGTCAAATGCGCTGGAAGTTCATGGTAGCACAGGCCCGTGCTGGCCGCAAGATGAGGACAAGACTTGGGAAGTCACTGCGGCTACCTGCGGTCGAACTTGGTTGGCGGCCAGTGAGTTTCCAACCGCTCTCACAAAACTCTAACTTGACACTGTTGGAGACTAGTGATAGAATGCCTTATGACGCAATGCGTCATGATAAGTAATGGCTGACCGCCGGTCAACCATCAAAACAATGATCAAGCCCTCGGGCAAGCAAGATGTGCCGTGCCTGGGTAACAGCAAGGAGAAACAGAAATGACCGAAAATACATTGACCAATCGGGTTCAGAACGTAGTTGGGGACACCACCAGCACCATCGTCGAATCACCCCGTCGTCTGGTTGACGCCAGCCGCGGCGCGTTGAACACGACCCGCGACGAGGCTGACCAGCTTCTGGCCCGCGGCGAGAACCTGTTCGACAAGCTGGTCGAGCGCGGCGCAGAGATCGAGACCGCACAGACCGACCGCATCTCCCGCATGTGGCACGGCTGGGAATCGATGAGCCGCAAGCAGATCCACCGCGTCGAGCACGTGGCCGAGCAGCAGATGCAGTTTGTTCTGCGCACCTTCAACATTCCTTCGATGGACGACATCAGCCGGCTGGACAAGGAACTGGAGCGCTTGAATCGCAAGCTGGACGCTCAGTTGAAGGAAAAGCAACTGGCTGCCATGCCGATTGCCAACTACGACGACCTGACGGCCAAGGAGATCATCGCCCAGCTCGACGGGCTGGATGATGCTGGTCTGAAGGCAGTCGAGGAGTTTGAGTCGGCTCACGGGCAGCGCAAGACCGTGCTGCGCGAGGTCGAGCACCGGCTACAGGCTGAAGTCGCCTAATCAAAACAAAACCAAAAGCTTGTTGAACAGGGCCGAGGATGAGCCGCACTGGCTTGCCTCGGTCCTGTTGCATTTCCCGCTGCATTCGTTTGGAGCGCAATTCCACCTGTGCTATACTTTGGGCGTGGGCCGCTAGCTCAATTGGCAGAGCAAGGGACTTTTAATCCCTAGGTTACAGGTTCGATTCCTGTGCGGCTCACTGGAGAATCGAACATCCCGGCATCGATCGATGCCGGGATGTTCGATTCTGGGGCGGGAATGTTAATGCCCAGTGCTGGCTCGGTCGGAGACCGGCCACAGCGGGAGGAAACCGGCCAGAGCAGGAAATCAGAAAAGCGCCGATCTCAGCGGGTGTAGACGCCGTCGCGCAGGTTGCGGCGGACTTGCCACACTTCGCGCACCATGCGCACGGTGTCGTGCACCGGTCGCACACGGCTGTCGGGATCGAAGTACCAGGTGATGGGCAGTTCAATGACCGTATGGCCGCGTGCCAGGGCGATGGCGACTGCTTCGACGTCGAACCCGAGGCCGTTCATCGTCTGCCGCTGGAAGACCTCGGACGCGATGTCGCCGCGGAAACACTTGAAGCCGCACTGGGTGTCCTGGAACTGTGGAATGGCAAGCCAGCGTACGATCTGGTTGAAGACCCGGCCCATCAGGTGGCGGTAGAACGGCTCGTTGTAGCGGTGTGCGCCGTGCGCCTCGCGCGACGCCATAGCGACCGCGTAGCTGTTGATCACGGGCGGTAGGAACTTGTTGACCTCTTCGATGGGCATCGACAGATCGGCATCGCACATGAATCGATACTGGCCGGTCGCTGCCAACATCCCCTTGCGCACCGCGGCTCCCTTGCCCTTTTCGCTGTGCATTACGCGTACGTACGGGTGGTCGGCGGCGAAGCTCTCAGCCACTTCCGTTGTGTTGTCTGTGCTGCCATTTTCGATCACCAGCACTTCACCCTGATAGGATTGCAGGGCGAGAAAGGCGTCGATTTTACGCAGCGATACCGGAAGTCGTCGTTCCTCGTTGTAGGCGGGGATGATGATCGACAGCAGCGGTGCGGCTTGGGTTTCCTGGGTAGACATTGAGAATCAACTGTCTCGGCGGGCTGTGAAGCCCGTTCGTTTTGTCACAACAAGCAAAAATTATAAGCCGCTAGAGAAGAATCACCAAACCAAGGGCAGCAGCCAGCAGGCCGCCAGCTATCGATGACACGAAATTGACCAGGTCGTTGTTCAACCAGCGCCAGCCGTGCAGCGGCCTGGTCGTCGCTCCGCAGGTGTGAACCCGCCGCTCGGTTTCCTTTTGGCATAAGTCGCACCAGTAGATGCTCTGCACGGTCGCGCCCAGCAGGCTGTCCACCAGCGACCCGGCCAGCCCGGCCACAGCTGCGATGCCGATCAGCGGCAGGTCGGTCAGCAGCAGGCTGCCGGTGGTCGCGACCGCTGCTGCCTGGATGAACAGGAACGCGCAGAGGCCGATGAACGCGGCGCCGGCCAGCGCTGCCAGCGTGCCCGCGGCGGTGATCCCGCCCGATGTACCGACCGCGACCGTGCGTCCACTGGTGATCAGTCGCGGTGCCGCGCGAGGCCAGCACGCCCAGCTCCGTCGCCCAGGTGTCAGCGTTGACGGTTGCCATGGCGCCAAAGTAGGCCAGCGCCAGGAAGGCGTAGGTCGGGTTGCCGAGGCGCACCTCGCCGGGCAGATCGACCAGCAGGAACACGGCCACGGCCAGCAGAGCGCCAAAGCCGCCGTTGGCCAGCGTCTGGCCCAGGTCGCGGCGCTCGCCTTTGGCGAATTTCTCGGCCAGTCCGGCCTTGTCAGCCTGCCGCCAGTGGCTGAGCAGCGTGGAGCTGACGAAGAAGGCGATCAGCACCACGCCCCACGTCCAGCCGCCGAAGCCAAAGATCAGCGTGCCGGTGATGACCGCGCCGGCCACGCCGCTGTGCGACAGGGAGTTGCGCCGGTAGGCTAGCCAGCCGATTGCTGAACTCAATACCAGGCCGGCCAGCAGTTGCGTCGTCGGCACCGATCAGCCTCTCGTCACCGACAGCAACGCCACCAGCGCTGCCAACTGCGCCGCGATAGCGCCGCCGAAGAGCAACGTGGCCGCGATCCGATGCCGCCGATGCACGACCAGCCCCCACGTTCCGTTGATCAGCCATACGGCCAGACCAAAGGCGGGGAAGATGAAGATCAGCCGCCGGTCCAGGTTGTCCCATAGCGGCAGCGCGTAGGGCAGGCCGGTGAAGCGGAAGATCGCCACGCCCAGCAGCACCAGAAAGCCGACAAACCCGGCCGCCAGCAACCCCATCAGCACCGGATCCTGCCACAGCGGCCAGCGCGCGATCGCGGGCCAGTGGCGTTGCTGCGTCACCAGATGGGTTGGCCCCAGTTCGTGCAGGTCGTCCAGCGCAGCCAGGAATCGCTCCGGGTCATCCGGCGAGATGCCGTAGCTGCGCTCGGCTGTCACCAGCAGGATCTGGTCAGCCAGCGGCAGCGACGCCAGGCTGTTGACGCGTTTGCCCTGTAACATCCGTCGCGTGCCAAGCTCGGGGCCGTAGCATAGCCAGCGCGCCAGTCCTGGCCAGCGCCGCACAAGCCGCTCGACTGCCCAGTCAGCCTCGCCGTTCGGTCCCTGCACGACCGGTGCGCCTTCCTGCCAGTCAGCCACCGCCTCGCCACGGCGAATCTCCTGAATGTCGCCCAGCGGAATGGTCTGACGCACCGGTCCGTAGACCACTGTGATCGCGTTGCGGTCGATCCAGTAGGCCAGCGTGAGGCAGGCCCAGGCGCGCCACGCCACGTAGAGGATCGGCAGCCAGAGCAGCAGGCCCAGCACGAACAGAAAGAACGTCGAACCGGCCACCGGTTTGGCGAAAAACACGATCAGCAGCAGGAGGTTGAGCAGGAACAGCAAGCTGGCTGCCAGGGCTGCTCGTCTGCCCTCAAGAAAGGGAGCGGGTTTGAACGTCATGGGTGGGGAGGGCGGGATGCGTGATACGTGAAGCGTGAAACGTGTCTGGTGTTGCGCAGATCGTATTGCGTATCCGTCACTATACAACGTATCGTGTACTTGCGATAGTCGGCTTCCGCAATACGCAACACGTAATACGCTCTAAGCCTCAACGTACACCGGCGTATTCCACGCCCGATAGGTCTCGACCTTGCCCTTGACTACGTCGAAGTAGAGGTCGCGGATCTGGGTGGTGATCGGGCCGATCTTGCCACTGCCGATCGGGCGTCGATCCACCGTGGCGATGGCAGCCACCTGCACGCCGGTGCCGCAGAAGAACAGTTCGTCGCAGACATACAGCTCGGTGCGGTCGATCTCTCGCTCCTCGGTCTCGATGCCCAGCTCTGCCGCTGCCAGCTCCATAATCGTGCGCCGGGTGATCCCTTCCAGGATGTTGGAGGTGATCGCCGGAGTGACCAGTTTCCCGTTGCGTACCATGAACAGGTTTTCGGCGCTGCCCTCGGAGACGTGGCCGTGCTGGTCCAGCACGATGGCCTCGTCGTAGCCGTCCATCAGCGCCTCCGACTTGACGAGCGCCGAGTTGACGTAGGCGCCGGCGATCTTGCCGCGCGCCGGGATAGCGTTGTCGTCGACACGCCGCCAGGTGGAGACGCACACGTCCGCGCCCTCTTCCTTGTCGATGTAGCGGCCGAAGGGCGTTGCAAAGATCGTCACCTCGTCGATCATGCCGTGCAGCTTGACGCCGATGCGCAGGTCGGCCTTGTAGGCCAGCGGGCGGACGTAGGTGTCCTCGCGGAACCCCTCGCAGCGCAGCAGATCGAGCACCGTCGTGCGCAGCTTCTCGGGGCTGTGGGCCACATCCATCAGCAGCAGGCGCGCTGAGGTCAGGAAGCGCGCGATGTGCTCTTCCAGACGGAAGACATACAACTGCTCATCCTCCTCGTTCCAATACGCCCGGATGCCGCCGAAGCAGGCCGTGCCGTAGTGCATCGCGTGCGTCATGACGCTCACCTTGGCCTGGTCGATCGGTACAATCTTGCCTTCAAAAAACGCGTACTTGGTCTGCATATGCTCCTCGTGTGTGGTAAACGGTAATCGGGTTTCGGAATATGGCCAACAGTGATCAGGAAACAGTGACCGGTATCCGATAACCGATTACCGTTTACTGATTACCGATCACCGTTTACCAGCCACTTGCCCAGCTTCTCCATGAACTCGTAATCGGTCATATCCATGCTCAACGGCGTGACGGAAATGTAGCCGCGGGCGACGGCGCCGTAGTCGGTGCCGTCCTCGACGACGCCGGTGGGCGGCTCGCCGCCGATCCAGAAGTAAGGCCGGCCCTGCGGATCCTCGCGCTCGACCAGCACATCGCGGTAGACGCGTTTGCCCAACCGCGTCACCAGCACACCTTTGACTTCGTCGCTGGGCAACGGCGGCGCGTTGACGTTGAGAAAGGTGTTGGTCGGCAGGCCGTCGGCCAGGATCGCGCGTGCCAGGCTGGCGACCACGTCGGTCACAGCGCGGAAATCGGACCACTCGCGCGCGTCCAGCGACACGGCGATGGACGGGATGCCGCCGACTACTGCCTCCATCGCGCCGGCCACGGTGCCGCTGTAGGTGATGTCGTGGCCCAGGTTGCCGCCTTGATTGATGCCCGACACTACCAGGTCAGGTATGTCAGGGATCGCACCCAGCAGCGCCAGCCCCACGCAGTCCGAGGGCGCGCCGTTGGTGGTGTAAGCCGGGCTGCCATCGGCCAGCGTCACCCGGCTGATTCGCAGCGGCTTGTGCATCGTCTTGCTGTGCCCGGCCGCGCTCCAGTTGCGGTCGGGCGCGAAGACGGTGACGTCGCCCACCGTCTCCAGCGCCTGCTTCAGCGCCAGCAGGCCGGGCGAGGTGACGCCGTCGTCGTTGGTAATCAGGATTTGCGCAGGCATGTTCAACCGGGAAATCGATCCTTCTTTTGAAAACGTGAAACGTGAAACGTGAGAATCTCGCTAGCCGCTTCACGTTTCGCGCCTCACGTTTCACGCTCTACAGCGATGGCGTCTCAACAACAGCTCCCATCGTAATCCCGGATGGAAGACCGTGCCATGATAGCACAACGCAGGGGTCTCAGCAATTTGGTCGGGTTCGCGTCGTGCTGGCTCGCCTGCCTGTTAGCGATGCCAGCACGACGCTCAACATCAGCGCCGCGCACAGCAGGTAGAGCACGTCGAGACCGACAACCGGCAGCAAGGCGTAGGCAACCAATGGCCCCAGCGCGCTGCCCAGGTCGCCCACGTTGGCCAGCCAGCCCAGATTGCGGCCCTGCATCCCCGCCGGCGAGACGTCTCCGACCAGCCCGCTGGACACCGGGCTCAGGATCGCCATCGACAGCGCGCTCAGACACGCCGTTGACCAGCAGCGCCAGCAGGCTGCCCGCCATCAGCACGAGAAAGCTGGCACCGCCCAGCACGCCGCCCCAGTTCAGCATCCGCCAGCGGCCGTGGATATCCGACAGCCGGCCGGCGGTCGGCGCAGTCGCCAGCGAAAGCAGCGGCCGCAGCGCCAGCAGCAGTCCGGTTAACGTCGCCGCACCGACCGCAACTCCCGCCAGCGTCACCGTCGCGCCCAGCGTATCTTCGACGAACAGGACCAGCGTTGCGGTCGCGACCCCGGCCACGCTGAAGCGCAGCACCCCCTGTGCGTAGAGCGCCGCCCAGCCGCCCGCGCCCAGGTGCGGCTTCAGGTTCGACCAGCGCGGCAGCCGCCAGCGCAGTCGTCCGGACGGGACAGCGCCGGCCGGCCGCGTCTCGGGCAGGAAAAGCAGCGCGGCCAGCATCCCGACCGCCGAGATGGCCGTGCCCACCCACAGCGCCTCGCGGTAGCCGAGCCGGTCGGTCAGCAGCCCGCCGACAAAGAAGCTCAACGCGCCGCCGAGGAAGAACCAGGCCTGCGCGACACCCATCAGCCGGCCGCGCTGGCCGGGGCCGGCCACATCCAGCGCGATGGTCTGCGCGCCGACCCACATGCCGCTCCACGCCAGACCCCACAGCAGCCGGCCAAGCAACAACGGCCAGAAGCCGGGCGACAGGGCATACAGCGCCGTCGAAAGCACGCCGACCGCCGCGGCCGGCACGAAGATCCAGCGCCGCGGCCAGCGGTCATACGCCAGCCCCACCGGCGTGTTGATCAGCAGGCGCACCGCCCGGTTGACGCTGAGGATGATCCCGACGCTGGCCAGCGCGATGCCGGCCTGCGCGGTGTGGGTCGGCAGGACCGTGTACAGGGTCGCATCGCCCAGCAGCGACAACGCCAGCGCCAGTCCCATGGGCGTCATCACGCGCCATTCGGGTCGGCGGAAACTGAGGGAAGCTGGCGGAGTCTCGTTTGGCATCTCTCTTCTCGTGGACAGGTCGCCAGCGTCCAGCCAGCGACCATCGCATGGTAACATGCAGCAGCGGACCGGACAACTCCGCGGCAGGACTGGTAGTGCTGCCTTGCAGCGTGGCAGCCTGCAACACGCAGACATCCTCACGTCGAACTCAGCGCTGCCAGTCCTCAGACGGGCACACGATCGCGTGCTTTTCGCCCTGTTCAACCTGTGATACACTGGCGGTGCACACTTCAGCGAGGCGCAGGTGTTGATGGCGGCTTTGAGGGCCTGCGACGGGCCATCCACGAATGCTGACGCACACGAATACACGAATTCCGATCCGCGCTGACAAGGTAATCGCGCAGCATCCCGTCGGCCTTGAGCCGGAGTGGACAGGGTGACAAGGTGACGGAGCCCCTACTCGGGCCGTTCCGGTTTCCTTCTTTTCCCTCGTTTCCCTTCTTTACCCTCTTCCCACTCGTAACCATGACTCCATCAATTACCCTCCCCATCGACTCGCCCGACGCTACACTAGCCAGCGCGGGTGGCAAGGGCGTTAATCTGGCGAAGATGGCGCGAGCTGGCCTGCCGGTGCCGCCCGGCTTCATCGTCGCCACCGACGCGTATCGCCGCTTCGTCGCCGCCAACGATCTCCAGCCGTTCATCGCGGCTGCGCTGGCCGACGCTAACAGCGACGACCCGGTCGCGCTGGAAACTACCTCGGCCGCGATCCGCGGCCGCTTCGCTGCCGCACCCCTTCCGCCTGACCTGTCGACTGCCATCCTCGATGCCTACCGCGCTCTGACCACTGATGACCGATCACTGATCACTGATCACCTTCCGGTGGCTGTTCGTTCCTCCGCCACCGCCGAGGATCTGCCTGACATGAGCTTCGCCGGGCAGCAGGATACCTTCCTCAACGTCGTAGGCGACGCGGCGCTGTTGGAGGCGGTGCGCGCCTGCTGGAGCAGTCTGTGGACAGCGCGCGCGATTGCCTACCGCGCCAGGAACGGCATCGACCAGGCGAGCGTCGCGCTGGCGGTGGTGGTGCAGGCGATGGTCGAGAGCGAGGCGTCGGGCGTGCTGTTCACCGCCAACCCGCTGACCGGCCGGCGCAGCGAGACCGTCATCGACGCGACGCTGGGGCTGGGCGAGGCGCTGGTCAGCGGGCAGGTGGAGCCGGACCACTACGTGGTGGACAGCGTCGGCCGGCCGGATCGTGGAGAAGCGGCTGGGCGCCAAGGCGCTGGCCATCCGCGGGCAGGCCGGCGGCGGCACTGTCACCGTCGAGGGCGAGGCGGCCGGCGTGCAGGCGCTGCCCGACGCGGCGATTCTGGAGCTGGCGCGGCTGGGCAAACGGGTCGAGCGGGAGCTTTACGACGGCGCGCCGCAGGACATCGAGTGGGCGTGGGCCGAGGGTCGTCTCTTTCTGCTGCAAGCGCGCGCCATCACGTCGCTCTTCCCGCTGCCGGACGGGCTGGCGGCGCGGCCGCTGCATGTGCTGTTCTCGGTCAACCACATGCAGGGCATGCTGGACCCCTTTACGCCGCTGGGGCAGGATTTTCTGATCGAGGCGTTTCTGGCCATCGGCCGGCTGGCGGGCAAAGAGTTCACGGCGGCCAGCCAGCGCGAAGTGCTGATCGCGGCCGGGCGCATCTATGCCGACATCACGCCGGGGTTGCGCCACGGCCTGGCGCGCCGGCTGGTGGTGCGCATCCCGGGCGTCATCGAACCGGGGTCCGAGCAGGCGTTGTTCAGCGTGCTGCACGACCCGGATCTGCAGCCCGACCGGAGCGGTCTCAGCCCGGCCGGGCTGCGCACGGTGGCGCAGCTCTCGTCGATCCTGGGACGACGCGTTGTCCTGGCCATGCGCGATCCGATCGGCCAGCGTGACGCAGTCGTGCGCGAGCTCGACGCGTTCATGGCAGACGCAGAGCGCCGCGCCGCAGGGACCACAACGCTGGCTCAGCGGCTGGCGCTGTGGCGGTCGCTCTACGACGAATTCGCCGACGGCCTGGCGTTGAGGTTGCTGCCGTTGCTGATGGCCGGCATGATGAGCTTCTACCAGTTGCGTCGCCTGGCCCGGCGCGAACTGGGCAGCGACCTGCTGACGTTGGAGATCGCGCGCGGGCTGCCCCACAACGTCACCACCGAGATGGACCTGACGCTGTGGACCGTGGCGCAGGTGATGCGCGACGACCCGGCGTCAGCGGCCCGTTTCAGCGCCGCGGACGCGGCCGCGTTGGCTGAGGACTTCCGCGCCGGGCGGCTGCCGCTGCCCGCGCAGGTAGCGCTAACCGCATTCATGGACCGCTACGGAATGCGCGGTCTGGCTGAGATCGACCTGGGACGGCCGCGCTGGCGCGAGGACCCGGCGCATGTCATCGGCGTGGTGCAAAGCTACCTGCACATCGACGATCCGCAGCAGGCGCCCGATGTCGTGTTCCGGCGCGGCGCGCGGGTGGCTGAGGCGGCCATCGGGGAACTGGTGCAGGCGATGCCATCGGCAGCGGAAGCTCGCCTGGCGCGCCTGTTTGCCAGCAGGATGCGTGCGCTGGCCGGTATGCGCGAGACACCCAAGTTCACTATCGTGCGCATGATGGGCGTGGTGCGGGCGATGCTGCTGCGCAGCGGGGAGGATCTGGTCGCTGCCGGTGTGCTCGACACCCCCGATGACATCTTCTTCCTGCATCTGGCGGAACTGGAGACGCTGGCCGCGGCCGGGTTGGATGAAGTTCGAGCCGGCTCGGTCGGAGACCGGCTCAGGCGTGCGGTCGAAGCGGACCGGCTAAAGCCTGGACTCCGGGACACCGGCCAGTGGCGCGGCTTGGTGGCGGAGCGCCGGCAGGTCTACGAGCGCGAGAAGCTGCGCCGGCAGATACCGCGGCTGATACTCAGCGACGGCCGAGCGTTCTACGAAGGGCTGGGCGCGCAGGTGGACAGTGAGGGCGCAATCGCAGGCAGTCCGGTGTCGCCCGGTGTGGTAGAGGGGATCGTCCACGTGGTGCTCGACCCGCGCACAGCCCAGCTTGCCCCCGGTGAGATCCTGGTCTGTCCTGGCACCGACCCATCGTGGACGCCGCTCTTCCTGGCCGCGGGCGGGCTGGTGATGGAGGTCGGCGGACTGATGACCCACGGCTCGGTGGTGGCGCGCGAGTACGGTATCCCGGCGGTGGTTGGTGTTCACGAAGCGACGACTCGCCTCAAGACCGGCCAGCGTGTGCGGGTGGATGGGACGGCGGGGAGGATTGTCGTGCTGCCTTCGACGGGTTCAGGCAGCGCGGCGGTGCTGGCTGAGGCGGCGGACCGGTGACCGAGCTTGTCGAGGTCAATGCTGCCTTCGGCAAGCTCAGGCAGCGCGACGGTGACAGGGTGACGGGATGCTCGCCAAGTCCGCTCGGGTTTCCTTCCTTTCCCTCCTTTCCCTATATTCCCTTCATCGCGCCCCGAATGACGGCTGCAACGCGCTCAATCTCAGAGACCGTGAGTGACGACGACGACGGCAGATAGAAGCCGTCGCGGCAGAGGCGTTCGGCGACGGGGAAGCGCTGGCCTTTGAACGCGTTCCAGTAGACCGGCTGGCAGTGCATGGGGATGAAGAAGGTGCGGGTCTCGATGCCGTTGTCGGCCAACACGCGCCGCAACTGGTCGCGGTTCATGCCGTAGGCGTCGCGCTCGACCATGATGCCGTACATCCAGAAGACGTTCTTGGCCCACTCAGCTTCGGGCGGCGTGGTGATGCCGGGGATGTCGCGTAGCAGCGATGTGTAGAGCGCCGCGTTGCGCCGCCGTGCTGCCACCAACTCGTCCAGCCGCTCGACCTGCGCCAGTCCGACCGCGGCCTGCAGGTTGGTCATGCGGTAGTTGAAGCCGACGAATTTGTGCCAGAAGTGACGCTCGCTGCTGAAGGCGTGGTCGCGCAGGTTCCATGCCAGGCGGGCGATGTCCTGGTCATTGGTGGTGATCATGCCGCCCTCGCCGGTGGTGAGGATCTTGTTGCCGTAGAAACTGAAGGCCGCAGCCGCGGCCAGTCCGCCGGTCCGCCGTCCCTTGTACTCCGCTCCGTGCGCCTCGGCCGCGTCTTCGATGACGGTGATGCCGTGATCGCAGGCCAACTCGTTGAGCGCGTCCATGTCTACCGGGTGGCCGTAGATGTGTACCGGGATGATGGCCTTCGTGCGCGGCGTGATCTTCCTGGCTACGTCCTCCACATTCATCTGCCAGAAGGCCGGCTCGTTGTCGACCAGCACCGGAGTGGCGCCGCAGTAGGTCACTGCGTTGATGGTGGCGATCATGGTGAACGTCGGGAGGATCACCTCGTCGCCCGGCTTCAGGCCAAGGGTCGCCAGCGCCAGGTGCAGAGCGACCGTGCCGTTGGCGCAGGCGATGCCATATTTCGCGCCGCACTCTTCAGCGAAGCGGGCCTCGAAATCGCGGATGAAACCGCCGGCCGACGAGATCCAGTTGGTCTCGACTGCCTGCTGTACATATTTCAGCTCGTTGCCGCCCAGCGTAGGCTCGCAGACCGGGATGATACCGCGCGCGCTGGGTCGGTCGAAGTCAGGGATCGGCCGGTAGCTGATCTTGACCTCCGGGTCCTTGGCTGGAATGATTTCCGCCAGGTCGCCCATTTCTTCCAGGGTTAGCTCGTAGGGTTGGAGCATTGGTGTAAGTCCTCGTTTGTGGGAGGGTGATCAGAGATCAGAGGTCAGAAGTCAGATCACTGATTACTGATCACTTATCACCCGCGGCGCACGCGCCAAGCCGCTGTCACATACTTGCGGCCTTTGGTCAGGTAATCCGTCAGGTTGGCGCCAGTCTTGCTGTCGCCCACGGTGCGCGGCACGCAGATGTAGGGCACTTCGACGAGTTGAAAGCCTTGCTGCTGCGCGCAGCCCAGCAGGTCGATGCAGTATTCGCCGTAGTCGCCGCGAAGGCGAATCTGCCGGAACACCTCGGCGCGGCCGGCAATGAAGCCGCTGGTGTAGTCATGGACGCCGCTGCCCAGCAGCGCCATCGCGTAGTGGTTGATGATCCAGCTTAGCGTGCGCGCCATGACGCCATGCGCCACGTCCGCGCCGCCGGGTATCCAGCGCGAGCCGACCGCCAGGTCCGCGCCGCTGTGCACAGCTTCTACCAGCCGCGGCACATCCTCGGGTGGCATCGACAGGTCGCAGTCCATCCAGGTGACTACCGACGCACCGTGGGTGTCGATGGCCTCGTCTATGCCGCGCTGGATCGCGCTGGTCAGTCCCAACTCATCGAGTCTGCGCACCAGCACCACCCGCTCGGGATCTTCCGCCGCAATGGCCTCAACGATCTTCCAGGTGCCGTCGGGAGAGTTGTCGTCCACCACCAGCACCTTGTAGGGCGCGCGGTTCGCCACCAGAAGCCGCTGGATGAGCGGACTAATGTTGTCGCGTTCGTTATAGGTTGGCAGGACCGTGCAGACCAAAGATGTAGCCATAGAATTCTATGCTGCAAGAGCCGGCGTAGTATAACATACCTGGCAACGAAATCCGCGATTTGGGGAGCGCGATGCTGCTTGTGTCAGCCTTTTTTGTTATGGTACAATGTCGTCACCGCAACTGGTCAGTTCCATTGCTCCCGTTCCAGTCTGTCGTTCCGTGTTACCTGGAGTGCCGTTTCAGTTGCGTCTCTACACTACCCGAAGGAGGGCATCATGTGTTGTTTCATAACCGTACTTCTGTTCATCGGTCCGCGCGCGGCAATCATCGTCTGGTACATGTTGGAACGCGTGCAATTTGAAGCAGCGATCAGCAACATCGCGATTGGCTGCCTCGGTTTCATCTTCCTGCCGTGGACGATGCTAGGCTGGCTGGTGGTGTACAACCCAGTTATCGGCGTCTCCGGTTTTGGCTGGGTGATTGTCGGATTAGGTTTGCTTGCCGACATCGCCACCTACTCCGGTGGCGGCTACGGTAACCGCAATCGCATCCGCCGCTAGATCAACTTCAGCCGATTCGTTGATTCTGTTCACGACACTGGCAGGCCGCAATCAGCGCGCCTGTCAGTGTCGCGTTCCTCAAGCCGTTCAACCAGCGGAATTGCTACCGCCTGCAGCTTGTGATAAACTCACGTCACTGCGCCGGCGACTTGGCCGGCGTACAAGTTTTTAGATTGCGAGCAATACACCATGGCCACAAACGGTTCCCAGGCTGGCGGCAAGAAGGAGTTCCAGTATCGGTCCCAGTTTCCGCCTGACTTCGATGACGACGGCGAGCCAACCGGCTACGTCGGTTTCGAGCACATCGTCGGCACGCTGATCTGGGCCAGCTCTCAGGCATCGCTGAATCTCTTCGAGGCCAGCAATACCGTCGAGGCTGTCACGCTGGAACGGCATTTCACGGTCAACAGCGCGCCTGACGACTGGCAGCCGCCGGTGGACATCTGGGCGCAGATCAGCTTTAGCTGGCCGGTCGAGAACTCGACGCTCAGCCTCTACGGCGATGAAGCGCTGTGCGACCTCTATCACAGCGAGACGACCCATTGCCGTCACCAGCCGCTGACCGCCAACATCGTGACCGAACTGGAGATTGTCTACCTGTTCTCCGAGCGTCTGGTCAGCCACCTGGACAGCGACGAAGGCATCGAAAAGACCGCCCGTCGCATCCGCCGCATGTTCGCCGATCTGGTGGATCACGAGAACATCATCGCGATCGAGGCGACGGCCCTGTTCGTCGATACTGGTCTGAAGCTTTCGGGCATCCGCGCCGGCCACGTCTGGGTGCTGGAGGACGAGCTGACCGACCTGGCCGCACTGCGCAAGTCGCTGGTGTCGATCTGCCATGAGGTCAACACCGTGCTGCGCAGCTTTGAGAAGGCTTTTGCGACGCGAGGCGACCTGGCGTGACCGAGGCTGCGCTGCAAATCGAAGCCAGACCGGCGCAGCTCTACGTTGCGCTGTACGATACGTTGCCGCATCCGGGACTGGGTCCCGTGCAGGAATTCGCGCTGGATATTGGGATCACCGCCACAGCGCCGATCGTGCTGACCGACGTGGTGTGGCGGGCTTTCGACCAGAACGATCATGTCTCGTTCGTGCGCCAGCGGCTGGGAGAAGCGGCGATGGAGGAGCTAACCCGCGGCCAGTTTGGTGTCGCGCCGGGAATGGGGCTGGTGTTGCCGCGCTGCTATTTCCTGGAACAGGGACAACAGCCGTTGAGTCGCCTGCGGATCAGCGTGGCCGGTTTCGAGGCGGCAACGCGCATCGGCGTTTCGGCATTTCTCGACGTGCCGCTGGTCTACCCGCAGCAGCGGGCCAAGATTCACCTGCCCTTCGCCGATGGGACGTGGTGGGCGATCACCGGCAACGACTGGAGCTCGTCCCACAAGGCTGAACCGGTGAGTTGGCCCTTTGCCTACGACTTCGTGCGGCTGGGGCCGGACGGCCGCACCTTTGCCGGCGACGGTCGCAGCAACGCAGACCACTACAGCTTCGGCCAGCCAGTGACAGCGCCGGCCGGCGGCAAGATTGTCCTGGTGCGCAACGACATGCCTGACCAGGCGCCCGGACAGCCGCTGGAGGCGAGCGAGATCAGCAGCGACTCGACCCGGTTGGCCGGCAATGTCGTGGTGATCGGCCACGGCTACGGCGAGTTCAGCTATCTGGCGCACCTGCAGGCCGGCAGTGTCCGCGTGCAGGAAGGGCAGATGGTCAAGCGCGGCCAGCAGATCGCGGCGGTGGGCAATTCGGGCCACTCGCCGGGCCCGCATCTGCATTATCACTTTCAGGATGGCCCCGGCCTTTTTGTAGACCGGGGCGTGCCGGTACAGTTCTACAACTTCCTGGCCGTCGGCGACCTGATCGACCACGCGACCATCCCGTCGCGCCTGATCGTCAGCCCGGCCTGAAACCACAACAAGAAGAAGAGGAAAAGATGGTATCTAGCAACGGATTAGACGAAGGCAACGACGAACTGATGGAAGACGTCTTGCAGATGGAATTGACGGATGAGGCCTACGAAGAACTGGCGGCCTCAGAAGGCGCAGCGATTGCCGAGCTTGCCTACTGGAGCGCGTCGCTGGCCGACGAACTCGAAGAGACGACGCCGACTCCTGAGGATCGCCAGGTAATCGATATCGACATGTATCTGGACGACAATACGCTGCTGGAGCTGTATGGCGTCAGTCTGTTTCGGGCCGAGAGCGCCGATCCGATCACCGGCCTGGATGCGTTGGAGGCCGCGCTGATCGATCTGGCCGGCAGCGGCGGCGTGCTGTACGAGGTAGCTGAGACCGATGAGGGCGATCTGGCACTGGTGTTTGCAGTCGAAGACGAGCTGCGGCTGATTCTTGTGGTCGGCGCGTGGACTGTCAGCGACTGGGACGAACTGCCAGAGGAGTGACCGGCGCGCGCCTGCGCGGCGCGAATGGAAAACAACGACACCGCTGGACGATTTTGTCCGGCGGTGTTTTGATTCTGAGTTCAGCCTCCGCGAGGGGTAGGGTATCGTTCGTTCTGGCGGAATCTCGCCCGCCGCCTCCCGGGGGCCTTTGAGTCAACAGGATACAGGATTACTGAACAAAATCTATAAACAAGGTATACAATAAATAGTCAGTTGGCGAGATCGTCAACAAAAACACATCACACTACAAAACAGGAGAAACCATGAATACAAAGTCAAGTTGGTGGCGCATACTGATCGTCTCGATCATGGCGCTTGCGCTCGTAATTCCGACCGTTGCCGGCGCACAGACCAGCAGCGGAATTGTCAGCCCGACCGATGGCCAGACATTGAGCGGCACGGTGGATGTTACCGCTGTCTTCCCCGGCAGCCCGTACGTGCGCTGGGATCTGTTCATTCTACCCGGCGGCAATGACAGTGGTAAGATCTGGGTTGCCTCTGGCGATGAGGCCGGCGAGGCCACACTTTCCCTCGACACCACCCAGTATCCTGACGGCGATCACGCCTTCAGCCTGCGCCTGGTCAGGGAAGACAGCAACTACGACGAGCAGATCGTTCCCTTCACTATCGACAACAGCGGCGCTGCGAGCTCTTCGACTGAGTCGGCAAGCACAGCATCGACTCCGGACATCGTTGACACCGCAGTGGCGGCTGGCAGCTTTCCTACCCTGGTAGCGGCTGTCCAGGCTGCTGGCCTGGTTGATGCGCTGAAGGGCGCCGGTCCGTTCACCGTGTTTGCGCCGACCGAAGAGGCCTTTGCGGCGCTGCCTGAGGGCACGCTGGAAAGCCTTCTGGCTGACCCGGCCGCGCTGGCCAACATCCTGCTCTACCACGTCGTGCCAGGCAAGGTGATGGCGGCGGACGTGACCGACGGCCTGACCGCCACGACACTGCAGGGCAGCGACGTCAGCTTCACTGTAGCTGATGGCGCAGTTAAGATCAACGATGCTAACATCGTGACCACCGACATCGAAGCCAGTAACGGCGTGATCCATGTGATCGACGCGGTCATTCTGCCGCCGGCCGGCTCTGAAGCTGCTGCTGCGCCCAGTGCTCCTGCGGCTGCACCGGCCACCACCGGCCTTATCAGCCCGACTGATGGCCAGACGCTGAGCGGCACGGTCGATGTCACCGCGGTCTTCCCTGGCAGCCCGTATGTCCGTTGGGACCTGTTCATCCTGCCGGGTGGCAATGACAGCGGCAAGATCTGGGTTGCCTCGGGCACCGACGCAGGTGAAGCAACTCTGTCGCTGGACACTACCAATCTGCCCAACGGCGATCACGCCTTCAGCCTGCGTTTAGTCAAGGCTGACAGCAACTACGACGAGCAGATCGTCAACTTCACTATAGCCAACTAGCGGGGTTCGCCCTCGGGCGATACCCCCTGTTTGGACCTCCTTGTGGGTGTGAGGGACGTCGTGGCGGCAACGCTGCGGCGTCTCTCACATTTTTTGTCTTCGTCTGCTTCGAGAATAGCGCCTCACTGTCATTGCGATCCGGTTGCGGCGAAGCAATCACTCGGCTTTACCAGAGAGACTGCTCACCTGCACCTCGCCTGCGGCTCGGCGCAGGCGCAGGTGTCGGCGGCCGCCGCCTCGCATTGACACCATGGCAGGTGAGTCGTCAGTGCTCCGCTCTTTTCATCCATCGGGGTGTCGGGCGCAGCCCGTCCCGGTGGCTGTTCTGAAAATAGCCGCTTTGGCCGGTCTGCTCAGCTTGCCACTCCTCGTTTTCATCGTTGCTGGTGTGCATACGATCATGTTGACTACTCCCCAAACCTCAAAATAGGCGTGGCAGGTTGCGCACTTGCCCACGTTGGTGGATTGGCTGAGCGGTGGTATCATGTGGCAGCAGTCCGCTTCCAATCCGCTGCCATTTCTCGCTACCAGCCAGCCAGGACTGACAGTCCTCGGTCTTCAGGAGGTCCCCTTGCGTTCCAAACTTCTTGCCATCGTTGTTGTCGTTGTCGTTGTTTTTGTGGCGGTCATCGCCGTGCTCAACCTGACTGCGAAGGCTGCTCCGGACTGCCCGCCGTGCCTGCCTGATGCGCCGCGGCCGCTGGTCATTGCCCATCAGGGCGGCGAGGAGGTCTGGCCCAGCAATACGATGTATGCCTACGAGCGCGCCGTCGCGCTGGGCGTGGACATGTTGGAGATGGACCTGCATGCGACGGCTGACGGCAAGCTGGTGCTGATGCACGACGAAACCGTGGACCGCACCACCGACGGCACGGGCAAGATCGAGGAGATGACGCTGGCCGAGTTCAAGGCGCTGGACGGCGGCTATTACTGGAGCGACGACGACGGCCAGACGCATCCGTTCCGCGGCCAGGGGATCACGCCGGCGAGCCTGGATGAGGTGTTCGAGCGCGTTCCCTGACATGCCGATGAACATCGAGATCAAGCTGGTGGAGTCGCAGCCGGTGGCCGAGCTGTTTTGCCAGGCGATCCGCGACTACGGCATGCAGGACAAGGTGCTGGTGGCGTCCTTTCACCAGGATGCGATGGACCAGTTTCGCGCGCTTTGCCCCGAGGTGACGACCTCCCTGGCGCAAAACGAGGTCATCGATTTCTTTGTACGCCACAAGTTGCTGCAAGGCGGGACGTTTTCCCCACCGGGCGGAGCAGTGCAGGTGCCGGAAAAGCGTAGCGGGCTGACCATCCTGACCACGGGATTCGTCGAAGATGCGCACAGCCGCGGCATGGACGTGCACGCCTGGACCATCAATGAGGTCGAGGAGATGCAGCGAATGATCGACCTCGGCGTGGACGGCATTATCACTGACCGGCCCGATTTGTTGATGGAGTTGCTGGGCAGATAATCTGCGTCAGATCTGCTTCCAGACCTTGGCCAGGCTTTCGCCGTAGACGCTGAGGTCCCACTCGTTGAAGTAACCGAAGGGGGTAATCCAGACTTCGTAGCCGGTGTCGCGCAGTCGCGTCGCCAGCTCATCGGTCAGCTCGCGGGCGAAATCCGGCGGGGCGTTTTCGCCGCCCAGGTGGGTGAAGGAGTGCAGCACGATGCGCCGCATGTCGCGCTTGTTGGCCAGCCATTTCAGGTGTTTCAGCGTCTGACGAAACGCGCTGCTGCGGTTCTCGACGTCGGCCGCCTCGATCTGGTAGAAAGCCACCACCGCGTCCAGCACCTCCTGCTCGACCTGGACATCCTCGACATCGTCCAGCGTCTTGGAGAAGCTGCGCCACCAGAAGCGTTTGGCCTGGAAGGTGAGGAGTTTCATGGGCGTGGGGAGGGGAGGAGAGAAGTCAGAAGTCAGTGGTCGAAGGTCGAAGGTTGATAGTCAACGGGCTGACTTCGTGAGCAGAAATGGATAGGGATTATTGATCATGGATCCAAGCATGGCGCCAACTTCGCGGCATTCTGAAATTAGCCTTTCGTGGTCGTCGGAGGCAAGATAACCCGCAATCCTTGGCGAAATCAAGCCAGGTATCGGTCTCACTGTTCTCGCCATCCGAGTTGGTAAGTTTGTTGACGAAGTTGGCTTCGTAACGACGCTTGGCCCAGGCTTCGCAAAGGTTACTGCATACGGTCCTCGATGATCTGCGAATCTGGTCGGTCAATGCGTAGCGCTCCTCTGCCGGCCATTGCTTGCTGAGAAAGAAGAGTTCCATAGACAAGCTATATGCCTTCTGATAGACGATCAAATCCTTCGCTGAGAGGATCTTCATCATAATCTCCTTTCGTATTCCAGCCTCTGTCCTCCGACCCTGACTTCTGACCTCCGACTTCTGACCTCTGTTCTCTAGCTACCTCCCCGTCACTTGCTCGAACACCCGCAGGAAGTTGAGACCCAGCACCTTGCGGACTGTGTCCTCGCTGTGGCCGCGGTCCAGCATGCCGGTGGTCAATTTGGGGTAGCACGTAGCGTCTTCCAGCCCTTTCGGCATGGTCGCGCCGTCGAAGTCGGAACCGATGGTGACATGGTCCGCGCCGGCCACGCGCACGAGATAGTCGATCTGGTCCAGGACGTGTTCGATGGTTGCCTCGCTGGCCGGATTGTGCAGGAACGCGTTGACAAAGGTGACGCCGATCAGCCCGCCGCCTGCGACAATGGCTTCGATCTGAGCGTCGGTCAGGTTGCGGTAATGGTCGAACACCGCCGCGTGCGTTGCTGTGCGAGGCGATGACCGGCTGCTGGCTGACGCGCAACACGTCGCGCACACCGGCCGCTGCCAGGTGCGACACATCGACGATGATGCCCAACCGGTTGCACTCCTCCACCACGCGCACGCCGAACTCTGACAGCCCGCGCGCGTTGGGGCCTTCCATCACGCCATCGGCTGTGTCGTTGCGGAAGTTCCAGGTCAATCCCAGGTTGCGCACGCCCAGCCGGTAGAAGCAGCGCAGCACCTCGATGCTGTCGCCCAGCGGCTCGGCGCCTTCCAGCCCGAGAATCCCGGCAACCTTGTCCACAGCCTTGGCGCGGCGGATGTCGGCGGCACCGGTGGCCAGCAGTATCTCGTCGGGGTGGCTCTCGAGGGCCAGATGCAGCATGTCCAGCCGCTGCATGGCGTGGCGGGTCGCACTGCGATGATACTCCTCGACCGGCACGAAGCAGGCGAAGAGCTGCGCCGTGACGCCCCCCGCGCGCAGCCGCGGCAGATCGACGTGGCCTTTCTCGGAGCGTTCCGTCAGGCTGCGCGTGCCTTCCAACACGTCACCCAGGGTGTCGCAGTGGGCGTCGATGACGATGGCGTCGAAGTGCAGTGTGTGGGGATCCATGGAGTCTCCTTGGGACCGGGCGCTTGTGCGTTATGGCCCGCAGAATGAATTCTGCGTCTGAAACGGGGAAGCATGCTGAAGCAAGCTATCGAATATGGAAGCCTGCTCTGGTAGCTTGCTTCAGCATGCTTCGGCTACCAGGCCGTGAATTCATTCACGGCGCCTACCAGACCGTCATTCGCTTGAACGTCTCGGCCCGGCTGAAGCCTACCGACTTGCCATTTTCCTCGTCCATGCCTTGCAGCCAGTCCAAATTCTCCATCCCCTTGGGGAACTGGCTGCGGTGTGCCATGCAGGCTGCCAGCTTGGTGTCGTAGACCGGCGTTACGTCGATGGCTATGTCTGGCTCGCGCGCGGTGGAGAAGAGGAAGACCCGTTTGAGGCAGCCCAGACCCGCGCCCGGTTCGCGCAGTTGCTCGGGCCGGTAGAGCGGCATCTTTGACGGCATGTAGGCGTCCAGCGCCGCCTGGCCGGCGGCGCGATGGTCGGGGTGGATTTGGCCGGCCCAGTAGGGGTCGAAGGTGAAAAGTGTATCAGCCTGTGTGCTGCGATAGAGGCGCGCGATCTGCGCCCGCAGCTCCAGGTCGGCCACCAGCTCGCCGTCGTGATGTCCCAGACTGGCGACCTGCTCGATCCCCAGAATGCGCGCTGCTTCTTCCGCTTCCAGCAGGCGGGTGGTGGCGACGGCAGGCCGCGTGGTCGCTGCGTCCTGTGTGCCGATGTCGCCCAGCGTGCAGTTCACCGAAAAGATCTTCACGCCGCGCTGCACCAGCAGCGCTACCGTGCCGCCGCACAGCGTCTCCAGGTCATCAGGGTGTGCGGCGACGATGATCAATCGCTCGATGTCAACGAACGCGTCTAGTCCTATGCTGTTATTCATAGATGCTCCAAGTGAAAGGCGACAAATTAGCGAGATGAGGAACCAGAGCTACCATAGATCTCCATCCGTGCCAGATCGATGAACGCTCCGGTCAATCGAAGGAAATCGAGTCCGACAATGCCGTCAAGTTGGATTCCGTAGCGCATTGCACCAAATTCAATCGAGAAATTGTGCACTTCGAGATCGCCAACAATTAGGGCATCCACTCGTTTGGAGAAAACGTACTCTGACCCACCAACACCGACTATTTGGTAGATGGCATCATCAGGTTCGGGGAGTATGTCCAGGCTATCAACTTGATCGATCGCAAGAAACGTGCCGGCGGATCCTGTGTCCAGGAGCAGATGGTCAAGTTGTACAGTATGCTCGTTGAATTCGAGCACCGCAGAAACAAACGGTAAATCGTCTTCAACTCGGATTCTCACGCCCGCCCTCGAATGCCCAACCATCTCTGCTGGATTATATCCAGTGTCTCGCGGTCGGTGTGAACGACGTACAATTCCTTCTCAGGCGCTCGTTCGTGAAGCTCAATGTAGCTATTGAGCGCTGAGCGCGAGTTGGTGAAGGAATCGACTACTGCCATTTGATTCACGATGCGCTTGTTTGCTTCGGTATGAGCAACAATGGCCTCGACCACGAGCCATTGAGCCGGGTACCTCTCTCGTATTTGTTGCCATTCCATGGTGTTTGCCCTTCGCTGCCGTGCATGGTCTACGGTTTGAGCAATTCTAGCATGTCCGCGAGCATTTCACAAGTCACCTGCGGTTCCCCAGGAACGACGCCCCGTGTTATAATCCAATCTGTCATGGTTATGAACACTGCTAATCTTCATCAACAGCTTTCTGTATGTCGCAACTGCCAGGAAGCGGGCTATCAAGTTTCAGCACCGCCGATTGTCTCCGGCCCTGCGCCGGCTCGCTTGATGATCATCGGTCAGGCGCCGGGTCGGGTGGAAAACGAGCGGACCGGGCTGCCGTTCAGCGGGCCAGCAGGCAAGCGGCTCTTCCGCTGGCTGGCCGAGGCCGGCTGGGACGAGGCTGACTTTCGTGCGACCAATTACATGACGGCCGTCACAAAATGCTTTCCCGGCGCGAACGCCAACGGCCGCGGCGATCGTCTGCCGAGCAAGGCTGAGCAGGCGCTGTGCAGGCCGTGGCTGGAAGCGGAGCTGGCGCTGGTGCAGCCGCAGGTCGTCGTTCCAGTGGGCGGGCTGGCCATCAGCCTGTTGCTTGGCCCGGCGTTGCGGCTGGACCAGGTGATCGGTCGCGTGATCACACGGCCGCAGAACGATGACCAACTGAGCCCGTGGGCGCAGTCGTATCTGCCGCCCCACGCACAGATGGTGCCGCTGCCGCATCCATCCGGTGCGTCCCAGTGGTATCACCGTCCTGAAAACCAGGCGCTTGTTCGCCGGGCAATCGACCAACTGCGCGCCGACCGTCTGGCGTATTCGTAACCGAAACCGCGGCGCTAACATCCCATCTGCATCACACAATCTCTCCCCGAAAGGCAAACTCGTATGCAAATCAATGTCAAGCAAGGCCAGCTTCAGCAGGAAACCACTGAGCTGCTGGTCGTCAATTTCTTCGAAGATGTCACGCAGCCGGGCGGCGCGCTCAAGGCGGTGGACGACGCGCTGGGCGGACTGGTGACGCAACTCATCGCGGCCGGCGACCTCAAGGGCAAACTGGGGGCGACCCACCTGCTCTACACCAACGGCGCATTGCCGGCGCGGCGTGTGCTGGTGACCGGGCTCGGCAAGGAGGCGGACTTCTCGGTCAGCGTGGCGCGCAAAGCGGCGGCTGCCGCGGCCAAGCGGGTACGCGAGCTGGGCGTCACTGCATTCACGTCGGTCGTCCACGGCGCGGGCCGCGGCGGGTTGAGTGTCACTAATGCAGCCGAGGCGCTGGCCGAAGGCACGCTGCTGGGCGCGTACAAGTTCGCTTCCTACAAGCGTGATGGCGATGACAAGAGCACGCCTGAGATCAGCGAACTGACGGTTCTGGAGGCTGATGCCAGCAAGCTGGACGACGTACGAGCTGGTGTGACGGTCGGCCAGGCGGTGGGTGAGAACGCCAACTGGGCGCGCGATCAGGTCAACGAACCGGCCAACTACCTGACGCCGCGCGAGCTGGCCCGCCGGGTGCGCGCGCAGGCGGAGAGCGTCGGTCTGCACGTGCAGGTGCTGGGCGAGGCGGAGATGGCTGAGCTGGGCGCCGGGTCGTTCCTCGGTATCGCCCGCGGCAGCGACGAGGAGGGCCAGTTCATTATCCTGGAACACAAACCAAAGGGCCTCGATCTCGAAAGCCTGCCGACCGTCGTCTTCGTCGGTAAGGCGATTACCTTTAACTCGGGAGGCATCAGCCTCAAGCCGGGCGAGAATATGTGGAAGATGAAGGACGACATGGGCGGCGGCGCGGCGACTGCCGGCGCGTTGTTGGCGGCCGCGCGGCTCAATTTGCCGGTACACGCGGTCGGTCTGATCCCGGCCACCGAGAACATGCCAGGCGGCGATGCGATCAAGCCGAGCGACGTGGTGACGGCCATCAACGGCAAGACGATGGAGATCATCAGTACCGACGCCGAGGGCCGCCAGGTGATGGCGGATGCACTCTGTTACGCGCAGCGCTACAATCCCGATGCCGTGCTGGACATCGCCACCCTGACTGGTGCGATCGGCATCGCGCTGGGGCCGGATCTGGCCGGGCTGTTCTGCGACGACGATGACCTGCGCGGCCGGCTGCTGGCAGCCAGCGATTTCATGGGCGAGCCGATGTGGCCGATGCCGGTCTGGAAACCCTATCGCCGCTTGATCGACACCGATGTGGCCGACATGAAGAACACCGGCGGGCGCTACGGCGGCGCGATCACCGCGGCGATGTTCCTGCGCGAGTTCGCCGGCGAGCAGCCCTGGGCGCACCTTGACATCGCCAGCACTGCCTGGCAGGAGGCGAACGACGCTTTCGCCGTCCGCGGCGGCACCGGCTTCGGCATGCGTACCTTGTTCGAACTGCTGCGCGGTTACGCGGCGCAGTAATCAGTTACCAGTGAACGGTAAACAGTGAGATGATCGGATCCGGTCACTGTTTACCGTTCATCTCCAGTCCTCAGTCCCTGGTCCCCACACCCCACACGCCATGACCTCAACTCCCGTCCGCTCCTATCCCTACCGCTGGGTTGTCCTGCTGGCCTTCATGGCCGTGATCTTCGTCAACCAGCTTTTGTGGATCACGTTCGCGTCGATCACCGGGCCGGCGGCCAGGTATTATGGCGTGACCGATTTGGCTATCGCCGCGCTGGCGCTGAGCTTCATGGTGGTTTACATCATCGTCTCTGTCCCGGCCTCGTGGGTCATCGACACCTGGGGCCTGCGGGTTGGCGTTGGGATCGGGGCTGTGCTGACGGGGGTGTTTGGCCTGCTGCGCGGCTTTGCCGGCGACAACTACACGCTGGTGCTGATCGCGCAGATCGGCATCGCAGTCGGCCAGCCATTTCTGCTGAATGCCATCACCACGGTCGCGGCGCGCTGGTTCCTGATCGAGGAACGCGCGACCGCGTCCGGGCTTGGCACGCTGGCCATGTACGCCGGTCAGGTCACCGCGCTGGCGCTGACGCCTTTCCTGGTGCTGGGAAGCAGCATTCCCACCATGTTGATTGTCTACGGAGTCGTGGCGGTCATCGGCGCACTGATCTTCCTGATCTTCGCCAGGGAGCGGCCGCCGACGCCTGCTTCGGCTGACGGCGCCGGGGAACGGGCGCTGGTCTTCGATGGCATGAAACTCGCGCTGCGCCAGCGCGACTTCCAGTTGACGCTGGTAGTCTTCTTCATCGGCCTGGGAGTCTTCAATGGCGTAGTGACGTGGGTCGAGGATATCGTGCGGCCCAGGGGCTTCACGCCTGTGCAGGCCGGTCTCGTTGGCGCGCTGATGGTGGGCGCAGGCATTCTGGGCGCACTGATCCTGCCCGCGCTGTCGGATCGCAATCGCAAGCGGGTGCCGTACATCGTGATCGGGTTGGCTATGGCGACGGTGGGGCTGGTGGGGCTTACCTTTGCCGAGCAGTACGGCTGGCTGCTCGCGGCGGCCGCGGTCATGGGCTTCTTCCTGCTGGCCGCCGGGCCGATTGGCTTCCAGTACGGCGCGGAGGTCACCTATCCCGCGCCCGAAGGCACCACCAACGGCCTGCTGTTGATGATCGGCCAAATCTCAGGCATCCTCTTCATCCTGGCCATGGACGCGTTCAAGGCGCCCTTGACCGGCTCTATGACCCCCTCGCTGCTGGTGCTAATTGGTCTGATGGCCGTTGGTGCGCTGTTGTCCACCCGGTTGCGCGAGTCGAAGATGATGGGGCCGCAGTGATCTGAACCATCTGGGGCGGCACTTACTCACCTGTCACGCCCGGCGCAGCGGAGGCGGGAATTCAGCGCCGTGAAGAATGGAAGCCAGCCTCCGCGGGAATGACTCGAAACTGAAGGTTGAGCAGTTACCGTGCTCCAGTCAATCCTCCAACACCCAACCAACAGCCTGCTCAAAGCTTAACGTCCTGCCAGTCGCCCACTCAGCCGCGAGGATCGGGGCGTCGAGACGCGCCTGCAGGTCTGCCAGGGTGGTTTCCCAGCGGGCGCGCTCGATGGGGATGGTGGGCAGGCCGGTGGCGTCCTGCAGCGCCGCCGCGCAGCCCATCAGTTGGGCAGCGAGTCCGGCGTTGCCCTGGTCGAGCGCGATGCTCGCCAGGCGTTGCAGCAGCAGCGGCTGCATAGGCAAGCAGCGACGCAGTCCCATCATCGCCTGCGTCTCGCGGTAGTGGTGCAGCGCCTGGTTGCGCAGTCCCTCCACCAGCGCCAGATCTGCCAGCGCAAACGAGGCTGTGCCGATACCCCACGGATCGCGCCACTGCCTGTGCATCTCAAGCCCCTCCTCCAGCGCTTTGTGCGCGGTGGCCGTGTCGCGCTGGCAGATGGCAACCTGCCCGAGTGTCAGCAGATGCCAGCCGATGTGCGTCTGAAACCCCAGCTCGCGGCTGATCTCCAGCGCTTCTTCGACCAGCCGGCGGGCTTGCGCCAGATCGCCGGCCCGGTATGCCAGTTCCGCCAGATTGCCCAGCGGCCGGTCGCTGCTGTGCCGCAGACCTGACTCTCTGGCGACGCGCAGTCCTTCCTCCAGCAGTGCACGGGCGCGCGCGGCATCTCCCAACTCGGTGGCGATTTCGCCCAGGATGCACAGGCTGAGCACGGTGCGCCGCAGGTTGCCGGTCTCCTGGAAGATCTCCAGCGCTTCGGCGATGTTGACCGCAGCGCGCGTCCGGTCACCCTCGTGGAACACGATCAGGCCCAGCCAGAAGACTGCCTCGCCGATGCCTCGCCGGAACCCCAGCGTGCGGCTGAGAGTGAGGCCCTCCTCCTGACGGGGCCAGCGCCAGTCGTGATCCCACTGATAGAAGTCGAGGCGTAGCATCTGAACCAGCGCCCAGGCGCGGGCAGGTGTGGGAGGCGCCGCCGCGGGCAGCGCCAACGCCTGGGCGAGCCACGGGCGCGCCTCTTCGAAGCGGCCGCGTATGACCAGATAGTCGGCAAAGGTGCTGGCCAGCGCGAGAGCCACCTCGTCGTTGGCGGCGATGGCTGTCGACAGAGCGACCTGCACGTTGTGGAACTCGCCGTCGAACCAGTGGTACCATGCCAGCCGCTGCGGGCCGTAAAGCTCAGCATCCGCCCGGCGCAGCATGTGCGCGTAGTAGTCCAGGTGTCGCTGGCTGGCCGCCGCAGTTTCGCCCAGACCCGCCAGCCGCTCCAGCGCATACTCGTGTACCGTCTCCAACATGACGTAGCGCGCCGCGCCGTGCGGATCGATCTCGCGTCGCAGCAGGCTTTTGTCCAGCAGGGAGGCGATGCCGTCCATGACGTGAGAGGGAGAGGGAGAGGGAGTTGTGCCTGTGAGAGATTGACTGCTTTCCCAGACTTGCCGATCTATAGCCCTGGCTCCTTCGCTCCCACTCTTCCATTCTCTCCCTCTTTCACTCTCCCGCTCGCCTCCACAGACCGCCTCTGCCGCTTCCAGCGTGCAGCCGCCGGCAAACACGGCCAGGTGTGCAAACAGCGTCTGTGTATCCGGGGCCAGCAGATCGTAGCTCCAATCGATGGCGCCGCGCAGGGTTTTCTGACGGACTGATACGTCGCGCAGGCCGTCCACGGAGAGCATCCACGGCCCGCTGAGGTGTAATAACAGTTCAGCAGGCGGCATCAGCTTGACGCGCGCGGCGACCAGCTCGATGGCCAGCGGCAGGCCGTCCAGCCGCCGGCACAGTTCGGCCACAGCCGCGGCGTTGTCGTCGGTGACGGTGAAGTCAGGCTGCACAGCCTGGGCGCGTTCGGCGAACAGGGCCACGGCGGGATAGCGCAGCGCGTCGGCGGCCGTCAGTTGGGCAGTTGGCCGGACCGCGACCGGCAGCAGCAGCGGCAGAACCGGCATCTGCCGCTCGCCGCGCACGCGCAGCGGTTGGCGGCTGGTGACCAGCATGGATAGCCACGGGCAGCGGCGCAGCAGGTCGTCCAGCAGTGCCGCCGAGTCGATGACGTGTTCGAGGTTGTCCAGCACCAGCAGCAGGTGTTTGGTCTCCAGAAACGCACGCAGTTGCAGTGCGGGCGGGTTCGGGCCGTTCAACTGGAACCCCAGCGTCTGGACGATGGCGGGCGTCACCAGGTCAGGATCGGAGACGGGTCCGAGACGGACGAAAAACACGCCATGCTCGAACTGTTCCAGGACGCTTTCGGCGACCGCAAGGGCCAGCCGGGTCTTGCCGACGCCCGGCGGCCCGACCAGCGTCAGCAGCCGCGCGCCGTCCTGCAACCGGCTGCGGACGGCGGCGATATCCTGTTCTCGGCCAAGAAGGGGGGTGAGTTGGGCCGGGAGGTTGTGGGCACGACGCAACCTGCGCTTGCGCGCAGCAGGCGCGCGCTGCTCGCCCGCGCCCAGCGCGAACTCGAGCACATAGGGGAGATCGGTGTCGCCCGCGCCAAGTACCCTGGCAAGCGACTCGACGAGTTGCGCCGAGGGTTGCAGGTCGCCGGCCTCGATTTTGCGCAGCGTGACCTCAGCACAACCCGCCTGCCGCGCCAGCTCGCGCTGCGTCAGCCCGCGCAGCTTACGATGTTCTTTGAGCCATTGGCCGAATGTGTTCACCCGATCTGTCATGCTCCCTCACCGTCGCTGGATTGAGAAGCCGAGCGCCGTCATGGTTCCCGCACTGCCCATACAGTCCGTCCCGTCCGTGGCGCTCTGACTCGGCCCATTTTACCACAATTATATCGGTTTTGTATCGGTAAAACGCTTGCTTTGCGGCAAATTTGGTTGTTTACTTAAGGAACTTCGGCAACAAGGCATGATTGTTGTCGTAAATACCCATCTTCAGCCGCAAGGCATCTGCAAAGGAGTATCCCATGACCCGCTCGAAATCACGCAGTCTCGTCACGTTGCTCGTTCTGATCATCGCGCTGGTAGCGCTGCCAGCCGCTGCGTCAGCCGCGCCGCCGCAGCCAACCCTGGGTGTGTACATCACGCCTGTCGGCAGTCCTACCTGGAGGCCGGTCGACTTCCACCTGTTCTCGGCGCCGCTCGGCACGGCAAAAAGCGGTTACGTCGAGTTCGGTGAGACGACAGAGGCTCTCTTGCCGCCGCCGAACCATCGTGCCGCACCAGGATCTGGGTATCGGACCGGGCGCGCCGCACACTGGTTACGACACAGAGATGGCAGCCGGCGTGGCAGCGAATGGCTATCGCGAAACGGTGCGGTTTCGTCCGTCGGAGTTCTCGCAATGGGATGGGCATATGGACGGCGTGGATGAACGTGCCAGATCCGGGAACGACCGGCTCCTCGCCGGACTTCACGTCAGGACCGATCATTCCCAACAGCCTCTTCCCAATCCACGTCACGGCTGTTTCCACCCGCAACGGTGCGCCGTATTCAACGTGTTCGAGGGTGACGTGCCCGCGCTTGATAGCGATCTCGACCCACCTTTCGACGTGGATGGCCACAGCCACTTCCCGTTCTTTCTGGCCGACAACTCCGACTTCGGTCCTCCTCATACGCAGGTGAATGGCAGCTATCGGTGGGACGTTACGATGCGGGACAGTGGTGGCAACGGCTGGGATATCGAGGTCGATTTCCTTATCGGGGGATGGGGCAACCAATAGGATTCACATGGTCGCTGTCAGTTGACAGCATTTTGTGAAGGCCGAGCCCCTTCGGGTTTCCGTGTGTTCACCGCGACTCGCGACCCACAACGTCGCATCCATCGCAGGCGAGTCGTGGTGAACCACGAGAAACCCGAAGGGGCTGGCGGATCAGGTTTTCGCAAGCAGGACTGATCGATGTCCCTCGGTGGACTGACAGTCCTGCTCTATCGTACAAGTTTCCCAACGCGTGTGCAAGTGGCTGTACAGCCAGACCGGGACTGTCAGTCCTGCCCGAAGGAGGATTGATCCGTGACATTCATTCACTCATTGATCGGAGGAGAAGGTTATGTTTCACAGGAAGTGGGCCGCACTCTTTGTGGTCGTGATCCTAGCAAGCCTGGCGCTGTCTGCCTGCCAGGCGCCGGCGCCGCCGGCTCAACCGGTGGTTCAGACCGTCGTCGTCCAGCAGACGGTGGTGCAGACCGTCGTCCAGACAGTCGAGTCGACCGTAGAGACGGTCAAGGAAGTAGTGGTCACCGCGACGCCTGAGGCCGGCGAGAAGGTGACGCTCAACATCAATCTCGGCGAGGAGCCGGCGACGCTCGATCCCTCGCTGGTCGCTGACGTCACCTCGGCCGAAGTCGTCGACAACCTGTTCCTGGGCTTGACCAACATCGGCGCCGATGGCAGCGTCGAGCCGGAGTTGGCCACCGACTGGAGCGTGTCCGACGACCGGCTGACCTACACGTTCAACATGCGCGACGACGCGACCTGGGTGACGCTACACACCGTCGGGCGGCATGCAGGAGTTGGGACCGGTCACCGCCTATGACGTGGTCTACGGCGTGCGCCGCACCTGCGACCCGCGCACGGGATCGACCTACGCCTACATCGACTACATCATCGCCGGCTGCCAGGAGTTGAACACCACCGACCTGAACGGGATGAGTGAGGACGAAATCCAGGCGCTGGTGGACAGCGTCGGCGTCAGCGCACCCGACAGCTACACCGTCCAGTTCACCGTGGACACGCCGGCTGCCTACTTCCCCGGCATCGCCGGCATGTGGGGCAACCGGCCGCAGTACCGCGCCGCCATCGAGGCGCACGGCGAGCGCTGGACCGAGCCGGGCTTCATGGTCAGCAACGGCCCCTACACGCTGGTGAGCTGGTTCCACGGCGACAACATGGCGCTGGAGAAGAACCCCTTCTGGTACGGCTGGGACGAGGCGACCGGCAACATCGAGCGCATCGAGGTGGCCATGGTGCCGGAAGAGACGACTTCCATTCGCGCTGTACGAGACAGGTGAACTGGACACGGAGTTCGTGCCCGTCGCCGATCGGGAACGTGTCAAGAACGATCCGGTGCTGAGCCAGGAGTACAGCCGCTGCGCCGCGCGCCTGTACCACCTACGTCGGCTTCACCAACTCCAAGCCGCCCATGGACAACGTACTGGTGCGGCGGGCGCTGTCGGCCGCCATCGACCGCCAGAGCCTGATCGACAACGTCACTCAAGGACAACCGCATCCCGGCCAACGCCTTTGCGCCGGCTATGATCTTCGGCAACGCGGCCGGCGACACGGAGATCGCGCCCTGGACGTTGCCTGAAAGCATGGGCGGCTGGGGCTACGAGAAGGCGCTGGCGCAGGCCAAGGAGTGGCTGGCCGAAGCGGGCTACCCGGACGGGCAGGGCTTCCCGACGATCACCTACATGCACATCAAGAGCGAGAGCGCCAGCCAGATTGCCCAGGCCATCCAGTCGATGTGGAAGGAGGGACTCGGCATTGATATGCAGATCGAGACGCAGGAGGGCAATGTCGTGCTGAACACGCTCCAACCGACCACGCCTCTGGCAGGAGCGACCGCACGCCTGGTTACATGGGCTGGTGCGCCGACTACGCCGACGAGAACAACTGGGTGCACGAGGTGTTCAACAGCGATGAAGGCGCCGAACTGGTTGAGCTGGGACGAAAGCGCCAATGCGCCGCTGGGGCCCGGATGGCAAGAGCTTCAACCAGTTGACCAAGGAAGCGCAGTTGACCGAAGATCCGGCCGAACGCCAGGCGCTATACCGCGCCGCCGAGAAGATCCTGGTCGACGACGCCGCAGGCTTTGCACCGCTCTACTACCGTCGTGAGCAACGTGAGTAACCAAGCCCTACCTACAGCGCACCTATCCCAGCATCGGCGGCAACGAGTGGTACAACTGGGTGCTGGATTGGGACGCCAAGCAGAAAGCACTTGGCAACTAGTGCAAGTCATGGGGAAGTCTCTCGATCCTGGACGGCCAGCACTCCTTCCAGGATCGAGACCGGCTTCTGTAATTACTTGGCCGAATGGCTGTCGCTGACCTCGTGTCCACGCAGCACCGAAACTTTCCGTGTCAAGATGGGCTTGTGCTGCCTCGATCAGCCGATCGCAGTCGGCTCGGTAGATTGGCCACATGCGATAGTTCTCGTTGTCGGCGGCATCAGCCGCGCCAAGCAGGGCAACAGCCAACTCGTACTTGCCCAAGCTCCAGAGCCAGGCTGGCCGGGCCAATGCACCAGAGACTCCATTCATCTCTGTTGACCGATATTCCTGGCAGACTGGCGCGGTACCAGGGAATTGCGCCTGCGTAATCGCCTTCGTCCTGGACTAACCTCGCTAGGCTAAGGTAGGAGCCACAAAGATTGGGGTCCTGCTCGTTCCCAAGTTTCTTGAAACGCCGTAGCATCTGGTCTAGAAACGCGTGGGCTGCAACAAAATCCTTCTGTCGAATTGTCGTGAGAAGTCAGACCAGTAAGTGTTTCCACACTAATGTAGCTTTCCCCGCTTTGCCGCTCGATTGTCATACTTTGTTCGAAGAGCGATCTTGCACGACCGAGATCGCCATTTGCATAGGCAACTTCACCCAGCCGGTTCAGTGGCCATGTAAACCCCAGACCTTCCCGTTGCGCAATGGCAAGGTTTTCCTCGCCTAACTCCTGTGCTCGAACAAAATCACCTCTCACTAAGGCTACTTTTGTGAGGAAAAAGAGAGCCCACGAGACGCCGGAAGGCGATTTAAGTTCTCTGTAACACGCGAGAGCATTTTCAAGGTACCGATTGGCAGCGGTTGAGTCTTGCAACCACCACAACGCCATTCGTCCCAGAAGCGTCAAGGCATCAGCTTTTCCCTGGTCATATCCAAAATATGTGCTGATGGCCAGGCATTCTTCAAACATGGTTCGCGCCTGGGCAACCTCTCCCTTGTATAACATGATGATGCCTGCTTCATACAGCACCCTTGCTCGTGCAATGGTTGGATCTGAGGCACCGGGAAGCGCAAGTATCTTGTCAATCAAATGGATTGCCTCTGCGTAGGGACCTCGCTGACGATACCAACTTGCAAGATACGCGGTAATGAGCAAGGACGCTTGTCGTTCGTGTTGGATAGCCGAAGCATGGGCTGCACGCATGTTGTGGATTTCGTCATCGATCAGGCGGTTCGTGCAGTAGGCGTCTAGGATTGGGATCCATTCGATCGGCGTTCTCAACGAGTTGTAAGAAACTGCTGGCATGGCGGGCCCGCAGAGCGTCTTCCTCCCCGCTGGCAGCCAGCCTCTCCAGGCCGAACTCGCGCACCGTTTCCAGCATTGCATACCGTGTTTCACCGTACAGTCCGATCTCACGCTGCACCAAGTTTCTTTCTAGAAGCAGGGCGATGCCGCCCAGGACGGTTGCCTCCTGGTTTTCCTGGTCGTTCTTCTCCCCACACACCATCTCGGCGGCCTCCAGCGTGAAGCCGCCGGCGAAGACCGACAGACGCCGGAACAGCGTCTGCTCGGCCGGCGAGAGCAGGTCGTAGCTCCAGCCGATGGCGCCGCGCAGGGTCTTCTGGCGGGCGGAGACGTCGCGCAGGCCGTCGGTCGAGAGCAGCCACGGGCCGTGCAGGCGCTGCCAGCAGCTCCTTCGGCGGCAGCAGCTTGACCCGCGCCGCGACCAGCTCGATGGCCAGCGGCAGGCCGTCCAGCCGGCGGCACAGCTCGGCCACCGCGGCGGCGTTGCCGTCGTCGACGGCGAAGTCGGGCAGCACCGCCTCGGCGCGGTCGGCGAAGAGTGCTACCGACGGGTAGCGCAGCATGTCGCTGGCCGTGACCACGCTCGCGCCGGCCATCTCGGCCGGCAGCGCCAGCGGCAGGACGTGGATCTGCCGTTCGCCGCGCACTCGCAGCGGCTGGCGGCTGGTGACCAGCACGTGCAGCCACGGACAGCGTCGCAGCAGGTCGTCCACCAGCGGCGCGGCGGCCACGATCTGCTCGAAGTTGTCCAGCACCAGGAGCAGGTGCTTCTCCTCCAGATAGGCGCGCAGTTGCAGTTCCGGCGGGTTGGGACCGCTCATCTGCAAGCCCAGCGCCTGCGCGATCGCCGCGGCCACCTGGTCGGGGTCGGTGACCGGCGCCAGGCGCACGAAGAAGACGCCGTCGTCGAACTGCTCCAGCACATCCTCGGCCACGGCCAGGGAGAGCCGCGTCTTGCCGACGCCGGGCGGACCGACGAGGGTGACCAGCCGCGCGCCGTCGCTCAACAGCCGCCGTCGTACCACGGTGATGTCGTGGGCGCGGCCGATGAGCGGCGTGAGCTGGGCGGGGAGGTTGTTGGGGCGCTGTGGACGCAGCAGGCGCGCGGTGGTCGGTGAAGTCCTCGACCGTGCCGCGCGCCAGGGCGATCAGGTCGGGCAGGTCGGCGTCGTCTGCGCCGAGCGCCTGCGCCAGGGACGTGACCAGCGGCGCGGACGGTTGCAGGTCGCCGCTTTCGATTTTGCGCAGCGTGACCTCGGCGCAGCCCGCCTGCTGCGCCAGCGCTTTCTGTGTCAGCCCCAGCGCCTTGCGCCGTTGTTTGAGCCAGTGGCCGAAGGTTGTTGTCTTAAGCATGCCGTGCCTCAGGTGCTGCTTGTTCCTCGACGCGCAGCACTTCCTCCAGGATCGAGACCGCCTCCTCTGATCACCTGTTCGAATGCGAAGTTCGCGCCCTTCCGTCCACGCAGCATCAAAGCGCTCGACACCCAGGTGGGTGCGGGCGACTGTCGACGAGGCGATTGTAGTCGTTTCGCTGGAAGGGCATCAGAGCGATAATCTGGCATGTCCGCAGCCTCGATCATGCCTAACAGCTTGGCGGCCAACTCGTGTCGCTCCAAGGCTTCGGCCAGAGCAGCCAGACCAAGGCCCCAGTCACACCAATCTGTTCTGTCATACCTCACTCCAGGCAGGCCTACTCGTACAACCGACTGCGCCAGCGTAGTCACCTTCTGACCTGCGCCAGTATCCCCAGAAGCAGGTAGCAATCACAGAGTTGGCGTATTGCCAATAGTAGTTGTTTCCCTTGAGCATGCTATGACCTCATCCAGAAAGGCATGGGCAGCCGGGAAGTCCCCTGGCGCGTCGCAATCTCTGCCAAATCAACAAGGGTGCTCATGTCAGTGCCTCATCCTTCCGTGTTGCCGCTCAATCGACAATGCCTGCTCGTAATAGCGATCGTGCCTCATCAAGGTCACCTTCAGCGTACGCGATGGCCCCCAGATCTTGTAGCGGCCATGGAAACCTGAAGCCTGCCTGCTGTGCGATGGTGAGCGCTTTCCTCGCTCAGCGCTCGTGCCGCGCGAAAGGCTTCCCGTATGACATGCGATTTCGGCCAGGAATGCACAGAGAGATAAGGAAATACCGTCGGGGTCGTCCAGCTTTCTGATAGATTGAGAGCGAGCTTGTTCAAGATATTGGACAGCTATACTCTGATCATATCGGCCGTACCAAGTGAATTTGTCCCAGGCCATAGCAGGGCATCAGCCTCCCCCTTTTCGTATTCCAGTTCCTGGCTGAGAACAAGGCTCTCTTCAGCATAGGCCTGAGCTTATCGCATTCATTGCTACACGAGCATGAGGATTGCCTGCCTCACGCAGAGCCTTCGCTCGGGGAATCGTATGGGCTGAGGCGTCAGGCAAGGCGAGAACTTCTTCTATCAAACGCATGCCTTCCGCATATGGACCTCGTTGGCCAAACCAGCGCAAGATAGGGCTGCGGTCAGCAACAACGCGGCCTGAACGTCAGTTCCATCGCCCAGGCCAGTGCAGCGCGCACGTTGTGGATTTCGTCGTCGACGAAGTGGCGTACCTGCCAGAAGCCGGAGTCTAGGTCCAGAATGTTCGGCTTTCTCGACAAGTCGGAGAAGCAACTTACATGCCGTGCGCGTAACACCTCTTCTTGGCTGGCTCGAATTCATCCGTTCCAACCCGTACTCGCGCACCGTCTCGAGCATGACGTAGCGCGGATCACCGTACATGCCAGTTTCACGGTGCAACAGGCTCTTGTCCAGCAACGAACCGATGCCGTCGAGCACCTGGGCGGCGAGAGGGGGAGCGGGAGCGGGGAGAGAGGGTTTCTCCGCACAGCAGTTCGGCCGCTTCCAGCGTGAAGCCGCCGACAAAGACGGACAGGTACGTGAACAGCGCCTGCTCGACCGGCGAGAGCAGGTCATAGCTCCAGCCGATGGCGCCGCGCAGGGTCTTCTGGCGGGCGGAGACGTCGCGCAGGCCGTCGGTCGAGAGCAGCCACGGGCCGTGCAGGCGCGCCAGCAACTCGTTCGGCGGCAGCAGCTTGACCCGCGCCGCGACCAGCTCGATGGCCAGCGGCAGGCCGTCCAGCCGGCGGCACAGCTCGGCCACGGCGGCGGCGTTGCCGTCGTCGACGGCGAAGTCGGGCAGCACCGCCTCGGCGCGGTCGGCGAAGAGGGCCACCGACGGGTAGCGCAGCATGTCCTGGGCGGTCACCGCGCTCGGCGGCCGACGCAGCCAGCCGGCAGCGCCAGCGGCTGGACGTGGATCTGCCGTTCGCCGCGCACCCGCAGCGGCTGGCGGCTGGTCACCAGCACGTGCAGCCACGGACAGCGGCGCAGCAGGTCGTCCACCAGCGGCGCGGCGGCCACGATCTGCTCGAAGTTGTCCAGCACCAGGAGCAGGTGCTTCTCCTCCAGCCAGGCGCGGCAGTTGCAGCTCCGGCGGGTTGGGGCCGCCCATCTGCAAGCCCAGCGTCTGCGCGATGGCCGCTGCCACTTGGGCGGGGTCGCTGACCGGCGCCAGGCGCACGAAGAAGACGCCGTCGTCGAACTGTTCCAGCACGTCCTCGGCCACGGCCAGGGAAAGCCGCGTCTTGCCGACGCCGGGCGGGCCGAGGAGGGTGACCAGCCGCGCGCCGTCGCTCAACAGCCGCCGTCGCACCACGGTGATGTCGTGGGCGCGGCCGATGAGCGGCGTGAGTTGGGCGGGCAGGTTGTTGGGGCGCTGTGGACGGAGGAGGCGCGCGGTGGTGGTGAAGTCCTCGACCGTGCCGCGCGCCAGGGCGATCAGGTCGGGTAGGTCGGCGTCGTCTGCGCCGAGCGCCTGCGCCAGGGACGTGACCAGCGGCGCGGAGGGCTGCAGGTCGCCGCTTTCGATCTTGCGCAGCGTGACCTCGGCGCAGCCTGCCTGCTGCGCCAGCGCTTTCTGTGTCAGCCCCAGCGCCTTGCGCCGCTGTTTGAGCCAATGACCGAAGTCGCCTGTCCTGGCAACCCTGTCTGCCATTGTTTCCTCTTTGTCGCCATCAAATCCAAAAGTGTGACCGAATTCACCGTTTTTGTGTGACCCGCTTCATAGCGGGATTTGCAAACATGCGCGATGATGTCCTCAACCAACTGGTTCGATCCATTTGGGGCCTACATCTCAATCCCTGTGCTCACATCGTATCTATGTGTCGCCCGGACGGTCGCGGTATTGTATCACATTGTTATCGGTATTGGTATCGCAAATCGATTCCAAGAAGGGCACAAATCCGCTTCAATAATGACAGGTGGCGACAGGGCCGATATTGTCGACGACGCGGTCCTCCGGGTCTACCCTGACTGGTCCCAGGTCAGGGTAGACGATCTGGAATACCTGGTGACCGATGGGACATACGTTGTCAGCGACGGCTCTGCCCTGCGCCGGGCGCACTTGTCCGTGATGTATTGGCCGGTCATGCAGCCCCGGCGGGCGGTCTGGCTGGAGGCTCGTCCCCGCAGGACGGTCGATCGCATCAGGTTGCGATGAAAGGAGAATGTGTGATGAACATCCTGTTGATAGTTGTGATCCTGGTTGTCAGCCTGATCCCGCTGCCGGCCAGAGAACGGTATCATGTCCCGGTTGCCCGGGCCGATGATCGGACGCTGGTGTATCAAATGCCATACGTTGACATTGACGTCGTCAACAACGACTTCGGCCCGGGCCGGAACAGTTTGCACGTGGTCGCGGTCACGGTCGCTCAAGGCCAGGGGGTGGAGATCATTGACGGGTCAACGGTGCGGGTGTACGTCGATTGGGCCAGCTATTTGGCCGACGCCACTGCCAACGATGCTGTGGCGGGCAGAGTAGCCCACGGAACCTACATCGTCAGCAACGGCTACGCCCAGTCGCGGGCGCAGTGGGCGGTGTGGTACGTGCCGGATATGAAGGTCTGAACCAATCGATACAGCGCGGTTCTCTTGCCACATTTATATCGCTTTTGTATCGGTCAAACCCTTGCGGCGCGGCTGCTTGCGTTGTTTACTGGAGGAACAGTGATACCTTGCAGGGTTTACCTGCCGTTGCGAGCGGCGCCGGGCGAGCTGGGTTTGGAGGGTTTTCGTGCCCACTCAGGCTGCTGAGGATTAAGAGTCCTGCTTGTGAGGTTTCGCTTGATTGACATCGTTCGTATTCCGGAGGTAGAGGAAATGGATGCCATGAAACGTGTCGCACTATTCTTGTTCATAATTGGGGCTTGCCTATTGCTGGCCGCCTGCCAGGTGCCGCCGGCGGTGCAGATTGAGCAGGTTGCGCCAACTGTTGGCGTTCAGCCGGCGACCGCTCCGGTCGTCGATCAACCGGCCGCGCCGATTAGCGAGACGGCGTCGGTGAACACTGTTGGCGCTGCGTCGCCTGAGAGCGATCAGACCGTAACGCTCAACATGAACCTGCCCTACGGCGATCCGATGAGCCTGGACCCGTCGCTGGCAGCCGATGGGGTCTCAGTTAACCTCGTCGACAACCTCTTTGTGGGGTTGACCGACATCCGCGCCGATGGCAGCGTTGCGCCGGCGCTGGCTACCGACTGGAGCGTCTCCGACGACCGGCTGACTTACACCTTCAACCTGCGCGACGACGCCACCTGGGTGCGCTACACGGCCGCCGCCGGCGTGCAGCAGTTGGGACCGGTCACGGCTTACGACGTCGTCTACGGCGTCAAGCGCACCTGCGATCCGCGCACGGCGGCGACGTCAGTCTATCTGGATTACGTCATCGCTGGTTGCCACAAACTGAACGCTGCCGACCCGGCAAGGCTGAGCGAACAAGAGGTTCAGGCGCTGATAGACAACGTGGGCGTCAGCGCGCCCGACAGCACCACGGTACAGTTCACGCTGAATACGCAGGCTGTCTATTTTCCGCAGATTGCCGGACTGTGGGTCAACCGGCCGCAAAACCGGACCGCGATCGAAGAGAATGGCAACCACTGGACGAATCCGGGCCAGATCGTGACCAACGGCCCCTACCTGTTGGCGCGCTGGTTTCATTACGATGACATGACGCTGGAGAAGAACCCGTTTTGGTATGGCTGGGACGAGGCGGCTGGCAACATCGAACGCATCGAACTGCGCATGACGACCGATCAATCGTTGGCTTTCAAGATGTACAAGTTCGGCACATTGGACACGGACAGCGTGCCCGCGGCTGAAATCGACCACGTCAAGAGCGACCCGGTGCTGAGCCAGGAGTACGTCCATGCGCCAGAGGCGTGTACCTCCATCGTTGGCTTCACAAATTCCAAGCCGCCGCTGGACAACGTGCTGGTGCGCAAAGCACTGGCGGCTGCCATCGACCGCCAGAGCCTGATCGACAGCGTGCTCAAGGGTAACGAAATTCCTGCCAACACGTTCGCTCCGGGCATGGTTTTCGGCAGCCCGGCCGGCGACCCCGATATCGCGCCCTGGGCGCTGCCTGAAAGCATGGGCGGCTGGGGCTACGACAAGTCGCTGGCGCAGGCCAGGGAATGGCTGGCTGAGGCGGGTTATCCCGACGGCCAGGGCTTCCCGGCGATCACTTTCATGCATTCCCAATATGTGACGTCCGATCAGGTGATGAGAGCCATCCAGTCCATGTGGGCGGACGGCCTGGGGATCGAGGTTGCGATCGAGTCCACCGAACACGAAGTGTTCTACGACACGATCGATGCCAATACGCCGTTGGACGAACGGCCAAACGCCTGGACGCTGGTCTGGTGCGCTGACTACGCCGACGAAAACAACTGGGTGTACGAGGTGTTCAACAGCGACGACGGCACGACCTGGGCGAGTTGGGACGCGACTGCCAACGCGCCGCTGGGTCCGCAAGGCATGAACTTCAACCAGTTGACCAAGGATGCGCAGCAAGTGGAGGATCCGACGCAGCGCCTGGCGCTCTACCGCGCCGCCGAGAAGATTTCTGGTAGACGATGCCACGGCCATCGCGCCGTTGTACTACAGCGTTCGCAATGAGGTGGCCAAGCCCTACTTGCAGCGTACCTACCGCGACATCGGCGGCGAACAGTGGTCGACCTGGGTGCTGGACTGGGCCGCCAAGCAAGCCGCGCTTGATCGCTAGGTTGTTCCATCGTGCAGTGACGTGTCATGCTGAACGGGTTGAACAGCCAACGAACGTGGATGTCCCACCGCAAGTGAAGCATCTCCATTCACGTGAGGCGCGAGACGCTTCACTGGTGGTTCAGGCAGGTGTTGGTCGTGCTTCAGACCCGTTCAGCGTGACAGCGGCAGCGGGGTTGCCCTGCAAACTTGTGAGGTCATGTGTATCGTCACAGGTTGATCCGGTAGCGACCACACAGCTTTCGCTCTTGTAGCAACAGGAAATCGCAGTCATGGAAGAGTCCTTCAGGCATCTCGTTGCAGCCGGCTATCAGGTACGACCGGCCACATATGCTGATGTGCCACAGGTCGTTGCGCTGTTCAATGCCTCTGAGGTTGAACTCACCGGCGCCGGCGACTGCACGGTGAAGCGCTATGAGGACGCATGGCGCGAGTCAGGCATCGATCTGGAGGCCAGCACACGGCTTGTTGTGACTCGCGACGGGTGCATTGTCGGCTGCGTCGAGCTATGGGATCAGCGCAATCCACCCGCGCGGCCCTATGTGTGGGGCCGCGTGCATCCGCAGTGGCAAGGGTGCGGTATTGGCAGTGCCATGCTGTCGTGGGCGCTGTCTGCATCGCTGCGAGCGCTGGATCGACTGCCTGCCGATACCCGCCTTGCTGTTCAAGCTGAAGCGCCGGCTAACCACATGCCCAGCATCGAGCTGTTCGAAAGCACGGGAATGACCGCCTGCCGCTACTTTTGGCAGATGATCACCGACCTCGACAGGTCCATCCCAGAACCGGAATGGCCGGCGGGCTTGAAAATACGCACGCTGCGTTACCCGGAAGATCTTGAAGCGGCTTTCATGGCTGAGGAAGATGCATTTCGCGAGCACTGGGGATACGTCGAGCAGCCTTTCGACGAGGCTTTCGAGCGCTGGAAGAAACACCGCTTCGGTGCGGTCAAGCTGAAGCCGGATCTCTGGTTCCTGGCACTGGACGGCGAGCAGATCGTCGGCCAGATCAACTCACAGGAAAGTTACGATCTGGATGCCCGCATGGGCTGGATTGCCACTGTCAGTGTGAGCAAGGCTTACCGGCGGCGCGGTATCGGCCAGGCGCTGTTGCTGCACACCTTTCGCGAGCTGCAAGCGCGGGGCGTCCCGCGCGTCGGCTTGGGTGTGGACGCCACCAACAAGACCGGCGCCACCGGGCTGTATCAGCGCGTTGGCATGTCGGTCCAGCATGAGTACACAAACTACGAACTTGAGTTGCGGCCTGGCCGGGAGCTGGCCGTCGTGGACTGACGACAGGCCAGGGCTTATCATCAGTCGCCAACTTCGGCTGTGAGCACGACGATCAACGTGTTCGCCCTTCAAGAGGAGATTTCACTATGAAGCGTTCAGCAGTGTTGGTATTGTTCGCCCTCGTCATCGTGGGGAGTATCGGACTGTGGAACGGTCATCCGGTCAGCGCCGATGGCCACACGCAGGGTCTCTGGATCTTCTCCGACGAGATCAGTTCATTGTCGGCGCGTGATACGTTGGTCCAGCGCAGCGCGGCCAGCGGCGTGACCGACCTCTACCTCAGCGTCTATCATTCTCCCGCCAACAGCGACGGACGCCTGATGTACGAAGATGGTGACCTTGCCGATCTGATCGACAAGGCACATCTCAGCGGCCTGGCTGCGTGGGCGGCGTACGGCGACACCGTTTGGCCGGCCCTCGGATGTGATCCGGGCGCGTGGCCCTTGCAGCGCATGGCCGAGGTCGTCGCCTACAACACCGCCAATCCCGCTGCGCCTTTCGACGGCGTCATCCTCGATGTGGAGCCGCCGGAGCCGCAAAGTGCGGCTGATTTCCAAAACCTGCTGGCGCTCTACCAATGCACCCGCGACTTTCTGCCCGGCAACTTGAAGCTGGCGGTTGCGATCCGATTCTACTGGGATACACCCGTGGCATATCCGGCCGGCGGACCGGTCAAGCCGGTCCACCAGCACATCGTCGATCTCGATCTCGACCAGATCGTGGTGATGGGCTACCGCGACTTCGCCGGCACGGCTAACTGCAACGATGGCGACGGTCTGATCTGCCTCGACCAGGACGAGATCGCCTATGCAGACGCGGCCCTCAAGCCTGACCTGATACTGGTTGGTCTTGAGACATCGAACTGCTCGCCCGGCTGCGGCCCTGAGAAGGTAACCTTCTTCGAGGAAGGGCAGGCGGTGCTAAGCAGCGAGGCGCAGGCTGTCGCGGACCACTTTGCCGCGGCCCCCAGCTTCGGCGGCTTCGCCATCCACCGCTACAACGCCTCCTATCTGTCTGGTCAGCCCGATTGGCCGGCCGAGAACCCCCCGCCGCCACAGGGCGTGGTGGTCAGGCTGCTGGACAGCCAGGGCAACGGTCTGGCCGGCGGCACGGTGCAATACTACGCCGGCGGGTGGCAGGCCATTCCGGGCACCACCGACGCCAGCGGGACCCTGGTTACCGATATTCCCGTGTCCAGCGGCAACCTGAGCTTCCGCATGACCTACGCCAACGCGTCGCAGCAACTGTCTCAGAACGTGACCGGCAACCCCACTGTCACGTTCCAGACGACCCACGTCACTGTCGAACTGCGAGACAGCTTCGGCAACCTGATCCCGGACGAGGCGGGAACCGGCACGGTGCAGTACTACGCGGGCGGCTGGCGTGACTTCGGTGTGACCGTGGGTGGGCAGACCAGCAAGGAGTTGCTGCCGCTGAGCTACAGCTTCAGCATGAGCTACGCCTTTGGCCGCCAGCAACTGAACGGTCAGAATGTCGCTGCCAACCCGACCGTCACGTTCCAGACGACCCACGTCACCGTGGAACTGCGCGACAGCAGCGGCAATCTGATCCCCGACGGTGCGGGAACCGGCGCCGTGCAATACTACGCGGGCGGCTGGCGTGACTTCGGTGTGACCGCCGGTGGGCAGGCCAGCAGGGAACTGCTGCCGCTGACCTACAGTTTCGCCATGACCTACGCCTTCGGCCGCCAGCAGTTGAACGGCCAAGACGTCGGTGCTAATCCCACCGTCACGTTCCAGACGAAACAGGTCACCGTGGAACTGCGCGACAGCGGCGGCAACCTGATCCCCGACGCGGCTGGAACCGGGACCGTGCAGTACTACGCGGGCGGCTGGCGCGACTTCGGTGTGACGACCGGAGGGCAGGCCAGCAGGGAACTGCTGCCGCTGACCTACAGTTTCGCCATGACCTACGCCTTCGGCCGCCAGCAGTTGAACGGCCAGGATGTCGCCGCCAACCCGACCGTCACCTTCCAGACGACCCGCGTCACCGTGGAACTGCGCGACAGCAGCGGCAACCCGATCTCCAACGAGGCAGGAACCGGGATGGTGCAGTACTACGCCGGCGGCTGGCGTGACTTTGGCGTAACCGCCGGTGGACAGGCAAGCAGGGAACTGCTGCCGCTGACCTACAGTTTCGCCATGACCTACGCCTTCGGCCGCCAGCAGCTGAACGGCCAGGACGTCAACGCGAACCCGACCGTCACGTTCCAGACTGGCCACGTTCACTCAGACAGCGGGACAGCAGTCCAGTACTACGCCGGTGGCTGGCGCAGCTTCGTGCAGGACATGCAGCTTCTGCCCGCTTCGTACACGTTTCACTTCAACGACGGGAGCCCGAACCAGGCATATCCAGTCGTGGGCGGCATGATGAACGCGATCCATTGACAGCAGACGCGAAACGCTTCACTGGCGGTTGGCCCAGGCCTGGTTGGGTGCTCGATCCGCTCAAGGTGACAACCATTCGGATACTTACGCCCACATGTACTAGGACCGCGTTCTATGCCCGACTTTCGACATTGGCTACTGACCGCAGATTTGCACGTTGCAACGCTAACACTAAATCGGCCCGAGTCGAAGAACAGCCTGACGCCTGAGGTTTTGAGCGAGTTGCGCGCGATCACAGCCGAGCTGGGCGCCAATGTCGAGGTCTGGGCTGTCGTCCTGCAAGGGAACGGAGACCACTTCTCAGTGGGCGTGGATACCGATCTCATTCGCAGCATGCTCGATCAGCCGGCCCAGATCGTGCGCGAACAGCTTCGGGAGATGCAAGTAGCGCTGGATGAATTCGAAGCCATCCCCAAGCCCGTACTCGCCAGGCTGCATGGGTTTTGTATCGGCGGCGGTCTCCTGCTGGCATTGTGTTGCGATTTTCGCATCGCCAGCCAGCGTACCATCTTCGCCCTGCCCGAGGTCAAGCTGGGCATCCCAATTCTGATGGGCACGCACCGCATCACGCGGGTCACAGGAATTGCTACAGCAAAGGAACTGGTTTTGTTCGGCGAGCGTTTCAACGCCGCAACGGCGCATAGATTGGGGCTGTTGCATCGCGTCGTGGCGCCCGATCAACTTGATTCCACCGTGATGACGCTGGCGGACCGCTTTCGCAGACTGCCACCGCGGACAATCAGTGTCACGAAACGCATCTTCACCGAAGGCTACGGCCTACCTCTGCGCGATAGTCAGGATCTGGAGCTTGAGGCGCTGGCGGAACTGCTTGACAGCCACGATCCGCGCGAGGCAATCGAGAGCTTCTTGGTTGGACGTGACCCACATTACACGGGGACATAGTCTGCAAGAACTAACCAAGTTGCAACGCCTGCAGGATCGAGACTGCCTCCTCAACCACCTGCTCGAATGGGTGTCGCTGACCTTGCGCCCACGCAGCGTCGAAACTCGCTGTGTTGAGGTGAACTCTTGCAGTCTCGAAGAGTCGATTGAAGTCGGTACGATAGATCGGCCACATGCGATAGTTCTCGTTGTCTGCGGCATCGGTTGCGCCAAGTAGCACGACAGCCAACTCGTGCTGGCCAAACGCCAGCGCCAGACCGGCCAGGCCAAGGCTCCAGGAACTCCATTCATCTCGGTCGACTGGGATTCCTGGCAGACTGGCGCGGTACCAGTGGATGGCGCTAGCGTAGTCGCCTTCTTCCTGGACCAACGTTGCCAGGTACAGGTAACAGCCGCACAGGTTGGGATCCTGGTCGTTGTCGTATCTCTTTACGAGTTGTAGCCACTGGTTCATGAATATGTGGGCAGTATCGAAATCCTTCTGACGAATCGCCGTGAGAGAAAGGCCGATAAGGGTTTCCTGGCTAATGTCGTTTTTCCCGGTTTGACGCTCTACTTTCATACTTTGCTCAAAGCGCGATCTCGCAAGTGCCAAATCGCCATTCGCGTAAGCTATCTCGCCCAGCCTGTTCAAAGGTAACGAAAACCCCAGACCTTCCCGTTGAGAGATGGCAAGGCTTTCCTCGCCTAACTCTTGAGCTCGAAGGAAGTCACCTCTCAACAGAGAGACTTTTGTGAGATACATGAGGGCCATTGACATGCCCCCAGGGGAGCGAAGTTCTGTGTAACAGTCGAGCGCCTTTTCCAGGTACTGGATGGCAGCGGCCGAGTCTTGCAACCACCACAATGACATTCGTCCCAGGAGGATCAATGCGTCGGCTTCCCCTTTGAGATAACCCAGCTTCGTGCTGATGGTCAGGCTCTCCTCGACCATTGTCTTTGCACGAGTGGTCTCTCCGCTGTACAACAGAACAATGCCAGCTTCATACAGGACCCTTGCTCGCGGAATGGTTGGATTTGAGGCCCCGGGAAGTGCAAGTACCTCGTCGATCAAACGGATTGCTTCCACGTAGGGACCTCTCTGATAAAACCAGAACGCCAGATACGCAGTCAACAGTAAGGATATCTGTTCGTCGTGCTGCACGGACCAGGCAAGAGCAGAGCGCAAATTGTAGAGTTCATCATCGATCAAACGGTTTTGTAGCGTTCGTCTGGGGTTGCCATCCGCTGCATTGCCATTCTCCATGATCGTCAGGAAGCAGCCAGCATGCCGCGCCCGCATGATCTCCATTTCGCCGCTGGCAGCTAATCTGTCGAGGCCGAACTCGCGCACCGTCTCAAGCATGGCGTAGCGCGTTTCACCGTATAGCCCGGTCTCACGCTGCACGAGGTTCCTTTCCAGAAGCACTGCGACGCCGTCCAGGACGGCTGCCGCCTGCTCTTCAGCGTTGCCATCTTCCCAGCACACCATCTCAGCCGCCTGCAGTGTGAAGCCGCCTGCGAATACCGACAGACGCCGGAACAGCGTCTGCTCGGCTGGCGGGAGCAGGTCGTAGCTCCAGCCGATGGCGCCGCGCAGGGTCTTCTGGCGGGCGGACACATCGCGCAGGCCGTCGGTGGAGAGCAGCCACGGGCCGTGCAGGCGTGCCAACAATTCGTTGGGTGGAAGGACCTTGACCCGCGCCGCGACCAGTTCGATGGCCAGCGGCAGGCCGTCCAGCCGGCGGCACAGTTCGGCCACAGCGGCAGCGTTGCCGTCGTCGACAGCGAAGTCGGGCAGCACCGCTTCGGCGCGTTCGGCAAAGAGTTCTACCGACGGATAGCGCAGCATGTCGGCGGCTTTGACCGCGCTCGCTCCGGTCATCTCGGCCGGCAACGCTAACGGCAGCACGTGGATCTGGCGCTCGCCGCGCACCCGCAGCGGCTGGCGGCTGGTGACCAGGACGTGCAGCCATGGACAGCGGCGCAGCAAGTCGTCCACCAGCGGCGCGGCGGCCACGATCTGCTCGAAGTTATCCAGCACCAGGAGCAGGTGTTTCTCCTCAAGATACGCGCGCAGTTGTAGCTCCGGTGGGTTGGGACCGCTCATTTGCAAGCCCAGCGCCTGGGCGATGGCCGCCGCCACCTGATGGGGGTCGATGACCGGCGCCAGGCGGACGAAGAAGGCGCCGTCGTCGAACTGTTCCAGCACGTCCTCGGCCACGGCCAGGGAGAGCCGCGTCTTGCCGACGCCGGGCGGACCAACCAGCGTAACCAGCCGAGCGCCGTCGTCGACCAGCCGTTTACGCACAGCGGTGATGTCGCGCTCGCGGCCGATGAGTGGTGTGAGCTGGGCGGGGAGGTTGTTAGGATGCTGGGGACGCAGCAGGCGCGCCTTGACCGTGAAGTCGTCTTCGAGACCGCGCGCCAGGGAAACCAGGCCCGGCAGGTCGGCGTCGTCCACGCCGAGAGCTGTGGCAAGAGACGCAACCAGCGGCGCGGACGGCTGCAGGTTGCCGGCCTCGATCTTGCGCAGCGTCACCTCGGCGCAGCCCGCCTGCTGTGCCAACACCTTCTGTGTCAGCCCAAGCGCCTTGCGCCGTTGCTTGAGCCACTGACCGAAGTTACCTGTCTGTTGCATTTTCTCAAGCTACAGCCTTCTCAGCATCAGTTTGCCAGAAAAGTGTGACGGGTTTCACACTTTTTTTGTGAACTACTTCATAGCGAGAATTGCACAATCCTGTTATGATACAACCATATCCCAAAAGCCGCTTCAAGTTTCGGGGTTAACCCGTTATCCGCCTGGTTGAGTAGGGACTGCGAGTCGCCGCAAGGGTCGCGCATATTGTATCACATTGCTATCGGTTTTGGTATCGCAATTTGGTTCTTAACTGCGCACAAATCCTGTTTAATAACAGGTGTTCGGACAAAGTGCTGGGGCTCCCAAAGGCCACCCATTTGTGATCATTTTGAGGAGGATACCATGAACAAGTTTCTGTCGGTCGTGTTGGCTGCCATGTTGTTGGCCGTCGCGTTCCTGCCGGCGTCGGCCGCCCCGCCGGAGCCTGTCGATTATCGGATCACGCGAGCCGGTTCGTGTTGGCTGCCTGACGGATCAACCAGGCCGCTCTTGGTCGAGAGCGTGAAGCAGAACTTCCACTGGGCAACGCCGATCCGGTTGGTCGCCTTTTGCGCAGGCTACGCGCCAAAAGGCGCCGAGTTGCCAAAGGAGACCTTGGTGCTAGACTACGGTTCCACCGGACGCCTGTGTAGGATCACTCTCGGTCGGGGCACTTACGTTACAGAGGACTACACTGCAACCGTCTCGCCCAACGGTAGCACCGCCATCACGTGCATAGTCGATATCGACTGAGGAGCGTAGACGACTCTCTGCGAAAACCGGCGAGCATTCGCTACTTCTGCCGAGACGACGCGTTTCGAATCACCGCTGCTGACTTGCTGCTTCTCTCGTCCTTGCCGTTTTCCCTAGCAGGGGGCAGGGGGACCGGCGAGGCGCTGAGAGCAGGAAAAACGAGACGAGGAGCCGCCCAAAGCGGGCGGCTCCTCCCACAAACTACCTGGAGGAACCGTATCATGTCTAACTTGCTTCTGATCTTGATGATGATGGTCACGCTGGTTGCACCCCTTGCCGGGCCGCGCAATCGGCCGCCGATTGCCAACGACGACATAGTCGTCCTGTTGTATCACCCTGTTCCAGTCGTCGACATTTTTGTCCTGGAAAACGATGTCGATCCGGACATGGATCCCCTCTACGTCACAGCGCTGTCGGTCATCGACGGCGGCAAGGCCGAGATTGTCAAAGGCAAGGTCGTCCAGGTGTACATCGACTGGCCGCAAGACGGCTTTGGAGATCCGCAAGGCCTGATGGCTTACGGGTCATACATCGTCACCGACGGCGCTGCGCAAAGCAAGGCCAACTGGAGCGTCTGGTACTGGCCGGAGATTCAGCCTTAGCGGCTGAGAGTCTGGCTCACGGAGGAACGTGCGATGATCACCTTTCTGCTCGCGATACCATTGGTGCTGATGTCTATGCTGTCAAGCGGCGTGCCGCACAATCACCCACCCGTGGCGGTCGCAGACCAGTACTTCCTGCTGTTCTACCCGTTGCCGGTTGTCGACATACCGGTGCTGGAGAACGACACTGATCCCGACGGGGACGTTCTGCACGTGACTGCGTTGCTCGCGACCGAGGGCGGAACGGCCCAGATACTTGATGACGGGAGCGTGCGGGTAGTCCTTGACTGGTCTCGCGAGGTTTACGAACCGGAAGGTCTGGTTGCGTACGGCACCTACGTCGTCAGCGACGGCGCGGCAGGCAGCACGGCTGTCTGGTCGGTCTGGTATTGGCCGGTCATGCTGCCATAAACCATTGAAGTCGCCTGAAGGAGGAAGTAGCGATGTCTACTATTCTGTCCGTACTCTTGCTGGCGTGGACCTGCATCTTGTCCGTGCCTGGGCCGCGCAACCTGCCGCCGGTGGCGGTGAACGACGAGGTCATGGTCACCGGCTACACCGACTATCTTGAGATACCGGTATTCGCCAACGACTACGACCCCGAAGGCCGGCCGATTGACGTGGTTGCCCTGGGAATGGTGGATCGCGGCAAGGCCGAGCTGTTGGAGGGCGATGCGGTCGGCGTCTACCCCGACTATCCGACGGAGGTCGACTCGACGGGATCCAAGCCAGTGCTCATCGCCCACGGCGCGTACATCATCAGCGACGGTCAACTGACGAGCACCGGGCACTGGATCGTCTGGTATCAACCGGCATCGTCTGCTCCGTGACCTGAAAGCACAATAACCTTCTTGACCGGCGCAGAGACACGAAGAGAAAGCACCTCTTTGCGTCTCTGCGCTTTTCGTTGACCTTCTTTTGCGCCATTTGCGTGACTGATGTAGAATCCCCGCAGTCTTGATCATCCCCGTCGCTCCGGCCATTCTGGCCGGGAGGCTGCTTTGCCCGACCATCTCTCGTTGACGCTTCTGCCCAGCACGCTGGCCATCTGCCGGCTGAATCGCGCAGCCAGTTTGCCAGCCTGGGCCACCACCAGCCGTTTCTACGCCGTCACGCGCACCGATGAGGAACTGTCGGTCGTCTGCGAACAACACCTCGTTCCCGCTGACATCACCTGCCAGCGCGACTGGCGCTGCCTCCAGGTGGCTGGGCCGCTGGACTTCGCACTGACCGGCATCCTGGCGCGGCTGACTGCGCCGCTGGCCAATGCAGGCATCTCGATCTTCGCTATTTCCACCTACGACACCGACTACCTTCTTGTGCAGGCTGGCCAGCTCGATGCTGCTATCACAGCGCTGCGCGCGGCCGGCCACGCAGTGTGCTGTGACGCCGCTGGTGTGTTACAATAGGCGCAGACTATTTTTGAAGAGGTAGACACAGCGTATGTCCACATCAGAGCAGACCGCCGGCAAGATCAGTTTCCTGAGCGGGTTGGAACTGTTTCAGGATCTGTCCGTCAAGGAAATCGAAGAGCTTGAACATCTGATTACTATTACCACCGTCCGCCGCGGCAAGGTCTTCTATCGTCCCGAAGAGACGGGTGAGGTGCTGTTCGTCTTGCAGGAAGGGCGAGTCCAGTTGTATCGCATCTCGCAGGAGGGCAAGAAGCTGGTGATCGCGTCGCTGGGGCCAGGTTCATTGTTTGGCGAGATGCCGCTGCTGGGCCAGCAACTACACAAGACGTTTGCCGAAGCGGCCGAGGATTGTGTCATTGGCATCATGAGCCGCAAGGATCTGGAGCGGCTTTTCCTCAGCAAGCCGCAGCTTGCCATCCGCGTGCTGGACATGACTGGCCGCCGGCTGCGCGAGGTCGAGGACCGGCTGCGCGCGATGGCGTTCAAGGGCATACCGGCCCGGCTGTCCGCGCTGCTGCTGCTGCTGGCTGAGCAAAATGGGGGCCTTGAGGTAATCGGATACACGCATCAGGACCTGGCTGAGACGGCCGGCACCTACCGCGAGACCGCGACTCAGGTGCTCAACGAGCTGAAGACCCAGGGCTTGATCGACATCGGCCGCAAACGTATCGCCATCCTGGACGCTGAAGGGCTGCGGGCCATCGCCGACGAATAGTTCGCGCAAGTTGTCCCGAAATGAAACTGCGCTTGTGATTGCCTGCGCGAGCGTTTTTGTTTTGACATTTGCTCACAGTCATTGTACAATTTTCGCAACTGCTCAGGTTCGGGCTTCGTTAGCTCCAGCCCTTGCGCCAGGACCGGCAGGTTCCACCAATGTTCACTTTTCACGCCGCGCCGGCTTGCGGCAACCCCGCTGCTCGTATGGACGCTATCTGGTCGTCGCCACTGCGTGACCTCGTACAGGAGGCTACTACTTCATGACCCATGTGATCACCGATCTGTGCATCCGCGACGGCGCGTGCGTTGAGGTGTGTCCGGTTGAGTGCATCATCCCCGGCCAGCCCGAAATGGAATGGCCGTGGTACTACATCGATCCCGACACCTGCATCGACTGCGGCGCGTGCATCCCGGAATGCCCTGTGGAGGCGATCTTCCCCGAGGCCGATGTTCCCAAGGAATACGAGCCTTCCACCGCGTTCAACGCCGATTTCTTCAAGAGCGGCCCCGGCTACGAAGCCCTCAACATGTAGCAGTCCGGCGCTTCGTCCAGGCATTTCCCGGATTCGATCCGGCGTCGATAGATTTCAGCCGAGGCACCGCGCTCTGCCGGCCCTCGCAATTTCACCTCATTTCAGGAGACTCCCATGACTCACATTATTACCGAACTCTGTTTGCGCGATGGCGCCTGTGTCGAAGTGTGCCCGGTCGAGTGCATTATCCCCGGCCAGCCTCAGAGCGAGTGGCCGTGGTACTACATTGACCCGGACACCTGCATCGACTGTGGCGCTTGCGTGCCCGAGTGCCCGTTCGAAGCGATCTTCCCCGAGGAGGACGTGCCTGATGACTATGTGCTCAAGGCAGGCCAGGAATACGTGCCCTTCGACACCAAGGTGAAGACGGTCGCTGCTGGCGGCGAGGAGCGCGACCTGACCACCGGCAACCAGCCGAACTACGATTTCTTCACCGACGGGCCGGGCTACGACGCGCTGGACATGTAGTTCGAGTAGATCCGCGGCGTTCTGCGGAACTGCCAGCGCGGATTGGAATCGAGACCCAACGAGGGCCTCTGCTTTGTGGCAGAGGCTCTCTGCGTTCATATAGACAGGTGACAGTCACTTTCCGAAAGTGACTGTCACCTCATCCCGACGGCGAGTAATAACTAAGGAACAAGACAAAATGACCACAGGTTTTCGTATTGAAAAGGACTCGCTGGGGCCGGTGCAGGTGCCGGCCGACGCGCTCTATGGCGCACAGACCATGCGCGCGGTGGAGAATTTTCCTATCAGCGGTATTCCCTTTCCGCGCAGCTTCATCCGCGCGCTGGGGCTGGTCAAGCTGGCTGCCGCGCAGGTCAACCAGGAGCTGGGACACTTGGAGCCGCATCTGGCAGAGGTGATTGTCCAGGCTTCGCAGGAGGTGGCCGACGGCCGCTGGGATGGCGACTTCCCCATCGACATCTACCAGACCGGCTCGGGCACCTCGACCAACATGAACGCCAACGAGGTGATCAGCAACCGCGCCATCCAGATCCTGGGCGGCGAGGTCGGCTCCAAGTCGCCCGTGCATCCCAACGACCACGTCAACATGGGTCAAAGCTCCAACGACGTGATTCCCACCGCGATCCACGTCGCGGCTTATCTTGAGGTGATCGAGGCGCTATTGCCCGCGCTGCATCACTTGCACGTCGCGCTGCTGGACAAATCGCTGGAGTTCGACGATGCGCTCAAGACCGGCCGCACCCACCTGATGGACGCGATGCCGGTGCGGCTGGGCCAGGAGTTCGGCGGCTATGCCGCGCAGATCATGGCCGGCATCGCACGGGTCGAGGCGACTCTGCCGCGGCTGGCTGAACTGGCGCTGGGCGGCACCGCGGTCGGCACCGGCATCAACGCGCTGCCCGGTTTCGCGGCAGCGGTCGCGGTGCGGCTTTCGGAGATCACCGGCGCGCCCTTCCGCGAGGCGGACAACCACTTCGCCGCGCAGGCGTCGATGGATGCCTGCGTCGAACTCAGCGGCCAGCTCAAGGCCGTCGCCGTGTCGCTGATGAAGATCAGCAACGACCTGCGCTGGATGAACTCGGGCCCCATCGCCGGTCTGGGCGAGATCGTGCTGCCCGCCTTGCAGCCTGGCTCCAGCATCATGCCCGGCAAGATCAACCCGGTGATCCCCGAGGCGATGACGATGGTCTGCGCGCAGGTCTTCGGCAACGATCAGGTCGTCACCATTGCGGGACAGTCGGGCACGTTCGAACTCAACGTCATGCTGCCGGTGCTGGCGCGCAACCTGCTGGAGTCGATCACGTTGCTGGCCAACGGCAGCCGCGTGCTGGCCGATCTGGCCATCGCCGGGCTGGTGGCCAACCGTGACAAGATGCTCTATCTGGTGGACAAGAACCCGATTCTGGTCACCGCGTTGAATCCGGTCATCGGCTACGACAAGGCTGCCCTGGCCGCCAAGAAAGCGTACGCCGAAGGCCGCACGGTCAAAGAAGTCGTGGTAGAGCTGGGCTATCTGGACGAAGCCGAGGCGACGCGCCTGCTGGATGCCCGCCCGATGACGGGGGAATAGTTTGCTTTCAAGTGACTGTTACTTTCCGAAAGTGACAGTCACTTCCACGCCAATGACTTCACCTTCCTACGACTACACCCAGCGCGCCGGCGTCCTGCCCATCTCCTGGAACGACTTCCACGGTCTGTGCAAAGCGCTGGCGCTGGGCGTTCAGTCCTGGCGTCCCGAGCTGATCCTGGCAATCGGGCGCGGCGGCTATTACCCCGGTACGTTGCTGGCCCACATGCTGCGCATCGATCTCTGGCCGGTTTACCTGACGCGGCGGGAGCGGGACGCGGTCGTGCGCGAGCATCCGCTGTGGATTATCGAGCCGCCGGCCGCGGTGGCGGGCCGGCGCGTGCTGATCGTGGACGAGATCAGCAGCAGCGGCGAGACGGTGCGACTGGTACATGAGCGGGCGCTGGAACTGGGCGCGGCCGAGGCGCGCGTTGCCGTTCTCTACGCCCATGGTTGGGGCGTCGAAACCCCTGATTACATTGGCCTGGTGTCCGATGCGCTGATTCTCAACCCGTGGGATCGGGAAGTGCTTGGCGAAGCAGGCTGGCACGTGCACCCTGAATACCGGGAGGCCTTGGAAGAGCAGGGTATCAAACCGGTGGCATCGCTGTTAATCGAAGCCTCGTCGTTCAGCCTAGCCAAAGGGTAGCACGAGACAATCTTGTAATTCCAGCGGAGTTGGGTTTTGAGGCCGTCCGGTCCGTCATTCCGAGCGGCTTTACTCGAAACACTGTAAGTTGCGAGACGTCAGCGAGGAATCTCTCCGGAGAGATTCCTCGCTGACGTCTCTGTGTTGCAAGGCTGGCTGCCAGACCCGCTCGGAATGACCTGTGAGGCCGGCTTACCAAACTATTATCTCAACCAGCATCAACCGGCGACTTTGCCCGCCCAGCGCACAAACTGCCCGTGCTCGATCTCCCGATTCGCGCTGCGATCGCGTGTCACCATCCGTCCCGCCGTCAGGTCGCCGCGGTGACCGGCCATCATCGCGGCCAGCGCATCCTGCGTTATGCCGAAGTCTACTGACCGGGTATACAGCGTCGCCACCACCAGCCGCGGCCGGTCGCTCAACACCGCGCGACAGGCTGTGCACAACTCCCCGAACAACTGCTCGAAACTCCAGACCTCGCCGTTCGGCCCGCGTCCGAAGGCGGGCGGATCCATAATGATACCGTCGTAACGTGTACCTCGCCTCGTCTCGCGCCGCAGATATTTCAATGCATCCTCGACGATCCAGCGTACCGGCCTGTCCGCCAGCCCCGACAGCGCCTGGTTTTCCCGCGCCCGGGTGACAGCGCGCTTCGATGCGTCGACATGCGTGACACGCGCGCCGGCGCGTGCTGCTGCCAGCGTCGCCAGCCCGGTGTAGCCGAACAGGTTGAGCAGGCGCAGCGGACGGCCTGCCGCGGCCACCTGCGTCTCGATCCAGTCCCAGTGGACGGCGTTTTCCGGAAACACGCCGACATGCCGCGATTGGTCGATCTCAAGCTGGCACTGCAAACCGCGATAGTCGATGACCCAGCGACGTTCGAAGGGGTGTTGCATTGCCCAGCGGCCGCCCTGCTCGCTCTGCCGGTAGACGGCGTGGGCCGCTTGCCAGTCGCGCGCCGGCAAGGCTGCCCGCCAGCTTGCCTGGGCTTCCGGGCGCACCAGGACGACCGGGCCGAAGCGTTCCAGCTTCTGGCCGTCGCCGCTGTCCAGCAGATCGTAGTCGGTCCAGCCGGTTGCCCGTAGGGTGGACAGAGCAGACAGGTTCATGTCAGGAAGATCAGGGCGGTGCCGGTCAGCGCGATCAGCGTGCCGACAATCGCGCGCGAGGTGATCCGTTCGCCAAAGAAGTAGTGCGACAGCGGGATCAGCATCACGGGCGACAACGACATCAGCGTCGCGGCGATGCCGACCGGCGCGTTCTGCACCGCGATCATCGAATTCCAGACGCCGAGAAAGGGGCCGGTGAACGCGCCGCCGGCGATCAAGACCAGCGCGCGCCGGTCGCGCAGTGCACTGATGGTGGCAGGACCACGGCCGCGCAGCAGCGTGAAAAGCCAGATCGCTGCGGTCGCCACCACCATGCGGATCACCGTGGCCGACAGTGGTGGAAAGCCGCCTTCCAGCCCCTTTTTAGAAAGCAGCAGACCGGCAGACTGGCCGGCCGCGCCGCCCAGCGCCAGCAGCACGCCGATGAGGTAGATGCGCCGGTTGTCGTCGCCGGCAAAGGAGATGCGGCTGCGGCTGTTGCGCCGCTCTGACACCACCCAGGCAACGCCAAACAGCGTCAGTGTCATAGCCAGCAACTCGACCGCCGTCAGCGCTTCGTGGAACAGCAGCCATGCCAGCACGGTGCTCATGACCGGGACGGTGGTCATGACGACCTGCGAGCGCCGCGGGCCGATGGACACATACGCCTGGAACAAAAAGGCGTCGCCGATGGCCAGCCCAACGATGCCCGACAACCCCAGCCAGAACCAGCTTTCCTTGCCCGCACCCACCGGCCACCACTGGCCTTGCAAGACCAGGTGGGCGATGGACAGGTAAAACACCGCCATCGCCAGCCGCGTCCGGTTGACGACCGCGGAGCCGACGCGCCGGCCGGCGAAAGTGAACTGGATGCCGGTAAACGACCAGAGGATGGCTGTGGCCAGCGCGGCCAGTTCACCGATGCCAGGCATGGGGCGTCAGCCGGTCTGGACGCGGATAAACGCGGATCGGCGCGGATTGCTAACGGCCCCGATTCGGTATCTGATCATTCCGCGTCTTCCGCGTCCAGTTGCGGGCTGCGAAGGGTTGCTGGAATCGACGCTGCTATTCGTCGGCGGCCAGTTGGCCCGCTTCTTCGATCCAGTGCTCCGGCTCGATCTTCTGCCAGTCGGCTGCTGCCACGGCCGCGCGCACGGTGTCAGGATCGGACGCGGCCAGGTGCGCGTAGGTGTGCAGTCCCGCGGCGCGCAGACGGCTCTGGAATACCGGGCCGATGCCGTTGATGCGCGTCAGGTCGTCGTTCTGCACCGGCTCGGCAGGCGCGGGCATCACGTCCGCCGCGGGTGGCGCAGTCGAGGCTTCCGTGGCAGCGGACTGGCGGGCGGTTGCCATCTGGGCGCGGTAGCGGATCGCCTCGTCGCGCGCCTCGCGCAGGCGGTTCTGGTCGGCCACGTTCTCGCGCAGCTTGGCCAGGACGAAACCGACCACGACGCCAATGGTGAGTGTGAAAAGAAAACGAAACATGGGACGCTCCGGGTTGGGGAATGATGAACGATAGACGGCGGCTGAACGGTGAGCAATAGCGGCCCACCGTCGAAGACCAGCCCGATTGTAGCATCTTCCCGCCAGCCTGTGAAGTAACGCGTCCTGCCTACCAGCAACGGCACATGAATGCCAGGTCAGGCGCTGCCAAAGAGCCGGCACCCGTCTTGCGTCACTCCATCGGGCATGTTCGCGCCGGTCAGGTCGGCCCTGGCCATCTCCGCGCCGGTCAGGTCGGTGTTGCGCAGGTAGGTGTTGCCAAGATTGGCCCCGCTCAGGTTTGCAAAGCTCAGATCCGCCTCCTGTAGGTTAGGCCAGCTCAGGACCGCCCCATGCAGGTCGGTGCCACTAAGGCTACGTCGCCTCAGAAATGTGCGAAACTACCGACATGTTGACACTTCGCGGCTGTTTTGCCGGAAGCGGCGGCAACGGCTACAATCGAAAAACGCTGCCCCACGCAGCGCATTCCCGTATACAGTTTGACATAGAAACCATGACCGGATCAACTCCCCAATTCATCCACCAGCGCATCGTCCTGAAACTGGGCACCAGCGTGCTGACCGCCGGGTCGCCGCGCATCAACCGACCGCGGCTGCTGGACATCGTACGCCAGTGCGCGCGCCTGCGGGCCAGCGGAGTCGAGGTAGTTGTCGTCAGCTCCGGAGCGATCGGCGCAGGTCGCGAGCGGCTGGGCTTTCGCCAGTTGCCGCGCGCCATGCCCGCCAAGCAAATGCTGGCCGCGGTCGGCCAAAGCCGGCTGCTGGGCCTCTACGAAGAGTACTTCGCCATCTACGATGTCGTCGTCGGCCAGGTACTGCTGACCCGCGCCGATCTGGACAACCGCAGCCGTTACCTCAACGCGCGCGACACGCTGCAAGCCTTGCTGGCCGAGCGCATCGTGCCGGTCATCAACGAAAACGACGCGGTCGCCACCGAGGAGATCAAGCTGGGCGACAACGACACGCTGTCGGCGCTGGTGTCCAACCTGGTAGAAGCCGATCTGCTATTGATCCTGACCGACCAGCCAGGACTGTTCACAGCCGATCCGCGCAACGATCCCGCCGCGCGAACTCATCAGCGAAGTCAGCGTCATCGATGACGACCTGCGCGCCGTCGCTGGCGGTTCCAACAGCGGGCTGGGCGTCGGCGGCATGACCACCAAGCTGACGGCGGCCGATCTGGCCCGGCGCGGCGGCGCACAGGTCGTCATCGCGGCCGGCAGTGTCGATGACGTGGTGCTGCGGGTTGCGGCGGGCGAGCGCATCGGCACCCGTTTCGCACCGCTGGCTGGCCGGCTGGAAAGCCGCAAGCGCTGGCTGCTGGGCGGTCTGGCGCCAACCGGACGCATCTGGGTAGACGCGGGCGCCGAGCGGGCGCTGCTGGCGCAGGGACGCAGCCTGTTACCGGTCGGCGTGACCCGGGTCGAGGGGCAGTTTCAGCGCGGCGACACCGTGCGCATCTGCAACGTCGCCGGCCGCGAAGTCGCACGCGGGCTGTCGCGTTACGGCGCAGAGTCGTTGGAGCGGATCATGGGCCGGCGTTCCGACGAGATCGAGGCAATCCTCGGCTACGAGTACGGCGAGACCGTGGTGCACCGCGACGATCTGGTGGTGCTGTAAGCAAAGTTACTTCAATTTGGCGTCTGCTTACACCGGCGCCAGCGTGCCGGCGAAGATCAGCCAGGCCAGCGTGGTCTTGGCCAGCAGGCTGAGCACGATGTAGATCCGCTCGCCGAACAGATAGTTCTGCCAACGCCCCACCTTCTTGTACTGCAAGTACATGTTGATGGCGAAGATGTTGAAGAAGACGAACAGCGTCGGGATGATGATGTAGACGAAGGCCGGCGGTTTGGCGTCGCCCGAGTTGACGGCCCCCACGAAATAGAGCGTGATCACGATCCAGGGGAAGATGCCGGCGATGCAGCCGTAGATGAAGGAGGTCCAGTCGGTCTTCTTGGTGGTCTGGTTGTGCAGCTCCATCATCACGCCGAACAGGTTCATCATGGCGTTGACGCCGAAGATCAGGATGATCGCGCCCAGATCCCAGATCCCCACCAACATACCGATCAGCACGATCATCAGCGACGAGCTGAGGGCATACTCATAGAAGCGGATGGGGTTCATCCCCTTCTTCAGGGCGGCGACGTAGCGAGGATAGCCGATGGTCGCCAGATAGAAGTGGGCCACGGCCGAGATCAGCAGGAACATGGCGACGGCCGGCCCAAAACGCAGCTCGTAGAGCAGTTGCGGATTGGGCGCCAGCGAGCGGGTCGCCACGTCGAAGTTGAGAAAGTTGGTGTAGATCGGGTAGGTGGTGGCGTTGCTCAACACGATCATCAGGATGCCCTGGATCAGGTGCAGAAAGCCCATGATCAGGTTGAAGCGGCGCAGGCTGGTGTAGCTAGCCTCGGATTCGGCAGGCGTGCTCGCCACGGGAGCAGGCACGCGCTTGGCAGGAGCAGAGCGTTTCTTGGTCATCGGTCGATCCTCCTTGGGTCGAACCAGAGCTTGGTTACACCGCGCCAATCGGGTAGCGGGCGTATGCGGTGGTTCGATTATAGCCGCTAGTGACCAAAGGAGCAAAGGAGGCAAAGCGACACACGCTGCCCACACGGGAAGTACTGTGAGACGCTGCCCGGTTAGCTCTACCCTCCTGAAAGTTGGTAACCTCACAGAGGGTTTCTGTCGATTGACTCGAACGGCGGTGTGGCTATAATGACCTTCGTTCAATCAACCATTATTGACTGCAATTTCCGGGAGTCGCCTCATGACTGAGACCAACCTCAATATCTTGGGCCAGCGCGCCAGGGCTGCCAGCCGGCTGCTGGGTCGGGCTTCGACGGCTCAGAAGAACGCCGCCTTGCACGCCATTGCCGGCGGGCTAGAACGCAACGCGGCCCAGATTCTGGCCGCCAACGCGTTGGACGTGGCCGACGCGCAGGCGGCCGGCTTGTCGCCCGCGCTGGTGGACCGCCTGCTGCTGACCGATAAGCGGCTGGCCGGCATGGCCGCCGACACCCGCAGCGTCGCCGTGCTGCCCGATCCGGTTGGCGAGGAATATGACGGCCAACTGCGGCCCAACGGTCTGCGCATCGCGCGCCGGCGGACGCCGCTGGGTGTGCTGGGCGTGATCTACGAGGCGCGGCCCAACGTTACTATCGACATCGCCGCGTTGAGCCTCAAGACCGGCAACGCGGCCATTCTGCGCGGCGGCAAGGAAACGCTGCGCAGCAACCTGGCGCTGGTGGACGTGATCCAGACGGCGCTGGAGCAAGCGGGACTGCCGGGCGACAGCATCCTCTACATCGACAGCCCCGACCGCGCGCTGGTCACAGAGCTGCTGCGGCTGGATGCATACGTGGACATGATCATCCCGCGCGGCGGTAACGCGCTGCACAAGCTGTGCCGCGAGCAGGCCACGATCCCGGTCATGACCGGCGGCATCGGCATCTGCCACCTGTTTGTCGACGCGTCGGCCGACCAGACCAAGGCGGTCGAGATCATCCACAACGCCAAGACGCAGCGCCCGACCGTCTGCAACTCGCTGGACACCGTGCTGGTACACCGCGATGTCGCGGCCGATTTCCTGCCACGCATGGCGGCGCGGCTGGCCGGCGATGCGGTCGAGCTCCGGGCTGATCCGATGTCGTACCTGATCCTGGAGCGGTCAGGCGAGGGCAGCGACTGGAAGGTGGAGCCGGCCGGGCCGGATGACTTCGACCAGGAATGGCTGAGCCTGATTCTGGGCGTCAAAGTGGTGGGTGGGCTGGACGAGGCCATCGACCACATCGCCGCCCACAGCACCGCGCATTCCGACGGCATCCTGACCGAGAGCTATAGCCACGCCCAGCGCTTTGTCAACGAGGTCGACTCGGCGGCGGTCTTTGTCAATGCCAGCACCCGCTTCAACGACGGCGGCCAGCTTGGCCTGGGCGCAGAGGTGGCCGTTAGCACGCAGAAGTTGCACGCCCGCGGGCCGATGGGATTGCAGGAGCTGACGACGTATAAGTGGGTGGTGTTTGGTGAAGGGCAAGTACGGGAGTGAAACGTAATGCGTGATACGTACTGCGTAGCTTGTGGGTGGTTTGTCCAGTTGCCAGGCTCACCGATGGTGAAGAAGCATTGGCCCACAGATAGAAGGAGACGCAGATAGCCTGCGGCGCATTTCGTTACGCAACTCGCAAATCGCAATACGTAATTCGCAATACGTAACACGGAATACGCAATACGAGTTGACATGAAACCATCAATCAAGATCGCCGCGTCGTTACTCGGCGTCGGCGCGGTTGCCGCCGCCGGAACGCTGGCCTATGCACGCTGGGTCGAGCGGCTGCGCGTCGATGTGCGGCGAATGTCAGCCGAGGTCGACGCGCCGGGCTTGCCGGCCGGTGGGCTGCGGATTCTGCATCTGTCGGACATGCATTTCACCGGCAGTGGTCAGATCGAGCGCTGGAAGATCGACCGCACGCTGAACTTGCTGGCCGGCGAGCAGTTCGACCTGCTGCTGGTAACTGGGGACCTGATCCACGACGACCGTGGGCTGCCGGCCGCGCTGGAGTTGCTGGCCCGCCTTCCGCAGCCGCGGCTGGGCGCGTTCGCCTGTCTGGGCAACCACGACTACGCAACCTATAGCTGGCTGGGACCGGCGCGGGTTGCCTGGCGCGAGGCTGAACCGGGGCAGGAACTGCGCGACGCGTCGCTGCGCACCTTCGAGATGATGACGCGCATCTTCCGCAACGACAAGCTGTATCTGGGGCAGGAACACAACGACATCGAGGCGCTGAAGCAGGCGCTGGCGGACCAGGGTGTCACGGTTCTTGACAACAGCAGCGTCCGCTTGACAGGTAATAACGGCGACATCTGGCTTGCAGGCGTAGACGATCTGATGGAAGGCACGCCAGACGTCGAAGCGGCGCTGGCCGGTGCGCCGCTTGACGACAGCGACGCGCTGCGCATTTTGCTCTTCCACAACCCGGACCACATGCTTGATCCGCGACTGCAAACGTTCGACCTGGCCTTCGGCGGCCACGTCCACGGCGGGCAGGTGCTTATCCCCCTGTTGGGCGCACTACATACACAGGGCACCCACGTCTCGCGCCGGCGCACGCACGGCTGGTTTCAGTACGGTGAGGCAAAGACCTACATCGGGCGAGGTTTGGGTGAAGGGGTGCGGTTGCGCTTCCGCTGCCGGCCGGAAGTTGCGCTGATCGAAGTCACGCTGTCAGAGTGGGATCGCCCACCTCTGGCGATTTCGACGAGTCGTCCCCAGGCTGCCACGAATGGCAGAGCCGCTCGGCCGGCGCGGGCCGGTTGAAGTGCGGCGAGTTTGGCGCGCGGCAATAGGTGTGCAGCCGGGTGACCTGACCGTCGCCGTTGCTGCGAAAAGCATCGGCAAAGGCACAGTTGTCACACGAGCTGCCGCGCAGGCGCAGCCATACAATATGTAATCGAGACATGATACGTTAGCGACCTCATCGGTCAACCGCTTCGACAGGAATTATATCTGCCGTCCCTGGTTTGTCCAGCCATCCAGCCAGAAGGAGCATCTCATGGCGATCCACAACCTCCAGATCACGCAGCTCGACCCCAACAAAGCCTCGGACCGCAGCCGCCTGGTCAAGTTCGTGTTCAAGCTGTACAAGAATGATCCCTACTGGGTGCCCCCGCTGATCGGCGACCGCAAGAAGTTTCTCGACCCACAGAAAAATCCCTCGTTCGAGTATCTCAAGGTCGCCTATTTCGTGGCCGAGGCGGTAGTCATCCCCGAGAACAAGCCCAAGGGAACCATCACAGGCGGCATGGAGCAGGATGTGGGCATCATCGCTGCGGTGATCAATCCGCGCCACAACGAGACGCACGGCGACAAGATCGGTTTCTTTGGCTTGTTCGAGTGCATCAACAGCCACGAGGTGGCCGATGCGCTGTTGGACGCCGCGGCAGGCTGGCTGCGCGGGCAGGGCCACGTTGCCATGCGCGGTCCGGTGACATTCACCATGACCGACGAAGTCGGCCTGCTGGTGGACGGCTTCAACGACGAGCCGCGTATCCTGATGCCATACAACCCGCCTTATTATCCTGAGATGCTGGAGGCACACGGGTTGAAGGGAGTTATGGACTTGTACGCCTGGAAATGGGACATGGTTGCACAGTACGAAGGCAAGGCCGAGAACCTGCCGCCGAAGCTGGTGCGCGTCATGGAGAAGCTCAAGCAGCGCGGCAACCTGACGCTGCGCAAGATGGACATGAAGGACTTCGACAACGAAGTCGAGAAGGTCAAGATCATCTACCGGGCAGCGTGGGAAGCCAATTGGGGTGCGGTGCCGATCACTGACCATGAATTGGACCATTACGCGGCCGACATGAAACAGATACTGGACCCCGATCTGGTCTTCTTCGTGGAAATCGAAGGTGAGACCATCGGCATGTCTCTAACCCTGCCTGATGCCAACTTCGTGCTGAAGAAGATGAAGGGCCATGTCTTCCCCTTTGGCATCATCCAGGCGCTGCGCTACCAGAACAAGATCAACTGGGGACGGGTCTGGGCGCTGGGCGTGTTGCCCGAGTATCGCCATCTCGGCGCGGACGGCGTCATGATCTATGAGACAGCCAAGTCCGCGATGGAGAAGGGCTACCGCTACATGGAGGCGAGCTGGATTCTTGCCGACAATCTCGACATGAACCGGCTCATCGAGAATCTGGGCGCGCAGCTCTATAAGACCTATCGGGTGTTTGAGATGGAGTTGTAAGGGAGAGGGAAAGGAAAAGAGGAAACGGAGGGAATGGAAGGAAACCGGATGCCTGTGCTGCCGATTCTTGTGTGCGGGCCTCACGCGTCCGGCTTACGACTGTTCGCGGAGGATTCGTAGCGCTGTCTCGACCGCCCCTGCGGCCGTGGCGGCGTGATGGATTGGCAATGGCTGGCCGCTGCCGTCAACTGCCTGCCAGGTGTTGATGCCGACCACCGGGCGTCCGAATTTACAGGCGAACGCGATCTCCGACAGCGTGCCATACTCGCCGCCAACCGCGATGACGGCCTGGGCCGTGCGCATCAGCACGGTATTGCGCGCCTCGCCCAGCCCGGTGACAACCGGCAGCGCCACCCACGGATTGGCATCGCGGGCGTCTTCACCCGGCAGGATGCCGACCACAAGTCCGCCAGCTTGCGCCGCGCCACGGCTGGCTGCTTCCATCACCCCGCCGCGCCCGCCGGTCAGCAACACCGCGCCGGCCGATGCCAGCAGCCGACCCACCTCCTCCGCGATGGTTGCCTCCGTTTCGCTGCACGCCCCGCCGCCGATAACGGCCACCCGCGGCCCGATTGTGACCCTCATTCGTCAGTTCCGCTCAGCCTGGCTCGCGCCAGAGCCGTATGGACTGCGCCACCGGGACGCAGGTCGCTTTGAAACAGGACCACCTCTGCAATAGGTACGGTTCCCAGCAATCCCACCTCGATTTGAGCAAGCGCGGCAGCCAACTTCTCCCGATCGCCGCTCGAAATATTCTTGTTGACCCGACCTAGCGTCAAGTGTGGCGAGAAGCGACGCTTTTCCTTTTCATAGTCCAGCCGCGTTAGCTGCAGGTCAACCGCGCGCTGCAAACCGGCCAGCGCCTTCGGCGCGTCCGGCACGCCAACCCATAGCACGCTGGCGCGCCGCGGGTTAGGAAAGCAGCCGAAGCCCGCGACGGTTAAGCTGAAAGGCGCAAAACCGCCTGCCGCCGTGGCCATCGCCTGCGCGATGGGATCGACCCGGTCAGCCGGTGTGTCCCCCAGAAATTTCAACGTCAGGTGAATGCCGTCAGGATTCGTCCAGCGGACTGCCTTCGGCGGCACGACCCGACGCAAATCCGCCTGGACGCTGGCCAGAGCCGTGCGCACGTCAGCAGTCAGTTCAATGGCGATAAACAGACGAAGGGACTGCATGACGTATGACGTATGACAAGCTACGTCTAGGGTTGCCAGACAGGTGAACCGTCACGGAACGGATTGTTTGTCACGTTCTGTTCACTTGTCCCGTCTACCTTCATCACGTAGATATCACTCTGGCGGCCATCGTAGTCTACATAGGCGATTCTGGAGCCGTCCGGCGACCAAACGGCGTTTCCCCTCCAGTTTGGCGAAGGTGCGTTCAGGTGAGTCAGTCCGGAACCGTCGGCATTCATAAGAGCAATGCTTGTAAGAGTATGGCTGCTGCTGAAAGCCGTAAAAGCGATTTGGTCTCCATCTGGCGACCATGCCGGAAAATCATCCCAACCCAGTCGATGCGTGAGATTCTCTAGCCCGGTTCCATCGGCATTCATGAGACAGATCTCAAAGTCGTCATTGACAAGCGCAACAAAGACGATCTTGGTTCCATCTGGCGACCAGGCACTACTGTGGGCTGACACGTAAGCAAAAGGCAGTTCCGCCGTAAGATTGGTGAGTTCACTCCCGTCCGTCTTAACAACATAGACATAGCTGGCGCTGTCCTGGTAAGAGGAATAGGCCAGTTGGGTACTGTCAGGTGACCAACTGGGCACAGAATTACATGCCGAACCGGTCGTTAGTCTGGTCAGGGCGGTGCCATCAGCGTTTATGACATAAACATCGCAAACGTCGCCTCCATAGATAAGATCCAAGGCGAGTTTGGTTCCGTCGGGTGACCATACCAATGTGCCTCCCCATCCTAACCCACCCCTAAGCAGCGTCAGACCTTGGCCTTCAGCTGTCGCAAGGTAGATTGCATAGTCGCGCGTGTCATAGTTGTAGGAGGTAAAAGCTACCTTGGTTCCGTCTGGAGACCAGGTAGGATGCAGATCCAGAGCATTAGGGTTATTAGAGAGGTTTGCCAAACCCGTTCCGTCGACGCGAACGGTGTATATATCCTCGTTGCGATACTGAGGACTGGGACGGTCCGAAACGAAAGCCAGTCGCCTTACAGAAGGTTGCGAGTTTACCACCGGCATCCACACTGTGAAGACGAAAGTATCCGAGATTGCCGGCCTGGCATTGGAGGAAACTCGAGCACCAGCTTCAGGCAGTTCTTGAAGCAAATTGAAACCGCGACGTCCGTCAGACAAGGCACTTCCACCGACGAAAAGATACAGCGCCAGCAGCAAACCAACCGAGAACACGAATGGGCCAATCAATTTGGGACCTGGTCGAACATGCTGATCTTGCATTGGTACGCCTCAATGGTGGACCATTGTTCGGACAGTCATTCGAACTATCTGAAAACTGGCTTAAGGTGTTCAGTCATCAATAGTCCCAGCAACTATATACTAGCACGCAAGCTCTTCGTGCGCAAGGCATTGCGCAGTTCCTTGTAGCGGCGAACACCTGTAGGCGTTTGTGAACCCAACCGGATATCATGCGTATCGACTCACATCCGCTCTGGGAAAGGGCACCCGCTGGAACTCGTGCAGCCGCGTGCAACCGTCGGACTGATCCCACGGGATGGTCGCGTCCAGAGCCATCTTGGCGCTGCGGCTTTTCTGGCCGGGAACGTGGGTCGCCGACGGGTCCAGCGATGATGAAGGTTGGTCCTCCCACAGCATCAGATCGCGGTCGGCCTGGAAGCGCGTCGCAATCGCCCACTCCACGTCGTGCGGGTCGTAGAGGTCGATGTCGTCGTCCACCACCACGACATGCTTCAGCGATCCGTGGCCTTGGAATGCTGCTTCAGCCGCCTTGCGCCCATCGTCAGCGTGCTGCTTGTCGATCTGCACCACAGCATGTAGCCACGACGCGCCGCCCGGTGTGATGCTGACGTTGCGGCAGGTGCAGACGGCGTTGACCGCGGCATAGATGCTCGGCTCGCGTGGCATGCCCATCAGCAACTTGTGCTCCAGCATTCCCGGCAGCAGGGCGTGGTAAATGGCGTCGCGGCGGTGGGTGATGCAGTCGATCTCGATCACCGGCTGCTGACGCACGATGTCCCAGGTCTCGGTCAGATCGACAAACGGCCCTTCGGCCACGGTGCGATGCGTGATCCGCCCTTCCAGCACGAACTCGGCCTCGGCCGGCACATGCAGGTCGTTAGTAAGACACTGGACCACCGGCGTTGGCGCCAGCGCGTTGGCGATGGACAGCTCGTCTACACCGGGCGGCGGCGCCATGCTGGCCGCCAGAAGAACGTGCAGCGGCAGGCCGATGCAGATGGCAACCGGCAGATCGCCGGGCGTCTTCATGCGCGCGCTGTCAGTGCCGCGCCGCTCGACGATTCTTGCGGCGAGGTGGGTCGCGTCCAGCCGCAGGCAGCGGTGAAAACTGACGTTGGGCCCGCTGTCGGGGTCGTTGACGATGGCGATGGCAGCCGTCGCATACGGTCCGGCGTCGTCCGTGTAGTGTGTCAGGAAAGGGATGCGTCGCAGGTCCGGCGGCGACATCACCACTTGCTGACAAGGCGCGTCGGAGCCAGCGACCAGCGGCGGCGGCTGTGGAGCTGCGTAGGCGTCAGCGAGTCGAAAGACCAATTCATCGACCTGACAACCCAGCGCCAGCGCGAAATAGCGCCGATCCGAGCACTGGCCCGACAGCACCCGAAACTCGCTGCCCGCCACGTCGTTGAACAGCACCGGCCGCCCGTCCAGCGCCGCAATCACCGGCGCCATCTCCAGCCGCGGATTGACTGCCTTGTCGATCTCTGCCAGAAAGCCCAGCGTCTGAGATTGGTTGATGAACTCACGTAGTGTCATGAAGTACCTCGGATGATTGACTCACAGATGGAAAGAAACACAGATGGCTTTCAATGGGTTGTCGAGTTAGTCGGGTGAGATGCCGTAGATTTGAAGCTGGTTCTTGCCGAAGTTTACAACCACACCCAGCCGCAAGCACAGGTTATTCATGAACGTCTTGGTGCGGGCGAACTCGTATTTGGGCGGAAACAAGGTCAGTGCACCGACATTGACCAGTACTGTGTCAGCAACCAGCAGGTGATCACCGATGTGCTGGCTCAGCGGCTCACCATGCAGGCTCGCTTGAAGCTGAACGTCCGAACGACAGGGAATCCCGTTGCATTCCAGTTCCACAGCAAGTGCTCGCCTGAAAGTAGTGGCTGGATATCCCAGCTCATGTTGCTGGTAGACCTGAAGAATGCTGTCTCGCACTCTGACAAGAATCGTTCGGTCCCACCTGTTGTGCACTGGTTTGATCTCGTCATAGTGCTCAAAAACATCAGGTTCTGGCTCTTGCCACACCACACGCTTGATCTCAGCACTTAACGGCCCAAAATTGACGAGCAATCCGAGCTTCTTTTGCCACAGCTTCAGATAACGAATGATCTGGGCAAAGTGTGCTGGAGCAAAGCTGGTAAACGGCAGGACCTTGAGTTCGAGTATGAGGAGGTCCCACAGGATGAGGTCGCATTCGAACACATCAACGTCAACACCTCGATGCCTTAATGCAAGCCGAGGCTTGGACACGTATGGAATGCTTCTCGCCTCTACCAGGCGAATCAACCCCTGATGATAGGCCTCTTCGGGCCAACCGATCTTCAATGCGTTATGGGTGTCGAATATCAGCCCTCGCGCCTCGTAGCTCAACTTATTCAGATGCTCATCGCGCATGGCCCCTCCAAAAACCCATCTGCGAGTCACCTCCGCCTCCAACCGGCCAACGACACGCCCCCTCCAAAAACTCATCTGTGTTTCTTTCCATCTGTGAGTTAACTCCGCCTCGATCCGGCCAACGACACTACCAAAAGGAAATCAGTGTTTCTTTCCATCTGTGAGTCAAATCCGCCTCGGCGCAACGACCGTCACAACGACTCTGCGCGCGCCAGCAGCCGACAAAGCTGCCACCAGCGGCTCGGCCTCGTCGTCGCGCGCCAGCGCGATCATGTTACCGCCGCGGCCACCGCCGCTGAGCTTGGCACCCAGCGCGCCGGCTTCTCGCGCCGTGATGCACAGCCGGTCCAGCTCCGGGCTGGAAACGTTCATCTGCTGCAACAGCGCGTGGTTCTCGTCCATCAAACGGCCCAGCGCGCCGGTGTCGCCGATCTGGATCGCGTCACGGGCTGCCACCACGATATGGCCCACAGCGTCAAACAACGCCTCGTAACGCGCCGGCTCAGCCTGCCAGCCGCGGCGCACATCGCCCACAGTGACGCTGGTCGGGCTGGCAATGCCGGTGTCGCCGATCACCAGCGTGACGGGCCGGGCGACGGCGAACGGCTCCGGCGGCTGGCCGCGCACGAACCAGACCGGCTGCTCGTAAGCCACCACGGTGTTGTCGATGCCGCTGGGCGTGCCGTGAAACAGTCGCTCACTCTCGAACACCAGCGCCGATATCTCTGAGGCGGTCAGGAACCGGCCCGCGGCAGCAGCGATAGCGCGCACGATCGCGGTGGCCGCCGCCGCGCCGCTGCCCAGCCCGCTGCTAACCGGAATCGTGCTGCGCAGGATGATATGCCAGTCCGGCGTGGCAATTTCCAGGGCATCCAACGTCGTTCGCGTCACAAGCGCCAGCGGCTGCATGGTCGGCTCGCCGGTCACCGGCACGGTCTGACCGATGTCGTGCAAATCCAGCACGCAGCCGCTGCCGGGCGTCCCTGGCGTGACTGTCGCCGTCGCCGTAAGCTGGCTGACCGGCGCAGCGATAGCCGGTCGCCCGTAGACCACCGCGTGCTCGCCGAAGAGAATGATCTTGCCCGGTGCGCTGCCAGTCTTCATGCTGCGAGTATAACACAGGAATCACGACTGGCGGAACCAAGGGTGAAGGAGGAGTCAGGCATCCGCAGATGCCAGGCAGCAACAACGTGTCATTGCCGCGCAGTTACGATGCCGGGTTTGCGGGGGCGATGTCCATCACCGGTCAGGAAGGGCAGATTGAACACCAACGTTCGAGCCTCACACAGGTTCAAGACAGCGGTGCGGCTCCGGCGGAAGCTCGACGCGGATCGAGTTGCCGGCGCGCACGTCGCCGCTGACAATGACGACCGCCATCACGCCCGCCTTGCGAACGAGGTTGCCATCCCGGTCGCGATCCAGCACGGCTGCCAACAAGCCAGGTTGGAAATCGTCCAGTTGGTAACAGGGATTGCGCAGGCCGGTGATCTCGACGACCGCGGCGTCGCCCAGAGTTAGCCGCGCGCCGGTTGGCAAGGCCAGCAGATCAACGCCCCTGGTCGTGACGTTCTCTCCCATCTGCCCAGGCGCGACCTGGAAACCCGCCGCGCACAGTTCCTCATGCAGCTCGCTATGGATCAAATGCACCTGGCGCAGGTTGAGTTGCTCTGGATCGCGCGTCATGCGCGACCGATGTTTGACCGTCGTGCCTGCGTGTACGTCACCCTCGACACCCAACCCTGCCAGCAGGGCAATACTTGCCCGGTTCGGCTTGCTGAAGGTGTATGAACCGCTGCTGCTTACCGCAATCACCGTTCCATCCGCCTGTTCATATGCCGTCATCGGCGTCTCTTTCCAGCGGCAGACCGACCAGCGCCATCAGCTTCAACGCGTTGGTCGAGGTGGCGATGCCGGGGCGCAGGGTGTAGTCGAAATCCATGGTCGGGCCGTTGGGTCCGTCGGTGAATGATTCGGTCAGATGCACCGGCGCGCTGGCAACGGCCAGATCGGACGCGTCGGCCAGCGTCAGGTCGTGAGTCGAGACCGCGCCGATTGCGCCACTGCGCAGCAGGTGCAGAATCACCTGGCGGGCGGCCACGCGCCGCTCGCTGGTGTTGGTGCCCTGTAGAATTTCGTCCAGCAGGTAGAGCAGCGGTCGTGCTTGCCTTGCCTCGGTCTGATCGGCGCGATCGATGATAGCTTTCAGCCGGCGCAGTTCTGCCATGAAATAGGAGACGCCCTGGTCGAGCGAGTCCTGGACGCGCATGCTGGAGGCAACCAACACGGGCGGTAATTGCATCTCGGCCGCGCTGACCGGCCCGCCCATCTGCGCCAGCGTCGCGTTGACGCCGATGGCACGCAGCAGCGTACTCTTGCCCGACATGTTGGAGCCGGTAACGAAGAGGAACGTGCCCGGCGGCCCGATCTCGACATCGTTGCCCACGGCCGCGTCGGACGGCAACAGCGGATGCGCCAGATTGCGGGCGGCGAACCTGGCCCCTCCACCTTCCACGACGGAGGGAAACACCCAATCAGGCTGCTCAAAGCGCAGTGTGGCCAGTGCGATCAACCCCTCTGCTTCGCCAAGGGCTGCCAGCCAGCCGCGCACGTCCTGCCCCGCTTGTCCCTGCCAGCGCTCCAGCAGCCACAATACGTGAAATGACCAGAGGGTCAGCGCCTGGACGATGAAGAAGAACATCGAGCGGCGGATCTCGACCAGCGGCATCAGCCGCGCCAGCCGCCGCAGTTGTCCGCCGGCTGTGTTGTCGCCGGAACCGAGCGCCTGCTGGACGCGCTGTAGCTCGACTGACTGGAACGGCTGGCGCGCGATCAGATCGAAGATGCCCGCGTACACGCCGAAGACGTTTTGCCGGGCGACTACACGGTCGAGGTCGGCGCCGGCGCGCAGACCGACCGTGTAGCTGACAGCCAGATTCACCACAATCACGGCAATCAGCGCGGGAAAGGCGGGCAGGCCGGCGATCTGAGCAATCAGCAGCCCGATGGTCAGCACGGTCAGCAGCCGGGCTATCCACACCAGCCCGCGACGCTTGCTGAGCCAGGGTTCGTCCTCAGCCCAATCGATGAATTGATCGTAGCCGCCGCCAGACTGGCCCAGCAGCCGGCCTTGCAGCATCACATCCTGGCGCTGTTCGACCAGTGGAGCCAGCTCAGCTACGGCTTCCTGACGAGATCGCACGGTTTCGACGGTTGCCGGATTGAGTATCCAGCGGCGCAGCGTTGCTCTGCCGACCGCGGTTCCCGGCGTGTTGAGCAGATGTTCCAGCGAAACAGCGCCCAGCAGATCCAGATCGGCTGCGGTGCTGGGGTCGATGACGGCATCCGGGTCGCCGGCGCGCGGCAAACTGGGCCGCGGCAGCGCGTTCCAATCGCGCGCCAGCCGCGCCGTTCCCTCTTCGTTGATCCGCGCCAGCAGGCCGGCACGCTGCGCGGCCGCGCGCGCGGCGGTGAACGATGAAAGACCAGACCGAGCGCGGCGGTCAGCAGACCGGCCAGCACAAAGAGCGTGGTCGCGTTGTACCACAGCGCCAGGCCCGCGGCGGCCAGTATTGCGACGACCAGCAGCAAGTTGAGGTTGCCGAAGCGCCGGCTGCGCTGGTCGTGGGCGTCGCGCTGGCCGGCGAACTCGGCGCGGCGCTGTTGATAGGTTGACTTGTGGGTTGTTGTCCATAACAGGCGAGATTATAGCATTGAACGGTAAATTGGGCGGATTTTCACGAGTGTGAGCTGCGACCCTGGAGGAAGGGAGACCCCGCCTAAGGACGATCGAGGGTCCGTGGGCAACTGCGGCAAGAGAAAGGACGTGCGGGAGCCAGCTTTGGACAGGGGAATCGGGGTCGGGTATACTTTCGGGTGTAACTGAAATCGGTCGAGCACAGGCCGTTTGAATCACTTCACCCGGGTGCAAACGCACCTAAATCCACGACGAAAGTACCTGACATCATGAACGACGCTGATAAGATCGATGCAATCCGGCGGGAGTTGCCTGCAACCCTGACCGGTGTGTATCTGAACACCGGGTCGTGCGGGCCGGTTTCGCGCTCGGTGGGTGAGACCATCCGCGCAGTGGCTGAGCGCGAACTGACCGGTGGACGGATCGCGCCCAATGAGTGGCCGGACTATATGGCAGCGCTGGGCGATCTGCGCGGCAGCTTCGCGCGGCTGCTGGGCGCAAACGATGACGAGATCGCCCTCACCCACCACACCACCGATGGCATGAACATCGGCATCTGGGGGCTGGACTGGCGGCCGGGCGATGAGCTGATTACCACCAACAACGAGCACGAAGGCGGCCTGATCCCGGCCTATGTCGCGGCGCGCCGGCTGGGCGTGGTGGTCAAGGTGGTGGATATCGGGCTGGGCGACGGCGACGTAGTCGCGCTGCTGCGCGCGGCGATGACGCCACGCACCCGCTTGATCAGCCTCTCGCACGTCAGTTGGATGAGTGGCGCGCTGCTGCCGCTGGAGGAGATCGTCGCGCTGGCCCATCAGCAGGGCGCGCTGGTGCTGGTGGACGGGGCGCAGTCGGTCGGGGCGATCCCGCTGGATGTCCACGCGCTGGGCGCGGACCTGTACACGGCGACCGGACAGAAGTGGCTGTGCGGGCCGGAGGGCGTCGGTGCGCTGTATGTCAGCCGCACGGCGCAGGCGCAGGTGCAGCCGACCTATGCCGGCTACAGCTCGGTCTACCCTGACATGGACTACGACTATCTGGGCAACTTCAAGCTGGCTGCCGGCGCCAGCCGCTACGAGGTTGGCACTACCTCGCGGCCTGCCAACCTGGCCATGCTCGCCGGGCTGCGCTGGCTGGAGGAGGAAGTGACGTGGCCGTGGGCGCACGCACGCATCGCGGCGCTGGCCGATCTGGCCGCCGAAATGTTGAGCGACCTGCCCGGCGTGACGGTGCTGACACCGCCCAGCCATGCCGGCTTGATCAGCTTCACAGTCGAGGGGCAGTCAGCCGAAGCCGTCGTGGCGCGGGTCGCGGCGCACGGGGTGTGGATACGCTGGCTGCCCAAGCGCGGCTGGCTGCGCGTCAGCACGGGGTTCTTCAACACTGAGGAGGATCTGAACGCGCTGTGCGGTGCCCTGCGGGCGGACTGACACACGGCGTTTGTAGTGGCCGAGTTTGTTGTCGCGACTTCAGTCGCTTCCGCTGGCTTCAGAGTGACTGATGACGCGACTACGAACCTTGTTTAGACTGCGCCGATCAGCGCGATCCCGCTGCGCGGCGGGACGGCGAGGCCGTGCAGGACGCCGTTGTCTACCCGGGCATCTTCCGTGCCCCAGACAGCCTGAAAGACGGCGCCGTCGGCCGCAAATCCGCTGGCCGGCACTTCCAGCCGGGCAAAGGCCGCGCCGCTGTTGAGCGCGACCACGGCGATCTGCTCCTGCCAGCGGCGGGCATAGACCACGAGATCGTCGGTCGTTTGCAGCACTGCAAAGTTGCCGCGGCTGAAGACCGGATAGCTGCTGCGCAGCGAGACGGCTCGCCGGGCGTAGTCCAGCAGGTCCTCGTCCCAGCGGGCGTGAGGGCCGGCATGGAAGTCATCCTGCCAGGGGAAACCGCGGCGACAGTCGGGATCGCGGCCCCCTTCCATGCCGATCTCGTCGCCGTAGTAGATGCAGGGCGCGCCGGGGATCGTCATCAGGAAGAGCAGCGCCAGCCGGTAAGCCCGGCCATCGCGGCGGGCCAGCGTGGCGAACCGGGGCGTGTCGTGGCTGCCCAGCAGGTTGAGCTGCGCGTGCGCGATCTCGGCCGGATAGCGTGACAGCACGTTAACGATGGTCGCGGCGAAGCCCGCCCCGTCCAGCCGCTCGATGTGGCCGTAGCCGGTGCCGAGGGCCGCGTTGTTGTCCAGCGTCTCACGCGCGAAGAAGCCCAGGCAGGCACGGGTGATCGGGTAGTTCATCACCGCGTCGAATTGGTCACCGCGCAGCCAGCGGTGCGCGTCGCCCCAGATCTCACCGACGATGTAGGCATCAGGATTGACACCCTTGACGCGCCGGCGAAACTCGCGCCAGAACTCGTCGTCGTCGATCTCGTTGGGCACGTCCAGCCGCCAACCGTCGATCCCCTGCTCGACCCAGTATTGGCCCACGCTTAACAAGAACTCGCGCACGGCCGGGTTGCGGGTGTTGAGCTTCGGCAGCGCGTGGATGTTCCACCAGGCGGCGTAGTTGGGCGGCTTGTGGCCTTCATAGGCGTGCAGCGGCCAGCCGTTGACGTGGAACCAGTCGAGGTAGGGCGAGGCCTGGCCGTTCTCCAGCAGGTGGTTGAACTGGTAGAAGCCGCGGCTGGCGTGGTTGAACACGCCGTCCAGCACGACCCGGATGCCGCGCCGGTGCGCTTCGTTCAGCAAGCTGGCAAAGGCCCGGTTGCCGCCCAGGACCGGATCGACCTGGTAAAAGTCGTGGGTGTGATAGCGGTGGTTGGCGGTGGACTGGAAGATCGGGCAGAAGTAGAGCGCGGTGACGCCGAGGCTCTGGAGATAGTCCAGGCGCTCGACCACGCCCAGCAAGTCGCCGCCCTTGAACCCGTGCAGGGTTGGCGGGTAATCCCATCGTTCGAGGTTCGTTGGCTTGGATAGGGAGCGGCTGCGGGCAAAGCGATCGGGAAAGATCTGGTAGAAAATGGCGGATTTGACCCAGTCAGGGGTCCTGGCTTCGACCATGAAGTGGCGTTAACTCCGATGTTGCGATAAATTGTGAATGCAATGGGCGCAATGATACAACAAGTCCGGGAGAGGGCCAAAACAGCCTCTCCCTTCAAAGAAAGGCAACACACCAATGCTTGAACCATGGACACTGCTGGCGTCGGAGGACGTGTTCCGCAACCGCTGGTTGCATGTCACCGTGGACCGCTTCCGGCTGCCCAACGATCGCGAATACGAATACACCACCATCCGCCGCGACGCGGCCGGGGTGGGCGTGATGCTGCTGGACGAGCAGAATCGCCTGCTGCTGGAGCGCGAGTTTCGACCGCCGGTGAATGACGTGCTGCTCCAGATACCAGGCGGCCTGACCAACGGCGACGAGGATCCGGCTGACTGCATCCGCCGCGAGCTGGAGGAGGAGACCGGCTACCTGGCAGGCGAGATGACCTATCTGGGCGCGTTTTTCAACAACCCTGCCAGCAGCAACAGCCAGTGCATGATCTACCTCTGCCGCGACTTTCAAGCCGGCGGCACGGTGAGTCGCGACGCGGCCGAGTTCATGACCTTCGACTGGTACGACCTGGACTGGGTAAAGGCGCGCGTGCTGGACGGCACGATCCGCGACCGGGTGGTGATCTGCGGGCTGGCGTATCTGTGGCTGGCGGGTGAGGCAAGCTGAGCTGCGGGGACAGGGCCGAGCTGGACACGCGGCTGCTGGCAGCGTCAACGTGACCGGTCGGCAGGCCACGTTGCGTCTGGACGCGGCCAGACTGCCGCGTCGCGCCTGGCGCGATCTGCTCAACGGGGAGCGGTTCGACGCGGCCGGTAGTCGTCTGGCCGCGCCGATGGCCGCTTACCGGGTGCGGTGGATGGTGGCAGCCCAGGTCTGGCGCCAGGCCAGCTGAGCGAGAGGGGGTGGCTATCGCCTGCGCAGCGGAAGTCAGCGGCGAAAAACGGTTGACTCTGGATGTGAAGTATCGTACAATGGAAGTGGCGTACGATCAGGCAAAGAGCAGGAAGAGGTTTGTCTCGGGCAGGTAAACCCGCCCAACGATTAGCCAGCGGTTAACCTTAACGCCATCCAAACTCCTCGCTTCGATCTCCTCACTCCTCGCAGCCATCGACCGTATCGAGTTTGTCCGTTCCATCGGTTGGGAAGCTGGTTGGCATCGTCCCACCGAATGGCCGGAGGAGAGAATCGGATGAACCCCTTAACTCGGAGTCGGCTGACTATGGCAGCCGGCTTTGTCGCGTTCGGCGTCTTCGTGTAGGCCGTCCGTCCCCCGGCGCGTGGATTCCCATAGCGCCGGCTGGCGTTGCCGGCGGCGCTGCCGGTAGCCGCAAGTCTGGCCGTGACTCTAGGGGACAGCAGTGTCAGAAACAAGGTTGAAACCATGAACAAGAAGTCTGTCGGGCGCCGTTCATACGGCTGGAGGCTGGCTGCGCCGCTGATGGTTGCGGCGCTCGCTCTGATTGGAAGTTTGCACAGCTTTGCGGCGCCGTTGCCGCAACTTCAAACACCTTTCGAGACCACTTCGTTACCAGCGGAGGCGTTATCCTGGACCGCCGATCCGCTGGCCGGCGCGCGGGCAACGCACAATCCCAAGCTCGACTCGGCCTTGGCAGGCCTGGCTGCAGCGGCCGAGGATTCGCCCCAGGCAGCGACGGCCTGGGCTGAGGCGCAGTCGCTGCGGCTGGTGGGCGACCAAGTGCACGTGCAGGTGGTCGCCGACGGAACTAGCTTGCCGGGCGCTATCGCCGCGATGACCAATGCCGGCGGTGAGGTGACCAAGGTCGGCAACGACGCGGCTTTGCTCCAAGGCTGGCTGCCCGTGGACGCGCTAGAGACCGTCGCCGCTGACGAGAACGTCTTCTTCATTCGGCGGCCAGCCGAGCTGGTCCTGCTGGAGGACATGAGCCGCCGGCAACGCCACCACCGAGGGCTTGAGCGTGATCAACGGCCCGGCCTGGCACACGGCCGGCCAGCAGGGCGCGAGCGTCAAGATCGGCATCATCGACGGCGGCTTTCTGGGCTACCCCGGCCTGCTGGGTGTCGATTTGCCGGCGTCGGTCACAGTGAAGAACTTTGTGGACGGCGAGACCGATCTGCAGGTGGACGGGACAACCAAGCACGGCACGGCCTGCGCCGAGGTCATCCACGATATCGCGCCGGCCGCCACCCTCTACCTGGCCAAGGTTTCCACCAACCTGGACCTACAGGAAGCGGTCACATGGCTGAAGAACACGAATCAGGTAGATATCATCTCCACGTCCATGGGATGGTACAACCTGACGCCGGGCGACGGCACGGGTGAGTTCGCTGACCTGGTGCAGTCCGCACGCGACGCGGGCATCCTTTGGGCGACGGCGGCCAGCAATGATCGCGAGGCGCACTGGGGCGGGCTGTACTACGATCCCAACAACACTGGCTACTCACTACTACAACGCTACACAGAACGTCAACTACTTCGGGCCGGGCGACGGCAACGCCTACAACATCCCGGCAGGCAACAGGATCAGCTGTCTTCCTGCGTTGGAACGACTGGAGCGCCGTCGACCAGGACTACGATCTGTATCTGCTGCGCTGGAGCGGTACTGCGTGGACCACTATCGCGAGCGGCGCGAACTACCAGAACGGCGGGGCCGGCCAGACGCCTGTCGAGTATGTCACGGCCGTTGACCAGTGGCAGCGCGACTGCCTACGGTTTTGGCATCACGCGCTACAACAGCAACCGGGCCGTCAACTTCGAGGTGTTCGCGCCCGGATCCGGCGCGCGGCTGGACGAGATTCTGCACGCGCGCAGCCTTGCCAACCTAGCCGACGCGCCCGGTGCACTAACGGTGGCCGCGCTGGATGTGGTCGCGCCCTACCCGCAAGAGTTCGTACAGCTCGCAAGGGCCGACCAACGGGCCGGGCGGCGCAGGAGACGGGCGGCTTCATCAAGCCGGATCTGGCCGGCTTCGCCAACGTCTCCACCGAAAGCTACGGCGCGACGGGATTCGATGGCACTTCGGCGGCCACACCGCATGTGGCCGGTGCAGCGGCGCTGGTGAAGGGCGCGTATCCCGCCTACACACCCAGCCCAGGTGCAGAGCTTTCTGGAGGGCGCGCGCGGTAGACATGGGGACTGCCGGCAAAGACACGGTCTACGGGCATGGCCGGCTCTACCTGGGTGCGCCGCCGGCCGCGGGTTCGACCTCGACGTCCTACCGCCACGCCGACCCGAACACCAACGGTCACCGCCACGCCGACCCGAACACCAACAGCTAACACCCACGGGCGATCCGGGCGGTGTCCTGAAGCGCTATCTGCCGCTGATTCTGACGCCACGGTGCCCGCTGCGCCAACCGACGACGACACCCACGCCAACAAGGACTGCACAGCCTACGCAAACGCCGACGCCCACGGCGACAACGCAGCCCGGGCGATGGGTGACCAACGGCCCCTATGGCGGCAGCGTTTGCGGATATGGCCATGTCGCTCAGCAATCCCGACGTCCTGTATGCCGTCATGGGCGGCGCCGGACTGTTCAAAACGATCAACGGCGGCGACAACTGGTCACAGATGGCTTCCCCAGAGGGAAATCTCAGCGCATCTACGTTGCGCCAAACAATCCCAGTGTGGTGTACGCAGGTACAGGCAATGGCATCTACAAGAGCGTCGATGGCGGCGCTACCTGGACGCACAAAGGGCTGACTGGCATCCTTGTCAAGGCTATCGCGATCCATCCATCCAACCCGCAGGTCGTCTATGTAGGTGCCAGAAGTGGAACTTCTACTGGCGTCGTGTTCAAAAGCACCGATGGCGGCGAGACCTGGCAGCAGAAGTTCTCTGAGGCGAATCTTTGGGTCAATACTCTGCTGATTGACACGACAATTCCCAACAGGATCTATCTCGGCGCGTCGGGCGAACCGCAGGGGTCTGGGGGTGTACCGCAGGGCCTCCGTATCAGCAGCGACGGCGGCAATTCATGGAACTCGCACAAGGTGACGACTCTCGAGTGGAGAAGCCGTGACCGTACTGGCGATGACGCCCATGGGATACACCCCGCCTACGCTGTATGCCGCGGAACGCAGTGCGACGTACAAAAGTACCGACGGCGGTCTGACCTGGATCAGAGCATGGCAAACAGCCAGTTCTCATAGATGCCCAGTCTCTGGCCGTCGATGCGCAGAACCCACACGTCGTGTACGCCGGTGGAGGGGGTATTCGTGGGCTGCCGGCTACCCCTACGCCTGACTGGTATCCGCACGATCAGGGTTCCAAATCGAGGCTCTGGCGGAGCGCTGACAACGGGGCGACCTGGGCAGCGCAGGGATGCCGGGCTGCCGGGAGAGGTCGCTACGAGCATCGTGATCGATCCCCGCAGCGGCCGCCTGTTCGTCGGCCTGCGCTCGGCCGGGGTGTATCGCTCCAGCGATGGCGGCGGCAGTTGGCAGCTTGCCAGCCAGGGCATCACTGCGACCAACATCCAAGGCCTGGCAGCCGATCCCGGAGGCTCCGGGCGGGTGATTGCCGCCATCGAAGGGCCAAGCCACCCATGGCCGTTACAGCCGGCGCGGGCGCGCCATGGCTTTACCTGATAGGCGATGATACGCCAACGAATGTCGGCGCGGTGGCGGTCGATCCGGCGCATCCATCCACCTGGTACACCGGTGATGGGTTGGTCGGCAACTGGCGATGGGTGTACACGTTCCGGAGCAGCGATGGTGGCAGTACCTGGACCGCCAATCAGTTGCTTTACAAGACAGATGGACCCGTGGGCCAGGTCGTTTATCATCGCGTGTTTGCCTTGGCAGTAGATCCCGGCGACGCCAGCACCGTGTTGGCTGCGGTCGCCGAGCAGCGAACAGCGTATGGCGGGGTGTACAAGAGCACCGATGCCGGCGCCAGTTGGTCCCGCACCCTGCCTGATTGGGCTACAGCGCTGGCGTTTGATCCCACGTCGCCAGGCCGGGTATATGCGGGAGCAGTGCGCTACGGGAAGGTCTTTAGCTCGACTGACAGCGGTACTACCTGGACCCAGATCGGCGGCAGCACGTTGGAAGCGCTACGCGTGTACGACATTGCAGTGGCTCCAAACGGACACGTGTATGTGGCGACCAACGGCGGCCTTCAGAAATGGAACGGCACAGCATGGAGCACGGCGACAGGATTGCCGTCGGTCCCAACCATAGCCCTGGCGATAGATCGCGTCCAGCGACCCCGTCATCAGCTCTTCTCCGGGTTGACGCGCCAGGACGAGGAGACTGGAGCCATTGTTCCTGACCTGGCTGAGTCATGGACCGTCGCGCCTGACGGCATGAGCGTCACCTTCAATCTGCGCAGTGGCCTCCGCTGGAGCGATGGCACGCCGCTGACAGCCTCAGACGTGGTGTTTGGCCTGGATCGCGCCAGACAAAACAGCCCTTACAACTGGATTCTAGACTGGGTTGGTGTTAGCAACGCAACGGCCCTAACCTCGCGTCTCGTCCGCGTTGATCTTTCGCGGCCACACGGCGGGGCTCTGTTGTCAGTCATGGCGACATTCTACGCCTTTCCGGTTCCGGAGCACGCAATTGCCGCGTTCGGTTCAGCATGGGCTGACATCAGTCGTATTGTCACCAGCGGACCCTATCGATCCGGGGGCGGCGGCCTGCGGCCGCTGATCCTGGAGAGAAACCCGCTCTACCACGATGCCAGCGGTGTCGCTATCGACAGAGTAGAGTTCTATGCCCACTCCGATGCTGCGGCAGCGACTCATGCTGTACGCCAGAGGTGGTCTTGATACCACCTTCGTCTACGATGACGCTATGGTGAACGCAGATCCTGCTTCTGCGGAACGAGCGCCGCTCTACAAGCACGTCCTGCAACCTACTACTACGGCTTCACCACAACGAAACCTCCGTTGGACAATCCACTGGTGCGCAAAGCCCTGATAGCGGCCATCGATCGGGCTGCCCTTGTTGCCAACGCTGTGGGCGCGGGTGTGCCGTCGACCACCTTTGCTCCACCCGGGGTGTTTGGCGCAGTTGCGCCTGGAAGCGGCATCGGGATTGACTATAACCCGGCGCAAGCACAAGCCTGGCTGACGCAGTCTGGCGTGTCGCTCCCGTTTACGTTGAGGCTGGCTTTTGCAACCAGTCGTCAAATCAACCAGCAGCGGTTGCGCAGTTCCTTGCCAATTCGTGGGAGACAGTCCTCGGCATCGATGTGGTGATCGAGGAGTGTCCCTGGGCAGACTATTACCCGTGGATCCATCCAACCACGCCTGTCGAGGAGATGCCCCATGCGTGGGCTCTTGGCTGGTGTGCTGATTACATGCACCAGCATGACTGGGTCCATGAGTTGTTCAACTCACATGCCAGCTTCAACTTCATCCGCTGGAGCAATGCGGAGTTTGATAGTGTCACCAGCCTGGCGGCAGCTTCCGACGATCCCGCTCAACAGGCCGCGTGGTATCGCCGGGCTGAGGAGATCCTCAACGAGGAGCAGGCCGGTATCCTCAGCCTGTACTGGACTACATCGTCGCAGTTGAGCAAGCCCTATCTACAGCGCACCCAGTGCCCATGCCTGGGCTGAGCAGATCCGCAATTGGTCGTTCCGGCCGGGCACAGGGGAGGCGAGCGCAGCCGGCGGCAGCGTGCAGTCGGCTGATGGCCGTACCGAGGCTGATTTTCCCTCCGGTGCGTTCTCGTGCCGATGTCGATCTGGTGCTCGATCACTTGACCGTTTTGCCTGGCAGCGCGGGCAGCAAGGTGTCAGCCAACCGGACATTCCAGATCAGCGCCCTCGATGCCTTGACTGGCGATCCTGTGACGCCTGACCCTGCTCATCCCGCAATGCTGACCATGCAATACACCGATTGGGAAAAGGGCACCATCATCGAAGACACGCTGCGGCTCTACCGCTGGAACGGCAGCGCCTGGCAGCAGGAGAATGCCGCTTTCGACTATACCAACAACACGGTGAGCGCTTCGCTGCCACACCTGGGCGTGTTTGCCCTGTTAGGCGACACCCATCGACTCTGGCTGCCCACGCTTATTCGCCATAGCTCCGTAGGCTACCGGGCATCTGATGGCGGCACATCGTGCGCACTTCAGCGCTTTGGTCGCATGAAGTGCGCACTGTGAAGTGCGCTAGCGCCGGTAGCTCTTGCGGGTATGCCACTGTCGGAGCCAGCCTCTGCGATCTGCAAGCAGCGCAGAGGCTGGCTTTCTTCATTGAGATCAGCTCGAACGGAATCGCCCTGAAAGAGGCACGACGTTGTTGCGTGCTCGCGCAACAACGGTGTTGACGGTTGGATTACGTCAGCAATAACAGCAGCGCCGAGATCACCAGGAAAATCAGGATTACCGCCTCGAACGTCCGCTGACTGACCCGTATGACGAACATCCGTCCCAGCCAGACGCCCACCGGCACCAGCGGCAGCAACCAGGCGACGTTGACGATGCGCGCCAGATCGAACAGGCCGGCCGTGTAATAAAAAGGGATCTTGATGTAGTTCAGAATCATGAAGAACAGCGCGGTGGTGCCGATAAAGACCCGCGGCTGTAAGTTCTGCATCAGCAGGTAGATGGTGGCCGGGGGACCGCCGGTGTTGGCGATGGCCGATGAGAAGCCCGACACGCCGCCGCCGATCAGCCCGTGCCACGGCCGCGGCTGGTAGCGGAAGAAACGCATGATGCGCGGCTCCAGCGCCCGATAGAGGGCAAACAACAGGATGAGTATCGCGAGGAAGGTGCGCAGCACGTCGGGCGACACGTTGGTCAGGAAGAGCGTGCCGATGGCGACACCCACCAGCGCGCCGGGGATCAGCAGCAGCACCTGTCGCCGGTCCCAGCGCCGCCAGTGGAAGCCGACCGCAAACAGGTCGCCCACCATCAGGAAGGGCAGCATCAGCGGCACCAGCTCAGGCACCGGCATCGTCAACGCCAGCAGCGGCGTCGCCAGACGCGGCAAAGGAGGAGCCCAAGCCCCCTTTGCCAAGACCGATGATGAGCGCGGTGAGCGCAAAGATCAGGTAGAAGCCGGGAGACGGGTTGGTCATGGGAAGGGGATGGTCAGAGGTCAGAGGTCAATGGTCAGCGGCGGTATGCCAGCGGACATTATACCTCCGGCGGGCGGATTCAGGGTATTTGATGGCCAACGCGACAGCCAGATGGGGCCGAAGCGCGCCGGTGTTGCGCGTTGCGCAATATGATGTATAATCCAACTCATGATCAAGTCGTTCGAGCACAAGGGACTGAAGATGTTCTTTGAAACCGGCAACGTGTCGGGGATTGATCCCGCTCATCGACAAAAAATCCGGATTCGGCTGACAGCGCTGGACACTGCGACCAGCATCGAAGACATGGATTTGCCCGGTTTCCGCTTGCATCCCTTGAAGGGCGACAGACAAGGTGCGTGGGCGATTGATGTCAGCAAGAACTGGCGTATCACGTTCGAGTTCTTTAACGGGAATGCCTACGTTGTGAATTATGAGGACTATCACTGATGAGCATGTATGATCCACCCCACCCAGGCGAATTCATTCGGGAAGTCTATCTCGAGCCGTTTGAAATCAGCTCGCGCACAGTGGCGGCCAAGCTGAAGGTATCCCCGTCCACGTTGACGCGCTTGCTCAACGGCACGAGCAGCGTCACACCGGAGATGGCCCTGCGCCTGTCCAAGACCCTGGGCCGCTCACCGGAAAGCTGGCTGGCAATGCAGAACAGTTACGACCTCTGGCAGATGCGGCAACACTTCGACATCGATCAGGTTGAGAAGCTTGAGTTCGCGTCCTGACAGGTTTTGCCTGGCATGACAGACCACCGGAAGAAGAATATCACAGCGCTCGCTTGATCCGGACGTCGGTCAAGCGAGCAGCCAGAACGAAAACGGAGCCGGCGAGCCGGCTCCGTTTTCGTTCGAGTGAAAATGCTGAAGCAGTTGTCTCAATCCGGAAGCGTAAACCCCGGCAATCGCACAATCGCGCCACCCTGCAACGCCGACTGGTGGGCGCAAATGCCGACGCAGGTCCAGTTGGCGCTGGTGACGGCGTTGGGCCAGGGCTCTCTCCCCGCCGTCAGCGCTGACACGAATTCGTTGACCAGATGGGGATGCGAACCGCCATGCCCGGCGCCCTGAATGAACGACAGATGCGCGGCGTCCTGGATGGTGGAGGTGAACATCTGGATCTCCTCCGGCAGCCGGTGGGCGTAGTCAGGCACGCTGACTCGCTCGGGGATCTCCGGTTCCGGCTTCTTGGCCGTGTGGATGACGTGCTCTTCGTCCTCGATCAGCGCCCACTCGAAGCTCTTTTTGGAGCCGTAGACGTCGAAGGACTCGCGATACTGGCGAGCGGTATCGAAGAGGCACCGCCAGATGTGGGCGGCCACGTCGAAGTCCTTGATCTTGATGTGACAGGACTCGACGGCGAACGAACTGCCCGACTTCACTGCCAGCCGCTCGTTGATGGTCCCCGATCCGAAGCAGGAGACGTACTCGGCGTGCCCCTTCACCAGCCCCAGCACGGGAGAGACGACGTGGGTGGCGTAGTGCATCGGTACCATCCGCTCCCAGTACTCCGGCCAGCCTTCCATCTCCTGCGGATGCGACGCCTGCATGTACTGCAGCTTGCCCAGTTCGCCTGCCTCGTACAGTTCCTGGATGAACAGGAACTCGCGGCTGTAGACGACCGTCTCCGCCATCATGTAGGTCAGGCCGGTCTCCTTGACCAGGCGCACGATCTCCGCGCACTCCTCGATGGTGGTCGCCATGGGCACGGTGCACATGACGTGCTTGCCGGCCTTGAGCGCCGCAATCGACATCCAGGCGTGGTCACCGATGGGCGAGTTGATGTGGACGAAATCGACCTGCGGATCGGCCAGCACGTCGTCGTAGTTGGTGTAGCGGGTTTCGACGCCAAAGGCGTCGCCGATCTTGTTCAGCTTCTCGACGTTGCGCTGGCAGATGGCGTACATCGTGGCGTTGGGGTGCCGCTGGTAGATGGGAATGAACTCCGCGCCAAACCCCAGGCCGATGATGGCCACGTTGACGGGACGATCGATAGGTGTCATGGGTGTGCTCCTTGGTTGGCTGGTTTATGGAAACGATTTTGCCGCGAATTGCACGAATTTCACGAAACTGATCCGGAGAAATTCGAACAATTCGGAAATTCGTGGCTGAATTGCTCACGCTATACGAGCGGTTGCCTCGCTCACATAGGGAATAGTCAACGGGCCGTCGGGCATGACGCAAATTCTGGCGTATGGGCCGTAGCGTCCTTGCAGATCGGCCACCGTCGCGGCGATGTCGCGGCAGGGGATAAACAGCGCCCGCTCGATCTGTGCGTCGTTGAGGCCGTCGCTGTAGACGTAGACCTCGGCCCGCTGCTGGATCAGCGCCTGGGTCTGCACCTGCCACTGGTCATGCGCCTGAAAGCCGGGCTGTGCGATCAGCTCAAGGATGCCTTGCGGCGAGCCGGCCTGCGCCAGCAATGCGGCGTATTGGCCGTGGTCCGGCAGGCCATCCTCGCAGGCTGCCGCGGCAATGATCGCCCCGCCGTCGCGCACCACGCGCGCCGCCACGCTCATCCCCTTCACCGCCTGGTAGAGGTTCTGGTCCAGCGGATAGCCGCTGTTGGTGGTGATCACCACGTCGTACGGTTCATCCACCGCCGCCATCGCGCTGGCGCGGACGAACTCGCAGCCGGCCGCGTGCGCCTGCAACATGTCGCCGGCAAAGACGCCGGTGATCTGGCGCTCGCTGTTGAGTGTCACGTTGAGCAGAAACGTCGGCTGGGTGCTCAGCGCCACCTCGCGCATCTCTTCCCAGATCGGATTGCCTTCGAGAATGCCCCAAGTGGATCGCGGGTCGCCGATCATCTGCACGCCGTGGTTGGTGAAGACGCTCTCTGCGCCGGCCAGCGAGGGCAGGATCGCCTTGGGACCGCCGCTGAAGCCGGCGAAGAAGTGCGGCTCGATGAAGCCGGTCAGTATCTTGACGTCGGCCGCCATATAGGCGCGGTTGATGCGCACCGGATGGCCGCGACTGGTCGCTGGCAGGGAAACCAGATTGTCGTCGTCGAAGCAATCGTGCTGCAGGCAGCGGTACGAATCGACGACCGCGTCGCCCAGCATGGCGCGCAGCTCAGCCTCGGTCTGCTTGCGATGCGTGCCCAGCCCGTTGAGCAGGGTGATGTCATCGCGCTGCACGCCTGCCCCTTCCAACTCAGCCAGCAGCGGCGGCAGGATGCGGTCGTTGGGCGTCGCGCGCGTGATGTCGGTGTGCACGATCACCACCGTGTCGCCCGGCTTGACCAGACCAGCCAGCGGCGGCGCCGCGATGGGGTCGCGCAACGCGGCCAGCAGCGCCGCCTGCTCATCAGGCAGCCCGGCCACAAAGCGCGGCAGGATCACATCCGTCGTGTCGGGCAGATCAACATGGAGGCCGCTGCGGCCATAGGCCAGTTTCACACGCATAACTCACACCATCCAAACGGTTTGTCCCGTCTCGAACGACCGGATCGTGTCCCAGATCATGCGAAACGAGTTGAGGTTGTCCTGCACAGCGGTCGCCGGACGTTCGCCGCTGCGAACCGCGTGAACAAACTGGTGCAGCAGCAGCGCCTGGCGTTCGCGCGCCATCTTGATCAGCGGCACGCTCCCAGGCTTTTCGTTCAGGTACTGCGGATAGCCCTGCGGGTCACCGGTTGTGGCAGTGCGCCGCTGCACCGTCACCCGGTCGTCGCGCAGCAGCAGCACGCCATGCTCGCAGTCGAAGCGCCAGTCGGCGTTCCACGGCGTCTCACGGCCGGTCGCGCACCATGAGCCGGTGTAACTGACCTGCACGCCGCTGGCGAAGCTGAGCAGCACGCTGGCCGACGAGTCGCCCTTCCACCAGTCCCACGGGGTGCGCCAGGCAGCGACCGTAGATCGACTGCGGTTCACTGCCCAGGAAGAAGCGCATCATGTCGAAATGGTGGATCGACATATCGACCGTCAGTGGATAGGCCAGCGTGTCGTGGAAGCCGCTGCGGATCAGGCTCTTGAAGAACTCGACCGTCACCGCGCCCACCGCGCCCAGTTCGCCGGAGGCCAGGATCTGGCGGACGGTCTGCGCCTGGCGCGAGTAGCGGTAGTCCTGCGAAACCATGTGCAACACGCCGGTGCGTTCAGCCGCGGCCAGGATCGCCTCACCGGCCTCGATGCTGTCCGCCAGCGGTTTCTCCGACAGGACCGGCACGCCTGCCTCCAGCGCTGATACCGCCATCTCGCGGTGTGTGGCTGGCGGCGTGACAATCAGCACGCCATCCGGCTGCACGAGGCGTAGCGCATCCACATAGGAAGCGAAATGCAGCTTGCTATCCAGGCCATGTTGCTCGAAACGCTCGCGTGCCAGGTCCGGGTTGACCTCGACCGCGGCCACCAGTTCCACCTCGTCAGAGGCGGCGATGACGCGCAGCCAGTGGTTGCCCATGCTGCCAAGGCCGGCCAGCAGCAGGCGAAACCGCGGTTGCGCTGGCTCGTGTTGTCTCTTTCTTGCCATCGGATCACCTATGACTCATAGCGGGGTTGATGGAATCCGTGAGTCGGCGTGTCATAACCGCGGAGTCGGCATCCTCAGATGCCGGGTTCGGGCGCTCACACCGTTCGCATCGCAGGATGCGAACTCCGCGAAGTGGGCGATCGTTTGATTCGCGGAGTCGGCATCCTTGGATGCCGGGTTCGGGCGTTCACGCCGTTCGCATCGTAGGATGCGAACTCCGCGGAGTGGGCGATCGTTTGATTCGCGGAGTCGGCATCCTCAGATGCCGGGTTCGGACGCTCACACCGTTCGCATCGGAGGATGCGAACTCCGCTGTGGTCCTCAGAAGACGCGGTCGATGAACTCGCGATTGTGGACCTCGACCGGGACCTTCTGCAATTCCAGCACGCCTTTGGCAACGTGCTCCGACAGGCGGCGGAAGGCTTCCTCGCCCTTCTCGCGCGTCGCGCGCATGGGATTGCCGATGGTGCCGCTTTCGATGAACTCGTGGTGGTCCATGGGGAAGGTGAAGTACTTGTAACCCTGGAACTCCACGTCGGGCATGCCGTCTTTCTTGGCAAAGCTGCGCGGCAGGAAATCAGGGATATGCGCGCGGGTGAAGTCGGCGCGATCCATGCGCACGTACTTCTCGTTCCAGGCCATGTCCTGCGAGGTCTCCAGCTCGCTGGAATGCCAGCCGGGCGTCTCGTCCAGGGGGTTCTCCATCAGCCCGGCCAGGATGCCGACGTAGTTCTCCATGTACGGCTTGACGAAGCTGATCAGCGCGCCGGTCTCGTAGCGCAGCTTGCGCAGTACCGGATCGACGACCTTGACGTTGCTGCCGTGGCCGTTGACGAAGATGATGCGGTTGAAGCCGTGGTGGATCAGGCTGCGGCCCACATCGTGCAGCAGGTTGAGCAGCGTCGTGCTGCGGATGGTGATGGTGCCGCGCCCCGACCCCGGCTCGTGCATGTGCTGCGGCGAGTAGCCGGTCCAGATCGGCGGCGCGTGCAGGACACCGATCATCTCCGCCACCCGCTTGCTGATCTCCACCGCGGTGATGGTGTCGGTGTAGAGCGGCAGGTGCGGCCCGTGCTGCTCGAAGCTGGCCATCGGCACCAGGATCGTGTCCTTGACCTTCAGATACTCCTGGACATCGACGTAGCTGAGGTTGCCCAGGTCCCAGGAAAGGAACTTGCTGCGAAACTCCTCGTCACCTGCTGGTCAGGTGCGGGAGGTCTTTGTAATCTCGGCCGTTGTCGGCGATCATCGATTCTACTCCTCGTAAATGTATGTCTGATCGACTTGTGCTGTCCTATTCCAGAAGATGCACCCACGGTAGTGAAGACTGTACTGCCCTGACGAGACGGCCATCTGCTGTCCAGAAGTCAGCGCCAAGTTGTTCGGCGAGAGCCAGATAATGTGCATCGTAGGTGGCTTTGAGACCATGCTTGCTGGCAAGCCTCAAGGCGCTGCGATGCAGTTCTTGCCCATCATGTAGTTGAACAGGCAGCGCCAACACGACATTCAACGCCTTCAGGACGCCATCCTGGTCCATCTGGCCGACTCTCGTGTATTGATGCAGCGCGTTGGTCACCTCGTAGTACAACACAGTGGGCGCGACCAGCTGGCGACGCTGGTCAAGCCACGTTTCCATGATCGATTTGGGCGTCCTGTCGTCAAGCGATGTCACCAATCGAACGAGGAAACTGGCGTCAACGCAAACCAAACTGTTCGGCATCGTGTTCTTCCCTTCCCATGCGTACAATCTCATCAGCCGGTATCAGCGTTTGATCTCCCAAAGCAGCGCGGATGTGATCTTGTGCATCCTTTAGCAGGTCTCTCCAATCCGGCTCATATTCTTGTGTACGCATTCGATCGTACTGTTCAACCGGCATGATTACCACAACAGGTTTGCCAGAACGTTCAACCAGCACCGCTTCGTCGTTTTGAACGATACGTTGCAGCAGCTCGCCGAAATGAACACGAGCATCGGTGGCCGTAACGGTATTGAGTGTCATTGAAATGCCTCCTGAACATACAATAATGATCAATTGATCGATCAATCAATATTGTACACGATTGGCCAAAATATGCCAACGCCGAACACGGCAGCGCCTTCGAAAGTCACGCTTCACGCTTCACGTTTCACGCATCATTTCGATAAACAACTCCGCCACCTCGACCCCAAACGCCGGATCGTTGACGTGACGCGGATAGGTCAGCACCGGGATGTCGGCGCGGATCTCGCTGCGCAGGGTGTCGAGGAAGGCGCGGTCGGCCTCTGGGTCCCAGAAGACGCCGCCCGGCACGTTGGGGATCGACAGGCCCTCAGTCGGCACGGCGATCACGACCGGCCCCTGCGCCAGGTTGAGCCGTTCGGCAAAGAGATGGCCCAGCGCGACCATCTCGTCGTGCGTCGCGCGCACCAGCGTGTACTCCGGGTTGTGGTCGTAGACGGGGCGGCCCTTGAGCGCGTCGGGGATCGCACCGGCGTGGAAGACGCTGAAGTCGATGCAGCCCGGCACGACCACCTGCGGCAGGCCCAGCAGGCCGACCCGCTTCAGCCGGTCCGGCCCGCCGTCGTGGATGCCGCCGGTCATCGGGTCGTAGGTCTCGTTGGTGGTGAAGTCGATGACGCCGACGAACTGGCCCGCTTCGGCCAGCTCCTCCATGGCCGGCCCGCCGACGCCGTTGGAGTGGAAGATCACCGCCTCGTAGCCGGCCTCAGCCAGCCGATCCTTGAGCGCCATCACGGCCCTGGTCGTGTTGCCCAGCATGGTCACCGCCACGTAGCGGTCGCCCGGCTGCGGCGGCGGCAGGACGTGGCCATGCTCCACCAGCCCGGCCAGCGCGGCCGCCACGTTGTCGTAGACCGTGGTCGCGATGGGGTTCAGGCCCAGGATGTCCACGATCGAGTGGACGACCATGATGTCGCTGGTGCCGACCAGCGGATCGAAGTAGTGCTTGCCCGACGCGATGGGCGACACCAGCACCTTGGGCACGCCGACCGGCAGCACCATCATCGCCGCCGCGCCCATCACCGCGCCCTCGGCGCCGCCCATGCTGACGATCGCGTCCAGCCGGCCTGCGGCATAGAGCTGGCGCACCAGCACTGTGAGCGCCTCGCGCATCCCGTGCACCGCCTTGCCGCGGCTGCCGGCGTTGCGCAGCGCGTCGATGGTCGTGCCGCCAGTACAGCGGCCGCTTCCGCCCGGCTGATGTCCGGCGTGATGCCCAGCGGCTCGCCCAGGATGCCCGAATCGACCACGGTGGTGGTCAGTCCCAGCGCCTGCAACCGGTCGCGCAGATAGGCGATCTCCGGCCCCTTGGTGTCCAGGGTGCCGATGACGACGACGTTTTTTCCCATGAGTGGGGCCTGGGGGGTGGGGCCTGGGGTCTGGGGGCTGGAGCCCGAAAATTGGATGGCTCTCCAGTCCCTACGTCCCTAGACCCCAGTACCCACTAGATCAACGGCAGCAGCACCGCGGCGCAGCGACCTACCAGATAGTCGTAGAACGTCTCGCTGAGCAGGCTGGAGCCGTGGTCCTCGATGAACTTGAGCTGTTCGGCGCTGATGTTGACCGGGTGCTGCTCGATGGCATCCGGGAACGGGTTGGCCGGCGTGCGGTCGATCGGAGCGACGAACTCGACGGTCAGCGCGCCGTCGTAGCCGATGTCCTTGAGCGTGCGCACGATGGCCGTCCAGTTGAGCGCGCCCATGCCGCAGGCCAGGCGGTTGTTGTCGGCGACGTGGAAGTCGACCAGCCGGCTGCCGGCCCGGCGGATCGACGCCAGCATGTCGGCCTCTTCGATGTTGAGGTGGAAGGTGTCGAGGCAGACGCCGCAGTCGGGGCCGACCGCCTCGGCCAGCGCCAGCGCCTGGTCGGCCCGGCTGACGAAGTAGGTCTCGAAGCGGTTGAGCGGCTCCAGCGCCAGGCGCACGCCAGCCTTCTGGCCATGGTCGTAGACTTCCTTCAGCCCTTCCACTGCCCAGTCCCACTCCTTCTCCGGCGTCGAGTCGGGGTTGACCTTGCCGACGGTGCCGGGCACGATGGTCATCTCCTGGCCGTCCAGTTCCTTGACCATGGTGATGCAGTCCTTGACGTACTTGACCGTGCGGGCGCGGGTCGCTTCGTCCGCCGAGGGGAAGCAGAGGCCGGGGAACATCAAGCGTCACCGAGCCCCAGCAGCTCAGACCGTATGTCCTTGAGCAGCCGGCGCACTTCCTTGGTGTCGTACTTCTCCGGCTCGCCGCTGATCTCGATGCTCTTGTAGCCGTACTTGGCCAGCCGCGCGATGGTGACCTCGATTGGCTCGGCGCGCATCCAGTTGTGCATGGAAAGATGCATGGTGTGTTGTCTCCTGTGGTTTGGTTGATTGGTAAATTGGTGAATTCGTAAACGGTTGATCAGGCCAGATGTTCGGCCAGCAGTTCGTACAGACCGCGAATGGTCAGGCCGAAACGCGGCGCCTTGGACGACAGCAGCATTCAGCGTGCCGGCGTCTTCGCAGATCAGCACCTGCGCGCCGACCTGCGCGGGCGTCGCCCAGGCGAGCATAGGTCAGGTGCTCGGCGATCATCGGGTTGGCGAAACGCAGCGAGGTGCTGCCGGCGGGATGGGAGCGCTCGCGCCGCCAGAAAAGCTCCAGCAGCCGGCGCGGGCATCACGGCTGCCAGCAACTGGCGCGGCGCGGCGTCACGGCCCGTCGACGCGCACCGTGTGCGCCGGATCGACGTAGGCGTAGGGCGGGCCGCCGCTGCGCGACGCAGGGTCAGTGTCGCCGCGTCCAGCGCGCTCGGCCAGCAGCGTCGTCACTTCCTTGACCTCGACGTCGGCCGGGACAGTCGATGCCCAGCCGCTCGTCGTAGAGCTGGCGGAAGGCGTAGGCGTCGCCGGGATTGAGCGTCAGCAGCGTGCTGGCCTGGCTGGCGTGCAGGTCGGCCAGGTTGGCCTCGGCCAGCCTGCGCGCCGTCTCCGGGAAGCCCAGCGAGCTGGGCAGGTAGCCACTGTTGCGTCCCGCGCCGATCAGCACCGGGTCGATGCCGACCGCGCGCGAGCAGCGTCAGCGCGGCCGTGCAACGCCGTCCGGCCACAGAGTAGCGCGCCTCGTCGCCGACAAACAGCGCGTACTCGCCAGTGCCGGCCACCGCGTCCGGCTCCTGCTCCACGTAGGGATTGCCCCAGCGGCTAACTGCCTCATTGAGCGCGATAGAGGCTGACCGGCGCCAGACCCAGTTCCAGCGACCTCAGCGCGGGCCAGAGGCAATGGCCGCCGGCAGCGGCTGGTCGGTGACACAGTGCGACTGGCAGGTGCCGCAGTCGGCGCAGGTGTACAGCTTGTCCACCGCGCTGTCGGTCCAGTCGATCAGCCCGCGCTGCCCGGAGGAGATGAGCAGCCCCCAGCCGTGCGGCGTGAGCGTCTCCAGCCGCGTCACGTGGCCAACGGGGCAGACATGCCGGCACATCAGGCAGTAGCGGCAGTTGTCGGTGGTCAGAACGGCGTTGTCGAGTGTCATGCGTTGTCCTGTTCGTTGGTGCGCAGTTTGTTAGTTCGGTAGTTTGCTAGTTCGTTAGTTCGTTCGTTGTGGAGTAGTAGAGCGCACTAACAAACTACCGCACTATCGCACTAACGAACTACCACACTAGAATCCGAACCCTACTTTGCCCGGGTTCATGATGCCGTTGGGATCGATCATCTTCTTCAGGCGCAACATGAAGGGCCAGGCGTCGCCGTATTGCTGGCGCATGTAGCGGCCCAGCTTCAGGCCGATGCCGTGGTGCTCGTTGATCATGCCGCCGTTTTCGATGACGGCTTGCATGGCGGCGTTCCAGACGCGGTTGTGCAGTTGCAGCGCCTCCTGCGGCGTCGGCCGGCGGCTCCTCGATGATGAAGCGCGAGTAGCAGCATCACGCCCCAGTGGAACCAGTGCGAGAAGTGGGCGATGAACTTGATGTTCCACTCGGGGAAGCCCTCTTCCACGGCCCGCTTGACCGCCCAGTAGAGCGGCTCGATCTTGTCGTAGGTGGTGATGGTCTCCGTCGTGCCGTACATCCAGGGCAGCTTGCAGGCTCAGCGGCGGGTAGTAGAAGTCGTAGCGGTGTTCCCACCACGCCTCGCCCGGCTCGCGCCCCACGTCCTGCCCGCCCAGCTCCGGTGCAGATTGCCAGCGCCTTTTGCTCCTCGCAGCGCGGCGATGTCCGGGTCGCCGTCGAAGCCCATCACCATGTAAGCGCCTTCGTAGTCCAGCCCAGCACCTTCTTGACCTGCGAGCGGGTCGAACTCGGGATCGTAGAGGCGGATCACGAACGGATGCAGGCGGCGGGTCATGATCGCCGGCCGGCCTCCAGCGCCTTGCTCAGGTCGTCGAAGAGAATGCCGCGCAGCAGCCGCGCCTCGGGCAGGTAGTCCAGCCGCATGGTCGCCTCGGTGATGACGCCGAAGGTGCCCTCCGCGCCCAGGAACAGCCGCGGCCAGTCCGGCCCGGCGGCGTGCTGCGGCACCGGGGCGGTGCGGATGATCTCGCCGGTCGGCAGCACGATCTGCATGTTGAGCACCATGTCCTCGGCCTTGCCGTACTTGGTGCTGATCGTGCCGGTGCCGCGTGGCGCCAGATAGCCGCCCAGCGTCGCACAGCGCGACGCGGCCGCGTAGTGCGGCAGCATCAGCCCCTTTTCGTGCAGCGCCCATTCCAGCTGCTCGCCGTTGATGCCGGCCTGCGCCGTGACCTTGAGCGACACCTCGTCGATCTCGATGATCTTGTCCATCCGCTTGGTGTCCAGCAGGATGCCGCCGAACAGCGGCAGCGCGCCGCCCTGTGTACCCGATCCACCGCCCCACGGCACCACGGGAATGCGGTACTTGTTGGCGATGTCCATGATCTCGGCGATCTGCTCGGCGGAGCCGGGATGGACGATGTAGTCGGGGGTCGGCAGCGGCTGGCCGCGATCCAGCCACATCTGCGGCATCCACGACCAGTCGGTGGAATAGACCAGTTTGTCGCTCTCGTCCACAGACACGAAGTGCTGGCCGACGATATCCTCCAGCTCGCTGCGGATCATCTCGTGCGAAACTCGTTTCGATTCATGCGATGATTTCTCCAGTTATCCCAACAGGCTGTTGACGATCAGCCAGTCAAGTTCTTCGTAGTCGCGGGCCGCGATCAGCTCGTCCATCCGCGCCCGGTCCAGCGACCGGACCACCTCCAGCAGCCGCAGGAAGGCATGCAGGCTGTTGCGCAGATGCTTGGTGGCCAGCTCGGCCGGCTGGGTGCGCATGGCCTTGACGTCCAGCCCGACCATGCCCTTCTCCCAGAAGCGGTTTTCGTCCAGCACCCGCACCTGGTTGAAGGCCCGCCGCAGATCGACCGAGCCGAACGACCTTGTCCTGGTCGAACTTCAGCCCGTTCTGGTCGTTGAGATGCACGCTCCACAGCTTGTCGAAGGCCAGGGCAAAGCTCATCTCGTCGGCCGGGTCCAGGCCGGCCAGGATCGCGTGGGCCGACTCCACCAGCGCGCCGACCCGCGCCGGATCGCTGGACTGCATGCCCAGCGCCAGCGCGTGGCCGATGGTGGGGATGTAGGCCAGGTCCATCGGCTCGTTGGGCTTCGGCTCGATGGCGATGCGCAGCGCCGGGTCGTAGTCCAGCAGCGTGTTGACGGCCTCCAGCAGCCGGTGCGTCGCCAGCACCGCGTCCTTGGCCTCGCGGATGTAGGTGCCCTCGCGCGCCAGCCACAGCACCATCAGGTTGCTGCCCAGCTCGCGGCCGATGTCAGCCGCCTTCTTGGAGCGTTCGATGGCATAGGCGCGCGCCGCCGGGTCGTTGGCTGTGTACGCGCCGTCGATGAGTCAGGGATGCTCCCACAGACGCGGGCGCGACGAACTCGGCCACCAGGCCGTCGTCCGTCCAGCATCTGGCGCATGGCCCGCGCCTGGCGCAGCATCTCGCCGTGCGACACGTTGTCCAGATCGGGCACCGCGTCGTCGTCGTGGAACTGCATCGCGTCGAATCCCAGACTGCTTGCAGCGTCGCCAGCTTTGTCGCCAAAGGCAACACTGGGCCGCACCGGCGGGCCGAAGGGATCAGCGCCTTCGTGGATGTTCCAGGGACCGAAAGAAAAGCGGTAGTCGTGTTTTTGCATGGTCTGTGATTCGCGTGGTCGGGCAAATGACAGTCACTTTCCGAAAATGACTGTCACTGCGAGATCGATGTCATCCCGGCCCCTCCGCGGACGGAGAGGCCGGGAAACCCACAGGAGGAGACACCGATGAGAAGATAGCAGTTACGAAGCGTCGCTCAAAGCACCCAGCGCGGCAAACGCGCCGGACAGCGACGGGTACAACGACTGGTAGATCGGATAATGCTCGGCGTAGATCGCCGCCTGGTCGGAGGGTTGGGTACGGCCAGTGACCTGAATAGCTGCCTGGCAAGCCTCCGGCAGGCTGACGTACAGACCCGCGCCGACTGCCGCACACAGCGCCGCGCCAAAGGCCGCGCCTTCGGTCGTGTTGACTGTGACCAGTTCGACGCCCAACACGTCGGCCATGATCTGCCGCCAGAGTGGGCTGCGCGCGCCGCCGCCGGAGATGCGCACCTGCTCGATGTTGCCCAGACCTGCGCCCTGGATCAGCGTGAAGCTGTCCTTGATGCCAAACGCGACGCCTTCCAGCACGGCACGCGTCATGTGGGCGCGGCTGTGGCGGATCGTCAGACCGACCCAGCCGGCGCGAGCCAGCGGATCGGGATGCGGCGTGCGCTCGCCGGTCAGGTAGGGCAGGAAAAGCAGCCCCTCGCTGCCGGGCGCAATGTCCGCGGCTTCGCTGGACAAGATCATCAAAAGACATGCCAGGGGCCAGCGTGTCGCGATGCCATTGCAAGCTGCCGGCCGCGCTCAGCATCACGCCCATGAAGTGCCAGCGGTCGGGCACAGTGTGGCAGAAAGCGTGTAGCCGGCCCTGCGGTTCCACCAACGCGGACGGGGTAGTTGCAAAGACCACGCCCGACGTGCCGAGGGTCAGCGCGATGATGCCCGGCTCGACCGCGCCGACGCCGGTGGCCTGCGCGGCCTGATCGCCGCCGCCGCCGACAACGGGCGTGCCGGCGCGCAATCCCGTTTCGCTGGCTGCGGCCGCGCTGACGACGCCTGTGACCTGCGGGCCTTCAAAGGTAGGCGGCAGCATACTCGCCGGAATGTCCAGCGCCGCCAGCATCTCAGCGGACCAGGTGCGTGTCTTTAGGTCGAACAGGATCGTGCCGGAGCCGCCCGCGCGGTCGGCAGCGTAGTCGCCGGTCAGCCGGTAGCGAATGTAGTCCTTGGGCAGCAGGATGTGCCGCGCCTGCGCCCAGACTTCGGGTTCGTTCTCCTGCACCCACAGAATTTTGGGAGCGGTAAACCCGGTCAGCGCGTCGTTGCCGGTGATCTGGATCAGTCGCTCGCGGCCGATGCGAGCGCGGATCTCGTCACACTGGGCCTGGGTGCGCCCATCGTTCCACAGCATTGCGGGCCGCAGCACCTTGCCGGTGTCGTCCAGCAGGACCAGCCCGTGCATCTGGCCGGTCAGGCCAATGGCGGCGATGTCGCCGGCTGCCGTGCCCGTTTCGGCCAGCACCTGGCGCACGCTGGCAGCCGCGCCTTCCCACCACTCGTAAGGGTCCTGCTCAGACCAGAGCGGGCGGGGCGTAGATAGCGTCAACGGCGTGTTGGCGACGCCAAGGACCGCGCCGGCAGCGTCGATCAGCAGCGCCTTCGCGCCGGTGGTAGAAACGTCGATACCAAGAAGAAGTTGAGACATGGGCAAATATCAGACCGCAGCTTCCATGCTGACCGGAGTGTCAACAACGCGGGCGGGCCGGACGTGGCTCCACAGGATGTAGGAAAGCGTCGCGATGAAAAGCAACTGAAACCCGTGAGTGTAGAAGGGCATGGCGACCGCCTGGAACATGCCCAGCACGCCGATGATGATACTGACAATGATGATGCGCATAATCCAATTGTAGAGCCGCGGGTTCACCAGGTCGTTGATCGCGGTCGCCACGATGACGATCAACATGATGTACGTCAGCAGAATGGCGACGAAAATCAGGATGAACGGGATCGCGCTCAGCAGGACGTTGCTGGAAAGCACCGCTTCCGGCACAACCGCCGGGATCAGATTCATGGCGAGGATGCCAAGGATCAACAGCACTACGATTACGATTGGCAAAGCGATGGGCACATGTGGTCGTCGCATAACAGGTCCTCCAGTCAGAAACTGGCTGGTCGTACTGCCCGATTTCCTCGCCTTGCCTCCCCTTTGCGCCGCGCATGCGTCAGGGAACGCTGCGCCTCAGGGCAAAGGGGAGGCTGCCTGGTGGTGTCAGGCGGGGCGGGGGATGGGAGAGGCAGGTAGTTGGCTAATAGGTTACGTCCACGAAGCGGCGGCTGCGGCTGGACTCCACGATAGCATCGCAGATCACCGAGCAGCGGTAGCCGTCCTCGAAGGTCGCGCCGTGCGGACCGACCGGCTTGTCGTTGACGATCGCGTCCAGCAGATGGTTGATCTCGTGGACAAAGGTGTGCTCCCAGCCGATGATATGGCCGTGCGGCCACCAGTTGCCCCACCAGGGATGGTAGCCCTCGGACACCAGCACGTTGGTCCAGCCCTGCGTGCTCTTGCGGCTCGTCGACCCGACCCAGAAGACTTCGATCTCGTTCAGCCGTTCCAGGTTGAAGCGCACCGAACCCTTCTCGCCGTTGATCTCGAAGCAGTTGGCAGTTCTTGCGGCCGGCGGCGAAGCGGGTCGCCTCGAAGGTGCCGATCGCACCGTTCTCGAATTCGACCGCCGCGGCGAACGCGTCATCCACATCGACGATGCCGGTGCCGCCGTCGTCCGTCGCGCGTTCCTTGATAAAGGTTTTGGTCAGCCCGGCCACGGTGCTTGATGCCGCCGACCAGATAGTGCGCCAGGTCGATGATGTGCGCGCCCAGGTCGCCCAGCGCGCCGCTGCCGGCCACATCCTTGTCCAGTCGCCAGATCATGGGCGTGCCGTAGTGCGGCATGATCCACTCTTGCAGGTAGATCGCGCGCCAGTGATAGATGCGGCCCAGCCGGCCCTCGTCGATCAGGTTGCGGATCAGGCGCACCGCGGGCACGAAGCGGTAGTTGAAGGCCACCATGTGCTTGACGCCGGCCTTTTCGACCGCATCCCACATCATCTTCGACTCTTCGGCCGTGCGGCCCAGCGGCTTTTCGCACAGGACATGCTTGCCAAGCTGCGCCGCCAGTAGATCGACGGATCGGCGTGCAGGTTGTTGGGGCCGCCGTTGTCCAGCAGTTGGACGTCCGGGTCCTCGATCATCGCGCGCCAGTCGGTGTAGTACTTCTGGTAGCCGTAGCGGCGGGCGGCCTCAGCCACCGCCTCTTCGTTGCGGCCAGAGATAGCCGCCAGCTTGGGAATCGCCACCGGCGGATACATCATGTAGGGCAGTTTCTTCATGGCATTGCTGTGCGCCTTGCCCATGAAGGCATAGCCCAGCATGCCAACACCGATCTCAGGCGCGTCGCCCTCGGCTGGCGCCGGCAGCCATGGTGGTGAAACCAGTTGTTTCGCTCATGTGAACCTCCTTACGCTCGTTCGACGTACGCTTGAATGTCCTTAGTTGGCGTCATCGGACGGCAAACGCGGCATCGAACGCCAGCGCTGACGGCGTGAAAGTCCAGGCGCTTGACGAATGCACACGCTTCGGTCGCGCCGTGCTCGCGGTCCATCTTGCCATCTTCCCACTCCACCGAGAGCGGACCCGCAGTAGCCGATGTCGTTCAGCGCCCGGATAATCTCCTCGAAGTTCACGGAGCCGCGGCCCAGCGAGCGGAAGTCCCAGGCGCGCCGGTGGTCGCCGAAGTTGAGATGGCCGCCAAAGACGCCGGCCTCGGTCGGATGCGACGCCAGATAGGCGTCCTTCATGTGGACGTGGAAGATGCGGTCGGCAAACTTGCGGATGAAGCCCACGTAGTCGACGTTCTGGTAGACGAAGTGGCTGGGGTCATAGTTGAAGCCAAAGGCCGGATGCCCGCCGAGCGCGTTCAGCGCGTTCTGCGGCGCTGGCAACGTCGAAGGCGATCTCGGTGGGATGCACCTCGAGGCGCGAACTTGACGCCGACCTCCTGGAACACGTCGAGGATCGGTGTCCACATCTGCGGCGAAGAAGGCCAGTCCCTTCTCCAGGTAATCGGCCGGGTTGGGCGGGAAGGAATAGACCATGTGCCAGATGGGCGAGCCGGTGAAGCCGGGCACGACCTTGACACCGAACTTGGCCGCGGCGCGGGCGGTATTCTTCATTTCCTCGGCGCGCGCGGGCACGCACGCCATCCTGGGCACCTCGCCCCAGATGCGCGGCGGCAGGATGCTCTTGTGGCGCTCGTCGATGCGGTCGCAGACCGCCTGGCCAACCAGGTGGTTGCTGATGGCGTAAGCACTGCAGGCCATGCTTGTTGAGGATGTCCCAACGGCGACTGGACGTAGCTGTCGTCTTCCAGGGCCTTGTCGACGTCGAAGTGGTCGCCCCAGCAGGCGATTTCCACGCCGTCGTAGCCGAACGACTTGGCTTTCTCGCAGAGGACATCAAAGGGCAGATCGGCCCACTGGCCGCTGAATAGTGTGACTGGTCGTGCCATGGTGAAATCTCCTTGGGAAAGTGGTACGTGTTTCTGGGCGTGCATTGCGTCGTGTACGTTTCACGCATCATTTCACTACTGAAGCAAACCCTTCAGAAATACAACGCCGTCGCGCGCCAGGTCATCCTGGGTGGGGGCGAGCGCGCGCCAGATGGCGGCGGCGCGGGCGATGCTCTTGACCTTGGCAGTGAACGACTCGATGACCACCGGGCCGTCGTAGCCGATGTCGGTCAGGCCCTGCCGGACGCCGGCCCAGTCGACGTTGCCGCTGCCGGGCGCGCCGCGGTCGTTCTCGCAGGCGTGCAGATGCTTCAGCCGCGGCCCGACCGCGCGGATCGCATCGCCCAGCGACTTCTCCTCGATGTTCATGTGGAAGGTGTCCAGCATGATCTGGCAGTTGGGATGGTCGACCCGATCCACGACCTCGATCGCCTGACTGGCCAGGTTGATGAAGCTGGTCTCGAAGCGGTTGAGCGGCTCAAGACAGAGCATGACGCCCTTGTCGCCGGCATAAGCTGCCAGCTTGCCCAGGTTCTCCACCAGCAGGTCGAGATCCTTCGCCCGGTCATCAGCCGTCTGCTGCCAGGTGCGGCCCACGGCCGAGTAAAGCGGCCCGACCAGATTCGTGCCGCCCAACGCGGCCGTGGCGTCGATCGCGCCGCGCACATAGGCCATGCCGCTGTCGCGAATGGCAGGGTCAGGATGGATCAGGTCGCGATCCGGCCCCATCGCAGCGCAGCAACTCACGCCCAGGCCATGGTCGCCGGATGATGGCTGCGCCCTGCCGGTAGTCCAGGTCGTCCAGGCTCTCCAGCGGCATCTCGATCCAGTCGAAGCCCATGGCTGGCCACGTGCGGAGCCAGCTTTTCCAGTTCCTCCGTCGTCAACGGTGAGGTCCATACCCAGGTGTTAACACCGAAATGCATGATTGTACTCCTTGCTCCAGACTTCGGAAGTCGCCAGGCCGAATGTGGAGCTAGTCTGAATGTTGGAGGCCGGTCATCACAACCGATCGGCGACTTCTGAAGTCTTTCCGAACTCATCCAATCCGCTTGCCGGTCAGGTCGAAGAAATGCAACCGGTCTGCAGGATGTTGAAGCGGACGGTGTCGCCGCGCTGCAAGTGGATCATGCCAGGAACCAGGCTCAGCAGCGTCTGCTCGCCGGATTGCATGTGCAGGATGGTCTCCACGCCCAGCGGTTCGGTCAGGACGACCTGTGCCGCCGAACTGGCCCTCCGGATCGAGCTGAGATGTCTTCCGGGCGAATGCCCACCAGCAGCTTGTCGGGCAGCGGCACGTCCAGCGGGCACCGGCATCTGCAGTCGACTGTCGTCAACGATAGATCGTGCCGTCCTCGCTGCTCGGCCTGCAGCAGGTTGATGCGCGGCGATGCCGACCAGTTGCGCCACAAAGGTGGTGGCCGGCCGGTCGTAGATATCGACCGGCGTGCCGACCTGGACGAGGCGCCCTTCGTTCAGCACGCCGATGCGGTCGGCCATGGTCAGCGCCTCGATCTGGTCGTGGGTGACGAAGAGGGTGGTGTTGCCCTGCGTCTTCTGCATGTGCTGCAGTTCGACCCGCAGCGCTTCGCGCAGCTTGGCGTCCAGGTTGGAGAGCGGCTCGTCCATCAGGAAGATGCGCGGCTGGCGCACGATGGCCCGGCCGATCGAGACGCGCTGCATCTCGCCGCCCGACAGCTTGGCCGTCTTGCGATCCAGCAGGTGGTTGATGCGCAGAATCTCGGCCACGTGCTGCACCTGCTGCTTGATCTCCGGCCTCCGGCGTCTTGCGCATGCGGCGAGCGCAGCGGAAAGGCCAGGTTGTCGTAGACCGTCATCGTCGGGTAGAGCGAGTACTGCTGGAAGACAAAGGCCACATCGCGGTCGGCCGGCGTCCAGCTCGTCCACCGGCTCGCCGTCGAAGAGCACGCTGCCCTCGTCCTGCTTGCAGCAACGCGGCGATGATGCGCAGGGTGGTGGTCTTGCCAGCGCCGGTCGGCCCCAGCAGCACGAAGAACTCGCGGTCGCGTACCGTGAAGGAGACATCGTCCAGCGCCGTGACGTCCTTGAAGCGTTTGGTGATGTTGCTGAAGTTCGACGCTGCTCATGCTGCAGTCGCCCAGCCTCCTGGCGCGGCATCGGCCTGCGTAGCGGTGCTTGCCGCTGGGATCGAAGAAGCGCACCATCGCCGGATCGACGTCGAAGCGCACGTTGCGTGCCGATGGGATAGGAAGCCATCCGGTCGGCGCGCAGATGGACGATGTTTCGCTCACCGGTGTCGGATCGTTGCCGACAGCTTGACGTGCAGCAGCTTGTAGGCGCCGTGCATGTCCACTGCGTAGACCTCGCCGCCAGCATGGCACCGTCGTCGCTGATCGCTGGCCGCTTCGGGCCGGAAGCCGACGATCACGTCTCGTCTGCCGTCCAGCGTCGGCCAGCAGCGGACGTCGATAGCGCGGCGGGCACGGGCATGGTGTCTGTCTGCCCAGGAAGCGGACGCACATCGCCGTCAAGCTGGCCCTTGAGCAGGTTCATGCCGGGGCTGCCGATGAAGCGGGCCACGAAGAGGTTGGCCGGGTCGTAGTAGACCTCGGCCGGCGTGCCCACCTGCTGCACCTCGGCGTCGGACATCACCACGATGCGGTCGCTCATGGCCATGGCCTCGACCTGGTCGTGGGTGACGTAGACGGTGGTCGCGTTCTGCGCGATGTGCAGCGCCTTGATTTCGGCGCGCATCGATCTCGCGCAGTTCGGCGTCCAGCGCGCCCAGCGGCTCGTCCATCAGAAAGGCGGCCGGGCGGCGCACCAGCGCGCGGGCCAGGGCCACACGCTGCTGGTCGCCGCCGCTCAGCTTGCCCGGCTTGCATTTGAGCAGGTGCTCGATGCGCAGGATGTCGACCACTTCGCCGACCCGCTGCTCGATCAGTCGTCTTTGTTCATGCCCTCGGCTTGCAGCGGAAAGGCGATGTTGTCGCGCACGGTCATGTGCGGGTAGAGGGCGTAGAACTGGAAGACAAAGGCGATGTCGCGCTCGCTGGGATGCCGCCAGGTGACGTTCTCGCCATCCAGCAGGATCTTGCCGCCGGTGACCGTCTCCAGGCCGGAGATCATGCGCAGCGTGGTGGTCTTGCCGCAGCCGGACGGGCCCAGCAGGCAGACAAATTCGCCGTCGTGGATGGTCAGGTCCATCGGCTTGACGGCATACTTGTCGCCAAACATCTTTTCGACCTGTTGAAGTTCAATCTGTGCCATGATTGCTGTCTCGCTAGCGGCGGATGGCGCCGAAGGTGACGCCGCGCAGCAGGTAGTTGCGCAGCAGGAAGACGACGATGACCACCGGGATCAGGAAGCCCAGGCTGCCGGCGGCGATGGCCGACCACTCGATGCCGCCGCGCCCCAGCATGGTGGCAATGCTGGGCGGCGCGGTGCGCGCGGTGTCGCTGGTCAGCATCAGCGCGAAGGCATACTCGTTCCAGGCGAAGATCAGGCAGAAGACAGCCGTGGCGGCGATGCCGGTCATCGCCTGCGGCAGCACGATCTTGAAGAAGGCCTGCATGCGGGTGTAGCCGTCCACCAGCGCCGCTTCCTCGTATTCCATGCGGTATCTCGTCGATGAAACCCTTGAGCAGCCAGACCGACAGCGACAGGTTGAAGACGGTGTATAAGCAGGATCATGCCGATGTGGGTGTCGTGCAAGCCGAACTGCCGGTACATCAGGAAGAGCGGGAATGGTGACCACCACCGCCGGCAACATGCGCGTACTCAGGATGAAGAACATCAGGTCATCCTTGCCCGGCACGTTGAACCGGCTGAAGGCATAGGCCGCAAAGAAGCCCAGCACGACCGAGAGAATGGTCGAGACCCCGGCGATGATCAGCGAGTTCTTCAGGCGCCCGACATAGTCGCTGGGTCCGGTGATCTCCTGACCGCTCTTCAGGGCGATGCGATCGAACAGAGCTCAGTTCGCCGGTTTCGGCTGCTTCCTGCAACTCCTGTGATGCGGCTCGGCGGCAGCGATGGCCCGTTCGGTGAACAGGAAGACAAAACCTTCCAGCGTCGGTTCGAAGATCAACTTCGGCGGCACTGACACGACATCGGGACGCGTCTTGAACGCGGTCATCGATCATGACCAAGATCGGAATCAGCACGAAGATGCGACCAGGACGATGACGATCAGCGCCCGCATGTTGTGCATCCCGGCGCGCCGTCGGGCTGACCTTGTCCACCCGGATCGATTCTGTGACCGGCTTTGCTGGGGCCTGTTTCGTAGAAATCTGACATGGTTCTCAGCCCTCCTCGTTGGCTCTGTTGAGATAACGGATGTACAGGTTGCTGATGGCGATGATGATGATCAGGATGATGTAGGCCAGCGCGCTGGCCTGCCCGGTGCGCCACTGGCCCAGAAACGCCTGCCGATACAGATTGACCGCAATCAGCTCGGTCTGGTCGCCCGGCCCGCCGCCGGTCATGCCCATCACCAGGTCGAAGCCCTTGAAGGCTTCGATGGTGCGGAAGAGCACGGCGATCATCAGCAGCGGCATGACCTGCGGCACGGTGATGCGCCAGAACTGGAACCAGGAACTGGCCCGGTCAATGACGGCCGCCTCGTAGAGATAGTCGGGGATGGCCTTGAGACCGGACAGCACGAGCAGCATCACGAAGGGCGTCCACATCCAGATGTCCACCAGCACGACGGCCCAGAGCGCCAGGTTGGGCACCGGCGTACGTTGGCAAAGCGGCCGGCCAGCATGTCTGGCGCCTGACCGGGCTGTCGAAGCCGCAGACAGGTAGTTGAAGAAGCCAAAGGCTGGGTTGTACATCAGCTTCCAGAACAGCCCAACCACCACCGGCGAAAGCATCATCGGGATCAGGATCAGGGTGGTGACCAGAGCCGCTGCCCTTGAACTTCTCGCGCACCAGCATCGCCAGACCGAACCCCAGCAGCGTCTGCATGCCCACCGTAACCAGCGCGTAGCGACCGGTGGTGGCGAAGTACTTCCACATCTGCGGGTTGTTGAGGATGTCCTGCGTAGTTTTCAAGGCCAATCCAAACCGGTGGTTTGCGGGCAATGGCCGAGTAGTCGGTAAAGGACAGGAACAGGCTGTAGAAGAGCGGGAAGACGTTCCACGCGATCAGCAGGACCAGCGTTGGCCAGATGAAGAGGTTGACGATGGCCCTGTCGCTGAGTCCGCGCCGCCGCTTCTTCTGGTTGAACGTTGCTCGTGCGACGCCTGCGTCTGGACTGCGCTCATGGTGGTCGGGTTTCGCTCGTTGACGGTCGTGGCGGACAAACGTGGCGATCGCGGGCTGGCCCGGTCACGGAAGATGCGGACCAGCCCCCGGCATTCATCTGTGAAGCAGGCTGTTACTGAGTGATGTAGCCGCTTCTCGTGAGGATCTTGTCGTGCTCTGCAGCGATGTTGTCCATCGTCTCCTGAGCCGTGCCCTCACCCTCGACGATGAAGCTGCTGAACTCGCGCTGGGAAACCTCCAGCAGCTGGCCGAAGATCGGGATGTTCCAGAAGTCCTTGACGAAGGTCATCGTCTCGGCAAAGGCCCGGTTGTACGGCGTCGCATTCAGGAATTCCTCGGACTCGAACACCGCCTGGTTGCTGGTGTAGCCGCCGACCTCAGCCCACTTGGCCTGGACGTCGTCCTGGCCGAACCACTCGATGAAGTCCAGCGCCGCCTGCTGGCGCTCGGGGCTGATGTAGCGAGACGACGCTGATGCCCTGACCACCCAAGGCCGCGCCGCGCTCGCCAGTCGGGCCGGCAGGATTGGCGAAGAAGCCCATCTTGTCGTAGTAGTCAGGATTGGTGCCCGGATTGACCAGCGCCGGGAAGAAGGCGAAGTAGTTCATGCCCATGGCGGCCTGGCCGCCGATCATCGCATCGTTGACTTCAGCGAAGAAGGCGTTGCTCAGGCCAGGCGCCTGGCAGCAGTCGTACAGATCCCTGTAGTACTGCAGCGCTGCGACGGCCTCGGGCGAGTTGACCACGCCCATGGACGTTGTTGTTCTGCGTCTTTCCAGTCGGCGCCCAAGGGGAACATGGTGTTCTCGACGCCCATGGTCATGGCATCGTAGTCCTTCTGGGTGTAGATGGCCACACCGTAGAGACCGTCGTCCGGGCGGGTGAAGAACTTGGCGATGTCCATGAACTGCTCGTAGGTCTCGGGCACGGCCAGCGGATAGCCGTACTCGGCCTCGAAGGCCGCCATCTCGTCCGGATCCTCGAACAGGTCCTTGCGATAGGCCAAGCCGTCGGCGTCACCTTCGGTGGGATAGGCCCAGTAGGTGCCGGAGCCGGTGGGATATTCGCCGTAGTAGGTCAGGGTGGCCGGTACGACCGTGTCCTTCAGACCGGTTTCGGTCAGGAATTCGGTCATGTCCAGATAGTGGCCTTGGGTGGTCATCTGGCCCAGCCACTGGCTGTCGCCGACGACCATGTCCCAGGTGTCGCCCTGGGCGGCCATCTCGGTGACGAACAGGTCGCAGAAGGAGCCCCAGGGTTCCTGGATGATGTTGACCTTGATGCCGGTCTCTTCTTCGTACATGTTGCCGATCTGCTGCAGGTAGTCGGCCGGGTCCCACTGCGCCCAGAGGATGTTGAGTTCCTCGACACCCGACGCATCAGCGGCAGGCGCCTCGGCAGGCTGCTTCAGTAGTCAGCAGCGGGCTGTTCAGCCGGTGCAGCCGGTTCCGCCGGAGCAGGGGCCGGCGTAGCCGCAGGGCAGGCCGCCAGTACCAGCATAGCGGCGATCAACAGAAACGGCAGTAGCAATTTGCGAGACATGTGTACTCCTCCTTGAGAGTAATTGAGGGTTTCGAACAAGCGATTTGTCGGGTCAGAAAGTGATTTGACGGGTGTTTGTTGACCACCTCCTTATCGGCTGTCACAGTGAATGGAATTCACCGGCTAAAAGTACCAAACCGCCTCAGCGGCTGGATCCCAGCGCCTGAGGGCGCTGTATGCCTCAGCCAGAGATTTCGAATCCCTGGAGGCCTCAACGGATGGCTCAACCTGCGGATGATGCTCTCACGATATGCCTCGATGTGCTGGCGCATCAGTCGAGCAGCTTCTTCGGAGTCATGGCGCGCGATAGCCTCGACAACGTGCCGGTGTTCTGTCGTGCAGATCACCAGCCGTTGCCAGTTGCCTTGCGCGTCGATGGACAGATAAGAAACGCGGTTGCGCATTTGCAGCGCCAGATCGGCCAGCAACTGGTTCGAACAGGCGGCGCTGATCGTCTCGTGATAGATGTTGTCGGAGCGTGACCACGCGGGGCGATCACCGAGTTTCGATGGCAGTGTCAAGACCTTGCTGCGCTTGCAGCAGGCTTTCCAGCAGGCGAGTCGCTGATGTGCTTGGCAGCCAGCCGGGCAACTTCCGGCTCGATGAGGAAGCGAACGTGAATGGCATCCATCACGTCGTGTAGCGACGGAGCGGCAACGGTAACGGCTCGACCGGGGATCACCTGGACGAGGCCCTCCTGGCAGAGGAGTTGTAACGCCTCGCGGACCGGCGTCCGGCTGATACCCAGTTGTTTGGAAAGACGGGTTTCTGCAAGGGGTTGGCCGGCTGACACCTGACCAAGGCGAATAGCAGCCTTGATCTGATCATAGGCCAGGTCTCGAAGGAGTACAGCGGGAGTCAGCGGTGTCGAGATCGATAGTGGCAACGAGGGATGGCGTGCTTGACTGAACTTCCATGTTCTTGTCTTGCGACTTTCCGATGCAACACTGCAACGATTGACACGGTCCAACTACTGCGGGGGACGAAGAATCCCGGCTGACTGGCGGGATATGCAACCTGTATACTGATCGTATGGCGCTATTATACCGAAGTCGATTTGGCTGTCAAATTGGAATCATGCCTTACACCGCTACCGAAGGATCCGCCTCCGCTGCCGCTACGCCCAGAACATTTCGCCGGCCGATTCGGAGATGCCTGCTTCCCTGAGCAGCGCCACGCCCTTGGCCAGCCCCTCGGCCTGCGACATCATGGCGTCCTCGTGCTCGATGGAGATGACGTAGTCATAGCCCACCAGCCGCAGCGCGCTGACGATGTCCTTCCAGGCCTTGGCGTCGTGGCCGTAGCCGATGCTGCGGAAGGTCCAGGCGCGCTGCGGCGATCTCGCCATAGGGCTTGTTGTCGTTGCAGCCGTTGACCGCCACGTTGAGGTGATCCACCATCACATCCTTGCCGTGAACGTGGAAGATGGCGTCGCCCAGCGCCCGGATGGCTGCCACGGGATCCACGCCGTTCCACCAGAGGTGGCTGGGATCGAAGTTGCAGCCCAGCACCGGACCGACAGCGGCGCGCAGCTTAAGTAGCGTCTCGACGTTGTAGACCAGCATACCGGGGTGCATCTCGAACGCGACCTTGACGCCGTGCTCCGCCGCGAACGCACCTGCTTTGGTCCAGTACGGGATAGTCACCTGGTTCCACTGATAGTCCAGCATCTCCAGATTGTAGGGCGGCCAGGGGCAGGTCACCCAGTTGGGCATAACATCGCCCGGCGCGCCGGCTGGCAGCCCGGAAAAGGCGTTGATCACCGGAACATCCAGCAGCGCGGCCAGTCGCACTGCCTTCTGGAAGGTGACATCCGCAGCCGCGGCCGACGGCGGAATCAGGATGCACCGGGTTGTCGTGGATGCTCAACGCGCTCAGCATCAGCCCGCGGCGATGGATCGCGTCCAGATACGCCGTGCGCGCCTGCTCGCTGGCCAGCAACGTCGTCCACCGGACAGTGCGGGCTGCCAGGATAGCCGCCCGCGCCGATCTCCACCGCCGTGACGCCGGCGGCCGCGGCCTTGTCCAGCGCCGCTTCAAAACTCAGATTGCCCCAAAGGGCAGTAAAGACACCGATTCGCATGAGAAGGACTCCTTTCTCAGAGAGGAATGGGAGGCGGAAGGGAAACAAGGGAAATGAGGGAAATAGAAAAGCTGCTCGTCAACTACACGGGCCGGCATTGTCGTCCGGCTTGCTCCGCAACGTGACAGCTCACCTGCCGGGATCGAGTCCCCGATGCGAACTTTCCGAGAAGTGACTGGCACCTTGCGGACACGTCCTCGGTTAGGTTGCCCGGCTCACTCAAGTTCGTCCTGCATAGCGCCGCAGCCTGCACCACATCGCTGGCCTCGTCCAGCGCCACATCGTCCCAGCGGATGATCTCGCCGGCCGCAACCGGCTGCACGACGCGCGCGCCGGGAGCCAGACCGGTCGGCAGGGCGTTGAGGTCGCGGCGACCTCGGCCCGATCCATCACGCCGTAGAAGGTGTAGCCGCCGAAGTCGTCCAGCAGGTCGCCCGGCTTGCAGATCGCGCTTGGCCACGGCCATGCTCTCGGCCACGGGGCGATCCAGCGGCGCCAGCGTCACTTTGCGGTCGAAATAGGCCTCGGCGAAGCTGATGGGCGCCTCGATGAACCAGAGGTGGTAGGGCCGGAAGAAGGTCGAGTATTTGCCGTTGCCAACCTTGAGATACTTCAGGTCGTCGGCGATGCGCGGCGTCGTGCACGCGGCAGGTGACGAAGACGCCGCCGGCCATGGCCTTGCCCTGCACGAAGTCCACCGCGCCGGGGCTGCGGCACGATGCCGCCATCCTCGACCAGCGAGAAGATGCCGGTCACCGTGTCCAGCGTCGCGTCGGGGCCGACCATGCCGCGCCGCATCGGCAGGCAGCCGGTCGCGTTGGCCGCGCAGGTCATCTCGAACATGGTCTTGCTGCCATCGACGTAGCTGGCGGTCTGGTAGGCGTCCTTGCCGGCTTTGCGGGCTGCTTCGGCTACCGTGTCAGGCGTGGCGCTGGGATCCAGCGGGTTGTTCTTGCCCTTGCCGATGACGATCGGCTCGAAGCCCAGCAGATGCACGTACTCCCACAGTTCCATCAGGCAGCCCGGCTCGTCGCCCGACGACACGCTGTACAGCACACCAGCGTCCCGAGCCAGCTTTTTGAGGATGCGCCCCACGGTGACGTCGGCCTCGATGTTGACCAGCACCACGTCCTTGCCGTGCTGGATGCCGGCCCATGCGACCGCCGCGCCGCTGGCCGGCGACGGCGTCACATCGGTCACGATGTCCACCGCGTCGACGCGCGCCAGCAGGCTGAGATCGTCCGTCACCACCCGCTTGCCGGCGCGGATGGCATCCATGGCCGGGCCAGGATCGCCGCATTCGACGATGGCATCGGCAGCCACGTTGGCCGCCTCAAACGCCTGGCGCGCCAGCACGATGTCAGCATCAGCCAGCACAGACACCTCCATGCCAGCCACGTGCTCAACCTGCGCCACGAACCCGCTGCCCATCCACCCCGCGCCATGAGCGCCGATGCGGATGGGAGCGCCGGACGCTTGACGTTGTTGGAGTTTTTCGAAGAGCATGATGCAACCTCGTTCGTCGACAGGGAAAGGAAGGAAATGAGGGAAAGAAGGGAAAGCCGGAAATCGTTGAGATGCTTCGGATTTCCCTCATTTCCTCCTTTTCCCTGCTTTCCCTCATCCTCGCTTCGCCGCCACCGCCGCACGCGCCGCTGCGGCGATGTCCTCAGCCGTGAGGTGATACTTGATCAGCAGGTCGGCGGGGTCGGCGGACTCGGTGTAGGTGTCGGCCAGGCCGACGAAACGCATCGGGCACGGGATGATGCTCGGCGATGACGCGCGCGACGTTGCTGCCCATGCCGCCGGTGAGCAGGTGTTCCTCGGCGGTGACGACCGCGCCGGTGTCGCGCGCTGCGGCGACGATGGCCTCCTCGTCCAGCGGGCGCAGGCTGAGCAGGTCCACCACCCGCGCCTCGATTCCCTCGTCAGCCAGGTCGCAGCCGCGTCCAGCGCCGCCGCGACCATGATGCCGCAGGCGATGATGGCCAGATCGCTGCCCTGCCGGACGACCTTGGCCTTGCCGATCGCGAAGTCCTCGTCCTCAGCGTAGATGACGGGCAGCGCCACGCGGCTGGAGCGCAGCCACACCGGGCCGACGATAGTCGGTGGCCAGCTCGCACCAGCGCCCGCATCGACACCGGGTCGCTGGGCACCAGCATGGTGAAGGTCGGCAGACCGCCCACCAGCGCGAAATCCTCGATGCCCATCTGTGTCGGGCCGTCCTTGCCCAGCGTGATCCCGCCGTGACTGCCCAGCACCTTGGCGTTGATGTTGGACAGCGCGATGGCCAGACGGATCTGGTCGTAGGCGTTGCAGAGCAGGAACGAGGAGAAGCTGGTGATCCAGGGGATCAGCCCGCAGGCCGCCAGCCCGGCGCCTACGCCCACCAGGTTGCTCTCGGCGATGCCAAGGTTGAAAAAGCGCTCTGGATACGCCTTGCGCACGGTCTCAGCCATGGTCGAGTTGCCCAGGTCGCCATCCAGCACGACGACGCGCGGGTTGTCGGTCGCGACATCCAGCAGCGCCTCGCCGAAGACGTTGCGCAGAGGCATGGTGGCTGGCGCGTAGCCTGCTTTGCTACCGAGTTGCATGGGAGACCTCCTGGAAAGCGTAATGCGTGTTGCGTATTGTGTGAACCGTGACTGGTATCCCTTTCATGACACCGGTGCTCCTTGCAGAATCTCAACCCGTGCCTGCTCAGCCAAAGCAGGCGGCAAGGCGCGGCCGTGCCAGGTGAAGTCGGTCTCGACAAAGGAGACGCCCTTGCCTTTGACCGTGTGGGCGATCAGGATCGATGGCTGGTCGGGCCGGGCCGGGAAGGTGCGCAGTTTGGCGATGATCGCGCCGATGTCGTGGCCGTCCACCTCGTCGACGTGCCAGCCGAAGCTGCGCCACTTGTCAGCCAGCGGCTCGAGGCCCATCTCGCGCGCGATCGGGCCGGTCTCCTGGAACTTGTTGTAGTCGAGGATCGCCGTCAGGTTGCCGGCGCCGAAATGCGCCGCGGCCATGGCAGCCTCCCAGATCTGACCCGCCTCGCATTCGCCGTCGCCCAGCAGCACGTAGACGCGGTAGGCCAGCCCGTTCAGCCGGCCGCCCAGCACGTGGCCGATGCCCAGCGACAGGCCCTGTCCCAGCGAGCCCGTGGTCGCCTCGACTCCCGGCAGCAGACCGTGGATCGGGTGACCCTGCACCGGACTGTCGATTTGGCGCAGCGTCCACAGCAGCTCGCGGTCGAAGTAGCCGGCGCGCGCCAGCACTGCGTAGAGCAGCGGCGCGGCGTGGCCCTTGCTCATGATGAAGCGGTCACGCGCCGGCCACCACGGTTCGTCAGCCCGGTAGCGCAGCACGCCGCCGAAGTAGAGCGCCGTGCAGATCTCGACGGCTGACCAGGAGCTGGAGGGATGGCCCGATCCGGCCTTGGTGGTGCTGTCGAGAATGTCCAGCCGAAGCTGGCGGGCGACCTCGCCAAGGTCGCTAGTCATGCTCCAAAGAATTGTCAGTCATAAATCGTCCTCAACGTGATAGTTAGGATGCGTCTACGAAACGCCTATCGTGGTGGATTGCTCCACCAGAAACGCGTCAACTTCGGCAGCGATAGGCATGGCAGGAATGGCGCCCCGTTTGGTGGCGGTCAGTGCGCCGACGGCGTTGGCGTAGCGCAACGCGGCGCGCAGTTGCTCGACTGTGAGTTGGCTGCGCCAGTCGCCCACCGCCAGAAGCTGCGCCAGCACACCGGCGACGAAGGCATCACCGCAGCCGACCGCGTCGACCGTCGCGACCTGGAATCCCGGCACCGTCTCCCCGCCCGCCGCGGATCGGAAGTAGCTGCCCTGCCGGCCCAGCGTCACCACTACCAGTGACGGACCGCTGCGCAGCAGTTCGTCAACCGCTTCTTCGATAGTCAGTTGACCGCCGGCAGTGGACCAGCGACCACCCGCCAGCATCTCCAACTCGACTTCGTTGACCTTCAGCACATCAACCTGTGGGATCAGGACGTGGTACTGCGCCAGCGCCGCGGCTGGCGACTGCCAGAGGCTGGGCCGATAGTTGACATCGAAGGAGATCAGCGCTCCGCTGGCACGCGCGAGCCGCACAGCCTCGAAGGCTGCGCTGCGGCTGGGTTCGTCGGTCAGGCTCAGCGAGCCGACGTGCAACGCCCGCCCGGTTGCCAGCAGCTCGCGGTCCAGTTCCTCCGGCAGCAGCCGCTGATCCGCGCCGGGGTTGCGGTAGAAGACGAACTCGGCGTCGTGTTCGGTCGGCAGAGCGATGACTGCCATGGTCGTGCGGGCCTCGTCGATCCAGTCGGATGCCGCGCGTCTCGACCCCTTCGCCGCGCATCACATCGATGAGGTGATGCCCGAAGGCGTCGTCGCCCACCTTGCCGATGAACGCGGTCTCCACGCCCAGCCGCTGCGCTGCCACCGCGACGTTAGCCGACGCACCGCCCGGCTTGGGATAGAACGCGCTGACCTCGGCCAGCCGCCGCCCAATCTCGGCCGGGAACATGTCGATGAGTAGGTCGCTAAGGGTGATGTGCAGGTCTGCATGGTGTGTCATCTACGACCCGCCCAGCATCTGCCGCATCAACTGCGAGATGCGGATCGCGTCGTAGTTGTGCATGCAGGCCCGCAACTCGTCGCGCGGCACCCGGTCCAAGCAGCTCGTAGCCGAACTTGAGGTTGCGGATCGTCTCGTTCGACGACCTGGGCCGGGATCCTCGCGGTAGGGGAAGAGGTCGAGACCGAACCAGCCGTCATAGCCCCATTCGTCCAGCCAGAAGAGCGCCTCCAGCGTCTCCCACAGGTTGACCGTGCCCACGATCAGGTCGTCGTCGAACAGCTTCCAGTTGTCGTTCCAGTGGGTGTGGAACAGCTTGCCGTAGCGGCTGCAGAGCGCGATCGACTCGGCCAGGTTTTCCTTCATGATGAACGCGTGGCCGACGTCGATATTGACGCCGAAGTTGGGGCGGTTGATCTCGTTGACGATGGTCATGCAGTGGCCGATGGTCGGCAGCAGGATGCGCGAGCGCGGCTCCCAGGCCTTGTACTCGACCACGATCTTCTGCTGCGGGTTGTAGTCGCACCAGGCAGCCAGGTTCTCCACCAGCCAGTCCAGCGCCTTGCGATGGTCGATCTGGAAGGGATAGTCGTAGCCATCCTGCGCTGGCCAGTAGACCATGACGTGCGCTTCCATGTGCTGGGCGATGTCGGTGGTGCGCTTGGCACAGATCGAGGGCCTGCTGGCGCAGCTTCGGATCGGAGTTGGTGAACTGGCCGAACTTGAACTTGGGATCGACCCACAGATGCGGACAGAACTGGACGATCTCCATGCCCAGGTCGTTGGCCAGCGATTTCAGGTCGTGGTAGTTGGCGTCGGTGACCTCGGTGGGATAGTGCATCTCCAGCCCGCCGACACCTTCCACCGAAGCAGCCAGCTTGAAGCGATCAGGGATGCTCAGATCGGGCCGGTAGCCCTGCTTGACAAAGCGGTCGCTGGTCGCGCCCAGGAACCAGATGCCGCAGGAGACTTTGAGTTCGCGCATGGTGGGTTTCCTTTCGGATGACAAGATGACAGGGTGAGTGGGTGAGTGGGTGACAGGGTGACCAGATACGGTACTTGCCATTCCCGGTACTGCTGCCTGGCTTCCCTTCGCGACCTGCTGTCCTCTGACTTCTGATCTCTGACTTCCGGTTACTGCTCACCGTATCACCGTCTACCGTCCGCTACCCGCGCAGCTCGTTGTGCAGGACGTAGCGGTCGCCGCGGTGATAGATTTGCAGCAGCTCGATGGGTACTGCATATTGCGAATGCGAGACGCGCTCGATGAACAGCAAGGCCGCGCCGCGCTTGACGCCCAGTACGTCGGCCATTTCACGGCTGGCGTTGATCGCTTGAATCGCCTGCGTCGCGCTGGTAATGCGGATGTCGTAATCCCGCTCCAGCATCTCACGCAGCGGCTGGGTCGGCGTAGTCGTGCTGCAGAATGCCGGGGCAGGCGCCATGCACGAGATGCGACACCTCGATGCTCATCGGCTCGCCGTCGGCCAGCCGCAGCCGCTGGATGCGCGCCAGTTCCTCGCCTGGCTGCACGCTCAGCCGGTCGGCCAGTTCAGCGGATGCTGGCGTCAGTTCCGCCGACAGCACGCGTGTCCCCGGCGCAAAGCCGCGGCTGCGCATGTCCTCGGTGAAGCTGACCACGCGCGTCAGCGCCTGCTCGACCGCAGGATGGGCGACGAACGTGCCGCGGCCCTGCTCTCGGTAGATCAAGCCGTCGCGCTCCAGCGTGTCCAGCGCCTGCCGCACTGTGGCGCGGCTAACGCCGTACTGGTCTTTCAGGTCGAATTCAGTGGGCAAGGCGTCGCCCGGACGCAGGCTGCCGGCGACGAATTCTGGCACGCAGTTGTTCGGCGATCTGAAGATAGAACGGCAGACCGCTATGGCGATCGATCCGTGTGTTGGTTGACTCGGCGGTGGTGTAGTTCACAAGAGGGCCGTCAGATTCATCAATTGGTACGGTTGTCCAGTTGTACGGACAAATATTAACACAATAGACACCCTGTGTCAACTCCCTGTGCGCGACAACATCATGGCGTTGACTTGCCCCGCTATCCCCACGGCGCTACAATAGGCGGACCTGGCTAACGACTGGAATTAAGGAGGCTTGATGACAACCGCACCGACGACACCTGCACCAGACAAAAGCACTTTCCAGTCCGAAGAAGAGGAACTGATCGTTGACACCAACTACCAGTTCTTCATCATCGGCTTGGCGCTGCTACAGATCGTCAACTCGCTGCTGATCGTCCTGCTTGAGGAACCGCAACGATCCGTAATCATCGTTTTCTTCCTGCTCATCAGCCTTGTACTGATTGCGGATGCGGTGCGGCGACTGGTGCGGTTCCGCAGACACCGCATCTTGGAACACCAGATCGGCTTCTGGCTTATTCTGCTTGGAAGCCTGCCGATCCCCTTTATCATTCTTGTGCGTCTGGCAACAAGCTATCGGATGTTGAGGAACCTCCAGCGCCAAGATATTGAGGCAATGGGCAAGGTGGTCGTCATGCGCCGGGCACAGAGTACCCTGCTCATTGCCATATTCTTTGTCATTATCGTGCTGGAACTTGGCAGCACGTTGATACTCGGCGCCGAAGCAAAGTCAACCAGCGCCAACATCGTCGATGCCAATGACGCCATCTGGTGGGCCTTGGTGACCGTGGCAACCGTTGGCTACGGTGACCAGTATCCTGTCACAACCGCCGGGCGACTGATCGCTGTCCTGGTCATGGTAGCGGGGGTAGGCTTGTTCACAGTGCTGACCAGCTACTTCGCCCATTGGTTCCTGAGACCACAATCAAGCATCGACCAGCCGTCTGATCCTGGGATTTCCCACGCTGATTACGAAGCGCTGATGAACAAGCTGGAAAGGCTGACAGCCCGCGTCGAACATCTGACAGCAGCGCAACCGGTCGCTAATGACGGCGCTGATGCGCCGCCTGGCGAGCCCGACACGTAGTCACAAACATCCGCGCGGCTTATAGGCCCAGCACCCGCCGCGCAATCACCAGCCGCTGGATCTCGCTGGTGCCCTCGCCGATAGCCATCAGGCGGTTGTCGCGATAGATCCGCTCCACCGGATACTCGCGGCTGTAGCCATAGCCGCCATGGATCTGGATCGCTTCGTAGCAGACCCTTTCAGCGATCTCCGTGGCGAACAACTTGGCCTGCGCCGCTTCCAGCGTGTAAGGCTGACCCTGATCGCGCAGCCAGGCAGCCCGCCAGACCATCAGCCGCGCCGCGTCGATCTGCGTCGCCATGTCGGCAATCTTGAACTGGATCGCCTGATGCTGCGTCAGCGGCGCGCCGAAGGTGGTGCGTTCCTGGGCGTAGCTCATGGCCGCCTCGTAGGCCGCCTGCGCCAGCCCGACGCTCAGCGCGCCGATGCCGATCCGCCCGCCGTCCAGCACCTCCAGCGTCTGTTGCAGGCCGCGACCTACCGCGCCCAGACACGTTCTCCTCCGGCACGCGCACATCCTCCAGGCTGACCGCGTAGGTGTGGCTGCCGTTGAGCCCCATCTTGCGCTCCGGCTTGCCAAAGCTGATGCCCGGCGTTTTAGTAGGCGCGATGATCTGGCTCAGGCTGCGGCTGCCACCCGTGCGGTCAGTGCGGCAAAGCAGGATGGCCGTTTCAGCCTCCGCCCCGTTGGTCAGCCACATCTTGCTGCCGTTGATGACCCATTCCCCGCCGCGCCGCTCGGCGAAAGTGCGCACGCCGCCAGCGAGATCCGACCCTGCGCCCGGCTCCGTCAGCGCCAGACAGCCAATCGCGTCGGCCGCTGGCCAGCGGCTCGAGAAAGCGATGCTTCTGCGCCTCGCTGCCAAAGGCGTTGAGCGGTCCGCAGGCCAGCCCCAGATGCGCCGCGACGATCAGCCCGGTGGAGCCGCAGCCGCGGCCGATCTCCTCGATCAGGATCGCCGCGCTCGATGTGGTCCGCGCCCGCGCCGCCGTACGCCTCAGGGATGTTCAGTCCCAGCAGCCCCAGCTCCGCCCATCTTGCGCAGCGTCTCCCAGGGAAATTCGCCGGTCTCATCGGTGTGCGCGGCGATGGGTTTGATCTCTTTTTCGACGAAATCGCGCACCAGCCGGCGCAAGCCGGCCTGTTCTTCGGTCAGTTGAAAGTTCATGGCAGTCTCCTTTGATTGCCGATATATCGTTCGTAGTGGGCGCTTCAGCGCTGTTCGGGGCGCTGAAGCGCTTTCTACGAACCAATTGTGATTTGCCTCGCTGTCGCGATGGCCGCCCATTCGTCCAGCGTGAGCGTTTCGGCGCGACGAGTGGGATCGATGCCGGCGACGGTCAGCAGGTGATCGGCCGCCTCGCCACCGATGCTCAGCCCGCTGCCCAGCGAGTTGCGCAGTTGCTTGCGCCGCTGCCCAAAGCCGGCCTTGGCGACGGCGAAGAAGAGATCATCGGAAGGCGCGTCCACCGGCGGCGTCTGCCACCTGCGCAGGCGGATGATGGCTGAATCGACTTTAGGAGGGGGGTAGAATGCGCCGGCGGGGATGCGAGCCACCATCTGCGGCTCGGCGTAGTACTGCACGCTGACAGCCAGCAGGCTCATATCCGGTGGTCGGGCGACGATGCGCTGAGCAACCTCGCGCTGGATGGTGAGCACGATCAGATCGGGCGGCTGGGCCGCGGTCAGCAGATGACGTATCGCCGCTGAGGTGATGTAGTAGGGCAGATTGGCGACGACTTTGTAGGGTTCACCGTTCACCAGCGCGGCCGGGTCGAGTTGCAGGATGTCGCCTTGCACCACCGTGACGTTGGACTGGCCGGCCAGCATTTCGGCCAACACCGGTAATAACGCGCCGTCCAGTTCCACCGCGACCACGCGACCGGCCTGCTGAGCCAGCCGCACCGTCAACGTGCCGACGCCCGGCCCGATCTCCAGCACCACGTCGTCAGGCGTCAACTCGGCGGCGGCTACGATGCGGTCGAGATGCACCGGGTCGGCCAGGAAGTTCTGGCCGAGGCCCTTCTTCAGACGCAGGTCGTGGCGGCGCAGCACCTCGCCCAGTCGCACAGCTTCGTTGCCCATCGGTCAGCTTCTAGTCGTCGTCGTCCAGCCGCAGCACGGTCAGGAAGGCTTCCTGGGGAATTTCGACGCTGCCGACCATCTTCATGCGCCTCTTGCCCTTCTTCTGCTTCTCCAGCAGCTTGCGCTTGCGGGTGATGTCGCCGCCGTAGCACTTGGCCAGCACGTCCTTGCGCATCGCCTTGACATTGGCGCGGCTGATGATCTTGTTGCCCACCGCGGCCTGGATCGGCACCACGAACATCTGGCGCGGGATCACTTCCTTCATCTTGCTGACCAGCTTCTGGCCCTTGCGGTAGGCGTCCTCGCGGTGCACGATGATGCTCAGCGCGTCCACCGGCTGCTCGTTGACCAGCACGTCCAGCTTGCACCATGTCGGCCGGGCGGTATTCGTCGAAATGGTAGTCCAGGCTGGCATAGCCGCGCGTGCGCGCCTTCAGCTCGTTGAAGAACTCGGTCAGGATCTCGGTCAGCGGGATCTTGTAGCTCAGCAGCACGCGGCGCTGGTCCAGATAGTCCTGCGCGATGAACTCGCCGCGCCGCCGTGGTCACCAGCTCCATGATCGCGCCGATGAACTCGGTGGGCGTGAAGACCTCGATCCGCACCCACGGCTCGCGGATCTCCTCGATGCGGCTGGGATCGGGCAGATCGGCCGGGCTGTCGATGACGATCTCTGTGCCGTCGGTCAGCGTGACCTGATATTCCACGCTGGGCGCGGTGAAGATGATGTCCAGATCGTACTCGCGCTCCAGCCGCTCCTGGATGATCTCCATGTGGAACAGACCCAGAAAGCCGCAGCGAAAGCCAAAGCCCAGCGCCTGGCTGGTCTCCGGCTGGTAGATCAGCGAGGCGTCGTTGAGTTGCAGCTTTTCCAGCGCGTCGCGCAGCAGGTTGTAGTCCTCGCTCTCGGTCGGATAGAGGCCGGCAAACACCATCGGCTTCATGGGCCGGTAGCCGGGCAGCGGCTTGTCGGCCGGTTCGTCGTCCCAGGTCAGCGTGTCGCCCACCGCCAGATCGCGCACGGTCTTCAGGCCGGTGGCGACGTAGCCCACCTCGCCGGCCTCCAGCTCGCTCCACCGGCTTCATGCGCGGCGCAAAGACGCCGATCTCCAGCGGCTCGGCGCGGATGCCGGTGGACATCAGCCGCAGCGTGCGGTTAGGCTCGATGGCGCCATCCACCACCCGCACGTAGGCGATCACGCCCTTGTACGAGTCGTAGTGGCTGTCGAAGATCAGCGCGCGCAGCGGCTGGTTCGAGGTCGCCCGCGGGCGGCGGCACATGCTGCGACGACCGCCTCCAGCACCTGCGGCAACGTTGGTGCCCTCCTTGGCCGAGACCCGCACCACATCCTCAGCCGCCGACACCGATCAGATCCTCGATCTCCTGGGCCACCTCGTCCGGCTGCGCCGAGACCAGATCGATCTTGTTGATGACCGGGATGATCTCCAGATCGGCTTCCAGGGCCAGATAGAGGTTGGCCAGCGTCTGCGCCTCGATGCCCTGGGTGGCGTCCACCACCAGCACCGCGCCTTCGCAGGCCTGCAGCGCCCGGCTGACCTCGTAGGAAAAATCGACGTGGCCGGGCGTGTCGATCAGGTTGATCTCGTAGGTCTCGCCATCGCTGGCCGTGTACGCCATGCGCACAGCCGAGGCCTTGATCGTGACGCCCTTCTCCCGCTCCAGGTCCATGTCGTCCAGCACCTGCTCCTTCATGTCGCGGTCGGAGATGGTGCCGGTGACCTGCAGCAGCCGGTCGGCCAGGGTGCTCTTGCCGTGGTCGATGTGGGCGATGATGCAGAAATTGCGGATTCGGTTGATTTCCATGTGATATCGTCAGGACGGTCGGACCTTCTGCCCTGCCATCTGCGATAAACCTGCTTTCTCGACTAGAATTCCTTAGTTGACAGCGATCTTGTGATGGACTAAAATTCAGCATGCCCGCGGCTCTGTCGCATCGCTGCGACAAGCCTACCGTCCCAAGTAACTGCCCAAGATAAGCCCGATTATACTGCAACCCGGACCAAACCAAAAGAAGCTTGGTCATCACGACTTGGCTTGGGTCTCTGATTGCGGGTTTGCAACTCAGCCAGCACGCCCGGTCTTTGTTGTCAAGACAGCCTTATGTTACAATCCCATTACTTTTTCTGGTACCGCATGCGTAAGGAGCAATCATGACCCGATCCAAGGATTCCATCGTCGACGCTACGACCCCCAGCGCCGGACGAATTTATGACTATTTCTTGGGCGGTCATCATAATTTCGAGGTGGATCGACAGGCGGCTCAAGGAATTCTCGCAGCATGGCCGTTTATGAGCAAGGTCATGCGCTTGCAACGATGGTGCTTGCAAGATGTTGCCCACGAACTAACGATTGTCAAGGGAATGGATACGATCATTGATTTCGCGTCAGGGTTACCAACCCAGGATCACATCCACCTCGTTGTTCCAGAAGGCACCACGGTAATCTACTCGGATTACGATCCGGTCGTTGTGGAATACGGCAAGCAAATCCTCGAGGATACGCCAAATGTATATTTTTTTGAGGCGGATGCCCGACGCCCACTGGAGTTGCTTGAGAGTGCTGACGTGCAGCGAATTACGGGCGGCAAGCGGAATGTTGGCCTGGTATATTGGGGCGTCTCCATCTTTCTTAATGACGAGGAGTTGGAGGGTGCCGCACGCCAGTTGGACGAATGGGCTGGGCCCAAAAGTTGTTGGGCCTTCAATGCTCAGGCAATTGGGGCAGACGTCAACGATCCGACGGTTCGGAGTATGATTGACCTATACGCTCGAGTTGGTTCGACACTGAATATCCGCTCGGAAGAAAGTTACCGTAATCTCCTCGCTCCTTGGGTTCCAGATGATAGGGGTTTCATATCATTCCTTGATTGGCATGGCCTGGATCAATCAATCATGACTCCAGAAGATGCAGTAACTGCTGGTCCTGCTGGATCAGGCGCCGGCGCATATCTGATCAAATAGACCTTGCCAGTAAACGACGTTTGAGGGATCACGATTCGGTCGACAGGCGAATTCAACTGAATGCGAGCCAATACTTCAGGCCGCAATACTACAGTTCTCTTGGTGCGGCAAAGCAGTTGCACTTCCTCTTTGGTGTTACTCCGCCCCAGATCCGTTATCCATGAGCTTATGCAGTGATAAGCCGGCGGATCGGTATGTCTGATTCATGACTGATCAACAACGACGCGTGGCAGAAACCTTGCTGGATAGCTATGAGATTTTGGCAAGCCACCGAGATGATCTGGTGGTTCGTTTAATCGATACTCTTCGCCAAGGCTTGTTCCTAAGCAGAGCCTTTATTCGGCCTTCGCAAATAGCAGGAATCGCAAACCGGGAAGCAGACGCATTCCTCTATTATTTTGAAAAGCAAGACAGCGCCTCAGCCGCTGTGTTTGGGGAAGAACTTGGAAGGTTAGGGGTTGGTGACGAAGCCGTCCTCCGTTACAGCCGGGTTTTGCGACATTTCTGTGGTAAATACCTTGACCCCGAAGTTTCCGATTCTTATTTGGAAATGGTGGAAGATTACCATCGAACAGTGATCTTCAGGATTCTTCCGTGCTCGAGAAGATACGATACTGAAAGAGCAGGAACGAATTCGTTGGGCGCTGCAACAGTCATTACATCGATACACCCTACAATTGGAAACAGCAGCCGAAGTGGCTCGTGTTGCAATCTCCACCCTCGACCTAACAACATTGTTGGGTGCAAGTGTGGACCTGATCTGCAAGCGATTGGACCTCGGCTACGTTGCCATCTATTTGGTTAACGACACAAGCATTTATCTTGAACTGCAGGATGCCACAGGTGAAGAAGGGAAACAAAGAGTTCTGTCTCGCCACAGATTAGCAATCAATGGAAAATCTACGGCAGCGCGCTGCCTGGCTTCCGGACAGAACGTTATTACCTTATTCCGTGACCTCAGCGAAAACAATACTGAGACCTCCTGGCTTCAAGATACCCAATCAGAGATTTGCGTGCCTCTGATCACTCATGGCAAAGTCATCGGAGTTCTGAGTGCCCAGAGCGTCAACAACGATATGTTCTCATCGCAGGACATTACTGGCTTTCAGATTATGGCCGACCAGCTGGCCAACGCCATTGAAAATGCTCGATTGTACGCTGACGCCCGCCAGCGAGCTGATGATTTGGCTGTCGCTTACGAGCAACTCAAAGAACTGGAACACCTCAAAGACCAGTTCATGCAGAACATCTCGCACGAACTGCGCACGCCGTTGACCATGATCCGGGGCTACGCGGAGTTGATGGCTTCGAACCAATTGGGCGCGCTCGATGCCGACCAGCTCGACGCCATCGACGTCATTCTGCGTTACTCCAACGCCCTCACCGTGCTGGTCGACGACATTATGGCCATCATGGATGTGAGCACGTCCAAAGTGACCTGTCAGCCCGTCGCGCTGGCGGAGTTGCTTAGCACCAGCCTGCTCGATTTCCAGGTGCTGGCCGCCGGCGCCGGCGTTATGCTGGACTCGGACATTGACGAGAACGACGAACGCCCCGTCGTTTACGCCAATCCCGATCACATCCGGCGCATCGTCGAAAACCTCATCGGCAACGCGGTCAAGTTCACTCCAGCTGGCGGCAAGGTCTGGGTACAGCTAGACGTAGAGGACAGCCTGGCCATCGTCCGGGTCAGCGACACCGGCATCGGCATCCCCCCAGAGATGGTGCCGCACGTGTTCGACCGTTTCTTCCAGGTCGATGGTTCGCGCCGGCGACGCTATGGCGGTGCCGGGCTGGGTCTTGCGCTGGTAAAAGAACTGGCGGAGAGCTACGGCGGCTTGGTGGCAGCCGACAGCCTGGGTGTTGATTGCGGCGCGACCTTCCGCGTCGCCTTGCCGATCATGTGATCGATAAGGTGACAGTCACTTTCATCTCACCTCGTCGACCTATTTGCAGCGCCCCAAGGTGACCGTCACCGTTACCGCAGAAATGCCGGCCTGCCGTCATCCTCACCCGGCTTCCCCTTCCACAGGTTGCGAAAGCGCAGATCGTGGATCACCGTCCACAGTACCGGGCGTCCGCCCACATAGGGATTCCCCGTCAGCGCCTCCAGAAAAGTCTCCCAGCGTTGCTCGTAGAGCAACTGGTTGCTGATGATACGCCACTTGCCCTCGTGCTTGAAGAACAACATCACGTGCGCTGCATTGGCCAGCCCCATCTCGTACGGATTGATCAGCACCGTCACCAGATAGCGATCCTCGGGCCGGTCACAAAATGGCTCCACATTGCGCGGCTGAGAAGAACGCCAGCCCGTCGCAGTCGTCCGCGAACTCACCCTTGGTGAACAGTTGCCAGGCCATGTAGCCCAGGCTGGGGAAGAAATCGATCACGCCGCCCAGCGGGTCCGATACCCAACGCACATGCTGCGGCAGCCACTGGGCATACTCCTCCAGCGACGCAAACTCCAGCGGCTGCCAGGGCAGGCTGGGCCGCAGGCGCATCACCACGGCGTGAAAACGGACGCTTGAACCGCGTCATCCAGATCGCCAGCCCCTGCTTCCAACCCCAGACGGCTGCTCGCTGTCGTCGTTTCATCGCTCAGTCCAGCTTCAGCCGGCGGCGGTAGTCGGCAATCGTGGCCACCAGACCTTCCCGCAGCGCCACAGATGGCTGCCAGTCCAGCAAGGCGCGCGCCTTGCTGATGTCCGGCTTGCGTTGCTTCGGGTCGTCCTCCGGCAAGCGGCTTGAAGACGATCCCGCCCGTGTTGCCGGTGATCTCGTTGACCAGCGCTCGGCGAACTCCAGGATCGTCATCTCGGTCGGGTTGCCGATGTTGGTCGGGTCGTTTTCGATCGAGTTCAGCAACCGCAGCACCCCTTCCACCAGGTCGCTGACGATAGCAGAAGCTGCGCGTCTGCTCGCCCTCGCCGTAGACCGTCAAGCGGCTGGCCGTGCAGCGCCTGGAAGATGAAGTTCGGCACCACCCGGCCGTCGTTGATGCGCATGCGCGGGCCGTAGGTGTTGAAGATGCGCACGATGCGCGTGTCCAGCCCGTGGTAGCGATGATACGCCATCGTCATCGCCTCGGCGAAGCGCTTGGCCTCGTCGTAGACACCGCGCGGCCCGACCGGGTTGACATTGCCCCAGTACTCCTCCGGCTGCGGGTGGATCAGCGGGTCGCCGTAGACCTCCGAGGTCGATGCCAGCAGGAAGCGGGCGTTCTTGGCCTTGGCCAGACCCAGCGCCTTGTGCGTGCCCAGCGCGCCGACCTTCAGCGTCTGGATCGGGTAGTTGAGGTAGTCCACCGGGCTGGCCGGCGACGCGAAGTGCAGCACCGCGTCGACCTGCCCCTCGACGTAGATGTAGTTGGTCACGTCGTGTTCGATGAACAGAAAGCTGCGATTGCCGGCCAGGTGCGCGATGTTGTCCGTGCTGCCGGTGATCAGGTTGTCCATCGCGATGACCGTGTGGCCCTCTGCCAGCAGCCGGTCGCACAGATGCGAGCCGATGAAGCCGGCGCCGCCGGTTACGAGAATACGCATGAATAAGAACTCCTTTGTTGGGGAGAGGGGCGGAAGGGAAATGAGGGAATAGAAGGGAAATGGCTACTGCGCATGTGGTACACCGTCAACTCTGGACTGCCCGGTCAGGTTTCCCGCATTTCCTTCCTTTCCCTCTTTTCCCTCCTTTTCTCTGGTTCCATCCGCTGCAACAGTCCCAGCGTCAGCATGAACAGCAGCATCAGATCGACCAGGAACAGCGAGTTGTCGATCAGCCCGTGGGCCAGCGTTGCGACCAGCGACGCCAGCAGGCCGAGCACGATGGCCCGGCGATTGCCGCTGAGCTGACCAAGCGATCGCCAGCCGCTGCGAAAGGCTGCCACGAACAGCCACACGCCGACCACCAGACCGGGGATACCCAGCCGCGTCCAGAAGTCCAGCACGATGTTGTGCGGGTGGCTCAGATTGATCTCCTGCCAGGCGGTCGGCAGTACGTAGGTGGTGCGGTAGGCATACAGGAAGTTGTCCAGACCGACGCCCTGCCATGGATGATCCTTGATCATATTCCACGCGCCCTGCCAGAGCTGCAAGCGGAAAAAGCTGGTGCCGCCTTGTAGGTCGAACAGGCCAGCGAAGCGCTCCGTTGCGAAAAACGGCGCCAACACCAGCAGGCCGACCGCCGCCGCACCCAGCGCGATCCAGCGCCAGCGACCGCCGGCCACGAAACCCATGAACAGCACTGCGGCCGGCACGCCCAGCAACAGCCCGCCTTTGCTGAAGGTCAGCAGCAGCCCGGCCGCCATGACCAGAACTCAGCGCGCTGGCCAGCAACCGCTCGCGGCGGCGCTCGCCGAACGCCGCCACCGCCAGCATGACAGGCAGCGCGTGCGCCACGTACAGCGCCAGGTTGTTGGGCGACCCGTAAGGCCCGCGCACCCGCCACACGCCCTCGGCATCGATCAGGCCGACGCCGCTGAGCGCCTGGACGATACCCCAGGCGGCGACGATTGCCGCGCCTGCGCCGAGGCCCCAGACCACCGGCCAGGGATCGAAACGCCCATCCGCGCGTCGCCGGCGCGAGACGAACCGCCGCGTAGGTCAGCACGCCGGCCACGATCACCGTGCGAAACTCGCGCGCTGCCACGCCAAAATTCTGCGCCGTGATCAACGACAGCGCGGCCACGACCAGCAGCGCCAGCACCGGCCAATCCAGCCCGCGGACGTTGAACCTCAATCGCCAGTGACTCGGCCGCGCCGGCGACGCAGCAACATGTCTGCCAGCAGCGCGAACCACCAGCGCCCCGACCAGCAGCCAGACGGTCAGCTCAGCCGGACTGACGGCCTGCCCAGCAACGAGACAGAGAGCAGAAACAGCGGCGCTGCGCACAGCCAGGCTGAACAGCCCTGTCTCCGGGAACGCGACGAACAGGAGAAAGAGCAAACCGAGCGCAAGCAGTTGCAGCCAGCCCGTCAGTGCGATGACGCCAATCCACACGACGACCAGCACGGCGTAGCGACCGGCCACCGGCGTCCTGTCGAGCACCGCGAACAGCGACTGACCGCTTCTGGTTGCGATCGCGCCATCGTCCCTGCCGTCGCCAGTCCGGCCACGCCGGCGCCCGCCAGCAACAGACCCGGCGATGCCCAGAATCCAGCCCAGCGGCACGGGCCAGCGCTGTGCCGTCTCTTTGGACACCACGAAGCCCTGCACCGGCCATTGCTCCCAGCCGCCCGTTGCGTGCAACTCGGCCCGGTGTGTGCCGTCGGCCAATCCATCAGCAATCGTGACCAACTCCTGCCCACCCAGCGGATCGTGTAGCACGAGGTAAGCTTTGCCGTCGGCATCCTGTGGCAGCGCATTGGCCGGCTCGCCATCGACCGTGACGTCGAGATAGCCCCAGTAAGGTCCGCGCTGCACCTGCAACGCCAGCCCGGTTCCCTCGAACTCAACCGTCAGCGTGTTGCCTTCGCCCGCTGCGCCGTGAGGCGGGTCGGCGGCCTGGCCGGTCAGCCGCCAGCCGCCGCTTTCGTTGACCGCGGCATCGTCTGGCGGCCAGATGCCCGCGCCCAACGGGTGTGCGGTAGCGCTCCACGTCTCCAGACTGGCCAGCGCCGGCATTGCGTCCCCACTCGAATCGACCAGCGCAAAACCCCAGTGCGGATCACCCACTGGCTGCGGCGGCTGCCACCACGCCCACGCCAGACCGGCGCTCCACGGCCAGTTGCGCCGCGCCCAGTCGGCTGCCTGCATAGCCCAGCTAGCCTGCTGTTCGCGCGAAACGCTTTTCCAGGGGCTGTCAGCGGGGGCGTCGGACGTGCGTCGCGTGCCAGCCGTAGGCCGCTGTCAACAGCGTTGTACCAGCGTCGCCGTTGTCGTCCATCACCTGCCGCAGCAGCTCGGCGCGGCGGAAGTTGAGCCGCGCCGGATCGGGCGGATCGTCCGGTGGCAGATCGAAACCGTAGGGCTGGGCCGCGGCCAGATCGAACCAGGGTGCAGCCGCCGGCCCGGTAGAGGTCGTCCAGAAACACGAGGTCGCTCTGGTTCAGCCCGCCTGCCTCGACGTTGGGCGCCAGCGCGGCAGCCACGACGACGGCATCGGGGTCAGCTTCGCGCACCTGAACAGCCGCCTCGCGCAGCAGTCCGGCGTAATCAGCCGCGTCAACGGAACGGCTGCCCCAGTGCGGCGCGATGTTAGGCTCGTCCCAGACCTGATAGAAACGCAGCCGCTCGCCGTAGCGCTGGGCAACCGCGGCGGCGAAATTGCCAAAATCGGCGCGGCTGGCAGGCGGCGCCAGCGGGTTGGCAGCGTCTTCGGGTGAGCGCGCCCAGGCAGGCGAACCGTCCAATACCGCGACAGACCTCCAGACCGCGCGCGGCCGCGCCGTCCACGATGGCATCCCAGGTCTGCCAGTCGCTATCGCCGGGCTGCGGTTCGATCAGGTTCCAGTCAAAGCGCTGGCGAATCCAGCCAATACCAGCTGCGGCGATGGCGTCCAACGCAGCCTCGCGGTCGCGAGGACTGTAGGTCTGGAGCGCAACGTTGACGCCGAAGGTGTCGGAGATGCGAGACGCAACGGGCTGTGCTGCTGCCGCGTTGCAGGCTGGATTGCCCGGCAGACGCCCAGACCACAGCGGCAGCCGCCAGCAGAATCAGGCCAAGCAGCAGGGCGGCAAAATACCTCTTCATGGGGCCAAAATCCTACCACAACGCTCCGCGTTTTGACAAATCACCCGACTTCGGCTAGAATGCCTCCAGTGGCCCGCACCCGGTCGAGTTTGGGAGCGGGCCAGCCGCGCTAGAAACAAAGAAAAATCGCCGAGAAGTTGACTGCGTCGAGCCGGCGGATTGAAAGGACAAAGCATTATGGAAGACTATTCTCTTCAAGTAGCGATCCGCGATGCCAACGGCGTGAAGCCGGGCAAACTGCGCGCCGAGGGCTTTACGCCGGCGGTTGTGTACGGCGCTGAGATTGCGCCGCAAATCGTGCAGATCGAAAGCCGGGAACTGGACCGCCTGCTGGCCCGCGGCGGCGCCGCTCACCTGGTCAACCTGGAGGGTGAGGAATTCGCCAAGACACGCGTGCTGATCCGCGAGGTCCAGCGCCACCCTGTCCGCCGCGAGGTGTTGCACATCGATTTCGTGCGCGTCTCGGCCGGCCAGAAAATTCGCATGGCTGTCGCATTGCACCTGGTCGGCGAAGCACCGGCCCTGGAAGAGGGCGCTATCCTCCTGCAGAATGTTCGACTCGATCGAGATCGAGTGCCTTCCAGACAGCTTGCCATCGCACATTGAGGTCGATGTCTCCGGTTTGGTCCATCTCCACGACCGGATCTATGCCACGGATCTCAAGCTGCCGCCGGGCGTGGAACTGTACGGCGATTACAGCGACGAAGCGTTGATCAGCCTCAGCATCCCGCGCAGTGCCTCTACCGAGGAAGAGGTCGAAGAGGAAGAAGGCGTCGAAGAGCCGGAGATATTGTCCGACCGCCACGAAGAAGAAGACGAAGACTAGGCCAGTTTCGCCTGATACAATGCGAGCACCAACACCCGTTGGTGCTCGTTTTCTTTCTGGGGGTAACGACGAGCGAGTCGTTTCCAATAGGTTAGCTATTCAGTCTTCACTGTGACGCCACGCCCACGGAGGCGGGATCCACTCTTCACGAGCGCCAAACTCCCACCTCCGGGGCTTGGGCGTGACGGGTGGGTTGTTACCCAAAATGAACAGTAAATGAGCAGGTGTTGATCTGGAGTCAGTTGTCGGTCGCTGGTACAATATGAACTGCCGATGTCGCCGTGCCAGAGGCAGCGGACCGGCACCTTCTCTCACAAGCCAAGAAATGAGGCTCGATGGCAGTCAAGGCACAAACCACTCGCAGCATTTCGTTCACTGACCATTTGAAGCAGGCATTGGAACTGATCGACAATTCGGAAGCGCTGGGCGGCCAGTCGCCGCTGGCCGCGCCCTATTTTCTGGGCGATGCGCTGCGCGGCGTCGATGCGACCCCGGCGGCACGGGGCGCGGCCCTCCGCGCCGCTATCGACCGCTGTCTCGTGACCATGTGGGGCGGTCCGCTGCCGGACGACGGCCACGCCATGCTGGACGAGGCGCTGAGCGAGGAGGAGCAGGGCGGACGTTACGACTGCCTGATCCTGGAGCTCAACTACCTCGGACAGCGCTACCGGCCCGTGCCGCGCAACCAGGCCGCGATCTACCACGACATCCTGCACATCTCACGGCCGACGCATGACCGCCACCTGCGCAACGCGATCGGTCGTCTGGGCGCGCTGCTGCTGCAGCAACTGCGGCCCGCGGTGCGTCCGGAGCAGCCCATCGCCCCGCCCGCGCTGATCGGCCGCGACCAGCTTCAGCAGCAGGCGCTGGACGACCTGGAAGCGCGGCAAGTCGGTCAGCCTCACCGGCCCGGGCGGGGTCGGCAAGACCTCTCTGGCCGCGACGCTGGCGGACGACTGGATTTCGCCGGCCGTCTTCTGGTACACCTTCCGCCCGACCTTCAACGACCAGTTGGAGAGCCTGCTTTTCGCCCTCGGCTATTTTCTGCACGGCCAGGGCGCGTCGGCGCTCTGGCATCAACTGGTGGCCGATGGCGGGCGCATCAAGGACAGCGGGCTGGCGCTGGGGTTGGCGCTGGCAGATCTGGCCAGCCTGCGGCATCGCCCGCTGCTCTGCTTCGACGAACTTGATTTCCTGCGCCCGCTGACCCAGGACCAGGCCAAACCAAACCATGTCCAGATCCTCGAATTCCTGGACAGCCTGCGCGGCCACACAGCCCTGCTGCTGATCGGCCAGCGCAGCTACTGGGAAAGCGACGCCATCTACCGGCTGGACGGGCTGACCGCCGAGCAGTTCGACGCCTGGCTGACATCGCTGTCGATCTCTCATTCACCCGCCGACGCAGCGCAGCTTCACGCCTACACGGCCGGCAATCCGCGTCTGGCGGAGCTTTGCATCGCCCTCTTCAGGCGGCCGGCGGCGAGTCGCTGGCCGCCGTGCTGGATCAGCTGCCGCGCTTCCAGGCGCTGCTTCCCCTCTGGCTGCGCCTGGAACGCCGGCTACCGCTGGCGGAACGGCAGGTATTGCAGGCGTTATCCGTCTTTCGCTCGCCCGCGCCCGCCGATGCGTGGCTGGGCGACGAGGAAGCGGCCGACGCGCTGGCGCAGTTGATCAGCCGGCGGCTGGTGCAGAGCGACGAGCAGGGCGGCGTCACGCTGCTGCCGGCGCTGGGCGAGGTCGTCTACGCCGAGCTGCCGGTGGAAACTCAGGAAGAGCTGCACGGGCAGGCCGCCCAGATCCGCGCCGAACGCGGTGAGTACACCGCGGCCGCGTACCACCTCTACGCTGCCGGCCAGCCGGACGCAGCCGTCGAGCTGTGGTATCCGCAGCGCGCCCAGGAGATCAACCGCGGCCAGGCCGGCGCGGCGCTGGCGATCTTCTCGCAGATTTCCCAGCGCCGCCTGACCACGCGATCGCCGCAAGGAACTGCTATCTGCTGCGCAGCGAGCTGCACGAACTGATCGGCGAACCGGCGCGCGTCATCGACGAGCTGTCGTCCACGGAACTGGACCCGTCGATGACCCGGCCACGCCGGAAGCCATGCTGCGCCTCGGCCACGCGCAGGAAGCCCAGGGACAGGCCCGATGCGGCGCTGGACACCTATCAGGCCGGGCTGGAGACGGTCACCCATTTGTTGCGCCAGGGCGCGCAGCTGCACGTCCAGCGCAGCCTGACGCATCTGCGCCAGCGGGAGATGCAGCAGGCGTGGAAGGAGGCAAACCTGGCCCGCTTCCACGCTGAGACCATGCTGGGCGTGGTGCACGATCAGCGCGGCGACTACGAGACCGCCCGCGCTCACTACGTCAGCGCGCTGGCGACGGCGGAGGAGGCGGACTACGAGGCGGGCATGGCGCAGAGCCATCACTATCTGGCGATGCTGGCCGGACGTCACGGCAACATGGACGAGGCGCTGCCGCATTTCGAGCAGGCCATCGACTTCTACGAGCACATCGGCGACCGCGTCAACCGCGAGTACGTGCGCAGCAACCTGGCCAGCGCCTACATCCAGACCGGCCAGTTCGCCGAGGCGCTGGCGCCGGCCGAGCAGGCGATGCGTTTCTTCGAGGCCATGGGCAACCCCTTCCGCACCGCCCAGAACGCTTCGAACCTGGCGGAAGCGCACGCCGAGCTGGGCAACCTGGAGCCGGCGCAGCAGTACGCCGAGCTGGTGCTGGCACAGGAGGAGCCGCACAGCCATCCCTACGCGCTCTACACGCTGGGCACAGTCTACAAGCAGCGCGGCGACTGGGAGCGTTCCTGGCTCTCCTACGATCACTGCCGCAAGATGGCAGAGGCCAACGACGACACCTATCTGCTGGCATTTGCCTGGCGCGCGCTGGGTGAAGTACACGACAGCCAGACAAGAGCAGGCCAGCGCTGACGCCGCCTTTGCGCAGGCGTTGGAACTGTTCCAGCGCCTCAACATCGCCGAAGAAGTGCGCCGTACTGAGGAATTGATGTAAGAGCGTGATGCAAAACACCTACAACGTGATGCATTCCGCAGCCCTTTTGCGTTTTATACTGTGTGTGTCGAAACAACACCTGACGATCACTAAGCAAGGACAACAAGGAGCAACTGAAATGAAACTGGTTTGGAGAATTCTACTGGCGATCACCCTGGTTCTGGGCATGACCTCTTCCCTGGCAACGGCAACCCCTGCCGCCGCGGATGCAGAGTACGGCTATCTGTGGTCGCTGGACTTCGACTTTGAACATGACTTCAACGGCGTGCTGACCATCCGGGTCGGCCCGTGGGAGAACGGCAATCTGGTGTCGGTGGACGAGACCTCGACCGCGATCGTTGGCTGCCGGCCCATTGGGCCTGTGGCGCTGAACGCTGGCGACGCCGTCTTCGATGGCGGGCACCTGGAGTGTTACCTGGACCTGGCGTCGGTGGTGCTCAACAACCACAAGCTGACCGTTGAGCCGGTGGACAACTACGGCAGCATCCTGCTGCGTACACGGGTCAAGAGCACAGCCAACACGGTCGCTCCCATGTTCACGCACCCGGACGCGTCCTACAAGATCGACTTCACCAGCACGTTCGCAGTCACGCCGCAACAGGAGTTGTGGAACAACGCCGGCCTGCTGCAGGCAACCTTCCCCGGCGTGACCATCAACACCTGGCAGCCGTACACCTACCAGTACACCTGCATCTGGGGCGGCCCGTGCGACGCGACCTTCCGGGTCGGCCCGCAGCTGCAGAACATGCCCACCGCGGGCGGGCGGGTGCGCTTCTCCACCGGGCCGACGGTCTTCGAGATCGGCCGCGACGGCGGCGACCTCTTCTACGGACGAATGTCCTCACTGCGCATCGATCCGGGGAACTCCGCCCACTGATCACAACAAGCTAACCAGCTTTCAAAAGTCCGACTTCTTCCGTGAAGTCGGACTTTTTTTGTGCTCTCGAGCGTTCGTAGCAGGCGACTCCAGCGCCGTGTCGAGCCCAACACGACGCTGAAGCGCCTGATACGAACGGGCCAAGCATGATGCATAGGCCCCGATCTGTGAGACATCCGCGACCCCGATCCGGTAGTATCCTATGGTTACACAGATGAATGTGGCAGCACATAACCGTACCAACCCAAGGAGAACCAACGATGAACCAGCAGCAGATCGAGATTGTACAGCGCACCTTTGATATGGCCGCACCGATGGCCGACGAGTTGGCCGACCGCTTCTACACACGGCTTTTCGAGCTGGATCCGGCGTTGCGTCCCATGTTTCATGGCGACATGAAGCAGCAAGGTCAGAAGCTGATGACCGTGCTGGCGCTGGCCGTGCGTGGCCTCAGCAAGCCAGAGACCATTATCCAGGCCGTGCAGCGGCTGGGCCAGCGTCACGCCGGTTACGGCGTCCAGACGCACCACTACGCCACCGTGGGCGAGGCGCTGCTCGCGACCCTGGCCGAGCTTTTCGGGCCGGCCTTCAACGATGAGGTCCGGGCAGCCTGGACCGCCGCCTACACGCTGCTGGCAACCATCATGCAGGAAGCGGCAGCCGAAGGTGATGCAAGAAGCCCCATCCGTGAGGCAATCGCGGCCTGAGAGCCGTGTCATAATAACCATGTCACAGCAGTGACTACCAACCAACCGTTTCACAAGGAGCCCAACCATGTTTCAACAAACAGCACACACACCCGAGACCGGTCACGCAATCGTCATCGGCGGCAGTATCGCCGGCATGTTGACCGCCCGGATACTGACCAATCACTTCGCCCAGGTCACGGTCATCGAGCGCGATGAACTACCCGACGGCCCGGCCTTCCGCAAGGGCGCCCCGCATGCCCGCCACGCCCACGGCCTGCTGGTGCGCGGCCAGCAGATCATGGAAGACCTCTTCCCCGGCCTGACCGAAGACCTGTGGGCGCAGGGCGCGATCCCCACCAACATGGGCCGCGACCTGACCCTCTACATCGGCGGCGCCAGGGTCAAGCCCTTCGAGGCCGATCTGGTGATCACCGGCAGCAGCCGGCCGTTGCTGGAGAACGCGATCTACAGCCGTCTGCGCCAGATGCCGCAGGTCCGCTTCCTGACGGGACGCGACGTGACCGGGCTGTGCACCGACGAGGCCAACCGGCACGTCACCGGCATCCGCCTGCAAGAGCGGAGCAAGCACGGCCAGGCCGAGCAGGAACTGGCAGCCGATCTGGTAGTGGACGCCAGCGGACGCGGCTCGAAGCTGCCGACATGGCTGGAAGCGCTGGGCTATCAGCCGCCGGCTGAGACTACCGTCGACTCGCAGACCAGCTACACCACCCGCGATCTATCGTCGCCCGCACAACGCGCTTCCCTGGAAGGTGCTTGTACAACATGCCCATGGCGCCTGACCACAGCCGCGGCTGCATTCTGATCCCGATTGAAGGGGACCGCATGCTGGTGACCCTGATCGGCCTCAACGGCGACCAGGCACCGACCGATGAAGCAGGTTTCCTGGCCTATGCCCGCAGCCTGCCGGTCCCCGGCTTCCACGACGCGATTGCCGCCGCCGAGCCGCTGACCGAACCTTACGGCTACCGGCGGGCAGCCAATCGGCTGCGCCACTACGAGAAGCTGCCGCGCTACCTGGAGGGCGTGCTGGCGTTGGGCGACTCGGTCTACGCCCTGAACCCGGTCTACGGCCAGGGGATGACCGTCGCAGCGCTGGGCGCGCTGACGCTGGACGAATGCCTGCGCACCCAGCAGCGCCGACGGCATGGCCGGTCTTGCCAGCCGCTTCCAGAAGCAACTGGCCAAGGTCAACGCCGGCCCGTGGCAGTTGGCTACCGGCCAGGATTTGCAGTGGCCCTGCGCCGCGGCCGGTCACAAGACCGATCCGGTCACCCGGCTGGTGCAGCGTTACTTCGACCGGGTGCTGGCGGCCATGGTCGACAACGGCGAGGTTGCGCAGGCGTTTGCCCAGGTGCAGAACATGCTACAGCCGCCCACGATCCTCTTTCACCCGCGCATTGTCTGGCAGGTGCTGCGCGCCAGATCCAGCGCCAGACAGCGCAGGCTCGGCGCAGAAACTCAGCGGTCAAGGTGATGCACGACGCCCCATCCGTGAGGCATCGGCGGCGTAGGAACCGTGTCGATAATAAAGCGTGTCACAGCAGTGACGACAAACCAACCGTTTCAAAAGGAGAAACAAACCATGAAGTTCGCAACGTTCGCAAAGATCGCAGCAGTCGCAGGAGTTATGATCGCCAGCATGTTCGGCCAGTCGCTTTCTGCTCAGGCCACCGAGCAGATCACCATGGGCTACACCAAGGCCGAATGGCAGACGGTCGATCCTCGCACCCGCTTCGCCGCCGACCTGACGGTGATGGATGATGGCAGCGCCGCCGGCACCATCCAGATCCACAAGGCCAGCGATGTCACGCTGAAGCGCGGCGTCATCAACGCCGCCAGCGGCCGGGTCATCTGCGACCGCGACGAGCCGGTGATGATCGTCGAAGGCACCTACTACGAGGAGATTGGCGGCACGCTGGTGGCCCGTGGACCGGCCAGCGCCGAGGTTCGCAAGGGCGGCAAGGCGGCGGCGGAGACATCGTCGTCTTCGACATCGATCGGTGTCACTTCCCAAAACAGCACGATTCGAAGCCCGTCGGGCGAGTTGACATTCCCGGTCAATCCCTGCCGATAGACAAGCAACGCAAAACAAAGAAAAGCCGGTGCAGATGAACTGCGCCGGCTTTTGTGATTCTCAGTTTGCGCGAGGTCACGCTCGTCCTATCCCAGCGAAATCCCCAGTTCGCGAGCCGTCTGTACAATGTCGCTGTCCAGCGGGACGGTGCGTGGCGTTCTGGCAACCCGCGAAAGCGGCAGGTCGGTCAGATACTCGCCGCGCAGCGCCACCATTCGCCCGGTCTTGCCGTCGGCGATGAGCCGCACCGCAGCCGCGCCGAAACGGGTTGCCAGCACCCGATCCGCGCCGCTGGGGGTGCCGCCGCGCTGGACGTGGCCCAGCACGGTCACCCGAATCTCGTAGCCAGCTTCTTCCGGTAGACTCTCCTGCTCGGCCAGCAGCCGCTCAGCCAGATAAAAGCCGATGCCGCCCAGCCGCGGCGCCTCCTGGCCCGCGATGCCCGCCCAGTAGATCTCCTGGCCATCCTTGGGCCGCGCGCCTTCGGCGACCACGATGATCGCCGAGCGCTGAACGTCCTGAAGCAGCGCTCCAGGCGCTCGCGGACCACGGCGACATCGAAGGGCTGTTCCGGGATCAGCACCACGTCCGCGCCGCCGCCAACGCCGGCATGCAGCGCGATCCAGCCCGCCTTGCGCCCCATGACCTCGACGATCATCGCGCGGTGATGGCTCTCGGCGGTGGTGCGCAGGCGGTCGATGGCCTCGGTGGCGATGTTGACGGCGGTGTCGAAGCCGAAGCTGTACTCGGTGCCGTCCACGTCGTTGTCGATGGTTTTTGGGACGCCCACCAGCGGCGCGCCCATGTCGTGCAGCTCGCGCGCGATGCGCATGGTGCCGTCGCCGCCGATGACCACGATCGCGTCCAGCCCCAGCTCCGCGATGCGCTCCATCACCCGCGGCGTCACGTCGATGACGATCTGGTCGCCCTTCAGTCGTTTGGTGTAGAGAAAGGGGTTGGTTCGGCTGGCAGCGCCGAGAATGGTGCCGCCACGCGCCAGATATGCCGTGCACCGAGTTGAGGGTCAGCGGAATGGCGGCGTTGGGGTCGTCGGTGACCAGTCCCTCGAACCCATCCTTGATGCCGACGACTTCCCAGCCGTGAACCGCGACCGCCGACTTGACGACAGCCCGGATCACTGCGTTCAGGCCGGGGCAGTCGCCGCCCGCTGTCAGAACGCCGATCCGCTCGATTCGCTTCTGCCGTCTGCGACTGTTCATGGGGACTCCGTTGTCGTCCCTCTACTTATGATCTCGCTCTGGCCGGTCTCCTGACCGAGCCAGCGTCGGCGTAACTTTCGGTGCTGGCTCGGTCTGAGACCGGCCAGAGCGAGATGTCAGGATTGCGCCTACGGGAAGACCTTGCCCGTCCACTGCAACGGGATCGACAGCGATGCCGTGGACGCGCATTTCCCAGTGCAGGTGATTGCCGGTGCTGAGGCCGGTGGTTCCCACCAGGCCCAGTTAGGTCGCCCGGTTTCACCTGCTGGCCGGCCTGGACGTCGATCCGCGACAGGTGCCAGTAACCGGTGAACACGCCGGCGCCGTGGTCGATGACCACCGCGTTGCCGCGCACCACCAGCGGCTCGGCCAGCACCACCGTGCCCGCTGGCCGGGGCCAGCACCGGGACGCCCTCGGGCGCGGCGAAGTCCTGGCCGGTGTGATAGCCGCTGACCGGTCCGCTGTTGTAGGAGCGCCGCTGGCCAAAGGCGCGCTGGTGAGGTACTCGTCGCTGATGGGACGCAGGAAGCGGCCGCGCCAGACCGGCTGTGTCTCGCCGGCTTTCCAGAGCGCCATCAGCCGCTCCAGTCTCAGCCCGCACCAGATCAGGCGCCAGCAGATCCCCCTTGCCGGGCGGCAGCACGATGTCGTAGGTCGGGTAGCCGCCGTCCACCACCTGCACCGGCCATGTGAACGTCGTCTCCTGGCTGCTGATCGGATCCAACCAGCGCAGATCCAGCGGCCAGTAGACCGGCTCGGCCAGCGCGGCAATGGCCAGCAGCCCCCACCAACTGCCGTCGGCCGCCTGACGCAGCGGAACGACTTGCTGATCCATCGCGACGGTCAAGCTGACCGGCTGGCTGGAGTCCAGCCAGACGCGCACGCCGGCTGTTTCTCCCTGTTCCAGCGGGCTGGGCGAGGTGGTCAGGCGCACGATCGGGCCGGGCGGCAGAGCGAGCGAGCGGCCGGTAGCCGGCGCCGGAACGAGCAAGTTCTGGCCGGGGATCAAGCGCACCGGCGTTCTCCAGCTCGTTGATGGCCAGCAGGTCGGCGGGTTTGACGCGATAGCGGCGCGCCAGCAGGAGAGGGTGTCGCCCGGCGCGACATCGACCGGGATCAGCGGATAGCCGGCGGGTGGCACGGTCAGCACCGCGCCCGCGGCGATCTGATCGGGGTCGGCCAGGAGGTTGGCAGCCACGATGGCGGGAACGGTGCTGCCGTACTGCGCGGCGATGGCGGCCAGCGTTTCGCCAGGCTGAACCGCGTGGCGGGCCGGCGGATCAGGCGCGGCCAGCGCGGCCGCCGGCAGCAAGACCAGTGACAGGACCAGAACCAGCAGCACTGGCATTGCCGCCTGCCAGCCGTTCCTGTCACCAATAACGCCACGCCTGCTATCTGTTTTCATGGATCGATCCAGAGCGGCTGCCGCTACTGGTAGATCTCCGGCTTCAGCACGCCGATGAAAGGCAACTGCCGGTAGTACTCGGCGAAGTCCAGGCCATAGCCGACCACGAACTCGTCGGGCACCTCGAACCCGACGTAGTCGATAGGCACGTCGATCTCGCGGCGTTCGCGCTTGTCCAGCAGCGTGCAGACGTGCAGCGTCGCCGGGTGGCGCTGGCGCAACATGCGCAGCAGGTAGTCCAGCGTGCGGCCCGAAGTCGACGATGTCCTCGACGATGACCACGTTGCGGCCTTCGATCGGTTCGTCCAGGTCCTTGAGGATGCGCACGACGCCGCTGCTGCTGGTGCCCGCGCCGTAGCTGGAGACGGCCAGGAAATCCATGGCGACCGGCAGATCGACGTGGCGCACCAGATCGGCCAGGAAGAGCAGTGCGCCTTTCAGCACCGCGATCGATCAGGACTTCTGACCCGGCAAAATCGGCGGTGATGCGCTGGCCCAGCTCCGCGATACGCTGCTGAATTGGCTCCTCGCTGATCAGTATCTCGGCAACGTCGTCGTACAGGGATGACGGCTGATGGGCAGGATCTCCAGTCGAGTTGATCCTCCTGGCGAATGGTCGAAGATTGGACGACAACGTATGGCAGGACGTGCCCGGGCTGACTGGCGGCAGATCCGCCGTCGAACGTAGCTGATCGCTGACGAGGCGGCGTTGCTCGACAGGCGGGACCGACAACGGGCAGCGTCTTCCAGTGCTGCGGCGGGACCGATCGGCTGCACCCATTCGCCGCTGACCCAGGCGCTGGCGGCCATCGACGCAGCAGACCTGCCACCAGCTGTCGTTCGCCAGCTTGCCCACGGCCGCGCAGTCACACTGCCGCTGTCTGCCTGGCCAACGAGCGGCGACGCGACCGTGATGGCCGGCTGCGGAGGTTCAGCACGTCGGCCTGGACCTGCACGGCGGCATAGTCAGGGGTAGGCACAGGTGTGGGCGTAGGACGCGGCAGCGGCCGGCGGCGCAGCAGCTGGCGCGGCAGGAGCGGTGTACGCAATCGGCGCGCCGCTCTTGAAGCGGCCGGCCCATTCGGCGGTCAGCCCCAGGTACTGATCGCCGTAGGCCTGGCTGGGCTCGATGTAGGTGCCTTCCGGCCATTCGTTGAAGGAGTTGACGATCACCCAGTCGGGGTTGCTGGCGATGGCCGCTTCCCAGGTGCGGGCGTAGTAGGCGCCGCCCTCGCGGTCCTTGACGAAGGCGTTGCCGCGGCCGGTGCGGGTGTCGTTGTAGCCGGGCATGGCTGTGGCGACCCAGTAGCGGTAGCTGCCGTAGCGCGCACGGGCGTCGTTGACCCAGCGGCTGAACTTGCTGGCGGTGTAGCCGACATCGCTGGGCGGGTTCCAGGTCACGCGAGTAGAGGTGATGCCCGTCGAACACCGACTGGTAGCTCATGTCGATGCCCTCGGCGATCCAGATGCTGTTGTGGTTCGGGATCGACCTGGTCGCGGATCGATTGCCAGGTGCCCACGCCCCAGCGCTGTTGTCGCCAGAAGAATAGCACCGGCTTGCCGTCGACCCGCAGATAGGCCGGGTGGTTGGCGTGGACGTTGAGCGCGTGGCGCAGCATCTCCACCATGCTGCCGGTGCCGCCCACGAAGGGGCTGGTCGCCTTCGACGTCCAGCGCCAGCTTGAAGCCGCGGCCGGCGGCCACGTCCAGCATCCGGGCGAAGTTGCTCTCGGTCTGGTTGTTGACGCCGCCCCACGGGCCGTACCAACTGACCACGAAGGCGTCGATGCCCGCGCCCTGGGCCTGGGCGATGTGGCGGTCCATGGCGCCGGAATCGCGGCTGACGTAGGTCTCGCGCGGGGAAATCGGGCACCTTGGCCGACGTCCAGGTGTTCTCGTCGAACCAGGTGTAGTAGAAGGCCAGCACCAGCCGCTGGCCTTGCGCATCGGTTTGTTTGGGCAACAAAGCAGGCAGCGTCAGAGCGATAGCGACCAGCAGCGCGATCCACGGCAGCACCCGCCGCTCCAGCGTGCAGCTTCCTGTACATGAAAACATGGCTCGGATTATACCAGAGAGCACAAACTCAGGCCAAAGACCCAGGTCAACAGAAAACCGCCAGACGCATGAAACGCCTGGCGGTTTGGTTCTTGTCTCAGCGCGTGGCAGGTGGTTGTCGCTACCCCACGATCGTCACATCCATGCTGGGCGGCACGACCTGGAACCAGGTGTTGCCCGGCTTGAGCGGGATCGGATTGCCGGCCGCGTCCACCAGTTCCAGGCCGTTGAACTTGTCGGTCACCCGCCAGCGGCCCTCGACGGCGACGCCGTCGCGCACGATGGTGGCGGGGCCTTCCTTGCCGACGATGTAGGTGCGCACGCTGTAGCTGTTGACGACATCCTCCACCAGGTCGGTCAGGTCGTGCTGCACGTCCATGATCACCACGTTGGCAGCCGTGACCTGCTGGCCGTTGTTGCCGTCGATCAGCGGCTTGCGTCCCGAGCCGTAGAAGCGGGCATAGCGGCCCGTGGCCGGATCGTAGCGCCACTCGACCTCATAGAAGCCGCGATTGGGATAGGGGATCACCACCCGGTTGGCGGGCTGCCGCCGCCGGGCGGCGTGTCGCTGAAAGTCAAGGGCCTGACCGTGACGCCCTTGTTCAGCCCGTTGGCGGCCAGAAAGGCGCGCAGGTTGGCGCTGCTGGTCAGCACCCGGTTCTGATAGCCGCCGCCGTTGGGGTTGTTGAAGTAGGGCCGCGAAGTAGCAGCGCTCGTCCAGGTCCTCGATGCCGGCCTGGTAGGCAAAGACCTGGTTGGGGCCGACCGCGCCGCTGCTGGCCATGGGCGCATCGAACATCTGCGCCACCTGGATGGTGGTGCTGCGGAAGGAGCGCAGCGGACCGATCTGCGGCGCATCGCCGCCCAGCCAGACCGTGGTGAAGCGAGTGGTGTTGAGGTCTATCCATCAGTTCCTCGAACACCAGGTCGGGCGCCGAGATGCCAAAGTAGTCGTTGACGGCCGGCTCGTTGCCGTAGCGGGCCACGAAGATGCGCTCCTGCAGCCGCGCCGGGTCGATCGGCAGGCCGGTCAACGGGTTGGTGCTGCCGGTGAGGACGGGCCGTTGCCGGCGCGACCTCGCGCACGGGCCGGTTGACCCGCAGGCCACACAAGTCCGTAGTATCTTGCCGGGCGGCGGGTTGTCCACCGCCGGGACGACGTTGCCGATGGAGATGCGGCCAGGTGTACCACCGCCACCTCCACCGCCGCCGCCGGCCACAGCCACCGCGTCGTCGGCCTGCGTCTCATCGGTCAGCGCCGGCGGGGCGGCCACGGCGATCGCGGCTGTGTCGCCGCTCAGCACGGCAAACTGGCTGGCGATCCACGCCTCGCCGCCGTTGACGCAGCAGATCTTGTACCAGCGGCCGTCGGCGCTCTTGCCGAAGACGCCCAGCGTGTCAGCCTGCGTCACCATGACCGACCTTGCCGTAGTCGGTGCCCGGACCTTTGCGGGTGTTGACGTCGTCCTCGGTCGGCGTCAGGAACGCCACCGGCGCCGGCGTCGATGTCGGGAGTCGGCGTACCTTCGGGTGTTGGTACGGGCGTGTCCGTCGGCACGGCTGTGTCGGTCGGCGTCGCGGTCGGCGGAACGGGGCGTCGCGGTGGCAACCGGCGTGTTGGTCGCCGCGGGAATGGCTGTCTTGGTGGGCGTCGGCGGTTGGCAGCGGCTCTTCGCCGCCGCAGGCGGCCAGCAGCAAGCTGAGCGCCAGCACGCCTAAAATCATCAGGGGTTTACGTCGTTCGATCATTGCAGTCCTCAAGAACGGATTTGTTTTTTCATGACAACGCCGTAGGATAGCCCCAAATCGACGCGGCAGCAAATCGCTACCACACCCGGCAAATCAGCCCAGTCAGATACTCGCCCTCCGGGAAGCTCAACAGCAGCGGATGATCACTTCCCTGGCTGAGCCGCTCGATCACCTGCACGTCCCGCCCCGCGTCCACCGACGCGCCGAAGACGATCTTCTGGAACAGGTCGGCGACACCAGGCCGGAGCAGGAGAAGGTGACCAGCGTGCCGCCCGGCCGCAGCAGGTGCATGGCCAGCATGTTGATGTCCTTGTAGGCGCGCGCTGCCCGGTCGATCTGGCCCTGCGACTGGGCGAACTTGGGCGGGTCCAGGATGACGACGTCGAACTGCCGCCCGCTGGCCCGCCAGTCGCGCAGCACCTGAAAGACGTCGCCGGCCACGCCCTCGGCCTGCGCGTCGGGGTCGAAGCCGTTCAGCGCCAGGTTGCGCTCGCAAAGCTGCAACGCCTCCAGCGACGTATCGACATCGGTGACGTGGCGCGCGCCGGCGGCCAGCGCGTAGACCGCAAAAGAGCCGGTGTAGCTGAACGCGTTGAGCACCTCAGCGCCCGCGCAATAGGCCGCTGTCCGGCGGCGGTTCTCGCGCTGATCCAGGTAGAGGCCGGTCTTCTGCCCGCCGGGTAGATCGACCAGAAAGCGAAACCCATGTTCGCGCACCTCGACCAGATCGTCGGGCGGCAGGACGCCAGTCAACAAGCCGGCCGCGGGCGACAGTCCTTCCTTGTTGCGCACGTCCACATCGGAGCGCTCGACGATGCCGGCCGGCGCGAGAATCTCCGTCAGCAGCTCGACCAGCAGCGGCTTGACACGCTCGATGCCCAGCGTCAGGCACTGGATCGCCAGCCAGTCGCCGTAGCGATCTACGATCAGACCGGGCAGACCGTCGCTTTCGGCGTAGACCAGGCGATAGCTGTCGGTGGCGGGATCAGCCGCCAGGCTGGCGCGCCCGGCCAGCGCGCGCTGCAACCGGCTGCGCCAGAACGTATCGTCGATCGGCTCGTTCTGGTCCCACGTCAGCAGCCGTACCTGGATCTGAGAGCGGCGGTTCAGGTAGCCGCGCGCCAGCCAGAGGCCGTCTGCGCTCTGCACGTCGACGATCTCGCCGTTCGGCGCGTCCGCGTCGATCTCCTTGATAGCGCCGGAGAAGATCCAGGGGTGGCGATTGCGAACAGGTTTTTCCCGCCCGGATTTGAGGGTAACGGTTGGCATGGTTGGTGACAATGGCTTTCTGCGGCAGGCGTTTCGATCAGCTGCGCCGCGCGACGGGGCATCCTCTTGTTCGAACCCGTAGTCGTCCAGCAGTAAAATCCGCTCAGCACCGGGCTCACCGATAGTCAATCGCTGGAGCTTTTGGTCGTAGACAAACGGACTTGTAAGGCCGTCCAGGTCAACCAGTTCCCCGTGAATTTCGGAGCCGCCGCGGGTGGCAATGCGTATCTTCTGCTGATTATGGATTGCCCAGTGCGCGAAGGGTTTCATGTGGAAGAATATTTCTCAGTTGCGAAGGCGGGCTTCGGCGCAGCGCCGACACCGATTGAAATCGGCGTCTGATACACCGGGCAGAGTATGCTGAAGCAAACTCGTTCGTACGGACAAACCTGCTTTGAGCAGGTTTTGCCTGTATCAGCCTGTGGTTTCAACCATAGGCGTCGCTGCGACGAGGCGACCATGCGAATCAATTCCTTCACGACCTTTGTTCAGCCGGCCATGCTGCGCGCAATGCCGGCCACCGCATGCATCGCCTCGTCGCCATCGGCTGCGCCATCCGCGTGGAAGGCGCCCACCAGCACCCGAAAGCGTACGCCGTCCACCGCCTCGACGATGGCGCACAGGTCATCGAACTCGCGCGGCAGCGGCGGCTGGCGCGGCGCGGCGCGCACGTAGCTCATCGCCAGATTGGCCAGCGCATCGGTCAGCAGCGGCAAGTCGGCCTGAAACAGGATGACGCCGCCCGCCAGCCGGTGCGCCAGCAACGTCTCCAGCACGCCGCCGGCATGTTCCAACTGATTGGCCAGATTCAGGTGATGCACCGCACAGCGCTCGGCATCGCCTTCGGCGTAGGCGTTGCGCAGCGCGATTTCCTGGGTTTGGACGGGAGAAATGGGAAAACTACTCATGAAGGCTGGTTTCCTCAGTAACTACAGCTCGCTGCAGATCGCCGGTAAGCGATCGCCTGTTGATTGTAGCCACTGCTCGCCCTTCTCGCAAGGTTTCCCTGGTCTACGACAACCCATCGACAAACCGTTTCACCTCGGCCTTGACCGCTGCGGCATCGGGGAGATCCAGCACGCGGCGCGCGAGAAGCTGCGTATCGGTTACGGTAAGTTGTGCCAGCAGCGCCTTGGCGGCCGGGACAGCCGTCGCGGACATGCTGAACTCGTCCAGACCCAGGCCCAGCAGCACGGGAATGCCCTCCGTCCGGCCAGCCAGTTCGCCGCACAGCCCGACCCATTTGCCGGCCGCGTGGGCCGCGTCGATCACGCCGGCGATCTGGCGCAGCACGGCCGGATGCAGCGGGTCGCCAATGCCTGCCACCTTCGCGTTGCCGCGGTCTGCGGCGAAGGTGTACTGCGTCAGATCGTTGGTGCCGATGCTGAAGAAGTCCACCAGCGGCGCCAGCTTGTCGGCGATGAGCGCGGCGCTGGGCACCTCGATCATGATGCCGGTGGAGATCGAGGCGGCGTGAGGAATGCCCGCGCGCGCGCAGCTCGGCGGCCGCCTCGTCCAGCAGCGCGCGCGCCTGTGCCACCTCCTCACAGGTGGCGATCATCGGGAACATGACGTGGATCTTGCCGTGCAGCGCCGCTCGCAGGATCGCCCGCAGCTGCGCCTTGAAGAACTCCGGCATGGCCAGCGAGATGCGAATGGCACGCCAGCCCAGGAACGGATTGGCCTCGGTCGGCAGTTGCAGGTAGGGCGCTGGCTTGTCGCCGCCGATGTCCAGCGTGCGGATCACCACCGGCCGGCCGGCCATCGCTTCGGCCACGGCTCGGTAGACCTGATACTGCTCCTCCTCGGTGGGCGGCGCGAGACGATCCTGGAAGAGAAACTCGGTGCGCAACAGGCCGACCCCTTCCGCGCCCGCCAGCAGCGCGCTTTCGGCCTCGGCGGCGGTGGCCAGGTTGGCGACCACTTCGACGCGGTGACCGTCAGCGGTGCGCGCCTCCGCCTGCGCGGTGGTGTAAGCGTGCCTGCCGGGCGGCCAGACTCGCCTGCCCGCTGCGCACGGAACGCTGCCACGGTTGTCGTCGTCGGGATCGACGATGACCGCGCCGGCCGCGCCGTCAATGGCCAGTTGCATCCCGGTCGCGAGATGCGCCAGTCCTTCTACGCCGACGCCTACGACCGCGGGGATGCCCATGCTGCGCGCCAGAATCGCACTGTGCGCCGTCGGCCCGCCCAGCGCGGTGCAGAACCCGACGACCTTGTCGCGATCCAGCGCGGCGGTCTGCGATGGCGCCAGATCGTCGGCGACGATAATGGCTTCGTCGGGCAGGTCGATACTGGCCGGCCGGTCGCCGCGCAGCACTCGCTGGACGCGCGCATCCACATCGCGCAGGTCGACGGCCGCGCTCCTGAAAGCGCTGGCCGGTCATGCCCTCGTAGCGCGTCGCCTCGGTCTCGAAGACGTCGGCCACCGCGGCTTCGGCGTTGAGTTGTTGCTGAGTGATCGTGTCGTGCAGCGTGCCTGCAGGTCGGGGTCATCCAGCACCAGCGCGTGGGCCTGGAAGATGCGCGCCTGTTGCTCGCCAAGCTCGCGCGCCATGCGTCCGGCCAACTCCAGCAATTCGCCGCGAGCCTGCTGCAACGCCGCCTGACAGCGCGCCCACTCGGCCGCCGGGTCGTCCACCGTCCGGCGCTCCACGATCGCATGGGTTCGTCCCAGGACGACTGCCGTCCCTACCGCCATGCCGGGCGAGGCCGGCAGCCCCGTCACGACCAGGCGGCCGCGGCCGGCGCTGTCCAGCCGGAGTAGCCGCATCCAGGCTGGGCGCTGCCGCCGGTTCGCGTCTCGCCGAAGCCGCCCGTGCCAGCGACACCAGCGCCTCCAGCGCGGCTTGCGCATCAACGCCGCTGGCGCTGATCTGCACGTCGTGGCTCTCGTTCCGCGCCCAGCGCCAGCACCTGATTGAAGCGTTTGACGTCGGCTGGACCGGCGCCGGTAGTCAAGTTGCGGGCTGAAATGTCGGCCTGAAAGCCGGCGGCGGTCTGGACGAAGAGCACGGCCGGTCCAAAATGCAGCCCGGCATGGTTGATCAGCGTGACGATCTCGCTGACCGCCGTGCTGCCCTCGTCGGTCTGAGCGACGGCGGGCACAGCAACGGGCAGATCAGCGTCTGCACCCAGGCTTTCGCGCTTCGGCCCCAGCGCGTCCAGCGCCTCGGCGGCCACGGCTTCCAGGCTCGCGCCGATGGATGCCTGCACCGCCGCCGCCATCGTGCCTTCGATGAAGGGTGCTGCGCTGAGCCGCACTCGGGCGGCCTGATCCGGCTCCATGAACTCCAGCGCCAGCTCTGCGCTCATCAGCGCGCTGCCCAGGTCCATCAGCACCAGCACGCCGTCGTCGTGGTAGACCGACTGGATGGCGTCGAGAATCGCCATCGCGTCGGTGCCGAAGGGGTGCTCGGGGTCGCCGGTGCCGCCGACTGCGGCAATTGCGGCGCGGCCCTGAGTTTGCTGCTCAGCCAGCGCCTTGACAGCGGCTGCCAACTCAGCGCTGTGGGAAACGAGAACAATGCCTACCATGATGAGTTTACTTTCTGATTGGGAATTTGGGCTGGGGTGTAGGGTGTAAGGGTGTAGGGTGTGAAACGTTAACAGCTTGCCGTTTGCACTCGCGCTTTACGACTTCACGTTTCACGTCTTCGTGGCCAGCGCCTTCACCAGTTCACGATTGAACGCTGGGATGTCCTCGACGACGCGGCCCCAGACGAGGTTGCCGTCACGGAAGGCGGGCTCGTCGACCCAGGTGGCGCCGGCGTTGATCAGGTCGTCTTTGATGCCCAGCGAGCCGGTCGCCCGACTGCCAGCGACGATCTTCGCGGAAATGCCCACCAGTCCGGCGTGGCAGATCATGCCGACGATCTTGCTCTGGTGCGTGGATGCCTTTGACGAGACCGGTGACTGCACTCGTAGCGGCGAATCTTGTCAGGCGCCCAGCCGCCTGGTATCAACGATCGCGTTGAACTGGTCGGGTGAGACGTCAGACGCCGCGACGTCAGCCGTGGCGAAGAGACCGCCGCTCTTGCTCGCGTGCCGCTCGCCTGCGGTGACGCCGACGATCGTCACCCGCGCGCCCTCCTCGACCAGCCGCATGTAGACAGCCCAGAACTCCAGGTCCTCAAACCCGGGTCCAACCAGGAACGCTATGTGTTGACCTTCAAGCAGCATAGTTTTCTCCTTCTTGTACCCGTCCTCGTACTCCTACGCTTTCTCGTCCGCTTCGCTACCCGCCAACAGCCCATGCGCATGCTCCAGATCGTGCTCCAGCGCGATGTACGCCCAGCCGTACGCGCTGGCGACTCTCGGTATCCGGGGCGGGGTGACGCACATCCAGCGCGCCCTGTGAAATGCCGGCCAGCGCGGCCATCAACGCATCGCGCGCCGCACGGAAGTCGGACCACACCGCGCCCCACGGTTCGGCCTTCCTGGCTGCGGCGTGTTGCTGATTCCAGGCCTCGATGGTCTCGTACGGATTCGACCTGCGGCGCCTGGCCGACGCTGATGTAGCGCAGCGCGTCGGCGATCCACCATTCCCAGTCCACCACATGGCCGAGCACGTCCTTCAACGTCCAATCGCCCAGCACCAGCCGGGTCGCCCGCTCGTCCGGCGGCGTCAACTCGACCGCGGCCATTAGCGCGGCGCGCGAGGCGTCCAGCGACGCCAGCAGGATCGCCTTGGGGCCGGCGGACGGACGCAGGTCGGCAGTCAGTCGCCAGCGTTCGATGTCGGCCGCGTGCGCAGCGTCATGCTCGTAGCGCCGCTCGGCCCAGGCCAGCGCGGTCGGGTTACCCCACGTCAGTTGCAGTTCACGCAGCATATCTTCATCGGAGAAGCGGCCCAGCAGGTCCAGCACCTGGCTGCGCGCGTCGGCAGATTCGCTGACCAGTTGCTCGGTGCTCCAGGTACGACGCTCGCGGCGCAGCGCCTCGTTGTGCTCCGCCAGGGTTTCCACGTCCACGCCCGCTATTTCGGCGTCGCGGCCGGCCAAAGCAAGGGCGAAACGCTGGACGTAGACCGCATCCCACGCCTGCACGTGCCCCAACAGATCGGACGGCGACCAGTCGTCGAATACAACGCCGTTCGCCAGGGAATCCGCGTCCAGTCCGACAAGCTGGATCAACAAGCTGGCGCGTTCAACAGCCAGCCTGGCTACAAGCTGACGACGGTCGAAAGGCAACGTTGCCGGGTGGTTTGTCATGGGAGAGTCTCCTGATCAGGGTACGGTTGAAGATGTTGCGAGGATTATGCCACAAGGCCCGTGAACCGGGCAAGCACGCGGACTACAGATCGAGGGTTAGCGCGCGCGGCGCGGCGGCCTGGCTGCCAACCAGTTGCACGTCGATGGGACCGTGGGCGCCGGGGACAGTCCAGCGGCCGCGGTGGTGGATGTGACCGCTGACGACGTGTGTCACCTTGGGCGTGTTGCGCACGATCTCGCCGACGGTGAAGTTGCCCATGTAGGCGCGCAGCAGACTCCAGATCTCGCTGGCCGGGTACTCCGGGACGCATTCGGGGAAGATGGGCACGTGGGTCGCGACGAGGATCTGATCGACTGACGGCTCGCTGGCCAGGCTGTTCAGCCGTGCGGCAAAGCGTCGCGCCAGAAAACGCGCCATGGCGACGTCGCTCCACGGCCAGTCGATGAAGTCGGCGTCGTGGTTGACCACTGCCTTCAGCAGCCGCAACTCCGCGTCCCCCTGCGGCACTTGGCCCGAGCGCGAGGAGTAGTCGTACCACGCCATGCTGCCGGCGATGCCCAGCGCGCCCAGCCGCACCACAGTCTCCTCCAGCCAGATGAAGCCGGCATCGCGTGTCGCCCGTGGCAGGAGGGTCTCCCACAGGTTGCGGCTGTCATGCTCGCCGCGGTAGACGTCATGGTTGCCGGCCAGCAGCAGCTTCGGGCAGATCAGCCTGTCGAACAGTTGCAGCGCCCGCTCAAAGAGGCGTAACGGGTGGCCCGTGTCGCCAGCGACGATGAAGCAGTCCGGCTGCTGCGCCTCCACCCAGCGCGCGAATGCCAGATATGTCTCGCGCTGCGATGGCCGGTAGTGGAGGTCTGCTGTGATGACGATGCGCACGAGGATGGCTTTCGGGCGAAGTCCGGTTTTCGGGACAGCGTTATGAAGCGGGCCGCAGACGTTCAGCTTTGCGGAAAAAGCTGAACGTCACGGAGTCACGGGAGAGCGGTGTTGAAGAGGCGCGTTTGGCCCGGCTGCGGCAGGCGACCGGTCCCGTTGCAGGCGACCGGCAGACCCATGCTGGCATCCCAGCTTTCGAGGCCCACAGTGCTGCCGGCTGGATCGCCCACCGCAGCATAGGTGATCCGCACCGTCCCATCGGCCCAAAGCACGATCTGGAAGCTGTTGAGCTGGCCGTTGGACTTCGCGGGCACGTCTTTCCATTCAGCCACGAACTGGCTGTTGCCGATCAGTGCGTAACGAACCAGCCCTCCCTGGCTGGGATCCAGGTCGTCCCACAGCGCAAAGATCGCGCCGTTGGGACTGAGGATGCTCGGCAGGCAGTGGTTTTGCGCGTATTCGCTGCCCTGGTACCCTTCGTCGAAGCTCAGGAAGCCGTTGGCGTTGACCCAGACCTGACCGTAGCTGCGGCCATAGAAGGGAAACGCGAAGGGCAGCGGCGCAGCCTGCGAGCCATCGTCGCCAAGACCCAGGCCCAGGCCGTCAGAGGTGTCGATCCACTGCGACGCCAGCTGACCCGACCCGGTCGCTGGCAGAAAGGCCTTGTAAATCTGTGACGCGACGACGACCCGCACCGAAAGAAAGGTGGTGCTCTGCTGATTGAAGGGGTCGGTGGCGCGCAGTTGGATCGACGCGTTGTATGTGCCGGCCGGCGGCACGCTGGACATGCCGATGCGCAGGGTGGCGGTGCGACGAAACGTCAGATCCAGCCCGCTGGCAGGAGTCGCGGTCAACCAGGCGGGCGACGTGCTGACTACCTCCCAGCGCAGCGACTGCGCGCTATCGTTGGAAAGCACCACGTTGGTCGAAGCCCCGGCGCTTGCTGCCTGCACCAACAGGGTGGGGTCGGCGGGCGTGACTGTCAGCCGCGGCGGCACGGTCCAGCGCAGCGCGGCGTTGACATTGACGCGCCCGTAGCCGAGACGGTCATTGCGCCCAGCGCTGTAGGCATACGATCCGACCTTGTCCGCTGTGTTGCGCAGCACATCCTTGACCGCGTTGTTGCTGAGTTGCGGCGCATAGGCGCGCAGCAGCGCTGCTGCGCCTGAGACCTGCGCGGCAGCCATGGAGGTGCCGTAGAGATACGCATATCCACCGCCCAGGCTGGCGCTGAGGATCGGTTCGACATTGTCGCCGCCCGGCGCTGCCAGGTCGACCTGTGGCCCGCCGTTGCTGTAGTCGGCCCAGTTCTCCCAGTGCGTGGTAGAGGCAACCGCCAGCACCTCGGAGTAGGCAGCCGGGTAGCGCACCGGCGCCAGAGGCTGGCCGGGCAACGTATCGTTGCCGGTCGCGCCAACCACCAGCGCGCCGTTGCCGTGAGCGTAGGCGATCGCGCTGTACAGGGTCGTGGACGGCGCTGTCAACGCCAGGCTGAGGTTGATCACGGCGCTGCCGCGCGTCGATGCCTGGGTGACGGCCGATGCCACATCACTGACCCGGCCCAGCCCATTGCCATCCAGCACCCGCAGCGGCAGGATGCGCGCATACCACGACAGGCCGGCGACGCCCTGGGCATTGCTGCCGCGGGCGGCGATGATGCCCGCCGCGTGCGTGCCATGCCCGTAGGTGTCCTGCGGCACACCGTCCAAATCCACGTAGTCGTAGCCCGGCTCCAGCCGGCCGGCGAACTCCGGATGCGCCAGATCTATGCCGGAATCGATCACGGCCACCAGCACGCTGGCGCTTCCGGTGGTCAGCTCCCACGCCCTGGGCGCCTGCATACGGCGCGGTCCCCACTGGTCGGCCCAGTAGCGGTCGTTGGGCTGGACGCCTTGTGCGCTGAGGGCGGGCTGAGACGTCTCCTCCAGCGCGTAGGCCACGAAGTCCGGCTCGGCAATCTTGACCAGCGGGTCGGCGCGCAACGCACCCACCGCGGCCAGCTCGGTCCCGGCCGGGACGCGCACCACGGCCGCGTCGATCGCGTCAATAGTGCGCAAGAGCTGCCAACCGTTCCGATCAAGCAAGGCAGCAGCGGCGCGGCGATCAGCAGTCTCAACCCACTGAACCAGCACCTGACCGGGCGCGAAGGCTCCATCGGGAGGAACGGCTGCCGGATTCAACACCGGTGGATCGACGGCAGGATCAGCGGCAGCCGGGCCGGCAGCCACGAACAACAAGGAAATCACGGCCAGCAGCCGTGCCAGGCGAACGGCATACGATCTGCCGCGCCGGCGACGGTGCTGGGGAAGCTGGCTCAACATGTCACACTCTCCGCAGCGGCGACATCACGTCAGGGCCGCTGCTGTGTTGACACCCCGATCTCGCTGCGGTAAACTCACCTGGCAGCGCGATCTGCGCAGACGCTGGCAAATTAGCCGCCGCGCATCGATGTCAAAAGAAAGCCGGCCTGCCGCGAACTGTCGTTCGCCGGGTCGCCGGCAAAGGAGCAATCTGGAAATGGTAAATGCAATCGTTCTGATCAACGTCGACCGCGGTCACGTCAACCATGTCGCCGAGCACCTGGTCAGCCTGGATGGCGTCACCGAGGTGTTTTCCGTGGCGGGCCGACACGACCTGGTGGCAGTCCTGCGGACGCCCACCAACGAGCGGATCGCCGATCTTGTGACCCGCGAGATCATGGATATCGACCACATCGCCGACACTGAGACGCTGCTGGCGTTCAAAGTGTTCTCCAATTTCGATCTGGAGCGGATGTTTTCCATCGGACTGGACTGAGGAGCCGGTGAGCAGTGATCAGTGATCAGTATTCAGTGATCGGTAATCGGTAATCGGTGATTGCTGATACGGAACATTCCTGTTTACTGACTACTGTTGACTGATAACTGATGACCGACGACTACGAAGAAAGCAGCTTATCCACCGCGTAGGTCAACTGCGCCAGGTTGCCGGCTTCGAAGACGCTGTCCACCACCGGCAGGTAGCGGATCATGTCGCTGTCGCCGGTGCCCCACATGGTTGGCGGTTCCGGGTTGAGCCAGATGATGCGCCGTGAGCGCCGCTTGATCTCCTCCAGCAGGTCAGTGCGCGGGTCGTTGTAGTTGTTGCGCCCGTCGCCCAGCACGATCACGGTGGTGCGGTGATCGATGGCATCCATGAAACGCTTGCTGAAGGTGTCGAGGCTGTTGCCCAGGTCGGTGCTGTAATAGCCGGGCGGCAACTGCGTCAACACTTGCTCCACGGCCCGTTGCGTTGGCAGCTCCGAAAACGGGCCGCTGATCTCCTCCATGTCGCCGATGAACGCGAAGCTGCGCGCCCGCCCGACCTGATCCTGCAAATCGTAGATCAACGTCAGCATGAACTCGGCGCAGTGGCGCATCGAGGTGCTGACATCACAGATCAGGGCCAGCTTCGGCTTGAGGCGACGCTGCTTATGGCGCAATTCCAGCGGCACGCCGCCGTAGCGCAGGCTGGCGCGGATGGTCGCCTTGGCGTCAAGAACACCAGTCTTGCCGCGCTTCTGGCGCAGCGCCAGCCGGCTGCGCAACTGCGCCGCCAGCCGCCGCATCTGCTTGCGCAACTCCTCGGCCTCGGCGTCGGTCAAGTGACGGAAAGGGCGATTCATCAAGTCCGGTCCGGCCTCGGGCCGCCCCTCCTGCGCCAGATTGCGCGCGATGCTCGACCCGGCGAAGCGTTCCAACTGCTCCTCCAGCGCGTCCATGTTGCCCTGCACCAGATCCTGCAGCCGGTCCAGCGTCTGGCGATTCATCCCCAGCTTGTTTAGCATCTCCCACAGATCTTCCAGCGCATCGCGCACCTTGGGCACGCCCAGCGCGCGCATCATCCGCTGCGCCATCCACTGGCTGAGCGCAGGGTGATCGGCGCGCTGCAGGCCGACCAACTGGGCCAGTTGCTCCAGCTCCTCGCGCGTGAGCTGTTCGCCGTTCAGCAGCCGCTGCATCATCTCCCGCAATTTGCCGGTGAACTGGCGAATCGCCTCGGCCAGCATGTCCATCTCGTCTGGGCTGAGTTCGTCAGCCGCGCTGGCCATGGGCGGCGGGCTGTCGTTGCCGAAGTAGAGCGGGAAAAGCTGCTCGAAGGTCGGCACGTCTTCCGGCTCCTTGACGAGCGTCGTTCGCAGGCTGACGCGAAACCGGTCGCGGTCCTGCGCGCCCAGCAGCCCGACCGCGCGGAACGCGTCAGCGCTCTCGGCGATGGAAATGCGCACGCCCGCGGCCCGCAGCCCGGCGATGAAGTCGATGATGCGTTGTTCCATGGGAGTCTTCGTGTTGCGTGTTGCGTGAAACGTGATGCGTGATGCGTGATGCGTGAAAGCTATCGTGCAGGCGCACGCTTCCGATTACTGATTACCGGTTACCGAATCAGCGGCTCAATTCAGCCCGCGGTAGACCATGCCCGAACGCCCGCCGGACTCGTCATTGCCCAGGCGGCCAGAGGAGAGGGCGCGGCGGGCGCGCAGGATGTCGGCTTCGTGTTTCAGCAGCACCGTCAGCGTGTTCTCGACCGTGGCCGCATCCAGGCTGTCGGCGTTGAGCATCACCAGCGCCTTGGCCCAGTCCAGCGTCTCGCTGATGCTGGGCCGCTTCTTCATGTCCAGCTCGCGCAGCCGCTGCACCAGGGCGACGGCATCCCTGGCCAGCTTGGGCGCCAGGTCGGGCACCTTGAGACGCACGATCTGTAGCTCGGCCTCGGCGTCGGGGTAGTCGATGTACAGGTAGAGGCAGCGGCGCTTGAGCGCCTCGCTCAGCTCGCGGGTGTTGTTGGAGGTCAGGATTACGCCCGGCACGTGGCGTGCCTTCAACGTGCCCAGCTCGGGGATGCTGACCTGGAAGTCGCTCAGTACTTCCAGCAGAAACGCCTCGAACTCCGGGTCGGTGCGGTCGATCTCGTCGATCAGCAGCACCACCGGCTGCTCGCTACGCACCGCCTTCAGCAGCGGTCGCGCCAGCAGGAAACGCTCCGAGAAGAACACGTCTTCTTCCGAAGCCAGCCGATCCGCCGCCTCGGTTAGTGACTGCGAGTCGGCCAGCACCTGCGACAGCTTGTCGCGCAGCAACTGTGTGTAGAGCATCTGCTTGGCGTATTCCCACTCGTAGAGCGCCTTGGTCTCGTCCAGCCCCTCGTAACACTGCATGCGGATCAGTTCCTGACCGACCGCGGCGGCCCAGGCCTTGCCCAGCTCGGTCTTGCCGACGCCGGCAGGCCCCTCAGCCAGGATCGGTTTGCCCAGCTTGTGCGCCAGGAAGAGGACCGTGGCGATCTCGTCGGAGGCGATGTATTCTTGCGCGGTCAGGGCCGCTTTGACATCTTCAATGGTGTTGAACATGGAGAATCCTTTCCATGGATGTTAAACGCAATTATCCACGATTCCGTTCGCGCGCGCCGTGAGACGCGATACTGTTCAACAAGGCTGTCGTGGCAACAGTCGGTTATCGGATTGCCAGATTAAACTTCAGCGCAGCATCGACTTCGGCCATGATTGTAGTGGACACTTGCCCCACGGGTTTGACAGTGATCTCGCCCCGGGGCGGGCGAAGACGGCTAGCCGGGCCAGATTGCTGGATAGTTACCATCTGGCTACAGTTGACGGCGCTGCGCACTGGTAGGCCGCTTTCTTCTGGTTCGACAACCACGATAAACGGATAAGATTGCGGTGGAATCGTGCGTGTAATTGCCACCACGACCGTGGTCGGACTGACACGATTGCCGATGTCGTTCTGCACCACCAGAGCTGGCCGCAGCCCTCCTTGCTCGCTTCCCTTCACAGGGTCAAATTCCACCCAATAGATCTCACCACGTTTCACTGTCATCCTCGCCCTCCCCAACCACATAGATGACACTTGCTTCCGCGACTGCATGCGCACTCGCCTGAGCAAATTCGACCAACTCGCTGGCATAGAAACGGTAGCCCTCCTCGGCCAAACGTCTCTCATCGCGCGCCTTGGCCTCCGCCAATGCCTGGCTGATCACCTTGCTTCGGCTGCTGTCAGCCTGGTGGGCTGTGTAGTCTGCGAACTCAACAAGATCCTGCGGTAATGTGATGGTAATCTTGCGCATGGATGTGCTTTGCATGGGTACCTCCAAGAAGTTGGTTACTGCCTCAATTAGATGGAGAGATTGTACCATATCAAGTTCCTTCTTGAAACTCCTACCAATCGGTAAGCATCTCAGTAGGATGACTTGACCCACCGAGTTTCAGTCGCAGTCAACGTCGATTCAGTTTTCCGGATACATATGCATCTGGCGCGTTCTGCACGGTCTTATAGATTACATCACGGGTCACGTCCAGCATCGGCAACTCATCCAGCGCATCGAGGCTGACCCAGCGCGCATCGGCTGCGTCGTCGCCGGGCCGCACCTCACCGCTGACGTAGCTGGCCACATGGTCCAGCACCACGAAGTGGAAGCGCACGCGTCCGTCGTTGTCCCGCTCCAGCGGCTCGAACACCGCGACCAGCGGCCCGACCTCAACGACCACGCCGCACTCCTCCAGTACCTCGCGGCGCACGCCAGCCTCGACCGCCTCACCTAACTCCAGCAGGCCGCCGGGCAGCCCCCAGCTACCTTTCGCAGGTTCGCGGCCGCGTTGGACAAGCAACACCTCGTCGCCGCACAACACAATCGCCGCCACACCAACCATGGGATGTTCAGGATATTCTCGCGCCACGGGTTAACCAGGTTTCCTTTCAGGTCGCCAAGTGAGACGATTTGGAAATTCGTCGTACGCAACGCACAGATTACCGCATCCCGCTGATCCGCGCCAACAACGCCGCCACCCCCAGACGCGCAGAGACCGCCTCTTGCGAGACGGCCTCTACCCCATTCACCCACGTTCGTCCACAATCCTCAAGGAGGTTCCAACCATTCAACTCTTACCGTCCCCAGTATACGCGGCAAGTGTAACCGCTTCAGTACGCGGGATTCCCAAGTCTTACACGCCATGAGACTTGGGCGAACACAGGGTTTGAATGGCCAGAGCCACGGTGTTATAATGGCTGCAGGCGCTTTGCACAGCGCCTTCCAACCCGAAACCTGCTATGAACACCCGCCTCGCCCTTGCAATTCTTGCGACCATGGCGCTGATCTGCGCCGCCCTTGGCGTCAACGCCAGTTCCAGCGCCGCCAGCCAGCCTCCGGCCGCGCCTGCGCAACCGCCCTCCGGCGCGGCGCTGGACCGTGCATTGCGTACGACGCTGACAGAGCACGGTATCACTCCCCTTGATCCCGGCCCGACGCCTGACTCCGCCAAGGTGGAGTTGGGCCGGGCGCTCTACTTCGATAAACTACTGAGTGGCAACCGCGACATCTCGTGCGCGACCTGCCATCTGCCGCAGCAGGCGACAGGAGACGGCCTGTCGCTGTCCATCGGCACCGGTGGATTCGGCGAAGCGCCCGACCGGCTGCGCGGTGCGATGCGCATGCTGATCCCGCGCAACGCGCCCGATGTGTTCAACCGCGGCTCGAGCGAGTGGCACAGCATGTTCTGGGATGGCCGGGTAGTTGGCAACTATGACGACGGCTTCACCCAGCCGCACGAGTTCGTTCAGAAACTGCCCGACGGGCTGGACAGCGTGCTGGCGGCGCAGGCCATGTTCCCCGTGACCTCGCGCGCCGAGATGCGCGGCGACCCGAAAGACGTGGACGTGTTCGGCCAGGTCAACGAGATCGCCGCCACGGGCGAAAAGGACCTGGCGGCTGTCTGGCAGCGGCTGACCGAACGACTGATGGCGACGCTGGAGTACCGCGAGCTTTTCGCAGCGGCATATCCTGACGTAGCTGCCGAAGCGCTTGGTTTCCAGCACGCCGCGAACGCGCTGGCAGCGTTCGAGATCGATGCGTTCACCCTGTTGGACAGCCCGTGGGATCGCTTTGTGGCTGGTGACGACACCGCTCTTTCGACCGATGCCAAACAGGGCGCGCTGCTTTTCTACGGCCAAGCGGGCTGTGCGCGCTGCCACAGCGGCAATCTGCTGACCGATCAGGAGTTTCACAACGCGGCAATCCCGCAGATCGGTCCCGGCAAGGGGCGGCAGAACCCGTACATCGACGTGGGCCGAGCGCGTGAGACGGGCAATCCTGACGACCGCTTTGCGTTCCGCACGCCGCCGCTGCGCAACGTGGCCCTCACTGGCCCGTGGATGCATAACGGCGCCTTCGTTACGCTGGAAGATGCGGTTCGACACATGGCTAACCCGGTTCAGTCGTTTGACAGCTACGACTACGACCACTCGCCGGTCGAGGTGCAGGCTGAGACACGCCGCAGCCCCGCCATCGATGCGGAGATCGTCCAGCGGCTGGACCCGTTGCTGGCCGCGCCGGTTGAGTTGAGCGAGGCCGAACTGACGCAACTGCTGGCCTTTCTCGATGCGCTGACCGATCCGCGGGCTGCGACGCTGGCGGAGATCGTGCCGGAGCGCGTGCCCAGCGGCCTGCCGGTATCCGACAGCGCACCGCAGCCGACCGCGTTTGCGCACGTTTCGGGCGAGGCCGGCATCACCGCCCGCCACACCGAGGGCTACCAGGTGACCGGCCAGGCCTGGGCGGACGTGGACAGCGACGGCTGGCTGGACCTGTACGTGACCAACAGCGTCGGCCCGAACACGCTTTACCACAACGATGGCGATGGCACGTTCAGCGTCTCGCCGTTCAACCAGCAGGTCGCGCTGCCTGACCATTACAGCGGCGGCGCGAGCTTTGCCGACTACGACAACGACGGCTGGCCTGATCTGCTGGTGCTGGGAAGGGAAGCTGACGTGCTGCTGCACAACGAGCAGGGAAGCGGCTTCCGCGATGTGACCGCGGAGGCGGGCGTCAGCGACAGCTTTGCCAGCAAGACTGCTTCGTGGGCCGACTACGACAACGACGGCTGGCTGGATCTCTACGTCGCCAACTGGGGCTGTGTGCCGCGCTGCGCCCGTACTGCCGGCGTCAGCGGCGAGCCGGACCGGCTGTACCACAACAACGGCGACGGCACGTTCAGCGACGTGACCGACCTGCTGGGCGGAGAGACATACGGCGGCGGCTTCGTGGCTCGCTGGCTGGATTTCGACAACGACGGCGACCAGGACATCTATCTGGTCAACGACGAGTTCATCTTACCGCCGGGCAACAAGCTGTTTCGCAACGATGGGCCGGGCTGCGCGGGCGGCTGGTGCTTCACCGAGGTGTCAGCCGAGCAGGGCGCGGATACTCGTGTCATGGGAATGGGAATTGCAGCCGATGACTGGAACGGCGACGGCTGGCTGGACCTGTTCTTCACCAACGCCGGGCGGGCGGTGCTGCTGCAAAAGCAAGGGAACGGGCCGTTCGAAAACGTCGCCGGCGAAGCTGGCGTAGCGATGGACGCCCGCACGATAGCCTGGGGAGCGACCTCGCTGGACTACGATAACGACGGCCTGCGCGACCTGTATGTGGCGACGATGCGCGACGGCGTGTCGGCATTCAATCCCCTTTTCCGCAACCAGGGCGACGGCACGTTTGCTGACATCGGGCGGGCCAGCGGCGCCGACGATCCCGGTCCCAGCGTTGGCGTGGCCGCAGCTGATTACGACAACGACGGCTGGGTGGACCTGGTGGTCGGCAACTATGACCGCGGCTATCATCTGTTCCACAACCAGGACGCCGAGCAAAGCGGCAACCATTGGCTGGCGCTCCAACTGGTGGGCGGCGGGCCGGTCAACCGGGACGCGGTAGGCGCGCGTGTGACCGTCATCACAGCCGACGGCCGCGCGCAGAGGCAGGACGTCCACAACGGCTCCAGCGTCGGCAGCGGCGAGTCGTTGACGTTGAATTTCGGGCTGGGCGAGTCACGGCCACAAACCGTGACGGTGGACTGGCCCGACGGCACACAGCAAACGTTCCACCGGCTGTCGCCAGACCGCGCTTACGAAATCACGTACGACGGCGGCCTCTGGCCGCTCTCCCCCGGCGGCTTTCTGCAAAGCATTCTGGATCGACTGGGGTTTTAGGCGAATCGAGCGCGGCTGGCTCGTAGTGGCGACTTCAGTCGCTCCGGGAGCGCCAGAGGCGACTGAAGTCGCTACTACGAACGGATAATGACCTGCGCCAGCATCACAACGCTGCGTGGCGCTAGCTCGATCTCCCCGCTTATCTGCTGCCCGCTGGCGTCTACAAATGATCCTGCGGGCAACGGGACGCGCTGTGCCTGCAGCCCGTTGTTGACGGCGATCAGCACCGTATCTTCTTCCCAGGTTCGCTCAGCCAGCCAGACGCTCGTGACATCGTTCAACAGACGGGTTGTCACCGGCCCGTACGCCAGGGCTGGATGTGCGCGGCGGAAGGCGATCCGCTCGCGGAACCAGGCTAGCAGCTCACGATCCTGCGCGTCTTCCCACAGCATGGGGTGGCGCGCTTCTTCGCGGTAATGCCCCTTGGCGCGCGGCTGGCCCAGCCCGACCTCGGTGCCGTAATACAGGATGGGCGACGAGCCAAATGCCAGCAGCAGTCCGGCAGCCAGGCGTAGCAACTGTTGGTCGCCACCCACCGACCAGAGCAGCCGGTTCATGTCGTGGTTGTCGATGAATGCGGGGCGGGTGTAATTGACCGGGAAGAAGCGCTGCGTCCGCTCCAGAAACGCGGCGAAGCTGCCCAGCGGCGCGGCGGCTTCGTCTGGTGCACAAAGCAGACGAATCTGGCGCACGAAGCTGAAATCGAGACAGCCGTCCAGCCGCCCGCTGTAAGTGCGCAACCAGTCGCTGCCGCGGGTCACCTCGCCAAAGAGCCAGCAATCGGGGTTGACTTCCTTGCAGGCGCGACCGAAGGCGCTCCAGAAGTCGTGGCTCGGACCGGCCGCGTAGTCGAGCCGGTAGCCGTCAACGCCGAACTCACGCAGCCAGTAGCGAGCCGCATCCAGCAGATAGCCGCGCGCGCCGGGGTCGTCGTGGTTGAACTGCGGCATGCTGGCGGCGGTGAAGAAACACCGATAGCCGTGGTCGTACTGCGGACCGAAAGAGTACCAGCGGCGATAGGCGCTATCGCGGTCGTGCAGCGCTTCCTGAAACGGCGCGAACTGGTCGCTGCTGTGGTTGGCGACAAAGTCGAGCAGCACGCGCAGGCCGCGGGCGTGGGCGCCCTGTACCAGTTCGGCCAGATCGGCTTTGGTTCCCAGTCGCGGATCGATCTCCATGTAATCGACCGTGTCATAACCGTGGTAGCTGCCCATGGTGAAGATGGGCGTCAGCCAGATCGTGGTGACGCCGAGAGCAGCCGACGTAGTCCAGGTGGTCGATGACGCCGCGCAGGGTGCCGCCGTGAAACTCTTCCATCTCCTCCGGCTCCAGCCAGCGGCTCTCCACGGGTGCGAAGCGGTCGACGAAGATCTGGTAGACGATGGCTTCCCGCGCCCAGGCCGGCGTCTCGAAGCGGTCGACGGAGTAGCCATAGAGGGTGACCGGCTCGCTGGTGCCGTCGATGCGGAGTTCGTTGCTCCAGAGAGAGGTTTGGTCATGCGAGGACTCACTCTCACCCCCAACCCCTCTCCCTGAGGGAGAGGGGAGCGCATCCTCATTTCCTGTTCCACTCCCTGAGGGAGAGGAGGGCAGAACTCCCCTCTCCCCGCGGGAGAGGGGTTGGGGGTGAGGGTACGCGGAGTGCCAGCCTTCGATGACATAGCGAACGAAGGCGCCGTCTGGTTGGCCGGGAATGGCGCCCTGCCAGATTTCGGCGTAGTCCCAGTAGATCGGTTGCCAGATGGTGTCGATCCGCCGAAGCTCGACGGCGAAGCCGTTGCTGGCCTGGCCCCGGCTGCCGACTGGAATGCTGCCGTCAGTGGTCACGTAAGCGGTGACGTGATCGACCGCGACGTCCCGGCCCGCGGTCACAGTGAAGATGACTGGCTGGCCGGGCATCGGGTCGAGCGGGTCAATGGCGTGCATGTGGCGCAAGCCGGACCACTGGCGGCGCTGCGCGTCGAGGGTGTTGGCGTCGCTTTCTAAAGCGCCGAAGACGAAGTCCTGCATGATTGCCGGGGAGTCGTTCATGGTGAAGTCCTTTCAGTAGGAACACCCAACAAGAACCGCAGCGGCACATCCAACCGGTCACGCCACGATCCCTCGTTGTGGTCGGCGCCGTCGTATTTCAGTGTGAGCCAGTCCACACCGCGTTGATACCCGGCCGCCTGCAAATGCGCGTCCATACGCTGTTGAAACGGTTCGTATTGGGCGTCCAGGTTCTCGGTGCCGTAGTCGAAATAGAGCCGATGCCTGCCTGGCGCAGGCAGATGCTGGCCCAGGTAATCCACCAGCACATCGCCGCCGGCCGGCCAATGCGTTGAAAGACAACCGGCGCGGCCAAACACCTGCGGATACTCCTCGACCGCGTAGAGCGAGATCAGTCCGCCCATGCTTGATCCCATGATCAGCGTATTCTCGCGGTCAGGCAAGGTGCGATAGGTTGCATCGATGAGCGGCTTCACCTCCTCCACCAGAAACGCAAGGTACTGATTCGACACCGGCGCGCCGCCGCTCACAGCCGTGAACTGGGGCAGGATCGCCTGGCCAGCGGTGGAAACCAGCGACTTCTGCGGCATGAAATCCTGCCAGCGCTGCGAGCTGTTCCAGATGCCCACGACCAGCACACCCGGATGGTCCATGTCGCGCGTCAAACGAACCACGGCCTCGTCGATCCCCCAGTCCACGCCAGTATACGACAACGCGGGATCGAAGAGGTTCTGGCCGTCGTGCATGTAGAGGACCGGGTAACGCATATTCATGCTGTCGTGGTAGCCCGTTGGACACCAGACGTCAACCGTGCGTTGTCCGCCGAACGCGGACGCGAAGCCAACATAGCGGTGCAAAATACCGCTGCCGTCAGATATCGGAACCGTTTCCATCGTTCGATGCCTCGCCTGAATCAACAAGAGCCAGGCGCGCCTGGCTCTTGTTAGCTTAGAATCACAGATGCGCTATCCCTTGATCGCGCCCGAAGTCAGGCCGCCCTGAAGCTGGCTCTGCGAGATGTAGAACAGGATCAGCGTCGGGATGGCGGCGATGACCGCGCCGGCAGCGAACTCGCCCCAGCGCTGGCCGAACTGCTGGCCGATGAACAGGCTCAGACCCACCGCCACGGTGTACTTCTCCGTGTTGGAGAGCATCACCTTGGCCAGCAGGTAGTCGCCGTAGGTGCCGATGAAGCTGAGCATGAAGATCACAGCCAGCACCGGACGCACCAGCGGCAGGATGATCTGCGTGAAGGTCTGCCAGCCGGACGCGCCGTCCAGCATGGCCAATTCGTCCAGGTCACGCGGCACCGTGTCGAAGAAACCCTTCATCAGCCAGGTGTTGAAGCCGATCGCGCCGCCCAGGTAGATCAGGATCAGGCCGCCCAGGGTATTCAGGCCGAACATCGGATAGTAGCGCCCGATCTGCTGCAGGATCAGGTAACAGCGCGACCATGGCCAGCACGTTGGGGAATACCTGCGACAGCAACAGGCCCTGCAAGCAGGCGCTTGCGACTGCGAAAGCGGAAGCGCGAGAAGGAATAGGCCGCCACCGCGCACAGCGCCACGGTGATGATCGCTGTGATCGTCGACACCAGCAGCGAGTTGAACATCCATCTCAGGAAGGGGTTCTGCTGGCTGGTCAGCAGCTTCTGGTAGTTTGCCAGCGTCGGGTTGTTGGGAAAGATCTGCGACGACTGCAAGCTGCCGCTGGGGTTGAGCGATGTCCCGATCACGTACATGATCGGGAAGAGCGCGTAGGCAATAAAGAGAAACGCCACGATAAGCCGCCACGTCGTGTCCAGCCGTCGTCGCCGCTTCATCGTCATGCCGGACGGTTTCCGGGAGGTACCACTGGGAATCACAGGTACGCTAGACATTTTCAGATACCTCCTCCAGTTGACCCGTGTAGCGGAAGTTGAAGATCGTGACCGCGCCCACGATGATGAAGATGACGATCGAGATCGCCGCCGCCAGACCGTAGTCGTTGCCGCGCGTGCCGCCAAAGGCGATCTTGTACGTGTAGCTGATCAGGATATCGGTGAAACCGGCCACGCCCGCGCCTGGCATCGGCGGACCGCCCTGGTTGTACAGGTCGATGATCGCGAAGTTGTTGAAGTTGAACGCAAAGGAACCGATCAACAGCGGCCCGATGGCAACCAGCAGCAGCGGCAGCGTCAGCCGCCGGAACTGGTAGAGCGGGCCAGCGCCGTCCACCTTGGCCGCCTCGTACATGTCCTGCGGAATGCTCTGCAGCGCGCCCAGAATGATCAGGAACATGTAGGGATAGCCCAGCCACAGGTTCACCATCAGGATACCCACCTTGGACCAGAAGGGACTTGGTGAACCAGCCGGGATTCCATTGGCTGCCGATCATTCCCAGAATCGGATTGAGCAGGCCAACCCAGACCTTGACGGTGATAAACGGCGGAATGGCGTAGGGCAGAATCAGCAGCACCCGCAAGAGACGCTGCATGGGGATATTGGGACTGTTCATGGTCAGCGCCAGGAACATGCCCAGGATGAAGGTCTCCAGCACGCTCAGAATGGCCCAGATGAACGTCCAGACGAAGATCCGGGCGAATGGTCCGCGGAAGGCAGGATCGGTCAGGATCTTGCTGAAGTTCGACACACCGACAACCACCGGGAAGCCCGGGGTGACGATCGAGCCGTCGTCCGCTGTGAAGATACCTTCCTGGTTGACGTACACCTTGCCGGTTTGCTGATCAACCATGGCGTCCTGCGCCGGATCGAAGACGTACTTCTGCTTCGTCTCCCTGGCTTCAACGCTGCTGGTGACCTGAGCGCCCGCTTCTTCGGTGCCGAAGGTTACACCCTGGTTGGCGGACACAAACAGAAACCGCTGGTTGTTGGCCTGGACCGTGTACCCGTCCAGACTGGTTGGGACACCATCCGGCACCAAGCTCGAGGCCCGCAACATCCGCGGCGGGCACCCATTCCTGATCGGGAGCAGCCAGATAGGCCTTCGCCTGTGGCCGGATCGATCACCCAGATCGCCGCCGTGCCATCATCAGCCTGGAGGGGAGTCCAGTTCAACGTCGGCGCGCCTTCGGGCACATAGGTTTGGTTCTCGATGGATTGGATAGCGACGTGCTTCTCGACGTTGCGGCCTGTCGAGTAGTTGGTGAAGGCCGTGTAGACCGTGAAGACAACCGGGTAGATTTGGAAGAGGATCAGGAAGATCAGGCCGGGCGCAATCCAGCGAAGAGGAACAGTGGTGCGCCGGACATAGACCAGGGTGATGAACAACGCCGTGACGAAGAACGTTGCCAGCGAACGGATAGGAACCGTCCTGAAGAAGCTGCCAGCCGCTGAATGTCAGGAAACCAACGACCAGGGCCAGGAAGACATACTTCAGGATCAGACCAAGCGTTGAACCGCCTTCTTCGGAAAAACGGGAGGCCTTTCGGCCCCCCGTTTCCCCGGCTGTCTTGACAGCCATGGGTTACTCCTTATTGGCAGGCTGCTGCCTCGCGTACTTGAGCAGCTGCGCTGGCCGCTGCCTCTTCAGGGGTCGCTGACTGCAGGAACACAGTCTTGATCGCATCGCCCCAGGCGCTCCAGACGGCGTTCATCGCCGGGATGGCAGGCATCGGGTGGCCGGTGGCAGGCCAACTTCGGCAAACGCCTTAGCATTGTCATCCATCACGCCGCGTGCCGGCAGGTAGGCCGGCGGGCGGTTGCCGGACAGCGTAGAACGCTTCCATCACATCCTGGGTCGCAACATAGTCCGTCAGGAAGCTCTGGGCCAGCACCTTGTCGTCGCTGAACGAGTTGATCATGAAGCCCTGGACGCCGACAAACGGCGACGCTGTGTTGCCGTCCTGGGTCGGGAAGGGGTAGAACGCGTAGGGGATGCCGGCGGTGTGGAAGCGATCCAGCGCCCACGGTCCGGTGATGATGCAGGCTGCATCGCCGGTCTCGATAGAGAACGTGGGCAGTTTCCCAGTCGACGTCGGCGCTCAACAGAGCCGTCCTTGACCATCTGGTCGACCCAGGTCAGGTAGGCAATTGCGCCCTCGCTGTCGAGACCGACGTCACAGGCGTCGTAGGTGCCATCGTCGTTCTGACCGAAGATGTAGCCGCCAAAGGCCGTCTGAATCGGCTCCTGGTGATAGGGATCACCCCGCGATTCAGAGAGAAGAACTGCGTCAGCGCGCCATCAGCAGCCGCTGCTTCCGACATAGCCCGCACGTCATCGTAGCTGGCCGGCGGCGTGTCCACGAGGTCAGGGTTGCAGATGAAAGCGACGTTCTCGACAGCATAGGGCAGGCCGTAGCAGCTGGCCTTCGTAGGTGAACGCCTTGGACAGCGACGGGATCGAAGTCCGCCGCCTTGGCGCCCAGGTCCACAGGAGCAACGACGCCGTTGGCATACAGCTCACCCAGCCAGTCATGCGCGCCGACGAAGATGTCGGGGCCTTCACCGGCCGGACCGGCCAGGCTGATCTTGGTGCGGATGTCGCCGAAGCCAATTTCCTGAACATCCAGGCAGACGCCGGTCTCAGCCAGCACCTGGTCCTTGAGCGCGATCAGGGACAGCCGAGCGCTGATCGTCGGCCCAGATCAGCAGTGAGGGCGAGTCGCCGGTGCAGGTGCTGACAAAGGGCTACTTCGGTCGGCTCTTCGGCGGGAGCAGCAGCGGCGGCAGCTTCCTCGGCAACCTTGGTTTCCTCAGCAGCGCAGCAGCTTCCTCGGCAACCTTGGTGGCATCAGCAGACGCGGTATCGGCGGCTGCGGCGGCTTCCATGGCGACCTTGGTGGCGTCAGCAGACGCGGCGTCGGCGGCAGCGGCAGCAGCCGTGGCGACCTTGGTTGCATCAGCAGCGCGGCATGGCAGCATCGGTTGCTGCGGTATCGACGCGGGCGCGGCGGTCGGCTCAGCGCCGCCACCACAGGCTCCCAGCAGCATCGACATCATTACGAGCAAAGACACGAACACAAGCATTGTTCTTCGGTTCATAGTTCTCCTCCTTAGAACCGTACAGTATTATTGCTGATCCGCGAAGGAACAGCACTGCCCTTGACGGGCAGGATCAACCGGCATTGCCGGAATAATCACGTTGACCTGAGATTGAGTAGATGAGGTGATGCCGCCCACGGCTCTGCACTGAGCGTCAACATTGCTCTGGTAGGGAAAAAAGGCTCCAAGATTGCTGATCCAGTAGAGTGGGATCGAAAAACCTGGACTTCGCACTAAGGGATTGTAACAACGTGCGCATTATAGCAATCACGAATCGAATTGTCAAACAGAAATGCCGCGCTTGCAATCGTGCTTCAATACCGACACATCGTTTTTCACCTCCGCGAGCCCCTGCAACTTCCAATCGAGGCAAAAGCGTCTGGCTGAAAACGCCTCGCAATGTTACAATGGCGCGGCCTGTGCGCTGGCAACAAAGCCGCGCAGCCCAGAGACCGATACACACTACGCTGTACGCAATAACCACTCACCTGTCACGCCTGCGGAGGCAGGAATCCACGCTTCACAAGCACTGGACTCCCGCCTCCGCAGGAGTGACGCAACGGTGAGGGCTGAACAGTTACCGGTCGCATTACTTTTCCACGTGGAGGCACGATGACCATCCGTCGAACACTTCTGCTGATTCTACTTGTTACACTGGTACTGGCGAGCGCCTGCAACCAGCCTGAGCCGACTCCAACGCCTGCGCCAACCGCCACTAGCGCGCCCGAAGCCACTGCTGTGCCCCAACCGACGGCAACCACGCCGCCTACCGAGACGCCGGTCGCGCCTGCCCCTGCCGAGCCGCTCTACCTCAACCTGATGTGGCACCAGCACCAGCCGGTCTACTACCAGGATCCGGAAACCGGCATCTACGAAAAGCCATGGGTGCGGCTACACGCAGCCAAGGATTATGTCGATATGGCGGCGATTCTGGAGCAGTATCCCGGCGTCAAGGCGACCTTCAACCTGACGCCGTCGCTGCTGCGCCAGCTTGCAGGATCTGGAAGGCGGCGCCAAGGATCTCTATCAGGTCTATACCGAGATTCCGGCGGCTGAGCTGACCAGACGAGCAGAAACAATTCATCGAAAGCCGCTTTTTCGACGTCAACCCCAAGATCATCGCCCGCTTTCCCGCGCTACCAGGAGATCGCCAACGACCGCGCCAACCGCGACTCGTGGGATACGCAGACCTGGCTGGATTTGCAGGTGCTGTTCAACCTGGCCTGGACCGACCCCGACTGGCTGGCCGAGCAGCCGCTGGCCGATCTGGTCGCCAAGGGCAGCAACTTCAGCGAAGAGGACAAGGCCACCGTGCTGGCCGAGCACGCCCGGCTGGTGGCCGAGGTGATCCCGCTGCACAAACGCCTGCAGGACGAGGGCCGCATCGAGATCACCACCACGCCCTTCTACCACCCCATCCTGCCGTTGCTCTTCGACACCGATCTGGCCACGCAGGCCGTTCCCGACATTGAATTGCCGCAGCGCTTCAGCTACCCGCTGGACGCGATCGAACAGGTCAACCGCGGCGTAAGTTACTACACCGACACCTTCGGCCAACCGCCCGCGGGCATGTGGCCGGCTGAGGGATGCGGTCGCGCAGCAGGTGGTCAACATGATCGGCAACGCCGGGATCCAGTGGATGGCGACCGACGAGGAGGTGCTGGCCAAGCAGCCTGGGCCAGTCCGGCTTCGCCCGCAACGCGCAGGAAACCGTCCAGGACGCCGACGCGCTCTACCGCCCCTACATCGCCAGCACGCCCAACAACCAGGTCTACACCGTCTTCCGCGACAAGGTGCTCAGCGACAAGGTCGGCTTCACCTACAGCGGCACGCCGGGCAAGGAAGCGGCGCGCGATTTCGTCGATCGCATCCTGGCCATCCGCCAGCAGCTTGCTGACAGCGGCGCCGAGGGGCCGCACCTGGTCAGCGTGATTCTCGACGGCGAGAACGCCTGGGAGCACTACGACAACGACGGCAAGGAGTTCCTCAACGAGGTGTATCGCCTGCTGGAAGAAGAAGCCGCCGCGGGCACGATCCAGACCATCACCCCCAGCGACTACGTCACGCAGTTCCCCGACCAGCCGAAGCTTGAAAACCTGTGGGCCGGCAGTTGGGTCAGCCCCGACTACCTGACCTGGATCGGCGAGGCGGAGGAAAACCGCGCCTGGGATTACCTGGGCGAGGTGCGCCGTTACGTCGAGGCGCAGCAAGAACCGGCTCGACCCTGAGACACTGGCCGCAGCCATGGAGCAGATCTACACCGCCGAGGGCAGCGACTGGTTCTGGTGGTACGGCGCCGACCAGAACAGCGGCGACGACGGCAGCTTCGATGCTCAGTTCCGCAACACCCTGGCACGCGTCTACGAGATCATCGGCGATCCGGTGCCCACCTTCCTCAAGGTGCCGGTCATCCCGCAGACAGCCCAGCCGCCGGCCGCCGGCGCGACCGGCGTCATCTCACCCACCATCGACGGGATCGTCACTGACGGCGAGTGGGACACGGGCGGCTACTACACCGAAGAAGGCGGCGTGCAGGCCAATCCCAACCAGATCGCCGAGCCAGCTCTGGTACGGTTTCGGCCCCGACGGCATCTTCCTGCGCATGGACGCCCGGCGCCCCTGGGCCGATGTTGGCGCCGACACGCGCGTCGGTTTCTATCTGGCGAAACCGGGCGGCGGCAACGAGCAGCCCTTCAGCCGCGTCTCGGTCCTCAACGACAACGACGCGACGCTGCTGGGCTTCCGCGCCAACGCTCTGGCCGAGGTCGCCGATCACGGACGGCGTGGCTACGGCCACTTTCTACACGGTAGATGCCGACGGCGCCTACCAGCCGGTGGAAGGCGGAGCTGACGGCCGCGGCGGCCGGTTCCACGCTGGAGTTGGCGCTGCCCTACGCGCTGGTGGGCAAGCCGGACGCGGGCGACCGGCTGTCCAGCTGCGCGCGGTCATCAGCGAGGGCGAACAGCGCGACATCCAGTCGGTCCCGGGTACCGGCCCGGCCAGCCTGATCGTCCCTGACGTTGGCCTGAGTCGGCCCATCATCTCCATAGCCGACCCCGAAGGTGACGACCACGGCCCCGGTTCCTACACGTACCCCAGCGACAGCGTTTTCGGGGCCAAGGCCTACGACCTGACCGAGTTCGCGGTGTCCGAGGACGACAACAACCTGATCTTCCGCTTCAGCTTCGCCGGGCCGCTCAACAACTCGTGGGGCGCGCCCAACGGCATGGGCATCCATACGCTGGACGTCTACATCGACGCCGAAGAGGGCGGCGAACGCAAGCTGTTGCCCGGCCGCAACGCCTCACTGGCGGAGGGACTGGGCTGGGACGTGGCGCTGTGGGCCGAGGGCTGGACGCCGGGTCTTTTCCTGCCGCCCGCTGAAGGTGAGACCGGCCCGCAGCAGACCGGCGACGCAGCGACGCTCAACATCATCGCGACGAGGGCCAGCGACGCATCACCGTCCGCGTGCCCAAGACCGCGTTGGCCGACGCGCTGGGAATGCCGGTCGATGAGTTGAACCCGGATAGCTGGCAGCTATCTTGGCGTGGTGATGGGACAGGAAGGCTATCCAGCCAGCGGCGTCTGGCGGGTCCGCGATGTCAATCCCGCGGCCGAGCAGTGGCGCTTCGGCGGCGCGCCGGCCAACAGCACGACACACACACGCATCATCGACGTCGCCCTGCCGGCTGGCTTCCCGCTGAGCCAGGAGCAGGGTCTGAGCATTTTCACGCCCCAGAATGTGCCGGCTACCAGCTTCGACGCCCTCAGCCCCGACGACTTCGGCCAACTGCTGATGCTGACGGCGAACTGAGACCCTTGCGCGTCCCGCCGGGAAGGCTTCAGCCTGCGGGACGCGCCTGCGAATGAATTCGCAGGCTGATACAGCAAAGCCTGCTCAAGCAGGCTGCCGGACGACCTTTCTGTGCCACGCGCACATTCCATTGAGCTTGCTTCAGCATGCTTTCCTGTGCCAGGCTGCGAATTCATTCGCAGACCCTCAGTTGCCATTTCATATCCCCAGTGTTAAAATCCACCCTACCATGCAGATCCGCTTCGCCACGCCCAGCGACATTCCCAACTGTCTGCAACTTGACGCATCTTCCGAGACCCGCCGGGTCTGGCAGCTTGACCTGCGCGAGAGTCGCGACCAGGTTTCCGCGCATCTGCGCTCGGCCACCTTGCCGCGCGAGCTGCGCTTGGACTACCCCTCGCCCGATGACGCCCTGCTTGCTGCACTGGCAGCGCGGCTACTGCATCATGGTCGCTGAGGATTGGGCGGGCGACGGCGTGGTCGGCTACGTGGACATCGGCCCGGAGCCTGACATGCAGACCGGCTGGATCTGGCATCTGGTGATCGACCGGCGGCGGCGGCGGCAAGGCATCGGCACCACGTTGCTGCGCGCCGCGGTCCAGTGGAGCAGCGACCACCAGTTGCATCGCTTGATGGCGCCCATGCCCACTCAAAACGACCCCGCCGTGCGCTTTTTCCAGCGCCACGGGTTCGCCTTCTGCGGTTTTCACGACCGCTATTACCGGACAGGCAGCGTAGCACTGTTCTTCGGACGCGAGCTGCGGTGAGGGTCAGAGATCAGAGGTCGGAGGTCAGAGGTCAGAAGCCAGCGGGCAGAAGGCAGAGATCAGGTTTCCTTGTTTTCCCTCCTTTTCCTCTTTTCCCTCCCATAAACCATGTTCGGCATTGAGCTTCCCCCGTGGTCAGCTGTACTCGACCTGGCCAACCTCATCCTGTCGGCAGCCGTTGCGATCGTCGCGTTCTCGCTGCTGGCCTACGTGCTGGCCTACAACGTGGGCAGCCGGGTGGGACGGGCCTTCGCGGCGCTGCTGGCCTGTGTGCTCATCGTTTACACCGGCGATGTCCTTCTTTACCTGGTTGCCCCCGAACAGACCGAACTGTGGCTGCGGCTGCAATGGCTGGGCATCCCCTTCGTCCCCGCCGCCTATTTTGACCTCTCCGACGCGCTGCTACAGACGACCAACTCGATCTCGCGCCGGCGCACCCGCCTGGTCAACCTGAGCTACGGCTTCAGCGCGCTCATCAGCCTCCTGGCGCTGGCAACCAATCTGATCATCCAGAGCGGCGGCGGCGGCGAGAACCTCTACTATCTTGAGCCAGGCCCGCTCTTCCCGGTCTTCGTGGTCTACTTCTTCATCACATCGGGCTACGGCCTCTACAACACCTACCGCGTGCGCCAGCGCTGCCTGACGCCGGCCTCGCGCCGCCGCGTCACCTATCTGATCGTCGCATTTCTGGCGCCTGGCCTGGGTGTCTTCCCGTACCTGATGCTTTCTGCGTTCACGGTCGATCCGTCGCGCAGCTTCGTCTCGCTGCTCACGCTGATCGGCAACATCGGCGTGGCGGTGATGCTGGTGGTGATGACCTACAGCATCGCCTACTACGGCGTGCTCAGCCCGGACCGGGTCGTCAAGCGCAGTCTGGTGGTCTTTCTGATCCGCGGCCCGCTGCTGGGCATTCTGGTGGTCGGAGCGATGCTGGTCCTGCCCAAGGTCGAGAACATCCTGGGACTGCCGCGCGAGTCCTTCGTGCTGCTGACAGTGGTTGCGCTGATCGTGCTGCTGCAACTGCTGATCGAGCTGGTCAAGCCGACCGTTGACAAGCTGATCTATAGCAGCGATCAGCAGGAGCTGATGGCGATCCGCGAGCTGGACCGGCGACTGCTGACCTCCAGCGACCTGCGCCAGTACCTCGAAAACGCTCTGGTCGCACTGTGCGATTATCTGGGCGTTCCGGGCGGTTTCGTGGCGGTGGTCGCCGGGTCAGAGATATTTGTCGAGGCCGCGGCCGGCCCCAACGAGTTGATAAACGAGCTGCATCAGCGCGAGTGGCGGGACTTGTTGCTGGAAGCCAGCGCCCGCAACGACGACGAAGTCGGTCCGACGAGTGTAAGCTACGACGAATACTGGGTCTGGCCGCTGCGCACGCGCGGCAAGGAAAACGCGCTGGGGTTGTTGGGCGTAGTGCGCCGGCCAGGTGAAGATGGCCCCAACGAAAGCGAACAACCGGTCGTCGCTGAGCTGGTGCACCGCGCCGAGACCGCGCTGGAGGATCGCCTCTTGCAGCAGGGCGTCTTCATGGCCGTGATGGAGATCATGCCCGACATCGAGCGCGTGCAGCGCTGGCGCAGCGTCGTCCCTTACGTCGGCACGTCGCCGTTGGACCAGCCCCCCGAATCTGACTCGATTATCTACCAACCGGAGTTCAGCAAGTGGGTCAAAGATGCCCTCAGCCACTACTGGGGCGGGCCGAAATTGACCGACAGCCCGCTGCTGCGTCTGCAAGTCGTCAACCGCGCCATCGAGCAGGAGGGCGGCAACCCGACCAAGGGGCTGCGCTCCGTCCTCGCGCAGGCAATCGAGGACATGCGCCCTGAAGGCCAGCGTCAGATGACCGCTTCGGAATGGCTGCTCTACAACATCCTGGAGTTGAAGTTCATCCAGGGCAAACCGGTGCGCGAGATCGCCAACCGCCTGGCCATGAGCGAGTCCGATCTCTACCGCAAACAGCGGGTCGCCATCGAGCAGGTCGCGCAGAAAATCATCGAACTGGAAGCTGAGAACGGCGGGGATGCAGAAGTGGCTGCGATCGCTTCATCCACTTTGCAGGATGTCGCCACGGAGCAACAACCGCGTCGTCAATCCAAGAAAAATGGCAAGGCTGCGGCCCAAGCCGAGTCCAAGTGACGCAATCCTGATGAAAAGGGCCAGCCGGGGAAGATCGAAATCAAGCTCGCGTCCATAAACAACGTTCCGGTGTTAGCCAGCTCAGAAGACCGGCCAAAGCGGCAACTATTTGATGGACGCGTACTAAGCCAACTCAATCCGGGAAATACAGCGCCATACCGGGTCAGCCGGGCCGCGCTGCATCAATTGCAGATGCCTGACAGGAATAACCCAGCGGTGCTTGTTCCAGTCGCTGGCGCGCAGTTCATCCAGCAGGGCTTCGCTGGCGACCCGCGTAAGGCGCATTGCCAGGGTCAAATGCGGTGTAAAGTGCTGCCCGTGCTTGTCGCCACCAAGCGCTTCGAGCAACGCCCTCCGCGCAGCCATTAAGCCATCGTTTGTCTCCACTCCAAAATAGACAACAGCAGCCTGTGGAAGAAACGAGTGAATCCCGCCCACAACCAGGTCAAATGGCTTGATTACCCGAGCCACCAAACTCAGACTGTCGATGGCTTCGGATTCGTTCTCAGGTATCGCCAGTCCGTTTCGCCAATACGTTCCTGCCAATGTCACGTGCGGCGGCGTGATGGACGCGGTCTTGGGGTCCAGTTGTTCGCGCAACATCTGAATGCGGACGCCGGTCTCGCCTTCAGGAAACGCTCCGACGAAAATCCGGTAGTCTCCCGGCATCAGAAATTCCTCCGCCAAAGCCGCATCAAGCCTTCGGTCATCACAACGAAATCCCGGCGAAAATCACCCTGACGCGACGTTCGTACGCTAGGGTTCAATCTCCGCCACCGACTCGACGATCAATGAGGGCTGATAGGGGAAGCGAGCCACATCCTCGCGTTTGGTCACGCCAGTCAACACCAGAACAGTGCCCAGGCCGGCCTGCACGCCGCCGATGATGTCGGTGTCCATACGGTCGCCTACCATGATCGTGTCCTCGGAGTGGATGTCCAGGTAGTTCAGCGCCATACGCATCATCAGCGGGTTGGGTTTGCCCACGAAGAAAGGGCTGACCCCCGTGGCTTTCTCGATCAGCGCGGCCATCGCGCCGCAGGCCGGCACCAGACCGCCCTCGCCCGGTCCCGACGGGTCAGGATTTGTAGCGAAGAAGTGCGCGCCAGCCGCGACCAGGCGAATTGCGCGCGTGATATGCTCCAGGTTGTAGCTGTGCGTCTCGCCCAGCACGACGTAGTCGGGATCTACGTCGGTGATAACGAAGCCACTGCTGTGCAACACTGACGTCAGACCGCTCTCGCCGATCACGAAAGCGGTCGCCCCCGGCTTCTGCGCCAGCAGGAACTGGGCGGTCGCCATAGCCGAGGTGAAGATACGCTCGGCTGGTATATCCAGCCCGGCGAGGTTCAGGCGGTGCGCCAGGTCGCCCGGCGTGTAGAGTGGGTTGTTGGTCAACACCAGGAAGTTGACGCCGCGTGCCCGCAGCCGCTCGATAAACTGGCCTGCGCCCGGAATCGGCGTGCGACCATGCACCAGCACGCCGTCCATATCGATCAGATAGTTTTTGTTTTCAAGGATCTTGTTTGACATTTCTGCTTTCTCTGTCATGAAGTAGCTGCACCGCTTGCGTTACCAGCCGCGCGTGCCTTGATCGCCCTTGAACGGGCCAACGATATCGCGCGTGATCCAGCCACCGTAGAACTCGCCCGGCTGTGGCGTCACCAACTCACCATCGACATAGCACGCATCCATCCGCTGGGCGTAGAACGCGACGTAGTCTCTGATGTTGGCAAACGCAGCCTCTGGCTCCGGGTAGAACCAGGCTGCGTTCAGCTCGCGCACATCGCCGACGGTTACGGTGTAATACCACGCCTGGCCCTTCCACTCGCACAGGCTGCGACCAGTCGTCTGCGCCAGATACTGCATCTGGATGTCGGCAGGTGGTAGGTAGTACACCGGTGGATGACTGGTTTCCAGCACCCGCATCGCGTTGTGCGTGTCGGCGATAATGACGCCGTTCAACACGACCCGCAGGTGCTTACCTGTCGGCTCAACGATGGGCGGCCGCGGATAGTCCCAGACCGACTCTTGTCCCGGCTTTGGAGAAATACGTTTGGGTTTCATGTGAGTTACTCCGCTCGTGTCAAAACAGGGCCGCCGGACGTATCCTGCACCTGCCAGCCCAGCGTTTCGATCTCATGGCGCAGCGCATCAGCTTTGGACCAATCGCGCTGCAACCGGGCTTCCTGACGCTGCCGGCTCAGTGCCACGACCCACGCTGGGGCGTCTGCCGGCCCAGGCATGCTGGCAGTCTCAGCCGCGGCCTGCGCCCACACTGCGGGCGGGACATCATCCAGTTGTTCAGGCATCCGGTAGTCGCCAAGTACCGCCAGATCGAAACTGACGCCGCGTTCGAACTGCTGCTGCCGGCCAGCGCGCTGCACGATCACGCCGCCGCGGCCCCGGACGCGACCTTGTCCGGCCGCAACGTCCAGAATCAGCGCGGTGTGCTCGTCGATGCCAACAATAGTAGCATCGGAAGGAAGGAGCCGCTGCAACTGCTCGAAGCGAGCCTGCCCCATGAAACAACGGCTGGTGTCAAGCTCCTGGCCGCCGTCGCTGTTGTCCCAGTGTGGCACGACCGTGAGCGAAAGCCCGAACGAAGCCAGCAGATCCAGGCCGTGGATCCAATGCAGGTCAGCGCCGACCTTGTAGATCTCGTAGACCGGCAAGGCCTGCTGGCCAACAGCGATGGCTGCGGCGCTTGCCAGCACCAGCGACGCGCCGAGCCAGTGCCGCGCCCGCAGCGCGTGCCAGACAGCGCTATCCTGTAGCTGCCGCGCCACGTAGGAAGGGCTGCCCGGCCCAAGAAAGATGACATTGCTCTGTAAAACGGCGCGAGCGAGGTTTGGGTCGTCCGGACTGTGAGCGGTGCCGCGCCGGCGGGCCGCAACGACCTGCACAGACGGCTGGTAATTCTGCAATCGCTCACACAGGAAGTCCGCGATGCGGCCTGCCACCCGCGCCGAGTTGGGCTCGAAGCCGGCCGGTGTTTCGAGGATCGCAACGAGCGGCGGTTCGTCCAAAGTCGAGAAGAGCCAGTCGAACACCTTGCGACCGCTGGCGGAGGTCTCTCCTGACCCGAACAGCACAATGGTGCCAGGATGTGGTGATGCTTCGTAAGCTGACATGACAACGGTCAGCTAGCGCTCGCGCGTTGCCGCGCCAGCAGGCTAGCCGCTCAGCTCCCAGAAGCGTTCCCAGGTTGCCGCGGCAGCCCGGCGGCTGGCGGCGGCGATAGCTGCCTCGTCCAGCGTCAGCAGCACGCGATCGCGCATCAGCCACTTGCCCGCGACCATGGTGTGCGTCACGTGGCTGCCGCTGACGCCGAACAGGATGTGCCAGGGCAGGTTGTCCGCAGTCATCGGCGTGGTGGCGTGGTAGTCCAGCAGGATCAGGTCCGCGGCTGCGCCGGGGCTGAGCTCGCCCAGCGGCTGCGGGAAATACTGGCGGGCCAGCGCCGCGTTGTGGCGGTACGCCATGTCGATCACCTGATTGCCGGGCATGGCACGCGGGTCGTTGCGCCACGCCTTGTGCAGCAGATAGGCGGTCTTCATTTCGGTGAACATGTCGTTGGAGAAGCCGTCGTTGCCCAGCAGCACCGGCATCCCGGCCCGCAACATGGCCGGCACGTCAGCCACGCCCACCGCGTTGTTCATGTTGCTGCGTCGGCTGATGCGTCACCCACGACCCGCTGTCGCGCAGCGTCTCCATCTCCCAGGCGTCGATGGCCGTCACGTGGGCGACGATGGTGCGCGGCCCCAGAATTCCCAGCGCTTGCAGGCGGTCGATGGTGCGCAGGCCGTATTTCGCCAGGCTGTCCTCCTCGTCGGCCGGCCCCTCGGCGGCGTGGATGTGGAAACCGACGTCGCCCAGCGCCTCCGCTTCGGCCACGCACTGCGCCAGCGTCTCGTCGCTCAGGCTCAGCGACGCGTGCAGCCCAAAGGTGCCGGCCAGCAGTGGCGATGCGACCGGGCTGGCGCGTCCGCTTGATGAAGCGGACGTTCTCGGCGATGCTCGCGGCCGCGCCTTCCGGCCCGTTGCGGTCGGTGACCTCGTAGCACAGGCAGGCGCGCAGCCCGGCCGCCTCCACCGCGCCGGCGATGATGTCCAGGCTGCCGTCGATCTCCATCGGGCTGGCGTGGTGATCGAACAGGGTGGTCGTGCCGTTGCGGATCGCGTCCACGAGGCAGACCAGCGCGCTGTAGAGCACGCCGTCGTCGTCCAGCGCCCGGTCCAGCGTCCACCACAGCCGGTGCAGGATTTCCGGGAAGTCCTTGGGCGCGGGGCCGGGAATGTAGAGGCCGCGCGCGAACGCGCCGTAGAAATGGGTGTGGCGAGCAGATGTTGCCCGGCATCAGCAGCTTGCCGCCGGCATCTTCGCGCGGCAGGTCAGGATGCGCCGCCAGCAACTCGGCCGCCGTGCCCACTGCCGTGATCTTGCCACCCTCGATGATGATTGCACCGTCCTCGATAACGCGGTTCGCGTCGCCGAATGTACAAATCGTCGCGTTGTATATCAGCAGGCTGTCAGACATGGCTTGTTCTTACCTCCTGAATCGATACCAGGCGTTGGCTATGATCGTTCGATGTCATAAAACAGAGAGTTATGGACAGGGTTTACATGATTCACAGGATTGATCAGAAACACGTCCCGGGACAATCAGGCATGGTGGGTCAATAGAACCAATCCTGTTAATTCTGCAACTCCTGCCAAAATGATCGGAGCCCATAAGTTCAAATCCGCAGCAACGCGAGTGCCATGGCAGTCGTCCACGACATGACCTTGAACTCGCCGGCCTTCAGCGCGGCTTCGACCTCATCGCGGCTGAGGCAGTAGCAGCTCCTGGTTCTCCAGGTCGTCTGCGTCCGGCTCGGCCACGGGAACGGCGTCGAGCGCCAGGTACAGATAGCCGGTCGCGATGCCGCGGTTGCCGCCGACCACATAGTTGCCCGAGGTCGATCCATTGACTGGCAGCGTAGCCGGTTTCCTCCAGCAGCTCGCGTTGCGCAGCCGCCAGCGGGTTTTCACCTGGCTCCAGGTAACCGCCCACCGGCGCCAGCGACGTGCCTTCGATGCCGTACTTGTTCTGGCGAAAGACGAGGAACTCGCCCGCGCCCGTCACAGGGACGACGTTGACGTAGTCGGGCGTGATGATCCAGGGCCAGTCGGGAATGATCCGCCCGTCGGGCAACAGAACTTCGTGTTCCTCGACCGAGAGGTACTTGCTGTGATCCAGAATGGTGCGGCGCTCAAGGGTTTTCCAGGGTTGCATGATAGCGCCATTGTACAACAGGTTGGTGCTTTGTCATACCGGTGAACTCAGGACAGATTACCAACGCTGGCTCGGTTGCCCCTTCCGGGGTGCAAGCAAAGACCGGCGAGAGCGGGGTCATACTAACGGTTTGGATGCAACCAGCCTGCCATACAACGCCTGCTGGCGGCCGATCGCCTGCCGATAAACGTCGAACCGTGCAGCGTCTGGCTGTACCGTGTCGCCGAGAAAATCTGGTGCAACGGCGATGTCCGGCAGCGCGCCCAGCGCCTCCAGCGCCAGCAAAGCCGCGCCCCTGGCCGAGGCTTCCGGCACGGCTGAGTGGGTCAGCGGCCGGCCCAGCGCGTCGGCCACGATTTGCAGCCAGGCAGGCGAGCTGGCCAGCGCGCCGCCGCTGACCACGATCTGCGGCTCGCCGGGCAGCAGGCTGCGCAAGTCGTCGTACACCAGCGCGATGCGGTAGGCCACGGCTTCCAGGCTGGCGCGCACGATGTCCACGGGCCGCGTGGCCAGCGAGACGCCATGGATCGTCGCGCGTGCGTGGCCGGCCCAACCGGGAGCTCGCTCACCGGCCAGGAAGGGCAGCACAGTCAAGCCGTGTCCGTCGGGTGCATTGCCGGCCAGCGCCGCCTCGACCTGCTCCGGCTCGGCCAGTTCCAGCGTCTCACGCAGCCAGGCGTAGACGTTGCCGCCCTCGGTCAGCGCGCCGCCGGGCAGCGAGCGCCGCTCATCGACCCGGTAGCTCCACAGGCCGGCAGGCAGGTGAGCAAAATCCTGGTCAGTCACCGCCCGCAACGCGGTGGAGGTGCCCATGGTCAGCGCGACCCGGCCCGGTGACGCGCAGCCGCTGCCGATGTTGGCCGCCGCGCCGTCGCCGATCAGCGGGAACCAGGGAACGGCAGCGAGGGCAGGCCAGCGCTCTGCAATCGCGGGGATCAAGCCCTGCCGCGGCGAGGCGAAGCTGGTCAGACACGGCAGGCGGTCGGGTGTCAACCCAAGCGCCGCCAGCAGGTCAGCGTCCCAGTCGAGACGCTGCCGGTCCAGCAGGCCGCTCCACGAGGCGACCGAATGGCTGGTGCCACCCGCTGCGAAAAGCTGCGTCTCCATGTACTCGCCCAGCGACACCCAACGCGCGACGCGTTGAAACTCCTCTGACCGCGCCCGCCGCAGCCAGTGTAACTGCGCCGTTCCGTAGCTGGGATGAAAGCGAACTCCCGGTGCGCTGGTGGAAGGTCTCTTCGTCCAGCTCGCGTTTGAGCAGTTCAGCGTCCTGCGCGGCGCGCGTGTCGGCGTAGGTGATCAACAGCGTGCTGGCCCGCCCGGCTTCGTCCACGCCCAGCATGTTGCCGACGAACGAGCAGCCAGCCACCGCTGCGATGCTGGCAGCCAGTGGACCAGCCAACGCCAGCGTCTCGTCGATGCACTGGAAGGTCAGGCGGATCACCTCGTCGGCGTCAGCCACGGCTGCGCCGGATGAATTGGTGTGCAAGGCGTGCGCACGCCTTGCATGAATGCCATCAACCGTCCTGCCCGCCGCATCGAACAGCGAGGCGCGCACGGAGGAACTGCCGATGTCCAGAGCGAGGATCAGCGGCGGTTCAGCGTGTTGAGGGGAGACGATGGGTTGCATGAGAAGGGTACTCAGGGAAAGGAGGGAAACAAGGGAAACCAACGCCGATCAACCGTTCATTCTCCGTTCACTGCTTACTGATCACTGGTTACCGTTTACTGACCCGCGCAGCCGGTACAGCATTTCGCCAGCGTGCGGAACCAGCAACACGCCCTCATCCTCGCGATCGGCGAATTGGGCCGGGTCGATGGTGGCGGGGTCGCGGTAGCCGAGGTTGACCAGCTCGCAGCGCTCACGCGGGATTCCGGTGGCCAGCGTCACCTGGATGCGCGGGCTTTCGACGTCCGTCGCCGCGTCGTAGTCGCCGATGCCGCGCAGGTGTGTCGAGTGCGCCAGCACGCCCCACGGGATAATCACCGAAACGCTCCCACTGCTTGACGAAGTAGTCGCGCACATGGTAGCCCACTTCGTCGATGATCGCACCGTGAGTGTAGCTGATCTCGTCGATGTGCGGCGCGTAGATGATCACCTCGCCGCCGTCCGCGACCACCGGCTCCAACTTGTACATCCCCTTGGCCGCGGTCCAGATGTCGTCGTACATCTCCGGCATCACCGACAGCACCTGACGGAACGGCTTCTCAACGTAGATCACATGGACCTGGGCGGAAAGGGCTGATGCCGCCTCCCACGACTCCTGCGGCGTGCCGACGTACAGCCCGGCCAGATCGTGGCCCTTGACCACCGGGCTGACGCACAGCTTGGGCACGTCGATCATGGCCGCCGCCCGGTCGATGACTGCCCGCACCGGTGTGTAGCCGGCGCCGATGATCTCGTAGCTGGTGATCAGCGCGCCCAGCCAGTGGGTGAAGTTGATCACCTCCGGCCCGCTGATGCCGGGGAAGAAGTATTTGTTGCCGCCGGAGAAACCAACCACCTCGTGGGGAAAGACCGGACCGCAGACGATGAGTTGGTCGTAGTCGAAAACCAGCTTGTTGACCGTCACCGGCACATCCATGCTCAAGCAGGCCGCGGCTGAGTTGCTCGATCTCAGCCGCCGGAATGACGCCCAGTGTGCGGAAGGTGGCCGGGTCTTCCCAGTGATGGTTGAAAACGCGCACCGAGGCATAGCGGCCAGCCATCTCCTCAGCCGTCGTTCCCAGCCGCCGCTGGATCGCCTCGTCTGACATCGGCTGATGCGTCCCCAGCGCGATCAGCACGTCCAGCGCAGCGACGCGCGCCGCCAGCAGTTCGTGCAGCAGGCGAAACAGCACGTCGATGGGGCCGCTGCGCGTGCCGTCGGGAACGATGAGCAGCACGCGCTGGCCGTCCAGCGGCTGCGCGGCCAGCGCGTCAGCCAGAATAGTGCGCGCCTCCGCCTCGGTCAGCGTGCGATCCGTGTAACCTTTTCCTGTGACCATGGGGTTGCTCCAGTTCAATTCACTTGATAGATTCTACACACCACTATACGCCGAGAATCCACCATCCACGGGCAGCACGATGCCGGTGACGAAGGCGGCCATGGGCGAGAGCAGCCACAGCGCAGCGCCCAGCAGGTCGATGGGGTCACCGAATCGTCCCATGGGCGTGTGATCGAGGATGGTCTGCCCGCGCGCGGTCAGATCGCCGGTGTCGCGGTCGGTGAGCAGGAAACGGTTCTGCTCGGTGAGGAAGAAGCCGGGCGCAAGCGCGTTGACGCGGATGTACGGCGAGTATTCCTGCGCCATGTGCACCGCCAGCCACTGGGTGAAATTGCTGACACCGGCCTTGGCGGCTGAGTAGGCCGGAATGCGCGTCAACGGCCGGAAGGCGTTCATCGACGAGATGTTGAGGATCACGCCATCCTTCTGCTCTGCCATGGTCTTGCCGAAGATCTGGCTGGGCAGAATCGTGCCTAAGATATTGAGGTCGAAGACGAAGCGCAGGGCGTCGTCAGGCAGATCGAAGAAGGAGCGGTCAACGCCAGTGGTAGCCTGCGGTTTGTTGCCGCCGGCGCCGTTGATTCAGCGCGTCGATGGCGCCAAACTCGCGGCGGATCGTCTCCTCGGCCTGCAGCAAGGTATCGCGCTGCAAGACGTCGCCGTAGACCACGACGGCGCGCGCTGTGACATCTTCCATCATCTCGATGCGATGGATGACCTGCTCAGCCAGCCGCACATCGCGATCGAGGATGACCACGTTGGCGTTACAGCCCACCAGCGCGCAAGACATCTCGCCCCCCAGCACGCCCGCGCCGCCTGTAATGACCACCGTCTTGCCGGTCATGTCGTAAGATTTGGTTAGTTCTTGTAGGTCCATGGGATATTTCCTCGAGAGGGGGAAAGAGGGAAAAGAAGGAAAGGAGGGAAATCGGAGGGTGCAAAGTATCCATGTTTCCCTCTTTTCCCTTCTTTCCCTGGTTTCCCTCATTTCCCCTCTGCAAACGCCGCCAGGTGTCGGTCGAAGTGCGCCTCGATGGCAGCGTAGTGAGCGTCTTCGTTGGCGCGCAGCGTTGACTTGATCTCTGTCCCGTAGCGCGCCAGCGCCGAGCCAAAGGTGACGTGCAGCATTTCGCGCGCGTCGAACTGGTCCAGCACAGCGGGCAGTTGATCGTCAGCCAGCCTGCCAGGCTGTGGCGCACGCGCCGGCTGGGCGGAGACGTGATAGGTTCTGCGATCCTCGTCGTAGCGATCGAATGCCAGCCCGTAGATCTCGCGGAACAGCGCGGGATCGACCTGGGCAATCGCGCGCAGCGCTTCCAGATAGCTGGTGCCGGCCGTCTTCAGATGCACGACGTCGGCGCGTCTCCTCGACGGCGATGGGATAGACGCTGAACTTGTCCGACCCGCTGTGCAGGCTCAGTTTGTACGGCCCAAAGGCGCGTGCGATGGCCGCGTGGCCGGCCAGATCAGCCCGCAGCGCGTCCAGGTCGCCGATGTAATCGACGCCCTTTTCGAAGTTGCCGACATAGCGCGGCGCCAGGCTGACCCAATGCACGCCCAGCCGGCGCATCTCACTGACGATGTAGAGGTGCTCCAGATGCGAGGTCGGCGTGGCAGTTTCGTCGACCGAGACCTCCAGTTCCCAGGGACGATCAAGCACGCTGTCCAGGTGGCGATACATGCGCGCCGCGTGCGTGACTGCCCGGCCGTATTTCGCTGCGGCTCGCAGCAGGCTTTCCTCGTCAAACTGCAACTGGCGATCCTCCAGGTCGAAGGCCGATCCCAGAAAACGAGCCCGCAGGTCTGCTGGCGAGCTGTCCAGATCGGTCCACGGCAGCGCGGCGAACTTGCGCTCCAGATCGGCCATGGACGCGGTGTGCGCTTCGTCGTCCACATGGTCGCCGGGATCGACGGTGAAGAAAGTGTAGCCGGCCGCCGCAGTGACATCCGCATCGGCGGTAGTCTTCAGATGATCGGCGTCGGCGCCGAAGCCGTCGCGCCAGCCCTCCTGGAAGACGCCCCACATCGCGTCGTCCATCACTTCCTGAGGCGTGCGGCCAGTGCGGGCGTTCTCGCGGATGCTCTGCTGTGCAAGGATGGGCGCAACCCCCCTGGCTTTGCGAATTGAGCGAATGTGTCCCGGCGTAGCCAGTCCGAGCCGGTCGCCACAGCCCGCTGAGACCTGCAAGCCCAGCGGCCGGGCTTGCAGCCAAGGCAGCACAGCCCGCAAGGCAGCCGCGTTGCCGGCCGTCAGCGGGCACAGCAGCAGATCGCCCTGTCGCTCGCCCTCGAACCCGGCGGAATTGCCGAGGATGCCGAGGTGCTTGTCGTCAGAACCCTCAGCGCGCAGCAGAAAGTAGGTGACACCGTCCACGGTTGCCGTCGAGTTTGGATAAATCGATTGGCTCAAAAGAGCTGTCACGTTCATGTCTGTTTCCTTTTTGTTGGTTGTCGTGGAGTGGGAAAGTCGCGTGTCAGTGCGAGCTCTCATCCCAGCCGATACGCCCGCTTCGCCAGCCCGTAGGCCAGGTCGTGGATCATCGCGTGTCCGTCTTCCTCATCCACGACGCCGCGCACTTGCAAGCCCGCGACCCAGTTTGCACACGCTCGTCGCCACAGATCGTGGCGGGCCGGGATCGACGGGTAGGCGCGGGTGTCGTCGTTGAATCCGGCGAGATTCTGCAGCCCCGCCGTCTCGGTCACCTGATCCAGATAGCGGGCAATGCCGTTCAGGCTGTCGTGAAACCACCAGGGCGGGCCGAGGCGCAGGGCAGGATAGTGGCCGGCCAGCGGCGCCAACTCGCGGGCATAGGTCGTCTCGTCCAGTGTGAACAGGATCAGCGTCAGCCGCGGGTCGTTGCCGAAGTTGGCAAGCAGCGACCGCAGACCATGCACGAAGTCGCTGGTCTGGGGAATGTCACATCCCTTGTCCGGGCCAAAGCGTTGGTAGATCACCTCGTTGTGGTTGCGCACCGACCCGACGTGCAGTTGCATCACCAGCCCGTCCTCGACGCTCATGCGCGCCATTTCCATCAGCATGTGGGCGGTGAAGCGGCGGGCATCGTACGCTGTGTCGTCGCCAGCCAGGGCACGCGCGAAAACAGCTTTCGCTTCGCTATCGGTAAGATGCGCCGCGAAGGCGTCACGGCTGCGTGATCGGTGGCAGTCGCTCCCATTTGCTTGAAAAACGCTCGCCGCTGCTCCAGCGCCTCGATGAACGTCGCATACGACACGACATCGATGCCGCTCACCTCGCTCAGCCGGTCGATGTTGGCCCGCCAGCCAGCCGCGTCCAGGTTGACCACTGCGTCGGGGCGAAACGTGGGACGGATGTCGCCATGCCAGCCCGAGTCGCGGATCGCCTGGTGATGTTCCAGGGTGTCGGTTGCCGCGTCGGTGGTACACAGCACTTCGATGTTGAAGCGGTCGAACAGCGCGCGCGGCTGAAACTCCGGCCGCGCCAGGCAATCCTCGATCTGGTCGTAGATCGCCTGCGCCGTATCGCCGTTCAGCTTCTCTCGTACGCCGAACAGCTCCACCAACTCGGCTGCCAGCCAGACGCCGCTGGGCGTGCCGCGGAAGAGATGGAAGTTGTCGGCAAAGAGTTGCCAAATCTTGCGATGATCGGTTTCCACCGCGCCGCCGTCGAGGCGCGGCACACCCAGCGCCTCCAGCGGAATGCCCTGCGAGTAGAGCATCCGTGTCACGTAGTGATCGGGGATGATCAGCAGTTCAGCCGGGCTGCCGAAGCGGTAATCGCGGGTCGCTGAACAGCCGCGGGTCCACGTGGCCGTGTGGACAGATCAACGGCAGGCCGGCCACGCTGTCGTACAGCGCGCGCGCGGCGCGACGTTGCGCCGGGTCTGGATCGAAGAATCGATCAGGATCGAGCGTCCATGGTTTTGGTATCACAATATGCTCCAATCAGATCACGCTCCGGCTCTCCGGTAGCGTTCCACCACCTCGAACATCGCGAAGATGTTGTCGTCGGGTGTGCCGTAATCCATGTTGATGCAGCAGATTCCGCAGCGTTCCGGCGCGCCGGCATCCTGCAGCAGCATCTCGGTGTCCGCGGCGATCTCCTGCGGCGTGCAGCGCAGCATACGCATTGGGCTGAGCCGCAGGTTGAGAAAGGTCTCCGGCAAGGCAGCAGCCACCGCCCTCACGTCCGATCCCCAGCCCACGTCCACCATGACCGGATCGAGTTCGGCGTAGGCCGTCGGCTACCTTGTGCAGGTTGGCTCCGCAGTGGTGGATGCCAAAGGGCTGGATGCGCTGTGCCATCGCCTGCTCCACGGGCAGGTGCAGTTGGCGGTAGCTGGCCGGTGAGATCATCTGCACCGAGCAGTTGGCGTGGTAGAACATACGCCGGTCGACATGCTCCACCATGCGGTTGACACTGATTGAACAACTGCCGGTCCGCTCGCGCACAGCCAGCGCCACGTCCACGATCAGCTCGCCGATGATGTCCAGAAAGCGCCGCACCCGCTCTGGCGCCAGGTAGAAGTCGGCGAACAGGTCCTGGCCGTAGAAGTGATAGGCTGCGTTGAGCACGCCGTCGGTATTCAGGTCGCCGATCACGTAGCCATACTCCGCCTCCAGCGCGTCCATCTGCGTCAGCAGCTCGCGCATCGGCCACGACGTGCGGAAATCCGGCTTCTCGAAGGCGTCGATCTCCTGCGCAGTCACGGTCCGCGGCAGCGGCTGCGGCGCGGCGTCGGGCGCGAAACGGATCTCCGCGCCCAGCAGCGCCGGGATGACAAAGCCGCCGGCCACGTGCAGCGAGCCGATGACCGGCCGCGGCTGCGGGTCTTCCTCGCCCAGTCCCAGGTCACGGTAGCGCTGCCACAGCACGCGCCGCATGGTCACGTCGTCGCGGATGCGCGTTGCCGGGTCCAGTAAAACGGCTGGTCGAAGCTGATGCCGGCGGTTTCGTGCCACCAGTTGGGGTTGAAGACCAGCTCGACGGGTAGTAATGGTTGCATGTTGGTTGTGTTTCGGCCTCTCCTGCTCCGTACTCCGTACTCGCTACTCGTACTCTTCCTCGTACTCGTACTCGAAAAATCCCCGACGAGTACGAGTGACAGAGTAGGAGGACGAGTACGAGTACGGATACCGGAGTCGTCACGGCCAGATCGACCGGTAGGCTGCGATTACCCGATCCATCAGCGCGTCGACGTACGGGTCCACCTTCTGCCGCGCCGGGTCGGCTTCGTGCCAGGCGACGATTTCGTGAGCGCCCCAGCCGAAGGGGATCGTGCAGGCGAAGCCGGGCGCCAGCCGCTTGATCTTGCTGTTGTCGAAGATCATGCTGTGGCTCTTGTCGCCCAGCAGCCCCTCGCCGTGCAGCGGATCGAAGGCGTTGATCAGCTCGCTGGGCACGTGGACCAGATCGGCTGTCACGCCCAGCGCGGCCGCCATGGTTTCGTAGATCTGGTTCCACGAAAGCCACTCGTCCGAGGTGATGTGGAATGCCTCGCCCAGCGCGCGCGGGTTGCCCAGCAGCGGCACGAAGCCTTTGGCAAAGTCACGGTGATGGGTCAACGTCCAGAGCGACGTACCGTCGCCGTGAACCATCACCGGCTTGCCGTCCTTCATGCGCTGCAAGATGGTGTAGCCGCCCATCAGCGGCATCTTGGTCGCGTCGTAGGTGTGCGACGGCCGCACGATGGTCATCGGGAACTTCTCGTCGCGGTAGGCACGCACCAGCAGTTCCTCGCAGGCGATCTTGTTGCGCGAGTACTGCCAGAACGGGTTGTCCAGCAGCGTCGACTCGGTGACCGGCAGGCTGGCAGGCGGAGTCTGGTAGACCGACGCGGAACTGATGAACACATACTGGCCGGTGCGGCCGCGGAACAGGTCGATGTCTGCTTGAACGTGATCCGGCGTGAAGGCGATCCAGTCCACCACCGCGTCGAAGGTGTGACCGGCCAGCGCCGCTTCGGCGCTGGCGCGGTCGCGGATGTCGCCGAACAGCACGGTCGCGCCGATGGGCGCGGGCCGGTCGACCGTCTGGCCGCGGTTCAGCAGGTACAGGTCGATGCCCTGCCGGACTGCCAGTTCGCTGCACGCGGAGCTGATCACGCCCGTGCCGCCGATAAACAGTACTTTCATTTCGGTTGCCTTTCAACGTCGTCAGGTGCCAGGCACTTGGTTTTCTTCCAACTGGCGCAACAGCCTTTGAAGGGCGCGTCGGTCAGTCAAAGTGCCAGGCACCAGATCAGGAGTACTCTCGCAATGCCTCGACCATCGCCAGGATGTTCTCCGGCGGGACGTCGGCCTGAATGTTGTGGATCGTGTTAAAGACGTAGCCACCGCCGGCCGCCAGCGCCTCGACGTTGCGGCGCACGTCGTCTTTGACTTCCTGCGGCGTGCCGGTGGGCAGCACGCCCTGCGTGTCCACCCCACCGCCCCAGAAGACCAGGTCGCGCCCGAAGTCGCGCTTCAGCGCGGCCGGCTCCATGCCTGTCGCACGGATGTGAATCGGGTTCAGGATCTGCACGCCGATCTCGATGAAGTCGGGGATCAGCGGACGCACATTGCCGTCGGAGTGGAAGAAGCGTTTGGCGTGCGGCGCAAGGCGCGCCTGAAGCTCGAACACCTGCTGCACGCGCGGCTTGAGCTGCTTGCGGAACATGCGCGGCGAGATGATCTGCGACACCTGCGAGCCGTAGTCGTCGGCGTAGGTCACTACGTCCACCAGGTCGCCCAGTTCCGTCAGCGCGGTCTGCCAGTAGGCCAGCTTCAGCTCCAGCAGCTTGTCGAACAGTGTGCCGGCCACCTCCGGTTTCAGCGCCATCAGCACCAGCAGGTTTTCCATGCCGACGACCCGCTGCGCGAACTCGAAGATGCCGGCGAAGGAATCCTTGAGCACCACCGCGTAGCCGGCCGCTCGGTACTGCTCAGCCTGCTCGCGCAGCCCGGCCAGACGCCACGCGGCGCCCGTGTCCGGCCACGGCAGGCGCTCGATGTCCTGCACGCTCACGTCATCTTGCGGCAGCGGCACCTGCCAGATGCTGAAATACAGCCCCTCGTCCTTCGGCTGGCGATGGGTGATGCCCCACTCGTCGCGGTACAGCCAGTAGTCGTCGCCGTCCTCCGTGACGACGCCGTGGTTGTGGCTGTTGAGCGGAAAGAGGCCGCGGGTGTCCACGCCCAGCGCCTTGCAACAGGTCGTCATCGGGCAGGGCAAGCTGCTGGATCGTGTCGCAGAGGACCGGCTCAACAGCCGGCAGGTCCAGCGCTTCACGCAGCGCGCGGTAGGCGACCACATGGATGCCGGTGACCTGTGTGCTGCCGAGGTCGAAGGGAATGCGATCCGGCTCGCGGTGATCGAGAGCGGTGAGAATACGGGTTCGGGAGTTCATGGGAATGGTGAATGGTGAATAGTTAGTACATCGTAAGCTGACTTCTCATGAGTCATTGCGAGCTGCTGCGGCGAAGCAATCCCTCTGAACCACCGGAAAGATTGCTTCGCAAAGCCTCGCAATGACAAATAACTTTCGTGGTTTCTTTGTTTTCAGAGTGGTTAGTTTAGCAGGGCGGCCGAGTCGGGATCGAGATAGAGGCGAGCGTGCGGTTGGGTGCGCAGGAAGGAGGCCGGGCAGTCCTCGGTGATGGGGCCGCGCAGGGAAGCCAGGACCGCGTCAGCCTTGCGCGCTTCGGGCACGATGCACAACACGCGGCCGGCGGACATCAGCGCCGGAATGGTCAGCGTCACTGCGTGGGTCGGCACCTCGTCCAGGCTGCCGAAATGGCCCTCGCCCACCTGCTGAAGCCGCGAGCGTTCGTCCAGTTGCACCACCTTGACCCAAACAGGGTCGTCGAAGTCAGCGTAGGGCGGATCGTTGAAGGCCAGGTGACCGTTCTCGCCGATGCCACAGGCGCACAGGTCGGCGGGATAGCGACGCAGCAGCGCTTCGTACTCCCGGCAGGCGCCTCCTCGGTGCCTTCTGACGGGCGCCTCCACCGGAAAGAACGCCGCGACATCCACGTAGTCCAGAAAGTGGCGGTGCAGAAACAGCGGAAAACTGGCCGGATGCTGCGGGTCGATGCCCACGTACTCGTCCATGTGAAACACCCGCACCGACTGACCAGTCGATGCCGCGGTTCTCGCGCAGCGCGCGCAGGAAGGTCAACTGCGAGTTGCCCGTTGCGAGAATGATGCTTGGCCTCGCCGCGCTCCAGAATGGCCTGGCTGATCACAGCCGCCGCCTCAGCCGCCGCTGCCTGCCCCATCGCCTCGTTGCTTGGATACACCGCGACCGGCAGTTGCTCGATCTGCGTTTCGTTAATTGCTGATACCATAGTTGTCTCCGTGGTTGTTATCAATTACCAGAGGTCAGAGGTCAGTGGTCAGTGACCGCCTGCTGTCCACTGATGACGCTGATAACTGATGACCGATCACCGATTACTGATCACCAAAATCCGCCCAGCGTCCGCCGATCATGACGCGCCAGGCAGTGAAATCGTCGTTGAAAATGCGCGATGTCGGCGTCCTTGCCGGGCAGCAGGCTGCCCTTGCGGTCGTCCACACCGATGACACGCGCCGGGTTGAGGGTCGCCATGCGCACCGCCTCGACCAGCGGCACGCCGACCACGTCGATCAGCACCGGCAGCATCTGGTTGAGCAGCGTGCTGCTGCCGGCGAACGAGGACCGGTCCAGCATCATGCCGACGCCGTCGCTGACCTCGTACTCCAGACCGCCCATGCGAAAGCGGCTACCGTCGGGCAGGCCCGCGCCGCTGGTGGCGTCGGAGACGATGCACAGCCGGTCGGGGCCGACGCACTTGACCGCCAGCTTCATCAGCGTCGGCGGCAGGTGGCGGTTGTCGGCGATCATCTCCACCGTCAGCCCGTCGAAGGTCAGCGACGCCTCCAGCAGCCCCGGTTTGCGCCACGGCCCCTCGCGCACCGTCGTGCTCTGCGCGCTCCAGACGTGGATGATGTGCGTCAGGCCGGCCTGCATGGCAGCCAGCACGTCCGTGTCGCGCGCCATGCTGTGACCGGCCGCGGCGACGATGCCCAGCGCCGCCAGCCGTTCGGTCAACGCCAGCGCGCCGGGCAGTTCAGGCGCGTAGCTCATCATGCGAACCACGTCGGCGTGCGCCAGCAGCGCATCGGGGGTGCCGTCGTCAGGGTTGCGGATCGCAGCCGGATCCTGCGCGCCGGCCTGCACACGCTCGAAGTACGGCCCTTCCAGATGGACGCCCAACACCTGCGCGCCGTCCTGCGGACCGGCCATCCACTGGCGTGCGAACTCCAGGCAGGCCACCAGATCGGGGATCGGCGCGGTGGCTGTGGTGGCCAGCAGCGACGTAACGCCGCGGCGAGCGTTCTCGGCAGTGATAACGCCAAACGCCTCGGCGGTCGGCTCGTTGAAGGTGTGACCCAGCGCGCCGTGGGTGTGGATGTCGATCAGCCCCGGCGTCACCAGCCGTCCGCCCGCGTCGATTCGTTCGACGTCCGCCGCCAGATTCGCTTCAGCCACGAAACCGGCAATACGGCCGCCGGTCATCAGCAGCGCCTGGCCCGTCACGATCTGATCGGGCAGCACGAAACGGCCATTGACCACCGCAGTTGTTTTCTCCGTCATACGGTCGCCTCCGGTCCAACCGGCGCAAAGCGGAACATGCCGTACTGCGCCTGGCGCATGTTCCAGTCGTCTGTTTCGTCGATGATCTGCCACATCCGCCCGGCCATGCTTTCCAGGACGGGTCGGCAGTCCGGCTCGCCGGCCCGGTTGCGCAATTCGTGCGGGTCCGCAGCCAGGTCGTACAGTTCGTCGTCGTCGAAGGTGTTGAAGACGTACTTCCACTGATCGCGCCACAGTACCCGCTGCTGGTAGGCGAAGCGCTGGCCTTGCATCTCGGCGTACGCTTCGTTGGTCCAGCCGCTCAGCATGCACTGTGCAGCAATGGCATCAGCGAGCGGCCCTGGCAAGTGAAATCGTCACCGGTGGTAAGCTGCACCAGCGTCCGGCCTACGTCCATCAGGCTGACGATGCCATCCAGTTCAACACCTGCCGACACGCCAGGCCCCGCCACGATCAGCGGCACGCGGTAGACCTCCTCGAAGGCCGGAATACCCTTCAGCATCAGCCGGTGTGCGCCCATGTAGTCGCCATGGTCGGAGGTAAAGACGATCAGCGTGTTGTCAAGCTGGTCCAGTTCCTCCAACACAGCCAGCACGCGGCCGATCTGGTCGTCGATCAGCGTGCAGAGCGCATAATAGCAGGCCGTCGCGCGGGCATAGTCGTCCCAGTCCAGGTCCTGCCAGACGCGCTGGATGCGTCGATAGATGGCCGGCCGATCGGCCAGGTCGTCGTCGAAACTGGCAGGACGCGGCAGCGCAGCCGGGTCGTAGCGCTCGTAATAGCTGCGCGGGGCGACGTACGGATCGTGCGGCGCTTCGCTGCTGAGAAACAGCGCCCACGGCCGGTCTGGGTCGCTGGGCCGCCGCGCGCAGAAAGTCGATGCCTTGCGAGTAGAGCTGGTACTCCGGCGTCTCTTCGACAGGCTGGTCGCTGACACCGTAGAGCAGGAAATCCTTGTAGCCCGGCTGCCGCACCACGCCGCGCATCGGCCAGGTCATCCCGCTCCACCAGCCCCTGCAACTGGTGGTACGCCTCGACCTCGTAGTCATCGAAACCGAAGTTCTCCAGCCGGTTGCTGCGCTCCACGTGCCACTTGCCGAAGTAGCCGGTGTGGTAGCCCGCGTCTTGCAGCAATCTGCGGCCACATGGCCAGCCCGGCTTGCAGCTCCGCCCGGTAGGCCGGCACGGCGTGGGTCACGTCCACCATGCCGTGGCTGTGCGGCAGCAGGCCGGTGAACAGGCTGGCGCGGCTGGGCGAGCAGATCGGATTGGCGGCGTAGCAGCGGGTGAAGCGCGTCGCCGCGCGCCGCCAGCCCGTCAAGATTCGGCGTCAGACACGGGCTGGCCGGATCGACTGTGGCAGCCTGCTGCTGGTCGGTGATGATGAAGAGGAGGTTGGGCACGGTCATACTTTGCTTGCGTCCTCTTTCGTACTCGTACTCCTCCTCATCCTCGTACTCGAATCCCGCCCGGAAAGAGGAAGAGTAGGAGTAAGAGTGCGAGGACGAGCCGGAATTGTCATGCGCGTGCCAGCCTCTGCAGCACGTCGATACACAGGATCAGCGCGCGCGGCAGGTGGAACGGATCTTTGACCGGCAGGGCGACGGTTTCGCTGAATGGTTGGCCGGTGCGATCGAGCCGTTGCGTCCACTCGCCGTATTCGGCTACCGGGTAATGCTCGAACACGTAGTCGTGTACACGGGCGAACCAGTCCAGACACCACGGCTCGCGGCTGTGCTCCTAGGCCAGCAGCAGCGCGTAGAGCGACTCGGTGTGCGGCCACCACAGCTTGGCGTCGGCGAAACGCCACCAGGGCTGGCCGCCTTCTGCATCCACCGCGTGAAACAGCCCGCCGAATTCGTCATCCCAGCCGCGTTCCAGGTGCCAGCGAATGCATTCCGCTGCCTGCTGGATGCGTGCGGCATCGCCCGTCCGCCGGTAGATGTGCATCATGAACCACATGGACTCGATGGCGTGGCCGGGGACGATGGAGCGGCCCTGCGGCGTGTCGATCAGGGTGCCGTCGGTGTGGACGTACTCGTAGAGCAACTGACGCTCGGGGCGGCGGTAGACGTCCATTACCTCGTCCGCGTGGACTCGACCGGCCGCGATGATATCCGGGTCGTTCAGCAGATGGCCCAGCTCATCGAACACCAGCGAGAAGATCATCGACACCGCGTGCGCTTTGCCGTTCTCCGGCAGCGTGAACGGGCCGATGCCGTAGGAGCCGGGTATCGCCAGCCGTGCCTGCACGTTGCGATACGTCTCCAGCGCCAGATCGGCGACCGAGGCGTCGCCTGTGGCGCGTGCCAGCTCGGTCAGCCCGTAGATGGCGAACCCATCGGCGAAGATGCTGTCCGCGCCTTGCAGCACGCGGCCGTTCTGGTCGACAGCAAACACCCAGCGGCCCTGATCATCGCGGCCGTAACGCCGCACGAAGTCATAGACATGCAGCGCGACGCCCAGCCACTCCTGCCGCGGCTCGATGCGATTATGCAGTGCAGAGAAGGTCCAGATGGCGCGCAGCTGCGACCAGAGATACTTGTCCGTGCTGAGCACCGTCCCATCGTCGGCGATGCAGGTCAGCAGCCCGCCGTGCTCCCAATCCACCGCATGTTCAAGCCAGAAGGGCACGACGCGCTCCAGCAACTCGGCGCGGTAGATAGCCAACAGATCGACGAAGCGAGGGGTGATTTGCATAGTGAGTTGGGCACATTTCCAGCAGTCGATCTTTTCCGAAAAGGCTGGACTGCTACGACTGGTCCTCGACAACATCCTCGAAAGCCCAGCCCTGCTGCGCGCAGACGACACGTACGTGGCTGTCCCAGGTCGGTTCGGCTGTGGGACGGCCGTTGAGGAAGCAATCCACAGCCAGGTAGCGCAAGGTCTCGTCGCCCTGACATTCGATGCTGTGCAGTGTAGCGGGTGGAATGCGCACAACATCGCCGGGCGCGACCGCGAAGGTCGCTTGCTGCGCACCAATGGTCAGACGTCCACGGCCTTGCAGGACGTAGAAGATCTGCTCGGTATCGTCGTGCTGATGCAGCGGCGGCGCCTCGCCGGGCGCCATCTCGACGATGAACACCTCGCTGGTGGCCGCGTCGGCCCGATCCATGACGAGATCGTTGATGTGAGTGGGAAAGCGGTAGCGCTTGGGTTGTTGGGTGCTGAAGATGTAGGTCATGGGTTGGTTGGTTGGTTGCTGAGCAATCGGTGGGAAGCGAAGCTTTCGGTAAGTGAGGACTCATTCCTCACCCCACGCTTCGCAGTCTCCCAAGGGAGAGAGGGCTACGGAGTTCGGAAGTCCCCTCTCCCTGAGGGAGAGGGCTAGGGTGAGGGTGAGAACTCCTCGCAACATCGCATCCATCACCCGCGATGTGCGCGCACCACTCTCTCCGGTGCTGGGACAAGACCCAATGCCCAGGAGCTCGTCCACCACGGTTTGGATAAGCGGCTGCTGCACATGCAGCGGATGCGAGATGCGGTACTCGGTCTCGCCGTCGGCGGTGATGAGGCGCACGGGATCGTCCGCGCCAAAGGTGGAGAAGCTGATCCGGCCGCGGCTGCCGGTGATTTCCACGCGGTCCAGCTCTTCAAACGCTGTGAAACACCAGACGCCGGCGCCCTGCACGCCCGACTCAAAGACGAAGCTGCCGGTCACGATATCCTCCGCGGGATAGAGTTCGGCCTGGTTGCCGGCAAAGCCTTGCACGTCGCGGATCGGCCCCAGCAGGTGGTCCAGCAGATCGAGAGTGTGCGACGCCAGATCGAGGTACTTGCCGGCGCCGGCTATCTCCGGCAGGACGCGCCACGGCAGATGCTCGCGGTCCAGCTCCGCTGGCTGAACGGGTTGCGCCAGAGTGACGGATACGAAACGAACGTCCCCGATTGCGCCGGCAGCCAGCAGTTCCTTGACCTTGACGAAGCGCGGCAAGGCGCGGCGATAGTACGCCACAAACAGCGGCACGCCGGCGATCTGGCAAGCGCTGACCATCTCCAGGCATTCGCCGTAGTCCATCGCCATCGGCTTCTCGACGTAGACCGGCTTGCCTGCGGCCGCGGCCATCAGCGTGTAGTGTTTGTGGGACGACGGCGGCGTGGCGACATAGACAGCATCGACCTCAGGATCATCGATCAACGCCTGTGCGTCGTCGGTCCAACGCGGCACGCCATGACGACGGGCGTAGTCGGCCGCCAGCTCGCCGTTGCGGCGCATGACGCTGACCAGCGCCGAGCCGCGCGCTTTTTGCAGCGCTGGCCCGCTCTTGACTTCAGTCACGTCGCCGCAGCCGATGATGCCCCAGCGAATCACACTCACTGACTCACCTCCAGCCCTGGTATATCAATGGTCCTGGCGTCACCGATGCCGACCAGTTCCAACTCGCTGGCCCGGTGACAGGCGACGAAATGGCCCGGCTCCAGTTCCTCCAGCAGCGGCAAGTCGGTCGAGCATTTGTCCACGGCATAGGGGCAGCGGGGGTGGAAGTAGCAGCCGGAGGGCGGGTTGGCCGGGCTGGGCACATCCCCTTCCAGCGGCGTCATGCGGGCGCGGATGCGCGGATTGGCGACCGGCACCGCCGACATCAGCGCCGCGGTGTAGGGATGCTTGGGCGTGAAGAAAAGATTGTGGGTCGGCGCGGTCTCGACGATCTTGCCGACATACATCACCACCACCCGGTCGCAGATGTGCTTGACGACGCTCAGATCGTGGGCGACGAAGAGGTAGGTCAGGTTCAGCTCGTTCTGCAGCTTGAGCAGCAGGTTGAGCACCTGGGCCTGTACCGAGACATCCAGCGCGGACACCGGCTCGTCGGCGACGATGAAGCGCGGGTTGAGCGCCAGCGCGCGGGCGATGACGATGCGCTGGCGCTGGCCGCCGCTGAAGGCGTGCGGATAGCGCTGCATGTATTCCTGGCGCAACCCCACCAGTTGCAGCAGCTCGGCGACGCGATCCTGCCGCTCCTGGCGGTTCTTCATGCCGCCCACGACCAGCAGCGGCTCGCCCACCAGGTCCAGCAAGGTCATGCGCGGGTTGAGCGACGCGTACGGGTCCTGGAAAATCATCTGCATCTCGGCCCGCAGCGGCCTCATTTCCCCGTCGGAAAACTGGGCGACATTCACTACTTCGCCAGACTTCGTGCGAAAGAGTATCTTGCCCGACGTGGGATTGTGAGCGCGCAGGATGCAGCGAGCCGTAGTGGTCTTGCCACAGCCGCTCTCGCCTACCAGCCCCAGCGTCTCACCTTCCTTGATGAAGAAACTCACATCATCGACGGCCCGCACGTAACCGACGAGCTTCTTGACGAACCCTTCCTTGATCGGGAAATATTTTTTGAGCGACCGGACTTCCATCAGGACGGATGGATCATCGATAGCATTGGCTGTCGGCGCCACCATACCGGAAGTAGCGTTAGCTGGCAGCAAATCAGGGACACTCACGCCCGCCACCTGTTCATCGTTCATCATTTGCTCTTCACCGTTGCTGGTTCCACGTCTTCCGCTGCATCGCTGAACAGGAAGCAACTGGCTGCCTGCTTCGGATTGACCGGCTGGATGATGGGTGTCAACTGGTCGCAGACGCCCGGCATATACTCGACGCAGCGCGGGAAATAGGGACAGCCCGGCGGCCGGTTGAACGGATGCGGAATCGAGCCGGCGATCGTCGGCAAGAACGTGCGCGAGGCGGAATGTACCGTCGGTATCGACTCCAGCAGCGCCTTGGTATAGGGATGTTGTGGCGTAGTGGAAGATCTCGTCCACCGGTCCGGTCTCCATCACCCGTCCCAGGTACATCACGACCACGTAGTCGGCCATCTGGGCGATGACGCCCAGGTCGTGCGTGATGAAGATGATCGCCATGTTGTGCGACTCCTGCAGCCGCTTCAGCAAGCTGAGCACCTGTGCCTGGGTCGTGACGTCGATGGCGGTCGTCGGCTCGTCGGCGATCAGCAGGCTGGGGTTGCAGGAAAGCGCCATCGCGATCATCGCCCGCTGGCGCAGCCCGCCGCTCATTTCCCACGAGTACGCGTTCATGCGCTGTTCCGGGCTGGGCACACCGACCTCGTGCATCCGCTCGATAGCCATCTCGGCCGCTTCCTTCTTGCTGACCTTCTGGTGCAGCCGGATCGCCTCGATGAGCTGGTTGCCGATGGTGTGGACAGGGCTGAACGAGGCCATCGGCTCCTGCGGGATCAGCGCGATCTCGGAGCCGCGCATGGAACGCATCTCCTTGCCGCGCGGGTCGAGCTGCGCCAGATCCACCGAGCCGTCGCCGCCGGTGGCCTCGTAGGTCGCCTGCTTTTGAGGCCAGTAGCGTATCTCGCCTGCGACAACCTTGCCCGGCGGGGGGACGATGCGCAGCACCGACTTGATGGTGACGCTCTTGCCGCAGCCGCTCTCGCCGACGATGCCCACCACCTGGCCGGGGCGCACGTCGAAGCTGACACCGTCAACGGCCTTGACGACGCCCTCATCGAGCTGGAAATAGGTCTTCAGGTTGTTCACCGCCAGCAGCGGGGATTGGTTGTCTGGATTCATGTTGGATATGGTGAGCGTGATCAGAAGCCAGTGGTCAGTAATCAGTTATCAGTAATCGGTGATCGGCGAGGTGTAGATACACCAGTATCTGGTTACCTCTAACTTCTGACCTCTGATCACTAGCTCGTATACGGGTCCGCGGCGTCGCGCAGACCGTCGCCCAGGATGTTGAGCGCCAGCACGGTGACGATCACCAGCAGGCCAGGCAGGAGCAGCCAGGGCGCCAGGGCGATGGATTGCAGGTTCTGCGCCTCTTGCAGCAGCACGCCCCAACTGATGGCCGGCGGCCGCAGGCCCAGGCCCAGAAAGCTCAGGAAGGTCTCGTTGATGATCATCACCGGGATCGCCAGCGTCACGGCGGCGATGATGTGGCTGGAGAAAGTGGGCACCATGTGGCGGAAGATGATGCGCGGCTGCCCGCAGCCGGACAGCTTGGCCGCCACCACGAAATCCTCCTCGCGCAAGGTGAGGAACCGGCTGCGCACCTCGCGCGCGAGAGTCGTCCACGCCGAGCAACGCCAGGATGATGGTGATCGCGAAATAGGTCTGTTCCACCGACCAGGTTCGCGGCAGCGCGGCTGACAGCGCCAGCCAGATGGGAATCGCCGGCAGCGATTGCAGGATCTCGATCACGCGCTGGATGACCATGTCGATGGTGCCGCCAAAATAGCCGGAGATGCCGCCCAGCACAATGCCGAGAACCGTGCTGATGACCACCGCCACCAGGCCGATCGACAGCGACACGCGCGTGCCGTACATCAGCCGCGACCACTGGTCCCGTCCCAGCCGGTCGGTGCCGAGGATGTGCAGGCTGGTGCTGACCCGCTTCGGGCCGGCTGTGGCCTCCTGCGCCGACGGATCAACCTCCACGGGCGCCGTCTCGTCCACGCCCACCAGGTGAGTATTCAGTGTGAACAGGCCCAGAACCTCGTAGGGATAGCCCTTGGTGAAGAACTTGACCGGCACCTTGACGTTCTCGTCGATCTGCCACTCGACGCGCAGTGAGGTGGGATTGCGCTGGCCGACTGCGCCGTAGACGAAGGGCCTGATCGCGCCGTCGTCGATGAAATGGATCATCTGCACCGGAATGAACGACTGCAACGCGTCGGTGACGTGCGGGTCCTGGGTAGCGAAGAAACCCAGGCAGGACCGCCGTGATCGTGATGATGATCATCACGACGCTGCTGAAAACCGCCAGCCGGTGCTTCTTGAAGCGCCACCAGACCAGCTTCCAGTTCGGCGCAAGGTAGAAATCTTCTGAGTGGACGTCGGCTCCGGGCGGCGCCAGCGCGGCATCCTCGTCCATCGGAACCATGGGCTGATACGAAACAGAGGAGGCTTCGGCGAGATTGCCCATCACCTGCCGGCCAAAGGATGGATCCGAGGGTTTCTGTTCAGTCATGGGTCACGACTCCATCCGAATGCGCGGATCCAGCCAGGCCAGCAGGATGTCCGAAATCAGCGTGCCGATGATCGCCAGCAAGCAGTAGATCAACACGATCGCGCCGGCCAGGAACATATCCTGGTTGGTCAGCGAGCGCAGCAGCATCGGACCGATGGTCGGCAGGTTGAGTACGGTGGCGACCACCAGACTGCCAGAGAAGATCAGCGGCAAGTACCAGCCGATGGTGCTGACCAGCGGATTGAGGGCCAGCCGCACGGGATACTTGATGATCAGATGCCACTCCGACATGCCCTTGGCACGAGCCATCTCGACGTATGGCTTGTTGAGTTCGTCCAGCAGATTGGCGCGCATGATGCGGGCCAGGCGTGCCGTGCCGCTGAGGGTCAGGATCAGCACCGGCAGCCACATATGGGTCATCAGGTCGCCGAACCTGGCAAGACTCCAGGGCGCGTCCACATACTCCGACGAGAAGAGACCGGTGACGCTGATACCGAACCACGAGAAGGCCAGCCACATTGCGATCAGCGCAACCATGAAGGTCGGTGTGGCGATACCGATGTAGTTGAAGATGGTGAAGAAATAGTCCACCAGCGTATATTTCTTCACCGCTGAGATGATGCCGATAGGAACTGCCAGGGCCCAACTCAGGAAGAACGTCAACAACCCCAGCATCAGCGTCAGCGCCAGACGTTCTCCGATCAGCTCGCCGATCGGTTTCTGCCAGTCCAGCGACACACCCAGGTCGCCGCGCAGAATGCGGCCAATCCATTTGAGATACTGGCCCGTCAGCGGCTGATCCAGCCCGTACTGGGAGCGCAGCGCGTCGATCTGCGCCTGATCCATCGACGACCCTGAGGATGCCAGCTCAGCGATGTAGCTGGTCACGAAGTCGCCCGGCGGCGCCTGGATGATGATGAAGGAGAACACCGAGAAGATGAAAAGCAGCACTGGCAGCAGCAGCAGCCGCTTGACGATATGTTGAGTCATGGGCGTATCCTGAGTTCAAGGCATGGTCAGGCACAAGGTCCCCGGCAACTTCGCGAGTTGCCGGGGACCTCAGAGGGACGGTCTTACTGGAAGAAGAACTGCTCCGGCCGGGTGTTGCCGGGCGTTCGCAGTGGCCAGTCGTTGCCAGCCATCTCAGGCACGTTCTGCAGGTTCTGGTTGACCACGACGACGCCCTGAACCATGGGGGTCAGGCCGACGGTGCCGATCTCCCAGACATTGTCGGCCCAGATCTTGAACAGCTCGTGGGCCAGCTCGATCTGGCGGTCGCGGCCCGAGACCTTGGCCTCGTCGATGATCTCGACCAGCTTGGCGATCTCGGGTGTCGGCTCTACGCCTTCAGCACCGTTGGTCAGGTACCACTGGCGCACCAGCGGCGCAAAGGTCAGCGCCGGGTTGCTGCGCGGGTCCATCTTGGGCTGGCCGCTGAAGGGGAAGGCGGTGGTGTCCTCGTTCCACATCTCGACCATCAGGTCGTTGGTGTCACGCATCTGGAAGCCCAGGGCTCGCTCGCGCATCTCGACGTGGGCGCGCACACCCACATCGGCCCAGTTCTGCGACAACGACCTGGGCGATGTCCGGCCAGTTGGCGAAGGCAGCGATCACCTGATCTCGATGTCCAGCCGGCTGCCGTCGGGCAGGGTGCGGAAACCCTCGTCGTCGCGCTCGGTCAGGCCGATGCCGTCGAGCATCTGGTTGGCCGTTGTCGGATGTCAACTCGGTGTACTTGAAGGCCCATTCATCGCCGGGATAGTAGGGATGGAAGGGCGCCGGCACACCCTGGCGGGCCTCGACCAAGGCCCAGGAAGGCCAGTTCCTTGATCGCCTCGCGATCGATGGCGTGTGACAGAGCGATGCGGAAGTCCTTGTTCTGCAGCAAGCTCGGCAACGCCGGGTCTGCGCATTGTAGGTCTGGTTGAACATCAGGACCGCGTCAGAGCCGCCGAAGGTCGGCCAGGTCAGCACGTCGTAGCCACCCTTGTCGTCGTTCTCTACCAGCACCGGGTAGTTACTCATCTTGATGTGGCGACCCTGCATGTCGATCTCGCCGCCGATGGCCGCCAGGTTGAGCGCCTCAGCGTCAGCGAAGAAGGTGAAGCGCGCCTCGTCGATGTAAGGAAGTTGGTTGCCGTCCTGATCGACGGCGAAGTAGTAGGGATTGCGCTTGAGCGTGAACACCGGGTCGGAAACGCTCGAGTTGTCGGGCACCCAGGCGGCGGTGCTCGGCCCACTGCCTCTCAGATGCGGCAGGGCCTCGACAGCGAACAGCTCGGTCCAGGTCTCGAAACCGCGCTCCTTGACCACCGCGTCCAGCGCGGCCGCGTCGGTGTAGTTCGGGTGGAAGTCCTTCAGGTAGTGGGCCGGTGCAAAGGCCAGGTTGGTGATGGACTTGTCGGCGCCGTCCTTGTTGGCCAGGTCCAGCAGAAACGCCGTGTTGGGCTGTGCGAACGTCCACTTGACGGCGTAGTCATCCACCTTTTCGACAGTAGCAACGGTTCCATCGGCGATTCATCATCCAGCCCGGTGCGCTGGGCGACAGGTCGGTGTTGAGCGCAATGTCGTTGTACCAGAACATGATGTCGTCAGCGGTGAAAGGCTCGCCATCCGACCACTTCATGCCCTCGCGCAGGTTGACTGTCCACTGCGTGAAGTCATCGTTGGACTCCCAGCCCTTGGCGATGTGGGGGATGACCTCGCTGCCGTCCGGCGAGTTGCGCACCAGCGCATCGTAGACCAGGCGGGTGTAGTTGTTGTGGTCCGAGGGTCCGAGGAAGCCGCGGCGCAGCAGACCGCCGTAGGTACCGACCTGGGCAACTTCTTCCACCAGCGGCTCGGCAGGCAGACGCTCATCCACGACAGGCAGTTCGCCCGCCGCTACCATTTCCGCCAGCACGGGAGCTTCGTGATACTTGGAATCCATCGCGGCCGGCTCAGCCGGCGCTTCAGTTGCATCAGGTGCAGCGACCTCAGCAGGCGGCTCAGTTGCGGCAGGAGCAGCCGCTGCCTCGGTTGCAGCAGGCTGCTCTGCGGGCGGAGCGGCAGTGGGAGCCGCTGCGCCGCCGCAACCAGCCAGCACCAGCGCTACCAAAACAAGAAGTACGACTAGGGAGCGAAACATGGGTGTGACCTCCTTTGGTCATGGTGAAGTTGAACGGTCATCGTTCAGGATTAATGTTGGTCAAGCGTTACTGATCGGATACTGACATGCTGTGGGCAATACCTCCTCTCTTCTTCTCCTGATCTCGCTCATGGCGCGCTGGCGCGCACCACCAGCTCAACGGGCAAAATCGTTTCGCAGCCGTTGCACGGCTCACTATTGATCTGGTTCAGGAGCAACCGATTGGCCTGCACGCCGATGTCGTAGCGCGGCACGCGGCAGGTAGTGAGCGGCGGATTGACCAGCGCAGCAATCGTGATGTCATCGAAACCGGCAATCGCGATCCGCTGCGGAACCTGCATACCGAGACGCGTGCAAGTACGCAACGCGCCCACGGCAACCAGATCGTTGTAGCAAAACAGGGCGGTGATATCGGGCCGCACAGCCAGCAGCGCCTCGGCGGCCTCGTCGCCGCCGTCGGCAGTCGGCGCACAGTGCCTGACCAGATCCGGCTGCCAGGCCATGTCTGACGCCTCCAATACCGCCCGATAGCCGCTGAAGCGGGCCTTGCCGCTGTATGAGGCTGCCGGGCCTGCCAGAAACGCGATGTTCTTGTGCCCGCGGCGTACAAAGTGTTCGACGATCATGCGGGCGCCTGCCTCATCATCCGCCAGCACAGCGCCGGCGCCCACGCCGTTCGCGCGGCGATTGATCAGGACTACATTGGTGTGGCGGGTCAGGGCGACAGTCAGATCCTCCCGTGGCAGGCGGGAACTGCAAACGATCAGGCCGTCGACACGCTTCTCTTCCAGCGAAGCCATGAACTCCAGCTCGCGAGCCGGCTCCTCGTCGCTGCTGCACAGGAAGACGCTGTAATCCTCCAGATAGGCGGCATCGGCCACGCCGCGCGCAATGTCTGCAAAGAAGGGGTTGGAAATGTCGGGAACTACCAGACCGATGGTGCCGGTGCGCTGCGTTGCCAGGCTGCGAGCAATGCCGCTGGGTCGATAATCCATCCGTTCGACCACTGCCAGCACACGCTGGCGAGTGTCATCGCTGACATCGCCTTTTTCATTGATTACCCGGGACACCGTCATCAGGGAGACGCCGGCCTCATGGGCTACATCGGCCATGGTCGCACGAGTTCAAGGGGAATGGACCTCACGAAGGAAAGCTGTTAACGCTACCGTTAGCGCTAACATGATTATACGGGAAGGTGCCGGATTTGTCAATGGGCTTGCAACAATTTACACTGAATGACGCGAAACCCACACCCCAGCTCGAAGGAGAACACCATGCCCACCCCCTGGCAACGATTAAGGCAGGCGGCCAGCCTTCAACAACCAGATCAGGTTCCAGTCGCGCTGATCGTGGACAGCCCCTGGCTGCCCGGCTATGCCGGCGTGCACACTCTGGACTTCTTCCTGGAACCTGACCTGTGGTACAAGATCCACCGCGATCTGCTGGAGCGCTGGCCCGATGTTGCCTGGATACCCGGCTTCTGGGTCGAGTACGGCATGGCCAGCGAACCGTCAGCCTTCGGCGCGCGCATCCACTGGCATGACGACCGGCCGCCCTCCGTCGAACCGGTGGTGGAAGACCCGCGCCACTGGGCCGACGCGCCGCTGCCCAACGTTCTGGAGGATGGCCTGATGCCGCTGGTCTTGCGGCTGACTGAGAAAGCCGAAGCGCGCCTAAACGCCGAGGGATTGGGGATCAACATGGTGGCGGCGCGCGGACCAATGGTGACCGCCGGCTGGATCATGGGGCTGACCAGCCTGATGACCGGTCTGGTGGAGCAACCAGCTGTCATCGAGCGCTGTCTGGAGAAGATCACCACCACCCTCATCAACTGGCTGCACGCCCAGCTCGACATGCTGACCAACCCGGAAGGCATCCTGCTGCTGGACGACATTGTCGGCATGGTGTCGGTTGATCACTACAACGAGTTCGTCGCGCCGCACCTGCAGCGCATCTTCGCCGAGTTCGACGGGCTGGTGCGCATCTACCACAACGACACCCCTTGCCCACACCTCTATCCCTCGCTGGCCGAGGCAGGCTTCGACATCTTCAACTTCACCCACGAAGTGGACATCGCGCAGACCAAGGCGGCGATGGGTCACCGAGTCGCGCTGATGGGCAATGTGCCACCGCTGCATATCGCCGTGCGTGAGTCGCCGGAGGTAGTGGCCGAGTTTGCGCAGGCCTGTCTCGACCGCGGCGCGCCCGGCGGCGGGATGATTCTTTCCGTGGGCGGCGGCGTCTCCCCTGATACCCCGGCGGCGAGCATTGACGCGATGGTCGCTGTGGCTAAGGTGTGGCAGCCTCCCCAGCCCGGCCAGCCGGTCGGCGACTGGGACGAGCTGCTGGCACGTTACAAGATCAGCAACACCGGCCGGCGAGCGCGCGATCGCCAGCGCCGCGACCGCGGCAGCTCTGATCGCCTGCCGTCGCTCGAGCCGGTCTCCGACCGAGCCTGCAAGCACCGGCACGGTCGGAGACCGGCCCGAGGCAAGAATGCGTCACACCGCCGCCAGCAGAATCACGCTCAGCACCGGAATCGCCAGCAACGTCGAGATCATCACGATGCTGCTGGCCAGCGTGTCGTCCGCGCCCATGGCCTGCGCCATGACGTAGGAGGCGACGGCGGTCGGCATCGCCAGCAGCAGCATGGCGATCAGCAGCGGCGGGCCGGTCAGCCCGACCACGCGCGCCGCCAGATAGCCGGCCAGCGGCGCAACCAGCACCTTGACCAGCGACGCTGCCGTAGCGATTGCGCCTCCGGTGCGTATGGCGCGCAGCCGCAGTCCGGCCCCCATCGCCAGCAGCGCGCCGGGCAGCGCGAGCTCTCCCAGTAGATCCAGCGTGCGCGTCAGCGCCTCCGGCAAGACAAGCCCACTGTAGGCAACTGCCAACCCGGCCAGGCAGGCGATGATCAGCGGGTTGGTGGCGATGCTGCGCACGACAGCCGCCACCTGCTGCCGGCCGCGCCGGTTTTCAGCGGGCGTCGCCCCAGCCAGCACGATCACCGCGGCCACATTATAGACGGGGATGATGGGCGCCAACGCCAGCAGCACCAGCGCCTCCACCGCCGGCGTACCCTGCCCGATAGCCGCCAGCGCGTAAAGCGTCACCGGCAGCCCAACGAAGGCGATGTTGCCGCGATAGGCGCCCTGCACGAAGCTGGCAGTCGCGCGCTGGTCGAGACGCAGCCGCCAGGCCAGCAGATAGCCAACTGCGATGCAGACCAGCATGCCCGCCAGCACGACGGTGATGATGCCCACCGCTTCGTTCAGTTGCGGCAGCGCACTCGCCGTCTTGGTAAACAGCAAGGCAGGCAGCGCGACCCAGTAGATCAGACGGTTGAGATTGCGAAAGAACTCTTCGGACGCGAAGCCCTGACGGCGCAGAAACAGGCCAAGGCCGATCAGCAGAAAGATCGGAGCGAGGATGTTGACGACGATCATGCTGCCATTCTAGCCGCGAGCGCAGCATCCCCAAAACCCGCAGGTGCCACAACCTCCCGGAAGCTTAGCAGCGGGATCACCCGCGGGGTCGCTCAGTCAGCGTCCGGAAGGTTCCGCGTCTATCCAACCAACCAGATCAGCCAACCGCCGATAGTTGCTCCGCCATCGCTCCCATGCTAGAATCGCGCTAGCCAATAATGAGGACTGACAGTCCTCTCACAAACCAGGCTAATTCAACAATCGCTGGCAGGACTGACAGTCCTGACCCGCCCCGGAAAGCACCCACATCATGTCACTGCCAAAAGTGGTCAGCCGCAACGGCCACTTCATGTCACCTGCCGACGCCCACATCTCGATCTTCAACCCGGTCATCTTCGGTGCGTTCGGCGTCTACGAGTCTATCCAGCTTTATGCAGGCGCGATCTTCCTGCTTGAGGATCACATGCAACGGCTGGCAACCTCGGCTGCCGCCATCGATCTGGCGCTGCCGGCCGACCTCGACACCATCGCCCACTGGACCACGGAAGTGGTGGCTGCGAACGGATGCCGCGACGCGTTGATCCGCATCTTCGCGCTGGGCGCGACGGCTGACAACGGTCCGGAGATCTTCATCTGGCCGGAGGCGCCGCGGGCGTTGCCGCCGTCACTCTACGAGCAAGGCGCGGGCGCGGTGACCTACAGCGGCGAGCGGGCGCTGCCGCAGGCCAAGTCACTCAACACGTTGGTTAACCACATGGCCAAGGCGCGCGCGCTGGCTGCCGGCGAGCACGAGGGCGTCCTGGTGGACCGTGACGGCAACGTAACAGAGGGATCTTCGAGCAATCTGTTCGTGGTACGAGGAGGCGCGCTGCTGACCGCGCCTGAAGAGGATGTGCTGGCCGGCGTGACACAGATCGAGGTGCTGGCTCTGGCGGAACAGCTCGGCATTCCGCTGCTCCGGGAGAAGCTGCCGCTGGCAGACAGGCAACGCTGGGACGAAGCGTTCCTGACCAGCACCAGCCGCCACGTGTTGCCGCTGGTGCGGCTGGACGGCCAAGCCCTCGGCGCCGGCGCGCCTGGGCCGGTTACAATGCGGCTGCGTGAGGCGTTCGAGAAACGTTTTCTCAGCTTCGTACATGGTGCCATGCCTGGGTAGCAGAATTGGAGAACCGCGGATTAAGTGGAAACCACGGATTCCGGAACTCTGATCCGCGCCTCCTCCCAATCCGCGGTTCTTGCGTCTCAACCGCTACAAATCGCTCGGCCCCACCAGCATGTCGTAGATCGAGCCCAGCTCCTCTTCCGAGTAGAAGTGGATCACGATGCGGCCGCCGCGGCGGCTGCGGAAGAGGTTGACTTTTGTGCCCAGCGCGTCGCGCAGACGGGTTTCAAGCTCGCGGGTCTCGGGGCTGTCGTCTTCCTCGCTGGCCGTCTCGTTGACCACCGTCTCGCTGGCTGCCTGCTGCATCCGGCGTACCAGTTCCTCGGTTTGACGCACAGTCATCTCGTTGTCGATTACGATGACCAACGCCTGCTCGATCAGCGCGTCGTCGGCCAGACCCAGCAGCGCGCGCGCGTGACCCTCCTTGATCTGCCCGCGGACAACAGCTTCCTTGGCAACGTCGGGCAGACGTAGCAGGCGCAGGGAGTTGGCGACCGCGACGCGGCTCTTGCCGACCCGCGCCGCCACCACCTCCTGGGTCAGCCCAAACTCTTCGACCAGCGAGTAGTAGGCGGCCGCCTCTTCCAGCGGGTTGAGGTCGGCACGCTGGACGTTTTCCACCAGCGCCAGCTCCAGCATCCCCTGCGGCGACACGTCCTTGACGATGGCGGGCACGCTGGTCAGCCCGGCCATGCCCGAGGCGCGCCAGCGGCGTTCGCCGGCCACAAGATAATAGCGCGACGCGCTGCCGTCCGGCGCCATGGTCAGCACCAGCGGCTGGATCAGCCCGTGGGTGCGGATCGACTCGGCCAGTTCCTCCAGCGCGGCCGGTTCCATGTTGTCACGCGGCTGGCGCGGATTGGGCGCGATGTCAGCCAGCGACACCTCGGCCACGCCGGCCGGCGGGCGGCTGGTTTCGCTCTCGCCTGCCGGGATCAGAGCGCCCAGCCCCTTGCCAAGACCTCTGCGCGTCGTCATGCTACTCACCTCGCTGTTCCGTTGGACCGTGCTTCGCGCGCCAGCACCTCGCTGGCCAGCGCGTGGTAGGCCTGTGCACCCGGCGATCCTGGCGCATAGACCGAGACCGGCTGGCCGTAGCTGGGGGCCTCGCTGAGGCGCACGTTGCGCGGGATAATACTTTCGAAGATCTCGTTGGGGAAATGCTGGCGCACCTCGGCCACCACGTCGTGGGCCAGGTTCGTGCGCGTGTCGAACATGGTCATGACAATGCCAAAGATGCGCAGGTCGGGGTTCAGGTGCTCGCGCACCAGACTGACCGTATGCGTCAGGCGGCCCAGCCCTTCCAGCGGCAGATACTCGCACTGGATCGGGATGATGACGCCGCTACGCGCGCTGGTCAGGGCGTTGACGGTCAGCAGGCTGAGGCTGGGCGGGCAATCCATGATGACGTGGTCGTAGCGGTCCAGCACCGGCTCCAGCGCGCGCTGCAGGAGCCGCTCGCGCGTCAACATGCTGACCATCTCCACATCCGCGCCAGCCAGCTTCGGCGCTGAGGCGACCAGATCCAGCCGCAGCAGACTGCTGAGGGTGATCACCCGGTCCAGCGGCACACGGTTGATCAGGGAATCGTACAGGGAGTACTCGGCCTCGTCGGCGACAACACCCAGACTGCTGGTGGCGTTGGCCTGCGGATCGCAATCGACCAGCAGAACGCGCTGGCCGGCCGCAGCCAGATAAGCCGCCAGGTTGACCGCGGTCGTGGTCTTGCCGACGCCGCCCTTCTGGTTGACAAGTGCGTAAACGTGAGTCATGGATTGGATCGGGAACTAACCGTCAAGGCCGTGCTCCGCCAGATAGGCCTTGACCTGGGGACGGGATGGGATCGTACTGTAGCTGATGCCTTCGACGCAATATGAGGCGGCGACATTGGCATAGCGGGCGGCCTGCAACGGGTCGCCAGTCTCGTAGTAGCGGATCAGAAACGCAGCCGTAAACGTGTCGCCGGCGCCGGTCGGATCGACCTCGCGCACGCGGCGGGCCGGCACGTGCGTCACGTGGCCGCGGTAGTACAGGTCGCAGCCGTGGGTGCCGCGGGTCAGCACCGTGACTTCAACGATCTCGCTGAAACAGCGCACCAGATCGAGGTTGTTGCCGACATCTTCGGTACTGACCACCAGCACGTCGGCCTGCGCCAGCCAGGAATCGCTGCATTCCAGCGGAACGTGGTAGACGCGGCCATCGTCGTCCCAGCGACGCATCCAGCCCTGTGGCACGACACCCAGCAGCGACTGGCCAAACAGCCCGCCGATCTCCGGCGCCACCTCGTTGGCCAGCGGTCCCAGCAGAACAATCGACGGATTGCTTTCGACCAGCGATAATGGTACGTCGTCCACTGCGATCGACTCCGCCAACGCATGGATGATCTGCGTGCGGCCCTCGTCGGTGTACGTATTTTCGAACGTCAGCGTATGGCTGGCCGGAAGGGCGATGACTTCGAACTCCTGGAATACCGCCGGCAGCGCCACATCTGGCCCGATGCGCGACAGAATACCGGGACGCCAGCCCTGGCGCAACGCGGCCACCGACGCATAGGTGACCGCGCCGCCCACGGTGTAGCCGCCTGCGACCAGGTCCTTGGTCAGGTTGCCGATGGTCAGGAAATCCATGGCGTCATTCTAGCACAGTGGCGGAAGCGGGTCAAAGCAACCTGGCCCTTGCTGAGGTCAGGAACATGAGAATTACGTGAAACGTGACCAGCGATGATCACGGTTCACGCCTCACGCTTCATCCATCACGTTTCACGCTTTACGTTTCACGCCACGTTGGTCACACTTCGCACCTGTGGTATCATGCCGCCATGCAATCCGAACGACGCTCCGCTCCTGCTCGCCGGCCTGGCTGGGATGCGCTGCTGCTCGCCGTGCTGGTCATCGCGCGGCTGCGCATCAACAGCTTCGCCGAGGCCACGCTGTTCGAGCACTTCCAGAACGTCACCACGCATTCGCTGCTGGGCCGGCTGCTGAGCGACCGGGCCGAGGCCGCGTTCGGTCCCTGGTTTGGCGACCCCATCGCGCTGCTGCTGGCCGCGTTGAGCATCGGCGCGTTGATTGCGTATTTGGTGGTAGATCTGATGGGGAGTGGGGCATCGAGCGTCGAGCGTGGGGATTCAGAAGTGGAAACTGGGGACCGGTGGCGCGGGTGGGTGAAAGCGGGGCTGGTGTGGGCGATTATTGCGTTCACGGTGTTGCTGCCGACGGTCAAGCTGACGCTGCTGCGCCATGAAAACCTGCCGCAGAGCTACAGCCACGACGGCGGCGTCATCCAGACCGAAGCAACCATCGACTACTTCCTCAGCGGCAAGAACCCGTACATCGAGGACTACCGCAGCACCCCGATGGCCGAGTGGGGACTTGAGGAGTTCCGCACCGCGCTGGATCACTACCCCTACCTGCCGTGGACCTTCGTCGCCTCCGCGCCGGTCAAGCTGATCAGCGACGCGCTGCTGGGCTGGTACGACCAGCGCTTCGTCTACCTGATCGTCTTCGTGCTGGGCCTGATCCTGGCAACGCGTCTGGTGGCGCGCGAGCGGCACGCGCTGGCGGCTCGGCCTGCTGATGCTGCTGGGCCTGAACCCGATCATGGGCCTCGACCTCATCTTCGGCCAGAACGACCTCTTCGTCTGGTTCTGGATCGTCCTCGCCTTCTGGCTCCTGGCCCGCTCGCATTTGCGGTTGCCCACCACTAACCATTCACCATTCACCATTCACCATTTACCAATTTTGCTCGCTTCCGCCGCCTTCGGCCTCGCCTGCGCCAGCAAACCAACCGCCTGGTTCCTCGCCCCCTTCTTCGCGCTGTTGTTAGTGCGCGATCAGCTCGGCTCGTGGCGCGACATCATTCGTTCGATCCCGCTGATGCTGAAGCGTGGCTGGCCGGCGCTGGCAGTTTTCGCCGTGCTGATCGTGCCGTACCTGGTCTGGGACGCGAACGCGTTCATCGACGACGTGTGGCGCTGGGCGGCTGGCACCGCCGCGACGCACTACCAGATCTGGGGCTGGGGCGCGAGCAACTTCGTGCTGGCCTTCGGCGGGCTGACCAGCCGCTTCGACTACTGGCCGTTCTGGATACCGGAGTTGATCGTCACCCTGCCGCTGCTGATCTGGCTGGGCTGGCGGCAAACGCGCGGCAACACCATCGGCGCGGCAAGCTGGCACTATGGGCTGTTATTACTGGCCTTCCTCTTTGTGTCTCGCTTCCTGAACGAGAACTATCTGGGCTACATCCTGGCGTTTCTGGCGATGGGGTATTTCGTGGTCGAACCTGGCGAAGTCTAACTGCATCCACTCTTACTCGTACTCGTCCTCGTACTCGTCCTCCTACTCGTCCTCGAAATCCTCCGCAAGCCGAACGAGTACGAGTGAGAGTAGGAGTACGAGTAAGAGAAGCTAGCGCAATCCGGCATCGCGCAGCCGCTCGTCCAGCCAGCGAGCCGCGGCAGTGTCCAGCAGCGGCAGCGGCGGAGCTTCAGTGTAGTCGATGGTTCGTCCGTAATCCAACTCGTCGTAGATGGCATTCAGCGCTGTAGCCAGGTCGAGAGGAACGTCGGGGTCAGGCGACTTCAACGGCACAGGCAGCACCGGCAGAGGATCGGGCAACCGTAACGGCCATAGCTCCGACTGCACTTGCCCGGCGCGGGTCAGAAGTCATCAAGTAGTTGCAGGAAACCCCTGGCGGGTCGGGTGGGATCCAGGGACGCTCGCCGCGACGAATCAGGTCGATCTCCAGCAAGTGGACACCGGCGCGCCTGAACTCATCCCGCTTTCGACGATAGGCAGACAGGCCCGGTTCGCGTTTATTAGCCGGCGATATAAGCTCCATGGCCGTCACCAGATCGTTTCCAGCCACGTCATGTACATGGACACTGACCAGCCGAGTTTCCAGCGGCAGCGCCACGGGAACCACCATCGAAGGCGGGGTGATCGGCGGACCTGCAGCGAGATCTCCCTGTGATGCCGGCGCCTCGTGCAGAACCGCCTTCGGGCGCACCACCTCGATATCGGGATAGACGATGCCGATTTCTTCGCCTGGTGGCGAATCGCTAACGAAATACACGGCCAATCGGACGACATAGCGTGGCCTCACCAAAACGCTCAACTGGCGCTTGAACTGGCTGGCCAACGACTGATGCACATCCTGCCAGAGATAGCCCTCCAGATATGGATCCATGCCGGGAAATGGTGATGGCATTCTGCCCTCCGTTCGGTGATCGATAATCGCAGTATACCGCCGAGAACAGGCACGGTCAAGTGCTTTGAAAGCCTGGCGGCCGGTGCTATACTCGGCGCATCTCCCTACTCGTACTCTTACTCCTCCTCGTACTCGGAGTCCTGCGAAAAATCGACCGAGTACAAGGACGAAGCAACACACATGGTTATCTCGACCACCTCCGGCAACTCTTCATGGCAGACACGCCTCGCCGCGCTGCCATCGCTGCCCATCGCGCACCTGCCGACGCCGCTGGAGCGATTGCAGCGGCTGCGGGCTGCGTTGGGCGGTGACGCGGCTGGCGTGCCCCGTCTGTGGGTCAAGCGCGACGACGCGATCGGTCTGGCGGTCGGCGGCAACAAAGTGCGCAAGCTGGCCTATCTGCTGGCCGATGCGCAGGCGCGCGGCGCGCGCAAGGTGGTCAGCTTCGGCGGCTTGCAGTCAAACTTCCTGCGCGCACGCTGGCATCAGGCTGCGCACGGCTGGGCATGGAAGCGCACTGCCTTTACTTCGAGCGGCGTCCGGTCCGGCTGACCGGCAACCTGCTGCTTTGCCAGCAACTGGGCGCGCGATTGCATTTCGTGCCGCTGGGCGGTGATTCGGGGCCGCGTGATCTGCACCGAACCTGCCAACTGGTGCGGCTGGCTGCGCCGTTTCTGCCGGGGATTGGCCGGCGCGGCGTCGTCTTCATCCCGGTGGGCGGACACAGTGCGCTGGGCTGCTCGGGTTACGTCCCGGCGGCGCGGGAAATTCTCAAGCAGGCAGCGTTGGCCGGTTTCCGCCCCGATGTGGTCGTGACAGCCGCCGGCACGGGCGGGACGATGGCGGGGCTGCTGGCCGGCTTCCGGCTGCTGGAGTCGCCCGTGCACCTGATCGGCGTTGATGTTGGCAAGCTGTGGCGCAGCTTTGAGGCAGACATCGCAACCATGGCAGGCGACGTGACCGGAACTGCTGGGCGATCCCCGGCAGTTTGGCAGCCGCGGACGTGGCGTTGGTTCCCGGCTACGGCCCCGGCTATGCACGGCCACACGAACCGGCCCGCGCTGCCATCGAGCTGGCGGCGCGGGCCGAAGGTCTGCTGCTTGACCCCGTCTACTCCGGCAAGGCCATGGCCGGGCTGATTGACCTGATCCGCGCCAGGCGCTTCACAGCCGACCAGCACGTCGTCTTCCTGCACACCGGCGGCTGGCCGTCACTCTTTGCGGAGCAAGACGTTCAACTTCCCGGTAGAAGTTGAACGTCACACCCGTAACCACGCTATTCCCGCCGGGTGACCACCAGCGGCAGCCACAGCCGCGGGATCATCGTCGCCTGCTCCAGGCTGACCAGCCCGACATCGCTGGCCGCGCCGCTGACCGCGATTGCCTCCAACCGGTACCACGTCACGCCCGACGGCAGCGCCACAGGGTCAAGCAGTTCGTAGCTCTGCCCACCCGTCGATCCAGGCGAAGGGCTGGGGATCAGCGCATCGTTGACCTGTGTCCACGGCCCTGTCTCTGCCGGGCCGCGATAGACGTTGAAGCCCAGGTGTCCGATCTCACTGACCGTCTCCCAGGCCAGCAACGCATGGCCGCCCAAGGGCGTCGCCGTGAAGCTCTCCACCAGCACCGCCAGCGGCCCCCCAACTGTGACATCGGCCCCCGCGACCTGATCGGTCAGCCCTGACCCCCAGAAGGCGGTCGCCGTGGAAGTCAGCACGCCCGCGGCTGACAGGGTGACCATCACCCCAACAGTTACCGGCGTGTCGGCCGTCACATCCCCCAGCCAGGTGATGTAAGGACCTTGCGCGCTTTGAACAACCCCGGTGACGCCGCTGCTGGCGGTGGCGACGATGTTCATGACCCGTCCCGGCGGCAGATGCTGGATCACCTGCGCGTTGCTGATCGTCCCCGTGCTGGCGATCACCGCCTCGAAGGTCACTTGCTCACCAACCGTGGCGCTGGTGCGGTCAGGGCCGTAGGTCAGATCGCCCTCCGGCGTGACGATGATCGAGATCACCGGCGCGGCCGCGAAGTTGCCCGCGTCGTCCAGCGCAACCACTGCCAAGGCGTTGCCGCCCTTGTTCAGCATTACCGGCGCGCTCCAGCCGCTTTCAGTCACCACCGTGGCCGGCTGGCCGTTGACGTAGACCTGCGCGGCGCCGCGATTGTCGCTCACCAGCCCCTGCACAGTGATCGTCACCGTCGGCGCGTCGGAGTAGAGGATCGTGTGCGTGCTGGGATTGGTCAGCGTCAGCACCGGCGCCTCGTCGTCGGGCGGCAGCGGCACGGCGTAGGCCCGCAGCGCGTTGTCCTCGAAGCCATCCGCGTCCACCGTGCGCGCCGCCAGCAGGTAGTCGCCCACGGCCGCGGTGTTGATGGGGAAGCTGTAGGTTGCGAAGCCGCTGAGGGTAGCAACGGTGTTGAGCAGTGTGCCGCCCGCCGTGTCCGTCACCACCAGCGTCGTCGGGCCGACCCCGTAGACAGTCAGTTCGCCCGTGCCCGGGTCGCCCGGCCCGTAGGTTCCCTGGTCGGTCAGCAGGCTGCTGATGCTGGCCTGGCCCACATCCACGAAAGCCGCCTCGCCGCCCAGTTCCGCCAGCGTCACAGCGTCGCGCACCATCAGCACGATCTGATGCGCGCCCGGCTGCTGCGGGGTCAGCACACCGCTCAGCGTCACCGGAGTCACACCGGAGGGCAGCGGCATGGTAACCACCGCCGATGCACCAAGATCGAGATACTCGCCGTCTGGCCCCAGGCCGTAGGCCGCGATGCGTGCGCTGGCCAGCGGCGCGTTGACGCTCAGTTTGGCTGCGACGGTGACCGGACCGGCGCTGTCGGGCCTGCGCGTGCTGCGATCCCTGGCCCGCTGACGGTGAACCCATCAACCTCCAGATCCACGCCGAAGACATCGATGGGCAGGCTGCGCTCCTCGCCGCCGAAGAAGTAGCGGAAGAAGTAGCGCCCCGTCGCCAGCACGTCGGGCACTTGGTAGCTGAAGGGGAAGCTGCCCTGCAACCAGTTGGTTTCGGTCAGCACCACCGTCTGGTCGACCGGAAGGCCGCTGACCGGATCGGTGATGGTGACGGTGTAGCTGAACGCCGCGGTCGGGCTGATCTGGAGGCTGCTCCACAGCAGCGGGCCGGCGTCGCCTGACAGCCCGTCCGGCTCCAGCACCATGGCCGACTGCATGGGAGTCTCCAGATGATAGGTCAGTTGCACCGTCTCGCCGGCGTTGTAGCGCCCCTTATCCGTCTCCAGCCAGGCGCGCACATCCTCCTGCACCGGCACCCACTGGCTGTCGATGATCAAGCTGTGGCGGGTCTGTTGCGGCGTCAGCGGGTGGGTTTGCACCAGCACGGTGCCGCGGTTGCTGACCGGGCCGACGTCGAAGGTCCACGGCACCTGGACGGTTGCGCCGGCGCCCACGGTGACGGTCTGGACGTGCGACTGGCTGCCGTAGCGCAGCTCCACGTCGTATTGCGCGGGCGCGCCGGCCAGCCCTTCCAGCTCGACTGTCCAGGTCGCCAGCGCGTTGGGCTGATAGACGCTGGTATTCAACCATTGGCTGAGGTCGATCTGCGCGCCGGTGATCTGAGCATCTCCGCGCACTTCCTGGTCGCCCAGGCGCACCACCACCGGATAGCTGCCGGCCAGCAGATCGGGCGGCACAGGAAACGTCAGCGAGAAGGCGGTCGAGGCGGCCGGGCCGCGCAGCGCGGCTGCGCCGCCGACCTCGCCCATCAGCTCCACGATCTGGTCGAAGGCCACCACTTCCAGCACTGCCTCGCCCGCCGGCCCATCGTTGCCGACTGCAATTTCCACGGTCACTGAGCCGCCGGCCACACCCGGGTCGATACTGACCGCGTCCAGCGTGGCTGCCGGAGCGGCCCGTGGCTCAGCCTGGATCACCACGATCTGGCTGGCGGCCACACTGCCGTCGGGGTTGACCAGTTCGACGACCACCACCTGCTCACCGGCGCGATCCTCCAGCGCTAGCGTTTCGACGCTGGCGCTGGAGGCGCCGGGCGTCAGGCTCAGCGACGTTTCCCCGCTCACAGCGCCGCTCAACCGCAGCACACCCGACCACGTCTCGTCGCTGTCCGCGCCGCTGCTGGCCGTGATGTCGAGCTGCTTTGCGAGGCTGCCCTCCAGATCGGTCACGGTCGTTGCCAGGTTCAGCGCGAAGGCCGGTTCCACCAGTTCGAAGGTCAGGCTGGCGCTGGCGATCAGCGTGCCCAACTGCGCGTGATGCACGGCGAAGTCGGCCGTGTAGAGGCCGGCCGGCGCGCCTGCCAGCGAGATGGTGACCGGCGTGCTGCCCGGCTGGACGGCGATCAGCTCGCTGCCTGCCAGCGTCACCGGCCCGGCGATGCTGTAGCTCGCCAGCACGTCGAAGCCGGAGACTGCGACCGGGGCCACCGTCAGCACCACCCCGGCATCGCTGCCCAACACCAGTTGCGGATCGCCGGGCAGGTCAGCGCTGCGCACGCGGCCGGCCAGCGACAGATCAGCCGTCACGCGTTCGTCGCGCACCGTCAGCGCCGCCGACTGCACGCCCGTGATGTCGCCGCTCAGCGTCACCGGCAGGCTCAGCGCGCCAGCCGTGGCCGGCGTCAGCACGCGAGTCACCGTCAGCGTCTGGCCGGGCTCCAGCGCGTGGTTCTGCACGCCGTCGCCCAGGTCGGCGCTGACGAAGGACCGGACATCGCCGTCGTTGCTCAACGCCAGTCGTAGCGTGGTCGGCTGGCCGAGGAGAATGGCGGCCGGGCTGGCGCTGACCACAGCGCTGGCCGCGGCCGGCTCCACCGTCACCGTCGCCGCCAGACTGCCGCCCAGGTCGCTGGCCGCCGTGTAGACCACCTGGCCCAGCGGCGGGCTGGGGTCGCTGACGGTGAAGAAGCGCAGCTCGTCGGGCGCCATGGCCGCAAACGATTGGCTCAGCACCACGGTCGAGTCATTGCGCGTCACGGTGACGTGGACAGTGGTCGTTCCGGGCGAGGTGTTGCGCACCAGCCCGCTGAGGGTCACGGTCGAGGCGTCGTCGTCGGGCGGATAGCCGGGCAGGTTGCGGCGGTAGCGCAGCCGCTGGCTGACCAGCGCCAGCCCGCCGCTGGCGGCGTCCACCAGGAAGGGGTAGCTGTCGGAGGCCAGCCGGTGGCGGCGGGCTGGTGAGGTCGCGGTCGCCGGGACGTTGCTGAAGAGGTCAGCCTCCAGGAAAAGCTGGCCGCGGGCGCGGCCGTCGTCCAGCAGGTTGGGATCGATGAAGTCCAGCGAGTAGACCAGCGCGTTCGAACCCTCCAGGCTGCCCGCGACCGGCTGCCACTCCTGGCGCAGCACCGCGGCGGGCGCAACGCCTATCCCCGGCAACCCCAGCCGGCGCACGGTCATCGCCTCGGAGTCCAGCGCCAGCGCAAAGGTCGGGTCGTCGCTGGTGGCCACCGAGGTCAGCCAGTAGAAGCGGGCGTCCGCGCCGACGCCGTCGGCCACCGAGTATTCCCACGCTTCGCCGGCCAGTGTGGTCACGACGCCGGCGTCCGGCCCGGCCAGACCGACGCGCCGCAGCGTGTTGCTGTTGCTGTCGGTCACCAGCGCGTAGCTGCCGTCGCCGCTGATCGCGACACCCCTCGGATAGCTCAGATAAGCTGAGTCAAAGAAGCCGTCAAGGTGGGCGTTCCAGCCCGGCCAGCCGGCCACGCGGGTAACCCAACCCGTGTTCAGGTCCAGGCGGCGCAGCAGGTGGTTGTTGCTGTCAGCGATCAGGGCGAAGGCGCCATCGGGGCTGACCGCGATCCCGTCCGGCTGGCTGAGCCGCGCCGCGCCGCCCAGCCCGTCGGCCGTGCCGCTTTGACCCGCGCTGCCGGCCACCGTCGCCACCAGCAGCGAGGCCAGATCCAGCCGGCGGACCGTGTTGTTCCATGTGTCGCTGATCAGCAGATAGGTTTCGTCGGAGCTGAGCGCCAGATCGCTGGGCCGGTTGAAACGGGCGGCAGCACCGACGCCGTCCACGCTGCCGCTGGCCCCGGCCTGGCCGGCCAGCGTGGTCACTGCGCCGCTGGTCATATCGACGCGCCGGATGGTATGGTTGACGGTGTCGGCGATGTAGGCCAGCGTGCCGTCAGCGTTGAGGACGCCGCCGCTGGGATAGTTGAAGCGCGCCGCCGCGCCCACGCCGTCGCCGCCGCCGGGCGGCTGGTTGGCGTCGCCGGCCACTGTGGTCACCTCGCCGCTGACCAGATCGTAGCGGCGCACCGTGTGGCTCTCGGTGTCGACCAGCACCGCCAGCGTGCCGTCGGCGTTGAGATCGACGCCGCGTGCCCAGTTGAGGCGCGCATCGTTGCCGACGCCATCCTCGTGCAGCGGCAGGCTGACCAGCGTGTCCACCGTCCCGTCGCTGGCGTCGAGATAGCGAATCGCCCCGCCGTTGGCGTCGGCCGACAGCGCCCAGTTGCCATCGGCGTCCAGCGACACGCCTGCCGGCCAGGCAAAGCGCGCCGCGCTGCCGGTTCCGTCGCTGTAGCCGGTCTGGCCCGCCAGACCGGCCAGCGTCGTCACCTGCGCCGTGTTGAGGTCGATGCGCCGTATCAGACGGTTGAAGGGATCAGCTACCAACGCGCGACTGCCATCAGCGCTGAGCGACACACTGTAGGGACTGTCAAAGCGAGCCACAGCGCCGATCCCGTCGGCGCTGCCCGACAGGCCGGGACTGCCTGCCAACGTCGTGACTGCCAGCGTGGTGAGGTCAATGCGGCGAACCGTGTGGTTGCCGCTGTCGGCCGCCAGCGCAAAGCTGCCGTCGCCGCTGATGGCGATGCCATGCGGGTCGTTGAAGCGCGCCGCGCTGCCGATGCCGTCGGCGCTGCCGCTGCTGCCGGCCAGTCCGGCCACGGTGGTCACCTGATAGCTCACCAGGTCCAGGCGACGGATGGTGTGGTTGCCGCTGTCGGCGATCAGCGCAAAGCTCTCGTCGGCGCTGATCGCAAGATGGAAGGGTGTGTTGAAGCGCGCTGCGCTGCCGACGCCGTCATCGCTGCCGCTGCTGCCGGCTTCACCGGCAATCGTGGTCACCTGTCCGCTGAGGATATCGACATGGCGGATCGTCTGGTTGTAGGTATCGGCGATCAGTCCCCAGGTGGCGTCGCCGTTGACCGCCACCCCTTCGACCCAGTCGAAGCGCGCCGCGCTGCCGATGCCGTCGTCGCTGCCCCAGCCGCCGGCCAGCCCGGCCACGGTGCGAACATGGACGCCGTTAGGATCGAAGGGCGCGCGCCCCTGTCCCGCCGCCGGCGCTTCCGGCGACACCAACTCCAGCAGGCGAATCTCGTAGTTGCCGCTGTCGGCGATCAGGGCATAGCGGCCATCGGCGCTGACCGCCACATCGCTGGGATAGTAGAGGCGCGACTCGAAGCCGGAGCCGTCGTTGTTGGGCAGGCGGTTGACGGCGCTCTGCACCTGCGCCTTGGGCAGCGGTGGTCAGATCCAGGCGGGCGATGGCGTTGCCCAGTTGCACCGCGGTCAGCGCCCAGGTGCCGTCGGGACCGAAGTCGAGGCCGATGGGCCAGTAGATGCGGGCCGCCGCGCCGGGGCCGTCGCGCATGGTGTCGTCCTCCCAGGGCGCGCCGGCGACGGTGGTCACCTGCGCGGTGCTGATATCCACCTGGCGGATGACGCCGGGGAACCGTTCGCTGACCAGCGCCAGCAAGCCGTCAGGGCTGATCGCGACCCCCTGCGGCCAGCCGAAGCTGGCGGCTGTCCCGATCCCGTCTACCACATCCGCGTCCCCGCTGCCGGCCAGCACTGTCACCGCGCCGGCCGCGCCGCTGCTGATCTCGACCCGGTAGAGCAGCTTGTCGCCGGAACTGACCACCAGCGCAAAGCTGCCATCAGGACTGATGTCCAGCGCCGTCGGATCGTGGATGCCGCCCGCGCCCGGCGCTACGAAGGTCGTGACCTCGGCCGTGGCCATGTCCAGCTTGCGGATGGCGTTGTTGAACTCGTCGGCGATCAGCGCGTAGCTGCCGTCGGGGCTGAAGACCACATCCTCCGGGTAATAGAAGCGGGCCGCGCTTCCGATGCCGTTCACGAAGCCACTCTGGTTAGCTGTCCCGGCAAAGGTGGTCACTTCCGCCGTCGTCAGGTCGATCTTGCGCACCACGTCGTCGACGTCGTCCACCACCAGCGCGGTTGCGCCGTCAGGGCTGATGGCTACGCCGTTAGGATAGCTGAAGCGGGCGGCCGCGCCGATGCCGTCCACCGTGCCATACTGATCGAATGCGCCGGCCAGCGTCGTGACCTCGCCGGTGGTCAGATCCATGCGCCGCACGGTGGCGCTGCCAGGATTGGCGATCAGCGCAAAGCTGCCATCCGGACTGACCGCCACGTCCCAGGGATCGCGGAAGCGCGCCTCGTTGCCCAGGCCGTCCGCGCCGGGCCAGTTGCCCAGCACGGTGGTGACGGCATTGGTGGTCAGATCGAGGCGGCGCACGGCGGCGTTGGTCCAGTCGCCCACCAGAGCATAGCTCGCATCAGGATGGATGGCCAGGTGGCGCATTCCGGCGAAGCGCGCCACGCTGCCGGTTCCGTCGACGAAGCCCTGCTGGCCCACTGCGCCGGCCAGGGTGGTCACTCGCCATGCCCGGCAGGCTGATGCGACGCACGGTGTAGTTGTCGCCGTCGTCGACCAGGGCGAACGTGCCGTCGGCGCTGATGGCGATGCCCGTGGGTTTGTTGAAGCGCGCCGCCGCGCCCATGCCGTCGGCGCTGCCGGGGGTGAAGGCCGCGCCGGCCACGATGGTGCGCACGCCGCCCGGCAGTGTCACCAGACTGACAGTGTGGTGTTGGGAATCGGTCATCAGCGCAAAGCTGTCGCTCGGCGCGATCGGACACGCCGCCGGTGAGACCGGGAACCAGGGTGGTCACCTTGCCGGTCAGTCAGATCGATGTAGCGCAGACCACAGGCGTCCGTCACAAGAGCGAAGCTGCCGTCGTGGCTGACCGCGCTGGCGCCGGGAAAGTTGAAGCGGGCAGCAGTGCCAACGCCGTCGGCGCAGCCACCGCCACCGCCGGCCACGAAGGAGACCTGGCCGGTGGCGGTGTCGTAGCGGCGAATGACGCCGCGGCCGAACTCGATCAGGATCGCAAAGGAGCCGTCGCCGCTGAGCGACAGCGACATCAGATCGGTGGCGAAGCGGGCCGCCAGCCCCACCCCGTCCACCGCCGTGTTGCCCATGCCGCTGCGACCGGCCACGACGCTGCCCGACCAGTCAAAGGTATTGACCCGCTGAACCACCCGGTCGCTGGCCAGGAGGATGGTGTCGCCGGTGGGGCTAAATGCGATGCCGTCAGGATCGAGGCGCAGCGCCTTGCCCGCGGCCGGCGCATCGACCGCGCCGCCGGCGATAGTGGTAGCCACCATCCCCGGCTCGCCATAGTCGCCGACGTAGGGATTGTCGCCGCGGCTGACGACCCGCAGCCGCAACTGGGCGTCTTCCAGCGGCGCGCTGGGCGTGATGACGCTGAGGGCCGTCACCGTTTCGTTGCTCAGGTAGGCTGGCTTGTCGGTCTGGCTGTCCAGCGCAACTTCGAGGCCAGTCAACGCCAGCGGGCGCTGGTCGCCCACCGCGTTGCCGAGATGATCGACGCCGGTCCAGCGCAGCCGATAGGCGCCGCTGCGCAGTTGAGCGGGCACTGCCAGGGTCACATCGACCGACGCGCCCACTGCCACCGGCGCGCTGACCGGCTCCTGCGCCACCGCCACGCCGTCGTCGTCCAGCAGAACCAGCGCGCCATCGACCGAGGTATCGACCCCGGCGCTGTTGCTCACCGTCCACTGGAGCGTTGATCCAGCCGTCAGCGCGCCCGGCGCGCTGTAGTGCAGTTCGTGATCGGGCATGTAAAGAATGTCGCTCTTGCTCCAGTTCAGGAGCTGCGGCGTCTCGCACGGTGACATCGTAAGCGCCACCCCGGGGCAGGGAGGGAACCACGGCATCGATCACCAGCGACGAGACCACCAGTGTAGCCGGCGCGGTCGCGGTCGTGCTCCAGGGCGGCGCGGCCGAGCTGACCGTCACCGAGAAGGGACCTGGGGGCAACAGACCGTATTGCCCGGACGCCAGATAAACGCGGATCGGCATCGGCTCGCGCACGGCGCGCACCGCGTCCACCAGCACCGCTCGGAGGGAAATGGGTGGCAAGGAGAGCACGCGGTTGACCGCCACCGGCGCGCCGCCGTTGGCCTGACCGCTCCCGTCGACGACCACGCTATAGCCCTGCGCGGCGTCCAGCACGGCCGGCAGGGGCAGGTCGAGGCTGATCTGCTGGCTTCCGCCGCCCAGCGCGACCGCCTGGACCGGCCCACTGGCGATCAGCGCCGAGTCGCTGTTGCGGCGCAGGTGGGCCTGCACCTGGCCGCTGCCGGGATAGCCGGCATCTTCCACCTGAACACGCACCCGGCCAGCGTTGCCATCGCCGATCAGCAGCGGCCCGGACAGCACCAGGCCAGCCAGCGACAGCGGCGGACTCACGGCCAGCGTGCGGGTCATGACGCCGGCCGCGCCCACCAGCGCCGCGCTGACGGTCACCTCATCGCCTGCAACGGCCGCGGGCAGATCGAGGGTCGTGGTTGTCAGGCTGTAGGCGCCCGACGGCGACAGGGTTGTGGTGGCCGAGTCGACCAGCGCCCCTTCCCGCCGCGCTTCCCACAGCACCTGACTGGCCCGCCCGTCGAGCAGGGTGGCAGAGACAGCGATCGTCGTCGCCAGGCCGGCCGGTATCTGGTCGCTGGAGGTCTCCAGGCCCAGAAACGGCGGGCTGAGACGCAAGGTCAGCGGCATAACACTTCGCAACGTCCCACCCTCCGACAGGCCCAGGCGAATCTCGCGCCGTCCGTAGATGCGCGCCGTGTAGACCTGCTGAGCCGTGCCCAGCGCGGGCAGGTTCAAAACCACCGGGCCATCGTCCAGCCCTGTCAGCGGCTCCAGAGTCACGCTGCGCGGCGTGGCCAGGTTGTTGTGCAGCGTGGCGGTGATGGTCGCCATCTCGCCGAAGGCGAAGCGGTCGCGATTGGCGCGCAAGCTGAAGCCGGGCGGCGGGGTATAGCTGCTCTGCACCTCGTAGAAGGGGCCAGTGATGCCGCCGGAGCGATACCAGGCGGGCGGCACGTAGGCCGTCTGGCCGGGTGAACCGAGAAAATAGCCGGTGCGGAAGATGCCGGCCTGCGGCGGCGCGCTGAAAGCCACGTTGACCGTGGTGGCGTCGCCGCTGGGCAGGTCAGGCACGAGATCGACGACCGTTGCGCCTTGCAACGGCCGCGGGCGATGGGCGGCCCAGCGCCAGGCCTCGCCGACGTGCGCCTCGTAGTAGTCGCGCATGACGGTCATCTCGGCGGCGTCCACAGCCATGTTGTTGCTGACCGGGAGCGGCAGGCTAACCGGCGCGCCGGGCGCGCTGGCCGTGGCGGCTACCGACTGCCCGGTGGCCTGCAGATAGGCCAGCCCAAAGAGGCTGCGAGCGAAGACGATGTCCTCCGGGCTTTGCATGCCGTTGATGTACCAGTCGGGATAGGTGGAGGTCGCAACCACATGGCCTGCGCCGTAGTCGTACTCGATCATGGCCGGCATCTGGTTGCCGGTGGTGCGCATCAGCACCACGGTAGCGTCGGCCGGCCAGGCGGTGAAGGAGCCATCGAGCTGGATGTCGGGCAGGTCGCGGCCGATCCCCTTGATCCAGGGCGAGCTGTTGACGATGCTGACCGAGGCGGTCTTGCAGAGGATGTCCTGTTCGAAGCCCAGCCCCTCCACCTCGCCGCCGGGCAGCAAATCCCAGTCCTCGGAGTTAGCCTGCGCCAGCACGATCAGCGTGCCGCCCAGGTTGGCGTAGGTGTCCAGCCAGTCCCGCGCCTCCTGGCTGCGCTCGTAGCGATAGAACCCTCCGCTGGGCACCAGCAAAACCGGCGGCGCTTCGAAGGGGGTGTAGTAGCGGCTGTCGGGCAGGTAGCTGCTGGCCGACGCCGGGCAGTATCTGCACCGGTTTGCCGCTGATCCCCAGAGTGTTGAGCGCGGTCAACGTCCAGGTGACCAGCCCGCCATCCAGCACGCCGATGCCGGCCTGGGCCAACTGTGTGCGCAACTCCTGCTGCAACGCCAGCTCCTGGCCGTGCAGCAGGTTGTACTGGCGCTGGGCGAAGTCGACAGCGTCGCGCCGCTCCGCCGCTGGCGGGCAAGCCCCGTGTTGCTCACCTGTACAATGAAGTCTTGCATAGGTCGAGGCTCATCGCCTCGGTGATCGTCTGGCCGGGATGCAGGCAGGATCGTTCCGTCGATAAGGGCAGCCATGAACGCGAAGTTGCAGTCTCCGGCAGGATCGCTTGCCGCTGCAACATCTCCTCGACAGTCAACGTCATGTCTTGAATGATCTCCCTGAGTTCAGCCTCGCGTAGCTTGAGCATCCAGATAGGTTTCTGCTCTGGCCAAACCAAGTTGTTGTGCCGTTGCAACTTGCTCTTGGAGATGTTGGATGTTGCCGCTGACGCCAGCCGGCTCGGCAGAAGAACCGTTGCTGCTGGCGTCCCGACGATCATCAGGATTACCCTCGGGTCGCGGTGGTTTGCAGTAGGTCTTGGCGAAGTTAAGGTTGCGCGCCTCTCTGATCAGGTTAGAACCAGGTGTTGACGTTGACGAACTCTCCGGACAGAGTCCCACAAGGTGTACATCATCGTAATTGCCCCAGAACTTGAGCGCCCGAGCATAGGCCAGGAATGACGGCGCTTTGGCCAGGATCGAGGCTTCCCAGCCGAATTTCATGTCGAGGCTGGCGAACACGCTGTAGTCGCCGGCCCGCCCTCCTGTGAACTCTGGCTTGACCACGGGACTGATCTGCTGTGATAGAAACGAGATAGGCGGTGCAAAGGGAACCGGGTCGGGGCCTTGTGCGGTCAGTTGACAGGGCGCGTCGAACCGATAGTTGAGGCCACCCGCCACATCCTCTAGTTGCGGCCGGTCTTTTCGGCTGCATCCCTTGCAGCTTGCCTAGCGATGGGATTTGGACATTGCTGCTCATCGAACAGAGTTGCCGTGTAGCGTTCGCCGATGGTCCACAGGTAACTGAATGACCCGACAGGAATTCCGTTCTCGACCGCTTAACGGCCTCATCGAGACTACTGAAGCCGAAGCTGTCGCGGATGAAGTCGCGCAGGGCCGTGGTTATCACGTGCTTACCCAGTCGCAGTGCTGGAACCGGCAAGCCAGTCGCCGATCACCCCGCCCGGCGGCGGAAACTGAACATCACCCGCGCCCACGGCGCAGAACATGCTCGCAAGGTGATTGATCCCTTGAACGACCAGTATGCTGCGGTCAGGCTGGACGAAGGGACTGGGAAGATTGTCAGGCTGAACCCCGACTCGGGATTGCTCCCCCCGACCAGGACGTTGAAGATGCTGGTGACCACCGCCTGACCCTTTTCGATGATCCAGTCCACGACCGCAGGGTCGTGGACGATGATGCGCATTCCCTGCGGTTCCCCGATCTCGCTGGGCACTGCAACGGAGTAACGCAACGGCGCCTCTGGATCCAGCCAGATCGGCACGGTTTCCTCGTAGATGACCACCCCGCCTGGCCCAAACATCTGCACCGTCAGCTTGTCCTCCATCGGTGCATCCATCAACGACTCGATAACGATGTCGTAGCGCCGGGCGATGGGATCCCAGGAGAAGTCATCCAGCCAGGCGCGCTTCTTGCCGTCGTTGACTACCGACCTCGACGCCGACTGTTAGGTGTCCACCTCCCACTGGAACGCGCCAACGCGGCGGGTCTTTTCGAAGACGGCCGGCTCCACCGGATCGGCCGGCGGCGGCAGGTCATCGACATCGCGGCGCATCAGCGCCACGTCGCCATCCGGGGTGCGGTAATGTGCGAGCACGGTCTCGCCGTCGTCGTCGGCTTCGTAAATGGTTTCGACCTCCTCGATAGCCGGCGGCACACTGGCAGCGACGTCTGACCAGAACCGGCTCGCTCTGCGCGACCATGGTGCCCGAATGCACCAACGCCGTCAGCAGGTAGTCGCCGCCGTCGAGAAACATCTCGGCGTGGGCGTGGCGTTCGTCGACGCGACGGGCCAGCATGGGCGGCAGCATCTGTGCGCTTCGGCGCGTCTCTCCCTCGCTGCGTCCACCGCTGGAATCACGAACGATGTTCAACTGCCGACAGAGGAAGCCTCATCGATGGCCACGTCGGATGCAACATCCACCACCAGCCGCCCGCTGGCCTCCACCTCGGTCGTGACCTGCGCCGCGCCCAGTCGCAATTCCTGGCTGTAGCGGGTCGTGTCGAAGGTGAAGGAGCGGACCTCGCTCTCGCCGTAGCCGGGCGCGCTGGCCTGGTAGAACCAGCGGCCCGCCAGGTGCAGGTCGTCGAAGATCTGCTGCATGGCTGCCGCGCCCCAGGCATCCGCGCGCACTTCCTTGACCAGCTCAGCCGGCTCCGTCTCGTGCCAGATGCGGAAGGTCACCGGGACGCCGGCCGGGTTGTGCTCCGGCCGGGCGGGGATCACCTCCGCCGCCAGGCTGATCTCGGCGTAGAGCACATCGTCCGTGCGGTCGTCGCCGCCGACGCGCGCCACCGGCACCGCGCCCACCGGGTTGGTCAGCGGGTCGCCGTCAGCGTCGATGGCCGGTGACAGCAGCAGCCGGCCGGCGACTGCAGATGAGGCGATCAGGTCTGGGGCTTCGACGGTACCCGCACCCAGTTCGGTGGCCGAGGTTGGCGCCGCCGATTCACTCGTTTTCCAGCCTGCTAGCGGTTCACTTCGGTTTTGACCGTTAACCGGGTCAGCCGGTAGCGCTTGCGCAATCGTCGGGGTCAGCAGCGTCGCAATGAGCAGCAACACTAAAGGTGTTCGCAGGATTCGTGAATGCATTTTCGGGGCTCCTTATCAAGCGGAGAATGGGCGACTATTTGCATAACCATCTCGCGTGCGGCATTATACCTATCAATCGTTTAGTTATCGTTTATTGGAACGCCAATGTTGACCAAAACCAGCCGCCAGATTGTGTTAGCTTCCCGTTCGCCGCGCCGAAAGGAACTGCTGGCGCGCCTCGACATTGAATTTACGGTTGACACCGCTGACATCGACGAGTCGCAGCGGCCCGGTGAGACGCCTGAGGCGCTGGTGCAACGGCTGGCGCGTGAGAAGGCGCAGGCAGTGGCGGCACGCTGGCCAGATCGTGTCGTGCTGGGCGCGGACACCGTGGTCGTCGTGGACGGGGCGGTGCTGGGCAAGCCGACTGGCGCATCCGAGGCGACCGTGATGCTGCGCAGCTTGCGCAGCCGAGGGCATCGCGTGCTCAGTGCTGTCTATGCGTGCGATGCTGCCGGCGAATTGGAAGCGGGCGCGTTGAATGAGACGGTGGTAACCATGCGCGATTACAGCGACGACGAAATCGCCGCCTATATCGCCAGCGGCGATCCGATGGACAAGGCTGGTGCGTATGCGATCCAGAGCCGTGACTTCGCGCCGGTCGCACGTATCGGAGGCTGCTACAGCGGCGTGATGGGGTTTCCGCTGGCCGACGTGGGGGCAGTGCTGCGGGCAGTGGGTGTGACCGCTCCGGACGACATCGTAGCCGTTTGCCGGCAGTTCGCGGATCGCTGCTGCCAGCAGAGCTTCGAATATTAGACAGACGATCCACGCCCTGCTTGCCAGTGGTTGATCCTGCTTTGATAACAGCCCATCACCGCTTGGGCCGGTCTCCGACCGAGTCCCACCGTTTTCATCCATCTGAGCGTCGGCGGGCCAGCGAGGCGCCTGAACTCAACAAAACAGCGCGTCATTAGTTACACCTGCCTTGACGGACGGTGCCAGGGTTGCGAGCTATCTGCGGCGAAGTGTTCTTTCTACTTAGGACGCGTCTATCAATTAGTTACCGCTTTGGCCGGTCTCCTGACCGAGCCAACACCGGAAAGTTATTTGTGGACGCGTCCTTAGCCGGAGAGACTGCTTCGGCGCCCGCGGCCTCGCAGTGACATTTTCATCCATGGTTGTGCGCAACGCGCATGATCGTCTCGGTTGGAACAACGGAAAAATGGAAGAACATACGCTTGACCAGGGTCTTGAAATCCGCTATCATGATCACACAATCCCTGTTTCAGCAACGACACAAGGAGGCTCCGATGTTTGAAATTCTACCCGAGAGCAGCGACACGTGTATCGGCTTCAAGATCAGCGGTAAAGTGTCGGCAGAAGACTATCGGCAGCTTATGCCGCGGCTGGACGGAGCCATCGCGACCCACGGGAAGATCAACCTGCTGATCGTGGTGGAAGACTTCGACGGGTACGATGGCCTCGACGCTGCCAAGGCCGATCTTCACTTTGGCACCAATGAGTACCGGAAGGTCGAAAGAGCGGCCTTCGTCGGCGACGGCAAGTGGATGGCGCGCCTGGTCAAGGTCATGGACCCCGTTACCCGCCACACCCACGAGCGATCGTTCACGCCCGACCAGATCGACGAAGCCTGGGCGTGGATCAAAGATCATGCCTGACGAGCGGGTTCTGGCATAGAACTACGAAAAATCTGCATTCACATTCAAAGGAGAAAAACTCAATGGCATTGACAGAATACCAGCCCGGTTCCGCCTTCCCCGGCGTGATCGGGCGCACGTTCGACGTCTCAACGCCCGCGTGGCCAAAGCCGCTTCGGGCAAATGAAGGCGCGCCCAACGTGTTGTTCATCATCCTGGACGACACCGGCTTTGGCCAGCTTGGCTGCTACGGCAGTCCAATCAACACGCCCAATATCGACACCCTGGCGCAGAACGGCCTGGCCTACAGCAACATGCACACCACGGCGCTCTGCTCGCCGACGCGCACGTGCATTCTCACCGGCCGCAACCACCACTCCAACGCGATGGCCTGCATCACCGAGGGGTCCACCGGCTACCCCGGCAGCAACGGCAACATCCCCTTCGAGAATGGCTTCCTCTCCGAGATGCTCTTGCAGCACGGCTACAACACCTACGCCATCGGCAAGTGGCACCTGACGCCGGCCGACCAGATCTCGGCGGCGGGGCCTTATGACCGCTGGCCGCTGGGCCGCGGCTTCGAGCGTTTCTACGGCTTTCTGGGCGGTGAGACGCACCAGTACTACCCGGAACTGGTCTACGACAACCATCAGGTCGAACCGCCCAAGACGCCGGAGGAAGGCTATCACCTCACCGAGGATCTGGTCGACAAGGCCATCAGCTTCATCGCCGACGCCAAGCAGGTCGCGCCCACGAAGCCGTTCTTCATGTACTTCTGCACCGGCGCGATGCACGCCCCGCACCACGTGCCCAAGGAATGGGCCGACGCCTACAAGGGCCAGTTCGACGACGGCTGGGACGCCTATCGCGAGAAGACCTTCGCCCGCCAGAAACGGCTGGGCATCATCCCGGCGGACGCGGAGCTGTCGCGCCACGATCCCGACGTCAAGCCGTGGGACCAGTGCTCGGCGGACGAGAAGAAGCTCTACGCGCGCATGATGGAGGTCTTCGCCGGCTTCCTGACCCACACCGACCACCACATCGGCCGGCTGCTGGAGTTCCTCAAGGAAACCGGCCAATTCGACAACACGCTGATCATGGTGCTTTCAGACAACGGCGCCAGCTCGGAAGGCGGCCCGACCGGTTCGGTCAACGAAAACCTCTTCTTCAACAACGTGCCCGAATCGCTGGAGGCCAATCTGGCGGCCATCGACAAGTTGGGCGGGCCCGACAACTTCAACCACTACGCCTGGGGCTGGACGTGGGCCGGCAACACGCCGTTCCGCCGCTGGAAACGTGAGACCTACCGCGGCGGCATCAGCGACCCGTTCGTGGTCCACTGGCCGAAGGGCATCGCAGCCGCCGGCCAGATACGCACGCAATATGCGCACGCCATCGACATGGTCCCCACGGTGCTGGATGCGCTGGGTTTGCAACCGCCGACCAGCATCAAGGGTGTCACGCAGTCGTCTGTCGAGGGCGTCAGCCTGGCGCACACCTTCGAGGATCCGCTGACAGCGTCGAAGCATACCACCCAGTACTTCGAGATGATGGGCCACCGGTCGATCTATCACGACGGCTGGCGCGCGGTCTGCCCCTGGCCGGGACCGTCCTTCAGCGAAGCCGGTCTGTTCTTCGGCGCACCGATCCCGGCCGACCGGCTGACCGAGCTGGACGCCACGGCCTGGGAGCTGTATCACGTCGAGGAAGACTGGGCCGAAAACCACAACGTGGCGGCCGACAACCGCGCCAAACTGATCGAGATGATCGGCACGTGGTATGTGGAGGCCGGCAAGTACAACGTGCTGCCGGTGGACGGCCGCGGCGTTGCACGCTTCGCTGATGAACGCCCGCAGATCACTGCCGACCGTACCAGCTACACCTTCTACCCGCACACGCAGGCTGTCCCGTTCAATGCCGGGCCGCGACTGCTGAACCGTACACACAGCATCACCGCGGACGTGGAAGTTCCCGAAGGCCGGGCTGACGGCGCGCTGGTCTCCTTTGGCGGGACCGACGGCGGCTACTCGTTCTACATCCAGGACAACAAGCTGCAATACGTGCAGAACTACGTCGCGCGCGACTACCTGCATGTCAGAGCCAGCGACCCCGTGCCGGCCGGACGCCATGAACTGCGCTTCGAGTTCGAGGTCACCGGGCCGCCCGACTTCGCCAAGGGCAAGGGCACACCCGGCCGCGCGCAGCTTTACATCGACGGCAAGCTGGCCGGCCAGGCCGAGTTCCCGCACACCACACCGTTGAGCCTCGGTCTGACGGGCGGCATCACCGTAGGCGCCGACCCCGGCGCGCCGGCCGCGCCCTTCTACAAGTCGCCCTTCGAGTTCCCTGGCAAGATCCACAGCGTCACCTTCGACCTGAGTGGCGACGTGATCAGCGACGACGAAGCCGAGATGCGCCGCATCATGGCACGGCAGTAACGTTTCGCAGGACTGGCAGTCCTCCGAGGACTGCCAGTCCTTTCCCTTCCCCACAGACCGGCTTGCGTCGAACCCTCAATCCCGCTATCATATCGGCCATGCCACCCACCCTCACCCCGCAAGCCTTCGTCGCCAAATGGCGCCGTTCGGAACTCAAGGAAAGCGCGGCCGACCGCGAGCACTTTATCGACCTCTGCCGGCTGATCGGCCACGCGACGCCGGCCGAGGCCGGTCCAGCCGAATTCTTCCTCCCGGTATAAACGTGGAAATGCGCAACCTAAACGAACTCATTGAATTTTTGCAGACAAAGATGTCTATGAGCGAGGTGTATCAACCGGCGATCATACTATATCTTCTTCAACAAGGCGGGGAGGCTGAAAGGGATGAACTCGCCCGCATTCTTAGCGGATACGATGAATCCGTGCTCGAATACTATCGCGGTATTGTTATGCGATGGCCCAAGCGCACACTGGAAAAACACGGAGTTATTGCCTACGACCGACATCGTCAAGTTTTCACACTCAGCTTTGATGTTTCAGATACGGGTTTGGTCGAAACGGCAAAAGAAATCTGTGTCGAAAAAATCAAGAGTTGGATCCAGAAGCGGGCTAGCACTGACCAAGAAACCGGCATAGACGCTGTCCAAGAGATATCGCGTACTTAAGGCTGCAATGGGGAAGTGCGAGCTTTGTGGCGTGTCTTCCAAAATTTCACCAATCGACATTGATCATATAGTTCCCCGCAACTGGGCAGATAAGCAAGGCTTTATCTCCAAAGATGGAGTTCGGATGCATCTGGATGACGAACGCAACCTTCAGGCACTTTGCTTTCGCTGCAATCGAGCAAAACGCGATAACGATGCATCTGATTTCCGACTTCGCCCGAGCAAACTCGTCCGAGATCGCATTCCTGCCATCATTCTGGAATCGGGAAGAATACCAGTAACAAGACAGGTTGACGGTAAACAACTTCTAGAGTTACTAATGGGGAAGCTGATCGAAGAACATGCTGAACTGATCCAGCACCCGTCGCTTGAGGAAGTTGTCGACATGATCGAAGTTCTTGTTGCCGTGTCCAGTTCGCTTGGTTACTCGGAAAAGCAGACGTTCGACTATTTGCAGGACAAGCGTCTAGAGCGCGGGGGATTTGAAACTGGTACAGTACTTGTTTCCGTCTCCGTCAGGTAATTCTATTCCGCAGGAGGGGTGCGTGCTACCAAAAGGTTATGTATGTCGATGCGGACAATTCAATGAATTCCCAGCGTGGGTGTATGCTCATTGGGACATTCTTGTTGACCATCAGTGCGACTGCGGAATCCAAGCGCGGTTAGTTTCTGGCAAGGTTCTTAGCTTTCGACATTCGTATCAGGAGATCACGGTGCCGACACGAGCCACGACGTTGAATGATACGAATTAGCAAGTATGTAGCTTCTCCCATCAGGACCTGCGGCCGCGCGCGAGCTGGTGCAACTGCGCGACGCGTGGCTCAATCCACCCGGCGCGTCCGAAGCTGAACTGAAGAAGCGCACGCTGACCAACCTGTACAACGCGCGCCCGGCCTGGCTGGACAACATTCACAGCAAACTGGACGCGGCCGTGTTTGCTGCCTACGGCTGGCCGGCTGACCTGAGCGACGAGGAAATACTGGAGCGGCTGCTGGCGCTGAACTTGGCGCGGGCGGGCGAGCCGGTCTGACGGGGCATAACCCTTTGCCTGTGCACAAGTTCTGTGCATAATTGACGGGAACAAAGGTCGTCTGCAAAACGCGTATCTGGCATCATATGTCGCCGGTTCTGTCGCCCGCCACCTGTCCGGGGAGCGGCATCTTTGCACCACCCCATCGATGGAGAACGTTCATGACCAACTCTGAAGCAGCGGCACAACTGCCGGACCAGGCGGGCGATGCTGAGCAGCCAACCTCCCGGCTGACCATCGGGCGCATCCTGTTTATTGCACTGATCGTCGGGCTGTTCGCGGTTGTCTGGCTGGCAAGCTACTCCCAGCTTAACTCGCTGATCTGGGACAACGATTTTGTCGTCAGCAACCGCTGGATGATCCCGGTGGGTGTGATGTTCTTCTCGCTGCTGGTGGGCCTGGTTGGAAAATACATGCACGCGCCCAACATGATCGAAGGCAGCCCCGTTGAAGCCATGGCTGCGGGCGACACCACGGGCTACAAATCTTTCTGGGGAGCGCTGCTCAGTTCGTTCTTCTCCCTGGTTTCCGGCGCCAGCGTCGGTCCTGAGGGGCCGCTGGGCGTGCTGGCCGTCTATGTCTCTGAATGGCTGTCAGTCAAGCTCAAGCTGGCCAAGAACGCATTCATCCCCGCCAGCCTGGCAGGCATGAGTTCCGCCTACAACGGGCTGATTGGCAACCCACTGTTCGCTGCGCTCTTTGCCAGCGAGATCAGCGGCGGCAAAGGCGGCTTGCCGATGGTGGCGTCCAACCTGGCTGCCGGCGCCGTGGGCTATCTGCTCTTCACCCTGTTGAATGTTCCACCCTTCGCCGGCTTCCTGTTCGAAGGCGAGCCGGTGACCCTGAACCTGCAGATGGTGCTCTGGGCGATCATTCTCGGCGCCATCGGCGGGGCGGTAGCCGTTTACATCGGCGCCGCCATGCGCGTCGTGGGCGGCCTGATGGCACGCTTCGCAGGCCGGTTCATGTTGCGAGTGCTGGTGGCGGGCGCAATCGTCAGCGTGGTCTGCTACTTTATTCCCAACCTCATGTTTTCCGGTGAAGACACGATCCACGCGATCATCGACAATGCGGCGCAGGTTGGCATCCCGATGCTGCTGTTGATGGCAATGCTTAAGCCCTTGCTGCTGGCCATATCGTTCAAGGGCGGCTTTCTGGGCGGCCCCATCTTTCCATCGCTTTTTAGCGCCACCATGCTGGCGCTGGCTGTCGGTTTGCTGTTTCCGAACGTGCCGGTAGAAATCCTCGTCGCGTGCGCTGGAGCAGGGGTTATCGCGTTGGTACTGAAAGCGCCGTTGACCAGCATCCTGCTGATGACAGTGCTCGCGCGCGCAGATGCAAACCTGATGGGCCTGATCGTCGTCGCGGTGGTTGCAGCGATGATCCTGGGCATGGGCTTTCAGAGACTGACCGAACAGCGCAAAGCAGCGCAGGCAGCCTGACGGTCATCGCGCTTGGCGTCTCTGCCACACCTGATGTATTATCCCGCCAGGCTGTAACCATCACTGAGAAGGCAGGCCGATGCCCTGTCATCCATCAAAATCAACAAGGAGCAACATCATGAGCAAAGACCAACCCAACCAGTTCTTCGTCATGGCAGTATTTGATAATCAGGCCGAAGCCGAATTGGCAATGACGACGCTGGAAGGCTGGGATCTGGCCAGCGAAGACGTCATGCTTGGCAACATCGGCACCATCCACAAAAAGAAGGGCAAGATCAAGACCAACATGGGCCGCAAGACCACCAAGGGCGCCACAATAGGCGCGGTGATCGGCGTGGCCGGCGCCCTGCTCGGCCCCGTCGGGTTGATCGGCGGCCTGATTGCCGGTGCAGCGGTGGGCGGCGCGGCCGGCGCAGCCTTCACCGAGCACATGAAACTCACGGATGAAGAGGCCGCCGAGCTTGACAAAGACCTTGACGCTGGCAAGGTTGCTGTGGTCGTTGCCTGCGACGAATACGAAATGGCCGGCGCTGCCGACAATCTGCGCTCGTCTGGCGGCCGCGTGATCAGCTTCAGCGTGCCCCACGAGGAGTTGCAGACAGCCGCGCAGGAAGCGAGCGAGGCAACCGCGGATGGTGCAGGTGAAGCAGCCACGGAAGACACCGAAGCCGCCTGATCTGTCACCTGCTTGTTGATCGCACATCAGAGTTTTGTTGCGCGGAACGACAGCCTCCCATTCTGTGGGAGGCTGTTTGCTACACCCCAGGAGTGGCCCTTCAGTTGCGCTGCTTGCACGCTGTCACACTCGTTCAGGGTGACAGTCGCGAGCGTGAGATCGAACTCTTGAGAAGCCCTGGACAGTGTGCCAGAAGACTGGACAATCGCTCTGCGAGTGGTTATACTGTACTCAGCAACAAGCGTGATTTCACAAAGGAGTACACTATGTTACGCAGAGAAGAAAGAAAAGATGATCGCCGCGGCGGCCCCGCCGGCGGCCCAACTCGCTATCAGATGCGCGAAAAGCTGGTTTCCATCGGCGACGACTCGTGGATCGAGAACGACCGCGGTGAAAAGGTCTACAAGGTGGACGGCAAAGCGTTACGTTTGCGCAACACACTGATCTTTGAAGATCGCAACGGCCAGGAACTCGCCAAGATCCAGACCAAGGTGATGCGTATCAAGGACACGATGGAGATTGAAGGCCCCAACGGCGAGACGCTGGCCGTCGTCAAAAAGGCGCTGATCACCCCCATCCGCGAGCGCTACACCGTCAAGGTCGGCAACGGCCCGGACATCGACATCCAGGGCAACATCCTCGACCATGAGTACAAGTTCGAAATCGGACGGGACCGGGTCGCCGAAGTTTCCAGGAAGTGGTTCCGCATCCGCGACACCTACGGTGTCGAGATCGATCCCGGCCAGGACGATATCGTCATCCTGGCTGCCACCGTGGCGTTGGACATGTTGCGGGGACCGGGCTAAAGTCTGACAAGCGCGCCGGGATACTCTCGTGCGCAGGGCCTGGCAACCGGAATGGTTGCCAGGCCCTTTTGATTCGGGTTGACTGGAAGAGTGCTGGCGCTTTCTGCCAGACCAGTGCTTCTGGTTCAATCGCGGCAACGATGTTCGTTACCTGCCTGAGACTCCGTTCACTCGTTGTGGATGCGTTCAAATGTTGGAGCCATTTCACACGATGGTTATAATCTTCAGCGTACAGCCAGAGACGCGGATACCCACCCCCCGCTGCTCAATTCTTTGCCCGCCAGGAACGCAACTTGACTAAGCAGCAAGTGCCCAACAACAGCATTCAACAACTCAAGCCTGATCGGGGACTGATCGTCTCTGACCTCATCGCCGGACTGACCTTCTCAGTGGTCAACGTGCCACAGGCCATGGCCCACGCGCTGCTTGCATTGGTCAGCAATCCGGTGATGGGCATCTACACGCTGATGGTCGCCGTGCCAGTGGGTGCAGTGTTCACCAGCTCTGTGTTGATGAATGTCTCCACCACCAGCGCACTTTCGGTGGCGACCGGTGAAGTTCTCGGCCCTCTTCCGGTCAGCTCACGCACAGGCGCGCTGATCGCGCTGGTCTTCATGATCGGGTTGTTCCAATTGTTGGCAGGGATTTTCCGGCTGGGCTTTCTGGTGCGTTTCGTCTCCAACGCGGTCATGACCGGCTTTCTCAACGGGATCGCGGTTCTGATCATCCTCGGCCAGTTAGGAGACCTGATGGGGTACGACAGCATCTACAGCAACAAGATCGCCCAGGCGTTGGATCTGTCTCTGCACCTGGATCAGGTGGATCGCTACACTGCGATTGTCGGGCTGTTGACGCTGGGACTGATGGTGCTCCTGATGATCTCGCAGTTGCGCAAGTTCGCGTTTATCATTGCCATTGCCGTTTCCACAGTTTTGTTGGCCCTGCTGGGCTGGCAATCGGTCGAAACGGTCGGCGATATCGCCACCATCACCGCATCACTGCCCGACATACAGCTTCCCACAGTCAGTCTGCTCCTGCAAATGCTGCTGCCAGCATTCTCCATCGCCATCATCGGCCTGATACAGGGCGCTGGCGTCAGCCAGGGCTATCCAAACCCGGACGGCAAATACCCCAACGTCTCGCGCGACTTCCTCGGCCAGGGTATGGCCAATCTGGCGACCAGCTTTGTCGGCGGCATCCCGGCCGGTGGGTCGATCTCCGGCACGGCATTGATCATGAGCGCCGGCGCTCGCTCGCGCTGGACCAACATCAGCGTCGGGCTGTTCGTCGCCCTGATCGTGGCCCTCCTGGCGCCGTTGGTCAGCCTGGTGCCTATGTCGGCGCTGGCGGCGCTGCTGATCGTCGCTGGATTTCAGGGGATGCGCATCCCGCAGGCGATGACGGTCTGGAACACCAGCCGGGTATCCGGTGTTGTGATGATCCTGACCTTCCTTGCGACTCTGGTCATGCCCCTGCAATATGCCGTGTTGGTGGGCGTCGCCTTCAGCATCCTGCTCTACGTGGCGCGGCAGTCCAACAAGGTGGTCCTGATGCAGATCGTCCCCGTTCCTGGCGGCCTGCCCGAGGAACATCCAGCGCCCACGACTCTGCCCAGCAATCAGGCGACCATGCTGCAGATCTACGGCAGCCTGTTCTTCGCCGCCGCCAAGAGCTTTGAAGAGATGCTGCCCGCGCTCGATGACACCAAACATGCAGTGGTACTGATCGGGCTGCGCGGCCGCGAGGAGATTGGCAGCACCTTCGTCACCGTACTGGAACGCTACGCAAAAGACCTGCATGCCCACGAAAGCAAGCTGATGCTGGTCGGCGTCAGCCCCGATGTCTATTCGCAGTTGGTGCGTTCAGGTTTGCGCGGGCTGATCGGCGACGAAAACATCTTCCCCGCGACTGCCCAGTTGGGCGCTCCCATAAATCGTGCGCTGGCAGCGGCCAACCAGTGGCTCGGCCAACCAATAGAAATCGCAATCAATTCGGGCAACTCGTGAATGGATGCAGCCACCCTCCCGGAGGTTTCGGCAACCTCGGGGAGGGTGACCGGGCCTGCTCAATCCAGCGCCAGCGCATCGGCTGTCAGATCGTCCAGCACGCGAGCCCGGTCTTCGAGCGAGTCGAAGGAGAGAAATAGCGTCGCGTCTTCGTATTTTGGCTTGGTGCGCCCGCCGCTGCGATATCCACCCCACACGTCCAGCGGGGAAGTCGAAGGCGGTATCTCCTGGCGCACCTGAATCCTCAACCCTGGCCGGCGATACCCGCCAAACTCCAACAGACCCGGGTCGATGCGCCGGATCTCCTTGTGCTTGAAAAACATATACCACATGCCGATCTCGTGGCCGGGCCATGCGCCGACTCCCAGAAAACTGGCAGGCGGGCAGATCGCCATGACGGCATGTTCGCGGGTTTCGAAGCTGCGAAAATAGGCCAGCAGTTCGGTGAAGTCCTGAGTTCTGCCTTCCACCTCGAACCTGCCCGTGGCCCGCAGCTTGAGCATGTCAGCCGGGTTCATCATGGCCGCGTCGGGACGGTGACGAGCTGGCTCGCCCTCGGGCGCGAAGATCAGGTAGGAATGGCGCGATGCCACTGATCGCAGCAGCAACAGCATCCCCAAAAGCACCGCGCAGACAAGCACGCCCACCGATCCGCCCGGCAGCCAGCGGATGGCGAACAGCCCCGCCAGAATAAGGAGCGCAATCATCCCCCAGCGATCCATCGGCGCGCCCATCCAGTGATGGCGGTTCACCTGATAGCTGATCCAGAACAATCTGCCTGCAAACTTCAACAGAATACAACTCCAAATGCACAACGCGCTAGCCGGTTGACTAGCGCGTTGTCAATTCTTATCTCGATCTCAAGATGACGTTCATGCGAACAGCTTCTTGAAGGAGGACTGATCCAGCGTCTCGATTTCCATCAACTGCTCAGCGATCGTGTTGAGCAGGTCGCGATAGGTGTTGATGATGTTCTTGGTGCGCTCGTAGCCTTCGGCGACGATGCGCTGCACCTCGCGGTCGATGGCCTCGGCGACCTCTTCACTGTAGTTGCGCTGTTCATTGATCTCACGCCCCAGGAACATCATCTCCTCCTTGTGGCCGTAGGTCAACGGTCCCATGCGCTCGCTCATACCCAACACGGTTACCATGCGGCGGGCGATCTGAGTCACCTGCTCCAGATCGTTGGATGCGCCGGTGGTGATGGTGCCAAACACGATCTCTTCCGCAGCCCTGCCAGCCAGCGCGACGGAGATCTCCTCTTCCATCTCGCTGCGGCTGCGCAACATCGAGTCCTTATCCAGCGGCCACATGTAGCCGCCGGCCATGCCGCGGCCGATAATCGTCACTTTGAGCACCGGGGTGGTGTGCGGCAGTTTCTCCTGCACCAGCGCGTGGCCAGCCTCGTGATAGGCGATAACGCGCTTCTGCTCCTGAGAGATTACACGACTTTTGCGCTCCGGCCCGATGGCAACCCGCTCGATGGCCTCAGTCAGGTCTGTCATAGCGATGTTACGCCGATTGCGGCGCGCGGCCAGAATCGCGCCCTCGTTGACCATGTTCTCCAGGTCCGCGCCCACGAAACCGGGCGTCGCCCGGGCCACCACTTCAAGGTCCACATCTTCACCCAGCGGCTTGCCGCGCACGTGCACCTTGAGGATCGCCTCGCGTCCCTTGACGTCCGGGCGGTCCATCACCACGCGGCGGTCGAAGCGGCCAGGGCGCAGCAGCGCCGGGTCCAGAATATCAGGCCGGTTGGTGGCGGCCACGATGATCACGTTGGTGTCGGTGTCGAAGCCGTCCATCTCGACCAGAATCTGGTTCAGCGTCTGCTCGCGCTCGTCGTGCGAGCCGCCCAAGCCCGCGCCGCGATGCCGTCCCACGGCGTCGATCTCGTCAATAAAGATGATGCAGGGCGAATTGCGCTTGGCCTGCTCGAACAGGTCGCGCACGCGGCTGGCGCCGACGCCGACGAACATCTCGACGAACTCGGAACCGGAGATGGAGAAGAAGGGCACGCCCGCCTCGCCGGAGACCGCCTTGGCCATCAGCGTCTTGCCGGTGCCGGGCGGGCCGACCAGCAGGACACCCTTGGGAATGCGTGCCCCCAGCGCGGCGAACTTCTGCGGCTCCTTGAGAAACTCGACCACTTCCTTGAGCTCTTCCTTGGATTCCTCCGCGCCGGCCACATCGTCGAAGGTCACCGTCGGCTTGTCGCCGGTGAACATCCTGGCCTTGCTCTTGCCAAAGGAAAACGCCTGGTTGCCCGCGCCCTGAGCCTGCCGCAAGATGAAGAAGAAGAACAGGGCGATCAGGACAATCGGCAGGAATGCGAAAAGCACCGGCGCCAGGTTCTCCCAGCGGCTGGTGGCCTTGAACTCGACCTGGACACCCGACAGTTGCTCCTCGGTGACGCCCAGACTGAGCAACGTTTTCACGAGGTCGAAGTTGTCCTGCTCGATACGCGACGTAACAGCAGGAGTTGCTTCATCGCGATAGGTCACGTCGATCTCGCCATCTTTTTCAGAAAGCATCTCAACCTTGCCGGCCTGGACATCGGCCGCGACCTGACTGATCGAAATGACTTCGACCGTGTCACGGCTCTGGCGCAGCGTGGTAAACAGAAATACCGCCAGCACCGCCAGCAGGATCAGATAGAGAAATCCATTCCGCATGGACCCTTGTCCCATGGTTGCCTCACTAGTTCAGGATTCGGCTAAACGGCGCAAAGCTGTTGCGCCGTGGCCGTGAGTGTAACATAGCCACTAAGGGCTGTCAATCTGATCGGCTGACTGCTCTGGCGCCTGACACCTCAGGCGAAGCAGTCCCTTTTAGATCTTGTGGCTGCCGATTAAGTGTATGATAGCACAGCCGGCCGCCGCAGGCAGTAGGCGGTCTTACCGGCTGGCGCGACGGGCGGGATGACCCCGCCCCTACTTGCCGCGCAACCGTGTGCGCGCGTATGATGGTAGACGGGCGGGATGACCCCGCCCCTACTTGCCGCGCAACCGTGTGCGCGCGTATAATGGCAGTCGCATGACCATACAGACGAAATGGTGACAGTCACTTTCCGAAAGTGACTGTCACCTGTAGAGCGGTTGTCACCTGCGTGATTATCAACAGGATCTAACCTTTGACCCCACAACGAGTCGTCGCCGTCACCGGTGTGAGCGGACGCTGGGGACGGGCGGTCGCGGCGGCGCTGCTGGCGCAGCCCGGCCTGCACGTCCTGGGTATCGACGCGCGCCCGCCGCAGCAGCGCATCAGCGGCCTTGATTTCATTAAGGCCGACGTGCGCAACCCCCTGCTGGCGGACCTTCTGCCGCGCCGAGCAGGTGGACACAGTTGTTCACCTGGCCTGGCGCGAGCGCCAACGGCGACGCGACGCCGACTTCGAGAGCAATGTCCTGGGCACCATGCAGTTTCTGGGCGCCTGCGTGGAAGCTGGAGTCGACCAGATCATCCTGCGCAGCACCACAGCGGTCTACGGCGCGCGTCCGGAGAATCCCGTTTACCTGGACGAGTCCTTCCCCGTGGCCGCCCGTTCGAGCTACGCAGCCGTGCGCGACATGGTCGAAGTCGAGAGGTTCCTGGCCGAGTTCGCCGCCGAGTTCCCGGAGCTGCGTATCGCCGTGCTGCGCTTTGCCAACGTGGTCGGGGCCGATGCAGATTCGCCCTTCACCCGCCTGCTGCGCCTGCCGCTGATCCCCAGCCTGCTGGGCTTCGACCCACTGCTGCAACTGATCGACTTCGAGGACGCGGTGCGCGCGCTTGTGCACACCGTCCTGACACGCGCCAGCGGCGTTGTCAACGTGGCCGCCGATGAGGTTGTCTCGCTTTGCCAGGCCGCTGGCATGGCCGGCAAACCAGTGCTGCCGCTCCTGCATCTGGCGGTTTACTGGACGTTGCCCGCGGCCGGCATGACGCCTGTAACCCGTCGCGCGCGCCGCTACTGGCCGCTGGAGCCGGACTACCTGCGCTATCCCTGGACCGCCAGCACCGAACGGATGCGCGCCGACCTCGGCTTCGAACCAACGTGGACGGCGCGCCAGGCGTTGCAGCGCTTCGTCGAGGCACAGCGGATTGCGCCCTACGTCGCGTCCAGCGAGATGCAAGCCTACGCCGACGACGACCTGGCCGTGGCCATCGAGGACAGGCGTCGCCCGTTCTACCCGGAAGAGGAAGGCTAGGCAGGTATGGAAGACATTCCGGTGATACAGCGCTCTGCACTGCGCTGTGCCGCGAAAATCAACGGCACCATCGCGTGCCCCAATCCTGCCATGGACGGCAGCGTCTACTGCTGGGCGCACCGCAAGTTGCAACCCGCTGTCACGGATGGCGACCTGCTCCCCGTGAATGACCGGATGGCGGCAGCGCCGCTATCGCCCGCGCCGCCATCGAGCGGCGACGACAACGGTAACGACGCGCTCGACCTGTTCGTGGACGATCGGACGGCAGCGCCCGCGCAAACCCTGGACGGCGATGCCATCGAATTCACCGACCGGATGGCCGGCCGGGCGGCTGGCTCGCCCGCGCAGCCTGACCGGCTGGCGCAGGAGTTTGCTCGTTTTGCCCGCACAGCCCAGTTGCTGACGCCCGCCGGGATGCCCCTGCCCTCGCCCGACGAAATGGAGCGCACCCTGCGCCGTCTGCTGGGCCCGCTCTACGAACGACTACATAGCAGCCTGGGCGATTATTTCAACCCCGACGTGTTAAAGGGGCTGTTCCTCGTGTCTACTTATCTGGTACGCGCCCAAACCGCTTCGGTGCGGCGGCGCATGGCCGGCGACTACGAGCTTGACGATTTCGGGCGCGACGCCGCGTTCCTGGGTGTGGTGATGCCGCTGGCGCAGGCGCTGTACGACAGCTACTGGCGGGTCGAGGTCATCGGTGCGCAGCACATCCCCGACAGCGGCCGCGGGCTGCTGGTCAGCAATCACTCCGGTGTGCTGCCCTTCGACGGCGCGATGCTGGGACTGGCCGTCTACAACGAGACGCCCTCTAACCGGCTGATGCGCGGCCTGGTGGCCTCCTGGTTCCCGACACTGCCCTTCGTGTCGATCTTTCTGCAAAAGGTTGGCGGCGTGCAGGCCAGTCCACACAACGCTGAGTTGTTGCTGGAACGCGACGAACTGGTGGCCGTCTTTCCCGAAGGCACCAAGGGGGTGGGCAAGCTGTACCGCGACCGCTACCAGCTGCAACGCTTTGGCCGCGGTGGGTTTATCCGCGTGGCCCTGCGCACGGGGGCGCCCATCATCCCCGTGGCGGTGACTGGCGCAGAAGAGATCTACCCGATGATCGCCCAGTTTGCACCGCTGGCGCGCCTGTTGGGCATGCCCTTCTTCCCCATCACGCCGCTATTTCCCTGGACCGGCCCGCTGGGCTTTGTGCCGTTGCCCAGCAAGTGGTGGATCGAGTTCGGTGAGCCGATTGACGTTGAACAGTACGGACCGCGCGCGGCTGCCAACCCGGCTATCGTCGCCCGCCTCAGCGAGCAGGTGCGCAGCACCGTGCAGCAGATGCTGTTGAACCGCCTGGCCCAGCGCCGTTCGGTGTTTCTCGGATAAGGGCGCGCCTGCTCATTGCTTTGGCCGGTCTCTGACCGAGCCACCCCGTGCTGTCTGAAGACGCCTCTTTTATACATCATTTATCTGACAGGAGACCTCATGGCTGTATTCGCCAATGCTGACGACTTCTACGCCGTCATGCAAGTTATTTTCGACCGGCTGATCGCCGACCCCGCTGCGACCAGGGACTTCGAGAGCCGCAAAATGATTGTGCGCATCAAGGGGACCGACCCGGAGGTGGAACTGCTGCTCAACGGCAAGACCAACCCTATCCAGGCCAGCATCGGGCCGCAGCCTGGCAAGGCCGATCTGGAGTTGTTGATCTCTGTAGATCTGCTCCACGGTATCCTCACCGACCAGGAGAGCCTCAAAGCAGCGTTCATGGATGGGCGGATGAAAGTGACCGGCAACGTCTTCCGCGCGATGCAACTGGCCGACCTGTTTCGCAAGATCGAGGCAATCTATCCGCAGGTGATGCAGGAGCAGGGGTACACCATCTGAACACGCGCAAACCCCGGAAGCAGGCGCTTCCGGGGTTTGCGCGTTCAACGACTCGCATGCTGGCCGGCGATGACGGGCACGATTTTGGAAAATCGCGCTACGGCGGCGCAGAGCGGGAATGAATGAATGGACGGGTTCTCAGTGGTTGACCACCAGTCCTCTCGCTAGCAGCGGATCGGCAGCGACCGGCCGGCCGGCGCTGGCCTGCACCGTCTCCGGGTCATCGACTACGCCCCGCTGCACCATCTCCTCCGCCATACGTTCCTGCAACGTTGGCACATCCTGTCCCACGTAGATTGTAACGCGGGTGGGGCGCGTCTGCCTGGCTGCCATGAAGCCAACTCCGTCGGTGTAGACCGGCACAACGTGGCGATCCGACCCGTTATCCTCCGCCGTGGTGTAGGTGACGAAGTGATCGGTTGGCCTCAGGAACCTTCGCATCTCCTCCCAGCGTGCAGTCGCCAGCTTCCTGATCGACATGTCGTACATGCTCTTGAGCCGGCCGCTCTGCACCAGCAGGTCGCCAACCAGTCGATACATGGCCAGCACCTCGCTGCCCTGCTGGATCGGAAGCCGCAGCGTTTGACTGCCCACCGGCGCCATCACCTCGGGGCCGTGCCCATTGGTAAAGGCGAAGACCGGGATGTCCAACGCTGTTGGGAAACGCAGCGAGAAGTCGGGCGCGTAGATCTGCAAGTCGGCCTGCGAGAAGAAGAGAATCTCCAGTTCGCGCCGGCTGGCGATACGCCCGATGTGCTTGAAGTGGCTGGCCAACGCGATCCACAGCTCGGCCACGTTGGGCGCTGCGAACACCGGACCACCGGGGTAGCGGGTAATCAACTCATCCTGCAACTGGTAGATCGGCCACGCCCGATCGCCGACGTGGAACATGTAGCGCGGCAGTCGCTCCAGGCGCGCCAGCGCGGTCATGAAAGCATCTACCAAACCGGACAGGCCGTCAAGGCTGCCCGTTTCCAGCAGCAGCCCGGCAATCCACGTCGCGTAGACATCGGTTGCTGCCGCTGCGCTGCCGGTTTCGTTGGTCCGGACGTGAACAGGCAGGTCGGTCACCCGCCCGTCGATGCCATACGGTTTGAGGTCGATGCTGGCCAGCAGTCGCGGCATGTCGGCGATGGCCGCATCATAGTTTGGATTGTCGCGATAATCGATTGGAAAGCGGGACACTGTCTACCTCCTCATACAGAGCGGAACGTCACGTCAAGTGCTTCTGGAACTAAGTTGTCATGTGTCATTGCGAGTTTCCGATGCCGCCGTGCGGCATGCGCCTTGCGAGAAACTCCGCCAGCTTCACAGTCATCCTGGGCGGGTCGAGCACGCGATTGCCAAGACGTCGGATCGCCAGCGAAAGGATCTCTCGGGAGCGTTTCCAGGCAACCGCTACGGCGAAGCAATCCCTCTGAGCCACAGGAGAGATTGCTTCGCCAAGCCTCGCAGTGACATTCGTGGTTTCTTTAAGTATTCGGAGTACTTAACTTGCCGGGGTTGCCAGCGGTTTCATGGCCGCGGGACCAGTGTATTCCGCAATGCGCACGCCGTGCAGTTCGACGCCGGCGAACTCGGGATAGCTCTCGATGCCGTGGTATGTCAGGTCGAGACCCACGGACTCGGCTTCTTCAGGCACGCGCAGTCCGATGGTCTTGCTTGATCACGTAGAACATCAGCAACGACACGGGGAAGACGAAGGCAACGGCAGCGCAGCACGCCGACAGCCTGCGCGCCCAGTTGCGCCAGCGCCACCGCCGTGGAACAGGCCACCCTCGACTGCCCACAGGCCGACCGCCAGTGTGCCGAAGATGCCGTTGATGCCGTGCACCGGGAACGCACCCACCGGGTCATCGATGCGCAGTCGCTCCATCAGTTCCACGCCGTAGTAAGTCAGAACACCAGCGATAACGCCGATAGTCAGCGCCGCGTAGGGCGTGACGAAGGCGCAGCCGGCCGTGATCGCAACCAGACCGCCCAGTGCGCCGTTGAAACGCCATGCTCGCGTCCCACTTCTTGGTGTACAGGCGGGCCAGGAACATCGCCGATGATCGCGCCGGTGGTCGCGGCAAAGTCGGTGTTGACGACGATCAGGGAGACCAGTTGGAAGTCGGTGATGCCCAGCGCGCTGCCGGGGTTGAAGCCGAACCAGCCAAACCAGAGCACGAAGGTGCCCAGGGCCGCCAGCGGAATGTTGTGGCCGCGGATCTGCTTGTGGCTGTTGCCGAACTCCTTGTCCTTGCGCGGCCCCAGCAGCAGCGTGCCAGCCAGACCGATCAGAGCGCCGGTCAGGTGAACCACTGTGGAACCGGCGAAGTCCAGCATGCCCAGTTGCGCCAGCCAGCCGCCCGGTCCCCAGATCCAGTGCCCGATCAACGGGTAGATGAACAGACCAACGATGAAGCTGTAGATGAGGTCAGCGCGAAAGCTGGTGCGTTCCGCCATCAGCCCGGACGCGATGGTCGACGCGGCTGCCGAGAAGCAGAACTGGAAGAAGAAGAACGCCAAGGCGGAGATGCCGGCGATTTCCGCCGGCAGTACCCCGAAGAAAGAACCATTCCGTTCCGAAGAAGCGCGTTGCCGACGCCGAACATGATGGCGAAACCGGCGATGAAGAAGCCGATGGTGGTCATGGTGGTGTCCATGAAGTTCTCGGCCATGATGTTGACGACGTTCTTGGAGCGCACGAAGCCAGCCTCCAGGAAAGCCAAAGCCTGCCTGCATGAAGAAGACCAGAAACGCCGCCAGCAGCACCCAGCCAGTGTTGATGGCCGCCGTCAGATCGGTGACGGTAGGTGGTTCGTTACCCTGGGCGCTGGCCAAGGTGGTTGAGAGAGCCAGCAGCAGGAACACAAGCACAGGGAGAATGGCTATGCGACGGGATTGCTTTGAACATGATGACAATGCCTCCATGAAAATCGGGATCGCGCCAGGCAATTCGCCGGCATCGCAGTCATGATAACAGCCGCCGGCCTGCATTTCCAGTACCCAAACGGGTCATTTTTCGCTGCGAGTGCTCGCCCAACCCGCGTACGATATTCGCTACGATACAGATTGCCTACGAAAATGCTGCGCCTGGCGGTCACTGTTTCCGGACCGGGGCAATTTCCTGTCGATTCCCGATTAACATATTGCATACGAAGCCAACGTCCGCCCAGCCACGCACCTTGCACCATGCACTACGTTCCGCCGGTGACCGCCGCCGGTTTGCCACCGCTCAACCATCGGTCAACCTGAGACATCGAGGCCCACAATGACACGACCTCTCAACGATAGCCCCTTCCTCTACGGCCTGCACGACCCCGGCGGCGAGCAGATCATGCTGCAAGGCGGCGCACCTGGCTGGGTGCTGGTCACCGTCGCCATCGGCCACAACCCCAACGACAACGGCCCCGGCGACGACACCCGCTTCTGGGCGGACTACCGTCCCTCTCCGACCGCGACCTGGGCGTCATCGTGCGGCTGAACAACGGCTACTCCCCCGGCGGCACGCTGCCCTACGAGCAGCGAGTACGACAACTTCGCCCGCCGCTGCGCCAACTTCGTGCGCATCTCCAAGGGCTGTCATCTCTGGCAGATCGGCAACGAGACCAACCACCCCATCGAGTGGCCGGGCGCGCGAGTGGGACTGGAACGTCGCGCCGCCGCGACCGGTCAGCCCTGACAACCGCAGGGCGAGAAGATCACGCCGCAGCGCTATGCGCCTCTGCTACCGCAAGGTGCGCACCGCCATCAAGGCGCTGCCCGGCCATGACGATGACCAGGTGCTGGTGGCCGCGCCGCGCCGTGGAACAACCTGACCAACTACCCCGAAAACCCGCACGGCGACTGGGTGCAGTACTTCGGCGACATCCTGCGGCTGCTCGGCCCCGCCAACTGCGACGGCATCACCATCCATGCCTACACCCACGGCGACGACCCGGCGCTGGTCACCTCCGACGCCAAGGTGAGCGATGGCCGCTTCGCCAACTACTTCTGGAACTTCCACGACCTACCAGGACTTCATGCTGGCCATCCCAGCCAGACATGCGCCACCTGCCGGTCTATCTGACCGAGTCCAATCAGGGTGACGACGCCGTGGGACGACCGCAACTCCGGCTGGGTGCGCGAGGCGTATAAAGAGATCGACCGCTGGAACCAGGACCGGCGCGCAGCAGATCCGCTCGCTCGATCCTCTACCGCTACCCGCGCGTCGGCAACGACCGCTGGTGGATCGACGGCAAGAACGGCGTCATCGACGACTTCCGCCAGTCACTGGCTGCCCGCTACAAGTGGCAGGAACAGGTCGGACCAGACGTGGCCGCGTTGCAAGCCCGCTACGACAGCATCAAATCCCAGTACGACGCCCTGCTGCCCTCCATTCAGCAGATCGATCGGCTGGCCAGGCAGGCAAACCAGCTCGCGTCCACCGTCACCACGCTCAACGGGCAGGCTGCGGCGGCCGACCACGACGCGCAGCGCAGATCAACACGCTGGACGTGGAGCGTCAGCCGCCTGGAGGTGGAGATCAACCAACTGGGCGCGGGCGGCGTGCCCCAGCCTGTCATGATCGACCTGCGCGGCGCGCTCCCGGCATCGTCCAGCAAACAATACCCGACCCGCGCGCTGAGCAACGTTCGCCGCGTCGTTGTCCACCACACCGCCACCCGCAGCGACATCACCCCGCAGCAAGTCGCCCAGTTCCAGGTCACCCAGGGGCTGGCCGGGCATCAAGTACCACTTCTTCATCAACGGCGACGGGACCATCAGTTGGGTGCAGCCAGTGGAGGCGGTCGTTGCCCAGACCAATGTCGAGGCGGTCAACGCCGACGGCGTGGCGGTCTGTCTGGCCGGCAACTTCGCCGCTGTGCCGCCCGGCGAGGCACAGATGGAAGCCGCCGCACAGACCATCGCCTGGCTGCTGGACGGCCTGGGTTTGACCCCCGTTGCGATCGTGGGCCGCAGCGAGGTCGATGCCTCCGACCCCTCCGGCTCGCCCGGCAACGCAGTGGCTGGCCGGCGCGGCCTACAAGGAACCGCTGGTCGCCCGGGTGCAGGCCATCATCGACGAAGCGACCCCCGACCAGGACGCCGAAATCCAGCGGCTGCTGCAGCGCATCCGCGAACTGGAACAGCGGATCGCCGACCTGCAAACCCAGGCCGGCCAGGTGCCGGCGCTGACAGCCGAGGTGCAGGCGCTGCGGGCCGAGGTCAGCCCGGCTGGAGGCGCAAGTGCAGGACCTGACGGCCCAGAACACGCAACTGCGCCGCGAGAACGCCCGCCTGACCGAGCTGCTGCAAAACAACACGGGCGGCGGCGGTGTGACCCAACCGTCCATGGTCGATCTGGTGGACAGCCTGCCCAAGCATCCGACCCTGCCGCCCTACCAGAACCGCACCACCCGCGTCCGCGCGTGTCGTCGTCCACCACACCGACACCCCGCCTACATTTACCGTGCGCCAGATCGCCGATTACCACGTCAACGGCGAACGGCGCGACGATCAGGGCAACCTGGTCAAGGCGCAGTGGCCCGGCATCGGCTACCACTACGTCATCCTGCCCGACGGGACCATCAACCAAACCCAGCGCCCCGAAACCCGCTCCTATCACGCCGGCAACGCGAACAACGACAGCATCGGCGTCAGCCTGATCGGGCGTTTCATGCGCCGCAACTGGAACGGGACGCCGATCCCCACTGATCAGCAACTGCCGGCGCCGCCACAGATGGACAGCACGGCGCGCCTGATCGCGTGGTTGATGAAGGAGCACGGGATCACGACGATAACCAAGATCGTCGGCCACAAAGAAGTCTCGGACACCTCCTGCCCCGGCGACCAGTGGCTGGACGGCGCCAACTGGAAGCAGTTGCTGCACGGCAAGATCGAGGCGATCCGCCAGGTCCCGACCCGCCCCATCCAGCTCATGCTGATGTTCTGGCAACACGGCGACCAGTGGGCCGACGGCGGACTGGCGCAGCGCGCAGGCGTACATCGCCCACTTCAGACCCGCCACTACCTTTACCCCCAGCGACGGCTTCGCTGCTCGCCACGTGGTTATCGTCGGCGGCGATGCGGGCGTCAGCGGACAGGACGAAGCGCGGCTGCGAACGGCTGGCGTGGACGTACACCGGCTGGCCGGCGCCAACGAGGCGCAGACCAAAGCGATGCTGGACGCGCTGGTCGCGGCGGACACGCCCTGGCCGGGCGCGCCGCGTACCCCGGATCTGCCGACCGACCCCGGCTCCTTGCCCACCGACCCGCTGGCCGGCCCAGACGAATGGACCGTGCCGGACAATTACGAGACCGAGGCCGTGCGTTACGTCCGTGAGGTCCAGCCGCCGCCGCCGCAACGAGTCATGGTGGATAGCTTCGCGCCCAGCCGCCCAGTGACGCTGCCCAACCAGCCGGCCATCGGCAGTGACGAGATGTCCGACGCCGGGCCGGCATCTACCAGCGCGCCGATGCTGGCCGAAGCCGCCGCGATCCTGTCCACCGCAGAGGACGCAGGAATGGAGACCATCGCATGAACCGCCTGGGCTTTTACATCGAAAACACAACGACACAATTCCTGCGCGACGCTATCCGCGAGGTCAAGCCGCCCACGATTCTGATCCACGCGCAGGACCGCGGCCTGCTGCGCGAGATCCGCTCCACCCTGTCGCCCAACTCCTACGTGGTAGGCCGCTTGTACGTTGATCTGGCGCAGCAGGCCGCCTGGCTCGACAGCGCCGATCCGGCTGCCATGGGACGTGCGTATGCTGAACTCATCCTGGCGTACGACTTCGGACTCGCCACCGAGAAGGCCAACGGCCGGCTACTGATCGACGCCTGGATGAGCCTCAACGAGTGCCTTGCCCGGCCCCGGCACCTTCCCCGGCGGTCAGCCCGACGCGGCGTGGCAGCGCCGCGCCGCGGCCTACGACCAATTCCAGGTCGCCTTTCGCGAGACCCTCATACGCTCCGGCGTGGAAGCGCTGGCTTTCAACTTCGCTGCCGGCAATTTCGCCCGGCCGGAGGACTACACCCGCTGGTTCCCGCGCACCCTGGCGACCTACGTCTATCTCGGCTTTCACGAGTATGGCTGGCCGACGCTGGAGCCGACGCCGGTCACAGCCAGCGGAGCGCTGCTCTATCGCCCGTGCATGACCGGCATCCGCCAGCAATACGGCGACCGCCACCGCGCCATCATCAGCGAGGCGGGCCTGGCGCGCATGTACAAGTACCCGAATGATGCGAGCAGGCGACGTCGGCTGGCTCTACCCGCCCGACAGCGTGCCGCAAGCATCCTACTGGAACTCGCTTCAGTGGTACAACAGCGAGCTGCTGCGCGACAGCAGCTACGTCCTGGGCTGCTGCCTGTTCCAGGTCGGGCACTCCGGCCGCTGGGAGACGTTCCGGCATCTGGGCGTGGACAACAGCCAGCAGCCGATCACGATCATCTCGAACATCGCTACGCTCAACCAGACAGCCCCGCCGCCGCCACCACCACCGCCGCCAGCAACCACCGATCTGGCCACATTGCAGCGGCAGATACGCATCCTGGTGACCGCGCTGGAGTTGGCCCAGGGCCAGCTTGCCGGCTACACGACAAAGGTTGGCGGGCTACAGACCGACCTGACCGCGCTGGCTGTCGCCGCGCAGGAGGCCGCGCTGCTGCCGCAACAGGTGACAGGCTTGCAGGCGCGGCTGGGCCAGCAACTGCTGCGCGTCAACGCCATGCAAGCCAGCGGCCAGATCAGCGCCGCCCAGGCCGACACACTGCGCAGCCGCATTGCCGACCTGCGCGGCCGCGTCGATGCCGTCCAGCCAGCCGCACAGCAAGCCGCACAGCTTGATGCCGCCGTGCGCCAGGCGCAAAGCCAGATGCCGCCGCTGAGCAACGGCGCAACGGTCGCGCGCCAACTCAAGCCGCAGGTCAATTCGCTGCTGGCCGAGGCTCGCCGTCTGGCCAGCGACGCCGATGCGACGGCGCCGGTGCGCCAGCCGGAAGGCATGGAAGACATGCGCGAGGAGCCGACGCGCGGGCTGGCAGGCCGGCCGCTGCCACCAGCTCTGACGGATCATCTGCCCGTCCCGCCGCCAGTCGGCGCCGGCAACGGCTACCCGACCGCGGCCACTTTCTGATATCACCCAGATCATCGTCCACCAGACCAACACCCGCGACGATTTGACGCCGGAGCGGCTGGCCGAGATGGATACAGCCCGCGGGCTGCCCGGCGTCCGCTACCACTTCCTGGTGGACGGCGACGGCGCAAGCTACTGGATGGAGCCGCTGGAAGCCGTGCTGCCGCAGACGCAGGTCGAGACCGTCAACGCGACCGGCGTGGCGCTGGTGCTGGCCGGCAACTTCTCAAGGACCGTGCCGTCCGACGCGCAGTTGCAAGGGGCCGCCGAGATCATCGCCTGGCTGCTTTACGAGCTGAACCTGCCGGCGGAACGCGTGTTCGGCCGCAGCGAGGTCGAGCCGGGGATCGTTTCACCTGGCGCGCAGTGGCTGCAAGGCGCAGTCTTCAAGGACGACCTGTTGGTGCGCGTGCAGGTGATGCTGACAACATGAATTCGCCCGCGGACGCTGGAAGCCTGCAATCCATAGTGGTCGCGCAGATCGTGGTCCGCTACCGCGACCTGGACACCCTCGGACACGTCAACAATGCCGTGTATGCCACGTACCTTGAGACGGGCCGTGTGGTATTCCTGCAGGCAGTGGCGACAGAAGTGGGCCGATCAACATCGGCACACGAGTTCGCGGTCAATGTCCCGTTCGTAGTGGCCGAGTTGACCATCGTGTTCAAGTCACCCGCGTTCCTTGGTGAAACTCTGGACGTAGGCGTGTGGATGGCGTCGGCTGGCCGCTCCAGCTTCGTGTTCGAATATGTCGTTAGCGAACACGAGACAGGACGTCTGGTCGCGACCGGCCGTAGCGTGCAAGTCATGATCGATCGCCTAACGGGTGAGAAGGTCGCGGTTCCACAAGAGTTTCTCGACGCTGCTGCCAGCGTGCAAAACGCGCCGGTCGCGCGGCATTGACCGGAGTTGTTGGTTTCAGCGTCACGCCGTCCACGAATGCCTGCCCCTCACACGCACGCAGCTCTTCCAGCATTCGTGTATTCGAGCCAATTCGTGGACGGCCTCCGCTACAAATCTCCCCCGATTCCTGACCTGCGTCATACACAAATCGGCCAATCTGAGGTATGCTGTCAGAATGACAGCGCCGTGGCCGCGCCGCTGTCAGGAAAGGACACCCCATGAAAAACATTCTGGTATTGCATCTCAACGACGGCGACGACACCTCCGTCGTTCGTTTTCTTGACGAGGACATCAGCATCCGGCGCATCGGCTGCCGCGGCGACGCGGATCAGGTGCGCACCCTCGATCGAAACCTACGACGGCCAGGTCGACGCAATCGGGCTGGAGGGCTACCCCGCCGAACTGGAGTTGGGCGGCACGGTTGTTCCGCATACCGTCGGTTCCACCCTGGCCGAAGCTGCCAGTCAAACGCCGGTGGTCGATGGCGGCGGCATCCGTCCCGGCCTGGAGCGCTGGGGCGTCATCCTGGCCGACCGGGCCGAGCCGGGCATCTTCGCCGAGAAGCACGTCCTGCTGGTTCCCGGTCTCAACCACGGCGGGCTGGCGCAGGCACTGAGCCGCCACACCTCGCCAGATTCGCTACGCCGACCCGGAGATCTACTTTGCCCTGCCCGACTTTCCCGGCGTCGGCAGCCAGCGCACGCTGGATCAGGCCGTCGGCCCGACGCTGGGCGAGCTAAAGACCTCTCCCTTCCGCCGCATCACACCGCAGGCTGGCAAAGCAGGCTCGTCCCGCTCAGCCTCCCCCTTCCAGTGGGCCGACGTCATCGCCGGCGACATCGGCGCGATCCGCCGCTACGCTCCCGCTGAGTCTGAAACACAAGACGGTGGTCGTCGAACATGCCAACGAAGCTGATCTGGACGACCTGCGCGCAGCGCGGCGCGGCCATCGCGGTCACCATGATGCCGGCGCTGGATGGCCGCGGCAACCTGGGTCACTGGTCGGCGGCGACGTTCGAGGCGGTGCTGGTGGCGCTGCGCGCCGATCCGGGCGCGCCGCTGAGCGAGGACACCTACCTCGACCTGATGGCCGACATCCAGTGGACGCCGTGCGTGCGCTACCTGCAGCCCGACGAGGCCAGCGATCAACCGCTTCGCCTTCGTCATCCACCCGCTGAATGTCGGGTTCATCCACAAAAGCCCGATGTTCGGCTGGACCCGCTACCTGCCCGACAAGCTGGTGGAGTGCGTCGCGGCCTACATGCCGCCGATGTACCTGTCGCGCATCACCGGCGGACAGTCGCCAACCACCGGCCAGCACATCGAGGGCTATCTCTACACGCCTGGCCGCAACGCCGCGCCAGATGATGGACCACGGCGAGCGCTTCACCTACGACCGGCTCAACAAGGCCGCCCGGATGGCCGAACGCGGGGCGCACGCATCATGGGGCTGGGCGCGTTCACGTCGGTGGTGGGCGACGCGGGCATCACCGTGGCCCACGAGTCGGACATCGCCATCACCAGCGGCAACAGCCTGACCGTGGCCATGACGCTGGAAGCGGCCAAGCGGGCGGTGGTCCTGATGGGCGCCACCGACCTGACCAAGGGCAAGGTGATGATCGTCGGCGCCACCGGCTCCATCGCGTCGGTCTGCTCGCGGCTCCTTGCGCAGGCCATCGGCAACGTGGTGCTGGTCAGCATCGAGCCGGAGAAGCTGATCGAGCTGAAGCGCACTATCCAGAAAGAGACGCCGGGCTGCGAGGTGACGATTGCCACCAAGACCGGCGATCTGATCGCCGACTGCGACCTGATCATCACGGCCACCTCGGCCTTTGGCCAGCGCGTCATCGACATCACCAAGTGCAAGCCGGGCGCGGTGATCTGCGACGTGGCCCGCCCGCCCGACATCAACCCGGCCGAAGCGGCGCTGCGCCCCGACGTGCTGGTGATCGAAAGCGGCGAGGTGCTGATCCCCGGCGACATCGACTTCGGCTACGACATCGGCCTGCCGCCCAAGACCTCCTACGCCTGTCTGGCCGAGACCGCGCTGCTGGCCATGGAAGGGCGCTTCGAGGATTACACGCTGGGCCGCAACATCACCATGGATCGGGTCAAGGAGATCTACAAGCTGTCGCTGAAGCACGACTTCAAGCTGGCCGGTCTGCGTTTTGGCGAGCAGTACATCACCGACGAGGACATCGCGAAGAAGCGCAAGCTGGCCGACACCTATCGCGCCGACCCGGCGCTGTTCAAGCGCGTGCAGGCCGAGGCGGCCGAAAAGCTGAAGGAGATCCCCGTGATGGCCAAGGGCGTCAGCGCGTCGCGCGGCCCCAACGTGCCACCATGGGCGTTGGCAGCAGCCGGCGCGGCCGGTGTCCTGCTGGCCGGCGCGCTCCTGGGGCGCAAGATTAGACGTTAAAGCACGACTTCTTTCCCGACGCGTTGTGTGCACAGTCCAGAAGCCCGACTTTGCGGAAAAAGTCGGGCTTCGTTTGGCAGTTTTCCTTCCCACCGTTCTGTGATACAATGCCCAAATCAATTCCAACTTCGTACACTAACCTGCGATCATCCTGAACTTCTATGTTATCCGGCGCTCTTCGCGATCTCAACTGGCCAGGCCTGCTCCTGAACACCGTCTATGTTTGGGCGCTGGGGCTGGCCTTTGCATTCTTTGGCCGCCTGTTCGGGCTGGACAAGATCGAGATTTTCACGCCGCTGCTGACGATCGTCGTGGCGCTGGTGACCATGTGGGTCGGGTACCGCGTAGCACTGCGCGCCGGCCGGCGACCAGGACTGCACGGTCTGGTGCTGGGTCTCATGGTCGCGATCACCGGCTTCGTGCTCACCGTCCTGACAGCCCCGGTTTCTTCGGTCGATCTGGCTGCCTTTCTATTGCTGTTGCTGGGCGGAACCATAGGCGGCCGCTCGGCCCAGCGCGTGTTGACAAGGACCACTCCATGAACCAGCTTGCCGGCGTGTTCGCCGCCAACGTCACCCCCTTTCAGTCGTCGTCGCTCGATATTGACCTCCCGTGGATGAAGCGTCATCTGGCCTGGCTGCGCAGCCACGGCTGCGACGGCATCGTGCCGCTGGGCACCAACGGCGAAGGGCCGGCCATGAGCGTCGCCGAGCGCAAGCTGGTCATCGACACGACGCTGGAGGCCGCCGACGGCCTTATAGTTGTCCCGGGGACCGGCTGCGCCAGCCTGCCCGACACGGCGGAATTGACCCGCTACGCCTTGCAAGCTGGGGCCGTTTCCGTGCTGATCGTCCCGCCCTTTTTCTTCAAGAACGTCTCCCCGGCCGGCGTCCTGGCCTATTATCGCCGCCTGTTCGATCTGGCGCTCCAGCCAGGCCAGCAGGCGCTGCTCTATCACTTTCCGCGGATGAGCGCCGTTCCCATCACCGACGACGTCGTGACCGGGCTGGCCCAGTCGCATCCCGGCTGCGTGGCGGGCATCAAGGACTCCAGCGGCGACCTGCAGAGTATCCTGCACTGGAATCAGCTCGACCCCGGCCTGCGCATTTTCGCGGGCAGCGACACGCTGGCACGCGACGCCTACGAGGGCGGCGTGGCCGGAACCATCACCGCGGCCGGTAATGTCGTGCCGCATTTGATCCAGGCGGTGCGCCAGGCGGTGCTCAACGGCGACGACCCGACCGGCCCGCAGGCCAGCCTGAACATCGTGCGCGGCTGGCTGGAGCGCTCGCCGTCGATGCACGCCGCCACCAAGTTTTTGCTGACCCTGTTCGCTGATCTGCCGCCGACCGCGTTGCGCCCACCGCTGGTCGAGCTAGACGACGCGCAGAAGGCTGAGCTGGCAGCTACGGCTCGCTCGTTTCTGGCAGCCGAAGCCAGCTAGATCACGCTAGTCATGCCCGCGCAGGCGGGCATCAAGGTGTTGACGGGCAAGCACGCTGTCTTGCGTCGAGTGCGCTGGACTCCCGCCTCCGTGGGAGTGACGAAAACGGGCGCCGTGCTGGCTTGTACCTGTAGCCCAGCAGCGAAGAAACCCATTTCTGGAAGGAATGCCATGGTACGCAAGGAAGTCCTGACCTGGTCCGACGTTGACCGACTGATCGAGGAGTTGTTACCCCAGTTCACCGCTTCATACGACGCGCTGATGATGATCACCCGCGGCGGCATCGTGCCGGGCGGCATCCTGGCCGAAGCGCTGGGCATCAAGTACATCCTGACCGCGGCGGTGGAGTTTCACACCGGCGTGCAGAAGCGGCTGGCCTGGCCGACCTTCCTGCAGTTCCCCGGCGACTCGCTGCTGCGCGACCGTAGCATCCTGGTGATCGACGATGTCTGGGGCAGCGGGCGGACCATCATGACTGTCAAGTCGCGCATCGAGGCGGCCGGCGCCACGCCAGAGTTGGCTGTGCTGCACTACAAGCCGGGCGAGAGCATGTTCCGCGACGCCGCCCCCGACTACTACGCCGCCGTCACCAACAACTGGATCATCTACCCCTGGGAAATCGACCGGGGCGCAAGCCGGGAGCTGGCCGCTGCGGGCGTCGGCTGAGAGCGGTCAGCAGCAAACGTCAAGAGGCTCTATGACATCAAGCGACAGCGAGTTCGACGTCATTTGCTACGGCACAATCAGCGCCGACAACATCGTCTATGTGCCCTACGTGCCGACGCCGCGGCGCGACAGCCAGGTGCAGGCCGAGTTCAGCCGGCTGGGCGGCGAGGCGGCCACAGTCGCGCGGGTGCTGAGCACCTGGGGCCTGCGGGTCGCCATTGTCGGCAACATCCTGGGTGAGGATCGCTGGGGCAATTTCATCCGCCAGGAGTTGGCCTCGTACAGCGGCATCGACACTCGCTACGTCACCAGCCGGCCCGACGTGCGCAGCCCCTTCTGCCGCATCATGGTGACGCCCGACGGCGAGCGCAGCATCCTTGGCTACTGGTTCGACGACACGCCAAAAACCCACCTCGACGAAGAGACTGATGAGCAAGGCCCGCTTGCTGAGCGTCGACGTCTACGGCCAGACCGAGCGCGACGATGCAGCCCGTCTGGCACGCCGCGCTCGGCCGCACCGTGGTCTCAGCCGACGCCATCTGGCCCAACTATCCGCTGGCGGGCCTCAGCGACATCATCGTCATCTCGCGCGATTTCCTGACCAGCTACTTTCCCGGCGTCTACATCTACGATCACGCGCTTGAGCTTCAGCAGGCTGGCGCGGGCAGCGTCGTGGTCACCCACGGCCAGAAGCCAGTCCTGGTAGTGGACGAACACGGTCGCCCGGCTACCGTCGAACCGTTCCCGGTGCGCGCCATTGACACCACCGGCGCGGGCGACGTTTTCAAAGCAGCAGTGATCTACGGTCACCTGCAGGGCTGGGATTTGATCCGCGCCACCCGCTTTGCCTGCGCGGCGTCGGCGCTGTACGTCGGCCAGCCGCGCGGCGAGGACGCCGTGCCGCAGTTGGAACGGGTCCGGCGGCTCGCGGGAAACTAACGTCCCGCCATGCTGAGCGAGCCAAACAAATCATCCGATAGCTGGTTTTGGGGGTTGATCGAAGGACGTCGTTCGGTGCGCCGCTACGCGGACCGGCCTGTCGCCGCGCCGGTTGTGGACAGCCTGCTGCGGGCTGCGCACTGGGCGCCGTCGGCCCACAACCGCCAGCCGTGGCGTTTCGTGGTACTGGAAACACCCAACCCGCGCCGCGATCTGGCCGAACGCATGGCGACCCGCTGGCAGACGGAGTTGATCGCGGACGGCGCCGATCCGGCCGAAGCGACCCGCCGGGCGCACCTGTCAGTGCTGCGCATCACCGGCGCGCCGGTAGTGATCCTCCCTTGTCTTGACCTCGCAACACTGGACAACTATCCCGACCCGGTTCGCCAGCAAGCTGAGTGGCAAATGGGCGTGCAATCGGTGGCGCTGGCTTGCCAGAACCTTCTGCTGGCCGCGCAGCATCACGGGCTGGCGGGCTGCTGGATGTGTGCGCCCATCTTTTGTCCGGCGCTGGTGGTGGAAACGCTGGCGCTGCCCCAGTCGTGGCAGCCGCAGGCCCTGCTCACCCTGGGCTACCCCCTGGCCGACGCCCCGACCACCAAACCGCGCAACCCGCTGGCGCAGCACGTCCTGCGGCGCTAGCGCTTCGAGCTGGTTTTCAAATCGACAGCAGAATTACTGGGGGTCGTGGAGCACACCTGATCTGGCAAGCTTTCTGTGGGCCTGCTTCGTCAGCCAGCGGTGTTGAAATCCGCAAGGCCGAACGCTGCGCTCGAGCCGAAGCGCGCTCGTTCCTTTGATCTTTCACAAGATGACAACGTGCTGAAGGCTCCAAGCGCTTGTTGGACCTCATCAGTCGTCTCACGCCATGAATGCAACAAGCACCATTGGTCCCACAACGGCCACCGCGACACCATAGACTACGTCGAGCCAAACATAGGAACCAATGGCGCCAAGAAAGATCATCGCGATGATCGGGTAAGCGATGAGCTTCACGCCAAGGGGGACACCAGTCTCCGACACCGCGGTTCGCAGCGTCTTGGCATCGCCTGTACTTGGAAAGGCGTGCATGGCAATTGAGACGCCGAGCCAGATCAAGAGGAAGTCCACGGGACCGGCGGCTTCGAACAGAAACACCTGGATCGAGGCCGGCGCCGAGATGATTCCGCCAATGACGGTGTTCACAAGGAACGGACCGATTGCAATCCATATCTGCTGACTCGGTTTGACCGGATGCTCATGCACTACGTAACCGGCGGGATTCCCAAACCTGAAATAACAGACGTCAAGAACCGCTACGCCGAAGATACGACAGAACCACTGATGCGCAATCTCGTGAACGATCACGCCCGGGAATGTGAGTGCCGCAAAGATCGAACCTGGAATGAAGAACATGAATCACTTCTCCAACTTCTCCATTTGGTCAATCACGGCATTCACCTCATCAACGATGTCTGAGGGCCCTCGCGCCCCAAGATAGCATCGAAGGCCTCAGCCGCCACTTGGTACTGGCCTGCGTGGAAAGCTGCTATGCCCTTCCGGGCAATCGCTAACGTCGAAGAGGGGAATCGCTGCGTGACCTTGGTGTACTCGTCGACGGCAACGGCGTACGCACCTGCTGCTTCGGCGCGCTGTCCACGCTCAAATGCGATACCCGCAGCCAACGCCGACGGAAAGCGAGCAACCGCGAGGAGAAATGGAATAACCAGCACAACGGCAGAGAGTCTGATCCAAACCGGAAGTGCCCTGGATGACATCCGGGCGCGGCAGGCAGCGCACAAGGCGATCGACCGGTCAGGCTCAGCACGGCCCCCACACGAGACGCACACGCTCGGATCGGCGGCGACCGGTGCGTTGTTTGGTGAGCTCTCCATGAATGGCTCCACGCGATTTTGCTCTTTGTGAGGCCTAACGTGGCGATTCAGGCGCTCGTGCGGGCGCGCAGCGAAGCGCCAGTCGCCTGCAACCGCGTGCGCCGAATGCGCCCCATCCGCCGGCCTGCGTCAACCACCGTCGACGCAAGCTCCGAACGCTGGCGCCATCTGTTATCCGCTACACCGTCTCGCCGCTGGGCAGCACGTCGGCGGGCAGCGCGCTGGCGGGGACGCGCGGGCGGATGACGACGTTGCGGCCGACGCGCAGCCCGGCCGGCACCTGTGCGCCCTTGCCCACCAGCGTGATGCCGGTGTTGAGGTTGTTGGGCATGGCGCGGTTGGGCGTGTTGTCGTCGCCGTCGCCGATGACTGCGCCCTCGCCGATGACTGCGCGCTTGTCGATGATGGCGCGCTCGATGCGCGCGCCTGCGCCGATCGACCGCGTCGTTCATGACGATGGAATCGCTCACCTCGGCGCCCGGCTTCGATCACCGCGCCCGGCCCGATGATGGAGCGCTCAACACGGCCAAAGACCTGACAGCCGTCGCACAGCAGGCTGCCGTCGACCACCGCATCCGGCGCCGGTGAAGGCCGGCGCAAGCTGCTCGCTGCGGGTGTGGATCACCCAGGACGGGATCGTAGAGGTCCAGCGCCGGCGTCTCGGCCAGCAGCGCCATGTTGGCCTCCCAGTAGGCCTGCACCGTGCCGGCGTCCATCCAGTAGCCTTCGAAGCGATGAGGCATAGACAGACATGCCGGCCTTGAGCATCCCCGGCAGGACGTCGCGCCCGAAGTCGACGTGGCCCGCGCCCGGCCCGGTGATCCAGTCCAGCAGCACGTCGCCGCTTGAAGACGTAGATGCCCATGGACGCCAGCCGGCTGAGGGTGCGGCGCGGCTTCTCCTGGAAGCGCGCTGACGCGCCCGCTGCTGTCGGCGCTGACCATGCCGAAGCGATGGGTTTCGTGTGGGCTGACGGTGCGCACGGCGATGGTGCAGTCGGCGTCGGTGTCCTCGTGGAAACGCAGCAGCGGCCGGTAGTCCATCTTGTAGATGTGGTCGCCGGCCAGCAGCAGGATCGTGTCGACCTTCTGCTCCAGCACGTAGTCCAGGTTGAAGCGCACCGCGTCGGCGGTGCCGCGCTGCCAGGCGCCCATCTCGCCCTCGCCGCTGATGTATGGCTGGAGCAGACGCACGCCGCCCACGGCCCGGTCCAGGTCCCACGGCTTGCCGTTGCGGATGTGGTCGTTGAGCGAGCGCGGCTTGTACTGGGTCAGCACGGCCACGTTGTAGATGCCGCGAGTTGACGCAGTTCGATAGCGTGAAGTCGATGATGCGGTACTTGCCGCCAAAGGGAATGGCCGGCTCGGCCCGCTCAGCCGTCAGAATACTCAGCGCCGGGCTGGAACCGCCGGCCAGGATCATTGCTAAGACACGCATTGGTTACCTCCTAGACCGTTTCGCCGCTGGCTACATGATCGCCGAACGGGGCGAAGTCTTCTTCCTCGCGGCCGGCGTTGATCAGCACGTTGCGACCGACGCGCACGTTGGCGGGGATGTGGGCGCCCTTGCCGATGACCGTGATGCCGGTGAAGAGCTTGTCGGGATTGAGCTTGTTGACGGTGTCGTGGTCGCTGCCGAAGCCGACCAGCGCGCCCGATCCGATCACGACCTCCTTGTCCACCACCACCTTGTCCAGCACGGCGCCCGGCCCGATCCAGGTGTCGTTCATCACCACCGAGTCGCGCACGACCGCGCCTGGCGACACGTAGACGCCGGGCGAAAGCACCGAACGCTCCACCTGGCCGCGCACGACGCAGCCGTTGCACATCAGGCTGTTGTGAACTTTCGCCTGCGGGCCGAGCTTGACCGGCGGCCGCTCCTGGCTGCGGGTCAGCAGCGGCCAGGAGCGATCATAGAGGTTGAGCGGCGAGTCGGGGTCCAGTAGCTCCATGCTGGTCTGCCCAGTAGCTGTCAATCGTGCCGACATCTACCCAGTAGCCGCCGAAACGATAGGCAAAGACGCGGTTTTCCTCGATCATGTTGGGAATGACGTGCTTGCCAAAGTCGAGATCAGGGAACTGCTCCGAGCCGGCCAGCAGGCGGCTCTCCAGCATGTCCGCGTTGAAGATGTAGATGCCCATGGAGGCCAGCGTGCCCTTGTCGCGCTCCTTGGGCTTCTCGTGGAAGGCCGTGATGCGCAACTCGTCATTCACCGACATGATGCCGAATCGATCAGTCTCTTCCAGCGGCACATCCATGACTGCCACTGTCAGATCGGCGCGGTTGTCGTCGTGGAAACGCAGCATCTTGGCGTAGTCCATCTTGTAGATGTGGTCGCCGCCCAGCACCACGACCCGATCGGCCCGCAGACTCGCGCACGTAGTCGTAGTTCTGCAAGACTGCGTCGGCCGTGCCGCGATACCAGATCTGCGTGCCGCCGCCGACCTGATAGGGCTGCAGCAGCCTGATGCCGCCGCTGGCCCGGTCCAGGTCCCAGGGCTTGCCGATGCCGATATGCTCGTTGAGCGAATGTGGGCGATACTGCGTTAGCACTGCGACGTTGAAGATATTCGGAGTTGACGCAGTTGGAAAGGGTGAAAGTCGATGATGCGGTATTTGCCGGCAAAGGGCACCGACGGCTTGGCGCGCTGCTCCGAGAGCACGGACAGTCGCGTGCCGGCTCCGCCGGCCATGACGACAGCAACAACGTTCATGAGCACCTCCGGAGGTGGGACTTGAGGAACGAAACTTGATCGGGGCGGATTGCAGCGGCTGCATTGACCAGCCCTGCCACCTGTGCTATATTCTAGCCTACTGCTGGCCTGGTGACAAGTCGCCGCGATAGATCGAGCGCGAATCGTCTGGATCACGAAGTCACTAAAGCCCGCGAAGCACGATGCGCACGATGCGCCATGAACTCCGGCGGCAGCATAGCGAGACGAACAACGGATTTCCGCTGATGTCAACCAGACACCCTCCACCACCACGCCGCCGCTTCCAGGGAGCGGATTCAACGTTGTGCAGATACCTGCTAGCGCCCACCCTGCTGCTTTGCCTGGCGTTGCTGGCCGGATGCGCGAGCCAGACCATTCCGGCCGCGCCGACACCATCACCCTTTCCCACTTTTGACCTGAACGACCTGCCGCCGCCGGTGGATGTGACCCCGGCTGAGGTGCGGACATACCTGGCGGAGGTGGCGGGGTACACGACTCCGGGCATCATCAGCGCCGCGACTGAGTTCTCGACAGAACGGCTGGATGGCATTGTGGCGACGCTGGAAGGGCTTCCCGTGCCATCCGACATGATACCGGCACATGAGACGCTGCTGAAGGGTTACCGCACCATCGCCCAGGGCCGCCATATCGCCGTCGACAACGTCGGCGACGGCGCTCAGCAGGCCGAGGCGCGCAGCCTGACCGATTTCGGCCAGTTGCTGCTACAGGAACACATCCAGATCGTCAACGCCTATCTGGCCGCGCTGCGCACGACGCCGGTGCCATGACATCTAAGAAAGTTGAATGCTCGCCCGTCACCGTTGCGTCACTCCCGCGGAGGCGGGAGTCCAGCGCTCGTGAAGGGTGGATTCCTGCCTCCGCGGGAATGACGGGTGAGCAGCTACGATGAAAGATAACTCCATGTCTGACCCATCCCCGGGTGCCTACCTGGGCAACGTAACCTTCACCGTTGTAGATGTTGAGACCACCGGCCTCAGCGCGATCAGCGGCGACCGCATCTGCGAGATCGCCATGCTGCGCACTCGCGGCGGGCGCGTACTGGACACCTTCGAGTCGCTGGTCAACCCGCAGCGAGCGATGTCACCCGGCGCAGCCAAGGTCAACGGGCTGACCGACTGGCGGCTGCAAACAGAGCCGATCTTTCCGCAGATCGCCGAACGTGTGCGGGAGATGACCGAGGATTCCGTGCTGGTGGCCCACAACGCACCCTTCGACCTGGGCTTTCTGGCCGGCGAATGGCGACGGCTGCGCTGGCCGCCGCGGACGGGTTTCACCGTCGATACGCTGGCGCTGGCCCGCCGGCTGTACAACTTCCGCCGCAACAATCTGGCCGACGTGGCGCACTCGCTGCACGTGCTGATCGACCAGGAACACCGCGCGATGGGCGACGTCTGGACGACCTTGCGCGTCTTCGAGACGATGATGACCGACCTCAACCGGCGCAACTTCGTCACCCTGGGCCATCTGCTGGACGCGCAGGGCGGCAACGTGTTGTGGCCGGAGCCGAAGCCGCTGGTGCTGCCGCCCGACCTGGAGCTGGCGCTGGCCGAGAGCCGCCAGCTCTGGCTGCGCTACCGCGGCCAGGATGGGCGCATCAGCGAGCGCTGGGTCGAGCCGTTGGACGTGACCGGCGACGGCGAGTTGGTCTACCTGTCGGCCTACTGCCAACTGGCCGGCGATCAACGGGTCTTTCGACTGGACCGGGTCGTCGAAATGCGGCTCGATTACGACGGGCGATCTGCCAACGGACGCGGCAACGCACGACGATGATCCAGCAACGCATCACCGACCGGAGCGCAGTGGACAGCAGCGCTGCTGGGCCTGCCTGAGCCGCATCTGCTGCAAACCTGGCAGTGGGGCGAGGTCAAGCGCCAGACCGGCTGGCAGCCCAGCCGCCTGCTGTGGAGCGGCGAGTTCGGCGGCGCGCCAGTGGCCGCGGCCAGCCTGTTGGTGCGCCGCATCAGCAGCCGGCTGCCGCTGGGCGTCGCCTATGTGCCCAAGGGGCCGCTGCTGGACTGGTCGAACGCGCCGCTGGTGGATGCCGTGCTGGCGGCGATCGAACTGGAGGCGCGCCGGCAGCGGGCGATCTTCGTCAAGATCGATCCCGATGTGTCGCCAGCCAGCCGGTCCGGTCAAGCCGTGCAAGCGGCGCTGCGCCGCCGCGGCTGGCGGCCGTCGGCCGAGCAGATCCAGTTTCGCAACACCGCGCTGCTCGATCTGACGCCCGACGAGGACGCGCTGCTGGCGGCCATGAAACCGAAGTGGCGCTACAACATCCGGCTGGCCGAGCGCCGCGGCGTCCTCGTTCGCCGCGGCGACGTGGCCGACCTGCCGGCCTTCTATGCGCTCTACCGCGAGACGGGCGGGCGCGACGGGTTCATCGTCCGCCCCTACGACTACTACGAGGAAACGTGGCGTACCTTCATGCAGCCGGTGGACGCCGATGCGCCGTGCGCCGATCTGCTGCTGGCCGAGGTCGAGGGCGACACGGTGGCGGGACTGATCCTGTTTCGTTTTGGCCGCAGGGCGTGGTATATGTACGGCGCATCCAGCGACCGCCAGCGGGCCGCGATGCCCAACCACTTGCTGCAGTGGGAGGCGATGCGGCTGGCGCGCGCCGCCGGCTGCACCGTCTACGACCTGTGGGGCGCGCCTGACACGCTGGACGAAAGCGACGGCATGTGGGGCGTCTGGCGCTTCAAGGAGGGCTTCGGCGCCCGGTTCGCACCGCACATCGGCGCCTGGGACTACCCCGTTTCGTCCACGCAATACCGCCTCTACACCGAAGGCATGCCGCGCGTTCTGGATCTGATGCGCCGCCGGCACCGCGCCCGTGATTAGGGGGGGTGACTACCAGCTTCACTCCCGATTTCCTCCTCTCTTTCTTCCCGCATTGATGGCCGGTGACCAGCCTTCCCCAAAGAATCTGCTCCGGATTTGAACAATCTGTCGCGCAATTTCGGTCACATCTAGTGTATAATTGAACTAGTCCGTGTCGTGCTTGGGCCACGACGGTCTTGCCGGTTCTTTGGGAAAGGGGACCACTCCGTGCAGCCGTAACACCTCGTGGTTTTCCTTTACTTATTGGCGCTCATCCCAGGAGTTGCTAATCACATTGCCTCACATGACAGGCGATAGGAGGAAAGATCGATGGACAATCCGCAACCTGCCGATGCTGACTTGTACTATGCGTTTGCGAATCCGCGCGCGTCGAGGGCCAAAATCGCCGCCATGAGCCAAAAAAGCGCCACGCGCATGGTGGCGTATCAACGCAACAACAATGTCACGGCCGAGATGCGGGATCTGCCACTGAGCAATGCGATGATCGCCGAGGCCGTCGTGCGCTTTGCCCAAAGTGAATCCCCCATAGAAGAAAGCCAGTCACCGATAGCGCAGAGACACAGGGAGGAGCCGCCTGGCAAACAGCTGGAAACCGTACAGTTGGCTGCAGTGTTCGTGGGCGTGGGGTCGGCAGTTTTCGCCTGTCTATGCTGGTTTTTCGCCAGTCTTCCACCGGGCATTACCGATCTTGCGCAGCCGTTTGTGGATGGCGGCAAGGCCCTCGCTGTGGCTGGGTTATCCGTCGCGTATCTGGTTACCGTATGGCGCCTCATCAAGGGTAGAAGAAAACTCACCGTCGGCCGGGTGGCGGAGTTGCTCATCGTCGTTGGTGTCCCCATCGTCCTGTTGTGGCTGGCCCTTGCCCTCACCGGAACGCCCAGCAACGGAACCGAGTTCAGGTTGCAACGCCTGATCGGCCGAGGCGACCTGGCCTCCGCGAACTCTGAGCGGCTATCACCTGAAGGGAATCGCCTTGTCAGGTCGCGATCTGCATGGCACCGACCTTAGCGGGGCTGACCTGAGCGGGGCCAACCTGAGCAACGCCGATCTGAGTAACGCCAATCTGAGCGACGCCGACTTGAGCGGGGCTAATCTGGACTGGGCCGACCTGAGGGGAGCTAACCTGAAGGGGGCCGACGTGAGGGGAGCCAAAGTAGGCTTTGCCGTCTTGAGCGGAGCCACGGTAGATGACACTACCAAGATTGATGATAAATGGCGATTGGTTTGGGAGATCGCAACAAAGGGAGGAAGAGAGCGGAACCTTGCCGGGACCGACTTGAGTGGGGCTAACCTACAGGGGGCGGATCTGAGCATGGCCAACCTCAGTGGGGCCGATCTTAGAAACATCAAATTGCACCGGGCGGACCTGAGTTCGGCTAACCTAATGGAGGCCGATTTGAGTGGAGCCAGTCTAGACAATGCCGATCTTAGCGGAGCCAATCTTAGTGGAACCATACTGAACCAGGCTTACCTCAACGATGCCAACCTGAGCGGGGCTGACCTGACCAGGGCCGACCTGAGCGAGGCCAACTTGTTCGGGACCGACCTGCGCGGGGCTGACCTGAGCGGGGCCGACGTAAGCAAGATCTATCTGAGCGGGGCCAAGTTAGATGACAGTACCAGGATTGCTGACAAATGGCGATTGGTTTGGGAGATCGCAACAGGGAAAGGAAGAGAGCGGAACCTTGCGGAAGCCGATTTGAGTTGGGCCGACCTAAGAGGGGCCGATTTGAGTCTTGCCATCTTGAGCAAGGCCAATCTTAGCAACACCGATGTGAGGGGAGCCGACCTGAGCGGAGCCGACCTGAGCGGAGCCAACCTCCGCGGAGCCAACCTAAGCATGACCGACCTGCGCGGGGCCAACCTGCGTGGGGCAGACCTGACTGGGGCGGTCTACTTCATCAACGCAATCCAGTCAGGGACCGACCTGACCGGCACAATCATGCCCGACGGCACGGTGCACGAGTGAAGCAAGACGGGTGCCGGCTGTTTGACAACGGCTGATCTGGCATTCGCGTGCCGTTGATGGTTGGTGGACAGTTGTTCGAAACGGTTTGGTGTTACACCGGGATAAGGAGACAGACCATGCAGACCAGATACGTTATTGCGGTCCTGGCGCTGTTGGCGCTGGTGGTCCCAGCATCGCCCGCACACGCCGGCGGCGTCGTCACCGTCTGCGACGAAGCGCACCTGCTGGCCGCGCTGGCCGGCGGCGGTACGGTGACCTTCGCGTGCAGCGGCACGATCACCCTGACAGCCGAGATCGTGATCTCGGCCGACACGACCATCGACGGCACTGGACAGGATGTCACCATCAGCGGCAACAATGCGGTGCGAGTGTTCCGGTGAACTCAGCGGTGACGCTTAACCTGAATGAGATTGACCGTCGCCAATGGCAGCAGCGGCTGACAGCGGTGGCGGCATTTCCAACAACAGCGGCATGGTTACTGTGAGCAACAGCACATTCTCCGGCAACAGCGCCGCCAACGAAGGTGGCGGCGCCATCTTTCAACGAACGGCACGCTGACCGTGAGCAACAGCACCTTCTCTGACAATAATCGTCGCCGGTACCCTGGTGGGCTCGCGGCGGCGGCGTCATCTCCAACGGCGGCGGACGGTGACTCGTCAACAACAGCACCTTCTCCGGAAACAACGCTGCCAACTACGGTGGCGGGATCTACAGCTACAACCACGGCACGCTGACCGTGAGCAACAGCGCATTCTTCAGCAATACTGCCACTAGCGGCAACGGCGGCGGTATCGCTAACTGGGAAAGCACGCTGATCGTGAGCGACAGCATCTTCTCCGACAATAGCGCCGACGGCCACGGCGGCGGCATCGACAGCTACGGCACGCTGACTGTGACCAACAGCATCTTCTCCGGCAATAGCGCTACTTACGGCGGCGGCATCTTCGACAGCGGCACGGCGGAAGTGAGCAACAGCACCTTCTCCGGCAATAGCGCCGCCTCTGCGGCGGTGGCATCGGCAGCATTTCTTTAGCAGTACGCTGACCGTGAGCAACAGCACCTTCTCCGGCAATAGCGCCTTCTTACGGGGGCGGCATCTACAACGGCAATACGGCGCGGTGACCGTGAGCAACAGCACCTTCTCCGGCAATAGCGCCACCTACGGCGGCGGTGGCGGCATTTACCACGTGGCAGTACAAGCGACGGTTCCACGCTGAAAAACACGATCGTCGCCAACAGCCTGACAGGAGGCAACTGCTCCGGCGCCATCACCGATGGCGGCGGGAACCTCAGCTATCCCGATACGACCTGTCCCGGCATCAACGGCGATCCGTTACTCGGTCCGTTGCAGGACAACGGCGGCCCCACCTGAGACGATGGCGCTTGGGCCTGGGCAGCGCGGCCATCGATGCGGGGAACGACGCCATCTGCGCGGCGGAGCCCGGTCAACGGCCTCGATCAGCGCGGCGTCACTCGTCCGCAAGGGGCACACTGTGACATTGGCGCGGTGGAGCAGGTCCTGGATCCAACAGCCGTCAGTCTCGATGCGTTCGGCGCAGGAAGCGTACCCGGCGCGATCCCGCCCATCCTCGTCTTTGGCCTGCTGGTGCTTGCGTTGCTGGTTTTCGGCGCCTCCCGCCGTGGTCGTCAAACGCACTGGAAATGACGCTTGCAGCCACTTGCAGGAAAGGAGACAGATCATGCATTCCAAGCATTTCGTTGCGATTCTTGTCTTGCTGGCGCTTCTGCTACCTACATCGCCCGCGAACGCCGGAGGCGTCGTCACCGTCTGCGACGAAGCGCATCTGCTGCCGGCGCACGTACGGCTCGCGACCCAAGAGCTGTGTCACCGCTGCTTCAAGCCAGATGGTGAATACGGTACGCAATCATCTGCTCCAGATCTGCGTAGCCATCTTCGATGATATGCTCCAAGGCTTGCCGTCCATTGACAGTACGTCGATCCGGTAGTAAACCGCCCATGGCGGGGCGGTCTCCTTTCGGGTTCCTGGTTTTGCACCCTCACCCTACTCGGTTTCCGCCTCGCTGACAATTTCAACCGAAATGTATACACTACCGAGGAAGCGTATGAGTTTGTGACGCCTGACGAATCGTAACCCGGCGGGGTGGTTCGCTGGACTGAATACGCGGTGGAGCCTGGGTTGGACAGGCTCCACCGCGTATTCGATTTCGCGGGTCTCGAACGCCAGCACAAGAATCCGGTTGCAGACGCTCGATTTCAAACAAACGTCAGCGTCGGCTGGCTGGTAGTTGCGGTTCCAGGCGGGCTGATGATATACTCAGCGCCGTATGAACGCGAAATCACTCCACACCCTCGAATTCGACAAGATTCTGCAACGGCTGGCTGAACGCACCAGCTTTTCTGCGGGCGCGCGAGCTTGCACGTGACACCCTGCCGACCGACGATCTGACGCTGGCGCAGCACTGGCTGGGCGAGACCGCGGAGGCGCGTCGATTGTTGAGCGAACACAGCGACGTTCACCTGGGCGGCGTGTTCGATGTGCGCGTCTACCTGCCGCAGGCTGAGCGCGGCGCGGTGTTATTACCCAACGAACTGCTGGAGATTCGCAGCACGTTGCAGCGCGCCCGTACACTGCGCAACATTTTGGTGCGCGTCGAAGGCCGCTATCCCGTGATGGCCGACATCGCCTACCGCATCGAGCCGGTGCTGCATGTCGCGGACCAGATCGGCCAGGTGCTCAACGACCGCGGCGAAGTGATGGACAGTGCGAGTCCCAAGCTGGCCCGCCTGCGCTCTGAGATCAAAGTGGTGCAGAGCCGGTTGATGGACCGGTTGAGCCGCGTCATCAACTCGCCCGACACAGCGCAATATCTCCAGGAACCGATTGTCACCCAACGGCAGGGGCGCTACGTCGTCCCGCTAAAGGCGGAATTCAAGGGCCGCATCCGCGGGCTGATCCACGACCAGTCCTCCAGCGGCGCGACGCTTTTCATCGAGCCGTTCGGCGCGGTCGAGTTGAACAACGAGTGGCGCAAGCTGCAAATGGACGAGGAAGAGGAAGTGCGCCGGCTGCTGGCTGAACTGAGCGACCTGGTGGCTGACGAGGCGCCCTATATCCGCCAGACCGTCGAGGCGCTGGCGATACTGGATCTGATTTTCGCCCGCGCCCGCTACGCTGACGACCTGCGCGCGACCGAGCCGGAGTTGGTGGAGTGGAAGAAGCAGGCAGGGAAAGAGGGGAAGAAGGGAAAGGAAGGAAACCAGGGAAAGAAGGGAACTGAGGCAAAGCTGGAAGCGACGCATAGCCGCGTGCCTGTGGCAACAGATGTCACCCTCTCACCCCCTCTCCCTCTCTCCCCCTCTCCGCAACACCCCGGCTCCACCATCGATCTCAAGCAGGCTCGCCATCCGTTGCTGAACCCGGAGACGGTGGTGCCTATCGACGTCTATCTGGAGGACAGCTATTTCGTGTTGCTGGTGACCGGTCCCAACACCGGCGGCAAGACGGTGACGCTCAAGACGGTCGGCTTGCTGGCGCTGATGGCGCAGGCGGGCATGCACATCCCGGCTGGCGATGGGTCGCAGCTCTCCTGCTTCGAGGGCATCTACGCTGATATCGGCGACGAGCAGAGCATCGAGCAGAGCCTTTCGACCTTCTCCAGCCACATGACCAACATCATCAACATCCTGGAGGAGGCTGATGATCGCAGTCTGCTGCTGCTGGACGAGTTGGGCGCGGGCACAGATCCCGAGGAAGGGTCGGCGCTGGCGCGTGCGTTGCTGGATCACCTGGTGCGGCGGCGCATCACCACCATGGCGACCACACATTACTCGGAGTTGAAGATCTACGCGCATGGCACGCCCGGCGTTCGCAACGCAAGCGTCGAATTCGACGTCGAAACCCTGGCGCCGACCTACGATCTGAGTATCGGTCTGCCGGGCCGCTCCAACGCGCTGGCCATTGCGACGCGGTTGGGGCTGCCGCGCGATATCATCGACGCGGCCCAGTCGCTGGTGCGCCCCGAGTTCGCTGGAAGCCGACGAGCTACTTCAAGAGATCAAGGACACGCGCACGCGGCTGCAAGAGGAGCGGGCAGCCGCCGAGAAGCTGCGACTCAAGTCAGCCGACCACGAGAAGGCGCTGAAGCAGCAGCTCGACAGCATCGAGCAGACCCGCCGCGATCTGGTCAACGAGGCGCGCGAGCAGGCGCAGGCCGAACTGGACGACCTGGCCGACGAGTTGCAGCGGGTGCGCAAACAGCTTGCCGGGCTGGTAGCGTCCAGCGACACGCGCGAGGAGCAGCGCCAGATTTTGCACGAGGCGCAGCAGGTCATCGAGGCGCGTCGCGAAGCCAGCGAGCCGCTGCCGCAGCCGCAGAAGCCGGCCGCGCCGCCGGCTGCCACGCCGATTCGTGTCGGCGATACCGTCTGGGTGCCCAGCCTGCAAAGCTCCGCCCAGATCGTGGCGCTCAATCCGCAGGAGAAGGAAGCGGAGCTACAACTCGGCGTGTATCGCATGCGGCTGCCGCTCAGCCGGGTAGAGCGGCGCGATGTGGGCGATGCGCTGCCGGTGGGCATGGAGCGGCCTGGGCGGCTGCCGGTGGCGGACCCATCGCCGCGCATGTCGGCGCCGATGCCGCAGGTCGGGTTAGAACTCGATATTCGTGGCGCGACGGTGGAGGAAATGCTGCCGCGGCTGGAGAAGTATCTCGACGACGCCTACCTTGGCATGATGCCCTGGGTGCGCGTTATTCACGGCAAGGGAACCGGCGCGCTGCGGACCGGCGTACGCAACGAACTGCGCAAGCATCCACTGGTCAAGAACTTCCGCGAGGGCGAGCCGGGCGAAGGCGGCGATGGTGTGACGGTCGTGTATCTGGTCGGTCAGGCGGAGTAATTTGCAAGCTGGCCTGTGAATCAGGACTGCGCTGAGTGCCTCCCCCCATGCACCCAACGCAGTCCTTTTTGATCCGGGTTGGCGAGGTCGCCAGACCCCTAACGCACCAAGGCGGCCATTACCCCTTTACGCAGCCTAGTATCGCCTTCTTGCCCAAGTGATTCCCCCTCGGCAAAGTGGCGGCCGCCGCTGATGCAAATTAAACAAGTGCTCCGCAGAAGCGTCTCCCTAGCATATGCAGGGAAGATCGGCATTTGGCATTATCACCACGCAATTGCATAATACCTTTGGCAGGACATGCACGATTGTGGGCCGTAGCAGCCAAATGTCTGTTGGAAGCTCCACTGTTTGTGCTTCCAAGCCGACGGTGACACTCGCCTAGCAACCGGATCACTGCCACCATACCACGAACTTGCAACGAAAGTGCAACGAATCGGGGTAGTTCTCGGGACAATCTGCCCGAATCCTGAAATTCCTGTCTTTCCTTCAATCGGGCGCGAGCCCATGCCTTCTTGCCCGCGGGATCATGAGCCTATGACGCGTCTCAGATTACAGTTGTTTGGCGCTTTTCAGACCCATCTCGACGACCTGCCGTTGACGAGCTTTCGCTCAGACAAGAGCCGCGCCTTGCTGGCGTACCTGGCCGTCGAGTCAGATCGCGTCCACCGGCGTGAGTCGCTGGCCAGCCTGTTCTGGGGCGACTTCAACGACCGGTCGGCTCGTCGCAGCCTCAGCTCGGCGCTCGCCAACCTGCGTACCATTCTTGCGCCGTTGAATTTGAGTGACGACCAGGCTTCAGTGCTGACGACCAACTGGCACGAGGCATTCTTCACAGCCGACCGCGGGACGACGTTCGTCGATGTTCTCGAGTTTGATCGGCTGCTGGCTCTCTCGTCGGCCCACCCGCACCGGTCGATTACCCACTGCTCCGCGTGCATCGAACGTCTTTCCACGGCTGTCGAATTGTATCGCGGCCCGTTTCTCGCCGGCCTGTCGCTGGCGGACGCGCCGGCGTTCGATGACTGGCAAACGCTACGGGCGCAGCGTTGCGAGCAGCAGGCGCTGGCCACGCTGGACACCCTCACTCACTATCATATTGCCAAGGGAGACCTGCCGGCGGCCGAACGCTACGCCCGCCAACAGATTGGGATCGACAGTTTGCGGGAGGCTGCGCACCGACAACTGATGACTGTGCTGGCGGCTGCGGGGCAACGTCCGGCTGCACTGGCGCAGTACGAAAGCTGCCGCCAGACGTTGCGCACCGAACTGGGCGTCGAACCGGGCGAGGAGACGAAGGCGCTCTACGAGGAAATATTGGCCGGTGGGCTGAACCGCCAGGTCGCCATGGCAGCCAGTGCGCTGGAGAACCCATATAAGGGCCTCAAAGCATTTGTGGCCGGCGATGCCGCCGACTACTACGGCCGCGAGGTCATGACTTCGTATCTGGTCAACGTCGTGAGCCGCAGCGCGGCCGTGGGAGTGGTGGGGCCGTCTGGCAGCGGCAAGACATCGCTGATCCATGCCGGCCTGCTCCATCAGCTTGCTCAGGAGGCGCGCCAGGACTTCTCTGGCGGCGGTAGCGACACGAAACCACCCTGGTTGATCTGCCAGGTGCGGCCCGGTCCGTCTCCCATCCGGTCGCTGGCAGCATCGCTGGCGCAGGCCCTGTCCACCGACGACCAGAGCAAGCTGGGGCAATCGTTGCACTTCGATGACCTGGCTGAGGACATGCAGGTGGGCCGCGTTTCGCTGCGCAGCCTCTTGGAGCAGGCGCTGCCTGCGGACAGCCGGCGGGTGCTCATCGTCTGCGATCAGTTCGAAGAACTCTTCACGCTGTGCCAGGACGGGGAGGAGCGCTCGGCATTTCTCGATCTGTTGTCGGCCGATGCCAACTCTGGAAACCCGGCGGGCTGGTTGACGGTGCTGATCACGCTGCGGGCAGACTTCATGGGGCAGCTGCTGTCACATCGACCCATGGCCGACGCGCTCCAGGGCAGCACGGTCGTTCTCGGTCCCATGAACCACGACGAGCTGCAATCGGCCATCGTTCAGCCGGCGCGCACGCAGGATGTTCAGTTTCAGGATGGTCTGGTCGCGCGGCTGCTGGGCGATGTTGGCAACGAGGCCGGCCGGCTGCCGCTGCTGCAATTCTGCCTGACGCAACTCTGGGATCGCCAGCAGAACCAGCAGCTTACCCACCAGGACTACGACGCGATCGGCGGCGTCGAGGGCGCGCTGACTCGCTACGCCGACGACATCTATGCCACGTTCGCGAACGAGGACAAGCAGGCAGCCCGCCGGGTGCTCACCCAGATGGTGCGTCCCGGCGTGGACGCCGAGGATACGCGCCGCCCCGTCACCCGAGAGCACTTTGACGCCAGAGACTGGGCCACCGTTCAGCGGCTGGCCGACGCCCGTCTGGTAGTTACCGACCGCGATTCGACCGGGCGTGAACTGGCGGAGATCGTTCACGAAGCGCTGATCCAACGGTGGGGTTTGCTGCGCGGCTGGATCGATACCGATCGGGCGTTCTATCTCTGGCACCAGCGCACCCGTGTAGCTGCGGCGCAGTGGACTGCGACTGGACACGATCCGGGGGCGCTGCTGCGCGGCGCACCGCTGGCCGAGGCGTTGGATTGGACAGCCAACCGCGCCGGTGATATCGGTCCTGACGTAGCCGAGTTCGTCGCAGAAAGCCTGTCACAACAGGAGCAAGAGCGAGCCGAGAAAGAGGCGCGCCTGGCGCATGAACTCAAGCAGGCGCAGATCATGACGGAGTTGGAGCACCAACGTTTCGAGCTTCAAGCGCGCTCTAACCGCCGTCTGCGCTGGCTGGTCACCGGGCTGGCGGTGGTCACCGTATTGGCACTGCTTGGCGGGCTCGCAGCCTGGAACTTGCAACGCGTGGCCGCCGAGCAGAGAGCCGTGGCCGAACAGAAGACGGAGGAGGCGCAGGAATCAGAAGCCAGGGCTGAGGCAGAGCAGCAGAATGCTGAACAGCAGGCTGAGCGTTCACTGTCGCGCCAGTTGGCCGCCCAGGCCATCAACCTGACCGACACACGGCTGGATCTGGCCATGCTGTTGGCCGACGAAGCGCTGAAGCGCAGTTTGCCCGACGACCGGCGCAACCTGATGTTGAACCTGAACGTCAGCCCGCTGGTAGAAACCCACCTCTTTGGCCACCAGGCCGCGGTATATGCTTTGGCTGTCAGCAATGACAGCCAAAGCATGGCCTCAGCCTCGGACGATGGCGCCATAAAGTTGTGGAGTCTGGCAGACGAGCGGGCGATCGCTGACCTGCCAAGCAAACGCGGCGAGAGCATCAGTGCTTTGACTTTCAGCCCTGACGACAAGGTGCTGGCATCTGGTGACCTCGCAGGGGTGATCTATCTCTGGGACGCGATATCGGGCGAGCTATTGGGCGAACTGACGGGTCACACGGAGTCGATCAATAACCTGATGTTCAGCCAGGACGGGCAGACACTGCGTAGCACTTCGGGTGACGGCAGCAGCCGGCTCTGGGATTTGACCTCGCAGGAAGAAGTAGTGGCTGGGAGAGTGGCGCTGTCCTCACCGAATGGAATGGCGCTCAGTCAAGCGGGCGACAAAGTAGCTGCCAAAAATGAGACGACGATCACTCTGCAAAGCCTGGTGACAGGTTTGGACCTGGCGCCACCGATGAACGGTCATACCGGGTCGATCCAGAGTGTGGAGTTTAGCCCTGACGGCAGTGTGCTGGCGACAGCCTCTTTCGATAGTCTCGTCATCCTGTGGGACGCCGCAACTGGCCAGCCGCTGCATCCGCCGCTGGAAGGGCACGATGGACGGGTGTTGACGCTGGCCTTCTCGCCGGATGGCAAGATACTGGCGAGCGGCGGCACTGACGGCAAAATACTCCTCTGGGATGTGGCTACAGGCGCGCCGCTGGCGGTTCCGGACATTGGACATGGCAACTGGGTACGGGTTCTTCGTTTCACACCGGACGGCCAACGGCTGATTTCCGGCGATGCCTTTGGCACGATAATGGTCTGGAAGACTGGTCTATTCCGCCAGCTGATGGGCCACGGAGACACCGTGCGTGCGCTGGCTTTCAGCCCTGACGGGCGCACCCTCGCGTCCGGCAGCTTCGACACTACTGTACAGCGCTGGGACAGCGCCACGGGCCAGCCCATCGGCCAGCCGATGCGCGGCCACCAGAACTCAGTCATCGCCGTGGCCTACTCGCTCGACGGCAAGCTGCTGGTGTCCGGCAGCGCCGCCGGCGACGTGGTCTTTTGGGATGCTGAGACCGGTGAGCAGGTCGCGCCTGCCAATAAGGCACATGGCAGTGTCGTTCTGGGATTTGCCTTCAGCCCGGACGACCAGTCCCTGGCGTCGGTTGGGTTCGATGGCGTGGTCAACCTGTGGGATGTCGCCAGTATGTCGCTCAAGGGCGAACCGTTGACGGGCCACGAAGGCTGGACTATGGCTGTCGCGTATTCGCCCGACGGCAAGCTGCTGGCCAGCACCGGGGTCGACGCGACCGTGCGCTTCTGGGATGCCGCTACCGGCGAAGCGCTGGGCGTGTTGCCGACCGGCCACACTGGCTGGGTGACAACGCTGGCGTTCAGTCCCGACGGCAAGACCGTCGCGACCGGCAGCCTGGACGAGACCGTGCGGCTGTGGGATGTCGCAACCATGCAGCCGTTGGGCGAGCCGCTGGCCGGGCACTCTGCCGGGATCTGGTGCGTCGTGTTCAACCCGGCTGACGGCGGAAAAACCATGCTGACCGCTGACGGCGCCGCCACCGTAGTCCTATGGGACGTTGCAACTCGCCAGCCGCTGGCGCCGCCGCTGCATGGCGGCCTGGAAACGGAGCAGTTCGCGCTCAGCCCCGACGGCAGCCAGGTCGCGATTGCCAACTTCGCCAACGCCGGCACTATCTCCCTATGGCGGGTTGGACAGGAGATCGCCCAGCGCTGGGAGGATCGCGCCTGCGGCATCGCCAACCGTAATCTGAGCGCCGAGGAATGGCAGCAATATCTCGGCGATCTGCCCTACCAGGCCACCTGTTCCAACAGTTGAACGGCGCGGCATCATGCAGGCAAGGTACCACGTCCAAATCACGCGCGCAGCCGTCGGCGACCACTTCGTGCAGACCGACTTCCGCCGCATCATCCGCGCCAATCTGAGCCAGGATCGCCTGCAAAACCTGGTGTTGCATCCCGAACTGCATTTTGACGGTGGCGCGCTGCGCGAGGCCCAGGCTTACATCAGCCAACAGCGCCGGCTGGCCGTCAGGCTGCTGCTGACGCACGGTGACCGGAAGGGCGCGCTGGATGCGTTTGGCCGGTTGTCTCACACGCGCCAGGATTTCTACGCACATTCCAACTGGACGGCGCTCTGGGTCGCGCAGCACGGCGAACTCGACCGGACGACCCCCGACCAGATCGACATCTGCCCCAATCCGCTGGTCGTACCGGGCTTGATCTCCGGCAACGCAAGCGCCGTCCACTTTCTTGCGTGCCGCGTGCCGCTGTATGGCCGCTGGCACGCACGCCACCTGACGCCGCCCAACGACCACGAGTCCATGAATCTGGATCACCCGGGCCGCGGGCCGCTGTTTCCGTATGCCGTGACCGCAGCCACGAAGCATACCGCGGTCGAGTTGGACGCGCTGCTGCACATGCTTCGGCGTGACGGCGGGCCGGACGCGCCGGCGCTTCTGCTGGGAAGTACGACTTAGGTGACAGTCACTGCCGCAGTGACTGTCACTTCTTGAAGCGGTTCGTGATGAGGAAACCATGTTCACCTATCCAATCGATTACGCCGACGACGCCCACGGACGCATCCTGGGCGAGTTGACGCTGGAAAACACCCCCGGCAACTCCACATCGGGTGACACCGTCTATCGCAGCGGCCGGCTGGCGCTGCAAAGTGGCCAGCAGCTTGATCTGGTGCTGACCCACAGCCCCGCCACGGCTGGCTTCATGTATCTGCACCAGATGGCGGTGCGGCCGCATCTATTCGAATTGCTTGACCTGCCGTTGCCATCCCCTGCGCCGGCGCGCCTCGCGTTGCCGGGCCAGGTAATACTGGGCGCGCCACGCACCAAGCTGGTCGGACCGGCCATCCGCGACGCGATGTCGTCGCCGCAGATTCGCGCCGCTATCGATGTCTGTACCCAGGACGAGGTGGTGATCCTGCCGGTGCTGCGCGAGGGCGCCAAATTTCAGATGGCCGAGGCGCTGTTCGATACCGCCGGGTACTACTGCGACGAGGCGATCCTCAACTCTCATCACGTATTCGACCCGACCGTGCCGCGCTACCACCGCCGGGTGGAGACGACGATTCTCAAGGATCAGGATATCTCGCCCCGTCAGCGGGAAGGCAAGCGGCTGGCGCTGGTAGGCGACAGCATTGCCAGCGGCATCGTGATGCTGGGCGTGCTGAGCCACGTTGGCCGCCGCTTCGACAACATCGGCCAGATCGAGATCGTGGCCCCGTTTGCGACACTGCGCGGACTGGCCAGGCTGGCTTTCTATGCCCCGGCGCGCTTTCGCATCCGCGTGCATGTCTTCGAGACGTTGCTCAACGCGCTGCCGCCCGATTATTACTACTCCGCGCACTACCCGCAGCCCGGCTTCCACATCCGCCCCGATCTGGAGGAACTGTACCGCGACTGGTGGGGAACCGACGGCGACGGCAACACGATCGCCGACACCGCCTGCGCTGGCTACGGCTGGGCCGAGGCGTTTTTCAACCCGCGCAAGCAGCTACAAATGATCAACGACCAGCTCATGGAGCGTCACGGGTTGACGATTGCTGAGGTGGTGCGTCGTAACCTGAAACCGGATTGACGGTCCCTGGGACAGATCGGGGAACCGTTCGAAAGGACGTGAAAATCGCGCAGGCGAGTCGCAGATACGGATTCCGTGTGCTACAATGTAAATGACCACAACAAGCTACAAAGAGGATCAAACTGGAGCCACTCATGTATCTAGATCGCATCACGGTAGACCAAGCAAGAATGAATGGACAGCCTTGTATACGCGACCTGAGGTTGACCGTCAGACGGGTGTTGGAGATCCTAGCCCTTTATCAAGATCGCGCTGAACTGCACCACGAGTATCCAGAATTGGACGATGAGGATATTCGCCAGGCATTGCTTTACGCCGCTGCGTCCGTGGAAGACCGAGTTGTAGAGTTTACCTATGAAACTGCTGCTTGACCAGGGACTACCCCGCTCGGCCGCGTCGCTTCTACGTGAAGCAGGCGTTGATGCAGTACATGCGGGTGAGGTCGGGCTGGCCACAGCCGCAGACGCCGCTATCTTGGAGCACGCGAACAAAGAAGATCGTGTTGTTGTCACGCTGGATGCGGACTTCCATATGTTACTCGCTCTTTCTGGAGCATCGTGTCCTTCGGTGATTCGCATAAGAATTGAGAGACAAAAGGCCCCCGCGATCGTCGATCTCTTACAAGTGATACTTGCTTCTTGGAGTAATGAACTGGAACAGGGAGTTGCGCTGACGGTGCAGCCCAGTAGCATCCGTTTCCGTCGTTTGCCGCTGTTATCCGATCGTCCCTAGCGTAATCCCCCCGTCCACGACCAATACGCTGCCGGTGGTGAAGCTCGACGCGTCGGAGGCCAGGTAGAGGGCTGCGCCGGTCACTTCGTCCGGTTCGGCAATGCGACCCTGCGGCGTGGCGCGCTCGATGACTTGGTTGAGTGTGGGGTTGGTCCACAGCGCGGCCGAGAATTTCGTCTTGATGAAGCCGGGGGCAATGGCGTTGACCTGGATGTTGTCGCCGGCCAGCTCGGCCGCCAGCGCCTTGGTCAGCATGATAACAGCGGCCTTGCTGGTGCTGTAGATGCCCATCATCGGGCCGGGGTTGATGCCGGCGATGCTGGCCATGTTGATGATCTTGCCGCCGCCGGCCTGCTGCATGGCCGGCACGGCTGCTTTGGCCATGAAGAAGTAGCCCTTGACGTTGACCTCGAAGATCTTGTCCCAGTGGCTGCCCTCGGCGGTGAGAATGGGGCCGAAGTGGGGATTGGCGGCCGCGTTGTTGACCAGGATGTCCAGCCGGCCGTATTCAGCCAGTGTGCGCTCGACGACCATGACGGCGTCGGCTTCGGAGCCAGCGTGCGCGGCGATGGCCAGCGCGCGGCCGCCCGCGTCGCGGATGCGTTGCGCGGCCGGCTCGACATTTTCCGGCTTACGGCTGGTAAGCACGACCAATGCGCCCGCCTGAGCGAAGGCAGCGGCGATGGATTCACCGATGCCGCGTGAGGCGCCGGTGATGATTGCAACCTTGCCTGACAGGTTGTACATTCGAGAAGTCCTTTCTGATGCCAGTCGGTGTAAATAGTTCATACCAAGCCTGTGTCACGCGCTGCCCGTCTCCAGTATCTCCTGTAGCCGGTCCACGACGTCCGGGTCCACGGGCAGCATCATCAGCTTGCGCTGGGTTGCATCGTGGTCGTAGTGCAGGTGATGGATCTGCAGGTCGCCATCGCGCCAGACGGCGTACGTGGCGTCTGGGATGCCGTTGCGCGGCTGACCCAGGCTGCCGGGGTTGACGATGATCGTGCCGCCCACCTTGCGCATGCCAGGCAGATGCGTGTGGCCGACCAGCAGCACGTCGGGACGGGGCGAAAGCTGCGCCACCTCGGCTTCCAACTCCTCCTGGCGCCCGCTGACCAGCGACAGCCGGCGCGCCAGCGGATCGCTGGGCATCGCGTGGACGAGGTGAAACTGTGCGCCGTCCAGCTCAATGGTCTGGCTCAAGGGCAGTTCGCCCAGCCAGGCGCGGTCTGCGGCCGGCAGCACGCTTTGCGTGAAGTCGCGCATGGCGCGGTACTCGGCCAGCAGGCCTGGATTGACGCCCAACTCGCCGCCGAATGCGACGCCGTGGTCGTGGTTACCGCGCACCGCCGCCGTCGCGTTGCCGCGCACCCAGTCCAGGCAGCGCTTTGGGTCCGGGCCGAAGTTGACGATGTCGCCCAGGAACAGCACAGCGTCCGGCTGGCTCTCGACGCGCTGTAGTGCTGACAGGGCCTCCCAGTTGGCGTGCAGGTCGGAGAAGATGATGAGTTTCATGAGGGCGCTTCCTGGTGGTGGACAGGCTCGGTCGGAGACCGGTCAGAGCAATGGGCCTAGCGGGAGCTGGCGGGCAGAGTGAAGAAGAAGCGGGCGCCGCTGCCTTGCTCGCTCTCCACCCAAATCTGCCCGCCGTGCGCCTCAACAATGCTGTGGGCAATGGCGAGACCGAGGCCCGATCCACCGGTGGCGCGGCTGCGCGACTTCTCGCCGCGATAGAAACGGTCGAAGACATGCGGCAGGTCAGCGGCTGCGATCCCTTCGCCGCTGTCGGCAACTTGCACGGTTACCCACTGACCGGCGCGGGCGGCGGACACCTGCACCTGGCCGCCGGGCGGGGTGTGCCGCAGCGCATTGCTGACGAGGTTGGACAGTACGCGCCGCGATCTGCTGCCCGTCGCCCAGGACGGGATCGACGCCCGCCTCGACCTGCCCGCTGAGCGACACCTCGCGTTGGACCGCCAGCGCCGCGAAGGACTCCAGCGTGTCGGAGATCAGATCGGAGATGGCGGTGGGACGGCGCTCCAGCTTCAGCCCGCCGGCGTCCATCTGCGCCAGGTTAAACAGGTCGTCGATCAGCAACGAGAGGGTTTTGATGTCGCGCTGCGAAGTCTGGAGGTAGCGTTTGGCGGTCGCCGGATCGTCCACCAGCCCGTCGGCCAGCGCGTCGATCATCACCCGGGTCGATGCCAGCGGTGTGCGCAGGTCGTGGCCGGCCCACGCGACCAGGTCCCGACGCAGTTGCTCCAGCTCGCGCTGCTTGTGGTCCGCCTCTTGCAGCCGGTCGGCCATTTCATTGAAGGCGCGGGCCAGGTCGGCGATCTCGTCGTTGCCCGACACCGGCACCCGTACGGTCAGGTCGCCCTCGGCCACTGCCGCGGCCGCCGATGCTACGCGCTCGATGCGTTCGGTAAGCGTCGCCGATATGAAGTAGCCCAGCGCGACGGCGATGCCACCGGCGAACAGCCAACAGCACGGCCGCCAGCGACAGGTCGTGCGGGCTGGCGAACATCAGTCGCGCCGAAAAGCCGACGTTCAGGAAGGTCAGCAGGGTCGCCAGGATGTAGCCGGCCAGCAGTGACCATACCAGTCGCGGCGAGCGGCTGATCCAGCCCAGCCGGTACGCGCCGTAGCCGGCGGCCACCGAGACCAGCGCAGTAACGGACAGGAAGACCGCCATGGCGCGGATCTCTGCGCTGGGCGGGCGCATGATCAGCGCAAAGGCCAGCATTGCCAGCCCCAGCGCCAGCAGCACGCCGCCAATGAAACGTAGCGACAGGGTCCGGCGAGGCATGTAGGTGGAGGGTCAAGGGTGTCGTTCATGAGTTGACCGCACACTACGGCTCAAACTTATATCCCACGCCCCACACAGTCTGGATGTAGCGCGGGTTGGATGGATCGGTTCGATCTTCTCGCGCAGCCGGCGGACGTGAACCGTCACTGTGCTGGCATCGATGTACTCGGTGATGCCCCACACCAGGTCCAGCAACTGATCGCGGTTGAACACCTGGCGCGGGTGGCGGGCCAGCGTCCACAGCAGGTCGAACTCGCGGGCCGTCAGCGTAATCTCCTGGTCATGCACCAGCGCCAGCCGCTTCTGCGGATCGACCGTCAGGTCTGTCGTAGACCAGGGGGCGCTCGCCGGCGACCTGCGCGGCCCGCTGGGTGCGGCGCAACACGGCGCGCACGCGGCTGACCAGCTCCTGCGGGCTGAACGGCTTGGTCACGTAGTCGTCGGCGCCCAGCTCCAGGCCGAGGATGCGGTCGGTCTCTTCGCTGCGGGCTGTCAGCATGATGATCGGTGTCTCGTCGGTCGCTGCGCAGCCGGCGGGTGATCTCCAGCCCGTCCACGTGCGGCAGCATCAGATCCAGAACTACCAGGTCGAACTGTTGCGTTCGTCAGCTCGTCCAGCGCCGTCTGGCCGTCGCCTGCCATGGTGACCGTGTAGCCGGCCCGCCGCAGATAGAGGCTGACCACTTCGCGAATGCTGGGTTCGTCATCAACAACCAGAATGTGCTGTCCGCTCAAATCAATGCTCCTGTCTCGCCGGTTCGAACTCCAATCAGTCTACCAGCCAGTTCTTACGACACCCTTAAGCAATTGCCGCTGTAAGAGTTGCTTAATATTTGCGTGGTTCTATTGTAACGGACAGACTGATAGCTGGCAAGCGTCGCCGGCCTGATTGGTGTCGATATGAACATGATGGAGGTGGTTGGATGATCAGGAATTTTGCACGCCCAGGCGCTGGCCTGTTGATTCTGCTGGTGGCTGTGACTGCCTGTGCTTTGCCGGCTTCGCCAGAGACGGCCGGGCCAGCGGCTGTGGACAATCCGCCAGTCGTGGTTGAGACCTCTCCCGCGGTCGCTGTCGAAACGGTGACTGTCGCGCCCGGGCCTATCAGCGGGGAGGCAGCAACGGCCACGGAACAGCCTGCTGAAGCGGTCCCGCTGCTGGTGGAAACGCCGGCGAAGGTCGTCGCGACCGTTGAGCTGCAACCGGTCGAGGAGTCAAAAGTGGAAGAAGCAGCCGGGCCGACCGACGAGCAGCAGTGGGTGCTGGATGGCTTGCCCAGCCTTGGCCGTGCGCCAGAGCTGCGCAACGAGGTGTGGCTGAACAGCGAGCCGTTGCGGTTGGCTGAGCTGCGCGGCAAGGTCGTGCTGCTGGATATGTGGACCTTTGGCTGAATTAACTGCATCCACACGATTCCCTCGTTGAGGGAATGGCACCAAAAGTACACGGACGCAGGATTGGTCGTCATCGGCAATCACATGCCGGAATTCAACTACGAGAGCGATCTGGACAACGTCAAGGACGCGCTGGTGCGGCTGGACGTGCCCTATCCGGTCGCCATCGACAACGAGCGGCAGACGTGGCGAGCCTACAACAATCGCTACTGGCCGACCATCTACCTGATCGACAAGCAGGGCAATATCCGCTACACACACATCGGCGAAGGCGGCTACGCCGAGACCGAACGGGTCATCGACGCGCTGTTGGCTGAGCCTTATCAGATCCAGTGATCAAGCGACGGTTTGTAGGAGCGACTTCAGCCGCCTCCGGAGGCGGCTGAAGTCGCTCCTACAAACCAGTCTGTCGAAGCCGGCTCCTTGCGGGAGCCGGCTTTTCGCGTTCTGGGAATCTCGCTGTTCTAGCGGAAATTGGGTCGTTAATTGGCATTTCTTATGATACATGTCATATTCGGCCCCTTGAACCCGTGTTATAATAGGGCACTTTTTGGGTACTTGCACCTACCAATCTCACCGTCGTCCGTCTTTTTCACCAATCACAAAGGAGTGACCCCTATGAAACGACTGACCATCCTCGCTTCGGTTCTATTGATCATGGTTCTTCTGGCGGCTTGCGCTGGCCCCGCCACGCCTGCGCCTGCATCTGCCCCTGCTGACACTGCCAGCGAGCCGGCTGCCGATACCAGCAGCCCGGCATCGGAGCCAGCAGCCAGCGCCCAGGAAGTGCTCATCGGCTACACCGCCTCCAACACCGGCAAGTACAACGTCGAGTCGGACCGCCAGGTCAACGGCTTCAACCTGTGGATGAAGCAGGTCAACGATGCCGGCGGCATCGACGCTGCCCGACGGCACCGTGCTCACGTTTGACGGGCAAGTCCTACGACGACGAGTCCAACACCGAGCGCGTGCAGGAACTCTACACCCGGCTGGCCACCGAGGACGGCGCCGACTTCCTGATCAGCCCCTACTCCAGCGGTCTGACCTCGGCCTCATCGGTCATCGCCGAGCAGTACGGCAAGGTGATGATCACCACCGGCGCCGCCTCCGACGACACCTACAAGCAGGGCTACACCGGCGTCTATCAGGCCTACACCCCGGCCAGCAAGTACCTGACCGGCGCAGTGGACATGCTCAAGGCCGACGCGCCCGATGTCAAGAAGCTCGCCATTGTCCACGAGAACGACAAGTTCTCCACCGACGTGGCCGAGTCGGCCAAGGCCTATGCCGAGGGACAGGGCTACGAGATCGTGCTGTTCGAGGGCTACGACTCGGACACCACCGACTTTGCTCCCTTCATCAACAAGATCCAGCAGTCGGCGCCCGACGCCATCCTGGGCGGCGGCCACTTCCAGGACGGCAGCACCTTTGCCCGCCAGTTGGCTGAGAAGCAGATTGACGTGCCGTACGTGGCGCTGCTGGTCGCGCCGCCTGAGCCGACCTTCGCCGAGCTGGGCGACGCCGCCGTGGGCGTCATCGGCCCCAGCCAGTGGGAGCCGCAGGCCAAGTTCACGGCCGAAGCTGCGGCCGCCGACGGGCCTGGCGTGGGCCGGCCCCACCGGTGAAGAGTTCGTCAACGGCCTACAAGGCCGCCTACGGCGAGGAGCCATCCTACCACGCCGCCGGCGGCTACGTCGCCGGGCTGATGCTGGCGGAAGCGATCAAGAACGCCGACTCGCTGGACGACGCCGCCGTCAAGAAGGCTCTGGACGAGATGGACCTGCTGACCTTCTACGGCCACATCAAGTTCGACACCGGCGCCGAGGCCCACGGCCTGCAGATCGGCCACGACATGGTCTACGTCCAGTGGCAGAAGGACGCCGCCGGCAACCTGGTCAAGGAGGTGGTCTGGCCGGCCGCCGGCCGCACCGCGGACCCCATCACGCGTTAGAAACTAAATCTGAGACCCGGCTTTCGCAAGAAAGCCGGGTCTTGCATCCTGGCCTGACTGGCGGCGCTGGCTTTCTTGGCTGCGCCTGGCCGGCGCCTGTCTTCGGCAGGCTGCGCTGCATCCGAAGCATCATGTGTATCCTGGAGGACACCACATGTTTGATCAGTTGTTCGCATCGCTGACCGACGGCATGCTGGTGGGCGTTGTCTACGGCCTGGCGGCCATGGGGCTGACGCTGATCTTCGGCGTCATGAACGTCATCAACCTGGCCCACGGCCCGATCATCGCCCTCGGCATGTTCGGCGTCTATCTCTGCTACACCGTGCTCGGCCTCAATCCGTTCATCGGGCCTGATCCTGACGGCCATGCTGGGCCTGCTTCTGGGCGTCATCATCTACTGGGCCGCCGTGCATCGGGTCATCGACGCGCCCCATCTGTCCAGCCTGCTCTCGACCTTCTCGGTCAACATGATCATCATCGGCATCGGCACGGCCGTCTTTTCAACGTCGTTTCCGCAACGTGGACTACAGCCTGGGCATCGTCGTCATCGGTCCGATCACCGTTCCTGGCACTCGGCTGACCTCGGCGCTGCTGGCGCTGCTGGTCACGGGGCTGCTCTACCTCTTCCTCTACCGCACCCGGCCGGGCAAGTACATCCGCGCGGTGGCCAACAACCGCACCTCGGCCGAGCTGATGGGCATTCCGTCCAATCGCGTGCTGGCGCTGAGCTTCGGCCTTGGCACGATGCTGGCGGCCGTCGCCGGCGGGCTGATCGCCATGTCGCTGCCCTTCACGATTCTGTCCGGCGGCTCTACGAGCTGAAGAGCTTCGTCATCGTGGTGCTGGGCGGGCTGGGCAATCCCCTCGGCGCGCTGCTGGGCGGCGTGATCCTGGGGCTGATCGAGGGCCTGGTGCCGGTCTTCATGAAGACCACCTGGGTGCCGGTGCTCGAGTTCGTGCTCTTCATCCTGATCCTGCTGGTTCGCCCCCAGGGCCTGTTTGGAGCGAAGCAATAATGAGAATACTGCGCAACCCCGGCTTCTGGATCGCCGTCGGCGGTGGTGGCCGTCGTCATTGCCTGCGGCGCGACCGGCAGGCGCCATCCGGCGCGAGACCTGGTTCACCGTGCTGCTGTTCGTCGGCCTGGCCTCCAGCTTGAACATCCTGCTGGGCTACACCGGCTATGTCAGCTTCGGCCACATCGTCTTCTTCGGCTTCGGCGGCTACATCGGCTTCTACGCCATCGACGAACTGGGCATGGAACTTGCTGGCCGGCGGCGCTGCTGGGCGGCGCTGGTGGCCGGCCTTGCTGGCCCTGCTGCTGGGTCTGGCCATCCTGCGGCTGCGCGGCGCCTACTTTGCCCTGGCGACCATCGGCATCAACGAGGCCATGAAGGCGCTGGTGATCAACATCCCGGCGCTGGGCGGCCCCAACGGCATGGAACTCAACTTCTCCGTCTATCACGGCTACGGCGGCCCGGCCAAGGCGCTCTGGATCGTCTACTGGAGCGTGGCAGCCATCGCGCTGATCGTGGTGATCACCAGCTATCGTGGTCAAGAAGTCCAAGTTCGGCCTGGGGCTGATGGCCATCCGCGAGGACGAGGATGCGGCCGAGGTCATGGGCGTGGTCGCGCCCCGCGCCAAGACCTGGGCCTACGTGCTCTCGGCCTTCTTCCCCGGCATTCTGGGCGTGCTCTTCTTCTTCAAGCAGGGCATCATCGAGCCGGGCAGCGCCTTCCGTCTGCACATGTCCATCGAGACTGCTGGTGATGGTGATGCTGGGCGGCCCGGGCACGGTGCTGGGGCCGATCCTGGGCGCCGGCGCCTATCAGAGCCTGCGCGGCACGCTGCTGACCAGCGACCTTGAACTGCTGGGCATGAAAGTGAAGGATATCCAACTGGCCGTGGCTGGCGTCCTGCTGCTGATCATCGTGCTGTTCATCCCCGTGGGCGCTGTCGGCTGGCTGCGCTCCCGGTCCACAACCCTGCGGAGGGTACTGGAATGATCCTCGAAGTCAAGAACGTCACCAAGCGTCTTCGGCGGCCTGACGGCTGTCAACGACGTCACCTTCGACCTGCCGGAAGGCCAGATCCTGGGGCTGATCGGTCCCAACGGCGCCGGCAAGACCACGCTGTTCAACTGTATCAACGGCGTCTATCCGCCCACCAAAGGCACAGTCACTTTCCGCGACCAGGTGCTCACATGGACTGCCTACCTACAAGGTCGCCGACTCTGGGCCTGGCGCGCACCCACCAGATCGTGCGCCCGCTCAACGAGCTGACGGTGCGCGAGAACGTCATGGTGGGCGCTTGCTTCGGCCGCGAGAAGCACAAGCTGGGCGAAGCCGAGCAGATCGCCAGACGAGGTGATGGAGTTCGTCGGTCTGGCGATGCGGGCCGACCTGCTGGCCGGCAGCCTGAACGTGGCCCAGAAGAAGCGCCTGGAGATGGCGCGCGCGCTGGCCGCCCGTCCCTACCTGCTGCTGCTGGACGAGGTGCTGGCCGGCCTGAACGTCACCGAGGTGACCAGCATGCTGGAGACCATCCGCCAGATCCGCGAGCAGGGCGTGACCATCATCATGATCGAGCACATCATGCACGCCGTGATGAACGTCTCGGATCGCATCATCGTGCTCAACTACGGCGACGCTGATCGCCGAGGGCACGCCGGCCGAGGTGCAGGCCAGAACGAGGAGGTGATCGAGGCCTATCTGGGCGATCCGGACCTGGCTGAGCGACTGCTGGAAGAGGAGCGAGGATGACATGGCGCTGCTGGAAGTACGCAACGTCACATCTGGCTATGGCGAGCTGCAGATCCTGTGGGGCGCATCGCTGGCGGTGGAGCGAGGGCAGCTTGACCGCGCTGGTCGGCTCCAACGGCGCCGGCAAGACGACGCTGCTGCGCACCGTCGTGGGGCAGATCAAGCCCTGGCAAGGCCAGGTCATCTTCGACGGCCAGGATGTCAGCAAGCTGCCCAGCCACCAGCAAGGCCGAGATGGGCCTGATCATGGTGCCGGAGGGCCGCCAGCTCTTCACCGACATGACCGTGCAGGAAAACCTGGAGATGGGCGCGACGCCCAAGCGGGCGCGCGCCAACGCCGCGCAGAAACCTGGAGAAGGTCTTCACCATCTTTCCCCGGCTCAAGGAGCGAGCGGCGCAGAAGTCGGGCACCATGAGCGGCGGCGAGCAGCAGATGCTGGCCGTGGCGCGCGGCATCATGGCCGAGCCGGAGATCCTGATGATCGACGAGCTGTCGCTGGGCCTGGCGCCGGTGCTGACGCTGGACCTCTTCCAGTCGCTGCGCCAACTGCGCAACGAGGGGCTGACCATCCTGCTGGTGGAGCAGAACGTGCGCATGGCGCTCAAGGTCAGCGACTACGCCTACGTGCTCAGCGAGGGCAAGAATGAAGTCCACGGCCCCTCCAAGGAAGTCGAAAAGGACGAAGCCGTGCAGGAGGCCTATCTGGGAATCTAACCGCCGCCGGTAGCAGGCTGGCGATCTGGTGTGCTGAGAAGTCCGACTTTTTCGGCAAAAGTCGGACTTCTCGCGTCCGCCGACCAGCGCCAGCGCAGTTGTCGAAACACCACCGGCGTGCTATCATCGCAACGTATCCCAACGAATGAAGGACAATCGATGTCACAAACACTCGCCAACGTCACCCTGGTCGTCCGCGACTATGACGAAGCTATCGCGTATTTCACCGGCGCGCTGGGCTTCAAGCTGATCGAGGATGCGCCGCTGGGCGGCGGCAAGCGCTGGGTGGTCGTCGCCCCGGACGGCGACGGGACGGGGCTGCTGCTGGCGCGCGCCGCGTCCCCTGAACAGGAAGCCGGCTGTCGGCAACCAGACCGGCGGTCGCGTCGCATTCTTCCTGCATACCGACAATTTCGCCCTTGACTATGCCAGGATGCAAGTGGCAGGTGTCGTGTTTCTGGAGGAGCCGCGCGATGAGCCGTACGGCACGGTGGTCGTCTTCGAGGATCTATACGGCAACAAATGGGATCTCGTGCAGCCGCGCCGTGGCCAGAGCGACGCACCGAAATGAGGATTTCGTGAACACCTACATCTCCATGCTGCGCGGCATCAACGTCGCTGGCCAGAAGAAGATCAAGATGGAAGACCTGCGCGCGCTGTATGTCTCGCTGGGCTTCACCAACGTTCAGAGCTACGTGCAGAGCGGCAACGTCATTTTCGACAGCGACGAGGCCGACGTTGCCGCTCTGGCGCCACGGATTGAAGCCGGTATCGAGCGCACCTTCGGTTACAGCGTTGCAGTGTTCATCCGCGACGGCGACGACTTCCGGCGTATCATCGACGGCAACCCGTTTGTGGCCCGCGAGAACGTCGACCTGAAACGGCTCTACGTGACGTTCCTCTACCAGCCCGTTGCAGAAGGTGCCCTGAACGCGCTGGCAGTGCCCGCGAGCTGCGCGGACGAGTTTGCCGCGGCCGGTAACGCGGTCTACCTCTTCTGCCCCGACGGCTACGGGACATCCAAGTTGTCAAACACTTTCTTCGAGCGCAAGCTGGCGGTGCCGGCCACAACACGCAATTGGAACAGCGTCAACGCATTGTACGAGATGGCGGCCAGCCGCTAAATGGACGCGCAGCCTGTGAATCTCCCCGCGTTGATCCAGCAACGACTTCATAACCAAAGTATCACCGGCGCGCGGTTTGAGACGGCCCGCGATGTGGTGAAGTGGTTGGGGGCAGTTCAGGCACAGGACTATCTCGGCGCGCTGTGGGCGGTCGGGCTGCGTATGAAGCAAGCCGTCGAAAGCGACGTCGAGCAGGCGCTGGCGGATCGCACGATCGTGCGCACCTGGCCGATGCGCGGCACGCTGCATTTCGTGCCGGCCGAGGACGTGCGCTGGATGCTGGCGCTGCTGACACCGAAGGTGATCGCAGGCAGCGCGCGCCGGCACGCCGAACTGGGGCTGGACGACGCGACGTTTGCGCGTAGCCGCGAGGTGTTTGCAGATGCGTTGCAGGGAGGCAATCAGCTCACGCGCGCTGAGCTGGGCGAGGCATTGGAGGCAGCCGGCATCGCAACGGCCGGCCAGCGCCTGTATCACATCCTCGGATTGCTCGCGCAGGAGGGGTTGATCTGTTTCGGTGTGCGCCAGGGCAAGCAGCAGACCTTTGTCTTGCTGGACGAATGGGTTCCCGGCACGCGTAGCATGGCACGCGAAGAGGCGCTGGCTGAGTTGGCGCGCCGCTACTTCGCCAGTCACGGTCCGGCCACCGACCGAGATTTTGCGTGGTGGACCGGGTTGACGCTAGGCGATGCGCGGCTCGGACTGGAACTGGCCGGGTCGCAGTTGGTGCAGGAGGAGATCGAGGGCCAGACCTATTGGCGGTCACCGCTACAGGCCGTTGTTGATGAAGCAGAGCCGTCCGCCTGGCTGTTGCCGGCCTACGACGAATATACGGTCGGCTACACCGACCGCAGTGCGCTGCTCGACGCCGATGGTGTAAGATACACGGAAGCGGGGCACAGCATTCTCATGCCGGCGATTGTGATCCGCGGCCAGATGGTCGGCACCTGGCGCCGCACGATCCGGGCGCGCGCGGTCGAAATCGAACTTTACCCCTTTGCGCCGTTGTCCCAGGGTGACGCTGACCTGGTCGCGCTGGCGGCAACCCGCTATGGCGAGTTTCTTGGCTTGCCCGTGAAAATGAAAACACTGCGAGGATCTGTATGAGCAAAGGACGACTGGAAGCGTTCAGCGATGGCGTGCTGGCCATCATCATCACCATCATGGTGTTGGAGCTCGGTGTACCGCACGAGCCGACTTTGGCCGCGCTGCTGCCGCTGCTGCCGGTGTTCCTGAGCTACATCCTCAGCTTCGTGTTCATCGGCATCTACTGGAACAACCACCATCACCTCTTGCAAGCGACCAGGCAGGTGACCGGCAGCGTTTTGTGGGCTAACCTGCACTTGCTGTTCTGGCTGTCGCTGGTCCCCTTTGCCACCGGTTGGATGGGCGAGACCGAGTTCCAGTCGTGGCCGGTGGCGCTGTACGGCATGGTGCTGCTGCTTGCAGCCATCGCCTACTACATCCTGGCGCGCACGCTGGTTGCGTCGCAAGGCAAAGACTCCGCCCTGGCCGTTGCGTTGGGCAAAGACACCAAGGGCAAGATCTCCCTGATCATCTACGCCGTGGCCATTCCCCTCGCGTTCGTCAATCCGTGGATTTCGTGCGCGCTCTATGTGCTGGTCGCTGCCATGTGGCTGATCCCCGACCGGCGCATCGAGAAGTCGATTTCCTGACGCCTGCCGGATCAATACACCCAGGGGATCAGTCGCTTCGAGACTTGCTGGTAGGCTGGGTAGTCGGGGAAACGTTCGCTCAGCAGCTTCTCCTCGTAGCTCAGCTTAAACACGAAATCGATCAGCAGCACGATCCACGTTGCCACCCGCAGCGGCGTTGGCGCGTTGCCTACCAGCCCCAGCGTGCCCAGCAGCAGCGCCGCGTACATCGGGTGGCGGATGAAGCGATAGGGCCCGCTGGTGACCAGTTTCGCGCCGGCCAGCACGTCGGGCAGGACGTTGAAACGCCCCAGCCGCCAGGTCCACAGCGTCCACAGAGCCAGCGCCGCGCCGGCCAGTTCTACAGCCAGCCACAGCGGCTGGCGCGCGATCAGCGGTCCGGTCAGCGCGATGATGCCCAGGCAGATGAACTGGATGGCGACGAAGACAATCGACTTCATTTGGCGATTTCCCAGGTGACAGTCACTTTCATCAAAGCTCACCTGGCCTTTCAGTAGCATTCGAAGTGACTGTCACCGACGGCCCGAACGGTCACTTCATTTGAACAAAGCGTTGCCCATCATTTGTCCTTGAGGAAATCCAACACGATCTCACCAAATCCAGAGCCAGTGCTTAGCAGCGCGTAATGACCAGCGCCGGGTATCAGAATGAACTCGGCCTGGGGCATGGCAGTTGCCATGGCCTGCACATGGCCGGGACGAAGAAGATCCTCATCCTCTCCGTTAAGGATCAGAATCTGGAGGCTCAATGCTTGCAAGCGCATCTGCATCCAGGTTTGGCTCAGACAGTAACAGGTCTCGTGTCCTCTCAAGCATGACAGGGAGATGGTCTGGCGCAGGCGATAGCTCGCTGTAGTCGTACGACATTTCGTTCTCTAGCTCCGCAAGCGTCGCTTCTCGAATCCATTTCTCTACGGTTCCCGTGAGCCCACTCGGGCGTGTCCAGCCGGCGTAGGTCACCAGTGCTCGTACGCGCTCCGGATACTGCCTGGCCAGTTCCAGACCGGTGACTGCACCTGTGGTCCAGCCAACAATTCTCGCCTTGTCGATCTGTAAGTAGTCCATCAGCCGCACGACGTCATCCGCCATCAGGTCATAGCTCCAGTCAACCTCCCCATCCGTCGAACGCCCGTTGCCGCGGAAGTCAGGCGTAATCACCCGGTACTGTTGCGCAAAGAGTGCCACTTGGCGTCGCCAATCATCGGAGTTGGACAGATCGGCATGCAGCAGAATTAGCGGCTCGCCCTCGCCATAGGCGGCATAGTACATCGTGAAGTCATCAAACTGCACGAGTTCGGCGATCGCATTCGCCGCCAACGGTGTGGGAGTCATGGTTGGGACTGCCGTGGTTGGCGTGGGGGTTGTCGTCGGAACCGGCGTTGGGGTTGCAGACGGCGCCGGCGAAGGTGTGACGGTTGGCTCAGGTGGGGGTTGCGTCGCCGGAACTGGCGTAGGCGGGGGTTGTCGCTCAGGATCGGATCTAGGGTCAGGACCCATTAATCCGATTGGATCGAATGACCGCAGCGAGCCCCGAGCGTACGTCAACATGTACCCTCAACCAACTCATTGCGGATCCGGCTGTTTATTGCTTGAGCAGGTGGTAGGAACACCCAATCACCCGCCTTCCCGACGGCCGCTCTTGACTTCGGTGATTCCGGCAAAGCCGCCATGAAGACGTGCGGCATCCCTTCATAAAGATCGAGCTTCACCGTCTGCCCGGCCTGATCTAATGCCTGATAGAGCCTTACAAAATTGCTGAGGAAGATCTCTTTGGCGCCGCCCTGGATGAGGGTCGGCGGAAAGCCGATTGTAAAGTCGCCGTAAACCGGGGAGACGTAGGGGTGACGGTGGTCCGTCGCATCGGCATAAGCCAGCGCCGAGGGACCGAGGACGTCCCGGTATGTGAAGAACGGCTCGGCATCCCGGAGCGTCACGTAGCTATCCCCGGTCTCGGTGATATCGGACGAAGGCGACCAGAGAATTAACGCCGCGGGCATTTCCATGCCCTGATCGCGCATCTTTAAGACGCTGCCGGCCGAGAGGCCGCCGCCCGCAGAGTTGCCGTAGAGCACGATATCGGAAGCCGCGGTCTTGCTCAGCAAGAGCGGCGAAGACTGATAGGACCTGATCGGTTGTTTCTTGCCACTTGACATGCGGCGCCAGAGTGTAATCGACGGCCATGACCGTTAGACCCGTTTCATCGGCAAGTAGGATCGCCGAGGCGATAGCACCTCTGGCGGAGTTGAAGGTGTAGGCACCACCGTGAAGGTAGACCGCGATCTTGTCGTCGCGAGCCAGTTTGTCAGGTGTGACCTCGACCACTGGGACGCCGCCAAGCGTGATATCGCGAAGCGTGCCGTTGAAAGCCTCAACCAACGGTGCCGCATGCTCCACTTTCGCAGCGCTGTCAGCATCTTGCAGTGCTTTCCACGCTTGCACATCATCCGGAGCGGGCACCTTGGCGTCCCGTCCCTGGCCCAGTTTGGACAACACTGCGCTCCATTCCGACGAGATCGTATCGGGCGCGTGTGCCCACAGGGGCTCGGCTCCCTGAGCAAGGGATACCGTGGCGATTTGTGCGATGGCGGCGGCACTCGCTAGGATCAAAAACAGACGGCGGCGTAGAAGCACCTTCGTTCTCTCCAGAGTTAGGTGGCCACATTTGGCTGGGCTCAGAACCCATTAATCCGGAAGGAGACGAGTATCCGGTTCGAGCTAAAAGCAGACCATGATTAGGCGTTGTCAGAGCAAAATTCTAAATACTTGGAGCGGCCATCGAACCGCTCAGATCGACCCGGAAAAATGCAGGAAAATCAATGGCCACGAAATCCGGTTCTGCGGATCAATAGCCTGCTCGGCTCAAGCCAATTTACTCTGACAATGCCGGGACATGTAAACTCTCCAAAAATTTGCCGCTGCCCATGCCTCGATCCACAATCACTTCAACCACGACCGCCACCTCAACCCCCGCGACATTTTCAAGCAAAACCGCGCTGCTGCACTCGCGGAATGGCGTCAAACTCCAGCGTGAGTGTCTTGACCAATCGTGATCAGCCAACTCATGTTTAGTTAGTCTGACAATGCCCTGAAAAGGCCTTATCAAAGCGACCGTGGAATTCCAATTGGGCCGCGGGGGCAGTCTAACGATGCTCGATCCCAATCAGCCAATCGAGCGGCGATATCGTAAGTCGACTCGAGGAAATTCAGCAGTATTCGTTCGGGATCAGATGCTTCTCTGACGACGCTGTATGGCAAAATGAACTCCCCCGCCTTCTCGTCAAAGAAAGCTTCTCCCGGTGCTACTGTTTGCTTGGAGAAGCCCTCTGGCGCGGGATAGGCATAAGAATAGAACGCTGGGTATTCAACGGGACCGCCGCCTGGCCAAATCCTGCCGATATAACTTCGTGGGAATAAGCCTCAAGTGTGACAGCGTCGGGTAGGGCCGGTATTCCGCCCGGGTGCAGCGGCGCGGGTGCCCCGAAAACCGAGTTACCGCAAGGTCAAAGCTGCCCCAAAAAAGATGGACTGGACTACCTTCCCTAGAAAACCGGTTCGAAAGTTCTTGAGGACGCGGTCAATCTGCACGAGTGCGCGCCAAAATCGGTTTACCGCATCTTTCTCGTAGGAAGCATGAACCTTGTCCTGCTCAAATGGGATCGGGTCGGCTACTTCGTTTGGCGAGCCGTGGATCTTGGTTCGCACACCAAGCTCGTCTGTCAACGCGAGGAAGCGGCGATAGAACTCAGCGACCGACATGGGCTCCAACACAAAGAACCCCTTGGAGCCGTCAGTCACGCTTCCAATTAGCTTATGATCGATGAGATCGAAGTCGAATTGCACGTCTCGAGCACCAGCGGGAATGGGAGACGTCGTCAGTCCACGTGAGGTTACGTAGAACGTCGCGTGCCAGGAATGGTTTATCCACGGCGTGCGTGCAAGCCGATACTTTCCTACGATTTGGGTCCATAAGTGCAGCGTGGCGCAGGACTTTTTCCAGGGTTCAAAGGGAATGTCGGGCCAGGAACTAGTCATCCCTCAATGTCTCCATAAGCTGGTTTCGGTTTTGGGGTGCGGAATAATCAATCTGGGGCCCAGCGGCACAACACGCGTCGGATTGATCGTGTGGTGGCTTCTGTAATAACGCGCTTTGATGTGATCGAGGCGTACCGTCGCCGCGACCCCCGGCTGCTGATAGAGGTCACGCACATATCCGGCGAGGTTCGGATAATCGGCAATTCGCTTCAAGTTGCACTTGAAGTGTCCGACATAGACGGGATCGAAGCGTACAAGCGTCGTGAATAAACGCCAATCAGCCTCCGTAATGCGCGGTCCCAACAAGTACTGCGACCTCTCCAGACGATCGTCAAGCCAATCAAGGGTCTCGAACAGCGGAATGACTGCTTCTTCATAGGCTTCTTGCGTGGTCGCAAACCCCGCTTTGTAAACACCGTTGTTAACCGTGTCGTAGATGCGGTCATTCAAGTCATCAGTCTCGTGCCGCCGCTGTTCCGGATAATAGTCTCCAGGCGTAGCTCCAACGGAATCGAAGCTCGAGTTGAACATACGGATGATTTCTGATGACTTGTTGTTGACGATTGTGCCGCTCTGCTTGTCCCAAGATGGGGCACAGTCACGCGCCCTGTGTAGCCCGGGTCCGCCTGCAGATAGATCTCGTAAAGCCTATCCTCGTGATTGATCGGATCGCCTGTTGCTCCCGGAAATGAATTGTCGAAGCTCCAACCTTCCCTACCCATAAAGGGATGCACCACGCTGACGGAGATCTTCTCCTGCAGACCCTTCAGCTCGCGAAAGATAAGGGTCCGGTGCGCCCAAGGGCACGCATAAGAAACATAGAGATGATAGCGACCAGCCTCTGCCTCGTATCCACCAGTTCCTGACAATCCTGGATGGCCATCGGCAGTGATCCAGTTGCGAAACTGAGATAGCTTGCGAACAAACTTACCGCCGGTAGATTTGGTATCGTACCACTGATCACGCCATTCACCGTCAACAAGAAGTCCCATGACGACCCCTCAGATTTCTTACCTTGTGACTGCGCGGGTGTTGTCACAAAATGATAAGTCTGGAATGCGGCATCATGCAATGGTCGCGTTGCAGACACATTCACCAGCTTGGAGTAATGTCCATCAAGGCGCTCAGATCGGTATCAATGCTGTCGGCTTTGGCTTTGATGGGTATCGCCACACCAGTCTTCGCAGAAATGACTAAGATTTCAACGCGATACGGTTGTCCGCCGCGCATGTGAGGCCGCGATTTGGGGAATGCCTGCCGTGGCTGTCTACGATATCGAACTTGCGTTGCAGCGCGATGCTGGGCGGCGCCTGGTGTTGTGGGATAGTATGAGCGCGCCCATGGACAGCCGCCACGGCTTCCTGACAGCCAATGACGTGACCCCCTATACGTTTACCGGGCTAAGCACCGAGGACGGGCCCATCGTCATTGACGTGCCTCCGGCGGGTGACAAGGCCGCGTTCTTTGGCACCATCGTGAACGCTTGGCAGGTGCCTATTGCCGATGTCGGCACCACCGGGACGGACAAGGGTGAAGGTGGCAAATATCTGATCTTGCCACCGGGTTACGAGGGCGACGTGCCGTCCGACGGCTATATCGTGTTGCAGTCCAACACCTATGGCGTCCATTTTGCATTCCGGCCCGTGGCCAAGAACGGTGGCACCCACGCCGATCAGGCAGCCTACGCCCAGACCTTGAAATGGTATCCGCTGGCGCAGGCCGACAACCCTCCGCCGACCGAATTCATCGATGTGAAGGTCAACCCGGTCAACACGCTGCCGGTTTATGACACGACCTTCTACACTGACCTCAACACCATAATCCAACGCGAACCGGTTCTGGAGCAGGACAAGGTGATGATGGGGATGCTGGCATCACTGGACATGGTGCGCGGCCAGCCGTTTGAACCGGATGCCAAAATGCAGGATGCGATGCTGGAAGGGCTGCAATGCGCCTATGACACCATGCAGGAGCATTTCGTCACCAAATCCGTCATCCCGCTCTGGGAAGACAGGCAATGGGGCGTATGGGCTTTTGCCGAGGGGCAGCCGCAGCTGGGCTTTCCCTATGCCACTGACGAGATGGTGCTGATCGACGACCGCGCGGGCGGGTCCTATTCCTGGATCACCGATCCGCCAAAAGCGCTGGGTGGTGGCACGTTTTACCTGACGGGGCTGAAGGATTCCGATGGTGACATGCTAACCGGGACAGACACGTACAAGCTGACCGTTCCTGCCGACACCCCGGCCAAAGATTTCTGGTCGGTGATCGTTTATTCGAACAAGACCAAGGGCTTTGTGGAGGGCAATGACCCTGTTGGTCTGGCGACACCCAACCTGCCAGACATGAAGGTAAACGAGGACGGGTCAGCAGATGTCTATTTCGGCCCCGAAGCGCCGGAAGGCATGGAAAACAACTGGATACCGACCGGCGAAGACTTCTTCCTTCTCTTCCGTTTGTATGGCCCCTCCGAAGGCTGGATCGAAAGCGGCTGGAAATTGCCGGACCTGGAAAAGGTCTCACAACAATAGCCTGGTCCGGGCAGCGCACGGCCCGCACAGCCAAGCCAATGTAAGGATACTCTCATGAACGAAAACCGAGCGCTCCATATATTGGTAGCCGGAGCATTTGCCCTTTCCACCGCACTGCCTGCTTTGGCAAGTGATGTTCAACTCCCACCGCAATCCATGGCGAAATACGCGGCCAAGGTTCCACAGAACGTCATGACGCCAGATATGGTCGAAACCGAAACGTTGGGCACCCTGAATTTCTTCGATGGGATGCCAAAGCCGGATACAGTTGAGAAAATTTATGACAACCTGGACCTGATCCGTGGCGTGACCTCATTTCTGGACGGGATCCAGATCGCTTCCATCCAGGGACTGTTGAAGGCGTATCGCGATCAGGGGGTGAAGCCCAACGACGTGGCTATTCACGCGGGGCTTATGGATGCCCGGTCGATCTGGCTGACGCCCAACACGACCACGATCTACATTGCGGCGCAGGTGGATGTCTCCGAAGGTCCGATCGTTATCGAGGCGCCTGCAGGACTGTTGGGTATTCTGGACGATGCCGCCTTTGAATACGTGACCGACATTGGCGCCGTTGGCCCGGACAAGGGCGAAGGTGGCAAGTACCTCATCGTGCCCAATGACTATGACGGCGAATTGCCGGAAGAAGCCATTTTACCTTCCGGACCAAAACCTATGACCACTGGCTGATCCTGCGCGCCAATCCCGACCCGGATGGCAGCACCGAAGGTCCGGTGGCCAGGATTAAGGAAGGTTTGAAGATCTACGCCCTGTCCGAGGCTGCTGATCCACCTGAGGAAGTATTCCATGACCTGACGGGTGTTCAGTACAACACGGTCCACGCCAACAATTTCGAGTTCTTCGAAGAGATTAACCAGGCGATCCAGAAAGAACCCGTCGGCGCTTTTGATCCCGAAATAGTCGGCAAATTCGCCTCTGTCGGCATCAAGAAGGGCGAACCCTTTGAACCGGACGAACGCATGAAGCGCATCCTGACCGAAGCTGCGGCGATAGGGAAGCCACCGCGCGGACACTAAACTTCAGCCCACGCGATCCCGAGACCTTCTTCTATGAAGACCGACAGTGGAATTCTCCGTTCCAGCGCCAAAGCCATACGTTCGAAGAGAATGGCGCACGGGTTCTGGATGACCGCACATTCTTCTTCTACTACGCCACCGGCATTACGCCCGCGATGACCGCGCCGCCCGTGGGCGCCGGTTCGGTGTATGAGGTCGGGGCAAAGGATGTGAACGGGGACTATCTGGACGGCTCCAAAACCTACAGCGTACGTTGCCCGGCCCGGTTCCAGCCAAGAATTTTTGGTCTTTCATGGTCTATAGCGGCCAGACACGCTCCATCCTGTAGACCGACCAGAAAAGCGGCGGTATAGACAGCAAGCGCCCGGATCTGGAAGCCAATAATGATGGCAGCTACACCGTCTGGTTTTCGCCGGAACCGCCGGAAGGCAAGGAGGGTAACTGGGTCCAGACCCTCCCGGACCGTAGCTTCAACGTTCTGCTGCGCCTGTACGGCCCGCTAGAGCCCTGGTTCGACAAGACCTGGAAACCGGGCGATTTCATCCCGGTGGAATGAGCCGCGGGAACCGAAGGGGCGTTGTCACATTAAGTCCGACTGAGCGTAAATTGGGGACAATCACCAATGTTGGCGCAAGGGATTTCAGAGACTTAGCCTGTTGGTTGATCGTCCAAACTGGGCCAATTTCACTTAATGTGACAATGCCAAGGAGAGAGTTATGACAGATAGTAAACTCAATAAACTAACCGTTATAGGTGCGGGTGTTCTTGGCGGGAGATATCGCATGGCAAAGTGCGTTTCGTGGTAAGGATGTAATCGTCTATGACCTGTATGAAGAAGGCCTGGAGAGATGCCGCACAGCACATCAAACCTATGCGCATATTTACATACACGATTTAGGCGCAACAGAAACCGACATCCAGGAAGTACTAGGGCAGGCTTTCTTTCAGTACCGATCTTCAGCAAGCTGTGGCAGATGCCGATATTATCAGTGAGTGTGCACCCAAGATTCCGGATGTAAAAACCAGGTTGTATCAGGACATGGCAGAATACCTGCCTGATCGCACCAT
>CAVPPH010000011.1:0-229756 GCA_963707275.1 uncultured Chloroflexia bacterium
ATCACGATCTCCCAAACCCCCTATAATTAGCACCTTCGTGGAAAATAGCTTAATTATTGTCACCAATTCGTTGCAGCTTGGAAATACTGTTCCCGTTGTCAAAGAACAGATTGTCGAGAATATCATGCTGATGTGGTGCCATATCTTGCATTTCATCAACAAAGACGAACTGAAATCTTCGCTGGAGAAGGTGTTGTACTTTTGGAATACTTCTCAGGTACTCGAATCCTAGAAAGTACGCGTCATCGAAGCACAAGAACCCACCCCGAAAGAGTTTCTTCTTGAATTGAAACAACCATCTCCGTATGTCTCCCTTCTCGTCATCCGTCCAATCTGAGTAGTTCTTTAACTTCGCCTTACCTGGTTTTGCAATTTCTAGCTGACGCCCGTTGTAACCGTTTGTCAAGACGATCTGATCGTTGACGTGAGAGTATCTTATTGTCTTCCATAGTTCATTTGCTGCGAGATAATGCTTGGCTTGCTTTTGAGTTTCACGCGAAAATCTGTCGAAAGACATTGATATAAACTTACTAGTGTCTAGTCAAGCGTCAATTGATGGATATAAGCTTCTCAGCTTGATCCGAGCATCGTGAGTGGTGAATTGCCAATTCACAGTGGCAGTCCGTGCATTGCGTTCGGACTCCCAGGCTGCAACTTCGGTGCTTAGGGTCTGTTGGTGAGCAATGCGGCGATCCAGGCACTGGCCGCTGAGAACATTTAGTTCGATTTCGGCCATATTCAGCCAACTGCCATGTTTGGGCGTGTAATGAAACTCCAGGCGTTCCAGAATACGTCGTGCTTCTTGCGGCGCAAAGGCTTCATAGAGGGAAGCCGGCTTGTGGGTATTGAGATTGTCCTGCACCACCCGAATGCACTCAGCGTCCGGATACCAGGTGTCAACCAGATCTTTCATGCAATGGGCAAAGTCGATCATGGTACGCCGATCGGTCACATCGACGTGGCGCCAACTCCGTAGTGGCTCAAAGAACATGAACAGATTGCAAGTGCCGAGGCGTTCATATTCGTAGTCATAGCGCATCGGTTCTCCAGGTCGCCTCGGCAGTGGCAGCCGCGTTTCGCCGATCAACTGCTTCGTGCCTTCATCGAAACAGACCACAGGGCGCCGCGGATCATAGGGCTCATGGTACAGTTCCAACACATCTTCCATCGCACAGACAAACTCGGCGTTTTCCTTTGGCGGAATTACCCATTGCTGGTTCTGCCAAGGCTTGAGTTTGTTTTTTTCAGCGTTTGGCGCACGGTTTCGTGCGATATCAACTCGATCTCTACCTGTTCAAGCGCTACCAGATGCTCAGACAACAAGCGCAACGTCCAGCGAACCCGCCCCTTGGGTGGTTCTTCACAGACCAACGCCACCAGATGCGCTTCCGTTTTTCCGTCCATCTTGCGCTCATAGGCCCGTTCCGGTGGTTTCCGGTTGAGTGCTCGCACCAGCCCTTCCATGGCATACAACTTGCGTATCCGACCCACTGTCGCTTGTCCTATGTCCAGTGCTTCCGCTATCTGGTCATCGGTCCAACCGTCATTCGCTTTCAGCAGTATCCACGCGTGCGTCAGCTTACGCGCCTGTTCTACTCCTGAAGATAGCAGGTTCGTCAAATGATCTCGTTCTGCCTGTGACAACGTGACCTGATATGTTTGCTTCCTTGCCATTGCGCACCTCCTGTTTGTCCAATTCCCAGGAGGTTACACCATCTATCCATTTGCATCAAATCAGTCTTGACTGGACACTAGCCCGTTCTTCGTAGATTTCGTTGTCAATCCGTATAGGTCTTTGTGCGAACTTTTGGAGATAAAAAGGCAAAGCCAAGAATTGGTCCACAAAACTCTGAATTGTCCCAACGTAGTTAGGGTATGAAAAAGTCGCGGACAATGCTTTCGTATTTTCTTCTCGACTTCCTGAATGGCGGAGTTCGTATGCGAAATTACTAGACTCCAGTTCCTTCAGCAAGGGGCATAGTACTTCTCTAGTATCAACAGCTTCGCAAGCAACGCAGTAGTCTTCCCGCTGCCAGGAACTGCTTGCAGATCAATTGTGTCAAGATTCCCGATAAAAGTTCTGCGTTCCGTATCGAACCTTTTTCCTGGTACAAGAACCCGTTCGGCATACTCGATATCCGCATCGGAAATCCTAATTTCCGCTGGCATATTTGATGGCCTCAATAAGATAGTTGACCGTATCATTTGCTGCACCAATTCCTAATCCTGTATTATCCGCCCCCATGTCTTCAGTAAGTTTGTGTGCAAGCCTGTGTACGCAACCTCAGTTTTGTCTAAAGTTTTCAAGATTAGCTTCTCTGCCAATCTCTTCTCAAAGTCGTCCCTAGGTTGTGTTGACATTTCAGCTTAGCCAGATAAGTGCGGCAGCGAAGTGAATGAAGCCAAGGTAGCGACTGGCAAGCTTGTCGAATCTGGAGAAGATCCGTCGATAGTATTTGAGCTTATTGAAGAAACATTCGATCAGATGACGCTCTTTGTAGAGATGACTGTCGTAGAAACGAAGGTCGGTTCGGTTTTTTCGTGGCGGAATCACCGGAACGGCACCCATCTGGTCGATCAAGTCAATTAACTCATCGGCATCATACCCTCGGTCAGCGATCACAAAGTCAGCTTTCTGATCTTGAAGGAGTTCTGGCGCTTGGGTGATATCGTTCCGCTGGCCGCCAGTCAACAGGAATTTCAATGAATGGCCCAAGGCGTCAGTCGCTGCGTGGATCTTGGTGCTGAACCCACCTTTGCTGCGTCCTAGTGCTTGGCTAGCCTGCCCTCCTTTTTTTTGGGTGCACCAGCCGCACAGGGATGCGCTCGGATCACGGTGCTGTCCAGGAGTATGCTCTCCATGTCCGGGTCACCAGCAAACCAGGTATGCATCTGTTCCCAGACGCCATGATCACACCAGCGAGCAAAGCGCTTATAGACCGTGTTCCAGCTGCCGTATTCCTGCGGCAGAAAGCGCCATTGGGAGCCACTGCGCATTATCCAGAAGACGCCTTCGACGAAACGACGACATTGCTCTTCTTGACCGACATAAACCCGTGCATGGCCACGTAAGAAGCTCACTAGCTTCGCCCATTGTTCATCAGATATTCGATACGTTGACATCACTCTTGCCTCCTCATGTGAACGATACTTGAGAAAACACGAAATGTCAACACAACCTAGGCAAGCGCGGGTGAACTTGCCTTACAACATCCTCAAACAACGATGAGAGGCTAGCGGATTTACTTAGAGTATATTCCAATGTCCAGTGAGATGCGACGAATACTTTCACCTTTTGGTGGTCATAACTTCGCTTTAGCTCGTCTGTCTTCGTCGCCGATTCCGTTTTGACTTCCTCTTCCGGCCGCTTGCGCATTTCGTAGACGGAATTTCCATTTTCATCTTTTTCGACGGCTCCGTCGCCAGTTAGTTTGGGTATTCTTTCATAAGCCCTAATGTCAACATCTGTGATCACAGAAACGGGAATATTCATCTCAGGCAAAGTTTCCCGAAGAAATACCTTTGAGTATCTCAAGAAAGCTGTACTACCGACATTTACCACTGAAACACCGGCCTCAGTAAGATCTTGGTCTATAATTCCGTTAACCTTCAATTTCGCTGCGAACGCGGGAATTAGAAGTTCTTGAGCCCATCCTTCTACAAGAATCACCCCCCTAGCAAAGACCAGAAACTCGCTTTCGTTGCATCAAGAAACATCTCCAAGAACTTGTAATCGTCAGCATCTAACTTAGTGAACGATTTTCCCATTGGAAAGGCTGTAGAGTTATTACAGAATAATTAAATTGTCCAACCTTACTTTCGAAGCAAGATTTGGACTATGCGTTGTCAAGATAAGCTGGATGCTGTCTTGGTTTTGCAACGATTCTATTTACCTGCATTTGGGCTTGGGGGTGCAAGTGTGCCTCCAACTCTTCGATGAACAGTCCGATGCGAACACCGTCCCAGTTTTCTTTGTTTAGATGGAGCAATTCTGACGCTGATGAAAAGCCGATTTTGAGTTCCCAGGCCAGGATTGACGACTTGCCTAATCGACAACTCAAGCTTCTCGAGTATTTTTTGGAGCTTTCCTTTCTCACGAGTGTCTTCACTTACAGCAAATTTGACATCTTTTGAGCGATCGTAGAAATCTTTAATGTAGTCATCGATCTCCTCCTTCAGTTGTTTACCCCTCTTATCAGCTAAGTCTTGCTCTTGTGCGTCCATCCCATCAAAGTAGCCCTCGATGTTCCTATTAAAGGTATCGAATAGACTAACCAAATAATGGGGATTCGCGGATACCCTAAAGGCTTCATGTCCTTGTAGGATTTGTGACAACCTCGAGTTCCTTTTCGGCACTAGTTCTGTTTGGGCATTTCTTAACGGTTTGAGGTAAGTTACCTTTAGGTAATCTCGTGCTTCTGCAGGCAACTGGTATCCTTCATCATCAACACCTGCTCGTACATCGGAAGGTAGTATTCTATTGTCCTCCAAGCGCCTACTGACGTCATAGATTACTCGTAGATAAGGAGTGGCATCATTGCCATCGCCGGTCCATCCAAGCCATTCGGTGAAATGCATTGCCTCATTGTCAGCCAAATCATCAAATCGCAACTCAATTCTGAATTTAGTAGAGTCGTCATAGAAGTCATCATCGGTGATCCTAATCCATTCGTAGCTATGAGTTCTCAATGTAATTCTTATAGCATCAATGATTGCCGATTTACCTGAGTCATTTTCGCCAATCAAAACGTTTAGACCATTTGATAAAGACAAATCTAGGTCTGGTCTGGCCAGATCCAGTTCTCCGCCGCTTCCAAACTTGCGAAATCTCCAGAGTTTTATGTTAGAAAGATACATGTCGTCTTCCCTAAATTTTGTTTAAGAGGGCGTTTGCTCAAAAAGGCTATCCCCGAAATTAGTCTGCGCGGACGTATTCTCGGTGCGATACTATAAATTGATGTAAGATGTACTCTAAACTATCGTACCGGACAGAGTTGATGTAGAATAGGACTGCAAGTTATTCGTCAATCTGTGAGGTGCACTATGAGCATGAACGCCGAAACGAAGATCGTCAACCACCGTCTGAGTGTCCTGGAACTCGCTGAAGCCCTGGGCAACGTGTCCGAGGCTTGCCGGCAACGAGGTGTGTCACGGACCCAGTTCTACGAGTACAAGCGACGCTTCCAGACCCACGGGATGGAGGGCTTGAGAGACCTGCCACCGATCCATCATTCCCATCCGGCAACGACAGCGCCGGAGATCGAGGAACGGATCCTGGCCGTCAGCCTGGAGCATCCCGCCTGGGGCTGTGATCGCATCAGTGATTACCTGGCACTGGAGGGGATCGGGATCAGCGGCCCAACCGTCCAGCGCATTCTCACTGACCACGAGATGACCACTCGCTACCATCGCTGGCTGAAGCTGGAAGAGAAGCAAGCTGGCAAGGCCATTGAGCTGACAGCGGAACGAGGGACCGAAGTTCATTGAGAAACAGAACCCGGTGTTTCGCGAGCGACACGTCGAGAGCAGCCGGCCAGGTGAACTGCTCTGCCAGGACACCTTCTTCGTGGGCACCATCAAGGGTGTAGGGTAAGGTGTACATGCACGCCGTGGTCGATACCTTCAGGCAGCTTATGCCTTTGCCTTCCTGCACACGACCAAACGTCCCGAGGCGGCTGTGGCGGTACTCCACAACGATGTCCTGCCCTTCTACCAGAAACATCAGCTACCGATCGACGCCCTCTTGACCGACAATGGTCGTGAGTTCTGTGGGCAAGGAAACCCATCCCTACGAACTCTACCTGGACCTCAACGACATCGAGCATCGACGCACCAAGGTGCGCACACCTCGCACCAACGGCTTTGTCGAACGCTTCAACCTCACGGTGTTGGATGAGTTCCTGCGATCCGCCTTTCGCACCAGGTTCTACGCCACGGTTGATGAGTTGCAGGCCGATCTCGATGCCTGGCTGATCGAATACAACACCGAGCGGCCGCATCAGGGGTATCGCAACATGGGTCGACGCCATCGACACAATCAACCAGTACCTGGCTAAGAAAGAGCCGGTAGCGTCAACCCAACAGCCGGCCAAAACCCGCCGCCGATCTGGAAAACACTCGTCTGCAGCCAGTTCACGGTTTGCAGCGAATGGTTCCAATCAGCCACCTTTAAAGGCTTCCGAAAAGCCCAACACTGTTCAGCACGATACTTAAGAGGACATGTAGAATTCCGCAGTTGTGAATATTCCACGGAAGGTCGTGATTTCTTGTTAGTCGACGCCCACTCTATTTCTCCTGCACCAACCTTACCAGCACCACGAATATCAGCATGTTCAGCGCGTCGGAGAGAAAGAAGAAACTGCGCTGCTCTTGGCCAGGCCATGTGTCCGATATGTCCATGATATGGACACGTTTCTGTAACGTGTCCATAAAAAGGCGAATCGTGGACATGTCTCGCCGCTTCCAGCGACCTCTTGACTCATGCGGAAAGCACCTCAAGAAGTGCTGGATGTCGATAAACGATCTCTCTGCCTCTTTTCTCGCTAACAAGGATGCCGATCCGCTCCAATTCACGCAGATAGAACGAGGCAGTCTTGCGCTCGGCGATGCCAGCGTCGATCACAAACCCGATCTTACAGTACGGCTGATTGAAGATCAGCTCGATCAACTCCTTTGAATAGACCTTCGGAATCTCGGCGCGGCAGCGCTCTGCGGTCGCATCCAGCAGTGTCCGAATTGCCAGCACCTGGCCCGTAGTCCACCGAGCGGTTTCCTCTACCGCCGTCAGCATGAAGAGCAGCCACCCTTCCCAATCCGCCTGTTCGGTGACAGCGCGCAGCCGCCGGTAGTACTCCGCCTTGTTCTGGATGATGTAGCGGCTGAGGTAGAGCACGGGAATTGAAAGCAGCTCCGTCTGCACCAGGTACAACAGGTTGAGGATGCGTCCGGTGCGACCGTTGCCGTCAACAAAAGGGTGGATGGCCTCGAACTGATAGTGGGCAACTGCCATTTTGATCAAGGGATCGAAGCCGCCCGGCTCCTGCAGAAACGCCTCCAGATTGCGCAACAGCGCCACGATCACGGCCCGGCCACGCGGCGGCGTGTAGACGACCGCTTGTGCGCCCACGTTCTCGATCAGAACCGGTTCCTGGTCACGCAAGGCAACCTCGCCACCACGCAACGTGCTGCACAGATCGATCATCAGGTCGATGCTGATCTTGTTGCTTTCCATGGCGTCGTAGCCACGCCGTAGCGCAGTCCGGTAGCGTAACACTTCGCGAGTTGCTGCATCGACACGGCCAGGCTCTTCGACCGCCGCGCGGAAGAGAGCATCCTGCGTCGTGACAATGTTCTCGATCTCCGAACTCAGTCTCGCCTCTTGCAAAGGAATCGAGTTGATCAGAATCGACTGGTTCGGGATGAGATTGCCTGCGCCTTTGAGCTCGGCCAATGCCCTGCTGGCCGAAATGCAGCGTCGCAAAACACGGCGCGGTTTCGACGCTCGCCGGCGGCGGCAGAAGCGGCAGATCGTTGTAGGGCTCGTTGCTGCGATACGCCATAGCTGCGCTACTTCTCCTGCACCAACCGCACCAGCACCACAAACGCCAGCATGCTCAGCGCGCCGAGGAGGAAGAAGACGAGGCTCTTCTGCTGCTCGGGCGCGATGTAGTCGGAGGCCAGGTCGCCGGCCACGTCCTTGGTGGTCTGGAAGGCCATGCGGGCGGCGGACGGGGGAGCGGGGAGCGGGGTGCGAGAGGCGGGTGCTTCGGCAAGCTCAGCATCTGCGATCGCTGGGTTCCGCTGCCGCCGGCGGCGCGAGGCGGGCCTGGATTTGGGCGTCCAGCGCTTCGAGGCCCTGGCGGGTCAGCGACTTGGCCGAGCTGTCCAGCAGGCGCTGGCCGACGTTGGCGATCTTGCCGCCGACCTCCACGTCGCCGCTGTAGGTCATGACGGTGGCGTCGCCTTCGCTGGCGAGCTGCCAGGCGCCGGTGCCGTTGAGGAAGCCGGGCGTGCCGCGGCCGTCCACCGACATGGTGCAGCTCTCCGGCTCGCTGGCCTCCAGGATCACCACCTTGCCCTGGAATTTGCCCTGCACCGGCCCGACGCGCACGTTCATCACGCCCTCGTATTCGGTGTCGCTGGTCTTTTCCAGTTTCTCGCCGCCGGGCAGCGCCGCGCCCATCACCGCCGGGTCCATGATCGCGTCCCAAACCGCCTCGCGCGGCGCCTGAAACGTGTAATTGCCTTCGATGTGCATAGAAGTGCTCCTTATGCCACGAATGGCCCGAATTTCTCGAATTCGGTTTGCCTTCGTGCAATTCGCTTAATTCGTGGCAGATCTGACCAGTTCGAACAGCCGGTTGGGGCTGAGGGGGATTTCGTTCAACTCGACGCCGAAATCGGCCAGCGCGTCTTCGACGGCCTGGGCGAAGAGCGGCGCCGACCGGGATCGCGCCGGCCTCGCCCGCGCCCTTGATGCCCAGCGGGTTGAGCGGCGACGGCGTCTCCACGTGGTCCAGTCTCGATCGTGCGGCACGTGTCGGCGGTCGGCAGCAGGATAATCCATGAACGAGGCGTTGAGCAACTGGCCGTTCTCGTCCCAGTGCAAGCTGCTCGTAGAAGGCGTTGCCGATGCCCTGCGCCACGCCGCCCTGGATCTGCCCGTCCAGGATCATCGGGTTGATGACGCGTGCCGCAGTCGTGCACGACCACGTAGCGCTTGATCTCGACCATCATCGTCTCCGGATCGACCTCGACGATCATGGCGTGGACGCCGCTGGCGGTCGCGCCGCGCTCGGGGCCGAAGTAGTCGGTGGCCTCCAGCCCCGGCTCGGTGCCCGGCTTGACCGCGCCGCGCAGCGGGTTGGCCCGCGCTGGCCAGCTCGCCCAGCGTGATGGCCGAGGCCGGCACGCCCTTGACCCGCACCACGCCGTCCACCAGCTCCAGGTCTTCCTCGTCGACCTCCAGCTCCTCGCTGGCCTTGTTGCAGGATCTTGCTGGCGCACGGCCACGCGCCGCGGCGTGGATGGCGTTGCCGGCCACCACCGCGCCGCGGCTGGCAAAGGTGCCCGCGCCCCAGTAGAACTCGGCCGTGTCGCCGGTGACCAGGCGGACGTTCTCGACGTCGACGCCAAGCTGCTCGGCCACGATCTGGGCAAAGGAGGTGAAGTGGCCCTGGCCCTGCGTGCCGATGCCGGTGGCGACGCTGACGCGGCCGCTGGCTTCGACCGTCACCTTGGCGCCCTCGTAGGGGCCGATGCCGGTGCCCTCGACGTAGGTGACCACGCCGATGCCGACGTGCTTGCCCTCGGCCCGCAGCCGCGGCTGCTCCTCGTCGATGAAATGCTCGTAGTCGATCATCTCCAGCGCCTTGTCCAGCGCCGGCTCGTAGTTGCCGCTGTCGTAGACCAGCGGCGCGAAGTCCTGGTAGATGATCTCGTTGTTGTAGGGGAAGGCGTCGGGCGGGATGAAGTTGCGCCGGCGGATCTCGGCCCGGTCGATGCCCAGCTCGCGGGCCGCGAGGTCCAGCAGCCGCTCCATGACGAAGACGCCATGCTGGCGGCCCGCGCCGCGGTAGGGCGTGACGATGGGCTTGTTGGTGAAGACCGACGTGAACTCGGTGTAGTAGTTGGGCACGTCGTACTGGCCCAGCAGCGTGCACTGGCTGTTGATCGGCACCGTCAGGCCGTAGGGCGCATAGGCGCCGGCGTCGTGCAGGAAGACATCCTTGACGCCCAGCACCCTGCCGTCGCGGGTCAGCGCGATCTCGGCCTCGTGGATCTGGCCGCGCTCCTGGGTGGTGGCGAAGAAGTTCTCGCGCCGGTCCTCGATCCACTTGATCGGCCGGTTGAGGCGCATGGCGATCCAGGGCAGCAGCACCTCTTCCGGGTAGAACATCATGATCTTGGGGCCGAAGCCGCCGCCGATGAAGGGGGCGATCACCCGCACCTGGTGCTCGGAGAGGCCCAGCATGCCGGCCAGCCCGTTGCGGATCGGGATCGGCGCCTGGGTGGTGTCCCACATGGTCAGCTGCTCGGCTGCGCGCGTCCCAGTCGGCGACGATGCCGCGGTTCTCCATGGCGGCCGCGGTGCCGCGGTCGTAGTCGAAGCGGCGCTTGATGACCAGATCGGCCTGCGCGGCCGCGGCTGCGCGTAGTCGCCCTTCTCCTGGATGACGTGCGCGTCGAGGTTGCTGCCCAGGTCGTCGTGGATGAGCGGCGCATCGGGCTCCAGCGCCTCCTCCAGGTCGCACGACGGCAGGCAGCGGCTCGTAGTCGACGAAGATCAGCTCGGCCGCGTCCTCGGCGATGTAGCGGCTCTCGGCGATGACGATGGCGACCGGCTCGCCGACGTGGCGCACCTTGTCCTTGGCCAGCGGCACCTGCGTGCGCGCGTTGAAGACCAGGTCCTTGATGGGCGGCGGCGAGACCAGCAGCGGGCCGGGCTTCCAGTAGTCGCCCAGGTCGGCGGCAGTGTAGACGGCCACCACGCCGGGCATGTCCGCGCGCCATGCGACGTGTCGATGCCGCGCGATGCGGGCGTGGGCGTAGTCGCTGCGCACGAAGGCGGCGTGCAACATGCCCGGGCAGATTGACGTCGTCGGTGAACAGCGCCTGCCCGGTCAGCAGCCGCGGGTCTTCGTTGCGTCTGAATTGGTTTGCCGAAGTAGCGTGTGGTCATGGGCTGAAGGGAGTGGGAAACTGGTAGATTAGTGGTTGGTAGACTGGGTCAATGGAACGAAAGGAAACAAGGGAAAGAAGGGAAAAGAGGGAAACTGGCGCAGGGCAAACCCGATGTCCAGGAAATCGACGCCGGCGTCAGTCACCTTGTCACCCTGTCACCCCCTCACCCACTCTCCCCCTCGCGCAGCAACTCCGCCGCCAGCTTCACCGCCTCGACGATGCCGACGTAGCCGGTGCAGCGGCAGAGGTTGCCGGAGATGGCCTGGCGAATCTCGTGCTCACTCGGGTCGGGGTTCTCGGCCAGGAAGGGGGTCAGCGTCATCAGGAAGCCGGGGGTGCAGAAGCCGCACTGCAGGCCGTGTTTCTCGCGGAAGGCGATCTGGATCGGGTGCATGTCCGCGTGGGTGCTGGTCGTGTCCCAGTCGGGCGTCAGGCCTTCGACCGTGGTCAGTTCGCGGCCATTGACCTGCACGGCGAACAGCAGGCAGGAGCGCACGGCCTCGCCCTCCAGCAGGATGGTGCACGCGCCGCAGGAGCCGTGCTCACAGCCGACGTGCGTGCCGGTCAGCCCCAGCTCGTGGCGCAGGAAATCGCTCAACAGCAGCCGCGCCTCGACCGTGCGCTCATAGGTCTTGCCGTTGACAGTGACGGAGATGGTGTGGGTCATAGGACGTGATGCGTGATGCGTGATGCGTAGTCGGTTGTCGGTATCAAGTTTTCAGTGATCAGGAGCCAGTGATCAGTGGCCAGATCGAAACTCTGATCACTGATGACTGATTACTGTCCTCTGATCACTGAAACGCTGCTCGTTCGAACGCGCGTGTCAGCGTCCGCCGCGCCAGCACCTTGGCTAACTGGCGGCGGTAGGCAGTCGAGGCGTGGATGTCAGCTACCGGGTCGATGTCGTCGGCCGCGGCAATCTCGGCAGCTTGAGCGATCAACTCAGGCGACGGGGTTTGCCCCTTCAGCGCGGCCGCGGCCTGAACGGCCGGCACGGGCCCTTCGCCGACGCTGAGATACACCAGCCTGGCCTCGGCGCAGCGGCCGGCCGCGTCGAGGATGACTACCGCCGCGACGCCTACCATCGCATAGTCGCCAGGCCGGCGGGCTACCTCGTCGAAGGCATAACCGCTGCGGGCCTGCATCGGCGGGATGGCGATCTCCACCAACAGTTCCTCGGGCGCGAGGTCGGTGGCGAACAGGCCCTGGTAGAAGTCGGCCGCGTCGACCCAGCGCTCGCCCGTCTGGCTCTGCACACGAAAGCGCGCCTTCAGCGCCACCGCGACCGATGGCAGCTCCGCGGACGGATCAGCGTGCGCGAGGCTGCCGCCCAGGGTGCCACGGTTGCGTATCTGGCGATGTGCGATGTGCGGCATGGTCTCGTGCAAAAGCGGCGCGTGCTGCGCCACCAGCGGGTCCAGTTCGACGGTGCTGTGGCGGGTCATCGCCCCGATGTGCAGGCTGCGGTCAGCACCGAGACGAATGTAGGCCAGCTCCGGGATGCCGTTGAGGTCGATCAGAATGCCGGGCTGAGCCAGGCGGAAGTTCATGGCCGGCACCAGGCTCTGGCCGCCGGCCAGCGGCTTGGCGTCGTAGCCGTGCTCGGCCAGCAAGCTCAGCGCTTCGTGCAGAGACTGGGGTGCAGAATACTGGAAAGGGGCGGGCTTCATGAGTTGTTCAACCTGTCAGCCTTGGAGGAAAAAAGACGGTCTGCGTGCCAAACGGGTGACAGCACGATGTTCGATGCACAGGCAGTATGCCAGAGAGACGGGCCTTTGTCAAACAAGTTTCCGGTGGCGTCCCGTCGCAACGACAAAGGCTCGCTCACACGATCGTGCAAGCGAGCCTCTGTTCATGATTATCACGCAGGACGCGTGTTTCAGCTACTGCTCGTCACCAGCTTCCGCTGCTGGAGCATCTGTTTCGGGCTCAACTTCCAGCGCAACTTCAGTTGCTCCCGGTGCATCGACTTCTGGCTCGACTTCCAGTGCAACCTCGGCTTCTACCACCGCACTTGCTTCAGCTTCTGCCGTAGACGCTGCCTCTTCGTTCATCGCCTGCACCCGGCTGCGGGCGATCTCGATGATCTGACCGTAGTCGGGCTGGCGGAACTCCGGCGCGTCGATGATCTCGGCCAACCGGTCGCGGCCTGCGTCGGCCAGTTGCTGGTAGGTGAAGATGCCAGCCATGTAGAGCCGCTTTTCGAAAGCGGCGCCGATGCCGGGCAGTTCCTCGAAGTCGTCGATATGTTCCACCGCCCACAGTGCGCCGATGGTGTCAGTCTGGCTGGCCCACTGGTAGGCGCTGGAGCGAATGCCGTTGTAGTCCACCCGGTCGATCTGGATCTCGGGGATTTGCAAGCTCTCCTGGAGCCCTTCGTTGGACAGGGTCGAGACTTCCCAATAGGTGCCGATGCCCGCCTTGTAGAAGCGCTGCTGGAACGCCTGGCCGACGCCGTGGATATCGTTGAGCGCCTGGACGCCGGGCACGAAGTAGGGCTGCACGCCAGCCAGAACGGCTGCCGTTGCTGCGCCGCGCTTGAGCGGCGGCATCTGCGCCAGCGTGTCGGACATCTGCGCGGCTTCTTCGAACGGCGTTGTGGTAGCCAGTTGGCTGCGGGTCGCCTCCAGCTCGCTGTCCAGCGCAGCCAGTTGCTCTTCGACGGCAGCCTTCTCAGCCAGCACGCTTTCGAGCTGCGCCTGACGGTCGGCAAGCTGCGCCGCGGCTTCCTCCAACTGCGCGTCCTTGTCTTGCAACGCGGCCACGGCAGCAGCCCCGGCCGTCACAGCGCCAACGCCGACAGCGCGCGTCCCCATGGAACGTGTCGCGGCCTCTTGCACCTGCGCGGCGTCCGCTTCATAGTCGGCAAGCTGCGCCTGGATCTGGGCCAACTCTTCGTCCTTGAGTTGCAAGGCCGTCTCGAGACTGGATTTGTCGGATGCCAGGCTGTTGACCTCGCCCTGGAGCGTGAGGAAGCTGTCGTTGTAGTCCGCCAGCGCCTGTTCCTTCTCCTGAAGGGTGAATTCCAGATCGCCAACTTGTCCGGTCAGGGCCTCGATCTGGGCAGCCTGCTCCTGCGATCTTGCTTCGAGATCAGTCTTCTCGCCTGTCAGTGCAGCCACCTGCTCGTCGTAGGCAGCGAGTTGGGTCTTGTATTCCTCTTCCTTGCCCTTGCCGCGATGGACCGCAGTCGCCGCGCCGCCTGCCAGTGCAGCCAGGCCCACAGCCTTCGCGGCCGGCCGGCCCTCATCGTCCTCGTCCGCCTGCTCATCTTGCTGCGCAAGCCCCTGCAACGCGACGGTAGCGGCGTCGACCTGCTCTTTGAGATCATTCAACTCGGCCTGGCTTGCAGCAAGCTCCTGCTGCAAATCGGCCACGGTCGTGTTCAGGGTCTCGATCTGGCCGTTGAGGTCGGCGATGGTCTGTTCCTGCTCCAGAACCTTCGCTTCAAGCGCGGTCTTCTCGGCGGTCAGGCTGTCAGCCTGAGCCGTCAGCTCGGCGAGTTGCGCTTCCCCGGCCTTGTCTTTCTCAGAAAGCGCGCTGATGCCGCCGGCCAATGCACCAATACCTAGCAGCTTCTTCGCGTCCCCAGATTTCTCGCCGTCGCCGTCCGCAACTGTGGCTTCGGAGTCAACCGCCGGTTCCACGTCAGCCGCGGGCTGCTCATCATCAGCGTCAACCGCGGCAGGCTCTTCCTCGTCCATCAGGCCCAACTGCTGGCAGAGGCTGTCGATCTGGAGCTGTATCTCGGCGAGCTCGTTCTCACGCGCGGTGAGTTGTTCCTGCGTCTCTGTCAGGGATGCGTTGGCTGCGTCCAGGTCGGCCTGGAGCGTGCTGCTTTGCGCCGTCAGCTCGTCGATCTGGGCGGTCAGGGTCTCGCGCTCGGTCTGCAACGTCTCGACCTCGGCCTGAGAGTCGACCAATCCCTGGTTCTTCTCCTGCAAGTCGGCGTCCAGCGCCATACGGTCAGACTGGACAGCAAACAACTCGCCCTTGAGCATGTCAAGCTGGTCGGAAGTGCCTTGCAGCGTCCGTGCGATCTGCTGGTGCCGCTCACTGACGGCAGCAACCGAAGCGAAGAGCGCGCCGAGCTTGACGGCCCGACGATCGCGGCCATCTATTTCCGGCTCGGCTGCGGGTTCAGCGACGATGCCAGCCTCCGGGGCCGACTCTTCAGCTTGCGCGGCCGGGGCGCTGGCTTCCACGACGTCAGCGTCGACCGCCAGCGCTTGCGGTGGAATGTCCTCGCCGCCGGACATTTCGTTCTCGCCGACCGACGGCGCGGACAGGATGGCCAGCAGTTCGTCGTTCAGCGCGGACAACTGAAGTTCCAGGTCATCCAGCTCGGCATCCTGTTCACGCAGGGCATCTTCAGTGGCAGCGCGCGCCAGTTGCGCCGCTTCAATGTCGGCTTCCAGCGCTTCGACGCGAGCCTCGAGCGCTACAGCGGCGTCGGCCTCGTCTTCCCGTACAACCTGTGTTTCCAGCAGGGCTTTCTGTTCATCCAACTGGCTTTGCAGATCGCTCAGGGCCGCGTCGCGCTCGGCCAGTTGCGCCTGCAAGTCGATGCGCTGATCCTTGGCGGCCTCGAGTTCTCTGCGCAGCTCGCCCAGATCGGGGAGCTCGCCGCCGCCGCGGGCCGCCGCGATCCATTCGGGGGGAAAGGCCGACATCACGGCCAGCAGTTCATCGTATTCCTGGTTGCGCTTCTGTAGCGCGCCAGCCATCTCCGCGCCAGCGTAGGTCAGAAAGCTCAAGCTGGTGCGCATGGCGGGCATTTCGGCGGGGTCGGATCTGGCAAGGATCGTGCTTACCGAAGTCGATTCGGTTTCGTCGCGTACTGGTTGGGGATATTGTTCCATTGTGTCCTCCTACACAGGACGGTGAACTACCAGGGAAATATCTTCCTCGATAGCTGGGTTGGCTAGGGTCTGAAGATGGTTCCCGGGTCCCCGTCAGCGCGCTGCGGCCTTGCCGGCTCGCATAGCTTCCAGTTCGGCGGTCAGAGCGGCGATGCGGTGGTTGGCCTGGTTCAGCGACTCCTCTTTCATGCGCAGCATGGTCGAGGTGAGCAGCGCCAGCTCGCCGGCCACTTCGCCGCGCGCGTTTTGCAGCTTGTTGTCGAGATCGGAGTTGATGCCGCTGAGTGCTGCGACGTTGCGACGGGCCTCTGCCAGATCGGTCTGTGTATCAGCCAGCAGCGACTGGTGTTCCATCAGCTCGCGCTGTAGCCGGACGGCCCGCAGATAGGCCTCGTTGAGGGCGACTTCCTTGTTGCTCAACGCTTCCTGCGCCTCGGCCTGCTGCACTTTGGCCGCTGCCAGATCAGCAAGAACGCCGTCCAGTGTCACCTTGGTCGCAGCGTCTTCTGCCGAAAGGGCGTCGTACGATGCCTGGAGGGTAGCCTCGTCCTCCAGCAGTTGTAGCTGGTGGGTCTTCATCTTCTCAAGCTCAGCGGACCGCTCAAGCAGCATGGCATCCACAGCATTTTTCTGGCCGGTGACTGCGTCGAGGTCGCCTTGCAGGGAGGCAATCTTGCTCTGCGCGGTGTTGTAGCGCGACTGCTGCACGCTCAGGTCGGACTCCAGGTCCTGTGCCTTGGCCTGTGCTTCCTTGGCAGCCTTGTCCGATGCCGCCATCTTTGTGTTCAGAGATGCAGCGTTGGCCTCAGCGCGCTGTGCCCGGCCGCGCATAGGGAAATAGGTGACCAACCAGCCGACGATTAGTCCGAGGATGGCGCCGATGAGCAGCGGCTGCCAGTTCGCAGTTAACCAGGTTTGCAGATCCATGTGATGCCTCCAAGCGAGATAGGGTGAGATAGCGAGATGGCCAGTGAAGCTGGCACGGGGACGACGAAAACAAAACTACAAAATAATTATATCCAAGGTGCCAAACCACGCAAGCTGCCCTATGCCTTCTCTTGGCCGTGCACAAACCAGATGATACAATGGCTGCGAAGGACATAAAAAGCACTCGGTTTTTGGCCGAGTGCTGTGTTTGCATCAAATGATCAGGCTGGCTCGCCTACCGCTTGTCGCAGGCTGGCCAGCACCTTCTCCAGCTTGTCGGTGGCCGTCTGCGCAACCTCGTCCAGCGCTGGGTTGCCGACGACGCCAATGGCAGCCATCGGGTTGATGGCCGACACGGTGGTCGTGCCGTCGCCGTTGTCGTAGACCACCACGTTGCACGGCAGCATCAACCCAACCGTCGGATCTGCGCTCAGTGCGCGGTGGGCCAGTGGCGGGTTGCAGGCGCCGAGAATGACGTAGGGCCGGACGTCCACGTCCAGCTTCTTCTTGAGCGTTGCCTTGACGTCGATCTCGGTCAACACGCCGAAGCCTTCTTCTTTGAGGGCCGCGGTCGCGGCTGCGACTGCCTGCTCGTAGTTCAATGGCAGCACCGCGGTGATGCCTAGTGACGTTGGTGTAAGTGTCATCGTTTTGTTTCTCCGATTGGTTGATGATGGTTGTCTCTGACCATACGATGCACGCGACCGCCAATTGGTTTCAGCCCCCAGTTTGAATTGTAACCAGATGACCAGGAGTCCCATCCAACATGCCAGGATTGGCTATCGATCTTAACATCTACCCGGATGAAGCGGCGCTGCTTGAGGCGCTGCAAGCGGGCGACACCTATGCCTGCGCTTGCATGATCAAGCACCACGGCAGCCAGATGTACGCGGTGGCGCTGCGTATTGTCGGTGACAGCGACGAGGCCGAAGAGGTCGTGCAGGAGGCGTTCATCAGCGCATGCAACAAGGTGGACAGCTTCGAGGGCCGCAGCAAGTTGAGCACCTGGCTGTACCGCATCACCACCAACGCGGCGCTGATGCGGCTGCGCAAGCAGCGCGGCGACACAGTTTCGCTGGATGAGCCGCAGATGATGGAAGAAGGCGACCTGCTGCCGCGTCAATTAGGTGACTGGCAGGTTGAACCCAGCCAGGAGGCGCTGACCTCCGAATTGCGGCAGGTCATGGAAGCGGCGGTGCAAGGCTTGAATCCGACGCTGCGAGCAGCCTTCATACTGCGTGACATCCAGGGACTGAGTACGGAAGAAGCGGCGGCCGCGCTGGACATCAGCGAAAGCGCGTTGAAGGTGCGTCTGCACCGGGCGCGGCTGCAACTGCGGGAAAGCCTGGCTGGCTATCTGGCCGGCGGCGAAGAAGAGGTAAAACCATGAGCGATCAGTCGCATGACCACACAACCTGCCACGATCTCCTGAACAGCCTGAGTGACTACATCGACGGTGACCTGGAAAGCGCGCTTTGCGTGGAGATCGAGACCCATATGGCTGATTGCGAGAACTGTCAGATCGTGGTCGATACGCTGCGTAAGACGGTATTGCTCTACCGCGACCTGCCGGCGGAGCCGATGCCGGCAGGCGCCGAGGAGCGGTTGTTCAAGCGAATGGAATTGAGCGAATACCTGAACGCGGTCTGAGGCGATTAACCACAGGACTGCCAATCCTCTTGCTGCAACTGAGGAATGATCGCATTGGTTAGCAGGACAGGCAGACCTGATTGAGCACTACCGAAAGGAAAACAAAATGGCAAAGGTTTCTGTAACCTGGCAGCGGGAGGACCTGCTGCTGGAGGCTGAGAACGACACCGGCAACACAATCATGCTCGACTCGAGTGAAAGCGGTAGCGGCAAGAACCGCGGCGCGCGGCCCTTGCAGTTGTTGCTGATGGGGCTGGGAGGCTGCACGTCCATGGATGTCATCAGCATCCTGAAGAAGATGCGCGAGCCGCTGGAGGACTTCCGCGTTGACGTGACGGCTGAGCAGGCCACCGAACACCCGCACGTCTACACCAGCATTCACATCGAGTATGTAGTTGTCGGCGACGTGAAGGAAGAGTCGGTTCAGAAGGCAATACGGCTGTCGGAAGATCGCTACTGCTCGGCCAACGCGATGTTGCGTCAGGCAGCGACCATCACCAGCAGCTATCGCATTGTCCGGCCCGAACTGATTCCAGCTTAGCTGGCAGCCGCGGACCATAAAACGAAGACCCGGCGCTCGTACGAGCGCCGGGTCTTCGTTTTATACGGCAAATGACTCTGCAATCCGCCAGTTGCGCTGAATAAAGCAACGCCCACCCTGGGTTGGGGGAGGAGGTCCAGGGTAGGCATTGACAGCGAAATTCTAGCACATTTTCTGCGCGCTGGCAAGTCTCGAATTCAGGCTTTTACGATTTCGGGAACACCTCAGGCACAAAAGTCTGGTAGTCCATCGGCGTCCTGACGTAGCCGATCTCGCTCTGGCGCGTTGGCAGCTTGATCGGTTCAGGGGTCAGGTCCTCGTACGGGATCTGCTGCAGCAGATGATGGATGCAATTGAGCCGCGCCAGCTTCTTGACATCGGCGTTGACTACCGACCAGGGGGCTTGTTTGATATCGGTGTAGGCGAACATCTGATCCTTGGCCATCGAGTACTCCACCCAGCGGCTGCGGGCTGTCAGGTCCATGGGACTGAGCTTCCAGCGCTTGGTAGGATCATCGATGCGCGACCGGAACCGCTGCTCCTGTTCCTCGTCGCTGACTGAGAACCAGTATTTGATCAGATAGATTCCCGAACGCACCAGCATGCGTTCGAAGGAGGGACAGGCGCGCAGGAACTCCCAGTACTCTTCCTCGGTGCAGAATCCCATCACATGTTCCACGCCGGCGCGGTTATACCAACTCCGGTCGAACAGCACCATCTCGCCGGCCGCGGGCAGGTGAGCGACGTAACGTTGGAAGTACCACTGCGTCCGTTCGCGCTCTGTGGGGGCAGGCAGGGCCACGACGCGGCAAACCCGCGGGCTGAGACATTCGGTGATGCGCTTGATGGTGCCGCCCTTGCCGGCCGCGTCCCGCCCCTCGAAGATCACCACAACCTTCAAGCCTGCGTGCTTGATCCACTCCTGCAGCTTGACCAGCTCGATCTGCAGCTCGCGCAACTCTGCCAGGTATTCCTTGTTGGAGATCTTCTTCTTGGGCTTGACTGGCTCGCTGGCCGGAACATCGGGACCGACCGCTCCGTTGCTGGCAAGTGCAATCGCTTCGCCAACGGCCGTCGCGCCGTCCTGAGGCTTGCTGGCCTTCTTGTCCTTCTTCTTTCCCATGATGTCCTCCTTGACACCGATGCACATCCGAGGGGTATCAGACAGCAGGCAGCGGGAGCGCCGCCGATGGATCGCTGTTGGCGCTATTATCGCGCAGGGTTTTGCGTTTGTCAACGAGCCGAAAACTGCCAGGTGATAGGCTGTGAGAGAGTCGTGATCGACCACTGAGACTGACGGTATGGCGCACTGATAGATGCCTGGATGTATGCTCCTATCAGTAGTAGCAACCCTTGCTCATTGGGGAACGCACGTGCACCGCCTCGGCGGTTGGGATCCCAAGACCTCGATGGGCCTCACGTTTTCACGGAGGTCGATTGAGATGAAAGCAAGCCTTGTTCGCCGCGCTTCACTGGTTCTCTTTGTGGTAGTTTCGATTCTGGCACCGCTGGCCGCTGCCTCGCCAGCAGATGCAGCCAGCCAAGCCGCGCCGCCATCAGCGCAATGCAAGGAAATCGTCTGCGGGTAGGCGCTCTGCTCACCCGTGTGACTTGCGCTGGGCAAGCGCGCTGCGGATCATATCCAGATCTTCGACAAGGACCGCGTTGCCTGGCTCGTCCTGGATGGGTTGCAACAACCCCCAGGCCTCGTCCAGCACAGCTTCCGCCTCGGCACCGCGGCCGGCGTCCACGTAGGCTTCTGCCAGACTGTTCATTGCGTTGACTACGCTTGCGTTGTCGCCGAGCTGCTGGTAGAAGTGGATGCTGGCCTCGGCGTAGTCCGCGGCCTTGTCCGGCTGCCCAAGCTGGCGATACACCAGACTGAGATTGGTGGTGATGGACGCGACCCGCAGCAGGTCATGCACCTCACGAAACACGGCTTCAGCCTGGAGAAACAGCGCCAGCGCCAGCTCAAACTGGTCCGTGTTCAGGTAGTAATTGCCCAGATTGGTGCGCGCCGCTGCCTGATGCACCCGATCATCGATCTCCCCCAGGATCGTGATGGCGCGCTGGTAGCAGGATACGGCCTCTTCGGTACGCCCACTGGCGCGCAGCGCAGGCCCCAAATTGGTCAGGCTCCACGCGATCTGGCGCAGGTCGCCGCTGGTCTCTGCAACACGCAGCGCTTCCTGGTAATGCTGCACAGCCAGCGGCCAGTCGCGGTTGTCCCATGCGAGACAGCCCCGAATGAACGCCGTATAGCCCCGTTCCGGGTCATCGAATGGCAGCAGGCTGACGGCCGCGTCTGCCGTCTGTGCGGCCTCGTCGAACCGCCGCTGCAAGCGAAACGCAAAGGCCTGCCGATTGAGCGCCCGTGCCTGCCTGCGCCCGTCTCCGATCCGGGCAAAGCAGGCAGCGCTGCGTTCGTACTGACTGCGGGCGTCATCCAACTGTCCCAGAAGCTGGTAGATCATTCCGAGTTGGTAGAGAAGTTCTCCCTCAGCCGAGCTATCGCCGGCGGCGCGGCAGTGTTCAACACCCCGCTCCAGATAGGGTATCCACTCCTCGCGGTAGCCGGCCTGCTCCAGTCTGGGCGCCAGCGCCACCAGCAGATCGCGCGTCACCGGCCACGCCTCCGGCAGATCCATCGCATAGGTCAACGTCAGCAACGCCTGCTCGCGTCCGTCGATCTCCATCGGCGTGCCCCCGGCGACCTTCGTCAGCGTCTGCTCGGCGCCGCGCACCACGTATTGGCGAAACATCGAGCCGTAGTCCCCTTGCGAGGGCGCGTCCCGCTCGTCTACTGCCATCGGATCACCTGCTCCAGCAGGAAGGTGCGCGTCAGATTGTGGATGGTGTAGCGGCGATCCAGCGGGCCGCCGCGGCTGTCCACCAGACTCAGCGTGACCAGCTCAGCCAGCGCATCGCTCAACGCTCCCGGATCCAGTCCGCTCAGTTGCGCCACGAACTCCATGCTTCCGCCCCGCTCGGTAACCAGCGGCATAGCCAGCAGCGCTCGCCGCGGCTCCTCGCTCAAGTTGTCCCACGCCCAGCGATAGATGAAGGTGTACAGGGCTTCAACTGGCGTGCCACGCGCCGCGTTCAGGTCACCCAGGATGCTGGAGAGGGAGTGGACGTGTGACTGCCCCACCACCAGCCGCAAAGCCAGCGGGTTGCCGCCGACCGCCTGGTAGATCGGGTGCAGTTCGGCGTCGCTGGCCGCAGCCAACTCAGGCAGGTTGCGCTGTTCCGCCTCCAGCCGCACCAGGGACAACGCGTCTGGCTCGCCCAGCTCCGGCACCCGCAGATGAAACACGCCCGCCTCGCCAAACAGGCTGTGGCGCGACGTCAGCAGGAACTTGGCAGGCCCGGCCAACCGATGCAGCAGCGGCAGCAGGCTCTCGACATCGGTGACGGTCTCCAGGTTGTCTACGACCACCAGTGTCGGCCGTTCATCGAAAGCAGCCCGCAGCGCGTTGACTGCCTTTTCACTGGTGGTGAAGGGGGGCGTGCCGGGCAGCAACTGTGTCGTCAGCGCCTCCAGCAGACCGGGCACAGTGAGCGCCGGTTGATCGACGCTGCGCACCGCGCCGCCGAGGTCGAACCGCTGTTGCCGCGCGCTGACCCAGGCTACCTCGCCGTCCAGCCGCCGCCGGATCACCTCACGCGCAGTCGCGTTCGCCAGGCTGGTCTTGCCGATGCCGCCGATGCCGTCCAGCGACACGATCCACGGCGGTGCGCCGTCGAGCAACACGTCGAGCAGCTTGTCGCGATGTGCGTCGATCCCGAACAGCCGCAGATAGGTGACAGGCTCCAGCCGCGCTTCCAGCGTTTCCTGCCGCTGTCCGCGCACTTGATCCTCCATCCCTGCCAGCACGGCCGCGAGCTGGTCGATGGCCTGACTCTGATGGCGGAAGACAGTCGGTTGAGACTGGTTCAGCCGATTCGCCACAACAAAGGTTGCGTTGCCGTCAAGAAAGCGCAGCCGCAGCACATTCGCGCCGGCGTCGTTGGTCATCGCCAGCGCGATCAGCCCCTTGTTCAGCACGCGGTTGGCGGCCTCGCGAATGTTGCTTGCGCCGTGGCTCCGCTCGAAGGCCACCAGGTTCATAGCGCCGATGGCGCTGCCGTCCGCGGGGTCCGCGTACCATTGCTTCAGCGCCTCATGGACGCGGTTGCGGAAGTCTGCTGGCAGGAGGGGGTCTGCATTTTCTAAAGTCATGGCCGCGCCAATCCCTTTTGGTCGATGTGAACTACGCCGGCCGCGATGCCAGGGCGTATTGACTTTTCGGATGAAGAATATCCGCTGCCAGATTCACTAGTTACTCCGCGGCAGGTCGATCAGTACGCCAGCGATGATAGCCAGATGATAGTCACACGATAGCTCTGCTGGGCCGGGATGTCGTATAGTAAGGTATCGAATAGATAGCATCAACCAGCCGTTGAAATTATTATGCCAAAGACGCGCGATCGCTGCTTCATACTGTGGGCTGACCGCTTCGACGAAGCGGCGGCAGCGATCTTCGTGACGGAGTTTCGCAAGGCAGGTCTGCGAACCAGTCTGGTGCGGGCCGCCGGACAGAGCGACACCGGCGCCAACGGGCTGACGCTGGTGCCCGACATGAGCATTGACGAAGCCCATGCGCTGACCGATCGAGCTGCCTGTGTTGTGATACCCTGCAACTCGCCGGCCATTCAGCAACTGCGTATCGACCCACGGGTCGATGAGTTTCTCGATGCAGCGCTGGCGCCTGATGTCACGCTGGTGATTGGCGACGAAGCCAACAAACTGGTTTTCTGGAACGGGTCGGCCGGTTCTGCCTGCCGGACGTTGTACTCCGATCAACAGAGCGTGCTGCGCCTCGCCCGACGGATGGCTCATCAGCTTGCCAACGGGCAAGTCAGGGTGCGCCGGCAGCGTTATCACGTAAGTCTGTCCGTACCGCAAACATTATAGCATACTGGACAAATCCATCACCAACTCCGCCTAACATTGCGCCCGGGTCCGGGGGGACCTTGGCGGTCACAATGTTGGGTTTGTGCGAAGGGTGGGACACTCTCGGCTCCGTGTCCCACCCTTCGCGCGTTGACAGGCGGCGCAGATTCTGGCGTCGCTTCACTCCTGTCAGGTATAATCGGGGAAACGCGTTTCACTCGTCCACATCCACAAGGAGTTGTCCATGTCCCCGCTTCGTCTTGGTCTCAACCTTGGTTACTCGGGCGCAAAGATTCGCCTGCCGGTCGAGCTTGTCCAGGAGGCAGACCGGCTGGGTTACTATGCGGTGTGGGCCGCCGAGTCCTATGGCTCGGACGCAGTGACGCCGCTGGCCTGGCTGGGCGCGCTCACTGAGAACATCCACCTGGGCACGGCCATCATGCAGATGCCCGGGCGCACACCGGCCAACACAGCCATGACCGCCATGACGCTCGATCAGCTTTCGGGCGGGCGGATGTTGCTGGGACTGGGACTGTCCGGCCCGCAGGTTGTGGAGGGCTGGCACGGCCAGCCCTATGGCAAGCCGCTGGGCAAGACGCGTGAGTACGTGGAAATCGTGCGCACGATCCTGCGCCGCGAGCAGCCGCTGGTCCACGCGGGCGAGCACTACGCCGTGCCGTACACAGGATCAGACGCGACCGGGCTGGGCAAGCCGCTCAAGAGCATCCTGCATGGCCGGCCCGACATGCCCATTTACTTGGCTGCCATCGGCCCGAAGAATGTGGAACTGGCAGCCGAGATCGCCGACGGCTGGCTGCCGATTTTTTTCTCCCCGGAACACTATGATGAAGTCTACCGGCCGCAGGTCGAGGCCGGCTTTGCGAAGGCAGGCGGTACGAAAGAGCATTGACGGGTTCGACATCGCCGTCAGCGTCCCGGTCGTGGTGGGCGACGACCTGACGGCGTGCTTCAACCAGGTCAAGCCCTTCCTGGCGCTGTACATCGGCGGCATGGGCGCGCGCGGCCGGAATTTCTACTTCGACCTGGCCTGCCGCTACGGGTTCGAAGGCGCGGCGGTCGCGGTGCAGGACAACTATCTGGCCGGCAACAAGTGGGAGGCCATCGGCGCGGTGCCCGACGCGCTGGTGGACGCCGTCGCGCTCTGTGGATCACGTGAACGCATCGCTGAGCGGCTGGACCTGTGGCAACGCAGCCCGGTGACGACGTTGAACATCGCTGAGCCTGACCTGGAGAACGTGCGGTTGATGGCGGAACTGCTCCTGTAATTCCCGTCAGTTCCGCAAGCTCCGCTCCCCATCGAAACATACCAACCCATGATCGGCCCGCAAGTTGACGTCCACCGCTGTACCGAGAGGTAACACCGCGGTGTGCGGCATGAAGGCGCGCACGCTGCGGCCTGACGCCAGCCGCACCTGATATTGCCACGAGTCGCCGATGAACTCGGCCGCCGCCACGACGCCGTGGCTCGCCTCGTCAGCCTGCGGCGCAATGCGCAGATCGTGGGGACGCACCATCACCTCGACCTGCCGCCCCGTTTGCAGCGCACAGGCTGGCGGCAGCAGCCCGATCTCCGTCGCCAGCCCGCTGGCCGTCACCTGCGCCGGCAGGAAGTCGGCCACGCCCATGAACTCGGCCACGAAACGGTTCTGTGGGCTGTGGTAGATGCGCTCCGGCGTGTCCACCTGCTCGACAAAACCGCGCCGCATCACGGCTACCCGGTCTCCCAGCATCATCGCCTCGCTCTGGTCGTGGGTCACGAAGATCGCTGTGCTGTGGCTGGCCTTGAGGATGCGCCGCACCTCCAGCCGCATGGCCTGGCGCAACTCCGAGTCCAGATTACTGAACGGCTCGTCGAAGAGGATCACATCGGGCCAGGGCGCCAGCGCGCGCGCCAGCGCGACCCGCTGCTGTTGCCCGCCTGACAATGTGTGCGGATATTGCTGCGCCTGATCGGACAGATCCACTAACGCCAGCACCTCGTCGACGCGTTCAGCCCGTTTCCGCCGGTCCATCTTGTGCAGCCCGAAAGCCACGTTCTCGGCCGCGGTCAGGTGCGGGAACAACGCGTAGTCCTGGAAGACCATGCCCAGCCCGCGCTTCTCCGGCGGCACGGTGCGCTGGCGGTCGGCCACCGACTTGCCAGCGATGCGCACCGTGCCCGCGTCAGGCTGCTCGAAGCCCGCTATCAGACGCAGCGTGGTGGTCTTGCCGCAGCCGCTTGGCCCCAGCAACACCATGATCTCACCGCGTTCGACCATTAGCGACAGGCCCTGCACGTTGGACTGGTCGCCGTGGATAAAGTGTTTGACGGCGCAGTGCAGCTCCACCACCGGCGGGTCGCCAGCGGGTCGCTGTTCGACCGTTGATGATTCAGGCTTGTTCGACACGATCCCGATCCTGTGACAGAATGATCCACACCGACAACGACGACACCAGCACCAGGATCAGCGATGGCAGCGCGGCACGCGCGAAAAACGCCTCCGCGGTGGCCGACCAGATCTGGGTCGCCAGGGTGTTGAAGCCGGTCGGCGCGAGCATCAGCGTCACCGGCAGTTCTTTGAGCACGGTCAGAAAGACCAGCGCTGCGCCGGCCAGAATGCCCGGCCGCACCAGCGGCAAAATGACCCGCCGCCAGGTCTGCCAGGGCGACAGGCCCAGGCTGCGAGCCGCCTCATCCAGCCGCGGGCTGACCTGCAACAGCGAGCTGCGGGTACTGCCTAACGCCTGCGGCAGGAAACGCACCGCGTAGGCGAAGACCAGGATCGCCATGGTTTGGTAAAGCGCAGGCAGGTAGTTCGCGCCGAAGAAGACCAGCGACAGCCCGATCACTACGCCAGGCAGCCCGTAGCCGATGTAGGCGCCGCGCTCCAGCCAGTGCGACAGCGTGCCCCGGTAGCGCGCCGCCAGGATCGCGACCGGCAACGCTGCCAGCACAGTCACCAGCGCCGCCAGCGCGCCGGCCGTCAGCGAGTTCACGATGGCCGCGCCGACCGGCCGCCAGGTCTCGCCGTTCTCGATCCCTTGCAGCAGCCAGCTCAACATGACACCCAGCGGCAGCGCGAGCGCCAGCACGACCACGGCCGCGGGCAGGATCAGCGCGACCGGCGTCCAGCGGCCCAGCTTCACCGGACGCGCCGCGCGGCCGGCGGTGTTGCTGCGACTGAGGCGCGCCTTGCCGCGCGCCCGCTGCTCCGCCCACAGAATGGCGAGAGTCAGGACCACCAGCACCAGTGACAGCAGCGCGGCCAGGCTGCGGTCGAAGCTCGATCGGTACTGCGTGTAGATCGCCATCGTGAAGACATTGAAGCGCAGCAGCGACACTGCGCCGAAGTCGCTCAGCGTGTAGAGGGCAACCAGCAGGCCGCCGGCCGCGACGGCCGGTCGCAACTGCGGCAAGGTGACGCGCCAGAAAACGCTCCATGATCCATGTCCCAGACTGCGCCCGGCTTCCTCCAGGCCAGCATCCAGCCGCCGCCACGTCGCCCGTACGGTCAGCAGCACGTAGGGGAAGGTGAACAGGGTCAGGATCAGCCAGGCGCCGAAGAAGCCGTAGATCTCCGGCAGGCGCTGCACGCCCAGCGGCTCCAGCCAGCCCTGCAAAATGCCGCGCGGCCCGAACATGGCCAGCAAGGTGAATGCGCCGACGTACGACGGGATGACCAGCGGCAGGACCAGCGCCACCGTCCAGAAACGGCGTCCCGGCAGGTCGGTGCGCACCAGCAGCCAGACCAGCGGCACCGCCAGCGCGATGGACGCGCCGGTGACCGTGACAGCCAGCAGCAGGCTGTTGCCCAGGATGCGCAGCGTGCGCGGCTGGAACAGGTGCTGCCAGGCCAGCGGAGACGCAGCCGCGGCGCGAATCAGTAGGTAGGCCAGAGGCAGCAGCGCCAGCCCGACCACAATGATGGCAACTACAACAAGCCCCAGCGGTGCGCGACGTCGGGACGCGCTGCGCAAGGGCTTGGCTGCAGTCAAACTGATGGGCTTCGATGCACTCATACCTGGCTCAGTTGCAGTTGCTTTGATGTCAGACAATCAGCCTTCACAACAGAGCCTGATGCTAGCCGAATTCTCATTGACTGTCAAGTGCCGGGGCTTCCGCGGTGTGCCGGGGACTTGACTCTCACCCACCGGCAATGGCCGGCACGATGTAGACTTTCAGCCTGGGTCGCAGCGTCGTCGCCAGGCCGTCCAGCGAGCGGATGTCGCGCTCGTCGATGAAGACGTTGATCCAGGCGCGTAGCTCGCCGTCCGGCGTCAACAGGTGGGCGGCGATACCAGGGTAGCGCGCGTCCAGCCCATCGATCATTTCCCGTACCGTGTCCGCATTGACCGGTTCCCAGCGCTGCGCGCCGAACTCACGCGCGATCTGCGGCGGGATGCGAACCTCGACGGCCGCCATCAGACAGCCGCGCTCTGGCACGATAAACTGATCACTGACATGTCTGCGTTGCAACCGGCCACGATTCCTCCTGAGATATGCGATCAAACGTTACGCAGGGTGTGGACGGGATTATAGGTCGCCCGTATGCAGCGGGCAAATCGTTGCTACCCCACTCCCAGGTGACAGTCACTTTCGGCTCCTTTCGCTTCGCTACAGGAGTCTTCGAAAAGTGACTGTCACCTTCCGATACGGCGCGCGGCTGGACAGCCGCCAGCAGGTCAGGTACACTACCACCAACCATGAACGACACGATAGCGAGCGAGCAGCGTGCCATCTCACCCCTGGCCCGGCTCTACCTCTGGGCGACGCGGCGGCTGTACAACGAGTTCGCCTGGAGCTACGACCTGGTCGCGTGGCTGGTCAGCGGCGGACGCTGGGACAGGTGGCGACGCATGGCGCTGGACTATGTGATCGACCAGCCGGTGCTGGAGGTCGGGTTCGGCACCGGCGAACTGCTGCTGGAGATGGCCCGGCGCGGCTGGCAGGCCACCGGTGTCGATCTGTCGCCAGCCATGCAGCGCGTAACGAGTCGCAAGATGCGCCGCACCGGGCTGTGGACACCGCTGGTGCAAACCCGCGCCCAATTACTGCCCTTCCCTGCCGACTCCTTCGGCTCGATCATTTCCACGTTCCCGGCTGAGTACGTTATCGACCCTGCCAGCCTGCGCGAGTTCCTGCGGGTGCTGCGACCGGGCGGCCGGCTGGTCATCGCCGGGTTGGTGGTGCAACGCAGCGGGCCAGTCTGGAACCGCGGCAGCAAGCTGGTCTTCGGCAACGCGCCGTCCCATCCGGTGGCAGTCCAGCAGGCGCGACTGGCAGCCGCTGGCTTCGAGACGCACCTCGTGGTGCGCGACGACCCGCCCTGGCAGGTGCCGGTGATTATCGCGGAGAAACCAACGTGACAGCGACCTTGCACGACGACTTCAGCCGCGACGTCGGCGACCACTGGCAGCGCATGGAACTGGGCGACGGTCGCGTCGCCTGGACCGGCGCGACCGTGCGGCTGGTCAACGAGGACACCTCGACCGCTCGCTACAGCAACGCCCAGATCGACGATTGCCAGGGGCGCCCCCGCAGCGAGCTTCTCTGGTCGCCCCCGCTGCGGCTGACGGTGCGCGCCCGCTTCTCGCATCCCGCGCCCCCGCTGCGGGCGGATGACGACTGCGACTTCGAGTATCTGGCCGGTCCGATCCTCAGCGGCACGGCGGGCTTCGGTTTCTGGAACGCGCCATCGACGCTGGAGGGCCAGACGCTGCCGGCGCTGCCGCGTGCACTCTGGTTCTTCTACGCCTCGCCGCCGTCAAACATCAAACTGGACGACACAATGCCGGGCTGTGGCTGGAAAGCCGCGACCTTCGACGCGTCGGGCTGGCCGTTTCGTCTGCTGGCTGTGACCGCGCCCATTGCCGTGCCGCTGATGAACTGGCGCGCTGCGTATCGTCGCCTGTGGCCGGTGGGCCAGCGCGCGATCGGCGTCAACGAAGCGCCGGTCGCCGCAGACATGACCGACTGGCACACCTACGTCATTGAATGGCAACTGGATCGGGCGCGTTTCCTGGTGGACGACGCGGTCGTGCTGGATTGCGATACTGCACCGCGCGGGCCACTGGGGCTGGTGATCTGGCTGGACAACCAGTCGCTGGTGTTGACGCCGCAAGGCCGGCTGCGCCATCGCCTGCTGCGGCACGACGACGCGCAGTGGCTTGAGCTGGCTGTGGTCAGCATCGAATAGGCCGCGCGGGCTGTTTGCATGTTTACCGGTCGCTCAAGTATAATCGCCGGGCATTGAGCCGCATTCGTTCCAATTTCGTTACAAGGGAGAGCGCCCCGCAACCTAAGATAGCGATAGCGCGCGCTTTCCGATACGCATCAACTAGGAGGAGTCTATGTCGCTAATTTCGATTCTCGGAGCGCCGTTGCTGCAGGGCGGTGATGATGGCGGGCTGTTCGCGTTCCTGTTCAGCGGCTTTGGTTCGATATGCTCGCTGGTGGTGTTTCTGCTGTTCGTCATCGGCGCATGGAAGATGTTCGTCAAGGCCGGCCATCCCGGCTGGGCGGCCATCATCCCTATCTACAACATCTACATCATCCTGAAGATCGTCGGACGCCCCGGTTGGTGGCTGATTCTCTTCTTGATTCCCTTCGTCAACATCGTGATTCTCCTGCTCGTTTCTATCGACCTCGCCAAATCGTTTGGCAAGAGCGCAGTCTGGGGCATCATTCTGCTGTTCTTCTTCAGCGTCATTGGCTATCTGATTCTGGGCTGGGGCGCCGATCAGTACCAGGGGCCGGCGGTCGCCAGCGCCTAGCTGGCTGGTTCGCCAACACGGCGACACGTAATTCGTTCATCCGGCTCAATGCAAACACAGAGCGGGACGCACTCCCTTGTGGAGCGTCCCGCTTTTTGATTCCCCGTTGCTGCGAGCTTTGTCTCGCGTTTACAGACCGGCCAACCAGAGCTGCGTATTCAACACGCCAGTCAGCAGTGCGCTGTGGTTGGCGCTGCCGGTGCGGTGTTCGTCGCGCCAGCGCTGAATGGCTGACGGCTCGAACAGCGCCCTGCGCCGCAGCGCAGGTTCGGACATCGACTCTTCCACCCACTCCGGCATTCTGGATTGACGCCACCAGTCGGCGTGCGGGGTAGCCAGTCCCTGCTTGCGCCGATCGCGGATAGCAGATGGCAGGTAGGGCTGGCCGCGCGAGCCTGACCTGCCAAACACCGCTCGCAGCAGCCACTTCTCCGGCTGGCGCAGATCCAGCTTCAGCCGCGGCGGCCAGCGAGCCAGCAGTTCCCACAGCCGGTGGTCGAGGAACGGCACGCGCGCCTCGACCGAATGCGCCATACTCATCGCGTCCACCTCGTGGTTGATGAAATCTGGCAGGCGAATGCGCCGCTCCAACGTCATGTCGCGGTGCAATGATGCCAGGGGCGCAACCAAGGCACCGTACTCGTCCTGCCAGCGCACGGCCAGCGACGGCCGCGCTGACCGCGCTAGCTCAGCGTGCAAGTCAGCACCAAACAAAGCGCTGCGCTGGTCCGCCGTGCTGACCTGTTGCCAGGCAAGGTAACGGCTGACTGCGGACCGGTCGGCCATGGCCAGCGCTTGCTGCGCAGCCGTTGACATGGGAAATGGCAGGCGGGAGGAGAAGATCGGCCTGCGCAGACTGGCGGGCAGGCGCAGCAGCGATTCGGCCTGCTGGTTGCCGCGAAACCAGCCATACCCGGCGAACAGTTCGTCGCTGCCCTCGCCGGTCAGGATGACCTTGAAGCCTGCGGCCCGGCAAGCTTCGTAGAGCATCGAGATCGGCACGGCGGTAGCGAAGCACTGCGGCTGGTCCAGAGACGCCATCGCCGCGGGCAGCCGGTCAAATGCCTTCCAGCCGAAACGCAGCTCGTGGTGTTCCGTGCCAAGGTAGGACGACGCAAGGCGGGCGTACTGGCTCTCGTCGTGACTGGCGCGGTCGAAGCCGATGCTGAAGGTGTGGGCGCGGCCGCCGGTCAGTTCCTGCATCAACGCCACCAGCCCGCTGCTGTCCAGCCCGCCGCTGAGCAATGCGCCCACAGGCACGTCAGCCTGCAAGCGCAGTCGCACAGCGTCGCGCAGCAACGTCAGCACCTCCTCGGCCGCGTCGTTCGGCTCAACCTGCGTTTCCTGGCCGGCAGACAGATACGACGCATCCCAGTAGCGGCTGACCGTCGTGGTCCCGCTGGCTGCTTCCGCGATCAGTAGATGGGCAGGCGGCAGCTTGCTGATCTCGCGCCAGATCGTCGCCGGACCAGGTACGTAGCCGACAGTGAACATCTCCTCCAGACTGCGCGCGTCGAGGGTCGGTTGGCGCAGCGCGGGGTGGCGCAACAGCGCCTTGATCTCTGACGCGAAAAGGAGCCAGCCGTCGATCTGAGCGATGAAGAGCGGCTTCTTGCCCAGGCGGTCACGGGCCAACAGCAGGTGCTGGCGCGGCTCATCCCAGACCGCCAGCGCGAACATGCCCCACAACCGCTCGACACACCCGTCACCCCACTGCTCGTAGGCATGGGCGATGACTTCCGTGTCAGACTCGCTGCGGAAAACATGACCGTACGCCTCCAGTTCAGCGCGCAACGGCTTGTAGTTGTAGATCTCCCCATTCTGCGCGACCCAGATGTCGCCGGTTTCGTTGCAGAGCGGCTGATGACCGCCAGCCAGATCGATGATGGACAGCCGCCGCGCACCCAGCCCGCAGACGGCGGTTGGAGAAACGAAAAGGCCCTCGTCGTCAGGGCCTCGGTGGGTCAATGCGCCGGTCATGCGAGCCAGAACGGCTGCATCGACCGGCGCATCGGTGGACAGGCGCAGAACGCCGGCAATCCCGCACATGGCTCGGGCGGTTATCCCGCCACGACTAGTTTTTCAGCCAGGAGATGGTTCAGGAGATCGGTTAGATCAATCTGCACCGCTTCAGCTTGCTCCGGGATGTTACAAACCACGGCCAAATCCTGCGCCAGTTGGCCGACATTTCGCTGCCCGTCCAGGTTCTCCCACAGCCAGGTGCCGGTCTCATTGAGCGAGTAGTAGCTGCCGGTGTTGAGGTCGATGACGATGGCCTCGCCGGCGACGGATTGGTGAGTGGCGCTGGGAGAGCGCTGGAAAACGGTGTCTGTTGTGATGTTCATCATTTGCCTCGTACTCTTCCTCCTACTCGTACTCGTACTCAATACCGTCACAGACGAGTAGGAGTACGAGTACGAGTTCGAGTAGGAGCGCGTGATTTATCCTAACTGTGCGTAACGAAAACAGTCCACGGTGTGATCGTTCACTATTCCGACCGCCTGCATGTACGCGTAGCAGATGGTCGGGCCGACGAAGGTGAAGCCGCGGCGCTTCAGATTCTTGCTCATCGCGCGCGAACTCGTCGGTTTCCGCCGGGATCTCGGACAGGCTGCGCCAGGCGTTCTGCCTCGGCTGGCCGCCTACGAACTGCCAGATGTACGTCGAGAAGCTGCCGAACTCGCTCTGCACAGCCAGGAAGGCACGCGCATTCTTGACCGCCGCGTTGACCTTCAGCCGGTTGCGCACGATGCCGGAATTGCGCAGCAGTTCGGCGATCTTCTCGTCATCGTAAGCGGCTACGGTCTGCGGGTCGAAGTTGTCGAACGTGGCCCGGTAACTCTCCCGTTTGTTGAGAATCGTGGACCAGCTCAGCCCGGCCTGCGCGCCCTCCAGGATCAGGAACTCGAACAGCAGCCGGTCGTCGTCGCGAACTGGCACGCCCCATTCCTGGTCGTGATAGGCAACGTAGAGCGGGTCACTGCCCGCCCACTGGCATCGCGTCGTCATGGTTGGCGCATCATAGCGCGCCACGCACCCGGTGTCAAGCTGACCACCCGTGCCGTCGTACCGAATCTGTTCTTCGCGCCGGAAGGCTGAGTTGACACTGACCGATTCCACGGTAAGATATATTCCCAGATCGGCAAGAACACCCCACCAGACCACAGAACACGTCCGAACTGCGTGCTACAATTGATCCTATGGACTCTACCACACCCAGGCGGACCGGCATGTACCTGCTGCTGGTCGCGCTGCTGATCGGCGCCGGCCTGCTGTTGACCGGGTTTGCGCTGCGGCCGCGGCTGGCGGCGAGCGTCGATCAGATCGCGCGCCTGCGCGCCTGGTTCGCGGACCCGACTGCCAACAGCGACTGGACAGTGCTGGCCGGGCAGCGCTGCACGCCCGACGCGCCGATGCTGATGCCGACAGAAGGCTACATCGGCTTCGACCGCGGCGACAGCTTCCGCCCTGGCCATCGCCACAGCGGCTACGACATCTTCACGCCTGACGGCGCGGTCAACACCACGCCAGTCATCGCTGCCTACGACGGCTACCTGACCCGCGAGGCTGACTGGCGCAGCTCGGTCATCATCCGCCACCCGGACTTTCAACCGGTGGTCGGCGGCGAACAGATCTGGACCTACTACACCCATATGGCGTCGGCTGACGGGCAGCAGTCCTTCATCGCACCGCAGTTCCCGCCAGGCACGCGTGAGCAGTTCATCCCGGCCGGCACGCTGCTGGGTTATCAGGGCAATTGGTCCGGCACGTCGGGCAACCCGACCGGCATCCACCTGCATTTCTCGGTCGTCAAATCGACACCATCAGGTGGCTACGCCAACGAGACAGACATCGAAAATACCTACGACCCGGCCCCGTTCCTTGGCGTGACTCGCAACACGGCCGGCGTGCTGACATGCGAAGGAGGAAGTGATCAATGACAACACCCGTGAACGGCTCCAACGGCCCGCTGCGCGTCGTGGCTATCTGCGGCAGCCTGCGACCAGGCAGCTTCACCCGCAAGGCGCTGCTCGTTGCGCTGGAAGGCGCGCGCGAGCAAGGCGCTGAAACCCACCTGCTGGACCTGGCGGACTACGAGCTGCCGCTGTGCAACGGCAGCAAGGACGCAGCCAGCTACGGCCCCGACGTCGCCCGCCTGCGACAGGAGATCGGCGCGGCCACTGGCATCATCCTGGGCACACCGGAGTATCACAGCAGCTTCAGCGGCGTCCTGAAGAACGCGCTGGATCTGACCGGGTTTGAGCAGTTCGAGGGCAAGATGGTAGGTCTGCTGGCTGTCTCGGGCGGATCCATGGGCGCGACCAACGCATTGAGCGCACTGCGCGCCGTGGGCCGGTCGCTGCACGCGTGGGTCGTGCCACATGAAGCATCGATTCCGCAAGCCTGGCGACAGTTCGACAACGACGGCAACCTGAAAGATGACGACATGGCCGAACGCGTGCGCGAGCTGGGCCGCCAGGTGATGCGCTTTGCCTGTCTGCACAATGCTGAGCAGGCGCTGGATTTCCTGCGCGCCTGGGAAGACGCGCCTCAGAACCCCGGCGGCGAGTAGGCCAGCGTTTGGATGCGCAATACGACTCAAAATGAAACCGCTCAGCCGTCTTTCCAACGGAGGCGGGAATCCACTCGTCACGATACTGGATTCCTGCCGCCGCGGCGACCGGCGTGACGACAGATGAAAGGCTGAGCAGTAACCACAAAACAACCATGCTTCGAAAAACACTCTTGTTGACTGTCATTCTGCTGATCGTTGCCGCGGCCGCCTTCGCAGCCTTGCAGCGCCGCGAACCCGAGGTTCAGGCCAGCGTGCTGGCCGGCGCGCAAGTCGAAGACACCTCCGGCTTTGCGCGCGCCGCCGGTCCGCAGCCGCTGACCTTTCCTGCCGACTACGGCCCGCATCCCGACTACCAGACCGAGTGGTGGTACTACACCGGCAACCTGGACGACGCAGATGGCCGCCATTTTGGCTACCAGTTCACCATCTTCCGGCGTGCCGCGCTGCCGTCAGACCAGCGCGCCGAGCGCGCCTCCGACTGGACAGCCGACCAGATCTATATGGGCCACTTTGCGTTGACCGATGTGGCGGGCCAGGATTACCAGGCGTTTGAGCGTTTCGCGCGCGGCGGAGCCGGTCTGGCCGGCGCGCAGGCGGAGCCGTACAACGTCTGGCTGGAGGATTGGCAGGTGGAGGAAGTCAGCCCCGGTGTAACCCGTCTGCAAGCGGCCGCGGGCGATGTCGCCATTGACCTGACACTGACCGACCTCAAGGGGCCGGTGCTGCACGGCGACCAGGGCTACAGCCAGAAGGGGCCGGACCCGGGCAACGCATCCTACTACTACAGCCTGACGCGTCTGGTCAGCCAGGGAGAGGTGACAGTCGGCGACCGCACCTTCCCGGTCGAAGGGCTGAGCTGGAAAGATCATGAATACAGCACCAGCGCGCTGGCCGCGGATCAGGTGGGCTGGGACTGGTTTGCCTTGCAATTGGATGATGGCAGTGAGTTGAAGGTCTTTGACATCCGCAAGGCTGACGGCAGCGTCGATCCCTACTCCGCCGGCAGTTTCATCGCGCCCGACGGCGCGTTGACACCGCTAACGCGCGACGATTTCACAATCGCCGTCCACGACACCTGGCGCAGCCCGCGCACCGGCGCCGAGTATCCGGCCCGCTGGACCGTGACGCGTACCGTCCCAGGAGCATCCAGCTTGGAGATCGAGCCGTATCTGGCCGACCAGGAGTTGAACGTGTCCTACTCCTACTGGGAAGGCGCTGTCAAGATCAACGGTGAACGCAACGGGGAACCCGTTCTCGGCGACGGCTATGTCGAGATGACCGGCTATGCCGGCAGCATGCAAGGACAGTTCTAACAAAGGAGCACGCCATCTCGAACGCCGGTTTCAATCGATGGCGTCGCTATGCTATAATCCGTCTTGCCTGATGCCCGTGGCTCTGCGGTCGTCAACAACCAGCCTGCGCGGCAACCGTCCAACCCAGTTGTGGTCAGTCATCCGAAGGGAGAACGTACTATGAAATCCGTCTCTTGGCGTTTGACAATCGTCATGATCGTAGCTCTGGCGGCTGTGGCTGCCTTCTCGTTGTTGGTCCTTACTCCTGGTGCAACTGCTGCAACGGGATCCATTCAGCAGCAATCCGTCAATTCACCGACGTTGCAGGGAACCCCTCAGCCCGCCAGCAGCGACAGCGGCTGGAGTCGGATCCGGGCTGCCAACCGTATCGTGTTCGGCACCTCGGCCGACTACCCGCCGTTTGCCTATTACGACGACAACTTCCGGCTGGATGGGCTGGACGTTGCCCTGGCCAAGAAGCTGGCCGGTAAGCTGGGCGTCCCGGCCGAGATCAAGGACATCGCGTTCGAGGGTCTGCCTGGCGCACTGGAGGTCGGCCAGATCGACGCCGCCATCGCGGCCATGGCCATCACCGCGGAGCGGCTGCAAACCATGGACTTCAGCGATGTCTACTTCATCAGCGAGGATGCAGTTCTCAGCCGGGTCGGGACGGGCATCGACGCTGTGGAAAACGTACAGGACCTGGCCGGCAAGCGGGTCGGCGTGCAGCGCGGCACGATCTTCGAGAACTGGCTGACCACTTCGCTGGTTGATTCTGGCCTGACCGACGCCACCAATATCTTTGCCTACACTGATGCGGATCTGGCAGTGAGCGACCTGAAGCGCGGCCGGGTCGATGCGGTGGTGATGGATCTGGAACCTGCAAAATCGTTTATCGGCAACAGCGGACTGCGGCTCGTGGGCCAGGGGCTGAACCGCGAGATGTTCGCCATTGCCCTTCCCAAAGGACAGCCGGAACTGCTGGAGCTGATCAACCAGGCGTTGAACGACCTGAAAGATGAGGACGAGATTGCACGCCTGGTGGAGCAATACATCGGTCAGGACAGCGCCGACCAGGCTCCCCTGCCGACGCCCGCACCACCGCCTTGCGTCGATGCGATGGCCTACGTCAGCGATCTCACTTTCGATGACAGCGTGCGTGTGCCAATTGTGCCCTTGGGCCAGCCGTTCCAGAAAGGCTGGCGAGTGCGCAACGCCGGCACCTGCCCGTGGATGCCGGGCTACGCTCTGGCATTTGCCGGCGGCGACCAGATGGGCGGCGTGTCGGCGCAGATCGTGCGTGAAGTGGCTCCCGGCGCGACCGTTGATCTGTACGTCAACCTGGCCGCGCCGTCAACACCGGGCAAATACCGCGGCTTCTGGCAGATGAAGAACGGCGAAGCGGTGCCTTTTGGCGAGCGAATCTGGGTCAGCATCGAAGCGCCTGCGCCGCCGCCACCACCGACCGCCACGCCTGAGCCCTCGCGCGGCACATTCATCGACTTCCGCGCCGGTCGCACCGACATTCGCCAGGGTGAGTGCGTTGACATCGGATGGAACGTACGAAACGCTGCCGCCGTGTACTTCTACCGCGAGGGCGACAACTGGCAGGATCACCCAGCCATTGGCCAGGAAAAACGCACCGTCTGCCCGCCATTCACCAGCAAGCACTACCTGCGGGTGGTCCGGCCCGATGGTGGGGTGGAGATGCGTGAGATCACGATCAACGTCCAACCGGTAGCCAATCCGCCGGTTATCGCTATGCTGGACACTGTGCCGGCAGGCAACATGCCGGCCGACCAGTGCGACATCATACGTTGGGACGTGCAGGGCGACGCGCGCAGTGTGATCCTGACGCGCAACGGCGTCAGCCTGTGGAACGGCGCCCCGCTGCGGGGGAGCTTGCAAGACTGCCCGCAGCCAGGCCGGGCAACCTATCAGATCGAGGCCCAGGGCCCTGGTGGCACGGTGCGCAGAACCGTTGATTTGTTCATCAATTCAAGATAAGGAGGATGCAATGAGTAGTGACATGTCGGACCTGTTGGGATCTGTACTCGGCGGCGGTGAGGGCGGGGATCAGCCCGACCTGAGCAGCTTGTTGGGAATGTTGGGCGGCGGCGAGGGTGCCGGACAACCGGACCTGGGCAGCCTGCTGGGCATGCTAGGCGGCGGTGAGGGCGGGGATCAGCCCGACCTCGGCAGCCTGCTGGGTATGCTGGGCGGCGGCGAGGGTGGTGGACAACCCGACCTCGGCAGCCTGCTGGGTATGCTGGGCGGTGGCGAGGGTGGTGGACAACCCGACCTCGGCAGCCTGCTGGGTATGCTGGGCGGCGGCGAGGGTGGTGACCAACCTGACATTGGCAGCTTGCTCGGTATGCTGGGCGGTGACAGCGACGAAGGGCCCGACCTGGGTGGGCTGTTGGGCATGCTGGGCGGCAAGTAGAGCAGTCGCCCGGTTCAACCATCGATCTTTCGAGGAGGAAGCTGCTATGTTGAAGGAGTTTCGAGATTTCCTGTTGCGCGGCAACGTGCTGGATCTGGCCGTTGCGGTGATCATCGGCGCGGCGTTTGGCGCCGTCGTTACATCGCTGGTCAACGACATCATCATGCCTCTGGTCGGCGTTCTTCTGGGCGGTGTGGACTTCACAACCATGTCGCTTCAGGTCGGCGACGCAACCGTCGCTTATGGATTGTTCTTGCAGGCAATCGTCAATTTCATTATCATCGGTCTGGCGATCTTCTTTGTGGTGAAAGTGGCTAACCGGCTCTCCGCGCAAAAGGAAGCTGCCGCTGCTCCGCCGCCCGGACCGACGGTTGAGGAGACGCTGCTGACCGAGATTCGTGACCTGCTGAAGGAGAGAGGATAGAGCAACATGGAGTTCAACTTCTTCCGAGAAGTTGAACTCCTGAGTTGTAACCATGTCTGAACAACTCTTGCAACCTGCCGTACTGGTCACTGGGGCGACCGGCTATGTCGGCGGCCGGCTTGTGCCGCGTTTGCTGGAGGCTGGCTATCGCGTGCGCGTGCTGGTGCGTGATCCAAGTCGTCTGCAAGGACGTCCCTGGATCGATCAAGTCGCCGTCTTTCAGGGCGACGTATTCGACGCGACGACACTGCTGCCAGCCATGGCCGGCGTAGCCGCCGCGTATTACATGATCCACAGCATGCAGAAGGTGGACAGCGACGCCGACGCGTTCCACCAGCGCGACCTGCACGCGGCGCGCACCTTTGGTCAGGTGGCGGCAGCCGCGCAGGTTGGGCGCATCATCTACCTGGGCGGGCTGGGCGACCCGGAGGCGGACCTGTCGCGTCACCTGCGCTCTCGTCAGGAGACGGGCGACGCGCTGCGCGAGTCCGGCGTGCCGGTCACCGAGTTCCGCGCCGCTATCGTCGTCGGGTCGGGCAGCGCATCTTTCGAGATGATCCGCACCCTGACCGAGCGTCTGCCAGCCATGATCTGCCCGACCTGGGTCTATACCCGCGTGCAGCCGATCGGCATCCGCAACGTGCTGGACTATCTGGTGGCCGCGCTGGAAGTGCCGGAGAGCAGCGGGCGGGTTATCGAGATCGGCGGCGCGGAGGTGCTGACCTACGGGGAGATGATGCTGGGTTACGCACGTGTGCGCGGCCTCAGACGCGCGTTGATCCCGGTACCGGTGCTGACGCCGCGCCTGTCCTCCTATTGGGTACACTGGGTGACGCCGATCCCGGCCGAAATCGCCCGTCCGCTCATCGAGGGATTGCGCAACGAGGTGGTGGTGCGCGACGACACGGCCCGCCGCCTCTTCCCCGACATCACGCTGCTGGACTATCAGACAGCCGTCGCGCGGGCGCTGATGCGGCTGGACGCCGGCCACATCGAGAGCGCCTGGAGCGATGCCCTCGTCACCAGTCTGGGCGACGTGCCGCCGGTGACGTTTACTGTCGCTGCCGGCATGATGATCGAGCGGCGACAGCGGCAGGTCAACGGACCACCAGCCGCGGCCTTCGCGGCGTTTACAGCCCTCGGCGGCGAGCGCGGCTGGCCGACCTTCAACTGGGCCTGGCAACTGCGTGGCATTGCCGACCGGATGGTCGGCGGTGCGGGCTTCCGCCGCGGTCGGCGCGATCCTGATGAGCTGCGCGTGGGCGATGCACTCGACTTCTGGCGCGTGGAAAGGGTGGAAGCAGACCACCTTCTGCTGCTGCGGGCCGAAATGAAGGTGCCGGGCGACGCCTGGTTGCAGTTCGAGACCAAAGCGGACGACGGCACGACGCATCTCGTCCAGACCGCCTTCTTTGCGCCGAAAGGGCTATTCGGTCTCCTGTACTGGTACGCGCTCTACCCGGTTCACGGGCCAATCTTCAGTAGCATGATCGACGCGATCAGCCGCCAGGCAGAAACACTGGCAAGCCAGAGCACAAGTTTCGCTTCGGCGTTTTCGAGATCCCAGCCAGCGACTTCGAGCTGATTGCAGCTGCCATGAGTCTCCAGTTTCCGATCAATCAGGACGCGTCTATCAATTGGTGACCGCTTTGGCCGGTCTCGTGACCGGTCCAACGCAGGGAAGTTGTCTATTGACGCGTCCGTGCCGCCCGCCAGGACTTTCGATGACCGAGATGTTTGCATCCGCTGACCTACCAAACCTGACTCGTCGCCAGGCCTGGTGGCTTGCTATTCGGCCGAAGACGCTGCCCGCGGCCGTGGGACCGGTGCTGGTCGGCATCGGGTTGGCTGTAGGCGACAGCGTGTTCAACCTGGTGCCTGCGCTGGCGGCGCTGGCCGGCGCGTTGCTGTTGCAGATCGCCAGCAACCTGGCTAACGATTACTACGACTTCGTCAAGGGCTACGACCAGGCTGACCGTAAAGGACCGACCCGGGTCGCTGCCAGCGGCCTGATTTCCCTGCGCGAATTGCGGCTGGGTCTGCTGGTTGTGCTGGCGCTGGCGGCTGTGGTTGGTGCGTATCTGATCTGGGTTGGCGGTTTGCTGATCCTGATCATCGGCGTGGCCGGCATGATCTCAGCGGTCATCTACAGCGGCGGGCCGTTTCCCCTGTCTGCCAACGGGCTGGGCGACCTGTTCGTGTTCGTCTTCTTCGGCCTGGCTGCGGTAGTGGGCACGTATTACGTCCAGGCGCTGACGGTGACGCCGGCCGCCTGGATCGCTGCGGTCGCGCCGGGCACGCTGATTACCGCCATTCTGGTGGTCAACAACCTGCGTGATATCGACACCGACGCGCGCGCCGGCAAGCGCACCTTAGCCGTGCGCCTCGGCGCAGCAGGCGCACGCGGCGAGTATACGCTGCTGCTGGCGCTGGCCTTTGCGACGCCGCTGGTGATGCTGGCCGCGCTGGCGCTGCAAGCCAGCCTGCAAGCCGGGGATTTGCTGGCGCTGCTGCCCTGGTTGACGCTGCCCAAGGCGCTGCGGCTGCGAGGAATTATCTATTCAGCGGCTGAAGGGCCGGCCATGAACAAGGCGCTGGCAGGCACGGCACAGTTGAGTCTGTGGTTCAGCGCGCTTTTTGCCATCGGCCTGGCTGCGTCAGGGCTGTTGTAACAACGAGGAGTGACTTGTGTCCGAGACAACCAATCGCCTGCCTGCCAGGCTGCAAGAGATCGTCGACGAATTTGAGTGGGCTGAGGGGCGGGACAAGCTGGAACTGCTGCTGGATTTCTCGGCGCAGATGCCGCCGCTGCCCGATTGGCTGGCCGGGCAGCACGACAGCATGGAACAGGTCCACGAGTGCATGTCGCCCGTGTTCGTCCACGCTGAGCTGGTGGACGGGCGGCTTCAGTGGTACTTCGACGTGCCGCCCGAGTCGCCGACAGTACGCGGCTATGCGGCGTTGATGGCGGCCGGGCTGAACGGCGCCACGCCTGACGAGGTACTGTCGGTGCCGGCCGATTTCTGGCAGGCCATGGGCTTGCAGGAAGTCGTGACCTACCAGCGCATCCGCGGCATCTCTGCCATTCTGGCGCACATGAAACGGCTGGCGCTGGAAGCTGAGCAGTCAGCGGCCTGACAGCAAAATCGACCATAGCACAAACCGCAGAGCGCGAGGTGACAGTCACCTGGGATGCCACGTACAGTTCGGTTACTCACTGAACAAAGCGACTGTCCCCCGAACGCCGTCACAGGAACACTTTATGCCACTTTTCGAACCGGTTACCGATTTCGCCCTTGGGCGATCCACCCGCAATCAGTCTCTCGACCAAATCGCCAATTCGATGGCGACGGCAGGCCAGACGCTGGAGCTGATCTTCGGCGCCGCGGATGACAGCGATCACAATCGCAGGCTGATCAGCCACATCGTCGGCATCGAGCGCTGGGGCCAACAGCGCCTGCGGGCTGCGCTGGGCGAGCCGCTGGTCATCGACGAATACGACGGCTACCGCCCGCCGCACGCTGCAACGCTGGCGGAGTTGCAAGCTGACTTCGCAGCAACCCGCCACGACACCGTGGCGCTGACACACGCACTGGACGCGGCCGGCGTCGAGGCAGTCAGGGTTCCTCACAACCAGATCGGCAACCTCTCCGTCCGCAGTTGGCTGGGCTACCTCAACATTCACGCCAACTGGGAAGCGAAAAAGCTGAAGTAGCCGGGTCACCTGTCTGTTTCTGGCACGCCTCCATTGATGTAGCTGAACAACCGCGGGACATCGTTCTGCGGAATATCGCCGCACTGTGCCGGCACATAGGGCGCGGACGTTCCGGCGCCGCCCGGCTTGCGCCCCTGTTTCTGTCGCTTCTCGATGTCGAGCAAGTAGTGCGCGTTCAGCAGATGGCCCCAGCCGTCGGGCTTAACGTAGCACGCCCCGTCAATGTCAATCCCCCGCTCCAGTTGCCTGGGTGCCAGCATCCCCAGTCGCGCCACCAGGTCGTTCTCGTTTCCAAAGCTCTCAATGAACGGGATTGGCTCAGAACCATTGGTGCGAATGTATTTCATGGTGTTGGCACAGTTAGCAAAGCAGTAGATCTCCAGCTTGGCCAGTTCTGCCTCAGTCAGGGGAAGAAAATCTTCGGCTCGCCAGGGAAACTGATCGGGGTAGACGAACTCAGGCGGCGCATATGACGGCGCAGCGGCAAATATCGCACGGGTAGCCCGTTCTTCGCGTTCCGCCACAGGTTCCATGACCGCGGCCAGCATCTTCAGCACGGTCGCCATGATGATGGTCCCCTGCGAGTGAGCGATAACCACCACACGGCGCTTGTCCTCTCGCCGCAGCGCGTCGTAGATCGGCGGGAATGCCTTGGTGGCGGCCTCGGTATAGCGATACCACTGCTTGCCCAGAATGCACTCGAACAGATCCAGCAGCAGCGAATCGGTGGAATTCTAAATCATGGTCAGCGGACGGTGGAACAGGTAGGACAGATAGGCGCTGTTGACCTGCGCCACGAAGTCGTTGGTCGCTACGCCGTTGACAAAGAACCACAACTCGCCGGGGAACGACGTGTAGCTGCCGTTGTGGTCGGGGCGCTGCAGGATCACCGTCGGCTGCCAGAAGAGGCGGTCGAGGAAGGGTGGGCTGAGAGGCGGCGGCGTGCGCGGCACCGACGGGATTGTCAGGTTGGCAAGGAAGCGGATCGAGCGCCCCAGCCGCCAGACATCGATAATCCTGTATTCAGAGTATCGATCGCGGCGCGACAGCCAGGTACCAGGCAGTCCAAGGATCGAGAAGACCAACTTCGGAGCCGGGATTGAGCGCAGCGCGTCCAGGCCGATACCGGCCAGTTCCTGAAAACCAAGCGACGCCGAACTGAGGTCCTCGAAAACCGAGGCTTCAGGCCAGTCCAGCGCATCTGCTGACGCTATCATGTTTTCCTCCTTGAGACGCGGTGCGTCTCCCCAAAAACAAGCCAATTCGTTGACTGATTTCATTGTACCGCGAGGCTGCATCTGAAGTCAAGAGGAATTCCCTGCTTCCATCGCAAACAATGGCTACCCTTCGTTGATTATCGCACCAAGCTGTGATATCATGAACACAACATCTGAGTCGCAGTCCGTCACCAGGGGACTGCGCCATCACCCTCGTCAGATGGCCAAGGAGGCCGCCATGGCACACCTCGCCAGCCAGGACCGCACCTACCAACTCTTGCAGCAGCGGCTTGATCGCAACGTGACCGGCGCGCCGGAGTCGCCGGTGTTCACACAGATTCTCAAGTTGCTCTTCTCGCCGGGGGAAGCCGACATCGCCCGCCAGATGCCAACCACGTTTATCTCGCTGAATCGCCTGGCGCGCAAGCTGGAGATTCCACCTGACCGGCTGGATGACCAGTTGACAGCGATGGCGGAGCGCGGGCTGGTGCTGGACGTGATGCGCAACGGCAAGCGCTATTTTACCCTTTCGCCGGTCGTCATCGGTTTCTTCGAGTACACCTTCATGCGCACGCGTGACAACGTGCCCATGGCAGAGCTGGCGCGACTGTTCGACGAGTACTTCTTCCAGGACGACCGCTTCGCGCGCGCGATCTTCACCGGCGAGACGCAGGTCGGTCGCTCGCTGGTGCGGGAAGAAGCGCTGCCCGGCGGCGATCATGTGGAGATTCTGGACTGGGAGCGGGCCAGCCACATCGTCGAGTCGGCCACGGCGCACGCGGTCTCGCTCTGCGCGTGCCGCCACCACCACAGCCATCTGGGCACGGCCTGCGACCAGCCGATGCGCACCTGCATGACCTTCAACTACGGCGCAGAGATGCTGGTACGCAACGGTGTCGCCGAACCGTTGACGACCTCTGAGGCCATGCAACTGCTGGCCGATTGCAAAGAGGCCGGGCTGGCCCAGACCGCTGACAATGTCCAGAACGGCGTTAGCTACATCTGCAACTGCTGTGGCTGCTGTTGCGGCATGATGAGCAGCATCCGCACCTTCAACATCCGCAACGCGATCGTCACCAGCAACTGGATCAGCGACATCGACCTGGAAGTGTGCAACGGCTGCGGGCAAGCTGCGTCAAAGCCTGTCCCGTCAACGCGATCGAAATCGCAACCGGCGAGATGGTCGGGCCGGCATCGCAAACGCTGGGCGGTGCGCGACGCCGACCTGTGCCTGGGCTGCGGCGTCTGCTACGACTCGTGCAAATTCGGCGCTCTGCACATGGTGCCCGCGCGAGCAGCGCGTCTATCACGCCGGAAACGACCTTCGACCGCATCGTCGCCATGGCTGTCGAACGCGGCAAGCTGGCCGATCTGATCATGGACAACAGCGACGGCCTGGGGTTCATGGCGCTGGGCCGCGTTGTGCAAGTGCTGGAAAAGTTGCCACCCTACAAGGCAGTTATGGCGGTCCGTCCCCTCAAATCAGTCTTCCTGAACGCGATTGTCAGCGGAGTCAAGGCGAGTGCGGGCAAAGCAGGGGATGTCGTGAACTGACAGCCAGAGGATACTACCGGCCACGTGAAACGACCCCGACGCCGCGCCAAGGCCAGCATCGGGGTCGTTTCATGTGACGTCAGTCGGTTCTATTCTGAGGCTGCCGGATCGACAACTCGTCCCAGAAACAGAATGCTGCCGGTCGCGTTATCACGGATCAGGAACAGGAACGGATGATCGGCGCGGAAGGTCGGTGGAGGCGCTGGAAATCCCCTGGTCATCACAACCGCAGTGGCTGCCGCTGCCTCAGTGCCCTCCTCGTTAACATCCACGAAGGCCTTGTGGATCACGTCGGAGATGAACAGATCGCGGTGACCGGTCATGCCTGAGAAGTCGGCGGCGCCAAACGCGTCGATCATGCCCAGCGCTTCCAGCATCTTTTTCAGCTCAAATGCCCCGGTCAGCTTGAATCGCGGCACGAAAACGTGCACCTTGGTCTCGAACAGACGCATGAGACAACGCTCCAGAAACCTGGTGGACATCTGCGCCTCCAGCTCAGGCAGGCCATCCCTGGCATCGGGCAACAAGATGACCATCGACAAATCCTCGCCGACATAGGGCAACGACAGAATCTGAAAGCCCTTGCTGCTGCCGTATTCACACTCCAGCGTCTGCGTCATCATCGGCACTTTCACCGGGGCTGATGCGCCAATCCAGAATGGCGCATCGTTGGTGCACGACTTGTCGAACTGGCTGGCCCAGTTGCCCTTGAAATAGATCGCGTTCACCAGAATCAGCGTGGTGGACGACGTGACGTGCGGCGGTTGCAGCAGGTTTTTGATCTTGTCGTTGGTCTTCTCTTCCACCCATCCGTTGATCTGTCGGCGAGCGCCTTGCGGATCAGCCGCGTAGTTCACAGGCGTGATCGAAACACCGTAGTAGCGCCGGCACAACTCAAGGTAAGTCCCCAAAAATCGATAGCCGGCCTGCGGCCACAGCGAGTTTGCGACATGCAGGGCAACGTCGCCTCTGGCCTGCACGCCGTTCAGATGTGATTCCAGCGCGTCGAGGCTGGGGTGGAGCTCAGATTGTCCAACTGCGAAGTGCAGTGTGTGCGCCATCTCCGCTTCGGTGTTGCCGCGCGCGCCGCCGTAGGTCATGGCCAGCGCGGTGGAGATGCTGTAAGGTGAGAAGAAAAGGTTGCCGGGTTCGGTGCGCAACTGCTGATATAGATCGAGGGCAAAAGCAGTGTTGCAGTGGACGATCTCTTCGACAATACGGTCGTCCAAGACGTTGATACGCGTGGCGGTTTGCATGGTTTCCTCCATCCCAATTCGCTGTAGACGAGAACCCCACTTCTTCCACAGTGTACCACCCGACACGCGCACAAGTCAATGCCAATTTTGTTCATCTTCCTCCAGCCAGCGGTCATCCTCGCCCACAACCTTGAAGCGGCGCGGCGGCTGACCGGCAGCGTACGGACCGCTGTTGTCAGGTACACCCGGACTGCCTGCATCCACCGCCAACCACGGCACATTGGCCTGCCCCGGCTGCGTTCCCGGGTTCACCACATAGATCTGCGGCGCAGGCGGCGGCGGGCGCAACTCCTCCCGCCGCGGACGATAGCCCTCGTCGCGCCGGCCGCGCGTCGCCGCCACCACCAGCAGGCTGGTCGGGATGCTGGCCGCCACGCCAAACACCACCCCCACCGCCACCGCCATGGCATCCGTGCTCATCCGCTGCCCGATCACCACCGCCATCGCCACGGCAGCCACCAACACTGTCAGTCCGATTAGTCGTCGCATCGTCGTTCCTCCTGCAAGGGAAGAGAGAAGAGGGAAATGAGGGAAACAAGGGAAAAGAGGGAAACCGGCACGCACCCTTTCGGTATTTCCCTCCTTTCCTTCTTTTCCCTCATTTCCCGTCCGCCGCTCCCTCAATCATCATCTGTCCGCCGTGACGCAAGGCTGCCACTGCGCTGCTCATGTCATCGTCGGCCGCATAGGCTGCCTGGAAGCGGATCACGTCGCCGCTGCGCCACCAGCAGGAAGTCGCCGCGGCCCATCAGTTTCTCCGCGCCGGTGCCGGCGATGCCCGACGCCACCTTGGCATCCTCCGGGCTGGCCACCGATCCCACCAGCCGCACCGGGAAGTTGGCCTTCAGCAGCCCGCTGACCACCTCGGCTGACGGCTTCTGTGTGCAGGCTACCAGATGGATGCCCGCCTCCCGGCCGCGCTGCGCCAACCGGATCAGTGACCGTTCCACCTCCTTGCCGCCGGTCACCAGCAGGTCGGCCAGCTCGTCGATGCCAACCACCAGCTCCGGCGTCGAGACCTCCTCCAGGTCCCTGCGCTCCATCTCGCCCACCAGCCACGCCAGCGCCAGCGCACCCTCGGCTGCAGTGGTCGCCACCCGTCCCAGCAGGTGCGGCAGACCGGCCAGCGGCCCGAAGCCGCGTCCTTTCGGGTCGATCAGCACCAGCCGCAGCGCGTCCGGCCGGTTGAACAGCGCCAGCGACAGCAGGAAGGAGCGAGCCAGCGCAGTCTTGCCCGACCCGGTCGTCCCGGCCACCAGTACGTGCACCACATCGGGGCTGCTCAGCCGCACCAGCAGCGGCGTCCCTTCTTCGTCCACGCCCAGCACGGCGGTGCCCGGCGGGGTCTCGCCGGCCAGCCGCCGGCAGAGCGGCAGCAGTCGCACCGCCTCCGGGTCGCCGCGCGGCACTTCGACCTGGATCGCACCGTTCTGACGGTAGACACGCGTCGCGGGCACGCCCAGCGACAGCGCGATCTCTTCCGACAGCCCGGAGACGCGGTTGACTTTGGTGTCCAGCGAGGTCATGACCTGGAAGCGGATGAAGCGCGGCGTCACGGTGCCGCCCCACACCCGCCCTTGCACTTTGTGCGATGCCAGCACCGCTTCGATCCGATCTGCTTGCATTTCCAGTCGCCTGCGCATACGCCGCCTCCTGACCAACCCAAACGATGGGGCAGCGACAGCTAATGGACCTGGTGTGCGACAGCAAACGGCGGATAACGCCCCGATAAGTTTCGTGTGGGCTAAGTATATCAGAACATGTGTTCTAGGTCAAGTATCGATTCACGGCCTGCCGCGTCGTCGGAAGCTGGCGATGGCACCTTGCGTGTTGCGTCGCGCCCGGATGCGGGCTATAATTCTTCCAGCCTGAGACCGAAAACCTGTGAGCGCGCAATAATGACCATCAAAATCGTCACCGACACCGGCAGCGACATCCCGCCAGACTGGCTGGCTGCCTACGACATCCGCCAGGTACCGCTGGTTCTGCGTTTTGGCGACCGCGAGGTGGAGGACAACGAAACCACGCGCGTCGAACTCTGGCAGCGTGTCGAAGCTGGACTGCCGTGCGAAACGTCCGGCCCGCCGGTCGGCGCCTACGCGGCGGCATTTGCTCCGCTGGTGGACTCCGGGAATCAGGTGCTTTGCATCACCCTGCCAGCCGCGCACAGCGTCACCTACAACAGCGCGTGGGTGGCGGCGCAGAACTACCCCGCCGGTCAGGTGGAAGTCGTCGATGGCCGGTCGCTTTCGCTGGGATACGGACTGCAAGCGCGCGAAGCAGCTCGGCTGGCAGCCGCCGGCGCTGACCTGACGACCATCGCCGCCGCACTGCGCGAGATGCAAAGTCGCATCACCATTCGCTTCTTCCTCGAGTTGCTGGACCAGGCCCGGCGCGGCGGGCGGCTTGACGCGCTCGTTCCGGTGATGAGCCGGCTGGGCCAGACGCTCAACATCCGCGCGATTCTGACGGTCAACGATGAGGGACGCATCAGCCTGGTTGGCCCGTCGCGCGGTCGCAAGGGAGCGATCAAGCGGCTCGCTCAGGATTTGATTGATACGGCGCCGGCTGAAACCGTGATCGTCGGTCACAGTCGAAGTCCCGACGAAGCGAGCGCGCTGGCAGATACGCTGGCAGTGGGTTTGAACCTGCCACGCGCGGAGATTATCGTTTTCGAGATCGGCGCGGTTCTGCTGGCGCATGCGGGCAAGGGTGTGCTGGCGGCAGGGGCAGTGCGGATGCGGGCGGAAAGGAAAGAGTACGAGGACGAATAGGAGTACGAAGAAGAACGACGCAGGCGACGAGCGGTGCGTTGGCTGTCTAGAGCAAGCGGCTGGCGCTGTGGAATGCCGGCCCGGCGCGGGTAGGCGGCCGGCGTGCGGGCAGCCTTGGCGATGATCACCAGCGCGCGCTGGGCGTCGAGACCGGGGACATCCACCGGGACGATGTCGTGCAGGCTGCCGCCTAATGTGTTCAGCGCCTCACGCGCCTCGGCGACCTCTTCCTGCGGATCCTTGCCCTTTTGCGCGATCAGCCAGCCGCCGGTTTTCAGCAGCGGCAGGCAATATTCCAGCGCCGTAGGCAGCCGCGACAGCGCCCGAGCCAACGCCAGATCGAAGGACGCACGCTGCGGCCCCTGGCCGTAGTCCTCCGCCCGCTCGTTGATCACGGTCACATTCTGCAATCCCAGATCGGCGACTACCTGCTCCAGAAAGCGACATTTCTTGCCGGTCGATTCTACCAGCGTCAGCCGCAAGGCCGGCCAGGCAATCTTCAACGGCAGTCCCGGGAAGCCTGGCCCCGCGCCGACATCCACGGCCCGCAGCGGCCTTGCCAGCCACTGCTGCAGCGGCTGGCCGTCAATCCGCGGCAGCGACAGCAGACAGGAGAGACTGTCCAGAAAGTGCTTCGTCACCACCTCCGATGGATCGGTGATGGTCGTCAGGCTCATCCGCTGGTTCCAGTCCTGCAACAGCGAGAGATACTTATCAAAGTTGGCAAGCTGCGCCGTATCCAGCGGTACACCGATTTCGAGAGCGCCTTGTTGAAGGTTCATGTTGGGTCTTTCGTGGTGGTTCTGATGCGCGACTTCGGAAGTCGCGTGGACTGACAGAAATTATACCACACACATGACAGGCATCTGAGTTCTATGGACAACACGTATCGCAACAAATGGTTGATTCTGGAGCTGTCAGCCTGGCTCTCTTCATGGGAACCGTGGACAGCACCATCGTCAACGTGGCGCTGCCGACCATGGTGGCAGACTTCAACACCAACTTCCCGACGATTCAGTGGGTGGTGCTGGCGTTTCTGCTCGGCTTGAGCGTGCTGATGCTCAGCGTGGGTCGGTTGGCCGACATGCTGGGGAAGAAGCGTATCTTCCTGGTCGGCCTGGTGATCTTCACGATCGGCTCCGCGCTGTGCGGGTTCTCGCCCACGGTCCACGTGCTCATCGGCGCGCGCCTGATCCAGTCGATCGGCGCGGCCATGTTGCTGGCGCTCGGCGTTGCCATCGTGACCGAAACGTGGCCGTCGGAGGAACGCGGCAAGGCGCTGGGATTCTCGGCTGGCGTCATCTCGCTGGGCATCGTAGTCGGTCCCACGGCCGGTGGTCTGATCATCAGCGCGTTGAGTTGGCACTGGATCTTTTTTGTCAACGTGCCGTTGGGATTGCTGGCGCTGGTGGCGGTATGGCGCTACGTACCGCCGCTGCGGCCCAAATCGAGCCACGAACAATTTGACTTCCTTGGCGCGGCGGTGTTTGCCATCGGGCTCCTGTCTCTGCTGCTGGGGCTAACGGTTGGTCAAACCATTGGATTTGGCGAACCGAGGATACTGGGGTTGTTTGGTCTGGCTGTCGCAGCTCTCGTGCTATTTGTTTTCATCGAGCGGCGAGTTCCTTTCCCGATGGTTGACCTGAACCTGTTCCGCGACGCACAGTTCAGCCTGAACCTTACAACGGGCGCGCTGACATTTGTGGCGATCGCTGCTGTAGTGTTCCTGTTGCCGTTCTACCTGGAACTCGCTTTATCGTTGCCCGTTTCGCAGGTCGGCATCCTGATGGCAAGCACGCCGCTGGTACTGGCGGTGCTCGGACCGTTGTCAGGCAGCCTTTCTGACCGCTTCGGCACGCGACCAGTGAGTGTCATTGGCCTGGCGATATTGGTGGTCGGCTATCTGGCGGCCAGCACGATGGATGCCACAACCACGCCTCTGGGCTTCGTTATGCGGATGCTGCTGATCGGCGTGGGCATGGGAATTTTTCAGAGCCCGAACAACAGCGCGATCATGGGCGCCGCGCCGCGCAACCGGCTGGGCATTGCATCCGGCATGCTCAGCATCACCCGGACGCTTGGTCAAACCACCGGCATCGCGCTGCTGGGCGCGTTGTTCGCCAGCGAACTCAGCCATTATGCCGGCCGGCCGACCGATATCAGCGCTGCCTCGCCAGAGGCGATCGCCAGCGCTCTGCGCCTCCAGTTCCTCCTGGTAGCTGGGCTCATCGCACTCAGCCTGGCCCTGGCGCTGCTTGCCTGGCGCCGGGAACGCAGGCAGGCAGTGCTGGCTCGGACGGTTCAACCGGATACCGCGTGATCGTCCGACCGTAGCCAAAACGCCGTATCAAAAATAGTGCTCGCCAGCAAGCGCTCCAAGCCAGGATCCGTGACGTTTAGCTGCTGCCGATTGGCAAGGTACGTACGCATTCCCCAGGCCAGATACTCGTGCAAATCGCCGGCGAAAGCTTCCGGCGCGTAGCCCAGCGCGAACTGGCGCTGCACACGTGCGCCAACCTCCAGCCAGGTCGCATTTCGCCCGCCGCCATCGCTGAGCCACAGCCCACCCGGCTCGCCGTCGCTGCCCAACAGGTGATCGAACAGGCTGGCCAGCGGATCGAGCAAGTCGTCACGCGCCAGAACGTCCCGAGCCGTTACCCAAGCGACGCAGTCCAGAGTCCGCTGGCCGACCGCCTGTGGACCGGACACGTAGCCAGATTCGATTGGCCCGATGACGATGTGGCCGCGCGGGTGCAGACGCCACCAGTCCAGCATGGCCAGCGGGGCGTGCTGTAACGGCCGCCAGCAGCTTGCGCGCCAAATCGAGCGGGCTGCGCAGCCGGGCCGCGTCAGCGGTCGGCAGCCGCGCCAGCGTCTCAGGCCGGACGTGGATCTTGTCGCGCAGCAGGGCGCGCTGCACGAAGTCGGGATCAGGCAATGTCATGTGCTGTTCGCGCCGGGGGTTTGGTTCGCCGGACGCAACCTTTCCGGGGTTTGTACGTAGAGATTAGCGACACAGTATCCTGCTGTACGAGCAAGCAAGCTGAAGGAGCTTGATGTCCTATGAGCGACCCAAAAATCATCGATGGTGCCGGAAAAGAGATTCCCGCGCGCCGTTCTTTGTATCGTAGCATAACAAACCGCAGCGTTGCCGGCGTTTGCGGCGGTATCGGCGAGTTCTTCCGCATCGACGTCGGCATCGTGCGGATCATCTGGCTATTCTCGGCGTTTTTGACGCTGGGCGTGACGCTGATTCCATACGTCGTGCTGGCGCTGCTGATTCCCAACGAGACGCCCGAACACGCGGCTGACAAGGAAGTGCCAGAATCCGACCTGTGGGAGCGGGTGCGCGGCAACAGCGCCTTTCTGTGGGGCGCATTGCTGCTGCTGACCGGCGGCGTGCTGCTGTTGAACAACTTCGGGCTGCTTCCGTGGAATCTGGGAGCGCTATGGCGCGGCTTCTGGGCGCTGCTGCTACCGGTGGCGCTGATCGGTCTCGGCGTCTTCCTGGTGTTGAGCTTCACCGGCCACGCGCCGGACTGGCGCAACTGGCGGCAACTGCAAGCTTCAGGCAGCCGGCTGCCGCTGCGCCGCTCGCGCACCGACCGGATCGCTGCCGGCGTCTGCGGCGGGCTGGCGGCCTATCTGAACATCGACTCGCTCCTCGTGCGCATCGCCTGGGTAGTCATCAGCGTACTGACCGTCGGAACGGTCGGGCTGGTGGTCTACCTGCTGGCGGCATTCTTCATCCCGCTGGAGCCGCTGCGGGCAGAATAATCGCTGATTTGGGCCGGTGGCAGTCGGGCGGGGCTGTCACCGACCTTCTGCAAGTGAGTTTTACAGGCGCCTGGAGCAATCCGGGCGCTTTTCTTGATCTACACCACTTGCCCGCTCGGCTGGCATCAGCAAACGCACGACTGAGCCAGCCCTCAAACAACACGGGTCGGGGCGCTTGATATCGGCAGTTGCCCTTAATCGATGCAAATCCCCATCTGAGCGCCATCTGCCATGACATCATGGCAGCCGAAGTTGACCGTGCGCGGGCTGCACGCGCCTGTCGATGGCGTGTCACTTGCCAGGCATAAGCCCTGACATTGACTGGAATCAATGCATGATTTTCCAGCATCGGTCGCCGGCAAGTCGCACATGTCCGTCTGCGCCAGTCCTTGCGGCCCCCACGCGCCGCCTTGATCCAGGCAATCCTGCTCGTTGTCAGGAGGGACCACGGGGGCAGCCGTCGGCTGGGGCGTGACGATCAACGGCGCCGGCAGAGCGCTGCAAGCCGCCAACGCCAGCATGAGCGCGGCAGCGACGATCACAATAACAAGTCTCAGTCCTGGATTCTTCATCGTTCTACTCCTTCACACGTTCATCATACGATTCCGGGAGGTCGTGTAGAAGTCCGGTCAGTAGTCAATCTCAGTTGCACCAGCGCGCCACGCTAAGCCTGCCAGCGCGGCCGGTACTGGATCGCCTCGGCCAGATGCGCGGTCTCGATGCGTTCGGCGCCGGCCAGATCGGCGATGGTGCGGGCCAGCTTGAGCGTGCGGTGATAGGCGCGGGCGCTCATGTGCAGCTGGCGCATGGCGGCGCGCAGCAGGCTGTGCCCGGCCTCGTCCACCGGGCAGAACTCGCGGATCTCGCCCGGTCCCATGTCGGCGTTGGTGGTGATGGCGCGGCCGTCGGCCTAGCTGCGCAAAGCGCTGTCGCTGAACCTCGCGCGCCGCCTCGATCCGCGCGCGGATCGTGCGTGGACGGCTCGCCGCGCCGCTGGTCGCTCAGCTTCTCGAAGTCCACCCGCGGCACCTCGACGTGGATGTCGATGCGGTCCAGCAGCGGGCCGGAGAGGCGCTTCTGGTAGCGGGTCACCATCGCCATGCTGCACGAGCATTCATGCTGGCGAGTCGCCAAACCAGCCGCATGGGCAGGGATTCATCGCGCCGACAAGCATGAAATTGGCGGGAAAACTCATCGACCCCTGGGCGCGGCTGATGGTGACGACCTTGTCCTCCAGGGGCTGGCGCAGCGTTTCCAGATTTCGCGGCGCCAAACTCCGGCAGCTCGTCCAGAAAGAGCACGCCACGGTGCGCCAGGCTGATCTCGCCCGGGCGCGGGATGCGTCCACCGCCCACCAGCCCGGCGTGGCTGATGGTGTGGTGCGGCGCGCGGAAGGGGCGGTGGTTGATCAGCGGCGTGTCGCCGGGCAGCATGCCGGTCACCGAGTAGATGCGGGTGATGTCCAGCGCCTCCGACAGCGTCAGCTTCGGCAGGATCGACGGCAGCGAGCGGGCCATCAGCGTCTTGCCCGCGCCCGGCGGTCCGGTCAGCAGCACGTTGTGCGCGCCGGCCGCCGCCACCTCCAGCGCCCGCTTGACGTGTTCCTGCCCCTTGATGTCGGCAAAATCCACCGTGTAGACCGCGTCGCTGACATCGTCCAGGACGTGGTCGTGTTCGTAGGGCGGGATCGGATCGAAGTCGCGCAGGTGCGACACCAGCGCCGACATAGACGGCACGGGGATCACGTCGATGCCCTCGATCAGCGCGGCCTCGGGCGCATCCATCTGCAGGCAGGTAGACCGTTTGAATACCCATCTGCTGCGCCATGTGCGCCATGGGCAGCACGCCGTCGATGTGACGCAGGCTGCCGTCCAGGCTCAACTCGCCGATGAACAGCGCGTTCTCCAGTCGCTCCAGCGGCACCTGATCGCTGGCAGCCAGCAGGCCGACCGCAATCGGCAGGTCGTAGACCGGTCCCACCTTGCGCAGGTCCGCCGGCGCCAGGTTGACCGTCACCCGGCCGCGCGGATAGCTCAGCGCCGAGTTGACCAGCGCGGCGCGCACCCGCTCGGTGGATTCCTTGACCGCCGCGTCGGGCAGGCCGACCAGAACGATGGACGGCAGCGCGTTGCTGTAGATATCGACTTCCACCTCGACGGCCGTTCCTTCAAGGCCGATGACCGAACAACTGACGACTTTGGCGAGCATACGCCCCCTCTTCCTGAGATAATAGCGGTGGCCTGCGACGTTCTCAACTTGCGCGAATTCTACCGCAGATTCGTGCAATCGACAAGACGTTTCGATTGCTGTTGTAGGCGAATATTTCTGGGAGTACTGCGCGGCGATTCTTATCCTCTTGACACGTCGTTAATAATTTGATATAGTCGTGGTAAGCCTAACTACCACTACGCAAAAGGATATCTTTCGTGAACGCTGTTCGACGCTTGCAAGACCTCAACTTCTCTGAATACGAAGCCAAGGCGTACGTCGCACTGGTACGTGCCAATCCGGCCACCGGCTACCAGGTCAGCAAAGAATCGGGTGTGCCGCGCTCGATGATCTACGAGGTACTCAACAAGCTGGTGGCGCGCGGCGCAGCCGTCAGCAGCCCGGCCGAGCGGACGACACTGTACGCGCCGGTGCGCCCGGATGAACTGCTGGACCGCCTGCGCCACGAGTTCGAGTCCCAGCTCGACGCGGCCCGCCATGCCCTGGCAGCGATCGCCGAATCGCAGCAGATGGACTACGTCTGGAACATCGAGGGTAGCGAGAACATTCTGGCCAAGGCGCGCGACATGATCAACAGCGCCGAACAGCAGGTCCACGTCGGCATGCTGCCTGAGACACTGCCAGCCCTGCGCGACAGCTTGCTGCGGGCTGTGGAACGCAGCGTCGACGTGATCGTCAACACCACTGCGCCGGTTTCTCTGCCCAACGTGCGGGTGGTCGTGACACCATTGGTGCTGGACGACGTGGGCCAATTGGGCACCCAGGGATTGATGCTGACAACAGACAGCGCGCAGGCGCTGGTCAGCCAACGGCTGGACGCGGCCGATGCCCGCGCGGCCTGGACGGCCAACCCGCTGCTGGCCTTCGTGGTCGAACAACACATGCGCACCGACATGGTCATCCCGCGGCTGTTCGAACTTCTTGGCAACCGGGCCATGGATGTACTGGACGACAAGGACCGCGCCGTGTTTGCGCCCGTTCTCCGCGACCAAACCAGCGTGCACGCCGGGGAATAGCCGCCGGCCATCGTTCCGCTTCACGTTTCATTATTCACGTTTCTCGAGGCCACCGTGATCTTCAAAAACCTCTGGCGACGCAAGACCCGCACACTGCTGACCATGTTAGGCATCGCCATCGGCGTGGCTGCCGTGGTTGCATTGGGCGCGGTCGCAGCGGGCATTGTCGACAGCTACGCCTCGATCCTGTCGAACCCCAACACCGACATCACCGTGTCGCAGAAGGACGCGATCGACATCAGCTTCAGCGCGCTGGACGAAGACCTGCTGCCGCGCCTCCAGGCCGTCCCTGGCGTCGAGGTCGTGGACCCGGTGGTCGTTGGCTTCGTCCAGAGCGAGAACCTGCCCTTTTTCATCGTCTTTGGCTACGAGTCCGAACTCGCTGGCGATCCGCCACTACAAGGTCGTCGCAGGACAAGCCGGTCACAGCGCCGCGCGAGATCATGCTCGGAGCACAGGCGGCCGCCGAGCTGAAGTTGAGCCCCGGCGACACGATCCGGCTTTACGGCGTCCCGTATCAGATCATCAGCGATCTTCGAGACCGGCCAGGCCATGGAGGAAAGCGGCGGCGTGGTCTCGCTGGTCGAGGCACAGGAAATCGCCAGCAAGCCGCGCCAGGTCAACGCGTTTCAGATCAAGGTCCGCCGTCCCGACGAGGCCGATGCCGTCGTCGAGCGCCTACAGACGATCTTCCCCGACCTGTCGATCTCCAAAGGCTCCGGCAACAGCGCCGCCGAGCAATGGGTCGGCATGATCCAGGCGCATGGCCTGGGGCATTGCCGCCATCGCCATCATCGTCGGCGGGCTGGGCATGATGAACACCATGGTCATGTCGGTGTTCGAGCGGACACGCGAGATCGGCGTGCTGCGCGCGCTGGGCTGGCAGCGCGGCCAGGTGATGCGACTGATCCTGGGCGAGGCGCTGGTGCTTAGTCTTCTCGGCGGGTTGCTGGGCATCTTGTTGGGCGTCGGCATGGTGCAAGCAGGCGCCAGCATGCCAGGCTACGGCATGATGCTGACGGGCAAGTACTCGCTCGGGCTGTTTGCACAAGGCATGTTGACAGCGGTGCTTGCTGGGCATGGTCGGCGGCATCTATCCGGCCTGCTGGGCCAGCAGACTGACGCCCATCGAGGCGCTGCGCTACGAAGGCGGTGTGTCTGGCACCAGCGGCCGCTCCAGGAAGGGCGACAACACGACCGGGGCTGCGGGCAACCGCCTGCCGCCGGCGCTGCGCGACCTGGGACGCCGCAAGGTACGCACCGTCCTGACTGTGCTGGGCATCGGCGTCGGCGTCGCAGCCATCGTCGCCCTCAACGGCATCAGCGAGGGCATGATCCAGCAGCTCAACCAGTTCGCCGGCGGCAGCAGCATGGGCGACCTGACGCTGATGCAGCGCGGCGTGCCCGACATGTCGCTGTCAGCCATCGATGAACGCGTCGGGCGCGCCATCGCCGGGATGCCTGAAGTCGAAGCGGTGTCCGGCATGATGCTGGGTTTCTCCAGCCAGCCGGGCATGCCTTTCTTCATCATCTCAGGCCTCGACCCCAACTCTCCAGCCATGCGCCACTACGCCGTTGCCGAAGGGCGCCAGATTCAACGACCCAACGAGATGTTGCTGGGCCGCGCGGCTGCCAACGCCCTCAAAAAGGGAGTCGGCGACACGATGCAAGTACTCACCGGTACCTACCGTGTCGTCGGCGTCTTTGAAACCGGCGTCGGCTACGAGGAGTTCGGGCGGTGTGTTCGCCCTCAGCGAGGCGCAGGCGCTGCTGAGCCGGCCGCGCCAGGTCAGCTACCTGCTGGTGGACGTGCGCAACCCGCAGGACGTCGAGTATGTACGCCAGGCGATCCAGCAGCGGTTCGACGACATCAAGGCGTCGGTCAGCAGCGAGTTTGCACAGAACACCGACGACATCAAAACACTGCAATCCATGACCGGCGCGATCGTCCTGATGGCGCTGATCGTCGGCGGCATCGTGATCCTGAACACCATGATCATGACGATCTACGAGCGGACACGCGAGATCGGCACGCTGCGCGCGCTGGGCTGGCACAAGCGGCGCATCCTCAGCGCTGTCGTGCGCGAGGCAGTGCTGCTCTCGGCGCTGGCCGGCGTGGCGGGCATCCTGATGGGAATCGGCATGATCAAGCTGGCAGCCCTGGCGCCGGCCGCCAGCTATCTCCAGGGCACCTTCACGCCGCAGATGCTGGTCGAAACGATGTTCATCGCGGTCGGCCTCGGCGTTCTTGGTGGTCTTTATCCAGCCTGGCGGGCCAGCCGGCTGAGTCCGGTGGAAGCGTTGCGCTACGAGTAGCAGCGCAACGGCAAGGAGGTTTTTATGCGAAGGGCAATCGTGATCGGACTGGGTATCATCGTGCTGGCTGCAGCGGGCTATTTCGCCTACACCTATTTTAGCGGCACGCAGGCCAATGTAACCAACCAGCCCGTTGCGCAAGAACAGACCGACGCGGCGGCACAACAGACGCTGGACAACGTCATCTGGGCATCGGGCAAGGTCGTGCCGGCACACTGGGCGTATCTTGGCTTCGAGACCGGCGGACGCGTTGATGTCGTCGCGGTGGACGAGGGCGCAGATGTGGTCGAAGGTACGATCCTGGCCGAATTGGACGCCCGGGATCTGCAAGCTGCCGTCGCACAGGCCGAAGCAGCGTTGAAGCAGGCTGAGGCGCAGCTTGCCCAGGTTCAAACGCCGGCCAGGGTCGAAGAAATCGCCGGCGCAGAGGCCGGTGTGCAGGCGGCCGAGGCACAACTCCAGGCCGCACAGGCCGCGCTTTCCACCTCGCAGGCCAACGTACAGGCTGCGCAGAGCCAGGTCGCCATCGCCGAAGCCAGCTACCGCCAGGTGCAGGCCGGACCGCGTTCTGAGGTCATCGCAGCAGCACGCGAGCGGATGGAGCAGGCTCAGGCTGTGCGTGACCAGGCCCAGGCGGCCTACGATCAGGTGGCGGGCCGGGCCGACGTCGGCATGTTGCCGCAGTCTGTGGCGCTGCAACAGGCAACCGCCGCCTTTCGGGCCGCCGAGGCAGATTACAACGCGGTCCAGCGCGGCGCAACCCGTGAGGAACTGGCCGTGGCGCAAAGCCAGGTCGACGCGGCGCGCACGCAGGTCGATGTCACCTCCACAGCCATCGACAGCGCGCAGGCGCAGGTCGTCATCGCCGAGGCGGCTGTCGCCCAGGCAACCGCCCAGCTTGACCTGGTGCAGGCCGGCGCGCGCGCTGCCGACATCGCTGTGGCAGAAGCCGCCGTAGCGCAGGCGCAGGCCGTGTTGGATGCCGCGCGCGGCAACCTGGCCAAGGCGCAACTGGCCGCGCCATTTGCCGGCACAGTTGCGGCTGTCTGGACGCGCGCCGGCGAGATCGTCACGCCCGGCCAGCAAGTCCTGGCTCTGGGCGACCTGTCGGGTTACCAGATCGAGACGACCGATCTGCGCGAGACGGACGTGGCGCGGGTTTCGGTCGGGCAGCCAGTGGAGGTCACCTTCGATGCTCTGCCCAACAAGGTCTTCCACGGCGCCGTTGTGCGCATTTCACCGATGTCCACCCAGGCACAGGGCAGCGTCAACTATACCGCCGTCATCGAACTGGACGATCTCGATCCCGCCCTGCGCTGGGGCATGACCGCGTTTGTCAATATCGAGGCGCAGTAGATGGGGTGTGGGGTGTGGGGCATAGGGCGTGAAACGTGAGACCTGAATCTTGCCACCTGCTACCTGCCACTTGCAACTTGCAACTTGCCACCTGAGACTTTGACATGACTGACACCAACATCCTGGTTGAAACCCGCGAGCTGACCAAGGTCTACGGCAACGGCAACGAAGTTGTCGCGCTGGATCACGTCAACTTCACTATCGAACACGGCGAATATCTGGCCGTCATGGGACCCAGCGGCAGCGGCAAATCGACCCTGTTGAACATGCTGGGCGCGCTGGACCTGCCCAGCAGCGGCCAGGTGTTCGTGAACGGCCAGGATCTGGCGAAAGTCAAAGACCTGGATCGCTTCCGGGCGCGCACCGTCGGCTTCATCTTCCAGCTCCACAACCTGCTGCCGACGTTGAGCGCTCTGGAAAACGTGATCGTGCCGATGCAGGGACAGCCGGGATCCAGCCGCGAGCACCGCGAATGGGCTGAGCACCTGATGGAGACTCGTTGGGCTTGGTGGATCGCGCCGATCACTTGCCCGGCCAGCTCAGCGGCGGCCAGCGGCAGCGTGTCGCGGTGGCGCGTGCGCTTGCCAACAAGCCGGCGCTGATCCTGGCTGATGAGCCGACCGGCAGCCTGGACACGCAGGCCGGCGACGAGGTGATGGCGCTGCTGACCGAACTGAATGCAAGCCAAAACACCACGATCATCGTGGTGACGCACGATCACCACATTGCGCGCAGCACGCACCGTATCCTGAGCATGCAGGACGGACGCATCGTGGACGATCACCGGGTCGCGGATGCCGCCACCGAGGAACTGCGCTCGCTGGCTCGTTCGCAGCTTGGCCAGTCGCTGTTGGCCGGCAACACCGAAGACCTGGCCGGCCTCGGCCTGGCGCAGAATGGCCGGCTGACTGCGGAGGGAACAGCGCTGAAGGACTTGCTCGATCGTGCGACTCGTGGTTAGATTGGCCTGAGGAGACTTCGAAATGGCCAATCAACTATATCCGATGATCTTCACCCCCGTTCTCAAAGATTACATCTGGGGCGGACGCAATCTGGAGACGCGGCTGAGCCGCGCACTGCCAGCAGAAGGCGTCATCGCCGAGAGCTGGGAGATCGCCGGCCACCAAGACGGCACGTCAACGGTCGAGAATGGCCGGTTCGCCGGCTGGCCACTGACCCGGGTGCATGCCGAGTTGGGCATCGACCTGATCGGACGCAACAACGCCTGGGCGCAGGCGCGCGGCAAGTTCCCGCTGCTGGTCAAGCTGCTGGACGCCAACACGCCGTTGTCGGTGCAGGTGCACCCGAATGACGCATACGCGCTGGTGTACGAGGGCAACGAGCTGGGCAAAAGCGAGATGTGGGTTGTGCTCCATGCCGAGCCCGACGCCGAACTGATCCTGGGCGTAAGGGTGGGAACGACGGCGGATGCCTTCCGGCGCGGCATTGAAGAAGGTCGGCTGGAACCGTTCCTGCACCACGTGCCGGTCAAGAGTGGCGATCACGTCTGCGTGCCTGCCGGGACGCTGCACGCCATCATGGGCGGGCTGATCATCGCCGAGATCCAGCAGAACTCCAATACCACCTTCCGGGTCTACGACTGGGGACGGGTGGGTGCAGACGGCCAGCCGCGGCCGCTGCACATCGACAAGGCGCTGGACGTCATCGACTTCGACCGGGTCGAGCCAGGCGTGCCGCGCCCCGTGCTGATCGCTGAGGAAGATGGTTTCCGACGCGAGCTGCTCTGCCGCAACCCGTATTTCGTCACCGAGCGCATCACGCTGGACGCGGGCGTCGAATTCGGCGGTGAGCGCAATGGCGACACCTTGGAGATTTGGGGCGTGCTGGCAGGCGAAGTGTCGATCAACCAGTTGACGCTGGGCGCGGTGCGCTTCTGCCTGCTGCCGGCCGCGCTGGGCGAATTCACGGTGACTGCCCGCCAGCCGGCGACGCTGCTGCGGACGTATGTAGATGCTTCGTAGTCGAGAAAGCGAGGATGGTGATGACTGTCTTGAGCGAATTTTCCGCCGACGAACAACGGCTGTTGATGGAGGGTCCCCGGCTTGGTGCGGTGGTTGTTTCCGCTGCCAGCTTGGGACAAAAGCGTGAAACGGCATCCGAAGGGTTGGCTGCCGCCGAGTACATCCTTAACAGCCGGGGCGACTACCTGGACAATGCCCTGGTAAGCTCGATCCTGTTCGCGATCGAGAAGCGCGCTGACAGCGGCGCCAAGTTCGCTGACTTCAGTGAGTTGGCCAGCGCACCGGGTGCCAAGGATGAAGCACTTGCCCAGTTACAGAAGCTGGCCGAATTGCTTGACAGCAAGGCTGACCCTGCCGAAGCGGCAGGCTACAAGCAATGGGTGATCAACACCGCTGTGCGCACCAGCGAGGCTGGCGCTGAGGGTGGTGGTTTCTTCTCTCGCGGCAAAATCATGGTGAATGACGCCGAGAAGGAGGCGCTTGCTCAGGTTTCCGCCGCGCTGGGCGTAGCCTGAGCAACGAACGATCAGGGGGCCGAGCCTTCCGCTCAGGTAACCGTCTCCAACGGCTGCGGCCGGTGGCCAAAGGTGACGACTGGTCCGCCTGACGGCGCCAGCCAGCGCACCGCGTTGGCGATCACCCGCTGCACGTTGGCATCGTGGTAGGTCGGGAAGGTCTCGTGGCCAGGGCGAAAGTAGAAGATGCGACCGCGACCGCGGCTGTAACAGCAGCCGCTGCGGAACACCTCGCCGCCCTGGAACCAGCTCAAGAAAACCAGCTCATCGGGGGCCGGGATGTCGAAGAACTCCCCGTACATTTCCTCCGGTTCCAGTTCGAAATACTCGCCCAGGCCGGCGGCGATGGGATGGGCGGGCGCGACCACCCAAATGCGCTCGCGTTCACCCGCGTCGCGCCATTTCAGGTCGCAACCGGTGCCCATCAGCCGCCGGAAGAGCTTTGAGAAATGGGCAGAGTGCAGCACCAGCAGGCCCATGCCGGCCAGCACGCGCTGCTGGACCCGGTCCACGATCTCGTCGCGCACCTCGGGGTGAGCCATATGACCCCACCAGACCAGCACGTCCGTCGCGTCCAGCGCGGCCTCGGTCAAGCCGTGCTCCGGCTCGTCGAGCGTGGCCGTGCGCACCGGAGAAGCCGACCTGTCGCAGCGGACCGGCAATCGCTTGGTGGATGCCGTCGGGGTAGATGGCCGCCACATCACGGTCGCTCTTCTCGTGGCGAAACTCGTTCCAAACCAATATTCTGGGGAGAATTGTCATCAGGACTCCTTGGTGCACTGAGGTCCGGCGCGCATGGTCGCGTGAGGCGCCGGACTTCAGTTTAGCTGCCTTGTCGTGGTGTTACGACGCAATGGAGCGTCGCTCGCGATTTTAGCACGACGGACACGGTTTCACCAGAAGTCCGTGCGACGATCAATGATCTTGAGAATTGAGGGCGGTCATCCACTCGCCACGCTCGCCGGAGGCCACCCACCTCGTAGCCCGATCCGTTTTGCGTAGCAGTCGGGCGGGCCTCGCCAAACTATCACCGGAATATAGTCTCAACTTCCATCAAGCATCGACTGACATGGAAAACATGTTGAAACAGGATCGCTCTATCGGTACGGGTGCCGGCGGACGTGACCAGCGTCACCGCTGTGCCACAAAGCGAACCGCTGCCGTTCTCCATGCCGGACGGTTGCGTGGAATTCGTGGCGCGCGAGGTCTACGGCCAACAGTTGTTCGAACTGAAGTTTGCCGGAGATCCCGTATCACCGTGATCATCCATCCCTGGCGCGAATGCGACATTGAATTGGTTCCGATTTGAACCCGAGTTGCCGTATCAACCAAGTTGTACCGGTTGCCCGCCCTGCGCGGCTGACGCGGTAATCGCGTCGTACAGCCGCGCCATGCGCAGTCCAACTTCCGGCGGGCTGGGGTTATCGATTTCGCCGTTGCGCACCGCCAGGAATTGCTGCCAGACGCCCATCGACTCGGGCAGCCTGACCTTGTTGAAACGCGGCGGGCCGGCCTTGCGCTGCATCTGCAGGCGCTCGCCCCAGATGCCGGTGCGCAGGATGCCGTCGGTGCAGAAGACCTGAATCTCGCTGCCCCAGGTGTTGATGGTCTCGCCGCAGCCGTGCATCGTCACCCACGGGCCGGACTGCAGGCGGCCCATGACTACGCCCATCGTCTCTACGTCGCGCCCGTTGTTGTCCAGCCAGGCCGCTACTTCTGCGAATCCTTCCCCGGCCAGATCGACCACAGTGTTGAGCATGTGCGCGCCGGTGTCAAACAGGAAGCCGCCGCCGGCCATAGCGGGGATCTGGCGCCAGGTCCCCGCGGTATTCGGCCCCCAGCCCTGCCAGACGGTTGCACTGATGCTCAGCAGCCGACCTAGCTTGCCGGCTCGCAGCATCGCAGAGGCCGCCCGTACCTGGGGCGAGAGGCTGCCCTGGAACGCAACCACCAGAAGACGGCCCGTTCGCTGCTGGATTGCAATCAGGTGCTCAGCTTCCAGCGCGTTCATGACCATCGGCTTCTCCAGCAGCACATCCACACCGGCTTCCATGCAAGCGACTGTCTGGTTGTGATGATAGACGTGAGGCGTAACGATGAACGCGGCGTCCACAGGATAGGTAGCCAGTAACTTGTCCAGATCAGGTTCGTTGGGCGGCGGCGTCAATCCGTCCGCTTCGAACATGGCCGCTGAAAGTGCATATTGCTCCGCCGACGGCTCACAGATGGCCGCGACCTCGGTGGTGTCGGTCTGGCGCAGAATCTGGCGGATGTGATGGCGTGCCATGCCACCGACGCCGACCATAGCGAGGCGGGTTTTGGTTGACATTGAGGGGATGCCTTTCGTAAACGTTTCAGGTAACGGTCACTCTATGAGTTGCTTCGTGACATATAGCACCGCTGGCACGGTCGGTCAAGTTCGCGCCGGTCGTTTTGTGGCGTCCAGTCCAATCAACATCTTCCCAATACCATCTTAACAAGTTCTGAACATCTCTTTGCTATGATTTGTTCGTCATACGAAATGTGTGTACTCACCAGGGCGCAAGCGAATCAACCGATTTTGAAATTATGCTGACTGAATGAGGCGTCCGAAACGGATATCATCTCAAAGAACAACTACAAAGGAGACTGTTGACTGTGTCGAGAAAAGTAGTGATTATCGTTGGAATCGTGGTCGTGGTCGCCGTGGCCGCGGGCGCGTTTACGGTGTTCCGTACGCCGGAAGAGGCCAGCGCGCCTATCGAGGCTGTGCCGCTGCTAGTTGAGACGACCGCGCCGGTCGCGGTTGCCACCGCCGCGCCTGAGCCCACAGCGACCACCGAAGCTCAACCCACAAGCGAACCAACCGCTGAAGCAACCGTCGGCGAAGTGCAACCCACAGAAAAACCAGCGACGCCTGAACCGACCGCAGAGCCAGCGGTGACAAGTGGACCGGTGGTGTTTGAGATCGTGCCTGCCGAGTCACAGGCGCGCTTCGTAATCGACGAGGTGCTGCGCGGCTCGCCCAAGACAGTGATTGGCGCTACCGATCAGGTGTCAGGCCAACTTGCGGTCGATCCCAACGATCCGGCGAGCGTCCAGATCGGCACGATCCTGGTCAATGCGCGCACGCTCGCCACCGACAGCGGCGGACGCGACCGGGCGCTGAAAAACTGGATACTGCAGACCAACGAATACGAGTTCGTGACCTTCGAGCCGGCCGAGGTGATGGGAATACCAGACAGCGTCGCTGTTGGTGCGGCCTTCAGCTTCCAGATTGCCGGCGAGCTCACCGTGCGCGACACCGCCGTTCCTGTGACCTTCGACGTGACCGTGACGCCGGTCAGCGCGACACGACTGGAGGGACTGGCGACCCTGACGATCCCGCACCGCGACCTGAACGTGACCATCCCCGATTCGCCCTCCGTGGACACGGTGGCGGACGAGTTGACCCTGGAACTTGAATTTGTAGCCGTGCCGGCATCGGGCGTATAGTATCCATCTCCGCAGGACGGCAGTCCTTCCGAGGACTGTCAGTCCTTTGTAAGGTTGAAGCGAAAAACTGATGACACAAACGATCCTTGTGGTGGACGACAAAAAAGAATTGCGGGTGATGGTGCAGTCTTACCTTGAGGAAGAAAGTTTTCGCGTCGTCCTTGCATCTGACGGTCAGGAGGCGCTCTTCGTGGCCCGCCATGAGCGGCCTGACCTGATCATCCTCGACTTGATGATGCCGAACATGGGCGGCTACGACTTTCTCAAGGCGCACAAGCGCGAGGCCGACACACCTGTCATTATCCTGACCGCACGGCTGGAAGAGGGCGACAAGATCCTGGGCCTGGAGCTGGGTGCAGACGACTTCGTGACCAAGCCATTCAGCATGCGCGAGCTGACCGCGCGTGTGCGGGCAGTCCTGCGTCGCGCCGTGCGCGCGCCGATGGAACCGGAGGTGCTGCGCGTCGCCGAAGTAACGCTGGACCGCGGCAGCCGCAAGGTGTCTGTGGAAAGCCGGCCGGTGGACCTGACGCCGTCGGAGTTCGACCTGCTGGCAGCCTTCCTGTCATCGCCGGGACGGGCCTTCACGCGCGCTGAGCTGTTAGACCGCCTGCAAGGCGACGCGTTCGACGGCTACGAACGCACCATCGACGTCCACATCCGCAACCTGCGCACCAAGCTGGAACCAAACCCCAGCAAGCCGAAATACGTCGAGACAGTCTACGGCATCGGCTATCGCTTCGCAGGCGAGTAATCAGTGATCGGTAATCAGTAGTCGGAACCGAAACCGGATTACGCTACCAACCGTTCTGACCTCTGACCTCTGGCTTCTGACCTCTGACCTCCGACATGCGCTCACTGGCCCTCAAACTCACCCTGGCCTTTCTCTTCGTTGGCCTCATCGGCGCGGTGCTGGTGGCGGTCTTCGTTGGTGTGCGCACCCAGCGTGAGTTCGACCAGTTCATCAACGACCGCTACCGCCAGGACATGGTGCAGGAACTGGCTGATTATTACGGTCAGCATGGCGGCTGGCAGGACATTTCAGCCATCGCTCTGCGCACACCGGGCGGCTTCGTGCGCGCGCCGGTCGCTCTCGTGGACACCAGCCAGACCGTCTTGCTGGGCACGCGGCGCTACCATGTGGGCGAGGTGTTGAGCAACGCCGATTTGCGCCGGGCCCTGCCCATCGAGGTCGATGGACAGGTTGTCGGTCAGCTTCTGATCGACGCTACCGCCGACCCGCAGCAACGCCCACCCTACTCCCCCGAGACCGAGTTTCTGGGCCGTGTCAACCAGGCCATTGTCTTCGGCGCATTGGGCGCGACGATTATCGCGCTGCTGTTGGGCTTCCTGCTGGCGCGCGCCATCTCCCGTCCCATCCGGGAACTGACGGTGGCTACCCAACGAGTCTCCACAGGGCGATCTTGGCCACCAGGTGCCAGTGCGCACCGCAGACGAGCTGGGCCAGCTTGCCGCCTCCTTCAACCAGATGAGCACCGATCTGGCGACCTCCAACCAGTTGCGTCGCCAGATGACCGCCGATGTCGCCCACGAACTGCGCACGCCGTTGAGTGTCATTCTGGGCTACACCGAGGCGCTGGCCGACGGCAAGCTGCACGGCAAGCCAGCCATCTACGACGCGATGTACGGCGAGGCCCGTCTGCTGAGCCATCTGGTGGACGACCTGCGCACACTGTCGCTGGCCGACGCGGGCGAGTTGACTCTGAACCGTGTGTTCTTGTCGCCTCTGGAATGCCTGGAACGCACCGCGGCCTCTCACGCCGCTCTCGGATCCCAGCGCAACATCACTATCGACGTGCAGGCGGCGCCCGATCTGCCGCTGATCGACGTCGACCGCGAACGTATCGCTCAGGTGCTGGGAAACCTGGTCAGCAACGCGCTGCGCTACACACCGGATGGCGGCAGCGTCACCCTGTCGGCCAGCGCGGCCGGCAGGGATGTGCTTCTGCAGGTCAGCGACACCGGGCCCGGGATCGACCCCAAACACCTGCCATTTATTTTCAAACGCTTCTACCGGGCCGACGAGTCGCGGCAGGCCAACGGCGAGTCCGGGCTGGGACTGGCCATCGCCCGCTCGCTGGTCGAGACGCACGGCGGAACCATCCGCGCCGAAAACGGCGGCAATGGAGGCGCGGTCTTCACCGTGACCCTGCCCGCTTCAAGCGGCGCCAGCGAAATCGAAACCACCTGAAACGGTTTGACGGAATCAGTCAGTCACCCTGAACAGCGCCGGATTTGACGAACGCCAGCAGCGAGAATTCGTGGGATTTGGGCAATTTGTGGTAGGCCCTCTTGCGCACTGCCGGAGAATGTGATTACATAGAACTGATTTCAGCGAAAGAGGATGAATGTAATGAAACAACGTGTCGTAGCATTAACGATGATCGCAAGCCTGCTGTTGGCGGGCTGTTCCGTGGCCAGTTCTGCGCCGATGACGATTCCCGCGACCCAGATCGCGACACCGGACATCGCCGGCACCGTCGCCGCCCAGATCGACCAGCGGCTGGCACAGCAGGAGCCGACGCCTGACCTTGCTACACTGGAAGAGACAATCCTGGCCGCTGTGGAAGAACGGCTGGCGGCCGCCAGCCCGGAGTCATTGACCCAGTTGGTCGAAGATACCGTGGCGTCGAGGCTGGCTGATCAGCAGCAGACCGAGGAACCAGGCGTGGACACGGCGCTGATCGACCTGTATCGCCAGGCTAACCCGGCGGTGGTGTTCATCGTCGTGCCGCCCATCGGCTCAGGCAGCGGCTTCGTTTACAGCGCTGACGGCTACATTGTCACCAACAACCACGTCGTCGACGGCGGGCGCGTCTTCGAAGTGGTTTTCGCCGGCGGCGAACACCTGCCGGCCACGCTTGTGGGCACGGACACCGACAGCGACCTGGCCGTCTTGCAGGTCGAAGCGCTGCCGGAAGGGGTGGAACCGCTGCCGCTGGCTGAACCGGACAGCCTGCAAGTCGGCCAGTTCGTGGTCGCCATCGGCAACCCCTTCGGCGAGCAAGGCTCCATGTCACTGGGCATCGTCAGCGGGTTGGGCCGCAGCTTGCGCTCCCAGCGCAGCAGTCGCTTCGGTTCCACCTACTCGCTGCCGAGTGTCATCCAGACCGACGCACCTATCAACCCGGGCAACTCCGGCGGTCCGCTGCTGAACCTGGATGGGGAGGTGGTGGGCATCAACGCCGCCATCGCCTCGCAGACGGGCGTCAACTCCGGTGTGGGATTCTCGATCCCGGTCATCGCCGTGCGCCAGGTCGTGCCGAGCCTGATCGAGAAGGGGTCGCACGATTACTCCTACCTGGGCGCCTCCTTTGCCGACGAAGTCAGTCTGGCTGAAAAGGAGCAGTTCGGCCTGTCCCAGACGCAGGGCGCCTACGTCATCGGTGTCACGCCTGGTGGGCCTGCCGACAACGGCGGGCTGATTGCCGCCGACCCTAACAGCGGGCGCGGCGGCGATCTGATTATCGCCATCGACGACCGGCCTATCAGCAGCTTTGCCGACCTCAACACCTACCTGGCGTTCTACACAACAATCGGGCAAACCATCAATGTGACCGTACTGCGCGACGGCGCAGAGACTAGCGTGCCCGTCACCCTGGGGCCGCGGCCATAGGTCCAATAAGTCCAACTTTTCTGAAAGGGTTGGACTTCTGCATAACTCACCTGGCTACGATTGATTACATCGCAAACGAAGTTCTCTTGTGTCATTGCGAGGCTCGGCGATGCAATCCTTCCGATAGTTCAGAGTGATTGCTACGCCCCAGCGGCTCGCAACCCTGGCACCGCATGCCAGGGCAGGTGTGACATTCGTGGTTTCTTTGTTTACAGAGTACTGAACGGACTGCTTGGCAAGAGTCCGAAGAGTTCAACTTTTTCGGCAAAGTTGAACTCTTACGTTTTGAATGTTTGAGGAGTGATGTGTATGACTGTCTTATCGCGAGTTTTAGAGAAACAATGGCGGCGTGCTTCGCCAGTAGTGCTTGTCATCTTCGCCGCGCTGACGCTCACTGCCTGCGGCGGGCGCGAGACTGACCAAGCACCCCCAGTACCAACGGCGACCGCCACGGCTGCCGCGGCAATCGCCGTTCAACCGCCGGCTACTCAGCCGCTTGCTACCCCGACACCAGCGGCCACCGCCACACCGTCGCCGACAGCCACTGACACGCCCCTGCCCACGGCGACGCCTACTGCGACCGCGACCCCGATCCACCCGCTTTCCATCGAATACCTGCGCCAACAGAGCTACCCCGGCAGCAAACTGGTCATCGAGCAGACGCTGGCGCCCGGCTCGAACTACGACCGCTACTACGCATCCTACGACTTCGAAGGACTCAAGCAGTACGGTCTGTTGACGGTGCCGCGCGGCCAGAAGCCGGCCAGCGGCTGGCCGGTGATCATCTTCAACCACGGCTTTATCCCGCCCAACGAATACAAGACCACTGAACGCTACGTGGCCTACGTGGACGGTTTTGCCAGCAGCGGCTACATCGTCTTCCGTCCCGACTATCGCGGCCACGACCGTTCCGAGGGCAGTCCCACCGGCGCCTACGGCTCGCCCGACTACGTCATCGACGTTCTAAACGCTGTTGCATCGCTGAAGCAGTACTCGGACGCCGACCCGCAGCGCATCGGCATGTGGGGCCACAGCATGGGCGGCTGGATCACCCTGCGCGCGATGGTGACCGATCCCGATATCCAGGCGGGTGTGATCTGGGGCGGCGTGGTGGGCGCGTATGAGGATCTGCTGACGGGCTGGCGGCGCGGCGACCGGCCGCCGCCGACACCCGATCCCAACAGCACGCGCGGCCGCTGGCGCAACAGCCTGACCAGCCTCTTCGGGTCGCCTGAGAGCAATCCTGAGTTTTGGCAATCCCTGTCGGCCAATTACTTCCTCGACGACCTGAGCGGGCCAATCCAGTTGCATCATACACGCGGCGACGAGTCGGTGCCGGTGGAATTCTCGGAGATTCTCTACCGCCAGGGGCTGGACGCGGGGATGCCCATCGAACTGGTCACTTATCCGGGCGACAACCACAACATCTCCGGCAACTTCGGCGCGGCCATGAGCCAGTCGGTAGCTTTCTTCGACCGCTGGCTGAAGCAGCCGCTGAATCTGCCCGACACGCAGGGACCGACCGTATTCACCGGCAGCGGGTTGGCCAATCTGCGCAGCGGACCGGGCACCTCTTTCAACATCGTGGGGCAGATGCAGGCCGGCGAGAGCCTGCCGATCGCCGGCAGCAACGCCGACCGGACCTGGTGGCAGGTGCAGACAGCCGGTGGTCCCGCGTGGGTGGCCGACAGCGTGACGCTGGCTGCCCGCTTCGCCGGTGTGCCGATTGTGGAAGAAGCAGCAGGGCCGTAGGCAAAGGATTGTCACCACAATCAAGAAGTCCAACTTTTCGAGAAAAGTTGGACTTCTTGATTGTGGCGTGGAGCCGTTCAGGCGGCGTGCAACCTTGTGCTAAAGATCCACCTCGTGCGAGCCTGTGATCAACAGCACCTTGTTGTTCTGGTTGAGCTGGCGCAATTCGTCAAGAAGCGACTGGGCGCTGGCATCTTTCTTCAATTCAACGCCGTAGACCAACTCGGTCAACATGCCGGCCTGGACAGTCTCCAGACCCATCAGGTCCACGCGAACCAGATAGCGGTCGAACACGGCATCGAACAGTCGCTCGTAGGGGATATCGGCAGGAATACGGATCTTGAGAATGTTGTCGCGGATCGTCTTGCCGAACATGTCTTCGCGAACCATCACCCATATCAGCAGCGAGATCAACACGGTGGAGACGATGGCAAGCAGGTAGAATCGTGTCCCGCAGGCCATGCCGATGGCCATCGCGAAGAAAATGAAGCCAACGTCGCGGGTCTCTTTCACCGCGTTGCGGAAGCGCACAATGGATAATGCGCCAACGAGCGTAAACGCGCGCGCGATGTTTGAGCCGATGATCAGCATGACGATCCCCACAACCATCGCCAGGATGATCAACGTCTGGACAAAGGTCTGGCTGTAAGACGAACCGTGATGCGTATTTTTGTAAGTCCAGGCAATAACCATGGATAGAGCAAAGCTGAGTGTGATAGTGAGAACCACATCCAGCGTCGTGAAGACCTGGGTTGTGTTCTCCAACGAACGCAATAGCGAGTTAAAGTCGATTACTTCCATTGCTTTCCTTCCGAAGATTGTTGGATTGGCGCAGCTCGTACGAGCCTGGCTTCCGGCTGGGCGATAATACGCTGGCTGCGCAGAATGGCCTTGCTGGTCTCCAGAGCCGTGCAGTATTTGCTGATCCGTTGCAACACACAGTCGTGTTTGCCGAGGATTTCTGTCAGCCAGAGCGGCACACGATGATTGACCTTGACTTCCATGATGCAAAATGTGGGCGGCACAAAGTACTTGTCTTCGGTCCATCCCTGTGACAGCAATGACAGATCGTGGACTCGCCCTTTTAGTTCGGTGTCAAAGGTTATCCGGAGTCCGGGATCGAACTCGTCGCCGTCCAGAGCCACGCGTCGATAGCGCACAACGCAAGCCGGCCTTAGCTGCAGCGCGCTTGCCAGGTAGCACACCTCTTCAAGCACAACGCGGTCATCAGCAGAAAAAGCGTCGAACTGCTGATCCAGTTGCTGAAGCGACGTGGTCATTTGGTGCGGCAGTTGGACCCGCCGCTTCTCCAATGCCCGATTGAGCCGCTGCTTGATCTCCAGAAACACAAGCGTGTCGGGAGTTACCTGCCCTTCTCCGTACACCCGCACCCGTACCTTGCGGCGAAATTCGTGCCCTTCCAGCTTATCCCAGTACGCCTTGTAATCAGCGGTGTCGTAGTAGAGACTGGTGATCGCGTAGGCGCCCTGCTCGCCTGCGTAGGAATCGGACATCATGCGTCCTTCCAGAGCAGACGCCACCGCACGGGCCTGGTCGTAATGGAGCAGGTATTTCAACTCGTATCGTTTGATCGTCTTGAGGCGCATTGAATTCGATTTGTGGCAAAAGCGAACCGTACATCGCCGACCACGATGCCTGCGTTACGGCAGCAGGTCGGCCGTCCCAGGCGTTCCGAAGATGTCGAGGCTGGCGCGCCAACTGCTCGGACGGTTCGGATCTGCATCCGGGCGCAGCAATTCCAGCGAATCGCCCTTGCCGTCGGCTGTCAGCGGCCAGCCAGCCTCGTCGTCGTAGGCCACCGATGCCAGAATGGTGCCGTCGGCAGCGTACAGTGTGACCGTTTCGCCACCGTTGGACAGCGATCCTGCGTAGATGGCCCGGAGCGGCGCGGTCGGGTAACGCTCGCGATACGTCGCGAAATCTGGCGAGATCACAATGCTCTGGCCTGCGGGCAGCTTCACGAAGCGGTCGAAGCGCAGATCGATGCCCTCGAAATAGGCGCTCGCCAGGTCGATGTCGATTCCGCCGACGTTGGTCAACTCGAGAAACTCATAGGCGTCGCCGCCGACTGGATTGTACATCAGTTCGCTGATACGCAGGCCGCTCGGTTCGCCTGACTTTACGAAGTCGGCTTCATGCAACGCACTCCACGCGCCATCGACCATGACGCGAGCCTTGACCGGTGTGGTGGTGTTGATTTCTATCGGCCCTGAGTAGCGCACCGCGCTGGCGCTAAGGTCGCCGGTGACGGGGGAGCGCGGATCCGTGCCATCGGTGGTGAACCAGATCTCGCCAGCCGGTGCATCCATTGCCAGCGTGACCTGACCGTCGAAGGCGCCGCCGTCCTGGCTGAACACCGGGGGATCGAACGGCGGGTAATAGCTGGCCGTGCGCGCCTGGCCGATCAGCTTCGCCGAGTTGCCGCGCATTTGCGCTGCCACGTTGTCGCGTGCCTTGACCCAGTCATCCAGCGTCACCGGCGACTCCTGACGCACGTCGCCCCAGCGGGCCAATTCGGCCACGATCCCAGGCTCGATCTCGTCCATGATTGCATTCCAACGCGCCAGCGCCGCCTCGTCAGACAACGCCCCGCTGCCAGACGTGAGCTTGAAGAACCGGTCGGCCAGCGTCGTGCGGAAATCGGGATTCTCCATCAAAGCCAGGAATATTGGTTTGATGATGTTCGGGTAGGCGGTATGGCCTACGTCGTCAACCCCGAGCCGAATCTTGGCGCCGTCTGTCCAGGTGGTCTCGCCGTCCCAGACGAAGAACAGGTTCTGCCCGGCCGGATAACTGGCATCGACGTACCAGTTGTTTTCGGGCCAGTCCTGGTTGCCGGCGAACCAGTTCACGATGAGATAGTCGCTGAACTGGACCGGATCGATGAATTCCAGCATCGTGGCATACGCCTCGGGATCTGCCAGGTTTCCCTGCGCAGCCAGATCGCGCATTACCTGGAACCGATCCAGTGAGCCGCTGATCGCGCCGCCCTGACTGACGCTCAGCCAGTCTTGCGCGCGGCCGCCAAAGTAGGATGCGGCAAAGTCCGCATCGGGCCGCTCGACCAGATTGTACAGTCCCCAGTAGTGGCCGTTCAAATACAGATGAACGAACCGCCCGCTCGATCCGAAACCGAACGTATCGATCTGCGAACGGCGCAGCCATTCATCCCGACCATAGGTCGCCTCGGTTGGGGAGAATTCAGCTGGATTGCCAGCAAAGGAGCGATCCGATCCTGCCCGCAGGACAACAGTCTCAAACGTCTCTACATTCGAGTCGGGAAAGAGTGGATAGGAGAGTTTGCTGGGACCGTACTCCTGGCGAAAGAAGAGACGAAACGAGTGCTTCGGCATGTATTCCCAGCGCCCCACCGCTCCCTGAATGCGCACGCCGCTGTTAACCTGAAACCCGGGCTCCGCGCCGTCGGGAGAGATCAACTCCACCGAGACAGGCCGTTCCGACTCCCGGCCGCGCGCCTGCGGATCCTCAAAGTAGATGTCGAGGTTCGCCGGGTCGGTGACGAGCGACAGAGTTGGCAGCGACGTCAGGCTGTCGCGCACCATGCTGCCGTAGCGCGGATCGTTGACCACATCCGGGTCCATCTCGTAGTCCGCGATGACCGGTGTACCGGCCTGGTAGCCGGCGAAATCGATCCGATGTGTTCCCCAGGTTGCCGGCATGTCCGGAATGTCCTTACCCTGCGCCACAACGTCCTCCGGGAAAATATAGCTGTGGGTCACAGGGGCGGAGGGGATATACCCTTCTTTGACAGCTACCGCTCGCAGCACAGTTGTCGAGTCGATCTCGATCGGGCCGCTGTAGTCGAATCCGGCAGCTTCGCTGGGTTCGCTTCCGTCCAGCGTGTAGCGGATTGTAGCGCCAACGGTCTCAGTGTCAAGAGCAACCGTGATCGGTGACTGGTAAACTCCCCGCGCCGGGCTGGCTGACACCGGTTCGACCTCGCCGCGCCAGGCAACGCTCTCGTCGTTTGGCGCAGCTGGAGAAGGAGTATCCAGAAAACAATAGGCGCTGCCAGCTTCGCATATCCCGAAGCTCTTGCCGTCGATCTGTGGCGGATAGGACAGGATGTTGGCATCCAGGAAGCGGCGTGACGTGTTGTCGAACAGTCCGAGGTACCCGCCGTCCGCCGCCAGTTTGAAGTTCGCGTGCAAAGCAGGCTGTAGCGAAAGCGACTCGCCATTGCTTATGTTGCCAGTGTGTGCAATTTCGACGCTATCCTGGCCGGCGGCCAGCACCAGTAGATACTCGCCCGGCGCAATATCCACATCGGGCAACGGCCATTTGTTGGGAGCGTCAGGATTATCGGTCGCCGACCACCCCAGAAGATTGACCGTCCGGTTGCTTTGATTGTACAGCTCAAACCAGTCGATGGGCTGGCCAGTTTCATCGACGACAGGGTTATGCGCGCCCGCTATCATCTCGCTGATGACTACCGGGCTGCTCGCGGCGCGGCCAGAGACGCTTGGCAGGCCGAGTATCTGCGGAATGCTGGCGAACAGGAACAGCCCCAGAACAACCACGATCACGGTTGCCAGGACATGACCCGACCGACGACGCGCAGAAAACGAAGACATCGGAGTTGCTTCCCAAAGAACAAAAGTTGCCGCGCCAGGCAGCAACAGGAACAGTGAGCGGTATGTGCCTCACAAACCAACAATGCAGAGATGGTGTCCAGATACCTATTGGCAGTGCAGTCAATGCTAGTCTACACTGCTGTCCCTATCTTAGCACCACTCGCGCCTTGCGACAACTACAAAGCGAGCAGACCAGACCATGACACCGCGGCCATGGACCAGTCCGCTCACCCTCCCGGAGGCTGTGACATGGCATTTGCCGTTCAGCAGCCAAGCCTCCGGGAGGGTTCCCATTGACCTATCGTTGGTTACTGCGCAGTCGTTTTCGTACTGAGGGCCGCGGTAATCTGATCCTCGATGGCCTGCGCGTCCAGGTTGGGATTATTCTTCAGCGCGTCGCGGATGGCTGTCTCGACGGCTGTCACGTCACCGCCCTGCGCTTCGATGGCCTCCGCCAGGGATGCCCCGCCAGTGAGCGCTTCCTGCAAAGTTTCCAGCGGGATGCCGGTTGTCTCAGCCGCGACAGCCAGCCAGCGGAACACGTTGCGCTGCGCTTGCTCAGCCTGCAAGTCCGCCTCGGTGACGTCGCCGGTCTTGAGTTGCAACGTGGTGATGAACTGGTTGAGCAGGCCGCGGGTCATGAACGTGGACACCTGGTCGCCGTTCTGCGCCATGCGCTCGGCGATGGCTGTGGCCTGCGCGGCCGGATCCAACTGGCCGCCGCCACCGAAACCACCACGGCCCGCCACCGCCGCCGGGACCATCGCCCGGCAACCCGCCGGGCCACCGCCGGGGAACCCGCCAGCCGGAAAACCGGCCGCGCCGTCACCGCTGCCGCGATCTGCCCAGCCCGCCCCGCAACAACTCCGGTCCCAGCGCCTCTAGCGTCGCGGCGATGTCGTCGCTGGTCAACTGCATAGCTGCGATGGCGGCGACCTGATCCGGCTGCATGGCGCCCTGAATCTGCCTTGCCAGTGCCTGTAGCTCGGCTTCAGCGGTCATGTCACTGTTGCTGAGGCTCTGATACGCCTGCCACAGCGGCAGCAGCGTAGCCGCCTCGTCCGCGCTGACGGCCTTATCGCCATCCTCCAGCTTGATCGACCCGAGGATGAGCTGTGACGCTACTGGCAGTGCGTTTTGATAGTCTTCGTTCAGTTGCGTAGGGCTGCTGGCCGCGGCAACCGCCTGGCCAGCAGGCGCAGCCGCCGCGCTTGTCGTCTGCCCCGCATCCGCCGCCGCGCCGCATGCCGCCAGGGCAATCACTGAAATAGTTCCCAGGATGGTTACGAGAAATTTCTTCACAGAGCATAGTCTCCTTGTCTTAGTTTGTCCGGACGTAGCTGTTCAGCCTACAGGTTGTCGTCACGCTTCGCGCCGTGTAGGCGGGAATTCACACCTCACAGACCCGGATTCCCGCCTGCGCGAGAATGACGAGTAGCGTTGTTAGGTCCAAACTTCCTGAGTCCGATTATTGATCACTGGTTACCGATTACCGTCCTACTCGTGCCGCAGCGCCTCGATGGGATCGAGCTGCGCGGCCTTGTTGGCGGGGTAGAAACCGAAGAACACGCCGATGGCAGCCGCGGATGCGAAGGCCAGCACGATGGAACCGGGCACGATCACCGTCCGCATATCGCTGGTCGCGCCGAACAGAATGGCCCCGCCGACGCCGGCTGCTATGCCGATCAGACCTCCTACCAGGCTCAGCATCAGCGCCTCGGCCAGGAACTGCAGGCGGATGTCGTTGGGCGTAGCGCCGACCGACTGGCGGATGCCGATCTCGCGCGTGCGTTCGGTGACGCTGACCAGCATGATGTTCATGATCCCGATGCCGCCGACGATCAGCGACACGCCGGCCACCCAGGCCAGCAGGTTGCGAAACGCGGCAGTGGTCGCGCCCTGGGTCTCGATGATGTCATCCTGGGTGCGGATGGTGAAGGGCAACTCATCGACTGAGAGATCCTTGGTAGTCGCCAGCTTCAGCTCGATCTGCTGCATGACCTCGTCGATGTTGACGCCGTTTTCGACCTGCGCGTAGATGAGCTGCACGCGGTTGCCGATGAAGCGGGCGAACTGGGAAGGCAGGAAGCGTTCGAACACCAGCGTAATCGGCACGTACAGCCGGGTGTCGAAATCGGTGTTGCCAACGACGCCCTTGTCCGCCGCCACGCCGATCACGGTCAGCTTGACGTCGCCGACGGTCACCGACTGCCCGACGGGATCGGCCTCGCCGAACAGCTCGCTGGCCAGGCCCGCGCCCAGCACCGCGACCTTGGTCTTGCGCTCCAGGTCGGTGTCGTTGAGGAATCGCCCGGTCGCCAGCGGCACATCGCGCACCGACGGGTAGTCGGGCGTCGTGCCTACCAGTTGTACATCGTCGAGCGTCACGCCGTTGGCCTGGATAGTCTGGCCGGTGGGCATTTCCACCGCGGTGCCAGCCACGCCCGGCACGCTGGCCACCGAGGCCACATCGTCGTAGACCAGCGTGGTCGAGTTGTTTTCGCTGCCGGGACCGCCGCGGCCAAAGGATGCCTGGACAAACACCAGGTTTGCGCCCAGCCCTTCGATCTGCTCGGCGATGGTCGCTTCCGTGCCGGCGCTGATGGCGATCATGATGATCACCGCGGCGACGCCGATGATCACGCCCAGCATGGTCAGCAGCGAGCGAATCTTGTTGCGCAGGATGCCTTCCCAGGCGATGCGCACGATCTCCAGCGGGTTGATCAGCCGCGAGCCATCGTCGAACTCGTCGTACGCTGTCATGCGGCGCGCTGCCGATGGCGGCGGTTGCCTGTTCCTGTGCTACTGCCATTGTGCTACTCCCGGCTGTGAGTCAGCCGTCTGCAATCCTGCCGTCGATCATGTTGATGGTGCGCTCGGTCTGGGCTGCGATGTGCGATTCGTGCGTCACCATGACGATTGTGCTGCCGCGTGCGTGCAGGTCGTGTAACAATCCCATGATTTCCTCGCCTGTCCTGGTGTCCAGGTTGCCGGTCGGCTCGTCGGCCATGATCAGCACCGGGTCGTTGACCAGCGCGCGGGCGATGGCGACGCGTTGCCTTTGGCCGCCCGACAGCTCGTTCGGCTCGTGATCGGCGCGATCTGCCAGCCCAACCGCTTCGAGCGCGGCCATGGCTCGCTCCTCGCGCTCACTGGTGGACATCGACTGCCCGTGGCGCTTGTAGACCAGCGGCAGCATCACGTTGCGCAACGCCGATGTGCGTGCCAGCAGGTTGAAAGACTGAAAGATGAAGCCCAGCTGCCGGTTGCGAATTGCTGCAAGCTGCACCTTGTCCAGCGCGCTGACGTCTTCGCCGGCCAGGAAATACTGGCCCTCGGTGGGCCGGTCGAGACAGCCCAGAATGTTCATGAGCGTGCTCTTGCCAGATCCCGACGGTCCCATCACCGCCACGAACTCGCCCGGATCGATGCGGATATCCACACCATCCAGCGCCTTCACCTGAACACTGCCCATCTCATAGACCTTGCGCAGATTCTCTGTTTGAATTATCGGAGTAATCGGATTTCTTACTCGCCAACCTCTGCTACCTGCCACTCGCCACTTGCTATCTGCAATCCGCCACCTGCTACCCACTCAGTTCGTCGCCACGATGCCGGTGGTCACCACGTCGCCCTGGCTCAGCCCGCTGAGTATCTCGGCGTAGGTGAAGTCCATCAGGCCGACCTCGACCATCCGCAGCGCCGGCTCGCCGCTGACGGGATCGACGACGAAGACCGCATACTGGCCAGACGAGATCTCGCGCAGCGCCTCGACCGGTACCAGCAACGCCTGGCTGGCCCGGCCGCCGATCACTTCCACGGTGGCGTTCAGCCCGATAGGCAGGGTCTGCGGCTTGGCGAAGGATTCTTCATCCAGCAGCACCAGTGCGCGCACGGCCGTGACGCCGCTGTTGCTGGTCAACTGCGGATCGACACGGGTCACGTGACCGGTGAAGACCTGGTCGGGCAGGGCATCGAAGACAACCTCCGCTTCGTAGTCCGTGCCCACCTTGTCGAGGTCGGACTCGTCCACAAAGACCTCGACCAGCGGCTGTGCCAGGTCAGCCAGAGTAATGATGGCAGCCGTGCCGACCCGCTCGCCGACGCTGGCATCCACTGCAAGCACAGTTCCGGCAAATGGCGCCGTCAGCGCGGTGTCTGCCAGTGTCTGCTGGGCTGTTTCCAGCGAGCTTTTCGCCTGATCGACCGTGATCTGCGCCAGCTCCAGATCGATGGCCGACGAACCTTCCAGCAGCGCGTCAAGTTGCGCCTGGGCCTGATCGACCGACGCCTGCGCGGCGGCAACGGACTGCGCGGTCGATCCTTCGCGCAGCGTGTCGAGCGTCGCCTGCGCCTGAGACACACTGGCGCGCGCCGCGGTGACATCCGCGTCGGAGGCGCCCTTCAAGCTGGTGTCGTAGGCAGCCTTGGCCTTGTCGTAGGCCAGTGTCGCCTCCTGTAGCGCGGTCGCCTGCGGCAACTGGCCGACCTCGGGCCGCCACGACACCTTGTCGTAGTCAGCCTGCGCCTGCTGGACTGTGATTGCTGCCAGTTCGAGATCAGCATTGGCTGACGCGATGTCTTCGGCCGAAGGGCCGTCCAGCAGGTCGGCCAGCTTCTGCTGCGCACTGAGCAGGCTTTGCTGGGCCGCGGTAATCTCCTGCGCGCCGGCCGGTGTCTGGCGGTCTTCCAGCGTGGATTGGGCCGCCGCCAGCGTAGCTTGCGCAGCCGCTAGCTCCGAGGTCGTGGGATCCTCCAGCAGCTTGTCCAGTTGCAGCTCAGCCTGGCGCAGGTTCAATTCGGCCTGCGTCACCTGACTTCGGGCGCTGGTGTCGTCCAAGCGGGCCAGCACATCACCGGCCGCGACTCGGTCACCCACACTCACCAACACCTGGGACAGCAAGCCGCCACTGGCAAAGCCGAGCGTCACCTCCTCGGCGGGGATCACCGCACCGGCGCCGGTAGCCGAAACCACCAGCTCACCGCGGCGTACGGTCGCTGTCTGCAGCGGTGTCTCCACCGGCTCCTGCGCCAGCGTCGCCTGGCTGCGATAGAAATACAGGCCGCCGGCAATCACTGCCGCGATCACCAGAACCAGGGCTAACCAGCGCCAAATTGATCTTTTTTTCTTCTTCATGGTTCTTCCTTGCCAACGTGTTGTTCGAGAAAAGCTGCGTCGAGGCATGGCCTGCCTGTTGCGCTGTCTGCGTGCATATACAGCATCAGAGTACCAGAGCAATGTTCAGAAAATGTGAAGGCTGTATTGGCATTGTATTGGCTGCAAAGCAACACAAAACACCCGCTCGAACGATCTGTTCGGGCGGGTGTTTGATGGTCTGATGGCAACGGGTTGAGGCTAGCGCTCTGGCAGCTCGATGACCCAAATGTTGCGGTCGCTGCTTTCAACAAAGGCGACTGTGTTGCCATCGGGCGAGACCCGCCAGTCGCCGTTGGCGATCTTGAACGGCGAGACGGCGGGATCGGTCAGTTGGCGCACTTCGCCGCTCGCAGGATTTAGCTCGACCAGCCAATGAACTGGCGCGTCGGGCTCGAAGGGCACGATCAGCAGGCGGTCATCCTCGGACGAGCAGCCATCGGGGCAGCCGCGCCACTGGTAAGCACCGAAGAGTTCATCGTCGATCTGTACGGTCTGACTACCGTCGGTCTTCGCCAGCCAGAGGCCGTTCTTCGCGGCGTCGGCGTCGAATGTGACGTAGTAGACCAGCCAGCCGCCGGTGGGCGAAAGCAACTGACTGCGCAGCCGTTCGCCGCGCGCCAACTCGACCCGCTCGCCGTCGGCCAGCGACAGCGCGTAGAGTATTTGCTCGCGCGAAGTCGAGGCTTTCGCGACCGCTGATGAGCAATGTGTCGCTGCTGATCCAGCCGCTCAGCCCGCCGCGCGGCAAGGTGGCGATCTGCTGTGCGTCTGAGCCGTCCAGGTTTGCCAGCCACAGCGCGGTGACCTGCTGGCTGGAGGGCGCGTCGCTGTTGGTCACCGCCCACGCAATTCGTGTCTCATCAGGCGAGATCGACACTGTGCGGCCGCCGGCCGGCACGGTCCAGCGCTCACCGTCCGCCCGCCGCTCGATGACCGTCGTGTTGTTGTCGGTGTCGATCAGGAAATCGGGCGAGGCAGTGCTTTCTTCCAGCCGGTCGGTGACAAACTCCGGTTCAGCCTGTGGAGCAGCGACGGATACGCCCCAGATGCCGACCGGTTGATCAGCGGCCGGCTTGTCGATGAAGCGCACCTGCTGTGAGTCGGGCGACCAAAACGGCTGAGTACAACAACCGCCCTTGGTAAGCTGGACAGCCTGCGGCGGCGGAGTTGGCGTGGCGGTCGGGGTGTGGGTCGCCGTCGGTATCGCTGTAGGTGTAGATGTCGGCTCCGGCGTTTGGGTGGGAGTCGCTGTCGGGCTGGCTGTGGCAGTAGCGGCAACTTCTGCCACAGCGACCGGAGCGGTTGCTGTTTCGCTCGCAGGCGCGTTGTCATTGCCGCAAGCAGCCAGAGCCAGCACCGCAAGTGTCAACAGTAAGATGTATCGTACCTTCATGGTCCGTTACCTCGATCTCGGCCAGGGATTGGCAAAGTTGTTGAGGATCGGGCCACCGGTCACCGCCGCCGGCTGGTCGTCGAGTTGCTGCCACTTGCGCGGCTCGTCCAGATCGCGCTCGAAGCCGGAGCGGAACGATCCGACCAGCGCCAGATTGTCCCAATCGGCGTCGATGAGATTGATGGGGTTGTACTTCCAGCCGCGCCCGGGGTAGTCGCGCACCTCGAGATGCAGGTGTGGGCGACCGAAGCAGGTTTCCTCGGGATCGCCGCTTAGCGCCACCACCTCGCCCTGCTTGACCTCCTGCCCCGGCGTCAGGTTGGGACGCTCCAGCAGATGCCCGTAGAGCGTAGCGTAGCCAAGCTGCGGGTGATCGATGACCAGATTGTGGGGCAGCGATCCGTAGGCGGTCGCGTCCACCAACGCCACCACGCCGTCAGCCAGCGCGACAATTTCCGTGCCGCAGGGAGCTGACAGGTCGACGCCGAAGTGGATGCCGCCGCTGAAGCGATAGGTGGTGTTGCGGTTGAAATATGCTCCGACGGTGTTGCCGTAGGTCTGGCCCAGCAACCAGGTGTCAGGACCGGGCGGTTCAGCGAACGGCAGGATGAAGGGGCGGTCAGTGGCTTGTTGCGGCGGTTGGCCCGAAATCGCCTCCTCAACCGGCGCGGCAAAGCTGACGCTGGTCTGCGAGAACAACAGCGCCAGCAGCAGGCTCAAACGGATGAGACGCTGGGTGTGTACTTTCATGAGGTGTATCCTGTTACGGTACAGCGGCCAGATCGTTGTCGAAGTTCGCAACGACAACCACCGGATAATACGGACCTTCACCCTGCGCCGGCGTAGCTGTCAGGGGACCCGATCCGCTGGTGTTGAGAACCAGGTCGTTGGTCAGCACAGCAACCGGCGCGCCGTTGACGGCGATGCTGTCGGCTGTTTTCAGGATCAGCATCTCGCCCAGATCGCCGGCCTGCGCAAACAAGCCTTCGGCGGCCAGATCAGCCCGGTCTTCGTCGAAGTAGAACTGACTGGTCAGCGCCGTCGCGCCGTCGATCTTGACCTTGACGTGGATATGCTTGGGCCGCGGCTCGTAGTAGCCTGGCCGCACCGTGCGGAAGACGTAGACGCCTTCGTCATCCGCGATGGACGTGCCGTAGAACTGAAAGCCCTGATCGCGGCTGGCGGTACTCGAGTCACCGGGATGGTCGTAGACACCGTTGGCATCGGTCTGCCAGATCTCCACTGCCGCGCCTGGCAGCGGGTTGCCGTTGGCGTCCAGCACGCGACCGGTAACGAGAATTACCTCGCCGGCCGCGGTTGGGGCATCCGTGAATTGCCCAGCCAACAGCTCGGCAGCCGACACGTCCCGGCCCGCACCCACTGGCTCCGCCTGGAGCGGCTCTTCAATGGGCGACGGTTCAGCAGTCGGCGACGGCTCGACAGTCGGTTCAGGCGCGCTGGTAGGCGCGGTCGTCGGAGCGACCGTGTTCGTGGGCGCAGATGGTGGCGTATCGGTTACGGCAGCCAACGGCGCCGCGGTCGGCTGCGGCGGAACGGTCTCAGTGGCTGCGCCGTTGCAGCCTGCCAGAGTGAGTGCAGCTACGAGAACGATCAGGATAAGGAATTGTCTTGATGGCATAGGTATTTTCTGTTCGGTGCAGGTCTGAATCAATTAGCGTGATGTGTCAGGCAGGACTGGTCCGTTTGGAATACGGACCAAACCGCCCAACTGGATTGACGCTGGAAGTGACAGGCGCAGTTCTTACGTGCTGTGAGACTACCACATATCAAGCGGGTTGGTCTGTGGTCGGTCTACCAGTATGTGCGCCCGGCTGGCCGGATGCGAGGAGAAAACGAACACTCCGGCGCGGTCACCAGACCGGCCGGAGCATTCGAGTTTCAGGTGGGGTCATCGTGGCGACACGACGTCCTCGGAGAGATGGTGTCTACAAGCTCGTTCCCGATGTGCTCGGAGTGACGCCGGGGCGCAGGAGTGTGCCTGAAGGCGCCGTACCGTCGGGGGCAGGACCACGGAATTCGTGCATGCCGCCATGACCGCGCTCGTGTCCGCGCATCCCACCGAATGGGCCGAACCCGTTGCTATTGCTCAGGATCGCGTCAGCCTGCTCCTGCGTGATCGCGCCGGCCGCAACCGCCTGCTGGACAGCGTCGGTGTAGGCGCTTTGCAGCGATGCCTGGACATCTTCCTGGCTCAGGTACTGGCGCAAGGCGTCCTGCGCCTTCATCATGTCAGCCTGCTCCTGCGTGATCTGGCCGGCCTCGACGGCGGCAGCGAGCCGGGCGTCGTTGGCCGTACTCTGGGCTGCTTGCAGCTCATCCACGGTGATGCCGAGTTGCTCGGCCAGCAGCGCACCCCTGTCATCGCCCTCGCCGATGGGACCGAACCCGCGGCCGCCGCGGCGACCGGTTCCGCTGTTCAGGCTGTCAGCCTGTTCCTGGGTCAGAAGCCCGTCGGCGACGGCCTGGTCGATGGCGGCCTCACGTGCTGCGGTGTAGGCGCTGGTCAGCTCGTCCACGGTGACGCCAAGCGCATCGGCGAGATAGGTGTCCTGCTGCCCGCCCGGCCCGGCGCCATGCTGCGCTGATGCGGCGCTGACCGTGCTGGTCGGCATGGCTACTGCCGTCATGGCGATTACTGCCAACCCTGCGCCGGCGGCTGCCAGCCACTTCTTAATGTTCTTCATCGTTACATTCTCCTGTCTGTGGTCTCTACGGATTCTCGACACGCCGTTCGTGTCGATCTGACCCCAGAATACCAGAGAGTTGTACAGAAGTTATGAAGAGAAGATTGGCAAACTGTGTAGTTGATGACGATCCCGTCGCACGAAAAAGACGTGTAGCCGGCGCACCGCGCTCGCTACACGTCTTGGATTCTCGCCGTCAACAGACTGCTACTGCGCTGCCGGCTCGCTGATTTCGACCGGTTTCGGGGAAGATGGCTTGCTGCGCCCGGCGCGCCGGCCGGTTCTAAACGATATCGCTTTCGATCGCACACTTGGGATGCGCAGGATCAGCAGCACGGCCAGGATGCTGGCCCAGATCAGCGGCTCGCGGATGTCGGTCTTCTGCACCCAGATGAAGTGGAACATGACCAGGATGCCGGCGGCGTAGACCCAGCGATGCAGCTTCTTCCAGTTCTTTTTCATCCGTCGCTGCCAGCCCTTGGTCGACGTGATGGCCAGCGGCAGCAGGATCAGGAAGGCGGCAAACCCCACCAGCACGTAGCGCTTCTCAGACAACTCCAGCCAGATCAGTCGCAGGTCGAAGCCGTAGTCGACACCGATGTAGATGCTGAAATGCACCAGCGCGTAGAGAAACGCGTACAGCCCCAGCGCCCGACGCACCTTGATGGCCGGGGTGAAGCCGAAGACCGTGCTGGCCGGTGTGCAGGCCAGCGACAGCACCAGCAGCACCATCGCCGTCTTGCCGGTGCGCAGCGTCGCCGCCTGGATCGGGTTGAAGGTCAGGTTGCCGCGCAGCGCGTCGATGATCAGGATCACCAGTGGCAGCAGGGCGGCGACATGCACGAGGATCTGGAATTTGGTGAAGCGAAGGGTTGGTAGCCTGGTCATGGTCGAGAATGTGTTATCTGTTGCGTACTGCGTATCTCGTGTTGCGTATCGGCGGTGAGTGCGGAAAGCGTATGAACCTTCGCCTGCTACGCAATACGAAACACCCAATACGGCACTATCAATAATAGGCGGCCAGATTCATGCCGTCGTACAGGTACGCGACCTCGTCAGCGTAGCCGTTGAAGGGCAGGGTCTCGCGGCGCTTGGTTTCGCCGATGCGACGCTCGGTGCGTTGCGACCAGCGCGGATGTTGCACTTCGGGGTTGACGTTGGCGTAGAAGCCGTATTCCCGCGGCGCAGCGGCCATCCACAGCGAGGTCGGCTGCTCCTCGACCAGATCGATCTTGACAATCGACTTGATGCTCTTGAAGCCATACTTCCACGGCGTCACCAGCCGCAGCGGTGCGCCGTTCTGCGGCAGCAGTTCCTCGCCGTAGAGGCCAGTCGCAATCAGCGCCAGCGGGTTCATCGCCTCGTCAATGCGCAGCCCCTCAACATACGGCCACTCGAACCAGTTGCTGCGCTGGCCCGGCATCACCTCAGGGTCAAGCAGCGTCTCGAAGCGCACATATTTTGCGCTGCTCGTCGGCTCGACCAGCTCCAGCAGCGTGCTGAGTTGGAAGCCAAGCCACGGGATCACCATCGACCAGCCTTCGACGCAGCGCAGCCGATAGATGCGTTCTTCCTGGTCGAAGCGGCTGAGAATGTCCTCGATGCTGAAGATGGCCGGATTGTTGACCAGTCCACCGACCTCTACGGTCCACGGACGGGTCGGGAAACCGGCCGACATTTCGGCGACCTTCTCTTTGTCGGTGGTGAACTCGTAGTAGTTGTTGAAATTGGTGATTTCCTGAAAGGTGTTGACTGGATCGCCCAGTTCGTCAGTCGTCGCGCCGCTGGACGCCGTGGCTGCCGGCGCGATGGTGCCCGCAGCCGTCGCCGCCGCTGGTTGGGCAGCGGGCGTTGACGCCGGCGCGCACGCGGCCACAGCCAGCCCGCCCAGTGCGGCCAGACCGACGCCTTTCATGAACTTGCGCCGGTCGTGATATACGCTTTCCGGTGTGATCTCTGAACTCTTGATCGGTATCATTTCTGTCTCCGCGGCAGGGAATCTCGTTTCTACTGTCTCCAGTAAACCACTCTGTTCTAAAGTGACGCTTAACAGGGTATTACAGAACCCTTACGCTGTCTGTAAACTGGGTTTCAGGTTTCAGTCTTCAGGCAGGTCAAGAAAGCGTTCCAGGTCGCTGAACAAGCGGCGCACCTCCGACGGCACGATCTCGTGGCGTATCTCTCGACCCTGCTGTTCTGACCGGATCAAACCGGCCTCGCGCAGAATCTTCGCGTGTACGCTGACCGTCGGACGCGAGATCTCCATGAAACTGGCAAGTTCGGTGTTCATCATGCCGAAGTGGCGGATGAGTCGCAAAATGATCAGGCGGGTTGGATCGGCCAGCGCCTTGGTGCGACCGGCCACGTCGTCGGCAAAGGCGTGGAAGTTGTGGTAGATGGCGCCGGGCTGGCTGAACGAAACCAGCACACGTCCCGGTTCAATGTCCCACAGATCGATCAATCCAAAGGGTTCGATCCAAAAGAAGACGCGCAGGCGTCCTTCCTCCACGGCATTGTGCAGCCCTTGAAGGACCCGCAGCGGATTCTGAGCAGGTAGCCAGGCCAGCGCTGGCGTCTGGTCGTCGCTCTCCAGCGCGCCCAGCATCGCCAACGCGTGGCTTTCCAACGTCTTGATCGTGTGCTCGCGTGTCCTGCGCCACGGCTGATAGACCTCGTAGAAGAAGCGATCCAGCCAGTGCCAGAAGCGGCTGTGCAGCGTCCCGTCGCGCAACAGTCGCGTGATCCGCAAGACTTCCTGCCGGTGCCGTTGAACGCGAGCCGCACTGCCGTCAACGTCCAGCCCAATGCTGACCTGCATCGCCAGCATCGCGCGCGCCGAAAGGTCAGCCAGGGCTTCCGGCGCTGGCAGACCCATGTCCGGTGTCAGATCCAGACGGGCGGCCTGCTGCACCAGGCTTGCCAGCGCGCTTTCGGCTGTCAACTCGCGCATGGCCAGCGTTGCTCGCCCGTAGTCGGCTTCAGTCTTTGTTTCGGTGAGACCGGACAGAAACCCGATCACCGAAACGGAGCTCGAATCGTCGAGAAACAGCGACCAATCGGCCAACCAGTCCTCGGGGACAGCGTCGCGCAGAGCCTGAAACTCGCTCGAAGTGGCGGGCACAGGAAACTCACCACCGATTGCGGCCAGCGCGACATCAAGTTCGGTGGCGATTGACTGGCCGACGGTCCAGCCTGACGAGGCGGCTCGTTCTGGTGTTTGGGTCATTGCACTCATCCTGCCATCATGCTTGTCTGCGCGCCGTCTGTCGCCGAGTGTGCCAGCTCCGAAGTCTCGTCAGGAGTGCTTGCGTGCAGAGTGACAGTAACTGGCGCAGCTTTGCGAGCTGTCCTGACAATATACACGACCAGCGAAAGGAGCGCCAAAGTCGCCAGGCTAAAGAACTGGGCGACTGACAGCAAGCCAGGAACCAGCAGCGGCGTCAGCAAGATACCGGTGATCTGTCCTGCCACCGCGATGGTCTGGTACATCCCGCCTGCACGCCCCAGAAGCGCCGCGGGCGTCAAGATTTGGATGAGTGTGGCGATCTGGACATGCATGACGCCCATGCCCAGTCCTGCCAGCAAGCAACCGCCGGCCAGGATAACAGTCGCAAAGGTCGGGTTGCCCACCCACGCGCCCACGGCGACGGCCGCGGCAAGGAGTGTCAGCAACAGCAGCCCGCCGGCGACGTCCGCCCACAGGTTGCGCTCGCGCTTCGACATCATCAGCCCGACTGCGCCGACCACCGTACCCAAACCGATCAGGCCGATCAACAGGCCAAAGATTCCTTCGCTGCCTTGCAAGACATCGCGAGTGAATATGGCCGACAGTACGTCGAACCCGATGATCGCCACGGTTACAAGGAATGTGCTCAGGAAGATCAGGCGCAGGCCGGGAACCGTCCGCAGCAGCGCAGTGAAGCCAGTTGTCGCTTCCGATGGCGGTGTTTCGCGTGCGGTCGTCGCCTGCGGCCGAGGCGGAAGCGCTGGCAGGCGGGTCAGGATGACAGCCGAAAGGAGGTAGGATACGACGTCGAAAACGATAACCGAATGCGGATTGAACACGGCCAGCATGGCCCCGGCGATGATCGGCGCGAACACCTTGATGAGGCCGGCCAACTGCTGCAGGAACGCGTTGGCGCTGGTGAGATCCTCACGCGCCACCAGATCGGGGACGACTGCCTGGCGAGCGGGCATCATGATCGTGTTGAAGATCGATTGCAGCGCCAGCAGCAGGTAGATCAGCCAGAGGTTCTGGACGAAAATCAGCCCTGCCACGGTGACGCCTGCCAGCAGCTCTGATGCAATCATCAGACGCCGCCGGTCGAACCGGTCGACCAGATTGCCGGCGACCGGGCTGAAGAGCAGCATCGGCAGCAGCGACGCCAGCAGGATGCCGCTGCTCTGCACCACGTTGCCATCGCCGCGGAAGATGATCAGTGAGAAGACGGCCAGGCCGGTGATCCAACTCCCCAGGCCGCTGACCGACTCGGCAAACCCCAGAATGACGAGCGAGCGATTCTTGACGATGTGCGCAAACATAGGTGATCTCCTGTTGATTATTCGTAGTTAATTGACTACGAATATAATCTAACACATCACTACGTATTTGTCAAGAGGCAGTTTTCAAACGCGCTAAACCAGCCAGACGCGCTGGTACTGAGTCATTGCACGATAACGGGTGATAGGGGGTGTTATGCAGGAAGAAGAAGGCCGGCGAGATCTTGTCGCACGCTGGCCAGAACGATGCGATGCGCCGGCGTCAGCGAGGCCTGACCGGCGGATAGGCTATCCAGATCAGTCTCGACTACATCGATCAGACGCTGCAGCGCATCACGCAGAGAGGTCAGGCTGCTATCCGGCAGCGTCGCGCCAAGGCGAGCCTGTAGCGCCGGGCGAGCCTCTGACTCGAAGGCATGAAAGGATCGTTGGTGGCCGTGGCTTTGTGCGAAGAGCTGTAGTAGCAAGTTGCGCATGCGGTGCAGGATTTCAACTGTCAGCCAGACCATGCCACGCTTCAGATAGACGTTGGCAACTGCGGCGTAGCGAACGCACGCATCCAGCAATTGATCTGGCGAAACATCGCTCTGGCTGCGATTGGCAATCCCAGCCGCAGCGATTGCACTGTGATCCAGCAGTCCCGCCAGCACATGCATATCCGCCACGATATTTGGGCTGGTATCCGCCAGTATGTGATAGCGCACCGACAGGTGCATCAGCGACTCCAACACCACATCACCCGCGTCGCTGCCGCTGGGTACAATCACCGCCGCTCGCTCACCCAGCGGTTCGAACGCAATGCACAGCGTACGCAGTTCAGCTATTGGGTCGACTGCAATACCGTCCTCAAGTACCACATCGAGGTCAATATCCGACCACACATCCCAATCGCCCCGGCTCAACGACCCGAACAGGATGACTGCCCTGACACGCGGGTCGCTCTGATAGGTTGTTACGATGGCCCGTAACAGCGCTTGATGGGTGGCAGTTCCGGGAAACGAGGACATATCAAACAACCGGGTTCAAGGTAAGCGAGCGGCGGTGGCAGCTTTCATTCGGCCTCCGCGTTGGGCTGCGCCTCAACGTGTCGCTTTCCGGGCCAGGCCAGCGCCACCAGCATCAGCGCCAGCCCGCCCATGATCGCCACATCGGCAACGTTGAAGACCCCCGTGTGCAGCGGACCGACGCCAAGCTGCATGAAATCCACCACCCGCCCGTCGTTGACCAGTCGGTCGATCAGGTTGCTCAAGCCGCCGCCAATCACCAGCGCGATGGCGACGACCACCGCCATCGGCGTGTCATCGGGCATCCGCAGCGCAAATACGGCCAGTCCAATCAGCAGCGCCACGACAAACACCGTGAACACCACAAAGCGCGTCTCGCTGGGCAGGTTCGCTCCCAGACTGAGGAACGCGCCCGGATTCTCAGTGTACTCAATGCGCAGCAGGCCAGACACAAACTCACGCGCCGGCGCGCCAATCAGCCGTTGCCGGGCGACCGCCTTGCTGGCCTGGTCGAGAATAATGCATAACAGTGGGATCACCACCACGATGATCCTGCGTTGTGTTCGTTGTGTCATCTCTTGACTCGCCGCTAGCCGGCTACCTCCCAGCCCATTCCGACCCAATTGATCTCGATGGCGCGCCGCAACATTTTCAGCGTGGCCAGATATTGTGATGTAATGACGTCCTTGATAGTCATCCGTATCCTCAACGGCCGTGTCAGTCTCTGCCGGCGAACGAGTGACAGCGCTCGCAGACGGCCGACGTGTTCGCTTCCTGCAGGAACGCCGCGTCGGGCATACCATCCGTGACGTGCGCCTGGTGGCAGTCCACACAGGTAGCCGCGCTATCGGGTGCGAGTTCCTGCCATTGCGGCAGAAAGGCGTGAAAATGGTTGTTGAAGTTCTTGTTGGCAGACACGTCAGCGTGACACTTCAGGCAGTTGTCATCGCTGATGGGAACCGTGATGACGGCCGGATCGTGGTAGTTGTTCGTCAGGTAATGAACAAGGTCCGGCGCGGCAACACTGGAAATTGCCTGTAAGCGGCCCGCGGCGCCGGGGCCGCTGTGGCACTGGATGCAATCGACCTGCTTGGCCGTGTGGGCCGATGCCAGATCGACCGGGGCAGCGAACGAGCGCTGGTAGAACTCGCTTTCCGGCTGCGTGTGGCAGGACGCGCAGAACGAGTCATGGTTCTCGACCTGTGTGGCCGCTGCCAGGCTTCCGCCGGTAAGCAGCACGCCGACTACCAGCAGCACGCCGATCACAGCCACCCAGCGCACGACCTGGGATTTATCACCCGACTTGCCAACCGTCTGTGCCTGCCGTGCACCGTTCGAACCCTTTTGTGAACGCGATTTCGATTTGCTCATGATCGGTCTTTCCTGAAGATGATATGCCGCCGGAAGGCAGGCTACACGAGCAGGATTTGGGGGGTCTGGGTGGGGAGGTTGTGCTGAAACCAGGCCAGGCAGGCCATGTCGCGATCCTGTTGGATGTCGCATGCCGGACTATTGCGCGCTATTGTACATCAAGGCACCCATCATACCAAACACGATTCTCGCTGCCGGATTCGCGCAACCGTCTTGGGCAGACACGGCCTGCAATGGCGGTTGGTTGGCTTCTCGCGCCGTGTTACAATAGCTGCATATTTCAGACAGGAGCGCACTGATGAACATCAACGAATTTCGCAGTTTTTCCGACACACTGCTCGCCAATCTGGCCAACGACGCGCGCGTATTGGGAATTGTCGCGATGGGTTCGATGGCCGAGCGCGACTACGCCCCCGACCAGTGGTCCGATCACGATTTCTTCGTGGTGACCGTGCCTGGTGTGCAAGAAGCGTTGCTGGCTGAGCTCTCCTGGCTGCCAAACAACGACCGTCTGGTGTATGTCGCGCCCGAGGGCACGCACGGCTTCCGCGCTATCTACGACGACGGCCATCTGGTGGAGCCGGTGGTTCTGAGCGTGGACGAGCTGGCCGCGATGCGCATCAACCGCTACCGCATGATTTTCGATCGCGGCGAAGTCGGACAGCATATTGCCGAGATCGCAGCACGCACGGCCGCTGAGAACCAGGTTCCCGCGGATGATCGCATCGATGCCGGCATGTTCCTCGTCAATCTGGCGGTCGGCGCGGGACGCTACCGGCGCGGCGAGCGGCTCAGCGGGCACCTGTTCGTCAAGAGCTACGCCATGGAACATCTGGTGCGGCTGCTGGCCCGCTATCTGCCGGCGGCCCGGCCTGATCTGCAAGACAACCTGGCCCCCTCGCGCCGATTCGAACTGTTGTTCCCCGCGGTTGCTGTTGAGTTGGATGAGATCGAGAACCTGTCACCGATAACCGGCGCGCTGCGTCTGCTGGATCTGGCCGAACGCGAGCTGGCGGGACGGATGCCCGACTTCCCCGCGCCAGCGTTCGAGGCGGTCAGGCAGCGGGTAATGCGGGCGGCCAGCCCCGCGCCTGCTGATCAACCAGCCATCCCCTGAGCGGCTCATCGACGCGGATCATCTCTTGCCACGTCCCGTCGCGCAGCAGGTCCTCGTAGCGCACCGAGATCACGTCGTTCAACCGCGCGGGCCGCAGTTCGGCCGGATAGTCGCGGTGCATGTGCAGCGGGTAGTTGACCAGATGCGGTAGCTCGACCAGCTCGTCGGGACGCATCGTTGACAGCACCGTGCCCGCCAACACCGCCTGGTGTGCGAAGATCGCATAACGAACGTCTTGGTCGTAAAACGGCCTGAACTCCGGCAGGCGATACAGCCGGTCGAAGTCGTCGCGCCAGCGGCGCAACAACCCGCGCCGGGGATCCACCACCAGCATCCCCGCGTTGAAATACGGTCGCAGCACACGGCGATCCACCGAGGCAGTCATGGGATAAACGTGCGCCGCCGGAATATGGCAGCGTTCGTAGATCAGCGACCAGAACGCATCGAGGGGTTCGTCGAATGTGGAGCCGATCACCGTGTGATCCACCGGTCGATAACCCAGCGCCTTGTTGGCTGGCAATAGCAGCGCGTCCGGCTCCTGCAGGAACAGCGCACCGCGGTCGGTCCAGACCAGTATTGCATCTTCCTCTGCGGCCAGTCGCTCCGCCTCGGCCGCCGCGTAGACTTTGGCGGCGAATGGGAACGCCAGCGCATCGGGACTGACATCGAACGCGTGCACGCTGGCGTTCAGCCTGTTCAGCGCAGCCGGCGTGCTGTCAGAAAGCTCGACGGACGCGGGAACCATGACTCGCACCGTGCTCCCTGCCAATCGCCCGCCAAACGCGCGGATGCTCTCGACCAGCAGCACCGCTTCCATCTCCGCCTCGCCGGGAACGGCGGCAAAAGAAAAGGTTAGGTCAGGCATTCGTTACTCCGCGACTGACGCGTCCCGGCAGCCAATGGATCGCCGGGATGCTGACCAGCGCGACGACCGCGCTGATGGCGAATGCAGCGGTCAACCCCAGGCTGTCGCTCAACGCACCGACCAGCCAGATGCCTCCTGCCTGCAACAAGAACGTAATGGCAAGATAGGTGCCGTTGCCCAGCGCGCGGTTGAGCGGGAACTGGTCCTGCACCAGCGCCATGATCACCGGCTGCGGCGAGATGGCTGCGAACCCCAGCAGCAACAGCAGCGGCACGGCCAGCCATTCGGGGCCGTAGACAAATGCGATCATGAAGAACGGCGCCAGACTCAACAGCACCAGCAGGATGCGTCGCCGCCCGACGCGGTCGCTGAGGGTGCCGGTTGCCAGCGCGCCGGCGACGCCCGCCGCCTGCAGGATCGTCAACGCGCCCGCGGCCAGCCACAGGCTCGCCTCGCGTTCGTCGTTCATGTAGATCGGCAGGTAGGTCGTCAGCGCCGCGACCAGCATCACGCGACCCGCCAGTAGCCAGACCAGCACCGGGAACAGTCGCCGTGCGGTCGCCCAGAAGGTATCCATCGCGCTGGTGCCGGGAACGCGCGGCGTGGCGGCCACGGTGCGCAGACGCACGTAGAGGATCGCACTCATCCCCCAGCCCAGGATCGACAGCCGCCAGACACCGTCGATGCCGAACCACGCAATGCCGGCCACCACCAGCATCGGCCCCAGCGCGCGCGCCAGTTCGCCCGACGCCATGAAGATGCTCATCCCCTTGCCCACCTGCTGGCCGGAGACCTTGGCAACCATGGCCGGCGCGGGCGCGTGGAAGGCCGCGATGCTGATCCCGGCCACGAACAGCATGATGGCCAACGCAGCATAGGTTGACACAAGCCCGAGACAACTGAAGATGGTCGCCGTGACCGCCGGCGCGAGGATGACGAAATAACGCACACTGACCTTGTCGGCCAGGTAACCGATGAACGGGTTGAGCAGGCTCGGTATTTGGACGAAGATCGCCAGGCTGCCGGCCGCGGCATAGCCGATGCCCAGCATGGACTGGATCAGCGGCAGCAACGGCGCGAGAACGCGCTGAACGTATCGTTGACCATGTGCCCGGCGCCGATGGTGAGCACTTGCTCTGTTTGGAAAGAAGCATCTACAGGCGGCGTTTCGATGGGTTGTTCGACAGGGGTTGCCAGGGTTGTCATGATGGGGCACAGTATACCGCGCTCCCCACGAATGACACAAGCCACACCGCTGCTCCTGTCACACTTCACGCAGCACACACGACTCTGCCGCGTCATTCCCGCGAAGGTGGGAATCTTGGCCCTTGTGGGTCCAGAACCCGGCTCGGTCGCAGACCGGCCGGAGCGGGGATGAGCAAATCTCGCAGCCTTCCAACGTGTTCTTCGAATTTCCTTCACAATCTGTTGGTACTATAGGGTCAAGCTGATCGAACGAGACAGCGAAACGAACAAGGGTCTGGAGATGTACAGATGGTTGGAAATTGTGTTACGTAGTCCGTCTTTCGTATTCGGAGAGACGTGCGCCGTGCGCGACACGCAACACGAGATACGCAATACGCAACACGCAACACGTCGAAACACGAGAACCTCAAAGAAACACAACAAGGAGACTACCATGGCATACGGAATGCACAAAGGACGAGGATTTGGAATGGGTTGGCGCGGCGGCTTCGGCCGGCACGGCGCTGGCCGGTCGGAGATGGATGCGGAGCTGGCGGCTGCGCTGGGCATCAGCGTCGAGGAACTGCGCGCAGCGCAGGATACCGCGGTCGCCAACATGATCGAGAAGGCAGTGGCAGAAGGCGAACTGGCACCCAAGGAAGCGGAACGCATGCAGGCCGCCCGCAAACTGCGCGGCTACGTCGATCCCATCAGCCTGATGGCGCAGGTGCTGGAGATGACCCCCGAGGATGTAAAGACCGCGCTGGACGCGGGCCAGACGCCCTGGGATCTGGCGGCGGAGAAGAACCTGGACTTCGGGATCGCCTGGCAGAAGCTGATGGCCGCCGGCAAGGCGACTCTGGATCAGGCTGTCGCGGACGGAGTCATCACCCGCGAGCAAGCTGACGAGCTATTCAGCCGTCGCGGTCTCGGCTTCTTCGGCAAGCGCGGCTTCGGCCCAGGCTTCATGGGACGCGGTTTCGGGCATCGTCACGGACGCGGCGGCTGGGGTCGCGGCGACGACTTCCTCGGCGGCCCGCCGGCTGTGATCTGAGACAAGGCCGGCGCTGTGACGTCGGATTTCAACGCAAGGGCGCGGAAGCGTAAAGGAACCAACCTGGTATCCTTGCGTCTCTGCGTCTTTGCGTTATACTTCCTGCGCAATGACTGATCTGATACTGGTAGTAGACGACGAACCGAAGATCGCCAAGCTGGCACGCGACTATCTGGAAAAGAGCGGATATCGCGTAGTCGCCGCGGGCGACGGCAAGACTGGCCTGGCTGCGTTTCGTCACGACCAGCCCGACCTGGTGGTGCTGGACCTCAACCTGCCGGGGATGGACGGCCTGGACGTCTGCCGCGCGATCCGTCGCGAGTTCGACGTGCCGATCATCATGCTGACGGCGCGGCGTCGAGGAGATGGACCGGCTGATCGGACTGGAGTTGGGCGCGGACGATTACATCACCAAGCCCTTCTCGCCGCGCGAGCTGGTGGCGCGCGTGCGGGCCGTCCTGCGCCGGGTGCGCGGCGGCGTGCAGTCGCCTAACCTTCTCCAGGCTGGCGAGTTGGAAATCGACCTCAAGGGACACCGCGTGCTGCGCGGCGGCGAGTCGATCCACCTGACACGCATCGAGTTCGACCTGCTGGCGACCCTTGCCCAGCACGCCGGCCAGACTCTCAGCCGCGAGCAACTGCTGGAACGTATCCACGGCGACGCGGGCGTGGCTGGGTACGACCGCTCCATCGACGCCCACATCCGCAACCTGCGGCGCAAGATCGAGACCGACCCCACCGACCCGCGCATCATCCAGACCGTCTACGGCGTCGGCTACCGTTTCAGCGACGACGGGTAACGACGATCATGCAAGCACCGGACCGCCACGATCCGCTCCGCGACGAAGGAGAGCAGACGTACGCACCTGGATGCGCGGCGGATCCGCCGCGCTCGGCGGACCGGAGGGGATGCGCCATGGATGCGGTGGCGACAGGTCGCACTGGCGCGAGCACAGACGCAGGCGCGGCCGGCGGTTGTTCGTGCGCTTTGCCGCCATCTTCGGTGTTATCGCCCTGCTGATTTTCGGCGTCATGGCCTTGCTGGCCTGGCTGGCGAGCCAGCTATTCGGCGGCGACGGCCAGGTCACTGCGGTCGTCTGGCTGATCAGTTGTGGGCTAGTGATTGCGCTGCCGCTGATGGCGGCCGGCGTCGCCGGCCGGCGCCTTCCGCAGCATCGCCCGCCCGCTGGGCGATGTCATGGAGGCCGCCGACGCAGTAGCCGAAGGCGACCTGAGCGCACGCGTGCCGGAGCGAGGCAGCCGCGAGTTTCGCCAGTTGGCGCGGTCGTTCAACCGCATGGCCGCCGAGCTGGAGCTGTCCGACCAGCAGCGCCGCAACCTGATGGCCGACGTCGCCCACGAGCTACGCACCCCGCTGCATATCATCCAGGGCAATCTCGAGGGTGTGCTGGATGGCGTCTACGAGCCGAGCGCCGAACACCTCGCCGCGACCCTGGACGAGACCCGGCTGCTGGCGCGGCTGGTGGAAGACCTGCGCGTCCTCTCGCTGGCAGAGGCCGGCCATCTGCCGATGCAGATGGAACCGGTAGACGTGGCCGAGCTGCTGGAAGACGCGGCCAAACCAGCTTCAGCGGGCAGGCTGAGGCGGCTGGTGTCAAGTTGGTGGTCGAACTGGCAGAACCACGCGATGAGTTGTTCGTCACCGGCGACGCCGGCCGGCTGGATCAGGTCATCGGCAATCTGGTCGCCAACGCCCTGCGCCACACGCCGCGCGACGGGATCGATCACGCTGCAAGCCGCAGCCGCTGCCCGAAAGCGTGCAGATCAGCGTCCGCGACACCGGCAACGGGATACCGCCGGAGGAGCTGCCCCACATCTTCGACCGCTTCTGGTCACGTGCCGAGGGCAGCGGCAGCGGGCTGGGGCTGGCCATCGCGCGCAGCCTGGTGCAGGCGCACGGCGGGCGAATCGCGGTCACCAGTCAACAAGGGGTGGGAACCAACTTAATCATCGAGCTACCGCGCGGCACAAATCCGATGAGTTAGAGGCATCCTCAGATGCCGGGTTTGCACCGCGAAAAACGTTCGCATCGGAGGATGCGAACTCCACCCCGTGTATTCGAGGAGTCAGGCATCTCCAGATGCTGGTCCGTCCTCGACGTTGCCGATGATCATCCACGGGCGGTCGAGGGAACGGGTCAGGAAGACGGTCACCGGCTGGCCGCCGGGCACCGTCTTCAGGCGACGGCGGAAGTCATCCGGGTCGATGGGAGAACCGCGTTTCTTGACGATGACCGTGCCGGCCTCCATCTCGCGCAGCCAACGGTTCAGCGTTTTGAGATGAAACGGCCCGTGGCGCAGCACTGTCCAGCAGCGGGCGAAGGGCGTGTCGATCCAGCGGTCGGCGGTCAGGTAGGCAATCGTGGGATCGATCTGGGAAGCGTTCAGCGCAGTAGCGAGGTGCTGCACCAGCGTCGCGCGGATGACGGCGGGGTCGGGTTCCAGCAGGCACGCGGAAGGTTCCGTGGCTGGCGCGTTGATCAGCGGCGCGTTGCTGTCCAGGTGGTGCAGCCCCGGCAGCAACGTCGCGCGCCGCGGCGGCGCCGGTCCGCATGTCGCCGAAGCGCAGCAGCGCCTCCTTCATCTGGCCGCGTTCGGAGATGAACTCAACCTCGGCGCCAGGCGGGATGTCCGCGTCGGCAATGCCAGGCATGGTCTTGACGGCGACGGCGGGCACGCGTTCTGCCAGCGGCAGAACGGTGGACAGCGGTGGCTCCATGTCTTCGAGGCTGAAAATGCGCCGGTCGCCCGCGCGGCGGCTGGGATCGACAAAAGCCGCGCTCGACTTGACCAGACTCTCCTTCCCCAAATATCTCCACCCAATCCCCCTCCACAACTTCGACACGCTCATCCAGCCCTAGCGCAGCGACGTTGATCTGCGCGATGCGGGCGCGCACGGGTCGCGCTCGACGGCCTGGACGTGCAGCCCGGCCTCGGACAGTGCGATCGTGTCCGCGCCGATGCCGCAGCCGAGGTCGGCGATGCGCAGCGGCGAATCCGATAAGCGATCGGCCAAGGCTGCGAACTGCTGGGCGCGGTAAGCGGCGACGGCGCGACTGCTGGCCTGCTGAAGCGCCTCGTCGGTGAACAGCAGCCGATCCGCGTATGGGAACTTGTCGACGGCGCGGCGGCGCAGGCGCGCCTGATCCAGCAGCGCGGCCGCCTGGTCTGGCGCGAAACTGGCGCGCAGGCCGGTGATCAGCGCGAGGGTGCGCTGATCGCCCAGGTCATTGGCAGCCAGATCGGCCAGCGCCTCAACGGCTGGCGGGCCGAGCAGGAAATCGATCAGGTCAAGAGTGAGAGGAACCACAGGCAGATGCGCTTACAGGTCACGACGCAACAGGTCGTCCACCGTCTCGCGGCGTTGGATCAGGCGGGCGTCGCCGTTTTCGATCCAGACGACGGCGGGACGGCGGGACGCGTTGTAGTTGCTGGCCATGCTGAGTTGATACGCGCCGCTGACCGGCACGGCCAGCAGATCGCCGGCCTGCACGTGTGGCAGCGAAATGCCCTCGATCAGCAGGTCGCCGGTCTCGCAGTAGGGGCCGGCGATCGTAACGGTCTGGCGTTCTGGCCCGCCGCGACGACTGGCCAACAGCACGCTGTAGCCCGCGTTGTAGAGCGCCGGTCGCGGGTTGTCGGCCAGCCCGCCGTCGATGAAGACATAGGTGGTTGCCCCAGCCTGCTTGACCGCGCCGACGGTGTAAAGGGCGACGCCGGCGCGCGCGACGAGGCTGCGACCAGGCTCGAGCACGAGACGCGGCAGCGCCAATCCGTGCCGCAGGCAACTGGCCGCCAGCGAGCCAGCTACCTCGGCGACGTAGTGGTCAACGGAAGGCAGGCCCACAAGCTGCTCGAGGGTGTAGGGGACGGCCCAGCCGCCGCCAGGGCTGATCTCGGCGGCCTGCCAGCCGGTGGCGTCACGCAGACGCGCTGCCAGATCGGCCAGACGCTCGGCGGCCTGAGCCAGCGGGCCGGGATCACGCAACTGGCTGCCGATGTGGCAATGCAGCCCGGTCAGCGTGACGCCATCGCGGTGCAATGCGTCGTGGGCGACAGCTTCCGCCGCGCCGTCGCGCAACGACAGGCCGAATTTCGACGCGGCGTGGCCGGTCTGGGTGTGACGGTGGGTGTCGGTATCCACGTCCGGGTTGACGCGCAGCCAGATCGGCTGGCGGATGCCGCGGATGCGCGCCAGATCATCCAGCCGCGCCAGCTCGCCGGGGTGATCGACCACGATGCAGCCGACGCCCGCGTCCAGCGCCTGCGCCAGTTCGGCGTCCGATTTGTTGTTGCCGTGGAAATGGATGCGGTTGGGCTGCACGCCGCCGCGCTGCGCGATGGCCAGCTCTCCCCCTGACACCACATCCAGCCCGATGCCCTTGTCGGCGATCCAGCGCGCGGTTGCCGTGCAGAGCCAGGCCTTGGCGGCGTAGGCAACCTGCGCCTCGCCGGGGTAATGACGCGACAAAGCGGTCTGGTACGTCGTGACAGCCGCGTCCAGCGTCGCCACATCATAAAGATATAGCGGCGTGCCGAACTCGTCCGCCAGCCGCTGAACGTCACAGCCGCCGACCAGCAGCTTGCCGGTCTCGTCGATGCGAGCGCCGTCGGGAAGTAACGCCAGAACGTCTGCGTTCATGCCAACATCTCAGGGCTTGAGGTCAACATCGTCGTGGCGCAGCAGCCGAGCGCCGGTAGAGAGTCGGCGCGCGATTTCGGTCAGGAGTTCGCCCGTCTCGGGATGGCGATAATCCGGTGCGATCTCGGCCAGCGGCACGGCGATGTGCGCGTAGAGCAGTATCTCAGGGTCGGGGATGCGCCGCCGGCCAAGCTCGAGGATCTGGTCGTTGAAGAGCGAGATGTCGGCGTCGAAGGTGCGCGGCGCGTTGGGGTCGCTGGTGCGCTGCCTGCCAAGCTGCTCTTCCACCGAACGCAGCACGGTTTCCTTCAGCGTCTGCGGATCGAGCGGCGTCTCCAGGATCAGCGCGGCGTTGAAGAATGTCGGATCGTTCGGGTTGCCGACGGGATCGGTCTCGTAGACGGCTGACACGGCGAGGATGCGGCCATGCTGCGCCAGCAGTCTGACGCCGGCCGGCAGATTGCGCTCCTTGTCAAGGCTGGAGCCAAGGGAGAGGTAGGCGCGGTTCACCTAGTCGAAGTCCGCCGCTGTACGGTCGATGACCACACCGACTGAGCGCGCGAAGCGCAGCGCGCCGGGTTTTTCCAGGCTGACAATGGCGCGCTGGACGCCGAACTCTACGATGGCGATCTCCGCGATGGTGTGGGCGAGCTTCTCCACCAGGAAGTACTCAGACTGCTCGACGTGGTCGATAACGCGCTTGGTCAGGGTTTTGTAGTTGACGGCATCGTCGATATCGTCAGAGCGACCGGCCCGGCGCATGTCAGCGAACAGGGTCAGGTTGACAATGACATCCTGCTTTTTGACGCGCTCCTCTGGGTTGATCCCGACGATGCAGCGCAGCAGCAGGTCGTGGATCTGAATTTGGTCAGTTGGCATAGTGGTTACCTTTCAAGATCGGGTAAGAAAGTTCTGGGTACGAACGTCTATCAATTGGCATGACGCTCACACTTGTTGTCTCAGTTGTATTGTACACTAACGCAACAACGTGTCAAATTAACCTCTACAAAAATTTGACAAGGCTAGACAATTCGATTACTATACTGTTAGGCACTCAGCCACGTTGAAATCGAGAAAGGCAAACCAGACAATGACACAGCTTACCATTAACAATCAACCTTACGACCTGCTGAAGCAGCAGTTCAAGACCAGCCCCTACGTGAATGGCAACGGTCACAACGGTCACGCAGTGGCCACGCTTGAAGAGTTGGAGCAGCCGATCACCAAAGGCGCCGAGCAGGTGGCCGTGGAGAACGCAGTATACACTATTCTCACGAACATCGGTGAAGACCCTGAGCGCCAGGGCCTGGAGCGTACGCCAACTCGTGTCGCCAAGGCGTTCGCCGAACTGACATCGGGCTATCACGTCGATCCGCAGGCGCTGATCAACGACGCGGTCTTTGATGTCGCTTACGACGAACTGGTGCTGGTCAAGGATATCGACTTCTACAGCCTGTGCGAGCATCACATGCTGCCCTTCTACGGCCGGGCGCACGTGGCCTACATCCCCAATGGCAAGGTCATCGGCCTGAGCAAGATTCCGCGCATTGTCGAGATGTTCGCCCGGCGTTTGCAGGTCCAGGAGCGCATGACGCAGCAGATCGCCGACTTCCTGACCGAGACTCTGCATCCGCAGGGTGTTGCAGTGGTGGTCGAGGGCCAGCACATGTGCGCGGCGATGCGCGGCGTCAAGAAGGCCAACGCGCGCATGACCACCAGCGCGATGACCGGCAGCTTCAAACACAACGCCCAGACACGCGGCGAGTTTCTGGATCACATCGCCCGCCACAGCGATCACTGATAGCCACGACGCCTGAAACACCCAGACCACAAAGCTCCTTGTCGAACAACGACAAGGAGCTTTTTTTGCCCGGCGTGATCAGGTGACAGTCACTTTCCGAAAGTGACTGTCACCTTGGGAAGTCCCCAGCACCTGGGATTAGCCGATTTGCGGTTCAGCCAGCAGCGGCATATCATAATCCAACGAAGCTGACAACTACATGGAGGACAGATCATGGCGCCCAGTATGGAGATTCCGGAACGCGTTCGTCCGGCTAATGACAACGGGTACTTCGAACAACTGACCAAGGCAGTCTTTCAGGCCGGGTTCAGTTGGTCGGTCATCCGCCAGAAGTGGCCGAACTTCATGGCTGCGTTTGACAACTTCGATGTCGATACGGTCGCTGCCTACGATGCGCCGGACGTCGAACGCCTGCTGGCGGACGCGGGCATCGTGCGCAATGGCCGCAAGATTCAGGCGACAATCGCCAACGCGCGCGTCATCCAGGGACTGAGCGAGCAGCATGGCAGCTTTGCCGGCTATCTGCGGTCCATGGACGGCTGGACGTACGAAAAGCGTCGTGACGTGCTGACCCGCCAGTTCGGCGGGCTGGGGCGCACAAGCTGCTTCGTCTTTCTCTGGTGCGTCGACGAGAATGTGCCGGACTGGGAAGAACGCTGACAAATTGCCCGCAATGCGGAATTCGGCTATACTCTGTTGCGACCTGCTGAACGCCACGCAGCCCTTCATCATCGCGACAGGTCGGCCAACACAACCGGAACAATTCCCACGTTGTAGTGTTTTACGTTATGCAAGTTACGAAACAATTTCCTTGCGCCGCCCGCGTAGATCGTCTGGCTGCTGAAACCCAGGAGCCGGACGATGCCTGACGGGATCCAGGTTCAGACGGCCAGCGCAAGTCATCCGGTGCCACGTACCGAGGATGAGCCAGAGGCGCTTCTGATCGAACAGGCGAAGTCCGATCCTCAGGCGTTCGGTGTTCTCTACCAACGCTATGTGGAGCGAATCTACAACTACATTTTCTATCGAACCGGCAATCAGCAAGAGGCTGAGGATCTGACCGCGAAGACGTTTCACAAGGCGCTGGACCACATTTCCCGCTACGACAACCGCGGCGTCCCCTTCTCTGCTTGGCTTTACCGCATTGCGCACAACCTGGTGGCCAACTGGCACCGGGACGGCGCCCGCCGCAAAGAATTGCCGCTGGAGCATCAGGTCCACGTCGCGCCAGCCCGTGGCCGACCGGAGCAACTGGCCGAGGCCACCGAGGAACGTGAAGCGCTGCTGGACGCGATTCGACGTCTTCCCAGCGACCGCCAGCAGCTCATCCTGCTGAAGTTCACCGATGCGCTGCCGAACGCGCAGATCGGCGACATCATGGGCCGCAGCGAGGGCGCGATCAAGTCGCTCTACCACCGGACGTTGATCGCCCTGCGCGAGGACCTGAGCACCCGCGGATTTTAGTATCCGCACGCACCCTGACATGATCCGACTGGTGACCGACTCAACGTGTGATCTGCCTGATGGCGAACTGGCCCGGCTCCATGTCGCGGTTGTTCCCATCAACATTCACTTCGACACGGAAGAGTATCAGGAAGGCGAAACGCTAGGCTACGACGACTTCTTTGCCAAGGTTGACGCGATGGGCATCGTGCCCAAGACGTCGCAGCCGTCGCCGGGAAAATTTGCGCAGGAATACCGCCGGCTGGCAGCAGAAGACGCAACTACGATCTTGTCATTGCACGTCACCGGCAAACTCAGCGGCACGGTCAGCTCAGCCGAGCTGGCGGCGGATGAGGTCAGCGACGAGGTCGATGTCCGTGTGTTCAACTCGCTGGCCGGCTCAGCCGGCACCGGTTTCATGGTTCGGGAAGCCGTTGAGTTGCTGCGCCAGGGAGCCGACGCCGACGCTGTGCTGGCCCGCTGGCAGGAGATCCGTGACAGCATCGGCATCTTCTTCTATCTCGACACGCTGAAATACGCGCGCATGAGCGGTCGCATCGGTGCGCTGCAGCACAGCCTCGCCTCGGTGCTCAGCATCAAGCCATTGGTCAAGCTGGACGAGGGTCTGCTGGATGTGGCTGAGCGAGTCCGCAGCCGGCGGGCGGCGCTGGACCGGCTGCTAGTATTGGCCCGCGAGCAGGCAGGCGGGCGGCCCGTCAACCTGGCCGTGGTACACGCACAGGACCGGCCAGGCGCCGATGCGCTGATGGCGCTGGCGCAGGAAACGCTTGACTGCCGGCAGACGTTCGTCGCTCGTCTGGCCTCCTCGCTGGTGACCAATCTGGGCGTTGGAACTTTAGGTATCGTTCTTTATCCGGTTGGACCATGACAAGACACGGTTGCCTGTCGATCTCAGAAAGGGAAAGCCGATGAACAAGCTCACGCTTGAACGAATGTTGAGCCGCTACTCAGAATACTGGAGCGCGAACAGGCTCTCCATCGACGAATTAACTGATGTATCACCCGCGGCGCGGGCGGAGTTGGAGTCGGTCGCGCAACTTGTTAGTCTGTTGCATGACACCCTGACGCCTGTCCAGCCGCGTGAGGCGTTTGTCGAGGAACTGCGGCGCAGCCTGCTGGCTGAAGCAATCCGCCGGCAGAGCTGGCGCTCGACCTATTTCAGCCCGCTACGCAAGCATTGGAAGCTGACTGCCGCCGCCACCGCGTCGGGCGTGTCAGCCGCGGCGGTTAGCGCCGTATCGGCTGCGATCTGGTATCGCGGCCGCGACAACATGTAAAGTGTGTACAAAAGGCAATGTGTAGCAATTATCCTATGACGGAGGCATTATCATGAGTGAGCTTTACGCTCGCATAACTGGCTGGGGGAAATACACGCCGTCCCGCCGGCTGACAAACTACGACCTGGAACAGATGGTGGACACCAACGACGAGTGGATCAGCTCGCGCACCGGTATTCGCGAACGCCGGATCGCCGCGCCGGAGGAGACCACCGTCAGCATGGCGCTTGAGGCCAGCCGCAAGGCGCTGGCGCAAGCCAGCGTCCGCGCCGAAGACCTGAATCTGATCATCCTGGCCACCACGACGCCCGATTATCTTTGCCCGGCGGCGGCCAGCCTGTTGCAGGACCGGCTAGGTGCAACCAATGCAGGCGCGTTCGATCTGATGGCTGGCTGCACCGGTTTTGTGTATGGTCTGGTGACGGCCACCCAGTTCATCAAGTCGGGCGCTTACAAGCGCATTCTGGTGGTCGGCGCTGAGAAGACATCCGCCTTCATCGACTGGACGGATCGCGATACATGTATCCTGTTCGGAGACGGCGCGGGCGCAGTGGTGGTTGAACCAAGCCAGACGCCCACCGGCGTCCTTTCGTTCGAACTGGGTTCCGAGGGCGAGAACTACGACGCGCTGTACTATCCTGGCGGCGGTTGCGCCAAACCCTTCAGCGCGACGAGTTTCGCCGAACGCGAGACCTTCCTGCACATGGACGGCAAGCGGGTCTTCAAGTTCGCGACGCGCACTATGTCTCGCAGCGTGCAGAACGTCGTCCAGGCCAGCGGCGTTCCATTTAGTGAGATCGATTGCATCGTGCCGCACCAGGCCAACGCTCGCATCATCGAAACAGCGGTCAAACGCCTGAAGATCGACCCCGACAAGGTGATGGTGAACGTCGATCGCTACGGCAACACCTCGGCAGCGTCGATTCCGATCGCGCTGTGCGAGGCGATCGATCAGGGCAAGATCCAGGACGGCAACAACATCGTGATGGTCGGCTTCGGCGCCGGACTGACCTGGGCGTCAGCCGTCGTTCACTGGGAACCGACGCGGCCGGCTGAAGAAGCGATCCTGGTAGACGACTGGCCGGTCCGCGAACGCTTGCAGATGCAGGCCGACAAGATGCGCGCCGCGGTCTGGTCGGCGCAGGTCACCGCCCGTACCCGCGCACAGGAAGCCAGCATGGCGGTCATGCTGCCCTTCTACACCTGGCAGAGCAAGCGCCGCAAGCAGCAGAGCGCCGAGCTGGAAGCGCCTGCAGCCGGGGATACTGCGTCCGACGAGTAGTCGCCGGGTGAACACAAGCTCAAAAAGGAAAGTCCGGGCGTAGCCCGGACTTTCCTTTTTTGGTGCGTTTGAAATGGGTGTTGAGCGAGTGTTGGTTCAAGTGCGTAAAACCAAGGGGTACTCAAATGTCATGCTGAGGCCGCCGAAGCATCTCGCGTGTCATGTGACGCGAGATGCTTCGGCGGCCTCAGCATGACAATCATGTTCCTTGATCACGGAACGATGGTTTCGAATGCACTTAAGACAGAACGGTCCGGGCTTGTCCCGGACCGTTCTGTCTTGGTTTTTTCTGGCAGCCTTTACCCGTGGTTGACAGCAGCCTGGGCTGCGGCCAGCCGGGCGATCGGCACACGGAAGGGGGAGCAGCTCACGTAGTTGTTGCCGATGATGTGGCAGAACTCGACGGAGTTGGGATCGCCGCCGTGCTCGCCGCAGATGCCGACCTCCAGGTCGGGGCGCACCTTGCGGCCTTCGTCGACGGCCATCTTCATCAGCCGGCCCACACCCTCGCGGTCGATGGTCTGGAACGGGTTGACGGGCAGGATGCCTTCTTCGACGTACTTCAGCAGGAAGCTGCGCTTCGGCGTCGTCGCGGCTGTAGCCGAAGGTCATCTGGGTCAGGTCGTTGGTGCCGAAGCAGAAGAACTCGGCCACTTCGGCGATCTCGCCGGCGGTCAGCGCGGCGCGCGGGATCTCGATCATGGTGCCGAACTTGTATTCGAACTCGACGCCCTTCTCTGCCATGACCTGCCGCGGCGATGCGCTCCAGCTTGGGCTGGATCACGTTGAGCTCGTTGACGTGGCCGGTCAGCGGGATCATCACCTCCGGCTTGACTATGACGCCCTTGAGCGTCTCGTCGGCCGCAGCCTCGAAGATGGCCCGCACCTGCATCTCGACGATCTCAGGCATGACGATGCTCAGGCGGATGCCGCGCAGACCCATCATGGGGTTGCTCTCGTGCATGCCGTTGATGCGCCTCAGCAGTTCCTCGTCCTCAGCCAGACCCTCGGTCTGCGCCGTTCACACGCTTGGTGATGACCTCTTCGAAGATCTCGTCGTGGTCGGGCATGAACTCGTGCAGCGGCGGGTCGATCAGGCGGATGATGACCGGCAGGCCAGTCCATCGCCTCGAAGAGGCCCGTCGAAGTCGCTGCGCTGGAAGGGCAGCAGCTCGTCCAGCGCCTCGGTGCGGCCCTCGCTGGTCTCGGCCAGGATCATGCGCTGCACGATGGGCAGGCGCTCCTCTTCGAAGAACATGTGCTCGGTGCGGCAGAGGCCGATGCCCTGAGCGCCGAAGCTGCGGGCGCGCTGGGCATCGGCCGGGTAGTCGGCGTTGGCCCACACCTCGCAGGCGGCGGATCTCGTCGGCCCAGCTCAGCAGGGTGATCAGGTCGGTCTGCTCCTCGAACTTGGGGACGATGGTGGCGATCTGGCCAAGATAGACCTCGCCGGTCGCGCCGTCGAGGGAGACCCAGTCCCCTTCATCGACGGTGATGTCGCCCACGGTCATCTTGCGCTCTGCCAGGTTGATCCTGACATCGGACGCGCCGACGACGCAGGGAACGCCGAACTGGCGGGCGACCACAGCGGCGTGGCTGGTGGCGCCGCCCTCGCTGGTGAGGATGCCCTTGGCGGCCAACATGCCGTGCACATCGTCGGGGTGGGTGAAGGGGCGCACCATGATGACGGCCTGGCCCTCTTCCTTGGCCTTCTGCTCGGCAGTGTCAGCGTCGAAGTAGACGCGGCCAACGGCTGCGCCGGGGGAAGCGTTGACGCCGGTGGCGAACAGCTTGCCGCGTCCTTGGCCTCATTCTTGGCGTCCATGGAGAACTGCGGGTGCAGCAGCGTGTCCACCTGCTCCGGGGTCGACGCGCATGACCGCCTCTTCGCTGGCTGATCAGCCCTTCGTTGGCCATGTCCACGGCGATCTTGATGGCGGCGGCGGCGGTGCGCTTGCCGTCGCGGGTCTGCAGCATCCAGAAGCGCTGGTTCTCGATGGTGAACTCCACGTCCTGCATGTCGCGGTAGTGCTTTTCCAGCCGGGCGGTGATCTCAGCAAACTGCTGGTAGACGGCCGGCATCTCCTCGGCCAGTTCGGCGATCTTCTTGGTGTTGCGAATGCCGGCCACCACGTCTTCGCCCTGGGCGTTGAGCAGGTAGTCGCCGTACATCACGTTCTCGCCGGTGGCAGGGTTGCGGGTGAAGGCCACACCGGTGCCGCTTTCCCAGCCCATGTTGCCGAAGACCATGGTCTGGATGTTGACGGCGGTGCCCAGGTCGTGGCGGATGCCGGCGGCGTTGCGGTAGTCCACCGCGCGCTTGCCGTTCCAGCTCCTGAAGACCGCTTCAGTCGCCAGCCGCAGTTGCTGGTAGGGATCTTGCGGGAAGTCCATGCCGGCTTCTTCAGCTCACGATGACCTTGAACTTCTCGGTCAGTTCCTTCCAGTCCGCGGCATCGAACTCGGTGTCCGACTTGACGCCCTTCTCCGCGCGTTTCTCGGTGATCAGATCCTCGAATGGCTCGTCGTCGATGTCCAACACGACGCTGCCAAACATCTGCACCAGGCGGCGATAGCTGTCGTAGACGAAGCGCTCATCGCCCGTCAGCGCGACCATGCCCGCGGCGGTCTCGTCGTTCAGACCGATGTTCAGCACCGTGTCCATCATGCCGGGCATGGAGAACTTGGCGCCGGAGCGGCAGGAGACCAGCAGCGGCTTCTCGGGGTCGCCGAAGACCTTGCCGGTGGCCTTCTTCGGTGGCCTTCATGGCCGCCAGTTCCTGTTCCCACATGCCTTCGGGGAACTGCTTGCCGGCTGCCAGGTAGGCGTTGCAGGCTTCGGTGGTGACGGTGAAACCGGGCGGGACCGGCACGCCGATGCGCGTCATCTCGGCCAGATTGGCGCCCTTGCCGCCCAGCAACGAACGTACGCCATCCCATTTGCCGCCAACATAGCTTTCTGCTTTGTCTACATCCTTGAAAAGGTAGACCCATTGCTTGCTCATGATTTACTCCTTGAAATCGTTCGGAAGGTCGAAAAAATACCAGCTTTTTTGTCTGGCCTGTTACGCGTCAGGCAAAAACAATCCCGCCGGCGACGTAGCTCGCATCCTGGCGGGACTACACAGTGAGGACAAATTATACGCTCAACGATCGGTATTTGCAAGATTATTGGGTGAAGAAAGGTGCGAAGATAATACAGCGTGTACCCGATAGAAGCAGCCGCCAATCATACAGCCACGCGATTGGTTCAATACTCGGAATCTGGTTGTGAAAAAATGTCTGATTGACAATACCTATGGTATACTAGGGCGGTCGTAACAAAGCTCAAAGGAATCATCGACGGTATGACTAGAAATCCTCGAATTGCAGTGTTTACCAGCGGCGGCGACTCGCAGGGCATGAACGCCGCGGTGCGTGCAGTGGTGCGCGCAGGCGTCAACGCGGGACTGGAAGTCTTCGCAATTTACGAAGGTTACGAAGGCATGATCCGCGGTGGTGACTACATCAAACCGATGCAACGCGGTGATGTCGGCGGCATCCTCCATCTGGGTGGGACTGTCATTGGCTCTGCCCGCTCAGCCGCGTTTCGTACCCGCGAGGGCCGGCTGGAAGCAGCGTTCAACCTGGTCAGCCGCGGCATCGATGCGCTGGTGGTCATCGGCGGCGACGGAAGTCTGACCGGCGCGAACCTGTTTCGCCAGGAGTGGCAGGGCCTGCTGGCCGAGCTGCAGACGCAGGGCCGCCTTCCTGAAGAGATCGTGGCGCAGCATCCGCATCTGGCCATCGTCGGTCTGGTGGGATCCATCGACAACGACATGTTCGGCACGGATATGACCATCGGCGCGGACACGGCGCTGCACCGCATCGTCGAGGCGGTGGACGCCATCGCCAGCACGGCTGCCAGCCACCAGCGCAGCTTCGTGGTGGAGGTCATGGGACGTCACTGCGGCTATCTGGCGCTGATGGCTGGTCTGGCCACCGGCGCAAACTGGATATTGATCCCCGAAAACCCGGCTGAGCCAGGCTGGGAAGACAAGATGTGCGAGACCATCGGGGCAGGTCGCGACACAGGACGGCGCCATAACATCGTTCTGGTAGCGGAAGGAGCTATCGACTGCAACGGCAACCCGATCTCCAGCGAGTACGTGCAGCGCCTGCTCAGCGAGCGACTGGGTGAGGACACGCGCGTCACCATTCTGGGACATGTGCAGCGCGGCGGCTCGCCCAGCGCCTTTGATCGCAACATGAGCACGTTGCTGGGTTACGCCGCGGTGCAGGAGCTGATCAGCGCGCCGCCCGAGCGGGAGCCGCAATTGGTCGGCCTGCGCCAGAACAACGTGGTCAGCTCGCCGTTGATGGTGAACGTGCAGCGTACGAAAGAGGTAGCCGAGCTAATCAAAGCGGGGCGCTACGACGAGGCAATGGCCGCACGCGGCCGCGGCTTTGTCGAATCCTACGAGATTTTGCACACGCTGTTGCAGGCACACCCGCGTGCAGCCGCAGCCGGGACAGCGCAAGCTGCGGCTGGCAGTGATGCATTCCGGCGGACCTGCGCCGGGCATGAACACCGCGGTGCGGGCCGCGATTCGCCTCGGCATCGACCGCGGCCACACGATGCTGGGTATCCAGAACGGGCTGCCCGGCCTGCTGCACAACGACATCCACGAGATGGACTGGATGAGCGTGCATGGCTGGGTGGCGAAAGGCGGCGCGGAGCTGGGCACCAGTCGAAGGCGGTCTGTACCAGAGGATGTCCCCATCATCGCCCAGCGCATGACGGAACACCGGATCGATGGCCTGCTGATCATCGGCGGCTGGTCTGGCTACCAGTTGGCCTACGACATGTACCGCTGGCAGTTCGACTATCCCGCACTGGCGATGCCGGTAGTCTGTGTCCCGGCGACGATCAACAACGACCTCCCGGAAACCGACCTGACCATCGGCGCGGATACAGCCCTCAACAGTATCGTGATGGACGTGGATAAGATCAAGGAGTTGGCGGTGGCCTCGCGTCGCTGCTACGTGGTCGAGGTAATGGGACACGATTGTGGCTACCTGGCTCTGATGGGCGGCATGGCGACCGGGGCCGAGCGCATCTACCTGCCTGAGGAGGGCATCACGCTGGAGGCGCTGCGCACCGACGTGAACCGTCTGATCGATGGCTTCGAGCACGGTAAGCGGTTGGGCCTGATGATCCGCAGCGAAAACGCCGACCATGCCTACACCACTGATTTCATCGTCACTCTGTTCGAAAAGGAAGGCGGCAGTCTCTTCGATGTCCGCCGCTGTATTCTGGGCCACACGCAGCAGGGCGGCAAGGCGTCGCCCTTCGATCGCATCCAGGCTACCCGCCTGACGGCGCGCGCGCTGGGGTTTCTCATCGAGCATGCCAGCACCGGGCAGGTGTCGCCGGTGGCTGTCGGCCGCGTCGATGGCGATATCCGCTTTGCCAGCATTGCCAAGTTCCCTGACCTGGTCGAGCCGCGCGCGCATCGACCCAAGGCACAACGCTGGCTGTCCATGCGTGTGGTCGCGGATACTATGGCGCGCTCTACTGAATAACAAGATTTCCGAACTGTAACTCCCGACCATTTCAACATCACCCAACTAAGGACGAAAGGCACTATGAACAACCCTCCAACCAACCTCAAGAACCAGGTACTGCGCTCGTGGGTCGACGAAATGGCTGCACTTTGCAAACCTGACCAGATCCACTGGTGCGACGGCAGCGATGCCGAGTACGATGCGCTGTCCGCGAAGATGGTCGAAGCTGGTACCTTCACCAAGCTGAACGAGGAGAAGCGGCCCAACTCCTACCTGGCCTTTTCCGACCCCAGCGATGTGGCCCGTGTGGAAGACCGCACGTTCATTTGCAGCAAGCGCAAGGAAGACGCCGGCCCCACCAACAACTGGATGGACCCGGACGAGATGAAGGCCAAGCTGCACGGCCTCTTCGACGGCTGTATGCGCGGCCGGACGATGTACGTCATCCCTTTCAGCATGGGACCGCTGGGTTCGCCGATTTCCCAAATCGGCATCGAGATCACCGACTCGCCCTATGTGGTGGTCAACATGAAGATCATGACCCGCATGGGCAGCATGATATTGGACCTGTTAGGTGAGACCGGCGTCTTCGTCCCCTGCCTGCACTCTGTGGGCGCGCCGCTGGAACCGGGCCAGCAGGATGTCCCCTGGCCGTGTAATCCCACCGAAAAGTACATCGTACACTTCCCCGAAGAGCGCTCGATCATGTCCTACGGCAGCGGCTACGGCGGCAATGCGCTGCTGGGCAAGAAGTGCCTGGCGCTGCGCATCGCCTCGGTCATGGCGCGTGACGAGGGCTGGCTGGCCGAGCACATGCTGATCCTGGGTGTCGAGTCGCCCATGGGCGAGAAGACCTATGTGGGCGCAGCCTTCCCCAGCGCCTGTGGCAAGACCAACTTCGCCATGCTGATCCCACCGGAGGGCTTCGAAGGCTGGAAGGTGACGACCGTCGGCGACGACATCGCCTGGATCAAACTGGCCAAGGATGGCAAGCTCTACGCGATCAACCCCGAAGCGGGCTACTTCGGCGTCGCGCCAGGAACCTCCTACCAGACCAACCCCAACGCGATGGAAGCGTGCCGCCGTGACACCATCTTCACCAACGTGGCGCTGCTGCCCGATGGCGATGTGTGGTGGGAAGGCATGACCGACGAGCCGCCTGCCCAGGCGACTGACTGGCACGGCAACCCCTGGACGCCAGCCAGCGAGGCCAAGGCGGCCCATCCCAACGCCCGCTTCACGGCCCCGGCGCATCTCAATCCGGCCATCGACCCGGAGTGGGACAACCCGGCCGGCGTGCCCATCTCGGCCTTCATCTTCGGCGGCCGACGCACCAACGTCGTCCCGCTGGTCTATCAGGCCACCAATTGGCATCACGGCGTCTATGTCGCTGCAACCATGGGCTCGGAGACCACCGCCGCCGCGTTCGGCAAGATGGGCGTGGTGCGCCGCGATCCCTTCGCGATGCTGCCCTTCTGCGGCTACCACATGGCCGACTACATCAGCCACTGGCTGAACTTCGGTCGCAACATCCCCAACCCGCCGCGCATCTTCTCCGTCAACTGGTTCCGCAAGGACGAAGACGGCAACTTCATCTGGCCCGGCTTCGGCGAGAACATGCGCGTGCTTGCAGTGGATCATCGACCGCGTGCATGGCCGGGCCTATCAGCACCGAAAGCCCCATCGGCTGGATGCCGCGCTACGAGGACCTCAACTGGGAAGGCCTGGACTTCAGTCGCGAGGACTTCAACAAGCTGATGACGGTCAATGCCGATCTGTGGAAGCAGGAGATCCTCTCCCACGAGGAGCTGTTCATCCGACTGTACGACCGTCTGCCCAAGGAGATGATCTTCAAGAAGGAACTGCTGCTGTCGGCGCTCTGGCGCTCCCCAACGCACTGGGAACTGGATCCCGACAAGGTGACCTGGAACCCGGCGCGCGGCGGCTGATTTCGGTATGCGGTAAACAGTAGTCGGTAAGCGGAAAACAGAAAAACAGTGAGCGGTGGCCGGAAATCAGTCCGGGCCGTTCACTGTTTTTTTTCGGCCTCGCACCAAGCTGTGCCATGAGCCTTAACCACCAGGTGATGCGCAGGGAGTTGCGAAAGTTCATCCACCACTACGGCTACTCCGGCGGCAGGTTGAGACACTGCCAGATCACTCCTCCCGACACTGGAGATAATAGCGGTAGAAACCTGGGACCGGCACACCGTTTACCGGTCACCCCACGAACCGTCGCAGAATCGCGTCCACCTGCCCGCCATAGCTTTCGCCGAACAGGTTGAGGTGGTTCAGCAAGTGATACAATTGGTAGAGTTGCACACGTTCGTCACGGCCGGGCGCGGGCGGCCAGGCGCGGTCGTAGGCACGGTAGAAGTCGGGCGGGAAGCCGCCGAACAGCCGGCACATGGCCAGCTCGGCCTCGCGATCGCCGTAGTACACCGCCGGATCGATCAGCGCCGGCTCGCCGTCCGGCCCCACCAACCAGTTGCCGCCCCACAGGTCGCCGTGCAGCAGCGATGGCCGGCAGGCCGCCTCGTCGATCCAGCGATCCAGGCGCGCGATGACCTGCTCCAGCCGCTCCCGGCGCGTCGCGCGGCATCAGCCCGCGGCGCGCCGCCAGCGCAAGCTGAAACCCCAGCCGCCGCTCGCCGTAGAACTCGATCCACGATGGGGCACGGCGTGTTGTCCTGCGGCGTCGCCCCGCAGTAGTTGTTGTGGTCCAGCCCGTAGAGGTCGGCAGTGTGGCGGTGCAGCGCCGCCAGTCCCTCGCCCAGCGCCGCGGCCGCGCGCCGGCTGTCGTCGCCCCGTTCGATCCATTCCATCGCGATGAACGCCGGCGAGTTGCCCTCCGGCTCGCCAAATCCCAGCACGGCCGGCACGCGCAGGGTTTGCGTGGCGGCCAGCCGCTGCAATCCGCGCGCCTCGGCCGCGAACATACCTGGCCAGCCCGGCTCCGGCCGCGGCGGATTGGCGTGCCACTTGACCAGAAACGTCCCGCCCGCAGCTTCGACCCGGGCAGCCTGGCTGATGTCGCCGCCGCTGACCTGGCGAACCTGCCGCGGCGGCCCGCCCAGCAGGGCTTCCAGCGACGCCGCCAATCCGGCCGGCAGGTTCATGCCAGCCCGTGCTCGGCGCGGATGAAGTCCAGCAGGCCGGCCGCGCCGGCGTCCACCAACTCGTACACCGCGTCGAACTTGCCGTTGTAGTACGGATCGGGCACATCGCGCGGGTAGCCGGCGGGGCGCAAACGCCAGCAGTTGATGCAGCTTGCCGTCCAGCGCGCCGCCGCGGTCCATGCGCCGCAGATCGGCCACGTTCTCCGCGTCCATCGCGATCAGGTAGTCGTAGCGTTGCAGGTCGGCCGGCTGCACCTGGCGGGCGCGGCCGTTGTAGGGGATGCCGTTGCGGCGCAGCACAGCCAGCGTGCCGCGGTGGGCCGGATCGCCGACGTGCCAGCCGCCGGTGCCGGCCGAGTCGATTTCGAACTCGTCGGCCAGCCCGGCCTCGTTGACGCGCTGCTGAAAGACCGCTTCCGCCATCGGCGAGCGGCAGATGTTGCCAAGACAGACGAAGAGGATTCGGATCATGGTTGTTGTGTGGTGTGGTTGGAAGGGAGTGACGTGAAACGTGAAACGTATTGCGTGTTGCGTATTGCGTGAGGGGCGTGAAACGTGAAACGTATTGCGTATTTATCGTGTGAGCGGTTGAACGTGAATGTGCGCTGTGATACGTCGCCATGAAACTGCGATTCTGATCACGTTTCACGTCTCACGTGCCACAGCAGTACGCAATACGCAACACGCACTACGTCCTCTCACATCCTCCCCGGCTCGCGCCGCTCAACGTAGACCGGCTCGCCCAGGAAGCGCGGCTCCCGGCGCAGCAGTTCGACGTCCAGCACGGCCAGCGCGCGTGCCAGCACCTCGCGGGTCCGCACGCGGCGGCCCCAGTAGCCGGACGGGCCGTAGGCCGCGAAGCCGATGGCGTCCTGTCCCCGCTGGCCGGCCAGATACAGGGCGCGCTCCAGGTGAAAGGGCTGCGAGACGATGGTGTAGGTCTGCAGGCCGAACACCTCTTCGGCGCGGTAGATGGAGTCCAGCGTGCGGAACCCGGCGTAGTCGGCGGTGATGTAGTCGGCCGGCACGCCCAGCGCGACCAGATCGGCCTTCATCTCGGCCGGCTCGTTGTAGTCCTCGCGGCCGTTGTCGCCGCTGACCAGGATGCCGTCCACCTTGCCGGCGTTGTACAGCGCGGCCGCGGCCCGGATGCGTGAGGCGTAGAAGCTGTTCAGCCGGCCGTTGGCGTACTTCGACGTACCCAGCACCAGCGCAACGTCGCGCTTCGGTATCTCGTCGAGGTTGTCGTACACCCGGCCTGCGGCGCGCTGCGGCGACATGCCCGTCGGCCCAGATCGCAAATGCAACCGCCGCCGCGCCGAGGAACAGACCGGTCAGCAAAACGAGAAAGAAGAGCTTTTTCACTGGGGCGTCGAAGTCTTCAACGGCAGCCAGGCCAGCACGCGCTGGATCATGCGGTCCCAGTAGGCCCAGTCGTGTTCGCCTGGCCCGTCTTCGTAGGTCAGCTTGATGCGCTGGGTCTGAAGCAAGTCGCGAAAGCTCACGTTCTGGTCGTACAGAAAGTCTTCAGTGCCGCAGCACTGGAACAACTGGGGACGGCGCGCCTTGCTCTTTGCCAGTTGCCCCGCCAGGTGCGCCAGATCGTTTTCGCTGCCCGCCAGCTTCTTGAGGGCGCCGAAGATGGCCGTCCATTCCTTGCGCTCGGCCTTGTCCAACGTCGGCAGCAGGTCGACCACGTCCAGCGCGCCGGACAGGCTGGCAGCCGCAGCATAGCGTTGCGGGTGCGTCAGCGCGAGCTTGAACGCGCCGTAGCCGCCCATGCTCAGCCCGGCCACAAAGGTATCCTTGCGCCGCCGCGAGATCGGGAACATGCCGGTTACCAGCGCCGGCAGTTCGTCGGCCACGAAGGAGAAGTAGCGCGGCCCGGCGGCCATGTCGGTGTAGAAACCGCGCTGCACCGCCGGCATGACGACCGCCAGCCCCAGCGCCTGCACGTAGCGTTCGATAGAAGTCTGGCGCGTCCATGTGGTCTGGTCATCCAGCAGCCCGTGCAGCAGGTACAGCACCGGGTACGATTTGCGCAGCGGCTCCGGCAGGATCACCTGGATCGTCGCTGGTGCTGCCCAACGCGTCCGACTGGTAGTTACACTGGATCAGCGCCATTGGTGCGCACTCCCCGCTGCTTTGGATGCAAAGTCTGGCGCGCGCTGGCGCTGCGTTCCACCGCCGCACGGCTGAAAGGCATCGCAATCGTCAGCCCGTCGCGCCACAGCGGTATCAGGTCGTCGTAGTGCTTGCTGGCGACGTGACCCGACTGCCCGCCGGCCACCATGATCTGGCAGCGGTCCCAGTCGCTGACGTCGGCGACAAAGCGCAGGGCGTCAATGGTTCCGGTGAGCTTAAAGGGAAACGCCGGTCGCGTCGTGGCCCGCAGCAGGGTGTCGTTGTCGCCGCCCATGGGATACGGCCCGCGGTTGAACAGCAGGTTCAGCGGCTTGACTGCGCCGGCGACGTGCGCGAACTCGACCTTGTGCAGCCGGCCCCACGTCCAGGTTTCCATGTCCGGCGCCCAGCTCGGCGATCATCTGCTGCAAGGTGATGCGCAGCGCGCGGTGCAGCGCTTCGTTCTGCGACTCGGGAATGCCGCTTTCGGGGTCGCGCAGCCAGGTCGTGTCGCGCGGGTTGTCCAGCATATCCAGCAGCCGCACGCTGGTGCGCCCCTGGTAAAGGCTGAAGTCGGCCAGACCGGTGATGTCGACGCCGATATAGGCGTCGGTGTGGTCGCCCAGGTGGCGGGCGAAGATGGTGCGCAGCACGTTGAGCTGGCAGACATGGTAGATGCTGGCCGCAACGCTGTCGGCGCTGATCTGGCAATCCCAGGCGCGCAGCAGGTCCAGCACGGCGGCCTCGCGGCTGTTGGTGGGCTGGATCTGCAGAAGGTGCTTGACGAAACGGCGTGCGTGCGCGCTGGATAGATCGCGCTGGAAGCGGGTGAACTCGGCCGCGCTGAACAGGTCCTTCGATTGCAGCAGTTCGGCGATGCGGGTCGCGCGCACCGGGTCTTCCAGGTCCGACGACAGGAAGTGGGGATAGTCTGCGCCGACCACCACGTTGTTGGCCACGGCGATCCAGCCCTGCTCGCGGGTTGAACACCTGCGGAATCTCGTCCACCGTCAGGAAGCGTTCCCATTCGTACTCGCCCGTCCAGCCAGGCGCCGGCGCCATCCCGTCTCCCTTGCGCACCGGCATCGCGCCGGCCTGCACGAAACCGATGTTGCCTGCGGTGTCGGCATAGACGAAGTTGTGCGGCGGCGTCGACCCAGTCACCCAGCGCGGCGCGGAAGTCGTCCCAGCTCTGCGCGCGGTTGATGGCCAGAACACGCGCTGCGACGGGATCGGTGACATCGTGGGCGGTCCAGCGCAGCGCCAGCGGTTGCTCCTCGCCCACCAGCTTGCTGACGATGGGGCCGTGGCGAGTGATCACCACCTCCTCGACCAGCGGCGCGCTGCGTCCCTTGACCAGAATGACCTCGCGCACGACCTCGGCGGTCTCCCACTTGCCCTGGAATTCGAACTCGCGGACGTTGGCCGGGTTCGGCTTCTCCACGTACAGGTCCTGGGCGTCCTGCCAGCCGGTGGTCATGCCCCAGGTGATGTGCTCGTTGTGGCCGACCACGACGCCGGGGATGCCGGGCAGCGACACGCCGGCCACGTGATAGCGCCCGCCCGACAGATGCACCTGATACCAGAGCGCCGGCATGGCGACCGACATGTGCGTATCGTTGGCCAGCAGCGGCTGGCCGGTGGCCGAGTGTGCGCCGTCGACGACCCACTGGTTGCTGGCAGCCGGGTTGAGCGGGATCACGCCGGCCAGCGGCGCGGCGTATCGGGGCAATGGCGGCTTGGCCGGCCCGCCCAGCATCTCTTCCACCAGCCGCAGCGCGTCGCGCAGGGCATCGGAGCGCCAGCCGTTGGGCTGGCCGGCCGCGCCGCCGTCGCCCGGCACGGTCACAGGGTTGGAGGCGGGGTAGACCGGCTCCAGATCGGCGGCCAGATCGGCGCCCGACCTGGCGGGTCAGCCGGGCCCGCACCACCTCGCTGGTCCAGTTGCCGCTCAGGTTGGCCGACATCACCTTGGCCCAGTAGAAGCTGTCCACCGGACGCCAGGGCTGCGGCTCAAAGCCCAGCAGGCGAAACTCCACGCTCAGGCTGCCCCGTTTCAGGCGCATCCAGGCGTTGACGCCGGCCGAGTAGGCCTGCAAGGCGCGCCGGGTCTCGCCCGACATGCCCGCGGCCTCGTCTTCAGCGGCCCGGTTCAGACCGACCGTGCGGAACGCGCGATCGATCTCCAGGGCTGGTTCGCCCAGGACCTCCGCCAGCCGGCCCGCGCCGGCCCGCCGCTGCAACTCCATCTGCCACATCCGGTCCTGCGCGTGGACGTAGCCCTGCGCGAAGAAGAGGTCTTCCTCGGAGTTGGCGTAGATGTGCGGCACGCCCCAGCGGTCGCGCACGATCTCGACCGGGCCGTGGATACCGTCCAGTTCAACGCGCCCCTCGGTATCCGGCACGAAGCGGCGCAGAAAAGCGACGACCGCAGCCACTGCGGCCGCGGCTAAGGCCAGCAGCGCAAACAATGCAACGAAAAGCTTTTTCATAGGTATCTCCACAGGCTCGAAGCCTGGTCATTCGTCCCAGTCTTCGCCGGACATTCCCGGCATGGTAACATCCACGACCTCGCCGTGTACGTTGACGACAATGCGAAAGCCCAGCATGCCCAGCCAGGTGCGGGCTTCCTCCGGTATCGGCTGCGCGGCCATCTGGTCCAGGTTCTTCAGTGACGAGTTCGAGCATGACCTTGGTAAACAGGTCGTCCTTGCCCAGCATCCGCATGGTCTCTTCGAGCACCACGTCTTTGTGCGGCTCCATCTGCTCGCGCAGGAATAGCAGCACCTGGCGATCGATGTCGCGCGCGGCAACATGGCGGCGGAATCCGTTGTCAGGCACCACGTAGTGCGCTTCACTGCCGATGAAAGCAACATCGACCGGCGCGCCGGCCTCGCTGAAAACCAATCCTTCAAACACGGCGACGTTGGAAGTTGGCTCTGTCATGGTCTTGTTTACTGTGCTTTCTGGAATCGCCACTGCGGCAACATGTTGAATCATGTTTTCCGTGTCAGGCGATGATCTCAACCATCGCTCAGACTATAGGGTAGCACGAGTGACCAGTGGCGTCAATTCCAGACCGAATTTGGAGGCCTCAGAACCCGCGCGTCTCGTTTGACAAAACCTGCCCATTCTGGCATCCTTGGGAACGTGCGGCGGTTAGCCGTCGTCCAATGGGCAGAACTGCCCGTTTCTGAGGAATCATTTTGTTCGCAGCTATCATCCTTCTCGCAAGCCTGCTGTTCAGCCCCGTTCAGCAACAACCTGATCCACCGTGGTACACAGCGACACCGCTGCCGGCGCGCGGCGAGGTGACGTTCTACGCCTACGACGTGATGGAGCGCGTCTATCACCGCCGGCTGGAGCTGGCGCAGGTGCCGTACTGCGACAAACCGACCTGCGTCGGCTACGTCGCGACCCTGCGCCCCGGCGACCTGGGCCGCAAGGTGTGGTTCATGCGTCCCGGTGAGTTGCCCGAGGGGCCGTTTCTGGTGGTCGATTACGCAGCCGCCAGCGATTTCGCACGGCTGGACCGGCGCGGCATGGTGGCCGAGGTGGACTACGAAACCGCCCGCCGCTGGGGCATGACCGGGCCGCTCTACGACGTGCTGCTCCTCGCCAGAGCGCCGATTGTGCCGCGCGTCCATCTGCCCATGATCACGGTTGGCCGATCTGCGCAGACTCAGCCTGCGCCTGCTTCGCCGTCGACCCACGTCAACGATTAGCTTTCATCCACCGCGGAGGGGATCCACAGTGACCGACGAGACCCAAGTCGAATACCGCCCTACCATCCACGACTTGCCGCAGGGTGAGCGCCCGCGCGAGCGGCTGGAGCACTACGGCGCCGGCGCGCTCAGTTCAGCCGAGTTGCTGGCCATCATTTTGCGCGTCGGCACCGGCGGTGAAAACGTGGTGCGCGTAGCCGAACGACTGCTGGCACGTTATGAAGGGCTGCCCGGTCTGGCGCAGGCCACCGTGTCGGAACTGTGCCAGGAAAAGGGCATCGGCCAGGCCAAGGCGGTGCAGATCAAGGCGGCACTGGAGTTGGGACGGCGACTGCTGGTGACTGCACCCCACGAACGGCCGCAGATGCGCTCACCGGCCGACGCAGCCAACCTGCTGATGGCCGAGATGTCGCTGCTGCCGCAGGAACACCTGCGCACCGTGCTGCTGGATACACGCAACCGGGTGCTCAGCATCCCGACCATCTACGTCGGCTCGCTGAACACGGCACAGGTGCGCGTCGGCGAGATGTTCCGCGAGGCGATCCGCGCCAACTGCGCCGGCATGATCGTCGTCCACAACCATCCCAGCGGCGACCCGACGCCCAGCCCCGAGGATGTCCAGGTAACGCGACTGATCGTTGAGGCGGGCTCGTTGCTCAACATCGACGTGCTGGACCACCTGATCATCGGACGCCAGCGCTTCGTGAGCCTGAAGGAACGCGGGCTGGGCTTCAAGTAAGGCCCGCGATATGCAGGTGACAGTCACTTTCAACCGCGCCTGCCTGGATGTTCAGCAACATCCGAAGTGACTGTCACCCCTTCAACCGCGCAGCAGTAAGACCCATCGTCCACCATGTCAACACCACTTGTCGTCCCCGTTTCTGCGCGCCCGCCGGTCAAGGCGTACGCGCTGCTGGGCTTTGGCATTCTGTGTATCGGCATGTCGGCGATCTGGGTCAAGTGGGCCGATCTGCCGGGGCTGGTTTCGGCGTTCTATCGCGTCTTCATCGCGGCGCTGGTGCTGACGCCCTGGTGGCTGCTCAGCCGGCGTCGTCTGCCAAAACGGCGCGCCCTGGCGTTGACCGGGCTGGGCGGCGCGTTCTTCGCGCTGGACCTGGTGCTGTGGAACACGGCGCTGCTGATCACCTCAGCGGCGCAGGCGACTCTGCTGGCCAACAACGCGCCGCTGTGGGTAGGGCTGGGCGCGCTGCTGATCTTCCACGAGAAGCTGCCGCGGCTCTACTGGATTGGGCTGGTATTGGCGCTGGCCGGCATGACGCTGGTGGCCCGGCCCGCCGGCGCGCAGGGGTTCGTCCTTGACAGCGGTAGCCTGATGGCGCTGGCAGCCAGTCTGTTTTACGCCATCTACCTGCTGTCAACCCAGCGGGTGCGCAGTACCACCGACACGTTGACGTTCATGACTGTGTCTGTAGTCAGCAGTTCGGCGCTGCTTCTACTCGTCTGCCTGCTGACGGGCGCTCAGTTGACCGGCTTCTCCGCGACGACGTGGCTGGCGCTGCTGGGCCTCGGCCTGATGTCGCAGGTCGCCGGTTGGCTGTCGATCAACTTCGTGCTGGGTGTGCTCCCTGCAACCCAGGTATCGGTTAGCTTGCTTGGTCAGGTGGTGGTGACGGCTGTCCTGGCAGCCATCATCTTCGGGGAAACGCCGACGGTCGTGCAGACGATCGGCGCGGTCGCCGTGATGGCGGGAATCTACCTGGTCTTGAAGGCGCGCCGGCCTCCGCCGGCGCTCAGTTCGGAATCGGGATAAACGTCAGCAGGAGCAGAACAAACGCGGCGACGCCAATGATCCGGCGGCTGGTGTCCACCGGCGTGATGTCGTCCAGCGGCGATGGATGGCGCAGGCCGGTGAAGAAGATCAGCACAGCCCAGAGGTACCAACCGCGCCAGAAAAGCGTTCCCATCACCAGCAGCCCGGCGATGATCACGAAGCCCAGCGGGCGGGCTGCCCGGCCAAACAGCGAATAGGCGATGTGGCCGCCGTCCAGTTGGCCGGCTGGCAGTAAGTTGACCCCGGTCAACAGGATGCCGAAGTACGCGGCCAGCGCCACCGGGTTCAGCCCGTAGCCGTGGCCGACAAGTTCGGGCCGCAGCAACTGCGACAGGAAGCCTGTCAGCAGGGAATCGCCGACTCGCAGAAATGGACTACCAGTCGGGGGCAGCAGCAGGCCAACGATCAGCAGCGGCAGCGCCACCACGAAGCCGACAATTGGTCCGGCGAAGCCGACGTCGAACAGTTGCTGGCGGTTGCGGATCGGGCTGCGCATCTGGATGAACGCGCCGAAGGTGCCGAGGAAGGCGGGCACCGGGATGAAATAGGGCAAGGTAACGCGTACCTTGTGCCAGCGCCCCATGAAATAGTGCCCCAACTCGTGGGAACCAAGGATCACCATCAGCGTCAGGGCGAAGGGCAGGCCCTCCAGGAGGCTGGCCGGATTGCGCATGACGTTTGCACCGGCAAGCTGCGCGCCGGCCAGTGTCGTAGTGAAAAGAGTCGCGATGGCCAGCACGACGTTGATCCAGACCCGCTGTCGGCCAGCCTCGGAAATGCCGGGAACCGCCGACAGCATGTCGGTCTGGTCCTTGCGATGGAGAAAGGGGGTGTAGCCGAGCGGGTGAAAGCGTTCCTGCACGACCATCAGGGCAGTGTCGGCATCGGTCAGCAGCCGGCCATGGAACTCGAAAGCCGGCGTCTTGCTGCCGCTGGTTGCGACTCCCTGTACGTCGAAGACATCACGCACCTCTTGCTGTAGCTCGTACTGCAATTGCGCGGCGGCGTTGTCCTGGTCAAGAAAAAGGGTTTGCTGTGCGTTGCTTGCTGTCATGGTGTCACCATAGCCGCAGATAAGCCGACGGCAGGCTTACTGTACCCCAAAATGCTGCCCCGTTTCCGCAAGCCGCGGTACAGTTGTGCGTTACTCCCCAACGGTAACCGGCATATCCAGCGGAACGATCTCGATCCAGACCGGCCCCTGGCTTCAGCTCCAGCGCGTTCATCTCCTCGTCGAGGAAGACCAGCGGATCCTCGCGCCGCGGGCGCATCCAGGTCCCTTCCTGCACGACGCCGTCGCGCAACAGTTGCATGCGCCCCTGCTCCCAAAGCTGTATCTGCACGGACTGTGAACCCAGCACATCCTCGATGATCAGCGTCGGCACGTGGCTGACGTAGAGGACGGCCACGTTGGGCGTCGTCAGTTGCTCGCCGGTGAGGTCGTCCACGTGTGGCTCGCCCAGAATCCAGCGGCGGTAGGCGCCCGCTTCGGGATCATACTCCCAGCGCACATCGGAGTACTCACTGCTGTAAGGTATTTCGACCGAAGCGGCCGGCTGCGCATCGTCTGGCGCCATATCGCTCCAGGCCCAGCCCATGGAGCGCGGCGGCCCTGTCCAGCTCTGCTGCTCGGCCGCGCGCGCCAGGATGTCGCTGTCGGTGAACAGCGAATGCTCGTAGGTGCGCCCCGGCACGTCCAATCGGTAGAAGCCGGGATCTTTGCGCTCGTCGGACAGCGTGAAGGGCGCGAAGTCGGAGTTTTCGATCATACGCTCCACATCCCCGCTGGCGCCGGAGTAAACCAGGAAAGAGTCGAACAGCACAGGTATCTCGAGGTCGATCAGACGGGCGCTGCGCACGGATCCGATACGTTCGGCGTCCTGGCTGTGATAGATGGCGGTGAAGCGGGTGATGCCGCCCTCGGCCAGATGCTCGATGACCACATCGGCCTGGCTCAGTCCTGACTGGGGGCGGGCAATGGGAGAGTTGGAGATCTTGATCGCGGCCGGCATGCGGTCCAGCACGGCCTGATCCGCCACCGGCAACCCGGTAAATGGCGACACGCCCTCTGGCACAGCGTTGGTAGCCAACAGGGTCATAAAGTCGAAGGTCGGGGAAGGCGAGGGCGCAGGCGTAGCCGTCGGAGTCGCGGTGGGCGTGTCGATTGCCCGCTCAGCCGTCACGGCGACGGCAGCAATCGGCGGGGACGGCGTCGCCTCCGGCGCTTCGTTTCGATTGCAAGCCGCCAGTCCCAGCACGACGATCAGCGAAAGAGCAAGAAGCTTGACAGGCAACAGGTTGACCGTCGGCCGGCGTGCAGACATGCGAGAAATGCTTTCCATGTGGAGGTAGCGAAGTAATGAGATGGGTGTATTCAAGACGAGTTGGCTTGTAGGGGCGGGGTCGTTCCGTCCTGCGCCAGCGATCGACCCATTTTGAATACCCCCTAATGAGATCACAGCGATTATAGCATATGCGAGTGCGCCAACAAAGTGAAAACTACGCGCAGATGGCGAAAAAAGAGGCGAGAGCGTGGCTAGCTCTCGCCTCTTCAGTACCTGTCTCTCTCGGTCAGCTCGTCCGCTGGAAGATCACTTCGAACGAGTTGTGGAACAGCGTGTTGCCGCCGCCGCCGCCATCACTGCACTCTGCTTCATCGGTGAAGTTGGAGTGTATTGGCTCGGCGAATTCGGTACTGGCCGGCGACCCATCGGGATTGGCGATGAACACCGAATACTCGGCGATCTTCCACATGATGAACTCGGCCTGACCTGGCCCCTTGGTGCCGCTGGGCATCCGGTCAAGGATGTCGCCGTAGTTGCCGCGGTTAGACTGGACCACCAGCACGCCGTCGTAGGGATTGCCGGCAGCGTCCAGCACTTTCACGAAGATGTTGTGCTTGCCGCGGTTCTCGCACGGCGACAGCCGCCGCGCTGAAACCAGACGCCATTCGACAGACGGAGCGGGCGGCGCTTCGACCACCGCGGCTGCCTCCACAACAGGCTCGGCCGCGCGTGCCACCGGTTCCTGACGCACTGGGACCGGCGTGTTGGTCGGCTCCGGCGTGAATGTTGGCGTCGCGGTTGGCACCGGCGTGTCGGTCGGCGTTGAGGTGAAGGTCGGCGTCGGCGTCACGGTAGGCGTGTCGGTCGGGATCGGCGTTTCAGTGGGCCAAGGCGTGTAGGTCGGGGTCGCCGCGACATCCTCTCCCAGCAGGGCGACAGCCAGCACGCCGAGTTCCGGCGTCGCGGTGGGCGGCACTTCGACGCCGCCAAAGGCTGGCAGCGCCGCCGCCATCTGGATCTCGCGTACCTCGGCCTCTGCGGCGGAGACTGGCCGCACCAGCGCCATGTAGGGCAGAGCAAAGCCGCAGATGTACACCAGCATCAGCAACAGCACCACGACCAGTATCTTGGTCACCGTGCTGGCGTCCTGGAACCACGCAATGCCGCCGCTGATCCGGCTGCCGATGCCGCCAGACTTGGCCGGAGCCGGGGAGGCAGCCGCGGCTGCCGGGGCAGGCTGAGCGGTTTTGGCCGGCGTGGCTGCTGCCACTGCGACCGCGGTCGCGGCCGGCTTGCCCTTCTTGGCTGCTGCTGGTGGCCTCGCCTCGCTCTGATTGGACGTCCGCAGGCGCCCCTCCAGCACACGGCTCAGGTTGAGCGCCAGGCTGGGATACTGCAACATCAGGTCTTCGAAGTCCTCGCGTCGCAGCAGCCAGACATCCAGATCGGTAACGGCGCGTGCGGTGGAGGTGCGCGGGCCGTCCAGCAATAGCGCACCCTCACCGAAGACGTCACCGTCGCTGAACAGAACCTCGGTCGGTGCCGCCAGCGCCGACGGGAATCTCGACGCTGACCTGGCCACGCTCGACCAGGAAGAGGCCGTCGGGCTCGTCACCGCTGTAGAACACGACCTCGCCGGCGCGATAGCGGGCCGCCTGCAAGCGACGCCGCACTGCCTCGATCTGGCTGCGGGAAAGGCCCGACAGCAGCGTGATCTTGCGCAGATGCTTGTCGTAGAAGGCCTCGTCAGCCGATGCCAGCCGCTGGGCGACCGTCTCGGTTACCGCCGCCTGAACAGCCGGATGGCGGGCCAGCAGGCGCTCGAAGTCGTTACGGTAAAGCACCCACAGGTTCGTGTCGGTGGCAGCCAGCGCGCTGGAGGTGCGCGGCCGGCCGGTCACCAGCGCCATCTCGCCGAAATCGTTGCCGGCGGTCAGGCGGGCCAGCATCTCGTCGTCGCTGTGCAGCTCGATCTGGCCGCGTTCGACCAGGAACATGCCGTTGCCGGGGTCGCCCTTGCGATAGACCATTTCACCGGCAGGAACATGCTGAAGCAGCATCGCAGCTGCCACTTGTTCCATCACGTCGTCCGGCCAGCGGCTGAAGGTCGGCAACTGGCGCAGACGCTCGATGGCGATCTTCTGGTCGTCCAGAGAAAGTGGCGCACGAAGTTCCTGGCTCAGCGCAGCGCGCAGTTCAGGATACTCCATGGTCAGATCGGCGAAGGCCTGGGCGCTGAGTGTCCAGAGCGTAGCGGCTGCCACGGCTTCAGCGGTACGCGTCGCCGGCTTGCCGGTCAGCAGTTCCATGTCGCCGAACACCGCGCCGGCGCCCACGCTTATGTCGCCGAACACGCCGCTGGGGTCGCTGAGGCGCATCTGTCCGCGCTCCAGAATGTAGAGCGCGCTGGGCGGGTCGCCGGCAGAGTAAAGGCGCTGGCCATCCGTCGCATCGGTGACAGTCAGTCGCTGTTCAGCGTCCAGCAGCGCGGCGCGGCTGGCTCGCCGCCAGCCCGGCACTGCCTGCAGACGGCTGAGAACGTAGTTGCGCAGGGCGGCCACCGGCATACCGGCTGACCGGCTGAGCGCCAGGCCCAGGTCGGGGTCGCGCTGCACCAGCCGCTCCAGATCATTGCCTGACAGCGCCTGCGCGCTAACCGCACCAACTGCCTGCGCGCCGGAGGCGTGCGGCTGTTCGGCCAGCATGTCCTGGTCGCCCAGGGTGCTGCCCGGTCCGAGAGTGGCCAGTGTGACGCCCCGGTCGGTGACCAGACGCACGTAACCGCTCTCGATGAGCAGCATGCGAGTCGCCAGCTCGCCAGCCTTGAAGATCGTCTCACCCGCGGCAAACTGGACCGTGGTCAGACGATCCTCGATGGCTGAGAGCTGGGACGGGCCAAGGCCGGCAAAAAGCGGCGCCCGATTAGTAAGCTGAGATGTCACGGGGTGCATCTCCTTTTTCGAAAGGTTTGGAGACAAGGTCCTGAGGCAACGCAACAGCGAGGCGCAGGCTTCTCGTCAAGGGTTCGGCCGATCGGGCGCCCTACTGGCGCTGGAACGTCACTTCGTAGACGTAATGGCCGACAGTGAACAGGTACTGCTTGCTCTCCAGATCTGCCCGGCAGCTTTCCGGGTCAGGATGCGGCTTGCAGTTGCAATAGCCTGCGGCAAGCATCAGATCGAACGGGGGCCAGTCGGCGCTCATTCCGGGTGACTGGCCGCTGATCGGGTTGTTGTTTTCGTCGATAATTTCCACGACACCGCCACCGCCGCGATAGATATCATACTGCACCCTGCCAGGTCCCTTGCCCTGGTCGCCAGTCACGTAGATCTGGCCAGTGTAAGTCTCGCGGACACGAACGCCGTCGATCGGGTTGCCACCCAAGTCTACGACGGTCACGAAGATGTTGTGGTCACCGCCGGTACAGTGTTGAGCGTCCTGGCCGACTGGCCTGAGACGGAAGCTGGTCATCACGTAAGGCGACGATGACTGCACCGGTGGCGGAGCCGCCGGCTCCGTCGGCTGCACGACGACTGGTGCAGCGGTCGGCTGGGCGCGCGCTGTGGGCGGCGGCGCAACGTTCTGCGCTACTTGCACACCGTCGGTCGGGCCGCTGGCGGTCACCAGCGACGCCGCCAGCCAGCCTTCGCCGCCATTCGGGAGCGTCACCTGCCACCACTTGCTGTCCTGGCTGCGGCCCAGAATGTCCAGTTCGTCGCCGGCCTGCACCTGGCTGAGCACCGCATAGCCGGTGCCCGGACCGCTGCGCACGTTCATCTGCGAGTTCGACCACGACCACCGGGCGCGGCACTGGCGTTTCAGTCGGCGTGTCGGTGGGTTGAGGGACATCGGTGGGGGTGTCGGTCGGAGCCGGCGTGTCGGTAGAGGTCGCCGTCGGCTCAGGCGTATCGGTGGGCACCGGCGTGTTGGTGGCCGGAGGAGCCAGCGCTACCGGAACGGCCGCGCCGCTGGCAGCGGCTGCTGCCACAAACTCGCCCGTCATGCGGCTGGACAATCCCAGTCCGTTGGCGAGGTTGGCGAGTGCGAGAGTTGTCTCAGTGTCGCTGCCCTGCGCGATAAACAACTCAGCAAGGGCCAGCACTGCTTGTGGCGCAGCGGGCAGATTCAACGCGCTCAGTGCTTCCTGAGCTGCTTCCAGATCGTCAGTTACCGCGAAGCGGTCTGCGATGGCCACAATAGCTGCGTTGCGTTCTTCGGCTGTGGCAGGGCGGGCTGAGCTATCCGCGCGCGACGGACACCCGCTGAGAACCACTGCCGCCAACAGCAGCGCAGCGATGAAGCCATAGCGCCGTTGGCGGGTCGTGTGATGTGAAATTTTCAAAATTGACATAGATAAGGGAATCGCACCGCCTGGCGGATTCCCTTCTCACTCCTTCAAACTTAGCGAAATGGTAGAGCCGACGTATAATGACTTCGGTTCTAACCAGTGCCGAAGGTGGGACTCGAACCCACATGAGCGTTATGCTCAACGGTTTTTGAGACCGTCGCGTCTGCCTGTTCCGCCACTTCGGCATTGCAAAATCGTCAAGAGTATAGCCGATGCAATCCATTTCGTCAAACTTGTCACTAATACAGCTTCAGTGAAAATAGCGCCCCAGGCAGGACTGACGGTCCTGCCTGCAACTGCAACCAATGGACGAACAACGTCTGATCGAGGCAGCGAGCCGCGGGGACTTGTCTGCATTCAACCAACTGGTCCTGTCCTACCAGGCCATGGCGTATAACCTGGCCTTTCGCATTCTCGGCACAGGCGACTCGGCGCAGGATGCCACACAGGAAGCGTTCATCAAAGCCTATCGCAACCTGGGCCAGTACCGCGGCGGGTCGTTCAAGGCGTGGTTGCTGCGCATTGTCACCAATGCCTGTTACGATTACCTGCGACAGATCCAGCGCCGTCCCACCAGCTCGCTGGACGATCTCTCGACCGACCCGGAATACACCGGCCAGTTGATCGATCCGCTGGAGGCGCCTTCAGACTACGCGCTGCGCCAGGAACTGTCGGAACTCATCCAGCAGGGGATCGCCATCCTGCCTATCGAACAGCGCACCGTGCTGGTTCTTTCCGACATCGAGGGCCTCAGCTATGAGGAGATTGCGCAGGCGATGGACACCTCACTGGGCACGGTGAAGTCACGGCTCAGCCGCGCGCGGGCAAAATTGCGCGATTACCTGCTCGAACGGCAGGAACTTTTGCCGTCGCGCTATCGTCTAGAAAACGACTGACGGACAAGCTATCAACGAACTTTTCAAGAGTAAGACCAACACCATGAACTTTCGCACCGACGACCGTGATCAACTGCTTTCGGCATACCTGGACGGACAAGCGTCCGCACGAGAGCAAACGCGCGTGGCAGCCCTGCTGGACAACGACCCGACTGCCCGCCGCGACCTGCAAGCGCTGACGTATACCCGCCAGCTGTTGGCTGAGACGCCGCGGGTGCCTGTGCCGCGCGCCTTCACACTGAACGAGTCGATGGCCGGTGTGCGCAGACCGGAGCGCGCCGGCTGGCTGGCCTGGCTGCAGCCAACACATCTGCGGCTGGCCGCGGCGATGATGGCTGTGTTGCTGGTGGTGTTTGTGGCCGGTGATTTCGGCACACGCTGGCAGGCCGGCGGCGCAGTGTCGCCCAGCGCGCTGGTAGCGCCCTCCGGCGGACTGGCACTCGGCCAGGGAGACCCGACAGGTATTCTGGCCGCCAAGACGCCCACAACCGAGGCAAGCGCCGCATCGCCGGCGAGCTTCCTCGGCTTGGCGCCGGCTACGTTGCTGGCGCTGGAGGTGGGACTGGCAGTCCTGCTGCTCCTGCTGCTGGCCGCGAGCTGGCGCATGACCCGGGCCTGACCGGCCGGCGCCAGCAAATTCGACAGGTAATACGAGACGCCCTTCTTCGCAGGAGGGCGTTTTTCGTGTCGTACTCGTACTCGTCCCCGTACTCGTCCTCCTACTCCTACTCGTACTCGTTTGGAAGATCGAAGAGTACGATTACGAGTAGAAGTACGAGGAGGAGTAGGAGTGGACGGCGGGTTTCGCTGGTGGGGCGTGCTGGTGTAGAATACACCCATGCCTGAACTTCCCGAAGTCGAGAACACTGTACGCGATCTGAAACCGTTGCTGGTTGGGCGGCGTTTTGAAGCGGTGGATGTGCGCTGGCCGCGCCTGCTGAGCGGCATGCGTGTCGAGGATTTCACGGCGCGCCTGCTGGGCCGCCAGATCGTCAACGCCGACCGGCGCGGCAAACATCTGCTCTTCGCGCTGGACGACGGCCAGACGCTGATGGTGCATCTGCGCATGACCGGCCAGTTGCGCGTCGCGCCGCCAGATGAGCCACCCACCGCCTATGATCACCTCATCTTCGCGCTGAGCGACGGTATGGAACTGCGCTATCACGACCCGCGCAAGTTTGGCCGCTTTCTCCTGACGGCCGAACCAGAGGCGGCGCTGGCAAAACTCGGCCCCGAGCCGCTGAGCGAGTTGTTCACCCCCGTTGATTTGTTTGAAAAGATTCAGGGTCGCCGGGCGGCCATCAAGGGACTGCTGCTGAACCAGTCAGTCGTCGCCGGGCTGGGCAACATCTACGCTGACGAAGCGTTGTTCCAGGCTGGCATCCACCCGCAAAGCCCCGGCGATGCGCTGACGCTGGCCGATTGCAGCCGGCTGCACAGCGCCATCCGCCAGACGCTGGCGACAGCGATCCGCGAGGGCGGCAGCACACTGGGACGCAGCGGAATCACGAACTATCGCCGGCCCAACGGCGTGACCGGCCATTACCAGCAACGCCATCAGGTGTACGGGCGGGCGGGCAAGCCGTGTCTGGTCTGCGGCGGCCCCATTCACCGGGTGCAGGTCGCACAGCGCAGCACGCACTTCTGCCCGCACTGCCAGCCCGACAGCCGCGTTATTCCGAGCGGTTGATGTTGAGGTTGATGTCGAACTCGGCCGGGCCGGGCTGCTTGGCAGCTTTGAACTTGCCCTGTAGCTCAGCCCGCCGCTGTGCTTCGGCGGCTGCGCCCGCGCTGCGCACCTCGCCCAGATAGGCGCGGATGTCGCTCTGCAACTCCTCACCGCGTTTGGGCGCCAGGATGCCAGCCACTGCCACGCCGACAGCCGCGCCGATTATCAAACCACCCGCCAACTTGATCAGTGAACCAAACATTGGGAATGCTCCTCAGCTTCTGAAGTGTCGTATGTGTCGGGCCAATGCCCGATGGGATTATACCTGACCTCTGGCCGGGCTGCAACACAGGCGGGGTCAAAGCGGCAGATGTCAAACAGCGGTCCGGCTGGGAGTTGGGTGTGCCAGCCTGTGCCGTGACTTTCCTGCCCAAGTTGCAGCCATGTACCATGGCTGTTACAATACGCGTGTCCTATCGTTGACCCTAACCGCCTGACACGGTGCATGCTGCGATCTTGTACTTTGTCATACTAAATGAAGGCTCCCATGATCACTGGCATCGATCGCCAGGATTTGCTGCATACCAAGCTCCACCGTTCACGCGTCACTGCCGATCTGGTTGATCGTCCGCGCCTGAACGAACTGCTGAACAACGGCCTGGACAGCTCACTGATCCTGGTTTCGGCGCCGGCCGGCTTCGGCAAAAGCACGCTGTTGAGCGACTGGCTGGAGACCTGCGATATTCCCAACGCCTGGGTATCACTGGATGAGGCCGACAACAACCTCGGTGTCTTCCTGACCTATTTGCTGGCCGCGATGCAGTCCATCTTTCCCGACGCGCTGGCACAGACACGCTCGTTTCTGTCCAGCATCAACCTTCCGACTGCTGCCGTAATTGCCCACAGCCTGATCAATGAACTGGTCGAGCTCGGACGAGACTTTGTCCTGGTGCTGGACGATTATCACGTCATCCACGAGCAGTCGATCCACGAGCTGCTGTATCTGCTGTTACAGCACCCGCCGAAGGGCATGCATCTGGTAATTGCCACACGGCACGATCCGCTGCTGCCCATCGGCGTGCTGCGAGCACGTGCTCAGATTGCCGAAGTCCGGGGCCAGGATCTTCGCTTCTCGCGGACGGAAGTTGCGAGTTTCGTGGAACATGCATTGGGGACTCCGCTCACCAGCGAGGCTGTCGAAGTTCTGGCGGAAAAGACAGAGGGTTGGGCCGTTGGACTGCGGCTGGCGATACTGTCGCTCCGGCACGGCGGAGACGTTGACAGCCGCCTCGCCGAGCTGAACGTTGAAAACCGGTATGTGATCGACTATCTGTTGAGCGAAGTTCTGTCGCAGGCGCCGCCAGACATCGAGCGCTTCCTCTTGAAGACCTCGATTCTGGACCAGATGTGCGGCTCATTGTGCAAAGAAGTGCTAGGCCCTGAGGAAGCAGCGTGTGAGCCACACGAGTATCTGACATGGCTGGAACAAGCGAATATGTTTACTGTGGCCATGGACTCGCGTGGCGAATGGTATCGCTATCATCATCTCTTCCGGGAACTCCTGCGCGACCAGTTGACGCACCAGGTCAATGCCAGCGAGATCGCGACGCTCCACACCCGTGCCAGCGCCTGGTTCGCCCGCCACGACTCGCTTGAACTGGCGTTGCAGCACGCGTTGTTGGGAAACGATACGCCAGCAGCAGTCCGTTTGTTTGGAGAGCACCGCCAGGCTCTGATGAACTCCGAACAATGGCAACTTCTGGAACGTTATCTGCACATGTTTCCCGCTGAGACGGTTACTGATCATCCGGATCTGCTACTGGCGCGTGCCTGGCTCACCGAACTCAACCGATCTGATCCACAGTATGTCAGAGAGACGGTCGATCGCGCCGCAGATCTCCTGGTGAAATCGGCGGGCGAGTCGTCGCACAACGCTTCTCTGTTGGGCGAGATCGACGTCCTGCGCGCTATGGCTGCCTGGATGGTAGCCAGGGACCCGGAACATGTGATTGCTCTTACCCGGCGTGGGCTTGCGACCACGCCGCGAACGTGGTACCTGGTGCGCGCTGTAGCCTGGCTGCGTCTCGCTGTGGCATACCAGATGACAGGCCTGCTGGACCTGGCTTATGCTTCGCTGGCCGAAGGCCAGCCGGAAGATGTGGCACAGAATGGCGCTATCTATGCACGGGTAGCTGGATCGCGCTGCTTCGTCGAGTGGATAGCCGGCGATTTGCCGGCTATGCTTCAGGGAGCGACCCAATTGCTTGCGGTAGGCGAGAGACATCGCCGTCATGAATCGCTCGGCTGGGCGCATTATTTTCTCGCATGTGCGGCGTACCAACGCAACGATTTGGCGACTGCAGAAACTCACGCGTTGGCTTTGGAACAAATCCGCTACATCGGCCGATCGATCACATATTTGCAGAGTGCATTCATCTACGCGTTGATTTGCCAGGCACGCTGTCAACCCGACGAGGCGCGTGGCAAACTCAAACAAGCTTTTGAATTCCTGACTGAAACCCGTAGCGAAGGCCTCCTTCCACTGGCTGAAGCGTTTCAGGCAGAGCTTGCCATGATGCAGGGCGAACTCCGGGCAACCAGGCACTGGACGACGGCCGTCGGACCTTTTCTAGCCCCGACTGCGATGCCTTACTTCTATGCGCCTCAATTGACACTGCCGAAAATCCTGCTGGCGCAGGACACCCCAGTCAGCAGAGAACAGGCCGCCGTTGCGCTATCCCGCTTGCACGCTTTCGTTACCGCCACTCACAACACCCGCTTCACCATCGAGGTGCTGACGCTGCAAGCCATGCTGCATGATGCACAGGGAGATCAGCGGGCGGCGCTGGCGCTACTACAAGAGGCTGTACTGTTGGCCGAACCAGGCGGCTTCATTCGGCTTTTCGTCGATTTGGGGCCGCGGCTGGCGAGCTTGTTCGTCCGGTTGCAACAGACCGGCGTTGCTCCGGCCCATACCGGCCAGATCGTGCAGGCATTCAGCGCGTCCAGACCCGCTGCTCCTCATGCCGTGACGGATGGTTCGTCCGCTGGCCGGACGGAACTGATCGAACCGCTGACGGAGCGTGAACGCGAAATCCTGGCGCTCATCGCGCAGCGATTCTCCAACAAAGAGATCGCGCAGGCGCTGGTCATCTCCCCGCTGACGGTCAAACGCCACGCTACCACGATTTACAGCAAACTCCAGGCCAACGGGCGGCGTGACGCTGTCGCTAAAGCAATCAATCTGGGTCTTTTATAAGCCACTCTTCTCCCTTTTACGACCGAGTTACGACCTTTTGGGGCTGGTATCACCTGCGAGATTTCGCTATGCTTGGGGCGAGGATAGCGAAATCCGATCTTGGCGTTCGCAGGATGCAAGAAAAATGACACCAGACAGCAAACAACAATTCTTTGATCAGCCCGGCTGTTATCAGATCCGCATAGTAGGCCATCTGAAAGCCAAATTGAGCTTCATACATGGCGACATGGCGGCCAGTCTGAACCAGACGGAGGACCAGCAATTGGTCACGACATTGACTGGGCAGGTAAGAGACCAGGCCGCGCTGCTGGGCATGTTGAATGCCCTGTATGATATGGGATGTCCCCTGCTGGCGGTTGAGCGGCTGAGCAGCTTGCCCGCTGCAAAAGATGCAAGCCAAGGCGAGGCAACCTGATTTACCGCTGCGCTCACCCGTAGCAGCCGTACGAAAGGAAGTTACCTATGACCAAAGTGGTGATTGTTGGCGGTGTAGCCGGCGGCGCATCGTGCGCGGCGCGGTTGCGCCGGTTGGATGAAAACGCAGAGATCCTGATGGTGGAGCGCGGTCCCTATGTCTCGTATGCGAACTGCGGACTGCCCTACCACGTCGGCGGCGTGATCCCGCGCGAGTTCGAGCCTGCTGGTGGCGGATGAGCGGGTGTTTCGCGAGCAGTTCGCCATCGATGTGCGCACGCGTTGTGAAGCCATCGCGATCTCGCCGGCGCAGAAGACTATCGACCTGCGTAACACTGTGACCGGCGAGGTGACCAGTGAGTTGTACGACAAGCTCGTCCTCTCCCCCGGCGCGGCGCCCATCAGCCCACCCATACCGGGCATCGATCTGCCGGGAGTTTTTCGCGTGCGCACCGTGCCAGACGTCCGCGCGATCCGGGAGTGGATCGAGGGGCACGCGGAACTGCCATCGGGCATGGACGCGTACACGGGATATCAAACCGTGCTGCCGGCCAAGCGCGCCGTAGTGGTTGGCGGCGGTTTCATCGGCCTTGAGATGGCCGAGAACCTGGTCCACCTGGGTTTGCAGGTGACGTTGCTCCAGCGGGGCGATCATGTCCTGGGGCCGATGGATCCCGAAATGGCGTGCTACGTCGAGCGCCACATGGCGAGGAACGGCGTCCACATCGAGCTCAATGCCGACGTGAACGAGCTCAGGCAAGCGGCCCACGGCTCGCTGGAGGTGCACACGCAAGCCGGCCAGGTGTTCCCGGCCGACCTCGTCGTTCTTGGCATCGGCGTGCGTCCCGAGAACTGGCTGGCCAAGAGCGCCGGGCTCGAGATCGGCGCACTGGGCGGCATCCGCGTCGACGACCAGATGCGCACCAGCGACCCGGACATCTTCGCTGTTGGCGACGCGGTCGAAGTCAAGCACACCGGCACGGGCCAGTGGTCGTTGCTCGCGCTGGCCGGGCCGGCCAACCGCCAGGGCCGCATCGCGGCCGATGTGATCGTCGGGCGCGACTCGCGTTTCCGCGGCGTCCAGGGCACGGCAATCATCGGTCTGTTTGGCGGCGCGGCCGCCTGGACCGGCGTCAGCGAGAAAACCCTCAACCGGATCGGCGCGACCGATTACGAAAAGATCTATCTCTACCCGAACTCGCACGCCGGTTACTACCCGGGCGCGCAGTACCTGGCGCTGAAGGTCATCTTCCGCAAGTCGGACGGTCGGCTGTTGGGCGCGCAGGCGGTTGGCCTCGACGGCGTGGACAAGCGGATCGATGCCATCGCGATGGCGATTCAACTGGGCGCGACCGTCTACGATCTGGAAGAAACCGAGCTGTGCTACGCGCCGCAGTTCGGCAGCGCCAAGTCGCCCGTCAACTTTGCCGGCATGGTGGCAGCCGACGTTCTGCGCGGCGATATGCCGCTGAGCCACTGGACCGGCGCAGAGGCTGGCCTGCTGCTCGACGTTCGCCACCCGGCCGAGTTGGCCATGGAAAACGTGCCGGGCGCGGTCAATATCCCGCTGGATCAACTGCGGGCGCGCCTCGACGAGCTGCCGCGCGACCGCGAGATCCACGTGATTTGCCGCTCTGGCCAACGGGCCTACTACGCAACGCGCATCCTGCTGCAAAACGGCTTCGATGCGCGCAACATCTCAGGAGGCATGCTGTCGCATTCGGTCATCCTGGGAACCGAAACCGTGTGAAGATCGCTGCGCTGATTGCTTCGGTAGCGGACGCCAGCGCGGAATCTGAACAACAACACCATTACTTGAGGAGTACTTAGCTATGCCACGCAGAGATGACCGACAGGACAGGCGAGAGGATCGCCATGATGGACCGGCGGCAGCCGGATCAGGCGGCCCTTCCCACTACCAGATGCGCGAGAAGATGATCTCCATCGGCGACGACTTCTGGATCGAAAACGACCGCGGCGAGAAGGTTTACAAGGTTGACGGCAAGGCGCTGCGCGTGCGCAACACCCTGGTGCTGGAAGACCGCAACGGCCAGGAACTGGCCAAGATCCAGGAGAAGATGGCGCGCGTCAAGGACAGCATGGAGATCGAGGATGCCAATGGCAACAAGATCGGCATGGTCAAGAAGGCCATGATCACACCGGTCCGCGAGCGCTGGACCGTCAAGATCAAAAACGGCCCCGACCTGGATGTGCAGGGCAACATTCTCGACCACGAGTACAGCATCGGTGAAGGCCGCGACAAAGTGGCTGAAGTGTCCAAGAAGTGGTTTCGCGTACGCGACAGTTACGGCGTCGAAGTCGAGGCCGGCCAGGACGACGCCGTGATTCTGATGATCGCCATTGCTATCGACCAGATGTCTCACGACTGACATCAGGAACGCGTCCGTTTGTTTCTCCCAGCTCCGGTTCGGTCCATCCTTCCGAAGTGCAAGCCAAGACCAGCTGGAGTGGAAAGTCGCTTGTGGACGCGTCCCTGGCAAACTTTCAGAATCGAGCGTACCTCCTGAGCAGGCGATCTCGAAAAACGACGAACAAATCGCCTGCTTTCCTAGAAACTGCACACGAAAGGACCAGATCATGTCTACAGAACGAGTATCCACGACGGTACCATTGAACTGGAAAGAGGTGTGGTTCACCAACTGTCCCATGGTATCGGCCAACAACGTCGACCAGGAGCTGGGCTGGTGCCGCGAGGAGTACAAGAAGATCGGTGTCGAGTACGCCTACTTCCGCTCCAACAACCTGAACAACTTCTATCCGCACTACATCCACAATCTCGACAATCTGATCCGCTTCGGCGGTCTCTACCCGCCGATCCAGGTACACGCTGATCTGCGCCGAACGGTGCTGCTCGGCGCGACGTGGGTCTACGAAGGCGGCTGCATGGCTGTGCGCGCCGGCGACAACCTTTTCAAGATGACTGATTTGAAAGGCAAGAAGGTCGGCATCTCGAAAAGCCTCAACACCATCAAGAACGACTGGTGGCGCGTCCAGGAACACATGGGTATCGAGAACATGCTCAAGATCAATGGCATGACCATGGACGATATCGAGCTTGTGGAATTCCCTTACCCGGACGACTGGTACGACAAGCCTGAGATGCTGCAAGTGCCTATGAACAACCCATCCGAGCTGTGGCTACGCCGGGATCACAAGCATGACCTGGCTTTCCGCCCGCTGGAGACGGCGCTGCTAAACGGCGTCGTCGATGCCATCTATACCCAGAGCAAGGTTTTTCAGCATCTGCAGGAAGCTACTGGCAAGATCAAGATGGTCGAAGACCTGTCCAGATATCCGGACTGGACCATCCAGGTTGCCAACACCCCCGCCGTCATCACCTGCACCAAGGTGATGGCCGACGAGCACCCCGAGTTGGTCGTCGCCTACATGAAGGCTATGGTCAAGGTCGGACGCTGGGCGAATGAGCACAAGCGCGCCGCGGCAGCGATCCTGAACAAGCAGACGTTCTATCTGGACGCCGAGGATACGTACCAGGGTATCAAATACGTCGACATGGTGCCGAGCCTGAGCGCGCAAAATATGCAATGCGTCAAGATCGGCAAGGATTTCATGCTCGAGCCACGGCTATATCAAGAACGACTTCGATGTGGATGAGTGGGCGGCGCCGGAATTTCTGGAGCAGGCGTTCGAGGAAGTGCTCAAGGAAGAGTGGCAGCGCCGGAGCTGGAGCAAACTTCCTGCGGGGGGCGGGCTCCAAACTGAAGGTGTGCGGCTCGGCTAGCCGCGAAACAACTCGGCAACGATGTCAGTTACCTTGTGGTGTATGGGCGAATTGCTCATACACCACAAAACCATAAGGAGATCCCATGAACAAGCGAACTTCTTCGATCCTGCTGCTGGCAAGCCTGAGCATCGTGTTGCTGGTGGCGGCCTGTTACCCGCCCGCCACTCCGGTTCCGGCGCCGGTCACGTCATCCAGCACGATCACGAATATCGTCTGGCAGTGGACCAGCGTCACCAATCGAACGACCGGTGAAACCACTGAGGTCGCCAATCCACAGGACTACACCATTACCTTCTGGGAAGATGGCACATTGAACGGCCAGGCCGACTGCAACACCTTCACCGGGACATACTCCCAGGAGGGCGGTTTCTTCATCACGGCGAAGCCTGACGTAATGGCGGCCTGTGGCGGCGAGTCACTGGACCAGCAATACTTCCAGTTGTTGGACGCGATCGCGGCTGGTGGACCGGACGGCGCCGGCGGCCTGGCGCTGGAGACAGCCGGCGGCGAACAGCGCATGGAGTTTGTCAACGGCGGCGCTGCCACGCAGTGAGCCGGCGACCCCGGCGGCCGCATCTGATGGTAAAGCTATCTTCCTGACCAACGCATTCGATCCTTGAACGGTCTATCTGCGCAATTCAACCGTCTAGTGAGTGGCAATTTTCAACTGCTGCTCCATCCTTGGTGTTCAACCCTCTGGAGGATTTCTAAATGCCTTGTTTATTTGCCTTGATGGCCGGTATGTTTCCACGGCTGGCGACGTTTCTTCTTTGGCTGGCGCGACCCGCCATGTTCACCACAGCGTTCAACGGTGGCTGGTTGTTGCCAATTCTGGGCATCGTCTTTCTGCCTTTCACCACGTTGATGTATGTCATCCTGTGGTCGCCGGGCGGCCTGGCTGGCTGGGACTGGATGTGGCTGGGTCTGGCGGTGGTTCTTGACCTGATGCACTACAGCAGCACAGCTTACTCCAACCGCCAGCAGATTCCTGGCTACAAGGACACATCGGCGGCCGCTCCCCCAGCGACTACTACCCCTGCTCCGTAGTGAGTCGTTTGCTGCTACTGCCAGTAAGGCGCGCTTGCTTCCTTGCGACTGGCATTCTGGTCAGGGACGCCAGTCGCAAGGAGGCGCGCCAATTGGTGCTGAAACCCTATTGCGGCACCAGTGTCAGCGTCGCCTACGCTTTCCAGAACGAGCGCGATTACGCCGTTCTGGTGGCTGCGGTGCGCAGCGGGCGGATCGAAGCGCTTGTGGAGTAAATGGAGACATAGATGAGTATCGAACAGTCCCGTCTTGAAGAAGCCCGCACGAAGAAGGCTCCCTGGAAGAAATGGGGGCCTTACCTGAGCGAGCGCCAGTGGGGCACGGTCCGTGAGGACTACAGTGACAACGGCGACGCCTGGAACTACCTGTCGCACGACCAGGCCCGCTCGCGCGCCTACCGGTGGGGCGAAGACGGGCTGGGCGGCATTTCTGACGACCGCCAGCGGCTCTGCTTCGCGCTGGCGTTGTGGAACGGCCAGGATCCGATCCTGAAGGAGCGCCTGTTTGGGCTGAACAACAGCGAGGGCAACCACGGCGAAGATGTCAAGGAGTACTACTTCTATCTTGATTCGACGCCCACCCACTCGTACATGAAGTACCTCTACAAATACCCGCAGGCGGCTTTTCCCTACGGCGATCTGGTGGCAACCAATCGCGACGCGCGGTCGCAGCCAGCCGGAGTACGAGCTGCTCGACACGGGCGTGTTTGACGATGACCGCTATTTCGATGTCTTCGTCGAATACGCCAAGGCGTCGCCGGAGGACCTGCTGATCCAGATCACCGTGCATAACCGCGGCCCGCAGGCCGCGACGCTGCAACTCCTGCCCACCCTCTGGTTCCGCAACGACTGGGCGTGGGGAGATGAGGTCGACGCGTCCCGCGCTGTGGCAGACCGCGCACGATCAAGCCGGCGGGATCGTCGCGCTGACGCAGCGCGAGCTGGGCGAGCGTTTCTTCTACGCCACGGGCGCGTCGGAGCTGCTCTTCACAGAAAACGAGACGAATATGCAGCGGCTGTGGGGCGTGCCCAATCCCGCGCCCTACGTCAAGGATGGCATCGGCAACGCCATCGTCCACGGCGATGCGGGCGCTGTCAACCCCGAAAAGCGCGGCACAAAAGTCGCTGCCCATTACCCGCTCACGCTGGCGGCGGGCGAATCGCGCACCATCCGCCTGCGCCTCAACGATCAGCCGCTGGTGGATCAGGGGAAAGCGATCGGCGAGCTGTGCGGCGACGCGTTCGATGCCGTTTTCACGGCGCGGCGGGCGGAGGCCGACGAATTCTACGCCAGCGTCATCCCTGCCGCGTTCGACTCCGACGCAGCCAACGTTATGCGACAGGCGCTGGCGGGAATGCTGTGGTCCAAGCAGTTCTTCTTCTACGACGTCGCCTGCTGGCTCAACGAGCATGGTGTTGAGCCGCGCAAAGCGAACCAGCGGTCCATGCGCAACGACCGCTGGGGACACATGGTCAACGCCGATGTGATCTCGATGCCGGACAAATGGGAATATCCCTGGTACGCCGCCTGGGATCTCGCCTTCCACGTGACCGCGCTGACGCTGGTCGACGCTGATTTTGGCAAGGAACAGTTGGAGCTTTTCCTCAGGTCGCGCTATCTGCATCCCAGCGGCCAGATACCCGCCTACGAATGGAACTTCGGCGACGTCAATCCGCCGGTGCATGCCTGGTCGACGATCTTCACCTACCTGCTGGAGAAGGCGCAGCGCGGTGAGGGCGATCTGCTCTGGCTGGAGCGGTGCTACCACAAGCTGCTGCTGAACTTCACCTGGTGGGTCAACCGTAAGGATCGCGCCGGCAACAGCGCGTTCGAAGGCGGATTCCTGGGCCTGGACAATATCGGCGTCTTCGATCGCTCTTCGCCGCTGCCCACCGGCGGCTATCTGGAGCAGGCCGACGGCACCGCCTGGATGGTGCTGTACTGCCAGAACATGGCCGAGATCGGCGCCGAACTGGCGGCTGCCAATCCGGCCTACATCAATCTGACAACCAAGTTCATCGAGCATTTCCTGCTGATCGCTTCAGGGATGATCCGCCCCAGCGAGGAAGGCGGGATGTGGGATGAGGAGGACGGTTTCTTCTACGACGTGCTGCGCTTGCCCGACGGGCGGGCCGAACGCCTCAAAGTGCGCTCGATGGTGGGATTGCTGCCTTTTTGTGCTGTGACGGTCTTCGATCAGAGTTTGGCGAAGCAATACCCAGAGGTCGGCCAGGCCGTGCGCGAGTATCTGCGGGCGCGGCCGGAACTGACGGCGTTTATCCATGACCCGCTGGAGCCTGGCTACAAAGATCGCCTGCTGGGATCGCCCTTGAACGAAACCAACCTGCGCCGTGTGCTGGCCATCATGCTCGACGAGCAGGAATTCCTGAGCCCCTTCGGCATACGGGCGCTGTCCCGCATTCACAAGGATCACCCCTATGTGTATCAACTGGACGGCCAGGAGTATCGGGTACCGTATCTGCCCGGGGAATCGGATGACGGCATGTTCGGCGGCAATTCCAACTGGCGCGGCCCGATCTGGATGCCGGTCAACATGCTGATTCTGCGGGGGCTGCTTCAGTATTACCGCTACTATGGCGATTCTTTCACTGTTGAATGCCCAACCGGCTCAGGCCAGCAGATGAACCTCTATCAGGTGGCCGACGAGATTGGACGCCGGCTGACCAGCATATTCCTGCAGGATGAGCAGGGAAACCGGCCAGTGCATGGCGCTTCACGCAAGTTCCAGGAGGATCCACACTGGCGGGACTACCCCCTGTTTTACGAGTACTTCCACGGCGACACCGGCGTCGGGGTTGGCGCGAGCCACCAGACAGGCTGGACCGGCGCGATCGCGCGGCATCATGAAACTCTTTGCCGCTTCAGATGCGCAAGCGGCGCTCGAGCAAACCAAAGGCGCGTCAGCCGTCGCGGCCGGATAGGCAGTCCCCACACTGAACTGTGGGCTGGTGTGGCGCTCACGTCCAGCCACATCTTTCAAGGTGTGGGGTCGCCAACAGTGCGAGTCGCCGCGTCTGGCGAGGCATGTCGCATATTGGGAGTCCCCACACTGAACTGTGGGGCTGGTACGGCGTTCACGTCCAGCCACATCTTTCCTGGTTCTAACGGATTCTGTGGATGCAGAAAGTTGTCGTTGCAAAAGGCACCCGCCGGAGGCTACAAGCCGTCCGGCTACGAGATGCAAGCCCGCTGGGCTACGGAATCCGCAGGCCCGAAGGGCCTTTCACGTCGTAGCCCGATCCGTTTTACGGTCGGGCGGTCGCACACCCACAGAATTCGATAGAATCAGCATCTTTCAAGGTGTGGAGCCGCCAACAGCGCAAGTCGCCGCATCTGGCGAGGCTTGTCAGGTCGTGTGAATCCGCACACTGAACTGTGGGGCTGGTGCGCGCGCACTGGTCCAGCCACATCTTTCAAGGTGTGGGGCCTCATTCTTGACTGTTCGTAAGGATCGATTGAAAACATGACAAGTTCTGACAGGCTCACTGTCTACATCGGCACCTACACCCGACGCGAGTTGTTTGTCGATGGCAAGGCTGAGGGTATCTACATCTACCGACTGGACCCGAGTTCCGGCGAGCTGACCCACGCCGCTACGGTGGCTGGGCCGGGCACGCTCAACCCCTCGTTTGTGACCCTGGCGCCGGACAGGCGCTGTCTGTACGCGGTCAACGAGATTACCGGCGGCGCCGGTCCGCATGGAACGATCAGCGCTTTCGCCGTCGATCCGGCACGAGCGGTGGCTGACGCTTTCTGAACCAGCGTTCAACTCACGGCCTGGCGCCCTGCTATGCCAGCGTCGATCCTGCGGGAGGCTACTGCCTGGTGGCCAACTATGAGACCGGCAGTCTGTGCGTCTTGCCGATCCTGCCAGATGGACGCCTGGGAGAGGCAACCGATACCGTGCAGTTCAACGGTTCCGGGCCGAACCGTGAGCGGCAGGAAGGCCCGCACGCCCACATGGTTCTGCCAAGGCCGGACGGGAGCCGCATTCTGGCTGTTGACCTGGGCGCGGACCGGCTGATGTCGTTCCGGCTGGATCAGGAGCGGGGCATGCTCAGCCCGGCCGATCCGCCCTGGACGCAACTGCCGCCCGGCGCCGGTCCGCGGCATCTGGCGTTTCACCCGCATCAGCCCTTCGCCTACGTCATCAGCGAGCTTCAGTCCGCGGTCACGGTTTTTCGCGTCGACGGCGACACGTTTACAGCGCTACAGACGATTTCGACCCTGCCCAACGGGTTCACGGGGCAGAACCTGGGCGCGGAGATCAAGGTTGCGCCCTCTGGTCGCTTTGTCTACGCCTCGAACCGCGGGCATGACAGCCTGGCGATCTATGCCGTCGACCAGGTGACCGGCCGGCTGTCGCTGGTCGGCCATGAATCGACGCAGGGCGTCGGGCCGCGCGATTTCGCCATCGATCCAGCCGGCGCGTCGTTGCTGGTTGCCAACCAGGATACCGACAGCGTGGTCACGTTCTGGATCGATCCCGACTCCGGTACGTTGCGGGCCACTGGCCACGTGGCCGCCGTGCCGACGCCGGTCTGCCTGCAGGTGGTCGGCGCGTAACCGATCGTCTGGATCACGAAGACGTCTGGATCACGGAGGCGCGAAGGGCCGCGAAGTCCGCGAAGCACGAAGCTCGCGAATAGCAGATAAGGATGTGTCCAAAGTGAGTTTCGCCAGCGCTGGTCGAGTAGCGGATTGAGGTAACCCAATGCCCATGAAGAAAGACATCGTTAGCGTATCGAGACCTGTGGGGGTTGTGCGCGTGCCCAGAGGTCTCGATACGCTGACGTTAGGTCACCTCATGAAATGCATTTTGCTTTAATCCGCTACTCGACCGACGCTGACCAACCAGTTTCAAACACACCCAACTGACTTAACGAATATCTGTAGGTCAACAAGAATAGGAAACCATGCCATGAAAGCAATTACTGTCGAACCCAAAACAACCCGGTTCCGCGATGTACGAGGAGTTCCCGGAGCCTGACGTGAGCGAGGGCTCGGTCCTGGTTGAAGCGTGGCGGTCGGCGTCTGCGGGACAGACGTCGAGATCGTCCAGGGAAAATACGGCTGGGCGCCGCCGGGCAAGACCCGCCTGGTGCTGGGACACGAATCGCTGGGCCGCGTCATCGATCCCGGTCCGGGCAGCTCATTCAAAACCGGCGACCTGGTGGTCGGCATTGTGCGCCGGCCCGATCCGGTGCCCTGCCCCAACTGCGCGGTGGGCGAGTGGGACATGTGTACCAACGGCCAGTACACCGAGCGTGGCATCAAGGAAATCCACGGCTTTATGTCGCAGCGCTGGCGCAGCGAGCCGGAATATCTCATCAAGGTAGACCCGTCGCTGGGCATCCTCGGCGTGCTGCTGGAGCCGATGACAGTGATCACCAAGGCGTTGGAGCAGGTCTTCCTGGCGGGCCAGCGCGCCTACTGGGAACCCAAGACCGTGCTGGTGACCGGCGCCGGGCCGATTGGCCTGCTGGCCGCTCTGCGGCTGAGCGCGCGCGACATCCAGGTTCATGTGCTGGATCGCGCCGAAAGCGGGCTGAAGCCGGAGCTGGTGGGCGCGCTGGGTGCAACCTATCACACCGGCAGCGTCATGGATCTGGATTTCGATCCCGACGTCATTGTCGAGTGTACAGGTGTCGGAGTGGTGATCGCCGACTCGATCAGGAAGGTCGGATCGGGCGGGATCATCTGCCTGACGGGAATCGGCGCCGGTGGTGTCGGCCAGGGGGCGGTCGCCGATGTCGCGTCGGCAATCGTGCTGAAGAACAACGTGATTGTGGGCAGCGTCAATGCCAACAAGCGTCACTGGTACAAGGCAGGTCAAAACCTGGCGCGCTCGGACCGCAACTGGCTGAGCCGCCTGATCACGCGCCGTGAGAAGCCGGAGAATTTCCAGCAGGCGCTTGAAAGACAACCTGATGACGTCAAAGTCATCATTCAATTCAGTGAGGTATAGAAAAGATGAAAATCATCATCGTTGGTGGAGTAGCTGGCGGCGCGTCGTGTGCGGCGCGCCTGCGCAGGTTGGATGAACAGGCGGAGATACTGATGGTCGAACGTGGGCCATATGTTTCCTACGCCAACTGCGGGCTGCCGTATCATGTCGGCGGCACGATCAAAGAGGAGTCGAGCCTGCTGGTGGCGACGGAGCAGACCTTTCGCGAGCAGTTCGCGATCGACGTCCGCACGCGCTGCGAGGTCGTCGGCATCTCGGCCGCCGAGAAGACCGTGGAACTCAAGAACCACGTCACCGGAGAAATGACGACTGAGAGCTACGACAAGCTGGTGCTGTCGCCCGGCGCGGCGCCGATCCGCCCGCCGCTGCCTGGCATCGATCTGCCGGGAATCTTCTCGGTGCGTACCGTGCCCGACGCCAGGGCCATTCGCGAGTGGCTGGACCGGGACGCGGCAGGCACGTCCGGCATGAACTCCTACACCGGCTACCAGACGGTGATGCCTGCCCAAGCGGGCAGTGGTGGTCGGCGGCGGCTTCATCGGCCTGGAGATGACGGAGAACCTGGTGCACCGCGGGCTGGACGTGACGCTGGTCGAGCGGCTCAACCAGGTCATGCCGCCGCTGGATACGGAGATGGCGCGCCTGGTTGAGCGCTACATGGTCAGGCACGGCGTCCAGCTTGAGCTCAACGACGGCGTGGCCGGCTTCGAGCAGACCGCCGACGGCGCGCTGGAAGTCCTCACCGCTTCGGGCAAGCGGCTGCCGGCCGACATCGTGATCCTGGCCATCGGCGTGCGCCCGGAGACCGCGCTGGCCAAGATGGCCGGCATCGAGCTGGGCCAGCGCGGCGGCATCCGCGTCGACGAGCAGATGCGCACCAGCGACCCCGACATCTTCGCGGTCGGCGACGCGGTCGAGGTCAGGGATTTCGTCACCGGCCAATGGTCGCTGATCCCGCTGGCCGGGCCGGCCAACCGGCAGGGCCGCATCGTGGCCGACGTGATCGCCGGGCGCGACGTCCGCTATCGCGGCACGCAGGGCACCTCGATCTGCCAGATCTTCGAGGGCGTGATCGCCTCGACCGGCGCCAGCGAGAAGGTTCTGAAACAGCTTGGCGAGACGGACTTCGAGAAGATCTACCTTTACCCGAACTCGCACGCCGGCTATTATCCGGGCGCCAAGTACATCGCCATCAAGGTCATCTACCGCAAATCGGATGGCCGGCTGCTGGGTGCGCAGATTCTGGGCGAGGACGGCGTTCCCAAGCGGATCGACTCCTTCGCGATGGCCATCCAGGCCGGCTTCACTATCTACGACCTGGAGGAGTCCGAGCTGAGCTACGCGCCGCCATTTGGCAGCGCCAAGGATCCCGTCAACTTCGCCGGGATGGTCGCGGCCGACATCATGGGCGACGACATGCCGATCATTCACTGGGCCAACGTGGACGATGGGTTCATCCTCGATGTGCGCCAGCCGGCTGAGTTGAAGGTGGAGCATGTGTCGGGCGCGGTCAACATCCCGTTGGCGGAACTGCGCGACCGCCTGGGCGAACTGCCGCGCGACCGCGAGATCCTGGTCGTATGCCGCTCCGGGTCAGCGCGCCTACTACGCAACACGAATTCTCCTGCAGAACGGATTCCATGCCCGCAACGTCGCCGGCGGCATGCTCTCCCGGTCGCATCTGGCAGATTGAGGCACCACCAAAGATTACGGGAGTCGCCGATTGCTTGTCACAGCCGGTCTGGAACGACTGGGGCCAGCCCCGGTTGCTGACCCGGCGACTTCCAAAGTCTGGATGGCAGCTTCTCAAGCAAAATCTTGTAGATGGAGCAAATTGATGGCTATTGCAGAAGGTAACCTGCGATTCAGATTACCTGAAGACACAACTTGCGACTCGCTATCAGCGTTCATTGAGGAAGACTACGTGCTGAGGCAAGCGCAACCGGCCAAAGCTGTTGTGACTTTCTATGACACGTTCGACTGGAGCCTGTACATGAAGTCCCTGGTTCTGGACCGAACGAGCGAGCAGTCGGTCGTACGCGGCCTGCCGGCAGGCGACACCCTCGAGCACCTGACCACCAGGTCGGCGCCGGGTTTCGCCTCGGAAATCCCCGACAGCCCTCTCGAAAAGCGCATCGCAGCCGTCACAGGTGTGCGGCGGCTGCTGCCGGTGGGTGAGGCGATTGTGCATACTCTACCCTACGCCGTCCTCAACGCCGATGACAAGACTGTAGCGCGATTGATCCAGACGGCGGTGTGGGCAGTGCCGTCCGACAAGCTCGCTGGGTCGCCTGAGGCCGCTGCGAGCCAGCCCGAGTGCTATGTCGAGTTGCGACCGGTGCGCGGCTATGACGGCCATCTCCAACGCCTGGCCGCAACCTGTGAGCAAGCTGGTCTGACCGTGAGCCCCTGGCAGGAGACATTCGAGCGGGTCGTCGCCGCGGCCGGCCAGCAGCCGGGCCAATACTCTGCCAAGCCGGATTATCATCTCCAGCCCGGAATGCGCGCCGACGAGGCCATGAAGCGAATTCTCCGCCTCACACTGGAGGTGATGCGGGCCAACGAGGAAGGCATCAAAGCGGACTGGGACATCGAGTTTCTGCACGATTACCGCACGTCGGTGCGGCGGACGCGGTCGGCGCTGAGCCAGATACCGCGTGTTTTCCCGGCGGAAACTCACGGAGCGCTACAAGGCGGCGTTTGCCCTGCTGGGCGAGCAAACAAATCGGTTGCGTGACCTTGACGTCTACCTGACATCTGAACCTGACTATCGGGCCATGTTTCCCGATGCCATGCGCGACCACATCACGCCAGTCTTCGACTACCTGCGACCTCAGCGCGAGCAAGCCCTGCCGCGAGGTGATTGACACCCTGAATTCGACTCGCTACGCGGGCGTGATGGAAGCGTGGGAAGCGTTCCTGAATGAACCCGTTCGCATCGTACGCGCGGCCCGCAATGCTTCGGTTGCAATCGACGAGTTAGCGCAGCAGCGTATCATCAAACAATACCGGCGGGTCATCAAAGACGGCAACAAGATACTCGACTCGGACGAGGATGCACTGGTGCATCAGTTGCGCATCGACTGCAAGAAGCTGCGCTATCTGATGGAATTCTTCGCCAGCCTGTTTCCGAAAAAGAAGATCAACAGGCTGATTCGACAATTGAAGACACTACAGGATGAACTGGGCGTCTTCAACGACCTGTCGGTCCAACAAGCCTACCTGTTGCACATCGCCGAGGTGTTCCCTATCAACGACTCTCAGCACAGGAAGGGACTGGTTGCCATCGGCTTCTTGGTCGAGAAACTGGCCGCTGAGCAGCAGGCGATGAAGCCAGGGCTGGCGCGGGCCTTCTCCGACTTTGCCGCCGCCCGCAACCGCGCAGCTTTTTACGAGCTTTTCAACCCCAGGGAAGTGGTGTCAAACGCATGACAACGTTGGCGCTCTACAGCAACAAGGGCGGCGTTGGCAAGACAGCCGCAGCCGTGAATCTGGCCTATCTGGCAGCCAGATCGGGCAAGACGACCCTGATCTGGCGGACCTCGATCCGCAAGGCGCTACGACCTATTACCTGCGCGTGCAGGCCGCGAGACTGAAACGCCAGGCACGCGGCTTCGACCAGAGCAGGCAAGGCCATTGAGGACAGCATCAAGGGTACGGACTACGAAAACCTTGACCTGTTGCCAGCCGATTTCACCCATCGCAACCTGGACATCGTGTTCGACGGACTGAAGCGTTCCAAGCAGCGGCTGGGCAAGGCGTTCAAGCCGCTCGAACGGGGCAGTATGATTTGATCGTTCTGGATTGCCCGCCCACGATTAACATCCTGGCCGAGAATATCTTCAACGTGGCCGACTTTCTCCTGACGCCGTTGATCCCAACGACATTGTCCGTCCACGCCTATCGGCAGATGCTTTCGTTCCTCCAGGCAAGCAATTATCACCCAGAAAGACTCTACCTTTTTTGCTCGATGTTCGACAGGCGCAAGAAGATGCGTCGAGAAACCTGTGGTATGATACGTGGGTCATTCGATCACGTCCTGCAGAGTACGATTCCCTACCTGTCAGCGATCGAACAGATGGGCCTGAACTCGAGAACCGGTAGCAGCCTTCGCCCACAAATCCGTCGCCGCCAAGGCGTATCAAGCTCTATGGGCTGAAGTCCAGAAAGTCGTGTCCGACAGACAGGGAAAGCATAGTTGAAGGACGGGTACTTCAATAGGATATAAACGACACGAGCATGGCCAATCTCTTGGCAGTATTCCAAGAAGCTGTGCCTAATCAATTGGGTGCATTTGAAACCGGTTGAGCGCGTCATTGCGAGGAGGCTGCCGACGAAGCAATCTCGCGTTGCACAGACGGGATTGCTTCGCCGCAGCGGCTCGCAATGACAGATCTACCAACCAGTTTCAAACACACCCTAATCAATTGAGCATTTCGAACAAAGGAGTTTCGACAATGAGCAAGCAGAAGGACAAGAAGAAGGCCAAGGCCGAAGCGCACGCTGCATCTGGCAAGTCAGAGGCAGCGAAATCCAAGTCCAAGATGAGCAACAAGGAGTTCGAAAAGCTCCTGGAACCCCTCCAGGTCGAGCTCGTCAAGATGCAGGAGTGGGTCACGACTACCGGGGCCAAAGTCTGTGTACTGTTCGAAGGGCGTGACACAGCCGGCAAGGGCGGGGTGATCAAACGCATCACCGAGCGCACCAGCCCGCGTGTCTTCCGTCATATCGCCTTATCCGCCCCGACGGATCGGCAGAAATCGCAGATGTATTTCCAACGCTACATGCCCTATCTGCCCGCAGGCGGCGAGGTCATACTCTTCGATCGCAGTTGGTACAATCGGGCCGGCGTCGAGCGGGTGATGGGCTATGCCACGGAAGAGGAGGTGGCGTACTTCCTCAAATACGCACCGGCCGTCGAACAGTCGATCATCCACTCGGGGGTCATCCTGATCAAGTACTGGCTGGAAGTGAGCATGGAAAACCAGGAGATGCGCTTGAAAGCGCGCGAACAAGATGGGCGCAAAACCTGGAAACTCAGCCCTATGGATGTGAAGAGCTACACCCACTGGTACGACTACTCGCGCGCCCGGGATGAGATGTTTGCCGTCACGGATACCCCCACAAGCCCCTGGTTCGTGGTCGATGGCAATGACAAGCGCCGGGCGCGTCTGAACCTCATCTCGCATCTGCTCAGTCAGGTGCCCTACGTCGAAGTGCCGCACAAGCCGGTCAAGTGGCCGAAGCGCGGCGCTCCGGGCGACTACGTTGAACCGGACTATCCTTACCGGTATGTCCCCACGGTTTACTAACGGAAGGAAAAGACAACTATGGCAGCGTCAACTGACAGCCAAACCAAATGGTTTACCCTGACGGCGGATGCAGTTGCCCAGCAACTGAAGGTTGATCCGACCAAGGGGCTGAGCACCGCCGATGCGCAGCAACGCCTGCAACAATACGGCGCCAATGAACTGGCCGCCAAGAAGCAGGAGTTGCCGCGCACAGGCGTTTCTGCGCCAGTACCAGGACTTTATGCAGCTTATTCTGGTGGGCGCGGCAGTAGTCAATGTCGTGGTCACAGGCGAATGGGCTACGACAATCGTACTTCTGCTGCTGACGATGTTCAACGCGGCGCTGGCGCTGCGCGGCGAAGCCAAAGCCGCAGCCAGCCTGGCAGCGCTACAAAGCACGATGAAGGACACCACCCGCGTGCGTCGCGACGGCGTGGCCGCCGACGTGGATGCAAGCCAGGTGGTGCCGGGCGACATCGTGCTGCTGCAGGCGGGCGATCGCGTGCCGCCGATGGGCGTCTGTCCCAGGCCGCAACCCTCGAGATCGAAGAGTCCGCCCTGACCGGTGAGAGCGTTGCTTCGCCCAAGAACACGGACGTCATTGACAACCCTGACGCGCCGCTGGGCGATCGCCATGACATGGCCTACATGAATACCGGTGTGACCCGCGGCAGCGCTGAAATGATCGTCACCGTCACCGGCATGGGCACTCAGATGGGCAGCATTGCCACGCTGCTCAACAAGACCGAATCCGACAAGACGCCTTTGCAGAAGCAGCTCGACAAGCTGACCAAGATCATCGCCGGCCTGGCGGGCATCGCCTTCGTTATTATGGTGCTTTTGGGGCTCATGAACGGCGAGTCGCTGGACGCGGTCTTCGTTGCCGGCATCGCCCTGGCCATTGCAGCCATCCCCACCGGCCTGCCCGCGGTCGTGACCACCATGTATTCCATGGGTGCACGGGTGCTGGCGAGCGAAGGAGCCATTGTCAAGCGGCTGCCCTCGGTGGAAACGTTGGGCTCGGTCTCGGCCGTTTGCACCGACAAGACCGGCACGCTCACGATGAACAAGATGACGTCGGTGGAGTTCACCATCCCTGGCCACAACCATTACACGGTAACAGGCAAGGGGTACAGCCCTGAAGGCAAACTGCTGAACGACAGCGGCGCCCAGATCGATCTGTCGCAGGTGCTGATGCCGATGGCGCTGTGCGCCGACGCCACACTGGACGGCGACAAGCTGATCGGTGACCCGACCGAAGGCGCGCTGGTTGTGCTGGCGGCCAAGGGCGGCATTGACCCAGACGGCGTCCGCAAACGGTATCCGCGCCTGGCCGTGCTGCCCTTCGATGCGGACTATAAATTCATGGCTACCTTCCACAACATGACCGACGAGCAGGGCAAGCCGGTAGTACGCTGTTGTGTCAAGGGTGCGCCCGATGTGGTCATCGGTCTCAGCAGTTCCTACTGGCTGCCCAGCGGCGAGACACAACCTCTCACCGCCGAGGGCCGTCAGGTGGCGCTGGATGAAAATCAGCGCATGGGCGAGGAAGGCGAGCGTGTGATGGTGGTTGCACGGCGCGACTACGATCCCGCGACCTTCGATCCCAGGGCCGATTTGTTGCAGGTCGTGAAGGACCTTACTCTCCTCGCTATCGTGGGCATCGTCGATCCCCACGCGCCGAAGCCAGGGACGCCATCGCCAAGTGTCACAGCGCCGGCATCCAGGTACGCATGATCACCGGTGACCATGCGGTGACCGCAGCCGCCATAGGCAAGCAGTTGGGCATCGAGGGCAAAGCCCTGACTGGCGCCCAGTTCGCAGCCATGAGCGACGAAGATGCGACGAACGATCTGGACAACATCGCCATCGTGGCAAGAGTGACGCCGCAGGACAAGATCCGCATGGTCGAACTCTTGCAGCGCAAGGAAAACATCGTTTCGATGACCGGCGACGGCGTCAACGATGCGCCGGCACTGAAGAAGGCCGACATCGGCGTGGCCATGGGCATCACCGGCACCGAGGTTTCCAAGGGAGCGGCGGTGATGATCCTGACCGACGACAACTTTGCCACCATCATCAAGGCAATCGAGTTTGGGCGCGGCATCTACAACAACCTCTTCAACTTTGTGCGCTTCCAGATGTTCGAGTTGGTGGCGTTCATTGTTTCTTACCTGCTGGCCGCGTTCTTCGTCGTGCTGGGAGGGGTGCCCTTTGCGCCGGCGCTGGTGCTGTTTGTGAACTTCCTGGTCACGGTTCCTTGCGCCATGGCGCTGGGCTTCGACCAGGCGCCTGATAACCTGATGCAGAACAAGCCCCGACCACTAAAGCAACCAATTCTCAGCCGCTCACAGTGGGCGCGCATCATCTTCATGGGCGTGTTGACGGCCATCGTCACTGTTGCTCTGGAGAAAATGTATGAGGCGACAAGCGTTCCAACCGCGACCTCGATGGGCTTCGTCGTGTTCGGCTTGATGGCTGTCACCATGGGCGTTAGCGCACGCAAAGAGATCGACAGTGCCTTCAACACGGACATCTTCAATGAGTCCAAACAGTTGATGCTGTACGGATTTGCGCTGCTGATCACGCTGCTGGCGACCGAGTTGGCCTTCTTGCAGCGCATGCTGGGCACAACCAGCCTGAGCGGCGACCAGTGGCTGATCTGCGTCGGATTCGCCATCGCTCTGCTGCTGGTGGATGAGGTGGTCAAGTTCTTCCTGCGCAGAAGCCGCAGTCAACCAACTGACGCAGCGCCCGCCGCCAAGCCTGCCGCCGTTGCACCGCAAGCGCCAGCATAATCCGCTTGCGTCTGAGTTTTCCCGCCCTGGCCACGCGCTCCCCTGCGTACAGCCAGGGCGCTTCTGTTTCTGGATCAGGGTGCCGGGCTGTGTCCAGTGGAAGCGCTGCAATCGTCACTTTTGACGTATAATAGCTTAAGCAAACGTAACTGCTCACCCTTCACTGTTGCGTCACTCCCGCGTAGGCGGGAATCACTTGCTCGTGAAGCGTGGATTCCCGCCTACGCGGGAATGACGGGTCTGTAGTTACCAGCAAACGATCTCTATTCACGCTATCCCGGAGCGGCAATAATTCATGGAAGCAGGAATCGGGGTTCTGACCATCGCCGTTGTGTTGTACGCGGCGCTGGCGAGCAAACTCGGACGCTGGTCGATCACGATGCCGATGGTCTTCGTGGCGGTTGGTTTCCTCCTTGGCCCGCTTGGTGTAGGGTTGCTGGCGCTTTCGCCGCAAACCGAAACCGTCAAGGTGGTCACCGAGATCACGCTGGCGTTGCTGCTGTTCGCCGACGCCTCGACGCTGACGTTTGGGCAGGTGGTGGACGATGCGAGCCTGTCGGCGCGTCTGCTTGCCATCGGGCTGCCGTTGACGATTGTACTGGGCGCGGCAGCGGCGCTGCTACTGCTGCGCGGCGAGGGCCTTGCGTTTGCCTGCCTGCTGGGCGCCATGCTTGCGCCGACCGACGCGGCGCTCGGTCTGCCGATTTTCAACAACCCACGCGTGCCGGTGCGCATCCGGCGCGCGCTCAACATCGAAAGCGGCTTGAACGACGGCATTGCCACGCCATTTGTCCTGCTGTTTCTCGCCTTCGCCGCCGCGACCGAGGAACAAGCGCAGGCCGCCGGCGGCTGGTTGCGCATGGCGCTGAGCGAGATCGCGTTGGCGGTAGTGATAGGCGCGGCAATCGGTTTGGTCGGCGGCTGGCTGCTGCGACAGGCGGCTCAGCGCGGTTGGGCCACCGACGGGTCGAAACAGATCGCCATACTGGGATTGGCGCTGGCCGCCTACTTCGGGTCGGTGACGCTGGGCGGCAACGGCTTTATCGCTGCCTTTGTCGGCGGCATTGCCTTTCGGGCCGCCACTCGCGACCAACTCATGCAACCGACCGAGTTCACCGAAACCTTTGGCACCTTCCTTTCGCTGCTTGTCTGGAGCATCTTTGGCGCTGTCTTGGTGACAACGCTGTTTTCCCATTCCTTTGACTGGCGACCGCTGGTTTACGCCGTAATCAGTCTCACCGTGGTGCGCATGGCGCCGGTGGCGCTGGCCATGCTGGGCGCGGGCCTGCGGCGGGACACGGTAGCGATCATGGGCTGGTTTGGTCCACGCGGGCTGGCCTCGGTCGTGTTCACGCTGCTGGCGCTGGAGGATTTTCAGAGCGCGGGCCGTCCGGTGGATACGCTGGTTCTGGCCGCCACCTGGACGATTCTCTTGAGCGTAATGCTACACGGTCTTACGGCCGCGCCGTTGTCGTCCTGGTATGCACGCCGCCTGGCCGCCGCGCAACCGCCGCCGGCCGAGCTTTCCGGTGTATCCGAACTGCGCACGCGTCGCACGGCGCTGACGCGGATCGAGCAGTAGCAGCCTTTCCGGCGATCATCAATCGGTCGGACGTCGCCGATTGCTTGCAATCGCTGCCTTGAAGTACCTGGACAGCTCTGCTTGTTGACCTGGCAACTCCCAGCGTCTGAATAGATCCTTGATCGGATTGGGCCTGGCGTGAAGCTCGGTTGCTGTTCGACAGTGGCTCGCATATAATTGGAACATTGTTTACATTCTTGTCGGTCATTTCACCCAAGGAGGCATAGAGTATGTTCCCAATCTTAGTGATCCTGATCGGTATTGCAGTTCTTGTCTTCGGTAAACGGCTTGCGGTGCTCGGTGCAGCGGTCGGTGCGCTGCTGGGCGTTGGCCTGCTGAGCCTGTTCTCTGTGTCAGGCAATCCGTTGCTCCAAATCGCCATCGTCGGCCTGCTGGCCGTGTTGGGGTTCTTCGCCGGCGGGTTCGCGAAGGGTCTGGTGGACATCGTGATCCTGGTGCTGGGTGTGCTGGCGGGCGCAGCCATCGTGCTGGGGTTCATTGACCTGTTCAACCTCGACCTTGGACTGCTGCGCTGGGTGCTCGCGGCGGTGGGCGGCGTCGCAGGTTTTGTGCTCATCAGACGATCCAGACGAGGCTCCCAGGATTGGGGGATCATCATTCTGGCCGGCCTGGTTGGCGCGCTGCTCGTTGCGCGCGGGCTTACGATCTTGCTGCCGAGCCTGCAAGGCGTCATCGGCACGCTGATCGTCGTTGTGCTGGCGGGCGCCAGCATCGCGTTTCAAGGTGGTTTTCTTGGCAATCGCAAAGGTGCGACTGACACCTCAGCCAAGCCGCCGTCCACGACATGACCTGCGTGGTAACCACGTCCGGCTCTGGCGCTACGCCAGGGCCGGAAGCACCGCAAGACGACTGATCAACAATTCTGCGCGCTCCTGCAACACGACGAAATGCGAGCCCAACCCCGTAGCAGCGGCCGCTACACTACAGATGTATCTTGAAAGGATGTCAACATGACCGAAGTGACTATGTCAGATGAAAGCCTTCCCCAATTGACCAAGGCGCCAATTCCGGTGCAAACCCATGTCCTGCGAATGGAAGAGCGCCTCGCAAAAGGCAAAGCACTGCGCGAGGTTGCCGCTCGCAAAGCCCAGAAGGAGTGGCAGCCGCCTGCAGACCGGCCTGATCCGGTTGATCTGCTGATCGAAAACAGCAAAGGCCGCGTGGAGGAACTGCTTCCGATTCGCTACGGCCGCATGATGGCCAGCCCATTTGCCTTCTACCGTGGTGCGGCTGCCATCATGGCGTACGACCTGGCGCACACGCCTTCCACCGGCCTGAGCGTGCTGGCCGATGGCGACTGCCACCTGGTGAACTTCGGCGGCTTTGCAACCGCCGAGCGCAAGGTGATTTTCGACCTCAACGACTTCGACGAAGTCTCGTTTGCACCATGGGAGTGGGATGTCAAGCGACTGGGCGCCAGCTTCGTGGTTGCCGGGCGCTCCAATGGGTTCTCTCCAGCCGACTGCCGTGAAGCCGCCTGGCTGGCCGCGCAGAGCTATCGCGAGCGCATGGCAGAGTATGCAGGGATGCCGGTGTTACACGTTTGGAACGATTCCTTCGATTTCAACACCATCGTCGAGGGCATGGCCGACAAGGACATGAAGCGCTTCTATACCAAGAAGCTGATCGGCGCCACTGAACAGAGCGCCAAGGAAAAGGAGTTTGCTAAGCTGACCTTTTCCACCGGCGATATGCCGCGCATTGTCGACCAGCCGCCGCTGATCTTTCACTACGGCGATCAACGCGACCAGACAATGCGCGAGAACGCAAGAAAAGCCTTGGAAGATTACAAGCAAACGTTGATTCCGGCCCGCCGGTTGTTGCTCGACCGCTTTGAGATGGTGGACTACGCGATGAAGGTCGTAGGCGTGGGCAGCGTCGGCACCTTCTGCGGCATTTTGTTGCTGATGTCCGGCAACGGCGACCCGCTGTTCTTGCAGTTCAAGGAGGCGCGCCAATCGGTGCTGGAGCCCTACTGCGGCGTCAGCCCCTTCGGTCACGCCGGCTATCGTGTGGTAGCGGGCCAACGAGCGATGCAGGCAGCCAGCGATATCTTCCTCGGTTGGACGACAGGTACAGGCGAGCTGAAGCGCCAGTTCTTCATTCGCCAGCTAAGCGACGCCAAGATCAAGCCCGTCATAGAGATCATGAAAGCGGCTAACCTGAAGGGCTATGCCCGACTGTGCGGCATGGCGCTGGCGCGGGCCCACGCCCGTTCAGGCGATGCTGCCGTGCTAACCGGCTACATGGGCAAGAGCACCGCTTTCGAAGATGCGTTGGCCGATTTCAGCATAGCCTACGCCGACCAGAACGAGCGCGATCACGCCGCTTTGGTAGCCGCGGTGCGCGCCGGCACGATTGAAGCGCAGACCGAGTGAACACCTGGCTTCGCAAGTCAGGCGCAGGATAGCAAGCCAATCCCTGCAAGGAGGCAGAGACATGGGTAAGAAGAAAGATAAGAAGAAGCAGCACCGGGAAGAACTGGGTGCGCAAGACATTGCTGTAGCCGCCGAACCCAAGGCGAAGATGAGCAACAAGGAGTTCGAGAAGGAGATTGAAAAACTCCAGGTTGAGCTCGTCAAAATGCAGGAGTGGGTGAAGGTCAGCGGCGCCAAGGTCTGCGTGCTTTTCGAAGGACGCGATACGGCCGGCAAGGGCGGGGTCATCAAACGCATCACCGAACGCACCAGCCCGCGCGTCTTCCGGGTAGTGGCCCTGTCCGCTCCCACTGAGCGCGAAAAGTCGCAGATGTACTTCCAGCGCTACATGCCCCACCTGCCCGCCGCCGGCGAAGTCGTGATCTTCGACCGCAGTTGGTACAACCGGGCCGGTGTGGAGCGGGTCATGGGCTTTGCCACGCCTGAGCAGGTCGACTACTTTCTGAAATACGCCCCAGCGGTTGAACGGGCGATCACCAACTCCGGCGTCATCCTGATCAAGTACTGGCTGGAAGTGAGGCATGGATGTCCAGGACGAGCGGCTCAGGGCGCGTGACCAGGATGCGCGCAAGATCTGGAAGCTCACCCCCATGGACCTGAAGAGCTATAATCGCTGGTACGACTATTCCCGGGCGCGGGATGCCATGTTCGCCGCCACAGACATGCCCGACACCTCCTGGTATGTGGTGGACGCCAACGACAAGCGCCGGGCGCGCCTGAACTGCATCTCACACCTGCTCAGCCAGGTGCCCTATGAAGAAGTGCCGCGCGAGCCGGTCAAGTTTCCAAAGCGCCAGCCCAAAGGCGACTACGTCGAACCGGACTATCCCTATCGGATGGTTCCGACGATCTATTAGTTCACAGGAGAGGTAATTATGGCAGCATCAACGGATAGTCAGCCAAAATGGTACAGCCTGACGCCGGAGGCAGTTGCTGAACAACTGAAAGTCGATCCGGCCAAGGGGCTGAGTGCGGCCGAGGCGCAACAGCGTTTGCAGCAATACGGCGCTAACGTTCTGGCCGGCAAGAAGAAGGAGCCGGGCTGGCAGGCATTTCTGCGCCAGTACGGGGATTTCATGCAGTGGATTCTTCTGGGCGCGGCCGTGCTCAGCGTGCTGGTTGGCGAGATCGGCACGGCGCTGGCGTTGGTATTCCTGACTGTCTTCAATGCATTTCTGGGCTTGCGCGGCGAAAACAAGGCCGAGGCCAGCCTGGCTGCGCTTGAGAAGATGATGAAGAACATCGCACGCGTGCGCCGCGACGGCCAGGCCATCGAGATCGAATCCGAGGGGCTGGTGCCGGGCGACATCGTGCTGATGGAGGCGGGCAATCTCGTGCCGGCCGATGGACGCCTGTTCGTCACCGCTACCCTGGAGATCGAGGAAGCCGCCCTGACCGGCGAAAGCGTCGCCTCGCCCAAGGACCCCGAGGTTATCGACAAGGCCGATGTGCCACTGGGCGACCGCCACAACATGGCCTTCATGAACACCTCGGTGACCCGCGGCCGCGGCGAGATGATCGTCACCACCACCGGCATGGGCACCGAGATGGGCCATGTCGCCGACCTGCTCAACAAGACCGAGTCCGACAAGACCCCCTTGCAGAAGCAGCTCGACCGGCTGACCATCATCATCGCCAGCCTGGCCGGCCTGGCGTTCATCCTGATGGTCATCATGGGTCTGAGAAACGGCGACGAGTTCCAGACGATCTTCCTGGCGGGCATCGCTCTGGCGATCTCGGCCATTCCCACCGGCCTGCCCGCGGTCGTGACCACCATGTACTCCATGGGAACGCGTGCGCTGGCCGAACAGGGCGCCATCGTCAAGCGGCTGCCCTCGGTCGAGACGCTGGGCTCGGTCTCGGCGATCTGCTCCGACAAGACCGGCACGCTGACGCTCAACAAGATGACGGCGGTCGAGTTCACGATCCCCGGCCAGAACCGCTACCGGGTGACCGGCGAAGGTTACGGCACGGCAGGTGAGCTGCACACTGACCCACGGCCTGGCGCCCGGCCAGCCCTGGCAGAAAGGCGGAGCGGCCTACAGCACCGAGGGACAAATCCGCAGCGCCGGCGGGGCCAAGATCGATCTTGAACCGATCCTGATGCCGATGGCGTTGTGCGCTGACGCCCGGCTGGACGGCGACGCGCTGATCGGCGACCCCACCGAGGGCGCGCTGATCGTGCTGGCCGAAAAGGGCGGCATCAGCGTGGACGGCGCACGCGAAATGTTCCCGCGCGTGGCCGAGCTGCCCTTCGACTCCGACTACAAGTTCATGGCGACGTTCCACAACATGACCGACGAGCAGGGCAAGCCGGTGGTGCGCTGTTTCGTCAAGGGAGCACCGGACGTGCTGATCGCCCGCAGCAGCTCATACTGGATGCCCGATACGCAAGCAACTGTCGCGGGCACCGACGATGCCGGTGCGTTGGCTCTCAAGGAGAACGATCGCATGGCAGCCGCGGGCGAACGTGTGATGGTGGTGGGCCGCCGCGACTTCGACCCGGCTACCTTTGACCCCAAGGCCAACCTGATCGACCTGGTCACCGACCTGACGCTGATGGCCATGGTCGGCATCGTCGATCCGCCGCGCGCTGAGGCCAAAGACGCCATCGCCAAGTGCCACAGCGCCGGCATCCAGGTGCGCATGATCACCGGCGACCACGCCGTGACTGCGGCAGCCATCGGTCATCAACTGGGCATCGAGGGCACGGCCCTCACCGGCGCACAGTTCAAAGCCATGAGCGATGACGAACTCATGAAGCAGTTGCCTGAGATCGGCGTGGTGGCCCGCGTGGCGCCGGAGGACAAGATCCGCCTGGTGGATCTCCTGCAGCGCCAGCAGAACATCGTGGCCATGACCGGCGACGGAGTCAACGACGCGCCCGCCCTCAAGAAGGCCGACATCGGCGTCGCGATGGGTATCACCGGCACAGAGGTCTCCAAGGGCGCCGCCGTGATGATCCTGACCGACGACAACTTCGCGACCATCGTCAAGGCGGTGGAGTTTGGACGCGGCATCTACGACAACCTGGCCAACTTCGTTCGCTACCAGATGACGTCGTTGGTGGCGTTCATCGGTGCGTATCTGGGGGCGGCGTTCTTCGTTATCCTCGGCGGCGTGCCGTTCACACCGGCCGTCGTCCTGTGGATCAACTTCCTGGTGCAGGTGCCTGTCGCCGTCGCACTGGGCTTCGACAAGCCTGCGCCCGGGTTGATGAAACGCAAACCGCGCCCGCTTAGCCAACCCATACTCTCGCGCAGCCAATGGGCACGAGTCGTCTTCCTCGGCTTGCTTATGACGGTTGGCACCCTGATTCTGGAGGCTGCCTATACCCGGACCAGCGGCGCTCCGGTAGCAGCCACTATGGGATTCGTCGTCTTCGCACTGTTCTGCGTTGTCGTCGGTCTGAGCAGTCGCAGTGAAACCAACAGCACCTTCGACCGGGCACTCCTGAGCGACCGGCACCAACTGATGCTCTATGCGCTCGCCCTGCTGTTCATCTTCGTGCCGGTGGAAATGGGCCTGCCTCGCTTCCTGGGACTGACCCAGTTGGATGGCAACCAGTGGCTGGTCTGCATCGCCTTCGCCTTCGCCATTCTGCTGGTTGATGAGGTCATCAAGGTCTTCCTGCGAAGACGGCACAGCCACAGCGCAGCCACGCCTGTCGAGATAGCCCCGGCCAAGGCATAAGCGCAGGAGTCTGCGACAACAACACGTACCGTTGGCACGCCCACGTGCGCCTCTCTAAAAGAGCAAATGCACGTGGGCGTGTTGATGAAACGGATAGCTCACATCGTAGAACAAGTGCTCGGGCCGGTCTCCCGACCGTGCCCGCTCCGGCCAGCGCACTTGTTTATGAAAAGATCAGCCCCTGCGATGAAAGGTCACAACAATGCTGCCCCTTGAAAAACCATGGTACAGGAGGCTGCTGGTCTTTGCGCTGGTGCTTGGGTTGGTCGGCGGCATGGCGGCCCTTGGATTCAACGGAGTCACGGGCGCCGGCATTGGTTTCTTCTTTGGCAACAGCGGCACGGGCTGGTTTTCCGGAAACTGGTGGTGGATACCGCTGGTAGCCCTCGGGGGCCTCATCGTTTCGTTTCTGCGCAAAGCCTGGAAGGTTCCCGAAGACGTTCCCAGTCCCATCAAACTTGCCCATGTTGCCTGGGTCGATCCAGGCTCTGTCATCCCCTGGGTGATCATATCAGCCATTTCACTGATTGCCGGCGCAAGTTTAGGCCCGTTCTTTGGTCTCGCGGTCATGGGAGGTGGTCTTGGCTCGTGGCTGGTGACCAGGCTCGAGAAGCCTGGTGAAGAAGAAGCGAAACACGAGTACACACTTGCGGGGATGGCCGGGACGATGGGCGCAGCCTTTACCTCGCCGCTGTTCGCGGCCATTCTGGCGTCAGAACTCTCACCAACGGAGAAGCGGAACTACGTAACGGCCTTTATCCCCACCCTATTTGCGGCAACCATCGGATTCATCGTCTACTTCGGCGTGACCGGGGAAACGATGCTGAACCGCTATCAGCTTCCGCTCTACGAATTCAAGAACGGACATCTGTTGATCGGGGTGCTGCTGGGTATTCTGGCTGCGTTCATCCTGATACTCTTTGCCCTGGTCAAGAAGCTTGTCACTGCTGCGTTTTCGCGGATATCCAACCCGCTCGTGGCAGGCGTCGTGGGCGGCGCGTTGGTCGGACTGCTGGCATTCGCCCTTCCCCTGACGGCAACTTCCGGCAGCAGCCAGCTCACGACTGAGCTCGAGATCTCTGCCACTCTTGGAACTGCGTTTGTTGCCGCCATCCTGATTGCCAAGATGTTTGCCATCGCGCTCAGCCAGTCCAGCGGTTTCCTGGGCGGCGTCGTCTTTCCGATCATCTTCGTCGGCGGCACTGCCGGCGTTCTGGTAAACAGCATCTTCCCCGCCATCCCGATTGCCCTCAGTGTTGGCGCTTTGCTTGCAGCCGTGCCCGGAGCGTTCCTGGGCGCACCGGTTTCGCTGATACTGATCGCGGCCGGCACGGTTGGACTGGGGGAAGCGGCGCTGGTCCCCATCTGCATCGCCGTCGTGACCTCGCATCTGACATTGGCGCTGGTGCGCAACTATGTCGTGCGGCAGCGTACCCTGGCAATACAGCAGGACTGATGATCGCGGCGCGTGCATCCAGATCAGGATCGACAACGCGACCGGTCTGGCGGTGGTGCGCACAAAAATGTTGAGAGCCACTACAGATTCTGACGAAAGCGGGTGCCGGTAACTTGGAAAGTCAAGGAATACAACAACAGGAAACCAACCCCTTCGTGCGCGCCGCGCCGCCCAGCGGGCTCAGCCGTTGGATTCCTGCGATCCCTGCCTTGCGGACGTATCAGCGCCCCTGGCTGGCGCAGGACCTGGCCGCGGGCTTGGTGCTCACCGCGATTCTCGTCCCGGTCGGCATGGGCTATGCCGAAGCCGCCGGCCTGCCGGCGATCTACGGCCTGTACGCCACCATCGTCCCGCTGATCGCGTACGCCATCTTTGGGCCGAGCCGCATTCTGGTGCTGGGACCGGACTCGTCGCTGGCGGCCATCATCGCCGCGACAATTGTGCCGCTGGCCGCTGGCGACAGCGATAAACTGGTGGCGCTGGCCGGCGCACTGGCGATCTTCACGGGGGCTTTGTGCATTCTGGCCGGGCTGGCGCGCTTCGGTTTCATCACCGATCTGCTCTCCAAACCTGTCCGCCTGGGCTATCTGAACGGCATCGCGCTGACGGTGATCGTCGGCCAGTTGCCCAAGCTGCTGGGCTTCGATTCGAGCGGCGATAATCTGATCCAGGAAACGCTCAGCCTGGTACGCGGCATCGCCGAGGGCATGACTAACTGGATGGCCGTCGCTATCGGCGTTTCGTGTCTGGCCATCGTCCTGATCTTCAAGCGACTCTGGCCCAAGATACCCGGCGTGTTGATCGCCGTGGTCGGCGCGACGATCGTCGTCGGCGTGTTCAATCTGGCGACGGTTGCCGGTATCGACGTCGTAGGAGCGCTGCCGCAGGGCCTGCCCTCTTTCCAGATTCCCGTCGTTACCCTGGCCGATGTGGGCGCGCTGGCGGCCGGTGCGATCGCGATTACGCTGGTCTCCTTTGCCGACACCAGCGTGCTATCGCGCACCTTTGCCCTGCGCGGCGGCTATGAAGTCGATCAAAACCAGGAGATGATCGCGCTCGGCGCCGCCAACGTGGCCGCGGGCTTCTTCCAGGGGTTTTCGATCAGTAGCAGTTCGTCACGAACGCCCGTGGCAGAGCAGGCAGGCGCCAAGACGCAACTGACAGGCGTGGTAGGTGCAATCTGTATCGCGCTGCTGCTGGTGTTTGCACCGACGCTTCTGCAAAACCTGCCTCAGGCTGCGCTGGGCGCAGTGGTGATCGCCGCGTGTCTGTCCCTGGTGGACATTGAAGGGTTCGTTCGCCTGTATCGGGTGCGGCGGGGCGAGTTTGCCCTGGCGATGGTCTGTTTTCTGGGCGTGGCGCTGTTTGGTGTCATCCAGGGCATTTTTATATCGGTTAGCCTGGCCATGCTGGGTTTCATCTGGCGTGCATGGCGGCCCTATGATGCGGTGCTGGGCCGCGTCAAGGGACTGAAGGGCTATCATGACATCACTCGCTATCCTGAGGCGCGACGTATCCCCGGGTTGGTGCTGTTCCGCTGGGACGCACCGCTCTTCTTCGCGAACGCTGAGATTTTCCGGGAGCATGTGTTGCAGGCGGTAGCGACTGCACCCACACCAACCAGGTGGGTCGTCGTTTCCGCCGAACCTGTGACCGATATCGACGTCACCGCGGCCGATGCGCTGTCGGCTCTCGACGATGATCTACAGAACGCGGGCATCGAGCTGTGTTTTGCGGAGATGAAAGACCCGGTCAAAGATCGGCTCATAAGCTACGGGCTGTTCAACAAGCTGGGGACCGATCTGTTCTTCCCGACGCTCGGGCGGGCCGTAAGCAGCTATCTCAAGGCGCATCCGGTGGAATGGTCGGATTGGGAAGACTTGCCGTCGGGCGATTGAGCGACGAGCCACTGGTAGCGTTCTGGCAGATCGGGAACGCCAGGTAGTAGCCGGCGAACTGCTTTTTGGGTGTGTCCAGAATGAGTTAGAACGCCCTTGCTCTGGCCGGTCTCCGACCGAGTCCAGCAGAGAACTCTAACTTATTTTGGACGCACCTATTGTTTTTCCGCCTTGCCAATCACATTCACCTGAAGGCTCACCTATGAAACCTCGATCGATTGCAATCCTTCTCGCGGCAATGCTTCTTGCGCTGGTGACCATGCTCAGCCCGGTGAGCACACAGCGCATTCAGGATCCTTCGCCCAGCTGCTCGACTCGCCCTCTGCCGGCTCGCGCTCGTCGACATGATCGGCGGGGTCACCAACAACATATCAAGTTCTTGCAAGACTTCGTCAACCTCCTGCCACCAGGCGCGCACCTGCTCTTCATCGACTAGCCGGGCAGCATCAACGAAAACGGGCTTGTCCTTCAGTGACAGGCCCGTTCTTGCGTGGTCGTCGATGGACATCCGCGTATTGCACGTTCCGCCCTGCATCGGCATAATCTGACGTCAGGAAGCGTCCCCGCCCCACCGTTCAAGGAACACATACCATGTCGGGTGGACCCATCCCCATCTCCCAGAATCCACTATGTATGGCCCAAAAGGCGGCTTGCAGGTCTCCAACCATCTGCATGGCGCCTGCCACACACAAACGGGCGAGGATGCGTATGACCCAGTGCTCCCGCCGAGTCGTCGCAATCGATCGTTTCGCCGTCGCCAGGTCACCGTTTATCTCATCGATCATTCGTAGCGCAAAGCCTCGGCCGGGTAGATGCGCGAGGCCTGATACGCGGGCAGCAAGGTCGTCAGCAGCGAGAAGCCATAGGCCGCCAGCACGATGACGCCGATCTGTAGCCAGGGCAGGGCGAAGACCTGGTCGGGCGACACGGTCTCAAAGAAGATGGACACGATCTCCCGGCCCAGCACCACGCCTGCGATCACGCCGATGACGATGCCGGTCAGGGCGATGAGGCTGGATTCGAGCAGGAAGCTCACCGCCACCATGCGCGACTGATAGCCGATGGCGCGCAGCATGCCCACCTGCTGGCGGCGTTCCACCACACTGCGGGTGCTGATGACGCCCAGAGCGGCGATGCCCACCAGCAGGCCCAGCGCCAGAAAGCCCTGGAAGAGGCGCAGAATGCCCCGTGTCACCGACTGGGCGAGGGCGTTGTTTTCGGCCAGGATCGACGTCTCCAGGGCATTGCCCAGGAAAGTTCGCTCCAGGGTGGCCGCCACCTCGTGTACATCGGCTCCCTCGCTGACCTTGATGTAATACTCATCGAACGAGACAGGCTCGCCACTCAGGGCGGCCAGCAGGGCTGCGTTGCCCTGGATCGAGCCGCCGGCCAGCATGTCCTGATCTTTCAGGACGCCGATGACCTGCACAACTCGCTCCGCGCCAGCGCCTGTGCCCGTGCCGTCGAGCTGACGCAGCTTCAGGCTGATTTCTGGCAAAACGGCATCGTCGGGGCTGACGCCTGCCAGACGCAGCCCGTCGCGAAAGTTACGGTCGAAGCCCGGCCCGGGGGGATGGTTCTGTCTGAAAACATCGTTGGGGTCATAGATCAGGTTGGCCGTCACCACCACCACATCGTCTCGCTCGCGCAGGGCCTGCCACACGTCAGCGTCGCTGGCGAAGCCCGGCGCGCGGGCGCTGAACGCATAGTATTGCTCGGCCTGGTCCAGGTAGCCGGCGTTGACGCCGCTGATCTGGACGTAGCGCCAGTCGCTGCCCGGCGTTGCTTGCTCGTCGATTTGCTGCGCCTCGGCGGAGAAATCGGCGATGCTGCCCACAGCCGCTATCTCTTCCTGCGGGAAGTCGGGACGAGCAGCGATCTCCGCTTGCAAATCTTCCATGGGGTCGAAGAAACTGAGCAGGGAGAAGCTGGCCTCGATCTCGAAGCCGGCGTTCTTGCCTTCGTCCGCTGTCACCAACGTCTCGGTGGCCGCGATCACCACCGACATGATGGTCACGGTGGTGATGACCATGGCGAAGAGCAGCATGGTCGTGCCGGTGCGGAAGCGGGAACTCAGGGGATAGGCAATGGCAGTCTTCAGCACGGGCGCCAGCGACCCGATACCGCCCAGAAGGCGCTGGACGGCCCAGGTCCAGGCGTCGGCGTTGAACATCACCACCAGGATCGCACCCAGGATGACCAGCGGTGCGGTCAGCCCAAACGACAACAGGGCCAGGTTCGGGTTCTGCTCGAAGAGATCGGTCGAGACGCCCAGCCATTCGGTCCAGGGCGTGCCCCACAAGACGATCAGCCCCAGGCCGATGACGGTGTAGACCAGGCGCTGGATCCGTTCTTTGCGCCAGCGGGAGCCTTGCAGCACCTGCCCGATCAGCAGGCTGGCCCCTACCAAAACCAATGTGGCGACCAGCGTGATGCCGTTTTGCTCCAAATTGCCGGCGCGTGACGACCAGGAGGATGCCTGCAGCGATCAGCAGCAGCGGCCCAAGGATGACTTGCAGCACGCCCAGGATGGTTGACCCACCGTTGGTCACGGCGTTATCTGGCAGGTCTTTGATGGCAGCCACCACATTCATGCGGCTGACCCGCCATGCTGCCACCGTCACGACCAGGAAGGTGAAGAGCACACCCGCGGCATAGGCGATGACGACCGACGTCGGCGCCACCCGGAAGTGGAAGGTGAAGATGCTGGTCTGGACGCCCAACTGGCCGGCCACGTTGTTGAACAGGCCGCCGATGAAGCCGATCATCGCGTAGGAGACGGCCAGACCCAGGGCGATACCCACGGCGGCCGCGGCCAGGTCGTAGATCACACCCTCGGCCACGAACATCTGGATCACGTGGCTGCGCTGCATGCCGATGGCCCTGGCCACGCCGATCTCGCTGCGGCGCTCGGCCGCCAACATGACGAAGATCAGGAAGATCAGCAAGATCGCGGCCAGGATTGACAGCAGGCCGAAGAGGGAGAACACGGAGGTGAAGATGGTCCCGCCCACTTTGGCCGCGCTGACGATGGTGGACTTGCTCAGCGGCTCCAGCAGGTCGAACTCGTTGAGCTGCCGCAGCGCCCGGTCGAGATCGGTGGCGTCCTGCGGGGCGAGATCCAGCCCCGTCAGCCAGTCGCGCACGTCATTTTCGGCCAGCAGGGTGCGCAACTCGTCGCTCACATCCGGCTTGTCCAACTCGGCGGGCAGGGTCTCGATCTGCGCTGCCAGCTCGTCCAGCCCGGCTGCATTGCGAATGAGACCGGCGATGAAGGGGGGCGGGCCTTGCACGGAATTGGCCACTCTGGCAACCGCTTGTCCGGCTCGCCTGTCCAGAACCGTTCTGACCGCCGGCCGGCGCAGGATGGCCACGACCCGTTCCACCGCGGCCGGGTCCATGGCCAGCACCCGCAGGCGCTGGCTCACCGCGTCGGTGTGCACCAGCCCCGACTGGTCGTCCCCCAGGTTGGAGACCAGCACGTTGTTGACTTTGCCGCCCATGAAGAGCAGCTTTTGCGCTTCGTCCAGGGGCAGCATCACGACGGGCAGCAACGCGCCCATCGGTCCGGCCTCCTCCACGATGGCCTTGACCCGGTAGCGCACCGGCAGCGGGCCGATGAAGATCTCCACCACATCGCCGGCCTGCGCGTTCAACTGCTCGGCTCCCAGGCGGTTGAGGTAGAGGTCGCCCTGGCGCAATTGCAGACCAGCCTGCCCCAACACGCTGTCGATGTCCTCGCCAATGGTGTTGAGGTTGACGGCGCCCAGCAGGCTGGTGGTTGTGCTTTGGATACCGGACGCATCGATCCCCAGCGCGTCCAGGCTGACGGTCGTGGTTGTGACGCCCAGGGCATTCAGTCGCTCCTGATTCAGGCCCAGCGCGTCCAAACTCAGCGATCTCGATGCCGGCCTCCTCCAGGGGCGTGGTGTCGATGCCCATGCCCTGAAGGGTCTGCAGATCGAGGTTCACGTCGGCCAGATCGAAGCTACCGGCATCGCCGACAGCCGTCAGCGCTGCGCCGCCGGCCACGATGGCAGTGACCGCGTCGGTCAGGGTGAAATCTTGTAAGCCCAGCCCGGCGCCGGTCTGTCTCCACCGAATCGAAGAGATTGCCCGCCTGCGCGAACAAGTTGCCGATGCCCGGCTGCAGGCTTTCGATCTCCACCGGCCGGCCATCGACCGCGGTCAGCCCGAAGTTCTGGTCGTAGTCGCTGTCCACGGCAAAGATGAAGCCCAGCGGCTCGCCCTGGCCGCTGTTGACATCGCGGATGATGGTGGGGAAGATGATGGAGCCGGCCACCGCGTCGATCAACGGCTCGTCGGCGGCTTCGGCCTGCAACTGCTCGAAGCGCGCTTCGCTGATGCCGAACAGATTTCCCTCCAGAACGGTGAGTACCGTACTCACGCCGCCCTGCCAGCAGGCTGTTCAGGTTTTCCTCGGCCGCGGTGGCAGGGTCAGCCACCGCGACGTCGCCATCTTCAAAGCCGGTCAGCAACGACAGAATGGGGGGCGCGACGATCTCGTCCACCGCGCCGTAGGCGTCGATGGCGTTGCGCTGCACCGAGTAGTTGAGGGTGTCGCCCAGGCTGAGCGAGCTGATGAAGATGACCGTGCTCAGGGTCAGGCCCAGAATGATCAGCAGCGACTGGGCGGGCCGGCGCGGAATGTTGCGCAGGCCCAGCTTGATCAGCACGGGATTGCGCAGCGCCGCGATGAGCAGCCACAGCAGGATCAGGCCGACGCCAACCGAGCAGAACAACGGCGAGGATTTCGCTGGCTGTCACAGGATCAGCCCATCACGCATGCGCACGATGCGGTCGCACAGCTCGCCAACCTCGCGGTTGTGGGTGACGATGACCAGGGTTTGCTCGAGCTCCTGGTTGAGGCCGCGCAATAAGGTCAGCACATCGGCGGCAGTTTCGCTGTCCAGGTTGCCGGTGGGCTCGTCGGCCCAGACGATGGCCGGGTTGTTGATGAGGGCGCGGGCGATGGTCACTCGCTGGCGCTGGCCCGCGGAAAGCTCGGCCGGGCGGTGATTGGCGCGGTCGGAGAGATCGACCTGGGCCAGGGCGTCGAGGGCCTTCTGCCGCGCCACCTTGGGCTTGACCCCGCTGACCAGCAAGGGCAGCTCGACGTTTTCAACCGCGGTGATCACCGGCAGCAGATTGAAGGTCTGAAAGACGAAGCCCATGCGCTCGGCGCGGTAAGCGGTGCGTTTGCGGTCGCCCATCTTCTGCATATCCACGCCCTCGATCAGCACCTGGCCGGAATCGAATTCATCCAGCCCCGACAGGCAGTTGAGCATGGTCGTCTTGCCGCAGCCCGATGGCCCCATGATCGCGACCATCTCGCCCTGGTTGACGTTGAGATCGATTCCGCGCAGGGCGTGTACTTCCAGAGTGCCGGTGCGAAACGATTTTTGCACCTGGCTGGCAACGATAATGGGTTGTGGCATTGGGATTAGACCTCAGATCGATTTGCTCTTGATTATCGCCGATGAGGAGATGCGCAGTCCGTACGGGGCATTCCGCATCGGCACCGTGCCAACATGCTGAGAGCGCGCGTTGGCTGTGTGACATGGGCTTACTTCCTCTACGTACGTGACCTGTTTACGGTTTCTCCGTACAAAAAAAGCGCAGTCCACAGGATCGCGGACCGCGCTGCAAGTCATCTGGAGAAGCTGGTCATTCTCCCAGCAGTTCCAGCATTTTGTCGTACACCAAGTTGCTTCGTGGCAGGATCAGCCGCCGGATCCACCGAGTTGTGGGGAATGTCCAGCGACGGCTCGAGGATGGTGGTTTCTCCTTGGGATCACGCTGCGCCAATCTGCAGCCAGCCGGCCACGATGCGGTCGTCGCTGCCGTCGATGACTCCGGCCAGATGCTGCTGCAACTCGGCAGGCACATCGGCACGCGGGTCCTGGGCGTAGACCAACGGCGCATGACCGTCGCCCGCCAGTTTCTCGCCGCTGAAGAGATTGACGGCAACCTCGTGTTCGTGCTTGACGGCGATGTTCTCGCGGCGCTGCCAGAGACGTTCCGTCCGATTGTACCTGACCTGCATGGTGGAACCGTAGGCTTTCACCAGTTCGAAGATGTGGGTGACCTTGTTGTAGTGGCGCATCAGAGCGATGGCGATGGCGGTCCGCTCGTCGTCGGTCAGGCATGAAAGCCCCTGAGCCTCGACGCGCGCTTGCTGATCTGCCGGCGCGACTTCGGCCAGCAGCGCCATAAGTCCTCTGTCGAGGACGGTATCTGTCTGCTGCTGGCCAAGATCCATTTCGAGAATTTCGGCCACGTCATCAGGAAGGTCGTCCTGCTCCAGCGGGCTGTGCAGTTGGCTGCCGATCAGGGCAGTGATCAGACGATAGCAGTCATTGGTCCAGGTACGCCGGGCGCGGATGGCGCGACCGCGCAGTTGCTGCCACGCGGTCACGTCGCGGGTCGCAGTGGCGTCGATCAGCACGTTGGGCGAGATCACATTCCAACCGGTGCGCGCCCAACTGGATACCACCACTACGTTGATGGGCAACGATTCGGCGTCAACGATGCGCGAGGTGAGGTCGTACATCAGCAGCTTGCGGTTGCCGCTGGACATGGGAATGACGAAGAACTTCTGCCGAGCGCCGCTGACCTGTTCCAGTTCCGCTACCTGCGCCTGCCGGAAGTAGCGCGCGATGATCGCGTAATCGAAGAAAGTGTTCAACAGGTCGGCGAAGTGGATGTTGCGCAGGTCCATGCGCGCCAGCAAGCGTTCTCCGGCAGACCCCAGATCCAGCTTGCGCACCTGCTGCCGCAGGGGACGCAGCACGCGCCGGCTGAAGTCGCCGGGCCGGGCGGCGTGGACGTTTTCCAACCGCGGGATGTAGTTGCCGATCAACGCATTCCAGCGACTGTGCAGATCGTCCCGCACCTGGGCAGGAATATTGAGGCCCTGGAAGACCAGATCAAACATCGCGCCGGCGATCTCGCCTTGCATCAGTTCCCGTTCCACAAACCGTGAGATGCGCGGCGGCAGCGGGTCCGCCTCGTCGTAGGGAAGATACTGCTCGCTGGACAGGACCGCGTAAGGCGTGAATCGCTCATCGCCCAGCAGTTGGGCGTACAGTCCGCCCAGCCCCTCATAGCCCGGCACGGCCAACCCCTGTTTCCACTGAATACGGCGCGCGTTGTCGAATATGATGATCCCGCTCACCGGTCGCGTGCTGCGTTCGGCCTCAATAATCGCCTTGATCGTCTCGACGCGGCCTTCGCCGACCCGTCGATACCATTCGCTGAGGGATTCGTACAGACCGACGATGTTGGAGGACAGGCCGTTCTTGACGGCTTCGTTGCGCGTCGCCTGGTTGGTGGCCGCGGCGAATGCCTCACGCATCGCCTGCACGTCGAAGCCGATGGCAAAAGCCGGCGCTTGAAGACGTTGCAAAGTCGACGGCAGGTAGATGAGTTCCGCCAGTTCGGCCTTAATGGCCTCCAATTCGCCCAGGAGCGTTTGGAAAGCGTCCTCGTCCGCGCCCGCCTCGCGCACCAGATCGCTGTCTGACCATCCGCGGGCAATCTGAACCGTGCTGACCAGCTTGCTTTCGGTCAACTGCAGGTTGTCGCCTGACTCCCAGCCGGCCAGCCGGCTGGGCAGCGCAGTGGCCCAGTCCTTGCGTCCCTGATACATGCCCAGCAGCTCGTGGCCGATGTCGACGCGGTCATCCATGGGCAGGTCAGCAAACCAGGCGCGCAGTTGCTTGCCGCCAACCAGGTCCATGAATGCGCTGGTATGCGTTTTATAGTCGTCCAGCAGCTCCCGGATACGGCGTTCGCGCACGGAGTAGGAGAAAGGCGCGCCCAGTTCGGCGAAAGGCGCGACGTAGCCGGCCGCAATCAGTTCGTCGATGGGAATAGTGTAAGCCAGCTGCAGGCCCAGCCGGGCAAAGCGAGAGCGGTAGGCCTCGGCAGTGCCGGTGAAGCCGATCAGGCTGTGCAGGCTGCCGTCATCGAGCCATTCGACCATCAATCGGATGACGTCCGAGGAGACACTCTTCAAGTTGTCGGCGACCTTGTGCACCTCATCAAGGATGACATGTTGCACGTTGGCGCTCTGCAGAAACATCTCGATGGAGTCTACGTCGAAGCCGCCTTTGCCTACCGCCGAACCGGCCTGCGACAGTGCCGTGTAGGTCATCAGCAGGATGGCAGGATGGTTTCCAGTGCGCTTCTGAAAGCGCTCCAACTGGTTCGGCGTGCCGGCAAAGACCATCTCCGGCGGAAGACGCAGACCGATAGACTTGTAGCACAACTCGCCAGACCATTGCTGGAGATAGTTGCTGGTGGGAACAAGCACCAGGATCGACTGGCCCGCCCGCAGGCTGCGCAGCCAGTCCTGGATGCACAACATGCCGATCATCGTCTTGCCGCTGCCGGTAGGCGCCTCTACCAGTTGCCCGCCATAGCCGTAGCCCCGGAAGACCGCGTAGGCCTCGTACTGGTAAGGCCGCGGATAGGACGATCCGATCAAATCAGCGTAGGTCCAGGGGCTGGCGTGCGACACCCGGCCCTCGAGCAATGTCACCACCAGGTCGATAAAAAGTGCCGCACTGGCATTTCCCAGACCCGTCACCTGGCTGAACAGCGTGCGGAAGGTGCTCTGTCGTCCGGCCACGTCGCTCAGCCCCGAATACCCCGCCGCTTCGAACCGGCTGTACACCTCCGGCCCCACCAGGGCGCGCAGGCTGGGAGCATCGACATCCATGTCGGTGTACGTTCGTTGCGTCCGTGCGTAACGCACCGGCCGCTGGTCGGCCACAGTCACGTGATCGGAGGCCGTCAGGTCCTTGAGATGGCGCAGTACGGTGCCCCTGGCAACCTCCATGATATTCAAGCCGTTGACCAGCGTTACGATGACATCCGGGTCGAGGGGTTCGGCGCTCTCCTGCAAAGCCCGCATCACCAGGTCGCGCACCAGATCATCGCGGCCGCGGCGATCAAGGACCAAAGCCACTGGCACGTTGTGCGGCGACTGCTGGTGCATATGCATCATCGCCCGGTGCAGCGTGGCGAGATTGCGCATGGCCGCCTGGGCCAGCGCCTCCTTGCCCGCGTTCAGCGCCGAGCGCAGGATGTAAATGGTGCGGCCATGATAAACAGCCAGCCGGAAATAGGCGCTGCGCTGGCGAGCGGCGTCGTTCTGGGCGAGGGCCGCGGCGAACTCAGTCTGTTCCAGGTCGATCAGCGCCTGGGCCTGCCAATAGCTGCGGCGGGCCTGCGCATCCTCGATGATCGTCACGGGCGCGTCCTGGAGTTCCCCGCTGCCGGTATCGTCTTCCTCACCGTTCTCGTCGTCCTCTTCCCGGATGAATTCGGCTTCCTCCAACGCCCTGGCGGCCTCGAGCTCGCGCGCCGACTCCAGGAATTCCTCCAGCTCCAGTTCCTCGTCCGATTGGTAGACTTGTTCGTCCATCGTCATTCCCCGATCAACGGCTGCTTGCCGGCTTTGACCAGCGCCACGTTAACTCGATTGATCAGCTCGCGCGGCGCGAAGGGCTTGACGATGTAGTCGTCGGCGCCGCCCATAAGTCCGTGGATCACATCGTCTTCAGTGCCCTTGGCTGTGAGCATCAGCACGATGGGTGCGGGATCGCACTCTGTCTTGATGACAGCGGTGGCAGTCGGACCATCCATTTTTGGCATCATCCAATCCATGATGATCACGTCGGGGGCTTCCGCCTTGGCCATCGCAACAGCTTCTTCGCCGTTGGTGGCGGTCAAAACCTCAAAACCGGCTTTCTTGAGCTTGATTTGAATGAGTCGACGGACATCGTCTTCGTCGTCTACGGCAAGTACTTTGATGGACATGATCTTCTCCTGTGGTGAATTTGTAGGGGCATGAATGGCGGCACGACGATTTCGCTCGAAATCACGACTCCTTGCCGCCATTCATGCCCCTACCGTGCGTCCGCGCCGCGGTCCGCCAGCGGCACGGTGAACCAGAACGTGGAACCTTCGCCCAGCACGCTTTCCACGCCGACCGTGCCGCCTTGCAGCTCGATCAGCTCCTTGACAATGGAAAGCCCCAGACCGGTGCCGCCAACTTCCTTCGTCATAGCGTTGTCGACGCGGTAGAAGCGACTGAACAGGCGCGCCTGATCCTCCGGCGCGATCCCGTGACCGTTGTCGCTGACGGCGACGCGGGCCAGGTCGTCCAACCGGCTGATGTCGATGCGGATGACGCCGTTGTCCTGTGTGTATTTGTGAGCGTTGCTGACGTAGTTGGTGAGCACCTGGACGAGCTTGTCGCGGTCGCCAAACACGTCACAGGCCGCCGGATCGACGGCGACATCCAGGCTCTGCTGCTTCTCCTGAACCTTCTGCTGCATGGTGAGAACGACCGTCTTGACGACTTCGTTCAGATCGACCGCTTCAGACTTGAGCTGCACGCGGCCGGACTCGATCCGCGACAGGTCCAGCAGGTCGTTGACCAGCGCCACCAGCCGTTCGGCGTTGCTGTAGACGATGCCGAGGTACTCGGCCACCTCTTCGTTGATCTCGCCCGCGTCGCCGTCCAGCACCATCTCGGTGAAGCCCTTGATGGCGGTCAGCGGCGTGCGCAGTTCGTGGGAGGCCAGAGACACGAACTCGGTCTTCATCCGGTCCACCTCACGCTCGCGGGTGACATCGCGAAAGACGTAAAGCCGGCCGAGGAAGCCCTCCGCATCGCTAATCGGCCTCGTGAAAAGTTGCAGCTCGCGCGGCTGGGGCCACTTCTGGACGACCAGCCGTGTGTAGTCGCGATTGGTGTCCGTGCTGCTGGCCATCGTCAACTGGTACAGTTCGTCGGACTCGGCAAAGACCTGGTCATACAGCGTGCGGGTGTCCTCGAGATGCTGCCCGATAACTCGTTCCGGCGGCACAGCGAAGATCTCCGCGAAACGCCGGTTGACGTCGATCACCCGCTGAGCGGGCGAGACCAGCGCCAATGCTTCGTTGACGCCGTCGGTGACAGCGCGCAGGCGGGCCTTGCTGGCCCGTTCGGCTACCAGGGACTCGTGCAGACGGCGCTTGCTCTGCTCCAACTGGTTGGCGATGCCGGCAATCATCAACGACACCGCAACGAAGATGACCGACCCGCAGCCAGTCCTGGGCGTTGATGCCGACGCTGTAGTGCGCGGTCTCGAGAAAGGCGATGTTGGCAAAAGCGCCGACTGCAGTGGTCAGCAGTGCCGGGCCTAACCCGCCCCGCCAGGCGCTGATCAGGACGGCGATGTAGAAGACGGTGAAGATGCTGCGCTCAAACGCCGGCAGGAAGACGAAGCTGAGCAGCGATGCGACCAGGCTGGCCACCACCGCCACGCTGTACCCTTGCAGGGTATCGAAAGCCTTGGTGCCGCGCTGCGACAGGGGACGGAAGTACGGCTGCAGAACCCGCCACAACAGCCAGGCGCCGGCAAAGGTCAGGGTCTTGTCCAGGGGATCACTGATAAAGCCCTGGAGTGTTGCCGCCTGCAGCACGTTGGCGCCGGTGGCGGTAAGATACGATGTCAGGTAATCGGTGCCGCCTCCGGTGATATCGCCTAGCACATAGGCGGTGATCGGCGCCGAGATGAGCGCAGCGCCGACACCGGTGAGCAGGCCGGCCAACAGCACGGTGCCAAAGCGGCGGAACGCCCCGCGCCACGCCGCATAGCCCGCCGCCCACCCGATGAAAGCAGCGCTGATAGTGTAGGGCAGGACCGACGGATCACCCAGCAAGCCGCCCCAGATGATGGTGGACACGGCGCCGACCGCTGCGCCGGCCAGCGGCCCCAGCAGGGCACCTACCAGGACAGTACCCAACAAGTCGAGATAGAGCGGCCATTGCAGCCCATCACGCACCAGATAGCCTAACCCGATGTTGATGAGTATCGACCCGACCACCAGCGCGAGCGAACGGATCAGGTACGTTGTCTTGGAACGGTCATGCATCGATCATCAGGAGATATGCAGGTCGCGGGCGACTTTCGAAGTCGTAGAATGACCCGGCGGGCTCGATCAGGAGACCGGCCCGAGCGAGTGTCACATCCGGCCTTTTCAGGCGATGGCTGGCAGGCGATCGCCCTGACTCATCCACTGGTCTGTCGATATTTGCGCCACATGATCAGGCAGACCAGCCCGTAGGACAGAAACGAGAGAATCACCAGGGTTCCATAGATATCGGACCTCAGGCTTTCACCTTTCAGCAACAGTTCCTGAAACCCGATGTTGGCGTGAGTCATGGGCAGCAGGATGGCGATGATCCACGCCGGCCAGGCGAAGCCGGTGATCGGCAGGAAGAAACCGGTGAAGAAGATGGAGAGCAACAGCAGCAGCATCACCAATTGTATCGCCTGGCTGTCGGTATGGGACACGCTCGATATCAGCAGTCCGATGCCCACCGAAGCCGTGGCCAGCAGCACGATCAGGGCAACGTGTTGCAACGGATACGCGCTCGGCATGGGAACGCCGATCAGCGCCAGGAGCAGCGTCAGGATGACGCCGGCCAGGCTCACATAGCAGGACATAGGCGATCGATTTTCCCAGCAGGATCTGAACCAGGCGAAGGGGCGAGACGCGAAACATCTCGAAGGAACCCATTTCCTGCTCACGTACCAGCCCCAGCGATCCCAGCGTAGCCCCCAGCGCCTGGATCAGCAGCGCCAGCACGGCAGGCGTGAAGAAGATGACCATGCTGTAGGGCGCGCCGCGCAGGTTGCTGTAAGTCTCTTTGACGGGAGATATGATCGCGTCCGGCGGCACGCTGACAAACACGTCCACTGTGCCGCGCAAAGTGTCGATCTCAGCGACGCTGCTGGAAAGACGTTCGATCTGGGCCGGCAGGTCTCCGTCTCGCAGAACCTGCGTCAGCTCATCCATCTCATCCATCAACACCTGTGCGTCGCTATGAAGCTGATAGAGTTCCGGCGCGATGTTGGCCTGCGCGTCGGACAGGGGCGGAAGCACGGCCAGGAACACCGAAAGCACGGCCGTGAGGTCCTCGGCAACGGCCGTCGCGCGTCCGACATCTTCCGGCTTCAACGACTGCCTGAGCTGATCGAACTGCTTCCTTGCATCGTCCAGCGAGACCGATACCTCTTTGGCCGTGGTTTGGGCTGAAGTCGCCTCGTGCGTGAGCAACTGCTGGTTGACAAAATTCATTTCCCCATAGGCCAGCGAACGGATCCATGCCTCGGCCGTGGGATCGATGGTGCGGGAGTAGACCTCGATCTCGGGCCGTTTGCCGCTCCCCGGCTGCCAGGTGGACACATCAGGAACGATCTGCACCACATCCACAGCGCCGCTGTCCAGCATGGCCATGGCCTCTTCCCGGTCGGAGGTCGTTTTTGCCAGCACGAAGCTGCTGGCGATGAAGGCCTCAGCCTGCTGCTGCTCGACACCGGGCACACCGTTCTCAGGCCAGACCAGTACCGCAGAGACGGCGGGGTTTGCGCTGCGAAAGGTTGCGCCAAAGGCAGCCAGAACCAGCAGCGGCCCGCCCACCAGGCTCAGCAGCAGCCGCGGCTGGCGGCGCACATCGTGGAACTCCTTGAGAAAAAAGGCAAAGATTTTGGTGAGAGCAGTCATGCCGGTGCTACCTCCGAGCGCTGGATGAGACGTACGAAAACTTCGTCGAAGGGCGGCAGATACGGCTCGGCAACCGTGGGTGTGATGCCCTTCTGGTCTTTGAGGGCTGCCAGAACAACCGGCAGATCCCGACCGGCCTTTTCGACGAAGACGTGAATCCGGTCGGGATTGTCCGGCGCTCTTCTCCGTGTGCTTGACCTGCGGCAGTCCATCGAGAAAGCGCTGTACCTCGGTCGCCTGGCCGCCGTCGACCTGGATGTGCAGCACTTCGCCGCCCATGGCCTGGCGTCGCAGGCCGTCGGGCGTGTCCATCGTGACCAGCCGGCCGTTGCGCATCACCGCGACCTGATCGCAGTAGGCCGCCTCGCCCACGTATTGCGTGGTGACCAGCAGGGTCTTGCCCTGGTCGCGCAGACGGCGGAAGTTCTCCCAGATGCGCGAGCGCAGGATCGGATCGATGCCGGCTGTCGGCTCGTCGGCGAAGAGCAGGTCCGGATCGTGCAACAGCGCCCCGGCCAGCATCAGACGGCGCTGCATGCCGCCCGACAGTTTGCGTCCCAGCCGGCGGCGGGCTTCGGTCAGCTCCACAAACTCCAACAGCTCGGGGATCTTTGGCGTTTCGCTGGCGGCGCGACATGCCGTAGATCCCGCCGAGGAAGTGCAGATTCTCTTCGACGCTCAGATTCGGGTAGAGGATGAACTGCTGCGGAATGTAGCCAATGCGCTCCTTGTCCCGGCCGCTGAACCTGGCAGGCAGCTTGTCGAGGACCCGCACTTCGCCGGCGGTCGGGGTGTAGATGCCGTTGAGCAGCCGGATGGTGGTCGTCTTGCCACAGCCGCTGGGGCCGATCATGCCAAGGATCGCGCCCTGGGGCAGCGAGAAGGTGATGTCGAAGACGCCGGCGCCTCCGCCGAAGTCGAGGCTGGCATCTCTCATTGCCAGGGCGTCTGATCCAGGTTGTGCAGTCGCGTTTTGCATTGTCATTAGTCTTTCGGTCACGAGGCAGGTAGCCTTCTTGCTGTTGCTGTTTCGACAGTTGTTTTCACAACGACACGTTCTTCTGAAGACCGGCGCTGGCAGCGCTCAATCCGTAGATCAACGCCGCATTGACCGCGCCGATCGCTGCCAGCAGCGCCGAACCAGATCAACGCGGCAGGTGCGGAGCGCTGGATCGACGGCTCGCCGCCGAACGGGAGGACCCACGCCAGGCCGGCGACGAGCAGGCCCGCTACAACGCCTTCGAGCAGCGCCCGCAGCCACCGTCCTGGGCGGCGCGCCCGCGCCCACGCCGCGTAGACCGGAACACGCCGGTACACAACGACCGCAGCGACCACGTCGATCAGTACGACGACGAGGAATCCTGGCGGCGGCGGGTGATCCGCGCCGGCGTACAGGATGACAAGCCAGCCGAAGAAGAAAGATCAACGCGATGGCGACGGCAGTCCTGTCTTTCGGTCAAGGTTCACCTCACGTGCACCGCACAAGGCCTGGTTTCGCCAACCGCCTGTCCAGCAGTTCGCTACCGCAGGGCGCAGCGTTGTGCGCCCTGCGGTGTTGGAACGACTCTGTCACGACCTTGACAGCCAGCTTGCGGTTTTCGTAGACGCAGTTACTCCTCTTCCTTGCTCGAGGTGCCATCGGGCAGGACAAACCCCACCACGGGAGCCTCGGCCACGCAGCTCGTGTCCAGCGGCGCCGTCGGATCCAGCACGAACTGCGTCATCATCTGGCCGGCGCAGAGATTGACGCCTGCGATCTGGACGTGGGTGCGGCCGGGGAAGACGACCATGGTGGCGTTCGGCAAGGCGTCGGCCACCTCCTGGCTGCGGAAGGTCGGCGTCGCGACGTCCAGATCGCCGCTCAACAACAGCGTGGGAACGTCTGTTGTTACGTCGACGTCGGTCGAATCCGGCAGTTCCTGCACATTGATCAGCGAGCAGAACTGGACGTATCCGTCGGCGACTCGCCTGGCCGAAGAGGGTGGCGTAGCGGCCGGCTCCGTCCAGCTTCACTTCGTCGGCCGACTTCACAGGATCGTCCGAACAGACCATGGCCATGTGCATGAGCAAAGCCATCGCGCCCTGTGGTGGCAGTGCGACTGGCCAGGAGGGCGCCTCCCTTCTGGGTGCCCAGGAACGCGGCAACCGCCTCCGCGCCGCCATCGACCAATCCACTCAGGTATGACGGCAGGCCTGCAATCCCGGCGAGACTGCCCTGGTTGCCGTAGATGAAGCTCACCATGTCGTCCAGCGTGACCTCGCCCTCGACCGTCAGCGACGGGTCGTTGGGATCGGTGTAGGTGTAGGGCAAGGGGCCGTTGTCGAACAGCGCCAGCGCCGCGTCTACCAGGGCCGGGATGTCGTAGGCTTCCGTACACTTCGCGTCCGCCTCGCACATCGCGGTCAGGTTGTCGATGCCCCACTGCGCGTCCAGCGCCCGATCTTCGAACCAACTCTTGCGCGCCAGAGTCGCGGCGCCGTCCAGCACCACGGCCTCCAGGATCTCGGGGAAGTCGCGCATGACGTGCTGCCCAAGCTGGGAGCCGTAGGAAGCGCCGTAGTAGATGATCTGGTCGTAGCCCAGCGCCTCACGCACGGCGTTCACGTCGGCGGCGTTCTCCACGCTGTTGTAGGCGTCGAAGTTCGACGTCCCTCTGCCTTGAATCGTCGATGCAGTCCTGAATGACACCGGTTTCGAAGGTCGTCAGCATCGTCGCCGGTCAGTCCCTGCTCGTAGGCGGTCCACGGGGCAGAGATAGCCTCGGGACAATTCAGGAAGGGATCGGTGTGCTCGGTGCCGCGCTGCTCGACGAGCGACGATGTCGCGCTCGGCCAGAATGCCGCCCAGCAGCTCGGGCTGGAACAGGCTGAAGATATTCGGGGCTGACCTCCGTCTGGCCCGGGCCGCCGGCCAGCATGAACAGCGGCGAGTTGGCGGTTCCCTGGCCGGAGTTGAGGCGCGTGATGCCCAGCTTCACCTCGCGGTCGCTGTCGCCGCTGCGCGATTCCGGCACCACCACGTAGCCGCAGTCCATGTCGAGATCGACCGGAAGGTCCTCCGGCGGTTGGGCGAAGCACTTGTCCAGCGGCTCGAAGCGCGGCAGGGCAGCTTGCCCGGCTTGCTCGGCCTGCCCGGCTGCCACGGCCCCCGTTACGACGCCGGCGATTTGGGGCACGATGGAGCGGACGACATTGCTTGAGGCCGCGTTGCCCCACATCACGATGGTGGTATCACTGTCGGGGATGTAACCGCCGTCACTCTCGAAGCCCAGGGTCTGGCCGCCGTGGCCCAGCACGCCGTTGTTGTCAAGCATGCCGTGCGCATAGATGGTGCCCGGCCCCAGTGCATCCACGCCCGCCGGGGTGTGCTGCTCCATCAGATCGAGCGTCTCCGGCTGCTGGAAGAGCTGGCCGGTCAACAGGGCCTTCAGGAAGACGGCAAACTCCTCGGGCGTGGACACGACGGCGCCGGCGGACCAACCCTGGCTGGCGTTCCATTCACTCGTGGTGTAGGTAAAGGGTGTGGTGTAGTAGGCCTGGGGCAGCGCACCCGCCTCCGGCTGGCCCGTCTGCAGGTAGGTCTGCTGCAGGCCCAGCGGCTCGAAGATGCGCGCCTTCAGATTCTCCTCGTACGACTTGCCGGTGGCCTTTTCGATGATGAGGCCGAGCAGGATATAGCCGGTGTTGCTGTAATTCCATTTTCCTTCCGCGCCCGGCTCGAAGTCGCTAAGGCCCGAGTTGGCGACCACTTGCACCAGTTCTTCCGGGGTGAAGTCGCGGGTGAGCATGGCCTTGTCCTTGGTGCCATCCTCAATCGTTGTGCCGTCCTCGGTCGGCAGGTCGAAGTAGTCGTGCAGACCGCTGGTGTGGGTCAGCATCATGTCGATGGTGATCTGGTCGCCGTACGGCAACTGCGCCGCCAGGTCGGGGAGCCACTTGCTCAGCAGATCGCTGGTGGAAAGCACCCCTTCCTCCTGGAGTTGGAAGATCATGGCAGAGGTCATCATCTTCGTGTTGCTGCCGATCTGGTAGGGGGAATCGGCCGGCAGTGGGTCGCAGGTGGTCACGTCGGAAACGCCGATTGACTTGAAGTAACGTCCCTCCGGCGTGATGATCAGCATGGAGGCGCCAGGCCCGGGGTGTGCCCCATCCTGCACGAGACTTACCAGTGCCCTGGTCGAGCATGGCGCTGATCTCCGGGGCCAGCGTGTCCTCGATGGTGTTGATGGCCAGCGCCTGTTCGCCGCACAGATCGACGACCGTGGTGATCACGGCGTCAAGGATCATCGTGCTGCCTTCGGTTTTTGGGGGAGCGAAAAGTTGGCCCCCGAGGGGAAGCAACGGAGCGGCGTCGCCCAGAAGTTGCAGGAACTGCTCGCTGCGGGAATCGCCCGGACAGGCGGCCAGTGTCGCCGGACCGATCTCGATGGTGACGTTCGCGCCGTCCAGGGTGTAGGTGCCGGAGGCGTCGTTGCAGTCAGCCTTGATGTCGACCGTGCCGTCGTCCTTGAAGGTCACCATGTAGCTGGCGGGATCTTCGACAGTGATCTCCTCGTCCGTGCTGCTGAAGGAGGTCCATTTCCACGGGTTCGCCATGATCCCGGCAACCATGGCCTGCCAGCTGGGCCGCTTCGGCTGCTGCTACAGCATCGGCATCCGGGACTGTCGGCCGCCTCGCCGGCCGGGCCAAGCCGCATGACGCCGGCGTCATCCATCAGGTTGATGTACAGCTGGTTGTCAACCATGAAATAATTGGCGGCGCTGCTCAACAGCTGCACAAACTGGTCGCTGCGCGATCCTTCCGGGCAGGCGGCCATGGTCATGGGGCCGACAGCGATGGTCAGTGCGCCGTCCTGCGTCGGTGTAGGTGCCGGCGGCGTTGTTGCAGTCGGCCACGATGTTGACCGTGCCGTCCTCGTTGAAGGTCACCTGGTAGCTCTCAGGCGTTTCCACCGTGAACTGTTCCTCTGCGCCGGAGAAGGCGATCCACTGCCAGGGCTGTGTCGTCAGCGACACCTCACCAGCAGGCTGGCCGGCGTCTGCGGCAGCCGGCTCTGTTGCAGCCGCTGCGGGCGCTTCGGTCGCCGCAGGGGCCGGGGTTGCCACAGGCGCTGCGCCGCCACAGGCGGCCAGCAGCAGCGAGGCAATGATCAGTACAAACAGGATATGCTTTCGCATGGGTAATCTCCTTGAATTTCTGATTCGATACACTTATTCGAGTCGAGCAGCCCACGTGGGCTCGCGACTCAAGCCGCACCTGGGGGTGCTCACTGCCGCGGTGAAGGATGCTTACTCTCGCAATGGATGATGTCGCTTGACGACTGCACGTCCATCGTCAGGCCGGTGCGCACGCGGTCGCTGGACGGCGCTGCGAAGGTGGCCAGCCGTCCGGTCACGAAGACCCTGGTCGGCTGCTGCGCTCGCGCGTCGGCCACGAACCGCCGCAGCAGCTCGTCGCGTCCCGGCGTCGTTGGGAACGGTCACGGCGAACGACTTGCCGACCGCATCATCGGCCTGCGCCTTGAGGTTGAAGCGCCAGGTCGAGGCGTCCGGCCCGTCGCCGCTCCACCAGTCGCCCAGGATCTGCTTGTGCGCTTTCATCGCCATACAGGTTGCCGTGGTCCACGTATCCCCACAGCATCACCTCCTGGCCGTCAAGCTGGCGCATCTCGTCGTCGTTGATGGCGAACCCGTTCCTGCTGAGCGAGGACGCAGCCATGTAGTCATCCGGATCCGGCGCGGTCACTTCACCAGCCGGCGCGAAACCCAAGGTGCCGCCGTCGGCGAAAAGGTCAATGTAAAGGTTCTCACCCTCGAAGAAGTAGCGTGCGCCGCTGCCCAGCAAGGTGACGAACTGGGCGCTGCGCGACGCCGGGCCGCAATCGGCCAAGGTCGCCGAATCGACGGCGATGGTCAAGGTCTCGCCCCATTCACCCTGGTAGAAGCCCACGACGTCGTTGCAGTCGGCCGTGACGGCCAGCGATGCATCCGGGTTGAAGGCGACGCGATAGCTGGCCGGCTCCTCGATCTCGACCGCTTCCAACGGATTGGCGAACGACACCCACTGCCAGGGATGCGCCCGCAGCATCAGGAGGTCTTCGGTGGGCGGCGGCGCCAGTTCAGGCGCCGGCAGCGCTGCGGTTTCAGACGCCGCCTGCGGCGCAAAGAGCAGCCGGCTCTCGACGTCCTGGCCGCCCGCGTAGTAGAGGGCCAGCCGGCCGAAGTCATAGCCCCAGTGGGCGACATTGCCCAACGCAGCGAGATACGCGCTTTCCTGAGAGCCAGCCGGCTCGGGGCAGCTTGTATCGGTAGCAGTCAGCGGGCCGATGCTCATGACCAACGGATTGTCATCGCCCAGGCTGAAGGTGCCGCTGTAGCTGTTGCAGCCGCCGGAGCCGCTGACCTGGCCGTCTTGAAACGTGAGGGTCACTTCGGCGTCGGCGAGCGCAGGTTGATCGTGGTCAAGCTCCAGCAAGGTCCAGCGGGTACCGTCGAGATCGGCGGCTGATATTTTCACCAACTCGCCGCCCTCCGGAGTGGTCTCGACCAGTCGCCCGTCCTGCAGGGCATAGGTCTTGTGCGCCTTGTGCGTGCCGCAGCAGGCGACGTCGCCCGGCCCTTGCATGATGATATCCAGCACCACCTGGCCGTCTGTGACGGTTGCCGATCTGACCCCAATCCGGTCCTCGATCCAGACTGCGCCGGCATCGACCGGCTGGCCGTCGCGGTTGAGCTGCGCCGCGACGTAGGTGAAGGCGCCGCTGCCGCCGCCCCGTTCCAGCAGAAAGACCACGGCATCGTCCACGCCGTCGCCGTCGAGATCGCCGCTGAGTTCAGCGCCGTCGATGTATTCCACGGTCGGCCGGGCCGGATCGTCCGCGGCATACGGCTCGCCTTCGAACAGCCCGTCGGTCAGGGTGATCGGCTCGTCGTAGATGCCGCTGTAGGTCGCGTTCTCGCAGCGCTGTCCAGCGGGATGAGGTTGGCTGCGGCGGGCGCAATCGCTGCCGTCGCAGCCTCGTCCGCTTGTGCTTCCGTCGCAGCAGGCGTATCCGGTGGCGGCGGCACAGGCGCCGGCGCGGCCGGCGCGTAGCAGGCAGCAGCCAGCAGAATCGCCAGGAGCAGCACGGGCAGCAAGCGGAACCTCATTCCGGGGTCTCCACGTCAGCTTCGGGCGCTTCGCCGGAGGCGTCCGGCTCGATGGCGGGCAACACCAGCAAGAGCATGGCGCCCGCGCTGTGGGCATAGCTTTGGAACTGAGCAACGTTGCCGGCATAGTCGTCGCCGGCCAGCGACCGGTGCAGATGCATCCGGCCATCGTCGTTGACCTGACCCACATGCTCGTCCGGTCCCAGGCGGCTGCTGTAGACCTTGCCGCTGCTCAGATCGACGTGGCCGATCTTCTTGTCGGGACCGAAGCGCTGTTCGTAGATGTCGCCGGTGGTCAGATTGACGTGGCCGATCTGGTCATCGAAGCCGGGCTGGCTGCGATAGACCGTTCCATCGTCTTCGACGCGTCCCAACAGCCTGTCAGGGGCGCCGGAAAGTGCAAGATATACCTTGGTCATGGTCGTTTCTCCTTGTGCCTAACTCTTGTTTTTCCTGTTGACGGCTGCAAAACGAGCCGGGCAACCGGCGTTGTCGTGGTCCTGATGGCGCCAGAAATAGTTCACGTCATCGGGTCGGGAACTGCGAGCGCGCTGGCGCAAGGTCACGATGCCGCCACAGTGCGGACATTTTGCCTGTTTCGGCGCGCCGGCCTTGGCCTCGACCAGGGAACCGTCCTTGTCTAGTGCTGTTTTCATCGTTGGCTTTGCAGCAATTCTGGATCAGTCCAATGATCTACGCCAACCCTAATCCATCAGAAACACAAGGATCGTGGTCTTGTCCGACAGCTTGTGCCGTCCGGCGAGCACGATACCGGACATGGCCCCACCGTCGCCGATGTTGAAGACCGCCAGTTCGCTGATCGATGCATCATCGTAGGCCGCTGCCAGCGCGGCCTTGCCCTGTTCGGGATCGTCGATGTTGTCCAGTATCATCGGCGTCGAGATAGATGCATCGGGGTCGTCGATGGCATCGCAGCTCGGCCACGATGTCGTGGGCCGCGCCTGCCGGGCGTGTGTAGACCTGCTTCCACGGCCCCATCCAGGCATCTTCGCCGTAGCGCTGCCAGAGGTCGCCGACGAAGAAGCGATATCTGGCCAGGGCCGAATCGGTCAGTTTGTCGGTTGCCTTCAATTGATCGCAGAACACAGCGCTGCCAAATCCAGCCTGGCTGGGAGGGCCATAGATAGAATTCGAGCTGTGTCACATACGCCGGCTTGTCTGCGCCGATCCTCATCGGTTCTGTGGTTGCCATAGGTCGCCTCGTGTTCAGGGAATGCCCTGATGGGAAATATGCAGTCTGCGCCGTCGTCAGGCCAGAGCGCCGGGCGCCTCATCGGGCGTCCGGCGCTCCGGATGGTCACCGAACGCCGTATTACGCCAGGCCGAGAGCGCCCACGACGAGGCTGATCAGCCAGCCCACCACGCCCATGGCGATGGCGGCGATCAACGCGCCGGCAAAGCCCTTAACCCGCATGCCGGGCACGATATTGCCGCTGATCATCAACACGACTGCCGCGATGATCAGATGGACGATCGCGCCCAGGATGCCGCCGCCGATGGTGATGTCCACCAGCCCCAGCAGCCAGGTGATCAGGCCGGCTACGACCGCGATGACGATGGCTGCGATGAAGGCGGGAACGAATCCATCTACCTCTATCCCCAGCCCCAGTTTGGCGACGATCCAGATCACAAGACCGCCAAAGACGGCCGCGATCAGGATTCCAACGATGGCTCCAAGAATTGACATACGTTTGCTCCTTTCCAAAGCAAGAAGTGGTTTGGGACTGCGGGCTGGCTCCGTCGCCCGCAGCCCCGTTTATAGAAGTGGCCGGAATGCCACGTCCACCAAGGTGTCTAGAGAACGAACCGTCTCAGGACTGGCAGTCCTCGCCCACTTTGCTCCGTTGCGGGGTGGTGCAAAAAGGACTGCCAGTCCTTGCAGATGCGCTTGTTGTCTCACCTGGCTCCGAGCTTCAGGCATCGTTACGGCGCAGTTGCAGCGCGCCCCCGACTGCCAACGCGGCTGCCATGACCGCCAGCAGCCATGGCCACATGGGCGCCGCCCGGTCAGCGATCGCCTCCAGCCCGACCAGCGTCACCGCGGTCGGCGGCATCACCATCACCGTGGCCGTGTCGGTGAAGGAAGCGGTCACGCTCGGATCCACGAAGGCCGTCCACACCGCCGTGTTGGTCACGCTGCTGGTGGCCGTGATGCTGATCACCGCGCCGGCGTCCACCGTGCTCACCGTGGCCCCGGGCGCCAGGTCGAAGGGGAAGTCGTCCAGCAGCGTCCCCAGCTGGTCGTCCACCAGGTCGTGCAGCGGCAGGGCCACGTCGCCGGTGTTGGTCACCGTGTAGCAGTAGTAGACGTCCGTGCCCTCCGCCACTGTGATGTTGTCCGTCGTGGCGCAGGCGGCCGGGTCGGTGCCCACCGTCTTGGTCATGGTGATAGACGGGTTGACCACGTTGACCATGGCCGTATCGGTGAAGCTGGCGGTGACGCTCGGGTCCACGAAGGCCGTCCACACCGCCGTGTTGGTCACACTGCTGGTGGCCGTGATGCTGATCACCGCGCCGGCGTCCACCGTGCTCACCGTGGCCCCGGGCGCCAGGTTGAAGGCGAAGTCGTCCAGCAGCGTCCCCAGCTCGTCGTCCACCAGGTCGTGCAGCGGCAGGGTCACATCGCCAGTGTTGGTCACGGTGTAGCAGTAGTAGACGTCGGTGCCCGCCGCCACTGTGATGTTGTCCGTCGTGGCGCAGGCGGCCGGGTCGGTGCCCACCGTCTTGCTCATGACGATGGAGGGGCTGATATCGCGCTCGAAGGCGCCCATATCAACGGTGCCGCCCAGGACTCGCGGGAAGCCGGCCCCGCGCTGGTCGGTGGGGAGCGGATTGCCACCCGGGTCCACGGCCAGGGCATTGGCGCCAGCGTCGATGGCGATGCTGCCGGGCAGCAGGGCGTGGGTCTCTGTCGGCCCGCCGTTGTTCTGCAAGACGCCCAGGTTCGGGTCGCCCGTCAGGTTGTTGCTGTTGGTCCCGTTGACGCAGGCCAGGCCGTCTTCGATGAGGCTGTTCTCGGCGTTGATCGTGCCGGCATCCAGGACGCAGTCGCCGCCCGTGCTATTAGCCACGATGGCGTTGTTCAATGTTATCGTAGAATCGGTCGAGTTTACGATACCGCCGCCGCCCATGGTTGCCTGATTGTCGCTAATGGTGCTGTTGGTCACGTTCAACACGCCGTCAGGTGAGTTGTAGATGCCGCCGCCCCGTCCCGCTGTCTGGTTGCCGCTAATGGTGCTATTGATTACATGAACCGTGCCTACGATCGTCGTGCCTCCTACATCACTGCCGGCATTGAAGATGGCGCCGCCCAATGGTAAGAAGCCGCCCGAAGCGTTGTTATTGCTCAAGGTGCTGTTTTCAATGGTCACCGTACCTGTCGCGTTAGATAAGGCCCCCCCGAATGACCCCTGGTTGCCTGTCAGCGTGCTGTCAATCAAGGTCAGCATACCTCTAAGAACAGAGATAACGGCACCGCTATTGCTAGGGCCGGTGGTATTACCGCCGGTGACGGTAATCTCTCGGATCGTCACGGTGGTATCGGCTTGGACAAAGAACGCCCACGCATCGAGAACGCCCTGTGCATCGACGGTGTGACTGCCGCCCTCGACGAGCAGTTCGACGCCGCTGGTGGCGTTGTCGATAGCCGTCGTGCTGGCGGTCAGGCTGATGTTCTGGGTGACGCTGATCGTGTAGGTGCCCGCCACCGTCTCGGCATTGTAGCAGCCGATAGCGAAGTTCAGTTCTCCTTCGTTGGCTACACTGACAGGGAAGGCAGGACAGCTCGCCTCGACCTCGACTGCGCCGATGTCGTCGGCCGGACCCTGGGGCCGGGCGATGCCGCGCTGGTCCGTCGCGAGCGGCGTGTCGCCAGCATTGATGGCAGGTGAACCGACGTTGGGTAGGTGCGTCCGGGTCGGGCCGCCGTTGTTGTGCAGCGGTCCCAGCACCGCAGCCTGGCCGACGATGTTGCCGTTGACGCCATTGACGAAGCCGCAGTTGATTTGCGTTTCCACCAGGTTATGGCCGCCATCCGTAACGGGGCTAGCTGCCCAACAATCCTCGGCGTCCAGGTTGCCGGCAAGGATACTGTTGCGGGTTGTAAGCGTGCCAGAAGCTCCGGTGAATACCCCGGCGCCGGCGCCTCCGCCAACTGCCCCCTGGGCTGAATTGGCGGTCACGGTCACACTATCGAGGTCGAGCGTGCCAATGTTGCCGATGCCGCCGCCGTCGTTGCTGCTGGTGTTGCCGGAGATGGTGCTGTTGCTGATGGTCAGGCTGCCCTCATTGTAGATACCACCACCGCTCACAGGCTCAGAACCACCCTCGATCGTGTTGGCAAAGACTGTGCTATCGTTGATTACCATCACACCATGGTTACTGATCCCGCCGCCATCGTACTCGGCCCTACTGCCGGCGATGGTGCTGCGGTTGATCGTCAGGTTGCCAAGGTTGCGAATCGCGCCGCCTCGCTCAGTACCGAGTACATTGCCGTTGGATATGAACAGGTCGTTGATGGTCACCGTGGTGTCGGTTTCGATGAGGAAGGGCCGCGTGCCGGGGAAGAGATCACCATTCCAATCGATCGTCGATCCGTTGCCTTCGATCACCAGGCTCACCCCAGGGGTGCTGTTGTCGATGGCCGTCGTGCTCAAACTGGCAGGCCAGCCGCCGTCCAGTATCGAGATCGTATAGATGTCCGGAGTGGTCTTGGCATTGAAGCACTCGACCGCTGCGTTGAGTTCAGTCATGCGGCTCACGCCCCAGGAATCGTTGCCACAGGCCGTGCTTTCCAGGGCGCCGATATCATCGGCGAGATCCTGGGGACGGGCCACGCCGCGCTGGTCGGTAGGCAGGCTGGTGTCGCCGGCGTCGATGGCCGGGCTGTCCAACCGAAAAGCGTGGGTCAGCGCTCCGCCGTTGTCGGCCAGCGGCAATAGTTGGGGATCCGCCACGATGTTGTTGTTTACGCCATTTACGATACCGCACGGTTTACTCGTGCTGTCTTGCAGGATAAGGTTGTGCCCCTGATCGTTGAAGGTGGCGCCACCGGCAATCGTTTCGAAGTGACAATCGTCAGACCCGTTGGTAGCCAGAATCGTGTTCTTGACTGAGACGGTTACTTGCGAGGTAGTATTGTTTATAAAGTAGAGTCCATCGCCGGTGAACGCGTAATTGTCAGCGACGGTCACACTATCCAGCGTAATATTGTCGTTGCTGGCAATACCGCCACCATAAGAGGGATTGTTCGACAAACCGCCAACAGATTCGTTGCCCGAAATGGTACTGTTACGTATCGTCACCTGGCCGTTTTCATTATGAAGGCCACCGCCGAAGCCGGGACTAGAGGGAGTGCCAGAAACGTTGTTGGCGATGGTGCTGTCGTTGATCGCCACCGTGCCGCCTCGGGTGGCAAGTCCGCCGCCACGGGTCTCGGCTGTATTGCTGATCACGGTGCTGCGATTGAGGGTGAGATTCCCTTGGTTGAGAATACCGCCACCTCTATTGTCGACACCGCCGCCGAGGACATTGCCACCGGTGGCGGTCAGGTCGTTCATGGTCACCGTGGTGTTGGCCTGGACGGTGAACGGCCGCACATCGAAGTTACCCTGGCCGTCCACAGCAAAGCCGCTGCCTTCGATCACCAGCTCCACGCCGGCCGTGTCGTTGTCGATGGCTGTTGTCGATCTGTCTGTCAGTCTGTCTGACAGGAGGATGTCCTGAGTGAGCGTGATGGTGTAGCTGCCGGCGACCGTCTTGGTGTTGTAGCAGGCGATGGCCGCGTTCAGCTCTGCCTCGTTGCCCACAGACCAACTATCGACATAGCAAGTCTGCAATTCAAAGGCGCCGATGTCGTCGGCCAGGCCGAACGGGCGGGCTTCGCCGCGCTGGTCGGTGGCCTCGAGCGTGTCGCCGGCGTCGAGGGCCGGGCTGCCGGCCAGCAGGGCGTGCGTCTCTGTCGGGCCGCCGTTGTCCTGCAGCGTGTCCAGCAGCGGGTCCACGCCGGTGATGTCGTGGGCCTGCGGCGCGAAGGTGGCGCCAGCGACATCCTCGATCAGGTTGTAGTCGTTGGACGTAATCGTTCCTGACAGGTCCGGCCCACTGCCGGAAGCACTGTTGTTGCCCACGATGGTATTAACCAGGGTCACCGTTCCCCCGGTCTGGGCGATGCCGCCCCCGGTGGGGGCGCTGTTATCCGCCACGGTCACGCTGTCCAGGCTTGCTGAGCCACCCTCCACAGAGATGCCGCCGCCGGTGACGTCGGAGGTGTTGCCGGAGACGGTGCTGTTCTTGAGCGTCAGGCTGCCGGGCGACTCGATCAGGATGCCCCCACCCCCGTCGCCGGCGGGGTTGTAGTTGTGGGAGATGACGCTGTTGCTGATCGTGACCGGCCCATTGCTGCTCAACGCGCCGCCGCCAAAGCCGGCCTGATTCTGCGTCAGGCTCACGTTGTTCAGCGTCAGTGCGCCGCCGTTAAGGTTACGGATTGCGCCGCCGGTCAACAACAGGCGGCAGCGGGTCACGGTCAGGTCGGTTATGCTCACGGCGGTGGGGGAATCGATAACAAACCCACCAGCGCCGGGATTCCCGGGGGCATCCCCACCGTCGATGGTGTGATTACCACCGACGATGACCAGGCTTGGCCCACTGGTGGGGTTGTTGATTGACGGCGATACTGCTGGTCAGGCTGATGTTGGCGGTGACGCTGATGGTGTAGCTGCCGGCCACGGTCTGTTTGTTGAAGCAGCCAATGGCCGTGTCCAGTTCAAACTCGGTGGCGGCCGTCCAACCGGTGGCTGTGCCGCACAACGATTCATACGCGCCGATGTCATCAGCCCCAACCTGCGGGCGGGTCACGCCGCGCTGGTCGGTGGTCAGGCTGGTGCCGCCGGCGTCGATGGCCGGGCTGCCGCCCAGCAGGGCGTGGGTGTCGGTCTCGCCGCCGTTATCGGCCAGCGGGCCAAGCGTGCAGGCACGCCGACGATGGTGCCGTTCGCCCCATTGGTCAGGCCACAGTTACTCTGTGTGAACACCAGATTATGCCCGCCATCGGTAACAGGGGTGCCGGAACTGGAACCACAATCCCTCCCTGAGTTACCGGCGAGGATGCTATTGCGCAGCGTGGCAGCGGTGTTACTAGTCCAAAGCCCTCCGGTGCCGGTGGCTGAGGTATCTGAATTGGCGGAAATGGTCACGCTGTCGAGCGTAAGCACGCCGCCAAAGCCATTTACAATGCCACCACCACCAGGCGAACCTGACGTGGAGTTACCGGAGATGGTGCTATTGAAAACGGTCAATGTGCCACGATTTTCGATGCCGCCGGCAGTTAAGGCGGAGTTGTCGGAGATGGTGCTGCTGCTGATGGTCAGCGTGCCTCCGTTGTATATGCCTCCGCCCTGGTCAGACGGGATGTTGCCACCGGTTACGGTCAGCTGGTTCATCGTCACTGTGGTGTCGGCGGCGATTTCGAACGGGCGCACCCCGACCGTGTCCTGGCCGTCCACGGCGAAACCATCGCCTTCGATCACCAGGCTCACGCCGCTGGTGGCGTTGTTGATGATCGTCGTGCTGGCCGTCAGGTCGATATCCTGGGTGACGGTGATGGTGTACGTGCCGGCCGTAGTCTTGGTGTTGTAACAGCCGATGGCGCTGTTCAGGCTGGCCTCGTTGTTTGCCGTCCAACTGTTGGTATCACAGCCAGTGGTGTTGGTATACAGTTTCAGATCCTTGTTGCGTTACATCGTAGTAGCTGATCACCGGACCGTCGGTGCTGTTCAGGGCCAGCGAGGAGAATTGCCCGACCGAGCCGGCACTGTCAAGCGTTTGCAGAGTGGGGTTGCTGCACGTGGCATCGTTGCATGTTGCCAATTTCAGGTCGAAGTTGGGGGTACTATCAACATAGCTGATCACCGGGAAGCCACTGCTGTTCAGTTGCCAGCGAAGTGAATAACCCTGTATTCCCGGCGGTATCGAGCGTGGTCAGAAAAGACCGAGCTAGCGCACAGAGCGTCGCTGCAGATCGCCAGTTTCAGATCACCGAAATGCTCTTCATGATAGCTGATCACCGGGAAGCCGCTGCTGTTCAGCGCCAGCGAGCTGTCCCGGCCCGGAAGGTATGCCCGCGCTATTATCTACGGTGTTAATGGTGGGCGCTGTGCAATCGGTGGCGCTTTCGCAGGTGGCAAGTCTCAGAGCACTGACGATATTAGCACCGACAGTACCTGCGTACCCATAGCTGATGACGGGCGCACCAGCGCTGTTCAGCTTAACCGAAGTGTCCCGAGAGGCTGGAATTGGTGATGCTAATGGTTTCCACAGTCCGGGTCGTAACGCCGCTACAGGAAGCATCCTGGCAAATCGCAACCTTTTGGAGGTTCGTCCCATTGCTATAACTGACGATCGGCACATCGCTGCTGTTCAAGACCAACGAATTAAACATGCCCATTGGCACACCGGCGGGATCCAGGGTTCTGAGCGTGGGGCTGCTGCAATCGATCGCACTGTTGCAAATGGCCAGCTTCAACCCACTGTCGCCAGGATAACTGATCACCGGCACATCGCCGCTGGTCACCGCGATCGACGTTGCCTCGCGCGTCGAACATCTGCGGATCAACGGTCTGAATGGTGGGGTTGCTGCAAGCCGGGTCGTTACAGAAGCCTATTTTAAGGTCGCCAACATTGCCGGCGGTCTTATCCCAATAGCTGATGACCGCCAGGCCATTGCTTTTCAGCGCGACCGCACTGGCGGCACCCGCATCGCCCAGCGCGTTGGTGCCGGTATCTACTGTGGTAATAAAGGTGTCCGCCCAGATCAGGCCGGGCAGCGCTACAACCAGCGCCACGGCCAGCATCAGCGCCAGCGCGACGACGATGAGCCGTGCGCTTCTGGCCGGTGTCGATGAGAATGGAAAGGTTGTCATGGTGTATTCCTCCGAAGGTTGGTTCTGGTTACCCTGGTGCTGTGGTAAGCAGCACGTCTCACATTGCAAAAACTGATCGTTAGTGGAAATCTGGCCGCACGGACGTGTTGGCAGCGATGGAGGCAGCGATGACGTCCATGCGGCCAGGATTTCCCGATGGTTGGTGGCCGGCTACCCGTCGGGGAACGGGACCGGCAGTTGCTGCTGGGTCGAGCCGGCGAACTCCGAACTGACCGTCAGCTCGTAGATCAGCGTCTGGCCCATCAGGCCCGGGATCGACGCAGTCCTGGTAGGGTGACGTCGCGTCGCCCTCGGACAGCACCACCGTGTTGCCGTTGTCGTCGATGCGTGACAGGCTCACGCCGGCGATGCTGGTTCCGGTGTAGGACCAGGTCAGCGTCGTGCAGGTGTTCGGCAGGCCGATCTGCGCCGGGTCGGCGAAGAAGCTGGTGATCTGCGGCGGCTGCTCGGGCTGCGGCGTCGGTGTGGGCGGCTGCGCTTGCGCCACATTGACCTGGGCCGGCTGCTGGGTGGAGCCGACCTCCGAGTCGACGCGCAGCGTGTAGGTGACCGTGCCGGCGTTGGGCGGGCAGTCCTGCTGCGAACCGTTCTGCGCTATGTCGCGACGCGATGGGCTGGCCATCGCGGATGATGACGGCGGTCACCAGGCTCTGTCCCGAGAAGCTCCAGGAGAGCGTCACGCACTCGCCCAGGGTGATCTGGTCGGGAATCGGCCGAGAAGGCGCTGATGGTGGGCGGCTGCGGCACCGGCGTGTTGGTCGGCTGCGGCGCCGGCGTATTGGTGGGCTGCGGCACAGGCGTGTTGGTCGGCTGCGGCACGGCGTGTTGGTGGGTTGCGTCGACGCCACGGTGATCGTCTGCGAGGCCTGGTTGCTGCCGCCAGGACCGGTCGCCTTGAGGACGTAGGTCATCTGGCCGCTGCCGGGCGGGCAGTCCTGGTAGGTGCCCTGATAGGGCGCGCCGTCCCACAGCGGCTGGTTGTTGCGGCTGATCAGCACGTCGCTGATGCTGCCGCTGACGTTCCACTGCAGGGTCACGCACTGGCCCGGCTGGATCTGGCCCTGCGGGTTGACGGTGAACGAGTTGATCTGCGGCGCATTGCTCACCGGCGTCACGTTGACCGTGAGCTCGCGCGTCTGCACCGAGTTGTCCTGCATCACCACCCGCAGGTAGTAGGTGGTCGTCTGCTGCGGGCACTCCTGGCGGCTGCCCGTGCCGGCCACGCCGTTGTTCTGCCAGTTCTGGCCCTGCTGGTAGTAGTAGACCTCTTTGACGTTGCGGTGTTCCAACTGTTGGTCACGCACTGGCCCTGCTGGATGTTGTTGCTGGTGGTAGTGAAGGTGATGCCGGCGACAGGCGTCTGCGTCGGCGCGGGCGTTGCCGGAGCGGCCGCAGGCACGCGGATGCCGACCCAGATCGTCTCGCCGAAGGCGCGACCCTGGCCGTTGCGCATCTGCCAGAACCCCTGATAGACGCCGGGTGTCGTCGGGCGCCACCAGGTTGGCGTTGAAGTCGTAGGTTGCGCCGGGCGCCACGGTGCCCTGGACGTAGATCGGCTGGCCGCCCATCTGCGCGGCCGGCACGTTGCCGTGGTCGTAGCCCAGGAACGTAGGAGCTGTTCCAGGTGCAGGTGCCGCTGTTGCGCACCCGCCAGGACTTGACGAAGGGCTGGCCCGGCGGGATCACCGGCGGCGCGGTCATGTTGCTGTCGTCGAAGCTCAGGTCGGCCACCCAGGCCATGCCGTCGGTGCAGCCGGCCGGCGGCGCGACGGTGGGCACGGCGGTCGGCGTCTGCGTTGGGCGCCGCGGTAGGCGTCGGCGGCTCGGCGGTTGGCAGGGGAACAGGCACGATGTCGCTCCGGCTCGACACCCAGATACTGCTCGGCCAGGCTGAAGATCAGCTTCTCGCCCTGAAGCTGGCTGAGGGCCTGATTGACGGCGCGCCGCAGGGCGTTCTGGCCCTTGGGAATGGCAATGGCAAAACGCTGGACTGTGACATCCTCGGCCAGGATCTTGACGCCGCCCTCTTGCTCGAAGACCTGAGCCGGTTGCAGGTCCATCAGCGCGACATCGATGAGGCCGCGTTTCACGTCCCGGACCGCCATCTCGATGTCGCTGTAGACGTGCAAATCGGCTTCGTCCAGCAGACCTTGCTCAACCAGTTCGCTGTCGGCCCAGGCCTCGTAGACCGTGCCGCCCTCAACGCCGACGCGCAGCCCCTGCAGGTCGGAAGCGGCTTCGATGACTGGCTGGTTCGCCTGATCGCTGCCCAGAGCCACGCCCTGGCTGATGAAGTAGACGTCGCTGAAATCGACCTGCTCACGACGCTCATCGGTGATCGAGATGGCAGAGATAGCCACGTCGGCCTGGCCGAGCTGCATGGCGCCGAACAGGCCGTCGAAGGCGAAATCGTTGAACTCCACCTCGACGCCGAGCTGCTCGCCGATGGCCTTCATCGAGCGCGATATCGAAGCCATCGAGCTTGAAGTTCTCGTCGTAGGACTCGAAGGGCGGGTAGTCGGCCGAGACGCCAACCACGATCTCGCCCGCCGCCTGGATACGCTCCCAGGCATCCTGGGGAACTGCCGGCTGGTCAGGAACCGGCGTGTCGGTCGGTGGAGACAGGGGTCGCGGCTGGGCTGTGCATCGCCGCCACAGCCAACCAACACAAGGCCCAGCAAGATAAGGGCCAACAGACTAAACATGGCATGACGTTTCATCGAAATCTTTCTCCGATCAGGTTGGTTCTTCGGGCTGATTTGACGATTACAGGATGGTTGAGCACGGCCCGCAGTTCATCGCTCAGGCTGGCTCGGGGAATAGCGGCGTGCGCGCCCCAGGCCATGACCTGAGCGCGCTGCCGTGACGTTCTGGTCATGACCACCGACTGAAGCATGGGATAGTTCTCCCGGCTCCAGCGCAACAGCGCCTCGATCTCCTCGTCGGGCAGGTTGGCGTCCACCAGCAGCAAATCGGGTTGCAGTTGCGGCACCAGCGCAGTAGCCGACAAGGCGCCCGAGGCTGTGCCGACTACGACGACGCCGGGGATTGACCCCACCATCGCGCGCGTGGCCTGCTGGATCAGACCCGGTTCGGAGACGAGACAGACTCGTGTTTTTTTTGGATTTGTACATGCGCCGCCTTATGTCTGGCAAAGTGACAATGTGTACGAGAACTCAGGGGTCTGAATTGAGAGCGCCTTTGCTATCTCAATCCAGCGCCTCATGATATAATCACTGATAGTCACGCTGAGATTAAACCAGAATCGCGTAACCGACTCGTGACAGAGTCGTGACACGGGCTTTCAATTCGATATGGCGCCAACGGAAAAGGTATCGTCCTTACATCTGAACCTGCTCGGTCCGCCGCGCCTTGTCCGCGCCGGAGTACCGGTGACAGTCTTGCGCAGAACCAAGAGCCAGGCGTTGCTGTTCTACCTCGCTATGACAGGCGGGCCCCACCGTCGCGCCACCCTGGCCGCGCTGCTATGGCCTGAAAGCACCGACCAGCAGGCCGCTACCAGCCTGCGCACTGCGCTCTCCGACCTGCGCAAGCTGTTGCGCGGAGCATCTGGCGGCAAGCGACCAGACTGTGTCGCTGGCACGCGCAGCGCTCTGGCTCGACGTCTCTCAGTTCGACACACTACTTCAGCGAACGGGGGACGAGGCGACCGATGTTCTGCAACTGCAAGCGGCCGTGTCGCTCTACGGCGGGGATTTCCTGGCGGGATTTCATGTGCCGGGCGCGCCCGAATACGAACAGTGGCTGGCCGGCGAGCGTGAGCGGCTGCGGCAGGCCATGCACAACGCGCTGCTGGCTCTGGCAACGTGGCACGCGCAGCAGCGCGACCTGGCCGCCAGCCTCGAACAGTTGACCCGGCTCCTGGCCATGGAGCCGGCCAGTGAGGTCGGGTCATCGCCAGAAGATGGCCGTACTGGCGCGTATGGGCCAGCGCAGCGCCGCATTGCTGCAGTTCGAGGCCTGTCGTCGCGCACTGGACGAAGAGCTTGGCGTCGAACCCGCGCCGGAAACGCTGGCGCTACGCGAACTTGATCCTGGCCGGCGCGCTGGACGCGGGAGTCGCCAGCGGCCGGCGCCCCGACCATAGCGCCGGGACGGCGTCGGCCACGCGATCCGTTGCCATGCACTGGAACGCTGCGCTTCCGAGTCAGAGATCGAACAGTCCCGCGCCGACTGGGGTGACATGCCGGGAGAGACTGCGTTCTACGGCCGCGAGGAAGACCTGGCCAGTCTGGACCGCTGGCTCACTGCCGATGGCGCCGGTCTGGTGGTCATCTCAGGCATGGGTGGGGTGGGCAAGACGACCCTGGCCGCCCATGCAGCGACCCGGCTCGCGCCGCACGCCTATGACGTCATCATCTGGCGGTCGCTGGTCAATGCCCCGACACTGGATACCCTGCTGGATACCTGGTTGCAGACGATGGTCGATCAACGGCTGGATCGCCTGCCCGATACGCTGGATGAGAAGCTGGCGCTGTTGTTCGCCGAATTGCAGCGCCAGCGCTGCCTGCTGGTTCTGGACAATGTCGAGAGCATCATGCAGCCCGGCACGCGCAAGGGACTACTTCAGGCCCGGCTACGAGGACTTCGCCCAATTGATCGCCCGCATGGGAAGGAGTCGCCATCGTAGCTGCCTGCTGATCACCACCCGCGAGCTGCCCCTGGGATTGCAGCGGCTGGAAGAGGATTATCCCCGCGTCCGAATCATGGCGCTGTCAGGCTTGTCGACCGTCGGCCGGCCAGCACCTGTTGCAGCGATCGCGGCGTGGCCGCGCCGTCGACCGCGCTGGAGACGCTGGTTGGGCGCTATTCCGGCAATCCCCTGGCGTTGAAACTGGTGGCCGACACGGTGCGCGACCTGTTCGGCGCGGACGTAAACGCCTTTCTGAGCGGCGAAACCCCGGTGTTCGACGACATCCGCAGCGTGCTGGATGACCAGTATGACCGCCTCGAGCGATGTGCAGCGGGAAATCATCACCTGGTTGGCCATCGAACGACGGCCCGTGCCGATCCCTGATCTGCTGAAGAACCTGGTACATCCTCCCAAACAGGGAGTGATTTCTGGAGGAACTTCGATCTTTGCGACGCGGGTCGCTGGTTGAGGAGATCGACGCCGGTCACGACGCAACGCCGCGCCTGGGATTGCAGAACGTGGTCATGGAATACGTGACGGAACGGCTGCTGCAGAAGCTACGCGATGAACTGGAGAGCGGCCAGTTGGACTGGCTGCACCGCCACGCCCTGGTCATGGCGCAGCGGCCGGAGCATGTACAGGAGAGCCAACGTCGCCTGCAATTGCAGCCGCTGGCTCGCTGGCTGGTGGATCACTTCGGGCGAAACGGGACTGTGCAACAGGTGCAAGCCCTGCTGTTGTCTCTGCGCGCAGAGTCTCGCCCGCAGACCAGGCTACGCGGCTGCCAACCTTCTGCACCTCCTGCTCGATCTGGAGGTCGACCTCAAGGGTTTCGATTTCAGCCAGCTCTCTATCTGGCAGGCCGATCTGCGCCAGGCAGCGCTACAGGATGTCGATCTGCGCGGCGCCGACCTGACCGGCTCCATATTGTCCGACACGTTCGGCGCGATTTCATGCGTTGCCGTTAGCCCCGACGGAAGTCTGCTTGGCGGCCGGCGGCACCGACGGTGTCGTCTACGTCTGGCGTATGGCCGATTACCAACCGGTACACAGGCTGAGCGGCCACAGACATTTCATCGTCACACTCACTTTCTCCGACGATGGCGCAATCCTTGCCAGCGGTGGATTCGACACTGAGATCCGCCTGTGGGATGTGCGGACGGGAGAACTGATCCGCACGCTGCGTCGCCAGACACGTCCACTGCAGGCCTGGTCCATCGACTGTGAAAGGTGATCGTCTGGCTGCTGCCGGCATGGATATGTCCATTCACGTGTGGAACTGGCAAACCGGGGAATCCCTCTACGACAGGAGCGTGCCTGGTCTGCTCGACGCGGTGGCGTTTAGCCCGGATGGCCGGCTGCTGGCAGGCGCCGGCGATATGCTGGAATTCGACATCTGGGATGCCCGCACCGGTGAGCTGATGGTCACGCGATCCTACCGACAAAGGCCGCACTCTGGCGCTTGCCTTCAGCGCCAACGGTGCGCTGCTGGCAACTGGCGGCGAGGATAACAGCATCCGGGTGTGGAATGTCGCGGATATGAGCCTGCGCCAGGTGCTGACTGGTCACAGCAACTGGATACTGTCGCTGGCGTTCAGCCCTGATGGCAGAGCATCTGGCCAGCGGCAGCGCCGACCATACCGCGCGCCTGTGGGACATCCGGGAAAACCGACCCGGTTCGCATGTTCACCGGGCACAGCGGGTGGGTCCGCGCCGTGGCCTTCACGCCTGATGGCGAGGCCCTCGTGACCGGCAGCGATGATCAGACAGTTCGCCTCTGGGATACACGAACCGGTGAACCGCGCCATTACCTCCGGGGACACATGCGCTGGGTCGATTTCGTGCGGTTCAGCCCCGACGGCGCGACGCTGGCCAGCAGCAGCTTTGGTGGATCTGTCCGCCTTTGGGATGTCGCAACCGGCAGGCTGCTGCACCAACTCGACGAACCGCAGGCGGCAACGCGCGCGCTGGCCTTCAGCCACGACAATACCCGCCTCGCCTGCGGCAGCGACGACCACAGCGCACATCTCTGGAATGTACAAACGGGAGCGCTGGAGAGGGTCTTGCACGGGCATCGAGGTCCGGTGCGCGACATCGCGTTCACTGCGGACGATCGCTATCTGATCACCGGCAGCCACGACGAGACGCTGCGGATCTGGGATGCAGCCAGCGGGCGGCAACATCAGGTGATTTCCAACGCCAGCGTCCGGATTCAGTTTGCCATGGCCTTTGCTCCAGGTGGTGCATTGCTGGCCTTCGGCGCGCTCGACCACAGCGTGAAACTACTCCACATCGATTCGGGTGAGATCGCTGCAAGCATCCCGCTACCAGATCAGACGCCCGTTGTGGTTGCTTTCAACCCATTGGGCAATCTGCTGGCGTGCGGTGCCCGCGATGGCTCGGTATGGATCTGGCAGGTCAACTTGACCGGTTCCGGCGCTGTTGATGTTGTGACATCAGGGCGTCAGCTACACCAGCGACAGGAACCCGTCTGGCGCCTGCTTTTCAGCCCGGATGGCAAATCGCTGGCCTTCAACAGCGAATGGTCGCGAGATGCCGATCACTGGATGTAGCCAGCGGTCAGCTACGCTATTCTGTTGACAGCCACTACGGTGCGTTCTGCGTCGATTTCAGCAGAGATGGCAAGCAGTTGATCACAGTAAGCCGCGACAATGCCGTCCTCATCCGCGACGCGTCGACCGGTGACGTGCAAAGTTCACTGTTCGGACACGAAGCCGCGCTGACCTCGCTGCATGTAAGCCCGGACGGCACAAGGATCGCCAGCAGCAGCGCCGACGGCACGGTGCGCCTGTGGAACCTGAAGAGTGGCGCAATGTGAGGCGGTGCTGAAGCAGCCGGGACCTTACAGCGGGATGAACATCGCCGGCATCACAGGAGTTACGCCCGCAGAAAGAGCCACGCTCCTGGTCCTCGGCGCGGTGGAAGAGTGACATGCACAGGCGTGAACCGCGCATCGCTGCCCTATTCCTTTGACGCCCGCTTCAGCCGGGGCTATAATCCGCTGGATACCAATTCTCAGGGAGTTTTCTCATGTCCGCACCGCTGCATCCTGACATCGACCGCATTCTGATCAGCTCCACCCAGATCCAGGAGCGGGTTACCGAGCTGGCGGCGCAGATCGACCGCGACTACGCCGACGCATCCCCGTTGCTGCTGGTGGGCGTGCTGAAAGGCGCGTTCATCTTTCTGGCCGACCTGGCGCGCGCGCTGACCATTCCGCACGCGGTCGATTTCATGGCGGTGTCCAGCTACGGCATGACCGCTTCCAGCGGCGCGGTGCGCATCATCCTCGACCTGCGCGCGCCTATCGACGGCCAGCACGTGCTGCTGGTCGAAGACATTGTCAACTCCGGCAACACGCTGAGCTACCTGCGCGAGGTGCTGACCAGTCGCCGGCCCGCTTCGCTGCGCACCTGCGCGCTTTCCACCAAGGAGCGGGCCGTCGCAAGCCATGTGCCCATCGACTACCTTGGGTTCACCATTCCCGATGTCTGGGTGGTCGGCTACGGACTGGACCTTGCCGACCGGCACCGCACGCTGCCATACATCGGCGCGCTGAAACCCGAGGTCTATCGATGATTGACGACACCTACACAGATGATCGACTGCCGAAGGTAATGTCGGTCTATCTTCAGTTGGCAAACTATCCGATTCTGGCCGAACGGGTCAGGAAAAACATGCGCAAGGAAATCTTTGCGCGCGGTGTCGTGACGCGCGAGGTGTTCGAAGCGGAGGTCGAGGAGCGTGCCATCGCCTCGCAAGAGCGGGAAGGCATCGAAAACCCATACAACGCCGAGAACATCGAAACCTGGGAGCGGCGCAAGCAGTTGGTGCGCGATCATCTCACCGACTTCTACTTCGGCTACAACCTGCCGGCGCGCCTGCTGCAGGACCTGATCCAGGCCGAGCTGGGGCAGCACAACGGCGATGAACTGGGACTGACCTTCAATCCCGAGCTGGCGCCCTGGGACGCGCTCTTCGCCAAGGGTCTGCAATACGAGGCGCTGCCACCGGAAGAGCAAGCCAAATACGCGCATCACCTGGCTGAGATCAAAGCCGTTCTTATCAAGGCGATGATCAGCGACCAGTTGGGTTTTGTTGGCATTGCCCGCAAGTATTTCTCCGTCGCCGATCTCAATGAGATTCGGAGCCATCGCGTGGGGCGCGGCAAGATCGGCGGCAAGGCGGCGGGGCTGATGCTGGCATGGAAAATCCTCAAAGCTGACCCGGAGATCGCACGTGCTGGCTTTCAGGATCAGCTGGCAATCCCGGAGTCCTATTTCGTCGGTTCGGATGTCTTCTACGAGTTTCTGGATATCAACGGCCTGCTGCCAGAGATCAACCAGAAATACAAGACGCCTGAGCAGATGATCGAGGACTATTCCAGTCTGCCGCTACGCTTCGCCGAGGGTAGTTTCCCGGAGCGGGTTGTGCAGGAGCTCACGCAGCTTCTGGCCGCTGTTGGCAATGCGCCGCTGATCGTCCGCTCCTCCAGCCTGCTGGAAGACAACGTCAACACCTCCTTTGCCGGCAAATACGACAGCATCTTTTCCTGCAATCAGGGGACGCCCGAGGAAAACCTGCGTGATTTGCTCTGGTCGATCTCTCAGGTTTACGCCAGCGTGCTGAACCCTGACGCGCTGCTCTATCGCCGGCAGATGGGGTTAATCGACTACGACGAGCGGATGGCAGTCATCATCCAGAAGGTCGAGGGCGAGCAAAGCGGCGGCCTCTTCTTCCCCACGGTGTCCGGCGTCGGCTTCAGCCGCAACCCCTTCCTGTGGACGCCGCGACTGCGTCGCGACGAGGGCTTCGTGCGGCTGGTGACCGGTCTGGGCACGCGCGCCGTGGACCGGGTGCCCGACGACTACCCGCGCATGATCGGCCTCAGCCACCCCAGCCTGCGTCCCGCCCAGACGGCGCGTGAGATCCAGCACTACTCACAGCGCTACATGGACGTCGTCGATCTGGAGGACAACCGCGTGCGCACCGTTTCCGTACGCTACGGCATCGACGGCAACTATCCCTGGCTGCGGATGCTGGGCGCGGCCTTCCGTGACGGCCAGATCCAGCCGGTGCGCTCATCCATCGACGTCATCGAGCCGCACGAGCTGGTGTTGACGCTGGACGGCTTGGTGGAGAACACCCCCTTTGTGGAACGAATGAAGCTGGTGCTGCGGACGCTGGAAAGCGCCTACGCGGTGCCCGTAGATGTCGAGTTCACGCTGGAGTTCAGCGGCTCAGCGCGCAAGCCAGAGCTTATCCTCCACCTTTTGCAGTGCCGACCGCAGAGCAGCCACGAACAGGGCCAGCGGGTCGAAATCCCGACACAAGTGCATGAGCACGATGTGCTGTTCACAGCCAACAATCTCATTCCCAACGGCGTGGTCGAGCGCCTGCGCTACATCGTCTACGTCGATCCGCACCAGTATTCGCGCCTCGCGCCGCCTTCGGAGAAGCTGGAGGTAGCGCGCGCCGTGGGCCGGTTGAACCGCGCGCTGGAAGGCGAGCGTTTCATCCTCGTCGGCCCGGGACGCTGGGGCAGTTCCAACCTGGATCTGGGCGTCAAGGTGACTTACGCCGACGTCTTCAACACAAAAATGATGATCGAGCTGGGCTACGACCACGGGTCAGGCGCGCCCGAGGTCAGCTACGGCACGCACTTCTTCCAGGACCTGGTCGAGGCGCGCATCTTCCCGCTGGCCGTCTTCCCGGAAGAGGCTGACAACGCGTTCAACCGCCGCTTCCTGGCCGAAGCTGCCAACAAGCTGGCCGAGCGCTCGCCCGCCGACGCCGCGCTGGAAGGCGTCATCAAGGTCATTGATGTCCCCGAAGCGCGCGGCGGCCAGATGCTGGAAGTCGTCATGAGCGGCGACCAGGAGCAAGCACTGGCCTGGTTCAGGCGTTACGATTAGTACAGACCAGCCGGAACACATCCGTGGGTCACTCACGCCCATGTGTTCGCAGCTCTGGCCGGTCTCCTGACCGAGCCAGCACCGAGTTCATAGACGCGTCCTGACCCCGTAGTCAAGCACGCCCAGGCCGGCCGCGCGCCCGGTGGCAAAACAGGCTGTGAGCAGATAGCCGCCAGTGGGCGCTTCCCAGTCCAGCATCTCGCCGGCGCAAAACACGCCCGGCAGCGAACGAATCATCAGACGCTCATCGAGAGCTTCGAAGGGGACGCCACCCGCGCTGCTGATTGCCTCAGCCAGCGGCCGCGGCGCGACCAGCGGCACCGCCAGCGCTTTGATGACCGCGGCCAGACGACCAGGATCGGCAAAGTCGGCTTTCGCCACGAATTCCCACAGCAAGCCTGCTTTCACTCCCTTGATACCAATCGTTCGCTGCAAGTGACTTGCCATCGATCGGGATCCCCGCGAACGAGACAGCGCATCGGCCAGGCGTTCCAGCGACCAATCGGGCGCCAGATCAAGGCGGATCAGCGCGCGGCCGCGCGCCTCGATCTCGTCGCGCAACCGGGCGGAGATCGCATAGATCAGGCCGCCCTCCAGACCGGTTTCCGTCACCATCAGTTCGCCCTGCTGGCGAAGCATTTCACCGGTAGCGTCAGAAAAGGCTAGCGCAACCGATTTCAGCGGCTGACCGGCAAAGCGGGTGCGAAAGTGCTCGCTCCAGCCGACGTCGAAGCCACAGTTGGCCGGCTTGAGCGGCGCGACCGGGATGCCACGCGGCTCAAGCAGCTGAACCCAGTCGCCGGTGGATCCCAGTTGCGGCCAGCTTCCGCCTCCCAGCGCCAGCACAACAGCCGACACACGCGACAACGTCACGCCGTCGGGCGATTCGAATCGCAATGCACCGTCCTCGCTCCAGCCCTGCCAGCGATGGCGCGCGTGAAAGGTCACCCCATCGGCGAGCAGGCGCTGACGCCAGGCATACAGGATCGGCCCCGCGTGCATCACCGTGGGAAACACACGCCCCGAGGAACCGATGAAGGTGTCGAATCCCAGGTCCGCCAGCCAGGCGCGCAGTTCCTCCGGCCCGAACGCAGTCAGCATCGGTTCCAGCTGCGCGCGGCGGGCGCCATAGCGCGCCAGAAACGCCTCTGGGGATTCGGAGTGGGTGAGGTTCAAGCCGCCCTTGCCGGCGATCAGGAACTTGCGCCCCACAGAGGGCATGGCCTCGTAGAGATCGACGGGCACGCCAGCTCGGGCCAGCACCTCAGCAGCCATCAACCCGGCCGGCCCGCCGCCGATGACGGCAACTGATTTTTGGTGAGTGTGATCTGAAGACATCGATTGCTGCACAGTCCTTTGCGCCATTATACATCGAATTGCACGGTCGTTGGCTACTGGTGAGCCTGCCGTGTCCCATCACCCTCGTCCAGCGGCGCATGATTCTTAACAGGATTTACAGGATGAAGCACTCCCAAATCCTGTTAATCCTGTCGATTTCGATTCTCATTACTCCGAGTTAACTCCAATTTGGAGGCGACCAACCGAACTGACGCTCAAGAACGAGACGCCGGTCAGGATGTAATCTCACTGGCCGGAGCACTTGACTCGTGTTATCATGGCGGCATGAAACCAGCAAATATGACCCTTCTGCCGACACTCAAGATGGCAATGCAGTTGGTGCTGATCACCGGTGCACTGGTCCTGATGGCAGCCTGCTCGTCAGACATCGCTACGCCTGCGCCGGAGACCAGCCAACCGCTGCCTGTAGCCACGCCGGCGCCGATCACCGCCACAGCCACAGCCACCGCGACGGTCACTGATTCGCCGACTGCCACCCAGGCGCCGTCGGAAACGCCGACCGCAACGGCAACCGCAACTGAAACCCCTGCGCCCACTGCCACACCAACATCAGAACCAAACCCGTCAGCGCTGAACCTGCAACTGGAAATGGTGGCCGATGGCCTGAAACAGCCCGTATTTGCCACGCACGCCGGCGATGGCAGCGGGCGGCTCTTTATCGTCGAGAAGAGCGGGACAATCGTGGCGCTGGACGAGAATGTCACGCAACCACTTGCATTTTTGGATATCACCGATCGGGTGGGCAGCAGTTCCAGCGAACAGGGTTTGCTGGGTCTCGCGTTTGATCCTGACTTCGCCGCCAATGGCCGCTTCTTTGTCTACTACACCGACCGCGACGGCGATACGGTCATCTCCCGCTTCCAGGCCAGCGACGACCGCACGACAGCCGATCCTGGCAGCGAGGTCGTGCTGCTGACGCAGGATCAGCCGGCTGCCAACCACAACGGTGGCATGCTCGCCTTTGGCCCCGACGGCTACCTCTACGCCGGGCTGGGCGACGGCGGCGCGGCAGGCGACCGCTATGGCAACGGCCAGAACCTCGGAACCATTCTGGGAACGATTATCCGTATCGATAGCAACGGCGACGAGGCGCTGGTCCCTGCGGACAATCCCTTCGTCGGCCAGGATGGCGCGCGCCCGGAGATTTGGGCCTACGGTCTGCGCAACCCGTGGCGTTTCAGCTTCGACCGTGCGACCGGCGACCTCTGGATCGCCGACGTCGGCCAGAACCAGTGGGAAGAGATCAACTTCCAGCCGGCTGGAAGTCCGGGCGGCGAGAACTACGGCTGGCCGATCACCGAAGCCACGCACTGTTACGAGGAGAACCCCTGCGATACCGCGGGCCTGACCATGCCGGTGGCCGAATATGAACACGGGCCAGGCTGCTCGGTCAGCGGCGGTTACGTCTATCGCGGCGCGCAGCAGCCGGCCATGCAGGGTATTTACTTCTACGGCGACTATTGCTCAGGACAGATTTGGGGACTGGCGGCCGGCGCTGACAGCCAGTGGCAAAACACCGAACTGTTGGACAGCGGCGCGCAGATCAGCGCCTTTGGGGAAACCGAAAATGGGGAACTGCTGTTGGTAGACTACAGCGGGATGGTCTATCGGTTGGTGAACCGGTAGGCGCCGACGGTCTATTTTAGTTTGGTGTATTCAACATGAGTTGATGGAGTCGGCACCCTGCGTTGAAAATTGCGCCTCACTGTCAATGCGAGCCGTCTGCGGCGAAGCAATCTCTCGCCTTTACCAGAGAGACTGCTCAACTGCACCTCGCCTGCGGCTCGGCGCAGGCGCAGGTGTCGGCGGCCGCCGCCTCGCAGTGACGACGACGGGCTATTGTCAAGTAGAATGTTCACTCCTCGGCTCAACTCAATTTGAACACACCCATTCCACTTAGAGCCAATCTACACTTGACGCCCCGTTAGTCAATTGCCAGCGGCGGCCCCAGCAACTCCATGCCGTGGGCGCGCCACAGTTCCGGATCCTGCGGCGGCATCGCGTCAGCCTTGGTCACTTCGCGGAAGAACGCTTCCATCTGGCCGGCGGGCATGAACGCGATCAGCATCCGGCCACGCGCGTCGCCGATGTGCGCCCAGACGTGCGGAACCTGTCGCGGCGCCAGCAGCGAGTCGCCCGGAGTCATGCTGAACCTTTCCCTTCCTACCTCGATGATGAACTCCCCTTCAACCGCATAGAACCACTCGTCCTGATGATAGTGGAGGTGCCGCGCCGGTCCGCCCTTGGCGTGAAACGTATTCTCGATGACGAGCAGGCCGCTGCTGTCCTGCGGCACAACTTTGAAAGCAATGACGCTGATGCCAAGTCCGCGATGTTCGCCGAAGCGGTCCGCGCCGCCGGCGACCGTCAGGATCTGCGAATCTCCGTCCAGTGACTGCGTACCCTTGTTCATTTCACACCTCATCTTCCGGTTCAAACGAATTCCGCACAACTTCGCGGCCAGCGCGGCTCGCCTTGCCCGGCATTATTTCCCGCCAGCCAGGTCAATGAAAGTTTCCGCGGCGTACGCGGCGTGGACATTATCGCCGCGTCGCTCACGGTTGATAAATCCAGGCGCTGGTCTGCGGGCCGCGGTTCTCGCCGTATCCGCCGGTGATCAGCACGCGGCCGTCGGGCAGGAGCGCGCTGGCCGAGAACTGGCCCACCATACGCGCCTCGCCACCGACCAGCGTAAACGCGTCGGTCTGCGGGTCGTACACTTCGGCCTGCGTTGCGCCTCCCGCCAGCAGCACCCGTCCGTCAGGCAGCAGCAGCGACGTACCGTTGTGCTTGTAGCGCGGCCGTTGCATGTCTTCGCCAGCGCGGAAGGCGCTGCTGTTCGGATCATAGATCTCCGTGCTGGTGTAGACACCGCGGTTATCCCGTTCATCGGTTCCGCCGGTAATCAGCACCTGTCCGTCAGTCAACAGCACGGCATCGTGCTTGTGGCGGCGGATTGCCAGATCGCCGGCTGGCGCAAACGACCCGCTGACTGGATCGTAGATTTCCGCGCTGGTGTACAGTTCGATGGCCTCCCGCCGGCCCTGATGCCCGCCGACGACCAGGACGCGACCATCTGCCAGCCGCACCGCCGCGTGGCTTTCGCGTGGGAAACTCATCGAACCCGTAGGAGTGAAGGCCGCGCTGGCAGGATCGTACAACTCGGTGCTGGACAGGAAGGTCCAGCCCGTGCCGACGCCGCCGATGAGCAGCACGCGGCCGTCTTGCAGCAATACGGCCTGATGGTTGGCCCGCGCACTGGTCATAGGGCTGGCCGAAGCAAACGTGCCGCTGGCCGGGTCGTAGACTTCCGCGCTCTTGAGGTACTCTCCCTGCGCGTCGTAGCCGCCGGCCAGCACAACCCTGCCGTCGGCCAGCAGCGTGGCGGTGTGGCTGTGACGGGGTGTCAGCATTGGCCCGGTCGCGGCGAACATGCCCGTCACAGGGTCGTAGACCTCCGCGTCCGCGGCGCTGTTCTCCTCGCGCATGAATCCGCCAGCCACCAGCACGCGCCCATCCGGTAGCGTGGTCGCCGTGTGGGCCGCCCGCGCGCTGCCCATGGTTCCAGTCGCGACGAGGACTCCTGCGACAGCCGGCGCGCTGGTTTTCGTGACCACTGGCGCCCTGGTTGGCAATGCAACCGGAACGGCAATTGGATCCGCCGGTTGTTGGCAGCCCGCCAACACCGCGCCAGCCAGCGCGAATATGAGAAAGGACATCTTTAAGACAATCGTACGCATAGCAACCTTCTGACAGACAGTGGCGCAGGTCGATACACCAGACACTCACTACCCACCTTGACGACCAGCAGAAGGTTCAGACCAGATTAGCGCCTGGCATAATGAAAGCGGTGCGGTTGGAACATACCATGTCCTAACCGCACCGCTTGAGCAAACGTGTATTCGCTAAACCTGGCTAATGCGCTGCCAGATCAGCCTGTCTATTGTTGAGCCAAACGCCTGGCCAGTTACGGTGCGCGTGTGGCGACGATGGCGATTTGATCGCCAGTCGTGCGCATATCCAGCGTGTTGCCGTTGATACTGAAGGTGGTTGCCGATTGCAGCGCAGCCAGGAACTCGGCCTCCTGTGCCATGACTCCCTCCGGTTCAGGACAGAACAGTGAGGTCGAGCCGGGCTGTCCGACAGTGATGTTGTTGCCGTTCACTTGATAGAAGGCAAAGTAGCTGTTGCAGCCAGCCGTGCCGGTCACCTGCCCATCCGCGCCGAAGTTCATGCTGATGGCCGTGCCGCCGATCAGCGTGATCACCGCCTGGCGACCGTTGTTGTAGTTCACCACATTCCAGCGGGTTCCCGACAGCGAGTTGGTTGGCGGCGGCGGGGGAGCGGGATTGACATTGATCGTTACCTGACGGAATTGGGTCGAGCCGTCGCGCATCTGTACGCGCATCTCATAGGTGGTTGTGACGGGCGGGCAGACGACCTCGTTGCCCTGTCCGGCACGCGGGAATCGGTTATACGCCTGGCCTTGCGGGTAGACCCAAACTGCCTGGACGTTCTGCACGGACCAGTTGATGGTGGCGCACTGCCCTTGATCGATGGTTGTCCGGTCGGCCCAGAACGCGATCTCGGTGGTGGGCGTTGCCAGCGGCAGTGGAGTCGCTGTCGGAGCGGGCGCAGGAGTTGGCGTCGCCGGCCGCGGTGTGGGTGTGGGCGGCAACGGCGGCGACTCAATCACCGGGACATCGTCGGCATTGGTTGCAGTCACGAAACTGGCCGATACCCAACCAACGCCGCCGGGCGCAGACGGGACCGAAACGACCCACCAGTTACCGTCGGCGCTGCGACCAACGATCTCGCCGACATCGCCATTGCGGGCGACGCCGATCACCGGGAAGGCCGTGCCGGGACCGGTGCGGATGTTGAGCGCCTGCGCGCCGGTCACGACGCCGGTGGGCGTCGACGGCTCTGGCGCAGGCTCTGGCAGATCCACGATGGCCCGCCGGGTCATCAAAACCGCCATCTGATCTGCGGCCGTGCGCATCTCCAGCATATCGCCGCGGATGCTGTAAGTGGCAGCGCTTTGCAGGGCAGCCAGATACTCGGTTTCCTGATCCATCACGCCTTCGGGTTCGGGGCAGAACCGCATGGAGACGCCGGGCATGCCGATCGAAATGGCATTGCCATCCACACTGTATTCAGCAAAGTACTGGTTGCAGCCGGCGTTGCCAGTCACGGTGCCTTCAGTATCGAAGTAGGCGGTGACCTCTGTGTCCACCAGCATGCCGACGACAGCTTCCCGGCCGTTGTTGTAGTTCACCACATCCCACGCCGTGTCGGTCAGATCCGATGAGGCGGCATCGAAGGTCGCCAGCGTCTGGCTGCCGTCGCTGAGGGCCAGTTGGCCGTCGGCAACGCTGAAGGTCGTGGTGGCAGCCAGCGCGGTCATGAACGCCGTCGCTTGGGCCATCACCGCATCCTCGCAGGCCATCATCGTCGAAGCGCCCGGCTGGTTGACCGTGAGGCTGTCGCCGTCCTCAGTATAGGTCGTGTTGAACTGGTTGCAGCCGTCTGACCCGGACAGCGTGCCGTCCGCGCCAAACGTCACCGTGACCGATACATCAGCCAGCACCGCGGCGTCGCCCAGCGTGTTCAGGGTCCAGCTTGTACCGGCCAGAGCTGCGCTTGCAGCTGGCGCTTCGCCGGTTTCGCCCTCAGCTTCTGTAGTGGCGACAAAGGTCGCCAGGATCTGGTCGCCATCGCGCAGCACCAGTTGTCGCTCACTGCCCAGAAAGCCGGTCGTGGCTGCCAATGCAGCCGAATAGGCCGCGGCCTGGTTCATGACCGGCTCCTCGCAGGCCATCATGGTTGAAGCCATGGGCTGGTCGATGGTCAGGCTGGAACCGTCCTGCGTGTAGCTGGTGCTGAACCGATTGCAGCCGTCGGAGCCAGACACCGTGCCATCCGCCCCGAAGTCCAGAGTGACCAGGACATCTGCCAGCGGCAACGCGCCGTCCAGTGAACTCAAAGTCCAGTTGGTGCCGGCAAGGTCGAACGCGGCGACCGGAGCCGCATCCGGAGCGGCGTCAGGTGCTTCGATCGGCAGGGTGCCGGGTTGGCATGCCGCCAGCGCCAGGGCAAGAACGAACAACAGAACACCGATCTTCGATAGGGAACGCATAGTGTGGTAATCCTTTCGTGTTGCGATGCTGGCGTTGCGGTTGAGGTTATTTCAACGCCAGGGACATGATTGCATAGAGAGACAACCCACCGATGTACAGCACGCCGGCGAACCCCGGCTCGCCTTCGCGATTCGCTTCTGGAATGATACCTTGGACGATGGTTGTGGTCAAGAATCCGGATGCCAGAGCTGCCAACACGAATCTGAGATCCAGCGACTGATTTTGCAATACCAGAAAGCCCAGCAGAGCGCCGCCGGTCATAGCCACCATGAACAGAATAGACAACAATCGGCGACGCTCTCTTGCCATGCCTTGTTGTTTGGCTGTTGAAATAGTGACAAAGGCCAGCGGCGCCGTGCTGATTGCCAGGCCCAGCGCCAACAGCAGCCCCGTCCGAAGAGTCAGCGTGGATCCGATGCCGATTACCATGCCGTCGATCAGCAGGTCCGCCAGGATGCCGATGTACAGACCCAACGAGGTGGGGCCGTCTTCGGCCGAGGGCCGGCGGGCCAACACGCGCGTCGAGGCGTACTCCAGCACGATGTAGAGCACGCCGCCGATGAAGAACGCCAGGACGATCCACCCGTACTGGCCGCCGCGCACCGCGGGCGGCATCAGGGTGAACGCAACGAGCGCCGTGATGATCCCGGCGGCGAATTGGAGCGCAGCGCTGACTACTTTATGTGAGACATCGAATCTTTCGGCCACCGGCGCGCCGAGATAGGTCAGGCCTGCCGCGAACGCTGCGATCCCGACGACCGCTACGAAGTCATTTGTCAGGGGTGCTCCTCCTCAGCGGCGGGTGGCTCAGTGGGGCGGGCCTGGACGGCGCCGGCGTCGTCGCCAGCGATCTTCGCGTGGGCTCGGCTGAGGTGCCCGTGCAACCGCTCCTTGTTCTCTCGCTCAGACTGGATGAGCGCCTCGGCGAAGCGCGTCAGCAGCGCCACCAGCAGGCCGATTCCACTCACGCGCACCCTTGTGTGTCGAAAATCGTTCATCGCGCTTCCGTGTCCGGCAGCACCGCCTGTGTCCGCCAGTCATAGCGTATCGCCAGCACCCGGATGGTGAAGAACAGGCCGATGACGATCCAGGCTGCGATGGTCGCAGCGACGTGCAGGTAGACCTCCAGCACCACGAACAGGATGCACACGACGAACGCGGCCGACAGGTAAAACCTGCCCGGCTTGAGGACGACCGGCGTATCGCCAACCATCAGGTCGCGCAGGATGCCGCCGCCGAAGCCATTGACCATGCCGATCAGCACCACGCCGGGTAGCGGCACCTCAGCAGCCAGGGAGAGCTGCATCCCGATGACGGCAAAGGCCGGCACGCCGAGCGCATCGATCACGTTGATCAGGTTCGATCCACCAACGTCATGCGGGCGATCCGGTCGACGGAAGAAGCCGACCGCGATGGTGGCGAGCATGGTAATGATGAGGTACCAGCCATTGGTGAGCACGGGCGGCATCGTCTGCAGGAAGAGGCCGTCACGCAGCGTGCTGCCGCCGGTCGCCGCCAGCAAGGCGATCACAAAGACGCCGGCCAGGTCGTAGCGTTTATGCATGCCGACGATGGCGCCGCTCAGCGCCCACAGGAACAGAGGCGAAGTAGGCGAAGAGCGGCGGAATCTGGAATTCAGGCGGCAACATCCACTGGCGCTCTTACAGTCGCACCGGGTATCCCGGCCCAAGCGGGATCCCCAACACGAACCACAGGATGAGGATGACCAGCCAGGCGATCAGAACAACGGCCGCAACGGGCAGCATCAGCGCCACCAGCGACCCAACACCCGATTTCTTCTGATAGCGCTGGGCGAAGACGACGATCACCGGGAAGTACACCATCAACGGCGTGAGCGTGTTGATCGGCGAGTCGCCGACGCGGTAGGCGGCGAACACGGTCTGCGCCGGCACGCCTAGCCGGATGAAGAGCGGCACGAAGATGGGTGCGAAGATCGCCCACTTGGCCAGCGAGCCAGGTATGATGAAGTCGAGCACGACGATCACCAGGACGAAGCCGATCAACAGCGGGATCGCCGGAATGCCGGCCTGTCCCAGCCATTCGGCCAGTACGGTGGCGATGAAGCTCGGCATGTTGGAGTAGTTGAAGTAAGCAATGAACTGGCTGATCATCAGCAGCATGAAGATCAGGCCGCCCAGGCCCGCAAAGGTTTTGACAACCGCGGCGATGACGTCGTTGGCGTCCCTTGTACTTGCCGGTCGCCGCGCCAAAGGCCACGCCGGGGATGAAGAAGCACAGCATCACGATGAAGAGCAGGCTGCTCATGAAGGGCGTCTGGCCGATGATCGAGCCTGTTTCGGGATCGCGCAGCGGCGCGCCCGGCGGCAGGGTGGCGAGCAGCACGACGCCCAGCACGACCAGGAAGGCCAGCCCAGCCCAGCGCAGCCCGCGGGCTTCGAGGGCCGGATCGATTTCGTCGGCAGCCGCCGCCTGTTCGGGATCGCCCGCTTCCGACGGGTCATACTTGCCCAGGCGCGGTTCGACGACACGCACGATGACGAACCCGATGATCACGGTCAGCAGAATGGCCGAGACGGCCTGGAAGAAGTAGTCGGCCGTGATGGAGATCGGCGTGCCGCCGATCAGCCCGATGGCTTCGTTGGTGATCTCGAACAGCATGGCATCCGTTGGCGTCGGGATCAGGTTCGCCATGAATGCGGCGGCGACACCGCCAAAGCCGGCCGCGAGGCCGGCGATCGGGTGCCGCCCAACGGCCAGGAAGGCCGCCGCGCCCAGCGGAATCAGGATCAGGTAGCCCGCGTCCGATGCAACGCTCGACAGCACGCCGACAAAGACGATGAGGTAGGCGATCAGCACGCGCGGGGCGACCTTGACCAGCTTGCGGATCAGCGCGGCCATCAGCCCGGCGACCTCGGCCGCGCCCGCGCCCATCATGGCGATGAGCGTGACGGCCAGCGCGCCAAAGCCCTGGAAGTTCGGAACGAAGGACGTAAACAGGAAGCGGATGCCATCGATGCTCAGAAGGCTGTTGATGGTGATGGTCCGTTCCTGGATCACGTAGTCGACATCTTTGGTCCCAATTCCCGACAGCGTGTATTCGCTAACGTCCTCGTAGAAGTCGGGCGTCGCCTCCACCGGCACCGGCACGGCGACTTGTTCGGTGACGCTGACACCCAGCAACGACAAGATGGCTGACAGGACGATGACACCGATAATAAGATAGAAAAACATCAGCACCGGATGGGGCACCTTGTTGCCTACCCGCTCGACGGTGTCCAGCAGCTTGTCCATGAATGATGGTTTGCCCGGCCCTGCGGCGGCAGCTCCTGCGGTCATTGTAGCCTCCACTCAAGCGATCTTATATTGCATCCGTCCAATCGACGGCTGCGCCCGTATCGGCCGGCGACTCCGGACCGTGTTGCGGTTTCGGCTCGCCCGGCCCGGCCGCGGCCCATAGCTGCACCAGCTTGATGCACACCTCGGTCGCGGCCGCCATATCTTGCAGGCTGACCCATTCCAGCGGTCCGTGGATCTCCTGCATCCCGGTGAACACGTTGGGGGTGGGCACCCCCAGCTCGGTCAGCCGCGAGCCGTCGGTGCCGCCGCGCACGGGCACGGAGAACGGCTCGACGCCGATCTGCCGGCAGGCCTCGCGCGCCAGTTCCACTGGGCGCATGTCATCCTCCAGCCAATAACGCATGTTGCGATACTGGGGCGTGATCGTGCAAGTGATCCGGGCGCGCGGCTCGCCGGCCTGCACGGCCGCGCATACCTTGTTGAGCAGATCACCTTGCGCAGCCAGGAGCTCGCGTTCGAAGTCGCGCAGGATGATGTCGATGGTCATCTCGGCCGCGGACCCCTTCATGCCTACGATGTGCAGAAAGCCCTGGCGGCCAGAGGTCGTCTCCGGCGTCAGTGTGGCCTGGGGCAAGGTATCCACGATCTTGGCGGCCAGGTGCGCGGCGTTGACCAGCTTGTCCTTGGCCCAACCGGGGTGGATCGACACGCCCTTGACGGTCACTTTGGCCCCGTCGGCCGAGAAGGTCTCATAGACGATCTCACCCAGGTGCGCGCCATCCAGCGTGTAGGCGAAGTCGGCCTTGAGATCACCCGGCAGGCTGGCATGCACGCCGCGGCCGATTTCCTCGTCGGGCGTGAAGCCGATGCGGATCGGGCCGTGCGGCAGGTCCGGGTTCTGCAGCAGGTGGCGTGCCGCGGCCATGATGATGGCGACGCCCGCCTTGTCGTCCGCGCCCAGCAGCGTCGTCCCGGAGGCGGTGACGATGTCGTCGCCCACTTTCTGCGCCAGATAGGGCAGCGCTTGGGGCGACAGCACCTGGCTGGGATCGTCGGGCAACACGATATCCTCGCCGCTGTAATTGCGATGGACATTAGGCTTGACGTTGGCGCCGGAGAACTGGGGCGCCGTGTCCACATGGGCCAACAGGGCGATGGTGGGCACATCGGCCTGCACCGTCGCCGGGATGGTCGCCAGCACCGCGCCGTAGTCGGTCAGACTCACGTCCTCGACGCCGATCTGTTTCAGCTCATCCACCAGCAGATTGAGCAGATCGAACTGGATGGCCGTGCTGGGCGATGTCGGCGAGGTTGGATCGGCCGTGGTGTCGATCTTGACGTAGCGCAGGAAGCGCTCTTCAAGCTCGTTCAAAAATGCGCTGCTCATGGGTGCATCGTCCTTTACAGGTGCGCCAACTCCTCAAGATAGACGATCGTCGTCTCGATGCCGCGCTGGAACATCTCGATGCTATAGCGCTCGTTGGGCGAGTGCAGGCCGTCGTCGTCCAGGCCGAAGCCCATCAGCACCACCGGGATGCCCATCAGGTCGGCGATGTCGGCCACCACGGGGATGCTGCCGCCGCCTCGGGTGAAGAGCGGCTCCGCGCCCCAGCCGGCGGCGTAGGCGCGCGCGGCTGCCTGCATGGCCGGGGTGTCGAAGGGGAAGAGCGCCGGCTTGCCGGTGGTGATCAACCGGACCTCGACGGTGACGGCGGGCGGGGCCAGCGACTCGATGTACGCCTTCAACTGCTTGTAGATCTTGTGCGGGTCCTGGTTGCCCACCAGCCGGCAGCTCAACTTACAGCCGGCCTTGGCGGGCACGATGGTCTTGGGGCCAGGCCCCGACCAGCCGCTCCACAGGCCGTTGACGTCCAGCGTGGGCCGGGCGGAGATGCGCTCGCGGATGTTGTAAGCCGCATCGCCCCAGACGGCCGGCACGCCGGTCGACGCCATGTACTGCGCCTCGCTGAGGTCGGTCTTGGCGATCATGGCCCGTTCCTCGGCGCTCAGCGGAACCACGTCGTCGTAGAAGCCGGGCACCGCGATGCTGTGGTCAGGGTTGAACATTTTGGCGAGAATCTCGGCCAACGCCTGGGCGGGGTTATGGACCGCGCCGCCCCACAGCCCGCTGTGCAGGTCGTCGCGCGGGCCGTGCACCTCGACCTCGATGTAGGTCATGCCGCGCAGGCTGTGCATGATGGCCGGCTCCTCGATGCTGCGCATGGAGGTGTCGCTGATCACGGCTACATCGGCTCGCAGCATCTCCAGGTGTTCGACGATGAAAGGCCTCAGGTTGGGCGACGAAACCTCCTCCTCGCCCTCCAGCAACAGCTTGACGTTGACCGGGGCCGCGCCGCTGGTTTTCAGGTACGCCTCCAGCGCCTTGACGTGGATGAAGAGCTGGCCCTTGTCGTCGGTGGCGCCGCGGGCGTAGATCTTGCCGTCCTTGACCACCGGCTCGAAGGGATCGCTGTCCCAGCCGTCGGCCAGCTCGGCCGGCACCACGTCGTAGTGGCCGTAGACCAGCACCGTGGGCTTGTCCGGCCCGGCGCCCAGCCACTCGCCGTAGACCACCGGGATGGCCGGCCGTCTCCATGATTTCGACCCGGTCCAGGCCCAGGCCGGCCAGGTGCGCCTCCAGCCACTCGGCCATGCGGCGGATGTCGCCGGCGTGGGCCGGGTCGCCGCTGAGGCTGGGAATGCGTAGCATCTCAAAGAGCTCTCGCAGGAATTTGTCGCCGCTGGTGCGGGAGTAGGCCCGCGCCGTATCACTTGCTTGTGTCATGGCTCATGTCTCCAGATGATTCGACAAGGGGTACGTTATGAGATTGGATGATTTTTACGCAAGCACGGATCCCGGAGGATGGTCTATGATCAACTCCTCGACCTCCAGCTCGCCCGGCGTGTAGCCAGGCAACTTCAACGATGGGAAGATCGACAGCAAGGAAATGAAGGCCACGATCAGGAACGTGGCCTTCAGCGCGCGCAGGCGCGCTGAAGCGTTGATCAGCACCGCTACGTCCACTTCAGCCGGCGTCGCCGACGTCTGGCTGAGCACCGTCTTGAGCTGATCGTTGCTGACAAAGTCGATCTTATCGAAGTTGATCTCATAGCGCAGTATCGGTGGCAGGTCCGATAGGTTGAAGGCGCTGAGGATGAAAAAGCTCAGCAGGCCCACCGCCACCACGCTGGAGAAGGCCGCACCCAGGGCCGACGAGACGTTGTTGACCACCCCGCGCAGCGCACCCACGTCGCCGGCCAGCTCCTTGGGCGAGGCCGAGACCAGCACGTTGAACAGCAGCGTCAACATCGTGCCCTCGCCGAGACCGACGATCATCAGACCAAGGATCACGGCTGGCGTCTTCCATTCGTTGCTGACCGTGAAAGCCAGCAGAGTCGCGCCGACCGTGATCAAACTGAAGGAGATCACGCCCAGGCGGCGCGGGGTGAGCCGGTCATAGAGCCGCACCGAGAGGATGGCAGCGGCGGCCACCGCCAACGCGTAGGGAACGATCGCCACCGACGTAAAAAGGGGCGTGCCGCCCTGGACGATCTGGATGTACAGGGGAATCAGGAAGCTGACAATTGCGCTAATGCCGCCGGCCACCAGGAAGGCGATCACTGCGGCGCGCTCCTCTGTCGAGTCGAACACCTCCGGCGCCAAGAGAGGCGTCTTCTTGTCGGCCACGCGGCGCTCCGACCAGACGAAGAAGGCCTGGCCAAAGACGATACCCAGCGCGATCAGAAACGGCGCCGGCGACAGGCCGAACAAGGAGACCGGCGCGGCATCTTTCGCCAGCAGCAGGCCCCAGGTGTTCAGGTTGTTGAAGCCGAAGAGGATACAGGCAATGGCCAGTGCGGACAGCACCACGCCCACGAAGTCAATGCGGATGCCCTGCGAGCGAGGGATGGGCTTCAGGCGGAAGCTGAGGAGGAACACCGCGATCGATAGGAAGAAGATCAGCCCAAACGACACGCGCCAGTTCAGCGCCGTGGCGATGAAGCCGGCCACGAGAAAGGTCAGCCCGCTGGCGACCGCCGGAATGGCGGCCAGGATGCCCAGCGCCTGCTCCTGCTGGCGCTGGCGATAGTTGGCGGCGATCAGCACCACCAGCGTAGGCACCAATGCAGCCGCGGCGATGCCGGCGATGGCCTGCGCCGTATTCATCATCTCAGCGCTGATGCTGACGGCCATCAGGGCCATGGCGCCGCCATGCACCAGCGCGCTGATCTGGAAGACCAGCCGCTCGCCGAACATCTTGCCGATCTTGGCGCCCAGCATGACGAAGGCGGCCACGAACAGCGAGTACAAGCACCAACGCCGTAGCCACCGAGGTGGCAGGGGCGTTGATGTCCTCGATGATCGGCCCCAACGACACCGGCAGGGCGTTGATGTTGATGCCCATCTGAAGCTGGGCCAGGACGATGATGACAAGCGGCAGCCAAGACGCTTTCACCGCGTTGACGACGGCATTGGATTTGGCAGTCATTGAATGCTGGTCTCCTGACAAGACGACATTTGGGTGATGGCGCAGGTATCCGTCTCCCGGCGAAGACACTGTATTTTGCTTGATGCTGTGTTGCCGCGACCTAGTTTCGCAAGCCTGAGCAGCACTGGTCTACGTGCGTCACGAGCCGGGCAGGTTGATGGACGAGGTCTGGCGTCGCAGAGCCCGACGAAGTTTTCTCACGGTTACCGATCAGTCATGGAACGGTGGTAGTTTACTGTTCATCGATGGCTCTGTCAAACCGGTACACGGCTGTCGATAGACCAGGAAAGTGGCAGGCTCAACCTTCTGTCTGTCGAGTCGTGAGGCGTCATTGCTGCAGTTCACGTTGCATGCGCCTGCAAGACCGGTCTCCTTCCCGGCAGACAACACTCGCATCGAAGTGGCTTCGCCAGATAACGACCAGCGCCAGTTCGTCCTCGCCGATCCCCCAGGTCGCCCGGTTTTGTGCTACAATAGCTGCATGGCAAGCCCCGATCTCTTTGACCATCAACGCCAGAAACTGATCGACAGCGAACAACCGTTGGCTGCGCGTATGCGGCCGCGCACGCTGGACGAGTACATCGGCCAGGATCACATCGTCGGACCGGGTCGTCTGCTACGGCGCTCCATACAGGCTGACCAGCTCAGCAGCGTGATCTTCTACGGCCCGCCCGGCACCGGCAAGACCACCCTGGCGCGCGTCATCGCCAACACCACCAGCGCGCATTTCATCGCGCTCAACGCAGTGCTGGCCGGCGTCAAGGACATCCGCGAGTCCATCGACGCCGCCGAGAGCCAGCGCGGCCTGTATGGCCGCAAAACCATTCTCTTCGTGGACGAGGTGCATCGCTTCAACAAGGCGCAGCAGGATGCCCTGCTGCCGCATGTGGAGAACGGCACAGTGGTGCTGATCGGCGCAACCACCGAGAACCCCTATTTCAGCGTCAACCGCCCGCTGGTCAGCCGCAGCCGCATCTTCCAGCTCAAGCCGCTGACCGAGGAGGATCTCTACGCGATCGCTCGCCAGGCGCTGGCTGATCCGGAGCGCGGCTACGGCAAGCTCAACGTGATCATCGACGACGACGCGCTGGCGCATCTCGTCAACGTCGCCAACGGCGACGCGCGTGCCCTGCTCAACGCGCTGGAACTGGCTGTCGAGACGACCCCGCCAGCCAGTGATCAGTCGTCAGTGATTAGTAATCAGTTGGCAGATACTGCTCGCCTATCCACGGAACCGGCGAGTCAGGATCACCGTGTCATCCACGTCACCCTCTCCGTCGCCGAAGAGAGCATCCAGCAGCGCGCGGTGTTGTATGACAAGGAGGGCGACTACCACTTCGACACCATCAGCGCCTACATCAAGTCGCTGCGCGGCTCGGATCCCGACGCGGCGCTCTACTGGCTGGCCAAGATGGTCTACGCGGGCGAAGATCCGCGCTTCATGTTCCGCCGTATGTTGATCTTCGCCGGCGAGGATGTGGGGCTGGCCGATCCCAACGCGCTGCGGGTCGTGGTGGCCGCCGCCGAGGCGTTCGACCGGGTGGGACTGCCAGAGGGCCGCTTTCATCTGACGACGGCGACGCTCTATCTTGCCACCGCGCCGAAATCCAACTCATCGATGGGCTTCTTCGACGCGCTGGGCGTGGTGGAACAGGAGCGGGACGCCGAGGTGCCGACCCACCTGCGCGACGGCAACCGCGACAAGGAGGGTTTCGGCCACGGCGAGGGCTACCTCTACCCGCACGCCTACCGCGACCACTGGGTGGCGCAGCAGTACCTGCCCGAGGCGATGCAGGGCAAGATTTTCTACAAGCCGGGTGATCAGGGCTACGAAAGGGAGATCCGGCTGCAGGTCGTGCGTCGCCGGGAGGCGCAACTGGCCGCGATGATCGAGGGCGAGGGCGTCGGCCCGCCCGAGGTGCTGACCTTCACCGGCGAGCGTGCGGCGCGTGGCCGCGATCAATGGCTGGAGCGCACCGTCAGCGGCGCGGGCCAGCGGCTGGCCGTGGTGCGCGACCGGGTGCTGGACGCCGCGCGCGTGCAGCGCCATCATCTGCTGCTGGACCTCAACGCCGGCAGCGGGCTGTTGACCTGGGAAGCGCTGCGGCGCGCGCCGGAGGGCGGCGTCGTAACGCTGGCTCGCAGCGGACAGGACGCCGACGCGTTGCGCCAGCAAGCCGAGCGCCTGCCTGAAATCGAGCGTCCCACGGTGATCGAAGGCAGCCTGGCAGACCTGCCCATCCTACTGGCCTCCGACCTCCGACCTCCGATCTCTTCCCCTCTGGTCTTCGACGCGATCGTGGGCCGCAACGCGCTCGACTCGCTACCCCGACAAAGCCGCCGCGGCGACAATGCTCGCTTCTCTGCTGGCCGACACGGGCGTCATCAGTCTGGCAGAAACGGTGCCCAGTCGCACCCAGCGGCTGTACAAACTGGTCGACCTGACTGCGCTGAGCGACGACCTCACGGGGCGGGTAATGCAAGCCGAGGAAGCGATCTACAGTCAACCTGACGACCCGATGGTCAACTGGGACGAGGATGACCTGCGAGCGGCCTTCGAGCGCGGCTGGGCTACAGGTCGTAGTCGAGATCGAACGCGAGAGCAGCGACCTGCAGGTAACCGCGGAGGTGCTGGCGCGCTGGTTCACCGCCAGCACAGCGCCCGGCCCATCGCGCCCCAGCTATGCCGATCACCTGCGCAGCCGCCTGAGTCAGGACGAGTTGGCAAAAGTTTACGACCTGTTCCGGGGCCAACTTCTCAACCGGCCGGTTGCGTGGCAAGCCAGCACAGCTTTTGTGCTGGCTCGTTCTTGAGACCATGCAACCATGTTGCTTTTTCAGATTGCCAACCGCTTCTCCTTCCTGATCCTTCCCCTGATCGTCTTCACCGTCGCGGCGGTGATCCTGGTCTGGCGACATGTTACCTGGCGTCCCTGGGCGGTGTGGAGCGGGCTGCTGGCTGTGTTCGTCGCCTACGTTCTTATCTCAGGGCAAGTCTCTACAGCCGGCTATAACACGCCCGAAGACATTCGTCGTTCGCTGGAAACCGCTGGTGAGCCAACGCTGATCGAGTTTTACTCCAACTACTGACTGGCCTGTGTACAGAACCGGCCGCTCGTGGAGCGGCTCGACGAAGAATGGACCGCCGGCACGGTCGTCACGCTGGACGTGATGGATTCCCGGATTCGCGAGTACGGCGACAGCGTGGGCTTCGAGGTGACACCGACCTTTATCCTGTTTGATGCCAGCGGCAACGAAGTACAACGCTGGGTAGGCCGCGCGCCTGCGTTGGAAGAACTTCTCGATGACCAGCAGTGAACACCACAGTCCCGTTGAGGACGCGTCTATATCGCAGGCGTGATGCCTTATCCCTCAAGTTGATCCGCGATCAGGCTGAACTGCGCCAGCGCCGCTTCCAGGTCCTCGATGATTTCCTGCGCCAGCACGTCGGGGTCGGGCAGGTTGGCCGTGTCCTCCAGGCTTTCGTCGCGCAGCCAGAAGATGTCGAGGTTGACTTTGTCGCGCGCCAGCAGTTCATCGTAGGTGTAGCGCCGCCAGCGACCGTCGGGGTCGTCCTCTGACCAGGTTGCAGCGCGCTCGTGTCGGTTGCCTGGGTTGTAGCAAGCGAGGAATTCATCCAGGTCGGCCCTCGCCAGCGGGTTCTGCTTGAGGGTGAAGTTCTTGTTGGTGCGCAGATCGTAGATCCACAGCTTCGCGCGTCCAGGGAGTCTCGCTAGCCGGCTTGCGGTCGAAGAAGAGGACGTTGGCCTTGACGCCCTGCGCGTAGAAGATGCCGGTCGGCAGGCGCAGCAAGGTGTGCACGTCGCATTCGTGTAATAACTTGCGCCGAACGGTCTCGCCGGCGCCGCCCTCGAAGAGCACGTTGTCGGGCACGACTACGGCCGCCTTGCCGTGAATCTTGAGGATCGTCTTGACGTGCTGGACGAAGTTGAGCTGCTTGTTGCTGGTGCTGGTCCAGAAATCGTCGCGCACCACAGTCTGCGACTTCGCGTTTGACCTCGCCGCTCGTCGGTGACGTAGGTGACGCTGCTCTTCTTGCCGAAGGGCGGATTGGTCAGCACCACGTTGAAACGCTGGCCAGGATCAGACGCCAGGCTGTCGTCGACGCGGATCGGGCTGCGGTCGTTGTCGCCGCCGATGCCGTGCAGGTAGAGGTTCATGACACACAGGCGGGCAGTGTTGTCCACGATCTCCCAGCCGTGCAGGGTGTCGTTGCGCAGGAAGCGCTGCTGGTCGCGATCCAGCGTGCTGTGTCCCTGCACGTAATCGTGGGCTGCCAGCAGGAAGCCGCCGGTGCCGGCCGCCGGGTCGCAGATGGTCTGCCCCGGCTGCGGCTGCACCACGTCCACCATGGCCTGAATGAGCGGCCGCGGCGTGAAGTACTGGCCGGCGCCTGACTTGATGTCCTGGGCGTTCTTCTCCAGCAGCCCCTCGTAGATGTCGCCCTTGACGTCGATGCCAAGCCCGACCCAGGTCTCTTCGTCAATCAGGGTGATCAGCCGGCGCAGCTTGGCCGGATCCTGCACCTTGTTCTGCGCCTTGCGGAAGATGGTGGGGATCAGGCCGCTGCCCTTGCCCAACTCGGCCAGGATGTGGCGGTAGTGGATCTCCAGTTCGTCGCCGCTGAGCTCGACCAGACTCGCCCAGCTGAGGCCGGCGGGGATGGCGCTGGGCTTGCCCAGCAGCCGCGCCTGCTCGTCGTCCATCTTGAGGAAGAGCAGGTAGGTGAGCTGTTCGACGTAGTCGCCGTAGGAAACGCCGTCGTCGCGCAGGACGTTGCAGTAGTTCCAAAGACGCTGGACGATGGTGGCGGAGTGGTTGGTGGACATGGGTTAGAGATTGCCTAATCGCGAGCCAAATACGTCATAGAAAGCCACCATTGTCTCGACACCCCAGCGTATCGCCACGTCGCGATCTGCCATGGGATCAGCAACGTCGAATGGACGGGTCACTGAGATGCGGCTGGCGCGGTTGTCATTGAGCCTGTCCCAAGTGAGCGGTTTTCCAATTCGCCGCTCGATGTCTGCCCGTTGAGCCATCAGGGTGTCCAAAGCTTCCTTGTTCGCTTGCTTATCCGGCGTGTCGATGTACAGTTCCACGCGTAGAACCTGTTCCTTTGGTAGAACCCATGCCAGGCTGAAGCCTGGTTTACCAGCGCTGAAAGAGTACCAGTTGTCAAGCGAAACCCTGGTGCCATGGGTAATTCCTGGACGCTCTGATTTCAAATCGCGCAGGAGCCTTTCAAATACCACCGGATAAAGTGCCACGCGGGACTGACGGAAGTTAACCTCTTCCTGCGACATTTCGACGCCGTCAACAAGCCACCCGGCTTCGAGCCAGGCCTTCGCCTGATTGTTTCCATAGTAGTTGGCCCACCAGGTGCGATGGTTGCGAGCGGAATCAGGAAGGTCTTCCCCGATCAACTTTTCAATAATGGGAAAGGTAATGCCGATCCTGGTTTCCCCATCAAGCCGCTTCGCTTCCAGGTAGTCGCGCAGTGCGTCATACTTGCTGGATCCGACACGGCGCCGGATTTCCTCAGCCGCCTTGATGTCCTTCTGGTGAATCTTGGCTGGGCGGTACTCTGGGAGATTGGGCCGCATGGCCAACCAGTTCTGAACTTCTGTTAGCAGATTGTGTTGTAGCGCGTCGAGCTTGCCGCGAAAGTGGGCAAGCTGATTGCGGTTCTCACGCACCTGATCGAGATACTGCCAAAAGAGTTGTTGGGGCTCAAGGATCTTCTCGAAATACCGCCAATTTGCGTCATGCTTGATGAGAAACATCAGGTCGGCAAACCCCAACCGGTCGAATGCTTTTCTAGGAACCCCCGGATTGCCCTTGTTCTCACCGAACTCCGCGATGAGCGCGAAGTCTAGGGCCTCGTCAGTATCCAAAACGGCCTGCACGATTTGGCGCAAAGACGTTTCGATGTCCTCGACAATAAGAAGGTCCTCAGTGAGGTCCCGGAAGAAGTGCGCCATGTCAAAGCTGGTAAGGATACCAACAGGTCGATTGTCCTCCGAAACGATGACTATCGCGTAGACATCTTGTAATCGGTCCAGGGCCTCGAAGATGTCACGATCTCTTGCTAGGATCGTGGGCTTGACAACACAGTGATCCACCGGCAGATCAAGCAAGGTGACTACGCCGGCGCTGTACAGATAACGGCGATTGATGGTTTCATCTGAGATCATTCCAAGGAGCGTACCCTGGTGGTCAATGACCGGCAACTGGCTGTAATCGTGCTGCACCATCAGGGTTAGTGCCTCGCGAATGGTCTGGTCGCGGCGAATGCAGAGCAGCGTGCCGCGGTCAGCAAGAAGGCGTTCTATGGGAAAGAGCATAGTTGATTCCTTAAGGTGACATATTTGACGCAGTGACCGCAAGAGATGCGATGGTCGCACGGAACCATGGCGTAGGGGCATGAACGGCGGCGTGAAATCGTCGCGTTGTGAGCGGATGTCGCGCCGCCATTCATGCCCCTACGGTCACAGTTATGGGGGCGCCGCGGGATGCAAATGATCCACATCCCATCGGAGCGGGTTCGTTTGGATATAATTGCGAATGTTGTTCAACTCACGTTGGTTGCGCACAATTCTATCCCAGAAGTTGCGTTGCCAAAACGGTCCGGCTGGCGCCAACCCGGCGCGCCTGGCTCGCCTGCTGACTTCGGCCTTGTACGTGCCGATGATCGTGGACAGCGATCCCACGATGGGTTTTGCGAATTGACGCTGTGTGTTCATGGATTGATCCTCTGGCTGCGCCAGTATCCAGAGCAGAATATGGACATGGTTGGGCATCACGACGAAGATGTCCAACCTCACGACGGCGGGGTTTTTTGACACATGCGGCAGACATTCCTGAACAAGCACACCCAACGGGCTCAACACCATGACGCCCTCAACGATCTGGCCGAAGAGCATCTGCCGGTCGTGGGCACAGATAGTGACGAAATATGCGCCGGGCGCCGTGTAATCGTGGTCTATGTGCCGCATGGAATTGGGACGGCGTTTGGCGGTCGGTGGTGTCATGATGTCACGATTCGTAGGGGCATGAATGGCGGTGCAATGTCACCGCGTTGTGTGAGGTCGCCATGCCGCCATTCATGCCCCTACTGACGCCGGCACGTCGTTCGCATCCTGCGGGACCAACCGGCCCTCGAACGCCCGTTTGAGGATCGACTGGCGCAGGCGTTCGGCGCGCTTCCGTAGGGGCATGAATGGCGGTGCAATGTCACCGCGTTGTGTGAGGTCGCCATGCCGCCATTCATGCCCCTACTGACGCCGGCACGTCGTTCGGGTCCTGCGGCACCAACCGGCCCTCGAACGCCCGCTTGAGGATCGATTGGCGCAGGCGTTCGGCCCGCTTCAGGTTGGCAGCGACGGTGGCCTCCACCTCCTGCAGCACTGACAATCGGCGCTCAACCTCGGCGACGATGCGGTGTTGTTCAGCCAAAGGCGGCAGAGGGACCATCAGCGCCCTCACCTTGGACAGACTCAGGGTGTACAAACCAGAGGTAGAACTCGCCACGATCGTGATTTGCTCGCGTCCTTTCTTGGAGAGCAACCAATACAACGTGAACCGGGCAATCTCAGCCGGGTCAAATCTAGCCTTGATGATGTGATTCTGGTGAACGCAGGGTGAAATGCTACCGCTCCAAATAGCCACGCGGCCTATTTGATCAACACTTCCGTTGCCTTCAACGACGAGCAGGTCGCCTTCATTCAGCAAAACACGGTCCAATTCTGTTTCGCGAACGCCTATCATCTGCACGTCATCCAGTTGCAGTCGATTGGCATAAACGTTGGCAACTCGCAGATATGGAAATTGCAAAGGATAAGCGCTACGCTTCTGATTCTTCGTCAGGCCACCGACCACATCGCCCAA
>CAVPPH010000012.1:0-118465 GCA_963707275.1 uncultured Chloroflexia bacterium
GTGGTCAAGGATACACCGATAGGCAGGTGCTGCTAACATGAGCAGCAACAGAAAACCGGGTCGGCAAGGGCAAAAGGGAGGCGGCAGGCGTGGCACTGAGTCAGTTAATCCAGTCATTCGAACAGTGGAGAGAACTGGGCGAACCGCTGGTATGGGTAACGGTGATCCAGACCAGGGCAATACCTACAGCAAGGCCGGCGAGCAGATGCTCATCGGACCCGGCGCCCGCTTCCAGGGCCTGCTCAGCGGTGGTTGCCTGGAAGGCGACTTGCTGGAGCACGCGGAGGAAGTGCGCCGCACCGGGGAGCCCCACCGGGTGTTCTATGACATGCGGGATGTGCAGGCCGATGAATTGTGGGGTCTGGGTCTGGGCTGCGATGGCGCCCTGAGTATTTTCATGCAGCGTCTGGAGGCAAGTGCCGACTACCAGCCCTTTGCCGACCTGGCTGAATGGGCCTGGGAGGGCCGGTCCGGCGCCTGCGCGCTGGTGGTGGCGTCCTCGGATGACGCCACTCACACGGGCGCCTGCCTGTGGCAGACCGCCGAACTGGGTGGCGCGCTGGGCATGGAGGAGGCGGTCGAGGAACTCGTGCTGGATGCGTTAACACACCAGCAGGGACCCGGGCGACAAACTTGCAAGGTCCCGCTGGCGATTTGGAATTGTTCTGCATGCCGGTTTCCAAGGTCCCCCGCTTGCTGATCATCGGCGCGGGGCCGGATGCCTCGCCGCTGGCGCGGATGGCGGGCATGCAGGGCTGGCGCACCAGCGTGGTAGATTTTCGACAGGCGGCAATAGACAGATTCGACGGCGAGGCGGAATCGCTTGCCTGCGTGGACGCCGGCGAACTGGCCTCGCGTTATGACCTTGATGTCTTTGATGCGGTCGTGCTGATGACCCATAACAAGGCCAGGGACAGGGCCTACCTGGCCGCCCTGGCCGGGTCGGCCATACCCTATGTCGGCTTGCTGGGACCGGTGTCTCGACGTGATCGCCTGCTCGAGGAAATCGGGGGACTCTCCCACCACGCCAGTCTGGTTCGTGCTCTGGCCGTACACACCGAGCCAATTCGTGCTCTGGCCGTAGACTTCGGCGCCGATGGTCGCCTGGCCATACACACCATAACCACTACCGGTATTCTGCCCGTAGACGCCGCCGTTGAACTGGCCGGCGCTGATGCCTACCACGCCGCTGGCATCGGTGCTCTCGCCCCACACCCCAGCCCAAGAGGTACTCTCACCACGAACTCCCGTGCCGCTCCCAGACCTACCGTATAAGCCGTATCCACCGGCTGGGCTTTGGTCCTCACCGAAAATGACCGCATAGCCCGCTGCGTTGCCAGTGGCGACCAAGGCGTTCGAGTTGGCGTTGGGCGCGCCCACGGTGAGGGCTGGCACGTTTGGCTGGCTGGTGTTGATTACGGCGCCCGGCCGCAGACCCAGCGCATAGGGCACGCTGGCCAATTGCGTGCGCGGAGTAAGTGTCGTGTAGCTGCCCGTGCTGGCGCCAGGACGCACCTCGACCACGATCCAGCGCGCATCGCCCTTGAACAGCCGGCGCCGAAGTCCAGCGCCACAGTGAAGTAGCCGTCGACCACGGTGCACATCATTGAGCGCCTGCGTGCTGCCCACCTGAGCGCCGCCGCTGGCCGCGTCGAATAGGCTGAAACGCAGATCATACGCGCCATTGGCCGGCGAGCCGCCGTCGGTCAGCCGGCCCTGGTAGGTGAAGGCCGTGCCGACGGGCGCGTCAGGCCCTCGGGCGCGGCCGCGCTGGCGGTTGCCATGCCGCTCAGGGTCAGCACCAGCAGGAGTACGATGAAGATGCTAGATTTGTTGTGCTTGATCATGGTTTCCTCTCACGTTACACAAAGGTGCCGGGCACTGCGGCAGTGCCCGGCACCTGGGGACATCAACAGACGCTGCCAAACTGGGCGGTCACCAGGGTGACGTCCTGGATGTCCAGGTCGCCGTCGCCGTTCTGGTCGTAGGGGAAGCTGGCCGTGGCCTGCGGCCACGCGCCGGCGATCATCTGGATGTCCAGCACCGTCACCTGGCCGTCGCCGTTCGAGGTCGCCGGCCAGGCGCGCAGGTCGGGCCGCCCGGCAGGAAGCCGCCGGTCAGCGTGTAGCTGCCGCCGCTCATGGTCGCCGCGTCCGGCTGGCCGATGCTGGCGTGGAGGCTGTAGCTGCCGCCGCTGGCGCTGCCGCCCGGGCCGATGTTGTGCCAGCTCAGGTCGTAGGGGCCGCCGGTCTGGGCCAGGGCAACCGTTATCACACCAAATGAAGTTGCGACGGTTAGGCAACAAGCTAGCGCAAGGCGTCTGAAGAACTGTGTCATGTTCCACTCGCTCCGCTAGCCTGGCCCCAGGTCTGTGACGGCAAACGGCACAATGTGGGTCCAGCCCGAAGACAGATTATCATAGCGCCAAAGTGTTTCATGACGCCCTTCGACAATCCTTCCGACCACCCCTTTGCCACTAGATTCGTAATAGAAGACGTACCCGGATTTAGCAACTATAATGTCCCAGCCCGTTGCAAACCCAGCGACGTAATCTGCCGTTTTGACCGGTCTATCATCCTGGAATGTGAAGACGGCCCCATTTCCGGTGGTGCTATCATAAGCGAGCAACCAATGCTCGCGACGATTGGTGGGCCAGATCACGTTCTCCACAACCACCAGATGGGTATAGCCCTTCTCGAACTCAAAGATATCTCCCAAGCCCTGTTGCAAAGGGCCAGCCCCATTGAACGGCGTGAGCGCGGCAAGACCCTGCTCCGTGTCATAAAAGAGTAAGAAGCCAGGAAGCGCCTCAATGTGTGACCATCCGAATTTAAGTTGAATCGCCGGGTTGATGGTCTCAAAGACGCCGTTAGCGAGTTCGACCGATTGCGGCGCCGCCCGTATCCTTGTTGTAGAAAATCATAGCGTCATGTGCGACTTGACTTATCACTGTCCAGCCCGTTGAGAAGCCCTTCAGTGTTGTTTTTGCAGGAAACACGTTGAACTGTCCCAGACGGACGATGCTTGCAAGACGGGCATTACCCTTGGTCTGATTGTATAGCAAGAGATTGTCTTGGGTCGACGAGGCAGCAGTCCAACCCTTACCAAAGTTCCGAAAGCCATTCTTGGGCCACGTCTCACGCAACTTGCCGTCGAGAAAGAGATCGGCCGTTCCGACACCGGTCTTGCTGTTGTAGAAGAAGATTCCCATTCGTACCTCCTTGAATTCCCAGACTGTGTAAATACGCAGACCAGACTTGTGATTGAGGTGTTGCTGCTCCAACCATCTTATCACCAACGCTTTCCCAGAATCAAGGGATGTATTCCCGTCCATCCGGGAAATCGGGCCGGGAACGCAACAACGCCGCGCAGCCGAACCGGGAGGTTCAGTTGCGCAGCGTTGGGAGGTCTGCCGCGGGTTTTCCGAGATGACGTTTAGTACAGCGGCAGCGACTCCCGGATCGCCGTGCGCAGCAGCTCGGATGTGCGGGCGTCGAAGCTGGGCAGGGTGTTGACGGTCGCGCGCGTCCACGAAGTGGGCGAAGACGTACTGGCGGGTGTCCGCGCCGCCGTTGACCGGCAGGCTGAACCAGCCGGCGTCCGATTCGTAGGCCGTGCCGATGTTGCCCGCCTTGTGGGCGAACTGCATCCCGTTCTTGACCGCCTGCACATCGGCAGCCGGCATCTCGATCAGCGCGGCCTCCTGGTCGATGATCGCGTTGATCGCGGTCACCAGCGAGTCGTCGTTGGTGTCGTTGAGCATGATCTGCACGAAGGTCGTGCGCGTCGGCTCCGGCAGCACCGCGTCGTTGGTCATGGCCTGTTCGTAGAGCAGGCCAGCATCGGCCAGCGTCAGCGTGTTGTAGGGGTTGTTGGACGACGTTGCCGCAGTTGAACTTGTGCTGCAAGGCGGTCGAGTTGCTCATGCCAACCACGTTCCAGGCGGTGTTGTTCATGGCTGCGCGGCCGACGCTGGGCGTGCCGGCGCCGAACAGCTCCTGCACCGCGTTGGTGTCTCTGGTTGTCGGAGTGGACGCATCATGTCGGTCCAGCGCGAAGTTTGCAGCGTTTCGACCACCATCGAACCGCCGCACAGCGCAACCGTGTTGGCGTTGTCGGTGCAGTTGGTGCTGCCGGTGCAGACGTTGAGGTTGGTGCCGCCCAGCGTCACCGTGCCAGCGTCCACCGCGCGCATGGCGTGCAGATGTTGCAGCACCTTGATGGTGCTGGCAGGATAGAAGGCGAAGGTCGCGTTGTACAACTCCATCACCCCGCCGCCGACCCGCTTCAGGTAGTAGCCAAACGTCCCGTCGGTGTTGTTGAGAAACGTGTGGCCAAGCTGGAACGAGTAAGCGCGTGCGCCCGGCTGGATCAGCAGCGCCGAGCCGGGCAGGATGCGCAGGTAGCGGTTGCGAAAGTCGACGTTGAGCCAGCGCCCGCCGGGGATCGGTGACCGTCGCGTTGTTGGTGATCGTCACGTTCTGCGGCGCGATCACCGGCGCGGTCAGGTCGCAGCTCGCGTTGATGGTCCAGTTGCCGGCCGCCGGCGGCTGGCCACAGGGTGGCAACAGGTCGGGCGCGGCCTGAGCCGCGCCGGCCGGCAGCAGCCTGATCAGCAAGATCAGTAACATGCATGCCAGTCCAGCTTCGCGCCGCTTGAGTATTCTGGTGTTCATAGAGCGCCTCCTTTGGCTGAACAGGTGTGTGCCAGCCTACGGGCACCCGCTGCCCAGGCAGACTTCGCCATTGGCGCGCAGGTACATCAGCACGTTGCCGTTGGTGTAGAGGACGAGATCGTGGCCGGAAAGCGTGCCGATCTCTGCCCGCTGCACGGCCGCGCTGCCGCGTGCCTGCACAGACAGTAGCACGTCCGCCGCGGGATCGGACGCTTCCATCCTCATCCGGGCAAACTCGCCGTCTGTGACGAACACATCGGTGCCGTCGTTGTTGCCGTTGACGTGCAGCCTGCTGGCTGGCGCGGTCGTGCCAATACCGACGTTGCCGCTCTCATCCAACGTCATGCGATAGGCGTCGTTGGTGTAGAAGCGCAGGGCGTGCCTCGACAGCGTGCCGATCTCGGCCCACGAGGCAATCGACTCGCCGCGCGCCTGGAGTGACAGGGTCACATCCGGGTTCGGCGCTTCAGCCACCATGCGCATCCGGGCGAACTCGGGACTGGTCACGTAGACATCGGTTCCAGTCTCCGCAGTCTGATTGACATGTAGCGGCGCCTGCGGGCCCAGCGTGCCGATGCCAACCAAACCATTGCTGGTGACGCGCATCCGCTCGGCGTTATTGGTGCGAACCACCAGCGGCTGGCCATCAGTGGTGCCGATGAAGTTCACGGCGGGATTGGTTGCAGCGTTGCCGAGCAGCGACCAGTAGTCGCCCGCGGTCCAGACACCGATCTGGTTCCAGTGGCCGGCCGCAAGCTGGATATCGATCACGTCCACGTCGCCGTCGTGATCCACGTCGCAGGCTGCGTCATAGACCGCGCCCGGTGAGCACGCGGCCGCCGAGGCCGCGCCGTGGGACGCCAGTCCCATCAATGCCAGCATGCCTGCCAGCGCCAAGAGTTGTATCGTCTTCATGGGTATCTCCTTCATGAAATAGTGGTGGTTGAAGATCGTTCGGTAAACGGTTCGTACTTGCATGGCCCGAAAGGTAACAGTCACTTGGGGCCCTGCCGGCAATCCGGCGGTCGGTATCAACCTGACGGTCACCTGTTCAGGCAAGGTTTACTCGGCGCCCGACTACGGAAACGTCTCGCGGAAGAAGCTGATCACGGCCACATCGGCGGGGGTCAAGCGACGCGCGGCGCTGGGAAAGTCGTTGGTCGCGGAGCAGTTGCTGGTACATGTCTCAGTCGAGACGACCATCGTCACCACCGGCACTGTCTTGCCGAGATGCGAGTCGTAGCGGTAGTGGTAGATCGCGCTGCCGCTGTGGCCCTTGCTCAGGTCGCACGAGACAGTGATACGCCGGTTCCAGCCGTCCGCCAGTTGATCCGAGTAGTCGCCCAGTTCACAGACGTTGGTGTCGCCGTAGAGCCGGGCCGGCTGGCAGTTGGCCGGCTCACCGGTGTAGTTGGACACATTGCAGCGCGGGTAGCCGCGGTTGAGGTGCGTCTCGCTGTTCAGCACACCGGCCGACCAGGCGCCGTAGCCCATCCAACCGGTCTGGTAGCCCAGAAAGTCGGGGATGACCACCATGCCCCAGTCCCAGACCCACTGGTTGCTGGTGCTGGGATCGGTCCACTGGCTGGGCACGAAGTACCAGACGGTGTCGCCCGGCGCAGGGTTGGGCGTGATGGTGGTCATGCCGTAGGGGCTGACGCCGGGACCGTCACGTCCGGGTGTTAATTCGCGCGTCTTCCAGGCGGTCGTGCCGAAGTTGACGATGCAGTGGGCGGCGGTGACCATGTGCCGCGGGCCGATGAGGGTTTGCGTGCAGCGCGATTCGTCGTCGCCGACGAAGCTCTGCTGCGCGATGGCGCGCCACGGCCAGAGGGTCGTCGGCGTGCGCACGATGCGGGTGTCGGCGCCGTTGCTCCAGCCCCGCTGCGGATTGGTGGGAACGCCGGCTGTCGCGCCGTTCAGCATCAGTGGCAGAAAGGCTTGCCGTCCTTCCGGTGCGCCCAGCCCGGCCTCGCCGCCATCGGCTGAGGTCAGCCCGGCCTGCTCGCGGCAGCGGGCGATGCGCTTCAGCATCCGCTCGGACATGGTGATGTCGAACATGAACCGGTTGGCGTTGTTGAAGGCGCGAATCTTGAGCGGGCCGTAGTTGGTGGCGTCGGGCGATGGTTCGCTTGGACGTGGATTGGGCCGCGGTTCCGGGCCAGGCTCGGCCTCATCTTCGCCGCCGGCCGTCATGTCGCCCATACCGACGTAGACCAGGCTGAGATCGTCGTTCAGTTGCACCGGCGCTGTGGGCGGATTGGGTCGCGACATGACCTCGATCAGCTGATCCAGGTCGTAGGGGTCGCCATTGAGACAAGCTGCTTCCTGCTGATCTGGCGCAGCCGCTGCCGGCAGCGGCAAGAGCATACAAAACACCAGCAAGAGGAGGGCGAGTCTGCCTGCATTCCTGGTGCGTCCGACGTTGTTCCTGACATTCATGGTGGGGTCTCCTTGCTTCTTTGGTACGGGTTCGACGTCCGGTGCTGCATTCGTCCGGTTGACTTCAGGATACCACCGGATGGCAGTCGCTCGTGCCTCACGGATGATACGCTTTGCATCATTCGGGCCACGAGACTCGCTTCACGTAGGTTTGATCGAACGACCGGCTGAACTGAATTCCCCAACGCTGGCGAGAGTTGCCCCGTCTCGCCACGTCAGTACGCGGCCATTACGCGCACGGGTGTCGTACAAGTATAAACGCAATCAACGCGCAAAATCCGTCGTCGGGTGGAATAGATGGATAAAGTGCGTCTGGATCACGCTGAAATTGGGACGATCCGCAAGCCATGCTACACTACACGATTGTGGCACACGCCGGACGCGCCGATCGACGCGCCGCCATCCCGTGAGAGAAAATACAGACGAGTCAGCGGCCTTCTGTTACCATGATATGCTGCAACACGAGACACGCCTGAACGATTGCCCAGCGTAGCCCGCTTTGCACAAATAGCACATGCGTGCTAGAATGCAATACCATCCAGCCGTCCATCGGATCAACAAAAGAAAACCAAACTCATGGCACAAGACAAGCTTATCATTCTCGGCGCGCGCGAGCACAACCTGAAGAACATCAACCTGGAGATCCCGCGCGACAAGCTGGTGGTGCTCACCGGCCTGTCCGGCTCGGGCAAGTCCAGCCTGGCCTTCGACACCATCTACGCCGAAGGCCAGCGACGTTATGTCGAATCGCTGTCGGCCTACGCCCGCCAGTTCCTGGGGCTGATGGAGAAGCCGGACGTCGATCAGATCGAGGGCCTCAGCCCGGCCATCTCCATCGACCAGCGCGGCGCCAGCCGCAACCCGCGCTCCACCGTCGGCACGGTGACCGAGATCTACGACTACCTGCGCCTGCTCTACGCCCGCGTCGGCGTCCCGCACTGCCCCAACTGCGGCCTGCCCATCAGCCAGCAGACGGTGGAGCAGATGGTGGATGCGATCCTGTCAATGCCTGAAGGCAGCCGGCTGTTATTGCTGGCGCCGCTGATCAACGCGCGCAAGGGCGAGCACAAGCAGGTCTTCGATGACGTACGCAAGGCCGGCTACGTGCGCGTGCGGGTCAACGGCGAGGTGCGCGAGGTGGACGAGGACATCCAGCTCGACCGCTACAAGAAGCACACCATCGAGGCCGTGGTCGACCGGTTCATCATCCGCGGCGGCGAGATGGCGGGATCGACACCACCCGCCTGGCCGACTCGGTGGAGACCGCCGCTGCGCCTGGGCGACGGCGTGCTGCTGGTCAGCGACGTCACCGATCCCGACAACGCCCAGCGACCGCTTCTTCAGCGAGCAGTTCGCCTGCGTCAGCTGCGGCATCAGCCTGACCGAGATCGAGCCGCGCACCTTCAGCTTCAACAGCCCGCACGGCGCCTGCCCGACCTGCACCGGCCTGGGCACACAGATGGAATTCGACCCCGATCTGGTGCTGGACACCAGCAAGAGCCTGGAGAGCGGCGCGGTGCTGGCGCCCGGCTGGGGCGCGCAGAACCCCAAACAGGACGGCTACTACCAGCAGTTGCTGCGCGCGGTCACAGCACAGTACGGCATCCCCTATTCCAAGGTGCCGGTGGGCGAGCTGAGCAGTCGCCAGACGTGACATCGTGCTCTACGGCACGGCGCACGACGAGAAGTTGATGTTGAACTACGTCAACCAGAACGGCCACAAGCGCAGCTACGAGACCACCTACGAGGGGTAATCCCCAACCTGCAGCGACGCTACAAGGAGACCACCAGCGACTACATGCGCCAGGAGATGGAGCGCTACATGTCGGCCCGCCCCTGCCCGGCTTGCAAGGGCCAGCGGCTGCGCCCCGAGGCGCTGGGCGTCACCATCACCGACCTCAACATCGTGGACGTGACCTCGCAAATCGGTGATCGACGCGCTGCTGTGGGTCGCAGCGTTGCAAACTGACGAGGAGCGCGAAAAGGCCGACTGACACACTCAACGGCCACAGCCTGGCGCTGCCGCCGACGCCGCTCAACCGCCGCGAGCAGCACGATCGCCCGCCAGATCCTGAAGGAGCTGCGCGCCCGGCTGGGCTTCCTGCACGACGTCGGGCTGGACTACCTGACCCTGGACCGCCAGGCGGCGACCCTGAGCGGCGGCGAAGCGCAGCGCATCCGCCTGGCCACGCAGATCGGCTCGCAGCTCATGGGCGTGCTCTACATCCTGGACGAGCCCAGCATCGGCCTGCACCAGCGCGACAACGCGCGCCTGCTGCACACGCTGCAAGGGCTGCGCGACCTGGGCAACACCGTGCTGGTGGTCGAGCACGACGAGGAGACCATGCGCGCCGCCGACTGGATCGTCGACCTGGGGCCGGGCGCGGGCGAGCACGGCGGCGAGGTGGTGTGTCAGCGGCACGCTGGACGACGTACTGGCCTGTCACCGACTCGCTGACCGGCCAGTATCTCAGCGGCGACGCTGGAGATCCCGGTTCCCGAGGCCCGGCGGCCGGGCAACGGCGAGGACATCATCCGTGCGCGGCGCCAGCGAGAACAACCTGAAACGGGTCGATGTGCGCTTCCCGCTGGGCAAGCTGATCTGCGTCACCGGCGTCAGCGGCTCCGGCAAGTCCAGCCTGGTGATCGAGATGCTGTACAAGGCGCTGGCGCAGCGGCTCTACCGCGCCAAGGACAAGCCGGGCCGGCACGTCAGCTATCGAGGGCCTGGAACACATCGACAAGATCATCGACATCGACCAGACGCCCATCGGCCGCACGCCGCGCTCCAACCCGGCCACCTACACCAACGTCTTCACCGCAGGTCCGCGACCTGTTCGCCAGCCTGCCGGAGAGCAAGGTGCGCGGCTACAAGCCGGGCCGCTTCAGCTTCAACGTCAAGGGCGGCCGCTGCGAGGCCTGCCAGGGCGACGGCATCATCAAGATCGAGATGCAGTTCCTGCCCGACGTGTACGTGCCCTGCGAGGTGTGCCACGGCAAGCGCTACAACCGCGAGGCGCTGGAGATCACTCTACAAGGGCAAGAACATCGCCGACGTGCTGGACATGACCGTCGAGGAGGCGCTGCACTTCTTCGACAACATCCCGTCCATCCGCAACAAGCTGCGGACGCTGTGGCACGTCGGCCTGGGCTACGTCAAGCTGGGCCAGCCGGCCACCACCCTCAGCGGCGGCGAGGCGCAGCGCGTCAAGCTGAGCAAGGAGCTGAGCCGCGTCGCCACCGGCCACACGCTCTACATCCTGGACGAGCCGACCACCGGCCTGCACTTCGCCGACATCCAGAAGCTGCTGCGGGTGCTGCACAGCCTGGTCGACAAGGGCAACACCGTCGTGGTCATCGAGCACAACCTGGACGTGATCAAGTCGGCCGACTGGATGATCGACCTGGGCCCCGAGGGCGGCGACAAGGGCGGCCACATCATGGCCGAGGGCACGCCGGAGACCGTCATGGCCACCGAACGCAGCTACACCGGCCAGTTCCTGCAGCACGTGCTGGCCGGCAAGGAAGCAAAGCAGCCGTCGGAGGCACTGGCGGAGATGGAAGCGTTCCACTGAGAGGAGTGATGACAACCCCACCTCCCAACTCCTTCCATCCCTTGAGCCGCGCAGAATGGCGTGCGTGGCTTGAACAAAACCACACCAACGACAAAGGGGTCTGGCTGATCACCTACAAAAAGGCGACCGGCAAGCCCCGGGTTGACTATGAAGAGGCGGTCGAGGAGGCGCTGTGCTTCGGCTGGATAGACAGCAAACCCAACAAGCTGGACGCTGAGCGGTCATTGCTCTGGTTTGCGCCACGCAAAACAGGCACCGGCTGGTCGAAACCAAACAAGGACCGGGTCACCCGAATGCAGCAGGCCGGGTTGATGACGCCCGCTGGCCTGGCCAAGGTCGAGGCGGCAAAACAGGACGGGTCGTGGTCGGCGCTGGATGCAATCGAGACGCTGGAGATACCGCCTGATCTGGAGGCCGCTTTTTCGGCCAACATAACGGCCTGGCAGTACTTCGACGCGTTCCCGCGCTCCGTCAAACGCGGTATTCTGGAGTGGATCAGCACCGCCAAGCGACAGGAAACGCGTGCGCGGCGAATCGATGAAACTGTCACACTGGCCGAACAGAACATTCGCGCCAACCAGTGGCGCCGTTAACTCACATCACGGAGGCGAGCATGGCAGATCCGAAAACCCGGAAAAACGACGCCAGCGTGGAAGCGTTTCTCAACAGCGTGGAGAACGACCGCAAACGGGAAGATAGCTTCGCGCTGCTGGAGATGATGCAGGAGGTAACCGGCGAGGAGCCCAAAATGTGGGGCGACAGCATCGTTGGCTTCGGCGAGTATCACTACACCTACGCCAGTGGGCGCGGCGGCGACTGGTTCCTGGTCGGCTTCGCGCCGCGCAAGCAGAATCTGACGCTTTACATCATGGCCGGCTTCGACGAGTACGAGGAATTGTTGGGCAAGCTGGGCAAGCATTCCACGGGCAAGTCGTGTCTCTACATCAAACGGCTGGATGATGTAGACCTGACAGCGTTGAACGAATTGATCGAACTTTCAGTGCAGACACATGGTGGAGAGCCATACTGTCCGACTGAACCGCCCACAGCTGACAGGTTAGGAGAGTGATTGATGCTGGCACATCTGATTGGCAACGGTAGCGAGACTGCACCTTATCTGCAATGGATCGAGCTCGCCGCGCTTGGCATTGAGCTTCTGGCGGTTGCAATCATTACCGCGTCCATGTTGTACTTCACGATCCTTTTTGGGTACCAGTTGCTCAGACACCGCGATGCGGACAGTCGGTACCGCGTCTACAAGGCCAGCCTGGGAAGGTCGTTGTTGTTGGGTCTGGAGATTCTGGTCGCGGCCGACGTCGTACGGACCGTAGCACTTGAGGCCACGCTAGAGAGTGTCGCGGTGCTCGGCTTGCTGGTGCTGATACGGACATTCCTGAGCTGGTCGCTGGAAGTCGAGATCGAAGGGCACTGGCCCTGGCGCAAGTCCCCCGACCAGAGGCAGCAGTCCACGTAATGCCCACCCTCATCTCCACGATCTAGAACGCGGCCCACGAACCACTGGGGTCGCGGCTTGATCTTCCCCTGGCAAGCAGTCCGTTAGCATACGTCATTCTGGTTCTCCATTCCCCGGCGAACAAGTCCGTTGACATCGGCAACGCGGCTGAGCTCTTGGCCTGCGCACAACACCCCAGAGAGCTTCGTTTGATAAAAACAGTCCAGGCTCGGTCGGAGACCGGCCCGAGCGGAGGATTCAAGCGAGACTTCGAATAGCCAGCACCACCACGGGCCAGGCGGACGACCCCGGATCAATGACCTCGAAATGTCCCTGCCCTTCCAGCGGAACCAGGGCGGCGCGGTCACCGGCAGTGGTCGCACGGGTGACATACTGCTCGCTCATGGCGAACGGCACCGCGTCATCGGCTGTGCCGTGGATCACCACCTGCGGAATGCCCAGCGGCAGGAGTTGCGCCGGGGACGCGGCGTCGTAGCGATCAGCTACCTCCACCGGACTTCCGCCCAACAGTTCCACCACCGCATCCTGGCTGAGATGCCGCTCCCACGCGTCGTGCAGATCACTGACCGGCGCGAGCGCCACGACGCCGCGCAGGCCGGGGACAGCGACCCGCCCGCGGGAAACCTGCGCCGCAGTCCACAGCGCCAGGTGCCCGCCCGCCGAGTGGCCGCACAGGACGACCCGCTGCAAATCCAGTGGGAACCGCTGCGCCAGCCGCGCCAGGTGGTCCAGCGCCGCCAGCACATCGTCGAAGGTTCCAGGCCATCCGCCGCCGGGAGCGCCGACCCGCCGATACTCCACATTCCACACCGCGAAGCCCTGCTCGGCCAGCGCGTGACAAGCGAAGTTGAGATAGGTAAGATCGTAGCGAGCGCGCCAGTATCCGCCGTGGAAAAATACAATCAAGGGGTGACGGTTGTCGCCGTCTGGCAGCCACAGATCGCAAAACTGCTCACTATCCGCGCCGTATGCAATGCGTACCGAGCTGCTCGGCGGCGTGAGGTCGAGGATCGTCTGGCTGGATCGGTGGGGCATGTCAATCAGGTTCAGTCGGCGGACTGGCTCTGGCCGAACTGGCGCGCGATGACAGCGAACAGGTCATCGCGGCGGAACGGCTTGCGCAGAAAGGCGTCGCTGCCGGCTGCCAGCGCGCCGGCTTCGTCCGAGGCAAACGCCTGCGCTGAGAGCACGATGACCGGCACGCGGTCGCCGCCAGGCAGGCTGCGCAGGTAGCCGATGATATCCAGGCCTGACATGTCGGGCAGCTTGATGTCCAGCAGGATCAGGTCAGGCAGCTCATCGTCCAACGCAGCCAGCGCCTCACGACCGGTTCTGGCCTCGACGAACACGATTTCCATCGGTTCCAGCATGTCCTGCAACAGCAGCCGGTTGACCGCCACATCTTCGACGACCAGCACCCGCTTACTCTTCAGGGCAGCCATGCTTTCAATCGCCACAGCCGCCAGTTTCGCCCCAACCGGAGCAGAAACTGGCGCCACGACCACCGGCACAGTCACGGTGAACGTTGTACCCTTGCCCAGCGCGCTTTTCACACTGACCCTGCCGCCCATGACGTCCAGCAACTGCCGTATGATTGCCAGCCCCAACCCGCTGCCCTCGGCAATCGATTCGTCATCAGCCACCCGTACAAAAGGCTGGAACACCGTCTCAAGGGAATCGGGCGCGATGCCGATCCCGCTGTCACTGACGACATAGGTGAGCATCGCAGATGTAACATCCGCGTCGTCGTCAGCGCTCAATCCGCATCGCACGCTGATGTAACCGACGGCTGTGTAGCGAACGCTGTTGCTGAACAGGTTGGTGAGTACCTGGCGCAGCTTGCGCTCGTCCCCCTGTACGATAGGCAGCGGCTCGCATGCAACTTGCAGATCCAACCCTTTTTCCATAGCAACGGGGCGGAACGCGTCGGCGACCTCGCCCAGCAGCGTACATGGATTGAACGGACGCGCGTCGATCACTTCCTGGCCAGTCTCCAGCTTCGACCACTGCAAGGCATCGTTGACCAGGCTGACCAGATGCAGCGCGTTCTGCTCTATGATGTGCAGGTAGCGAGTTTGCGGCTGGGTCAGGCTGGTGTTGGCTTGCAGCAGTTGCATGAAGCCGAGGACCGCGTTCAGCGGCGTGCGCATTTCGTGGCTCATGGTCGCCAGAAAGCTGGTTGTGGCCTCATTGGCCAGCTCAGCAGTTTCCTTGGCTTCAGCCAACTCGCTGGTGCGCCGTGACACCAGGATCTCCAACCCGGCGCGGTAGGCTTCCAACTCGGTGTTGGCGGCTTGCAGGTCAGCCGCGCGCCGGCTCAACTCGTCCACCAGCCGGACGCGCTCGACGTGATGCGCCACGGCAACACCGTAGAGCGCCAGCAGCTCCGGCTGATAAGGACGCAAGGCGCTGCCGGTGATCAGGTTGTCGCCGACGAGATAGCCCACCGGCCGGGTCTCGTAGCGCAGCAGCGCGTACAGGTTCCAGCCCCAGCCGACCGTCTGGTCGTAGTCGTAAAGAGGCACATCGTGCCACACCATGCTTGCGGGCGACCGATCCATCAGCAGTTGCCGCACCTGCGCGACCATGCAACCGACGTAGTCACGTTCATCGCGGATGTTGCCGTCAACGTCGGTGCCAAAGGTACCCGACACGTTCTCGATTTCCTCATCGACAAGGAAGAGGCCAAGCCGCTCGAAGCCCAGCCGGGACTGGCCAAGCTCGATCACCAGGCGGCACAATACGTCGAGCGAAGCAACCTGTGACAACTCAATGTTGGCCTCGTGTAACTGCTTCAGCCGCTCCTGAAACTCGCGTGCCGTGGCCTCGCTCCGGCGCAGACCCGCCTCGAAAGCCTTGCGCTCAGAGATGTCGATCAGGGTCAGTCGAACCAGATCATCGGTTTCCGAGGGAATCGCGATCCCGCGCAGCTCAACATCGACCTCGCGTCCATCGGCGGTACGCACCGTCCATTCGCTCACTACCCGCTCGCCGCGCAATACATCGCGGAGCTTGCCGCGGTCGATCTCCGGCGGTAGCCCGTCCGGCTGCACCGGCGCAGACAACTCCGGGACGCCCATGCCGATCAGTTCCTCCAGGGAGTAGCCCAACAGCCGGGTGGCGGGCGGATTGGCGGTCACCACCCGCCGATCAGACGCGCGCACCACCACGATGCTCTCCGGTGCGCGCTCGAAAAGAGAGCGGTAGCGGGCCTCGCTGGCGATCAACGCATAGTTGGCGCTGGTCAGTTCGGAAGTCCGCTCGGCTACACGCGATTCGAGGCTTTGGCGAGTGGCCTCCAGTTCGATGTTCCTGGCCGCCAGCTCGGCCGCCAGTTGCGTCGCGTCGCGGCAGTTGCTCACTCAGCGCTGCTGCGTTCATGGACTCCGCCAGTCCGTACAACATCAGGACTGTGACCAGCACTAACCATGTGAAGACGTTGTGCTGCATCGGCAACGTTGTCATCGGCGGAAATTCTCCCGACGCCAGCACAACGGTCAATGTCAGCAATACAAACGCCAGTGCGCTCCAGACACCTCGTGTACCGAACAGCAAGCCCGATAGCGGAACGAGCAGAAGCAGTGCAACCAGCGAATTGATCGTCACCCCCATTGCAACGACAGTGGTGACCAAGAACATGGCGACGGCAAGCAACACCAGCACAGCCAGCGATGCCAGCCTGACACGCCCCATGCGCAACAATACCATCGACCCGAACAGGGTAAGCAGCGCGGCTCCAAGCAGGATGACAAACCGCAACGTCGCAGCAGCCGGCATACTGGTGAAGATGACCGCCGGCACAGCCACAGCCACCATCACCATCATCGCAATGACAAGCCGGTGTACTGTGCGCGCGCTGCGCGTCTTTGCCGTGTCAGCAAAGACTGGAGCGCTCAACGCTGATCGAAGTCTTGCGGTCATCAGGCTACGCTCGCAACGGTTGTAGCCTGCCGTAGGTCATGGAACGCCAAAGCCATTCGGCAGGACCGAAACGGTAGCGCGCCAGCCACCAGTTGCTCATCCAGATCTGCAGCCGGAAGAACCCCAGGGTGAGCAGCAGCGTCAGGAACGGCCCGGCCTGGCCGTACACGCCCAGCCCGTAGCCGTAGAACAGGGCGGTGAACACGAGGGACTGCAGGAGGTAGTTGCTGAGGGCCATGCGACCGACCGCCGCGAAGCCGCCCAGTTGATCGCGCCAGGATGGACGCTGAACCAGCAAGGTCAACGCGGCCACGATGAAGATCGACAGCGACACCCCGCCGACAGTGCGCCCGCCGCGTTCAGCCACTTCCTGCCAGGGGCCGCTGATCCCGCCGGTGACCGACTGCCACACCCAGAGCGCGTTCAGCGGCAGGCCGATGGCCAGCGTCACGACCGCGACGCGGCGCAGCAGCTTTTGCTGCTCGCCCTGAGCACGCAAGATGCCGCGCCGCCCGACCAATAAACCCAGCAGCATCATGCCGAACATCGGGGTGATCCAGGTGCAGCGACGCTGCGTAGTTGTAACGCAGGAACACGGCCCGCTGCTCTACCGCCTGCACATACGTGCCAGTGACAAAAACGTTAGCCTGCTTTCCCCGGACCATGGCCTCCTGAAAGCCGCCGATCACGTCAAAGTAAGCGCGTCGAAAGTCCTCAGCCGGTCCCGGCAGGCTGATCACCACCGGGATCGCCAGACAGACGACAAAGGCAACCAGAGGGTGCGGTGGATGGCGTTGCGGAACAGCAGCAGCAGAAAGCCCAGCAGGGCATAGACGACCAGAATGTCGCCGTGCCAGACTAGCAGCGCATGGACCAGCCCGATCAGCAGCAGCGCAGTCATGCGGCGCAGGAAAAAGGGCACGATGTTGACGTACGCGGCTCTGCAGCGCGGACCATCTGTATCGCCAGCCCCCAGCCGAACAGAAACGAAAAGAGTGGATAAAACTTGCCTTGCGCCAGGAAGCGGATCGCAACGGTGGTGGCTCGATCCACCCAGGCCATGTTGTCGAAGGGTGCGTGCTAGCCGGCAAAGATCCCATGTTGACCAGCAGAATGCCCAGCACCGCGAGCCGCGCAGGATGTCCACGAGTCCGATGCGCTCGCCCGCGCCGCCGGCGCCATGTCCACCGTGGCGCTGGGGACGTTGCGTGACAGTGCGGTGGTCAATTCGCTCACCGGTACACCACCCGGAATCGCACACAGACCAGCGGCATCTCCTCGGAGAACTCGCGCCCAATGGCAGGCAGCGTGCGGCTGAAATAGCGCTGTGGGCCTCGCGCCAGTGGGCCAGCGAACGATCGCCCTCCCCTTCGTCGAATGCAAACCCTGCATCAACCTCGATCGTAGCGGCTTATCGTCGACTTCCATCGTCTCGGTCACAGCTACCGGCGAGCCCCTGCCGTCAAGGACGATCCACCACTCGCCGACGTAGGGAAGCGGCACATCGTTGGCCTCGTAATACCAGAGATCGCCGCAGGTCGCGGTTTTGATGCCCTCGACCACCAGCGCGGCCAGTTCATCGGCCAGCTCCGGGTTGTCGCCGAATGCATCCGCGTCGTACACCGTCGGCTTGTCCACGCTGTCCGGCAACGAGTCGAGGAAGCGCTGCCAGTATGCCTCGATCAAAGGTCGGTCGAATTCGCTCATAGAATGAGATTTGGTCTGTTTCCTGGGGATGGTTTGTAGTAACGCAATCCAATTATACAACCGGCAGCGTAAATCGAGAAGCAGCATTCTGGCAGGTTTCCTACCGACGAGCCATCAGGGATGTGGGATAATGACCGGGAAACACTCTGCTGCAATACTATTCACTGAGGAGACATGATGACAAAGAGAACACACACCTTTCGATTGATCGTGCTCGCGCTGCTGGCCATGCTGGTAGTATCCGCCTGCGCGGCCGGCGATCCGGCCCCGGCGGCTGACAGCAACGCGCAAACCGCGGCAACAACCGCGCCGCCGGCCGCGGCAGATCCGACCGAAGAGCCAGCGCCTGTCCAGGCGACCGAGGCGCCTGCGGCGGTCGAGCCAACGGAGGAAGCGGCTGCGGTGGAAGCAACTGAAGCACCGGCTGCCGAGGAACCGGCGGCTGGCGGCGGAGAGCGCACCTTCGCTCTCGACCCGGCCAACACGGTGGTCTCATACGAAGTTGATGAGGAGTTCGGCTCGGGCGCGCTGGACAGACTGGGCATCGCGGCCGGACTGACCAAGACTGTGGGTCGCACCAGCACCGTAGACGGAGCACTTACTATGAACTTCGATGGCGCAACGCCGCAGTTGGTAGACGCCAACTTTGTGGTTGACATCAGCACGCTGACCAGCAACCAGCGAATGCGCGATGGACGAATTCGCAGACCAGTGGCTGGAGTCGCGTCGCTACCCCACCGCCACCTTCCAGGCAACGGAGATTTCAGAATGCTCCGGCTGCCTACAGCGAGGGCGACGAAGTCACCTTCCAGGTGGCGGGCGATCTGACCGTCCGCGAGGTGACCAACTCCGTCGTGTTCGACGTGACCGCGACACTGAACGGCGACATGATCACCGGCATCGCCACCTCTGAGTTCCTCATGAGCAGCTTTGGTGTGGACCCGCCCAGGATGACGAACCTCTTCACTGTGGGCGACAACACTGTAATCCGCGTAGAGTTTGTGGCGCAGGCGCAGTAAGGACGCGTCTGTCAATTAGTTGCTGCTTTGGCCGGCCTTGCGAAGCACCCGGTAGTGGGCTGACCAAGCCAACACAGTGAGCCCAGGACGGGCAGTCCTTTCGAGGACTGCCTGTCCTGCAATTTCCTCTCAGCGCTACTCCCTAAACAAGCGATCCACCGTAGCTTGAATAGCTGCCCAGTCGGGCAGCAACACCCATGCGCCGGCCGGCGTGATCCAAGGTGTGGCGGCGTCGGCCAGCGTCGCACGCTGCACGTCGCCCGACCCCATGGCCCGCACCAGCGACCAGAGCGCCGGGTAGTCAGCCGGCTGCACATCAGTCACCACGCCGCTACGCACAACCTCCAGCACAGCCGGCAGCCGCGGCCACGTCGCGGGGTTGACCATCCTGGCCGCGACTGCCTGAATGACCTGCTGCTGGCGCTCGGCACGTCCGAAGTCGTCGTCGGCGTGCCGCGTGCGCGCGTAGATCAGCGCCCGCTCCCCGTCCATCTGCTGCAAACCGGGGTCGAAGCGGATCGTTGTCACCCCATAGTCCGGCGTCGGGTACTCGCTGTCCACGATCGCGCGCGGTACGTCGATCTCGATGCCGCCCAGCGCGTCGACCAGCCTGACGAAGGCGGTGAAGTCAATGACGGCCACACGGTCGACCGGCACGCCGAGGTTCTGCTGGACAGTGGCTGCTGCAAGGCCAGGGCCCGCCAGCGGGTCCGCGCCGTCGTAGCCGAAGAATAGTGCGGTGTTGATGCGCTGCTCGCCAACGCCGGGTATATCAACCCACAGATCGCGGGAATTGATACCAAGGCGGCCCGCTGGCTATCCAGTTGCAGGCCTGCCAGGAGCATGGCGTCGCTGCGCGTCGCGCCGGTCTCGTCGGCGCGTTGATCGATGCCGAGAATGAGAAGGTTGAGACGAGAGGCGTCCAGCAGGCCGCCCGTGGCTGCTCCGTTGAACGCGCCCAACATTGCGGCCAACCCGCAGAACGCCACGCAGCCGACCAACAGAACGCCAGCCAACAGCAGCGCGGGCCACGTCCTGTCCTTTTTCTGCCGCTGCGCACGGCGCAAGCGTGCGCGGCGCGGCAGCTTCTGTCTCGCCTCTGGGCATACGTTAGCCGCCCAGTTGGGCAATCCCCGAGTTGAGCAGACGGCTGGCCACTATCATGATCACGAAGAAGATCACAGCCAGGAACATCCACCAGGGGAGACCGAGGATGCGCAGGCTCTTGCGTTGTTTCTTTTGCTGCGGCCGCGGCATCTCAGTCTGGCAGCGCCAGCAGACATGCTTGTCATCAGGATTCCACGTTCCACAGTTTGGGCAATCAGGCATCAAGACTCCTCTGTACATGCCGCCAGCCGGCCAGCATGGGGCGGGCAAACCGTATCGTATGGACGCGTCTTCAAACAGCACAGGGGTGGCTCGGTCAGGATGCCGGCCCACGCAGGAACCAATCAACAGACGCGCGACAAAATAAATCGTTCGAACCATGCAGCTACACCAGTGCATGATACCACAGCATTAACCCGATGTTAAAAGATTCTTCGCGCGGGCGCGCTGAATTGTTCATGAGAATCTGCAATTGTCTGGTATAATATGGACACCTCGCGTACCCGTAGCCGGGGCGTTCAAATCCAATTCTGGCACGTCGCCAGAGCCACAATCTGAGGAGGATTAGATGCAATCGCAACGACGACCACACCGATCGCTTAGGATCACCACGGGCTTTGTACTGGCCCTGTTGATGATCGCAGCCATGCTTGTCCCTGTCAGTGCAGAACAGACAAGCGCCCACCGACGACTACACACTGACGGTCCTGCACACCAACGACACTCACGCCAACATCCTGCCGTGCACTACGACCTGCAACAACGGCAATCTGGGTGGCGTGGCTCGCCGCTACACTGCGATCCAGCAGGTCAGGGCGGAGGGCGGCAATGTTCTGCTAGTGGACGCCGGCGACTACTTCCAGGGCACCCTCTTCTTCAACGTACTGGCAGGGTGAAGAAGAGGCCTACTTCATGAACGCCCTGGGCTACCAGGCCGCAGCCATCGGCAATCACGAGTTCGAACTCTGGGCCGGAGACCTTGGCCAGGTTCATCGAGCAGGCGAATTTCCCTGTGCTTGGCAGCCAACATCGATGCCTCGGCTCAGATTTCGCTTACCGGCCTGATTGAGCCTTATACGAGTCGATCGAAGTCGGCGGTCAGTCCATCGGCATCTTTGGCCTGACGACCGAAGAAACTCCGATTCATCTCCAGCCCCGGTCCTGATGTGATCTTCACCGACCATATCGCAGCCGCCGAGGCCACTGTGGCGACTCTTGCAGGCATGGGCGTCAACAAGATCGTCGCCTTGACTCACCTTGGCTACGACGTCGACCAGCCGCTAGCGGCTGCCGTCAGCGGCATCGATGTGATCGTGGGCGGCCACAGCCACACACCACTTGGCCCCATGCCCGGAACCCTCCGGACCCGTATCCAACTGTGGTCACCTCACCGGCCGGCGAGCCGGTGCTGGTCGTCAGCGCCTGGGACTGGGGCAAGTACCTGGGCCGGCTGGATGTCACGTTCGATGCTCAAGGTGTTGTTCAGAGCTACAACGGCGACCCGATCGTCATCGATGCAAGCATTCCTGATGATCCGACGATTGCAGCCGATGTGGCATGTTCTATGCCGCGCCGTTCAACAACTACAGAACACACGTTATCGGTGCGACTGATGTATTGCTGGATGGCGAACGGCCCCATCGTGCGCACCGAGGAGACCAACCTGGGCGACCTGATCTGCGATGCCATGCTCTGGAAGACAGAAGGCGCAGGCACGCCAGATCTGCATCACCAACGGCGGCGGCATTCGCGCCACCCATCCCGATCGGCGACGTGACCTATGGGCAGTGTGATTGACCGTTTTGCCGTTCGGCAACACGGTGGCCACCCTGGGCCTGCTGGGTTCCGACGTTATCGTGGCCTTGGAAAATGGCGTCAGCCAGTGGAACACGATCGCCCCTGCCGGCCGGTTCGCCGCAGGTTGCCGGTATGCGCTACAGCTTCGACCCGGATCGACCGGTCGGCAACCGTATCCTGTCGGCGGAGATCAAGAACCCTGACGGCAGCTTCAGCCCCATCGAGCCGGACACCGTCTACCAGATTATCACCAACGACTTCATGCGCCACGGTGGCGATGGCTACTCCGTGTTCTTTGACAACGCTATCGACCCTTACGACACCTGGGCCGTATGGCCGAGCTCGGTGGTTGAGTACATCCAGCAGCCCCTGGGCGGCACGGTCACCGCGGACGCCTATCCTGAAGGCGGCGAAGGCCGCATCACCAAGGTGACAGCAGACGTGGACGCGCTCGCGCCGCTACAACGTCAGCATGGACACCTACCTCAACGGCACACAGCCTGCCACCAACTTCGGCGGCAACGTGACCATGTGGGGCGGGTTCAACGATCAACTGCGCCCGGCCGTCTATGCGCCGCTCGTCGATCTGCGACAACGTGCCGACCTGTATCCCGGCGTTCTCCCCGGTGGACGCTGCCTACCTCTACCTGTATATGGTCGAGGGCCGCGGCTTCGACAACTGGAGCCAGTCGGTGATGGAGATGTCCGCCGACCCGCTGACCACAACGTGGGAGCAGGCCACGGCGACCTGGGCCAGCCCATGGACGACGCCTGGCGGCGACATCGGCCCCGCCGAAGCCCCGTTGACCACCGGCAGCGGCCGCATCGGCACGTGGCTGCGCTTTGATGTTACTGAAAGCGTTCAGGCGATGATCGACGGCGCACCGAACAATGGCTTCGTGGTCACCTCGAACCCGAACGTCACGATGGAATCGCCCGATGCGCGCGACGACACCCGCTACGGCTTTGCGACCACCGAGTTCTGGGATGCCAGCAAGCATGGCTACATGCGAGTGATGTTCCGCACCTACGAGTAAGCTACCTGGCACTGCCAGCTTGCAGCCAGTTCTGCCGGCTGCAAGCTGCTGCCTGGGAGCTTGCCCTGAATTGAAAACGAAGAGGCTGCCACGACGTGGCAGCCTCTTTTCATTAGGGTGTATTTGAATCTAGTTGGTCCCGTCATTGCGAGGAGGCCGACGGCGAAGCAATCTCTCCGGCGAGCCCAAGAGATTGCTTCGCCGAGCCTCGCAATGACAGGGCATCAACTCGTTTCAAACACACCCTTTTCATTTGTACCCCCGGTCCGATTCGAACCGGACGACTCTCGGTTCCGAAGACCGATGCTCTGGTCCGCTGAGCTACGGGGGCTTACACGAAGGATTTTAGCCCCGATGGCGCGCGCTGTCAAATGCTATTGCGATGCCAACTGCCGGGGACCTGGCGAGAACTCCCGCCGCTGGCATCGCGATTGGCGTCTTATCACCCGATGGGCTATAATCAGCGAGTCGATACTGGAACCTCCGGGAGGTTACCAATTCTCAACGCCATCAAGATGCACGTTCAATCGAAACTGTGGTGCCTATGCTTAACAGCGAGTTCTCCGAATCCCCGACCACGTTGGAAGCACTGATCGACCGGCTGCCGCGGACCTTCTCTGACAGCCGAGATCGAGCAGCATCACGCGAGGCCTATGCACCTGGCCGAGGAGGCGCACTCGACGCAGCCGCGCGCCTCGGGTGAACCGTACACTGTCCACCTGCTGGCAGTGGCCGGCATTCTGGCCGACATGCGGCTGGATTCGACCACGATCACTGGCCGGCCTGCTGCACGACATCGTCGAAGACACCGACATACCGCTGACGTATCTGGCCGAGCGCTTTGGCGCCAAGGTCGCCAGCCTGGTGGACGGCGTCACCAAGCTGGAGGAGATCAAGCGCTTCTCCGACGAGAAGCAGCAGCCAGCAGCTGGCGGCCAATCCCAAGCTGCGCAGCCAGCGGGACGAGACGCTGCGCAAGCTCTTCCTGTCCATGGCGGAGGACGTGCGGGTGGTCATCATCAAGCTGGCCGACCGGCTGCACAACGTCCGAACGCTGACCCACCTCAAGGAACACAAACGGCGGCGGATCGCCCGCGAGACGCTGGACATCTACGCGCCGCTGGCCAACCGGCTGGGCATCTGGCAGATCAAGTGGGAGCTGGAAGATGGCGCCTTTCGCTGGCTCGATCCCGCGACCTACAAGGAAATCTCCACCGGCCTGCAACAACGACGCGAGCGAGCGGACCGATGCCATTGACCAGGTACATCAACTCCTGCAGATCGAGTTGCAGAAAGCCAACATCACCGCGATTGTCGAAGGGCGGCCCAAGCACATCTACAGCATCTACCGCAAGATGCAGCGCAAGGGAGTCGAGCTGGAGCAGATCTACGACACGGAGGCGGTGCGCATCCTGGTAGACGAGATCACCGACTGCTACGCGGCGCTGGGAGTGGTCCACGGCCTGTGGCGTCCCATTCCCGGCGAGTTCGACGACTACATCGCCAACCCCAAGGACAACATGTACCGCTCGCTGCACACCGCCGTGGTCGGCCCCCAGCGGACGCAACCTCGAGGTGCAGATCCGCACTCACGACATGCACCGCTCAGCCGAGCTGGGCATCGCGGCCCACTGGCGCTACAAGGAGCAGACCAAGCGCGACGTCGAGTTCGAGAACAAGCTGGCCTGGCTGCGCAGCCTGATGGACTGGGAAGGCGATACCACCGACGCCAGCGCAGTTCGTGGACTCCATGCAGTCCGACGTGTTCGCCGATCGCGTCTACGTCTTCACCCCCCAGGGAGACCTCAAGGACCTGCCCGCTGGCTCCACCCCCATCGATTTCGCCTACGCCGTCCACACCGAGGTAGGGCACCGCTGCCGCGGCGCGCGGGTCAACGGCAAGCTGGTAGCCGCTGGACTACCAGCTCAAGAAGGGCGATGTGGTCGAGATCATCACCTCCAAGCGCGGCGGCCCCAGCCGCGACTGGATGAACCCCTCGCTGGGCTACACCGCTACCAATCGGGCGCCGCAACAAGATCCGCCAGTGGTTCCGCAAGCAGTCGCGCGAGGAAAACATCCGCGAAGGGTCAGGAGATCCTGATCCGCGAGCTGAAACGCCTCAACATCGAGCGCAGCCACGACTCCATCGCCACGCTGTTCGGCTACGAAAAGGTGGACGACTTCTATGCCGCGCTGGGCTTTGGCGACGTCAGCACCCAGCAGGTCGCCAGCAAGGTGCTGGACTGGAACGCAAGGAGCAGCAGGAAGCAGCCGCAGAGAGCAACTGGAACCCGATTCCCATCTCGTCGGAAGGGGTGACGGTGCTCGGCGTCGAGGATCTGCTGAGCCGCACAGCCATGTGCTGCAACCCGGTGCCTGGCCAGGAGATCGTCGGCTACGTCACCCGTGGCCGCGGCGTCACCGTCCACCGCAGAAGCTGCCCCAACGTTCACCATATGATGAAGAAAGACCCGGCGCGCATCGTCGAGGTAAGCTGGGGCCAGGCCGCCGACCGGGCAAGCACCCGTCCGTATCGTGGTGGAGGCCTACGACCGTTCCGGCCTGCTGCGCGATATCGCGTCGCCTGGTAGCCGATGAGCGGATGAACATGCGCGACGCCAACGCCACGACCGGCATCAAGGGACACCTGGCGCGCGTGACCGCCACCCTGGAGATCCGCGACGCCGAACAGTTGAGCCGCATCCTGACCCGCATCGAGCGCCTGCCCAACGTCATCGAAGCCCGACGCTGGCAGCCGACCTGGCCTGGGTCCAGCGGACGAAAAGAGACCCAGATCGCATGGCGATACCAGGTCTCTGGCCTCTTTGTTTTGCGTTTGTTGGCAGCCGCGTCGGCGTTTCTGCAGTTCTGACGAACCGGCGATCCCGATCAGGGGCGCCGCAAACAAGCTCGGATGGTACCGGCGGCAGGTTCGGCACCCGGTCTCGAGATCAGCGACCGGACGATTCCGCCGCGCCTTCTGCTTCTCCAGCCAGTGGTGAAGTCCGGACTGCCGGCGAAACATCGTCTTCAGCACCTGGATGATGTGGTAGCCGAATGGGCTGCGAACGGGATCGCTGATCTCGCCGATGCCAGGCTGAAGGCTGCCTCTTCGAACTCCTGACCATCTGGCCCGTGCCGAAGAAGCCCAGGTCGCCGCCGGTGGCGCCGCTGCCGGGGTCGTCGGAGAACTGTTGCGCCAAGGTTGCGAAGTCCTCGCCCGCGTTGCAGTCGCTGGGTGATGCTGATCGCCTTGGCCAGAGCGCCTGTTCGTCTTCCGCCGGCGCCCCGTCGCGGCACCGAGATGAGGATGTGACGGGCGCTGCACCTGTTCACCGCTCAGCGGCAGTCTCGTGCTCCAACTAGCTCGGCTGAGGCGGTCGCGCAGGAGCTGCGTCGTGACGCCACCGACGAAGATGTTGCGCACATCTTCTTTGGAGATGCCGGCAGCTGCTGGCGAGGTTTGTCAGCAGTTGTTCCAGCGCCTGCGAGAACTCCTCCCGGTCTGAATGTGAACGGTGGGCGTCGGCAACACCACAGTCGGTGTAATCGCAACTGCGTGTCACAGTGGTTGTCGGTGTCGGCGATGGCGCCAGTGTAGGCGTCGGCGTGGCGTTCGCCAGCGCCTCGGCGGTCGCCGTCGCGTCTGGCTCCGTCACGCACGCCCTGCTGGCTGGCGATCAGCGACTCCAGCTCAGCCTGCACCTCTGCCTCCGACGACGGTGATGCCGCGGTCGGCAGCCAGTTGCTGTACCAGCTCGTCGTCGATCATGCTCTCCAGCACGATGTTGGCCAGGCCCTCGTTGCTGAGCAGATCACGCTGAAGCTGCGATATCTGCGAAGTGAAAAATCCAGCTTGTGTCGGTGGCCAAAGCTCTGCTGCAAGTTGGATGAGGCTTTTCCAGTTGCGCGACTCGTCTGAAGCTGCTCGAAGCGAGCTCGCTTCTCCAGAGTCACGGACGGAAATACGATCGCGCGTTGACGCTTCGCCACGCTGGAGTTGGGTAAGATGAGAAACTGGTAGACCAAGCCCTCCAATCAACACAGCGGCCGCGATCCCCAGCACCACGCCGACAATGATCGTCAGGCGGCGCGCGCGTTCGCGGTCATGACCGGACATCGTCTGTTGCTTTGCGCGAAGGTTCCATCCGTTCTTGTCTACGTCGCTTTGCCATGAGTACTATCCCGCTTACCCGTAGAGCCGGACGTGCTCACCCGTGTACGGCAGCAGAGGCCATGAAACGTGCGCGCTTCACTGCCTCCGCCACCCGCCGCTGGTGCTTGGCGCAAAGGCCAGACTTGCGGCGCGGCCGGATCTGTCCGCGATCGGTCATGTAGCGCTTCAGCGTGTCGATCTGCTTGTAGTCCACTTCTTTGACGCTTGTCGGCGCAGAAGGAGCAAACCCGACGGGTTCGCACCTGCGTCCGGCGACGGCGCACAGGCGCCACGGCTGCCCCTCGTTTCTTGAAGATCTATCATGCCATTTCGCAATTTACCTTTGCCTGGGAGCACCTCGTCAATAGCTGGCTTCTCCGTCGTCGTAGTCGGCCACAAAACTGCGACCGTCCAGTATGATCATCTCGTTGGCAACCAGTTCGGTTCGAAAGTGCCTGCGTGCCGCCGGTGTCTTCCCAGCTTCGGGTCTGCAATCGACCCTCGACATACACCTGCGAACCTTTGTGCAGATACTGGTTGCAGATCTCGGCCAGGTTGCCCCATGCCACTACGTTGAACCACTCGGTCGCCTCTTTGCGCTCACCCTCCGACGTGCGCCAGCCCCGGTTGACGGCCACGCTGTAGGATGTTACCGGCTTGCCGCCGGGCGTATAGCGCATCTCCGGATCAGCCCCGAGACACCCGATGATCAGGACTTTGTTCAAACCTCTGGTCATCTTCCTCGATCCTCATCGTCCTTGGCCATGCGTCGTTGCGATTCCTGCGCGGGCTATCCTGCATGCCACGTGAGTCATCGACGGCCCTCGCAATGACGTCCGGAATTGTGTTTGCAGTGCTTAGTTGTCCTTGCGCAGGAACATGTACCGCAGAATCTGCTCGTTCAGCTTCACGTTGCGCTCAACTTCGGCCAACGCGCTCGCCAGCGAGCTTCAGATCGACGACCACGTAGGTGCCTTCGGTCTGCTTCTCGATGGCATAAGCAAGCTTGCGGCGACCCCACACATTGGTCTTGAGCACTCACCACCCTGTCCACTGATCCACGACGCTACCTGCTCGTTAACGAGCCGTCACGGCGTCCTTATCAGACTCAGGATGAACGATGTACATCAGTTCATACTCGTTCATGGGTGCAGTTACCTCCTTTCCTTGGGATTTACCCACGGTCAACCGCACGGCCAGGTGAGGAGCCGTCCGTGCCGAAGGCGAAAAGTAACGAGGGTCGGAAGGGGCTTCCGGTACCCTCGCTGCACGGGGGAAGTATAGCACAGGGGGATTGCAAAGTCGTAGTGCGTTGGTGCGTTAGTTCGATAGGTCGGGGTCGGGAATGTGGACCCACTCCGACCAAGAACTCCACCTACCGACGGCAGAAGCGTATATGCACCACGTCGCCGTCCTGGACCACGTAGTCGCGGCCTTCCAGCCGCACCTGGCCTCGCTCGCGGGCGCTGGGCAAAGCTGCCCGCCGCCAGCAGGTCGCCGGCCGGAATCGACCTCGGCCCGGATGAAGCCGCGCTGCATGTCGCTGTGGATCTTGCCGGCCGCCTCCAGCACGGTGCTGCCGCGGCAGCAGCTCCCAGGCGTGCAGCACCTTGCCGCCGGTCGCGGTGAAGAAGGTGATCAGGTCCAGCAGGCGAAAGCCGGCGCGGATCAGCGCGTTGAGGCCCGGCTCGACCAGCCCCAGCTCGCGGCGATAGTCCGCGGCTTCGTCGGCCGGCCACTCCTGCAAGCTCCGCCTCCAGATCTGGGCGCACAGCACCACCACCTCGGCGCCTGTACGCGGCTGCATGGACCTGCACCGGACGCGGCCAGCGAGCCGCCAGCCGGCAGGTCATCCTCGCCCACGTTGACCACATAGAGCCGCGGCTTGACCGTCAGCAGGTTCAAGCTCGGCCAGCAGGTCGCGCTTCGTCGTCGTTCATCGGCAGGCTCGCCAGCAAGCGGCCGCCGTCGGCGTGTTCGACCGCCCGCTCCAGCAGCGCCAGCTCGGCGGCGTACTGCCGCGGGTTGGCCTTGGACTGGACTCTCGATCTTCTCCACCCGGCGTTCGATGGTGGCCAGGTCGGCCAGCAGCAGCTCCGTGTCCACCGCGCCGATGTCGGCCAGCGGGTCCAGCGTCTCCGGAACGTGGGGCACGTCGGGGTCCTCGAAGCCGCGCACCACCATCGCGATGGCGTCGACGTTGCGGATGTGGCCCAGGAACTGGTTGCCCAGCCCGGCCCCCTGGCTCGCGCCGGCCACCAGCCCGGCGATGTCCACGAACTCGACGGTGGCCGGCACGACCTTGTCGGGCTGGATCAGCGCCGCCAGATCGCGTCCAGGCGCTGGTCGGGCACCGCCACCACGCCGACGTTGGGATCGATGGTGGTGAAGGGATAGCTGGCCACCGCCGCGCCGGCGTTGGTCAGCGCGTTGAACAGCGTAGACTTGCCGACGTTGGGCAGACCGACGATACCGATTTGCAGGGACAATGGGCGACCTCGTTGGAGCGTATGAGCTTGAACGGATTGCGTGTTTCGTATTGCGTAGCCGGATGAGCGTATCGTTCAGCGAAGTGTCGCTTCTGAATACGCAATACGCACTACGCACTACGTGCCGCCCCCCAAGTATTGCGCATCACACGTCATTTTGCCAAAACCGGGCGGCAATGTATAATCCGTTAGTCAGTCAACCACGGGGCGTAGCGCAGCTCGGTAGCGCGCACGGTTCGGGTCCGTGAGGTCGGAGGTTCAAATCCTCTCGCCCCGACAGGTTTTGAAGCGACGCCCTCGGCATAAGCGAGGGCGTTGTTGATTCTATGCAGCGTGATGGTTGCTGAAAGATGATCGTGAAGGGAGTGATCTATGACTGTGATCGCGGCTAAAATGACTTCTCGGGGTGTGCTGGTTCCCCGTTCGCTGATGGCAACGTGGGGCAATATTCGCGAGGTTGAAATCGAGCTACAAGGAGACATGGTAGTGATCAAACCGGGGCCGGCTGACACTGACGAGCAATTGCGCAGTCAGATTATCAACAAGATGGAGGCAGCCGGTCTGATCGAAAAACTCCCATGGCCGCACCCACCTGTGATCTCTTCAGATGAACGCGCACGCCTGGCAAGAGTACTAGGTTCAGGCAAACCTCTTTCCGATACAATCATCGAAGAACGCGAGGAGCGCGCGGTGAACATCGTTTACCTCGATTCCAGCGCTGTAGTGAAGCGGTATGTTGACGAAGTAGGAAGCGGTTGGATCAAATCGCAAATCGGCAGTTCAGACTCTACCCTATTCTTCACCTCTCACTTGACAGTGGTTGAAGTGGTCAGTGCATTTGCTCGCCGAGTTCGAGAAGGATCTTTGACCGTTGACGATTTCAAGCTGGTAGAAGCTGCATTTCGGGGCGATTGTCTGGGAGATTATCAGATCATGCCACCCACAACAGAGATCGTAGATCTGGCATGTGAACTGGTCGGGCGACATCCTTTGCGGGCCTATGATGCGACGCATCTTGCGTCTGCGTTGAGCGTACAAGATCTTCTGTCCCGTGAAGGCCTGTCACCACTGATTCTCTTGTCTGCTGATGACCGGTTGAACAGTGTCGCGGCCCTCGAGGGTTTGTTGACGGACAATCCGAACCGTCATCCCTAATTCTTTGGGCCGTCGCGCTATCGACCACCGCCGATACAGCATTCGAAGAGGGCACCGAAACCATCACGGACCACTGATCGGTGAGACGTTATACAGATCTCATGGTAAGGATAACCAAATGGCTGGGACCAATCTACTCCGAAAATCTCGTCGCGTAGTCTTTGTTTTCGCACTTTTCACCGGCCTAACACTGGTCGGCTGTGGTCAAGCCGCTGAGCCCGATACCGACGCCGTGGCAGCTGCCGTGAACGCCACTGTTACAGTCATAGCGGCGGAGCCCCAACTTCCCAACAATTCAGCAGGTGTTTCATCGGCAGTCGAAGTAACGCCGGAAGCGCTCCCGACGCCAACAGTCGGACAAACGGCCACCCCAGAGGACACGGTCCAACCTACCCTTTACGACCTCATTCCGCCTCGCTGGATCTACAATCACCACTATGCCGTTACCGAAGAATACGATCGCTTCACCGGCAACACAAAGGTCAGTCTAGACCCCGAACGCAATGAGATGGTCACAGAGCCTCAAGGTTCACTGTCTATCATCTACTCGTATGAGGGAGAGACACCGAGCATCCCTCTCGTCGTTGGCTTTTCTCTTTGGTCCCTCAATGACGATTGGGAATATCTGCGGTGCCACACCCTCAACCTCCTCGTGGACGGAGCCCCGCTCGCCATCGAAACCGAACATGATGGTGAAATAATGCCTGGTGCCAATGTACTCGAAGCAGTCATAGGCGAGATCTCGCCCCGGACCTTGCTGACCATTGCGAACGCTAAAGAGGTAGAAGCAAAGCTGTGCAATACTGAGTTCAAGCTGTCGCGCCAACAAATGACGGCACTTAAAGACGTTGCCAGCCGCATGAGCGACAAACTCCCCGAATCTCCGTCCCCGACTATTCCTGCGAGCGGGTATGATCTGGCACTGGTGCAGGTTGATGGCCGGGACACTGACAGCGGGTTCGAGGTCTCGGGCTCATTTCACAACCAGAGCGACATCACCGTGCCTCAGCTTATTGTAATTGTGACGTTCAGGGACAGCGACACCGGCGGGGTTATCACTCAGGAAGCAAACATTGGTCCGCTCGAACCGGACGCCTCAGAAACATTCAGTATAACCAACCCGGACGCCGGCAACTGGAACTATAGCATCGAGTTGGAGACCACCGAAGGCGTGCCACAGCGATATCGCGACCAGGCCGACTGACAGGTTTGTCACTGCCGATGAATCATCTAGCCAATCGACCGGCAACTCATACGTATCGTCACTGACTGATCGAGCTAATCGAACTCTGACTCCGCCAGGATGCCTTAACAATCATGCTGACCTATAACCTAACCGACTCGCAGAAGAGTATCCTCCGGTGGATCATTGAGAAAACCCGCGGTGGCGAGCTCAGCGAGGAGTTCAGCGTTTATTACACTATAGGGCACGCCGGAGCATCGATACCCGAATACAGAGGTGTCATAGCCGATTTACCGATGATCACTGACGGCCTGCTCGAAGCTTTGGCCGCCTCAGATCTCATCGCGTTTGCGGTAGTACAGAAAGCCACCGCGACGTACGGGCGCGTTACTGTTCTGGGAAACGCCTATACCGCAGTCGGCAACAACTTCGGAGATGCGTCTAGACTCAGGCTACGAAAAGGCTTTGTAATCGACGAGTGGATTCTCCAAAAGCAGCTCGGTTCCGGAGGAAACGCCGAGGTATGGCGTGCACAACGCGAAGACGTTACTGGGGCGCTCAAGATCCTAAAGAGGCAAGGAAGAGAAGCCTATTCACGTTTTGCGGACGAGATCAGGCTTCACCAGCAGATTGATGGTCGAACCGGAATTCTTCCCATGCTTGACTTTTCGTTGCCTCAGACACCAAGTGACGTCAATCCACCATGGCTTGCAATGCCCGAGGCTACGTCAATGAGGGTTGCAATAGAACGGGACTATTCCTTGGAGAATGTTGTAGAAGCGATTCAGGCGATCGCCCGTACATTGGTTGATTTGCATGAACGTAAGATCTTCCATCGCGATATCAAGCCCGAAAACCTATTTCGTCATGATGAAGATTGGGTGATCGCTGATTTTGGTATTGCGGATTTTCCTGGACACGAGGATCTTACGCGGGATGGACGAAAGCTCGGACCGATGTTCTATCTGGCACCTGAAATGCTCCAGGCACCGGAGACCGCACAGGGAGGTCCAGCAGATGTCTATTCGCTTACAAAGACACTTTGGGTTGTGGCAACTGGCCAGAACTATCCACCACAGGGGGAGCAACGGACTGATGTACTCGGGTTGACGCTTAGTCATTACGTTGGCCATCACAGGGCGCGATTGCTAGAACTCACTAATTGAGCGCGGTACGAGACATGAGCCTGCAGATCGCCCTACGATGATTGCTTTTGCCGAATGGCTTGAAACGTGGCAGAGAGTCCCTTCTGATGTAAATCCCGGCTCCGACTTAGGTGATCTTCCCATGCGGCTGACCGCTCTTCGCGATCCAGAGGTGCACAAGGAGAGCCAACGAAATGCGATTCGGGCACGAGCATTTGCAACTTCGAACGAAATGATAGCTCGGGTCCAGCCTATAGGTGTTCAGTTATCTCAGGCAGGCTTTAGAGGTATTCGTACAACAGACCACGACACAGACTCGTATTGGGTATGGCCAACTGGACAAGACATGGTCTGGCAGAACCGCTGGTGGACGCAGCTTCGAGGACCACGAGGGCTTATGCTTTCGTCTGGATTCATCTTGGAGGCCTATTCGAATGACGAAATCTCGATTCGAGTCGCTCACATGTATAAGAACCCAAGTATCGGTGAAACGAAGGATCATCGCAATCACAACGAATTCACGATTCTCTGGACTGATCATCAACGAGCACCCGTCGATTCACCCCATCTAGAACATGCCATGAGCGAGTTGGCCAACGGGCTAATCAGAAACCTGCAAACAGCAATAGATCAGTTCCTGTCACATGCCGAAGAGGTACACTACCAGGATTTAGAACTTGAATCGACTCGCCAATCCGCGACCGCCGCCAGAGAGCCTCCTAGCGCATAGCAAAGAATCTGCCAACATATGTAATCTTTTTTGACCGCAAGCACAAAAATGCTGCATGCCACTCTTTCCTCTGCGTCTTTCCAACAACCACATCGCCGTCGTCAGCCTCCAGCCCGGGGAGTATCCCTGGCTCGCCCGACGGGGTTGCTCGATATAAAAGCTTCACGAGCGCCTTACGAACTGCCACCTACTCGCACTTCCCACGTAGCGCGGTTTCCGCATTGATGCCGCTGGTTTTTGCCTCAACCACTAGATCCCGCAGTCACTGACCTTCGACCGAGCCGCCCGACAAGACGTCGTTGTTAATGTGGCAAAAAGCGACTGGCCGAAATGATCCAGATCGCCAGCACCAATCAGAAGAAACATGAAGTCAATTGTCTCCCTCCTCATACTCTTGGCCGTCTTGCTGCAAGCCGGCCCCGTGTGGCTTCCGCTGATCACCGTTGACAACGTGCTGTCCACGCCGACCGCCACACCGCGCCCTACGCCCACACCGCGCGACACCCCCGTGCCATTGCCTACTCCTACCATCGCCGCCCCCTATTTCATCATTGGCCAACTCCGCTGCGATACCTCCGATGAATACGTCCGCGTCGACAATATCGGTGGCGTTGCCGGTAGCCTCTCAGGCTGGCGCATCCAGTCCGTGGTCGTTCCGCAGACGTACTACTTCCCCGACTACGTGCTTGGTCCAGGCGCCAGCGTCTACGTCCACAGCGGCCCCGGTGCCCCGCCAACCAACGGTAACAATCTCCTGTGGACCACCTCCTACATCTGGAACAACAACAACGACCAGGCCCAGCTCATCAATCCCAACGGCGCCGTCGTCTTCTCGAGATCCTGCTGAAATGTGATGACCGTTCGCAGGAGCCTGTTCGCCGTCTTTCTCTGATGGCAGCCGTTCTCTTGATAACCGAAACATGAAACACATAAACTTCCTTTCGATATTCCTGGCCATCCTGCTGCAAGGTGGCACAATTTGGCTCCCCTTGATCATCGCCGATAACACGTTGCCGCTGGCCACACCGACGCCCACCGCCACGATTACCCCAACACCCACCTGGACGCCAACCGTGACACCGACACCAACAGCCACAGCGACACCAACATCAACGCCGACATCCACGGCCACATGGACACCCACAGCTACCGCTACCGCTACCGCCACGAGGACACCCACGGCCACAGCGACGCCAACCACAACGGCGACACCGACGTCATCGCCTACCGCCACTCCGACCTCAACGCCTGGCCCGACACCAACCCCCCTACGGGCGATATACGTCATCAGCGATCTGCGGTGTGGCGGATTGGACGAACATGTCTCTATCACCAACATAGGCCCTGTTTTCGGCAACCTGTCTGGCTATCAAATCAGGGAGAGCATCGTCGGTTACGTCTATCAATTTTTCAACCACCCGCTCCCAGCCGGTGCCACCGCCAACATTTATAGTGGAGTTGGTCACCCAATTCTTGGCGAGTACGACGCTTATTGGACCAACCTCTTTATTTGGAACCACGAAGGCGACGTGGCCCGGCTCTATACTCCCGGCGGCATCCTAGTCTCACAGCTTCCATGTCAGTGGGGCAATCCCAATCACGACAGCAAGGCGACCAGGCCCAGCTCATGACATCCGGCGGGGTCGTTGTCTCGCAGAGATCCTGCTGATCTCCCATCACTTCTCACACATACCATTCAGCGCCTGCTGTGAATGGATTTCTACGCGCAACATTTTCCCTTCCCAGTAACCTTTTCGTTTCCCCAGCGTCCTGATTCTCAGCAACTGTTAAGAACGGGAAGTCCCGCGATCCAGAGAAGAAGTCTCGGCCGATCGGCCCAAACTCGCAACAGTGCGCCCCTGCCGGCGCTGATTTTATGTTGCCTTCGCGGATTGCGCATTACGCTTCATTCACACCATCGATGGACGGAACGGGATCGCCATGTGATGCAAGGGAAGGAAACATGCCTATGGATGGAAAGTGCGAGGACACCGTCGACGACATCGCTGCACATCAACCCTGAGTTTGGATCGGGATACCAAGCGCCTGTTTCAGGCAAGTGTTTCAGGAGGATAACGATGACTACTCAAAAACGACGCAGATTGATGATCCTGGTGGCAGTGGTTGCCGCCTTGACCATGGTAATCACGTTGGCGGGCGTCAGCTTCGCCGGCGGCGACAATGGCTCCGATGAAACGGTGTGTGTGAGCGGCTACGTGATCAACCACCGTGAACAGCCCGTCGACGGCACCGAGTTCACGCCGCAGTTGAAGGTCTACGCGATCGGCGTGCCTTCCACCTACGACGCCACCCAACTGCCCGACATGGCTGCGGAGATCAGTTCCATAGACCAGCTCGACACGCTGAGCAGCGGCGCCGACACGGCCAATTCTACCGGCATCGTCGTCACCACCGCCGACGTGGACGAGGACGGCTACTGGAAGTTCAAGAAACTGCCGGCCGGCTACTACTACACGTTCGCCCTGCCGCTGCCGACTGACTGGGATGCTATCGTGCCAGAGACCGACCGCGGCGCGATTGCCTGGACCGGCTGGTCCGTGCTTGATGAGCAGGACGACTGCTACGACGTCCTCTTCAAGATCCGCCGTCAGTTCGATGTCACCATCATCAAGTGGGAGGAGCTCAAGGACGGCACTGTCCAGCCCGGCGCTGACTGGGACATCACTGCTTACCCATCGGGTGACCTCTTCGCCGTCAAGCAGGAGGAAACCACCGACGCCACCGGCACCACAGTTGTGACCCTGACTCCCGGTACCTGGCTGGTCAAGGAAACCGTCAAGAAAGACTGGATACCGGTCACACCGGCTATGGTCTGGTTGATTCTGGACCAGTACGCGCCTCCAGGCGCCACCGATCCCATCGTCTTCAAGAACCGCGAACCGGTCTGCCACGCCTCCATCACAGTGGAGAAGAACGGTCTCGGCACCGATGCCAACGGCGGCACCGTCTGGCTTGGTCCGCTGGCCGGCTGGAAGATCACCCTGGACCGCCCGGATAGCATCATGGATCCGGTTACCCTGACGACGTCCGGCTCGGGCAAGGTCACCTTCAAGGACCTGGACCCTGGCGTGTACACCGTCGAGGAGGAGGAGGTGCCCGGCTGGAAGGTCGTGAGCGACAACCCGCAAACCGTGGTCATCCAGGACTGCGAAGACGCCAGGGTCTTGTTCGAAAACAAGGAAGTCAACGGCGATCTGTCGATCAGCGGCCACAAGTACTTCCAGGCATGGGTGCCGCCCTATAAGGGTGAGACGGTCGGCATGTCGGGCTGGACAATCACGGCCACGCTGAAGGGCACCGATCCCGAGATCTTCGTGACCACCATGACCGACACGCTGGGCGAATATGAGTTCTCCCAGGCGACCCTGGAAGAAGCCGGCATGGCGATCGCCGGCGCGACCATCACGGTCTGCGAGGAAGAGCGCGACCACTGGATCCCGGTGGGCGACACCTGTGTGGACGTGACGTTCCCCTATCCCACACCCGCGGGCTACGAGGGCGCCACGGTTAACTTCACCAACATGCAGGACCCACCGCCCGGTGCGGCCGCATCCAGCCGATACACCAGCGGATCGCAGTACACGGTGAAGCGTGGCGACACGTTGAGCAGCATCGCGGCCCGCTTCCACACGTCCGTGTCTGAGCTGATGCGCCTGAACGCCCTCTCAAATCCGAAGGCCATCTACATTGGGCTGAGACTCGCCCTGCCCAAGTAGTTCAACATCGCAGGCAGTTAGCCGGTACCCATGCAGCCCGGGTCGGGGACAACCTCGATCCGGGCTGTTCTCGCTGTTTGACAACGCCTCGTTGCCGCCGTAATCATCGACGATAGGCGGAAACGAAAGAGCGCAACGAATCACGCAATGGTTGGATGCGCTGGGCCGCGAGATCGACGCGCAACGGTAAAGATCTTCGCCCGCAAACGTGGCAAAGGATCTGACCGCAGCAGCATGCAGCAAAGCTGCGTCGTGAAGTCCCACCATCCCGCCGGCCTCCTGAATGACTACTTCGTGGATGGCTGCGAACCTGGCGTGGCGGCTTCCCGGTCAAGGCGGTGTTGCTGGATCGCCTGGCTCAGACCATCGGGAAGGTCAATCGTCATGTTTGTCATCTTCTTGCCACCGTCCCTGGTTGGTGTCAATATGTAGCCACAATTCGAGCTACATAGCTAAGGAGTGTACGCAAATGACAGAAACAGTAGGAGTGCGAAAACTGAGAAACGACGCGTCCGAGATCATCCGCACCGTGCGCGAAGAGCGGGCCGAGTACGTGGTCACCTACCGCGGCCAACCCGTGGCTGTAATCCTGCCAGTAGCGGAATCTGTGCGCCAGGTCCAGAATGACCAGGTAGTGGCTGCCACCCAGCCAGACGACGATTTCTGGGCACGGCTGGATGCGCTAGGTCGCGAGATTGACGCGCAGTGGAAAAGCGACAAAACGGCCGTGGAACTTATCTCTGAGCAAAGACGGTAGATCATGCCAACCAGTCCCTGTGTTGTGGATGCCAGCGTCCTGGTTGCTGCGACCCGGCCAAACGAACCGTTTCACATTAATGCCCAGGCATGTCTTCAGAAACTGATAGCGGAACGGATCACGCTATATATTCCCAATATCGCGCTTGCAGAATGGCTGCCGCGCTGTCCAGGAGTGGCGCTGAAGCCCGTCTTGCCGTACAGGTTGTCGAAGTGTATCGCGACAATATTGACTTTTCGGTAATCCCTGTGGACGATACGTTGGCTCGTGGAGCAGTTGTCATCGCAGCTTATCAACGCATTCGAGGTTGCGATGCCGTCTACGTCGCTCTGGCGGAACAGCGGGCGGCAATTCTGATTACCCTCGACAACGAGCAACGCCTGCGAGCACCGGCGTCAGTTCTGGCGCAGACACCTGGCGAGATTCTGGCGCAGTTATACTCCACGTGAGCAACACCCTTAACCCTGATTGATCCCACAAATCAGTCACCGCTCGAATGATCGACAAGAACAAGATCGACGCCCTGCACAAAATCTGCATGGGCTTGACTGGTCATCGGATCATTTGGGCGGTCACAGGCAGTTTGGGGTTAGCTCTGCACGGAATGGTTAGTGGACGCAAAAACGCCCGCTCTACAGTTGGGGGGAAGTAGACTGCAGAGAGGGCGTTTGTGATTACAGCATACCACATTTCAACCGATTTGCACAGTATTTCTGCTCATTTTCCAACTTCTACCGTCGCCGCCACCTGCTCGCATACCTCGCGCAGCGCAGTTTCCGCGTCGATGCCGCCTGCCTGAGCCTCGGTGACCAGATCCCACAACTGCCGGCCCAGGGGATTGGCCCCGTCCAGCGCAGGTTCCAGCCCGGCCCTTGCCAGCCGGCTCTGATACTTGCCGGCCAGCATCAACGCCGGCAACGCCCGCGGCACACTGTCCAACACGCCATTCCCCTGCTTTCCCACCTTTCCTTCCCTTCCCTCTTTTTCCACCTCCTTGATCGCCGCCCAGTTGCTCAGCACCTCGTCTACGCTGTCCACCTCCGTGTCGCCGAAGACGTGCGGATGGCGGCGGATCAGCTTCTCGACGATCAGCGTCATCACCTGCGGCCACTGGAAGCGCTCCTCCTCCGCGCCGATCTGCGCGATCATCGTCAGCACCAGCGCGGCGTCACCCAGTTCCTCGGCCATCTTGACATCGTCGTCCTCGTCCAGCGCCTCGACCAGCTCGTAGATCTCCTCCAGCAAGTCCTTGCGCAGCGTCTGCACCGTCTGCTCGCGGTCCCACGGACAGCCGTCGGGCGCGCGCAGATGCGCCACGATCTCCTGTAAGCGGCTATACGAAGCCAGCGGGCCGGCAGGCGGCACATAGAGCGTCGTCAGGTGATCGAACGCCGCGCTGCGGTCCAACTCATACAGCGGAACCGTCGTCAGCGCAGCCTCGCCCGGCCCGCCAGCCGCGCCGCGCAGCACCGTCACCGGATGCGTCTCAGGGAAGCTGTGCAGCAGCGTCAGCTTGACATCGCTGGCCAGCGCGCGGCTGTAACATTGGGCCAGCAGGGCCGGCCGCGAGCTATCGAAGGGCGGGGCATAACTGGCAGCCGCGACCATCGCGTCCAGCACCTGCAAGCCGTCGCGCTCCAGCGGGTCCAGCCCCAGCGCCAGGCAGGCCGGCTCGATGAAGCTGACGCCGTGAACTACGTGCACAGGCATCCCCGCCTCCGCGGCTGCCCGCGCGGATCAGCCAGGTCGTCGCCTCGCCGACTGCCGGATCGCCCGGCACCGCGTAGACGACACCCTCTGGCCGGCTGCCCAGCGCGACGACCTGGCGCACGATCTCAGCGTAGACGTCGGCGAAATCGTCCGCCGCGGCGTAAACGGTATCGAAGCTGCGGATGGTCAGGTGCGCCGGCAGCGCGGCTACGACCGGGTGCTGGTCGGTGCGCAGGTAGATTTCAGAGGCGGCTGTCAGCGCGTCCCAGGCAGCGCGTGTGAGCAGGTCAGGGTCGCCCGGACCGAGACCGACGATGGTGATGTGCGGCAATGGAAAACCTCGCAAAAACGTTATGTCTAATTCAAAGCGGAACCGTCCGGGCGATGGCCGCAATTCGTCGTGTCTCATCGTCCCGGCCGCCTCCCGGAGGCTAGTATTATGCCACACGCGAAAGCGGAAATCCAATAGGGAGTGACGCTATCTGACCGTTTTGAAATCCTGCGGTATACTGCGTGTCAGAACTGGCTGATGATGCGCAGGGTTTCGCTAGCCGCAAGCAAAGGAGAGTACAGGAGTATGTCTGCAACACTTACCGTGACCGACCGCACCGACATGACAGTTGATGAAATCTACGAGGAACTGGTCGCCAAGCTGGGCGAATGGACACCTGAGTTCGAGCTGCGGGTGCAGGCCGAGCTGGCCTGGGAGGTCAACCAGCTCAAGGTGCAGCGCAACGCGGTGATCCTGGGCCACAACTACATGGAGCCGGCGCTGTTTCACTCAGTGCCCGACTTCGTGGGCGACTCGCTGGATCTGAGCCGCAAGGCCGCTGCCACCGACAAGGACGTGATCGTCTTCTGCGGCGTCAAGTTCATGGCCGAGACCGCGAAGATCCTCAACCCGTCGCGCACGGTGCTGCTGCCATCGCTCAAAGCCGGCTGCTCGCTGGCTGCCAGCATCACCGCAGATGACGTGCGCGCGCTGAAGGCCCGCCTGCCCGGCGTGCCGGTGGTCACCTACGTCAACACCTACGCCGACGTCAAGGCTGAAAGCGACATCTGCTGCACCAGCAGCAACGCTGCCGCGGTCGTCGAGTCGCTGGGCACCGACACCGTGATCTTCCTGCCCGACGAATATCTGGCCAGGAACGTCGCGCGCGACACCGGCAAACACATCATCTTCCCGACCCGTCTGCAAGGCGGCAACATCGCGCTGCACGACACCGATATCGACTACCAGATGGTGGGCTGGAACGGCCGCTGCGAGGTACACGAGCAGTTCACTGTGGCCGATGTCGCCGCGGTGCGCGCTCAGTTCCCCGACGTGGTCGTCCTGGCGCACCCCGAGTGCAGCCCCGAGGTGGTGGACGCAGCCGACTTCTCCGGCAGCACCAACGCGATGACCCGCTACGTGGAGAATACGCCGGCCAGCCGCTACCTGCTGCTGACCGAGTGCGCGATGGGCGAGAACATCGCCGCAGCCAACCCGCACAAGGAGATGGTGCGGCTGTGCATGGTCCGCTGCCCGCACATGAACCAGATCACGCTGGAGATGACGCGCGACGCGCTGATGACTATGCAGTACGAGATCGACGTGCCGGTGGAAATCATGGATCGCGCCCGCCGCGCCGTCGAGCGGATGATAGCGATTGGCTGAGAGGATGAAGGAAATGAGGGAAAGAAGGGAAAGGAAGGAAACCGGAGGTCACGTTCCCCCTCATCTCCTTCCATTCCCTGGGTTCCATTCTTTTCCCTCGTTTCCCCCTTTCCCTCTTTTCCCTTCCCTCCAGGAGGCGAAGCATGAACGACCACGACTACCTCGAAACCGACGTCTTGATCCTCGGCAGCGGCATTGCCGGCGCGACGGCGGCGCTGGAGCTGGCCGACCGCGGCGTGCAGGTGACCGTCGCGACACGCGCCAGCCAGCTTGAGGACAGCAACACTTACTGGGCGCAGGGTGGGATCATCTACCGCGGCGACGAAGACTCGCCGCAGGCGCTGGCCGAGGATATCATCCGCGCCGGCGCCGGCCACAGCTACCCCAAAGCGGTGCAGATTCTGGCAGAGGAAGGCCCGTCCACGCTGCGCCGCATCCTGCTGGAGCGGGTGGATGTCGGCTTTGATCGCGAGGCGGACGGCGATCTGTCGCTGGCGTTGGAGGGCGGACATTCGATCCCGCGCATCGTGCATGTCGCCGACTATACCGGCAAAGCCATCGAACTGGCGCTGGTCAAGGCGCTGCGGGCGCACCCCAACGTGACCCTGCTCACCGGCCACACCGCCGTCGATCTGCTGACGCCCTCCCACCATTCTCTCAACCGGCTGGATGTCTACGAGCGGCGTTCCTGTGTCGGCGCCTATCTGTTCGACGAGGCCAGCGGGCAGGTCAAACGCTGTCTGGCGCGCGAGACGATCCTCGCCACCGGCGGGCTGGGGCAGATCTTCCTGCGCACCACCAACCCTGCCGGCTCGCGCGGCGATGGCGTGGCGATGGCCCAGCGCGCTCAGGCACGGGTCATCAACATGGAGTTCGTCCAGTTTCACCCGACGACATTTTACCACCTCAACGCGCCCAATCTGCTGATCTCGGAAGCGGTGCGCGGCGCGGGCGCGCGGCTGGTCGATGCCGACGGCGTACCTTTCATGCAGCGCTACGCGCCGCGAGTGGCTGGACCTCGCGCCGCGCGATGTGGTCGCCCGCAGCATCCACCAGGAGATGCTGGCGCGCGACCTGAGCCACGTCTATCTCGACCTGCGCTCCTACGTGTCGCAGGACGAGATTCTACATCATTTCCCCACGATCCGCGAGAGCCTGCTGCCCTACGGGGTCGATATCGCGACCGATCTGGTGCCGGTGGTGCCGGCGGCGCACTACGCCTGCGGCGGCGTCTGGGTGGATGAGTGGGGCAGGACAACGATCCGCCACCTGTTCGCGATCGGCGAGGTCTCGTGCACCGGCGTGCACGGCGCCAACCGGCTGGCCAGCACATCGCTGCTGGAAGGTCTGGTCTGGGGCAGCCGCGCGGCGCGCTTCATCCACGAGAACCTGCCGCCCGGCCTGACCATCGACCCCGACCTGATCCCTCCTTGGCGGGACGACGGCCTCGACGCGCCTGATCCTGCGCTGATCAGCCAGGACATGAGTTCCATCAAGCACATCATGTGGAACTACGTCGGACTGGCGCGCACCACACCACGGCTGGAGCGGGCGCTGCGCGAGCTGTACCATCTGGAGACGGAGATCGAGACTTTCTACCGCCGCACGAGCCTGAGCGACGGGCTGATCGGCCTGCGCAACGCCGTGCGAACCGCGATCCTGGTCGCCTCAGCCGCCTGGCAAAACAAGAACAGCATGGGCGCACACTATCGCGAGTAGCATAGCGAAGCTCGAACGTTTGGGCATCCGCGATCTGGGAAGTATGCGCCAGCTAGTCTGGAAGCAAGGCAATCACGGACGTCATTGCGAGCCGCTGCGGTGCGGCAATCTTTCTGAACCACCCGAGAGATTGCTTCGCCAGGCCTCGCAATGACACAAGAGAACTTAGTTTTCGAAGTGTAAGCTACGCGCTCAGGGGACTGTGTCGCGCAGGTCAGCCAGACGATACAACAGCAGTTGGATACGCCCGTCTCGCAGAACAGCGCCCCAGTAACCGTCGCTGAAACGCTCGCCACGCACGCAGGCGGTCAGCATGACTCGTATCTGGTCGAAGCTGGCGCTCCCGATCAACGCATCATCCTGGAGCATGACCCCAGCCTCGGCCGGGTTGTAGCTGTAGTCGTTCCACGGCGACTGGCCTGCCAGGCTGAAGAAGGCCATTACATCGGGTGCATAGATCGGATACGGCCAGGTGATCGCGCCGCTGGCTTGCGTCGCCGCCGGCCCAGCGCTCGATGGGTTCGAACGTTGGATCCTCAAACTTGGGAAGGAATGCCAGCAGTCGATCGATGTCGGGGCGGGTGATAGGCTGATTGCTCAAGATTGACCTCACTGAATTGCAGACAACACGTCTATTCTAAACCAGCGGGCCGGGGTCGCCAACTGCGGTAACAAAAGAGGCCGCCCAGTGGGAGCGGCCTCTTGGCGTGTATCGGTGTGACTTAGCCCAGCGCAGCCGATAGACTGGCCAGTTCGTCGATCTCGGCCCGGTCGTCGATGATGCGGTGGATCTGGCCGTCCTGCATCTGGATGACACGGTCGACGAACTTGGTCATACGCAGGTCGTGGGTGACCATGATGCCGGCGCGGCCCTGCTCGTGGATCAGATTGGCGAAGGTCTCAACCACCTGATAGGCCAGGGTGGTGTCCAGGCTGGCGGTCGGCTCGTCGGCCAGCACCACGGCCGGCTCGTGGATCAACGCCCGTGCGATGGCGACGCGCTGCTGCTGGCCGCCTGACAGCTCGCTGGGATAGGCGTGCATGCGCTGCTCCAGCCCCAGCCGCGTCAGCATCGATTCGGACTTGACCACGCCGTTGCGCAGACGGTTTCTTGTTGAGGCGCAACATCAGATCCACGTTGTCCTTAGCCGTCAGGTAGGGCACCAGGTTGTTCTGCTGAAAGGTGAAGCCGATGTACTGGCGGCGGAAGTTGGCCCGCTCGCGGTCGCCCATCGCGCTCATCTCCTCGCCGTCGATGAAGATCTGGCCGTCGCTGGGGCTGAGCAGCCCGGCCAGCATGGCCAGCATGGTGGTCTTGCCCGACCCGCTCGGTCCGACCAGGGCCACGAATTCGCCGCTGTTGATTTCGAACGATACGTCCTGAACCGCCTTCACAGTGTCCGGCCCGTCGCCGTAGATTTTTGTAACGTTTTCTGCGCGCAATGCAACTGTCATTTTTGTTCTCCTTTTTCTTTGCCGCTGCACCTTGCGGTGTCTTCGCAGGCGCAGAGGTCACAGAGGCTCAAAAAGCGGTTTGCCTCTGCGATCTCCGCGTCCCGTGGTAGATTACTACTGCGCCAGTCCCAGCGCGCGCAGCGGTTCGAACTCTCGTCAGCGCCCAGACCGACACCAGCCCGCCCAGCGGTCCGATGATCAGCAGCGACAGCACTGCCGGGATCACTGCCTGCGAGGTGAACACGATCGGCACCTCGACCGGGAAGGTCAGCGAAAGCAGCAGCGATCCGGCCGCGCCGATCAGCGACGCCAATCGTGTTGACGGCGACGATCTGCGTCACCGCGGCCAGCGCAACGATGCCGTTGGTCGTGCCGATGGCCTTCAACATGCCGATCTGCGCGATCTTCTGCAGGGTCTGGATCTGGAAGAAGCCGCCGATAACCAGCACGCCGATCAGCAGCGTGAAGTAGCGCTGGGTGTTGAGCGTGCTCTGCTGGGCCGAGTAGCCGGGCGTCGACTCGTAGGCGGTGCGTCGGTCGGCTACCTCGACGTCCGGACACATTGGCCGGCAGCCGTACCTTCATCAGTTCCACGTCGCTCGGGTTTTCCAGCTTGACGACGATGATGTTGGATACCAGGTCATCGCTGGACTGGCTGCCGCCGGCCTGTGGGCGGATCTTGTCCCAGGTCAGCAGCGGCACAAAGATCGACGGTTGCAGCGAATATTGCCGGCCATCGCTGATGCCGACCACGGTCAGCGGGTAACGCTCTTCTTCCGTACCCTGGTTCGAGACGACAACGATGGTGTCGCCGACCTGAACACCAGAGCGCTCGGCCACGTTGCGGTCCAGCACCGCCTCGTTGGCCCGGTCGCGGCTCAGTCCTGTGCCTTCCAGCGCGGGCGGCTCGCCCGGCTTGCCAGCCTCGACGCCTACCAGTGAAACATCCAGCGGCTCGCTGCCGTTCGCGAACTCCAGCGTTGTCGCCGAGAAGTTGATCTGCCCGGCGTCGGCGACACCGTCAACCCGCCGCACTTCGGCCAGCGTCGAGCGGCCCAGGCGGCTGGCGGAAATGGAGAGATCAGCGTTGTCCTGATAGACGATCAATTCGCCGTTCAGCTTTTCCAGATACTCGCGGTTGCCGTCGCCCAGCCCCTCGGCCAGCGCGGCGATGAACAGCACCAGTGTCGTGATCAGCGCCACGATCGATGCGATGAGCAGGAAGCGACCGCGATTGTGCCACGAGTTCCTTGATTGCCAGATAGAATGCCATTTTTGTCTCGCTTTGTGTTGGGTGAGTTGTTGATGAAACTGTGTTGGGTGAGTGCGTATTGCGTGTTGCGTATTTCGTATCCCGGAATGGCTGTTGGCTTCCCGTGTTTCGCGTCCGGCTTCACGTTTCATAGCCTGGGCCCGTCAAACACAAACCCTTTGCCTACGCAATACGCAACACGCAATACCGCCAGTTGCGTCTCAGTCCGCCTACTGTGCCATCGTCACGACAGCCGTCATGTTCCACAGCAGCCGCGCATCGTGCTCGCTCGGCTCGATCACCAGGGTGTAGACGATGTCGCCGCGGTTGTTCTCACCGATGGGGCGCACCAGCTTGACCACGCCGTCCTTCTGCAGGTCAGGCAGCGCATCGAACGCGATGGTCACGCTGTCGCCCGGCTTGACGTTGACGGCATCGAACTCGGTCAGGTCTTCCGTCTCGATCTGCCAGCGGGTCAGGTCGCCCAGGACGGCCACCGGCGCGCCGGCTGTGATCTGCTCGCCGACCACGGCGTTCAGTGATGCCACGGTGCCGGCGAAGGGCGCCCGCAGTTCCATGTCAGCCAGTGCGGCCTGTGCCTGCGCCAGCGCGGCCTTGGCAGCTTGCACGTCAGCCTCGGCGACGGCGATGGTCTCGACGCGGACGCCAGCTTCAATCAGGTCAAGCTGGGCCTGCGATTGGCGCACGGCGGCTTCGGCCTCAGCCACGTCGGCCGGGTTGGCTGCCGACAGCAGGTCAAGCTGGGCCTGGGCGCGCTGCACCCGAGCGCGAGCGGCGGCGATGTCAGCGGCGCTGGCGCCGCGTTGCAGGTCAGCCAGGCGAGCCTGGGCTGCGTTGACACCGTTGGTGGCCTGCTCCAGTTGAGCAGCCTCCGGCCGGGCGCCGATGTCAGGGTTGCCGGCTACCCGGTCGTAGGCAGCCTGCGCCTGTCGGCGGATCGCTTCGGCGTTGGCCAGATCTGCCTGGGCGGCGATGGTCTGCTGATCGCTGGCGCCTTCCAGAACCTTCTGCAAGGAGGCCTGCGCTTCAGCCAGCGCCGCTCTGGCGGCTGTGATCTCCTCAGGCAGCGCCCCGTTCTGAACACGGGAGAGGCGCGCCTCGGCGCCTTCCAGGGCGGCCTGGGCTGCGGCGACTTCCTGTTCACGCGCGCCGGCCATCAGTTCGGCCAGCCGCGCTTCGGCTCGCACGACCTGCGCCTCTGCCTGGGCAACGGCCGCTGCCTGCTGCGTTGCCTTCAGGCGCACCAGCACCTGACCCGCCTCGACCGAGTCGCCCTCGGCCACCAGCACCTCGGCGGCGATCCCGCTCAACGGCAAGCTCAGCTCGGCACTCTGAACCGGCACGACGCGGGCATCGACCGTGACGCCGTCGCGGGCTTCCTGAGCCTGCTGCTCTTCGGCGGCCATGACCACGGCTGCACTACCGACCTCGTTTGACGATCCGCCGAAGCGGAAGGCGGCAAATGCGCCACTTCCAACGACCACTGCGATTGCGCCTGCGATAATCAACTTTTTCATGGTGTTTTTCTTGCTCCGTGATGTTTTTACTTGTTTGGTTTTGGATATCTGGCTCACAACGGCCAGTGCTTTGGTAATCGACTGTGTCGCCTATCGAACCGCGACTAACTGATCTTCAATGGCTTGGGTGAGGGAACGAGCAGTCTCCTGCGTGTATGCACCTCGTCCTCGCCACAGGATCTCGCCGTGTGGAGTCACCAGCATGAGGTAGATGTTGTTTTCTTCGGGCATTTGCAGAGCACTCCGAAATTCCTCTTTGTCGGTGTAAATCGTGATCGTTCGTGCCCGCACCGGCTGGCTGGGAATGCCAGCCCGCATGCCCTCGTCGAGCATCCACTGGCTGAAGCGGTTCATCGACCGGATCACCGGCAGCTCATAATAGCGCAGGCCAGGCAGGTTTTTCTCCATCTCATCCAGCAGCGGCGCCCAGGTGTCGACCTGGTCCTGGTGCCAGCGCTGGAACGCCACAAGCACCACATTCAGTTCACCTTCAAGGTCGTCGGGCAAAGTGAACGTACGCTTTGCCAGGTTCGATCCTTCAATTATAGGAAATTGCATCTGTCATTTCTCCGTTCGTTTTTGTTCTCGGTCGCAGACCATCCAGTACCATCGACACAATCACATCGGTCATCACGATCCGTGGCGGCGAGCCCGGCTGGCGAGTGCTGGCGTAAGCAACGCCGTCCATCAGCGCCAGGAAGGAGCCAGCCAGCAGGTCAGCATGCAGCGGGCGGATCTCGCCACGGGCACTGGCAGCGCGAAAGGCAGCTGCGATCGGGTCGAACAGGCAGCGGTAGGCCTGCTCCTCCAGCCAGTGCGTGTTCTGCTTCGCTGAGGGCCGGCATGTCGGCGTGCATCATGCTCAGCAGGCTCATAGGAGGCTGCGAAGCAAACCATGTGGCTGCCGCACGCAGTTGGTCTTCCAACGACGAGCCGGCGGCGCTCATAGCTGCCTGCAAGCCCAGCCGGTGCTGCTCAAAGCTGCGGGCCGACACTTCGACAAAAAGCTGTTCCTTGCCGTCGGGCATGTGATAGTAAAGTGATGCCTGGCGCATGCCCAGTTCGCGGGCAATCTGCTGCATCGTCACTGATTTGTAGCCGCGCTGGTGGAAAAGCTGTTGCGCGGTGTCAAGCAGACGTACGCGGCTGTCGCTGAGAGTTGTATTTGATTGCCTCATGGCTGGGTTCAAGGTTGTCATAGTTTTTGTCTACCTACTGTTCGATAGGCAGTATATCAGAATGAAACGGTTTTGTCAAGTCTCTGACGAGGTTTTTGTATAGATTTTTACACAACTGCGCTGGAAAGGATGTTTTAGCCGCAGCAAGTTGATGGTCATCGCTTGTTACTTCGATAAAGGGAATGCGTGCATCCACAGGACGACACGCACACAAGCGCGCGTTCAAGCAAGTGCGCCTGCCGCAGCTCCCCCTCCCGGCCCGCGCCCGCGCATTAGGCAACAAGTAAACGTAGTTAGGATAGTCCGAAGTAGCGTAGCCAGCCTGACCACTTTGCCCTGGGCATCGTGCCATCCGCGGAACTGGCAAGCAGTCGTCACCGGTCACTGGCCCACGCCAGACAGGTACCTCTGATTATTGACCGCCTCCAGCTCCAGAGACCGTTTCCCTCTGTTCCCCCTGTTCCCCTCTTTCCCTCATTCACCCATAACTTCTTTGAAGAACCCCATCAACACCGCGTTTAAGGCGGTGGGATTGTCCTGGTTAGCGTTGTGGCCGGCGTCAGGGATGACATGGTAGCGGCAGTCCGGCTCGTAGGCGGCCCAGGTCGGAGCCTGCTTGCGGATGCTGCCGGTTTTGTCCTGGTCACCGTGGGTTAGCAGGAACGGCACCGCGATATGGTGACCGGGGATGCCAGTCTGATCGACCGCCAGACTGACCGCTTTCCAGATCGTCAGGAAATCTGCCCGGTTGATCTGATCGACCGCCGCCTGTGCGTATGCCTGCACATCGGGCTGCAAAGCGGTACTTTGCGCGATTGTCCTGCGCAGGTGACCGTAGGGCCAAAGATTGAACAACGGCAGTGTTGCCTTGAGCGTCCAGATTTCGGCGCGCGTGTAAGGCAGGGCAATGCAGGTCGCGCCGATGACAGCCATCGCCTGCACGCGCGCCGGCTGCGCCAGATACGCAACCTGCGCGACGTAGCCCCCCAGTGACTGGCCGACCAGCACGGCGCTCGCGACGCCTTCCTGGTCCATTACGGCGAACAGGTCTTCGGCGCACTCTTGGAGCGTGAATAAATCGCCGATCGGCTGCGACTGACCCTGGCCGCGGGCATCCCAGACCACGACACGGTACATCTCAGCCGCCAGGAGGACCTGCGCGTTGAACATGCGATGATCCATAGTCGCGCCATGCATGAAGACGACCACGGGCCGGTCGGCAGCGCCAGCCATCCAGTAATGTATTGGGCAGCCGCGCCGCTGCAGGACATGCGGTTCGAGAATAGTTGGTGTATCGAGCCAGTTTGTGGACATAGTAGTTCGGTGGTTCTTTAGTTCGGCAGTGTGTTGGTTGGGTAGCTCGCTGGTTTCCTCAGTCTCCTCGTTTCCCTTTTCCCTTGCTATCCTTCAGTTCCCCTTCCTCCCCTTCGGCACCAAACTCCGGTCTGACGACCACGGCGCGTAGGGTGCGACGGTGAGCCGACACAACGCCAACAGCACCGTGTCGTAGTTGACGCGCCAGCCGCCGAAATCCAACCAGGCCTGTTCGCGGTCGGGTTTCAGCGGCACCCCTTGAGCTTCCAACTGTGCGCAAGCGGCGTCGAATTCCTCGCGCGCCACGCTGATGGGATCGACCGGAAACCGGGGGGTGCTGTTGTACTCTACCATGAAGAAGTCAGCCACGCGCCGCAAGGCCAGATAACCGGCGCGGAGGCACAGGTCTGCCTGCCGATCCTCCGGCGCGTCCACCGCTGAACGCATCAACGCGGCCGCGTCCAGCACAGCGCCAGCGGCTGTCACCCACGAGTGGTCAGGTTGTGGCGAGCGCCAGAAGACCAGCGCAGCCAGCGATGTGTGGCTCTCTTCTACCTCGGCGAACCAGCCCTCCCAGGTATCCCACAGCTCGTGCATTGTTTCCAGAAGGTGTATCCGGTGAAAGCGGGCGATCATCTCCACCGCTGAGGGCGGCGAGCCGGCGCGCACCTCCAGCAGCGTGACCTGTAGTTCGCGACGCGAGAACGCCGCATACATCGTCGGCAGGTAGGCGATCAACAGCGCGACCAGGATCAGTCCGATGGTGGCTTCCGAGAATGCCAGCAGGTCGTGAACCAGCGAGCTGTCGCGCGCGAAGCCCAGTGTCAGCAGCGACGATCCACTGAGCGTGAAGCTGTCGGCCAAGGGCGCGCCGGTGCCAGTCGCCCAGTACATCAACCCGTAGCCGAAAGCTGTCAGGATCAGCCAGTATGGCAGCAGTAACAACAAGGCAACCGGCGCGTAGAACGCCATGACATGGTCACGCCGTTCGTAGGTCTTGGCGAAGTGCAGCGCGACGTTGAAGATCGCACGCAGCGCTCCAAACAGCCAGCCGGTCAGCCGGTCGCGCGCGCCGCGTGCCAACACAAAAGTGCGCAGCGCTGAGGTCAGCGTGCGGACGACGAGGGCTAGACCAAGCATGAAGACCGCGACGTGCAGAAGAATCATTGGCCTGATTATTGTCGGGCCGGTAAAGGTTGTCAAGTTGCGGTGATGTAACAGACTGCGAAAGTCGCTTGATCAAACAACAGGCCAGTTTCGCACGAAAGACGACGACTGCAGTCAGGCAGCGACTTCCGCAGTCTGCCATGCCCTCTTCCGGAGATTCACGCAGCGTCTTGAACACGCCAGCCTCGTTTGACTGCTTTGGCCTGACGTGGGTACAATAGCAGCAATATGTCATCATCCACCCGCACCTCCATTGCCAGCCAGGTTGCCGGCCCTGTGCCCGCCGCCGTTGCGCTGATCGTCGCATTCATCCTTGGCGTTCGGGGGACCAGCCTGCTCTATCCACCCGACTACTCGGCCACAGGATGGCTGTGGGCGCTGGCGGCTACCGTGCTGGCGGCCTTCGCCTTTGCCAGCTCTGCAGCGGCGCGAGGGCGAACATCTTCTGGCAGCCCGGCCTGCTCCCTTCGTCCCCATGCGACGGATGGCCATCGGCTTCGTGCTGATGCTGGCCGGGCTGGTGCTGGCCATTGTCACAGTTGTCAGCCTGACGCTGTACGACAACCATCAGACCATGCGCTGGCTGTGGATCGGCGGGTTGTCGCTGTTGATTCTTGGCGCAGCCATTGTCGGCGCGCTAGGGCCAGCCGGCTTGCAGAGCCAGGTCGAGGGTCGCAAGACCGACCGTCACCTGCTGTGGCTGGAACTGGGCGGCGTCGCGCTGTTGATGCTACTGGCGATCTTCCTGCGCATCTACCGGCTGAACCAGATGCCGCCGGGCATTTTCGTGGACGAGACCAACGCCGCGCTGGACGCCCTGCGCATCATGGAAGGCCGGCCCGACAGCCCCTTTGGCACCGGCTGGTTCGAAACGCCAACCCTCTACGCCTTCTATCTGGTTGCTCTGTTCAAGTTCCTGGGCACGACCTTCATCGCCCTCAAAGCGGCCTCGCTGATCCCCGCGATCCTGACCGTCGCAGCCATGTATCCGTTGGCGCGGCTGCTGTTCGGCATTCCGACCGCCTTTGCTGGCCACCTTTATCCTGGCCGTCAGCCGCTGGCACATCACCATGAGCCGCTGGGGCTGGAACGAAGTCGCGCCGCTGCTGCTGATGATCCTGGCGCTCTACTTCCTGCTGCGGGCGGTGCGCGACCAACGCGCCAGCGACTACGCGCTGGGCGGGCTGTTCCTGGGGCTGAGCCACTACACCTATCTCGCGTCGCGGCTGGCGCTGGTGACGGTGCTGCTCTATCTGCTCTACCGCGTCGTGTTCGAGCGCGGCTTTCTGCGCCGCCAGTGGCGCGGCCTGGCGATCTTCTTCGTGCTCTACCTCGCCGTCATCTCGCCGCTGCTGGTGACCTACGTCCGCAACCCGTTCACCTTCTCCAACCGCAGCAGCCAGGTCAGCATCGTCAACGACATGCAGGCCGCCTATCTGGCGCAGCAGACGCCCGCGCCCAAGATCGTCGGGCAGGTGATGCGCGCGCTGGGCCAGCCCAAGGAGATCAGCCTGTTGCCGCTGCAGGAGAGCATCATCCGCCACCTGGAGATGTTCCACGCGGCCGGCGACCGCAACCCGCGCCACAACCTGCCGGGCGCGCCGATGGTCGATCCGGTGACCGGCAGCCTGCTGATCCTGGCGCTGGGTTTTGCGATCTTCCAGGTCTTCCGGCCCAACGCGTCGCCCGACGGCCCCGGCAGCGTGGTGACCGGCGTCAGCGGCGGGCATCGCTACGCGTTGTTGCTGCTCTGGCTGCTGGTGCCGCTGCTGGGCGGCATCCTCACCCGGCTGGATGAAGCGCCGCAGGCCTACCGCACGCTGGCGTCGGTCGGCGCAGTGGCGTTGCTGGCCGGGCGATGCATCGGTGCGCAGCGTGCGCGTCTTCAACAGCCTGCTGCGGCGCGAGGCCGGCGAGTCGCGCTGGGTACAGTGGATTCCGGCCGGCGCCATGGCGCTGCTGCTGCTCTGGGGCGGAACGCTCAACTACCGGCTCTACTTCGACGTGCAGGCCAAGGATGGCCGCGTCTGGCAGGCTTTCTCGCCCATCGAGACCACGGTGGCCAGCGAGGTCGCGACGCGCATGGACGACGCCAGCCTCTACCTGTCGCCGCGCCTCTACCATTTCTCGCCACTGACGTTTCTCACCTACCGCTCGCCGGCGCAAGGCGGCGGCGGGCTGGATCAGCCGGCCTATCAGCTTGGCCGACCCGGTGACCGACCTGCCGATCAGCGATCCCGTTCGCGCAGGACGCCCTCTTCCTGCTGGACACCTACTATCAGGATGTGCCGGAGCTGTTCACGGCCTACTACCCCGGCACCTCGTTCGAACTGGTCGAGGGGCCGGGCGGCAACCCGCTCTACCTTAGCGTCACCGTTCCGGGCGACGAGATCGCCGCGTTGCAGGGTTCGCTGGGCGTCTACACGCAGCAGACTGGCACACAGGGTGTGGTCGAAACTTACGTCGGCGGGTCGCGCTTTGCCTGGCCACCCGGGCTGACGGCTGACGCGGGCGACGATGCCACGGCCAACTGGGTCGGGTCGCTGCTGATCCCAGCCAGCGGGCTGTACGATTTCGCGGTCGATGGCCCCGGCGAGTTCACCCTGGACGGCAAGCCGTGGAGCGGGCAGCAGTTCCTGGGCAAGGGCCTGCACGCGTTCGCGGTGCAGCAGAGCGAGCCGGGCGCGGATGCGGTGATCGTGGTGAGCTGGCTGCCACCAGGCAAGGCTGAGAACGAGCTGATCCCGCCCAACTACTTCTTCACTGTCGCGCCGCCGGCCCACGGCCTGACCGGCCAGTATTTCGAGGGCGAGCTGTGGGAGGGCGAACCGGCCTTCACGCGGGTCGATCCGATGCTGCTGTTCGCCTGGCCGGAGGCGGAGCCATGGCCCGCGCCCTTCTCGGCACGCTGGACGGGCACGCTGACCGCACCGTCCAGCGGCGTCTACCGCTTCCAGCTCAACGCCGACGATGGCGTGCGCATGTGGCTGGACGGCGAGTTGGTGGGCGAGAGCGTGCGCCCGGACGACGTCAACATGGTGGAGGCCGAGCTGGTGCTGGACGCCGGCCCGCACGACATCCGCATCGACTACTTCCAGCGCGGCGGCGGCAAGGCGCTGGAGCTCTGGTGGCAGCCGCCGGGCGAGCAGTTGCGGCCGGTGCCGCCGGGGGTGTTGTCGCCGTAATTGTGTTGACGGGATGTCCAGCGACGAAGGAGCACGGTAGAACTCATGGAAGGCAACAAAATCAGTTTCACCACTATCGACGAGTACATCACTGCCTTCCCGCCGGACGTCCAGGAAAAGCTGGAACAGATGCGGGTGACGATACGCGCCGCCGCGCCTGACGCGGTGGAGAAGATCAACTACGGCATGCCCACGTTCGCGCAAAACGGCAATCTTGTCTTCTTCGGTGCCTTCAAGCAGCACATCGGGTTCTACCCTACGCCCAGCGGCATCGAGGCGTTTAAGGACGAGCTTTCTGTCTACAAAGGCGCCAAAGGGTCTGTCCAGTTCCCGCTGGATGAACCGCTGCCGCTTGATCTGGTCCGCAGGATCGTCGAATTCAGGGTCGCTGAAAACCTGGCCAAGGCCGGAAAGGCATCACGACCATGAGCTGGCAATTACTGGAAGATCAGCAGCCGGAGCTGGCCGCGTTTGGAGTCGAGCGGCTGAACGGACAGGTCGCCTATCTGGCAACGGTGCGCAAGGATGGCTCGCCGCGCGTCCATCCCATGACGCCGATCATCGGGCAGGGCCACCTGTTCGTGTTCATGGAACCGACGTCGCCCAAAGGACACGACCTGCAGCGCGATGGGCGCTACGCGATCCATGGCGGTGTGACCGACAACAGCGGCGTCAGCGGCGAGTTCTTTGTGACGGGGCGCGCGCATCTGGTCAGCGACCCGGAACTGCGCGCGCTGGCGACACAGCTTTCCAGCTACGTCCCGGCCGAACGATACATCCTGTTCGAATTCGCCGTTGACAGCGCCGGATCGACCGTCTACACCGATCAAGGGACCGATCGGCAATTCTGGAAGCGCGCGACTTAACCTGGCACGAGGCAAGCAGTATGGACACCGCGCAAGCAACACCTGCGACTATCGACGAATACATCGCCGGCTTCCCGTCAAACGTGCAGGAGATCCTGCAAAAGGTGCGAATGACGATCCGAGAGGCTGCTCCGGACGCGACCGAGGCCATCAAGTATCAGATTCCCACCTTCGTCTTTCACGGCAATCTGGTGAGTTTCGCGGGCTACGCCAAGCATATTGGTCTCTATCCTGTTCCCGTGGACGTTGATGGGTTCAGGAAAGATCTGGCGCCGTATTCCAGCGGCAAGGCCACAGCGAAGTTTCCGCTGAACAAACCAATCCCCTACGATCTGATCAGCCGAATCGTCACGTTTCGCGTCGAGGAGAGCCTGGCAAAGGCAGCGGCGAAGAAGAAATGACGGATGGGGCCAGGTAGTTGGTTGAGAATTTGGACCATCACTCGACTGCGCAACATGGTTGTATCGCGAGAAAGACAGGCTGACAATGACAAGCGTTGATCGCGTCGCGGTTGTAACCGGCGCCAGTTCCGGGATTGGATTTGCCATTGCGCGCGCCTTGCTGGACGAAGGCTGGACGGTTGTCGGCATCAGTCGCCGTCTGGCCGACCTCGACAATCCGCAGTATCACCATCTGCAGGTTGATCTGGGCGACCTTCGGGCGCTCAGCGACGTTGCTGACGGCGAGCTTGCTGCGCTGCTGGGAGACCCCAGGTGGGGGCGGGTCGGACTGGTCAACAACGCGGCGACGGCGGGACAAATGCACCCTATTGCGGAGACCGACCCCTTGGAACTTGCGCAGATCTTCGCAGTCAACGCAGTTGCCCCGATCTTCCTGATGGGCGCCGTGGTTCGTCACACGCTGGTCGCAATCCCGCTGCGTATCGTGAACGTTTCTACCGGAGCCGCGGTACACCCCTTTCCTGGGCTTAGCGACTACGGCAGCAGCAAAGCTGCGTTGCGAATGGCCAGCATGACGCTTGCCGCGGAACTGCAATCGGGCGAACGATCCGCCGGCGCGTGCCCCGATGCCGCGATCATGAGCTATTCGCCGGGCGTCGTTGACACGCCCATGCAGGTAGCAGCCCGTACGTCAACACCGCCTTGGAATCAGCCTTTCGTTGGCTTCCACGACCGTGGGATGCTGGTTCCGCCTGAGGCACCGGCCAGGGAAGTGGTACGTTTCCTGGCAGGCGATCATGCCGAGATGTTTGTCGAACGCCGTTTGGGCGCGGCGTAGTCGCTTCGCAGCAACTGGCCAAAGCGCCGTTTCGAAATCGTTTCCCACCAACCGAGGAAAACAAATGATTTGTCACACAGTAGTGTTCAAGCTCCAGCACGCGGCCGGATCCCCTGCCGAACTCGATTTTCTACACGCCGCCCAGCGGCTGGCTGACATACCGGTGGTGAGGAACTTCGAGTGCTTGCGTCAGGTCAGCCAGAAGAACAGCTACGATTACGGCCTATCGATGGAGTTTGCATCCCCACAAGACTACGAGACCTACAACGTGCACCCCGACCATGTCAGTTTCGTTCAAACCCGCTGGATTCCGGAAGTAACCGATTTCATGGAGATCGACTACGTCCCCTTCAACGAATCCTGACAGACAGTCATCCCTCACGAATGTCCAGGCTGATATCCAGCGCGGTGACTGAGTGGGTCAGCGCGCCGACGGAGATGTAATCGACGCCGGTCGCGGCGATGGCAGCCACCGTCTCCAGTGTGACGCCGCCGGACGCTTCCAGCGGCGTGCGGCCAGCAGCAATGGCGACCGCCTCGGCCATCAACTCGGTGTTCATGTTGTCCAGCAGGATGCGATCGACGTCCAGTTCCAGCGTCTCGCGCAGTTCCTCCAGATTCGTCACTTCCACCTCGATCGGCCGATCCAGCGGATCGCCTTCACGCACGCGGCGCACTGCTTCGCTGATGCTGCCCACCGCGGCGATGTGGTTGTCCTTGATCATCGCCATGTCATAGAGGCCGAAGCGGTGGTTCTGCCCACCGCCCAGACGCACCGCCAGCTTGTCCAGCACCCGCAGGCCGGGCGCGGTCTTGCGTGTGTCCAGGATGACCGCACGCGTGCTGGCCACCGCGTCGACGTAGCGGCCGCGTCTCGGTCGCGATGCCGGACATCCGCTGCAGGATGTTCAGCGCCAGCCGCTCGCCGGTCAGGATCGCGCGGCCGGGTCCGGTGATCGTCGCGATGACATCGCCGCGCCGGACGCGGTCGCCATCGGCTGCCAGCAGCGTCACCTTGACACGCGGGTCCACCAGATCGAACACACGGTGAAAGACTTCCAGCCCGGCGATGACGCCGTCGGCTTTGACAAGCAACTCGCCGGCCAGGTTCGCGTCGGCGGGGATCGTGTTCAGCGTCGTCACGTCCCCGCTGCCGACATCCTCCACCAGCGCGTTGCGAATGATCGCGTCGATCTGGTCGTCCATCAGTAGCGTCATATTCTTCTTCACATCTCAGTACTCAAGGGTGGATGCCAGCCCGCATCAACCCACAATCGTCGGGCGTTGGTGAGTGTCACGCGATTCAGTCGCAGTGCACCGACCGTAGCACGCCCCACCGGCGTCAAGCCGGCGATGACCAAACCATCTTCCTGCCAAACGAAGTGATCGAACCAATTCTGTGTCTGTGGATTGAAGAGACGTACGGTGACGCCAGTCTCTGGATCGATCGCAGCGATCCGATCCCGCTTAAGGAGATTACATCTCCAGCAGGCCAGGCACAGATTATCTTCATCAGACGAACCTCCAAGCGCTTGGGGAACGATGTGATCTATGGTGAACTCGGCGCCCACAATGGACTCAGAGCTCAGGCAATAGCAACACCGATGCTGAAAATGGTCGGCAACCGCCCGACGCATTGTCGCAGAGATGGTCGCTTGGGTCATAAAGATTCGAGCAGCGTCGAGACATCCTGACCGCGTTCACGTAGTAACGCCGCCGCACGCGCGCGCAGCAGCATGACCCGCTCCTGGCGCATCGTCAATTGTTCGGCCTCGATTTCCTCCTCAGGCGACAGCCCTTCTCGCTGTCGTTTCAGCGCGAGCGCCTGCATTCGCCGATTCTCACCTGCCGTCATGACGGTCTGGGCTGCATGCCAGAGTTCGGAGTCCGTAAGAAAAACCATCTGCCCCAGTTCGTCGGCTATATCTGCGGGCAGGAAGTCGAGCACCGGCAGGGCATCCTCAACAACTGCCACCACCTCTTCTTCAACCGAGCGCTGCATACGCCTGGCGCGTTGCTTGACTTGATGATACAGGTGATCCGACATTCGAATTGTCACATTCTGAACGGCCATTTGTACACCTTCGTTTCGTTCTGTTCGCAAGGCCACGGCAAGAACATTCGACTGCCACCTGCGATTGTAGCACACCAACGAGATCTGCCGCAATTACACGGCAACCAGTCCGGTTTCCACTTCTGGGCACTTCGTGTTAAGATAGCTGCTGCTAAAGGACTTCGGCCCCAACCGCCGAAGTCTTTGCTTGTTTTTTGACGATTGAGAGAGAACAAAATGAAAACAAAACGTACTGATTTACGCAACATCGCCATTATCGCCCACGTCGACCACGGCAAGACGACCCTGGTGGACGGCTTGCTGCGGCAGGCCCACATCTTCCGCGCCAACCAGCAGGTGGCCGAGCGGGTCATGGACTCCAACGACCTGGAGCGGGAACGCGGCATCACCATCCTGGCCAAGAACACCGCCATCAGCATCGTACGATCCGGACGACCGGCGATCGGTCAAGATCAACATCGTCGACACCCCCGGCCACGCCGATTTCGGCGGCGAGGTCGAGCGCGTGCTGAACATGGTGGACGGCGTGCTGCTGCTGGTGGACGCCGCCGAGGGCCCGATGCCGCAGACCCGCTTCGTGCTGAAGAAGGCGCTGGAGATGGGCCACCGCGCCATCGTGGTGATCAACAAGGTCGACCGCAAGGACGCCGAGCCGCAGCGTGTGCTCAACGAGACCTTCGACCTGTTCCTCGAGCTGGGCGCCACCGACGAGCAGGCCGATTTCCCGGTGGTCTACTCCGTCGCCACCAAGGCGCAGGCCGGGCTGATCTCCGGAACTGGGTCCCGACCTGCAGCCGCTGTTCGAGACGATCCTGCGACCACATCCCGTGCCCCGAGGTTGACCCGGACGCACCGCTGCAGATGCTGGTGACCACCCTGGGCTACGACAACTACCGTGGCCTGACCGCCATCGGCCGCATCTTTGCCGGCCGCATCGAGGCCGGGCAGACCGCTGGCGCGCTGACGCTGCGATGGCGAGCATCCGATGCCGAGAACGGCCCGCTATCTGTATCGTCCACGAAGGGCTGGAGCGGATCGAGGTCGAGCGGGCCGAGGCGGGCGAGATCGTGGCCATCGCCGGGCTGGAGGAGATCGCCATCGGCGAGACGCTGGCCGACCCGGACAACCCGATCGCGCTGCCGGTCATCAAGGTCGAGGCGCCCACCGTGCGCATGACCTTCGGCGTCAACACGTCGCCGTTCACCGGCCGCGAGGGCCGCTGGGGCACCTCGCGCCGGCTGCGCGAGCGGCTGGACAACGAGCTGCGCCACAACGTCGCGCTGCGGGTCGAAGACACCGAAAACGCCGACACCTTCCTGGTCTCCGGCCGCGGCGAGCTGCATCTGGCCATCCTGATCGAAACCATGCGCCGTGAGGGCTACGAGTTCCAGGTCTCCCGCCCCGAGGTGATTCTGCAGGACGGGCTGGACGGCGAGAAGCTGGAACCGTACGAGGAAGTCCACATCGAGACCACCCCCGAAACCGTCGGCGTGGTGGTCGAGATGCTGGGCAAGCGCCGCGGCCAGATGCTGAACATGCAAGACATGAACAACGGCAGCGTGCTGCTGACCTACCTGGTGCCAACGCGCGGCCTGCTGGGCTTCCGCTACCAGTTCCTGACCGCGACCCGCGGCATGGGCACCATGCACACCCTCTTCCACGACTACCTGCCGCTGGCCGGCTCGCTGCCGTCCCGCACGCGCGGCTCGCTGGTGGCCTGGGAAACGGGCACAACCACGACCTACGGCCTGAAAAACGGCGAGGAGCGTGGCGTTCTCTTCCTCGGCCCCGGCGTCGAAGTCTACCAGGGCATGGTCGTTGGCGAGCACCAGCGGCCGGGCGACCTGGACGTCAATGTCTGCAAGGCGCGGCATCTGGACAACATTCGCAGCTCGACCAAGGAAATTCAGGAACGGCTGACACCGCCGCGCGACCTGAGCCTGGACGAATGCATCGAGTACCTGGCCGACGACGAACTGCTGGAAGTCACCCCGCTCAGCCTGCGCATCCGCAAGCGCATCCTCATCAAACACGACCGCGACCGCGCCGCCAGGCAAACCAAGGCGATAATGGCGGAGGCGGGCTAAGAACGGGACGGAAGGGAAACGAGGGAAATGAGGGAGAGGGACTGCTGGCTGGTGCAGCCATCCAGCTCTCCGTAAGTTCCATTCTTTCCCTCTGTTCCCCCGTTTCCTTCTTTTGCTTCGTTCGCTCACTTCCCTTCTTTGCCTTGTTTCCTTCCTTTCCCTCTTCCTCTCTCGCCAAAATGCTGGTACAATTGCAGCGGAGGCGAGAACTATGACTGACAAGCAGACCTACCTGCCAGCCAACGGCATTTCCAAAGAGGCCATCCTGGCCGAGATGCAGGCCGCCCGCAGTCGTGACGTCGACTGGCGCAACGGCCGCGTCTTCAGCCTGGTGTTCAAGGCCAACGACGACGTGACCGGCCTGCTCAAGGACGCCTACGGCATGTTCTTCTCGGAGAACGGCCTCAACCCGACAGCCTTCCCCAGCCTGCGGCGCTTCGAAACCGAGGTCATCGCTATGGTGGGCAACCTGCTGAACGGGCAGGGACAAACCGCCGGCAACATGACCACGGGCGGCACTGAGAGCATCCTGATGGCGATGCTGACCGCCCGCGAGTGGGCACGCGCGACCCGACCCAAGATCAAGCAGCCGGAAGTCGTCCTCCCCTCCTCAGCCCACCCCGCTTTCGACAAGGCGGCCCACTATTTCGGCCTGACGCTGGTGCGCGTGCCGGTTGGCGACGACCTGCGAGCCGATGTGGCCGCGATGCGCCGGGCCGTCAACATGGACACGGTGCTGGTGGTCGGGTCGGCGCCGTCGTATCCCCACGGAGTCGTCGATCCTATCACCGACATCGCCGCGCTCGCGCAGGAACGCAAGTTATTATGTCACGTTGATGCCTGCGTCGGCGGCATGATGCTGCCCTTCGTGCGCAAGCTGGGCTACCCTATGCCTGACTTCGATTTCGCAGTGCCGGGCGTCACGTCGATCTCGGTCGATCTACACAAGTACGGCTACGCGGCCAAGGGCGCCTCGGTCATCCTCTACCGGGACAAGGCGCTGCGCCGCTACCAACTGTTCGCAACTACCGACTGGGCCGGCGGCATCTACGCCTCGCCCACCATGACCGGCACGCGGCCGGGCGGAGCAATCGCGGCCGCCTGGGCGATCATGCACTATCTGGGCGAGCAAGGTTACATGCAGATCGCACGCGAGGTAATGCGTACGACTGTCCGTCTGCGCGACGGGATCAACGCCATCGACGGGCTGAGGATTCTGGGCAACCCGCCCATGAGCGTGATGGCCATCGCGTCCGACAAGGACAACATCTACGAGATCGGCGACGAGATGAGCGTGCGCGGTTGGCAGCTTGACCGCCAGCAGTTCCCGCCCACGCTGCACCTGACGGTCAGCTACGCCCACACCGCGGTCGCGGATGACTTTCTGATGGACCTGGCGCAGTCGGTGATCGCAGCCCGCCAGCCCAGCCTGCGCCGCAGTGGCAACGAGGCCGCGGTCAAGGCGGCGCGTGGCGCCGCCAGGGTGCTACCAGGCCGGCTGGTCAGCGGACTGACTGGACGCGCCTCAGCGCTCTTCGGCGGCGACGACGGCCTGCCGCAGCGTTCGGCCGCGATGTACGGCATGATGGGCGCCCTGCCCAACCGCGGCGATTTGCACGAGCTGGTGCTTGATCTGCTGTCATCGTTTACAGAGCCGTAAGGTTGCCGTCGGCCTTCATCTGAGGAATTGGAACGGGCCGGGCGAAATCGCCCGGCCCGTTTTGCGTCGTGAGATATACCAACCCTAGCTGCGCCGGCTGGCGAGGCTGAGGTAGTAGAGCAATTGCAGGACGGCAGTTATCGCGGCCGCGATGTAGGTGGTGGCGGCGGCGTTGAGGACGGTCTTCGATCCCTTCGAGTCGCTCTGATTGACCATCAGGCCGGCTTCATTCAGCAGTTTGATACCGCGGCGACTGGCGTCGATCTCCACCGGCAGGGTGATGACTGAGAACACCACCATCAGCCCGAAGACGAGGATGCCCAGGTAGAACAGTCCCGTGATGTTGAAAATCAGGCCCATGAAGATCAGGGCATAGGAAAGCATCGGGCTGAAACGCACCGCAGGCACCAGGAAGTTGCGCATCGCGATCAGCGGCGAGTGTTGGGCGTGCTGCTGTGCGTGGCCCAGTTCATGGGCAACGATGGCCATCGAGGCGACCGACGCCTGCGTGGCGACGCCCTGCGACAGACCGACGACATGCTTGCTGGGGTCGTAGTGGTCAGTCAGCGTGCCCCCGATGCCCTGGAACTGCACGCCTTTGCCGTAGGCCGCCTGGTAGGTGATGCCCAGCCCGGTTCGTTGCAGGAGCACCTGGCCAACCTGTAAGCCGGTCAGGTTGTTGCTGTTTGGCACCTTGCTCCACTTGCCGTAGGCCGACTTGACGTAGAGCTGCGCCGCCATAGAAATGACCAACGTCACGATGAAAATCATCATATACGTCGGGTCGAGGTAAAATCCAAACATTCCCATTTTTGTCCTCCAGACGATGCGTCTGAAAATCGAGTTACAGAATCAATCCAACTCTGCCAACCATATGTTACTGCTATTCTACCACAACAGCAACGGCAGGCAAGTCGTCCAATTTACAATCTACCCACCGCCACCGGTCAAAGCGCCAGCGTCGCGACCATGATCGCCTTGATGGTGTGCATCCGGTTCTCCGCCTGGTCGAACACCACCGACTGCGACAACTCGAAGACCTCCTCGGTCACCTCCAGCCCATCCAGGCCGAACTTCTGGAAAACCTCTTCACCGACTTTGGTGTCGCGGTTGTGGAAGGCGGGCAGGCAGTGCATGAACTTCACCGCCGGGTTGCCAGCCAGCGCCATCGCGTCGCCGTTGACCTGATACGGCTTCAGCAGCGCGATCCGTTCGGCCCACACCGCATCCGCCTCGCCCATGGAGACCCAGACATCGGTATGTATGTAGTCAACGCCGCGTACACCTTCCTCTACGGACTCGGTGAGGGTTAGTTTCGCGCCGGTCTCAGCGGCGATCTGACGGCACTGCGCCACCAGTTCGCGGTTCGGCCAGAGCGCCTCCGGTGCGCACAGCCGCACATCCATTCCCAGCTTGCACCCGCCCACCATCAGCGAGTTGGCCATGTTGAAGCGCGCGTCGCCCATGAAACAATAGGCTGATCTCGATCAGCGGCTTCTCCGAGTGCTCCTGCATGGTCAGCATGTCGGCCATGATTTGGGTAGGGTGGAACTCGTCGGTCAGACCGTTGTAGACCGGGACGCCAGCGAACTGCGCCAGCGTCTCAACGGTGGACTGGGCGAAGCCGCGATACTCGATCGCGTCGTACATTCGCCCCAGCACGCGTGCGGTGTCCTTGACCGTCTCCTTGCTGCCGAGCTGCGAGCCGGTCGGTCCCAGGTAGGTGGTGTGCGCGCCCTGGTCGTAGGCAGCCACTTCGAACGCGCAGCGGGTCCGGGTCGAGGCCTTCTCGAAGATCAGTGCGATGTTCTTGCCGTGCAGTTGCGGCCGCTCGAAACCGCCTTGCTTGGCGCCTTTCAGATCAAGCGACAACTGAAGCAAAAAACGGATTTCGTCAGGCGTAAAGTCCAGCAGCTTGAGAAAGCTGCGGTTGAGAAGGTGAACGGGCATGTTGATCTCCTTGAGTTGATTCGTGTGGCGATGCAAACCACGGATCGAGAGGAATCCGCGGAGCAGAACTCGGATATCCGCGCCTTCCTCTCGATCGATGGCTCGCTGCCTCTTATTTTCACAGCGGCCAGGCAATCGGCACGATCAGCAGGCTGGCCAGCAGCACCAGAAGCAGCAGCGGCAAGCCGATCCGGGCGTAGTCGCCCCAGGTGTAGCTGCCAGGCGCCAGCACCAGCGTGTTGGTCGGCGAGGCGATCGGTGTCAGGAATGCAGCCGCAGCGCCGATGGCCACCATCATCAGCATCGGCTGGGGTGCAATGCCCAGGCCCAGCGCGGACTGCAAGACGATGGGCGCCACCAGCACGGTTGTCGCAGTATTGCTCATCACCTGACTGAAACCGGTGGTCAGGAGGAATGCGCCGGCCAGCATCGCCAGCGGGCCAACCGCGCCCAGCGTGTTGATCAATCCGTTGGCGATCAGCTCGGCACCGCCGGTGATCTCCAGGGCGATGCTCATCGGCAGCATGGCAGCAATCAGGATCACCGTCTGCCAGTTGACAGCGCGGTAGGCGCCGTCGGGCGTCACGCAGCCGGTGACGACCATCACGGCCGCCGCCAGCAGCACCGCCATCACGGTCGGCATGATGTTGAACAGCATCAACGCCACCATACCCAGCAAGGTCAACACAGCGATCAGCGACCGCGGCGTCAGGTCTATCACCTGCCGAGCCATGGCCTCCGGCTCTCCCACCACCACGAAATTGTCGGTCTCCTTGCCGATCCGTTCGATCTTCTCCCATTTTCCCCGGACCAGCAAGGAATCACCAAACTGCAGCCGCGTGCCCTTGCGCGGCAACAGTGAATCGCCGCGGCGCACGGTGATCACTTGTACCTGGTACGTGTCGCCGATCTGCGACTCGACCACCGTCTGGCCAGAATACTTGGATCGCGGCGTCAGAATTACTTCGGCCACGCCCACCTCCTGCGAAAGCAGCAGATCGCTTAGCCGCTCGTGGCTCGGGTCCACAGGCTGCACGCCGACGTTGAAACGTTCGGTCAGGTCGGTGACAACACTCGGATCCCCCTTCACCAGCAACATGTCCTGCGCCCGGATAACAGTGTCCGCGCTGGGCAGGCGGCCCTCGTCAGCCTGCAGCCAGTCCAGCCGCTCCTGAAGGCCATGACGTCGCCGGTCCCGCCGGCTATCAGACGGCTCGTCAGGACTGTTCTCCTGGAATATGTCGAGCACTGAGATGCCAAAATCACGCCCAAGGGCCGCCTCGGCCAGTGTTTTACCAACCAGCGGCGAGGCATTGCGCACCCGTACCCGGAACAGCTTGCCCGTCAGCCGGTACGACTCAGAAAGCCGACCCATCGATTGATCGAGATCGACCGGCCGGTCGCTGGTTTGATAGGAAGGCAGCAGCTTGCGGCCGAAGAGCAACACGAACCCCGCCGCCAGCAGTGTCAGCGGGATACCGACAATGGCAAACTCGAAGAAGCCAAAGGAAGCAAACCCGGCCGCCACCAGCGTGTCGGACACGACGATGTTGGGTGGTGAGCCGATCAGCGTCATCAGCCCGCCCAGGTTGGCAGCGATAGCCATCGGCAGCAGAAACCGCGATGGCAGACCGCCGATGCGCCAGGAGGCCGCCACCACCGCGGGCAGCAGCATGGCCACCGTGCCAGTGTTGCTCAGGAACGCCGAGAGAACAGCGGTGCCCAGCATGACTACCACCATCAGCCGCACGTCGCTGTCGCCGGCCTGGCGCATGAAGAACTGGCCCAGCCAGGCAGTGATGCCGGTACGCGACAGCCCCTCGCCGACTACAAACAGGGAGGCGACCATGATGACCGTGGAGTCTGCGAAACCGGACAGCGCTTGCTTGCTGGTCAGAATGCCGGTAACGAAGAGGGCCAGCAGCGACAGCAGCGCCACCAGATCCGCCCGCAACCGGCTGAAAATGAACAGCGCGATTGTCACGCCCAGGATCACAAAAGTCATGATCATGGGTACGTTCTCGCCGGTCATCATGCCAGTTCGCGCCCTCCGCTGACGTTGACAAGCTGGCCAGTCAGAAACGACGCTTCGTCAGATGCCAGGAACGCCACAACGCTGGCGACATCCTGCGGTGTGCCCAGCCGGCCGGTGGGAATGCGCGCGATGCCGGCGGCCACGACATCGTCGTAGGGCCGTTGCATGATCTGCGCTTCCAGTTGGTAACCCCACTGCTTCATGCCGGTGTCGATGTCGCCCGGCAGCACCGCGTTGACGGTGATGCCGAACTGCGCCATCTCCTGCGCCATGGATTGTGTCAGTGCGGCCACGGCCGCCTTGCTGGCCGCATACGCCGCCATGTACGGGCGCGGCCGGACGGCTGCCAAAGACGACATGTTGACGATCCGCCCGCCGCGACCGCCCTGCATCATTACCGGTGCGACGGCCTTGCTGACCAGAAAGGTACCGGTGGCGTTGACCTCCAGCGTCTTGCGCCAGGCGTCCTCAGCCATCTGCATCACCGGGCGACGGGCCGAAGATCGCGCCGGCGTTGTTGACCAGGATGTCGATACGGCCAAAAGCCTGCATCACCTTGCCCGACCATCGCCTGGATCGAGGCCGCGTCGGTCACGTCAACCTGCAGCGGCAGGGCAGGCGATCCCAGGGCTTCGATTTCAGCCGCGATCTCCTTCAGTTCCTCCCACTGGCCGATGCCAGGGTGCGGCAGGTCCGCCGGCGGCGGCGCGCAGAGATCGGTGATGACCACGGTCGCGCCGGCCTGAGCCAGTTTGCGGGCAACGGCCTCGCCGATTCCGCCGCGGCGACCCGCGCCGGTAACTAGTGCAACTCGTCCACGAAGGTCGTTCATAAGTTTATTCTCCGTCATGGGGTACGCAAGGGGATTGACCTGGGGACCGCGTTATTGACATCTCCTGCCCTGGAGTGAGCATCCTCAGACGCGGACATCTCCTAGAATCTGTTTTGAGGCCACCGAATCAGACTTCGGAAGTCGCCGAGTCAACAGAAGGTGTTTGTGCCAGCCGTGGCGGGTCGCTCCTGACAAAAAGCCAGCGACTTCCGAAGTCTTTTCAAATAGCCTCGTATAGTGAAAACCGGTCGCAGTACATCTAGTAGTGGAAACCGCAGCAACATTGCCCGTCACAACGCCTGGTGCACTTCTTCGCGAGCCTGTTCGATGATTGCAAGAAGCTCCTCATCGCTCAGCCCGCTATTGTGCTCGGCGTTGACTGCGGCTGCTTCATCCAGCCAATCGAAGTATGCTTTGCGGTCTCGCCGGCAGTCCTGCAACTGCCGGTATTGCTCAGGATTTTCAAGGTCTGCTAACATTCTAAACCTCCCAAGAACCGTTGTCAAAGGAACCGCGCCGGTGAATTCTACGCCTCTGCCAGCGCGACTGCCACAACGAGATCAGGTTCCGCGGCAGCCGCGCGCGCCGACTTTTCGTTGACCGTCAGCACGATCAGAAGGCCGGCGATCAGGAATGCAGCGATGACCAGCAGACGCGAGGCGCATCCCCTGCTGCTCGGCCGGCTCGACCGCGATACCCTGGGCCTCGAACATCAAGGCCAGTTCAGCAGCGACCCAGCCAAAGACCAGCGGCCCGATCCAGAAGGCGATGCGGCCGATCATGGTGAAGAACCCGAAGAACTCGGCGCTTTGGGCAGGCGGGGCGAACAGACCAACCATGGTACGGCTGACCGACTGTACGCCGGCCATCGCTATGCCAGCCGCCGCGCCGATCAGGATGAAACCGATCTGCGTCTGGTTGAAATACAGCGCCGCCACGACCCCGATCATGGCGATCAGTGAGGCGATCAGCGTCGGCTTGGCGCCGATACGCTCGACAAACAGACCAAAGATATATGCGCCGACGACGTTGGCGATCTGGACCACGATGGCAAAGACAATGATCAGTTGCTGACCCATGCCGAACAACACCGCGCCGATAATCGCCGCGAACTCCAGCGCAATCGCCACGCCGCCGCCGTAGACCAGAAACGCGATCATGAACTTGGTCATCTCGCGGAAGTGACCGGCGGTGCGGATCGTGTGCGCCACCTGCTTGAACGCGACGCTGACGTAGTTCTCGCCCGGGGGTAGCGTCTTCTTCTGCGCCTTCTCCGGCAGCCAGAAAATCAGCGGGATTGTGGAAAAGACCCAGAAAGTCGCGGTGATGACCATCGCAAAACGGATCGTTGTGTCGCCGGGGATCAGGATCACCAGCGGCAAGATGATCAACAGCGCAATCACCCCGCCCGCTGAGCCGATGGCCCAGCCGGTGCCCGACACCTTGCCCATCTCATCCGGACGAGCCAGCTCTGGCAGGAATCCGTCGTAGAAGATCTGCGAGCAGCGGTAGCCGATCTCGGCCAGGATAAAGAACAACATGCCGGCCACCACGTCGCCGGCCTGCACGAAAAACAGCATGGCAGTGAAGATAATCGCCTGGATCGTGAAACCGAGCAGGAAGCGTTTCTTGGCGCCGGAGTAGTCGGCCAGCGCCCCCAGGATCGGCGCGATCACGGCGACGATCACCAGCGCGATGCCGATGGCCAGTCCCCAAAGCCGTGAGCCTTCCGCGCCGCCGACCACCACCTGCTTGAAATAGGCAGCGAACACCGCCAGATAGACCACCGAGGCATAGGCTGAGTTGCCAAAGTCATACAAGTACCACGCGACGCGCTCGCGCCGGGTGGAGAGGGGCGGGAGGGAGGTTGCGGTCATGGGATGCTCCTTATGATGAGTGGGGTTGGATGGGACGAGAGGAAAATGAAGGGAAACGAGGGAAAGACGGGAAATCAGACAGATTCCCGCTGCTGCTGACTGTCTGAATAATACAACGTCAACTGGGTAGTGTCAACTCGATACTCCACAGCATGGCTCAAACCAACAACAGTACACCAGTGGCCAGAATCAGGCCGAGCACAGCGGTGCGAAAACGTTCCTGGTTGGTTCGACGATCGATGTACGCGCCCAGGACGAATACCAGCCAGCAGCGCCGGCAAGGCGATTGCAGCCATGCGCGCCACATCCGCTGTGATGCTTCCCTGCCGCGGCGTGAGCCAGTGATGACCGTGGCGCTGCTGGCGAGGAAGATGACCTGCAACGTAGAGCGAAACTGGTCGCGCGGCCAGGCGCGCGCGTTGCCATAGACGATCACCGGCGGGCCAGGCGTGTTGAACGCCCCACCCAGGCAGCCGGCCAGAAACCCGACCGGATACGCCCAGACGGTTGATTCAAGTGGCGGAAGGGCAGGCTTGAGCAGCGCAAACAGCGCATAGGCGATCAGCACAACTCCCAACACCTCCTTGATCGAGATTCTCGTCAAAGGTTCGCAGCAACTGCACGCCAACCAGCACGCCAAGCAGCGCCGGCAGGAGAAGCTGCAATGTCTCCCGCCACACCAGCCCGCGACGATAGCGCAGCAGGTTGATCAGATAGAGAGAGAATCCCACCAACGCCACCAACGGTGCAGCCGTCTTGATCCCCAGCAGCAGCGTCAGCAACGGCATCACCAGCAAGGCAAAGCCGAACCCGGCCAGCGTCTGCAAGGCGGCGGCAAAGAACACAACCAACGCCACAACCGGCCAGGTCATTTGTTCATCACCCGCTGCACACTTCGCCCCACCTGCTCGCCACCAACATCACATCGACAACGGTGATCTGGCCGTCGCCATCGCGGTCGTAGTGTGGATCGGTCGATGCTGCGCCCCACGAAGCGGCGATCGTGCTCAGATCGGCCGCGTCGACCAGGCCGCTGTGGTCGAAATCAGGGCAGCTCCACCAGCCCAGCAATTGCACCAGCGCAGCCGGTGTATTCTGCGGCGGGCCGTTGCCGGCCTGGTCGAATTCGCTCAGACCGTGGCAGGACGTACAGACGCGCATCTCGCCCGGCTGGAAGGTCAGCCAGTAGCGCTCGCGGACGACACCCTCGCCGGCGCTGTTGGTCAACTGCCAGCTCAGCGCGCGGCTGGCGGGTACGAACGCGGCCACGGAGCCGTCGGCCGCGACTGCGACGCTGCCTGGCGGCCCGGCTGTCGGCGGGTTCTGCGCAGCCGAATCGTGCAGCGGCTGCGCCAGCACACGGCGACCCGGCCGTGGATCTTCAGTCCCGCCCAGCCCGCGGATCAGGTCGGCCTGGAACAGCTGCATGGTAGCCACGTCGTAGATCGTCCCCGGCGCGCCGATGGTCTGCACACCGCCTCCCTCGACGCGCAGGTTGAAGGGCTGCTGAAGGTCGAAGTCGTCGCGTGTCGTCACGTTACGGCTGACGATCAGCGCCAGGTCGTTGGCGGTCAGGTAGCTGCGCAGCGCCTCTGGGCTGACGCCGGCCTGGTTGAACGCATCCTGTTCGGGTGCGGCCAGGGTGACAGTCGTCGCGTCCGGCCGCGACGTCGCTCGCACCTCTACCGGCTGTAGCTCCCACAACTCGCCCGAATAGCTAACCAGCACGTCGGGATCCCAGTAGCTGACTGACTTGTTGATGCCGGCAGTCAGTGGCTGATCAGCCTCGTAATAGCTATTGCCGGCCACACTCAACGTTTTCAGGCGGAAATGGTAGCGGGGAATCGGATTCGCGCGCGTGCCTTCGTTGTACGCCTCGCGGGTTTCTGCCGTATGCGCTGCCACCAATGTCCCATCCGACAGCATCAGCGGGTCGCGATAGTGGCCAGAATGATCGGGACTGGGATCGTCGGTGTAGCTGGCGGTGTCGCGATGTGTGATGTAGGTGACCGCCATGTGGTCGGCGTCCAGCCCCGGCGGCGCGTCGATACTGATCACCTGCCCCGACGCGTGGGTGTAGAACTCCGGCGCGTCGATTCCGATATAGCGGCCCGGCGTGGCGGGATCCTCCAGCGATCTGCAACATGTTGTCGATGGCGTTTGCGTTGAAGCGCGGCAACTGGCCGTAGTATTCCACCAGGTTGGGGTCGTCGGTCAGGCTTGGCGGAATGTAGCTGTGCAGCTCGTGGCGGCCGATGTGGTTCAGCGTTTCCAGTTCGCTGCCGTCCTGGTTCATAGTCCAGGGAAAGAAATGGTTGAAGGTGTGGCCCCAGAGGTTGGTGCCTGTCAGATCGTGGTCGGCCCGCGGCTCCGGGTAGACCTCGACGCGCGTTTCGAGCGGCACGGCGTCTGCCTGCTCGCCCGACCAGTTGAAGGTACAGTAGTCGCATGGCTGGCCATGCAGGGCGTTGTAGTTGTCCGCGTCAGCCTGCTGGTCGCGCTGCAGGTGGTCCCACTGAGTGAACACAATGCGGCCAAAGCTGTCAACGAAGGGGGTGAAGTCACCCGACGGCGCATGGTTGAGCAGACGCAGCGCACCGCTGGCCGGGTCAAGCTGCCACAGCCCGCTGACGGTCGCCGCTTCCTCGTACTCGTCGAGTTGCGGGTAGAGGTGCGCCTGGCCGTCGCGCGGCCGGTCGGAGGTGAAGAGGATGCGGTCGTCGCTGTCGTAGATCGGCGAAACGTTGTTGTAGTCAGCCGGCTGGCCGGGCACGTGGGTGATCACCACCGTCTCGCCCTGCCCCAGCCCGCTGATCTCGTAGATCTGCCAGTGATAGGTTTCCCAAACGTACTGCTGCGTTGGCGCGCCGATCACCATGCTGAACAGCGCCTTGTCGCCGCTCCAGTGCACGGACGGATCGCGCACCGCGATGGAATCGGCGCCCTGAAAACCGGTCACGCCCAGCCCAGCTTCGACGGTCAGGTTACGCTGCGCGCCGTTGGAATAACGAATCCAAAGATCGCCGCCGCGGCCCACGGCCTGCAACTGCGGATCGTGATTGCCAAAGACCGACCCGATGGTGGTGAAGTCCGCCGGGATCGGAACCTGAGTGACGAAGAGGATCGGATACGGCGTGGTGACAGTGTCACTGCCCAGCGCCGGCCAGCCCGCGCCTGCCAGCGAAGTCAGCAAGACGCCTGCGATCAGGAAGCTGCGGCCAAGCGCGATTGGAATGCGTTTGCTGGTGACCATGGCGATTTCCTTGGGTATCAAGGCGTGACTTGCGAATCGTGGCAGCGAGTGGCGTGTTGCCGGAGCCGACGCGCCAAGTATAGCACAGAAGATCACGCCAGCCAACGGCCCGGAGACCGGCCCGAGCAGGATGGCAATACGAATTGCCCGAGCAGGATAACAGTCCAAACAGCCCGAGCGCGGGAGCGCGGAAACGTCGCTTGCACCCTGACGCAACAGACGGGTATAATCGGACAGAACCGTCCGCAGTTTGTAGTGCGGCTTTCCCAAGCCGACCGCCCCTGTCAGGCCGCCTGTCCAGCAAGGAGCAGAGGGCGGATTCGGAAAACCGCCCTACAGCACGTCTCGCAGGAGATCGTTCATGACCGACACACTTCTTGCCTCGCTTGCTGAAATCTACCCACCCGGCCGGCTGATGACCCAGGCTGCCCAGCTTGCGCCTTACGAGTGCGACGCTCTGACGGCGATGCACGTGCGGCCGCGGGCGGTGGTGCTGGCCGAAACGCAGCAGGAGGTCATCGACACGGTGCGGCTGTGCAACCGCCTCGGCGTGCCCTTTGTGGCGAGGGGCAGCGGAACCAGCCTCTCCGGCGGTTCGCTGCCTGTCGCCGATGGCATCGTCATCGCGCTGAACCGGCTGAACCGCATCATCAGCCTCAACCCGGACGCGCGCATCGCGGTGGTGGAACCGGGGGTAATCAACCTCAACGTCACCAAGGCTGCCGCGCCGTTTGGGCTTTACTACGCGCCCGACCCGGCCAGCCAGTCGGTCTGCACCGTCGGCGGGAACATAGCGTTCAACTCAGGCGGCGTGCACTGCCTGAAGTACGGCATGACCAGCAACCACATCCTGGGCCTGAAGGTCGTTTTGGGCGACGGCACGGTGGTCAGTTTCGGCGGCGACAGCCTGGAGGCGGCGGGGCCGGACCTGCCTGGCTTCTTCGTTGGCAGCGAAGGGCTCTTTGGCATCGCGCTGGAAGCCACGCTGCGGCTGATCCCGCGCGTCGAGACCTACCGCACGGTTCTGGCGGCCTACCGCACGCTGGAAGCGGCCGGCAATGCGGTCGCGATGGTGGTTGCCAGCGGCTTATTGCCCGGCGCGATGGAAATCATGGATCCGTTGGCCATAAAGGCGACCGAGGAAGCGGCCCATGCCGGCTATCCGCTGGACGCTGGCGGGCTGATGATTGTCGAGCTCGAAGGCGAGGCGATACAGGTCGATGTGGAATTTAAGAAGCTGCTGGCTGTCATCAAGGAATCGGGCGCGTATCAGATCCGCGCCGCGCAAAACGACGCCGAACGGGCGCTGATCTGGAAGGGTCGCAAGGGCGCGTTCTCAGCAGTGGGCCGTCTCAGCCCGCAATACGTGGTACAGGACGGCGTGGTGCCGCGCAGCAGCCTTGGCGAGGCGCTGGCCAGCATCGAGGCGCTCAGTCAGAAGTACAGCCTGCCGGTGGCCAACGTTTTTCACGCCGGCGACGGCAACCTGCATCCACTGATTCTCTACGACGCGCGCATCCCGGGTGCGTACGACCGGGCCGAAGAGATGGCCAGCGAGATCCTGGACCTGTGCATCGGATTGGGCGGCTCGATCACCGGCGAACACGGCATCGGCATGGAAAAGCGCGCCCACCTGCCGCGCATGTTCAGCGAATACGACATGGTCACCATGACCCGCATGCGCCAGGCAATGGACCCGCGCGAGATCGCCAATCGGGGGAAAATGTTGGAGGTCAGAAGCCAGAGATCAGAAGTCAGCAGTCAGAGGTTGGAGACCGGACGACCAAAGGGTCAGTATCTAGCGGAAGCAGTGAACGGCACCCAGTCCCTAGCCCCCAGTCCCCAGTCCCCACGCGCCACACCCTACACCCTGTCCACCCTCCAGGACGCGGTGCGCAGCCACGACCGGCTGACCGTGCGCGGCGGCGGGAGCAAGCCTGCGCTGTCAGCGGCGCAAGAGGGCGTGGCAGTGTTGGACATGAGCGAACTGCGCGGGATCGTCGAGTACGTGCCCGACGAGTTCACGTTTACCGCGCTGGCAGGCACGCCGAGTGCGCGAGGTGGTTGCAATGCTGGCGGAACATGGCCAGTACCTGCCCTTCGACCCGCTGTTGGCTGAAGCGGACGCGACACTGGGCGGCACGGTGGCGGCCGGACTGAGCGGTCCGGGCAGGTACCGTTACGGCGGCGTGCGCGATTTCGTGCTGGGTGTGCGTTTTGTGGACGGAATGGGCAACGTGGTGCGCGGCGGCGGCAAGGTGGTCAAGAACGCGGCCGGCTTCGACTTTCCCAAACTGATGGTCGGCAGCATGGGACGGCTGGGCGTGCTGGCCGAATTGAGTTTCAAGGTCTTCCCGCAGCCGCAAGCCTTTGCCACCGCGGTGGTTTCGTACCAGGAACCGCTGGCAGCGCAGGTCGACGTGCAACGCCTGGCCCGCCAGCCGCTGGATATCGAGGCCATAGACGTGGCTGTTGACGGCGATTCAGTGCGGCTTTACGTGCGCATTGGCGGGCTGGCTGAACTATTGCCAGCGCGCATCGACCGGCTGTGCGCCCTGCTGCGACCAGACGGCGGTGGTCTGCACGCAATTAACGGCGAGGACGAGACCGAATTCTGGCGCCGCTCGCGCGAGTTTGCCTGGGCGCCGGCCGAGCTGCCGCTGGTCAAAGTGCCGTGCACGGCTACCAGAATGGACGACCTGACGAAACGGCTGGTCACGCAGCTTGAGCCGTACGAGGCTGATCAATTGCACGTACGGTTCAGCGTCGCCGGCAACGTGGCCTGGATCGCCTGGCCGGCCGCCTTGCGCGACGACAGCCGCTCGCTGGACGCGCGGCTCGCCGCAACCAACCTGCCGGGCTTGGCGCTGCGCGGCGTGACCGGCAGCCCGCACATCGGAGCGCAACCCACGCAGTACAACCAGTTCTATGGCCGCATCAAATCCGTGCTCGACCCGCAGAACCGCTTCGGATCGTAAACGAGACAGCGGTGCCTGTAATGGGTCGAGCAAATGTCGGTCAAGCAGCGGGTAATGGCAACAGCCATGGCATGAAGTTATCCCAGACCAGCATTTCGAGACCTCCGGACAGTGCATACCCAGAGGTCTCGATACGCTGACCGACGCTCGCTGTGTCGGCGTTTCGATCCCTTCCATCCATTTGACCATTCCAAACCTCCTGAATACGCTATAAGCAACACGGAATACGACTCCACACTATGCCAAACCCACTCCACTCACTGTCCCAGTTCATCTGGCCGCGCTATGACGGCGGCTGCTTTTCCGACATTCCCGGCTTCATTCGCTCCGTGCTGGTCGACGATGCGCCTAGCGCGCTCCAGCCTGACGGCTTCGAGCGCTTGCCGCAACGCTACCAGAACGTCATCCTGCTTTTCGTTGACGCCTTCGGCTGGCGTTTCTTCGAGCAGACTGCAGACCGCTACCCGTTTCTCCAGCGCTTCGTCCACCAGGGCAGCATCACCAAGCTGACGTCGCAGTTCCCCTCCACTACCTCGGCGCACGTCACGGCCCTTTACACCGGGCGGCCAGTCGGCCAGCACGGCGTCTTCGAGTGGCAGTACTACGAGCCCATCGTCGACGCGATTATCCAGCCGCTGCCGTTCACCTTCGCGGGCGACAAGCAACCGGAACGGCTGCGTGAAGCAGGCATCCCCGGCGCAGCCTTGCTGCCGCGCAACGATTTCGTACAAGGCTTGCAAGCGGCGGGCGTCAGTTCTTACGTCTCGCAGCCGGGCGCGCTCAGCGGCTCCACCTACTCGACAATGATCTCCGAAGGCGCGACGCTGCTGCCCTTCAAGACCCAGCCGGAGATGCTGGTCAACCTCGGCCTGGCCATGGACGAAGCCAGCGGACCGGCGCTGTTCAGCGTCTACCTGCCGCAGATCGACTCGATCTGCCACGACTACGGGCCGGGATCGCTCCATCTGGAGGCGGAGATGGAGGCGTGTTTCGTCGGGCTGGAAAGCTGGTTCCAGCGCGAACAGTTGCGCGGCCGTCCAGACACACTGCTGATGCTGACCGCCGACCACGGCCAGGTTGCGGTCGATCCCGACACCGTGATCTACCTCAACACCCTGCCGGTGTACGACCTGTTGCAACCGCTGCTGCGCACCAGTCGTCAGGGCCAGGTGCTGGCCCCGGCCGGATCGCCGCGCGACATGTTCCTCTACGTGCGCGAGGGCGAGATCGAAGCGGCGCGCAGCCTGCTCTCGATTGCACTGGCCGACCGCGCGGTGGTGGTGCGCACCTCCGAACTGATCGACGCCGGCTACTTCGGTCCGCCGCCATACGCGCCCCAGTTCTTTGCACGCGTGGGCGATCTGGTGATCCTGCCCTTCGAGGGCGAGAGCGTCTGGTGGTTCGAGCAGGACCGCTACGATATGCATTTTTCCGGGCATCACGGCGGGCTGACCGCGGGCGAGATGGAAATACCGCTGCTGCTGTACGCCTTCGATTGACCTGTGGTATAATCCCGCCCATGCAACTGGCACGTGTCATCGGCACACTCGTCGCAACTCAGAAATACCAGGGACTGGAAGGTGTCAAGCTGCTGGTCATCCAGCCGCTGGACAAGCAGCAGCAGCCCGCGGGCGAGCCGGTCGTCGCGGCCGATGGCACTGCGCAAGCCGGCCCCGGCGAGCTGGTTTTTTTCATCGCCAGCCGCGAGGCCGCGCTGGCGATGCCCGTCCCGTTCGTCCCGGTCGATCACGCCATTGTCGGAATCGTCGACGACGTCAGTACGGTAGTGAGATAGTGCCGCAGCACCGTATTTCTCGCCGACAGACAACGAACTATCCCACTAACGAACTAACACACTACCGAACTCCTTCCCCCATGTACATCGGACGCGTCTTCGGCAACGTCGTTGCCACTATCAAGCATCCCACCTTCGACGGCCACAAGCTGCTGCTGGTCGAGCGGCTGCGCCCTGACAGCGGGGAAGCAGACGCGAAGTACGACATCGCCGTCGATCTGGCGCAGGCCGGACCTGGCGACACCGTGCTGGTGCTGGACGAAGGCAACGGCGCACGTCAAGTGCTTGGTCAGGAGCCGAATGGCTGCGTGCGCGCGGTGATCGTGGGAATCGTGGACGACATCGACCTGCCAGGGATGGCTGCGTGAGTGCGCTGATTCGCTACGAGGCCGGCAAGAAGCCTGCCCGCCGTCCTACCGAACAGCAACTGCGCCAGGAGATCATCCAGGTCTGTCGGCTGCTGCACCAGAAGAACTACTGCATCGCCACCGACGGCAACGTCAGCGCCCGCCTCGACGACGAGCGCTTTCTAGTGACGCCCAGCGGCCAGAGCAAGGCGCTGGTGCAGGCCGGCCAGCTTGTCACCATTGACGGCACCGGCCAGCTCGTCGGGCAAGGCAAGTACGGCGCACAGCGCGGGCTGCGTCCCAGCTCCGAGATCCTGCTGCATCTGGAGGCTTACCGCCAGCGCCCCGATGTGCAAGCCGTCGTCCACGCGCATCCGCCGATCGCCATCGCGCTCAGCATCGCCGGCTACGACGTGGCGCCCTGTCTGCTGCCCGAGGTGATCCTCGGCTTTGGCCGCATCCCGACCACCGACTACGCCACACCTGCCTCGGCGGAGGGCGCGAAGGTCATCACCGATCTGATCACCCGCTACGACGCGCTGGTCTTGCAGCGCCACGGCAGCGTCACCGTCGGCGGCAGCGTGGTGGAGGCGTATCTCAGGCTGGAGAAGCTGGAGCAAGCCGCGCTGATCACCAAGACCGTGATCGAGTTGGGTCGTGCGCGGCCGTTTCCCGCGGACGAAGTGGAGAAGCTGGCCACGTGGCGCAGGGAGCAAGGGCTGAATCGACCCGGCCAGGACGAGGAAATCCGCGGCGCGTGCGCGGTGTGCAGCTCCGCCGGGCGTAACAGTTGCCTGTTCCCGGACCGGTGATCGCGGGACGGCTGCTGCCAGCGAATTCATCGGGGATGAGGCTCCCCACACCCAACCGTCGCAAGACTGATGGCCTCTACCAGCGATAACCGCTCGGTGGAGGCTTTTTTGTGAGCATAGACAAGATGGAATGGACCAGATTCTTGCTGATTGGCGTCGGCGGGTTTATTGGCGCCAACCTGCGCTACATCGTTCAGGGCTGGGCGGCAGACCGCTTCGGCGTCGCGCTGCCCTACGGCACGATGATCGCCAACGTTTCCGGCAGCTTCGTGCTGGCCTTCTTCGTGACGCTGGCCAACCAGCGACTGCCCATCGGCCCTGGCTGGCGGCTCTTCTTTGCCGTCGGCTTGATGGGCGGATATACCACGTTCTCATCCTTCTCCGTCGAGACGCTGGCGCTCTTTCAAAGCGGCCAGTGGCTGGCGGGCGGCATCAACTTTTTCGGCAATACCCTGCTGGGCCTGACGGCTGCATTCCTGGGCTTCTGGGCCGCGCAACTCGTGTGAGGTTTTCATGGAAATCGTCGGCACCGCCACCAAAGTAACGATTTACATCGGCGACAGCGACCGCTGGCACGGCAAACCGCTCTACAGCGCGCTGCTGGAGATGCTCAAGGGCGAAGGGTGCGCCGGGGCGACGGTGACGCGTGCAGTGGCCGGATTCGGCGCGCACAGCCGCATTCACACCGCCAGCATCATGCGCCTGTCGGAAGACCTGCCGCTGGTGATCGAGTGGATCGATCATCCCGACCGGGTGGCGCGCATCATGCCGCGGCTTGTTGAGATGGTAGCCGAGGGGCTAATCACCGTTCAACCGGTCGAAGTTGTCACCTACACCCATCGCAAGCTGCGTGAACTGCCAGCAGCCGCGCCGGTTTCCGACATTATGACAAGCGAAGTGCGCGCCGTGCAGACCGACACACCGGTCGCAGAAATCGTCGCGCTGCTGATCGGCAAGGATTTCCGCGCTCTGCCAGTAGTAGACGGGCAGCGTCGCGTGGTTGGCATCCTGACCGACGGCGACTTGGTGAGCCGGGCCGGCATCCTCACCACCAGCTTGCACGAGGCGTTGACCGGCAGCGAGTTTAGCCAGCATCTGGATGCGCTCAAGGCCAGCGGGCAGACGGCCGGCGACCTGATGACGGCCGACCCGATTACCGTCCGGACCGACACGCCCATCGGCGACGCCGTCAAGATGATGACCGACCACAATATCAAGCGACTGCCGGTGGTCGATGCCCGCGGCCGGCTGGCAGGCATGGTCAGCCGGCTCGATGTCCTGCGCGCGCTGGCATTGCCACCGGTGCAGGCTGCGCCCCATCGAGCGGAGCAGCCGGGCAAGCGGGCCGTAGTGGCCGATGTCATGACCCGCAACGTGCCGACCGTGACGGCCGACGCCAGTCTGGGTGACGTAGTCAACTTGCTGGTGACCAGCAGCCAGCGCCGTGTGGTCGTCGTCGACCAGACGGGCGGGATCACTGGCATCATCACCGACGGCGATCTGCTGCGGCGCAGCGGTGAAGGCGAGCGCAGCGGCATCCTGGCTGCGCTTTCCCAGCGGCTGCCGCTAGCCGGCGGAGACCAGATACGGCTGGCACAGCGCAGCGCCGCCGATGTCATGACGCGCGACCCGCTGACCGTGACACCCGACACCCCACTGCTGGATGCGCTGCAGCAACTGTTGCAAGGCAAAATCAAGCGCCTGCCGGTGGTGGACAACGCCGGTCAGGTCGTCGGCCTGATCGGCCGCGGGCAGATTCTCCAGGCGTTGGCGGGCGACGTGTGAGGCAGTCAAGGCGCCGGGGACTTCCGAAAGTCCCCGGCGCCTTGACTGCGATTCTCGCTTCACAGACCATCTCTGACTTGACGCTCGCGGCCTTCAATGTTAGAATGCCCCCTGTTGATCGCTCAGACGCCCCCATCGTCTAGAGGACTAGGACACAGGCCTTTCAAGCCTGCGACAGGGGTTCGAATCCCCTTGGGGGCACAGGTTACGCCAATCCCAGCAGCCATGGCTGCTGGGATCTTTTGTTGGTCACGAGGACGTGCCAGCCGCAGCCAACGGCGCTATTCAGCAAACAACGACGCGGGGCGAATGCAATACGACTGGGAATCGCCGGACGCCGTCCAGGTGGGTTACGAAGAAATCGCCGGATCGTGTATAATTCGATACCAGAGAGCACCATGCCCCACCAACTTAGCGAGCCAGTAGATATCCCACGCCTTCAGGAAGTCCTTGACACGCTTCAGGCCGACATCGATGCGCGGTCGCTGGCAACGGCAGCGCTGGCGCGCGAGAACGCTGCACTGTATGGCGAACTGCGACGGCGGCTGGCCGAGAGCGAGAGCTTCAACCGGGTACTGGTAAGCTTGCTCCAGAAGACGGTTCTCGACCAGGTGTTGGATATCGTCTGCACCGAAGCCCAGAGCTTCATCGGAGCCACAGGCAGCGCGGTCCTGTTGCTGACCGATCAGGCCTGGCTCGAGGTCAGGCACCGGTTGGGACAGCCGCTGGCAGCAGTCGATCCTGTGCCGGTGGACGGTTCGTTGGCAGGCCAGGTCGTGCGCCAGGGGCAGCCGGTGCTGCTCAACGACCCGGCCCAATTCGTGCGCGCCCAGGTTTATCAATGGCCGACGGATCTTAACGCACTGCTTGCCGTGCCCTTGCATGCCAACGGTGGAGTCATCGGCGTGCTGGACGTCGTGAACAAGGCCGGTGGCTTCACCGAGGCGGACGTGCCTGTGATGACCGTCTTCGCTAACCAGGCGGCCATGGCCATCGAACACGCCCGGCTGCAAGAACAGGCGGAACAACTGGCGATATTGGGGGAACGGCAACGGTTGGCCCGTGAACTGCACGATTCGGTTACACAATCGTTGTACAGCGTGACCCTTTATGCCAACGCGGCGGCCCTGGCGCTAGCGAACGGCAAACTGGATGTCACGGCAGACTACCTGCGCGAACTACAGGAGACCGCGCAGGAAGGAATGCGCGACATGCGGCTACTCATTTTCCAGTTGCATCCGCCGGTGCTGGAGACCGAAGGGCTAGTGGCAGCACTACAGGCACGCCTGGCAGCGGTCGAAGGCCGCGCCGGTCTGCAAACCGAGTTCCGAGTTGAAGAGGAGCGCCGGCTGCCGATCGCGATCGAAAGCGAGCTGTACTGGATCGCGCAGGAGGCGCTCAACAACGTGCGCAAACATGCTGCGGCCCAGCATGTCAGCGTACATCTGCACTTCACTGCTGCGGCTATCACCCTCGACGTGCTGGATGACGGTGTCGGGTTCGATCAGCCAACCGTGCCGGCTGAAGGGTGGGGCGGCTTGCGCACCATCGCCGAACGCGCCGCGCGCGTCGGCGGCAACCTGACATACGCAAGCACGCCGGGCGAGGGCACGCGAGTGACGATTGAGGTGGCGCTGTGACAGAGGAAACAATTCGCGAGGCAGGATCAGGCATCCGGGTACTGATCGTCGACGATCATGCCATCGTGCGCAAGGGCATTCGCGCCCTGCTCTCGGAAGCAGGTGGCTTCGAGGTGGTAGGGGAAGCAGACAACGGGCAGGCGGCTGTGCTGCGCGCCGAGGAGACGCTGCCCGACGTCATCCTGATGGATCTGCTGATGCCGGGCGTGGATGGGATCGAGGCGACGCGCCAAATCAGCGAGCGGCGCCCGCAGGCGCGCATCCTCGTGTTGACCAGCTTCGCCGCCGACAACAAGGTGTTTCCCGCGATCAAAGCGGGGGCGCTGGGCTATCTGCTCAAGGATTCCTCGCCTGATGACCTGGTGCGGGCCATCCGCCAGGTACATCGCGGCGAGCCGTCGCTCCATCCCGTCATTGCCCGCAAGCTGTTGCAGGAGATCGCGCGCCCGGCCGAACGGGAGCCCGCTCCCGAGGCGCTGACCGCACGCGAGATGGAGGTGCTGCGACTGATTGCCGAAGGGCTGAGCAACCAGGATATCGCCGACCGGATCATGGTCAGCGAGTCGACAGTGCGCGCCCACGTCAGCCGTATCCTCGGCAAGCTGCATCTGGCCAGCCGCACCCAGGCTGCGCTCTACGCGGTGCGGGAAGGGCTGACCGACCCCGACGAGGCCAGTGCGCAGGAAGAATAGCCAGAGACGCGCGCATCACCATCAAAAGTCGTACACCAGAAGTATCAAAGGCTGCCCCTGCGGGCGGCCTTTTTGCTGCTGAAATCCTGGCGTTTGCGCAGACGACAGCGCCGCTCCCTTATGCTATCCTAAGATAGGAAGAAAGAACGACCTTCCATCACATCGGCCCAAACAGCCGTCTCTCGGAAATAGAAAGGCAACAACATGGGTATTCTTTCCTGGATTATCGTCGGGTTGATCGCTGGCTTCCTTGCCGGCCAAGTGATGCGCGGTGGAGGCTTCGGCCTCATCGGTGACATCGTCGTTGGCATTGTGGGCGCATTGATCGGCGGTTTCCTGGCCGGAGCGTTGCTGAACAACCCCAATGCCGTCAACGGCATCAACCTCAGCAGCATCCTCGTGGCCTTCATCGGCGCAGTGATCTTACTGGGAATCCTGCGGCTGTTTTCCGGCCGCAGGCGTTCGTTGGCATGAACCATTGGTTCTGCATTCCGTAATTCGCGATTTCACCTTACTGGAGGTAGATATGTCAGATACTACACAGACCGTCAAGGACGCCTATCACGACGTGAAGAACGACGTCAAGGATGCCTATCACGACGTAAAGAACGACGTCAAGGACGCCGCGCACGATGCCAAGAACGAGGCCAAGGACGCGGCGCACGACGCCAAGAACGAGGCCAAGGACGCTGCTCAAGACGCCAAAGTGGAATCGGCCAAGTAGTAGCCTGGACCCGGCATGCTGTCCGACGAGACGGTGGCGCCCAGCGCTTAACCGTTTCGTCGGCGCAATACCGGGTCCAAGCTGTGTTGCTACGAATAGAAAGAATAGGATCTTCAAGATCCCCGATGACCTGAGACAAGGAGGCTGAACCATGTTCAAACGCAAGCAAAACAATGAACTCGTGACCGACGTCCGAGAGACGAGAGGATCGCAGGCTGGCCTGGTGGCGGTCCTGCTGGCCGAATTGCTGATAGGCAGCCTGGCGGGCGCCGTAGCCATGCTCCTTCTCGCGCCGAAATCAGGTAAGAGGACATAGGCGAAGATCTGGCTGTGCAGCCAGATACTGCGCCAGCAGGCGGCACGCATGAGTTATGGACAATTCTGATTCGAAAAAGACAGACACGATGCTGAGCGTAAACGATCTGATCTTTCATCCGCGCAATGGGTTTGGCACCATTCGCGGCTTGACGCGTCGCGATCCGTACCTACGAAGCCAGGGTGGTGCGGCCAGCGAGCGTGTGTCTGGCCAGGCACAGGAATACTACGACATTCAGCTTATGGATGGAGGAACGATACTGGTGCCGGTGAACAAGGCAGGCCGCGTCGGCCTGCGCCTGCTCAGCAATGGGGTTGACGCAGTTACGAGTTGTCTGCAATCGCCGGCTCAGAGCTTGCCCGATGATTCCCGACAACGGGCGGCTGAGTTGTGGGCGCGCAGTCAGATTGGCGAACCGACAGCGTTGGCTGCTTCGGTTCGCGATCTGGTGACGCAGAGTCGCGGTCGAACGCTTTCGGCCAGCGAGAAAGAGTGGCTCAACAAGTCCTGTGAGCGCCTCAGTATCGAAGCTTCCCTGGTCGATCGCATTCCCAGGTTCCAGGCGCAGACTGCCATCTGGTCAGTTGTGAACCAATTGAGCGCCGCGTGACCTCTGAGAACATCCGCACTATGCACTCGGATGCACGGCGCGAGCGCAACGGCGAATGTGTTCGTGGTTTGACGGACCCTGTCTGGTTGAGTTGAGCATGAAACCCGATCCACTTGGACAACCGCATGAATGGCCATTTCGGCGCGTGATGTGGGCGACTCTCGTCCTCATCTTTGTCGCGTTCAGCTTCTGGCTGCTCTATCGTTTCATCCACGTCGTTTTCATCCTGTTTATCGCCATTGTGATTGGCACAGTGATCCGGCCTGCCGTCTCCTGGCTACATCAACGCAGGCTGCCGCGAATGGCAGCGGTCATTCTCGTCTGCCTTCTGTTGTTGGCTTTGCTTACCGGCTTCGTACTCTTGCTGTTCCCGTTGATTGTTGAGCAAAGTACAACGATTGCTGCCGCAGCGCCAAGCTACTATCAAAGCCTCCGGGAGTGGCTGGTAAACACTTCCAATCCAGTGACGGCGCGTTTGAGCGAGTTTCTGCCCGCAACCCTGCCCAACCGGCAGCCGGCACAGCAATCAGGAGAGCAGATGCTGGCATCTGCCGGGCAGGCGTTGGGGGTCGTAACGTCGGGGGCTTCGATCTTTTTTGTATTGATCGCTACCCTGCTGCTGGCCTTGCATTGGACGCTCGATGGGCCGCGCACTATCCAGTCGTTGTTGCTGTTGATTCCCATGGACCGGCGCGAGAGCATCGGCGACTTGATTGCGGCGATGGAAAGCAAGGTTGGCTTCTACATTATCGGACAAGGCGTACTATGTCTGTTTGTCGGCGCCATGGCGCTTGTTGCCTATCTGCTGATCGGCTTACCAAACGCCTTGGTGCTGGGTTTGCTGGCGGGCGTGCTGGAAGCCGTACCAATGATTGGCCCGCTGCTGGGCGCCATTCCTGCAGCGTTGGTTGCGCTATCCATTGCGCCGTCCAAGCTGCTCTGGGTGGTGGTCGCTACACTGGTGATTCAGCAGGTGGAAAACGCGGTGCTGGTGCCGCGCGTCATGCGCAAGGCAGTGGGAGTCAATCCGTTCGTCTCGCTGCTGGCGATTTTTGCCTTCAGCTCCTTCTTTGGAATTGCCGGCGCGCTGATGGCGATTCCAATGGCCGCTATCATTCAGCTCTTGTTCGAACGCTTCCTTTTCCATCCGGCCGCGCTGGAGTCCGAGGTCTCGACCGGGCGCGACTACGCCAGCCGGCTGCGTTATGAAGCACAGGACCTGGCGCAAGATCTGCGCAAACAAACGCGACTCAATAAAGCGGGCTCGCCCCTGAACGTCAAGGAGATTGATCAGGTGATGGATGAAATTGAGGCCATCACCACCGACCTCGATGCGCTGCTGGCCCAGATCCGACCGGCAGGTGCTGCATGACCAAACAACTGGTTGGGATCGCTGCAGCGGTAATGACCACCTTGCTGGCGCTGGCGATACTTTGGCAATTCCAGATCGTCGTCGTCTACCTGGTGATCTCGTTGGCGGTGGCGGCGGTGCTGCGCCCACTGGTCCGCCGCCTGGCCGGCCCGCGCATGGTCACGCGCGTGGCCTGGATTCTGCTTTACCTGGCGGTCCTGGCAGGCTTGGGTGTTCTGCTCTTCGCCGCCGGCGAGGCCGCTATCAATCAGATTCAACAGCTGGCCCAGACACTTTCGGAACGGGATGCGTGGACGCTGCCGCTTTGGCTGGAGGGCAGCTCGTTTCAACGGACGCTGATTGGGCGGCTACCGGCGCCCAGCAAGGTCTTCGACGCAGTCACCGGCGACCACGGGCAGCTTGTGCTGCCAGCCCTGCTCGGCTTCACGCAGGGCATGGGCAGCATTATCAGTGGCCTGCTTGTCATTCTGTTTCTGAGCCTCTATTGGAGCATCAATCAGGTGCATTTTGAACGGCTCTGGCTCTCGTTGTTGCCATCTGGTCAGCGCCAACAAGCGCGTGATGTCTGGCAGACCGTCGAGACTGACGTCGGCGCCTACGTACACGGCCAGTTCATTCTCAGCCTGACGGTCGGGGTGCTCTTGGGCCTGGGGTTCTGGCTGCTGGGGTCGTCATACCCGGCGCTCCTGGCGCTGGCCGGCGCGCTGGCAAGCCTGATCCCCGTGGTTGGGCCAGTTCTGCTGGTCATCACTGTGCTTCTGGTGGGGCTGCTAACCAGTGTGCAGATCAGCCTGGTGACGACAGTCTATACGCTGGTGGTCTTGCTTGCCCTGGCGATCTGGGTCAAGCCACGCCTTTTCAACCGCACGTGGAACAATCCGATTCTGACCGTCGTGCTGCTGCTGGCCATGGCAGATGCATTTGGCTTAATCGGCATTATCCTGGCGCCGCCCTTATCCGTTGTGTGCCAAATCCTGTGGGACCGTCTGGTCAGCCATCGCTCGGTTGCAGGGCCTGCGACCCAGGTTTCCGACCTCAAAGAGCGGCAGGCGCGCGTCTGGGACACTGTCAGGGGGATGGATGGACCGCCGCTGGCATTGGTAACCAGCAGCATGGAGCGGCTCAATCAACTGATTGAGAAAGCTGAACCGATACTGCAAGCCGATCTGGCGGCCGCGACCCGATTAGCGGATATTGCCGAGCTAAAACAACCTACCCAGATAATAGGCGCTGACGATCGGCTGCCAACAGCCCCCAACAGCCTGAAGTGACAGACAGTGACCACAGCCAGAATTGCAGGACACGTAGCACAGCTCAAAGAGCGGGGTATCCGCAGCGCGCACAAGCTCAATGACCACGCACACGGCTGGTTAGGGATGTTGGCAGGGGCAGCCCAGGAAGCTCTGAAGCCCGAAACAGGGATCAGTAGCCGCGGCGATAGCCTACTATGCCCTCTTTTCCCTCTTTCCACTCACGCTGCTGAGCATTGCTATCGCCAGCTTCAGCCTTGGCCCGGCGATGGATCAGCAACTTATCGTACGACAACTGGAGTTTGTCGCGCCGGCGCTCGACCAGTTGTTGGGTCAAAATATTGACAAAATCATCCGGGCGCGTGGCCCCATGACGGGAATCGCGCTGGTTGGTCTGGTCTGGGCCGCTTCTTCGGTTTTCTACACGTTGTCGCTGACCCTCAACGAGATGTGGGGCATCAAACGACGACGCGCTGGTTGGAAGCGGCGCGGTCTGGCAGTGCTGTTTGTCCTGGCCATTGTTGGCCCTGCTCTCTTCCTGGCTTCCTTTGCCGGCAGTACGCTTGCCAACCTCCGCCCCTGGTTGCCCGACCAGATCACTGCGTTGGCAGGCGGCATCGGTTTGGCGCTGGCGATCTTGCTTGACATTGCTGCCTTCATGGTGCTCTACACGATGCTCCCACATGGAGCTGCTGGCTGGCGCGAGATTCTACCCGGTGCGATAGCAGCCGGCCTGCTGTGGGAGCTGGCCAAGAAAGCGTATTTGTTCTTTGTCACCGGCTACATTTCTGTCTCCAACCTGATCTATGGGTCAGTGGCCGCCATACTCGCCTTCCTGCTCTGGGCATATCTGAGCGGCCTCATCTTTCTTTTTGGCGCCTTCCTGATCGTCTCTTACTACCGCTTGAACCTGCAACGAGCAGACGAGAAAAGCTTGAGCGAGCAGACTTGCGGCATGGGCATGGCTGACAACATTCCGCAGGCGACGTTAGGGCGCGAATTGCATTTGCCGCAGTCGATTGAGACCATTGAAGTCGATGATGGGACCTTCAACCATTAGCACGCGTCTATCAATTAGTTACCGCTTTGGGTAGTGATGAGCTATAGAAAGAGTGCAACCATGAACGATTTCGAACCCTGGGAGTTTACCTGTAAGACATGCGGCGGCCACAGACTAAACGTCTTTCGCACATGGACCATGCTGGCTGGGCCTGATAGTGAACGCTGGCAGGAATGGGGACCGCTCGAGGCTAATCATCTCTGGCGCTTTGAATTCAAAAAGAAGCTGGAGAAAGAAGCAGATAGAGACGAGGCCTTTGAGGGATGGGATTTCGCTGAGTATGTAAAACAAGGTGGCTCTTACTATCGGCCAGAGGATTATGAGGCCGATGAGCCGGAGGAAAACCCGGGAAACGACGTGTTCTACGTGCGTTGTGCAAGCTGCGACCGCGAGATCGAATTTGGTTGGTCACAATCCAACCACGGTGGACGCATATATCCTGTGGAGTGCTCTGATTTCATTCCCGGGAAAATCTGGCCTGAACCCAGATATTTGGATTCCTGGCACAAACGGGGTTGGCTCAAAACGAAAGATAGACAGCCCTGACCTTTGAAATGAAGTGTGCGCGACCGCTTCCTGGCGTATCCCGCCGCTGCGTCTATCACGCAGCGGTACCCATGACACGGCCACCTATGGACCACAAAGAGCAAGTCATACCGGAGCGTTCCGGGATGGCGGTTCCGTTGGAATCCGCCCGAATCCTTTGGCAAAGATACCGCTTCGCGCATCAGGACCCCGGCTTCCTCGACCACGTCATCAACAAGAAAGCTGATATTGTGCGCGTTTACCTTCCGCCGGATGCCCACTGCCTGCTGTCGTTTGTTGATCACTGCCTGCGGAGCCGTGTAGCTGGCGCGTCATTGTGATCGGCAGCGTTCCTTTCACCACAGGCTACGCAAACACGATTTTCCAATCGTTCTTAATGCTCACCACGAGCCATCCAGCGCCAGGCGCCAACCCCAAGGCCTTTTCCGCCCCTCCATCATAGGCATACTCGCGCTCGGCGTCGTCGTGGTGCACCAGCAACTGCAACGATGCTCCGGCGTGACCACCCGCATATTTTAGCATATGAATGTCGCCGTCGGAATTGCCCGCCGCCATGATCGGCCGGCGCCCGATGGCACGATGGATGTGCGGCGGCTTGCCCGGCCCGTCGTCGATGGGCTGCTCGATCTCTTTGGTGCGCACGATCTCGACAACACCTTGCGCATCCTCACTGTACTGGAAGGTTACGCTACTGCCGATGGTCATCGCGCGCGGGATGTTGTAGATCTCCTCGCAGACGGCGCGCATGAAGTCGCGCCCGCCGCCGGAGGTGATGTAGACTTGAAAGCCGTTTTCTTGCAGGTAGTGCACCAATTCGACCATCGGCTTGTAGGTGAGTTGCTTGTACGGCTGTTTGAAACGCGCATCCTGAGCATTGGACAGAAAGTCCAGCACATCCACCTCGAACGCCTCGACGGTGATTCCCTCCAATACTTCGGTCAAGCCCGATACCAGGATGAAGACGCCGCCGGGGTCGCCTTTGGCATAGTCCGCCGCGGCCTTGCCGAGCCAAGCCATGTCTTTCTCGTAGACGGCCTTGAACGGCTGGCGGTCGCGTAGCTCCGGCTTCTCGGCCGCGGCCTTGCCAATGGCGCGCAGGCCGTGTTGGAGCTGGATATAAAGCGGTTTCTCCAACCATAATGTGCCATCGTTGTCGAAGGTGGCAATGCGCTCCGCTGGCGGAACGAAATCCGGGCTGCCTGGTGCGGTGACGGCAGCCACAAAATCGAGGATCGCCTGGCGGGTGGGGGTGTGATTCCACAGAGAGAGTGATTCAGACATGTTTTTCCTCTTTGGGTGTTGTGTCGAACACAACCTGATCGTGCCACCAAAGCCGTTCAAAGAAGGTACGCGCCGCGTCAAACTGTGATCTTCTGGGTAAGGATGGCAGCGCCATTTCCGCGATCGCGCCGATCCTGCCAGAGCCGGCGATACTTGTCGAGGCTATCGACCGGCCGCGGATACGGGTAACGGTCGTAGAAGTCCCGGACTTCATCCGCCACGCCAGGGTTTGTCAGTTCGTGCGCTTCTTGGTGGTACAAGGTAGATCAACCAAAAATCTGCAATGTGCCAAATGGGGGCCAGGATGTCCCGACAAACTCATCGCCCGCCAGGGCATCCTGTTCAGCCAACTTGCATCGAGCGCGGCCTAATGGTGTTCAGCCGATGCAGCCTGCAACCTCGCCATCACCCCGTCCAGGTTGAACGAGGCCGGCTTCTGCCGCGGCGGGTACTTCACGAACTCCTGGATCTGCCCTGCCACGATCGCCTGCATCTCGTAGAGCAAGAAGGCATGGGATAACACCCAGTCCCAGTAGGTGTTCGAGTTCTCATAGGCTCGCTCGAACGGGTCGCGCCGCAGGTTGAAGAAATGCGGTACACGCAAATGCACAAACGGCTCGGCCCAGCAGGCCAAGGTCTTGGCGCGCTGCTCCGCCAACGTCGCCTTCCAGTCCCCGAAGCGAAGCGCCAGCACATCTCCGTCATCGCTGAAGTAAAAGAAGTAGTTGCGCGGGCTGTCCTTGACCTCACCCATCAGATAGGGGAGCATATTGAACCCGTCGAGGTGGACCTTGAAGGTCTTGTCACCGGCCTGGTACCCTGCAAGCAATTTTTCCTTGATATCAGTCTCTCCTGCGGCAGACAGCAACGTCTCGACCCAGTCCTGGTGGGTGACGATGCCGTTGAGCACCGTGCCCGCCTTGAACTGGCCGGGCCAGCGCACGAAGCATGGCACGCGCCAGCCGCCTTCCCAGTTGGTGTCCTTCTCATGCGCAAACGGTGTGATGCCGGCATCGGGCCAACTGTTGTAGTGCGGGCCATTGTCCGTAGAGTACATGACGATGGTGTCTTCGGCGATGCCCAACGCGTCGAGTTTGTCCAGCATCATCCCGATGTGCTCGTCGTGGCGGACCATCCGGTCGGCGTAGTCGCCCTGTCCGCCGCTCTTGCCTCGGGTCTCTTCGGAAATGTGCGTGCGGAAGTGCATGGCAGTTGCGTTATACCAGAGAAAGAAGGGCTTGTCCGCCGCGTGCGCCCTGTCGATGAAGCCCAGGGCGCCCTCCGTGATCTCATCATCGATGGTCTCCATGCGCTTTATCGTCAGGGGTCCCGTGTCCTCGACCTTCTGCTTGCCAACCTTGCCAAAGCGCGGGTCTACGGTCGGATCGTCCACGTCGGTCGCCCAAGAGTGCATGACACCTCGGGGGCCAAAGCGTGCCTTGAAAGCCGGGTCCGTGGGATAGTCGGGGAGCTCCGGCTCCTCTTCCGCGTTCAGGTGATAGAGGTTGCCGAAAAACTCGTCGAAGCCGTGCACGGTCGGCAGGTACTTGTTCATGTCGCCCAGGTGGTTCTTACCGAACTGGCCGGTGACGTAGCCTTGCGGCTTGAGCAACTCGGCGATGGTCGGGTCTTCCGCCTGCAGCCCAACATCGGCGCCGGGCATGCCGACCTTGGTCATACCGGTGCGGATCGGGTTCTGGCCGGTGATGAAGGCGGCGCGTCCGGCGGTACAGCTCTGCTGGGCATAATAGTCGGTGAACGCGATGCCTTCGTTGGCGATGCGATCAATGTTGGGCGTGCGGTAGCCCATCTGTCCGCGGCTGTTGAAACTGATGTTCCACCAGCCGATGTCATCGCCCCAGAGGATCAGGATGTTCGGTTTTCTGTTTGGCATGAGAGTGCCTCCTTGTGAACTTGAATGGTTGGTCCGGCCGGATTGGTAAGCACCGCCGGACATTCTCAATCGGTTTCGCGTGGCTGCTGGTATGTTCTCGCTAGAATCTCCCTTTCTCTGCAAGCACTGTTCGCACAGCGGATGCCGACCGCTGCTGGCAAAAGCGCGTGGCGTGAACAAGCGTGACTCACGCTGTCGGCGGTGCGGCCGTCACCGGATCTACCCCGCTGAACGGCGTTGACGGCGTCTTGTTGCCGTGGCAGAGCTTGAACTTGCGCCCACTGCCGCACGGACAAGGCTCGTTGCGTCCCCGCCTGCCGTCCTCGGCCGCGATCAACGCCCTGATGTCGGCGGGCGGACGGCCCTGCTGGAACAGCCGGGCCATCGTCTGCATCGCCGGGCCGGTATGGGTGAAAAACAACTCCAGCCCCGCGCAGAGGTAGTTCTGGCCCGGCTCGCCGTCGCGCGCGAGCACGAACCGGTCCTTCGGACAGCCGCCGTTGCAGAGGTGCCTGACCGTGCAGCTCTGGCATTGCGCCGTCAGCGTCTCGCGTTTGTCATCCCCGAACTTGCGCTGCGCGGGCGAGGCCACGAGCTCCAACATGTGCGTCTCGTGGATGTTGCCCAGCAGAAAACTCGGCTCGACGAAGTGATCGCACGAGTAGAGATCGCCGTTGTACTCCAGCGCCGGGCCGTAGCCGCAGGTCGGGGCATGGATGCACAGCAGATGCCTGCCGAAATAGGCTTCGAGCGTCACGTCGAAGAGCTGGACGAAGACCTGACCCACATCATGGCGCACCCACTCCTCGAAGACATCCACCAGGAAGCGGCCGTACTGCTCGCCGCCAACCGTGCGATCGGTCACCAGATTGCCGGTCTGGGTGTAGAGCAGACGCTCGCGACCACGCTGTTCGCTCCAGCCCTGGTTGGCGATCTCAAGCGTCTCCGCCGTGGCGCGCTCGACGATCGGAATGAACTGCACCCACTTTGCGCCCAGGTCGTCGCGGAAGAAGCGATAAACCGTGCGGCCATACATCTGGTTGGCGGCATTGACCGTACACAGGATGTTGAACTCGACCCCGTGCCGGCGGAGGGCCTGCCAACCCCGCATCACCAGATCGAAGGTCCCCTGGCCGCGGCGGTCGACCCGATAGGTGTTGTGGAGCTCGCGCGGGCCGTCCACGCTGAGGCCGACCAGAAAGTCGTGTTCCTTGAAGAAGGCGCACCAGTCATCGTCGAGCAGCAGGCCGTTGGTCTGGATGGTATGCTGCACGGTCTGGCCGGGCCGGCGGTAGGTTTCAGCGATCGCGACCGCCCGCTTGAAGAAATCGAGCTTCATCAGCGTCGGCTCGCCGCCCTGCCACGCTACCGTTACCTGGGGGGTGCGATGCGCCTCCAACAGCTGGCGGATGTAGGCCTCGAGCGTGGCCTCGGACATCCGGGTCTTCTCGTTCGGATACAGCGCCTCCTTGGACAGGAAGAAACAGTACGTGCAGTCGATGTTGCAGGTGGACCCGGTCGGCTTCGCCAGCAGGTGGAATGCGGGTGGGCCGTCAGCCGGCAACGGCGGATGCGCCAGGGTGGGTTCAACAGGGTTTATCATAGATTTCAACTATCTCGTTTTCGGCTTTGTCGCTGGCAGCCGGCTGATCACGGTGCCACTGATTATACGTCATTCCATGATTCCAGTTGAGTTGACATGGGCTGCGTCACACGCGACTGACCGCCGTCATGGCATGCGCTGTCCCGCCGATCAAGCGAGCAAGATTGCCCATCGCCTGCTTGAAGCCTGCCGCCACCGGAGGTGGGAATCCAGCACGGGCGCTCGTTGTCATTCCCGCGAAGGTCGAAGATGCCCTTCAAGGCACGGGAATCAAGACCTGGACTTGCTTGGGCGGTCTGAACTAGCTCGGGCCGGTCTCCGACCGAGCCCCGCCGTCGACCAGACTAAACGATTTTCAGTTCAGCCACCGCGTCGGCATGCCGGCACCTTGATGGATGAAAATCCACGGGCTCGGTTGGAGACCAGCCCGAGCCCGTGTCGGGTTAGAAGAGTCAAGCGACTTCGGACGGTCTCATTTCGTCGACGGTGGTGTGGATTGGTTATCCGTAACAGCCGGCACCTGTGCAGCCGCTTTGCGCTTGCCGAGATATCCACCCTGGAACGCGATGCTGGCGCCAGCCAGCACGACGACGATCAGGGTGCCGACGATGCCTTGCAGGACTGGCAGCCAGATCGTGAGACCACGCGTGACGAGCAGCGCGCCAACCAGGCCTGCCAAAATGATGATACCCCAGTCTTTGTTGCCTATTCTGGAGCGTCTCATCAGAATAAAGCCGACCACGCCGCCCACGGCCGCGAGCAGCCAGTTGAGCAGTCCAGGGCCGACGTTGAAGAGATTGAGGAATCCCAGCACAATCCCAGCGCCAGCCAGCACACCAAGCACCAGGATCAAGATGTCCACGAGTTCCTCTTGCGAACCCACCGGCGAGAGCTCCGAGCACCGCGAGCAGCACGACAAGACCGAGCTGGAGCAAGGGGTCGCCTGATGCCGAGAACAGGCTCAGCAAGCCGACGCCGACCAGCGCGCCCACCGCCGCGCCCAGCACGGCGAGCCGTTTACCGAACACCAGAACTGCGATGCCGATAGCGATCACTAGAATTGGAAACATATCGTTTGCCTCCTTGAACAAGAACAGAATAACTTAGCTTGACTTTTCCGGTCCGGATACCGCCGTGAACCCCTCCTTGGCCTGTGCCGGGTTCTGCTGCAGCCACTCTTGAGCAGCTTGCCATGCCGCTTCGTCGGCCGCCAGGATGTGTCCCGTCGCCGGGAAGACGTTCTTTTCGCCCAGAAGAGTACAATCTTAGTGCGGGCCGGACCGCCCCACAGCGCCGCGATCAAGGCGAGACAGGTCGGAAACGCCATGCCTGCAGCGACACCGCCGAAGATGCGCGCGGCAATCAGGATTTGGATCGACGGGGCAAAGCCGGCGATCAACGCAGCCGGTATGGCCAGCGTCAGGCCGAGGAGCAGCATCATCTTGCGGCCGTAGCGGTCGCCCAGCGCGTCCAGCCACAGCACCGAGCAGGCCAGGCCCAGCGAGTAACCCACTGCAACCAGGTTGAGCTGCGTCTGCGAGGCGTCGAAGTACGCGCCGATGGACGGCAGCGCGACGTTCGCCATGGCCAGTGGTAGATTGGCGACCGCCGAGGCAACGATCAATGTGACAAGAACGATCCCCGCCTTGAGCGGTGCGGTGGAGGGAATTTCGGCGGGAGCAACAGGAGCAGCGGCAGTTGTTGTAGCCGTGGTCATAGTCTCCTTCGGAGATGATCTCTATCGGAATGCGCCACGCTCTTCGCGGCAGCGAACGCCGCAGATGGATAGATGTGCGAGATGGCTCAGCGCGAGGCGGAAACCTTCAAACCGTCGAGGTGTGGCCTGAAGATCTCCCGCCTCGCACCGAATGACCCGAAACAGCTAACGATGCACGTCAACCCGCTCGCCGGGCAAACCGATCACAGCCCGCTGGGACGCGGTTGATAAGCGCAAAATCAACTGGTTCGCGCTTGAGCCTATTGCTTGGCATCTGCGGCCGCCGGAGCCGCCGGAGCGGCGGGTGCGGCCGGAGCGGCGCCCGCATCCGCTGGAACCTCAACCTCGGCTGCGACGCTCTGGGCGATCTCGCCGGAAACCTCGTCGCCCATCGTCATCGTGACCACCTGGGCCTTATAGCCCTTCATGCTGTCGATCAGAGCCTCGGATTCCTTGTCCTCGACGATGGCCAGGATGGCCGAGGTATTGGGCTGCATTTGCGCGGCCAGCTCCTCCAGGTCCTTCTTGGGGATGGCGCGACCGCCGATCTTGCCGGCGAAGCCACCGATGACGCCGCCAGCTACCGCCCAGGCCAGCAGGCCCGCCGGGCCGCCGATCAGGCTCAGCAGGCCAACGCCACCTGCGCCCAGGATCGCGCCCGCGCGCCGTGGCCGGCCTCGTGGATGTGGGCCTTGCCCTTGGCGTCCACCTCGACCGCCGCGTTGGCGATAATCTTGTAGCCGGCGCCTTTGGCCTCGTGCTTCAGTTCGTCGCTGACCTCCTTCGCCGTGTTGGGATCGGCGAAAACGAAGGCCACGATGTTGTAGACTGCACTACCTTCTTGGTTACTCATGGTGATTCTCCTTGACTGATGATGGTTGGTCGTTCGAGACCAAGGGATTGGAAATCCCTGGCTGAAACCGAGATATGGCCCTTCGGCTGCACTCAGGGCAAGCTCTCAGCCACTGCAGAACGGATCAGTTCCCAGGCCCTGAGAGGCCCCACCTGCACCTCGCTTGCGGCTCGGCGCAGGCGCAGGTGTCTCGGTTTCAACCAGCGAATTCCAGCTCTTCGCCGGTCTCGACCAGCTTCTCCTTGCTTACAGACACGCGCTTCGACGTTGCCACTGGACTTGCCTTCTGATTGAAGGGGTAGGTATCGCCACAGAGATCATCTTTGTTGGATTCACGCGTGCGATGGGGTGCTGCAGCACCTGTCCTCAATTGACCACCGTAACTTCGGCTAGAGCCTAAACAGCGTTTTCAGATTGCCGCATTTTCCTTAAGATGGGCAGTAGGTCGTCCGGCGGAACATTCTTGCTGATAAACGCATCAGCACCAGCTGCCAGGGTCGTTGCTTTTACTTGCGGATCAACCGACAAGACAATGACTTTGGGTGGGTGCTCCAGGTGATGCAAGTCGCTGACGAGATCGGCCACAGCTTGTTTGGCAAGTTCATAGTCTAACAACAGCACGTCTGGCCTCAAAGCGCTTGCGATGGTCAGTAAGCCTTGCGACCGATCGGACATACCAATCACGACAAAGCCAGGCTCGCTTTCCACGAGCAACTGCAGGGATACCCTGAGCGCTCCGTCAGCGCTTGCGATGAATACTTGCACGACTTACATCCTATGGCTCGTATGCAAAGCCTTCGCACGGCTGTTGCAATAAATCACCAGGTATCGTACTGGTCCGTAAGAGAAATACCACACGAACAGTATCGCACAGAGAGGGCGCGAAAACATCGGGCATTCAGTTCATTTCCAAATGGGCCGATCGGCCTATTCTTTGCCTGGATGTCGTTCAGGTGAGACCTGCTGGGAGAACCGCGGTTTACGCAAACACGCCGGATGGATGCCCACGTGCGCGAGCACGACGGTGGCGGTTCGATGTTTCGGTGCCACAGAACGGTAAAGCGGAGCCGAGAAACCTCGACTCCGCCTTATTGACATCAGACACCCCCAACCTGCTCTGGATAAGCCACCCTCCTCCTCCCCTCCGATCCGCGCCTGTCGCCAGCACCTGCACTGCGCGCAGGCGCAAGGGTCTGCGGTTTTCAGGTCACGGAACCAGATGGTGCTTGGTTGCCAGGGCTGCGGCCTGCGCACGATTGGCCGCGCCCAGCTTCTGGAGGCAGGCGCTGACATGATGCCGGGCCGTGGCATGACTGATCACCAACCGTTCTGCAATTTCCTCGTTACTCAATCCCTGAGTGATCAGCGCTAATACCTCTCGTTCTCGATCGCTCAAATCCCGCCCTGGCTTGAGGGGACCTGTCTTGCCGCGGATCAGGGCTGTGGTTGCCTCCGGGGACAGAGCAGGCTGCCCGGCATAGGCCGAGCGAATGGCCTCAGCCAGGGTGTTGATGGGAACGTTTTTGAGCAGATACCCGATTGCGCCTGCTTCCAGCGCGCCTTGCACCAGCTTGTCCTCCACAAAGCTGGTCAACATGATGATTTTCATCTGTGGGTACTGTTCCAGGATCGCCCGTGTGGCGGCGATGCCATCCATTCCCGGCATCACCATGTCCATCAGGATCGCGTCGGGTTTGTTCTGCCGGCAGCACGCCAGGGCTTGATTCCCATTCCCCGCCTCGCCGACCAACTGCAAGTCATCAAAAGCCAGCAGCATGTTCTTCAATCCATCGCGCACGATCGGATGGTCGTCGACGATCATCACCTTGATGGGTCGTGGATCAGCCATGGTTTGTCTCTCCTGTCAGGTTCGGCCACAGTCAGAGCGGACTTCGGTTCCACGACCGGGTGTGCTTTGAATCTGCAAGTCACCGCCAATCTTTCTGGCGCGCTCGGCCATGATACTGATCCCGAAATGTCCATCGGGAATGAGCTGGGGATCAAAGCCGCGACCATCATCGCGGATGTGGAGTTCCACGTGCACGTGTCGGGTTGGTTGCGCAGCGTCACCTCGACCCTGGTCGCCTCGGTATGTTTGATCACATTATTCAAAGCTTCCTGGGCGACGCGATAGAATGCCAGGGTTATCTCAGCGGGCAGATGAGGATCGCCCTCGATGTTGATGGAGACGTTCACGTTGCTCGCGCGCACGTGTCGCTTCGGCTAAGGTAGTGAGTAATTGGTCCAAGCTTTGGTTCGGCGGCGCGTCCGAGCGTAATTCGAGCAGCATAGAGCGCATCTCGGCCAGGGCGCCCCGGATCAACACGCTGAGCCTTTCCATGTTCTGGCGTCGCGATGTCCTGGTCGCGGTTCCAGATCCGCGGGGTGGCCTCGGCCAGCACGCTGGCGGTAAACAGCGTTTGGGTGACCGAATCGTGCAGCTCGCGGGCAATCCGCGATCGTTCGTCGGCTGCCGCTGTTCGCCCGGCTTGCTCGTGGAGTTGGATATTGTCGATGGCCACGGCCAACTGGTTGGCGAACGTACGCGCTAGATCGATGTCACTTGCCTGATAGTGATTCGCCTGGTCATGCAGGATGTTGAGCAAGCCGATGGTGCGCTCCCCAGTCATCAAGGGCAGACCCATCCAGCTTCTGCTTGACTTTAGCTCGGCAGCCCACGACCGCAAGTGCACACCGTCCAGCTCGGCCTGGATGGTTTCGTTGGCTTGAATGTCCGATATGTAGACCGTTTCTTGCCCTTTCAAGACGTTTCGCAGGGACGGCCAATTGCTGATGGAGACCTGCTGAATGGTCACCTCAGGCGGCAACGTCGGCGAAAGGTAGGCATGAATTGTCAGCGAGTCTTCACCGTCTTCTACTAGCATCAAAGCAGCCCGCTGGAAGTCTACGATCTCATGCAGATGCGGCACAGCATGACCGATCAGAGTTTCCAGGTCGGAGATCGAAGCCATGTCGTAGGACATTTCGTTCAACGTGGTCAGAGCTTGTCGGGCCTCCACCTGTTCGGTAATGTCATCGATGATCCCCAGCACTACCTTCTGGCCGGCTATTTGCAGCTGGCTCAGGCTCAAGCTGGCAAAGTAATGACTATCGTCGCGTCGCCGCAATTGAATTCCGAAGTTACTTAAAAAGCCCTCTGCGCTTAACTGCTCCAGAAGTTGAGTACGCTGATCGGGATAGGCATAGAGCATCCTGACATCAGAGTGCAGTAATTCGTCTTCCGAGTAGCCGGTCATGTGCTGCAACGCCCGGTTGACTCCCAGAATCTTGCCGTCATAACGTGCAATACAAACGCCCAGGGGCGAGCTGTCGAACAAGGTGCTGATCTGCGTGCGGGCATCTTGTAGCTCGTGCGTGCGCTCGACCACCATCGCTTCGAGCTTCTGCTGCTGGATCGTCGCTCGGCGACGCTGCCACACAAAGCCGCCTGCGACCATGCCTATAGCCAGCAAAGCCGCCGACAAGCGGAACCAAGGGGTCTCCCACCAGGGCGGGGTGATGGTGAGCGCCAACGATGCGCCGGCGTCATTCCAGATACCGTCGTCGTTGGACCCGGTCACACGGAACGTGTAGTCGCCGGGATCGAGGTTGGTGTAAGTGACCAACCGGCGATCGCTGCCCACTTCCGTCCACGTCTGATCGAATCCTTCCAGCATGTAGCGGTAGCGGTTCTTTTCCGGAGCCGAGTAGTTCAAGGCGGCAAACTCAAACGAGATGACCCGGTCAAGATAGGAGAGCTTCAGCGCAGTGGATTCTTCAATAGCTTGTTGAAGCACCGAACCATTGTCAATCGGAACAGGCTTGTTGGCCAGTAGCAAGTCGGTGATGACGACAGGGGGTGCGGTGACATTGTCTTGGATCTGATCGGGATCGAAGGCCAGCAGGCCGTTGGCTGCACCAAAGAACATCTCGCCGTTGGGGCTCTGGAACGAAACCGCCAATTCGAAGACGTTGCCCGGCAGCCCGTCGTGTTCGTCGTAGTTGCGGAAGGTCTCGGCGCCGGGATCAAATCGAGACAAGCCGTTGCTGGTGCTGAGCCACAGCCGCCCCTGATCGTCATCCAGAATGCCGAAAATTGCGTCACTGGGCAGGCCATTGTCGTGATCGTAGTGACGTCGCCTCACCGGTGTCGGGGTTCAAGCGCGCCAAGCCGCCGCCCCAGGTGCCTACCCAAAGCCTGCCGGCACGGTCGGAAAGAACTGAAGTCACCGAGTTGGAAGGGAGGCTTTGGGGGTTGCCAGGATCGCCCTGAAAGCGGGTGAAGGTGCCCGTGGCCGGGTCAAAGCGATTGAGACCGCCGGTGACGGTGCCGATCCAGAGGTCGCCGTTGCGATCTTCCACCACCGTGTAAACCGCATTGTTGCTCAAGCTCGTCGGGTCGGCCGGATCATGCACGTAGTGGGTGAAGGTTCCCGTCGCCGGGTCGAAGCGATCCAGCCCCGCATCCCACGTTCCTACCCAAACGCTGCCAGACCGATCCACCAGAACAGAGGTGGTCCGATCCGAATTGAGGCTCGCCGGATTATCCGGATCGTTCCGGTAATGAACAGATTGGCCCGTCGCAGGATCGAATTTGTCCAGGCCTCCGCCAAACGTGGCCAGCCATAACTGACCATCGCGGCTCGGGGCGATACTCCAGATGTCGTTGTGGCTGATGCTGGCAGGGTCAGCCAAATCATGCTGAAAGTGACTGACCTGGCCCGAAGCGCGGATCGATCCTGTTCAACCCGCTGCTGGCCGTCGAGATCCACAGGATGCCCTGCGGGTCCTCGTAGATCGCATCGATTTCGTCGGCGGCGAGACTGTTGGAATCATCAGGATGGTGCTGAAAAACCCGAAACGGCTTTGGCTGAAGGTCGAGCGCAAATGCACCTGTGCCGGTGGCAAACCACTCGGTGTCGGCATCGCCGAACATATCGGTGATTTGGGTTGCTGCAAATCCCGAAGAGTCCTTGTCGTCAAGCCCGAAACGCCGGATCGTCCCGGTTTGCGGGTCCAGCCGATTGAGACCGCCACCAAAAGTGCCAACCCATAGCGCGCCCGTGGCGTCCTGATGGATGGAAAAGACGCCATCCTGGCTCAAGCTCTGCGGATCGTTTGGATCATTCCGGTAATGAGCGAACGTCTCGGTCGCTCGATCAAAGCGGTCGAGGCCGCCGCCCCAGGTGCCTACCCAAAGCGTGCCGCTGCTGTCTTCTGACAAGGCCCGGATCGTATCGTTGCTTAAGCTGGCAGGATTGTCCGGATCGTGGCGGTAATGGGTGAAGGTCTCCGTGGCGGGGTCGAAGCGGTCGAGCCCGGCGTCGGTGCCCACCCACAGTGCGCCGTCCTCATCTTCCCACAGCGCAAACACATTGTCGTTGCCGAGACTGGCGGCCTGAGTTGGATCATTCTGGTAGTGGCTGAAAACTCCCGTCGCGCGATCGAAGCGATTCAACCCGCCATCGCGCGTGCCCACCCACAACGCACCGGCTCGGTCCTCCAGGATGGCGTAGACCTTGTCGCTGCTCAGGCTGTCAGGGTTCGTGACGTCATGTTGAAAGCGGGTGAAGGTTTCTGTGTCCCGTTCGAAACGATTGAGGCCGCCGTCCCAGGTGCCAATCCAGAGCGTTCCGGCCCGGTCTTCGTACACCGTTCTAACCTTGTTGTCGCTCAGGCTGGTTGGGTCGGTCAGGGCGTACTTGAAGACCTTCATCTCATAGCCGTCGTACCGGTTCAGACCGTCCAGCGTGCCAAACCACATGAAGCCGCGATGGTCGCGGAGGACGCTCCAAACTTCCGAGCTGGTGAGGCCTTGCTCGGCGGAGACGCTTGCAAAGCGAAAGGGCGGAGTGTCATCTGTCGGCGCAACGGTCTGGCCTGGTTTCGGCCCAGATCTTGGGGCAGGGCTTACGATCGCGTCTGTCGTCGAGGCGCCGGCACCCGAAACGAAAGCCGGAATCGACAATGCACCGGCCAAAAAAGACAGACACAAAACGAACACGACGGTCTTCACTACTATCGTCCTCACGCACGGCAGAGCAGGGGAAGAGGCACCGCCACAGGCTCACTCACACGTCTGGAACACGACAATCTTGGTTTGTTGTGGATCTGTGCGCTCAACTTTGGCGTAACGGTCGATCCATTCTAGCATCGGTGCCTGGCAGAGCCAAACCAAGAAGCCTGAGGCCTTCCTGCGCGCCTTCTACGACGACGGCACACCGCTCGGCTCGGCCCAGGACGCCGAGTGCCAGATCGACAGCATCGCCCAATCGTGGGCTGTGTTGTCCCGGGCGGGTGAACCGGGCCGCGCCGCGCAAGCCATGGACGCGGTGCGGCGTCGCCTGGTGCGAACTGAAGACAACCTGGTCCTGCTCTTCACGCCACCTTTCGACAAGACGCCACACGATCCGGGCTACATCAAGGGCTACCTGCCGGGCATCCGCGAGAATGGCGGCCAGTACACCCACGCCGCGCTGTGGAGCGCCTGGGCCTTCGCCGAGCTGGGCCAGTCTGAGACGGCGGAAAGGCTCTTCCGGCTGCTCAACCCCATCTACCACGCCGACACCCCTGCCAAAGTAGCGCAATACAAGGTCGAGCCTTACGTCGTCGCCGCCGATGTTTACAGCGTGGCGCCACACACCGGGCGGGGCGGCTGGACCTGGTACACCGGCTCGGCTGCCTGGATGGATCGACTGGAAAGCGTACAACAAAAGTCGCACGCGCTGCCCCTGGCGCTGCCCTTTTGCCATCCCAAAACCTGGCGGTTGCGCTGATGACAGGGGAACGCCCTTCTGTTATGCTACGAATAACGGTTTTGGCACCATCCGCGGCTTGACGCGTCGCGATCGGTTCCAACGGAGCGAGGACGGTGCGGCCAGCGAGCGCGTGTCTGGCCAGGCGCAGGATTATTGCGACATCCCGCTTGTGAAACTGATGATCCAATAAAGGAGTACAGCCGTGAATGATTTCGAACCCTGGGAGTTTACCTGTAAGACATGCGGCGGCCACAGACTAAACGTCTTTCGCACATGGACCATGCTGGCTGGGCCTGATAGTGAACGCTGGCAGGAATGGGGACCGCTCGAGGCTAATCATCTCTGGCGCTTTGAATTCAAAAAGAAGCTGGAGAAAGAAGCAGATAGGGACGAGGCCTTTGAGGGATGGGATTTCGCTGAGTATGTAAAACAAGGTGGCTCTTACTATCGGCCAGAGGATTATGAGGCCGATGAGCCGGAGGAAAACCCGGGAAACGACGTGTTCTACGTGCGTTGTGCAAGCTGCGACCGCGAGATCGAATTTGGTTGGTCACAATCCAACCGTGGTGGGGGCATATTTCCCGTGGAGTGTTCTGATTTCATTCCCGGGAAAATCTGGCCGGAACCCAGATATTTGGATTCCTGGCACAAGAAGGGCTGGCTCGGGAGCGAGAGATAGCCAGCCCTGACCTGTGAAACGAGGTAGATCACCGTTCGGGTTTACAGGAACTAACTAATGAGCGACAACACCAACATACCTGACATGGGAGCGACCCCTCACGACGGAGGCATTGCCTTTCGCGTGTGGGCGCCGCATGCCCAGCGGGTCTCCGTCATCGGATCATTCAATGGATGGGACGGCAACGCACACCCTTTGCACTCTGAGGAAAACGGTTTCTGGTACGGCGACGCAGCCGAGGCTCAGGTCGGCGACGAGTACAAATTCCTGCTGAGGACAGAGCAAGGCGAGTTCAAACGCATCGACCCATATGCCCGCAAGGTGACCAATTCGGTCGGCAACGCTATCGTCCGCGATCGGACCTTCGACTGGGAGGGGGACAACTACCGTCTCGCTCCATGGAACGAACTGGTCATCTACGAGTTGCATGTCGGTACGTTCAACGCTGAGAACGGCGGCGCCCCCGGCAAGTTCGCCGAGGTGTCGGCCCGTCTTGGCCACCTCAAAAAGCTCGGCGTCAATGCGATCCAGATCATGCCCATCGCCCAGTTTGCCGGGGAACGGTCGTGGGGATACAACCCATCCCACATATTCTCGGTTGAGGCTGACTACGGCGGTCCGTTGGCGTTCAAGCATTTCGTCAAACGCGCCCATGAGCACGGCATTGCAGTGATCCTCGACGTTGTATACAACCACCTCGGCCCGAGTGACCTTGATCTCTGGCAGTTTGACGGCTGGTCCGAAAACGATCGCGGGGGCATCTACTTCTACAACGACGAACGGGCAGCGACCCCGTGGGGTGACACACGGCCAGACTATGGGCGCGGCGCGGTCCGGCAGTTTCTTCTCGATAACGTCCGGATGTGGTTGGAGGAATACCACGTGGACGGCCTACGCTTCGACGGTACCGGTTACATTCGCACCGTCGATGGCCCTGGCAGCGCTGACCTGCCCGACGGCTGGAGCCTGCTGCAGGCGATGAACAGCCTGGTCAACCAGAATTTTCCCGGTCGGATAACGATCGCTGAAGATTTGCAGAACAACAGACAGATCACTCAGGACGTAGGAGCAGGCGGGGCAGGGTTCGGCTCGCAGTGGGACTCCAATTTCGTCCACCCTATTCGCCAGGCCGTGATCGCCTCTCAGGATGAGCAGCGCTCGCTGGCTGCCGTCCGCGACGCGATCGATTATCGCTACAACGATGACGCCTTCGACCGGGTGATCTACAGCGAATCGCACGACGAGGTGGCGAATGGCAAGGCACGCGTGCCGCAAGAGATCAACCCACAGGATCCCAGGGGCTGGTACGCGCAGAAACGATCGACGCTGGCCGCCGCCATGGTTTTCACGGCTCCCGGTATCCCGATGCTGTTCCAGGGTCAGGAATTCCTCGAAGGAGGCTGGTTCCGTGACACGACGCCGCTCGACTGGGACCAAAGCGGAACGTTCCACGGCATTGTTCGGCTGTACCACGACCTCATTGGGCTGCGGCTCAACCACAACGGTTTCACCCGCGGCCTTTGCGGGCAGTTCACCCAGGTCTTTCACCTCGACGACGAACGCAAAGTCATCGCGTTTCAGCGCTGGGATTCGGGCGGACCGCGCGACGACGTCGTGGTGGTGGCTAATTTCCTTGGCGAGCCGCAGGAGGGCTACGTCATCGGCTTCCCGACTGCGGGACCATGGAAGCTTCGTTTCAACAGCGATTGGCAGGGCTATAGCGATGCCTTCGAAGGCTATACAAGCGGAGATGTGGTTGCAGAACCGGGCGCGCACGACGGATTGCCCGCCTACTCTGCGCTTTCCATTGGTCCCTACAGCGTGCTGATCTATTCGCAATGAAGGCCCGGTATGTGCGACATTATGACGGTGAGGCAACCACCTTGACACCTACACCAAACAGCGTACGACAAAAGTCGCACGCGCTGCAACAGGAATGGCCGTTTTGCCGTGCTAAACCTGGCGGTTGCGCTGATGACAGCAGGGTGCCGTTCTGCTATGCTACGGATAGAAGAAAGAGATTCTTCCAGGCCGCGCAAGAATTGACAGAAGGAGACTGAAAAATGGCAAAACACGGACACGATCACGAACAAGAGAAAGACGTCCCGCAACCGCGAGGCTTCAAGGCTCGGGTGCTGGCTGCCCTGCTGGTCGGAATGCTGATCGGCACATTGGCGGGCACCGTGGCAATGCTATTGCTGGCGCCGCGTTCAGGCAAGAATACCCGGGCCAGGCTTCAGCGGCAAGGCCACGAGTTGGGCGACCAAACAGCCGAGTCCATCGAAGATGTTCTGGCACAGGCCCGCGAAATTACCCACCATCTCACGCTCGATGCACGCAAACAGGCAAAGCAGTTGGAGAAACGCGGTCAGGCAATGTTCGACGGACAAATGGGAAATTAGCATGAGAACTATGGAGTTGACGCGATGAACAACGATATGTTGGAGGCCAGGTGGCTGGAAGTAGGTAGTGAGACAAGAAGATGGTGGAGCAAGCTAACCGATGACGATCTGAAGAGGATCGGCGGCAGTTCTCTGCTACTGGCGGACGCGCTGCAGGAGCGATACGGCTACACCAGATGGCACGCTGAGTCGCAGAGCAACCGTTGGATGCGTGATCACCAGACTGACCAGCTCTCCGACGTGTAGCTGCGTCCCGTGTAGCATCGCATCTGGCAATCTGCGAGGCTGCAATCGACAAGTCCTTTGGTGATCTGCCGTTGAACGGCCTTCTACATGACAGTTGAGTTCATAACTCAGACTGGAGGAACGAACACAGTGTGCATTCGAGTGCTGATCGCCGACGACCAACCGAGAGCTCGGCGCAGCCTGAGAGCCTTGCTCACTGCGATGGGCTGGAGCGCCGCGAGCGACCTCGGGCAGCCTGCCGCTGCCAGTTCCTTTCCTGTCAAGATCGTCGGAGAAGCAAAGAATGGCCAGGAAGCAATTGAGCAAATGCTCGCTGTCCATCCTGATGTCGTTGTGATGGATCTGCAACAGGACACAACGTCCATTGCGGAGCCAAAGCTGGACGGCTCGGCAACGATCCGTGTGATCAAGAGCACCTGGCCGGCGGTCAGGATCGTGGTGTTGACGATGTATGCCACCGATCGCGCGCTCGCGTTGGCGGCCGGAGCAGATGCGTTTCTGCTCAAGGGCTGTCCCACCAGTGAGTTATTGGATGCAGTAATGCCCAACGGGGCAACCGGGCCTGTTCAGTATTGAATTCAGGGCTACCCTGACCCGATGCTGGCAGGCAAGACGCAATTTGCAGCGAGACAAGGAGACAACCATGGATACGAATTTTCTAGAAGAGACGACGCAGATTCTGACCGAGTTTGCCAGCGAGAAATTCTCTTCCGATGTGCTGGAGGTGCAGGGGCCGTCACAGGAGGGCTCTACCTACCGCTGGCGCATCGTCAGTAACCGAAACAAAGAAGTGACGGTCGTCGAAACGACCAAGAAGCCCTTTTTCGGCAAGCTGACGATGACCGGCATCGAAGTATACGGTCTGGGGGACACGAAGACGCTGGAACCCAACCTGGAAGACCTGAAGGTCTTTCTGGACCAGGCTGAGTTGACGCTGGTTCGCTAGGGTCGGTATGGGTCCTCGGCTTTTCAGATAGACAAGTCCGGCAGGTTCCTGTGCCGGACTTGTGTCTTGCCTGGATTCTTGACGATGCCAATCTTCGGTGTTAGGATATCCGGCGAAGAACGATGTCGTGGTGATGACAAGGACCGGGAGACCAGACTTTCAAACCCGCGACCAGGTTCCGTAACGCGTGGAACCGGCCCCGCGTGCGCCCAATGATCTCGCTGCGACAGCGAGATCGTTTCTATTTGGCGCAGCACCCTGAACCAAACGGAGGACCCTCCAGCATGAGCAACAACCCAACGTCACAGCCGTTCCAGCTTCGCGACTTCAGACCCACAGACATCCCGGATTTCGTCGAAGCGATCAATCTGGTTTACCCAGACGAACCAACCACCGTTGAGCAGATGGAGTACTGGGAAAGCAGCTATCCCAAGGACAATCCGCGGCTGCGGGCGGTGGCTGAGTGGCAGGACGGCAAGACCATCGGCTTCGCGGCCTGCTTCAACCCGTTCTGGATGGTGACGCCGGGCGCGTACTGGCTGGAGATGCTGGTGCATCCTGAGTATCGAAGGCACGGCGCGGGCAGCGCGCTGCTGGCGGCGGTTGAACCGTTTGCCTGGCAGCAGAATGCGCTGCGGCTGTGGTCCAACGGCCGCGAAGACCATCTGGACGGGGTCGCCTTTGCCGAAGTCCACGGCTACCACAGAATCGGCATCCGTTTCGAGTCGACGCTGGACCTGGACGCGTTCGACGAGACGCCCTTTGTTTCGGCGTTCGACCGCATCGCGGCGGGCGGTTACACGCTGACGACTCTGGCTGCCGAGAGGCCGCTGGTTCCTGACGCCGACCGTCGGTTGTACGATCTCCACGATCAAGTCATGCTGGACGTGCCGTTTCCTGGCGGCGCCTATCCCAAAACAACCTACGAACAGTGGCGCGCCTGGGCAATTGACAGCCCGACCAGCGACCACGACGGCATGTTCATCGCCAAACAGGGCGACGACTGGGTGGGACTGACATTTGTCGAGATGCCGCCTGGCGGCTCACCGTTCACCGGCTCCACCGGCGTGTTGCGCGCCCACCGCGGCCGCGGGCTGGCCATGGCGCTCAAGCTGCAATCCTTCCGCTTCCTGCGCGAGCGCGGCAGTGACCAGGTGCGCGCCCACAACGACACCGCCAACCCGCCGATCCTCAACCTCAACGAGAAGCTGGGATACCGGCGCCTGCCGGGCTGGATATCCTGGGAAAAGACCAGGCCATAGGCGGTTCATTGCATTCAAGACTTAAAAAACGCCTCCCCGGAAGCTACATCGAGGAGGCGTTTTTGAGTCCTTTCTGCACAGTTGCGTGTAAAGTTTCTTCCAATGCTACACATTTCATAGCTCAATATCTTGACATTATCTATACAACATGATATAGTATTTTCACTAGGGGCGCAATACAGCGCCCAATAAACACCATAACGTACAAGAAAGGACAAACCCATGTTGAAGAAGATGCCAGTCGCCCTGACCCTCGTCCTGTTGGTCGCTCTTGCAGCTACCAGCGTGATCAGCGCCGCCCCACCGGAGCGGACCTCGATTGTTGACATCGCTCTCGACATCAACACCAACACCGGCGAGTTCAGCAGCCTGATAGCGGCGCTGTCCAAGGTCGACAATGAATTGAACGCCGGTTTGATCCCGCTACTGGATGGCAATCGCCAGTTCACGGTCTTTGCTCCAACCGACGCCGCGTTTGATGCAGCCGCCGAAGCAGCTATCGGACCTGGCGCCACCGGTGCTGACCTGGTCGATGCCCTGCAGCCCGAGCAGCTTCTGGCGATCCTGACCTACCATGTTGCACCCGGCAATCGCGACTCGTCGGATGTGCTCTCTTCCAGCAAGGTGCGCACCGTCAGCAAGAGCTTTGTCTTCCCGTACGTTGAAAACGGCAACGCTTACCTGCGTGACGTAGATAGCCTTGGGCTGGCAGCCCGGACGCTCAGATCATCATGCCTGACGTATTCGCTGCTAACGGCGTGATTCACGTGATCGACTGGGTGCTGATTCCATAACCACACCTTTGTCCCGGAAAATGACAAGCAGCTCGGCCAGATTGGCCGAGCTGCTTCGCATCCAGGCATGGCTTGACCGCGATTGTGTCGAGGTGTACAATGATCTCGGCGGGCAGGAATTTGCCTGCCCCTGTACATCCAACAACCAATCGCTATTCAGGAGGCAACAAAAATGTTGACAGAATCTATACAGCAGGCGTTAAACGATCAGATCCAGAAGGAGCTTTACTCCTCCTACGTCTACCTTTCCATGGCGGCCTACTTCGAGGCCCAGAACCTTCCCGGTGCGGCCAACTGGATGCGCATCCAGCACCAGGAAGAGACGGCCCACGCGATGAAGTTCTTCGAGTTCATCAACGACCGCGGTGGCCGCGTGCAGCTTCAGGCCATCCAGCAGCCGCCGCTGGACTTCGGCTCGCCGCTGGAAGTCTTTGAAGAAGCGCTGGCCCACGAGCGCAAGGTCAGCAAGTCGATCCACGACATCTTCGCTCTGGCCGTGCAGGAGAACGACTACCCGACCCAGGCCATGCTCCAGTGGTTCATCAACGAACAGGTCGAGGAAGAGAAGACCGCCGGCGATATCGTCGCCCAGATCAAGATGATCCACGACTCGCCCGCGGCCATGTATATGCTGGACCAGCAATTCGCGGCTCGGACGCTCGGTGCAGCCGCCTGATCGCTGCTCGACCAAATACAACTAAGACCCGACGAGCCATTTCGTCGGGTCTTTTGTTTGTAAGGGACTGCCAAACAGGTCGAGGAAGCTCGCCAGACGGCCGAGCAGCGCACCGGCAACGATGATGGTATGCTCGAGGTTGTAGCGCCCAAGGGCGTCAGGCTGCCTGGGTGACTACCCCAGATCGCGCATACTCAGCCCGATACGCCCGCGCTCCTTGTCGATCTTGACGACACGCACCTGCACCACGTCACCGACGCTGACGACTTCGTAGGGGTTGCGCACGTAACGATCCGCCATCTGGCTGACGTGCACCAGCCCGTCATGCTTGACGCCGATGTCGACAAACGCGCCGAAGTCCACCACGTTGCGCACCGTGCCGGTCAGCACCATCCCTTCTGTCATGTCTTCCAGGCTGAGCACATCATGCCGCAGCAGCGGCGCGGGCAGATCGTCGCGCGGGTCACGTCCCGGCCGCAGCAGCGCCTCGAAGATGTCCTGTCAGAGTCGGGACACCCACCTCCAGCAGCTCGGCCAGCGCCTTCAGGTCGTTCTGCAGCGCGGAACTGACGCAGCCGCGCGCTCAGGTCCACCATGCGCCAGTTCAGATCAGCCAGCGCCAGCAGGTTCTCGGCCACGGCGTAGCTCTCTGGGTGCACGGTCGTGCGGTCCAGCGGGTTCTTGCTCTCCGGCACGCGCAGGAAACCGGCCGCCTGCTGATACGCTTTCGGTCCCAATCCCTTGACCTTGAGCAGCGTGCTGCGCTTCTGAAAGGCGCCGTTCTCATCGCGATAGGCGACGATGTTCTGCGCCACCTTCGGCCCGATCCCGGCCACGTATTTCAGCAAAGCTGGCGAGGCGGTGTTGACGTCCACACCGACCGCGTTGACCGCATCCTCAACCACCGCATCCAGCGTCGCCGCCAGCTTCTTCTGGTCCACGTCGTGCTGGTAGAGGCCGACGCCGATGCTCTGCGGGTCGATCTTGACCAGTTCACCCAGCGGATCCTGCAAGCGTCGAGCAATGCTGACAGCGCCGCGTATCGACACATCCAGATCGGGAAACTCCTGCCGCGCCAGCCCCGACGCCGAATACACGCTGGCCCCCGCCTCGCTGACCATCACATAGGCGAGGCCCTTTCCCTTCTTCTCCCTCATTTCCCCTTTCCGCTCTCCCACTCCCCAATCACCTCCGCCGCCAACTGTTCCGTCTCACGGCTGGCCGTGCCGTTGCCGACCGCCAGGATATCTACCCCGAAGCGCTGCACGGCGGCCAGCAGCAGCTCTTTGCTGCGCTGCCGGTCGCGCTGCGGCTCGTGCGGATAGATGGTGAAGCTGGCCAGGTACTTGCCGGTGCCGTCCACCACCGCGACCTTGCAGCCGCTGCGGAAGCCGGGATCGATGCCCATCACTACCTTGCCGCGGATCGGTGGCTGCATCAGCAGCGCCTTGAGGTTGGTGGCGAAGACGTGGATCGCGTGGTCGTCGGAAGCGTCAGTCAACCCGCCGCGGGTCTCGCGCTCGATGGCCGGCGCGATCAGCCGGCTGTAACCGTCCTCCACCGCCGCGCGCACATGGGCAGCAAAGGGCGAGCGCGGGTTCGACACCACGCGGCGCTCGATCTGCCCGACGATCAGGTCGTCCGGTGTGTCCAGCGACACCTTGAGAACGCCCTCCGCCTCGCCGCGGTTGATGGCCAGCAACTGGTGCGGCGGCAGGTCGCCCACCGGCGCGCGGAACTCGTGATACATCTCGTACTTGTTGCCCGGATCCGCGCCGGCCTTGGCGAGACGCACCAGCACCATGCCGTCGCGCTGCGTCTCACGCCGTGCGATCTCGCGCGAGATGGCGTCATCGCTGACACTGCTCGGCCACGATGTCGCGCGCGCCGGCCAGCGCGTCATCGACCGATGCGACCTCATCGTTCAGATACGCGGCGGGCGAGGCGCTCGATGTCCGCGACGGTCTCCTGGGCCAGCATCAATTCAGCCAGCGGCGCCAGGCCGCGCTCGCGGGCAATGGTGGCGCGCGTGCGCCGCTTCGGGCGATAGGGCAGATAGAGGTCCTCGACCTGTTGCAGCGTCTCGGCGATTTCGATGGCCGCGCGCAGCTCCGGCGTCAGCTTGCCCTGCTCGTCGATGGACGCCAGCACCGCTTGCTTGCGCTCGAGCAGGTTACGCAGATAGGCCAGCCGCGCCTCGATCTGGCGCAACTGCACCTCGTCCAGCCCGCCGGTGGCTTCCTTGCGATAGCGGGCGATAAAGGGGATGGTGTTGCCGGCGTCCAGCAGTTCGACTGCGCCGGCGACTTGATCGATCCGCAGCGCCAGTTCCCTGGCGATCACAGCAATGATTTGGTTGATCATGGTTTCCTTGTCAGGTGACAGCCACTAGCATCAGCGACTGCGTAGCTCAACCGCAGCACCCGAAAGTGACCGGCACCTTCGGCGTTCGCGTCGTAGCCTTGGAGAAATATGGCCGGTCGATCTTGCCACCGGGTCGATGGTCTGTCAAGTATCGCCGCGGGCCAGCGACGCGCGAGCTCCCTTGACAGACCTTGTAGCCGGTGTTAAACTCCCGCCATAGGTTCCCGCCACAACACGTTTGCGGTGACAGTCACTTGCAACGCGATCGACAGGATCGGTGGAGATTCGCTGAAGCGACTGCGCCGGTCAGTACCATGGAACATCACCTATGATCCTGACACGAGAACAACTTGAACGACGCGAGCGCGAGTTTCTGGCGGCCTACGCCATGAACAGCGGCGACAGCCGCGGGCGTGCCTACCCCGACGACGAGCATCCCTATCGCACCGCCTACCAGAAGGACCGCGACCGGGTCATTCACACCACCGCTTTCCGCCGCCTGGAATACAAGACCCAGGTCTTCGTCTACCACGAGGGGGATCACTACCGCAACCGGCTGACCCACTCCATCGAGGTCGCCCAGATCGGGCGCACCATGTCGCGCACGCTCGGCGCCAACGAAGACCTGACCGAGGCGATCTGCCTGGCCCACGACCTGGGCCATCCACCGTTCGGTCACACCGGCGAGCACGTGCTCAACGAGCTGATGGATGGCTACGGCGGCTTTGACCACCAGCGCCAGACCATGCGCATCGTGGAGCGGCTGGAGGAACGCTATCCGGGCTTCCCCGGCCTCAATCTGACCTACGAAGTGCGTGAGGGACTGGTCAAGCACGACACCAGTCTACGACGTGACTGACGCCAGCGGCTACGAACCAGATCGGGCAGGCACGCTGGAGTGCCAGATCGCCAACCTGGCCGACGAGATCGCCTACAGCGCTGCCGATCTGGAGGACGGTCTGCGCAGCGGCATCCTCGACCCGCGGGCGGTTGCTGAGCTGACGCTGTGGCAGAAGCTGCACGATGTGCTGTCTCTCGATCCCCTCAACCCAGTGGCGGACGACGAACCGTTGACGACGCTGGTGCGCGCCAGGACGGTTCGCAAGCTGATCGGTGCGCTGGTGACCGATTCGATCTCAACCACATCGCTGCGACTGGACGAACTGGAGTTCGACTCGGTGGACGCACTGCGGGCCTACGGCGAAAACGTCGCAACCTTCTCGCCGGAAATGCACGTCCTCAACGAAGAGCTGAAGGCGTTTCTGCTGGAAGACTTCTACCGGAACTGGCGGGTGCATCGCATGGCCGCCAAAGCGCAGCGCATCCTGCGCGACCTGTTCAACGCTTACTGTGCGGATCCACAGCAGTTACCGCCTGACACTCAAGCGCGATTGGCAGAAGGGGCAGACAGCACACAGCGGGTCATCTGCGACTACATCGCGGGAATGACCGACCGCTACGCTATCCAGGAACACCAGAAGCTGTTCGACCCTGAAGCGCGCGTCTGAGCGCTGGTAGCGGAGTGGCAGGTTGCAAGTAGCAAGTAGCAAGAATCCAACAGGCGGGCCGTAACGGCCCGCCTGTTCGCGTTTGCAATGAATACCGGCCTGCATCTGAAACGATTGTGCGTATAGCGCACAACCATGGATAAAAGTGTCACTGCGAGGCGGCAACCGCCGAAGCAGTCTCTCTAGTAAAGCCGAGAGATTGCTTCGCCGCAGACGGCTCGCAATGACGATTACACGCCATTTTCAACTCAGCCACCTCGCTGACGCGACGGCACTCCAACGGGTGAAAATAGCGGGCCTCGGTCGGAGAGCGGCGTGAGCTGGGATGAACTATTTTCGAAGCAGGGTGCAGCCTCCTGATCGGCGTTATCCGGTCGGTGGCTGCTGAATGACCCGTAGCTCGACCATCAGGTGGCGAATTGTGCTGCTGGGCGGCGCGATGGACTGGTCGTACTCCATATCCATCACCTTACCGGCCAGTCGCAGCGTCTGCGCGTCCAACACGAACCCGATCCCCTGACCCAGCAACACCGCGTCGCCGCGCGAGGAGAGCTTCTCGCGCAACGGCGGGTTGCCGTAGGCGTAGTCGGTCATCAACACCTTGGTGACGGTGCGGATGTCGCTCTTGTCGAACAGCCAAACCTCCAGCGCAGTGGCGCGGTCAGGATCGCCGTCCACCGTCTCGGAGATCGTCACGCCGCACTCGCCAAGATAAGTGCCGTCGGGACCTTCTATGTCGAAACTCTCGTCGAAGGTCTTGTCGCCCTGGTTGAACTCGGCCCGGAAGCGCTGGCCCGGTGGCTCACTGGGCGTGGCGACAGCGGCGGACGCAACAGAGCGATCGGCACCGGGTGCAACAGCCGCAGCAGCCTGCATCTCATCATCTTGATAAGCATCATCGTCAGAAGCTGAGCGGCGGCGCAACAACAGCCAGGCAGCCAGCGCAATCCCGCCGGCGATCAACAGAAGTCCCAACACAGTCAACAGACCGCTGCTGCCGCCATCCTGAGCCTGAGCAGTCCCTTCCTGCGCCTGAGCGGGCGCAGCTGGAACGTCAAGCTGCAGGTTAATCGCAGCCGCCATAGCGCGAACCCTGTCGGCTGTCACCAGATCGCCGGAGGCCTCAGCTGCCGCGACGGCTTCAGATGCAATCGCGGCCACGTCAGCCTGAGTGCCCATGGCTTGCAGCCGCTCGACCACTTTGCCGCTGTCCTGTGTCTGGGCAAAGGCCTCAGCAGCCGTAACGACATACCCTGTTTTGAGTGTTGGATCAAGGTCCTGCAGGCCGGCGTTGTTCCATTTGACCGGCGCAATCAGCCAACCGAGAAGGAACCAGCCGAGGATGATTCCGAACAGCAATGGAACGAGCCACCAAAGATAAGTACGTTTGCGGTCTCCCATTTGCAACCTCCTTGTGTTGGGTCAACGATGCGAGTCTACGATGTGGTCGGGGTGGTCACTGGCTTGCCCGGCGGGCTCCCAGTCGGCGGAACTGCGATGGCGAGTGTCCAGGCTGCCGCGCGGGTGTGCGCTGCGCACGACCTCGTGCAGGCGCGCCTGGCTGACGTGAGTGTAGCGTTGCGTAGTGGCCGGGCTTTCGTGGCCCAGCATCTCCTGAATGATGCGGATATCGACGCCTTCATCGATAAGGTGGGTGGCGAAGGAGTGCCTCATCGCGTGCGGCGTCACCTTGCGGTCGATGCCGGCCGCCCTGGCGTAGCGGTCCAGCATTCGAATGATGCTGACCCGCCGCAGCCGCTGGCCGAAACGGTTCAGAAAGAGCGCGCTGTCGTCTTCCTTGCCAACAAGGCTGGGACGGCCTTGCAGCAGGTAGAGGCGCAGCGTGGCTTCGGCGGACCTACCGAACAGGGCAATGCGCTCCTTGTTGCCCTTGCCCAGCACACGCACCTCGCGGCGGCTGAGGTCCAGGTCGGTCAGATCAAGCTTCTCCAACTCGCCAAGCCGGATGCCGCTGCCGTAAAAGACCTCCAGAATCGCCAGATCACGCTGGCCCTGGGGAGTTGCCACGTCCGGCATCCGCAGCATGGCCAGCACCTCGTCGTAGCTCAGCACCCGCGGCTGGCGTTTGGGCTGCTTGGGCGCGCTGATGTTGGCCAGCGGGTTGTGATCGAGCCTGTCCTCACGCACCAGATAGGTACAGCAGGCGCGGACCTCAGAGAGCTTGCGGGCGATGCTGCCCGGCACATAGCCGCCGACCCGCAGATCAGCCAACCAGCGGCGCACCAGCGCCTTGTCAACTAGTCGCCATTCTTCCACGCCGTGCGCCTGCGCGAACTCGATGAACTGGCCGATCTCCGTGCGGTAATTGCGCACCGTGTAAGGAGACAGGTTGCGTTCGACCTCAAGATAGACGACGTAGCGATCCAGGTCCTGTTGCATGGTCAGAAGGTCATGGATTGGTGCGATGATCCTGTTGCTCTCGTGCAGCGCCGCCTGTGGTTGAAACCCACAGGCTGATACCGCAAAGCCTGCTCAAAGCAGGCTGGGAATCGGCTCCGCCAGCTTGCTTCAGCATGCTTTGGCATGTCAGACGCCGAATTCATTCGGCGGCCCTCATGCAGGCTGCAATTGCGCCGGCGCGGCCGCCTCTAACTGCTTGCGGCTGAAGCGATGGCTGCAAACGGTGCATTTGCCGCCGTCACGCCCGGCCTTGATCACCAGCCCGCCGCAGTCAGGGCACGGCGCCGGCAGCGGCTCCTGCCAGACGACGAAGTCACACTCCGGGTAGCGCTCGCAGCCGTAGAAGGTCCGTCCCTTCTTGCTGCGCCGCTCCACCAGCTCGCCTTCCTTGCACTTCGGACAGGTGACGCCCGTCCTGACGACAAAGGGGCGGGTGTAGCGGCACTCCGGGTAGTTGATGCAGGCGATGAATTTGCCGAAGCGGCCGAACTTCAACACCAGGTCGCCGCCATCCTCCGGGCACGCCTCGCCAATGGGCTGCGCCAGCAATTCAGCCGGCTTCATGGTGCGCTCTGCCTCCGCCAACTGTTTCTCCAGCGGCACATAGAAATCGCGCAGCACCTCGACCCAGTCGCGATGGTCGTCGGCGATCTCGTCCAGCGCCTCTTCCATCTTGGCCGTGTAACCGACGTCGAAGACATCAGGGAAGTGCTCAACCAGCCGGTCGTTGACCGCAAAGCCCAGATCGGTGGGGTAGAGGCGACGCTCGCGCTGTTCCACATAGCTGCGGCTCTGAATGGTCGTCATCGTCGGCGCGTAGGTGCTGGGACGGCCGATGCCGTTTTCCTCCAACGCCTTGACCAGCGACGCCTCGGTGTAGCGCGGCGGCGGCTGGGTGAAGTGCTGATTGGAAAGCAGTTCCAGCAGGTCGAGCAACTCGCCCGTAGTCAGCGCTGGCAGCCAGTTCTCCAGATCGTCGAAATCGGCATCGTCGCCGGAACCGTTCTTGTCGCCATTGCGCTGATCCTTGCCGTTCTCGTCGCGGCCTTCCACGTAGACACTGAGGAAGCCGGCAAAGCGGACGCGCGAGCCGCTGGCGCGGAACAGGTACTCCGGGTTGTCCAGCGCGCCGGCCAGCGCAGCCGCCTGCGCCACGGTCAGGGTTGCGTAGGTGCGGGTCGGCAGCGCGGCGATGTCCACCGAAATCGTGTCGTAGATTGCCGGACCCATCTGGCTGGCAACGAAACGCTTCCAGATCAGGTCGTAGAGCTGGCGCTGGTCCTTGTTCAGTATCTTCGCCAGCGATTCGGGGGTGCGCATCACCGAGGTGGGGCGGATCGCCTCATGCGCTTCCTGCGCTCCCTTGGCGCGCGTCTTGTAGATCGGCGGTGACGGCGGCAAGAACTCCGCGCCGTAGCGCTCGCCGATGAACTGGCGCGCCTCGCTCTGCGCCTGCGTGGAGACGTTGACGCTGTCGGTTCGCATGTAGGTGATCAGACCGACCTGCTCGTCCTTGCCGATGCTGATGCCCTCGTAGAGCTGCTGGGCAGCACGCATCGTCTGGCGGGCATTGTAGCCCAGCTTGCGCGACGCCTCCTGCTGCAACGTGCTGGTGGTAAACGGCGCAGCGGGCCTGCGCCGCCGCTCGCCCACGCGCACCTCGGAGACGAGATAGTGCGCGCCCTGCAGGTCGTCGACAATGGCCTGCGTGTCAGCCTCGTTGCCCAGGTTGACCTCTTCGCCGCGCAGCCGATGCAGCTTGGCCAGGAAGTCAGGGCGGTTTGGCTCGCCACGCGTCTCCTGCTGCGCCAGCCGCGCCCGAATCGACCAGTACTCGATCGCGACGAAGTTCTCGATCTCGCGCTCGCGCTCCACCACCAGCCGCACAGCGACTGACTGCACGCGGCCGGCCGAGGTGCGCGTCTGCACCTTGTCCCACAGCAGCGGGCTGATCTTGTAGCCCACCAGCCGGTCGAGGATGCGGCGCGCCTGCTGGGCGTTGACCAGATCCATGTCCAGCTCGCGCGGGTGCGAGAAAGCCTCTGCCACCGCGCCGCTGGTGATCTCGTGGAAGACCACGCGACGAACGCGCTCCGGCTCGGCCTCGGTAGCCTCCATCACGTGCCAGGCGATCGCCTCGCCCTCCCGGTCAGGGTCGGTGGCCAGGTAGACCTCGCTGGCCTTATCGACCTCGGATTTCAATTCCTTGACCCGCTTGCGCGCGTCGTTGGGAACGCGATAGGTCGGCTCGAAGTCGTTCTCGACGTCTACCGAAAGCTGCGACTTCAGCAGATCGCGCACGTGGCCGACCGACGCTTCACCGTATACCCCTTGCCCAGGAAGCGGCCCACCGTGCGCGCCTTGGCCGGTGACTCGACGATCACCAGCTTGCCGCTGCGGCGACCGGACGGCTTGGCGCTGCCCGATTTGGCGCTCGTCTTTCGCTTGGCTGATTTCGCCTTGGAACTGGCCGGCTTGCTTTTGCTGCTGGCCTTGCGCGTCTTTGTGACCACAGGAGGCGGCAGCCCCTCGTGCGCGGGCGTCGCCCCGATCTTGAACAGGTCGGTGCCGCAGACCGAACAGGCGCCGCGCGCGCCGGGCCGTCCATTGCCCATGAACACCGCCCTGCCATCGATCATGGTGCGGGTCGTCTTGCACTTGACGCAATAGGACTCGACAGGGGTCGTCAGCGGCGCGGAGATGTCCTCCGGCGCGGGGCCGTCGGCGGCTGGCTTGCTGGTCTTCTTTTCCTTGGCGGCCTTCGGCTTCGCCTCGACGGCCGGCTTCGGCAGTGTCGCGTGCGCTTCGGTGCCGCCCATGCGGTTCAGCCGCGTGCCGCAGACGCTGCAAACGCCTTTGGTCGCGGGGCTGCCATTGCTCAGCCAGACCGGCTCAGCATCGGCCATTTCTCGTTTCGTCTTGCACTTCGTGCAGTATGCTTCCATAAACCTGATCTAACCTTCATCCTTTGCGACGGA
>CAVPPH010000013.1:0-525771 GCA_963707275.1 uncultured Chloroflexia bacterium
CGCCTGTGGCGGAGCGGCTGAGCCGACCCCCGTAGCGACCCTGGACCCCGACCTGGTAAACGGCAAGCGGGTCTTTGAGGTCAACTGCGGCGCCTGCCACAGCGTCACCCGCGACACGACCCTGGTCGGCCCGTCGCTGGCAGGCATCGCCACACGCGTGGTGACGCGTCGACGGCCTCGACGCCCGTGCCTACCTCTACACCTCGATTATGCGCCCCGGGGATTATCTGGTGGACGGCTTCCAGAACCTGATGCCCAGCACGCTGGCCAAGTCCCTCAGCGGCGAGGACATCGACGCGGTGGTGGCGTATCTGCTGGCGCAGCGATGATTGAAATCAGCGGCTGGTGAGGGAAACGGATGACAAATGGTTCGAAAGGTTGTTTGACCTGTGGTGACGGGCCGGTTATAATCTTGGTATCACCGTCTCAAGGAGTTTGAGTATGCCCACGGTATCCGTACGTGCTGTCTATGATCAGGGCGAGGTCCGGTTTTTGGAAAAACCACCTGTGCAAGGTCGCCAGGAAGTTCTCGTGACCTTTCTGTCGCCTGAGCCGGAGGCCGAGATAACCGGTGATCTTCGGTCGTTCAGGGATTTGAAAGGAATTTGGAGTGGCATCGACCTGAGCCTGGAGGATATTCAGGCCAGTGAGTACAGGTTGCCTGAGGATTTGCTTTGACGACGTATGTTCTCGATACGCACGCTCTGGTTTGGTACTTGACCAACGATCCACGTCTTGGCGTCGATGCAGCGTCGGTTCTGAACGATCCCGACGCTATCTTGATCATACCGGCAATTGCATTGGCTGAGATCAAGGACCTGGCAAATAAGGGGCGTTTTGCCCGAACCCTGGATGATGTTCTGACCGTAATTGCATCAGACGGTCGATGCGTGATCTGCCCCATTGACCTGGATGTAGTAAGAGCTTCACCCGGACAATTGGATATCCACGATAGCTTGATCGTAGGCGTCGCTTTGGTCCAATCCGTTCCTGTGGATGGTTTGCTTACCTGTGATCAGGCAATTGTCAAAGCCGATTTGGTGCCTGTGGTGTGGTGATCTGGGTCGGGTTGGAGTTGACATTGATCTGGGTTGAGACTGATGCCCACATGCATTCAAGTTCATCATCGCGAAGACATCGACGCTGTAGTGGCGAATCTGTTTTCGCAGAAGATCGAATCATTTCTAGCCTGGGCAGTTGAGACAGGGTGTCGGAGACCGGCCCAACATTTCTAGCCTGGGCAGTTGGAGAGGGCGTCGCCCCTATCCAACCCGCTTCAACCGGAAGTTGTTGGCCGGGGCGTTGGTGGGGAGGGGGCGGATCTTGAGGTCGTAGCCGGGTGGATCCATCTCGAACTTGCCGAACTGGAACAGGCTGGCCACGGTCAGCATGATCTGGGCCTCGGCCAGGCCGGCGCCCAGGCAGGTATGGGTGCCCATGCCGTAGGGCGCATACGCGCCCGGAATGCGGTGCTCGTTGCGCGGCGCGACGTAGCGGTCGATGTCGAAGCGCTCGGGATCGGGGTGGTAGCGCTCGTCGAAGTGAACCACGGTGGTGCCGACGAACAGCCGGACGCCGGCGTCGACGCGATAGCCCTCGAATTCGAAAGGCTCGATGACGGTGCGCTGCACGGCCGGTGTGGTGGGGTAGCGGCGCAGCGTCTCCAGCGCGGTGCGATGCAACACATCGGCGCGGCGCAGATTGCCAGGGGTCGGCGCGCCATCGGCGAACAGCGCGGCCGCCTCGCTCTTGAACGCCGGCCAGCAGCTCGGGATGCTTGTAGATGGCATACAACATGAAGGCAATCGTGTTGGCCGAGGTGTCCAGTCCGGCGATGTAGGGACCCAGGGCATGGGCACCAGATCCTGCTCGCTGAGGACGCGTCCCTCCTGCGCGGCTGCCAGCGCGTCGTCGATCAGGTTCGGCGGGCGATCCACCGGCGGGTTGGCCTTGTGGTAGTCCACGATGGAAGCGGCCAGCTCGAAGGAGCGGCGGCGGGCGTTCTTGTAGGCCGGCATGCGCAGGAGGAAACGCGGTCGCTGGCGCGTGATCAGCGTCAGCAGCGCGGTGCGAATGAAGTTGGAGATGTCCTTGCCATAGTCGCCGGGGGCCGTGCCCACGATAACCCGTCCCAACTGCTCGATCACCACCGACTGTATCCAGGGCACCACAGCGCGGCTCTCCCCCACCGGCCAGGCGTCGATCAAGCGCCGGTTGATCTCCATCACCTCGGGGAAGTGCGACTCGTACAGGGACCGGCTGTAGCCGCGCTTGGAGATCTGGCGCAGCTCGCTGTGAGCCGGGCCATCGGAGCTGATCAGGGTGATGTTGGCCTCCATCTGCTGGTCGATCCCGGCCCAGAACTCCTTGGAACGCAGATGCTCGCCCCGCTCCCGGGAAAAGAACAGGTTAGCGTTGGTCCCGGCGATCACGGTGTAGGTGTCGCCCAGCGCGCGAATGCGGAAGATGGGGCCGTAGCGGCGATAGCCCTTGAGCAGGAACTGGGAGACGTTCTGCGACAAAGCCAGCGCGTTTCCAACAATCGGCAGGCCCGGCATTAACGGCGGCAGGGGCGCTTGAGTAGGGCCGCTTGTCCAGGTTGTTGATGTCATGGGAGTTGATCTCCAGGTGAAAGAAGGTTTGCGCCGAACACGGCGCAAGTTCGGTTCGATCCGCTGTTGAAACTGCGGCGTGGGTATCCTCAGATGTTGGTGAAATGACAGACCACACACGCATTGTCACTGCGAGGCGGTCGCCGCCGCGGCAGTCTGCAGTCCGCACTGCCGGAGGGATTGCTATCGCGAGCCTCGCATGACGCGAGCCGCTGGATCTCGACACGCGACAGCGGATCGCGCCATGACGAGATGCTTCCGCACGCCGCACTCGATCGGCGCTCGCTGCTGACGCACGAGTTTCTTGCCAGGCGCTGCCGCCGCGATGGCACCGCGAGACTCGCAGCGACCGTGGCAGTCCATTTTCTGCACGGCCTGCTCACGAGGGATTGCTTCGCCGAGCCTCGCAATGACAAGCCAGGCGCGTTCTGTGACGGCGGCTGGCGGTGAACGGTGTCGCGGGAAATTACTGCTCCGTGATCGAGTACTGGTACTGTGCCTTCTCGGTGGTCACCGGCGCCAGCGCGCTGATGGCCAGGAAGGCGCTCTTGCCGCGGCCCAGGCCGTTGACCTGCCAGCTTCCCTGGCCGTTGCCGTCCACCTCCAGCCGGGTGATCACCGGGTCGGCGCCGCTTTCCATCTCGATCAACTGCACCAGCCAGCGCTGCCGCAGGGTGTTGTTGGTGCGTATCCAGCCCTCGGCTGACCCAGTCGTCGTCGCTCTCGGCGTCGTCTGCTGTAGCCGATCTCGGGGATGCTGATGTCGTCCACGAAGAAGCCGGGGTAGTTGACCGCGTCGTCGGTGATGTACTGGAAGCGCACCAGCACTTCCTCGTTGCCGGCGAAGGGGGTCAGGTCGGCGCTCTGCTGCGATCCAGGACGGCGTTGCAGTCGTCGCCGGCCTCCTGGCTGCTGGGATCGCCGGAGCAGCCGGTCAGCGCCGGGCCGAAGCTGTTGCCGTTGGGGTTTTCTTCGGTGGTGTCAGCGGTGTCCAGCGGGGTCCAGGTCACGCCGCCGTCGGTGGAGGCCATGACGTAGCCGTAGTCCCAGTCGTCCTCGATGTCGTACCAGGTCCAGAAGTCCAGCGTCGCGCTGTCCACCGCCGCTCAGGTCGAAGGCGCGCGTCAGGCGGGCGTCGAAGTCGTCCACCCGGTTGGCCCACCACATGGTCTCGCCGCTGTGGGCCTGGTTGTTGGCCAGCCGGATTGCGGTGTCGCCCCCTGGAAGTCGATCTGCACGTCGCCGCTGCCGCTCAGCTCGATGTAGTCGGTGGCGTACTGGCTGACCTCAGTCTCACGCTGCACCGGATAGCGGCGGTGGCGGGCGTCGATGGCCATCGGCTCCAGGTCGTCGCGCTCGATAGCCGTAGCGGCCATCGGCGAAGTCGGGGTTGTCCAGGAAGTTGGCGATCACCCAGTCGGCGAAGACATCGTCGAAGGTCAGGCCGGTGTTGCCGTTGGCCAGCGCCTCGTTGAAGCCGTCGATGCCGTTGGCGTCGGAGGCCACCACGGCCTGGGTCATCTCGTTGCCAAAGCGCTGCAGGAAGTAGGACATGAAGAGGTAGGCGTTGCCGTAGTGCTCGCTGCGCCCGTTGGGGTCATCGCTCCAGGCGTTGAGCTGGGTGTCGGGCAGCTCGCTGAAGGCGATGTCAGCGCCGCCGCGGCTGTAGCCGTTGAGCTCCGAGGCCAGCTCGCTCATGCCCTCGTTGACCCAAGTGGTCTCGTTCTTGTCCTGGTACCAGTGGATCATGTGCTGGAACTCGTGGGCCAGCACGCCGTTGTAGAAGTCGGAGTTGGGGCTGGCGTTGTCGATGTTGATGTAGAACATCTCGCGCTCGTTGGAGAAGGGCTGCGCCATGCTGCTGACCTCGTCGGCGCCGCTGAAGTAGCCGGCAATGCTGCGCGCCAAGCTGCTCTGAGTGCAGGATGTGCAGGCGCGGATCGTTGTCGATGCCGGGGCTCCACTCGCTGCCGAAGAAGTTGCGATTGGTGGGATAGGTCTCGCTGGGCGAACTTGTCGGCTGCCGCTTCCAGTTCCGCCGTGTCGTAGCTCACGCCGTCCTCCACCCAGACGTAGAGTACATCGTTGACATAAACCAGATTGGCGTCGATCTGATAGTGGTCATTGGTGTCCTCGTTGCTGATCCAGAAGGCCTCGCTCTGGCCCAGCGAGTAGTCGGGCGCGGTGTCGTGGACGACCTCCGGGATAGGGCCGGTGCCGCGCAGCTCCTCGGCCAGCAGGCGCAGGTCGCGCGCCGGCACCACCGCCTCGTGCAGGTGCAGCTCGGTCGGATACTCACTGGCGGAGGGGGTGGGAACCGCATGACTGCTGCCGTCGTTGGCAGGTCGGTCGTGGCGTGGCGTGATGGGCGGGGCGCCTGCGGCGTCTCGCCCAGAACCAGCGGCGCAACGGTGGCCACTTCGAAGGGGGTGTCGAGATTGGCGAGCTGTTGGACGGCATGGCCAGCCCAATGCTCAGGCCGGTCAAGGCTACCAGAAAGAGGCAGCAGCAGCACAGGATGAAGATGACTGCGCCGGCAACCCACCAGATCGTCTGATTGTTCTTTTTGTTGTTCGTTTCCAAGTGAATGTCTCCCAGAATGCAGCTATCTCCTGAATTGGTTGATCGTCAGGTAGCGGCTCAGATTCTATCCATCAACACACGATCGTGCTAGCCGCCGACGTGCACCTGCACCGTACACTGGCCGAAGTTGCCGGTGGCGTCGACGGTGACCAGACGAAGCAGATAGGCGCCGGCGGGCAGTCCCGAGGCGTCCCAGGTCCCCAGCGGCCCGTTGGTCACCGGGTTGTCGCGCCGCAGGTAGAAGCAGAAGTCGCCCGGCGCGCCGGCCGGTTTGAACTCGATCTTGTAGTACTGGAAAGCGGCCGTCTGCGCCGTGCCGATCACCTGGAACGGACCGTTGACCTGCTGGTCCGCTCCCGGCTCCAGATGATCGCGCGCGCCGTCGGGGCAGGTGGCGGCGACCACCGCCGGCGCAGGTGGGCGTCGGCGTACAGGCGGCGGCTCTGTTACCATCGGCCGCGGCGTGGCACGCGGGCGTGGCGTCGGCGTGATGGTCGGCGTTTCGGTGACGGTCGGCGTGGCCTCGGGCGTCGGTGTCGGCGTGTCGATCAGGAATACCGGCGTCGGGGTTGGGTCCGCCTCGGCGATGATTGGCTCGACGGCGCTCGCTAAGGTAGGTGCTGACGAAGTAGGTCCGTCCCATGACGACAATCAGCAGCAACGCCCAGCGCAGCGCGCTGTGGGTGCGGTTGAGTGGCGGTCTCCTGCTCCAGCGAAAAGGCCGCCTGGCGCCGTTCCCGGCGCGCCAGGATCGCAGATCGCAGCAAGAACAAGGCCGCCAGCGCGCAGGCAGCGTAGATGGCAGGCGCGTAGTCTGCTGATGATTTGTACTAGAACAGCCATGGAGGGACTGTTTTACTCCTAATGCGAAACAAATGCCCGAGCGGGCCGCGGGCATTTGCCTGGATTTCTAAGGGTGTGTGCAAAGACTTCGGAAGTCGCCGCTCGGTGGCGGCAGCCAGTCGGTAGCGTGCATGGAATTCTATTGATGGACCGGCGACTTCCGAAGTCTTGCTTCCAACGAACCGTGCTGATTATATCACGTTTGCGTCAGGGGGAAGTTCAGAGGCGCGCGCAGCACGCCGCAGATCAGCGCTCGTCATCCGCGGCACCAGCAGCGCGCCGGCCTCCAGCACTTCCTCGTGGCTGGCCTCGCCTTCGCCGTCGACTGCGTCGATGGCGACGTTGCTGATGCCGGAGACGCCCATGCACGCGCATGCCGCCGTGGCGGGCGACGATGGCCTCCGGCACGGTGGACATGCCGACCGCGTCGCCGCCGATCATGCGCAGGAAGCGCACATCGGCCGGCGTCTCGAAGGTCGGCCCGGCCAGCCCGACGTAGACGCCCCTGGTGCAGCGGCAGGTTCTCTTCAGCGGCCACCGCCAGCGCCAGCCGGCGCAGCTCGCGGTCGTAGGTCTTGGACATGTCGAGGAAGCGGGGGCCCAGCTCGGGATCGTTGGGGCCGCGCAGCGGGTTCTCGCCCGCCATGCCGACCAAGTTGATGTGATCGTCGATCAGCATCATGTCGCCGGTGCGGAATGCCTTGTTGAGCCCGCCGGCCGCGTTGGTCAGGATGAGCATCTCCACGCCCAACTGGCGGAAGACGCGCACCGGCAGCGTGACCTGCTGCATGGAGTAGCCCTCGTAGTAGTGGGCGCGTCCCTGCATCACGATCACTGGCTTGTTCTCCAGCTGCCCGATCACCAGCCGGCCCTGATGGCCGGCAATGGTGGAGACCGGGAAATGGGGGATGTCGCGCGTAAGCCGATCGAGACCGCGTCTTCGACCTGCGTCCGCCAGCGGGTTCAGACCCGATCCCAGCACCAGCGCAACCTTGGGTTGCAACGGGCTGAGGCCGCGGATGGCGGCCGCGGCCTCCTCGAACTGTTGACGTGTGGGCATGGCTGTTCACGATTAGGCCCTCGGATGCGCAACGTTGTAGGCCTCGCGCAGGTGATCCTGGGTGACTTGTGTATAGACCTGGGTCGTGGAGATGTTGGCGTGACCCAGCAGCTTCTGCACGTCGCGCAGCTTGGCGCCGCCGTGCAGCATGTGGGTGGCAAAGGAGTGGCGCAGCGTGTGCGGCGTGACGTCCCCTTCGATGCCGACGGTTTCCACGTATTGCTTGATGATCAGCCAGAGGCCCTGGCGGGTCAGCCGCTCGCCGCGATGGTTCAGGAAAAGCGCCTTTTCCTCGCTGTTGCGCACCAGCAGCGGCCGGCCGTTCTTCAGGTAGGCGTCGATGGTCAGCGCGGCCTGGTCGTAGATCGGCACGACCCGCTCGCGGTCACCCTTTGCCGATGCAGTAGATGGTGCCCGCTCTCCAGGTCCACATCCTCGACGTTCAGCGACACCATCTCGGAGACGCGCAGGCCGGTGGCGTAGAGCGTTTCCAGCAGCGCGGTGTCGCGCAGCCCTTGGGCGAGTTCGATTTGGTCGGCTCAGCCAGCAGCCGCTCCACGTCTTCGATCGGAGATCGCCTTGGGCAGGTGCTTCTTGACCTTGGGCGACTCCAGCTTCAGCGTCGGGTCCTCGGTGATCGGCGCCCTCGTCGTTCAGGAAGTGGAAGAAGGACTTGGTGGCGGCCACCTTGCGCGCCACGGTGGACGAGGCGTAGCCGCGTTCCTTCATGGGCAGCATGTAGTCGACGATGTGGTTCTTGTCGATCTGGCTCCACTCGGTGGGCGGCTGTTTCTTTTTTGGTGTGGAGTAGTCGGTCAGGAACTCAGCAGAACTGGCCAAGGTCGTTGCGATAGGCGGCCAGGGTGTTCTCTGAGTATCCTCGTTCGGTGGCTACAAAGTCCAGAAATTCATCGATCTGCTCTTGCATTACGGAACTCCTCAAGGGGACGAAGCTGGCCTGAGCAACATGCGATGATCATGGGAGGCGGTGTCAGGAGGGCAACAAGCCAGGTGTTATGGTAATCTTGCGCCATTGTACCACGGCTTTCCATAATGTCAAAGTTGCGAAGACGCGCAAGCTGGTATTGCCGACGCTGGCTCGGTCGGAGACCGGCCAGAGCAGGGTCATATCCGCTCTGGCCGTGTCTCCGACCGGGAGCCAGCACCTTACACCAGCCGTTCGCGGATGACCGCGCTGGAGTAGTCCATGATCGACACGACGATGGCGATGGCCCAGACCGCCACGGCTGCCTTCTCGTACTGCAACAGGTTGATCCACTGGATCAGCAGGAAGCCGATGCCGCCGCCGCCCACCAGACCGATGACCGTGCTCATGCGCACGTTGATGTCCCAGCGGTAGAGGGTGAAGGCGATGAACGGGGCGACGATCTGCGGCACGACGCCGTAGATGATGCGCTGGCCGCCGCTGGCGCCGGTGGCTGTGATCGCCTCCAGCGGCCCGTTTTCGATCCCCTCGATCTGTTCCGAGTACAGCTTGCCCAGCGCGGCGATGGAGTGGACTGTCAGCGCCAGCACGCCGGCAAAGGGGCCGATGCCGACCCAGACCGCGAAGATGATGGCCCAGATCAGCGGCTCGATGGCGCGCGTCAGGTTCATGATGAAGCGCACGATGTAGTAGATGACGGTCCCCAAGCGGTTAGCGGGTCATCAGGTTGCGTGCGCCCAGGAAACTGAACGGGATGGCGAAGACGATGGCGAAGATCGTCGCCATCAGCGCCAGCAGCACGGTCTCGATCATCTTGTCAAAGACGACCTTGGTCGTTTCTGAGATCTGTGGCGGGCCAAACTCGATCTCGTACTCCGCCTGTAGCCGGTGCGCCAGCCCTTCGGACTTGTAGGTGAAGTCCCCCGGAATTCGTCAGGTCAGTGGTGAATTCGCCGTTGATGTCGGTCAGCACCACCGCCAACCGGTCGCGGCGCGGGTTGTCCACCGCAGCCAGGCTCAGCGTCACCTGGATGCGCGACGGATAGTTCAACCCCTGGACGCCGATGACCTCGCCGCGGCTCACGCAGGTCTCGCTGACGATCATGTAGCCGTCCGGGTTGGGCGGCGTCTGCGGCGGCGGGTTGTCGGTGCAGGGAATCTGGATCAGCGAGGTGCTGGTGAATTTCTTGCTCTCCTTGGTGACGAACTCAGGATGCAGCAATGAGTTGAGCAGCGGTTGCACGTCGTTGAACCCGGTGATCAGGTCCTTGAAGTTGATCTCCGTCACCTGCCAGCCGATGGCAAAAATGACGATGCCGACAACGATCATCACCCAGCGCAACAGGGTGTGGCCGAACGACCGACGTGGTCGGTACTTGTTATAGAGGCTCATCGGATTTCGACCTCCACCGCTTCGATCGCCGTAGATCTCCATGAAACGCGCCTCGTCGATCAGGGACGGCGAGCCGTCGAACACGATTTCGCCCGCTTTGAGGGCAATGATGCGGTCGCCGTACTCGCGCGCCAGGCTCAGGAAATGCAGCGAGCAGACGACCGTGATGCCGTCGTTCTTGTTAAGATCCTTGAGGTAGTCCATGATCGTGTGGCTCAGCGCCGGGTCCAGCGATGCGACCGGCTCGTCGGCCAGCATCATCTTGGGCTTCTGCATCATCGCGCGGCGATGCCGACCCGCTGCTGCTGGCCGCCGCTCAGGGCATCAGCCCGGTTCCAGCCTTTTTCGGTGATGCCGACGCGCTTCAGGTTGCGCATCGCCTCCTCCTTCACCTCCTCCGGCCACCAGTTGAGCAGCAGCGCGTATGCCGCCGCCGTAGCCCAGGTGGCCGGTGATGACGTTGGTCAGCACGGTGAGCCGTTTCACCAGATTGAAGTGCTGGAAGATCATCCCGATTTCACGCCGGTGGCGGCGCAGCTCGGCGCTCGAGGCGGTGGTGATGTTCTTGTCGTTCCAGATCACGTCGCCTGAGGTTGGCTCAACCAGCCGGTTGATGCAGCGCAGCAGCGTGCTCTTGCCGGAGCCGCTCAAGCCGATGAGGACAAGAAACTGACCGTCGGGCACCGTAAACGAGATATTCTTGAGCGCCTCGGTGCCGTCATCGTAGGTCTTGCTCAAGTTGCGAATTTCAAGCATCGAACAACTCCGCATTGAATAGGATGAAAGGAGAGGTAGAGGGCGCCGGCAGGACGCGCCAGCAGCAACCGGGATAATACAACCGTTTGTTGCATCGGGCAAGCCGGGCAGTCGTCGGGTAACTCAAACGCAACGCTAACACTTCATTAGCGCCATTCTGACGCAGCGGCGTTATACTTGAGGCAAACACGAGTGAGGATGGATGATATGAGACAAGACAAATTCACCCAGCGCGCGCAGGAAGCACTGGTCGAGGCGCAGTCGCAGGCGGAAGCCTATAACCACGCGCAGATCGAGCCCGAGCACCTGTTGCTGGCGCTGCTGGAGCAGCCTGACGGCGTCGTGCCGCAGATCGTGCTTGGGTTGGGCCGCAACCCACAGCAATTGATCGCCCAGGTCGAAGCCGCGCTCAGCAGCCGGCCCCGGGTCTACGGCGACTCGCGTCCAGCCGGGCGTCAGCGGCGCTCTGCAGCGCGTCCTGCAGGCGGCCCAGAGCGAAGCCGACGGCATGCACGACGACTACGTCAGCACCGAGCACCTCTTCCTGGCGCTGGCCGACAAGGCCGGCAACGGCGCGCAGAAGCTGCTGGCCGCGGCCGGCATCAGCACGCGACGCGCATCCTGCAGGCGCTGCAAAGCATCCGCGGCAGCCAGCGCGTCACCAGCCAGAACCCGGAGACCACCTACCAGGCGCTGGAGAAGTACGGCCGCGACCTGACCGAGCTGGCGCGCCAGGGCAAGCTCGACCCGGTCATCGGCCGCGACGAGGAGATCCGCCGCGTGATCCAGATCCTCAGCCGGCGCACCAAGAACAACCCGGTGCTGATCGGCGAGCCGGGCGTGGGCAAGACCGCCATCGTCGAGGGGCTGGCCCAGCGCATCGTGCGCGGCGACGTGCCCGAAGGGCTGAAGGACAAGCGCATCGTCGCCCTGGACATGGGCGCGCTGGTCGCCGGCGCCAAGTTCCGCGGCGAGTTCGAGGAGCGGCTCAAGGCCGTGCTGAAGGAGGTCACCGAGAGCGACGGGCCAGATCATCCTGTTCATCGACGAGCTGCACACGGTCGTCGGCGCGGGCGCGGCCGAGGGCGCGATGGACGCCGGCAACATGCTCAAGCCGATGCTGGCGCGCGGCGAGCTGCACACCATCGGCGCGACCACGCTGGACGAGTACCGCAAGTACATCGAGAAGGACGCCGCCCTGGAGCGCCGCTTCCAGCCGGTGCTGGTCGACGAGCCGTCGGTCGAGGACACCATCAGCATCCTGCGCGGCCTCAAGGAGCGCTACGAGGTGCACCACAGCGTGCGCATCACCGACGCGGCCGTGATCGCCGCGGCCACGCTGTCGCACCGCTACATCTCCGACCGCTTCCTGCCCGACAAGGCCATCGACCTGATCGACGAGGCGCCAGCCGGCTGCGCATGGAGATCACCAGCGACCCGGCCGAGCTGGACGAGATCAAGCGGCGCGATCATGCAGCTCGAGATCGAGCGCGAGGCGCTGAAGAAGGAGAAGGACAAGGCCAGCAAGGAGCGGCTGGAGGCGCTCGAACGCGAGCTGGCCGACCTGGAGGAGCAGCGGCGCGCCCTGGACGCCCGGCTCGACGCGCGAGCGCCAGGTCATCCAGCGCATGGCGCAGCTCAAGGAGGAGATCGAGCGCACCCGCTTCGAGATCGAGCAGGCCCAGCGGCATGCACGAACTGGCAGCGGGCCAGCGAGCTGCAATACGGCAAGCTGCGCGAGCTAGGAGCGTCGAGCTGGCCGCAGGCCGAAGCCGCAGCTGGCCGAGATGCAGCAGCGCGGGCATGCTGCTCAAGGAAGAGGTGGACGCCGAGGACATCGCCGAGGTCGTGGCCCGCTGGACCGGCATCCCGGTCAGCAAGCTGCTGGAGGGCGAGGTCGAGAAGCTGCTGCAGATGGAGGAGCGCCTGCACGCGCGGGTGGTCGGCCAGGACGAGGCGATCCGCGCGGTGGCCAACGCGGTGCGCCGCGCGCGGGCCGGCCTGCAGGACCCCAACCGGCCCATCGGCAGCTTCATCTTCCTGGGCCCGACCGGCGTCGGCAAGACCGAGCTGGCGCGCGCGCTGGCCGAGTTCCTGTTCGACGACGAGCAGGCGCATGATCCGCATCGACATGAGCGAGTACCAGGAGCGGCACACCGTCAGCCGGCTGATCGGCGCGCCGCCCGGCTACGTGGGCTACGAGGAGGGCGGCCAGCTCACCGAGGCCGTGCGGCGCAAGCCCTACACCGTGGTGCTGTTCGACGAGATCGAGAAGGCGCACCGCGAGGTGTTCAACACGCTGCTGCAGGTGCTGGACGACGGCCGGCTGACCGACGGCCACGGCCGCACGGTGGACTTCAAGAACACGGTGGTGATCATGACCACCAACGTCGGCAGCGAGTGCATCAGCGAGCCGTGGACGCGCGAGCGGCGAGCGAGGAAGCAGTGCGGCGCTAGGCGATGGAGGCGCTGCGCGCGACGTTCCGGCCGGAGTTCCTGAACCGCGTCGACGAGATCGTGATCTTCCACCCGCTGAGCCGCGAGCGACCTGGGCGAGATCGTGGAGATCCAGCTTGGCCGGCTGCGCAGGCTGCTGGCCGAGCGCAAGATCGACGCTGCAGCTGACCGACGCGGCGCGCGAGCTTGCTGGCCGAGGCCGGCTACGACCCGGTCTACGGCGCGCGGCCGCTGAAGCGGGCGATCCAGCGGCAGGTGCAGGACCCGCTGGCGCTGGCGCTGCTGCAGGGCGACTTCGGCGAAGGCGACACGGTCGTGGCCGACGCGCGCGACGGGCGAGATCGTCTTCAGCCGCGAGGGTGAAGCAGACGTAGTTGAGGGCCAGTTCAGAGAACTGTAACACCTGGACTGGTAACTGGGGGAGATGCAAACAGGCCGAGGATCAAAAGTTTCCTCGGCCTGTTTGCGGTTGTTTGAGCAAGAAAGCTGCCGTGGTACAACTGCCCCACAGTGGTACCTGGAACTGCTCGCCGCCTTCTATCAACCCGATGAGATGAGGGATCGAGTGGGGTACCTCTGACCGTTAACCGTCTGCTTCGTCAAGTCCAGACGCGTCCGAAAGGAACAACTCAAGCAGTATGAGGAGCACCAGCACTCCTACCCACACCAGCCCCAACGCAGGTTGTGACGCATGGCCGGCCGAACCGGCCGCCAGCCCCGTCACCCGAACAGCCGTCGGTACATCCTGGTTCAGCTTGGCGATGAAGACATCTTCGGAGTTCAGACTTGTGTCGAACGCGCCTGGTGTGGTGGGGAAATCGTCGGACATGGTGCTTCCCGTCACGTAGGCGCTGCCTACATCGTCCAAAGCGATTCCGTCACCCTCAGTGTAATCGAGGTGATTGCCTCCCAGAAAGGTGCTGTAGACCAGCGTACTGCCGCTGGGGTCGAGCTCGGCGACAAAGACATCGGATGCGGAGTGCGTGTCGTTGAAGGTCGTATCGAATCCATCGGGCGTTGTAGGGAAGTCACTCGAATAGGTTGAGCCTAGCACAAAAGCCATGCCCGACCCGTTGACGGCGATGGCGCTGCCATAGTCCTCGTCAGTGCCGCCCAGAAAGGTGCTGTATTCCAGCGCACTTCCTGTCGGGTTGAGCTTGGCCACAAAGGCGTCGCCGTAGTAGTTGCCGTTATAGCTGGTATCATAGGCGCCAGGTGTCACCGGGAAATCGCTGGACCTGGTATTGCCTGTGATGTAAGCGCTCCCCGAACTATCAATGGCAATCGATCCCAGGGTTTCGCTGCCAGATCCGCCAATATAAGTTGCATAGTCCAGATCGCTGCCAGCCGGGTTCAACTTGGCTGCAAAGACATCGTAACCACCGTTATCGCTTGCATCGAACGCGTTTGGCGTGACAGGAATATTGTTCCAGAAGGTGGTGCCTGCAACGAAGGCACTGCCATTGTCATCTACGGCAATCGCCTGAGGATGGTCGCCGACGTAGCTACAATAAGTGAGCGCGCTGCCGTCCTGATTCAACTTGGCGATGAAGGTGTTCCCCGGGCAGATATCATAAGCAGCGGGTGCGCTGGGCTGGTCATTGGGAAGGTTCAGGCTTATCACATAGGCGTTGCCTTCCTCATCCACGGCGATGTCTGCACCGACTTCCTCGTTCTCACTGCCCAGGAAAGTCGAATAAATGAGCGCACTGCCTGTCAGGTCGAACTTCACAACCACCGCGTCGTTGCATGTGGTTCGATGAGGGGGCGGGCCGCACGTGCCACCCCCATGCGTCGTGTCAAAGGCATTTGGCGTCACGGGAAAATCGCTCGAACCGGTACTGGCAGTGATATACGCGCTGCCAACCGCATCGACGGCGATGGCTGGGTCGATGTCAAGCCAACTGCCGCCCAGGAAGGTGGCGTAGACAAGTGCACTGCCAAGTTGGTCCATCTTGGCCACAAAGAGGTCGACACTGTGCTGCTTGCTCGTGGCGAACGCGCCCGGTGTCACAGGAAAGTCCTCCGACCATGTTTCACCCGCTACATAAGGGTTGCCAGCATGACCCACAGCCATGGCGCTACGACTGTCATTTATGGTGCCGCCTAGAAATGTACTGAAGGCTAAAGTGATGTGAGCATCGGATGAAGCGTAAGGAAAGGTCCCAGGAGAGTGAGTCTTCGATGCCGGGGCAACAAACGGGGTGGAAACCTCGAATTGTTGCGCCCCACGCGACTGTACGGTCGTTTTGTCGAGATATTCGGTAGCTTGCAGCAGTGGGAAGTCAATCTCACCCGCCGGCGTGGTCAGCCGCAAATAATCATCGTCCACAGTGACGGCATCGACGCCCTCGACGCGCAGCCGCACCGCAGACAGGTCGGCGTCAGTCCTGGCCGCCAGCCGCAGCGCCAACTGGCCGTCCTCGCCTGTCAGTTCCAGATCCACGCCAGGATACAGATCAACGTAGCGCACGCCGCCCCAAACCGGTACATCCGGCTGCCATTGGTCAGGGTCGTTGCCGTAGAAAAAGCTGATCGTTGTATCCAACGGGTCGATGGTCTCCATGCGCGGCTGCCGGTTCGCCCCGGCGAAGCTAAGTTTGATGTTGACGCCGCGCCGGGGAGATGGATTGTCCGCGCGATGGCGCGACTGGACGCCGGCGGCATCGACCTCCGGCGTTTCTTCTTCCGGCTCCAGCACGGTGAGCCAGATCGCATCTTCCGCCAGCCACGTCGTTGCAGCCGGCCCGCCCCAGACTTGGAAACGCGCGTCGTCGTTCCACTGGCCGCGGTTCTCGATGAACATCACTGGGTTGCTTGCGAATTCAGCGTCAGGGGTTGGTGTGTCTTCGTTGTCTGCTGAGGGCGACATCTGCTGTTCACCAGCCTGACCCATTTCACCAGCCGGCGCGACACCACGCGCGTCGGCGGCCGTTGGCAGCATCATGGTGACAACCAGCAGCAGGGCCAATAGAGTGTGCCTTCTCATAATCCCACCTTTCTCGCGTTGCCGGAAATCCGGCAATTAACCTGAAGTTTGAACCAGCGATCAGCTCGGCTGGCCATTTACAATTGTACCATGTTTCACTGGCTCGTCCAGCAAGCGCGCTGTTCACAGAGTCACAAAACCCGCAGGCGGTTATCCTGCGGGTTTGACTTGACGGCAAAAGTCCGAAGGCGCCGAGTCGTCAGTTCCAGAGCACCCGGCCGACGGCGTCCTTCCAGCCGGCGTACAACCGGTCTCGTTCGGCGTCGTCCATCGCCGGTTCGTAGCGTATCTGCGGCCGCGCGAGCGCGGCGATTTCCTCTTGCGAAGCCCACACGCCCACGGTCAGCCCCGCCAGGTAAGCCGCGCCCAGCGCGGACACGTTGCTGGCCAGGCTGCACTGGACCGGCACGCCCAGGATGTCCGCCTGGAATTGCATCAGCGCCTGGTTGCGGGTCGCGCCGCCGTCTGCCAGGAGCACCTGCAGCGGCGCGCCCGTCTCGGCCTGCATAGTATCGAACACGTCACGAATCTGGAAGGCAATGGACTCCTGGGTAGCTCGCGCCAACTGCGCCGCGGTTGTGCCGCGCGTCAGACCGCTGATCAAGCCGCGCGCCGAATCGTTCCAGTAGGGCGCGCCCAGACCTGCCAGCGCCGGAACAAAATAGACGCCGCCGGTGTCTGCTAGCCTGTGCGGCCAGCGCCTCGATGTTTTCAGGTCCGCCCAGACCCAGCAGGTCGGAAAGCCATTGGACTGCCGCTCCGGTGACGTAGATGTTGCCCTCCAGCGCGTAGGTCGCTTGCTGGTAGCCCCAGGCGATGCTGGAAGACAGCCCCTTCTGCGAGAAAATCCTGGTCGCGGTCGGCGTCATCAGCGAGGAGCCGGTGCCGTAGGTCGCCTTGATCGCGCCGGGCTGGAACCCCGCGTGACCGTACAGCGCGGCATGAGAATCGCCGATCAACGCAGCAATGGGCAGGCCGGCCGGGATGCCGGGCAGCGACACCGTCTCGCCGTAGAACGCGCTGGAAAGCCTGACTTCCGGCAGGGCCGCGCGCGGAATGTCGAAGATAGCCAGCAGCGTCAGGGTCCCACGCCAGCGTCTGCAGGTTGAACAGTTGCGTGCGCGAGGCGTTGGTGACATCGCAGGCATGCACCGCGCCGCCGGTCAGATTCCACAGCAGCCAGGCATCCACCGTGCCCAGGCAGATCTCACCCGCCTGTGCGCGTTGCAATCCGTCGGGAATGTTGTCCAGCAGCCAGCGCGCCTTGCTGGCCGAAAACATGGGGTCAACGGCCAGACCGGTCAAGCGAAAGATCGAGTCTTCCAGGCCGCGCTGGCGCAACTCCTCGCAAAAGGGCGCGCTGCGTTTGCACTGCCAGGTGATGCACGGGCCGAGCGGTTCGCCGCTGGCGCGCTCCCAGGCCAGCACCGATTCGCGCTGGTTGGTGATCGCCGACCGCAGCGACCTGGGAAGCCGGTACGCCGTCCAGTACGTCTGCAGCAGCAGCCAGCGTAGCGTGCCAGATTTCCCAGGCATCCTGCTCGACCCAGGCCGGCTGGGGATAGGCGATGGAAACCGGACGCGACGCCTCCTTGACGATGCTGCCCGCGCCGTTCACCAGGATGGCTTTGGCGTTGGTGGTGCCTTCGTCGAGCGAGAGGATGAATGTTTGATCGGGTGCGCTCACCGTGCCTCCACCGCGCAGGAGTTGACGAGCCGATGTCTGCCAGACCGTCAGGGGAGATGCCGTAATGGTTGAAAATCTCTTTTTGCGAGCCCGTCACCATGTACTCGTCGGGAAAGCCGACGATCTTGAAGGGCAGCCAGGCGCCTCCTTGCATCAGGACGGATGCGCAGGCTTCGCCCAGCCCACCGAAGACGCTGTGTTCTTCAACCGTGATGATGGCGCGCTGTTTCGCTGGCGGCTTGCAGCACAGCTTCTTCGTCCAGCGGCTTGATGGTGTGCATGCTCAGGACGCGGCAGTTGATACCTTCAGCGGCCAATTGCTCGGCGGCTGCAAGCGCTACCGGGACCGTCTCACCGCAGGCGATAAACGTCAGGTCACGTCCATCGCGAATCAGTGCCGCCTTGCCGATGGTGAAGCTGCTCCCGTCGGCGTGAACATGCCGCTGCGGCGCTTTGCCGAGACGCACATAGACCGGGTGGGCTGTGTTGTGGATGGCCTTGATCGTCTCACGCGTTTCGAAGTTGTCGGCCGGGCGCAATGATGGTCAGGTTGTGGATGGCGCGCAGGACGGCGAAATCGTGCAGCGAGTGGTGGGTGGCGCCCAAAGCGCCGTAGCTTACTCCCGCGCTGATGCCGATGATCCTGACCGGCTGGTCGGAATAGGCGACGTCGTTCTTGATCTGCTCGAGGCCACGGGCAGTGAGAAAGCAGGCCGGCGATGCAGCAAAGACCTTCTTTCCCGGCGGAGGCCAACCCGGCTGAGATGCCGATCACGTTCTGCTCGGCGATGCCGAGCTCCACCAGTTGATCGGGAAGCGTTTCGCCATAGCCGGTCAGCTTGCCTGAGCCGCGCGAGTCGCTGGTTACGACCAGTACGTCGCGGTCGGCGCACGCCATCTCCAGCACGGTTTCGGCGAATACTTCCAGGTTAGCACGTCCAAGTTCCATGGGGACTCCATTCATTTTCACGCCCGTCATTCCCAAGGAGGCGGGAATCAACGCTGCACGCCGATGGATTCCCGCCTCCGCGGGAATGACGAGTGAGTGCAGGACACGCTATGCGTGAACAGGGTAGCGTTGATGTTTGGCTTCCGATGCCTGAACTGTCAGTCGCGCACGGGCTTCGTTCAGTTCGCGCATCGCGGTCGCGTATTCCTCGTCGGTCGGCACGCGATGGTGCCACTTCACGGAATTCTCCATGAAACTGACGCCTTTTCCCTTGACGGTGTTGGCGAGCACCAGATTCGGTTTGCCTGTCTCGAAAGGTACCTGGCTGAAGAGATCCGTCAGCGCTGCTGTGTCGTTGCCATCCACCTCGTGTACCGCGTAGCCAAAGGCCACGAATTTCTCGTGCAGCGGTTCCAGCGGGGCCACCGATTTCGGTATTGCCGCTGATTTGCAGCCGGTTGCGATCGACGATCACCACCAGGTTGTCCAGGCGGTAATGCGATGCGGCCAGCGAGGCTTCCCAGTTGGATCCCTCGGCCAACTCGCCGTCTCCCAGAAGTGTGAACACGCGATAGCTGCGCCCGTCCAGTTTGGCAGCCAACGCCATGCCGCCGGCGACGGCCAGGCCGTGACCCAGCGCGCCCGTGTTTTGTTCGATGCCCGGCACGCTGCGGGTCGGGTGACCGACGAAATGCGACTGGTACTGGCAGAGTGTGTCCAGCTCTTCCGGCGGGAAGAACCCCCGATCGGCCAGGACGGTGTACAGTGCTTCGACACAGTGCCCTTTGCTCTGCACGTAGCGGTCGCGATTCGGATCAGCAAAGGTGGCGGGGGAAACCTGCATGACGTTGTTGTAGAGGACGTTGAGAATATCGATGGAGGATAGGTCGCCGCCGGTGTGGCCGGCCCGGGCCTGCTTGATGATGCGCAGGATAGTCGCACGGTATTCGATGGACTTTAGTTGCAACTCAAGGTCTGTAAGCATGGTGCGGGTCCTTGATTCTTGAAGACTGATAACGCATTTGCATATTTATTCAGTATTGCGTGTTTATTATATTGCAGGATAAAGTGTAACATCAAGGGCTTGATTTGTCAAGCACTTTCGGAAACTGATTGATCCAGTCGCGCGCGTACAGACCCTGATGCAAAAGCCCTGGGAATTTAAGATTAACCCCTTGACATCAATTGGAATCCATGATACACTCGTGATTGAATAGAATTCGAAATAAGAATAAATATTCAATCCTCATTCGACTTCAATCTTCTCATAGGAATCGCCCTGTGAAATCTCGAAAACTAATCCTGCTTCTGATAGTTGTTGGTGCTGTCTTGTGGTGGGCTATTTTGCCTGGCCATATGCCTTTACAGTCGTCCCCATCGAACAGGTGGAGCAGCAGAAGATCAGCGAGGCATTCGACCCTGTCAACTACGTTGATGGAATCTGGGACAGCAAGGTTCTTCCCACGATCGATGCCAAAGCCGTTAACCTAGTCGGATGTCCTGACTGCCATGCAGCCCGACGCCCAAGGCATCGCTGCCAAGGATGATTTGATCGATGTGGCGAACCAGTATGGGCTGATCACCGTTGGTGAGGCCCACGTTTACATCGTCAAGGGCGAGGCCAAGGTCATCTCGGTCGATACCTCATCCAGTCTTGGTGTGATGGAAGTACAGCCGGTCGGCTACGACGGCACGATCAAGGTGCTGGTCTATCTGGGGCCGCGCATTCCCAGCGATGAGACATCGGTGCGCGATGGCGTCGGCTTCATCAATTTCGGCGATTTCAAGGAACAGACCGAGTTTGGCAAGGTGGGCTCTGAGATCAACAAGCGTGTCATCAACCAGGCCTACACCGATGTAGACAAGGAGCAACTCGTCGGGAAGACCATCGACTTTGTTGGCGCCATGACCATCCGCACGTTCAACCTTGTCAACATCGATCTCTCGAAGGTCACCATCGTTCCTGTCAAGATTGCGGTCAAGGGGTAGCGCGATGAGTGAAATGACTGCCGCCGTGCAAGTCACCGGACGACATCTCAGTGTCGGAGCCGATTGTCCTGCGGGCCGAAGGCATCACCAAGGTCTTTCCCGGCACGGTCGCTCTCGACAGCGTCGATTTCAAGGTCTACCGTGGCAAGGTCAACGTGCTGGTTGGCGAGAACGGCGCCGGGAAATCCACCCTGATGAAGATCCTGGCCGGTGTGGAACAGCCAACGTCGGGGCGCATCCTGCTGGAAGACAACGAAATCCAGATCCGCAGTATCTCTGAAGCCGCCGCGCATGGGATCGGCATCATCTTCCAGGAGATGACTCTCTGTCCGAACTTGAGCGTGGTCGAGAACATCTACCTGGCGCGCGAGGTAACGCAGCGCGGTCTGGTCATCGACAGGAAGACCCAGAAGCAGAAGGCCCGCGAGCTGTTGCACCGGTTGGAGCAGAATATAGACCCGGACAGACAGGTCAGCGATTTGCGCATCGGTCAGCAGCAGATTGTCGAGATTGCCAAGTCTTTGGCGCAGGACATTCGCGTCTTGATCATGGATGAACCGACTTCGGCCCTGAGCGAAAGCGAAGTCGAGGTGCTCTTCCGCGTCATCAACGATCTGAAGAGTCGCGGCGTCTCGATCATCTACATCTCGCACAAGCTGGACGAGCTCTTGCAGATCGGCGACTACGTCACGGTGTTGCGCGACGGGCGGCTGGTGGAAAGCGCCCGTGCTGACGACATCTCTGTCGCTTGGATCATCGAGAAAATGGTGGGTAGGAACCCGGCGGCGCTGTTTTCGCGCACCGAACATAACATTGGCGAAGTGCTGATGAAAGTGGAGGATATGACCCTGCCTCGCCCAGGCGGCGGTTACGTCGTCGACCACGTCTCCTTTGACCTGTACGCCGGTGAGATCCTCGGTCTCTATGGACTGATGGGCGCCGGACGATCCGATCTGGTGGACTGTCTCGCCGGAGCTCGCCCGGAAGCCAGGGGCCAGACAACGCTCAACGGTCAGCCAGTGCGCGCTATCACCGTCCCCGAACGCATCAAGAGCGGAATTGTCCTCGTCCCGGAGGATCGCCAGCGCGAGGGACTGGTGCAGACCATGTCGGTCGCGGACAACATTCTCCTGGCCAGTCTGGACAGCTACTCCAACGGCTTGTTTCTCGTTCCCAGCAAGCAGAAAGAAGCCGTCAAGGGGATGGTAAAAAGCCTGTCCATTCGTGTGGCCAACGTGGGACAGTCGATTACCAGCCTCAGCGGCGGCAATCAGCAGAAGTGCGTGGTCGCCAAAGCCCTGCTGACATCCCCCAAAGTGCTGATGCTTGACGAACCGACCCGGGGCATCGACGTGGGCGCAAAATCCGAGATTTTCGAGATCATCAGCCGCCTGGCTGAGCAAGGCTACGGCGTGATCTTCATCTCGACCGAATTGAAGGAAGTTCTGGCGATGTCCGACAGGATTCTGGTGATGTCGAAAGGCGCCATCACCGGGGAATTCAGCCGTGCGGAAGCGACCGAAGAGAAACTGGTCGCGGCATCGGCGATTGGTCACGGGCTGGCCGGCGCAGCCAATCACAACGGAGAAGCGCAGATCAATGAGCACAACTAACGCCGTCCCGGTGCAGAAGTCACAACGCTTGACCAGAACCAACACCTTACAGTTTCTCTTGCGCGGCCGGGCTTTCATTGCTCTGATTCTGGTGGTCGGGTATTTCGCCATCACATTGTGGCCGCAGTTTCTCAGCACTGCAAAACATCGAGATCGTCTCGAAACACGTCGCCCAGAACGCCATTCTCGCCATCGGCATGACCTTTGTCATCCTGACAGGCGGCATCGATCTGTCGGTCGGGTCGATCGTTGGCCTGACTGCCATGATCGCCGGCTTGCTGATCAACAACGGCATCGCCATTCCTGCGCTGGGTGTTGTCGTCTACCCCCACACCTGGATGATCGTGGTCATTTCGATTGCTGCTGCCACGCTGATTGGCATGATCAACGGTCTAATTATCACGAGGTTCAACGTCGCTCCATTCATTGCCACGCTCGGTATGATGTACATCGCGCGCGGCCTGGCCGGGTTACTCAACAACGGCGCCACGTTTGCCAACCTGGTCGGCCGTCCCGAACTTGGCAACACCGGGTTCGAGAAGCTTGGGGCCGGGGAATTCCTCGGCATCAACTATTCGATCTGGCTGATGCTGGTGTTCGCGTTGGTCGGCTGGTTCATCACGAACTCGTACGCCATTCGGTCGCCATGTGTTCGCGGTCGGCGGCAATGAGCGCTCAGCCGAGCTTTCTGGTGTCCGCATCAAGCGCACCAAGACGTTGGTCTACATGATCAGCGGCTTCTGCGCCGCATTCGTCGGCTTGATCATCGCTTCTCAGTTGGTCGCCGCTCACCCCGCGACCGGAAACACCTTTGAGTTGAATGCCATCGCTGCGGTCGTTCTTGGCGGCACCTCTCTGGCTGGCGGCCGCGGCAGCATCGGCGGCACCTTGATCGGCGCGTTCGTCATCGGTGTTCTGGGCGACGGTCTGGTGATGTCGAATGTCTCTTCCTTCTGGCAGATGGTAATCAAGGGCGGCGTGATTATCCTGGCAGTCATCATCGACCAGGTGCAGGCGCGCATGCAGGCGCGCATTGCCCTGCAACAGCAACAAGAATCGAAGTAGAGTCCCCTGTTCCAAGGAGGTCAGATCAAAACAAGCTCACCGATCGTGAAAATCCGTCCAGCGAGTGTGACAGACACTCAGATACTTTCCAACCATACCTAAGGAGAAGACAATGTCTACCCAAGAAGTCCCTGACCATGCTCAGCCTGATCCTCGTCCTGGCGATGTTGATCAGCGCATGCGGCGCCCCTGCCGCTGCTCCGGCTCCTGCTGCTACCGCAAGCACCGGCTGCCACCGAAGCTCCAGCCGCGCACCGAAGCGCCCGCTCGCTGCCGGCTCAAACATGATCTGCGTGATCGTGCCGCCGGTCGAGAACCCGTTCTTTGGTGCGATGCAACAGATCGCGGCCGACAAGGCTGAAGAACTGGGCTACACGACGTTGCGTCTGAACCACGGCGACGATGCCAACAAGCAGATGGAGTTGTTCGAGAGCTGCATCGCGCAGAAGCGCAGCCGCCATCATTCTGGACAACGCCGGCGCTGACGCCAGCGTGGCCGCGGTGCAGAAGGCCAAGGATGCAGGCATCCCGACCTTCCTGGTTGACCGCGAGATCACGGCCGAAGGCGTGGCAGCTGCACAGATCGTGTCCAACAACTACCAGGGCGCGACGATTCTGGCGGAGTACTTCGCGCAGCAGATGGGCGAAGAAGGCGACTTCGTCGAGCTGACCGGTCGCGACACCGACACCAATGCCCACGTGCGCTCGCAGGGCTACCATGACGTGCTCGACCAGCTTCCCAACATGAAGATGGTGGCGCAGCAGACGGCCAACTGGTCGCAGACCGAAGCGCTGACCGTGATGGAGTCGATCCTGCAGGCGAACCCGAACATCAAGGGCGTGATCGCCGGCAACGACACCATGGCGCTGGGCGCGCAGGCCGCGCTGATCGCCGCCGGTCGTCCCGAGGTGATCGTGATGGGCTTCGACGGCAGCGACGACGCGATCCAGTCCATCGGCCAGGGCGAGCTCAAGGCGACGTCGCTGCAGCCGGTGGCCGAGATGGCGCAGCCAGGCCGCGATGCAGGCTGATCAGTTCATCAAGACCGGCAGCACCGGCAAGCCTGAGAAGCAGTCCATCGACATGGTGCTGCTGACCGCAGACAACTACTGCCAGTACAAGACCTTCGCTCCTACAGGCTCGACTGAAGCCTGCCCGCAGCCAGGTTCGGCTGCGCCTGCTGCTTCTTCCGGCTCGAACATGATCTGCGTGATCGTGCCGCCGGTCGAGAACCCGTTCTTCGGTGCGATGCAAGAGATCGCGGCAGCCAAGGCTGAGGAACTGGGCTACACGACGTTGAAGCTGAACCACGGCGACGACGCCAACAAGCAGATGGAGCTGTTCGAGAGCTGTATCGCGCAGAAGGCAGCCGCCATCATTCTGGACAACGCCGGCGCTGACGCCAGCGTGGCCGCGGTGCAGAAGGCCAAGGATGCAGGCATCCCGACCTTCCTGGTTGACCGCGAGATCACGGCAGAAGGCGTGGCCGTTTCGCAGATCGTGTCGAACAACTATCAGGGCGCGACGATTCTGGCGGAGTACTTCGCGCAGCAGATGGGCGAAGAAGGCGACTTCGTCGAGCTGACCGGTCGCGACACCGACACCAATGCCCACGTTCGCTCGCAAGGCTACCATGACGTGCTCGACCAACTTCCCAACATGAAGATGGTGGCACAGCAGACGGCCAACTGGTCGCAGACCGAAGCACTGACTGTCATGGAGTCGATCCTGCAGGCGAACCCGAACATCAAGGGTGTGATCGCCGGCAATGACACCATGGCGCTGGGCGCGCAGGCCGCGCTGATCGCCGCCGGTCGCCCCGAGGTCATCGTGATGGGCTTTGACGGCAGCGACGACGCCATCCAGTCCATCGGCCAGGGCGAGCTCAAGGCGACGTCCCTGCAGCCAGTGGCTGAGATGGCGATCCAGGCCGCGATGCAGGCTGATCAGTTCATCAAGACCGGCAGCACCGGCAAGCCCGAGAAGCAGTCCATCGACATGGTGCTGCTGACCGTAGATAACTACTGCCAGTACAAGACCTTTGCTCCCACTGGCTCAACCGAGGCCTGCCCGCAGCCGTAAGCGGGTATCATCCCGGCAGGGCGATGGATTTCCTTTCCGTCGCCCTGCCGGGCTTTTTATGATCTGATCGAGGGTGTGATCTGTGGCCAGGATAGTCGTCGTCGGCAGCTTCAACATGGACTTGGTTGTCCGATTGCCTGTCATTCCCAAGCCTGGCGAGACTCTCTTGGGCGGTGTGTTTGCCACCTATCCGGGCGGCAAGGGATCGAACCAGGCAGTGGCCGCTGCTCGCCTGGGCGGCGAAGTCACCATGATCGGCCGCGTCGGATCCGATGCCTTTGGCGACCAACTGTTGGCAGCGGCGCGCACCGAAGGAATTGACACTCGTTTCGTAGGTATCGATCCGCGCGCAGCCACCGGTGTCGCTCTGATCCAGGTCGATGCGCAGGGGCAGAACAGCATCGCTGTCGCTTCAGGGGCCAATTTTATGCTGACGGCCGCCGATGTCGCTGACGCTTTCGCCCAACTCGAACGTGTGGACGTGTTGGTCATGCCGTTGGAAACGCCGATCGGGACCATCGTGACCGCAGCCGAGCTGGCGCGTAAGGCCGGCGTCCGCGTGGTTCTGAATCCGGCCCCGGCGCAACACCTTTCTCCCGAACTTCTCAAAACCGTTGATGTGCTCGTCCCCAATGAGCACGAAGCGGCCTTCATGACCAGCAGCGAAATTCGTTCTCTGCAAGACGCTCGCCGGGCCGCAGAACAACTGTTGCGATCCGGCCCCAGCAGCGTGATCGTCACCATGGGCCAGCGACGGGCGCGCTGATCGCCGAGCGAGCCGAACCAGATCCGGTTTTCACGCAGGTCGCTGCGTTTGCGGTTGACGCCATCGACACCACCGCCGCCGGCGACGCATTCATAGGCGCGCTGGCTGTGATGCTGGGCGAGGGCACGTCTTTGGTGGAAGCGGCCCGTTTTGCCAGCGCTGCCGCTGCACTTTCGGTCACGCGCGCTGGCGCACAACCCTCGCTGCCGACACGCGACGAGGTCGAGGCGTTTCTACGGGCCGGATCATCCGCATGATTCCAATGTCATTGCGAGCCGCAGCGGCGAAGCAATCTCTCGTGGCACAGGCAAGATTGCTTCGCCGCTGCGGCTCGCAATGACCCATGGTACTTGGTTTATCACGGATTAAACAGGAGCAAACAAAATGAAAGAATTTACCCTCGGCGTCATTTTTGGCAACCGCGACTTCTTCCCGGACGAACTGATCACCGAAGCCCGCGCCGACATCCAGACCCTGTTTGCTGAGTTCGGCATTCGCGGCATCTGGTTGAGCGAGCAAGACTCCAAGCTGGGCTCGGTCGAGACCTATGCTGACGCTCGCAAGTGCGCCGACCTCTTCCAGACGCACCGGCGTGAGATCGACGGCATCCTCGTCTGCCTGCCCAATTTCGGCGACGAGAAAGCTGTGGCGGACACCTTGAAAATGGCTGCAGCTCAACGTGCCCGTGCTCGTACAGGCGTATCCCGACGACCTGGATGGCTTCAACGTCGAGCGCCGCCGTGACGCCTTCTGCGGCAAGATCTCGGTCTGCAACAACCTGCGCCAGTACAGCTTCGATTACTCTTTGACCGATCTGCACACCAGCCACCCGCTGAGCGCCGGCTTCAAGCAGGATCTGCAGAACTTCATGGGCGTCTGTCGCGTCGTCAACGGTCTGCGCAATGCCCGTCTGGGCGCGGTCGGCGCACGCCCCAACGCGTTCAACACCACCCGCTACAGCGAGAAGCTGCTCCAGTCCGTCGGAATTTCAGTCCAGACGGTCGATCTGTCCGAGCTGCTGGGCGCGAGCAACCGGCTCAAGGACGACGATAGCGCGGTCAAGGAACGCCTGCAGGCGATTCTCGACTATCTCCCGTCGGGCGGCGTCCCGTCGCCTTCGCTGCTGCGCATGGCTAAATTCGGCGTAGTACTGACCCGCTGGATGGATGAACTCGACATCCAGGCCACCGCCTTGCAGTGCTGGAACTCGATCCAGAAAAACTACGGCATCAACGTCTGCACGCTGATGAGCATGATGAGCGAAAAGCTGATGCCGTCTGCCTGCGAGGTTGACATCACCGGCGTGGCGTCGATGTATGCCTTGCAGCTTGCCACCAATGGGCCTGCCGCGCTGGTGGACTGGAACAACAACTACGCCGGCGATCCGAACAAGTGCGTACTCTTCCACTGCGGCAACTTCGCCAAGTCCTTCTACAAGGAAGCGCGCATCGCCTACGCCGACATTCTGGCGACTACGCTGGGGCAGGAAAACACCTACGGCGCGATCGAGGGCCGCGTCTCCGCCGGTGCGATGAGCTTTGCGCGTCTTTCCACCGACGACGTCAATGGCTGCATCACTGCCTACTGCGGCGACGGCCAATTCACCGACGATCCGCTGGACACCTTTGGCAGCCGCGCGGTCGTCGAGGTGCCCGAACTGCAAAAGCTGCTCAAGTATATCTGCCGTAACGGTTTCGAGCACCATGCTGCAATGGCCGCGGCTCCTTCGTCTGTGATTCTGGAAGAAGCTTTTGCGACCTACTTCGGTTGGGATGTCTATCGCCATTGAGCTTCCGCGGTGACGACTGGACCGCCTGTGGGTCGCACCCGTGGTTGGCGACTGGCAGTGCACGGCGCTTGCCATAATACCGGGTATTGAGTATTCTTCTGGCAGTCTCAATTCTGTTCAATGGAGTCCACCAATGTCGCGCACAGATGAACTACGCCTGATGACGAAGGTCGCCCGCCTGTATTACGTCGATCGTCTGCGCCAAACGGAGATCGCCGAGCAGTTGGATATCTCGCAGGCGACTATCTCGCGGCTGCTGAAACGGGCGCAGGACGAGCAGATCGTGCGTTTCAACATCCATGCGCCGACCGGCATCTATGCCGACCTCGAGAGCCAACTGGAATCGGTCTACGGCCTGAAGGAAACGATCGTGGTCGAAAGCTTGGCTAACGACAAGCAGATCATCCGCGACCTCGGTTCGGCCGCGGCCTATTACCTCAACACCACGTTGAAACCCAACGAGGTGATCGGCATCTCCTCCTGGAGCGGGACCCTGCTGGCGACCGTCGATGCCATGTCGCCGGTCACAAAGCCCATCGGCGCGCAGGTGATCCAGATTTTGGGCGGCCTGGGCGATCCCACCGCCGAGAGCAATGCGGTTCACATCGTCAGCCGGCTGGCTTCGCTGGTACAGGGGCAATCGATCCTGCTGCCAGTTCCGGCTGTGGTCGGGGCGCACGACACGCGCCAGTTGTACCTGCAAGACCCGTTTGTCTGCGACACCATCGACCGCTTCGACAGTGTCACGTTGGCGCTGATCGGGATCGGCAGCATCGAGCCCTCTGACCTGCTGGCGTCCAGTGGCAACATCTTCTCCCCGCATGAACTGGAGTCGTTGCGCAAGCTGGGCGCGGTCGGGGATGTCTGTCTGCGCTTCTTTGACGCCGATGGCGCGCCGGTGCAAACGCCCCTCAACGACCGGGTGGTCGGCATGGAACTCGACCAGTTGCGCCAGGTCAAGCGTTCAGTGGGCATCGCCGGCGGTGAACGCAAGCTGGCTGCCATCCGCGGCGCGGCGCTCGGGGGCTACATCAACGTCCTCATCACCGACGCGCTCACCGCCCAGGCGCTGGTGGCGCCATAAGCCGATGAATCTGCCTGACCGGTCCTGTTGACAGCGGCAGTTTCACCATGCGCTGTGTGGGTGGTAGCATAGAGTTGCCAACTTTTCCGAAAAGTTGGCAACTCTGCCAATGGACACTTCCTCCATGCCGGCGTTGGCGACGGGAGTGCATACTGGAATCTGCATCACATTAATAGGCGCGGACTTGAGCTATTGTTGTAGAACAAATGTACGCAATGGTGCCAGCCAATCCTCCGCAACGACACACCAAGGAACAGTTCACATGACCACCTATACACAACCTAAACCGGCGGGTACGCCCACCTGGATGGATCTGGCGACGCCGGACGCAGAGGTGTCACGCGCCTTCTATCATGCCGTCTTCGGTTGGGACTATGACATCGGCGGTCCGGAGTACGGCGGCTACACCACCGCCCGCCTGGGAGACCACCCGGTCGCCGGAATAGGAGGCAACGTAACGCCTGATGGCACTACATTTCCAGTGGCCTGGGGCCTGTTTTTCGCTTCCGAAGACGCTGAGGCGGACGTGGCACGAGCCGTTGCAATGGGCGCTAGCGTAGTATTCCCACCAATGATGGTCGGTCCATTTGGCACCATGGCGAATTTGGTGGACCCAGGCGGAGCCGCGTTCAGCTTCTGGCAGGCCGGACAGCACATCGGCGCCGAACTTATCGATGAGCCTGGTTCAGCGACCTGGTTCGAGCTGTTTGCGTCAGACGCCAAGCAATCCCGCGACTTCTATGCAGCGCTGCTGGGCGCCACCGTCGAGCCAATGCCTGGCGAGATGGAGTACTACGTGCTCAAGCACGGCGACGCCATGCTGGGCGGCGTTGGCCAGATCGATCCTTCGTGGGGCGACTTCAAGCCGCAGTGGATCATCTACTTCGCCGTGGCCGACGCCGATGAGACCGTCGCGGCTGTGGTCGAGCATGGCGGCAAGGCGCTCAGCGCGGTCGACGACACGCCCTATGGCCGCATGGCCGCGGTGGCCGATCCCTCGGGCGCCAATTTCAAGATCCTCCAACTGCCGACGCGCTAGCCGGTGCGATCCCCAAAAAAGTTGCCAACTTTTCGGAAAGTTGGCAACTTTTTCGTTCGAAACCAGCGGGGAAGCACTGGGGTGAGACACGTTCGCTCGTGCTCTTCGCGTTTCTTCGCGCCTTCGCGATCCAGCGGTTCACCGTTCCCGGCACACCAACTGAATCACACCGCGCTTGCCGTTGACCAGCCACTCCGGGTCCTCGGCGGCGATCTGCGCGGCCTGGCCGGGCGCGAGACCGACCATGATCTCCCCTTTCAGCGTGCGTAGCGCGACGAAGGGCGCGGGGAAAAATCCTGTAACCTCTTCCATCCGGGTAGCGTGCGGCCAGTGGCGGTCGCCCAGCAGCCGGCGGTAGTTGACATCCCCTTTGACCACCACGAGATCGGACTGCGCCAGATCAGCGGCCAAGCCGGCTGGCAGATCGCTGAACATACGGAAGGTGGTCCAGAACGGGGCGGTCTGCAAGACCAGCCGGCCTGCCGCCAGCGCATCCGTCAGCCGGTCCGCCAGCGCGCGCAGTCCTGGCTCAGCCCGCTGAGCCATCGCCGCGATGACGATCTCGATGTCAGCCGCCATCGCGTCTGAGACAAAGAAGGGGCGGTCCTTGAGGTGCAAGACAACCTGCTTTGCCCAGCCCTCGCTGAGCAGGAAATCGGCCAGCGCCAGATCGAAGATCGAATCCAATCCCACGTTGTCGCAGATGAAATCGACCCGTTGCACGCCGCCCGCCAGCCGGTCGTGAACCGCGGCGGTGTCGTCGATCAGCAGTAGGTGGCGTTCGTCGCGCGTCGCCAGCCCGGCCTGCGCCTGTTCGGTCATGGTCAGGTTGCTGAGGTCGGCCCGATTGCCCCACAGGCTGGAGTGCAGCAGGGTTTCGAAACGCGCCTCGCCCGGCAGGCTGGCCAGCTCTTCCCAGCCCGGCGCGAGCTGAGCCAGCGCGGCGGTCTCTTGCTGCCGCTTTTGCTTGCCAAACGGGTCGTGTTCGTGTAGCCCTCCTGGCTGCAAATAGCCGACGGCCTCAAGCAGTTTGCGGTAGAACAACGTTTCGGCGAAGTACCAGGGCGCGTCCAGCCAGAGTGTGTCGCCGAGGCGCGCCAGTTGGTTGTTCCAGTCGGCCGTGTCAAGCGTCTGTTCGCGTAGCGGTTGCATCGGCTGCGTGGCGATCTCGCTGCGCAGCGTTTCCAGCGCTTCGACGATCTGCGCGGGGTAGGGGTTGTCGGCGATGGCCTGCGCGATGAGCTGCGGCTTGCGCTCGACGATGGTGGAGCGGGCGAATGAACCTGGTTCCCAGACCATCAACGGCGGCGGCCAGTCGCGCTGTTCCAGCAGGCGGTAGTTTCTGCGAACCAGCGCTGCCAGCGGCTCGGCCGGCGCGATGCTGCTGACCTCAGCCAGTGTTGCGTCCAGACCGGCGCCGGCCAGCCGCTCCTGCATGGCGATGGCCAATGGGTCGCGTGGATCGTCGAAGCGCAGCGCGGCAGCGATTGCCCAGGCCAGCGCGCTCGGCTGCCGGCCAGCCTGCTCAACCAGCCGCGCGGCGCCCACCAGCCTGTCTGTCGGGCTGAGCTTACGCAGCGGATCGCGCCCCAGCCGCAGCACCGTGTCGCCCAGCGCCCGGTTGGCGAAGCGGCGCGTCAGATCGACGATGTGCGCGTCCAGCCAGGCGGGATCCACCGCGTGCGCGGCAACGATGCCGGCTTTGCTCTCAGCCATCGCTTCTTCGAACAGCGGGCGGATGGTTGGGTCTGCCAGCGCCTGCCAGCCGAACTCGTGGCCGCGTACGAAGCCAAGGTAGGCCAGCACCGCGTGCCCGCAGTTGTGGATGTAGAGCTTGCGCGCTGGTGTAGGCCGGGAAGTTGTCGCACGGTTCCAGCCCCACCACCGGCGGAACCGGCCCGATCCAGGCGGCGCGGTCCACGGGCAATTCTTTGTACGGCTCAACGATGATCAGCGTCGGGTCGATGTCACGCAGCTCAGGCGACAACGGCGGGATCATGCGCCCGATCACTGTGTCCACGAAGCCTATGTGGCTGTACAGGTAGGGGCGAAGCTCGGCAGGCAGGTGGTCGAGGACCATGCCGCGGACGGTAGCTGCCGCGCCCTTGAGGTTCTCGCAGATGATGATGTTGAGCGGCGTCGTGTTGCCGTCAGCCACCCGGCGCGCGATGCCCGCGGCCACCAGTGGTGCGACGAAGGGCAGCGCGCGCACGCCGACCGCGGTTGCCGCGATGTCAGCGGTTGCCACGTGCGCCGCCACTGCCTCTTCGTCGCCTGCCAGAAGTGCGCGCACCGGCGCAACCGTGACCTCCTGCATCCAGTCGTTGTCCACCAGGCGAATCGTGTAGCGACCGCGCGCCTGCATGGCTGCTACCAGCGGTTCATCGACGTCGACGAATGTAACTTCGCAACCGGTCTCGGAAAACAACTGGCCCAAGAAGCCGCGCCCGACATTGCCGGCGCCGAATACGATAGCGGATTTTGTCATTGTCATCTGTGGTTATCTTCGGGCAACATCAGCCGAAGCATCTCCTGTTCGGCCTCTGCCGTCCAGACTTCGCCGTCGCCCAGTCGGGCGTAAACTTCTGGCAGCCGCTCGCGCAGGTCGGGCAGCGGCGTCAATCCCAGTCCCTCGATGTGCGGGTAAACTACGACCTTGCCGGGGAACGTGCCCTGGCTGACGGCGTAGATGCCGTCGTAGACGCCGTCCAGCCCGGAGATGGCAGCCACCGTGCGGTTGGTGTTGAGCACGCCTTGCTCGACCAGCACCAGCATCGAGCGCATGTCGGCGATGCTCGATCCGCTGCTGCCGATGAAGCGGACCTGGCGGCCGTCGATTACCGGGTTGAGGTCCAGCAATGCTTCGGTGCCACGCGTCAGGCCGGCGAAGACGTTGATGACCCCGCCCGGCGCGAGCATCGACGCTGCCTCTTCGATGGCTGGAACGCTGGGCGCCAGGATGACGATGTCATCGAAGCCCTCGCCGTCGGTCAATTCCATCAGTCGTGCCCGGAACGCGTCCGGCGCCCAGCGTCTCTTCGGTCAGGCAGACCAGCTCCGTGCCGCGGTCACGCGCCGTGGCGGCATAGCGCTCACCCAGCAGGTCGATACGGTCCGAGCTGCGATTGGTGGCGACCAGCAGGCCCGGCCGCGGGCCGACCTCGATGGCGCGCTGGACGTGCATGTGTCCCATTGGACCGGCCGCGCCGATCATCCAGCAGCGGCCGCCGTAGGCCAGCTTGGAACGAATCGGCCCGTAGCTGGCTGCGATGTCGTGGCCGGTGGTGCCGATGATGGTCATGTGGTCGTAGTGCAGCCAGCCGCTGTCGATGGCGGCTCGTTCCGGCAGCGGCACGTCGCTGACGATGTTCAGCATGCCGCCGCGCGCCAGCGTGCAGAAGGCGTTGGCGATCAGGTCGCCGTCGGCGGGGCCGAGCAGGATCAGGTCGTCCACCCCTTCGCCGGTGCCGGTGTCCGGTCCGCAGCAGGGCACCAGTTCGGCCAGCGCGTCGCGGAAGTTGCACGGCTCGAGGCCGTTCTTGACGACTACCTCGATGCCCAGCTCAGCGGCGCGCCCGTGCAGCCAGGCGGAAAACGCGGCCGGCACGTCGGTCAGGATCAGCGTGTCGGGGTGGCTGCGACGATCGAAGCCGCGGCTGATGGTGTACGGATGGTCGCCCGTGGCAAAGGTTCCAACGATCCACGCGATGCCGCCCGGCTTGATTGTCTGGCGGTAGTGGATGCGATAGGCGGCTTCGACGCAGGCCCACGGCTCGGTGAGGGCTGCCTGCGAGTAGCCTGATTCGGGCGGCGCGGGTAATAAGTAGCAGCCGTGGTCGCCGCGCAACACCTCGTCGCCCAGCACACTGTACTGCGACTGGCCGCCTTGCAGCATGTAGCCGTAGGCCAGGTTACGGCCGCGGTAGTAGATCTCAGCCTGCACGACGTAGCGCTGGCCGACGGCATATTCGCTGCGCAGGTTCTCGCCCACGCCGACCACCGTCAGCGCCACCTCGTGGCCCAGCACCACCGGCTGCGTCTGCATGTCGCGGCCAAACAGCCGCGGATGCGCGCCGCCGGCTCGGATCACCTTGACGTCGGAGAAGCAGATACCGCACGCGTCGTGGCGTACCAGCAGTTCGTCCGGCCCGTAGGAAGGCATCGGCACGCGGATCGGCCCGCCGTCCAGTCCCAGGTTTTCGAACCCCTTGCCATACAGCGGCCACAGCCAATACGCATCCGGCAGCGGCGCGGCCGACTCGCGATACTCAGTCAGTTTGTCACTCTTCATCCAATCATCCTTCAGCGAAATCACATCTCCAGAACAAGGCACGAGTGCGCTGTCAGCCGGCATCCAAGACGTACATGCGCTTTGCGTACAACCATCGACGAAAATGTCACTGCGAGGCGGCGGCCGCCGAAGCAGTCTCCCCGGTTGAGCAGAAAGACACTTGTGCCTGCGCGCAGTGCAGGTGTTGCTTCGCCGCCGCGGTTGCCTAGAAACTCTCCCGGAGAGATCCTTCGCTAGCGGTTCGAAATAGTGTGGGTCGCGTGCTCGAACCGCTCAGGATGACGACGAAGAGGTTTCTTGCCAAGGCGCATGCCGTTCGTGAAGGCATTGGGAACTCGCAATGGCCGTGACGCGCTATTTTAAAGGTAAGGATGCCCATTCTTGTTAGAAGTGAGAAGCCAGTCTCTTCGTCTCCGCCTTTCCCTTCTTTCCCTCGTTGCCCTCCTCTCAATCCATCTCCTGCCCGCCGGTGACGTTGATCGCCTGGCCGGTCATGTAGCTGGACTGGTCCGAGGCCAGGAAGACCAGCACGTTGGTGACGTCGTCGTAGGTGCAGCCGCGCTTCATCGGCACCTGGTCGATGTAGCGCTGGCGCACCTCCGCCTCGGTGATGCCCCACTTCTTGGCGTACTGCCCGTAGAGCGAGTTGACCCACAGCGGCGAGTCCAGCAGGTTGCCGGGACAGATCGCGTTGCACGCGCACGCCGTACTCGGCCAGCTCCAGCGCGATGCTCTGGGTCAGGCCGATGCCGCCGAACTTGCTGGCTGCGTAGGCTGAGTTCTTGAAGCTGCCCTTCTTGCCCGACTTGGAGTTGATCTGGATGATCACGCCGCTGCGCTGTTCCTTCATCACCGCGGCGGCATGCTTGGCCAACAGGAAGTAGCCGAACAGGTTGACTTCGATCACCGCGCGCCACTTCTCGGCCGGGAACTCGTCGATCGCTTCGGCGATCAGAATGCCGGCGTTGCGATACGACGATGTCCAGCCGGCCGAACTCGTCCAGCGCAACGCGAACCGCCGCTTCGACCTCCGCCTCGTCGGTGACATTGACCTTGATCGCCATGGCTCGCCGGTCGGTCTGCCGGAAATGATGTCCGCAGCCGCTTTCTCAGCGCCGTCGATGTTCAGGTCGGCGACGACGACGTGCGCGCCCTCGTCGGCCAGCCGCTGGCAGATCGCCTCGCCCAACCCCTGCGCGCCGCCCGTGACCAGCGCGATTTGTCTTCCAGTATTCGTGTCATTGATTTGTGCTCCTCATGGGTTATCCGTTGAGTTACAGGAGATTCTGCCACGAATTACACGAATTTCACGAAAGGATCGGAAGCAATTCGTTCAATTCGTTTAATTCGTGGCAGAGCTACGGCAGCATCAGCCGCAGGAACTCCGCCTCGGCCTCGTCGGTCCACTCGCGGCCGTCCTTCAGCTTGGCATAGACGCTCGGCAGCGTGTCCTTCAGTTCCGGCAGCGCGGTCAGCGGCAAGTCTTTGATCTGCGGGTAGATGACGACCTTGCCGGGAAGACGGTGTCGCGTCACGGCCTGCCAAGCCATCGCGCGCCGCGTCCAGCGAGCCGATGGCGGCCACCGAGCGGTTGGGCGAGAGCTCGCCCGCCTCGGCCTGGTGCAGCATCAAGTCGCAGGTCGTCGATGGTCGAGGCCGAGTGGCCGATGACGCGCGCGTCTTTCAGGTAGACATCGCTCAGGTCGAGCTGCGTCACCGTGCCGCGCGCCACGCCGGCGAAGACGTTCATCACGCCCTGCGGCGCCAGCCAGTTGTGCCGCGTCGGCAATGACCGCCGGCACGGGCGCCAGCACGATGATGTCGTCGAAGCCAGTCTCTTGGAAGCGCGCCATGCCTGCGGCGTACGCTTCCTTGTTCCATCGGGTTGAGGCAGATGAACTCGATGCCCTTGGCCCGGCCTCGTCCGCGTAGGACTCTTGCAGGTCGCTCAGCCGCAGGTCGCTGACGTCGGTGCAGACCATGATGGCCGGCGCGCCGGCCACCTGGATGGCCCGCTGCACGTGCATCCGCCCCATCGGCCCGCCGGCGCCGACGAACCAGCGCCCGCCCGCCCGGCTTGAGCGCCGAGCGCACCGGGACGTCGCCGTAGGCGCGCGCCACGTCGGGCTGCGCGCCGCCCACGTAGACCCAGCGGTTGTAGTGCACGCGGCCCGATGTCCACGTTGACCTTGCGCGCCAGCGGCTCGTCGCCGAGCAGCGCGACGATGCCGAAATCCGCCAGCCGCGGGCTGACCGCCTCGATCAGGTCCGGGTCGGGGCCGAGCAGGACGATGTCGTCGACCTGCTCCACCGGCGGCGCCGCGACATCGACATCGTCGATCACCTCAACGCCCAGCGCGGCCGCTTGCTGCTTCAGCCAGGCGGCGAAGTCAGCCGGCACGTCGCTCAGCAGCAGGCGGCCGGGGTGATAGTCGCGATCGAAGCCGGCACTGATCGTGTAGGCCTGCGCCGTCTGCCCGGTCCGATGATCCAGGTCGTGCCGCCCGGCTTGAGGCCGGTGCGATAGGTCAGCCCGTAGGCGGCGGTGACGCAGGCCCACGGCTCGGTCAGCGCGCTCTCGGCGTAGCCGGTGGCCGGCTGCACGGGGATCAGGTAGTTGCCGTCGTCGCCGTTGAGGATGCGCTGGTCGATGACGTTGTACTGCGACAGCCCGCCCTGGATTTCGTAGCCGTAGGCATAGCCGACGTCGATCGACGAAGATGTCGGCCTGGATGGTGAAGCGGTCGCCGACGTGGTACTGGTCGCGCAGGTTCTCGCCCACGCCGACCACCGTCATGCGCGATCTCGTGGCCCAGCATGACCGGGTCGGTCGTGCATGTCGCGGTAGATGCGCGGGTGCTCTTCGCCCAGCTTGATCACCTTGATGTCGGAGAAGCAGAGGCCGCTGGCGTCGTGGCGCACCAGCAGCTCGTCCGGGCCGTAGGTCGGGAAGGGAACGTCGATAGGCCGGCCGTCCAGCCCCAGGTTGTCAAAGCCCGCCCCGTAGAGCGGCCAAAGTCGATTGTGGTCCGGCAACGGTTCCTGCGCCTGCCGGAACTCGGAAAGTTTATCAGTCATTGGAATCTCCTGTAGGAAGAACTGCGGATCAAGAGGAAGCCGCGGTTCGAAATCGCGTTCAACAAGATGCACGGATGGAAACGCAAAGCGCAGTGACGGTTCTGATCAGCGTTTCCTCTCGATCCGCGGTTCTCAGCTCAACTGCGTCAGCATGCTTGCTGGCGTGGCAGTCTGGTCCATTTTGTGTAGCATTGCCGCGCCGGCTGGACCGGGCGGCACGAGCTGGCCAATCGCGGTGTAAAAATCGTTGCGCGCCCGGCGGGTCGGCAGATTATCCTGCGCCCACGAAGACTGGTAGCCCAATCCCAGCGTGCGCTGCATGACGGTGTGGCCGTAGATAAAGTGTGCGCCGTCGAGAAACGCCTGGCGCACCGGCGCCAGCTCGGGCGCATCGAAGTCGTCCACCAGCTTGTTGCCGGGGCTGTTCATCTCGGTGCCGACGTTGAGCGGCAGATCCAGCGCCTGCGCCAGCTCGCACGACCTCGTAGAGCTTGCCCAGCTTGCGCGCCCGCAGGTCGGGATCGGCCAGATTCCAGTTGCGGTCGGGGATGATGTTGAGCGCGACCGCGCCCTGGTCGATCAGCAGGCCCAGCAGCTCTTCCATGGCCTGCTCGCCGGCCGACATGCCATCCAGCCAGGCCGCGCAGGGCAGCGCGCCGCAGGCCGCGATCAGCCGGTGAAACTCGTCGACGCGCGGGTAGGCATCGTGGCTCGGCTCGACATAACCGACGCCGCCACGCTTCATCAGCTTGGTGCGCACCAGGTTCTGGAAAGCGGCCGGCTTCGCCAGCAGGGCAGCCGTCTCGCTCGGGTCGATGCCCAGCTTGCCGGCCCAGTAGGCCGCGACGTCGGTCACGATGCGTTCGGCGGCCTGGACGTAGGCCAGCGACGATGTGCCGCTCGGTGGCGGTGCCGGCCGGCGTCAGGGGCAGCACGTCAGCCTCGTAATCGAGGATCACCGGGGCGAGATAGGCGTTGACGCGCTGGATGATGTCCAGGTTGCGCAGGCGGGCACGCTCGCGCATGTCGGCCAGAATGCCGGCTGCCGCGGCGCGGAACCGTGCTGGATGCAAAGCCGATGCCCATGTGGTAGTCGATGCCCGGTTCGCCGGGGGAATTGATCTCACGCGTCGGCAAACTCCGGCACGAAGACGCGTGTCTCGATCCCAGCGCTGCCGCGCACGCCCACCAGATCGCAGGCGTCCAGGAATTCATCGACCGCGTCCAGAACGTCGAAATCGACGATGCCCATCAGCCGGTAGCCGTTCTTCCGCGCCAGCCAGGCCAGCCCGCTGGGCGAGTAGCCGTAGGCGTTGTACGAAAAGAAGGTGTGGCAGTGCATGTTGGCCACATCGCGTTGCGGCGGCAGCGTCAACTCGCCCACCTGCCAGCGGCGCACCAACTCCAACAGCGCCGCCGCGCGCACGGCCGCGTCGAAGTTTTCGAGTTGTGCTTCAAGTTCCGAAACAGTCAAATCATGTTGCATAAAATCTCCTGGGAACCGCGGATCAGAGTGTCAGCCGGTGGGACAACGCCCTGGACTCCCGCTTTCGCGGAAGTGACAAGCAAACAGGTCACCTGCAACCTGCCACGCTGCCACCATGTCACCTTGTCACCCTCTCACCCAGTCATCCGCTCACCCAGCAACCGCTGCCGGTAATGCTCGTCCGGCCGGGTGTGGATGCGGTCGATGGCGTGCTGCGACATGAAGTGCGGGCCGCCCATGGCATAGGCGCCGGCCAGCACGCGCGCGGCTTTGACCGCCATCGCGGTGATGTTCTCAACCTGGCTTGGCGAGCTGCCGAGAGCAATGAACCCGTGGTTCTGCATGTAGATGGTCTTGGGTATCTCGCCGTACTGGTCGATGAAGGCGTCGATACGCTCCTTCACCGCGCGCGCCAGCGGCAGGCCGGGATCGGTGTAGGGAACGGCCACGGAGGCCGGCCCGCAGAGCACGATCTCGTCGGGGAACAGCCGGCCGCTGACGGCCTCATGAAACGCCGCTGAGCAGGTGATCACGTTGATGGCTGTCGGGTGGGTGTGACCGACGAAGTTGATGCCCGGCAGCGCCAGGCAGAGCGCGTGCAACACCGTCTCGACCGAGGGGTGGCCTGTCGCGGACGGATCGACCTTGGCAGCCTGGAGCGCCTGACGGGTTTCGTCGTCGGTCAGGTCAGGCCCGGTCAGCATCGACTGCACCCGCGCGAACGAGACTTGCACGAAGCCGCTCGGCCCGATGCCGCGCATCCCGACTCCACTGGCCTTGACCCAGAAGGTGTCGTCGTCGACCCGCGCCGAAGTGTTGCCCTCGGCCAGGATGACGAAATCGTTGGCCGGTTCGGCCAGATTGCACGACATGGCGACCAGCTGTGAAAGAGTGTTTGTTGGTTGCATTGTTGGTTCGATTCCTCAATACACTGTTAACAATGAAATCACAAATGTCACACCTGCCCTGGCGGGCGGCGCCAGGGTTGCGAGGCTTGGCGAAGCAATCCCTCCGGTGGTTCAGAGGGATTGCTCCGCCGCAGCGGCTCGCAATGACTCGTAAGGACTTAGTTGGCAGAGTACTCAATGCGGGTACAAGCCGGGGTATTTCGGCAAGACGCGGCTTCAGGAATTGTTCTGCTAGCCGCGCTGCAGCAGCGTTTCCGTTTCATACGCCTTGATGTCGTCCATAAAAGCGACGCCGACCGGCACGCCTGCTTGCAGGCAGTGGTAATCCCACACCGCGCCGAAGGGCAGGCCTTTGAGCTCTTCCAGCAGCGCCAGGCGTGCCGTGTAGTTGCCGGCAACTTCCAGCGACCGCAGGTGGTCAATCGGCTCCAGCAGCGCTAGCAGCAACGCCCGCAGCGCGCTGCGCGTGCCGATGACCCAGGCCGCGACCCGGTTGATGCTGGCATCGAAGTAGTCCAGCCCGATGTGCGTACGGCCCAGGAAATCGCCGCGCACCAGTTCCTGCATGATGGCTTGCAGGTCGTCGTTGAGGATCACCACGTGGTCGCTGTCCCAGCGCACGCCGCGGCTGACGTGCAGCAACAGCTCGGGGACGTAGGTCATCACCGACGATATCTTGTCGGCGATGGTTTCGGTCGGGTGGAAGTGGCCGCTGTCCAGCGTCAGCAGCACGCCGCGGGTGATGGCATAGCCCAGGTAGAACTCGTGCGAGCCGACCACGTACGCCTCGGAGCCCAGCCCGAACAGCTTGCCTTCGACCGCGTCCAGGTTGAAGCGCGGGTCGATTTTGTCGGCGAAGACGGCATCCAGCGACTGCGCCAGCAGCTCGCGCGGCGTCTTGCGGTCCACCGGCGTGTCCTTGAGACCGTCCGGTATCCAGATGTTGGTGACACACGGCGTGCCCAGAGTCTGGCCGAAATGTTCGCCGATCCGGCGGCAGGCGATGCTGTGGTCGATCCAGAAGCGGCGCACGGCCGGGTCATAGCTGGCCAGCGTGAAGCCGTCGGCTGCCATGGGATGCGAAAAGCAGGTCGGGTTGAAGTCCAGGCCGTGGCCGTTGGCCTTGGCCCAGTCGACCCAGCGGGCGAAATGCTCCGGCTGCAGGTCGGTGCGCTCGACTTGCTTGCTGCCCGTTTCGGCATAGATGGCGTGCAGGTTGAGCCGGTGCGAGCCGGGGATCAACCGGTAGGCCTGGTCCAGGTCGCTGCGCAGTTCGTCGGCGGTGCGCGCCTTGCCCGGATAGTTGCCGGTGGCTGCCAGGCCGCCGCCCAGCTCGCCGCCGCTGTTTTCGAACCCGCCGACGTCGTCGCCCTGCCAGCAGTGCAGGCTGATGGCGATGTTTTTCAGCGCTGCCAGCGCGCGTTCGGTGTCAACGCCCATCGCTGCGTAGCGTTCTTGTGCCAGCGTGTAGGCAGATTGGATGTTGGCTTCGGATGGTGTCATGGCGGTTCCTTAGAAGATCTCTTGCTGAATGTCAAACGTGGCGCAGATGGCGCGGATTTCGTCGGGTGTCAGGCCTTCGCCGATCTCGCCGACCCGTAGGTTGAGATATTCGTATTTGGCGGCGGTTTCGGCATACTCGACGCGGTCGGCCGCTCGCTTGACGGAGATATCGGAGCGTGCCATGACGCCATGCTTGGCCCAGATGACGATGCGGCAGCGACGCAGCGCGGCAACGTTGCCGGACATCAGCGCGGCCGAGCCAGGCACAGCGAAAGGAATGAAACCGATCCCTTCCGGCAGGTTGACGATGGTTTCCGGCTGCCAGCGCAGCAAGTGGGTGTTCAGGTAGCGCTCGTCCTGGTAGCGCGGCACATGGCTCAGGTAGGTGATGTGCATCGGCTGCGCGTGGATGATCGCGTGGAAGTTGGTGTCGGTAGCCAGGATCTGGTCGTAGTGTACGGCGAGGTGCGAGTTGAACTCGCTGGTGACCTGCTGGAAACGGCGGTGGTAGGATGTGTAAAGGGTGGCCGTCTCGCCGCCCGGTTCGACGACGATGCAGGCGATGTTGGCAGTCGGGATGTCGATGATCTCGCGCAGACGCCGGCCGGAGCCGGTAACCAGGAAGGTAGCGCCTGCCAGCTCAGGGACGGGTTGCGGTAGCTCGAAGGTCTCCATCAGCGGGAAACGGCTGCGCGGCTCCACCGGCCAGCGCAGGCAAACGGAGATGTTGCCGGCCGCGCCTTCGCTGGCTTCGATGTCGGCCAGTCGCCGGCCGGCTTCGCCCATCATGTGCAGCAGGTCGTCGATTTCAGGGATAGGGTGGGGTTAACATGGTAATTCCATTCGAGGTGGAAAATTCTTCAGCTCTATGAATGTCTCGTCGGGTCTGGCGTCAGCCAGTGTGAATGGCGCCATGAACTGCTGCCAGCGGGTGTTGACCTCGGTCGCCGCCATTCTGGATCGGGCGACTTCCAGGCTGTCATCCGTCTCGAAGTAGCCGAACACCAGGCCATCGTCGCGCAGAAACAGGGTGTAGTTGTGCCAGCCAGCCGCGCGCAAGGCATCCAGCATCTCGGGCCAGACGTGCCGGTGGAGTTCTTTATATTCTGCGAGACGATCTGGCCTGATCATGAATTGAAAACCCACGCGCTTCATAAACGAACCTCGTCGAAAAAGTGGCTGCCACTCCGGCCAGCGGCTGTGGATCGCCGGAAGCCGAGGTGGCAGCCAGAGATGTCAACAGAAGACAGGCAAAGGTCTACCAGTTGAAGTTGTCGATGTTGTCGGCGTTGTAGATGAAGGGCAAGCCCAACAGGACGTTGACACCCAGGTCGGGATCCTCTTCCACTGTGTACTCGCCCAAACGTCCAGCAGTGAAAGTGTCGCCAGGAACTCCCTTGATCGTGCCATTGGCCAGCGCGTTCAGGATCTGGATCGACAGGTAGCCAAGGTCAGCAGGGTTCCACAGGGCGAACTGCGGCGACGCGCCGTTCTTGACATACTCGCGCATCTGATTCGGCGTGCCGAGACCGGTGACAGCCACCTTGCCGATCAGATTCTCGTCAGTGACCGCGCGGGCGGACGCTGCGATACCGACCGTGGTCGGGGCGATGATCACCTTCAGGTCCGGGTACTTCTTGAAGAGCGCCTGGGCCTCGTTGTAGCTCTTGGTGTCGTCGTCGTCGCCGTAGACCACATCCACCAACTCAAGATTGGCGTATTCGGGCTGGGTGAGAACTTCCTTCATCACCTCGATCCAGGCGTTCTGGTTCGGGGCGGTGGAGGTGGCGCTCAGGACGGCGATCTGGCCGCCGTCGGGGCCGGCCAGGTCGCTGGCCATCTGGATCTGGATCGCGCCGATGTCATGCAGCACGGCTTGATTGATGTGCAGCACACGACCGTCAGGAGCGATGGCCGAGTCCCAGGAGACGACCGGAATGCCGGCAGCCATGGCATCTTTGCCGGTGGGTACGAGTGCGTCGAAGTCATCGGCGGCCACGGCGAGGCCGTTGACGTTCTGAGCGATCAGCGAGTTGATCAACTGAATCTGCTGAGTGGCATCGGCGGAGGCGGGGCCCTGATAGAGGACGGTCACGCCCAGTTCCTTGGCGGCTTCCTGAGCGCCGGCATCGGCAGTGTCGAAGTAGGGGTTACCCAGGTTCTTGGGCACCAAAACGAACGTCAGCGGGCCAGCGGCCGGTTCTGAGGCTGCAGGCGCTTCGGTTGGGGCTACGGCGGCCGGGGCTTCGGTAGCTGCAGGTTGCGCAGCAGGTGCTGGCGTAGCTGTCGGTGCTGCGCAGGCGCTAAGCGCCATGGCGAGCACAATCGTCGAGATCAAAACCAGGTACAACGTTCGGCGGGTCATGTGTCCTCCTTTTAGGGAACAACAGAGATATTTCAAGTCAGGCAGACGCCTGAAACTTGCAGATGGTTGATGCGCCGTGCTAGCTTCCAGCGAGCACAGGCGCGCGTGACAGGAAGAAGAAACCAACAAACAACGCGAAGACGATTGCAAAGCCAACGGCAGCGAGAACAGTCCGACGGTTGATCTTGCTGCCGCGGGTGGACGCAGAGCGGACCATATTCGGAAGCAGGATCGACAGGATCAACAGCAGGCCGATCACCATCCCTTGCACCTGTCCCTGGATGTTGAGCAGGCCCATGCCGAAGCGGAGCAGGCCGATCAGCAGCAATGACAGCACCGCGCCCACCATCGTGCCAATGCCGCCGTTGATGTCCACGCCACCCAGCACCACAGCCGTGATAACCGCCAGTTCCAGGCCGTTGCCGATGTCCGGGCGTGTGCTGCCAAACCGCGCCGCCAGAACCAGAGCTGCCAATCCGGCCATGAAGCCCGACAGGGTGTAGATGATGATCTTGATGCGATCTACTGGCACACCGGAATAATTGGCTGCGTTCTCGTTGTTGCCAATGGCATAAAGACGCCGTCCGAAGGTGGTCTTGTGCAGCACCAGGCCAAAGACAATCGCCAACACGACAAACAGCGCAACCGAAAACGGGATCAAGGTGCCGGGCAGTTTGCCCTGACCGATATAGGTGAAAGCCGGCGGGTAGCCGCGCGCTGCCTGGTCACCCAGCAGAACGTAGGCCACGCCGCGGTAGAATGCGAAGGTGCCCAGGGTGACTACCAGCGCGGGCAGCTTGACCTTGGCGATCAGCACGCCGTTGAGCAGGCCGCCCAACGATCCCAGCAGCAGGCCCGCCAGCGCAGCGAGCCAGATCGGGACGCCGGCCATGAAGAGCACACCCATGAACGCGGCGCTCATTCCCAGGTTGGAGGCCACCGAAAGGTCGATGCCGCCGGTGATGATGATGAACACCATCGGCAACATCATCAGCCCCATCTCCATGAAGTCTGAAGAGGTGCGCGAGAGGTTGCGCGCGTCGAGGAAGAACGGCGAGAGCTGGCTGTTGAGTACGACCACCAGGACGATCAGCCCAACCAGCAGCCATTCCCAGCGCTGAAAGCGTGCCACGAACGAGCTGACGCGGCGCCGTAGCGTTGATCAGTGTCGTGGACTGGGTTTCGCCAGTGGAAGAGGTAGGTTCAGTCATCGTCGTCGGTTTCTCGTGCTGCTTCGGAGGATCAGGTTGTCAACGACCACGGCTGTCAGGATCAAGAGGCCCTGAACTGCCAATTGCCAGAAGGGTGAAATGCGCAACAGCGGCAGTGAGTTGTCGATGATGCCCAGCAGCAGCGCGCCCAAAATAACGCCCGGAACAGTCCCGACGCCGCCGCTGATGCTGACACCGCCTACCACTGAGGCAGCTACTGTCTGTAGTTCAAAGCCAAGCGCCGTGTTGGTCTGCGCCGACTCGAATCGCGAGGCCCACAGCACCGCCGCCAGCCCACAGGCCAATCCGCTGAGGACATAGACCAGGAAGATGATGTGTTGCTTACGAACGCCTGCCATTTGCGCAGCCTCCGGGTTGCTGCCAACCGCGTAGATGTTGCGTCCGGTGCGCAGGTGATTCAGGAAGAAGTACACCACAACCGTGAAGATAATCGCGATGATGATCATGTTGGGCAGCCCCAGCGGAACGCCCTTCGATATCTGTTTGAAAGCGGCGGGCAGTTCAAAGGAGTTGATCCACGTGCCCTGACTGTAGTAAAACACCATGCCGCGGTAGATGGCCAGCGTGCCCAGTGTGGCGATGATCGGCGGCACGCGGCCGTAGCTGATGATTAGCCCGTTGAACGATCCCAACACGGCGCCCAACGCCATTCCCAAAGCGATCGCGCCGACGATCGGGAAGTCGGGGCTTTGCTTGAACACAAAGGCCACCATCATTGCCACCAGACCGATCATCGAGCCCACCGACAGGTCGATGCCTTTGGTGATGATGACCATCGTTTGGGCCAGCGCCACGATCAACAGGATCGAGATGTTGAGCAGGATGTCGCGAAAATTGTTGACGGTCAGGAAGGCGGGAGTTCGCCAGGTGACCAGCACTGCCAGGATGAGAATGAAGACGACGATGCCAGCCTCGCGGAAGCGAGCGATTGTTGACAGCAGGCTGCTGCGCTGAGCAGGCGGGTTCTGTGTGGTCACAACGCGCCTCCCACGGCTACCGCCTGCGTAGCCGCAGACATGATCTTCTCCTGAGTCGCCTCGGACCGACTGAATTGACCGGTGATTTTTCCTTCGCGCATGACGATGATCCGATCGCTCATGCCCAACACTTCCGGTAGCTCCGATGATATCATCAGGATTGCGATGCCCTCGCTTGCTAACTGGCTCATGAGTGCGTGGATCGCGGCCTTGGTGCCGACATCGATGCCGCGCGTTGGCTCATCCAGGATCAGGATACGCGGCTTGGTCAGCAACCACTTGGCCAGCACCACCTTCTGCTGGTTGCCGCCTGACAGCTCGCGTGCTTTTTGCCAGATGTTGTTGGCGCGTACCTCCATTTGCCTGGCCGCAGCGAAGGAGGCTTCCTGCTCTTGCTTTTTGCGTAGCCAGCCGCGGCGGGCATAGTTGTCCAGCACCGCCAGGCTGATATTGGACGTGATGTTCATGGGCGGGATCAGGCCGTGCAACTGCCGGTCTTCAGGCACCAGCGCCAGCCCCAGGTCGATGGCATGCTGCGGCGAGGTGATCTCCACAGCTTTGCCTTCTATCTCGATCACACCGCCAGTCGGCGGTGCGACGCCAAAGATCGCTCTTGCGACATCGGTGCGGCCTGCGCCGATCAGACCGGCCATTCCCAGGATCTCGCCGCGGCGCAACTCGAAGCTGATGTCCTCGAAAACGCCTTCCTGCGTCAGATTTTCGACCCTGAGAACTACCTCGCCCGCCTCCACCTCCTGCTTGGGGAAGAGGTTGGAGATCGTGCGACCTACCATCAGGCGAATCAGGTCATCTCTCGTGACATCGGCCAGGGGGCGGGTTGCGATGTAGCTGCCATCGCGCAGCACGGTCACGCGGTCGGCAATCTCAAACAACTCCTCCAGCCGGTGGGAGATGAACACGATGGCAGTTCCGCCTTCGCGCAGCCGTCGTACCATGTTAAACAGTTCGGCAACTTCGTTCAATGTCAGCGATGAGGTCGGCTCGTCCATGATCAGGATGCGGGCGTTGATAGACAGCGCGCGGGCGATTTCGACCATTTGCTGCTGGGCAATGCTGAGGTTGCGGGCCTTCTGCTTGAGGTCAAGTTGCACGCCCAGCGAGTCCAACAGTCTGGCGGCATCAGCGTACAAGGTGCGCCAGTCAACACGTCCACTCGCCTTGGTTGGCTGGCGTCCCACAAAGATGTTCTCCGCGACATTGAGGTCGGGAAAGATGCTCAGTTCCTGGTAGATCGCTGCCAGGCCAGCTTGCAGCGATTCGCTCGGGTCGGCGAACTGGACTAATTCGCCGTTCAGGAAAATGCTGCCGCCGTCTGGCTGATGAACGCCGGTCATCACCTTGATCAAAGTCGATTTGCCCGCGCCGTTTTCGCCCAGCAACGCATGAACTTCACCGAGCCTGAGTTCAAACGAGACCTCGTGCAGGACTTCCACGCCGGAGAAACGCTTGGTGATGTTCCTCAGTTCAAGAATGTTTTCGTTCATGCTATACCAGGTCTACCAGCACCCCGTGTCGACGAAGGGCGTCGATTTCCTGGGCGGCGCGTCGGTGGTTGTGATCAGCCGCGTCAGTTGGTCCGTAGGGGCGACGACGCCAGCGGCGATGACGCCGATCTTGGAAGAGTCGGCCAGCATGATCGACTCGCGGGCGCTGCGGATCGCTCGCCGCTTGATGGGGATCTCTTCAAAGCCGGCGTTGGTGATGCCCGCCTCGGCTGAGACGCCGCTGGCAGCCATGAACGCTTTGTCGAAGCGCATGTTGTAGCCTTCGAAGCTGTCGGCGGCGAAGACGCCGCCGAAGGTCAGCGTCGGGACATGCAGGATGCCGCCGATCAGCACAACCGTGATGTGGTCCTGGTCGATGAGGCGTTGCACGATGTTCAAGCCGTACGTCACCACCGTGGTCCTGCTCTCGCCGGCTGAGCCTGTCGAAGCCGAGCGTGCCGTTCCGTTGCCCCGTTCTGCCAGAACAGCAGGCAGGTGGGTAAGCATGTACTCAGTGGTGGTGCCGCCGTCGATGAAAATCGTCTCGCCGGGCTGGACCAGTTCGGCCGCGGCCCTGCCGATGCGGTCTTTTTCCTCGTGGCGAGAGGTGACGCGAACGTTGAAGGGAGCTTCGAAGGAAGGGCTGTCGGGCGTCAAGGCGCCGCCGTAGGTTCGCTGCACCACACCGAGCCGGTGCAGTTCGTTCAGGTCGCGCCGGATTGTGGAGGGGCTGACAGCAAAGTGCGCCGCCAGGTCATCGACCGAGACGAGGCCGGTTTGCTGGATCAGCTTGAGTATTTCCTGGCGTCTTTGGGCAGAATACATGATAGCCTGGCTGCCTGCGGGAACGGAACGGTGTCGAGGAATGTTTGGAACGAACTTTGCTCAGTGTAGCACAATTCTGTTGGGGTGTCAATGAGTTATTGGTCAAGTTGCGCAGCAAAATGCAAAACTGAGCAAAAACACGCAATATCGACTAGTTGATCACTTTCATGATGCGCCGCGAAGTCCTGGCGTCCGTGATACAGACATGAGTTGCGTAAGGGCAGCGGCAGAACAAAAAACGCCCCCGGTTGCCGGAAGCGTTCTTTGTTGCGCCGCTGTTGGTGGTGAGCTACACGCCCAACCGGTTGCGATGCACGATGGTGCTGAGGCTGTGGTCGCTGCCGGTCTGGTGGCCGGGCAGCGGCAGGATGCGCTGGTGGATCGTGTCCAGTATCCAGCCGGTCTGCGGGAAGAAGGCGTCCTCCAGCTCCGCCGCCGGTGTGATCCAGTTGCGTGCGCCGACGACGGCGACCGGCGCGTCCAGATAATCGAAGGCGAGCTGGCTGATGTTGGAGGCCATGGTGTGCAGGAACGAACCGCGTTCCGAGGCATCGGAGGCCAGCAGTACCCGTCCGGTCTTCCTGACCGACTCGACGATCGGTGCGTAGTTCAGCGGGTTGAGGAAGCGGGCGTCGATGACCTCAGCCGAAAGGCCGTGCTTCTCTTGCAGTATCTCAGCAGCTTCCAGCGCCCGGTACAGGGTCGCGCCGACCGTCAGGATCGTCAGATCGCGGCCGGCGCGTCGCAGCGGCCGGTTCACCCATTGAGACTTCGTAGTACTCCACCGGCACGCCGGCCGTCACCAGCGTCTCCGGTTCGGAGTAGAGGCGCTGGCTCTCGAAGAAGATCACCGGATCGCTGCCGCGCAGCGCCAGGTTCAGCATCCCCTTGGCGTCGTAAGCTGTGGCGGGGAACATCACCTTCAGGCCGGGGATGTGGGCCACGATGGATGTCCAGTCCTGCGAGTGCTGCGCGCCGTATTTCGCGCCCACTGAAACCCGCAGCACCAGCGGCATCTGCAAGACGCCGGCCGACATGGCTTGCCACTTGGCCATCTGGTTGAAAATCTCGTCGCCGGCGCGTCCCATGAAGTCGCAGTACATCAACTCGGCCACGGCCAGCCCGCCGGACAGCGCATAGCCGACCGCGGTGCCGACGATCGCGCCTTCGGAGATCGGCGAGTTGAAGAGGCGGTGGTAGGGCAGCGCCTCGGTCAGGCCGCGGTAGGCGCCGAACGCGCCGCCCCAGTCGCGGTTCTCCTCGCCCCAGGCCGCCATGGTGGGATCCTCGTAGAAGCGATGGATCATGGCCTCGAAGATCGCCTCGGCGTAGGTCAGGCAGCGGATCTTCGGTCGCGGTTTGCCATTCTCGTCCAGGCCAAAGCGGAATTTCTCAGATGTCGCCTTGAAACGGGTCTCTTCCAGGGGAAGAAGCACGTCAGGCGCGGCGCCTGCCAGACGATCGCGGGTCTGGTTGGAGAACATGACCTCGCCGATCAGCTCGCCACTGGCCTCGATGCGCGGCGAGTCTTCCAGCGAGACGGCTGCTTTGACCACAGGTAGCAGCCGACCCAGGATGTCAGCCTCCAGCGCTGCCAGCTCGCTGTCGCTGGCGTGGCCGTTCTGCTCCAGATAGCTGCGATAGGTCAGCAGCGAGTCTTGCTGTTGCCACGACTCGATCTCTTCCTTGGTGCGATAGGCCGAGGCGTCGGAGGGCGAGTGGCCGGAGAAGCGGTAGGTGATGGTGTCCAGCAGCACCGGCCCGCGGCCCGCTTCCAGAACCTTGCGTTTGCGTTCTACGGCGTCGGCGACGGCCAGCGGATTGTAGCCGTCGACGCGTTCGGCGTGCATCGCTTCCGGGTTGACTGCCAGACCGACGCGCGACACGCCGTACTGGCCAAACCCCATGGTCTCGCCGAAGGGCTGGCCGCCCATGCCGTAGAAGTTGTTCATGAAGTTGAACAGGATCGGCGGCGCGCCGCCAACATCCTCCGGCCAAAGCGTGCGGTACTGGTCCATCGCGGCGAACATCATCGCCTCCCACACCGGGCCGCAGCCCATGGAGGCGTCGCCGATGTTGGCGATGACGATGCCCGGCCGGCGGTTGATGCGCTTGAAGAGCGCCGAGCCGACCGCGATGTCCGCCGAGCCGCCGACGATCGCGTTGTTGGGCATGACGCCGAAGGGCGGGAAGAAGGCGTGCATCGAGCCGCCCATGCCCTTGTTGAAGCCGGTGGCGCGCGGCGAAAATCTCGGCCAGCGTGCCGTAAAGGGCGAAATCGAAGGCCATTTCCTTGACGCTGCCGCGCGAGAAGGTCTCGACGACCCGCAGCACTGCGCCGCCCAGGTAGGTCTCCATGATCTCAGTCAGCGCCGCGTCGTCCAGCTTGGCGATGGCGGAGAAGCTCTTGGCAAGGATCTCGCCGTGGCTGCGGTGCGAGCCAAAGATGAAGTCGTCGGGCGTCAGGTTGTACGCCTGGCCGACCGCGGCCGCTTCCTGGCCGATGGAGAGGTGCGCCGGGCCGCGATGGTTGTACTCGATCCCCTCGTAGACGCCTTCCTTCTTGATGCGGTCCAGCATGGTTTCGAACTGGCGGATGGCGAACATGTCGCGATACATCCGCACCAGGTTTTCGCTGCCATACCTGCGCGCTTCGGCGGCCGGGTCCGGCTGGTAGCAGTTGATGGGAATTTCAGGCGCCCGCAGCACGCCCTGGGCCCGCATTTGCGCGGGGTCGATGGTGATTAACTTGGTCATGATATGTCTCTTGGTAATCGGTGATAGGTGTTCAGTGATCAGTTTTCAGTTGTCGGTAATCAGTCTCCAGTAATCCGTTTCATTTCCGCTTCCACCGTTCTCGACTTACTGATCACTGATGACTGGTCACTGATAACTGGCTCAACCGGCCAACAGCAGGTCGATGTTCGTCAGATTTTGTGCCAGGGCTTGCAGGAAGCGGGCCGCGGGCGCACCGTCGACCACCTGGTGATTGATGGTCAGCGACAGGCCGATGTGCGGCACGAAGGCAACCTGCGGTTCGTCATTGCGAGCTGTCAGCGGCGAAGCAATCTCGACTGGCTTGAGATTGATGTTGCTGACGCCCAGAATGCCTACCTCGGGCGGGTTGAGCACGGGGGTGAAGGACTCGATCCCCAGGCCGCCGAGGTTGGTCACGGTGAATGTGCCGCCGGTCAGCTCGTCCGGGGCGATGCGGCGATCGAGACAGGCTGTTGCCAATCGTTTCGCCTCGCCGGAGATCTCCCGCAGGCTGAGCTGGCTGGCATTGCGGATCACTGGAACCATCAGGCCGCGCGGGGTGTCGACAGCCATGCCAAGCTGCACGCCGCGGTAGCGGGTCAGCGTGTCGCCCTGGAAATGCGCGTTCAGGTCGGGGTGCAGTGGCAGCGTGCGCGCCACCGCCAGCAGGATCAGGTCGTTGATCGTGACGCCCTGCAATGCAAACGACTCGGAGCTGGCCTTGAAGCGGGCCCGCAAGGTTTGCAGCGCGCGGGCATCCGCCGACGCGTTGAGCGTCAACTGAGCCGTGGTCTGCACCGAAGCCAGCATCCGCTCAGCAATCACCCTGCGCACACCGGTCAACTTGACAATCTCGATCTCGTCGCCAACTCCCTGCGCGATTTCTCTGGTTTCCTTCGTTTCCCTAACTTCCCTTTTTTCCTCGGCTGCAGGTTGTAAGTCGCGCGTCATCACCCGCCCGCGCGGCCCGCTGCCCTGTTGCGGAGCGACATAGCCGCCCTCGGCCAGCTTGGCCTGCGCCACTGGGCTGAGCTTGGGGCGGGCAGCCACGGCTGCCTGCACATCGCGCTCGATGATGCGGCCATTCGGTCCGCTGCCGGTCAGCAGCGCCGGGTCCACGCCTTCGCGCTTCGCCAGACTCCTGGCCCGCGGCGACACAGCCAGCCGGCCCGAACTTGCCTCGGTGCTGTCTGCCGCCGGTGCTGTTGTGGCCACGGTGGTGGATACCCGTGCTACTTCGGCGGCTTGGGCCGTTTCCGCAACTATATGGCCCGGCAACAGCGCGCTGAAATCCTCACCCGGCTCGCCGATGGCCGCGTAGGGCATCTGCACCGGCACCTCGTCGCCGGCCGCGTAGAACTGCGCCAGCAATGCGCCGGACTCAGGACTGGTCACCTCCACCACCGCCTTGTCGGTCTCCACGTCGCACAGCACGTCGCCCTCGGCAATCGGCTCTCCGACCGCCTTCTTCCATTCGACAATGATGCAACTTTCCACTGAGTTGCCCAGCTTGGGCATGATCGCCGCTATGGCCATAGGTTTACCTCACGGAATGATTGGGATTCACGGTTCGTAGTGGGCGCTTCAGCGCCCCGGAACGGTGCTGAAGCGCCTACTACGAACCAGAGTAAGTCAGACTTGCAGGACGTTGACACCGGCCGCACGCGCCTGTGCCAGCAAGTCTGCCGGCGCGTCGCAGTCGGTGATGATGGTGTCGATCTGGCTCAGCGACGCAAAGGAGGCGAGACCAACCCGTCCCCATTTGGTGGCGTCCAGCACTGCGAAAACCTGGCGACACATCGCAGCCAGCTCGCGTTTGACATCCGCTTCGTCGGCGCTGACATCGGTCAGCCCCTCATCCAGCGTGATGCCGTGGGCGCCGAAGAAGCCCTTCTGGATGTTGAATTGGCTCACGTAGGCCAGCCCGTCGGTTCCCACCAGCGAAAACGTGTCGCGGCGCAGCCGTCCGCCCGGCATCACGACCTCCAGATTGGGGGCGTCGGTCAACTCTTGCACGATGGCGATGCTGTTGGTGATGACGGTGACGAAGCGGTGGTGGGTCAAATGGCGGGCGATGGCCAGTGCGGTGCTGCTGGTGTCGAGGAAGATCGCGTCGCCGTCCTCGATCTGCGCAGCGCCGGCCTCACCGATGTGATCTTTGGCAAGCACCTGTTCCTGGCGACGCAACGCGAGCGACAGGTCGCGCGACAGCCGGTTGGCCGGAATCGCGCCGCCGTGGGTGCGGACCACCAGCCCCTGCTCAGCCAGCGCCTGCAGGTCGCCGCGGATAGTCACCTCTGACACGTCGAATGCCTGGCTCAGCTCGGCCACCGAGGCGCGGCCGTCGCGCTGGACGCGGTCGTGGATATCGTTTCGTCGTTCCTGGGCTGACTGGTTGGTGGACACGTGATGACTTTCGTTTACTTTCGAATGGTTTCATTGTACGACGATGCGTAAGAAAAGTCAAGAGTTTGGCGGACGAGTTTTGCCCGAAATTTGATGTGTCGTTATGATATATGTCCAACAGGTGACCGGCACGCTACTCAGTGGTACGCGTGGGTGACCAACCTGCCGTCGCAACCAGCCAAATCCTCGAATCTCATACCAGAAAGAACTTACGCCATGAGCGAACTTCCCGTTGTCATCGCCCCCGACGCCGTCCCAGCGTTGATCGACTACCTTCACAGCCATCAGATCGACCGCGTTACCCTGGTGGCTGACCACAATACCTGGCGCGTCCTTGGCCAACGAACGGCTGGCGCGCTGGCGGATGCAGCTATCGACGTCCACACCATCCTGCTGGCAGGCGGTGAGGTCACACCGGACGAGCAATCCATCGTCGAGGTGCTGCTGGCCGCCGGTCGCGAGCAGCGATTGTATCTGGCCGTCGGCTCGGGTACCATCACCGACATCACGCGTTTCGCCAGCCACCGAACGGGCAACGATTTCATCTCGCTGCCGACTGCGCCCTCGGTGGATGCTTACACATCTACCGGTTCCTCGCTGATCCTGCGCGGGCTGAAGCAAAGCGTCTACAGCCAGGCGCCTGTGGCGGTTTTCGCTGATCTGGACACGTTGTGCGCGTCGCCGCGGCCGATGATAGCGGCCGGTTTCGGCGATGTGGTGGCCAAGTTCACCTCGGTGGCGGACTGGAAGCTGAGCGCGCTGCTGTGGGACGGGCCGTACAGCGAGCCGGTGGCCCAGCGGATGGAGGCGGCCCGCGATCGCTGCATGGCGCAAGCGGAGCAGGTCGGCGCAGCCGAGCCCGAGGGCATCCGTGACCTGATCGACGCGCTTATCGAAGCTGGGCTGTGCATGCTGGCGTTTGGCGGCTCGCAGCCGGCCGGCCAGTCGGAGCACTACATGTCGCACTATCTGGAGATGAAGCTGGTGCGAGAGGGACGGCCGCCTGTGCTGCACGGCGCCAAGACCGGCATGGCCACGACGATCGTTGCCCGCTACTACGACCAGATCGCCCGGATGTCGCGGGACGAGGCGGCGCAGCGGTTGGCCGCGTCCTCGTTGCCTGACCGTGAAGAGGAGATCGATCGCATTCGCTACGCGTTCGGCGACCTGACTGACGGCTTGATCGTGGAGCAGGCGGACTTTTTGGACATGACCGAGGGTCGCTGGGAGGATCTGAAGCAGCGTATTCTGGAACGCTGGTCAGAAGTGCAGGCTGTGGCGCGCGAGGTGCCGTCGCCGGAAGCGCTAACCGGCCTGCTGGAAACGGCCGGCGGCACGGCCGACTACCGCGTGTTGGGCCTCGGTGACGAGGAGATGGCGCTCGCGGAGGTCTACGGTCATTACGTACGCAACCGGTTCACAGCGATGAAGCTTAGCCGCGTGCTGGGGCTGCTGGAATAACGGGCCGGTGCTGGCTCGGTCCGAGACCGGCCATAGCGGCTCGCAAAACGTGAACACGTGAAACGTGATCTCGCTTTGTCAGGCTGGCTCTCACGTTTTACGCTTCACGTTTCAGCCCGGGGTCGCAGCATATCTCGAAAGATGCCCAGGCTTCGAAGTTATGGTCGAGCGGGGGGCTGGATGATCTCCAGCGTGATGTCGTCAGGGTCGAGGAAATAGCAGGTGAAACCGCCGCGGTTGATGCCGGCCTCGATGGCCACCGGGTCGCTGCGGAAGCGCACGCCCAGCGCTGTCATGCGCGCGTGTTCGGCGTGGATGTCGTCCACCTGAAACGCCAGATGCGCCGTGCCGGGGTTGAGGGTCCGGGTGTCAACCGTGACGCCCTTGGGGGCAACGTATTCCACCAGTTCCAGAATGTGGCCGGAGCGGGGCGTTGGCAGACCGGGTATCCTGAACTGCGCGACCTTCAGGTGGGCATCGGGGTAGCCGACGAACTTGCGCGTGTAGGCGTTGGCCTGCTCCTGGGTGTGGACCAGCTCCATGCCCAGCACATCGCGGTAGAAGTGAATAGACTGATCGATGTCGCTGACGGTGAAGCTAAAGTGCCAGGTGTTGATGAGCACGTATGATCTCCTGTTTGGTTCTTCGAGATTAGGTTCCAGCAACGCGATCCACAAACAACCCGGACAAACCCGTGTACGCTTCCGGTTGTAACATGGCGTCGATTTGTTCCAGCGAGAAATGGCGTGTGACACGCTCGTCTTCGGCCAGCAGGTCGCGCAGGGGGCGTCCCTGCTCGAAAGCCAGCATCGACGCCTCGTGGACGACCTCGTGCGCAGTCTGTCTGCCCAGGTGTTCGCCCAGTTTCAGCATCACCGCCTCGGAAAGGATCAGCCCGTGCAGCGCGTTCACGTTGCGGCGCATCCGTTCCGGGTAGACGATCAGGTTCTCGATCACACGCAGCGTGTGGGCGACGGCGCCGCCGGCCAGGATGCTGGCCTCGGGCACGCAGGCCCACTCGATGTGCACCGCCGACCAGTCGCGCTCGTGCTCCGATTCCATGGCCGACAGGACCGTGTTCTGCAGGCCGCGCACCATGCGCGCCTCGGCGATGATGCCTTCGCAGATCATCGGGTTGCGTTTGTGCGGCATGGTGCTGGATCCGACCTTGCCGCGCGACGTACGGCTCTTCCAGCTCCGCCACCTCTGACTTCTGCAAGAGGATGACCTCGTGGGCAATCTTGCTCATGGTCATGGCAATCATGGCCAGCAGCGAAACGTACTCGGCGAAGCCGTCGCGCGCCGGATGCCAGCAGATCTCCGGTACCCCCAGCCCCAGCTCTGCCATTAGCAGCCGCTGGATCTCCAGCCCTTGTTCGCCCACCGAAGCCAGCGTGCCGGCCGCGCCGGCGAACTGGCCAACCAGTATCCTCGGTGCGGCTTGCTCCAGACGCTCGATGTGCCGTCGCACCTCGGCCAGCCAGATCGCCACCTTGAACCCAAAGGTGATGGGCAGCGCATGCTGACCATGGGTGCGGCCGGGCAGGATCGTGTCCCGTTCCCGGCGGGCCAACTCAGCGAGCGCACCGGCCAGCTCGCTCAGATCGCGCAGCAGGATGGCGTAGGCTGCCTTGACCTGCATCACCAGCCCGGTATCGGTCACGTCCTGGGTGGTCGCACCCCAGTGGACGTAGCCGCCGGCATCGCCTTCACAGATCGACGCCAGTTGCCAGATCAGCGGCACCAGCTCGTGGGTCGTATCGTAGATGCCCTGACGCAGCGCGAGGAGGTCGATGTTCTCAACGCGCGCCTGGCGCGTGATCTCGGCCGCAGCGCTGGCAGGCACCAGACCGACTGCCGCTTCCGCACGCGCCAGTGCCGCTTCGAAATCAAGCCAGCATTGCAGCAGCGTCTCATCGCTGAACACGGCCCGCAGCTCGTCGGTGCCGTACATGTCGCGGAAAACGATTGAGTCAATGGCGTTGGATGGCATGGGGCGAAACTCGTAATGCGTAATGCGTAACCGGATGGAGTTGAAGAACTGTGTGCCTATGAATTGCTCAGGGCTGCGGCAAGGAGCGATGGCACAGCTCGGAGGCGGCCAATGTCGGCCAAGACTGGCACGCGGTCGGCGACGCCGAGGATCGCCCGGCTGTCATTGCGGGCCTCGCGGACGGCCTGTACGGTCAGCGCCTCGAACTGGTCGCGGTCGAAATCGGGCAGCAGCGCGTCCTGGGGGATGCCGCCCCACAGCGTAAACGCAGGTCCGGCCAACTGCCGCGCCTCGGCCAGACCAGCGTCGCTCTGCGGCGGGCCGGAGATGCCTTCGACGCCATCCACGCCGGTTTCGGCCAACGGTTGCAGCAACCTGGCGATGGGACCGCCGGTGCCGACCAGCAGCATCTTGTCAGCGGCATGCAGCGTGTCAGCCGTGCGCCGGTAGCTGTCAGCCAGGTAACGTCGGAAGAAGGCTGGCGAGATGAACTGAGCGTCCAGATTGTCAGGCGAGACGATGATCTCGTTGGGCAGGCCGGCGATCTGTTCGACCAGGGACTGCACCTGTTGCTCCAGCACCGCCATGATTTGCTCGACCAACGCCTGGGCATCGAAGAACAGCAGCAAGCCGTCGCTCCAGCCCAGCCATTCCAGGAACACCTGGGAAAAAGGTCGCCGCGGCAGTTCCAGCGCCACTACACCGTCGTCGCCCACCTCCGCGGCTAGCCGCTCGAGTTCAGACGTGTCCAGGATATAGCGCCGAGCGGAAACGATTCGCAGCAACACGCCCAAGTCAGCTGCGGTCTTGACGGGGAACTCGGTCTGCCACCAATCGCCGTCAGGGCCGAGGGTCCAGCATTCAGTCAGTATGCCGGCCGAGGACGCGTACCTGATGATCCGCTGATTGCCTGCTTGCGTCTTGTCAATGCTGACATCGCCCGGGTCGATGCGAAACGGTCGCACCGACAGCCAGGCCGGGACGTCCAGGCTGCGAGTTACTTCCAGCAGTGACCGGCCCTGCCAGCCAGCAGGTAGCGAGTCGCGCCCAGCGTGCCAGTCGTACCACAGCGTCAGGTTTGGCAGGTAGAGCAGTGGGCCACTATCGTCGCCGCGAAATCGCTGTAGGATGGCTTCACGTGGTTTCATGGCGGGTAGGCGCATGCGGGTTGTCGCTGCAACGACGGCGCCAAATGAATTCGCTGCCTGGTGCAGCCGAAGCATGCTGAAGCAAGCTCAATCATCAGCGGCTGAAGATGGCGCCGCGGGGCTGCCACCGGGATACTCAGTCTGCCAGTCCTCGCTGTAATGGGGCGCGCCGGGCGGCATTGGCGTGTTTGTGCGCGGGTAATGATAAGCGCGCGTCTTAGCCTCGTCCTTGTAGATGTACCAGGTGCAGGGGGCGTCGGGGTCCATCACGTGATCCAGTGGACGCAGCAACCGGCCGCGCTGCCTGCCCGGCAGCCATTCCATCGCAATGGCGCAGTGGCTGCAATACCAGTGGATGCCGGTCTTCTGCCAGGTCCAGTCGTGCGCTTGCTGATTCACTCCTGTCATGCTGAGGGCCGCCGAAGCATCTCTCTGGCCGACTGGATGCGGCGGGCGACCGGTCTCCGGATCGCCGCGGCGCAGCACACCGCCGCTGCCGCATAGTTCCATGACCATCACCAGCCGGTCGCCGTCGTCGCGCACGGTCACATCGCCGCGGCGGTGCTCGCCGCTGAAGTGCCCGCCGCGCATCCCGTCCACCGTCAGCGCCAGCTTCTCGTGCGGTGTCATCAGTGCCCAGTTTTCGTAGCGGTCACCCCAGATGCTTTGATGCGTCTCAAGGATCGATTCCAGCACCGCTTCTTCGCCCCAACGCTTGGCGATGGTGGTCAGCAGGTCCTGCACCCAGGCGACCAGCACGTCGTGGGGGTACTTGAATTCCAGCCGCATCTGGTCGAGCAGCAGGACTGCCAGTCCTTTCGAATGACTGGCAGTCCTGGACGTGCGAATCGCCTCTTTGCAGCGCTCGCGCAGCGCCTCGCCCAGCGGGTAGGTGCGCCAGATGTCCAGAAGCGCAGTCGAAAGCTCGCCGGCATTGTCCGTGGGGCCGCCGCGGGCGATGATGTAGCGGGTGATGTCGGTCAGCCAGGTGCGCATGATGGTGTGCATGATGCGCATCTCCTGGTGAAAATAGTCCACCAGTTCGACGGCCTCGTCCACCCGGCCATCGCGGATCGCCTCCTCGGCCAGGGTCTGCGTCGACACGCCCAGCGTGTCAAGGTCGTCCACGCGCAGTGTGCGGCCCAGGGTGTCGTTGAATTGCAGCGTGACCCGCCTGCCAGGTCTGGCGTTCGATGGCACTGTGTCGCGCGTCGGCGTAATGATGAAACCTTCGCGCCAGTATCCTGTCTCGAACACTGGCGCCGTACCAGCCAGGTCATATCCATCGCGATGTCCGGCGGCCAGAGCCAGTCCTGCCAGACCGGCGATCAGCGCCTGAAGCTCGTCATGATTTAGATCAGGATCGACCTCAATTCGAAAACGATCCCGAAGTTCGCGCAGCCTGGCGGCGACGGTTTCTCGGCTGGCTTTCTGCTTTCCGGGCAACGCGACCAGTCCCAAGCTGCGCCAGGCGGCGGTTGGAAACGATTCGACGGTGACGTGAGCTGTCGGTTCTGCTGGCTGAACTGAGTTCAGCCGCGGCCAGCCGCGTGCCTCAAGTTGGTCAAATAGCTCGATGGAAAACGCTATGAATCCCAGGTAGTTGGCGGGCTTGGTCATGCCTGGCGGGCCTGTCTTACCGGGAGCGGCCAACTCTCGCTCGCAACGACGGCTGTGCTCGAGCCCGTTGATTTCCGATTTCCACGCCTGAGGCCCGTCGATCAGTATCACGCTTGCACCAATTTCAGCGGCACGGTTGACCAGAAAGTCCGCCAGAATTGCTGCATCCGGACGGCCAGTAAGATCTGGATCAGAGACCAGGCGGACAGGTTCTGCTGAAATGTGGTTTTCAGCGCGCCGCAGCACCACGATGCCGATGTCGCGGTAGTGCTTGTATGCCAGATCAACGGAAATAACTGGCATGAGCTTACGCAATCTCACCGTGTACCATCGCCGCCGCTTCGACCATCACACGCATCTTGTCGTTGGCCAGGAAGCGTGGGGTCTGGCTGAAGCCACAGTCGGGCGCCAGCCATAGCTTGTCGGGCGCGCAGTAGCGCAGGCAGGTGCGGATGCGCTCGGCCACCACGTCCACCGGCTCCAGGCTGCGGCCCTTGACATCGATGACGCCTGCGCAGAGGATCTTGTCGCCGCCGTACTGCTCCCACAGCTCGACTTCGTACATGTTGCGATTGGCGAACTCGATGTGCAGCACGTCCACATGGAGCTCCTTGAAGTGCGGCGCGAAGACGGCAAAGCTGCGGTGCGATGTGGCCGGCCGGCCGCGGAAGTTGCCAAAACAGAGGTGGAAGCCGATGGTTGCTTCAACACCTTCGACGCAGGCGTTGAAGATCTCGACCATCTCTTCCGGCCCCCCGTCGGCGATCCAGTAGGCCGGCTCGTCAAACTGGATGTGGGTGCAGCCCGCCGCGACGACATCCTTCAGCTCCTGGTTGATGAACGGCACCAGCGCCCAGGCAATCTCAGTCTTGTTTTTGTAGACAGTGCCGGGGTCGATGCGGAAGGCCTGCGTCACCGGGCTTTGGATCGGTGAGATCAGCGGCTTGTCGGTCAGCGTGCGGGCATAGCGGAACTCGTCGGCGTGGCCGTAGCCGTCGGGCACGGTCAGCGGCGCAACGGCGCGGAAGGCATCCAGTTGATCGGGCCCTGGGTATCCCAGCCGCCGGGCAAACTCCTGCGGCTCCAGGCCGTGTACCTTGCCGTGGAAGTGCCAGGTAAAGTCGGCGCGCTGCATTTCGCCGTCGGAGATGATGTCCACGCCGGCTTGTTCCATGTCGATAATGGCCAGCCGCGTGGCGTCCTTCAACGCCTCGTCGATGTCAGCCGGCCCCATCTTGCCGGCGGCCACGGCATCGCGCACGATCCAGATCCAGCCTGGCACGCCGTGGCTGCCAATGACCTGGGTCGGAAGGAGGGGGAGGTCGGTGGGTTGGTAGGTTAGCATGGGAACTCCTGGGGCAAAAAGGGTAAGGAGGGAAACAAGGGAAACGTAGGGAAACAGGATGGTCAATGGCGAGGGCGATTGGCCTTTCACCAATTGACTAGAAGTCAGTTCATCTCAAAGCCGCCGTCGACATTGATAGCCTGGCCCGTGATGTAGTCAGCGTCGGCGGAGCAGAGGAAAGCGACGACGCCGGCCAGGTCTTCGGGGGTGGCGGCCCGCTTGAGTGGCACCTGCTGAATGAACGCGGCCATGGCCTCGCCCTCTTGCGCGCCGAACAGTTGGGCACGATCCTGGTCGATCTGCGTCCACATCGGCGTGGGCACGATGCCGGGACAGACGGCGTTGACGTTGATGCGGTACGGCGCCAGCGCCAGCGCGGCCGACTGGGTGATGCTGATGATGGCGGCTTTGCTGGCCGCGTAGGGTGTGGACAGGGCGCGCCCGTGCCGGCCGGCAATGGAGGAGAAGTTGACGATCTTGCCGTAGCTGCCAGCCAGGATCAACTGGTCTTCGGCGTGCTCGCCCGGCTTGCTGAGCTGGTTCGTCAACACATCTGCCAAAGCGGCCTCGCTGCGCAGCTTGTCGGGCAACTGGCGAACCATCTGTTGCGCGACGGCTTGCAGGCAGAAAAAGGTACCCCGCTGGTTGACGTCGATCACGCGGTCCCAGTCGGTCGCGTCGAGGTCCATCATCGGCTTAGTCTGCACCACACCGGCGTTGTTGACCAGGATGTCGATCCTGCCGTGGGCCGACACGACATCAGCGACCATACGCTGCACTGCGGCGATGTCCGCGATGTTGACGGTGTAGGGCAGCGCCTGCCCGCCGGCCGTTTCGATTTCGACGCTCGTTGCGCTGGCTGTGTTGGTGTTGTAATCAGCAACCACGACTGCTGCGCCCTCGCGCGCCAGCCGCAGCGCCACACCCTTGCCAATGCCCTGCCCGGCGCCGGTGATGATGGCTACCTTGCCCGCAAAATTGTGTTCCATGACGCCTCCGCGCATCCTACTCGTGCTCCTCCTTCTCCTCGCACTCGCACTCGTACTCTTACTCGTCCTCCTGCTCGTCCGCTTGTTTTGAGCCCCAGAGGAGTACGAGTAAGAGTACGAGTACGAGGAGGAGTAGGAGTAGGTGATTAGTCCGGGCAGGGCACTGCCTGGCACTCGTCGATGTTGACCGAGCGGTTCTCGGCGGCGGACAGGTAAGCGGCCTCGACCACACGCAGCGTTTGCAGGTTGTCGTGACCGTCGGTCTCCGGCACGCCGTCTTCCTGGATCGCCTGCATCAGCGACGCGGTAGGGCCGATGAATGCATCGGGTATCCACTTGCCTTCCAGCTTGGCCTCGAAACGTTTCTCGGGATAGTAGCGCGTGCTGCTCCACTGGAGCGTATCGGGCCGCCCGTCCGGGTAGTTGTACATCGCGCCCAGCGTGCCCGTGATGTGGCCTTCGGTGCCGATGAAGCGGAAGATGGCAAAGTAGTCGTCGCTGTGGTTGTAGTGGTTGTCGGCGATCAACACTTGCAGGTCGTCGGGGTAGTCCATGACGGTGATGGTCTTGGTTTCGCCGACAATGGTGCCTTGCAACGGGTTGCGGGCGTGGCGGCTCGTGACCCAAATCGGGTCGCCCAGGATCGAGCGCATCGCGTCGATGTAGTGGATGCTGTGGTATTGCACCTCCAGCCGCGGCGAGATGGCAAGCCAGGGCCACATCTGCCAGGGGGTATTGACGCTGACCTGGATCGACGCATCGACTACCTGCCCGATCCACCCTTTCCTGATGAGGTTCTTGGCTGCCCGCAGGCCCTGACCCCAGCGCAACTGCTGGTTGACGGCCAGCTTGACGCCACCTTCCCGTGCCAGCCGCACGATCTCCGCCGCGTGCGGCAGCGTGTCGGCCAGCGGCTTCTGGCAGAGCAGATGCTTGCCGGCGGCGATGCAGGCGCGTGCGATGGGCAACTGATGCTGCGGTGGCACCGAGATTTCTACGATTTCGATGGCCGGGTTTGCCAACAATGCCTCCAGACTGTCGTAAACGTCAGGGATGGCGAACTCTGCTGCCACCGTCTCGGCGGTCGTACGGTTGATGTCGTAACATCCCAGAACGTTCAACCCGTTTTTCTTGTAGGTTGGCAGTACCGCATACTGAACAATGCCGCCACAGCCGACGATGCCGATGCCGTAGTCGGTCTTGGGCGGCATGTGGGGTTTGTAGTCGAGATCGAGTAGGTCGTCGCTCATGGTGGTTGGCTCCTGCGTTGCGTAGTGCGTAATGCGTAATTTGCACTGTTACTCCGCCACACGCATTACGAAGTACGCATTACGTTTCACTATATGTCACGCGCTTGATGGCTTGCACGATCTTCGCGGCATCCGGCAGCGCCGCGTCCTCCAGCGGCTTGCTGTAGGGCGTGGGAATGTCCAGCGCGCCGACGCGCTCAATGGGTGCGTCGAGATAGTCGAAGGCCAGCTCCTGCACCAGGGAGGCGATCTCGGCGCCGACGCCCAGGCGGCGGTGCGCTTCGTGAGCCACCACCAGGCGGCCGGTCTTCTTCACCGACGCGACGACCGTGTCGATGTCCAGCGGCACGGTGCAGCGCAGATCGATCACCTCGACGTCGATGCCTGCTGTGCGGCCAGTTCGGCCGCTTCCAGCGCCAGTAACACGGTGCGTGACCAACTGACCAGGGTCACGTCGCTGCCGGTCCGCTTGATGTCAGCCTGGCCCAGCGGGACCGTGTACTCGCTCATCCGGCACCAGTCCCTTGGTGTTGTAGAGCAGCTTGTGCTCGATGAACATCACCGGGTTGGGATCGCGCAGGGCCGACTTGAGCAGTCCCTTGGCGTCGTAGGGTGTCGAGGGCAGCACCACCTTCAGGCCGGGGATGTGGGTGAAGAAGGTCTCCAGGCTTTGCGAGTGCTGCGCGGCGTTGCCGCGACCGCCGCCCTGTTGGGTGCGAATGACCAGCGGCACATGCGCGCGCCCGCCCGACATGTAGCGCATCTTGGCCGCCTGGTTGAAGATCGAGTCGGCGGCGACGAAGGCGAAATCCATGAACATCAGTTCGGCCATCGGATGCTTGCCGGTCATGGCCAGCCCCACGGCTGCGCCGATGAAGCCCGCCTCGGAGATAGGCGTCTCGATGACCCGCTCCGGTCCGAAGCGGTCCAGCAGCCCTTCGGTAACCTTGAACACGCCGCCGTAGACGCCGATGTCCTCGCCCAGCAGGAGGATGTTGGGGTCGCGGTCCATCTCTTCGATCAGCGCCTCGCGCAGGGCTTTGGCGTAGGTTAGTTCGCGCATGGAAAAAGTCCCTTCTGGGGAAACAGGGGGAGAGGGAAATGAGGGAAAGGAAGGAAAAGAGGGAAACCCGGAAAATGATGCGGCCCGTTGCGCGCTCCGGCGTCCTTTTCCCTCATTTCCCTTCTTTCCCTTTCTATCCGATCCTCACTCCGTAGAACGCCATCGCCGTCTTGTAGCTGATCTGCTCCTGTTCGGCTGGTGAACGCTCGGCCAGGAGTTGCTTGTAGGCCGTGAATGCTTTGACGTAGCCGCCGGCCAGGACCGAGACCGGCCAGTCGCCGCCCAGCATGCAGCGCTCAGCGCCGAACAGGTCGATGGTCCAGTGGACGATGGTGCGGACGCTGTCGGCAGTCCAACCCTCCCAGTCGCCGCTGGCCGTGCCGAGGCCGGAGATCTTGACGTAGATGTTGGGGTTCGCGGCCAGCATGTTCATGTCTCCGCCCCACTGGCCCATATCAGCGGCCTGGAAGGGCGGCTGAGCCAGGTGGTCGATGACCATTCGCAGGCCGGGAACCTGCTCGCTGACCGTCGGCAGGCATTCCAGATGTTCGTGTTTGGTGGCCACCACGTCGAAGGTGTATCCCGCGTCGGCCAGCAGCCGCAGGCTCTCCCAAACGGCCGGTTGCAGCAGCCAGTGCGGGTCCGGCTCCTCGTGGATCAGGTGGCGCACGCCGCGGAAATAGCGGTTCTTGCTGAAGCGTTCGATGGCTTTGGCGGTGTCGGCCGGGTCGAGCAGGTCTATCCAGCCGACCACGCCGATCATCCAGGGGTAGACGTCGGCCTGGTCCAGCATGTAGACCGTGTCGGCGTAGCTGTTGGCCGACTGCACCATGATCGTGGCCGAGACGCCGGCTTCCTCGATCTGCGGTTCCAGCTCCGGCGGCAGGTAGGTGCGATACAGCGGCCCATAGGCCGGCACCAGCCAGGAATACTCGACCTTGCTCAGGTCCCAGAGGTGCTGGTGGCAGTCGATGATGGGGATAGTCTTCATGGGAGTTGCTCCTTCAGGGGAAGGTGATCAGTGATCAGTAATCGGTGATCAGTGCGTAACAGTGGTTGGTGACGCTGTTGGGCGCTGACTAGTCACTGGTTACTGATCACTGTTGCGCCGGTTACGCAAACACGTGCTCGGCGATCTCGCTCGACGTCCGGCCAGGGGCTCTCGAGGGCGAAGCGGCCGATCTCTTCGATCTCGGCGGCGACTTCGGCCTCGATCTCGGCGATCTCGGCCGGGCTGAAGCCGAACTCGTCGATCAGGCGCTGCGGAAAGGCGGTGATCGGGTCTTTGGCACGCCACTCGGCCACCTCTTCCTTGCTGCGGTATGGCTCGGTGTCGCCGACCATGTGGCCGAAGAGACGGTAGGTCATGGCCTCGATGAAGACCGGCCCGCCGCCGCTGCGTGCGTGTTCAGCGGCCTGGCTGGTCACGTCGTAGACGGCGATGGGATCGTAGCCGTCCACGGTCATGGTGGTCCAGCCAAAGCCGGCCGCGCGCTCGGCCAGCGTCGCCGTGCCGATCATGGCACTGATGGGCGTCATCTCCGAGTAGAGGTTGTTCTCGCAGAAGAAGATCACCGGCGCCTGCCAGGCGGCCGCCAGGTTGAGCGATTCCAGCAGCATGCCCTGGTTGATGGCGCCGTCGCCGAAGATCGACATGGCGACCTGGCCGGTTTTGTCCAGTTTGGCGCGCAGAGCAGCGCCGACCGCGATGGGGGCACCAGCGCCGACGATGGCGTTCTCGCCCAGCAGACCGACGCTGAGGTCGGTGTAGTGCATCGACCCGCCCTTGCCCTGGCTGCAGCCGGTGCGCCGGCCCAGCAGCTCAGCCATGCCCTCCTTCGGGTCCAGCCCTTTGGCGATGGCCTGGCCGTGGCCGCGGTAGGTGCAGGTCAGGTAGTCGTCACGGCGCAGCGGCATGACCGCGCCAACGGCTGTGGCTTCCTGGCCGATGCAGGGATGCAACGAGCCGCGCAGCTCACCGCTGAGGAAGAAGGCGACGGCCTGCTCCTCGAAGCGGCGGATCAGCAGCATGGTCTTGAACATGTGACGCAGGTCGGCGTGGGGGAGGATCATGGCGGGTCTCCTGGAAAATCAGAGGTCAGTAGTCAGAGATCAGAAGTCGGAGGTCAGGAGAGGGGCGGCGTGAAGATGCAGAGCAGTTCGACGGTTTCCGTTCCCGTGTTGGTCAGTCCGTGTTCCAGGCCGGCGGGGATGGCGACGATCTGGCCGGCGGCAAAGGGGTGATCGGTCTCGCCGAGAGCCAGCAAGCCCTGCCCGGCCAGCGCGTAGATCGTCTCGATCTCCCTGACGTGAATGTGGCGGCCGATGACGCCGGCGGGCGGCACCCGCACGAGATTGACGCCGGCCAGCGGGTTGTCAGCCGAGCCGATCAGCGCCTTCATGTCGATCTCGGAGAAGCGCGGATGCTCGATCCCAGTCGATGGCGGCGGAGTTGAAAATCGGTGGGGATACGGTTGGTGTGTGCATGGTTTCTCTCACGGCTGCACGCAGCCGATCACGTTCTCGTCGTAGGTCATCTTCAGGCTCTGGCCCGGCTCAAGGATCAGGAAATCACGCTCCCAGTCGCCGAAAAGCAGCCGGCGCACCAGCACCATGTCGCCGCTGACCTTCTCGAACACCCAGCCGCGCTGGGACGCGTCCGTGCGTGCGATGTTTTCGACCTGGCTGCCGTCGCCCACGCCCATGTCGATGTAGGCGGCGCGCTTGTAGTGCGCCTGCCACTCGCCCATGACTTGCATCAGGTAATCGGCGTTGTCCTTGCCGTACTTCTCGACGTATTCTTCGTAGACCGCCTGGCCCTGCGTGCCGGTCCCCGCGCCCATTCCCATGTTGCCGCCCGTGCCGTCGTCGCGTTCGACGTAGTCCAGCGCGTACCAGTAGGTGCCGGGCTGTTGCTCGAACTGGGCGTCGTAACGCTCACGGCCTCCCAGGAAAATGGTGATGCAATCGTGCGCGCGCGGCACGACCACCGGTTTGTCACGCGCTGTAAGACCCGCGGTAGCCTGACCGCACAGGCCGTAGGCCATCACCACTGCGTCGTAGCCCTGGCCGGCGGCCGCGTCGATGCGCTCCTGCAGGCGGCCGCGCAGAATGCCCGGCGTGTTGTGCAGGCCGCGCGGGAAAAGCTCGATGTCGACGATGTGCGGGGAATGGGCGGCGGAAAGGTAGAGTGGGCGGGCCAGGACGTCGCAGGCCAGGCACTTGAGCTTCATGGATGGGTCGCTCCTTGCTGCGGGTTGATCGCGGCAGCATTGTACCGTGCAGCATACCGAAGCAGCAAACTCGCGACGGACGCGACTGGGTGGGCAGGACTGCCAGTCCTCAACGCGCGGCAAATTGACTCTTGACAAACCGCGAAAAGTCCGGTATCATAGCGACTGAAATCGATATCATGATATCGATTTTCAATCGCCCTTCTTGCCGCTGCGGCCCTGCCGCTCTCCACCAAGAGTTGACAATGAGCACCATCAGCGATGTCGCTAAACTTGCCGGTGTCTCTCCCGTGACCGTGTCGCGGGTGCTCAACCATGTCGGCAATGTCAACTCAGTCACCCAACAACGCGTCGAACAAGCTATCGAGGAACTGGGTTATGTGCCCAGCGCTGTCGCCAAAAGCTTGCGCTCCAAGCGAACCAACTCGCTGGCGCTGATTCTGCCTGACATCCAGAACGCATTCTGGACCACGGTCGCCCGCGGCGTCGAGGATGCAGCGCAAAGCCAGGGCTACTCCGTCTTCCTCTGCAACACCGACGAAAACCCCGCCAAACAGCTCCGCTATCTCGACGTGGTGGTCAGCCAGCGCGTCGATGGCGTGATGATCGCCCCGTTCGGTTCTGACGGCGACGACCTGGCGCTGCTGCGCACCCGCAACACCCCCACTGTGGTCATCGACCGCCAAGTCTCCGGTTGGGACGTAGACAGTGTCATCGGTGACTCGCTCTCCGGTGCACGCGCGCTGGTCAGCCATCTGGTCTCGCTGGGACATCGGCGGATCGCTGTGCTGGCCGGACCGGGCGGCACAGCCACGGCACTGGATCGGGTCGCGGGCTATCGCATCGCACTGGCCGAGGCTGGCATTGCCGAGGATGCGCGGCTGGTCCAGTTTGGCGAGTTCAAGGCGCTCTCCGGCGAGCACATGATGGCACAGGTGCTGGATTCGGGCGTCGAGCCGACGGCCGTTTTCGCTGCCAACAACGCCATCGCCATGGGCGTGCTCGACGAGCTAGAACGCCGCAGGCTGCGCGTGCCGCAGGATCTGGCGCTGGTTTCCTTCGACGACCTGCCTAACACGTCGCGCCTGTTTCCGTTTCTCACCGTTGCAGTTCAGCCGGCCTACGAAGTCGGCGCCAACGCTGCCCAGCTTCTGCTGAGCCGTCTGGAGGCGAAGGTTCCCTTGCAGCCGCGTCACGTGGTGCTGCCAACGCGCTTGATCATCCGCTACTCCTGCGGCAGCAAGTTGCAGCGCGGTCGCGACTCGATCTTCAGCCTGCCGATGGCCTTCGCCCCGGAGTCGCCGCAAATGCTGGTGCCGAAGGTTGATCCGGTGTTGATGTGGCTGGCGACACCCGCCCTTTCGCGCGGAACCGCCGGGACGCCGCGCCGCAGTCTTGCGCTGGCAGAGAGCGATCGCTCCGATGTCAACCGTCTGCTGCGGGTGCTCCAGCATCAGGAAGCCGATCGCGTGCCGCATCTGGAGTTCTGGATCAACAATCGCCCGATCTTGGAATACGTGCTGGAGCGCAAGCTGGATCACAGCTCGGGCAATGGCCGCGCGGCCGCTGCGTCGCTGTTGCCTGAGGATCAGGTCGAGTTTGCCCAGCGGATCGGCATGGACGCGGTGACGTGTGACTTCTCGTGGCGGCCCAACAACGTCTTCACCCGCGCCTCCGACGGCAGCGAACACTACGTGGGCGGTTCAGTCAGGAACTGGTCCGACCTGGAAAACCTGGACCCGCCGCCGCCGCTGGCGCAGCAATTGAACACGCTGGAGCGCACGCTGCGCGCCGCGCAGGGCACCGGTGTCGGAGTGATCGCCAACTTCACCTCGCTCTTCGACAGCGCGCTGCTCGCCGTGGGCGTCAACGATGGCTTGCTGCTCTTTTATGACAACCGGCCATTCCTGGAGAAGTTGATGGACATACTGCTGGACCATCAGCAGCGGGTGATGCAGGCTGTCTGCGACCGCTTTGGCGACGAGCTGGCCTTCCTGCTGGTCTGTGACGACATCGCCCACCAAACCGGGCTGTTGATCGATCCGCGCATGTTCTGTGAGACTGTCCTGCCGCGGATGCAGCGGCTGATCGCGCCGGCCAAAGAATCGGGCAAGCTGGCGGCGTTCCACAGTGAGGGCAAGGTCGAGCAGGTCATGACGCTGCTGCACGACATCGGTTTCGACATCGTGCATCCCATCGCCCCCGAATGCAACGACCTGGCAGCGCTGCGGCAGGAGTGGGCGGGAAAGATTGCCTTCGCGGGCAACATTCCGGCGTTGCTGCTGGCCTATGGTCGCCCGGACGAGATCGACGAACGGGTCCGCCAGCAGTGCATGGACCTGGCCGCGGACGGCGGCTACGTGCTGGGCGCAGCTCCCAAACTCACCGACGGTATCCCGCCTGAAAATTTTCTGGCAATGATCCACGCGGTGCATCGATACGGACATTATGGCCGGCTGGGCCAGGCTGAGGCTGCCAGTCAACCAGCGGCGACGCCGGCAGCGCTAGCCAGTGCTGGCTCGGTCTGAGACCGGCCAGAGCGCGACGAGACCGGCCAGAGCATGACCAGGCCGGCCAGATCGCGACGGCTGAGAATCCACCAAGAGTTATCCATGAATTCACGACAACGTGTGTTGACAACCTTCCGCCATCAGGAACCGGACCGTGTGCCGGTGTGGCTGGGCGCTTCGCCGGAGTGGAAGCAACTGGCCTGCGAGTATCTTTCGCTGGCGGACGACGAGGCGCTGCTGCGCTATCTGGGCGACGACTTCCGCCGTGTGTTCAGCCGCTACGCCGGTCCGCCTGAACGCAGCCCGGATCAGATGCTGTCGCCCGGCGTCACCTGGCGCTCACCGTTCGACATCGAGCGCCATGGCTACGGCTATGGTATGCCGCTCGTCAATCCGCTCAAGCGCGCGACGCTGTCCGATGTTCACGCCTACTCGTGGCCGGACCCCGACTGGATCGATGTCTCGCAGATCCGCGCCGATGCCATGCAATGGGGCGGCGAGTTCGCCATCCTGGGCGGCGAGTGGTCGCCTTTCTGGCACGATGTCATCGACCTGCTGGACTTCGATGTGCTGATCTACCAGATGTACGACAACCCTGACATCGTCCATGCCGTGATGGACTACACCGCCAGCTACTACCTGGCGGTCAGCCGGCGCATTTTCGAGGCTGTCGGCGATGCCATCGACATCTATTTCATCGGCAACGACTTCGGCGCGCAGACCGGGCCGCTGCTCAGCCCGCCGCTGTTCCGCCGTTTCGTCCTCCCGCACTTGCAGCGTTTCGTCGATCTGGGCCACGAGTTCGGCAAGTTGGTGCTGCTGCACACCGATGGCTCGCTGCGGGTGATCATGAAGGACCTGATCGCCACCGGGCTGGACGGCATCCAGTCGGTGCAGCCCTACTGCACCGGCATGGAACTGGGCGGCCTGAAGCGCGACTTCGGCCAGGACCTGACCTTCTTCGGCTGTGTCGATACCCAGCGGCTGATCGAGAGCACGGCCGAAGAAGCCCGCCAGCTCACGATTGACACCCTGCACATCATGAAACCCGGCGGCGGCTTCATCGCCTCGCCCAGCCACGATTACCTGCTGCCGGAGACCCCGGTGGAGAATGTGATCGTGATGTATGAGACGATTCGTGAATTTGGGGCGTATGCGTGAAACGTATTATGTAACACGTAATACGTGACAAGTGACAAGTGGCATTCAGAGTCTTCACGAATTACGCATTACGAATCATTCCAGATAGCTTACCTCACACCAGGAGACTTATCCATGCAACGCTACGGCCAGTTGATCGGCGTCAAGCCGGAGAAACTTGAGGAGTATGTCCGCTACCATGCAGCGGTCTGGCCTGAGATTCTCGACATGATCAGGCAATGCAACATCCGCAACTACTCGATCTTTCTGAAGGACCACATGCTGTTCGCGTACTTCGAGTATGTCGGCGACGATTTCGACGCTGACATGGCCAAGATGGCCGCCGACCCGAAGACGCAGGAGTGGTGGGACATCATGATGCCGATGCAACAGCCCATCGCGACCCGCGCCGAAGGCGAGTGGTGGGCGACGATGCAGGAAGTGTTTCACACGGATTAGTGCGTGCGTTCGGTAGTGTGATAGTGCGGTAGTCTGGTCGCGTGGCTGCGAAGCGAGGGCCGCTTCCGGCATATGTCGCCACTCATGCCCGCTTCACCGTTGTTTCAGTGCTCCAACCGATTTGCCACCCTTTTTCCCTGACCGTGAACTGACGCACCATCGTACTACCGGGCTACCACACTACCGAACTATCGCACGAACTCACAAGGATACCGACCATGGAACGAACACCCAACGCCCTCGCCAAAGTCGACCGGATGCGCAAGGCGCTGAACCAACAGGAAGCCGACCGCGTGCCGATCAGCGATTTCTTTTGGGGCAGCTTTCTGGAGCGCTGGCGCGAAGACCTGGGCCTGCCCGCCGATGCCGATGTCTACAAGTACTACGACCTGGATTGGCAGGTCACCATTCCCAACATGGATCCCCACGTCCGCCCGTTTGAGGTGTTGACCGAAAACCAGGAGGAGGTGATCGTCAAAACCGGCTTCAACGCGGTGATCCGCAAGAAGTTTGCCGATCCCATGCCCCAGTGGCTGGATTGGGAAACCAAGACCATCGAGCAGATTGACGCCTACACCTTCGAGGATCCCTGGGACGAGCGCCGGTATTTCAGTGCCGGCGACAACCAGATCGCCGGTGTGGGTGATGGTTACGCCCGCAACTCGCCGGCCTGGATGGACACCGTCAAGTCGATCTACCGCGACTTTGCCGTGTTTGGCAGCGTCTGCGAAGCCAACGAGTACATGACACGCATCGTCGGCCCGGAAACCAACATGCTGATGATCGCGCTCTACCCGGAGCGCTTCGGCGCATTCATCGAGCGCACCAACGCCTTCGCGCTGGAGATCTGCAAGGCGCAGATCGAGGCAGCCGGTGGCTTGCTGGACGGCATGGTGATCTGGGGCGACATTGCCTACAAGAAGGACATGTTCTTCTCGCCCGACTACTGGCGGCGTTACTTCAAGCCGGGCCTCAAAGCCATGGTGGACGTTTGCCACGAGGCTGGCCTGCCGGTGATCTACCACGGCTGCGGCAACGCGACGCGCGTCTTTCCCGACTTCATCGAGATGGGTATCGACGGCTATAACCCGCTGGAGGCCAAGGCCGGCCTGGATGTTGTCGATTTGCGGCGCAAGTACGGCCACCAACTAGGCTTTGTTGGCAACATGAACGTCATGGAGTGGGCAGACGCGCCCGAGGAGGAACTGAAGGGCATCGTGCTGCGCAAGCTCAATGCAGCCAAGGGCGGCGGCATGATCTTCCAGTCCGACCATTCCGTGCCCACCAATGTATCCGGCGAACGCTACGATTACGTGGTCAAGCTGGTGCGCGAGTATGGCAACTATCCGCTTCAGCTTGGCGAGTATGACTTGCCCGACCTGAACTGACGGTTGGTAACCAGATATCCGGGATTTCGATTACCGGTAGTGGATGACTGAAACGATGTACCTGCATCATCTTCTTCCTCACCAATTGCGTGATGCCCTGGACCAGGGCTTACCGCTGCTGATACCGACCGGCTGTGTTGAATACCACGGTCCGCACTTGCCGCTGGGCGTCGATACGCTTTTGGCCGAGGAATTGCTGCGGCAGGTGGCTGAGCAGACACGGTGCGTTGTGGCTCCACCTTTCTGGTATGGCCCGGCCAGCTATGCCGTCAGTGGGCCGCAGCAAGGGTCCGTCGATGTGTCCACCGAACGGTTTGGCCGTCATGTGAAGGATGTGCTCACGGCCTTCTGGAAGATGGGTTTTCGCTGGATCATCGTCGCTGTCCACCATCAAGGGTTGGACGGTCCCGAGTTGCTGGCAATTCGCCAGGCAGCTGCTGAGGTCACCTTCGAGCTGACTTACGCCGAGCGCGGCGACGGCTGGTGGGGCAGAGCGCCGCTGGATCCCACCGACAACACCTTCGAGCGCATCCAGGTCTGGCCGTCGATTCTGCCACTGGCCGTCGAGCAGGGCGTCGAAATGGCCGACCATGCTGGCTTCTTCGAGACGTCGTTGATCATGGCCATCCACACGGAGCTTGTCGACTCTAACAGACTGGCAGCGGGTGCTCCCTGGTACACCAGAACGTCCAAGAGCCAGGCCGTTCACGCCAATGTCGAGGCAGGATATCGTATGTGGCAAGTGATGGTGACTGCCTGGGTAGAGAAGATCAACGCATTGAACCAACGCGGTTCAACATGATGCTTTCGGGTCAACAAGGAGAAGTAGATGAAGTGATTTTGCTACCAAGTTCGATCAACCGGTCACAACGTTGGTGACCACGTGAGCTACGCCGAAGATCATGCTTGCCGAATCGTGTCAAGGAGGACACCCCAGATGAAACCCAATCGCACACACTGGACTTTGCTCACATTGCTGATTGTCGCATCGCTGTTCATTTCAGCCTGCGGCAGCCAGGCCACCCCTGAGCCGACTACCGCGCCGGTTGCAACTGAAGCGCCCGCGGCGCCGGCTGCAACTGAAGCGCCTGCCGCCCAGCCCGCCGAACCCGCCGAACCCGCCGACGCTATGATGGGTCCCGATGGCCGGGCCAGCTATGCCGGCCTGGACAAGGACCTGACCGGCCAGACGATTCGCATGGCCAACATCGGCGGCCAGCCCTATGAGGCCATGTACGACCAGATCAAGCTGTTCGAGGAAAAGACGGGCGCCACAGTGGAAACCGTCTTCCTGGGCGACGGCTTCGAGATCGACCGCTATCTGAAGCAGAACTACGCCGCCGGGACGGTGGACTTCGACGTGGCCTGGAACCACACGTCGTTCATGAGCCAGTACACGCCGTTCGTGGAGGATCTCAACCAGTACTTCACACCTGAGGAACTGGCGGCTTTCAGCCCCGCCATCATCAAGGCGGCCACCATCGACGGCGCGTTGCAGTTGATCCCGCGCCACGCCGACATCAGTGCGATGCACTATCGCACCGACCTGTTCGGCGACGCCGACCTGCAGGCCAAGTTCCAGGAGCAGTACGGCTACCCGCTGGCGCCGCCCGAGACCATCGAGCAGATGCAGCAGATGGCCGAGTTCTTCGTGGCCGAAGGGGCGGTCGATTACGGTACCGAGTTTGCCGGCAAGGAAGAGGCGCTGGCCGGTCGGTTCTACGAACTGCTGGTAGCCAACGGCGGCAACTACTTCGACGAGAACTTCCAGCCGATCTTCAACTCTGAGGCTGGCAAGATGACGGCGCAGTGGATGAAGGACCTGTACGACGCCGGCGCGATCCCCAGTGACACGCCCAACTTGCTTTGGCCCGAAGTGGCGCAGAACTTCTGCGACGACAAGGTCGCCTTCTACCTGGAGTGGTACGGCTGGTACAGCTACTTCCAGGACCCGGATAGCTGTGCGGTGGCAGGCAAGTTCGACCTGATGCGCGGACCGACGGGCGCGGCTGGCGACATCCACACCGGCTGGGCCGGCGCGCATGCCTTCTCGATCCCCAAGGCCGCCGAGAACAAAGAGGGCGCGGCACAACTGATCAAGTTCCTCTCGTCGCAGCAAGTCGCCTACGACGAGGCCAAGCTGGGCCTGCTGCCGGTGCGCGACGACGTGTGGAGCCTTGTCATTGAGGATGCATCCGCGTCCGATGTTCCGCTGGACCAGAAGCGACTGGAAGTTGCCCAGCAGCAGATCTCCGAGGACTTCTTCACGCCGCCGCTGTTCGCCGACTGGATTTCCTTTACAAACCTGTGGTACCCGACCCTGCAGAGCATCATTCTTGGCGACGTGACAGTCGAAGAAGGCCTGACCGAGGCCGTCGATCAGACGCGCCAGTTGATGGATGAGGCAGGCTACTACGCCGCCGGCGAGTCGCAGCAAACGCTGGAAAAACCGGCGGTTGCTCCGGCAGCTCCCGCGGCTGGTGAACCCCAAACTGCCGGTCTCGACCAGGACCTCAGCGGCATCACCATCCGCATGGCCAACATCGGCGGCCAGCCCTATGAGGCCATGTATGACGAGATCAAGGACTTCGAGGCGGCGACCGGCGCCAAGGTTGAGACTGTCTTCCTGGGCGACGGCTTCGAGATCGACCGCTACCTGAAGCAGAACTACGCCGCCGGGACGGTGGACTTCGACGTGGCCTGGAACCATACGTCGTTCATGAGCCAGTACACGCCGTTCGTGGAGGATCTCAACCAGTACTTCACACCTGAAGAACTGGCGGTTTTCAGCCCGGCCATCATCAAGGCGGCCATCATCGACGGCGCGTTGCAGTTGATCCCGCGCCATGCCGACATCAGTGCGATGCACTATCGTACCGACCTGTTCGGCGACGCCGACCTGCAGGCCAAGTTCCAGGAGGAGTACGGCTACCCGCTGGCGCCGCCCGAGACCATCGAGCAAATGCAGCAGATGGCCGAGTTCTTCGTGGCCGAAGGGGCGGTCGATTACGGCACCGAGTTCGCCGGCAAGGAAGAGGCGCTGGCCGGTCGGTTCTACGAACTGCTGGTAGCCAACGGCGGCAACTACTTCGATGAGAACTTCGAGCCGATCTTCAACTCGGACGCTGGCAAGATGACGGCGCAGTGGATGAAGGACCTGTACGACGCCGGTGCGATTCCCAGTGACACGCCCAACTTGCTCTGGCCCGAAGTGGCGCAGAACTTCTGTGACGACAAGGTCGCGTTCTACCTGGAGTGGTACGGCTGGTACAGCTACTTCCAGGATCCGGATAGCTGTGCGGTGGCAGGCAAGTTCGACCTGATGCGCGGACCGACGGGTGCGGCTGGCGACATCCACACCGGCTGGGCCGGCGCGCATGCCTTCTCGATCCCCAAGGCCGCCGAGAACAAGGAAGCTGCCGCGCAACTGATCAAGTACCTTAGCTCTGAGAAGGTCGCGTACGACGAGGCGAAACTGGGTTTGCTACCCGTGCGCGATGACGTGTGGGCGCGCATAATCGCCGATGCCTCGGCGTCGGATGTTCCGCTGGACAAGAAGCGCCTGGAAGTTGCCCAACTGCAGATCTCTGACGACTTCTTCACGCCGCCGCTGTTCGCCGACTGGATTTCCTTCACCAATCTGTGGTACCCGACCTTGCAGAGCATCATTCTTGGTGACATGACGGTCGATGAAGGCCTGACCGAGGCCGTCGATCAGACGCGCCAGTTGATGGACGAAGCAGGCTATTACCAGTAGCCGTTCTGTCTGAGTTCCGCCATCCCGGCAGCGCATCTGCGCTGCCGGGATGGCAACCCAAGTTCCAAGCCACTGTGAGCAAGCCAATGACCGAATTCGAAACCGCCGAAACCCCGATAGCCCCGGCAGTGCAAAAAGCCAAACGTGATCGCGGCGAATTCTATCGTCGCCAGAGTCGCTTTCCGTTGATGCTCATCGCGCCGGCTGTGATCATCATCCTGGTGGTCGTGGCTTATCCCATGATCTATTCGCTCTACCTCAGCTTCACGCCGTACAACCTGCTGCGACCGGAGAAAACGCTGGTGTTCAGCGTGGACACGATGTTCCGCAACTACGGCAAGCTGCTGGGCGACCGGATCTTCTGGCGCTCCATCGGCAATACGGTCATCTTCCTGGCCGTCACTGTCAACCTGAGCTACTTAATCGCCCTGGGGTTGTCGCAGCTAATGGCGCAGGTATCGCGCGGACAAGGGATCATGCGCACGTTGCTGATGATCCCGATGATGTTCGCGCCGGTTCTGGTAGGCTTCCAGTTTGCCTGGTTCTTCAACGCCACCGTCGGTCTGGTCAACAATGCTTTGATCGCCTTGCATGTCATACAGTCGCCCAAACCCTGGCTGGTCGACGTGCCCTCCGGCATGATCTCGATCATGATCGCCACCATCTGGATGAACGTACCGATGATGACCATCATCCTGCTGGCGGGCACGCTGTCGCTGCCGCGCGAGGTGTTCGAGGCGGCGGAGATGGATGGCGCGCACGCCTGGCAGAAGTTCAGCCATATCACCATGCCACTGCTCAGGCCATTCACGCTGATCGCCCTGACGGTGCTCTCGCTGGACATCGCACGGGCCTACGACATCGTGCGCATCATGACCGGCGGCGGGCCGGCTCACCGTACCGAAATGATCTGGACCTATGCCGGACGTCTGGCCACGCGCAACTCGCAATATGGCCTGGCCAGCGCGATGTCGATGATCGGCGTCGTTCTGGGTGTGGTCTTCACGCTGTACCTGTTCCGGCAGCTTATCAAATCCAGGGTGGTGTACTAATGACCGAAGCGATGCCAAAACCCCGCCGCCGCCGATGGAGCAAGCGCAAAGCACAGAAGTGGCTGATCGATATCGCCGCTGTGACTGTCCTGCTGATCTTCGCCCTGCCCGCCATCTGGATTGTCTTTACGGCTTTTCGCCCTGGCAACGAGATCAACGTCACGCCGCCGGTCTGGATTCCCAGGAAGCTGACGCTGGATGCCTTTGGAGCGCTGTTTGGGCTTAACCCGGAGTATGCTTCCGGCGTGCCGGTGATGGAGTACCTGCGCAACTCCTCCTTCACCGCGTTGTTGTCGACAGCGGTCGCTCTCTCGGTCGGCACCATGGCCGGCTATGCTTTTTCTCGCTTTGACTTCCGGCTGCATCTGACCGTCTTCCTCGGCATTATGCTTTCGCGGGCGGTGCCGGGCGTCGCTTTGGGGCTGCCGCTGTTCCTGGTGATGCGTCACTACGGGCTGGTTGACACGACCGTTGGTCTGGCGCTGGTCTACACGGCAGTCAACATCCCGTTTACCGTCTGGCTGATGGACGGCTTCTTCCGGCAAATACCAAAGGAACTGGACGAGTCGGCCTACATCGACGGCTGCGGCTACTGGACTGCCTTCTGGCGCATCGACCTGCCGCTGGCGCTGCCAGGTGTGGCCGCGGCCGGCATCTTCGCCTTCCTGGCCGCCTGGAACGAGTACCAGATTGCCAGCCTGATCACCAAGACCCCCAAATCCAAGACTTTCCCGGTCGGCCTCTACGACTTCACCAGCCAGTTCACCGTTGACTGGCGCGGCATGACCGCTATGTCTGTCTTGATGATTGTCCCCGCGATTATCTTTGTAATTCTGATCCAGCGCCGGCTGACCGAAGGGCTGACGTTCGGCGCAATCAAGGGCTAGTCGGCCCAACATAAAATACACGGAGTACACCCCATGGACCTCGATACGATCTACGATGCCGTTCTTGACGGCGATGCCCCTGGCGCTTCAGCCGCTGTCCAAGCGGCGCTTGCCAACGGCGAGACTCCCCAGGCCATCCTGAACGACGCCTGCATCCCGGCTATGGCCGAGGTGGGCGCGCTGTTCGAGGAGGGCGAGAAATTCGTCCCCGAGATGCTGATCTCGGCGCGCGCCATGGCAGCCGCCATGGTCATTCTGCGGCCCTTGCTGGTCGAAGCTGGCGTCGAGACCGTCGGCAAGGTCGTGCTGGGCACGGTTCACGGCGACCTGCACGACATCGGCAAGAATCTGGTCGGCATGATGCTGGAAGGCGCCGGGTTCGAGGTGATCGACCTCGGCACCGACGTGCCGCCGCAGAAGTTCGTCGATGCGGTCAGGGAACACCAGCCGCACATCGTCGGCATGTCTGCGCTGCTGACTACCACCACCAAGTCGATGCCGGCCACACTCGCTGCCCTCACTGAGGCAGGGGTGCGCGATCAGGTCAAGGTCATCATCGGCGGCGCGCCCATCACCGACGACTTCGCCGACAAGATCGGCGCCGACGGCTTTGCAGCCGACGCCGGCAGCGCTGCCCGCGCTGCGCGTGCGTTGATGGGATTGTCATAACGCAGGCTTTCAGAAGTCCGGTTTCTTCGGTGAAACCGGACTTCTTTGATTTGTACTTCCAAAGGACCAGACACAATGAGCGAACCCAACGCCTACGACAGGTCCGACGTCAACCGACTGCTCAAGGCGATGCGCCACGAGGAACCGGATCGCATCCCGCACCTGGAGTTCTGGGTTACCAGCCAGACGGTGTTCGAGTACGTCCTGGAAAAGAAGCTGGACTACGACATCGTCGATGCCGCGCTGGGCGGCCAGTCGATCACGCCTGAGGATCACGTCGAGTTCGCCGGCCGGCTGGGCATGGATGCCGTGGTCTGCAACTTCAACTGGCGGCCCAACAACATCATGCGCATGGCGTCCGACGGCACCGAGCACTACGTCGATGGCTCGATCAAGTGCGAAGCCGATCTGGTCAACCTCGATCCGCCCGCAGCCGGTCGACGCGCAGCTGCGCTATCTGGAGCGCTATCTGAAAGCGGCTCAGGGCACAGGCGTCGGCGTCTTTGCCAACTTCACCTCCTTCTTCGACAGCGCCATGCTGGCCGTCGGCGTCAGCGACTCCTTCCTGATGTTCTACGACAACCGGCCCTTTCTGGAGAAGCTGATGGACATCCTGCTCGATCACCAGGAGAAGGTGATGCAGGCGGTCTGCGATGAGTTCGCCGATGAACTGGCCTTTGTCCTGGTCAACGACGACATCGGCCACAACGCCGGCCTGATGATCCATCCCAACATGTTCCTGGAGATCTTCCCGCAGCGCATGAAACGGTTGATCGCGCCGGCCAAAGGCAAAGGCAAGCTGGTGGCCTATCACACCGACGGCAAGATGGACAAGATCTTGCCGATCCTGGACGACATCGGCTTCGACATTGTTCACCCATTCGAGCCGGAGTCCAACGACATTTTTGCCATCAAGCAGCAGTGGGGCCAACGCTTCACGCTGGTCGGCAACATCCCCACCGTCCTGCTGGCCTACGGCAGCACCGACGAGATCGATGAGCGGGTGCGCGCCTACTGCGAAAAACTCGGCCCCGGCGGCGGCTACGTCCTCGGCTCCTCGACCAGCATCATGGAAGGCATCCCGCCGCAGAACTTCGTCGCCATGACACGCGCCGCGCACAAGTATGGGCGCTATGGCGCGTTGGGGCAGACTAATGGTTAATTCGTGAATGGTGAATGGTGAATGGCTAATGATCGGAGCGTTTCGCAGACCGGACGTTAACCATTCACCATTTCACTATTCACCATTCATCGATTGGAAGGGAAACTAACCCGTGAGTGAATTCGAACTCAATCCTCCAAAGCACCGGCTGGCCGGCCAGCCGCCCAAGATCGGCATCCGTCCCACCATCGACGGCCGGCTGGGCGGCGTGCGCGAGTCGCTGGAAGACCAGACCATGGCCATGGCGCAGGCCGTGGCGCAACTGCTGACCGACGACCTTGCGCCATCCCAACGGCCTGCCGGTCGAGTGCGTGATCGCCGACGGCACGCATCGGCGGCGTGGCCGAAGGCGGCCGCCTGCGCCGAGAAGTTTCGGTCGCGAGGGCGTCGGGGTCTCGACCTCACCGTCACCCCGTGCTGGTGCTACGGCTCCGAGACCATGGACATGGATCCGCACACTGCCCAAGGCGGTCTGGGGCTTCAACGGCACCGAGCGGCCGGGCGCGGTCTATCTGGCGGCCGTGCTGGCCGGTCACACCCAGAAAGGCCTGCCCGCGTTCAGCATCTACGGCCGCGACGTGCAGGACAGCAGCGATCAGACAATTCCCGCGGACGTGGCCGAGAAGCTGATCCAGTTCGCGCGCGCCGGGCTGGCCGTGGCCGCCATGCGCGGCAAGTCCTATCTCTCCATCGGCGGCACTTCGATGGGCATCGCCGGTTCGATCGTCGATCAAACGCTGTTCGAGCAGTACGCTCGGCATGCGGGTCGAGGCGATGGACATGACCGAGGTCGCGCGCCGCATCGACCGCGCCATCTACGACCCGGAGGAGTTCGCAGCGGCGCTGGCCTGGGTGCAACGCCAACTGGCCGAAGGGCAAGGACTACAACCCACCCGCACCTGCAGCACAGCCGCGAGCAGCTGGACAACGGCCTGGGCAGTACTCGGTCAAGATGGCGCTGATCGCGCGCGACCTGATGGTCGGCAACCCGAGGCTGGCCGAGCTGGGCTTCGGCGAAGAAGCGCTGGGCCACAACGCGCATCGCCGCCGGCTTCCAGGGGCAGCGCCAGTGGACCGACCACCTGCCCAACGGCGACTTTCTGGAGGCGATCCTCAACACCTCCTTCGACTGGAACGGCATGCGCGCGCCCTACATCGTCGCCACCGAAAACGACGCGCTCAACGGCATCTGCATGCTCTTCGGCCACCTGCTGACCAACACGGCGCAGATCTTCGCCGACGTGCGCACCTACTGGAGTCCCGAGGCGGTCAAGCGGGTCACCGGCCACCAGCTGGACGGGCCGGCGGCCGGCGGCATCCTGCACCTGATCAACTCCGGCCCGGCGACGCTCGACGGCACCGGCCAGCAGGAGATCGACGGCAAGCCGGCCATGAAGCCGTTCTGGGAGATCACGCCGGAAGAGGCGGCCCGCTGCCTGCAGGCCACTACCTGGCACCCCTCCATGGTCGAGTACTTCCGCGGCGGCGGCTGGTCGACGCGGTATCTGACGCGCGGCGGGATGCCGGTCACGATGTTCCGGCTCAACCTGGTACACGGGCTGGGACCGGCCCTGCAGATCGCGCGAGGGCTGGACCGTCGATCTGCCGCAGACGGTGCACGACGTCCTGGACGAGCGCACCAATCCCACCTGGCCTACCACCTGGTTCGTGCCCGAGCTGACCGGCAGCGGCGCGTTCCGCGACGTCTACAGCGTGATGATCAACTGGGGCGCCAACCACGGCGCGATCAGTTACGGCCATATCGGCGCCGATCTGATCACGCTGGCCTCGATGCTGCGCATCCCGGTCTACATGCACAACGTGGCCGAGGAGCAGCATCTTCCGCCCCAGCGCCTGGAACGCCTTCGGCACCGCCGACCGCGAGGGCGCCGACTTCCGCGCCTGCGCGAACTTCGGGCCGCTGTACGGGCGTTGATCATCGGGTGACCGGGTGACCGGGTGACCGGCGCCGATCACCTTGTCACCCCCTCACCTTGTCACCTTGTCACGTAGCTTTGGAACCATGGCTTCCACTCTCTCCCTCCCCTCCCCCTGCGGCATCCTGTGGGACCTGGACGGCACCATCGTCGATACGGGCGATTTCCATTATAAGTCGTGGCAGATGGCGCTGCCCGAGTTCGGCATCCCGTTTTCCGCCGACAAGTTCCGGCGCACTTTTGGCATGACCAACGTAGGTGTGATGGCCATCTTCACCGACGGCGCCGCCGATTCGACTCTGGTCGATGCGGTCGCCGCGCGCAAGGAAGGGCTGTTTCGCGACCTCTTGCGCGGCAACGTGCGGGCGCTACCGGGTGTCATGGACTGGCTGGAGCGGCTGCGAAACGCCGGCGCACGCCAGGCACTGGCTTCATCCGCGCCGCCGGCCAACATCGACCTGATGCTGGACGAACTGCAGTTGCGTCCGTACTTCGCCGCGGTGGTTTCGGGTACCGGCTTGCCCAGCAAACCGAATCCGGCCGTCTTTCTCACCGCCGCCGATCGCATCGGCGTGCCGCCGCAGCAGTGCGTGGTGATGGAGGATGCGCTGGCCGGGGTCGGAGCAGCAAAAAACGCCGGCATGCGCTGCATTGCCGTCACCACCACCAACCCCGCTGAGGCTCTTCAGGCTGCCGACATCGTCGTGGAGCGGCTGGATCAACTGGCGGAGGACACCTTCCAGCGCCTGCTGGCCTGACCTTCTTCCCGAAGACGATTTCGATTCGGATTTGTCTGGTATGTTACAAAAAGTAGCGTCGTCTTGTCTCGCAGCTGCGAGCACTATGCCTCGCGCCGACATCAACAGTGCTGGACCTTGAAGGCAAGATCACCCCGTCAGCGTTGTATCGTTGATGGGGTGATCTTGTTTGAGCGCCTGTGGGCCGGCCAGAATCAGGGCACAGGCCGCAGATCAGGACTGGTCGGTGCCACAACAGTGCTTCTCAACACCGGTACCACACTGTCCGGCGACTCGCCATAGCCGGTCGGGTAGATGTATTTGCCTTGCTCGTCGGGCGCCTTGTCCTGTTCGACCGGAATGCGGTTTGCCTCAGCGTAGGGGTCGTGCCGGATGCCGGTAACCTGCCAGGAAACCTTCATGCCCGGCGCTCCACCGGCGATGCTGAACTGGTTGTCCTTGATCTCCATGGCGATGTACAGATTGGGTCCGGGCGCGCCAACCGCTGTCAGTTGGTAGCGGAAATCCTGGTTGAGCGCCTCAAACCAATCCGGTAGGATCACAACCGCCGCACCTGCGGAGTCGAGGGTCGCCACACCGTCGTAGATGTTCTTCATGTCGGGCGACTCGACGAAGGAGTGATTGAGATACTTGTTGGCGGGGTCCAGCGGGTGGTCGATCCGGAACGCGCCGGCGTTTTTGTACAACGTGCCGGCGACCCATGTGTTGCCATAGAACAGCCCGGCATATCCGGTCGCGCTGCCATTGTTGTCACCTCGGATTGCCTGGCGATTGGCATCGCTGCCATCGACGATTCCCTGCGTGCCGATGTAGGCAGACAGACCGTACACGCCTGCGCCGAAAGATGCATAGGACTGACCATAGACTCCGATCAGTGAGTTACTTCGCCCACCTACACCGTAGCTCGAGTTGCTGTAGCCGTTTACTCCCCAGTTCGTGTTGCTACTGCCGCTGGCCCCAACGCCTCCCGTTGAGTTGCCATATATGGCCGTGCCGCTGCTGGCCTCAACATGAAGCTTGCCACCGGTCGGGCTGAGCGTGCCGATGCCAACGTTGCCACCAGGGCTCTGCAGGAGCAGGTTCTTCGGCGTGAAAGTAGCGTAGTTGAACCCAAAGATATAGCCCTGTTCGCCGGCGAACCCGACGGCGATGCCCTTGCCCGCGGCTGCCGGCAGCGGGGTGTTATCGCCCTGAAACCAACTGGTGCCGTTGACGTTGAAACCCGACTGCGGTGCATCGGTGCCGATGCCGACATATCCGCCGGCCGGCTGAATGGCCAAGGGCTGACCATCAGTCGTGCCGATGAAGTTAGTGGAGGGATCGGTTCCCGCGTTGCCAGTTAGCAGCCAACTGTCGCCCCCGCCGGTCCAGGTGCCGGTCTGGGCCCAATGGCCGGCGGTGAGTTGGATGTCGAGTACGTTGATGGCACCATCCTGATTGACGTCACAGGTTGGGTCGTAAACCGCGCCGAACGTGCAAGGCGCAGCCGCGACAGTGGTCACGGACATGATGAGCAATACTACCGTCACAAGTATTGCACTGAGTTTGTGGTGCATGAGGCACCTCCCTGTTTCCCGAAAGGATGTTGCTTTGCAGCACAAGGTTAAACGAATAGCCGGCATTTTCCGGTACAGACGCCGGCCTGGGATTGTATTCAAGCTTGTCTTGAGTTTTCGTGCCGTCCACTAAGAAGCCGAGAACAGCATTACGCGGCGTTGAAATCAGGATCACCCCGTCAACGTTCCAACGCTGATGGGGTGATCTTGCATGAAAGCCTGTCGTGCGCAGAGTCGTTCAGCCATTGGTGAGGATCGTTATACCGTGATGTACTCCACTGTGGTAGAATACACTGAGTGGCGAACGGGCCGATTTCGATCCATGGCAACGGGGATGAATTGTTGATCGTGACCCAACCCGCCCATCAGACACAGGAGTTCAGGAGATGCAACAGCGAATACTTGGGAACAGCGGCCTGGAAGTCTCGGCGCTAGGGCTTGGCTGTATGCGCATGAGCTTTGGCGACCATCCAACCGACAAACAGGAGATGATCGCTTTCCTCCACATGGCGGTCGAACGCGGCGTTACCTGCTTCGACACCGCCGAAGTGTACGGCCCGTTTACCAACGAGGAACTGGTGGGCGAGGCGCTGGAGCCGTTCCGCGGCCAGGTGATGATTGCCACCAAGTTCGGCTGGAGGCATGGTCCTGAGGAGGGCCCCTATACCAAGTACGGAACGGACAGTCGCCCCGAGCAGATCAGGCGGGTTGCTGAAGAATCGCTCAAACGGCTGCGCGTCGAGACCATCGACCTGTTCTACCAGCACCGACCCGATCCGAATGTGCCGACCGAGGATATGGCGGGCGCAGTGAAAGACCTGATTCAGGAGGGCAAGGTCAGGCACTTCGGGCTTTCCGAGTCCAGCGCCGAGCAAATCCGCCGCGCTCACGCGGTGCAGCCGGTAGCGGCGCTTCAGAGCGAGTATTCGATCTGGTGGACAGAGATCGAGGAAAACGGCGTCCTGGCAGCCTGCGAAGAGCTTGGCATCGGTTTGGTACCTTACAGCCCGTTGGGCCGTGGCTACCTGACCGGCAAGGTCACGAAAGAATCCAACTTCGCCGAAAACGATATTCGTTACAAGAATCCTCGCTTCACAGATGAAGCGATTGAGGCCAACCGGGTGGTGATCGATCTGCTGGAACGGATCGGCGCGCAACATGAGGCCACGCCAGCACAAATTGCCCTGGCCTGGCTGCTGGCGCAGAAGCCCTGGATCGTGCCCATTCCCGGGACGCGCAAGCTGCACCGCCTGGACGAGAACCTGGGTGCACTGAACATCGAATTGACAGCAACCGATCTCAGCGAAATCAGAGATGCAATGTCGCAGATCAGCGTGGTCGGGCACCGATATTAGGGTTGTTGCCAGATGGCTCTGATTTTGCGGCGTGATGCGTGAAACGTGAATTGTTACCCGTAGCTTTTCAGCAGCGTCTTCTCACGATTCACGATTTACATTTCACGCCGGCATAGAAACCATCCTGGTTGGCGGCAAAACGAACATTTTCACGAGAAGGAGACAACAATGTCCGTATCGCACAAACGACTTGGAAAGCATGGGGTGCTGGTCAGCAACCTGTGCCTGGGAACGATGAACTTTGGATGGCACACGTCCGAAGAAGATAGCTTTGCCATCATGGAGCGGGCTCTGGAATTGGGGATCAATTTCTTCGATACCGCCGATGTCTACGGCTGGAGCGTGGAACATGGCCTGACCGAGGAAATCATCGGGCGCTGGTTCGCTCAGGGCGGCGGACGGCGCGATGCCGTGGTCCTGGCGACCAAGGTCTTCAATCCCGTGGACCGCAAGGCGAATCTGCCGGAAGTGAACAGCGATGGCCGCAGCCTGAGCGCCTACAAGATCCGCAAACACTGCGAAGGCAGCCTGAAACGCCTGCAAACGGACTGGATCGACCTCTATCAGATGCACCATATCGATCGAGCATGTCCCTGGGACGAAGATCTGGCAGGCCTTCGACGCGCTGGTCAAGCAAGGGAAGGTCGTCTACGTCGGTTCCAGCAATTTCGCCGGCTGGGACATCGCCACCGCCTGCCAGGAAGCCTCCAAACGGGGCCTGATGGGACTGGTCAGCGAGCAGAGCATCTACCATCTGGACAACCGCATGATCGAGCTGGAGGTGATTCCCGCCTGCCGCCACTATGGCCTGGGGCTGATCCCCTGGAGCCCTCTGGCAGGCGGGCTATTGGGCGGAGCGCTGCGAAAAATATGAACTCGGGTCGTCGCACGAACGAGGATTTCGCCAAGGAGGTCGAGGCCAAGCGTGGACAACTGGAGAAATACGAGAGCCTGTGCAGAGAGATCGGGCATCCCCCCGGCGAGGTTGCGCTGGCCTGGCTGCTGCACAACCCCGTTGTAACTGCTCCGATCATTGGCCCGCGCACCCTGGAACAACTGGAAAGCGCGGTGCGCGCCGCCAGCATTCAACTCGACGACGAAACCCTCAAGGCATTGGATGCGATCTTCCCCGGCCCTGGAGGCGAAGCGCCGAAGGCTTATGCCTGGTAAACGAAAGGCGTAACGAGATGGAAATCAAACGAATTGGTTCACAACCCTCTGCCAAAGGCCCCGCTGACTGGTTCACCGGCGTTGCGAGGATCGATCCGCTGTTTGACGCCGCCGAACCGGGCCGCGTGGGCGGCGCATGCGTCACCTTCGAGCCGGGCGCGCGCACGGCGTGGCACACCCATCCATTGGGGCAGACCCTGATTGTCACCGCCGGCTGTGGCCGGGTGCAGCGCTGGGGCGGCCCGGTTGAGGAAGTGTATCCTGGCGATGTGGTCCGGTTTGCGCCCGGTGAAAAGCACTGGCACGGCGCCACACCTACCACCGCGATAAGTCATATCGCCATTCATGAATATCTGGACGGTAAAGCCGTCGACTGGCTGGAACACGTCAGCGACCCACAGTATCACACAGGAGACTGACCATGGACATTGGACTGCAAATTCCCTCTTTCAAGTATCCCGGCGGAGCGGCCGCCATCCGGCCCAAGCTGAAGGAAATCGTCACCACCGCCGAGGATGCGGGCTTTCATAGTTTCTGGGTGATGGACCACTACTACCAGATCAAGGGGTTGTTCGGCGAAGAATACACCGACCCGATGCTGGAGAGCTACACCACGCTCGGCTACCTTGCCGGGCTGACGGAACGAGCTTATCTCGGCGCGCTGGTGACGGGCGTCATCTATCGCCATCCCTCGGTGCTGATGAAGATGGTCAACACGCTGGATATTGTCTCCGGCGGGCGGGCCTATCTGGGCATCGGTGCGGGATGGTACGAGGATGAAGCGAGAGGTTTTGGTATTCCCTACCCGTCAACGTCCGAGCGCTTCGAGTTGCTGGAGGACAATCTGAGGCTGGCGAAGGCGCTCTGGGCTGGCGATGAGACTTCTTTCGAAGGCACCCATCTTTCGGCCCCTGCGATCACCAACAATCCGCGTCCGCTCTCACAGCCGCATCCGCGCATCATGATCGGCGGCACCGGCCCGAAGAAGACGCTGCGCATGGTGGCTCAATATGCCGATGCGTGCAACATCGGCGATTGGGTCGGCACACAGAACATGCAGACGGCGCTCGATACCCTCAAAGCCCACTGCGAGGATCTGGGACGCGACTACGACACCGTGGAGAAAACAACCCTCGGCACTGTGCATCTTTCGGGCAAGGATACCGTAGACGGTGTCATCAGGCGCATTCAGGATCTGTCTGCGATGGGTTTCAGCCATGCGATCTTCAACATGCCGGATGTTTACAAGATCGAGCCGCTGGTAACCTTTGCCAGGGAGATCATCCCGGCCGTGGCCGGACTCTGAAGGTCTGATTGGACCGGGACGCGTCGTTGATTCTGCCGGCAATCTCGTGAAGGCGCCGGTTAGTTACGGGGCAACGGAGGGGACAAGGCGGCTTTCAAACCGCAGAACCGCGGATTGAAGGGAGACACGGATTAGAGGCAATCCGCGATCTTCTTCCAATCCGCGGTTCTTTCATCAGTCGGCGGCCGAAGCTCTTGCGATCGCTGGCAAGACTTCAGCGCGTTGGCATATCCTCTGGCGGAATATCTTGGCAACCTTGCCGTGAAGGGATTTTGACAGCGTCCGTCGAATAGATGACCGTCAGTTCAGCGGCTTGAGCTGCACCTCGATCTCGCGCACGGTGCGGTTCGAGGAACGGGGGCAGCGCCAGCCGTTCGCCCAGCGTCTCCATCGGCTCGTCGACGTCGAAGCCGGGGCCGTCGGTCGCCAGCTCGAAGAGCATGCCGTTCGGCTCGCGGAAGTAGATGCTGCGGAAGTAGTAGCGGTCGATGATGCCGCTGGTCTGCCGATGCCCAGCGAGGTCAGGTGCCGTTCCCATTCCTGGTGCTGCGCCAACGGTGGACACACGGAAGGCGACGTGATGCACGCCGCCCGCGCCCGGCCGTGCACGACGGGCAGATCCGGCCGCACCGCAACGTGCAACTCGGCCGCCGCGCCGCCCTTGCCCATCGCGAAGACGTGGACGGTCTGCTGCTCGTTGCTCGGGATCGGGGTAGGTGCGCTCCTTGCGCAATCCCATCACCTGCGTCAGGACGCGGTCGGTGCGGTTCCAGCCGCGTGACGGTCATGGTGATCGGGCCGAGGCCGCGAATCTGGTGCTCAGCCGGCACCGGGCTGCGTTCCCAGGGATGGGCATCGCCGGCCGGCACTTCTGCAAGGAGCGTCAGACGTTGGCCCTCGAAATCCTCGAAATCCAGCACAGCGCGGCCGTCTCGCTCGGCGATCCCGCTGTGCATCACGCCGTTGCTGTCCAGCCGATCAGCCCACCAGTCCAGTGTCGCGCGGCTGTCAACCCGTAGACCGGTGCGTGTGATGCTCTGGCGGCCGCGCCTTTCTGCGGGAACGTGGGGCCAGTCGAAGAAGGTCAGGTCGCTACCAGGGCTGGCCAGCCCGTCGGCGTAGAAGAGATGATACGCGCTGACATCGTCCTGGTTGACCGTCGCTTGACCAGCCGCATGCCCAGCGTGTCGGTATAGAATTGTAGGTTGCGGCGCACCTGCGCAGTGACGGCTGTCAGGTGGTGAATGCCAGTAAGTTGTAGGTTCATTGGAAGCTGCTCCTTTGGTTTCGCGTGTTTCTTTTCTTCCCGGAGTTTACCCTGACTGACGTATGTGAGCAGCAATCGCGCTTCCATTGACGCGCTGGCGGAGTCTTCAGACCTGAGCCGACTGGTTTGGCGAAGTGCGCCAGATATGGCACCATGACCTGCAAATACACCCGATCAAGGAGAATCGTTCATGGATCAGCGATACAAAGATTTCATGGCTGCGTGGGAGGATGTAGTCGCCCGGGACGACCTGCGCGGCATGGCGATGATGTTTACAGATGACGCCGTTTTTCGTTCCCCCGCGGTCTACAAGCCATATCAAGGGCGAAAAACGATTGCCGGCATCCTGTCGATGGTGGTGCAGGTCTTTGGCCCGCTGACGTACACTAACTGGTGGGCCAACGACGCGGGCGGCGTGGTAATGCAGTTCGCGACGACCGTCGCGTCACCGGACGGTGACAAGCGGCTGGAGATCGAAGGGGTCGATATCTTCCAGCTCGACGATGCCGGCAAGATCACCGAGTTGCGCGTCATGATCCGCCCGCTGCGCGGCTTGCAGGCTGTTGCCGCAGGTATGGAAGCGATGATCGCTCAGGCGACGCAAGGTTAGGCTGGATCTGCTTTAACGGCGCAGATCGGCAATCGAACGCGTGCCGGCTCGGTCGGAGACCAGCCAGAGCGGCGCCGGTTTAGCCGCGGTAGAACAAGAAGTCAATGTCACCGGGGGATTCGCCGCGGACGGTCAGCAACTGCGCGATTTCGGTGTGGTGCTGCATGCCGTGCAGCACCAGATGTTGCAGCACGCGCCAGAGGGGGAACGTCCAGGGTTCGCCGCGCCAGTTGGTCAGCGTAATGTCGGTGTCAATCTCGGCATCCTTCAGTGTAGATAGATAGGTTGTCCAGGCAGCTTGCTCGTCAGCGAAGCCGACTGCGAGATCCTGTAGTGTCGTGAAGTCACCGGGCTGGATGCCAGCCTGCTGCTGCCCGCTTTCCAGCGCAATGCGCCAACTGCGGATGGCGCGCAGCAGGTGAAACAGCAGGTCGTGGATCGATCCGTGGCCGTAGCCGGGGTTCGCGTGGTAGGCCGGCTCGTCAAGCCGGTCGGCGCAATCGATCAAGTGGCGGGTTGTGTGCCAGTGGTAAGCGAACAGCGTCTCGAATTGCGTTTTCTGGGTCATCCTTGCCTCCATTCCACAGCGCATGAATTCATCTGGCTTGCCGCCATTATAATCAGTACAGGCAAATCCTCAAGTGTCACAGAACTCCGTTCGGCGGTGTTTCAATAGTGAGAACCGATCCGGAACGGCGCCTCAAAATGATGACAGACCAATGGCCACAGCGGTCGGACGCTCGCAGCGCTGGAGCTACCGCCCGTCGCAGCGAAACCGAGTTTGACGCCCTGTTTATGGCGCACTACGACAGCGTCTTTCGCCAGGCATACCGGGTGACCGGCAACGCGCAGGAAGCCGAAGACCTGACGCAGGAGACCTTCCTGCGCTTGCACAAGGTGCAACTCGACCCGGGGCGTGACCACAACGTGCGCGCCTGGCTGCTCAAGGTCGTGACCAACCTGGCGTACAACCAGGTCCGCGGCGACAACCGGCGCGACCGGCGCGAGGATGCCGTCTTTGGTGATCAAGGCACAGCGCCCGATCCGGCGGATGTAGCCGTACGTAATGACGAACAAGCCGCTGTGCGACAGGTGCTGCGCCAATTGCCGGAACGCCAGGCGACGTTGCTGCTACTGCGCCATGCCGGTCTGAGTTACAGCGAGCTGGCCGGCGCGTTGGATGTGGCGCCGGGGTCGGTGGGCACGCTGCTGGCCCGTGCGCACGCTGCCTTTGCCAGCGCGTATCGTGAGGCAACCGGCGGATCGGCAGGAGGTGACGACGATGACCACTGACATTGGAAAGTTGCAGGCGTATCTGGATGGCGCGCTGGCAGCAGACGAACGTGCCGAAGTGGCGGCCCATCTGGCGGGTTGCGGTTCGTGCCGCGAGCAGATAGCGATGCTACAGGTCGGCGCGGACCAGACGGCACGGCTGCTGGCCGCGCTGGAACCCGCATCGGCGGCTATTCCGGCCGCATCGACGCAACTGGCACAGACTGCATGCAAGTCTGCCCCCGGCCCGGGATGCTTTGTGGACGCGGTGGCGCAGGAGGTTCGACGAAATGCGTGAAAATGTGAGGGAACACGGGTTTATGCACGGCACGCCGCTCGCGTTGCGTGTGGGTGCAATCGGAGCGCTGGCGGCGCTGTTGCTGGTGGGCATGTTCACCTTTGCCCCGGCGCGCGACGCGATGGCGCAGTTCCTGAGCCTTTTCAGGGTGCAGCAGTTCACGGTGGTCAACATTGACAGCGTGGCGCGCATGCAGAGTTTTCAGGACGTCTTGCAGTCGGGAATCCTGGGCGAACCGGAGATTCTGCGCGATGTCGGTGACGAGCAGGTCGTCCCTGATCAGACCGCGGCCGAGTCGTTGGCAGGCTACCACGTGCGGCTGCCGGCTGAGATGCCTGAAGGCGCATCGCTGGCGAAGCTGGGTGTGACTCGGGGACCGCACCTGCGGATGCAGGTTGACCGGCCGACGGTGCAAATGGCACTGGACATGGCCGGCGTCACCGATGTGGAATTGCCGGCCTTCGACAGTGCTGCGGTTGAAGTCGATGCGCCGTTCGTCGTGCAGGCCGAGTACCAGGTGGACAATCCCTATGGCGAGCGCGACGCAGGGATGATGCTCGTCCAGGCGCCAAGCCCTGAGATCGATCTGCCGCCGGGCATCGACCCGGCCACCATGGGCGAGATCTATCTGCGCGCGGTGGGCTTGCCGGCGGCCGATGCGGCCAAGCTGGCGCAAACTATCGACTGGACATCGACCGCGGTGATCCCGTTCGCCGGTGACATGGGCAGTTACAGCGAGGTCACAGTCGACGGCGTGCCGGGCCTGCTGTTCGAGGAGGCGAGTGCAACCTCAAGCCGGGGACGCGAGCGCGTCCTGTTCTGGCAGCGCGACGGCATTGTCTACGGGTTGATAGCCTGGAACGTGTCCGATTCGGGCATGCTGCTGATTGCCGATTCGTTGCGCTAGGGACGTGCAGTCAAGGTCTTTCTCGTGTTCACGGTTGTCAAATGGCCTGCAGCGCGCGCCAAGCTTGCTGTCATGGCCGTTGGGGTGGTAAACCTCAAGGAGTATATGTGCAATGCGAAGAATCACGCTACTTGCCGTAGCCGGTTGTTTGGTCCTGATGGCATCGTGCAGCCAGTCGAATAACCTTTTGTTCGGTCGGGTTGAAGCTACTGTTGGCAGCCACACAGTGGTTGTCACTGACTGCTATCGCACCAGCGTACCGCCGCCGCAGCAGATCGGCGACGCCGGGGCAGGCCAGGAGACATACCGCTTCACACCATGCGTAGACGCGGATGTGCAGATCAGTGCTGAGGAACTGGTTGTCAACGGTCAGTCCTACGGTCTGCTCAAGACAGGGGACGCCGTAACCGTCGATCACGGCACGGTGTTGATCAACGATGTTGCTGCGCCTGTGACAGCGACCAAGTAGGCCGTCCCGTCAAAATCGGGCGAAAACACCTTGTCCCATGTGCCGCCATGCCCGTAATTGAAACCGAAAACCTGCGCAAGGTCTACCGCGATGTAGTCGCAGTGGACAGCCTCACCCTCTCCGTTGAGCAGGGTGAGGTCTTCGGCTTCCTGGGACCCAACGGTGCGGGCAAGACAACCACCGTCAAGATGCTGCTGGGTCTGGTGCGACCCACCGGCGGCCGCGCCAGCTTGCTGGGTCACAAACCGGGCGAGCCGCAGGCCATGGCGCGTGTCGGGTTCCTGCCCGAGCACTTCCATTATCATCCCTGGTTGACTGCCAACGATTTTCTCGATTTTCACGGGCGATTGTACGGTATTCCCGACGGCGAGCGCCGCCAGCGCATTCCTGAACTGCTGGAACGGGTTGGCCTGGGCGGACGCGCCGGCTCGCGGCTGTCCGAGTTTTCCAAGGGCATGACTCAGCGCATCGGGCTGGCTCAGGCGCTGCTCAGCCGGCCCGCGGTCGTCTTCCTGGACGAGCCGACGTCTGGTCTCGATCCGTTGGGCCGCCGCCAGGTGCGTGACCTGATCCGCGATCTGCGCGGGGAGGGCGTCACCGTGTTCCTCAACTCGCACCTGTTGAGCGAGGTCGAGTTCGACCTGCGACCGGGTAGCCATTCTGCGGCGCGGCCGGGTTGTGGGCCTTGGAACCATCGACGGGCTGACAGGGATGCAACTGGAGGTGGATGTGCGCGCCGCTGGATTGAGCGACGGCCTGCGGGCTGCGCTGGCTGAGTTTGGCCCGGTTACGCACAGCGAGGGCGAGCGCCTGACCTTGCAGGTCGCCGACGAAAGCGTTCTGCCGGCTATCGCTGCCGTGTTGGTCAACGGCGGCGCACAGCTCTATTCGCTGACGCCGCGGCGGCTGTCGCTGGAGGATCTGTTCGTGCGGCTGGTCGAGGGGGACACGGCGTGAGCGTCTTCACCATCGCCCGGCTGACTTTCCTCGAGGCGCGCCGCCGCCGGCTGCTGCAACTGGTGCTGCTGATGGGGATTGCCTTCGTGGCGCTGTTTGCTGTGGGTTACTACCTGATCCACAGCCAGAGCAGGTTTTCCATGGTCGGCGAGCGGCTGGAGGTCTCCAACATCCTGCTGCTGATGGGGCTCTATGCCGCCAACTTTTTGGGTGTCGTGTTGGCGGTGGTGATGTCGGTGGACGTGATCGCCGGCGATATCGGCTCCGGCGCCATGCAGACGCTGGTGACCAAGCCGCTGCTGCGCTGGCATGTGGTGGTCGGCAAGTGGCTGGGACTGGCTGTGCTGCTGAGCGTGATCATGGCGCTGGTTTCGGCAGCGCTGGTGCTGGTGGCGTGGCTCATTTCGGGCTATCTGCCCGACAACCTGCCGCAAGGCATCGCCTTGATGGTGCTGGCGCAACTGCTGGTGCTGACGGTCTCGATCTTCGGCGGGACGTTCCTCAACACGCTGGCCAACGGCATCTTCGTCTTCATGCTGTACGGCCTGGTCTTCATCGGCGGCTGGATCGAGCAAATCGCCGCGTTCGCTGGCAACCAGGCGGCGACCAACCTTGGCATCGTGATCAGCTTCGTCCTCCCCAGCGAGGCGATCTGGCGACGGGCGTCGTTTCTCATTCAGCCACCGTTTCTGCGCCAACTCAACGTCGGTCCTTTCGTGACGGTCAGCACGCCCAGCCCGGCGATGGTGATCTATTCGCTGATCTACGTCGGAGTTGTGTTGGCGTTGGCCGTTGCGATCTTCAGCCGGCGTGACCTGTAAGAGCGGAATCAAAACGCCGGCCATGCGGCCGGCGTTTTCTTGTGAGTAGCTCTTGCGTTTCGTAACGGCTGAACCGTTAGCGGCTGCCGAAGTCAGCGACGTAGTAGTAGCCCCAGCCGCCCTTGGCGATACCGATGCCGATCTCGACGTAGTTGGGGCCGAGGATGTTCAGCCGGTGGGGGCCCCAGTCAGGCTCGAACCACCACATCTCGAAGGCATGCTGTGGGCCGCGGGCATTGGCCCAGTTTTCGCTGGCGTAGGTGGCCCAGTAGCCGACGCGGTCGTAGCGTGTGCGCAGATGCGCGCCGTCGGAGCCGACGTGGCCGCCCCAACCGCGCTGCGCCAGATCGTTGGCGTGAGCCTGAGCCGCCGTTGCCAACTGACTATTCCAGATCAGTGGCGCAAGGCCCCACGCGGCGCGCCTTTCGTTCATGTTGTTCAGGATCAGCGCGGCGTCAGGTGAGAGGTCGCTGCTGGCAGCAGCTCGGACCGTCTGTGATTCGCTGGACGCGCCAGAGTCGGGTGCGGGTGCGGACTCTGGCTGAGGCTGTGCCTCGGCCTGTCCGCCAGCCGGTTGTTCAGCCACCGGCGGCGGGGGTGGCGGGGGTGGCGTTGGACGGCGCACCACGGCTGGCTTTGCGGGCACCCAGAGCTTGTCGCCCGGCTGGAGCCAGTAAGGCGGGTCGATGTGGTTCTCGGCGGCCAGCGCCTCCATGTCCAGGCCATGGGCCACGGCGATCTGCCACAGGTCGTCGCCAGCTTCTACAGTATAGACATAACCGAAGGCAGGCGTCTCGTTAGCGCGCGGAATGTCGGCGGGTTGTTCAGGTGTGGTGGGCTGCTCAGGGTCAGCAGTCTGCGCAGAATCGGCAGCGCTGACAAGTGAAGGTGCGAGAAGGGTCAGGGTGAGCAGCACAAGGGGCAACAGCCGACGCAGGTCGATTGGTGTTTTGTGCATACGGGCGACTTTAACACGGCTTCGCCGATTGGGCAAATTTCAGGCGCTGGCGGTTTGACGGAAGTTGACTGGAATTGCAGTCGGCCAAAAAAGCAATTGTGGCCCTGGATATCGTGTCCGATTGGGACACTGCGCTTCCTGCTTTGACCGGTTGGTTAGCGGTCAGCAGTCCGGTTCGCGCGGTGGAAAGGCTATCTGTGCCCAGCGGTCGCGGTCGACCCCGGCCGGCTTCTGCCAGCCTTGACTTACCAGCCAGTCGAACTGCACCAGCACCAGTCGCAACTGCTCGGACCAGTCGCGTGACTTCGCCTCGTCCAGCAGTAACAGCGTTTCCCAGTCGCCGCCCGCAGTGACGAAGAAGGCATCGACCGTGTTGTGCATTGCGATTTCGCTGCTGTCGTTCTGTATAAGCGCCAGCAGCATGATGCGGTCAGTGGCGCTGGCGTCCGGGTAGCTGCGCCTGATATATTGATCCGCCTTCTCGAGCTTGCCTGTCATGACTCGCACGGCAACTTCGGGATCCAGCAGGTCAGCCCCGATCAGCTCGGGCGCCCAGTAGACCACCTCACTGGCGCGCAGTTGAGCGATTCCCACCGACGCGTCGGCATCGACGTTGTCAAGCCAGAACGTTTCTACCGCATCCGCGCCGAACGGACGGTCTTTGAAGTCGCTGGCTTGATGTGCGATAGCGGCGGCCACGATCAGCTCCATGTCTTGCACGGCAAAGCGACGGATCAACTCGCCGTTGGCCAACACATCTTGCCGGCCATGGACAAACGGAGCATTGCCTGGCGCGGCTGAAAAAACTGACCGGGTCCTGGACAAGGTCATAGGTGATCGACTCGCTGCGCAGGCGAGCCGGCACACCGATGTAGTCCGGAACCTCTACAATGGTGCGGCGGCCTAGTTGATGCGGCAGCTCAGGTTCGAAGCTAGCCAGGTCGGGCTGGTCTGTTCTGGTTTTCTGAGCCGTCGCGGTCGGCCCCAGCAGCAGTGCAAGGCCAGCAGCCAGAATTGTAAACGCGGCAATTGAAACGCGTTTGAAGCGCATTGGGGCACCCCTGACAGGTAGCACCAGCATTGCTGGTTCTACGGACTGCCTGGCTCCTCTTGAGAGAAAAACGGCACGACGCGCACGCCGAGGAAGCCAATCGACTCGTCGTTGGGGTTGGCGCCCAGCACGACGACGATCTCTTCCTCGCTCATGTCTGCCGGTCCCATGCGAACGACGGTCAACGTGACCTCGTCGCCCGGGGCGTAGGCGCCGATCAGGTCTGGCAGTGTGGTGTCGGGGGTGATCGCGTCGCCATCGACCGCGACGATCAGGTCGCCCGGCTCAATGCCAGCCTGTTCAGCCGGCCCGCCGGCGACCACTTCGCCCACCATCGCACCGCTCATCATCTCCATCAGCCGGTCCAGATCCGGCATACCGGGCATGACCGGCATTTCTGGCAAGTTCGGCAGATCGGGCATACCAGGCGCTTCGGGGCCAACCGGGCTGATCCCTCGAGGTGCCTCCTCGAAGCTGCTCTCCAATCGTAACTGCGCGCTGGCCTGTCCGATGCCGACGCCGACAGCCAGCCCAAACACGCAGGCGCACATGGCCACCAACAAGACTACCAGTACGGCAACGATGCCGATGATCCAGGGATTGATACGTGTATCGTTCATCGTACTACCTCATGATGTAGTAGGTGCCGCGTTTCATGCCGACCTTCATGACGACGCCGCGGTCGGTCAGGTCCACCATATCCAGCCGCAGCGTTTCCGGTGACACGTCGGGGCAGATGTCCTGGTAGTCGCGGCTGGTGATGCGGCCATTCTCGCGCATGTACTGGATGGCACGCAGTTGGCGCTCGTTCATGCTGCTTTCCCAGGCCTGCGAGCCGGGCGACACCTCACGTTCTTTGGCGTTCTCCAGCGTAACCGTGAAGCTGTGGGGCGTCGCCTTGAAGATTGGCTGAGGATGACCGGCCTGCACCATCGTCTCGATCATTTTGTCGACGCCCAGCCCTAGCTCCTCGATGTAGTTCCAGTGGTACAGCCCGTTGACCAGCCGCGGGTTGCGGCTGAAATGTTCCTCGACGATGTTGTCGATGGTGATATAGCCGGGCAGCCCGCCGGGGCTGTGGATCTCGATGCGGTCGTCGAACATGCGAATCTCGATGCGCCGGCCGGTCAGCCGGTAGTCGCGGTGGCAGACGGCGTTGACCAGCGCCTCGCGCACGGCAATCGTCGGGTATTCCGTGCGCTCCTCGCGCCGCAGTCCCTTGACGACCGCTTCCAGCCGCATCTCTTGCATCAGGATCGCCCAGGTACGCTCGATGATCTGCGCCAGTGGGCCGGTGATCTCGTCGCGCCGGCTGTAGCCAGGCAGGCCGCCCGGCCCGCGCAGCTCCGTGCCGCTGAAACGCACAAAGGTTAGCCCCGATTGTGGCAGAAAGAATTGCGGCTCCAGACCGAACAGCAGCAGGCCTGCGACCGTCGGCTTGCCGTCCGCCGTGACTGCGCCGATCTGCTGCAAGAGGCGGTCCTGCGGGAGCTTGATCTGACGGCCTTGCTTTTCCTCACGGCGGGCGATGTAATCCTTGACGACTTCCAGATCGAGATCAGCCATCAGCGCGCCAGCCACATCCTGCATCTCAAAGTCGCCCGATGACTTGCCTGAAGCAAGCTGGCGCACCTGCTCGCCACCCAGCGGGTGGTTCTCGGCGCCGCTACGAATGAGGACGCGGCCGTCAGCCAGCGAGTGCAGCTCCGTGGAGCGCGGCACATGGATAGCCGCCACCGTGCCCTGCGGCGTTTCCATCTGTTCCCAGTCGGTGCGGATCGGAGGGCGGCACTGCACCAGCGCTGCCCGTAGCGCTTCTTCGATCTCGTCGCCCAGCAGCCCTTCTGCCGGCGTGCCATCCACTTCGACGCCTAGCAGCACTGTGCCGCCGTCGCCGTTGGCAAATGCGACCAGCGTCTCCGCCAGCCGGTCGGCGTCTGGGTCGGCCATATATTCTGTGTGCGGGCCGGGGCCCTGTTTAAGTGTGGATTTGAGTGACATCGACTGTATTCTACCACAGGATGTTGCCTGCGCACAGCAAATGACGCTACGATCAGTTGTTATTGCCGCGCCCGGAGCAATTGATGGCACCGCGACATTGACGCCGCGGGAGGGACAGCTATAATGAGATAGCCACGGGTGAATGCAGGCGCCAAAACCCGCGGCGCTATCCCTTGGTTTATTTGCAAGTCGCAGTAATTTGGTCCAGGGGGTGTCCTGCGTCCAGGGCATTTCCGGGAACGCACGTCGCAGCGCCCGAAGTTTGGTTCAATATGAAAGCTATCTCGCACCTGCTGACCGTGGTCGCCCTGCTGCTGGCGGTTGGATTGGCCGCGTGTTCAGGTGACGCCGCCCTGTCGGTGTACCTGGAGGCCAATAGCGCCAGCCTGAGCCAGCCGGTCGCCAGCGCGCCGCTCCCAACTGAATTCACCATTGATGCTGGCACGCCGGCGCGTGCTATCGCCGAGAACCTGGAGCAGGCCGGGCTGATCGATGACGCCCTGCTGTTCGAGGCGTATGTGCGTGTCAACGGTCTGGCCAACAAGCTGGAAGCAGGCGACTTCGTCCTCAGTCCTGACATGACCATTCCCCAGATCGCCGGGGCCTTGCAGAACGCCCTGGCGCCCGGCATCGCGGTCACGGTGCGGCCAGGCTGGCGGCTGGAGCAGACCGCTGATCTGCTCGACCAAACCGGCGCGCTGAACGGCGACGACTACCGGCGAGCGGCTCAGCAAGCTGATCTCAGCGGCGTGCCGGAAGAGGATCGCCGCCGCTACACCTTTCTCCAGTTTCATCCGGCCGGGCAAAGCCTGGAAGGCTACCTGTTTCCTGACACCTACGAGCTGCCCGGTGAAGGCGCAACCGCGGCTGACCTGCTGCGAGCGCAGTTGGACGCCTTCGAGGTCAACGTGATGCCGCTGTACTGGGACGCGGTTGCGGGCGGATCGACCAGAGATCTGCACGATGCGCTGACGGTGGCCAGCATCGTCGAGCGCGAGGCGGTGCTCGACGAGGAACGGCCGATGATCGCGGCGGTCTATCTCAACCGGCTGCGGCGGGGCATGCGGTTGGAAGCCGATCCGACCGTGCAGTATGCCATGGGATTTCAGCCGGACAGCGGCCAGTGGTGGAAGACGCCCGTCTATCTGGATGAGTACAGCGCGGTGATCAGTCCATATAACACCTACCTCAACGCGGGTCTGCCGCCCGGCCCCATCGCTTCGCCGCGCCTGGCCAGCATAGCGGCTGTTTTGTCGCCGGCGCAGCATGATTTTCTCTATTTTGTGGCTGAACCGGGCGGCACAGGCCGGCACGTTTTCAGCCGCACGTTCGAAGAACACCTGCAGGCCGTGGAGCGCTTCCGACAGGGCGGCTGAAAACGTTTCGACGCCTTGGTCAAAAAGTAAACACAACCTATTCATTAAATTGACAGATGTTTCATCGCGGTGTATAATGGGATTGATTGAGACTACTGACAGTCCTTGCCTGCACTCTGACCCGCAGGAATTCGAAGGCATGGAAAAACGAGATTGCGACCGGACGCCCGGTGACTCCGAGTTGTCCGGCGATATGGGAACTCGGATCAAGGAGCGACTGATGGCTGTGCAAATCTACGGTTGGGAACGCCGTTTGATCGATCTCGCGCACGAGGCGCTGGAAGGGCAGATTGCCGCGGCCCTGCAAGGAATCCACGATGAGCGCGCGATGGGAGCAGCCTACGCGCAATGTGAGCAGTTGACGAAAGCGCACAGTCGCACCTTTTTCATGGCCTCTGGCTTGCTGCCCAGGGAAAAGCGGCATGGCGCACGCGTGCTATACGCATTTTGTCGCGTCTGCGACAACATCGTCGATGAGCAGTCCGCGGACAGCGATCCGGTGGCTGAACTCGCCAGATGGCGTGGCCTTTCATGGCAGACCGCGCCGGATGTCGCCGATCCGGTTGCCATTGCCTGGGCTGACACGCGCGCCCGCTTTCACATCCCCTGGCGCTACGCCGAGCAGTTGATCGAAGGGGTCTCACAGGACCTCAGGGAGGTCCGCTACCCGACTTTCGACGCACTGGCTCACTATTGCTACGGGGTCGCATCGACGGTCGGCCTGATGGCGATGCACATCATCGGCTTCGAGAGCCGCGAGGCGATCCCCTACGCGGTCAGGCTGGGTGTCGCTTTGCAACTGACCAACATCCTGCGCGACATCGACGAGGACTGGCAGGCTGGCCGCCTCTACCTGCCGCAGAACGAACTGGCAGCCTTCCGGCTGACAGAGGACGATATCGCGGCCGGTCGCGTCAATGACCGCTGGCGGGCGTTCATGCGCTTCCAGGTGCAGCGCACCCGCAGTCTCTACGACGAAGCGATGCCCGGCATCGCCCTGCTGGACAGGGATGGCCGTTTTGCCATCACCGCCGCCGCGGAGCTATACCGCGGCATTCTCGACGATATCGAGGCCAACGACTACAATGTGTTTGGCCGGCGCGCCCATCTGACGACGTGGGACAAAGTGAGCCGGCTGCCGGCCATCTGGCGTCTCTCGCGCTCGCTGGCCATCGTCGACTAAAAGGAAGACAAAACATGAACGCCCAAAAGACTATTGTTATCGGCAGTGGATTCGGCGGGTTGTCGGCGGCCATCCGCCTGCGTGCCCAGGGCCACGAAGTCACGTTGTTTGAAAAGCTCGACAAGCCGGGCGGCCGCGCCTACGTCTTCGAGATGGACGGCTTCAAGTTCGATGGCGGCCCGACAGTCATCACCGCGCCGTGGATGTTCGACGACCTCTGGGCGCTGACAGGCAAGCGGCGAGAGGATTACGTTGAATTCGTACAGCTCAATCCGTTCTACCGCATCTTCGACGAGGCGGGCCGGTACCTGGACTATAACTCCGACCACGAGTTTACCCTACGCCAGATCGAGCGCTTCAATCCGGCCGATATGGACGGCTATTCGCGCTTCATCGACTCGACCAAGGCGATCTTCGAAACCGCGATGGCGCTGTTGGACACCCCCTTCCTGCACATGAGCGACATGCTCAAGGTGGCGCCCGATCTAATTCGCCTGCAAAGCTACCGCAGCGTCTACGGCTACGTGTCGAAGTACATCCACGACGAGTTCCTGCGTCGCTGCTTCTCGTTTCATCCGCTGCTGCTGGGCGGTAACCCGCTCAGCGCCCCTTCGCTCTACGTGCTGATCCATTACCTGGAACGGGAGTGGGGCATTCACTACGCCATGGGCGGCACGGGCGCAATTGTGGCCGGCATGACACGACTGTTTGAGGATATGGGCGGCACCCTGCATCTCAATACCGAGGTGCAGGAGATTCTGGTCGACGACAACGCGCGGCGGGTGACCGGCGTCAGGCTGGCCGATGGCACGACTCACAACGCCGATGTCGTGGTCTCCAACGCCGATGTGGCCTGGACCTACCTGAACCTGATCCCGGCCCGCTACCGGCGCAAGAACAGCGACGGCTGGGTGAAACGCAAGAAATACAGCATGTCGCTCTTCGTCATCTACTTCGGCACCAAGCGGCGCTATTCCGAGCCGGGCACGCCGACCGGCGACCGCCTGGCGCATCACAACATCATTCTCAGCGATGACTACAAGGGCCTGCTGCGCGAGATCTTTGCCAATCACGACCTGCCGGAGGACTTTTCGCTCTATCTGCACGTGCCCAGCAAGACCGACTCATCGATGGCGCCGCCCGGTTGCGACTCGTTCTATGTCCTCTCTCCCGTGCCGCACCTGGACGCCGACATCGACTGGGCGACGCAGGCCAAGCCGTACCGCGATGCGATCATGCAGTTCCTGGAGGACAACTACCTGCCCGACCTGCAAGCCAACATCGTCACCGAGCACTTCATCGATCCGCGCTATTTCCAAAACGGCTTGAACAGCTACCTCGGTTCGGCCTTCTCGGTTCAGCCGACGCTGATGCAGTCGGCCTGGTTCCGCCCGCACAACCGCTCGGAAGACTTCGAGAATCTCTACTTTGCCGGCGCTGGCACGCATCCGGGCGCGGGGCTGCCCGGTGTGCTGGCCTCCGGCAAGATCGCGGCGGATCTGATCGGCGGCGGCGTTCCGTCCACCGTACCAGCGAGCAATGCCAATCGTCAGCCCGCTACCCTGACGCCCGTTCGGTAATCACTTCCGCCACCCTGCGCAATAAACGCCCGCTGGTTCGCCAACGGGCGTTTTGTTGTGCAAGGCATCCTTCCCAATCTGCAACGCCGCATCTGCGGATTTCGAGAAACCCGCAGATGTGGTACCCGCTGCCCCTTCACAACCACGCCTTGTCGCAAAGCCACGTTCGGCCTTCCGAATCCGCGCCTCCCTATCAATCCGCGGTTCCTATCCAGGGCCTGCGATATTCGCAACGAGTCATTTGTGCACCTGCGAATTGTGTGATATTCTACTGACATTCTCCGCATTCAGGATCACCTCATGGACCAACTCGACCTCAACATCCTAGCTCACCTCCAACGCGATGGCCGTATGCCGTTCACCGAGATCGCCCACGATCTGGGTGTGTCCGAAGGCACGATTCGCAACCGGGTCACGCGGCTGATCGACGAGAAAATCGTGCAGATCGTCGGTTTGGTGGACCCGCATCGGCTGGACTTTGACGCTCCTGCCATGATCGGCGTAACGGTTCAAGGCGCTGACCTGGATGCGGTGGCTGCCGTGATCGCCGAGTTCCCGGAGGTGAGCTACCTGGTCGTCGTGTCGGGCGAGTACGACCTGATCGTAGAAGTGATGTGCCGTGACCGTGAACACCTGGCGAACTTCCTGAATCAGCAGTTGCGCAAGGTACCCGGCATCGCGCGCACACAGACGTTCGTCATCCTCAGCACGTACAAGATGGCCTACGGCGCTCGCCCTGGCCTTGCATTGCCAATCGATCGTTCGTAGAAACAAGTTTGCTGGCCGGCAGGCTGGCGACATTGTAACTTGGTAATGGAGTGTCGATGCCAAACACCATTGCGGTTGAGTTGCGCGATGTTATCAAGGTCTTTGGCAGCGTCGTGGCGGTAGACGATCTGTCGCTGTCGATTCCTGACGGCGAGTTCTTTTCGCTGCTTGGCCCCAGCGGCTGTGGCAAGACGACCACGCTGCGCATGATCGCCGGCTTCGAGATGCCAACTGCCGGTGAGATCTACATCGCCGGCGAAGCGCAGGGATACCGGCCCGCGCACCGCCGCCCGGTCAACACGGTGTTTCAGCATTACGCGCTTTTCCCGCACATGACCGTCTACGACAACGTCGCCTTTGGCCTGCAGATGCAAAAGGTTGACAAGCAGGAGATCACCCGCCGCGTCGGCGAATCACTGGACCTGGTTCAACTGCAAGGGATGGACAAACGCCAGCCCAAACAGCTTTCCGGCGGCCAGCAGCAGCGTGTCGCGCTGGCCCGCGCGCTGATCAACCGGCCCAAGGTGTTGCTGCTGGACGAGCCGCTGGGCGCGCTGGATCTGAAGCTGCGCAAGGAGATGCAGGTCGAACTCAAGACCTTGCAGCAGGAGGTGGGCATCACCTTCGTCTACGTCACCCACGACCAGGAAGAAGCGCTGACCATGTCCGACCGCATCGCCGTCATGGACCAGGGAAAGGTGCAGCAGTTGGGCGAGCCGGAGGACATCTACGAAAAGCCGGTCAATCGCTTCGTGGCTGACTTCATCGGCGAGACCAACTTCCTGACATGTACAGTGATCCAAACCTCGCCGCGCGGCGAGGTTGAGCTGGCCGGCGGCATCCGTATGCCCGTCTCGTGGATTCGGGAAGGCATCGCTCCGGGATCGCGGGCGCTGCTGTCGCTGCGCCCGGAAAAGGTCAACCTGTTCGAACTGACCGACACCTACCCGACTGGCCCCGATTCGGCAGTCGTTCACGGCCGAGTCGAGCGGTTGGTCTATGTCGGCACCGACACGCATCACACCGTCAAGCTCGACAACGGCGCGACGGTGATCGCCCGGGTACAGAACTTCCACGTCGAGGAGGAACCGTGGGAAGTAGGGGAAGAGGTCATCGTGCAGTGGGACGCAGCCCACGCCCGGGTCTTCAGGGAGTAGCGCCATGGAACAAGCGTTGCGTCGCAACCCGTCCCTGCGAGCCTGGCTGCTGATTGCCCCAGCTGGGCTGTTTCTGCTGATCTTCTTCATCTTTCCGCTCTTTATCGTCTTCTTCTACGCCTTTCTCGAACGGGGCACCTACGGCGGCGTCATCTTGCAGTTCACAGCCGGAAACTTCAGCCGGGTCTTCGATTCGCTCTACTTCAGCACCTTCCTGCGCTCGCTCTACATTGCGGTTCTGACCACGGTTTTCTGCATCCTGATCGGCTACCCGCTGGCCTACTTCATGACCTCGCGCCCGCCGCGGCAGCGCAACCTGCTGCTCCTGCTGCTGATGATCCCCTTCTGGACCAACTTTCTGATCCGCACCTACGCCTGGCTGACGCTGCTGCGCACCAACACCGGCCTGATCAACGTCACGCTGATGAATCTGGGCATCATCAAGCAGCCGCTGCCGCTTTTTGGCAACGACTTCGCGATCGTGCTGGGATTGGTCTACGGCTGGCTGCCGGTGGCCGTCCTGCCGATGTACGCCTCGCTGGATCGTCTCGACCGCAGTCTGATCGAGGCCGCCAGAGATCTCTACGCATCCAGCGGACGGGTTTTCTGGCGGGTTATCTGGCCCCTTTCGCTGCCGGGAGTGGTGGCCGGGTCAATGCTGGTCTTCATCCCGTCGCTGGGCGCGTTCGTTACCCCGGCCATTCTGGGCGGCGGCAAGTCGCTGATGATCGGCAACGTGATCAGCAACCAGTTTCTGGCGGCGCACGACTGGCCCTTCGGCTCCGCCCTCTCCACGCTGATGATGGTGGTGATGCTCTTTGCCACGCTGCTCTACTTCCGTTCGACGGCCCTGAAAGCCAAGGAGGAGCGGGCATGAGCGCGGCACGCAGTTCCTCCGAGGGGCGCATTCGGGCCAGGCTCGGCCCCTGGGCGCTGGTGATCTACGGCATCCTGGCGTTTGCATTCCTTTACCTGCCGATCATCATCGTCGTGATCTTTTCGTTCAACGACTCGCGCTCGACTGCGCAGTGGAGCGGGTTCACGCTACACTGGTACCAGGAACTGATCGCCGACGACCAGATCCTGCTGTCACTGTGGAACAGTCTGTTTGTCGCCGTCGTCTCGACCATCATCGCGACCATTCTGGGCACGCTGGCCGCGCTGGGGCTGGAGCGCTACAACTTCCGCGGCAAGCTGGTGGTGGACAGCGCCTTCTACCTGCCGATCATCATCCCCGACATCGCGATGGCGATCATGCTGCTGATCTTCTTCAACACCAGCGGCATCGGCTTCGAACCCTGGCGCGTCTCTTTCCTGGGCACGCGGCTGGCTGTGCCCTACTCGGTGATCATCGGCCACGTCGCCTTCAACATCGCCTTCGTTACGGTGGTGGTGCGCGCCCGCCTGGCCAGCATGGACATGACGCTGGAGGAAGCCGCCAACGACCTCTACGCCAACTCCTGGCAGACCTTCCGCCGTGTCACGCTGCCGATGTTGATGCCCGGTATCCTGGGCGGCGCCCTGCTGGCCTTCACGTTGTCGCTGGACGACTTTGTCATCACCTTTTTCACCAGCGGCGCCGGCTTCAACACGCTGCCGGTGCGCGTCTTCGGCATGATCAAGCGCGGCGTGACGCCCGAAGATAAACGCCGTTTCGACGCTGATGCTTGTAGCATCCTTTGGTTTGATCATTTTCTCCATACTTTCCCGTCGCCGCAGCGGCAGCGACGAGGAGGCAATCCAGTTCGGTTTGTGATAGGAGGCGAACGATGAGACGATTCTATTTTGTTTTCTTGCTGCTGCTGGTCATTGCCCTGGCAGCAGCCGCGTGCAGCCAGCCGGCCGCGTCGCCGGCTGAACCAACAGCAGCCGCGCAGCCGGCCGATGCTCAGCCGGCAACTGACACCGGCGCCGCGTTGGCCGATCTTCCCAAAGAGATCGTAATGTTCAACTGGACCGAGTACATCGATCCCGACCTCTATGGGGAGTTCGAAGCGGCCAGCGGCGTGCGGGTCATCGAGGACAACTACTCCAGCAACGAAGAACTGCTGGCCAAGCTGCAAGGCGGCAGCACAGGCTATGCTGTCATCGTGCCATCGGATTACTACGTCGGCATCATGATCGAGGAAGGCATGCTGGCCAGGCTTGACCACGCCAACATTCCCAACCTCAAAAACCTGGCTGACCGTTTTACCCAGGTGCCCTACGATCCCGGCAACGTCTACTGCGTGCCTTACATGTGGGGAACCACCGGTTTCGGCTACGACTCGACCAAGGTCGATCCGCCCGACAGTTGGTCGGTGTTCTTCGAGCCCGATCCAAATTCGGACATCTACGGCCGCGTGACAATGCTCGACGACCCGCGCGAGTCCTTTGCGGCCGCGCTGGCCTACCTCGGCTACGACATCAACACCACCGACGAGGCGCAACTCAACGAGGCGAAAGACACGTTGATCCGCGCCAAAGCACAGCTCGCTGGCTATGACAGCGACACGTACGAGGATCTGGTCGCGTCGGGCGAAAACCTGCTGGCCCACGGCTGGAACGGCGACTTCTTATTGGCCATGGAGGACAACGAAAACATCGCCTATGTGACCCCCAAGGAAGGTGGGGTGGTGTTCATCGACAACCTGTGCATCCCCGCCTCAGCTACGCCCGAACAAAAGCTGGCCGGCGAAATGCTGATCAACTTCCTGCTGGAGCCGGAAGTCGCGGCCCGCAACTCGGAGTTCATCTATTACGCCAGCCCCAACAAAGCCGCCGAAGCTTTCCTGCCTGCCGACTTCCTGAACGACCCGTCGATCTACCCGCCGGCCGAGGTGTTGGACAAGCTGCAATATCTGGAGCCGGTCGGCGAGTCCGAGTCGGTCTACCAGCGGCTGTGGGACGAGGTGAAGTCGGCACAGTGAAAAACTATGCCTGACATGCTGATCAACGGCCGCTGGACGGCCGGCCAATCGACCGAACGCATCGCGGTCATCAACCCGGCGACGGAGGAGGTGCTGGCCGATGTGCCGCGCGGCACATCGGCCGACGCTGAAACTGCAGTAGCAGCCGCGCGCGATGCGTTCGACGGCTGGCGACGCACACCGGCCAACGAGCGCGCAACGCTGCTGCACGAGATTGCCCGTTGCGTCCACGACAACGCCGCTGAGCTGGCCCGCCTGCTGACGTTGGAAGAGGGCAAGCCGCTGGCCGAGAACGAGGAAGAGCTGGAGTGGACGGCCACCACCTTCCACTACTACGCCGAGCTGGGACGGCACGAGCGCGGCCGCGTCCTACCGCCTGGCGACCCCGGCCAGTTCAACTTCGTCCTCAAAGAACCCTACGGTGTCGTGGCCTGCATCGTGCCCTGGAACTACCCACTGCTGCTGCTGGCATGGAAGGTCGCGCCCGCGCTGGCCGCCGGCAACACCGTGGTCATCAAACCGTCGGAGTACACGCCGCTGGCGACGCTGCGGCTGGCCGAACTGGCCTTCGCCCATCTGCCGCCCGGCGTCGTCAACGTCGTCACCGGCTACGGGGCGGAGGCCGGCGAGCCGCTGGTGCGCCACCCGGACGTGCCCGTGATCGCGTTCACCGGATCGGTCGCGACCGGCCAGCGCATCGCCAGCCTCGCCGCGCCAATGATGAAGAAGCTGCATCTGGAACTGGGCGGCAAGGACCCGATGGTCATCGGCCCCGACGTGGACCTCGACATGGCCGTGCGCGCGCTGGCTTACTCGGCGCTGCTCAACACTGGCCAGGTCTGCACCAGCACCGAACGAGTCTACGTGCCACAGAACCGTTACAGCCAGTTCAGCGAGGAGTTGGCCGGGTTCGTCAGCGGACTGCGGCTGGGCAGCGGACTGGACGCGCACGTGGACATCGGCCCGATGCTGCGCGACCCCTTCCGCCAGAAGGTGGAACGTCACATCGCCGACGCGGCGGCGCGCGGCGCTCAGGTGCTGACTGGCGGCGGGCGTCCGGCCCGCTTCGAGCGCGGCTACTACCTGGAGCCGGCGGTGTTGGTCAACGTCGATCACTCGATGACCATCATGCGCGAGGAGACCTTCGGCCCGGCCATCCCGCTGATGCCCTACCGTGACTTCGACGAGGCGATCCGGCTGTGTAACGACAGCCAGTTCGGACTGGGCGCCTGTCTGCTGAGCCACGACGCGCGGCTGGTCAAGCGCTTCTTCGAGGATGTCAAAGCCGGCACGATCTGGATCAACGACCCGCTGACCGACAACTACGCCGGTCCCTTTGGTGGCATGAAGATGACCGGCGGCGGCCGCGAGCTGGGCCAGGAGGGTCTCGACGAGTTCCTGGAGGTCAAGCATGTTCACTGGGATATCGACGGTGGGATGAAGGATTACTGGTACCCGTACTAACTCGTACTCGTCCTCGTACTCCTACTCGTACTCGAAACCTCAATCTATCGAGATTATCGGAAGAGTACGAGGATAAGTACGAGAGCGAGAGCGACGCACGCGTTCGATGAAATGAACGCAACATCCGATCCAACGGAGGATTTATGAGTTTGCAAGGTGAGAAGACCAGCGCGCTCTATCAGCGTGCGACGCAACATATCCCCTATGGCGTGAATTCCAACTTCCGCTATTGGGGACCGGACGACACCCTCGTCGTCACCCGGGGAGAAGGCGCCTACATCTGGGACGCCGACGGCAAGCGCTACATCGACTACCGCCTCGGCTTTGGCCCCATCATCCTGGGCCACGGCTACCCCGCGGTGGTGGAGCGCGTCCAACAGGCGGCTGCCAACGGCACCGTGTTTGCCTGGACCACGCCGGGAGAGGTAGAATTGGCCGAGCGCATCTGCCGGATGTGCGACGTGGAGATGGTGCGCCTGAGCAACACCGGCACCGAGGCGACCATGCACGCGCTGCGACTGGCACGCGCCTACACCGGCCGCGAGAAGTTCATCAAGTTCGAGGGCCACTATCACGGCATGTACGACTATGCGCTCTACAGCACGGCGTCGTCCAACAGCAAGAAGATGCTGGGCTCGCAGCGTCACCCGCGGCCCGCGCCCGTCAGCTCCGGCATGCCGCGCCGCATCGACGAATACGTGATCCCGCTGCCGTTCAACGACGTGGAGCGGCTGGAGGAGACCATCGCCGCGCACTGGGAGGACATCGCCGCGATCCTCTTCGAACCGATGATGGGCAACGTCGCCAGCATCATGCCCGACAAGAAGTTCCTGAAGACCATCCGCAGCCAGTGCTCGAAGTATGGCATTGTGATGATCATGGACGAGGTCAAGACCGGCTTCCGCATCGCCAACGGCGGCGCGCAGGAATACTTCAAGATCCAGGCTGATCTGGTGACCTACGCCAAGGCTATGGGCAACGGCTTCCCTGTCGCAGCCATCGCCGGCAAGCGCGAGATCATGATGATGGCCGAGCCAGGCGTTTTTGCTCTGGGCGGCACCTATGTCGGCAACGCGATCGGCGTCGCGGCGGCCAATGCCACGCTGGACGTCCTCGAAAACGAGCCGGTCATCGCGACCATCAACCAGCGTGGCCAGACGCTGATGGACGGGATGGCGGAGATTCTGACGCGTGTCGACATCCCGCACGCGATTCTGGGCGTTCCGCCGATGTTCGGCATGATCCTCGGCGCGACCGACGCGGCCGACTTCCGCGGTTTCCTTAGCACCGACTTGGCACTGGCCGAGGAGATCGGCATGGAACTCAACATGCGCGGCATCCAGCCGGACGCCGACAACCGCGAGCCGTGGTTCCTCTGCTACAGCTTGAGCGACGCTGACGTTAACGAGACGCTGAACATCTTCAACGATGTGGTAGTGGAGGTCAAGCGGCGCAACGCCGGCCGGCCGGCGCACGGCGCGATCCCTGGCGACTGATTGCCGAATTGACAAGCAACTCACATTGTCATTCCGAGCGAGTTTTTCCGGCGCCGTCGTGGTTCACGAACCATAGCGAGGAATCTCTCCGGAGGGATTCCTCGCTGGTGGCTCTCCTTTCGAGGTCGGCCGTACGACCCGCTCGGAATGACAGATGAGCGACTCACTGTGAAACGGAGGAATGATGACCCGTTACGGCTACCACGGCCGCATACTTCACGCGTACCTTGAGGACCTGCGCCTCGAGGTCGAGACACCAGACGAGGCATTCTATCGCACCTACGCCGGCGGCAGCGCGCTGGGCCTGTACTACCTGCTGCGCGACACGCCGGCCGGCGTCGATCCGCTGAGTCCGGAGAACACGCTGACGCTGGCGTTGAGCGTGCTGACCGGCGCGCCTATCTCCGGCCAGAGCCGCATGACCGCGGTCGCTAAGTCGCCGCAGACCGGCGCGGTAGGCGACTCGCAGGGCGGCGGCTTCTTTCCGGCTGAGATGAAATTCGCCGGCTTCGATGCGATCGTGCTGCACGGGCGCGCACCGCATCCGGTCTACCTGTGGATCAAAGATGGGCAGGCTGAGCTGCGCCCGGCCGAGCATCTGTGGGGCAAGACAACCGACGCGGTAGAGGACATCCTCAAGCAGGAGCTGGACGACCCCAAGATTGAGGTGCTACAAACTGGCATCGCCGGCGAAAACGGCGTCCGCTACGCCGCGCTGATCAGCATGTCCAACCGGGCCAATGGTCGCACCGGCATGGGTGCGGTGATGGCCAGCAAGAACCTGAAGGCGGTCGCGGTGCGCGGCAAGCAGCGGCCCAAGATCTTCGACAGCAAGGGCCTCAACGCGCTGGCCAAGTGGGGCGCCAGGGAGTTCCCCGAATCGGACGCCTACGGCACGGGGATTCTCGGCACCGCCGAGATCATGCTCAGCCAGAACAAAGTCGGCGGGCTGGTGACGCGCAACTGGGCCAGCGGCGCATTTGATGGGCACGAAGCAATCAGCGGGCAGCGCATGCAGGAGACGATCCTGATCGACCGGGATACCTGCTACGCCTGTACCGTGCGCTGCAAGCGTGTGGTGGAGGTCACCGACGGACCGTTCACCGCCGAACCGCGCTTCGGAGGGCCGGAATACGAGACGCTGGCGACTTTCGGCTCCTACTGTGGCGTCGACGATCTGGCGGCCATCGCGCACGTGAACCAGCTCTGCGGCCAGTACGGGCTAGACACCATCTCGTGCGGCGCGACCATCGCCTGGGCCATGGACTGCTTCGAGCAGGGATTGATCACCGCGGAGGACACGGGCGGCATCGAGTTGCGTTTCGGCAACGCAGCTGCGATGGTGCAGCTGGTGGAGCAGATCGCCCGACGAGAGGGGTTTGGCGACCTGCTGGCCGACGGCTCGGATGGCGCGGCGCAGCGGATCGGCCGCGGCACCGAAGAGCTAGTCGTTTCGGTCAAGAAGCTGGAAATGCCCGCCCACATGCCGCACGTCAAGCGCTCGCTGGGGCTGATCTACGCCGTCAATCCCTTCGGCGCCGATCACCAGTCCAGCGAGCACGACCCCGGCTACCGAGCCTACCCGGAGCGGATGGCGCAGATCGGCCTGACCAACCCGCAGCGGCCCAAGGAGATGAACGAGGCGAAGGTCGAGTTCGCCCTGCGCTCGCAGTACGTTTACAGCGCGACGGACACCTACAACGTCTGCCAGTTCGTCTTCGGCCCGGCCTGGCAGCTCTACGACACGGCGCAGATGGCCGAGGCGATCCGCCTGATCACCGGCTGGGACGTGACCGTGGACGAGCTAATGCAGGTCGGGCAGCGGCGGCTGAACATGCTGCGCGCCTTCAACGCCCGCGAGGGCATCGGCCGCGAACAGGACACGCTGCCAAAGAAGATGTACAAGGCGCTGGCTGGCGGTCGCACCGACGGCCTGGCGCTCAGCCGTGACGAGATGGAGACGGCCAAGGAGCAGTACTACGCCATGGCCGGCTGGGATAACGAAACCGGCAACCCGACGCGTGCCACCCTGACCGGCCTTGGGCTGGCGTGGGTGGCTGACGCGTTGGAACGATGATTGAAATCATCGCCTGACAGCAAAAACATGTTGAAACATGTTGCCGAAGTGGCGTTTCCAGTATGCTTCAGCATACTTTTCGCGCAGCATACCAGACACCGATTTCAATCGGTGACCACTTCGCACACACGGAGTTTCCCCTATGCGCATTACCGTACTCGGCGGAGCGGGCAAAATGGGCTGCATCGCCGTGCAGCATCTCGTCAACGACCCGCGGGTGGACGAGGTTGTTATCGCCGACCTGAACGTCGAACAGGCCGAAGAGGTCGCCGGTATTCTCGGCAGCTCCAAGCTGTCGATCCATCCCGTGAACCTCAGCGAGCGCGACGACCTCGTCAGCGCGCTGCGTGGCTCGCAGGCCTGCCTGAACGCGACCGTTTACTACGCCAACCTGCCGGTCATGGCGGCCTGCCTTGAGGCACAGGTCAGCTACGTCGATCTGGGCGGGCTGTTCCACACCACCCGCCGCCAGCTTGAGCTGCACGACGACTTCGCCGCGGCCGGCATCTCGGCCGTGCTGGGCATGGGCTCCGCGCCCGGCATCCCCAACGTGCAGGCCCGCTACGGCGCCGACCGGCTGGACACGGTCGAAAGCATCCGCATCTACGACGGCATCAAGCCGCCACCGCCGGGCGCGTCAACGTTCACCTACGCGGTGGCGACGATCCTCGACGAGCTGACGCTGGAGCCGGTGATCTTCCGCGACGGCCAGTTCGTGACCTGCCAGCCAATGAGCGGGTTCGAAGACTATGCCTTTGCCGCGCCGCTGGGCGTGTTGCCGATGCACCTGTCGCTGCATTCGGAGCCGGCCACGCTGCCCATCACCTATGGCGACAAAGGGCTGCGCGAGTGCTTCTTCAAGATCAACTACTGGGGTATGAACCCGGAACTGGTGGCCAAGGTGCGCACGCTGGCTGAGTTCGGCCTGCACAGCCGCGAGCCGGTGGACGTGCGCGGACAGAAAGTCGTGCCGCGCGATCTCCTGATGGCGCTGCTGGACGGCAAGGTCCCGCCCATCGGCGACTTCCTGGCGCCGCCGGCCAACCAACCGCCCGATTGGGTCAAGGAGATCGTCACTGAGATCCGCGGGACGAAAGATGGCCGGTCCATGACCTGGCGCGTCGGCACGTTGACGACCAAAGGCCCGCTGCCGACCGGCGTTGCGCCGGCCATCGCCGCGATCTGGCTGGCCGATGACCGTATTCCCGTCGGCGTCTACCCGCCGGAAGCGGTCATCGAGCCGGAGCCGTTCTTCGCGGAGTTGGCACGCGTTGGCATTCCGACGCAGGTGTCGGTGACGCACATGCTGTAGCAACGCTCAGGTTCCTTCTCGTACTCGTCCTCTTACTCCTACTCGTACTCTTCGCACCGTTCCCGGATTCGAGGACGAGTAGGAGTAGGAGGATGAGCGAAGGCCGGCGTGGTGCACGAGAGCATCTACTGTGAACACAACCCCCTTCTGGACCGACAATCTCGACCTGCCCTCGACGCCAGCGCTGACGGCGGGACTGCCCGACCGCGTCGACGTCGCGATCGTTGGCTCCGGCTACACCGGACTGGTGGCCGCGCTGACGCTGGCGCGGGCCGGCGCGCGGGTCGCAGTCCTCGAACAGCAGACCATCGGCTGGGGCGCCAGCTCGCGCAACGGCGGCATGGTGTCGCCTGGTCTGAAACTGGCGACACGCAAGTTGTTCAAGCAGTTCGATGCCGAACTGGCGCGCGAGCTGTGGCAGACCTCACTGGACGCGATCGAGCTGATCGACGAGTTGGTACGCAACGAGGGGATCGATTGCAACTGGCAGCGCGACGGGCATCTGCACCTGGCCTCCAAGGAGTCGCACTTTGAGGCAATGCAGGACAACGCGGCCTGGTTCCACGAGACGCTGGATCACTCGCTGCGGGTCGTGCCGCGCGCCGAACTGCGCAGCGAGATCGGCTCTGACCGCTACTTCGGCGGCGTGGTGGACGACCTTTCCGGCGGGTTGCAACCGGCCAAATATGTGGCCGGATTGGCGAGGGCAGCCGCGGCCGCGGGCGTCAGGCTGCTTGAGCGTTGCGAGGTTCTGCATATCGCGCGCGACAGCGACGCGTTCCAGGTGACGACCGCACGCGGTTTGCTGCGCGCCGGGGATGTCGTGGTAGCCACCAATGGCTACACCGGTCCGCTGCTGCCGGATCTGCAACGGCGGGTGATGCCGGCCGGCAGCTACATCATCGTCACCGCGCCGCTGCACCCCGACGCTCAACGCGAGATCAGCCCGCGCGGGCGCATGTTCTACGACTCCAAGTGGTTCCTGAACTACTTCCGCCTGACGCCCGACGGACGGATGCTCTGGGGCGGGCGCAACAGCCTGACGCCCGACGCCGATCCGATCCAGAGCGCCCAAACCTTGCGCCGACAGATGGCAAACGCCTTCCCGCAGCTTGCCGAGGTGATGGTGACACATTCGTGGTCGGGCCGGCTGGGCCTGACTTTCGACATGCTGCCGCACATCGGGCGCATCGACGGCGTCCACTACGCGCTGGGCTACAACGGCCATGGTGTCTCCATCGCCAGCTACCTGGGCCGCGAGATTGGACTACTGTTGTCAGGCGCCAAAACGCGCAGCCCCTTCCTCCAGATCCCCCACGCGACACGCTTCTTTTACAACGGTGATCCCTGGTTCCTGCCGCTGGCGGCCCGCTACTTCCGCACGCGCGATATGCTTTCGTAGGGCTTGCCGTCCACGAATTGACACGAATACCGCTCCGCCATTTGTGTATTCGAGTGCGGCAGCATTCGTGGATGGCAAGTCAGCCAATTCGGACACCGCAGCTTCCCGCGGTACAATCGGTGCATGACCGTTACACCGATCTCGCCCGGCTTCACCCACCTGCACGTCCATTCCCACTTCACACTGCTGGGCGCGACCGCTTCGCCGGCTGAGCTTGCGCAGCAGGCTGCCGCCGACGGGCTGACATCGCTGGCGTTGACTGACCGGGACGCGCTCTACGGCGCGGTGGTCTTCGACCGCGCCTGTCGGGAGGCTGGCATTCATCCGATCCTGGGGATGTCGGTCAGCGTCGCGCCGCCGGCCGAGTTGAACACCGACGACGGGCTGGGCGCAGACCGGTTGGTCTTGCTGGCGACCGGACCGGCCGGCTATCGCTCGCTCTGCCGGCTTTCCTCCGAGATTCAGGCGTACCCCGACCGCGTCGAACGGGCCGCGCGCGGGCTGGACTGGGAGACGCTCAAAGCCAACCGCGCCGGGCTGATCTGTCTGTCGGGCGGGCGGCGCGGCTGGATGGAACGCTGTCTGCGGGCCGGCAATCGGGCCGCGGCTGTGCGCTATGCCGGACTGCTGGCCGGGCTGTACGATCAGCAAACGTGGCTGGCGCTGGAGATCCACCGGCCGGAGGATCAGGCGGTCGCTGCCGAGATCGCGGCCATCGGCCAGCGTTTTGGCATCCCGGCGGCCGCCGTGCAGCCGGTGTACGCGCTGGGACGCCAGGAGCGGTCACGCCTGAAATTGCTGGCGGCCATCGGCCAGAACTGCCGGCTGGACGAAGTGTTGCCCGGCGCGCTGGCCGACGGCGGCGACCCCGGCATCGACCTGCATTGGCTGAAGCCGGCCGAGGTCGCGGCACGCTTTGAAACCCTGCCCGCTGCGCTGCAAGCGGCCGCCGACATCGCCGCGGCCTGCGGACCGGCCATCCCCGACGGGCGACCGATCTGGCCAGCGCTCAAGCTCGATCCGGACGAGATGCCTGACACAGCGCTGGCCGGCGCGGCCGAGGCAGGATTGCGGCGGCGCTTTGGCCAGCAGCCCGGCGAGGCGGCGCAGGCGCGCTTGCAGCGCGAGCTGGCAGCCATCGCTCGCCACGGTTTCTCGCCCCTCTTCCTGCTGGTGTCGGATGTGGTGCGTTTCGCGCGTGAGAACGCCATCCCGGTCAGCACGCGCGGCAGCGTCGCCAACTCGCTGGTCGCCTACTGCATCGGCATCACCACCGTGGATCCGCTGGAGCACGACCTGCTCTTCGAGCGCTTCCTGAACCCGGCGCGGCGCAACCCGCCCGACATCGACCTCGACTTCTGCAGCCGGCGGCGCGACCGGGTGCTGGCCTACGTGCGTGACACCTACGGCGCCGAGCAGGTCGCGCTGGTGGCGACGGTCAGCACCATGCGCCCCAAGTCGGCGGTGCGCGAGACGGCCAAGGCCTTCGGGCTGAGCGAGGAAGCGGCCGGCAAGCTGGCCAAACTCGCACCAAGCCGCTGGCATCCCGACCCAAGACGCCGCTCGACGACGACGCTGGAGGATGTGGCCGCGACGCTGGGCGACCCGACCGAACGCCAGGTGCTGCTGGACGCCCGCGGGCTGGTGGGACAGCCCGACCACCTCAGCGTCCATCCGGGCGCGGTGATCATCACGCCCGGCCCGCTGACCGATGTGATGCCGGTGCAGTGGACGGCCAAAGGCTTCCTGATCTCGCAGTACGATCACCGCGATGTGGAAGCTATCGGCCTGCCCAAGATCGACCTGCTGGGCATCCGCGCGCTGACGGTGCTGGCCGACTCGGCTGATCTGGTGCGTCGCCATCTGGACGCGGGCTTCCGCCTCGAGGACATCCCGCTGGATGATCCGGCCACCGCGGCGGCGCTGGAACGGGGCGACACGATTGGTGTGTTCCAGTGCGATTCGTCGGGCGCGCAGCGCACGTTGCGCCAGCTCAAGGCGCGCTCGGTCAAGGATCTGGCCGTCGCCAACGCCTTTTTCAAGCCGGGGCCGGCGCTGGGCGGCATGGCGCGCCAGTTCGTGCTACGCTACCGGGGGGAGGCCCCGGTGACCTACCTGCACCCGGCGCTGGAGCCGATCCTGGGGCGCACCAAGGGCGTGCTGATCTTCCAGGAGCAGATTCTGCGCATCGCGACCGAGATCGCCGGGCTGAGCTGGGCGCAGGCTGACCATCTTCGTCGCGGCATGAGCCACTTCGGCCGCGACGAGATGGCGGCGATGCAAACTGTCTTCGTGGCCGGCTGTATGCGTCCTGCACCCGATGGCCCCGGCTTCACGCAACAGCAGGCGGCGACGCTGTGGGACCAGGTGTTGCCCTTCGCCGGCTACGGCTTCAACCAGGGCCACGCCACCGCCTACGCCGACGTCAGCTATCGCTCGACCTACATGCGCGTCCACTACCCGGCTCCGTTCTTTGCCGCTCGCCTGGCCAACTTCGGCGGCTACCACCACCCGGCCGTATACATGGCCGAAGCCCGTCGTCTCGGCATCCCCATCTACCCACCGCATGTCAACCACAGCGGGCGCAAGTTTACGTTGGAGGTGGGAGTAGGAAGGGAAAAGAGGGAAAGGAAGGAAAGGAGGGAAAGGGGGGAAACAAGGGAACTTGAGGAGCTGAAGGTTAGGGAGGAAGAGGAAAATGGAGAACATGAGTTGGCTGAATGGATGCCAACGGGCCAGCAGGCAGAACATCCGGGTTTCCCTCCTTTCCCTCAGTTCCCCTCCGCCTCCCCCTCCCTCTGGATGGGCCTCTCCCAGGTGCGCGATCTGCGGCGGGCGACGGTGCGGGCGATTCTCAGCGAACGGCGCAGGCGACCTTTCCGCAGCCTGCGCGACCTGCTGAACCGGGTGGATTTGCAGGCCAAGGAGGCGCTGCATCTGGTGCAGTGTGGTGCGCTGGATGGGCTGGGAGCGTCACGCGCGGAGATGCTCGTGCAGCTTGACGACGTGCGCCGGGCGGGCAGCGTGTTACAAGCCAGCTTTGACTTCGACAGTGGGCCGGTGGTCGAGGAAACCGATGCGCAGCGGCTGGCGTGGGAGATGCATCTGTTGGGCTGGCCGGTCAGCGTGACGCCGCTGGACGCGCTGGAAGAGTTGCCGGCAGAACGCGTCGATCTGGCCAGCCTGCCGCAGATGACAGGCCAACTGGTCAGCGTGATCGGCTACCGGCTGCCAGGCTGGACTGGCGGCAAAGGCTTCTTTTTGGCAGACGGCCACACCTACGTCATCGCCATCGGCGACGAGTTGCAGCCCAACCCGCGACCGTGGCAGCCGCTGCATGTGACGGGACGTTGGCGATCTGACCAGTATGGCACGGCCTGGTTCATTGCCAGCGGCTGGACGACACTTGGGTAGTTTTCGCAATCCATCGCTGATGGCGCGGCGACCCTTGCACCTCAGTCAACCAACAAATCCCTGGTCTCCACGAATTGAATGCCGAGGTTCTCTAACTCGGACAGCACCGGCTCGTAGATCTCCGGCACGACCGGCGTCTGCACGCCGGTCAGCGTGAGTTGGCCGGTCAGGATCAGCTTGACCGCGATAGCAGCCGGCAGGCCGACCGTGCGCGCCATCGACGTGTCGCCGAAGGGGATGCCGAAATCGACCATGGTCGAGGTCAGTTGCTCGCGGCGGTCGGGGAATTCGGCCTCGAAGATGTGTTTCAAGATCAGCATGTCGCGCTCGCCGGGTGCGTAGCGCATCCTGTCCAGCATAGCTGCGGTCAGCACGTCGATGGGTGAGCGGACGCCAGGGGGCAGCGGGTCGTCGCTGAGCAGTCCCAGCCACGCCAGGTTGTCCAGCACAGGCGAGTCGGGTGGCAGGTCGAGGTGTTCCGCCAGGTCGGCTCGCAAGTTACCGGTGCTTTCTACGAGACTGGCAGTGAACTGCGCAAACGTCATGTTGTCCGCCACCTCGTGCGCTGTCTCGTCCAGCATGCCGAGTTGAGCCAGCTTGCGCAGCGTCTGGCACCAGCCTTCGTTGCGCAGCGTGCCGCGGAAGAAGGTCTTCGGCGAGCTGATGCCGTAGGTTTCCATGTACGGCAGGCTGTCGCGATTTGGATAGCCGTCGTAGGCGATCTCCGTGCCCTCGACCACCACCGGCACCGTGACGTGATGATCGAACAGCTCGTCGCCGGGGATGTCAACCTCTTCGCCGCCCCACAGGTAGTGCGCCGGGTTTTTGCCGGCCAGCAGCACACCGCGCGGACTCCAGGAGAACTTGTAGCCCAGCGGGTTGTCGTTGGCGTCAGGCGCGGGCAGTCCGCCGCACCACGACACGAAGCTGGTCACCTTTCCACCGTCGCGCTGCACCTGGTGGACGATGCGCATCGCGGTCATGTGGTCGATGCCGGGATCGACGCCGATCTCGTTCAGCAGGATCACGCCCGCCACCGCGCGCGGCTTCGTCCAGCGCGGTCATGGCCGGCTTGACGTAAGACGTGGTGACCATGTGGACACGGTTTGCAACGCACAGACGCGCGACGGTCGGGTGATAGGCGTAGGGCAGCAGGCTGACCGCCAGATCCGCGCCGCGGATCAGCGCTTCCAGCGCGGCCGGGTCGTCGGAATCGACGGCGACAGCGTGGCCGTTGGGGTGCCCCACGACCAGTTCTTCGGCCTTGCTGACCGTGCGGCTGGCGACGGTGACGTGAAAGTCGGGCTGGTCCAGCAGGTAGCGCACCAGCGCGCCGGCCACCATGCCCGCTCCGAAAACGACGATGTTTTTCATGGGGGAATGCCTTTCCTTCAATAGCTCGTACTCATACTCCTACTCGTACTCGTTCGGAAAGAGTACGAGTACGGAGTACGAGTAGGAGCCGGAGACTGGGTTTACAAGTACTGTCTGAGATAGCGGTAATCGGGCGTCAACTCGCCGCGGTGGGTGATGACGGCACGTTTGATGGGCGCGGGCAAGGCCAGGTCCTCGAAAGGCGCAGTGTAATCGGCGGCGGCCAGGGCCGGGATGAACTCGGCCAGCACGCGGCTGAAGTCCTCGGACGCGTCGCGCGGCAGCTCGCTGGGCAGGATGTCCACCGCCATCACGACCACGCCGCTGCCCGCCACGCCGTCGGTCGTTTCGTCCGTCAACGGGTCGTAGACGAAGGACGGCTCGCCCGGTTCGGTGGAGCGCACGGTCGCCTCGATCGCGCCGTCGATGTCGCAACTGATGTCGCCGATGACCCGCAGGCGCAGGCTGCCGGCGGCCAGTGCATCACGCAGATACGTTTTCGTCACCAGCCGCGGGTACTGCGGCGTCCAGTAGATCGCGTTGACCAGCACGTCGAGGTGTGGCAAATACTGCTCGAACGTGCCGCTGAACTCCGCGGGATGCTGGTAGTAGCGCTGCAAGTCGAACGGCTGGCCGGCCGTCAGCGACGCGGCGAGGTGCTCCTCGCGGAAGGTGGTCGCGTAGATCGCGTGGCTTGACGCGGCAGGATCGACGGCGAGGCCGGCCAGCTCGTCCGGCGTCACCTCCACGATCGGCAGGTGGCGCAGCACGTGCCAGACGCCGCGGGCGACGTTGCCGTAGCCGGCGACGCCGATGGTCAGCGGCGTGAGACCGGCCGGCAGGCCATCAGTGCGAATCGCTTCGGCAGCGGCGTCCACATCGACCAGCGCCTCCTCCAGATCATGGTACTCGCGTGGCTGGCGCAGCGCGGTGAACGGGTTGGCGATGCCTTGCCAGGCCAGGCGCTGGCCCAGCGCGCGCAGCGTTTCCAGCATCCCGGCGACGCCCGCGTGCCAGCCAAAGAAGATCAGCCGCCGGCCCGCCTCGTCAGTGATCTTTTCGTAGTCGATCAGCGTACAGCCCAGATCCAGCAGCCGCTGCAACATTGGCATGTTGAACGGCTGGCCCTTGATGACGTGGGCGAAGAAGACGTAGGCCTGGCCGGGCAGGAAGACCTCTTTCGGGATTTCCTTGATGGCCAGCACGACCGGACACGCCGACAGGTCCTCGTCTACTTGCGCGCCAGCCTGCCGGAACTCGTCGCCGGAGAAGGCGCGGATCGACGACGGTTGCACCCGCGTCTCGATGGCATGCCTGTGCAGAAGCTCGCGCGCGATAGCAGGCGTAACCGGCACGCGCCGCTCCCAGATGCTCTTGTCCTCCCGCCGCACACCGACGGTTGTCATAGTTGATGCTCCTCAGTTATAATCCGTCGCACCCGCGCAGGCGGGTGTTTACGTAACAAGATGATGGGATTCCCGCCGCCGCGGGAATGATGGAGTGAACCATTGGCATCTCTCGACTCGATCACCAACTTCTTCCAGATCTTGCCGCTGGTTGGCACCGGCGGCCAGCCGACCGCGGACCAGTTTGGCGCCATTCGTGACGCGGGGTTTGAGCTGGTCGTCAACTTGGCGATGCACGACTCGACGGAGGCGCTTCCTGACGAAGCAGAGGTCGTCGCCAGTCTTGGCCTCGACTACTGCCACATTCCGGTTGTCTGGCTCAACCCGACGCCGGAGGATTTGGTCCAGTTCTTTGCGGTCATGGATGCCAATCGTGACCGCAATGTCTTCGTTCACTGTGTGCTGAATTACCGTGTGTCCAGCTTCATGTACCTTTACCGCGTGCTGATTCTCGGCGCTGATGAGGCATCTGCCCGCTGGGATCTGCTGTCGATCTGGGAGACGGACGCCCGCTGGGCGGCGTTCATCGCGGCGGTGCTGTTGAGTTGGTAGTTACGGCTTCAACGGATCACTTCAACAACAGCAGCAACACCTGCGCCATTACGATTTTGGTGACGGTGGCGATGGGGAAGAGTAGTGCGTAGCCGGTGTTGGGCATCTCGTCCTCCGACTGCTCCAGCGCGAAGCCCAGTACCGCGGGCTGGGTATGCACGCCGGCCAGCATACCGGTCAGCAAGCCGTAGGGGATTTTGAGCACCTTGTAGCCAATCACCATGATCGAGACTGACACGGTCAACGTGATGAGCGCGCCGGCGATGAAGAGGGTCAACCCGTTGCCGCCGCCCAGAGTCTGCACGAAGGTGTAGCCGGAACGCAGACCGATGCTGGCCAGCAGCAGGATCAGGCCGATCTGGCGCACCGTCAGGTTCGCGCTGTAGGGCAGCGTCCAGACGATCGGTCCGGTGCGACGCAACGAACCCAATACCAGCCCGGCGATCAGCGGCCCCAGCGCGTTGCCCAGCTTGAAGCTCGCCCCGCCCGGCAGCGGGATGGTGATCATGCCGATCAGCAGGCCGATACTGAGCCCCAGCCCCAGAGCCAGCAGGTCGATCTCGCTCAGCGCCTTGTAGGAGTCGCCGAAGAAGAGCGAAACGTCATCCATTCGCTCGCGCGGCGCGACCACCCGCACCCGGTCGCCCAGCTCCAGCACGGTGCTGCTTTCGGCCAGCAAGTCCACGTCGCCGCGACGTACGCGCGTCACAATAGCGCCGTATTCCTGGGGCAATCTCAAGTCGCCCAGTTGCCGCCCGGCGATCTTCTGACTGGAGACGAACACCCGCCGGAAGTCGTAGTGGCTGCGATCCAGCTCGAGGTGGTAGTCGGTCAGTTCGCCCAGCGCGGCCACCACGACATCGACATCCTCCGGCGCCCCGACGACGCTCACCAGATCGCCTGTCTGGAGGACCGTGGTGCCGGTCGCCAGCGTCTCGTCGTCCCCGCGCTGCAAGCGGGCGAATACGACGTGCCAATGGTGCTGTACCACCAGTTGTTGGATCGACTGGCCGATGACGGCAGGCTGGGTAACGCGCACGGTGCGGTTGTAGAGCTCTTGCTCCACCAGATAGATGCCGCGCAGCCGGCGGGCCTCACCGCGGTAATCGATGCGCCAGACGCGCTGCAAGACGTAGCTGGTCAGGATCACGCCCAGGACGCCCATGGGATAGGCCACGGAGTAGCCGACTGTCGGCTCGTTGGCCATCTGCTGGGCGACGCCTGCGGGCGCGGTGTTGGTGATGGTGTCGATGACGCTGGCCAGCGCGGGGGTGTTGGTCAGCGCGCCGGCATACAGGCCGGAGGTCACCGTGCCCGGCAGTCGCAACGCGAAGTGCTCGATTGTGGCAATCAGCGCGGCGATGACCAGCACCGTGACGGCAAAAAGATTGTCGCGCAGCCCTTTGCTCTTGAACGAGGCAAAGAAGCCCGGCCCGCTGGTCAGCCCGACGGTGTAGACAAAAAGCACCAGCCCCAGCTCGAAAAGCGACTGCGGTATCTTGAGGTTCGGATCCAGCGCGCCGACCGCCAGTCCAACGAACAGCACCGCAGCCACGCCCAGGCTGGCGCCCTTGATGCGTATCCGGCCAATGGCGTAGCCGACCGCGGAGACCAGGAAAAGCAGCAGCAGCGAGCTTTCGATCAGTGTGTTAATGATCATCGGGGCGGTTCCCAGACGTAGTCGCAGGCGGTGGTGATCTGGCGGAACCCGAAACGGTGCACGATGGGCCGGCTCATGGGACTGGCGTCGATGGTCAGAAAGCGCGCACCGCGGCGGATCGCCTCCTGGACACGCACCGCCAGCAGCGCCGTGTAGTAGCCGCGTTTGCGGTACCCGGCCAGCGTCGACCCGCCCCACAGACTGGCAAAGGGCCGGCCTTCCTCAATGTACAGCCAGGCGACACTGACCGGCAGGTCGTCATGATAGCCGGCGTAGACGGACATCTTCTCCGGGAAATCGCGCAACGCTTCGCCGAGATAGGCGATGATGCCGCTCTGGTCTTCATCCCACACGGCCTGTTCGACCGCTTCGACATCGCTCAGCAGCTCCGGGTCATGGATACGACGAATGTCCATGTTGACTGGCTGGAGCAGCGCCACGGGCGCTTCGCTCAGTTCCAGCGCCATGATGCTCTCCAGCTCGTCGGCGGTGAAGCCATGCAGCAGCAGGCGGGCGTTGAGATCAGCCGGCTGGTCGTGTTCGTAGAGCTTCCAGCCTACCTTCAAGCCCAGTGAACGGCCATACCTGATTTGCTCCTCTATCGCACGATCAGCGGTGTCGACATCCAGGCGCGTGTAGGCGATGAAGCAGCTTTCGCGGCGCGCGGCAGTGTCAGCGGGCCGGTGACGCACGACGGGGCCGGCCTCCTCGCGCTGCATGGTGGGCCATTCAGCGTTGATGCGCTCTTCCAGATCGTAGAGCGCCAGCAGTTCATGCAGTTCCATGTCGCTACCTTCCTACGCCGACAAATCCAAGGCCGACGACGCCAGCGATGATCAATCCGATTGAGACCAGTTTCAACGCGGTCAGCGGCTCATGAAAATAGACGACGCCGATGGCTGCGATCAACGCCGTTCCGAGGCCCGCCCATATCGCGTATACCAGGCTGACCTCCAGTTGCTTGAGCGCCAGCGCAATCGCCCCGAGGCTGAGCGCATAGCAGACGAACATCATCACAGTGTAGAAGGGGCGCGTCATCCCTTCCGATAGCTTCATGCTGGTCGTGCCGATCACTTCAAGCACGATGCCCAAAAACAAGATCACCCAGGCCATCAAGACAGTTCCTTCGCTTTTATGAATCTTGGGCCGATGCACCGCATCAGATTTCCCAGGTCGCCAGAGCGTTTTCGAGGCGACTTCGGAAGTCTGATCCCTGCTGTGCGAGTAGTGGCCCTTCGAGCGACAATTATACATTGCCAGCCGCGCAACAGCCAATGTAGCGGGCACCGTGCGCGCCGAATGGCAGCGCGCGATATGGTCTGTATACTGTTGCTCTCTGCCTGAAATTCCCTATATCTAGTAGGTTGGACGGCGGCGACAAGATGGCGACCCAACCCGGTTGGCGGGCCGCAAATTGGGATAAGTCGGTGTTTTGTGGTACAATTTCGTCATCAATTGACACACGCACCGCGGGGTTGCTGCCAATCGTTTCAGCAGCCCCGTATTGTTTGCATAACACTTGCGAGGAACATCCCCCTGGCTATGACAGAATCTGATCCCTTGGGAATGGTTGAGCCGATCGAAGCGCTTACTGACAACAACGCCGGCGCGATCCGGTCTGTAAATATCGAAAACGAGATGCGCGAGGCGTACCTGGATTACGCGATGAGTGTCATCGTATCGCGCGCGCTGCCCGATGCCCGCGATGGGTTGAAACCGGTGCAGCGGCGCATCCTCTACGCGATGCACGATACGGGCATGCGTCCGTCGTCGCCCTACCGAAAATCGGCCCGTATCGTTGGTGAGGTGCTGGGCAAGTACCATCCACACGGCGACACGGCAGTCTACGACGCGATGGCGCGCATGGCTCAGGATTTCAGCCTGCGTTATCCGTTGGTCGACGGCCAGGGCAACTTCGGCTCGGTGGACGGCGACAGCCCGGCCGCGATGCGTTATACCGAAGCCCGCATGTCCAGGATCGCCGAGACCCTGCTGCAAGACATCGACATGGATACGGTGGACTGGCGCGAGAACTTCGACGGCAGCCTGCAGGAACCGGAAGTGCTGCCCTCGATCCTGCCCAACCTGCTGGTCAACGGCGCATCGGGTATCGCGGTCGGTATGGCGACCAACGTGCCACCGCATCACCTGGGCGAGGTCGCCGACGCGGTCGTCCACGTCATCGACAACTGGGAACGGCTGGAAGAGATCACGCTGGAAGAGCTGATGGAGCACGTCAAGGGACCGGACTTCCCCACCGGCGGCACCGTCATGGGGCTGGACGGCATTCGCTCGGCCTACGCCACCGGCCGCGGCCACGTCCAGATGCGCGCCGTGGCGAATATCGAGGAGGCGAGAGGCCGCTTCCAGATCATCGTCACCGAGATTCCCTACCAGCTCAACAAGACCAATCTGCTGGAACGGATCGCCGAGTTGGCGCGTGAGGGCCGTCTCGACCAGATCAGTGACCTGCGCGACGAGTTGGACCGCACGGGAATGCGCATTGTCATCGAACTCAAGCGCGGCAGCGCGCCGCGCAAGACGCTCAACCGGCTGTTCAAATACACGCCGCTCCAGTCTACTTTTGCTATCAACATGCTGGCGCTGATCAACGGCGAACCGCGGCTGCTGTCGCTCAAGCGTGCGCTCTACATCTTCATCGAACATCGCCAGGAGGTGATCACCCGCCGCAGTCTGTTCGAGCTGGCGAAGCTGCGCGCGCGTGCCCATATCCTGGACGGCCTGCGGATTGCTCTGCAGTTTCTGGACGAGGTCATCGAGACCATTCGCAATTCCGAGAGCGCCGATGCAGCCCGCGGCGCACTGATGGAACGTTTCGGTCTCAGCGAGCTACAGGCGCAGGCGATCCTCGACCTGCAACTGCGCCGGCTGGCTGCGCTGGAACAGCAGAAGATCGAAGACGAGTACAGCCAGGTCATGGCGCGCATTGAGTGGCTGGAGGATCTGCTGGCCAACCCGCACAAGATCCTGGCGATCATCCGGGAAGAAACTGTGGCGCTGAAGGAAAAGTTCAACGATGAGCGCCGCACCTACATTTCCCCCGAAGCGGCGACCGAGCTGCGTGAAGAAGACCTGACGCCCAACGACCCGGTGCTGATCACCATCACCCAGAACAGCTACGTCAAGCGTACGGCCGCCGAGCAGTTTCGCGCGCAGGGCCGCGGCGGTCGCGGCGTGATGGGCATGACAACCCGCGATGAGGACGAGATCGCACATCTGCACTTCGCGCACGCGCACGACCACGTCCTCTTCTTCACTAATCGCGGCCGGGTCTTCTCTGACCGGGTCTGGAACCTGCCCGAAGCAGCGCGCACCGGCAAGGGGATGCCGCTGGTCAACGTCCTCAACTTGGGGCCGCGCGAGACCGTCACCTCGCTGGTGCTGGTGGAAGATTTCTCCGAGGCGCGCTACATCAGCCTGCTGACTACCCAGGGCCGCATCAAACGTGTTGAGTTGAGCGAGTTTGCCAGCGTGCGCCCGTCCGGCATCATCGCGATGAACCTGGACCCCGGCGACGAGCTTTCCTGGGCCAGGACCACCAGCGGCGAACAGGAGTTGATCGTTGTTACCGCGGGTGGGTTGGCGCTGCGCTTCGATGAGAATGCGGTGCGACCCATGGGCCGCACGGCTGCCGGCGTCTGGGCGATTCGCCTGCGCCCCGGCGACCGGGTGACCGGCTTCGACGTGGTCAACCCCGACGGCGACCTGCTGGTGGTGACGGCCAAGGGCTACGGCAAACGCACGCCCATGGAGCAATACGCCGCCAAAGGGCGCTATACCCAGGGGATACTGACCATCGACCACAACCGGCTGGACGAAACCGGCCCCATCATCACCGGTCGCGTCGTCGATCCCGACGACCAGATCTCGCTGATTACCACCGGCGGGATCATCATCCGCATGCGCGTCAGCGACGTCAACCAGATGGGACGCGCGACCAAGGGCGTCAAGATGGTGAACCTGGATGACGGCCACACCGTCTCCGCCTGCGCCCGTATCCGCGCGACGGAGGCCAGCAAGGCGGAAGGGGAAGCGCAAGAACCAGTGGGATAATCTGCCCCTCTGTTTTCATCCGTCAGATGCGACGAGGTCGGTGTATGATCCACATCGGACTCGTCGCATTTATGACTATCCGATGATCCTTGTGATAGACGCCGCAGGCGCTTGAGCGCAGGTCTGTCTGGACGCTGTGTTCTATCCACAAACCGTATCGACCAGCCGGATGAGTTCGCACAAAGACGCCGTTCGTAGCAGCGGCGTCTTTGTTGTGTGGCGGACACTTGCGAATGATCGGCAAGCGACTCAGAATCGCTGAAAGCGGCATGAGTGCCTTGTCTCTCGCGCCCATGCGTGGTAAGATACGGTTGCATCCTGTGTTTCTTCTCACGAGTTTGGCGACTACCGTCAAGGAGGTCTGACATGACTCGGATACGCTACACCAACACCGTTGTTTGCGATGGCTGCGGCGTCGAGGTGACATGGACGCCAGTATTGAAGGGAGAGAAGTCGTTCTGCTGCCAGCAGTGCGCGCAGGGGCTGGCGTGTGAGTGTGACTTTCCTCCCGACGAGGACAAGGCAAAGCAGGCTGAGCCGGCCGCGATGCTGACCTATTGAGCTTGTATCTCAGGAAGGGTGTTCCCAGGTTTCAGGGATAAGCGCATGATCCAGAAGCAGTTCATCGGCGCCGGCAAGAAAGCCACGTGCCGCATCATTTTCACCTTGCCGGAACAGATTTGGGCTGACGAGGTCTTCCTGGTTGGCAGCTTCAACGACTGGAGCGAGACCTCGCATCCGTTGCTGCAATCCAACAGCGGCGAGTGGCGCATCACGCTTGATCTGCCGTGCGGCCAGCGATACGAGTTTCGCTATCTGTGCGACGGCGAGTGGCTCAACGACAACACCGCCGACGGCTATCTCGAAAACCCGCACGGCAGCCACAACAGTGTGGTCTACACGTCGCCGCCGGCCGCCTGAAACAACCTTGTTCGCACGTATCGGCGCTTCAGCGCCTGCTGCGAACAGGTGACTTGACACCTGACTGCTGTGGGAACACTCAACCCTGACATCCCTGCTCCCGACCTGAAACAGGCGCTCGACGATGCCGCGCGCAGCCTGCCCGTCTACGGCAAGCGGACTCTAACGCCCGAAGTCCTCTTGCTGACGCTGGTGCGCGGCCGCAGCTTCCCTTCGCTACACAGTCCTGGAACAACTGGCCGCCGAGCGCGGCTTCAAGCTGGGCGACCTGGAACATGAAACCGAGGCGCTGGTCAAGGCGCGCGACGGGCGCAGCGCCGATTTCGATTACGTCACCGCCGACAATCGCCACGTCGCTCTGTCGGACGAGATGCTGGTCGTTCTGGACGAAGGGCGCACCATCGCCCAGTCGATGAACGAGATCTACGTCGGCACGGTGCATGCGCTGGCTGCCATGTCGCAGCGCGGCGTCAGCACTGCCGGCCTGTTGCAGCGCCACGGCGTCACCCCGACCGTCCTCTCCAGCCTGCTGGCCGATTCGGTGCTTTCTCAGAGCCTGACGACCGTCGATCTGGTGAACGTGGCCCGCCTGGGCGGTTCCGCCCCGGTCTACTACCGCGACCCGTTGCTGCGCGATCTGCTCAACCTGCTGTCGGTCGCATCTGATCGCCACGTCATCCTGTTGGGCCAGAGCGGCGTCGGCCGGCGGTCGCTGGTTCAGGCTCTGGCGCAGTTGATGGCCGAAGGCAAGGGACCGGCCGGGCTGGCCAAGCTGGTCCAGATCGGCGAGACGGCGCTGCTGGACAACCCACTGGCGGCGGTGCAGGCCGGTCTGCGTGTCGCGGCGGGCGGCATCCTGTTCCTGCCCAACATCCATCGCTTCTTTGGCAGCTATGGCCGGGCCGATTTCGCCAAGGCAACCAAAGCAGTGCACAAAGCGCTGCTCGAAGGCGACGTCGTGATCATCGGGACGACCACGGAGGCCGACTACAACGAGCGCATGGCCGGCGAGGCAGCGGTGGCCGAACACGTGCATCTATTGCGCGTGCCCGAGCCTGACGAACGTGAGACCGCCGCCATTCTCGCCGTCCACAAGCCGCAACTGGAGGCGGAGTACGGGATCGAGATCGCCGACAAGAGCCTGCCGGCTGCGGCCCGGCTGGCGCGCCGCTACGTCGCCAGCACGCCGCTGCCCGCTTCGGCCATGCAATTGTTACATCGGGCCTGCGCACTGGTGCGCATCCCTCTCTACACGCACGACGGCTCCGGCGACGGCCCGTCTGACGGTCTGCTGGACGACGAGGACGTCACCCTGGCCGCCAGCCTGATGACTGGCATTCCCGCCAGCAAGCTGGGCGCGGACGAGCGCAGCCGCTATGCGAGCATGGTCGAGCACATGCACCAGCGCATCATCGGCCAGGAGGAGGCTGTGCTGGCTGTCAGCCGCGCCGTCAAGACGGCACGCGTCGGGCTGAAAGACCCCAACCGTCCCATCGGCTCCTTCCTGTTTCTGGGACCCACCGGCGTCGGCAAGACCGAGCTGGCCAAGGCGTTGGGCGAGTTCATGTTCGGCAGCGAGGATCAGATGGTCGTGCTGGACATGAGCGAGTATCAGCAGGAGCACGCCGTCAGCCGCCTGATCGGCGCGCCGCCCGGTTACGTCGGCTACGAGGGCGGCGGCCAGCTTACCGAACAGGTGCGCGCCCGGCCTTACACCGTGGTGCTCTTCGACGAGGTGGAGAAGGCGCATCCGCGCGTGCTGGACGTGCTGCTGCAGATCATGGAGGAGGGGCGGCTGACCGATGGGCAGGGGCGGGTGGTCTCGTTCGCCGAGACGGTCATTATCATGACCAGCAACCTGGGCGCCGAGTACCTGGAAACCGTCGAGATGACCGACACCGTGCGCGATCTGGTGATGGGGCGCGTTAAGGAGTTCTTCCGCCCCGAGTTCCTCAACCGTCTGGACGAGGTCGTCATCTTCCTGCCGCTGACCGGTGATCAACTAGGCCAGATTCTGGGGCTAATGCTTAAGAAGGAGGGCAAGCTGCTGGACGCGCGTGGCATGACTCTGAGGGTAACGGACGCCGCGCAGGCATGGTTGCTGGCACAGAACGATCATCCTGAATGGGGAGCGCGGCCGCTGCGGCGCATCATCCAGCGCTACCTGCGCGAGCCGCTGGCCGACCGCATGCTGGCGGACGATCCAGCGCCCGGCACTGTCGTGTCGGTGGACGCGGGCGCGGCTGGACTGGTGTTTGATCTGGTTAGTGAGCCGCCGGCAGCACCGCCCGCCGATTGAAATCGGTGTCTGACGCAGCTCGAAAGCAGGCTGAAGCAAGCTCACGTCGATGAATGGGCTTGCTCCAACTTATTTAAGGGGCATTCAGGCCGAAGTGCAACCCCCTTCCCCTCTATGCAACTCGCCATTTCTCCCCGCACGCGGCTCGGCGTGCAACAGACTTTCTCGGCCCTGCGCCATCGCAACTACCGGCTCTGGTTTGTCGGCCAGCTCATCTCGCTGGCTGGCACGTGGATGCAGACCACAGCGCAGGGGTATCTTGTTTTTGAGTTAACCAAGTCACCGGCGTTTCTCGGGTATGTGGGGTTTGCCGGCGGAGTTCCCTCGTGGATCTTCACCCTGTATGGCGGTGTGATCGCTGACCGTGTGCCGCGCCGTACGCTGATCATGATTACCCAGGCGGCGATGATGATCCTGGCCTTCGCCATGACAGGACTAGTCGTCACCGGGCTGATTCAGGCCTGGCAAATCATTGTGCTGGCAATGTTGCTCGGCGTGGCGCAGTCCTTTGACGCACCCGCACGCCAGGCATTCGTGATGGAAATGGTGGGACGCGAAGACCTGACGAATGCCATTGCACTCAACTCGACCATGTTTAACATGGCGGCAGTCGTCGGGCCGGCGCTGGCGGGGATCGTTTATGCGCTGTGGGGTCCCGCCTGGTGCTTCACGATCAATGCCTTGTCCTACCTCGCGGTTATCCTGGCCCTGGCGGCTATGCGCCTGCCTGCGTTTGTGCCACGCGTACGCAAGGACCGCGCCATGACTGAAATGCGCGCAGGACTGGGCTATGTGCGCAACAACAAAGTCGTCCTGACGCTGATTCTGAACATGGCGGTGATAGCGATGTTCGGCATCAGCCTGGTAACGCTGATCCCGGCGTGGTCCGTTGATGTGCTGGGCGGGGACGTGCGCACCAACGGCGCGTTGCTGGCAGCCCGTGGCATCGGGGCAGTCAGCGGCGCGTTGATGGTGGCTGCGCTGGGCAGTCGGCCAATACGCGGCAAGCTGTGGACCATCGGCAGCTTCGTGATGCCGCTCGCGATGTTCGCGTTTGCTGCTGCACACATCCTTCCCGTGTCGATGGCAATGTTAGTGGGTGTCGGGTGGAGCTTCATGGTCGTCGCCAACACCTCAAACTCGATGGTTCAGACCATGGTACCGGACGACCTGCGCGGCCGCGTGATGGGAGTCTATACGTTGATGTTCTTCGGTGGCATGCCGCTGGGGGCGCTGCTGATCGGCAGCATGGCAGAATTCCTCACCGAACCAATCACGCTGGCTATCAACGCCGCCATCGTCCTGTTGGTCGCCGCGTTCGTCTGGTTGCGCCTGCCGTTTATCCGCAAACTCGGATAAGGCGCTATGTTCCGAGTTTGCATCTGGCGGGTCTAGTAACAGGCCGGACGCAACGCGTTGGCCTCGTCCGCCTCATTTGCCGCCAGATGCCAACTCGGTTGGAAGGCTACTCCTTACCAGTCGCTGTAAACTGCTCCAGCAGCCGTCCAATCACCTTGACGCCCTCCACAAAATCGGCGATGCGGATGCTCTCGTTGGGCGCATGGACGTGGCTGTCGTGCCAGCTCACGCCGGCCGACGCGACCGGCACGCCGTTGCGCCCGCATAGCTCCCACATCGGCCCGCTGCCGGGGGAGGTCGGCTGTACGATGGGCAGTTGCTCGCTTACCTGGCCGATGGCTGCGGCCACGGCACGCGCGATCGTACTGTCGGGCGATGTGCGCCACGGCATCAGGTAGTCGTTGTGATCGACGACCTCCACATCGCTGAAGCCGCGCCGGTCCAGGTGTTCGCGTAGCAACTTGAATGCAATCTGCGGCGTCAGCTCCGGCACCAGCCGCATGTCCATCTTGGCGGTCGCCTGCGCCGGGATGACCGTCTTGGAGCCGGGCCCGCTGTAGCCGCTCGCCAGTCCGTTGACGTTCAGGGCCGGTTCCATCAGCCAGCGACGCACGGCAGCCGCACCGGTCAGCCCGCCCAGCAGGCCGTTGGTAAAACCGTAGGAGGCTTGCAGCGCCGGTTTGTTGAACGGAACGTCCTCCAGCAGGCGCTCCTCGACCGCGGTCGGTTGGCGGACGTGATCCAGCAGGCCGTCGATGGTGACCTGACCATCGGATGCGCGCAGGCTGTCCAGCGCCTCGGTCAGCCGCCAGGCCGCGTTGGGAAAGATGCCGCCGTTGCCGGAATGCGCATCCAGCGCGGCGGTGCGCACCCGTAGGTCGAAGGCCGCCATCCCCTTCACGCCCAGGCAGATCACCGGGTTCCCGTCGGCGTTCTTGGAGCCAAACTCCCACAGACAGCCGTCAGCCTCGCTCAGTAGCGCCCCTTGTTCCTCGCCAAAACGGAAAAGGAACGGGCTGCCGATCTCCTCCTCGCCCTCGATGATGTAGAGTACGCGCACCGGCAGCGGGCCTACCGTCTCCTGGTAGATGCGAATCGCCGCCAGCCGCGCCACCAGGTCGCCCTTGTTGTCGGAGACGCCGCGCGCGTACAGCTTGCCGTCGCGCGCCTGCGGCTCGAACGGCGGCGACAGCCACTCGTCCAGTGGATCGGGCGGTTGCACGTCGTAGTGGTTGTAGATCATCAGGCAGCGCTCGCCCTGGCCGGCGCGGCCGATGATGATCGGCGGGCCGGATGGCTGTTCGGCCAGCTCGGTTGTGACGCCGGCCACGCGGCACAGCTCCTGAACGCGCGCTGCTGCATCCAGCATGGCCGACCCGCGTTCGGCCGACACGCTGGGTATCCGGCACAGATCGGCCAGTTGAGAAATCACGTCGCCGGCCTGTGCGTCCACCGCGGCGTCGAAAGAGGAGAAGTCAGTCATTTGGAAACATCCTGTCGAAGTATGGATAATTGGAACATGTCATCAGACGTCGCAAGATACCACACCTGCGCGCCGGTTGGCAACTGTATCGCCATGTAAAGGAGCCCCGTCATGACAACCCAGCGTTTTCTGCTGACCACCCGCGGCAAGGCCGCTCACGCCGGTCTCGCGCCGGACGAGGGAATCGAGCGCGATCCTGGCAATGGCCCATGTCCTGCAGGCCGCGTTACAACTCGACCGCGATGGCCAGCGCGTTTGGATTGAGGCGGTGCGAGGCGGGATGCGGCCCAACGTCATCGCCCCGGCGTGTCAGGCGTGGATCGCAGTCGAAGGAGCCAGCGGCGGCGAGGCCGAGGCGTTTCGCACTTCGCTAGAGTCGCTGCCAGTCGTCGTTCCAGGCACCAGCCTCGACGTGCAAACGACGGTGTCGCCAGCTCCAATGCGAATTTCGGATAGCCACCAGGCCAACTCGTCGGTCGCAACCGCGTCCCGCGGGCCTCGTGCAGCGGTTGCCAGGCGCAGCCGGTTTCTTGCCAGCGGAGATCCGGCCACGCAGGAAGCTGTCGTTCTGGTGTCCTCCGTGGTTGCGGAAATCGGGGCGTATCTGGCTGGTCAGCAGGCTGAGATGTTGGCCGTGCTGACGGAGCTGGCCAGTCTGGAGACTCCGTCGTCGCAGCCGGAAACGCAGCGCGCCGCCTTCGACTTACTGGCACGCGAGCTGGCGGTCGCCGGCTACGACTCGACCCGGTGGCCGGGGACGCGCGCCGGCGGGATGTTGCTGGCGCATCCGCAGGCGCGCACACGCGGCGCGCCGCTACAACTTCTTCTCGGTCACTGTGACACGGTCTGGCCGTTGGGAACGCTGGGGTCGATGCCGTTGCGTGAACAGGATGGCCGGCTGAGCGGTCCTGGTGTGTTCGACATGAAAGCGGGGCTGGTGCAGACGCTCTTTGCATTGCGGGCGCTCAGCGCGCTCGGGTGCGCGGCCGCCGGCGACGCCGGTGCTGCTGGTCAACAGCGACGAGGAGATCGGCAGCGGCGAGTCGACGCAAACCATCGAGCGGCTGGCCCGCATCGCCTGCCGCGCCTTTGTCATGGAACCGGCGCTGGGACCGGCCGGCAAGCTCAAGACGGCGCGCAAGGGTGTCGGTCAGTTCAGGCTGCGGCTGGCAGGTGAGCAGGCCGCGGGCAACGCCCTTGCGGCGGAGATGGCGCGCCTGATCCGGGCGATCTTTGACCTCAACGACCTGGCCAGCGGCGTCAGCCTCAACGTGGGTGTCGTGGCGGGCGGCGGCGAAGCGGGTGCATCGATGCGCGAGGTGGAGCTGGTCGTCGATGCGCGCGTGCCGGACGAGGCAGCGGCTCGCCGCGTTGAGGCGGCAGTGTACGCGCTGCGGCCTGGCCCGGCTTCGATCTCTCTGGAAACCAGCGGCCGCGTCTCCCGATTGCCGCTGGAGCGGACGGCGCGCAACCAGACGCTGTGGCGAACTGCGCAGCGGCTGGGGGGCGAGCTGGGGCTGGCGTTGGAGGAGGGGTCAGCTGGCGGCGGGTCGGACGGCAACACCACCAGCCAGTACACGGCGACGCTGGACGGGTTGGGCGCGGTCGGCGACGGGGCGCACGCGCTGCACGAGCACGTCGTGATTGAGGCAATGCCGCGCCGCGCGGCCTTGCTCGCGCTGCTACTGCTCAGTCCGCTGGAAACGACGTGAGTGAAGTCACGGATCGGGCCTGTTGCTGAAGTCGCGCGCCAGCTCCTGGCGAAGCTCATCGGGGGTCAGTGTCCGGTGCCAATGCTTCAGATACGCCGACTTGGGGACGATGAGCAAACGAACCGGCTGTTCCGCGACCACCGACGCGTTGCGAACCGCGCCGCGAATGACGCCGGTCGTGCCCAGCGGCATCCAAGGCGGGACCAGCAGCGTGTCGTAGCCGCCCAGTGGGAGGATGCGCAGACCAGCCTCCAGCGGAATGTACACGAACGCGGCTGCGGTTCCGGCCTCGATCAGCAGGTCGTTGCGTTCGAGCTGCGCCAGCCTGACGTGCTCAAACGCCAGCGCCGGGTCGATACCATCGACCGCGTGGCCGGTCGCGCCCATCTGCGCCAGCAAGTGGAGCCGGGCCTCCGCATCCCACGATACCGGCTGCGCCGACAGGTAGAGGGCTCGCTCGCTCTCTGTGGCGTCGACCAGCGATGGAGCGACCCGGATTTTGGCTGCGACCGCCGGATTGAAGGCCGCGACCTCGGATCGCACCATGTCGGCGAACTCCAGGTTGTCGCCGACCTCTTCGACCATGATCGCAAGATCTTCGGCCCGGCGGGGCGCCGACTCGTCGCCAGGTTCGCGTAGCAGACTGTCGATTGTGTCTGCCGCCAAATCGAGAACGATCAACGCGGCGCTGCGGGCGGCGTAGCGGTTGGCTTCACGGTTGGCAAATGCGCCGCGGTGGAAGGTAACACGCAGATCGCCGCACGGATCGAGTTCGCTGCTGGCCATGTTGGCCTCGCCTGCGCTGATCGGGCCGGGCAGCTCCAGCAGGTAGAGCCGGTCGCTGCCCTGTCGCAGCGAGAAGACCGCGTTGGCCGTCTGTCTGTTGACATAGATCTCGTAGCCGGCAGAGGTGCGCAGAACCGTGCCGCGCTGGCGGAGGGCATCGGCGCAACGCAGCGCGCGCACGGTGTCGATCACATCTTGCATCAGATCGTACAGCAATCCGCTCGTCGCGCCCAGCCAGGCAAACGCGTCGCGCTGGAAGTCGTGATAGAAGCGGGCGGCATGAAACTGCCACGTGCCGTCCGCCGCAGACGGCAGCAGCGGATCGTGGGCCGGCGTCGCATCAGACGAATTCTCATCCACACCGACGGCATCGGCGCTGATAGTGCGCACCAGTTGCAGGGGCGTCGAGGATTGCGCCTTTCGTTGCTGCCGCCAGAGCGTCAGCAGATCGGTGGAGACGGCTTCCTGTAGCGCAGCACGCAGGTGCGCCGGGTCGTTGAGCATAGCCACCCGCGCCTTGGTCTTGCTGTGCGCCATGGAGACCGCCAGCATCTCGCGCAGCACCGTCTTCGGTGTCTGGTCGAACAACCCCTGAGCAGCCAGCGATGTGAGACGCCACGACAGGTTGGCGGCGTTTTCCTGCCAGATCATCTCCACGATGTCGTCGTTGGCCGGGTCGAACACAGCCTGGGCGGCGAACTCCGGATGGATCGCGCGGCCGGCCGCCGAAAAGTCGATCATGCCGATATCGTGGAAGTAAGCCAGCAGCACACCATAGCCGCACATGCTGGTGAAGCGGTCAGCCGGTCTGGGCGGGATGAGTTGCGCCGAGCGGATCGTCTCAAGCACGCTCAGGATGCGTGTGGCGACATCGCGCACGTGCACGATGCCGTGATCGGCGAACAGGCCGACATGGTTGCCGGGATGCTGGATAAAGTCAGGATCGCGGCTAAGCTGTTCGAAGCTTGCTTGCCGCGTGACTTCGGCGTAGAAGCGATCTTCGATAAGTTGTCTGACGCCTGGGGAAACCCAGCGATCCAAGGCTGTTGTCATAATAACTGATGTGTCAATTGCCGAGGTCTGCGATCATCGCGCGAGCCCAGGCACCGGTCGCGTGCACGTCGGGGTCCGGGTCCTCAGCGACTGCTTCCAGGTGTGCACGCAGCTCGGAGAGGCGCAGCTTGCCGGCTGCATACAGCGCGCAGGCCCGTGTCCATGCTGGCGGGAACGCCACGGCAGGCGACTCGATCAGCGCAGCCAGCGGTCCGGCCAGATTCGACGGTGCAATGTCCGGCAGATCAGGCGGCGGGTTGAGCAGCGGGAACAGCAGTTTACGGTGCTGGCTGAGAAGCATGGCTTCCAGCGCTTCCAGCGCCAACGAACGGGTCGCGCTCTGATCACTGGCGACGAGTGCTTCAGCGCGCTCCAGGCTGAGTTGGTCGTAGCGCAGTGAGAGCAGAAGCATCATCCGGTGGCGCACAGCGTTCAGTTCGTCGGCCAGCGCGCTCTGTACGGGCGCTGCCTCGACCCGCGCGCCGAGGCTGGCGCGCGCCCGTAGCACGGCCTGACCATGCTGCGCCTCGTTGCGCAGGGCGTCGTCCACCACGGTCATCTCCTCCTTGCCGGCGTGGAAGCCGGAGGCGGCCAGGGTTTCCATGACTTGCGTGCGCACCTCTGGGTGCCGGTGTTCGATGTGATTGATCAGCAGCGCGGCGACTTCGGCCGCGTCGATCTGGGCGGCGGCGCGCAGCAGCCGTCTGGTCGTCCCATCGGCCCACTCATCCAGGTCGGTCAGCGATGCATCGATTCGCGGCAGGATCGCGATGCCGCTGGCTGCCAGCGCAGTCATGGCCGCCGTGCGTGTGCGCTGGTCCGCCAGGCTGCCGGCCAGCAGGTCGATGATCGCGGGCGAGCGCATCCCGCCTGCGGACTTCACGGCCGCCCGTCGTACCTCAACGTCCGGGTCTTGCAACAGTCTGCGCAGCGGGCCACTGGATTGCGCCTCTGGCACGCCGGACAAGGCCGCCGCGACCGCGGCCCGCTCCGCAGGATTGGGCGACGCGAGCATGCCGTCCAGCGTTGGCCTGGCTGCCGCACGCCCGGCCCCGCCGCAGTAGACCAGCAGGCCGTGCACGACGCCAGCGCGCACGGTCGCGTCCGGGTCGGAGCGCGCGGGCGACACCGCTGCAATCGCGCCCGTCCCGTCCAGCGCGCACCAGGCGCGCAGGGCGGCTGCCCGCACGGTGGCGTCCTCGCCAGGCTGCGAGGCAGCAATGACAGCCGGGCGCGCCTCGGTGATCCGCAGTCGTTCGACCCTCGCCAACACGTCGAGCTGCACGCGCGCGTCGCGGTGGCTGACCAGCGCGGCGATCCGGCTGCCAAGCTCAGGGTAGTCCGCGTTCTCCAGCGCGTCCAGCCCCAGCCGCACCCGGGCCGGCTCCGGCGAGTCCAACAGCGACAGCGCCACCTGCAGGCTGGAGCGGTCGTCCAGAGTCAGCGGCTCGCTGCCCAGCGCGCGCCGGCGTAGCGTTTGCAGCAGCTCGCCGGCATAGCCGCGGTAGACGAGCCAGCCGCCGCCGGACCACAGCAGTGCAATGAACAGCGTCACCAGCGTTACTGTCAGGATATCGGCGACGTTCAGCGCCCGAAAGACCAGCAACATCAGGCCGGCGAATCCAATGGCTAGCGGCAGGCCGATACCCTCGACTCCTGTCTGCACGGCAGTGCGCTCGCCGGCCGGCAGCGCTTGATAGGCAGTGTTCAGGGAGGTGCGCATCGCACCGTCGGTCAACACGATGTTCAGCAGTTGGGCCAGCGCGATCAGAGCGAAGAAAACCGTGCTGGTCGGTCCCATCAGCACGCCAGCCGCCAGCATCACGACGAGCAACGCCAATCCTGTGACCGGGTTGATCAGAAAGCCCAGCCCCAGCCCGAAACGGCTCAGTATCCAGGCTGCCAGCAGCGCCAGGAACAGCATATCGGTTAGGTTAACGACGATATTGTAGGTCCCGAAGAAGCGGGCCAGCGCTTCGCTGGTCGCAAAGCGCGCCCCGCTACGGTCTAGCAGGATGAAGTTCAGGAGCTGGCCGGTGAGCGCGGCCAGCATCTGGTAGCTGAAGATGAGCAGCACGTAGCGGCGGGTCAGCAGCCTGGGCAGCGGTTTCGCTTTTTGCTGCCGGCTCGGCTGCGCGACCGGCGCGAGGTCCACGGAATATCGGCGGGTTGTAGCCAGCATGAATCCGGTCATCAGCAGGCCGGCGACGGCCGTGGGGATCAGGAGGTTTTCGGTTTTTCCCAGCCAGCCGAGCAGCGGGCCACTCAGCAGGCCGCCCAGCATGAACCCGGTGGCAAACCCGAGGACTACCCGCGGGAACAGCCGTTTGATCTGGCGGACGTCAAACAGGCGTCCCACCTGCCCACCCAGCACTACAAAACCGGCCTGGATCGACAGCGGAATCGCCACCACCAGCAGGAAGGCGGCCCAGCCTAGCCCGGCAAGGAGCGCTAGCCAGCCTGCCAACGCCGTCGCGACCAGCGACAGGTCGATGAGCAGGGCGAGCCGGGGAAGGGGCCATGTGCGCTGCATGGTGGCGAGAGCGTAGAAGGTGACAGCGCCCAGCGCTGCCACGGTCAAGTAGGCGTAGGGCAGCGCTGCCGAGCCGAATGTTGCCAGGAAAAGGCTGTTGGCTGTGATGAGCAGCAGGGAAGTGAAGGTGCCCAGCGAGATCGACTGACCAACCAGAAGGATCACTCTGGCGCGTTCGTCGCGCCGGGCGGCTTGCGAGGCGGTCGGGACAATCATGGGATGCTAAACCGCCGTGCCGGGTACGGCTCCCAGCAGAGCGCCCTGCTCGCGGATACGACGACATAACGCCCTGATGACACCCTGGGCAATTTCGGGGCGGTCGGCCATGGCTTCGTCGAAGGCATCCCTGGCGATGCGAAAGACAAACGCGTCATCGATGGCCGTCACTGAAGCGGCGCGCGGTTCCGGGTCAAGTACAGCCAACTCGCCCACTGCCTTGCCAGCGCCGAGGGTAATAATGGTCCTGTCGCCGCGATGCACGCGGACGTTGCCCTCGACCACCAGATACATGCTGTCACCCAGATCGCCCTGGTTGATGAAGCTCTCGCCCGGCAGGAGAGTCAGCTCTTCGACGATGTGCGCGACTGAGGCCAGAACGTAGTCCGGCGTGCTGGCGAAGATGTCGATGGATTTCAGCACGGCGACCTTTTCGATGGTCAGCAGCATGATTGGTCTCCTTGGGCAGAACGGTGGCGCAGGAGTGAGCCGTATCGATTTGAGTGGCAGGGGTGTACAGGAAAGACTGGCTCAGCACGGGTACTCCTCCCTGTCTGGACTAGCGGGCTGCATTGTAACACATCGCTGAAGCGTGTCAAGGCAACTGCTCAGAGCATGGCAGGGAGCGCCGGCTGCGCGAGTTTCGACATCTATCGTGAATTGGGCTGCCAGCTACTTGTATGCCTTGGGCATTTATGCTATACTCCGCATGACGCGATGCGTCATTAAGGATGTTTTGTACGTATGAAAAACCGACAACCCGAATTTGTGTTCGAGAACAACGATGGCCTACCCATCGAGATCTACCGCTTGAAGCCCGACGACGCTGGCTACCTGGTAGATCTCTTTGATCACCTGTCAACTAACAGTCGCTATATGCGATTCAACCAGTATCTTGCCAGTGTTGACCCGGAGGTCATCCGGCGCGAGGCCGAGCATATCGCACTGGTTGACCCGGCCAGGGGCCTGGGTGTGCTGGCGTTTGCTGACTTGCCTGACCAGCCGCACGCGCCGGTGGCAGCGGCACGTTATGTACTGACCGACGACCCGCAGCAGGCCGAAGTCTCGGTGTCTGTGCGCGACGATATGCAGCACCATGGAATCGGCGCGCAGATGCTGCTCTACCTGTCAGCGGAAGCGCGCAAGGCTGGTTTGCGCACGCTGATCGGCACATTCCAGACCAGCAACCGCCGCATTTGGGCTTTGCTCGCCGAGTCGCCCTACCAAACAACCACGGTGATCGACGGTTATCAAACCACCGTCACAATTGATCTTCAGACGCCCAAGCGCGCGTCAGAACCAGACGCCAGCACTCAACTGGAAAGTCAAGAAATGAGGTGATAATCATGCAAGGAACCCCGGTCTATGCTTTCGAGACGCGCGACGGTCACCAGATACGCGTCTTTTCCGCTGACCACCAGGACGAGATTCGTCTGCGTGATCTTGTGGATCGCGCCACCCCTGAGAACCGTCTCGCGGCCGGCGCCAGCCAGTCCTCCACGGCGTCCGACGTTGTAGCTGCCCGTTTGCTCGAAGGCTACGCCTGGATCGCCATGATCGATGCCGACCCGTCGGACGCTGATCCGGTGGCAGTGGCGCGCTACTCTGAGGTTTGCGAAGGAGAGGTTGCGGTTTCTGTGGTCGTCCGCGACGATATGCAAGGTCGCGGCATCGGCTCGCGCATGCTGTATTTCCTGCTTGATCAGGCGCGCGTAGCCGGGGCGCGCAAGGCCCTCACCTCCTTCGAAAGCAGCAACGAGGCCGCCTGGCAGGTGATGCAATACTCTCCCTATCACATGACCTGGCAGCCGCGCGGCAGTCAGGTGGACGTGGTGATTCACCTCCAGGCGCGCGCCTCAGTTGGCACGACGATGAATTGACGCAGGGTCGATGAAACCTGCCTCCGACCTCTCCGCGCCCGGCGGCGATATCACGCATCAGTTTTCGACGCGCGACGGGTTATCAGTGCGTGTGCGCCCTGAAGTTGCGGGCGACGCGCCCTACCTGGTGGATCTGTTCAACCGGCTCGGCCCGGATAGCCGTTATTTGCGCTTCAGCAAGTCGATGGTCAACCCTGATCCTGAGCGGGTGCGCGCCGAAGCGGAGCGGCTGACGCGTCTCGGCCCGCCGCAGGAGATGGCGTGGCTGGCATTCGCCGACCTGCCGGAGCAGCCCAACGCACCCGTTGGCGGCGTGCGTTACGTGATGACCAGCGCGGACTCGGCCGAGCTGGCGATTTCGGTGCGCGATGACCTCCAGCGGCGCGGCATCGGCTCTGCACTGCTCAAGTTTGCCTGCCAGCAGGCCCGCCAGCAGGGCCTGCACACCCTGACAGCCGTATTTCGCAGCGAGAACAAGGCTATCTGGTCGCTGGTGCGCCACTCGCCATTCCCCGCCACGACAGTCATCAACGGCCCGGAGATCTCGTTGCGGATCGATCTGTTCGGTCAGGATGAGTAGAAGCCTGACCTGCTACTCGATCGGCGCTAACCAACCCATTCTTGCCGCCACACCGCTTTTTCGCTGCGTTGCCTGACACCCGCGTGGATTTATCCGACTCCTGTTTGCCTGCTACAATGCCCGTTTGAACCTCACGGCACGCACGGCGGTGTCGTTAACAACGCATTGTATGGCTCAACAGCTTCCTCTTCAGCAACCTCAAACGACAGCGGCCGCGGCGCCGCGTGAATCCTGGTCTGAACGCCACCAGCAGTTCATCGGGCTGAGCGTCTTCATCCTCAAGCGACTGGCTTTTGGTCTGCTGGTACTGGTGGCTATCGTCTTCATCAGCTTCCTCGGCCTGGACATGGCTCGCGGCGCGGATTTTTCCCGTGCGCTATCCTACGCGGCCGAAAGTACGGTCGTTTATTTCGGCAATCTGCTGCACGGCAATCTTGGCTACACCACCGCGGGCAGCATCACGTTGCGGCCGGTCCCGGTCAGTTCTGTGCTGGCCGACGTGGTTCCGAAAAGCATCGCCCTGCTGACCGTGTCGCTTCTGTTCGCTACGGTCGTCGGCGTGCTGCTCGGCTACCTGGCCGGCAAGCGGCCGAACAGCAACGTTTCGCTGGTGTTCATCCTCCTTTCGATCATCGGCGTGTCGATCCCCAGCTTCTTCGCTGCACTGCTGCTGCAACTGCTCATGGTACGCTGGGCCAGGGAGAGTGGCTCGCTGCCGCCGCTGCCGGTCGGCGGCTTCGGCTGGGACAAGCACATTATCCTGCCAGCGCTGGTGCTGGCTGCCCGCCCCGTTGCGCAGATCGCGCGGGTGACCTTCGTGACGCTGGGCACGCTGCTGGGGCTGGACTACGTGCGCACCGCGGTCGGCAAGGGCTTGCTGCCGCGCCAGGTCTGGCGGGGACACATCTGGCGCAACGCGCTGATCCCGATCCTGACCACCATCGGCATCTCGTTGCGTTTCTCCCTCAGCAGCCTGCCGGTGGTGGAATATTTCTTTGGCTGGCCGGGGATGGGATTTACGCTACTCAAGTCGATCTCGAAACAGGACGATCTCCTGACCGTCGCGCTGGTGATGGTGATGGGACTGATTTTCATTCTGGTCAACCTGGTGCTGGACATCAGCTATCGCTTCATCGACCCGCAACTGCGTGACAGCATTTCCAATATCGCGCACGAGGACAAGCGCCGCTTTGTCAAGCGAATGCGGGACATGTTGGGCAGCCTCGTCAGCTTCCTGCGCTACAACGAGATCACCGACTGGTTCCGCCAAACATTTCGCCGGCGTCCGTCCGAGCCTGAACCCAGTCCGTTCGCTGCGGTGGCAGCGGCGCACAACGACCTCTTCGATACCCGCGCCGATGTCTACCGGACGCAGCGGCGGCGCGCGTGGTGGCGAGCTACCATGGGCAACCTGCCCTTTATGCTCGGCAGCTTCCTGGTCATCGCCATGCTGTCGATCCTGGTTTTCGGTCCCAGCCTGACGCCGCACAACCCTTACACGACCCGCGGGCTGACTATCATCGACGGCGAGTTTCTGGTGCCGCCCTTCGAGCCGGGCGCGACCTATCCGCTGGGCACCGACGTGCTGGGACGAGACATCGCCAGCCTGATCCTGGCCGGCGCGCAGCAGACGCTGATCCTGGCGGTGCTGGCCGTGGGCGCCCGCCTGCTGATCGGCTTCGTGCTGGGTGCGATCGCCGGCTGGCGGAGCGGCGGCTGGGCCGACCGGCTGATCATGGGCGTCGCCGAGGTGCTGTCGGCCTTTCCCGCCCTGGTGCTGGCGATGATCATCGTGCTCGCGCTGGGCATCCGCCAGGGGATGGGCGTGTTCGTCGTCGCCCTGTGCGTCGTCGGTTGGGGCGAGACGATGCTCTACGTCCGCGGCGAGGTGATGGCGATTCGCCCGCGGCCATACATCGAGAGCGCCGTCGCGGTTGGCGTGCGCACGACGCGCATGATGGTCGCCCACGTGCTGCCGATCCTGCTGGCGGCGCTGGTTTCGCTGGCCGCGCTGGAGATGGGCGCGGTCTTGATGCTGCTGGGCGAGCTGGGTTTCGTCGGTATCTTCATCGGCGGCGGCGCATTTGCCGAGCTGGACGTCGGTTCCACGCTCTACCACTACTCTGACGTGCCGGAGTGGGGATCGCTGCTCAGCGGCGTGCGGCAGTACGCGCGCGCCTATCCCTGGCTGGCGATCTACCCCGCGCTGGCCTTCTTCATCGCCATCGTCGGCTTCAACCTGTTTGGTGAGGGCATCCGGCGCATGATCGAGACGGTTGGCGTCGGGTTTGGCAAGCTCTTCAATCGATACACGCTTTCGCTGGCGCTGGGCGGCCTGCTGATCTTTGGCTGGGCGCGCGCCAACACCGGTTCCATCGCCTACTATCGCCAGCAAGCGCGCGCCTTCGACGGACAGCAGGCGCTGGCGCAGGTCGCACAGTTGACCGCGCCTGAGTTCCAGGGACGTAGTCTGGGCTCACAGGGCATAGACGACTCGGCAGACTGGATCGCGCAGCAATTCGAGAGTCTTGGCCTGTTTACAGGTGGTGAGAACGCGACCTATTTCCAGAACCGCACGCGCGAATTCACGCAGTTCGGCAGTCCTGCTCAGTTCGGCATCTGGGACGGCAATCCCGCACCGGCCTATCGCAGCGACTTTGTCGAGTATCCCGGCTATTTCACCACCAGCGGGGAGGCCGGCGGGCCGGTGCGCGCCGTGGTGATGGGCAGCCTCAGCCAGGGCGGTCTGGGCAGTCGCGGCCGTCCGGCCTTGGATCGGGCGCTGGAGAAGAGCAACATCCTGCTGATGCTGTCGGAGGAGGATGCCCTGCTGGCCGAGTTTACGCCCCACAGCGGCATGTTGGTGGTAGCCAGCGATCCGCAAGACATGCAGCGCCACTACACCGTTTCCGGACGCACCAGAGTGTCAGGTGATTTCTTCACTGGCAAGCTGTCGGGACAGGACACGCCGACCCTGTGGATCAGCGAGGAGACGGCTGACCGGCTGCTGGCAGGCACGGGCGAAACGGTTGCCAGTCTGCGCCGCCAGCAGGAAGCGATGGCGCAGGATGAGGTAGCTGTCATCGACACCGGCGTTGAGGTGTCGGTGAAGGTAGACGGCGAGATCGTGAAAGGCCAGCCAGCCCGCCACGTCATCGGATACCTGCCGGGCGTGTCTGGGCGCGCCGGCAGCGGTGAGGGAGGCTTCGACCAGTCGTTGCCCGGCGGGGCCAGCCAGGATCCGCGCGGCGACGCTGCGCTGGACAACAAGCTGGTGGTTGTCATGGCGCAGTACGACAGCGCCCCAACTGCGCCGGACGGCGGCCACGAGGCTGCCAACTTTAACGCCAGCGGCGTGGCAGTGATGCTGGAGGCGATCCGCGCGATGCAGGCGTCGGACTACCAGCCTTATCGCAGCTATCTGTTTGTGGCTTACGCAGGCGAGGGGCAGGACGGCGGCGAGCCGATCCGGCCGGGCGATGTGCGCAAGTTTCTGCAAGCGCGCACCGGGTTCGCGTCCGCGTTCGAGGTCGAGGCGGTGGTCGTGCTGGAGGGGCTGGGCGACGGCTCAGGCGACGGGCTGGAGATAACCGCGGGCGGCAACCAGCGGCTGGCCAACCTGTTCGACACCTCGGCCAGGCGGATGGGCGGCAAAGCCGAACCTGCCAACGATGCTGTTGACATAAGCATTATCTTCGAAGATCGCGCACTGCGGTCGGGCGAAGGGCAGGAGGCGCCCATCGTCACACTCAGTTGGGCCGGCTGGCAGGAGACCGCCCGGATGCCAGGCGACACCCTGGAGACCGTCTCCGCTGAGAAGCTGGAACAAGCCGGCGAAGCGCTGCTGCTCAGCCTGATGGTCATGGGGCGGGAGAACACGTATTGATGGGGTGTGGGGCGTGGGGCTTGGGTGAAGATTGTGGCGTTGAGCCGGTGTTTGCTCGACTGGCATACGCCGCAAGTCAAACTACCACGCCAGTCCCCAGTCCCCACTCCCTACGCCCTACACCCTATCAAAGATCAAGCCACGTACCCAGACCGCGCGCTTTGGCATTGCGCAGGACTAGCGGGGCGGTCGCCATGTCGTCCAGGGCCAGACCAAGGTTGCAGGCCATGGTGCGCTCCGAAGCGGTCTCGCGGCCCGGCTTCAGCCCGATCACCAGCTCGCCCAGACTGGCATGGATCGGTGGAATCGACTGGAAGTAACCCACGCCACGATAATGTTCAAGTTGGGGAACGTCGTCGGTGCAGAACTTGTCGGCTTCTGCCAGCGCGGCTGGATGCCAGTAGGAGTCGAAATCAACCAGTGATGCGAAGGCGCCTTCATCCAGCCAGCCGGGCTGGATCGTCGCGTGCGGCGTGCGCAGGATCGGCCCAGCGGTGATTACCAGATCGCAGCCGCTGACGGCCTCCTGCGGACTGCGCGCCACGGTCACTTCCAGGCCGTACGTTTCTCCTACCTCGTCGGCGTAACGCAGCGCAGTTTCCAGGCGATGGTCGTAGGCGATCACCCGTTTCAAGGGGAACAGAACGTTCAGCGCTTCCAGGTTGCTGCGGCCCTGAACACCGCATCCCAGCACGCCCAGCGTTTCCGATTCAGGCCGTGCCAGGTATTTCGCCGCCAGCGCGCTGGCGGCGCCGGTGCGTTTGGCGGTGATCCAGGTGCAGTCCATCACTGCCAGCGGCAGGCCGGTGTCGGCGTCGTTGAGCACCAGCAGGCCGCTGATGTAGGGCAGGCCGCGGTCCTGGTTCTGCGGATAGCCGCTGACCCACTTGACGCCGATGCTGTCCAGCGAGGGGATGTAGGCCGGCATGGCGTGGATGAACGCATCGGGCCGTGAATGGACGCCAGGTTTGGGCGGCATTTCGACGTTGCCGCGTCCGTGCTCGGCAAAGGCGGTCTCCAGCGCGTCTATGATCTCACGCATACTGACCCCGGCGGCTGCCACATCGTGGCGGGACAGGTACAGGAACTGGTGTTTGGACATGAAGTTACCTCAAAGCTTGCAAGGCCACAGCCAGCATGGCAGCGATCGCCATCGCCAGCAACAGACCGGCGAGTATCAACGTAGCTCTGCGCATAAGTTCAGCTCGGACCAAATCAACGGATCGCTGTTTGCATGATTTCTGCGCAAGACAGGGTCTCGGGTTTCATCCTTCGGCGGCGGCGTTCTCGCTGCGAACCTGCTCGGTGACGCGCACCAAACTCTCGTACGGCTGCGCGCCGGAGACGAGATACTTGTCCTCGAACACGAGAGCCGGCACACCGCCCAGCCCGTAGCTGTGGGCGAGATCGACGTCGACCTGCACGGCAGTGTCGTAGGCCGGCTCATCCAGCGCGTCCAGGAACGCGGCGCGGTCAAGGCCGATCTGCGCGGCGATACCGGCCAGCACGGCGCGGTCGCTGATGTCCTGCGCTTCCTGCCAGTAGGCGCGGAAGACGGCTTCGTGGTAAGCTTCGCCCAGCCCTTCGGCCTCGGCAATCTTCGCGCCGACCAGAGCGACACGGCTGGTGCCGTCCATCTTGCCGGGGTTAATCTCGAGGCCGTAGGTCTCGCGCGCCATCTGCACCAGGCGCGGCCGGCCCGCTTCGATGCGCGCCCGGTACTCCGGCGAGATCGGCGGCGCGCCGGCTGGTCGCAACTCGAACGAGCGCCAACTGACGGCTACGTTATGAGACTGCTTGAGTTGCTCCAAACTGGAGGACACGAGAAAACAAAACGGTCAGACGAAATCCGACCAGACGTCGATGTGGATTTGGTTTGTCACGATTGCTCCTGCATACTTTGCCAACTTGGTTAGTTCCCGGCCAGCGTCCGTAGCTCTTCAAACAGGCGACGCTGTTCATCGTTGATCGCGGTCGGTATCTGCACGTCCATCACCGCGAAGAGATCGCCGCGCTGCTCCGGGTTGCGCAGATTGGGCATGCCCAGGCCGCGCAGGCGGATCGCGCGGCCGTTCTGGGTGCCGGCCGGTACGGTCAGCAGTACCGACCGCTCCAGGGTCGGCACGCGTACCTCACCGCCCAGCACGGCGCTGTACAGATCCACGGGGACGGTGACCCGCAGGTCGTCGCCCTCGCGCTTGAACAGCGGATGCGGCGCGACCGTGACGTTGAGATACAGATCGCCCGCCTGCCCGCCGCTGCCTCCCGGCTCGCCCTGGCCGCTGACGCGCACGCGCGATCCGGTGCGCACGCCGCGCGGCACAGTAACTTCGATTCGACGGCCACCTTCCCATTCTAGCGCGCGCACGGAGCCGCTGAAGGCTTCCTCCAACGAGACCTCAATGGCCGCATCCACATCGCGGCCTTTGCGCGGGCGCAGGCTGTTGCGCGCGCCTGTGCTGCCGGGCATCCCGCCGGCCGACGCGCCGCCGAACATGGCCTCGAAGAAATCGGAGAATCCGCCGCTGTCGCCAAAGGACGTCGAGAATCCGCCCGATGGCCTTTGGCCAAAGCCACGGCCGAAGACTTCCTGAAACTCCTCAGGCGTCATGGTGCGTGTCGAGCCGCGCATGCCGCCGGGAGCGCTGCGGCGCGGCGCATCGTTGGGCCCGAAACCGGCGCGCTGGTAGTCTTCCCACTCCGCGCCGAACTTGTCGTACATCTTGCGCTTTTCGCCGTCTGAGAGCACTGCGTAGGCTTCGTTGATCTCCTTGAAGCGCTGCTCAGCCTCCGGCTTGTCAGGATTGACGTCAGGGTGATGCGTGCGCGCCAGCTTGCGGTAGGCAGACTTGATGGTCTTCTCGTCGGCGTTTTTGGGCACGCCCAGTATTGCATAATAGTCCTTGTATTCCATACTGCCCTACCTTTCCTGAACCGGAGTCAACTCAGCAACTTGCTCTGGCGCGCCGGTGCTGACCAGTACACGCGCTGGTCGCACCAAACCATCCTGGTCTGCAAATCCGTTCTGGACTACATGTGCGACGTGGCCTTCCGGCACGGTGTCGCTGGCCAGATGGCCCAACGCTTCGTGCTGGTTCGGATCGAACGCCTCGCCGAGCGCTGCAATCGGGTTTACCCCGTGACGCGCCAATGTATCCAGAAATGCCTGGCGGACGGCGCGCAGGTTGCCCGCGTAGCTTTGCAGCCGCGGATCGTCGCCGGCCGCGTCCTGCGCCAGATGCTGCAGGCCCAGCTCGAGGTTGTCGGCCAGCGGCAGCATGTCTCGCAGCAGCGAGCGCCGCTCCTCGGTAGCCTGCTGGGCAAACCGGCGTTCCTGGCGGCGGCGGAAGTTCTCCGCGTCGGCCTGCTGGCGCAGGTAACGGTCACGCCATTCCGCTGCGTCGCCACCGTCGTTGAGCTGCGCCTTGAGCTGTGTAATCTCTTCCGCAGCGGCTGCCAACCGTTCCTCGATCTGGCGATTGCTCTCCAGCGCGGCGCGATATTCCTTCTCTACCTGAATAGCCTGCCGCTCGGCCTGCTGCTCGCGCACGGCAAGCTGCTCGTACTCCGCGCGGCAGCGCGCGGTAGGCCTGCACGACCTGTTGATAATCGGGATACGCGGGGCGTCCCGTCGAACGATAACTTCCAACCATTTTCTGCTCCAGCGTTTGATTTCAGAACACCAATCCCATTATACCGCATCGCCCGTTAGATCGCTGTAAGCGGGGTGTTAGAACTGTGTTGGAGCGTGGAGGTCAAGTCCCCGGCACTTTGTGGGGGCGTCTCGTCGCCGCGCGATTTTCTCGGCACTTCCCTTGTCACCCGCGCTGGCATCGGCTATAATCGAAGCAACTCTCCACGAAAGGGCACGATATGCCAAGCCACACCGTGTACCTCGGCCTGGGTGCAAACCTGGGCGACCGCCAGACAAACCTCGTACAGGCGCTGCAATTATTGCGCGCCCGGGTCGAGATCGAGCAGGTGTCATCCGCCTACGAGACCGCGCCCGTTGGCTACACCGCCCAGCCTAACTTCATCAACATTGTCTGCCGGGCCAGCACCGAGCTCGCGCCGGCTGATCTGCTGCACTTTGTAAAGCAGGTGGAGCAACGGATGGGCCGGCTGACGACTTTTCGCTTCGGCCCGCGGTTGATCGACATCGACATTCTTTATTACGACGGGCTGGCGCTCGACGAGCCGGGGCTGGTCATTCCCCATCCGCGTATGGCGGAGCGGGCCTTTGTGCTGGTGCCGCTGGTCGAGATCGCACCGGACTTGCGGCATCCGGTGCTGGGCAAGACCGCCAGCGAGCTGCTGCAAGCCGTGGATCGTTCCGGCGTGTGGCCGGCTGCGCGCGGATTGAAGCCAGCGTTCCAGAACGATGTGCAAAGCAGCCGCCCGCAACATACTTTGCCGCTGCGCCGGGTTGGTGTCACCAATCTGGAGCGCGTCATCCGGCTGACCGAAAAGGGGCGCGACAACCTCTTCTACGCGACCGTCGATCTGTTCGTCGATCTGGCCCCGGAGCAGGCAGGCGTTCACATGTCGCGTTTCAGCGACCAGCTTGAGCAGGTGATCGACGAGATGGTGACGTTACAAGCACCCGACATCGAGACCTTTGCCGCGCAACTGGCCGCGCAGGTAGTGGACAGCCAGAAGGCGGTATCGTCTGAGGTTCATGTGCGGGCCAAGTTCTCGATGCGCAAGACTACGCCCGTTTCCGGCAAGCCTACCCAGTCGATCTATACACTGATCGGCATGGCAGTTGCTAGCGAAGCGGGACAGCGCCGGTTGGTGGGCGTCGAGGCGGACGGGCTGACGGCCTGCCCCTGCGCGCAGGACATGATCCGCGGCTATGCCAGCCAGTTGCTGCAAGAGGAAGAAGGCATGGACGCTGCGACTGCCGGCCGCATCCTCGATCTGATCCCGCTGGCGACCCACAATCAGCGCGGCCGCGGCACGCTGCTGGTCGGCACGCAAGGGCAGATCGAGGCCTTCGATCTGGTGCACATCGTCGAAGGTGCGATGAGCTCGGAGGTCTACGAACTGCTCAAGCGTCCTGACGAGTTTTTCGTGGTCAACAAGGCGCACCGCAACCCCCGTTTCGTCGAGGACGTGGTGCGCGAGATGTTGTACGCTGCGCTGGAGGTTTATCACGGCCTGCCGGACAGCGACTTCGTGCTGGCGCGCCAGGAAAACTTCGAGAGCATCCATCGCCACAACGCGTTCGCCGAGCACAGCGGCACTCTGCGCGAATTGCGTGCGGCATTGCATGGCGGCAACGCGGCCAGTTCCACAACATTGGCACAGTGGCTATCCGGTCAAGCGGTAAACGGTAATCGGTAAACAGTCAAAGGTCAGAGGTCAACAGTCCGATCACCGATCACCGGTCACCGATTCAGGACAGCAGTCCATGACTTGGGTCCTTCAGTGGGTACTCGATCTGATCGAGATCATCGTTACCTGGTTTAACCGGCGCCGCTACCGCGCGCTGGCGCGGCAGGTCGGTCGTGATCCCGGCGTGCCCGACGACCGCCGCGGGCTGATCCTGGTACAGATCGATGGCCTCTCACACAAGACGCTGGTGCAGGCCATGGACGCGGGCGCGTTGCCGAATCTGAAGCGGCTGGTGGATCGTGACGGCTGTCGGCTAGAACGCTGGTGGTGCGGCATTCCCAGCAGCACGCCGGCAGTTCAAAGCGGCCTGATGTATGGCAACAACTGGGATGTGCCTGCCTTTCGCTGGTATGACAAGGAAAACGGAAGAACCTGGGTCGCCAAGAATCCGCGCGATGCCCGCGAGCTTCAGGATCGCCTCAGCGAGGGCCGGAGGGGGTTGCTGGAGGGCGGGTCGAGCTACATCAACATCTTCGACGGCGGGGCGCGGCTGTCGCTATTCACAGTGAGCGCGCTAGGCGGCTCGCGTTTCTTCGAGAACGCGCGTGGCGTAAGTCTGGTGGTGCTGATGCTGCTCAGCCCGCTGCGGCTGCTGCGCGCGCTGGGACTCGGCTGCTGGGAGTTTTTTCGTGACCTATGGCAACGGCTGGTGGCGCGCTTCGACACACGCGTCGGTCAGCGTCGCCGCCCCTTTTCAGTGCCCGCGGCGCTTTTCCAGATCTTTGCCAGCATCGTTTTCCGTGAGTTGCAAACATTCGGCGTGCTGCTGGACGTCTACCGGCGCGTACCGGCGATCTACACCAACTACTACGGTTACGACGACGTGGCGCATCAGCTTGGCCCGCTGGACGGCGAGACGTTGCGCGTGCTGCGCGGCATCGACAAACGCATCCGCGAGATCGATGTTGCCCGCCGTCGCTTTGCCGACCGGCGTGCTTACGACCTGATCGTGCTCTCCGACCACGGCATGAGCCCGTGTACACCGATGAAGGAACGCTACGACCAGACTCTGGGTGAGCTGATTGCCGGCCTGGTCGCCGGCCAGGATCGGGAGTTTATTCTGGACGAAAGCGGCGGCGAAGCGTGGCGCTCCGACGCGGAGGCGCGCTTTCTGCTTGCTGAGTTGGAGGGGATCAAGACGAACCTTGCACCGCGTGGCCAGAAGCTGGTCGGCCTGCTGGAGAATTTCCTGGCGCGCCGCGTGCCGGTCGATGAGGACCGGGATTGGGATTTGGCTCGTCACGGCGATATCATCCTGCGCAACTCCGGGACGATCTCATTGGTCTATTTTCCGCTGACGTCGCAGCGCATGGACCTCAGCGAGATCGAACTGATCTACCCTGGCCTGCTGCGCGGGCTGGAGGAGCATCCAGGGCTGGGGCTGGTGCTGGGCCGGCAGGATGGGCAGGCTATGGCAATGACCGTGCGCGGCCCGCGTCACCTGAACGACCTCAACGACCCGTCGATCCGCGACCTGTTGGACAACCTGCCTGACAAATCGCTCGTGGCCGGGCAACTGACTCGGCTGCTCTCCTTCCCCTCGTGCGGCGATCTGGTGTTGCTGGGCCGTTGGAACAGCCGCGGCCAGACAATCGCCTTCGAGCCGCACTGGGCAACCCACGGCGGCCTTGGCGGCGAGCAGAACCACCCCTTCATCCTGCTCCCGCCTGAGATCGATTGGGACATCTCCACCATCACCGGGCCGGAAGAGTTGTATCCGCTGTTGATGGCGCGGTATGGGAGAGTGGGGGAGCGAGAGAAGCGTGAAGCGTGAAGTGTGAAGTATGTTTCCTGTTTCCCTCTTTCCCCTTGTTTCCCTGTCTCCCAGGCCTAAGTCCCCGGCCCCCATCGCCCACCAGATTTGACAAACCCCCCGCGGATCGATAAAATCTGTCATGCTTTGGCCCATTCGTCTAGAGGCCCAGGATGTAGCCCTCTCAAGGCTGAGACACGGGTTCGAGTCCCGTATGGGCCACCAAAGCAAAAAGCCCTCCGAGTTTGTTCGGAGGGCTTTTGTTATGCGCCTGGCGATAGTCAGAACGACATCGCAGTTACGGCGTGCGTTCAGTGAAGTTCTTCTGCAGCGCTGGCAGGAAGCCGCAGTGGCACGCCGGTTCGGTGGGTACCGGTGTCGCGGTCGCCGTAGGAGTTGGCGTTGCCGTGGGTGGCAGGCCGTTCGCGAAGAAGACGTTCGAGGTCGTGTTCGCGCCAATGGTTAGCGTCGTCAGGTTCGAACTAGGCCCGTAGCCCGCTGGCGCGGTCTGTTCCATCAGCGTGTAGACGCCGGGCGCAACCCCGTTGAACGTGAAGTTGCCCGCGTTGTTCGATGTCTGGGTTGCCACCACCGTGTTGCCCTGTTTCAGCGCAAGTCCCGCTCCTGGCAGGCCGGGTTCGCCGTTGTCCGGGTACTGGTTGCCGTTCTGGTCGAAGTACGCCAGGCCGGTGATGACGCCGGTCGAAGGCGTGGCGGTCGGCGTAGGTGTATTGGTCGCCGTCGCGGTTGGCGTCGGCGTACGGGTGGGCGTGCTGGTCGGCGTGCTGGTGGAGGTGGGCGTCGGCGTCGGCGCGCCGGTGCCGCGCCAGATGCGGCCGGCGAAGTCCACCATGATAACGTTGTCCATGTCATGCACCCACAGGTCCATGATGTCAGCGTCCGACGGTGAGGCCATTTGCTGCCAGGAGAAGCCATCGGTCGTGCGCATCAACAGGCCGTTGCCCTGGCAAACTTCCTGGATCGCATCGGGCGCGTTGAGGCAGCCTACGGCATAGCCGTGCTGCGCGTCCACCATCTGGATATTGTACAGCCGGGGACGGTTGCCGGAGAGCGGCGTTGCGCTGGCCTGCTGCCAGTTGAAGCCGCCGTCGCCGGAGCGGAAGATCTGGATCACGCCGTCGGTGGTACTGCTGTTGCTGCCACCCGCCATCCAGCACGTGTTGTTGTCTGTGCACCAGATGCCAAAGAAACGTGCCAACGGTGCGGCTCGTCGCACCCAGGTGTCGCCGTTGTCGGACGAGTAGAAGGCTGTCTGCTTGGCGGCCGAATAGCACACGCCGGGCGTCGGGCATGAGAAGTCGTATACCACGAATTCGCGCGGGTCGTTGGCGATTTCGGCGTAGAAGTTCTGACCGTTGGTCGAGCGCAGCATGTTGGCTCGCCGGCCCGGCTCATCGGCGTAACCGGTGGTGCCAATCATCACCGTGCTATCGACGCCGGTCCAGCCGGCCGACCACAGCCAGCCGGACCAGTCGGCGTTGATGAATGCCTCGGTCCACGTGTCGCCGCCGTTGGTGGTGCGCAGAATACGCGGGCTGCTGGCGCCCGACATCCAGCAGGTATTTGCATCGCTGCACGTAAGCCCGCGCATGAAACGATTGGTGTTGGGAACGGTGTTGACAGTCCAGGTTTGGCCGCCATCGGTGGTCTTGGCGAGCTTGACTGTGCCAATGCCGTTGTTGACGTTCCAGTCAGGCCCGCCGACCGTGTAGCCGATGCTGGGTGTCGGAAAAACTACTGAATACCAATACACGCCGGGGATGTTCTGAACCTGCGTCCACATTAGCTCGCCTGACTGAAAAGCTGGCGCGGCCGGGTCCGACAGGCTGGGGGAGGCCGGCAGCAGGGCTGCGCTGGCAGGCACCGCCAGCACAGCGATGAGGATCAGCGGCAGCAGCCATCGTCCGTTCTGTTTGAAACTACGCATACATCTTTCTCCTTGAAACGATTCGTTTGTGACCGCACGGGCGATACAATTCACCGCACTGGCCGGTCGATGGTCGTCGAATTCACAGCACTTACAACCTTCGGGACGCGGGCGCGCTGCAGAAACGCTCGGCCCGCGCGTGGAAGGATAGCGGCGCAAGTATAGCAGCAAAACATGAAAACTGCATGAACGCAGCCGTCCCCGCGCCGCTATCAAGATGTCAGTATTGAAAGGTTAGGGCTTCTCGAAGCGATAGACATACGTCGTTCGCCGGTCATCTTCGAGGGATTGCAGCAGCGTCACTTCCGGCGGAGCCAGCGACGGCAGCAACAGCGGCGCAAGCTGCGGACGCACCGTTTCCACTTCCCAGTCGTCGATCACCAGATAGCGCGCGCCGCGCGCTGCGCCGTAAGCCACGATCTCAGGCCAGGTCGCGTTGGGCAGTGCAACCTGCGGCCGGTCGGCGTAAAGACCGATCTCCGTGTTGCGCGTCATGAGCGGCTCGTCCGGCTGGCTGTTGGCAGCCAGCCACTGGCCTGCATGCTGGTGGCTGGGGAACAGGCTGGCCTGACCGGAGAGGCTGGCGTTGCGCTGCGACCAGATGCCGCCCAGCAGCACAACTGCCAACGCGCCAGCCAGCAGCGCGGTCACCAGTGGACGCACGCGTGGCCATGCCGCCACCGTGCCGCGCACCCAGTCCGCCACCGCCAGCATCCCTTCAGCCGCCCAGACCAGCAGTACGGGAACCAGCGATGTCAGCAGCCGGGCGTGGACGTGGAAGAGCGGCACGACGGCCAGCGGAACCAAGCAGGCCAGCCAGAAGCACTGGCGCAGTGTGGTTGCACGGTTCCACGGTCTGGCAAACAGGCCCAGGACGGCCAGCGCCAGCAGCAGCGGGTTGGCCAGCTCGTCCAGCACGACGTCCGGCACCAGGAGCAGGTTGCGCACCAGCCGCCGCGCCGCCAGCCGCGGATCAGCCAGTGCTTCGTCCAACCAGCCAGCGTCGAATTGCTCCGGCGACAGCCAGAGAATCTCCTGTCCCGTGCTGTCCAGCACGCTGCCGGCATCCTCGCCCAGCGCGCTGCCCAGATCAGTGATGGCCGCGCCCAGCGTCGTGGTGATGCCAGTCTTGCCCGACACCATCAGCCGGCCGGTTGTGTGTCGCAGATAGGCGATGTACGGTGTCGCCAGCACGAGAAACGTCAGCGCAAAGAGTGCCACGGCGCGCCAGTTCGTGCGTTTCGTCAACGCCAGCAGCAGCGCAATTCCCAGGAAGAGCAGCCAGTAGATCATCCCCTCCGGGCGCACCAGGTAGGCCGCGCCGAAAGCCAGCCCACCTGCCAGCCCGGTCCGCCAGCTGCCGCCGCGCAGCATCCGCCACGTTGCCCACAGCCCGGCCAGCAGAAACGCTATGAAGAGCGCCCCGCTGTTGCTGCCCCAGTAGAGTGGCCAGACCGCCAACGCCGGTGACACGGCCAGCAGCAGCCCGGCCAGCGCGCCGGTGCGCCAGTCATCGGTGACATCGCTGGCCAGCCCGAACAGCAGTCCGCATCCCAGCGCGCCCGCCAGCACGTGCCACACCGTCAGCGCACGGTCCGCGGTTACTCCGGCCAGCATGGCCAGCGCCGCCAGATAGGGCGCGGCAGGCGGCCAGTGCAGTTCCGGCGGACCCTGCACCTGATAGCCCGCGCCCAGTATCAGGTTACGCGCCAGCACCAGCATATCGGCCTCGTCCCAGCGCACGGCGCGCGGCGGCGCGGCCCAAATCGCGCGCAGCAGCAGGCCGAACAGCACTATCCCTGCGCCGATCAGCCACATTTGGCGCGCAGGGAGGTGGCGTTGCGCCCCGGCTGCTGAAGAAGCGGTTGTGTCAGGTGCGTTCATTGAAACTCATAGATCAACACCGGATCGTCGCTGGCATCGACGGTCGTCACGTAGCGCAGGCCGGGCGGCGCGAGGCTGGGCGTCAGCAGAAAGTCGTAGACCGGGCGCAGGCTCGCCTCCCAGCCGTCGAGCGCCAGATAGTCCGCGTGGTGCGCGCGGGCGTAAGCTTCCACCTCAGGCCAGGTCTCGAAGGGCGTCGGCGCCCAGCGCGTCCCGGCGTGGAACGCGATGGCGGGGTTGCGACTCATCACTGTCGTGTTGGCCGTGACGCCCAGCGCCCGCAGTTCGGCGGCCGCGGCCAGGTGGCCGGGTTGGAAGGAGTGGGTGCGTTGCATCCGCTGCCAGACCAGCGGTCCCAGCGCGACCAGCAGCACGCACATCACCACCGCGGGCGCAGCCGACAGTAGTTTCGACTGCCGGGCCGATATTGGCCGCTGACGCAGTCCTGTCCACGTCCCCGCCAGCCAGTCGCCCAGCACCCATACGCCGATGCCGATCCACACCATCGCCGGGATCAGGGCGCCGGCCAGGTAGCGTTCCTGGACGAAGAAGGGCACGTAGGCGGCCGGCGCGGCCAGCGATGCCAGCAATGCCAGCTCGCCGCGCAGCCGGCGCGGTGGCCACGGCCGCGCCAGCAATCCCAGCACTGCCACGCCCGCCAGCAGCCAAGGCGTCATTTTGATGCTGAAGAATAGGGCTTGCGCGTCGCAGGAGGCCGGCCCGCAGCCGGCGCAACAGCGCGAGCGGATCACCCAGCAGCGCCGGCAGCAGCGGCTCGGTCTCGCTGCTCGGCGCGAAGATGTAGACCTCGCCGCTGGCCGGGTCCAGCTCCCAGGTAGAGCGGTCGAACGCCGACGGGTCTTTCTCCGCCAGGCCGGTCATGCTGACGAACGCCATGCCGGCCGCGCCGGTCAGGTTCCAGTGGCCGGTCTCCTGGCGGATGTAGACGAGATACGGCGAGGCGACCAGCAGGAACACGGCAAGGCTCGCGGCCAGCCGAACGATCAGGCCGACAAACCGGTCGCGACGCACCAGCCGGCCGATCAGCAGCAGCCCGAACATCGCGACCACCAGCACCAGCGCCTCGGTGCGGGTCAGGTAGGCCAGGCCAAGCGCCGCGCCCAGTAAGAAGTATTCGCGCCAGCGACCCGGCTTGCGATCCAGCGCCAGGAACAGCAGGTAGACCGCCAGACCGACCCACAATAGGTAGAGCGGCTCTGTCATGGTTCCCCAGGCCAGCACGCCGCTGGTCAGCGCCGGGTAAAGCGCGACCACCAGCCCGGTCATCCAGGCGGCAGTCGCGTTGACGGTCGCGCGCACCAGATAGTAGAGCGGCAACACCAGCAGCGCGCCGGTCGCGATGTAGATCAGGTTGCTGGCCCACTGCAGGCTGCCTGTCAGCAGCGCGAGACCGCCGGCCAGAGCGGGATAGAGCGGGGGGAAATGCGCGCCGGAGTAGCCGAAGAAGTTGTAGCCGTTGCCCGACCAAAGACTTTCGCCGATCCAGAGATAGAACGGCTCGTCGCCCCAGACGACCCGGTCGTAAGTCGTGTAGTAGACGCGGATGAGCAGCGCCGCGACGACTAGTGCCGCGGGGACAAGCCAGACCGGCCAGCGGCGGCGCGGCGAACTGTCACTCATCCGGCGTCCTCGAAGCGAAACTCGGCGATCTGCTGGCGCACCATGCTGGGAATCGGCCAGACGCGCCCGAGATGCACCCCGTCCAGCGCCGCCAGCTCAGCCGTCTCTTCCTCGCTGATGGCCAGCAGCAACCGCCCGCCGGGCGTCAGTCGCTTCTGGCTCTCGTGCACAACGCTGGTGAGGAAAGGCATGCGATTGCCCTCCAGCCGCTCGCCCAGCACGGCCATCAGCGCACGACTGACGCGCGGGCTGCGGCGCAGCAGACTGGTCGCAATGCGGGTCGCCTCGTTCTCGTCGGGCCGCATGGGTGGGTTGAAAGCGATGGCGTCGAACGCGCCTGGCACGCTGGCGAACATGTCGGATTGGTAGACGCGCATCCGCTGGCCGGTGCGGGCCGCGTTGCGTTGCACCAGTTCTACCGCGCGCGGGCTGACATCGACCGCGTCCACGTCCCAGCCGCGCTGCGCAAGATACAGCCCCACGTACCCGGTGCCCGCGCCCAGATCCAGCGCGCGGCCGGGTACGTCGCTGGCTGCCGCCTCAGCCAGCGTGCGCGTGTCATCGCGCACGCCGCAGACGCCAACAGCGTCCTCGATAATCAGTTCAAGGTAAGTGATAGGATGATCAGGCATGACTTTCCTGGTCCGTCGCGCTGGATGGCTCAGGGGTTTCCAGACTGTTGTTGGATTCCGCGTCTCGCTCTTTTTCCAGCGCGTCCAGTTGCTGGCGCAGCAGGCCCAACTCCTGGGAGAGCACCTTCAGTTGGTCGGTGTTGTGCGAAATCGCCAGCGAGAGCTGGAAGATGATCAACATCAGCCCGATGATCGCCAGCAGCAACAGCAGCGCGGGCGGGTAGTCGATGCCCAGCGTGTAGGCGATGCGATCCAGCACGTTGCTGAAAAGGGGCGCCAGCGTCAGCACCAGGCCGGCCAGCAGCCACAGCAGCGCGTAGCGTTCCTGCAACTGCCGCTTGCGCACCAGGTTGATCACCAGGATCAGCACGGCCAGTCCCATCAAGAAGAGCAGCAGGCGGCTGCGCGGGTCGATCATGGGTCCACCGGGTGGGCCGAGGCGTGGGTGCCCTGGCGCAGCAGCACGATGCCGATAGCCAGCCACATCTTCAGCACGTAGTAAATCGGCTTCCATCCGCTGTGCATCGAGACGCCGCTGATCCGCTCGCGCATGGTGACCGGTATCTCACTGACACGGAAGCCGGCATAGTGCAGCACCAGCAGCGTGTCGGCGTCGGGGTAGTCTGACGGATAGTTGTCATAAGCGAAGAAGCGCAGCGCGGCCCGGTTGAGCGCCTGGTAGCCGGAAGTTGGATCGGTAACTTCGCGCTTGGTGATGCGTGACACCGTCCAGGCGAAGACCGACATGCCGACTCGCTTGACCCACGGCTGGTGATAGTCCATGCGTCCACGGAAGCGCGAGCCGATGGCGACGTCAGCTTCACCGGCCGCGACTGCATCGGCCAGCAGGTTGACGCCGGCCGGATCGTGCTGGCCGTCGGCGTCCATCACCACCGCCAGGTCGTAACCGTGGCGGACGGCGAAGCGGAAGCCGGTCTGCACCGCGCCGCCGTAGCCCAGGTTGACCGGCAGCGTCACCACTGCCGCGCCGTGGCTGGCGGCTACCGCTGCGGTGTTGTCTGTGCTGCCGTCGTCGATCACTACCAGGTCATAGCCGGACGCTGCCGTGCGGATCTCAGTGATGACGCGCGGCAGGTTGCCCGCCTCATTGTGGGCAGGCATGATGATCAGACGGTGAGGAGTTGCAGGTGGCATGGGGCAGGTTGCAGAGGTCGGAAGTCACAGGTCAGAAGTCAGAGGACCACTGGCCATCAGTCATCGGTTATCAGCCATCAGCTCCTCGACGTACTCAATCGTCGGCAACAGGCGGTAGGCGGCGGCGAGGCGGGCGAGCATGTGCTCCAGCAGCGCGCGTTTCTCTGCCCACGGCTGGGTCAGGAAGCGATAGGAGGCCAGCGCAGTGTCCGCGGTCGGGTCGATGGCGTCGCCCGCATGCAGCAGGTAGTTCACCGGCACTTTGCACATCGTCACCAATGCCATTCCGGCATCGAACAGCGGCTGGCCGGCGGTGAGGACGAAGGTGCTGTGCATCGGCAGGCGAGTCAGCGGCATGGTCGTAACCGGCGCCTCGATGACGTCACTTGGCCCGATGGCTGTGCCATTGCTTGCCATCCACTGAGGCACGACGCGGTCGGGTGCATAGGGGCGCAGCGGGGCAATTCCGTAGCGAGTTTTGCCGTAATGGGTCGGATCGACCGTTCCTGCCCGGAAAGAAAACGCTGGGCCATGCGCATCAGGGGTGAATAAGGCGTCGGTAATAGCGACGAGTTGTAGCGGTAGTCGAGCCCGGTCAGTACGTCGAGCTGGTCAGGCGGCGAAGCTGAACCCGGGTGACTTGAAGCCGCGCGGCTCGACCCCGGCGGCGTCGCTGATAAGCCGGTGGGTGGTGGCGATGTCGGCTCGCTTCTCCTCGGTGTTAAGGCTGGCGAAGCCGGTACGTGCCAGGTCGAGTGGTTGGCGATCTCGTGGCCGAGGCGAACCATCTCTGCCAGTACAGCGCCTGCGCGGTTGCGTCGCCGTCCGCAGACGAAGAAGGTGGCGCGGATGCCGTAACGGTCGAACATGTCCAGCAACCGCGGCACGCCTTGCTGATACGCTGGCGATGGACAGTTTGCGGGCGCGCTCAGTCCGATGCTTTCGTAGTAGACCCACAGGTCATCGACATCGACCTGAATTGTTCCTGGCAGCTTCTGGTTGGTCATGGCACAAAAAACAACCGACAAGCGAGAGGCTGTGAGAGCCGTTGCGCTTCGCCGGTGTGCTGGTGTTTTCGAATCATAGGCGGATGCCTGAAGCGGATTATAGCGCAAAGCCAGCGAAGCGCCAAAGCATCCCTGAACTAGACCAGGTCGCAACAATGCGTTGGCCGGTCTCCGACCGTGCGAGCCCGGTACTGGCGCGATCGGCCCACTCCGGGGTGCTGCGCAAAGACGGGCCAACGCTGGTACACGGCTGTGGAACCTTTACCGGCGTGCCGCTTGGCTTGCTGTCCGGTTATCCGGTATAATACCGTCTACAAGTCAATCTGATAGTTTGGAGAAAGATATGAACCCTGTCATCATACACTTCGGGACCGTTCCAGGTCACGTGGTACGGCCTGTTGATCGTCTTTGGCGCGGTGCTGGCCGCCTGGGTCTCTACCCTCGAGGCCAAACGACGCGGCGAAGATCCAGAGAACGTCTGGAACATGTTGGCCTGGATACTGATCTTTGGCATTATCGGCGCTCGCCTTTATCACGTTTTCTCGAACCCGGTGGGCGGCATTGGGTGGAGCTATTATCGCGAACATCCGATCGAGATCATCAACTTTTGGTCGGGCGGCTTCCGTGGGCTGGGTATCTTCGGCGCATTGCTGGGTGGACTGATCGCCGTCGTCCTCTACTGCTGGCGGCGAAAACTGAGTCTGGTACGCTGGCTTGATATCCTTACCCCTGGAATTCTGCTGGCGCAGGCGGTTGGGCGTATGGGCAACCGCATCAACCAGGAGTTGTACGGTCCGCCGACCACCCTCCCTTGGGGATTCAAGATCAACCCGAACTTCCCGTATATGCCTCCGTTGACACGGCCGCTGGATGTCGCGATGGAGCAGTACATCGCTGTTACGCGTTTCCATCCAACCTTCTACTACGAAGCGATCTGGAATCTTATCGGTTTTGCGCTGGTGATGATCTTTGGCCGCCGCTGGTATAAGCGGCTGCTGGATGGCGACATCTTCCTGTTTTACCTGATTTGGTACCCGCTGGGACGTTTTCTGGTTGAGATGTTCCGCCCGGACGCGTGGATATCGGGCTTCGGTGGGCTGGCTACGGCTCAGGTAATCAGTATTGGGCTGTTCGTGATCGCGGCTGTGCTGCTGGTCGTGCGCCATGTGCGCAGCCGGGGAACAGCCGGTGGCGAGGCGCCGTCGGTTTCGCCCACAGGCGGTGCTGAGGCCGCGGTGGCAGTCGAGGATCGCAGCGTCAGCGATGTGCCGGCCAATTCAAAGGCCGACAGCGTAGAGAACTTGTCCGACGGCGGCCAGTAGGAGAGACGTCGTGACAACTGGCGCTTATGGCCTGCGAGGCATATTTACTCGCATCAGACTGAGGAAGGATATAACGATGACGACAACAGGTGGTGATCCAGGACGACCGATCGAGGTCTATCGTGCGGTCAACGAGATGGAAGCGCAGGTGATCAAGAGCTTCCTGGAGAGCAACGGCATTCCGGTGATGCTGAAACACGAGGCGATCAGCAGCGTGATCGGCTTCTCCGCCGGGCCGTTGGCCGAGGTGTCGGTGTTGGTGCCGGAGTCGCTGGCAGAAAGGGCGATTGAGTTGTTGGATAGCGCCGAGGAAGAAGACGAAGACGAAGACGCGGAGGCCGAAGAGACCGACTGACTGGTGAAGTTCGACTTCTTCGGCGAAGTCGAACTTCTTGTGCCACGAATCCAGAAGCCCGGCTTTGCCAACAAAGCCGGGCTTCTTCGCGGTCAGGTGTTGTGTTCCACCGGCAGGCCGTCGGCCATCCAGTCGCGGATGCCGCCGACCATGTTGATGACACCGGGAACGCCGCGCGCTTGCAGCAGGCTGGCGCCGATCGCTGAGCGGGCGCCGGTGCGGCAGTGCAGCACCACCGGTTTGTCGCAGCGGCAGGTCAGCCGCTTGCTCTTCCAGGTAACCCAACATGATGTGGTTGCCTGCGGCCAGCCGATCCTCGTCCCATTCCGACTGATTGCGCACATCCACCACGTACACGTCGTCAGCCATGATGCGCTGGGCGATCTCGCGTGGCGTGGCCATCTGGTAGGTTTGTAGCGACAGCCCGGCTTCCTGCCAGCCGCCTAAAGTCGGGGGTTCAAAATAGCCGGCCAGATCGTCCAGCCCAATCTGGCTGAGATCTCTGGCCATCTGCTCAACAAGATGCCGTTCCGCGATCAGATAGAAGGGCTGGTCGTAGCTGATCAGCCAGCCGGCCCAGTTGACAAATGAACTGCCGTAAGGGATGTTGATCGTGCCGGGAGCATGGGCGGACGCAAAGGCTTCCGCCGGGCGGGTATCGACCACACGTGCACTACTGTTAAGCAGTCGCGTCAGATCCTGAATCGGCTTGTGCTGGATGTGCGGCGCGCTGTGCAGCACCTTCGGTCCCAGCTTGTTGAGCCGTTTCATCATCGCGAAGTAGCGCGGCGGTTCGGGCTGGCCTTCCAGCAACGCCGCGACAAAGGCCTCTTCCTCGTTGTGTTGCAGCGCCCAGTTGAACAGCTTCTCGTAGCCGACGGTGCTGGAGGGAATTGCGCCCAGCGCCTTGCCGCAGGCGCTGCCCGCACCATGTCCCGGCCACACTTGCAAGTAGTCAGGCAACTGTTTGAAGCGCGCCAGGGAATGGAACATCTGGCGCGCACCGGTTTCTGCCGTGCCTGCCTGCGCGGCTGCCTTTTCCAGCAGGTCGGGCCGACCCACGTCGCCCACAAAAACGAAATCGCCCGTGAACACGCCCATGGGTTGGTCGGCGCCCGCCGTGTCGGTGAGCGTGAACGCAATGTGTTCAGGAGTGTGGCCCGGCGTGTGCATTACCTCGAAGCGCAGGTTGCCAACGAAAAAGGTCGATCCATCCCGCAGCAGCACGTGCCGGTACCCGTCGAGGTAGTGATAGCGCCAGTCGTCGCCCCCTTCGTCGGAGAGCAGCAGCGTCGCGCCCGTGCGCTCGGCCAGTTCACGCGCGCCGGAGACGAAATCGGCGTGGATGTGCGTCTCGGTGGCCGCGACGATGCGCATCCCTTGCTCTTCCGCCGCGCAGATGTACGGTTCCACGTCGCGTGCCGGGTCGATGACGATGGCTTCGCCGGTGGCTTGACAGCCGACAAAGTAGGACGCCTGGGCTAGCTTGTCGTTATAAAAGTAACGTAACAGCATGGAAGTGTCTCCAATCTCCTGGTCAAACCAACTACAGTACGCAATGAGACGAGACGGAGCGAGATTTGGTTACAATCCCAAGTCTGCCGCCAGCCTGAGTTTGACAAACAAATTGAATGTCTTATAATGCGTAAGACTTGTCCGGACCGGATGCACTGCGCTGAAAACCGCACATCCCAGCATCCTCTCCGGCATGTCGCTACCCATTGTATATCAGCTGCAATCCCTGCGCCAGCGGGAAGCAAGATTCGCAGGAGGTCGCCAGTGAGCAAGTCGATCCCGATCCAGTCGTTTCGCATCCATGAAGAGGGAATAGCGCGCCTTTTTGGTGAACTTGAGGCGAAGGTCATGGACGTCCATTTGGGCGTTGCAGGAAGAAGAACCTACCGTGCAGGCGGTCTGCGACTATCTGGGACCAGGCCACAACTACAAGACGGTGATGACGGTGCTCAACCGGCTGGTAGAGAAGGGCGCGTTGACCCGCCAGCGGCGGTCGCGGGCGTTCATCTACCTGCCCAAGCAAAGTCGCGGACGCGTTCATCGGTCGGGTGTCACGCCTCATCCTGGGCGGGCTGGTGCGCGATTTTGGCAGCCTGGCCGTGGCTCAGTTTGTCGAGACCCTGGACGAGGTGGACCCTGCCCAGCTAGACGAACTCGAACGTCTGGTACGCGAGCGTCGCCTGGCGCAGGCCGCTGACAGGGAGGCCAGCCATGACGCCAGGTAACCCGGCAAGACGTGCGTTCTGGGCGCTGGTTGGTTTGGCAGTGAGCAGCTTCGTGCTGCTGGCATTCCTGCTCGTCTGGCAGGCGCCGCAGGTGGCGCGTGGAGTCTGGTTGGCTTGCCAGGATGCGTTCTCAGCCGTCGGCGGCTACTTGCCCGTGATTGGTCTGGGGCTGCCGCTGGCGGTGATCGCGATCGCCGCGGTTCGATTTGTGCGCTCCCTGGGTGTACAGCTATGGCACACGCGCTTGCTGGTGGCTGCGATGTACCAACGGGAGACGTTCCTGCCTCCCGTTGTGGACGGACTGACCGGCGAACTGGGGCTGGACGGACGACTGCATTTGGTGTCTGACGACTCGGCATACACGTTTACCCAGGGGTTGCTCCAGCCGCAGGTGTGGCTTAGCAGTGGTCTGGTCGCGTTGCTGGACGAGTCGGAGCTGCGCGCGGTGCTGATCCATGAGCGGCACCACATTCACCAGCGTGACCCGCTGCGCGTGCTGTTCAGTCGTAGTCTGGCCGAAGCGCTCTTTTTCCTTCCCCTGGCGGGATCCCTGCGCGATACCTATATGGCTGCCAAGGAAGTCGAAGCAGATCAGGCCAGCTCGGCCGACAACGTGCTGGCCAGCGCACTGCTGAAGCTGTTGCGCCACGGACATACCCTGCCTGCCAACGCGTCGCTGGCCGCCATCGGCCCGCTGGACGTGACCCGCAAACGCATCGATCGGCTGGTGCATCAGGCGCCGGGCCTTAGTTTCTCAGACGTGGTGCGGCTCCGCCAGGTAGTGGCCAGCGTCGCTCTTGCGCTGGTGCTGATGGCGACCAGCTATGTCGCCACCACACGGGCGGCTGCTCCGCTGGATGGCGGGGAATGCGGCTACACCACTGCGCCAGCGGCCTTGCAGACGCCTGCCGATTTCACGCCGGTGGATATTGCGCCGAACAAATAGTCAACCCGTGGCGCGACCTTGACAGGATGTAAGTGCCTACCCGTCGCCATAGCGCCACTCCCGCGTCTGCGGGAGTCCAGCGCTCGTGAAGCATGAGTTTCCCCTTTCGCGGGAACGACGGGTGAGTAGTTGCGACAGAATTACATAACACCAAGACAGGATAAACAAATGCAAACCTCTCGAAAATCAACCAATATTCGGAAAACTGTAGTCGTTGTCGGCGCCCTTGTGCTGCTCGCACTGCTGCTGGCTGCCTGCGGCGCACCGGGACTGCCGGTCGATGCACCGACGCCCAACGCCGCTGCCAGCGATGACGGCGCAGTAGTTGCTGCTGAGCCAGTGTCTGCAGCAGGGGAGAACAGCGCTGAGCGCAGCAAGGGCAGCCCCGACGCTCCGATCACCATTATCGAATACTCCGACTTTCAGTGTCCGTTCTGCTCCCGCTGGTTCGAGCAGACTTATCCGTCGTTGCTGAAAGACTATGTGGATACCGGCAAGGTGCAGATTCAGTTCCGCGATTTCCCGCTCAGCTTTCATCCCAACGCCGACGAGGCTGCGGTTGCCACCCGTTGCGCTGCCGAGCAGGACGCTTACTGGGAGATGCACGATCGTGCTATTTGGCGGCCAGACTGAGTGGGCTGATCTGCCCGACGCCAAGCCAACCTTCATCGGCTATGCCGGTGAGCTTGGCCTGAACACGGGCGACGTTTGAAGAATGCCTGAGCAGCGGGAAGTTCGACGCTGCTATTCAGCAGGATATTGTGGATGGGCCAGAAAGCGGGCATCAGCGGCACGCCCAGCTTCCTGATCAACGGCGAGCTGCTGGTGGGCGCTCAGCCTTACCAGGTGTTCCAGAACGCCATCGAAACAGTAATGGCTGGCGGCTCGCTGGTCGATCCAAACGCAGCGGCTGCGCCGGAGCCGGCTGCCGCGCCAGAACCGGTGGTCATCGATCCTGGCGACGCGCCGGTCATGGGCGATCCCAACGCGCCGATGACCATCGTCGAGTATTCTGACTACCAGTGCCCGTTCTGCTCCCGCTTCGTGGACCAGACCATGGGAACGCTGGTGCAGGAATACATCGATTCAGGCCAGGCCAAGCTGGTGTTCAAGGATTTCCCGTTGGAGAGTATTCATCCCCAGGCTGCCAAGGCTGCTGAGGCGGCCCGCTGCGTGCGTGAGGCTGCCGGCGGTTCTGACGAGGCTTACTTTGCGATGCACGACCGGCTGTTTGCTGGACAGCAGGAGTGGTCGGGCAACGCAGACGCTATCAACCTTTTCGCTGGCTATGCTGGCGAGCTTGGTCACGACGCGGCCGCGGTCAAGAGCTGCATCGAGAGTGGCCAGTTCACCGCTGCGGTGCAGGCTGATCTTCAAGAGGGTCTGCAATTCGGCGTCGGCGGCACGCCATCCTTCTTCATCGATGGGCAGATCTTTGTCGGCGCGCAGCCCATCGACAACTTCCGCCAGGCGATCGCGCTGGTGGGCGAAGGCAAGAGCATCGCACCGCCGCCTGCTGCCGACGCCTGTGCCGCAGCCGACGCCGGCTCCGCTGACCGAGGACATTCCGTTGGACGACGCTGCTGCGACTATGGGCGACCCCAACGCGCCGGTGGTGATCGTGGAATTCTCCGATTACCAGTGTCCTTTCTGCCAGCGTCACTTCCAGCAGGTGTTGCCCGAGCTACAGAAGATGGTCGACGCGGGCGAGGTGCAGTATGTATTCAAGGACTTCCCGCTGACTTCGATCCACCCCCAGGCGCCCAAGGCTGCCGAAGCGGCTCGCTGTGCTGGTGACCAGGACGCATACTGGGAAATGCACGACAAGCTCTTCGAGAATCAGGGCGGTTGGTCGGGCAATCCTGCCTCGAACGATGTGTTCAAAGGCTTGGCCGACGAACTGGGGCTGGACGGCGCCGAGTTTGCAACCTGTCTGGACAGCGGCAAGTACACCGCGGCTGTCGAAGCCAACCTCCAGGAAGGGGTCGGCTATGGCGTGCGTGGCACACCGGCCTTCTTCATTAACCGTGAGCTGCTGCCCGGCGCCTATCCCATCGAGGCATTCCAACAGGTCATCGCTGCAGTGACGCAGGCACAGTAGTGCCGGAAAATCAGACATCGGAAGTCGCTGCCTACCAGCGACTTCCGATGTCTTTGGCAATATAGGCCAAATTGCCCATCGTTTTGTGATTTGGGTCATAGTTTTTTCCGAGAAATGTGGCACAATGGATAGGAACTAAGTACCGGACGGGTTTTTCGACGCCGCCCAAATCGTTGACAGAGATGCAAGCCGGTGATATACTCCATCAAACCTGTCGAAACCTTCACTTTGCAGGAGTGCCAATCAATGTCTAAATCGCCAATTCTTACCACGCCCAAGCTGGATGCCGAGCCGGCGCGCAAAAATACGAAATTCATTTTCGGCGCCGTTATCCTGTTTGTTGCCATCGGGTTCCTGATATTCAACGCGGTGAGTCGTGATGGCGCTTTTTACCTGACTGTGCCGGAACTGACGAGCGAAGCTGCCGATCATGTCGGCAAGAACGTGCGCGTCAGCGGTGTGGTGCTTGACAACTCAGTTGACTACAACTCAGCGGATCTGATCTTGCAGTTCAAGATCGGAGACGAGAAGTCACAACTGCCAATCTACTTCAACGGGCCTAAGCCGGACAACTTCAACCGCGCCACTGAGGCGATCGTCGAAGGCAAGTACGGCGAGGATGGCGTGCTTTACGCCCATACGCTGCTGCTCAAGTGTCCTTCCCGCTACGAGGAACACGGCGGCGAGTCTCAGCCGGTCGAGTACGAAGAAATCCAGGTCAACGCAGTCGGTTAATGCTGGTTCGATAGGAGGACTGACGGTCCTGCTATCGATCTCGTTCTTTGCAAGCCGACCCTAAAAAGGACCGTCAGTCCTGGTCGTGTAGCTGGCCTCTTTCAAGGTCGCGGTCGCTCGTTGTATTTTGGGCGAGTGACCGCGAACTCTTGTTTATGCTGTGCGGCGCAGGCCGCCGATAATCTGGTTTAATGAGCAATATTCCCCGCATATTTCACTCTTGTCGCCGATCGCACACCTTCTGGACCGTTCTAGCCAGCCTTGCAGTAGCCGCAATTGTCGCCCTCCTTGCCGGTCTTGGCGCGCACGCCGCCGCGGCATCTCCCGCGTTGCAAGGGCCGGTTCAACCTCCCTCTGCGGTGCGCGGCATGGCGTTGTTCCAGGAAAACTGCGCGCCCTGCCATGGTCAGACCGGTCTGGGTGACGGCCCCAGCGCATCTGGCCTGCCCAACGGTGTGCCTGCGCTGGCTGATCCCAGCCTGGCCCGTCCTGCGAGCATGCAGGAGTGGTTCGAGGTCACCAAGGAAGGGCGTATGGATCGCATGATGCCGCCCTGGAAGAACCGCCTCAACGACGAGCAGATCTGGGACGCTGTGTCCTACGCCTACTCGTTGCACGTGCCGGAGGCCAGCCTCGACCAGGGTGAGGCTATTTGGGGCGAGCAGTGCAGCCAGTGCCACGGACCACAGGGCGCCGGCGACGGTCCCGAGGCTGTGGCCAACGGCTGGCAGATTCCTGATCTCAGCGACCTAAACGCCGCCACCGGCAGTTCTGATGAGCAGTGGTTCCAATCGGTCAGCAACGGCGGCGGCAACATGCCCGCTTTCGCCGACTCGCTGACCGAGGATGAGCGCTGGGCGGCAGTGCAGTTTGCCCGCACATTCACCTACGAGCCGGCCAGAACGCCGGCGCTGGCCAAAGGCGAAGGTCGTTTGCTGGGCCGGGTTGTCAACAACACGGCCGGCGGCGGCATCGAAGCCGGCGCGCTGGTCACCCTGTTTCCCTTCGAGAACTTCGAGGACCGGCGACCGCTGGAATCGACAGTTGGTACGGACGGGACGTTCGCGTTCGAGAATCTGCCGGCCGGCGACCAGTTCGCCTATATCCTTACCACTGAGTATGGCGGTCTGCCGTTTGGGTCAGAGGTACTGCGCGTGCCTACCGATACGCTTCAGGTTGACGTAACAGTGCCTATCTGGGAGATTTCCACTACGCCGGGCAACATCCGCGTCGAACTGGCGCAGATGTTCCTGGAGCCGCATCAGGGCAATCTGCTGGTGGGTGAGTTGTACCGGGTGGTGCAGGACGGCGACCGGGTCTACACCGGCAGCGAGCCGGCGGCTCCGGGCCGCAACGCAGTGCTGGAGTTCAGCCTGCCGCCTGAGGCGACCGCGCTGGTGCTGGACGGCGGCGAAATCGGCGATCGGTTTGTGCGCACCAACGATGGCGTGATCGATACGCAGCCGCTCTATCCGGGTCGCAAGCAGATTCTGATGCGCTATCTCATACCGTACACCGGCACCGATGCCGACTTCCAGCGTCCGATGGCGTATCCCGTGGACAACCTGAGCGTTCTGGTGGTGGATGGTCCCAAGGTAGATACCGATTTGCAGCCGGCGGAGCAGCAGACGATTCAGGAGCAGCTCTGGAACAACTTCGTTGCCACTGGCCTTGCGGCCGGTCAGGAAGTCAGCCTGCGGCTGCGCGGTCTGGAGCGGGCCGAGACGGCCGCCGCGGCCGCCAACGCGAACCCGGCCGGACCGGCGCTCACCACCGCGGTCGTTGCCTACCATCCGCCCATCGTTGCCGGCGTCGCGCTGCTGATGGGACTTCTTGCGCTGGTTGTGTTTGTCGCCTATGTCATGCGCAGCAAGCCGCAGCCGGCTATGACCAGCGCGCTGGCGAGCGGGTCAGCGGCAGCGTCCGGCGACGAGCGGCAGACGCTGCTGCGCTCCATCGCCCACCTGGATGATCTCTACGCCTCGGGCGAACTGACCGAGGACAATTACAGCGCGCTGCGCACGGCCGAGAAGCGTCGCCTGGTGCAGTTGTCCGAGCCGGCCGCGGACGAGACCGATTCGGCCGCGGCAGCCGCCCAGCCCAACACAGACCTGGAACAGCCCGACGCGTGATTGCGATAGAGAAGCTCATCAAAGCCTTTGGCCGCAAGCCGGTGCTGAAGGGAATCGATCTCCAAGTGCCTGCCGGCCAGTCGGTGGCGCTCTTCGGGCCAAACGGCGCCGGCAAGACGACGCTTATTCGCATCATCGCCGGGCTGAGCAAGCACACCTCGGGCAGCGTCAAGCTGGGCGGCCAGGAGGTGCAGCAGGCCGGCCACGGGTTGCGCCGCCACATCGGCTTCGTGTCGCACAACCCGCTGCTCTACGACAGCCTGACGGCCGAGGAGAACCTGATCTTCTTTGGCCGGCTTTACGAGGTGCCGGAGCTGCCGCAGCGCATCGACGCAGTGCTGGAGCGGGTCGGGCTGCTGCAGCGGCGCAAGGATCTCGTGCGCACATTCAGCCGCGGCATGATCCAGCGGCTGACCATCGCCCGCTCGATCCTGCACGACCCGCCGATCTTGCTGCTGGATGAGCCGGACACCGGCCTCGACCAGCAGGCGGCTGACATGCTGCGCGGCCTGCTGCTGGACATCGGCGCCAGCGACCGCACGGTGCTGCTGACCACCCATAACCTGGAGCGCGGCCTGGAGTGGGCCGACCGGGCGCTGATCCTCAACGGTGGCAAGATCCGCTACGACTCGCCGACCAGCGACCTGACCGCCGCGGATTTTCGCGAGGTTTACAGCGACGTGGTGGCAACCGTGCCGCAGCGCAGCAAGGAGCCGGTTGCCCTATGAGCTACCTGAACAAGGTGCGGGCGATTGTCTGGAAGGACGTCCGTGCGGAATTGCGCACCAAGGATATCCTCAGCTCGATGCTGGTGTTTTCCTTTCTGACGGTGCTGATCTTCCAGTTTGCGTTCGACCTGCGCGCTTCGGTCATCCAACTGGTGCTGCCGGGTGTGCTTTGGATCGCCATTACGTTCGCCGGCGTGCTGGGCCTGAACCGGTCGTTTGTCCTGGAGCAGGACCGCGGCTCCATGGAGGGCCTGCTGATGGCGCCCATGGACCGCAGCGCGATCTATTTCGGTAAGCTGATCGGAAACCTGCTGTTCATCTTCGCGGTCGAGTTGATGTTGCTGCCGCTGATGACCGTGTTGTATAATGTCTCGCTACTGTCGCCGTCGATCCTGCTGGTCGTGTTTCTGGGCACGATTGGCTACGCAGCCGTGGGGACGCTCTTCGCAGCGTTGAGCATCAACACCCGGGCGCGCGAGGTGATGCTGCCCATCCTGCTGTTTCCGGTGATGATACCGGTGTTCGTAGCCGGTGTGCAGGCGACCGCCCGGCTGCTGGACGGTGACACGTTGGCGGAGATCGCCCGTTGGGTGCAACTGCTGCTCGCCTACGATGGCATCTTCATTGCGGCGGCTATGATTCTGTTCGATTACGTGGTTGAAGAATAAGCTCATGGTTTCTTACCGATTTCAGGAGGTACGACAATGACTGCACACAAGCGTTCGGGTCGTGAGACGTTCTGGATGGTACTGACGGGCATCACAGGCGCTCTGATTCTGCTCGGCGTCTATCTGTCGCTGATGTGGGCGCCGACGGCTGCCAATCTGCCCACTGTCAACGAGCAAATGGCGCAGCGTATCTTTTATTTTCATGTGGCGGCGGGCTGGGTTGGCTACGTCGCATTCGGCGTCACCGCGGCGGCCAGCGTGCTCTATCTCATCAAACGCTCGCGCCGGTTCGACAACCTGGCCGTGTCCTCGGCTGAGATCGGGATCGTCTTCACGGCCGCCAACATAGTCAGCGGTTCTATCTGGGCGCGGCCGACCTGGAACACCTGGTGGACGTGGGACGACCCGCGGCTGACCCTGGCGGCCATCGTGCTGATGGTGTACATTGCCTATCTGATGTTGCGCAACGCCATCGATGACCCGGAACGCAAGGCGCGGCTGGCCGCAATCTATGGCATCGTCGGGTTCATCAGTGTGCCCCTTTCTTTCGTGTCGGTGCGCATCTGGCGGACGATTCACCCGGCGGTTATTGGCACTGCCAGCGATTTCTCGCAGGGCGGCTTCGACATGTCAGGTAACATGGTGATCGTGCTACTCTTTAGCATTTTTACATTTTCTTTGCTCTACTTCGTATTGCTGCACTACCGGCTCTGCCTGGAAGATCAGCGCGTCGAGCTTGAAGAGTACAAGCTGACTGCTCTGGCCGAGTCCTGAGCTGTTCCATTATCGAAAGGAATCCTGACCATGGTATATATAGCCGCGGGTATGATCGTCTTTTGGATTGCAACGTTTGCCTTTATCTTCAGCATCAGCCGCCGCCAGCAGCGCGTCGAAGAGGAGCTTTCGGTTCTCAAGGATAGCTCTGAAAGCTAACCATCGGGTGCCGTCACTCCCGCAAAGTTGGGAGATAACCGCGTGTGACTTGTTGATTCCTGCTTCTGCAGCGCGGGCGTGACGGGTGGGCAGTTACGCCCGCGGGTAAGAATAGTCTGACCAACCGCCTCCTGGTAATAGCCGTCAGGTGCAACATGCGCCTGACAGACGACATCGGGAGTTACGAAAGCTATCGTGGATTCACAGAACCTGACATTTTTGCTGGCCGCTGTGTTCGGCCTGGTGTCCTTCTTCTCACCCTGCGTACTGCCGCTGGTGCCGGTGTATATCGGCTATCTGACCGGGGCAACCATCGCAGGCGCTGACGAGGTCAGGACGCGTCAGCCGCTGGTTCACCTTTTCGCATGCCGTCGCGCTGGTTGCCGGTTTCACGGTCATCTTCGTGCTGCTGGGGGCGGTGGGCGGCGCGCTGGGCATGGCGCTGAACCGCGCGATACCGGCCATCGTCCGCGTCGGTGGCGTGATGCTGGTGGTGTTCGGGCTGCGCATCGCGCACACCCGCTGGTCGATCTGGCGCTGGATTGTCACCGCGTTGATCGTGGCGCTCTTCGCGTTTGCCGTCAACATCCGTGAGACGATGCCAAACCGGGCGCTGATGGCGAGCATGTTCGGCGTCATAGCGCTGGCGGGGTTTGCCTGGCCGGTGGCGGGTCATATCGCGCTGGGCGTGGTGGCCGGTCTGCTCAACTTCCTGGCGATCTGGGACGGCACGGGCGCGCTGACCGGCATTCCTGATCTGGGCGGGTTCTCCTCGACGTTCGCGGCTGTGGGCGAGAGCGCGTTGATCGCGCTGCTGGTGGCCTGGGCCAGCCGCACGGAGCTGTTCTACATGGAGCGGCGGGCGACGTTGAGCCACGACCGGCCGCGCGGCTACTGGACCTCGTTCCTGACCGGCGTCGTGTTCGCGGCCGGTTGGACGCCCTGTGTCGGGCCGATTCTGGCCAGCATCCTGGCGCTGGCAGCCACCGAACAGAGCATCGGGCGCGGCGCGCTGCTGCTGTTCTTCTACTCGATTGGTCTGGCCATTCCTTTCCTGATCGCGGGACTGGCCTTCAACCAACTTGGGCGCTATCTGCCCAAGATCAGCAAATACCTGCCGGCCATCAGCCTGGTGAGCGGGTTCCTGCTGGTTGCCGTGGGCGTGGTGATCTACACTGGCGGCTTGCAGTTGATGTCCACGCTGGTGCCGCAGGTCGAACTGGAAACCTGGCTGCTGGGCCTGCTTGGCGGCGGTTAGTGAGCAAGACATTTACCACGAATCAAGCGAATTCTTCGAATTCCTCGGGTCGTTTTCGTGTAATTCGTGGCTGAATCTGAATGGTTACTGGTGTGATGACTGTGAAGAAACGATTCTGGTTGATACTGATACTGGCAGGCGTTGTGCTGCTGGCCGTGGCCTGTGGCGCTGGCGAGTCCGCTTCGAACAGCGCCGACACATCGGTGCTGCCGGTGGTCAACCTGCGGGGCGTGGACAACAAGGGCGCCGGTCTTGAAGAGGGAGCGCGCGCGCCCGATTTTGCGCGGGCGTATCCCGATGGCAGCCGCGCCACACTGGCTGATCTGCGCGGGCAGCCGGTGGTCGTCAATTTCTGGGCGACCTGGTGTGCACCGTGCCGTGCTGAGATGCCTGAATTGGTCGATGCCTACGAGCAGTACAAGGACCAAGGGTTGGTGGTCATCGGTGTGAATGAGCAGGAGGCAGAGGATAAGGCCTTGGAGTTCATGGACGAGTTTGGCATCACCTTCCCGGTGGTGCTTGACAGCCGCGGCGATCTGGCCAGCCTCTACACAGCGCGCGGGCTGCCGACGACCTACTTCATCGACCGCGACGGCAACATCGCCGAGCAGTGGCAGGGTATTCTGACGGCCGATCTGCTGGCGGAGCGCCTGGCGCCCCTGCTGGAACAGTAACGGTGCGTCCGAAGGTAACTCTGTACGGCAAGGCTGCGTGCAGTCTGTGCGACGAAACGCGCGCCGATCTGGATCTGTTAGCCGGCGAGCTGGACTTTGACCTGACGGAGATCGACATAACGATTAACGAAGAATGGTTCGAGCGCTTCAGATATCTGATCCCGGTCGTCGACATCGACGGCGGCGACCTGCTGACGCCGCCGCTGACGATCCGCCGTCTCAGGGATGCCATCATGGCAGCAAGTGAACGCAATGGCTAGCCAGCCAACTGAGCGCACGCAGACATCCAGCCGGGCGACGCGATTCGGCGACCGCATCGTCCTGTTCATCGCGCGCCACTGGCTGGCCATGGCGAACCTGGCGCTGTTCATGTTCATTGCGCTGCCCTTCGTCGCGCCGGTTCTGATGCGCGCCGGTATGCCGCGTGCGGCTCGCGTGTTCTACACCATCTATGCTCCGACCTGCCACCAGCTTCCTGACCGCTCCTATTTTCTTTTCGGTGAACAGACGGTCTACAGCCTGACTGATTTGGAGACCGCCGGCGTGCTGCCGGGCACATCGGTCCTGCAACGGCGCAGGTACATCGGTGACGAGACGCTGGGCTACAAGGTCGCCATCTGCGAGCGCGACATGGCGATCTACGGATCGATGGTGATCGGCGGGCTGATCTTCGCCGTGGCGCGCAAACGCTGGCGTATCCCCCGGCTGCCAATCGGCATCTACGTGCTTTTTCTGCTGCCCATCGCTATCGACGGGTTCTCGCAGCTCTTCGGCCTCCGCACCAGCAACTGGTTCCTGCGCACTGTCACCGGTTCGCTGTTTGGCCTTGCCACCATCTGGCTGGTCTATCCATACGTCCAGGAATCGATGGACGACATCGAACTGACCACCGAGGCGCGGCTGGCCCGAGAAACTGGACAGATCGAGCAACCTGGCATATAATCAGCCCTTGTTGGTCTGTGCTGAGGATCTGCTGGCAAGTGGCCAGCCGTCAGATCCATGTCCTCTCAACAAATCAGCGCAGTTCACAAAAGACAAAACCGGAGCATGTCAGAAACTTCGACACTCGTTTGTTACACGGAGGACTTGAGTGGCTAACCATCGTTCTAGCCTGAAGCGTATGCGCAGTTCAGAAAAGCGGCGCGTTCGCAATCGAATCGTTCGCGGTCGTGCCCGCACTGCGGTCAAGAAGACCCGAATCACTGTCGCCGAGAAGAATTGGGAAGACGCGGATGTGGCGCTGCAGGCCGCTATCCGTGCGCTGGACTCGGCCGCCCAGAAGGGCGTCATTCACAAGAACAACGCCGCCCGGCGCAAGTCGCGTCTGGTGCAGCATTACAGCAAGGCAAGAGCGGCTGCCCAGTAGTCGCCAGCCAAATCTCCTGCTCGCCTTCACAGAAGCGGCAGGCAGAAAACCAAAGACCTCCTGTGACGACCTGGGTGTATCCCAGATCTTCACAGGAGGTCTTTGTGTCTGCAATCGCTGAACCAAAAAGGCCGGCCTAATATCCCGTCACGCGTTGCGCCAAGGAGGCGAACAACCAGCGTCCATCTGTGTGGATTCCCAACTCCGCGGGAATATCGGAGGATAGCCCGCTAGCCTTCGTTATCGCCGTCTGTCGGGTCTGCTGCCTGCGGTTCAGCCTTGTCTGCCGCGCCGTTGGGGTAGAAGGTGTAGCCGACGCCGCGGCGGGTTCGCAGATGCACCGGCTGGCGCGGATTCGGCTCGATGGCCCGCCGCAGCCAACTCATGTGCACATCCAGAGTGCGCGTGTCTTCCATGAAGTTAGTGTGCCAGACATCCTGCATGATCTGCAAGCGTGTGACTGTCTTGCCAGGATTGTGCATAAACAGCTCAAGCAGGCTGAAAAGCTTGACTGTAAGGCTCGTCTCGCCCGCCGGACAGACGACTGTTCGCTCCACCAGGTCCAGCACGAACGGGCCAGTCACCAGCACCTGGCGGCGTCCGCTTTCCAGCGTATGCTCTACGACCTTCAGCACCCGGTGCCAGTGCACATCTGCCGGCAGCAAGAAATCGTAGCTCAGTCCGGTCAGCGCATTGTTCTCGGCGATCAGAATGAGATGCGCAGCCGGCGCCAGGCGACGCAGACTGCGGGCCAGCGCCTCTCCCGTACCGCGCAGCGAGGTCGAATCGACCAGGATGACATCGGCCATCGCCTCTTCCAACTCGCGCGGCGCACGCTGCATGCTGGCAGCAAACGCCACCCGCACCTGGTTCAGGAGCAGATGTCGCCACAGTGGCGCGTATTTATCCGGTTGTCGTCCAACAAAGAGTACGTTTGATGTCATGACGGATGTCGGCGCCGCCGGGACGGGCGTTATCGGGGAAAGCCACCCCTGTTTCTCACCAACCAGTCGATCGCCAGCGCATTATACAGCAGCGTCACGATGCTGGCAACTGCTTTCATTGACCTTTACGTTTCGCCGTAGTATAATCCACAGCCATGACCGCAACCAAATTCACGTTGTCCGACGCAGACCAGTCAGGTTCAAAGACCGACCTCCCCCTGATCGTTGTCGTGCTCCCGACCTATAACGAGGCTGACAACCTGCCCGCCATTGTGGCGGCGTTGCTGGCGCTTTCCCAGCCCAATCTCAAGATCGTGGTGGTGGATGATGCCTCGCCCGACGGAACCGGCGCGATTGCTGATCGGCTGGTCTCGCACAATCCGGGATGCATCAAAGTCATCCACCGCGACGCTCCGCGCGGTCTGGGCCGCGCCTACCAGGCTGGCTGCCGGCTGGCTCTGGAAATGGGCGCGCAGTTCGTAATCCAGATGGATGCGGATTTCTCCCACAACCCGGACGATGTGCTGCGCTTGCTGGATGCCGTGAGCGACGCTGATGTCGTGATCGGTTCACGGTACGTCGCCGGCGGTACGCTGGACAGAGAGTGGAACTGGTGGAGGCGTTTCCTGAGCTGGTGGGCCAACACCGTGTGGACTCAGACCTTCTTGCACGTGTCGGTACAGGATGCAACCTCTGGCTTCAAGTGTTGGCGGCGGGCCGCGCTGGAGGGCATCAATCTCGACCGTATCAAGTCCAACGGCTACGTTTTTCAGGTCGAGACGGTCTACGTCGCCGAGCAGCTTGGCTATCGCATTGTCGAGATACCGATCTTCTTTGAGGACCGGCGGCTGGGAACTTCGAAAATGACCTTTGGCGTCAAGCTGGAGGCGGCGTGGCGTGTGCTCCAGATTCGTGCCCGCCATCGCGGCGCAAGTCGCAACGCCCCTGCCGTGCCGCCGTCGTCCTACACCAACCAACCCCACATAGAGAACTCCTAGCAACGTCCTGGACTTGCGACCCGGACCCCGGGTTAACTCGATGCAGGCGTTCACCGCAGTCATCCCATTTCTATGAAGCGCTTCCTGGATCGGCGCACCCTCCTGGTCGTCGCAGTTCTCATTCTTGCGCCGCTGATCTGGTTTGCCCCGGTCATCGTGGGCGGCAAGACCCTGATCCCGGCCGACAACCTGTTTCAGTTCCAGCCATGGGCGTCGCTGGCGAGCCAGTACGGGGTTGGTACGCCGCACAACGAGTTGCTCAGCGACCTTGTGCTGGAGAATTTCGTCTGGAAGTCGTTTCTGCGTGAGGCGATCTCCACCGGACAGCTTCCCCTCTGGAATCCGCACCTGTTCAGCGGCGTGCCCTTCCTGGCAGCCGGCCAGCATTCCGCTCTCTATCCCCTGAGTTTCGTTTTCTACCTGCTGCCGTTGCCGCTGGCATACGGCGTCTTCACCTGGCTGCAACTGGCCGTTGCAGCGCTGGGCATGTACGTCTTCGGGCGCGCGCTGCGGCTGGGGCGCGCTGCCAGCGCGTTCGCCGGCCTGGCCTATGCGTTCAGCGGCTTCTTCGTCGTCAGCGTCGTCTTCACCATGATCATCGCCGCGGCGGCCTGGCTGCCGTGGCTGCTGGCGTGCATCGAGATCATCGTGCGTAAGCAGGAGGAGAAGGGGGACGTCGCCTATTCGCCGATTCCCTACGTCCTGGGCGGGGCGGTCGTGCTGGGTTTACAGGCGCTGGCCGGACACCCAGAGATCGTCGTCATCACGTTGCTGGCAGCAGGCTTCTATAGCCTGCTGCGATTGCTGATTCTGTGGCGGCGCATCGGCGCGTTAGGACGGGTGTCGCGGCTGGCTGGCTGGCTGTTGGTGATGGTCGGCGTCGGGATCGCGCTGGGCGCAGTGCAACTTGTCCCCCTATTCGAGCTGGTCTCCACCAGCTTTCGCCAGGGGTCGGCCAGCTACGATCAGGTGGTGGGCTGGGCCTGGCCGCTGCGCCAGATCATCACCTTCTTACTGCCCGACTTCTTCGGCAACCCCAGCCACCACGGCTGGTTCGACCCGTACGTCGGCGCGTGGCGGGCAGCCGGGCCAAACGCCGCCGGCCAGCCCGTGCGCGACGTCTTCTGGGGCGTCAAGAACTACGTCGAAGGGGGCAACTACCTGGGCGTGATGACGCTGGCTCTCGCTGCGCTGGCGGTGGTGTACGCTATGGTGCAGTCGATCGCGGGGCGCAGGGACAGAGGACAGAAGACAGAGGTCAGGGGATGGAGAACGGAAGGATTGAAGATCGGAGGGCGAGGCACACAACTCCGACCCCCAGTCTCCAGTCCCCAGTCCCCACGCCCTCACCCCCCACTCCGCCATCCCCCAACTCTGGCTCCTGGCCGCGCTGGCGCTGGTGAGCCTGCTGTTCGCCTTTGGAACACCGCTCTACACAGTGTTGTTCTACGGCGTGCCGGGCTACAAGCAACTGCATTCGGCCTTCCGTTGGGTGTTCCCCTACACGCTGGCCATGACTGCGCTGGCGGGCTTTGGGATGCAGATCGTGCTCAACCGATTGCGCGCCGGCGGGGCTGGTGGACGCGGGCGGTCGCTGGTGCGGTTGCTGGGTGGCGTGCTATTGCTGGCCGGCGGGGCGACGCTGCTGGCTGCGCTGCTGAGCTTGCTGGTCCCCGATCCCTTCTTCGCGCTGGGCCAGCGGGTCGTCGACTCCTCTGATCTGGCGCGGGCGGTCTTCGCCAATGGCCGCGACTTCTGGAGCTATCAATGGCGGCACGTGCTGCATCTGGGGCTGCTGGCGACGCTGACCGGCGGCTGGCTGCTGCTGGCGGCGCGCGATGTGAGGGATAAACCGCAGTCGAAACGTCAGATACGCTGGACAGTTGTCCTGCCGGTCGCGGCGGCCGCGATCCTGATGCTGGACCTGTTTCTGGTGCTGGGCAACTTCAACCCGGCCAGCGACCCTGATCTGCTGGAGGTGACTCCGGACAGCGTGGCGTTCCTGCAAGCCGATCCGTCGCTCTTCCGCGTCACCACCTTCGAGGGCGAGGGGACCAGCAAGACGCTCAACGCCAACACGCCCTGGATGGCCGGCCTGCAGGATGTGCGCGGCTACGACTCCATCATTCCGCGCCAGTACGTCCAGTACATGCAGGCTATCGAGCCGCAGGGCCAACTGCTCTACAACCGCATCTCGCCGTTCTACGACCCGGCTAGCCTGGACGACCCGCTGACCGACCTGTTGGGCGTGAAATACGTGGTCAGCGAGCTGCCGCTGGATGTCGCAGGCTGGCAGAAGGTCTACGATGACGAAGTTAAGATCTACCAGAACGCCGACGTGTTCCCGCGCGCCTTCATCGTCGGTGAGGCGCAGGCAGTCGACGAGGCGGCGGTGCTGGAACAGGTGCGCCAGGTCGATCTGCGCGAGACGGTGGTCCTGGAGACGACCGACGAGCCCGTGCGCGGCGAAGACGCCCCGGCAACCGGATCTGGCTTCCCGCGCACCGCGCTGGAGTATGCCGGCCAGTTGCCGGCCAGCGAGCTGCCGCCGCCCGCCTCGCCCCAGTTGCGCGACGCCGAGATCAGTCGCTACGGGATGCGCGACGTGTACGTCGATGTCAACGTCAGCGACCGTGGCTGGCTGGTGCTGACCGACGCCTGGTTCCCCGGCTGGAAGGCGTACATCCGTCCCTTCGGCGTCACCGGCGAGGGCGTGGATGCTGAGGGCAATCCGCTGGAGACGGAATTGCCGGTCTTCCGCGCTGACGGCAACTTCCGCGCCGTTTACCTGCCGGAGGCGGGCCAGTGGACCGTACGTTTCGTCTACTCGCCGCGTTCGGTGCAGGTCGGCATCTACGTTAGCTTCCTGGCGCTGATCAGCCTGATCCTGCTGGGCGGCTGGTGGGCCTGGGGCAAGTTCTACCGCGACGAGGACGACGAGGACGCGGCGGTGCGCACCGTGGCCAAAAACACCTCGGTGCAGATGTTCCTGTCGCTGCTCAACCGTGCCATCGACTTCGTGTTTGCCATGTTGCGGTTGCGCGTGCTGGGGCCGACCGGCGAGGGCAGCTACGCGTTTGTCATTGCGATCTACGGCTTCTTCGAGGTTGTGGTGCGCTTCGGGCTCGGCACCCTGCTGACCCGCGATGTCGCGCAGGAGAAGGACAAGGCGGGCCGCTACCTGACCAACGTGCTGGCGCTGCGCTTGCTGCTCTGGCTGGTCTCGATCCCGATCCTGCTGGCTGTCATGGGCATCTATGCGCGCGGCGGCAACCTGTCGCCGGCCGAGGCGCAGGCGCTGATGCTCTTCCAGGTCTCGCTCTTCTTCGCCACCCTGTCCGATAGCTTCAGTTCGGTTTTCATGGCCTACGAGAAGATGGAGTACCCGGCCGGCGTCAGCAGCGCGATTGCCACTGGCAAGGTCGCGCTAGGCGCTCTGGTGCTGCTGCCCCCCTTCAGCCTCGGTTTCGTAGGTCTGGCCGCAGTCAGCCTGATCATGAACATCATACAGGCGGCCTGGCTCTGGATCGTCCTGCGGCGTACGATACCGATCCATCTGACCCGGCCAGACTGGGCCTTGCAGCGCACGATGGCGATCCAGTCCTATCCGCTGATGCTGAACCACCTGCTGGCCAGCATCTTCTGGCGCATCGACATGTGGCTGCTCAAGCCTCTGGCCGGTGCGGCTGCGGTCGGCATCTACTCGGCGGGCGTGAAGTATCTCGACGGCTTCAACGTCATCCCCAGCTACTTCACGCTGGCCATCTTCCCGCTGATGAGCCGTTACGCGCGCGACAGCCACGAGTTCGCTGATACGCGCCTACCATCTGGCCATCCGCCTGCTGGTGATGATTGCGCTGCCGATTGCCGTGCTGGTGACGCTGCTCAGCACGCTGCTGATCCGAATCCTCGGCGGGTCGGCGTTCTTGCCCGACTCGGCCATCGCGCTGACGATCCTGATCTGGTCGATTCCCATCGGCTTCATCAATAGCGTGACACAATACGTGCTCATCGCTGTCGGCCAGCAGCGCTTCCTGACGGGCGCATTCGTCATCGGCGTCGTCTTCAACATCGGCGCCAATCTGCTGCTGATCCCGCGCTACGGCTACGCCGGTGCGGCGGTCGTCACAGTCCTCAGCGAGGTCAGCCTGCTGATCCCGTTTTACATCGCCGTGCGGCGGCACGTTGCGCGGCTGCCGTGGCTCGATCTGGTGTGGCGCCAGGTAGCTGCGGCTGCGGGCATGGGTCTCACTGCTGCGCTACTGCGCAACACGGAGCTGGTGGCCGCCGGCCTCAGCACGCTGGTGTACGTCGGGCTTCTGATGGCCTTTGGCACGTTCAAGGATCCGGATATTCAGCGGGTGCTGCGCGTCGTGCCATTCATTGGCAGGAAACCCGAGACGGTTGCAACTGGAGAATAGGCTCGATATGGATTTGCGAGACATAACCAACAGCGCGACGGCCCTGCGCTTCGGCTACTGGCTGGGCCGCAACATGCCCACGCCCGTCGGCTACGCGCTGGCCAACGGCGCAACCGCTATTCTGGGTCGCCGCAGAGACACAGCGTTGATGCAGACCGTTGAGGCCAACACGCGTGTCGTTCTTGGTCCGCAGGCAAGCGACGAGCGTGTGCAACGCACGGCACGGGCTGTTCTCCAGCACGCCGGTCACGTCTACTGGGATCTCTACAAGGCGCTGGCTATCGGTCCGGAGGCGATCTTCGCCAATGTGCGCAGCACGCCGCTGACCGACTACTACCTCGACGAAATCGCCCGCCAGAAGCGCGGCGCGTTGCTGGTCGGTCCGCACGTCAGCAACTTCGATCTGGGCGCGCTCTACGTCTCCTACCGCGGCCACAAGATGACCGCGCTGGGCTTTGCCATGCCGCCTAGCGGTTATAACTTGCAAAACGAGATGCGGCTGGCCGGCGGCATCGACGTCATGCCCATTGACGTGTCGGCGCTGCGCAAGGCGCTGGCAGTCCTGAAGCGCGGTGGTCTGGTGGCCACTGCTGTCGATCGCCCAGATCCCTTTGGCGGCGGCGAAATGCTTCCCTTCTTTGGCCGGCCGGCGCGCTTGCCTGTAGGTCATGTGCGCCTGGCGTTGCAGACCAATTCGCCGATCCTGATCTCTTCGTGCGAGTACCGGCCCACCGACGGCGGCTACGTGGTGCATATCTCGCGCTGGATCGAGATGGAGCGGGTCGGCAGTCGCGAGGAGGATGTGCTGCACAACACGCTGCGGGTGCTCGACGCCGTGGAGCGCCTCGTCATCGCCCGCCCGGATCAGTGGCTGATGTTTTACCCGGTGTGGAACGAGGGATTGGTGAGCGGAGAACGGTGATCAGAAAGGTGGATCGATGCGACGGTCTGTCAGGTTGTATGTGAGCGCCAGCGCGGACTTGGAGGCTGAGCGCGATCTGGTTGGACGGCTGGTGGCCGGGCTGCCGGTGACGCTGGGCTGGGAGATTGGGCGCGCCCCGCTGCCCGGACACGAACAGGATGAGGTGACGGTACACGTCGCGCCGCATGATTGCGACCTCTACCTCTTCATGCTGGGGCGTGACATCACCGCGCCGGCGGGCATCGAATGGGACGCCGCGCACGATGTGCAGCATCCGATCCTGGCGCTGCTGAAGAATGTGCCGAGGACGCCGGCCGGCCTGGTTTTTCAGCGGCTGGGCATCGGCGAGTGGGTGCGCTACAGCACGCGAGCCGAGTTCGAACGCCTCGTACGCGCCTGGCTGGTGCGCTGCCTGCTGGATGGCCAGGATCGCTTCGGCCTGGTGCTGACAGAGGTCGAGGCGCTGATTGTGCTGGCAAGCAGGCTGGCGCGCGAGGTAGAAAGCGCACCAGTTCCAACGGGTGACGCCGAACGCAGCGCCGGCGGGGCGGGTGTGATTCTTGCGACTTAACAAGAGCTTATTCTTTTCCATGAATCGACACACCCCGCCGGTCCTCTGGCGGGGTGTGTCTTTGCTTCCGCTCCTTGCGGGATCCGTGGGGGGACGACGGACTACAGGTATCCGAGTTCGCGGGCTGACTGGGTCAGTTCCTCGCGAAATCGGGGGTGGGCGATGTTGATGAGCGCCTGGGCGCGCTGGCGGATGGTGCGGCCGTGCAGCGAGGCGACGCCGTACTCGGTCGCTACAAAGTGCACGTCGTTGCGGGTGGTGACGACACCGGAGCCCGGTTGAAGGGTCGGCACGATGCGGCTGACAGTGTCGTCCTTGGCGGTCGAGAGGAAGGCGATGATCGGCATGCCGCCTTTGGAACGGGCCGCACCGCGTACGAAGTCGAGCTGGCCGCCGACGCCGCTGTACAGCCGCGTGCCGATGGAGTCGGCGCAGACCTGGCCGGTCAGGTCGACCGCCAGGGCCGAGTTGATGCTGACCATCTTGTCGTTGCGGGCGATGTTGAACGGGTCATTGACATAATCGGTCGGGTGCAGCTCGATGATCGGGTTGTTGTCGACGAAGTCGTAGAGCCGCTGCGAGCCAAACAGGAAGCCGGCGATGATCTTGCCCGGGTGGAAGCTCTTGCGCGCGCAGGTGATCACCCCGCGCTCCACCATGTCCACCACGCCGTCGGAGAAACAGCTCGGTGTGGATGCCCAGATCCTTGTGGTTGGTCAGGTTCTGCAGGACGGCGTCGGGGATGCTGCCGATGCCCATCTGCAAGGTTGCGCCGTCGGGAATCATGGCGGCGATGTGGTGTCCCACTTGCAGGTGCAGATCGGAGCTGCCGCCCTGCGGCGCTTCGGGGATCGGGTAATCGACCTCGACGATGGCGTTCAGCCGGCTGAGGTGGATGAAGCTGTCGCCCAGGGTGCGCGGCATCTGCCGGTTGACCTCGGCGATGATGAATTCGAGCGGCCTCGGCGGCCGGCTTGGTGGTGCCGACTTCGACGCCGAAGCTACAGAAGCCGTGCTCGTCGGGTGGTGACAGGGAGATCAGCGCAGCATCCAGCGGCAGCGTGCCGCCCTCGCGGAACAGGCTGGGAATCTCGTGCAGAAAGACCGGCGTGAAGTCGGCCCGGCCCTCGTTGACGGCCTTGCGCACGTTGTGGCCGATGAACAGGGCATTGGCGCGGAAGGACTCGCTGTAAGCTCAGGCTGCGGCATAGGGCGCCTCGGCGAAGGTCAGGATGTGGACGATCTCGACGTTGCGCAGGTCGTCGGCGCGCCGGGTCAGCGCTTGCGTCAATTGCACCGGCACGCCCGCGCCGCCGCCCAGATAGACTGCGACTGCCGGAACGGATGCTGCTCGACAGCCGCGTCGGCATCCATCACCTTGCGGCGGTAGATGGTGCTCGAAGTTCATTTCGGTTCAGGCTTTCCAGGGCCGAGTCCAGGTCGAACTCGACTGTGCGGCCCAGGGAGTCGCGCCAGGCTGTCGGCTGACAACTTGGCCTTGATACATCTTCACGCCAGCTGCGCAGTGCCGGAGTCATCGCGCAGCGCGCACTCGAGGCCGCACTCTGCCAGCGCCTGACGATGTAGGGCAGCAGCGGCGTTGGTCAGCGCGTGGCTGGAAGTGCGTGCCACGGCGGCCGGCAGGTTGGGCACGCAGAAGTGGATCACACCCTCGGCAACGAAGGTTGGGTCGCGCAGCGTCATGGGCCGGCTGGTTTCGACGCAGCCGCCCTGGTCGATGGAGAAGTCCATGATCACCGAGCCGGGCCGCATCTTGCGCACCATCTCGCGGGTGATCAGCACTGGCGCGCGCTGGCCCCTGCGCAGCACCGCCCCGACCAGCACATCGGCAAAGCCGACCACGCGGTTCAGGTTGTAAGCGGTTGGCCATCATGGTAGACACCGTGCCGTTGAACATCTCGTCCACCTCGCGCAGTCGTGTCACGTCGTTGTCCAGCACGATTACCTGTGCGCCGACGCCCACGAAGGCGCGCGCCGCGCTCTGGCCCAGCGATCCGGCGCCGACGATGATGACGATGCCACGTGCCACGCCCGGGATGCCGCTGAGCAGGATGCCGCGGCCGCCGGCCGGCGCTGGTCAGCAGCTGGCCGGCGAAGACCGGCGCCAGCCGGCCGGCCGACCTCGCTCATCGGGAAGCAGCACCGGCAGGCCGGCCGTCCTCTCCTCCATCACCTCGTAGGCAATGGCGGTGATCTCGCGCTCCGTCCAGGGCCGCCACCAGATCCGTTGGACGCCACCGTCAGGTGGAAGAAGGACATGATGACCTGGCCGTGGCGAAAGAGCTCGTGTTCCGCAGCCGTCGGCCGGGCGACCTTCAGCACGACATCGGCTCGGCCATACGCTTCCTGCGCCGAGTAGACGATCCGCGCGCCTGCCTGCTCGTAGTGCTCATCGCGGAAACCGGCATCCGCGCCGGCGTCGCGCTCGATGAACACCCGGTGGCCGTCTTTTGACCAGCGAAACCACCGCCGGCCGGCGTCAGCCCGACGCGCTTCTCCAGATCGCGAACTTCTCTTGGAACTGCCAAAATCCATGGATTATCTCCTGTTCCTCACTCGTCCTCGTACTCGTACTCTTACTCGTCCTCGTACTCTTTTCGGGCGGAAAGACGAGTACGAGTAGGAGTATGAGTACGTGTAGGAGTGGGAAACGATCAGCTCTTCGAACCAACGGCAACGCCGGCTCGCCGCACAGATAGGCGTGGATGCTGTCGGCGGCCTTGTGGGCGGTGGCGATGGCGGTGATCACCAGATCGGGGCCGTGGACGTTGTCGCCCGCCGCGTAGACGCCAGGCCGGGTCGTCGCGCCGGTTTCTTCGTCGGCCAGGATCAGCCCCCATTTGTGGGTGGCCAGGTCCTCAGTGGTCTTGCCGATCAGCGGGTCGGGCCAGTAGCCGATGGCCAGCACCACGCTGTCCACCTCCTGGACGTACTCCGACCCTTCCATGGGCACCGGACGCCGCCGGCCCGACGAGTCGGGCTCGCCCAGCTTCATCTTGATGACCTTCATGGCGCGCACGTGGCCGTCGTCGTCGCCGATGAACTCTACCGGCGCCTCCAGGTAGCGGATCTTGACCCCTTCCTGGACCGAGACGCCGCGCTCGGCGGCGTTGCCCGGCATCTCGGCCTCGGTGCGGCGGTAGACGATGGTGGCCTCCTCAGCGCCCAGCCGGATGGCAGTACGGGCGCAGTCCACCGCAGTGTCGCCGCCGCCGATGACTGCCACGCGCCGGCCCGCCTCCGGCGTGCCGCGCATGGTCGGCGGCAGGAACTCCTGGCGGCACGTTGGCCCGCACCAGCCAGTTGGTGGACATGTAGACGCCCTTCAGGTCCTCGCCGGGGATGTCCATGTTGGCGGTCGACGCCGGCGCCGGTGCCCAGGAAGAGCGCGTCGTACTCGGTCCATCAGGTCGTCGACGGTGATCTGCTCGCCGATGCGGGTGTCGGTGATGAATGCGCACGCCGGCCTCCTCCAGGTCGCGGATCTTGTGCATCACGACCCGTTTGTCCAGCTTGAAATTGGGGATGCCGTAGATCAGCACGCCGCCCGGCCACCGGCCACGCCTCGTAGATCGGTGACGCTGTGGCCCTGCTTGACCAGATCCTCGGCGACGGTGATGCCGGCCGGGCCGGAGCCGACCACTGCGACCCGCTTGCCGGTCTTCTGCGCCGGGCACGGAGATGGCGCAGCGCGCCGGCCTGGCGCGCCTGGTCGGCCACGAAGGCCTCCAGCTTGCCGACGGAGATCGAGCCGTGACGCCGACTCCATGACGCAGCCATGCTGGCAGAGGTTGGGGCAGACGCGTCCGCACACCTCGGGCAGCGGGCTGGTGGCGGCGAACACCTGGGCTGCGCCGATGAAATCGCCCTGGCTGGCCAGCCACAGCGCCTGCGGCACATCGTTGCCGGCCGGGCAGCGGCTGATGCACGGCTGTGGGTCGGGGCACTGCATGCAGCGGGCCGCCTCGACCATGGCCGTCTCGTCGTTGTAGCCGATCAGAACCTCGGCGAAGTCACGGATGCGTTCGTCGATGGGCCGCTTGTCGTAGTCCACAGGCAGCACGTGCACCCGGTCTTTGCGGTCGATTTGTCTGTTGTCGGTGTTCGTCATCATGAAGCCTCCAAGATCAGTAGCTGTCACGGCACGCCGTTGTGCCTGGCTGGTTGCAGCCGCTGTAAGTTAGCCACCAGCTCTTGAAGCTGGCCTGCCGGTTGGTTCAGTGCAAAGGTTATCGCGTCCTGAGTTTGCGTGCTCAGAGTTTCGCCGAAATCGAACTGCCAGCCGGGAATGGTCACCAGCCAGGCCGGCGGCGGTGCACCGCCGTAAAGCGCTGCCGGTATAGGTCAGCAGCGTCTGCCGGGTCGAGGTGGTGGCCCAGGCTCGGGCTGGACGAACTGCTTGCTTGCACCGGTTGGACGGCGACGCTGATCCCGGTGCGATGTCGCCACCCGAGTATCCACGAAAACGACCGCCGGCCGGCTGATCAGCCGCGATCTCAGCAGCCAGCTCTGGCAGCAGTTGGTGCGTCTCGATGCGGCGCATCTCGATCGCGATGATGGCGCAGAAGCGTGTCCAGCTTCGCAGCCAGCACCAGCCCTGCGCCATCATCTTCGCGCAAAGGATTGCCGTATGCAATGATCAAGATCATGTTTTGGCAGATAGTTGTCGCCAATGTCTCACTACATCGAAACTAAGTTCTGGTAAGTCATTGCGAGCCGCTGCGGCGAAGCAATCTCTCTGAACCACCGGAGAGATTGCCTCGCCGAGCCTCGCAATGACATTCGTGGTTTCTTTGTTTCCAGGGTGCGCACTTACGTTTACGGAGTAATCACTGCGCTAATCCGTCATGCTCGCGGAGGCGGGCATCCAGGCGTCCTCAATCGCGCATCACCTCGTCAACCAACTCGCCGTCCGGCGCGACCAGTTGCACGTGCATCGGCATCTTGCCCACCGCGTGGGTTGAGCAGCTCAGGCACGGGTCGTAGAGCCGGATGCCGTGCTCGATGCGGTTCAGGATGCCTTCGCTCAGCCCGCCGCCGTCAACGTATGCGTGGGCAATCTGCTGCACGGTGCGGTTCATGGCCAGGTTGTTCTGCCCGGTGGCGATGATCATGTTGACCTTTTGCAGGATGCCGTTCTCGTCCACCTCGTACTCGTGAAACAGCGTGCCGCGCGGCGCTTCGCTGACGCCGATGCCGATGCGGTTCGTTGACATCGGAGACGCTGCGCACATGCGTGCCCAGCAGGCCCTCGTCCTCCAGCGTCTCCTCGATCTTCTCCAGGCTGAACAGGATCTCGATCAGGCGGGCGTAGTGGTAGTGGAAGCTGCCCGTGACCGGCTTGCCGCGCTGGCCATAGCGGCGGAACTGGCGCAGCTCGCGGTCGGCCCGCGGCGTCCCGGCGTAGTCACAGACGTTCAGGCGCGCCAGCGGCCCGACCCGGTACATGCCCTGCGGATAGCCCAGCGGCTTGTAGTACGGGAACTTGAGATAGGTCCACGGCTCCACCGCCTCGCCCAGGAAGCGCTTGAAATCGGACGGGTCGGCGTTCTCCAGCACGCGTCCGTCCTCGTCCATCACCCGCAGCAGGCCGTCGTAGTGCTCCAGCCCGCCGTCCGGCGTCACCAGGCCCATGAACAGGCTGGGGAAGTCGCCATAGGCTGGCGCTTCGCTCTCGAACTGGTCGTAGCTGTCCTTCAGCAGGTCCAGCGCCAGTTCGACGATGTCGAACGCTTCGGGCAGACACGCGTTTGATCTGGTCGCGTTTCTCCGCCGTCAGCGGATCGCGCACGCCGCCGGCCACGGCCCAGGCGGGATGCACGCTCTTGCCGCCCAGCAGCCGGATCACCTCCTGGCCGAACTGGCGCAGGCGGATGCCGCTGCGGGCGACGCTGGGATACGTCTGGATCAGCCCCATGATGTTGCGCGTGGCCGGATCGCAATCCATGCCCAGCAGCAGATCGGGCGCGCTGAGGTGGAAGAAGCTCAGCGCGTGGCTCTGGACGATCTGGCCCCAGTTCATCAGCCGGCGCAGCTTCTCGGCGCGCGGCGGGATGCGCACGCCCAGGATGTCGTCGCCGGCTTTGGCGGAGGCCAGGATGTGGCTGACCGGGCAGATGCCGCAGATGCGCGCGGTGATGCCGGGCATCTCCCAGAAGCTGCGCCCGACGCAGAACTTCTCGAAGCCGCGGAACTCAACGACGTGAAAACGCGCGTCTGCCACCTTGCCGTCATCGCCCAGCATGAGCGTGATCTTGGCGTGGCCCTCGATGCGGGTTACGGGATCGATGGTGACTGTTCGTGTCATCAGACATACTCTCGATTATCTGCGTGCTGCGGTTCGGTAGTGCGGAAGTTCATAGTGTCAGTACGATCGTGCGAAGTCACTGTCCAAGGTCGAATCACGGTGATGCGGCGATCTGACTACCGCACTACGCTAGTCACTCGAACTAACCGACACACTGCGCACTGTTACCCGAACTTCCTCATCTTGTCTTCGAATACCACCGGCTCGCCGGCCAGCAGTGCGCTGACCGCTGCCCAGATGCGCGCCGGGTCGGGCGGGCAGCCGGGGATAAATGCATCCACCGTAATCACCTGATGCAGCGGCAACACTCGCGGAATCAACGCCGGCACGATCTTGTCCACCTCGCCGCCGCGCGGCACCGCGCCCGGCCCCTCGTGGTACACCTTGGTCAGCAGGTCGTCCACCTGCAGCCTGTTGCGCAGACTGGTGACATTGCCGGTCACCGCGCAGTCGCCGAAGCTGACCACGATCTTGCTGCGCGCGCGGATCTGCTCGGCCAGCTCCAGGTGATCGACATTGGCGACCGCGCCTTCCACCAGCGTCACGTCCACGTTTTCGGGGAATGTCTTGACGTCGGCGATCGGGCTGTAGACCAGCTCGACCGCCTCGGCCAGATCGATCAGCCGCTCGTCCAGGTCGAGGAAACTCATGTGGCAGCCGGAGCAGCCGCCCAGCCAGGCCGTCGCCAGCCGCACCTTCTGCGGGCTGCTCTGGCCTTGTCTTGCCGCCCGCCGTGCTTCTTCTGCGATTCTGACTGCTTGGCTTCTGCTTTGCTCGACAACGTCGTCATCGTCCACTCTCCGTCGGCTCGCCATTCCGCGTCGTCCACTGGTTCTTCTCGCGTCCGTCCAGAATCCACTGCAGGAAGTCGTGGTGTTTGACCATCTCGGCCACTGAGGAGCCTTTGGCGTGCAGCGCACCGGTCGGGCAGACTTGCACGCACTTGCCGCAACTGGTGCAGCTCCTGCTGTTGCCCCAGGGCTGGTTCAGGTCGGTGATGACGCGGCAGTTGACGCCGCGGCCCATGACATCCCAGGTATGCGCGCCCTCCACGCTGTCGCAGACGCGCACGCAGCGGGTACACAGGATGCAGCGGTTGTGGTCGATGACGAAGCGGTCGTGGCTGGCGTCCATCGGCAGATCGGGCGTCAGGTAGTCGTAGCGCACGTGGTCCATGCCGATGGTGTATGCCTCGCGTTGCAGCTCGCAGCGTCCGTTCATCACGCAGACCGCGCAGACATGGTTGCGTTCGGAAAAGAGCAGCTCCAGGATCATGTGCCGGTACTTGACCAGCCGCTCGCTGTGGGTGTAGATGACCATCCCTTCCTGGGCTGGCGTGACGCACGCCGCGGCCAGCCGGTTGGTCGCGCCCACCTCGACCATGCACAGCCGGCAGCCGCCGCGGGCCTCCAGGCCGTCCAGGTGGCACAGCGTCGGCAGGTCGATGCCGCGCTCCCGCACCAGCTCCAGCAGCGTCTGGCCCTCGCGCCCGCTGACCAGCTCGTCGTTTATCGTTACGGTTATTACTGCCATTTAGGGTCTCCTGGGGACGGGGTTCAGTAATCAGTTATCAGTAAGCAGTGATCAGTGGCCGGTAAACATTCAACGACTGATAACTGATCACTGGTAACTGATTACGCCGCCGCCCGAATGCGCCGCGGCAACTCTTCGACCAGCTCCAGCACCGGCACCTCGGTCATCTCGCAAACGCCGGCTTCGCAGGCGCGCCGGTCGATGTGGTCTTCGTACTCGTCGCGGAAGTATTTCAGCGTGCTCAGCACCGGGTTGGGGGCCGACTGGCCCAGGCCGCACAGGCTGGTCTCGCGCACCATGCGCGCACAGCTCCTCCAGCGTCTCCAGGTCGTGGCGGGTGGCGCTGCCGTCGGTGATGCGCTGCGAGGATGCGGTACATCTGCACGGTGCCGACGCGGCAGGGCACACACTTGCCGCAGCTTTCGTCCATGCAGAATTCCATGAAGAACTTGGCCACGTCGGGCATACAGCTCTGGTCGTCCATCACGATCAGGCCGCCCGATCCCATGATCGATCCCAGCGCCTTGAGGCTCTCGTAGTCGACCTTGGTGTCCAGGAACTGGGCGGGGATGCAGCCGCCGCTGGGGCCGCCGGTCTGCGCCGCCTTGAACTCGCGCCCGTCGGGGATGCCGCCGCCGATGTCGAAGACGATCTCGCGCAGCGTGATGCCCATCGGCACCTCGATCAGGCCGGTGTTTTCCACCTTGCCGGCCAGCGCGAAGATCTTGGTGCCCTTGCTTTTCGCTGTGCCGATGCCGGCGTACCATTCGGCGCCGTGCTCGATGATGGGCACGATGTTGCCGAAGGTCTCGACGTTGTTGATCAGCGTCGGCTGGCCCCAGAGGCCGCTCTGGGCGGGGTAGGGCGGGCGGGGCACAGGCTGGCCGCGGCGGCCCATGATGCAGGCCATCAGCGCCGTTTCCTCGCCGCAGACAAACGCGCCGGCGCCGATGCGGATGTCGATGCGGAAGCTGAAGCCGCTGTCCAGCACGCGGCTGCCCAGCAGGCCGCGCCGCTCGGCCGCGCGGATCGCCCGCTCCAGCCGCTTGGCAGCCACGGGATACTCGCCGCGGACGTAGATGAAGCCCTGGTCGGCGCCCACCGCGTAGCCCGCGATGGCCATCCCTTCCAGCACGCGGTGCGGGTCGGATTCCATCAGCGTGCGGTCCATGTACGCGCCGGGGTCGCCCTCGTCGCCGTTGGCCACGACGTATTTCTTGTCGCCAGGCGCCTTGCGCACCAGGTCCCACTTCAGGCCGGCCGGATAGCCTGCGCCGCCGCGGCCGCGCAGGCCGCTCTGGCTGATCTCGGCGCAGACCTCTTCGGGCGACATCTCGCGCAGCGCGTAGGCCAGCGCCAGATAGCCGCCGCGGGCCACGTAATCCTCCAGCCGCTCCGGGTCGATCAGGCCGCTGTTGGAGAGGACGACCTTGGTCTGCTTGGCGAAGAAGGGCAGGTCGACGGGCAGCAGCTTCTCCTGCACCGGCTGGCCGTTCGAGCGCGTGGTCGGCCACGATCTGGCGGGCAGCGTCGGGGGTGACGTTCTCGTAGTAGACGTCGTCCTGTCCCTGGATCTGCACCGTGACGACCGGGCCGCGGCTGCACGGTCCCATGCAGCCGGTGGAGACGACCGCCACCTCGGCGCTGGCCTGCTGCTCCTTGATGGCGTCTTCCAGCGCCTGCTGCACGGCCGCGCCGCCGGAGGAAAGGCAGGGTGTGCTGGCGCAGCACAGCAGGCGGCAGCGGAACTTGCCCTGCTTCTCCTGCTCGCGCTGGGCCATGGTCTGCAAATCTGCTCGGTTCATGGGAGATCGACCTCCTCCTCAGTGCCGTTGGATGTGACGGCGACACGCGCGGGCGGCAATGGCCGGCAACGGCCGCCTTGACGGCGGCCAGCGTGCTTTCAGGCGTCTCGCGGCCCAGCACTTCGCCGTCCACGATCAGCACCGGCGCCAGGCCGCAACTGCCCAGGCAGCGGGCCGTGTTGAGGCTGAAGTTGCCGTCGGGCGTGGTGTGGCCGGCCTCGATGCCGTAGGCGTCCTGCAACGCGGCGACGATCTCGGCCGCTCGCTTGACGTAGCAGGCCGTGCCCATGCAGACGATGCAGTTGTGTTCGCCTTGCGGCTTGAGGGAAAAGAAGTGGTAGAAGGTGGCGACGCCGTAGACCCAACTCGGCGGCAGCTTCAGTTGCCGCGCGACGTAGAGCAGCAGGTCTTCCTCCAGGAAACCGAAGGCCTCCTGGGCGGTGTGCAGGACCTCGATCAGGGCATCCTGCTGAAAGCGGAAGCGCTTCAGCGTGCGGTCGATCAGCGCGAAACGCGGGTCGCCGCTGGGGTGCTCGGCAGTCGCGGCGTCGCGCAGCGCTCGCGTGCGGGGTGTTTGCATGCGGATATCTCCTTCGCTTCGCTTACGATGAAGCAGTCCTTCAGTTGGCTCAAGACCCCGTGGTCCTGACGGTACTGAGCGTCTGGCACCAGGGCAATGCCAACGTGAATTTGAGGAGCGGGCATCCTCAGATGCCGGGTTCGCATGTGAGCATGCGAACTCCTCAATTCTAGGTTGGCGAGGTACTAGGGCAAAAGTTGTCCAAATCAAGTTGATTTGTTCACAAGGAAGAGATACCATGAAAACACGGTCGAAGACATGATTTAGGTCATAGTTGGCTGTCGATTTGGCCAAGAATCGGCATCAAGGTTCTCACCCGATATCTACGATAACTAAAACATGATCTGCGTCATAGTGTTGCGTCGTGGAGGTTGGTAGAATGACGGAGATGGTATAGGTACCTGTTTGATGGCGGTTTGAGTAGGCCAGAACCGGCGCAGTTATGCTCTGGATGGGATATTTTGTGGAGGGTTTTCATGCAACTGGTTGCTTTGTCCTGGTTTCCCCTGATCATAGTTCGGTCCTTTCTTTGCGCCGCGCTGCTGTTGCCTGCGACGGCGGCGGGCCAGGCCTCACAATCGATCCCTGCCGAATTCTCCTGCGCGGATGTGACCCAAATCTCGCCGGCCGAGTGCGAGGCGTTGGTCGCGCTGTACAACGCCACCGACGGGCCAAACTGGCAGGACAACAGCGGCTGGCTCGCGACAAATGCGCCGTGTGATTGGCATGGAGTGTTTTGCTCTAGCACAAACGAACAGTACATTCAGGTCATCTTCTTGGAGACCAACAACTTGACGGGACATGTCCCTCCGGAAATTGGCAATCTGGTACGGCTAGAAGATCTCCGACTGAACGGGAATCATCTCAGTAGTCTGCCGGCAGAGATCGGCAACCTGACAAATCTCAAGCACCTTGGTCTGTCCAGCAATCAACTGGGCAGCTTGCCGCCAGAAATCGGCGACCTGACGAATCTAGAGAATCTTTGGCTGTATGGAAATCGATTGATCGATTTGCCGCCAGAAATCGACGGACTGATTAGTCTGGAGGTTCTCGACCTGTCCCAAAATCGATTGATCGATCTCCCGCCAGAAATCAGTAGCCTGATTAGTTTGGAGAAACTGTACCTATCTTACAATCGATTGAACACCCTCCCGCCAGATTTCAGCGACCTGATCACTCTGAGAGAACTCGACCTATCCGATAATCATCTGGGCGCCCTCGCGCCAGATTTCATCAGCCTGGTCAATCTGGAGGAACTCAACTTATCCGAAAATCAACTGAAAACCCTCCCGCCAGGTTTCAGCAGTTTGAACAGGCTTCGGGAACTCGACCTATCTTACAATCAACTGACCGCCGTCCCATCGGAGCTCGGCAATCTGCCCTATCTGCGTGTGCTTTCGTTGTCCAGCAATCTACTGAACAGCCTGCCATCGGAACTCACTGCCTTGACCAATCTGAGGTATCTCCATCTATCCGACAACTTGTTGACCGACCTGCCGCCCGGGTTCAGGAACTTTTCCGATCTATATGAACTTGACTTGAGCCAGAACCAGCTGACCAGCCTGCCGCCAGAGTTCGGCGCTTTGCCGGACCTGAGCTTTCTCCACTTGAACGGCAACCAACTGCGCAGCTTGCCCGCAGAGCTCGGCAATCTGCCGAAATTGACAGAACTGGAGCTGCAAGACAACCAACTGATCAGTCTGCCACCGGAGTTCAGCAACCTATCCAAATTGAGCGGTCTCTACCTGTACAACAACCAACTGAGCAGTATGCCGCCAGAGTTCGGCAACCTTCCCAAATTGAGCGCTCTCTACCTTTCAGGCAACCAACTGCGCAGCCTGCCACCGGAGTTCGCCAATCTCCAAAGAATGGTCTACCTCGATCTATCCGGCAACCCGTTGGGCAGTCTACCGCCAGAGATATTCAACCTTCCCAACCTCTATCGCCTCCGCTTGTCAGAAACCCAACTGAGCAGCATTCCACCGGAGATCGGCAACCTGAGCAGCCTGTATTCTCTCGATCTGTCCGGCAACCAACTGCGAAGTCTACCACCGGAGGTCGGCAACCTATTCGAACTAAGAGACCTCGATTTGTCTCACAATCAGTGGATCAGCCTGCCGGCGGAACTATGGAATCTGACCGGTCTTTGGGCACTTGATCTGTCTGGTAATCGGATGCGCAGCATTCCACCGGAGATTTTCAACCTCACCGATTTGACGAGACTCGTTTTGGCGGACAACCAACTGAGCAGTGTTTTGCCGGAGGTCGGCAACCTGCTCGACCTGAGAAACCTGGATCTCTCCTACAACCCGCAAGTCAGCTTACCTGCCGAATTATGGAATCTGCCCAACCTGCAGCGGCTTGCACTGGCTGGCAATCAAATGGACAGCATACCATCAGAGGTATTCGACCATTCCAATCTGATACAACTCGATTTGGCGGACAATCAACTGAGCAGCCTGCCGCCAGAGATCGGCGACCTAAGCGGATTGAATACCATCGACCTGTCAAAAAACCAGTTGAGCGTTTTGCCAGCGGAGTTTTGGAACTTGACTGGTCTGCGGCACCTGTATTTGGCTCAGAACCAACTTAGCAACTTGCCGCCGGAGGCCGGTAACCTGGCCGGCCTGTATCTTCTCGATCTGTCCGCCAACCAACTGACCAATCTACCACCGGAAATTAGCAATCCGCAATTCCTGTCGACGCTGTCTCTGTCAGGCAATCAACTGAGTGAGTTGCCGCCAGGAGTCGGCAATCTATCTAATCTACGCTATCTCTACTTGTCTGAAAACCGATTCGGCGGCCCCCTGCCAGAAACCCTGCTGGATCTGCATCTGTGGGCCTTCCACTTCGCGAATACCGATTGGTGTGAGCCGGATGAGGAGCTTTTCCATCGCTGGCTAGCTCGTAGCCACGACCTGGAAAGCACGAACATGACCTGCGGCGTACAGCCGCTGGAGGGGAGCGTGTGGCACGACGTGAACCAGAATGGGCAGTGGGACCCCGACGAGACGGGATTGGAGGGGATCACTATCTACCTGCGAGATGGCGACGATGGTCAACGGCGGGTGTTCAGCGACGAGGATGGCGGGTATCGCTTCGAGACGGTGCAGGCGGGCAACTATTTGGTGACCGCGTTCGATCCCAGAGCCTTTTATCTGGCGACGACGATTTCTGTCAGTGTCACCGATATCGAGCCGGCTCTGGCGCCACCCATGAGCTTGTTTGAAGCGCCGGTGCATCGGTATCTGCCGTTGATTCGGTATTGAGTTTTGCCGTCCGTGAGATCTGTGTAATCCGTGACCAAAACCTGTAAGCTCTTGCCCTTCGTCACCGAGACTGAATTGGCTCCTCCACCTTCTCCAACCGCACCGCGGTCACCTTGAACTCCGGTATCTTGGCCACCGGGTCCAGGTGCTCGGCGCTGGTCAGCCAGTTGACCGACGGAGGCGGGGAAGTGGAAGGTGCTGAAGACCAGGCCGCGCGAGACGCGGCCGTTCAACTGCGCCTTGGCCTCGACCTCGCCGCGGCGCGAGATGACCCGCACCATGTCGCCGTCGCGCACGCCCAGCTTCTGCGCGTCCTCCAGGCTGATCTCCACCAGCGCCTCGGGGTAGACGGCCAGCAGGCCCTCGGCCGCGCCGCGTCATCTCGCCGCCGTGCCAGTGGTAGATCACCCGGCCGGTGGTCAGGATGAGGGGGTATTCGTCGTCGGGCTGCTCGGCCGGCGGGATGTGATCGACCGCGGCGAAGCGGCCCTTGCCGCGGCTGAACTTGCCGGCGTGCAGGATCGGCGTGCCGGGGTGGTTGACGTCGGGCACCGGCCATTGCAAGCGCGCGCCGGCCTCCAGCCGCCGGTAGGTCACCCCGCCGTAGATCGGCGTCAGCGCGTTGATCTCGTCCATCGCGTCTTCGGGGGTGTCGTATTCCCAGTCCGCCCAGGGCGCATCGGGGTCCGGCGTCGGCCGCGCCCAGCGCCAGCAGGCGCTCGGCCAGTTGCTTGACGATCCACGAGTCGCGTCTGCGCCTCGCCCGGCGGCTCGACGGCCTTGCGCACCCGCTGGATGCGCCGCTCGGTGTTGGTGAACGTCCCTTCCTTCTCGGCAAAGGCGGCCGCCGGCAGGATCACGTCGGCGAAGTGGCAGGTCTCGCTGAAGAACAGCTCCTGCACCACGATGAACTCGGTGCGGTCCAGCGAGTGCTGCACGTGGTTGCAGATCGGGGTCGCTGACCATCGGGTTCTCGCCGATGACGTAGAGGCAGCGCACATCGCCGCGCTCGGCGCCGTCCAGCATCTCGGTCACCGTCAGGCCGACCTTGTCGGAGAGCGGCACGCCCCAGGCGGCCTCGAATTTCTCCCGCACCGCCGGCAGCGTCACGTTCTGGTAGCCGGTGTAGACGTTGGGCAGCCCGCCCATGTCGCAGGCGCCCTGGACGTTGTTCTGGCCGCGCAGCGGGTTGACGCCGCCGCCGGCCACGCCCATGTTGCCCAGCAGCATCTGCAGGTTGGCGCACGACATGACGTTGGCGACGCCGGTGGTGTGCTGGGTGATGCCCATCGCGTAGAGCAGCGCGCCCGGCCGGTTCTCGGCCATCATGCGCGCCGCCTGCTCGATCTTCTCCGCGGGCACGCCGGTGATCTCGGCTGGCGACTTCGGGCGTGTACTTCTCGACGCGTCGCTTCGAACTCCTCGAAACCCTCGGTGCGCTCCTCGATGAAGCTCGTCGTCCTGCCAGCCCTCGCGCAGGATGACGTGCATCAGCCCGTTGAGCAGGGCGATGTCGGTGCCGGGCGGTGGCGCAGATGCAGATGTCGGCGTAGCTCGGCGATGTCGATGCGCCGCGGGTCGGCCACGATCAGCTTGGCGCCGCGCTGGCGCTTCGCGCGCCGGATCTTGGTGCCGATGACCGGGTGGTTCTCGGTGGTGTTGCTGCCGATGATGAAGATGCAGCGGCTGTCGTCGGCGAGATCGCGGATCGAGTTGGTCATGGCGCCGCTGCCGAAGGATGTCACCAGACCGGTGACGGTGCTGCTGTGTCAGAGACCGGGCGCAGTGGTCGATGCTGTTGGTGCCGAGCAGCTGGCGGGTCAGCTTGGCGAAGAGGAAGTTCTCCTCGTTGGTGCACTTGGCCGAGGCCAGCACCGCGAAGGCGTCGCCGCCGTGCGCCTTCTTCTCGGCCGCGAACTTGCCGCGCCACCACGTCCAGCGCGGTGTCCCAGTCGGTTTCGATGAAGGTGTCGCGGTAGACTAGGGATCGGCATGGGTGGCCGGGTGACACGGTGACGGCATGCGTTGCGTCGCTGCCATTCGCCATCTGTCAGCTTGTCGCCTTGTCAGCCTTGTCGGCTACGCGACCGCCACTCGCCGCTGTTCACCTGCTCCTCAACGCCGCGTCAGCCACTTGCGCGCGCACCAGCGGCCGCGTCAGCCGGTCCGGGTTGTGGACATAATCGTAGCCGTAGCGGCCCTTGACGCAGAGCGCCATGCCGTTGACCGGGGCATCCTGCGCGCTGGTGACGCGCACGATCTTGCCGTCGCGCACGTTGAGGTCGAAGTTGCAGCCGACGCCGCAGTAGGAGCAGGTGGTGCGCACCTTTGTCGACCTGGTTGGCGCGTCCCTTGCCGCAGGCTCATCTTGTCGTACAGCGCGCCGACGGGGCAGTAGGCGACGCACTGGCCGCAGCTTTCGCAGCGCGCATCCAGCAGCATCTGGTCCGCGCCCGCCACCAGCTTGTCTGGCAAAGCCGCGATGGGCAAAGCTCCACACGTCCCGGTTCTGGATCTCGCCGCAGGCGCGGATGCAGCGGCTGCACAGGATGCACTTGTTGCGGTCGATGAAGATGAACGGGTTGGGATCGGGGTCGATGGGCTAGTCGTGGCGCTGGCCGTTGTGTTCCGGCCACTGGCACGTCGTAGTCGTAGACCAGGTCCTGCAGCTCGCAGTCGCCGGCCACCTCGCAGCGTCATGCAGTCGTTGGGGTGGTCGGTCAGCAGCATCTCCAGCACGAACTTGCGCGTAGCCACCGCGTCCGCGCTCATGGTGTCGACCACCATGCCCTCGACCACCGGCGTCGTGCAGGCGGTCTGCAAGCCGCGCGCGCCCTTGACCGACACCACGCACATCCGGCACGCGCCGACGTTGCTCAGGTCGGGGTGGTGGCAGAGCGTGGGGATCTCGATGCCAGCCAGCCGCGCGGCTTCCAGAATGGTCGCGCCGTCAGGGGCGGAACAGGTTCGATTGTTGATGGTTAGCGTTGCAGGCATAGCAGTCCTGTCTGTTTTCGTGTAGCTACTTCGTGCGCAGGCGTGAAAAGCATGTCTTCGCAATACTGCAATTCGTGTATTCGTGGTGCGCTAGCATTCGTGGATGGCCGCGGCGGTCACCGCGGCGACGTAATCCGCACCGCGTCGAACTTGCAGACCTCGGCGCACATGCCGCAGCGCTCGCAGGCGTCCAGGTCGATGACATGCACGCCGCGCTTCTCGCCGGTGATGGCGTTGCTGCCACAGTTGCGGCCGCACACCATGCAGCCGGTGCAGAGCTCGGCGACGATATCGAAGGTGATCAACGCCTTGCACTTGTGGGCCGGACAGGCTTTGTCGATGATGTGGGCGCGGAATTCGTCCTCGAAGAAGCGCAGGACCGACAGCACCGGTGACGGAGCCAACTGACCCAGTCCGCACAGCGAGCCCTGCTGCATGCCTTCCGACGAGCCGGTGCAACTCGTCCAGATCGTCCAGCGTGCCCTCGCCCTCGGTGATGCGGTCGAGGATTTCCAGCATGCGCAGGCTGCCGATGCGGCAGGGCGGGCACTTGCCGCAGCTTTCGTCCACCACAAACTTCATGAAATAGCGGGCGAATTCCACCATGCAGGTCGTCTCGTCGGCCACGATCATGCCGCCCGACCCCATCACCGCGCCCGACCGCCCGCAGCGAGTCGAAGTCAACCGGCGTGTCCAGGTGCTCGCTCGGCAGACAGCCGCCCAGCGGCCCGCCCGTCTGCACCGCCTTGAAGCGCTTGCCCAGCGGCACGCCGCCGCCGATGTCGTAGATGATCTCGCGCACGGTGATGCCCATCGGCACCTCGATCAGGCCGGTGCGCTGCACCTGGCCGGTCAGCGCGAAGACGGCCGTGCCGGGGCTGCCCTCGGTGCCAATCGAGCGAAACCAGTCGGCGCCGTTGCGCATGATCCGCGGCGTGTAGGCGTAGCTCTTGACGTTGTTGACGTTGCTGGGCTGGCCCCAGACGCCGGCCACCGCGGGATAGGGCGGCCGCGGCCAGGGCTGGCCCCGCTCGCCCATGATCGAGGCCATCAGCGCCGTCTCCTCGCCGCAGACGAACGCGCCCGCGCCCTCTTTGACCTGCAGATCGAAGCTGAAATCGGAGCCCAGGATGTTCTCGCCCAGCAGGCCAAGCTGGCGCGCCTGGTGCCAGCGCGATCTTCAGCCGCTCGATGGCCAGCGGATACTCCGCCCGGCAATAGATGTAGCCGCGGTCGGCGCCGATGGCGTAGGCGGCGATGATCATGCCCTCGATGACGGAGTGGGGGTCGCCTTCCAGCACCGAGCGGTCCATGAACGCGCCGGGATCGCCCTCGTCCGCGTTGCAGATGACGTACTTGGGCCAGCGCTGCGTCTGGCGGGCCAGCTTCCACTTCACGCCGGCCGGGAAGCCGCCGCCGCCGCGCCCGCGCAGCCCCGACGCGATCATCTCCTCGATGACCTGTTCGGGCGTCAGCTCCAGCAGGCAGTTGCGCAACGCCTGGTAGCCATCCTTGGCCAGATAGTGGTCGATGTTCTCCGGGTCGATGACGCCGCAGTTGCCCAGCAGAATGCGCTGCTGCTTGCCGTAGAAGCCGATCTCGTGCCACTTCTCCACCCGCACGTCGCTGGCCGGATCCTTGTAGAGCAGGCGCTCGACCGGCTGGCCGCCGACCACATGTTCCTGGATGATCTTGCTGGCGTTCTGCGGCTTGATCTGCGTGTAGAACGTCTCGTCGGGATAGACGACCGTGATCGGGCCCTGCTCGCAGAAGCCGAAACAACCGGTGCGCCGCACCTCGACGCCATTTTCCAACCCGTTCTTCACCAGCTCCTCGCGCAGCGCAGCGCCTACCTCGGTGCTGGCCGAAGACGAGCAGCCGGTGCCCATGCAGACGGCGATCCAGCGGTGGGTGGGATCGTTTACGGCGGTTGTGGCTTCAGGCTGTGGCGATAGCGTAATGGTTGTGCTCATGCATCGATCCTTTTCACGCGCCTTCGATCTGTTTCTTGACGGTTCGCAGCAGCATCTCCTGGCGCAGCCGGCCCACAACTTCGCCGTTCAGCACAGCCACCGGTGCCAGCGCGCACGATCCCAGGCAGTAGACGATCTCAACGGTTAGCTCGCCGTCCGGCGTGGTTTCGCCCGGTCCGACGTGATAGCGATCTTCCAGCGCGGTCATCAGCACGGGCGTGCCCTTGACGTGACAGGCCGTTCCATCGCATAGCTTCAGGATGTGCCGGCCGCGCCGCTCGAGGAAAAACTGAGCGTAAAAGGTCGCGACGCCGTAGACCTTGCTGACTGAGAGCCCCAGCCTGCTGGCTATCAGCTTCAGCACTTCCCTGGGCAGGAAGTTGTAGAGTTCCTGCGCGTTTTGCAGGATCGGGATCAGCGCGCCGTGATCGCCTCCGTAGGTCGCGAAGATTGGTTCCATCAGTGCGAGATCGATGCTGTCGGGCGACGTGACGACGTTGGTGGCGTCGTTGCTCATGGGTTGCCTCCGCCATGGCTTGCAAAGGTACTTTTCGGCTCACTCTGTCGCGTCACTCTCGCGGACGCGGGAGTCCATCGCTCGTGATGTGTGGATTTCTGCATCCGCAGGGGCGACGGGCGAGCAGCTATGTCCCACTATACCAGCAGAAAAGCAGCGCCGCCATGATTCATGTCATGTTTTCGCCCGCAGTGTTGCGCGGATTGACAGGCATTCCCGCCTTCGGTACAATAAACCCTGCCTGCCGCTAAGCAGGTCACGTTGCAGGCCCACGAAAGCATTCATGTCTCCTTCACCAGTTCCTGACGGCTACGTCCGCGGCCCGATATTCTACGACGGTGGCGCCGAGGACAGCGTCTATAACGAATACGCGCGCTATGCCTTCTGGAACCTGGCGGGTGGCTACGGCGCGCGCATCGTTGTCCTGACCACCAACCGCGGCGCGACCGAGGCCGACTATGGCTACACGGCTGCGTTCCAGGCGCTGGAAGCGGCCAGTGTGCGGCTGGTGGTGGTCGGCGATCGGTCGGCGGGCTACGACAAGTCGGTTATTCACCACATCGAGCACAGCACGGCGGTCTTCCTGTCGGGCGGGCACCCGCTGCGCTGGTCGACGACCATCGGCGGCACGCCGCTGGCGACCGCCATCCGCCGCGCCAATGCGTGCGGCAAAGCGGTCGGCGCGGTCGGCGGCTCAGCGGCTTTTCTCGGCAACCACATGTTGGTTTACGACGAGCAGCCGCTGCCGCGCATGGCGCCGGGGCTGGGGTTGACCAACCGCATTCTGGTGGCTGCGCATTTCGACGGCGCCCAGTATGGCCATTTGCTGCAAATGGCCATTGCCAGCAACCCGTATGTGCTGGGAATCGGTCTTTCTGATCAGGCCGCGTTTATCCGCCGCGCTGACACGATGATCGAGGTGGTCGGGCTCGCCAGCCTCTACCTGGTGGACGGCCAGGCAATGACCTCGACCAACGTGCAGAGCTGGAAGCCAGGCCAGGCGTTCGTGGCTGACGGGATGCGGTCGCTGGAGTTGCAGCCCGACTATCGGTTCGATCTGGAGACACGTGAGGTTCGGTCGCCTGAGATCAACCTGCCGATGCCGGTCCGCAGCTCGTTATAGTGTTCTGTACTGATTCTGGAGTTACCCATGCTGCAAACAGGTGCTGATGTTGCCACGCTGATTATCGTTTTTCAGTTCATGATCCTGATTATCATCACGCTGGCCGTGACGGCCGCTGCGATGTACAGCATGATCATGCTCAATCGCAAGATCAAGGAAATCATGCCGATGGTGCAGTATCGTTCGCGCCAGTTGGCAGAGACCACCGACAAGATCAGCAACAAAGCCGCCAGCCCGTTCATTGCGATGGAAGCCGGGCAGGCCAAGCGGAAAGCAGAGCGAGATCACGTACTCGCATCATTACGGAGGAAAAAGGATAAATCTTGACAAACGCTTGCCGTTTCCCATTGGAATTCCACTAGGTGCAGTGGTCGGCGCAGTGATCGGAGCCACCGCAGCAGGGTTGCTTGTTGCCACACGCCGCGCGCGCTCGGGCAATGAGCTTGTGGCTCACTCGCCCAGCGTGGCCGACTTCGTCCGTTTCGCCTTCGCCGCCTGGGCGCTGATCCAGATCGCCAACGGTTTTCTAGGCAGCAAGAAGGACGACGCGGCTTAGCGTCCGTTTGGCCAAACATGGTCGGCCCCGCCGGCGCTGGAAGCACATCTTTCGCGCCTCGGCGGGGCTTTTCGTTGCCTTGTGCGGGTATGAACTTGTGAAATGCCCCTGACCAAATTATAATGAAATTCGTCATGACCAGTGTGTGAGACCGAAAGATCAGACAGTTGTCACCAGTTCGCGAACAGCCGTTGACTGTCGCTTGCAGGCGTACATCATCATTCCCCGGATCAATATGTCGAACAGGATCATACTCTAATGGAGGAGGACCAGGTGAATTCTGGCAATGAGGCAGGCAATCTTGTAGCGGTCGTGGGCGCAGGCCCGGCCGGCATCTACGCGTCCAAGCAACTGGCGGACGCTGGCGTCCGGGTCGTGCTGCTGAACCGCGATATCAAGCCCGGTGGGCTGGCAGAATATGGCATCTATCACGACAAGTACAAGATGAAGGAAGGCCTGCGCAAGCAGTTTCGCCAGATTCTCGCCAATCCCAACATCCACTATTTCGGCAATGTCACCGTCGGGGCGGCCGGGACCCTGTCCCTGCAAGACCTGCGCGATCTGGGCTGCCAGGCAATCCTGGTCACCGTCGGCGCGCAGGGCACCAAGTGGTTGGGGCTGCCGGGCGAAGAGTTGCAGGGCGTCTACCACGCCAAAGATATCGTCTACCACTACAACCAGTTGCCTCCCTTCAGCCAGGAGGAGTTCCACATCGGCCGCCGCGCGGCGTTGATCGGCGTCGGCAACGTCATGGTGGACGTGGCTCACTGGCTGGTGCGCGACCTGAAGATCGACGAGGTGGTTGCCGTGGCCCGCCGCGGCCCGGCCGAGGTCAAGTTCACCAAGAAGGAGATGGAAAGCGTCGTTGCCAACCTTGACGTACCGGCGCTGGATGCCGAGATCGCGCGCGTCGCCCCGCTGATGCTCGACGTCGGCCAGGACCCCACCCAGGCACGCGACTTCATCCTCTCGGCGCAGGCCAAGGGCGAGCCGGCCACGTCCGACACGGTCCTTCGTTTCGAGTTTCTCAGCTCGCCAACTGCCATTGTGGACGACGGTCACGGGCGGGTCGGCGGGCTGGAGGTGGAGGACACGAAGCTGGTGCCGCGCAACGGCGACACCAGGCGCGCGGGCTGGGCACACGCCGCGTGCTGGAGGTGGACACCGTGGTCTTCTGCATCGGCGACCGGGTGGATGACGAACTGGGCCTGCCGGTGGAGTGGAACGAGTTCGTCAAGAACCCTGCGCCGCGCTACTCGGCTGACGGCGTTTCCTACGAGGCCTACGACCCCGCGGCCGCGGCGCCCATCGAGGGCGTTTTCGTGGCTGGTTGGGCCAGGAAGGCCAGCGACGGGCTGGTGGGCGTGGCGCGCAAGGATGGCACGCTGGGGGCCGACTCATTGCTGCGCTACCTGGCGACGCAGCCAACGCTGGACGCCGATCAGATCCACCAGCGCGAGCAGCGGTTGATCCAGCGTCTGGCGCAATCCAGTGAGCCAGTGGTGCGTAAGGCCGACTGGCAGCGTCTCGAAGAGACAGAGCAGGCGGAAGCTGACCGGCAGGGTCTGGAGTCGTTCAAGTACGGCTCCAACGAAGAGATGCTGGCGGCCATGGGAATGACGCAGTCGGCCTGACCGTTTGCGTGTATTCAAGACGAGTTGGCTTGTAGGGGCCGGGTCGCCCCGCCCTGCGCCAGCGATCAACCCATTTTGAACACACCCTGACTATTTTGGCATACCCTTTTCACTTCTCGGAGGTTTACCCATGAGTTTGCAAGAAATCGTGATTGTCGGCGGCGCGCGCACGCCGTTCGGCAAGTTCGGTGGCTCCCTGCGCGATGTGACGGCGACTGAGCTAGGCGTGGCCGCCGCCAAGGGAGCACTGGAAGCAGCCTGCGTGCCGGCTGAGCGGGTCGACCACGTCATCTTTGGCAACGTGATCCAGTCCAGTCGCGATGCCGCCTATTTGGGCCGCCATGTCGGGCTGTGGGCCGGCGTCCCGCAGAGCGCGCCCGGCCTGACGCTGAACCGGCTGTGCGGCTCTGGGTTCGAGGCTATCGTCGATGCGGCGCGCATGATTGTGTGCGGCGAAGCGGACGTGGTGCTGGCCGGCGGCGCGGAGAACATGAGCCAGGCGCCGCTGGTGGCGCGCAACGCCCGCTGGGGCATCGGTCTGGGCGAGGGGATGAACCTCGAAGACTCGCTGTGGCAGGGCCTGACCGACAGCTACAACAACCTGCCAATGGCCATCACCGCCGAGAACCTGGCCCAGCAATACGAGGTGACGCCGCGAGGATCAGGACAGCATGGCGCTGGCCAGCCAGCAGCGCGCGGCTGCCGCGTGGCAGGAAGGCCGCCTGGCGCAGGAAGTGGTCGCCGTGCAAGGCAAGGACGGCCGCGGCAAGCCTGCCACCGTGACCGTCGATGAGCATGTGCGCCCCGACACCACCATGGAGGTACTGGCCCGTCTGCCTGCCCGTTTCATTCCCAAGAATGGCACCGTCACTGCCGGCAATGCCAGCGGCATCGTGGACGGGGCCGCGGCGGTCATCGTGGCGTCGGCTGAGGCGGCGCGCGAGCTGGGCGTGACGCCGCTGGCGCGCCTGGTGAGCTGGGGCATCGCTGGCGTCAATCCGGACATCATGGGCATCGGCCCGGCGCCCGCAACCCGCATCGCGCTCAAGCGGGCTGGCATGAGCATGGGCGACATCGGGCTGTTCGAGATCAACGAGGCCTTTGCGGCCCAGTGTCTGGCGTGCGTCAAGGATCTCGATCTGGACCCGGAGATACTCAACGTCAACGGCGGCGCGATTTCCATTGGTCACCCGCTGGGCGCGACCGGCACGCGGCTGGTGTTGACGCTGATCAAGGAGATGCAGCGGCGCGGCGTGCGCTACGGCAGCGCGTCGATGTGCATCGGCGGCGGCATGGGGTCGGCCGGTATTTTTGAACTGCTGAACTGAGATCAATTTGAGCCAACCGGCGCCCGCGGCGTAACTGGCTGCGGGCGCCGGTGTTTTGTGTAAGGAAACCATCGAAAAAGGAGACAATTATGACACATGAGCAGGACTTGACCGGGCGCTGGGCGCTGATCCTCGGTTCTTCCAGCGGTTTCGGGCGGGCGACTGCCCTGGAGTTGGCCAGCCGCGGCATGAACGTCTTCGGCGTGCATCTGGATCTGAAGTCCACGCTGCCCTATGGCTCAGCCAGGTCGTGACCGACATCGAGGCCATGGGCCAGCAGGCTATCTTCTTCAACACCAACGCAGCCGACAGCGGTAAGCGGGGCAAGGTTCTCGACCAGATCCAGGCGAAGCTGGCTGCTGATGGCGGCCATCAGCACATCCACGTGATGATGCACTCGCTGGCCTTCGGCACGCTGCTGCCGTTCATTGCCGACTCGCCCGACGAGGCGATCTCCGAGGCGCAGATGGACATGACTCTCAACGTCATGGCCCATAGCCTGGTCTACTGGGTGCAGGATCTGATGCGGCGGGGTCTGTTCACGTCGGGCAGCCGCGTCTTCTCGATGACCAGCTCCGGCTCGCACCGGGTGTTCAAGAGCTACGGCGCGGTCTCGGCTGCCAAGGCGTCGCTGGAGTCGCACACCCGTCAGCTGGCGCTGGAGCTTGGGCCGGCACGGCGTGATGGTCAACTGCATCGAGGCCGGCGTCACCGATACGCCCGCGCTGCGCAAGATTCCGGGCCACGAGGCGTTCATCGAGATGGCGACCCGCTTCAACCCCACCGGGCGCATGACCACCGAGCCGGACGTGGCTGTCACGATTGCGGCGCTGTCTGATCCGCGGGTCCGTTTCATGAGCGGGTCAGTGATCTTATGTGGACGGCGGCGAGGACGTTGTGGGCGCGTAACGCTGAGACAACGCGCGCCGAACGCCGTGTTGGCAGGACAAAGGGCCGCCGGAGCTTGCTCCGGCGGCCCTTTGTCCGTTTTGCTGGCTTTGTTAGCTGTCTGTCTTGCCAGATAGGGTTACTCACGATAAGATGGGGGAATGAGCTTTTCCACGCTGATCTCTGAAGATCCCAATCGGTTTCTTCCTCTTGTCATTGTTCTCCTGCTGGCGTTTGCCGTACCCATCCTTCTGTCCCGTTTTCAGCGGGTGCCGGTGGTGGTGGGTGAAATCGTGGCGGGCATCCTGGTCGGCCCGGCGTTTCTGGGGCTCGTTACAGAGACGCCGATTCTGATCTTCATGCAGGACATCGGGCTGGCGTTCCTGATGTTTCTGGCGGGTATGGAGATCAACCTCGACCAACTGTTGCCGGCGCGCAACGGCCGGTCAGCTGGCGGGTCGCCGTGGGTCGCCTCCAGTGCGCTGGTCGTATACGTGCTGACGCTGGGCCTGGCGCTGGCGGCCGGATTTCCTGGTGGTGCGCAGCGGCGCCGGGGGAGATCCGCTGCTGCTGGCGTTTGTCTTCACCGCCACGTCGCTGGGCGTGGTGCTGCCGACCCTCAAGGAACGGGGGATGCTCAGCACCCGCTTCGGCCAGTTCTTGCTGGTGTCGGCGACGCTGGCCGACTTCATCACCATCATCTTGCTGACGGTGTATGTCATCACCTTTGACCGTGGCCTCGATCTGGAGGTTCTCTCGCTGGGCCTGCTTTTCGTCGCGTTCCTGATCTTCTACCGCGTTGGACCGGCGTTCGTGCGCCGCCCGCGGGTGCGCAAGTTCTTCGAGGACCTCTCGCGCGCTACGGTGCAGATCAAGGTGCGCGGCGCGATTTTGGTGCTGATGCTGTTCGTGGTACTGGCCGAGTTCGTCGATGCCGAACTGATTCTGGGCGCGTTTCTGGCCGGCCTCATCATCTCTCTGCTGAAGGGACCGGAGGACGAGTCGCTGGTCGAGAAGCTGGAGGCCTTTGGCTTCGGCTTCTTCATCCCGGTCTTTTTCATCATGGTCGGGGTGGAGCTGGATCTGTCGGCGGCGTTCGACGCGCCGGCGCGGCTGGTGGTCGTGCTGGTGCTTCTCGTGGTAGCCACGGTGGTCAAGGTGGTGCCGGTGCTGATCGCTGGTCGCTCCTTTTCCCTGCGCGAGCGGCTGGCCGGCGGCGCATTGCTCAACACCCACCTTTCGCTGGAGGTCGCCATCGCGGTCATCGGCTTGCGCACCGGCCTGCTGGATGCAGCCATCAGCACCTTCATCGTGTTGTTTGCGCTGCTGACGGTGCTGATCATGCCGCTGGTTTTCAACGTGATGGCGCCGTTGGTGGTGCAGGTTCGCAGCCGGTTCACACTGGCTGTTGGTGTTTCTGACCTGTCGCTGGCAGTGGCCCAGGAATTGCGCGCTCACGGGGACACCGTACGCTTTGTCGAGCGGCAACGCCCGCTGGTCGAGCGCGCAACCAGCGCCGGTTTCAAGGTGCTGGAGGCCGATCAGACCGCGGACGGGTTGCGCGATCTGGGCATCGCCGACACCGATTCCGTGCTGCTGCTGGGCGAGCAGGACGACGAAAACATGGCGCTGGCCCGCGCGGTGCGCCAGTTGTCCGACACCAACGTGGTCGTCAATGTCAATGATCCGCAGCATCTGGCCGACTATGAACAGCTCGGCGTCCAGCCGTTTATGGGCGCGATGTTCCGCGTTACAATTATCGCGATGCTGGCACGCAATCCTGACGCGTTCCAGCTCCTGACCTCGACTCAGGACGAGCGCGATGTGATCGAGGCCAAGCTGGAAAACCGGGCGCTTATGGGGGTGCTGGTGCGCCATTTGCGGCTACCGGGCGATTACCTGGTGATGTCGATCCGGCGGCGCGGCGAATTGATCGTGCCGCACGGCAACACAGTGCTCCAACTGGGAGACCGGCTGACGATCCTTGGCAGCGCAGACCGAATGCGCGAGATCAAGGAATGGTTGGAAGGCCGCGCCAGCCACTGGGATACGCACAGCTACCCGGATATGGGCGTTCGCTAGTATCACGTCAATCTTGATTTGTGGAGTTCGCATGCTCACATGCGAACCCGGCATCTGAGGATGCCTACTCCTCAAACTCAGGTCGACGAAACACCAGGCTTTGCTGGCTGATTCGTAGTAGGCGCTTCAGCGCCGTTCCGGGGCGCTGAAGCGCCTACTACGAACGGGTTGGGCGCCTGCTGCGAGCGGGTTTGTCCATCGTATTGGAAGGGATTACCTCAATGGAAAATGGCGGCAGCTTGTTGCCTGTCCTGCTGGTTGTCGGCCTAGCATTCATCGTTCCCCTGATTTTACAGCGGTTTCGTCGTTTGCAGATACCGGTGGTGGTGGGAGAGATCATTGCGGGAATGGTTATCGGCCGCAGCGGGCTGAATTTGGTGGTGGATGATCCGGTGCTGGAAGTTCTGGCCGCGCTGGGGTTCGCGTTTCTGATGTTCCTGTCGGGACTGGAGATCGACTTCTCCGTGCTGGCGGGTCTGCAACGCAAGTCTACGCGCCTGATGGAAAACCCGGTCGTGGTTGGATTCTCGATTCTGGCGTTGACCATCGCGCTGGCCTTTGCGATCGCTCTGTCGCTGTCTTCTCTGGGGCTGGTCAGGAACCCCTGGTTGCCGACGCTGATCTTGTCTACCACGTCGTTGGGCATCGTCCTGCCCGTCCTGCGCGAGAAGGGCATTTCCTCCGGCCAGTTCGGTCAGACGATCCTGCTGGCAGCGTTGATCGCCGATTTTGTCACCATGGTGCTCATCACCCTGGTCGTGGCGGTCATCTCTGGTGGTGTCACGCTGGAGGTGCTGCTGGTCGGAGTGCTTCTGGTGGCCTTTGTCGTTGCGGCCCGCTATGCGCCGCAACTGGTGCGCTGGCGGCCCTTGCAGCGCGCGCTGGACGACCTGACCCACGCCACGGTGCAGATCAAGGTGCGCGGCGCTCTGGCTGTCATGTTCGCGTTCGTCGTGCTGTCGGAAGTTCTGGGCGCAGAGGTGATACTCGGCGCGTTTCTGGCCGGCGCGCTGATTTCGCTCATTTCCAGCCCGGAGAACCTGGGCGACAACGAGGCGCGGCACAAGCTGGATGCCATCGGTTTTGGCTTCATGGTGCCGATCTTCTTCATCATGGTTGGCGTAAGCTTCGACCTGCCGGCGCTGCTTTCGTCCGCCAGCGCGCTGGCGTTGTTTCCGCTGTTGCTGGCGGCCGCCTATCTCGTCAAGGTCGTGCCTTCGCTGCTGTTGCAGCCAGCCTTCGGGCGGCGCAATGCACTGGCGGCCGGCGTGCTGCTTTCCTCACGTCTGTCGCTGATCATCGCCGCGTCGGCCATTGGCCTGCGGCTGGGGATCATCAGCGAGGCGCTCAACGCCGACATCATCCTGGTAGCCATCACCACATCGACCCTGTCACCGGCCCTGTTCAACCGGATGCTGCCAGCTCAAGCGCTGCCGGAACGGCTGCCTGTCGTGGTGGTTGGGGCGGGACAGATCGCCATGCTGGTGGCGCAGCGGCTGAAGAAGCGCAACCACGAGATTGTAGTCATCGACAGCCATCGCGAGCGGATTGAGCGCGTCAGACAACTCGGTATGACAGGCGTGCTGGGCGAAGCAGACACAACACAAGGTCTCGTGGCAGCCGGCGCAGACGTTGCCCGGTCGCTGGTGGTAGCGACGGCAGATGACAACTTCAACCTGCGGGTGTGTGTGTTGGCCAGGACCTCGCTGGGCATCCCACATCTTGTGGCCTACGTTCATGACGCAGCCCGGCTGCGCGAGTTTCAGGTCGCTGGCGTGCACGCAGTGAATCCGGGCCTCGCAACAGCTACTGTCATGGACGGACTCGTCAGCTTCCCCGACGCGCTGGAGTTGCTGACTTCGTTGGAGGACGACAAGGAAGTGGTGGAGGTTGAGCTGCTCAGCACCGAATGCATCGGCAAGTCGCTGCGCGATATGCACCTGCCGGGGGATGTGCTGGTGCTGTCCATCAGGCGAAGAGACGAGATCATCTTGCCGCACGGCTATCATGTGTTGGAGCGCGGCGATCACATCACGCTGGTGGGCGAGCAAAACGCCGTGGCAGAGGCAGCGACCTGGGTGCACGGTGCGCCGGTCGAATTGCAGCAAGCGTTGGATTGGCGTTACGAAGGGCACTAAGTATAATTACCGCAGTTGCGAATTTTTGCAATTGCGGAAGGCTAGATCTACTCATGTCCTGCGAAGAGCGAGCTATTGACCAGTTACGCGGCTCCGGCGTTCGTCTGACGCCGCAACGAGCGATGGTGCTGGAGGCAATCTACCACAGCGACGGGCATCTCAGCGTCGACGAGGTGCATGAGCGCGTCCAGACGCTGTCGCCCTACGTGGATCTGTCTACGGTCTACCGCACCGTGATGTTCCTCAAGCAGCAGGGCGTGATAGGCGAGCTGCGGCTGGATGGCCAGCCGGTGCGCTATGAGGCTGTCCGTTTTGGCCAGGAGCATCACCACGCTGTGTGCAGCAGTTGCGGCATGATGATCGACATCGACTCTGATGATCTGGAAGACCTGAGCGCGATACTGGACAGGAAGTACGGGTTTGCGGTCAACTTTGTGCATCTGACGTTGACGGGTCAATGCCCGGCGTGCCGGGCGAACTAGCATTGCTTCATCGCTCTGGCCGGTCTCCGACTGTGCCAGCACCCGATTTCGACACTTTAGAACGTACGTACGTTACTAAAAGGAGGACACGATGGTTTTCAGTGAATTTCATGCGCCCCTGGCGGCGCCAGACGCGTTGCACATTCCCGACGGCTTTTTGACGGCGGCAGTCGCCATCGCAATGTGGGCGATTACAGCCGCCTTTGTTGTGTTGGCGATCCGGCGCGCCAGCCGCGACTTCGACGAGCGCATGGTGCCGCTGATGGGCGTGCTGGCGGCGTTCATCTTCGCCGCGCAGGCCTTCAATTTCCCGGTCGCCGGCGGCACGTCGGGCCATTTCCTGGGTGGCGCGCTGGCAGCGATCCTCCTGGGACCGTGGGCCGGGCTGTTGATTATGACCGCCGTGATCGCGCTCCAGGCGCTGATCTTTCAGGATGGCGGGCTGCTGGCCATGGGCGCCAACATCTTTGTCATGGGAATCGTCACTGTCTGGATCGGTTATTTCACCTACCAGGCGTTGATGAGGTTGAACCGGTTTGTGGCAGCCTTCGCGGCCGGCTGGCTGTCGGTGTTTGCCGCGGCGGTGGTGACGGCGTTCCTGCTGGCGCTGAGCGGCACCGTGTCGCTGGGCATCGTGTTGACCGCGATGGCCATTGTCCACGCGTTCATCGGCGTCGGTGAGGGCTTGATTACAGCGGGCGCGGCCGCCCTGGTGGTGGCTGCTTTGCCCGGCATGTTTGGTCAGCAGGTGAATGGACGCAAGACTGACCGCGGCACGCTGGTGGCCGGCGGGATCGTCCTCGCGCTGGTGGTCGGCGTGATGGCCGTGTTCTTTGCCTCGCCCAGCCCCGATGGGCTGGAGCGGGTTGCCGAGGACAGCGGATTTCTCGGCGCAGCTCAGGGATCCGCCTTTCAGATAGCGCCCGATTACGTCTTGCCGGGTATCACCAGCGACGCGCTGGCGGGAGTGCTGGCGATGCTCCTGGGCACGCTGCTGGTGTTCGCTGTTGGCTACGGCATTGCGCGATCCTTACAGCGGCGCTCTCGTCGTCTGGAACAAGCATCGGTTCCGGCGTCAGTTCCTTCCAACGAGCGGCCATAGCTCTGCGCATCGGAGAACCAGGCAACTTTCATCATGCACATTCACGTCCTCGACCAATACAGACACGCGGAAAGCCCCGTTCACAGGCTGGATCCGCGCGTCAAGCTGGTGGCGGCGCTGTCATTCATCCTGGCTTGTGCGCTGACGCCGGACGGCGCGTGGCCTGCCTTTGCTGCGCTGGGCCTGCTCTGGCTGGCCGTCGCGCTGGTCGCGGACGTGTCGGTCCCGCTGCTGTTGCGCCGCGGGTTGGTGGCGCTGCCCTTCGCGCTGGCCGCGGTCACGGTGCTCTTCTCCATCGGCGGCAACGCGCTGGTAACTATTCCCCTGCCGTTCAGCAAATTCGATCTCGTCATCACCGACAACGGCGTCATTCGCTTCTTTACTATCATGCTGAAGAGTTGGCTGTCGGTGTTGATGGCGCTTTTGCTGTCGGCCACGACGACGTTTCCTGACATCATGCGCGCCATGCGCGGCATCGGCATTCCCAAGGTGCTGGTCGGCATCATCGCGTTCATGTATCGCTATACCTTTGTCCTGGCCGATGAAGTATTGCGGCTGCGACGGGCGCGCGAGGCGCGCATGGCGACCGGGCCGGCTGGCCACAAGAGCGGCGGCACGCTGGTGTGGCGCGCGCAAGTTGTGGGCGGCATGGTGGGCAGCCTGTTCGTGCGCTCGCTGGACCGCAGCGATCGCGTCTACAACGCGATGGTCAGCCGCGGCTACGCCGGCGAGCTGCTTTGGCTGGATAAGCCGGCGCTGCATTTCGGCGACGCAGCCTGGGCCACGGTTTTCGTGGTCGTGCTGGCTTTGATCGAGCTTTGGGCGAGACTGTAGGCTATGACTGACATCAACACGCACGATCCGGTGCTGCACGTTCACGACCTGCGCTATGCCTATCCCGACGGGCGGGAGGCGCTCAACGGCGTCACCATGCATGTCAACCACGGCGAAAAGGTGGCGCTGGTCGGACCCAACGGCGCGGGTAAATCAACGCTGATGCTGCACTTCAACGGCATTCTCAAGGGCACGGATGGGCAGGTTCGCGTGGACGGGATGGATCTGGTCAAGGAGAACCTGGGCGTGATCCGCGCCAAGGTCGGATTGGTTTTTCAGAATCCCGACGACCAACTGTTTTCCACCACCGTCTTCGAGGACGTGGCCTTCGGGCCGTTGCACATGGGATATTCCAGCGACGAGGTGCATCATCGGGTGCACGATGCGCTGGACAAGGTCGGAATCGGCGACTTCGCCCCGCGGATGCCGCACCATCTCAGCGTGGGCGAACGCAAACGGGTCGCGATGGCGACTGTGCTGGCCATGGGTCCCAGTATTCTGGTGCTGGACGAGCCGACCGCTGGCCTTGATCCGCGCGGCCGCCGCAGCCTGATCAACCTGCTGCGCGCGCTCGACGCGACCATGTTGGTCAGCACCCACGACATGCCGCTGGTGGCCGAGCTGTTCGATCGCATGATCGTCCTGGACGGCGGCCAGGTTGTCGCCGACGGACCGACTGCGGAGATCATGGCCAACCCTGCGCTGCTGGAAGCGCACGGCCTGGAAGCGCCTTAGCCCGACCTGGCGCCGGAAGGACTGGAATATATCCTGTGGAAATCGAAACCAAGTATACGGTGCCGGACGAGGACGTGTATAGCCGGCTGTGCGAGCTGGAAGAACTGGCCGGCCTGCCGCTGACCGATCCGCGCAGCGTGCGCGTCTGGGATCGCTACTACGACACGTCTGGCTACGACTTCCTGCGCGCTGGTTATACCTACCGCGTACGCAACAAAGGCGGACGAGTTATGGTCACGCTGAAGTCGCTGGCCGCCGCCAGCGGCGCGTTGCACAGTCGCGAAGAATTCGAGACGACCATTGAACCGGGCACTGCTCTACAGCCAGATAGCTGGCCCGCCGGCGACGCTGCGGCGTTGGCGCAGCGAATTGGTCGTGGGCTGCCGCTGGAGCTCCTGTTCGAGCTGCTACAGGAACGTCAGACTCGCCGGCTCGTTCATCCTGGCGACGGCGATCCCGCGGTCGAGCTTAGTTTGGACAAGGTGGAGTTTGCTGGAACCAGCGAGGCGTTTTACGAAGTAGAAGCTGAGGAGAAGACACCTGGCCAGGCGGACCTGCTGGCGCGCCTGCACGATGTGTTGACCGGCGAATGGGCGCTGGAACCGCAGCCGCTGTCGAAGTTCGAACGGGCGTTGGAATTGTGCCGGCCAGACGTGTTTGCGCTGCTCGCCGTGAATGAATTCACGGCCTGATAAGCAGGCTGCGCGGCGGCGACCAGCGTTAAGCGCTGACCAGATCGGCATCCATCGTGATCAACGTCAGCAGCGCCTCGTACTCCTCGCGGCAGTCGGCGCAGCCGCGCAGATGTGCGTGCACCAGGGGAGTGAAGCGCGACATATCCTGCCCTGCAGCCTGTGCTTCGCAGTACTCGTCCAGCAGGGCCGTGACTTCCTCGCAGCCCAGCTCGAACGCCTGCGTGCCGGCCAGCATCCGGAGTACCAGCACAATCATGGATGGTGGTTTCATGGTTAATACGCTCGCTCCTTCGCTGTCCAGTTCTTGGACGCTCCGGCGCTCGCTCCTCTTACCCGCTCATTTCGTCGAGCAGCGTATCCACGTCGTAGCCGCGCTCCTCCAGCCGCAGCCGCAGCCGCTTGCGCGCATCGTGCAGCAACTTGTAAAGCGCATTGCGGTTGGTCCCCAGTTGGTCCGCCACCACATCCATCGGCACTCCCTCCACCGTCAAGGCAACCAGTGCGGCCCGCTGCCGTTCCGATAGCTCCTCGTTGATCACCTCAGCCACCACGCGCATGGTTTCGGACCGCTCGGCCACGCGATCGGGCGCGGCCGGATCGGCCTCGTTGACCAGGAACGACGGCGTGAAATCGCTCTCTCCCACCAGTCCGTCAAGGCTGAAATCCCGCCAGCGGGCGCGGCGAAGCTCGCCCAGCGCCTGGTGGACGGCGATCTTGCCCGCCCAGGTGGTGAACTTGCTGCGCCCCTCGAATTGGTCTAGCTTGGCGCGGATCTGCAGCAGCGTGTCCTGAACGAAGTCCTCGGCGAGATCCTGGATCTCAGAATCGGCCAATTTGTCAAGGTCGCTGCGGCTGCGGAGGTAGAAAAAAAGCCGGCGCGCCAGCCATTGCCGCAAATCCTGTAGCGCGGCGTCCTGGCTTTGCTGCGAGCCGGTCAGGTCGGCCAGCCATTGCTCGTTGGTGCGTTCGCTCAGGGGAGGCTCCTGGCTTGCAGGTCGTGGATCATGTGCCGGGCTCAATCGCCAGGACCGGACATCGCCGGTTGAGGATGGGAACGACTGACAGTCCTGGACTTACCGCTAAGGATACGTCTATCAATGAGTTACTGCTTTGGCCAGTTTGAGCTACCAAGCCACCACAGGAAAGTCATCCTGGGACGCGTCCTGCGTGACTGACGCGTGGGCCGCATCGTCAGTGTAAGACAAGGACTGTCAGTCGTTCGCGAGCGGTAATGAACAGAGCGGGGCCAGCCCTTAGACTTCCGGCACCGGGGCGTAGGGGCTGGTGCTCTGGATCTTGCGAATGATCGCCGCACGCTGGCGGACGTTGGTGGTCTTTTCCAGTTGCCCGCGCAGCTTGCGTACTTTATCACGCCGCTGCCTGCGACGCTTGATTTCTTTCTGGCGTTCAGTGGCCATATTTTCGTTCCTTCCAGGTGAGTGGGTTGATAGGGTGCTGGTTGCCGTCAAGCCAGCGTCGCGCAGTTTAGCTTAGATGGCACGAATTGTCAATCGACAGGCTGCAATATGCTCTCCGGCGTGCGGAAAGTCCAAGATGCGCACGGCATCAGACCGGTGGTGATGGGCAAACTTCTGCAGCCATTCTGCCCCATCGGTGACGAAAGCAACCTCGCTCGCCGTCTCTACCCCACGGCGTTGTGTCTCCACCAAGGCCAAACGCTGGAATGTCTCCGCATCGGTCAGGCGAGAAAAGTAACTATGCTTAGCCGTGCGGATCACCTTCTCCCCGTTAACTTCCTGCGGCGGCTGCACTTCCCCGATCACCAAGGTCTTGACTTCAGCCCATTCGCCGCCCACCAATGGCACCATCGCACCATCAGCACTCATGAACAACTGAGCAGGCCCAGCCGGTGGCTCAGGCATCTCCCGCTGGATGCGTGCTGCTTCTTTATTCTGATAGGCCACATAGGCAGCACCCGCAGCTTCTGTGATCCGCTCCACTGTCGGGCGTGATACATCTGTGTACCGGAAACGCTGCATCGCTTGCACAGCTTTGCCGAAGGGCATCCATGTTCCAAGATGTACCAGGTCTTCCTGCAAGCTAGGGGTCAGACTCCCCGCTAACAACTCCAATTCGTCATCCAGGGGGAAAAACGCCTGCTCCACACTGTGGGCAGACGCCATAACTGCGTTCGAACTCCAATGTCTGGTTGTATTGCGTCACCAACCGCCGCACAGCCCTCGTCCGTTCCACTAACTCCCCACCACATTCAGCACACACCGGACGCTCTACCTCCTGTGCCGCCTTGATATCCGCCGCACTGCTCGCCAATAACGCATCCTGCAACATGCGCGCACGCATCTTCCCCAAACGCTCGTCCAGCGCGCGCTCGATCTCGCGTAGAGTGGCCTTCGGATGCTGCAGCCGCCACTCTTTCATTCCGCTCATCACTTCTTCCGCCAACTGCTCCCATTGGGCATCGAAATACGACCAGCGGACGAGCCCGCGCATGTGCTTGTCGATTCTGGCACGCTGGCTATAATGGCACACCAAAGTGCAGTGCAAGCAGCCGCCCGGTATGTCGGGCTACAGAGGAGTTACGACGATGAGCTGGGAAGACCAGGACGACACTACCGTCTACACGGTGGTTATCAACCATGAAGAGCAGTATTCCATCTGGCAGGCCGACCGGGAGATTCCCATGGGCTGGAAAGCCGTCGGCAAGACGGGCAACAAGCAGGAGTGTCTCGACTACATCGAAGAGGTCTGGACCGACATGCGCCCGCTGAGCCTGCGCAAGCAGATGGAGGAAGAGGGCACTCAAGGGGAGTAGCCGGTTAGCCTGAGACCCTGTAGACTGCCAGAATCTGGTGGGCGAAATCCTCGACGCTGTTGCGCAGTGCTTCCGAAGCGAGGACTGCGATTCCGCTGCAACAAGTTAGCAGTCACTGGCGCGCCAGACAGCTTGGTGAACAGCTTGCAAGTGAGGCAGCCCACCAGCGCCATGCTCCCAATCCACCGCGTCCAGAAGGAAGCGCTGGCGAACGAATCGTTCGTCGCTGGTGCGGCTGCCAGGCAACGCGGCCGCGATCTTCAACTGTGCAGCGCGCAAGTCTTGCGCCACACCCAGCTCAACCAGAGGCGCGGGGATGGTCAGCATGAACAGGGCACGAATTTCGTTCGCGGTCAGTCCGGTCAGCGTCGTTCGATAGCCGTCCAGCAACGCAAATCCGCCGGTGCGGCCAGGTTCACCGTAGACCGGAACGCCCGTGGCGCTCAGCGCGGTCGATGTCGCGATAGATCGTGCGCTCGGAAACCTCCAACTCCTCGGCCAGAGCAGGCGCAGTCATCTTTCCTCGGTTTTGAAGCAGCATCATCAGGGCAACCAGTCGGTCAGCTCGCATGGCATTCTCCTGCAATCACAATAATAATCTTGACAATTGATGTCATGGTTTTAATGGTACCATGGAGCTGTGAACAGGACAAGATCCCGAGAGCGCCTGGGTTTCGGAATCAATAATCAACCACCAGGCAAGGAGGTTATTCGATGGATGACCAGGATGTTCGAATTGTGCAGGTGGCGCCGATGCGGGTTGTCAGTTTCTACGGGTTTGGCGAAAGTCCGGAATTGACGGCATGGCAGAAGCTGATCGACTGGGCCGGCCCGCACGGCTTGCTGGTGAATCCCGGCGACTACCGCATTTTCGGCTTCAATAATCCGAGTCCATCGCCGGGGAGTCCGAACTATGGCTACGAGTTCTGGCTGACCGTCGATCCGGATGCACTTGACGACGCGGCGGTTACGATTCGTGAGTTCGCAGGCGGACGGTATGCAGTAACGCGTTGTCAGGGCGTGGAGAACATCACGAAGACGTGGAGCGAACTGGTCAAATGGCTGGTGGAGCGACCATATCAGCACGGCAGTCATCAGTGGCTGGAGGAACACCTGGGGACTGTCGACGCTCCGGTCGAGGAATGGATCTTCGACCTGTACGCGCCGATTGCGGAGTAGACGCAGCCAACGAGACAGTAAGCCGGCGCTATCTCGCCGGCCTACTTGGTTTTCTGATGGCAAAAGATGTTGAACTGTTACGAAGCATGTTTGACATCGCGGGCGGCTATTCGTCCCGCATCGCCGCCCAGATCTTCTCGCTGGTGATCGGCATCGAGTTCGATCTCGACGCCGACCGCGTTGCGCACGGCGTTGGCGATGGCCGGGGCGGTCGGCACCATGGCGTGCTCGCCGATGCCGCGCGCGCCGTAGGGACCGTCGTCCTGCGGCACCTCGACGATGATGCTCACCATCTCGACCGGCGCATCGATGGCCGTGGCGATGCGGTAGTCGGTGAAGCTGGCGTTGAGCGGCTTGCCGTTCTTCATGATGATCGATTCCAGCAGCGCCGTGCTCATGCCCTGCACCGCGCCGCCTTCCATCTGGGTGCGCACCATGTCGGGGTTGATGGCCTTGCCCACGTCGTAGGCTGAGACGATCTTCAGCACCCGGATCTCGCCCGTCTCCTCGTCGATCTCAACCTCGACAGCCTGCGCGCCGGTGGTGAAATGCACGACTGCCCGCGGGCCCTGACCGGTCTCAGCGTCCAGCGGCGTGACGTAGTCGGGCATGAAGCGGCCCTTGCCCACCACCGGCCCGCCGATCCAGGTGCCGTCCGGCTTCTGCATGCCGTAGACCACGATGTTCTTCAGCGGCATCGATTCCTCGGTGGCGTAGCTGACCACGTTGCCGTCGATGATGTCCAGGTCCTGCGGGTCTTCGCCCCAGACTTCCGCCACCATCTCGATGATCTGGACCTTGGCTTCTTCGGCCGCGCGCACGATGGCATTGCCCATGCTCCAGGTGATGCGGCTGGCCACCGTCTGCCATTCGTAGGGCGAGTAGTCGGTGTCCACCGTGTTGACGCGCACGTCGTCCATGGGAAATGCCCAGTCCCTCGGCGGCGAACTGGGCGGCCACGGTCAGCGCGCCCTGGCCCATGTCCACGCCGCCGACGTTGACCAGACAGGTGCCATCCTCGTTGAAGCGGATGGTGGCCGACGAGCCGGGGTTGGGCGGCATGGCCGGCGCCTTCCACATGGCCGCGATCCCCTTGCCGCGGCGCTTGCCCGGCCCGCTTGGCTTGCTCGGCTTGTCCCACTCGATGGCCTCAGCCGCCTTGGCGATGCACTGGCTCAGACCGGTCGGGTGCATGATCATGCCGGTGACCGTTTCCTGGCCATCCTTGAGGCAGTTCAGCAGCCGCACCTGCACCGGGTCCAGTCCCAGTTGCGCGGCGGTGCGGTCCAGGTGCTGCTCGATGGCCCAGTGGATCTCCGGCATGCCAAAGCCGCGCATCGCGCCGCCGATGGGGTGGTTGGTGTAGACGCAGAATGAGTCGGCGTGCACGTTGGGGACGAAGTAGGGGCCGGTGGAGCTGTAGCCGGCCGCGCGGGTGATGTTGACGCCGTACTCGGTGTACGCGCCGGCGTCCCAGTGATAGGTGTTCTGCATCGCTGTGATGCGACCTTCACGAGTCATGCCCAGCTTGATCTTCGCGACCAGCCCCTGGCGCACGAAGGTGGTGTAGAACTCTTCCTCTCGGCTCATCAGCAGCTTGACCGGTCGCCCCCTGGCGTTGAGCGCCAGCACGACGCATGCGCCTTCCATGCTCACGCCGGCCTTGGCGCCGAAACCGCCGCCCAGATAGGGGGTGATGACACGCAGCTTGGCGTGGCTGATGCCCAGGCTCTTGGCGATCAGGTTGCGCTGGGCAAAGGGCGACTGGCTGGTGCTCCACAGCGTCACCTTGCCGTTGCCGTCCACCTGCCCGACCGCGACATGCGTCTCCAGCGGCACATGCTGGATGTGCGGTACGCGGTAGGTGTGCTCGTAGATGTGGTCCGCCTCGGCCCAGCCGGCTTCCATGTCACCTTTGCGCACTTTGAACCAGTTGCTGATGTTGGTGCCAGACTGACGGAAGATAAAGGGCGCGCAGGCATAGGTGTCCATGTCAGGATGGAGCAGCGGAGCGGCCGGGCTGGCGCCGTATTCCGGGTCAAAGACGCCCGGTAGCTCCTCGTATTCGACCTCGATCAACTCACAGGCCAGCTCGGCCAGCTCCGGTGTTTCCGCCGCCACAGCAGCCACCGGCTCGCCAACAAAGCGCACCCGATCGACGGCGAAGGTCGGCCGGTCGGACAGGTAAAGCCCCGTCAGCCCCGGGTAATCGGGGCCAGTGACCACGACGCGCACGCCGGGCAGCGCGCTGCGCCTTGCTGGTATCGATGCGGCGGATGAAGCCGTGGGGAATTGGACTGCGCTTCAGCCGGCCGTGCAACAAATTCGGCCCGAACTGCATGTCGTCCACATACTGCGCGGTGCCGGTGACTTTGGCATTGCTCTCGACGCGCGGGAAAGACTGGCCGACGATGGTAGTTTTCTTGAGTGCCATGGTTCGCTTCCGTTGTGTCAGTAATCAGTTCCGACCACTGATCACTGATTACTGGTCACTGACTCTTTGCAGGCGCGCCGCTTCGAACACCGCGTCCACGATGCGCGTGTAACCGGTGCAGCGACAGAGATTGCCGACCAGCCCTTCGCGGATTTCGGTCTCGCTGGGGTCGGGGTTGCGTTGCAGGAGGGCGTGCGAGGCGATCAGGATGCCAGGCGTGCAAAAACCACACTGCGTGCCGCCGGCATCGATCATTGTTTGCTGGATCGGCGCGAGGTGGCCGTTGGTTGCCAGCCCCTCGACCGTGACGATCTCGTGGCCATCCACCTCAACGCTCAGGATCAGGCAGGCGTTGACCGGCTCGCCGTCCAGCAGCACGGTGCATGCGCCGCACTCGCCTTCCGAGCAGCCGTTCTTGGTGCCGGTCAACACCAGTTGCTCGCGCAGCACCCGCAGCAGGTTGTGATGTGATTCGACTGCGATGTCATACCGTTCGCCGTTGACCGTGAAAGTGATATCGTGTTTCATTCATGCTCTCCAGGTTAGCCGTCGCTGTGAGAAGTCAGAAGACAGAGGGCGGAGGTCAGCGCATCGATAGACCAGGTGAACAGATGGTAGAACGCCTGCTTTGAGCTGCGGACATTCTGACTTCTGATCTCTGACTTCTGACCTCCGATCTCTACGCTTCAGCGCGCATTTCCGCCAACACCTGCTCGACGCCGCGGCGGGTCAGGACGCACACCATATCGCGGCGGTAAGCGGCGCTGGCGCGAATGTCGTCGATGGGGCGGGCGGCGGCGGCGGCCGCCTGCGCGGCTGCTTCGATGCCGGCCGGCGACGTGTCGGCGGCCAGAAGACGCTCGGCTTCCGGCGCGCGGATGACCGTCGGCGCGACGGAGCCCAGCGCGATACGCCACTGCGAGCCAGACGGCGTTTCGGAGCCTGGCCAGCCCAGCACCGCGACGTTCATCACCGAGATGTCGCCGACCGCGGTGCGGCCCAGCTTGAGGAACGTACCGGCAGCGCCGCGGCCAGGCAACGGCACGGTGATGCCGGTCAGTAATTCGCCGCGCTGCAACGCCGTCCTGCCGGGTCCGATGATGAACTCAGCCAGCGGCAGTGTCCGGTCGCCGTCTGGGCCGAAGATGTGTACCGACGCCCCGTAGCAGAGCAGCGCAGGGACGCTGTCAGCAGCCGGCGAAGCGTTGCAGACGTTGCCGCCCACTGTGGCACGGTTGCGCAACTGATACGAGGCGACCGACTGGCAGCCGTCAGCCAGCAGGCCCCAGCCGCCGCGCACCATCGGATGCCGGGCGACCTCGTTCATGGTCACTGCTGCGCCGATCCTGAGATCGCCGTTGCGGACGACCAACAGGTCGCGCATACCCGGCAGCGCCTTGACATCTACGACCAGCCTGGGATGAAAAAAGCCGCGCTCGATGCGGATCAGCAAATCGGTCATGCCGGCCATAGGGCGGGCGTCGCCGTTGTACTCGATCAACAGTGCGCTGGCTTCCTCCAAACTAAATGGTTTTATATAATCAAATGGTTGCAAAAGAACTAACCTCCGTCATGGCGGTCGTGGCCTCTGGTTCCCAACGTCCGAGGCCGTTGCTATTGAACTGTCACGCTGCACGCAAGAACTCAAAGGATTATACCACGGGGTGAGCGCTGGGCTCCATGATCCAGGTCATATGTGTGCCCTGTCACCAGGAATGGTAGGATCGGATCTTGTGCCCGTTCGGAACGCCCACAAGGGGCAGAGCAGCGGATGGCCTTAGAGCGTAGGGGGTTGAAGCAGATGCAGCAAGGCAGCGGCAAGGCATTCGCTGACATCCTGTCCGCTGAAGACTTCGCTCTCGTGGTTATGACCCAAGAGGCAGCGGTAGCCAGTAGCGTCGGCTTCCAGCGCGAGCCTCCAGCCGGGAGATTCCGCCAGGCGCGCCTCGATCATCTGGCGCAACTGATCCTCGCGCGGCACCCACAGCGCTTCGCCGGTCCATACATGGTCCAGCGCCCACTCCACGGTGCCATGGAAAGTCAGCGCCGGCTGGCCTTGCAGTTGCTCCGCAAGTATCGTCATATCGCTGACCACAAAAACCTGGCCTTCCAGGTCGGGCAGCGGTATGAAAAAGTAATCCAGAGTTGCCGGTGTCCACACGAGACCGGCGTCGCGCAGTTCCTGCGCTGTACCAACTGTTAGCATTCTTTACCTTTCGCGGCCGCGTCGCCGGGCCGGATTCGACGGCCATTGGTCACGAACCAGTGCCGTCCATCGTCGGTTCGCACCCAGAGACCGGGCGCCTGTGGGCCTAGCACGCGCGCCGGACGCCATGTGTCATCGTCCGCGGCCTCGAAGCAGATCTGCACCAGATCGCCCGGCTGATACAGGTCGCTCAGGCGCGGCGGCATGGCGTCTCTGAGGTAGGTTGAAAAGACTTCGGAAGTCGCCAATTGACTGTCGCGACTGGCCTGCAACGGTTCTGACAGGCCAGTCTTGCTGACCCGGCGACTTCCGAAGTCTGAATGATACCTGTTGTCACCACGAGACCTCGCCGCGCATCACCGGGACCACATCGCCGGTCACCCGCACCATGGTGATGTGGTCTGCTGTGCCTTCTACCAGCACCGTCACCTTGCTGGGCCGGTTCATCTCGATCCCTTGCTCGGTGTGAATCGTGGTGACGGGCGGCGTGGCGGTGACCAGGCGGTGGTGCACCAGATAAGCCGCTAGCCCGCCGCTGGCTGAGCCGGTCGCTGGGTCCTCAGCAATGCCGTGGTGTGGTGCAACGAACCGCATGTGAACGTCACGGCCCGGCAGCATTGTTTGCATGCAGAACAGCGCGATGTCAGGGCCAGGCAGGTCCAACTCGACACACAGCCTGACCAGCTCGCCAACGTCCAGGTTTGCCGGGTTGATCCCGGCTACCTCGGCCAGCGAGCGCACCGGCACGAACAACTGGCGGTAGCCGGTCGAGACGACCTGTACCGGCTTGCCGGTGTCCCTGATCGCTGCCGTTGGCAGCCTCAGCGCACTGGCCAGCCGCGCAACCTGCGCGTCCGCAGCGGTCGCCAGGTACTGGGGCGCCTGGTGGTCGGTGATGACTTGCGTTACCGCACCGTCGGTGACGTGCAACGCAGCCTTGCGCAGGCCGACGCCCAGTTCAAACGTCACTTCGGTGACAGGTTCGTGTAGCGCCACGCGGCCAAGCGTTGCCAAAACCCAGTGCGTGCCGACCAGCGGATGGCCGGCAAAGGGCAGTTCGGCGGTCGGCGTGAAGATGCGCACCTTGAAGTCCGCGCCCGGCGTTTCCGGCGGCAGGACGAAGGTGGTCTCCGAGAGGTTCATCTCCAGCGCAAGCTGCTGCATCTGCTGGCCGCTCAGGCCGGTTGCGTCAGGGAAGACCGCCAGCGGGTTGCCGCCAAAGGCGACATCGCTGAACACGTCAACCTGGATTATCTGGTATCGGGGCATGGTGGCCGCCTACTCGTCCGGACTTACCGTGTCCAGTATGCCGCCCAGAACTGCAAGGCGCGCCCGCGGGCCGGTTCCGGCAGCGCGCATTCGGAAGAGCAGCCAGCGCAGCAGGGCGTCCAGTGTCTCGTCGGGCAGTGCTCCGAACACCTGGCCGGCAACGCGGTCGTCCACCGGCGCGAACTTGTCGACCAGCCTGGCCAGCCGCATCATGTCCTGTTGGCCCAACAAGCGCCGGTCGCCGGTGTCGCTCAGGGCCGCGGGCGCGGTGTCGTTTGCGCACAATTCGACGGCGCGTTCCAGGGCCGCGCCCAGGTCGTCGAATCGCTCTTTGCGAACAGACCCGCTGCCCGCTGGCACTGCCAGAAAGTATTCCACCGGCTACTGGAAGGTGATCTTGCGGATCGCGTTGTTCAGTGAGTCGGCCACGTAGAGCGTGCCGTCTGCGGTGAGGACGAGACCCTGCGGGTTCTTGAAGCGCGCCGTCTGTCCGTCGCCGTCCACCAACTCGCCGGTCTCGCCGCACGCGCCGGCCACCGTGGTGACCTCGTAGTCCGGCCCCGGCCCGACGCGGCGGATGCAGTTGTTCACCGAGTCGGCCACGAATAGCGTGCCGTCGGGAGCGGCAGCCAGAGCTGCCGGGAACTTGAATTGGGCATCGATGCCCGGGCCATCCACATAACCTTCCTGGAAGCGTTGGCCCGCAATGGTGGTTGCGTTGCCGGCCGGGTCGGACATTCGAATCAACTGATCGCCGGCCTTCTGGCGCAGGCTGATCCCCTGGCTGAGGTAGGTGTTGCCGGCGGCATCCATGGCCAGACCGCTGAGGTTGGCAAACTTGGCGGTCGTCGCATCGCCGTCTGATGCACCGGCAGTGCCCTGCTTGCCCACTGCGGCGCTGATCTGCCCGTCCGGTGTGATGCGCATAACGTACTCGCGGTTAGCGCCGCCGGTTCCCAGAATGTTGCCCTCGGCGTCCATGATTACCTGCTCAAGAAACCCTGTCTCGGCCACGGTGCTGATGATGCCGTCTGGTGTCAGCTTCTTGAGCTTCTTGTTCTCCCAATCGGCGAAATAGATCGTCCCGTCCTCGGCGACTGCGAGGCTACGCGAGTTGCCGAACGTGGCGTCGCCGACCGGGCCGTCCTTGTCGCCGGTGCCTGCGCTGTATGCCAGGGTTGTCACTTCACCCTCCGGAGTGATGCGAACGATACGCCGGCCGCGGAACGAGATGGCGTAGATGTTGCCGTCGGGACCGACGCGGACGTCAGCCGGTTGTGTAAATGTTGCTGCCGCGCCAACGCCGTCTTCGGAGCCTTGTTCACCGCTACCCGCCAGTGTAGTTACCATCGCAATGCTGTTTGGATCGGTGGCCAACAGATCAGAGGCCGCAGCCCCGCTGCCTGCAGCGCCGCCGCTGTCGTCAGATGACTGAGAGCTGCCGCTGTCTGACCCGCCTCCACAGGCTGCCAGGAACAACATACCAACCAGCAGGAACAAAGCAAGTTTTCGCATAGGTAAGACCCTCCTTCGATGTGCAGATAATCGACCCAACGGTCGACCGGGAACCGGATTTTACGCTGCCGGAGCGATTTCGTCAATCAGCTTTCTTGTTCGTAAACGGTGTCAGGCGGCAGGCTGGGCTGGCGGGCTGCCTCTTGGGTCAATGCGTCACAGCGCTCGTTTTCGGGATTTCCTGCGTGTCCCTTGACCCAGCGAAACACGACCTCGTGGCCGTCGAGCAGGTTGAGCAGCCGCTCCCACAGGTCAGGGTTGAGCGCGCGTTCCTGTTTGTTGCGCATCCAGCCGTTGGCGCGCCAGCGCCTGGCCCAGCCCTTTTCGACCGCATCGGCCACGTATTTCGAATCGGTGTAGACAGTGACCTGACAGGGCGTCTTGAGTGACTCCAGGCCGCTGATGACGGCCATCAGTTCCATGCGGTTGTTGGTAGTGCGCCGGTATCCGCCCGACAGCTCCTTGCGCTGGCTCTTGTAGAGTAGCACAACGCCGTAGCCGCCGGGACCGGGGTTACCCAGCGCGCCACCGTCGGTGTACATGATAACTTGAGGACGTTCGCTCATCAGGCGGCAGTTCCTTCGGCTGCCGCTGCGCTGCCGGGATCGTAGGCGACTACGCTTTCCTGTTCGTTGGCGTCGTTGCGGGCCACGATGGCGCGCGCTGGCTGGTTATGACTGAGGTTGACCGGCTGGTGCGGCACATCAGCCGGGATGAACATGAAGTCACCTGTCTCATTGATGGTCGATTGCGCGAGGCCTGGACCGTAGAATGTCTGCACTCGGCCTTCCAGGATGTATATCGCCGTCTCGTAGCCGCGGTGAATGTGCGGCTGGGCTGCGCCGCCGGGCGGAATGACGATCATGTTCATGGAGATGCCTAGAGCGCCCGCGCTCTCTTGCGAGATGCCGACGAAATAGGGGAGCTGCTGGCGCGAAAGTTCTTCAGTTGTGGGGCGAACCGTGACAATTTGCCCGGGGTCCACGGCGTCGTTTTCGGGTTGAGGCATGGCAGGCTGCTCCAGTGTGCGGTAATGTTGGTGCGCAAGTGTACCACAACTGCGCGCGCCAACCAAAGTCGCGGCCGTATCACGGATAGGACGGATTAACGGATTTCACTGATTACGGAACTGAGGAGGAAATTGCATTTTCCGACTCTGTGAAATCCAATGATCTGCGGCAATCCGTGATGCAGACAGCAGCGTATTGCCCGCCGGCGCGCGACCAGCTATAATCATCCCATGATTCAAACGCTGAACGCCGCACGCTACATCACGCCACTGCGCGAGGGCGGATCGCTGCCTGCGATTGTCGAAGCTGACGACGGCGAGCTGTACGTCATGAAGTTCGTCGGCGCGGGCCAGGGCGCCAAGGCGCTGATCGCCGAGTTGGTGGCCGGTGAGATCGGCCGCGCGCTGGGGCTGCCGGTGCCGGAGATTGTGCTGATGACGCTGGATGCACGGTTTGGCCAGACCGAGTCGCACGACGAGATCCGCGACCTGTTGCTGGCTAGCGCTGGCCTTAACCTGGCGCTGCGCTACCTGCCCAAAGCCTTTGGGTTCAACCCGCTGCTGGAGCCGACGCCCGATCCCGGCTTTGCCTCAGCGGTTGTCTGGTTCGACGCATACGTCAGCAATGTCGATCGCACGCCGCGCAATCCCAACATCCTGTGGTGGCAGGAAGGCCTGTGGCTGATCGACCACGGCGCGGCTCTTTACTTTCATCACGGTGCGGCCAGCACAGGGGACTTCGCAGCGCGCGTTGCCAGTCCTTTCCCGATGATCCGCGAGCATGTGCTGCTGCCCTTTGCCGGTGCGCTGGAGGAAGCGGATCTCGTCCTGCGCGACCGGTTGCCCGTTGAGCGCATCAGCCAGATCGTGGAGACGATTCCCGACGTGTGGCTCAACGGCGCGGGGCAGTCCGGCGCTGCTGCTGAGTGGCGCGCGGCCTACATCAGTTACTTGCAGCGCCGGCTGGAGGCGTCCGACGTGTTTGTACAGGAGGCGATTCGTGCCCGAAGCTCACGCGCTTGAGTATGTCGTCGTGCGGGTCGTGCCGCGGCCCGAACGCGAGGAGTTCATCAACGCCGGTGTGATCCTCTTCTGCCGCACGTTGCGCTTCCTGGAGTGCCGGATCGCGCTGGACGAGGCGCGGCTGCTGGCCCTCGCGCCCGATGTGGACCTGAATGTGGTGCGCGGCCACCTGGATCTGATCCCACGCATCTGTGCCGGCGGGCCGGAGGCGGGCGAGATCGGCGCGATGGAGCCGCCGGAGCGCTTCCGTTGGCTGGCGTCGCCGCGTAGCACCGTGGTGCAGGTCTCGCCGGTACACAGCGGACTGTGCAGCGATCCGCAAGCGGCGCTGGACGATCTGTTTGCCAAGATGGTCGCGTGCTGAGAAGGCGCCGGGGACGTATCGAAGGTCAGGATGTCGGTATGGAACGATTCCCAGCGTTTGGCATTCAAGTCCCCTGTGCCTTCACGGCGCCTAAAATCGCAGATCACTTGACAAGTTCACCGTGCTGCTTAAAATTGGGAACGTACCCTCTCTCGTATGGACTGACAGTCATGCCAGCAGTCATGGTCGTTTCCACTTGAGTGAGATGACTGTCAGTCCTGGCTGTGCAGGAACCGCTAACGTGCAGCGACGCACGCGACACTCCACTGCAGGAGTTTTGCCTATGTGAACAACCCCTGTTCCAGTCCACTCACTGACCTGGCAAACGCCAGGTTTCGCCGCATTTCCACCTCACAATCTCACAAAGGAGTGACACCATGTCGAAGAAGCTGATTCTACTAACCTCGATCCTCATCCTGGCGTTTCTGCTCAGCGCCTGTGCTGCACCGGCAACCCCGGCCGCGCCGGCCGCTGAACAACCCGCCGCTGCTGAGCCTGCAGCGGCTGAGCAGCCAACCGAAGCCGCTGCCGAGCCAGCCGCTCCGGCCGCCGATGAGAAGGTCACGCTGACCATCGAAAGCTGGCGCAACGACGACCTGAAGATCTGGGAAGACACCATCATCCCCGCGTTCAACGAACAGTATCCCAACATCGAGGTCGTCTTCTCACCCAGCGCGCCCGCCGAGTACAACGGCGCGTTGAACGCGAAGCTGGAAGGCGGCGCCGCCGGCGATCTGATCACCTGCCGCCCCTTCGACGCCTCCCTGGCGTTGTATGATGCGGGCTACCTGGCGCCGCTGACCGACCTGCCCGGCATGGAAGACTTCAGCACGGTCGCCAAGAGCGCCTGGACCACCGACGATGGCTCGACCATCTTCTGCGTTCCCATGGCCTCGGTGATCCACGGCTTCATCTACAACAAGGCCATCTTTGACGAGCTGGGCCTGGCTGAGCCGACCACTGTGGACGAGTTCTACGCGGTACTGGACGCCATCAAGGCCGACGGCAAGGTAGCCGCGCTGGACATGGGCACGGCCGACCAGTGGGAAGCCGCCACCATGGGCTTTCAGAACATCGGCCCCAACTACTGGAACGGCGAAGCGGGCCGCGAGGGCCTGATCAAGGGCACCGAGAAGTTCACTGACCCGCAGTATGTGGCTGTCTGGGATCAACTGGCCAAGTGGGCGCCCTACCTGCCCGACGGCTTCCAGGCGCAGACTTACCCCGACTCGCAGAACCTGTTCACTCTGGGACAGTCGGCCATCTACCCCAGCGGGTCGTGGGAGATCAGCCTCTTCAACGAGCAGGCCGACTTCCCCATGGGCGCGTTCCCGCCGCCGCTGCCTGAGGGCCAGGACACCTGCTACATCAGCGACCATACCGACATCGCGCTGGGCCTGAACGCCAAGAGCGCGCATCCTGAAGCCGCCAAAACCTTCCTCTCCTGGATGACCTCGGCCGAGTTCGCTGAGCTGTACAGCAACGCGCTGCCCGGCTTCTTCAGCCTGTCGGACAACGACATCACGCTGGCAGATCCGCTGGCACAGGAGTTCATGAGCTGGCGCGGCGAGTGCGAGTCCACGATTCGAAACTCCTACCAGATTCTCTCGCGCGGCGAGCCGAACCTGGAGAATGAACTGTGGGCCGTCAGCGCACAGGTTATCAACGGTGACTTGACGCCCGAACAGGCGGCGGAGCAGATCCAGACCGGTCTGGAGAAGTGGTACGCACCGCAGCAGTAGTGGTTGACCCAGGACTGGCAGTCCTTTGCGTAGCACTCCGCAGCAGAGCGGAGTGGACGAGGACTGCCAGTCCTTTTCGCATTCGTCAGGAGCCGCACCGCATGCAACAATCCTCTGCGAAACGTCGGCGCAAGCCGTTCCCCTTTCACATCGTCGTCTTCTTGCTGCCGGCTACCATTATCTACACCATCTTCATGGTCTATCCGCTGCTGGATTCGATGCGCCTCAGCCTCTTCACCAACAGCGGCGGCAGCGAGGTATTCGTTGGCCTGCAAAACTACGTCACGCTGCTGACTGACGAGTTGTGGTCGCCGCGCTTTTGGGGCGCGCTGCAGCACAACGCTGTCTTCTTCTTGATCCACATGGTGGTGCAGAACTCCATCGGCCTGCTGCTGGCGGCGCTGCTAACCTCGCGCACGGTGCGCGGCGTGGTGTTCTTTCGCACCGTCTACTTTCTACCGGTCATGCTGTCGGTCGTTATCGTCGGCTTCATCTGGCAGCTTATTCTCAGCCCGCTGTGGGGCATCGCCAAAGGAATGCTTGGTCTGGTCGGTCTGGAGCAGCTTTTCAAGCCCTGGCTGGGACTGGAAGGCCCGGCGTTGATCGCGCTGGCGCTCATCTCTGTCTGGCAGTTCATCGGCATTCCGCTGATGCTCTTCTACGCGGTGCTGATCAGCATCCCCGAAGAGTTGGAGGAGGCGGCCACCGTGGACGGCGCCAGCGGCTGGTCGATCTTCTGGCATATCAAGTTCCCGCTGATCCTGCCGACCGTCGGCATCGTCGCCATTCTGACCTACGTCGGCAACTTCAACGCCTTCGATCTGATCTACACCACGCAGGGCGGGCTGGCGGGTCCCAACTTCTCCACCGACATCATGGGTACGCTGTTCTATCGCACCTTCTTCGGCCACCAATTGCAGCTTGGCAATCCCACCATGGGCGCGACCGTGGCCACCATGATGTTCCTGATCATTTTGGCCGGCGTGCTGGTCTACCTGTTTCTCTGGCAGCGGCGTGTCCAGACCTATGAGCTGTAGCGCGGCGGGGCACTGATTTATGCGATCACCCAAGACATTCTTCACACGCTTTGGCATCTACGCGGTTCTGCTGCTGGCCATGGTCATGTCGCTGTTTCCCATCGTGCTGGTCATCATGAACTCGCTGAAGACGCGCAAGGCGATCTTTTCAGCGCCATGGATGCCGCCGACGCCCGAAACCTTCAGCCTGGGCGGCTACGAGACAGTGCTGGCCCGCTCCAATTTCGCTCACTATTTCGTCAACAGCCTGACCGTCACTCTGGCATCGATGTTCCTGATCCTGCTGCTGGGCGCGATGGCAGCCTTTGCTCTGTCGGAATACAGCTTCCGCGGCGACGCACTGCTGGGCCTCTATCTGGCCATCGGCATCATGATCCCGATTCGGCTGGGCACGGTCAGTATCTTACGGCTGGTGGTTGCCCTGCATCTGGTCAACACGCTGGTCGCGCTGATCCTGGTCTACACCGCCATGGGCCTGCCGCTGGCCATCTTCATTTTGACGCAGTTCATGCGTCAGGTACCCATGGAACTCAAGGACGCGGCGCGTATCGACGGCGCCAGCGAGTACCGCATCTTTCGCATCGTGCTGCCGCTGGTTAGCCCGGCCGTCGCGACGGTGGCGGTCTTCACCATCGTGCCGATCTGGAACGACCTCTGGTTCCCGCTGATCCTCGCGCCGGGCGAGTCAACCAAGACGGTGACGCTGGGTGCGCAGCAGTTTCTGGGCCAGTTCGTCAGCGACTGGAACGCGGTGCTGTCGTCGCTGACGCTGGCTATGCTGCCGGTGCTGATCATCTTCATCCTGTTCTCGCGCCAGTTGATCAAAGGGCTGACGGCGGGGGCGATCAAGTAAGGAGCCGTTCATGCGCGTTGGAATCGTCGGTGTCGGCGGCATGGGTAGCACGCACGCCGCCGCGTGGGAGAGTACACCGGCTGAAATCGCCGGCTTCGTTGCCACGACCAAGGAGCACGCCGATGTGCTGGCAAGCAAGTATGGCGCGCGCGTCTATCCCGACCTGGCAACCCTGCTTCTCGACGTGGACGTGGTGGACATCTGCACGCCGACGCACTTGCACCACGACATGGTGATGCAGGCGGCTGCGGCCGGCCGGCACGTCATCTGCGAAAAGCCGCTGGCGCGCACCGTCGCCGAGGGACAGGCGATGATCCGCCATTGCCAGCAAGCCGGCGTCAAGTTGTTTGTGGCGCATGTCGTGCGCTTCTTCCCCGAGTACGCCGGCGCAAAGCAGGCCGTGGACGCCGGCCAGGTGGGCGACGTGGCTGTGGTGCGCCTCAAACGCGACGTCTTCCGGCCGCGCAAGGCGCGCGATAACTGGTTTCTGGACTTCGAGCGGTCGGGCGGGATGATCCTTGATCTTATGATCCACGACTTCGACTACGCTCGCTGGGTTGCCGGCGAGGTGGCTACGGTTTACTGCAAGCACATCGGCGACCCCAGCATTTCGCCCGGCGACCACGGGCTGGCGATTCTGACCCATCGCAGCGGCGCCATCAGTCATGTCGAGGGCTCCTGGGCCTACCCGCCGCCGACCTTCCGCACCGAGTTCGAGATCGCCGGCTCGCAGGGGTTGATCCTGCACAGCTCTGAGGCGACTGCGCCTATCACGCAACGGATGCACGCCGGCGGCGGCGACACCGCCGGCGACGTGCCGTTGCCCAGCAGCCCGCTGCTCGAAAGCCCCTACGCCAGCGAGATCAGGGCCTTCCACGACGCGATCCTCCACGATGCGCCCGTTCCGGTGACGGCTGGCGACGGGCTGGCCGCTTTACAGATCGCGCTGGCGGCTATCGAAAGTACGCAGACCGGCCGGCCGGTGCGTCTCGACCCGCTGCCGGAGGTGCTGTCATGAGATTGGGACTGCTAAGCTTTGCCCACGTTCACGCCGAGGGCTACGCAAACAATCTCGCGACCATGCCCGGCATCGAGTTCATCGGCATCGCTGACGCCGACTCCGATCGCGGCGCGCAGGCTGCCCGGACCTATGACACGACCTTCTTCCCGACCTATGAGGCGTTGCTGGCCGAGCGGCCGGACGGCGTGGTCATCTGTTCGGAGAACGCCCGCCACCGCCCGCTGGTGGAGCTGGCAGCCGCGGCCGACGTGCACGTGCTGTGCGAGAAGCCGCTGGCGACGACGCTGGAAGACGCACGCGCGATGCTGGATGCCTGCCAGCAGGCCGGCGTGCTGCTGATGACCGCCTTTCCCATGCGCTTCAGCGCGCCGATGCTGGAGGTCAAGGCCTTGCTGGAGCGCGACGGGCTGGGCCGCGTGCTGGCCTGCAACACCACCAACCAGGGCCAGTTGCCGAAACGCTACCGCGACTGGTTCGTGGATAAAGATCTGGCCGGCGGCGGCTCAGGCATGGATCACATTGTGCATCTGGCCGACCTGCTGCGCTGGTACCTGGGCAGCGAGGTGGTCGAGGTGTACGCGCAGATGAACCGCATCATGCACCGCGACGCGGTCGAAGTCGAGACCGGCGGGCTGGCCATGCTGACCTTTGCGGATGGCACGTTTGCCAGCATCGACAGTTCCTGGAGCCGGCCGTCCAACTACCCGACCTGGGGCGGGCTGACCATGGACATCATCGGCCAGCGCGGCGTCGTCAACGTCGACGCCTTCCGCCAAAACATGACGCTCTACAGCAACCGTGGCGACCATCCCGCCTGGCTGCCATGGATGTCCGACGCGGATCGTGCGATGATCGCCGAGTTTGTCGCTGCCATCGCGGAGCAGCGCGCGCCCAGCGTGACCGGCATGGATGGCTATAAGGCCCTGGAAGTTGTGATCGCTGCGTATCGTTCGGTCGAGCAAGGCGAGCCTGTCTCTCTTGTGGGAGACACAGACGGACAAGCCATATTCAGACAGGAGAGTTTACCATGATGAGACGAGGCATTGGACGCGCGCCTGCGAGGCGCGCGATGGTGCGCAGGCATCGCCGTATGCGCAGACGTATGCGCCGACGAATACTCGTTGGCGGCCTGGTGGTGGTTGGAGTCGGCACGGCTGCCTACAAGCTGACCCAGAAGGATACCGAGCAGATCGAGCAGCATACCGGCAAGCCGGTGGAAGACCTCAGCGAAGAGGAGATGAACCAGGCCATGGACGACCTGGGCATCGAGGGCGAGGAGGTCACCGATTCGGACATGGCGCAGCTTGAAGCGGCCGACGATGCTGCCCTGGCCGCCGAAGGGGCCGGCGCAGCATCGGCAACTGCTTCGGCGGAAGTTGCTCCAGCAGCAGCAGCTCCGGCGGAGGTTGCTCCAACGGCAGCAGCCGGCGGCCAGCCTGCCTATCTGGGCGAACTGCAGAAGTTGGCTGAGCTGCACGATCAAGGCATCCTCACCGACGAGGAGTTCAGCGCCAAGAAGAAGCAACTGCTGGGACTGTAGCCTCACGGGTTCTGTTCTGGCCGGTCTCCGACCGAGCCAGCAAGAGACCGAAAACACGACTGGCAGTCCTTCCAAGGACTGCCAGTCGTTGTCACAACCCGGAGAATCACGCTATGGCGAAAATCTACTATGTCGGCGACTGGGCCATCAGCCTCGGTCCGGTCTTTGCCGAGACGCCCTTCAACTACGCCCACAAGGGGCTGGACGTCTTCTACTACAGCCGCTGGCTGAAGGACGCGCTGCAAAGCAGCGGGAAGCACCAGGTGACCGACGCGCCGGCCTGGGACTTCTACAAGCTGGCGCCCGGCGAATATGAGCGCATCCTGGACGAATACGACGTCATCATTTTCAGCGACGTCGAGGCGAAGCTCTTCCAACTCGCGCCCAATTTCTTCGACCGGCAGGCGTTCGGCAAGGGGGTGCTGACCTATCCCGACCGCGTCCGGCTGACGGTGGAAGCGGTGCAGGCCGGCAAACGGATGATGTTCATGGGCGGATGGCTTTCGTTCACCGGCGAGATGGGCAAGGGCGGCTGGAACCGGACACGGCTGCGCGAGATACTGCCGGTGCGCTGCCTCGACTACGAGGATTTGATCGAAAGCACCGAGGGGTTTACCGCCGCGGTCACCGATGCTGGCGCCGCCACGTTTGGCGATATCGACTTCAGCAGCTTCCCGCCGATTCTGGGCTACAACCAGGTGCGGCCGCGCGAGGGCTGTCCCGTGCTGCTCACTGCCAGGGAGACCGGCGATCCACTGGTTGCCATCGGCGATTTCGGCCGCGGTCGCGTGCTGGCCTACATGTCCGACCCCGCGCCGCACTGGGGCTGCAACTTCGTCTTCTGGCAGCACTACCCGGCCTTCTGGCTGCGCTGCCTTGACTGGCTGCTGCGCTGATCGACACATCGTTTGCTGAACAATCCGACAACGTAGCAGCGTGTAAGTAATGGCCATGTGATGAGCCTCCGGGAGGTGGCAGGCGATGGCGCGTGTCTGTGGATGATTTCCTGCCACCTCCCGGAGGCTACAAATTTGGAGGACAACATTGAAAGCAAGAACAGGTTTAGCAATACTGCTCATGCTGGGCATTGTACTGGCAGGCTGCGCCGGGCCGGCAGGCCCCGCCCAACCCACCGTGACCGTTGACCAACCGACGATGACGCCCGCGCCGTTGGCCACCCCGACCGACGCGACTACGCCAACTGCACCGCCGCCTGCTGAAAGCCAGCCGCCGGCCGGGGTGCCGGCAACGATGACGACCGAAGAAGTGGTCAAGGCGCTGTCCGACAAGCTGACAGTCGATCCGGCCCAGATGACGTTGGTGTCGATGGAGCCGGTGAACTGGCCCGACTCGTGTCTCGGCGTGAACACGATGGAGATCATGTGCGCCGAGGTGATTACGCCCGGTTACCGGATCGTGGTCGAAGTGGATGGTTTGCAGACCACTGTGCACACCAACGTAGACCTGTCGGTGGCCTATGTCGCCGATGTAGAGCAGCCGGCCGCCGCGACCGCCGATGACTCGGTCGTGACGTGGCAATCGGCAGCCGAGCCGTGCATCGCTGGCCAGATCGAGCGCGGAATGGGTGCGCTTCGGTCCGTGCGGGGCGCAATTGACGCAGACCGCGCCGCTGTCGCAGGCGCGCGCGGCAGAACTGGCGTATTTCGTCGTACTGTACGCCTCCTACGACGCGCAGACTTCCTCCGGCGCGGTCAGTCTCCAAGGAAGCGGTCCGGCGCGCGCCGAAGCGGCCGACCAGCGCGGCCTGGCTGAATGGGCCGGCGCGGTGATATCCGATGCCGCGGCTGGCAAAGCTGATCCGCTCACAGGACTGGCGATGGCCTGGCGGCGCGAGGGCGGGATCGCGGGCTTCTGCGACGAGTTGACGATCTACACCGGCGGTCAGGCGCCCGCGATGACCTGCCAGACCAGCCCGGCCAGCGAGTTGGGCGCGCGCTGGCTCTCCAGCGCGCAGCTTGGCCAGCTATTCGGCTGGCTCGACGGGCTGGCATCGTTCCAGTACGGGCAAAAAGACCCGGCGACCGCGGACGCCATGAGCGTGGATCTCAGCTTCAACGGCACAGGCGCGTCGACAGCGCTGGCTGCTGAGCAGCAGGCGATGCTGGACTACGCCGGCAAGCTGTTTACCTTCGGCGCGCTGGCGACGCCGACCCGCTTTCTGCAGGCCGACAACGACACGGCCATGCTGACTGGCCCCGGCACACAGTTCGAGCAGATCGGCGAAGTGTTCGGCGGGCAAACGGCGTTTGTCACCGGCGTCAGCCAGGACGGCCGCTGGTGGCGGGTGATCTGTCCCGACGACACCGTGGGCGACTGCTGGCTGGCAGGCGAACAGGTGACGCCACAGGTGACAACGCCGTCGTCGGCCATGCCGGCCAGCTACGACCCGGCGGACATCTACGCGCAGGTCGTGCGCCAGGTCTACACCGTGGATCACACCTTTGGCCAGCCGCCCAACTTTCCGGTGATCTATCTCGTGCAGCGCACCGATGACAGCGTAGGAGCGTCCGGCTCGCCGGCCAACGGCCAGGCTATCGCACCTTCGGACCAGGACCGCATCACCGCGGCGCTGACCGGCCTGCCGGCCAAGTTCATCTGGGTGGACAGGGCGGCCGACGTGCCGAAGGACGCCAACGGCGCGGTCGCGGACGGCGGCGCGATCATCACTGTCGGAAACATCACACCTCAGTTGGACGGGACGCTGCACGTGCCGGCCAGCATCTACATCGCAGTGCTGGCGGCCGGTGGCCAGACCTACGTGCTGGAGAACACCGCCGACGGTTGGCAGATCACCGGAACGACCGGCCCTGTCTGGATCAGTTGAAAGGGATCACTCATGAAGCGAATTACACTCTCAGTTGGAATCCTGATCTTTGCCGCTCTGTTCACCCTGCGCTGCTCGCCGCCATTGGTTGTTGATCCAAACCAGCCGGTGGACAGTTCACAGAGCCCAACCGCGCCCGTGGAGGAACCGCCAGCGGGGACCGGCGCAGTTCAGACCGGTGAGGCAGTGGTGGAAAGCGTGGACGTGCTGATCCTGGAGTCCTTCCCGGTGCAGATCCACGTCGTTGTCACTGGCTATCTGCCGGACGGCTGCACGACGCTGGACCAGGTGAGCACGGAGCAGAATGGCAACGAGTTCGTCGTGACCATCACCACGAATCGTCCCGCCGACGCGATGTGCACCGAGGCTATCGTCCCCTACGAAGAAGTGGTCCCGCTGGATGTGGTGGGTCTGCCCGCCGGCCAGTACACCGTCACAGTGAATGGCGTCAGCGCGTCCTTTGAGCTGGCAGTGGACAACGGATGACCCAGTTCGTAGTGGGCACTTCAGTGCCTTGCCCGGAACCGCGCCGAAGCGCCTACTACGAACGGGGTTAGCGCACCGTCACCTGGGTATAGGTGTCGGTGCGGTTGCCGTCCAGGTCTTCGGCGATGAAGCCGATCACGTAGTTGCCGGCGGCGGCGTCCAGCAGCTTCCACGTCACCGGTTGTGCGCCGAAGGTGATGGTGCCGCCGTCCTGCGTGGCCGGGGTCGCCAGACGGCCCGCGCTGTCCAGGTCGTACCACGTCTCGGTCACTGTGAAGCGGTCGCCCGGCTGCGGCAGTATCTCACGCGGCGCGCCGGTCTGGCCGTCGTCGGTGAACCCGTAGACGTTGCGCAGCTCGCCGTCGCTGAGGTAGAGCCGCGCGGCCCGCTGCTCGCCGTCCACGTAGGTGTAGGTTCCGTCCACGGTGTAGACGGCATCCTCAGCCGCCGCGCCGTATGACTTCGGCGTCAACAGCACTTCCACCGTGTTCTGCCCGTCGTCCAGCGCAAACATCAACGGCTCCCACTCGAATTCCAGGTTGAAGTCGCCTTGGCCCCAGTCCGGGTAGTAGACGCCGCTGACCTCGCGCGTGTCCGCGCTGGTGAGGAAATCGGTGTCAGCCACATAGATCGAGTTGGCTTGCTGGTCCTGGTAGCCGGCGAAGAAGTAGATCTGGCCGATGTTCTCACCGCGCACCACGCTGGTCATCAGCACCGGCTGGCCAGGTGCCGCCACGCTGCCGGATAGCTCGACCGGACCAAGACTGATCTGGCCCGCGCCGGGCGCCTCGACCGGCTGGCTGCGATCAGGAGCGACCAACTGACTATCGCCTGCCTCGAAGCGCCGCCCGGTGTAGTGGAAGGCCAGGTAGTCGTCCCACAGCGAGTTGGCGGCGAAGCGGTCTGCGATGGCCGTGTAGGACTGCGGTCCAGCGGCCGGGTTGCGATAAAGCTGCGAGTTGGGGAAGTAGATCGAGAAGCCGGTCGCGCCCGGTTTCTTCGTGCCGTGCTTCTCGGCCATCACGGCGTTGCTCAGCGCGTCCAGCACGCCCTGGCCGGCCTGCGCGACGCGCCGGATCACGCGTTTGCTGCGCTGCCAGTTGCGCAAAGTTCCCCAGATCGATGTAGGACGCTGGCACGTCGCTGCCGAAGATGCTGGTGAACGGCTGGGCGTAGGAGCGCGCCTTGGCCACCGCGTCTTGATCCGCACCTTGCAGCGCCAGCGCAAGCTGGTTGACCGCCGCGTTCAAGGCAGGCATCACGCTCAGGTCAACGGCCGCCAGGGTGATGCTGCTCTCCAGTTGGCGCGCGATTTGGGCGGCAGATGCGGCGCCGCTTCCAACAAATCGCTGCCGCGCCCGGTCATCGGTGATGCGCTGGTCGTCGCGGATGTAGGTGTCCACCACGGCCGCGCCCAGCCCCGCGCCGTTCATGCTGGGGGTGTTCACCAGTTGATTGAGAAAGCTGGTGTAGGCCCAGCCCAGCGCCGGTTCCGTTTCCTGCGACGCGACGGCGTAGCGGGCGTGCTCTTGCAGGACGTTGAATACCTCAGTGTGGCTCATCAGGCAGGCGTCCAGACCGATCAACTCGAACTTGTCGATGCCGGTGGTCGCCCGGATCTCGCCCAGCGCCTCGTCCATCTCCATCAGGTACAACTGGTCGCCAATGGCGGCTGCCAGCGGGATGCTGCGGTCGCCGCTGCTGCGCGGGTCGGGGTCGCTCCAGCCGCCTGGCCAGCCCATGCCGTGGTCAGACAGGATCAGCGCGTACTTGTCGGCAGGATAATTGGCGACCGCCCAGGTGACGAAGTCCACCAGCGTCTGGCCGTCGGACATGTTGACCTCGCCCAGGTCGCCGACTATGGGCGAATTGATGCGTTCCAGGTCGTTGTCCTGCGTGATGTAATACCGGCGCGGCGCCGGTCCAGTTGCCGTCGCCGCTGAAGCCGCCCTTGTAGCGGTCCATCTGCGCGACGATGTTGACCTTGTCGCTGGAGCCGATGCGCTCCACCTCGTTGAGGTCGATGTAGATGTCTTCTTCCAGGATCTTGTCGTCGGCGTCCTGGTAGAGCATTACGGTCCAGGTGTCGCCGCCGCCGGTCGCGTTAGCTGGCTGATTCTGCTGCCCCAGCGCGAGGGCAGGCGTCGGCGGCACGCGCGTTGGTAATGGTTTCTGTGTGGCGACCGGCTGGCTATCCTGCTGCGCGACGTTCGTGCCGCCATCGTCCCCGCCGCCAAGCAGCGAGAAGGCGACGAACGCGCACAGCGCGATGACGACTATGATGGCGATTCCCGCGAGGCTCATGGGACGCCCGCCGCCTGGCAACATGGGCGGGCGCGGGCTGCCGCCTGAGCTGTAGGAACCCCCGCCGCTGCCGCTGCTCGGCGGCTGACTGCCGGAGCTGCTGGGTTGCTGGCGTTGCGGGGCGCTGGCGCGCTCGCGCTCGCCAGAATCGCTCGAACCCGCAGGCCGTCTTCTGCCGGCGCGCACGGTGCGGTTTGGTTTGTCGTTTTGGGTCATCGCTTTCTCCGGGAAGAAGGGAAACTCTTTGCATTAGCGGCACGCATGAAACGTTCGATCATACAGCGCGCCTGTCCAAAGTCTAGACGGTAACGGTCGGACTGTCAACTGCCTGACATGTCAATCTGCTAACAGTGGCACCAGGGCATCGGCGCAGGCCAGCGCAGCCCCGTCCAGTTGCTCGTGGTCTTCCAGCGTCCACCAGGCCGACAGCACGGCCTGTGCGACGCCGTAGCCAGCGATGCGCTGTCGGTCGAAGCCGAGGATCTCTGCCAGTTGATCGACGCGGCGGCGCTGGATGCGCGCCAGATCGGGCCACGCGGCGACCTCTGGCATCGGGTTGCGCAGCAGCGCACCGACTTCGTAGGCTGGCTCGCCGGCGACGCCCTGTGGATCAATGGCCAGCCAGGGCGCTCGGCTGCCGGCCAGGATGTTCTCGTGGTGCAGGTCGCCATGCAGCAGCACAGCCGGCGCGGCGGAGCAAAACAGGTCGGCGAAGAGTTCTCGGCCAGCGCGACGCGGTTGGCCGGCAGCGGGCCGGTTCCGCCGTCGTACCGGGCGCGCAGGCGAGCCAGCCCAGATGCCCACTCGGTCACATGTTTGAAGGAATGGCCGGCCGGCAGCGGTTGCCAAAGCGATTGCATCACCTGCGCCGCGATCCCGGTCGCACGCTCGTCGTCCGGTTCAGTCTTGAGCGTCGTGCCCGGTTCGATCCGCTCCAGCAGCATGACGCCATCCTTCGCGTCGGCTTGCAGCAACAGCACGCTGCCGCGACCGGCATAGATGCGCAGCGCGGCGATCTCGCAGTCCAGCTCCGGACGCGGCACACCGGCCCTCAGCACCACTGCCTGCCCATCCGGCCCCGTAGCCGGCGCGGCGAAGTTGTAGCTCAACGGTTCGAAGGACGGGTGGATGGTCAGCGACCAGCGCTCGGCGTATTCATCCACCAGCGCGGGCAGGCGGTCCAGCCACTGGCGGCCGGCCTCGCCGAACGCGCCGGCAATGCGGCGCCTGAAATCGTCAGATAGCTGCAAAGACATGGGATCAGGCTGTGGGACGGCTACTCGATCAGCTCGATCTCGTAGTCGACCAGATCGGCATCGATGCGCCAGCGTTCCACTCGCTCAACGACCTTCATCAGCAGGCCGTGGGCGTAGGCCGTGTCGTTGGAGACGCAGACGACACCGATGATCGCTGTGCTGTGGCTGTCCAGTAGATCGACTTCGGCCACGGAGACGTTGAATTCCCTGCGCAGGCGGGCGATCAGCGGCTTGACGACGCTGCGTTTGCCCTTCAGCGAATCGTTGACGGGGATGCTCAGTTCGAGGGTTGCTAGTCCGATGACCATAGGTTGAGTTGGGTGGTGCGTATTGCGTGTTGCGCAGCGGGTGACGGGTGAAGCGCGACCTGGGAACGTGTGTCAGAGGCTGATTATAGCGCGGGGTCGCCAAACCGGGTAATCGGCGTTTGCGCAACTTTTCGCGCCCCTTCCCGTAGAGTAGATGGAAGCGATTGCGCGCGGCGAGCCGGCAATAGCCGGACGAACGCGGCGCACCAGATCTGAACTGAGGTGAAAAATGACGTTTTTGGGTAACGTAATCTGGCTGGTTTTCGGCGGGTTGATCGCCGGACTGGGCTATATCGTCGGCGGGCTGGTGATGTGTCTGACGATCGTCGGCATCCCCTTCGGCTTGCAAAACATCAAGTTGGGAATCGCGACCTTCGCGCCCTTTGGCAAGGAGATCGTGGAGACCGACAACAGCAGCAGCGCGCTGCGGGTAATCTTCAACGTGCTCTGGCTGGTGTTATTCGGCTGGGGAATCGCGCTGGCGCACTTGGCATCAGCCGCGCTGCTGGCGATCACCATCGTCGGCATCCCCTTTGCCTTGCAGCACATCAAACTGATCCCGCTGGCGCTCTTCCCCTTCGGACGCGATCTGCGCTAAGGCTTCGCCAGACTTCGGAAGTCGCCAGTCCCAAGCCAGAGGTCGATTGTACGTTTGGAATTTGATAACAGCGTCAGTTGGCGACTTCTGAAGTCTCTCCCGGTAGTTCAATCGTGAACCGGCTGCCCTCAGCCGGCTCGCTGGATGCCGTCACCCTGCCACCATGGGCCTGTACGATGCCCTGGACAATGGCCAATCCCAGGCCGCTGCCCGGGGCGTCGCTGTTCTTGCCGCGGTAGAAGCGATCGAAGAGGCGGGGCAGGTCGGCGGGATCGATGCCCGCGCCGCTGTCGGCAACCCACAGCGCGATTACCTCGCCGCGCTGTTCCGCACCTACGGTCACTTCCCCGCCGGCTGGCGTGAACTTCAGCGCGTTGTCCACCAGATTGGACAGCGCCAGTTCGATACGCATCCGGTCGCAGCGTATGCTGAGCGCGGGGTCCACCGGCGTGCTGACCAGTCCGATCTGCTTCGCCTGCGCCACACTGCGGAAGGAACTGACGACCGCCTCAACGATCTCACCCGCGGCACAAGGCTGCAAATCCAGATCGACGAGCCCGGCGTCCAGCCGCGACAGGTTGAGCAGGTTGGCGGTGATCCACTCCAGCCGGTCGATCTGCACGGCGCTCTCGTCCATGAACTCCTGGCGAGCGTCTTCGTCGCTCAACGCCGGGCCGCGCATCAGCTCGTTGAAGCTTTTCAGCGCGGTGATCGGCGTGCGCAGTTCGTGCGACGCGTCGGCGATAAACCGGCGCAGCGCGTCACGTTCGGCAGCCAGCTCGCCAAAGCTGGCCTGCAGGCGAGCTGCCATCTCGTTGAATCCGAGGGCAAGCTGGCCGATCTCGTCCTTGCTGGTAACCGGCGCACGGACTTGCAAGTCGCCGGCGCTCATCTTGCCCACCGCGCCGGTCAACTCGGTGATGGGCGCGGACAAAGTCTGGCTGACCACCAGCCCGGCCAGCAGCGCCAGCAAGGCTGCACCCAGCCCTGCCAAAAAAAAGGCCCGTCGCGCCGTTGCCAGCGACTGCGCGCCAAACTCCAGATCGCTGGAAAGCTCGACATAACCCGAAGGGTCGGACGGGTCGCCGATCGGCTGGCGTACCACGGCGGCGGGCGAGCCGGACGAATCCGCTTGCTGGTCAGGCGACTGGACTGCCTGCTCATTGGGCTGCGGCACCCGGCGGGTCTCAAAGACCATCTGCCGGCCCCAGGGGGTGTCAACCTGGCGGATCACGGTGTACTCGGCGCCGGGGGGCAGATCGCTCAGCGGGACCGTGGTGAAGCCGTGTGGGCCGCGGATCGGGGCTATGTCCTGGAACGCCGGGTCCAGCAGCAGCGCGCCCAGGTCGCTTTCCTCCAGGTCTAGCCCCGGAAGCTGCTCCAGCAGCGAAGGCAGCCAGAGATACACCTGTTCCTGCCCGTCCAGACCCGAGTTGGCCAGCACTGTCTCGTCGCGGTCGAGAATGCGGATCTGCGCGCTGCTGAGAAAGGCGGAGGTCTGCGCCAACTGCTGCAAGCTGGCGCGCCCGCTGCGGGTCTCGATCAACAGCATTGCCTGGCGCGCAACGGCGTCGGCGTTGGCGCGCATGAACTGGAGTTCCTGGCCGGTGGTCTGGCGCTGAAACAGCGCCAGCGCGAGCACGCCGATCAAGCCGACCGTCAGCAGTGTGACGGCGACGAAACTTGCAACCAGTCGCCAGCGGATCGAGTGAAACATGGGAGGTAAGCAGTGCCGGTCACTTTTCGGCAGTGACCGGCACTTGCGCGGAGGTGACAGTCACTTTCCGAAAGTGACTGTCACCTGGAAGGTCGTTAGGAATTCTGCTGCGAAGTCATGCCGGGGAAGAGTTGCTGAAGCAGATCCGGCAGTGACGGCGTCTGTCCCTGGCTGGGAGGCGTTGTGCCGTCGCCCTGGTCGGAAGGCAGCTCGAATTGGAACTGACCCTGTCCCGGAACGATCTGCTGCGAACGCATCGACCGGAACGTGCCCAGCGAGACGCCCAGGTAGGCGCGGGTTGCGTCGTCCGGTCGCGCGGCCAACGTCACCTCGACATCGTTGGCTTCTTCAGCATCCTGAGCCTGCACCGACAGTGTGACGGTGTCGCCCGGCTTCATATCGCTGACGATGGCAACCACATCTTCGGGGGTCGCAACATCCTGACTGTCAACGGCCACGATCATGTCACCTTTAGCCAGGCCAGCCGCCTCGGCAGGGCTACCTGCCGCGACACTGACAACGGCCACACCCGACTCGACCGAGTCGAAGTCCGGCATTCCCTGAAGCCCCGGCATCTCGCCAGGCGCAGGCATCCCGCGTCCATGGAAGAAGGGCATCTCGCCGTCGCCGAACGGCATGGTTTCCATAGTCGTCCTCATCGCCGGCCCGTACTGAACACCGAGGAAGGCTACGCCGGCCTTGTCAGGGTTTTCAGCCAGGGTAACATCCAGCGACAGATTGGCGTCCTCGCCAGCCCGTTGAACTTCCAGCGTCGCTGTGTCGCCAGGCGCCAGCGCGCCGATCGCGTCGGCCAGCGTGGTGTCTTCGGCCAGCGCTTCGCCGTTCACCGAGAGGATCACGTCGCCGGTTTGCAGGCCTGCCGATGCAGCCGGGCTGTCAGCGACAACATCCATCACGAGCGCGCCGTCAGCCGCGGCCGGCATGAACCGGTCAGTTCGTGGCATGGCCTGCTGCCCGAAACCGTAGTACGGCTGGATACCAAGGTATGCACGGCCGTTTTGCTCGCCAACAGTCACGGAAAGGGTGCGCTCGTCGTCGCCGTGGGTCACCACCAGATCGACCTTGTCGCCAGCGGTCAGGTCAGCCACCGCCGTGGCCACATCGCTCGCGTTGTTAGTTTCCTGTGCGCCGATTGCCAGCAGGATGTCACCGCGTGAAACGCCGGCCGCCGCGGCCGGGCCGTCAGGATCGACGGATACGATCACCAGACCGACTTCGTCAGTCGCAGTCTGTTGGCTCTGTTGCACCGCGTTGCTGGCAGCAAACGCCGCCGTCGCGCCAACCATGGTAACAAGGGCCAGCACGGCCAGCACAATAAACAATCTCTTGTGTCTCATATCTTCTCAGCCTCCATTCAAATGTTCGGGTCATCTACCCAACGATCAGGATAGCAGGCAAGTGCAAGGAAGTGATTTAGAAGGTGTTAAGATTTCTTAACAGTGCTGGAAGTCGGACGTCTTCGCCTCTACGGCTCGAACTTGTAGCCGACGCCGCGCACAGTCACCAGCCAGCGCGGGTCGGAGGGGTCGTCCTCGAGCTTCTGGCGCAGGTGACGCATGTGGACGTCGATGGTGCGGTCGTTGCCCAGGTCGCTGTCGTAGCCCCAGATGGCCTCAATGAGCTGCTCACGACTGGCGGGCCGGGCGGGCTGACTGACCAGGTGGCGGAGCAGGCGAAACTCGATAGGTGTCAACTCGACGGGCTGGCCGCGGCGGGTCACCAGCATCCGCTCCAGATCGACCTCGACCGCGCCGAAGGCCAGCCGCCGGGCATCCGCTGCGGGCATCGCGAGGTCGCCATAGGTTCGCCGCAGCAGCGCGCGGATGCGTGACACCAGCTCGCGCAGGCTGTAGGGCTTGACGAGATAGTCGTCCGCGCCCAGCTCCAGCCCCAGTATCTTGTCCACCTCTTCGTCGCGCGCTGTCAACATAAGGATCGGCTGGCGCTTGCCCTCGCTGCGCAGCGTGCGACAGACGTCGAAGCCGCTGATGTCGGGCAGGCGGATGTCCAGCACGATGAGATGCGGCGTTTCGCGACGCGTCAGGGCCAGCGCCTCATTGCCCGTGCGCGCCCAGAGGACGCTGAAGCCCTCGGCAGTCAGTCCATATTCCAGCCCCCTGGCCACCGCCCGCTCATCTTCGACAATCAGTATCTTTTCGCCGGCCATTCGCTATCTCGTACTCCTGCTCGTACTCGTACTCCTACTCGTCCGGAAAGAGTACGAGGACGAGTAGGAGTACGAGTACGAGCCGATGAGTCGTGCCTGCTATTTCCTGGCGCGCTTCAGAAACAACTGGTAATAGTCGCTGGCGCCGTAGAGCGACTTGCCGCCGCCCGCGCCGACCATCTCCCAGCCGTCCTCGCCCAGTTGCGCCAGATAGTCGTGGATCACCGGCGCCTGGTTCCAGTTGCGGATCTCCTGGCCGTTGATGTAGCGCGGCCGCCAGCCGCGGTGGTTACTGAACGAGACGATCAGGTAGTCCCAACCTTTGGCAGGCGGTGCGGGTTCAGGCTGCTTGGCCTGCTTGCCTTTACTGCCAGTCGCGCCTGCCGAGCGACTGGCGCGCGGCTTCGGCGGCGGAGTTGGTTGAGCAGGCTGAGCGGGGCTGTCGGCGTCGACCGGCGGGCCGGCCAGCAGCTCGCCCAGTACGTCAGGCGTTTCCTTGCGCGTCATCTTGCATGATCCTTTCTACCAGTCGCCCGTAGTCCTCGGCGCCGGCTGAGCGGGGCGCGTATTCGAAAATGTGCTGGCGGTAGCCGGGGGCTTCGGAGAGGCGCACGTTGTAGCGGATCGGCTCGCACGTCTGGCCGGGGAAGTAGGTGTGGAGCTGGCCGAGAATCTCCTCCGACTTGCGCACGCGCCGGTCCATGAAGGTCGGCACGACATAGCGCAGCGTCAGGCCCTCGCGGTAGCGTTGGATGCTGGCCATGCTCTGTGAAAACTCCATCAGCCCCTGTAACGTCATGACCTCCAGGGAAACCGGCGCCAGCACCTCGTCGACGTAGAACAGCACGTTGACGGTCAGCACATCCCAGCCGGGCGCGGTGTCGACGATCACGTAGTCGTAGCGGCCGTCCAGCGCGTCCAGCGCTTCCGCCAGCGTGCGTTCGCCGCCGAAATCCTTGCGCGCGATGACTCGTTTCAGCCCGGCCAGGCCTTTGCCGCCCGCCAGCACGGCCAGATTGTCGCGCGCCGGCGTCGCTAACTGCGCCGGCGTGCCCTCGCCCGCGACCAACTCGGCCAGACCGCCGGACGCGGCGACGCCCAGCGAGCGGCCGGCCTGGCCCTGGGTATCGACGTCGATCAGCAGCACGGTCTGGCCGGCCAGCGCCAGGCCGGCCGCCAGGTTGACGGCGGTCGTCGTCTTGCCGACGCCGCCTTTGGTCAGGGCTACAGCGATCTTTCTCATAGGTTGCTCCTGTGGTGAAGCCTTTGCCCGTTAGTATACCACAAGGTAGCGCCAGGATGCACAAGGCCGCGCATCCCCTCCCGTTACTTTTCCTTCCCTTTGTGCGTCTGTTCATGTGATAGCTGCGATCGCGCTTTTCGCTTGCCGCGGCTCCGTTCCCCATCATTCACCGAGAGAGGCGCTCGTGTCTAAAACATATTCTTTTGCTCTGCTGGTATTGGTACTTGTTTTCGTTGCCCTGGCTGTGACGGTGGTTCCGGCGTCGTCGGGAGCGCTGCTGCGTTCGGCTGATCCAAGCACGCGTTTGCAGGGCATCTGTCCCGACCAGTACGAGCCGGATAACGATCCGGCGCAGGCGAAGCCGATCCTGCCGGACGGCGCGGCCCAGCGGCACACCTTCGACCCGGTGGGCGACCAGGACTGGAAGTTCTTCCAGGCCACCGCCGGCCGCGTCTACACCGCGACGACCTTCAACCTGCTGCTGGACACCGACACGACGCTGCGGTTGTACGACACCGATGGCGCCACCGTGCTGGCGTTCAACGACGACTATCCTGGATCGCCCGAGCCGCTGGCGTCGCAGATCGTCTGGACCGCGCCGGCAGATGGCCAGTTTTACCTGCGCACGCGTGATTTCTACGGCCGGGGCGACTGCCTGGGCTACGACATCAACCTGATCGACGACACGACCCCGGTGGCGAACTTCGGACCGTGGCTGCCCATGCTGCTGGTGCGCTACGCCCCGCCGCCAACCCCGACCGCCTCGGCCACATCTACGCCAACGCCAACCAGCGACGCCGACGGCCGACCGCAACACGCCGACGATCACACCTTCGCCGACGGTCACCAACACGCCGACGCCGACCGGGCCGACGGCGACGCCGATTGCTGTTCCGGGACTGGACGCACCGAACGGCATCGCTGTCAACCCGGCCACCAACCGCGTTTACGTCGCCAGCCGGAACACCGGTACGCTTTTCGTGCTGGATGGCAGCGATCAATCGGTGCTGGCTGAACTGCCGGTGGGCGAGCCTGCCCTTTGGCGTGGCAGCCAATCCCGCCACCGGTCGCGTCTACGTCGCCAACTTCGGCAGCGGTTCGTTGACGGTGATCGACGGCGTGACCAACCAGGTTGTGACCACTGTGCCGTTGGCGCCGGAGATCACCTACGTTGCAGTCAACACGCAGACCAACCGCGTCTACGCCGTCAGTCACGCTGCCAACATGCTGTACGTGCTTGACGGCGCAACCAACGCGCTGCTGAACAGCGCCAGCACCGGCGTCAACGCCGGCGCGTTCGGGCTGGCAGTTAGCGAAAGCCTCGACCGCGTCTATGTCAGCAACCGCGACAATCAGAAGATCGTCACTTTCGACGGCGCCGGCAACGTTATTGCCGGGCAAGGCGTCACGCCGTCGCCGTTGGGTGCAGTGCCTTTCGCGCTGGGCTTCAACAACTATAACAACAAGCTGTATGTTGTTCTGGCGACCAGCGCGGTGAGCGTCAACGCTGTTCAGGTCTATTCGGCCAGCGGCAATGGGCTGGCGCTGCTCAACACTGCCAGCCTGCCTTCCGGCGGGTCGGCCGGCGGAGGCGGTGTGGCGGTTAATCCGGCAACCGATCGGGTCTTCGTCACCAACTCGGCGTCGAACAACGTCAGCATACTGGATGGCGACAGCAACAACGTCGTCGGGACGCAGGCTGTTGGTACGTTCCCCTACGGCATCGCGGTCAACCCGACCGACGGCGCGGTCTATGTTGGCAACGGCCTGAGCGATAATCTGTCGCTGTTCTATGACATCGGGGTTCGCAGGAGGCAACCATGAAATCGCGCGCTGCCTTGCGATGGTTACTACCGGCCGGCGTTGCGGCGGGCAGTCTGCTGCTGCTGGTGATTATCAGCCTGCATGCCACCGCGGCCGCGCCGTTATCCAATTCGCAGGGGCAGATCAGCGCTGGCACCAGCGTGCTCAGCGAGCACCAGGTCACGCCTGATGCTACTACGCTGACGGCTTGTAAGTTCAACGATCGCAACGGCGACGGAGCGCAGGGCGGCGACGAAGGCCCGATGGCGGGCGTTCAGCTCGCATATCTCAACGACTTGGGTGACAGCGACAGCGGTGTCACCGGGTCGGATGGATGTGTGACGTGGATCAATCCGCCAGCTGCGACTTACGCCGTGACCGAGACATTCCCGCTGGCCTGCCTGCCGACCACCGATCCCTATCCGCCGCAGGTCACGCTGGCGGACGGCCAGTCGGCACAGGTGGAGATCGGCAACCGCTGCTTTGGCGCGCTGCTGGCGCGCACCTTCGAAGATCTGAATGACAACGGGACATGGGATCCCGACGAAGCGCCGCTGGGCGGTGTGGCCGTTGCCTGGAGCAACGAGTACGGCGAGAGCGACTCGGATGTCAGCGACGCGACTGGCATTCTCTCGTGGCCGATAATGCCGGAGGGCGCATACACCGTCACTGCTTCGACGCTGCCCGGCTACGCGCCGACCACGCCCACCACTCAGACCGGCGCGCTTCTGACTGCCCAGACCATCACTGTTGACTTCGGCCAGCGGCCCAGAGTTGGTCTTCTTTATCTCCCAATCCTGCTGAAGAAGGCAACCCAGGCAACGCCGACGCCAACATCGGACCCACCCCCGCCGACGCCCACATCAGGCACGCCTACTCCGACACCGGTCGGGGCTGGCTGTGTCAGTGGCCGCAAGATCGACACGACCATGAGCGGGCTGCCGGGCTGGACGATCATCCTACAGCCGGCCAACGGCAGCACACCGCGCAGCACAGTCACCGACGGCTTGGGGAACTATCGCTTCGACGGCGTACCGGAGGGCCGCTACATGGTGTCGGAGGTGGTGCAGCCGGGGTGGACGCCAGTGTTTCCTCCGTCAGTGCTGATCGTCGTGACGGCCGGCGATCAGTGCACCGAGGTGACCTTTCAGAACCGGCAAGTCGCTGTGACGCCAACCACCACTGCCACGCCGACGGCCACACCCAGCAGCACGCCGCTGCCGACCATCCCTGGCATCCCGCACCCGAAGGGAATCGCGGTCAACGTGCAGACGAACCGCGTCTATGTTGCCAGCAAGACGACTGACCGGCTGTTCAAGATCGACGGCGCGACAAACGCGGTGCTGGCGTCCTATCACACCGGGAGCGAGCCGTTCGGCGCCGCGGCAAGCAGCACGACCGGCAAGGTGTACGTCTCCAACTACGCCGGTGACTCGCTGTGGGTGCTGGATGGTTCGTCAGGGGCGCTGCTGGGGACGGTCTATTTCAGCAGCCTGGGCTACGGCGAGCCTTCCTACGTCGCCGTGAACGAGATACTGAACCGGGCTTATGTCAGCCTGCACGACGGCGGACGGTTGGCAGTCATCGACGGCGCGACCAACGCGCTGATCATGACCGTCGAAGCGGAAGCCGGCGCGCTGGGCGTCGCGGTCGATCCGGGCTTGCAGCGGGCGTACGTTTCCTGCCGCGACACGGGCAACGTCGTCGTGGTGGACACCACCAGCAACACCCGTCTGTGGGGCCAGACCTTCGCGGTGCAGGGCGAGCCGTACGCGATCGCTGTGGACGCGGTGCGCCACCGGCTGTATGCGCTGATCTCGGTCGGCGGCAGCAACCCCGACCGCGTGGCCGTGTTCAGCCTTGCGCCCAGCGGCGCCAGCCGAATCGGCACGGTGATGGTGGGCGCGGGCGGCGTCGATGGCGGCACGGGCATCGCGGTCAACACGACCACCGGCCACGTCTTCGTCGCCAACAGCGCGGACGACACGGTGACGGTGATCGACGGGCCGGGGATGGCAGTGCTGAACACCGTCACAGTTGGAGACAACCCCGGCATGATCGGCGTCAACCCCGCGACCAACCGGGTCTACGTCGGCAACCGCGGCAGCAACACCGTGCAGGTGCTGCAAGACAGCTACACCCGCCGGCCGCGCCGCTAATCCGGGGAAGCAGGCGGCCTGTCGTCAGCTCGTCAAGCCGACACGGACGCGGGTTTGACAGACTTGCCAGCTTGGTGCATAGTAGGCCCGCGACGCCCGTTTTTGAAGCGCGTCGCGGGCCTGCTGTATGATCCTCGCAATTTGTCTCTCGATATGATCCTGCCGTGAATCGACTTCTGGGACTGTTCGTCGCACTTCTCGCCGGCCTGTGGGCGCAACGTATGCTCACCGGCCCCGATCCGGGGATTCCACGCGACGCGCTCATTCTTTTCATCATCGCCGGGGTGATCTTCGCCCTCAGCGCGCGCCCGCCGCGTGTCCTGCCGCGCCGCGGGCGCTGATTTCACCGCGCTGGCAGCCGCGCGGCCGCCTCGTCACGCTGGTCGGGCTGATCCTCGGCCTGATCGCGCTGGCATTGCTCTGGCTGGACCTTGGCAGCATCGCTGGGCTGCTGCTCTGGCCGGTCGCGACGGTCTTGTTTGTGGCAGGTGCGTTTTTCGAGGAGGAGAGGGAAGGAGAGGAAAAGAGGGATAGCAAGGAACTGACGGAAATTGGGGAAACCAGGGGAGTAAAGGAAACGAGGGAAACCGCGAAGATCGAGGAAGGCGGAGATGCGGGCGAAGAATTGGAGCCTGAGATTAGCGACGACGAAACCGTCGCCGCTACTGACAGCGCTTCTTCTGGCGCTGAAGAAATCACCCATCCCCCAGTCCCCATCCCCCAGTCCCCAGCCTCCACTCCCCACTCCCCACGTGCCACCCCCCGCGCCCTCCTCGCCGACCACTGGGACATCCTGATCCTCGTCGCGATCCTGCTGTTTGCCGCAGGGGTGCGCTTCTACCAGATAAATACATTCCCCAACGGCTGCCAGTCGGACGAGTGCAACAACGGGCTGGATGCGCTACGCTGGTTGGAGGGCGCGCGCTACCTGCCCTACGCTGAAACAAACGAGGGACAGGCGACGCTCTTCACCTATCTGATCGCGCTCAGCTTCAAGCTGCTGGGCGTCGGCGTGGTGCAGATGCGTGTCGTGGCGGCGCTGGTTGGCGTGCTGACGGTGCTGGCCTTCTATTTCCTGGCGCGCGACCTCTATGGCCGGCGGGCGGCGCTGGTTGGCACGGCGCTGCTGGCAGCATCGCGCTGGCATCTGACCTTCAGCCGCATCGTCTACGAGCTGATCCTGCAGCCGCTGGCTATGATCTTGCTGGCGCTCTTCTTGCTGCGCGCGCTGCGCACGGGACGGCGTGCGCTACTGGGCGCTGGCCGGCGTGGCGCTGACCTTCGGCATGAACACCTACACGGCCTTCCGCGTCGTGCCGTTCGTCGTGGCCGCGTTCCTGATCTTCTGGATCGTGCGCGTGCTGGTCGTCGATCGCGCCAGCCTGCGCCACGATATCGAAGGCATGGCGTTGATGGCCGGCGCCGCGTTGGTCAGCGTCGCGCCGCTGGGCGTTTACATTGTGCAAAACTGGCGGGTGTTCACCAGCCGCATCCAGCACATCAGCGTCATGCGCGAGGTCGAACAGCTTGGCACGATGCAGCCGGTGGTCAGCAACCTCAAGAAGACGCTCACCATGTTCAACTGGCAGGGCGACCAGGCGGCGCTCAACAACCTGCCCGGCGCGCCGATGCTGGACACCGCGGTCGCGATCCTGTTCGTCCTCGGCCTGGCGTATGCGCTCTGGTACGCCCTGCACGCCCGTCCGGTGCCGGTGCTCTACGTCCTCTGGTTCGTCGGCATCGTCAGCCTGAGCGTGCTGTCGGTGTCGCATGAAGCGCCCACCGCGCGCCGCACCATCGGCATCGTGCCGCTGGCCTACCTGTTCACGGCGCTGGTGGCGGATCAGTTCTTCCTGGCGTGGAAAGCAGCCTGGCGCGGCCGCGGCGGCGCTGGTTCAACGCGGCCGTTGCGCTGGTCGTGGCGCTGATCATGCTCAGCAACGTGCGCGTCTTTTTCAGCGAACAGGCCACCAATCCGTCGGTCGAAACTGCTTTCAGCCCCTACGAGTCGGCCGTCGGCGAGTACCTGACGACCCTGCCCGCCGACGCGACGGTGCTGATCACGCCGCAGTTCGAGCATCACTCGGCCATCAAACTGATCGCGCGCGACCGCGCGCACCGCGCGCTGGACATCGTTGACGATCTCCCCTATCGGTCAGCGACCGGCGGCGATCTGGTCTACATTCTGGAGCCGGCCGACCGGCCGCTGCTGGGGCTGATGCAGCAGATCTACCCGACCGGCATGGCCAGCGAGTACCGGGCCGAGACGGACGAACTGCTGTTCCTGAGCTACGTCGTGCCGGCGGCTGACCTGGCCGAGACACGCGGCATCGTCGGTCAGTACTACATCAACTTCCCGCCGGTGTATGCGCCTGATGATACGCAGCGCGAGGCAGCGCTCGATCTTGATATGAGCGCTGCGCCGCTGGACGCGCCCTATTTTGCGCTTTGGGAAGGGACGTTGCTGGTGCCGGAGTTTGGCGACTACAGCTTCGAGTTGACGGCGGAAGGCGAGTCGGCCAGTCTGCAGATCGGGCGCGAGCAGCGGTTGAACTTGCCGGCGGGCGGCAGCGGCACACTGGACGCAACCCTCGCGGCCGGCTTCCATCCGCTGCGGGTCGAGTTCCACTCGGGCGATGCGCCGGGCCGGCTGCGGCTGGCGTGGTCCGGGCCGGGGTTCAGCGACCAGGTGGTGGGCGGCGACGCGCTCTATGCCTTCCGGCTGGGCGATCAGGGGTTGGTGGGTTACTACTTCCCGAACGGCGAGTGGCAGGGCGACCCGGCCATCGTGCGCAACGATTTGCTGATCGCGCCCAACAATCCGCTACGCGAGCCGTTCAGCATCCTGCTGGCGCGGCAAGATCGCCATTCCGTCCAGCGGGCTGTATACCTTCGGCACCCGCTCCGACGACGGATCGTTCCTCTTCATCGACAAGCAACTGGTGGTGGACAACGGCGGCAGTCACGGCGCCGAGGACCGCAGCGGCCAGATCCAGCTTGACGAGGGTTTCCACGACATCGAGGTGCTTTACAGCGAACTGGGCGGCAGCCGCGAGATGCAGCTCTACTGGCAGCCGCCCGGTCAGGGCCGTGGGCTGGTAGACAGCCAGTATCTCTTCCCGCTGGAAGGCGCCGACGTGCCGGCAGGGCTGACCTTACCGCCGCCGCCGGAGATTGCCCAACTCCAGCATGAGCCGGAGCAAGGCGCGGGGACGGTCGCGCCGGATGCCGCAGAGCGACCGGAAACGCCCGATGCTGACGCAGGGGCGCGGTCGGCCGGCAGCTTTGCTGATTTGCAGGCCGAGGTACTTTGGGATTACGGCTTCTGCGGCGTGGAGGAAGGACAACTCACCTCGCCGCGCGGTGTGGCGGTCGATTCGCGGACCGGCGAGGTTTTCGTGGCCGACACCGGCAACCGGCGTATCGTGCGGCTGGACGGGGATGGCAACCTGCTGGGTGCGTGGACAACCGGCGGCGACGACGCAGTTCCCGCGGACGCTGAGGGGCCGCAGCCGGTTGATCTGGTCGTCGAGCCTGACGGGTCGGTGCTGGTGCTGGACGCGGTCGGCCAGCATTTGCAGCGTTTCACCCCCGACGGCCAGCTTCTGGCGACCTTTGGCGACAATCTGACTTTCTACCGGCCGCGCGGTCTCGGGATCGACCCTGGCGGCCAGTTGGTCGTTGCTGACACCGGCGGTCTGCGCATTGTGCGTCTCGACCCGGCCGGGACGGTGCTCAGCCAGCTTGGCGGGCCGGAAAGTGACCTGGCGAAGGGGCAGCCCAGCGACGCGGCGCTGTCGCCCGGCGGCGACCTCTACTTCGTCGAGGCTGAGACCGGTGTCGTGACACTGGTTGCAGTGGATGGACGCATGGACCGCTGGACAGGTCCGGCGCGGGCCAGCACGCTCGACGGTCCGCATCTGGCGTGGCTGCCTGCCGGCGGGCTGGCGGTCACCGATCCCGAAGGGCGGCGCGTGCTGCTGTTTGGCCCGGACGGCCAGCCCGCTGGCCAGTTCGGCGTGGAGGCCGGCCTGATGAAGCCGGTGGGTATCGCCGCCAGCGGCGCGGCCGACGATGTGTTGCTGGTTGCTGACAGCCAGGGGTGCCGGGTTGTCGCGTTCCAGGTCACGCAGTAGGAGGAAATCTCCAGGGGGTATCGGAACCTCCCGGAGGATGGGAGACGATCTGTTGTGAGACAAAGCCTGATTTTCTTTGACAGTCGATTGGTGGGACGGTATAATCTTTCGGTAGCCGACGGGTGATTTTTCGCCGTTTTTGTTGGCGCAACCGATGAACTTTCGCTGCCCCGTGCGCAGTTTGCGCCCTCCCAGTGTTTGTCACGCGGGGAGGGCGACCTATTTGTCAATGACGACAGGGACAACCTGATGCCTCCCGACTGGTATGGTCAGCCGAACGGCCAGAGCGCAATAGAGAGAACAGACGAGGAGATTAACTTATGACGATGGATTACGACCTGATTCGTCAGGTGTATGCTGATCTGCCGGCCAGGGTGGCTGCCGGACGAGAGCTGCTGGGCCGCCCGCTGACGCTGACCGAGAAGATTTTGCTGGCGCATCTGGCGGCGCCGTTGGCAGAAGCGCCGGTGCGCGGCAAGAGCTACGTCGAGTTCAACCCCGACCGCGTCGCCATGCAGGACGCGACCGCGCAGATGGCGATCCTCCAGTTCATGCTGGCCGGCCGCGACGACACCGCCGTGCCGAGCACTGTGCACTGCGACCACCTGATCCGCGCCCAGTTCGGCGTCAACACCGACCTGCCCATCGCGGTCAAGGAGAACGCCGAGGTCTACGACTTCCTGCTGAGCACCTCCAACCGCTACGGCATGGGTTTCTGGAAGCCGGGCGCGGGCATCATCCACCAGGTGGTGCTGGAGAACTACGCCTTCCCCGGCGGCATGATGATCGGCACCGACAGCCACACGCCCAACGCGGGCGGGCTGGGCATGGTCGCCATCGGCGTCGGCGGGGCGGACGCGGTGGACGTCATGGTCGGCATGCCGTGGGAGCTGCGCTGGCCGGGCGTCATCGGCGTCAAGCTGACCGGCGAGTTCAACGGCTGGACTTCGGCCAAGGACGTCATCCTGAAGGTCGCGGGCATCCTGACCGTCAAGGGCGGCACCGGCGCCATCGTCGAGTATTTCGGACCGGGCGCGCGCAGCATCAGCGCCACCGGCAAGGGCACCATCTGCAACATGGGCGCGGAGATCGGCGCAACCACTTCGCTCTTCCCCTTCGACGACCGCATGGCGACCTACCTGCGCGCCACCGAGCGCGCCGACGTGGCTGAGCTGGCCGAAGCTGTCGCTGCCCATCTGCGCCCCGATCCCGAGGTCGAGGCCAACCCGGAGCGCTACTACGACCGGGTCATCGAGATCGATCTCAGCACGCTGGAGCCGCATGTGGTCGGCCCGTACACGCCCGATCTGGATCGCCCGATTTCGGCGTTGGCAGCGGAGTTGGGCGAGAAGGGCTACCCGGTGGAACTGACAGCCGCTCTGGTCGGTTCCTGCACCAACTCCTCCTACGAGGATATGAGCCGGGCGGCCAACGTGGCCCGCCAGGCGCTGGCCAAGGGGCTGACCGCCCGGACGCAGTTCCTGATCAACCCCGGCTCCGAGCAGATCCGCGCGACCGTGGAGCGGGACGGCCAGCTTGGCGTGCTGGAGGAGATGGGCGCGACGATCCTGGCCAACGCCTGCGGCGCCTGCATCGGCCAGTGGCGGCGGACGGACGTCGACAAGGGCGAGAAGAACAGCATCATCAACTCCTTCAACCGCAACTTCGCCGGCCGCAACGACGCCAATCCCGGCACCCACAGCTTCATCGCCTCGCCTGAGATCGTGACTGCCTTCGCGCTGGCCGGCCGGCTGGACTTCAACCCGCTGACCGACATGCTGGTCAACGAAAGCGGCGAGGAGGTGCGCCTCGACCCGCCGACCGGCGACGAACTGCCCAGCAACGGCTTCATCCGCGACATGGAGGGCCTGGCAGCGCCGCCGGCCAGCCGCTCCGACGTCCCGGTGGCTGTCGATCCTGACAGCGAGCGCATCGCGCTGCTGGAGCCGTTCCCGGCCTGGGATGGCGAGGACATGCGTCGATCTGCCGGTGCTGATGAAGGCCAAGGGCAAGTGCACCACCGACCACATCTCGCCGGCCGGCCCGTGGCTGAAATACCGCGGCCATCTGGACAACATCAGCAACAACATGTTCATCGGCGCGAACAGCGCGTTCGATCATCCTGCCGGCAAGGGACGAACGTCATCACCGGCGAGAACGACGTGGCGTACTCCGACATCGCCCGCGACTACAAGGCGCGCGGCCTGACCTGGGTGGCCATCGGCGACGAGAACTACGGCGAGGGCAGCAGCCGCGAGCACGCCGCCATGGAGCCGCGGCATCTGGGCGCGGCGGCGATCATCGTGCGCAGCTTCGCCCGCATCCACGAGACCAACCTCAAGAAGCAGGGCGTGCTGCCGCTGACCTTCGCCGATCCCGGCCGACTACGACAAGATCCGCGAGGACGACCGCATCAGCCTGCTGGGACTGACCGAGCTTGGCCCCCGGCTCCACGGTGCGCATGGTCATCAGCCACGCCGACGGCACCACCGACGAGGCCGTGCTGAACCACACCTTCTCCGAGAACCAGATCGAGTGGTTCAAGGCGGGGTCGGCGCTGAACCAGATCCGCCAGACAGCCGACTGACTCTGCGGTCTGGCAACCAAGCTTTTGTTGGTAGAAAGGGCTGTCCCGCACATTGACGGGACAGCCCTTCTTCGTTTGATAGTTCGGGCAAGCCAGGTCGCGAGTTGGTCGCTGCAGGGTAGTTGAAGTATACTTCGGTGGCAGAGCACGGACCGCCTGTGTCTAAAAAGCCTTTGATCGCGAACTTATGCAAACTTATCATTCCATCGGCTGGGTGCTGTACGACGACGACTGCGGGTTCTGCCGACGGTGGATACCGTTCTGGGGTCCGACGCTGCGCAAGTCCGGCCTCGACATTGCGCCCTTGCAGGCACCCTGGGTAGGGCCGCGGCTGGGCCTGGCTCACGACGAACTGGTGTACGACATCCGTATTTTGCTGGCCGACGGCCGGCAACTGGCCGGCGCTGAGGTCTATCGCTACGCCGTGCAGCACATCTGGTGGGCCTACCCGCTCTACCTGTTCTCGGTAACGCCGGGCTTGCGCAGGCTGTGGGACTGGGGTTACCGCACCTTTGCCGATCATCGGCACGAGTTCTCTGCCGCGTGCAACTTGCCGCCGGCGAATGTTGAAACAGGTTTCATAAGCCAACCACTTGCTGACTGAAGCGACAAACAGGATATTCCTGCAAACATACATTTTAGAAGGAGCATTTCAAAACAATGGCTTTTCAGAAGATCGTTGTGCCCGCTGAGGGCGAGAAGATCACCTTACAGGACGGCAAGCTGACCGTGCCTGACAACCCCATCGTCGCGTTCATCGAAGGCGACGGGACGGGTGTGGACATCTGGGCTGCCAGCCAGCCGGTGCTGGATGCGGCCGTGGCCAAGGCCTACGGCGGCCAGCGCAAGATCGCCTGGATGGAAGTCTACGCCGGCGACAAGGCCAACGAGGTCTACGGCGAAGTCATCTGGCTGCCGCAGGAGACCATCGACGCGATCGACGAGTACATCGTCGCCATCAAGGGGCCGCTGACGACACCCATCGGCGGCGGCATCCGCAGCATCAACGTCGCGCTGCGCCAGCGGCTGGACCTGTACGCCTGCGTGCGGCCGGTGCAGTACTTCAGCGGCGTGCCCAGCCCGGTCAAGCACCCGGAACAGGTGGACATGGTGATCTTCCGCGAGAACACCGAGGACATCTACGCCGGCATCGAGTGGGAAGCCTACAGCGAGGGCGCAGAGAAGGTCGATCGCCTTCCTGCAGGACGAGATGGGCGTCACCAAGATCCGCTTCCCCGACAGCAGCGGCATCGGCATCAAGCCGGTCAGCGAGGAAGGGACCAGCCGGCTGGTGCGGGCCGCCATCCAGTACGCGCTGGACAACGGGCGCAAGAGCGTGACCCTGGTGCACAAGGGCAACATCATGAAGTTCACCGAGGGCGCCTTCATGGGCTGGGGCTACAAGGTGGCGGCCGAGGAGTTCGGCGCGACGCCGCTGGACGGCGGTCCGTGGCACGTGCTGCCCGGCGGGCTGATCGTCAAGGATGTCATCGCCGACGCGATGCTGCAGCAGATCCTGACGCGGCCGGCTGAGTACGACATCATCGCCACGCTGAACCTCAACGGCGACTACATCAGCGACGCGCTGGCTGCCCAGGTCGGCGGCATCGGCATCGCCCCCGGCGCGAACATCAACTACGTCACCGGCCGCGCCATCTTCGAGGCGACCCACGGCACCGCGCCCAAGTACGCCGGGCTGGACAAGGTCAACCCCTCGTCGGTGATCCTCAGCGGCGAGATGATGCTGCGCCACATGGGCTGGACCGAGGCGGCTGATCTGATCGTCCACGCCACCGAGAAGACGCTGGGCCAGAAGGTCGTCACCTACGACTTCGCCCGCCTGATGGAAGGCGCGACCGAGGTGAAGTGCAGCGAGTTCGGCCAGGCGCTGATCGGCAACATGTAGCCATTCGTTGATTTCGCCTGTGAACCACGCTGATCACGTCTTCTGTTGCGCGACGCGGTGAGGAGCGGGCAGATGTGGGCCGATCTTGGCTCGGGCCACGGCGCCTTCACATTGGCGCTGGCCGATCTGATCGGCTCTGACGGCGAAATTTACTCGGTTGACAAGGATGCGGGTGCGTTGGCTCGCCAGGCAGACTGCCGTTCACGCCCGCTTTCCGCGGCTTGCAGTGACCTATCTCAACGCTGATTTCAGCAAACCGCTCACGCTGCCGCCGCTGGACGGGATTGTCATGGCCAACTCGCTGCATTTTGTCCGCCACAAAGAGCCGGTGGTGCAGCTTGTGCGGAGCTACCTCAAGCCAGGTGGACAGATTGTGCTTGTCGAGTACAATACGGACGCCGGAAATCCCTGGGTGCCGTATCCGCTTTCATTTGCTAGCTGGCAGCAGCTTGCCGGCAGGTGTGGGTTTGGCACGACCCGCAAGCTGGCCGCGGTTCCCAGTAGCTTTTTGGGAGAAATCTATTCGGCGCAGAGCAGAATAACAAGGATTGATTGAATGACTATGAAGCGAAGTATCCTGGCGCTTTTTGCGCATCCTGACGACGAAGCCTTTGGAACTGGCGCGACGCTGGCGCACTATGCCCGCGGCGGCGCGCATGTTGGTCTCGTGTGCGCCACCAACGGCGATGTGGGCGAGATCGCAGCAGGAGTTGACGCGACGCCCGAGACGCTGTGGCAGGTGCGCCAGAACGAGCTGCGCTGCGCCGCCGGCAATCTGGGCGTCCACGACCTCGTCTTTCTCAACTATCGCGAACTCGGGCATGGCTGGCACTGATCAGAACGGCGACCCCAGAGCGTACATCAACGCGCCGGCGGAAGAAGTTGTCCGGCGTCTGGTCGGAATTATCCGCGAGCAGCGCCCGCAGGTCGTCATAACGTTTGATCCCAGCGGCGCGTACGGCCATCCTGACCACATCGCGATCCACAATCACACGGTCGCAGCATTTCATGCCGCCGGCGACGGCGCGCAGTTCCCGGACGACGGCCAGCCGTGGCAGCCGCAGCGGCTGTTCTACGCCGCGTTTCCACAGTCGTTTTGGGCGAGGCTGCGCGATGAGCTGGCGGCGGCGGGCGAGGATGTCAGCCAGTGGGACAGCACGGATGAGGACGACAGGGGCTGGCCTGACGAGCAGGTCAACGTGGCGATGGCGATGCCGGACACGGTGGATGCCAAGCTGGCCGCTCTGGAGTGCCATGCCTCGCAGTTTGGCGGCGAAAACATGTTCCGTAAGCTGCCCGCTGACGTGATGCGCGACCTGCTGTGCCGGGAGTTTTTCGCGCTGGCCTGGCCAGATCCGGCGCCAGGTCTGCACCTGGATGACCTGTTCGCAGGTCTTGAAATCGCGTAAACCATAGAAAAGGACTATTGAAGCATGAAGAATCGCAGTTTTTGGCGCGACCGGCGGCACCGGCCAGCAGGTCGTGCAGCAAGCATTGGCGGCCGGGCATTCAGTCTCAGTGTTGGTGCGCGATCCGTCGCGTCTCGCAGTTCAGGATGAGCGGCTGACCGTCGTGGAGGGGGACGTGCTGGATCGAGCCAAAGTCGATGAGACCGTTGCCGGCGCGGATGCCGTGATCGTCTCGCTCGGCAATACCTCCAACAACCCCGACTACATCGTCTCGCGCGGCACCGAGGTGATCGTCGACGCGATGAGCGCGGCCGGCAGACCCATGCGGCTGATCGTCGTCTCGTCGCTGGGCGTGGGCGAAAGTCGCGATCAGGTACCCTTCGCTTTCAAGATGTTGATGAACACTGTGCTGAAGAAGGCGATGGAGGACAAGGAACGGCAGGAGGCGCTGGTCAAGGCCAGCGGTTTCGACTGGATCATCGTGCGCCCGGGCGGTCTGACCAATGGACCTGAGACCGGTTCGTATAAAGCGGGGGTCGATGTCAAGTTGACCGCCGGCCAGGTTTCCAGAGCAGACGTGGCAGCCTTTGTCCTCCTGCAGCTTGACGACGACACCTATCTGCGCCAGGCGCCGGCGATCACCGGATAGATGAGCGCCGGTGAAGCGGATAAGCAGGCAGAGAAAGGAACAACAATTATGAGCAACGACAAGGTAGTCAAGAGCGAGGTTGAATGGCGCCAGGAACTGACGGCGGAGCAATATCAGGTTCTGCGCCAGGGTGCGACCGAGCGGGCGTTTACCGGCAAGTATTACCACAACAAGGAGAGCGGAGTTTACCATTGCGGCGCCTGTGGCGCAGCGCTGTTCAACTCCGACAGCAAGTACGAGTTCGGTTCGGGCTGGCCCAGCTACTGGGAGCCGGTGGACGCCGACTCCGTCTTGCTGAAGCGAGACCTCAGCCACGGCATGGTTCGCACGGAGGTTCTCTGCGGCCGTTGCGAGTTGCATCTGGGCCATCTCTTTGACGACGGCCCTCAACCAACCGGCCTGCGTTACTGCATCAACTCAGCCGCGCTCGACTTTGAGCCACGAAAGGAATAGCCGGTGACCTGTACACATATCGACCAAATTCAAGAGGTGCAGCCCAGCGCAGAGGGCTGCGAGGACTGCCTTAAAATCGGCGGCCACTGGGTCCATCTACGGATGTGCCTGACCTGCGGTCACGTCGGCTGCTGCGACAACTCACCCAATCAGCACGCCACGCACCATTTCCACGAGACAGGCCATCCCATCGTCCAGTCGGCCGAGCCGGGCGAGACCTGGCGTTGGTGCTACGTGGATATGACGTTCATGAAGTAGAGGTAACAACTCACCCGTCATTCCCGCGGAGGCGGGAATTTACTCTTCACGAGTACTGGACTCCCGGCTCCGCGGGAGTGACGTATCGGTGAACACTGAGTAGTCACAGGATAGAAAGGAACCGACGATGAGCGGACCTGCCAAACAGTACTGGAGCGACGATATCGACGTGACGTTCGAGCTGCGGCGCTGCATCCATGTGGCTGAGTGCCTGCGCGGCGCGCCGAAGGTCTTCGACACGTCCAAACGTCCCTGGGTTGAGCCGGCCAACGAGCCGGCCGACAAGGTGGCCGCGGTGGTGCTGCGCTGCCCGTCCGGCGCGCTGCATTTCGAACGCAAGGACGGCGGCCCCGCGGAAGAGGGTGAGGACCTGACGGTCATCTGGACGCCGGCCAACTACCCGCTGTTTATCCGGGGCGATTTCACGCTGGAACTGCCAGGCGAGGATGAGCCGTTACACGAGACCCGCGCGACGCTTTGTCGCTGCGGTGCGTCGGAGAACAAACCATTCTGCGACAACCGTCACCGCAAGTCAGGCTTTTCCGCCGACGGCGAACTGGGCGAGAACCAGGCGCGCGTCGTACCCGGTGGTGATGATGAGCGGCTGCACATCATTCCAATGGCCAACGGGCCGCTGCGGCTGCGGGGCAACTTCCGACTGGTTGGCGGCCATGGCCGTGCAGTCTACGAGGGGAATCGGGCGCTGCTTTGCCGCTGTGGCCAGTCGCAGAACAAGCCGTTCTGCGACAGCTCTCATGAGTTGGTTGGTTTCCAGGCGGACGGCCAATGAGACAAGGTGCACGCTAAGTCGGTCGACTGAGTCACTGCGAGGAGGCTGCCGACGAAGCAGTCCCGCGAGACTGCTTCGTCGGCAGCCTCCTCGCAGTGACAGTTTCAACCAGATTTCAAACACATCCAATTTGAATTACGCTTGCCAAGCGCCTGCGATCACGGTACAATGGCGCTCCAAAGCAGTGACAACTAAGGAGCGTGATTATGGACCAACGTCTTTGTGTGATCGTCGGTGCTGCGCCAAGTCTGGGGGTTGCGATCGCTCGCCGGTTTGGGAGCGAACAGTTTCGCGTTGCGTTGATCTCGCGGCGCAGCGCGCTGCTGCCAGGTTATCTGGCGACGCTGCGCGAGGAAGGGATCGACGCGACGGGTTACATCGCGCATCCCGGGGATTTTTCTGAGCTGCGGGCAGCCTTTGCCACTGTCCATGAGGAGTTGGGAGACGCTGACGTGCTGGTCTACAACTCGGCCATCGCCCGTCCGGTTCAGCCGTCAGAATTGGATCCGGCGACCGTGTTGAACGAATTGGCTGTCAACGTGGTGGGCGTGCTCGTCAGCGTGGAGGAGGTCTTACCTGAGATGCGTCGCCGTCGCCGCGGAACAATCATCTTTACCGGCGCAGAATTGGCGACCAATCCCAATCTGCAATATGCTTCTCTGGGGATCGGCAAGGCGGGGCTGCGTAACCTCGCCATCGCGCTGGGCGACGAACTGGAGGTCGAGGGAGTCCACGTTGCCATGGTCACGATCAACGATTTCGTGCGACCTGGCGCGCATCTCGAGCCGGAAGCCGTGGCCGAAAACTACTGGACACTGTACACGCAGGAGCCGCTGCATCGCCAGCGCGAGATTGTACTGCGCTGATACGACAGGACTGCCAGTCCTGCTCTTGCGACCAAGTGGCTGACGCGTCAGTTTGTCTCTTGTGCAGGACAACGACTGGCAGTCCTGCCTGACTAGCTATACCTCCAGGACGTTTACCACCCGGATCAGATGCGCGGTGCGGTCGGCGACGAGAGTTCGCGACTGCGCGGTGCAGGACTGACGCTGCCGCAGGATGCGCGTCTTCCATTTCGTTCAGTGAAGCGCGTGTTAGCCGGTAGACCACTGAAGGCTCGTCAACGACCACCGAAGCGCCGCGCTCGTACCCCAGATAGAACCCCAGTTCTCCCACTACGGTTGGCCCGCCGCGCATCGTTTCCAGCCTGTGCGCCGGATGGCCGGCTTGCTCGATCTGCGCGGTAACCTGGCCCGACTCCAGGAAGTACATGTCGTCCGGCGGGTCGCCCTGCTGGATCAGGCATTCGCCGCCGGCAAGCTGCTGACGTTCCAGATATTGCAGCAACTGGTCAACGGCAGGCCTGTCTTTTGTCAGCTCAGCAAGCTGCGCCGCCAAGCCACCGGTCGAGGCTGGCGTCCATTTGTTGGCGCGGCAGCAAATCCTCTTCGCACCACTCCACTGCTCGATCAAGGTCTGAAAACACCCGCACCGTGGGGCGATCCTGCGCGATGATGCCGGTGTGCCGCAACTGTTGCAGCACCGGTTCCGACGCGCCTGTGAAAAACAGCGTGACCCCTTGCTGCGCGGCTACCTGTTCCATTCGCGAGAAGCTCAGTGCAGCCGTCGAATTGATGCCGGTGACCTGATGGAAGTCCAGCAAGATATGGCGCAACGTGGCCGGCTGCTGCTGCATTCGCGCCCGCACCTGTTCGAGCAAATAGTTGGCTGTTCCAAAGAAGATGAAGCCTTGCAGCTCCAGAATATACATCTGCGCGCCGACGCTGCTCAGAAAATTCCGCTGTTTCGGATCGTGCGTGACCCGGCTGTTGAGGATCTCGCCGGTGAAGCGGCGGCGGATCACATCGACCCGGCTGTAAGCGACGACGAACATGACGACCGTCGCCGCGATGCCGACCGCCACGCCCTGGAAAAAGCCGAAGACGGCGATGACGCCCAGGATGAGCAGGATGATGGCATAGTCGATGGTAGGAAACTTGCGATAGGTTTCGACGGTCCACTCGATTAGCAGCTCAAGGCCGAGGTAGAGCAGCACGCCGCCGATTACAAACCGGGGCGCCAGTGAGAGCAAGCCGGCGCCGGAAAACAACACGCCCGCGCACACCAGCGCGCCCACCAGACCGGGCAGGCGGCTATCAACGCGCATCTTCAGGTTGAGATCCGACAACGAGAATTGCTGGAAGTTCACGATGCCGGCGAACCAGCCGGTGAGCAGGTTGGCAGCGCCGGCCGCGCGCAATTCCTGATCGAGCTTGACATCCTGCCCAGACGCGCTTTCCAGACCCGTGGCATTGAGGAGAGCGCTGATGGCGCTGACCAGGACGATCACCACGATGGCGGGTGACTCGCGGAGAATCACCTGCCAGTTCACCTGGCTTAGCTCGACTGGTGTCACTGGTTGCAAAAGTGACCGGTCGGGAAACGGTCCTGCGAGCCAGCCGTGGGCAGCCTGCGGGTTGCCGCCTGTCACAATCGCCGCCACCAGGTGGTACAGCACTGCGCTGGCGATGATTACGCCCGTTGTCAGCATGGGGCCGCTGCCGCGCCGTGAGAGGATGGTTAGCACGATCGCCAGCGCCACACCGGGCAGCACTTGCGCCAGCAGACCAAATTCCTGCGGATGCAGCAATTCCTCGATGTGACGACCCTCCGGCAGCATTGCTTCAAGGGCACCGTGTGCCAGCAGCCAGCCGGTGCCCGCCAGGAAACCGCCGACGACCGGATAGGGCAGGAAGCGGATCAGGCTACCCAGTTTGAAGACCCCCAGCGCCAGCATGAACGCGCCGGTGGCCAGCGTCGTCAGGCCGATGGTGGCGAAGACGGTAGCTGCGGTCTGGCCTTCGGTGGCCGTGGCCGGCATGGCGGCCAGCACCGCGGCGATTACCACTCCCAGAATCGCGGCTGGCACGTCCTGGTTGCCACCTACGGTGCCGCGCAGCGTCGCAAAGAGGGCGATGACGATCCCCGACAGTGTGGCGCCCAGCAGGGCCAGCCCAACCGCACGCCCGATCAGCGGCGCGGCTTCGCCGGGCAGGACCAGCGTCGAGAAGGAGACGGCAAAGATGACCTCGATCAGGCCAACGATCAGGCCGGCGATCAGCGCGGGGAATAGTCGGTTTGGGCGAAACTCATTGGCAAGCTGCGCCCTGCGTGAGACAGGTGGGGAATGCGTGGGATTGGCTGATGACATGTGGACCTCGCCTCAGTTGCGCGCTTGTGCTGAACTCTGGTGGCGCAAATAGTACCGTAGGCGGGCTGAGAGACCAAATGTCACACGTGTAAGCAAAACCGGTTGGACAGCGGAGTGCGCATCCTCAGATGCGCCCGGGGCGTCACACGGCGCATCTGAGGATGCGCACTCCGCGCGATTGTGGGCGCTTGTCCTGCGACACGCCGTCAAGCCTCCGGGACGGTTTCAACCCGGTCAGCCGCAGACCTCAGCGCGCAGACCGACTACCGCCGACGGATCGGTGTACCAGGTCAGGTACTCGGCGCACAGCCGGCCGATCTGGATGGCTGGATCCCGTTCGACCAGCCGCTTCAGTTCCTCCAGCGACAGAAACAGATCGTGGGGAAAGACGTTGATGCCGCGAATGTCGCCGTCAGCGTGCAGTTCCACCGGGCCGGCCAGCGCCAACATTCCAGCATGCTGCATCGCGCTCGAGGTGCGCCTGATGGCGTCGTTGCAGCTCGTCCAACTCGGGCGATTCATCGGCGGTCCAGGTCGGCCCTTCGCGCAGCAAGACTACATAATGTTGCTTGAATTCCATGGTTCTGAGTTCTCCAGTTGCCCGATCAGTCGATACATGCCGGGACGACGGCGATAGCCCAGCTTTTCATTGATGGCCAGCATCGGCCGGTTTGTCGAGTTGTTGTTGGTGATCATGCTCAGCACGCCGCGCGTTCTGGCATACTCGATGGCTAGCAGCTTCAATGCCAGCCCTATTCTACGTCCGCGATAGGCGCGCTCCACGCCGGTGATCATATTGCGCGCCAGTGAACGGTCCTGAAACACGCCGACAGCCGACAGCCCGACAATTTGCCCACCGTCGGCGGCCATGATCTGTCCGAAGGGATCGAACCATGGGGCGTTTTGGACGATGGCCCGGAAGTCTTCAAACGATGCGAACCCGCCCTGGGAGGCAGGGTCGTCCAGCACCGCGCGATAGTTTACGTCGTATAGCTGGCGAAAGACCGCCGGGTCATTGCCTGTATCGCCCAGCGTGATGAAATCTATCCCGTCCGATTGAACGCTCTCGATGACACCGATGAATGGCTTGGCGTCGAATGTTGTGAGGTCCAGCACCGATTCGAATACGTGCCGGTTGATTTCAAAGCCGCGTCGCTGGGCGAATCCCAGGCTGGCTGTGTCGTCGTCGCGCACCTCGCTGTCCAACAGGGTGTAGCCATGTTGCTCTGCAAACGTCCGGCCAAAATCGAAGAGGCGTGTGCCGATGCCGGCGTGGCGGCAATCAGGATCGACCGCCACCCAAAGGTGACATCTGTCCGTGCCCATCCACTCGGCATGTTGTGCCAGCCCGTAGCCCGCGATGCCTTGGCCGATATTGGCAACGTAGCGCAGCCGCACCAATCCTGCCAATTGATGGCGCTCCCATTCGCGCACATCGTCGGCGGTAACCGGCTCCAGCTCTATTCGAGATAGCAGCCTGGCGATCTGCTCAAAATCGGAACCGGGATCGGCGGGTCGAATGGTCACGTTCATCTATTGGGGACAGTGGCGAGGTCGGCACGCGCCTGCTGTGCCTGGCGGACGATTTTCACGATCTGCGCCAGATGCGAGTCGTCGTGCAGCAGACCAATGACGAAACGCACGATGGCATTGTAGGAGCGTTTGTTCCACGCCGAGGTGAACAGGTGTCGAGGTGCGGCGGGTCCGGCCACATGTCCAGGCTGGCCAGGCGCATACGACGGCTCTCTTCCAGGCGTTGGTGGCACTGTGCGATCGTGGTCACACCAAGCCAGGGAACCTCGTAGCGCGAGCGGCCTTCGCGCAGCGGCACGCCACGTGCCAGCTCCGCTGCCAGGTAAGCAGCCTCCTCGCCGGACGCGGTGACGTGGACGATCACATGGCCCAGTGTCCAGGGCAGCAACACCTCGTCGGGATCCGTGGCATACGTGTCCTCAGCGTCGGGGTCATCCGGCACGAAGACCACGTCGTCGTCCCGTGCGGCCGCGATCATCGCCTGCATGGCGTCCAGCATCTCGTTGGTCAGTCGCCGCAGGTCGTCGATATCCAGATCGCGGCACAATTCGTCGATGGTGATTTGCTTGCTGCGAACAGCGTTGAAGTCCAGCATGGTATCTCATCCAAGAAAACGGGGCTGCCAGTTCCAGTCTGGCAGCCCCGTGATTTATCAGACCAGCGTGGCGTCGAGATTGATCTCGGGCACGGCTGCCAGTGCTTTGGAAACCGGGCACTTAGCCTTCGCTTCGGCGGCGATCTCGGCAAACCGCTCGGCGGTGATGTTGGGCACCTCGGCCTGGCAGACCAGATCGATGCGGCTGATGGTCGGCCCGGCGGTCAGGTGGACGTGTGCGACGGTGTGGATATTTACCGGCGGCGTCTCGTTGCCGGTTAGCAGGGCAGACAGGAACATGGAGTAGCAGCCGGCGTGCGCCGCGCCGACCAATTCCTCGGGGTTGGTGCCGGTCTCGTCGGCGAAGCGCGACGCCCAGGTGTAGGGGCCTTCGAAACGGCCGCTCCCAAGCTTCATCGTGCCGCTGCCTTCTTTGAGGGTGCCGTTCCAGACGGCCTCTGATGTGCGAACTGACATGGGTGAGTCTCCTTTTTGTGTTGTGGTCAAACGTTCTGATGCAAAGTTAGTCGATGCGGGTTCGAATCGCTGTACGCGTACATCCAAACCACTCTATGCTGAGCGCGCCAAGCCCCACCGCGGGGTGGGGCCTGGAAGTGAGGGTAAGCAACGTTGCAGCGATTCCTGGCTCGGTCGACCCCTTCGGGGTGCAAGCAAAGACCGGCCAGAGCAGACGCTAGTTGAAATCGCGGATGCTGTTCTTGGTGCTGAGACCTGCTCCCAGCAGCAGCAGCGGAATGACCGTGTGAAAAGCAGCGAAGACGCTGGCATACGCCACTACGCCGACAGCGACTGAGCCTGCCACCGCGACAAGGTAAAGATAGATAGCCCAACGCTTCCAGAACCACATACCGACGGCGCCGGCCACTGCAAGCAACGCAACAACAACCGCCAGCCCCAGGAAGATCGGCACCTGGGTTTCATCTATGTTATCTTTGCGGTAGACGAACATCAGGACGGCCGTCAGGATGGCGTCGGCCAGGATCAGCGCTAACGCGACGGTTAGCATCGGGCCGCGTTTCTTGTGGGTTGGCTGTGCAGTCTTGCCGGTTTGTTTAGTGGCTGGCTTGTTGCCCTGCTTGCTGTTCTGGCTACCGGATTTGCCAGACTTTTGTGATGCTGGCGCCGGCTGCTCAGTGGTCTGGCGGGGCGCAGCCTTGCGCTGGGACGGGGATTTGCCTGAACTCATGACTCTTGAAGAATTCCTTTCGATGAGACGTTTCTCTCTGCCGCGCCGCCTGGCCTGGCATGCAGACTTCCGAAGTCGCAGCGGGCGCGTGGCAACCATGAAATTATCGTTCCAATCGTCGTTTGTGTCAAACGTGGCAGGGCGGTTCAACACCCCGGTCGTTTTCAGTCGATTTGTGTTTATCCGTAAACTCCGTACAATTATCCGCACTCTGTAGTTGCCAGAATTGGCGCATCGTTTCAGGAGGATACAGCACATGAATAGGTTGCCTACGCCCGAAGCAAGCGGGAGGACGGACCATGGTTTCCATCGCTCTCGTTTGGGAGTTTTCGCGCTGGCCGCGTTGGTGGCGGTTGGACTGCTGGTTCTGGGCGGTTTAAGTGTCAGCGCCAGCGCGCCGTCCTCGGCGCGTCTGCTACAGGCAGACACAACTCCAACGCCCCTGCCCAATCCGTTCGTGGTAGAGGGCGGCAGTTCTGGCGCCCTCATCACCGACCTGGCCTTGCCCGACACGCCATTCATCCTGCACTGGTTCGCGCCGAACTCTGATCCGTCGCGCGCGGTAGCCTGGGGCGATGTGGACAACGACGGCGACCTCGATCTGGCAGTTGCCAACTATGGCAAGCCCAACCGCGTTTACATCAATGACAAGGGCGTGCTGGTCACTGATCCAGCGCGTGTCTGGCAATCTGGCGCACCAGCCGAAAAGGGCGATCTGACGACCAGTCTGGCCTGGGGCGATGTCAACAACGATGGCTGGCTCGATCTGGTTGTCGGCAACGAGCGCGACTGCGTAGTGACCCGTCGCTCGATCTCATGCAACGGCGGTTCAAATCGCCTCTATCTCAACCAGCAGGGCAAGCTGAGCACGCGCGCCGACTGGTCTTCTCTCGAGCAGGACGACAGCCAAAGTGTCGCGCTGGGCGACATCGACGGCGACGGCCGGTTGGATCTGGCCGTCGGAAACTTGACCGAGATCACCTGCGACGGGCAGAACTGCAATCGCGGCTCGAATCAGGTCTACCTCAACAACGGACAGACCTTTGAGCCGTCAGCCGGCTGGTCCTCATCTGAGCGCGACAACACTACGTCGATTGCACTGGGTGATGTCGATGCGGACAACGACCTCGATCTGGTTGTGGGCAACGAAGCCGGCCCGGCTCGCCTGTATCGCAACGAGAATGGTCGCCTAAACACCGGCGCCGCCTGGTCGAGCTCCGGCAAGCTGGATATTCAGGCATTGGCGTTGAGTGACATCGACGAGGACGGCGCCCTGGATCTGGTGATGGTCTCGCAGGAAGAACGGATCGAGGTCTACCTCAACGATGGACGTTCTTTTGAAAATCAACCGCTGGTCGGCCCGGACGTGGCTGGCTATCCTCGCTCACTGGCGTTGGGCGACTATGACGGCGATGGCAATACCGACATCGCTGTTGGCAAGAGCTGCACGGTGACGCCTGATGATTGTTCGATCGAGGTGTTTCCTGTCATTGGTGGCAAGATCGCTGAGCAGCCATTGTGGACTTCGCCCGACGGGCTGACGGCAGCCGGGCTGGCCTGGGGCGACATCGACGGCGACGGCGGGCAGGATCTGGCAGCCGGCGTCGGCTACGACATCTCGCAGCCGAACCGTATTTACCGCAACAACGGCTTCGTGTTGACCGACAGCGAAGCGTTGCTGAGCGGCAGCGGTCAGTCTGCTATGAAGGCCGCCGTCTACGCCTGGGGCGATATGGACGGCGATGGATTCATGGATCTGGCGGCCGGCGGCGACAGCGCGGCTGTGGTGGTCTATCACAACGACGGCGGTGTGCTGGAGAGCCAGCCGGTCTGGCGGCGCGCGGCGCGGGCGATGTGACCAGCCTGGCCTGGGGCGATGTCAACGGCGATGGCCTGCTGGATTTGGCCGTCGGCAATGCCTCACAATGCCCAGCGCCGGGCAGCCCGGACTGCCAGCGCGGCCAGAACCAGGTCTATCTCAACGCTGGCAGCATCCTCAACAGCACGCCCGACTGGGTATCTGAGGAATCCGATAACACCAGGGATGTCGCCTGGGGCGACTACGACGGAGACGGTCACTTGGACCTGGCTGTGGCCAATGCGCAGGATTGCGTGGAAAACGACGACGATAGCGTGGAATGCTGGGGAGAGGAGCGGGTTTATCGCAACATTGGCGGCGCGCTGCCAATCAGCGCGACCTGGTCGTCGCAGGTAGCGGACGATTCCACCAGCCTTGCCTGGGGCGATGTGGACAACGATGGCGACCTGGATCTGGCTGTCGGCAACCGCTGGCAGGCCAACACACTCTACTTGAACAACAGCGGCCGGCTGGGCGTGGTGCCCGTCTGGCGGTCTGACGAAGAGGAACTGACGTCCAGCATTGCCTGGGGGGATGTGGACGGCGACGGCTACCTGGACCTGGCGGTCGGCAACGAGGAAGAGGCGTCGCGGCTCTACCACAACAACCACGGGCTGCTGGCCAACTCGTTTACATGGGCCGCGCTGGACTCCGGCACGACCTCGGAGATCGCGCTGGGCGACATCGACGGCGACAGCGACCTCGATCTGGTGGTCAACGACCAGACCCTCTTGCGCATCTACCGCAACGAAGGCGGTGCGCTGACCGGCGCGGCTTCGTGGAACGGTGATCTGTCTTGCGCCGCCACCAACGTTGACTCATGCCGGCCGCTGGCTCTGGCGGACGTGGACAACGACGGCGACGCGGATGTGGCGGTCGGCGCGGAGTTGTTTGTCAACCAGCACAGCGAGCGGCTGGCGGCTGCCGGTGTGCCGACGCTGTACGTTGACCGGCCCACGTTGACCGGCCCGGCCGGCTTCTATTCCGCGCCTGAGATCATTTCCGGCACGCGCGTGCTGACTCACACAGTCGTTTCGTTCACGGTCGCACTCAGCCAGTCGCTGCCGACCAGCGTGACGTTGGTCGGCGAGTATTCGTTGAACGGTCCCGGCGCCTGGCAGCCAGCCACCGGCGAGATGACCGCCGACGGCCAGATCTTTGTCTGGAACACCGCCGCCGATGGTCTCATGGGCCGTTCCGACAACACGGTCTTTCGGCTGAAGGCGGTCACTGCGCCGGCCATCGGCGCCGACCATCTGCCCAATCTGCATCAATACGGGGCGGGTTCAGCAGCGACGCTGCCCTTCCGCGCTCAGGGGACCCAGGTCCAGGTGGTCAGCAAGGAGACCGGCAAACCGCTGCCCATGGCGGTGGTCTATCGGTTGCCAGAGGGCGCGGTCAGTGGCGCACGGCCGTTGGGCACGGCCACCACCCAGTTCCGCACTGATGCGAATGGCTTCCTGCAAGGCAGCGGCGAAATTAACCTGGGCGACCAGTTGTTTGCGCTGGCGCCAGTACCATCCGTGCTGGAAACGCCCAGTGACAAATACACACTATTCTTCACCAACCTCACGCCCACTAAGGAGGGCGTCACGGGGCACACCGTGACCGAGCCGGGCCTGCAACGGTTGGAGGTTTCCAAGGAGCAGCCACTGGTGACGTTCAACCTGGACGTGTCGCTGGAGTGGGATGCCCGCAACGACGGCACGTTCCTGGCCGATCTCGAACAGGCGCTCAAGCAGTCATCCGAGATTCTCTTCGACGTGACTAACGGCCAGATGGCGCTGGGCAACATACGCGTTTTCCAGGGAAAGGCCAACTGGCTGCAGTCAGACATCGCGATCTTCGCCAACAACAGCATGCGGCCGCGTGCCACCATGGGCGGCGTTCTCACCCGGACGTTGATCCTGACCGATACGATCCCGGTAAGCAGTACGATCAGCGCCACGCGTGTGATCACGGAGGAGTTTCGCCCAGGCCGGATTCGCATCGGTCCGGTGTGGGACCCCTATGGTGAAAGCAGAGCTGAACTACAGCAGGACTGGTGGCGCGCGCTGGCCCACGAATACGGCCACTACCTGCTCTATTTGCCCGACAATTATCTGGGTAACGACCCAGCCAATGCGGTTGTGAACTGCGTTGGCAGCTTCATGACAACTGCCTACGACGATGAGTACAGCGAGTTTCTCGACAAAGACCAGTGGGCCAAGGCCAGCGGCTGCGCCGAGACCATTGCTGCCGCCACCACTGAACGCTCCGACTGGGAGACCATCAATAAGTTCTATCCGATGGCAGACGAGAGCAGCGTCAACAAAGGGCCGGCGACGCTGCCGCTGGATGTGACTACCTTGTTCTACCGCCGGCCAGTGGTCGAAGGTGTTCCCACGCTCCCGGCGCGCAATTTCGACCTGCGCAATCTGGATGACAGCAACAACCGGATTGCCGTTCCTCAGGGACAGGCATTTCTCATCAAGACCCATCAAACCATCGATCCGGTCACCAGAAGGACAGTAGATGATCCTCAGGACGACGAAATCCTCGCGTTGGGACAGACGGGCAACAGCGCCAGCATCAAGGTGCGCGGCGCAGCGCCCGGAGACAAGGTCTGTGTTATCGATACCAGCGGCGAGCCGGCGCTGGTCGGTTGCAATCGCAATGTCACCGCCAGCTTGCCTGTGATCAAGATGCAGGAATACAAGGACTGGGGGCCAGACATCAAGATCGAGCCGGCGAGCCAGCTCGCGATGGTGATGACCGTCACGCAGTCGAGCGGTGCGTCCGCGCCTGTGGTAGAAGTCAACACATTGATCGGGCAGAAACCGGTCATCACCGCCAGCACCCCGAACCTGGACGGCTACCAGCCAGTAACGCTGGTGTCGCAGACCGACGGCCCCATGTTCGCGCTGGCGGTGACGCAGACAGTCACCAACCCCGTGCCCTCCCTCTGGATTCGCCAAATCAGCGGACCATCGGTGGCAGTCAGCGTGACCCAGGAGATGAGCGCGGAACAACCTGCTGTGATCAACGTCTACCGGCCGGCTGTGGCAGTCACCGCCGAGCAGCCTGTCCTCAACGGGCTCAGCATGGGCGTGCAGTTGTATCCGGGGTATCGCATTCCCAACCGCAACTATGCGGTCTTTTCGCCGGCAGCCACCGTAGCCAGGCCGGATCCGGGAACCAACACCTATCGAATTGTCCTGCCGCTGGATTATCCGGTGTTCTCGGGCTTCGTGCGCGCCAGTGCGGGCAGCAGAGAAGCGGTCAGCCAGTTCTTCCTGGCCAAGGAACTGTCACCCGCTGGCGGCGTCCGTTGGGGCGGCGTTGACGGCTACCAGTTGGGTGTCGATAACCGGCGCGGCCTTGGACCAAGGGATCGGTCGAGCCAGACCTATGCCAGGGCCGCCCAGCAGGCAGGCAAGTCTCAGGACGAGTTCCCGGGCTTGGGTCTCGCCTTCTATACCGGCCTCGACTCCGACGATGTCTTCGACTTCGACCGCCACGATGTCTATGGCTTCGGCCCCAACGATGTCTATGGCTTCGGCCCCAACGACGCCTTTGGTCTCGGCCCCAACGACGCCTTCGGGCTTGGGCCTAATGATGCTTTCGGCCTCGGTCCCAACGATGCTTACGGTCTTGGTCCTAACGACGCCTATGGTCTCGGCCCCAACGACGCCTTCGGCCTGGGCGCTGACGATTTGCTCGGTCTTGGCCCCAATGATGCCTACGGCCTCGGCCCCAACGACGCCTTTGGTCTCGGCCCCAACGATGCTTTCGGGCTCGGTCCCAACGACCTGTACGGCCTTGGCCCCAATGACATGTATGGTCTCGGCCCCAACGATGCGTTTGGTCTCGGCCCCAATGATGCTTTCGGGCTCGGTCCCAACGATCTCTACGGATTGGGCGCGGACCTGCCGGGTCTGGACTCGGCCTGGTCAACGGCCGGCGCACCGATCTCTTCCGAGGACGGCCAGGTAGCCGTCTATAACCGCGGCGACATCCTGGGCGATCCGGGCACGTTGTCGTTGCAGGCGCTGGCCAAGCCGCCAAATCTGCCTGACTGGCTGACCACGGTGGGGCGCGCCTATCGTTTCCAGGCCAAGGGCGAGCAAGAGCGCATCATGGCCTTCCACTATCTGCGGCGCGAGGTGCCGGCCGGGTTTGAGCACACGCTCAACGTCTACTACTCGCCTGACGATGGCGCTTCCTGGCAGCGGATGGCGACCGATCTGTACCCCGGCCAGAACCTGGCGACGGTCGCGGCCGACAGCTCCGGCGTCTACGCGCTGGCAGCCGCGGTCGATGTGCCGCTCTACACTCAGGGTTGGAACCTCTTCGCCTATCCCGTCGCCAACACGCGGCCGATCACCGAGGTGCTGCGGTCGCTGCCGGATGGCTCCTACGGGACGATCTTTGGCTACGACAGCCAGGATTTGAACGATCCGTGGAAGGTATATGACCCCACGCCGGGGATGGAATGGCTGAATGACCTGAGCCGGTTGGAGTTTGGCGAGTCGTACTGGATCAGCGTTACAACGCCGATCACCAACCCGCCGCTGCTGTTGCAGGTGGAGGTAGCGGAGGGACAGCCGCAGGTCTTCGAAGCGAACAAGCTGTCTGTCGAGGTTGCGCCGCTCTTCCAGCGCACACCGCCAGCGGTCTATTACGGCGCACTGCTCAACCCGCCGGCCGGCGTCACCGCCGGCACGACGGTAGATGCTTTGGTCGATGAGCGGATCTGTGGTTCCGGCCTCGTTAGCGCCGCATCCGACGGTAGCCTGCGCTACGTCGTCAAGGTCGAGGCAGCCGATGTTGGCGGCAACGTCGCCTGCGGCGTCCCGGGCCGCGATGTCACGTTTACCGTAGGCGGTCAGGCTGTTCCCGGCTCGACGCTCTGGGAGAACGACCGGGTGCGCAGGTACGACCTGCAATAGCCTGGTCGTCGTTGGCCGGTTACTGTTCAGCCTCACCCTGCTCCCAGGCCGCCAGTAGGGCGCGGTGGTGGGGGGCCGCGTGTAGAAACGTCTCACGCAGCCGTGGATCGCTGATGCGCGCGGACCGTTCGATCAGGTACGCATGGCCGCGGTGCAGGGCATCCGTGGCCGCGTCAGAGTCGCCGGTGGCTGCCAGTATTTGGTAGACCGTCAGGTAGGCCAGTGCGGGGAACTCGACGCCATTGGCGCCGCGGCTGATGAGCCATTCCAGCACGGCGCTGGCAAGCATGTTCGCGTCTGCTGTCCGACCTTGCGCCAGCGCCACGCGCGCCAGCCCTGCCTTGTCATCCAGTGACAGCGGATTGCCGGTTCGCAAGCTCTCCCGAACCTCCAGCGCCTGCTGGAAGGTGTCGTTCGCCGTTTCCAGGTCGCCCAACTCCTCCAGTGTGGCGGCCAGATGTGTTAGCGCATAGCCCGCGCCGCGCCGCTCACCGATGTCCTGCTGGATCGCGAGCGCCTTGCGATACTGCTCCTCGGCGGACACGAGATCGCCGCGGTAGTGGTCCACAAGACCCAGTGTGTCCAGGCTTTGCGCTTCCAGCATCCTGTCGCCCAGACCAACGTTGATGCTCAGCGCGCGCCGGTGGAGCGCCTCTGCCTCGTCGTAGTCGCCCATGTCGAACGCATGGTTGCCCAAATGCCCCAGCAGGTAGCTCTCGCCGTGCTGCCAGCCGATCTCCCGGGCAACGTCCAGTGCATGCCCGTACGTTTCGATGGCTACGTCGAGGTTGCCCTGGCGCCGTTCGATGACGCCTGTCATCAGCAGGCAGTTAACCTCACCGCGGTGTTGGTGCGCTGCGCGGTAGATCTCCATGGCTTCGGTGTAGTGCTGGCGAGCGCTGTCCAGGTGACCGTCGTTCAGTGCACAGTTGCCCAGGTGGTAGAGCGCTTCAGCGGCAGAAGTTGTGTTTTGGCCGGCCACCGCCAGATTGTAGGCCGTACTCAACTGCTGGCTGGCGGCATCGTAGTCGCCGTTCTGGAAGGTGACCATGCCGCGCAGCAGCCAGATGCGTTCCTCGGCGGGTTGACCGCCCGCTTTTTCGACATACCCCATTGCCCGGTCAAGGTAGGTCAAGGCCTCCTGAAGCCGGCTTTGAAGTCGAACCAGATTCGCCAGGCGCAGCGCAACCTCTGCCTGGCGCGATGGGTTGGCCAGTTCGTCTGCAATCTGGCGCGCCCGTTCCAGGTCGGCGTATTGTTCGTCCCGCTGTCCGAGGCGGTCGCGGACGGTCTCGCGAGCCAGCAGCAGGTTGAAGTGGTGCTCCGGTGAGCTTGCCAGGGCAAGCGCCCGGCTGAACAGGTCGATGGCTACCTGGTTCTGGTAGGAATCGGAGGCAGCCTGTCCGGCCAACTCCAGGTAACGGCAGGCCGGCTCAGCCATGCCTGCCTGCTCGTAATGAAAGCCGATGCTGCTGTAGTGGGGCGCTAGGTCAGCAGCAAACTGTCGCTCGCTGGCCTCAGCTGCCAGCCGATGCAGCGCGCTGCGCCGCTGGTGTGTCATCATCCGGTAGGCTGTATCGCGCAGAAGGCCGTGCATGAAGATGTAACGCAGCTCTGACAGCGGCTGCCAGATGGCTGCTTTTTCAGCCATGGCGATCGAGCTGGTGATCGACCTTGGGTCGGTCAGCATGTCTGACAACAGCAGCACTTCGAACTCACGGCCAAGCACCGATGCCGTGTGGACGATGCTGCGAATCTCGTTGGTCAGCGTGTCGATGCGAGCGATGAGCAGCGCCTGTACATCGGCCGGTACGACCTGGCCTACCAATGGCGTGGCAGCAATCGCGCCGCTGCTGTCAGCCTGAAGCATCTTCTGGTCTTTCAGGTAGAGGACGAACTGCTGGGCGAAAAGGGGATTACCCTCGGTTCGGGCTTGCAGAAGCGCGACCAGTGACGGCGCGACCGGTGCATCCAGTATGTCGCTTGCCAGTTCGCTCAGATCCGCTATCGACAGGCTGCTGAGGTCGATCTGTGTCCACGGCAGACCGGTGATCACCGCCAGCAAATGCTCGCGCATGTCGGCGGCAAGTTGCTCGCTGCGTGCGGTCGCCACCATGGCCACAGGCAGGCCGTCAATGTGCCGCCACAGCCGCTCCATCAGGGTCAGCGAGTTGGCGTCCAACCATTGGGCATCCTCGATGCGCAGGATAATCGGCTGGCGCAGACTCTCTGCCTTGACAAGCGCGATCAACCCTTCCAGCGTGTTCTCGAACCGTCCTTCGGCGTCCATCTCTTCATACAGCGAGTTGGGCCAGCGCAGGCCGAGCAGGGCGCCGATGAAGCTGCGGGTTCTGTCCAGATCGCGCGACACGTCGCTGTCCGGGCTGTCGGCCACCAGCGCGTTCAGCCGCCGGTTGAAGGCCAGCTTGTTGCGCGCCTCAACCTGGGTGCGCGACTGACCGAAGAAATCCATCAGCCAATAGCGAAACGGATGGAGGCTTTCGCGCACATTCTGGTCGGCCTGGCACAACGCCCAACGCGCGCCGATGGTCTCCACGGCGGGTGAGCGCTGCACAGCATGGACCAAATGGCTCTTGCCCGTGCCGCTTTCGCCCAGGATAATCACGGCGCCGGCGCAGCCGCCGGTTGCCAACGGGGCGAGGAATTCTTCAATCAGGCGAAGCTCGCGCTGCCGGCCGGCCATCGGCCAGCGGAACAGTTCGTCATGGTCTTCTCTGCGGTCGAACAATTGGTAGACGCGTTGCTTTTCTGTGAACCCTTTGAAAGATTGCTCGCCCAGGAACTCCAGATCGAAGTGCCGCTCAGCTCGCCGGGCCACGTCATCGTCCAACAGGATGTCGCCCGGTGAAGAGGATTGCATCAGGCGGGCAGCCAGATTGACGCCCCGCCCGAAGCAGGTGTATTCCTCGGCCAGCGCGCCGCCCATCGCGCCGGCGTGGGCGATGCGGTAGCTGACACCCGCGCTGACCGGGATGCTGGTGCGCGTTTGCAAATCCAGCAGAAACTCCAGCGCACGCTGGATGTCGTTTTCGTGTGCCACGGGCGCGCCCCAGAATATCAGTAGATTGGCGCCCTTGTCGCCGAAGTCGAGGCGGTTGATGAACCCGCTGTAGCGCTCCTGTAACTCGAAGACGGTCTGCATAAAAGCGTGCAGTTGCACGGTCGTGCGCACGGTAGGCAGGGCAACGAAGACGTTGACAACCCAGCGAAACTCGCCTGAATAAGCTTGCGTCAGCACAGAGAGCGGAAAGTAGTGCGCCATCAGTTCCAGGTCAGGCGGCAGCACCTGCGCCTGCGGCACGGCTGCCGCGGGCAGCTCGCCAGACACCGCCACGACCCGCGCCGTTTCGCCCGACACCGCAACCGTGGCGAACTCCTGCGCGCGGTCCATCACTTCCGGCGCGAGCACGATATCGCCGGCGCTGGCCCTGTGTTCAGCTTCCGCGCAGGCGTCGATGGCCGGACCGCGGAAGTAGTACATTGCGCGCCGGTCGTCTGTCGAGCGCACGATGCCCCACTCAACTGCGCCCGCGGCCAGCCCGATCTTGACGCCGATCGCGAAGCTGCCGTAGGGCGAGGCGAGGCTGGATTGCGCCCGCCGCACCGCCTGGATGTGCGCGGCGGCTGCCAGGGCAGCGCGCAGTGCGGCTTTTTCGTCGCCAGTCTCGCCGGCCGGGAAGACGGCGGTGATGGCGTCGCCGGCCTGGTTGGAGACGAAGCCGCCGTAGCTGAAGACGGCTTCGATAGCCGGTTCCAGCACCGCGCGCATGATGTCCGCCGCGACCTCCGCGCCGTGCTGGCCGTGCTCCATGAGTGTGTCGATCATAGCGCTGAAGCCGGAGATGTCGACGAACATGGTGGCCGCCCGCAGTTCGCCGCTGAACTCACCGCGGCGATGCTGCTCCAGGATGAAGCGCGGTGTCAGGTTGTGAATAACGGGGGATGTCGCGGCATCGGGCGTGCCGTCGTTCAAGTCAATTGGCATACCTACTCCAACTCCGGCACGCGCGGCCAGCCCAGCACGGCCCAGTCGCCCTCAGGCCAGATGTCTACCACCTCGCGGCCGCGGCCGTCTTCAGCGAACTGCATGTTGTAGAGCTTGGCAAACAGGCCATTCTGCGCCAGCAGCTCGTTGTGGGTGCCGATCTCGACGATGCGCCCATGGTCGAGCACGACGACACGATGGGCGGCCTGCACGGTGCTCAGGCGGTGGGCGATGATGATGGTGGTGCGGTCACGCATCAGGTGGTTCAGCGCGTCCTGCACGGCCATCTCCGAACTCGCTGTCAAGCGAGCTGGTGGCCTCGTCCAGCAGCAGGATGCGTGGATCCTTGAGGATGGCGCGGGCGATGGCGATGCGCTGCCGCTGCCCGCCGCTTAGATTGGTGCCGCGTTCGCCCACCAGCGTCTGGTAGCCGTTCTGCATCTCCACGATGAACTCATGGGCGTAGGCTGCCTTGGCGGCCGCGACGATCTCCTCTTCAGTCGCGTCCAGCCGGCCGTAGAGGATGTTCTCGCGCACTGTGCCGCCGAACAGGATCGTTTCCTGGGGAACCAGGCCGATCTGCTCGCGCAGGCCCTGTTTGCTGAGGGTGCGCAGATCCATACCGTCGATGCTGACGACGCCCTGGTCGGGGTCATAAAAGCGCGGGATGAGGTTGCACAGCGTGCTCTTGCCGGCGCCGCTGGGGCCAACCAGCGCAATTACCTCGCCCGGTGCGATGTCCAGCACGATGTCGTTCAGCACCAGTCCGGTGATCTGGTTGGTGTCGGGCGAGGTCGTCACCAGTTGCTGCCCGATATTGTAGCCGAACGAGACGTTTTCGAAGGTGATGCGTCCGCGGATCGCCGGTGTCTGGCGGGGGGAGGGCGCTTCGACCACCGTGTTGTTGGTGTCCAGGATTTCAAACACGCGTCGCACCGCGCCTGTCACCGCACGAAACTCACCGTAGAGTCCAGCCAGGCTACCTAGTCCGGCCGCGATCAGGAAGCCGTAGATGATGAAGCTGGTGATCATGCCGACCGTCATCGACCCCTGAATCACCTGACGGCCGCCGAACCAGAGGATGGCCGCGATGGAGCCGAAGCCGAGAAAGAGCATCAGACTGCCAAACGCCGAGCGGGCTCTGATCATGCGAATAGCTGACTGCAATGTGGCGGTCAGATCGTTGCGATAGCGCTTGCTTTCGTAGTCCTCGCGCACGAAGCTCTTGACTGTGCGGATGCCGCTCAGCCCCTCCTCGACCGTCACTGTGGCGGTAGCCAGTTGATCCTGCACGCGCGTGCTCATGCGTTCCAGCGGGCGACCAAAGACAAACGCCAGCACCACCAGAAGCGGCACCAGCAGCAGAATGAAGATGGTAAGCTGCGGGTTGAGGGTGAAGACGATGATGATCGACCCGATCAGCGAGATCAGCGAGCTGAGCACCGTAGTGATGTTGGTCGTCAGCATCGTGCGCACCATGGTTACGTCGTTGGAGATGCGCGACATCATCTCGCCGACGCGGTTTCGGTTGTAGTACGTCAGCGACAGCGAGATCATTCGGTCGAACAACTCCGTGCGCAAGTCATACACTATGCCCTCGCCGGTGATGCCGAGAAAGTAGCTCTGCACGAACGATGCGATCGCCATGATGATAAACAGGCCCAGCAGCAGCGCAACGAATGCGTTGAGCGAGGCGTAGCTCCCCTGGTTCAGGATGTCGGTGACCGTCTGGCCGATCAGCAGGGGGAACGCCAGACTGATGAGGCTGCTGATCACCAGGCCGATGATGGCAACCAGCATGCGCCACTTATGCGGGCCGAGATATCCGAGAAGCCGTCGCCAGGGCATCTGGCGGGCCAGGGGAATCGATTCTTTTGATTGTGCGAGGTTTTCCGGAAAGCTTTGCATTCTGTCGATTATACGTCGGACGGCTCATAGCGCCAAGCATGTCCGGGCCAAGAGCCGCGATTGTTTGACACATCCCCGGTCGGGCGTTATAATGCGAAGAACTTCACATGACCGCTACAGAGTTCCCACCCGGCGCTTGCCGTGTTGCTGTAACGGGCTGTCGCATCATTGCCCCATAGTTTGAAAGGAGGTCTGCATGGCGCAGGCGATTTCATCCATCTGGCAGGGCATTACCTACCGCGGCCGAGACGGGCATTACGCCTGGATGATCCATCGGGTAGGCGGTCTGGGTATCCTCTTGTTCCTCTTTCTCCACATCCTCGACATCTTTTTGGTTGGTGTTGGCGAGGAAACTTTCAACGACTTCCTGATACTCTACACGCATCCGCTTTTCAAAATCATGGAGATGGCGCTGATCTTTGGCGTATTCTTCCATGCGTTCAACGGCGTTCGAGTCATTCTGGTCGATTTCTGGCCAGCGCGCTTCTCAAACTGGAAATCGCAGCGGACCATGTTCCGGATCGTGGTGGTGTTGACGGTGGTCTTCTTCGTTCCCGCCGCCATTGCCACGGTCGCGCCGTTCTTCAACATCAGTCTGCCCTGGTGGCCGGCGTAAGGAGGAAACCTATGACTTCTATGACGGCTAACAAGCGCTACGGCAACAAGCGCCGCTTCGAGGTGACGTCCTGGTATTTCATGCGCGTCAGTGGCGCGCTGCTGCTGATCATTGCTGTGTTTCACCTGATGCTGATGCACGTCGTCATCGGTGTGGACAACATCGACTATAGCGTCGTCGTCGGGCGGTGGGCCAGCCCGTGGTGGCGGCTGTACGATCTGGCACTGCTCTTCTTTGCTCTGATCCACGGCGCCAACGGCGCGCGCTGGGTCATCGATGACTACGTGCATCGCCCCGGTCTTAACAAGGGGCTGAAGGCTGTGTTTTATGTGTTCGTGTTTATTCTCCTGCTGATGGGCACGCAGGTGATCTTCACCTTCGATCCGGCCACTGCCAGCAACACCATTGGCGCGGCTGTCGCGGCCGCGATTGGTTTTTAGGAGGCGCACCCGATGAATTATCACAAGTTCGATGCGGTTATCGTGGGCGCCGGTGGCGCTGGCCTGATGGCTGCGCTCTATGCTTCGCGCGGCGCCAACGTCGCTGTCGTGAGCAAGCTCTACCCGACCCGCTCGCACACGGGCACCGCCCAGGGTGGCATCGGCGCAGCGCTGGGCAACCTGGAAGAGGATCACTGGGAGTGGCACGCCTTTGACACGGTCAAGGGCAGCGACTATCTGGCCGACCAGGACGCCGTGGACATCATGTGCAAGGACGCGGTGGACATCGTGCTCGAACTGGAGCACATGGGACTGCCGTTCGACCGCACGCCTGACGGCAAGATCTCTCAGCGGCCTTTCGGCGGCCACACCAACAACGAGACCAAGAAGCCGGTGCGGCGCGCCTGTCACGCCGCTGACCGCACTGGCCACATGATCCTGCAAACGCTCTACCAGCAGTGCATCAAGAACGAGGTCCAGTTCTACGACGAATACCAGTTCATGGACCTGCTTGTCACCGACGGCCGCGTTTCAGGTATCGTCGCCTACCAGATCAACACCGGCGAGTTGCACGTCTTCCACTGCAAGGCTGTCATGTTCGCCACCGGCGGCTGGGGCCGATTGTGGAACATCACCTCTAACGCCCACTCGCTGACCGGCGACGCGCCGGCGGTGCTGCTGAACAAGGGCTACCCGATGGAGGACATGGAGTTCTTCCAGTTCCACCCCACCGGCATCTATAAGATGGGCATCCTTATCACCGAGGGGGTGCGCGGCGAGGGCGGTGTGCTGATCAACGGCGAGGGCGAGCGCTTCATGGAACGCTATGCGCCGACCATCAAGGACCTGGCCAGCCGTGACGTGATCTCGCGCGCCATCTATCTTGAAGTGGCTGAAGGCCGCGGCATCGATGGCAAGGACTACGTCTATCTCGACGTGCGGCCAGAGACGGTCAACAAGTACTTTCTGCAGGATGGTATCAAGAACCCTGACGGTAGCCCGCGCACCATCACCGCCGAGGAGATCGAAAAGAAGCTGCCTGACATTGCCGATTTCTGCCGTACCTACCTGGGCGTCGATCCCATCAAGGATCCGATGCCGATCCAGCCGACCGCACACTACGCAATGGGCGGCATCCCGACTGACGCGGACGGGCGCGTGCTGGTAGATGCGCAGGGCACGGTTCTGCCCGGCGCCTATGCCGCCGGCGAGGTGGCCTGTGTCAGCGTCCATGGCGCCAATCGCCTGGGCACGAACTCGCTGGTCGACCTGGTGGTGTTCGGCAAGCGCGGCGGCGTAGCCATGGTGGACTACTGCAAGGAGGCCGATCTGCCGCCGCTGCCTGACGATCCGGACGGCGCTGTGCAGGCTGAGATCGAGCATCTGCTGGCAGGCGACTCTGGCACCTCCGCCGCAAACATCCGCAAGGCGATGCAGGAAGTAATGATGCGCAACGTCGGCGTCTTCCGCACCGACGAACTGTTGAATACGGCGCTGGAGCGGGTGCGCGAGCTCAAGAAGCAGTTCCGTACCGTCTACGTGGCCGACAAGGGCAAGCGTTTCAACACTGACCTGCTGGAGGCCTGGGAGCTGGGCAATATGCTGGAGCTGGCTGAGGTGACGACGCTGTCGGCGCTGAACCGCACGGAGAGCCGCGGCGGGCACGCCCGCGACGACTTCGCCGAGCGCAACGACGACGACTGGTTGAAGCACACCTTCATCCGGCGCGACGGCGAGAACTACCAAATCGACTACAAGCCGGTCACTATTGGCCGTTTCCAGCCGCAGAAGCGGGTGTACTAGAGACGGGGCAGTGAACAGTTATCAGTAATCGGAAATCAGTAAACAGCAAGCAGTCAGAGGTCAGATCACTGGTCACTGATAACTGATCACCGATCACCGTCCGCCTCACCCGGAGGTAATCCATGAACGTAACACTGAAGATCAAGCGTTTCAACCCCGAAAAGGACGCCAAGCCCTGGTGGGGTGAATACGAGGTCGATGTACACCCCAACGACCAGTTGCTGGACGCGCTGCATGCCGTCAAGTGGTACCAGGACGGGACGCTGACGCTGCGTCGCTCGTGCGCCCACGGCATCTGCGGCTCGGACGCGATGGTAGTCAACGGCCGCAACCGGCTGGCCTGCAAGGTGCTGATGAAGGACCTGGGCAAGAAGGTGCAGGTCGAGCCGATCCGCGGCCTGCCGGTGCTCAAAGACCTGGTGGTAGACATGGAGCCGTTCTTCGCCAGCTACCGCGCCATCAAACCGTACTTCATCAACGACGATCCGCCGCCCGCCAGCCGGGAGCGCTTCCAGAGCGTCGAAGACCGCGAGCGGTTCGACGACACCACCAAGTGCATCCTGTGCGCCTGCTGCACCACTTCTTGTCCCTCCTTCTGGGCCAATGGCAGCTACGTCGGCCCGGCAGCCATCGTTCAGGCACATCGCTTCGTCTTCGACAGCCGCGACCATGGCGGTCCGGAGCGCCTTGAGATCCTGAACGACGCGATGGGAGTCTGGCGCTGCCGCACCGTGTTCAACTGCGTCGAGTGCTGCCCGCGCGAGATCAACATCACGCGCGCGATCGGTGACGTCAAGAAGGCGATCCTGGAAGGCGGAGTTTAGCACACATATGCTCTAGCCCGTCTGGGTGACAACGAAATAGGCTTTCGCCAGGTTTGGCAACGCAATCCTTCAAACCATACCGGCGCAACGTCCTCTCAAGATTGAGGATGTTGCGCCGGTTTTGATTCTCCTTTCGTCATCGATCGCTCTTCTTTCGCTCACCTGTCTTGCTCCGGCCGATCTCAGACCGTGACCGGTTTCTGTGAAAGAGCAGCTATTCGCAAGTAACCAATAACCTTCATCACGATGTCACTCCCGCGAAGGCGAGAGTTCTAATGCTCATAACGCGTGGATCCTCGCCTCAGCGGGAATCATAGGTAAATCGCATTTGCAAAACATGATCTGGATCATTGTGCGATCAGCAGTGCATAGATATAATCATGTTTGCATATCTTTGCTAAGGAATTAACAGTAACTTATGCCATATCTTCTTACTCATTCGAACAATTCCTGGCTCGACCTCACCGCGGCCGCTGAACTTTTGGGCGTCCACTATACAACTCTCCGTCGCTGGGCGGATGACGGCAAAGTCCCACATTACCGCACGCCCGGCGGCCGGCGTCGTTTCAAACGTGCTGAGTTGGTGGCTTTTCTCCAGGGCATGCACGAGGGTGATGTCGCTGACTCGCGATCGGTGGTTCCTCTGGACACGCCATCGGTCGGCGCACGCATCGCGCACGCCGGCGCCGCTGGCGAGCCGTGGTACGGCAAGTTCGACGAAAGCCAGCGCGTCTCGCTGCGCGACGAAGGGCGTCAGATGATGGCGGTTCTGATGCAGTACGCCACCAGGACCAACGGTGGCGAAGTCTTCATGCAAGAGGGCCGCCGTATGGCCGTCGACTATGGCTTGATGTGCCGCAAGGCTGGCCTATCGCTGGTTGAGACCGCCAAAGCTTTCGTGCGCGTCCGTCGCTCCATCATGGATTCTGTCTACGAAGCCGGTTCGCTGGCCGGTTCGCCTGATCCCGAGACCTGGCGCCTCTATGACCGGATGAACACCTTCCTCGAACTCGATGCTTCTGGCTACGCTGGAGGCGTTCGACGAGTCCGGCATCTGATACCGTTGTCCCCAGGTAGTTCGAAAAGGACCCCCGATGAAATTGTCGCCCTATTCTCCGCCGCGCCTTGTATTTTGGGAAACGACCGCCGGTTGCAATCTGGCGTGCATCCATTGCCGCCGCATCACCGTCGCCGACCAGTTGCTTCCCCAGGATTTGACCACCCACGAGTCGTTTGATCTCATCGACCAGATCGCCGCGTTCGCCAGGCCGATCTTCGTCCTGTCCGGCGGTGAGCCGCTGTTTCGACCTGACATCTTCGACATAGCCCGCCATGCCAGCGACGCCGGGTTGATCGTCGCACTGGCCACTAACGGCACACTGATCGACGCTGCCGTGGCGAGCGAGATCAGGGACAGCGGGGTGCGCCGTGTCAGCATCAGCTTCGACGGCGCCGACGCGCAAACGCACGACATTTTTCGCGGCGCGGGCGCGTTCGAAAAAGCCATCGCCGGCATGGAGCACCTGCGCGTGGCTGGCGTGTCCTACCAGATCAACACAACGGTGGCGAAGCACAACGTCGATCAGATGCCGCAGACGCTGGCGCTGGCCCACGCGATGGGCGCGCAGGCCTTGCACCTATTCCTGCTCGTGCCGGTGGGTTGCGGCGTTGAGATCGCCGACGACCAGCAGATCAGCCCGGCGGAATACGAAGCCGTGCTGAACTGGATGTACGACGCCGAGATGGCTGGCGGCATGGAACTCAAGGCAACCTGCGCGCCGCACTATTTTCGCATCGTGCGCCAGCGCCAGGTTGAGGAGCGGCGTCAGGGCATTTTCCGCGAACGACCGGCCAGCCACAGCCGCCAGCATCACGCCGGCGGCAAGGCTCACAACGGATCAGGTCACCCAAGTGGGCAGCCGACCGCCATGAACGCGATGACCAAGGGCTGCCTGGCCGGCACCGGCGTCTGCTTTGTCAGCCACCGCGGCGAGGTATTCCCGTGCGGTTACCTGCCGTTGGAAGCCGGCAATATCCGCCGCCAGCCGTTCCGCGAGATCTGGGAAGACTCCAGCTTGTTTGTGGAACTGCGCGACCCTGATCTGCTGGGCGGCAAGTGTGGGCTGTGCGAGTTCAAGCGTGTCTGTGGCGGTTGCCGGGCACGCGCCTTCGGCATGACCGCCGAGTATCTGGGCGAAGAGCCGTTTTGCACCTATGAGCCAGTCGTCAGGCTGACCGCCTGACTGAGTGAAACGTGAATCGTGAATCATGACCGAAACGACTACTGGCATTGACATTCGTGAGAAGGGCCGGTCCGCCGACGGCCAGGAACTTGCGCTCGACCAGCGCCTGTTCATGCAGTTGCTGGCGTTTGGCGAGTGTACCTATGCCGACGATCTGGCAGAGTCGCTGGCTGAAGCTAACCTGCCCGCGGTGCTGTACGCCGACATCAACGATCCGCAGGGCGTCGCGTTGCTAACATTCAGCGATGATCCTGACTTCTTCCTGACCGATCTGCGTACCTTTCTGCGCTACCCGCCCTTCGTCGGCTTGCTGCCCAAACCGGAATACACCATGTTGGGCCGGACCTACGCGCTGGGCTATGAGACAGATCTCGAACGCGCGTTGCTGGTACGGCCGCGCGAGAAGGTTTGTGACCCGGCCATGCCCTGGGCTATCTGGTACCCGCTACGGCGCGCCGGCTCCTTCGAGCAGCTTTCCGCATCGGAGCAGCGCACGATCCTGATGGAACATGGTGGAATCGGCCAGGCCTATGGCCGGGCCGGCTACGGCACCGACATCCGTTTGGCGTGCCACGGCCTCGACAAGAACGACAACGATTTTGTGGTTGGTTTGATCGGCCCCGACCTCTACCCGCTTTCCTCCATCGTGCAGCGGATGCGCAAGACAAAGCAGACGTCCCTTCACATCGAGCGGCTGGGGCCGTTTTTCACCGGCAAGGCGATCTGGCAGGCGCCCAACTCATGACCACCGCAATCCTCCTGCTGGCCTATGGCGGCCCCGACTCGCTGGACGACATCCCTGCCTATCTGCTGGACATCCGCGGCGGGCGCGAGACGCCGCAACACCTGATCGACGAGATCAGCGAGCGCTACCGTCTAATTGGCGGCTGCTCGCCGTTGCTGGGCATCACCCGCAGCGCCGCTGCCAAACTTGAGGGAGAGTTAGGGCTGCCGGTCTACGTCGGGATGCGCCACTGGCATCCGTTTATCCGCGAGACGGTTGATGTAATGCTGGCTGACGGCGTCGATCACATCGTCGCGATCTGCATGGCGCCGCATTACAGCATGTTGAGCATCGGCGCCTACCGCGCCCGGTTGGAGGAAGCGCTTGCAGCAGAGAGGACTGGCAGTGCTGGTCCAGCAACGAGCGCCTCACTACGCGTTGATGCGTCTGGTCAGCAGATCAGCACTGCCAGTCCTGTCGTTGCGGTCGATTTCATCGAGAGCTGGCACACGCAGCCCGATTTCCTGGATGCAGTTGCCGCTAACGCTGCCGCGACGTTGGAACGGTTTCCAGAGACCGCGCGTGACGGCGTGACGGTCGTGTTCACTGCCCACAGCCTGCCGGAGTTCATCCTCCAGCGCGGCGACCCCTACGACCGGCAACTGCGCGAGACGGCGCACCTGCTGGCTGACCGGCTTGGCTTGCCCACAGAGCGCTGGACTTTCTCCTATCAGAGCGCGGCCCAGACTGGCGTGCCGTGGCTCGGGCCGCAGATCGAGGCGTTGATTCCCGAACTGGCCGCGCAGGGTCGGAAAGATGTGCTTATCGCACCGGTCGGTTTCATCGCCGATCACGTCGAGGTGCTGTACGACATCGACATCGGCGTGCAGGCTATCGCAGCTCGCCAGGGCGTACGCGTCGAACGGCCGCCGATGCTCAACGATTCTCCCCCGCTGATCGCGACGCTGGCAGCCATCGCCCGCGCCTATCTCACGCCCGTTCCGAGAGGATAGCCACTGTGTCCATCGTTCTTGTCGGCCTCAACCACCACACTGCATCGGTCGCGCTGCGCGAACAGATGGCGCTGGCAGGCTGCGCGCTGGCTGATGGCGCCGCGGGATTGCCCGCGCGCAACGGGTTGAGCACGCTGCCTCACGACTTGCAACTGGCCGGAGGCATCCATGAAAGCATGATCCTTTCAACCTGCAACCGGCTGGAGGTCTACGCAGCGGCCGGCGATCCTGCCGCGGCTGTCAATTCAATCGTGCAGTTCCTCTCCGGTACGCGTGGCCTCAGCGATGAACAGCTCCGACCGCACCTCTACGTCGCTGAAAACGAGGATGTCGCTGAGCACCTGATGCGGGTTGCCTGCGGCCTCGACTCGATGGTCCTTGGCGAGCCGCAGATCCTGGGTCAGGTAGCTGAGGCCTTTGCCCGCGCGCAAGGCGCCGGGGCGACAGGTCTCGTGCTGTCGCAGCTCGCGACCCGAGCCATGCGCGCCGGCAAGCGAGCGCGCAGCGAGACCGAGATCAGTCGCCACACTACCTCGGTCAGTCACGCCGCGGCTCGCCTGGCGCGCGATCAACTTGGCGATCTGTGCGACGCGCGTGTGCTGATCATCGGCGCAGGTGAGATGGCGGAGTTGGCCGCGTCTGCCGTGCATGACGAGGGAGCGCAGCACCTGACGGTCGTCAATCGCACCTACGCACACGCCGAGCGGCTTGCCCAGCGCTTTGACGGCCGCGCCTACAACTGGTACCACCTGTCACGTGCTTTGGCAGAGGCGGATCTGGTGATCAGCGCCACCGGTGCGCCACATCCGGTGATCCGGTGTGGTGATGTGGCGCAGATTTTGGAGCGCCGCAACGGCGCCCCGTTGGTAATCGTCGATGTCGCGCTGCCGCGCGACGTCGAGCATGAGGTTGGCCAGTTGAGCGGCGTCTCGCGCTTTGATATCGACGATCTGAACGGAGTCGTCGATGCCAACCTGGCTCAGCGCCAGGCCGCGATCCCCGCCGTCGAGACCATTATTCAGCAGGAACTGGACGAATTTCTCTGCTGGCTGCGCGGCCGCGAGGTCGTGCCGGTGTTGGTTGACCTGCGCCGCAAGGTCGAATCGCTGGCGGCGGGCGAGTTGGAGTTTGCGCTGCGGCGACTTGACAGCACCGATCCGCAGGCCGAGGAAGCGATGCGGCTGCTGGTTCATCGCATCGTCGGCAAGCTGTTGCATGAACCGACCGTCCGCCTGAAAGGCGAAGCGGTCAACGGCAACGGCATCGTCTACGCTGACGCGCTGCGTGAGATGTTTGCGCTGGGTGAGGAACCCCTCGGTCTTTCCGCAAGGCCGTAAATGGAGCTGACAACCATGCCTGACCTGACCGTACTACTGGGAACCCGCGGCTCGGCGCTGGCGCGCTGGCAAACGGACTACGTAGCCGGCCTGCTGCGCGCCGCCTGGCCTGGCCTGACCTGCGTCGTCGAAGTCATCCAGACCCAGGGCGACCGGGTGCTCGACACGCCGCTCCCGTTGATCGGCGGCAAGGGCGTCTTTACCGCCGAGCTGGAGGCGGCGCTTCGGTCCGGTGCTATCGATCTGGCCGTGCATAGCCTGAAGGACCTGCCGGTCGAGATGCCGGACGGGCTGGCGCTGGGCGCGGTGCCGGAGCGGGCTGAAGCGGCCGACGTGCTGGTCAGCCGCGGCGGTTTTACGTTGGAGACTTTGCCTGACGGCGCGACTGTGGGTACCAGCAGCCGTCGCCGGGCAGCCCAGTTGTTGGTCGCCCGCCCCGACCTGCGCATCGCTGACCTGCGCGGCAACGTCGATACCCGAATTCGCAAGGCGCTGGCGAGCGATGGTCCTTACGATGCGATTCTGTTGGCGCACGCCGGTCTGACGCGGCTGGGCTATACCAGGACGTCATCAGCCAGATCCTGCCGCTGGAAACCATGTTGCCCGCTCCGGCTCAAGGCGCGCTGGGCATCCAGTGTCGTGATGAGGCAGCAACGCTGGAACTGCTGGCGCCGCTCGATCATCTCGCAACTCGCCAGGCCGTGACAGCGGAGCGGGCGTTTCTGATGGGATTGGGCGGTGGCTGCGCCGTTCCGGTGGCCGCGTTTGCTCGAGTGCACGGCGATCAGCTATCGTTGCACGGCCGGGTGACCGCGCCTGACGGCAGCAGGCAGATCGACGTCTCAGGCAGCGGGCCGGCCGCTGAAGCTGCCGCCGTTGGCCAGCGCCTGGCGAGAGAAGCCTGGACGCTGGGCGCTGGCGCCATCCTCGACGCCGCAGTCGAGAACGAGTCATGATGGCCCGCAACAGCAGCCTGGCTGGCAGGCGGGTCGTGGTGACGCGTGCCGCGCAGCAGGCTGGCGACCTGGAGGAGCTTCTTTGCAGCCGCGGCGCTGAGCCATTGCTCTATCCGTGCATCGCCATCGCTCCGCCTGAGGACACCGGGCCGCTGGACGAGGCGCTGCGCGCGCTTGCCGCCGGCCAGTTCGACTGGCTCGTGCTGACGAGCCGCAACGCGGTCACGATTCTGGCGCAACGACTGCGCGTTGCGAACATCGGGCCACTCCAGCCAGACCGCTTTTCGGTCGCCGCCGTCGGATCGGCCACGGCCCAGGCGCTCGAGCGCGATCTGGGTCTGTCGGTGGATCTGGTTCCGGAGACGTTCGTGGCAGAGGCGCTGGCGGGCGATCTTTTGCAGCGGCTTGCGCCGAACGGGCATGTGTTGGTCTGCCAGGCTGACATCGCCCGACCGGTGCTGGTGGAGACGCTCGCGGCCGGCGGCGCAGCCGTTACTTCGGTGGTCGCTTATCGCACGGTGATCGGCAGCGGCGGCGTGGATCTGCCCGCGCTGCTGCGGGCCGGCCAGGTCGATGCCGTCACGTTCACGAGCTCCTCGACGGTCAGGAACCTGCTGATCCGCCTTGATGCGGAAGGAGGCAGCGCCGCGGAATCTGGCTGGCGTGTGCCTGGCCTGCGTCGGTCCGGTCACGGCTGAAACGGCAGCGAAGCTCGGCCTGACCGTTCAGGTTGTGCCACAGGTGCATACCATTGCCGCGCTGGTGAATTCTTTGGAGGCGTATTTTGCAGAGTAGTCTTGTGACCACAACCCTGCCGCGGCCGGTGCTGCGACCGCGGCGCATGCGGGTCAGTCCAGCCATCCGGCGGATGGTGCGTGAGACGACCCTCAGTCCGGCTGATTTCATCTATCCGCTGTTCGTGCGCCATGGCGTCGGACAGCGCGTGCCGATCCGCTCCATGCCCGGTATTTCGCAGTTGAGCGTCGATCAACTGGCCGGCGAGGCAGGCGAAATCGCCGCGCTGGGCATTCCCGCCGTGATCCTGTTTGGCATCCCGGCCGCCAAGGACGCGACCGGCAGTGACAACTACAGCGCCGCCGGCATCGTGCCACAGGCGATCCGGGCCATCAAGGACGCAGCACCTGATCTGCTGGTCATCTCCGACATGTGTTTTTGTGAGTACACCGATCACGGGCACTGCGGGATCGTCAACCAGCCCGGTCAGCCGCACTACCAGGCGGGGCTGCCCGAGGGCTACCTGCTGAACGATCCGACGCTGGACCTGCTGGGCCGCGCATCGGTGGTCCATGCGCAGGCCGGTGCGGACATCATTGCGCCGTCGGGCATGGTGGACGGCATGGTCGCGGCCATTCGAAGCGGTCTGGACGGCGCAGGCTACCAGCACATTGCGGTGATGAGCTACGCGGTCAAGTATGCCAGCGCGTTCTACGGTCCGTTTCGTGACGCGGCCGAAAGCCCGCCGCGGTTTGGCGACCGCAGCCAGTACCAGATGGATCCGGCCAACAGCCGCGAGGCGCTCAAGGAAGCCAGCATCGACGTAGCTGAAGGCGCCGATGTGTTGATGGTCAAGCCGGCGTTGCCGTACCTCGACATCCTCAGCGCCGTCCGTTCGACCTTCAACCTGCCGACCGCGGCTTATCAGGTCAGCGGCGAATACGCGATGCTGCACGCTGCCTCCGCCAATGGCTGGCTTGATCTGCACCGCAGCGCGTTGGAGAGTCTCGTCAGCATCAAGCGGGCCGGCGCTGACATGATTGTCAGCTACTTTGCCAAAGACGCTGCGCAGTGGCTGCAGGAGGGCCACTAAGACATGCCGACTAACAACGATCTTGCGCAGAGCCGCTTTCTGCGCGCTTGCCGCCGCGAGCCGGTGGATGCCACGCCGATCTGGCTGATGCGCCAGGCCGGCCGTTACATGGCCGAATACCGCGCGCTGCGCGAACGCTACACTATCCTCGAACTGATCAAGGCGCCTGAACTGGCCTGCGAGGTCACCATGCAGCCGCTCAACGCCTTCGATCTGGACGCCGCCATCATTTTTGCCGACATCCTGCCGCCGCTGGAAGGGATGGGCCTGAGCCTGGAGTTCGTCAAAGGCGAGGGGCCGCTGATCCACAACCCGGTGCGCACTGCCGGCGACATCACAGCGCTGCGGGTCACGCCGCCGGAGGAAAACCTCTGGTTCACGCTGGAGGCGATCAAGCTCGCGCGGCGGGAGCTTGACAGCCGCGGCTTGCCGCTGATCGGATTCAGCGGCGCGCCCTTCACGCTGGCTTGCTATGCGATTGAGGGCGGCGGCAGTCGTAACCACGTACATGCCAAGAGCCTGATGATGGGCGAACCGGACCTCTGGGCGCAGTTGATGGATAAGCTGACAGAGGTCGTGGGGCAGTACCTGCTGGCGCAGGCGCGGGCGGGAGCGAATGCATTGCAACTGTTCGACAGTTGGGTGGGCCAGCTTAGCCCGGATGACTACCGTCGCCTGGTGCTGCCCTACAGCCGGCGCGCCATCGAGATCGCGCGGCAGGCCGGCGTGCCGATCATTCATTTTGGCACCGACACCAACGGCATGCTGGAGTTGATCCGTGAGGCCGGTGGCGACGTGATCGGTGTCGATTGGCGAATCGATTTGGCAACGGGCTGGAACCGGCTGGGCAGCGATGTGGCGATCCAGGGCAACCTCGACCCGGTGGCGTTGTTCGCCCCGTGGCCCGAGTTGCGCGAACGTGCTCGGCTCGTGCTGGACAGCGCTGCATCAGCGGGCAGGCCCGGCCACATCTTCAATCTTGGCCACGGTATTCTGCCGCAGACGCCGGTGGACAACGTGCGCCGGCTGGTGGATTTCGTGCACGAGTACCGTGAATGAATTCACGGTCTGGCAGCCAAAGCATGCTAAAGCAAGCCGACGGAGGCAGTTATCCGCAGTCTGCTTTCAGCAGACTCTTCGTGGCAGATGCCGGATTCATCCGGTGGGCTACCCACAACAACCATCATGAACAACCAACAAAACTCTGAAAAGCTTTTCGCTGCCGCGCAACGGGTTATCCCCGGTGGCGTCAACAGCCCCGTGCGGGCCTTTCGCAGCGTGGGCGGGACGCCGCGCTTCATCCAGCGCGGCCGCGGCGCGTACCTCTGGGACGCGGACGACAACAGCTACGTCGATTACGTGTTGTCCTGGGGACCGCTGATCCTGGGACATGCACATCCGGCCGTGGTCGCGGCGCTGCATTCGGCGCTGGAAAACGGCACGAGCTACGGCGCGCCGACTGCGCTGGAGACGGAACTTGCCGAGCTGGTCATCGATCTGGTGCCTTCTATCGAGATGATCCGCTTCGTCAACAGCGGCACCGAGGCGACCATGAGTGCGCTGCGGCTGGCGCGCGCCGCCACCGGCCGCGACAAGATCATCAAGTTCAGCGGCTGTTATCACGGCCACGCCGACATGCTGCTGGTGCAAGCCGGCAGCGGCGTAGCGACGCTGGGTCTGCCCGATTCACCGGGCGTGCCTGCTTCCGCCGCCGCAGATACGCTCATCGCGCCCTACAACGATTTGGCTGCCGTGCAGCAGCTTTTCGCCGCTTATCCCGGCCAGATCGCCGCTGTCATCGTCGAGCCGATTGCTGCCAACATCGGGTTTGTGCCGCCTGCCGCCGATTTCCTGGAAGGACTGCAAATACTCTGTCGCCAGGACGGCGCGCTGTTCATTCTGGACGAGGTGATGACCGGCTTCCGCGCTGCGCTGGGCGGGGCGCAGGCGTTGTGGGAGCTTGATCCCGATCTGACGTGCCTGGGCAAGGTGATCGGCGGCGGGCTGCCGGTGGGCGCGTACGCGGGCAAGCGCGCCGTCATGGAAATGGTCGCGCCGGCCGGCCCGATGTACCAGGCGGGGACACTGTCGGGCAATCCGCTGGCCATGACGGCCGGGCTGGCGACCTTGCGCACGCTGATCGAACCGGGTGTGTTCGATCGCATCGTGCGCACAACGGCGGAGCTGGTGATGGGGATCGAGGCGGCAGCGGCGGAATATGAGGTGCCAGTGCAGGCGGGTTTTGCAGGCACCATGTTTGGCGTCTACTTTCTCAAGTCGCCGGACACGGTCATCAGCGACTACGCCAGCGCCAAAGAAAATGCCGACAGCCAACGCTACGCGCGTGTTTTCCACGCGATGCTCGACCGCGGTGTCTATCTGGCGCCCAGCCAGTTCGAGGCCGGTTTCATGAGCAGTGCGCACGGCAATCTCGAAATCGACATAACACTAACGGCGATCCGTGACGTGTTCGATGGCCTGAACGACGAAGCGGCATCATGACACAGACACAAGCAAAGGTCGCCATCGTAGGTGGGGGAATTTCAGGTCTCAGTGCAGCCTGGTATATGCAACAGGCGGGCGTGCCGTATGCGCTGCTGGAACAGTCCGGCCGCTGGGGCGGCAAGATACTGACCGAGCACATCGATGGTTTCGGCCACCAATCCTTCGTAGTGGAAGGCGGTCCCGATTCGTTCATCGCTCAAAAGCCGTGGGCCACGGAACTGGCAGAGGAAATGGGGCTGGCGGATCGGCTGATGGGCACTAACGACCGCCAGCGCCAGGTGTACGTCCTCAACAAGGGTAAGCCGACCCCGCTGCCCGACGGCGTGCTCCTGATTGTCCCTACCAAGTTCAAGCCCTTCGCCTTGTCCCCGTTGATCTCGCCGCTGGGCAAACTGCGCATGGGCATGGATCTGTTCATCCCGCCGCGCCGCAACGACAGCGATGAGACGCTGGCCGACTTCATCCGCCGCCGGTTGGGAAGCGAGGCGCTGGACAAGATCGCCGAGCCGCTGATGTCTGGCATCTACAACGCCGAGGCGGAGCGGCAAAGCCTGCTGGCGACATTCCCGCGCTTTCGTGACCTGGAGCAGCGCCACGGCAGCCTGACCCGGGGCATGATCGCGTCGCGCAACGCGCGTCAGAATGGCAGCGGCGGCGCGCCGCCCGCGCCGCCCGCCCGGCCCAAGTCGGCGTTCATCACGCTGCGTGGAGGGGTCAATGAACTGGTGGACGCGCTCGCGGCCAGTTTGACCGGCGATCTGCGCCTCAACACCGCGGTCGATCGCATCGAGGCAGCCGAGAGCGGCTATGTGTTAGCGCTGGCAGATGGGTCGTCGCTGCCCGTCGAGGCTGTAATCTTGGCAACGCCAGCCTTCGCGTCGGCGGAGTTGGTGCGTCCGTTGGCTCCGGACGCGGTCGAATTGCTGGCAGGGATACGCTACGTCAGTACGGGCACGATCTCTCTGGCGTATCGTGCATCCGAGGTTGATATTCCTCTCCAGGGCTTCGGGCTGGTGATACCGACCAGCGAACGCCGTCCCATCAACGCGATTACCGTCAGCTCGACCAAGTTTGACCACCGTGCGATTGACGGAACGATCCTGCTGCGGGCGTTTTTCGGTGGCTCGCGCAGCCCGCAGTCGATGGAATTGGACGACGATCAGTTGCTGGCTATGGCGCGCGGCGAACTGAGCGAGCTGTTGGGAGTGGACGCCGATCCGCTGTTTCATCGGATATTCCGCTGGTGGCATTCGAACCCGCAATACGATGTCGGTCATCTGGAGAGGGTGGACGCGATCGAGGCGGCCCTGCCGGCGGGCGTGCTGGTGACCGGCAGCGCATACCGTGGCGTCGGCATTCCCGATTGCGTCAAGCAGGGCAGAGACGCTGCGAAGCGCACCGCTGGGATGGTTCAGCAGCGGCAAAGCAAAGCTGGAGCCACTGGTTTCGCATAGACACTTAGACTACGCGGGGGAATCACAACTTTGGCACAGGCGCGCTCAGTGCTACGGGAAACCGCGCGCAACCGACAAATTCATGATGCCCGAATTCGGGCGGACGTGCTATACTGGTGATGTAATAGTTTTCACCGCGCGGACGCCGCGTGACAGTCCGCGGTCATCAAAAGTTCTCCAGGAGGCACGGGATGAACAGCCAGTCTGTGACGGTTGAGGAGGCGGCTATGGTCTGGCGGCAACAACTCAAGGGCGATTCCCTTGCATGGCTCCTGGAGGCAGACGATGCCAATCCCGGCGTTCGCTACGCCACGTTGCGCGATCTGCTGGATCGACCGGGCGATGATGTGGAGCTGCAAGAGGCCGGGGCAGCAGTCATGCACAGCGGTCCTGTGCCGGCGATTCTCGACGCGATGGCGCCCGACGGCTACTGGGTGAAGCCCGGCGGCGGCTACTCGCCCAAGTATCGCAGCACGGTCTGGCAGATACTGCTGCTGGCTGAGCTGGGCGCGGACCCGGCTGACGCGCGCATTCGGCAAGGGTGTGAGTATGTGTTGAACCACAGCATTGCGTCCAACGGCGCGTTCGCGGCTGGGTCGAAACCAAGTCCCAGCGGCGCGATCCACTGCCTGAACGGTAACCTGATCTGGGCGCTGTTGCAGCATGGCTACGCGGACGATCAGCGGCTGCATGGCGCGCTGGATTGGCTGGCACTTTCGGTAAACGGCGATGCTTCGATCCGTTTCTACGGCTGGGGAACGTCTGGTCCTGGCTTCGCCTGCGGTGTCAACTATGGGCAGCCGTGCGGCTGGGGCGCGGCCAAGGCGATGCGCGCGCTGCTGGCCGTGTTACCAGAGCGGCGCAGCGACTCCGTGAAGCGGGCCATCGACGCCGGCGCGGAATTTCTGCTCAGTCGCAATCCTGCCGAAGCCGACTACCCGTACAGCGACAGGGTCAGCAGCACCTGGTTCAAACTGGGCTTTCCTCTCAGCTACTGGAGCGATGTGCTGGAAGTCGTGGATGTGCTTGCACAGGCGGGCTTCGGGCAGGATCCGCGACTGGCGCCCGCGATTGATTGGGTGCTCAGCCGGCAGGACGCGGAGGGTCGCTGGAAGCTGGGCAACTCGCTCACCGGCAAAATGTGGCAGAACATCGAACGGCGGGGCCAGCCCAGCAAGTGGGTCACACTGCGCGCGCTGCGGATGCTCAAGGCCGCGCAATCAACCCCTGCCGATCTGTGAGAAATGACCGGTCAGAACTTCAATCGCTGAGCAGCAGGCATTTTGTCTTGAAAACAGCGCCTCACTGTCATTGCGAGCCGCGGCGGCGAAGCAATCTCGCTGCTCAATCGGCGAGACTGCTTCGGCCGCCGCCGCCTCGCAGTGACATTTTCATCCATGGTTGTGCGTAACGCGCATGGACGTCTCAGATGCCGGGTTCGCAAGCGTTCACGGCAGATCAATCGGCGACAGCACAATCATCCAGTCGCGTAATTCATTGCCGGCCGTGTCGTAGGCGAACAGGCGCTGGCCTGTGGCCGGGTCGTACATGCCCGCGCCCAGCGTGTAGTGGCCAGCAGGCAGATCGGGGGGCAGCGGCAGTGTGTGGGTCGAGCTGACCGGCTCGCCGGGCTGCCAGCGGCTGGTGGGCCAGTAACCGGCGCGCGGTGGTGCGTCACCCTGTGCGACCTTGTTGCCGGCGGCGTCGAACAGGTGCACAAACACCGTGTAGTCGCCAGGGATGCCTTCGGTTGCCGTCCAGTCAAGAACGACCTGAAGCTGGCCGTCACGGCTTTCCACTTCGCTTCCCAACAGCTCGATGCCGTGCTGTAATCGCGAAATAGCGGGGCCCGTGGCTGTCGCGGTGAAGGGGCCGACCAGGGCGCCGCCGTCGAGGAACAGCGCACCGGTTTGCTGGTCATCGACATAACATGTTACGGGCGACGTGTTGGTTGGGTCCAGCAGGTCAGCGTCCCAGCTGATCCCCAGTTTCAGCGTGGTTGGCGTCGCGCTGGTCGGGTCGGTGGCGATCAGTGCCCGGTCGGCGTAGAGCGCGCCCGGCTGCCAGAATGTGGTAGGGCGCAAACCGCCGCCAGGCCAGGTGTCCAGCTTGGCAACGTTCTCGCCCTGGTAACCGTAGGCGTTGAGCGACAGGTCGAGATCGGCTGTCTGGCGGTTGTGCTGTCGTCCAGTACAGCGTTACATCCAGCGGCTGGCCAGCCTGGATCGTGTCACTGTTCAGCCGGTAGCCGGCCAGGACGATGCCGTCACCGCACCGAGCGTCGAGAACGACCGCGTCCGCCGGCAGGGCAGCGATGGGTGGAGTTTGGCTGGTAGGCCGGCAGTGATCGCCGTCAGCGGGACCACGACGGCCAGCAGCGCGAGCCCCGCCGCCAGTCCGCGGCTCAACCAGACGTGCCAGTGCCGCGGGACCCAGGCCAACAGGCCAATCGCCAGATAGAGTGCAATCGCTGCGATGCCGCTGAACATCAGCCGGCCCTGGGACGCGGGGGTCATCAGCGTCCAGCGCAGCAGGCCAATAGCGGTTAGCGCCAGGAAGGTCGCCAGCAATACATGGGTGCGCCAGTGCCGCGGCATGGTCCGGTTGCGCACGAGACGTGCTATTGCCAGCAGCAAGCCGGTTGCTCCGATCAACGAAAGCGCGCTGGTAGATGCATAGAACCATGGCTCCGCGAGGATGTTGAACGCCCCGAACAGGCCCCAAAACGAATACCAGAAGCTCTTCCATTCGCCGCGCAGGTCTGCCAGACCAAAGCCCGCAGGCCGCGCGCCGGCGATCTCGACCATGCGGGTCATGCCGGTCGGCTCGCCGTAGAGCGTCAGGTTGCGCGCGTACCACCAGCCGCTGATGACCAGCGCCAGCGCGATCAGCACCAGCCCGCGAGCCAGCCAGGTGCGCCAGTCGCGCGTGCGCAGCGCCTCCAGCGTCAGCGCCAGCGCGGCAACGGGCAGCAACACCAGCCCCGACACCTTGGTCAGCGCCGCCGCGCCGAGGACGACCCCGAGCACAATCGTCGCCCGCCAGCGCATGCCGCGCGCATCCGATTCCACGTCCTGCGCCAAGAGCACCAGCGTCAGCGTCGCCAGCAACATCAGCAGGTTATCGTTGTTGACCGAGGCGCTGATGAACAGCACCATCGGGTTGAATGCCACCAGCGCCGCTGCCAGCAGCGCCACAGCCGGACGGTCGGCAACCGTCGCGCTTGCCAGCCGCCAGACCAGGTAGACCATCGCCGTTCCCATCAGGATCGACAGCCAGCGAATCAGATAGACTGCCAGAACGGTTCCACCCTGCGCTGGGCTTTGGCCGGCCGGGTGAGCCATCAGGTTGACATTATCGGTCGCTCCGGGGACGCCGATCTTGGGGAATGGGTTGCGCAGCGCGACCTGCTCGTAGTCCGCGGTGTCGATCCAGCCTGTCAGCCCGGCGGCGGTCAGGTAGTAGAGTGGCGGCTGGCTGCCCTCCTGCGCCCAGGGCTGCGCGACCGCCGGATCCTGCACCGGCAGCCGAAGATTGGTCGCGATCTCGCGCACGACCGGAAAGTGCCAGACTTCGTCAGAGGCCTCGAAGACCGGCGTTGCCAACGAGTACAGTACGCCCAGCGCGATTTGCGCTGCCAGCAGGACGATCAGACCGCGCTTCATCGCTGGCACGCTTCTCGCATCGGAATCCAGGACTGGCAGTTTTCCGAAGGACGGCCAGTCCTCGCGTTAAATGGGCGCAACGAAGATTTGGGCAGGATTGCCCACCTGTGGTAGACTATTCCTACTGACGCCCGTTCCACAGTCTACTTCCCCCCAACTGTGGAGCGGGCGTTGTTTCGTCTAAAAACCGCCCCCGCCAAGGGCTCCAGCGTGAACGACAGTGCTTCGTCGTCGGTGTCCAGCGGCTCCTCCCCTTCCAGCAGGTTGACCCACACCCCTTCTAGTTTCAGTGTCACATTGCGCGCCGTCTTGCTGTTGTTCAGCGCGACCACAATCTCCTCGTCCCCATGGCTGCGCTGGAACGCGTAGACGTCCGTTGTGTCATCCGTCAGCAGCGTGTTGAAGTCGCCCAGTTGCAGCGCGGGCGAACTGTTGCGGATGGCGATCAGCCGGCGGTGCCAGGTAAACAGGTCGAGGTCGAACGCGACTGGCTGCGTCTCGGCGCGTGTTGAGCCGTCTGGCAGCGTCCTCTCAGCCTCGTACTGCATGTCCGGCCACAGCATGGGCTTGCGGCAGCATGGATCGTTGGCGCCCCACATGCCGGCCTCGTCGCCGTAGTAGATCATCGGCGCGCCGACGTAGGTCATCTGGAAGAGCACCATCAGCTTCTGCACGGCGCGCTCGGCCTGGGTGGGGCAGCGGGTATCGAAGGCTGGGTTCTGGCGCGGGCGGGTCAAATCGCCATAGCGATGCCAGTCGCGATAGTTGAGCAGGTCGCGATTGATGATGTGCGAGGCAATGCGCGCCGTGTCGTGGCTGCCCAGCAGGTTCTGCATCGCGTAGCTGACGCACGGAGGATACGCCTCCCGCTGGTCTCGCAGCCGCCGGTCGAACTCGCTGGGCGGGATGGACTGGCTGGTCTCGACGAAGAACTCGGCGCTGGTGAAGGTCCACAGGTAGTTCATCACGGCGTCGAATTCGTCGCCACGCAGATAAGGTTCGTTGTCGTCCTCGATCACGATCTCAGCCACCAGATAGGCATCGGGGTTGATCGCCTTGACGTACTGCCGCCACTCCTTCCAGAAGCCGTGGCGGATGCAGAAGGCCACATCCAGCCGCCAGCCGTCGATGCCATGCTGCACCTGGCCGTTGCCGTAGGGATCCATCCAGCGGCGCGTGCAGGCGAAGACGTATTCCTTCGGGCCGGCAACCAGACCGTTCTCGTCTTGACGCAGTTCTGGCAGTTCCTGCACGCCAGACCAGCCGAGGTAGGTGAAGGGGGCGAAGCGGCTGGGCCGGTTCCAGTCGCTTACCTTGAACCAGTCACGGTAACGCGAGTCCTGGCCGTGTGCCACAACGTCTTGAAAGGCCCAGCTGTTCAGCCCCATGTGGTTGAACACCCCGTCGAAGATGATCCGCATCCCGCGTCGGTGAACCGCGGCGATCAGTTCCAGCGCCAGCAGGTCCGCCGCGGTCCAGGTCCAGGCATCATAATCGCCGAGCGGCTCAGCGGCGATCAGGCGACGGTCGCCGACCGGGTCAGGCCCGAAATGCGGGTCGATGTGGTGATAGCTCGCCCCGTCGTATTTGTGCGACGAGGCGGCGTCGAACACCGGATTGAGGTAAAGGGCGGTCACGCCCAGGTCTTGCAGGTAATCGAGCCGGTTGATGATGCCTTGCAGGTCGCCGCCATAGCGCCGCCGCTGCAAGTTGAACCAGATGCCTTTGCCGTTGGCTAGTTCGAAGGGCTGCTGTGCGTACCAGTCGCTGGTCCAGGGATGGGGCTGCCACGGCTCTGACAGGTCGTGCGGATAGCTGTTTTGCAGGCTTGCCAGCGTCGGGTCGTTGTCAGGGTTGCCGTTGGCGAAGCGTTCCGGGAAGATCTGGTACCAGACGGCCCGTTTTGCCCATTCCGGGACGAAATCCTGGGGGATGTTCATCGGAGTCTCCTCGTCGGGGAAATGAAAGTCGGCAGTGAAACACGCGCCTGTATGATACTTTGAAACTGGCTGCCGGCGAAATGTTGGACCAACCCGCCACACGCGACCACCCGGCCGCTGGCAAGCCGGCGGCCGGGTGGTCGAGCGCGCGGTGGTGATTTCGGTTGCGTTTGCTGAAGACTCGATGCTGGCTCGGTCGGAGACCGGCCAGAGCGGGCGGGAGCGGGCGGGAACAGGCGGTTCAGCCGCGGGCTGCTACGCCTTGACTACCGGGAACTGCACCTCTGTCACGTAGTCCTCGGGAGTAACGCCCTCGTCGCCCGAACCGCGGAGGTAGATCTCGCGGTTGGGTCCGACGATCTGGTAGCCGTTGGCCGCGATCCACTGCATCAGCGCGCCGTAGGCGTCGTTGAAGCCGCTGTAAGGACCGTGGTGAATCGTGCTGGCCATAGTCGGGACGGCCTCGAGGTCGTAGACCCGGACGCGCCCGCCGCTGCTGAGCTGCCCTTCCACCGGCTGCACCACCTCCAGATCGACGTCGCGCTCCTTGTATTCCTCGTCGAAGTACACGGTCAGGCACGGGCCAGCCGGCTTGCCGCCGTTCTGGAATACGTGGCCCATCAGTTCATTCCACAGCGGCCCCTGACTGCCGTAGTCAACTACTATGTCGCGCAGCCCGGCAACCCGCATCGCGGGCACTTCCTTGATTACCACTTCGTAGGTTGGCATCGTTTCCTCCTGGTCGAGTTGTTGGATGCGGGCGGCGATCCGATCTAGCCGCCCCTGTTCGTCGTCAACTGTCTGCCGAACCTCGGCTTGTTTCAGGCGCAACATGCCGCGCAGTTCCGCGGCGGGCACGCCCTGGCTGAGCAGCATCCGTATCTGCTCCAGCGACAGACCGAGGTCTTTCAGTGAGAGCACCTGGTACAGATCGGTCAGTTGGCCGGCTGAGTAATAGCGGTAGCCCGTGAACCGGTCCACGTAGGCCGGCTTGAGCAGCCCTTCCTCGTCGTAGTGGCGCAGGGCCTTGACCGTTACCCGTGTCAGCCGTGAGAACTCGCCGATCTTGTACATAGCAGTGTTCCTCGCGTTGTCTGTGATCACATGCCGCGAAAGCTTTCAACCACAGTATACACCTTCCCCCAACGGGAGAGTCAAGAGGCAATTCGTCGGATCTGGCAGGAGAACGCAAAAGCGGAGCACGGGCAGTATGTCCTGCGCGTGCTCCGCTGTAAAGGCGATGCGGTGGCAACTCTTGCAACAACTCGCTGACGCTGGCTCGGCGGCTTCGCAGACCGGCCAGAGCGGGGTTCGCGGCCGGAGGTATCGCGAAGTCTGCGCCCGCGAGGTTTAGATTGTGCAGACCACTTCCCAGCTCAGCGCGATGGTCTGGATGTCGTCCGCATCCACCGTGCCGTTGCCGTTGAAGTCATACAGCGGGTTGACCGTGCCCCAGGCCGCGGTGACCAGCGAGACATCGCCCACATCGACCGTGCCGGTCGCGTTGAAGTCGTAACACGGCGCCGGGAAGTTGGGGCGCACGATGAACAGACCCTGCTCGATGCCGCTGATGATGACGACGCCGCTCTCGAAGTAGGGGTAGACGCTCCACGCGCCGTTGAAGTTGGCGTTGTTGTTGGCCGGGTAGATGTCGAAGTAGCCGACCTGACTCAGTCTGGCGCTGGCCATGCCTGACAGGTCGAGGATCTGAAGGCCGGCGCGGTAGTTGGCCTCGTAGGCGTAGCCGTCCTTGATGTACAGGTTATGGTCGATGGCGGCGGTAGTACCGGCGTAGAAACCGAGAAGTTGCGGTGTGTCCAGATCGCTGATGTCCCAGATTCTGGTGCGGGTATTATAGCCGTAGTTCTGTTCGTCCAGTTCATCATCCAGCAGCAGGTAGGTATGGGTTTCATCCACCCACACCTGGTGGGTATAAGCGCTGTTGGCGTAGCCGGTGCGTGACACCTGGGCGGGCGCTGCCTTGTTCGTGACGTCAACAATTGTCAGGGTATCTTCGTTGGCGTTGAAGCAGATCTCCTGGCCCTGGTGATCCGGATCGGGCCCGATGTAGTTGACACACTGGGCGTCGTGAGTGTAGCCATCGGCGCTGAAGCAGCCGGCGCCGATGGGGTTGGTCGGATCCTGGATGTTGACCATGTGCAGCCCGCCGCTGCATGTGCTGGTTCCCACCGCGTAAGCATAGCCAGAGTCTTCGTTGATTACGATGTTGTGGGCGTTTCCGAAACCACTGTAATACGTGGTCTGGGTAAAGGTGACCGGCGGATTGGGCACGTTGCGCAGTTGCGTCAGGTCAAACACCTGCATGCCATGGCCGCTGGCTTCGCTGACGATGAAAGCGTAGTTGTTGTAGACCTTGATGTCGCGCCAGGTGGAGCTACTGGTGCGCGTGGGCAGCTTGCCAAGATAGAGCGGGCTTTCCGGGTTGCTGATGTCCACAAACCCGGTACCATCGCGCAGCCCCATCAGCGCATACTCCTTGCCAGACAGCGGATCGGTCCAGCCCCAGCTATCGTTGCCGCCGGTGGAGCCAAAGGATGCAAGCGGCATGTAGGCCAGCAGGTCAACGTTCTCGCAGGGATAGGCGCCGGCAAAGCCGGCGACACAGGGTGTAGCTGCCTGCGGCGCACGATCCCACGCTGGCTGCTGGTCGGCTAGCATCGCCTTCATCGTCTCGGTCAGAACGGGCGGCTGCTTGTCGCCGACAAATTCCTGGGCGAAGACGGCTGACTGGCTGCTGATGGTCGCTGCCAGGATGATGAGGACTGCCAAAAGGCGAGACCTCTGGGATGCACTACGCTTCATGGCTATTGCTCCTGTGGGGGATTGGTTGCTGTCACATCGCTGGTGCGCGCGGCCACTCCAACTGCCCAGCCGCACCACGGGGCGGGATTATATGCTGAACCGCGCCCGAACTGCAAATCACCCCTTCAGAGTATTGCGCAATAAAGAACGACCGCCCGACCTTCAGACGCAGGTCTGGTTAGCAACCGGACGATCTCCATCACGAGAGATCAGTCACGCTGGCAGCGCAACTACCAAATACGAGCTAGCCAAGCAGCGCGGCCAGATCGTCCAGACCCTTTTCATCGGCCAGGTCGCGCGGTGTCTTGCCGTTGTAATCCTTGGCAGCGGCGTTTGCGCCGTGATCCAGCAGCCAGCGCGCCATGGGCGGCTGATTGAAGCTGACCGCAGCGTGCAGTGGCGTCGCCATGCCGTCGCCAGCGTTGACGTCAGCGCCGGCCGCCAGCAGGCTATCGGCGACAGCCAGCTCAGCGTGCGGCACGGGGTAGTACAGCACCGGTAGCCCGTGCGCGCCCACCGCATGTGCCTGCGCCGGATCAGCCGCCAGCATCGCGTCCACCACATCGCCCCGGCCAAGCATGGCTGCTGTGCAAATGTCCAGCGGCGCGCCCAGCTCCAGGAGGTATTCGGTCATCGCCCGGTCGCCCATCTGCGCGGCTGCCTGAATTGGCGTCTCACCCCAGCGCGCAGCCGCGTTGACCAGCTCGGGATGCTCGGTGAGAATCTCCTGTACCCGCGCCATGTTGCCGTGCGCGTTACCTACCAGTTCGTCGATAAGTTGCTGGTTTGTCATTCGGTTGTTTCCTCCTACTCGTACTCGTACTCGTACTCCTCCTCTTCCTCGAATCCGGGAACCTCGGAAGAGTACGAGGACGAGTAGGAGTTAGAGTAGGAGCGCTTCAATCCGTCTGGATCGTCACCGCGGCCGTCATGTTCCAGCGCAGTTGGTCGTTGAACTCGTCGGGGATGATGACAACGGTGTAGGTGATGTCACCCTGTTTGTTGACGCCGATCGGCTTGATCTGGCTGACGTGGCCGCGCAGCTCGACGCCCGGCAGCGCATCGAAGCGCAGCAGCGCTTCTGCTCCCTCGCTGACGCGCACCACATCCAGTTCCGTCAGGTCGTCGGTCTCGATCTGCCAGTCGGTCAGATCGGCCAGTTGCACGACCGGCGCGCCTGGAGATACCGGTTCGCCCACCGTAGGCACCATCTGCGCAACGGTGCCCGCAAACGGCGCGGTCAACACGGTCTCGTCCAGCGCGGCCTGGGCTTGCTGTACAGCAGCGCGCGCCGATGCGACCTCGGCCTCGACCGTGGCAGTGGTCTCCGGCCGTGCGCCGGCCTGCAGCAGATCGAGCTGAGCCTGCGCGCGCCGCAGTTCTGCCTGTGCGCTGGCCAGGTCGGCTGGCCGCGCCGGCGCACGGACGCTGTCCAGCTGCGCCTGCGCCTGGCGTACCGCCGCCTGGGCAGCAGCAACTTCCGCGGCAGTTGCACCCTGTTGCAGATCGTCAAGCTGAGCGGTGGCAGCGTTGTAGGCGTTGGTGGCCTGCTCTAGTTGCAGCGCTTCCGGGCGCGTACCGATGTCAGGCTGGCCTGCGACGCGGTCATAGGCTGCCTGGGCAAGTCGCAACGTGGCTTCGGCGTTGGCGACATTGGTATTGGCGGTGATAAGCTGCTGCTGCGAAGCGCCCTCGCGCACCCGCTGCAAGCTGGCTTCTGCGCCGTCGACAGCAGCCTGCGCGGCCGCGATGTCTTCGGCGCGCGCGCCGGCAGTCAGCCGGTCGATCTGCGCGTTGGCGGCGTCGACGGCAGCCGCGGCAGCTTCTATTTCCTGTGTGCGCGCGCCGGCGCTCAGTTCCGCCAGACGGGCCTCCGCGGCTGCCAGCGTCGCTTGAGCCTGGGCAACTGCCGCCTGCTGGCGGGCGGCGCGCAGGCGCAGGATCGGCTCGCCGGCGGATACGGGCGCGCCCTCGCTCACCAGAATCTCGTCCACGATGCCGCCGGTGGCGAGGTTGAGAGCGGCGCTGCGCACCGGTACTACGACTCCATCGACGATGATTTCGTTGGCGGCGCGCACCGGCGCGGCAATCAGTGGTGCAGGTGCAGGCGTACTGGCCGCGTTGTTGTTTGTGCTGCAGCCTGCCAGCAGCGCGGCGGCTAGCAATGTGGTGAGTATCAACAAGGTTTGTTTTTTCATCTTCGTCTCTCCGACGCTGGCTCGGTCACAGACCGGCCAGAGCGCGTTTTCGATCACCGATCACTGGTTACTGTTTACTCCGATGTTGGCTCAGTCACAGACCGGCCAGCGCGGTTGATGGTCTGTTCCGGTCACTGATTACCGTTCACCGTTTACTGGTCACTGTCTACTCGTACGCCAGCACCTCGCGCACCGTGAGACGCGACGCGTTGCGGGCCGGCAGATAGCTGGCCAGCGCCGCCACGATGGTCACAATCGCCAGCCAGATGACGATGCCCTGCACGGAAAATGCGAAAGAGAGCGGCGAGTCGGTAAATGCAAGGCCGACCTGGTCGCTGAGAATCCGGCTGAGCGGGTAGGCGAGGATGGTCGCCTGTATCCAACTGATGAAGCCGATCAGGACGCCCTCGACCGTGATGATCTGCATGATGGAGCGGGTAGCCGCGCCGATGGCGCGCATCACGCCGATCTCGCGTGTCCGTTCGATGACGTTGATGCTCATGGTGCCCATCAGCCCCAGGCCGCCCACCAGTGCCATCAGGAAGGTCATTACCATCAACAGGTTGACCAGGATTCCGAACTGGTACTCCGTGCCTTCCAGATTCTCGGCGCGGGTGGAGAGCTGCGTGACGGTATAGCCTGCGTCCTTGAAGCGCTGCTCCAGCGCCGCGGCCACCCGGCGGTGCTCGGCCGGGTCTTCGCTGTTGGTCAGGACGCGCAGGGCGCTGGCCCGACCTGTCCTGCCCGTCAGCCGGCTGAAGTAATCATAATTGGTGTAGGCCGTCGCCTGATCCAGCACGCCTTCCATGACGCCCACGACGACCCAGTCGTTCTCCTTGTCGTTGATCTTGAGCGTGATGGTGTCGCCCAGCCGGACATCTTTCTCCGCTTCCATGAAATTGGTGTTGACCACCAGCGCGTTTTCATCCTCTGGCAGCAGCCAGCGGCCGGCCACCAGTTGCGGGTTGAGCATCTTGCTGCCGTCAGGCGGGGCGTTGATGCGTATCTCGTCGCTCTCACCGCCCGGCAGACCGGGCTGTGGTAGCCGGTCAGCCTGATCGGACTGGCCTGCCCGGCCGGGCAGGCTGGGCGCTGCCGTTTCGGAGGTAGTCACGGCAGGCGCATCGGGCCGTTGGCGACGGGCGGTCGCGCGCCCCAGCTTTCAGCCGCCACCACACCCGGCGTCTCCAGCGCCACGCTCTGAAGCGCCTCGGTGCGCACATCGCGGTCGATGCCGATGATGACATGGAAGTTGTTGTTGCGCACAGCGTCGTCCACGGTCTGGTAGAGCGAGGCGCGCACGGAAAGCACCGCGACGAAGATCGCCCCGCCCAGCGTCAGCGTGATCATAGTCAGCGCCAGACGGCCCTTGCGCCGGAAGGTGTTGCGCAGCGAGATCATCAGCGGCCGGCTTAGCCAGGGCAGCACGCGCTGGCTGCTGACCAGCAGCCGGTCGAACGGTCCTTGGCCAAAGCGGCCCTTGCCCAGCCCGTAGCTGCTGATTGCCTCGCGGATGGTAATGCGCGCGCCGCTGCGGATCGGCAGCAGGGCCGCGAGCAACGGTATCAGCAGGCCGACCAGCACCTGCAATCCCATGGCCGACAGCGGAATTCCATCGTACACTACATCGAAATTGAGGAAGGTCGCCAGAAACGTGGTGAACCCGTAGGCGCCGGCCACGCCGGCCGGAATCGCGATCAACAGCGCCAGCAGGCCAAATATCACCACCATGCCGAGATAGAGCGTCACAAGCTGGCCGAAGCGCGCGCCGATTGTTTTCATGACACCGATCTGTCGCACCTGCTGGGCCATGATTGCGGCGATGGTGTTGACGACCAGAAATGCGCTCAGGAACAGCGACAACAGCCCCAGCACGCCCAGTAATAAGAACACCGGCTCCAGCACCTCGTCGGCGGGATGTTTGCCTGGCTCCGGCACATAGGTGAAGGTGACGACGCGGTCGCCGCTTTCGATCTTGTCCTTCACCAGATCGGCCACCGACTGGACGTAGTCCTGATCGTTGCGGCCTACAGGGTCGGCCACAGTGATGCTCAGACTGGTGTAACGCTTGGGATAGCCCCAACGCTCCAGCGTGTCGAAGGTCGCGAAGCCATAGCCCTGGTTGGTGAAGCGCGCCGGCGGCAGGTTGATGTCATGCGCCGTTCCCACGACCACGACATCACGCAGCCGGCCATCGGGCAGCTCCAGCGACAGGGTGTCGCCAGTCACAGCTTTCAGCATCGGCAGCGACGTCCGCTCGATGACGACCGCGTCGCGGCGGTGGAGGCCACGGGCCGCTCTCCGGTCGCACGATGTTGATCGGGATGTTCTCCCAGTCAGGCAGCGCAAAAATCGTGAAGTCCAGCCACTGACCCGGTCCCAGACTGGCTCTGGTGCGCAGGCTGAAGCGCGCCGTCGCCGCTTCGATTTCCGGCATGCGCTGGACGGCGTCCAGCAGGTCGCTGTCGAAGCCGTTGACGCCCAGCAACGCGTGGGCTGGGTTGATGCTCTGGTAGCTGCTGTTGAGCTGGTTGTTCAGGATCTGGCGCGTGCCGGCGATCAGACCGACGGCGAAGATGCCAACCGCGATGGAGAGGACGACCAGAACTGTGCGCGCCTTCTGGTCGCGCAGGTCGCGCAGTACCTTGGCCCAGCGCGGCGCCAGCCACACCCGCTTTGCGCGTTGCGAGCGCGCCGGGCTACGGCTTGTCGCAGCAGCTCTGGACTCGGGAAGTACGCTCATGCTACGCAGCCACCAGTTGCGGTCGCACGATGCCCGGCGCGCTGTGGCCGGTGTCATCGATGATCAGCCCGTCGGCGATGGTCACGGTGCGGCTGACCCGATGAGCCAGATCGTCGTCGTGGGTCACCATCAGCACGGTCTTGCCCTCGTCCACCAGCCGTCCAAACAAGCTGAAGACTGCTTCAGCGGTGAGCGAGTCGAGGTTGCCCGTTGGTTCGTCGGCAACGATCATAGCCGGGTCGTTGGCCAACGCGCGGGCGATGGCGACCCGCTGCTGCTGTCCGCCTGAGGTTGCCGAGGGCAGCTTGTCGGCCTGCTCCACCATGCCGACCTCCTCCAGCAGCGCCAGCGCCCGCTCAGGCCGCTCGCGCGCCGGGTAGGTGTTGCAGAAATCCATGGGCAGCATGACGTTCTCCAGGACCGTCAGTGTCGGCAATAACTGGAAAAACTGGAAGATCACGCCGACGTGCCGGCCGCGCCAGACAGCCATTTGCCCCTCGCTGAGGGTATGTACGGCTGTGTCGCCGATCAGCACCTCGCCCGACGAGGGCCGGTCGATGCCGGTGATCATGTTGATCAGCGTCGATTTCCCGCTGCCTGACTTGCCGACTACCGCAACAAACTCGCCGCGGTCCACCTCCAGATCGATCTGTTTGAGCGCGATGAATGGCCCGGCGGCGGTTTCATAGGCCTTGGTGACCGAGCGCAGTTCGATGAGGCGTTGGTTGCCGTAGCGGTACGCGCCGGCGCTGCCGTTGGTTGTTGCTGTTTCGTTCTTTTTTGATCGGCCAAACACGTGTGTTGCTCCCGATGGGATTTGTTCAGAGTCCCAGTCTAGCAGAAATGCAAGTTGGTCGGTGTGATTGTACTCTCAAATGGATGCTGCGGGAAACCTGTGGTCCAGTTCCTACTCGTATGATCTGGATCATGGCGCGCTGACCACGCCTTGCGCTATCCTGAAGCAGACAAAAAAGATGCATGCGACGATCAGTCGCGGCATATCCCACTGCTCAAGGAAAGAAAACTATGTCAGAAGAATCGCGCATGTGGATGGAAATCGTCTTCAACATCGGCTACCTGGTGGCGATCTGGGCGCTGGTGGCGCTCATGACGGTACAGCGCGACCGGGTCGCGCCGGAAAATCGCGGCGTGGCGCGCCTCGGCCGCTGGATGTTTTTCCTGCTGGCGTTAGGGGATACCGGCCACGTCGGTTTCCGCGTTTGGGCTTATGCAAGCGGCAGCCTTGAAACCACGATTACGCTGCTGGGCCGGCCCGTCGGCCTGGTAGGTCTGGGGGCGCTGGCCACCGCGTTCACCGTCACCATATTCTATGTTCTGGTGCTGGTGATGTGGCACGAACGCTTCCGCAAGCCGTACGGCTGGTTTGGCTATCTGCTCTTTGCCGCGGCTGCCGTGCGTCTGGTGGTGATGATCCCCGGTTGGAACCAGTGGAACAACGTTGTGCCGCCGCAGCCCTGGTCAACCGTGCGCAACCTGCCGCTGATGCTAATGGGGCTGGGCGTGGCCTATCTGATCCTGCGCGACGCGCGGGCAACTCACGACCGGACGTTCACCTGGGTCGGCGGCTTCATCGTCGCGTCCTATCTGTTCTACATGCCGGTGATCTTCTTCGTCCAGCAGGTTCCCACGGTCGGTATGCTGATGATCCCCAAGACGCTGGCCTACGTCGGCATCGCGGTTGTCCTCTACCGTGACCTCTATCTCGGCGCAACGACGCCGTCGGCTGCGGGATTGCAGCCGCGCTAGCGGGTTCCCTCACTGGCTTCTGCTTGTAACGCACTGACCGGATCGTTGGTAGCGCGGATTTTGGAGAGCGCCGCGCCGATGATCTCGCGCGCCTGCGACGCCAGTTCGGTCGAGTTGTCGCCGTGGTGCGGCTCGATAACCTGCAGCGGCACCAGCCAGACGCGACTGGTCTCGCGCATCACAATACGCTTGACGGTTGTCAACACGCCCTCGTTGCGGCTGTGCCAGGTCATAGAGTCGGTCTCCTCGTAGTGGATGGCGCACAGCAGGTAGGGCATTTCCGTGTCGGTGGCGATGTCGAAGACGCCGTAGCGGAAGGGTAGCAGCGTGTCAAGCGGGTTGCGCGTACCTTCGGGGAAGATCACGATCGGGGGATAGTTACTGACCAGCACCGCGTCGGCTATCTGCCGGCGCACGCTGTTGCGATCCGACTTGTCGCTGCGATCCACGAACAGGGTTCCGGTCGCGCGCGCGATCCAGCCGACAAAGGGCAGCTTCCTGACCTCGGCTTTGGCTACGAAACGCACCGGCAGCAAGCCAGGCCATCACCAGTGTGTCGAAGAACGAGACGTGGTTGGAGAGGATGAAGCCGCGGTGCTGCACGATCCGTTCGCAGTCGGTGCACTACGAAGCGCAGGCCCAGCGCAGGCATCAGCAGCCGCACGCCCAGCGAGAAGCACCAGGCAGAAAGCCGCACACCGCGCACCTTGACCGGGATCCAGGCGAGCAGCACTGTGGCCAGCGCCGCGCCGCCTACGATCACTGCAGCGGCGACAAAGCGCATGATGCCGCGGATGGAGGCGATCATGGCTGGCGCCCCAGCGGCCCGCCAGCGGTCGCTCCGAGCAACGCCGGCCAGTCAAGCTGTGGCACGATGGGGTTGAGGTCGTGAGTTGCGTCGAAGGTCATGAAGGTCAGGTTTGTGAAGATCTGTTCAGCCACCGAGCGGGTCCGGTCGATGGGTACGATGTCGTCCTGCGCGCCGTGGACGACGGTCACTGGAACGGCGGTCGGCGGCAGCGGATGCTGCGCCAGATCGATGTACGGCAGCGCCGGCGCCAGCAGGACGAGACGCTCGACCTGCCCAGGATGCTGGCAGGCGAACACCGCCGCCATCAGCCCGCCCATGCTCGACCCGATCAGCGTCCAGCCGTTCGCATCGGCCAGCAGCGCCTCAAGCAGCGCCATGCGTGCCCAGAAATCGCCGGGAAAATCAGGCGCCAGCAGATCGGGAAAGAGGCCGCGCAGATAGGTGGCCTTGAAACCCTGGCCGCTGCCGGCCTGGCCGTGGATAAAGAGAAGACTCGTACAGTCAGTCATGCAGGGATGTCGCAATGGCTCAAGACTTGGACGGACGACCGTTAGTTTGCGTCGTCTGATCTCAAGAGGCAAGTGCCGGAAACCTTGGGCAATTATAGGGCAGCTTCCACTGCATGTCAATCAGTTGACGTCGCTGGTCACTTGAACAGTCACATCTGAGCGCGGCTGGATTCGCAACCAAGGTCAGTTGCGCTATCCCGATTCAAAAATTCCTTGACATTCTCTATCCCCTGTGATAGAATTCGCAACCGTTCCGGAGGACGCTTCCCAACGGCGGGCGCAGACCTTCGGCTGACGCCCGGGGCGCAACGTCCGTCGCCCTGCTGCTCTTCCCATCCCTCTTGAGCGGAGCCTGCTGTGCCAATTGAGTATCTCCCAATTCTGATTCTGATTGTCGTCGCTGCCGTCTTTGCCGTGATCGCGCTGGCGGTTCCGGCTGTGTTTGGGCCGCGTCGCGCCACCAAGGCGCGCCTGGAGCCATACGAGTCAGGCATGCTGCCGTACACCGATGCGCGGCGACGCTTCCCGGTGCAGTATTACGTCATCGCGGTGTTGTTCATCCTGTTCGACATCGAGGTGATCTTCCTGTATCCCTGGGCTGTGATCCTGCGCCAACTCAAGTTGTTCGGCCTGATCGAAATGGGCATCTTCCTGCTGATCCTGCTGGTAGGTTTCGCCTATGCCTGGCGCAAAGATGCACTGGAATGGTAATGGTTCCAACGCGCGACATGCAACTTGCAACGTGCCACTTGCAACCTGCTGAGGTGTAATGTATGGGTCTTGAGAATAAACTCGGCGACGATGGCGTGGTAGTGACCTCGCTGGAATCCATGGTCAACTGGAGCCGCGCCAACTCGGTGTGGCCGCTGCTGTTTGGCCTGGCCTGCTGTGCGATCGAGATGATCACCAGCGGTACGGCGCGTCACGACATCGCGCGCTTCGGTTCGGAGCTGTTCCGCGCCTCGCCGCGCCAGGCGGACCTGATGATCGTGTCAGGCCGGGTAAGCAACAAGATGGCGCCGGTGGTCAGTCGTCTCTACGAGCAAATGGCGGAACCGAAGTGGGTGATCGCGATGGGCATCTGCGCCAGCGCCGGCGGCCCGTTCAACAACTACGCGATCGTGCAAGGCGTGGACAAGATCATCCCGGTCGATGTCTACGTGCCTGGCTGTCCGCCGCGTCCCGAGGCGCTGTTGCAGGGGTTGATGCTGTTGCAGAAGAAGATCAAGGGCGAGACCTTCAGCCAGTATGACATTGAACTGATGGAAGCCGCAAAGAGCCGGTCGATGGGATAGCAGGAGCTTACGATGCAAGTCGTAGCCGCGGCGCAGGCACGGCCCTATGCAGTAACGGATGACGAGGAGAATGGACGATGCAGGCAGTTGCGTATTCGCAGGCTAAGGATAGATGGGTCGAACTGATGGACCGGGTTGCCGATGATCGCGTTCCTCTGGTGATCACTCGGGATGAAGCACCTGCTGTTGTTTTGATGTCGCTTGAGGATTACGAGTTGTTTGAGGAAACAGCATATTTGCTGCGCAGCCCGAAAAGCGCTCGACGGCTGATGGAGAGCATCGCGGAACTGGAGCAAGGAGGCGGCCATGCGCGGGAGCTGGCAGAATGATCTATCAGTTTTCGGCGAATGCCTGGGACGATTACCTCTATTGGCAAGAGACAGATCGTAAAATGTTGAGGCGAATCAACCGGCTCATAATTGATGCAGCGAGGTCGCCATCTGAAGGTATTGGAAAGCCAGAACCCTTGAGGCATAACCTGGCAGGTTGGTGGAGCCGGCGTATTGATGAGGAACATCGGATGGTGTACAGGATGAAGGATGATGTTCTTGAGATTGCCCAGTTGCGACACCACTATGAATGAGGATCTCCAATGACCAACGGAGCACCGGCGACGGTGACAGAGCCGTTGGACACAACTGAATTTCACGACGTCGAAGCACAGCTCAAGCAGCGCTTTCCTGCTGCCGTGCTAGACGTTGAGCGCGCGCTGCGGCGAGATTGACTTCACGCTACAGGCTGGCGAACTGCTCCAGGTGGCGGCTTTTCTGCGCGATGAGCCGGGTCTGGAGTTCGAGCATCTGGCCGATGTGACGGCCATCGACCGCAGTGAGTTGCCGGCCCGCCAGCGCAATCGTCCCGGCGGCGAGGCGCGCTTTGCCGGCATCTACCATTTGTATTCCATCGCAGGCCGTCGCCGAATTCGCCTGACTGTACCGGCTGAAGGACCTGACGACAGCCCGACCGTGCCGAGCCTCTATCCGTTGTGGAAGTCTACCTTCTGCCTGGAGCGCGAGGCATTCGACCTGATGGGGCTGCGCTTCGCCGGCCATCCCGATCTGCGGCGCATCATGATGCCGTGGGATTGGACCGGCCATCCGCTGCGCAAGGACCAGCCGCTGGGCGGCGAGGAAGTGCCGTTCAGCATGACCTGGAACGATCCTGACTTCGCCACTCTGGGCACGCAGATCCTCGATCCGGCCGCCGTTCAAGCGCCGCTCCCCAAGGGCGTTGACACGTCCAAGCACATGGTCATCAACATGGGGCCGCAGCATCCGGCCACCCATGGCGTGCTGCGCATTGCCCTGGAACTGGACGGCGAGCGCATCGTCAGCGCGCACCCGGACACCGGCTACCTGCACAGCGGCTTCGAGAAACAGGGCGAGAACGTTCGCTACAAGGATTTTGTGCCCTACACCGACCGCATGGACTACACCTCGGCGATGTGCAACAACCTGGGGTATTGTCTGGCGGTCGAGAAGCTGCTGGGCGTCGAGATTCCTCTGCGTGCCCAGGCGATTCGTGTGGTGGTGGCTGAGTTGCAGCGCATCGCCGCTCATCTGGTCTGGTTGGCCACCCATATTCTCGACGTCAGCGGCACTGGCATGAGCCTGCTGATGTACGCCTTCCGCGAGCGCGAGATGATCCTCGACATGTTCGAGATGATTTCCGGCGCGCGGCTGACCTATTCCTACGTCCGCATCGGCGGCGTCTGGAAGGATGTCCCGTCAGCATTCGTCGCCAGGGTCGAGGAGTTCTGCCAGCTTTTCCCGGAGCGCATTGACCAGTACGAGCGCATGTTGACCAACAGCGTGATCTTCCGCAAGCGCGTCGAGGGCATCGGCAAGTTGACCCGCGCGGACGCACTCAGCCTGGGTTGCACCGGTCCATTGCTGCGCGGCAGTGGCGTGGCCTACGATCTGCGCAAGCTGGCGCCTTACAGCGGCTACGACCGCTACGATTTCGAGGTGCCGACGGCTACTGAGGGCGACTCGCTGGCCCGTTATCTGGTACGCATTCGCGAGCTGCGGCAGAGCATCCGCATCATCGAGCAGGCGCTGGAAGACGTGAAGGCCACGGCCGGCCAGCCGCACAAGACTGCTGACCGCAAGGTTGCCCTGCCGCCGCGCGCCGAGCTGGACACCAGCATGGAAGCGCTGATCCATCACTTCAAGCTGGTGACCGAGGGCATCAAGCCAGAGCCGGGCGAAGTCTACTTCGGCCACGAGAATCCCAAGGGCGAGCTGGGCTATTACATCCGTTCCGACGGCAGCCCCAATCCCTACCGGCTGCACGTGCGCGGCCCCAGCTTCGTCAATATCTTCGCCACCGATCACCTGTCGCGCGGCCATATGATCTCCGACCTGGTGACCATCATCGGTTCCATCGACATCGTGTTGGGCGAGGTGGACCGCTAATGCTGACTGACGCAACTCGCAACACGATCCGTGAACTGATGGCCCGCTACCCGCAGGCCCGCTCGGCGTTGGGTCCTGCTCTGGAAGCGGCGCAGCAGCAGCTTGGTTATTTGCCCGACGAGGCGATGGCCGAGGTAGCTGCGCTGTTCGACGTGGAACCGATGGAGGTGCAGGCCTTTGTTGGCTTCTACCACATGCTGCACCAGTGGCCGGTCGGCCAGTTCCACGTTGAGGTCTGCACCAACGTGCCCTGTATGCTGCGCGGCGCAGGCAAGTGCGGCGAGCAGCTCAAGGAAAAGCTGGGCCTGGAGTATGGCCAGACAACGCCCGACGGCATGTTTACGCTGGGCGAGATGGAATGCCTGGGGTCCTGTGGCACCGCGCCCATGGTTTCGGTGACGAAGGCGCAGTCCGACTGGTCACGCTACTACGAGGAGTTGAACACGCCGGAGCGCATTGACGCGATGTTGGCTGAACTGCGCGGGCTGGCCAACATGCCCGCGGACCAGCTTCCCAGCGCCGGTCGGGTTGTCCCCGGCGTCGACGAGGTGGCGCGACCCTATCATCACAGCCATCATCCCGACACCAACAGCATCCTGGCACGCATCGACAAGCCGGACAGCCACACGCTGGCAAGTTACGAAGCCGATGGCGGCTATGGACTGGCAAGGCAGATACTGGGCAAAGAAGGCGGCAAGACGTCGGATGAGGTACGCGAGCTGGTCAAGGCTGCCGGTCTGCGCGGCCGTGGTGGCGCAGGTTTCCCGGCCGGCGTCAAGTGGGGCTTCTTGCCCGCTGGTGTCTATCCGCGCTACATGGTGATCAACGCCGACGAGAGCGAGCCGGGCACCTTCAAGGACCGGCTGATCATGGAGTACGACCCGCATCAGCTCATCGAGGGAATCATTCTGTCCTGCTACGCCACTGAGGCCAGCCACGCGTTCATCTACATTCGCGGCGAGTATTTCTTCGGCGCGCAGCGCCTGGAAGCTGCCGTGGCCGAGGCGCGCGCCAAGGGCTACATCGGCAAGGGCATCTTCGGTTCGGCCAAGGATCTGGAGATCACCGTCCACCGCGGCGCGGGCGCCTACATCTGCGGCGAAGAGACCGCCTTGTTGACTTCGCTGGAGGGCTACCGCGGCCATCCGCGACTCAAGCCGCCCTTCCCGGCGGTCGAGGGCCTGTACCGCAAGCCAACCATCGTCAATAACGTCGAAACCATAACGCAAGTCGTCTCCATCGTCCGTAACGGCCCCGACTGGTACCGCCAGTGGGGAACAGAGAAATCGCCAGGCTTTGCGCTTTACTGTCTCAGCGGCCAGGTTCGCAGACCGGGCGTCTACGAATTGCCCTACAACACCACGTTGCGCGAGTTGATCTACGACTACGCTGGCGGCACCATCGACGACCGGCCCATCAAGTCGGTGATCCCCGGCGGGCTGTCCATGCCGCACGTCGCGGTCGACAAGCTGGATACGCCCATGACCTTCGAGGACATCGTTGCTGCCGGTTCCTCGCTGGGTTCCTGCGGCATCATCGTGATCTGCGAAGGCGAGAGCATCGTGGAGGTCGCTCGCCGCACCATGGGCTTCTACCGCGAGGAAAGCTGCGGCAAGTGTACGCCCTGCCGCGAGGGCGGCGGCTGGATCGAGAAGATCCTGGAGCGGATCGAGCGCGGCGAAGGCCAGTCCAGCGACCTCGACCTGATCGACCGTCTGACGTGGCCGATCGAGCGTCAGAGCTTCTGCCCGTTTGGCGCCGCCTCGGTCTGGGGCGTGCGCAGCATGATCAAGCTCTACCGCGCCGACTTCGAAGCTTACATCGAGCAAACCAACCCGGCCGGCAAGGAGCCGGAGGTGCCGGTGCGTCCCATCTACCGGCCGGACACGGGTGAGGTGGCGCCGAAGGTACGGGTGTAGATCGCATGGGTAAACACGGGAAGCTGCTTCTGCGTATTCTTCGCGGTTCCTCAGATGCCGGTATCCCGTTCGAAGGACTCTGCAGTCTACTGCAATTTCTGGGTTTTGATCTGCGGATCAAAGGCAGCCATTATATCTTCACCAGAAGCGATATCGATGAAATTCTGAACCTGCAACCACGAAACAGCTTGGCAAAACCCTACCATGTGAAGCAGGTACGTAACGTGATTGTGAAGTATAAACTGGGAGATGACGAAGACAATGACGAAGTATGAAATAATCATCTACTGGAGTGAAGAGGACAGAGCATTCATTGCTGAGGCTCCGGAGCTTTCAGGCTGTGCTGCCGATGGTGCCACGCAGAGTGAAGCGCTCGGTAACATCCAAGTGGTCATTGGCGAATGGATCGAAACAGCTCAAGAAATCGGTCGCCCAATTCCTGAGCCGAAGGGCCGGCTGGTGTTTGCTTGATATGTGTCTCAGTAGATGCTGCACATTCTTCAATTTGAAACGGCTTGACAAACAATGCCTGATCTTGTAACCATAACCATCGACGACGTCGAATACAAAGTTCCTGCCGGCTCACTGCTGACTGATGCGGCGCAGATGGCAGCGGATATTGACATACCGGTCTTTTGCTCGCATCCCAAGCTGGACCCGCTGGGCGCGTGCCGCATGTGTCTGGTGGAGCAGGACGTGCGCGGCCGCTGGATGACCGTTACGGCCTGCACGACGCGCGTCGGCTGACGGCATGAAGTTCCGCTACGCCAGCGAAAGCGCAAAGCAGGCGCGCGAGGACACCCTTGAATTCATCCTGATCAACCACCCGCTGGACTGTCCTATCTGCGACAAGGGCGGCGAGTGTCCGTTGCAGGATCAGACACTGGCGCACGGTCCCGGCGCGTCCGAGTTCGAGGAGATCAAGACACACAAAGAGAAGCGCTACCCGATCAGCGACCTGATCATGCTCGACCAGGAACGTTGCATTGTTTGCTGGCGTTGTATTCGCTATTTGGAGGAGTGGGAGGACAAGCCGCAACTGGGCCTCTTCCACCGTGGCGGCGAGACGGTCATCGATTTCTTCCCTGAGCAGCCGGTGGACGCCAGAACCAGTGGCAACATCATCGACCTCTGCCCGGTGGGCGCTCTGACCAACCGCGTCAGCCGCTTCCGCTACCGTCCGTGGGAGTTGAAGCGCACCAAGTCGATTTGTACCCACTGCTCGCAGGGCTGCAACGTGCGGCTGGATGCGCGCACTCACCAGCTTCGCCGCATCGTGGCGCGCGAGAACCTGGCCGTCAACGACGAGTGGATCTGCGACAAGGGCCGATTCTTCCACGGCTTCGTCGATCACGCCGAGCGACTGACGACCCCGCTGGTGCGTGATGCTGACAGCGGCGAACTGCGTGAAGCTGGCTGGGACGAGGCGTTGAACGTTGTCGCCGAACGCCTGTCGTCGATTGCTGACACACACGGCCCCGGCACCGTCGGCGCGATCGGTTCGGCCAAGCTGAGCAACGAAGCGGCCTACCTGCTGCAGAAGTTGATGCGTAGCCTGGTAGGCAGCAACAACGTCGATCACCGCGGCGGCGCGGCGGTGCTGGCCGACCCGCGCGGGCTGTCCAACATCCGCGACGTGGAAAAATCGGACGTCATCGTGCTGGTTGGCGTCGATCTGGCCGAGGAGCAGCCGGTGCTGGACCTCTTTGTGCGCCGGGCTGTGCGTCGCAACGGGGCCAAACTGGTCATCGTCCACCCGCGGCGGATCGAGGACACGCGCTACGACGGCCCGTACGTGGCCTACAAACCAGGCGAGGAGTTGTCGGCGCTGGACGGGCTCAGCCGCGCGCTGCTGAAGCAGAAGACAGTGGCCGAGCGGGCTGGCAAGCTATCTGGTCTGGCGGAGTTGACCGAATACCTGAGGGGCGGGCAGATCAGTCAGGAACTCGCCGAAGCGGCCCGCCTGCTGGCCGGCGCACAGCGCCCGATCATCCTGTACGGTCCGGCGATGGTCAGCGGACCGGCGTGTGAGGCGAATCGTGCTGCGCTGATGAACGTGGCGCTGCTGGCGGGCTGCGCCGATCGCGCATTTTACATCGCTCCCGAGGCCAACAGCGTCGGCGTGCGTGATGTTGGCTTGCTGCCGAACAGACTGCCTGGACACCTTTCGTTGAGCGATGCAGCCAGCCGGGAACATTTGCAACGGCTTTGGGGCAGCAAGGCGCCGACCGAGGCGGGCCTGTCCTACGACCAGATGCTGGCCGCCGCGGCTGATGGCCGGCTCAAGGCGCTCTACCTGGTGGGCAGCGATCCAGCCGCGGACGGTCCCGCCGGCGCGGCTGCTGTAGCGGGCGTCGATTTCCTGGTGGTGCAGGAGATGTTCCTGACCGCCAGCGCTCAGCAGGCTGACGTGGTGCTGCCGGCCGTGAGCTGGGCCGAGACTGATGGCACGTTTACCAATTTGGAACGGCGGGTGCAGCGTGCGCCCAAGGCGCTGGCCAATCCGCACAGCAAGGCCGCGCCTGACTGGTCGATTTTCATGCACCTGGCGCGTGCCTGGCCCGTTGCTGTGGACGAGCAGCCTGTCAAGAGCAGCAGATCGCGCAAGGATGGCTCGCAGAAGGGCAAGCGCGAGAAGGCCGACACGCCCAAGCCATGGAAGTACGCCAGCGTCCAGGAAGTGCTGGATGAGATCGGCAAGGCCTTTCCGGCCTACGCCGCGACCGACTGGGCCAGCCTGGGCGAGCACGGCAAACAGTGGGCCGCGGACGGCCTGCCGGTTGTCGCACGACGGCTGACGGTACCCGCCCGTCCGGCGCGGCCACGGCTGGACGGCTTCCCCTTTGCGCTGGTGACCGGTCGGCTGCTGCTGGACGACGGCGCGTTGATGACCCGCACGCGGCCCGCTTCCGCGTTGCCAAGGTCGGTGTCAACCCGGCCGACGCTGAAGCTGCCCGGGTTGCGCAGGGTGATCCGGTGCAGGTTGCCTCGCCCTACGGCCAGCTCGAGCTGACGGTGCAGCTCGACGAGCGCTGTCCAGCCGGGCACGCTGTGGATCGCGTATTCGCAGGCCGATGCGCCGGTCGAAGCGCTGCTGTCTGCAGCGGGCGACGGCGTCGGCACGCCGGTAAAACTGATACCCCTCCTGACAGGTACAGAAAGGGCTGGCTGAGATGGAGTGGCTGAACCAGATACTATCGCCAGTGATCAAGAGCCTGGTGCTCATCCTGCTGCTGCTGACCGGGTTTGCGTATCTGACCTACTACGAGCGCAAGCTGCTGGCGCGCTTCCAGGTGCGCTACGGTCCAAACCGGGCCGGTCCGTTGGGCCTCTTGCAGCCGATTGCCGACGCGTTCAAGGCGATCTTCAAGGAAGAGGTGATCCCGCGGCACGTCGATAAGTGGGTCTACATCGCCGCGCCCGCGCTGGCGCTGATCCCGGCTCTGATCGCGTTTGCGGTGATTCCGATTGGTCCCAATATCACCGTGGCCGGCTATACGATCACCTTTTACATCGCCAATGTCAACATCGGGTTCCTGTACATCCTGGCGGTGGCGAGCATCGGCACCTACGGCGTGGTGCTGGCCGGCTGGAGCAGCAACAACAACTACTCCATCATCGGCGCGCTGCGCACCTCGGCCCAGATGGTCAGCTACGAGCTGCCGATGGGCATCATCCTGGTGGCGATTGTGCTGACCACGACGCTGGCGACCGGCGTCGGATCGTTGAGCCTGGTCGATCTGGTGTTGACGCCGCGGCCCTGGTGGTTGTGGCTGTGGCTGTGGCTGGCTTTTCCGATCTTCTTCATCACCATGCTGGCCGAGACGAACCGCAGCCCCTTCGACCTGCCGGAGACGGAGAACGAGCTGGTGGCCGGCTTCCAGACCGAGTACGGCGGCATGAAGTTCGCGCTGTTCTTCATGGCTGAGTACATTCACATGATCACCGCCAGCGCGATCATGGTGACGGTCTTCTTCGGCGGCTGGCAAGGCCCGTTTGTCGACCAGTTCCCGCTGCTGGGTGTCGGCTATTTCGTGATCAAGGTGATCCTGATCCTCTTCCTGTTCATCTGGGTGCGGGCTAGCGTGCCACGTGTGCGCTACGACCAGTTGATGCAGTTCTGCTGGAAGTTCATGTTCCCGCTGTCGCTGGTCTATCTGGCGGTGACGGCAGTGTTTGTGGCGTTGAGCTAAGTTGATTGTCCAATCTGCGGAGTGAATGTCCCTAATGTCAAAAGCAGGTGATTTTGTAAAAGGCGCGGGTCAGATCGCCGGCGCAATGGGTGTGACCCTGAAGCATCTGACCACGAAGCCGCTGACGGTGGAATACCCGGACGAACCGGCTGCGGTCTTTCCGCGCTACCGCGGCCGCCACATGCTGCGTCGCTACGACGCAGCGCCCGGCGCGGAACTGGGACTGGAGCGCTGCATCGGCTGCTGTCTGTGTGAGGCGGCCTGTCCCACCGGCGCGATTTTGGTGGAGGCGGCTGAGAACGACCCGGCCGACCGGCATTCGCCTGGCGAGCGCTATGCCAAGACTTACGAGGTCAACTTGCTGCGCTGCATCTTTTGCGGCGACTGCGAGGAAGCCTGCCCAACCGAGGCCATCGTGCTGACCCAGGCGATCCCTGTGCCCGAACAGGACCGCCGCAGTTTCATTCTGGTCAAAGATCAACTCCTGGAGCCGCCGGAGTTCAACGTCGTCATTCGGCCCGAGCAGTAGCCGGTAATCGGTGATCGGTGAACAGTATTCGGTAAATAGTCAACAGAAGGCTGAGGTCAGAGGACAGAAATCGATCACAGTCTTGCGCTAAACATTCACGACACTTCACGAATTCACCATTAATCATTCTTCGATTACCGATAACCGATCACCAACCAAGAATCGTCCCATGCAACTTTTCCTGTTTTTTGCCCTTGCGATTGTTGCCATTGCCGCCGCGGTGGGCGTGCTGGTGAGCAAGAACGCGGTTTACAGCGCGCTGTCGTTGCTGGTGAACTTCGCCGTGCTGGCCGTGATGTACATCATGCTGCACGCCCAGTTCGTCGCGGTGGTGCAGGTCATCGTCTATGCCGGCGCGATCGTGGTGCTGTTCCTGTTCGTCATCATGCTGATCGGCACCGAAACCAGCTTGCTGGGCGCAGCGCGGTCGGTCGCGTCAGGTTGCCACCGTCATCGCTCTGGTGGCGGGTGTCGCCTTCCTGGTCAGCGTTGTTTACGTCGCCGTAGCCGGACCGCTGGCGGCGGATCAAGGACGTGTGCCGGGCGACGGCGCTGTCCAGGCCATCGGCGAGGCGCTGTTTACGCAATATCTGCTGCCTTTCGAACTGGCGTCGGTGCTGTTGCTGGTGGCAATGATCGGCGCGGTTGTGCTGGCGCGCAAGCCGAAAAACGAAGACCTGTGACACTTCCCATGGACCAAGTCCCAACTTCCTACTATCTGATCCTGTCAGCTATCATCTTCACCATCGGCGCGGTTGGCGTACTGGTGCGACGCAACATGTTGGTTATCTTCATGTGCGTCGAGATGATGCTCAATGCGGTCAACCTGACGCTGATCGCGCTGGCGCTGCAATTCGGCCAGCTCACCGGCCAGATCTTCGCCTTCATGGTCATGGCCGTGGCAGCAGCGGAGGTGGCGGTCGGTCTGGCCATCGTCATGGCCGTGGTGCGCCACCGCGACACTACCAACGTCGACGACATCAATCTGCTGCAAGGCTGATGCGGTGATGCAGTAATCGGTAAACGGTAAACAGTAATCGGAACTCGCCATCGGGACTGATTACTGATCACCTGATCACTGATTACCGAATACCGGTCACCGATACGGCGCTTCGACATTCATGCTGAACTACGCCTGGCTAATCTTCGTCCCGCCACTGATCGCGCTGCTGATCAATATCTTCTTTGGCCGGCGCCTGGGGAGAACGATCTCCGGCTGGCTTGGCGCGCTGGCGGTGGGTCTGTCCTTTGCAGTGGCGGTAGGCCTTTACTTTTCCCTCTACGGCTTGCCAGTCGAGGAGCGAGAAGTCACCGTCGTGCTGTGGGACTGGATTACCATCGGTTCGTTCCATCCGCAGATCGCGCTGTTGATCGACCCGCTCTCGGTGCTGATGGCGCTGGTGGTCACCGGCGTGGGTTTCCTGATCCACATCTATTCCGTCCAGTACATGAAGGAAGACGACGAACACCACGACCTCGACGTGCGGCGTTACGTCCGCTACTTCGTCTACGTCAACTTCTTCATCGTCGCGATGCTGATCCTGGTGTTGGCCAACAACTTCGTCATGCTCTACATGGGCTGGGAAGGGGTAGGTCTGGCCAGTTTCCTGCTGATCAGCTTCTGGTATCACAAGCCGTCGGCGCGCGACGCGGGCAAGAAGGCCTTTCTGGTCAACCGTATCGGCGACTTCGGCATGGCGCTGGCGATCTTCCTGATCTTCTGTCACGGTTGGCGCGGCGGCTGGCAGTCTGGCCTACACCGATGTTTATGCTGCGGCGGCAGCGAACCCAGCCTTGCTGGCCGGCGCAGCCGGTGCGATCACGCTGCTGCTGCTGCTGGCAGCCACCGGCAAGTCAGCACAGATACCGCTCTGGGTCTGGCTGCCCGACGCGATGGAGGGCCCGACTCCGGTCAGCGCGTTGATCCACGCCGCGACCATGGTCACGGCCGGCGTCTATCTGATCGTGCGCACCAGCCCGCTGTTCGAGCTGGCCGGCAACACGCTCACTCTGGTCGCATGGATCGGCGGCCTGACAGCGTTGATGGGCGCGACCATTGCGCTGACCAAGACCGACCTGAAACGCATTCTGGCCTACTCCACGATTTCGCAGCTTGGCTACATGTTCCTGGCTGTCGGATCGGGCGCGTACGCCGCGGGCATGTTCCACTTGACCACCCACGCACTGTTCAAGGCGTGCCTTTTCCTGGGCGCAGGCAGCGTCATGCATGCGATGCATGGTGAGTTGGATATCAACAAGATGGGCGGGCTGCGGCACAAGATGCGCAGCACCTACTGGACCTTCCTGATCGCCGCTGCCACGCTGGCCGGTTTTCCGATTGTAACAGGCGGTTTCTGGAGCAAGGACGCGGTCCTGATCGGCGCGGTGGCCGACGGACAATGGATACTGTACGCCATCGGCCTGTTCACCGCGCTGCTGACCGCCATCTACAGCTTCAAGATGGTGTTCGTGGTCTTCTGGGGCGAGCCGCGCGACCAGAAACTGTACGACCACGCGCACGAGTCGCCCCGCCTGATGACCTGGCCGCTGTGGATACTGGCCATTCTGTCGATCGTTGCAAGCTACCTCTTCTTGCCGGAGTTCTTGCCGAAGGTCGGTGGCTTGCTGGTTGGCTGGCTGGATCCAGTCGTGGCACATGGCGCCGAGGAAGCGCATATCTCCGTCGGTCTGGAGATTGGCTTGCTGGTCGCCTCGATCCTGGTCTCGCTGTTGGGCACCTATCTTGCCTACCGCTTCTACGTGCAGAAGCCGGAGAGCGTGGCCAGCCTGCGCGAGCGGCTCAGTTTCTTCCACAAGCTGGCCGACAACGGCTACTACTTCGATGCTGCCTACGACTGGCTGCGCAACGGCCTGTGGGTGATCGCTCGCTGGCTGTCTGAGACGTTCGACGCCGGCATCATCGACCGGGCCGTCAACGGCATTGCCAAAGGCACCGGCGCAGTAGGCACGTGGACGGCGCGTCTGCAGACCGGTTTGGTCGGCACGTACGCGTTGACGCTTTTCGTTGGCCTGGTCATCGTGCTCGGGTACTTCCTGATCACGGCGTTGCTGAAGTAAAGATCCAACAATGGACATTCCTTTGCTCTCAATTATCGTCTTTCTCCCGCTGCTGGGCAGCCTGCTGCTGTTGCTGCTGCGCGGTGAAAAGCTGCTCAAATCGACGGCGATTTTGGTCAGCCTGCTGACCTTTGCCGTGTCGCTGGTGCTCTTCTTTACCTGGACGGCCGGCGAGGCAGGCATGCAGTTCCAGGAGGTCATTCCCTGGTACCCGGAGCTCGGCATCAACTACCACATCGGTGTGGACGGTGTCAGCCTGGTGCTGGTGCTGCTGACGACCTTCCTCATGCCGCTGGTGCTGCTCTTCTCCTGGGAGGGCGTCCACGACAAGCTTAAGGCTTACCTGGTGTTGATGCTGCTGCTGGAGACGGCGATGCTGGGCGTTTTCGTGGCGCTGGATCTGGTGCTGTTCTTCGTCTTCTTCGAGGCCAGCCTGATCCCGATGTACTTCCTGGTTGGGCGCTGGGGCGGCCCGCGGCGCATCTACGCTGCGCTTAAGTTTTTCATTTTCACCGCCTTTGGCAGCGCCTTCCTGTTGGCCGGCATCATCGCGCTGGGGTTCCTGTACAAACAGCAGACGGGCGAGCTTTCCTTCGATCTGCTGAAGCTGACGGCGGTGGGCGTGCCGCTGGGCGTGCAGGTCTGGCTCTTCTTCGCCTTTGCCATCGCCTTTGCCATCAAGGTGCCGATCTTCCCGTTCCACACCTGGCTGCCCGATGCCCACGTGGAAGCGCCCACCGGCGGCTCGGTCATCCTGGCCGGCGTGCTGCTGAAGATGGGCACCTACGGCTTCGTGCGCTTCTCGCTACCGCTCTTCCCGGAGCCGACGATGCAATACGCGCCGATCTTCATCGTGCTGGCAATCATCGGCATCATCTACGGCGCGCTGGTGGCGCTGGCGCAGAAGGATCTCAAGAAGCTGGTCGCCTACTCGTCGGTGGCGCACCTCGGCTTCGTCATGCTCGGCATTTTCACGCTGGAGTTGCAAGGGCTGTCAGGCGCCGTTCTGCAGATGGTCAACCACGGTCTGAGCACCGGCGCGCTCTTCCTGCTGGTCGGTTTCATCTACGAGCGACGGCATACGCGCATGCTGGACGACTTCGGCGGGCTGTGGAAGATCATGCCGATCTTCGCCGCATTTGCGCTGATTACATTCATGTCCAGCGCCGGGCTGCCGGGGCTGAACGGCTTCGTCGGCGAGTTCACCATTCTGACCGGCGCGATGAAATACGGTCCGGCGGCGGCGATCTTCGGCACGCTGGGCATCATCCTGGCCGCCTGGTATCTGCTCTGGGCGTTCACCAAAACCTTCCACGGCAAGCTGGACAACCCGGCCAACCAGCAGCTCAAGGACCTCAACCTGCGCGAGATCGTCATCATGGTGCCGCTGGTGCTGATGTTCCTGGTGATCGGCCTGTTCCCCAACCTGTTCCTCGATAAGATCAATCCCTCGACCGAAGCGCTGCTGATCCAGGTCAGAGGCCAGGCGGCGGTCGCTCAAGATGCCCGCGATCTGGCCCCCGCCGCCGCGCAGGTAGAGGTGAGGTAGCGACCTATGACGCTTCCGCAAGTCAACTTTCTTGCAATTCTTCCGCAGATCATCGTCACCGCGACCGCGCTGCTGGTGCTGATCGTCGACGCCGTCGACCGCCGCGGCGCCTTCAGCCGGCGCGTGCTTTCCTGGCTGGCGCTGATCGGCCTGCTGGCCGCCGCAGCGGCAGTCGTCTGGCTGGCCATGCAGGGCGGCCGGCAGAACTTCCAGGACATGGCTGTCGCCGACGGCTACTCGCTGGCATTCTCGGCAGTCATCCTGATAGCTGCGATCCTGGGCGTGCTGCTGGCCAAGGACACGGTCGACCAGTTCACCGAAGATGCCGGGCGCATACTATGCCCTGCTGCTGCTGGCGGTGGTCGGCATGATGACCATGGCGTCAGCGACCGATCTGATCGTCATCTTCCTGTCGCTGGAGATCCTGTCGCTGGCGCTCTACGTGCTGGTGGGTTTCAATCTGCATGAGCCGCGCAGCGCCGAGGGTTCGCTGAAGTACTTTCTGTTGGGTGCGTTCGCTTCGGGGTTCTTCCTGTACGGCGCTGCCCTGCTCTACGGCGCGAGCGGCTCGACCAACCTGGCGCAGATCGGTAAGGCCATGGAGTCGGTGGGCAGCAACGGGCTGTTCCTGTACGCCGGCACAGCGCTGCTGGTGGTCGGGTTCGGCTTCAAGGTCGCCATGGTGCCGTTCCACATGTGGACGCCGGACGCCTATCAGGCTGCGCCGACCCCCGTCACCGGGTTCATGTCGGTAGCCACCAAGACGGCTGTCTTCGCCGCGTTCATGCGGGTCTTCATGCAGGCGCTCCCTGCCTCGCAGGAGACCTGGAGTTGGGCGCTGGCGATTTTGGCGGCGTTGACCATGACGTTGGGCAATCTGGCCGCGCTGCGCCAGACCAGCCTCAAACGCATGCTGGCTTACTCCAGCATCGCCCACGCCGGCTACGCGCTGGTGGGGCTGGTGTCTGGCACGGCGGCGGGCGCTGTCGCTGTCCTTTTCTACATGCTTTCCTATGCCCTGATGAATCTCGGCGCGTTCGCCGTGCTGGTGGCGCTGGAGCGGCGCGGCGAGAACGATGTGCTGCGCGGCGACATGCGCGGCCTGGCCGACCGCCGGCCCGGTCTGGCGGCCGCGATGGCGATCTTCATGTTCGCGCTGGCCGGGATTCCGCCTTTCGTCGGCTTCTTCGCCAAGTTTTTTATCTTCAGCGCGGCGGCCGAGGCCGGCTGGATCGGCCTTGTCGTCATCGCGGTGATCAACAGTGTCATCTCCGCCTTCTACTACCTGTCGGTGGTCGTGGCGATGTACTTCCGGTCTGAGACTGAGGCTGCACCGGCGACTCCTGCCAAAGGACGCAAGGCCAAGGACAAGGCTGCTGCGGCGCCCGCGGCCGCGCTGGTCAGTCAGGCGCCCGCGCTGGCAAGCTCCCAGAACGCTATTCGCCTTGCCGTCGTGCTGGCAGCTATCGGCACCGTGATGGTGGGCATCTATCCTGCGCCGCTAACGGCATTCATCACACAGGCGGTGCAGTCAGTGTTCGGCGGATAAAGGATTCACCAATGTTCTCTAAACCAACTCGACTCGTAGTGATCTCCGGCATCGCGCTGGGGATCATATTTTTGTTTGCCGCGGTTGCCTCAGCGTGGACGCCGGTTTCGACCACAACGCTGCAAGGCCCGGTGACGCAGGCTGACCTGCCGCCGCGCTCGGCTGTCTCATGGATGCCCACGCCGGTGGCCGACGACCCGCTGGTGCATATGCCGGGCACGCAGCCGGGCAGGCGCCTTTCTCGACGACGCCAGCACCTGCACCGAGTCCTGTCATGGCAACTACGACCAGGCCATCGAACCGAGCTTTCTCTGGAAAGGCTCCATGATGGGCCAGGCGGCACGCGACTTCATCTTTTGGACCACCATGACCGTCGCCGGCCAGGATTCCATTTGGGCCATCGGCTCGCCCAACGCGGTCGACATCTGCGAGCGCTGCCACTTCCCCAAGGGCTGGGTCGAGGGACGCTCCGACCCTCCCAACGCCTCGGCCATGACCGGCGGCGACTTCGACGGCGTCTCGTGCGACGTCTGCCACCGCATGGTCGATCCCTTCTTCGAGGACACCTATGCCGGCACGCGCGACGGCGACGACTGGCAGGGCTACTGGGACGAGGCCGGCAACACCGGCCCCGGCAGCGGCACGCTGTCACAGACAATGGCTGACGGCACGCGCGTCGTCGATGCCGGCGTGGTACAGGCGCTCTCTTACTTCAACGGCAACGATTTCTACGGGCCGACAACCGCCCCGATCCGGCGACTTACACAGAGAACGGCGCGGGCCAGTTCGTCTTCAGCCCGGAGATGGACAAGCGCGCCTCCTTCGCCGACGCGCCGGAGTATCACCCGCGTCTCTACAGCCGCTACCACAAGAGCAAGTACTTCTGTGCATCCTGCCACGACGTGTCGAACCCGGTGCTGGCGAACCTGGCGTTCGCAGGCACGCCGCCTGGTGACGGCACCACCGTGCTGCCGACCGAGGAACTGCCGGCTTCCAACTATTTCCACGTCGAGCGCACCTTCTCCGAGTTCATGCTGTCAGCCTACGCCCAGCCGGGCGGCGCGGCGGGCATCGGGCCGTTCGCGCCCGGCAACTTCCCGACCTCGCGGCCGGGCGACAACATCGCCACCTGTCAGGACTGTCACATGCGCGACGCGGCTGGCTACGCCGCCAATCCGAACATTCCCGGCGTGGTCTATCGCACCGGTGATCCCAACACCACAGGCAGCACCGAGCACGTTGCCAGCGGGCAGCCGACCCACGATCTGACCGGCGGCAACATGTGGGTGCCGTGGGTGCTGGCCAGCGCGGTGACCGGCTCGCCCAACTACGATGCCACCAACGCAGCGCTGCTGAACCAGGGCGCGGGCGTGTTGACCCTTGACCTGACGCAGGGGCTGGGGCTGGACGACGACTTGCTGCTGGCAGCCGTGGACCGCGCCGAGCAAAATCTGCACGACGCAGCCGCGATCAACGACCTGGAATATGATTCCGGCACCGGCGCGTTGTCGTTCCGCATTCAGAACCAGACCGGCCACAAGCTGATCAGCGGCTACCCCGAAGGGCGGCGCATGTTCGTCAACGTGCGAGCTGTACGACGCCAGCAACAACCTGATTGGCCAGATCAACCCCTACGATGCAACCGTCGGCACGCTGAAAGGGTCTGCCCGGCTCGCCCAGCAGCCCGCCGCTGGGTGCTGGCGAATGCTACGTTGACGCGCTGGTCTACGAGATGAACGCCCGCAGCACGCTGACCGGCGAGGACAAGACCTTCCACTTCGCGCTGGCCGACGGCCGCTACAAGGACAACCGCATCCCGCCCCAAGGGTTCGACATCGCCAACGCCGGCGAGCGCCTGGCTGAACCGGTCTGGCAGGGCGTCGATGCCCCCGACTACTTCAGCACAGCGGAGTACGCCGGCGGCTACGACCACGTCAGCCTGCTAGCTGTACCCGGCGCGGCGCGGGTCGAGGTCGATCTCTACTACCAGACCACCAGCCGCGAGTACATGGAGTTCCTGCGCGACGAAATCAGCGGCGTTGGCGATACGCTTCCAGATCCTAACCCCGGCACGCCGCAGAACGAGGCCTACATCATCCAGACTGACCCGTTCTTCAGCCAACTCAAGGCCTGGGGAACGACCATGTGGCAGCTCTGGCAGCACAACAAGGACGTGCCAGGCGCCGCGCCGGTGCTGATGACCAGCGCCAGCTTCGACGTGACCGGCGCTTGTCACTACGCTGACGTGCAGCCCAACGCCGACCACGGCAACCCGGCGGCCTGCGACGGCGACGTAGATGTGGCCGACATCCAGCGCATCGCCGGCTGCTGGAACCAGCCCATTGGGGCGGCCTGTCCAACAGCGCTCGACATAAACCAAAGCGGCGACTTGACTGTGCTCGACATAACTTGGGCAGCCGAGGAATGGGGCTGGCCGGAGTGACAGAATAAAGATGCCAACTCTTCCGAAGAGTTGGCATCTTTGACAGGAAGGGAAGGACGATGAGCATCGAGGCGGGCCTGGCGATATTTGTAATCTTGTTGGCCCTGTATGGCGGAATTGGCATTTTGCTTGGCCGCTGGTCGATTACCATGCCGATGGTTTTCGTCGTCATCGGCGTGCTGCTGGGGCCGTTTGGATCTGGTCTGCTGCCGGTCAGAGCCGGTGATGAAGCCGTCCGGTTGTTGACGGAAGTCACACTGGCCATGTTGCTGTTTGCAGACGCGTCAACCATTGATTTCAGCCGTCTGCGGCATGACGCCTTCTTACCGTTGCGGCTGCTTGGTATCGGATTGCCGTTGACGATCGCGGCTGGCGCGCTGGTGGCGTTTGCGCTGTTCCCCTCACAGGGATTGGGCTTTGCGTTGCTGGTAGCCGCCATTCTTGCACCGACCGATGCGGCGCTTGGCATGGCGCTCTTTTCAAACCCCAACGTGCCGGTACGGGTCCGGCGCGCGCTGAATGTCGAGAGCGGATTGAACGACGGCATTGCCACCCCGTTCGTAACGCTCTTCATCGCCCTGGCAGTTGCTGAAGAAAGCGCAACCGTATCAAGTGGCTGGCTGGTGAATGCAGTCAGCGAGATCGTCGTAGCCGTGCTGGTCGGTATCGCGATTGGCGTGCTGGGCGGGAAACTGCTTTCGTACGCCTTCCGGCGCAAGTGGACGTACGGAGTGCCTTTGCAGTTTGCCGTCCTGGCGCTGGCGCTCAGCGCGTATCTTGTCTCTGTCGGGCTGGGTGGGAACGGCTTTGTGGCTGCCTTTGTCGCCGGGATTGCCTTTGGCGCCACGACGCGGTACCAGTTAGCCGAGAGCGCCGATTATACTGAAACCACCGGCACGCTGCTATCGTTGTTTGTTTGGACGATTTTCGGTGCGATCTTCATTGTGCCTGCTGCGCTGACGTCCATTGACTGGCGCATCATCGGGTATGCAATTCTGAGCTTGACGGTGATTTGGATGCTGCCGGTGGCTGCCAGCCTGTTGGGTTTACACTTCCGACGTGACACCGTGGGGGTGATGGGCTGGTTCGGGCCGCGTGGGTTGGCCTCGGTGATCTTTGGCATACTGGCGTTTGATGCCCTGGCAGGGGCTGACAAGGAAGCCAGCCTGCTGGCGGCAGTTGTCACATGGACGATTTTTTTGAGCGTCCTGGCACATGGCCTGTCCGCTCAGCCGCTCTCGAAATGGTATGCAAAGCGGCTGCAAACCGCATCCCCCGCCTCACCCGAATTGATCGACGTGCCCGAAGTTCAGGTGCGAAAGGATGTCCTGGTCAGCAGGGTACATCAGTAGGGGAGACTTGCCACGGTTTGTCTCAACCGCCGCCGACTTTCTGGAAAACGCGGCGATGTTAAATACAGAGAATATTTCCACGGGGACGCTAACGAAGCCAACTTTTCCGAAAAGTTGGCTTCGTTGATCTTTACTCGATTGGGCACACCGGCAATGAACTGACTTGGTGAAGTGGGCTGTACGCTTTGAGCAGGCAACTCCAAGCGGAACCTGAGGTACTGAAATGAACGAATCGCTGTGTTACTCTGTAACAATAGTCCGATACAGATAACACAGAGTTTGAAAGGAGTAAGATTGGTATGCGACGCTTGAGTATGAGTATTGGCTTGCTGGTGGTAATGTTGGTAATGGCAGCTTTGCCGGCTGCTGCAGCGCCCGGAGACACCTTCCCTGACGTCATCCCTCTGCCCAATGGCTGGCAGCCTGAAGGAATCGCTGTGGGACAGGGTACGACCTTCTACGCTGGATCACTGGCCGACGGAGCGATCTTCCGTGGCGACCTGCGCACGGGTGAAGGTGACGTGCTGGTGCCTGGACAGGGAGGTGGCTTGTCAGTTGGCATGTATGTAGACCCGCGCAGCAATGCGCTCTTTGCAGCTACGGGACTCAACGGTGGGGCAAATGTCTATGATGGCGCGACCGGCGATCTGCTGGCGTCTTATCAATTTGTAACGCCGTTTGTCGGGTTTGTCAATGACGTCGTTGTCACTCGAAACGCGGCGTACTTCACGAACTCTTTTGCACCCTATCTGTATCGTGTTCCTCTGGGACAGGCAGGTAGAATTGATCCGGCGGCAACGCCTGAGGCGATTGAGCTGACTGGCGACTGGGATCAGCAGCCTGGTGCGTTCGTGTTCAACGCAAACGGTATTGAGGCAACGTCAAATGGTAAGTGGTTGATCGTGGTCAACTCGACGCTGGGCAAGATTTACCGAGTCGATCCGGCAACCGGGGTCGCTCGTGAGATCGATCTGAGCGGTGCATCGCTGAGCAACGGCGACGGCTTGCGCTTGCAGGGCAATACGCTGTACGTGGTGCGCAATCAGCTCAACGAGATTGCCGTGGTGGAGTTGGCCCGTGACTTGCTTTCAGGTGAAGTAACCAGAACCATCACCAACCCGGCGTTCGACGTGCCGACGACGCATTGCCTTGTTCGGCAGTTCGTTGTATGCGGTCAACGCCCGTTTTGGCACACCGCCCACCCCGACCACCGAGTACGACGCAGTGCGGGTATCGCGCAACTGAGCGAGTACGCCGTGTCAGATAAAGAGGGCTGTAGGATTCAAGGATCCTTCAGCCCTTTCTTGTTTCGAACAGGTTGACCATCTGGCATCTGGATCGCGCAGTCGCGTTTTGGCAGGACACGTCAGCAGCGTGACGACATCGTGAGCCGGATGTCGTGGATGACACAGAGTTGCCAACTTTTCCGAAAGCTGGCAACTCTGGAACCGCAAACCTCTTCGCGAAGTAACGCGAAAGATGCCAACTCTTCCGAAGAGTTGGCATCTTTCTGTTAGCGTACCATCCGTTGTTATCTGGTCTCGATGCCGGCCACCGCGGTCATTCCCCAGCGCAGTCCATCCAGCCCGTCGTTGCCGGCCAGCTCGATCAGCACGTCGTAGACCACGTCGCCCAGGTGGTCACCAGCTTGCAGGCCGATCTCGCGCACGGTGCCGCTGAACTCGCGGCCGGGCAGGGCATCCACCGTTACCACGGCCGGCTGGTCTACGGCGACGCGCGCGACGTCCAGCTCTGTGAGGTCGTCGGTGCGCACGAAGAAGCGGCTCAGATCGGCCAGTGTGATTACAGGCACGCCGGGGGCTATCTGGTCGCCGACTTTCAGACGAACATCGGTGGCGGTGCCGCCGATTGGCGCGCGCAGCTCCCGATCCGCCACTGTGCGCGTTGCTTGATCCAGCGCTGCCTGGGCCGAGGCCACATCGGCTTCCGCCGCGGCGATGGTTTCAGGACGGGCGCCCGCTTCCAGCAGGCTGAGCTGGGCCGCGGCGCGGTTGATCTCGGCCTGTGCAGCCGCGATGTCCGCAGAGCGGGCCGGCGCGTTCAGCAAATCGAGCTGAGCCTGGGCCTGTTCTACCTGGCGGCGGGCGATGGCGAGGTCGGCGGCTGTTGCGCCGCGTGACGCCTCGTTCAGGCGCGCCTGGGCGGCCTGGCGGGCGTTGGTCGCCTGCTGAAGCGCCAGGGATTGCGGCAGCGCGCCGACATTCGGCTCGTTGGCGACGCGATCATAGGCGGCCTGGGCCTGCGCGACGGCGGCGTCTGCGTTAGCCAGGTCGGCGCGCGCGGCGATGAGCAAATCCTCACTGGCGCCTTCCTGTACCTTTTGCAAGCTGGCCTGTGCGATGCCCAGTGCTGCTTGCGCCGGTGCAATCTCCACCGGGCGAGCAGGCTGTTGGATGCGGTCGAGCTGTGCCTGCGCAGCTTCGATTGCTGTCTGGGCGACTTCGATTTCCTGCGGGCGCGGGCCTGCTTTCAGCTCTTCCAGGCGGGCCTCGGCGCGGCGCAGACCGGCCTCGGCTTGTGCCAGCGCGGCTTGCTGATAGACGCTGTCCAGCCGCGCCAGGATCTGGCCCTCTTCGACCAGGTCGCCTTCTACCACGAGTACCTCTTCAACCGTGCCGGCGACGGGGTAGGCGATCTCGTTCCAGGACGCCGGCTCAATTGCGCCCTCGGCGATGATGTCGCCGCTGCCGCGCACAGTGGCCGCCGTCGGAACGGCGGCAGGCGCGCGGTGGCAGCCGGCTCCTGGCCCGGCAGCGCCGCGTTGCAACCAGTCATAGCCAGCAGGCTGATCACTGCGACACCTGCGAAAATCTTATGCTTTGAGTTCACTATTTTTCTCCGATGATTTCTTTTTCTTGTTGTCTGGTAATGTTTTCTTACAGTTGCCAACTTCTCGGAAAAGTTGGCAACTGTGGCTTACTCGTACGCCAGCACCTCGCGGATGGTCAGGCGGGAGGCGCTGCGGGCGGGCAGGATGCTGGCGACCACCGAGAGCACAATCACCACGCCCAGCCAGATCAACATGCCGGTAGCGGTGATTGCCAGCGGCATGTCGGTCTTGATCATCGCCTGGCCGATGATGCGCAACAGCACGAAGCTGATTGGGAAGGAGAGCAGCACGGCTGCTGACCAACTGATCAGGCCGATCATCATGCCTTCGACCACCACCGACTTGATGATCTCGAAGTCCACTGCGCCGATGGCGCGCAAGACGCCGATCTCGCGCGTGCGTTCCAGCACGTTCATGCCCATGGTGCCGGTCAGCCCGATGCTGCCAACCAGAGCGGTCAGCAGCGCCATGGTCAGCAGGAAGGTGACCAGGATGTTGATGGCCTGCCCCTGTTGCTGGCGCGAGACCAGGCCGGCCTCAACGTTGCTGACCTTGTAGCCGCGCTGGCGCAGATATTGGTCCAGCGCCTTGCTGACCTGATCCTGGCGGGCCATGGTCTCGGCGTCGGCAACGACCTTGAACGTCGAGGCCTGGCCCACCGTGCCGGTAAGGCGCGAGATGGTCTCGTTGTTGGCATAGCCCAACGAATCCCCCAGCATGTCGGTGAATCGGAAGATGCCTACCACGGGCCACTCCTCCGCCCGATCGCCGTTGATCTCGACCCGCAGCGTGTCGCCCGGCTTGAGATCGGGGAAATCGCCCCAGATCGAATCGGACACCACCAGCACCTTGTCGTCCTCGGGAACCAGCCAGCGGCCGGCCAGCATGTCAGCTTCCAGCAGGGTAGAGCCGGCCGGCGGCGCCTGGAGGATCAGACTGGCAACTTCCTCGTCCGCTTCGTCGACGATCTTTGCGGTAGTCAGCCCCCAGCCCTCCACCGATTTCACACCCGGCACCTGGTAGGCGTCCTGCTCGACCTGGCTGACGCGGTAGGGGTGTTTGAGCGTAACCGTCACGTCAGCCATGAAGTGCTGGCCCAACATATCCATGAAACTGCCCAGCGAGCCGCGGACATTGAACACGGCGATGAAAATAGCTCCTGCGATGATCAGGGTGAACAGGGTTAGCGCCAGGCGGCCCTTGCGGCGGAACGTATTGCGGATGGAAAGGATCAACGGTCGGGAGAGAAAAGTAAACCAGACGCCAAGCTGATCCAGGAAGCCGGTCTTGCTCGATCGCTCTTCAGGGCTGTTGTCGCTGATGGCGCGCCGCACGGTGGTCTTGGCGCCCTGGTTGACCGGGAAGTAGCCGGCTATCAGCGGAACCGCCAGGCCGACGATTACCTGGACGATGATCACAGAAGGAACCACGCGATAGCCCTGAAGTTGAAAGCTCATCATGCTGCTGGTGAAACCGGCCAGACCATAGCCGGCCGCCATGCCCAGCGGTACAGCGATGACCAACGCGATCAGTCCGTAGAGGATGATCAGCGAGATATACATGACGGATATTTGCCGGCTGCGGGCGCCGACCAGCTTCATTACGCCGATCTGCCGGCGATGCTGGCTCAGCAGCGCGTTGAGGGTGTTGAATATCAGCGAGCCGCTCAATAGCATGACCAGAACGCCCAGCGCTGCCAGCACGCCCATCATCGCCAGCACGGTTGAGGCCATCGGGTGCTCGGTGGTCAGATTGGTCTTGGTGCGCAGGACCGTGTGGCCGGTGCGCTCCAGCCGATCTTCGACCACGGTTGCCAATGCTTTGATCGACTCCTCATCAGTGCCGTTTTCCGCCCGAACGAAGAGGCGGTTGTATCCTGGCTGCCCGCCCAGCCAGTCGGCCGTGTCGTAGGTGATGTAACCGCGCGGCGGCGCGGTGAAATCGCCGGCCGCCGACTGGTCGCCCACGACACCCACGACCGGCAGCGTCCTCACGGTGCCGTCGGACAGGCGCACCTGCGCCTGATCGCCCACCGTCAGCCCGGTTGGGTTCATCATGTCGTTACGAACGATCAGCTCGCGGTTCGCGGGTGCGGTCGCTCCCAATTCGGGTGTCAACTGATTGATCTGCGAGTCGGCGATATCTTTGACGGCGACGATGTCAAGCGGCAGCCAGTTGATGCCGTCGCTACTGGAGCGCGCGGATATGAACTCGCGGCCCTGAGCGTCGGCTACGCCCGGCAGGCCTTTGATGGCCGTCACGATTTTGTCGTCGAAGGGTGTGGTGATGATCTCGATGTTGGAGGGCTGGCTGGCGGCATAGCTGATCTGCATGTCCTGGCTCAGCACGACGTAAGTGGTCATAATCGCGCCGATCGCAAATACACCGACCGCGATGGAAGCCACCACCAGCACTGTCCGCGTCTTGTCAGCCCACAGATCAGCCAGCACCTTCTGCCAGCTTGGGCGCATGATGTTCAGTTTCATCGCACGACCTCCACGTGGCCGCGCGCCAGATTTTCCTGACGACGTGCGGCTGCCACATCTTGCAGCAGCGACGCGGTCGCCGGCGACTCATGCAGAAGGGCCTGGAACTGCTCGCGTGTCAGAAGGCCGAGTTCGACCGGCGTCTGGCCGGCGCGCACAGTGGCAATGGCTGTGGAATCGCCCAGCAGTTCGACCTCGCCGAAGAATTGGTTGCCCGACAGATGCGCTATCGGCAGCGTGGGATGGCCATCCATCACCTCGGCCTGGCCGCTGCTGATCATGTAGAACTGGTTGACCGGCTCACCGCGCCGGATGATGGCCTCGCCCGGATTATAGCGTTGCCGTTTGATCTGGTGAGTTGCCTGAAGCATCTGCCCGTGGTCCAGCGAGGGCAGCGTTCCGGCTACGATGGGGTCGATGATCTCGCCGTCGGCGATGATCACGGTGCGGTCGGTGCGGCTGGTCAGCGACGGGTCGTGGGTGACGATCAGGATCGTCTTGCCCTGAGCGGCCAGCTCGCGGAAGACGCGGATGACCACATCGGCCGAGCGCGAGTCGAGATTGCCGGTCGGCTCGTCGGCAACGATGATGGGCGGGTCGGTGGCCAGGGAACGGGCGATGGCCGCGGCCTGCTGTTGGCCGTTGGAGACGTTGGCCGGCAGATCGTAGGCGTGCGCCTCCAAGCCCACCATTTTCAGCAGCGCCATGGCGCGCGCCGGTCGATCGGCGTAGGCGTAGACGTTGCAATAGTCCATCGGCAGGATGGTGTTCTCCAGCAGCGACAAGGTCGGCAGCAACTGGAAGAACTGAAAGACGATGCCGACGTTGTGGCCGCGCCAGAGCGCGCGCTTGCTCTCCGACATGCGGTAGATGTCCTGCCCGCCGATGCGCACCTGGCCGGAGGTTGGATGGTCGATGCCGGTCAGCATGTTGAGCAGGGTTGACTTGCCGCTGCCCGACTTGCCCACCAGCGCGACGAACTGGCCGTAGCCGATCTCCAGATCCACGCCGCGCAGGGCTGTGAAGCTGCCGGCCGCGTTGACGTAGGTTTTGACTACGTTCTTCAGCTCGATCGCCGGCTGCGAGGTGTCGTGTCGGACGTCGGTGGTGACGTTGGATAGCAACGCTTCGCCATGGCCGCCGTCGGGCATGACCACCTCAATGCGCTCTTCTTGCTCGTCTGGCTGCGCCGTCTCGACAAACTCATCGACCAGTTCGCCGTCGGAGATAATCAGCCGGCGCGAAAAGCGTGTGGCCAGCTCCATGTCGTGCGTTACCATGACCACCGTGGTGCCGTTGTCGACCAGCCGGGAAAAAATCGCGAAGATGGCATCGGCGGTTGCAGTGTCCAGGCTGCCGGTCGGTTCGTCGGCCACGATGATCGCAGGGTCGTTGACCAGCGCGCGCGCGATGGCGACCCGCTGCTTCTGACCGCCCGAAATGTGCGCCGGCAGCTTGTAGGCGTGGTCGATCAGGCCCACGATGTCCAGCAGCTCCAGCGCCCGCTCCTGGCTGATGCCCGGCTGGAAATGTCCGGCAAACTCCTGCGGCATCATGATGTTATTGACAAGGTTGAGCTGCGGCATCAGCTCGAAGGACTGGTAAACGATTCCCATGTTGACGCCGCGCCAGGCCGCCAACTGGTCCTGGCTCATGTCGCCGATGGACAGCGTGTTCCCCGCGCCGTTGGTCCGTTCGTTGTTCTGCGGAAAGAACAGGATCTTGCCCGACGTGACCCGGCTGACGCCGGAGATCAGGTTGAGCAGGGTGGTCTTGCCCGCGCCCGACTTGCCGATGATGCCCAGGAACTCGCCGCGGCGGACATCCATGCTGACGTTGCGCACTGCCTCAAACCCGCCCGCGCCGGTCTTGTACACCTTGCTGACCGCCTGGAGCTGGATGATCGGCGACGCTGCCGGCGGGGCAGGGAAGTCATTTTGCTTGTTGCCGTTAATAATGCGTGCTATCAATTGCCTGTCACCTTGTCCGGGACCATCCCGGTGTGTCTGTTCAAGGACAGATCATGCCACATATGCAAACGACCGTCCGCAATTGTGCCACCAATTCACAAATGCCCCGATTGAGGGATGTGCGAGTTGATGACACGCATCGCGGACGGCCGCATTTTCACGATGTTGGGTAGCCAGCTATCTGGCGGCGCAGTGATTAGCTGCGCGTCAGCGTCACGGCCTGCTGGCGGATGCGGTAGCTGCCGGCCTTGTCGAGCACCTGGCCGACGAATTGCTGCGGCACATCGACCAGCGTGTGGTCTTCCTCGATGCGGATCGCGCCGATGCTGCGGCCAGGGATGTCGGCGTGGTAGGCAATGGTGCCGACGACATCGTTGGGGCGGATGCCCTGGGCGCGGCCGGCGCTGAGCGTCAGACGTACCATGCCCTCCTCGTGAGAGCCTTTGGAGCCGCGCGAGTCGCCATTCTGCTGACGAGCATAGGTTCGCTCGCCCCGCTGGCCATTGCTGCGCTCAGAGCGTGGACTGCTGCCATAGTCGCGTCGCGGGCGGTCGTCATGCCGGGTCGCCTTGGGACGCGCCGCGTTGACCTCGCGGATCTCCTCGATGGGGCGCTGCTTTTCCTCGGAGCGTCCCATCTTCAGCGCGACGGCGGCGATGTCCAGCGGATCGTGGCCGGCTTCCACCAGCTCTGTCACGATTTCCTTCTCGCGGCGGCAGCGGCCGCGGCGCAGCCAGACCAGCAGCTTCTCCTGCAGCAGGGCCTCGCGGCGCGCTTCGATTTGCTCGACGGTCGGCAGGTCGGCCCGGGTGATCGACTGGCGGTTGAAGCGCTCGATCCTGCAGCAGGCGCCAGTTCTCATCCGGCGTCACCAGTGAGATCGCAACGCCGGTCTTGCCGGCGCGGCCAGTGCGGCCGATGCGGTGGACGTAGGCTTCGGTCTGCAAAGGCAGGTCGTAGTTGAAGACGTGTGAGATGTCGTCGATGTCCAGACCGCGGGCCGCCACGTCGGTCGCCACCAGCACGGTGGTCTGGCCGCGGCGGAAACGTTGCATGACCTGCTCGCGGGCGTCCTGGCTCAGGTCGCCGTTGAGCGACTCGGCCGGGAAGCCGCGCACGGTCAGCTCGCTGGCCAATTCGCCGGTGCTGGCGCGGGTGCGGGTGAAGATCAGCGCGCTGGTGATGTCTTCGACTTCGAAGATGCGAGTCAGGGCCGCCAGCTTGTCGCTGGGATGCACCAGATAGCTGCGCTGCTCGATGGCGGCGACGGTGCGCTCTTTGGGGCCGACCGAAACGACCTGCGGGTTGAACATGTACTTGTCGGCCAACTGGCGGATCTCAGTCGGCATGGTGGCCGAGAAGAGGGCCGTCTGGCGAGTCGTCGGGGTCTCGGCCAGGATCGCCTCGATGTCCTCGATGAAACCCATGCTCAGCATCTCGTCGGCTTCGTCCAGCACCACCGTGCGCAGTTCGCTCAGGTCCAGCGCGCGCTGGCCGATCAGGTCCAGCAGGCGGCCGGGCGTGCCGACCACGACATCCACGCCCTTGGAAAGACGGCGTTTCTGGCGGTCGTAGGGCTGGCCGCCGTAGATCGCGAGGACGCGCAGGCCCATGACGTGGCCGAAATCATGGAACGCGCGCGCGACCTGAATCGCCAGCTCGCGGGTAGGCGTGACGACCAGACTCTGGACGGAGCCCTGAGCCGGGCTTCATAGTTTGTAGAATGGGGAGGGCGAAAGCGGCGGTCTTGCCGGTGCCGGTCTGCGCCTGGCCGATCACGTCCTGGACGGTCAGCATCAGCGGAATGATCGCGGCCTGAATGGGGGTGGGTTCGGTGTAGCCAAGTTCGGCTACGGCCTGCACCAATTCTGGACGCAGATCGTCGAAGGTAAACTCAGTTGTCATAAGGCTCCTGTTTTTCGACGGGTAGAACCCGTCGCTGTGCAGAACGGGACAAGCCCGCCACTGCCGGTATTGGATGAGATTGCTGCGCTGTCGCAAGGTCCTCGCGGATCTTGCCCCTATTTGCGTGCCAACAGCTGGCTCATCCCCGGAGTGGAGCCTCCTGTTGCAACAAAACACCCGACCCACAGCGGCCGGGCGAACCAACGGTACGATCACATATCGGTTCTGGGTCACAAAACGATCCCCATCAGGGGACCGCCTCGGACAGTCTATCACACTGTGCGCGAAAGGTGCAAAATCAGCAGCCTGACAAACTGTCTATTGATAAGCAACGTACGGCCACGGGCTGAGCCATCGGTCAACAACCGCCTTGAATGTGTTCAAACGACTTCGCTTTTAGCGTTGATACGCTTTGCCACTCAATCGCGCTGGACTATGCGCCAAGGGAGCATAGCGACGGGGCAATGGGTCGCTTCCAGCGCCGCGTGCTAGTATGAGAATTGGCTTATCGTGTGGTTGTTGCCAGGGTAGGGAGCGAACGGAGATAAAGAAAGACCGCCTTTAACTCTTCGTCGGTCATGACGCTGCCGTAGGTTTTCCAGGGCATAATATCACTGAGGTGGCGTTCGGACGGCGTAATGCCTGTGTGCATCAAGCGGGCGAAATCTTCTTCGTTCCACGTCGCCAGCTCACTACCGGGTGTCAGGTTTGGCCCCAACATGTCAATCGTTGGGTCGTCAACTTTGCCGCCTGACAGTTGTTGCCCGTGACACTGCCGGCAGCCCGTGAGTTCGGACCAAGTACTCGCCGTAGTAGTGAGAGACTTCGCGGGGCGGCGCGGCGGGGACAGGACCGGTGTGATCGATCTGGTCGGCCATCATGAAACTGTCGAACACGCCCAAACCGATCAACACGTTGCCCAGCAGCGTGAAGTGCTTGGGACTCCATTCTTGATCGACCGGGGGCACAGTACGCAGATAGGCAATGATGCTGCCCAAGTCTTGATCACTCAGGTAGTGAAAATCCCTGGATGGCATCACAAATACCGATGTCCCATCGGGTCGCACGCCGTGTCGCAAGGTGCGCACATAATCAATATCGGTATAGGACGCTCCAATTCCCCCCTTGCCGTTGGTCAGATCAGGGCGTGGATGGTGCCTAGGCTGGGATCATTAAAGAAGTCAGTGCCCGCCAGGTTTTCCCCATGGCAGCCGGAACAGAGCAACGCGACAAGGTGTCCGCCGCGTTCGATGGACACCGCATCCGTGGGAATCACGACGGATGCGACTGGCACCGCATAAGTTTGGCCGAAGCGGGATTGGCCACGAAAGTAGAGGGCGCCAATCGCGGTTATCAACACGATTGCAGTGACACCAAGACTATATCCAATCCACTTCAGTATCTTCTTACCCATGGTTGTTCCTCCGAGAAGATGCTACAACACTAACTTTAGCTGAAGACCCAAGCTGGTCTGGTTTCGAAACACGCCTGCGGGGAACCATTGCAATGCGCGATTCTCCGCGCTCAGAGGTCCCAACCCTCGGTATGCTCAGCAAGGTGCTGAGCTGGTGTCGCAAACAGGTCGGCGACTGTGTGAAAGCCATGGCCGTAGAAAGGCGCACCCAAGCTCCAGTCGTTATCCGGCACCGTGTCCAATGTGGCGACAGTTGCGTCCATGGCAGCATCGTAGCGAGATCGCAACCTCTCAGGACTGCTCTTGCGTGTCTGCCAGCGGATCAACCACAGGCTGGCGGGATCGGCGATCCACTTCGGCAGATTGAACATGCCCTTGCCTTGCCGTGCGGAAGCAACTTCCCTCGGTACATTCTCCAGCGCCCACGTTAGGTGGACCAGCACCTCACCCATGGTCCATTCGCTCCCCGGACTTCCTCCGACGTGCGACAGGTCGCCGGAAACAGCATCCAGCAACTCATGGAACCTGAATCGGGTTGCTTCGAGTTCGCGCTCCGAGCACGGCACGATCGGGAAGCGCTTGCACGTTATTTGCCCTGGTCGTGCTGGTTTGCATTTGCGTGGCTACCATTTCGTTGCCTCCTATGGCTTCGATAATCAATTTTGCTTCGGGTCGTATGGCGGCTGTTGTGTCGCTTGTCGCGGGTCGCGGAAACCTGCCGAGGTTCGTTTCGCGTCGCGGCGAGAATCATGGTATCGGTGAAATGGGCTTGAGCAGCGCTCTGACCGCTTGTGCATACCTGTCCACGTCGAGTTGTGGATCAATGGCTAGCTGTAATTCAAGCCCATAATAGAGTGAAATCATGGTGTTGCTGAAGGCACGGGGATCGACTGACTGGTCGATTTGTCCCACTGCCTGTGCTCTGCGGATGATTTCGGCGGTTGTCGAGCGATAGGTTTCCAGAACCTGCCGTATCGTCTCCAGCAATGGTGGGTTGACCAAGGCTTCTCCCCAGCCCTGAACATTCACGCGGCCTGCACCTAACTCCGCGGCCCCTTTTAGCCCGTTAAACAGAAAGCTGAGGAGGTCGATCAGCGATTGCAGTGGGTCATCGCTTTCGCCGGCTGTGCTGAAAAGATCCGCACTGCGTTCGTAATCGAAATCGAAACTGGCAGCGATGATCTCATGTTTGCCCTCAAAGTAGTGGTAGACGGCTCCCGGGCTCAACGATGCCTCTTCGTAGATGTCGCGGATCGTAGTTTGATGGAACCCCTTACGCGCGAAGCAACGATAGGCTGCGTCGATAATCTGTTGGCGGCGGGCTAGAGTGTGTTGCTTGCTGACTTTTGGCATGGGTAGAGATGTACCTGGAATATATAAATCGAGCGTTCGATTTATATAATAACACAAGCAGAGTTCGCTGTCAAGACCTTTAGGAAATAGAATATGTTCAATCTGGCTGTTGATTGGCGGGACGTCCGCGCGCGGCCAGAAGACCGTTGCGCCGGGAGTTTAGTTCGCCGTAACGGGCAGCCGGGATCGGAACCGTGTTCGACTTGTCGGCATAGCGCGCTCGATAGTGGGAGAGCGTGGCGCGAGCCGTAGTGGACGATGTGTAGCGGGCCGGCATGGGGGAATCATCCTGACATGACGGCGATACCCATGCAGCTTCTATTCTCAAACGGGTGGATTAGGGAAGGGTCGGTTTGGCGGAGTGTCTATCGTATCGCCACCATCGGCAGGAAGGCAGCCGGCTGGCAGGCCACGCCGCCCAGGAATGTGACCGACGCGGGCATGGTCCAGTCGCCGGGGTAGCGGTGGTTGGGCCACGCGCCGCCCGAGCCAGGCGGCTGCTCCGAACGGGCGCGCAGGCGAAACTGCATCGTCTGCACGCCGAGACACGGATCGACGACGTAGGTGGCCTGTCCCGCCGGCCGGCCGGTTTGCCAGTCGATCCAGGCGGTCTGGCCAGCCTTGCGAACCTGTACGTCGTACTGCATCTGGTACGTCCCGCCGGGGATGGCGGCGATGTCGGGACTTTGACTACCGGCCCAGCGGACCGTGACCGCGCTGCCCGGCACGCTGGCAGGCAGGTCAACGAACCAGGCTAACGGCGCGCGCACCAGACTGATCGCATCGGCAAAGGCGTGCGCGCCGTGCCAGCGGTAGGGGCTGCGGACGCGGACGAAAACGGTCAGAGTGTCACTCTGCGCCGTAGCGGCGAGGTACAAATTGGCCCAGCGGCTTTCGGTGAAGTTGCGGCGATCCTCGATCCAGGTCACGCTGGCGGCTGTCGGGTCCACGCCGCCGGTGTGATCGATGCCCAGCATCTTGGCGATGTAATAGCCGGCCGGGCAGTCGTTGGGGATCGCACTGCCGCCGCACAGGCTGACCAGCCAGCCGCTCAGGCTGTAAGCAGCGCCCGGCGTGACAGGGATGCGCTGGTAGACTAGGGCGTCGAAGGGCTTGCCAGGCTCTGGCGGCGTCTCGATGTCCTCCGACAGGAACACCAGGCTGTCCAGCCCTTCCAGCCGCTCGACGAAGCCGTCGTTGCCGCACTGGCCGGTGAACTTGAGGCGCGCGCTGTTGAGCTCCGGATTGCCGTAGACAAGTGTGGCCGTCCAGCCATTGGGGACCCGCCCGACGATGCCCGGCTGCGGGCTGTAGCCCTGTACGCATTCGAAACTGGGGTTGGCGACGGACGGCGAGGTGTCAGGGCTGGCGATGGGTTGTGCCGCGACAGGTATGGTCAAAAGTGCGACGATAACCAGGGCGAAACCAAGATCGGTCAGGAGTTGTTTCATAGAAGCGGCATTAGTGAGGGTACGAGAACGCCCTGGACGGGTGCACAGGACAGGATTCTATCCGTGAGACAGAGGTTGTCAAACTAGCTGCTGCTGCTCAGGTCTTCGCCAGCACGATCTCTATGCCCAGTCTGGTGATATCCAGCCGAGTGCTGGCCGGCAGGGCGTTGTCGGTGATGATCTTGTGGACGATGCTGATGGGGGCAATCTGAACGACCGATTCCTGCTCGAACCGTGTGTGGTCGGCCAGCAGAATTACCTCCCGCGGCAGCCCGGATCATGGCTTGCTTGACCGTTACCTCGGCCAGATTGGTGTGCGACAGGCCGAAGTCCAGCGAAACGCCGGTGACCGCCAGAAACAGCCTGTCGGCCCGCAGCTCGCGTAGGACGATCTCGGTGGTTGGGCCGGTGAGCGTCTGGCTTTCGTGGCGCAACAGGCCGCCGGTTGAGATCAGGGCGATGCCGGGCTCGCTGCGCAGCGTTTCGAACACATCCATGGAATTGGTGATCACCGTGATATCGCGTTTGCCGATCAGCGCTTCCGCAAGGTAGGTGGTTGTCTCGCCGCCGTCGATCAGCACCACGTCGCCCGCGTTGACCAACTGGCTGGCCTCGCCGGCGATGCTCAGCTTGCGCAGGATCAGTTCTTCCTTCATGTTCTCAGCAGCGTCAGCGATGTCGAGAGCGATTCCCAGGCTGTTGGCGTAGGCTCGCATCGCGGTCGCAAGATTTTGATACCACTCGTGTTGGCTGAAGGGCACCAGGAAACCGATTCTGGTAGGCAAGGCAGCGCTTGCGTGCCCGACCGTTGAATGGGAAGGGTAAGCGCGTTGTCGGTCCGGGCGCTGTCGGTTCTCAACTGCCAACCGGTTTCGACTTGCACATAGACATCCCGCATGTTGTCGGCGGTCAGCACCATGTGCGGGGTCACCAGTTGGGCGGGCATGTCAACGCCGTTGAAGGCCGCGATGGCAGCTTCTACGCAGGTCGGGCCAACGATCTCCGGGAACATGGCCAGGCCGGCCTTGAGATATTCCATCCTTGCACAGCTCGTGGAGCAGCGTCTTGCCTTCCAGTCCAAAGGTGAGCACCAGCAGGCTTTCTGGCGCGATCCCCAAATCGCGGCAGGCCTGAATCGCGCCGCTGACGACCGTATCGTTGACCCCGAATACGACATTGATCTCCGGATAGACCTGCAAAGCATCGGTCGTCAACTGGTAGGCCGAGCGCCAGTCGGCCTGGGTATTGAGCGACAGCTGCAATCGGGTGCATCGGAAGCGGTCTCGCGCAGGCCGTCTGCGAAGCCGCTGCTGCGTTCCTGCGTGTTGCTCAAGTGGTAGCTCAGGTCCAGGACCCGAGCGCTGCCAGCGAAATATTGCGTCACGTACTGTCCCGCCCAGCGTCCCAGCGAGCGGCCGGCCTCGTGGTTGTCGACCGCGATCAGCGTTCTGGCGCCCGGCATAGCCAGCGACTCCGCCACAATGGGCACCGCGTGCTTTTCAGCCCGTTCCAGCAGGATCGCGTCGGAACTGCGGGCTCCAGGAGATGGCGACCAGCACGTCAACCTGCTCGATCAGCGAGTTAGCCGCCGACGCTGAAGCCCCCTCAGGTCCAGTCACCGAGGAACGCACCTGGCGTGTCGGTTGGGGCGAGAGCGGCGCGGCTCCGCCATAGGTTCGCAGCAGACGCTGCTCATCGTGTAGCCGCTGGAGATCGCGCCGGATTGTGACTTCGGACACGCCGAACAGCTGCGCTAAGCTCGCGGACCGACATGAATCCGCGTTTCAGAACCAGCGCCACCATTTCGTCAAGACGGTTGATTGCAGGCATCGAATTCAGTCCTTGAGTTTCGAAGTCGAAAGCAGTTGCCCAATTATAGCGCAATAAGTGGCTCGTGTCAATCGGATTTTGCAATATTTGTTTCGAGTTTAGTCATTTCGTATTGACAGCCAATAGGATTCGTGTTAGTATGAAGACGTTGGTTTTCGTGCTTCTATCTTCCTCGTTCGAGAAGTCCAATGTCCAAAATCACAGTTGATTTGACGGGCAAAGTTGCATTTATCACCGGTGGGGGCAGCGGGATTGGCCGTGGGTTTGGCATGCAGATGGCCGCCTGCGGCGCTGCAGTTGTCGTGACTGACCTCGACGGGCAGGCCGCGGCCCGGGTCGCCGCGGAAATCGCTGCCGTGGGCGGGCAGGCCATTTCGCTGCCGGTCGATGTCGCCGACGCTGCGGCGCTGGACGCGGCAGTCGCAGCTGGCATTGCGCGCTTCGGCCAGATCGATTTTCTCTTCGCTAATGCAGGCGTCCTGGGGCCGGCTGACTATATAGACATCACGCCCGCCGATTGGGATCTGGTGCTGGACGTCAACATCAAAGGCGTGGCGTTGACCTGCCGCGCGCTCGTGCCGCACATGATGGCAAGGCGCCATGGACGCATCCTGATGACTGCATCGTACAACGGCGTCCGCGCCGGCGCGCATGTCATCCCCTATCGCGTCAGCAAGGCGGCGGTGCTGATGTACACCCGCTGTCTCGCCGTGGTGATGGCGCCCTACGGCGTCACCGTCAACGCCATCTGCCCTGGTGTGACGCTCACCCCGATGCAGCTCAGCTATGCTGAAGAGACTGCCGCCGAGCAGGGGATCACCCGTGAGTCGTATCTGGCCGACCGCGCCGCGCGCATTCCCATGGGCCATTTCACCGAGATCGACGACCTGACCGGGCTGGCCCAGTTTCTGGTCTCCGACAGCGCCCGCCTGATCACCGGGCAGGCCATCGCCCCCGACGGCGGCGTCATGACAACATCGTAGCGGATGAGGACCGTATGACTATCTATCAGTACGCTGGCCTGATCAACACGCGAACTCCCGGCTTTGGCGTCGAGGAGTGCGCTGCGCGTCTGCATCATCTCGCCTACGTTGAAGAGCGGCTGATGTTCCTGCAGGCGGCTCACATCATCAGCGTGCCGGAGCGGGACGTCAAGGTGCTGCTGGCTCGGCTGCAATTCGAGGACTCGCAGCATGCCGACATGCTGAAGAATCGACTGACGGAGCTGCGTGTCTCCAGAAAGAAAGCTTTCGCCGCGCCCGACTCGTCGTTGGGCATCGTTTTCGACGAAGCCATGTTCGCGGCTGGCACCGCTGAACTGCTGGCTGCGCTGGCGCGGGTCTTCAAGCCGGCGCTGCTGGCCGCCTATCAGGCTTACCTCGCGGCCACCAACGATCTGGCCGACTATCCCACCGCCCGGCTGCTGAAGCTGATCGTTGCCGAAGAGACCGAGGCGCTACGCTTGCTGCAAGCGGCGTACCATGATGTGGTCAACACTACGGCGCGGCAGGCGGCGGCTGACAACTGGGCTGAACACTTGCAGCGGCTGCTGGACGCGGCCGGCGGTGTCGATGGCAGCTTGCCAAGCAACTCTGAGGCCGTCACGCCGCAGCGCGCCACAACCCCGTACGTTATCCCCCGCAAGCTGACCCGAGACGACGCCTTCCCGCGCGTCTGGGATTTCTATCACGTTGCCAACGAGCAGGTGGATGCCCGGCTGGGGCAGATGATCTCGACGCGGCTCAGCGAGGTCACCGTGGCCGAGGGGTTGGCGCTGGTGCTGTGCGAAACGCCTGACCAGCCCTGGACGTTCTATGCCGATCTGTCGCGTCACCTGTGGGACGAGATGCGCCATTCGCTGTTCGGCGAAGCGGCGGCCGAGGACCTCTTTGGCGAACGCTCGGCCATGCCAGTGCGCGACTTCGAGGCGCATTACCTGTTCCAGATGACGCCGCTGGAATTGTACGCGCTGATCGGCATCGGCGTCGAGGCAGCGCTGATGAAATACCCGCCCGGCAAGCGCGAGGAATTCGAGTTCTGCCGCGATACAGCACGTTACCCGCTGATGCGCACCTTGCAGGATTTTGACTGGGCCGATGAGGTGCTACACGTCAACATCGCCCGCCGCCAACTCAAGGAGTGGCACCACGGCGATCAGGCCGAGTTGGTCGCGCTGGCCCAGCAGGGACTGGACTTCAGAGCGTCCGTGCGCAATTTGCACCCGCAGTCGCCGTTGCCTGATCTGGGCGACCGTGTAGTCAAGCGGACAGGTCGTAGTAGGCGCTAAGCGCCTGCTACGAACGTTACTAACGATTTAGTAGACCAACCATGCCAACCTACAGCCACCGCGAGCGTGTTCTCGCCGCGTTCAACCACCAGGAACCGGATCGCGTGCCGCTGGATCTGATGGGCAACGCGACCATGCTGCTGGACGAGACCTACCTGCGGCTGCGCGACCATCTGGGCCTGACGCCGATCCCACCGGTGCGTTCGGGCACCACCGCCAACTACTACGACGAACGCATTCTGGAGCGTTTCGACATCGATTTTCGCCGTCTTTTCCTGCCCAAGAACCCCGCAGCCGGCAGCACGGTCCTGGACGATGGCACCATCATCGATCCGTGGGGCGTCGGCTACCAGAAGGCCGGCCTGTTCGTCAATGTTGTCCAGAACCCGCTGCACGGCGTGACTACTGTACGCGATGTGGAAGCGCACGACTGGCCCAGGCCGGAAGATCTGTTCACCACCGAAGGGCTGGCCGCCGAAGCCCGGCGGATGTACGATGAGACTGACTACGCGCTGGTGGCGCGCAATCCCATCACCTATGGCTTCCTCGACCGCGCCTGCCAGATGATGGAGATGTCGGAGTTCATGATGGCGCTGGCGCTCTACCCGGACGTGGCGCAAGCGATCATCGCGCACCTGCTGGAGATCTACAAGGGTATCTACAGTATGTTTCTGGACGCCGTCGGCCCGTACGTGCAGATGGTGGAGATCGGCGACGACCTGGGCACCAACAAGAGCCTGCTGATCTCGCCCAGAATGTACCGTGAGTTCATCAAGCCGGCCGAGCAGGAACTCTACGCGCTGATCCACGACAAAGCGCCGCAGGCCGCGCTCTTCCGCCACACCGACGGCGCAGTCTTCGACGTGATCCCCGACTTTCTGGAGGTCGGCGTCAACGTGCTCAACCCGGTGCAGACCTCCACTGCCGGGATGGACGCCCGCCGGTTGAAAGATGCCTACGGCGCGCAGCTCACTTTTCACGGCGCGGTCGAGGGGCTGGACGAGGATCCGACGGTCGACGTCGTGGTAGCCACGGTCAGGGATCGCATCGACAGCCTCGCGCCGGGCGGCGGCTATGTGCTGGCCTCCTGCAACCACATGATCGACGTCAGCCCTGAGATCATCATCGCCATGTTTGAGACGGCCCGTGAGTACGGGCGTTACAGTTAAGGGAACGAGGTTACCAAATGCCAGAACAACGAAGTTCGGGGCCGAAAGTCGGCCTGGTCACCTTCACCGATGGCCGCGACTCCTTTTTCGATCTGCCGCGCGAGACCTATCTGCGCGAGCGGCACCAGGAGTTGATCACTTTCCTGACCGCCAACGGCTGCCAGGTGATCGATCCCATGGCCAGCTTGCGGCCGGACCGCGACGACTGGTTCGGTGTGCGTCGCTACGGAGAAGCAGCCTATTGCGCTCGCCACTTGCAGGCCGAGGGGGCCGAGTGCATGATCCTGTGCTCGCATTTCTGGACCCCGCCGATGGTGGTGATCGATCTGGTGCGTGAGGCCAACCTGCCTACCATGCTCTACACCGTGGACGATCCCGCGCTGCCCGGCACCGTCAGCATCAGCGCGGTCGGGGCCAGCCTGCTGGAGTCGGGCGTCAACCAGCACGCCGTGCAGCACGAGCGACTGCGTGGACAGCCGGAACGCATGCTGGCCTGGAGTCGTGGCGTTTCCGCGGTGGCGCGCATGCGCAAGAGCGCGGTCATGATGTGGGGCGGCACCTATTCCCTGCACATGGAACACCTGCAGGATGACATCCCCGCGCTGAAACGGCTGATGATCCGCGACATTCTCAACGAAGGCGAATACGCGCTGATCCGCCGGGCGGAAAACATTCTCGACAGCGCGCCGGAGCGGGTGCAGCATTTCCTCGACTGGCTGCGTGACAACGGCACGACGATCATCTACGACGACATCAGCGCCAGCCCGCGCAACTTCCAGGTGCAGGTTGCCTACTATCTGGCGGCGCGCGACCGCCTGAAGGAACTGGACAGCGAGGGGATCATCGGCGTGTCGGTGCGCTGCCAGCCCACCCTGTCGGTGGAGTATGGCATCGTCGGCTGCACCATGCCGGCCTTTCTGCCCTTCGGCGCGGACGACCTCGGTCCGAAGGCGATCATCTCGACGGTCTGCGAGGGTGACATCAAGGGGTTGATGACCTCGGTGCTCTTGCAGCAGATCAAACCGGATGTCGGCCCGATCTTCGGCGACCTGAAGTACGTCGGCGAGGATTTCTTTGCCATTTCCAACTGCGGCGCAGCTTCGGTCTGGTGGGCCGGCAAGAGCAACGATCCGAAGAAGTCGCTGCCCAACGTCACCATCCAGGCCAACGTCGGCGGCTTCACCGGCGCGGCGGTCGGGTTCATGGGCCAGGAAGGCCCGGTGACCACCGCCCGCCTGGGCCGTGTCAAGGGCAAGTACGTCATGCATCTGGGCGTGGGCGAGTCGGTGGCGGTGACGGGCGCGGTCAGGGAAAAGGTGCTGGGCTTCTTCGGCAACATGTGGCCCAACGTCATGGTCCGGCTGGGCACCGACCCCGAGCTGCTTTTCCGCGTTGCCGCGTCCAATCACCCGGTCGCGACCGACGGCGATGTGTCGGCCGAGGTCACCTACGCCTGCCGCCAGATGGGAATCCCCATCGTGCGTCTCGACTCGAACCAGTCGATGCAGGAACATTTGGATGCGTTGGCGTCGATGAATTAGCTTCCTGTGTCGTTGCGAGCCGCTGCGGAGACGCAATCCTGATCTGTGACGTGCGGCGTTATGCCCAGCCACGCGAGATTGCTTCGGCGGCACTTCGCAATGACGGTAATGCAGTCAACTTCAGGAGACGATGATGCCTCCGTCCTACCGAAATCACCATTGCCGGCTTGCGGAGTACACGCTCCAGGGACTGCGCGTCCTTTTCCTGGAGAATGAGCTGCTGCGCGTCGGCGTTCTGGTGGACAAGGGCGCGGACATCTTCCAGTTCCTCTACAAGCCGACCGACACCGAGTTCATGCTGCATACGCCGCGCGGCGTGCGCCCGCCTGCCGTGCAGAGCATTGGCTCAAGCTGGGGATCGTTTCTCGACTACTACCAGGGCGGCTGGCAGGAGATCCTGCCCAACGGCGGCCCGGCCTGCACGTACAAAGGGGTCGACTTCGGGCTGCACGGCGAAGTGACCACCATTCCCTGGGAGTGCGCCATCGACGCCGACACGCCCGCCGAGGTGCGCGTGACGCTGTCGGTGCGCCCGTTCCGCACCCCGTTCCACCTGCAGCGCAGCATGACCTTGCGCCAGGGTGAGCCGACGCTGCTGATCGAAGAAACCCTGACCAACGAAGGCGCTGAGCCGATGCAGTACATGTGGGGCCATCATCCAGCCTTTGGCGCGCCGTTCCTCGGACCCGACTGCCGGGTCGATCTGCCCGGCGACGCTCTGACGGTTGAGACATTCAGCCGGCGCGGCCGGCACGCGCTTGCGTGGCGGTGCAACGACATCGCTGGCCGCTGGTCGTCGAAGAGGGCGGCGTTGCGCTGGATTTCAGTCGTCCCGACCCGCCCGGCGCCGGCCACGAGGACCTGGGCTACGTGGTCAACCTGCCGCAGGGCTGGTACGCCCTGACCAACCAGACGACGCAAGTCGGCTTCGCCCTTACGTGGTCGCTGGACGCGTTTCCCTATCTGTGGGTCTGGCGTCAGTTCAATCAAAGTACGGGCTACCCGTGGTACGGTCAGGTCTACACGCTGGCGCTGGAGCCGTGGTCCAGCTACCCGTCGGCCGGGCTGCTGGCAGCGATCGAAAACGGCACCGCCGCGACCATCGAACCGGGCGAGACGCGCCATGCCTGGCTCCGAGCGGTCGCCTACCAGGGACTGACTGCGGTTTCAAGCGTGTCGCCGGCCGGTGCAGTGACCGGTCACCAGGGTGTTGTCGATGACTAGCCGCTGGCAGCGCTACAGACAGGCCGCCGATCTCGCTGCCAGCACAGACCCTGGCCTGGCCCTTTGGCGGGCGCGGGCTGGAGAATCTGGGCGTGGACGGCCAGCCGGTGCTGGAACCGGTGCCCCGCTGCGGCGAGGACGAGATTCTCGTGCGCGTCGATGCGCTGGGATTGTGCGCCTCGGACGCCAAGATGGTGCGCATGGGCGGCGACTATCCGCTCTTCTTCGACCGCGATTTCGCGGCTGATCCCGCCCGTCTGGGCCACGAAGCTGCCCTGACGGTGGTGGCTGTCGGCGAACGCTGGCGGGCGCAGTTCTACCCCGGTCTGCGACTGGGCATCCAGCCCGACGTCTACCTCAAGGGTCAGCGTGCTATCTTTGGCGTCAACATGCCCGGCGCGATGACACAGTACCTGACGCTGGGTCGCGATGTGCTGGCCAGCGATTTCGGCAGTTGCGTCTTTCCCGTCCTGTCGGACGTGAGCTACGCCGAGATCGCCGTGCTGGAGCCGTGGGCCTGTGTCGATGTGGCCTACAGCGCGACCGCCCGCCGACTGGAACCGAAAGCGGGCGGCCTGCTGTGGATCAAGGGCGAGCCGGGCGATGACACGACCTACGAGATGTCGCGGCCGCTGGAAAGCGGCACGGTTCTGCTGACTGATGCGCCGCTGGCCTGGCCAGACTGGGTGCGCAGCCAGCCGGTGCATGTCATCGAATGCTCTGCCGCTGCTGCCGCGGCGGAGCTTTACCGGCTTTCGGGCGGGCAAGGCGCGGACGACATCATCCTGCTGAACCCGACCAGTGCAGCTTCGGTGTCGGCTGCCGTTGACACACTTGCCGCACGTGGTACGCTCAATCTGGTCAACGACGGCCGGTTGCGCGAGCCGGTTGCAGTGGACATCAGCCAGTTGCACTATCAGCATCTGGCGCTGCTGGGCTGCACCGGACCTGACATCGCCGCGGCCTATGGCGCGCGGCGCAACCGCAGCGATCTGCGTCCCGGCGGCGTGCTGTGGATCATGGGCGCTGGCGGCGCGATGGGTCGGATGCACCTCCAGCGCGCCTTGCAGATGCCTGACGGACCGCGGGCCATCATTGCCACCAACCGCGGCCAGGCGCGCTTGCAGACCTCGCTTGCCGATTTCGCCGGTCTTGCTGACAGCGGTGGACGCGAGCTGGTCGCCTTCAGTCCCGTGGACGAACCCGACCGGCTGGCAAGCGAAGTCAACCGGCTGACCGGCGGACGCGGCTGCGATGACGTGGTGGTCGTCGTACCCAGTGCAGCGGCGGTGGCCGAGGCGCTGCCTTTCCTGGCCTGCGACGGCCTGCTGATGGTCTTCGCCGGCGTGCCGGCGGGCAACCGGGTCGCGTTGCCGCTCCATCAGGTCGCGCTGCACGGCGCGCAGTTCACCGGTACCAGCGGCTCCACCGTCGCCGACCAGTTGCGGGTGCTGGAGAAGATCCAGAACAAGACGCTGACCGCGGCGCAGACTGTGGCAGCTGTGGGTGGCATGTCGGCCATGAACGACGGGTTGCGGGCGGTCATGGAGCAGCGCTATCCGGGCAAGGTCATGATCTACCCGCAGTTGCCCGACCTGCCGCTGCTGGGCCTGCCGGAGTTGCAAGCTGCGCTGCCGGATGTCTATCGCCAGCTTGACCCCGGCGCGGTCGTGGACGGCGCGCGCCGAACGGGCGTTGATCGAGCGGTTTTGGCCACTGTAGGAACTCGAACTGATGTCACAAGCCTATCTGATCGGCGTCGATTTAGGTACCAGCGTGGTGAAGACCTCGTTGTTTGACAGCAAGGGCCAACGGTTGGCCGACGCCACCCGCGCCACGCGGTTGAGCCAACCCTCTCCGGGCAAGGCCGAGCAATCGGGCGACGATTTCTACGCCGCCACGCTGGACACGCTGCGAGAGGTGGTGGAGAAATCTGGTGTCGCTCCGGCAGAGGTGGCTGCCATCACCTTCGACGGCCAGATGGCCGGCGCGATCGGCATCGACCGCGACTGGAACGCGCTGACACCCTGGTATCCGTCGGCGCTGGACAACCGCTACCAGCCCTACGTCGCCAGGATGCAGGCGCGGGCCGGCGACCGGTTGTTTGCGCTCAACGGCTCGCTGCCCTTTATGGCGCCGCGCATGTTGTGGTGGCAGGATCAGTATCCCGACCTGTACCGGCGCATCCACAAAGTGCTGATGCTGGCCAACTACGTGGCCGGTCGCTTGGCCGACCTGCCGGCCGACGATGCGTTTATCGACCCCTCCTATCTGACCTGGATCGGCGTCAGCGACACGGCGCGCAGGAGTTGGTCGGAGGAACTGGCCGATGTCTGCGGCATCCCGCTGGCGAAGCTGCCGCGCATCGTTCCTTCCACCACGGTGGTTGGGTATCTGTCGGACGAAGCGGCCGCGGCCTGCGGCCTGGCGCAGGGCACGCCGCTGGTGGCCGGCGCGGGCGATCAGGTGGCCGGCTGTCTCGGCGCAGGGCTGGTGCATTCCGGCCAGTTGGTAGATGTGGCCGGCACGTTTCCGGTGCTAGCCACCTGTCTGGACACCTTTTTCTCTGACACCCGCCATGCCATGCTCCAGCCGCTGGCCGGTCCGTTGGGCGACGATCACTGGTATCCGATGATGTACATCAGCGGCGGCGGGCTGACCCATCGCTGGTACCGCGACCAGTTCGCAGCCGCCGAGGTGCAGCAGGCTGAAGCCGCTGGCGTGACGGCCTATCAGCTGCTGGACGCCCAGGCGGCTGCCATTCCGCCGGGCGCGGAGGGGCTGCTGTTCATCCCGCACCTGGTGGGCCGCACCTGCCCCGACGATTCGAACGTGCGCGGCGCCTGGCTGGGGTTCACCTGGACGCACCGGCGGCCACACTTTTACCGTGCGCTGCTGGAGTTGATTGCCTACGATTTTGCCCAGGCGCTGGACGTGGTGCGTGAGTACATTCCCGACGCCCAGTTCAACGAGGTGCGGGTCATCGGCGGCGGGGCCAACAGCGACCTCTGGAACCAGATCAAGGCCGACGTGCTGGGCGTACCTTACGTTCGACTTCAGCGCGAGGACATCTCCGCGCTGGGCTGTGCGATCATGGGCGGCCACGCAGTCGGTATCTATCCGGACATGGCCGCGACCGCCAGCCGCTTTGCCAGGACCACCAGCCGCACGGAGCCGCGACCGGCCTATCACCACCATTACCAGGATTACGTCGCAGTTTACCGGCAGGCGTTCGATCAGCTCGATGGTCTGTACAGAAATCTTACGCCGCTCAGTGAGAAGCCATTCGCGGACTGACGTCCGCAGAAAGGAGGCGCCCCAAAGACCAGTCGTTTGTTGACCATTCAGCGTGTCAACCGTTCCAACCTTTCGTCGAATTTGAAACCTTACACCAACAAGAGGAGAAGCCCGATGAATTTCAAACGCTATCTGCCAGTCGTTGCGCTGGCGCTGATCATGGTTCTGGTTATCTCGGCCTGTGCTGCGCCTGCAGCTGCGCCGGCTACCACCGACGCTCCTGCGGCCGCCCCGACGGCCGAACAGGCCGCGCCTGCTGAGGCGCCGGCTGCCAGCGCGAGTGACAAGCCGGTCATCGCCGGCGTCGTCTTCCAGAGCGACACCTTTATGCAGACCGTCCAGAACGGCCTGCAGGCTGCGGCCGACGAAGCCGGGGCCGAGCTGATCCTGGGCAACACCGAGAACGACCTGGCCAAAGAGAGCAGCATGATCGACGATTACATCACCCGCGGGGTGGATGCCATCGTCATCACGCCCATTTCGGCTGACGGCTCGCTGGCTGCACTGAAGAAGGCCAAGGAAGCCGGCATCACCATCGTCTGCTTCAACACCTGCGTCAACGAGGAGGGCATTGCCAGCGCCTTCCTGGTGACCAAGAACGAAGACCTGGGCAGCACCACCGGCGCGGGCGCGGTCAAGTTCATCGAAGAGCAGCTGGGCGGCAAAGCGGTCATCGGCATGCTGAACTGCGACCAGTTCGAGGGTTGTCCGCCGCGCAAGGAAGGCTTCATGGCGGCTGTCTCGGCGCTGCCGGGGGTCGAGATCGTGGCAGACCAGGCGGGCTGGATCGCGGACGATGCCCTGCCGGTGTCCGAGGCGATGCTGGAAGCCAACCCGACCATCAACCTGCTCTGGGCTGCCAACGAGGGCGGCACCGTGGCGCACGCGCTGGCGGTTCAGTCGTCGGGGCTGGCGGGCAAGGTCTTCGTCTTCGGCACCGACATGAACAACCAGATGGCGCAGATGTTGCAGGCTGATGACAACATCCTGCAGGGCGTCACCGGCCAGGCGCCGTACCAGATGGGCTACGATGCGCTGAACACCACCCTGGCGGTGCTGGCTGGCGAGGAAGTCGCCGCCGTGCAGAACACGCCGACCATCTTCTTTGGCCGCGGCGACGACGAGATGATCAACCGCTTCGTCGAGACCGAGGGCAACGCCGTCTTCGATGTGTCGGGGACGGGTGCTGGCGCTACTGAAGAGATGCCGATGGCGAGCGGCGAAGGGCTGACTGTGGCCGGCGTTGTCTTCCAGAGCGACACCTTCATGCAGACCGTGCAGAACGGCATGCAGGCGGCAGCTGACGAGGCTCGGCTCCGAGCTGATTCTGGGCAACACCGAGAACGACCTGGCCAAGGAGAGCAGCATGATCGACGACTACATCACCCGCGGGGTCGATGCCATCGTCATCACGCCCATTTCGGCTGACGGCTCGGTGGCTGCACTGAAGAAGGCCAAGGAAGCCGGCATCACCATCGTCTGCTTCAACACCTGCGTCAGCGAGGAAGGCATCGCCGATGCTTACCTGGTGACCAAGAACGAAGACCTGGGCAGCACCACCGGCGCGGGCGCGGTCAAGTTCATCGAGGAGCAGTTGGGCGGCAAGGCGGTCATCGGCATGTTGAACTGCGACCAGTTCGAGGGCTGCCCGCCGCGCAAGGAAGGCTTCATGGCGGCTGTCTCGGCGCTGCCGGGCGTCGAGATCGTGGCGGACCAGGCGGGCTGGATCGCGGACGATGCCTTGCCGGTGTCCGAGGCGATGCTGGAAGCCAACCCGACGATCAACCTGCTGTGGGCTGCCAACGAGGGCGGCACCGTGGCGCATGCGCTGGCGGTTCAGTCGTCGGGGCTGGCGGGCAAGGTCTTCGTCTTCGGCACCGACATGAACAACCAGATGGCGCAGATGCTGCAGGCTGATGACAACATCCTGCAAGGCGTCACCGGCCAGGCGCCGTACCAGATGGGCTACGATGCGTTCATGACCATGCTCAAGGTCCTGGGCGGCGAGACGGTGGAGCCGGTCATCAACACGCCGACCATCTTCTTTGGCCGCGGCGATGACGCGATGATCAATCGCTTTGTCGAGACCGAGGGCAACGCTGTCTTCGAGATGCGAAGTAACCGCCTAATCCTGAGGCACAGAACCGTGCGTCTCGCGGCGCGGTCAGTACGAAAAGGCCGCTGCAGGCTGAGTCCCACTTGTCGCCGAGCGGAAAGATGCTCTCATGACAGCAGTCCTGCACGCTAGCCATCTGATGCAAGCAGTATCCTGGCGTCAAGGCGCTGGATGACGTGGACTTCAGCTCTGGACGCAGGCGAGGTGCGCGCGCTTGCTGGGCAAGAACGGGGCGGGCAAGTCGACACTGGTGAAGATCCTGAGCGGGGCGGTCATCCCAGATCAGGGCACCATTAGCGTCGATGGCCAGGAGGTGACCATCAAATCGCCGCAAGACTCGTTCGCGCCAGGGCATCAGCACGGTCTATCAGGAAATGAGCCTGGTGCCGGGCCTGACCGTGGCCGAGAACATCCTGCTGGGACGCTGGCCCATGAGCAAGCGCTTTGGGGTCTCCTTCATCGCCAGAAAAGAGATCGTGCAGCAGGCAGCCGAGGCGCTCGAACCAACTTGGAGGTCGATATCGACCTGAACCAGCTGGCATCGCGGCTGAACGTGGCCCAGCAGCAGCTGGTCGAAATCGCCAAGGCGATCTCCTTCGATCCACGCGTCATGATTCTGGACGAACCGTCCAGCGCCTTGCCGTCGGAAGAAGTTGACACCCTGCACAGGGTAGTCCGCCGTCTGGCCGCGCAAGGACGGGCGATCATCTACGTCACCCACCGCTTGCAGGAGATACCCAAGGTCGCCGACAGCGTTACCGTGCTGCGCGACGGCCGGACCATCGGCACGATCCCGGTGCGGGAGGCCACGCCCGAGCGTATCACCCAGATGATGATCGGCAGCGATTGGCAGCGAACCGAGTGGCAACGGGACGCGGAACTGGGGCCGGTCAAGCTGTCAGTGCGCAACCTGAACCGCAAAGGGTTGCTGCATGATATCTCTCTGGAGCTGCACGGCGGCGAGGTACTGGGGCTGGCCGGGCTGCTGGGATCAGGCCGCACCGAGCTGCTGCGGGCGATCTTCGGGCTCGATCCCATCGACAGCGGCGAGATCTGGGTCAATGGCGCGCCATCAGCAGAAGCCAAGCCCCATCAGCGATGAAGGCGACCGGCATCGGGCTGACCCCGGAGGACAGGAAGAAACAGGGCCTGGTGCTGGTGTTTCCTGTGGAGAACAACCTTACCCTGGCCAGCCTGCACCGCGTCAGCTCGATCGGTATACTCAATCCGGGCAAGGAACAGGTGCTGGCCGAGACCATGGTCGAGAACCTGGCTATCAAGACGGCCAGATCTGGATGTCAAGACGAGAACGCTGAGCGGCGGCAATCAGCAAAAGGTCGTCATCGGCAACTGGCTGAACACCCTGCCGCAAGTGCTGATGATGGATGAGCCGACCCGCGGCATCGACATCCAGGCCAAGGAACAGATCTTTGCCCTGGTGCGCGACCTGGCCCGTCAAGGACTGGCCGTGCTCTTTGTGTCATCGGAGATCGAAGAGGTGCTGGACGTGGCGGACCGCATTCTGGTCATGAACCAGGGGCGAATCACGCACAGCCGGCAACATGATGAAGTGAACCTCGAGCAACTGATGGCTCTGGTAATGGAGGAATACATCGAATGACAAGCGCAGTTCAAAGCAAGTCTCACCCACGCTCAGGGACAGGACCAGCGAGTTGCTGGCGCGCTCCGGCCTCTTGATTGCTCTGTTGCTGTTGTTCGTCGCCCTGGCGCTGTTCGCCCCCAATTTTCTCTCCTCACGCAACCTGCTGAATGTGCTGCGCGCCGTCGCCTTCAACGGTATCATCGCCTGCGGCATGACCTTCATGATCATCTCCGGCGACATCGATGTCAGCGTCGGTTCGGCGGTCGCCTGGGCGTCGGCCTTGCTGGGCGTGTTGACCATTCAGGAGGGCTGGCCGCTGGGACTGGCGGTAATTGTCGTCCTGGTGCAGGGCGCGCTGATCCACGCCGGCGCCGGCTACATCCGCGTCAAGTGGGCCGTGCCCGCCTTTGTGGTAACGCTGGCGCTGTTCATGAGCGTTGCGCGGCGCAGCCCGTCTGATCACCAACGCTTTTCCCATCACCCCGTTCCCGAGACTCGTTCAACTTCTGGGGCGGCGGCTACGTGCTTGGCGTCATCCCCGTGCCGGTGGTCATCATGCTGGGCGTCTTTCTTCTGTTCCACTTCATCAGCGTGCGCACGGTCTATGGCCGCTCGGTTTACGCTGTCGGCGGCAACGAGGAGTCGGCGCGGCTGTCCGGCATCAGCGTCTGGCGGACCCGCATCACCACCTTCGCCTTGCTGGGCTTCCTGTCTGCTTTCAGCGGCATCCTTCTGTCATCCAGAATCATGTCTGGCTCGTCCAACATCGCCGTCGGCCTGGAGTTCGAAGTGATCGCCGCGGTCATCATCGGCGGCACCAGTTTGATGGGCGGCGAAGGGACGATCTTTGGCACCTTCCTGGGGGTGTCTGTTCATCGGCCTGCTGGGCAACGGCATGGTGTTGATGGGCATCAACCCCTTCGCCCAGGAGGTGATCCGCGGCCTGATCATCCTGGTGGCGGTGCTGATCAGTGTGATCCGAACGGGCAAGTAGCACGGCGAATCTGCGAGAAATTCGTCTCCCGCTGATTACCAATCCAGTTCACCAAATCACAAACCAATGGGCCTGGCTGACATTGTCGTCAGCCAGGCCCATTGGCGCTTATCGAGCGGCGGGAAAGCCTAATACATCTGCAATGGCAGCGCGCCTTGTTCGTCCAGAAGCAGACCCCAGGTTTCGTCCGCTCCAACGATGATCTCGTCGGTGACACTGCTGCCGCCCACCGTCGTTGTCACATCATATGTGCCGGGAGCCAGGTCGAGGCTGGGCGCATCGTCGGGCGAATCCATACCAGCGCCGGGGGCGATCTCGACCGTCTGGCCGTCGATGGTCACGGTCATGTCGTCCTCGGTGAAGTTGACGAAGTACAGCCGCGCCTGGCCGGCCGGTGGCAGTATGCCGGCAGCTTCGGCCGCGGCTGGATCACGCCGGTTCATGACGACGCTGGTTTCATCGCCTGCTTGCAAGGTTACCACCAACTCGCCCTCAGGCCCGCTGAACTGCAACGTTGCGTCGGTATCGGTCCCTTCGGAGTCGTCCAGCGTCCAACCGCGGCTGGCCAGCTCGGTCTGGAAGAACTCCAGGAGCGCGCCCATGTCCGACGGTGACGTGAGGGTCACTGTTGTCAGGAACTCGCCGCCTTCGAAACTGTAGCCCGTGTGGTCATCCGGCAGGGGCAATCCCTCTTCGTCTTCGACACCCAGCTCGCCTGTATCGGGTGTTGCGAGAGCGTAGTTGACGAGCTCAATCTCCACCTCGGTATCATCAAACCCTTCAAAGGCGAAGAAGCTGACCGTGATGTCACCGTTGCTGAAACTGCACGACACAGAGGTGTATTCGGCGACATCGTCCAGGCAACTGGTGTTCAGGTCCATCGAATCGTACGTGGGACGGTAGAACTCCGCCACTTCAGCCAGCGTCAGCGCTGTCTTGAAGCTCAACGTATCGCCGGAAACGCTGACATCTGTGGCGTCGGGCGGCGTGGGCCAGTCGGCGATCGCCAGCGCGGATGTATCTCCGCCGGAACTGACTGTGTCGGTGGTGGAAATGCCTGTCAGGGATGGTGCGCGCCTCAGATCTACTGTGGCATCGCTGGCGCTTCCTGAGCTGATGGCAGTCACTGAGATGCTTTCGCCGTCTCGTTCGAACTCACCGTAGGCAAATGTGTCGCCTTCCAGCGAGAGGTCGGTCTGCTCCTCCCAACTGTCGTCGGAGAGAGCCTCGCGGAAAAACGCCATCAGCGCCGCAACATCGGACGGACTGGTGAAGCCGATCTGCTCAAACTCGTAGACCACACCGGCGGCATCGTCGGGCAGCGGAATGTCCGGTAAGTCTGAAGCGTCAGTCGTTCCCGCTACCGGCGTGTCAGTCGCGACAGGCGTTGCGGTAGCAGGAACCGGCGTAGCGGTGGCCGGCGCGGGCGTCGGCGGAACCTCTGCGGTGGCGGCCGGCTGCTGCGTGCTAACTTCAGGCGGGGATGCGGTGGGTTCGCTCTTGCCGCCGCAGGCAGTCAGCGCTCCCAACGAGATGATCAAAGACAGCACTAGCACAAACCATTTTGAATTCGCGGGACGCATCTTTCACTCCTTGGAAAGAAAAAAGGGGCTGTGCCGACAGTCAGCATCGCAGCCCGATGTGATATACAATTGGTCGATGGGAGGATGGATCAACGATTGCGCAATCCTAGCACGACATTGAACGGATGTCAAGCGGTTTTTCTGGGACGGGCCAAACAAAAAACCGACGAAACATCGCCGGTTTTTTGTACTGGCTGGGGAGCAGGGACTCGAACCCCAACTTACTGATCCAGAGTCAGCTGTCCTGCCTATTAGACGACTCCCCAGTGCCTCGCTATTTTACACGGCTTGCGCTAGCGCGCCAAATTTGCACTGTTCCTACTGGACTGCGTGTGCCGTTCAGCTTTCTGCGACAACATGCCGGAATTGACGAAGTGGGCAGTCCGTGTTATAAAGTATCCTATTGCCGAAGCACGGTCTGTCGATCGTTTTCCCAGGTCGAGAGGCCGTATTCGCGATACGAACGTTTACAAAGCGGATGCTAGTTTTACCACACACAAGGAGGCAATATCAAATGTTCCGCACTAAAATGTTTCGGATGGTACTCGTAGTGACCATCCTCGCTGCGCTCTTCGCCGTGCCCATGGCGGCTGGCGCGCAGATGGAAAACGGACTGAACGTCGCAGAAGGCGCAGTCGTCAGCGGCACGGTGGACATCACCGGTTACGCGGCGGGTGACAACTTCAAGCGTTGGGACCTGCATGTCTTCCCCGGCGGCAACGACGGCGCCAAGATCTGGCTGGCCAGTGGCACCGATCAGGGCGAGTTCAGCGCCACCGTTGACACCACCCAATTCCCCGATGGCGATCATGTCCTGAGCCTGCGGGTAGTTGACGCCACTACGGGCAACTACAGCGAGTATCTGGTTCCCTTCACCATCGCCAACGAGGATGCTGCTCCGGCCGAGACCGATGCGGCTGCGTTGAAGTCCACCGACGCGATGACCGATACGGTTGCAATGACTGACACCGTTGAAGCCCCGGCCGCGGCTGCTCCCGTTGCGGAGACTGCTGCTCCGGTCAATGGCTTCGACGCTGCTGACGGTGTAACTGCCAGCGGCACGGTCACTGTGACTGGCTTCGCCGAAACCGCCGGATTCGTCAAGTGGCAGTTGGACGTGTTGCCCGCCGGCGTTGCCGACGACGCGATCTTCCTGGCCACCGGTGACGAGGCTGGCGCGTTCAGCTATACGCTGGATACCACCATGTACCCCGACGGCGATCATCAGCTTCGGCTGCGCGTCGTCAACGACACCGGCAACTACGACGAGTACTTCGTCGATGTGACCATCGCCAACGCCGGGGCTGAAGAAGCTGCCACGGTCGCGGTCGAAGCCACCGCACCGGTGACCGATACCGCTACCACCACCGACACCGTTGAGGCCCCTGCTGCTGCTGCGCCGGTTGTCGAAGAAGCGGCCATGACCAATGGCTTGAATGTTGAAGAGGGCGCGGTTGTCAGTGGCACGGTGGATCTCACCGGCTACGCTGCCAGCGACAACTTCAAGCGCTGGGATGTCCACGTCTTCCCCGGCGGTGATGACAGCGCCAAGATCTGGCTGGCCAGCGGCACGGATCAGGGTGAGTTCAGCGTTTCTGTTGACACCACCCAGTTCCCCGATGGCGACCATGTGTCTGAGCCTGCGGGTAGTTGACGCTACCACAGGCAACTACACCGAGTATCTGGTGCCGTTCACCATCGCAAACGCGGACGCTGCAGCGGCCGCCTAAAGCCCAATTCAGACGCAACCAATACACCCCCAGGAGAAGATTCTGGGGGTGTATTGATTCGTGGATGTTGCCGAATTCCCGGACAGCGATGCCAGACGATCTGTGATGCGGGCGCATGTCCAGTCCAAGTGCTCGGGCCGGTCTCCCGACCGTCCCCGCATCGTCCCGTGCACCTGTTCTATACCTGAGCCATGATGCGCAGCGCTATTGATAAGGCGAAACGAGCGTTCGATCTCTGGTGCGTTGACAATCCCGCCAGCCGGGGATAAAATGTTGCCAAGGTTGGTCGCTGTGATCTTTGACAGCTGCACAAACCAGAGACGATGCTCTGTATCGATGAGTGATTCTGCACTGGCGGCAAGTAGCCCGAACAAGTCGGGCTGGAAATGAGACTATCTTGACAGATTTATCCAACTCGGCCGGCGAGCCACCGGTCAATTCTTTTCTGATATCGCGTTGGAGCAACTGGGCGAGCCGCTACGCGATGCGGCAGCTCGCGCCGGCTGGCCGGCGCTGATGCCCGTTCAGGCGCGGGCCATCCCTTACCTGCTGGCCGGACGCGATGTCATGATCCAGGCGCGCACCGGTAGCGGCAAGACAGGCGCGTTCTTGCTGCCGATGCTGGAGCGGCTGGATCCGAAACGTGACGCCTGCCAGGCGCTGATCATGGTGCCAACCCGCGAGCTGGCGCGCCAGGTGGGGCGGGAGGCTGAGATGTTGTGCGGCCCGGCCGGGCTGCGCTCAGTGGTCATCTACGGTGGTGTCGCCTACGGCCCTCAGATCGACGCGCTGAAGGAGGGTAGCCACATCGTTGTTGGCACGCCAGGCCGTGTGCTGGATCACCTGATCAAGCGGACGTTCACCCTCGACTCGCTGAGGATGCTGATCTTCGACGAAGCTGACCGGATGTTGTCGATGGGTTTCTACCCTGACATGGTGCAGGTGCAGAGCTTCTTGCCATCGCGGCGGGTGCATACCAGCATGTTTTCGGCGACCTTCCCCAGCTACGTGATAGCGACCGCCAACCGATTCATGTCGCAGCCGCAGTTCCTGTCGCTGAGCGCTGATCACATCCACGTGACTGACACCGAGCACGTTTTCTACACTGTGCCGGGGATGGACAAAGACCGCTCGCTGGTGCGGCTGATCGAGGTCGAGAACCCGGCGTCGGCCATCATCTTCTGCAACACAAAGGTCAGGGTGAGCTACGTCGCCGCGGTCTTGCAGCGTTTTGGCTACGACGCCGATGAGCTGAGCTCCGACCTGTCGCAGAAGGACCGCGAGCGGGTGCTGGAGCGGGTGCGCAAGGGAACGCTGCGCTTCCTGGTGGCGACCGATGTGGCCGCGCGCGGGCTGGACATCCCCGATCTGTCGCACGTAATCCAGTACGAGCCGCCCGATGATCTCGAGGCCTACATCCACCGCGCCGGTCGCACCGGACGGGCCGGCGCGACCGGCGTCGCGATCTCACTGGTTAACCCGGGCGAGCGGGCCGCGTTGAAGCGTATTTCCAAGCGCTACAGCATCGAAATGGAAGAGCTTGAGCTGCCCTCCGACGAGGACGTAGCCGAGGTTGTCGGTGAGCGGGTCACGGTGCTGCTGGAAGCGCGGCTGCGGGAGCGCGACAAGCTGCAAACCGAGCGCAGCCGGCGATTTGTGGCGCTGGGCCGCAGCCTGGCTGAGAGCGAGGACGAACTGCCTATCATAGCGATGTTGCTGGACGATTATTACCAGCAGATGCTGCATTCCCCCGTGCCGCAGCCGGGCGACGAGCCGGCCAGCTACCAGCCGCCACCCAGAGAGCAGTCCCGCGGCGGCAGAAAGCGCAGCAGCAGTCGCCGTCGCTAGTCCGCATCATTTCCTTTCGAGACGAGGAGTTGATGTAGGGCGGAGTTCCCATTCCGCTCCTGACCAAAAACAAGAATCCCGGCTTTCGAAGCTAACGGCTTCCAGGTGGAGTTATTTTTGATTTGTGGGGTCGTCAGCGAGGTCTGGTCAATGCAACCGGACCTCGTTTCGCGTCGTCCGATAGAGTCGCGGGCCGGCGCGTCACCTGACAATCATCGGCAGGTAGATTGCATGAGCCGCAGGCAGGGCGGTAGGGGTAGGTGTTGGCGTTGGTGTCTCCGTCGGCGTCTGTGTCGCCGTGGGGGTCGCCGTCGCTTCCTGGACGACTTCAAACGCGCCGATGTCGCAGTGCGCGCCCTGGGGACGGGGCACGCCGCGCTGGTCGAGGCTGTTCACCGGCGCGGCCGCGCACATGGCGTCGTTGGCAGCGTCAATGGCTCCACTGCCCGCGCGGAGCGCCATTGTCAGGGTGTGGCCGCCGTTGTTCTGCAAGGGACCAAGGACGGGGTTGGCAACGACGCCGGGGCATGTGGCGTCTGGGTAACCTGAGATTCCCGCCACCGTCGCCGATGTCGCCTTCGCAGTTCCCGGTGCCCTGGCCATTGGCGACGATCGTGTTTTTGAGCATCATGCGCCACCCGCTGTTGGAAATGTTACTGCCGTAGGGGGCGCTGTTGCCTGAGAACGTGCTGTTGCTCACGGTCAGAGCACGGTTGTAGCCGTTGGAGATGGCCCCTCCGAAGCCCTCGGCGCTATTGCCTGAGAACGTGCTGTTGCTCACTGTTACGCCGTTGAAGCTGTTGTTGGCGATAGCCCCGCCGCTGCCGGACGTGACGTTGCCGGAAAAGGTGCTGTTGCGCACGGTCAGCGTGGTGTAATATGCGTTGTAGAGTCCACCGCCACCGCCGTCGGCGCTGTTGCCGGTGAACATGCAGTCGCTGACGGTCACCGTGCCGACGTTGGAGATGGCACCCCCGACGCTGCCTGCGCTGTTGTCAGAGAAGGTACTGTCGCTGACAGTCACTATGCCGCCGTCGTTGTAGATTCCGCCGCCGTCACCGGCGTTTCCGTCTGCAATAGTCAACACATTCAGGTTGAGCGCGATACCCGGGTTCACGTAAAACACACCGACTGCACGGTTGCCGCTAATCGTGACACTTCGGCCACTCCCATCGATGGTCGCATTGGCTGCAATGGTGATAGTTGCCGCCAATGTGATTGTACCGTTGCAAGCGAACGTCACGCTGCCGCCTCCCGACAGCGCTGTTCGCAGATGCGCCTCGTCGCACACGGTGACGACCCCGCCCGCGTGCGCAGGCGATGACGTTGCCGTGAGCGCCAGCACGCAGAAGATGGCTATGAAGTATTTGGGACGCATGACTTATCTCTTTTCTTGTGACGAATTTCAATCATCTGCCGAAGGCGGGATTTCTCCGCTGCCCAGGCTACTGCGCCGATCGATCTTGCCCGTGTCGGTCGTCGCGAAGGTTGGGATGTATATCACCCGTCTTGGCGCTTCGTACAGGTCGAGGTTCGCAGCGAGCGCGGTTCGCAGTGTTGTCTGAAGGTCGGCATCCAGTGGCTCACCCTCGACCACCAGCGTGACGACCTCACCCAGGCGGTCGTCACGCAGACCGGCCACGAAATAGCGCCGCTCCGCCAGTCCCAGCGCGCGCCAGACCTGGCCAACCGCTGCTTCGACCTTCTCCACCTGCACCGTGATTCCACCCGTGTTGATGACGTTATCCCAGCGGCCCAGCCAGCGGAAGGTGGGCGATTGGGGACTGGGGGCCGGTGACTGGGGAGCGGTGAGTTGTACGACGTCGTTGGTCTGCAGCCACTGATCGAGGGTCATGGGGGCTTTGATGCGCAGACAGCCGCGCGCGTCGATGTCGATTTCGACGCCGGGGAGCGGGTGGAAATCGGTGGACGCGGTCGGGCCGGTGAGCCGGCGCAAGGCGATGTGGGTGGCGGTCTCGGTCATGCCGTAGGTGTGGTAGACTGGTGAGGCCAGGGTTGCGATACGTGCCTCCAGAGCGGCGCTGACCGGCGCGCCGCCGACCAGGATGGCGTGCATTGCGTTGAGGCGTTCCCGGTACGCCCGTGGGCCGTCCAGCAGCGTCTGAAGTTGCAACGGCACCAATGCTGTGAAATCGAATTGCGTATCGGTTGCCAGACTGCCGAACGGATCGCTGGCCGGCTCGACCACTGTCATGGGCAGGCCCACTACCAGCCCGCGCACCAGCATCATCTGCCCGGCGATGTAGCGCACCGGCAAGCATACCAGCGCGGTCATGCCGGCCCGCAACCCCAGCGCGCGGCCCGTTGCCTGCGCGCTTGCCAGCATCTGCTCCCGGCGCAGAGCGATCGGTTTCGGCTCGCCGGTCGAACCGGACGTCCTGATAACGAACGAATCGACGCCTGTAAGCCAATCGCGGCAGAATGCCAACGCTGACAGCTCGTTGCTCGTAAGCCCCGACGTTGGCATATCAGCGGGCAGGTCGAGCAGGTCGTCGCGGGTGTAGGTGTGTGCGCCGATGGTTAGCGATGCGTTCATGGAGATTGAACCGTGATTGCGAAACGACCCCTCACCCCAGTCCTCTCCCAAGGGGAGAGGAGGCCGGAGGGGAGAGAGGAATGGTGGCTGAAGCGCTGGTTGCGACAAGAGTGAAACGACCTCTCGCCTCAGTCCTCTCCCGAGGGGAGAGGAGGCCAAAGGCGTCAGCTCCGACTCTGGTCCCCTCTCCCTGAGGGAAAGGGCTAGGGTGAGGGTGGAGTCGTCGTTTGCAGCAATTCTTCCTACTCGCGCGACCACCCAACCGCACCGAAGTCCCAGTGCGACGCTTCATCCAAAAACAATCCGCACCCGTCCAACCGCAGCGGCGACGGCACGTTGTTGCTGAACAACTGTCCCGTGCCCAGTCCGTGTACCCGCCCATCCTCCAGCGCACTCGTCCATTGCGCAATCGCGTTCAGGCCGACGTTCGACTCCAGCAGCGAGTTGATCCACCAGTGGATTGCCCACGTGCTCGGCTTCGGCAATCCATGCTTTCGCAGGCTACCAGACCGCCGAGCAGCGACGGCTTCAGGATTACGTGCTGTGGGCGGATGGTGTGCAGCAGCGCACCCCGCAGGTCGGCAGTAGACGCGGCGATCAACTCCTCGTCCAGAGCAATGGGAACCGGTGAGCGAGCGCACAGGGCGGCCATCTCCTGCCAGAGGCCGGCGGGAAGCGGCTGCTCCACGAACAGCGGGTCGAGTTCTGCCAACCGGTGCAGCCGACAGAGCGCCTCGTCAACCGCGTTCCAGGCTCCGTTAGCATCCAGCCGCAGTTCGACGGTTCCCACCGGATAGCGGCGCCGAAAACTGGCCAGCAGGCTGATCTCGTCGTCGAATGGCAGGCCGCCGATCTTGAGCTTGATCACTTTACAGCCTTGCGCGATCTTTTGCTCGATCTGCGCTGCCATGCCGGCCGGTCTGTCCATCCAGATCAGACCGTGGGTAGGGAGGGTCGCCTCACCGCGGCTGAAGGGCGTGTCGTACAGCATCTGCTGCCCGCCGGTCGCCAGGTCGTGCAGGGCGGTTTCCAGCCCGAAGGCGACGCTGGGAAGGTCGCTGAGGTCGGTGGTCTCCGGATACTCGCCCTCGTTGATCTGCCGGCACACGTCCGTGACCTGGGCGTCGAAGTCAGGCCGGTCGTCACGGCCGAGGCCGGGTATTGGGCCACATTCGCCCCAACCAATGACGCCGTTCTGCTCAGCGCGCAGAAAGATGACCTGGCGCGCGTGCAGAACGCCTCGCGATGTCAGTGCGGGGCGTTTGAACTGCAATTTGTACGGGATGGCGGTTAAGCGCAACATCAGGGGGGATGACGGCGCGGAGGAACGATTTGGAAAATCGGTCTAGATCCGGCCGTTGGCATCTGGGCGGTACACGCGGGATTTAGGGAAACTTTGGGAAACTGTCCCAGTCGGGGTCGCGCTTCTCGATGAAGGCGTTTCTGCCTTCCTGCGCTTCCTCGCTGAGGTAATAGAGCAGCGTCGCGTTGCCGGCCAGTTCCTGAATGCCCGCCTGCCCGTCCAACTCGGCGTTGAAAGACGACTTGAGCATGCGGATCGCCAGCGGGCTTTTGATCATGATCTTGCGGCACCACTCGATAGTCGTCGCCTCAAGCTGGTCCAATGGAACTACTTTGTTGACCAGCCCCATTTGTAACGCCTCCTGGGCGTCGTACTGGTCGCACAGGAACCAGATCTCGCGTGCCTTTTTCTGGCCAACGATGCGCGCCAGGTACGATGCGCCGAAGCCGCCGTCGAAGCTGCCGACCTTGGGACCGGTCTGGCCGAAGCGTGCATTGTCCGCGGCGATGGTCAGGTCACAGACGACGTGCAGCACGTGGCCGCCGCCGATGGCGTAGCCGGCCACCATCGCGATGACCGCCTTGGGGATTGAGCGGATCATCTTTTGCAGGTCGAGCACGTTGAGGCGCGGCACCTTGTCCATGCCCACATAGCCGCCCACGCCGCGTACGCTCTGGTCGCCGCCGCTGCAGAAGGCCAGGTCGCCAGCGCCGGTGAAGACGATGACCTTGATTCGTGGGTCCTCGCGGCAGATGACCATCGCGTCGATCATCTCCTGCACGGTCAGCGGCGTGAACGCGTTGCGTTTTTCAGGGCGGTTGATGGTGATCTTGGCAATGCCGTCGTAGAACTGAAAGAGAATCTCTTCATAAGTTTTGATGGTGGTCCAGGTTATGCTGTCGGACATAAAGTGCTCCTTTTGTATGGTTTGGATGGCGAGCGGCTGTGCGGTGCATTCTGTTCACAGATCAACACGGATTTCACGGATTTGATGCACCCGAACCAATGACCGTGAGCATCCGCTTGAACTGATCGAATACCTCAGTGTTGACCGCCATGTCTGTCTCGATCTCCAGAATTGCTGGCCGTGCGCCTGGTTGGAAAAAGCTGCCGAGCGCGCCATGGAGGCTCAGGTCATCGGCAGCGTGCAAGTAGTCCAGTCCGTGATCGGCGGCGGTGCGCCGGGCAGTCAGCGGTTGTGGCGTCAGGAAATAGGTCTGGTGCAGTGCGGCTGGCAGCCGGTTCGGTCCGTCGATGATGTCGAAAATGCCGCCGCCGTGGTTGTTCAGCAGTACGATGCGCAGGTTGGCGGGCAGGTGCGAATGCCACAGACCGTTGCGGTCGTAAAAGAACCCCAGGTCGCCGATGATCAGCGTCGTGATGCGTTCGCTGGCCAGCGCCGCGCCGACCGCAGTGCTGATCGCACCGTCGATGCCGCTGACGCCGCGGTTGCCGTAGACGCCCGCCAGCACTGGTTGCGGCGTGAGACCAATCAGGTTCGCATAGCGGATTGGCATACTGTTGCCCAGTTGCAGCACGCTGCCGGCTGGCAGATGTTGCATGACCTGCCTGCAAGCCTTGAATTCGCCAAACGGGGCCGCGTCGAGAAAATCTGTGATCGCCGGGAATGCTTCCTGTTCGAGTCGGTACCAGTTGGCGGCATAGCTCGCTGGTGGGCGGGCTGGTTCTGTCCGGTGGGCAAGCTGGGCAAAGAAGTCGGATGGCTCGGCCGGCAGCACTTGGGTCAGGTTCTGGTAGGTGTCGGGCGCCGGGCCGGCTGGCTGGATGCGCCAATGGGCGACTGGCTGCGAGCCGCGCAGGAATTGCTTGATGTACTTTGACGTCACCGGCCCGCCGAAGCTGACGATAAGTTCAGGCTGCAACGCGGCCAGGGAGGCCTGGCTCCTTGTGCCCAGCACCGCATCGGCGTGGACCAGGGCTGTGCCAGCGGTAAAGACATTGGCGGTGATGTCACCGATCACTGCGACATCGGCGCGTTGCGAAAGCGCGTGCAGGCCAGCCTGTAACCGCGGGTCGGGCCGGTGCATTCCCGCCACGATCAGCTTGCGGCCGGCCACCTGCCACTGCGCCAGCAGCGTTTCCCAGCTTTCATCGGTGAGTTCTGGGCGCGCAGCCATCCAGTGGATCGGTCGCCGCGGTGCTGCGACGTTCACATCTGGCGACTGGTTTCTTGACCCGCCGGCCTCTGGATACAGCGGTTCACGCAGCGGCACATTGATATGCACCGGACCGGGGATGGGCTGTGTGCAGCGCGTCAGCGCCTCATCGACCAGACGCAGCGCATGCCACTGTGCGTCGGGATGGGCGAGGTCGAGCGGGAAGGAAAAGCTGGCTAGCAGGTGTGGTTCGTATAGCCGACCCTGGTGAATCGCCTGGTTATCTTGCTGGTCGATCCATTCCGGCGGCCGGTCGGCGGTGAGGATCAGCAGTGGAATCTGCTGGTAGAACGCTTCGGTCACCGCAGGGGCATAGTTGAGTGCAGCGGTGCCGGAGGTGCAAACGAGCACGGTGGGCAGGCCGGTTTGCTGGGCGATGCCGAGGGCGATGTACCCTGCCGAGCGCTCGTCGTAGACGACGCGGCATTGAAAGCTTGGATTAGCAGCAAACGCGGCGGTGATGGGTGCGGAGCGTGATCCAGGGGAGATAATGGCGTTGGTCAGCCCAAAGTGCGCGCAGCGCTGCGCAACCTGCGCAAGAAGGGTCTGGCGGAGAGCGACGTCGCTGGCCGGCATGGGGGCACGCACTTCGCGTGGTGATCAGTAAGTGACAGTCACTTTTCGAAAGTGACTGTCACCTGGGAGAGACTCGTCCGCCCGCAACACCCGCAGCAACGTCTCCGCTTTTAACTGCGTCTCGCGCCATTCGTCTTCGGGATTGGAAACTGCGGTGATCCCGCCGCCTACATAAAGACTGGCCGTCTCCTCACGCAACTGCATACAGCGCAGGTTGACGTAAAGTCGCGTCTGGCCGGAGATGTTCACGGGCCCGAGGAACCCGCTGTAGAAACTGCGGTCGTAGCCCTCGTTGGCCAGGATGAAGGCCAGCGCACGGTCCTTGGGCATGCCGCACACGGCTGACGTAGGGTGCAGGCTGGTAAGCATGGCAGTGGCTAGCACGTGCAACTGCGGTTCAGGTAGATCGACGTTGAAGCGCGTCTGCAAATGAACGACGTTGCCTGCCTGCACGGTTTCCGGGCCGATTTCACGAACAGGCGCCACGCCTGCGTCGCGGAAGAACGACCGGATGTAGCTGCTCACCAGCGCCTGTTCCTCTATCTCTTTGCGGCTCCAGGCCACGGATGTCAGATCGCCGTCCGGCGGCCAGGGCTGCGTGGCTGCCAGCGCGACTGTGCTCAGTCCGAGCTTATCCACGGATAGCAGCAACTCCGGGCTGGCGCCGATCCATGTCCCGATGCCGGGAATGGCGACCAGCGAGACGAAGGCCTGCGGATAGGTGGCGCTGAGGTGTGCGAAGGTGCCCAGCGGGTCGAAACCGGCTGGCAGGGGCGTCTCCGCCGTCCGGGAGACAACCACTTTTTCGATGCGGCTGGCCGTGATGAAGCGGATCGCAGAGCGCACAAGGCGACCGTACTCTTCACAGGTGCTGGCATGACCCGCGGAAGCGTCAGCAGCCGGCAAGTACCAGCCGCGGCTCGCGGGTATGGCTGGGGTGCGGCAGAGAGCCAGGAAGCGTTCCAGCGTCTGCCGCTGGCCGTTCCAGTTCTCGCGCTGCAATCGCAGGCCATCCGGCGCGAGGTGTACGTCGCCGCGAATGCAAAGCGCCGACTGGTTGTCCGCGTTGACGAACGGGGCGACGACAAATGAGGGCTGGTCTGATGCGAAATCGATCGGTGCGCTGTGGGCAGAGCCTGACAGGTCGGCCACAGCCTGCACTCCGGTTGCGCCGGGCGCGCGCCAGATAGCCACTGCCAGGTTGTTGGCAATAGCTGCGTTATAGAACGAGTCAACGGCGACTGCGCCGGCGGAGGGTTGCATCCAGGTCATGACAACGGGTTGGAAAGAATTATTGTGAAATTCGTCGTTATAGTAAGGCTACTTGATATTTCAGGCAAATAATGTTATGGCGCTCCCGAATGCCAGACTTCGGGAACCGCCGGTTTCAGAGGGTCTTGAGATAGCGAAAGCTCATCCAGACGGCGACGGCCAGCCCGCCAAGAATCACCGCTGCGCACAGCCACGCGTAGCCGTCAAGCGAGATGTCGGGGATGAAGTAGAAGGCGATAGCGGCGACGACGGTAAACACGCCACAGCCCAGCAGCCACTTGCCGGCATATGCGTTGGCGGGGTACCAGATCTCGGGGTTCTCGACGGTTTTGCGAACCTTGAAGCCGTAGATCCAGTTCGGCTTGACCCAGCCGCGGATCATGGGGATCGATACGGCGACCAGGAGGATCCCGCTGGCAACGTAGAGCACCAGCAATGGTTGCAGGTTGGTCGTCACAGGGACCAGACGCTAGCTGCCCATATCGTCCAGCAGATCGCCCAGCTCCTGTTCCCACAGATCGTCCAGCGGGGCGAAGGAGTTCTTCTGCAAAGCCTTCCGACAGGCGACGCATCTGGTCTTTGACACGCAGATCGGGGTTCTTGCGGTCGAATTCGTCGATCCGGTCGTGCATGGACGCCTTGAGCTGCGAGCTGCGGGTCTCCAGGTCGCTGATGTCGATGGTCGTGCCCAACATGTGGTTCAGGCGTCGCATCACCTCGTGCCAGGCCGTGAAGTCGTTGTCGATGCGCACACCCTGCACGTTGGGCGAAAGGGGCGCGAAGTCATAGGCTGGCACGAACGCGTACAGATCGATGAACTCGATGTTGCGCCGCCCGGCCTGGTAGGTGAGAAAGGTGCCGATGGTGGAGCCGCCCTCGTAGTTCGACATCTTGACCGACAGATCGACCAGCTCATCCTGGATCTCCGGCAGGCTGTAGACGGCGTGGATCTCGCGGTCGCGGTCGTAGGGCATGGCGCCGTACACCCCGCCCAGCGCCACGATCCGCTGCACGCCCAACTCCTCGGCTGCGTCCAGAAACGCGTCGGCGTAGAGGCGCGGGTTGACGTGCGGCTCCTCGCCCAGAAAGATGACCAGCCCGCGCCGTCCGTCGTTCCAGTAGTAGAAGTTGTTATCCCGACCTTCCAGCGCGACCGGCATTCCCTCCTTGAGCTTGATATCCGGCCGCAGGAAGTGATGCGTGCCGGGAACCTGGAAAAAGTAGCACTCGTCAACGTTCAACTGGCCGATGGGGGCCGCCTGCAGGTGCTGAATCAAGTAGGTCGGCAAACCGGACGAGATGTTGCCCGCGTCCGCCCACTGGTTCCAGCCGGCCAGCATATAGACCTCGTCAGCCATCGGGCGATCCCAAAACTCTACGTGCTCGTTCATTTCGAAGTTCTCCTGAGACTAACCATCCGTCACTGTGGAGTCACTCCCGTGGAGGCGGGAACACCTGCACTTGCGCCGAAGGTACAAGTGTGACGGATGAGCAGTTACGTTCTCTTGTTGTGTGGCTTGTCGATGCTGGGCAGTGTCGTCACTTGACCGGCGCGGCCGGCCGCTGGTCGATCTGCGAAAGCGCCCTGGCTTTTTGCCACGATGATACCACAAACAATACGATAAGAATGGCCGCGATGATACCTACCAGCCCGTCGTAGAGTGTGAATGTTCCGAAGGGCAGCGCAACGGTGGGCGATCCAAAGAAGAACATCAGGGCGTTAAGAATGACAATGATGACCCGTATCTCCGTGGGTCCAAATTTCGCGTAGGAGATCTGGAAAACGCCATCGACGAAGGTTTGCACATAGACGAACACCGACATGAGAAGGTAGCCGATGAGAGCCATCGCTGCGACGTTGAAGCTGACATAGGGCGACAGACCCAGGCCAAGGACGATCAGCATCTCGTTGAAAGCGTCCACGGTGTGGTCAACAAAGAAGCCGTACCGGGGCCGCTGGATGTTGCGGTAGCGCGCCAGCGTTCCGTCCAGGCTGTCGCCGTACCAGTTAATCAGCAGTCCCAGACTGGCCAGCCAGAGAAACGCCGGGTTGGTCCCGCTCAGCACGTAGCTGATGAAGATCACGAACGCGCCGAACGTGCCAATGCCTGTCAGAATGTCGGGTGTCATCCAGGCGGGGGAATGGGCTGCCAGCCAGCGCAGCGCCGGGCGCTCCAGTGGTCCGAGCAGGATATCGTTGACGCGCTGGTGGTCCTTGGGTGTGGTCATACAACGGCTCCTTGTCGCGGGTAAGGTGGTCAGCGAAGGGATGGCCAGAATGGCTGCAACATGCCGCATTTTAACATCGGGGTCACGTTTCGGCAAAGCGGTCTGGTGAAAACCTGGTGATCTCCCTGGATGGGATGCTTCCATACTTGCCAAATAGGTTAGAGTACTTTATATTTAACCGTCCTTAACTATTTGGGGCGCTTAAGTAATTTCAGACGGAAGGATGTATGCCTGACCAAAACAGCTTTACCGACGTATTGTCAGAGTGGACACAAATGTTCATGCGCCGCACGATGCGCGACTTCAATGAGTTCATGCGCAGCTGGGAACTGTCCATGCCGCAGGTGTCAACCATGTTCCGGCTCCACTATCGCGGCAATTGCGCCGTGTCCGACATCGCGCAGCAACTCGACGTGTCCAACGCCGCTGCCAGCCAGATGGTGGATCGGCTGGAACAGAAAGGGCTGGTCGACCGGGTCCTGCATGAGACAGATCGCCGTGTGCGAATGGTGCAGTTGACTGAGCAGGGACAGGCCCTGTTGGAGGATGGGTTGCAGGCTCGCCTGAACTGGATTTCGGATCTGACCCGGATGCTTTCGCCGGATCAACAAGAGACAATTATCGTTGCCCTGGCTGCGCTCACAGATGCTGCCAGGCAAATGGAACCAGAGATACAACGACGAGAGGAGTAACACCCTTGCAAGCTTCAATGTCCAAATCACGCGGGGGGCGTTCCAAGGAATCCGGCCAGAAGGGCTCGCTGGGGCGGGCCATTCGCTATCTTTCGGCCTACAAGTTCCAGGCGCTCATACCGTACATCTTCCTGTTTTTCGCGACCCTGGCACAGTTGGCTGTGCCCAAGATGGTCGGGAGCATCATCGATGCCATTACGGGCGGCGTCATTGCCGCGAACGTGGTGCCCAATCTCGACAAAATACCGGCGGCTGTTCAGCCGCTGGTATTTGAGCAGCTTGGCTACACCGAAGCGCAGTTGCTCAACCTTTACAGCAACGCCGAGCAGATGCTGATGACCGCAGGTATCGCGATCATCATCTTCGCCACCGTGCGCGGCTTTTTCGCGTTCGGGCAGGCGTTCACAGCTGAGCGCAACTCGCAGAGCGTTGCCTTTGACATGCGCAACGACCTGTTTTCCAAAATCTCCAAGCTTTCGTTTTCCTATCACGACCGCAACCAGACGGGCCAGTTGATGGTGCGCGCCACCGACGACGTGGAGAAGGTGCGGCTGTTTATCGGCCAGGGCCTGTTGCAGGCGGTCGGCGCGCTCCTACTCCTGGTAGGTACGCTGATTATCCTCTTCAGCACCAACGTCAAGCTGACGCTGGTTGTCCTGCCAATCCTGCCATTGGCGTTGATTGCGTTCATGGTCTTTGGTCGTCTCAGCCAGCCGCTGTTTGTCAAGGTGCAACAGAAGCTCTCGGCGCTCAACACTATCCTCCAGGAAAACCTGGCCGGCATCAAGGTGATCAAGGCCTTCACCAGAGAAAAATCTGAGCAGAAAAAGTTCGACGCCTCTGCCGATATTCTGATGGCGCAGCAGCTCACGGTGGCCAAGACATTCAGTTTTCTGTTCCCTATCGTCTTTCTGATTGCAAACATCGGCCAGGCGTTGGTACTCTACTTCGGCGGCCGCCAGATCATCGAAGGCACGCTCACCCTGGGGCAGTACCAGGAGTTCAGCATCTACCTGATCTTCATCTTCCTGCCGCTGGCGCAGCTTGGCATCATCATCACGCAGATGTCGCAGGCGTCAGCATCAGCCAATCGTGTCTTTGAGATTCTTGACACGAAGAACGAGGTGACCAACGCGCCCGACGCCGTCGAGTTACCGCCGGTGCAGGGTCGTGTCGTCTTTGAGAATGTGACCTTCCGCTACTTCAGCGGCGGCGACCCGGTCCTGTCCGATGTCAGCTTCGAGGCGGAACCAGGCCAGACCGTTGCTCTGTTGGGCGCGACCGGTTCCGGCAAGACCACCATCATCAACCTGATCCCACGCTTCTACGACCCGACCGAGGGCAAGGTGCTGATCGATGGGCACGATATTCGCGAAGTTCAGTTGGAGTCGCTGCGCTTGCAAATCGGCATCGTTCTGCAAGAGACAACCCTGTTCACCGGTACGATCCGCGACAACATCGCCTTTGGCAAACCCGATGCCACGCAGGATGAAGTCGTCGCTGCCGCGCAGGCTGCGGCTGCCCACGACTTCATCATCTCCTTCCCTGCCGGCTACGATACGCCGGTAGGCGAGCGGGGCGCGACGTTGAGCGGCGGCCAGAAGCAACGTCTCGCGATTGCCCGCGCGCTGCTGCTTGATCCGCACCTGCTGATCCTGGACGACTCGACCAGCGCCGTGGACCTGGAAACCGAATACCACATTCAGAAGGCTCTCGACCTGCTGATGAAGGGGCGAACCAGCTTCGTCATCGCCCAGCGTATCAGCACAGTCATCAACGCCGACCAGATCCTGGTTCTGGAAAAGGGGCGTGTCGTCGCCCGCGGCAAGCACGCTGATCTGATGGAAACCAGCGCAGTGTATGCTGAGATCTACAATTCACAGCTCGTCAGCGACGTCGAGATCGAGCCCGAAGAAGCCACAATGTTGGACTTCGGATGAGCCATCGCGGCTGGAAATAATACAGGAGAACTCACATGTTTGGACCTGGTGGAATGTCCCGGCTCATGAGCCAGGACGATATGAAACCGACTAGCGTGCGGCAAACGCTGCGACGCATGGGTGGTTACTTCAAGCCATTCTGGTTGCCGCTGCTGATAGTTGGCGTCCTGCTGCTTGCATCGACCTGGGCGCAGGTCAGGGTGCCGGAGTTGATCGGTGCAACGGTTGACTGTTACCTGACGACGGTTAACGTCGCGACGACAGGCGATTCGCCGGCCGCGGCGCTCTCGTCGTTCACCTCTAACGCATCCCAGGCGGGCGAGAGCCGCTGCACGCTGGAAAGCGATCCTACCAAGCTCACTGTACCAGAGCGTCTGGCGGGCCTGGGGCAGATGGTGCTGCTGATCCTGGGGTTATACGTGTTCACATCCGTGGCAACCGGGCTTCAGTTTTATCTGATGACCTGGTCCGGGCAGCATGTGCTGCGCAACCTACGCGTCGAGCTGTTTGGACACATGCACGACCTGTCGATGAGCTACTACACGGAGCACGAGGCTGGCGACCTCATGAGTCGCATCACCAACGACACCGAAGCGATCGGCCAGGCCATCAACTTCGCGCTGTTGCAGGTGGTGAGCGGCATCTTGCTACTGGTGTGGATCGCCTACAATATGCTGAAGCTGAGCGTGCCGTACGCGTTGCTGAGCATGATCGTGGTGCCCATCATGCTGCTGGTAACGATCTGGCTCTCCGGCCAGGCGCGCAAGGCCTTCCGCACGGCGCGCGAGGATCTGGGCAACGTCAACGCCGAGCTACAAGAAAGCATCTCATCGGTGCGCGAGGTGCAGGCCTTCAGCCGTGAGGACGAGAACATCCAGAACTTCATGATCACCAACGCAGCCAACCGCGACGCCAATGTCAAAGCCGTGAGCTACACCGCGGCGCTGGCGCCTGCCCTTGAGGCGCTCGGCTACGCGGCGTTAGCTCTCGTGGCTGGCATCGGTGGCCTGGTGCTGCTGCGCAATCAGACACTGTTTGGTACGACCGTCTCTATCGGTCTGGTGATCACCTTCATCACCTACGTCCAGCGCTTCAACCAGCCGGTGCAGCAGATCGCTGTGTTGTGGACCAACATCCAGAACGCCATCGCCGGTATGGAACGCATCTTCGTTCTCATGGATGAGGCGCCCGGGTGTGGTCGAGGCGCCCAACGCGCAGGAACTGCCGACGGTCGCAGGGCGAGGTGCATCTTCAACGATGTGTTCGCCGAGTACAAGAAGGGCGAGTCAGTGCTCAACGGCATCAACTTCACCGTCGAGCCGGGTCAAACTTTTGCCATCGTCGGTCCGACCGGCGCGGGCAAGACAACGATCATCAATCTGCTGCCGCGCTTCTACGACGTGACCTCCGGCTCCGTCACCATCGACGGCTACGACGTGCGCGACGTGACGGCCGAATCGCTGCGCAGCCAGATCGGCATCGTGCTGCAGGATACGTTCCTGTTCAGCACCACCGTCATGGAGAACATCCGCTTCGGCCGGCCTGACGCGACCGACGAGGAAGTGATCGAGGCCGCCAGGCTGGCGCGTGTGGACACCTTCGTCGACCGGTTGCCTGACGGCTACCAGACGGTGCTGGGCGAGCGCGGCAGCGGCCTCAGCCAGGGCCAGCGCCAGTTGATCGCCATCGCGCGCGCCGCCCTGGGCGACCCGCGCATCCTGATCCTCGACGAGGCGACTTCCAGCGTCGATACGCGCACCGAACGTCTCATCCAGGCGGCGCTGAACGACCTACTGGCAAATCGCACCAGCTTCGTCATCGCCCACCGGCTCAGCACGATCCGCAACGCGGATCAGGTGTTGGTGCTGGACCAGGGCCAAATCGTAGAGCGCGGCCGCCACGAGGAACTGTTGGCAGAGCGCGGCTTCTACTACAACCTGTACATGAGCCAGTTCCGCCGCCGGTCCGAGGTGGCAGAGGCCAGTCCGAAAACCAGCGGCAACGGTACATTCGGCGCTGGCTCGCTGGCGCCGGCCTGACCGGTGAAGCGCACGTAGGTCGATTTTCTAAATCGACCAGGCCATGAAATGCAACGGACGCCTGCTCAATTGAGCGGGCGTCCGTTTCGCGCCAACCGGCTGGTAGTAGCAGCTTCAGCCGCCTCTGACGGCCCGGAGGCGGCTGAAGCCGCAACTACCAACGCACGTTATTCCTTGGCCGGTTCGTCGAAGTCGCGGAAGTCGGCGCCCTTCAGACGCGACAGGATATCGACAGCCGCGGTCGCGCCCTGACCGGCGGAGATGATGGCCTGGCTGCGGCCCGTGCGGGTGGCTCGTCCCACGACGTAGAGATTCTCCAGCGCGGTGCGAAAGTTTGCGTCCGCCACGACGCCGTCATCGTGCATTGCCAGCCCGAGGGCTTTGGCCAGCGTGGCTGCCTTGCCCTCGGCGATAACCACGAAGTCAGCCGGATGTGCGCTGCCGTCCGCGCCGATTACGTGGAAACCGCGCCCAGCCCGTTGAACCTCAGTTGCCTGTGCGTCCAGCAGCCTGGCCCCTTGGTCCAGCACCTGTTGGCGGGCAACCTGCTGAAATTCGGTCCCACCGATCACGGGGATGCCCAGGTAGTTGTGCAGTTCGGCGTAGTGCATGGCAGTCTTGTCCTGGCCAAACACCGTTGTCTCGACCCCATTCTTGGCCAGAAACAGGGCTGCGCTCAGTCCCGCTGGTCCGTCTCCTATAACGATTGCTGTGGTCATGGGTTGCTCCTTCGAATCATGTTTTGACCACTGTACCCCATGAAGTGGTGCGATTCCATAAGGCAGCTACCACTTTGCCCGCCTGCTGTGCATGGCGGTCAAAGTTGGCATCTGGTTGGTTCAGACGCGGGTTCGTCTGAACGTGTCGGCTAGCTTCCACAGGCCAGTCGGCCAGATGCCAACTTTCTTTTCTAGCCTACTCAAGCTCGCTGGTCATGATGAACTGCGGCTTCATGTGGAACTTGCGGTAGTGCGGGCGGTAGCGCTCGGTGTTGTAGAACTTCTCCACATCCACTACCTTCTTGTTGTTGGTAACCACCTCGATGGGTACATCGTCGTAGCGGCCGTTCTTCAGCACTACCAGCCGGCCATGCATACCACCCAGGATCAGGTCCAGCGCCAGGTTTCCGTAAGCCATTGGCACTATCGAGTCGGTAGCATCGGGGTCGCCGCCGCGCACCAGGTAGCCGAGGCGCTGGTTGATAGTGTTGATCTTCTGGCCGTCGTTGAAATTGGGCGAGCGCTCGGTCAGCTCCTGCGACACCAGATCGCCGATGCCGCCCAGCTTTTTGTGGCCGTAGGCGTCGGTGGTCTGGCTCTGGAACACCATCTCGCCGCCGTCGAACATGGCGCCTTCTGAGACCAGCACGATGGAATACTTGGACGGGTTGCGGTGGCGGTCGGCGAGCAGCAGCTCAGTCAATGTGTCGATGTTGAACTTTACTTCGGGGATGACGCAGCGATTGGCTGCTCCGGCCATGGTTGGCAGCATCGCAGTGAACCCGGCGTAGCGGCCGAACACCTCCAGAACCAGCAGACGTTCGTGCGACCCGGCTGATGTGCGCAACGTGTTGGTAAGCGAGATGGTGCGCGAGACGCAGGTGCTGAAGCCGATGCAGTAATCGGTGCCTGGCACGTCGTTGTCCATGGTCTTCGGAATGCCCACCACCTTGAAGCCCTTTTTGGCCAGATGCACGCCGTAGCTCAGTGTGTCGTCGCCGCCGATGGGGATCAGGTAATCGACGCCCAGCCACTCCAGATTCTTGAGCACCTCCGGGGTCATGTCGTTGACCTCGTTGGGGTATTCCTCCTTCAAATGTGGCGGAACCTCGGACTCTTTCATCGCACTGGGACGGGTGCGCGAGGTGTGCAGGAAGGTGCCGCCCGTGCGCCCGGCTCGGTTGACGATTTCTTCGCTCAGGTAGATAAAGTTCTCGTGGTTGTCGAAGTCCTTCTCGCGTATCGTCTCAGCAATACCCTTCCAGCCGCGGCGCAAGCCGATGACCTGATAGCCCTCGCGCAGCGCGCGAATCGTCACCGCACGAATCGCCGGGTTGAGACCCGGCACGTCGCCGCCTCCGGTCAGAATGCCGATGGTGCCTCTGTAGTTGGTTGACATAGTGATTCCTCCAGGAAATGTATTATCGCTCGCGGCCGGCGAGTTCCGATTAGCGCCCGCCGCAATAGAAATCTTACCAGCATCTGCCCCGAATGCCAATCTGGACGGGGCGGACACAGGCGACCTTGTGAGGATAACACAGCTTGAATCAGGCCACAATGATCTGTGTCATGTCCGGACGACCAACCTCCGGGAGGTGACCGGTGATATTCGGAAAGAACTGGGCTTGTCAAGCCATCCCCAGAGGTTCCTCGAGCGGATTGGTGATTTGGCTGTTTCGCCGTACAATGAAGTCCCGCTATCTTCCCCGTCTCGCTTGATTCCATGGACTCCACGCAACTCGTTCTCGTCGCCCTCATCGCCTTCGCAGCCGCATTTATCCAGAGCGTCGCCGGATTTGGCTCAGCACTGCTGGGCATGCCGCTACTGGTCGCAGTAGTTGGCATCCAGATCGCGTCGCCGCTGGTTGCCATGCTGGGCGTGGCGCTGGAAATCGTCCTGATCCTTCGCTATCGTGAGCATCTTCATCTGGAGACGGTGAGCAAGCTGGTGGCCGCCGCCGCAGTCGGCATTCCGCTGGGCATCTACGCTGTCAAGAACGTCGACCAGCGCGTCGTCCTCGGCATTCTGGCGGTCGTGCTGGTGAGCTATGGCATCTACGGGCTGTCGAGGTTCACCTTGCCGAGCCTGGAAGGCCGGGGCTGGACCTATGGCCTGGGCTTCATTGCGGGGGTGTTGGGCGGGGCATACAACACGGCCGGCCCGCCGGTGATTATCTACGGCCACGCGCGCCGCTGGCCTGCGGTCCAGTTTAAGGGCAACTTGCAGGGCTTCTTTTTGCCGGTCAGCATCTTTGTCGTCGCAGGCCACTTTCTTGCCCGTACAGTGACGCCGGTTGTCTGGCAGTGCTTCGCGGTCAGCCTGCTGCCGTTGCTTCTGGGGATTTTGCTGGGCGGGCTGGCCGAACGGCGTATCGACGCCGAGCGCTTCCGCAAGCTGGTTTTGGTGCTGTTGGTCGTGCTGGGGGTGAGTTTGGTGCTGTGAACGCGAGAGATGGCATCTGGCGGCAACAGCACAAGGCAGCCCAGCGCAGCGTGACCAGTCTACTACGAGACCCGCCAGATGCCATCTCTGATGCGCGCTCGCATGCTATGCTTTCGGCGACGGAAACGCCCGATCCAGCAATTCGATAGTGTGCAGCATCGGCAGCGGCCGGCCCAGGCGGCGCAGGTGCAGGTCGATCTGCGTCAGGCAGCCGATGTTGCCGGTGACCAGCAGCTCCGCGCCGCTGGCCAGCACGTTGCGCGCCTTCTGCTCGCCCAGTTGCCCGGCCAGCTCCGGCTGTTGGATGTTGTATGTGCCCGCGGAGCCACAGCACAACTCGCCGTCCGCTATCTCCACCAGCGTGAGGTTGGGGATGCGCCGCAGCAGGTCGCGCGGCTGAACACGTACACCCTGCCGCGTTGGCCAGGTGGCAGGCGTCATGGTAGGCAATGGTCAATGGCTGGGGCAGCGGCGAGGGTTCTTCAACCAGTCCAATCTGCGCCAGGAAAACGGTCACGTCCATCGCCCTGGCTGCAAAACGGGCTGCCGCGGCTTCGTCTGCGGTCCCCTTGAAAAGCAGCGGGTATTCATGCATGCCCGATCCGCAGCCGGCCGCGTTGGTGATCACCGCGTCGACGTCGTCGGGGAAGGCGCGCAGATTGTTCCTCGCCAGTTTCATCGCCTGAGCCGCCTCGCCCATGTGCATGGATAACGCGCCGCAACACCCCTGTCCGGGCGGGATCACCACCTCGACGCCCTGGCGGCTGAGCACCCGCAGCGTCGCCCGGTTGATCTGCGGCGCCAGCGCTTGCTGAACGCAGCCGGCCAGCAGGGCAACCCGCGCCCGCCGCGGGCCGCTGGCCGGAACGAGAGGCGGCAACGTCACGGCCGCGGGCAGGCCGTCGGGCAGCAGCGTCAGCATCGACGTCATGCTTTGCGGCAGAACGCCGGAAACTGCCTTGCCCAGCTTGCCCGCTGTGGCTGCAGCGCGAAACCGGTCGGGATAAGGCAGCGTTTCCTTGAGCATGATGCGCTGCATCCGGTCGCCGGCGGACGGCCTGTGGTCGTCCGAGGCGACGACGTGCGCACGGAACGAGGTGAGGAGGTCGCCATAGGGGACGCCAGACGGGCAGGCCGGCACGCAGCCGACGCAGCCCAGGCAGCGGTCGATGTAGGGCAGCGCATCGGCCAGCCGCAGGTTGCCCTCCAGCGTCTCCTTCATCAGGTAGATGCGGCCACGCGGCGAGTCCATCTCCTCGCCCAGCAAGCGGTAGGTAGGGCAGGCGGGCAGGCAAAAGCCGCAGTGGACACAGGCCTGCACCGCGTCGGCCATGACCTGGCCGTGCGGACCGAGCGTTTCAACGGGAATGGCGTGCTGCATGGGGGACCTCGAAAATGGTGAATTGCTGAATAGCGAATGGGTAACTGGATAATGGCGGCGCGGCTGGGGCTATTCTACCACAGACCGCGGCCGTGCGCACGTTGACCCTCTGTACAGGCTGTGTTACAATCGTGTTGCTGCCAGCGGGTTGAAGAGCCGCGCTGGCAAGCAACCTTTACATGGAAACGTGCCCGCGACAGCAGCATCCGCCGTCGGCATTTTCAGGAGAAAAAGCAATGCAAATCGTAACAGACAGCGGCACCGACATCAGTCTTTCACCACAGCAGCAGACCGAGTTGGCCGTTCACGTGGTGCCGCTGGTCGTGACCCTCGACGGTAAGTCCTACCGCGAGGGCATCGACGTTGAACCGGCTGAGTTCTATCGACTGCTGGCCGCCACCGACGGGCTGCCGGTGACCTCGCAGCCGTCGGCGGGCGAGTTTGCCGAGACCTATCGGCGTCTGGCAGTCACCGATCCGGACATCCTGTCCATCCACATGACCTCCGGGCTCAGCGGCACGTTCAACGCGGCGCAAGCCGGCGCGGCACTGGCGCCAGAGGCCAACGTCACGCTGGTTGACACCAAGACCTTGTCCGCCGCGGCCGGCTGGCAGGTGGAAGCGGGGGCGCGGGCAGCCAAAGCTGGCTGGTCGATTGAGCAAATCCTCGCGTTGTTGGCACGGATCAGCGAGGCCAGTGACAGCATGTATACGCTGGACGAGTTGAAGTACCTGATCCACGGCGGACGCATCAGCCACATGAAAGGGCTGATCGCCTCGATTCTCAATCTCAAGCCGATGATCGGCGTCGAGAAAGTCAACGGCACCTACACGCAACTTGGCCAGACGCGCACCTTCAAGAAAGCGGTGAAGGGGTTGGTCGATCTGATCGCCACCCAGCATGCGCCGGGCAGCGCGTTGCACGTCCAGGTGCTGCATGCTTTCAACCCTGAAGGCGCCGCTGCGCTGCGCGCACAGGTCGACCAGCTCTTCGATTGCACGTGGCTGCCGATTGGCCCCATGTCGCTGGTGCTGGGCGCACACACCGGTCCCAGCATGGTCGGCGTCGCCTTCGCGTCGCAGGCCGCGTTCGCGGATGTGCCGTAGCAACTAGCTGTTCTGTGCATGATACCGCCACGCGAGGGCAACCCGCGCGGTGGTATCATGTATGCCACGCTGCCACGTACTCGAAAGGAACTGGAGAGAGATGAACGCAGTGGAACGGAACACAAAGCTCGAAATCGTATGGCATGGCTTACCCGCGCCTGGTTGCGGCGCTGGACGGCTACCCGCAGGAGATGTGGCAGTTCAGGCCCGCGCCAGATCGCTGGACGATCCACGAGATCATCGTTCACATCGCCGACAGCGAAGTGAACAGCTACGTTCGCTGCCGGCGCTTCATCGCGGAGCCGGGCGGCGTGGTGCAGGGCTACGACGAAAATGCCTGGGTCAGCGAGTTGCGCTATCACGACCAGAGCGCGCTGGATGCGCTGGAGCTGTTCAAATGGCTGCGGCTGAACTCATACCAGTTGATCAAGGATCTGCCCGAGGCGGTCTGGTCGAACACAGTCACGCACACTGAAAACGGGTTGATGACCATGGACGACTGGCTGGATACTTACGAGCGCCACATCCCCGACCACATCGCGCAGATGCAGGCAATCTACGACGACTGGAGCTGACAAATGGCCGTCGAAGACGATTATCTGGATGTGTTGCAAAACATCGAGTTTGCGATCGTCTCAGTTTTCCGCAAACGCCCGGAACTGGTTGACTACGACGTTGATGTCGTGCTGACGGCCCTGGTGAAAGGCTATCAGGCTGAGCAGCGGCAACGCGAGAAGCCAGCCCTCCACCTGAATGAGCTCCGGCAGGAGGTGTACAATTCAGTCGAGGCGGTGTGTGAGTTTCGGCTGGGGCGAACGGAGCTCGTGGAGTCCCAGCACAGCCAGTTCATGTCAAGTTTATCGCCGTTGACGATTGACGAGATCCTGGCGTGCCTGAAACGCATTCGCACCTCGGTGAAGCGCTGGACAAAAGTCGGCGGGCGACAGGGCTACTTGACGTTCGTCGACGAGTTCATTGTCTACGACCGCGCCATGCATCACCGCCACCTGAACCACCAGCCCGCCAACAGGCAGATGAATCAGATCTACCGTCTTTAAGAACAGGGAGGACGCATATGACGGCAGGAATGATGTGCAAAGGAAAGCTGGCGTGCGCTTTGCTTGTGATTGTCATTGTAGCAACGGCGGTTGTATTCACGGCAGCAAGCGCCCAGGCCAAGTTCTACCCACCCGGCATGGTGGCCTACTGGAGATTCGATGAGGACAGTGGGCCGACGGCCTATGATTCGGTCAATGCAAACAATGGTTCAATCTACGAAGCAAGCTGGGTGGAAAGCGGCAGAGTCAACAGTGCTTTGAGCTTTGATGGCTACAACGGTCGCGTTGAGATCCCCGATTCCGATAGTTTGGATGCCCCGTCTGTTTCAAATCAACTCACCTTGGAAGCTTGGCTCAACCTGGCACAAGCTGACCCGGGTGGGTCTCCCCAGCATTACGTAATCAATTCGCGGGATGGCGGTACGGGAGGCTATGGCTTCAACGTCGATAGCGACTTGATCCAGTGCTGGGTGGGAGGATACTATCCCTATTTGCCCGCAACGTTGGAGGTCGGCGTCTGGCACCATGTCGCATGCACATATGATGGTTCGGAGATGATCATCTATGTTGACGGAGTTGTCGCTGGGAGTAGGGCTGTCACCCGTGTCATCATGCCCAGCAGTAGCCCTCTTTTCATTGGGCAGAGGTATACCCAGTCGGAAAGATTCAAGGGCATGATAGACGAAGTAGCTGTCTGGAGTGAAGCCCTGCCGCAGCAAGCAATCCAGCAACACTACCAGAACGGCCTGAATGGCCAGGGATACGATTACGTCCCGTCAGCAGCGCGGTTGGTGTCCGTGGAGGCTTCCTCAAGTCATGAAGTGGAACAGACTGCGTGGCGCTGGCTTGTAAGAGAGATACTGAAAGCCCTCGACCTGCAATCCTGACGAGAGATGCTTAGATGCGCTCAATTGGGTGGACGATTGCGTGCGTTGATCACGCAGTCTAACCACTTAAGCCAGTCTCCTCCTCCCGCAACTGCCGTCGCAGGATCTTGCCGATCATGCTTTTCGGCAGCTCGGAGCGGAACTCGACCTCTGACGGCACCTTGTAGGCCACCAGCCGCTCGCGGAAGTAGGCGATGAACTCCTCGGCCGTTGCCGTTTCGCCTTCCTTGAGCACGATGAAGACCTTGATGCGCTCCCCCTTGCGCTCGTCGGGGATGCCGACGCAGATGCCTTCCATCACCTTGGGATGCAGCGCGATCAGTTCGTCGATCTCGCGCGGGAAGACGTTGAAGCCGCCGACGATGATCAGCTCCTTCTTGCGGTCGGTGATGTAGAAGTAGCCGTCCTCATCCATGTGGCCGATGTCGCCGGTGAACAGCCAGCCGTCCTTGATCGTCTCGGCGGTGTCGTCGGGTCGGTTGAAGTAGCCCAGCATCAGCGTCGGGCTGCGCAGGACGATCTCGCCCGTCTCGCCAGCCGGCAAATCCTCCGACCCGTCCAGCGACACGATCTTGCAGTCCACATCGGGGAAGGGCAGACCGATGCTGCCCAGCTTCTGTATCCCCTTGTATGGGTTTGCCATGATCGCGGTCACGGCTTCGGTCAGGCCGTAGCCCTCGATCAGCCGCGCACCGGCCCGCGCCTCGAACTCGTCCTTGATGCCCTTGGTCAGCGGCGCGGCGCCCACGAAGATGCCTTTGACGCTGTGTAGATCGTATTTGTCCACGTCGGGGACGTTGGCGAAGGCGACGAACATGGTCGGCACGCCAACGAAGAAGGTGGGCTTGAACTTCTGCACCGCCTCCAGCACCGCCTTGGCCTGGAAGCGCGGCATCAGCACCGTCTCCGCGCCGGCCAGAAAGACGGCGTTCATGGTGACGCTCATGCCGAAGCCGTGGAACAGCGGCAGCACCGCCAGCATCCGGCCCTCCGCGTCGAGATTGACCCAGGCCTGCAACTGGTGCGCGTTGGACACCAGCGCATAGTGCGACAGCATGATCCCCTTCGCGACGCCGGTGGTGCCGCCGCTGTAAATGAGCACCGCCATGTCGTCGGGATCGACCGGCTCAGCCTGCCAGCCGCTCGGCAGCGGCTGCTTCAGCATGTCAGTCATGTTGACCAGCGGGGCAGACTTGCCGGCCTTGATCTGGCCGCGCTCCTGAAACCCAGAGGCAAGACCCATGGGGAAGGGCAGGAAGTCGGCCAGCCGCGCGTAGATCACCCCCTTGACCGGCGTCTGCGGCAGCAGGCTGGCCACCTTCTCCAGAAACATGGGGATCGTCACCACCGTCTCGGCCCCGGAGTCGCTGAGGTGGAAGGTCAGCTCGCGCTCGGTGTAGAGCGGATTGAGCGGCACGATGACCGCGCCCGCCTTGAGGATGCCGTAGTAGGCGATGATGAACTGCGGTGAGTTGGGCAGCAGCAGCGCTACCCGGTCACCCTTTGCAACGCCCTGAGCCTGCAACGCAGCCGCAAAATAGTCCGACGCATCCTTGAGTGACTGGTAGGTATAGCGCCTGCCAAAGAACCTGGCGCACGGCGCAGCCGGCGTCCTGGCCGCCGTGTCATCCAGCAGCCTGTAGAGCGGCAGCCGCGGGTAGTCCAGATGCTGCGGCACGTTGGAGTCGTAGTGTTGCAGCCAGCGTCGATCGACATCTGATGGGATCATTGCAGTGTCATCCTTCCTTTATGACATGAATGTCGCGCTGCGGGAACGGAATCGTGATGCCTTCCTCGTCGAAACGCACCTTGACTTGCTCGCGCAGGTCGTTCTGCAGGCTCCAGTAGTCGTCCGGGGTAACGGCGGCGCGCACGTTGAGGTTGACGCTGTTGTCGCCCAATTCGCTGACCAGGATCTGCAGCGGCGGATCCGGCAAGACACGCGGGTCTTTCGCCATCACTTCCTCGATCAGCCGTCGCGCCGTCGCGATGTTGTCGCCGTAGCTGATGCCGAAGGTCAGGTCCGTGCGCAGCAGGCCCTTCTTTGTGAAGTTGGTGATGCCGTTCTGCTGGATCTCGCCGTTGGGCAGGATCACAACTCTGTTGTCCCAGCGCACCAGCACCGTGCTGAAGAGCTGGATTTCCTCCACGGTGCCGGTGATGCCCCTGGTCTCGATCAGGTCGCCTATCAGCGAAGGGTTTGAACAACACGAAATTGATGCTGGCCGCCAGATCGCGCAACGACTGCTGCAGGGCAATGCCCAGCACGATGATCACGACGCCGGCCGCCGTCACCACCGTAACGGCCGGCACGCCCATGACGATCAGGGCCAGCATCATGGCAAGTATCCACATGCCGTAGTAGGCCAGCGTCAGGAACAGCGACTCCATCGATGGCGTCAGGGTAGTTCGCTTGAAAGCGCTTGCCAGCCAGCGGCGTGTGGCAACTGCCAGCCAGCGGCCGATGATCACGATGAGGATGGCAGCGCCGATCCGGAGGAGGAATCCGACCACTTGGCCAGAAAGGACAGGAGGAAGCTCTATTGACATTGCTGAAACCGGCTTATCCCTTCTTCAATGGTGACTTCGACGGGTCTGTTATTCATAGCCGCGTGTTCGGGCTTCGTTCAGAATGCTTGCGGTCGCTGTTGCGCCGACCCGCGTCACGCCGAGGTCGCGGACGCGCAGCAGGTCGTCCAGTGTGCGCACGCCGCCGGCCGCCTTGATCTGCACCCAGGGCGCGCAGTGGCGACGCATCAGCGCCAGATCGTGGTCCGTCGCACCGGCGTAGTTGTACGATGCCGTCGGGCTGTCTGACGAAGCCGTAACCGGTGGAGGTCTTGGCGAATGCCACACCCAGTTCGCTGCAAATGCGGCAAAGCTGGATCTTGAAGTGGTCGTCGGGCAGGTAGTCGTTCTCGAAGATGACCTTGAGCAGCCCGCCGCCGCTGGTGGCCAGGTCGTTGAGCAGGCGGATCTCGTCGCTGACGTAGTCCCAGTCCTCGCCCAGCACCTTGCCGATGTTGACGACCATGTCCAGCTCGCGCGCGCCGTCGTTGATGGCCAGCTCGGCCTCTTGCAGCTTGACGGCTACCCGGTTGGCGCCGTGCGGAAATCCGACCACCGTGCCGACGACGACATCGGAGCCGCTTAGTTCCTGGCAGGCCAGCGTCACGGCGTAGGGCTTGATGCACACCGACGCTACGTTGTAGCGCCGCGCCACCTGGCAGCCGGCGACCAGATCGACCTCGGTGATGGTCGGATGCAGCAGCGAGTGGTCGATCATCTTGGCAAGGGAGTGGAGGGGTGGGGGCATGGTTTGTTAGTTTGGTGGTGCGTTAGTTCGATAGTTGGGAACCGCGGATCAGGAGAAAGCCGCGGATCGGAGTTGCCACCTGCCACCTGCGACTCCTCACCGCCGAAATAGGCCGAGCTGGATCAGGATGCCGATGGCAATCAGGAGAATCAGGGCGACGCTGAAGAGGGTGGGTGAGAGAGGAAACAGGCCGCCAAACCCGGTCATCACCACGTACGCGCCGATGATCGCTGACAGGATGATCAGGCCGAGGTTGAACAGCTTGTAGAGTAGAAACGCGCCGACCGCCCCGCCGACGATGAAGACAGCCGCGGCCATCCAGGTCTCAGTCAGCAGGTTGCTGGTCATTCCGCCTAGCAGCAGGTTCAACGCTACGCCGCCGGCCAGGAAACCGACCAGCCCGATCAGCGCCCTCTGGAAGACGACTAATAACAGCGCGCCGCCGAATGCCAGCGCAAATGCGATGATCAGGCCGGTTGTCTCGGGTTCGTTGGGCAATAACAGGTCAGCCAGATACAGTCCGGCGACGAACCCCATGGTCGCGGCCAGCAGCCAGTACAGTTTACGACCCGCGAACAGCAACGCGCTGCCCAACACCAGTTCGATAATTGGAAGCAAGAATTCTCTCCTCAGTTCGCCTGGATCGCCTCGACCGGCAGCTCGTAGCGCCTTGACGGCACCGTGCCAAGCTTGTCCGGCCAGTGACCTGTCAGCGCCTGCACGATACGCCCGACGTGGACGTGGGTGTTTTCGACGAACAGCGAGTACTTCTGTTGCCGCTCGCCGGCCGCCGCTGTTCCGGCCACGTATAGCCCGGGCACGTCGGTCTCCATGGTGGCCGGGTCGAAGCAGGGGACGCGCGCCTCGCCCTGCAAGGTGACGCCGGCGCGCTCGAATAGCGTCATGTCATGGCGGAAGCCGGTCAACAGAAGCACGAAATCGGCCGGCTGCTCGATCACCGGACCGGCCGGCTGGCCGTGCGCGTCGATCGGTTGCAGTGCGACCAGTTTCTGTGTAATCGCCACAGGCACGGTGCGCGGCAGAAAGCCGATGGTTCCCAACTCGATCTGCGTCTGCAAATCGGGCAGAATCCAATGTTTGACGATGCGTTCGTCGAACTCCGCCCGCCGGTAGCTGAGGGTCACCTCCGCGCCGGCGCGCCAGCAACGCAATGCGGTCTCGGCCGCCGAGTTGCGCCCGCCCACGATCAGCAGCCGCTGGCGGAAATAGTCGTGTACGTCGCGGAAATAGTGACTGACATGTGGCAGATCCTCGCCGGGGATGCCGAGCCGGTTCGGCGCGTCCATGTCTCCCGACGCCAGCACAACCTTGTGACAGGTTACTTGCCGCTGGCCAGCGCGCGGTTGCGTTGTGACCACGAAACCGTCGCCCGTCGGCCGGATGTCCGTCACCGGCTCGTAGGCGTGGACATGCAAGTCAAGCTGCTCGGCCACGCTACGCAGGTAGACGAGATACTCTTCGCCCGTCGTGCGGCCCTGAGTTCGCGTTCTGGATCGGGATGCCGGCGATCTCGATGCGTTCCGTGGTGCTGAAAAAGGTCGTGTCGCGCGGCCACCAGGAGATGGTGTAGCCAAGCTGACGCGCATCGAACTGAACATAATCCACGCCGGCGCGCTTCAGGCAGGCCGCCAGCTCCAGCCCGATCGGCCCTGCGCCGACGATCACCACGTCGGTGGACTGCTCAGGCTCGTTACTAATAGTTGTCATAATCTACATGAATTCCAAGGATTGAGGTCTCAGGTATTTATTGCGTCGCGTGATCGCCGGGCTGCCGTCCACGAATACCTGCGGCCACACGAATACACGAATTGACCATATCAGCTATTCGTGTATTCGTGCCGCGGCAGCATTCGTGGATGGTTGTTGTCCGTTCTACAGCGGCGGATCGGGCGGCTGCATCCTGTTAAATATCCAGACGTATGCCACAGGCACGATGGCCAGGATTCCGATCGCCATGGCCGCCAGAACGCCAATCAGCCCCAGGTTGAGCAGCAGATCGCCGCCGCCGACCGATGACCCAACCACCATCATTAGGCTGGCAAGCAGCGCAATCACCGCAAACGCGCCCAACGCCAGCGACAGGTTCCTCGCTGGCCGGAACGCTGCCTGTCGCCGTCCGTATGCCTTGCCCGTCTGTCCGTGGATCAGCACCGCGTGCGGCGCTCCTTCTTCGTCCGCGTAATAGCTCGCGAAAACCGGCAATAGCAACTGCGTCCACTGCTGACCGCTGAACTGCGGCGTCCAGTCGAACTCGCGCAGGTGGTCGGCGCGGCATGCCTGCTGGCACTCGGTCGCCGCCCGTTGACGCAGAGCGGGCACGGCATCGCTCCAGGCGTCATCGGCGGCGCGATTGGGCAATCGCACCAGCGCGTCGTCCAGCGATCGCTCTCCGGCTGGCACGGCCAGCGCGAGATCGAAATCACCCAGTCGCTGCCGCACCGCCGCGTCCTCCTCCATTCCTGGCGCGTCGACATTCTCGTAGCGGCGCGTCAGTCGCCCGGCGCGTGGTTCCCAGCGCACCCGTCTTTCACGGATCTGCTGCGACTGCCACTGTTTGGTGCTCTCGTCGAACTGATCCTGGTGGCTGACCACCTGGTAATCGAAACCGGCCTCGGCTCGCCAGCCGGCCTCCACGTCACAGTCGACCAGCCAACGCGGCAGGTAGAGGCGTTGTATCCGGCTGTGCAGGTTCTCGGTAGTCAGGTCGCGCGGCCGAAAGAGGAACCCGCCGGCGAAGCGATGCAGACCGCGGCTGAGGTCTGCATCGGACGCGCCGAACGGCACGGCTGCTTCAACCGCGGTTGCAAGGCTGGCTGCGTCTCCGGTCATCGGCGTCAACTCGGCCTGGCGGCAGTGCGGGCAGACCGGCAGAGCCGCGCCGGCTGGAACCCGATAGCGCCAGTCGCAGTGCTCGCAGACGGCAGCGATGAAGGTCGTCTCAGGCATCATCCAGTTTCGCTGCGGTGGCAAGGATGGTGAGCGCGGCGGCGATGCCGATCACCGTGATCGCGACCGCCAGACAGGCGACTGTCGAGGCCTGGTCGCTGATCTGGCTCAGCCCCAGCACGCTGAAGATGTAGAGCAGCGGGCCGGCAGCCAGCAGGGCTGCGATAACCACGCCCACCCGCCGCCAGTCGGCCGGCCGCTGACCGGCAATCGAGCCAGTCTGCCCGTTGACGACGATCTGATACGACTTGTTGCCCCGCTGATAGGCTGCCAGGTAGAAGGGCAGCAACAGATAGCGCCATTCCTCGTCAGCAAAGTCCACCGACAGCGTGAAATTGCGCAGCTTCTTGGCGTCTTTCGGCTCCAGCGCCTGCTTGCGCGCCGCCTTTATGCTGCGCTCGCGGATCTCGTGGCGCGCTGTCTCCCAGGCCGGATCAAGCTGCACATCGTAGGCGTGGGCGTGAATTCCGGCCAGGTAGGAGGGCGCGTACGCGGTCAGGTCCGTCATCTTGAAGTCCCAAATCTGCGTCAGCAGCCCCGGCGTGATGCGCGTCGTACCGCTCACCAGGTGGTCGTCAACCCGCTGCCTGACCGTGCCATCCTTCCAGCGCCATTTGATGTTGTCGTCGTTCTGGTAGCCGACCTCGGCGCGCCAGGCGCCGTTCGCCGCAAAGTCGAACGACCAGGCCGGCAGGTAGATGGCGACGAACTCGGCCCGGCTGGCCGCCTGGTTCAGGCCGCGCGGCGTCATCCAACTGCTGCCCAGCCAGCCGCGGGCGATGTCACGCACTGCGTCCATTTCAAGCTGCATCGGCACGAGGAAGCGCGGCCGCAGTTCATCCTGCGGCGCCTGGCGCTGTACCACGTTGTTGGAGGCGCAGAATGGGCAGGTGTGCGACAGCGACTCGGCGGGCAGACTGGTGCGCGCCCCGCAGTTCTGGCAGGCCAGCTCCTTGCGTTCCACGCCCCAGCCGCGACCGGCACGCTCCACTACATCGACGGTGAATTCGAAGCCCTCGGCGCCCTTTCCCACCGGTGGCGGCGCAGGCGTGTCGTGATAGCCGCAATAGGTGCAGACCAGCCCGCCGTCAGCGATGCTGTAGGCGGTGTTCGCGCCGCAGCGCGGGCATTTGAACGCGACGACCTCGCGTTGCGGTTCCACCTTCGGCGCGGGCTTGTAGACCTCAATGCCCGGCACGGCGGACTCGACGGGGGCGTAGTCTGGCGGGGGAAATATCTGGCTCATGGGACGCTCCGGGGCATTATACCGCAGCCCGCGGCAGATGGGTAGTGTTTCACCCCTGGTTCAGGACTGGCAGTCGTTCCGACGACTGCCAGTCCTGCGCACTTCGCTGCGATCCACCCGGTGCTACAGCGTTGTTTCGTTCTGCGCCTGTTTCATGCGCAGATAGGCGAGGATGAAATCGTCCAAGTCTCCGTCCAGCACGGCGTCAACGTCGCCGTGACGGATCTTGGTGCGCGGATCGGTCACATGGCGCGGCGCTGCAAACTGATAGATACGGGCAATGTCTGGCTCCAACTGTTTGCGATTCTCAACCACGTCCGGTGGAAGCAGTGCCCTGAACTGTTCATTCTCATACCCGCGCCAGCCAAGCTCGGTGTCCAGATGACCGTTGCCTCCCCAAGCGCGTATGACCTGGAGTTCGACCAACACCTTGCTTTGCTCACCGCTGGGGCGCTGTTCGTTGATGCGATGAAGCCCTTGCTCGCTGTCAAGAAACCCGAGCACGTTGCTCCCCTCGACGGTGATGGCTAACTCGCGGATCTGGTCGAGTGCAGTCAGATTCTTCAGGAGCTCATCGCCCGACGTGCCTGCCAAAGGCGCCCACTTGTACGGATAGCACGCTTTCACAAGGTCGTCGAAGCCCATGCCTGCATCCAGATCCTGGGTGTCAGCGTATGCCATCGGATCGTGCATGATCCGATGCCAGGCTTGGTCACTCGCTTGTTTCGTGATTTGTAGCGGCTCGAGCGTTGCAATGCTGATTTCGTAGCCCTTGCGCATTGCCCAGCGGACGTACATCCGCACCAGCCGTTTCAGGATTTCGGCATTGCTGCCTTCCGCCAGGCGCGGCCCCAGTGTCTTCAAAAGAATGCAGGCATGGTCGCGGTACAGGATGCTGAAGGTCAGCAGCTCGACCTCCAGGAAATCGACGTCCCGTTCCAACTTGACATAGCCCTCGGCCAGATCGTGGCGGTAACTGGAGTTCGCGCTCGCGTCGCACCAGACCAGCCAGTTCCTCCAGATACTCGGCCCGCTCAGTCAGCTGCCGCAGCCGCTTCATGATACGGTCCTGACGGTAAAACTTGTTCATAGTTTGCTGCGCTTTGTAGCTGTCATCCCAGAAGGTTGGCTTGTTCATGGCGACCAGCGCCTGGCTGCGCTCGTCTTCCAGCGTGACCACATCGGGTCGTTCGCGCCACATCTGTAGCTTCAGCCGCAGCGTTGCAAACGCTTCTACCAGGTCCTTGTCGTCCAGGCGGCGCTTCTTGCCGTCGCCTGATCGCAGCGTGCTTGCCAGTTCGACCGTTGCCGCTCGCTCGTTGCCGCTGAACGTCACAGCGCTAATGGTCACCTGGTCACCCGAGCGGCGCAGACGCAGCAGATCGCCGCCGCCATCAGGCCGGCTGGCCAGGAAGCGCGCCATGGGCACCACCACCAACCGCTCGATGGCCCGCTTCAACGGGCGCGCGCCGTAGGCTGCATCGAAACCCTTTTCCACCAGCAGGTCGATAATGCCGTCGTCCACTTCTGCCAGCACGTTGCGCCGCACCAATCCCTCACGCATCAGCACGTGGCCCAGCTCGCGTCGTGCGATCTGGTGCATCACTTCCGTGCCCAGCGACTTGAACACCACAACCTGGTCGATTCGGTTGACGAACTCGGGCCGGAAGAACTGCTCGATCTTGCTGCGCCAGTAGCTGGGGTCGTCGTTGGCGTTGGTGCTCTGGTTGCTCACTGCCAGCCCCAGGCTGCGCTGCTCGCGCGCGCCCGACCCAAGATTCGACGTCAGCAGGATGACAGCGTTCTGAAATGACGTGGTCTGGCCGGTCGCGTCGGTCAGCCGACCCTCGCCCATTACTTGCAGAAACAGGTCGTAGATCAACGGGTCGGCTTTTTCGAACTCGTCCAGCAGCACGACGCAGAAGGGCTGCGCGCGTACCCGGCTGGTCAGCTCCCCCTCGCTGTCGCTGCCAGGCATTCCGATCAGCCGGCGCACCGCTGCCGGATCCATGTACTCGCTCATGTCAAAGCGCAGCAGCCGCTTCTCGTCGCCGAAGAGGTACGAAGCCAGCGTCTTGGCCAGTTCCGTCTTGCCGACGCCCGTCGGTCCGATGAACAGGAAGGTTCCCAACGGCTTGTTCGGGTCGTTCAGCCCGGCCTTGATGACGGCTACCAGGTCGGTCATCGCATCCACGGCTGCCTGCTGACCGATGACCCGTTCGGACAGATACCGCCGCACCGCGTCGATCTCCAGCGGCGTCTTGTCGGAGAGGATGAACTCAGGCAGCCCGCTCTGGCGGGCAAAACTGGCGACCACGTGACGGCGGTCGAGGGAAACGCGCTTGTCCTTGTCCGCGGGCAGCCGCTGGCTGACGCTGTCGCCGACTGTCTGCTCCACCAGGCTGATGGCCTTGCCAGGCAGGGCACGGTAGGGCAGGTAGCGACCGGTCAGCTCGACCGCTGCTTCCAGGGCAGCCGGTTGGATGCGCACGTTCTCGGCGCTTTCCAGGCGATGCACCACAGTAGCCAGGATGCCGAGCGTGTCGCTGACGCTGGGCTGTTCCACCGGTACGGTGCGAAACTGAGAGAGGAACCCCGGCGTCAGGCGGTCGGTGTAGCGCAGCCGCTGCGGCGTGCTCTCGCCAATGATCACCACGTCCCCGGTCTGAACGTACGGTTTCAGAAAGCTGGCCATGTTCTCGTCGCTCTTGGACCAGCGACCGGCGTCGGCCAGCCCGGCCACGTCCTCGACAAAGAGAATGTGCCGCTTTTTGCGCACCTCGTGTACCAGGTTGGTGAGTTTTTCCTGCCACTGCCCGATGAAGGACATGCCGGCCATCAGCGAGGCGCCGGTGACCGACCAGAGCTCCCGGTCCAGCAGAACGTCGGGGCATTCCTTGCGCTGGATGCGGCGCGCCACCTCGTGAACGATGGCGGTCTTGCCGACGCCGGAATCGCCCAGCAGGATCAAACTGGGCCTGGTTTCGCCGGACAGGATCTGAAGAACTTCCTCGACCGTCTGGTCGCGGCGATAGGCCCGGCCAAGCTGCTTTTCTTTGGCCTGTGCCGTCAGGTTGACGCCGCTGGCGCGCAACGCCCAGAAGTCGCGATCTTGGTGGTCTTGCTGTTCCTGCTCTGACAGAATGGGCGACTTCGGCTTGAAAGTCACATGGATGGTTTCTATCACCTCGTAGCGCGATCCCTGGAAGCCCTGCATGGCCTCCAGCGGCGCGTCTGCGAAATATTCGGCTATTTCGGCCTGGGCAACCTCGTTCAGATCGTCAACCTGGCGGACATAGAACGTCAATGGGTATTCGTACGGAGGCACTTTCAGTCGTACAGCCTGCACCATCAACTGGTCATCAACCGGGGTAAGCAGCAGGTTGATGTGCAGCAGGAATGAGTTGCGCCGCCGCCGCCCGTCGGCGCGCTTGGGGTGCAACTCCACGGCAATCATCTGCAACCATGTCCCCGGCGTCGCTGCCAGTTCATTGACACGCGCCGGGTCGATTTCCTCAAGCCGCTGGATCAACGCCAACGCCACCTCGCTCTTGCACTCCTCCAGAGTCGGGCCGAAGGCGGAAATGCCCGGCAAGCTTGGCACAGTGACCGTGTAGGTCTGGTTCTGGTGACGGCGGACGAAGATCGTGACATGCAGGTCCATGGAGCGTTCCCTTTCCCTGGCGGCGGCCGGTTCGTGAGGCAGATAATATGCTGGCCGAAGTATACGACCAAACACGCTGCGCGCCAAGCTCCGCAGCTTGGCAAAACGCAGCGATCAGCCGAATGCCGCGCAAGCGGTAGGACAGGCTACAGTATCACCCGTTGTGGTACTCGGACAGTGGAGAATTACGCAGAGCGCTCGTCGGCCAGTCGTTGCAGAAACTGGCGGACGACTGCCGGGGATGTGAGACGGCAGTCGGCCAGCGAGGCACGGTCTGCCGCGGCGACCACAACGGCCAGGCCGCCCTGCGCGTGGATGACTGCGTAGGCCTCTTCGTCCTTGTCGTCGTCGCCGATGTAGACAAGCAGCGTGTCCGACTTCGGGTCGCCTTGTGTGAGGAATTCAATGGTGCGACCCTTGTGAGCCAGCGCCGGCCCGATTTCCAGAAACTTGTGGCCGCCCATGACGCGAAACTGGTCGGCGGGCGCGTCCATCAGTGTCTCAACTATCAGGCGCTGAGCGTCCGCCAGAACCTTCTCAGCAATAGCGTCATCGGCGAAGCGCGCGTGCAGCGCCATGGCCCAGCCCTTGTCTTCCAGGTAGAAGCCTTGCTGGTCCGCGATCAAGCCAGCCCAGAGCGGCTTCAGCGACTCCAGAACGGGGCGAACAGCAGACCACTCGACCCGCTGGGTTTCCGCGCCGTCCGGCCAGCGCAGCTCGACGCCGTAGGTGCCGGCCAGTAGAATGCCCGGTACCGGTACGAGCGTCTGCACGTGGCTCAACCGCCGGCCGCTGATGATGGCGACCTCGGTGCGGGGGAGCGCGGCCAGCCGTCCGATCAACGCCGCTATGTCGCGGTCGGGGAAGATGTCGTCCGGCGTGGGCGCAAACTCAGCCAGTGTACCGTCGTAGTCCAGAAACAGGCGCAGGTCAGCGGCCGTGGCCAGCCGCTGAAGCAGCGCGTCGATATCGCAGAGAGGAGAAGTCATGGTCACCTGCTCAGCAAGGGGAGGATGTCGCGCTGGAAGATCGCCTGCCACGTGTATTGTTGCCGCACGCGGCGACGCAGCCGGTGCAGCGGGTCGTTTGCAGTTCGTTCGATGATGCGACGGGCGACTTGTTCGGCGCTTTCACTCAGGTCGAACTGGATTACGTCTTCCGCCCCGATCTCACGCGCGGCCGGCACCGCGGTCGCAACCACGGGGATGCCTGCCAGCCCGGCCTCCAGCACCGGCATACCAAAGCCCTCGCGGTGGCTGGGCATGAACATCACGTCGCTGACGCGGAACAGGTCGCCGACCACGTCCGCGTCGATCAGATACGGCTGATCGGGATCCAGCCCTGATTCGAAGACGAAGCGCATTTCGCGCTCCACGCCTAGCTCAGCGCGCTGCCTTTGCAATTGGTGATAGTATCCCATGCTCTTGCTGTCATGCGGGTCGGGCGGGCCGGTGACGATCAGCAGCGGGCGGTGGACGTGCTGCTTGAGCGCCGCCACCACTTCCAGCGCAAACTCGATGTTCTTGGCCTGGGTGACGCGCACGGGCATCAGCAGGATCAGATCAGCGTGCAGCAGGCCCAGCCGCTCTGTCAGGTCTGCCCCCGGTCGCGACAGCCCGAGCAAGTCGGTTGGATCCACGCCGTTATAGACCACGCGAATGTCGTCCGGCGGGCAGCCGTACAGGCCGGCCAGCGTCTCCTGCCTTTCCTGCGACACCACAACGTAGGTGACGTCGGGTCGTTTCGTGCGCAGTAAGTCCCACGGATAGCCAGCGTGCACGTCGGCGCGCGAGCGCGGGCTGGTCCAGGCAAAGTCGTGGCACCAGGCAATGCACTGCCGGATGACGCCCGCGTCCAGTAACTCATCCAGCGCCGCGGTCAGCGGCAGGTTGAACTGCTTGGTGAAGACGTTGTGGACGATCACCGCATCCATCGGTTCGAGGATCGGCCTTAACGCGTCGACCAAGCGGCGGGTCAAAGCTGCAAAGTTCGCGGGGACGCGTCCGCTTGCCAGCAGAGTCGAGGCCTCGTGAATTTCCGTATCGCGCGAGTCCATCTGCGGTATCAACGCCAGGCGCGCGCCTGCGGGCAGCGCTTGCTGGTCGCCGCGGCCGGCGATGATCGTAACGTCGATGCCAGCTTCAGTGAACGTGCGCGCGTGGGCCAGCATCACCGCCTCGACGCCGCCGACTACGGGCGGCGCGCTGTAGTGTACGATGGCTGTACGCAATTGGTTGGTTGTCATGCCACGGCTCCCTTCAACTTCAATCGCACGGCCGCTTCCAACTGGTTGTCCAGCCAGGTTGTGATGTCGTTGCCTGTGATCACCTCTTTCAACAGCGTGGCGCGGTGCTGCCGCTCCTCCTTCGGCATGGTCAGCCCCCGGTGCAGCGCCTCGGCGGTGGCGTACACGTCGCAGGGTGTGATCACGATGGCGCCTTCCTCCAATTCCTCGCGCGCGCCTGTTCCCTCGGAGAGCACCAGCACGCCGGCGCGCCGGTTGGCGATGGGACCCTCTTTGGCCACCAGGTTCATGCCGTCGGCGATGGAGTTGACCAGCAATACGTCGTAGATCTGCATGGCTGCCACAGCCCGCGGGTAGCTTTCGCCGATCAGCAGCCGGATCGGTTCCCAGTCGCTGGCGCCGTAACGGGCGTTGACCCTGCCCGCGGTTGCCATCAGCGCGTCCAGATAGGCGCGATACTCTGGCACCTCCAGCCGCGACGGCACGAGGATCGCCACGAATGTAACTTGTTTTTGGTGCTCGGGATGCATCTCCAGCATCTCCTCGAACGCTCGGAAGCCGCGCACGATGTTTTTGCTGGGCTCGATGCGCTCGATGCGCAGGATGACCTTCTGCCCGCTGAGCTGCCGTTCCAGGTCGGTCCGAAGCTCGTTGACTTGCGCCGACTGGGCGAACTGGCGCAGGCGCTTGACGTCGATGGAGATGGGAAATTCGCGAACGTGGGTGGCGTGGTTGCGGTGCCAGACCCGCCCCTTGCCGTACTTGACCGCTGCCCGCGGCAGATAGGCCTGGCAGGTGCGCATGAAGTTGAGCGCGTCGGCTCTGGTCTGGAAGCCCAGCAAATCGACCGCACACAGACCGTCGAGAATCGCCAGACGCATGTCCGGCGGCAGGATGCGCCAATACTCCGGGCCAGGCCAGGGGATGTGGACGAAGTGCAGCAGCGAGGGTCGCTCCGCGGGTCGCATCTGCGACGCGTATCATGCGCGGCGCCAGGTAGAGGTGATAGTCTTGCAGCATGACCAGCGTCGGCTTGTCGTTGGCGCGCACCTGCTGCGCGATGGCGTCGGCAAACAGTTGGTTGACTGTGACGTAGCCTTCATGCCAGGCCCGCCAGGTCGTGCGGTCGATCACCGGCGCCAGCGGCAGGTCCCACATGCTGTGCTGCAGGAACCAGAGCAGCGGATTGGCAATAGTGTTGTAGTAACCATCGTAGGCAGCTGCGTCGGGCGACAGGAAGTTGACGTGCAGGGTGGCTGGCTTGGGCCGGCGTCTACCGCGACATGGCCCTGTCCCCAGTCGAGGTCGTCCTCGCTGCGCGCGCAGGCGATCCAGGTGATGGGCATTCGGCCCGCCAGGCCGATCAGCGCCGTCACCAGCCCGCCCGTGCCGCGCGTAAAGGTGCGGCTGCCATCGTCGGCTGTCTGAAATGTCACAGGACCCCGGTTGGCAGCCACGATCAGGGCCTGTTGCGGCTGTTTGTCTGAAGTTTCGTCGGTCATAGATTGTCCCCTTGCAGGAAGCATGCGGCCGGTCAGCCGGTGCTCGCTGCGCTGGCGCGGATGGCCAGGTCGATAAACACGGCGGCAGTCCAGCCGAAGATCGCGGCGGCGGTGGCCGGCGGCTCTCCCGTGTCGGCGTTGTAATACTCGTACATCCCGTCGCTTGCCATGATCAGGGCCAGCGTCTTGTCGCGCAGTTCGCGCGCCAGCTCATGCCGGCCGATCTGTTCCAGCGCCTCGATGAAGAAGTAGTTGATGTTGGCCCACACCGGGCCGCGCCACATGGTCGCCGGGTCATAGTGGCGGTCGCTGCGTGAAACGGTCGGCAGGGCATGCGCGCCGCCGAACTGGGCCGGATCGGCCAGCTGGCCAAGCAGCCGCTGGTTGATCTCGTCCGGCAACTGGCCCGTCCACAGCGGGTAGAGGTTGAACGGCGTGATCACAGGGATCGGCCGGTTGTCGTGTAGGGCGCGAAAGACGCCGTGCTCGCTGTCCCAGAAATCGGCTATCATGCGCTGTACGATGGCTGCTGCTCGTTTGCGCCACATGGCGCTCTGAGCCTCCATGCCCAGCGCTTCGGCGATCATGGCAAGGGACCCCATCTGTACACAGAGGTAGGTGTTCAGGTCGGGCGACTCGACCGGCATGCCGTAGTCCCACAGCGGGCTGTCGTCGAGACCGGAGCTGTAGGGATGGTTGTACTGCACCAGCCCGTCGCCGTCGTCGTCGTTCATGCTGAACCACCAGGCGTTCGAGCGCACCAGCGGCACGTAGACCTCCCTGAGGAAATCCAGGTCGGGGTCGAATTCGTGTAGCTTGAGCGCCGCCCATGCCATGATCGGCGGCTTGGTGACCTCAGCCTTGAAGGGGTGCTCGATCGAGGCGACCACGTCTTCGTCGTATACGGCATCGGGGATCATGCCATCTGGTAGTTGACAGTCGATCATGGTGCGCAACTGGTTGCGGGCCAGTTCAGCATCAACGTGGCGATAGGCCAGGGCGTGGAAGCAGGCGTCCCAGTTCCAGACACCGACGTAGTTGATCTTGGACGGCATCATCGCCTCGCGGGTCACCCGTCCCAGCGGCGTCACCAGGTTGTTGCCCATCACCCACCAGGCGTAGTAGTAGTGCTTGTGGAAGCGCTCGTCCACCTGCGGCGCGCGGTCGAACCAGGCTTGCCAGGCCTGCTCGCGCTCGCGTAACGTCTGGGACATGGGCGTTGCCGGCGCGTTCACATTGGGGTCGTTGCGAATGTTGAGGTGGATCGACAGGTCATCGCCGCCTTCCACCACAAACTCCAGGCTGTAGGCTTCCCGCTCCAGTCCGACCTCGTTGCGTAGCACGGTGCCGTTAGAATGGTAGGCCAGGTTGCGCACCGAGCGCAGGCTGCCGCCGTCCTCCGATTTCTGCAAGAGCTGCGTGCTGACGCGGAAGCGAACGCCTGCTGTCACGCCGGCCGGCAGGCCGATAGCAACGGTGTCGTTGCGGTTGAATGCCAGGCAGAAGACGCCCAGGCGCGTCTCGAAGACCAGCTTGTGTGGGTAGGTCGTAAGATGAAACGCCAGCGCCATGCCGTCAGCGTCGATCAGCGTCAGGTCCTGGATGTAGGGCGCGCGATAGCGGTAGGTGTCGAGGCCGGGCTGCAGCGCCGTCAGCCGCTCCGCCAGCTTGATGTACAGCGAGTCGTGTTCCATCGTCTTGAACACTAACAATCGCGATCCCCGGTCGCTGAATGGCACGCGGGTCAGGTCGATGTGGTCTTTCAACAGGTCGTTGTAGTTAACAGTCATTGCGTTTTTCCATACAGAGATTGTATCACTTCCGGCACGATGCGTCAAAAGTTTACATAAATGTGCCACCCGTCATTGCCCCCGCCGCGGCAATGACGGGTGAAGAGTTCCTGTCACAGGTGGCTCCGTGTGGCATGTTCACGAGTTGCAGTCCTGTCGAAATCGTTGTATCCTTCGGTGGCCAGCAGACGCTGTAAGCCACTCAACCACTGGAAGGAAGAAACCATGACCATTGAACAATCACGGGAACGTGTTAAGTCTAGTATCTGGCAATCGATCGCCCGGAGCGGCGTGCAGATCGACGCCGTGCCGGCCGATCAACTGGATACCCTGGTCAACGCCATTACCGACGGCGTGCTGGTAGCCGTGGACGACATGCTGGAAGACAGCGGCGTCGCCGGCCGCCAGGATAGCGTCGTGTCGCCTCTGGCTGACGAAGAAGTTGTGCTGTGGGAAGGCCGGCCTTTTCTGTCGCTGGTGGTCCGCTACCGCATCACCAACCAGCGCGTGCGCATTGAAAGCGGGTTCCTGGGCAAGGATCGCGACGACATCGAACTGGTGCGCGTACAGGACATCGACCACACACAGGGCATCGGCGAGCGGGCGCTGGGCATCGGCGACATTGTGATCGCCAGCGCCGACCCGTCGAAGCCACACGCAGTCCTGCGCAACGTCAAAGATCCCGAACGGGTGCACGAAATCTTGCGGCGCGCCATGCTGGATGCTCGCAAGCGCTACCGCTACAGCGTACAGGAAGAGATGTGACCGCACCCGGCGGCTATGTGGATCCCGCAGAGTTGCAGAGCGCGGTCGAGTACGAGTTCTTTTGGGTGCTCGGGCTTGACGAGGGCCATCCGCTCCGTCGTGCGCTGACGCCGGCGATCCGGCCGGTGCTGGGACGTTTCGTGGAAGTAGCTGCACCCTTCGACCGTGATGTGGCCAGCGTCGGGATGCCGGAAGCACTGCGCAGCCGCGCGCCGCAGTTCATCAACAGGCTGACCGCTACCAACGCAGGGCTGGTCCCTGCAACTGGCCCGCTGCTGCTGCTCTCCAACCATCCGGGCGGATTGGATGTGTTCCTGGTGTTGGCGTTGCTGCCGCGCGCCGACATCAAAGTCATGGTTAGTGAGATCTCGATTCTGCGGCATCTGCCGGCGGCCGGACCCCACTTTATTTCCATCGGGCGTGAGGCTGGCAGCCGGATGCAGGCAGTGCGGGCGGGCATCAATCATCTGAAACAGGGCGGCGCGCTGTTCATCTTTCCCGGCGGCATCCTCGATCCCGACCCGGCGTTCATGCCTGGCGCGGTTGAGGCGCTGGAGCGTTGGTCGCCCAGCGTCGAGCTGTTGTTGCGGCGCGTGCCGCAGACCAACGTTGTGGTAACCGCGGTTGGCGGCGTGCTGTCGCCCGGCTGGTATCGATCGCCGGTGACGCGGCTGCGCGAGGAACGCAAGGACCGGCAGAAGGTGGCGGAGGTGTTCCAGATCGCCCAGCAGTTGCTGCTGCCTGGAACCCTCGACCTGCGCCCGTCCGTACATTTCGCGCCGCCCATCGCTGCGCAGGCACTGGGCTTGGATGGCTCTTCAGGCCGGCCGCTGGCAGCCCTGCGCACGGTCGCGCGCGCCCTGCTGGCCGATCGCCGCTACTTCCCGCAGACCGGCGGCTGAGATTCGCAGATTGAGAGGAAGTCGCGGATCGGAAATTGGTAAACGATAAACGGCCGCCGGCCACCGCTGACCTGATCTCTGACTTCTGCCCTCTGCCACCGCCACTCCCAGAGGCGTCCCATGACTTCACAACTGGCATCCGCCATCCCCCATCTTTCACCTGCCTGGTCTCACTATTCGGACGTGATCGTCGAGCGCGGCGAAGGCGCTCTGCTCTACGGCCAGGATGGGCGATCCTACCTTGACTTCACCTGCGGCATTGCCGTTACCAACACCGGCCACTGCCATCCGCGCGTCGTCGAGGCGGTGCAGCGACAGGCCGGCCTGCTGCTGCACGGCCAGGCCAACATCGTCTTCCACAAGCCGATGCTGCAACTGGTGCAGGAACTGCTGCCGCTGGTCGCGCCGCTGGACAGCTTCTTCTTCAGCAACTCGGGCGCGGAGGCGGTCGAAGGCGCGGTCAAGCTGGCGCGCCAGGCTACCGGGCGCACCAACGTCGTGGTCTTCCAGGGCAGCTTTCATGGTCGCACCATCGGCGCGATGTCGCTGACGACTTCCAAGACGATCTACCGCGGCGGCTACCAGCCGCTGATGGCGGGCGTCTTCGTGGCGCCTTTCCCCTATGCCTACCGCTACGGCTGGGACGCGGAGCAGGCCAGCGCCTGGTGTCTGGACGAACTGGATCTGCTGCTGGCAACCCAGACCGCCCCCAACGAAACCGCCGCGCTGCTGGTCGAGCCGGTGCTGGGCGAGGGCGGTTACGTCGTGCCGCCGGCCAGCTTCCTGCACGGCCTGCGCGAGCGCTGCGACCGCCATGGCATGCTGCTGATCCTGGACGAGATCCAGAGCGGCTTTGGGCGCACCGGCAAATGGTTCGCCTACGAGCATTTCGGCGTGCAGGCCGACATCATCACCATTGCCAAGGGGCTGGCATCCGGGCTGCCGCTTTCCGGCATCATCTCGACGCGTGAGCTGATGGCCCGCTGGCCGACCGGCTCGCACGGCGGCACCTACGGCGGCAACATCGTTGCCACCGCGGCCGCCGTGGCCACCATCCAGGCCATCCGCGAGGAGAAGTTGCTGGACAACGCCGTGCAGCGCGGCGCGCAACTGACCAGCGGCCTGCGCCACCTGCAGGAAGAGTACCCGGTGATCGGAGACGTGCGCGGGCTGGGCCTGATGATCGGCACGGAGTTCCGCGATGGCGAGGGGCGACCTGACAAGGCCACCGCCAAGGCGGTCAGCGCCGGCTGCTTCGAACGCGGCCTGATGCTGCTGACGTGCGGCCCGTGGGACAACACCGTCCGCTGGATACCGCCGCTGGTGGTCAGCCGCGAGCAGATCGATCAGAGCCTCGGCATCTTCGCCGACGCGCTGGCTGAGGCGACGGGCGACAGTTGAGCACTCTCAGGTCTTAGTAGCCAGAAAGAGGAATCATGCCGATTCGTATCAGTCTCGCTGGTGCCACCGGTTGGGCCGGTTCAGCTCTGGCCGTTGCCGTGGCCCAAACCAGCGATATCACCCTCGTGTCTGCTGTGTCACGCAGCCATGCCCAGCGCAATCTGGGCGACGTGCTGGGTGAGCCGCTGCTCGATTGCCCGGTGTATGCAACCGCGCCGGAAGCGTTAGCGCATCCGTGTGATGTGTTTTTCGAGTTCACCAAGCCGGATGTCGCCAAGTTCAACGTGCTGACAGCGCTGCAACATGGCGTGAACGTGGTCATAGGAACCTCGGGGCTGACAGACTCCGACTACGCCGAAATCGCGGCGGCTGCTGAACAGCATCAACGAGCGGTGCTGGCCGTCGGCAACTTCGCGCTTACCGTGGTCTTGTTGCAGAAGTTCGCCGAAATGGCAGCCAGGTTGATCCCCCAGTGGGAGATCATCGACTACGCCAGCGACCGCAAGAAAGACGCGCCCAGCGGCACAGTCCGTGAGCTGGCCTACCGGTTGTCAGGCATCCGCCCGTCCGAGCTGACCGTCCCGCTGGAGGAAACGCAGGGCGAGGTGGGGACGCGCGGCGCACGCATGACTGGATCGCAGGTTCATGCCATTCGCTTGCCTGGTTATACGATCTCGGCGGAGATCATCTTTGGTATGCCCGACCAGCAGCTCACGATCCGCCACGACTCCGGCGGCAGCGCCACGCCTTACGTTGACGGCGCGCTGTTGGCGATTCGCAAGGTCAACACGTTCGTTGGTCTGCGTCGCGGGCTGGATACTGTCCTCGATTTGTAGACCCAACCGCCATCCTCTTTTGACAGACGCTCCTGAACTGTTATAATCGTATCGCTACGATCATACAGTTCAGGAGCGTTCTGTCATCGAAGACCTGGTCAACGGCCTCACCGAAGCATTCCGGCTGATCGTCAGCCGCGATGCGGCGGTAATCGAAATCGTCTCGCTTAGCCTGCGCGTCTCGGGGGTCGCACTTCTCATCGCCACGCTGCTGGGCGTGCCGCTGGGTGCTGCGCTGGGATTGAGCCGCTTCGTCGGGCGCTGGCTGGTGGTGATCTTCATCTACACCGGCATGGGTCTGCCGCCGGTGGTGGTCGGCCTGTTCGTCTACATGATGCTCAGCCGCAGTGGCCCGCTGGGGCAGCTCAACTCTCCCCTGATTCCCAACCTGTTCACACCCGGGGCAATGATCGTCGCGCAGGTCATTCTTGCGCTGCCGCTGATCGCTGGCTTCACCATGGCGGCGGTGCTGGCGGTCGATCCACAACTGCGCCAGCAGGTGCGCGCGCTGGGCGCGACCTCGTGGCAGGTCGCGCTGGCCACCGTGCGCGAGGCGCGCGATCGGCGTCATCGTCGCGATCATCGCCGGCTTCGGCGCGATCATCTCCGAGGTCGGCGCGGTGATGATGGTGGGCGGCAACATCGCCGGCAAGACACGCGTCGTCACCACGGCCATCGTGCTGGAGACCGGCAAGGGCAACTTCGACCTCGCGCTGGCGCTGGGAATTATCCTGCTGTGCATTGCTTTCGTCATCAACGGCGCGGTGCTGGCTTTGCAGGGGCGGTCGGGCGGGCCATGAGCGAGCTGCTGTATCACCTGCGCGGCGTGACGCAATGCTACCGCGACCGCACCGTGCTAAAGGTGGACGACCTGGGCATCCATCCGGGCGAGGTGCTGGCGCTGCTCGGTCCCAGCGGCGCGGGCAAGAGCACGCTGCTGCGCCTGCTGAACTTTCTGGAGCTGCCCAGCGCTGGTGAGATCAGCTTTCGCGGCCAGGTGATCAGCGGCGTTAGCCCGGCGCCGCTGGAGATGCGCCGCCGCGTGACCACCGTCTTCCAGCGACCGGTGTTGCTCAACCGCTCGGTCTGGGACAATGTGCGCTACGGGCTGACGCTGCGCGGTGAACGCAACGGGCAGGCAGAGGTGGCCGGCGCGCTGGAGCAGGTGGGTCTGACCAGCTTCGCCCGCCAGCAGGCGCGCACGCTGTCGGGCGGCGAGGCCCAGCGGGTTGCGCTGGCGCGCGCGCTGGTGCTGCGTCCCGACGTGCTGCTGCTGGACGAGCCAACCGCCAACCTCGATCCCTATAACGTGTCGCTGATCGAGCAGATCATCCAGCGCGCCAACCGCGAGCAGGGCGCGACCGTGGTCATGGTAACGCACAACCTGCATCAGGCGCGCCGGCTGGGCACGCGCGTCGGCCTGCTGCTGGACGGCGCAGTCGTGGAGGTAGCGCCGACTGACCAGTTCTTCGAACTCGCCCGCAGATCCGCGTACCGCACGTTTCATCCACGGAGAGATGGTCTACTAAAATTCACTCGTTCGAAAGGAACACCGAAGATGCGATGCAAACGATTTCTGACAATGGCGCTGGTGCTGGTTGTCCTGTTGGCCGGCTGTGTGGCGCCGCCGCTGCAGGCGCCTGCCGAACCGCCGGCCAGCGCACTGGCCAGCAGCGAAGCGCCGGCTACTGAGGACGTCTGCCGCTTCGCAAGGGACATCGCTGATTTTGGCGACCACCACCAGCACCCAGGACTCCGGCCTGCTGGACGCCATCCTGCCCGACTTCGAGGCTGCCAGCGGCGTCAACGTTGATGTTGTGGCCGTCGGCACCGGCGCGGCGCTGAAGCTGGGCGAGGACTGCAACGCCGATGTCGTGCTGGTACACGCCCGTTCGCGTGAGGACGCTTACATGAACGACGGCTTTGGTACCCGTCGCGAGGATGTCATGTATAATGACTTCGTCGTTGTCGGCCCGCAGGCCGATCCGGCCGGCATCCGCGGCATGACCGGCGCGAGCGACGCTTTCGCACAGATCGCGGCTGTTGAGGCGCCATTCGTCTCCCGCGGCGACGACTCCGGTACGCACACGGAGGAGTTGAGCGTCTGGAAGGCTGCCAGCATCGAGCCACAGGGCGACTGGTATATCTCCGCCGGCCAGGGGATGGGCGCCGTGCTGTCGATGGCCGACGAGCAGCAGGCCTACACCCTCAGCGACCGGGCCACCTACCTGGCACGCACGCTCGAAGGCACCGATCTGGTGATCGAGGTCGAGGGCGACTCGATCCTGTTCAATCCCTACGGCGTGATGGACGTCAACCCGGAGCGCTGCCCGCAGGCCAGGAACGACCTGGCGATGCAGTTCATCGACTGGCTCGTGTCCGTGCCGACCCAGGAAATGATTGCCGGGTTCGGCCAGGACGAGTTCGGCCAGCCGCTGTTCACGCCCGACTCGGCCGCCTGGAACGAGGCGCATCCGTAGCGCGCCGCTCGTTCAGGTGACAGTCACTTTCCGCAAGTGACTGTCACCTTTCAAGGGCGAAACATCCCATGTCTCAAGACCCAATCTATCAGCAGATCATCGACGCGGTCGAGCGCAGCATCGCCGACGGTTCGCTCAAGCCGGGCGACTCCGTGCTATCGGTGCGCGAGATGGCGCAGCGCTGGAACTGCACCGCCGGCACAGTGCAACGCGCCTACCGCGAGCTGGCGCAGCGCGGTAGTATCGTCGCGATACCGGGCAAAGGGACGCGGGTTGCCGAACCGCCGCTGGCCGCCGGCCACAGCATGCCGCTGCGCCGGGCCGCGATTGTGCATCAGATCGAGTCATTGCTGCTCAGCCTGCTCAGCGCCGGCTACTCGCTGCCAGAGGTGGAACAGGCGGTCAACCTGGCGCTGGACCGCTGGCGGGTGCTGACACAGGAGCCGCCGCCGGGAACGATCGGCGTGCTGCGCTTCGCCGGCAGCCACGACCCGGCCGCAGCGACGCTCGCCGCGCGTCTGCCTGCCGTCTCACCCGGCTGGACGATGCAGATGACCTTCACCGGCAGCCTGGGCGGACTGATCGCGCTGGCGCGCGGCGAGGCGGATCTGGCCGGCAGCCACCTGCTCGACGTGGACACCGGCAGCTACAACGAGGCGTACGTGCGCCGTCTGCTGCCCGGGCAGCGGGTCGCGCTACTGACGGTGGCCCACCGGCGGCTGGGGCTGATGGTGCGGCCGGATCGGGCCGCACGGGTGGACGGGCTGCACAGCCTGGCTGCTGGCGGGCTGCGCTTCGCCAATCGCCAGCCGGGATCGGGCACGCGCGTCTGGCTGGATGCCCAGCTCGCTGCGCTGGAGATCGATCCTGTCAGGATTGCAGGCTACGACTACACCTTCGCAACGCATACCGCTGTCGCGCAGGCCGTGGCCGCCGGGCAGGCCGACGCAGGTCTGGGCGTGGAGACCGCGGCGCTGGCCTTTGGACTGCACTACCAGCATCTGGCGCGCGAGCGCTACGATCTGGTGATCCCCGAAGCGGGCTGGCAGAGCGGCGGCGTGCAGGCTATGGCGCAGTGGCTGGGCTCCGACGCCGGCCAGCAGACCATTCGTTCACTGGGCGGCTACGACACCAGCGAAACCGGCTCGCTGCGCTGGGTGGCGTAAGCCGTGGCGCGCGCCCATCCAGGATCCTCACCGCGCAAGCCGCAGGGACAACCGACCCGCGGCAAGACGGCCCCGAACCGGCTGCGGCGGGTGGACAACTTCCTGACGTTGTACGATCCGGGGCTGTTTCGCCGCGCGGATGGATCGTTCGCCGACTCGCTGTACGTCGATCTGGGCTACGGCGCCGATCCGGTGACCACGTTGGAAAGCGCGGCGCGGCTGCGGCAACTCAACCCTGCGCTGCCGGTGCTAGGCGTCGAGATTGCTCCTGAGCGAGTGGCGGCCGCCCAACCCTTCGCCGACGCGCTGACCATGTTTCGGTTGGGCGGTTTCAACCTGCCGCTGGAAGTAGGCGAGACGGTGCGCTGCATCCGCGCCTTCAACGTGCTGCGCCAGTACGAGGAGAGCGAGGTGAGGGGCGCGTATGATCTGCTGGCGCACAGCTTGCTGCCGGGCGGCCTATTGGTGGAAGGAACGTCGGAGCCGTATGGCCGGTTGTGGGTGGCGAACGTGGCGCGGAGGGGGTGGGGAGAGGGAAAGGAGGGAAAAGAGGGAGCTTTGCGGCATGACGCGCTGGTGTTCAGCACGAATTTCAGGCTGGGATTTGACCCGGCCGACTTTCAGGCGGTGTTGCCGAAGAACCTGATCCATCGGGTGGTGCCAGGCGAGCCGGTCTATGCCTTCTTTGCGGCCTGGAAACGGGCCGCGCTGGAAACCGCGCCGATGCAGGTCTGGGGGACGCGTCAGTGGTTCCGCGCCGCGGCCGAGCGGCTGGCTGAGCAGGGCTACCATGTATTGACGCGGCCGCGGTTGCTCAACGCTGGTCTGTTGGTGGTGCAGACGGGCGGGGACGCTGATCGGCCGATTTTGCGCGCTGATTGACACGATTTCGTCGGTGGATATACTGGGGTCAACTGGCGCTCAAAACAGCGGCCAGCGGCCGCTCTGGCCCACTTGCCAGCGCAAAGAACCCATTGTACGGAAATTGAAAGAGGAGTGTATGTCGAGTTCAACTGTTCGTGGAACCGGAACCAAGGAAGACCCGTGGATTCTGCTGACGCCGCCCGGCACGTCAGAGTACCAGATGTACCGCGACGAGACGGCCGACCCGCCGGCGCTGGTCTGCACGGTCGGCAAGACGCAGCTCGGTTACCTGCTGCGTTGCCTGGACGACCTGCATGCGATGCTCACCGAGTACGGTGACTGGATGCCGCTGGGCAGCGCTGACGAGCAGAAAGAAGCCAAGGAAGGCACCGTGGAAGCCTGGGCGCGGTCGGCTGACAACCCGGTGGGCGGCTGGTACGGCACGAAGAAAGGGCTGCGTGGCCGCTTCGCCAACTATGTGCCGCCGCTGATGGAGGCGCTGGGGTTAGCCGAGGTAGAACACAATGCCAGAAACAACCGGATGCGCGCGATCTGACGGGGCGTGAAGAGCGTGCAGCGGAAGCGTATTGCTGCTGCACGAGCAGAGACCGCCGCACCACGCGGCGGCCTCTGCTCGTGCAGCAGCAGTAGTTACTCTTCCCAGATTCGATGCACCATCCACACATTCGGCTCGACATAAACACCGCGGTCGCTGGCCTGATCGATTTCGACCGGGACCAGACCGCCGGGGATCGGATACGCCCCCTGATCGTGGAAGGTCAGGCCAGTCCAGCGCTCCCAATCGCCGATCGAGCCGGATATCTGCATCGAGCGGCTGCACACGCCGACGATCTCCGCACCCAGCCGGGCATGGACGCGCAGCCAGGGATCGAAGGGCAGCCCGTCCGGATTGCGCCAGCGGGCGTAGCTTTCCATGGGGAGCAGGGGGTATTGCTGTTTCATGCTGGGCCGCACCGGCGCGATCAGGTAATCAAAGCCGTGTGCCCCGCCGATGGACTTCATTGCTTGCACCATTTGTGTGCTGTAGCCTTTGCCGCGGAACTCAGGCGCCAGCGTGATACTCAGCGCACACTGGATGCGCGGCGCGTCCCATGTCTCCCAGTCCGCCATCGCGCGCTGCAACGCCCAGTCCCAGCCCGCGTCAGGCAGGTCGGCCAGGTCGCCGTCCCACGTCAGCGGCACGCTGTTGCCGACACCAATAATTTTGCCGCCGGAGCGGGTCATCAACGCGAATTGGTAGTCGGGGAACTTGCGATAGAGGTCCATAAAGTGTTCGTTGGCGACCGCGTCGTGCAGCATGAACTCCGGCCAGCCGGTGTCGATGATGCGCTGCGCTTCGTCCATCAGCTCAGTGCCGTAGTTGATGGCGTGCAGCGTAAACTCCAGCGGCTCGTCCACCAGACCCATCGATTCGCGCTGCCAGTCGATGCGCCGCTGCAGATAGGGCGAGAAGTAGCCGTTGTAGCGTTCCTGTAGCTCGGCCAGCATCCAGTCGTTGCCGGTGATGTGGCCGCGGCAGGCAGGCGTTTCGCATGAACAGCGGAACTCGTCGTACGGGCTGCCGTCGCACATCGCGTAGTCGATGCAGATCTCTTCGCCTGGCTGGATGTCGCGCAGCGCGACGATGCCAATCTGGCCGCTCATGCCCGCGTTGGGTTGGCAGGAATGGTTGATGAAGTCGGCCGGCTCGATGGGCGGCAGGGAAAGCAGGTAGAGCGTCTCCTCGATCTGCGCGACGTAGGCGCGGATTTCGGCAGGGACGGTTTCGAGCTGTTCCTCGCTGATCACCACGCCTGTCCACACCGCCAGCAAGGTACTCTCGCCGACCGGCTCGCGGGCAAAGACGCCGTTGCCGCCCTTGTCAGGGTGTGAGCGCGCCTCCAACTGGGGGGCTAGATACGATTTGATTGTACCGAAACTCGGTAATTCCATTGTGTCCTCAAAGTCTGAGACGGACCATTCCTTGTTCTAATCGGTGGCAATTGTCTTGCGCCGGTCAGCCACGCCGCTGATCAGTGTCACCGAGAAAAGAATGACCGCCATCGCTGCCAGCATGGAGGGCGTGACTGGCTCGTCAGCAATCGACCAGCCCAGCAAGACGGCGATAATAGGATTTACATAAGCGTAGGTCGATACCTTGGCCGGACTGGTCGCAGTCAGCAGCCAGATATATGCCGAGTATGCAATTATCGACCCGAAGAAGACCAGATACGCAAACGACACTGCTGAGGCCGGCGACACAGCGCTCAGCTTGAACTCACCCCACTGACCGGTCACCGTTGCCGCGATCAGCAGCAGACGCGCCGCCGCACAGCATCTGCATGCCGATCCCTTGCAGCGGCGCCTGCGGCTTGGGTGCGCCGCGTGAGTAGAGCGAGCCGATGGCCCAGGAGAGCGGCGCGAAGAACAGCACGATCATGCTGATAGGACGGATGCCCTCGGTGGCGCTCAGGTTGGCCGGACCGAAAAGCAGGGCTATGCCCAAAAAACCGATCGCAACGCCCAAAATGGTGAATCGGGTGGGTCGCGTGCCGCCAGGCCGCAGGGCGTCCAGCAGCACCATCCAGATCGGGATCGTCGCCACCACCAGCGCTGCCAATCCCGATGGCACTTCCTGTTCCGACCATGTGACCGCGCCGTTGCCGCCGGCCAGCAACAGCCCGCCCACGATCACCGCCGTGAGCCAGTGGGCGCGACTGGGTCTGCCAGATCCACGCGTTGCTGACCAGACGTAGAGGATCGCGCCGGCCAGGAAAAAGCGGCTGCCAGCCATGACAAAAGGTGGAATGGTTTCGATCGCGACCCGGATTGCCAGGTAAGTCGATCCCCAGATGATGTAGACGGCCGCGAAGGCTGCCGCCAGACGCAGACACCTGCCCGAATCATCGCGGCACAGGCCGGATAGCAGGTTAGTTACACGGGTTGTAGTCATGTTGTATCGGTATTCGTGTCGAGCCGGGTTAGGTGACACGCACTTTCGCAAAGTGCCTGTCACCTGGGCGCGGTTGGCCGATTGGCGTTGGCTCAAAACGCGCATCTGCCATGGGTTGGGACGATTGTACCAGCCCATGGCAGATGCGCTGCTCACTTCTGCAAATCTATAGCAGATACAGGTAACTGTCAAATAGCTTCGAGCGCAAATACAGGTTTCCACAAACGGCGTCGTTGTGGTACGATTGAAACGCTTAGGACGCGTCTACAAATGAACTCCCTGTGCTGGCTCGGTCAGACCCTTTGGAGGAACCTCAGGATGCTTCGCAAAGACCGGCCAAAGCAGCAACCAATTCATAGATGCGTCCTTAGGACCCGCCGGTCGCCAAATGAGCGGCCGAACTTCGAGGATACACAAGGTGACGACTAACCAATCTGATGCGGAACACGATCAATCCCAGTCGGCGGATGCCAGGCAACCCGGTCTGGTACACTCGCTGGTGCGCCTTGGCCTGGGCGGGGTGATTGTCGGCGCACGCGTCGTGCGCCGGCCAGCTTCGTTGTTCGAGGATCTGGCGTCCCCGTCGCCTGCTCCTTCGACATCCGTCACTGATGCCGATGAGGATCGCTTTGACTCCACGTTCAGCACCGCGGTTGGGGCTGCCATGGCGACCCAAAGTCTTGTGGCCAGAGGTGTGGATAAGTCGGTTGCGGTCAACAGGCGGGTCTGGGACACCACCGCGCCGTTGCGCAAACCGCTGGCTTGGATCGGGGTTACAGGCGCGGCTGCTGCCGCTATCCAGTCGCTGGTGATACAGGCCGACCGTCTGGAGCAAACCGGGCGAGTCGAGGTTCTGGAGAGCAGGGAGCAGGCCCTCGGCACCCTCACGACCCTTATCGACGGCGTAATTGCTTATCTGGGCCAGAGCCCGGCTGTCGTGGAATTGGTGCAGGATTTGTTGCACCAGATCCTGCCTGAACTGGCCGACGACCCGGATGTTGCCAATCTGGTCGATCAGCAGGTCGAAGCGATTTTGCCCAAGCTGGCCGACGATCCGGCAGTGCAAGCGATTATCCGCAAGCAGGCCAGCGCGTATCTGTTCTACTTGCAGAACCACTCTGAACAGGTCGAAGCGCTTGTTCGCACGCAGGGCGACATCTACATCGAGTATCTCAATGCCCATCCTGAAAACGTCCAGACGCTGATCCAGGGACAAAGTCTGGGGCTGGCAGGGCAGGTGATGGACGGCGTACGGGAGCGCACCGTCACCGCTGATTCGGTGGCCGAGATGATCGCCCGCAGGGTGCTGGGTCGGGCGCCGCGCGGCGATCTGCCAGCGCCTGCCTATGAGGTGATGCGCCGGGCAGATGCGACAGTCATTCCATCCGACTTCATCCGAAAGGAGGACGACGATGCAAACGGTCGGTAGAGGCCTCCTCGGCCAATACGCGGGATTTGTCAGTCGCGCCGTCGGATTCGTGTTGGACCTGCTGATCGTGATCGGGATCATCTGGGTCGTGAACTTCGCGATCACCCTGCCGTTGCAGTATTTCCTGAACTTCAACGTCAATCAGTGTAACGTTGTGCTCACAACTTCCTTGGTGCAACTGGTCGACCGGGGCGTTTGGACGTGCGTTGCCGTCATTTTCACCCAGGCGATGCTCAGTTTGCTGGCAGGTCCAGCCTACTTCATCCTCCTTTGGTCGATGGGTGGGCAGACCGTGGGCCAGTACGTGGCTGGCGTTCGTGTTGTGCGACTTAACGGGCGCAAGATGAACTTCAAAGCTTCGTTGGTTCGCTACCTGGGTTATTTCGTGTCCTTCTTTGCCTTTGGCCTCGGCTACTTCTGGGTGTTGTGGGATGATCGCCGTCAGGGTTTTCAGGACAAGCTGGCGAAGACAGTAGTCGTTTATGCCTGGAGTGCGCGCCAGAACGAGTTTCTGCTCGATCGGGTTCGCGAGCGGATGGGAGCAAAGTCTACAGAAACCGGCCAAGTGATTGCCGAAGATGAATTGCGCAAACTCAGCTACGTCGTTCTTTCGTTCAAGCTTCACACCGAAATGAACAGTGCGTTGAGTTCACTGGAGGAAGCCGTCCGAACGAGCGAATTCGCGGTCATCAATGTCGCTGTCCTGGTCAAAGATGAGCGCGGCCATTTAGGACTGGTCGGCGTCAGCGATCTCTCCATGAACACGTCAGCACAGACGCCACTGGTTAGTGTCGATTTTCGAACCATCAAGAATGGCCTCCAGAGTCTCTTGCAGCATTATCCGTCCGAAAGCTTCGTGATGGCAATTCTTGTCGCACCTGACATGATCAAGAGCCTGATCCGGGCGCTCGATGGTCTCAACATAAAGCACGACATCTTGAAGATGACCGAGGTGATTGAGGCCGTGCGGGGGGCCGAAAGTGCTGCCCTGAGTTCCGGCGAAGCCCCTGAGACAGCCGAAGTTCAAGCATAAGCGAGGGCTCAGCACAGAGGCTTACGTAACTATCCATCCCAAGGTGCCAGGCACTTCACGCTGCACGGTGGTGAGGACATCATCGTTGCAAGGATGCCTCTGGCTCCAGTCCAAGCGCCAGGCGCCTGAGCAGCAAATGGTCCACATAGAAACAGCCGCCCGAAAACATTCGAGCGGCTGTTTGCGTACCGGGGACGTTCGACTCTTGTCTACGCCTGGTCGAAGAGAATGTAGACCTCGCCCTGTCCATCGGGCACGCAGAAGCGGAAGTTCTGGCTGTCGCGTTCGCCGTTGCCATCCAGTACCCATCCGAAATAGCAGCCGGCCACACTCCCACCCAAGGGGTCCAGACCCAGCTTGAAGTCGTAGTTAAACCCGCCGTTTGGCCCCTGATTCAGTCCACCTGCCACGCTGCGCACAGCGTCGGACACCGGCAGTTTGCCTACCCCTTCCTTCTCAAGCCAAACGAAGTAGCTTCCCTGTGCTTCGTTGTTGCGTCCGCTGTGGACAAAGGCAAACGTCAGCCGCAGTTCCTGGCCGCCGTTGGCTGTGAAGGCCGGACCGCCACGCAGCTTGAACTTGCAGCCGTCGCCGCCGATGCCGGCGCACTCGTCGGCTGGCGGCGGCGGAGCGGGTGTGTTGGTGGGCGGCGGCGGGCTGGTCGGCTGCACCGGCTGCGGACGCGGCGTTGCCGTGGGCGGAACGGGCGTATCGGTCGGAAGCGGTGTGTCAGTCGGCGCTGGCGTGTCAGTCGGCGCCGGTGTGTCCGTAGGAATGGCGGTCGGCGTCGCGGTCGGGGTGTCGGTGACCATGGCCAGTTGGGTGGCCTCGGCCGCCGCGGCCTCGGTGGCGCGCACATCGACCGCGCTGGTGGGCGTGAAGGTCGGGCGTTGGACCAATGGCGCGGCGTCAGGCTCGGGCGTTGCCGGGCCGCAGGCTGAGAGGGCGATCAACGCGAGGGCCATCAGGCCGCCCGTGACCAAGGTGCGGCGCGCAAGGGGCTGTCTGCTGTGATGCTTGAACAAACGCATTGCTGATTTCCTTAGTTGAGTTGCATGTCAACGGCGGCCAGTCAACACAGCCAGCCGCCGCGGTTGTGATTATACCATGGCCCGCTGCTGTCGTGAAAAACGTCGCCTGCCGCGGCGGCTATTCTGAATTCGGGGCGAGTCGTGCTAAAATCAGACAGACCGCGGCGGATCGACCAGATCATCGCGCCAGCATGCAACATCGACATAACGCAGATTCAACCTAGGAGCACGACATGGAATACAGACGCCTTGGCAAGTCAGGCCTTCAGGTCTCAGCACTATCCTTTGGCGCGTGGGTTACGTTCGGCAAGCAGGCCGACGTGGATGTCGCGCTTGAAATGATGCAGGTGGCAAAAGACGCCGGCGTCAACTTCTTCGACAACGCCGAAGCCTATGAAAACGGCGAAGCAGAGGTCGTCATGGGCGCGGCGATCAAGCGCGCCGGCTGGAAGCGCAGCGATCTGGTCGTATCGACCAAGATCTTCTGGGGTGGCGACGGGCCCAACGATTCCGGCCTGTCGCGCAAGCACATCGTCGAGGGAACCGATGCCGCATTGGCCCGTCTGCAGATGGACTACGTGGACCTGATCTTCTGCCACCGGCCTGACATCCACACGCCCATCGAGGAGACGGTCCGGGCCATGAGCTACATCGTCAACTCGGGCAAGGCCTTCTACTGGGGCACCAGCGAGTGGAGTGCGGCTCAGATCACCGAAGCCTACGGCATCGCCCGCCGTGAGCATCTGGTTCCGCCGAGCATGGAGCAGCCGCAGTACAACATGCTCATCCGCGAGCGGGTCGAGAAGGAATACGCCCACCTCTACGAGGAGTTCGGTCTCGGCACGACCATCTGGAGCCCGCTCGCCAGCGGTTTCCTGACCGGCAAGTACAACGACGGCATCCCGGAAGGCTCGCGGCTGAGCCTTGATGGCTACGAGTGGCTGCGAGACCGGCTTGACAAGCGCGGAAGGCAAGGAATGGACGGCCAAGACCCGCCAGCTCGCGCCGCTTGCTGACCGAGTTGGGCTGCACCATGGCGCAACTAGCCCTGGCCTGGTGCCTCAAGAATCCCAACGTCAGTACCGTCATTACCGGCGCGAGCCGGGCTGAGCAGGTGGTGGAAAATATACGGGCGCTGGACGTGGTGGCCAAGCTGGACGACCAGGTCATGCAACGCATCGAGGGCATCCTCGACAACAAACCGGAGCCGGCTGCCGACTTCCGGTGACGCACTCGGAGGAGGTGCACCATGGCAGGCATCGTGTGCGCGATTCGCGGCGGTCCGCAGAGCGGGCCGACCATCGACCGGGCCATTGAGCTGGCGCGTGAGAGCGGTCTGCCGATCCATTTTCTCTACGTGGTCAATCTGGACTTTCTTGCTCGCACGGCCAGCAGCCGGACCCAGGTCATCTCACAGGAACTGCGCGACATGGGTGAGTTCATCCTGCTGAGCGCCCAGGATGCGGCCGGCGTGGCCGGCGTGGAAGCAGACGGCGCGGTGCGTGACGGCAACGTGCTGGAGGAAATGGCGGCGTTCTGTCGCGAGCTTCAGGCTGACTACCTGATCATCGGTGTTCCCAAGCCCCAGAACGAGGAGAACGTATTCTCCCACGAGCATCTCCCGGCGTACGCTGAACATCTGCAAGCTACTACTGGCGCCACGGTGGTCATGGCCGGCGGAGACGGGCCATGAACCGCCGGGCAGTGTGGCAACTGGCTGCGCTGCTGGGGCTGGCGCTGTTGGCAGTCGCCGGATTGACGCCGCGGGCTATTGCTCAACCGGGCGAACCGGCGCCGCTGATCACGGGAAGTGTGTTCGACCGCCAGCAGATTCCGGTAGTCGGCGCGGCCGTGACGGCCACGGCCGGCGATGATGAGAAGCCGCTGGCTGAGGCGGCAACACAGCCGGATGGCCGTTTTGCCCTTGCGCCGGCCACGCCCGCGACCGGCGCGCTGACCCTGAAGATCCACCGGCCGCACTTTGAGGAGACCCGCATCGTTCTGGACGCCGACCAAATGGCGACGCTGCGCGCCGGTGAGACGGTCGCCATCGACGACACCGTGTTGCTGCGCCAGATCGACGCCTCGTTCTGGATCGCAGCTCTGGTTTTTGTGGCTGTTCTGGTGCTGATCGCCACGGGACGGCTACACAACGCGCTGGCCGCTCTGCTGGGCATGGTCACCGTGTTAGGCGTCAGCTATCTGGGCGGCGCGCTCAACGAAAACCTGTTCATCTTCGACTTTCGCCGCTCCCTCACCTACGTGGACTGGAACGTGATCTTCCTGATCATGGGCATGATGATTGTGATCGCGGTGGTGGAGCGCACCGGGATCTTCCAGTGGATGGCGTACCGGGCCTACCTCCTGTCGCGCGGCCGCACCTGGCTCTTGCTGCTCATCCTCATGGTGGTGACCGGCGTTGCTTCGGCTTTTCTCGACAACGTGACCACCATGCTGCTGATGACGCCCATCAGCGTGCAGATTGCGCTGGCGATCGGCATCACGCCGCTGGCGCTGCTGATACCCGAGGTGCTGGCATCCAACGTCGTCGGCATCAGCACCCTGATCGGCACGCCGACCAACATCCTGATCGGCTCCTATGCCCGTATCTCGTTCAACGACTTCCTGCGCAACCTGACGCCCGGTGTGTTGATGGCGTTGGCCGGTCTGATGATCTACTGCTTGCTGATCTACCGCCGCTCGCTGACGTCCGGTGGCCAGGCGTCGCCGCTGTTGATGGAGAGACTGGCCGAGCGCGCTCGCATCACCGAGCCGGAACATCTGCGCAAGGCTGCCTGGGTGGGCGCCGGGATGCTGCTGCTGTTCATCTTCGGCGAGCACGTTCACCTCGTTCCGGCGGTAACCGCGTTGCTGGGCGCGACCGCTCTGCTACTTTGGATCAAGCCTGACATCGAGGAGATGATCGAGGCGGTAGACTGGACGACACTGGTGTTCTTCATCGCTCTGTTCGTCGTCGTCGGCGCAGTGCAGGAGGTGGGTCTGATCAGCTTCATCGCCGAACTGATCGGCCGGCTGGTCGGCGACAACCTGGTGCTGGCGATGCTGGCTGTGATCTGGCTGAGCGCGTTCCTGTCAACCATCATCGCCAACATTCCCTTCACGGCGGCCATGCTGCCGGTGATCGGCTACCTGACCCTCACCATTCCCGGTGCAAACTCCAAGGTTTTGTTCTACTGTCTGTCGGTCGGATCTGCCATGGGCGGCAACGGCTCGCTGATCGGCGCGTCCGCCAACATGGTGACGTCCGGTATCTCCGAGCGAGCCGGCTATACCATTTCCTACGGCTACTTCTTCAGGAAAGGCTTTCCGGCCTTGCTGATCACGGTCAGCCTGGCGACGATCTGGCTGTTGTTGCGCTTTATCGTGCTTCCCAGGTAGCGCGACCTTGCCCGTAGAGGTTCGTTCATGCAAACAACGCCAACTCAAATCATCTGTGCGATCCGCGGCGGTCCCGAGAGTCGTGAGACTGTCACGCGCGCCATCGACCTGACGCTGGAAACGGGCGCGCGCCTGACTTTCTTTCATATCATGGATGCCGAGTTTCTGCAGCACGCCACCATCGGCCCGCTGAGCATCGTCTACGACGAACTAAGGGAGATGGGCACCTTCACGATGCTCATCCTGTGCGACCGCGCCCGACGCCGGGGCGTGACCGACGTGGATTTCATTGTGCGCGAGGGCAACATCCGTAAACATCTGCTCCAACTGGCCATCGAAACCAAGGCGCAAGTGCTGGTGATGGGCAGCCCGACCCGCAGCCCGACACGCAACGTCTTCAAGTTCGGCGAGATCGACCAATTCGCGGCGCAACTGGCGGACGAGGGCGGCGTGCACGTGATCGTGGCCCCGGCGTCGACCGGGAGCGTCTAGTGCCGACACAGGTGGCGCCTTCGGCGACGTAGGCAGAGACACGTCGTTCAGCCAGTCCGTAGTGCCGAAGATGCCATCTGTCAGTGCACCGGGTGCTGTCGAACAAAGGAGACAACTGATCCCATGAAACTAACAAAGCTAGCACTGCCGATCGCAATCGTTGTCGCATTTGCCACGATCCTGGCGCTGGCCGGCTGCGTGGCCGGCCAGCCGATGGTCGTGCCCGCCGATGGGGCGGCGACTCCAGCACCGCCGGGCCTCGCCAACCCCGCCTCGGTCTACTGTGCGGAGCAGGGCGGCACGCTGGACATCCGCTCCGACGCCGCCGGCAACCAGGCCGGCTATTGCGTCTTCGCCGATGGCAGCGAGTGCGACGAGTGGGCCTACTTGCGCGGCGAGTGCCGCGCCCGGCGGTCAGCCGGCTGCAACGTCTGCGCCAGGTTTGGCCAATCCCGCGTCGGTCTACTGTGCGGAGAAGGGCGGCACGCTGGACATCCGCTCCGACGCCGCCGGCAATCAGACCGGCTACTGCGTCTTCGCCGCCGGCAGCGAGTGCGACGAGTGGGCCTACTTCCGTGGCGAGTGCGCGCCGGGTGATCCGGTCGCACCGACCGGTACCGTCACGGCTACCAGCGCAGCGCACGATGCGTTGATCGCCGCGGTGCACGCGGCCCAGCCTACTACCGATGTGTACGAGGGATTGAGCGCGATCGATCTCGGCGCGCTGGACGGCACGCCGCTGTGGGCCGTCTATAGCACCGGAATGCGCAACTTCGACCTCGATCCGCCGCCCGGCCACTTCGTGGCGATCTACACGCCAGTCGCTGACGGCTGGAAAGAGCTGGCGCAGCTTGACATCAGCAGCACGGCCATGGCCGGCGATCCGCTGCTGGAGATGGGACCGGATTTCGTCTCGCCGGGCGGTGTCGCTCGGGCCGAGATCGACCCGGAGCGCATCTGGTTGACCGTGGATGGTGGTGTGGGCGCGCACAGCGGCACGTTCCAGGTCCTCAGTTTCGACGGAGAGACGCTGCGCCAGGAGATCGGTGGCGCCTCGGCCAGTCCGGGGGCCGGCTATCTGGCTGATCTCAATGGCGACGGGATGCACGACGTGGTGCTCAACGCTACCGAGTACTACGTCTTCTGCTATGCCTGCGGCGTTCGCCATCCTTACTTCAGCGTCTATACCTGGCTGGGCGACGAGATGGTGCCGGTCGGGATATCGGCGCTGATGATGGGCCAGCGCGGCACGCCACCCGACGAGGCCAACAGCCGCGCCGTGCAGCTTGCCCAGGCCGGCCTTTGGCCCGACGCGTTAGCAGCCATCAAAGAGGCCGCGGCGCTGGCCGGTGACGATGACCTGCCGACTCCGTCCGGCTCGTTGCGTTGGAACCAGGCGTTGATCCAACTCAACCACGACGCGCAACTTGCCGCGTTGCAAGACAGCCCCTATCCACTGCTAAGCAACGTGTTCTACGGCGACTATGGCGCTGCAGTTGACCTGATGCGTCCCCTGCCCGTGGAACAGATCTTCAGCTCCGCCAGCCCGCTGATCGTGGGAACCGTAGGCGAAGGCTGGCAGGCGGAACTCAGCAGCTATCTGACACAAAGCGCCGCCGCCGCACTGGAGGTCGAGCCCGACCTGGCAACCGCTCTCTTTGTGCGCGCCTGGGGCGCCTATCTGGCCGATCCGACGGACCCGCAGATCGCCGCTGATCTGGCCGCGGCTGCCGAGCTTGCGCCGGACGATCCGTTGTTCGCGGCCGCTGCCCGGGTATTGCCCGCCGCTGGAAGGTAAACCTTTTGCCAACTCAAGATGCTCTTCAGGAATTGCAGGTCTACCTGCAAACCACCAGCACGGCGGCGCTGCTGCAAAAGGTGTTGATGTCGCTGGCGGTGGTGATCGGTCTGTTCGTCGCGCGTTATGCGTTTCGCCGCTTTGTTGCTGGGCGAACGAACGATCCAGCGGTCCGTTACCGGTGGGCAAAAACCAGCGGCTATGTGATGTGGCTGTTGATCATGGTGCTGATTGTGGCCATCTGGCTGGACGGCTTTGGCAACATGGCCACGGTCATCGCCATCGTCGGAGCCGGTTTGGCCATTGCCATGCGCGATCCCATTGTGGACATAGGCGGCTGGGCCTATATCGTGTGGCGCAAACCGTTGCAGGTCGGCCAGCGGGTTGGCATCGACAACGTGCGCGGCGACGTGGTGGATATCGGCCCGTTTGTCTTCTCGATGCTGGAAGTGGGCGACGGCATCAGGGGCCCGCGCCAAAGCACGGGCCGCATCATACAGGTGCCCAACGCTTACATCTTTTCGCACAAGCTGGTCAACGAGAACATGGCCTTCGAGTTCATCTGGCATGAGATTCCGGTAGTCGTTACTTTCGAGAGCAACTGGCAAAAGGCCAAGACAGCGCTAGAGGAGATCGTTCGCCGCCACGCGGGTGAGTTTGGGCCGGCCGCTGAAGAGCAGTTGCGTAAGGCCAACGAGCAGTTCATGGTCAAGACAGGTACGATGCAGCCGGTGGTTTTTACGCGTGTCGTGGACATCGGCGTTGAACTGACCATGCGCTTCCTGTGCGAGGTGCGCCAGCCGCGTGTGTTGGAACATGTCATCTGGGAGAACGTGCTGGTCGTATTCGCCGCCGAATCCGACATCGACTTCGCCTATCCGACCACACGATTCTACGACAACCGCTCCGAGGGCAAGCCCGGCGCGGGCGGACTTGCCGACAGTAACCAGTAACCGAAGGTTCGAGGACAGAGGTCCGAGGCCGGATGTCGGACACAGTTTCGCTCTACTCGCTACCTGCAACCTGCCATCTGCTATCAGCCATCCGCTATCATGAAAGCCATCCAATTAATCGAGACCAACCGTCCGCTGGAACTGCGCGACGTTTCCCTGCCCGACGTTGGGCCGCTGGACGTGCTGGTGCGCGTCAGGGCGGCCGGCATCTGCCACTCGGATGTCCATTACCGCGCCGGCGTCTCGCCTGTCACGCCCCTGCCGATGACGCTGGGGCACGAGGTTAGCGGTGTGGTCGAGCGGGTGGGTGGTGCGGTGTCCGGCTGGCAGCCTGGCGACCGCGTCTGTCTGCACTACATGGCAACCTGCGGGCACTGCGCGTACTGCAACCAGGGCGCTGAGCAGTTCTGCGTGCGCGGCCAGATGTTGGGCAAGCACCGCGCCGGTGGCTATGCCGAGTTCATCGTCGTCCCGGCGCGCAGCGTCTTTCCCCTGCCCGACGCGATACCTTTCGACCAGGGTGCGGTGATGATGTGCTCTTCCGCCACCGCCTTTCATGCCCTGCGCAAGGGGCGCTTGCAGGCCGGCGAGACGGTTGCGGTTTTCGGCGCGGGCGGGCTGGGGATGTCAGCCATCCAACTGGCGCGCTCGTTGGGCGCACTGCGGGTCTTTGCCGTCGATCTGGATAAAGGCCGGCTAACGCTGGCAGACCAACTGGGTGCCGAGCCGGTGGACGCTGGACGCGGCGATCCCGCGGCTGCAATCAGGCAAGCCACCGGCGGCCGCGGCGTCGATGTCGCGCTCGATCTGGTGGGGTTGCCGTCCACTATGCGCCCGGCCATTGCCAGCCTCGCGCCCTTCGGGCGGGTCGTGGCGGTCGGCCTGGGCAACCAGCCGGTGCCGATCTATCCCTACGCTGAAATCATCAACCGCGAGGCCGAGATCATCGGCTGCTCCGACCACCTCGCGTCGGAGATTCCGCTGTTGACGGAGTTCGTTCGCTGCGGCGCGTTGAATCTGGCGCCAGTGGTGACTGAGACGGTCCCCCTGGATGCCGATGCCATTAACGCAGTCATGGATCACATGTCAACCTACGGGGCAGGTGGTGTGCGAAGCGTAATTGTGCCGTAGCCTTGCCGGTAGCCGTCCCGTGACCGGATTGTGTCAGGTGACTTTCACCGCCATCAACCGCGATTCTCTCCCCCTCCTACATCCCTGTCTTTTCCTTCCATTTCCGCAATGGTTCGATGGCGGCGTCATAGCCGATCTCGCTCAGCGGTTTCCACTTGTCAAATTCCGAAGACGCGAACCCTTTTACGTTGGGAAGGATCAATAGATCGACCGCGCCCTGCTGGTCTTTGGTCAGGCGCTGTCCATTGATGTCCATGGAACGCAACAGAGTTGCCAGCAGCGATGGTGCTCGCAGCCGCTTGCGGAATGGATTGAGCCAATTCAGCAGGATTGTCCAGCCGGACAGGCTGGCGTCATAGTCATATTGGCGTTTGAATTCCCGGTACGGCATGACCAGTCCGCCGATAACGTGCTGTGTTTCGCAGCGCTCGGCCATGATATCAACCGGGAAGTTGTTCATTACCGCGCCGTCCACCAGGACGTTGTCATCCTCGGCCATTGGCAGGAACACACCAGGAATTGCAGCCGATGCCCTGGCAGCGCGCCACAGAGAGCCGCGCTCGTGTATCATCGGCTCCGCGCTGGTGAGATTGGTGGACACGCAGAAATATGGTATCCACAGGTCCTCGATCAGCAGGTCGCCACAGCCGCGCTGGCAGATGCGGGTCATGTGGTCGGAGGCGGTCAGGGCGGCCAGCGGCAACGTGACGTCGAAGACACCCAGCTTGCCACTGAATGCTGCCAGATCTTCAAACTCCCCGTACGGCATCTCTTGGGCGATCCCAGCGCCGATAATTGCGCCCATGCTCGTTCCGCCAACGTAGTCGATGGGAATGCCTGTCTCCAGCATCGCCCGGTAGACGCCCATGTACGCAAAGCCGTAGGCTGAACCGCCGCTGAGCACCAGCGCGATGGCGTTGCCCGTCAGCCGGCGAGCCAGGCGCTCCATGTGCCCCGTCGTTCCCTGGCGCACGTGGTAATGCGCGTCGATCTGGCGGACACCGAGCCAGCCAGCCGTTCCCCTTGGCCGGTCGGTCGCGGGCGGGTGCCAGAAGACCCGTTCGGTGCGAACCGGCATCTCGCGTTCATCGAGCACTTGCTCTGCCGCGCCGGCCTCCGGGGCAGCGCGCGGATCGGTTACAATCAGCACGCGATCCGCTTGACCGATGCACCGCCGGGTCCACTGAGATGGTTCATGGTCGGCCACATAGAGGATGTACTGGTGGTCGCTCTCAAATTCTTCCATCCACGCAGTCACCGCGGCATAGGTCGCGTCGTCGAGCGACGTGTTGGCCGCACCGGGGCGGTTGATCGCAGTGTCGAAACTGGCAGCGTCCAGCGCGGCGGCCGTTCCGAAGCGCGCCAATGCGCCGGCCAGCTCTTGAGCGAACTGCCACGTGTCGACATTCGGGCTGGATGGCACTAGCGCCACATTACGTGTCGCGGACTTCTGAGCCTGTTTGTGCCCCAACTGCTGCTGCAATCGCGTCACGATGACGCCTGCCAGCCTGCGCATCAGATCAGGATGCTGACGCGCCAGATGGTCAAACATAGCGTTGCTGATTCTGGCAACGTTGGTGGCGCGCGCGGCATAGACCGTTGCCGAGCGTGGTTCGTTGGTCAGCAGCGCGAAACCACCGACCGGTTGGCCCGGACCGATTTCGTCGACAACCCGCGACTCCCCTGTCGATTCGAGCACCGCAACGATCAGCCGCCCATTGATCACAACGACCATGCCGTCGGAGGTATCGCCCTGTCGAAAGAGGACTTCGCCGGCGGCAAGATGCTGCCAGTCCACCTGTTCCTGCAGCGCCTTCAGCGACGCGGCATCCAGATCGCCAAAAAGTGCCGTCAGCGACTTGGCCAACTGCACGCGCTGCCAGCGCGGCACGCTGTCCGCCACCAGTTGATGCTGTTGCTCGCTGCCCAGCCCCTCCAGCGCAGAGCCGCTGAGACGTGCAAGCTGGCTGTCCACCAGCGCATACACGGTCGCCGACCGCCTGGCGCCGCTGAGGATGGCCATCTCCCCAACCACGGCTCCCGGCGCCAGTTCGTCGATCACGGTTTCAGTGCCGTCGTTGTGCCTGAGGCGCACGCCCACCGCTCCGGCCAGCAGGACATACATATGGTCGCCGGCGTCGCCCTGCCGAAACAGAACTTCGTCCGCGGCCAAGTCTACAAAGTCCAGAACCGCGTCTGGTTGGCGTTCGGACAGGCTGGCAAGCAACTCGCTGAAAATCCCGAGGGTGAAAGGGCTGCCAACTGGTTTGGGCGATTGATCCATGGGTTTGCTTCCTTTGCCGTGCAGGTTTTGGGACCAGTGGTTCTATTGTGACATCTCTCCTTCGCAACCACAAAAACTAAAGAGGCACCCGTACGCGATCGTGCGGGTGCCTCTCGATTTCTGATTCTCGAACTGGTCGCTACTGTTGAGTTATCGGCGCCATCGGTAGCCAGATCCGGCTGGCGGCGCTCCCGGCCCGCACCTTCTGCGCCGGCGATTCGACGTTGCCTGCCCAGTCCGTTGACCGTGCCTGGATGACGACGGGACCTGTCTGCACCGGCAGCGAGACCGTCAGCGCCCAGAGAACCGCGTTCTCAGGAACACCCGGCTGCCGGCCAGCAGTATTGACCAGAGCGCGTGCCTCGTCACCGATGGCCGCCGCCTGCCACGCGCCGCCGCTCACGCTGACCTGAACTTCATCGATACCCCAGCCGTCCTGAGCGATGCCCCAGACCAGCGTCGATCCCGGCCCCAGCAGGTCACCTTCTTCCGGCGCGGCGATGATGGTGCGCGGCGGCAGCGAGTCGACGATGACAGTATGCCAGTCGGTGGGCTCACCCACGTTGCCGGCGGCATCGATGGCCCAGGCGCGCACCTGGAACTCCTCGCCTTCGACATCTGGCAGCCTCTGGACGATGTGCCACATACGGTACCCCACCGGGTTGACCGGGAACGGCCTGTTGACCGTGAGTGTTGGCCCGTCTTCGTTGATCTGCAGCTCCACAGACTGGATATCCCCGCCGAACGGCTCCGGATCGTGCGCAACCCCGTTGACGAGGACGGTCGTTCCTCCCAACACCGGCGGCGGGGAGAACTCAACGATCGGCGCCACGTTGTCGATCAGCAGCTCGGCCGGCTGAATCGCGCTCTCGTTGCCGAAGGCATCGATGGCTTGCACCGCGACGCTCAGCGTGCCTGATGGCGGTACATCGACCTGGAAGCTCCAGGCGCGCGTGCCGTCGGCAGCCTGCCAGCCGGCCTGTCCGGCCAGGCGCCAGCGCACCTGATCCACGCCGATGCCCGCGTCGCGGGCCGAGCCGCGGATCGTCTGCGCGCCTGAGCGGATCGTGTCTCCACCGCCGATGGTGACGCTGGGCGGCTCCGAATCGACCGCAGTCGTGTAGGCGGCGCGCTGCGAGCTGCCGTCCGTCAGGTTGATTGTCGCGGTCGCTGTCGTTTTGTTCAGCCCGCTCAGGTCCTGTCCAAGTTGCGCCCGGACCTCCACGGTCTGAGTTTGGCCGGCAGCGACTGCCGGCAGCTCGACTACCCAAGGCGTGCCGCCGGGCGGGCAGTTCTGGCAGACGGCGCCAAAGACCTCCTGGAATCCCATCCCCTCGCCCGCTTGCAGCGTCATCATTGCGCCGGACAGCGGCATGTTGTCCTGGTTGCTGACCTGGATCAGGTAGCCCAGCTCTGAGCCGGGACCTACCAGGCTGGGGCTTCCCAGGAGCGTCCCTATGCCCAGCGTCACGTGGTGAGCTACCGGCTGGCCGGCGTTTGGCGGCAGTGCAGTTGCCAGGTCGTTCCAGGCGTATGCCGCCGTCGCCGCGGCCGTCAGGCTGTTGCTGGTCGGGAACGCGCTCCACATCTCGCCCTGGTTGTCGACTGCTACGGCCAGCATGTGCACCGGTCCTGACCCGACCAACGCGCGCGGCAGGCGTATCTCCGTACCCGCGCTGTTCGAGTGCGCGTAGGCCAGACCACCGGTCGGGTCGGGCTGCCAGCCGCTGCCGTCCACATACTGCCAGAGGGCGCCGGCGTTCGGGCCGCTGACCGTCACGGCATTGTCCGCAGCCATCGGCAACGGAGCGATTCCCAGGTTGACGCTGTTCGCAGTCAGGACATCGGTCGTCCCGCCGTCCCGCACGTCCAGGTAGACCGCCAGCGTCCCGTCCAGCGCCCACAGCGCGCCCTGCCAGGCGGTGTAGAAGTAGCTGTCGTCCCAGATGGCGTACAACTCCTGCGGCTGGCCGGCGGGCCGCAGGTCATCGTCCAGCCGTTCCGTAGCAGTGACCCACTCACCGTGCTGGACATCGATCAGGCCATCGACGACGATCGACTGCTGCGGCAGGCTCGCGCGCGTTGCTCCGGCCACCGTCCACGGCCCGAAGTGGCGCAGCCAGGTGTTGCCGGCCGAGTCCTTCGTCATCAGGTGCGCGTACCACGTGCCCGTGCCGCCGAGGCTGGCGCTGTAGCTGCTGCCGCTGGCGACCTGGCTGGGCACGGTGTTCGAGACCTGATCCACCGCGGCCAGCACGCTGGCATTGCCGCTGCCGTCGGTCAAATCGGACCAGGTTATCTGCAAGGTGGTTGTACCGTCCACATAGCTTCCCTCGGCCGGGCTGAAGGTGACCGGCGACAGGCCGCCGGGCGGCTGGTTGTCCACAGGCGGCGCCAGCGATGCAACGGTGACGTTACCGGCGCGGTCGGTGGCTCTTGCCCGCATCGGGAAGGCCGCGTAATCCTGTTCGGCCGGTGGCTGCCAGACGTAGGACCACGTGCCGTCGCTGACCAGCGCGGCCGGCTGCCAACTGTGTCCGCCGTTGAGGCTGACATCGACGCCGGCCAACCCGCTTCCGTGAGCTGAGCCCGTCGAAGGGTCGCTGGCCTCGCCGGTGAAGGTCGTGTTGTGATTGATGACGCCGCTCACCGGGTCGATGCTCAGTTCAGGCGCGATTGTATCCAGGGTCAGCGTCGTGTTTGCGTCGTTGCTGCCACCTGATCCGCCCGGCCGGCTGGCGCGCAGGGTGATCGTGTGGTCGCCGTCGTCCGACAGGGTGACCGTCTTGGTCCAGCTTGTTCGCAGCGCCGAGGGATCGGCCAGCGTTGCATCGCCCTGCGACATTCCATCTACCAGTACCTCCACCTGCCCGCTGCCGGCCGTGCCCAGGAAATGGACGTATCCCTCCAGCGGCACGCTCGTGGATGCCACCGCGCTGCCCGGCGCAGGATCGGTCAGCGTCGCCTGGTTGGCGACAGTGATGACCAGCACCGACCGTTGCGGCGACTGCGCTGTGTTGCCCACCGCGTCGGCCGCCTGAACCTGCACGCTGTGCAGCCCGTTGGCCAGCGGCACGGCTGCGCTGTACAGACCACCGAGCGTAGCCGTCGCTGTCACCGCCTGGCTGTCCACCAGGAACGTGACCTGCGGCGCGTCCAGCGTGCTTGTCACAGCGGCCAGCAGGTGCAGCGCAGCCGCGGTAACGGTGATGTGGCCCGCGGGCTGGATCAGTGCCACCTCTGGCGCCTGGTTGACCACCGTAACGTCCTGGCGATACCAGTTCGCGCGGGTCGTCGGAGCGGTTGCCGGCCTCGTCCACCGGCCGCGTGTAGACGCGGTACAGGCCGCTGCCCTCGCCAAACGGTATGTCCGCGCTCCAGTACGAACCGGTGTCGCCCGGCGTCGCCAGCGTGGGCGTGATCCAGGTGCTGGGCGGGGTCTGGTTGCCCGGCAGGCTGGGGTCGGTGACGTAGCTGACGCCGACCGCCACCGCTGCCATGCCCGAGTTGCCCAGCGCGCAGGAGTTGCCCTCCTTACCCAGCAGCAGTGTCACCGGCAGTGCCAGCAGCTCGTCATACCCCATGTCCGCGTTGTCGCCGCCGCCCGCAGGCACGTCGCCGGCCAGCGCGCCCGGCACCGCGTCCAGCGCCGGCGAGTCCGTCGTGAGGTGGTAGTTGCCATCGCCGGGGTCGGAGCTGGCAAAGGCCGGGTTCTGGTCGGTGATGTCGTGTGCACCCGGCGACACCGAGCCGGTGTAGTTCTGGCAGGTCGTACACCAGCCGGGGTCGGTGTTGTAGAGCAGGTTGTAGTCAGTGAAGATCTGCCCGCCTCCGCTGTTGTCCAGCCCGGCGTCGTTGAAGGCGACGATGTTGTAACGCACATCGGCCCAACTGGTCGGGTCGGCTACGAAGACGCCGCTGCCGTAATTGACGACAACCGTGTTGAACTGGACCGAACCGGTGGCGCCGCCGGCGAACAGCACGCCCGCGTTGCCGTTGCCCGCCAGCCCCGGATCGTCGGGCGAGATGCCGCCGATGATGTTGCGGGTGATTGTGATCTGGTTGGACGAACCGGTGACCGCGATGCCGGCGTCGCCGGGGTCTTCGCCGCCGTTGGTGATGGTGAAGCCGCGGACCTCGACGTTGGTGACGTCCTCCAGCGCCAGCGGGGAGCCGCTGTCGTCGCCGTCGATCACGGTCGTGTCCGCGCCCTCGCCCACCAGACGCACGCCGCTCGGAAGCTGCACGTGCTCGTGATAGACCGCCGGCTCGGCCCGGCTGCCGCCGGCCACGCCCACCGTCCAGAGGCCGGCGATACCGGGCACGTTGTCCACCGCGTCCTGGATCGCGTCGAAGGCCGTCACCTGCCACTGCCAGGCCGTCGTTGAGACACTGCTCGCAGTAATCTTTGCTGGCGTAGACCGACGCCTCGGCGGCCTGGGCGTAGCCAAGGTCGATGCGCTCGCCGCTGCCGGGCGGCGCCGGGTCGCTGGGATCACCGGCATCCACAGCTGGCGAGTCGGCCAGCGGGCGGAAGTCCTCGTTGTCGGCGTCGCTGAAGCGCGGATCGGCGAATATCTCGCCCGGTCCGGGCTGATCCACGAAACTCCCGTCGATCGCGAAGTCGTGGCCGTTGCGCCAGTAGAGGTTGTAGGTGTGCAGCGCGGTCGTCGCGCAGTCTTCGTAGCCTAGCGCTGTTTCCTGATTGAAGGCCAGGATCGAGTTGCGCACGTCGATGCTGCCGCAGTCGGCCGTTGCAACGCCGTCGTCGTTGTTCACCAGCGTGTCGTTGACCAGCGTCGCCAGCGCCGAGCTGCCGGTCACGCTGATGGCCGTGCCGGTGTTGCGGATGATGGCGCGTTGTACCGTCAGGGAGCCTTTGCCATCGACAATTACACCATCTGCGCTGCCCTCGCCCGCGACCGTCATCAAAGCCAGGCCGGCCAGTCGGGTGTTCTCGGCGCTCACCAAAGCCTGCCCTGAGCCTGGGGCGTGCCCTGAGCCTGTCGAAGGGCCGGGCGGCGCGAGAACGGTCAGCCCCGCGCCGCTGCCGAACAGCGACACGCCGTTGACCAGCGCCACCCGCTCACGGTAGACGCCGGGATCGATCAGGACTTGCTGCGCGCCGGAGGCGATCCCATCGCCGATGGTCGTGAAGGCGTCAACGCCCAGCGTCAGTCCGTTGTTGTCGCAGTTCGAACAGAACGACGGGTTTACCGTTACCGGGGCGCGGTAGGTGTAGTAGCCCAGGTCGCTACCATCCGATGCCAGGCCATGGGCTGCCGAATTGGCGCCTAGCCGGAAGACCTGCTGGCTCCAGTCCATGAACGCTGCCTCGTCGCGCGTCATCAACGTCGCCGGATTGCCGGCCGGCGCGACGCTCCAGTCGCCGGCTTGGCCGTTGACGCTGGCGAAGCCGCTGTGGCTGTTCAGGGTCGGCCCGGCGTTGCCGTTGGCGTCGCCCCACCAGGCCGGCAGGGGCGCCGTGTTGGGCAGCGCCACGAACAGGTTGTCCTGAAGGTAGATGGCGTTGCTGGACAGCAGGCCGGGCTGGCTGACGATCAGGTGCGCGCCCGGGGCGTTGGACACCAGCGTCAGATGGCGCAGTGACACGGCGGACTGCAGCACTTGCACAGCCGCGCTGGTGGTCCGATCGAGGTACACCAGCAGGTTGCGCAGCCGGATATTGTCGCCGTCGGACAGGGTTGCACTGGCCGGATCGCCGCCGTAGTTGATCTGCACACCGGTGCTGACGTTGGAGATCGTCAGGTTGCGCAGCGTGACGCCGCGGATGTCGGGGTAGATGACGGTCTGGTCGCTGGGCGGGAAGACCAGCAGGCCGGTGCTGCCGCCGCCGTCGATGAACACCGCGTCGGCGTCCGCACCCTGAATCGTCAGCCGGTCCCGCCCCGCGTGGATGACGGCACTGCTGTAGGTGCCCGGCTGCACGTAGACCGTGTCGGCAAACCAGGCAGCATCCAACGCCGGCTGCAGATCGGCGAAGGCATCCACGCCCCAGGTCAGGCCGTCGTTGGTGCAGGTCGCGCAGTAGTCGTCGTCTACGACGCGGACGGCGCTTTCGCCGCCAAGCTGGAAGACCCAGCCGCTGCCGGCCGTGTCGGGCGAAACATAGTCATCCTTGCCGTCGCCGTCGAAGTCGCCCGTCAGCCCGCTGGCCAGCAGTTGGCCGGAGAACTGCAGGACGTTGTTGGCCACCACCTGGAACGGCATCGAGGTGTTCAGGCCCTTGCCCAGCCACGCCTCTGCCTCGCCGTCCACTACGGCCAGCACATCCGTCTTGCCGTCGCCGTTGAAGTCGGCGCTGCGGTCGGCTGCCGAGGACGTCACGTCTGGGCTAAGGCTGCTGGCAAGCTGGTCGAAGCCCAGCGCGCCGCCGGCCAGGCTGCTGCTGCGCAGCACGATCCAACCTGTGTTGGCCTGGTTGCGGGCCGCCAGGTCGGACAGTCCATCGCCGTCGAAGTCGCCGGCAATCAGCGCTGCCGCGTTGCCGCCGGCCAGCCCGCCCAGCGTGTTGCTGACAGCGCTGAAGTCGAAGGCGGATCCCGCGGCCTGGGAGATGTACGACTCCCAGAGCGAGCCGTTCCAGGCCAGCAAGTCGGTCCTTCCGTCGCCGTCGAAGTCGGTTGCCAGGATCTGGCTGGTGTTGCCCGCGGCCAGGCTGCCAAGGTTGCTGGTAACAGGCGTGAAGCTGAACGATGAACCACTGGCGCCGACCGCGCGCAGGAACTGCCACGAAGTGCCGTCCCAGTACCCTATGTCGTCCAGTCCGTCGCCGTCGAAGTCGCCGAGCAGTCGCGCTGTGTTGCTGCCCAGCGCTGCGGGCAGGTTGTGCGTGTATTCGCTGAAGGTCAGCGCCGTGTTGTAGCCGTCGGAGTGCCACAGTCGCCAGGCCGATAGCGAAGCATCCCAGCCGGCTATGTCGGCCTTGCCGTCGCCGTCAAAGTCGCCGGTGAACGCGGAGGCCGTGGCCCAATCGCTCACGTTGTTGGTGACCGCCCGGAAGGCGATGGCCGGTGTACTCGCCGCCGCGACCTCAGCCTGAGCGCGGCCCGCGAGTTGCCGTTGGCTGAGCCTGCCGAAGCCAGGCAGGCTGCCAAGAGCGCGCGGCGCCGGAGCGGGTCCGATCGCTGCTGCCAACTCAGCGTCATTGCTGACGGCAACAGGCACCAGGAGCAGGTCGGACGAGAGGTCGCAGTTCAGGTCGGAGCCGGCCGCGTACGGTGCGGAGGCTGCCGCGGCCACGTTGGCGACCTGCGCCTGGACTGGCTGGTTGCTGGCCAGGCTGGATGATCCGTGGAAGAGATAGGCTGTGCCGCCGCCGGCGCTGCTGCCCAGCAGCACGTCGTTCAGACCGTCCACGTTGACGTCACCCGGCGCGGCGATGAAGCCGTCGAAGGCTGTGCTGCCGCCGAAGGTGACGTCGGGCGTCATGCCGGTGGTCCAGCCGCTGCTGCGTCCGTAGACGACCCGCGGCTGCGATCCGTTGCTGAAACCGAGGTCTGGCAGCGTGTCGCCGTTGACATCGCCCAGCGCGGTGATCTGGGCGCCCACCGCTGCGCTGCTGTTGGCAGTCACCGTGGCGGCGGCCGCCGTGGGTGGCGTCATACCGCCGAAATAGAGCGAGACGACGCGGCCGTTGCCCAGCGAATTTGCCGGGTCGCTGATCGCGAAGTCATCGTAGCCGTCGTTGTTGACATCGCCGACGCCGGTAGCCGGGGCGCCGGAGCCGGGCAGCGGGTAGCTAGCGAGTGCGTTGGTTGCCAGATCGGTGTTTGCATTCCAACTGGTGGCCTGGCCGGCCAGCAGGTAGGCTTTGCCAGCGCCACTGGCATTCAGTCCGCCGACCAGCACGTCATCGAAGCCGTCGCCGTCCACGTCGCCGGCCGCGGCCGCGTACGAGCCCAGAACCAGGCTGTCGGACGTGGTCAGGATCAGCCAGTTACTGACGTATTCGCTGTCCAGCGACAGCGCGCTGCCGTTGGGGGTGGCCTGGCCAAAGACCAGGAAGACGCGCTCGTTGGCGGGATCGCCGATCAGCATGTCGCTCAATCCGTCGCCGTTGACGTCGCCGGCGGGCGCTACTACGGTGCCGATGCCTGCATCCGTCGCGCCGACGTAGCCGCTGGGGCTGTCACTCAATGCCACTGCGTCCGGGATCACCGGCCAACCGCCGCCCGCGCCGTAGACGATGACGACCTTGCCGGCGCCGTCGTTGGCGGCCGGCAGACCGACGGCGAGGTCGGCGCGGCTGTCGCCGTTGACATCGCCCAGCCAGGCGACCGTCATGTCGTTGTCTACCAGCGGCGACGGCGGCTCCAGCCAGATCGTGGCGCTGTCGTAGGCGTCCAGCGCACTGCCGGCCAGCGTTTCCGGTCGGGCAGGTAGCGGGACGTTCATGATGTCGTCGCCGTGGCCTTCTAGCGCGAAGGAGGAAACATCGCCCAGAATCGACGGCAGGTTGGAGAGCATATCGCCCGGCGGCAGCAAGTCGAGCACCACAGTCGTGTTGCTGCTCTCGCTGACATTGCCGGCGCGGTCCCAGGCGCGCACCGAGATGACGTGGTCGCCCTGGCCGGCGTCCGACGGCAGCCGCCACAGGTAGGTCCAGTCACTTTGCGTCGGGTAGCCGGTTGTCGTCAACGTCGCCTGTTGCCACGGCTTGCGGTCGATGCTGACCTGGATACGATCCAGACCCGACAGGTTGTCGCTGGCCGAGCCGCTCAGCGTCACGCGCGCGCCGCCGGTTTCGTACGGGTCGATGTCGGTGATGAAGTCGCCGTTGTTCAGGGCCAGCGAGGCCGCCGGCGCGGTGTTGTCCACCGTCACGCTGACCTGCGCTGCGTCGCTCTGGTGGCCGACGTAGTCAGTGGCGCGTGCTTGCAGCGTGTAGACGCCATCTGACGGCAGCATCCACGTCGCCTGCCACGGGCCGAGACCGTTGGGCGTTTGCCAGCCCTGGCCGTCGGCCAGATCGACTTGCACGGCCGTCACCCAACTGGTGGGGTCGCTGGCCGTGCCGCCGACGACCAGACTGTCGCCCTTCAGCACCGCACCGTTGACCGGCGATGAGAACGTTGCCAGCGGCGGCTCGGCATCGACGGTGATCGTGTCGCCGCGCACCAGGGTTGTGTCGCTGTACGGCAGCGTCGTCGAGATCGTGGCGGCCACGGAACTGGTCAGCGCGGCATCGACGTTGGCGGTCAGGGTGGCTGTAACTTCCAGACCCAGCGCCAACTGGGTGGGCGGTGCGAAGTTCCAGGCGTATTGCGCTCCGCCTGTGCAGGCGCCGACCTGCAGCGGCGCGGCCACGTCGCCGGTGAGCTGGCCGCCTGTCAGGTTGGTCAGCGCTGCGGGCAGGCAGGTGGTGATCGTCGAGGAGATGATCTTGTTGCTGTCGTTGAAGACGGTCATCAGCCAGGAGACGGGATCGCCCGGCTTGACGAAGACGCCGGCGCGGCCGCCGGGTCCGACGACGTGCGGACTGGCCACTGTCAGCAGGGCCGGGGCCACGTTGGTCGCCCACGGGCTGCTCTGGCCGGCGCGTTCCTGGCTGTCCAGGAGGCCGTCGGTGTCGGTGTCGGCCGTGGTTGGGTCGGAGATGGTGAACGCGGTGGTCGTCTCGAACAGACGCACCTGCCAGCCGCCGCTCCACACGCCGTTCTGGTCTTCGTGCAGCCATTCTTCGCCGTCCAGCAGACCGTCGTTGTCCGTGTCCGGGTTGCCGGCGTTGCTGGCGATGCCGGTTTCGTCCCAGTCGCCCAGCCCGTCGCCATCCGAGTCCCAGGCGTTCCAGAGGGTGCCGCGGGTCGACTGGTATTGCACTTCGTAGGCGTCGCTCAGGGTGTCGCCGTCGTGGTCCCAGTTTGTGGGATCGGGGTCAGATGTGTTGGGCAGGCCGTCGCCGTCGATGTCGGGGTTGTTGAGTTGGTCCCAGTTCCACAGCTCGTCCAGCGTGGCCGGCAGCACGTCCAGATAAAGGGTGACGGTCGATTTCTCGATGCCTTCGGCGTCGTTGGCCTCCGGGTAGACGGAGGTATCCACTTCGGTGGAGCAACTTACCGATCAGCGGGCAGCCCTGAATCACGAACACGAAGTGGTTGATGGTGAGCAGGTCCAGGGCCATGTTGCGCTTGGCTTCCTGCAACAGATAACGCACCTGCAATTCCTGCGTGCATGTGTTGTCTGTATTCGTCACGAGGCAATTGTAGGGATTGCTCAGCGCGCTGGCCTTGGCTTCGCCGGGTTCTGCCGAGCCGTTCCACTCCCCGGTGAGGCTGGTCTTGCGCAGATCATCATAGCTGCCGCCGTTGTCAGCCTCGATCTTGCCCGTGTATTCAGCCGTGAGGATGAATTGGTTGCCGGGTACGGGGCCTGCGTTGGGGGTCGCCATGGCCGATTGCTGGGCCGCAATTTCCACATCGGGCGGGATTTTCACCAGGTATTCAACATCGTAGAGGGTATTGGTCAGCCAGGTGGTGAACGCTCCGGTGATGTCGTAGCCAAAGAGGTTGCTGATGAAGTCAATCACCGTGTAAAGCGCCACGAACAGGAAGGTAACATTGAACAGGGACAGGATTAAGAATAGGGTGGCCATGATTAGCTGAACGATGGCGGCAGCGGCAGCATAGGTGACTGTGATCCCGGAGTGGCCGGCAGCATACGAGAGAAACAAGTACAGGATGGCTCCGGCCTGCAATAAGAATCCCGCCCACAGGAATGAGTCGCCCCATTTGCCGTATTCTATCGCCTTGAACAGGTCGCCCAACTTCTTCAGATCGCGTAGGATTTCTATGGCGAAGTATACTGTCATGACTGTTGCCAGGCTGGACATGAACCATTGGACGATCTCGATCACCAGGTCCGCCCCTCCCAGCGCGTAGGCAAGTACTGCCGTAAGCAGCATGGCAATCGCGGCAAAGAATCCAACCACAATGCCGATCGACTGGGCGTTTTCCGAGCTGCGGATCAGTTCCCAAAGTTTGCCGATCGCGCCCTCTCCTTCCACGATGGCCTTGTAGACCTCGCCGATGTCGTCGATGGCCTCCAGGAACTCGCCCATCGTGCTAGCGTTTTCGGAGTCCAGTTGCTCGAGAATTGCCTGGTCGTTGGCTTCCTCGCCCGCGATATCCTCACCGTCCACGGCAATGATCGATGTATTGCCCTGCTGCCAGAGGGGATAGAAGAAGTTGACGTAGAACTCGTCTTCGTCGGTCATGTCGGGATAGCGTTCCTGCATCAGGGCCAGCGTCTCGTTGATCGTCAGTCCGACCCACTGGCTGCTCTGGAAGCCGTAGGTGTTCAGCTTCACCGCGCGCTGCGTGATGACGTGGATCGTGTCCATGGAAACGGTGAAGCTGTTCATCGGCTGGCCGGCCATGGAGTCCATGCTGAACGCGCCAACGTCCTGCTGCATGGCATACAGCAGCGACGGATTGTCGGTTGGCTGGTACCAGGTGTTGAGAAAGTCGATTGTTTTGCTGGAGTTGGTCTCGGCCCAGGCCTCGTCCGAGTGCGGGTAGACCGAATAATCGACCTCCACCCGCGTGGTTACTCCCCAGCGCTCTGCCGCCGGCGTGTTGGGGTCGATGAAACGCTGCTGCACCTCCTGCAGGTCAGGATGCTGGTTGTTGAGAAAGGCTGCTGCCATGCCGAGCGCCAGGTTGAACAACGACTTGTCTTCGTTGGGCGAGTTGGGCGTGCCGAAGATACCCATCTCGACATTCTGGCTCTTGGTAACATTCAGCCCGGTCAGGCGGAAGGTGTCGTTGTAGGTCTGGACAGGCAACTTCTGTGTTTCGATGCTGCAGGTCGTGGCGCTGGGTCGGTCAGGATTGGCGCAGTTGACGTACTGGTCCAGCGCGGCCTGAACGATCCACACCAGGGATGCCTGCCACTGCACGCCGGCCACCTCGTCCGGGGTGTACGCAGCCTTGGCATAGAAGGCGCTGACGTTGCCGCCGTCGGTCACCGTTTGCAGGGGTATGTACATGACATAATCATAAAACGGTGTGTCGGTAGCTTCCACCACGGAAATGCCGTATTTGTCGGCCAGTTGCGGCGAGACATTGGTGTAGACCTGGAGCACAGGCGCCAGTTGCACGTCCTGAGTTGATCCATCCAGGTCCATGATCTGGCCCAGATCGTCGTCCGGCCAGTCGAGATAGGTGGTGCTGTAGCGCAGGTGGTCCTGGTTCTGCGGCTGCAACTGCACTTCGATGTACTGGTAGCCGTCGTAGTTGCCGCCGGTGGTGTTGACCGAGAAGCTGGTCATGTAGTCGCTGACAGTGTAGGGCGACAGGTCGATGCCATCGTACACGCCGTCGTCGTCGTTGTCGGAGTCCCAGGTGTTGGGGATGTGGTCGCCGTCCGGGTCCCAACTCGGCGCCTCGCCGTAGGGTGCGGGCCACTCGGAGTAGTCGGTCAAGCCATCGGCGTTGCTGTCGGCCCGGATGGCGTTGCTGGTCCAGGTGACCGGGTTGCCGTCGGCGTCAAGCAGCACCGTTCCGCTGATTTCCAGCGTGTCGGTGATGCCGTCGCTGTCGCTGTCAGGCTCCAGATAATAGGTGCCGTAGCAGGTTTCCTGGTAGTCGCCCAGTCCGTCGCCGTCGCTGTCGACGCCGATCTCTCCATCGCCACAGATCGGCGTGCCGTCGTTGTTCAGGGCGCTCGGTTCCTTGACCGGCTCTGAGCGCGACACAGCCTTTTGCAGCGTTTCTGCAATCCGCTGCGCGGCGAGTTGGCTGTCGTCCGCCATGCCCAGATCTTCGGAGGTGATCGTGGTGCGCTCGGCCGCAGCCTCGGCTCGGGCAGTGTCGAAACGCACGATGCGCTGCGACTGCAAGATTGGGCTGACAACGAAGATAGCGATCAAGGTGGCCGCGATGGCGATATAGACGGTGCGTCGCCGCCGGTACGCGATCAGCGCCAGCGCGAGAACGACGGCTGCCAGCAGGCTGATCGATTGCACCGACAGGCGCGTGGTCTGCTCGCGCAATTGCAACTGTGTGGGCTGCTGCTGATCGAGCCGCCAGCCGCCTGCGCCGTCAGGCGCCGCGACGCCGATCGAGTCGATCTGGCCGAAGTCGCGGTAGTCGATGACCATGTGGGCGCTGCCGTCGTATTGTTCGTTGATATCCGGCAGCGCGAAGTCGATGATCTGGCGGCGCGGCAAGCCATCCGCATCGATCCACAACTCGCCCTGTCCGGTCATCTTGGCCAGTTGCGGCGGCGCGGCAAGGCTCATGCCGGGCGGCATCTTGCCTGCCATCTGTTGCGTCAGCACGTCGCGCACGTACTCGGCGAAGCGTTGCCCGTTGATGTCGAATGCGACGCGTTGGAACTGCTCGCCGCCTGCCTGCACCGGTTCCAACTCGCGTTGGTTCTCGGCGGCCATCAGGAAGCCGAGATAGTTGGAGTCGGGCGTACCCATGCTGGCAGGGTCTTCCACCGGCGTCAATGCGTCGCCGCGTGCGAGGTAGGTCTTGTCGCCGTCGCGGAGCAACCGCACCGGATCCATGGTGTTGACCTGTGTTTGCACCCATAGCTGCACATCGGCGCGGCCCGGCAGTTGCACTGTTCCATCCAGATGCAGGCCGACTTTCTGGCTCTGCTGGCCCAGGTTGCCAACCGTAGGCTTGGGGATGAAGAGTTGGTCGACGTCGGCCCGAAAGGCGTATGTGCCGTGGCCACCCGCCTGGGCCTTCTCAAAGGCCGCCCGCAGTGGGTCGCTGGGCTGATCGGCGCTCAATGGGGTCGCGATCAGCGCGATGGCAACAATAATGGCGAATGCGGAAAGCAGAGAGAGACGGCGGCGCCGATGGGATGGTGTCATTGGGAACCTCATGGTTGTTGGGTGAACGAGCCTGAAGCGGACGTTGCAAGAGTTGCAGACGCGCGATGATCGCGATTGCTGCGATTGTCGTCCAGTATAGCGATCAATCGTATCAGGATCGCATCAAACAAGGATCAGTTGGGTATCAGAAGGCGGATATGTCTGCAATCTGGCGGGCTGCGCCAGGACGATACATCCCGGCGCAGCCCGCGATTTGCTATTCTTGCACCAGCGGCAGCCAGTATTTCAGGTGCTCGATGATCACGCGCACCGGCGGCTGGAGCGGTTCGACGTTGCCGGCCAGGTCGGTCGCGCGGCTGCGGATGGCCAGGTGGAAGCTCTGCGCTTCGAGTTGGATCGCCCAGACGTTCATTCCGGCCGGCAACTGATCCGGCGGCGGCACGTCGGGGACGCCGAGGCTTGCCAGCAGGTCGCGGGCCGCCTGTCCCAGCAGCGCCGCGTCCCAGGTCGTTCCGCCGTCGAGACTGACGTCCACCTGCCCGACGCCCCAGCCGTCGGCAGCCAGACCCCAGACCAGCACCTGACGGTCGTTGAGCACCGCGCCAGGCTCCGGGTAGGCGATCATCGAGGAAGGCGCAACCGTGTCCACAGTGACATCGGTGGGCCCGGTCGCCGGGCCGGTGTTGCCCGCGGCATCGACCGCACGCGCCCAGATTTGATGTGCGACACCCTCCTGGCTGACAGGTGTCCAGCGGAAACTCCACGCCACCTGGCCGTTCTGATCCGGCGCTCCCACCTCCACCGACCGCCACGGGTCGTTGTCGATCTTGATCTGGACCAGCGCAATCGTTCCGCCGGCCGGGAAGGTGTCGCTGGCGGTTCCGGTGATGTGGATGGCCGCGCCGCCCACCGCTGGCGGTAGCGGATCGATGGTCGCCGACGGATCGATATTGTCCACTGTGACCAGCACGCTGTCAACATCGCTGGCCAGGCCGTAGATGTCGAACGCTCTGGCGGACAAGGTCAATTGGCCGCTGGATGGCACGTTGATTTGTGAAGTCCAGCTGCGCGTGCCGCTGGCCGGCATCCACGTGCCGTCGTCCACGCGCACTTCGACGCTGGCCACACCGCTGCCGAGGCTGTCATGCGCCGTGCCCGCGACGGTCTGCGCGCCGGAGGGCAGCGTTGCGCCGCTGGCCGGCAGGTCGATGCTGACAGTCGGCGGACGTCCATCGACCGGGTGGCTGAGGCTGGCAGTGGAGAGCGCCGGTTCACCCGGCTCGACGCCTGCCTGGACCTTGGCGGTGACGGTCACCGCGTCGGTGTTGAGAATGGTCTGCTTGACGCGCGCCGTGATCGTCAGGAACAGGCTGGCGTCGGGCTGGAGCGTTCCCAGGTCGATGAACCAGCGGTCGTCCTGCGGCGTGTCGCCGGGCGGCGGCCAGCCGGAGAGGCTCTCGAACCGCAGGCCGTCGCTGCCGGAGACGATCAGCGTAGCTGCATCCAGCGGGTAATCGTCGATGTTACGGACATTGAAGACGTAGTCCAGCGCGGAACCGGGGCCGGCTACCTGGCTGTCTCCGGTGGGCATGGCGATAGTCACGCGCGTGTGGTGGGCGTCCGGCTGGCCGGCGTTGGGATCCAGCTCCTGGACGAGACCGGGCCAATTGTAGGCCGTGGTCCACGGACCGTCCAGCGGGTTGAGGTCGGGCAGGACGCTGCGCACGAAGTGGCTGTCATCCAGCGTGAAGGCGTGCAACCGCACCGCGCCGGTCGCGTTGATTGCACTGCGCGGCACCCGAATCTCCGTCGCGGTGCTGGCGCCATGAATCCCCAAGAAGTTGGGGTCGCCGACCGGTTGCCAGCTGCTGCCGTTCCACGCCAGCAGTTGCTGGTTGGTGGGTCCAGAGACCACCGCGAAGTCAGCCTCGAATGGCAAGCTCCCGGTTGCCCCACCGTAGGGAACGGTCGTGCCGCCGGGCTGCGTGTCGAGGTGGATGAAGCCGCTGCCATCGGGCCCCCAGCGCGGCCCTCGCCATGCCAGGAATAGGTCATCGCTGTCCCAGGTGGCGTAGAGACTGACCGGCAGTTCCGGTCTGGGGTCGCTGCCCAGCAACTCTGTCTCCGGCTCCCATTCGCCGTGGGCGATGTCGAGGTAACCGTTGATCTGAACCGAGCTTTGCCATGTGTCTGTGACCGGTCCAGGGATGCCAAGCGCATTGGACTCGCCAAACCACGGGCCGAAGTGGCGCACCGTCTGATTGCCGGTGCCGTCCACCGCCAGCAGGTGGACATACCACGTGCCGTTGCTGTCGATGGCGGCGGCGTACGAGTTGCCGCCGATCGGCGAAGTTTGTGCGGGCACGGTCCCCGTGATCTGATCGACCGCAGCGTAGATGGTGACCGAACCGCTGCCGTCAGTCGATTGCAGCCAGTCGAGTTGCACCGTCGCGGGCGCCTGGATGTGACTGCCCTCCTGGGGTGAAACGCTGACCAGGCTGATCGGCGTCGGTCCCAGATTGTCCACCGTCAGGGTGGCGCTGTCAACGGTCGCGTTGCCGGCGCTGTCAGTGGCGCGTACCCGCAACGGGAAGCCGGCGTAGTCGTTGCCGAGGTCGGGTTCCCATGCGTAGGTCCAGTCGCCGTTGGTCGCCAGCGTGGCATCCGCATACGAATGCCCGCCATCGACGCTGACCGCGACCGCCGCCAGACCGCTGGCCTGTCCTGAGCCTGGCGAAGGATCGCTCGCGCTGCCGTCCAGCGTCACTGTCCGTGTGACAGTCTCGGAGGGCGGCTGGAAGCTGATCGTCGGACCCGTCGTGTCCAGCGTCAGCGTCGTCTGGCTGTCAGCCGGCGCCGACGTGCCGGCGGTGCGGCTGGCGCGCAGCGTGACCGTATGGCTGCCGTCGCCGGAGAAGGTGACCGGCTTGCTCCAACTGGTGGCTTGCGCGCTGGCATCGGCCAGCGTCGCCGTGCCCTGCGAGATGTTGTCCACCAGCACCTCGACCTGTCCGCTGCCTTCGCTGTCCTGGAAGTGGACGTAGCCCTTGAGCGTGATGGCTGCTTCGCTGACGGCGCTGCCCGGCGCGGGGTCGCTGAGCGCGGCCTCGTTTTGGGTCGTGACCACCGTCAGCGAGACGGCGCTGCTCTGGCCGACGTTGCCGGCCAGGTCGGTCGCGACCGCGCTGATGCTGTGTGTGCCGTTGTCCAGCGCGACCTGGGCGGTATAGCGCTGTGCTTCGCCGGGCGAGGCGACGGTGACCGCCTGCGTGGCGGTGATGACAGTGCTGTCAACCAGGAAGGTGACGTTGTCAACGGTGAAGCTGTTCTGGCCAGGCACGCCGGTGGGCGTCCAGTCGAGCACGTCCGCTGACAGGGTGACGGCAGGGGCAGTGCTGGTCGTCCCACTGGCCGGCGCGACCAGCGACACGGCCGGTGGCGTGCCATCGGCGATGAAGGCCGCGCGGTACCAGTCGGAGACCCGGCTTGCGACATTGCTCGCAACGTCGATGGGCCGGCTATAGAGCCGGTAGAGGCCGTCGCCGGATGAAGGCGTGACGTTGGTCGTCCAATACGAGCCGGCCTCGCCGGCCGTGGCCAACGTCGCGTTTTGCCACGTCGATGGCGGCGTCTCGTCGGCTGCCACAGCTGAGTTGGGCACGTAGACCAGACCGACCTGCACCGAGGCGACGCCTGCGCTGCCCAGCCCGCAGGAGTTGCCTTCCTTGCCCAGCAACAGCGTCGCGGGCATAGCCAGCAATTCGTCGTAGCCCATGTCGGCTCGTGAGTTGCCGCCGGTCGGCACCGGCTGATATTGCGCAGCCGGTATCGCATCGATGGCCGGCGACGCCAGCGCCAGCCGCAGATCGCCGTTGTCGGGATCAGTGAAGAGCGGGTCGCTGTTGATTTCTCCCGGACCGGCTGACAGCGTCCCGAGGTAGTCGGTGCACGTGCCTAGCAGACACCAGTCGCTGTCGGTGTTGTAGACCAGGTTGTAGGCGTTGAAGAGCTGGCCGCCCTGCGAGTTGTCGAAGCCGGAGTCGTTGAGCGCCACGATGTTGTAGCGGGCTTGCAGCCAACTGCCGTCGCCTTGCAGCGCCACGCCGGTCGAGTAGTTGAGCGCTACCGTGTTGAAGGACAGCGAGCCGGTCGAGTTGTTGGCGAAGTAGACGCCGTAGTTGCCGTTGCCGGGATAGTTGGCATCGGGCGACTGGCCGCCGATGATGTTGCGCGAGATCGTCACGTTGTTGGAGGCGCCGTCCACCGAGATGCCGGCGTCGGTCGGGTTTTCGCCGCCGTTGGTGATGGTGAAGCCGGTGATCTGGACGTTGGTGACGCCGTCCAGGCTGATGGCCGAGCCGCTGTCGTCGGCGTCGATGACTGTTGTCTCCGGGCCGGCGCCGATCAGCCGCACGCCGCTGGGCAGGGTCAGGCGCTCGTGGTAGACCGTGGGCAGGCTCGATCCGCCAGCCACGCCGACCGTCCAGATGCCGGCGATGTCGGGCACATGGTCCATCGCGTCCTGGATCGTGTCGAAGGCGGTCACCTGCCACTCCAGGCCGTCGTTGAGGCACTGCTCGCAGTACGACTGGCTGGCATAGACGGCTGCCTCGGCCGATTGCGCATAGCCGAGATCGACCCGGTCGCCGCTACCGGGCGGTGCGGGATCGCTGGGATCGCCGGCGTCCACCACCGGCGAGTTAGCCTGCGGCCGGTAGTCGTGCGTGTTGGGATCGGTGAAACGCGGGTTGGCGAAGATCTCGCCCGGCCCGGGCTGATCGACCGGCGAGCCGTCGATCTGGAGGTCGTGGCCGTTCTGCCAGTAGGCGTTGTAGGTGTGCAGCGCCGTGCTCGCGCAGCTTTCGATGCCCAGCGCGGTGTCCTGGTGGTAGGCCAGGATCGTGTTGCGCGCATCGATGCTGCCGCAATCGCTGGCGATGAGGCCATTGTCGTTGCTGACCAGCGTGTCGTTGACCAGCGTCGCCAGTGCGTCGCCGCCGCTGACGCTGATGGCCGTGCCGGTGTTGCGGATGACAGCGCGCTTGAGAGTCAGCGAGCCGCGGCCGTCGATCTGGATGCCGTCGCTGGTGCCGTCGCCGGCGATAGTCATCAGCGACACACTGGCTAGCCGGGCGTTCTCAACGCCCAGCAGAGCCTGCCCTGAGCCTGTCGAAGGGGAGCTTGTCGAAGGGTCGGGCGGGGCGAGGATTGTCAGGCCGGCGCCGCTGCCGAAGAGCGAGACGCCGTTGACCAGCGCGACCCGCTCGCGGTAGACGCCGGGGTCGATCAACACCCGCTGCGCGCCGGAGGCGACCGCGTCCTGGATCGAGTTGAACGCGGTCTGGCCCCACACCAGCCCGTCGTTATCGCACGACTGGCAGAAGGTGGCGTCGACCGTTACAGGTACGTGGTAGTTGTAGTAGCCGTACGCCTTGCCGTCGCTGGCGCCGTTGAGAGCCTGCGAGCTGGCGCCGATGCGGAAGACCTGCTCGACCACGTTGAGGAAGTCGGCGTTGGCGACCGTCATTAGCGAGCCGTTGGGCGCTGCGAACCAGTCACCGGCCACGCCGTTTTCGCTGGCAAAGCCATTGTGCGAGACCAGCCCCGGTAACTGGTTGACGTCGTCGCGCCACCAGCGCGGCAGCGGCGACGCGTTGGGCAGGGCGACGAAGAGGTTGTCCTGTAGGAACATGTAGTTGCTGGTCAGGCTGCCGGGCATGCTGTGGACCAGCGTCACGCCGGGCGCGTTGGAGATCAGGGTGTTGTGACGCAGCCAGACCGCCAACTCGCTGGCCTGCACAGCCGTGCTGTTGGCCGCGTCCTGGTAGAAGAGGACGTTGCGGATGACGACGTTGTCGCCGTCGCTGACGCCCGGATTGTTGAAGGCATCGCCGCCGAAGTTGACCTTGATCGCGGTCGACGCGTTGCGGATCGTCAGGTTTTCGATGGTGACGCCGGTGATGTTGGGGTAGGTGGTGCTCGGATTGGGCAGTAGGCTGATGCCAACGCCGCCGCCGGCGTCGAGGAAGACTGCGTCGGGGTCCGTGCCGCGCAGGGTCAGGAAGTCGCGACCGGCGTTGATGACCGTCGGGGCGTAGGTGCCGGGCTGAACCAGCAGGATATCGGAGTGCCACGAAGCATCCAGCGCCGACTGGATCGTCGCGAACGCCGTCTGGCCCCAGACCAGGCCGTCGTTGGCGCACGCCTCGCAGAAGTCGTCGTCGATGACGCGCGTCGTCGCCAGGTCGGACAGTTGATAGACCCAGTTGCTGCCATTGGGCGATGCATAGTCGCTCGCGCCGTCGCCGTCGAAGTCACCGATCAGGGTGTTGGTTGGGAAGGTGCCGCCGAACTGGAGGGCGTTGGCCAGCACTTTGCGGAAGGGCGCTGCGCCGGTGCTGGGGCTGGCCTGGGAGAGCCAGGCATAGAAGTCCGTGTTGTTGAAGAGTGCCAGCACGTCGGCCTTGCCGTCGCCGCTGAAATCGGCGACCGTGCGCGGGACAGAGGACGTGATCGCGTATCCAAGGCTGGTAGCGGTCACCTGCTGGAAGGTCAGCGAACCGCCCGACAAGCCTTCGGATAGCCACACCACCCAGTTGGCGCTGTCCGAGGCACGCGACGCGACGTCGGTGGCGCCGTCGCCGTCGAAGTCGCCGACCACCAGCGCCGCAGCGCTGCTGCCGGACAGCGCACCCAGGTTGTTGCTGGCCTGCGTGAAGTTGAAGGTCGTTCCGCTGGCGGCGGACAGATAGGTCGCCCAGGCTGAGCCGTCCCAGGCGGCGATGTCGCTCTTGCAGATCGCCGTCGAAGTCGCCGAGGAAGGTCTGGCTCGTGTCGCCGGAAGCGACGCCACCCAGGTTGCTGGTGGCGGCGCTGAAGCTGAACGCGGTGCCGCTGGCGCCGTCGGAGCGGACGAACTGCCAGGCAGCGCCGTCCCAGTAGCCGATGTCGGTCTTGTTGTCGCCGTCGAAGTCGGCCAGCAGACGCGCCGTGCTGCCGGTCACCGCCGCAGGCAGGTTGTTGCTGTATTCAGTGAAGCTGAGTTCGGTGCTGTATCCGTCGGAGTGCCAGATGCGCCACGAGGCAGTTGGCGTCTCGCCGTCTTGCTGCGCGGTGATCTGGTCGTCGTCCGGGGCGCTTGCTGGCGCGCTGTCGAGCGTGACTGTGTCGGTCAGGGGCTGTTCGTTGGTCACTGCCACGGAGGCTCGAATTTCCGGGTTGTCCAGTGTGTCGGTGTCCGTGACGGGCAGTTCCGCGGTCAAGGCTTCCGAGGCCTGAACGTCAGGCGTATCGACCGACTCCGGCGCGACTTGCTCGCCGCCGTCGCCCGAGGGCTCGTTGGCGACTGTCGAACTGCTCCAGCCGGCGACATCGGTCTTGCCGTCGCCGTCGAAGTCGCCGACCATCGCGTCGGCGGTGGCCCAGTCAGTGATGTTGTTGTCCACGACGCGGAAGGCTACGGCCGGCGTCGTCAGGCTCGCGCCCAGATCGGTGGCGGCCCGGGTCGCGGCACGCGCCGGCGAGAGGCTGGCAGTCTGCGGCAGGTCGAGCAGGTTCCATGGCGCGGGCGCGGGGCCGATCCATTGGCCTTGCTGGCTGGAGGAAAGCCGTTGCTCGCGGACCTTGAGCGAGCCGTCGGCGCTCTCCACCGACAGGAACTGGCCGACCGGCACCACCAGCAGGTCGGATGACAGGTCGCAGTTCAGGTCGGCGCCGGCCGCGTAGGGGGCGGAGGCCGCCGCAGCCACGCCGCTGATCTCGGCCTGCACCGGCTGGTTGGTCGCCAGATCGGAGCGCCCGTGGTAGAGGAAGGCGCGTCCACCGGCGCTGGTGGAGCCGAGTAGCACGTCGTTGAGGCCGTCGGCGTTGACATCGCCCGGTGCGGCGATGAAGGCGTCGAAGGCGGTGCTGCCGCTGAAGGTCACGCTGGGCGACATGCCGGTGGTCCAGCCGCTGGTGCGACCGTAGACTACCTTGGGTGTGGTGCCGTCGCTGTAGGCGAAGTCAGGCAGCGTGTCGCCGTTGACGTCGCCCAGCGCGACGACCTGCGAACCGACGCCTGCGCTGCCCGGGAAGCTGGCGTCCGCGTAGGTTGCCGGGTTGAGCGGGCCGCTCACACCGGTTTGCCGCCATGTTGGCGGGCCGAGGAAGAGATAGATCGCTGCGCCGCCGCCGAAGCTGTTGTTGGGATCGGCGACTACGAAGTCGTCATACTGGTCGTTGTTGACGTCGCCGACGCCGGTCGCGACCGCGCCGTTGCCGTCGAGCTGAATGGTCTCGATGGCGGGTGAACCGGTCGCGGCGTCAAGCTTCAGGATGCCAGCAGAGCTGGACTTGATTATCTTGCCGCTGGCCAGGTAGAGCCGCGCCGCGCCGTTGATGCCGGTCACGCCGAGCAGCAGGTCGTCGAAGCCGTCGCCGTCCACGTCGCCGGCGGGCGCCTGCCACGTGCCTGCCAGCCCGCTGGCGACAGTCAGCGTCTTGGCCTGAACCGCGCCGAGGCTCGGCCGGGCTTATGTTGGTGCCCAGGCTGCTGGTGCTGCCGTACACGACGTATGCCGACCGCTGCGACGGATCGCCGATCAGGATATCGTTCAATCCGTCGCTGTTGACGTCGCCAGCCGGGGCAATGTATTGGCCGAGCTGGCTGTTGGCGTTGACGCCGGCAAAGGAAGTGGTGGCGTTGGCCAGCGCGGTCACATCGGGCGGCACCGGCCAGCCGCCAGGCTGGCCGTAGATGATCGAGATGCGGCCGGAACTCGTCTTGCCGTTGACCGTGGCCGCCGGCATACCGACCGCCAGGTCGGCGTGCGCGTCGCTGTTGACGTCGCCCAGCCAGGCCACGGTCATGCCGACGGTGTCGGTGTACGCTTCCGGCATCAACTGCACCGTGGACGAGATCACGGCGTCGAGGGTGTTTTCCAGCGCCTGCGGGCGGGCCGGCAGCGGCACGTTGCCCTCGTCGTCGGCATGGCCCAGCAGTTCCACCGCCTGGCCAGCCGGCAGGTATGGCTGGTAGTTGGACCAGATGTCGGTGGGCGGCAGGGTGTCGATGATGACGTCGAACGTGGTCGCGTCGCCGACCTGGCCAAGCGCGTCGACCGCCCGCACGGCGATGGTGTGGCTGCCGTAGGCCGCGTTGTTGACCGTCCACTTGTAATAGGGTCGCGTGCGCCCGGCCGGCAGCACCGGCGGGTGCGGCGACGTGAAGATTTCTGAGTTGCTGACGTTGGTCCACGGCCGGCCGTCGATGCTGATCTGGATGAGTTGCAAGCCGGCGACCTGCGCGGCGCCCGACAGGGTGTCGTCGCCAGAGACGTAGAGTGTGACAAGGTTGCCGGTCAACTGCAACACGCCGCCGGTGAAGTTGACCAGCCCGGCCGCGGGCGCGGTGTTGTCAACGATGACAGTCGCGGTGGCCGGGGTGGCCTGGACGTTGCCGGCATAGTCGGTGGCGCGGCTTTCGACCGTGTAGACGCCGTCGGCGGGCAGCGGCGTCCACGTCCAGCCCCACGAACCCGCGCCGGTCGCGTCCTGCCAGCCGCTGTCGTAGCTGTTGCCGGTGACACGTACCTCGACCTGTGTTGGCCACGAGGTTGGGTCGCTGGCCGTGCCGCCGATCGTGTAGGCTGTGCCTTTGATGGCCGCGCCGCTGGCCGGCGAGTTGATGACCGACGGTCGGCTGCGTCCATGTCCACCAGCACCGAGATGGTTTCGGTGATCGTCTTCTGCTCGCCGGCTACCACGTCGGAGTAGATCGCGGTGGCTAACAACGAGGTGACCTGGGAGGTGGTGATGTTGGGATCGACGTTGGTCGCCAGCGTCGAGGTCATGGCTTCCAGCGTGTACAGCGGGTTGGCTGACAGGTTCCAGCTCAAGCCGCTGGCGGTTTCACCTGGCGTGGGCGGGATGTAGCCGTCGCTGCCCGTTTGTGTGACCACCGTCGGCGTCACCAGCACGCTGGTGGCGTAGTCGAGGGTCAGCGGGTGAACGATGCCCGCGGCCGTGGTGTTGTTGAGGTAGAGGGTCACGGTCAGCGGATCGCCGGCCTTGAGCACGCTGACGTGCGCGCCGTTGTGCACTACGCTGGGCTGGTTGGAAAGCTCCATCCAGGGCGCGGTGTTGGGAGCGTATGGGCTGAGGCCGGCCCGCTTTTCCTGGCCGTCCAGCAGGTGGTCGCCGTCGTAGTCACCTTTCAGCGGATCGGAGCAGGTGCGATAGTTGCCGGCCTGCGCCACCTGCCAGCCGCCAAGCTGCTGGCCATTGACGATGCGGCAGAGTTCCTCGCCGTCCAGCAGTCCGTCGCTGTCGGTATCGCTGATGACGACCGACGTGCCGGCAGTCAGCTCGTAGTAGTCGGTCAGCCCGTCGCCGTCGGTGTCAGCCTTAGTGGCATCGGTGCCCTTCGCATCTTTGGCCGACACCTCCCAGCCGTCGCTGAGGCCGTCGCCGTCCGAGTCCCAAAGCGTCGCGCAGGTGCTCGTTGCGTTGGCCGGCAGGCCATTCGTGCAGTCCGCCGTCTCCTGGCTGTTCAGCAGGCCGTCGTTGTCCACGTCGGCGTTGAAGTCCTGCTGCCACCGTCTGGCTGACCGGGTTGTACGCAGTTCCATGCCACCAGGCCGTCCAGCGTGTTGGGCAGCACGTCGAAGTAGAAGTAGGAGTACTTGTCCGAATCCTGATTGGGGCCTTTGCTGTAATTGGTTTTAACGTCGCAGGTGTAGCCGATGACGTCCCAGTAGCAGGCCTCGTAGCGCAGGTTCGCCTCGATGGTAGTCGTTACAGGGATCGCCGTGTTGCGTCCGGATGCGTACGTGTCGCTGATCGTCTGGCCGCCGAACTTGAAAGTCAAGCTGGTCGTCGGGGTGTGACAGTATTTGGTCACCTTGTTGTCGGCAACGTCGCAGTAGGCAGAGGCGTCACCGCTCTCACCGATCACGTTGGGTGTGTTGGCGGCATAGTAGTTCGCCAAATAGCCAGGTGTATTGTCGATGGTGTCCCAGCGCGCGAACCCCCAACTGTTCGTCACGTCGTCTGCGTTTCCGCTTCGGTTGTTGGTTGCCCCATAGGTGTTCGCCTTGTCGGGGTTGGCAACGATGGTCGTGGTGATGGAGGTGGTGATGAACCCCCACGTCTGGAACATCGGTCCGGTGGTGGGCGCGGAGGCGTCACCGCTGTTGCCGCCCGAACTGCCCAGCGTCACCTGAAGTTGCCCGCTTTGCACGCCTGTGCCGTCGTTGGGGATCTTGGCCAGCAGTGCGTACTTGAATACCTCGTTGGTCAGCCATTCCATCGCATCGGCGTATTGCGACGCCGGGTTCCAGTTGCCCGGTGGCGATACCCCAGATGAGCCAGATCACGACGTAGATTGCCAGCTCGATCAGCAGGCCGTAGCCGGTGCCTGCGATATAGATCAGGATTAGCGTGAGGACCAACTGCGCGAGGGCGACAATGGTGGCAGCCTCGGCCTGGCCCTTGGACTCGCTCTTCTGGATGCCCGACAGCCCGTTGTTGGCGTAGGAGACCCAGGTGATGACGATGATGATCACCGTGACCGCGACGGCCACCGCCGCGCCGGCCACCTTGGCCCACATGCTGGCGCTGGCGCCGGTCGCCGCGTCCTCGACGAAGTCCTGGCTGATCTCCGATTCCTCGGCGATTGCGCTCAGCCGCTGCCGGCCCGCGACCTCGGACACGTCGCTGCTCAGGTCTTCCAGCACATCGAAGTCGTCGTCTCTCGACGACAGCGTCCGAGAGCTCGGGGTCGTCAGGCGCGGGCTCGACATTGCCCGCTGGGTTCACGGGCTTGCTGAACCACCCGCCTACCTTGTTCACTATCCATCTGCCCATTTTGAACAGCTTCGTCAGCAATCCCGGGATCATGTAGCGCACGAGAAAAATCCCGCCGATATAGCCGGTTCCGAGCAGTGTCAGGGTGGCTGACCAGTCGCGCATGCCATCCAGCGTGCCGCGCGTGTCCACGGCCAGGAAGAACGAATCCAGGTCGTATACCTTGCGCACGTAGTCCGGCATGGTGTAGGTCTCGAAATCGATCAGCCAGCCGAAACCGGCCTCCGATGCCGCGGCCACGATCGCCGGCTGTCCGTTGATGGCAACGATGTTCGAGCGCCCGAAATAATAGACCATGAAAAGCTGCTGCACCATGCTGAAGTAGCGCTGCGTGGCCTGGCTGGGATAGCGGCGACTGAGTTCACCCAACGCCGACTGGTAGGGCTGGTCGGACGGCGACGCCAGCGGCAGCGCCTGCCACCCCGACTGGCCATCGCTGCCGGTCGCGCACGCGTAGGTGGTCAACTGCGTCTGGTGCATGGTCGCCATCGGCACGTTGGAGAGCGACGCGGACAGGGCAAGAACAACGCCAGCGTCCTGCTTGGTCATGTTCAGCAGGTCTTTGCCGCCGCTGGTTTCCTGGTAGGCGAGGGCCAGCGTCGGTGTAAGCTGATTACTGGCGGTGACTGCACAATCGACGTAGTGTTCGTTGAGCATTTCCAGAGTTGTGGTCGTGTTCGTCGTCGCCAGCGCCTCGTCGCGGTGCGGATAGGTGCCCGTCAGCACGTGCATGATGGACGGCGTGATGCCCCAGGTGGTGGTGATGGGCTGGTTCTGAGCGGGGTTCGTGAAGTTTAGCGCCAGCTCGCTGATCGCGGTATCGGTGTACAGGTAGGTGCCTGCCAGCCCTGCCGACATGAGCTGCATCAGTACCTTGTCCTCGTCGGGGACGTTGGGGTTTGTGCTGACTTGCGGCACGTTGGTGCCGGTGCCGAACAGGCCGACCTGCACGTCCTGGATCTGTGTGATGCTGACGCCGGTAAGCTGCACCTCATCCTCCAGGTAAGAGGCGACAATAGACTCCTCCGTCAGCACGCAGCCTCCCGAATCGTCACAGGTGCAATTCGGATCGCCGGCCTGGCAGCCGGCCACCGCCTGGTCCAGGGCAGCCTGCGTCAGCCAGCGGATCCGGCCGTTGGCCAGCAGCGGCGAGCTGGAGATGACGTTCTGGGCTTCGTCAGCACGTCAGCGCAATGCGCGCGGCATAGGCGTAGATCTTGCCGGCCGACTCGACGGTCTGCAACGGCACCCACAAACTGTAGCAGTTGACCGTGTTCGAGCCGGTGGTGCAGGAGTTGCGCGCGCTGATCCCATATTCCAGGCTCAGGGTCGGCGAGATCTGGCTTTCCACCTCGAGCACCGGGATAAGCTGCATGTCGTCGGTCGAGTTGTTGAGGTCCTGGATCTGGCCCAGGCTATCCGCCGGCCAGTCCAGCGTCGTCAGGCTGTAGCGCAGGTGGTCGGTGATCGGCCGCATCTGGATGTCGATGTACAGCGAGTTGCCGGCCTGCGGTCCGCTGATGGTCAACTGGAACTGCTTTCGATACGGCTCGACCGCGAACGGCGAGATGTCGTTCCCGTCAGGTACACCGTCGCCGTCGTTGTCGTCGTCCCACAGGTTGGGCACGCCGTCATGGTCGAAGTCGATGAAATTGACGAAGTCGTCACCGGTGAGGGTCGGCTTCCACTCGTCGCCGTCATCCATGCCGTCGCCGTTGCTGTCTGAGGACAACGGATTGCCTCGTCCACGTCTGGTTGTTGTAAACAAAGCCCTCGACCTCCACGGTGTCTGTGATGCCGTCGTAGTCGCTGTCAACGTTGCTGTAGTCGGTGCCCAGGCACCACTCGGTCTCGTTGAGCAGGCCGTCGCCGTCCGAATCGTCGCCCGGTAGGATGTCGCTGTAGAGGCTGCGGCAGTCCTGCAGGTCGGTCGTGTCAACGGCACGCGGCGCGAGATCGGTTTGCCAGCGCGCGATGTAGTCCTGCAAGCCGGTCGTTCCACCCTGCAGTGCACCCACGTCCTGCAACGCTTCGGCCAGCGGCGCGGCCTCGGCAGTGCGGTCGAAGCGAATCAGCCGCCCCGCCTCCAGCAGTGGCTGCGAGACCATCGTCAGCACCAGCGCGCTCACCACGCCGACGTAGAGCGACCGCCGTCGTTGCTGCGTGCCCAGGACGGTCAACGCCAGCGCGCCCAGGAGAACGGCCAGCGCCAGCATCCCAACGCGGCGCAACGGCTGCTGGATTGGCGCCAGCAGATGACCCACGGTGAGCTGTCGCGGCGCTTACCTGGGCGCGCAGCGGCGCCAGCCAGTTGCCGGTCGTGGAACTGGCTGGCGCAGTAGAATCGACGCCATCGGGCAGCACGAGGCCGCTGCCATCACCGGCCGGCTGGGGCACCTTGATCGGCGCAATCGGGTCGTTGTAGCGCGAAAAATCGACCACCATGTGTAGACGGGCATCGGCGCGTTCCGTCGCATTGGGCAGGTTAATGTCCAGGATCTGACGGCGCGGCAGGCCGTTCCCGTCCACCCACAACTCGCCGGCCCCGCTCATGGCCTGAAGGGCAGGGCTGGCCTGGATCTGTGCACCTTGGGGCAGTTGGGCGGCCAATGTCGCCTGGGCACGCTGGCGCTGGTACTCGGCGAACGCCGGACCGTCGAGGTTGAAGGTGTAACGGCGCAGCACGCCGTCGGCAGTGGACACCGGATCGCCCTCGACCACGTCAGTCGCCGCGGCCAGATAGCCCAGATAGTCGCCGCCCGGCGCAGACGCCGCCCAGCGGATCCTCAACGATCTGCCAGCGCCCGTTGTAGCCGATGTATGCTCTCGTTCCCGCCAGAATCAGCTCGACCGGCCTCTCCGTGCCCGCGTAGAGTAGCAGGCGAGCGCGCGACTCGTCGCCGCTGTCCAGGCGTGTCGCCCTTGTCATGTCGCCTAGCACGCGCATGGCTGAGGTCTGGTCGCCCTTGCCGGCGTTGCTGTGCATTGCCTTGGGGATCAGCGTTTGCTCCACGTCGGCCACCATGTGATAGCTGGCCTGGGCATGCGCTTCGGCAAAGACACCGGCCAGTCTCTCCTGCGGCGACGGCGGCGCGGCGCTGGTCAGGGCCAGCCCAAGGGTGCTCGTGATCGCCAACATGACCAGGAACGGAACGAAGAGCATCAGTTTGCGGCGGTGTGACGAAGACATTGGAAACCTCACAGTTCTTGTGTGAAACAGTCGGTGGCTCCAGGACCGGTAGTCCCGGCCAGTGCGCGTGGGCTCCGGCTGTGGTTGGCGTCAAGTATAGCAGTCAATCGTATCAGGATCGCATCAAGCCAGGCGCGTCCGCGTATCAGCCCCCGCGATTCTGCGAACATCTCGCAGTCGGCCCAGTGCGTCGAATCTACTGTCTGAAGCTACTAAGGCCCTACGGGGCCCGGGTAGCGAGATCCCAGCGGCCGATGAATCTCAAGAAATGGTTTCGACAACAGCCCGCCCGACCGTAAAACGGATCGGGCTACAAGGTGAAAGCCCTATCCGGGCTAGGATCCAGGCCCGAAGGGCCTTCCACATTGTAGCCGGACGGCTTTCAGCCTCCGGCGGGTCTGGTTTTCGCGTCGGGACGCGCCCGGTAGTACTACCGGGCGCGTCCCTCGACATCGTTGGTTACTCCATGACCAGCGGCAGCCAATATTTCTGATGCTCGATGATTACGCGCACGGGTGGCTGGAGCGGTTCGACGTTGCCGGCCAGGTCGGTGGCGCGGCTGCGGATGGCCAGATGGAAAGATCTGCGCTTCGATTACCACGGCCCAGACGTCGGTTCCCGGCGGAAGCTGGTCGGCGGGCGGCACGTCGGTCACGACCCAGGCTGGCCAGCAGGTCGCGGGCAGCGTCGCCCAGCAGTGCCGCAGTCCCAGGTCGTCCCGCCGTCCAGGCTGACATCGACGCGCTCCACCGCCCAGCCGTCGGCGGCCAGACCCCAGACCAGGACCTGGCGGTCGGTGAGGACCGCACCGGCCTCGGGGTAGACGATTTCGGAAGCCGGTGCGACCGTGTCGACCGTGACGGCGACTGGCTGTCGACGCCGGACCGACATTGCCGGCGGCGTCGGTGGCGCGCACGCGCAGGCTGTGCTGGACGCCCTCGCCGGGCGGCAGGAACCAGTGGAAGGTCCACGAAGCGGCGCCGTTGCCGTCGTCGCCGTAGGGCGGGGCGACAGGCTGCCACGGGCCGCCGTCGATCTGGATCTCGACGAGGTCGACCGATCCGTCCTCCGGATCGACGGCCACGCCGGTGAGGCGGGCCTGGGAGCCGCCGAGGACAGGAGGCAAGGCATCGATGGAAGCAACGGGAGCCTCGTTGTCAACAGCGACCACCACGGCGTCCGCCTCACCGGCATGGCCGTAGACATCGAAGGCACGCGCCCGGCAGCGTGAACTGGCCGCTGGCGGGCACGTCGATCTGCGCCGACCAGGCGCGGGTGCCATGGCCGGGATTCCACGGACCGTCGTCGACTCGCACCTCGACCGAAGTGACACCGCCGCCGCCCGGATCGCTGGCCGAGCCGGTGATCGTCTGCAGGCCTGAGGGCAGGGTTGCGCCGCTGGCGGGCAGGGCGATCTGCACGCGATGGGCGGATGGCCGTCGACCGCGTGGCTGAGGCTGGCGGTCGAGAGCGCCGGCTCGCCCGGCTCGACCGCGGCCTGGACGGTAGCGGTCACCGTCACAGCGTCGGTGTTGAGGATGTTCTGCTTGACGCGCGCCGTGACCGTCAGGAACAGGCTGGCGTCGGGCTGGAGTGTGCCGAGATCGATGAACCAGCGGTCGTCCTGCGGCGCATCGGTGGGCGGCGGCCAGCCGGCCAGGCTCTCGAAGCGCAGGCCGTCGCTGCCTGAGACGATCAGCGTCGCACTGTCCAGCGGGGTGGCGTCAAGATTGCTGACGTTGAAGACATAGCGCAACAGCGAGCCGGGACCGGGGATCTGGCCCAGGTGGTCAGGGCTGGCGATGGTCACGCGGGCGTGGTGGGCGTTGGGCTGGCCGGCGTTGGGATCGAGGTCCTGCACCAGGCCAGGCCAACTGTAGGCGCTGGCCCACGGCCCGTTCAGCGGGTTGAGATCGGGCAGGACGCTGCGCACAGCCAGGCTGTCGTCCATGACGAAGGCGTGCAGGCGCACCACGCCGGTCGCGTTGACCGCGCTGCGCGGGATGCGGATCTCGGTGGCGGTAGTGGCGCCGTGGACGGCCAGGAAGTTGGGATCGTTGACCTGCTGCCAGCCGCTGCCGTTCCAGGCCAGCAACTGTTGGCTGTCCGGACCGGAGACGACTACGAAGTCAGCCTCGAAAGGCAACGTCTCCGTGGCGCCGCCGTAGGGCGTGGTTGTGCCGCCGGTCTGCGTGTCGAGATGCAGCAAGCCTGTGCCGTCGGGTCCCCAGCGCGGGCCATCCCAGGCCAGGAAGAGGTCGTCGCTGTCCCAGGTGGCGTAGAGGCTGACGGCGCGGCCCGGCCGCGGATCGCTGCCCAGCAGTTCCGTGTCGGGCTGCCACTCGCCGTTGGCGAAGTCGAGATACCCGTCGACCTGGACCGTACTCTGCCAGACGCCGATGGGGCCGGGGACGGAGCCGGTCTCGGCGAACCATGGGCCGAAGTGGCGGACCGTGCGGTTGCCCGTGCTGTCAACCGCCAGCAGGTGGACATACCACGTGCCGTCGCTGGGGATCTCGCGCGTCGTAGGTCGTGCCGGCGATCGGCGCTGTCTGAGCCGGTACGGTGCCGGTGATCTGGTCGACCGTCGCATAGACATCGACCACGCCGCTGCCGTCGGTAGAGGCGAGCCACTCGATCAGCACCTCGCCAGGCGCATTGATGTGGCTGCCCTCCTGCGGCGCGACGCTGACCAGGCTGATTGGCGTCGGGCCGAGGTTATCGACGACCACCGTCGAGCTGGCTATCGTGGCGTTGCCGGCGCTGTCGGTCGCCCGGACGCGCGACGGGGAAGCTGGCGTAGTCGTTGCCCAGATCAGGCGCCCAGGCGAGGGCCCAGTCGCCGCTGCCATCAACCGTGGCGTCCTGGTAGCTGTGGCCGCCGTCAAGGCTGACGGCCACCGCAGCCAGACCGCTGCCGTCGTCCGACGCCGACCCCTCCAACGAAACCGTCCGCGTGATCGTGCTCGCGGGTGGCGTGAAGGCGAGCGACGGTCCGGTCGTGTCGAGCACCAGAACAACGCTGCTGTCGGCCGCGGGCGAAGTGCCGCCGGTGCGGCTGGCGCGCAAGGTGATGGTGTGGCTGCCGTCGTCCGTCAAGGTAACCGGCATTGCCCAGCTTGTCGCCTGGACCGACGGATCGGCCAGCGCAGCCATGCCCGCGGACACGCCGTCTACCAACACCTCGACCTGACCGTCGCCCTCGCTGTCCTGGAAGTGGACATACCCCTTCAGCGTGATCGCTGGCGTGTTGACGGCGCTGTCGGGCGCGGGATCAGCCAGCGCAGCTTCGTTCTGCGTCGTCACGACGGTGACCGAGACGGCGCTGCTCTGGCCGATGTTGCCGGCCAGGTCAGTCGCGACCGCGCTGATCGTGTGTGTGCCGTTGTCCAGGGCAACCTGCGCTTGGTAGCGCTGCGACTGGCCAGGCGATGCAACCGTGAGGACCTGCGTGGCCGTCACCACCCCGCTGTCGACCAGAAAGGTGACGCTATCGACACTGAAGCTGGTGACGCCGGGAATGCCGGTGGGCGTCCAGTCGCTGACGTCTGCCGCCAGCATAACCGCCGGGGCGGTGGATGTGGATCCGCCCGCCGGCGCGATCAGTGCGACGATTGGCGCCGTGCCGTCGGCGATGAAGGCCGAGCGATACCAGTCCGCCGCTGTCGTCGTGGTGTTGCCGACTTCGTCCGCTGGCCGGCTGTATAGGCGGTAGAGGCCGTCGCCAGAACCCGGCGTAACGCTGGTCGTCCAGTACGAGCCGGCCTGGCCGGCTGTTGCCAGCGTCGCGTTCTGCCACGTCGAAGGCGGCGTTTCGTCGGCTGCCACCGTCGCGTCGGGGACGTAGACCAGCCCGACCTCGACCGCGGCGACGCCGGACGCGCCCAGCCCGCAGGAGTTGCCCTCCTTGCCCAGTAATAACGTGGCGGGCATGGCTAACAATTCGTCGTAGCCCATGTCAGCCTTGCTGCCGCCGCCGTTGGGCACCGGCTGGAACTGGCTGGCCGGGATCGCGTCGATGGCCGGCGAGGCCAGACTGAGGCGCAGGTCGCCCGCGCCGGCGTCCAGGAAGAGCGGGTCGGCGTTGATCTCGCCGATGCCGATCGCCAGCGTCCCGGCGTAGTTCTGGCAGGTCGTGCACCAGGCCGGGTCGCTGTTGTAGACCAGATTGTAGGCGTGGAAGATCAGACCACCGCCCGCGGTGTCGAGGCCGGTGTCGTTGAGGGCGATGATGTTGAAGCGCGCCAGCAGCCAACTGCCGTTGTCCGCCGCCACCACGCCCGCGCCGGCGTTGAGAGCCAGCGTGTTGGAGGTCAGCTGGCCGGAGGAGCCGTTGCGGAAGGCCACGCCGGCGTTGCCGTTGCCGGGCAGGCCTGGGTTGTCGGGCGAGATGCCGCCGATGATGTTGCGGCTGATGCGGATGTTGCTGGAGGCGCCATCGACCGCGATGCCGGCGTCGGTCGCGCCCTCGCCGCCGTTGGTGACGGCGAAGCCGGTGATCTGGACGTTGGTCGCGCCGTCGATGGTCACTGTCGACCCGCTGGCGTCGCCGTCGATGATTGTGCTGTCCGCGCCCGCGCCGATCAGGCGGATGCCGCTGGGCAGGCTGAGCTGTTCGTGGTAGACGCCGCTGTCGACGCCGACCGTCCAGGTGCCAGCGATGTCGGGCACATGGTCGACCGCGTCCTGGATCGCGTCGAAGGCGGTCACTTGCCACTCGAGGCCGTCGTTGAGGCACTGCTCGCAGTACGCCTGGCTGGCGTAGACGGCTGCCTCGGCTGATTGCGCGTAGCCGAGATCGACCCGGTCGCCGCTGCCGGGCGGTGCGGGGTCGGAGGGATCGCCGGCATCCACCACCGGCGAGTTGGACTGCGGCCGGTAGTCGTGGGTATTGGGGTCGGTGAAGCGCGGGTCGGCGAAGATCTCGCCGGGCCCCGGCTGGTCCACCGGCGTGCCGTCGATCTGGAGGTCGTGTCCGTTCTGCCAGTAGGCGTTGTAGGTGTGCAGCGACGTGGTCGCGCAGCTTTCGATGCCCAGCGCCGTGTCCTGATGGTAGGCCAGGATGGTGTTGCGCACGTCGATGCTGCCGCAGTCGCTGGCGATAACGCCGTTGTCGTTGCTGACGATAGTGTCGTTGACCAGCGTCGCCAGCGCGTCGCTTCCGTTGACGCTGATGGCGGTACCGGTGTTGCGGATGATGGCGCGCTTGAGGGTCAGCGAGCCTTGGCCGTCGACCTGGATGCCGTCACTGGTTCCTTCGCCGGCGATGGTCATCAGCGCGACGCCGGCCAGCCGGGCGTCTTCCACGCCCACCAGAGCCTGCCCTGAGCCTGTCGAAGGGTCAGGCGGCGCGAGGATCGTCAGGCCGGCGCCGCTGCCGAAGAGCGAGACGCCGTTGACCAGCGCGACCCGCTCGCGGTAGACGCCGGGGTCGATCAGCACCCGCTGCGCGCCGGAGGCGACTGCGTCCTGGATCGAGTTGAAGGCGTCGACGCCCCAGGTCAGCCCGTCGTTGTCGCACGACTGGCAGAAGGTGGCATCCACCAATACCGGGTTGCGGTAGGTATAGTAGCCGAGGTCAGCGCCATCGCCGGCCAGGCCGCGGGCGGCCGAGCCAGCACCGAATCGGAAGACCTGCTCTACGACGTTGAGGAATGCAGCTTCGTTCACCGTCATCAGGCTGACAGGGCTACCAGCCGGCGCGACGCGCCAATCGCCAGCGACGCCGTTCTGGCTGGCGAAGCCGCTGTGGCTGTTGAGGGTCGGGCCGCCGTTGCCGGCGTCGTCGATCCACCAGGCGGGCAGCGGCGCGGCATTGGGCAGGGCGACGAAGAGGTTGTCCTGCACGAAGATCGCGTTGCTGGGGAGGCTGCCCGGCGTGCTGCGGATCAAGTTGACGCTCGGTGCGTTGGCCACGAAGGTGTTATGGCGCAGCCGGACGGCCGAAGTCGTCGCGTGGATCGCGGTGCTGTTGGGTAGATTCTGATAGAACAGGACGTTGCGGATCACCACGTTGTCGCTGTCGCTGACGCTAGGTGACGAGGTCGCATCGCCGCCGAAGTTGACCGTTGATGCCGGTGCTGGCGTTGCGGATCGTCAGGTTCTCGATGGTCACGCCGGTGATGTCGGGGTAGGTGGTACGTCGGGTTGGGCAGCAGGCTGATGCCCACGCCGCCGCCCGCGTCCAGGAAGACCGCGTCAGGGTCCGTGCCGCGCAGGGTGACACGGATCGCGGCCGGCGTCGATGACCGCCGGCGCGTAGGTGCCGGGCTGAACCAGCAGGATGTCGGAGTGCCAGGAGGCGTCCAGCGCGGACTGGATCGTGGCGAACGCCGTCTCGCCCCAGACCAGGCCGTCGTTGGCACACGTCTCGCAGAAGTCGTCGTCGATGACGCGCGTCGTCGCCAGGTCGGAGAGCTGGAAGATCCAGCCGGTTCCGGCTGTGTTCAGCGAGACGTAGTCGGCCAGCGTGTCGCCGTCGAAGTCGCCGGTCAGTGTGTCGGTCGGGAAGGAGCCGCTGAACTGGAGTGCGTTGGCCAGCACACGCCGGAAGGGCGCTGCGCCGATCCCCGCGTCAGCCTGCGAGAGCCAGGCGTAGAAGTCTGTGTTGTCGAACAGCGCCAGGACGTCGGCCTTGCCGTCGCCGCTGAAGTCGGCGACTGTCCGCGGCACGGACGACGTGATGGCGTAGCCGAGGCTGTTGTCGGTCACTTGCTGGAAGGTCAGCGAACCGCTCGAGACGCCTTCGGATAGCCACACGATCCAGTTGGCGGTGTCCGAGGCGCGCGAGGCGACGTCAGTCGTGCCGTCGCCGTCGAAGTCGCCAATGACCAGCGCATCGGCATTGCTGCCGGAGAGTGCGCCCAGGTTGTTGGTCACCTGCGTGAAGTCGAAGGTCGTTCCGCTGGCCGCGGACAGATAGGTTGCCCAGGTCGAGCCGTCCCAGGCGGCGATGTCGCTGCGACCGTCGCCGTCGAAGTCGCCCAGGAAGGTCTGGCTCGTGTCGCCGGAAGCGACGCCGCCCAGGTTGCTGGTGGCGGCGCTGAAGCCAAAGGCTGTTCCCGACGCGCCATCCGATCGGACGAACTGCCAGGCCGCAGCCGTCCCAGTAGCCGATGTCGGTCTTCTGGTCGCCGTCGAAGTCGGCCAGCAGGCGCGCCGTGCTGCCGGTGACCGCCGCGGGCAGGTTGTTGCTGTACTCGGTGAAGCTGAGTTCGGTGCTGTATCCGTCGGAGTGCCAGATGCGCCAGGAGGCGGTTGGTGTCTCGACAGGTTGTGTATCAGGTTCCTGCGCGGTGATCTGGCTGTCGTCGGCTACGCGTTCTGCAGCGTTGTCCAAAGCGATCGTGTCCGTGACGGGCACGTCTGTTTTCACTGCCTCGGAGGCTTGTACGTCAGGCGTCTCCGCCGGTTCTTGCGCCGGCGCTGCAACAGTGCTGCTCCAGCCGGCGACATCGGTCTTGCCGTCGCCGTCAAAGTCGCCGACCATCGCGTCGGACGTTGTCCAGTCGCTGATGTTGTTGTCAATGACGCGGAAGGCCAGCGCGGGCGTCGTCAGGCTTTCGTTGAGGTCCGCAGCACGGGTCGCGGCGCGCGCCGCGCGCGCCGGTGACAGGCTGGCGGCCTGCGGCAGGTCGAGCAGATTCCACGGTGACGGCGCGGGGCCGATCCATTCGGCCTGCTGGTCGGACGACAGCCGCTGCTCGCGCACGGTGAGCGAGCCGTCGGCGCTGTCCACCGACAGGAACTCACCCACCGGCACCACCAGCAGGTCGGATGAGAGGTCGCAGTTCAGGTCGGCGCCGGCCGCATAGGGCGCGGAGGCCGCCGCGGAGATGCCGCTGATCTCGGCCTGCACCGGCTGGTTGCGTGGCCAGGTCGCTGCGGCCGTGATAGAGGAAGGCGGTGCCGCCGCCGGAACTGCTGCCAAGCAGCACGTCGTTGACGCCGTCGGCGTTCACGTCGCCCGGGGCGGCGATGAAGGCGTCGAAGGCAGTGCTGCCGCTGAAGGTGACGCTGGGCGACATGCCTGTCGTCCAGCCGCCCGTGCGGCCGTAGACCACCCTGGGCGTCGTGTCATCGCTGTAGGCGAAGTCAGGGAGCGCATCGCCGTTGACGTCGCCCAGCGCGACGACCTGTGCGCCGACGCCGGCGCTGCCGGGGAAGCTGGCGTCCGCGTGCGTCGCCGGGTTGAGCGGGCCGGTCTCGCCGGGTTGTCGCCAGGCGGGCGGGCCGAGGAAGAGGTAGACCGCCGCGCCGCCGCCGAAGCTGTTGTTGGGATCGGCGACCACGAAGTCGTCGTATTGGTCGTCGTTGACGTCGCCGACGCCGGTCGCGAGTGCGCCGCCGCCGTCCATCTGGAAGGTTTCCAGCGCGGCGGAAGCCACGTCGATGACGCTCGCGCTGTTGGTCGCCGTACCGCCTCTGATCAGATAGGTGGCCGCCGCGCCGCCGCTGAGACCAGTTGCGCCGATCAGCAGGTCGTCAAATCCGTCGCCGTTGACGTCGCCGGCTGCCGACGCCCAGGTTCCGATCTGGCCGTCGCTGGCCGTGAACACCTTGCCCAGGTGTCCGTTCTGGCCGGTCGCCAGGGATGTCAGGTTGAAGTCCTGGCCGATGCCGCCCGTCGAACCGTAGACCAGATAGACGCGGTTGTTGGTCGGATCGCCGAGGAGGATGTCGCTCAGGCCGTCGCTGTTGACGTCGCCGGCCGGGCCGATGATCTGGCCAAGCTGTGCGTTGGCGGCAGAACCGACGAACGATGTCGTCGCGTCGGGCAGCGCCACGCTCTGCGGTGGCACCGGCCAGCCGCCGGGCTGGCCGTAGACAATCGACACGCGTCCGGCATTCGCGTTGCCGTTGACGCTGGCGGCGGGCATGCCGACCGCCAGGTCGGCGCGCGCGTCGCCGTCCACGTCGCCCAGCCAGGCCACGGTCATGCCGACGGTGTCGCTGTAGACGTCGGGCATCAACCTCACGGTGGAGGAGAGCACCGCGTCGAGGGTGTTTTCCAGCGCCTGCGGGCGGGCCGGCAACGGCACGTTGCCTCTATCGTCGGCGTGGCCCAGCAGTTCGACCGCCTGGCCGGCCGGCAGATAGGGTTGGTAGTTGGACCAGATATCGGTCGGCGGCAGGGTGTCGATGATGACGCCGATCTCCGTCGCGTCGCCGATCTGGCCCAGGGCGTCGACCGCGCGTACCCGCAGGCTGTGGCTGCCATAGGCGGCGTCGTTGACCGTCCAACTGTACTGCCAGGTCGCGGTCGCCGGGTGCGGCGCGGACAGGTATTCGTCGATGTTGGTCCACGGCCGGCCGTCGATGCTGAGCTGGACCGTCTGTAGGCCGGCCACCTGGGCCGCGCCCGACAGCAGGTCGGTCGCGCTGCCCTGGATCGTGACCGTGTTGCCGTCGGTCTGCAAGGCGTCGCCGTCGCTGATGTTGCTGAAGCTGGCGCCAGGGGCGGTGTTGTCCACGACCACGCTGCTGCTGGTTGGGCTGCTCTGGACGTTGTCTACGTAGTCGGTGGCGCGGCTCTGGATAGTGTACACGCCGTCGTTCGGTAGCGGGGTCCAGGTCCAGTTCCAGGCGCTGGCGCCAGATGCGGTCTGCCAACCCGTGTCGTAGCCGCCGCCGCTGACGCGCGCCTCGATGTTCATGGGCCACGACGTCGGGTCGGTGGCTGTGCCGCTGACGCCGTAGGCCGTGCCGTTTATGGCCTGACCGTCGGCGGGAGTGGCGATGGTTGAAGTGGGTTGGTCCAGGTCCACCAGCACCGGGATGGTCTGGCTGAGAGTTCTCGTCTCGCCGGCCACGGCGTCGGAGTACACCAGCGTGGCGGTGAGTGTGGTCACCTGGGAGGTGGTGAGCGCGGGATCTGCGCCGGTAAGGAGGGTGGAAGTCATGGCTTCGACCGCGTAGAGCGGGTTGGCGCTGAGGTTCCAGCTCAGCCCGCTGGCGGTCCCGCCCGGCTCGGATGGCGTGTATCCGGAGCTGCCGATCTGCGACACCACGGATGGTGTGGTCAGCACGTCGGTCGCGTAATCCAGGGTCAGCGGCTGGTCGATGGTGGTGGTCAGGACGTTGTTGACATAGAGAGTCACCGTCAGCGGGTCGTTGGCGCCCAGAACGCTGACCATGCCGCCGCTGTACAACACCGCCGGCGAAGTCGTGAGCCACAGCCAGGGCGCGCTGTTGGGCGCGTATGGGCTGAGGCCGGCCCGTTTCTCGTGGCTATCCAACAGGTGGTCGCCGTCGTAGTCGCCCTTGAGGGGATCGGAGCAGACGCGCTGGTAGCCGAGGCGGGGCAGCGGCCAGCCGCCAACAAACTGGCCATCGACATAGCGGCAGGCTTCCTCGCCGTCCAGCAAACCGTCGCGGTCGGTGTCGGAGATGGGGACTGAGGTGCCGAGCCGGATCTCGTAGCCGTCGTCCAGGCCGTCGCCGTCTGTGTCGGCCAGCGTGGCGTCGGTTCCCAGAATCTCGCTGTTATCCGCTTCCCAGCCGTCGCTGAGACCGTCACCATCGGAGTCGGGATTGTCGGGGCAGGTGCTGGTCGCGCCGGGCGGCAGGCCGTTGGTGCATTCGGCCGTTTCCTGGCTGTTGGGCAGGCCATCGTTGTCCAGGTCGCTGTTGAAGTCCAGCGAAGCGGTGTCGCTGACCGGGTTGTATGCGTTCCAGCCCATCAGATTGGTCAGGGTGTCGGGCAGCACGTCGATGGTGAAGCTCTGCATTGGCGGGTCGTCGGGACCGGTTGTGTAGTTCATGTCGTAGGAACAGGTGTAGCCGATCACGTCCCACCAGCACTTCTGGTAGCGCAGGTTCTCCTCGACGGTGGTCTCGAAGGGTACGGCGATGTTGCGCCCGGCGTCTGCCGGTTTGAAAGCCATGCTGACGTCGTTGAGGCACTCCTTCTCGGTGCCGGTGAATACGCCGCTGTCGCCCACAACTTGGCCGTTGGCGTAACAGTGGGTATTGGCGCTGGAGTCGCTGGCGCCGAACAATGGCAGGGTATTGGTGATGCTGTAGTATTCCAGGTAAGTGGGGTAGCTGGCGGAATTTTCCGGCATCTTGCTCCAGCGTGCATAGGCCCAGCTCTTGGCTACGTCGTCGGAGCTGCCGACGTCCTTATTCTTGTAGCCCGCCTCTTCCTGAGTGGTCGGGTTGAGTTGCAGGGTGGTCGAGATGGTGGTGGTGATGTTGAACCAGTCGCCCGCTACAACGCCGTTGGCCGGCGACCCGCTTGAATCCACCTGCATATTGAGCGGCCCCGTGTTGATGCCGTTGTCGGGTATCTGGGCCAGCACGTTGACGTTCAATATCAGCTTGGCCAGCTCCTGATTGGTGTTGAGTGGGTTCCAGTCGCCGCTGATGGCTGCCACGATGATGTAGATCAGGACAAAAACCACCAATGCCACAATTCCGCCCGCAATTGTGGTTGACGTGCCGACGAAATACTCGACGGCAATCACGGTCGCGTCGATGAGAACCTGCACTCCAAGCACGATCGTTGCGGCAATCGCGTTGGCCAGTGCAATATCTCGCTGGATGTTGGGTTCACCCTGGATGTCGGAGAAGTAGGGCACCCAAATGAATACTGCGACCACAAATATCATGACCAGGGCAATACCGCCAGAATATTTGCTGACGGTCGAGGACACGGAAGCATTGGCCTCAGCGCTGCTCGCTTCAGCAGCGGCTTCAGCTGTCATGGCCTGCGGGTTCGTAGTGAGATAGTCATACTCGATATTGTCGTTGAAAACACTACGGACTTCGAATGGGTCGTCGACCTCATTCAAGCGATACGGAGCATTTCTGGCGCTCATTTCAATGCCCATGAGCTCCACTGTCTTCCATTTGCTAGCAATCAGCCTGACGAGGCCATAGAATATCCGTTCGGCGTAGGTGAGGCCGGTTTGAAAACTGGCGAGGCCCGACGACCAATCCCAGTAACCGTTGACGGTTCCTCGTGTATCGACGTTAAGCACGAGGGAATCCAGTTGGTACTCCTCGCGCAGACATCCAGGCATCGTGTTGGCGTCGCAGCTTGAAAATTGGACAAACGCATCGTCCGGCGCAGTCTGTCCCGCGTCGTCCACCAACTGGCCATCGACGCTGATAATCGTGGACATTCCGGTATAGAAGGTGAGGAAGATCTGCTGCGTTGTCCCAAACCAGGGTTGGTCGAAATCGTCGGCGTACCGTCGATTTACCTCGTTCAGTGCCTCACCGCCAGAGAGCGGACGCCAGGTAGCTTGTCCATCATCGCCCAGGTCGCAGGCATAGCTGTTGAGCTGCGTTTGGCGCATCGTCCCCAGAACGGCAGCGTCCAAAGGTACCGAAAACTGGACGGGCGCGGAAGTTTGCACGGACGAGTCGTCGTTAGTGATCGTCATCCGCCCATCGGTGAGATCCATGAACCCGAAGGATTCCTGGTAGGCCATGGCGAGGGTCGGGGTTACTTGCCCGGTGGTGTTGACTGTGCAGTCAAGGTAGTTGTCGTCCAGAAACTGCACTGTGGTGGTCTGGGTCGTGGTGGCCATCGCCTCGTCGCGGTGTGGGTAGGTCGCGGTGACGACGTGCGTGACCGACGGGTCGATGCCCCAGGTGGGCGTGTAGGGAGGCTGTGCGGCAGGATCCTCCAGATTGGCCGCGATCTGATCCAGGTCGGGATCGATGTAGCTCAGGAATGAGCCTGCCAGGCCGGCCGACATCAGGGTCGTCATGACCTTGTCCTCGTCGTCAACGGCCGGGATCGCTGCTGGTCAGCTGGCGCGCTCGGTGCCGAACAGCCCGATCTGGGCATCCTTGCTTTGGGAAACTTGCAGCCCAGTGATGCGGAACATGTCTTCATAGTAGCTCACTACTGCCGAATCCTGGGTCAGGATGCAACTGCCGGCCAGATCGCCGCTATCGTAGCAGACACAGTTGGAGTCGCCTTCCTGGCAAGATGTGACGTATTGGTCCAGCGCTGCATCGGCGATCCACACCACTCGGGCGTCAGTAAGGGATATGCCCGCAGCGGCTTCATCCGAGGTAAAAGCAATGTGGGAGCTGAACGCCAGGACGTTGCCGGAGTTGAGCACCGGCTGCAGGGGTACCATCATGCTGTAGCCGGCGTTGGGATTACCCGAATCGACATCCTGCGCCACGACTGCGTACTGGGTTGACAGCGCGGGCGAGATCGTGCTGTTCATCTCCAGGAAGGGCAGCAGGGTGATATCCTCGTCCCCCGGCGCGTCGTTGAGCTCCTGGATCTGGCCCTGGTCGTCGGCCGGCCAGTCCAGCGTGCTCAGCGCGTAACGCAGGTGCGTTGACATTTCCGGCTGGACTTGCACGTCGAGATAAACATACGTGCCGGTGGTGTGACTGGTCACGTCCAGGTCAAAACTCCTGCGATAGGGCTTGACCGAATAGGGCGAGATGTCCTGTCTGTCGATGACCCCGTCGCCGTCGTTGTCGTCGTCCCACGGATTGGGTATGCCATCGTTGTCGAAGTCGATGAAATCCTCGAACTCGCTAGCAGTCAGACCCGTTTGCCATTCATCGCCGTCAGCCATGCCGTCGCGGTTGCTGTCGGCCTGTAGCGGGTCGGTGGTCCAGGTCTGGTTGTCATACTGGAAGCCTTGCCACTTCCAATGTGTCGGTGATGGTGTCACGGTCGCTGTCCGGGTCACGGAAGTTGGTGCCCAGGCACCACTCGCTGGCGTTGTCCAGACCGTCCAGGTCCTCGTCTCCCGAAGCTGTATAGCCGGCATCGGTGTACAACGTGCGACAATCGCGCACTATCGGTTCCTGTGCGCGCTTGCCAACCGGGGCCAGATTGGGCCAGCGCGTTGGCGTTGGTCTTCGGTAGCGCGCCCATGGCTTGCAGCGCCTCCGTCAGCGGCGCGGCCTCGGCCGATGCGGCTGGCGAAGCGCAGGGTTCTGCCTACGTCCAGCAGCGGCTGAGCCACCATGATGACGATCAGCGCGGAAACCACTGCCACATACAGCGACCGTCGTTGACGCGACACTAGCAGGGCCACCAGAGCCAGCATCGGCAAAATCACCACCGCGGTCGTCGCGCCGCGGCGGAGCGGTTGCACAATCTGCTGCCAACACGTCGCTGAACAGCGGCGAGCGCCGTCGCGACCACGGCCGGATGGCGCGGCTCCTGAGGTTGGTTCTGCAGGGCAATCTGGCCTGTAGCAGCCGGATTGCTTGCGGCGGGGAGCACCAGCGCACCGTCCGCGCCGGTCGGCTGAGGCGTCAGGATTGCTGCTCCTTCTCCGTAGCGCGAGAAGTCGACGGCGATGGCGATCTGTGCGTCGTAGCTGTTCGGTCACCGCGGGCACGGCCAGGGTTAGGATTTCCCGCCGCGGCAGCCCGTCGCTGTCTACCCACAACTCACCGTGACCGGTCATGGCCAGCATCGTCGGGTTTGGCTGCAACTGCACGCCAGCGGGAAGCTGGCCGGCCAGCATAGCCGCCATCTGGTCGCGCTGCTGCTCGGCGTAGCGCTGACCGTCCAAGCGTGAACGTGAAACGCCGCAAGGTACCGGCCGCCGTGGCAACCGGTTCGCCTTCCGCCACATTCACCGCCGCTGCCAGGTACCCCAGATAGTCGCCGCCTGGCGCAACACCCGCCGGGGGCGCATCGACCGTCTGCCAGCGACCGGCGTAGCCGACGTAAGTTTGCTGGCCGGTCATGATGAGCTCCACCGGCGACTCCGTGCCGGCGTAGAACTGCAAGCGCGCGCGCGGCTCCGCGGAACCGTCGATCGCGCCCTCTCGTGCGCCAGGTCGCCGATGACCCGCATCGTCACCATCTCGTCCCGTTTGCCGCCGTTGCCGGGCGCGGAGCGCGGGATCACTGTCTGCTCGAAGATCGGCAGACAGGTGGTAGCTGTCCTGCTGGCCGGCTCGTCTGAGGGCAGTTCTGCAACACGTTTTCGGGCGTTGGCTGGCCGGCGCTGCTCAAGGCCAGCGTGAAGCTGCCGGCGATAAGGCTGAGTACCAGCAGCGGGACGGCAAACAACAGGGTGCGATTGCGGACAGATTTCATCGGTTACCTCGTAACTGTGTTGGTTGGTGTTGATCGAGTGATGATCGAAGGAATAGGTCAGAACTACTCACGTGCCATTCCTACGGAGGGGGAATCTACTCTTCACGACGGTGGATTTCCGCCTCCGCGGGAATGACATAACGTTGTGGGTTAGCAATTTGCAGCTATCTTGCGCTGCGGCAGACGGATGTCATGCCCGACGGCCTGCGGCTGCCACGCGGACGGCGAGCAGCGGCAGGAGCAGAGCCAGGGCGAGCACCAGAGCCGGTAACGCATTGTTGCCAGCTACTGAAGCTGGCGTGCAGGCCGGTCAAGCGTTACCGCTGTCGGTCCGGTGAACGTGACGCTGACGGGACCATGCAACGTCGTCGCACCGCTCAGGCTGACGTCCTCCAGCCAGTAGTAGTAGGTCGCGCCGGGCGTCAGGCCGTCGCGGTCTTCCCAGGTGTAGAGGAAGCCGGCTGCGCTGCCGGGCGACTGCGACGGGATCAGCGTCGCGTTGAGCTGCGTCTCCGGCGCGGCATCCGAGGTGCTGCGGTAGAGGTTGAACCCCTGGTTGTCCAGCTCGCTGGCCGTTTCCCAGGTCACCAGCACGTGGTCGCCCGCCTGTTCGGCGCGGAAGTCGGCCAGCGTGACCGCGAGCGGCGAGTTGTAATAAACCTCTACAAAATCGATGTACCAATACTCTGGCGCGTCAGCCAGATTTGACGCGTTCGTGAGGGAAACGGTGAAGGTCTTTCCTGCGATACCTCCTGGGATAGGCCCAAAGCCGCGTGTGAGTGTCTGTGGGTTCGGTACGAGGCCGCTAGCGAGCACTTCGAACACGGCGGGCACCCCACCGTCGCTGACCTCTACCACAAGTTCCCTGTCGTTGACAGAACTTCCCGCAAAGCCAATCTTCATAACTAGGCTGGCGGCGGTAGCAGCTGGGGGGATATATACGTCACGGCTGATTGCGTAATCTGTCTCATCGGTACCTGACACACCCTGAAACCGTAATTCCGGGAGCGAGGCGGCAACCAGCATCACGCCCAACGTCGGACCACCATCGGTTGTGGGATCTTCTTCCCAGTTTGTCGCCCAGTCGTCGGTGCCGGTATTGAGGTTGTACAGGCGCTGTTCGAAGTCGTCGCGGACGCAGGGCTGCCCGACGACGCTGCAAGCAGCCTGCGCGGTTGCAGCAGGTATGAGAACCACCGCCAGCAGTGCGAAGAACAGGATTGGCAGTAACCTGCCATATGGCCTCCCCATCGTCGTTGAACTGGTGCGCCAAGAAGCAACAGGCCTCGCGTTGTCATGCTGAACGGGTCCATCCAGCAACGCCGTCGGCGCACAAGGCGACGCTAAATGGTGAATTTCATTCGAGTACACGCTGCCAGTGAAGCATCTCGTGCCACGTGTCAGGCGAGACGCTTCACTGGCACTGGTTTCGGCCAAGATCGATGCCTCAATGCCGTATCTCGTGTGCAGAGGGTATTGACCGCACGATCCGTTCAGCATGACAGGGCCACATCGTTCTTCTTGTTCAATCCAGGTTATTGGGGTCATATCCGTCCTCCGGTCGCGTTTAGTCATATCGGTTCACCAACGGCATCCAGATCCTGCGTTCTGCGTCGGCTGCCACGGTGACGCGCACCGGTGCGCCCAGGCGTTGCACGTTGCCGGCCAGATCTGTCGCACGGGCGTAGATGATCAGGTTTTGGCCGCTGGACACGGGAACCATCAGGTTCCAGAGTACTGTATCATCGGGCAATGGTTTTCGCAATGTATCGTCGTCCATTGTCGCGGCCATAACGAGTTCAGCCGGCTGCCAGGTCTGTGCGCCGTCCAGGCTGACCTCTACCGTGCTCAATCCGAGGCCATCGCTGGCAACGCCCCAGATCAGTAGGTCGGGCGGGCTGACGACGGCGCTCGGCTCGGGCGATGCGATCACCGACACCGGCGCGATGCTGTCCACGGTGACTGTCGTCGGCTCGATGGCCGCGCCCTGGTTGCCAGCGGCATCGCGTGCCCGCACGGAGACGGCGTGCTCGACACCGTCCTCGGCCGGCAAGGTCCAGTTGTAGTGCCAGATCACCTGGTCCTCGCCGGCGGGCTCGAAGGGCAGTGTGATCACAAACCAGGGACCATTGTCGATCCGCAGTTGCACCAGAGCGACGCCAGACCCCGCGTCCGCGGCGTGGCCGCTGAGGTGTGCGACCGTGCCGCTTAGCACCGGGTTGGGCAGGTCGAGGGATACGGACGGCGGCTCACTGTCCACCAGCACCTGCAACGTGACGGGGTCGCTGGTGTAGCCGTGAACGTCGATCGCACGCGCCGCCAGCGCGAACGTCCCGCTTCCCGGCACATCGATGGATGCCTGCCAGGCTGTGGTTCCTTGGGCTGTGGTCCAGCCGCCGCCGTTGACCTGTACCTCGACACGCGCTACGCCGCCGCCGTCACCATCGTGAGCTGTGCCGTGTACCGTCTGCGCGCCCGGAGCGAGCGCCGCGGCCGGTAGGTCGATCTGGACGGTTGGCGGCTGGCTGTCGACGCGATGGCTAAAGCTCGTAGTGGCAAGCGATGGCTCACTGGCCGGCAGCGGCAGCACCACCTGTCCGGTCACGGTCACGAACTCGAGGCCGGTCAGGTCGGGTAATAGGTGGGTAGTCAACGTCACGGTGCGGCTGTCGCCGGGCTCAAGGTCGCCGAGATTGACGAACCAGCGATCGTTTTCCGGCGCAAACTCCAGGCCCGATGTCACCGAGTTCGAAAGCCAGCCCGGCGCTGCCGTCCAAAATCAGTCCGGCCGGCGTCAACGGATCGTTGTCCAGGTTCTTCACACGCGCCACAAACTGCAAGGTCTCGCCTGGTCCCCAGCCGGTCAGGCTGCCTTGCGGGCTGGTCAGGGTGACGGAGGCGTGATGGCCGCGCGGCTGGCCCTCGTTGGGTACCACATTTTGGCCGAGGCTGTCCCAGTGATAAACGTGGTGCCAGTCGGGGCAGGGGCCGTTAAGAGCACACGAAGCCAGCGGGTTGGTGGTGGGGAACACGCCCCAGATTTCGCCGGTGCGGGTACTGGCCGCAAAGGCCAGCATGGCAAGGCTGTCGGGCTGTCCAATGGCGGTCAGTGGCACGCGTATTTCGGTGTCGCCGCTGGCGCCGTGGTCGAACTCGAAGCTGTCGCCCGGCATCGCTTGCCAGGAAGCGCCGTCGAAGCGCCACAATGTGCGGTCGTCGCGACTGATGATCTCGATGGCATAGTCGGCCTGCATCGGCAGGGTGAGGGTTGGCCAGTGGACCGACTTGATGGTGCCGCCCTGACTGGTGTCGAAATAGAACCAACCGACGCCATCGGCGCCCCAGAGTGAGCCTTGCCGCCCCAGGAACAGGTTGGACGAATCCCAGGTCGTGTACAACACCTGGGGCTGGCCCCAGCGTGGATCGACGTCCAGTTCCTCGGTCGCGGGGTTCCACTCGCCGTCGTCAAGGTCGATGAAGCCGTCGACGACGACGGACTGCGTCCAGCCGCCGCTGTTGCCGTCAGCACCCGCTGCCACTGACGTGCTGCCTTCGACATGGTAGGGGCCATAGTATTTGTGCGTTTGGTTACCGGCCAGGTCCTCGGCCATCAGATGGAAATACCAGTCGCCGGTGGTATCCAGCGCCGCTGACCATGCGTTGCCACTCGCAACGGTGGAAGGGATCGTGTCAGTGAACAGCGCTGATGGCGACCAGCATCTCGGAACTGCCGCTCCCGTCCGTCGGGGGCTGCCAACTGGTTTGCAGCGTCGTACCGACCTGGACGTGGCTGCCCGGTTCCGGGTCCAGCGTCACAGGGGTGAACGAGGTCGGTCCCTGGTTGTCGGCAAAGATGCGCCGGCTGACCTCGGCCACGTTGCCGGCCAGATCACTGGCGCGGATGCGTATCTCGTAGCCGACGAAGTCCTGATCGCGCTGGGACGAGCCACTGGGTGCTCCAACTGCCGTCGTTGGCGACAGGCAGCGCCTGCCAGGTAAACCCACCGTCCAGACTGATTTCCAGCACGCTCAAGCCGGTAGCGCCGGTGGTCACACTGCCAGCGATGTCAACGGTGTCGTAGGCGATGGCGCCATCGGCCGGCGACGTGACGGTCAGTTGCGGGGGCGTCGAGGTGACTTTGACGAACACATGGTCCTCGACATCGCCGTCTGGGGAATGCTGCCCCGCACCCGATGTTGCGGTGGCGACGATCTCGTAGACGCCTTCGCCCGGCAGGGTGACCGTCGCGCTCCAGGCCGTGATGGCGGCCGACGAATCGGCCAGTTGCGCCTGCACGGTGGTTGTCTGGCCGAGTACGCTCAGCGTGACCTGTGGGTTGACGCCGGGGCTGGCAAAGCGCGCGTAGCCGGTCAGCGGGATGACCGGATTGTTGGTGTCGCCGGCCAGCGCGGGCGAGGTGATGACGGCCAAATCGCCGTTGTCCACCACGGTGACGGTGCGCGTTTCGCTGCGAGTTTCGTTGCCGGAGCGGTCACGCGCGATCGCGACGACTTCCAGCGTGCCGCTGACGCCGCCGACAACGGCGCTGAAGCTGCGCGCCAGCCCGCTATCTGCGGACCAGCCGTCGTCCACCCAGTCCGCATCGACCGGGACGCCGTTGACTTCGAAGCTGACCGAGGACACGTTGAAGCGTTGGCCCACGCCGGTGGGCACGTAGTCGCTGACCTGCGCCTCCAGCTCGAAGGCGACGAAGTTGGTCGAAACCGACGCCGCGACCGGCCACGTCCAGGTGACCGCCGGGGCGGTGCCGTCGGCGACGAACGCACTGACGAACTGCGGCCCGCTGTCGTTGCCGGCCACGTCGTCGCCCTGGCTGTAGAGCCGATACAGGCCGTCGCCTTCGGATGGCGTGACGGCGGCGTTCCAGTAGGAGCCAGTCTCGCCGGCCGTTGCCAGCGTGGCTGCCGACCAACTCGATGGTTCCGTGGCAGTCACTGGCTGGCTGGCGTCGATCACATGGCTGATGCCCACTTCCACCGATGCCATTCCCGAGTTGCCCTCGACGCAGGTCGTGCCTTCTGCGCCGAACAGCAGCGTCAGCGGCACGGCCAGCACTTCGCGGTAGCCCATGTCTGAGATGCTGCCGCCGCCGACCGGCACCGGCGCCAACGGTTCGCCCGTATCGACGGCCGGCGAAGCGGCTTGCAGGCTGTAGTCGCCCGCCCCACGTTGACGAAGAGCGGATCCTGACCGGTGATTTCATGGCTGCGCTGGACCACTGCCTGCGGCGTGCCGTCGGCTGTGTCGCCGGCCGCCAGCAGCGCGATTTCGCACGGGCTCAGCGCGCGGTCGTAGACGCGCACATCGTCCAGCAGGCCATCGAAACGTTCGTTGTTCGAGTTGATCTGAACGTCGAGTCCTGCGCCCACGGTGCCGCTGACAGTTCTGGAACCGATTTCGACGCCATCCACGTACAGGCGCATGGTTGTGCCATCGTAGGTGCCGGCCACGTGGTACCATTCGCCGACTGCCGGTACGCCGGCATGAATGTGCTGGATGGTGCCGTTGATCTTCATGTAAAAGTCAAATCGGCCGCCATCAAAGCGCAATACTGCCTTCTCACCGTCCAGTGTGATGAAGCGCGCGTAGCCTGTAGCAGGTACGCTGTCAGCTTTCGCCCACAGCGCCAGCGTCAGCATCTGGGCGTTGTTGATGAGCGTGGTGTTGCCTGCCTGGGCCGCTCCGGCGTTGCTGAGGTCGATGGCAAACGGATTGTCGAAGGACAACGGCGCGGCGTCGCTGGTATAGACCGCGCCGCCCGGCAGGGACGCGTTGTAGCCATTGCCCGACCAGTCGGTTGCGGTGGATCCGCCGCCTTCGTCGAAGCGCCAGTAGCCCTGCAAACCATCGCTGGTCGATGCCGCGCTGTAGTTCTCGGCATTGTCGTACAACAGGTTGTAGTCGTTGAAGATCGCGCCGCCAGCAGTACACAGCCCGGATGCGTTGCCGGCCAGGATGCTGTTGTGTACGCCAGCCCACGAGCCGGCGCCGCTGGCAGCCACTGCCGTGCGTGCGTTGTTGGCGATGGTGTTGTTGAAGGTGACGCCGGACGAGCCGTCCTCGAACAGGATGCCGTCGCCGTTGCCGGTGATCAGGCTGCGCGTCACCGTGATGGTGTTGGAATGGCCGGTCGCCAGGATCGCGGCGTTGCCGGCCGCGCTGCCGGAGCCGGTGATCTTGAGGCCGCTGATCTCCGACTGAACCGTGCCCGAAAGCACGACCGTGCTGCCGCTGCCTGGCCCCTGGATGGTCGTGTCGTCGGCGCCGCTGCCGGCCAGCCGGGTGTAGCTGGGCAGGGTCAGCGACTCGCTGTACGTCCCCGGCCCAACGCCGATGGTGTAGGTTGATTTCGTTCCCTGGCTGAAGGCTTGCGCCATGGTGGTCGCGGCGCTGTCGATGGCGTCCTGGACCACGTTGAAGGCATCGACCTGCCAGTCCAGCCCGTCGTTGATGCACGTTTCGCAGTAGTCGTCGTCGGCGTAGAAGGCGGCCTGGGCGTGCTGCCAGGCGCCGATGTCCACCCGGCCGCCGGTGGCGGGCGGCGTCGGATCGTCGGGGTCGCCGGCGTTGATGGCCGGCGAGGGGTCCTGCAACTGGAAGTTGTTGACCGACGACTGCACGAAGAGCGGGTCGGCGAAGACATCGCCGGGCGCGGGCTGGTCCACCGGCGCGCCGTCGATGGTCAGATCCTCGCCGTTGCGCCAGAATAGGTCATAGTCGCGCGTCACGCTGCCGCCGGTTCGTCCGGCATTGGTCAGACTGCGAACCGCAACATCCGACAGCGCCTGGTCGTAGATTTGCAGGTCGTCCACCAGACCGTGGAAGCGGTTGATGTTGTCGCCGCGCTGGCCGATGAACAGGTCTGAGTCGTTAACGGTGGTTCCGGTGGTGGTGTCAGCGATCGAGCCTTCCAGCACGCCGTCCACATACAGCTTGAGCGTGCCCGAAGCGCCGCCGGAGCGCACCATGACAATGTGGTGCCACTGGCCGTTGTTGATGGCCGTGGTCGAATGCAGGTACGGGTTGTTCGATCCGTCGTAGCGCGCCACGGCTACCTTGCCTTCATCGCTGCCGGCGTTCTGGTTGAAGTAACGAATGACGTACGGGAAGCGTGCTTCGTGCTGGCTCCATTTTTCCACGAGGTCGCTGTCGTTGTCGGATCCTGACGGATACTGGGTGGCGTCCGGCTTGGCCCACACTGAAACCGTGAAGTCGTCGTGCGCGCCGAAGTCCAGCGCGTCGGCGTCAGGGATGACCACGTGGTCGTCTACGCCGTCCAGCGTCAGCGCATAGGGGTTCTCCGTGCCGATGGGCGCGGCGCTGGTGGCGTAGGCCGCGCCGTTGACCAGCGTGCCGTTGTTGCCGTTGCCGGTGTCGTCGAACGCCGTCACACCGCTGCCCTCGTCGAAGGACCAGGCCGCGACGGGAGCGGTCGCGCCACAGCTTGTCAGATCAATCGCGGTTCCCTGGTTGAATGCCAGCACGGTGTTGCGCTGGTCGAGGCTGCCACAGTTGCGTGTATGCACGCCGTCCACGTTGTTGACCACGGTGTTGTTGAGGAGCGTCACGGCGGCGCGGTTGCCGTCCGAGGTAACTGCCGTATTGGTATTGCGGATCACCAACCGCTGCAACGTGACATTGCCCTGCTTGACGCGCACGCCGTCGTAGCTGTCGTTGCCCTGGATGGTCATGTGCGCCAGGCGCGCGCTGCCCGCCATCCCGGCGCTGACCATGGGCCGGTTGATCCAATCGGCCGGGCTTTTGACACCCGAAGCAAGGCTGGCAATGTCTTCTGCGCTCAGCGCTTCATTCCACAGCGCCACGTCGTCCAGCATGCCGCTGATGCCGTAGCTGGGGTTGGTGAAACCGCCATCACCGCCGCTGCCGAACCAGAGCGGCGTGGTGTTGCCCAGGCTGGTGGTCGCCCGGTTGCCGCCGACGGTGCTGACATATGCGCCGTTGAGGTACAGGTCCTGGTAGCGTACGCCGCCCTGGATGCGGACGACATAAGCCACGTGCTGCCAGCCGTTGTCCGACGGGTCGTATTCAGGACCGTAGTCCCAGCCTGGGCTGTTGTAGGTCGCCATTCGATTGCGGTTGCCGCTGCCGTTAGCGTCCTGAACCTCCCACTTGAGTTCACCAGCGTTCGTGTTGCCCGGCTTGCCCATGGTCTTCCCGCTCATTTCGGCGGCCGTGCCCTCTACCCAGTAGGCGACGGTGAACGCCTGGTCGAAGAGCAGCGAGTCGGAGTGCTTGACCATGATCGCTTCGCCGCCCTGGAAGTCGATGGATTGCCCGCTGCCCAGCGTGGCAGGCACATTGGTCGAGTAGGTCGCGCCGCTTCCGTGGCCGGAGTAAGTGCCGTTGTTGCCGTTGCCGGTGTCGTCGGCCAGCGTGCCGTCGAAGGTCCAGTAGCCGACCAGCGAGCTTTCAGCCAGATCGGAAGCGGGCGCGCGGCTGGCAGATTGGCCAGTCGCGCTGGTCGGCGGTGCCAGGATTGTTACCTCCGGCCCTGACCCGACGATGTTAACGCCGTCCGCCAGCGAAATCTGCTCTTCGTAGATGCCCGGCAGAGACGAAGATGGTCTGGCCGCCGGCGTCGATGGCCGACTGGATCGTGGCGAAAGCGTCCGTACCCCACCCGTGTCCGTCGTTGTCGCAACTCGCGCAGTAAGTCGGCGAGACGTAGACGGTGTCGCTGGCTTGCTGCGCGCGCAGCGGCTGGCGCGAGATGGCGCCCGGACCCTGGACTTGTGCTGACACAGGCAGTCCGGCTGGATCTGGCTGCGGCACCGGACCGTGAGCGATTTCTGCGGGCGTTTCCTGGCCGCCGCCGGCGTCCGGCGGCACGATCAGCAGGTCAGACGACAGGTCGCAGTTCAGGTCGGAACCGGCCGCATAGGGCGCGGAAGCGACGGCTGCCGCGTTGTCAATGGTCGCAGCGATGGCCGGCGAGCCGGGGCGGGTCGCGCTGCCGTGGATGACGTAAGCCTGGTTGGTAGACGTCCCCAGCAGCAGATCGTTCAGGCCGTCGGCGTTGACGTCGCCTGCGGCGGCCAGCACGCCGGAGGCGGCCGGGCTGTAGCTCAGCGTGGCGTCGCCGCCGTAGCCCTGGCCCCAATCGGCGGCGCTGCGTCCGTAGACCAGCCGCGGCGCGTTGCCATCGCTGTAAAGCAAGTCATCCAGTCCGTCGCCGTCGATGTCGCCCAGCGCCACAACTTGTTTGCCCGGCTGGCTCGATCCGGAGAAAGAAGCCGCGGCATCGTTGACGGGAACGACCGGAATGCTGGCCGCACCCTTGTAGTTTGACGATCCAAGCAGCAGGTAAACTCGGGCGCCGGCGCCGTAGCTGTTGGCCGGGTCGCTGACGGCGAAATCGGCCAGGCCGTCGTCGTTCAGGTCGCCGACCCCGGTCGCGACCGAGCCCGACGCGGCGGCAAACGGGATGACCGCGGCCGACTGGCTGTCAATGGCGAAGGTCTGCGAGGCAAACTTGCTGCGGCCTGCCAGCAGGTAGACGCTGCTGGATGTGCCGATCAGCAGGTCGCCGTAGCGGTCGTCGTTGACATCGCCCGCGGCTGCAATCCACTGGCCGATGGTTCCGCCCTGGCTGGTGAGGATCACGCCTTTCGTGCTGCTGCTGGAACTGCTCAACGTGCTGAGATCCCAGGATGCGCCGGTGCCGTCGTAGCGCCCGTAGACCACGTACACGCGGTTGTTGCCGGAGTCGCCGATCAGCAGGTCGCTCAACCCGTCGCCGTTGACGTCGCCGGCGGGCGCAATGTGGCTGCCCAGACTGCTGGAGCCGCTGACGACCATGCTGGAGATCGACGCATCCAGCGCCTCGACGTCGGGCGGCACCGGCCAGTCGCCGGCGCGGCCGTAGAGAATGACGACCTTGCCCTCGCCGGCGTTGGCGGCCGGCATGCCGATGGCCGCGTCGGCCCGGTTGTCGCCGTTCATGTCGCCCACCCAGGTCACGGTCCCGCCGGTCAGGTCGCCGACATTCGACGCCTCCAGCCAGACGGTGGCGTCGTCCTGGCTGTCCAGCGAGCCGCTCAGATCGGCCGGCCGGGCCGGCAGCGGCGCGTTGCCGGTATCGTCGGCGTGGCCCAGCAACGTGGTGGACTGGCCCGCCGGTAGGTCGGACAGGTAGTTGCCGAGCGTGACGGCAGGCGGCAGGATGTCAAGCACGACGCGGACCGTCGTCGCGTCGCCCGCCTGCCCCAGGGCGTCGATGGCGCGTGCCGAGATCGCATGGGAGCCGCTGGCGCCAGCGTAGACTTTCCAGGAATAGGTCTCAGCTTGCGTTGGCGGCGCGTCGCTGCGCGCCGACCAGATGTGCTCCCAGGGACCGCCGTCAATGCTGACCTGGATGACATCAACGCCGGCTGCCACCGACGCGCCCGACGCCAGATCGCTGGCCTCGATCTCGACCGGGATCGTCGCGCCGCCCTGGCTGTCCGGCGTGAGATTGGTGATGACCTGCCCATCGGCCAGGTTGGTGATGCTGGCGCTGGGGCCGGTGCGGTCCACGACCACGGTGGCGCTGGACGGCGTCGTCTGCACATTGCCGACCACGTCGGTCGCGCGCGCTTGCAGCGCGTACGAGCCGTCGGTCAACGGCAGCGTCCACGTCCAGGTGAAAACGCCGGTGCCGTTGACCGGCTGCCACGCTCCGCCCGCAATCGAAACCTCCACGCTGGCGACCCACGAGTCGCTGGGCGTGTCGCTGGCCGACCCCGTGACGAGATAGCTGGCGGCGTTGGTGACGGTGGTGTCGTCGGCCGGCGGGTCGTTGATCACCGCGACCGGCGGAGTGTTGTCGATGATGACCTGCGCGGTCGCCTGCGCCTGGCGCGTCACCGACGGGTCGGTGGGGTCGGTGAACGGCAGCGTCAGCGTCTGGTCGACCGATCCGCTGGCGGCGCTGGCCAGCGAGGGCGCTTGCAGCGTGACCGTGAACTCCTCGCCGGGATAGAGAGGGCTTTGACTGAGATCCCAGAGCGTGCAGTCGTCGCTGCCAACGGTGGCGGTGGCCGGTGTGGGGAGCGGAATAGCCGCTGGACGCCGTGACGCCGGTGACGCTCAGTGCGCCAAACGTGCCGCTGGGCGCGCACCATTGCAGCGTGGTGTCCAGCGCGTCGGCGATGTCGTTGAACAGGTGGAACTGCTCCTGCATGTCGTCGCCCGGTCCGAGAATGGTCAGCGGCGCGGCGCCGGGTGAATTGGGATCCTCGTAGCTGGGCGCGATCACCGTCTGCGTCAGCCGCGGCGCGGTGTTGGCAGCCACCGGGCTGGTGCCGATGGCGCGTTCAGCCTTGTCGTTCAGACCATCGTTGTCATAATCCGCGTCGGTCGGGCTGGAGCAGACCCAGTAGCCACGTCCGGGGCCGGACCCCACGGTTGTGACCTCCCAGCCGCCGACCTGCTGGCCGTCAGCGTTGATGGTGCAGACTTCCTCGCCGTCCTTCAGCCCGTCGCCATCGTAGTCCGATCTGGTGGGCGATGTGCCGATCAGCAGCTCCTGGGCAGTCGGTCAGTCCGTCGTTGTCGCTGTCGGCGCGCAGGCCGTTGCTGCCCAGTTGCTTCTCGTAGCCGTCGCTCAAGCCGTCGCCGTCGCTGTCCCAGACGTTGACACAGGTGCTGGTGGCGTTGGCGGGCAGTACGCCGTTGGGACAGGTGGCGCTCTCCCAGCCGATGCACGCGGAGGGGTGCGATGTGTTATGGGCGCCGTTGCACAGCAGGTCGCCATCGAGGTCCCAGTTCTTGAGATCCGACCATTCCCACAGTCCGCTCACCGTGTTCGGGAACACATCGATGTAGAGTGTTGTGGTGGCGTTGTTGTATGACGTTGTATCGCCGGAGCTGGGCGCGACGCCGGAAACAGTCTTGGCCTCGCAGTAGTCGTAGATGAAGTTGACGCCGTAGCACGACTGGTAGCGCAGCGAATACCTGACGACAGTCGTGATCTTGATGGCCAGGTTGCGGATCGCCTGCTCGGGCGTGATGCTCACCGTCGCATGGCTCTTGCAGTGTCCCTGGTTGTTGGAAGTCGTGCAGTTGTAATGGGTCGGCGTCGGCACGTTCGGCGTGACGGTGGCCCCGGCAGCACCGCTGAAGCGCCACTCGCCGTAGGCCGAGCTGTCCTTGACATCGTCCAGATTGCCGCTGCGGCTGTGGGTCCAGTTCCACTTCGACTTGCCGGGGCCTTTGACGATGGTGCTGGTGAAATCGGTTTGCAATACCACGCTGTTGCCGGTGACGATGCCTTCGTCCGGGTTGCCCAGCGAGAGCGTCGTCGAACTGCTGGTCAAGGGGTTGTTCGAATCCAGTTCGGAATACATTGAGAAATCGGAAATCGTGCCTGCTAGCCATTCGGCGATGTCATCGAGAATGCTCTGGGGGCTGCTGCCAATTCCGAAGGCGTACAGCAGGGCATCGACAGCCAGGACCGGTCCGAGGATCAAAATAGCGATGACAGTTGTGACCGTGACGGCCGCCTGATAGCCGCCGTCCAGCGCGAGCTGCATGGCCTGGAGGTTGACCTCGCTGTTGGAGAACATCAGCCACGTGTTGGTCGGCTTGACGACGACGCCGACACTGGCCGCGGCGTTGGACTGGTTGGCGGCATGCCAGACGGCCGCGCCGTTTTGCAGCGCATCGGCGATCGCCGGCTGCGAGCGGGTCACGTCCTGTAGCGAGCCCTGCGACACGCGCAATCCCCAACTGTAGCCATCAGGCACCGAACGGCCCTTGGGCGCGAGGCGGTCGCGCGTGTCGCTCACCTGGGTCAGATAGCTGTCGATGCCAGGCAGACCCAGCGTATCCAGACCGTCCTGCCAGACTTGCCAGCCGCGCGCGTCGCCATAGGTGGTGCTAAGGCTTTCCAGTTGATCGATGTTCCAGGTGGTCTGGACGTAGCCGGGCAGCGAGGTCTCTTGCGGTTGGGAGAGCCAGTCGAAGATGGCCTGATCGTCGGCCTGTGCGCCCACCAGCGCGACGCCGTCCCGCTCGACATAATTCACCAGCCCGGCGTAGTAGTGCAGCACCAGGTAGTCTACCGCGCTTTTGGTGGACTGTTCCTCCTGGCTGGGATAGCGGTCGGCCAACTCAGCCAGCGCTTCGTCCATGGACAGGGCGCGCCAGCTATTGGCCGACGACTGCCACTGGTACTGAGTGACCTCGATCTGACGCATGGTCGAGAGCGTGTTCTGTGAAAGGTCTACCGTCAGCTTGCTGCCGGAAAGGGTGACGGCGTCGCTTTCCAGCCCGACCGCGCCGGTGGTTTCCTGGTAGCCCAACGCCAGCATCGGCGTGCGGCTGTGGCTGTAGTTCTGGCCCAGGAAGTCGACGGTGGTCGTCATGGTCGTGGTGGCCAGCGCCTCTTCACGGTGGTCGTAGGTCGCGTAGGATGTGGCGACGGGCGTAGTGATGCCCCACTTTTCATCGGGCGGCGTGCTGGCATTTGCAAAGCGATCGACGATGGTCGGCAGGTCGGGCTGCAAGTTGTAGAGGTACGATGTGTTGAGGCCCGCCATCAAGTTTGAAATGACCGTGCCTTCGTCGGCAGTGGTGGTGCTGGTCTCAGGCGCGCTGGGCGCTCCGAAAAGCGCCACCTCCGCCCCTTCGCTTTCGGTGACGCTCAGGCCGGCGATGCGAATCTGAGGCTCGTAATAGGAGACAGCGACCTCGGGAGTGGTCTTGATCGTCGACTTGGTCGTCCAGTAGCCGTAGTTGCCGTAGAATTCGATGAAAGACGCGGGTCGACGTTTTCTCGTCGGTGTTGGCTTGCACCAGCCAGCCAAGCTGCATGCCGGTCAGATTGAGACCCAAAGATGAGTCACTGGCAGTGAATACCATGTGAGCCTTGAAGGCGTCCACCGCCCCGTCGGCGCCGACCGTCGTGACCGGCGCCATGACCGTGTAATTCCCGTTGCTGTCCGGCCCGCTGACAAGGTAACCGTAGTTCTCGCTCAGACTGGGCGGGATCGTGGTCTTGAACTGGATCATCGGGAAGAGCAGGACGTCGTCGGCGGAGTTGTCCAGGTCCTGGACTTGCGCCAGGTCGTCGGATGGCCAGTCCAGTGGCGTGGTCGCGTAGCGCAAGTGCGTCGCGTCCTGCGGCTGCACCAGCAGATCGATGTAGACGGTGGTGTCCTGGTGCAGCTGCGCCGTCGGCTTTGTGACCTTCAGATCATAGGACGATTTGTAGCCGAGCACGGTGAAAGGCGAGTTGTCCAGCGAGTCGACCACGCCGTCGCCGTCGTTGTCGTCGTCCCAGGGGTTGGGGATGCCGTCGCCGTCGGGGTCCAGCGTGCTGGCGTTCAGCGTTGCCCAGTTGGGATTCCACTCGGCCGCGTCGTCCATGCCGTCGAGGTTGGAGTCACGCATCTTCGGGTCGGTGGTCCAGGTGACGTTATTCAGCGTGAAGCCTTGCAACTCCAGCGTGTCGGTGATGGTGTCGCCGTCACTGTCGGCGTGGTTGTAGTCCGTTCCTAGGCAACTCTCGGTGAGATTGTCCATGCCGTCCTGATCCTGGTCGTCCGCGGCCGGCAGCCCGCCGGGGATGTTGGAACAGTCGCTGACGTCGGTTGTCACCACGGCCGGCTGCGCCAGCCGGGAGAGCGCGTCCTGTAGGCGGGCGTCATCCAACACGGGCGCGCCGCTCTCCGGGTTGCCTTCGATCTGCGGTGGATTCTCCTGAGCGGCCAGGCGATCCAGCGAGCGGGCGGCGACGCCGGTTTGCAGCAACGGGGTAAACACAAACACGACCGTCATGCCGATGGCAACGGCAACGTAGCCGGCGCGGCGGCGAATCACAAGCACGCACCAGCGCAATCGCTGCCAGCAGCAGGCTCACAGACAGGGCGGGGTAGATAATCTGACGCAGCAAGGCGAGGCCCGGCGCAATGCTGGAGGCAGTTTCACCGGCTGAAACGGCGGCGTTGGCGGCAGCAGACGGCGCCTCGATGGGCGCAATCGGCGCGCCGAAATCGCGGTAATCGACGCGCATCTGCAAGCGGGCGTCGAACCCGGCTGTCACTGCCGGCAGCGTAAGGTCAAGCTGCAACCGCTGCGGCAGGCCGTCGTCGCCGACCCACAGCTCGCCGCTGCCCGCGATGTTCCAGTAGCCTGCCTGCGGCTGAATGCTCACGACGAGACCGGCGTCCTGGCTGAGCAGCGTCTCAAGGCGCTGTCGCATCAGATCGGCATAGCGCACGCTGTCGATGGCAAACCCGTAGTGGCGCGAGATGCCGGCGGCGCTCTGGGCGTCGGGCAGCCGTTCCACGTCCTTGACGGCATCCAGCAGCGACACGGCGTCAGCAGCCGGCCCGGCAGTACCCAGCGGATCGCTGACTTTGCGCCAACTTCCCTGGGTGTCAATGTAGGCATCGTTGCCGACCAGCAGCACCTCGTGTGCTCTGCCGGCCGCTGCCGTCGTCGTCCAGCGTGAAACTGAGGCGCGCGTGACCTGGTTCGGCAACCTCGCCGTCGAGGCGAATCGTCTGCACTGCGACTTGTCCGCCGCTTGCCGCGGCCGCTCCGGCAGGCGTCACCTGCTGGCGGACCTCGGCCGAGAAACGGTGGGATTTGGCGCTGTGGACTGCGTCCAGCGCGGCCTGCACCGCGGCAGCCGGGCCGGGTTCGCGGGCTTCCGCCGGGAGGCGCAGCGCGAAAACTGCGCAGCCAAGGACAATCGCTGCGATGACGACGAGAATGCCTGTTTTTTGCCGATTCATGCTGTTGCTCCAGCCATCGTCGATGGCGCCAGGTTCGATCTTCTTGCTAGGTCTGACTTAGGGCGCGTCTATAAATAGCTTTCCGGTGTTGGCTCGGTCAGCCCGCTCCGGGGTGCTGCGCAAGACCGGCCAAAGCGGCAACCAATTGATAGACGCGTCCTTAGCTGCGCACGTCTTGCACAGGCTTGTCGTCAACGTTGGCCAGCTCCAGAGACCCACGATTCGCGACCACTGCGGTCTCTTCAGGGTCATCGGGCGCGGCGCCGAAGGTAACGTGTGAATGCAGGTAGTGCAGCAGAAGCGGGATGCTGGCGAAGCGCACCACCTCGCCGGTATGCACGGACTGGGCCGAACCCCGCCAGTGTGATCCGCCTGAATCACGCCACATGCGGATCATGAATGCAACGTAGGATCCCTCTGATTGCTGGTGCTGGTCTTTTTTCACTGATCGGACTCCAATGGTAAGCGATGGACGACTGGGTGCCGTGCTCTGCGTCGCAGCATATCAAACGACCGTATCAAGATCGCATCAAACGAGGCCGCTTATCGTATTTCGGAGAAATTGAGCGGCGTGGATGGCAGAAACGTGCAGTGGCAGGCGGGTACGGTGGGTGTCGCGGTTGCGGTCGGCGTTGCTGTTGCGGTTGCGGTCGCTGCCGGTAGCAGGTCGTGCGGAAAGGCCACGGTCCAACTCGTGTTCGCCGCGACGAAAATGGTCATCTGGTTGGGGCTGGACGCGTAGCCTGGCGGCGGCGTTTGTTCCAGCACGGTGTAGTAGCCAGGTTCGACCGCGGCGAACGTGAACTGGCCGCTGCTGCCGGTCGTTTGGGTTGCCATGACTGTGCTGCCGCGCATCAGTGCAATCACCGCGCCGGGCAGGCCCGGCTCGCCTTCGTCCGGCAAGAGGTTGCCGTTTTCATCGAAGAACACTGCGCCGCTCACTGCGCCGTGGGGCGGCGTCGCCGTGGGAGTGGCCGTGTGCGTGGCTGTCGCCGTGGCCGTGGGTGTGGTCGTCGGCGTGCTGGTCGGGGTGTGCGTCGCCGTCGCCGTGTGCGTCACTGTCGGCGTCGCAGTTCGGCATGCCCGTGCCGCGCCAGATGTGGCCGGTGTGATCGACCATGACGACGTCGTTCATGCGTGCACCCAGAGGTCGGTGATATCCGCATCGGTCGGCGACGTGACCTGGTGCCACGAGAAGCCGTCGGTGGTGCGCATCAACAGCCCACCGCCCGTGCATTCCTCGGTCAGTTCGTTGGGCGCATCGATGCAGCCGCGAGGCGAAACCGTGGGTCGCATCGGCCATTTGCACGTTGAGCAAGCGCGGCCGGTGGCCGGTCAGCGGCGGCGCGTTGGCAGGCTCCCACGTGTCGCCGCCGTCGAGACTGCGGTAGATGTGGAATACGCCGTCGGTGGTGTTGGTCTCGCTGCCGCCGACCAGCCAGCACGCGTCGTTGCCGGTGCACCAGACGCCATAGAAGCGCGCCGCGGGCGCCGCGCGGCGTATCCACGTGTCGCCGTTGTCGCTCGAGTAAAAGGCGGTAGCCTGAGCTGCGGCATAACAAACGCCTGCGGACGGGCAGGAGAAGTCGTACACCTCGACTTGCAACGGATCATTGGCGATCTCGGCGGTGAAGGGGATGCCATCGCTGCTGCGCAGGAAGTTGGCGCGGCGGCCGGGTTGGTTCGCATAGCCGCTGGTGCCGGCCAAGGCAGTCGAACTCGACGCCGGTCCAGCCTGCCGACCACAGCCAGCCGGTCCAGTCGGCGTCGATCACGCCGGGCGTCCAGGTCACGCCACCGTCGACCGTGCGCAGGATGCGCGGTGTGCCGGCGCCGGCGATCCAACAGGTGTCCGCGTCGCTGCACGCCAGTCCGCGGGCGAAGCGGTTGGTGCCGGGCAACTGTGTGACCGTCCAGGTTTGGCCGCCGTCCGTGGTCTTCCCAAGGTAGCTTGGTCCTTCGCCGTTATTGACGTTCCAGTCTGGCCCGCCCAGCGCATAGCCGATATCAGACGTTGGAAAGTTGAGCGTGTACCAGAAGACACCGGGACTGTTCTGCACCAACTCCCAGTCCAGCACGTTGATGTCGCGGTCCGGCGCGAGCACGCCAGGTCCCACGAAATGGGCAGGAAGCAGTGCTGCGCTGGCCGGCGCCGCCAGCGCAAGCACCAGAACGATCGGCACCAACCACAGTCCATGTTTTTGTTTCTTGCGCATAGTCCTCTCCGTGACGCGAGCGGCCAGTTTTCAGAGGTCGATTGACAGGCCATCCAATCAGACTACGGAAGTGGACGATTCTTGCCGTCGACTTTCGTAATCCATCCAGGACATTTCTAGTCAGTCTCTCAACGTCCGCCGTCTCAATTTCCGCTGACTTTCTGCAGCAGGATGTGGTAAAGAATGAGCGCGCTGTTGTGCAGATCGTCGATGGGCGCGCCCTCGCTTAGGCCGTGGAAGTTGATCGGCGGCCCGAGGTCGGCGGAGAAGAGAGCGCCGGCTGCCACCAGCGATGGGAAGCCCTTGGCGTCGGTGCCGCCGCCCGTAGCGATCTGCGGGCAGGCAACCCCCATGACTTCCTCGAACCCCTTGCTGACGGTCTTGAACTGCGGGCCGCTCGGGTCGGTCACATCCGGCGCGTAGGGAGAAATGGTGGTGTAGGTCAGCCCTGCGTCAGGAGCTAACTCGTTGTAACGCGCCACCAGTTCGTCGAAGACGGCGGGGAAGACGCTCTTGCCGGGCAACAAGCCGGGAGTCACGCCGGTGTAGGGTGTGTCGTGATGGCCCAGCGTGTAGCGAATGTCGACGGCAAGGTTCAGCGTTTGTCCGTCGTCAGACGGTGTCAGGCGCGTCAGCGCATAGCTGGTGCCGTTGCCCTCGACAAAGACCTGATCGAATCGTCGCAGCAGCTCGGGATGTTTCTCGCCAAAGACCTGCGTGCCCCAGCCCCACTCGATGAACTGGGCCATGCGGCCATAGCCGTTGGGTGCCAGCGTGCCGTCGTCTACCAGGCCGGCCAGGAAATTGGCCAGCGATACCAACGGATTGGCGCCATCTGTCCGGTTCTCCCCAGGCGCCGAGCCGTGTTGCGCACCTTCGACGGTGGTTGTCAGCACCAGTCCGGCATCGACCCTGGCAACCTGGAGCGGGGCCCGGTGGTAGTCGGGATCGTCGAACCCATAGACTGCGTACATCTCCTCGATGCTCGCTGCTAACTCATCCAGTGCGACCGGATCTGATCCTTCGATACGTGCCGTGGCTTGATCGGGAATCTGGTTGGTGGCGCCTGAAGGTGTTCTGAGATCTGCAATCCAAAGGTTACCCGCCGCGCTATCGCTCAGCGGTATGCTGAAGATCGGCCGCTCGATGCCTTTCTCCGCGCGGACACACCAGAACGCGTCCAGTACAATGCCGAGTTCCGGCGCGCCGACGGCGTCCAGATAGTAAGGCATGTTCATGTCGGTCTCTTCGGCCGTGTCGAAAGAGCCCTCCAGCGTCCAGCCGTCCAGAGCGTCCGTGCCGTCGAAACGCTCAGCAGCGGCTTCGAGCACGCTCAATGCGAGGATGCCCGGACCCTTGTCGTCTACCGTACCACGGCCGACCAGGAATGGTTGCTGTCCACCGCGATAGTCCCTGATTTCGACGCGCGGCTCAAAGGGTTTCCAGGCATCTTCGCCTGGCGGCACCGTGTCCATGTGGGTCAGGATCGAGAACTTGCGCGGGCCGTTGCCGAGGCGAAACCCGAAGACCCAGCGCGACACGCCATCGATTTCCTGTTGCCATTCGAACGGCTCGAGGCGCAACGTTTTTTGTCCCGCGTTGAACGTATCGACGCGCTGGCCGAGCGTGTCGCGGATGCGCTGCAAGTTGGCGACGACGCGCGCCTCGCTGTCGGGGGAAGAGTCGCGGTAGGTCTGGATCTCGACCAGCGCGGACGTGTCGGGGATGAACGTCTCGTCGAGTCGTGCAACGAGGAAGGCATCCACGTCACTGTCAATTGTCGCCGCTCCTGTGGACGCCGCGTCCTGCGGTGTCTCCTCCGGAGGCCGCGAAGCTGGCCCGCACTCGCCGCGGAAGAAGGCCCACTCGTCGCAGACGCTGTCGTCGGGGAAGACGCACAGGCCCGACGGTCCGTCCCCTTGCTGCCCGCGCACCTGTGTCTGCCCGCCGTGATCAAGGCAGTATTGGGTGGCGGGATTGGGAATGCCAATCTCTGCCGGCGGCTGCGAAGCTGGCCCGCACTCGCCGCGGTAGAAAGCCCATTCGTCGCAGACGCTGTCGTCGGGGAAGATGCACAGGCCCGACGGCCCGTCGTTTGCCTGCCCGTGCATCTGCGTCTGCCCGCCGTGATCGAGGCAGTATTGCGTGGCCGGATTAGCGATTTGACTTGGAGTCGATGGCGGATAGCATGCCGCCGCCGCTACCATGACCAACACAAAGACGATTAGTAGAATCGGTTTCGTCCGCATTTCGTCACCTGTTTCCTTTGTTGAGTATTTTCAAGCTCAGTTGGGGTCAGTGCTAGGGAGCCGGCACCTGTACCGGTATCAATTGCTCTGCCAGCCGCAGCGACCCGTTGTCCGCAGCAAGGATCGCGACCGACTTGACCGGGATCTGGCTGCCGGGTGGGAAGCCGATCTGTCCGGTTACGCCGTGGAACTCGCTGATGCCTTGCAGGGCGCTGCGCACGGCTTCGGGGTCGTCCCTGCCCGCCTGGCTGATCGCTTCCATCAACAGCCTTGCCGCGTCGTAGCCCAGCGCCGCGAAAGCGTCAGGCGGGGAGTTGGGATACGCTTCGGAATAAGCTTTGCGAAATGGGGCCACGGCTGGGTCGTCGTTGTTTGGCCCAAGGTAGACGTGGGTGGTGTAGTAGACTTGGCTCACCTCGGGGTGCTGTTCCCACAGCCCGGCCACGTCCAGCCCGTCGCCGCCCAAAATCGGTCCATCGTAGCTGGCGGCGCGCAGCGCATGAACTGCATCGAGCGCCTCGTCAGGTGTCGCGGCCAGGTAGACCAGATCGGCCGGTTGCAGCTTCGCTGCCGCGGCGGCCGCAGCAGCCGCGCCGGTGGCTTCGATAGCCTGCACCGACGCAACCTTGCCGCCTAACTCCTCGAAGCGTGTGCGGAAATAGGCTTGCAACAGGCCGGCGTAGGTCGATCCGCCGGTATAGAGAATGGAAACGGTGCGGGCCGACAGGTTCTCGTAAGCCCACTCAGCGCCGGCTGCTGCCTGGACGTTGTCGCCGAAACAGGCCAGGAAGACGTAGCCGGGGGCTTCTTCGGGCAGTTTTGGTGAGGTAGCGCCGGAGGTCAGAAAGACGCGACCGCTGTCCGCGGCCACAGGCGCGACAGCCAGCACGGGATCGGTATCAGAAAAACCAAAGAGCGCCGCAGTTGATGGATCCTTCTCCAGGATCGCAGTTGCGGCTGCGCGAATCACGGCCTGGTCTGTTTCGCCGTCTTTCAGCACCAGTTCGACCGGACGTCCCAGCAGGCCGCCGCCCGCGTTGACCTGATCCACGGCCAGCTGCGCGCCCTTCGCGGACGGAACGTCGAGGACCGCTTGCCCGCCAGTGAGGTTGTAGATCGCGCCCAACACGATGGGAGCAGACGCTGGCGACGGATTGTTTGCCGGCGCGGACGGTGCCACGATCGGCGGCGCAGTGCACCCGCTCAGACCAAGCGCAAGCAGTGTGACAGCAGCAGGGATTCTGATATGTCTTCTCATGTCGTTTCACCGTTGATCAAAAGTCGATTGCTGTGGTTGATCGATTCCACAGGCTGATTGCTGCTATACTACCAGCGGATCGTACCAAGATCGCATCAAACCGGCGCGACAACGCACGCGTAATGCAGAAAACCGGGAATAAGCCTGTCGCAATCACTGTAAATCGTGGTACAATGTGTCCGGCCCAAACGGATTGCTACTCTGCTTGGCGAACAACGACCATGACCACTATCGACTTGACTTTTCTTGGGGAGCTATCGATCAAGGTTGACGGCCAGCGAGTTGTCGATTTTCCGACCGACAAGTCGCGCGCCTTGCTGGCTTATCTTGCTCTTGAATCCCATCAACCTCATTCGCGCAGCGTATTGGCGGGGCTGCTTTGGCCAGACTCGCCGGAACGCCACGGCGCGCGACAATTTGCGCAACACGATTCACCGGCTGCGCAAGGCGCTAAATCAGGCGGCGGCGGGCGCCAGCGACCAGATCCTCACTGTGACCCGTCAGGACTTGCAGTTTAAGCAGGCGCAGGCCACGGTGGATGTTCTGGTGTTTCAAGCGCGACTGGATGCGGTTACGGGGCACGAGCACGACTCACTGGCAGGTTGCGCCGAATGCCTGGCGAATCTCATGGCGGCAATCAACCTGTATCAGGGCGACCTGCTGCGCGGGTTGAGCTTGGGAGATGCTCCCGAATTTGAAGAGTGGCTGTTGCTGCGGCGCGAATTCCTGCACCTGCAAGCGTTGCGCGCGTTGACGAACCTGACGATGGTGTTGGAAGCGCAGCAGCAGTTCGCCCAGGCGCACGTCTTTGCAACGCGTTTGCTGTCGCTGGACCCGTTCCGCGAGGAGTCGCATCGCCAGATCATGCGCCTGCTCGCGCATCAAGGGCTGGCCGATCGTGCGCTGGCGCAGTTCGAATCGCTGCGCAAGCTGATGCGCGAGGAGTTTGGCGTTGAGCCAGAGGAGCACACGATCACCCTTGTGCGCCAGATCTCAGCGAGCGCTCGCGAGAGCGTGCATAGCCAGCCTGTTTCCCCTACGCCGCCATTCCCACTGTCCCAGTCAGATTGGACAGACTCGCCGCTGGTCGGAAATTTTCTTGGTCGCAAGGCAGAGACAGACCAGTTGCACAAGTGGATGATCGACGACCATTGCCAGTTGATTACGCTGCTGGGCATGGGCGGTGTTGGCAAGTCAACCCTGGCCGCGCACATCGCGCGCGCCGTGTCCGGTCAATTCGATACGGTCATCTGGCGCTCGTTGCTCAATGCGCCGCCTTTGAAGGATCTGCTGGCTTCGGTCATTCAGGTTTTGGCTGCTGAACCGCTGGCTGCCCTGCCTGAAAGCATCGACGACATGCTTTCGCTGTTGCTGGCCACGCTGCGCCACCAGCGTTGCCTGCTGGTGCTCGACAACTTTGAAACGATCCTGAAGGCCAGGCCGGCCGGTCATTACCGCTCCGGTTACGAGGACTACGGACAACTCCTGCATCACCTCGGCGTTTATGGGCACGAGAGCTGCCTGCTGCTTACCAGTCGCGAGCGGCCACTGGCCATCGCGCGGTTGGAGCGCAGTACCCTTCGTGTCCAGTCGTTGCCGCTGGCTGGCCTGGACGGGCAGGCGTCGCATCGGCTACTGGTCGAACACGGGCTGGATGTGACGCCGCAGGTTGCCGCCTTGCTGGCCCGGCGCTATTCCGGCAATCCGTTGGCGCTGCACCTGGTGGCCCAGTCGATCCAGGATCTCTTTCTCGGCGATGTCGATGCCTTTCTGTCCGACGAGACGCCGATTTTCGGCGACATCCGTGATGTGCTTGAGCAGCAGATCAGCCGGCTGCCCTTGCAGGAGCAGGAGATCATGTTCTGGCTGGCGATCGCTCGCCAGCCCATGTCGGCTATGGCGCTGCGACAAAACCTGGTCGGTTGGTCCAGCGGTGGGGAACTACTGGATGCGATGCGTGGTTTGCAGCGGCGGTCCCTGCTGGAAAAGGCGGGCGATGGGTTTGGTCTTCAGAATCTGGTTATTGAATATCTGACCGACCGGCTGGTCGAACAGGTCGTTCAGGAGATCGAGAGCGGACATCCCAATTTTCTTCACCGGTTCGCACTGCTGCACACGCAGGCCAGCGAAATCATCCGTCAGAGCCAGGTCAGGCTGGTGCTGGCGCCCATCACCGAACGGTTACAGGCAACGCTGGGAGCAGCAGGCGCCGCTGATGTGCTGCGCCGGCTTCTCGACACGTTGCACGATGCGACTCCGCTGAGCCCCGGTTACGCGGGCGGCAATGTTCTCAATCTGATGCTACACATGGGCATCGATCTCACCGGTGCTGACTTCTCGCGTCTCAGTATCTGGCAGGCTTACCTGCAGGGCACTCGTTTGCCGGCGGTGAGTTTTGCCGGCGCCGACTTCTCGCGTTGTACCTTCACCGATACGTCCAACGTCATTACGTCGGTGGCGTTTAGTCCCGACGGTCGCTTCATCGCGGCTGGCAGCGCCGATAACATGATCAGAACTCTGGCGTACGCTGGATGGGATGCTGGCCGCGGTGTTGAACGGGCACGAGCGTGTCGTCGTGTCGATTGCCTTCAGCCCGGATGGGCGCACGCTGGCGAGCGGCAGCGTTGACAGCACCGTGCGGCTGTGGAATGTGGCCGACCCGGAGACATCGGACTTTGGAGAAACGAGCGCCTTGTTGACGGATCACGGGGGTAGTGTATATATCGTTGCGTTCAGCGCTGACGGGCGAACGCTGGCCAGCGGCAGCCGCGATCTCAGCGTTCGTTTGTGGGACACTGAGGAGTTGCTGAGAGCCGCCGGCGGCGCGGCTCGCCTCGTGTTGCGCGGGCACACTGGCTCGGTAGCAGCGCTGGCTTTCAGCCGTGATGGCCAAACGCTGGCCAGCGGCGGTTGGGATCACACGATCCGGCTCTGGGACTTACAAGGCGCGGCAACGGCTGCAGCTGGCGAAGCTGTAGCGATACTGGAAGATCATGGCGACATGGTCAGCAGCCTTGCTTTCCATCCCGGTGGCCAGATGCTGGCCAGCGGCAGCAACGACAACACCGTGCGTCTGTGGGACTACGCCAGGCGCGAGTGCCGGCATGTTTTGCGTGGCCATCCCAGTTGGGTGACCTGTGTGGCGTTCGATCCGGGCGGGCGCACCCTTGCCAGCAGCGGGATCGATCAGACGATTCGACTCTGGAATCTGTTTGATCCCGATCATACTGGCGGGCGATCGACCGCCGCTGTTCTGCGCGCGCATAGCGACTGGGTACGGTCGCTGCGTTCAGCCCTGACGGCCGGCTGCTTGTCAGCGGTGGGGATGACAGGACCGTGCGGGTATGGGACGTTGGACACCCGTCAGCTCTTGCGCACCTACCAGGGCTTCAAGAATCGGGTGCTGTCCATTGCGTTCAGCCCTGATGGTCGCACGTTGGCCAGCGGCAGCGAGGACGGCGCGGCGCGCCTGTGGCGAACCGATGGGACCGGACTGGGCGGGGACGTGCTGGGATCGGTGTCTGGCCCACCCGCCGGCCCGATCAGTTTCGTCGCGTTTCATCCTGGCGGCGAGTTGCTGGCAACCTGTGGAGGGCGCACGCCGGTTCAGGTCTGGAACGTGAAAACAAGGCAACTGCGTTTCACACTGACCGGCCACAGCGGCGGCATCAACCGTGTCGCCTTCAGCCCTGACGGACGCTTTGCGGCTGCCGGCGGCGACGATCAGCGAGTTTACCTGTGGCGATTGGACGATCGCTCGGCGCGCAGCACCGGCCCGGTGCCGCGCGCCTTGCAGGCGCACGCGCAGGCGATTCAGTCGCTGGCCTTCAGCCCTGACAGCCGCCTGTTGGCCAGCGGCGGCACGGATGGCACGCTGCGGCTGTGGGAGGTCGAAACTGGGCGCGTGTGCGCCGCGCTGGAGGCGCACAACAATTGGGTGAATGCGCTTGCTTTCAGCCGCGATGGCGCACTCCTGGCCAGCGGCGGCGCGGATAGCACCATCCGTCTCTGGGATGTTGCCAGCCAGACACTGGTGCGGCAACTCCGCGGGCACGCCGCCTGGATCAGGTCGCTGGCGTTCAGTCCGGACAGCCGTCTACTGGCCAGCGGCGGCAATGATTTCACCGTCCGCCTGTGGGACATGGCATCGGGGGAGACGCACCATATTCTGGATGGATTCGACGATATGGTGTGGGCGGTGGCCTTCAGCCCGGACGGACAAATCCTGGCCAGCGGCTGCGGCGACGAGAAGATCAAACTGTGGAACCCTGCTACGGGGGAATGCACCACAACCTGGCAGCTGCCTGGGCCTTATCAGGGGATGAACGTCACGGGCGCGACCGGCATCAGCGAAGCACAGCGGGCGGCGCTTCATGCCCTGGGCGCGGTGACTTAAACGACTTAGGAGGCGACTATCAATCTGTATGCGCTTTGACCGGTCGCCTGGCCGTGCCGACGCCGGGAAGTTGCCTGTAGACGCATTCTCAGCGACAAGTTTCAGAATTCGATGTCGCAAGATATTGACACGGAGGAAGTTCTGTGTTATTATTTCTGTGAACGTTTTCAGAAAACGTTCACAGAACCCTCACTGACGAACCTCAACTAGATGAACCACAGTGCTTCCAGCAAGGTTACTATCGTAGATGTCGCCCGCGAAGCCGGCGTTTCCTATGCGACCGTGTCGCGGGTGCTGAACGATGAACCCTACGTCAAGTCGGAAACGCGCGAGCGGGTGACGGCCGCGCTTCATCAGATGGGGTACGTGGCCAATCGCCAGGCGCGCAGCCTGCGCACTGGTCGCTCGGGGATGATCGGCTTGTTGGTGCGCGACCTTGGCACCGGCTACATTGGCCAGATCATCAGCGGTATCGACGCCGAAATCGCAGATACTGACTTCGAGATGCTGCTCTTCACGACTCATCACCAGGCGAGCGAGCCAGAGTATGTCGCCAACTTCGTCGGTGGCATGGCCGACGGTCTCGTGCTGGTGTTGCCGCAAAATATTGAAGCTTACAGCGAGATGCTCAACCAGCGGCGCTATCCGCATGTTTTCGTCGATTACAAGGGCGTGGACAAGGGGCCAGCCGTGGGCGCCGACAATCTCAACGGTGCAATCATCGCAGTAGACTATCTGGCCAGCCTGGGGCACCGTCGCATCGGTTTCATTACCGGCGATATGTCGCTCATGTCTGCGGTCGATCGACTGGCCGGTTACCGGCAGGCGGTTGCGACCCACGGGTTGATCGACGACCTGACGCTGGTGGTGGAAGGGAATTACCATCAGCCGAGCGGCTACACTGGAGCGCAAACGCTGATGGCGTTGCCCGAACGGCCGACGGCGATTTTCGCCGCCAACGACTCCATGGCTTTCGGCGCGATCGATGCGATCCGTGACGCGGGCCTGCGCATTCCTGGCGACGTGTCGGTGATCGGCTTTGATGACACACCGCAGGCCGCCGGTGTCTCACCGGCCTTGACAACCATCCGCCAGCCGCTGGAGGATATGGGACGCCAGGCCTTGCAAATGCTGCTGACCTACATCGAGGATCCGGAACGACCTTTCGAGTACCGCGAGCTGCCCACAGAACTGGTGGTGCGCAACTCGTGCAGGCCGCTCACCGTCGGCTAGTTGGCCGGTTCCTTTCTCAACGACGTTTGCTAGTATCGCTTCACAGCCGGCCGGCCGAATTGCGCCGACGGCTCCACACTAAGGAGGCAGTTACAATCCAAATAGCTTCAATCCGTGTACACTATCGATGGTTTTTCGAAGTTCGACAATTCAAACTCTTAGGAGGAGTAACCCGATGAAGAACAGTTTTCGCCTTTTGGCACTGTTGATCCTGGTGTCCATGGTTTTGGCCGCCTGCCCCTCGCAGTCGGCTGAGCCGACCGCTGTACCTGCTGCTGCAGAAGCCACTACGGCGCCTGCCGCTGCCGAAGCAACCGCCGCGCCCGCTGCCGCCGACGCAACCGAAGCGCCTGCTGCTGCGCGGCGAACAGAAACGCTCAACGTGTGGTCGTTCACCAATGAAATCAGACACGATGGCGATTGCCTACGAAGGCAAGCATCCTGACGTGGACATCAAGTACACCATGATCCCGATGACCAACGGCGAGTATCAGACCAAGCTCAAGGCTGCCCTCGGCACCTCGGACGCGCCTGATGTCATCGCACTGGAAGCTGCTTTCGTCAAGCAGTTCGTTGAATCGGATTTCCTGACTGGATCTGGGCGAGTCTGCTGCCCGATGCGCAGGCCAACAAGACCTATACCTTCGTGACTGATGTCGGAACCAACGATGGCGTCACCAAGGCCTATGCCTATCAGGCAACCCCCGGCGCGCTGTTCTATCGCCGCAGTCTGGCCAAGGAATACTTCGGCACCGATGATCCCACCGAGATCCAGGCCCTGCTCTCTGACTTCGACAAGTACACGGCAGCGGCGGCTGTGGTCAAAGAGAAGTCGGGCGGCGACACCTACATGGTGGCGTCCAGCGGCGACTTCCAGAACCCCTTCTTCGCCAACCGCGAACAGCCCTGGGTTGTCGATGACACTCTGGTCGTCGATCCGATGGTGCAGAAGTACGTTGATACCGCCAAGCTCTTCCGCGACGAAGGCTATGAAGCCCAGGCGCAGCAGTGGCAAGAGGGTTGGTTTGCCGGCATGAACGACAGTCTGGTCGATGCCGCAGGCACTCCCAAGAAGGTGTTCTCCTACTTCCTGCCGACCTGGGGCCTGCCCTACGTGTTGGCTCCCAATGCCAAGTCGGCCGATGGCAGCAGCGACACCAGCGGCGACTGGGGCGTTATCACCGGGCCGCTGCCCTATCAGTGGGGCGGCACCTGGCTTGGTGTGATCGACGGCACCCCGAAGGCTGGAACTGGCCAAGGACTTCGTTCGCTTCGCCACCCTGGATCAGGAAAACCTGACCAACTGGGCGACCGGTGTCTACACCAACGAATATCCTGAAGGCCATCGATCCCAACGTTCCTGACGATCAGATGCAGGCTCCTGGCGACTTCGTCTCCAGCCAGGTGGTCGTTGAGAAGATCATCCCGTCCTTCGATGACTCTGAGCTGAGCGCCTTCCTGGCCGGACAGAACTCCTACGCCGGCTTTGCTGAAGCAGCGCCTTCCGTCAACGCCAAGCTGATGCAGGGTTCCGACGATGCCATTCAGCGTGCAATGGGTGACCCGCTCAACCAGTACCTCAACGGTGACATCACCGAGGATCAGATGTGGGCCACGTGGAAAGAGAACCTGGCTATCGACTTCCCTGACCTGAGCATCAACTAACCCTTTGAAACAACCTGGGCCAGCATAGTGAGAACTATGCTGGCCCATTCTAAAGGAGCCGACCATGACCGCAGCGAACACGCCCAAAGCCTGGTTTCAGGTTCAAGAAGGACTACTACGGGTATCTCTTCATCGCGCCATTCATCATTGCGTTCCTGTTGTTTGGCCTCTATCCGGTATACAACACCTTTCGTCTCAGTTTCACCAATACCACCTTGATGGGCGGCGAAAACGCTTTCGTTGGCCTGCGACAACTACGAGCGATTGTTTGACACTCCCACGTTCATGAAGGCGATTGGTAATACCTGGCTGCTCTGGATCCTGAATTTCCTGCCGCAAATCGGTATTGCTCTATTGCTTTCTGTTTGGTTCACGAGCGTCCGGTTGAAAATCAGAGCAGTGGGCATCTGGCGTACTATCTTCTACTTGCCAAATTTGCTGATGCCGGCCGCGATCGCTGCCTTGTTTTTCAGCTTGTTCTCCTTCTTCGGCCCTGTCAACCAGGCCCTGGTTCGCTCCGGAGCGATAGCGGACCCGGTGCAATGGCTGCAGAATCCGACCGTTGCCCGCGGCCTGGTTATCTTCATCCAGTGGTGGATGTGGTTTGGGGCAACGATCATTCTCATCATGGCCGGCATGACTTCGATCTCCGTTTCACTCTACGAATCAGCCATGATCGACGGCGCAGATGAGTTGAAGATGTTCCGCTTCATTACGATACCATTGTTGAAGCCCATTCTGATCTACGTCTTTGTGACTTCGTTGGTCGGCGGCATGCAGATGTTTGACATTCCATTTCTGCTCACCGATGGCAGGGGCTCGCCCAGCGGTTCGATTTTGACCAACAATATGCTGATGTACCTGAAATTCAGCAGCGCTCAAGGCCACATCGGGGCCGCTTCGGCTGTCGGCGTTCTGGTCTTTATCATGACATCAGTTATTGCTCTGGGCATCTTCTACTTCCTGCGCGAGAAGAACTAGTGCACGAGCCAGCATATTACACTGACTAAGGAGACGTCATGATGAAGAAGACTACAACGTTCAACCCTCCCGCTCTTTCGTGTACTGATCTATATCTGCCTGGTCCTTCTTGTGATTGTTACAATCATTCCGATTTGGCTGGTGCTGGTCAATGCCACCCGTTCAACCCTTGAGATCCAACAGGGACTCAGTGCAATGCCAAGCACCCACCTGTTTGACAACTACGGCATTCTGGAGGGAAGAGGCTTGAACCTCTTGCGCGGCTTCACCAACAGTCTCTTTGTGGCTACGCTTTCGACTGTGCTGGCCGTCTACTTCTCTCTGCTGACGGCCTATGGCATTGTCGTCTACAACTTCAGGGGAAAACAGTTCTTTACCAGCTTCGTCATCCTGCTGGTTCTGATTCCCCTGCAGCTTTCGATCATCGGTTTCTACCAGTACATGTCGAGAATTGGGCTGACTGACAATTACGCGTCACTCATTCTGCCCGTTATTGCTTCAGCCGGCGCCGTGTTCTTCGGCAAGCAGTATTTCGAATCGGTCGTCGTCCACGATCTCATCGATGCTGGCCGGGTCGACGGGGCCGGTGAGTTCGGCATCTTCCACCGAATCATGATGCCGATTGCGGTTCCCGGCGCCGTTACTCTGGGCATTTTTGCCTTTGTCGCGCCTGGAACAACTTCTTCAACGCGTTCATTCTGATCAGCTCGATCGAGAAGTACACGTTGCCGATGTTGGTGCAGTTGATGCGCGGCGACGTCTACCGCACGGAATACGGCGCGATCTACCTGGGTCTTGCCGTGACGATCGTGCCGATCATCATCATCTACCTCATCTTCTCACGCTACATCGTCAACGGTATCGCGATGGGCGCTGTCAAGGAATAGCGCCCGGAGCAAGCCGTTAGCATGCAGTAACGGCGATGGTCATTGCGAGGGCCGCCGAAGCAATCTCGTGTAGCATAGACGGGATTGCTTCGCCGCGGTGGCTGGCAACCCCGGCACCGCCTGCCAGGGCAGGTGTGACATTGCCGACCGAGTTCACAGTGTACTAAATCCAAGGAACACCATGCCCACCAGTTTTCAACCACAAGTCAGAACACCGTTTCACCTTCGGCCTGTGGACCGTCGGCAATATCGGCCGCGATCCCTTCGGCGAGCCGACCCGCAAGCCGCTGTCGCCGGTGGAGATCGTCCATCTGCTGGCCGAGGTCGGCGCGTACGGCGTCAACTTCCACGACAACGACCTGGTGCCCATCGACGCCACGCCCGCCGAGCGCGACCGCATCGTCAAGGATTTCAAGCAGGCTCTGGCGGACACCGGGCTGGTCGTACCGATGGCCACCACCAACCTGTTCAGCCGATCCGGCCTTCAAGGACGGCGCCTTCACCAGCAACGACCCCGCAGGTGCGCGCCTACGCCCTGCAAAAGACCATGCACGCCATCGATCTTGGCGTCGAACTGGGCGCGAAGATCTACGTCTTTTGGGGCGGCCGCGAAGGCGTCGAGACCGACGCTGCCAAGGATCCGCTGGCAGCCATCAAGCGCAACCGCGAGGCGATGAACTTCCTCTGCGAGTACGCACTCGATCAGGGCTATGACCTGCAAGTTTGCGCTGGAGCCAAGCCCAACGAGCCGCGCGGCGACATCTACAACGCCACCATCGGGCACATGCTGGCCTTCATCGAGACGCTGGACCATCCCGGAGATGGTGGGCGTCAATCCCGGAGGTGGCGCACGAGCACATGGCCGGCCTCAACTTTCTGCACGGCGTGGCGCAGGCCTGGGACGCGCGCAAGCTGTTCCACATCGACCTCAACGACCAGGCCTTTGGCCGCTACGACCAGGACTTCCGCTTCGGCGCGGTCAACCTGAAGTCGGCTTTCTTCCTGGTCAAGTTCCTGGAGGATGTGGGCTACGAGCGGCAGCCGCCACTTCGACGCCCACGCCTACCGCACCGAGGACTACGAGGGCGTCAAGGACTTCGCCCGCGGCTGCATGCGCACCTACCTGATCCTCAAGGAGAAGGCGGCGCAGTGGAACGCCGACGGCGAGATCCAGGCGCTGGTGGCGGAGATCAACGCCGACGACGGCAGCACCGATGCGTTCAAGGGCGCCTACAGCCGCAGCAAGGCCGCTGCGCTGAAAGCAGCCAGCTTCGACCGCCAGGCGCTGGGCGCGCCGCGGCCTGCCCTACGAGCGGCTCGACCAGCTTACGGTTGAGGTGTTGCTGGGGGTACGGTAGGTCACTGTTCTGGTGCGGTAGTCGCTTGGTCGGGCGGTAGCGCGCCACTCGCCGGTCATGTTGAGCGGGTCCCCGGCTTTGGCCGGTCTCCGACCGAGCCAGGTCACATCAAGGACGAGACATCCCCGACCCTGGCAATCGAGATGTTCCGCTGCAGACGAGACATGCCACTCTGGTGAGACGCTGGATTTCAGGCCGTTACGCGGCAATGACTGCTGTTCTGGCCAATTTTCTGCTCATCATGAAGCCGAGCCCGTGCAGACATACAGCCTTCGCAAGAAATCGAGACACTTGACATGGCAATCAATCTATCGCGACGCCACCCAGCCCATCGAGGCGCGGGTGGCCGATTTACTTGGCCGCATGACGTTGGAGGAGAAGCTTGCTCAACTGGGCAGCGCATGGATCTACGAACTGAGCGAGCCGGAGCAGGCTAGTCGCTGATGCAACACGGCATCGGCCAGATCACCCGCATCGGCGGCGCGAGCAACCTGAAACCGAACGAGAGCGCGGCCGCAGCCAACGCGATCCAGCGCTTTCTGCTCGACGAAACCCGCCTCGGCATCCCCGCCATGGTGCACGAGGAATGCTGCGCCGGCTACATGGCGCGCGACGCGACCGTCTTCCCGCAGATCATCGGCCTGGCCAGCACCTGGCAGCCGGAGCTGGCGGGCGCGATGGCCGGGGTGGTGCGCACGCAGATGCGGGCCGTCGGCGCACATCAGGGCCTCTCGCCGGTGCTGGATGTGGTGCGCGACCCGCGCTGGGGACGGGTCGAAGAGACCTTCGGCGAGGATGCGCATCTGGTCGCCAGCATGGGCGTCGCCTACGTGCGCGGCCTGCAGACCGAGGACTGGCGGCAGGGCGTCATCGCGACCGGCAAACATTTTGTCGGCTACGGCCTGACTGACGGCGGGTTCAACTGGAACCCGGCCCATATCCCGCCGCGCGAGCTGCGCGAGGTGTTTCTGCACCCCTTCGAGGCCGCGGTCAAGGAAGCGGGCCTCTATTCGGTCATGAACGGCTACAACGAGATCGACGGCGTGCCCTGCGCCGCTTCGCGTGAGCTGCTGACCGAGATTCTGCGCGACGCAGTGGGGCTTCGACGGCATCGTGGTCTCCGACTATTTCGCCGTCGACCAGATCCAGAAGGCGCATCTTGTCTCCTCGGACAAGGGGACATCGGCCCGGATCGCGCTGGAAGCGGGCATCGACATCGAGTTGCCCAGCACCGACTGCTACGGCGAGCCGCTGCGCGCGCTGGCCGAGGCCGGCCAGATCGACCCCGCGGTCATCGACCTCAGCGTGAGCCGGGTGCTGCGCACCAAGTTCCAGCTTGGCCTGTTCGAAAACCCGTGGGTGGACGAGGGCAAGGCGGCGGCTGCGTTTGATACCGCGACCGACCGCGCGCTGGCCCGCCAGATCGCCCAGCAGTCCATCGTCCTGCTGAAGAACGAGGACGACCTGCTGCCGCTGTCGAAGAACTTGAAGTCGCTGGCCGTCATCGGACCCAACGCCGGCGTGTCGCGCAACCTGGTGGGCGACTACACCTACATCTGCCACGTCGAGACGCTGATCGAGGCGCGCGACAAGGACAACGCCTTTGGCGCGGCCATTGCCAAAGATATCGAGATCGTCGAGGACTTCGTTCCCATCGGCACGGTGCTGGAGGCCATCGAGGCCGCCGTCTCCTCCGAGACGACGGTCCACTTTGCGCAGGGCTGCGACGTCAACAGCGACCGGCGCGACGGCTTCGCTGAGGCGGTGGCAGCAGCCCGGCAGGCGGACGTCGCCATCCTCGTCGTCGGCGACAAGTCCGGGCTGACCGACGACTGCACCACCGGCGAAGCGCGCGACCGCGCCGATCTGAACCTGCCCGGCGTGCAGCAGGAACTGGTCGAGGCGGTGGTCGCCACCGGCACGCCGACCGTGGTGGTGCTGGTCAACGGGCGGCCGCTGTCGATCACCTGGATCGCCGAGCACGTCCCGGCCATCGTCGAAGCGTGGCTGCCGGGCGAGGAAGGTGGCGGCGCAGTGGCAGACGTGCTGTTCGGCGACGTCAACCCCGGCGGCAAGCTGCCCATGACCTTCCCTCGCTCGGTCGGCCAGGTGCCGATCTTCTACGGCCACAAGCCATCGGGCGGTCGCTCGCACTGGAAGACGACCTATGTCGATCTCAGCAACGAGCCGCTCTTCCCCTTCGGTTTCGGGCTGAGCTACACGACGTTTGAACTGACCAATCTGCGGCTGGACCGGCAAGCGGCCGCGGCCGGCGATGTCGTCGCGATCAGCGTCGATGTCACCAACACCGGCCAGCGGGCCGGCGACGAGGTGGTGCAGCTCTACCTGCGCAGCCGCGCCGCTGGCCTGACGCGCCCGCTGAAGGAGCTGAAGGGTTTCCAGCGGGTGACCCTGCAGCCGGGCGAGCGCCGCACGGTGACCTTCGATCTGGCCGTCAATCAACTGGCTTTCCTGAACCACGCGATGCGTTGGGTCGTCGAGCCAGGTCCTGTTCAGGTGATGGTTGGCACGTCGGCGGTGGAATTGCCACTGGCTGACAGCTTTGAAATCACTGGTCAGGCAGCCGAGGTGACCCGCGAGGTCTTCACGACACCTGCCCGCGTTGGCTAAAAGTGACATCGACATTTTAGATCGCGGTGCATTCTCTGCACCCAACGTAGGGATAACCAGGACGCGGCTACCACTCCGGTAGCCGCGTCCTGGTTATCGGAGCCGAGTTAGCTTTACTGGCAGCGGGCAGGTAGTTGGCAGTACGAGTGCCCCCCCCCGATTTACAGCGCGCGATCACGACTCTGGGACAATTCGCGAATCGTGGTAAAATCTGGGGCCGAACTGCATCTTGATAGATGCCATCCACGAATGCTAGCGCACCACGAATACACGAATAAACCCGAACCGTGCGCACGCGCATTCGTGTATTCGTGACCCTATTCGCGGACGGCCCGACTCCAGACAACAAAGGAAGCAAATCATGACAAAGAGCAAAGTTGCTATACTTCGAACTTCACCGCGCACCGTGCTGGCGGACTACCACCGGCTGATGAACCTGGCCGGTTACCAGGACGTCGTCGCCAAGGACGCCGATACGGCGCTGAAGATCAATATCTCCTGGCACTTCTTCTTCCCCGGCTCTTCGACCACGCCCTGGCAGATGGAGGGCGTGATCCGCGCCATGGAGCAGGACGGCTACAGCGACGACCTGATCCACGCCTGCCACAACCGCACCGTGGTCATCGACGCGCATCTGGGCGAGGCCGAGAACAAGCAGGTCAACGTCGTCGAGGCGCACGGCCTGCGCAACGTGCATCTCTACGAAGGCGAGGAGTGGATCCACGTCCGCGACGCGGTCGGCGATCTGGCCGACAAGTTCCTGGTACTCAACGAGGTCTTTCCCGACGGCTTTTACATCCCGAAGCGTTTCATCGGCGAGAACATCATCCACCTGCCGACGGTCAAGACCCACATCTTCACCACCACCACCGGCGCGATGAAGAACGCCTTCGGCGGGCTGCTCAACGAGCGGCGTCACTGGACCCATCCGGTGATCCACGAGACGCTGGTCGACCTGCTGATGATCCAGCAGAAGATCCACCGCGGTGTCTTTGCGGTCATGGATGGCACCTTTGCCGGCGACGGTCCCGGCCCGCGCTGCATGTACCCGCACGTCAAGAACGTCATCCTGGCCAGCAGCGACCAGGTCGCTATCGACGCAATGGCGGCCAAGCTGATGGGCTTCAACCCGCTGGACATCAAGTACATCCGGCTGGCGCACGAACTGGGGCTGGGCTGTGGCGATCCCGACGAGATCGAGATCGTCGGCGACGTTGATGCGGCCGAGGAAAATTGGCACTTCGTCGGCCCGTACGAGAAGATGACCTTTGCCTCGCAGATGCAGCACAAGATCTACTGGGGTCCGCTCAAGGGCCCCATCGAGTGGTCATTGAAGACCGTACTCGCACCCTGGTCCTACCTGGCGTCGGTGGCCTATCACGACATGTACTGGTACCCGGTCAAGGGCGAGAAGATGATGGCCGACGCGCTCAACAGCGAGTGGGGCCGGCTCTTCGCCAACTGGGAGGACGTGCAGCCCGATCCCGACGGCATGGGCTGGTCCGATGTCGGCATGGAGGGCACGTCGCTGGCGCGCACCGGTCTCGATGTGCTGCCTCGCTCGCTGGGTGTGCTGAAGACCGCTTTCCTGGAAGCACCCGAAGTAGCGGCCCAGCGGCGGCGGTCAGCGGCGGCTGACAACGGTGGCCACACGGGCAACGGCACAAATAAGGCGCTCGTCGCTGCTGGCGTAGCCGGTGCGGCTGGTGTGGCAGTTGCCGCCGCCGCAGGCATTGCGCTCTCCCGTCGCAAGGACGACGGCAACGGCCAGAGCCTCCTCGAATAGCCAATGCTGCGGCAGTTCAGGACTGGCAGCGCTGCTCAGTAGATTGACCACCAGCTACGCGCTGGCGGCCTTACATCGAATCAGCACTGCCAGTCCTTGCGCGTTTCATGACTGACCTGCAACCCTCCGCATCTGCTTTGTCGGCCGCGCTGCTGCGCTGGGTAGCCGCGGGCAATCTGCGCGACTTGCCGTGGCGGGTCGAGCCGCGCGACCCGTACGCCGTCTGGGTGAGCGAGATCATGCTCCAGCAGACCCAGGTCGCGACGGTCACCCCATACCTCGAACGCTGGCTGGCGCTGTTTCCGACTGTGAACGCATTGGCAGCGGCCAGTCAGTCCGACGTGCTGAAAGCGTGGGAAGGTCTCGGCTATTACAGCCGGGCACGGAATTTACATAAAGCCGCAAGATTGGTGGTTGCGGAGCACGGTGGTCAACTTCCCGCAGACCGCAAGGCATTGCTGGCCCTGCCCGGCATCGGCCGCTACACAGCCGGCGCGATCCTGAGCATCGCCTTCGGCCAGCGGGCCGCGGCGCTGGATGGCAACGTCAAACGGGTGCTGGCTCGTGTCTACGACATCGACGCTGACGTGGGGAAGTCGGCCACCACGACGCTGCTCTGGCAACTGGCCGAGGCGCTGGTGGACGCGGTCGAGCCGCAGCAGGCCGGCAGCGCTCAACGAGGCGCTGATGGACCTGGGCGCGACTGTCTGCATGCCGCAAGGACCGCGCTGTTCAGGCTGTCCGCTGTCAGATCAATGTCTGGCAGCGCCAGCGCGGCACGCAGGAGGAGCGACCGGTCAGGACGGCGCGCAAGCCGCTGCCGCATTTCGACGTGACCGCAGCGGTGCTGCAACATCCTGACGAGCCTGGCCAGTTTCTCATCGCGCAACGGCCGCCGGATGGTATGCTGGGCGGGCTGTGGGAGTTTCCCGGCGGCAAGCGTCACGACGGCGAGACGTTGCCGGAATGCCTGCGACGTGAGATGATGGAAGAACTGGCCGTGGATATAGCCGTTGACGCGCACGTTGCCAGCATCCGCCACGCCTACACGCATTTCAAGATCACGTTGCACGCTTTTCGCTGCCGGTTGGTGACCGGCGAGCCGCAGTCTGTCGGCGTGGCCGACTGGCGCTGGGTGACTCTGGACGACCTCGGCAGCTATGCCTTCGCCGTGACCGATCAGAAGATCATCGCCGCGCTGCGCGGATAATGCAAGTCGGCGCGGCGGGCAGGACCACGAAGACGCGGAGAACTCGCGAAGTCGCGAAGCGCGCGAATTGGAGTGACGTTACACCGGGGGTCGCGTCGTCAGCCCTTCGCGTTCTTCGCTCTTCGCGACTTCGCTGCACTTCGCGTTTTCGTGCTCCGGTGTCTTCGCGGTCCAAACACTCTGCCAACAACAAAACAGGGCGAGCATAGCTCGCCCTGTGACATTTTCTGGAACGATAAGTGTCAGGAACTGATCACTGTTTGGCCGGCGGCCTCGGCGTCCCTGGCCTCGATGCGGGCGAAGACGGCTTCTACCTTGTCGGCCAGCCACTCCATCTCCTCGCGCGTGATGACCAGCGGCGGCGCGAAGCGGACTACGGTGCTGTGGGTCTCCTTGCAGAGGATGCCTTCGGTCGCCAGTTCCTCGCAGAAGCGCCGTGCGCCGCGGGCATCCGCAGTCACCTCCAGGCCGATCAGCAGGCCCGCGGCCGCGCACTTCCTTGATGTAGGGGCTTTCGATGCGGCGCAGCCGCTGCATCAGGTACTCGCCCTGTTCAGCCGCGTTTTCAGCCAGCTTTTCATCGACCAGCACGCGCATCGCCTCGCGGCTGACCGCTGCGGCCAGCGGGTTGCCGCCGAAGGTGCTGCCGTGGTCGCCGGGGTTGAACAGACCCAGGATGTTGCGGTCGGCCACGATCGCCGACACCGGATAGACGCCGCCCGACAGCGCCTTGCCCAGCACGACGATGTCCGGACGCACGTCGTCGTGCTGGCTGCAAAGCATTTTGCCGGTGCGCCCCAGCCCGACCTGGATCTCGTCGGCGATCAGCAGGATGTTCTCGCGGCGGCACAGCGTTTCGGCGAACTTGTAGTAGCCGGTCGGAGGCACGTTGATGCCGTTCTCGCCCTGGATCGGCTCGACCATGAAGGCGACCGTGTTGGGCGTCACCGCATCGACCAGCGCGTCCATGTCGCCGAAAGGCACGAACTTGAAGCCGGGCGTGAACGGGCCGAAATGGCGCCGGTAGGCCGGCTCCGACGAGAAGCTGATGACCGTGGTGGTTCGTCCGTGGAAGTTGCCCAGACAGACGATGATCTCGGCCTGGCCGTCAGGAACGCCTTTCACCTCATAGCCCCACTTGCGCGCCGCCTTGACCGCTGCTTCGACTGCTTCCGCGCCTGAGTTCATGGGCAGCGTCATCTCGTAGCCGGTCAGCTCGCATAGCTCGCGGGCAAAGTCGCCCAACTGGTCGTTGCGGAAGGCGCGCGAGGTCAGCGTAACCTTCTGAGCCTGCTCCACCAGCGCTTTGACGATGCGCGGATGACAATGGCCTTGGCTGACGGCAGAGTAGGCGCTCAGGCAGTCCAGATAGCGATTGCCGTCTACATCGTACATCCAAACGCCTTCCGCCCGCTCGACGACCACATCCAGTGGATGGTAGATGTTGGCCACATATCGGTCTTCGAGCTGGACAAACTTCTCGGTAGTCATACCACGTTCTCCTTCGAACTTGAAATGGAAAAATGAAAAAGCAGCCCGGGCGGCGCCCAGACTGCGCAACATCAACCTACGCAGAAACGAGCCAGGGCGCCTTTGGCCTGGGAAAGAGTTCAAGCCTGGCGTCGAATTGTTGCCTGCTTGCCTTGCCAGCATTCTACCACAGGCGTCGCGGGATTGGCAACACCACAACCGGCGCTCCCGCGCCAATTCGGACGCACGCTTACCGTCTCAACCGGTCGATTTCTGGCGTCCTCCCGACCCTGTGGTATACTCACAACCTGCAATCTGAGAACCGCTGATCGAAAGGACGCTGCGGATCAATCAGCAAGCTGCCATCTGTCCTCTGACTTCTGTCCTTTGTCTTCAAAATAGCGCCTCATTGTCATTGCGAGCCGTCTGCAGCGAAGCAATCTCTCGGCCTTACCAGAGAGACTGCTCACCTGCACCTTGCCTGCGGCTCGGCGCAGGCGCAGGTGTCGGCGGGCGCCGCCTGGCAGTGACACCATGGCAGGTGAGCCGTCAGTACTCCGCTCTTTTCATCCATCGGAGTGCCGGGTTCCGCCCCGGCTCGGCGGCTGACTGACTTCTGCATCTCTGACTTTGCAACACTCGGAGCAATTCACCAATGACCGAAAAATTGGTTCAATACCAGGCCGCCGGTGGCGTCGTGCTTGACGCAAATGGCCGCGTGCTGCTTATCGAGCGGACTGTGGACGGCCAACACGAGATCAGGCTACCCAAGGGCCACATCGACCTCGGCGAAACGGAGGAAGCGGCCGCGTTGCGCGAGGTGTGTGAGGAAACCGGTTACTGCGATCTGAAGGTGCTGGCCGATCTGGGCTGGCAGACCGTGAACTTTCTGCTTGACCAGAAACGGGTAGAGAGGGAAGAGCGCTACTACGTGATGCATCTCGCTAGCGATCGCCAGCAGCCGCCCAAGTTTTCCAGCAAACGTGAGGCGCTGTTTCGCAACCGCTGGGTCGCCGACCTTGACACAGCTGAGGCGCTGCTGACCTTCGAATCGGAGAAGTCGGTCACGCGCAAGGCAAGGGCAATGGTATTGGAAACCGGCGCTAACATGCCAGTTGCAGATACACCAAAGAGTTCCTAACCATGAAAAAGACCCTCATCCTCACAACAATCGGACTGATCCTGCTCGCAGCGTGCGCGGCCCCGCCCGCGCCAGCACCAGCACCGCCGACGGTAGACGCCACGCCTGCTGCCAGCGAGGTCGTCGCGCCGACCAGCGCGGCCATGCCACCCATGAACGATCCGACACCAACGGTTACCGAAGAAGCGGTGCAGTTCGGCGGGATGCTGCCTGCCCGGCCGACGCCTGAATTCATAGCGCCGCTGGCCGACCCGTTGCCGGCGGGCGTGGTCTCCGAGACGCTGACCAGCCCGGTGACGGCGGCTGACGGGCTGCGGGTGCTCTACCTCAACGGGTCGCTGCACGTCTGGGATGTTGCCGGCCAGAGCGACACTGATCTGGGCTGGCCGGGCCACGCGATCGATTGTCCCGTGCTGGCAGGCGACAGCAAGACGTTCTACTTCACCGACCAGCGTGGCGTCAGCGAGATCGACCTGACCGCCGCGATCACGCCGACTCTGCTGGTCAAGCACTATATAGACGACAACAATCAGGCGCGCAACCGCCAGTTCTGTGTCGTCGGCGAGGCGGCTGACGGCGCGAACCTGTTGATGCAAGCGCGCGACCGCCAGTGGTATCAACTGGGCGTGCTGGCGCCGGAAACAGGTGTGTTGCGGGTCGTGGAGTCGCCGCTGGGACCGCCTGGCGAACCGTGGAATTGTCCCGGCGGCATCGCGTGGGGCCAGGACAACACGATTCTGTTGAGCGGCTATTCGGTGGGCAGTTGCATCCAGGCGCCAGGACTGTTCAAGGCCGAATGGGGCCAGCCGCTGGTTCCCAGTCCTGTGCTGACCGGCACCCTGCCTGCGCTGGCTGACCGGCTGCCGCAGCGCGCCGGCGCGTGGCATCTGACGCCCAACGCGGACCACAGCAAGATCGCGTTCTGGTTTGATAAGGACTACGCTCGCGACGACGGTGCGTTTCTTTCACAGGCGCTTACTGTGATCGACGGAACGGGCGAGAACCCCGTCCAACTCACCGGCCCAATCCCTGGCCGCAACGGCCCACCGGTCTGGTCTGCTGACGGCCAGTCGCTCTACATCGCCACCTCAGAGCAATTCGACGTGCTCGATCCACACCTGTGGCAGATCCGCCGGGTCGGTCTGGATGGCGCGGACGAGGTAGCTGCCGAGATCGACGCGCGCTTTGCGTTGCTGGCCGGGCCTGAGCGCGACGGCAAGCTGCTGTTGTTGCTCATGAACGACCAGTTGACCTACGGTTTGCACGTCCTCGATCTTGCCAGCGGCGAGCTCCAAAACGGACCTGCCAACGTTGCCGTCGTTGGTTGGCTGCCGTAGCTCGGAGGATGGTGGGCGACGGCGACGATTTTCAGTCGGATCGCGGAAAACGCCGAATACGTTGCCGTAACGGCTTGAAGTTTGCCCGAAACGGCGGGCTGGTGTATACTCTTGCTTTGTTACGGACTGTGACTGCCGCACCGGATCCCGGGCGGCGCGAAAGCAAAAGAGAAAGGGTCTTCCTACAGAAATGGTAAGCATTCGTCTGCGCCGCGTTGGCGCCAAGAAACAACCGTCCTATCGCATTGTCGTGACTGATAAAAAGTCCCCCCGCGACGGCCGGTTCATCGAAAACATTGGACATTTCAATCCCCGTACCGAGCCCGAGACGGTCGTGTTGGACAACGAGCGCGCGCTCTACTGGCTTAGCGTGGGCGCACAGCCCAGTGACGCCGTGCGCCGCCTGCTGGTCAACGCTGGCGTGATGGCCGAGCACGAGGCTTCTAAGCAGCCTGCTGCCTGATCGGATATTCATCGTGAAGGACCTGATCGAATACATCGCCGAAAACCTGGTGGACGAGGCGGACAAGGTGCGGGTGCGCGAAGTCCGTACGTCGCAAGGAACGTTGCTTGAGCTACGCGTCGCCCGCGACGATATGGGCCGTGTCATCGGCTCTGGCGGGCGGGTGGCTAATGCTATGCGCGCGGTGCTGCGTGTTCCGGCCAATCGCCAGGGCAAGCAGGTTACCCTCGAAATCGTCTGAAGTCACCCAGAGTTGTCTTAACGACGTGGACGGGAGTGCTGATCATCGGCCTCCCGTTTTGCGCGTTATTACGGAAATGTTGCGTATGAGTCCTCAGTCTGCACAGAGCTATGCTGGTTTACCCGACGATGTGGCCGATGGCTACATCGTCATCGGGCAGCTTGGGCGCGCTTTTGGCGTGCGTGGCGAAGTCTTCGTGAACCTGCACACCGACTCGCCGGAGCGGTTTTTGAACCTGGGCACGGTCTTCATTGGCCCGGAGGCAGCGCCGATCCGCCTCCTCAGCGCGCGGCCACACAAGGATGGCGTGGTGGTCAGGCTGGAAGGCTATGAGGATCGCACCGCCGTCGAGGCCCTGCGCGGGCAGGCGCTGCAAATCCCCCGTTCGGACCTGCCGGAGTTGCCGGAGGGCGAGAACTACGTCTTTGATCTGCTCGGCCTGCGGGTCGTGGCGGTCGACGGCGAGGAGCTGGGCGAGATCAGTGAGATCATATTTACCGGCGCCAACGAAGTGTTTCTCGTCAACGGTCCCCGGGGCGAGCTGCTGATTCCCTACATCAGCGATGTCATTGCCAGTGAAGACATAGCGGCTGGCACGATCACCGTCCACCGTTTCCCCGGCTTGCTCGACTAACCCTGGCCCGTTTTCAGCCGTCTTGACAAAAGACGGCGATTGGGTTATTCTGGCGCGCAGTGATTGCTCGCAGCATCCGGCGCCGGCGTGCCTGCCGCGTCTTTGCTAACATCGATTTTGCGCCGTCCGAGGGGTCTTGTGGACGAACTTGGCTACTGGGTTGGTTTCAACAAAGTGATCGGCATTGGTCCGGCCCGGCTGCGCGCACTGCTGGATTATTTCGGCAGCGTCGAAGCGGCCTGGCAGGCTGCGCCTGAAGAGCTGGCCGAGATCGGGCTGGACCGTCGCAGCATTGCCAACCTTGCGGCGGCCCACAAAACGTGGGATCTCCAGGCTGAGCTCGACCGGCTGGAGACGGCCGGCGTCACCGTGTTGACCTGGGACTCGCCCGACTACCCCATCAATCTGCGCAACATCCATGACCCGCCGCCGGTGATCTATGTCCGCGGCGAACTGGCGCCGGAGGACGACTGGGCAGTGGCCGTCGTCGGCACCCGGCGCGCCAGCGTTTACGGCAAGGAGGCTGCCCGCCAGCTTGCCACCGACCTCGTCCACAACGGGGTCACGGTCGTCAGCGGGCTGGCAGCGGGCATCGACTCAGTGGCGCACCAGGCTGCGCTGGATGCCGGCGGACGGACAATTGCCGTGCTTGGTTCCGGCGTGGATGTGATCTACCCGGAGCAGAACCAGCGCCTGGCCAGCCAGATCATGCAGCAGGGCGCACTGGTATCGGAGTATCCGCTGGGCACCCGACCAGAGCGAAGTAATTTTCCGCCGCGCAACCGCATCATCAGTGGGCTGTCGTTGGGCGTGATCGTGGTGGAGGCCGGCGCGCGCAGCGGCGCGCTGATCACGGCTGATTTCGCCGGTGAGCAGGGACGTGACGTTTTTGCCGTGCCGGGTAGTATCTTCCAGCGAAGCTGCGAAGGCGCTAACCGGTTGATCCAGGACGGCGCGCGGCCGGTGCTATCGGTGACCGATGTGCTGGAGGAGCTGAACCTGGCGCAGATTTCGCAGCAGGCCGAGGTGCGGGCTGTAGTGCCCACCACCGAGATCGAGCGCAACGTGCTGGACCTGCTCTCCGGCGAGCCGATCCACGTCGACGCGCTGGGACGGGCGACCGACATGCCGGCCGCCACTGTCGCCAGCACCCTGGCGCTGCTGGAACTGAAGGGCTTGGCGCGGCAGGTCGGTGGCATGAACTACGTGTTGGCGCGTGACGAGCGCGTTGCGTATCAGGTCGGGTGACGAATTAATGAATTGCAACCCGGATTGACATTCCTTTCGCGACAAGACTGAACTATTCATCTCTTGCGAAGGCCTGTCTGT
>CAVPPH010000014.1:0-93946 GCA_963707275.1 uncultured Chloroflexia bacterium
AGCCTGGGCCAGTTCGTCGGCGCGGTTGGCGCTGGCCCAGGCGGCCTCAGCTTCCAGCCAGTCGTTGTAGGCCTTGCGCTCGGCCGTTCCCATCACGACGATTGCCCGTCGCAGAGTTCCGTCCTCCTGCGAGTAGAACGTCATCTTGCCATTCACGCCCTCGGGGGGGCCGGAGGCCGCGATGCAGCCATCGGCCAGAGACACTGCACACTGTGTGCCGATGCCTTGCCACTCACAGTCCGTGATCTGGAATTGGGTTTCCTTGCCGGCCAGCCAGTCGAACATCGCCAGCATTTCTTCCGCGCCTTCAGCCTCATCACCTAACACTTTGAACGAGGCATTGTCAGCTTCCATGAAAAACGCCAGCGCCGCGTCTGTATCGCCGCTGTTGAGCGCTTCTACCAGGCCTTGTGCGGCGGCGGCAGTGGCCGGTTCCTGTGTCTTCACGGCATTCTCGTAATCCCGGCAGAGCTTGATGGCAATCTTTCCACCCTCCATCGTTCCCTCGATTGCCTTGGCTCGACTCCTCGCGGCGAAATAGGTCTCGCCACGGCCCTACCAGACCCACCCAATTCCAATACGCGTCCCATTCGGGGCCGGTGCCAGACCCTGTAACGCTCTTGATCTTGCCATCCTGAAAGGTGAACGTAGCCTCCACAGGCAATCCTTCAGAGCCTGAGGCCGCCATACAGCCGTCAAGGACAGTCATGCTGCAAGCGATTGAGCCATCGGCTGGTTGGCAATCAAGGAATTCCCATTTCGTCTCCAGACCCGCCAACCAGTCAAAGACCCAGCGCATATTCTGCTTTTCATACGCCGTGTAACCAAGCCGGTAGTTGCCGTCGTCGGTGAACTGCTCCAGCACGGCGTCCACGTCCCCGCTGTAGATGGCATCTGCCCAGGCTTGGGCTACAGCGAAGGGATCTGGCGACGCAGCTTCTGACGGCACAGGAGTTGCCGTCGGTGGCGACACAGGCGTCGCCGCAGGCGCGGCGGCTGGCGCAGCGCAGCCAGCCAACAGCGCAACGGTAAGAACGAAAGTCAACGTTGCCGATAGGTGTTTGGGTTGCATGATACTCCTCCTGGTATCCTCAGTTGACCTTCTCGCGGTCGCCAGGCTTCCCCCCTGGCAAAGGGTTTGCTTCGATCTGTGTCAGCAGAAACGCAAACAGGGCTTCCAGATCGTTGAAGCCGGTGCGCTCACCTGTCAGCGGGTCCTCCAGCGAAGCCCGCCAGAGGTGCGAGTCCTCACCAGACGCCCGCCACAGACGCAGGAGATAGGAAAGATATGCTAGCTGTCCCTTGGTCATAACGGATAGCCTCCCTTCCACCAGTTAATTATGGCACAAAGAGGTCAACAATTCGTCAAGAAATCGTCAAGAGCCTATTGAAAGTACGTCCCGATTGTCGTATAATGAACATGCTTCGAGTAATTCAAGCCGGTTCACTGGTTTGGGCAAGAGGACGGGGATGGCGCATCTGTCGTTAACGTTGATGGGGCCTTTTGAGGCCTTGCTGGACGGGCAAGTTGCTACGGGCTTTCAGTCCGCCAAGGTGCGCGCTTTGCTGGCGTTTCTGGCGGTCGAAATGGCGCGCCCACACACGCGAAAAGCTGGCCGGGCTACTGTGGCCGAATGTGCCGGACGGCTGCGCCCACCACAGCCTCAACCAGGCGCTATCCAACCTGCGTCACGCCATCCACGATGACGCGGCGACACCACACTTTCTGATCGTCTCCCGGCAATGTGTTCAGTTTAACAGATCCAGCAGCCACTGGCTGGATGTGGAAGCGTTCGAAGGGCTGGTGGGGTGGCGCAGTGACAGACCGGCGGGGTGGGAAGGCAACGGATCGCTAAACGGGGACAGTGTGGCGCAGGCCGTCGCGACGTACCGCGGTCCATTCCTCGAAGGGTTTTCCCTGGCCGATTCGCAGCCGTTCGAGGAGTGGGCACTGGTGCAACGGGAACGGCTGCACCGGCTGGCGCTGGAGAGGATGCACCAGTTGGCCGAGACCTGCGCGGGTCGCGGCGAGGTCGATCAGGCGCTGTACTACGCCTGGCGCCAGTTGGAGCTGGACCCCTGGCTGGAGGAAGCGCACGTGCAGGTGATGCGCTGTCTGGCGCTGGCAGGCCGGCGCAGCGAAGCGCTCGCGCAATACAGCATATGCAACCGGCTGCTGGCCAGAGAACTGGCTGTCGAGCCGGCTGCGGCAACCACCCGGCTGTACGAGCAGATCAGGGACGGCAGAACTACAGAATAGCCGGATGCGCGGATCAGAGATTTCGATCCGCGCATCCAGCTATTCCGCGTCACACGTCACGAAAACTCGGAAGGCCAATCTGAGTTCTCATGATACAGGCCACCTATGCTTTCCTGAAGATGGAGACAGGTCGGGCTCAACCGTCAGTTCTGCGCTGGCTCCTCGCCGACCAGGTTATCGGACATGAACTTCACCACCGGATCGTAGGTGAAATTGGAAGTCGCAGTGTCCGGCGTCAACCTCCAGGTACTCGTGGTCGACGCCCAGGTCGGTTAGCTGCTGGTCGAAATTGCGGGCCAACTCTACCGGATGATACGGGTCATTGATGCCGTGATAGATCAAGATCCCATCCAATTGCGCCGGCTGCAACAGGTAACCGTCCAGGTCGTGGACGTACATCAGAAGCGATCATCCTGTCGAGCACCTCCGGCACCAGTTGAGCTTGACCATCCTCGATAACGAAGGGCATATCGAAGTAGAAGGGCGGCTTGTCCGGGTTTGGAGCTGACGGCTGCAGCACGGCCAAAACCAACTTGGCCTCCCATGGAAATCTGGACAGGTTCAGATCACTGAAGTCTTCTGGCAGTTCCGTAACCAGGCTGGCGGCCACGTTAAACCACGAACGTATCTGCCGGAGCCATAGGTGCCTGACGTGGATGCAATCACATTGAAAACGTCCGGGTTGATCAGCGCAAGATGGATCGAACCATCTCCGCCCATGGAACAGCCGGTGATGCCGCGGCTTCTGCGGTCAGGGATGGTGCGATACGTGGCATCGATTTGCTGCCACGAGTTCCCGAGTGAGGTAGGTCTCGTAATCACCAATGGTGATGGTGAACTTGTCATACAAACTTCCACCAAGTTTGTTACCGGCATCGGGAAAGACGAAGATCATTTCCTGGACGTCGCCGGCGACGTACGCGCGGCATCGTACGCTCGCTTGAACGGACCCACCAAGTGGGTGGGCAGTGTCGAAGTACCCATGCAGCACGTACACCACGGGATAGCGCTTGTCGCTGGTGGCGTAGCCCGGCGGCAACACAACGTAGAACGTGCGCGTGGTCGGATCGCCCAACAGGTTGCCGGCCAGCGCCTGGCTGGTGATTTCGCCCGACTCTGTCGTGACTTTGCCCGTGCTAGCCTGCGATGGCGGTGCTGGCGTTGATGTTTCTGGCAGGGGTGTCGCCGTCGCCGGAACGGGCGTGGGTCGTAGATGGGACTGGAGTAGATGTGGGCGGCACAGGTGTCGCCGTCGGCGCGGCGGCCGGGCTGGCGCAGGCAACGAGCAGCGCCGCGACCACCAACAGGCTGAAGGTTCTTAGCCACGATTTCTTCGGTTGCATGATACCCCTCCTGGTATTGAGACTTGAAAACAGCCGCTTTGGCCGGTCTCTTGACCGAACCTACCAATTTCATTGATGTTTGCACGCAACGCGTATGCAGGTCTCAGTTGACCGTCTCGCAGTCGCCAGGCTTCCCCCTGGCAGAAGGTGTGCTTCGATCTGTGTAGGTAGAAATGCGAACAGGACTTCCAGATCGCCAAAGATCCTGGTTTCGCCGGTTACATCAAATCCTCCAGTTCATTATAGCACAAAGAGGTCAAAAGGTAGTCAAGAATTATTGGGTTTGTGGATGGAGGAGTGACAAAGCGCTGTGGGAGAAGACAGCCCATCGCAAAACGGGGAGCGTGGGCAAACGGGCGAAGTGAAACTCGCGAATACGCCATCTGTCGCCGGTTGTTCGCCAGGGAATTGAGCACAAAGCCGGCTAAAGCAACGCCCCGGTTGTACCAGCAGGTCAGGGACGGCAGAACCGTAGAATAGCCGGCAGTACGGATCAAAGATTCTGATCCGCACTGCCGGCTGATTCGTGGCTATCGGCGTTCAGCAATGCACAGAATCGACGTGCCAATCGGCAGCGAGGCGCCGCTGGATCAGACGGGCCTCGACCCGGCCCGACGCCGATCCAGCACCGTGTTCATCGGGCCGGGCGCGGGCTCCATCTCGACTTGATAGGCGTCGTCGTCGAAGTGGGGCGAAGCCAGTTCCGGCTCGGCGCGGCCGCGGCGCGCCAGGATCATACCCGCCGCCAGCGGGAAGACGAAGAAGTTGTTGTAGGAGGACTGGAGCACCTTGAACCCGTGGTGCGTCAGCTTCTGGTTCAGTTCGCCGCGGGTGTAGCGCCGCTGGTGCGCGTTGATGACGTCGTTGTTGCTCCACAGCCACATCAGCGCCGGCACGGTCACCATCAGCTTGCCGCCCGGTTTCAGCACCCGGTAGCATTCGCCGAAGACGCCATGTTCGTTGGGCACGTGCTCGACCACGTCCAGCAGCGTCACCAGATCAAAGGTGCCGTCGTCGAAGGGCAGGTCGTCGGCGCTGCCTTCCTGGACCTGCAGGCCGCGCTGCCGCGCCACTTCCAGCGGTCGTGAATTCGTATCCACGCCGGTAACCTGGCCGTAGTGTGCCAGGTGGTGCGCCATGTTGCCTGCGCCGCAGCCGACATCCAGCACGCGCCGGTTCGTGCCGGGACCCATATAGCGGTCCAGGTAACCCAGAATCGCGCGCGTCCGGCTGGCGAACCACCAGTGCTTGTCTTCTTCCAGTACAACGTTCATTGGGGTGTGCATAAGGTTCTGTTATCCATTGTGATGGTGTTCTCAGGGAGGCTGATTGTAGCCCAATGCCAGCCGCTTGGCAAGGTTCGCACCGGCAAGCCGCGGCACGCGATTTTGTCGCACCGGGCGGGCGTGCTACAATTCCGCCCCGGTGTGCAACGATGAATTCAACCAACGCCCGGAAAATCCACTGTTATTACCCCGCAGATCAGCGGCGGCTCCCGGCCCGATTCACCCAGAATCGGGCGTTTTTTTGCCCGGTTCCTGACTGGACTTCTGAGGACAGCCCATGACACTCCTGCGATTACCCGGTCTGGTGGACGTCCACACCCATCTGCGCGTGCCGGGCGGCGAGCACAAGGAAGACTTCGCCAGCGGCACGGCGGCGGCGCTGGCGGGCGGGTTCACCTGCGTGCTGGCCATGCCCAACACCTCGCCGCCGCTGGTGACGGGTGACGCCCTACGGGCCGCGCGCGATCTGGCGCGGCCCAGCATTCGCTGCGATGTCGGCATCTTCGGCGGCGCCAGCCCAGAGCACGTCGACGACCTGCCCGGCCTGGCAGAGCATGCAGTCGGGCTGAAGATCTACCTCAATGACACTTTTGGCCCGCTGCGCGTCGAGGATCTGCCGACCCTGCAAGCCTGCTTCAGCCGCTGGCCGCGCAGCAAACCGATCGCGATGCACGCCGAGGGTCAGAGCGTCGCCGTCGGCATCGGGCTGGCGGCGGCGTACAACCGCCCGGTACATTTCTGCCACATCAGCCGGCGCGACGAGATCGAGCTGATCGCGGCCGCCAAGCAGACTGGCCTGCCGGTTACCTGCGAGGTGACGCCGCATCACCTGTTCCTGACCGAGGCCGACGCGCGCCGGCTTGGTCCGCTGGGCGACATGCGGCCGCGGCTGGCGACGCAGGACGACCAGGACGCACTCTGGCAGCACATCGCCGCGGGTACTGTGGACTGTATCGCCACCGATCACGCGCCGCACACGTTGGCCGAGAAAGGGTCGGACAACCCGCCGCCAGGCGTCGCCGGGCTGGAGACCTCGCTGCCGCTGATGCTGACCGCTGTTCACGCGGGACGGCTGACGCTGGCGCGGCTGGTGGAACTGATGGCAACCAACCCCCGTCGAGTCTTTGATCTACCTGGCCAGCCGGAAACCTACATCGAAGTCGATCCCGATGTTCGCTACGAAATCACCAACCAGGGTCTGCACAGCAAATGTGGCTGGACGCCCTTTGCCGGGATGCAGGTCCGGGGACGGGTGCAGCGGGTCGTGCTGCGCGGCGTGGTCGCCTATGACGCCGATGATCCCGCAAGCATGGCCGTGCCAGGCAGCGGGCGACTGGCGCCGTAGGACGGGCCAGCTTGCATGCGCCTGCTCTGGCCGTTTTCCTTTGTTAGCTCCTGCTCCGGCCGGTCTCCGACCGAGCCAGCCTCGCAGTCGATTGTAAACCTGTCAGCAAGCCCGGCCAGCTTGCTTTAGCATGCTTTGACTGTATCAGTCTGAGAATTCATTCTCAGGCGTCCAATAGCGAAAGGAATGGATGATGAACAAGTCACAACGTATGATCCGCACGACGCTGCTCAGCTTGCTGGTCTGCGCGTTTTTGATCGCGCCGGCAGTCGCTGGCGCAACTCCGCCGGCCGAGCCGGGGGCTGGCTGCACCGGTGTCGTGCAAATTCCCATGGCCGAGTGCCAGGCGCTGGAGTCGCTCTACAACAGCACCGCCGGTCCGCAGTGGACCGATAAAACGGGCTGGCTGGTAACCAACACCCCTTGTTCGTGGTACGGCGTCACCTGCCAGGCAGGCCATGTGACGACCCTCGATTTGCAGGATAACCTTCTGACCGGCAGCCTGCCGAGCCAGCTTTCCAATCTGACCAACTTGCAGCACCTCTTGCTGCTGCGCAACAAACTGGCGGGCGCCATTCCAACCAGCCTCGGCAGTTTGGCTCAGCTTCAGGAGTTGTCCCTGTCTCAGAACCTGCTGACCGGCGGCATTCCGACGCAACTGGCCAACCTGGCGCAACTTCAATATCTGAGCCTGTCCAACAACATGCTTACGGGAACGATTCCTGCGCAGCTTGGCAACCTGCCTGCCTTGCAGATACTTGACGTCTCCACCAACCAGTTGACCGGGCAAATACCGGCCGCGCTTGGCGGGTTGGGCAATCTGGAGGAACTGCTACTGGCCAACAATCTTCTGACAGGCGGCATTCCCACAGAACTGACCGGCCTGACGCACTTGCGACGGCTGGTGCTTGCCAACAATAAGTTGACCGGCAGCATTCCCGGCCAGCTTGGCAGCATGTCCACGCTTACCTATCTCATCCTGAACCGTAATCAGTTGAATGGCGCGGTTCCCCCCAGTCTGGGCAGCCTGCCGCAACTACGCTTTCTCGACCTGGCCAGCAATCGCCTGACGGGCAACATTCCTTCCGAGCTTGCCAATCTGACCACCATGCAGGAGTTGAGACTCAACAGTAACGTGATCAGCGGTAGTGTGCCAGCCGTTCTCTGCGACATTGAAGTCCTGAGCTACATGGACCTCGGTTTCAATACCATCACCAGCGCGCCGGCCTGCATCCTCCCCATCGATCCGTTCTGGGAGGAAACGCAGACCATTGCGCCAGCGGATTTTCACGTCACCAACGTGACGGGAAGCAGTATTGCTCTGGCCTGGACACCCATCCAGTATACCGGTGACGGCGGTTACTACGAGATCAGCTACCGGCCGACCGGCGGCAGCTATGTCGTGGCCGGCGTGACCGCGGACAAGAACGCCAGCAGCTTTACTGTCACCGGTCTGACGCCGGGCCAGACCTACGACCTGCGGATCCGCACCTATACCCCGGTTCACAACTCGGTGCCTGCCTACCAGCAGAACGCGCTATGGAGCGCCTACGCCGCGGTTACTGCACAAACGCCTTCCGGATCACTGCGCAAGATACACCTGCCCTTCGTACCGGTTCGCTAGGAAACAACCAGCGCCATGAAAGATCAGCCAGGATTTGCCGCTAAGCTCAAGCGAGCCGTTGAGACCAACCAGTCGCTGCTCTGTGTCGGACTGGACCCTGACCCGTTCAAGTTCCCCGAACAGTTTCCCTCACCGGCCAGCGCGGTCGGTCTGGTCGACTGGGGACGACGGATCATCGACGCGACGGCTGACCTCGTTTGCTGCTACAAGCCCAACGCAGCGTTCTACGAACAGTTCGGCGCGCCCGGTTGGGAGGCGCTGCGCGAGACTATCGCGGCGGTCCCTGGTCACATCCCGGTGCTGCTGGACGCCAAACGCGGCGACATCGGCAGCACGGCCACAGCCTATGCGCGCGCCGCGTTCGAAACCCTCGGCGCGGACGCGGTCACCGTCAGCCCGTACCTGGGACGCGATGCGATCGCACCCTTCCTGGCCTATCCCGGCAAGGCAGTCTTCGTGCTCTGCTACACTTCCAATCCGTCGGCGGCTGCCATTCAGGAGTTCGGGCCGGCCGGCCAGCCGCTCTTTGAGCACGTTCTGCGCGAGGCTGCCACGTGGGGCGATCCTGACCAGGTTGGCTTCGTCGTCGGCGCGACCCAGCTCGATGCGCTGCGGCGGGCGCGCGGCCTGCTGGGCGACCGCGGTAACTGGATACTGGCGCCCGGCGTCGGCGCGCAGGGCGGCGATCTGGCAGCAGCGTTGAATGCCGGCCTGACCGCCGACGGTTCCGGCCTGATCGTCCCCGTTTCGCGCTCAGTGATCTACGCCGACGATGTTCACGCCGCCGCCCGCGACCTGCGCGACGCAATCAACGGGGTGCGGGAAGCGGAAAGCGGCACGAATCCTACGTCGTCGTTTCCTTCCTTTCCCTCCGCTGCCGCCCTGATTCTCTCCCTTCACGACGCCGGCTGCGTGCAGTTCGGCGAGTTCACGCTGGCGTCGGGTCGGCAATCGCCGGTGTATCTTGACCTGCGACGTATCGCCGGCGATCCGGCGCTGTTGCGCCAGGTCGCGGCCGCCTATGCCGCGCTGCTGAAGCCGCTGCGGTTCGACCGGCTGGCGGCGGTGCCGTATGCCGCGCTGACCATCGGCACGGCGGTCGCGCTGACGACCGACCGGCCGCTGATCTACCCGCGCAAGGAAGCCAAGAGCCACGGCACCGGCCAGCTCGTCGAAGGGCCGTTTGCACCCGGTGAGCGGGTCGCCGTCATCGAGGATCTGGTGACCAGCGGCGGCAGTGTGCTGCGCGCGATCGAAACGCTGCGCGGCGCCGGCCTGCAAATCACTGACGTGGCGGTGTTGATCGACCGCGAGCAGGGTGGGCCGGAGAACCTGGTCGCGGCTGGCTGCCGGCTGCACGCGGCTTTGACGATGACGCAAGTGGTGGCGACGCTGACTGAGGCAGGCCGGCTGTCTGCCGAGCAGGCCGCCACCGTTATCACCTATTTGACCCAATCCAAGGAGTGAGTGAATGACCGCCAAACCCGTCACACCGTTGGTGGAGATGGATGGAGCCGAGGTGATCGCCGGCAACGGCTTCGCCGGCCAGGATATTCTGTCGGTGTCGCAGTTCAACCGCGAGAATATGACTTACATTTTTGAGAAGGCGCAGGCGATGCGCGCCATGGTCGAGCAAGACGGCATGAGCGACCAACTGCGCGGCAACGTGTTGACCTGCCTCTTCTACGAGCCGAGCACGCGCACCAGCGCCTCGTTTATCGCAGCCATGGAGCGGCTGGGCGGCAGCGTGATCCCGATCACCCAGGGCGTGCAGTTCAGCTCTGTGAGCAAGGGTGAAACGCTTGCCGACACCGTGCGCACGCTGGAGCAGTACTGTGACGCCATCGTCCTGCGCCACCCTGACATCGGCGCGGCCAAGGTGGCTGCCGACTACGCCAGCGTGCCGGTCATCAACGCGGGCGACGGCGCGGGCGAGCATCCGACCCAGGCGCTGCTCGACCTCTACACCATTCGCCAGGAGCTGGGCCGCATCGACGGCCTGAAGATCGCGATGGTGGGTGACCTGCGCTACGGTCGCACAGTGCACTCGCTGACCAAGCTGCTGACGCAGTACGATGTTACGCTGCGTTTTGTGTCGCCGGAGATCCTGCGTTTGCCGCTGGTAGTCATGAACGAGGTGATCGACGCGGGCATCCCTGTGCGCGAGACGCACGACGTGGCCGACGTGATCGAAAACGCCGATGTGCTCTACGTGACCCGCGTGCAGAAGGAGCGTTTCGTGGACATGGCGCAGTACGAGGCCGTCAAGGATCAGCACGAGATCACGCCGGAGCTGATGACGCACGCCAAGGAGCGGATGATCGTCATGCACCCGCTGCCGCGCGTCGGCGAGATCCACTACGCGGTGGACCAGGACCCGCGCGCTGCCTACTTCCGCCAGGTGCGCAACGGCATGTTCATCCGCATGGCGCTGCTGGCGGCGGTGCTGGGATGAAGGGGGAGGGAAATGAGGCAAGAAGGGAAATGAAGGAAACGAAGGGACAGACTGTCTCTGGCCCTCTGACCTTTTACCCCCGCCTCTCACCGCTTGGGCCGGTCTCCGACCGAGTCCCGCTGTTTTCATCCAGGGACGGGGTGCTGGCGGACCAGCGCGGCGCCTGACTTCTGTCCTCCGACCTTCTACGCAGCCTTGAGTATTCTTATGCAAAACGAACGACTGACCTGTGACTTTCTCGGCTTCCGCCTGCACTCGCCGCTGGTGCTGGCTTCGGGCATCATCGGCACCAGTGCGACGCTGATGGCGCGCGCCGCGCACGCCGGCGCGGGCATGGTGACGGCAAAAAGCTGCGGTCCAGAGCCGCGCGCCGGTCATCCGAACCCGGTCGCGCTGGACTGGGGCGGCGGGCTGATCAATGCGATCGGTCTGACCAACCCCGGCGCGGCGCACGAGGCGTTGCTGCTGGCCGAAACGAAGCGCGTGCTTCAGCCGCTGGGCGTGCCGCTGATCGCCAGCATCTTCGCCGGCACGGTCGAGGAGTTCGGTCAGGTGGCCGCCATCGTCGCCCAGCGCGCAGCCCGACCTGATCGAGGTCAACATCTCCTGTCCCAACGTGGGCGACGAGTTCGGGACGCCCTTCGCCGGCCTGCCGGAGAGCGCTGCTGCGGTCACGGAGTCGGTCCGGCGAGCGCTATCCGGGCTGGCACGGTCGGGAGACCGGCCAGAGCAAATATCGATCAGCGTCAAGCTGGCGCCCAACGTGCCGGACATCGCACGCATCGCGGCCGCGGTGGTTGAGGCCGGCGCCGACGCGATCACCGCGGTCAACACGGTGCCTGGCATGGTAATCGACGCCGAGTCTGGGCTTCCTGTGCTTTCAAACAGCGTGGGCGGTGTGTCTGGTCCCGCGCTGAAGCCGATCGCGCTACGCTGCGTCTACGAGATTTCACGCGCGGTGCGCGTCCCCATCATCGGCACGGGCGGCGTGACCAGCGGCCGCGACGCCGCCGAGATGTTGATGGCCGGCGCTACGGTGGTCGGCGTCGGGTCGGCGGTCTGGTATCGCGGCGTTGATGCGTTCACGGGTATCAACGCTGAGCTGGCGTCGTTCATGCAGCAGCACGGGTACGACTCCGTGGCCGCACTGCGCGGTCTGAGTCAGCGACCAGCGGGGAGTAGGCGATGAAGCCAGTGTATGAAGCGTGGCGCAAGCCGCCGGACAGCGTGTCTGTGACAAGTGGCCTGCCGCAGGCGATGCCAATCAAGGCGATTCGTGAGGAGAATGCACGCACCCGGACCTATGTGCTGGACGGCGCGCTCCTTGCTGCGCCGGGCCAGTTTGTCATGGCGTGGCTACCGGGTAGCGACGAACGGCCCTTCAGCCTGGCAGGCGACGACCCGGTCACGCTGACTATCGCCGCGGTTGGCCCGTTCAGTCACGAAATCGGGCAATTGCGCGTAGGCGACCGGCTGTGGCTGCGTGGGCCGCTGGGGCGTGGCTACGTCCTGCCGGCGCAGCCGGGCCATGCGCTGCTGATCGGCGGCGGCTACGGCGTCGCGCCGCTCAAGTTTCTGGCGCAGCGGCTCCTGGCCGATGGACATGCGGTCTCGATGATCATTGGCGCACGGACGGCGGAGGATCTGTTGCTGGTGGAAGCGGTCAAGCGGATGGGTGTCAAGCTGTGGACAACCACCGAGGACGGGTCGGCCGGCATGGCAGGACTGGCCACCGACGCAATTCCATCCGTCGTCGCGCTGGCAGGCAGCGTTGACACGGTCGTCTACGCGTGCGGCCCGACGGGAATGCTGCGGGCCGTCGCCGTGGTTTGCACTGCCCGAGGGCTGCCGTTCCAGCTTTCCTGGGAGGCACACATGCGCTGTGGCATCGGTCTGTGCGGCAGTTGTGAGGTGGGCGCGGGCTGGCTCACCTGTCTCGACGGGCCGGTCTTCGACTTCGATCCATTGGAAAGGACATCATGGGACAGAATCCGATAAACCTTGCATTTCGCTTCCTGCTGGAGATCGGCGCGTTGCTGGCCCTGGGCTTCTGGGGTTGGACGCAACACACGGGACTGCTGCGCGTGCTGCTGGCGGTTGGATTACCGCTGCTGGCGGCTGCGCTCTGGGGAACGTTTCGTGTGCCGGGTGACGCGTCAGCCTCGGGGCGCGCACCGGTGGCCGTGCCCGGCTGGCTGCGCCTGCTGCTGGAACTGGCGCTGTTTGCCGCGGCTGTCTGGGCGCTGAACGCGTCCGGGGCTTCCACTGCCGCGCTCATTTTCGGACTGGCAGTGGTTATTCACTACGCGATTTCCTACGACCGCGTGCTATGGCTGCTGCGCGGCTAGCGGCCAGCCCCACTGAGCCGCAAAGGTCTGCACGTCCACAATCGTAATGACCTGATCTCCATCCACATCATAGCGGGGATCGTAGGCAGGTTGGCCGGGGACGGTTTGCCATGCCAGCGCGACGGTCTGAATGTCCAGGGTATCAACCTGTCCATCGCAGGCAGCCGGCGCGACGTCGAAGTCGTAGCAGGGAACATCGAGGATCGGGAGCGCCAGCGGCTGGTGTGGATTGCCGGCGGTGTCGCGGCTCAGCAGTGCGTATTCATACTGGCCTGCCGGCAGCCCTGCGTCGCGATAGCTGCCGATTACGCCGATAGAAGCCACCAGAACCGGTGTCGGATCGGGCAGAAGACGGCGATACACCTCGTAACCCGCGACCGGCGTGACCGGGTACGGCAGCCAGGTTAGCGCGATTGCGCCGCCGTCTGGCTCGTTCTGGGCGCTGGCATCGCGCGGCCGGGTGTTGAGGGCAGTCGTGTTGGTCAGTCGGCCAGCCGCCAGGTCATCGACCAGCCCTGCACCGATGATGTAATAGTAGTAATCGGTGTCACCCTTCAGGTAATAGTTCAGCCAAGAGACAGTGTAGCGCCGCCAGATCTGCCGGCGTGCCTCGCTGGCACCGCCACAAACCAGCGTACACAGGACGTTGGTGGGATCTTCGAAGTCGCAGTGTGTGCCGTCTGCGACGATGTACTGGGCCTTGTGGCTGGCCTGAACCAGTGGGTAGAACTGGTTGTAGCTGGCGTTGGCATTGCAACTGCTGCCAGGCGCACCGGTCCAACCGGAGGGATTTGTCACCGCCGCACCGAGAGCGGCGAGGTCTGCGCCGGTTGCCGGCACCGGATCCAGCGGCATGGTAGCCTTGATACGGCTATCCTGGCTGGCCGCTACCCAGGTCGCCATGCCGCCGGCGGAGTGCCCTAACACGCCGAAGCGGTCGGTGTCGATCTGGTTGAAGAAGGGCGAAAGCGGGTCGGTGTTCTGCGCTTCCATCCAGTCCAGGGCGGCGCTGATCTGGGCCGCCCAAGCGTTGAAATCAGGCGCAAGGGGATTGGGGAAGTTCACCGTGATGACGATGTAGCCGTGGGAGGCCAGGAACACACCGTTGTTGACATGTTGGGCACGCGAGCGAGCAAATCCGTGGCCCAGCACAAGGCCGGGAAACGGCCCGCCCTCGGCGACTGTGCCGTTTGCAGCCGGGTAGAAGACGGTCGCGCCCAGCGTTTGCAGCGTGAAATCTTCTTGGGCGACGGCGAAGGGTCCGGGCAACCCCGGGTCTGGCGGTACGGCTTGTGCAGCGTAGCCGGTTGCCGGTCCCGCGATTGCCAGCAGCGTGGCAACGATCAGAAAAGCCGAGATAAATCTCTTCATAAGTAATTCCGTTCTCTCATGTAATGGATGGCGGGGGCCGCAAGCGCCTTTGCCCGTACAGCGTAAGCTGAGATCACGTCGAAATCTGGAACAGGGATACCGAAAAGGGGATTTGACTCGCTATACACCGTGTGCTATAATTCGCAATGACGCAATGCGTCATACAAAACAAAACACCGGGCCGCGGCTGGAACTGTAGCCTGGTATGCACGATGGAGACATAAACAAATGACAACCAATGCTTTGGAGATGGAAATGAACGAAGCAGTGAACGGCGCCAACGGCACGAATGGCGTCGCAACGATGGATGATAAGATCGACGAGATGGCCGCAGAGGCCAAGGAAAGCAGTGTGTCGATGGTCGCCATGGTGCGCAAGGTGCTCCAGGCAGGCGTCGGCGCGTTTGCGCTGTCGGTGGAAGAGGTCGAGGAGTTCGTGACCCGGCTGGTCGAGCGCGGCGAAATCGCTGAGCAGGACGGCCGCAAGCTCATCAGCGACGTTCTTTCCCGCCGGCGCAACGAAGCCGAGGATGCTACCGAAAAGGTGCAGGAACACACGGGCCGGCAGTGGTCGCGCGCCGAGGCGATGCTGGACCAGCAGATCGACAACATCCTGGCCCGGCTCAACGTGCCCAGCAAGACCGACATCGAGCAGTTGAGCGCCAAGGTCAGCGAGCTGGCCGAGAAGGTGGACGCGCTGCGCCAGAACTAGCGCACTGTTTTCGGTGCTGGCTTTCGCACCCCCTTCGCTTAACCTCATGACAGCAGGCGCCGGCAGCGCGGGTAACACCCGCTGTCGGCGCTTCTTGCTTTGTCCCCAAGGCGTATCAGTCGATCTTATTGGACACTTTTGACACAGCGCGCTATAATCCTGCCGCAGGAGCAACCCCACCATGGCCACGATCCTAATCAAGCGTTACCCCAATCGCAAACTCTACGACACGGAAGCCAAGCGCTATATCACGCTGGAGAGCATCTCGGAGCTGATCCGCGACGGCAACGATGTCGAGGTGCGCGACCACGAGACCGGCGAAGATCTGACCGGCATCACGCTTTCGCAGATCATCTTCGAGAGCGAGAAGAAGAACAGCGGCTATCTGCCCAGCGCCCTGTTGGCCAACCTGATCCGGGCGGGCGGTGACACCTTCGACTACATGCGCCGTTCCGTCAATGCCTCGATAGGCGCGGTGCGAACGCTGGAGTCCGAGATCGACAGCCGCATCGAGGGACTCGTCAAGCGTGGCGAACTGGCAGAGGATGAGGCGCGCAAGCTGCGCGACGAGCTCAGCCGCGACCGGCTGGCAGGTGTTGTAGATTACAACGCCATTGATACACGTATCGAGGCGGGCCTGCACCGTTTGAACATCCCCTCTCGTGCCGATGTTGTCCGCTTGCAGTCGCAGCTTCAGACTCTCACCGCGGCGCTGGATGGCCTGCTGGAGCAGGAAGAAGCGGGTGAGTCCGCGAAACCGGATGAATTGGCGGCTGGGGATGAGGAAGTATCAGTATAAGCGGCCAGGCTGAAGTGACGGCTGGCATCAGGAAGATCCGAAAAGACCAATAATGACTAACTCCAACGAAATGCTACCTGAGTTTGTAATACCAACAGATGGTCGCACAGCGTTGGTTCTGGCTGGCGGTGGCGTCAGCGGGGCGGTCTACGAGATCGGCGCGTTGCGCGCTATTGACGATCTGCTGGTCAATCGAACCGTCAACGACTTCGACATCTACGTTGGGACGAGCGCAGGGGCGCTCGTCGCTGCATTCCTGGCCAACGGGGTTTCCTCCACCGATCTGATGCGCGTGGTCAGCGACGCCCATCCCCTGGCCAAGTTCCCCGAAGCGAAGCATCTGTTCAACTTCAACACCCGCGAGACATTGCGGCGTGGCATGGGCTTGCCGCGGCGGCTGGTGACGACAGGCGCGAGCGCGATGATGCGGCGTGGTCGTGTATCAGTGCTGGACATGCTGTTCGGCGGCCTGGGCGACGCACTCCCCTCTGGCATCTACGACATGGCGCCGTACGGAGACTGGATCGCGGAGACACTGCACGCCATCGGCTGTAGCAATCGCTTTGATCAGCTTGAAAAGGAACTGTTCATCATTGCCACCCAGTTGGGCAACGGACAACGCTCGGTCTTCTCGGAAGAGACGCCGGAGGTCCCGGTGTCAGACGCCGTCGTTGCATCCTCCGCGGTTCCGGTCATCTATAAGCCGGTGAAAATCGGTGGGCGGGAATACATCGACGGCGGTACACGCGGCAACGCCAGCCTCGATCTCGCCATCGAACACGGCGCGAAGCTGGTGGTGTGCATCAACTCGCTGGTGCCCATCGACACCCGCGAGAATGGACAGACCGGTGAACTGATCAGCGAGCGGGGACTGGAGGCAGTCAGCGCCCAGGCGACGCGCGTGCTGCTGCATTCCGGGTTGAAATACCAGATCAAGCAGCTTCAGCGACGCCATCCCGACGTCGATATCATCCTGATCGAGCCGCGGGCCGACGACGCCATGATGTTCTTCGCCAACATCATGAACCTCAAGGACCGCGTGCACATCGCCGAGCACGGCTTCCGCTCGGTCACCGTTGACCTGGCCGACAAGTACGAGCACTTCAAGGCAACACTCTCGCGCTATGGAATCCACATCTCGCGCAATCGGATTCTGGCGGATCTGGAAGCGATCCGCGATGCGCAACATGACACCGAGGTGGTCCAACGCGTTTTGGCGCGCAGCGCCGTGCCAGCCCGCGAGCCTCGCCGTTCCTCCCGTCGCATCTGGGCGCGCAGCTAGCGCGCTTCTCCCCGGTATCCTACCTGTAGTCTGTGGTTATTCGTGCTGCTCTGGCCGGTTTCTGCGCAGCACCCCGAAGTGCGCCGACCGTGCCAGCACCTGGGTCTTGTGGACGCGTCCTTAGGCAACTTCCTGCTAGTGGCTCGGTCACGCGACCGGCCAAAGCGGCAAGGCGCCAGCACCGGGGTCCTTTGACGGGTTCATAAGTTTGCACCTTCTTCGAAGAAGGCAAAGTAGCGGATCACCGTCTCGACGCCGAGGCGGAAGTTGCGCAGTCCCAGTTTTTCGTTGGGGGCGTGGGCGTTGTCGCTGGGCAGGCCAAACCCGGCCATGACCACCGGCGCGCTCAGAATATCCTGGAAATCGGGGACAATCGGCAGCGTGCCGCCGCCGCGCAGGTAGAGCGGTGCAGCCGAGAAGCTCTCCTCCAGCGCCCGCGCCGCCGCCTGAATGGCCGGGTCGCGAGTGTCAACCACCGACGGGCGGGCCAGCCCCAGCCGGTGGACAGCGACGGTCACGGTCGGCGGGCATATGGCGCGGACGTAGCTCTCGAACAGCGCGGCGATTTCTTCCGGGTTCTGATCGGGCACCAGCCGCATGCTCAGCTTGACCGAAGCCGTGCGCCGGAATCACCGTTTTCTTGCCGGCGCCGGTGAAGCCGCCCGGAATACCGTGGATGTCCAGAGTTGGGCGGATGCTCAACCGTTCGATGGGAGAGTAGCCTGTTTCACCCGCCGCGGCTGGCACGCCGGTGTCTGCCCGCACCCGTTCGTCACCGAAGGGGATGCGCTGCATGGATGCCAACTCCAGCGGATCGATGGCTTGAACCCTGTCGTAGAACCCCGGTATCAGGATGCGGCGGGTGTCACCGTCCTGCAGTTGCGCCAGCAGCCGCACCAGCACGTTGAAGGGGTTGTCTACTACGCCGCCGAACCCGCCTGAGTGCAGATCGCCCAATGGGCCTTGCACGTCGACCTGCATGTAGGCCATGCCGCGCGTGCCGGTCATGATCAGCGGGGTCGTCTCGTCCAGCATGCTGGTGTCGCAGATGAGGACGGCGTCGGCCGCCAGCATGGCTTTGTGCTGCTCAACCCAGGGCGTCAGGTTGGGGCTGGAAATCTCTTCCTCGGCTTCCAGCAGCACCTTCAAGTTCACCGGCAGCCGGCCCGCCGTGCGCAGGTATGAATCGGCCGCGGCCAGGACTGCAAAGAATTGTCCCTTGTCGTCTGAGGCGCCGCGGCAGTAGATGTTGCCGTCGCGAATCGTCGGCTCGAAGGGCGGGGACTGCCATTCCTCCACGGGATCGACCGGCTGCACATCGTAGTGACCGTAAATAAGGACCGTCGGCGCGTCCGGTCCGGCATCCAGCCATTCAGCATAGACGACCGGCAGGCCGGCAGTCGGCATGATCTCAGCTCGCTCCATGCCGATCTCCGCCAGGTAGCTGACCAGCCACTCTGCGGCGCGCAGGATATCCGGTTCGTGTTCAGGCAGGGTTGAGATGCTGGGGATGCGCAGCAGTTCGAACAGCGACTCCAAATGTTGCGGTTCATATTGGCGGGCAAAATCGAGGGCTTTGTCAAGCATGAAACGGTTCCTTTTCGAATGGTGGAATGGCGATGGTACGGCGAAACGAGTATAGCGCGACCGATACTGGCCAACAAGCACTGGAAACCGTTCCACTGAATGTGGCCTGTCACGGGAAGGTGGGCGAGGAAACGACGAAACCTGTTATCTAAATGTTTTTCGAAAGTTCTGCTGAAATCGTATAGACAGGCGGAGTCAATTCTGATATAATCAAATCGGGCAAGGATTTCCCTCGTCCTTATCAACAATTCCCAGGAAGGAGATTGTTTAGATGTTAGGCACTATTCTCGGGCTCGTTATCGCCTTGGTCGTTGCTGCTGTGGTGCTGATGATCGTCAGCCGGTTCAATCTCGGTCTGAAGGTCGATGGTTTCGCCAGTGCTATCGTTGCAGCTATCGCAATCGCCGTAGTCGGCGCGGTCATCAACTGGTTGTTGACGGATGTATTCAACATGACTCTAGACGCCGGTTTGATAGGCGCCATAGTCTATCTGATTATTGCTGCTGTCGTCCTGCTGATAGCTGACCGCTTCATTGCCGGGCTGAAGGTGGCTGGATTTGTAGGAGCCATCATTGCAGCTATCGCAATCGGTGTGGTCTACTATATTTTCTACTGGCTGCTCGGGATTCTTAATATCGTGTAGCCAAGATGCTGGTCGAATTCGTAACAGCGCCGCTGCACTATGCAGCGGCGTTGTTTGATTCTGTGTCAGACCACGTTGTGCTCGCGGACGAGGTCGCCTTCCTCGAAGCGGCTAAAGCGCAGTTGGTGGATGTCCAGGCTGTGCGCCGCGCCGTCGAGAATCAACTCGGCCGCCAGCAGACCCGCGCCTGGTCCGTGCATAAACCCGTGTCCGCTGTAGCCGGCGATGATGGTGAAGCCGGCCGGGTCGGCCAGCCGGTCGATCACCGGATGCGCGTCGGGCGTCACCTCGTACAGCCCGGCCCACTCGCGCAGCAACCCGGCCTGCGCCAGCAGCGGGAAACGCCAGGCCGCCAGCTCAAGATGTTGCTCAGTCCAGGCGCGGTTCACGGACTGATCGAAACCAGGCGTCTCGTGCGGGTTGGACTGGCCGGTCAGGATGCCCTCGCCCTCGCGGTGGAAGTAGAGCGACCGGCTGAAATCGATGACGAAGGGGAAGTCGGCCGGCAGGCCGGGCAGCGGCGTTGTCACGGCGATCTGGCGGCGCAGCGGCACGATGGGCAAATCCACACCGGCCAACGCGGCGATTTCGCCGGCCCACGGTCCGGCGGCGTTCACCACCTCCCTCGTGCTGATCGCGCCCGCGCTGGTCTCCACGGCGATGATCTGGCCAGCTTCGACGCGGATACCGGTCGCTTCTATACCCGTGAGGGTCTTCGCACCCAGCCGGCGTGCGCCGGCGGCATAGCCCTGCACCACGCCGTTTGGGTCGGCCAGCCCGTCGCCTGCGTGCCAGGCCGCGCCGATGATGTCTTCGCTGTGCAGAAGCGGAATCATGGCTCGCGCATCCTCAACCGACAGGATCACGGACGGCACGCCCAGCCGGTTCTGCATGGCAACGTTGCGCTGGAAGGTCGCGAGGTCAGCCTGGTTGTCCAGCAGGAATAGATAGCCGGGCCAATGCAGGTCAATGTCCTGCCCCAACTCCGCGTGAAACCGTTCCAGCATCGGCAAGCTGAGCAGCGACAGGCGCACGTTGATCTCGGTGCTGAACTGGTAGCGGATACCGCCGGCGCACTTGCCGGTGGCCTCCATGCCCAGCAACGGACCTTTTTCGAGCAGCACAACATCGGTGCAGCCACGTTTGGCCAGATGCCAGGCCGTACTGGCGCCCATCACCCCGCCGCCGATAATGACAACATCCGCAGTTTTCGGTAGCATTCCTTCCTCACGTTTCCAGCGATTGTCGAGAGCAGATCGCGATTGACCAACAGGACGCACTGCCCTATAATGCACCGGCAGTAACCCGCGGTGGGCATTCTACACCACAACCGCCCGCGCGCAGAAAGCAGCCGCAACAGCCGCAGTAAAGCAACCATTGCCTTACCGAAAGCATGATCACTTCATGACCGACCAAATCAAAGTTCCCCCCAGTTCCCCGGTAAATGCACTGGTGATTCGCCCGGCCGTTGCCGCCGACTCGTCAGTGTTATTCGCTCTGCGCATGGACGCGTTGCAGGATCATCCCGAGGCGTTCAGTTCCGACCCGTCGAAGGAACACAAGCGCGGTCTGGCCTTCTGGGAGCAGCGTATCACCGATCTTGACCACGGCGTGATCTACATCGCAACCGACGGCCCTGACATCGCTGCTATGACCGGCATCTACCGTGAGGAACAGATCAAGCTGCGGCACATCGCCAACGTCTGGGGTGTTTACGTCCGCCCGCAGAACCGCGGGCAGGGCGCTGCCACGCGGCTGATCCAGGCTTGCATCGCCTGGGCCGGAGAGCGCGATCTGAAGGTGATCAAGCTGGCGGTAGTGACGACCAACAGCGCCGCCATTCGTTGCTACATGCGCGCCGGCTTTCGCGTCTACGGCGTCGAACCGAAGGCGTTGCAACACGACGGCGTCTTCTACGACGAACTGATGATGGCGCTGGAGCTGTGACGCTTCGTTGATGCACATCCCCCTGCTCGCCGTGCGGCTGCCAGCATCGTGAAACTTGCCCACCGTTCTGAGTTTGCACTGGCGATCATTGTCATCGTCTACTTCCTGCTGGGTGGCGTGCATCTCACTCTGACGCCGGTCTACGAGAAGCCGGACGAGGAGTGGCACAGCGCGTACACGGTCTATCTGGCGCAACGCGGCCAGTTGCCGCCGTTGGTGCTGGATCGGGTGCAGAACCCGGCCGACCAGATCGCCGGCCACCCGCCGCTTTTCTACGCCGCCGGCGCGCTCCTGCTGAAGGCTACTGGCTCCTCGCCGGTTCTGCCCGAGCTGCGCAGCAATCCGTTCTGGGGCTATCCCGCGCTCGGCACCGTTCCCGACAACAAGAATCGCTTCCTGCACGCGCCCGGCGAACTCGGTTGGGCCGACGCGCGCGTGGTCTATCTGTTGCGCGGCCTGTCGTTGTTTCTGGGAGCTGGCGCGATTCTGGCCGCGTACGGGATCGGGCAGGTGCTCACTGGTCAGGCGATGTTGGGGTTGATGAGCGCAGCCTTGGTTGCCATCCTGCCGCAGTACACCTTCATCGCCAGTTCGGTCAGCAACGACGCGCTGGTCGCATCGCTGACGGGATTGGCGCTGCTGGCGCTGATCCACGCCCTGCGACGTGGCGATGACTGGCGGTTTTGGAGCGTGTTCGGCCTGCTGGCCGGCCTGGCGGCGCTGACCAAGAGCAGCGCGTTGATGTTGCCCCTGTTCGGCGCGGGAATGGCCTTGGTCACGGGTGCAAAGCGCCGCTCGCGGCGGACGGGCGTGCTGGGCGTGGCGGCCAGTTTGGGGTTGTGGCTGGTGATCGCCGGCTGGTGGTACCTGCGCAACACACTGCTCTACGGCGATACGCTGGGGGTCGGCGTCCACATCGCCTCGTTTGGCCGGACCGGTGGGCTGGCGGGTTGGAATTTACTGGAACAGTGGAAGTGGACGTCGACCAGCTTCTGGGCGGCCTTTGGCTGGGGCAACGTGCAGTTCCCGGGCTGGATCTATGTCGTCATGCGAGCGATGGAGATTGCAGCGATCGCCGGTCTGGTGGTCTACCTGGTGACCAGAAGGCAAACGCTGCGCGAGAAGGCGGCCTGGCTGGCGTTGGCCGGCTACGTGATGCTCTCGTTCGCCGCCTACCTCTGGTGGACGATCACTGTGACGGCTACGCTGGGGCGGCTGCTGTTCCCTGTCCTGGCGCCGCTGGCAGTGTTCGTCTGTATCGGGCTCAAGCAGTGGTCGCCGCGTCTGCTGGCGGCGGGCTGGGCGTTCGTGGCCTGCATGGCACTGCTCGCGCCGGCAGCCATCACCGCTCCCTACACGCCGCCGCCCGCCATGTTCCGTGCCATCGGCCAGGGCCAAGCAGGCGACGCCGTCGCGACCCTCTCCGATCTGGTGCGCTTGCAATCGGTTCAGGTTACGCCATCGCGCCTGGCTCCCGGCCAGGCTGTCACAGTCAGCACTTGCTGGCAACCGCTACGCACGACAGATCAGGACTATGCGTTGTTCGTCCAGATATTGGGCGAGGACGACCGCAAGATCGGCGAGCGCACAACGTGGCCAGGATTAGGCCGCTATCCGACCAGCCAGTGGCAGCCGGGCCGGCTATTCTGTGATGAAGTCGATGTACCCACGCGGCCGGATGCTGCCGCGCCTGCTGTGTACCCGGTGGTGCTTGGTCTGCTGGACATGCAGACCGGCGAGAGCCTGGCGGTGACGGATGCCAGCGGCCAGCCGGTCGGTCAACTGGTGGCAGGTCACGTTAAGCTGACGGGAACCGGCGCCACGTTGCCACCCTCAGCCGCGCCGCTGGATGCCAACTTCGCGGACAAACTGGTGTTGATCGGCTACCAGATCGGGCCGGCCAGCGCCGCAGGCGAAACTCCGCTGACGCTCTACTGGCAGGCGCTGTCGCCCATGGAGACCGACTACACGGTTTTCGTGCATCTGTTCGGCCCGGATGGAGCGGCAGTAGCCCAGTTCGAACTCGCAACCACAGGCCGGGCGCTATCCGACGCGCTGGTGGGATGAGGGCGAGATCGTCGCTGACGAGCATCTACTGACGCTGCCCGCGCCGGCCAACTCAGCCGGCTATTCGCTTCAGGTTGGCCTCTACGCGCTGGAAACGGGCCAGCGTCTCCCGCTTGCACACAGCGATGGCGACAGCATCGAGTTGCCGCTGGTTCAGCCTGATTGACCGGCGAACGGTGGCTCCCGCAGTCGGCGGTAGACTCCGTTGCGCAGCCCCTCCATTCGCCAGTCCGCACATGATACGGTAACATTGTGTTTGTGAACCTTGTTGTCAGGATCATAGTGAATATGCTTAGAAGAAGTTTGAAGTGCTCGCCAACGTTGCTCTCACCAGGTGTTTATGTTCTCTAATTGCGGTTCCAGAAACATGTTTGTTCTCGCAGTGTTGCTCGTTTTGGGCAACATCCTGCTGTCGTGTGCATCTTCGTCGCCAGCAACGGTCTCGCCGACCCCTGCAACCGCGCCGCGCATGCCTGCCGCCACGCCGGTTAAGAGCGATGACAGTTGGCTGGTGCTCAGCAACCTGTCGGACGATGCCACGCAGCTCGAGAAAGGCGCGGAGATCTGGCGGCTGGTATGCCAGGACTGTCACGGCGACGAGGGTCATGGACTGACTCAGGACTGGATCGCCAAGTGGGATCCGTCCGACCAGAACTGCTGGCAAACCAAGTGTCACGCTACCAATCACCCGCCGGAAGGGTTTGTGCTGCCGCGGTATGTGCCGCCACTGGTCGGAGACACCGCGCTCGCGAACTTCCGGTCAGCGTCAGACCTTCAGGCATACATGCGCGCCAAAATGCCCTGGCATAAGCCGGGCAGCCTGCAGGACGGGGAATACTGGGACCTGACCGCCTTCGTGCTGGACATGAACGGCATCGGCCCGCTGCCATCGCAACTTGATGGGCAGCAGGGCGCGGATATTCTGTTACATCAGGGCCAGTGATCGGCCACAATTGGAACCCCGTACTTCGGCTGAGATAAAGGGCAAAGATAACCGGGGAAGGGGATCGTCGCGTTGATTACCTAGACGCGCGTCACGATTCGCTGGCCCTGTTCCACATCCTGGGTCCAGCCGAGGCGCCGCAGGCCAGCTTCCACCGCTTGCGGCACAGTCGCGAATCGTTCGACCCGGCCGATCACCGGCTGCGCCATGTCCAGGTGTCCCAGTGTGTCCACTGGCGGGCGGGCAACCACCACGGTGCAGTGAGATGTGCTGGTCTCTTCGACGGCGCGCTCGACGGCGCCCAGATCGCGGCGGCCCAGCTCGCCGGCCGGCGCGAGATCGAGCACAATCCAGCGCGGGCTCAGAGTGCGGCGCAGCGTGTGCAGTTCCACCCGCAGGGCTTCGCTTTGCACGCCGCCCACGACCCAGTTGAACGGCACAACGGCCACACCCCTGGCGACCTGCAACGGCGGCCCCAGCAGGTCGGTTGCGGTCGGATCGGGGCGTACTGCTTTGGACGCGAACCAGGCGGCAGTGATCAAGCTGACAGCCAACGATCCCACGAACAGCGCCTGGCTGCGGACAGTCAAATCAAGATCGATGTCGTTCCTGATCAGCATGATCGAAGCGATGGCCAGGACTGCCAGGCAGATGGCGACCATCTGGTGGACGAACTTGCGCCGGCCCAGCACGAAACCGGCCGACGCCGGGATCAACGGCAAGAGCACCCACAGCGCAACTCCGGTCGCGCCCAGCAACGGGCCAGCCAGCGCCAGCAGCGCGGCTGACAGCGTCAGCATTCCCAGTGTCCACAGGGCGGGGCTGCGGGAGACGTAGCGCAGATAGGGAAACAGCAGCAGCGCGGCCACGGCAGGCGCAACCAGCCAGACCGCCGGCGCTTCGCTGATGTAGATGGCGACCGCGATCAGCAGGTCGATGACCAGAACGATGCGCGCCAGCATGTTGGCGCGGCTGGCTACCACATAGCTTGAATGGGACATGATACCTTCACCGGGTAGACCCAAAACGTTTGACAAACGATGGAGCGGAGTGTACCATAACATCTGGCGCTGCTGCGAAAACCGCTGATCCTCGATGCATTGAGAACTTTCGGGAGGCGCCGCCACCTCTTGTAGGTTGAGCCGCACCCCGTCCCTTCCATGACACTACCCGCCTACTCTGCGACCGACTACCAGCGACCCTCGGTCACGGTCGATACGATCCTCTTTTCTCAACTTGACGGAACGCTGCACGTTCTTCTGGTTCGCCGCGGTCGCTGGCCTTTCGAGGGTTACTGGGCGATTCCCGGCGGGTTCATGGAGATCGACGAGTCGCTGGAGGACGCCGCCCGCCGCGAGCTGGTCGAGGAGACTGGGCTGGCTGGCGTGGCATTGCAGCAACTACATGCCTTTGGCGACCCCGACCGCGATCCGCGCACCCGGGTGATCACGATTTCCTACTACGCGCATATTACTGAAGAACAGGCGCGCGGCATAGAGGCTGGCGACGACGCGGCTGAAGTACGCTGGTGGCCGTTGAGCGATCTGCCGTCGCTGGCCTTCGACCACGCTCACATCCTTGAGTTTGCCGTGCAGCGACTCGCCGGCCACACCCCCTAACATCCTGCCATGCCCACAAAACGATACACTGTCGCCACTGATGCCGTCCGTGCCCTGGAAGCTGACCTGCGCCGCGCTGGCCTCCAGGACGTCCGTTTCGACCCCGCCAGCCGCGTGCTCTATAGCACCGACGCCAGCCTGTATCAGATCGAGCCGATTGGTGTAGTCATCCCGCGCGACGAAGCCGAGATTGTCGCGGTGATCGACGTCTGCGCGCGCCACGGCGCGCCGGTGCTGCCGCGCGGCGGCGGCACCAGCCTGGCCGGCCAGACCGTCGGTCACGCCGTCGTGCTGGACACCTCGCGCCACCTGAACCGCGTGCTGGAGCTCAACCGGGAGGAAGGTTGGATACGCTGCCAGCCGGGCCTGGTGCTGGATCACCTCAACGCGGCCGCGCGGCCGGCTGGCCTGATGCTCGGCCCGGACCCGGCCAGCGGCAGCCGCGCTACGGTGGGCGGCACGGTGGGCAACAACGGCACGGGCGCGCACTCGATCCTCTACGGCATGATCGCCGACAATGTGCTGGCCGTGCGCGCAGTGTTGAACGACGGCAGTGTGGCGACTTTCGACGACCGCTTCGACGCGACAGCCGCGACGCAGGGCGCGCGTGCGTCGGCCATCGCCGCAGGTCTGGACAGCATTCTCGACACCTGGGGCGACGACATCCGTCGCGACTTTCCGCGCCATTGGCGCCGCGCCAGCGGTTACAACCTTGACCGCCTGCTGAATGCCGCCGCGCCCAATCCGGCGCAGTTGATCGCCGGTTCCGAGGGCACGCTGGCCTTTATGACCGAAGTCACCTTGCGGCTGGTTCCCCGTCCGCCTGGCGCGGTTCTGGGAATCGTCCATTTCGACGATCTGGTCGCGGCGGCCGAGGCCACGCCGGCCATTTTGGAACTCCGGCCGTCAGCGGTAGAGCTGATGGACCGGATGCTGCTGGACCTGTGCCGCCGCCAACCGGAGTTTGCCCGGCAATTGACCTTCGTGGCCGGCGATCCGGCCGGGGTGCTCGCAGTCGAGTTCTACGTTGCCAGCGAGGCCGAGGGGCGCGCCCGGCTGGACGAGCTGCGTGCCCAGTTGGTGCGGCACGGAGTTTATGGCGCAGTGGTGGATGTGTTCGATCCGCCAGGTCAGGCAAATGTATGGGCGGTGCGCAAGGCCGGGCTGAGCCTGTTGCTCTCCAAGCGGGGCGACATCAAGCCAGCCGGTTTCATGGAGGACGTGGCGGTGCCGCCCGAACACCTGGCGGACTACGTGCGCGGCGTCCAGCGCATGTTTGCTGAGTACGGCCTGGAAGCAGCCTTCTACGCTCACGCCAGCGCGGGCTGTCTGCACATCCGCCCGTTGCTGAATCTGAAGACGGCGGCCGACATCGCGCTGATGGACGAGATGCAGAGCCGGCTGCTGGCGATGATCCAGCCGGTGGGCGGCGTCCTGAGCGGCGAGCACGGCGACGGCATCAAGCTGACGCATCTCAACCAGGCGCTGTTCGGGCCTCGTGTCTCCGAGGCGTTTGCGCAGACCAAGCTGCTGTTCGATCCCGACAACCTGTTCAATCCCGGGAAGAAGGTGCCGGAAGGGACGTTGGAGGCGGTGAGGGAGAGACGGGGAGAGGGAGAGATGGGGAGAGAGGGGGAGAAGGAAAAGAGGGAAACTGTCGAGAGCGGAGTGGTGGTGCATGTGACGGATGTGGCGGAGTTGAGATATGGGCCGGGGTATAGGACGGTGGAGTTTACGCCGTTGCTGGACTGGTCGGCGGACGGCGGGTTTGCCGGGGCGGTTGAGATGTGCAACGGGTCGGGCGACTGCCGCCGGCTGACGGGCGTGATGTGTCCCTCGTTTCATGCCACGCTCGAGGAGGAACACAGCACCCGCGGCCGCGCCAACTTGCTGCGCACCGCGCTATCCGGCCAGCTCGACGACGACGCCTGGACCAGCGACGCAGTGCATGACGCGCTGGATTTGTGCCTGGGCTGCAAGGCGTGCAAGGTCGAGTGTCCTTCGTCGGTGGATATGGCGAAGATCAAGACCGAGACGCTGGCGCAGCGCTACGCACGCCACGGGACGCCGCTGGCTGCCCGGCTGTTCGGCCACATCCATACGCTCAACCGGCTGGCCGCGCCCGTCGCCCCGCTGGCGAATCTGGCGCTGGCCACGCCGCCCGGTCGCTGGGCAGCTCAGCAAGTCACCAACCTCGCGCCGCAGCGCAGCCTGCCCTCCTTTGCGCCTCGGCCCTTCACGGCCTGGTTCGCGAAACACTTGGCTGCCTCCCAGTCGCCACTCCCCACCCCCCACCCCCCACGCCCCCTCGTCTTCCTCTACCCCGACACGTTCACCAACTTCAACTATCCGAAAGTCGGAATAGCTGCGGTGCGCGTGCTGGAGGCGGCCGGGTTCGAGGTGCAGCTTGCGCCGCAGGCGTGTTGTGGCCGGCCGATGCTGAGCCAGGGTTTGATCGAGGATGCCCGCCGCCAGGCGCGTCGCAACGTGGAGAACCTCTATCCGCTGGCCGCGCAGGGATACCCGATCCTGATCTGCGAGCCAAGCTGCGCCAGCGCGTTTCACGAGGAGTACCACGACCTGCTGCCGGGCGACGCACGGGTCGACGTGGTCGCGCAGCAGGTGTATCTCATCGACGACTGGCTGGCGGAACAGATCGCGGCGGGCTTGCGGCTTCCGCTGCGGTCACTGGGCCGGCCGGTGCTGTTCCATGGCCACTGTCACCAGAAGGCGTCGACCGGCGTCAGCGGGTCGCTGGCCGTGCTGCGCGCCCTGCCCGGTCAGCCGGCTGAGTTGATCGACGCCGGCTGCTGCGGCATGGCGGGCGCGTTCGGCTACACGGCTGACCACTACGCCGTCTCTGAGGCTGTGGCGCGTGACCGACTCGTCCCGGCCATCGACGCCGCGCCCGACGCGCTGATCTGCGCCGACGGCGCCAGTTGCCGCCAGCAGATCGAGCATTTCACCGGCCGCCCAGCACTGCACGCGGTTGAAATCCTGGCCGCCGCTGTGCCATAACCACGCTCCTTTCGGATATTTTCGACAGGATTAACAGGATTTCACCTCTCTCCATCTCCCCCTCTCCTTTCCCTCTTTTCCTTCCCTTTCTTCATTTCCCTCCCTCCTTTCACCCTTTTCATGACGCCGGTCATATGATCGCGCGCCAATTCGTGATAGCATGAGGACGCTATGAATCCCATCTCGGCGTTCTTCGTGCGCAATATCATCGCCGTCTTCTTCTTCTACGGGCTGGCGTTCTTTGCCATGGGACTGGCGCTGTTGCTGGCCAGCCGGCGCACCTCGGAGTTTACCTTTGCGCGCGCCATCATCCCGCTGGCGATTTTCGGCATTCTGCATGGGCTGCACGAGTGGGTCGAGATGTACCAGAAGATCGCGACGCTGACCGGCGGCTATGTGCCGACCGTGGCGCATGAGGTGTCGCGGTTGGCGATACTGGTGGCGTCGTTTGCCGTGCTGGCGGCTTTCGGTTTCACCCTGGTGAACCGGCCCCGGCAGAAGTGGTCGCGCATCTGGCTGCCGGTAGCCGCCATGATCGCCATCTGGATGGTCGCGGTCGCGGCCGCGGCGTTGGTGACACGGGCCACACCCGGTGAGGTGGTGGCGCAGGCGGACGTCCTCTCACGCTACACGCTGGGCATCCCGGCTGCGCTGCTGGGCGCCTGGGCGTTGATGACCCAGCAGCGCACCTTCCGCGAGCACGAGATGCCCCAGTTTGGCCGCGATCTGGTTTGGGCCACGACGGCGTTGCTGCTCTACGGCGTGGTGGGGCAGATCTTCGTGCGCAAGACCGCGCTCTTCCCTTCGACTGTTATCAACAGCGAGCTGTTCTTGCAGTGGTTTGGCGTGCCGGTCCAGCTCTTCCGCGGCGTGATGGCGGCCATGCTGGCGGTTTTCATGATCCGCGCGCTGAACGCGTTCGACATCGAGAACGACCGTCGCCTGGAGACCGCCAACCAGGCGCGGCTGGATGCGCAGGCCAACGCGCTGGAGACTGAGCGGCGCATCAGCCGCGAACGCCAGCGTCTCAACGCCGAGCTGCGCCAGACGGCGCGCGAACTGGGACTGCTGCTGGAGCTTTCCAACCTGCTGGCCCGCCCGCTGGCATTGCAGGACCGGCTGGATGGGGTGTTGCAGCGGTTACTGTTCACGCTTGGTTTCGCCGACGCCGGCTTGATCCTGCTGCGCGCCCGTAGCAGCGGCGAGATCGGCGTACGCGCTGCCGGCGGATACGGCGATACGCACAACGGGCAAGGTGCGGGACCAGGCATCGCGCGGCGAAAACAGTCTGAGGATCTGGGCCGGCGCTGCGTGCTGCTGGGGGCGGCGTTGTGCCAACATGCCGACGGTGAGATTCTGGAGGTTTCGCTACAGGAGGCCGCCGAGGATGCCCCGTGCCAGCGGCATCCCAGCCCGATTGTGATTGCCGCGGTGCCGCTGGTCAGCCGCGTTCAGATTATCGGCAGTCTTGTACTGGCGCAGTCGGCAGGTGACCAGCAGCGCATGACGCTGGATGACATTGAACTGCTGCTGGCGGTCGCGCAGCAGCTTGGCCTGTCCATCGAAAACGCACGGCTGACCCAGGACGCCCAGGAGCGTGAGCGGGTGCTGGCCGACCTGTTGCATCAAGTGGTGGAAGCGCAGGAGACGGAGCGGCAGCGTATTGCCCGCGAATTGCACGATGCCACCGGCCAGGCGCTGACGGCCATCGCGCTGGGGCTGCGCGGTATGGAGTCGCAACTGGAACGCGGATCGGCCGACAGCACCGTGCTGACCTCGCAGGTGCGCGAGATCAAGTCCTTCAGCACCAACGCGCTGGGCGAGTTGCGCCAGATTATCTCTGACCTGCGCCCGCCGATTTTGGACGACATGGGACTGGCTGCGGCGCTGAAGTGGTACGTTCAGGGCTTCGAGGGGCGGCGCGGCATTGCGGGCACATTCATTTTGGACGGTGAGCCGTTGCGTCTGCCGTCCGAATTTGAAACCGTCCTGTTTCGGGTCGCCCAGGAGGCGCTGACCAATGTCGCGAAGCACGCCGGCGCGTCGGCTGTGACGGTCATGCTGCGCTTTGCGCCCGGGATGGTCTGCCTGCTGGTTGAGGACGATGGCCGGGGCTTCGACGCCAACGCCCGCGGTCTGGGCGGCTGGGGCTTGTTGGGCATGCAGGAACGGGCATCGCTGCTGGGCGGGCAGTGCCTGATCGACTCAAAGCCGGGCGAGGGAACGCGGGTCTGGACCACGGCGCCCTTGCCGGCCGAAACGTTGGAGACAGACTATGACGCCAGTGAAGTTGTTGTTGGTTGACGACCACGAGATCGTGCGCGCCGGGCTGCGCATGCTGTTCAGCGCCGAGCCGGATGTGCAGATCGTCGGCGAAGCTGCCAGCGGCCGCGAGGCCATCGAGCAGGTTACGAAACTCGCGCCGGACGTGGTGCTGATGGATGTGGCGATGCCCGACATGAACGGCATCGAAGCGACCCGGCGAATCAAGGAGGCGTTCCCAAAGGTCGCGGTGCTGGCGTTGACGATGCATGAGGACGAGGAGTATTTCTTCGAGATGCTCAGCGCGGGCGCGTCGGGCTACGTGCCGAAGCGGGCCGCGCCAGATGACCTGCTTTCAGCGATCCGCGTCGTCAACCAGGGTGAGGTATTCATTTATCCCAGCATGGCCAGGTTGCTGGTGAAGGACTTCTTGCGGCGGGCCGAGGATACAACGCCTCCCGATACGGAACTGCTGACGCCGCGGGAACACGAGGTGTTGGGCTGGATTGCGGAGGGACTGACCAACCGCGAGATCGCCGAGCGGCTGGTGATCAGCTTCAAAACCGTGGACCGTCACCGCGAAAACATCATGCGCAAGCTGAATCTGCACAACCGGGTCGAACTGGTACGCTATGCCATCGAGAAGGGGCTGATCCCGGTGGGTTCGGACGGGTGAGCGGTGATCGGTAAGCAGTGAACAGTGAACAGTGAACAGTCAGCAGTCAACAGAGCGAAAGCCGCGGCTATAGGGCAAAGATGGGGTAATTACCCGATTGAATCTGAGGTCTGCCCATGATATGCTGGAGTCATGGAAAGCCTGACAAACATCTGGTCAATTGCATTGCTCTTTGTCCTGCGCCTGGGCGTGCCGTTGCTGGTCACTCTGGCTCTCGCCTACCTTCTCAAGCGGTTGGATGCCCGCTGGCAGGCCGAGGCCAGGGAAGAGCGCCGCTCCAGGGAAGCCGCGGCTGCCAGCAAGCCGGTGACAGTCCCGAAGGCTGTCGGGCAACGCCCGCTTCAGCCGCTGATTGCTCTGGACTCGTCTGGCGCGCTGCCCTGCTGGATGGTCAAGGGTTGCACCGATGCGATGCGAGCCGCCTGCGCCGCGACACACCAACCCACCGTCCCTTGCTGGCAGGCCCGCACGACTGCCGAAGGGCGGCTGCCGGCGGAGTGCAAGGGCTGCGACCAGCACATTCCGATGCCGTACGTGATGACCGAAACGAGGATGCTGCATTAGCGGACCGATGAACATTCCCGCAAAGACCCGGTGGCGTCGCCTCAGCCCGTGGATGGCGATCCTCCTGACAGCGCTGATTGGCTCGGCGACCATTCTGCTCACGGCTCTTTTGCAGCCGGGAGCAGTTGTGGTTGCCGGTGACTCGCTGGGCGCCGCTGCCAGCGCTGTGGGAGCGTTCCAGGGTCCGCAGCACTGCGCCGAATGCCACGCCGCCGAGTTCTACTCATGGGCGGGGACGACCCACGCGCAGGCCTCTTTCGATCCGATCTTTCAGGCCTATCTCCAGGGGGTCGAGAACCAGGGCGAGTGTTTTGCCTGTCACACCACCGGGTACAACACACAGACCGGCCAGTTTGTCACTGCCGGCGTGACCTGTGAGTCGTGCCACGGGCCGTATCGCGACGACCATCCTGGCCAGAGCATGGAGATCGCCACCGCGGACGAACTGTGTGGCACCTGTCACAAGAGTACGGTCGCCGAGTGGCGCACGAGCAACCACGGCCAGGCCGGCATCGCCTGCGTCGCCTGCCACGAAGTACACAGCCAGAAGACGCATATGCAGACCAACAGCGACGCCCTCTGCGCCGGTTGCCATGTGCGTGACGCGGAGGATTCCCTCCATCAGGCTCATCAGACAGCCGCCGTCGGCTGCATCAGTTGCCATGTCGCCCGCCCGGCGTTCGATGCCAGCGCGGCGGTCAGCGGCATGGCCGTGACCGGCCACTCCTTCGACGCTGAGCCAGGGGTTTGCGTCGATTGCCACGCGGATCAACCGTAATTCCTCTTTCACCTTCCCGAAAAGTAACTGCTCAGTCTTCACTTTTGCGTGACTCCCGCGGAGGCGGGAACACCTGTACTGCGCGCAGGCGCAAGTGTGTCGAGTGAGTTGCCCCGAAAAGTGATTCGCGCTTGCATAAGGGGGAGGCACGCGCTATAATCAGCCCGTTCCCTTCTGGCCGGGAATAACCCGCTTCCTGGCCCCCGCTTGTCTGCCAGCGAAAGGAGAATCCCCGTGCTACAGCCACCCTGATCGGACCCTGGCACAGGTCACCCCGTCTCTCCGCTTCGGTTCAGCCCACCTGTTTGGAGGAACATCAACCATGAAACGGACATCAGTTGCTCTGCTTGTTGTTGTCGTGCTGCTGGCGCTTGTGAGCGTCTCAGTGGCCGGCGCCACCCCGCTTTATCCACCTACTGACGACGGCCCGACCGGTTCTACTGCGCAGTCAGCGCCCGGTCCATTTTCACCCTCGCCGATCAATCCCGACGCAGTTCTTTGGGACAACGGGCCGCTGGTAAACAGCCCCGGTACCGGACCTGGCGGCTCCGACGAAAGCGTCGCCATGAACATCACCTACGGTTTGACCAGCCGTGGTTCAAATGTCAGTGCGCTGGCAAACGCCCAAATCGCCGACAACTTTACCGTTGCCGACAGCGGCGGGTGGAATATCACTGGAATCACGTTCTTCATCTACATGGGCGGCGGTCCGCCCACGACGCCCTCGCCTTTTACTGCGATCAACTTCCAGATCTGGGACGGTCCGCCGGATGACGCCGGCAGCACAGTGGTGTACGGCGACACGATCACGAATCGTCTGTCCAGCACGACCTGGGCCAACATGTACAGGCGACTGGAGTTTGAGCCGCAGGATACGACCCGGCCGGTGTTCTATCTGCAATCTGCTGACAGTTTCACCTTGCCGGCCGGCGACTATTGGCTTGACTGGGAGGCCGATGGCGACGCGCTTTACTCCGGTCCCTGGCAGCCGCCAGTGACTATCGACGGCCAGACGTCCACCGGCAACGCCAAGCAGTTCTTTGGTGACGCATGGCAGGAAGTGCTCGACTCGGGCCTGGGCACGCCGTTAGGCGTTCCGTTCGTCATCGAGGGAACCGTTAATCCGCCGACCGCGGTCACCCTCAGTTCGTTGACCAGCGACAGCGGGAGCAATGTGCTCGCGATCTGGTTTGCAATTCTGATGCTGGGCGTGACAGCGTTTGCTGGCCTGACGCTCGGTCGCAGACGCCTTGCTCGCTGACATTCACTGACTTGGTGGTAACAAGAACAGGGCCTCGACCGAGCGTATGGTCGAGGCCCTGTGTGTGAGAAGCTCGGGGTTGAGACCGAAAGCGCCTGTCTAGTCCGAACTGGCGTGGTGTGGCGTATCGTCGCTTTCGAAGATGTTGAGCAGGCGCACTCCCAGTATCCAAGCCAGCGCGGCCGCGGCAAGTATGCCGGCTGTGGTCAGCCACTCGATCGGATGCGGGAAGTAGCTGGTGCCGGGAGGCAGTAGCTGAGCGAACATGGTGGCGTCGAAGCGGTTCATCAACACACCCAGCAGGATCAGCATCAGGGCGATGCCAGTGCGTTGCAGGCTCTTGCGGCCGGACACGAGGATCAGTACGGCCGGCAGGGCAACGAACAGCAACAGCTCTGTCCACCAGAGGGCTGCGAACCGGGTCGGCGAAAGCGCCAGACCGACGTCACCAGACACGACCACCTCGCCTAGCTTCAGCGCCAGGTAGACCAGCGACACGACAGCAGCGCCGCGTGCCAGCCCGAAGATGATCTTGGGCTGTACCGGCTTGCGCGCCAGCCGCGCGGCCAGCCAGTAGACCACGGCTGCCAGGCTCAGCCCGGCCATGACCGACGAGATCAGGAACATCAGCGGCAGCAGCGGTGTGTACCACAGCGCATGCAGGCGGTAGGGCATGTTCAGGTACAACGTGCCCAGCGTCGACTGATGCAGCGTGGAAAGGGTCACGCCCAGGATGGCAACCGGCAGCATGATGCGCTCCAACAGCCGCGGCAGTTTCTCGATCCGCTTCCAGCGCAGCTTTTCCACAATGAACGGACTTGTCTCGATGACCAGCACGGTTGTGTAGAGCAGAACACACCAACTGATCTCGAACAGTGGCGAGTGGGGGTTCCAGAAAAGGATGAAGTTGTAGAAACGGTCCGGCCGGCCCAGGTCCAGCACCAGCAGCAGCAAAACAGCGACGTAGCCTGCCAACCCGGCCAGGATAGCCGGCCGCACCGCGGCGTGGTATTCGTGACGGCGCAGGATGTGCGCCACGGCCGCCATGGTGAACCCGACGCCTGCCAGCGCGATCAGGCCGAAGTCGAACCCGATCCAGATGCCCCAGGAATAGGAGTCGCTCAGGTTTGTCGTTGCGCCCAGGCCCAGCACCAGCCGGGCGATTCCGGCCACTGCACCGACGACTACCATCATGGCCAGAAGCACCACGGCCATCCGCCGGTCCAGCACCGGCACGGCGCTGGACGATCGTCGCTCAACGCCTAATTCAGCGGTCATGGGTCACCTCTTCTGCAACTGCCTGGGGCTGGGCGAGGAACTCGCGTCGCTTCGCCAGCCAATAGACGCCGCTGGCCAGTGCCGCTACCGTCAAGCCAATCATCGGTGTCTTCTTCATCATCGCTTCTGCATAATGGGAGGGCGCCTGCGAGTCCAGTGTCGGCAGTCCCATCGCTGCAAACGGCACGCCGGAAAGGTAGAGGATGGACGTTCCGCCCGCCTCCGCCTCGCCGTAAACCTGCTCGATGTAGCGGCCGGCGTTGGTGTCGATCTGGGCATGGGCCTGTGCCAGCAGATTGCTGCGTTGCCCGAAACGCAGCGCTCCGGTGGGACAGCCGGCAACGCAGGCTGGCTGTTGGCCCTCTTCGAGTCGCGAGATACAGAATTGGCACTTGTGGATCAGTCCCAACGGGTTCTCCCAGTCGTAGGTTGGCACACCAAATGGACACGCATATTGGCAATAGCGGCAGCCGATGCACTTCTTGTCGTTGTAGACCACCGGGCCATCAGCTGATTTCGTGAGCGCGCCCACCGTGCAGGCCGAGACACAAGCCGGATGGAGGCAGTGCATACACTGGCGCTTGATGGGCATCTGCTGTTCGACGCCGGTGTCGCTGACGACCTGCCGCCGGTCGACGAAGCTGTAGGCATCGCTGTTCAGGTTGACAGGAACAGCGTCCGGTTCCGGGCGCTGATTGGCTTCTTTGCAGGCCAGCGCACACGAGTCACAGCCGTTGCACCGCGTCAGGTCAACCAGGACACCCCATAAGTCGATGGCGACGGGTTCTGAGGCACGGACCGGCTCAACCGCAGTGGCTGCCAGGGCCGAAGCTGCGCCGACGCCGGCGCCAATCAAGAAACTCCGTCGGGAGATGACATCGGTCATGACCGGCTCCTTCCTACCCGTTGCAGCAGGAAGCCGGCGATCAGCACGAACAGGATACCTGCCATGCCGCCAACGCCGATGCCCAGCCCGAAACTCAGGGCGGTGGCGCCTTGCAGCCACTGGCGGTTGCTGGTTTCGGCAACGATCAGCGCCGCGGTAGTTTCGGCTGAAGTCTGGCTGGTCGAGGCGAAGGAAGGTTTCCAGTTAGCACTGACCGCAGCGGCGTCGGTCGAATCTGCGTGGAAGGTGTCGCTGTGGCACAACTCGCAAGCTGCAGTGTCTACGGAGAACTCGTGGCTGGGCGATGGCATGGCGCCATCCAGCGAAACCGCAGTGACCGCGGGCGAGGTGTGGCAGTCAATACAGGCGATGGCTGCCTGGGCGTGCGCGCTGTGCCCGCTGTCCAGCAGCCGATCGCTGTGGCAGGACTTCGCACAGTTTTTGGTCGTCCAGACGCAGGTTCTGGGTGTGGGACTTGTGACAGCCGATACACTGCACGCCCGCTTCGCCGTGGGCGGTGGTTTGCCACTCGGCGTGGGTGTCGACATGGCAGTCGCTACACACCGACGAGTCGACGTCGAGCTGCATGTCGCCAAACTCGGGGTGTCCTGTGACCAACGGGCCGTGGCATGCTTCGCAGGTCACGCCGGCGGCCGGCATGGGCGCCGCAGCGTCGAAGCTGGTGGTGTGGCAAGTCAGGCAATCACAGGCAGGATCGCTGGCGTTCTGACAGGTCAGGTTTTCGTGACCGCTCAGCGCATCCATGGCCGAGGCATGGGGCGAATTGCGCCAGTCGCGGACTTCCTCTTGATGGCAGAGGGCGCAGGTGGTGGGATCAACGGGCGATGGCTGATCGGCTGAAACGGCTTGTGTTGCCAGTAGAAACAGACCGATCGCAACCAGGACGATGGCCCACCGCGCGCCTCTGGCTGTCAACTTGGGCTGCATGCCAGATAGCATGGCTTGCCTCCTTAATATCTGAACGCAAGGGCAGCCGCGTTACGGCTGCAGGGTTTGAACGCGGCGGGCCAGGGTGGTCAGCAGCAAGAACAACAGGATCGGCACACCCAATCGCAGCACGGTCAGGATGAGCAGGGTGAGAAACTCCGCAGTCTCCATGGTGAACATAGTTAGCCTCCTTCGGTCCGTCAGGTGATGCGTCTGTGGTCTTGTCAGTGGTTGAGTCGGTTGGTCAACCGCTGAATCTACCTGGACGCTGAATGGTTTTCTACTATCAGTGTAATTGGTCAGAGCCTTGTTTTCAATCGGGAGTTGTCCCCAAGTTTTCTACCATATGGGGTTGCGCCGCGTGGGGTTTCAGCGCGCGTCGCATGGGTAATTTGCCCCATGGAAATGCGGAGAATACCCCAGAATATGATCTATATCATTGGCAGAATCTCAAGGAACGTGTAGAATACTACACATGGGTCGTCACGCGACTTGGTTGTTGTCCACACAGGCAGCAGAGTCGTCCCTCCGTTGGCAAGGTTTTTTTGCAGGCTGCCATGTCGCAACGTTGACCCTACCCCATCGTCCCGAGCCGAACTGCAATCAAATATCAGTGCGGCTCTAAACCGTTTACCGTTGTTGGTGACAAGCGTAATTGGAGAAGGAGAGTTCTATGAAACGGTTCCTCTTGATTGCGGCGCTATTGCTAGTGGTTCTGGTATTGCTGGTTGCTTGCAGCCAGGATACAGCTCCACCTGCGCCCCAGCCAGAAGTTGCTCAGGTTGACTGTCCTGAGTGTCAAGCATGTGCAGACGCCCCGGTCTGCCCCGAAGCACAGGCGTGTCCCGAGCCAGAAGTGTGCGCTGAGCCAGTCGTTGCGGTAGTCCCGTTCGAAGAGCAGTGGGCCAACTCGCCGCACAACGACATCACGGCTGAAGCGTTCAACCACTGGAACGAGGATGATCCGGCGCAGATTCCTGAGAGCTGCGCCAAGTGCCACAGCACCAGTGGCTACGTTGACTTTTTGGGCGCCGACGGCACAGAAGCTGGCCTCGTCGATGCCCCGCATCCGATTGGCAGCACCGTGGAGTGCGCGGCCTGCCACAACGACGTGACCCTTCACAAGACCAGCGTGGTCTTCCCCTCGGGGATCGAGATCACCGATCTCGGCGATAAGTCACGCTGTATGGAGTGCCACCAGGGTCGTGAGTCCAAGGTCAGTGTCGATGCCTGCCATCGAGAGCGCCGGCCTGACCGAGAGCCCGGACGAAGTGAGCGCCGATCTCGGCTTCCGCAACATCCACTACTTCGCCGCCGCCGCCACCCAGTACGGCACCCAGGCCAAGGGCGGCTACGAGTACGATGGCAACTCCTACGACATCAAGTTCTACCATGTCGATGGCTTCAACACCTGCAACACCTGCCACGATCCGCACACCCTGGAGATCAACATCGTGGCAGTGCCAGACCTGCCACACCGACGTGAACGCGGTCGAGGACTTCGCGATGGTCCGCATGGCCGGCTCTGAGGCGGACTACGACGGCGACGGCGATGTGGAAGAGGGCGTCATGGAGGAGATCGCGGGCGTGCAGGAGACGCTCTTCAGCTGCTATCCAGGCCTATGCCAAGGAAGTGGCCGGCGCGGCGATCGCCTACGATCCGGCCGCCTATCCCTACTTCTTCGCCGATGCCAACGACAACGGTCAGGTGGACGAGGGCGAGGAGCGCTATGCCACCTGGACGCCGCGCCTGCTGCGAGCGGCCTACAACTACCAGGTCTCCAACAAGGATCCGGGTGAGTTCGCCCACAACGGCAAGTACATCATCCAGTTGCTGTACGACTCGATCGCCGACCTGAACACGGCCATCGCCGCGCCGGTGGACATGGCCGCCATGCACCGCATCGACCCCGGTCACTTTGCCGGTTCCGAGGAAGCCTTCCGCCACTGGGACGAGGAAGGCGCAGTGCCCAGCAGCTGCGCCAAGTGCCACTCGGCCGATGGCCTGCCGCAGTTGGTTGCCGAAGGCGTCAACACGTCGCAGCCGGTACTGCCAACGGCTTCAAGTGCACCACCTGCCACACCAACTTCGAGGACTACGCCCGCATCGAGATCACCGATGTGACCTTCCCCAGCGGCGCCACGGTGAGCATGGAAGATCCTGACAGCAACCTGTGCATCAGCTGCCACCAGGGTCGGGCCTCGTACCAGCACCATCGACAAGGCGATCGCAGGTCTGGCCGAGGATGCCGTGCCCGAGAACGCACTGCGCTTCACCAATGTCCACTACTTCGCCGCCGGCGCAACCCTGTTCGGCGACGAGGTCAAGGGCGCCTACCAGTACCCCGACCTGGCCTACCTGGGCAAGTTCAACCATGTGCCCGGCTTCCAGAACTGCACCGACTGCCACAACACCCATGAGCTGGAGGTCAAGACCGAAAGCCTGCTTCACCTGCCACGCCGGCGTGGAGACAGTTCAGGACATCCGCGGACCGCTGTCCACGGCTGACTACGACGGCGACGGCGACACCACCGAGGGCATCGCCGGCGAGATCGCAACCTATCAGCGAGAAGCTGTACGCGGCCATGCAGGACGTACGCGACCGACGTCGTCGGCAAGGCGATCGTCTACGACCCCAATGCCTACCCGTACTTCTTCGAGGACACGGATGGCAACGGCGAGATCAACGGCGAAGAGGGCGCCTACACCGCCTGGACGCCCACGCCTGCTGAAGGCTGCCTACAACTACCAGTACGTCCAGAAGGATCCCGGCGCCTTTGCCCACAACGGCAAGTACGTGATCCAGTTCCTGTATGACAACCTGGCCAGCTTGAGCACCAAGGTCGACGTCGACATGACGGGCATGATCCGGCCCGACACACCAGCCGCCCAGTAGCGCTGTCACAATCTATGTTACCAAAGGCCGGACGCCGCAAGCGTCCGGCCTTTCTAATTCGGGGAGAACTCGCCTTGCGCTCGATCAGCGCGGTTCTACGTCTCGCTGAATCCGGCTGATCTGAAGCGTCGGCTTCCGGATCACGAAGCCATCCAGTGTCGCGAAGATCGGATAACGCAAGGATCGCGAAGCCCAAAACCCGTTGTATGAAGCGGTTGTGCGATTAACCCTTTGCGCAACTGCTCACCGGTCATTCCCGCCTTCGCGGGAATGACGACACGCTCTAGGTTGAGCAGGCACTCCTTCGCTCCTTGTGTCCTTAGCGATCCAGATGTTTTGTGCTCAACCAGTCTCAACATACCTAACGCCGACGCGCAGGACGGGCCGGCATTGCCGGCCCGTCCTGCTAGAAAGACGAAATGAGGGAAAAGCAGTTAGGGCGCGTTATCAACGATTTTCCGGTGTTGGCTCAGTCAGCCCACTTCAGAGTTCTTCGCAAGACCGGCCAAAGCGGTAACTGATTGATAGATGCGTCATTGGTGGTTGCGCGGCGGATACAGGTCTACGAATCGGTTTCCAGTCGCCTGTCAAGCTCGCGCTTCAACAGGTAGAGGGCGACAATCGTGACTGCGATCGCTGCGATGGCAATGATCATAGCTCGACGCCGAATCACGGTCGCCTCGACGGCGGCCTCTGCGCCTGTCTTGGCCTGGTCGGCCGCGTCGCGGGCATCGCCGGCGATTTTTACCACGTTCGCTTCGTTGAGTGTGTGCTGGGCGGCGCGCGCAGTAACCAGGTTGGTGTTGGCCTGCTGCATCAGGTTTTCCTGTTCGGCAACAATCATGCCGACATCCCTGGCCGCTTGAATAGCGGTCTCTGCCTCAGCAAAGGACTGGGCTGCGTTGTCGATTGCATCGTAGAAGGTCTGCGCCATCTGACCGCCCGGACTCTCGGGGGCATGGCACGACCCACAATGCCGCGGTTCCGCGCCTTCATACATGGCTTCGCTGGGCTCGCTCACATCGTAGCGCCCGTGGCAGGTAACACATTTGGGTGCGTCTTCGCCCTTCACATCGGCGTGCGGGCTCTGGAGGTAGTAGTCCTGCGTGGCTGTGTGGCATCCACCACATACGTTGGCTACCTCCTCAAAGCCGGGTGGCGCGGCGCCGTGGGTGCCGTGGCAGGTGGCGCAGTTTGGCGCACGGAAATCCTGTTCGTCCAGCAGCGCGTGACCATGGACGCTCTCACGATACAGGTCGTACTGGTCGGTGGGAATGTGATAGGGCGCCATCAGCGTCTCGTCAGCATGGCAGCTCGCACACGTGGCCGGGACGTTGACTGGATAGACGGTCGAAGCGGGGTCATTGGCTTTCAGAATCTGGTGCCCGCCGTGGCAGTCATAGCAGGTAGCGACGTTGGGGTCGCCTTCTGCCAGCAACGTCCCGTGGACGCTCTCCCTGTACTGGGCGTACTGGTCGGTTGGCAGATCGTACTGCCGCATCTGATTGACATCGGCATGGCAGCTTGCACAGAGGGCTGGAATGTCTTCCTTGGCAGGCGCACCGATGTAGCCAGCCTCTGGCGACATCGCGCTCGTCGATCGTCGTTGCCGAAGGATCGCCGCCGTGGCAGTCAGCGCAAGTCACGCCGCGCTCGGCGTGGATGCTGCGCTGCCACTCCTCGGTAATATGCGCAGAGTCGCCCGGCAATGTCTGGTGGCAATCAAGACAGGTGTTGGCATCACCAGCTTTCGGATAGACCAACGGCGTCGGGACTGGTTCACTCGGCCGCGTCGCTGTAGGTGCAGCGGTAATCTGGCTGGGCTGATGGCAGCTCTGGCAGATGTCGCTGGTGCGGCCCGCGTGATCTGCCGGAATTTTGGGCGCGCCGGCGAGACCTTCCTGATGGCAGGCCAGGCAGTCGTCGCGCCCAACCAGCGAGTGCGGGATCGCTGGCGGCCCGCCAACAGTCACGGTGCCTGACCTCAGCCGATACGTGACATTCGAGGCAGTTCTCGCGCCCTTCCAGCGAGTGTGGAATCGGAAGCGCGCCAGGCGCAGCCGGACTCGTTGTAACCTCCGCGGTTGCCGCCGGTTCAGTTGTCGGTGTCGCCGGTTCAGCCGTTGGCGGTTCCGTGACCTCTGCCGTTGGCGATTCGCCAACTGCGGCAGTCGCTGTAGCAGCCGGCGCGCTCTGATCGGTTGAAGCGACCTGGTGGCACGCCCGGCAGACGTCGTCGGTTCGCCCTTCATGATTGGCGGGGACCTGAGGCGCGCCGGCAATGCCGTCGGCGTGGCACGCAAGGCAGGCGTCACGGCCTTCAACCGGGTGTGGAATCGTGGGCGGCTGTCCCTGCGCGCTGACAATTACCGGGATAAGCAGCGCCAATGCTGCGATCAGCAACAGAGGAGCAAGGCGGCGCAAGCTGGATTGTTTGTCCATTCCAGAGATCCTCTCGTGCGGGCGCTAGCTGAGCTGGCCCCAGATCGTAAACGTGACAATGCCGATTAGGCTGATGACGCCAGACTGATTGCGATCGGTCGCCGGCGGGCCACGATGTATGGGTTGCGATCCAGGAAAGGCAGCATCAGCAGAACCGCTCCCGCCACGATCGGCAACGTAACTCCCGACAATTCGCGGGATGCACCTTCAGCCCCTGGTAGAGGAAGAGGAAATACCATTCAGGCTTGGTGTGCGCTGGGGTGCGCAGCGGATCGGCCGGCTCTTCCAGCCCCGCCGGGAAGAGCGACGCCAGCACGATCAGCGCCGCCAGCATGACGTACCAGGCGATGATCTCGTCCAGAATATAGTTGGGAAAGAACGGCAACAGGTTGCGCTTGTTTTCGCGCGGCTATCAGGATCGAACTGGCCGGGCGGCAGCTTCGTCATCGTCGACGCTCTCGCGTTTCGGGTCAGCCAGGCCCTGCTGGTGGACCATGGTCAGGTGGACGACCAGCATCAGGATCACCGACAGCGGCAGCACAAGCACATGGACGCCGAAGAAACGGCTCAGCGTACGGGCGGTGATGTCCGTGCCGCCGCGCAGGAAAAGATCGAGCGGCTGGCCGACGCCTGGCAAAGCGCCGGCGATCTCGGTGCCAACGGTTGTCGCCCAGTAGGCCCGTTGGTCCCAGGGCAGCAGGTAGCCGGTGAAGCCAAAGGCCAGCGTGAGCAGCAGCAAGACGAAACCGACGCCCCAGGTAACCTCGCGCGGGCGTTTGTAGGCGCCCTGAAAGAACACGCGCAGCAGGTGGAGTACGCAGAACAGGATCATCAGGTTGGCGCTCCAGGCATGGACGCTGCGGATCAGCCAGCCGAAGCTCACCTGGTTCATGATAAACAGAATGCTGCCGTAGGCTGCATCGGGCGTCGGTTGGTAATACACCACCAGCAGCACGCCGGTGATGACCTGCACCATGAAGAAGAACATGGTGATACCGCCGAAATAGAAGGTACTCGCGGATCTGGGAATCTCTACGTGCAACAGCGCGTTGGCAATCGGTGCCGACGCGATAGCGCACCTCGAGCCAGTCCCAGATGCGAAGAGAGCGGCTGTCTTGTGCTTCCATAATGCTGTCTCCTCAAGAGGCAGCAGGTCAAGCCTGCAAGTCGCTCACGAAAACGGTATCGCCTTCGACGTACACCTGGTAGCGGGGCAAAGGAGCAGGCGGCGGGCCGGAGATGACGCCGCCGTTCACGGGGTTGAAGCGTCCGTCATGGCAAGGACAGAGGATTACTTGTCGCTGCGGGTCCCATTTCGAGATGCAACCAAGATGGGTACAGATGCGCTGAATACGCCTTGATGCCTCCCTGTTCAGTGTTGACGACTACCACAGGCTTGTCGTTGACAGCCACCACTTCACCGTGTCCGACAGGAAAATCGGTGGTCGTGCCGACGGCCACGCGGCCGCCGCCGCCGGTCGAAGACCGTTTCGGAGGCCAACAGGTAGCCGACGATCGGAGTTCCAACTCCCACAGCCGTCGCCACTACCGAAAACCCCAGAAGGTAGAAAATGAACTGGCGCCGCCCAGTGTCCGGAACTTGTCCCTGAGACGCATTGTCTGGCTGATTGCTGTTGTTCATTGCTGTCTTTCGCTCCCTGTTGGCCATGTTGCAGCGCTGGCCAGTCCTTTGTCTCTTGTTACGAGGTGTGGTCAAAGCCGAATGGATAATGACATTGCGGTTGCCTACAGTCTACAGGAAACGTGACCCTGCCACAAGGGCAGGTCGGCCCGTCTTTCATAGGTAATTTGCGCAAGATTCGGACGAATGCTTGCCACATTCGTTCCACTGAACGTATAATTGAAGGTTGACCATGGATCCCCTACGCAACTGGTTCGTCGTGAATCGAACCATCGTATTGTTCATCTACGGCCAGGTTTTTTTCGTGCTTGGGCTGGCTATCGTTCTGGCAGTCCCGCAGGCACAGCCGGCTGGATCTGGCGCGCAGCCTGGGTTGGTTGGGCGCATTCGGGTTGATCCACGGCATTCATGAATGGGGAATGACATCTTCATTCCGATCCAGGCGACTTATCTGAGCCCAACCTGGGTCGATGTCCTGTTGATGGCGCAGGTGATCTTGCTGGCGCTGTCCTTTGCTTCTGTCTCTTCCAGTTTGGCACAGTGCTGCTGAGTTCCCTTGACTCCCGACTGCGCTGGACGCAGACTGTTCCCGGCGTGTCTTCTGTTGACTTGGATGACGGCCTTTCTTTGGGAAAGCCAGGTTTCGCTTTGGGATGCCTGCACGACTGGTGTGAACGCCAACGTTTGGGCGCGATACCTGCTGGGCTTCCCCGGCGCCTTGGTGGCAGCGCTTGCGCTATGGCAGCAAACCACCTACGGGTCCAGGTTCCTGGCTATCAGCGCATCGCACGCAACTTTCGAGGTTGCCAGCATCGCCCTGGTTGCCTACGCTTTCCTGGCCGGACTGCTCGGCCCAGCCAGCCCCTTTCTTTCCTGCCGAACGTCGTCAACGCTCGACGGTGGTCGGATCTACTTGGGAGTGCCGGTTGAGGTTCTCGGATCGACGGCCGGACTGGTGTTGCTGATCGCCATTGTCCGCGGTCTTCAGGTTTTCGACGTCGAGGTCGATCGGCAAATCGAGGACATGGAGTCTGGCGCAGATCCTAACGACCGAACGGCAGCGAATCAGCCGCGAGCTGCACGACGGCGCCATTCAGACCGTTTACACCGCAGGGTTGATCGCCGAGTCAGTGCGCAATCGGATGGAGGATGACGATCCACTGGCGCCACGCGTCGATCGGGTGGTAGCTCGCTTGCAGCAGGCGGTGCGCGATTTGCGCCAGTTCATCATCGCACTTGAACCGGCAGCACCGAGGGCGTGAATCTGGCATGGAGACTGCGCAAGCTAGCCGCGGACCCCTACTTGCAGTCGCTGGCCGAGGTGACCATCACCGTGCGTGCTTGACGATGGCGAGTCGCTCTCTCCGGCTCGCAGCCGCCCACGTGCTTGCGATCGTCAACGAGGCGCTTGAGCAACGTCGCCCGACATGCTCAGGCGCGCCACGCCTGGATCACCGCCGACGGACACAATGGTTACCTGAACGTGGCGGTTGCCGACGACGGCGTTGGTTTCTCACCGGAGCCGACCTGGCCGGCTTCGGATTGCGAAACATGCGCGATCGGGCGCGCTTGCTGGGCGGGACATTGCTCGTCGAGCCCGGAACCACGCGGCACGCTGGTGCGTGTGGCGGTGCCCTGGGAGGATCGTATCATGAGGAACCTGACGTTCTGCTGGTGGACGATCACGAAGTGGTGCGGCTTGGTGTTGGCGACGCTGCTGGAGGATCTGACTGACGTAGTTGTGGTTGGAGAGGCAGGCCTGGGCGCGAGGCCGTTGCTCTGTGCCAGCAGCTTGCAGCCCGACCTGGTGTTGCTTGACATCCGTCTGCCCGACATGAGCGGGGTGGAGGTGTGTCGCCAGATCTGTGCAGCATGTCCCGACACCCAGGTGATCATCCTAACCTCCTACGCTGACGACGATCTGATCACCGAGGCGATCATGGCGGGGGCGTCGGGCTACGTGCTGAAACAGGTCGGCAGCCAGGAGTTGTTGCGAGCAGTCGAGGCGGTGCGCCGCGGCGAGGCGTTGCTCGATCCACAAGTGACCCAGCGAGTGTTGCAGCAGTTCCGCCGACCGAGCATCGGCGCGTGGCAGCGCTTTCCGAGACCTGTCGACGCGGGAGATGGAGGTGCTGGAACTGGTATCGCAGGGAAAAAGCAACCGCGAGATCGCTCGAGGTGCTGACCATCAGCGAGCGAACTGTCGGCAACCACGTCAGTGGGCTCCTGGGCAAGCTGGAATTCAGCAATCGAATCGAGCTGGCGACCTACGCCGTGAAAAACCACATCAGGTCTATCTGTCGAGCCGGCGGGAAGTGGCGCTACGATCTGAGCCCGACGCTCAGGCGTTTCAAACTGGGTCATCCCCAGATGCGGGCTCCGTCGTAAGGGGGCGACCGGGCATGGATGTACCGTTCACTCTTTCATTTGACACTGGCGACCAGTAATGTTATATTGCACCACCTATTGTGATTTCTGCGCATCGTTTCGTCAGGATGCCCTCTATGATACATCGTTTCTTCAACTGGTTTCGTTCGCTTCCCCGTTGGCTGGCCTGGGTGCTCGGCATAGCGGTCTTGTTATTCTTGATGGGGTTTGCCGTTGTTGCCAGCGCCACGGCCTGGGAGTACACCAACAGTGCCGAGTTCTGTGGCACGACCTGCCACACCATGCCGCCGGAATACACCGCCTATCAGGTGTCGCCGCACGCACGTGTCGACTGCGTGGACTGCCATCTTGGTCAAGAGAGCTTCATGGAGGCGGTGCCGGCCAAGGCCAAGGAGATCACCCACGTCACCAACGCCCTGTTCAACACCTATGATCCACCGATCTATGTGAAGAATCTTGAAGCCGGCCCGTGAGACCTGCGAGAAATGCCATAACCCGGACAAGTTTTCATCTGACACGCTTCAGCCAGTTCAGTCGCTTTGCCACCGACGAGACCAACAGCGAAGATCGCTACTACATGATTGTTCAAGACGGGCGGTGGCAAGCCAGGAGCAGGGTCTTGGTCGGGGCATTCACTGGCACATCGACAGCGAGGTCTACTATCTACAGCGATGACCCACTGAAGCAGACAATTCCATACATCAAGGTCGGTGGCCAAAGATGGCCAGGTCACCGAGTACTTCGACGTCGAGGCCGGTCTGCCGCCAGACTTCGGCGTGACCAACGCCGATAACCTGAAGCGGATGGACTGCATCGACTGCCACAACCGCATCTCGCACAACTTCCGGTCGCCCGACGACTCGATGGACGACGCCCTGAACACCGGCCTGATCGACAAGACCATACCCTATATCAAGGCCAAGGGCGCGGAGCTCTCAGCGCAGCCGTACCAGAGCAAAGAGCAGGCCCACGCCGCCATTGAGAGCTTGGACAGCTTGGTATCAGGAGAACTACTCGAGTCTACTACGCCCAGAACCAGAGCAAGATCACTCAGGCCATCGACCGAGATCAAGGCTATGTTCGACGATAACGGTCTTCCCCGACATGTCGGTCGGTTGGCAGACCCATCCCAACAACGTCGGCCACAAGGAGTTCCCAGGCTGTTTCCGCTGTCATGACGGCAAGCACACCTCTGCACCGGGCGAAACGGTGCGACTGGAGTGCAACGTCTGCCACTCCATCCCTGAGGTGGTCAAGCCGGGCCAGCAGGCGCCGGTAATCAGTCTAGGTGCGTCGCCAACGAGCCGGAGTCGCACAAGGACTCGAACTGGCTTGCCCAGCATCGCTACATATTCGACGAGACGTGCGCCGAATGCCACTACGATCGGCAATCCCGGCGGCACCGACAACTACCAGCTTCTGCTCCAACGCGCCTGTCACGCTACCGAGTGGAAGTTTGTAGGCTTGGATGCGCCCGGCATTCGCGATCTGGTGGCGCCGCCGAAGGAGCCGGGCACCGGCACGCCGAATCCAATCCCGCATCCGATAGGTCCGGCTACCGACTGCAAGATCTGCCATGGTCCTGAAGGAGTTCATCCCTTCCCTGCTGGTCACGAGAGCTTCGATCGCAGCATGTGCACGCAGTGTCACCAGCCAACATCGGCTGTCGGCGGAACGGGTGGCGAAGCACAGCCCACGCCCGACGGCGGCCTCGCCGGAGGCGCACGGCCGCGCCGAAGCGTCGGCAGGCGGCCCGCCTGCCATTCCGCACTCGCTGGACGGTCGCGACAACTGCCTGGCCTGCCACGCCGCGGGCGGACTGAAGCCGTACCCGGCCGATCATGAGGGTCGTACGGTGGATCAGTGCCAGATGTGTCATCAGCCGGCCGAAGCAGTAGCGCCGGCAGCAACCGCTGAACCGGAAGCGACTACGGTGCCGACCACGGCCAGCCAGCCGGCAACGCCAGAGCCGACCGCAACCACAGCCGCGTCACCGTCGGGCGGCATTCCTGCCGTTCCGCACCCGTTGGAAGGTCGCGAGGACTGCGTGCTCTGCCACGGTGAAGGCGGCGTCAAGCCCTATCCTGCCGATCACGTTGGCCGCACCAGCGACACCTGTTTGCAGTGCCACCAGCCGATCGCTGCGGGTGAGTTCAGGATCGACCGACGACGACGACGACAGCACCGCCAGCGCACCGGAGATCCCGCATGTGGTTGCAGGCCGGGAAGACCAGTGTCTCACCTGCCACTACACCGGCAGCATCAAGCCATTCCCCAGCAACCACGAGGCGTACTCTAACGAGATGTGCCTCTCCTGCCACCAGCCGCAAAGCTAGGCGGGTAGACTTGAATTCAATTGCCGGGCACGCAAGTGCCCGGTTTTTGTTTGACGCTTTCGCCGGCGATAAGTACAATTGTTCTATGGCAAAGATCAAAGTACGTTACGTCTGTGAAAACTGTGGCAGCGCCCAAGCCAAGTGGATGGGCAAATGTCCTGACTGCGGCGACTGGAACACGCTGGTGGAACGCCAGGTCATCGCCCCGCCCACGGCCAGTGCGCGCACGGTCATGCCGCTGGAGTCTGGCGGCGCGCCGCAGCCGCTGCCAGACATCTCCTCCGACGGGCTGGACCGGATACCGGTTCAGGGCAGCGAGCTGAGCCGTGTACTGGGCGGCGGCATTGTGCCCGGTTCCGTCATCCTGGTCAGCGGCGATCCGGGCATCGGCAAGAGCACGCTGCTGCTGCAACTGGCGGCCGACATGGCGCGCACCCAGGGCAACACGCTCTACGTCAGCGCGGAAGAGAGCGCACGCCAGTTGAAGATACGGGCCGGCCGGCTGGGCATCGAGGAGCCGAATCTTTACGTCCATGCCGAAATCCATCTGGAGAACATCCTGCACCACGCCGGCGAGCTGTCGCCGGCGCTGATGGTAGTCGACTCGATCCAGGCGATCTTCTCCGACGCCTCGCAGTCGGCGGCCGGCAGCGTCAGCCAGGTGCGCGAGTGCGCGGCGCAGTTGCTGCGGCTGGCCAAAGGCCGGGGGATGCCGGTGTTCCTGGTGGGCCACGTCACCAAGGAAGGCTCCATCGCCGGCCCGCGCGTGTTGGAGCACATGGTGGACACGGTGCTCTATCTGGAGGGCGAGCGATTCCAGACCTATCGCCTGCTGCGCAGCGTCAAGAACCGCTTCGGCTCTACCGACGAGGTGGGTGTGTTCGAGATGGTGGAGGCGGGGCTGCGCGAAGTCGCCAACCCGTCGGAGGCGTTCCTGGCCGAGCGGCTGCCCAACGCGTCCGGGTCTGCCATTGCCGTGACCATGGAAGGCACCCGCCCGTTGCTGGTTGAGGTGCAGGCACTGGCATCCACGACCAGCTTCCCGCAGCCGCGGCGCACAGCCAACGGTGTAGACTTCAACCGGCTGCTGCTGCTGACCGCGGTGCTGAGCAAGCGGATGGGCTATCGACTCAGCGACCAGGACCTGTTTGTCAACGTGGTGGGCGGGCTGCGCATCAGCGAGCCGGCGTCCGATCTGGCGGTTGCCGCTGCCATTGCCAGCAGCCTCAAGAATACCCCGGTTCCTGCCGACCTGGTGGTGGTTGGCGAGGTTGGCCTGAGCGGCGAGCTGCGTAGTGTCAGCCAACTGCCGCGGCGACTCAACGAGGCTGCGAAGCTGGGTTTCACGCGCTGTGTCGTGCCGAGGAGCCGCAGCAAGGCAATTGCTGCCCCAGATGGTATGCAGGTGATCGGGGTGCGTACCTTGAACCAGGCTCTGGATGTCATTTTGGCGAACGCGCCGTAGCAGCGGTTCTTCAGTTTTCCTGTCCAGCAATCCTGTGGCATAATTGCCCGGACAGTTGTCGAACGAGATATCCGACGTCCCCTATGGCAACGACTGACGAGCGGGGGCCACGAAACAACAGCAAGGAGATGACCCATGGCTTACACCTACACCAACTCTAAAGGATCCACCTACGTCTTGCATGGTCGAATGACGACCCTCAAGGGTGGCCGCCAGCAGCAGATCTATTTCTTCGGCAAAGAAGCCAAAGAAGGCGCACTGGATGCAGTGCCCGATGGCTACGAAGTTTCGGAGAGCAAGAACGGGCTCCCGGTGCTGAAGAAGAAGGCCTAAGCTGTAGTCAACACGTCCGCCTGGAACAGCGTCAGCCGTTCCAGGCGGACTTTGATTCAACGGCTTGGTTGCTCAAGGCAGCGTCTGTAAATCATCTGATACAAACAGCGGCAAGCCACAGGACGGCAAGCCTGCCGTTTTTTGTCGCGCTGCTGGGTTGGAGACTATGACTGAATTTGATGTAGCTGTAGCATGGAACTGGCAGCATGATGCCGGGTTCATCGGATATTTCCGGCAGGCTTGCGAGGCTCGCGGCCTGTCGGTAGTTGAAATAACACCTGACAACCTGCAGTCCGTCTCGGACGCACTGGTCGCTGGCGATCTGGTGTTCCGGGCCTTCATGAATCGCGCCGCCGACACCGACGCCAGATTTCTCAGCCTGGTGCGCTGGGCGCGCGAACACGGCGCATTTCGGGTCAACCCGCACGAGCAGGAGTTCTACAGCGCCGACAAGGCCACCATGCACCTGGAGCTGATCAGCGCGGGGCTGCACACGCCCTACACGATCATCCTCGCACCTTTTAGCGAACAGCCGCAGTTGTCTGAACTCGACCTGTCGCCCCTGGGCGATAGCTTTGCCATCAAACCGGCGCTGGGCGGCGGCGGGCAGGGTGTGGTGCTGGAGGCGACCAACCGTGACCAGGTGCTGCAAGCCCGCCAGCTTTTCCCCGACGACAAGTATCTGGTGCAGGCGCACGTCGAGCCAAAGCTGCTGGAGGGCCGGCCGGCCTGGTTCCGTGTCATCTATTGCGTCGGGGAGGTTTTCGTCAGTTGGTGGCCGCCCGAAACCCACGTCTACCACCCGGTGACCAAGGAAGACGTGGTGCGCTACGGCCTGGGCGCGCTCTATGACATGGCCGTGCGCATCGGTGACGTGTGCCGCCTGCACCTTTTTTCCACCGAGATCGCCCTCACCCACGACGACCAGTTCCTGGCGGTGGACTACGTCAACGACCAGATCGACCTGCGGCTGAAATCGCACGCGGTTGATGGTGTGCCGGACGCCATCGTTCAGGAGATCACCGGCCGGCTTGCTGGCCTGGTGGCTGATGCACTGCAACCCGAAACCAATCGAGAAGGACAACTTCCTGTGACAAGTAACGAACTTCGAACCCGTGACCAGATCGCCGATCAGTACAAGTGGAACAGTGAAAGCGTCTTCGCAACCGACGCAAACTGGGAGGCTGAGCTGGCGAGTCTCGGCGACGCACTGGCTGATGTCAGCGCCTATGCTGGTCGGCTGGCCGACGGCCCTGCAACGCTGGCCGACGCCCTGGAGATGATCGAGCGCGTGCGCCAGCGCCTCGGCGTTCTCTACGTCTACGCCAGCATGGCCTACTCGGTGGACACCACCGATCAGGCTGCCGGCGCGCGCATGGGCAAGGTGCAGGGCATGGCCGGTCGCACCATGGCGGCCGTTGCGTTCCTGAACCCGGAGTTGCTGGCCATCGGGCGGGAATCTCTGGACGCGTGGATGGCAGCGGAGCCGCGCCTGGCCGTGCTGGCCCACTACGCAGACAACCTGTTCCGCCAGCAGCAGCACGTGCGCTCGGCGGAGGTGGAGGAACTTCTCGGTCTGGCAGCGGATCCATTCAGCGGCATCTACAATACGTTTTCGGCGCTGACCGACAGCGACATCGAGTTCAAACCCGCGCGGGCCAGCGATGGCAGCGAGGTGGCTGTCTCGCAAAGCACCATCGGCGGCATTCTGCACACCGGCGACCGCGAGGCGCGCCGCACTGCCTGGGAGAACTACGCCGACGGCTACCTCGCGTTCAAGAACACGCTGACCAGCAATCTCGCTACTTCGGTTCGCAAGTCGGTGTTCGACATGCGCGCTCGCAACTATCCATCGACCCTGGAGGCGGCGCTGTTTCAGGACAACATCCCGACCGCGGTTTTCACCAATCTGATCGACACCTTCCGCAAGCACCTCCCAATCTGGCATCGCTACTGGCGGCTGCGACGCAAAGCGCTGGGCGTCGAGGTGCTGCATCCCTACGACATCTGGGCGCCGCTGGTGAAAGACCCGCCGCGCATCCCGTTCGAGCAGGCGGTGGACTGGATTTGCGACTCGCTGGCGCCGATGGGCGAGGACTACGTGCAGACAGTGCGCCGCGGCTGCCTGGAGGATCGCTGGATCGATGTCTACCCCAACAAGGGCAAATCCAACGGCGCGTTCTCATCCGGTTCGCCCGGTACTTTCCCGTTCATCATGATGAGCTACACCGATGACTCGGGCGATCTGGGCACGCTGGCCCACGAGCTGGGGCATTCCATGCACTCGTATCACGTCTGGCAAACCCAGCCGCCCCTTTACGGCGATTACACTATCTTCGCGGCCGAGGTGGCCTCCAACTTCCACCAGGCCATGATGCGCGGCTATCTGCTGAACCTCGATCTGCCGCGCAACCTACAGATCGCCATCATCGAGGAGGCGATGAGCAACTTCCACCGCTATTTCCTGGTCATGCCTACCCTGGCCCGCTTCGAACTGGAAATGCACCAGCGTGTCGAGCGCGGCGAAGGAATCACCGCCGATGAGTTGATCGCCATCTTCGCTGATCTGTCCGAGGAGGGCTACGGCGGCGAAGTCCACGTCGACCGCCAGCGGGTCGGCATCGACTGGGCTACCTTCCCGCACCTCTACGCCGACTACTACGTCTTCCAGTACGCCACCGGCATCTCTGGCGCTAACGCGCTGGCGCGGCGCATCCTGGCAGAAACGCCCGGCGCGGCCGACGCATACCGGCAGTTCCTGCGCGCCGGCAGTTCGATGTACGCCATCGACTCGCTGAAGCTGGCCGGGGTCGATCTGTCGTCACCCGAACCGGTTGAGGAAACCTATCAGGTGTTGTCGGGACTGCTCGATCGCCTGGAGCAGTTGCTGGAAGTCCTAGCAGACGCGCTGGAGGCAATCCCTTGGCCACGTCTCGTCTGAGCAGGCCGATCAGCGCGTTCACGCGCAACTTCAACGCCCATGAGCGGCGGCTGGTAGTGCAGGTCGCGTTCATCGGCCTGTTGGTCTGGGCTGTGACCTTCGCCCTCAAGACCGCGGTTCACTGGCTCTTCGACATCGTGATGGCCGGGGTTGAGAGCCTGCCGTTGCTGGCGCTGGTTCTCGTGCCGTTGACACTGGGCGCGCTGGGCACCACGGCCGTGGTGCTCTTTCGCTCCCGCACCATTCACTATCGCGATCGCGAGGGGTTCATTCATCCGCTCGACGATGTTGAGGGCGACGGTCTGGAGCGGGCCATCGCCCTCTATTTCGCTTCCGAGCCGGCCATGGAGCAGGTGCTGCTGGGCCGAGCGGGTGTAGACGCGCGCTGGGACTTGCCAACCTTCAGCCTGGCGGCGCGCAAGTTCCTGGCAACCTTGTTTACATTGGGAAGCGGCGGCAGCGGCGGCCTGGAGGCCAGCGTGACACTGGTAGGCGAAAGCCTGGCAGCAGGCGTATTCAAACCGCGTCCCCAGTTCCACCTGCCGGCCGATGCAAGTTATCTTGATCGTCTGCGCCGCTGGTGGCGGCTAAACGACCCGGACGATCTGCAGACCGCCCAACTGGCGGGCGTGGCTGCGGCGGTCGCGACCCTGCTGGGAACACCCTTCGCCGCAGCGTTTTTCGCCATCGAGGTCATGTATCGCCGCCGTCCCATCATCGAGAAGTTGCTGTTCGCGCTGATCGCCGCGCTGGTGGCCTATTTCATGACCAACCTGGTGACCGGCCACCCGCTGCTTTTCAGTGTCACCGTCACGACGCGGCCGGTGTTTACGGTGCGCTACTACGGGGTGCTGGTCCTGATGGCAGTGATCATCTCGGTGATCAGTATCCTCTTCACCCGTCTGCGGGCCTTGAGCGAGCGTTGGTTCCACACGGGAATCTCCAATATCTGGGTGCGTCATGTCGTCGGCGCGCTGTTGACAGGGGTCGTGGCGCTCATCGCGGTCAGGCTGACAGGCCAGAACCTGTCGCTGGTGCTGGGAACCGGCGACAGCGCGATCGAGGCTGCCCTGCTGGGCCGGTTGACCGTCGGCGTGGCGCTGGTTGCGCTGGTCGCCAAGCTGGTGGCAACGCTGGCGACGATCACCTCGGGCGGCTCAGCCGGCCTGCTGATTCCATCCATCTATTTCGGCACCATGGTCGCTGCGGCGCTGGCGCCCATCACCGGCATCCCGGCGTCGATCCTGGTGGTGCCGGCCATGACTGCCAGCCTGGGCGCGCTGGTCAACGTGCCGCTGGCGGCTGTGCTGTTCACGGTTGAGGCGTTCGGCTCGCAGTTCATGATTCCCGGGCTGGTGGTGTTGCTGGTCAGCATCCTGCTGGTACACGACAACAACATCTACCGCACGCAGCGGGAAACCTACGACTCCCGGCAAGTGTTGCCCGGCTACAGCGTGCGCCGCATTCCGGTGCCGCCTGAGTGGGCCGGCAAGACACTGGTGGATCTGCGGGTGCGCAACCGCTTCGACCTCAACGTCATCGGCATCATCGAGGCCTATCGTGAGAACGGGCAGATGCGCTACCAGGTACGCTTCAACCCGCCGCTGGGCAAGCCGGTCGAGCTGGGCGATACCCTGATCGTGCTGGGCGAGGACGCGAAGCTGGATGCATTGATGGCGAACCTGGAGAAGACCGGCAGCAGTGTGCCCGGGGGACCATGACGTCAGACGCAATAACCACGGCACCCGTTCAATTGGTTTGCGCAATTTCTCGTTGTGCGAGTAGAATCTAGCGACTATCCATTCAAACCATGGCATTGACCTGCCGGCGTTCTCATCGTGACCAACACCCCTGCTGCTCCGCCAACTGATCCACCTGACAGCCTGGAAACCGGCGCGCCTGACTCCGCGGCTTCGTCGCGCGGCTCCGGGCTGGTTGGGACGCTGCGGCGGGTTCGCTGGGACAAGGTCGGGCTGTTTATCGTCAGCCTTTTCCTGTTCATCCTGGCCATCAACCTGATGAAGGAGGGCGCGCGCTCTCTGGCGCCGCTGGTGCGCGACGTTTTCGACGTGAACTCGCCGGCCAACGCACTGGGTTTTGGCTGGCTGTTCGCGTATGTGGTGATGAGCGGTTCGCCGGTGGCCGCGTCGGCGCTGGCCTTTTTCTCCGCAGGGGTGATCAACCAGATCGAGACCTTCGCTATGATTACCGGCAGCCGCTTCGGCGCCAGCTTCATCGTCCTCTTCATCGGGTTTGTCTACGTCCTGCGCGGCCGCGACCGGTCGCAGGGTCTGAGCATGGGACTGCTCTCGCTGCTGGTGACCTTTTCGACCTACACGGTTGCGCTGATTATCGGCGTTTTCGTGCTTCAATCGGGCACGCTGGACTGGTTCCAACCCTCCTCGGGAGCGCTGCTCTCCTCGATCTTCGATCTGGTCTTCGATCCCATTATCACCTTGCTGCTCTCCTTCCTGCCGCGCTGGAGCATGTTTGTGGTGGGTCTGGGCATCATCCTGGTCAGCTTCAACCTGTTTGACCGTTGTCTGCCGGAGATGAGCATCAAGGAAAGCCAGGTCGGCCGGGTGTCGCGCATGGTGTACAAGCCCTGGGTGATGTTTCTGCTGGGCAGCGGCGTCACCATGATTTCGATGTCGGTCAGCGTTTCGCTCAGCATTCTTGTGCCGCTGAGCAACCGCGGCTTTGTCCGCCGCGAGAACGTCATCCCCTACATCATGGGCGCCAACATCACAACGTTCGTGGACACGCTGCTGGCGGCCGTCCTGCTGAACAATCCTGACGCATTTACCGTGGTTCTGGTGGAGATGTTGTCTGTTGCGCTGGTCAGCGCCGTGATCCTGATCTTCTTCTTCACGAACTACCAGCGCTGGATGCTCTCTATTGTCAACTGGATTATCGAAAGCAACCGCAATCTGGCCGTATTCATGTTCACCATCTTTGCTATTCCCATCATTCTGCTCTTGATCTGACAGGTGCCCTGCCATGAGAATCTTGATGACCACCGGTGGGTCTTCCCATTCCGATGCTGCGCTGCGATTTGGCCTTCAGATCTTGCAGCCCAGCATGGATTCGCCAACGCTGCTGACCGTTGTCAAACGCGCGGAAGACCAGCCGCGCGGCAAAAAACTTCTGGAGCAGGCCGCGCTTACTTTTGCCGATTCCCAGCCATCTGTCAATCTGAAGGTGCGTGTGGGCAATACTCCTGAGGAAATCGTCGCGGAGGCCCGCGACGGAAGCTACGATCTGGTGATCGTTGGTGAGCGTCGAACGCACGGTCTCATGACGCGGATGCTAGGTTCCACGGCGGTGCACGTCGTGGAGAACTCCCCCTGTTCAGTCATCATTGCCAAGGGCAAGATCGGGCAAATCCGGCGGATATTGCTGTGCGACAGCGGGGGGCTACAGCCGGACCTACTGACCCGTTTCACTGTCAGCCTGGCGGAACGCATCACAGGGGAGGAGAATGTCACGGTTCTACACGTCATGTCGCAGATCACCGCTGCTTCCGGCGTTCCCGACGAACAGCTCAGAGCCGACGCGGATGAGTTGATCGAGGCGCGCGCGCCCGAAGGTGAGTGGCTTGAACGTGATTTGGCCCTGCTGACCGCGCCACAGATACGGCCGAAGGCCAAAGTGCGTCATGGAACGGTGATCGACGAGATTCTCGACGAGGCGCAGGAGGGCGACTACGACCTGGTGGTGGTCGGCGCGCACCGCGACGCGGGCTGGCAGCGCTGGCTGCTGGAGGACATCACACACAAGGTGATCACGCTGGTTGACCGGCCCGTGCTGGTGGTTCGCTGAGAATTACTGTCAGGCGCCTGGCACTTCGGCTGCAACGGGGAGTGATCCGACCTGAATTGGGTAGCTGGTATGGACAGCCTGACCTGCCGGGCGCCTCAGGCTGAATAGCGGCAGTTGAATGACCATGAGTTTCACTCGTTTCAGCCCCGTCGTTCTTGACCCCGACCCACAGCGGCGGGCGCGCATCCTGCCGATACTCGACGCCGCGCTGGACGCAGTCGATCCAGGCGCGGCAGTCAGGAGTGCGCTGACCCGCGAGGGCGACCTGTTGCGCCTAGCCGGCAGGGAGTATGATCTGAACGGTTTTCAGAGCGTCACTTTGCTGAGCTTCGGCAAGGCTGCAGTGATCATGGCGCGCGCTCTCTGCGACCTGCTGGGCGACCGCGTCACCGCAGGGATCGCGCTGACCAAGGACGGGCACACAGCTGGCAGTGAGCGGCTGCCGGCCAGCGTTGCCGTGTTGGAGGCTGGCCATCCCGTGCCTGACGAGGCGGGCGTCGCGGCCTCGCAGCGCATCGCGGGGCTGGCCGACCGTGCGGCGTCCGACGATCTCGTCATCTGCCTGGTCTCCGGCGGCGGTTCAGCATTGTTGACCTATCCGGCCGCCGGGCTGAGCCTGGCAGACTTACAAGCAACCACCGCAGCCCTGCTGAAATGCGGCGCGACGATCGACCAGATCAACACATTGCGCAAGCATCTGGAAGCGTTGAAGGGCGGCCAGCTTGCGCGGCTGGCTGCTCCCGCTACGTTGATCACTCTCATCTTGTCGGATGTCGTCGGCAGCCCGTTGGACGTGATCGCCTCCGGACCGACCGTGCCCGACCATTCCATCTGGGCCGACGCCTGGCAGGTGGTTGACGGCTATGATTTGCAGGCTGTCTTGCCACCGGCTGTCATCGATCGCTTGCAGGCCGGGCTGGCAGGCAGGCTCCCCGACACGCCCAAGGCCGGCGATCCGGTCTTCGCCAACAGCCAGGCGGTGGTGGTGGCCGACAACGCCCTGGCAGCAAAGGCCGCCGCGGCTGCGGCGCAGCATTGCGGGTTCAACGCACAGGTGCTGACGACCTTTGTGGAAGGAGAAGCCAGGGAGGTTGCACGGCTCGCGGTGGCGCTGGCGCGCGAGGTGGCAACTCACGGTCGGCCGGCAGCCGCTCCCGCTTGCCTGATCCTGGGTGGTGAGACTACCGTGACGATCCGCGGCCAGGGCAAGGGCGGGCGCAACCAGGAGCTGGCGCTGGCGGCCGCGGTGCAGTTGCCGCGCATCTCACAGGCACAGGGCGAGCGCGTCGTCATCGTCTCCCTGGCCACCGACGGCACGGACGGCCCGACCGACGCAGCCGGCGCGCTGGTCGACGTCGGGACGGTCGGGCGCGCGGTCACCGCGGGGCTGCGCGCTGCCGACCACCTGGACAACAACGACGCCCATCCTTTGCTGGCCGCGACCAACGACCTGCTGCTTTCCGGTCCGACGCAGACCAACGTAAACGATCTGATCTTTGTTTTCGTGTTTTGAACCATGGCAGATGATAACGTAATCACGCAGGCGACGCAGCGGCTTGAGGCGCTGTTCGATCGGGCTGACGGCGCGACCCGGGGCTGGCTGGGCACGCTACGCAGCGCGTGGGACAACTTCGCGCTGGCGCGAGGCATGCAGGCTTCGGCGGCAGTTGCCTACTACGCGATGTTCTCGCTGTTCCCCATGCTGATGGTATTGGTCGTCTCGCTGAGCTATCTGGTGGACGCGGCAACCGCGCAGGATTTGGTCTACGCCCTGGCCACCCGGTTCCTGCCAAACGACTCGGGTATCGCGTCGCTGGTGACCGAGACGTTCGCCGGCATCTATTCCCAGCGCGGCACAGTCGGTCTGATCGGTCTGGCGGCATTGTTCTGGTCAGCATCGGGCGTCTTCACGACCCTGACCTACAACATCGACCTGGCCTGGAGTGAGACCCGCCCGCCCAACGCCCTTAAAGCGCGCCTGATCGGACTGTTGCTGATTCTGCTCTTGTTGGGGGCGCTGCTCCTGGCGCTGTTTCTCTCGACGATTTCGGGCGCCCTGGCAGCACTGCCGACACTTTTTGCCTTCCTGGGCATCGACCCTGAGCTTGGGCGATTGGGAACGCTGCAAGTCGTGTCGATTCTCGTGACGGTCGTCGCCTACACCGGTCTGTACCGCTGGATACCCAACCGCTACGTTCCCTGGCGCGCGGCGATTGTGCCTGCTCTGCTGGCCGCGCTCGCCTCGCAGGTGGTCAACGCCGGCTACTCGTGGTATCTCGGCAGCGGTTTCTCGCGCTACGAGTTGCTCTACGGTCCGCTGACTGCCATCATTGTGTTGATGTTCTGGTCTTACCTGACGGTGTTGATCATTCTGGTCGGCGCGCATCTGGGGGCGGCTATCGCCAGGCGAATGGACAGCGCCAGTTCGTAGTCGCGACTACCTATCGCTTGCCCCATCGGGCGCGACCATCAATTGGTTGCTGCTTTGGCCGGTCGCCTGACCGAGCCAACAGATGGAAGTTATTCGTGGACGCGTTCTTATTCCACCGTGATCAGCGCACGCAGTTTCTCCAGCGTGGCAGGGCCGATCCCCTTGACCTCGATGATCGCCTCGATGGTGGCGAACGGCCCGTGTTCGTCGCGATAGGCGATGATAGCCTCGGCCGTCTTCGGACCGATACCGGGCAGCGTTTCTAAGTCGGCTGCGCTACCCGTGTTGATGTTGACCTGGCTGCCTGCCGGTGCGCCGGCGGGCGAGGTACTGGTGACCGGGGAGGTGGCAACCGGGGCAGTTGCGTCATCGCCAGCCGCGGGAGTTAGCTCCTCTCGCGGCGTGTCCAGCGCAACGAAACCGGTGCGTGATGCCGGTGTTGCCGGCGTCTCTGGCGCTGCTGTGGCTGTCGTCGTGGTTGCAACGACTGTCGGGACCGGCGTCGCCGTCGGAGCGGGTGTCGCGGTAGCCGGCGGCGGTTGAACCGCGAAGGCGACCTGCTGTGGCCGGCCGCGCGCCAGTGTGTATCCACCCCAAACAATCGTCCAGAACAGCGTCGTGATCATCACGGTCAACACGACCAGCTTGCCGCGCCCTGGCGGCTGTGGATCGGTTGTGTCTGCCATGGAATCCCTCCCGGCGATGGGCTACTCGTTGTGGGCCGGCGGCGCTTCGGCCACAAAGGCCAGGTCCGCCAGCAAGGTGTCGGGCGTCAGATCGGGCGCGATCAGCCCGGTAACGGTGACAGTGTGCCGGTATTCGTGCTGACCGGCGTAGAAGCGGTCGTCGATTTCCACGTTGGACCAGGCGTCGGCGGTCAGAGGCCGCGAGACCGTGAAACGGAAACGAGCGGCCCGGTCGATCACCAGCGACCAGACTTCGTCGTCCCGATCCAGCCGGGCCGCGACTTCGCCGAGGGTTTCGCTGGTGATCGCCTCCCAGCCGGCCGACTGCAGGGCATCATGCCACGCGGCCAGGAAATCAGCAGCGGATTGGACTTGTGGTGGCATGGTCGATCACGCGATCAGGACTGGGGTTCTGCTGCCGAAGAGGTGACAGTCACTTCGAGCGCCGCTGAATGCAAGGTTGGCGCTGATGAAGTGACTGTCACCTGTGTTTGCAAGGATCAGGCGCTGTCGTCAGGATTCGCTGATTGGCTGCCGGTCATGTTGTCGATCAGCGCGCTAAAGGCGCGCACGAACTCGATGGGAATCGGGAAGATGATGGTCGAGTTCTTCTCGGCGGAGATCTCCACCAGCGTGGAGAGGTAACGCAGTTGCAGGGCGATCGGCTCGTGCGCCATGGTGTGGGCTGCCTCACGCAGCTGCTGCGCCGCTTCAAACTCACCCGAGGCGTGGATGATCTTGGCTCGCTTCTCGCGCTCCGCTTCAGCCTGCTTGGCCATGGAACGCTTCATGGTTTCCGGAAGCTCCACGTCCTTGACCTCGACGATGCCGACCTTGATGCCCCACGGCTCGGTGGCCTCGTCGATGATCTGCTGTAGCTTTTGGTTGATGCGCTCGCGGTGCGCCAGCAACTCGTCCAGCTCGCTCTGGCCCAGCACGTTGCGCAAGGTGGTCTGCGCGATGTTCCAGGTGGCTCGCCGGTAGTCCTCGACATTGACGACCGCCGACGACGGTTCTACGACCCGGAAGTAGACCACCGCGTTGACCTTGACGGTGACGTTGTCGCGCGTGATGGCTTCCTGGGAGGGCACGTCCATGGTGACCACGCGCAGATCGACCCGCACCGCGCGATCCACGAACGGGATCAGAAAGATCAGCCCCGGTCCCTTGACTTTTTGCACACGACCGAGACGGAAGACGACAGCCCGCTCGTATTCTGGAATGATCTTGATCGCGGTCGAGATCAGGAAGAGCAGAATCGCGAGCACGACGACGAACGAGATAAGGGCGCTGAGGTCCATATAAGTCTCCTTGGTTGAGTTCCGCAAGCGCGGAAGTTAGCGGCTTCGGGTGTGCCGTGACTGGCATTGATATCATTATAGACGATATGCCCCGTGTGGACAAGCAACCGCCAGGTGCCGGGGGCTTTCCGAAAGTCCCCGGCACCTGGCGGTACTGAACATTCTGGCCCTTTCCTGCGTCTAACAACCTGTCATGAGCAATCAAAATCAACCACCCAACTCACAACCTTCCGGGCAGCCGCGACGGCCGCTGCCGCCGCCGCCGCCGGGCTACGGACAGCCACTGGCCCAGAGCGCGCCGCCAACCAACACGCCGCCCCGTGCGTCGCGGTCAGCTCAGGGCGGCGGCTGCGCCAACGGCGTGCTGGTCGGCGTGTTTCTCTTCCTGGTGATCGCGTTGGCTGGCGTGGCCATCTTTGCGCTGGGCTACGCAGGCATTGCCACGGTGCTGCCGCCGGCCAGCGAGCTGATCACGCGCGCGAACCAGGGCACCAACACGCGCATCCTTGATCGTAATGGCGAGCTGTTGCAAGCGCCGCTGGCACCCAACGACCCGTCGGCCGGGCTGCGCAGACACATCGCGCTGGCCGACATCTCGCCGCACCTCAGGGCCGCGACCATCGCTACCGAGGACGCCAACTTCTACAGCCACCCCGGCGTCGATCCGGCCGGGCTGGCACGCGCCATCTTCCGCGCGGTTCAAAACAGCGGCCCTGTCGTCGGCACCAGCACCATCAGCCAGCAGCTTGTCAAGCTGGTGTTCTTGTCGCCGGAGCGCACCGTCACCCGCAAGGTCAAGGAAGCGGTGCTGGCGGCCGAGATCACCCGCCGCTACGACAAGAACACGATCCTCGAACTCTATCTCAATCAGATCAACTACGGCAATCTGGCCTACGGCGCTGAGGCGGCTGCCCGGCTGTATTTCGACAAGCCGGCTGCCGAGCTGACGCTGGCCGAGGCGGCCTTGTTGGCCGGTTTGCCGCAGGCGCCTGCGACTTACGATCCGCTGCAAAACCCTGAGGGGGCCAAAAACCGCCAGGCCGACGTGTTGCGGCTGATGGTCGAGCACGGAGCGATCAGCGCCGCCGAGGCCGACGTGGCCTGGGCTGAGCCGCTGACCTATCACGGGCAGGGGCTGGCCGACCTGCAACTGGCGCGCGCCCCCCATTTTGTCACCTATGTGCGCAGCCAGCTTGAGCAGTTGTACGGGCCGGAGCTGCTCTACAACGGCGGCCTGCAGGTCTACACCAGCCTCGACAGCGGCTTGCAGGAGCAGGCCGAGCAACTGGTCAGCCAGGGCGTGGCCGACTTGCAGGGCCAGAACGTCAGCAACGGCGCGCTGGTGGCCATCGATCCGCGCACCGGTGAAATCGAGGCGCTGGTCGGGTCGGCCGACTTCTTCGACGCCGAGATCAGCGGGCAGGTCAACGTCGCCATCTCGCCGCGCCAGCCTGGCTCAACCATGAAGCCTTTTACCTACCTGGCAACCTTTGAGCGCCCCGAAAACTGGTGGACGCCGGCCACGATGATCGACGACGTGCGCACCGAGTTCGACGACGGGCCGGGGCGACCGCCCTACGTGCCAAACAACTACGACGGCAAGGAGCACGGCCGCGTCAGCGTGCGCACGGCGCTGGCCAACTCCTACAACATTCCGGCGGTCAAGGCGCTGCAAAGCGTGGGAGTCGATGCGCTGCTGCAAGTGGCCGACCGTTTCGGCATGACAACGCTTACCCAACCCGGTCACCCGCTCTACGGCCTGTCGCTGACGCTGGGCGGCGGCGAGGTGACGCTGCTGGAGATGACCAGCGCCTACGGCGCGCTGGCCAACGGCGGCGTCGCGACCCAGCCGACCACCATCCTCTGTGTGCTGGACGCGACTGGCGCGGTGCTGGAGCGGCTGGAGGTCGCTGATCTGCCGGCTGCCTGTCGCGATGCGCCTGTCAGCGCGAGTTCGCTGATCCAGCAACCGCAGCAGCAACGGGCCGCATCCGCGCAACACGCCTACCTGCTCACTGACATCCTCAAGGACAACGCCGCGCGCACGCCGACCTTTGGCGCGAATTCGTGGCTGGTGCTGGACCGGCCCGCGGCCGTCAAGACGGGAACGACCAACGATGTGCGCGACATCTGGACGATTGGCTACACGCCGCAGCTGGTGACCGGCGTCTGGGTGGGCAACGCCGACGGTTCGCCCATGAACCCGCGGCTGTCGGGCATCGCCGGCGCCGGACCGATCTGGAACCGGTTCATGCGGGCCGCGCTGGCAGGCCAGCCCGCGCAGGATTTCCCCGTTCCAGACGGCATCCAGCAGGTGGAGATCTGCACGGCCACCGGCGCAGTTGCCGACTCGTCCTGCCCGCCAGAGCAGCGCCGGATGGAGATCTTCGCGGCCAACCAATTGCCGACCGGCGCGACGCTGGGCGTCACGCCAGTCGCTACCGCAGCCAACGCGGTCGTCGCGATCTACCAGCCCTACGACGGGCAGATCGTCGAGGGTCTGGTGCGCATCGTCGGCAGTGCGACGGTGGCCGACTTCGACCACTACCTGGTGGAATACGGTGAGTCCTTCGCTCCGGGAGCGTGGGGCGTCGTAGCCGGGCCGGTTTACAGCCCGGTGGAAAACGGCGATCTGGCGCTGTGGGACACGACGCGCCTGCCGGTGGATGGCCCGCATCTGCTGCGGGTGGTGGCGGTCAACCGCGCCGGGCAGCGCATCGAGTTTGTGCCGGCGCGGGTCACCGTCTCACGTGCCACGCCCACGCCTACGGCGACGCCAACTGAAACGCCGGTTGTCCTGCCGACAGCAACTCCGACGGAAACTTTCCTGCCGTTCCCGACCAGTACTGCCACGCCCTTCGATGTGCCAACTGCGACGCCGACCATGGTCATCGAACCGCCGACCGCGACCCCGCCGCTGCCCGATCTGGTCGCGGCGATCACGCAGCCGGTCGAGGGCGATGTGGTGGGTGGTCTGGTCAGCATCTCCGGCGCGGCGGCCGGGCCGGACTTCGCCAGCTACACGCTGCAATACTCGAGCCCCGACGGCTACCGCCCCGTGCGCCCCGATCAGCCGGTCTACTTCGCGCCTTCATTGGGCGAACTGGGCACGTGGAACACGGCCGCGCTGCCCGCCGGCGCCTACACACTGCTGCTGACCGTCAGCGGCGTCAGCGGAGCAGAAACCAGCACGACGGTGGCTCTGTTCGTTCAGAACTGACGACAACGGGGCAAAGTCGGCAAGCAAAACGAACGCCGGGCAACATGCCCGGCGTTCGTTTTGCTTGTGACCAAGGACCTTGGAAGGCGTCCTGTTGTAGTGACTACCGGGTTGAAGCGTTCAAACCGGTCTCGTCTCACGGTCGGACGACTTTCAAATTCTGGCCGTATAGCCTGAACCAGTCTTATGGCAGGTATTGCAGCGGGTTGTATGACCGTCCGCCCGTTGAGATCTCGAAGTGCAGGTGCGGGCCGGTGGAGCGGCCGGTGGAACCCACCGCGCCGATCTGCTGGCCGCGCGACACGTAGTCACCCTGTGAGACGTCGATGCGGCTGAGGTGCGCGTAGAGGGTCACGAACCCGTCGCCGTGGCGGATCACGATATAGTTGCCGTAGCCGACGCTGCTCCAGCCCGCCACCGCGACGATGCCTTCGTCGGCCGCTACCACGGTCGTGCCTCTGGGCGCGCCGATGTCCAGCGCCGGATGGTAGCCGGTGAAACCCTGCGTCAGGCGGCCATAGGCCGGCCAGACGAAGTTGCCCGCCGCGCCAGGGCGCGGACGGCGCTCTGGCCACAGCCGGCGGCTGTGGGGGCGTGCGGTCGCCGTCGGGCACGATCAGCACCTGGCCGGGGGTCAACGGCGCATCGGCGCTGGCAAGGGCGTTGGCCGGGTAGGCGACGATCCTGTCAACCTCGGCCTTGTATTTCTTAGCGATGCTGTCCAGCGTGTCCTTGTCGGTGACAGTGTGCAGGACGCTGTCGATCGGTGGAATGCGCAGGTTCTGCCCGACCTCCATGAAGAAGGGCAGGCTGAGATCCTCCTGATTGGCCCAGATGATGGTGTTGGGGTTCAGGTGGAACTGCTCGGCGATGGCCAGCACCGTGTCCTCGATCTGCACGGTGTAGGTGATCACGCCCTCGCGCGGCCGGTCGGGTATCTGTGTGAATGGTACCGGCGCCCGCAGCAGCGCGCCGCTTTCCAACAGCGGACTACCGCCCACCGGTTCGCGGATAAAGAGAGGCGCAGCCGTCTCGACAGCGCTGACTTCCTGGGCCGGCGCGACAGCCAAATTGGGCGCCTCCCACGCAGGCAAGTCAATTTGACTGAGAACAAGCACCAGCACCGGCGATCACCAGCAGGGCAACGTGAGATGCGATGCGCACCGGTGTGACGTTGTCCTGGCGGAAACTCTGCCACAGGCGCGCGGCAAATTCGCCAACTGACGACAGCTTGTCCAGCAGCGTCCTGGCGGGCGGTATGTTCGAGTGTTGATCCTGCCCCGGTTGTAGCTCGTCTGGCGATGTGTCGGAGTCGATCCCGGCGTCGGTGATCGGATCCTCGCGCGTCGCCCATTTGCTCGGTGTCGGGCATGGATTACATCGATAGGTGCAGCGTGGAGAGAAACTCGTCGTTGGTGCGAGTGCGGGAGAGGCGTTCGAGCAGCGGCTGCAACGCATCCATGCCGCCACCCAGGGCATCGATCATGCGCCGCATGGTCCAGACCTTCTGCAGCGTCACATCTTCGATCAGCAGCTCCTCGCGGCGGGTGCCGGAGCGCTCGATGTCGAAGGCGGGGAAGACGCGGCGTTCGGCCAGGCGGCGGCTCAGGTGCAACTCCATGTTGCCGGTACCCTTGAACTCTTCGTAGATCACGTCGTCCATACGGCTGCCAGTATCGACCAGACAGGTGGCGATGATCGTCAGGCTGCCCCCTTCTTCAATGTTGCGGGCAGCGCCGAAGAAATGCTTGGGCGGGTAGAGGGCTGCCGGGTCAAGACCACCGGACAGCGTTCGCCCGCTGGGCGGAACCACCAGGTTGTAGGCTCGCGAGAGGCGCGTGATCGAGTCCAGCAGGATCACTACATCGCGGCCGCCTTCCACCAGACGCTTGGCCCGCGCCAACGCCATCTCGGCGACGCGCACATGGCTCTGCACCGGATCGTCGAAGGTGGAGCTGATGACCTCGGCTTCCACCGAACGGTCCATGTCGGTGACCTCTTCCGGGCGCTCACCGATCAGCACCACCATCAGGTGCAGGTCGGGGTAGTTGTGGCTCATGCCGTTGGCGATCTGCTTCAACACCATGGTCTTGCCTGCCTTGGGCGGCGAGACGATCAGGCCGCGCTGGCCGCGTCCGATCGGCGCGACCATGTCCAGCATCCGCGTCGCCAGGATGTTGGGCCGGGAGGAGAGGATGATCTGCTCGTCGGGGAAGATGGGCGTCAGGCGCTCGAAGGCGGGACGCAGCTTGGCTTCCTCCGGGTCCAGCCCGTTGACGGTTTCGACCTTCAGCAGGCCGTAATATTTTTCGGTGTCCTTGGGCGGACGCACCTGACCGATCACCAGGTCACCGGTGCGCAGGCCGAAGCGGCGGATCTGGCTCTGCGAGACGTACACATCCTCCCGTCCGGGGAGCAGGTGGTCAGAGCGCAGGAATCCGATGCCATCCTGCACGATCTCCAGTACGCCGCCGCCGAAGATGTACCCGTGGGCTTCCGCATTGGCGCGCAGGAGACGCATGATCAGGTCGCCCTTCTTCAGGCGCGAGTAACCCGTCAGCCCCAGTTCACGGGCGATTTCCTGGAGTTCATCCAGGTTTTTGTTTTCGAGTTCGGAAATATTCACTTTCTGATGCTCCTGGCAATATGAGCAGAGGACACAATCATGCCTCGCGTGCGACGTGCCGAAGTTCTGGACAGCCAGCGCGGCTTGCCCTGTCAACTTTGCGCGATCCGCTTCGGTAGTGGGCGGATGGATTCTATTTCGTTGCGCGAACGATCAAGAGAATGATGAAAAAGTGGGAAACGCTTCTCAGCGTCGATTGGACGTTTGGAAGTTCCCTCGTCAGGAAATAAGACTGGCTGCTTAAGACATTGAGTGTGATTGGCAATGCGGACAGTGGTCGTACAGCCCGATTTATTGACCGCTGAGGAAGGTACGGAGGAAACGCCTCTTGTTGGCAGGGATCGCCCAGGCACGGTAACCCCGAAGTCTCTGCCAGAATCGCTGAGACACTCAGCCTGCCAGTGATTACTGTCTGGCATTCGAGCAGCGGCATTATAGCACCGGAATAAAGGAGCGTCAAATCGAATTACAGCGGTGGAATTGCCCGCGAGCAGTCGGACATCTCATTGTGACAGGGCGTGGCATCGTGCTACAATGGGTGGCGGTAGCTGCAATGCGCAATCAACTCCTGGCAACCCTGTATCGTTTCATGTATCCTGTCGCCCGTCTCTGGTGGATGGTGCGCGCGCCGGTGCGGATTGGGGTGCGCGGCGTCGTGCTGGATCCCGATGGCCGCGTGCTGCTGGTGCATCATTCGTACGGTTCAGAGGGCTGGGGATTTCCCGGCGGCGGCCCGGGGCGGCGCGAGCGCCTGGCCGACACCATTGTGCGCGAGGTGCGAGAAGAGACCGGCGTGCGCTGCCAGGTTGAGCAGCTTCTGGGCGTCTACGACAGCTTCCACGAAGGGAAAAGCGATCACGTCGCGCTTTTTGTTTGCCGCACCGCACAGGAATCGCAGCCGCGGCCTGCAAGCCCGGAGATCGTCGCCTGCGGTTTTTTCGCCCTTAACGACCTGCCGCCGCAGGCGTCACAGGGAACGCGGCGGCGGCTGGCCGAGCTACAGGTCGGCGACCCGGCCCATTGGGGCATGTGGTGACGGCAGGCGCGCAGTCAATCGACGACGAAAGCAACCTTGACGGCCGCACGGTATTCGATGATCTCGTTGCCTTCGATCTTGGCCGTCCAGCCTACGATCTCCATGCTGGTGATGCCGTGCAGGCTCTTGGACGCGCCAGACAGCGCATTGCGCGCCGCATCTTCCCAACTTTCCTGAGAGTTGCCGACCAGATCAATGATCTTTTCCACTGCCATTTGCTTGTCTCCTGTAATGCACTTACACCGTTGGCCGCCGGACCCATTCAGCAGGACATCACGGCGTATCTCTTCCAGCACCTGTACATCTGCGGACAGGAATCATACCATAGCTTCAGGGGGCGGTCGAATCGCTGTGGCCGTTCCCTGCCTGCGCAGGCTCAACCAGACGCGAGGAAGGCAGCCATAACGTGCGTGTGGTGATGCTTTCCAAAGCGATTGTGGTCGGCGCCTACCAGCGCAAGCTGGAGGAACTGGCGCGCCTGCAGGGGCTGGAACTGATCGCCATCGCGCCGCCCTCCTGGCGGGACAGTCGCGGCGAGGTGCAGCTTGAGCGGGTATACACTGAAGGCTACCAACTGCTGGAACTACCGGTGGCGTTGAACGGTCACTTCCACGCGCACTTCTACCCCAGGCTGCCGCAGACCTTGCAGCGGCTACAGCCCGACCTGATCCACGTCGATGAGGAGCCGTACAACCTGGCGTCGTGGCAGGCGTTTCGCTGGGCCGCCGCGCATCGCTGTCCCGCGCTCTTTTTCTCCTGGCAGAACCTGCTGCGGCAGTACCCACCGCCTTTCAACTGGATCGAAAGCGCCAATTACAGCCGGGCCGCCTTTGCTATCGCCGGCAACGAGGAAGCGGGCCAGGTCCTGCGCGCCAAAGGTTACGTCGGGCCGATGACCGTGCTGCCTCAGTTCGGCGTCGATCCTGATCTGTATCAACCTGGCGTCGCGCCGCTGCTGGAGCGTCCGCCGGGCGCAGGACTGGTGGTCGGCTACGCGGGCGGGCTGGTGGCTGAAAAGGGGGTCGATCTGCTGCTGCGGGCGATCTGGCAGTGTAACCAGCGGCTGGCCGTCGAAGGCGCAGCCGGCTGTCACGTGGTCATCGCTGGAACCGGCCCGGAGCAGGCGGCGCTGGAGGATCTGGCGCGCCGGCTGGAAATGCTGGACCGGGTGACTTTCCTGGGGAAGGTTTCGTCCACGTCGATGCCGGCGGTCTACGCCAGCATGGATGTCCTGTCGCTGCCCAGCCGCACTACCGCGACCTGGAAGGAGCAGTTTGGCCGTGTGCTGATCGAGGCCATGGCTTGTCAGGTGCCTGTGATCGGCTCCGACAGCGGCGAGATTCCCAACGTTATTGCGGATGCTGGTCTGGTATTTCCCGAAGATGACGCCGCGGCGCTGGCCGATCTGTTGATCGCCCTTGCACAGCAGCCAGCCCTGCGCGAACACCTGGCACGCCGTGGCTACGAACGAGCTACCGCCCACTTCACCCAGGCGCGCATCGCCCAGCAAACGTATGCGGTCTACCAGCAGATTCTGGAACAACGGTAGGGGTAGTTGGAGGAGGGCAGCGCAGGAGTTGGCGGTGTTACATATTGCGTATCCAGATCTGGTGCTCAACAGCAACTACCGCACTACCGTACTAACAAACTACCGCAGTAGGCCCGCAAACGCGAGAGCGCTCTGGGTTGCCCGGCCCAGAGCGCTCTCTATCGGAAAAGGAGGAGAAGAAGAGACTGATCATCTCAATTCATATTCTAGCACCTCCTGCGTTTCGGTACTCGACGCCAATCCTACGCTTTCCCTACGTTTCATCACCCGCTTCGTCAGGTTCGCCAGCATCCTGCGCAGCGGCCTCCGATTCCGGCTTCAACGCGGCGTTTTCGCTGGCTGCAGGTTCCTCTGAGTCCGTTGGTTCAGCTTCGGGTGAGGCTTCCTCGGCGGCGATTTCCACCGCTTCTTCTACCGTCTCAATGGCTTGCTCAGGCTCGCTGACGCTGGCTGTGGAAACGCCGGTTACAACAGGCTCAGCGGCGCTCCTTGTCGCCATGTGAAGCTGATGGCGTAAGTCAGCGATGATGCTTTTGCGTTCGCTCAACGCTTCCTGCAACTGCGTCATGCGTTGATTGCGGCTGGACACCTGCTGCAGTGCTTCCTCCAGCCGTTGACGCAAAACGTTGATCTCGGCCTGCTGGCGGTTGATGGCGGCGCGCAATCCCTTGTCGGCGCCGGAACTGGAGCGCAGCGTCACCCGTTGCCGGTCCAGGATATCCTCGGCCTCGGCAAGCTGCCGGTCGCGCTCGGCCAGCTTGGTCTGTAGCGCGCCGATGCTGGCGTCTCGCCGCTCGATCTCACCGTGCAGCTTGTCCAGCTCTGCCTGCTGCTGGCGGGCGCGGCTGTTTAGCGTCAACGCGCTGGCCTCCAACTCTTGTAGTCGTACGCCGTCCTCGGTCACCCGCTCTTCCATGCGCGTCATGGCGCGCTCCAGATCGGAGCGCGCGCTTTCCAAGCCGGCGACCTGGGCTTCCAGCGCGGCCGTGGCTTGCTGCCGCTCGCGCAGTTGTCCCTCGGTCTTGCTTAGGCGGTCCTTAAGATCGGCGTTGTCGTGTTCACGGTATTGAAGCCGGCTTTCCAGCTTGTCGATTTCTTCGCGATCTTTGGCGCGCGGAGATTCTTCGTCAGCGATGCGGGCGTTCAGCGACTGTGCTTGCTGCTGGCTGCTCTTCAGAACCGTGAAGCGCATGACCAGCCACATCACGATCAATCCGGCAACAAAACCAACGGCTGCCCAGACAACAGGGGTCATGGTATCCTCCTTGAATGGGTGGCGGCGGAGTCCAACGAACATTCGGGTTGCCAGCAAACCGCTGACAGCTACACTTTATCACCGTTTCGCCGACTTCGCAAGTGAATTTGGAATCTGTTCGTAGTACGCGCTTCAGCGCCTACTACGAACGCATCTGGCAACGCCGCCAGTCATGTTGTATAATCCTGCGACGCCGCCAGCGGCACGCGATTCGCTCTGCAATACGCATCGTTCCCGTGCCGTGTCGTCCGACCGATCACCAACCACTTCTCCCAAAGGCAGCTCATGACACGCAAAGTAACCACTCTCGTATACGCAGTGCGCGACGGCAAGGTGTTGATGATGCACCGCCGCAAGCAGCCCAATCTGGGCCAGTGGACCGCGCCCGGCGGCAAGGTGGAGATCGACGAGTCGCCGGCTGAATGCGCCGTGCGCGAGCTGTACGAGGAGACCGGGCTGATCGCCACGGGCCGGCCCGAACTGCGCATCATCGTCACCGAGACCTCGCCGCTGCCCGACTGGCAGTGGCTGATGTTCATCTACTCTGTCGCCGAGTTCACCGGCGAGCTGTCAGCCTGTGAAGAGGGCGATTTGGCGTGGATCGACGCTGACCAGGTGCTGGCGCTGGACATTCCCCAGGCCGATGCGATCTTTTACCAGCACGTGGTCGGGAGTGGTTCGGCGCCGATCACGATGAAGTTCGAGTACGACGGCGATCTTCGGCTGATCGACTGGCGGGTCGAATGACCGAAGCGGCCAACGAGGTTCTTATCCGCGCGGCCAGCGAAGCCGACGCGGTGGTCATCAGACAGACCATCAAAGCCGCCGGCCTGGATCGCACCGGCCTGGACTGGCGTCGTTTCAAGCTCGCAGAGACCGGCGACGGCGAGCTGCTGGGCATGTGCCAGGTGCGCCGCTACTGGGACACCAGGGAACTGGGCAGCCTGTGGGTGCGCAAGGACCGTCGTGGCCAGGGGCTCGGCGGGAAGCTGATCCGTGCCTGCCTGACTGAGGAAAGCCCGCCGGTGCACCTGGAATGCGTGGAGGCTCGCCAGCCCTACTACGAGCAGCACGGGTTTCGCCGCGTTCCCGTCCTGCAGGCGCCGCGCGGGCTGCGCTTCAAATCGGCCATCGGCGGGACGTTGGCGCGTGTTTTCTATCGCCAGCGCATCATCGTCATGCGCTGGGACAGTTCACCAGCCGTACTGGCCGATCAGGGGGACGAACGCGACCGGTGACAGCCGCTCCTCGTCGAAGGCGTCGCCCTTCCTGACCACCCGCACCAGGTCCTGATAGCCGCGCGGGCCAACTGGCGTCACCATCCGCCCGCCGTCGGCCAACTGCTCCAGCAGCGGCGCAGGCAGTTGCGGCGCAGCACAGGTGACCAGAATCGCGTCGTAGGGCGCGTGCTCCGGCCAGCCCAGGCTGCCGTCGCCGACGTGGAAGTGTACGTTGTCGATCTTCAACTCGGCGAGGATTCTCTCGGCCCGCTGCGAGAGGTTGGCGATTCGTTCCACAGTGAAGACCTGCGCGGCCAGCTTGCCAAGCACCGCCGTCTGGTAGCCCGAACCGGTTCCCACCTCCAGCACGGTCTCGTCCCCTTGCAGCGCCAGCAGCTCAGTCATGTGGGCTACGACGAAAGGCTGCGAAATGGTCTGTTCTTCGCCGATGGGCAGCGCGCCGTCGTAGTAGGCCGACGAGCGCTCGCTGGCGGGAACGAACCGCTCGCGCGGCAGCGCGCCCATGACCTCCAGCACGCGCCGGTCGCGCACTCCCCAGTGTTGAAGCTGCGTCTGAACCATCCAGGCGCGCTGTTCCTCGAAAGACATTCCTCTGGGCGGCGAAGCGCGAAATTGCCGGTCGGACATGAGACTAATAGCGGACTGAAAAACTGAGAAAGGCTCCGGTGTACGGTTCGAAGCGCACGTCAACCCCGGTGACCAGCGCGTTGGGCGGTCCCTGGCGGCACCAGGCTATCAAGTCGCGGACCTTGGTTTCTTCCCCTTCGAACACCGCTTCAACCTGCCCGGTCGGCAGGTTGCGTACCCAGCCCGCCACGCCGACGGTGTTGGCGCGTCGCTGTGTGTGGCCGCGGAAAAACACTCCCTGCACGTGTCCACTCACCAGAACGTAGGCCCTGACGTCGTTCATTGTCCTTTCCTCTGCGGCGACCGCCAAGCCGCTGCTTCAACCTGTGATGATTCTACGGGAAGGCTGACAGCCACCTTACTTTTATCATCTTCTCACCGGCCTGTCAAGCAATTTGGCGAACTGGCCAGCGCACGCCGCAGCAATCATGACAGGATCGTCATCGATTTTCATCCGCTGTTCATTCTGATTTCATTATCCTGTGATACAATGTTCAATACGACGCCAGCCGCACAGCGGCTCACGCTTGATTTGTTTTGCGACAGTGCTGCCAAGTGTTGGCGCGACCGGTCGTTTCACCTGACCTGATCGACTGTCAGTGGGAGGTGCGACTTACAACTGCGGAGGTGAAGGTCACCTCTGAGGTTGATTGTGGACGCAGTCAGGCAAAGGCAAAGGTGACTGTCACCAATACCATTCATGGGAGGCACCCCAATGAAACATGTTATCCCCATTCTTGTGTTTGTGTTGATGCTGACACTTGCACCGGTCGCCGGCGCAGCCGGCGCGCTGCAACCAAACTCGCCCCCGCTTCTCCCCTCGTTGCGGGAAGCGACGCCATGGATCCAGCCTGGCCCTGACTCCGCCCAGTCCGGCCTTCGCGCGCCCGCGGCCAACATCGTTCCCTGGGCGCAATTGGTCTTTCAGTCCTACCGCGACGGCAACTGGGAGATCTATCGCGCCAATCCTGACGGTTCGGGCGCGGCGCGGCTGACAAACAATCCGGCTTTGGACAAGGATGCGCGCCTGAACCGCGGCGCGACGCGTATCGTGTTTGCGTCAGACCGCGCCGGGGGCGATTTCGACATCTTTGCCATGAACGCCGACGGCAGCGGCGTCACGGCGCTGACCAACGACTCTACTCCCGATCAGGAACCGGTCTGGTCGCCAGACGGCGCGCACATCGCCTTTGAGAGTTACCGGCACGGCATCGACAATGGCGAAGTGTATGTCATGAACGCCAATGGCAGCGGCCAGACGCGCCTCACCAACAGCCCCGGCTATGACGGCTCGCCTTCATATTCGCCTGATGGCAGCAAGATCGCCTTCGTCTCCAACCGCACCGGCCCCTACCGCGTGATGGTGATGAACGCGGACGGCTCCGGTCAGCAGGTGCTGTCTAACCAGCAGAATGCCTTCGACCCGGTCTGGTCACCGGACGGACGGCAGATCGCCTATGACGCGGACAACGACGGCGACAACTGGGAAGAGCTGTGGTTGATGAACGCCGACGGCAGCAACCAGCACATGATCTACAACCCCGGCGGCAACGTAGTGGCCTGGTCGAACAGTTGGTCACCCGATGGCCGTTACCTTGCGTTCAGCGAGATCGCCCTCACCTATTACCAGGGTAACTGGTACTGGACCACTGGCTACGTGTATGCTTGGGACAGCGCCAACCCGGCGAACATCCAATATCTGACGCCGGGCAACCGCGAGTGGAAGCCCGATCTGGAGACAGCCGATGCAATCGCGCCCACCTCCAGTGTTCAGGGATTGCCGGCCCAGTCCCCCGGCCCCTTCACCGTGCGCTGGTCAGGATCGGACAGCGGTGGCGCGGGTCTCAAGGACTACGACGTGCAGGTCAGGGACGGCGCGAACGGCCCGTGGACCAACTGGCAGACCGGCGTCAGCAGCACCAGCGCTTCCTATCCCGGCGTCGGCGGACACACCTACTACTTCCGCAGCCGGGCGCGCGACAACGCTTTCAACAGCGAAGCCTGGCCGTCCAGCTATGACGCGATGACCACCGTGGAAAGCCTGCCGCCACAGGCATCGGTCGAGACGCTGCCGGAGTACAGCCGTAACGGCGTCGAAGTTCGCTGGGGTGGCGTCGATCCCGGCGGATCGGGCATCAAGACCTACGATGTCCAGACCCGCCAGGACAACGGTCCGTGGACCAACTGGAAAACCAACACCATTGACACAGCGGCGACATTCACTGGTGCTGCCGGTTCAACGATTCAGTTCCGCGTCCGTGCGCGCGATAACGCGCAAAACCTGGAAGCCTGGCCAGCCAGCGCTGACGCCACGACTGTGTTGTACACCTGGGGCATCAGCGGCCGGGTGACAGACAACCGCGGCGCGCCGTTGACTGGTGTTGCCGCGACGACGACGCCCGCTGCTTTTCATGTGCAGCCAAGCGATGAATTCGGCAACTATGCGGCTCACGTTACGGCGCAGGCTGCCAGCTACACCGCAGCCTGGAGCAAGGCAGGCTACGGCGGGCTGCCGGCTACCTCTTTCCCGTCAGCGCCTGACGCACTGGTCGATCTGACGCTCCCACCGGCCGATAATTGGGTGCAGAATTCGGGCTTCGAGACGGGCAGTTTTAGCCCTGCCTGGCAAGCGACCGGCTCGCCGACGCCCGTGATCACTACCGTTGCCCGCCACACCGGCCAGTCTGGCGCCCTCATGCAATCATCCGGCAGCACCGCGTCGCCTGACACGCAACCGACCGGTCTGACGACGATCGCTCAACAGATGGTCGTTCCATCCAGTGTCGCCGCGCCGACCCTTTCCTTCGCTTACTGGCAGATACTTCCGTCGCCGTCCGCCGGAGATGGCTTTGCAGTCGAGGTTGAAGTTGGCGGAAACATCACGACCGTGTTCAGCGATGTGACTGGCACCGATGGCTGGAGATATCAATGGGTCGATCTCAGTCCCTGGTCTGGCCAGTCGATCATAGTGCGTTTCCGCTTGAGCCGGGCCTCAGCCGGTTCCGCTTCGGTCTACATCGACGAGGTGACTGCCGGTTCCGCATATCCTGATCTGTGGGTGAAGGGTATCGCTGGTGCGGCCCCTGCCGGCGCGCTGCTGCATAGTGTGCTGGACTATGGCAACCGCGGCGGCGTGGATGCGCAGAATGGAAAGGTCATCCTGCAACTGCCGGCCGGGCTGACCTTCGTCAGCGCTGACCCGCCGCCTACAGCCACAACGCCGGTGTTGCGCTGGAATCTGGGTGATATGCCGGCATTCGGCCAGCAGACGATCAATCTTACGCTACAAATGTCGCCGTCCGCGCCCTATGGAAGCACCCTCCATACAACGGCTTCCATCGCATCTGACGCAACCGAGTTGGAGATCGCCAACAACAGCGCCAATGGCTCAGTTTTCGTCGGTAGCAACAACTGGTTGCCGCTCATCTTTCGTTGAGCTGATTGCGAATACTGCCCGGTGAGAAGAGTGACGGTCCTGCCAGGATCGTCACTCTTCTTCGTCGCCTGCTTTGACGGCTGCGGCGGCCTGTGGCATACTCGCCGCCGAGGTGATCGGTTGTGACCAAGCAACTACAAGTCTACAAGGCGTCTATCAGCGAGCAGACCAGGATCGTCCGGTTGCTGAACGAGGCCCGCCGAAGCTTCGCCGCTTTTGGTCTGGAAGACCTGCCCAATCTGCTGGCGCGCGGCAACTGCATGGTGGCCGGCGACGATGAAAAGCTGTGGGGTTTCGTCTGCGTGTCACTGAACGGCTCCCACTGGGCCTATCTGCGCGGCGCGGCCATCGTCAATGGCTGGCGCACTGATGACGCGTTGGATGCGGTGCTGGACCCGTTACATGGCCGGTTGCGTGAGCGCGGCGCGACCCATCTGGCTGCCTACGGCGTGGCGCTGTGGCTGGTGCCCGCGTTGCAGCGCGCCGGCTTCCAGCGCGCCGAGTGGATCGCGACGCTGCACCGGCATCCGCGCCCGATTGCGCTGGAGGATGTGCCCGACGTTCGCGTGCGTCCGGTCGTGGCCCACGATCTGGGCGCGCTGGGCGCACTGGACAAGGCCGCGTTCGCTCCGCCCTTTCAACTGGAAAGCAGCGAACTGATCGAGTTGTTGGTCACCAGCGGCCACTTCGCGGTGGCGGAGGCGGACGGCTTCGACGGGCTGGCAGGCTACACCGCCGCCGACGTGATCGGCGACGAGGGGCACATCATGCGGCTGGCGGTGCATCCGGCGCTCCACGGTCGCGGCATTGGTCGCACCCTGCTCAACGGCGCGTTGGCCCACTGTCAGGAACAGGGCGCGCGTACCGTAGTCATCAACACCCAGGACAGCAATCAGGCGTCGCTGCGTCTCTACGAAGGCTTCGGCTTCCGCCGCGTTGGCCGGCGCGTACCGTTGCTGGTGCGTGAGTTGCAGTCCACGCAACTGGAATCCTGATGCAATTTGTTCTTCAGCGCGTTACAAGCCGGGCCGGGTGGGTCGTGCTCGCGGGAATCTTATTGGTCGGTTGCGGCCAGCCGGCCCCGGCGGTGGTCCCGCCGGCCAGCCTGGTGGAAGATCCAGTGGCGCAGATCACCGCCACCAGTGTGCTGCCGCCACCATCCCAGGCTACAGCAGCCGCGACGCCGACCGCGACCGCCACGCTCACGCCCTCGCCGACCGCGACGCCCACTGACACGCCGGCTCCGACTGCGACGCCAACCATGCTGCCAACGCCTGACGGCGTCACCCGCGAGGCGCGCGTGCCGATTCTGATGTACCACTATCTGTCGGACCCGCCGCCCGGCGCGGACCGCTACCGCCGTGACCTGTCGGTGTCGCCGGCGCTGTTCGAGCAGCACCTGGCCTGGTTGCGCGAGCAGGGCTACCAGAGCATCACCCTGGAGCAGTTGCATCGCCATCTGGTGCTGGGCGAGCCGCTGCCGGAGCGACCGATCATCATCACTTTCGACGACGGCTATGCTGACAACTACGCGAACGCGTTCCCGCTGCTGGCGAAATATGGCTTCGGCGGCACCTTTTTCGTGGTCACTGAACTGGCCGAGCGCGCCTCCGCGGGTATGACTGCGCCCGATGGCATGGTTTACGCCGACAACTACATGACTTGGCCGCAGATGCAGGAGATGCGGGACGCCGGGATGGACATCCAGTGCCACGCTCGCGTCCACGAAGACTTGACCGATATGGACGACGAGCGGTTGATCTGGCAGGTGCTGGGCTGCAGCGAGATGATCGAAAGCAACCTCGGTCAAAGACCGCGCTTCGTAGCCTACCCATCAGGCATATACGATCAGCGCGTCGCCGAGTTCTTCGCCTCCGACGACTACTACGGCGGCATCACCACCCGCCAGGGCGCCGTCCAGCGTTTCGATGACCTCTTCGAACTCCAGCGCCTCCGCGTTCGAAGCACGACCAGCATTGCTGAACTGGCCGAGTTGTTGGCGTGGGGTGTGGGGAGTGGGGAGTAGGGGCTGTTGGCCACCTGCCACCTGCAACTCGCCATCCGCCCTCTGCTCTCTGACTTCTGACTTCTGCCATGACCTTCGACTTCATCACCACCGCCGCCGTCGCCAGTGAATTGCGGGTTGACCTCGTGCCGAGTCGTGTGCAGCAGGCTGTTCAGGTAGACGCGACCAGCTACGCGCTGGAATTGTACGGCGACCGGCAGCGCCGCTACCTGCTGCTGTCAGCCGACCAGCAAGGGCCGCGCGTGCATCTGTTGCAGGAAAAGCCGCGCCGCGGGGTGGACACGCCGTCACCGCTGCTGCAATTGCTGCGCAAGTTCGTCCGCGGCGCGATATTGACCGAGGTCAGCCAGCCGCCGTGGGAGCGGGTGCTGTGGCTGCACTTTGACCACAGCGAGTTCGGCGCCACTGCGCTGGTGATTGAGCTGATCGGGCGCTGGTCGAACCTGCTGTTGCTGCGTGGGAAAAAGTCAGAGGTCAAAGGTAAGAGGTCAGGGATGAGCGTGGAGGCGGATAGTGCGGGGACGGAGTGGCGGATATTGGAGTGCGTACATCGCTACCGGCCACAGGACGGCGCGCGCCGCCCCGCGCTTCCGGGGCAACTCTACACCCCGCCGCCGGCGCAGGAGGGCTGGCCGCCGGACGAGTTGACCGAACTGCGCCTCCGCCTTCTGTTGGAGCAGACGCCGCCCGACGCGCTCCTCTGGCGCGCCTTGTTGGATGGGCTGTTGGGCGTCAGTCCCTTGCTGGCACGCGAGATCGTCTTTCGTGCGACCGGCGACGCGGCGACGCGTGTCGGCCAGGTGACGCGGCTGACACCGGTGTTGGAAGCCGCGGCTGAGCTGGTGGAACCACTGCGTGCGCAAACGTGGCATCCCTGCCTCGTCTACGATGACGACGGCAAGCCAACTGCCTTCGCGCCCTATCTGCTCACCCATCGTGTCAACCAGCGGCCGGAAGAGGTTGCCAGCGTCAGCCTCGCCGCCGAGCGCTACTACGGCGAACACGCTCCCGCCGGCGCGGATGCCTACGGTGCGGCTCGTCGCCAGGTTGCCGCCACGGTCGACCGGGTGCAGCGCGGCTTGCAACGCCGTCGCGACTCCATCGGCCGCGAGCTGCGTCCGACGGAGGAGATCGACCGGCTGCGCATTAGCGGCGAGTGGATACTGGCGCTCAGTAGCACCATCGCGCCGCGCCAAACCGAGCTGACGCTGCCTGATGAACTTGACATGCCGCCAGTCGCGCTCGACCCGGCGCTTAGCCCGGCCGACAACGCCGCCCGCTATTTCAAGCGTTACCGCAAAGCGCGCCGCGCGAGACAATTTGCCGAGCCGAGGCTGGCGGAGGTCGAGGCGGAGCTGGCGTACGTGGAGCAACTGGCGGCTGACCTGGCGCTGGCAGCCGACCGCAGCGAGATCGACGCCGTGCGCGCCCAACTGGTCGACGCTGGCTACCTGCGCACGCCGGGGACAAAGGTCGTCAGCCAGGCCAAAGGCCCGCGTCACTACACGAGCCGGGAGGGTTTCGCCATAGTCGTGGGGCGCAACAGCCGCCAGAACGAACGGGTCACCTTCGAGATTGCGACCGCTGATGACCTGTGGTTGCACGCACGCGGCCTGCCCGGTTCGCACGTGGTGATCCGCAGCGCTGGACGGCCCGTCAGCGACGCAACTGTGCAACAGGCGGCTGAGCTGGCCGCCTACTTCTCACGCGGCCGTGGCGAAGCTTCGGTGGATGTGATCGTTGTCCCTCGTAAACAAGTGCGCCGCGCCCCCGGCGGTCGGCCAGGGATGGTGATGCTGGACGGAGAAAAGACGGTGCGTGTACGTCCGCCTGAGAAAGTGGAGGAAGGCTGAGTACTGAAGCGTTGTCAGAGTGCTCTCAAAGATCCCGGCTCATGTTTTGTACAACGGCGCGGGCCGGTCTCCCGACCGCGCCCGTACCGCCCACCGCACTTGGCTGCGGTGAAATTCGGTTCCGCTTCAACCCGATTGCAACCAATTCGCCCGCCCGCTGATCTCGTTTGCCAGAATCCCCAGAATCAACGCCATCAGAATAGCGGCGCGCCAGCCGGTGTTGATCCACGGCAGTCCGTGGAAGAGTCCCATGGTCATCACTGCGACCCACGGCGCCAGCCCCGGCGTCAGCCGATACCAGCCACGTTTGCCGAGTTTGATCGCCGCCGCGATGGGCGCGACCATCAACCACAGCAACAACAGCGCCGCGACCACGCCAAGCTCGGCCGTCACCAACAGCGGGACGTTGTGTACCAATCGGGCGGTCTGGTCTAGGGCGCGCGCCTCAAGCAAGTAACTCCCCATGCCGACGCCGGTCAGCGGGTGTTGGCGGATCAGCTGCACGGCGATGCCCCAGTCGCGCTCCCGTTCGAACAGCGAGCGTGCCTCGATACTCGTATCCAGGTTGAAGAAGCGGGTCAGCAGCAGCGGCCCGTACACGGCCAGGAACAGCAGCGCCAGCCCGCCCACCACCGCTATGGCTGCGACAGTTGTCCGGCGGCTCCGGCGCGGCGTAGCTTCTCCCAGCGGAGCGCCGCGGCTCGCGTACCGGCGTTCCGTCCACCAGGCCGCCAGCAACACGGCCAGTCCCAGCCCGAAGGCCAGCCAGGCTGCGCGTGACGCCGTAGCGACCAGCGCCACTGCGCCCAATCCGACCACTGCCAGCAGTGTCCATCGTCGCCAGCTCGCCAACCGCCGCGTCTGGCTCAACAAGAACAGCATCGACGGCGCCAGCAAGGCCGCCAGCAGGTTGGGGTGACCGGTCAGACCATAGGCGCGCAGCCAGCGCTGTCCGTTGGTCATCAGCACACTGACGCCGCTGACGGCCGGGTCCAGATCGAGTTCGCCCAGCATCGTCAGCCCCAGGTCTGATTGGCGCACGAATTGTGCGATCCCCACCAGTGACTGGATCGTCACCACCGCGGCCAGCGGCCACGTTAGCGACGGGTGTTCGTTGACCAGGAAGAGGTAGGTCGCCCAGACCAGCACCAGTGAGAGCAGTTGAAAAGCCGTGTCGCTGATTCCCAGCGGCGGCAGGCGTGTCCCGGCCGCCAACCAACTCCAGCCGATGCTGATCAGCCCCAGCAGCGTCAGCCCGGCCAGCGGCAGCGTGATATGCCGCCATCCCCACTGCCAGCGCCGCCGCACGGCCGGAATGCGCAGCTCAACCAGACGTAATAACGGCCACGAAATTGCCAGCAGCAGCGGGATCAGCGTCAGAATCCCCAGCGCCATCGGCTGCTCGTCACCCCAGCGCGCGGCACGGGCCGGCAACAGCGCAGGCAGCCTGATCACCGGCAGCCAGGTGAACGGCCCGACGCGCCAGTGCGCCGAATGGGTCGCCAGCGCCAGCACCAAAAACGCGGCAAAGCTGGCGCGGGTCAGCCAGTTCAACCCTGTGTAAATCTGGAGCGATCTGGATTTCGACATTCAGCGGGCGAGTCTTGGTACAGCAACTCCAAATCGGTCATCGTCTGTGCCAGTGCGAATCGGTCCAGCACACGGTCGCGGCTCGCGCGGGCGGCGCGGTTTCGGCGCGACGGATCGCGGATCAGTCCGTCGATCGCCGCGGCCAGCGCGCCGGCGTCGCCCACAGGGACGACCTGCGCGGCGTCCAGCAACTCCGGCAGCACGCCGACCGCCGTTCCTACCACCGGACAGCCGCAGGCCGCTGCTTCCAGGGCTACGAGGCTCTGGCTCTCATAACGCGATGAGAGGACGAACAGGTCGGCGGCCCGGTAGAAAACAGGCAAACGCTCGTGCGCCACCTCGCCGTGAAATGTGACTTGGCTCGCAATGCCCAGCGCGGCGGCTTGCGCTTCGAGAGCGGCTTGCAACGGACCGATGCCAGCGATGTGCAAGTGTACCTCAGGATGCGCGTTTGCCACAATCGCCAGCGCGTCCAGCAGAGTCGCCTGATCCTTGACGGGGGAGAGGGCGGCGACGTGGAGGAGGTTGAAGTAGGGCGTGGGGCGTGGGGCGTGGGGTGTATTGCCATCTGCGTAGGGGGTTTCGGCGGCGGCGGCGTTGGCGGGGGTGAAGACGGTGGTGTTCACACCTAGCGGCAGGATGCGCAGCCGGGCGTCAGGCACGCGGGCGGCGGCGATCTGGCGCAGGGTGCTTGAGCCGACGGTGACGGCCGACGCGCGGCGCAGCGCCTGGTTCGTCAGCAGCCGGTTAGAGCGGCTGAGCTGGCCGCCGTAGCTGATGTCAGGGAAGCCCACCAGTTCACCTCCCAGAATCGAGACTACAGCCGGCTGGCCGAACAGACGGCTCGCGGCTGTCGCAACGAAGCCTGGCTCGTCGGCCCACAACCCGTGCAACAGGTCGAAGGGCTGGCGGCGATGCTCGCGGCGGATAGCGGCCACGGCTGCCTGCACCAGCCGCAGCCGGTTCAGCCCGCCGCGTGTTCCCCAGCCGAAGGCGTGTACCGTTGCCCCGTCAAGCTGGTAGCTGTCGCGGCGGTGCGGATAACGCAGCGTGAAGACGTGCACATCGTGGCGGCTGGCCAGCAAGCGCACGGTGTCTATCAGCGCGGGGATTGCAAAGTTAGCTTCGCCCGGCGATGCAAAGCCGGGGGTGATCAGGGCGAGTCGCATGGTGTCATGAGTTCCAGAAAATGATAACGCTACGGGCCGCTCCTGCGGTAGATTTCCATCAGCCCGTAGGTCGGATCGTCAACTTGCGCGTCGAGCGCGAAGCCCTGCGCCGTCATCCAGTCGAGGAAGGTCCGTGGATCGATGGCGCTGCTGCCGGATTCTGGGGCGGTAAGGAACGCGCGCATCTTCGGGTCTACCAGAATGACGTCCGGGTCGATAGCGGCCATTGCTTGGGGCGCCGTCAGCGGCGGATCGTGGTAGGCCGGGTCCGTTTGAACGATGGGTACAAACCAACTGTGGTACGGGAGGTCTTCCAGGCCGAACCAGAACTGATGTAGCCCAGCACCGTGCTGCCGGCGGGGATGTGTTGGCGAACCTGCGCAATGTAAGACTGATAAGGTGTCGTCTCTCCGATGCGATGCACATTTCTTGCCACCTGCCATGCACCTTCTGCAAGCATCGTACTAAACGTCATGGCCAGCGCCAGACGGACAATGGCTCCGCGGCGCACGCCACGGGACCAGCGCCAGAGTGCGACTGCCGCCCACGCGCAGGATAGCGCCCAGAGAGGTATGAAGCTGATCAGGTAGTTTGCCAGCTTGGACGTGATCAGCAGCGCAAACAGGGCCGGCAGCAGCAGCGCAGGTATCAACAGCACGCGCGCGTGGCGATCATGGCGGGTCAATGCGTTGCGCGCCAGCCCGATCCAGGCGGCAGGCAGCAGGATAGCCGTCAACCACAGGCCGGGACGCAGCCAGCGGCGGCCGGTCGCCACGCCCAGTGGATAGCGCAGCGCCTCGCGGCGCAGGTTGTCCAGATACCAGGACGGGTTGAGCAAGTCGAAGCGCGGCCCGTACTCCTTCGTTTGACCGCGCCAGTCGGCCAGGTCACCCAGCACGTAGGCGCCGTAAGCCAGCCAGGGAAGGGCGAAACCGGCCAACAGCATGCCGAGCGCCCGCCACCCGTCCCGGTTCCAGACTACCAGAATCAGTAACACGGCCAGGAAGAATACACCGTAGAGGTGGCTCAACCCCGCCAGCGCGGCCAGCAGCCCGCTTGCGCCGTACCACACGAGTCGTCGTTGGTGCATGGCGGTGATGTAGGCGTGCAGCGCGGCCAGCCCGAAGACAGGTACGGCCAAGTCATAGCGGGCAATGCGCGCGAAGTCGAGCAGTGGGATGCCGGTTGCCTGGAAGCGACCGGTTGCCAGCAAGCGCAGACCGAGCAACAGGGCAACAGCCAGCAGTCCAACGGTCGTGCCGAACAGCCGCTTGCCCAGCGCATAGGTCAGGCAGAGGGTCAGCAGGCCGAAGACCACCGTCTCCAGCCGCGCCTGGAACAGACCCGGTCCGGCGATGCGAAATACCAGGGCCAGCGCAGCCGGGTGGAGCGGCATGAAATCGTAATAGCGCTGGTCCATGTTGTAATGGCCGGCGAACATATCGGAACCAAAGACTCCCTCCGTTGCCAGCTTCCAGCCTGTGCTGGCCTGCCACGGTTCGTCCTCGTAGACCGGCGGCGTCACGTCGAGGCTGTGGAGTGAAACCAGCCAATAGAAAAGCAACAGCGCCGCAACCATGATCGCCATTTGACGGCGACCCAACGGGGCGGTAGACTGGTGCCCATGCGTCCAGCGAGTCATCGTTTGTTGACAACCCTGCGCCGGTTTGCCGACCGGCTGGATCCGGTTACCCGCGGCTGGGCAGTGATGACCGGTGGAACGGCCGGACGCATGGCGCTGGGACTGGTCTCGAGCGTTTTGATTGCGCGTGCACTGGGTCCCTCCCAGTTTGGTGTGTTTGCCGTGCTGGCTGCCGCGGCCGGAATTGTTGGTGTCATTGCTGATCTCGGCCTGTCCACTACGGCAGTGAAGCAGGTGGCATCGGCGTGGCCGGACGACGGGGAGACGGCCGATCGGCGCTGGCAGGCGTATGTTGTTCTGCGTGTGGCGACGTGCAGCCTCATCGTTCTTGTTCCTATTTTACTGGCGCAGCCAATCGCCACCCGGGTCTTGCATCTGGAGGCGCCGGACAGCGCTGGGCTGCTGCGGCTGGCGATGCTGGGTGTGTTGGCCACCGCGTTGAGCGGCGCAATGAACGTCGCGCTGCAAGGGACGCGGCGGTTTGGCCGGCTATCGCAAGTGCTGCTGTTCAACTCGGCGCTGACGGCGATGTTGGCGGTGCTGTTGGCGCAGGCCGGCATGTTAACTCTGGTCACTGCGCTGCTTGTCCTCGGCATCGTCACCTCACTGGCCACTTTCTTGCTCGCCTTCAAGCTACTGCCTCAGGGGTGGCGAATCGAACGGACGACATTCGACCGCGATCTGCTGCGCAGCGAGGGCAACGAGCTGATGCGTTTCGGCCGCTGGCTGTGGATCGGCAGCATCTTCGCCGTGCTGACGGCACAGCTTGACGTGCTGTTGCTGAACCGCATGGTCCCGGCGGCGGTGGTCGGCTCCTACGCGCTGGCGCTGAGTCTGGCCAGCAAGGCGGACATCGTCAACCAGAGCTTGCACGCCGTGCTGCTGCCCGCGGCTTCCGCGCTGGAAGGTACTGGCGGGATGCGCGGCTATGTGCGCAACGGCCTGGCGCGCAGCGCGATGATCAGCCTCGCGTTGCTGTTGCTCATCCCGCTGGCCGGTCCGCTGATAACAACTCTGTACGGTGTTGAGTATTTTGCTGCAGTGCCGCTGTTCAGGGTGCTGCTGCTGGTCGTGATCTTCGACGTCATGACCACTCCGCTCCTTCTATTGGCGTTCCCGATGAACCGGCCACGGCTGTTGGCGGCGGCCGACGCGCTGCGGGCCGTCACGTTGGCGGTCATCGCGGTAGCGCTCATTCCGTCGCTGGGTGCCTGGGGCGCCGTTGTGGCCAAGGCTGCGGCCAAGGTGGCAGGCGCCGCACTGATCATCGTCATTCTGTGGCGCAGCCGGCGTGGCGCGGCCGACCGGTCATGATTGACGCCGCGCCGCCAGATCGCGATACGCAGTCATCGCTTGCTGCCCGATAGCAACGAAACTGAGTTGTGCATCGAAAAAGGAGCTTGCAGCAGCCGATTGCTCGGACCAGGAATGCGTCAGTGTCAGTTGAGCTGCCGCGGCAAAGGACGCCGGGTTGCCCGGTTGCCACAGCGCGCCGATTTGACCGTTGTAAGTCATCCGGCGAAACGAGGGGATGTCTGTCACTATCGGCACAACGCCGCAGGCCAGCGCCTCGGCCAGCGCGTAGCCGCTGCCCTCGCTGTGGCTGCCCAGCACGAAGTAGTCCGCGCCGTTGTAGATCGCTTCCAGATCAAGATGGGGCACCCTGCCCAGCAGCGTCACGGCTCGACTTAGGGCTGCGCTGCGGTTGATCTGATGCTCGACTCGCGGCAACAACTCCTCGCTGCCGTATGCCAAGTACAGGCGAGCGCTCGGGCACGTAAACAGAACTTCCTCAAAACCACGCAGCACAGTCAATGGATCCTTGAGATCGATGAGTCGGCCGACCCAAAGAAACACAGGATCGCCGCATAGTCCTGTTTCTGCGCGAGCCAGATCCTGGGCTTGGCGCCGAAACGACGTGGATCCCTCCATGATCTCAAAGACTGGCTGGGACGGGAGGATCAAACCGGCGTCCAGCCAGGGTACTGCCTGCTGCCGCGCCGTGAAGAAGAATCCGTCGACGGCGCGCAGGCCCGGTCGCATGTAGAGGGTTCGTGCGCCTGTCGGGGGGTGCTCTGCGTGGTGTTGAGCGACGATGGGCACGGAATGCGGCAGGCTGCGGCGCATCAGCCCGGCTTGCAGACCATACATCAGACCGTTCAGGTGCAGCGCTGCTGTGTCGCCGCGGTCCGTACACTGGCGACATAGCTCGACCGCCATTCGCTGGACTGGCCCCGACCGTAGCCAGGAACGCAGGTAAGGCCCGTGCCTGTCAACAACGAAGTGGCAGGCGATGCCATCGCGTTCGATCGTCGCGTTACGGCCAAAACGCTGCACGATCGTAGCGCTGCCACCGGCCTGGATGACGCCCCCGGCCCAGCCCAGCAGCCCATCGAAGCGCAGCAACAGCTCATCCGGGTCAGATACCGCGGCGGGATAGCCGAAGTTAACAAAGACGACCTGCACTACTGGCCTTCCATCAGATCAACAGGCTGTGTCTCAGCGCTGAGATCGAGTTACGCTGCCGGGGTTGCTCTGTCACCTGCGCTCACTGCCTGCCTGCCAGATGGCGTAGTAGTAGCGGGGAGACGTTGCGACCAGCCGCGAACGAGCGTTGGCGGCCATCAGTTGCCGGTACCGGCGCAGATCGAAACCGTGGGCTTCAAGCTGCGATTTGTCGTCGAAGTCAACGTAGCCTTTCATGGGCTTGAAGAAGTCAAAGCCGTTCTCCTGGTACTGCCGGCGTAGCGCGGCCAGCCCCGCGATCCGCTGGCTGGGGTCGCGCACGAACGCGAGGCCGGTCAGCAGCAGCAGGCCGCCGGGCGCGACCTTGCACTTGACATACTCGACAAAGGATGGTGGGTCGGCGTAGAACTGCACGCAACGGTTGACGACGACCACATCGAACTGCATATCCAGCACATCCAGGTCTTCCAGGTTCATCTGCACCGCCAGCCAGTTCGTATTGTAGAACTTCCTGGCCCGCAGGCCGTCGTACTCATCCACGAAGTAGTCGATGGCGGTGACCTGGTGGCCGCTGGCTGCCAATCGGTTGCTGAGCCAGCCGTTCCAGGCGCCGAAATCCAGGATGCGTTGCCGGCCGCGTTTCACCAGTAAGCGGGTGATCACGTCCAGATCGTAAGTCCGCAGCCGCCATTCATGGTTGCCACGTACCGCAGGCGCGTCCGGCAAGAGCGGGTAGACGGCAGGATCGACGAGGCGTTTTTCGTCGCCGGCTCTGACGGTGCTGAACGGGGGCAGGAAATCTGCCAGCCGTTGCGCCAGAGCTGCGTCGAGAAACTCCAGCACGCCGTCGCGTACCGCGAACTCGTGGCCTGATGGACAGGCGATGCCAGCGGACTGTGGCCACGTGGCATCGTCGATTTGAAATGGCCGGCGGCAATCAGGGCAGAGAAGCTGCATGAAGCGTAGCGCACCAGAAACCGGGTTTCTCCAAAGAAACCCGGTTTCTAAAATCCCGTGGTCTCAGGCCGCTGGTAGGACATGACCTTGTGCAGCGCGCGCAGTTCCAACGGGTGATCGTAGAAGCCGAGCCGGTAGCGCCAGGCCGACGCGGCCCGCAGTGTGTTGCGTTTCAGGCTGCTCATGCCGGTGTCGGTGGTGGTGGGGTGATAGGCGTTCAGCACCCACTGGAAGTTGGTGATCTGGCGGCGGATCGGGTCGTTGAGCCAGGGCATGGAGATGCTGCGGCGCTGTGAGAACTCCTGCCAGCTCGGATCGATCCAGCCTTCCAGCGTCTCCGGGAACTGGAAACCGGTCGACTTGGCCTGCTCGTACAGCTCGCCGGCCAGCGGCACCGGCGTGTACATGTACATGATGATCTCGGTGGCCGGGTTGACCTGCTTCACCGTGCGGATGAACTCGATGGTCTGGCGGGTGTCTTCGTCGGGATCGGGCGGGTTGCCCAGCACGAAGCTCATCTCCGGCACGATGTCGTAAACGGCCATCTTGCGCGCGATCTCCAGCGTCTTGGCGGTGCTGGCTTTGCCGCCCTTGTTCATGCGCTGCAACGTCTCGTCGGAGCCCGACTCGGCGCCCAGGAAGACCATCCGCAGGCCGCTGTCGCGCATCAGCTCCCACGTGCGCTCGCTGTAGTGCATCATGGTGTCGATGCGCGCTTCGCCCCACCAGCCGATCTGAAGGCCGGCCGCCAGGATGCGCTCGGCGAACTCGGCCACGCGCGCTTCAGCGGTGAAGAAGTTGTTGTCGTCGAACTCGACCGCGTTGACGCCCCAGCGATCGACGAACATCTGCACGTCGGCCGCGATCCGCTCGGCCGACTGCGCCAGCCAGCGGCCGTTGACCATGTTGACCACCGCGCAGAAGTTGCAGAAGAAGGGGCAGCCGTAGCTGCAGTGATGCGTCATGGTGCGGCTGCCCATGAACGTGCTGCGGATATAGCGCGGCACATCGACACGGTGATACGGCCAGCCGGGCAGCCGGTCCGGATGCGGAATGGGCGCCATCGAATTGCTAACTGGTGAACCTGGCTCGCCGGGTTCGAGGACAGGCAAATTGCCAATTGGGGATTGGTGAATTGGTGAATTGTTGTCGGTCAGACCAACCACACCAATTTCAACTTCGCTCTCTCCAGCCCCCAGCCCCCAGTCCCCAACCCCCACGTCCCACGCCCCACGCCCCACGCCCCGAAACGCCAACCCCGGCAGCCCCGTCGGGTCGTCGCCGCGGCGCAGCGCGTCGATCAGACCCTTGAAGATAACCTCGCCGTGGCCGCGCACGACGTAATCGACATAAGGCGCGTTGAGGCAGGCTTCCCAGTGCTGCGTCGGGAAGTAGCCGCCCCAGATGATGGTCAGGCCGGGGTGGCGCGCCTTGATGGCTTTGCAGGTTGGCACAGCGTCGTTGAGCTGCGGGCCGGGCATTACCGTGACCGCCAGGATGTCGGCGCCGGTCTCGCGGATCACGCGGTCCAGCGCGTCCACCGGATCGCGTTCGAAGTTGCCGTCCAGAATCAGGTAGTCGTGTTCGTTCTCCAGCAGCGCGCCAAGAGCCAGCAGCGACATGGGTAGAATCGGCTTGCGCTGGGCGTTGCTGGGTGGGTTGTAGAGTATCAGCATAAAGGTCGTATTTCGTATTGCGTGTTGCGTAGGTTTGGATGCTGGAGTATGCTGACCAGATGAATCGGACCGGTGTGGCTTGCACGGAGGCTGAAGTTCTGTTCACGTCGCTGACGACGCGGATAGCTGAAACGTGCGGTCGGATTGGCGTCATGCGATACGATAGAGGGTCAAGGTTTCGCCAGCCAGCTGCGGGTTGCGGCGATCTGCATTTCGCAGCCCTTTCGCGCAGCGGATCAAGCCAGCCAGCCTCGTCGCCGATGGATGAGAGCAGCAGCAGCGCAACAGCCGCCGGGTGTCAGGTGCTCGCGCAGGTCGGCAGCGAAGCGTCAGCCAGGCCGTCGGAGCGCAGCGCCCGCTCGAAGCTGCTCCTGGGCTGGCCGCGAAAATAGGGCGGGTTGAAGACGATCACGTCGAAGCGCTCGTCGGCCACCGGCGTGAATAAATCGCCCTCGCGCACTTCAACTGTGCCCTCGACGCCGTTCAGCAATGCGTTGATGCGAGCACAGCGCACCGCCGCCGGGTTGATGTCGACTGCCACGACCCGGCCGGCCTGCTGCGCCGCAAACACCGACACCACACCGGTGCCGCAGCCCAGATCCAGAACTGAGGCATCAGGCGGGATCAGCGGCGTGTCATTCTGAGCGGAGCGAAGAATCTCCTCGCCAGCCATTCACCGGTGAGAAACAGTACCGGGTTCAGTACCTCCGGCAGCACCAGGATCGGCCGACCGCCCACTGTCTCCAGCACGACGCGGTTGTGCCGGTGGCGCTGGAAGAGCAGGAACTTGGCGTGCAGCCAGGCATTCCAGCCGTGCCGCTGCACGAGTTGCCGGGTGGTGGTCATCGTTGTTTCAGGTGACATGTTCACTTCTGAAAAGTGACTGTCAGGCCTTCTCTCCAGAGACGATCAAAGGTAGTGGTCATTCAGCCATGTCGCCGGCGATGTCGCGGCCGAATGCGTCGATCCAGCTTTGCCAGCTTGCTGAACAAAGCCGGCTCCCGCTCGACCAGATGACTGAGGTACAGACGGCGGCAGGACTGAGCCGACGCCGCGTAACTCGATCACCTCAAAATCGTGGCTGAACTCGTGCGCCAGCGTCCGCGGCGAGGGATACCAGATAGGTATCGTCGCTGCCATCGCCGACATGGGCCTCGACACCGCTGCCGAAGCGGCGAAATGCTGCGCGCGGTTTGCCATGCAACAAATGCCAGCCGATCTCCACGGGCAGGTCGGCCCCATCACCACCAACACCAGCGCACCGCCCGGCTTGATCCAGCGCGCCAGTGCTCCGGCCAGCGGTCGCCGGTCTGGCAGGCAGTTCAGCGGACCGAAGTTGGAAAAGGCGCCGGTGAAGGGTAAATGGTGATCAGTAATCGGTAAGCGGTCAGAACTGGCAGCGGCGAGGTCGAGTTGCAGGAAGTCAGCGCGGTTTGCGACGCCGGAGGTTTCGGCCTTGCGGCGGGCGATGTCCAGCATCGACAGCGAGGCGTCGGTGGCGGTGACGTGGACGCCGCGTTGTGCCAGCCAGACGGCGTCTTCGCCGGTGCCGCAGCCCAGTTCCAGCACCCGGTCGCCCGGCGCAAACAGATCGCCGAGGACATCCCACACCGCCACGCGCAGCCAGCGCGCCAGTTGCGTTCCGGTGAAGTCGGCGTCGTAGGCGCTGGCAGCCGCGTCAAATGGATAGGCCTGTGGAAACCGAGGAGAACTGGCAGGAACTGAAGGAAAGTCCTCTGCTCGCCCCGGGACCGAGGTCGGTGGGGAGCGCATGGAATTTACCATGCTTCCGTCGCGCGCGTTCAGCTTGCCAGCCGCGGCCGGCGGGATCGATGCTGTTGCCGGTGTCGCGCTGGTTCTCTGTGCGGCGCATGCCGCGGCGGCCGCTGGGCGTTGACTGCGAGCTGCGCCATGCGCGGCGAAGTCGCGCGAGCCGGCCTGGCGCAGCCGATGGAGGGTGACTCTCGCTGACCATCCAGCGGGTGGCGTGGTCGTAGAACTCGGCTGAGTAGCGGCCTGCCACGCCCAGGTCGCGGTCGGTGCGCTGCTCCCAGTGCAGCCCGGAGTAGACGCTGGTCGTCCACCGCCTCGTGGTACTTTGTGCCCTTGATCGGATAGGCGACGGTGGTCAGGAAGACGTCGGGGTTGGACTTCTTGAGGTGATCGACGGTGGCCTCGATGTCCGAAACGTCTTCACCGTCGTAGCCCAGCATCATGAACATGCCGACCTGGATGCCGCCGCGCCTGCAGCAGTCTGGTTGTCGCCTGCACGTCGGCGATGTCGCTTTGCGCTCCATGGCGTCGAGGATGCGCTGCGAGCCGCTTTCGGCGCCGATCCACAGCCGGTAGCAGCCCATCTCCGCCAGCGCGTCGGCCACCGCCTCGTCAACGCGGTCGGCGCGGCTGATGCACTCGAAGGGGATGCGCAGGCCGCGCGCTTTCAACGCTTCGGCGATTGCAGGAACCAGCGGCGGTTGATGGTGAACACGTCGTCGGCATACCAGAGCTGATCGGGCGATAGCGCTCGGCCAGCCAGGCCACCTCGTCGGCGACATCCTCGACGCTGCGTCGCCGGTGCGTTTCGCCGAAGACGGAGTGGCTGCACCACGTGCAGGTGTAGGGACAGCCGCGTGCGGTGATCAGCGAGACCGAGCCGACGCCATGGTGCGTGCGCCAGGCTCCAGGTAGCGCCTCGAGGTCGATGGCCTCGCGGTCCGGCCAGGGCTGCGCGCCGAGATCAGGATCTGCGGCCGCGGCCGGTGTGCACGATCTCGCCGTCTTCGTCGCGGTAGACGATCCCGCGATCTCGTGCAAGCCGGCCATGCCGTGCGCGCGAGGCGCGGGATCAATTCCTCCAGCGTCAGTTCGCCCTCGCCGACGGCGACGATGTCCGCGCCGGCGTCCAGATACGCCTCGGCGTAGCCGGCGGCTCCGGCCCGCCGAGGACGACGCGGCTGCCCAGCTCACGAAAAGCGGCAGGATCGCAAGACCCGCGGCGGGTCATCAGGTTGGTGTAGATGCCGACGAGCGGCGGTTGGGCGACGGGGCATCCGTCGCCGAAGGCGTCCCACGATCGGAAAGTGGTGTCGAAGACCTCGACGTCGAAACCGCGCGCTTTCAGGTGCGAGGAGGTAGAGCATCCCGAACGTCGGGTAGGGCTTCATCACCTTGCGCTCGTGTGCATCTTCGCCGAGGAAGTAGCCGTGGGTCAGGAGGAGGTCTCATGGGCTCGGTTCGTCTCGTGCTGCCGGCACCTCGTCCTCGTACTCGGAGCTGGACGAGGAGGAGTAGACGAGAGGATGGAGACGGTCGAAATCGCCCGTGATCGTACCCGGCGGCGATCTTGAAGATCACCCGCACCTGGCCGGGCTGGTAGGTCCACGGGGTGTCATCGTAGCGACGCGACAGCGTATCGATGTGTTCCTCGGCGCCGTCATGGTGATCTCGGCCACGTGGCCGCTGGATGTCGAGGTGGTGTACGGCTCGTCGGGATCCATGATCGACAGCGCGACCCGGCCATCGCGACGTATGTTGCGGTCCTTTGCGCGGCCTTCAGCGGTGTTGACCAGGATGTACTCGCCGTCGAAATCGA
>CAVPPH010000015.1:0-265903 GCA_963707275.1 uncultured Chloroflexia bacterium
CGGCCAGAACGGCCAGAACGACGGCGATGGCTATCACTGCTTTTTTCATGAGTGCTCCAGTGGCAAGTGTGCGGGCGTGACGACGAAAACGAAAGTGCGACGCAATTCAGGCGGTGCAGGCGGGCCGATCGCAGGCAGGCCTTTGCCTGCGTGCGATATTAGCCACTTGCCGCCGATTGTCAAACTGCCAGACAGCCACCGGCGCGCCAGATGACCGCCGTCGCGGTCGCCCAGCCCCGGTTAGCTTGCGCAGCGCAAACCGGTAGCGTATACTGCACTGAGATACTCTTCATTCCGTATCTCCTCAGGAGCTCTCCGTGCAACCACTGCGCAGCGCCGCGTTCCTGTTCACCGATATCGAGGGCAGCACCCATCTGTGGGAGGAAGCGCCTGACGCGATGCGGCTTGCGCTGGAACAACACGACACTCGTTTGCGCGCGTCCATCGACGCTCACGACGGGGAGATCTTCAAGACCACCGGCGACGGCCTGTATGCCATCTTCGCTTCCTGTCTTCAGGCAGTCAACGCGGCTGTCACGGCGCAGCAGGCGCTGATTACAGGGCGCTGGCCCGGCGAAACGGGACCGCTGCGGGTGCGCATGGGCGTCCACTGGGGCGAGGTGCAGCCACGCGCCGGCGACTATTTCGGCGCGACGCTCAACCGTACGGCGCGCATCATGTCGGCGGCCCACGGCGGGCAGATCCTTCTTTCGGCCGAGGTGGTCGACCAGATCACCGGCACGACGCCGGCGGGGATTGCGCTGCGCGACATGGGCAAACACCGCATGAGGGGGCTGGCGCACCTGGAACATCTCTACCAGGTTGTAGTTCCAGGCCTGCCGGCTGACTTCCCGCGGCTGAACACCCTGGATGTCACGCCCACCAACCTGCCTGTCCAGTTGACCAGCTTCGTCGGCCGCGTCGACGTGTTGCGGGCGGTTGAGTTGCTGTTGCAGGATCACCGCCTGGTTACCCTGACCGGACCCGGCGGCTGCGGCAAGACCCGGCTGGCGCTCAAGGCGGCCGAGGAAGTGCAGGATGCCTACCCGCACGGCGTCTGGCTGACAGAACTGGCGTCGCTGAGCGATCCGGCGCTGGTTCCGCAGGCAGTCGCCCTATCGCTGGGATTGCGCCCCGACGCAGATCGTCCATTGACCGCCGCACTGGCCGATTACCTGCGGCCGCGCAACGTCTTGCTGGTGCTGGACAACTGCGAGCATCTGGTGGACTTCGTGCGCTGAGCTGGCGGAATGGCTGCTGCACGCCTGTCCCGAGCTGCACATCCTGGCCAGCAGCCGCGAGTCGCTGAGCATCGCGGGGGAAGCCTGCTTTGTCGTGCCATCCATGGCGACGCCCGATCCGCGCCGCCTGCCGTCCCTCCAGGCGCTGAATGACATCGAGGCCGTCTGCCTCTTTGTCGCGCGCGCGACCGACGTCCAGCCAGGCTTCGCACTGAATGAGCAGAACGCCGCCGCCGTCGCCCGCATCTGCCAACGACTGGACGGCATTCCGCTGGCGCTGGAACTGGCTGCCGCACGTGTCAAAGTGCTGACCGCGGACCAGATCGCTGCCCGCCTGGACGACCGCTTTCACCTGTTAACCGGCGGCAGCCGGACAGCCCTGCCGCGCCAACAGACCCTGCGCGCGCTGATCGACTGGAGCTACGATCTGCTGACAGAGCCGGAACGGACCCTGTTTCGCCGGCTGTCGATCTTTGCAGGCGGGTGTACGCTGGACGCTGCCGAGACGGTGTGTGCGGGCGGCAACATCGCGCCGGCAGACGTATTGGAACTGCTCACCAGCCTGACCGACAAGTCGCTGCTGTTCGTCGAAGAGGCAGGCGGCGAGGCCAGCTTCAACCGGCTGGAAACGATCCGCCAGTACGCTTTCGAGAAGTTCCGCGAAACCGGCGAGGTTGAGGCCGTGTGCGAACGGCATCTCGATTTCTTCGTCGGGCTGGCGGAACGGGCGGAACCGGAGTTGACCGGGCCGGCACAGCGGGTCTGGACGGCACGGCTGGAGCGAGAACTGGACAACATCCGCGCCGCGCTGGCCTGGTCGGGGCAGCATGATCCCCTGGCCGGTGTACGAATCGTCAGCGCGCTGCGCTGGTTCTGGGATGCCCGCGAGCACTATCTGGATGCCAGCGACTGGCTGGCAAGGACCCTGGAACGCGAGGATGCGACCCTTCCGCCCCGTGCCCGCGCCCGGGCGCTTAGCGTTCTGGCGTTTCTCAGCATCGCACGCTATGACATAACGCGCACCAGTTCACTGGCGGACGAAGCTGCGCGCGCTCTGCCGCGAGGTGGGCGACCGGCGCGGGCTGGCGCTCAGCCTGCTGACTCAGGGCATCACGGCCAACATCAAGGGAGAACGGGCTGCCAGCGAGGCGCTGATGCTGGACTGTCTGGACCTCGATCGTGCGCTTGGCGACCGGGCCGGGCAGGTCGATGTGCTCCTCGGCCTGGGAACGAATGTGGTAGGCCACCGCGACTATGATCGAGCGCGCGGCTATCTGGAGGCAGCGCTTAGCCTGTGCCGCGAGCTGGGCCACCTGGCCGGCATCGCGGAGTGTTTGCAGGGGCTGGGAAGCCTGGCACTGCGCCACGGCGACCTGGCGCTGGCCGGACAATGGCTGGACGACAGCCGCGCCGCCCTGCGCATCATCACCGCACACGATATCAGCTCCAACAGCGAGCTGCTGGGCGAGCTGGCCTACTGGCAAGGCAATTATGCCGAAGCCAGGGGCCATTATCAGGAATTGCTGCGCCTCAGCGACGAGTTGGGGCACCAACTGACGGCGACGTGGGCGACGATCCGCCTTGGCTACGTCGAGATGCAGATGGGCAACGTCCAGGCCGCGGCAGGCTGTTTTCCGGCGAAGCCTGTACGAGATGCAGGAGCGAAATATCCCGGTCGGCGTAGTGTTCGCCATCGAAGGACTGGCGGCGCTGGCAGAGATCGAGGGACAGCCGAAGCGGGCCGCGTGGCTCCTGGCATGGGCTGACGCGACCCGCGACCGAATTCGACGATCCCAGGCCGCGGGTGGAGCAGGAAGCGGTCAATCGGATGCAGGCCCGGCTCGCTTCCTTGCTCGGCGACCCCTCTTTCGGCGAAGCGGTGGCAGCCGGTCGTGCGATGCCCATCGATCAGGCGATCCGGCTGGCATCCGACCGCGGGGATCATAGCATCACCGAGACGACATACCTGATCTGATTCCTCTGGGGTGGTTTTTCGACATTTTGTCTTGGCCAACTTGACGGTGGAATGCACAGCGTCGGTCGAGTAGCGGGTTGAGGAGAGACGCAGATCGTGAAGCGATCCAACGCCAGCGTATCGAGACCAGTGAGTGGGTCGTGCGCGCGAGCCGCGGGTCTCGATACGCTGGCGGCACAGGTCTTCGACGATTTCAGCTTGACCCGCTACTCGACCGACGCTCGCTGTGTTCTGTGCAACCATTCCACCGTCCCATTGACCATTACAGGATTTTCGACATTTGCGCGCCAGACCGTATAACCGTATACTATTTCTACGTCTGTGCTGGCTCCGCTGGCCGGAGCCTCGTGTCATTCTCCGTATTTCTGCTTCGTTCATCAACCGCTCGATCGGCTCTGGCAGCCGATGCCACACCGCAGGCTGTGTTGCTCTCGTGCCTGCACCATCAGTTAACTCGTTCCGTCGCCAGGCAGCCTGTGCCGGCCGGCCGCTTCCTGGCTCTTCCAATCGATTGAAGAATCTCAAGACATACGAGGAGGTATGCAGCATGAGCATTACAGGATTCAACGACCGGGTTGCCAGGGTTGATCTCAGCTCGGGCAAGGTCAAGTACGAGAAGCTCAACAAGGATGACGTCCGCAAGTACATTGGCGCGCGCGGGCTGGGCGTCAAGTACGTGCTGGACAACGGCCCCGAAGTCGAGCCGTTCTCGCCGGACAACCTGCTTTGCTTCATGACCGGCCCGCTGTCGGGCACGGAAGTGAAGATGAGCGGCCGCATGGCGGTGGTCACCAAGTCACCGCTGACCGGCACGGTCACCGACAGCCACATCGGCGGCTGGACGGCGGCCAAGCTGAAGTGGGCCGGCCTGGACGGCATTCTGTTCACCGGAGCCAGCGATTGGCCGGTCTATGCTTACGCCGAGGATGGCAAGGTCACCCTCTACGATGCCTCGGCCATCTGGGGCATGGAAACGAACGACGCAATCAAGTATCTCCAGGCTGAACACGGCGACGATTGCTCCGTGATGGCCATCGGCCCGGCAGGCGAAAACCTGGTGCGCTTTGCCAACTTGATCAACGAGCACGAGCGGGCGGCAGGCCGCGGCGGCACCGGCGCGGTGGCCGGCTCCAAGAACCTCAAGGCGCTGGTCATCAAGGGCAACAAGAAGAACCAGCCCAAGCCCAAGGATCGCGCCGCGTTCAAGGAAGCCGACCAGCAAGGCGCTGGCAGCGATCATGAACGAGGACGTGGTGACCGCGCCGCGCAAGGGTGGCCTGAGCGTCTACGGCACCAACGTGCTGATGAACATGGTCAACGTCATCGGCGCGCTGCCGGCCCGCAACTCCCTCAGCACCTCTTTCGCCGACGCCGAGCTGATCTCCGGTGAGTACGTGCGCGAGAACATCCTGACCGACGACCCGACCTGCCATGCCTGCCCGGTGGCCTGCAAGAAGGAGTTCGAGATCACACGAAGGCAAGTACAAGGTCAAGGGCGAGAGCTACGAGTACGAGTCGGCCTGGGCGCTGGGCGCGAACTGCGACACCGGCAACACCGCCGCCGTCGGGTACATGATCATCGCAGTGCAACCGCTTCGGCATGGACACCATCGAGATGGGCAACGTCCTGTCGATGACCATGGAAGCCACCGAAAAGGGCTACACCAACGGCAACGGGCTGGCCTGGGGCGACGAGGACGCGATGATCGACCTGATCGAGCGCATCGCCCACCGCAGCGACGACTTTGCCCGCATCGCTGGGCGAAGGCACCTACCGCGCCGCCGTTGCGCTGGGCGACCCCGACATCGCGATGACGGTCAAGGGCCAGGCGATCCCGGCCTACGACCCGCGCGGCATCAAGGGCATGGGCATCGGCTACGCCACCAGCAACCGCGGCGCCTGCCACCTGCGCGCCTACACGCCCGCCGCTGAGGTCATCGGCAACGTGCTTGGGACCGGCCGATCTGACCGACCACCTGGCATGGGAAGGCAAGGGCAAGCTGACGGTGATCTTCCAGAACGTCCACACCATGACCGACTGCCTGGATGTCTGCAAGTTCTCCACCTTCGCCGAGAGCCTGGATGACTTCGCAGCGCAGTACACCACCTTCACCGGCGAGGAGGTGACCGCCGGCGATCTGCTGAAGGTGGGCGAGCGGGTGTACAACCTGGAGCGCTACTACAACAACCTGGCGGGCCACGGCGAGGGCAGCGACTATCTGCCCAAGCGCTTCCTGGAGCTGCCGGCCGATGGCCAGGGCTCCGAAGGACAGGTCTGCGAGCTGGACCTGATGCTGGACGAGTACTACACCGAGCGCGGCTGGGTCAACGGCGTCGTGCCGGAGAGCAAGCTGCGGGAGCTGGAGATTATCTAGCCGTCCGTATTTTCACATCTGGCTTGGATCTGAGTACAAAAAGGCCCGGAACAGGTTGATTTCCTGCCCGGGCCTTTTACTTGAGCAGATCGGCATTGGCATGATACAATCATCTGGACCGCCCATGAAAACCGTCGACAGCATCCGGACTATACTTAAAGAACATCTTCCTGAATTTCGCGACCAATACGGTGTGACATCAATTGCTGTGTTTGGTTCAGTTCGCGCGGAGACTTCGACGACACCAGCGACGTAGATATTCTGGTGGATTTCGGTCGACCCATTGGGTGGGAAATCGTGCACTTGCAGCTACGCCTGGAAGAACTGATTGGTTCAAAGGTCGATCTGGTCACCCGCAACGCCGCACTTCGCAAACCACTTCTCTGGACATCGATCCAGGAGGACTTGGTCTATGCCTAAGCGGAGTGTTCTTCTATTTTTGGCGGATATCCTCCATTCCATCGACAAGGTGAAGCGCTACACTGCAAACATGTCGTTTGTGGAGTTCGCCTACGATGACATGATGGTGGATGCCGTAGTGCGCAACCTGGAGATCATCGGTGAGGCAGCCCGTCAACTCTCACCCGAGTTGCGTGAACAGTACCCAGCGATAGATTGGGTCGCCGTGGTCGGGTTTCGCAACATCGTCATTCATGAGTATTTCGATGTAGACCTGGAAATCGTGTGGACCATTGCAACCCAGAGACTTCCCCAACTACAAGTTACGGTGCAGAGAATGATCGAAGCAGAAGCATCAGAATGACAGACTGACTTTCCAGATCACCAAATCGTCACCCATCGAGCGTAGCCTTCTGCACCCGCCTGAGTACGCTATCTGTATGGTTACGCGCACGTTCCCCTATATCGACCACTTCGACCTGTGACTGCACCGCTTCCACCTCGGCTCGACTGCCGACGCTGACACCCTCGCGCATGGCTGAGGCCGTTCCGGTGGCCACACCCCAGGACGCGACATCGGCCAATGGCAGCCCGTGTTGTAGCGCCCAGACGATGCCGGCCAGCAAGCTGTCGCCGGCCCCGGTCGGATTGGTGACCGGTACGGCGGGCGGCCTGGCCCACACCGCCTGATCTGCCGAAGTCAGCACCAGCCCCTGCGCACCCATGGACAACGCCACGATCTCGACTCCCTGACTGAGAAATTGGCCGGCCGCGCGTGCTGCATCATATGGCGAGTCGATCACTTGTCCGGTGAGTTCCTCTGCTTCAACGACGTTTGGCTTGACGAGCGCGGGTTGTGCGACGCAGCCCAGCCGCAGCGGCTCGCCGCTGGTATCCAGAAAGGTCCGGGCGCCGCACCCTTTGAGCAGGCCGATTATCTCCGCGTAAAAGCTGGCCGGCAGGCTGGGAGGCAGACTGCCGGCCAGTACCCATAGATCGCCGGGCTGCACGCGTTCGCGGATGCGCTGCAGGAGCTCGTCGTGCTCCTGCGCTGCAATCGCTGGCCCGGCCTCGTTGACCTTGATGTGGCGGCCCGTTGCCTGATCGACGACCACGACGTTGGTGCGTGTCTCGCCGGAAATCTCGACGAAATCGGTGGTGATCCCCAGCGCGTCAAGACCTTGCTTCAACATCTGGCCGGTGCCGCCGCCGGCGAAAGCCATCGCCACGCTGTCTGTCCCCAGCGCTTTCAACGCCCGCGAGACATTGAAGCCTTTGCCGCCCCAATCAACGCAGGTCGAAGTGGCGCGCAGTACGTCGTCGAACTCAATGCGTGGCACCGATAATGTGCGATCAAGAACGGGGTTCGGGGTAAGCGTGACGATCAAGTCAGTGTCCTTCGGTGCAAGACCGCCAATGCTTGGTCAGCTCAGAGAACGCAGGTGGAGGGCCGGCAGTCAACTGCCAAACACGCGATAGGCGCCGATCTTGGGGAAGAAGTCCAGCGTCTGATCAGGGGAAACAGGGGTTGAGAGGTTGTCCAGCAGACGAATGTTGCGGCCGTTGCGGAAGATGGCGATGTTGCTGCGCAGGTTGCCATCGTCGTCCAGTATCTCAGGCACGAGCACCGGCAGGTCGGCCAGCAGGAGCGCGAGGAGGTCGGCCACGCTGGCGTCGGGCGCGCTATCCAATTCGACCACCTTCAAGCCAGCCGCGCCGCGCAAGGTGCCGTTGAGATGCACCGTGGCCATCTAGCCGCCTCCCACCGGCGGGAAGATGTCGATCTTCGCCCCTTCAGGGATGATCGTCTCCAGCCGGTCCAGGTAGATGATGTTGCGGCCGTTGAGCATGATGGAGATGCGGCGCAGCAGGTTGCCGTCGCTGTCCAGCATCTCCGCGCGCAGATCGGGCCAATGCGCCACCATCTCGTCCACCAGCTCGCGCACCGTCTGGCCCGCCTGTGTCTCCACGGCCGGCTCCGCCCCGCCAACTATCGGCCGCAATGTCGCATACACACGTACTCGCACGTTTGGTTACTCCTGCGATTGGTACTCACAGCGCCACCGCTCGTCTACCTGCCACCTGCAACATCTCACGGACACTGCACAATCCCCTGCGCCCACAGACAGGCGCCACAGACCGGGTACTCGTTGCCGATGCAGTCTTCCTCGTTGGCGACCGACACTTCGCAGCCGCCGCAGAACGTGCACGGCGGGAAGGCAAAGCCCTGCACCCGCTCACGATAGGCGACGTAGTCCCGGTCCTGCCACAGGTCCAGCAGGCTGCGCTCGCGCACATTGCCGACCACGTGGCGATGCGAGAGGCGCGGCTTGCCGTGCAGATAGCTCTGGTGCGAGTGCATCAGCGGCCAGCAGGGGCTGACGTCGCCGGTCCACGCTACGGTCATGGAGCCGCTCTCGACGAAATTGCACACGTCGTTGGTCCCGCCCCAGTTCGCGCCGGCGTAGCTGACGTTGTAGCCGCTGTTGAACGCCTGGAAAAGCGCGTCGCGTGTCAACTCGTTGAAATCCATCTTCGGCAGTGTCAAATCAGGCACAAAACTGGACGGGATGTAGGCCAGGCTCTTGAGCGTCCTGTTGTAGAGCGTCTCGGCTTGCAGATCCTCGGTCACCGGCAGGACATTGCTCACCGAGAAATGGCTGGCGCCCAGCCGGCGCGCCAGCTTCAGCACCTCGGGCAGGTCGTCGATGTTGCGCTTCATGGCGACGAATGCAATCCCCAGTTCTGTCTTGGGTACCAGTTTCCAGGGACTGGTGGCGCGCATCTTGCGGAACCGCAGCAGATTGTCGATGACGTTGGGCAACTCCGCGCCCAGCCGCACGTCAGCATAGCTTTCCGGCGTCGATCCATCGATGGAAACCCAAAGGACGTCCAGCCCGGCATCGATCAGCTGGCGGCTGCGCTTCTCGTTGAGCAGCGTACCGTTGGTGATCATCTCCACCCGGCCGCCCAGCGCCTTGACCTGCGCCACCCACTCCACGGTACGGCGGTGAAACAGCGGCTCGCCGATGCCGCCGAAATACACGGTCGGCACGGTCTCCAGCGCGCGCAGGCCGTCGAGAATCGCCTCGAAAGTGGCGTCGGTCATGCGGCCCAGCGGCTCGTCCCAGGAGTTGCGAAAACAGGTCACGCAGTCCAGGTTGCAGCCGTCGGTCGGCTCGATGTAGACCTTGGCCAGATGCGTCACCGGGCGGTGCAGCCGCAGGCCGTTGGTGACATCGTCGATGCGCACCTGCGCGCCCGGCGTCAGCCCCAGCCGCGCGGCTGCCTCCGGCGGCAGCACCAGCCGCCCCTGGTCATCGACGGTCGCCCACTCCGTCTTTTTCATCCCGGCAACCGGCGCCGGTGTCAGGGGAATCGTCTCGACAGCTTGCATAGCCTGCAACCTCCGTGTATTGAACAACCGCAATGCTTGTACCATACAGTCGAAGGTATGATACTTCAGAATGCGGGCGCGGCAAAATGGACACACCTCCGCGCCTGTGCTATCATGCAACCCCGTGTTACACGGGCTTTTTCTTTTCCAGCATCAAGATCCCCTTCGCTTCTCGACCCAGAGACACGGCGAGCAATCTCCGTGTCTCTTCTTTTGCCCGCGATCAGCTGTCAGAGGTCAGAGGTCAGCGATCAGCCGTCCGACTTCTGACTTCCGCCATCTGCTATCTGCCACTTGCCACCTGCAACTCGCATCCCGGAGGATCCCATGACCAAGTATATTTTCGTCACTGGCGGCGTCGTCAGTTCGCTGGGCAAGGGCGTGACCGCGGCCGCCATTGGCCGGCTGCTGAAGAGCCGCGGCATCTCGGTGTCGATCCAGAAGCTCGACCCCTACCTCAACGTCGATCCCGGCACCATGTCGCCCTACCAGCATGGCGAGGTCTTCGTCACCGAGGACGGCGCCGAGACCGACCTGGACCTGGGCCACTACGAGCGCTTCATCGACGAGAACCTCAGCCGCGCCAGCAACGTCACATCGGGCCAGATCTACGCCGAGGTGCTGCGCAAGGAGCGGCGCGGCGACTATCTGGGCGGCACGATTCAGGTGATCCCACACGTCACCAACGAGATCAAGCGGCGCATCGCGATGGTCGGCCGCGAGCAGGAAGCCGAGGTGGTCATCGTCGAGGTGGGCGGCACGGTGGGCGACATCGAGAGCCTGCCCTTTCTGGAGGCGATCCGCCAGATGCGCAAGGATGTCGGGCGCGAGAACGTGCTCTACATCCACGTCACCCTGCTGCCGCACATCGGCGCGACCGGCGAGCTGAAGACCAAGCCGACGCAGCACAGCGTGCGCGAGCTGCGCGGCATCGGCATCCAGCCCGACGTCATCGTCTGCCGCTCCGATCATCCGGTGGAACGGTCGCTGCGCGAGAAGATCGCGCTCTTCTGCGACGTGGACAGCGACGCGGTGGTGCCACTGCTCACGGTCCAGACCCTCTACGAGGTGCCGCTGATGCTGGAGGAGTACGGCCTGGGCAACTGGCTGACCAGCAAGCTGGGCTACGGCTGGCGGGTTCCCGACCTGGCCGAATGGCGCGGGCTGGTGACGCGGCTCAAGGCGCTGAACAACCCCGATGAGCTGGCGCAGCCGCCGCTGCGCGTGGCGCTGGTAGGCAAGTACGTCGAGCTGCAGGACGCCTACATCAGCGTGCGCGAGTCGCTGCATCCACGCCGGCGGTCGCGCTGGATCGCGCCGTCGACATCGACTGGGTCAGCTCGGAGGATCTGGAGCAGGGCCGCGGACTGGAACGCCTGGACAGAGTCGATGGCATCGTCGTGCCGGGCGGCTTCGGCTATCGCGGCATCGAGGGCAAGATCGTGGCCGCCCGCTACGCGCGCGAGCACAACGTGCCCTATCTGGGACTCTGTCTGGGCATGCAGGTGATGTGCATCGAGTTCGCCCGCCACATCCTGGGCAACGAGCGGGCCAACAGCACCGAGTTCGACCCGCACACGCCGTACCCGGTCATCGACCTGATGCCCGATCAGCGCGACATCGCCGACATGGGCGGCACCATGCGGCTGGGACTCTATCCCTGCGCCTTGCAGCCCGGCACGCGCGCCGCGGCAGCCTATGGCGCGCGCGCAGGTCTCCGAGCGCCACCGCCACCGCTGGGAGTTCAACAACGCCTATCGCGAGCAGCTGAGCGAGGCCGGGCTGGTCTTCAGCGGGCTGTCACCCGATGGCCGGCTGGTGGAGATCGCCGAACTGCGCGACCACCCGTGGATGCTGGGCAGCCAGTTCCATCCCGAGTTCAAGAGCCGGCCCAACCGGCCGCATCCGCTCTTCCAGGCATTTCTGCAGGCGGTGGCAGATCGCAGCGGCGGGTGAGTTACGTTTCACACTTCACGCTTCACGCGTCACGCCAACACCTCACGGCTTATCGGGTCAGCCCAAGCTCAAGTCCGCCCGTCAGGTTTCCACGCGAACGCCCTGTTTGTGCTATAATGGCATAAAGCATGAGCACACACACGTAGGAGAGCAAGACAATGTCGGGACACTCAAAATGGTCCACCATCAAACGAAAAAAGGGAGCGACTGACGCCAAGCGCGGCGCAGTGTTCACCAAACTCGCCCGGGAGATCCAGATCGCTGCGCACGACGGCGCTGACCCCGAGTTCAACTTCAGGTTGCGCCTGGCCGTCGACAAGGCCAAGGCTGCCAACATGCCCAAGGACAACATCGAGCGGGCCATTCGCCGCGGCTCAGGCGCTGACAAGGCTGACGAGCTGGAAGAGATCGCCTACGAGGGCTACGCTGCCGGCGGCGTTGCCCTGTACATCGAAGTCCTGACCGACAACCGCAACCGCGCGCTGTCCGAGATCCGCTACGTCCTCAACCGCGGCAACGGCGCGATGGGCGAAAGCGGCTCCGTGGCCTGGCAGTTCGATCCCAAAGGCTATATCGTGTTAAACACTGAAGGCAAGGATCAGGACGACATCTTCGAAGCGGCGCTGGAGATTGGCGCGGATGATATCGAGTTCAGCGACGGCATCGCTGAGGTCTTCACCGAGTCCACCGAACTGAAGATCGCCCAGGATGCCTTCAGCGCGCACGGCTACGAAATCGAAAATGCTGAGCTTATCATGAAGCCCAAAGTCCTCATCGACCTCGATGCCAAGACCGCCGAGAGCGTCATGAGCCTGATCGAAAACCTCGAAGACCTGGACGACGTGACCAACGTCTACTCAAACCTGGAGATCTCGGACGAGCTGCTGGCGGCCATGGCGGAGTAACCCGCTCTGACCAGTCTCCTGACCAAGCCAGCACCGGCGCGACGCTCTGGCCGGTCTCCCGACCGAGCCAACATCGCGAGCTATCTAGCGACGCTCGCCAAGGACGGAGGAGCCATTTGTTGATTCTGGGCATTGACCCCGGAACGGCCATCACGGGCTACGGGCTGGTCGAGCAGATCGACGACTTGCGGCTGGTCGACGCCGGCGCGATCCTGACCCCGGCCGGCACGCCGCTGCCGGAGCGCCTGCTGACGATCCACCAGCAACTCAGCGAGTTGATCAGCATCTATCAGCCGGACGGCGTCGCGGTGGAGGAATTGTTCTTCAGCAAGAACGTGCGCACCGCGATGAGCGTCGGCCATGCCCGCGGTGTCGTGCTCCTGGCTGCTGCCCAGGCCGGGCTGCCCATCTACCACTACAAGCCCTCTGAAGTAAAGGTCGCGGTCACAGGCTACGGCGCTGCCGCCAAACCGCAGGTGCAGGAGATGGTGCGGCTGCTGCTGGAGCTAGAGGAGACGCCCAAACCGGACGATGTGGCCGACGCCATCGCGATCGCCATTTGTCATCTTCAGTCAGCCACTCTCCGTCAACTGTTGATCGAGGAATAGTCCGACGCCTGACAGTCAGAGACATCATGGATACTTCCACTCCGGGACTCTCGCCCGCCCGCATTCTCATTGCCGAAGACGAAGCGCCGCTGCGCAATCTCGTGCGCATGTCGCTGGAGGCCAACGGCCACCACGTCACCGTCGTCGGCAACGGAGAGGAAGCGCTGGCTAGCTTCATCGCGACCCCCTTCGACCTCGTGATCCTCGACATCATGATGCCGAAGATGGACGGCCTGGAGGTCTGCCGCGAGATTCGCCGGCGCTCCGAGACGCCTGTCATCATGATCACCGCGCTGGGCAGCACTGAAGACCTGGTCAAGGGGCTGGAGACGGGCGCTGACGACTACATCGCCAAGCCTTTCACCTTCCGCGAGGTGCAGGCGAGGATCAACGCGATTCTGCGACGTATGCAATGGGCAGCAGAAAGCAAGACGCAGTCGGTCATCGAGATCGGACGCGTGTTCGTGGACACTGACGCGATGGATGTGCGGATTGGCGGCGAGCTGATCCACCTGACGCCTATCGAATTCAAGTTGCTCTACACGCTGATGTCCAAGTCAGGCAAGGCTCTTTCCCGGACAGAACTGTTTCAGGAAGTCTGGGGATACGAGTTCATCGGCGCCACCAACCTGGTGGAAGTGACCATCCGCCGCCTGCGGGAGAAAGTGGAAGTCGATCCGTCGAGCCCGACCCACATTCTGACCGTGCGCGGCGCCGGCTACAAGTTTCGCACACTATGATTGCCAGCATCGAAGGACGAATACTTGCGCGTCAGCGCGACGCGCTCATTGTGGCGCTGGGTGGGCTGGGCGTGCGCGTCCACGTGCCTGCCGACGTCCTGGCCACGGCGCGCACCGGCGAGACGATCTTTCTGCATACTCACCTGCACGTCCGCGAGCAGGAATTGACACTGTACGGCTTCGACAGCCAGCAGGACCTGGAGCTGTATCAGTTGCTCCTGGGCGTGTCGGGCGTCGGTCCCAAGTCGGCGTTGGCGATCCTGTCAGCGCTGCCGGCCGACGCGCTGCGGCTGGCTATCAGTCAGGAGCAGCCGGGCGTGCTGAGCCGGGTGCCGGGCATCGGCAAAAAGACAGCCGAGAAGATCGTTCTGGAGCTAAAGGACAAGATCACTGCCACCGAAGGCTTACCGCCTGAGCTGGCCGCGCTCAACGAAGCCGACGCGGAGGTCATTGACGCGTTGACGGCTCTTGGCTACAGCATTGTCGAAGCGCAGCGGGCCGTGCAGGCCCTGCCGCGCGACGTTATGGACATCGAGGAACGTCTGCGGCTCGCGCTGGCCGGCTTCGGCAGTTGACGAAAGTATGTAGTAGGCGCTTCCGCGCCGTTTCGGGCGTCTACTCTGACAGGAGGACTCACTCATGGCTGGTTCCTTGTCGGATATCGCTTCCCAGATCCTCCAGGCTACGACCACCAGCGGGGGACACTCATCTCTGCCCGACTTTCTGATCCGGCCGCTGGCCGTGCTGGCAACCACCGATTCCAGCGGCAAGGAGGGCAAGGGGGTATCCGACGCCCTGGTGCGCGAGGCGATTGCCTTGTTCGACGCCAGTCGCAAGCGCGGCCAGGCCGCCGACCGCGTAACGCCTGACTGGCGCGTCTCCTCGGATGTCGGCCAGGCTGTGCAGGTGTTGCCGCCCCCGATTGACGAACTACAGCGCCGCGCACTGGCGAAGGTCGGACGGCGGGTGCAGGAATTGACACTCAACCATCCCCGCCTGACGCCCATTCTTGAGGCTGCCTATCGCGAGGGGTATCCTTATCTGGTCGCACAGCTTGGCGCGGGCTTCGAAAGACTGTCGCAACGCGCCGGCCTGCCGCTGGAGCCGCAGCAGGCGTTCCAGATCACCGACCAGGTGATGGATGCGCTGCGCTATGCACACTACGGCGGCTTCGTCCACGGATCGCTCAGCCTGGACGATGTGCTGGTCAACGACCGCGGCGTCGTCAGCGTGCTGGGCGTCGGTCTGGCCCAGTTGCGCAGCCTCGTGGACGCCGAAACGCAGGCCAAATCATCCCCTCTGTTGGCGCCTGAGGCTGCTGCCGGCGACCCGGTCGGCACACCGGCCGACGTGTACGCCACCGGCGCGCTGCTCTTCGTGTTGCTGACCGGCAAGGCGCCCAAAGCTGGCCAGATTGTAACCGTGTCGAATTCAGTGCCAGACGTGCCGCCCTCCGTGGACGAGGTGCTGACCAGAGCGCTGGCAGCCGACCCGGCCGATCGCTACCCCGACATTCTCAGCTTGAGCCACGCCTTGCGCATGGCCATGCACGCCGCACGCCGCCACAAGCCATTGCCCGCGCCGGAGCAGGCTGGCGAGCAGCCAGTCAAGCGTGTCGTCAGAGAGACCAAGCGCATCACCGGCTTCCCCGATCCCCTGCCAATGCCTGTCCCCGACATCGCTATCTTCAGCGAGGTGCTGCAGATGCCGACTTTCGAGTCGCTGCCCATAGTCGAGATGCCAGACATCCCGCAGATTCCGGTCATCGACTGGAACGCCCTGCTCCAGCCGGTGGATGTCAGCCACTATTCCAACAGCCGCATCGAACTGCCTGACTTCGCCGACCTCGATTTCGTCGATCCGCTGCAAGCAGCCGCTAAAGCAGCCAGCGACGCTGATCGCCTCGCAGCATCCCGCGCCGCCAGACCCGCACCGCCTCCCCCAGCACCCCGCCCACAGCGAAGTCAGCGCCGCGCCAAACCTCAACGCCGGTCCCGCTAGCCGTGATCGAACTCGCCGATCTGCTCGCCAGCACTGGGGGCGCGACCTTCGGCCCGGTCTTTGCCCGACGATTCGCCTCCTTTTCCTACGACTCGCGCCTGCTCGCCACGCGGACTGATCCGAGCGACGACCAGCCGGCAGCGATATTCGTCGCGGTCAAAACCGAAAAAGGGGACGGCCACGACTTCATTCAGGACGCCGTGGCCCGCGGCGCGTCTGGCATCCTCTGCCAGCGCGAGATCGACCTCAGCAGCTTTGGCGTCACCTGTGTGGTCGTTCCCGACACCCGGCTGGCGCTGACCAGCTACGCCGGCCACATCTTTGGTCGCCCCGACTTGACGCCGGTTTGCATCACAGGATCGGCCGGCAAGACGACCGCCAAGGAACTGATCGCCGCCGTCCTGGATCGCGGGGCTCGGCGGGTTTTTCGCAACCAGGGCAGCATCAACGGCCGCTACGGCCTTTCCATCGCCGCCGGCGAGATGACGCCGCAAGACCAGTTGGCCGTCCTGGAACTGGCCGCCGACAGCTACGACGAAATTCGCGATCTGGCTGAGTTGACCCGACCGCGGGTCGGTGTGGTTACCAGCATCGGCGAGGCGCACCTCGCGACGTTCGGATCGCTGGCCGCCATCGCGCGCGAAAAGGGCCACCTGCTGCAGGCGCTGCCCGCCGATGGTCTGGCCATTCTCAACGGCGACGACCCGCTGGCCGCATCGCTGGCAGAGCGGACGCAAGCCATCGTGGCGACGGTTGGCGAGAACCCGGCCGCCGACCTGCGGGCGCACCACGTCACCGTCTCAACGCAGGGGGTCGCCTTTGATGTAGTGGACAATGGGTTCAGCGCCAAACTGCAGCGCCCTGGCGTTGAGCTGCCACGCATGATCGTCGCATCGCTGCTTGGCCGCCACCACGTGCCGCTTCTGCTGGCGGCGGTGGCTGCCGGAGCCTGGTTCGGCGTGTCGGCCGGCGAGATCGTCGCGGCGCTGGCCGACGTGGAACCACAGCCCGGCCACCTGCGCCCGCTGCCCGCCCGCCATTACGCGCTGATCCTCGACGACACCGTGAACGCCAGCCCGGCCGCGGTCGGCGCCGCGCTGGACGTGCTGGCGCTGTTCAGCAACCGGCCGCGCATCGCGGTGCTGGGTGACATGTGGGACCTGGGCCACCGCGAGGTGGACGCCCACCGCCGCGCCGGCGAGCAGGCCGCGCAGGTCGCCGACTGGCTGGTGGTCAAGGGCCAGCGCGCACAACAGATCGCCGTCGGCGCGCTGGAAGCCGGGATGGCGCGCCATCGCGTTTTCCAGGCCTTCACCGATGCCGACGTGCTGCGCCATCTGGACGGCCTGCTGGCATCGCTGGCAACACATGAGGCAGGTAAGGCCGAGGGCCGCCGCCCGCATCCGCCAGTGGTGCTTGTCAAAGGGGACCGCCAGGCGCGCATGGAACGGATCGTGGCAGGGCTGATGGCGACGCCCCAGTTCGCTGCTGACTTGCTGGTGCGCCAGTCGCCCGGCTGGCTACAGGTCCAGCCGCTGCTGCAAGACCGGCCCACCTGGGTTGACATCGACCTGGAAGCGGTGGCTGGCAACGTGCACGCCGCGCTGGAAATCGTCGGCCCCGAAGTGGCGCTCTGCGCAGTGCTGAAAGCTGACGGCTACGGCCACGGCGCGGTGGGTGTCGGTCGCACGGCGTTGAACAACGGCGCACGTATGCTGGCAGTTGCATGCCTGGCCGAGGCCGTGACGCTACGGCGGGCCGGCATCGACGCGCCGATCCTGATCCTCGGCTACACCCCCGCCTGGCAGGCGCGCGATACCCTGCGATACGACGTGACCGCGACCGTCTACGACCTCGACGTGGCGCGAGCGCTCAGCCAGGCCGCCGCCGATCTGCATCACCCGGCCACGGTACACGTCAAGGTGGACACGGGCATGGGACGACTGGGGCTGTTGCCGCAGGATGCGTTTAAGTTTGTCCAGCAACTCAACCAACTCCCCGGCATCGTGGTCGAAGGAATTTTCAGCCATTTCTCGGTGGCCGACAGCGACGACCCTGCGCACGAAATGCACAACGCCGCGCAGTTGGCGGCATTCGAGACGGTGCTGGCCAACCTGCGCTCGGCCGGTCTGCTGCCGCCGCTGGTTCACATGGCCAATTCGGCGGCGACACTCAACCGGCCCGCCAGCCATTTCAATATGGTGCGCCTCGGTGTCGCGTTGTACGGATTGCAGCCATCGACAGCCGTGCCGCTGCCGCCTACGTTTCGCCCGGCGCTGAGCTGGAAGACCCAGGTCGCGCAGGTCAAGACCCTGCCAGCCGGCTCGCCGGTCAGCTATGGCAACACCTTCCACACCGAGCGCGCGACCCATCTGGCGGTGATCCCGGTCGGCTACGCCGACGGCTTTCGCCGCTCACCGCAGCACTGGGGGCAGGTGCTGGTGCGCGGCCAGTGGGCGCCCATCGTCGGCCGCGTCACCATGGACCAGACGATGCTTGACGTGACCGCGATCCCCGGCGTCCGCCAGGGCGACGAGGTGGTATTGATCGGGCGTCAGGGCGACCTCCACCTGACCGCCGATCAGGTAGCTGAACGCCTGGGAACGATCAGCTACGAAGTCGTGTCGCAGATTCTGGCGCACGTGCCGCGTGTGGTGTAGACAATCAAGAACGAGAACCAGGGAGACCCGGTTACTAAATGACTGGATGCGATGCAAGGACGCGCCTGTGGATTTCGTCCCCGGTTGGCTCTGTCGGGTGACCAGCCAAAACTCGAGCTGAATTCCAGACGCGTCCTTGCTCTGCATAGGGTCAATCTCTAGTGCCGCACGCTCGGCAACCAGGCGCGGCAAGCCGTCTGCGCCAGACTGGCGTTGCCCGCATGGTCGATCGCAACCGCGCTGACACAACGGGTGCTCGCCGGAACAAGGTAAGGGCCGCTGTAAACAGTGTAGTTCTCCGGTGGATATTCACTGCTGACCAGTATCTGCGCCACGCCGGATCCGCTGGTTCCATCGTCGGCGGTGACAGTGACCAGGTTGGTCTGCGTGCTACGCGTCAGCGTCGCGGCAGGCGGGTTTAGATCCTGCGCAGCCATGCCGGTCAGTAGTACGCCGGGGTCGGTCTGGACGGGATCGCCGGGCGTGTAACGAAAGGTCAGCGGCGATGGCAGTTGACCCGGCCCTGCCAACGTAAATATAGCCTCAGAAGTGCCGGTGATGGGCATTCCTGCGAAGACCGTCGTATCGCCAACCACGTCCTGCGTGATGTGGCTGACCCGCAGCAAAGCCGCGCCGTTCATATCGGCGCCGACAAGGGTGAGCGTGTACGGTCCACCCGCGGTGATTGTGGCCACAACACTGTCCTGGCCTGGCGAGTAGTCAACGCCGGGAAGTTGGTTCTCGATACCCGCCGGCTGGTCGGGCAGCGGGCCAGCATGATTACCCGCAGCATCGTAGATATGCAATTCTGCACCGCCCATGAGGGTGATCTCGCTGCCGTTGATCTGCTCGATAAACTCCAGGTCGGCAGGCATGCCTCCGCCGCTGCACATGGTTCCCCGCAACATGCGATAGAGCATCACATGGACGTCGCTATTGCCGGGCAGTTGCATGTGGGGAACGTCCTGCAATACGTAGTAGCGATCATCGCCCGGCGGGAGGTTGCCGCCAATCGCGCTGCGCAGCGCGATCGTGTCGTCACCAAAGGATTTCTTTTTGGCAAAGGCCAGCTCCGGATGCGGCAAGCAGAAGTTCCGTCCAAACAAGCGGACGCAAATCTCGCGCGGCGAGTACTCGATGGCGCTGGGCGTCGCCCGGCCTGTGCTGGCAATGCGCTGGCCGAAATACTGATCGGTTAGCAGCGACAGATTGCCGATGCCCTGGTTCTGGAAGGTCAGAGCATTGTTGAGCAATGTGGCGTTGCGCCGGCTGGCCAGCCACGTCGTGCTCTGGGCGTAGTCCAGCGGCTCAAGAATGACCTGGGTGCCCTGGAGGCGACTGCGGATCAGATATGGCGGGGGTGGCGAGCCGCGGTCGGCTGGGCTCGGCGTGAACCACAGCGAGGAGGGCAACAAGTCGTACAACCCGGCAAAGTTCTGAGCTAGCGACTTGCCCTCCTTCGGATGCAGACCGATACCGATGTCTCCAAAGTGTGCGCCCAGTCCCATGTCGTCGCCCACCTCCATGGCTCTCGCGGACACAGGACTGCCGATGTAGGGCGTGCCCATGGTGATGAGTTGATCCACCTTTGCCGTGCCGCGGCGCAGGAGGTAGTTGCGCGCCACCACGCCGCCGGTGCTGTGCGCCATCAGGATTACCTTGTCTTTGCCCGAACGCTGCAATGCCAGATTGATCATATCATCCAGCGCCTGATCCATATCGATGTAGTCTTTGCGCCAGTCGTAGGGAAAGTAGAACAGCGTCTGCCCATCGACGTAGCCCTGAGCCTCCAGGAACTGATCCAACGGCTCGTAAACCGGCTGGAGTCCGGCGATGTTCCATAGCGGCTCTCCGACGACGATGCTCGGACGAATACCAATCATGTCTGCCCGAGGCGTGCGACCATCCGGCTCCAGAGCAAGGGCGTCAAGGTAGCGCCAACGCCCAATGAAGGCTGTGGCAATACCTCGTGCGCCCAGCCAGACCAGTTCATTGTCGAGATAGATATGGTCTTCAGGCAGCAGGCAAGCGGGAGAGGGTGGAATGCTCACGCAAAGATCCAGATTGGGCCGGGTGAGCAAGTTGAACGGGCCGCCGGTGCGCAGTTCACTGCCTGCCAAACCAGGCAGGAAAACGATCGGCAGGTTTAGTAGTGGCGTCCGGGAAAGCGCACCCGCCTGCACCCAGGGCTGAAACTGCTTGGCAGCTGTCACCGTTTGCAGACCGCCAGGGTTGGTCGGCACGGTGAACGTGGCGGCGAAGCTACCGCCCGCCTGAACGGGCACAGTACTCTGTCGGACGCCGTTGAAATAGATTTCGGCGTATCCCAAGCCGCCGGTAGCTGGGAAGCTTCGCCCAGTCACAGTGATCTGGTCGCTGGCGCAGGTGGTCTTCTTCGATAGGGTGATGGCCGGCAGACTGGGGTCAGGCGTGAACGTATCGTCCAGCACGGTCAGGTTGTTGCTGCTCTTGTTGCCCACGAACACTTTGCCTGTCACCGGGTCCACCGCCGCGCCAAAGGGGGTAGATCCCGTAGGCAACGTTGCTACTACCTGATTGTTGGTGCCGTTGATGACACTGACCGAGTTGGAAGTCGAGTTGGTAAAAAAGACATTGCCAGTCTGGGAGTTGACAGCGATGCCACCGCCGCCGTCGTCGCCGCCGCTGCCCACCATCACACTGGCCTGAAAACTAAGCCCACTTTCAGCCATCGAGTAGACCTTGACCGCGTTGACATTTCCCGCCGGCGCACAGGCGATGTACAGCCGGCGCTTGATCACGTTGGTCGCCAGGCCGTACGCCTGGCCACCCGGTCCGCACGCCTGGAGCGTTTGGCCAGGGATCTGCGTCCAACCGGCGTTGCCATCCATTGTTGTCACCAGGCCGCCGTTGCGATGACTGATGTAAGCCCGGTTCAACACAGGATCATAGGCCACACCCCAGGCGCCTGAGCCGCCAGTGGGTTGCGTTGCTCTGATGGTGCCGGTCGGGCCATGCACCACGTACAACAGGTTGTTGCTATGGCTGACCGTCAGCGCCAGGGCGCCGTCAATCGAGGTGGCCACATTGGTCAGTTGGGCATCAGCGCCGAAGGTGACCAGTTGGAGCGGAGCGAGGGTATCGGCGGTCAGAACGCGCAGCGCTCCGCCGCCAAACGTTGCAGCGTAGACAAGCTTGTTTGTTGAATCGACGGCCACGCCCCAGGGGGAATCGCCTAAACCGAACTGGCCAAGCACCGAATACTTGAAACCTTCCAGCATCAGCAAGCGATCGTTGTCGCGGCTGGTGATGTACAGCCGGTGCGTGATGGGATCAACTGCCAGGCCGTTGGGAACCTGCAGGCCCGGAACGGGCACGATGGACTCAGGCTCTGCACTGATTGCCGAGTTGACGAAAGGAATGGTCTGGTTGGCTGACAAGCCAGAACTCTTGAGCCTGAACTGGGATCGGGCCTCCTGGCCAGACACCGCTCAGGGCAAGGATAACAACAAGCAGACAGAGCGCCAATGGGTTTTGGACGTGCGAGGTGGCACGGTGCGAGAAAGAGCTTCGGCGAGCACAGTCACGGGAATGCTTCGATAACATGGCGGACCTCCTTGCTTGAATAAGCCATGGTGGACCAACACAAGAAATCGGGGACTTGTGCGAAAAGTCTCTAGTACAGATGACGCATCTGTACGAATTGGGATACGGGTCCTTGACTCAACAATGGACCGATCTTTTGAGCCGATCCTTTGCGGCGTCACGGTCCCCTTCCCTGCGTCTGTTTGGCATGTAACTGCTCATCTCCCACCACCTCTCATCCCAAATTCGGAATGACTCATGTCGCTCGTTGTGCCCGCAAGTCAACGATTTGTCCCCCGTTACCGGCGAGCGGCGGTTTGGAAAACCGCCCTACATCGTCATGCTAACCACTTCCTGGCGGCGCCGGCCAGTGACGAGAGGGGCGCGCGCTGGACGGTGCATTCGGGCAGGGATTCGAGGAAAAGCTGGCCGTAGCGTTTGGTCAGCACGCGGTTGTCGAGGATGACGCAGATGCCGCGGTCGCCGCGACTGCGGATCAGGCGGCCAAAGCCCTGACGGAAGCGCAGGATCGCGTCGGGCACCGAGTACTCGTAGAAGGGCTGATCGAAGCTTTCGGAACGGGCCGCGACCACCGGATCGCTGGGGACGGCGAAGGGCAGTCGGGTCAGTACCAACCCGCTCAGCGCCTCGCCGACCACGTCCACCCCTTCCCAGAAGCTGCGCGTGCCCAGCAGCACTGAGTTCTGGTCGCTGCGAAAGCTCTCCAGCAATTGCCGGCGGCTGCCGCCGCTGCCCTGCTGGTACAGCGTAATGCCTGCCGCCAGCAACTCTGGTCCGATAGCCTCGCCGGTCTGCTTCAGCGCGTAGTTGGACGTGAACAGCGCCAGCGTGCGTCCACCCAGCGCCTTGGCCAGCGCGGTGACGGCCTGTTCCGTCTGGCGCTGGAAGGCCGAACCGTTGGGATCGCCCATGTCCGTGGGGATGAAGACCAGCGTCGACTCCTTGTAGTCGAAGGGGGAACCTACGGTGACGGTCTCCGCCTCGCGCGCGTGCAACCGCTCCTGGATATAGTTGTACGTGCCCGCGGTGCGCAGCGTCGCCGAGGTCATAATGACGTTTTCCTTGGTGTGGAAGAGATGCTGCTCCACCAGCGGACCGACATGCAGCGGCGCATCGTGAATCGACAGCCGCCGGCCATCCCGATCCAATTCCGCCCAGTAGATACCATTGTCCTCCGGCTGGACAATCGCGGCATGGATGTGCTGGTACGCTTCCAGCACCTCGGTGGCCAGGCTGCCCAAATCGTTGAGAAGCTCGTCCAGATCGGGCACGCCACTCTCGTCCAGGTCGCCCAGCCCTTTGCGCAGCTTGCCCATCGCCTCGGCCAGCTCGTACAGCGTCGGACCGATCTTGTCCCAGGCGATCTCGACCTGCTCCCAGGCCGGCTGGGCACGTATCTTGCGATCCAGCCGCACGCGCACGCCGTACTGGCTGTTCTGCCCGCCGTGGTTGTCGCCGACAAAGCCATGCAGCACCATGAAAAACAGGCCGAGGCGGTCGCGCGCCAGCTCCACCTTTTGCTGCGTCGTGCTGATGTGCCGGTCCAGCTCCTGGCGCACCGATGCCGACAGCCCGCCTTTCATCAGCCGCTTGCGCAGGTCGTACAGCACGCCCCGCTCGCCCTCGCCGCCCTCGGGATAGATGTCGGCCAGCAGGCGCTCCAGGTCGGGCTGCGACGCGGTGAAGCTCAACTGCTGGGTGATCGCGTCCTCCAGGTGGTGCGCCTCGTCGACGATCAGGTGCAGATACTCCGGCAGCGCGCGGCCGCCAACCGCCACGTCCGACAGCAGCAGCGCATGGTTGACCACGATCAGGTGCGCGCCTTCCGCCTCGCGCCGGTTGCGATAGAAGAAACAGCGGCCGCCCTGGGTGTTCTCGCAGCGGTCCTGGGAACATCCGCCCACCTCGGTCGCCAGCCGGCTCCAGATCGCGCGGTCGCGGCCGGTGGGCAGCGACAGTTCGGCGCGGTCGCCGGTGGTCGTCTGAGTCAGCCAGACCAGCACGCGCGCCAGCATCTTCAGCTCGTCCTCGTTCAGGTCGTCGCGGCTGCGCATCGCATCCAGCCGCCGCGGGCAGAGGTAGTTGGAGCGCCCCTTCATCAGCGCGACCTGGAAGCCGGCCGCCTGCTCAGCCAGCGTGCGCAGACTGGTGTTCCCATCCAGTCCGGCCGCGTCGCCGCTGCGCAGCGCTGCAAAGACCTGCTCGATGTCGGGCAGGTCCTTGGTGAAGAGCTGATCCTGCAGGTTGATGGTGTTGGTGCTGACCACCACCCGGCGGCGGTTCTGCAGCGCCCAGGCCATAGCCGGCAGCATATAGGCCAGGCTCTTGCCGGTGCCGGTGCCCGCCTCGATCAGCACGTGGTCGCCGTTGTTGAACGCCTCAGCCACGGCGCGCAGCATTTCGATCTGCGGCTCGCGGTGCTCGTAGCCGGGGAAAACTTGCGCGAGCGGACCGCCCGGTTGCAAAAAGCCGGCCAGCCCGTCCACGTCCAGCGGCTCCGTGCTGGCGGCCGGGATCAACTCTTCAGGGAACTGGACGCGCCGCTGCGCCTGCGGGTTGAGCAGCGGGCCAAGCTCGCCCGCCTCCAGCGCCTTGCGCTCGTAGCTCTTGAGAAAGCGGGTGTGGGTCGCTTCCTTCTCGGCGTCACGGAAGAAGCCGCGCAGGCTCCACGGGCTGTTGGCCGCCAGACGGTTGATCTCGATCAGCGTCGCCAGCGGCAGGCGGGCCGCCTGGGCCGCCAGCGCGTTGAATAGCCGCCCCGTCGCCTCGGCGTCGTCAGTGGCGCGGTGTGCGCTGGCCAGCTCGATGCCAAACTCCGCCGCCAGCGCGCCCAGGCTGTAGCTGGAACGGTTGGGCAGCAGGATGCTGGCCAGCTCGAAGGTGTCGTAGACGGCGTTGTTGAGATACAGCCCGGCCGAGCGCAGAAAGCCCAGATCGAAGCCCGCGCTCTGCGCCACCAGCGGCGACGATCCGATGAAACGGCGCAGGTCGGGCAGCACCGTCGTCGATGGACGGCTTGCCGGCCAGATCGCGGTCGCTGATGCCGGTCAGGCTGGTGATGAAGAAGGAGAGCTTGCGCCGCGGGTTGATCAGGCTCGAGAAGCGATCGACGACCTCGTCGCCGTTGAAACGGACGCAGCCGATCTCGATGATCGCGTCGCGGTCGGAGTCGAGACCGGTGGTTTCGAGGTCAAGGGCGACGAAGGTTTGGGATGATGGCATGTACTTGTGCTCGATGAAGCCCCGCGGCGGGGTAACTGGTCGCTCGGTGTGGAATGCATGTTCTGAAGTCATTATACCTAGCAGAGCGACCGAAGCAAACATATGCTGACCGAAAAGGTGATCGAGGCGTCGATGAGAAGTTCGGCTTCTCCTGAAAAGTTGAACTTCCTGGTTGCCGCTCTCTTGTGAAGGCTTCCCGGCGGTGTTATAATCCCCGCGCCGGCCAGCTTTGAACGAATTGGGCGTGTTGCCGGTGTCCTGTGTGTACCGCTCTATCAGGTCTGACAGTCCTCCCACGAGAGGCACAATAATCCCATTTATCGATAGGACTGTCAGTCCTTCGTGGCAACGAAAGGATCCCGCGTGATACGAGATACCACCCTCGCCCTGCAAGAGAACATCGGCAAGGTCATTATCGGCAAGGATGGCATGGTCGAGTTGCTGCTGGTCGCCATGCTCAGCGACGGCCACGTGCTGATCGAAGACGTGCCCGGCACCGGCAAGACGACGCTGGCCAAGGCGCTGGCCCGCTCGCTGGACCTGAGCTTCGCCCGCATCCAGTTCACCCCTGACCTGCTGCCCTCGGATGTGACCGGCATCAACTTCTACAACCAGAAGACACAGGAGTTCGAGTTCCGCGCCGGCCCGGTGGTCAGTCAGATCCTGCTGGCCGACGAGATCAACCGGGCGACGCCGCGCACCCAGTCGGCGCTGCTGGAGGCGATGCAGGAGCGCCAGGTGACGGTGGACCGCGAGACCTACCGCCTGCCGCACCCCTTTCTGGTGCTGGCGACGCAGAACCCCATCGAGCTGGAGGGCACCTTCCCGCTGCCCGAGGCGCAGGTCGACCGCTTCCTGATGCAGATCAGCCTGGGCTACCCCGACGAGGCGGAGGAGAACGACATCCTGCTGCGCTACCAGCAGTCCGACCCGCTGGACAGCCTGACGTCCGTCGTGATCAGGCGAGCAGTTGCGAGCCATGCAGGCCGAGGTGCGCAGCATACGCGTCGAAGAGTTCGGTGCGCCAGTATCTGGTGCGGGTGACGCGAGCCACCCGCGAGCATCAGGCGGTGGAACTGGGTGTCAGCCCGCGCGGCACGCTGGCGCTCTACCGCGCCAGCCAGGCGCTGGCGGCCGTGCGCGGCCGCAGCTTCGTCATCCCCGACGACGTCAAGCTGCTGGCGCCCTATGTTCTGACCCACCGTATCCACATCAGCCCCCAGACCCGTCTGCGCGGCCGCACGCCGCAGGAGGTCGTGGGACAGATCGTGTCCGAGGTGCCGGTGCCGGTAGAAGCGTAACGATGGCCGACGAAAAAGAGCGCATGCAATCAGCGCCGGTGCGGGCGCCGCTGGTCGTCCCGACCATGATGGGCGGCGGCGTGGCCGCGTCGCAGGCGATCCCCGGCGCACGCGGCCTGCGCGGCCGGCTGGTCATCGACGCCAGCAAGGAGACCCAGTTCAGCGACGCCTGGATCGCGATCGCCATCATCCTCTTCGTCGCCGGGCTGGTCTTCCGCCAGGGCAGCCTGATCCTGATCGCCGGGCTGCTGGCGCTGGTGTCGGCCGTGGCCTGGGCGTGGGACCGGCTGGCGCTGGGCGCGCTGGACTACCGGCGCGACTTCAGCGAGCGGCGCGCCTTCGTCGGCGAGACGGTCGAGCTGGACCTGACGGTCAGCAACCGCAAGCTGCTGCCGGTGAGCTGGCTGCGCATCGACGACCGTGTGCCGATGGCGCTGCCGCTGGAGGGGATCGAGGTGCTGCCGACCAACGTGCCCACCGTCGGGCTGGTGCGCATGGTCTACGCGCTGCGCTGGTACGAGCGGGTACACCGCCGCTACCGCATCCAGTGTACCCAGCGCGGCTTCTTCCCCTTCGGCCCGGCCGACCTGGAGGCGGGCGACCTGTTCGGGCTGTTCAGCCGCAAGCGCCGCATCGACAGCCGCCAGTGGTTCATCGTCTACCCGCGCGTCGAAAGCGTGACCGATCTGGGCCTGCCGCCCAAGGAGCCCTTCGGCCCGGTCAAGGCGCAGCGCCAGCTCTTCGACGACCCGATCCGCACCGTGGGCGTGCGCGACCACCACCCCGAGGACGACTTTCGCCGCATTCACTGGAAGGCCACCGCGCGCCGCCAGGCGCTGCAAAGCCGCGTCTACGAGCCCTCCACCGCCCAGAACCTGGTCATCATCCTCAACGTGGCGACGCTGGCCAAGCACTGGCAGGGCTACATCCCCGAACGCATGGAGCGGGTGGTCAGCGTGGCCGCCTCGGCCGCGACCTATGCCGTGGAGCAGCGCTGGCCGGTGGGCATACTCACCAACGGCGCGCTGCCCGAATCGGACCAGGCGGTCAAGGTGCTGCCCGGCCGCAGCACAGGCCAGTTGACGCACATCATGGAGGCGCTGGCTGCGGTCAGCCCGGTGGCGACCCGCCAGATCGAGGACCTGCTGCGCGAGGAAAGCCCCAAGCTGCCCTGGGGCAGCACGCTGGTGGTGGTGACCGCGATCGTCACCGATCCGCTGAAGGCGACCCTGGCCGACCTGCGCGCGCGTGGCCGGCGCATCGTGCTGGCAACCCTGGACGAGGTGGACGAGTCCGATCCGCTGCTGGCAGGGATTCTGGTGCGCAACATCGCCGGCGGGCTGCCGGCCGGCGAGACGGTGACGCTGCCGGGAGGCGGGTCATGAGCCAGCTTGCTGCGGGCGCAGCCCGGCCGGCCGGCGGCCGCACGCGCTGGCGCTATCACACGCTGCGCATCGCCTTCGCCGGCACGGAGATGAGCTGGTTCACGCCCTTCTTCATCGTCTTCGTCCCAGCCGGCGCGCACCTGGCCGCCGCTGGCGCTGGGCGGGCTGTTGCTGCTGGCGGAGCTGGGCTTCTATTTCTGGTCGGAGTTCGCCGAGCGGCGGCAACTGAGCGGCGGAGTGGAGCGGCTGGCGGCGCTGCTGGCGCTGCCGGTGTTGATCCTGCTGGGCTGGCGCATCTTTCTCTTCCCAGGCCTGGCGGCGGGCGATATGCGCTGGATACCGGCGGCGTTCTCCGGTCTGGTCACGTCGCAGGGGGCCGGCTTCTGGGCGATCATGGCGACCGTGCTCTTCCTCTGGTGGCGCGGCCTGTCGCTTAGCCGGCGCGAGTTCGATTTCGAAGCGGTTTCCTTTTCTTTCCGCGTCGGCCTGCTGTTACTGGTAATCGGCACGCTGCTGCTGTCGGCGACTTCCGAGCGGGAGGTGCTGGCCTTCATCTTCCCCTTCTTCTTCTTCAGCCTGATCGCCGTCTCGCTGGCGCGACTGGAGGAAGTGGGCCGGATCAAGGGTGACGTCGGGCGGCTGTTCGACCTGACGTGGCTGGGCATCCTGCTGGGAACCATCGTGGTGGTGCTGGGCATCGGTCTGCTGCTGGTGCTGGTGGCCCGCCCGGAGAGCATCGACGCGATCCGGTCCGCCTGGGCGCCGGTGGGCAACTGGCTGCTGCACGCCTTCGCCACGGTGGTCACCATCGTGTTGTGGCCCTTCGAGCCGCTGATGCGCTGGCTGTCCAACCTCTTCGCTGAGGGCTTCCGCCTGATGGAGGAGTCGGGCGCCTTGCAGACATTCCTGGCGGTCGGCCCTATCGAGGTCGAGCAGAACGACCCGGAGGCCGTGTCACGCGTGTTCGAGATGTTCATCACCGCGGTGCGGATGCTGTGTGGGCTGGGCGTGCTGGCGGCGCTGTTGGGCGGCGGGCTGTGGGTGTTGCAGCGCGAACGCAGACGGCAACGTGAGGAAGCCGAGGTGCACGAGGATCTGGAGGCCGGACTGGGCGATGCGTTGGCCGGGCTGCTGCGCGGCGTGCGCGATCGGCTGCGCGGCGCGGCCAATCTGGTGGGCCAGTTCGGCATGGGCAGCGACCTGTTGACCGCGCTCGTCGGTGCGCAACATCTACGCCAACACGGCCCGGCTGGCCAAGAAGCGCGGCTATCCGCGCCACAAGGCGCGCACCGCCTACGAGTACCTCCCCGACCTGCAAGCGGCCTTCCCTGCCGCCAGCCGCGAGGCGCAACAGATCACCGACGCCTACGTGGGCGTCGCCTACGGCGATCTGCCCACCAGCAAGGAGGAGTTGGCTGACCTGCGCGTCGGCGTATGAGCGGCTGAAGGACAGTCCACAAACCACTGCCTGACAGCCTTCAACATTCCCCGGCGAAGCAGGTTCCAAGAGCCTACAAGTACTCCACCCGTCGGGAAATCTCTTCCGGGTTCAACATTTCGTAGATCAGAATGAGGCTGCGGATGATCTCGCCAAGGGATCGAGACGTCCTGTTACAGAATGCAATGCCGGGATGGTCCAGGCTGCGACCGGCAAGACGCAGGAAATCAGTATCATGGGTTACCAGGACGCGTTCAGTCCCCTGAACGTAATCCAGCTGTTCCTCGTCGGTTGCAGATCGCAAGCCGGCGTCGACAGTGGTCGTTACGTCGATACCATGTTGGCGTAATGCACGCGCAACGTCTGGATCGACCATTTCGTCCAGGTGAAATCGGACTTCTTTCAGGCACGACCTAGAGCTTTCAACTTCTCCTGCAAAGGGGAAGGGTTTTGCCGTTGAAACGCCTCGGCAAATGCCATGTCTTCGGCAATTCGCCGATCTACCTCTCCCTGGTGATCGTAGTAGAAGGCCATGGCCGAATAGACAGCCGCAAGCGGTAACTGATACCGGCCAGATATCTCTTGCAGCGACTGGCCAAGGCGCAGATGCATTAATACAATGTCGTCAACCGCGATTCGAGTGTTGACAATGCGCGGCTTACCTCCCCGTGACTGTGGAGTTGCCTCGATGTATTTGTCCAGTACTGCTTCCATCAAACAGTCCTCCTGTCGAAACGTCAACTGCTGTCTTGGTTGCCGGCAAGACCGACCTTCCAGGATTGTAACACGCTCCTTCGCTAACGACAACACGCCCGGTAGCGTCACCATTTCGCGCCCTCGGCTCTCAGTGGCAGGTTCTGGTGAAAGGGAAGTATAATGCCGGTATGAGCCTGTACACCAATCTCCTGCGGTCGGTGGCGCTGCCGGCCGGGTCGATGCTGGCCGGCTACCGGGACGTGATGCCCTATCTGCGCGGGCTGGAGGAGTCGCAGTGGTGGTCGCCGGAGCAGATCCGCGCCTTGCAAGAGCGCAAGCTGCGCCGGTTGGTGAGCCACGTCTACCGCAACGTGCCGTTTTACACTCGCTGGATGGACGAGCACGGCATCCGCCCGAGGGACGTGCGCACGCTGGACGACCTGCACCTGCTCCCCGTCGTGGACAAGCACGTGCTGGTGGCCAACTTTCCCGACGACATCCGTGACCACTCGCTCCCGCAGGACAAGCTGATCCAGGCCGCGTCCAGCGGGTCCACCGGCGAGCGGCTGCATTACTGGACCACCAAAGCGCAGAAGGCCAAAAAGTGGGCCGGGCTGTTCCGCTGGTGGGAGCTGACCGGCTGGCAGTTCGGCCAGCCCTACGCGACCTTCCAACTTGCCCCCAACCAGGGGCTGCGCGGCGTGCCGCTGCTGGGCAACCTGGAGTGGCTGATGCTGCGCCACCGCTGGCTCTCGGCCGCACAGATGACCGATGACGTGCTGGCAGGCTACGTCGAGCGGCTGCGCGGCGACCGCCCCATGCTCTTCCGCTCCTACGCATCCACGGTCTATTATCTGGCCGAGGCGATGCTGCGCGCCGGGCTGAACGTAGCGATCCCGGCCATCCTGACCACCGGCGAGACCCTCAGCGACTACCAGCGGGAGACCATCGAACGGGCCTTTGCGCCGGGGCGTGTCTTCAACGAGTACGGCGGCGACGGGATGCAGATCGCTTGTGAGTGCGAGCGCCACGACGGCCTGCACATCAACGCCGAGACGCACATCGTCGAGATCGTACGCGACGGTCAGCCGGTGCCCGACGGCGAGTTGGGCGAGATCGTCCTGACCAATCTGGAAGCCACTGCGACCCCCTTCATCCGCTACAACATCCACGATGTCGGCGCGCTGAACCGGACGCCCTGCGCCTGCGGCCGCGGGCTGCCGCGGCTCAGCCGGCTGGAAGGCAGGCTCACCGACCTTTTCGTGACGGCCGACGGCCACTGGCTGACCGTCCACCAGTTCACCGCCTTCTTCGCCCGCCAGGTTCCGTCGGTGCAGGCCTTCCAGGTCATCCAGCGCACCGTGGACGACGTGCTCATCAAGCTGGTGGTGGACGACACCTTCAACGACGCCGACCGCCAGCGCATCGTGAACACCTTCCGCGGCTACCTCGGCCCCGATAACACCTTCACCCTGGAACTGGTGGATGAGATACCGACGACGCCATCTGGCAAGCGGCGCTTCTTCATCTCCGAAGTGATCGGGAACGCCTGACCGCGATGCACGAGCTGCCGATCACTCAGGGCATCCTTGACACCGCGGTAGCTGCTGCGCAGCAGGCCGACGCCCGGCGCATCCTGGCCATCGATCTGGTGATAGGCGCCATGAGCAGCGTGGTGGACAACTCGGTGCAGTTCTATTTTGACATCCTCAGCCAGGGTACGCTAGCCGAAGGCGCGACGCTGCGGTTCCAGCGCGTGCCGGCTAACGCGACTTGCCTTGACTGCGGTTTTACCTTCGAGACAACGCCGCCCCTCTCGCCGACCTGCCCGGCCTGCCAAAGCGTGTTGGTTCGGGTCGAGGGCGGACGCGAGTTTTTCGTGGAAAGCATTGAGATCGATGACGACGATAGCAGTTGAACAACGCATCCTGAACGTCAACGACCAGATCGCGGCCGAGAACCGCGCCGCGCTGGACGCCGCCGGCACGCTGGCGATCAATGTCATGGCGTCCCCGGGCGCCGGCAAGACCAGCCTGATCCTGGCAACCGCAGCGCGGCTGCCCGCGGACGTGCGCCCGGCGGTCATCGAGGGCGACCTGGCATCGCGCATCGACGCCGACACCATGGCGGCCGCCGGCATCGACGTCGTGCAGATCAACACCGGTGGAAGCTGTCACCTGGACGCGCCGATGGTGCGCACGGCGCTGCCGGAGCTGCTGGCGGGACAGCCCAATCTGCTCTTCATCGAAAACGTCGGTAATCTGATCTGCACGGCCGAGTTTGCTCTGGGGTCGCACCTCAACGTGGTGGTTGCCAGTTCGCCCGAAGGTCACGACAAACCGTACAAATACCCGGGGATGTTTGCCGCGGCCGACGCGGTGGTGCTGAACAAGGCCGACGTGATGGCGGTGTTCGACTTCGACCTGCCCTTCTTCCAGCGCGGGCTGGAGATGGTCAACCAGCGCGCGCCGCTGTTCGTGGTCTCCTGCCGTACCGGGGACGGACTGGATGCGTGGGCCGCGTGGCTGTTGAGCCAGCGCGCCGGGTTGTGAAGCGCTGATGTCCGCGAGCAATGATGCTCCCTCGACCGACCCGACCCGACGACTGCGGCTGGTAATCCACGGCGCGGTGCAGGGGGTCGGCTTTCGCCCCTTCGTCTACCGGCTGGCCATGGAGCTGGCGCTGGCCGGCTGGGTAATCAACAACAGCCAGGGGGTGTTCATCGAGGTGGAAGGACCGGAGGCGCGCGTGCAGCGGTTTCTGGACCGCCTGCCGCACGACCTGCCACCGCGCGCTATCGTTCACTCGCTGGACAAAGAGTGGCTGGAACCGGGAGGCTACGATCGCTTCGAGATCCGTCACAGCGAGGAAGCAGGCCAAAAGACGGTGCTGGTTCTCCCCGACATCGCCACCTGCCCCGACTGTCTGGCCGAGGTACTTGACCCCACCGACCGCCGCCACGGCTACCCCTTCACCAACTGCACCAACTGCGGCCCGCGCTTCAGCATCATCCAGGCGCTGCCCTACGACCGCCCCAACACCACCATGCGCCGTTTCGTCATGTGTCCGGCCTGTCAGGCTGAGTACGACGATCCGCGCGACCGCCGCTTCCATGCGCAGCCGAACGCGTGCCCGATGTGTGGGCCGCGGGTTGGGGTGTGGGACGTGGGGGGTGGGGTGTGGGGAGTAAGGACTGGGGACGTGGGGGCTGGGGGCTGGAGAGACCGACCCGATCCGTGAAGCGGCTGATGCTTTGCTGACCGGGCAGATCGTGGCGGTCAAGGGGTTGGGTGGGTTTCATTTGATGGTGGACGCGGGGAATGAGGCTGCCATCGACCGGCTGCGCGAGCGCAAACCGCGGCGTGATAAGCCGTTTGCGGTCATGGTGCGCGATCTGGAAATGGCGCGCTCGTTGTGTGTCGTGTCACCGGAGGCGGAAGCGCTGCTGACATCTGCGGAGGCTCCGATTGTGTTGCTGCCGCGACGGGATGACGCATCGGTGGCAGATGCCGTCGCGCCAGGCAATCCGACGCTGGGTGTGATGCTGCCGTACACGCCGTTGCACCACCTGCTTTTGGACGCTGTGGCCGGTCTCCGACCGAGCTACAACATTGACGCATTGGTGGCGACCAGCGGCAACCTGAGCGACGAGCCGATCTGCACCGACGAGCACGAAGCGGTCGCGCGGCTGGGTCACATCGCTGACCTGTTTCTGGTGCACGACCGGCCCATCGAGCGCCACGTGGACGACAGCGTGGCCTGGATCATGGAGGGCCAGGCAAGGCTGGTGCGGCGGGCGCGCGGTTACGCGCCGCTGCCGGTACTGCTGCGCCAACCTGCACCCGTGATCCTGGCAGTCGGGGCGCATTTGAAGAACACGGTCGCGTTGAGCGTCGGCCGCCAGGTCTTTATCAGCCAGCACATCGGCGACCTGGAGACGCCCGAAGCACTGGCCGCCTTCGAGCGTGTCATCGCCGACTTCCTGCGGCTGTACGAAGCGCAGCCGGTCGCGATCGCGCACGACATGCACCCGGAGTATCTGTCCACAAAGTGGGCGCAGGAGAGGGAAAGAAGGGAAACGAGGGAAAACAGGGAAATCCGGAAACCGGACCAGTCACCGAAATCTGCGGGTCGAGAAACTCCCTCGCCAGATCTTCCCCCATTTCCTTCCTTTCCCGTATTTCCTTCTCTGCTCCCCGTCCAGCACCACCATGCACACTTGGCAGCTTGTCTGGCAGAGAATGGGATCGACGGGCCGGCGCTGGGGGTAACGTGGGATGGCACCGGCTACGGGCTGGATGGGACGATCTGGGGCGGTGAGTTTTTGCTGGGCGATGCCGCGTGATTTCCAGCGGGTGGCGCACCTACGACCGTTCCGGTTGCCGGGCGGCGACACGGCGGTCAAGGAGCCGCGCCGGGTCGCGTTTGCCATGCTCTGGGAGCTGTTTGGCGACAAGGTGTTGGACTGGGAACATCTGGCGCCGGTGAAAGCGTTTGAACCAGGCGAGCGTCAGGTTTTGACGCAGATGCTGCAGCGCGGCCTGAATGCGCCGATCACCACGAGCGCCGGGCGCCTGTTTGACGGCGTAGCCGCGCTGATCGGTTTGCACCAGCAGGTAACGTTCGAAGGCCAGGCCGCGATGGCGCTAGAATTTGCCGCCGATGCCCGCGAAAACAGCGCCTATAGCATCCATCTTGCCGCCTCAGCCAGTCAACCCTCAACGTTGACCCTCGACTGGCAACCGACCGTCGAGGAGATCCTGGGCGACTTGCGGCGCGGTGTGTCCTCTGGTATGATGGCTGCACGCTTCCACAACGCGCTGGTGGAGGCGATTGTCGCCACAGCGCAAGAGATCGGCGAAGAGCGCGTCGCTCTGAGCGGCGGCTGCTTCCAGAATCGCCTGCTACTCGAACGCAGCGCGCAGCGGCTGCGCGCTGCGGGATTTGAAGTACTGCTGCACCGCCAGGTTCCACCCAACGACGGCGGCATCAGTCTCGGTCAGATTGCGGTGGCGGCAGCGCAGTTCAGTAATCAGTAGACAGTGAACAGTAATCAGTATCGACGGTAGTCGGCTGCGGATCACGCATTACGCATTACGGACTACCGATAACCTCCAGAACGAGGTCAGAAAATGTGTCTCGGTGTTCCCGGAAAAGTAGTTGAGATCAGCGAAGACCCGCTGGGCATGACCATGGGCAAGGTCAATTTCAGCGGCATCGTCAAGGAAGTTTGCCTGGCGTACGTGCCGGAAGTCAGGCTAGGCGACTACGTGGTCGTGCACGTCGGCTTTGCCATCAGCGTCGTCGACGAGGCCGAGGCGCAGGAGGTATTCGAGTTTCTGCGCCAGATGGACGAGTTGGCGGAACTGGAGATTGCGCAGGAATAGGCATGAAATACGTCGACGAATATCGCGGCGAGGCCGAGGCGCAGAAGTTCGTACGCGCCATTCATGACACTGTGACCCGGCCGTGGACGCTGATGGAGGTCTGCGGCGGGCAGACGCACACGCTGATCAAGTTCGGCATCGACGCCATGCTGCCAGACGCGGTGACGCTGGTGCACGGCCCCGGCTGCCCGGTCTGCGTCACGCCGCTGGAGCTGATCGACAAGGCGATCGCCATCGCCCGCCGGCCGGAGGTGATCTTCACCTCCTTCGGCGACATGCTGCGCGTGCCCGGCTCCCAGACCGACCTGCTGAGCGTCAAGGCTGGCGGCGGCGACGTGCGCATGGTCTACTCGCCGCTGGATGCCGTCAAGCTGGCGCAGAAGCACCCAGACCGGCAGGTGGTCTTCTTCGCCGTCGGCTTCGAGACCACCGCGCCGGCCAACGCCATGGCCGTCTGGCAGGCGAAGCAGCTGGGCCTGGACAACTTCTCGATCCTCTGTTCGCACGTCCTGGTGCCGCCGGCCATGGAGGCGATCCTCAGCTCGCCGGACAGCCTGGTGCAGGGCTTTCTGGCGGCCGGCCACGTCTGCGCGGTCATGGGCTACTGGGAGTACGAGCCCATCGCGGCGCGCTACCACGTGCCGATCGTGGTCACCGGCTTCGAGCCGCTGGATCTGCTGCAAGGGATCTACATGACGCTGCTCGCGCTGGAGGAAGGACGCTGGGGCGTCGAGAACCAGTACGCGCGCGCCGTCACGCGCGCAGGCAACCAGGCAGCCCAGCGGCTGGTCAGTCAGGTGTTCGCGACGGGAAACCGCCAATGGCGCGGCATCGGGCTGATCCCCAACAGCGGCTACACGCTGCGACCCGAATACGCCAACTACGACGCCGAGCGTCGCTTCGAGGTCGGAGATATCATGGCGCAGGAGTCGCCGCTCTGCATCGCCGGCCAGATCATGCAGGGATTGAAGAAGCCGCACCAGTGCAGCGCGTTCGGCGTCTCTGTGTACGCCGGAGCGTCCGCTGGGCGCGCCGATGGTCTCCTCCGAGGGCGCGTGCGCAGCCTATTACGCCTACCACCGAACGGCTGTCGAACCGGTAGCCGGACTTCAATGAAACGATCCATTTGTGTGGCAGTTGCGCTTCTGGCTGCGGGTCTGCTGACTTCATGCGTACCTCCACAGACGCTCCCAGACTCGGCCTATGGCCAGATCTATCTGCCCACGGCCAACGGCGCACGGATCGATGCCATTCCGGCCAACTGTCTGGTGACCGGCGATCCCTGTCCGTCACCTCTCACGCTTTCGCTCTATCCTGAAGAGTGGAACGTGGTCAACCTTGACTGGGCGCCGAATGGCAGTACCGCCGCCGTGCTGGCCGCAAACGAACCGAAGGACCATCTGGCGTTGTTCTCCCCACCCAGCCGCCAGTTGCGCCGGTTCGCCTCGCTGGCTTTCGTCCGCGAGACCGCCTGGTCGCCTGACAGCAAGCTGCTGGCTGTGGCTGGTGTGACAGAGCATGGCCAGAAGGTCGCCGCCTCAACCGAGGGACAGATCAACGGCTCGAACATCACCCTGTACTCGACTGACGACAAAGGGTTGGGCAATCTGACGGCCGTGATGCCGGGCATGAAAAGCGATATGAGCTGGCTGTCGCCGGCCATGTTGTTGTTCCAGAACTACTATTCAGAGCAAGACTGCAACCTCTATGTGTTAACGATCAGCAGTGGTGCGCTGGCGCCGTGGACCGAGCCGTCGCTGTGCGATGCCAGCCCGGCCGTGTCGCCGGATGGCGCGCGGGTGGCATACGTTCACGACGGCGAGTTTTATCTGGCCGATGCCACTGGCGCCAACGCGACCTTGATTCTCGACCTGCCGGCTTTGATCGAACACCCTGCATGGTCTCCCGACGGCCAGTGGATCGCCTTCGACGAAGCATCACCGGCTGCAGTCGGAGTCGTGCACCCCGATGGAACTGGTTACCAGCAGGTCGGCAAGAACGTACACAGCGCCGGCTTTGCGCCACTGACCGATGAAGCTTTGCTCCTGACGACCGCTGTACACGCACGCGCTTCCGGCAAATCCACGGCCAGTTGGTACGTGACATCCGTTCCAGACGGCCAGCCCGCCGCTGTGATCATCCCCGGCATTGCGCCCGACCAGATGCCTCTCAGCATTTCCTGGCGACCTCCTGACCGTTGAACTTCTGCGAAAGCCCGGTCTATGTCTGATATCCTAGCCAATATGCAGTGTCCCATTCCCATCAGCGACTACCCGACCGTCACGCTGGCCCACGGCGGCGGCGGACGGCTGACGCAGATGCTGATCGAGCGCATGTTCCTGCCGGCGTTCGACAACCCACAGCTTGTGCAGCAGCACGACGGCGCGTTGCTAGAGGTCAACGGCGCGCGGCTGGCCTTCTCCACCGACTCCTTCGTCATCAGCCCGCTCTTCTTTCCCGGCGGCGACATCGGCTCGCTGGCGGTGCATGGCACGGTCAACGACCTGGCCATGTGCGGCGCGCAGCCGCTGGCGCTGTCGGCCGGGCTAATTCTGGAGGAGGGGCTGCCCATGGAGGATCTGTGGCGGGTCGTGCAGTCGATGCAGGGCGCGGCGCAGGCCGTAGGTGTGCCGATTGTCACCGGCGACACCAAGGTGGTGGATCGCGGCAAGGGCGACGGCGTCTACATCAACACCACCGGCATCGGGCTGATCCCGGCCGGCGTGCAGATTTCACCGACGCGCGCCCGGCCCGGCGACCTGGTGCTGGTCAGCGGCGCAATTGCGGTACATGGCATCGCGATCATGTCGGTGCGCGAGGGGCTGGCGTTCGAGACCACCCTGGCCAGCGACTCGGCGCCACTGCACGACCTGGTAAGGGCGATGCTGGACGCGGGCGGCGAGCAGGTGCATGTGCTGCGTGACCCGACACGCGGCGGCGTGGCCAGCGCGCTCAACGAGATCGCTAGCTCAGCAGGCGTCGGCATCCGCCTGCTAGAGGCAGCGATCCCGATCTGGGATCAGGTGCGCGGCGCGTGTGAAATTCTGGGGCTGGATCCGCTTTACGTGGCCAACGAGGGCAAATGTCTGGCGATTGTCGCGCCGGAAGCGGCTGATGCTGTGCTGATGGCGATGCGCGCGCATCCGCTGGGCAGCGAGGCGGCTGTCATCGGTGAAGTAACGGAGGAGCACCGCGACCGGGTGGTACTACGCAGCCGCATTGGCGGCTCACGCGTCGTAGACATGATCAGCGGCGAGCAACTGCCGCGGATTTGCTAAGAGTTCACTACAGCATCTTTCAGGACAGATTCCCCGGCGTCTTTCAACACGCAGAGAGCGCAGAGATTCTGAACGATCTCTGCGCTCTCTGCGTCTCTGCGCTGATCCCTGTCTTACTGCTTGGCCAGCGCGGCGTCGATGAGCTGGCTGAGCTGCCCGTACGACTGCGCGCCGGGGATCAACGTGCCGTCGATGTCGAACGAAGGCCGCAGGCGGATACTCTCAGCGCGGCGCGCACGATCAAGTTCGATAGCCTTGTCCGCAAACTGTCCGCTGTCGAGGCATTGGCGGAATTGATCCAGATCGGCGACGCCGGCCCGCTGGGCAAAGTCAACGTATACGTCGCTGTCAGCGCTCCAAAGCCGATCCTGTTCCTCGTATAACAGGTCGTGGATGGTCCAGAACGCCTGGGGGTCCTGCTGGCCAGCGCACTCGGCTGCCTCATAGGTCTTCTGGGTCGGCGCGTGATCCAGCATCGGGTAGTAGACGTAGCGGATCAGGCCGGTGTCTGCGTAGTCGGCCACCAGCTGCGGTTCAGTGGATAGCACGTATCCACGGCACGCGCTTCAGAGGAAGTCCGAGTAGTCAATGACAGTTACTGCCGCTGCCGGGTTGCCGCGGAAGTAAAGTCCCTCCTCGGTCTGGCCGAAAGCGTTGACCACCGCCGGCGCCGGTTCGGGCGTGTCAGTGGGAGGCAACGCGGTGTCGGTCGGCGGCGGCGCAGTGTCTGTTGCCAGCGGCGCCTCAGTTGCCACCGGCATCGGCGTATCGGTGGGCTGCTCAGGCGTGTCTGTCGGCGCTATCGTAGCCGGCGGCTCGGTTGCGGTCGGCGCAGCCTGGGCCACCTCGTTGATCGGTGTGACAGCCGACGTCACTGTCGTGTTCGGCTCGCCGCCGCAGGCCGCCAGAACAATGCTCACGAGCACCAACAAACTCAGGCTAAGGAACAACTTCTTGGATTGTCTGTATTGCATGCATACCTCCGTCACGGAATGAGTGGACTTCATTGTAAAAGGCAGCACGTGCGCATGACGTGGGATTGCTCGCATTCTTCTACCGGTGTAACAAACACGTAAGAACTTGGGCGTGGCAACGAAAAAGCTCAACTTTTTCAGGAAAGTTGAGCTTCTGGTGTGGAGCGGACGGGAGAAGTTCGACTTTGCAGAAAAAGTCGAACTTCTGGTGGGGACTACTTGAACAGCTCGCGGGCGATGATCACTCGCTGGATCTGCGACGTGCCTTCGTAGATCTGGTAGATCTTGGCGTCGCGCATCAGCTTCTCGACGGGATACTCGGCGCTGTAGCCGTAGCCGCCGAAGACCTGCACCGCGTCGGTGGTGGCCTTCATCACCACATCGGCGGCGAACGCCTTGGCAAAAGCGGCCTCCTTGACGTTGTTTTCGCCACGATCGATCAGCCAGGCCGACTTGTAGACCAGCAGGCGAGCAGCCTCGACGCCCATCGCCATGTCAGCCACCATGAAGCTGATGCCCTGGTTGCTGGAGATCGGCTTGCCGAAGGCGTGCCGCTCGTTGGCGTAGCTGGACTGCCTCGTCCAGCGCCCGCTGGGCGACACCGACCGCGGCTGCCGAAACGGTGGGCCGGCTGCGGTCGAAGACCTTCATGGCGATCATGAAGCCTTGTCCTTCCTCGCCCAGCCGGTTCTCGACCGGCACCTCGACATCCTGCAGGAACACTTCACCGGTCCAGGCAGCGTGCTGGCCCAGCTTGTGGATCGGCTTGCCGGTGCTGACGCCGGGCCAGTCCTTCTCCACCACGAAGACCGACATGCCGCGGTGGCGGGCGCCGGGATCGGTCTTGGCGAAGATGACGAAGCAATCGGAAACCGGCGCGTTGGTGATCCAGGTCTTGCTGCCGTTGAGGATGTAGGCGCCGTTCTTGCGGATCGCCGTGGTCTTGATGCCAGCGACGTCGGAGCCGGCGGCCGGTTCGGTCAGGCCGTAGGCAGCCATCTTGCCGCTGTCCATCAGCCAGTCGCCCAGGTACTTGTTCTTCTGGGTCTTCGTTGCCGGCCAGGATAATAGGCCAGCTTGCCAGGCTGTTGAGCATCATGGCGGTCTGGATGCCGGAGCAGCCCCAGGCCAGCTCTTCGTTGACAATGCACTCGCCCAGCACGTCCAGGCCAGGACCGCCGTACTCTTCGGGGATGTTGACGTTCATCAGGCCAAGCTGGAGGCCCTTACGGATCAGCGGCCAGGGGTACTCGCCGCTGGTGTCGTAGTGCTCGGCGACCGGTTTGATTTCCCTCTCAGCAAACTGGTGAGCCAGATCGCGCACCATGCGCTGTTCGTCGTTGAACTGGAAGTCTAGCATCGTGGTTTCTCCTCTTGTGCCTGCCAAGGGCAGCTTATGACGCGGTGTGTCAATTGGCCCAATTGTAACATTACTGCAGGCAAAGCACAAAGGATGAAGCGGGATTGCGCAGAATCGAAGCGGTGCGCCACCACGTTATCGGCGCGGCTTGCAGGAATGAGAAGTGCGACTTTTTCGAAAAAGTCGCACTTCTCACGCACACACAGAGCGGACCACCCTATTCTCCCCAGCCGCGCGTCTTCTCGTAGTCGCCGAAGGCTGCCATCAACTGCTTCGTCACCGGGCCCGGACTGGTACGCAATGGCGTGTCGTCGATCTGGCGCACGGGCATGATGCGGCGGTTGGTGCTGGTGATGAATGCCTCGTCCCAACTTGCCAGCTTAGCCAGCGGCAGGGCCACCCGCTGCACGGGGATGCCTGCGGCCATCGCCAGCTCGACCGTGATGTTCTCCGTGACGCCTTCCAGCGCAGTGCCTTCCAGCGGGCGCAGCAGCACTCCGTCGCGCACCACCAGCAGGTTGCAGGTGCTGCCCTCGGTGATGTGGCCGTGGCGGTCCACGATCAGCCCCTCGTACGCGCCCAGGCTCTGCGCCTTGAAGCGGGCCAGCGCCTGCGCCAGACAGTTGGTGGACTTGGCCAGCGGCCACGTGCGTTCGCCATCGCTGCTGACCAGCCAGACGCCGGGATCGAACAGCGCAGGAGCCAGCTTCGGCTGCGGCTTCATGTAGATGCCACACTGCGGCCCGTGGACGCCATCGCTGCCATAGGAGACGATGCGCAACAAACCAAAACCGGACGAGGTCGCCGCCAGCCGGCGGCACCAGTCGCCGATCTCCTCCAGCGACGCCGGCAACTCCAGGTTGAGAATGTGAGCCGACTCGCCCAGCCGCCGAAGATGCCAGTCGAGGTGGAAGAACCGTCCACCCTCCAGCTTGACCGTCTCGTAGATGCCAAAGCTGTCTACCAGCGACTGGTTGGCAACGTGAAAACCGGCCCGATCGGCCGGCAGCAGCTCACCGTTGAGCATGGCGTACAAAGTGGGGGAGTTGTCCATGAGTGCTCCGCGTTGGGGAAAGTAATCGGTGATCAGTAATCGGTAAACAGTCAGAGGTCAGAGGTCAGAAGTCCGCCGCCGGGCCGGCCTGCCGGCACTCCGATGGATGAAAAGAGCGGAGCACTGACGGCTCACCTGCCATGGTGTCACTGCGAGGCGGCAGCCGCCGAAGCAGTCTCTCTGGTAAAGCCGAGAGATTGCTTCGCCGCAGACGGCTCGCAACCCTGGCGCCGCCCACCAGGGCAGGTGTGACAGTGAGGCGCTATTTTCAAAGCAGAAGTCCGATTACCGATCACCGATCACTGGGGCACCAGTTTGTCAGCCACCAGACCGGCGAGGAAGGTGCGCTGGGTGTCGTCGGCGAAGTGGACGGTGACCTGGGCGTCCGGCCCCGCGCCGTTGACCGCGATCACTGCGCCCTTGCCGAAACGCTCGTGCTGCACCACCTGGCCCGGTTCGAAGGTAGGCGCCGGGCCGCTGGCGCGCGCAGGAGCAGCCTGGCGGGTCGCGGCAAACACATCGGCCTCCCGGTCACGCCAGAGATCGGCAAATAGCGCCAGATCCTCCGGGCTGCGCACCCGCCGACTGATGTCGTCCAGCCGGGCGCGTGCATCGGCCAGCCGCGGCATGAACGTCAGCTTGTCGGCCTCCGGGCGGTCACTCTGCGCCAGGGTACGCGACAAGCGGCTCAGCGTGCTGCGCAGGCGCTGAAACTGCTCGGGCGGATGTGGGTAGTCGGGATCGATCAGCAGCAGTTCGGTGTTGTTCTGACTGCAAAGCTCAGCCGCGTATCTCGTCGCGCTGAGCCTCGGTCTGCGCCTCGTCGTCGCTCTGGCGAGGCTGGCCTTTGGCAGTCAGTCCCACGAAACGAATCGCCAGCCCGACCTCAGGGTAAAGCTGGTTCAGCTTCAGTGGGCGATTGGTGGCCGGGTTGACCAGCCAGACCGGGCTGACGTCTTCCTGAACCTGGAAACCATCCATCACCCGAGCCAATATTTCCCGCCAGCCTAAAATGTTGATTGCGCTGCTCACTCGTACCTCCGCTTGGGATATCGATGCCAGTTACAAGGTTGGCCGTCGAAGGGTCGTGGAAGAATAGCACGGCCAGACCGCTGACGTCAAGTATGGCTCAGCGATAACGCAGCAGTGTGTGCTGCTTGATGCGCAGGTCCAGCTCCGCCGTGAACGGGTACCAGCCGGCGTGCGCTGCGCCCCACAGACAGACCACCACGCCGAACAGAATCAGCGCCTTGATCGGCCAGCCGATCACGCGCAAGCCGGCCAGCGCCATCGCCAGGATCAGGAACGGCAGGAAGTCGGCGGCGTAGCGATAGCCGTACTGGGCAAACCCGGTGTTGGCATACAGCAGCGCGGTCAGGAAGATCAACCCGCTGCTCAGCAAGGCCGCCCAGGCAGTCAACGTCCAGCCGCGCAGAAAGGGCAGCATGACCAGCACAGGCGTGGTGATCAACAGGCTCAGCCCCTCGGGATTGAAGGTGACGAAGGGGAACGCGGGCAGCAGCACCGGCAGGCTGGTGAACGCGGCGTGCAGATTGCGTTCCAGGTAGGTGTAGCTGAACAGACCCCAGCGCACGATCTCAGGATCGGTGCGCCAGCCAAGATAGCCGTAGCCCAACTCCAGCGGGTTGCCAAAGCGCAACCAGTTGTAGAGGCCGGACAACGCCAGCATCGCGCCCAGCCCGGCCGAGAAACGCAGCAGCGCGCCGGTTTTGCTGGTCCAAAAGGAGTCGCCGGCTGAGCGAGCCGGGCGGGCGCGCCAGATCTCAGCCAGAACGATGGGGAATGCGAGGATCACAGCACTGCGCGAGAGGTAGGCCGCGCCCAGCGCCAGGCCGGCCCAGACCGGCAGTCGGCCGCGCCAGGCCGCAGCCAGATAGAGACAGGAGAAAACGACCGCGGCGATCTGACCGGTGTAGTAGACGTTGCTGTTGGCTGCCAGCGCGGCGACCGGCGTGCCAAAGGCCAGCAGTGCAACCAGCCACAGCCGCTCGCGCTCGCTGTGCTCGGTCTCAGAGGTGAATCGGCGCAGCGCCAGGTAGAAGGCCGGCAGGATGGCCGCGGCCAGCGCGACGTGCAACACTCCGTGGTAGACGTTGCGCCCAAACACCGCGACCGTTGGCAGGAATAGCGCGGCCGGCGCGGGCGGATAGGGAACGTAGAGACGCCCGCCGAACTCGGCCAGATCCAGAAATGCCAGGGATGGATCGATGGCCAGCCGGCCGTGCAGCAATGCCTCAGCCAGTGCGATGTGTTCGTGGGGAGGACGGGCGACCAGCCGCGGCCCGGCCAACACGCCGTAAACAGCCAGGCCGGCCAGGTAGAGAAGCAGAAGGGTGCGGAATGGGCGGGAGGTCAAGCGCTGTATTGCGGGACGAAAGGGGGATGAATCGACTCGCAGATTGAAAGAGACACAGATAGGTCAAAGGAAACGTATCTGTGTCTCATTCAATCTGCAGGAAACGCCGGGATACCGGCTGCCTTGCCTAGAAGATGCCCAGCTCTTCCTTGGCCCACTCACTCATCATCTCTGGCGACCAGAACGGCTGCCAGACGATGTTGACCGCGACCTCGGTCGGCCTCGGGGAACTTGCGCTTGACGGTGTTCTTCACATCGTAGATGATCTGCGGGCCGGCCGGACAGCCGGGGCTGGTCAGAGTCATGTCGATGAAGATCGAACTCTCATCGACTTCCACCCCGTAGATCAGGCCCAGGTCGACAATGTTGAGGCCGATCTCCGGGTCGATCACACTGGCGCGAATTGCTTCGCGGACTTCTCGGTCATTAATAGTCATTTCAATCTCTCCTCTTGCTTTACCAGTCAATCTCGATATAGATCCTGCCGTCTTTGCAGACGACCTCAAAGGCTTCGATCGGTTCAAAGGCAGGCATCACCAGCGCCTTGCCGGTGCGCATGTCGAAGCGCCCGCCGTGACGGGGACACTCGATCTCATAGGTGTTGATGATTTCGCCCTCACCCAGCGGCCCGCTGTCATGGGTGCAGACATCTTCCACGGCATAGAACTGTTCGTCGTCAACGTTGAAAATCGCGATCTCCAGATCGTCGATGTTGGTGCTTTTCCTGCCGCCCACGGGTATCTCGCCCGCGACAGCTACTTCCACTAACCTTGACATGCTTGTTTGTTTTCCTCGCTAATGTTATTCTTCGTTTGGCCAGTCCTCGACACCCCAGACGCCGGCCTTCAGCGCCTTCAGTGGCAGCAGCGCGCACTTCAGGCGCACCGGGCCGATTTCGATGCCCAGCAGGTCCAGGATGTCTTCCTTGGTCCAGCCGCGCAACTCCTCCAACGGCTTGCCGATGATCTCTTCGGTCATCATCGACGCCGACGCCTGGCTGATGGCGCAGCCACGGCCGTCGAACGCGGCATCCACCACCACGCCGTCAACGATCTGCAACTCCAGCGTGATCTCGTCGCCGCAGAACGGGTTGTGGTCGTGATAGGACACGTCGGGCTCGTCAAGATGTCCCTTGTGACGTGGATATTTGTAGTGATCGAGGATTGCCTCGCGGTAGAGTTGGTCCATAGTTAGAAGCTGAACACCGATTGTACTTTTTCCAGCGCCGCTACCAGCCGGTCGACTTCGTCAAACGTATTATAGAAGTAAAAGCTGGCGCGCGCCGTGGCTGCAATTCCGAAATGGTCGTGGATTGGTTGCGCGCAGTGATGGCCGGCGCGGATCGCGATGCCTTCAGAGTCGAGGATCGCCGCGATGTCATGCGGGTGGATGTCGTCCAGCGTGAATGCCGCAACACCGCCGCGCTGCTCGCCGTCCGGCCCGATGATGCGCAGCCCTTCGACCTGAGCGAGCTTCTCGACCGCGTAGCTGACCAGCGCATGTTCCTGCTCGCGCACCCAGCCCATCCCCAGACTAGTAAGGTAGTCCACCGCCGCGCCGAGACCGATGCACTTCGGCGATGGCCGGTGTGCCGGCTTCAAATTTCCAGGGCAGCGTGTTCCAGCGCGAGCCGTCCATGTGCACCTCGCGGATCATGTCGCCGCCGCCCATGAACGGCGACATCTCTTCCAGCAGCTCACGGCGGCCGTAGAGCACGCCGATACCGGTCGGCCCGCACATTTTGTGACCGCTGAACACCAGGAAGTCGCAATCCAGCGCCTGTACGTCCACTGGCATGTGCGGAACGCTCTGCGCCGCATCCACCAGCGCCAGCGCGCCGACCGCGTGCGCCCTGGCTACCAGCTCGACGATCGGGTTGATCGTCCCCAGCACGTTGGACATGGCCACGAACGCGAACAGCCGGGTGCGCTCGGTCAGCAACTCATCCAGCAGGTCGAGGCGCAGACTGCCGCGGGCGTCGATGGGCACATAGCGCAGCGTAGCGCCGGTGCGCTGGCAGATCAACTGCCAGGGCACGATGTTGGCGTGGTGCTCCATCTCGGTGATCAGCACCTCGTCGCCCGGGCCGAGGTTGTCCAGTCCCCAGCTATACGCCACCAGATTGATGGCCTCGGTCGCGTTGCGGGTGAAGATGATCTGCTTGCTGCTGCCGGCGTTGATGAAACGGGCGATGCGGCCGCGTGCGCCTTCGTACAGCGCCGTCGCCTCCTCGCTCAGCGTGTGCACGCCGCGATGGACGTTGGCGTTGGTGTTGCGATAGTAGTCGTCCATCGCCTGCAAGACGGCCAGCGGCTTCTGCGAGCTGGCGGCGTTATCCAGATATGCCAACTGATGGCCGTTGACCACCCGCTGGAGGATGGGAAAACTCGCTCGAATCGTCTCAATGCTCGTCATCACTGTCATCCAATCAGTCAAGTTCGTAGTAGCGACTGAAGTCGCTACTACGAACCAGTTACCTTGTCAACATCTGTTGCTGCTGAAGCTGGCGGCCGGCTTCTTTGACCGCATTAAAGGCCAGCAGCGAGCAGTTTCGGCGGGCCGCGGCGATGTCCGGCCCGATCATCTCCAGCAGCGGCTCAGCCGTCGCCTCGTCGATCTGGCGCAACGTGCGGCCTTGCATCATCTGCATCACCATGGACGCGGCCGCCTGGCTGACCGTGCAGCCGTCGCCTTCAAAGGCAAGCTGCACCGCATCGCCCGGTTCGGGGACGGTCATGTAAACCGTGACCGTGTCGCCGCAGCCGGGATTGCCGCCGGTGACAGCCGTGCCATGGCACATCAAGACGCCCGCGAAAACGCGGGTGCTCGAAGTGGTCCAGAATCAGATCGATGCGCTCTTGCCGGTTCATAGTGTTCAAAAAAGGCGAGACAAGCTCGCCCGGTCAGGGTCTGTCGCATTATCGCGCCTGTGGGCACGAACGGCAAATCACCTGCCCGCCACCGCCCCGCGTCGCGCTTTGACGCCGCGGCTGTGACATGATACGATGCCGGGAGATGATGTTGCGCGAGGTGACAGTCACTTTCGGAAAGTGACTGTCACCTCACTTCGCACCTGCCACCTGAAACAAGAAAGGCCCACTCCATGGATGCTGACCTGCTGATTCTCAACGCCGCCCACCTGCTTACCTGCGCCAGCCCTGACGGACCTAAGCGGGGCGCGGCCCTGGCCGATCCTGGCCTGCTGCGACGATGGCGCGGTGGCCTGCCTGGCCGGCCAGATCGTCGCCGTCGGGACGACAGCCGACGTGCTGGCGCAGATTGACGAACCCGGACGCGGCGGTCGTGATCGATGCGCGCGGCAAGGTCGTGACACCCGGCTTCGTCGATCCGCACACCCACGCGCTGTGGGCCGGCGACCGGGCCAGTGAGTTCGAGTTGCGCATCGCCGGCGCGACCTATCTGGAGATCATGCAAGCCGGCGGCGGCATCATGAACACCGTGCGCGCCACCCGCGCTGCCTCACTGGACGACCTGATCGACGAAACCCTGCCGCGGCTGGACATGATGCTGATGCACGGCACCACCACCGCAGAAATCAAGACCGGCTACGGGCTGGACACCGTGACTGAGCTGAAGATGCTGGACGCGATCCGCGTGCTGGATGAGCAGCATCCCATGGACCTGATCCCCACCTTTCTCGGCGCGCACGCCGTGCCGGCCGAGTATGCTGGCCGCACCGACGCCTACGTCGATCTGGTGGTCAACGAAATGCTACCGGCCATCGGTGACCTGCGCTACATCGTCGAGACGCCCGATAGCGAGTACAACATCCGCGCCGCCGATTTCTGCGACGTCTTCTGCGAGGTCGGTGCGTTCGACGTGGCGCAGAGCCGCCGGATCCTGGAAGCCGCGCGCGAGATGGGTCTCAGTCTGAAGATCCACGCCGACGAGTTCGAACCGCTGGGCGGGACATCGCTGGCCGTCGAGCTGGGCGCGGTCAGCGCGGATCACCTGGTCTGCACCACCGATGAACAGCTTCAGGCGCTGGCAGCCTCGAACACCATCGCCGTTTCGCTGCCTGGCACGCCCTTCGGGCTGGGTCATGACCACTACACCAACGCGCGCCGGCTGATCGATCTTGGCGGCGCGCTGGCACTGGCCAGCGACCTCAACCCCGGCACAAGCTGGTGCGAGTCGATGCAGTTCATCATCGCGCTGGCATGCCGCGCCCTCAAGCTGACGCCGGCCGAGGCGATCAACGCCGCGACGATCAACGCCGCGTACGCGCTCAGCCTGGGCGAATACCTGGGCAGCCTGGAAGTTGGCAAGCAGGCTGACATCCTGGTGCTGGATATCCCCGACTACCGCCACCTGGGCTACCGCTACGGCACGAACCTGGTGGAGACGGTCGTCAAGCGCGGGCAGGTCGTGTAGGTTCTTCCCCTTGCGTTCCGGGAAGTTTCCTGACCGCCTTCGGAGTGGTCGCTGCAAGCGCGACAACCTGGTCGGGAGACCAGCCGGAACCGCCATGCCTGCTGGCCCCCGTTGTCCACAGACCGTTCCTGTGTTATAATCTCCTCATCGTTGAGCACCCGCGCACTGGTTCTCCCTTCCTTAATCAATTACATCTTCCCGAGGTTCTTTCGTGATCAACCAAGATCGCCTTGTCAACACTTTCCTGGAACTGGTTCGCATCGACAGCCCCAGCGGGCAGGAAGCCGAGATCGGTCGCCATCTTGCCGCACGGCTGCAAGCCCTCGGTTTCACGACCGAGTTCGACGAGATCGGCAACCTGATCGGCCGGCTGAACGGCACTGATGGCGACTGGCTATTGCTCAGCGCACACATGGACACGGTCGGCACTGACACCGGCATCGAACCGGTGATCCGCGACGGCGTGATCTACAGCGCCGGCAACACGATTCTGGGCGGTGACGACAAGTCGGGTGTCGCTGCAATTCTGGAGGTGCTGCAAACGCTGCGCGAGCAGACACTGGCGCACCCACCGCTAGAGGTGGTCATCAGCGTTGGCGAAGAGCTGGGTCTTTACGGCGCGCGACATCTGGACACCGGCAAGCTGCGCTCCCGCCAGGGTGTCGTTTTGGACGCAGGCGGTCCCGCCGGGCACCTGGTAGTCTCGGCGCCGGGCCAGGACAGTCTGATCTTCACCGTTCATGGCGTCAGCTCACACGCCGGCGCTGAGCCGGAGCGCGGCATCAACGCGATCCGCGTCGCCGCGGAGGCCATCGCAGCCATGCCGCTGGGTCGCATCGACATTGAGACTACGTCGAATATCGGCATCATCGAAGGCGGCACAGCCCGCAACATCGTGCCCGACCGGGTACGGGTGGTCGGCGAGGCACGCAGCCGTGATCCGAAAAAGCTGGAACGGCTGACCCAGTCGATCCTCGACGCCTTCACCAAGGCTGCCGAAAGACACCACACCAGCGTCGATTGCGACGTGAAGCGGGCCTATGACGCCTACCAACTGTCGGAGCGAGCTCCCATCGTGCAGGCAACGGCAGCGGCGGCGCGCGAGCAGGGCCACGAGGTCGTGCTTTGCAGTAGCGGCGGCGGCACCGACGGCAACATCTACAACGCGGCCGGCATCGCCTGCGTGGTCATCAGCACCGGCATGGAAGATGTGCACACGCCCAGCGAACACATCGCCGTCGCCGACATGGTGGCTGGGACGGAGTTGCTGATGGCGGTGGTGCGCCGGTTGGCGGGTGCGTGATGCGTATCACGTAGTGCGTATTGTGTGCTTCGTAGCGCAAACGCTTCCTTGCATCACCCAATCTGCTTGACCAACGCATAGTCTCGCATTCTTGCAGCCTCATCCGCTACAAGCACGAAATACATAATACGAAACACGCGATACACTGCATCAAGGCTCGCCATGGAACAATTCCTCGGACTCCAGACCTGGGGCACGGACATCATCCTTTGGATCCAGTCGTTCAGCAGCGCGCCGCTGGATACGTTCTTCCTGGCTGTCACCTGGCTTGGCAACCCGGAAGCGTACATGGTGATCCTGACGTTGATCTTCTGGTGCGTCAACCGGCGCTGGGGCATTCGGCTGCTGGTGCTGATGATGCTGTCGTCGTGGGTCAACGAGTTTGTCAAGTCGCTGCTCAAACTGCCGAGACCTGATCCGACCCGTGTGCGACAACTGGTCGAGGAACCGACCTACGGGCTGCCCAGCAACCACGCGCAGACCACCGGTATCGTGCTCTGGGGTTACCTTGCCGTCAAGGCGCGGCGCAACTGGTTCACCGTGCTGGCGGTGATCATGGCCTTGTTGATCAGCGTGTCGCGGCTTTACCTGGGCGCGCATTTCCCGCAGGACGTGCTGGCCGGCTGGCTGCTGGGCGGGATCGTGCTGGTCCTGTGGCTGCGCTACGAGGAACGGCTGGCCGCGCGCTGGGGCGGGCTTTCAACTGCCGGCAAGCTGGCGTTGTCTGTGTTCGGGCCGTTGGCGCTGGCGCTGCTGCTGCCATCCGATCGTGATGGGCAGTACCCGAACATGTTCGGCGCTGTGGCGGGCGGCATCCTGATGGGCGCTGGGCTTGGCTCAGTTATCGAAGCGCGTTGGGTGCGCTTCCGCGTCGAAGGATCTGTTGGCCGGCGTGTATTGCGCTACATCGTCGGCATTACCCTGGTCGGGCTGATTTACTTCGGCGGCAGCTTTGTGCCCGACCTGGAACCGTGGGCGCTGGATCAGACTGCGCGGCTGGCGCGCTACGCTCTGGTCAGCCTGACAGCGATCGGGCTGGCGCCGTGGCTTTTCGTCAAGCTGCGGCTGGCTGACAGTGAGCTGGCCGGTTGACAAATCGAAAGGTGACAGCCACTTGCGGCTCATTGCACTTCGCTACAGGAGTCTGCGAAAAGTGACTGTCACCTAAAACACAACGAAAACAACAAAGGAAAAGACAAAAATGACAACAAGTTTAAGAATCATACCACTGGGCGGTCTCGGCGAGATCGGCAAAAACATGACCCTGTTCGAATACGACGACAAGATTCTGATCGTCGATATCGGCGTGATGTTCCCGGACAACGACATGCTGGGCGTGGACCTGGTGCTGCCCGACTGGAGCTATCTACGCGACAAGGTAGATCGCATCATCGGCATCGTGATCACCCACGGCCACGAGGACCACATGGGTGGACTGCCCTTCCTGTTAAAGGACCTCCACCTGGCGGTTCCAATCTACGCTTCGCGGCTGGTGCAGGGCCTGATCGAGCACAAGCTCAAGGAGGCCGGGCTGCAAAAGGCCTGCGAACGAGTCACAGTCAGCGAGGGCGAGCAGGTTACCATCGGCCCCTTCGAGGTCGAGTTCATTGCGGTGACGCATTCCATCCCCGATGGCATGGCAGTGGCGATCCGCACGCCGGTCGGGCTGGCATTGCACACCGGCGACTTCAAGTTCGATTACACCCCCGTGCAGGGCTACGGCCCCGACTTCGGCCGGCTGGCTGAGTTGGGCCGCGAGGGCATCATGGTTTTGCTGGCCGACTCCACGGGCGCCGAGCGGCCCGGCTGGACGCCGCCCGAGTCCAGCATCGCCGGCGCGTTCGATACCATCTTCCGCGATGCACCCGGACGAATCATCGTATCCAGCTTCTCGTCGTCGCTCGGCCGTGTGCAGCTCATCGTCAACACCGCGCATCAGCACCGCCGCAAGGTGGCGCTGGCGGGCTTCAGCATGCGCAAGAACGTCGAAACGGCCCGCAAGCTGGGTTATCTTGACATCCCGCGCGGCGTGCTGGTGGACATCGACAAGATCAAGGGGGTCGCACCTGACAAACAGGTGATCATCACCACCGGCGCGCAGGGGCAGCCGGAGGCCGCGCTGGCGCGCATGGCCAGCGGCCGCCATCGCGACATCGACGTGGTCCCAGGCGACACCGTGATCCTCAGCTCGACGCCGATCCCCGGCAACGAGGAAGTCGTCTCAGCGATGATCAACCGGTTGATCCGCCGCGGCGCGGATGTGATCTACCCGCCGCTGGCTGCGGTGCACGTCAGCGGGCACGCCAGCCAGGAGGAGATGAAGCTGCTGCTGGCGCTCACCAAGCCGGAGTATTTCGTGCCGATCCACGGCGAACTGCGCCACCTGCACGCGCATGCCCGGCTGGCAAGGGGCTTCGGAATTCCCGAAGAGTACATCCTGAACATCGAAAACGGCGTGGTGCTGGAGTTCGACGAAGCGGGCGCGGTGGTCGGCGAACGGCTGCCGGGCGGCTATGTCTTCGTAGCCGGCAGTGGTATCGGCGACGTCGGTCCGTCGGTGATACGCGATCGCGAGATACTGTCCAGCTTCGGCTTTGTCAGCGTGGCATTTACCTGGAATTTCGCGACCCGCGAGCTGGCCAGCGAGCCGGAGATCGTTTCGCGCGGCTTCGTCTACGAGAAAGAGGCCGGCGAGCTTCTGCGCAACGCGCAGGAGAAGCTGACGGCTGCGCTGCGTGAGACCAGCCGCGTCAGCAAGCGAGGTCTGGATGAAGTGACACGAGAGACCCTATCGCGCTACTTCTACGACCGCACCGGCCGCAAGCCGCTGATCGTGACCGCTATCCTTGATGCGTAGGTGGATGCGCTGAGGCAAGAATCGACGAGGCCCCGATCATATTGATCGGGGCCTCGTTTTCAAGCAGGGGCTTCGTCAGTTCCAGTGGTTGGCGGCAATGATGATGTCGTTGACATCGATCTCGTCGTTGCCATTCAGATCGTATTCGTAAAGGTACTCAGGTTGGCCAAGAGTTGCTCCCCAGCGGCCGGCGACCAGTTGGATGTCGACGATATTGACCGCGCCGGAGCAGTTGACGTCTGGCACGGCGACGTTGACAGTCGCCGACAGAGGCGTACTGGCTGCCAGCGTGTCGAGTCACGGCGCCGTCAACCGTCAGCGTGGTGCAGGTGATGAGCGCAGGCGACGCTGCTAGCTGCAAAGTCCAGCGTGACGGGAGCTGCCACTGCAAGGTCACCGTTCCAGGACACCGTGTGGCTGATGGCGTTGTAGGTCATGCCTGGCGAAAGGAAGGTCGGCGCGCCCATGCCGCTGGGCAGTGTCGAGCGTCATCGTGGACCCGGGCGCAGTCAGCCACACCCAGTGTTCTCCAGCATGGCCGTCACTGTCACCGGCTGTCCAACTCCGACCCACGGCCGATGAGACTGCCAGGGTGGAGGTGGAGAGGTCCGGTTCTGCATGGGTTACTGTGGTAACCTGCAGAGTCGTGGTTGGCGCCATGTTGCTGGAGATGTCAGCAGGAACCGTCAGGTCGAAGTCGCCAGGCGGGAGAATACCCTTGGTGGTGAGACTGAAGGTCTGCATGTGCTGGCTACCCGGCAACATATCTGGCAATGTCCATGTCAAGGTATCGCCGTTGTTGGCGCCACCGTTAACATTCGAGACCAAGGTCCAGTCCTCGGGATAGTCGGCCTCAACTACTGGGTGGGTTACCGTGAATACCGACGTGTTCTTGACGGTCACCGTATAATCAAGCGTCGTGTTGACCCCGGCGGTCGCGTCGCTGACCTCGAAGGTCGAGGTTGCAAGATCGCCTTCGGGCAGCCGCAGCTTCAACGCCGGATCGCCGAAGTAGATCATCGAGTTGATCAGATCGTGGTAGGCGATACTGTTGGCGAAGTAGTAGTCCTTGCTGGCGTTGACGACGTCGCCTGCACGGGGAATGCGGTCCTGGAACATGGCCTTGTGCACGCCCTGGTCCAGTGTCAGCAGCGCCGCGCCGATGTGCAGGCCACTGGGGGAGTAGTCAGCGACGGCACCTTTTCCTGCGGCGTTAACAGCAGAGTTTCACCCAGTGTTTGACAGTTCCGAGTACCAACAGCGTGAAGTAACCGGTCCAGCACGCATTATGCATGGTGAAGGGCAAGTCTGTTGATTCACAGCCAAGCGTTGGCGGGTTCAAAGATGTTGAACATGCTGACGGATCCCCAGCGACGTGTAGATCCATGGCCAAACCATTGCAGGAACAGCGCACCCTCGATTGAACGAATTCGTGATGGCCGTGCGCATCTCTGCACCTGTATCATGCTCTGGATCCATTCGATAGTAGACCCGCTCGCTTGAATACGCAGAAGGCAGCCAGTTCAGTACGAACATTGTCGCTCAGTGCGTGGAAATTGCCCGCAGGATCCGAGTAGTTGTCAGCCACATAGACAGCACGCTGATTCCATGCACCATCCGGTGTCGCCAAGGTATCTTCGTAGGTAAGAGTCTTGTTGACAACCGCTGTGACATCGGCCGCGCTGTTGGCTGGAATGCGCCCGATCGCCATCTCTGGCAGATAGTCGTCCTCACCATCCACGCTGACGAAACGAGAGTCTGCCGGGACTTCACCAACCCAAGGATCAACATCAACCAGGTAGGGAGGCACCAGGTTGTGCAAGGGAGTTGCGACTTCGTTGCGGAATACAAAATGACCATCACCTACCAGCAGAACGTATTGCGGCTGTCGTTGCCAGTTGTTGTAAGCATAGGTGAGGAAATCACGAATGGCATCCGGATCGACGAATCCGTTGCTGAACTCATCGTAGATATCCTGCAAATTCACCTTGGCTACCAGCAGACCCTCTGCACTGCGGTGGTCCAGCAAAGGTTGAACTGCGCTGCCCAATTGCGCGCCGAGTGCAGTCGTGCCGGTTGCGCTACGCTCAGTCCCGATGATCGCGATGTAGTCGTAGTCGTTTGCAGGCGACCTCCAGTTCGATGGCTGGTCAACCTCAATGGCAGTGGGCGCCAACAAGCGCAGTCTTCGTGGTGAGGTAGTAAACCGGCTGCGGCTCGGTTTCAGTCCAATAGATCGAGTAGGAAGACTCCGTTATTTTGAGCGCCAACTCCGTCCAATAGCACGGGAGAACGCGGATCGCGCACATCATAGACCGATACACCGCTTGTCGTGAACCCCGTCGTGACGATGTTGCCACCGCCAGTGACTTACGCCCTCAACATACATGCGGTTGTTTTCGGCGTCGGCCAGCGCCGGATAGGTCAGTTCGACCCAATCCGGAGATATCCAGTAGTAGCTGATGCCGGGCAGTTGGCTTAACGCAGCAACCAGGTCAACGGTCGAAGTTGGCTGAAGAGACGTAGCAGGCAAGACTGCAGAGATAGCATGATCCACACTGCCATCCCACTGGTACAAGCCGACGTTGCTGACCGTTGAACCGCATTTTCACCGATTGGTCAGGATTAAAGAGTGTTGTTCAGTCTCCACCGTGGATCACCGCTGAAAGCTGCGCGTTACCGGCGCTGGTGACCGGATCATCCAGGTGCAGCGTGTACGTGCGCGTCACCACCGGGAAGAACTGAGTTGGGGTAAAGCGCAGTATCGAAAAAGTGATCATCGCGCTTGGGGACGGTGATAAGTTGAGCGGTAGTCGAGGTTCGTTCTACCACGCGCAGCGTCTGCGAGATCGTCGAAGCCGACCGTCGGTATGAAGTTGGCTGTGACTGGCCGTGTGGCGATCGGGGAGACATAGCCCGTGCCGTCTTCGAGAAAGTAATAGACGTTGTAGTTCTGGTAGCGCCCCAGGTCATACGGCTCAGCGTAGAAGGCTACCAAATCACCCTCGATCGAAAGTGACCGTCCTCAGCCCCGGTCATCCTGATATTGATCGGCGCTCCCTTATAGAACATGGCGAAGTTGTTGGGGTTTGAGCCACCCGGACCAACAGCAACACCGCGCAGCCAGCAGGTCAGTCGTAGGTCAGGCGATAGAAACCTCGCTGCTGTGTGTGAATTCGAAGACCTTTCCATTGGTCTCCGGGACGGCCTGACCCGTCGATGTTCCCGAAACAGTCACCGCCAGAGTCCTGAGTCACTGCATTCGACACCGAGACGGTGACATCAATATCGGGGTGATAGCGTACTTGGCGCGTGACCGGATTGTACTGGAACGGGAACACGCGAATTGGCAACACCCGTTGACCGTCCTGGATCTGAGGTTCACCGGCCACAACAGGTGAAGATGGATAAAATGCATCGACGCCATAGATCGAGGCGTCGGGGCGATCAAGAACAGGAACAGACTGATGGCAGGCTATCCAGATCGCTTGACCAGTTCTGCGGCGTGTTCAAATTAAGATTTGGCACTGACGTCGAAGGAATATTGACGCAGTTCAGGCAGAATCTGGCTATTCACAGACTCGAATGTCATCGTCCAGTCGCCGGTCAGTGGCAACTGGACTGTGAAAGCCTTTGATCGGCAACTGCGGCGCGCCGGGCACATCAGTCATGGCAGCGTCGGGAACGGAAATTCCGGTTGACGAGAGTTCATAACGCGGGGTTTGAACTCGGCGCTCTATCACCTGTGGACCCTGTTGAGCAAAAGCAGCCGGTGGAATGCCAACCAATGCCGTTACGACGGCAAGCAGCACCATAGGTTTTCCAAAATTGTGATCGCATTATTGTGTTCCTCTAGTAAACTGTCAGACTTTGCGGAGTATCATACTTCTCAGTCAGTCATTGTAACACAGAATATGGAGGCCTTGTTTGTTACAATTCTGTGAATTGAATGGGTCGCGATACAAAACAGGTCGCGACCGCGTCACTAACAAGCGCCGCGACCTCGTCTATCAATGCTGTAGAATACAAGATCCGAACTGCCGTTGTCTTGCAGTTCCAACAGGTCAACGCAAAACAACACCGTCAGATATTCTAGGATGCACAGTCTGACCGCTCCTTAGCGCTACCGGCCGGAGTGTAAACTGCATTCGCTTGGAAAATCCACGAACGATCGTGAGTTTCTGCAGCGATTATCGCGCACTGCTCAGACGTACCAGACAACGTGCTATCTAGCAGACGGCATGTAGACGGTGCTCCCAGACGAGGCACAGTGGTCCCAACAAGCCAGATGGTGCCCCGTGCGGTCCGGGACCACCCTGCGCTACAGCCATCAACGATCGCTCGAAGGCGATTGCCGGCTCCTGCCACGGCAGAGAATACTGACTGTGTGGTCTTGTCGTTACTGTTTAAGTGAGACGTATTCATGTCGATACTCCTTTTGTCAATGAGTGCTATAACTCGCACCGAGGTACCAAAAAGGATCGGATTGGCCAACACCGATACTGTCCAGCAATGGAATTGGCTGGCCAGTTGATGGCTGTGTCTGAGCGATTTCCGTGCTCCCGTAGCGAGCCTGAAGCAGGTGTCATCGGAATTGGCTCGTCGGGAAAGATTGAACCGTAGCGAGCCTGTGCTTGCTGACATGCGATCAGATGACCGCCGTACAGATCGCCGTGCTCCTTAAAAGCCAAACCTGAACAACGGCCTTCACAATAGCGATTGATTGGACATACCCAGCATTCAGGCAGATTCTTCATCGTGTGCTGGCTGCGAAGCTGGCGAAAAATGCCGCCTCTGGACCAAAGCTCAGAAAATGGCTTGCTGCGCACATTGCCCGCTGGAATACGCAACTCGATGCAGGGCAACACGTTGCCGTACGGATCGATCAGACATGAACTCAGGCTTACTGAGCAAGTGCGGGACGTGGCTTGGACCGCCCGCGGCTGGAATGGCGTTTGGTCCACAACCAGGACCTGCTTCATCTGATCACGCGTTAGTTGATGATTGCCAGCTTTGTCAGTGCCATCGTCGGCTGTGGAAACCTTGAACCCCTGTTCGTAGTCAACACCAAGCGTTGTAACCAAGTCTATCATCTGCTCACGCTCGGACACATTCAGGTCCATCAGCAGTGACATGAGCTTGACCCTGACGTTGCGTTCCTGCAACAACTTGATACCGCGCACCACTCGCCGCAACGTATCCTTGCTTTCGTGCAATGACGTCGAAGGTTTCGTCCGTTGCACCCAGCAGGCTAATATCCACCCTCAGTGGATCGAGGCTTGCGATCTGATCAGCCTTGTCAGGTGTGATCAGCGTGCCATTGGTCTTGAGACTGAGAGCAAAACCGAGTGACCGTGCATACTGCGCAATTTCGAAAAAGTCGCGCCTCGACAAGATCTCGCCGCCGGTAAACGTCAGGTAAAGTGTACCGGAAGCTGCAAGCTGATCCAGAACATTGAAGCACTCAGATGTTGTCAGCTCCGATTGTCCCAAAGGGACATTATAACACATGATGCAATCAAGGTTGCATTTATGCGTCACTTCCCACAGCACAGTCAATGGAACAAACTCCTGCTTGAGACGCAGCAACAGAACCTCGTAGGGATCATCGGATGGCCCCGGAAGCTCGCAACCTGCAAACGCTGTCTCAACAAGTCGTCTCGTCTGTTGTTCCACGATTATCCTAATCAGTCCGGTAAGCATGTCTCCAACGATCACGATTGTACGTCAGATAATGCATGACATCAGATCTCGATATCCAAATAACGAAGTCATTGAGGCCGAGCAGCAAATCAAGAAAACATTGTTCGCTGCCAGAAACCACAACAGCGATCTACTCCTCCTCGAGTGGCACCAATTGCACTCCGTCATTCTAGCACGAGTTAGCAACAGTGTCAATCGAGCGCGTCGGGGCTTCTCAAGGATCCTTCGAACGTAGCGCGCTCCTCTAACGAGACACGGTCGGCGACTGCCACTGTGCAAGGTTCTTCAACTCGGGCGACGAATCTCGAATATACACGGGCATGTTTTTCAGCAAGTAGTCGATCTCAACTGGGTTGGGCAGATACTCCTTGCGAACGCAAAAGAGCCAGCAACGCATAGGCCAGGAGATTGAGTAGCCAGAATCGGTGGATGGTTTTGAGCCTGGTCATCTGGTAATCGGTGATGGCCAGCAGGTGTTTCTCCTGTTTGTGGCCGGTTTCAATAGTCCAGCGCAGGGCATAGGTTCGCACCACTTGTCGGGCACTCCAGTCGTGGTCGGTGACAAGGTAGACGGCATCAGTCGCCGATCGACTGGTTTTGGAGAAGACAACCGTCAGTTCGACTTCGCCGCCATAGAGGGTTCGGATTCGCAATCGCTGCTTGCAGACCCAATAACGTCGTCGACCGTTGCGGGTTGGCACGGAAATGGCCTGGAACTTGCTATCGGGCAAACGTTTGACGATCTCATCCAAGCGCAACCACTGACCTCGCCACCAGGCATAATCGTTCTTGCCCGCTTTGGAGACCCAGTGAAGATCAAGATCTGTGACAGCTTGCACCACACCAGGTGTCAGATAGTGGTGATCGAACGCGATGGTGCGGGCGAACAGACGTGTCCAGTCTTGGGCTTGAAGCATCTCGATCAGGAGTTGCGGCTTAGTGCGGAAGCGTTCGCGCAGACCGTTTTCAGCCAATTCAGCTTGGCGTCGATAAAGCCGATAGTCCAGCCAATATTCTACCAGCCGCTGCCGCTGACCTGTGCTTCGCCGTTCCGCTTGCGTCAGCTCATGAGCGTAGTGCAGGTTCACCAGACAATGACTGTAAATGTAGGCCATTCCCGATGATGTGACATCCCGATACTTGGCCAACCCTTCAATCTGTTTGCCATAATGCTCACCGGTCAACGTGTCATCAGCAAACAAGATGCCCGTTTCTCGAGGTGCGACGACAGGGTTGCTTTCCAGGATGGTCAATACTTGATCATGAATTGCTTGCTCGGACCAAGGTGACTCCGCCAAAAAATGGTTCAGACTGCCTTTACTCACCCGTTCAGCCAATGCCGTCCGAATGGCTTCCACCGTGCATCGTCCATCGACCAGCACGTTGGATCCTTGACAATAGCCGTGTTATACGAGACACCGTACTCGCGTTCCTGGTAGTCGAGCCACCAATCAAACAGATTTAGTTCATGTGGCAACAATGGCATCATCAAATCTGGCTTAAGGCCAAGACTGTAGTTCAAATCAAATTTATTGTGCCCGATCCTGTCATTGCAGCATGCTGGCTTCTCGCGAGCCACAACCAAGTCTGATTTACCCAACAAATCAATGCTGTAACGGTGGCTGAAATAGGGCGCAGCGCCCGCAGCAGTGACAGCTATGCTGGCGTCCTGGTTCGCATATCTATTTACCAGAACACCACCTACAATGGCATACTCCACACCACCATTATCAGAATAGATCATGCTCGGATAGAACACGCCCGTGGCCGCCAAAATAGCCGCATACAAAGTCATCAGAATCAAGAACGATCCAACCAGCTTGAGTCGCGCACCGAACTGCACAGCAGCGACTGCAGCCAGTACCAGGATCACAGGTACCTCGTGAGCCAGGAAGCGGCTAAAGCCGAAGATGTCGCCGCCAATCATGATACTGTAGGCCAGACTGATCGCCAGTCCGACAAGCAACAGCCACCAGCGCCGCTGTGCCGCCAGGATTGCGCCAAATCCGGCAAGCAGAATAGCCACACCGTAGTTCTGCACAAAACCGCGCACATAACCAAACCCTATACGATAGAGACCATCAATCCCGTAAACCTTGAGGTAATAGGTATTCGGTAGCCAGTCGCCGTAGTACCATCGTCGCCACAGCACATGAGCAATCGGCAAGACTAACGAAACACCCAAGAATGCAATCGTCTTTTTCCGGTCCTTGCTGATGCCGAATGCCAGAATTGCCGCGCCAAGCCAGATATGCAGAGCATCGCTGCGCACGAGGGGAAGCAGCCCCATCAACAGGTACGTTGTCACTCGTGACTGGCCGCTCTGCTCCTCATCCAGCAATCGCACGACAACAGCCAGGAAGATGACCGTCAACAGAGTTGTTTCAAAGCCGTTGACCGACCAGAATAACAAGTCGCCGCACAGAGCCAGGGTCAACAGCACCGCCGGCAGGGCCAAGCCAGGCTTTGGCAGGAAGCGCCGCAGCAACTGCTCGGCCAGCATCAGCACCCCGAACGCCAGTCCCAGATTGATCAGCTTCACCGCCAGCGAGGTGGTGGCGTCCGGCAGCGGCAGCAAATGCACACCAGCCATGACCAACGTCCACAGAAAGTTGCTGTATCCCTCGACGCGCTCGCCCGGGTTCCAGACCAACCCATGGCCCTCCGCCAGGTTGCGGGCGTAGCGCATCGAGATCATCTGGTCGTCGTCGAGCCAGAAGTAGCGCACGCCGTCGATGCTGATGCTGGCCTGCCGGATAGCCAGGACGGTCATGCCAGCCAGGAGGCCAAACGCCAGCAGCCGCCACAACACCGGCGGACGATTGGCCAGCCACGCCAGCGCCGCCTCAAAGCGACGAATGGATGGGACGGGCCCGATTGCAATCTGTTCTGTTGTCAAGGTGCTTCGCTCTGGTTCAGGATTCTGACCAGTCCAATAGATTTCTGGTTCTCAGGTCTTCAATGAAGACTGCTACGCTCTGCCGAGCATGCGGCAGGTCCACATCGTATTCCGTTGTCAGCACCAGGGCAATGTCCTCAACCGTGTTGTTACCGTCAGAGAGTTGCCAGATGCGCGAGCCGACGGGGTTGAGCATGCGCACCATGTTTTCCGACGGGCTGATGACCACGGCGTCGCTGCCAAACACGCGCGAGGCGGTCGATGAATGATGGATGGGTTTACGCAGATCGACGTCACTCATCGCGATTACTGTCCTTTGAATTCAAGCATGACCTGGATGGTCCTCAGCATGATACGGATGTCCAGCAGCGGACTCATGTGGTTGACGTAGTACAGATCGTACTCCAACTTGATCCGCGCGTCATCCTCCGAGCTGCCGTAGCGGTAGCTGACCTGCGCCCAGCCGGTGATACCGGGACGTACAGCATGGCGCGCTCGGTAAAATGGAATCGTATCGGCCAGATGCTCGACGAACTCAGGTCGTTCCGGCCGCGGCCCAATCAGGCTCATCTCGCCCTTGAGTACGTTGATGAACTGCGGCAGTTCGTCGAGGCGCGTTTTGCGCAGGAATCGTCCCACTGGCGTGATACGATCGTCGTTGGTGGTTGCCCAAACCGCGCCGGTCGTCGCCTCGGCGTCTGGGACCATCGATCGAAACTTGTAGACCTGATAAAATCGCCCGCCTTTTCCGACGCGCGTTTGTCGATAGAACAACGGGCCCGGCGACCCAAAGTGATTAGCAGTCGCCACCCCCACTGCCACAATCGCCACAACTATCAGGCCCAGCGCGGCTATCCCCAGGTCAATCAGACGCTTCACGCCACTGTAAACACGTTCCGACGGACGATCACCGGATGGAAGCGCCATATAAAGATCGCGCCCCACATGTTGCACCGGTACCCGGCCGGTCAGGTTTTCGTACACGGTGGACATAGTGGTCACGTGAACACCCATCTCACGGCAGCGCAACAGTTCGTCAAACAAGTCGTCAGCGATAGCATGGCGCTGCGTGATAGCCAGGATTACTTCATCGATGTTGAGCGCATTCGCCATGGGCGCCAACACGTCACGGCCGCCCAACACCGGCACGCCGGCAACCTCGTGACCGACCAGTTCGTGATCATCGTCTATGAACCCGACCAGTTCATAGCCTGTGCCGCGGAACGGATTGGCGTCGTGGGTGACCCCACTCAACGACTCGACCAGGGTGCGACCAGCCCAGCCGGCGCCGATCACCAGGGCTCGTTGGCGAAACTGTGGCTGAATGAACAACTGGGCGTAGAGGACACGCCATGCAACCAACCCGCCGATCACCAGCCCGCTGAACACAAAAAGCAGTGTGCGGTTCTGAAGGGGAGGGGTCAACCAGGGGATCAGCGTGTAGACCAGCACTGTGGTCAACGCAGCAAGACCGATATTGCGCACGATGTTGGTAGTGCTGGCAGAGCGGGCCAGATTGTAGACATCGAAGATAAAGGCGCTGACGCACCAAACAAGTGTGAGAGTGATGTACCATTTATATGGGGATGTAATGGTACCAAGGGTGAACCCGTTTTCGGCCGCCAACAGCCAGGATACCGCCAAAGCCAGATTAACGATCAAAACATCTACCAAAAAGAGGAATATCTTGCGCTCTGAAGTTCTAATCCTCAGCCGCGGCAAGGCGATTCGTTGGCGCTGCGTCTTGCTGGGCGGCTTTGCAACCGTTGTCTCCAGTTTCATGCCGCTCCCTCCGTCATACCGATCCCCAGGTACATCGCGATCAGCGATTCCTGCTCCCGCTTCCGCTGTTCCTTGTACCATGTGCTGCCTGCTTCGCCCATCCTTCGAAGCCGCCCCGTATCGGCCAGAGCAGCGCCCCACGCATCCCCCAGCGCGCGCGCATCGCCTGCGGGCACTACCCATCCAGTAACACCTTGCTGTACGTACTCGGCCAACACACCAACATCTGTCACGATAACCGGCTTTCCAAAATAGTAGGCAGATGCAATCAGGGCTGACTGGCTTGCATCAAGATAAGGCAGGATAACAACACCGCACTCACGGAATAGCTCAATCGCCTCCGCGTCGTCGATACGGCGATTGCGGACGTCGATGGTTGGCGGGAGTGGGACGTCCGTGCTGAGGACACCAGACCCTGCCAATACAAGATTGACGCCGGTCCGTGGCTTCGGCAGCATGCGTTCCGCTTCGATCAGTTGTGCAACACCCTTGTAGCGTTCGAGACGGCCAAAAAAGAGGCCCCAGTTGCCATAGTTTACTTCATCCATATCCAGGCTAGCAAATCCATCAGAACTCAGGAACAGATGCAACAGCGGCAGGTAGGTAACGCCGCCAGGGTCACATCCACCGGCCAGCAGACGCCGGGCGTAAACCTGCCCATGCACCAGCAAATGATCCGCCGACCTGATGATCAGGCGATTCCACAGCCGGATCAGCCAGCCAAAGCGCACTCCCGTGTGCGGATCCAGGTCGTGGAGCGTATGCACCACCGGGATGCCCTGCCTCCGCAGCCAGCGCACCAGTGGGACGTTCCACAAATGCACGCCGGTGACGTGTACAGCCTCTGGTCTCAGCGCACCAATCGCCTTGGTGACCTGGCGGTACTGCCCGACGCGCAGCGCTTCAGGTGCGAAACCGGTGCCGCGGGTCGTGACAGGTGTGACCACCTGTACGGCAGGGCTGTAACGATCCCGAACATATGTCGTCGTCGTGACCAGCGTCGCATTGTGCCCCTGCTGCGCCATGCGGTTCGCCAGATCCGCGGTGTACTGGTGCATGCCGAAGGTAGGAGAAAGCAGGACGTAGACGATGCGCATGGAAACTGGCAACCAGCCAGACAAGTGATACAGACTTCGTAAGTCCGCTCTCCGCCGTTGAGTGAACCACTACCGCCATGTTATCATAGCATGGCGTGCGCCCGGCAGATATGACAGTTAGATGAAGTTATCAGACACGGCGCTGACGTCAGGCGTCAAGCAGGCCTCGCAGGACTTCGAAGTTCTCTACATCCTCGTGCATATCGTCGCTCTTGGGCGTCTCAAGGATCATCGGCGTGGCGGCAAAGCGCGCGTCATTCAGGATATGCGCGAAGCCGCTGACGCCGATCGCACCCTGGCCGATGTGCTCGTGGCGATCCTTGCGGCTGCCCAGCGCGCCCTTGCTGTCGTTGAAATGAAAACAGGTCAGCAGATCCAGCCCAATGGCATAGTCAAACTCGTCCATCATCGCCGTGTAGCCGGCTGGCTCGCGGAAATCATAGCCTGCGGCAAAGGCGTGACAGGTGTCGAAGCAGACCGCCAGCCGCTCCGGCTCGCTGGCCTGCGCGCGCATCGCGCCCAGATGCTCGAACTTGTAGCCCAGCGTCGTGCCCTGACCGGCGGTGATCTCCAGCAACGTCAGTGTCTTGAACCCGGCAGTGGCCGCGTGGGCACGGTCCAGGCCGGCAGCCACGCGGGCAATGCCGACTTCCTCGCCCTGCTGCATGTGCGCGCCGGGGTGCAGCACCACACCCAGCAGCCCCAACACCTCGGCCCGCTGCAACTCATCCACCAGTGCGTCGATGGATTTCTCCCACAGCTCGTCGTCCGGCGAGCCGAGGTTGATCAGGTAGGAGGCGTGCGAAATGGTCGGGGCAATGCCGGTTTCGGCCGCTCCTGCGTGCCACTTTTCGATCTCGCCCGGATCCAGCGGCTTGCTGGCCCAGCGGTTCTGGTTGCGCGTGAAGATCTGCATCGTCTGGCAACCGATGGATTGGCCTCGCCCGAATGCCTTGCTGACGCCGCCGGCGGCCGACACATGCGAACCTAGGATCGGACTCATGAACGGCTCTCCAATCTGGCAAGGGTGAATTGCTCAACGCCGGCCGCCTTGTCTTCCAGGCGTGACAGCGCGAACAACAGCGACGACAGTCGATTCAGGTAGCGCAACGCTTCGATATTGGATAGCATCGCCTGATGGTGCAGCCTGGCCACATGGCGCTCGGCCCGGCGGCACACGGTGCGCGCGACATCCAGCAACGCGCCGGCGTAGCTGTCGCCGCTGACGACAAATGCGGGTGGTATCTCGACCTGCCCGCCGACCTCGTCGATGATTCCTTCCAGCCAGGCAACGCGGCCGGCCGGCAACCATGTGCCGGTCTTTTGTGCCGCCTCGGGTGTGGTAGCCAGGTCAGCCATCGCTCTGTACAGGTCGCGCTGAACCTCGATGATGATGTCGTTGCTGCACGGATGTTTCACTGCCGTGCGCGCCAGGCCCAACGCAGCCGACAACTCGTCCAGCGTACCGTAGGCGATAGGCTGGAGATCGTATTTCGCCACACGCTCGCGACCGAGGACTCCGGTGTACCCGTCGTCACCCACGCCGGTGTAGAGCGTTGTTTCAATAGGCATTCAATGCACCTCGCATAATTGTTGGTTATCACGGCAACGAGTTGATCGCCGGGGACGGTGCCATCTTAGCCGCAAAGCCTGTCGCGTTCGGTGTGCCATCTTCCGCAGCAGACGAGACTGGTCAATTTGCTGTTCACTCCGACGCATCGGGGGACATTTCATCTTCCCAACCCTGCTGATACAGTGCCTGCTCGTGAATGTAATCCTCGACCTGCGGCAGCACCTGATAACGCAGGGGCCGTCCCTGACGCACGCGCTGCTGGAGAATCGTACTGGAGATTTGCAGCTCCGGCATCGGCAGGAAGATCACGCGCCAGCGCACACCCGGTAGCTTCTCCTCCAGCGCATCCCAGTCGAACCCCGAATCCGGCCGGCTCAGCGCGACCAGATTGCACAGCTCTACCAGTTCCTGTGGCTTGTGCCAGTTCGGCAGGTCCGCCAGCGAATCGAGACCCATCAGGAAGTACAAATCCGTGCCGTAGCCGTACTGGTCCAGATGTGAGCGCACCATTTCGATAGTGTAGTGCGGACCGGGGCGGTCGACGTCGATGCGCGACAACTCCAGGTGCGGGTTGTCGGCGATGGCCAACTCGATCATACGCACCCGGTCTTCCACCGGCGAAAGCCGCCGGCCGCGCTTGTGCGGCGGATCGCCGGCCGGCACCAGCAGCACCTTCTGCAGGCCGAGCTGGTACCACGCCTCCTCCGCCAGGATGAGATGACCGATGTGAATCGGGTCGAATGTGCCGCCGAGAATTCCTAGTCGCACGATATTGCTTTCTTCAGTCAGACGGAAGTTGCATAGTTCATGACGCCGACGGCCGCCGAAAGTTACTGCTCGCCCCAGACAAGCTCTGTGTTGCCGATGACGACGACTTCGCCATCTTCGACGCCGGCATCTTCCAGCGCCTTGCTGATACCCATGGCGTCAAGGATGCGCTGGAAACGCATCTCCGCTTCGTAGTAGTCCCAGTTGGTCATGGCCGCGGCGCGCTCGATGCGAATGCCGGTGACCCGCCAGTGGTCGTCCGCCTGCTCGATGTCAAAGAAGTCCTCGTCCATCTCCGGCCGGAAGATGACCGATTGAGCTACAACCGGCGCCGGCTTAGGCAGTGATTCAAGCGCGGTAACCACCCGGCGCAGCAAAGTCTGCACGTTCTCGCCGGTGATGGCAGAAATCGCCAGCGGCTCCTGCACACCTTGCGCCATCAACGCGTCCCGCACCCCAGGCCACAGCGACTGCACATCGGGCAGATCCATCTTGTTGAAGACGACAATCTGCGGCTTGTCGGCCAGCGCCGGGTTGAACAGCTCCAGTTCAGAGTTGATCGCCTCGAAGTCGCCCAGCGGATCGGGGCTCAGCCCATTCAGCAGGTGAACCACCATTCGCGTACGTTCGATGTGACGCAGGAAACGGTGCCCAAGGCCGCTGCCAGTGTGCGCGCCTTCGATGAGGCCAGGGATGTCAGCCATTACGAAGTCCTTGTGATCGACCACTACCACGCCAAGGTTGGGCACCAACGTGGTAAATGGATAGTCGGCGATCTTTGGTGTGGCGCGACTGACGACCGACAGCAGCGTCGATTTGCCCGCGTTGGGCACGCCGACGATTCCGACGTCGGCGATCAATTTCAATTCGAGGCGCAGCCAGTGTTCCTGACCCGGCTCACCGCGCTCGGCCAAACGCGGCGCCTGGTTGACCGAGCTCTTAAAGACGGCATTGCCGCGTCCGCCGCGTCCGCCGCGCGCGACGATGGCCTCCTGGCCGTGTTCGACCAGATCAGCCACCAGTTCACCCGTATCGCGCAGATAGACCAGCGTTCCCATGGGCACTGCGACGACGACATTCTCACCGGTTCTGCCCTGCTTGTTCTTGCCGCCGCCATGTCCGCCACGCCCGGCCTTGTGATGAACTTTATACTTGAAGGGGATCAACGTGTTCAGCCCCTCGTCGGCGCGCAGGACTACGTCGCCGCCTTTACCGCCGTTGCCGCCAACTGGCCCGCCGCGCGGCGAGAACTTCTCGCGTCGAAAGGCGACAACGCCGTTGCCGCCGTCGCCGGCCTGGACGTTGATCGTTATCTCGTCAAATAGCAAATCGTGTTCTTTTGTCATTGGCTGGGATTATATCATAGCCGACACGGCGCACAAAGCCCTGTCTGAGTCAGGTTTCGAAAAACAGGACACCTGGCGTATAATCGTCGCTTGTTGAACAGCATTCAGGCGACGGACGATTGCCGAAAGATAAGGTGTAACATGATACGACGATTGGCGCTTGCCAGCCTGGCAGCGACCCTGTTTCTCTCTGGTTGCAGCGGGATTGGAAGCACGCAGACCGGGAACCGGTTGGCTTTCGAGCGCAAAGAAGCCGACAACAGTGACGTGTACGTCATGAACCCCGACGGGACAGAACTTACTCGCCTGACTGACGACCCCGGCTGGGATGGTACCCCGGCCTGGTCGCCCGACGGCACGCAGATTGCCTTCGCGTCGGAGCGGCTGGGATCCCCGGTGATAATGCTGATGAACGCGGACGGCAGCGATCAGCGCGCGCTGACGGAGGCGACCTATGCCAGCCTGATGCCAGTGTGGTCGCCTGACGGCGCGCAGATCGCCTTCGCGTCGACCCGCAGCTACGAGGTACAGCGACAAGGCGGGCGGCAAGAGGTCGATGGCGGCTTCGAGCTCTGGGTGATGAACGCGGACGGCAGCGATCCGCAGCGCATTACCGGCAACCCCGAAGACCAGTCGCTCTATCCCTCGTGGTCGCCCGACGGCAAACAACTGGCGTTCATGGAGGTGACCGACGAACTGCGCATCATGGTGCAGGAACCGGTCGATGGTGCGAACGCCACGAACGTCACCGCCGCAGTCGAGGGCCGGCACTGGACACCTGCCTGGTCGCCCGACGGCCGCCAGATCGCGTTCATGAACCAACTGGGGGACGTGGCCGATATCTGGCTGCTGGACGTCAAGAGCGGCGAAACAACGCCCTTCAGCCAGCCCGATTCCAACGACAGTGAGCCGGCGTGGTCGCCTGACGGCAAGGAACTCGTCTTCATGTCTGACCGGGACGGGCCTCAGGGCCTCTACATCATGAGCGCTGACGGACAGAACGTCCGTCGCCTGACGACAGACAGCGCGGATTACGCACATCCGGTGTGGGGCGGCAAGTAGACACACACCCACGAACACCGATCAGCAAAGGGCGTCCGAGATATCTCAGACGCCCTTTGCTTTTTCGATGACTTTGCTCAGAAATCGTTGCTCGTCTACCACCACCCGTTCGTGCACACCGTCGGCAACAGCCTCGACATCGTCGCGGGCCACCACGTCAAAGCGTAGCCGGCGCCCGTCCACATCCACCAGCGTCGCCCTGGCGTGCACCGACATTCCCACCGGCGTGGCCGCATTATGCCGCACGTCGATGCGAGTGCCGACCGAGGTGCTGCCAGCTTCCAGCGCACCCGCCAGTGCGTTGACCGCCGCCTGCTCCAACAGTGCCACCAGCGCAGGTGTCGCAAAGACCGGCACCAGTCCGCTGCCCAACGCCTGAGCCGTATTCTCCGCGATCACCTCAGCCGCGGCCGTGCCGGTAAGTCCAACCTGTAACTTGTCATTCATCGCTCACCTCAGCGGGGGATCATGCGGCGCACGCCAGCAGGGCGATTTGTGGCAGTGCACCAGCTTCCAGCCATCGTCGAAACGGTGCAGGACGCGCGTCTCGTTCTGTTGCGTGCGCTGGACCGCGCCGCCGTACACCGAGCGCACCAGCAACGTGTAGGTGACAACCGCAGTGTCGCCAAACACCTGCACGCGCGGCTGAAGGATTTCGTGTTCGCTACGTGCGTCGTTGCCGCCACCCAGCGCCTCGGCGTGCACCAGGATCTCACGCAGGTGAAAGTCGATCCCGTCGATGCGCTGGGTCGTGACGTACCACTCGAAGAAGGAAACATCGGGCGCGCAGGTCTCCACGTAGGCGTCAGGATCCGCGTCCCAGATCGCCTGCAGATTGCGGTGCACGATTTCCATCACTTCCATCTCAACGTTCGTTTGTTCCATGCTCCTCAATTCCTGGTAGAATCGAAGACGGCTCGGCGCGGCTGAAAAAGCGGCGATAGGCAGCCGTCTCGCTCAGCAGCGCTTGCAGATTAGCCGCGGCTTCCGGCAATTCATTAGTCACTACGCCGCTGCCGTCTGCAATCCGCACGCCATCATCGCCGTCTTCCTCGATACGAAGATGCCCGCTCGCTGCCAGCCAACGCAGCCCCGCGCGCACGACGACGTCACGTTGTGCAGTCGCGGCAGCAAGGTAGCTCAACGAAACCTCCTCATCGCCGGCCAGCACCGGCTTGAGCAACCCGGCCAGCCGCGCCAGAAACGCTTCCAACCCATCCAGTTGCGGATCGACGCCGACCAGAACTACCTGGCGCGGCTGCACTCGCGCAAGCACGGCCAGCAGATCACTGCGGCTGGCAGGTGCGGTCCAGACAACCAGCGTCTCGCCTGGTGTCAACTGTGTCCGATCAGCGCCACCAACCTGTCGCCGGTGAGTCGCTTCGGTCCAGACCTGCACATCGCCGGCTTGTCGCAGCCCTGCCAGGCTGGCCAGCGGATCGGCTGCGGTCCGCCAGTCCAGCGCCTGCAACGACCGGGCACGGATCTCGACCGCCGCTTCGGCGATGGACTGCGCAGCCACCCACTCGACCTGCACGTCGCGCTGGCCGCGGAAGGTACTGGCGCGCACGCGGTAGGCCAGATCAAAGCGGCCCTCAGGCAGTGGCCAGCCCGCGCCCTGCCACCAGAACACCCGCTGCACGTTGCCCGCGTCGTCCTCCAGATCCAGCACACGGTGATCTTGGTAGCGCCCGACAGTTCGAGAGCTGGACACGCTGTGATTGCGGCTGACCAGCAGCGGCGCCGGGTTGCCCGGCCCGAAGGGCGCCAGCCGTTCGAGTTCCAACGCCAACGGCAGAGAGATGTCGCTCAAGGGCAGATCGGCATCGAGAGCCAGCGGCTTCTCCTCGCCCGCCACACCAAGCATCTCGCCGACGACCCGCGACAGTCGCCAGCGAAACTCGTTGATTCGTTCCGCCGGCAGCGAAAGCCCGGCTGCCATCGGGTGCCCACCGTAACTGAGAAGCAGGTCAGCCTGCGCCGCGATGGCCGCGCTGATGTCGCAGCCATCCACCGATCGCGCCGACCCGCGCGCCGGTTCGCCGGGCGGTGCGCTGAAGAGCACGACCGGCCGCCGGTAGCGCTCGACCAGACGGCTGGCGACGATACCGATGATGCCGGCCGGCCACTGCGGGTGAGCCAGCACCAGCGCGGCGTGCTCCAGCAGGGCCGGCTCGCGCTCCAGTTGCGCCAGCACGCCGCGAAATACCTGGTCGGTCAGCAGCTTGCGCCGCTCATTCAGCCCCTCAAGCTGCGTCGCCAGGATGCGCGCCCGGCCCAGATCGCCGGTCGTCAGGAACTCCACGGCCGGGTTGGCGTCGTCCAGCCGTCCCAGCGCGTTGAGGCGTGGCGCGATCTCGAAGCCGATGTGTTCTTCGGTCAGCCAGGTCGGATCAACCTCCCCCAGTTGCAGCATGACTTGCAGGCCGATACGCTGCGGATGACGCAGCGCCGCGATGCCACGCTGGGCCAGGGCCCGCGTGTCACCGCTCAAGCGCGCGACGTCAGCGATGATGCCCAGCGCCGCGAGATCAAGATGTTCAGTTTCTTCGCCGGCACGACCCGCATCAGCAAACAATGCTTGGGCTAGCTTGTAGGCCACGCCAACCCCCGGCAGACCTGCCAGCGAGTGGTTGCTTGCCAGTCGCTTGGGGTTGATGACGGCAGCAGCGTCGGGCAACACACCAGGCAAGTCGTGGTGGTCGGTGACGACAAAATCGACGCCACGACTGGCTGCATACGCCACGGCCTCGTTGGCCGCGACGCCGGTATCACAGGTCAGCACGAGATTGACGCCGCTGTCGAGGAAGCGCTGCAATGCAGGAAGCGTTACGCCGTGTCCTTCATCGGCCCGCACCGGGATGTGAAATACGACGTCGGTGCCCAAACTGCGGAGCGTTGATATCAGCAGTGTCGTCGATGTCTGACCATCTACGTCGAAATCGCCCCAGACGCCGATCCGCTCCCCGCACTCGATGGCGCGCTGCACGCGCTCGACGCCGCGATCCATGTCAGGCAGGTCGAACGGCGAGGCTGAGGTGTAGCGGGCAGGGTCGAGGAAGGCCAGTGCAGCGTCCGGCGACTCGATGCCGTGCCGGATCAGCAGTTCGGCCACCAACGGATGGCCGCCGACTGCATTGCGCAAAGAATCGGGAATTGTAACAGGGAGGGGGTCTTGCCAGAGAGTCATGTTCAGAACGGCGGGTCGCCAAATGCGTTGTATGTTACAGGCTGTTCCCTGAGAGCAGGCACATACTTCACGATGATTCCCTGATCCTCCGGGCCTTCGTCGAACTCGGTACAATGCTCCAGCCAAGGAACTGCCGTGCTATCACGGTGGTGTTCTTTTTGCGCCTCGACGTAGGCAACTGCGCGCGCCAGCTGGGTTTGACCAAGGGTCAGCATGCCGTAGCCACGTTGCCACGCAAACTTGAAGCCATGCCCATGTTGATTGAGATAATGCGAGCTCGAACCTTTGATTTCTTTGACGAAATGGGAGATTGAAATCTTGGGAGGGATGGCCGCGACGATGTGCATGTGTTCGGTCCAGCCGTTGAGCGCATAGATGTAACTGTCCAACTCAGCGGCCTTGCGCATGATGTAGGCGAAAAGCATCGGCTCGTACTCAGGCGTGATCAAATCCTCACGATTCTTGGTGCTCCAAACGATGTGATAGTAGGCGCGCCAGAAGGGCATGGAACGATCTCCTTTCGCTTGTTAGAACACGTTTCGCTCAAGTCCCGCCGGATGAATCCGGCATCTGATACCAAAAGCCTGCTCAAAGCAGGCTGCGGAGGTCAGATTCCGGACAGCTTGCTTCAGCATGCTTCTCTGTGTCAGACCGTGAATTCATTCACGGTTGGTGTGGCAGCGCGCTATGCCCCGCCGGATGAATCCGGCGTCTGATACCGAAAAGCCTGCTCAAAGCAGGCTGCGGAGGTCAGATTCCGGACAGCTTGCTTCAGCATGCTTCTCTGTATCAGACCGTGAATTCATTCACGGGGCTTCATTCACGGCGTTCAATACTCCACCTCTGCCACCTGCTCGAAATCGAGATCGAACTCCACCGCCGGTTCGGGATCGTCGAAATCCAGTTCGTTGACATCTCCGGCGGCGACGCCGCGGTTGCAGAGGGAACGGTAGACGCAGAAGCGGCATTTGCTCTCATCGGGCGTCAGCGGGAACGGCTCATCGCCCATGCTGAGAACCGTCACCTGCTCCAGCAAACCGGCCAGCAGTGCGCCATCTTCCGCGTATTGGTCTGCGCTGTAAACGAAACGCTCCGGCCGGTCGGGGAAGCCGGCAAACCAGTAGACCATCTCGACCTGCTCCGGCGCAAACGGTTGACCGCCGTTCAGGTCCGCGCCGGCCTGCACCAGCAGATATGGGTAGACGCGCGTTTGTAAACGATTCGTCAGCCAGGAGCGCGGCGGTCGGTGGCGCGACGTCTTCCAGTCGTAGATCGTCGCCCGTCCGCCGGCCACCGCCACCAGATCCATCTTGGCCAACAACCGGCGCTGGCCAGACTGACCGAAAGGCGTCGTGAGAATCGCCTCAGGGAACAACGTCCCTTCCGGCACCGGTCGATGCTGCACGAAGTTCTGCCACCAGCCGGCCAGCGGCTCCTCGGCTGCCATGGCCGTCAGCCGCGCCTCATCCACGTCCAGCGTGTGTTGCTGGGCCATCAAATGAAACAGCGCGCCCAGCCGCATATGCTGCTCGTTCTCCAGATATGGCTCGGCCGGCACCGCCGGCCAGGCAATTTGGAGCAGATAGCGCAGTTGGAAGCGGCGCTTGCAGTCCACGAAATCCTGCAAGCTGCCCTGGCTGAACTGGAAATCGTCGGGTAGTGGCATCACACGCTCCTGACAGGTTCCGGCGCGGCGGCGACAGATAGTCCGTCTTGCCGGCAGCCGCCCAGTTCCCAGTGAGTTTGCAGCGCCACGAAGGGCAGCGCCTGTACCGCCTCTGGACGGCTGGTCGCGCCGCGGCCGGAGTTCCATGTCACCACCAGCTCGCTCTTGGCGCGCGTGATGCCGACGTAGATCAGTCGCAACCGCTCGCGGACGTAGTCGAGACGGGCCTGCGCCGTGGCATCGCCCTCGCGGTAGGTGAGTTGGTCGTCGAGCAGCGCGTCCAGTTGCGCCAGCGCCTCTGCACCCAGGTTCAACTCGTCGCGCACGAACCACTTCTCGGCGATGTACTGGTCGTAGGGCTGTCCGGAGGGAAAGTCGTAGCTGTTGACCGACATCAGGTAGACGCGATCCCACTCCAGCCCCTTGGCCTTGTGCATCGTCGCCACCACCACCTTGCCGGCGTGCGCGCCGGGGATCGAAGCCGCTGTCCTCCTCGCTGAAGCCCAGAAAACGGCGCTCGTTGCGGGCAATCACCGCCAGCTCGCCGGCAAGTTCCGGCAGCCGCCACTTGGGATGCTGCTCAGCCGCCTGACGCAGGGTCACCGCCAGCTTGTGCGTGATCGCCAGATCGCTGGCCTCAGTGAATAGGTCCTGGCCCAACGTCAACAGCAGTTGATCGACCGGCAGCACGATCGCACCCTGCCAGCGCTGTACGAAGCCGCGGAACATCGTCAGCAGCTCGGCGTCCTCGTCGGGGAGGTCGACTGTGGCCAGCCAGTCCTGGCCGGCGCGCGGCCAGACGAATTCTTCGACCTGGCGGCACGACGCCAACAGCTTGCTCAGCTTGGTGACATACTGCCACGCTTCTGGGTCCTCCTTGTCCGCACGGCGCCAGACCTGGAAGACCCGCGCCAGCCGCTGCGACGCGGTCGGATCGGCCAGGTGATGCAGCACGTTGGCCAGCGAGCCGGCTGCCTTGCGGGTTGAGGTAGAGCTGCGCAACAGGCTGTCCACCACCTCAAGGCCGCGATCGCGCAGCGCGTCGGCGACGTCGAAACCGCGCTGGTTGCGCGGCGTCAGCACCGCCACCGTGCTGTCAGGATGCTCCGGCAGCCAGCGCGCCAGCGACTCGACCACGGCGCGGAGCTCGGCGGCGGGCGTGAACTTGTTGCCCATCAGGAAGATCGACGCCGGATCGTCGGGCGGATTGGGCTGCGTGTCACCGGGCGGCGCAGGTAAAATCGGCGGCGGCGACAGTGCATCGCGCACCGCGCGGCACCGGATGCTCCGCCCGACTCCACGTCACCAGATAGTTTGCCAGGCAGATGATGCTCTCTGTCGAGCGGCCTGAGTTGGGCAGTTCCCGCTGCGCCACGCCTTCCTCTTCCAGGAAGTTGCGCAAATAGTCGGGGCTGGCGGTGGTGAATGTCTCGTAGATCGCCTGATTGGGATCGCCTACCCGCACCCAGTTGCCGTCGGGACCGGTGAGCAGCCGCAATATCTGCTCCTGCAGGCGGCTGCTGTCCTGCGCCTCGTCCTCGAGAATGTAGGGCCAGCGGTCGCGCAGCCGGGCCAACATCTTGTCGTCGCTCTGCACCGCCTGCAAAGCCAGCCGGATCAGGTCGTCGAAGTCCACCGCGCCGCGGTAAGCCAGCGCGCGCTGGTAGTCGCTGTAGATCGCCCAGCCCATCTCGGCCAGCGGCAGCGGGTTGACTAGCGTATCGAGCTGTCCGCGCAGCTTTTCCGGCGTCAACTGGCGATCCTTGGCCAGGCGAGTGAAGGCCAGCGCGACTTCCTTGACCTGATCCAGCAGCGGATCGCGGCGCACCCAGTCCAGCTTACTGGCCTCCAGCGCCGGGTCGAGGAACCGTTCCAGCGCGTACGGATTGCTGCGCAGCCAGGCCGCGGCCGCGTCACCCAGTATCTCGTCGGCGCTGCGTTCGTCCACGATATCGAACTTGTCCGACAGACCGACCAGCGCCGGCCGCTCGCGTACGATGTCGTGCGACAGGCCGTGCAGCGTGCGCACCCGGTAGCCGACGTGTGGCAGCAGTCCGCGCGTCTTCACCAGGTTGCTGACCCGTTTGTAGAAGTTGTCCACGGCCGAGTTGACCAGGGTCACAACTAGCACTTCCTGATGGCCGGCCAGACCGCCGCCGGCGATAAGCTGTGCGGCCAGGCGCGACAGCGTCTCGGTCTTGCCGCTGCCAGGCACCGCCGAAACGCCCATCCTGCCGCCGGTGTAGGCGAGGACTTCGGCTTGTTTGGGACGAGGTACGAATGAGTCGGGTGGCATAAGCGCTACATCAATCTCTCAGAGTATCTGCGTTTCATTCGATCTGTGAGTTGTCTTTCGGCATTCCTCACAAGTTGAAAAGAAGACCACAACTACAAAACCTAGGTCGTCTCGTCATTCCCGCGGAGGCAGGAATCCAGCGCCCACGAAGGTGGATTCCCGTCTTCGCAGGAATGACAAGGGCGTGTTTACGGAATACCGATCAAGCGGCTTCAAACAACTTTCTCTCAACGACTATGAGAAAAAGGGGCGAAAAACCATTTAAGGTTTCGTCCAGAAGTCAAGATTGAATAGTCAGATATGGGAGCAAAAGCGAATTCAGGGTATCAGTGACCTCGGTCAGTAATATGGATTCTGCGTCCTCACTCGCCTACGTTAGAGGTTGGTCAGCCACAGCCAACTGTCGCAACACATGGTTGAACGCCCACAGCAGCGGGCCGCGCTGTTCGTAGCCCTGCTCACCCAGTTCGCTGAGACCGAGAAAGACCTGCTTGCGACATCGGCGCAACAACCCGACCGCCAACCGGTAAAGTCGCTCCTGGTTGGCTGCATCCTCGTCGTCGTGATCCCACAGCCGGCCCGGCTGCCAGTGCCGGCTCAGCACGTAGGGATGCGTCAACGGCTGGTAGAGTCGCTCATACCAGCCGCGGCTGCCGATGTCCAGCCAGAACTGGTAGTCCACCGGCCGGTTCATCATCAGGAAGGTGTGCGCGGGCGCCAGCAGCACGGCGTTGCGGTCCACCTCCTGCCAGCCGCGCACATACTGCGCCGCGATTACGCCATCCTCGACCATGTCGAGGTACTCGCGGCCCAGATCGACGCTGCCATTCACGGCGTCTTGCGACGACTCGCCTGCCTCAGCTACCGCCTGGCGAAACTTCTGCACCGATTCCACCAGATTGGCCGCGGCCTGCGAGGCGTCGAAATTGTCGTGAAACCCGAAGCCGGCCTGCGACAGCACTTCGCCGAACAGCCGGCTGAGGAAGTGATCCAGCGTCGCTGGCGAGCGCCGCCGTTGCAGATCGGCCAGCCAGACGCGCAACGTGTCATAGCGGCCGCCCAGCACGTAGCTGATGCGCTCGTGCATATCGGGGTTGATCTGCTCGAAGGAAGAGAGTACAGGCGCGCCCTCCTTGCTGCGGTAGACGATTTTGGTCAGCAACTGGGCGCGCACGGGATCCAGACCGTCGATGGCCTGCATCAGCGCGTAGGCAACGTCGAACTGCTCAGGCGTCCGCTGCCAGTCAGGATTTGCCAGCGCGGTCAGCGTCAGCAGACTGCGCGTGGCCGGCTCATCGCGCAGCGCGCGCGAGGGCCGGTGCGAGCGGGCCGCAATGCCGGCCTGCGCCAGCCGGTTGGTCAGCGAAAAGCGCAGCGAATCGGAGAGAAACGGCGCCAGCACCACGATCTCGCCCGGCGTCACACCGCTGTCCACCAGATCCGCGATCTGCCCGGCCACCCAGTCCAGCATCTGCGGATAAAATCGCATGTCCTCCTCAAATTGCAAGGTCTGGCGCACAGATTCAGGCGCGACAAGCGGCGCGGACGCGGCCGGTTGGCGCAGCGCGCCGGCCAGATGTGCGCCCAGCGCGAGCAGTTCTGGCGAGGCCACCAAGCTTTGATTTAAGGTTACGTGTTCGTCGCACAAACCCTTAAGCGCGGCGCCACTATCCGGGTCAGCCCCCAGAAACTGGCGATACCCTCCGTCGTGGTCGTAGATCAGCAGCGCCGAGTCGACCTGCGGCAGCCAGTCGCGCAGCAGATCGTGGGCGAAGGGCGTGTCCTCCTCCAGGTTGTCGACGATCAGGTGCCGGTAGCTGCGCTGGAGGTAGTCGCGGCACTCGGGCAGTGGCCAGAGATGCTGGCGAAACACTTCGACCTGCAACGAGAAGTCCAGCAGGTTGTGGCGCAGGCAGTGCTCGCGGAAACGAGTTGCACACTCCTGCGCGTCGTTGTAGACCCGCAACTGGCTCTCGTCGCCCATCCACGCCTCGTGCAGCCGCCGGCCGATCTCGGTGTAGGGGAAGCCGACCACCGCCGCCTTGTTGAGATTGTCGATGATCTGGCTGTAGATGCGGTTGCGGTCGATGGTCACCGACTCGAAGTAGCCGTTTTCCAGCAGCGGGCGGGCGATGCGCGCCATGTGGTACTGGGCAGTCTCCAGCGTCAGGAAGACGGGCGGGCTGTCGGGCTGGGCGAAACCGGCCTGCTGGCTGACCAGCGGCCAGAAGAGCTCGACGCTGCGGCGCGCCAGGCCGCCGGCAGTGACCAGCGCGGGAATGCTGCCCGGTCGCAGCCGGGTCCGCCGCAGCGCTTCGCTGTAGGGCTTGGCCAGCGGGCGCACTGGCGTCATCACCAGGATCGAACTGGCCGCGACGCCGCTCTGTACCAGGTTCAGCAGCCGTTGCACGCCCGCGCTGGTCTTACCCGCGCCGGCTGGCCCGTCCAGGAAGATGGCGCGGTCGAAGGGCGCAGCGCCCACGGCCTGTTGCGTCTCAGTCAAGGCAGCCATGGAAGCGGGTGGCGTCATGCAGCTACCAACTCGGTGGTCGTGCTGCCAGCCACCTCGCGGTAGACCAGCGTCCACGCACTGGAGTCGAACACGAGGTAGATGCCGCGGATGATGGCCGACGGCAGCATAATGATCAGCAAGAAGATCGGCACACCGACCAGCGCCGCCAGCGCAGGCGAGTTGGTCAGTCCGTAGAGCGCGTATCCCAGCCCGCCGCCTGCACCGAATGCCAGAATTCCCAGACCAAAGAACACCATGGCCATCACCAGCCCGAAGACGACGCCGATCGCGGCCAGCAGCAGCCACATGATGCCAACATTGCCGCCGCCGAGCCGGGCCAGCGCCGTGCCGCCGCTGAACGCCTCGCCCACCGAGCGGTCGGCCAGCGCGATCTCGCGCCGCCAGAATTGGCCCAGCACGCTGACGATGACGCCGACGACTACCAGACCCAGCATGATCAGCGACTCCAGTCCGAGGGTCGCCAGCACGGCAAACACGCGGATCGCGGTGTTGTCGATGATCAGCAGCAGCAGCGGCATTGCGCCGGCCGCCACCACAACCAGCGCGGCGATAGCAAACGCGACGCCGACGATCAGATCCAGCAGGAACATGCGCAGCGCGCGATTGCTCCAGCCGAGACGAAAACCCTCCCGCCAGGTCGGCCCGACGCTGGTCTCCTCGATCTGGTCAACGCTGCGATAGAGCGCTGTGCGCGCCACGTATTGCACAACGACCGCGGCGATTATCAGGAAGAAGAGCGCGCAGCAACAAAGCACCACAAAGCTGGCAAGGACAGGCAAGAATCCTTCCGTACCCAGCATCGTCGAAGGTACAGACCACATGCCGCCGCCATTCCCGCTACTGTTCGCGCCGCCGCCCGCCGCCAGCGCCAGCAAGATTCCGAAGATCCACAGCACTTTGTAGCGCCATGTGAGCTGCCAGGCTCGTCCGATCAAAGCTCCGTAGTTCATGGGACTCCTTCTGCGCGTTTGCACCGCGCGTCAACAAGTAAACATAACATTCCTAAATCTCATCACCGGATAGTGACATGAGACGCTGTTTGTCCCGACTGTCTCGTCAGCCTGCAGCCTGAGATTGAAGAATCTCGAACTGCTCAAGCCCTTGATCCGTTCGACACGCCCGTCGGAGGCCAAGGCCGTCCTCAGTCCTCGTCTGTCGCCTCCTCCTCGTTGTCTGCCGACGCCTGCCGCTGTTTCAGGGCGCGCTTGACCCGTTCCCAGATCGTTTTCGTCTCCTGCGCGTCGTCGGGGCTGATCTCGATCCGGTCGTAACGGGCCGCGAGGAACGCCTCCGTCAGCGCGGTGGCGTCGCCTTCGGCCTCTGGCCACGTCGACTTAAGATCGTGCAGGAACTCGGCGGGCGTCTGGCTGGGCTGCCTGACCGTGCCCTGTTCAGCCGCGCGGCGCACCGTGCTAAGGTAGAAGTAGCGCACCCGATCGCGCGGCGACAGCGCGTTGAGCCGTACGAAGCGCCAGGGCAGACGCAGCTTGCCAGCCTGACCTTCATCGGCAGCGCGGCGGCGCGGCACGACAATCGACAGGCTGGCGGCAGCGGCTCGTGCACCCGCCCACCAGCGCACGAAGAGCGCCACGATTCGTTGTCCCAGCGCGCGGCAGGCGACTCTTGGTGACCGCCAACCCTTCGGGGCCGATAAAAAACCGCAGCGCGAAGATGAGAACCAGGATCACCACCAGCCAGACGACGGCGCCGCCCAGCCAGGGGGGTAGTTCAGCCATAGGTACGGGCGGTGGCGGCGGCGCTGCTGGTTGAACGGTTGTTGGAAGCTGCGGCAACTCCTCCGGCGGCTTGCCAAAGAGCAGCAGCACCAGCGAAAACAACGCGATCAGCAGGCTGACGATACCGATCGCAATCTGCACGATCACAGTGACAATGATGTTGACGATCGCACCCAGTTGCCAGGTCGATCCCAGCGGCAGCAACGACGCTGCCAGCCCGATGCCGACGACGATGACCAGGCTGAGCCGATTCCAGCGGGCCGGGAGGCTGGGCGGCGCCTGGACGCCGTCGAAATACCACTGCGCGCGCATCTGCGCCAGGCGCGCCTGGCTGATCAGCAGCAGCCCGGTGAGGAAATACATGATCGCGGCCACGACGACCTGATCAGGCACGCCGGTGTCGAGCAGACGCAGGCCAGCCCCCTGGTCGATCCTGACACGCGTTACGCCGGCGCAGAGGATCAGGAAAACGCCGCCGATCAGCCACTGCGTGATGTAGCCATCGACCAGTTCCTGACGCGAGATCTGCACGCGGTCCGCCGAACGACTGCCGCGCCACCTGGAACCGACGCTCTGTTCCTCGACCCACCGGAGCTCGCCTGGCGTCAGCGCCAACTGATAGAACAACTCGGCGACTATGCCGGCCCGCTGCCAGGCCAGCGCCGTCAGCAGAATTGCGGCCAAATAAAAGCCGTCCAGGAACGTCAGCGGATCCAGCAGCCAGCCGCGCAGGGTTACGGTCGTCGGCCAGTCGCCCGTCAGCGCCCAGGTTGCTACTCGCAGCACCAGAATCAGCACCAGTAGTTCGGCCAGCTTGTAAGCAGTCTTGCGAGTCGCACGCTGTGATGGCATCGACAGCCACTGGCGGCTGTAGACTGCCGCCAGCGCTGTAAAGAACGCCAGTCCACCAATGTAACGCAGGCGCGGGTCTTCAGTAATTGCGAAAACGACAAAAAGCGGACCGGCGATCAAGCTGGTCATCTGGATAGCGATCAGCAGCGGACGCCCCAATTCGCTCTGCCACGAAGAATTGCGGCAGATCTTCGACCGGTGCAGGCGAACGACCAGCTTCCGTGGACATCAGGCGACCACTCCCACGGGGCCAGATGAGACAGCCTGCAGGCGGGTCAGGTCATCCTCCGACGCCGCCTGGTACGCGCGCAGTCCCAGGCGGCGCGCCCGCTCGCGCACGACGCCGAAGTTGGCGTATGGCTCGGTAACCAGCAGCACCACGTTCATGCCGGCGCGGGTCAGCCGGTGAAACCCCTGGCAGACCGCTTCATCGGCCAGCGGCGTGATGGCCAGCACCGTCGTGCCCCAGGCCAGCGATACGGCGCTGCGCTGCGCCCAGTGGATGAACGGCTGCTCGGCCTCGGCTATTTCGACGCGCGCCAGTATCTCCAGTTGCTTCATCAGATGTGGTCGGCCGGGACGGGGCGGAATCGCGGCGGGCTGTTTAGCGCCGCTGGTAACCAACGGATCGCTACCGTTGGTTGCCAGCCCCACCGCCTGGCGCATGCTCTCCAGGTAGGTCGCTACCGACGCGGCCACCACAATCGCCCATTCGCTGGCGCTGTAGATGCGCTGGCGATGGTAGTCCTGCGTGTCGAGGTTGAGCAGCACCATGCTTTCCAGCGAAATGGCTGGCGACAGTTGTTTCACGAGCAACGTATCAGCGTGCGCACTGGCCTTCCAGTGAATGCGGCGCAGGTTGTCGCCCGGCTGATACTCGCGAACGCCGCGCAGCCGCGCCGGGTCTTCGAAGATGCGACGCGACGCGCTCATCGTGCCGTGCGGCAGACGCGATGGCAGGCCAAGACGCACCAGCGGGATGATTCGCGGGTAGACGGTCAGGAACTGCTGCGCTTCCTCGCGGCCGTCGGCGTCGCTGAATCCAAAAAGGTCACCGACCACGAGCCGCAGCGGGCCCAGTGGGTAGTAACCGCGCCGCGTGCAGTGCAGCTCGTACTCGATCACCACGTTTTCATGCGGCCGCAGCGTGTACACGCGGTTGAACTGCTCCGACGCCGCCAGTTCCAGCGGCATGGTTTCGGTCAGGCGCAGCCAGGGAACGGGAAACCAGGACGGGTTGCTGACTTCCAGCGACACTGAAACGCGCTCGCCCAGAAAAGCGTGATCGACGAACTGGCGGCGGACCCGCAGCGCGGTCAGGCTGCGCGGCGTTGCCCAGCGTGCCAGCAGCCAGATGCCGCCGATGACGTATACAATGTAATACACGAAGTCCAGACGCAGCAGCAGGGCCAGCGCCAGCAGAGCGATCAGCAGAAACAGGAAATCGCGCACGGTTCAGGACAGTTGGCCGATATCCAGCGCCACCTGGGCCAGCAGGTCGTTGACGATCGCCTGCGCGGTGCGCCCGCGCAGCGCGCTTTCAGGCTGGACGATGCAGCGATGTGCCAAAGCCAACGGCGCCAGCAATTTGATGTCATCGGGCAGGACGAAGGTGCGGCCGCGCAGCGCGGCCAACGCCTGGCTGGCGCGGTAGAGAGCCAGCGAGCCGCGCGGGCTGGCGCCCAGCAATAGATCGGGATGCTGGCGCGTGGCATCGACCAGACGGACGATGTAGTCGCGTAACGTATCGTCGACGTGTACCTCCCAGACAGCTTCGCCGAGATCGACCACGGCCGTTCCGTCGATCACCGGCTCCAGTGTGTCGATGGGATGCTGGCGACGCAGATGTAATAGCAACTCTTTTTCCTGCTCGATCGACAGGTAACCCAGACTTACTTTGAGCAAGAATCTGTCGAGTTGCGCCTCGGGCAGCGGAAACGTACCCTCGTACTCGACCGGGTTCTGGGTCGCCATGACCATAAAGGGCCGAGGTAGCGCGCGCGTCACGCCGTCCACCGTCACCTGGCGCTCGCCCATGGCCTCCAGCAGCGCCGACTGGGTGCGCGGCGTGGCGCGGTTGATCTCATCGGCCAGCAGGATATGGGCGAAGGCCGGCCCCGGCAGGAATTCGAACTGGCGCGTCTGCTGATTGAAGATCGACACACCCGTGACATCGTTGGGTAATAAGTCAGGGGTACACTGCACACGCTTGAACGTCACACCCAGACTGACCGCCAGCGACCGCGCCAGCATCGTCTTGCCAACGCCAGGGACATCCTCCAGCAGCACGTGGCCGTCACACAACAGGGCGATCAGCAACAACTCCACCACATCGCCTTTGCCAACAATTACCCGCTCGACATTCTCTGTAACCCGCCTTGCAAACGACTGAATCTCTTCGACAGACTGCATTATTCGCGATCCTGTTCTGATTGACGGCCATCCGTGATCTCCGAGGTAGCAGCGCAACCACACACCCGGCGCGCCGGAGGAGGCAAACGTATTCTACCTGAAGGAACGCCCGCTGACAAGGCAATCCGCACGCCGATAACCGCAGGTCCGACTATCAGCCGGACGATCTCCCGTTGACGAGAACGTCACGCTGATAACGTGACCTACGTATGCATCGCTTGGTATCGGCGCGCGAGCCGTGCTATAATCGCTGACGCCAGCAAGCCAGGCGCGCCACAAGTCTCAACACCCGACACGTTTGTCATAACCGTGTTTCACGTGAAACAATGAATTCGCCAGACGATACAAAAAACGCTAATCCGGACACCTCGGCCGGCCCTGACAGCGCGTCGCCAGAAGTCATGGACTACGAAGGCTCGGACTACCAGGAACGATTCTGGGGCGGCGGAGAGCGCGATTACGAGGACCGCGCCGAACGCATCGCACTGCGCAAGCTGGTGCCGCCTGCGGGACGGCGGTTGGTCGAGTTCGGCGCGGCGTTTGGCCGGCTGGCTGATCTTTATTACGGCTACGAGCAAGTAATTCTGTTAGACTACTCGCGTTCACTGCTGGAGCAGGCCCGGGCGCGGCTGGGACGCGATCCGCGCTTCGTATTTGTGGCAGCCAATCTCTACAAGCTGCCGCTGGTGGACGCCGTCGTCGACACAGGCGTGATCGTGCGCGTCATGCACCACCTGGCCGATGTGCCGGCCGCGCTGGCAGAGATCCGCCGCACTGTCGCACCGGGCGGCGCGCTGGTGGCCGAGTATGCCAGCAAGCGGCATCTCAAGTCGATCGCTCGCTACGCCCTGCGCCGCCAGCCGTGGAGCCCCTTCGACCCGGCGCCCTACGAATTCGTTCCGCTGAACTTCGACTTCCACCCCGACTGGATGACCGCGCAGTTCCGAGCGACCGGTCTGACGGTTGAGCAGGAGCTGGCTGTGTCGCACTTTCGCATCGCCCCGCTCAAGCGGCTGGTTCCTGCTGGTACCCTGGCAGCCGCAGACGGCGCAATCCAGGGCGTCGGCGCGCGCTGGAAGCTCACCCCCAGTGTGTTCGTGCGTTGCCGCGTCCCCGGAACGTCGCCCGGAACCCTGCCTGCAAGCCTCTTTCGCTGCCCCGAATGCCAGGGCTCGCTGACCAGCAGCGCTGAGTCGATGGACTGCACTGCGTGCGGGCGGCGCTGGCCAGTGCGCGCCGGCATCTTTGATTTCAAGCAACCGCTGGACGCCTGACGCCCTCCGATCCACCTCTCTCCCGGCCAGTCGCACCAATTGCTCGCGGGGCGTTTGACGAAAACCCTCAATCGGGGTATAATTCATTCGCCATAAGACCTGACAAGCGCCAGGCTTCCGACATACTCGGGGTGGCAGCGACACCAACAAGTCGCCGCTGACGCAAAGCTCCTTCTTGTTTTCGAGAAGGGCTTTCTTTTCTATTGCGGCCTGCCACAAGGTTGACCAGGCTGGCATTTCTTCCCCGGCGCTTCGGTTTCTTTGCTTGACTCACGCCATAGGAGTGTGCGGCGTTGCGGAGTTTCACAAACTCCGGGAATGGCATCATAGAATGATTTTGGTTATGTCTACCAAATAAATCAACCACCAACCCATCAGTGAAAGGAACAAACTATGACAGAAGACGCAGTTGAGCAGGCCGACCTGACTCCCGAATTGGAACAAGGAGCGCATTGGAGCGAGTATTGGGAGCAGGACTATGATTACAAGCGCCCGAAGCAGGGCGATCTGGTCATGGGAATCATTCTGGAGGTACGGCCTGAGGCAGTGCTGATCGACATCGGTGCAAAACGGGACGGCTTCGTTTCGGCACGCGATCTGGGCAGGCTGGACAACGAGATTTTGGCCGGCCTGTCGGTCGGCGACGAGGTGCCCGTCTTTGTGCTGAGTTCATCGAACTCATCGGGCGAGCTGATCCTCTCGTTGTCGAAAGGCCGGGAGCTGGACGAATGGCACGAGGCCGAGCGCCTGCTGGAAGCGGACGAAGTGCTGGAGCTACAGGTCAGCGGTTACAACTCAGGCGGTGTGACGGTCACCTTCGGCCAATTGACCGGTTTCGTGCCCGCTTCGCATCTGGTCGGGTACTCACGCGGTATGTCGGACCAGGACAAAGGCGACTGGCTGGGATCGCTGCCCGGCAAGGTGCTGCGGCTCAAACTGCTTGAGGTCAGCCAGCCCAAGCGCCGGCTGGTCCTGTCCCAGCGCAAGGCGGAGCGCGTGTACCGCCGCCAGCGACGGGAAGAGCTTCTGGAAAACCTGGCTGTTGGCGACGTGGTCAGCGGCAAGGTATCCTCACTGGCCGGCTTCGGCGCATTTGTGGACATCGGCGGCGCCGACGGCCTGGTGCACATCAGCGAGATCAGCCATGAAATGGTCAACGATCCCAAGGAAGTGCTGAAAATCGGCCAGGAAGTGCGAGTACGCGTCATCAAGCTCGATCCCGAGCGCGAGCGCATCGGGCTGAGCATCAAGCAGCTCCAGCCTTCCCCCTGGGACGAGATCTACACCCGCCTCTTTGCAGGACAGGTCGTCCCGGCCACCATCGTCAACGTTGCGCCCTTCGGCGCGTTCGCCCGCATCGAAGCGGGTCTGGTGGGGCTGATCCACGTCAGCCGGTTGACGGACCACTCGGTAAGCCATGCGTCGGAAGTGGTCTCGCCGGGAGACGAAGTGACCGTGCGCGTCGTCGGCATCGACGCCGGCCGCCAGCGCATCGCCCTCAGCATGCGCGACGTCCCCCAGGGTGAAGCCACTGAGGACGTAATCGTGGACTGGGTCGTGGGCGACGACCAGCAGGAAGACACTCTGGCCCTCGAAGACACAGTCAACGAAGATGGCGATTCCTCAGGCCGCGACGAAGATCCGATTGAGCAAGTCGCCGAGGCGTTGTAGGATCCCGCTTATCGCTCCAGACCAGGGAGTTCGCCCAACCGGCAGCTTCCTGGGGCGGAGAGTGAGCAGCGCACAAAGATGTTAAGACCCCAGCACGCACAAGGAGTAACTATGCAAGACAGCTTCGACAGTGAGTTCGCAATCCATGACAGGGTCGTTCATCCCGCCCATGGACCGGGTCTAATCACGGACGTCGAGCAGATCGACTCGTCCATCGCCGGCTTCCGACGCTATTATGTCATCGACATCTACGAGCAAAACCTGACCGTCCGTGTGCCCATACGGCGCGCGGACCGGCTGGGCCTGCGTTCTGTCATGTCTAGCGACCGGCTGAGCAACGTGCTGCAAACGCTGCGCAGCGAGCCAAATCCGCTGCCGTCTGACTACAAGCGGCGGCAGGCTACCGTGCGCGAGCGAATCAGAAGTCACCCGCCCAGTGGAACTGGCCGAGGTGATCCGTGACCTGTTCTGGTACGGAGAGAAAAACCACCTGACCAGCGTGGACACGCAGTTGCTGCGCTCCAGCATGGACCGTCTGGCGTGGGAAATGGCTTGCGCAGCCGACAGCACGCCGGGCGACAGCCTGGCGGAGATCAACCGGGCGCTGGGCGGCCTGCCCACCAACGGACACGCTGCCTAGCAGCGCAGAAAACACCATAGCATGAAACCTACTGATCCGGGCAAGCCCGGATCAGTTCGCGTTCGGACGCCGGCCAATCTCCCGCCGCACCACCGGCGCCACCTCGACACCCAGCAGTTCAATGGCGCGCATCACCTTGTCGGTGCGCGATGGTACCGACGCCAAGCTGCAAGAGCAGCCGCCGATGACCGAATAGCTCGTGCTGGAACAGTATCTTGTCGATGATCTCCTGGGGACTGCCGACGAAATCCGCGCCTCGCAGCGTGCGTGACGCTTCGAATTGCTGGCGAGTGACAGGCGGCCAGCCGCGCTCGCGGCCGATCTTGCTCATCACCGCCGCGTAGGAGGGGAAGTAGTCGTCGGCTGCCTGGCGCGAGTCGTCGCCGATGAAACCGTGGGAGTTGATGCTGAGGGGAAGTTGCGACGGATCGTGGCCGGCCTGCTGCGCCGCGTTGCGGTAGAGGGTAGCCAGCGGCGCAAATCGCTCCGGCATGCCGCCGATGATGGCCAGCGCCATGGGCAGCCCCAGCGTGGCCGCGCGTACCACCGACTCCGGCGTGCCGCCGACGGCGATCCAGACCGGCAGATCGATCGCTGGACGGGCCGCGGGTAGACGCCCAACTCACGCAGCGGTGGACGATGTTTGCCAGACCAGCGTGACATGCTCCGCCTTCGCGCAGTTTCAGCAACAGGTCCAGCTTCTCGACTGAACAGAGTCGTTGTAGTCGCTGCAGGTCGTAGCCGAACAGCGGAAACGATTCGATAAACGAGCCGCGACCGGCCATGATCTCGGCGCGGCCGTTGGAGAGCAGATCGAGCGTGGCGAAATCCTGGAAGACGCGCACCGGGTCGTCGGAGCTGAGCACCGTGACCGCGCTGCTGAGGCGGATTCGCTTTGTTCTGCACCGCGGCAGCCGCCAGGATAACAGCCGGCGCGGACGAGACGAAGTCAGGTCGATGATGCTCGCCCAGACCAAACACGTCGAGCCCCACCTGGTCGGCCAGCTCAATGGTCTCCAGCAGGTTGTGCACTCGCTGGGCCGGGCTGATCAGTTCGCCCGTCACTGGGTCGGGGGTCAGCTCGGCAAAGGAGTAGATGCCTACCTCGAACTCACGTGCGGGTGTACCGGGGGTGTCAGATAACGTAGAAGTCATGCATTCCTCCTGGTTTCATGCATTGGCAAGCCGCTGAGTTGCTCGGGCTTGCAAGCGGCGCGGAGCATACCACAGTTGGAGGCCAAACGCAATGCACCCTGGAGGACAGGGCAGGACTTCTCAAAAGTCATGTTGAGTTCATGATGAGGGCGAGAGCCTTGGCGGGATCAGCAGCAAACGAGCGGATTGTTGCGGCGGCATTGCGAGTATTGGTACTGTCGAGCAGGAAAAGGACGAGATTGTTGAGCGTCACGAGGACCAAAGGCGTTTGTCCACGGCTGACCTGACAGGCATCTTCACCGAGCGTCACGTCGCGTCGCCAGTGCAGAACGTTTTCGGGTAGTGGCGAAAATTGACTGATAGGTGTATGCTTTGACGATCTTGAAGAGCCATAAGGAGAGAGCCATGATCGTCGAAGTCAAAGTGACTGTCTATGCGTGTCCAAAGTGCGGCAGTGACAAGCTGGTCAAGAACGGCCACGACTACAAAGGTGCTCAGAAATACCGCTGTGATAACTGTGGTAGTTACGGCACCCTGGGTAAAAAAAACGCCACGACGAGAGAACCCAGCAACAAGCGACCGACGCTTACCTGGAACGCATGAGCATGCGGGGCGTGGAGCAGGTCTTCTCGGTATCCCGCAACACGTTGGCGCAGTGGCTGGTGGAAGAAGGTGATGCGCTGCCTGACTTGTCGGCCACGCTGGCCGAGCCTCAGCCCGAGGATGTCCTGGAACTGGACGAGTTATGGTCCTTCGTGCTGAGTAAGCGCAACAAACGCTGGGTTTGGTTGGCCTTGTGCCGCCGCACCCGGCAGATCGTTGCCTACGTCATCGGTGATCGCAGCGAGGCTACCTGCCGTCATCTCTGGGAGCGTATCCCTGAGGCATATCGCCACTGCCGTACTTTCAGTGACTTCTGGGAAGCCTACCAACTGGTCTTCTCTGAAGAAACCCACTCGTCAGTCGGTAAGGACAGCGGTCAGACCAACCACATCGAGCGCTGGAACAACACGCTGCGCCAGCGCCTGGCTCGCTTCGTTCGCAAAACCTTGTCTTTCTCCAAGTCAGATCGCTTTCACGACCTTGTACTCAAGATCTTCATCCATCGCTACAATCTCAATCGACTACACCTGATCAGTCAAAACTGATCCACTACCAGGAGGCCTCTGCCATGCGACTACAGAACTGGACTGTTATCTTGCTGCTCGTGGGGCCGGTCGGCGCCGCCGTCCTGGCCGATGCCGGCTTGCCGTCGGGCGCGCCGGTGGATGCAGGTGTCACGCGGACCATGCAACCGCAGCAGATGGCCAGAGCGACCTCCTGGTGGTGTCGCGCCATCAGGTCGGCCTGAGCCAGGCCGCGTCCAGCCCCTCTGGATCAGCAACGCGGGATTTAACATCTATCGCAGTGTGTCGGCGACTGAGCCGGACATTCGTCTCAACGACACACTAATCCCGTCACAGGCGCCGGGCAGCGGCCAGGGCGTCAGCTACCAGTGGCAAGATTTCGATGTCGAGTTGGGTGTCACGTACTACTATTGGCTGGAAACGGTCGCGCTAAACGGTAGTACTGAAGTGCACGGCCCGGTCAGCGCAACATTCGCGGGACCAACCGCGGTAGCGCTGAGCGCAATCGATGCTGATCCGATGCCTGTCGGTGCAACATTGCCAGCGGCAGCCGTCATGTTAGCGTTACTGCTTCCTTTGTTAGGAGCATTCAGCATGAGGCGTCGAACCGTATTCGCCCGGGGGTAAGCTTCGCAGGTCGCACAGACCTACATTCTCACCCACCATTTGTCTCTCCTTGAGGCCATGTTATAATGGCCGAAACCCAAGCCTTGGCGTTTTGCCAGGGCTTGTTGCTTTGATCCCACAATGCACCGATGTTTCAAGGAGTTCCACCAAATGAAGTCCAAAGCAGAGAATTTTCACCGCATCCGTTGGGTGCTGCTGCTGGCAGCAGTTTCTCTGGCTATCGCGCTTCCCGCGATGCAAGTGTTGGCCGCTGCCGGCATCTGGGAGTCGTATGTTGTCATCAATGGCGTCTACTATGACGCTAACGCCAGCACCGGCAATCCTGACTTCCAGAACCAGAATCTGGGGACGTTCACTCCGGGTTCCGCAGCCTTGCCATTGAGCGGCGGCGAAGTCAAGACCTACAAGAACAACGGGACGGATGTCACCAGCGCCCGGTTGATGTACCGCATTTATCCTGTCGGCAGCCCTTCAGGTGGATTCACCCCTGTCAATCTGCCGTTTGCCGAAAACCTGCCGAACGCGGGCGATCAACGATGGGCACAGACCAGCGCGGGGATCGACCTCCTTGGCGCCCTGGGCGAGGGCAGTTATACCCTCGAAGTCTATTTCGAAGCCAGCACCAACGGCGTCGATTCGCCAGCCACCGTGTATGACGGCAACGGCGGAGCCAACTACAGCGCCACGTTTGCCATCGCATCGACGCCCGGTCCCCTCGCTCCTGTCACGGCCAAAGCTCTCTGGCTGGACACGGCCACCATCGCATGGAACGGAGTGGCCGGAGCGAGCTATAAGCTGCTCTACGACCCGGACGGCGGGATGACAACCGCGGCTGAGGCCACTGCGTGCAGCTTCCCGAATCCAGCCGGGCCGTGCTACGTAACCCTGACGGCCAGCGGCACGGTAGCCAGCGGCGACTTTCCCAAAAACCCTAACTCGACCGGACTGACCAAGCTGATCACCGGGCTGTCAACGGGCGATGCGAAGTTCCTTCTGACCGGTGAGGTCGTGGTCGCCAGCTACGACAGCAGCGGCGCTCGGCTGGACGTGACGCGCGCGCAAGTCCAGAGCGTGCTGGACGACCTGTACGTGGACAACGGCACGGCAGACAACGCGACGCTGGGCGTGACCTACAGCGGCAGTGCGCCTACGGTCAACGTCTGGACGCCGACCGCCAAGTCGGTGACTTTGAAGCGCTATGCCACGTCGGCCGGCGCAGAGGTAGGCAGCCACGCCATGACTCTGGACCCGGTTTCGGGCGTCTGGAGCGTGACCGGCAACAGCTCGTGGGATCGCCAGTTCTATCTGTTCGACGTCGAGGTCTACGTGCCGTCCACCGATGCCGTGGAACACAATCTAGTCAGCGACCCGTATTCGGTCAGCCTCTCGCAGGATAGCGCGGCGGCCGGCGACGTGCGTAGCCAGTTCGTCAACCTGAGCGACGGCGACCTGAAGCCGGTCGGGTGGGACAGCCTGAGCAAGCCGGCGCTGGCTGCGCCTGAAGACATCGTGGTTTACGAGATGCACGTGCGCGATTTCAGCATCAACGACACGACGGTGGCTGCGGCCGATCGCGGCAAGTACACGGCGTTCACCTACGACGGCGCGGGATCTCACCCCAACGCAACGCTGTCGGACGGCATGGACCATCTCTTGCAGCTTCAGCAGGCCGGGTTGACCCACGTCCACTTACTGCCGGCCTTCGACATCGCCTCGGTGATCGAGCCGGCCGGGCAGCGCACCGAGCCGACCGTACCCGTCGCGGCGCGTGACTCATCCAGCCAGCAGGCAGCAGTCGGCGCGGCACGGCTGACCGACGGCTTCAACTGGGGCTACGATCCCTTCCACTACGGTGTGCCCGAGGGCAGCTACTCGACCGATCCTGACGGCGTGCAGCGCATCCAGGAATTCCGCGACATGGTGTCGTCGCTGAACCAGAATGGCTTGCGGGTGGTTATGGATGTCGTCTACAACCACACCGCCGCCAGCGGGCTGGATGACCACTCGGTGCTGGACAAGGTGGTGCCGGGCTACTACTACCGCTACACCACCGACGGCGCGCTCTACAATTCCTCCTGCTGCTCCGACACAGCGACTGAATACGCCATGATGGAGAAGCTGATGATCGACACGGTGGTGCGCTTCGCCGCCGACTACAAGGTAGACGGCTTCCGCTTCGACCTGATGAACCTGCATACCCGCCAGAACATGCTCAACCTCAAGACCGCGGTGCAGGCCGTCGATCCCGACATCTACCTCTACGGCGAAGGCTGGGACTTTGGATCAGCAAAGGACAAAGGTTTCACCACCTGCCCCGATTGCTATGCACAGAAGGTCAACATGACCGGCGACGGCATCGGGCTGTTCAACGACATCATCCGCGACGCGGCTCACGGCGGCTATAGTACTGACTCGCTGCAGATCCGCCACCAGGGCTTCATCAACGGCCTGAGCTACGACTGGAACGGCTATAGCTACGCCAACCGCGGGCAGAGCGATCTCTGGATCGCGACCGACCAGCTGCGCTCGGCGCTGCGCGGCAGCGGCACCGACTGGAACGGCCAGGGCAACCCCTTCACCGACGACCCGCAGGAAGCGGTCAACTACGTCGAGAAGCACGACAACGAGACGCTGTTCGACCAGAACGTCTTCAAGCTGCCGGCCGCGGTCAGCATGGCCGAGCGGGTGCGCAGCCAGAACATGGGGCAGAGCATCGTCGGTCTGGCGCAGGGCATCCCCTTCTTCCAGATGGGCAGCGACATCCTGCGCTCCAAGTCGCTGGACCGCAACAGCTACGACTCGGGTGACTGGTTCAACCGCGTCTGGTGGGATCTGAGCCGCAACAACTTCGGCAGCGGCTTGCCGCCAAGCTGGGACAACAGCAGCCGCTGGGCGATCATGGGGCCGCTGCTGGCCGACAGCGCGCTGGACCCGGCCACGTCCGACATGAATTTCGCGGCGGCACATCTACGTGAGATCCTGCGCATCCGCAAGAGCAGCCCGCTGTTCCGGTTGCCCACCGAAGCGGATGTCAACGCCCGCGTCAGCCACTACAACAGTGACAACGCCCAGGATGGTCTGATCGTGATGCGCCTCTCCGACGAGCCGGCGCCCGACCTCGATCCCAGCTATGAGAACATCCTGGTCTTCTTCAACGCCAACAAGATCAGCCAGAACGTCACCATTCCCGGCTCCAACGGATTCACGCTGCACCCATTGCAAGCGGATGGCATCGACGCCGACCCAGTGGCGCAGACCGCCAGCTTCAACGACGTCACCGACATCTTCACCATCCCGGCGCGCACCACCGTGGTCTTCGTCTCGACGCAGACGCTGGTCGCGCCGGCGCCGCCCAGCAGCATCAACTGGGTGGGCAAGATGTGGCCGCGCGGCGGGGCGGTCAACGCTGTCGACGAGGGTGCGTTCGTGCCGGCGGGCTTCGACGTCTACGTGCGGGTCTATGAAACGGGCGTGACCGAACCGGCCGGCGCGCCGGCCGGTATCGACTGTTCGCTGCACTGGGGCCAGTATGGCGAGACGTGGAGCGACCTGCCGATGACCTGGAACGTGCAGATCGGCAACGACGACGAGTTCAAGGCGTCGATCCCGCAGGCGACGCTCAACGCGTTGGCGCCCGGCACCTATGGCTTCACGGCCTGCTGCCAGAAGCGCCGGCGAGGAGAAGAAGTGGAAGGTCGATTCGTACAACATCGACTTCGCCGGCGACGATGACCAGGGCGACGGTCTGATCACGGTCATCCCGTCGGCCAACTCGTCGCCGGAGCCGGCCGGCGGCGTCTTCGTGCACCTCTTCGAGTGGCCGTGGGCCGACATCGAGAAGGAGTGCACCTTCCTGGCCGCCAAAGGCTACACCGGCGTGCAGGTTTCGCCGCCCAACGAGCATCTGGTGCCGACCGCCGATCAGGGAGGCGGACCGGCCAACGACTTCCCCTGGTGGGTGCGCTACCAGCCGGTGACGCACGACCTGAGCGCGTTCACCAGCCGCAGCGGCACGTGGAGCCAGTTCCAGAGCATGGTGACCACCTGCAACAGCCTCGGCGTGGGCATCTACGTCGATGCGGTCATCAACCACATGGCCGACATCGAGGTCGGGTCGCCGCCCGCCGGGACCGCCGGCACGCACTACGACTCGAGCGAGGCGACGCGCTTCTACGGCACGCAGTACCAGGCTGACGACTTCCACACACCCGACTGCACCATCAGCAACTACGGCGACCGCAGCCAGGTGCAGCGCTGCAAGCTGTCCGGTCTGCCCGACCTGAACACCGGCCAGAGCGACGTGCAGGCCGAGCTGCGCAACTACCTGCAGGCGCTGATCGACGCGGGCGTCAAGGGCTTTCGCATCGACGGAGCGAAACACATTGCGGCGCAGGACATTGCAGCGATCCTGAACGGGCTGACCGGCAACTTCTACGTCTTCCAGGAGGTGATCGACCAGAGCAGTAGCGAGCGGGTGCGCGACTGGGAATACACGCCCACCGGCGACGTGACCGAGTTCGCCTACGCCTTCGCGCTGGGCGCAGCGTTCGACGATGCGTGCAGCGGCAGCCTGAGCGACCTGGAGACGCGTTTCGACGATCCGGACATGCTGCCTTCCCGCTTCGCCCAGGTGTTCACCGACAACCACGACAACCAGCGCGGCCACGGGGTCGGCAGCGGCTGCGTGGTGGACCACCGCGATGGGCAAGAGCACGTGCTGGCCAACGTCTTTGCGCTGGCCTATCCCTACGGTCACCCGTCGGTGATGTCCAGCTACTACTGGCAGAACAGCTCGACCGACAACGGCGGTGACAGCATGGGACCGCCCAGCACGAACGACGGCGGCACTACGTGGGGCGTGGGGTTGGGCGCGGTTACCCGGCCCGTCTACGGCGCGGGCCAGGCGGCAGGGGATATGCCGGCTAACTGCTCCACAACCTACGAAAACAGCAAATGGGCCTGCGAGCATCGCCGCGCTGCTACCGCCAACATGGTCAAGTTCCGCCAGGCGACGGCCGGCCAGCCGGTGGTCTACTGGCAGAACATCGGCAGCGCCACCACCGACCACATCGCATTCGGGCTGGGCAGCAAGGGTTTCGTCGCGATCAACCGCACCGGCAGCAGCGCGGTCACGACTTACCAGACCGGCCTGCCCGCCGGCAGCTACTGCGATGTCATCCACTACGACTACAACCCGACCACGGGCGATTGTCTGGCGCCGGGCACAGCCACGCGGGCGCCAGAAGCCGACCTGATCGTCGTCAACAGCAGCGGGCAGATCGTCAACCAGACGCTGGACGCGATGGATGCCCTGGCCATCTACAGCGGCGCCGGGCCGCTGGCGGTCACGCTGGCCGACTTCTACGCCGAGCAGGTGGACGACTTCGTGCGTATGACATGGGAGACGGCCAGCGAACTGAACAACCGCGGCTTCAATCTCTACCGCGGCACGTCCGCGGCCACGCCAGATATCCAACTCAACCAGGCGTTGATTCCGTCGCAGTCGCCCGGCAGCGCCAGTGGTTTCGTCTACACCTGGGATGACAGCCACGATCTATCATCCGGCACGAACTACTTCTACTGGCTGGAGGACATCGACCTCAGCGGCGCCACCACCTTGCACGGCCCGGTAAGTGTGACCTACGTCGGACCGACGGTGGTGACACTGAGCGAGGTGAGCGCCGGAAAGGAAGCCGGCGCACCGGCGCTATCGTGGTTGCTGGTGATTGCCGGCGCCCTGGCCGCGCTGGCGGTGGCATGGCGAAAGCAATCCGCCAATCGGATCTAAACGTCAGAAACCGCGAAGCGTCCCCATTCGACTTCGGAAGTCGCCGAACCAATGGCAAGAGGAAATTCCAGCGGCTAGAGGTCGGTCGTGACGAGCAACCGGCGACTTCCGAAGTCCACCGTACGCAACAGAAGAGCCCCCGGCGGTAGTTCATCGCCGGGGGCTCTTCTGTTGCGTGGGTACAGGTGTTACTCCTGCCCGCGCCTGCGTTGGCGTAGCAGGACGATGGCGGCAATGATGGCGAGGATTAACAGCAAACCTGCCAGCAGCCAGCCGACCCGCCAGGCAGGCGGCGCATAGCGCAGCCGCACTTCATACGTGCCCGCCTCCCACAGCGGAACTGCACGAAAGGCACTGTTGGCGCGCAAGACCGGCTGGCGCTCAACGCGGCCGTCGATATCGGTTTCAGCCGTCCAACCGGGATACCAAACGTCGCTCATCACCAGATAGCCGGGTGCGCTGGTCGTCACCTCCAGCGTCAGATCGTTGCCGGACCGTTCAATCCAGCGCACCGTCTCCGAGCCGACAGCCGGCGAAACCGCAGGCAGCTTGGGCAGCGTCCGCTTCGATCACGACCTGCTGCGACGGATCGAAGCCCGGCCGTTTGCACGGCAGCCCACGCCTCGTCCGGCGTGCCGACAACCTGTGCGTCGTGGATGATCTGGGCGCGCGGCAGGGCGGTCTTGTTGCGGTAGACGTTCAACTCCGGGTCGCCGTCGAAGGCCAGCTCGAACTTGCTCCAGTCCAGCTCGACATCCTTCTTGCCGATCAGAAAGCGTCGGCGCTGAGGAAGTCGTAGAGCGGCGTCGAGCGGCTGCCCATCCCTTCCCAGTAGCGCTTGTAGGCAGCCAGCAGCGACGGATTGGCCACGCCCCAGACATCGTCCAGCCCGGCCAGCAGCGCGGTGTCGGGCTGCCAGAGCGCGTCGATGCCGGTGCGGGCGTCGATGCGCAGCGGCTGTTCCTGCTGCGCAAGAAAAGCAACGATCTCGGGATGCTGGTAGCTCTGCGCCGGGTCGTCGTAGCTGAGGTCGTTGTAGGCGCCGGTGCTGGCCAGATCGAGGTAGATCAGCAAGACGGCCAGCACGCCGATGGTCACCGGCCGCGCCCAGCCGGCCCGCCGCGCGCCGATCAACGCCCAGCTCGCCAGCAGCAGGGCGACGAACATGAAGACCGCGATGGCGGCCACGCTGACCCGCAGATAGAGCGTCGGATCCTGGTTCTGCGTCAGCAGCAGTGCGGCAAAGGTCAGCGGCACGGCCACCAACAGCATCGCCTTGCTGCCCCAGCCCAGCCCGTCGCTCAGGCGGGTCAGCGCTTTCCACGTCCCGCCGTCGCCCGCGCCGATGTGGCTGACCAGCACCTGCAGGCCGATGCCGGCCAGCGCCGCCAGTCCAAAGTCCATCACCAGCGTCAACCGGGCCGGCGCGCGCAGCAGATCGAAGCCGGGTAGCAGCGTCAGCCAGCCGTGCGGCACGCTGTAGATGCCCAGGCTGAGCACGAAGGCGACACCGCTGATGCCCAGCAACGTCCAGGTGGCCCGGTCGCGCCGGGCCAGAATCGCCAGCGCCGCCAGCGCCAGCGGCAGAACGCCGATGTAGCCCACCTCGACCCGCGGCCAGAGACCCCAATGCAACTGCGGCCCGCGGCCGAAGAAACCGGGAACGGCCAGTCCGATCCACTGCGCCGGCGCGAAGGAGTAACCCACCGTCTCCTGGTAGCGCCAGGCGGCCCGGTCAAGATAGGGAGCGAGCTGCAGCGACGGAACCAGCAGCGGCGCGGCGACCAAGATCGCGACCCCAGCCAACACGACGATGTTCGCCGCCAGCCGCAGCACTGCCGCCCGCGGCGACGACGACTGCCATTCAAACACCAGCCAGAACAGGCCGTAGAGCACAATCGTCATGCCAATAAACAAACTCGCCTGCACATGTCCCGCCAGCGTCCCGACGCCCAGCAGCAGTCCACCGAGGGCGGCCCAGGCCAGGGAATGGTAATCAGTAATCAGTAATCGGTGATCAGTCTGGACGTCAATCTGGACATCCGGCTCTTTCCCTCCGTTCCCTCTTTTCCCTTGTTTCCCTCTTCCCTCCAGCCCCTTCACGAAGCAGACCATCACCCACGGCAGCCAGCTCGCGACGGCCACGTAGTTCAGGTTGCCGAAGTGGATCCAGAGCGAGTCGGAGAAGGCGAAGGCGATGCCCGCGCCCAGCGCGGCCAGCCGGCCAGCCTGTTCGGCGTCCTCATCGCCCCACCTCAAGCTGCGCACGAAGACATACATGCCCAGCCCGGCCCACCAGAGATGCAGCGTGCTCATCCCCTCCAGCGACTTGACGCCGAAGTCGGGCCGCAGCAGGAAGAGCGCGAGGTTGGGCGGGTAGAGGAAGCCGGCCTGGCTGTCGGCCACGTGCGGCGCGCCGCCGTAGAGGTGCGGGTTCCACAGCGGCCACTGGCCGGCGCGCAGACTTTCAGCGGCAAAGCGGTAGGTGGGCAAGGAGGAAGGAGACCAGGTCGCCGCCGTCCGCGGGCATGTACGCGCCGTCGAACCAGAGACGCCACGTAAAGCCGAGGCAGGCCAGCGCCAGTACGCCGGCCGCCGCAACATCCAACCTCCACTGGCTGTTGCGGCGTTTGTCCAGCCCGCGGGCCAGCAGATAGAGGAGCAACCAGAAAAGTGAGAGGAGCAGGAGTAGGGATGCCACGACTATAGTAGTTGCTCTGTCTATCTCAACTTGCCAGCCGCCGCAGTTCCACCTGCGAAAATGCGGCGCAGGATCGCGCGCTGGCGGCGTAGGTGGCATCGACGCCGAAGTAGCTCAGGTTCTTGCTCAGCAGGCTCTGGCCGCGGCCGTAGGGCCGATCCGATGCGTAGTGCAGAATGCCGATGTCGTAGGGCGCGTTGATGAACAGGTTGACGATCTCGTTGATCGGGTAGCGCTGCGGATAGATATCCTCGTAGATGCCGCTGAGGTAGGGGCCGGCTTCCATCTCGATGTCGGTGTAGCCTTCCTTGTAGAACACGTCCATGAACTGCGCTGGTTTTGCAGGAAAGTGCCACGCACGGTGACGCTCTTCTGGTTGTCGAACACAGTGCCGTAGAGCAGATAGGGCGCAACATCGGCGGCCTCGACGCAGTTCTTGAACAGATAGGTGTTCTTGGAGTGTTCGTCGTACACCACGTTGGGCATCATCACGTCGCCAACACGGCCGTTGAGCGTGGCCGCCTTGCCCATGATGTAGACGCCCAGCAGATCAGGGATCGACGCCGAGATCTGCGAAAAGAGTGTATAGGCCGCCATGCCCAGCGGATAGTCGATGTTGAAGAGAAGCGCATCGCTCTCCGCCAGCCGCTCCAGCCCGGGCACGCAGATGCGCGGGTCGAACAGGCTCGGGTCCAGCTTGCCCAGTTCGATGATCTGCACGCCAACATCCAGGTAGTTGGGATCGTCGATGCGGTGGATGCCCAGCCTGGCCTCCTGTTGCTGGATGTTGCCGGCGTGCTGTTCGGTTGACGCGGCGGTGAGCGCGGTCAGCGTAATAAAGCAGATTGGCCGCGGCGTCCTGGCTGCCCTCGTGCTCCAGCCGTTCCCATTCCGCCCACAAGCCCTCCGGATTGCTCGCGGCGCAGGAAGTCGATCATCGCCTCGCGATAGAGCTTGATGTGCCCACTCAGCAGGTTGGGCAGCGAATGGGGATTGCTGGAGATGAAGTAGATCGAGCGATCCACCAGCAGCCCCAGACCGGCACGTTGCTGCACGCTGAACCACCATGCCTGCACTGCCTGGCGGTAGTCGGCGGCCGAGCCGGCCAGCAGGTTGAGACGCAGATCCAGCGGCTCAGTTGGCCAGATAGCGCAACGTCTCGTCCAGGTTGTCTCTGCCAGACCCGCAGCAGCATCTGGAACGACTCGGCGTCCAGCCCGAGTTCTTGCTGCGACCGCACCCAGTTCAGCGTCAGTGAGATCGTTTCGCTCCGGCCCGCTCAACAGCGCGCGTGCTGTGTCTGTCTTGTGAAAGCGCCGGTGCAGCTTGTTCCACTCGATCTGATAGGCGGTCAGAATCGGGATCAGGTCGTCGATGTCGCTGACGCTGGAGATGTAGCAGGCCAGTGTGCCCTGGCCGTCGAAGAACATCTTGCGACGCCGGGCGATGGCATACACGCGCTGCCAGTCGCGTGATGTCCACGCCGCCACGGTTGAAGAACACCTCATCCGACTGGCCCAGCAGCACCAGTTCGACACGGTGCATGCAGTCCGGCAGACGGGCAGCCGCGTAGGCAAGCGCCGACAGATCGGGTTCGTCGTCGTTGGCGTGAGGGTGCAGACTGGCACTGCATACCGGCGTGGGTATCCTCCAGCGAACGCACCCGGATGGGCTGGCTGCTGCGCAGCAGGGAATAGTAGGTGCGGATGTAGAGGTCGATGTCCTCGTTGATGGTCTCTGGTACGGTGCGAAGCATGGTTTCCTGATTTCTGTCGATCGTTGGCGTTTTGTGATTTCCTTGATTGTAGCCGACGCTTGACCGGAGGTCAAACAGATTGGGTATGTCCATTTGTGCGCCTTGCCGCTGGCTTTGGCCGTGTGGTATACTCGCAGCATGTCGCCATCAACTCTCACACCAACCATCTCGTCGTCGATTTCTCACCCCCGGACGCGCCGGTATTGTCGCCGTTGTCCTGCTGGCCGTGCTGGCTCTTCTGGTGTTGCTGTCGCCAGCCGAAGCGCAGCTTGGCAATCTGATCAAGATCATCTATCTGCATGGCGCGCTGGCGCGGGTCGGCATCTACGCGATCATGCTGGCCGGCGTGCTGGGAGTGGTGTATCTGATCCGCCCGCGAGCGGCGCTGCTGCGGTGGTCCAACGCGCTCCAGGTCGCCGGATTGATCGCGTTCGTCACGCACTTTGCGCTCAGCATTATCCCGACCCACGAAACCTGGGGGATGTGGATCGCCTTTGACGAGCCGCGCACACAGATGAGCCTGCAGATCATCGGCGTGGGCATCATCGTCGTCCTGGTGCGCCGGCTGGTGGACGACGACCGGCTGAGCGGGCTGGCCAACGGGCTGCTGGGCATCGCTGTGCTGCTGCTCAACGTGCGCACCGGCGTCCTGCGCCACCCGCTGAACGCCATCGGCGACTCGACCTCCAGCGCAATCCAGCTTTTCTACCTGGGAATCCTGCTGACCTGCGGCGCGTTGGTCGCGCTGCTGGCCTGGTACCTCGCCTACCGCGCCGCCCCCTCCGGCCACTCACCGCTAACCGTTCACCATTAACCGTTATGAAGATCGTCACCGTCGCCCAGATGGTGCAGATCGAGCAGGCATCGGATGCGGTCGGCCACAGCTACGACGCGATGATGGAGCTGGCCGGGCGGGCTGTGGCGCGGCTGCCATCTGCGCCACATGGAACCGTGGGAGACGACCGGACGCCGTGCTGGTTCTGGTCGGGCCGGGCAACAACGGCGGCGACGGACTGGTGGCCGCCCGCTATCTGCGCGCAGTGGGACAGCGACCGCTCGGTCAACGTCTACTGTTGGAAGCGCCAACCAGGCGACGACACCAATTACGACGCTGTGCATCGTCTCGGGATTCCCATCGTCCACGCTGAAGAGGACCCGGAGTTCGCACAACTGTCGCCCTCGTGCAGGACGCCGACGTAGTGGTCGATGCGCTGCTGGGCACCGGCGTTTCACGCCCCATCGGCGGCGCGCTGGCCGGCTTGCTGGCAGCAGTGCGCCAGAGCATCGTTCAGCGCGCCGAGCAGAAAGGCCGACCGCACAGCGACATGCCGAGGCTGCCAACGCGACAGACGAACACGGCGCAACGCTGGCCTTGCAGCCGGTGGCTGACTTCGATTTCCTGCACCAGCCACTTGTTGCCCCAGACCAGGCTGCCGCAGATCGTGGCCGTGGACTGCCCCAGCGGGCTGAACTGCGACACCGGCGCGCTCGACCCGGCTGCGCTGCCGGCCGACCTGACCGTCACCTTTGCCAATCCCAAGATCGGCCACTTCGCCCTCGACGGGCCGGCTGCCTGCGGCCGGCTGGAAATCGCCGACATCGGCACGAACCCGGACCTGGCAAACGATGTGACGCTTGAACTGGCGACACCTGCGTTGGCGCAGCGGCCTGCTGCCGGCGCGTCCCGCCGACGCACACAAGGGCACCTTCGGCAAGGCGCTGGTGGTGGCCGGGTCAGTGCCTTACACCGGCGCGGCGCATCTGGCGTGCGCGGCTGCCTACCGCGCCGGCGCAGGGCTGGTCACCGGGGCGTGGTCCCGTCCATTCACCCGATCCTGGCCGCCGGGTGGCCGAAAGCAACCTGGCTGCTGTTGCCGGAGCAGACGGCGCGCTTGGTCCGACGGCGGTGCAAATGCTACTCGACAGAGCTGCCCGGCTATGCTGCGCTGCTGGTCGGGCCTGGCCTGAGCACAAGCGGACAGCGACAGTTCGTCAACGAGCTGCTGAGAACTGGCGACCAACGCCCTGCGGCCACGTTTCCCTGCTGGTCTGGACGCCGATGCGCTCAACGTGCTGGCGCGGACCGACAACTGGCACGAATCGCTGCCGGCCAACACGATCCTGACCCCGCATCCCGGTGAGATGGCCAGGCTCTGCCGCTGCACGACGGCCGAGGTGCAACGCTGACCGCATCGGGTTGGCGCGTAGCAAAGCCGCTGAATGGAACGTCGTGGTGCTGCTGAAGGGCGCATACACCGTCATTGCCTCCCCTGATGACTACGCGACGGTGCTGCCTTTCGCGAATCCAGCGCTGGCAACGGCCGGCAGCGGCGACGTGTTGTCGGGCGTGATCGTCGGTCTGCTCAGCCAGGGGCTGGCGCCGTACGAGCGCGGCGGTGTTGGGCGGCTACCTGCACGGACTGGCAGGTGAGTTGGCGCGGACCGACCTTGGCGAGGCGGGGGTGGTGGCAGGCGATCTGATCGCACGGCTGCCGTTGGCCATTCGCCAGTTGCACGCGGCGTAGGCCATGACACCCGCGCAACCATCGATCCGCCAACGCACGCCTGCCGTGCTCACGGCGCTGCGCATCTACTGCCTGTTGTTGCTGGGCCTGTATCTGCTGACACCGATGCTCAGCGAAGAGACAGCCTGGGGACTGTGGCCGGTGACCTATCTGCCGCCGGTCTGGCGCTGGCTATTGGCCGGCGCTGGCGGCGATCGCATGCCTGCCGGTCGTCACCAGACGCCTGGTGTACCTCGGGTCACGTCTCACGTCTCACGTTTCACGTCTCACGTCCCGTGTTCCTCGACCCGCACCTGCTTCGCCCTCCTTTCCATCCTTTCCATCGGCATCTTCCTGCTCTTCCGCATCGTTCACACCCGATGGGGCGACGCCTACATTCTGATCAACGGCATCGCCTGGCCAGATCCTGCGCTGCGGCTGACGGCTACATGGCAGGCGCCGCTGACGGTCTGGCTGCACGCCCGGCTGTGGGCGCTGGGCAACGCGCTGTTCGTCTGGCCCGACGCCTGGCCGGTCTACCGGGTCGTCAGTCCGCTGGCCGGAGCGCTGTACGTTTTCCTGCTGCTGCGGCTGGCTGACAGCGTCGGCCGGAACCGCACGGAGAAACTGCTGATCGTCGGGCTGATGACAACACTGGGAACGATGCAGCTCTTCTTCGGCTACGCGGAGAATTACACACTGGCGGCGGTAGGTATCCTGCTGTTCCTCTGGCTGGCGCTGGAGACGCTGCGCGGCCGGCGCGCGCTGTGGCAGCCAGCGCTGGCGCTGGCGCTGACCAACGGGTTGCATCCTTCGACTGTGGTGCTGGATCCGGCGTTGTTGTATGTGGCATGGGTGTGGGTCAGACTGGGGACAGAAGGGAAAGGAAGGAAAGAGGGAAAGGGGGAACGGCGGTGCGACGCGATGGGTGTCGGCGGTGATGCAGATGGTTGTGCCGATGGCGGCGGTGGCGTTGGGGTGGTGATGCTGATGGAATTGAGCGGGCATGGGCTGGCGACGCTGACGACCACGGACCGGCCCGGCGGCGGCGATGCCCGCTGGTTTGTGCCGCTGACCGAGGTCAGCACCCGCTGGGAGCATTACACTATGTTTTCGTGGCCGCATCTGCGTGACTGGCTGAACGAGCAGATGCTGACGGCGCCGGTGACGCTGGGCGGGCTGGTGATCGTGGGTGTAAGTCTGTTTGCAGGACGGCGGCGGCGAGCCCTGGGAATGAATCCCCAGTCTGGTACGGCGAAGCTTGCTGAAGCAAGCTCGGATAGCAACGCGGTGCTGGCTGACGGCGAACGCGTGGGGATGAATCCCCACGGCTGATATGGCAGAAGCATGCTGAAGCAAGCTCGGAGTGGAGTGAGTTGGTGTTTCTCGCTGTTTGCACGGGGCTGTATTGGCTGTTTACGTTTGTGTGGAACCCGGACTATGGCGGGCAGCGCGATTGGGATCTGTTCAGCCTGGCAGCGATTCCCGGCACGCTGCTGCTGGCGCGCATGTTGCCGCGGGCGCTGCGCGACCGTGGTCATCTGGCGCAGGCGGCGCTGATGCTGACCGCGGTCAGCGCGGTGCATACATCGGCGTGGATCTACCAGAACACGTTGCCGTGGGAGTGGCCGAAGAGTTGATCTGCGTGCATGCTGACACCACCTGCTCCGTTTGCTGCATATCGCCGCGTCGGTGGTACAATCTCACCTGTTGATCCACCGGCCACGTTGCGACGAAACCACGAGAATTCACCATGACAGACATATCTGCAATTCAAACCCTTCTGCGCAAGTCGCGAGCTTGACGGTTGGTTGCTGTTCGATTTCCGCGGCGCGAACCCGATCGCGGCGCGCATTGCCGGCCTGCCGGCTGACGCGATGTTCAGCCGCCGCTGGGCCTACTGGATACCGGTTGAAGGCGAGCCGCAATGGCTGATCCACGCCATCGAGCTGGCGCCGTTCCGCGACTGGCCGAAACAGCCGCGCTCGTACGTTCGCTGGCAGGACCTGGAACACGAGTTGCACGCGATGTTCGGCGATGCGCGCCGCATCGCCATGGAATACTCGCCGCACTGCGCCATTCCCTACGTCAGCCGTGTCGACGCTGGCTCGCTGGAGATGATCCGCGGCCTGGGCGTGGAAGTGGTAAGCTCGGCCGACCTGGTGCAGGCGGTCGAGGCGCGGCTGTCGCCGCAGCAACTCGAGGGGCATCAGCGGGCCGCAGCCGCGCTGCTGCACATCAAGGACGAGACCTTCGACTACGTGGCCTGGTCGCTGCGCGAAGGCGTGGCGCTGACCGAGTACGGTGTGCAGCAGTGGATGGTGCAGCGCATCACCGAGGCCGGCCTGACGGCAGCGCACGCGCCCATCGTCGCCGTCAATGCGCATTCGGCTGACCCACACTACGCCCCGACCCCGGAGCGCGACAGCGCCATCAAGCCGGGTGACTTCCTGCTGCTGGACCTGTGGGCCAAGGGGCTGGAGCCGGACGCAGTCTACGCTGACATCACCTGGGTGGATTGTGCACCGACGCCGTTCCGCCGCGCTATCAGCACATCTGCGATATGGTGGCCGCTGGTCGTGATGCCGCGCTGGCCTACATCGAGAGCGGAGATGGCAGCCGGCCGACCGGTGCGTGGCTGCGACGCGGACGACGCTTGCCGCACGGTCATCGAAGCGGCCGGCTATGGCCGCTACATTCTGCACCGCACCGGCCACTCGCTGGGCACCGAAGGGCCACGGCAACGGCGCGAATCTCGACAACCTGGAGACCAACGACACCCGCCGCTTGCTGCCCGGCACCGCCTTCACCATCGAGCCGGGCATCTACCTGCCGGGCGACTTCGGCGTGCGCCTCGAGATCGACGTCTACGTCCACGAAACCGGCATCGAAGTGACGACCCTGCCGCTGCAACACGAAATCCTGCCGCTGCTCAAGTGAAGCACAGTTACACGTAACCAATTCTCCAGGTTTCCCTCGCTCCCCGATTTCCCTCACCACTCGACTCTCATCTACCCATGTCCCTGCCTCCCCACCGTCGCCCTCTTCGTCACCTGCCTCGTGGACATGTATCGTCCCGAAGCGGGCGAAGCAACGGTCGCGCTGCTGGATCGACAGGGGGTACAGGTTACGTTTCCCGCGGATCAGACCTGCTGCGGCGCGGCTGCCTGGCACGCCGGCTGGCGAGAGGAAGCTACCCGACTGGCGCAGCGCTGGATCGAGATATTCGAACCGTTCGAGATCATCGTGTCGCCGTCGCCGGCCTGCGTGGCGGTTGTGCGCAACGCCTATCCCGCGCTGCTGGCCGGCGATCCCGACTGGCAGCGGCGGGCAGAAGCTGTCGCAGCGCGCACCTGGGAGTTGACCGAATACCTGGTCGATGTCGCTCACGTTGCCGCACTCGATGCCCGTTTCGATGGCAAGGTTACCTACCAGCCAGCCTGCCAGGGGCTACGAGCGCTGCGAACCGACGGACAGGCGCGTGCCCTGCTGGCTGAAGTGAGCGGCGCAAAGGTGATCCAACTGCCGGACGCCGAGTCGTGCTGCGGCTTTGGCGGGCTGTTCAGCGTGCAGATGCCTGAAATCTCCGCGGCGATGGCCGAACGCAAGGCCAAAGCCATCGAAGGAACCGGCGCGGACATCGTCGTCACCGGCGAGACCGGCTGCTGGATGCAGTTACAGGGAATCCTTGGTCGCCGCGGCAGCGCCTGTCAGGCCGTCCACCTGGCGGAGCTGCTGGCTGGGACGGTCGAACAGCCGGATTGACGACTCCTGGCCCGCTTCATCCACTAATCTAACAAACAAAAGGGTAGCAAAACAGAAATGACCGATCCGACTTCCCCTGTCGCCGGCTTCCGATTTGCCGGCGTCTCCTGCGGCATCAAACCCAAGACTGCGGCCTACGGCGATCGCGCGCTGGATTTGGCGCTGATCGTCAGCGATCAACCGTGCAACGGGGCCGGCGTCTTCACGCAGAATCAGTTCCCGGCGGCGCCGGTGCTTTTCGATAAGAACGTGTTGGCGACAAACCCACGCGGCATCCAGGCTGTGGTTATCAATGCCGGCAACGCCAACGCCTGCACCGGCGAGCAAGGCTTGACAGACGCGGCTGCGTCAGCGCGCCGGGTAGACGAGATATTGGATCTTCCCGCCAATGCGACGTTGGTGCTCTCGACCGGTGTGATCGGGCTGCCGCTGCCGATGGATAAGATCGAGGCAGGGATTCGGGCTGCTGTGGCCGGTCTCCAACCGAGCCGCGAGGGACTGGCGCTGGCCGCGCAGGCAATCATGACCACCGACACGAAGCTCAAGACAGCCAGCCGGCAGGCCGGACAGGCGACGCTGCTGGGCATTGCCAAGGGCGCCGCTATGATCCACCCCAACATGGCGACGCTGCTGGCCGTGGTAGTCACGGACGCGGCGGTGGAACCTGATGTGTTGCAAGCCATGCTGCGCCGCGCCGCCGATCGTAGCTTCAACGCCATCACCGTGGATGGTGACCAGAGCACCAACGACACGCTGCTGGTGCTGGCCAACGGACTGGCTGGAGCGGTCGATGCGGCGGCCTTCGAGCAGGCGCTGACCGAAGTGTGCCAGAGCCTGGCACAACAGATGGTGCGCGACGCGGAAGGCGCCAGTAAATTCGTGACGGTGCATGTCACCGGCGCGGCCAACGAAGCCGCGGCATTCCAGGTTGCCCGAACGGTCGCCTCGTCAGTGCTGTTCAAGACCGCTGTCTACGGCGGCGACCCCAACTGGGGGCGGGTGCTGATGGCGGCCGGCAACAGCGGGACCGCCGTCGATCCCGCTCACGTGGCCCTCTGGTTTGCCGGGGATGGCGGCCAGCCGCTGCAAGTCGTGGCCAACGGCGCTCCCCTGGTATACAAGGAAAGCGACGCGGCTGCTATCTTCGCTTGCACCGACCTCGATGTACGTCTCGATCTCGGCGCGGGCGGCGCCGAAGCTGTTGTCTGGACCAGCGATCTGACCCACGACTACGTGACGCTCAACGCGCACTACCGGACGTAAATTGATCAGGACTGGCAGTCCTGATTCGAAAGGAAAACATTATGGATTACCGCAATCTGGGCCGCACCGGCCTGAAAGTGAGTGAACTGTGCCTCGGCACCATGCAGTGGGGCTGGACGGCCGACGAGGAGACCTCCTTCGAGGTGATGGACGCCTTCGTCGAGGCCGGCGGCAACTTCATCGACACCGCCGACGTCTACTCGCGCTGGGTCGAGGGCAACCCCGGCGGCGTGTCGGAGACGATCATCGGCCGCTGGATGAAGGCGCGCGGCAACCGCCGCCAGATCGTGTTGGCCACCAAGGTCCGCGGCCGCATGTGGGACGGCCCCAACGGCGAGGGACTCAGCCGCGGCCACATCATGGCGGCAGTGGAGGACAGCCTGCGCCGGCTCGACACCGACACCATCGACCTGTACCAGACCCACTTGTACGACGCCGACACACCTATCGACGAGACCATGCGTGCGCTGGACGATCTGGTGCACCAGGGCAAGGTGCGCTACGTCGGCTGCTCGAACTATCCGGCGTGGCGGCTGGCCAAGGCGCTGTGGGCCAGCGACAAGCAGGGTCTGGCGCGCTACGACTCGATCCAGCCGCACTACAGCCTGGTCCACCGCGCCGAGTTCGAGCGCGGGCTGAAGGCGTTGTGCGAGGAAGAAAACATCGGCGTTATCCCCTACAGCCCGCTGGCCGGCGGCTTCCTGACCGGCAAGTATCGCCGCGACCAGCCCTGGCCCGACAGCGCCCGCGCTGACGGTATCCGCCAAGCGCTACGACAACGAGCGTAGCTGGGCCAGCCTGGCGGCGCTGGAGACGATCGGCACAGGCGCGCGGCAAGACGTTCGCGCAGGTCGCTCTGGCCTGGCAGCTTAGCCAGCCGGTCATCACGTCACCGATCATCGGGGCCAACTCGGTGGAGCAACTGAACGACATTCTGGGCGTCGTCGGCTTCCGTCTCAGCGACGAAGAGATGCAGACGCTGAACGCCGCCAGCGCCTGGGAATAGCAGAAGTTGCCAACTCTTCGGAAGAGTTGGCAACTTTCTGACTGCCGCCATGCCCACACCCTCCGACAAAACCCTGGCCATGCGCCTGCTGGAAGGCAAGAAGGTCGCCTACACCGCGCTGCGTTACGACCCCGAGGTAGCGGTGAGCGCGGTCGAGGTCGCCGACGCGGTTGGTCTGCCGCCGGAGCGGGTATTCAAAACCCTGGTCACCCAACCGGAAGTTGGTAAGCCGATTCTGGCGGTGATACCCGCGGCTGCCGAGCTTGACCTCAAAACGCTGGCCAAGGCGGCCGGCCTGAAGAAGATACGCATGGCGACTCAGGCGGACGCCGAGCGGTTGACCGGCCTGCAGAAGGGCGGCATCAGCGCGCTGGCGCTGGTCAACAAAGGCTTCCGGGTGTTTCTCGACAGCAGCGCCACGCAGTTCGACCAGATCGCAATGAGCGCCGGCGAGCGCGGCGTGCAGGTGCAGTTGGCGCCACAGGACTTCTTGCGCGTGACTGGCGCACGCACAGCCGCGTTCAGCCAGTACTAAAACCACCATGACCAACGAAAACAACTCAACTCTCTGGGGCGGGCGCTTCGACGAGGCCGCCAGCCCGTTGCTGCGCCAGTTCAACGACTCGCTGTCTTTCGACCGTCGTCTGTGGCTGGAGGATATCTTCGGCAGCATGGCCTACGCCGACGCGCTGGCGCGCGCCGGCCTGCTGACCACGGCTGAATGCGACCTGATGCTGGCCGGGCTGGAGCAGGTCGCACAGGAGTGGCGCGATGGGATTGCCCAGATCGCGCCGGGCGATGAGGACATCCACACCGCGGTCGAGCGGCGGCTGGGCGAGCTGATCGGCCCGACAGCCGGCAAGCTGCACACCGGTCGCAGCCGCAACGACCAGGTCGCCACCGACCTGCGCTGGTGGCTGCGCAACCGGGTCGACGACCTGGACGGCCTGCTGGCCGGGCTGATCGAAGTTGCTGCCGAGCGCGCCGAAGCGGAGATCGATGTGCTGATGCCGGGCTACACCCACTTGCAACCCGCGCAGCCGGTGCGTTGGTCACACTGGCTGCTGAGCCATGCCTGGGCCTGGCAGCGCGACCGCGAGCGGCTGGCCGACCTGCGCCGGCGCGCCAACCGTTCGCCTCTGGGCGCGGGCGCACTGGCCGGCAATCCGTTCGCGGTCGATCGGGATGCACTGGCCGCTGATCTGGGTTTCGACGGACCGATCCCCAATTCCATCGACGCTGTGCGCGACCACGACTATGTGGTGGAGTTTCTGAGCTGGGCAGCCCTGTTGGGCGTTCACCTCAGCCAGCTTGGCGAGGACCTGATCCTGTGGAGCAGCCGCGAGTTTGGCTTTGTCAGCGTGGCAGAACAGTTCAGCACGGGCAGCAGCATCATGCCGCAGAAGCGCAACCCCGACTCGCTGGAACTGCTGCGCGGCAAGAGCGGGCGATTGACAGGCAATCTGGTCGCGCTGCTGACGGTGCTGAAGGGAATGCCGGCGGCCTACAACAAGGATCTGCAGGAGGACAAGGAGCCGCTGTTCGACAGCGTGGACACCCTGTTGGTGGCGCTGCCGGTGGCGGCTGGCGTTCTGGAGACGCTGGTTATCAACCAGCAGCGCATGCGGGCCGCGTTGGGCGATGAGCTGCTGGCCACCGATCTGGCGGAGTATCTAGTGCGGCGCGGCCTGCCCTTCCGGCAAAGCCACGAACTGGTGGGGCGGGCTGTGAAACGGGCTGAAGCGCTGGAAGTGCCGCTGGGCAGCTTGCCGCTGGCTGAGTACCAGGCCATCAGCCCCGAGTTTGGCGAGGATGTCATCGGCGTGTTCGACTTCGAGCAATCGGTAGAACGACGAGACGTAACCGGTGGAACATCGCGCAGGGCTGTGCTGGAACAGATCGAGGAGCTGCGCTCGTTGTTGTCCTGACAAGATCCGTTGGTTTTGGGACCTGAACGCGACAGCGCGCTGCACTTCGGGAGTGCAGCGCGCTCGATTCTTAGCTTCAATCCGAAACTAGGCCTGCTGGACGTCCCAGCGATTGTAGGATTCGATCTCCCACGCACTGTTGGTGCGGTACTGGAAAACGAAGCCGACAACTGCCAGCACCACAAAGAGAATCAACAGCAGCACTGATTGGTCCAGCGCTGCCCGTACCGGATTTTCCATCACCCGGGTCGCGGGGACGAACATGAGCAGGATCGATGCGAAGACGGCGCCAGCTCCCAGAACCGCTGTCCCGATTTCGATCACCAGCTTTGCCAGCCGGAAGCGCATCGTCAGCAAGATCATCACCACGCCAGCAACGACCGCAATCAGCCAGGCGATCAGACCGAAGTCCAGGCCGAGCGCGGCCCAGATTGCTGCGATGACGCTGTAGCCAATAGAAAACGCGATGACGCCCACCGCAAAGGCGAAGAACAGGTAGGACAGGACAGCGAAGAAGGCGCCGGCCATGAAGCCAATCACCCAACTCGTCACGGTTGCCAAAAACGCGTCGCCAAAGATTGCCTGCACGGCCTGTGCTCCAAAGGTCAATCCGAAGAAGAATCCCCAGATCGGCAGCAGGATCAGGAACAACCGATATCCAAGAAAGGTTAGCGCCAGGCCGAACAGAATGCCAATCGTGCCGGCGCATGCAATAGCAAGAAACGAATCAGTAGACATGAAAAGCCTCCAAAAAGTGAATGAAATGCGGAAAACTCGGTAGAAAAGCGCCTCGTCTGACGAACTCCGGGACGAAGGTAGAACAAGCGTTATGTGGGGAAGCAATCACCTCCTTTGTGGAAGAGCATCATCACCAGAAAAACCGGGGAAGACGAAATTGAACAATTGACGCAAAGCTTGTCTGAAACGGACAGGATTGAGTGACCTGACCGTTGGCTTTGCCGTGCGAGTTGAGACCCGGCGCTAGTGTGCCGGTGGGACGTGTCTCTGCACTCGCGAGTTCATGTTCGTTGTCCCAATTATACCGCGACGATTGCCCTTTGACAAGGGGGTGAAACGCCTCCGCGCGTGAATCCGGCACGAATTTACTTGTATCGATGCTTTGAGTAGGTATAATCGTTGCAGCATCCATCGTTCTACATGGTTTTCAGCGATCAGTTTTCGCCCGCTGTGGGTTTGGAAGGGTTTATGACACACTGTATTAAGCGAACAAGTCTCCGGGTTGTGTTGGGTCTGTGCCTGATTGTCCTGGGGTCGGCGCTGCCGGGACATGTCATGGCGCAAGCCGATGAACCGGTGAAAGAAGAGGCGCTGCTGCCATTCCAGTATGTCCGGATTTGGGACAAACCTGTTTCCGTATACGCGACGCCCGGCGATCCCGCAACGATGACTCCCGTGAAAACTCTGGTTCCCCCTGACTCGTGGGTCAGCATCGATGAAGATGTGGAATCAAACGGACAGCTCTGGTATCGCATCGACGACCAGGAATATGTTCTCGCCAGCGACGTGTTGGTGAGTCCGCCATCGCTGTTTCAGGGTTTGCCGGTCGAGGAACAGCCCCAATTCGCCCTTGGCTACGTCATCGCCCCGGAGCTTAACGTACGCCCCGGACCAGGCGCCGGTCCTGACAACGCTCCGGTGGGGCAACTGCACCGCTATGATCGGGTGGACATCCTCGAAACCATAAAGGTCGAGGACAGTCTCTGGCACAAGATCGGCGACGACCAATACATCCACGGCTCCTACGTGCGGGTAGTTTACCCGGTGCAGCGGCCGGCCGAAGTGGCCGCCGATGAACGCTGGGTCGCGGTGGATCTGGCGCAGCAGGTATTGTCAGCCTACGAAGGCGACCAGATGGTATACGCAACGCTGGTTTCCACCGGCCGCCCGCCGTTTTTCACGCCGAAAGGGCTAAACCGGGTTTGGATCAAGCTACAGACCGCGGGCATGGAAGGCGGCAGCGACGAAAAGGGCGATTACTATTACCTGCAAGACGTGCCGTGGATCATGTATTTCAACAAGGATGTCGGTCTGCACGGCGCCTTCTGGCACGACCGCTTTGGCTATCCCAGCAGTCATGGCTGTGTGAACCTGAGTCCCAGGGATGCGCAATGGCTGTTCGACTGGACGACGCCGCAACTCCCCTTCCCTGACACGCGCTATGTATACGCCAGCAGGAACAATCCCGGTACATGGGTATACGTCTACGCATCGTCGGGCTGAACCACGACTTCCCGCTAAGAAAAACACCCCAGACGCAGTATCTGGGGTGTTTTGATTCTAAGCCAGCTCTGCAGTGGATCAGTGTGTCAGAAAGAGCGTCCGGATCGGCGGCCCCGACCGGTCGTCGCACTGACTATTTCATTGAAGGTCGTCTGGTCGAGTATCTGAGGCTCATAGGTCTCGTTGGTCTGGCGCTGCAAGGTCGAGACGTAGGCCCGCAGGTGGTTCTCGGAGCCTTTCTCAAGGTTTTGGTACACCCGCTGGATGTCGCTGTGTTCAACCGCTGCCAACTCGTCGATCAGATCGGCAATGTCGGTTTCCTCGATGATCGCGCCGACCGTCAGAGCATCCACCAGGGATTGGCTGCCCAAAACCGCCAGTTGGTCATACAGCGCCTGCAAGGTCGGATCGGTGAACTCGCCGATAGCATTGCCCGCGGTCGGGTCGGCGATGCCGTAGCGATCCAGCAGTGTGCCGATCGCGTCCATGTGAGTTTGCTCGCTGCGGGCGATGTTGCTGAAGGTCTGGCTGCCCCACAGGTCGCCCAGAGTCAGGTAGACATCGCGCGCCAGCTTCTCTTCTTCCCGCATGAAGGTCAAGCCCGCAATCTCGGTTGTCGAGAGTTCACCGGTCGTCGTCACCAGAGCGGGCGGTGCAACCGCCGCCTGTGTGTTGCTCAAATCCGTCGTAGCGGCGCTGGCTGGTGCTGACGACACCACACCTGTAACCGCGATGCCCAAAGCTACCGCACCTGCCAACAGAGTCCTTGTCAACCTGGTCATTGTTCATTCTCCTTGTCTTGAGTTCTTGTCTCACCGGGAATACCGGCGGGTGTGTTGACCGTTTTGTACGTCTCTTGTAATTCAAACGCCCATCCACAGTCTACCAACATCACGTGAAGAGATGGAGCAGAGTTCTGTGGAGATTCGATGCAGATCGTTCAATCGAGAGTCAAAATGTGGCCAGGTCCGTGTTGGCGCGCTCGCCGTTGTTATGCTATCTTCCAGCAAGCGCGGAGCGGCGAGCCTAGTGCCTGAATGCGCTGCATATCCTGAGGTTTACCAACCCATGGCTGTACAAACTCATCAACCCAAGCTGCCGAGCGGCTTTTCGCGCCTCCTGTTTCGCCTGCCCATCTACCTTTACAAGCTGGGCTTGGGCAGGCTGCTGGGAGGGCGATTCCTGCTGTTGAACCACATCGGCCGCAAGTCGGGCCAGCCGCGCCAGGCTGTCGTGGAAGTCGTACGCCACGATCCGGCCAGCGACACCTACATCATCGCCTCCGGATTTGGCGAAAAAGCGCAGTGGTTCCAGAATCTGATGCAGACGCCGGATGTCACGATGCAGGTTGGCCGGCGCAAGCTCGCCGTGCATGCTCGCCGACTATCCCCAGAAGAAAGTGCAGATGAAATGGCTGATTACGCTCACCGCAACCAGCGGGCAGCGCGCAGTCTGGCCGGGTTCATGGGATTTGAGGTTGACGGCACGGAGGCAGGCTTCCGCCAAATGGGCGAAAAGTTGCCGTTCGTAGCGCTTGAGAAACGTAAAACGTACGGATGAAATCACCAACTGAACTCGATGTCGTCCGCCTCGGCGACGAGCATCACGCCGAAATCATCGATCTCTGGCAGCGGGCCGGGCTGCACATCCGGCCAGAAGGACGCGACAGCCTTGCAGCCTTCACCGGACAGATGGCGACCGGTGTGCAGACACCCATCGGCCTGCGCGATGGGGAGCAACTCGTCGCGGTTGTCCTCGCTACCCACGACAGCCGCAAGGGCTGGATCAACCGGCTGGCGGTCGATCCCGACTACCGGCGACAGGGCCTCGCTACTCGTCTGATCGATCTGTGCGAGCAGCATTTCCAACGGTTGGGCATCGAGGTCTGGGCGGCGCTGATCGAAGACTGGAACGAGGCGTCGCTGACGCTGTTCCGCGAGACGGGCTATCTCGTCCACGACGACGTCGTCTATGCCAGCCGCCGCGCGCGTGTTGACTCCTGACAGGCGCGGTCGCTTCTCAGCGGAGACCCTTCCCATCATGCCATACCAACGTGATCAAGCTGACGACCGCGCCAGTCAGCGGTCAGACCGGCTTTTCAAGACCTTCTATTTTCTCTTCTTCGCTGGCCTGGCGGCGTTGATGCCGTTTCTGGCGTTATATTTCGAGGGGCTGGGACTCTCTGGTCGCCAGATCGGTGTGCTGACAGCAATACCACCGCTGATGGCGCTGTTTGCTGCCTCGCTGTGGGGCGGGCTGGCAGATGCGACCCAACAGCACCGGCGGCTGCTGGGCCTGGCCATGGCCGGCGCAATTGTGTGCGTCCTGGCATTCTCGCTGGCAAGTTCGTTTGTTCTACTTGGCGTGCTGATCGTCGGGTACGCATTTTTCTTCGCCCCCATCAACCCGCTGGTGGACAACTCAGCCATGGAGATGCTCGGGGAGCGCAAAAATCAGTACGGTCAGTTGCGTCTATGGGGCGCCATCGGCTGGGGCGTGGCCGCGCCGCTGATCGGCCGACTGGTAGAGACGCACGGTCTGCGCTGGTCGTTTCTCGGCTACGCGCTGATCATGGGACTGGGACTGATCGTGATCCTGCGGCTGCCTATCAGCGAGTCCAGCTTCGGCGGGTCGTTCTGGAGCGGGTTTCGTCTGCTGATGGCCCGGCGGCGCTGGATACTTTTCCTGGTCGTGGTCTTCGTGGCGGGGCTGGGCGCGGGCATCCTCAACAACTACCTGTTCCTCTATATGAACCAACTGGGCGCGAGCGAAACTCTGATGGGGCTGGCGCTGACCGTCGCAACTCTCAGCGAATTGACGGTTTTCGCCCTGTCAGGCAGGATGCTGGAGCGCTGGGGAACCGGGCGGATGCTGGCAGCCTCCATCGTGGCGATGGTGATACGAATGCTGGCCTACTCCGTGGTGACGACGCCGTGGGCGGTGCTGGTTATCCAGTTGCTGCACGGCTTTACGTTCGCCGCGCTGTGGACAGCCGGCGTATCCTACGCGAACAACGCTGCGCCGCGCGGCATGGGCGCCACCGCTCAGGGTGTCTTCTCCGGCGTAACCATGGGGCTTGCCGCGGCCGCCGGCGCGTTCATCGGCGGCTGGCTGTACCAGGATGTCGGCGCGGTGCTGATGTTTCGCTGGGCAGGAATCGGCATCGCACTGGCGCTGCTGGTAGCCGCTCTGGCCTCGCGTTTCCTGGTGGATCCACAGCCGGCAGCAGCCAGAGCGTGAACAAGGCGGCGCGGCAGGCGCTACTGCTGGCGGACGTAGATCGCGCCGACGTTCGACCGCAGGTAGAGCAACGTATCGCTGTTGCCACCGACGACACCCCTGGCGCTGGCGCCGGTCAACTCGCGGGTTGTCTCGCCGACAACATCAAACTCGACGATGACGGCGCCCAGGTCGCTGGCGGCGTCGATGGCGAAGCCGCTATCCTGCGGCAGTTGCACCTGAACCGCGCCCACATCGCTGGTGAGAGCGATACTCGCTGCCGTCGTTGAGCGAACCGAAATAGCTGATCTCGGCGACGTTGCTTTCCACCGCCAGTTGCTCGGGAACGTTGAGATCGCGCAGCGTGACCTGACCGACGTCGGCCTTGATATCGGCGTTACCCTCGACGCCGGTGACCTCAACGCTGCCAGCGCCGAGATCAACACCGACATCCGTCTTTACCGGAACAGTGATTCGAATGTCTACTTGCGGAGAGCGTCCGCTTAACTGATTGGGGTCGTTCCAGCGCCCTACCACCTTGACCGACGAACCGGTTTGCGTGGCTGTCAGTTGCAGATTGTTGAGTATTTGCTGGGCGGTGGCGGCGTCGACCCCGTAGGCTTTGACGGTTGCATCGACCTGCACGGTGTTGCCTTCGCTGGCCGTGATCGTCAGTGACCCGACGTCCAGATCGACCTGCAACTGCGCCGGCGCGTCGACGTCGAACGTCCGGCTGAAGGTCGTGCTGGCAGGAACGGTTCCCAGATCGAAGCGATCGATGGTGCGGATGGCCTGCCGGCTGGCGCGCACGGCGATTCCTGTCCCGACAGCGGTCGCCAAACAGCAGCAGGCTACTGCCAGCAACACGATGATCGCGATGATGATGTTACGGTTTCGGGTATCTGTGGTCATGGTAGGCTCCTTGTGGAAGAGACGGGGGTTCCTGATGTCTTCTACGCAAGGATGCTTGCTCAGGTTTCACATCCAGCGTCGATCCCGGCACGTTAGACAAATGTTGCCGCGTGGGGTAGAATTTGGCGTTACACCAACTCTCTCGACAGGCTACAGGAGGCACTCGTGTCGGAAATCGATCAGATTGCAACAGAGGTCAGAACATGCCAACTCTGCCCTCTGGCCCGTGGACGCACTCACGCGGTGCCCGGCGAAGGCCCGGCCAACGCTGAGATCATGTTCATCGGCGAAGGCCCTGGCTTTCACGAGGACCGCCAGGGTCGCCCCTTCGTCGGCAAATCAGGCCAGTTGCTGGAAGACCTGCTGGGCAGCATCGGCATGACTCGTGACCAGGTGTTCATCGCCAACGTCGTCAAGTGCCGCCCGCCCGAAAACCGCGACCCGCTGCCGGCCGAAATCGAGGCTTGTACGCCCTACCTCGACCGCCAGGAGACAGCCATTAACCCGAAGATCATCGTGACGCTGGGCCGTTTCTCCATGCAGCGCTACTTCCCCGGCCAGTCCATCACCCGCATCCACGGCCAGGTGAAACTCAAGGGCAACACCGCCTGCGTGCCGATGTTTCACCCGGCGGCCGCGCTGCGCAATCCACAGTGGATGACCGAGATACGCAACGATTTTGCCAAGTTGCCGGCGCTGCTGGAGAAAATGCGCGGCCAGACTGCGCCGCCCACGCCCAGCATCGCCCCGGAATCGCCAGACGCACCGCCGCCTGACGATTTCGAGCAACTCAGCCTGTTTTAGCCCACCAGGAGCCGTCCCGTTGCAACCCATTGGTAATCATCCTACCGGCCAGCCGGCCAGGCCGCTGCGCATCATCCCGCTGGGCGGCGTCGGCGAAATCGGCAAGAACATGATGGTGCTCGAATACGACGAGCGCCTGCTGGTGATCGACGCCGGGCTGATGTTCCCCGAAAGCGACATGTACGGCGTCGACATCGTCATCCCCGACATCGCCTACCTGGTGGAGCGCGCCGAGCAGGTGGAAGGGATCATCCTGACCCACGGCCACGAAGACCACATCGGCGCGCTGCCCTACGTGCTTGCAGCAGATCGACGTCCCGGTGTTCGGCACCCGCCTGACGCTGGGCCTGGCTGAGGTCAAGCTGCGCCAGCACGGCCTGCTCAACGACGCCCAGCTCCACACCATCACTCCGGACGACGTGCTGGAGCTTGGCCCCTTCACCGTCGAGTTCTTCCACGTCTGCCATTCGATCCCCGACTCGGTGGGTGTCGCCGTCACCACGCCGGTCGGGTCTGTGGTCCATTCCTCTGACTACAAGTTCGACCAGCACCCGGTCGACGGCCGGCTGACCGACTTTGCCAAGCTGCAGGCGCTGGGCGAGCGCGGCGTGTTGCTGCTGCTCTCCGACTCCACCAACGCCGAGGTGGAGGGCTTCACCCCTTCGGAGCGCGAGCTGGAAGACAGCCTGGACCGCATCTTTGCGCACTGCCGAAGGCCGCATCTTCGTCGCCACCTTCGCCTCCAACATCTCCCGCGTCGGTCAGGTGTCTCGCGCTGGCGCGTCGCGCACGGGCGGCGGCTGGGGCTGGTGGGCCGCTCGATGCGCGACAACGCGCGCATGGCGACCCGGCTGGACTACCTGGACGTGGAACCGGGCGAGCTGCTGACCTATCGAGCAGATGGAACAGCTGCCCGGCAGCGAGGTGGTGATCGTCTGCACCGGCACCCAGGGTGAGCCGACCTCTGCCCTGGTGCGCATGAGCATGGAGGAGCACCGCAGTCAACATCCGCACCGGCGACACCGTCGTCCTCTCCTCCGCGCCGATCCCCGGCAACGAGGAACTGATCAACCGCACCATCGACAACCTGTTTCGGCTGGGCGCCGACGTGATCTACAGCGAGCTGGCCCACGTCCACGTCAGCGGCCACGGCAGCCGGGAAGATCACAAGATGATGATCAACCTGGTGCGCCCCCAATACTTCATCCCCATCCACGGCGAGTACCGCCATCTGGTGCTGCACAGCCGGCTGGCCGCAGTCGATGGGCATCCCTGAGGAGAACATCTTCGTGGTCGAGAGCGGCCAGGTCATGGAGTTCGACCCCGACTGGCGTCTATCGCCGGCCGAGCAGGTCACCGAGGGCCACGTGCTGGTCGACGGCCTGGGCGTGGGCGACATCGGCCACGTCGTGCTGCGCGACCGCCGCCATCTGTCCCAGGACGGCTTCGTGGTTGCCGTAGCGGTGGTGGACCAGACGTACAGGCCAGGTTGATCGGCGAGCCAGAGATCCTGACGCGCGGCGTCGTCTACGTGCGCAACTCGGAGGATCTGATGGAAAAGGCCCGAGCCAGCGTACGCGGCGCGCTGGGCCACGCCGGCCCGCCCTCGGCCCTCAGCAACAAGATCAAGGACGCACTGGCCGAGTTGATCCACAAGGAAACTGGCCGCCGCCCCATGGTTCTGCCGGTGGTGCTGGAAGTCTGACGGGGCGACAGCGCGACATAATCTTTTCGCTGACATAACTCTTTGCATAATGCCGGCATATCCGTTCTGTGCTATAATCACGGCACATCCGTTCTACGGTCAGTCCGGCCAGACAGCATTCCAGACGCTCCGCAAACTCACGAGATGGCTAAGCGACGCACCACCACCAAGAGCAAGGGCAGCAAGATCGACCTCGGCGTACTGCGCCAGGGGGAGGTCTGGAGCATCGTGCTGATTCTGGTCGGGGTCGTCACTTTGTTGAGCTCTGGTCTCGGCGCAGACAGGGCAGCATCACCGACTGGTGGACATCGCAGTTGCGAACGTTGGTGGGCGGCGGTGTGCTTTATGCTGAGCCTGCTGCTGATCGGCTTCGGCGTCTGGGGCGTGCTGCGCAGCCTCGACCGGATGCAGGACGTGCCGTGGTATCGCCCGGCCGGCGCGCTGCTCTTCTTCCTGGTCCTTGTCACCATCCTGCACATGGACGGCTCTATCAGCCAGGGCCAGGCGCTCGCCATGGGACAGAACGGCGAGGGTGGCGGCGTGGTGGGCTATGCGCTCAGCGAAACGCTCATCAACGGCCTGGGCTACACGCTGGCATGGATCGTGCTGATCCTGCTGGCGCTGGTCGCGCTCATGCTGTGGCTGGGACCGCTGATCCTGGCCGGCGGCACGTTGGCCAGCTGTCATGCTGCTACAACGCCGCGATGATCGCGATCTGCAACCAGCCCAACCTCAACGGATCGCTGGGCATGCCGCAACAAGGTCCTCCGCTGCCCACCGGCGAGCCGTCGGCCTGGCACGCGCTGCTGATGCGCCTCGGGCTGCGCCAGGCTCCAGCACAGATCCTTCGACGAGCCGCCGCTGGTGATCGGCGGCAACGGCGTCGCGGCTGATCGCACCGCCGCCCGCATCGTCGCGACAAGCACCAGTGGCGACCTCGGAACAGACCGTCGCTGGCCTGTCGCGCGGTCCTGCGCCCGGCTCCGCCGACACGCTGATCCCGCGCATCATCGGCAGCGGCCAGACGTGGCGCCTGCCCAACATGACTGAGATTCTCGACGAAGCAGAGGAGGTGGAGATCCAGTACGGCGACATCAAGGATCGGGCGCGCATCATCGAGCAGACCCTGGCCGACTTCGGCGTGCCGGTGCGAGTGGTCGAGGCCAATCCGGGGCCGGCCGTTACCCAGTTCGGCCTGCAGCCCGGCTACCGCGAACGCCGCCGCCGCGCGACGAGATGCGCCGCGAGGCCGAGGAGACTCCTGCAGCCAGCGCGGCTACGGCTCGTCGCGCCGCCCTATCACCGATGAGCTGATCAAGGAGGTGATGGACGAAGAGGTCAGCAAGTACGAGCGGGTCAAGATCAAGGTCTCCAAGATCCAGGCGCTCACCAACGATCTGGCGCTTGGCGCTCTCGGCCTCACCGATCCGCATCGAAGCGCCGGTGCCGGGCCGTCCCCTGGTGGGCCTGGAAGTTCCCAACACTCAGAAGGCGCTGGTTTCCCTGCGCGGCGTGCTGGAGTCGGACACCTTCCGCCAGATGAACGCCGCGCTGCGCATCGCTCTGGGACAGGACACCGCCGGCCAGGCCGCGGTGGCCGACCTGGCGCGGATGCCGCACCTGCTGATCGCCGGCGCGACCGGCTCCGGCAAGTCGGTCTGCGTCAACGCCATCATCGCCACCCTGCTGTTGACCCACACGCCCGACACGCTGCGTTTCCTGATGATCGACCCCAAGATGGTCGAGCTGACCACCTACAACGGCATCCCGCACCTGCTGTCGCCGGTAGTGGTGGAGTTGGATCGCACCGTACCACTGCTGCGCTGGGCGACCGGCGAGATGGATCGGCGCTACAAGCTATTTGCCAAGGAGGGCGCCCGCAACCTGGAAGCCTTCAACGCCAAGGCCGTCAAGCAGGGCGAGCAGATTCTGCCCTACATCATCCTGGTCATCGACGAGCTGGCCGACCTGATGATGTCTGCGCCCGATGACGTGGAGCGCTACGTCTGCCGCCTGGCGCAGATGGCGCGAGCGACCGGCATCCACCTGATTCTGGCAACCCAGCGCCCCAGCGTCGATGTGGTCACCGGCCTGATCAAGGCCAACTTCCCGTCCCGCATCGCCTTCGCCGTCACCAGCCAGATCGACAGCCGCGTCATCCTGGACACGCCTGGCGCCGAGTCACTGCTGGGCCGCGGCGACATGCTGTTCATGCGGCCCGACAGCAGCAAGCTGGAGCGGCTGCAAGGCGGCTTCGTCTCCGACACGGAGCTGGAGCGGCTGGTGCGCTACTGGAAGGGCGTTCGGTGATCGTGGAAGGCGACGGATACGGGCGGGCTGTCCATACCCGGCGGGATGCCGCCGATATCGGTGCGCCCCGAGGACATCGTACAGGCGCCGCTGTGGGAGGACATGATTGCAGCAGCAGCGGCAGGCGCAGCAAGAAGACGACCTGTACGACGATGCGGTCGAAGTGGTGCGCAGCGCGGGCCGGGCCTCCGTGTCGCTGCTGCAACGCCGCCTGCGTATCGGCTACAGCCGCGCCGCGCGCCTGATCGACCTGCTGGAGGAGCGGGGCGTCGTCGGACCCGACCAGGGCGGCAGCCTCGGCCGCGAGGTTTATCTGGGCGATGAAGAACCGAGTCGTTGCGGCGCCGGCAGCCAAGGAAGACCGCGCGCCGTGGGATGACGAGGAATAATTGCTCACCCATGCCCTACGGGACCTTTGCAGTTTGAGATAGTGAAGTCAATTCACTGGGTTGCCCTGTCACTAATGGGCGAGGAGGTACGCCATGTTGCAACAAAAGCTATATCATACACCTCAAGAATATCTTGATTGGAACGCCAGGCTGAGACCAAGAGCGAGTACTTCAACGGCGAGATCTATGCGCTGGCCGGCGCCAGTCCGCGCCACACAGTGATTGCAGCTAATGTCATCGTGAGCTTTGGCATCCAGTTCAAGGGCCGGTCATGCACTGTTCACACCGGTGATCTGCGCGTCAAGGTCAATCCGACCGGCCTGTACACGTATCCTGATGTGGTAGTCGTCTGCGGACAGCCGCGGTTCGACGACGCGCACAAGGACACGTTGTTGAACCCGACGCTCATCGTGGAAGTCCTGTCCGAGTCCACCGAAGCCTACGACCGCACGGGCAAGTTCGATCACTATCGCACGCTAGAGTCGCTGACCGACTACTTGCTTATCTCGCAAGAGAAAGCCTGGATCGAACACCGCGCCCGCCAGTCTGACATCAAATGGCTGACCGGCTACTACATGGGTCTTGAAACTGTCGTGCCGCTGCCGTCCATCGGCTGCGAACTGACGGCTGGCCGATGTCTACGACAAGATCGACTGGCCCGACGAGTCATCGGCACACGGCTGGATGCGGGCTGTGAAAGAACCTGTTGAGGAGTACCAGATTGCCCACCCCGCCGCGAATTGAACTGACCGCCCTCCCCGACATCCCCATCATCCAGCCCGGCGACGACTTGCCGGGTATTCTTTTGCACGCCGCTCACCGTTGCGGGCTGGAATTCCACAGCGGCGACGTGCTGGTCGTCGCGCAGAAGATCATCAGCAAGGCCGAAGGACGGCTGGTGGACCTGCAAACCGTCACGCCATCGCCGGCGGCTGAGCAACTGGCCGCTGCCAGCCGCAAAGACCCGCGCATCGTTGAGCTGATCCTGCGCGAGTCCAACGAAGTGCTGCGGGTGCGCCCCGATCTGATTGTCGTCGAGCATCGCGGCGGCTTCGTCTGCGCCAACGCGGGTATCGACCAGTCAAACGCGACGCCGGCCGGCAGCGACAGCCCCGGACCGTGGGCGTTGCTCCTCCCGGAGGATTCGGACCGCTCGGCGCAGCGGCTTAGAACCGCAATCGGTGCCGCCACCGGCGCTGACATCGCGGTCATCGTCAGCGACAGCCACGGGCGCGCCTGGCGGCTGGGCACTGTCGGCGTGGCCATAGGTGTCGCCGGGCTGCACCCGCTGAGCGACCTGCGCGGCCGGCCAGATCTGGCCGGCAGACTACTGCAAAACACCGAAGTGGGTACGGCCGACGAGATCGCCGCGTCGGCCGGCCTGCTGATGGGTCAGGCCGCAGAGGGTACGCCGGCCGTCCTGGTACGCGGCGCGGCCTTTATCACGGGTGATGGACACCTGCAAGAGATGCTGCGAACCAAAGAAAAAGACCTGTTTCGCTAGCCCACCAGATGAGTTGCAAGAATATTGTGCAACGATTGCCTACCCCTTAAAACTGGGTATAATCAGCCAGTATCACCTCAGTTCTGGAATTTCGCAGCGTCGCCTTCGGTGTCTGGCGAAGCGTCGGTTGGTTGGAGGTAAAAGCAATGTCTCCACGTCTCGCAGATCGGATTAGCGCCGCGCGCTGGCGCCGCTTCATCGGTCGCGTCGGTGAGCAGACACTTTTCGAGTTTGCAATCACGGCTGATGAGCTTCCCTTCTACATCCTGCACATCTACGGCCCGGGGGGCGTCGGCAAAACCAGTCTGCTGCGCCAGTTTGCCCAGATCTGCCAGACGCACAGCGTGGCTGCCTACACGCTGGATGCCCGCAACATCGAGCCGTCACCCGACTCGTTTTTGATTGGTCTGACACTGGCGATGGCGGCGGACCCCAACGAGTTGCCGGCCGATGTGCTGGCGCGCCGAGCTGGCCGCCAGGTCATCCTGGTGGACACCTTCGAGCTGCTGTCCCCGCTTGAAACCTGGCTACGCGATGGATTCCTGCCCCAACTGCCGGAGACCGTGCTGGTTGTGTTTGCCGGCCGCAATTCGCTCAACCCGGCCTGGCGCGCCGATCCGGGCTGGCAGCCCTTTCTGCGCACAGTGGCGTTGCGCAACCTGACCCCCGAGGAAGGGCGCAGCTATCTCCAGCAGCGCAACCTGCCCGCGGCCGAACTACAGGCCGTGCTGGAGTTCACTCACAGCTACCCGCTGGCGTTGTCGCTGGTAGCCGACATGTACGATCAGCGACCCAACTTCCAGTTCATGCCGGCCGCGGCGCCTGATGTCATCAGGATGTTATTGGAGCAGTTTCTGCAGCGGGTGCCCGGCCCGGCCCATCGCGCTGCGTTGGAAGCCTGCGCACTGGTGCGGGTGACCACCGAATCGCTGCTGGCCGAGATGCTCAACATGCCGCGCCCCGACGATCTGTTCGATTGGCTGCGCAGCTTGTCGTTCATCGAAACCCGGCCCGGCGGCCTCTTCCCCCACGACCTGGCGCGCGATATGCTGGTCGCCGACCTGCGCTGGCGCAATCCGGAGTGGTACAGCGAGTTGCACCGGCGGGCGCGCGTCCACTATACCCAGCATTTGGAAAGCGGGCACGGCCCTGAGCAGCAACTTGCCCTCTTTGACCTGGTATTCCTGCATCGCGACAGCGCTACCGTGCGCCCCTTTTTCGAATGGCAGACCAGCGGCCGGATGCTGCCCGACACGCTGCGCGACGCGGATGGCAGCGCTCTGCTGGAGATGGTCACGCGGCATGAAGGACCGGCCTCGGCGCAGTTGGCCGCTCACCTCCTGGAACAGCAACCTGAGAATGTGATCGTCTTTCGCGATGCCGAAGGACTGGCCATCGGTTTCGTGACCCTGGTCAACATGAACGAGCTGACGCCTGCCGATCTGGAAGTGGACTGGGCGCTGGCCAGCGCAGCGCGCTATCTGCGCCAGCACGCGGCGCCGCTTCGCGCCGGCGAGGTCGCCAGCTACTTTCGCTTCTGGATGGCCGGCGACACCTATCAGGGCGTCTCGCCGACGCAAAGCCTGATCTTCATCACCATGGTGCGGCATTATCTGACCACACCGGGACTGGCCTTCACCTTTATTCCCTGCGCCGATCCTGAGTTTTGGGCCGGGGTGTTCGGCTATGCTGATCTGGCGCGGCTGCCAACGGCTGACTTCGAGCTGGATGGCCGCCGTTTTGGCGTCTACGGCCACGACTGGCGCGTGACGCCGCCGGCCGCCTGGCTGGAATTGCTGGCCGAACGGGAAACAGCCCTGGCGCCGGAGACCGTCCAGCCGCCGCCTGCCAGCGAGCGTCTGGTCGTCCTGAGCGAGGAGGCCTTTGCCGAGGCGGTGATCGACGCGCTGCGCGATGTCTCCCGACCCGGCGGGCTGCGCGGCAACCCGCTGCTGCGTTCGCGGCTGGTTGTCAGTCGCACCGGCGCCGAGTCCGGCGAGAGCGAGCGAGTCGCTGCGCTGGATGCCCTGCTGCGCGAGGCGGTCGACACCTTGCAGACGTCGCCGAAAGAAGTGAAATACTACCGCGCCGTCTACCACACCTACGTGCAGCCGGCCGCGACCCAGGAGATCGCTGCAGAGTTGCTGGACCTGCCCTTCAGCACCTATCGCCGCCATCTGAAGGCAGGCATCACCAGGGTGACAGAGCTGTTATGGCAGCGGGAAATCGTCGGGTGAGCAAGAAACCGATCAACAACTGAACATTTTTTGGCCTGGAAATCGGCCAGGGAGCGGGCGTACACTGCGGTTGTCAAGACGACAACCGCAGTTTTTTTCGGAGATATCCAGTGACCCAACAAATCCTGCAACTCATCGACCAACTGCTGGAGGCATGGAACAGCCACGACCCGGTGCGGGTCGCGAGCTGGTATACCGAGGACTGTCACGGCCTGGATGTAGCCATCGCCCGACCGCAGACCGGTCGTGAGGGCATCCAGCGCATGTTCGAAGAGTACTACCGCGCCTTTCCCGACCTGAAGGTGTCCCAAGAGGAAATCATCGTTGATGAGAACCGAGTGGCCCTTTTCTGGACAGCACAAGGAACACACCGGGGCGCCATTCTGAACATCCCGGCCACCGGTCATTGCTTTGCCGTGCGCGGAGTGAACCGGCTTTTGCTGCGAGATGGCAAGGTGTGCGAGACGCTGACCATCTGGGACGTAGCAGGCATGTTGCGAGCGCTGGGCCTGCTGCCCGACCTGTAATGTACCCGCTTACGGAGATACGCGGTGCGGACACGGTCGGGAGAACGGCCCGACCACTTGTACTGAACATGAGCCGACAGCCAATCCAACTGAAACAAAAGTGAGCATGTTTTGAACTGGAGAACGAACAGTGACAGGGTGTAAAGTAGGATAACAGGCGACGCGCACTGGTGCGTCGTGGCCGACCAGTGGGAAGTTCAACTCTTTCTGGAACGTTGAACTTCTGCGGACGGATAACCAGCCAGAAGTTCAACTTTGCCGAAAAAATTGAACTTCTACAGACCGAACATGCGAGGTAAAACCATCTATGTCTACCGTCAAGTCTTCTTCTTTCGACCGCTACGCCGGTCTGGCCGCGATTCTGGCGGCGCTGATCGGACTGCTCTACTCGGTGGCGTTCGTCGTCCTGCAAAACGCGCTGCTCTACTCGCTGGCGCTGATGCTGGGCGGGCTGCTGTCAGTCGTCGCGCTGGTGGCGCTGTTCGAGCGTCTGGGCGAGGTGAACGCGGACGCGGCGCTGCTCGGGCTGATCCTGGGTGCGGTCAGCGCGCTGGGCGCAACGATCCACGGCGGCTACGATCTGGCCAACGCCATCAACCCGCCGGCCGACGTTCCGACCGCCCTGGCCGCGCTGCCCAGCCAAATCGATCCGCGCGGTCTGCTGACCTTCGGCGTGGCCGGCCTGTCTCTGTTTATCGCCGCTCTGCTGATGCGACACAGCGTCCGCTTTGGGCGCAGCTTCACGGCACTGACCTTCGTGCTGGCCGTCCTGCTGGTGGTCGTCTACCTGGGGCGGCTGGTCATCCTGACGCCGGCCAACCCGCTGGTGCTGATCCCGGCCGCGATCACCGGCTTCATCGTCAACCCGCTGTGGTACGCCTGGATGGGCGTGCAACTGCGGGGAACTGTGAGGAGTTCTGAGGAACTGTCGGGCGCGCAGGCAGTCAGTGTCGCCCAGTAGTAATTCGCAGTCAGCAACCACAACGATTGCATCGATCCGTCTTCGATTCACCCAATGAGGAGTAGCACAGCATGTCAGATCAGAACAAGTCAGTCGTCACGCGTTGGGTCGAGCAGGGGTTCAATGGCCGGGACATGGCCGAGTTCGACATCTACTATAGCCCGGACCTCGTGGATCATGCCCTGCCGCCCGCACTACCGCCCGGCCGCGAGGGACGCAAGCTGTTTGCCGGCGCGTTCTTCAGCGCCTTTCCCGACGTGCATCTGCACGTCGAAGACATGATCGCCGAGGGCGACACAGTGGTCGCGCGCTGGTCGGCCCACGGCACGCATCTGGGCGAGTTGATGGGCATTCCGGCCACCGGCAAGCCCGTTAACATCACCGGAATCGCCATCGACCGCCTGGAAAGCGGCCAGTCCGTCGAGCATTGGGAGGTCTTTGACCAGATGGGCCTAATTCAACAGTTGGGAGTTGTCCCGGCGTCTTAAAAACGCGTCTGACAGCAAGACTACAACACGACTCTCGAAGAAGGAGATAGAACTATGTCAACCGAACACAATAAATCGACGGCTCGCGCTTTCTTCATGGCGCAAGACCAGAACAAGGGACCGCTGGATCCCGACATCGTATCGTCCGATTATATGGCCCAAATCGGCAGCTATCCCTCCATGGACCTTGCCGGCCACTCCAGCTTCGGCGCAGCTTTCTACCAGGGATTCCCGGACATCTACCACACCATTGACGACGTAATCGGAGAAGTCGACAGGGCAGCGGTGCGATTCACTCTGCGCGGCACTCACACTGGCGATTTCATGGGTATCCCGGCCACCGGCAAGGGAATCGAGGTCGCCGCCATTGCTGTCCTGCGTTTCGAGAACGGCAAGGTACGCGAGTTGCGCGCCGAATTCGACCAGGTTGGCATGATGCAAAGGTTGGGCGTGTTTCCTTCGTAGCCTGGCCTAGCGCAGAACCGCAATTCTCTCAGCGCGCTTGCCGCAGTTTGCGGCAAGCGCGCCCACGGAAAGGAATTCCGCATGACACTGTCACAGAACAAATCTGCTCTCGCGACCGCACTGTCGCACTGGAACCCCGGAGAGCTGGAAACCTACCTGACGCTGTACGATGACAACGTGGCCCTGCACTTCCTTCCGCCGGGCATGCCACAGGGAATTGCCGGGGCAAGGCTGTTCTACGGCGCATTCTTTGCCGGTTTTCCCGACGCCAGCATCCAGCCTGACTTGCTTGTCGAAGAAGGAGACAAGGTAGCCTGCCTCTTTACGATGAGCGGAACCCATACAGGCGAGTTCAACGGCATACCCGCAACCGGAAAGCCCGTGCGCATGATTGGCATCTCCGTACTGCGTTTCGCCGGCGGCAAGTGCGTCGAACGCTGGAGCGAGACGGATTTTCTGGGCCTCTTGCAACAGATCGGCGCCGTGCCGGGATGAACCGAGCGCCGCCTGTCATACAACCAACAACAACCCGCCTGATTCTATTCTGCTAAAGGAGCCACTCATGGAAAACAACAACGTCGCAGCCCTGCGCGCTGCGCATGACGCCTTCAGCGCTCACGACAATGGCACGGCCGCTCAGCTTACGGCTCCGACCGTGCGTTTCACCGACCACGGTCGCGGCGTAGCCGTCACATCGCGGGAGGAGTTTCGCGGCTGGCTTGGCAACCTCCTTGCCATGTCGTCCGACATCCAGATCGTCGATGCCCAGTATATCCCGGCTGGCGAGTGGGTGACCGCCCGCTTCCGGGCGATCGGCGTCCAGGACGGGCCCATGCCGCCGTTCCCGGTCAGCAACAAGCCCTTCACACTGGACGTGTGCGAGGTTTGGCACTTCGGCCCTGATGGCCTGGCCGACGAAGGGCACAACTATTCGGACGGATTTGGCATGCTCATCCAGCTTGGCCACCTGCCTGCGCCGGCATAGCCTCTCCAAAGCGGTCAGAACGCGCACATCCGGATAGACGATGGGACAATCTACGGGGCGGTTGCCCGGTAGATTGCTCCAAAACTGCGCATGATTCGTTCAACATAATAAAGCGTTGACCCTTGGCTGCGAACGACGCGCCCAGTCGAGGGAGCCCACGCCCCGTTTCAGGTGCATGACAGTCACGACAACAGGTTCGAGGTAGACAGATGGCAGATACTCCATTACGATCGGTCTCCTCCGACGCCGACCTTGCCAAAGCAATGACGGACAACCTGCGGGCGCTCTTTCGAGCGATGGTCGCCAGCCTGCCCGACAGCGAGATCGAGGAAAGCCAACGCGGCAGCCGCCACCTGACATTTCCTAGCAATCCGATGTTCAAGGGCGTCTGGAACACGCGGTTGGCCGCGCACGAGGTTGATGCGGCCATCGACGAAAGCATCGCCTGGTTTGCCGCGCGTGGCGCCCCGTTCTTCTTCTGGTGGACAGGTCCGGGCACGACGCCGGCCGATCTGGGAGAACGGCTGGCCGGGCGTGGCCTCCTCTCGATGGAACAGACCTCTGTTGCCCTGGCGCAGGGCATGGCGCAGACAGAAGACGGCGCCCCGGTCATGGCAGCCGATCTGCGGCAGGTGAGCGATGCCCCGCTCCAGCGCACGCCGCCAGGATTCGTCATTCAGGAGGTCGCCGACCTGCCCAGCCTGCAAGCATGGAAGGACGTTGTCGTGACAACCTACCAGTTCCCTGAGTGGGCAGGCCAGGCCTGGGTCAACGCAACCACAACCATCGGCTTTGGCCGGACGTCCTGGAAACTGTTCCTGGGCAGGCTGGACGGCGAGCCAGTGGCAACCAGCATGCTCTTCACAGGCGGCGGGATAGCCAGCATCCTGGCAGTTTCGACGCTGCCCAAGGCACAGCGCAGGGGCATCGGCGGGGCCATCAGCCTAGAGCCGCTGCTGGATGCCAGGGCGGCCGGATATCGCTATGCAACACTTTGGTCGACAGAGGAAGGGCTGCCGGTGTACCGGCGCATCGGTTTCCACGACACGGGCGCGCGCATCAACCGCTACTTGTGGCGGAACCAAACTTGACACATCGACCGGAGATCACCCATGAACGAACAAGACAGGCGCAACATTGCTACCGTGCGCCAGATGTACGCAGGGGACGTGACCGAGCGGGCCAGCATCACCCGCGACATCGTCTGGCATGTGCCGGGCCACAACGCGGTGTCCGGCGACTACCGCGGCTACCACGAGTACACCCGGCTCATGCCGGCCCGCATGGCGCCGTTGACACGCTGGGATTTCACCCTGGGCGATGCGATGGTCAACGGCAACCTCGTGATGACCACCTTCCGGCTGGTGGGCGAGCGCAACGGCAAGTTCGTCGATCTGCGCGGCGGCCACCTGATGCGCGTCGACGGCCAGGGACGAGTAGTCGAAGGCTGGGGTTTCACCAATGATCAGGACGCGCTAGATGACTTCTTCACGGACTGACATGACGCTGGAACCCATCGAAACCATCATCATCGGCGGCGGGCAGGCAGGGCTGATCACCAGCTACTGGCTGAAGCAGCACGGCCGCGAGCACCTGGTGCTGGAAAAGGCCGACCGGCCGGCCAGCGCGTGGAGCCAGCGCTGGGACTCGTTCACGCTGGTGACGCCGAACTGGGCGTTTCTCCCCTCCGGCGCCGAGTACGCCGGCGACAGCCCGGACGGCTTCATGCCGCGCGACGAGATCGTGGCAACCTTCGACCGCTACACGGCGACACACGGCCTGCCGGTGCGCTACGGCGTGACCGCGACAGCGGTGCGCCCGCTGGATGATCGGCCTGGCTACCGCGTCGAGACGCAGGAAGGCGAGATGGAGGCGTTGAACGTCGTCGTGGCCACCGGCCTGTTCCAGCGCCCGAAGATACCGGCGTTCGCTGCCAGTCTGCCGGCCGGCGTACTGCAACTGCACTCAGAGCAATACCGCAACCCCCTCGCGTTGCCGGCCGGTGCCGTGCTGGTGGTCGGCAGCGGCCAGTCCGGCTGCCAGATCGCCGAGGAACTGTACCAGAGCGGGCGCCGCGTCTACATGTCCATCGGCAGCACCGGCCGCGGCCCGCGCACCTACCGCGGCAAGGACATCTTCCACTGGCTGAAGATCATCGGCTACCTGGACCGCACGCCAGACAAGCTGCCGTCGCCCAGAGCGCGCTTCTCCGGCAATCCGCACGTCTCCGGCGCGAGGGGCGGGCACGACCTCAACCTGCACCAGTTTGCGCGCGACGGGGTGACGCTGCTGGGCCACGTGCAGGGCAGCCTCGACGGCACACTCAGCTTTGCGCGCGACCACAAGGAAAGCCTGACGAAGTCGGACGCCTTCGCCGCCATGCTGCTGGACGCTATCGACGGATACGTCGCGAAGACCGGCCTGGACGTGCCGGGCGAACGCCCGCCGGTGTTGCGAGATGGATACGATGCCGATGCAATCACGGGGTTGGACCTGGCGCGCGCCGGCGTGACGACGCTGATCTGGGCGGCCGGTTACGATTTCGACTTCGATCTGGTGAAGCTGCCGGTGACCGACGAGTACGGCTTCCCGCTCCAGCAGCGCGGCGTGACTGCTTATCCAGGGCTGTATTTCGTCGGCCTGCCGTGGCTGCACACGCAGCAGTCGGGGCTGTTGATGGGCGTCAGCGACGACGCGGCGCTCATTGCATCGCAGATCGTCAACGGTTAGGTCAACAATGAGTCAGGACTGATAACTGGGTGGCTGGCCAGAGCCACAGTAACTCCTGGCCAACGCAGGGCGTGGAAATCGGTCACTGACCGGCACTGACGCTCAGTTCAGCAGTCAGCAGGTGGGATGGGTGATGCATCCTTCGCTCGACATTCGGCTGCTCGGCGAGTTCAGCGTGACCGTTGACGGGAGAAGCGTCAACGGCCTGAACAGCGCGCGCTTGCAATCCCTGCTCGCCTACCTGCTTCTGCACCGGGCCATCCCCCAATCGCGCCAGCAACTGGCCTTCCTCTTCTGGCCCGATACCTCCGACAGCCAGGCGCAGACCAACCTGCGACAGCTCCTGCACACGCTTGCGCCGACGCCTGCCCGCGGTGACCGATGCCCTCCAGCTTGACGAACGGACGATCCGCTGGCGCGCCGAAACATACGCTGCACCTGGACGTGGCAGATTTCGAAGCCGCGCTGGCGCGCGCCCAGCAGATCAACGGGACGGAACGACTGACGGCTCTGCAAACAGCGGCAACAGTCTACCGCGGACGCGCTCGCGCCCGACTGCTACGACGACTGGATCCAGAGCGAGCGCGAGCGGCTGGCGCAGCAGCACCTCGCCGCGCTGGAACAGAGCATGTTGCTGCACGAGGAACGACGCGAGTACGGGGAGGCCATCGACTGGGCGCGCCGCCTGCTGGCCGCCGACCCGTTGCACGAGGCCACCTATCGCCGCCTGATGCGGCTGCACGCGCTCAACAACGACCGGGTGGCAGCCATGCGCGTCTATCACACCTGCGCCTCGACGCTGGAAAAGGAGCTGGGCGTGGCTCCCGGCGCCGCGACGCGTGAACTCTACGAACGCCTGGTCAATGTCGCGGGCGACGCGGGCGCGCCCGGCCGGGCACGCGACAGCAGCGTCGGGCTGGTGGGCAGGCAACACGAGTGGCAGACGTTGCAAGCAGCCTGGCGCACAGCCAACCGCGGCGCCGTGCAGTGTGTCGTGCTCAGCGGCGAGGCCGGCATCGGCAAGACCCGCCTGGCCGAAGAGATGGAGCACTGGGCCGGCCAGCAGGGCATCTCCGCAGCGCTAACGCGGGCCTACGCGGCTGGCCGTGACCTGGCCTACGCGGCAATGGTCGAATGCCTGCGCAGCGAGCCGGTGATGCCGCTGGTGCGGCGGCTGGACCCGGTCTGGCGCACGGAGTTGGCGCGGCTACTGCCAGAGTTGAACGCCGAGGATCCCGCCTTGGCGCAGCCAGAACCGTTGACCGAGCGCTGGCAGCGCCAGCGGCTCTTCGAGGCGTTGGCGCGCGTCTTTGTCCACGACAACCGGCCCTTCGTGCTGGCGCTGGACGACCTGCAATGGGTCGCCAACGAAACGCTGGAGTGGCTCTCCTACCTGGTGCGCTTCGAGCCGCGCGCGCGGCTGCTGGTCATCGGCTGTCTGCGCAGCGACGAGATCGACGCCGACCATCCGGTGTCGCAGTTGCTGCTGGACCTACGCCGCGCGGGTCTGCTGACTGAACTGGTACTGGCGCCGTTATCTGCGGAGGAAACGCGCACGCTGGCTGATCAACTGACCGAGCACGCCATCGACAACGCCGCGGCGCAGACGCTCTACCACTTTACCGAGGGCAACCCGCTGTTCGTGGTCGAGACTGTACGCGCCGAGCTGGAAGCGCATGGACGGGCATCGCCGGCTGAGTTGTCGGGCGCGCCGGCCGCACAGCCTGCGCTGCCGCCGAAAATGCAGACGGTGATCCAGACCCGGCTGGCGCAGTTGTCGCCGGACGCCCGCGCTCTGGCGGCCCTGGCGGCGACCATCGGCCGCTCGTTCAGCTACGACGTGCTGGCACAAGCCTGGGCTCAGAGCGAGGACACGGTCGTGCGCAGTCTGGACGAGCTGTGGCAGCGCCGCATCGTGCGCGAGCAGGGATCCAACGCCTACGACTTCAGCCACGACCGCATCCGCGATGTGGCCTACGGCGAAATCAGCCCGGCGCGCCGGCGATCGCTGCACCGCCGCGTCGCCAACACGCTGGATCAAATGGTTGGCGACCGCGACGACTCGGCCAGCGCCCAGATCGCCGGCCATTTCGAGCAGGCCGGTGACATCCAGCAGGCGATGATCCACTACCAGCGGGCGGCCGATGCGGCGCTACGCCTATTCGCCTACGCAGATGCCATCGCCACGCTGGAGCATACTTTAGCGCTGATGCGGACGCTGCCGGCTGGCCCCAGCGCGGCTGAACTCGAGCTGGAGCTACAGATGAGGCTTTGCATCGCCTGGGCGGCAATCACCAGCTATCTCGGCGCAGAAGCTGCTGCCGCCTACAACCGGGCACTGGAACTATGCCGGCTGGTCGAACACAAACCGCATCTCTTCACGGTGCTGTGGGGCCTCCACGAGGTCGCGCTCTACCGGGTGGATTATCGCGAAAGCCTTGCGCTGGCCCAGCAATGCATGGACATCGCGGCCGAGTTGGACGATCCCGGCCTGCTGCTGGAAGCGCACCATGCGATTTGGGGGCCGCTCTACTTTCTGGGCGAATACGACAAGGCATTCCAGCACATGCAGGCCGGGCTGGCCATCTACGACCGGGCGCAGCACGAGCACCTGAGCATTCACTACGGCGTACACGACGCCGGCCAGTGTGCACTGTACGAGAGCGCGCTGGCGCTGTGGAACATGGGCTTCCTCGAGCAGGCCAGCAGTCGGCACGCCAGCGCGCTCGAACTTGCCAGCGGGCTGACGCTGCCGGCCAACATCGCCGACGCCTACAGCTACGCCGGCATCTTCTGCCAGTTGCTGCGCGACCCGCAGAATGCAGAGCGATTTGCCCGCATCGCTCTGACGATCAGCAACGAGAAGGGATATCCCTACATGCGCATCCTCAGCGCCGGGGCGCTGGGCTGGAGCCTGGCGCTGCAAGGCCAGCCGGCCGAGGGAATTGCGCTGGCGCGTCAGGGCCTGGACCTCGCCCAGGAGACCGGTCTGCACCTGCACTACAGCCAGCTTGCCGCCATGCTGGGCGAGATATCTGATCCTGGCGGGCCGGCACGAGGAGGCCATCGACGTGCTGGATGAAGGCATTCGCCGTTTCGAAGCCTATCGCGACCTGCTGTGCGCGGCCGATCTGTGGACGTTGAAAGGAGATGCTCTGCTCGCGCTGAACGCCGGCGATGACGAGATCGAAGGATGCTACCGCCAGGGGCTGGCGCTGGCGAGCGAGTTGGGCGCGCGGGTATCGGCGCTGCGCGCGGCCACTCGCCTGGCGCAGTTCCAGCACAGCCGCGGGGTGGCCGGCGGCAGCGAAGAACTGCACGCCATCTACGCATCGTTCTCCGAGGGCCTCGACACACCCGACCTGCGCGCGGCGGCTGATGTGCTGGCGATGATGGCTGGATCACGAAGCCACGAAATGCCGCGAAGCGCGCGAAGCACGAAGGTCACGAAGCAGGAACGGCGCTAACGCTGTAGTGAGGACGCGTCTATCGATTAGTTGCTGCTTTGGCCGGTCTCCTGACCGAGCCAACACCCGCAAGTTATTTATTGACGCGTCCAGAGACCTGCGATTCGTGGCAGCGTGACATGTTTGCTGGGAGCAACCGCATCTATATCTTTGAGGTGTAGTCAAAGTTGGTTAAGCGCCAGACCCTTGGGGTTTGCATTGTCGGCCACGAATAGCTGTCAACGCTGCGGTCCTGTCGATCATCTGTCGCCGTTAACGCGTATAAACCCAAAGGGTCTCAACCCGCTTCAAAGACACCCGTATTCTGGCACGACATGCCCGCCGAACGATCGATTCGGTTCCGCCTTGGTGTTCAGATCACCTGATCAGGAGACTCCACCATGAAGTTCGTCCGCACCTTGTTCCTTGTCCTCTGTCTTGTCGCCGTTCTCAGCAGTTGCGTTGCGCCGCCGCCGGCCAGCGTGCAACCTGCCGCCACACAGGACGCGCCCGCCAGCAGCGCCAATATCGCCCGCGCCGCCGTCGAACCGAGCGCGTTTTCTGGATCTCGACCCCAGCGCCGCCTGCACCGCCGAGTTGTGGATACTGAACAACGTCTACGAGACGCTGACACGCTACACGCCGACCGGCAGCGCCGAAGCGATCGGGCCGGGACTGGCCACCGACTGGTCCGCCTCCGACGACGGCCTGACCTGGACATTTCACCTGCGCGAGGGCGTGACCTTCCACGACGGCGCCGCCTTCGACGCCAGCGCTGTCAAGCAGTCCGTCGAACGCACCCAGCGACTGGGCCAATGCGCCGCCTACCTGTTCGAGCCGATCAGCGAGATCGAGACGCCCGACCCGTATACTGTCGTCTTCAAGCTGTCGCAGCCCGCGCCGCTGGACGCGATCATGGCCAGCCCCTACAGCGCCTGGATCACCAGCCCGCTGATCGCCGACAAGGACGCCGCCTGGTTCGCCGCCGGCAACGAAGCGGGCACGGGACCCTATCGCTTCGATCGCTACGAGCCGGGCCAGCGGCTGGTGGTGGAGCGCTACGAGGACTACTGGGGCGGCTGGCAGCCGGGCCAGTTCGACACGATCGTCTTCGAGTTGCTGGACGACAGCGTGGTGGCCGAACAGATGCTGCGCGCCGGCCAGCTCGATTTCGCCAACCAACTGATCATCACGCCCGACCAGATGGCGGGTCTCGACGGGGTCGAGGGCCTGCGACTGGACACTGCGCCCAGCGTCGCCAACTGGATCATCAGCCTCAATCACCGCCGCGCGCCCACCAACGACCTGCGCGTGCGGCAGGCGCTGGCCTACAGCTTCCCCTACACGGCGGTCGTCGCCAACGCGGCGCTGGGCAAGGGAACGCTGGCCCACAGCGCCGTGCCGGCCGGGGTGTGGGGGCAGGATCCCGAACCGCAGCCCTACGTCGAAGACCTGGACAAGGCGCGCAGCCTGTTGGAGGAGGCGGGCTATGGCGACGGACTGGAAATAACCTTCTCGTATGAACCGCCTGAGGAGCCGACGGCCGAACTCTGGCAGGCCAATCTGGCCAAGATCGGCGTCACCCTCAACCTGGAGCCGGCCGACTTTCGCAACCCGCTGGGAACCAGCCAAGCGCGCGCCGGAACAGGCGCCCGAGGCATTCATGATCATCTGGGCGCCGGACATAGTCGATCCGTATTCCTATCTGTTCAACCTGTTTCACTCCGAGGAAGAGCCGCTGTGGAACATGGGGTTCTACAACGATCCGGCCTTCGACGCGTTGCTCGAGCAGGCCCGCCTGGAGACTGTCACCGACCCGGCCGCGGCCACCGCCGACTACATCGCCGCGCAACGGATGCTGGCCGACGACGCAGCCGCCATCTACGCGCTGGACGTTCCTGAGCTCAACATCATCGCCAGCGACATCCAGGGATATGTGACCAATCCGCCTATTCGCACATGCCCTACTGGTACGATCTGCGCCGGGAGCAGTAATCGATGCTGCGCGTCGACTATCTGTTGCGCCGCGATCGCCGTCACGCTGGTGGTGATCGCCGGCGTGCTCACGCTGACCTTCGTCATCACGCGCGTCCTGCCGTCGGACCCGGCGCGCCTGGTGGCGGGCCAGCGGGCGCCGCCTGAGCAGGTCGGCGCCGATCCGCCAGGAGATGGGGCTGGACCAGCCGCTGCCCGTGCAGTTTGTGCGCTATCTGGAGCAGTCTGGCGCACGGCGACCTGGGCACGTCGTTCGCTACCGGAGCGCAGCGTGCGCGCGGACCTCGGCATCTTCCTGCCCGCGACGCTGGAGTTGGTGCTCTGCGGCTATGCGCTGGCGCTGCTGATCGGCATCCCGGCCGGCGTGCTGGCGGCCGCGCGCGAGCGGGGCGTGTTCGACCGGGCTACCGGCTTCCTCGGCCATTCTGGGCGCGGCGGCCCCGGTCTTCGCGCTGGCGCTGCTGGCGCAGCAGATCTTCTTCAACCAACTGCACTGGCTGCCGCTCAACGGCCGGCTGGACGGCGACGTCAGCTTTGCGCACCCGGTGACCGCAATCACCGGCTTCCTGCTGCTGGACACGGCGCTGACCGGCAACTGGGCAGCCTGGCGCGACGCGCTGGCGCACCTCATGCTGCCCGCGCTGGTGGTAGCCATCTACCCGCTCTGCATCGTCCTGCGCATGACGCGCAACACGACCGCCGAGGCGCTGCGCCAGCCGCACATCACTGTGGCGCACGCCAAGGGACTGCACGGGCGCACGGTGGTGCTGCGGCACGCGCTGCGCAGCGCCATGCTGCCGGTGCTGACCATCGCCGGGTTGACCTTTGCCTACGCCATCACCGGCACCGTCCTGGTGGAGCTGGTCTTCCGCTGGCCGGGCATCGGCAAGTACGTCGCCGATGCCATCGTCGCCAAAGACTTCCCGCCGATCCTGGCAGTGACGCTGGTGAGCACGGTGATCTTCGTCGCTGTGACGCTGTGCGTGGATCTGCTGCGCGTGGCGCTTGATCCGCGGACGCGGGATGATGGGGTGACAGGGTGAGTGGGTGACAGGGTGACTGATTGATGGATGTATTGCGGCGATCGGGAGCGGTTGGTGATGCGAGGACGGCGGCTGGCGACGCGCGGCGAGCCGCTGGCGCTGGAACTGGGCGCGGGCGGGCGCGCGGGTGGCGACGGGCGGCGGGGCGGCCGGGGCTGTGGTTGAGCGGGCTGTTCCTGGCGATGGTGGTGGCGGGGGCGTTGCTGGCGCCGTGGGTGACGCCTTATGCTGACGAAGGCGCGGGCGCGCCCAACATGGCGCACAAGCTGCTGGCGCCGTCGTGGCAGCATCCGCTGGGCGCCGACGAGATGGGGCGCGACATGCTGGCACGCGTGTTGTATGGCGCGCGCTCGTCGCTGGCGCTGGCCTGCTGGTGGTGGGCAGCAGCGTCGTCGTGGGCGTCATCGTGGGACTGGCGGCCGGCTATGCCGGCGGCTGGGTCGACGAGGCGACCATGCGCACGACGGACGTCTTTCTCGCGTTTCCAAATCTGCTGCTGGCGATCCTGCTGGTGACAGTGTTGGGCGGCGGGTTCGTCAGCACCGTGCTGGCGTTGGCGCTGGTCTGGTGGCCGATCTACGCGGTGCTGGTGCGCGGGCAGGTGATGAGTCTGCGCAGCCAGCCCTTCATCGAGGCGGCGCGCGCGACCGGCGTGCCGCCGCTGGGCATCATGCGCCGCCACTTGTTGCCCAACGCGCTCACGCCGCTGCTGGTGTATGCGACGGTCGACCTGGGCGCGGTCATCCTGGTGGCGGCCGGGCTGAGCTTCATCGGTCTCGGACCGCAGCCGCCGGCCGCCGACTGGGGAGTGATGATCTACAGTGGGCGGCAGTACGTACTGGGCGGGAGCTGGTGGGTGGCCGGCGTGCCCGGTCTGGCGATCCTGCTGACCGCGCTGGCCTTCGCCGTGCTGGGGGACAACCTGCGTGACGCCGGCGATCCGCGGCAACAGCGGCCTTGACCAATTCTTATCGATCGCCGCATTGTTGCTGCATAACCAGTCATCAAGATCGTCCTCATCCATTTTCTTGGTCGCCACGACAACCATGTTTTCCACGCTTTCTACGTCGGACGCTTCGACGCTCCAATCGCTGAGATCCAGCAAGACCGCCGGGGTAAACACCGAGAGGGGTTCCGCCAACAATTGTAATGCTGGTTGCCACTCCGTCAACGGACGGAGTCCGCGTGCAGCCAGACATTGTACAACTTTGCGACAAAAGACAGCTACATAGAACGCTCTTAGAACGGGCCTTGTGCTAGACTGTCCAACAAGTACAGTTCAACGATCACATCCGTCAGCAGGGGCGGACGGGAACCAGTTCGTGCAACCACCAAATGACGAGGCAGCCCATGCCGTGACACAGGCGCAGGATGCGCAACACACACGACAATCCAGGTCTTCGAAGACACACTTAAGGAGAATTCTATGTCAAGTCGATATGTCTACAAAGTTGTAATGGTTGTCAGTCTGATTTCCCTGCTGCTGCTGGCAGGCTGCCAGGCGCCGCCGCAGAGCGCCAGTACACCATCCGCGGCCGAGATCGAACAGTTGAAGGCCGAGGCGATTCAACAGGAACTCCTCACCTTCGACCTGATGATCAAACGCGATTGGACTGCCTACGACGCGCTCACAGATCCCAACTTCTACCAGGTGGGCCCCGATGGAGGGTACATCGAGCGGGACGCCGCGTTGGGCGGCCTCGATGACGACAAGCTGGTGGTGAAGAAACCTGATTTGGGCGAGATGCGCGTCGAGATGATCACGCCCGATGCCTACATGGTCACGTATCTGATGAACTTCAATGGCTCATACGACGGCAACGATTTCTCGAACCCGCGCACCGTCACCTCGCTGTGGGTCAAACACGACGGCAAGTGGCAGAATCGCTTCCTTGTCGATCAGATCCGCGAAGCAGCGTTCACGCCGGTGAACAATTGAGCACCTTAATGGACACATCCCTGGCGTTGTCAGGGATGTGTCCGGGAACTCGGATTTCCGGTTCGTTCAAACACCAAATACGAGGCGGCCTATGCGGTGACACAGGGGCACGATGCGCAGAATACACGAGGACAATCCAGGTTTCACAACACACACTGAAGGAGAATTCCATGTCCAGTCGATTTGTCTACAGAGTATTGATCGTTGTCAGTCTGCTCTCCCTGCTCATGGCCGGCTGCCAGGCGCCGCCGCCCCAAAGCGCCAATCCACAGCCGGAGGCATCGATCGAACCACCGAAGGCCGAGGCACCCGAGGCCACGGAGGAAATTTCCACGATCGTGATGTTGCCCAACGGTTTCCAACCAGAAGGAGTCACCGTTGGTAGAGGTGACACCGCCTTTGTCGGCTCCGTTGGATCGGGGGCCATCTACAAGATCGACCTGCTCACGGGCGAAGGCAGCGTCTTTGTTGCGCCGCAGGAGACACAGAGAGTGGCGGGCTTGGCCTATGATCGGCGCACCGACCTACTCTACGTGGCTGGCGCCGAATCCGGCAATGGGCTGGTCTATGATGGGTTGACCGGCCAACTGGCGGCGAATGTCCAATTCACGACCGATCCCAAGGGGTTTGTCAACGATGTCGCTCTGGCCAATGATGTCGTCTACTTTACCGATTCCAGTCTGCCGTACGTTTATCAACTGCCTCTCGCGCCAGAGAGCCACTTGCCCGACCCGTCGGCCAGTCAGACCATTTCGCTGACCGGCGATTTCGAATACCTGCCAGAAGGCATCAATGGCAACGGCATCGTCGCTTCGGATGACGGTACGAAGCTGATCGTTGCGCATACTGATCTCGGCAAACTCTATGTGGTCGATGCGGCCACAGGTGAGACCACGGAGTTGGTGCTGGATGGTGAGACGGAGATCTATCATGATGGCTTGGTGTTGGCAGGCGACACGCTCTATGTCGTCAACTATAACGACAAGGTCTACGTTGTAGAACTCAATCCAGAGTGGACGTCAGGCAAACTCGTTCGAACCCTCACCGATCCCAAGCTGGAGGCCCCGTCCACGGCCGCGATCCATGGCGATGCGCTCTACGTGGTCAATGCGCGCTGGGACGCTGAGCAGACGCCTGAGACGGAGTTCTGGCTGACTCAAGTCCGACGTTAGTTGATTCCCACCCTCGTAGATTTAGAACGCTCCTTGTGCTAGACTGTCCAACAAGTACAGTTCAACGATCACATCCGTCAGCAGGGGCGGACGGGAACCAGTTCGTGCAACCACCAAATGACGAGGCAGCCTATGCGGTGACACAGGCGCACGATGCGCAACACACACGACGACAATCCAGGTTTGCAAACACATTCTGAAGGAGAGTTTCATGTCCAAGTCTAGCAAGCACATCACCCTGATTATGGTCATCGTCCTGCTGCTGGTCGCCACGGCGCCGGTGTTTGCGGGCGGACCGCCCACCAACACCCATCAGGTAGTGAACGAGTTCTATTCCATGGGAACTGCCAGTTGGCTTCTGCCCCGATGCCCCGAACGGACTGACCGGCACCGGCGACCGGCATCAGGTCATCAACACCAGAACAAACGCCGATGGCACAGTAATAACCACCATCAACGATCTCGTCCGAGGCGACGCTGCCGACATCAACGGCAACGGCACCTATCACTACGTCTACACCAACCACAGCGTCGACGTGCTGCCGGCTGGCAGCGACACGCATCAGGTCACCGTGGTGGACAGCTTTGTGCTGAACGGCAACGGCAGCGTCGGCCACATGAACGTCGGCTTCAACTGGAGTTGGACGTATACCACCGAGTTCTGGCCGCCGAGCGACCAACTGGGTGCAGGACCAGCGAGCGCGGCGACCCGCTGCACTGCGACCCCATCTAGGTTTTGTTGGTCACCAGCCAGACGGCCGCAGCGGGGGAGTGCGGTGCGGTCGTCTGGCTGGTTCAATGCAATCGGTCTGGCCAAATTGTTGAAGGGAGCGTCATCATGTCCCATCGTAGCAAGATTCGTAGACATCTGTTGGTCGTTACAGCCATGGGAGCGCTGCTTCTGCTGGCATCCACCGGATTTGCTCAGGATCGCGGCAGTTCTCAGGGCAACGGCCCGCTGGATCACCAGTTGGAAGCGGTCCTCCAGGATGCCGGTTTCACCGGACGCATCGAATCGACGCTGGAAAGCCGGCTCGGCCGCCACGTCGATCACCAGTTGGCCGACCTGGGGCGGCTGCTCTGGTTCGACACGCTGACCGGTCTCAACGACGACAACACCTGCGGCGGCTGCCACTCGCCGACCAACGGTTTCGGCGACACCCAGTCCATCGCCATCGGCATCGAGAACAACGGCGTGGTCGGTCCCAACCGCAGCGGGCCGCGCAACATGCGGCGCACGCCGATGGTCATCAACAGCGCGTTCTATCCGCGGCTGATGTGGAACTCGCGCTTTCTGTCGCTGTCGGACGATCCCTTCGACAACAGCGCCGGCCTACAGTTTCCGGCGCCGGAGGGGCTGACACTGTCCAACCAGCCACATCTGCTCACGGCGCAGGCGTTCATTCCACCGACCGAGCGCACGGAGGCTGCTGGTTTCGCTTTTCCCGGCGACAACGATGCGATCCGGGCCGAGGTGCTCAACCGGCTCAACGGCAGCCCGGCCTACCGCAGGCTCTTTGGCAAGAGCTTCCGGGAGGTCAAGGACGGCGCGCCGATCACCTTCGATATGTTTGGCCAGGCCATCGCCGAGTTCGAGTTCAGCCTGACCTTTGCCAACGCGCCTATCGACCGCTTTGCGCGCGGCAACCATAACGCGCTGACCGACGATGAGAAGCTCGGCGCACTGCTGTTTTTCGGCGCAGCCAAGTGTGTCCAATGCCACAGCGTCGCCGGCCAGTCCAACGAGATGTTCAGCGATTTCCAGGACCACGTCATCGGCGTGCCGCAGATTGCGCCGCTGGTGACCAACAACACCTTCGACGGACCGGGCATGAACGAGGATTTTGGCCGCGAGCAGATCAGCGGGGACATGGCCGACCGCTACAAGTTCCGCACCTCGCCGCTGCGCAACATCGCCTTGCAGCCGACCTTCATGCACAACGGCGCGTTCACCAGCCTCGACGACGCGGTGCGCCACCATCTGAACGTGGTCGAGTCGGCGACTGGCCTACACCCCGGCCAGCCAGCACCTGGCGGCCGACCTCAGCGGACCGCAGGGACCCATCGATCCCGTGCTGGCGCGCGTCGATCCGATCCTGGCAGACCCCGATCACGCTCAGCGACGCGGAGTTCGCCCAGCTCATGGCCTTCGTGCGCAACGGCCTGCTCGACCCGCGCGCCCGACCTGACAATCTGCGCAGGCTGACGCCGCGGGCCGTACCGAGCGGCAATCCTGTTCTGGTGTTCGAGTTTCCCTAGAGGCAAGCGCCGATGGACACGCAAGCCCACACCGACGACCCGTGGTCTCACTCGCAGTTGTTCACTGTGCGCGTCTGGTATGAGTTAATGGAGGCGGACACTTGGGAGGTGCGTATGCAGACCAGACACATCCTCAGCGGCGAGACGCGCTACTTCCGCCAGTGGTCACTGCTGGCAGCCTATCTCACCAGCAAACTGGAACCGCAGCCCGTCCAGGGGGTAAGTACCGCGTAAACACAGTTGCTCGTTGTCATTGCGAGCCGCGGCGGCGACACCTGCGCCTGCGCCGAGCCCCTGGCGAGGTGCAGGTGAGCAATCCCGCTTGCAATGACATTTCTGTTTGGCCCATGTCTGGAACAAGTGCGCTCGACGATGAGGGCACGGTCGGGAGACCGGCCCGAGCAAGATTGCTTCGGCAGCCCTCGCAATGACATCCCTGTTGACTTTGTTTACGGTGTCGCAAGGTTGAAGCGACCGGGAACACGCACACATTGACAACCGCATCGCCACCAATCGCAAAACGTCCTGGCTGAGCCAATCAGCCGGGACGTTTTGACAAGCGTCGTCGACAGCGCCTCATCGCGAATGATCAGGAAACGGGCAACGATTGGACTGGAATCCGATCGTAGGGCGGTGATATAGTCAGAGTGCCTATCGAAAGCGGGCAGCAGCAGCCGCCTGTCAACGAGAACGATCCGTTTTTGTCGTTTCTTCGTTCAACAGAAACAGACGCAACGACGCTGGCCAGATCGAACCGGACACCTGAACCATGAGACTCTCCTGATGTCCAAAACCCAACAAGGCTACCTGCTGATCGCCGACATCACCGGCTACACCATGTACCTCAGCCAGTCGGAACTGGAGCACGCCCAGGAGGTGTTGCAAGTTCTGCTGGAACTGCTAATCGACCACACCAAACCGCCGCTGGCCATCAGCCGCACGGCCGGCGATGCAGTCATCAGCTATGGCTTGCAGGACAGTTTTCTCCAGGGCCAGACCTTCGTCGAGTTGATCGAGGACACTTACGTCGCCTTCCGACGGCGCATCGAGCTAATGGTGCTCAACACCGTCTGCCACTGCAACGCCTGCGCCAATATCGCGACCCTCGACCTGAAGTTTTTCGTCCACTACGGCGCGTTTGCGGTCCAGCAACTGGGCGGCCACGACGAACTGGTCGGCAGCGACGTCAACCTGATCCATCGGCTGCTGAAAAACAGTGTGACCAAGCAGACCGGCATCCGCGCCTACACGCTCTACACCGATGCGGCCATCCGCCAGCTTGCTCTGGACGGAATTCTGCGAGAAGCTGGTCGCACATCAGGAAGCCTATGAACACCTGGGCGAGGTGGCCGTTTGGGTGCAGGATATGCATCCGGTCTGGCTGGCAAAAAGGGAAACGCTGCGCATCAGCATTCCCTCTGATCGGATCGCCTTGCAGGTTTCGACTGACGTTGCGCTGCCGCCGCACCAGGTGTGGGACTACCTCGCACAACCGGCCTACCGATCGGTGCTCATCGGCTCGGACCGCCAGGAGATCCTCGAGCGCAAGGATGGACGTATCGACGCCGGCAGCCAGTTTCAATGCTACCACGGCGACCAGATCATCATGCAGACCGTCATCCAGTGGCGGCCCTTCGAGCAGATGACCACCCGCGACCTGGTTCCTATCCCCGGCTCGCACATCACCATCGTCATGGACTACAGCCTCGAACCAAGCGAACACGGCACGCGACTGGTGGAAACCTGGGAACGGGCGAATGGCAGCTTTTACGCTCGTACACTGACCGGGTTGGTCATGAAGGAGAAACGCAAACAGGCCCAGATCAACATCGATCGCTTCCGCGCTGCCACTGAACAAGACGCCACAGCGCATCGGGCATCCGCGGACTCGCCAGACGCCAATCGGTGAAAAATGCCTATCAAGGCCACAAGCTGATTGGGTGTTTATCCACTCAGCGTACAAACCTTGCCACCTTACCCCACCACAGAGGACCACCACATGAACTGTCCCTCCTGCAGCACGCTCAATCCTGACGGCGCCCGTTTCTGTTTCAACTGCGGAGCGTCGATGCCGATTACATGCGCCAACTGCGGTACGAGCCTGCCGCATAACGCCAGGTTCTGCTTCAACTGCGGCGCGGCGGTCGGCGCGCCAGCCGCTGCGCCATCTACTCTTGAACCGGTCGGCGTCGAATCGGTTTCACCGGTCCAGCCTGCCACGCGTTTGCAGCAATTTGTTCCGCGTGAGTTGATGACGAAACTCGAGTCGGCCCGGGCCAGTGGCTCGATGGAGGGCGAGCGGCGGATCGTCACGATGCTCTTCTGCGACGTCAAGGGGTCGACCGCGGCCGCCAGTGGGCTCGACCCTGAGGACTGGGCCGAGATCATCAACGGCGCTTTTGAGCAGATGATCGCGCCGGTGTATCGCTACGAAGGCACAGTAGCGCGGCTGATGGGCGACGGCATTCTGGCCTTCTTCGGCGCTCCCCTGGCGCACGAAGACGATCCGCAACGGGCTGCACTGGCCGGGCTGGAAATCGTCGCGGCTATCAGGTCCTATCGCGAGCAGGTCTTGCAGCGCTGGTATATCGACCTGGACGTGCGTGTCGGCATTAACACAGGCCTGGTGGTGGTCGGAGCGGTCGGCTCCGATCTGCGCATGGAGTACACGGCGCTGGGTGACGCGATTAACCTCGCGGCCCGTATGGAACAGACCGCCGTGCCCGGCACCGTGCAGATCGCCGAACCGACCTACCGGCTCATCGCGCCGCTCTTTGATTTCGAGACGCTGGAGAGCTTAACGATCAAGGGTAAGGCGGAGCCGGTGCGCGCCTTTCGTGTGCTGCGCGCGAAAGCGACGCCGGGACCATTGCGCGGCATCGATGGGCTGCGCTCGCCGCTGGTGGGGCGCGAACGGGAGGCGGACGCTCTCTGGTCGGCCGTCGAACAGGTCCGCCAAGGCAACGGCCAGATCGTCTCGGTAGTGGGTGAGGCCGGTTTGGGCAAATCGCGTCTGATTGCCGAAGTGCGCGATGCGATAGAACTCGACACGACCTATCAGCTACAATGGTTCGAGGGTCGATCACTTTCATACGAGACCGCCGCGCCGTTCGCGCCCTTCATCAGCTTGCTGGGCGACTGGTTTGGCTTTGAACCGGGACAGTCGGATGAGCAGCAATACGCACTGATCCACATCGGCCTGAACAAATTGTCTGGCGAGCAGAGTGCGGAGATGGCGCCGTTCCTGGCCTCCATGCTTGGCGTGGCGGTTCCCGCTCCCGACGCTGACAGGATACGCTTCATGGAACCGCCGATGCTGCGGGCCGGCATTTTCGATCGAGTACAGCGGCTGATCGAGCAACTTGCCGAGGCGCAACCACTGGTTCTGGTGCTGGACGACGTGCACTGGATAGACCCGACCTCGCTGGATCTGCTAGAGTCGCTGCTGCCGCTGACAAATCGTGTATCGCTGCTGGTCGTTGTCGCCTTTCGGCCACGGCAGGACGAACCATCGTGGCGCATCCACGAACTGGCTCTACGCGACTTTGCCCCTCGCTACACCAACATCACCCTGCAGCCGCTGGATCAGACGCAGGCACCGCGATGGTCGCCAATCTCCTGCACGTGGAAGACCTGCCGGAAAGCGTGCGCCAACTGATCCTGGACAAAGCCGAGGGAAACCCGTTTTTCGTGGAAGAGGTCATCCGCTCGCTGCTGGACACTGGGCTGGTGGTGCGGGAGAACGAACACTGGCGCGCCACTGCCGACATCGTCAACATCTCCGTGCCCGACACGCTGATTGGAGTCATCACCGCCCGCCTGGACAAACTGGACGACCAGACCCGCCAGATCGTACAGGCAGCCTCGATTGTCGGCCGGGAGTTCTCCTATCACACCCTGGCCGACATCTTCGACGTATCGGACGGCCAGCTTGAAGCCGGCATGAAAGAGTTGGTGCGGCGACAGTTGGTGCGCGAGAAAAGCCTGCACCCCGTCCGCAGTTACGCGTTCAAGCACGTGCTGACGCAGGAAGCCGCCTACAGCTCAGTCCTGCTGAGCCGCCGCCGCGATCTCCACCGCAAAGCAGCCGAGTCAATGATCCAACGCTCACCTCAACAGGCAGCCGAAATCGCCCGCCACCTGCTGGAGGCGCGCCAGCCCGCCAAAGCCATGCCCTATCTGATAATCGCCGGCGACGCGGCGGCTCGTAATTATGCCTCGCACGAGGCCATCGGCCATTTTCGCCAGGCTGTTGAGCTAAGGGCTGCTGTCGAGGACGAGACGACCATTCGCCGGGCTTACGAGGGTCTGGGAAGAATGGTGACATTGACAGGCCAGGTCTCAGAAGCTGTGACCGTGTACGGGGAAATGCTCAGGGTGGGCGAACAACGCGCCGACGTTGGCATTCAGGTGTCAGCGCTGAACAAGCTGGCTGGCGTCTATGCGCTGCATATGGGCGAGTTCAGCGAAGCCGAGACAGCCCTGGCACACGCAGATCGTTTGGTGAAAGAGTATGAGGAACATGGGGGCGCGGCCGAAAGCGCTCTCATCCGTTGCCAGATGTGCACCGCTCAAGCAGACTTTGACGGCGTGTTGCTCCATATGAACAACCTGGTAACCATCGGCGAGACGGTCGGTTCCAGAGAGTTTCAGGCGATGGGGATGGAGCATGTCGCCTCAAGCCTGCTGTTCATGACCCGCTTTGATGAATCGTGGGAAAAGGCACAGGAAGCACTGGCCATTGTCCGTGAGGTAGGCGATCGACAACACGAGGCGTGGCTTCTCAGCGCGACTTTCCCAATTTACATGATGCGAGATGGGAACCTGGAACAAGCAGTTACATACGCCGAAGAGGGCGTACAGATAGCAGTTCGCATCGGAGCGCTGGAACCACAGGTCTTTGGCAACTGGTGTATTGCCGAGGTGTACCGTGCCCGGGGTGAATATGAACAAGCGCTCCTTTACGGGCACCGCTCGCTGGATGCAGCTCTCCCCCTGGAGGCTTACGAACCATTCATGACTGTCCAACCGCTGGGAACCCTCGGATCGATTTACCAGGAGATCAGCCCGAAGTTCCTTGACCAGATAGGGCAGTTTCACCTGCACGCGCTGCGCCTGCTGGAGAGTCCAATGGGTATGATGGGCGGCGGTTCGGCATGGGCTGACCTGGGGTGGTGCGCCATGACGCTGGGGGACGCTGAAATCGCCAGTGGAAGCTTTGAGAAGGGTCTGAACTACCCCACCATGTTCATGATGATAGAGAGGCCGCGTCATCTGGCCGGTGCTGCCTTGCTGGCCAGTCAGCGGGGCCAGCATGCGGAAGCGCTCACCCTGGCGGAAGAAGCCTGTGGCTACGCCGAAGAGCGCAGTATGCGCAACCTCATTCCGCTGATGCGCCTGACTTTGGGCAAGGTCCAGGCAGCCGGTGGGTACCACGCAGCAGCCTTGCAGCAGTTCACCATCGGCGCCGAGCGCGCACGCGAGTTGTCGATGCGTCCCGTGCTTTGGCAGGCACAGGTAGCCTCAGCCAGGTCGCTGGACGCGCTTGACCGCTCCGACGAGGCGAGAATCCAACAGATCGCCGCCATCGCCACCATTGACGAGATTACAACGATGTTCAAGGACCCAACGCTGGCAACCGAATTCCGCTCCGCCGCCTTGGCCAAAGTGTAGGTCCGATTGCATGCCGGACGCTCCTGGCACACACCGCAGGTCACGTCGCTGGCGTGACCTGCGGTGCAGGGATGTCAGAGTTTCCCAGAAGGGTCAGGGCTGGCTCCACGAAGACGGGCAACCGACCGGCCTGGCGGTCTTGCGCGATCAGTTGCTGAATGGCTGCCAGCCAGTCTCCCATAGTTTTCACCGATAGCAATGTCTCGGTTGCGTAGAACGAAACGACCCCTCGCCTGACGGTGATTCCACTCTGGACGAAATCGTGTTCTTGAGCTCTGCACGACAGCTCGGTTCCCGGCAGCGCATGCTGCGCAAGAATTGTCACCCCCGCCGGCGCACGACCGGCCAGCAGATTGTTGTGTCAGCAGTCGGGAAGTACGACCAACTCGACACCCGCCGGCGCTGCCAGGGTCGCAAAGACCTCGTCCCAGAAGACCCAGCGATCGGGCGACAGCAATGTGTCCGGCTCAGGTTGCCAGGCCGGCCGGGCGGCAGCGGCAGTCTCAGCATCCCAGGGCCAAAACGCGCCGTGGCCGCTGTAATGCAGAAACACCTGCCCTTCGCTCCAGCCAACGATGCGGTCCCTCCCCTCAGTCAGGAACGCCAGCAGTTGCTCTCTGGTCACCAATCCGTCGAGCCCGAGAATCTGATCGTCCCGATAGCCCCTGCGCCGCAACACAACGGTCATTGCTGCCAGGTCCTCGTGCATGGCAGTGTCGCCGGGATGCGCAGCGGCAACGAGGAGAGCAAGCTGGTTCACGACGCTATCCCCCGCTATCGCTCGCGGCAGGTTCAATCTCCGCCGGTGTAGCAACGGTTGGCGGCTGGCCGCCGTTGGCGACCAGGGTAAAATAATCCCACGACGCCTTGCTGATGTCGGCCATCAGGCTACTGCTCAGCTCCCACTCGATCCAGCCTGGTTTGTAGATAAAGACGCTGACGATGTATGGCCCAGCCGGACCCCAGAAGACGCCGACATCGCCGTGGCTGTCGTCCACGAACCCGTGCTTATGCGCGTAGCGCGTGTCCTCGGGCACTCCTGGTTCCAGCAATATGTGCTTGCGGTTCAGTTCGACGAACCCCAGCATCTCCTGGCATTCAGACGGAGTGATCTGGCCCGGATAGGCTGCCAGCAGCGTGCCGCGACCTTCGCTGCATTCCACGATCCACTCAAGGATCAACGCCAGATCCTTGGCGGTGGTCTGCATGTGGGTATCGGGGTTGGTGGTGACATCGCTGCGGCTATTGGCCGGTGTGGAATAGGTGCGCGGCAGGCGTTCGGTGTCGTAAGGCGTGGCCATGAACGTGTTGCGCAGCCCCAGGGCGCGCAATGTCGCCGTCACCTGATCCGCGCCTTGCCACTCGCTGCCAACCGCACCGCCGCCGATCAGCCGTAAGAGCAAGTTGGCAGTGAAGTTGCCGCTCAATCCCAACGTCTCGGTCAGAAGCTTGGTGGTCTCGACATCGGGCGGCTCGTCGAGGACGCTGCGATACAACTCCAGCATGATCGGTATCTTCATCGTGCTCATGCCTGCAAAGGCGATCTCCGGATCGCTGGTCGCCTCGCTGTCCCCGCCCACCTGCTTGATAAAGACACTGACCCAGCCAGGAAAGCGGTCGGAGCGGTTCTCGACCAGCTTCTGCAATTCCTTGATATCAGGCGCGGGCGGCGGCACTTCGACCAACACCAGATCGGCGCGGCGGTCTGTCGGGGAGGTCAACGCCTGCAACACCCGCTCGCCCGACATGTTGAACTCCAACTCCAGGCCAGGCTGACCAGCCTGGAACATGAAGGTGCTGGTGAAGGGCACACCGGGGGCCAGCGCCACGCCGTAGGGCGGACGAGCCTCTTTGTCATGCTCGTCGGCCACGCCCTGTAGCCACTCGGCCAGCTTTTCCTGGCTGTAACTATATTTCAGCGGAATATCCACCGGAGCGACCGGGCGCTTAAACACCTCACCCAGGAAGGGACGCCAGAACCCCAGCCCTTCGCCGTAGGGCACGGCCTCGGCCACCATCGCGTTGACATCCACGTCGAAATCGACATCGGCGGGCCGCAGGATGATGCGCTGGTCGTCGTAGCTCACCGCCACTGGCTCCTGATACGCAGCATGCAGGTTGCGCGCCACTTCCTCCAGGTTCGCCCCGGTCGGCGTCATACCGCTCACCGTGACGCCACCCGGCAACGGCCCCTGCATGTTGACATACGCCAGAGCGCTGGGGCCGAGCAGCACGGCCAGGATGACCAACGCAATGATAAACACGAGAAATACACGTTTCATAATCGTCGCCGTTCCAACACAAACTCAAACAGTATCATTCCCACTCAATCGTGCCCGGCGGTTTGCTGGTCACGTCATACACTACCCGATTGACGCCCGCCACCTCGTTGACGATGCGATTGCTGATGCGCGCCAGCAGGTCGTAGGGCAGGCGCGCCCAGTCGGCCGTCATGAAATCGTCGGTGGTCACGGCACGCAGCGCTACCACATCGGCATAGGTGCGGTTGTCGCCCATGACACCCACTGACTTGACCGGCAGCAACACGGCGAAGACCTGCGACGTTTGTCGGTACAGCCCGGCGGCCCGCAGTTCATCCAGCAGGATGACATCGGCCTGGCGCAGCGTCTCAAGCCGCTCCCAGGTCACCTCGCCCAGGCAACGAATGGCCAGCCCGGGACCGGGGAAGGGATGGCGCCAGACGATCTCCTCCGGCAATCCCAGCGCCTCGCCCACCGCGCGAGCCTCGTCCTTGAACAACAAACGCAGCGGTTCGATCAGTTCGAAGGTCATATCCTCCGGCAAGCCGCCGACATTGTGGTGCGTCTTGATCGTGCGAGCGGCCCGCTCCGTGCTGCCGCTGGCGCTTTCGATGACATCCGGGTAGAGCGTTCCCTGGGCTAAGTACCCAAAACTGGAGGTGGGGGACCAGCCAGCAGCGATGCGAGCAGACTCATCTTCAAAGACGCGGATGAAGCGATGGCCGATCAGCTTGCGCTTTTGCTCAGGATCAGTAACTCCTTCCAGGTCGGCCAGAAACAACTCGGCTGCATTAACAGCCACCAGCGGCACCTGCATGTGGCGGGCAAAGGTGTCGATGACCTGCGCCGCCTCGCCCTGGCGCAGCATGCCGTGGTCAACGAACAGACAGGTCAACTGATCGCCGACGGCCTTGTGCAGCAGAGCGGCGACCACCGAGGAGTCGACGCCGCCCGACAGCCCGCACAGCACGTGCGCCTCGCCAACCTGATGACGTACGGCATCCACGGTCTCTGCGATGAAGTTAGCCGGCGTCCAGTCTGAGGTCGCGCCGCAGATATCCGCGGCAAAGGAGCGCAGGATTGCCGCGCCCTGCGGCGTGTGCGTCACCTCTGGATGAAACTGCAAGCCGTAACGCCCGCTGCTGGGATCGCCCATCGCAGCGTAGGGCGAATTTGCGCTGCACGCCAGCGCCTGCCAGCCGGCCGGCAACGCCTCAATCCGGTCGCCGTGGCTCATCCAGACGGGGACTGGGGATTGGGGACTGGGGGACTTGGGGCGGACTGAAGCGAAAAGTGGATTGTCGTTGAGCAGGAGATCGATTTCAGCGGGACCGTATTCGCGCGCCTGGGAAGGGGCGACGCGGCCCCCCAGGTTGTGGGCCAGGAGTTGCATGCCGTAGCAGATACCCAGCACCGGCAAACCCGACTCCAGTACGTACGACGGAAGGGTGGGCGCGCCCGGTTCGTAGACACTGGCCGGCCCTCCGCTGAGGATGAACCCTTTGACAGACTTGTTGGCCAACACCCGCTCAGCCGGCTCGTCCCAGTGAACCAGTTCCGAGTAGACGCGTTGCTCGCGCACGCGCCGCGCGATCAACTGAGCGTATTGCGAGCCAAAGTCGAGAACGATGATTGTGTCGTGAGACATGAGAGGCACCCAGCATCACTCCTGAAAGACGATGCGTCCGTTGTCCATGTTGGCGATGACCGCCAGCGACTCAATGGGTACGTTCCAGTGGGCGAGAACATCACGCCCACCTTCGAAGACCTTCTCAACCACAGCGCCGATGCCGACCAGTTGCGCGCCGGCATCGGCCACCAGCCGCGCCAAGGCATCGATGGTCAGCCCACGCGCCAGAAAGTCATCGATAATCAGTACCCGGTCACGCGGCCCCAGAAACTCTGGCGACACGATCAGCTCGGTAACCTTGCCTTTGGTGTGGCTGGGCGCCGACTCGACAATGGCGTTGGGGTGCATGGTAACCGGCTTGGCCTTGCGAGCGTAGAGCACCGGCACGCCCAGCGCCAGCGCGGTCGTAAACGCAGGCGCGATACCGCTGATCTCGGCCGTGAACACCTTGTTGGGTTGCAGGTGGGCGAAGCGGGCAGCCAGTGCGCCGCCTGCGGCCAGCATCAGGGTCGGATCAACCTGGTGATTGATGAATCCATCAACTTTGAGGATGCCGTTGCCCAGGTTGACGCCATCGCGACGAATGCGTTCCTTGAGAATCTCCACCGATCACCTCCACGATGAAAATGCGGCGTCAAGTCATTGAACGCCGCCGCAGTTACTTTAATCCATTGTAGCCCACCAGGGCAGGGCAAGCAAGCCGGGCTCGGCAGCTACAATCCCAACTCCCGGTCGAGAAAAGGCCACAACTCCGCCGTTGGTCTCGAGATAGAGTCGATAGGTTGGAACGGCGGCCACCAGCCGCTGGGCAATGTCCAGCCAGGCGACAGCGCTGCTGACCCGCTCGACTGCCAGCTTTTCGGTGGTCAGCAGCGCCAGCACTGCGTCGCCACCGTTCAGTCGCTCCAGGCGGAAGTCAGGACCATGCTCCAGCAACAGCACGGCTCGCAGCGGTGCGCTGACATTGACCCGTTCGATCATTTCCAATGGCGTGCTGGCGCCCCAAAAAGGTGTGCTGAGCAGCAACGGCTGCCCATCGGCCAGCGAGAGGACAAGGTTTTCGTCGGTCAAAACCTGGGCGTGTCCGGCAGCCATGCGCGACGCGGTGGTCTTGCCCGCGCCCGACCGGCCTGACAGCGCCAGCCCCTGCCCGCGCCGGACCATGGCCGCGCCGTGCAACAACAAGCTGTCATGCCGCCGCGGCAGATCATAGGTGCAGATGAACGCCAGCACGCGATCCACCGACGACGGAGCATACTGGGCCGCCGGCGCAAATACCTCGGCGCTGTTGCTGGCAAGGTCAATAGTTCCACGCGAGTATCCAACATGGAAGGTGGTCTGCGCCTCATCGTGACTGGCCCAGGGCGGGTCGGCGCGCTCCAACTCAGGATCGACGCGCAGCGTGACCACCCAGTCCGGTGCATCCGTCGCCGCAAACAACTGATAGCGGTCGCTCAGCGGCACCAGCCAGTCAGTCGCCGGTGCGCGAACCTCGAAGCAGATGCCAGCGATCACCAGCCGCAGAGAATGACTGCTCATGAACGCAGCCTCCGGCTGACATCGTTCAACAAACAGCGCAAGCGGCGCTGCCCAGCCAGGACATAGGCCCGCCCGATCCAGCGCCAGCACATCAAGGCCTCGCCGCGCCTGGGCCAGATCACACGTCCGCCAACCCAGCCTTTATCCACTCGCCCAACTAACTGCGCCGGCAGCAGCCAGCGATCCGGCTCGCGGCGTCCGTCTCCCTGCGTCACAAGATAGCGGCCGCGCCGATGAACCAGGCGGTGAGCGACCAGAGCGGAGCCGCCGGCAAACACTACCACCGACCCGATCGGCACCGCGCCCCACAACGGGACGATCTCGATCTGGCAGCCATCGGGAAGCGTGGGCTCCATGCTCTTCCCTGCCAGTTGCCAGCGAAAGCGGCCCTGGCGCGCCAGAACTCTCGTGCAGCAACGGCAGCCAGCCTTGCAGCTTCGGCAACGCCTCGTCCGATATCGATGGCTGTCCCATCAATGCACCTCGCGATTCGTTGGCGAAGACAGCCGGCTGGTGACCATTTCCCAGATACCGATTGCCCAGCGGTACGGATATGCCAGCGGAACCAACGAGCGATCCGATAGTTCATAACGCTCTTGCATATATGACGGCGACGGAAACAGGTTCGCCCACAAGAACGAAGCCCGCTTGCGCCAACCGGTCATGCTAGCCAAATCTACCAAGAAACGCTGCACCACCGGTCGTTGCTCAGCTTGCAGCCACTGAACCACCTGCCGTTCCTCGTCAGAAACTGGCAATCGCATCGCTGCCTGCATGACATCCGGCGGAATCGCGGCCTTCCAGTCATCCACCAGTTGCCTCAAGACAACCTGGATACTGAAGACCAGCTTGAACTCAGTCGCCCTGGCCAGCAGAAGCTGCCAGTCAATATCTGGGCCACGCGTTGCCACCAGGCCAGCGATATCCCCGATCCAGCGCATCCCTTGCGCTCGGTGGTGTAGCACGTAATGGGCGCTGAGATGGAGAAGTGTAGCCTCCAGCCCCAGAACCAGCGCATCAGATTCAGCCACCCTGGCCGGACGGGCCGTATCCCAGAACCAGCGCTCGTTCAAACGATCCTGGTAAAAGGGCGAGTCCAACAGGTGCCAGTGAAGCTCAACAGCCAGCGACGGCGTCCCGGCAGAGCGAACGACCACCTCGTTTTCGAAATCCAGCGCGTGACCGGGCCGCACCTCCGCACCAGCAGACCGGTAACCACGCTGATGCAACACGTCGATAGCCGCCGCAACGTCCTGCTCGTGCAGCAGTAGATCCAGGTCAGTCATAGGCCGCAACGCGCTGTTGCCATACAGCGTGTCGCCGAGGGCCGCGCCTTTGAGCACGACGGTCGCCAGCCCGGCTTCTGCCAGCCAACGCAACACGTTGCTCAGTTCGACGGACATCAACCCGGCGTAGACGGCAGTCTCCTGGTAGGCGTCGCGCAGGCAATCGCCAGCAGACGCAGGCGCCAGGTGGCCGTTGCGCAGGACATCATAGAGTAGCGGCGCCAGCCCGACTCGACCTCGCCGTATCACACATCGCCGCCCAGTCTACACGGACGTTGGCTGCAAACGCCTCCGCCTCGTGCAGAACGTCCGGCTGCCAGCGACTGCGCAAACAAAGGCGCATGAACACATCGTTGTCTGCGCTGGCTGGCACACCCCTCGCGTCCACCTTATACACCTATCGCCGCTTTGCGCCGCACCCGCGACAGAACTGGTCAGTGGCCTCGAACTTGGTCCCGCACTGTGGGCAAAAGAGAGTCTGGGCTGGCTTCTGGGGCGCCGTCGCGGAGGCGGACCTCGGCGTCTCGCCTTTCTCACGGGCTGCCCGGCGGCGAGCCTGACGCGACCCGCCAGATGCCTGGCTCCTACGCCACCACCAGAAAGCTACACCAGCCACGACCACCAGCGCCAGCACCAGACCAGCGACCAGGGGAAGCCAATCGATTCCGGCAGAATCTGCCGCAGTCGCGCCCACGACATCGTCACCCACGACCGCGTTGACAATGGTAGGATTGGCGTCGGACTTGGTGTAGCTCACACTGAGAGGCACGGCCTGACCTGCCGCCAGCGGACCGGTCTGCATGGTGTACAACGGATTGCCGAAGGAGTTTGTACCCGTTGGCTGCATGGAAGGCGTCGTCTGCAAATTGCTAGCACGCGCCGGCAGGCGCAAAGTGACCGACGCGTCCTGAACCGGATAGGGCGACGCCAGATCCAGATCGAAGCCGCGACTGGGCGGTGGGCTGATCACGTCGTCATAGTACTCGACGACAAAATCAGGCTGATCCAGTGTGAAGACGATATCCTGCCCATCCACGGTCGGCTCCGATCGCCACGGGATCGAAATCAGACGACCGCCTTCCCCCGGAAACGCCACGGCATTGATCTCGATGCCCGAAGGCGCGGGAATACGCACTTCGACCGGCAGGCCGGTGCTGTCAAGTACCGTGCCATTCAGGAGCACCAGCACAGCAGGGCGGTCATATTCGGGCCAAACCTCAACAGCCCAGCGGTCAAGTCCCAGCGGGACATCCTGCGCAGCTGCCCTGGTGCCGCCAAGATTTGATGAACCCAGCATCAGCAGGCTGGCGACGATAATCGTACAAGCCATCCACCGATGGTGGAAACGGGAGGATTTGCCAGATTTGGTTATTGATGTCATAGCTTGTCATTTTACATACCTGTGCCCTCAATCGCAATGTTTGGGCAGGTCGTTTTCTCTGTTCTCACATCATCTCTTTTCAAATGATTTGTAATAAGAAGAGTCGTAGTCGTAGTAGGGACTGTTGAAATGTGGAAAGCCCGCCGGATGCAGCCAGCAGTACGCGGCATCCGGCGGAGCGGAAGATAACAACCCCTATGGGTAGGGGTTGTTATCTTGGCGACTTTTCCGGCATCGCTGCGAAGAGGCATGGAAAGGCCGGGAAAACATTTGGAGGGCTAAATTGCCTGTTTGCTACACAAGGTTACGCCATGTCGATGTCGAACATTGCCTCGCCACTACATGTTGTTTGACGCCGCAAAAGCGAAGACCAAAACACTGACGCACCACAGGAAGTTATCCGGCGTTCAGCGCCGAAGTTAACAGTGGTGTGTGGAAACCAGGTTGCTCGTGGTATAATTGGCTGGCGCGGCCAGCCCGAAAGCGTCACAGGTGACGCTGTTGATCACTCTCGGCTCCTCTACTGAACGGGGCGGATCGGCTCGTTCGGAGTCTTGACCTCGTCTCAGGTTCAGTGCCTGTGTTCGGGCTGGTCTCCCGGCCGTTCCTGCCCCGTCCAGTCACTTGATCTAGCCATCATTCATTGACCTGAACCATGTTTCGAAAATTATTGATAGCCAACCGCGGCGAAGTGGCCGTGCGCATCATTCGTTCGTGCCAGGAGTTGGGCATTCGCACGGTCGCAGTCTACTCTGATGCGGACGCCAATGCGCTGCACACGATGCTGGCCGACGAGTCTGTGCCCATCGGCCCTGCTCCGCCTTCGCAAAGCTACCTTTGCGGCAATTGCATCCTTGAGCAGGCGTTGCGGCTGGGCTGCGACGCCGTGCATCCGGGCTACGGCTTCTTGTCCGAGAATGCCGATTTTGCCGCGGCTGTGCAGGCTTCCGGGTTGACCTGGATTGGTCCGGACCCGGCTGCCATGCGCATCATGGGATCGAAGACATCGGCCCGCGCTGCCATGCAGGCGGCTGGCTTGCCTGTGGTGCCAGGCTACCAGGCAAGCCAGGAGGACGCAGATTTGCTGGTAGCAGCGGCTCAGCTCGGCTTTCCGCTGCTGGTCAAGGCGACGGCTGGCGGCGGTGGCAAGGGGATGCGCATCGTTGAGCAGCCTGCCGACCTGCCGGCCGCGCTGGCGTCGGCGCGGCGCGAGGCTCGCAATGCGTTCGCTGACGACCGTATCTACCTGGAGCGACTGATACCCAGGCCCGCGGCACATCGAGTTCCAGGTCTTTGGCGATCGTCACGGCAACGCGGTGCATCTTTTCGAGCGGGAGTGCTCCATCCAGCGCCGTCATCAGAAGATCGTCGAGGAGACGCCCTCGCCGCTGCTGGACGCCGGCCTGCGCCGGCGCATGGGCGAAGCGGCGGTGGCGGCTGTCCGGGCGGTCGGCTACGTCAATGCCGGCACGCTGGAGTTCCTGGTCGATCCGGTCAGCGGCGCCTTCTATTTCCTGGAGATGAACACCCGCTTGCAGGTCGAGCATCCGATCACCGAGCAGGTGACCGGCGTCGATCTGGTCAAGCTCCAGATCCGCATCGCTGCCGGCCTGCCGCTGCCGTTTCGCCAGGAAGACCTGGGCCAGCGCCGCCACGCTATCGAGTGCCGTATCTACGCCGAGGACCCGGCCAACGAATTCCTGCCATCGATTGGCAAGGTGCTGTTGGCGGTGGAGCCGGTGGGGCCGGGCGTGCGCGTCGACGCCGGTATCACCACCGGCGACGAGATCACCATCCACTACGACCCGATGATCGCCAAGTTGATTGCGTTGGGAGAGGATCGGGCCGACGCCGTGCGCAAGATGGACTGGGCGTTGCAGCACTATGTGATTCTGGGCGTCACAACTAACATCCCGTTCCTGCGCGCCGTGATCACCAGCGATGCCTTCCGGCGTGGCGACGTGACCACCGACTTCGTCGATCGCCATTTCGCCGACTGGCAGCCGCGCACAAAGGCGCCGCCCGATATGGTGCTGGTGGCAGCGGCGCTGGCTGAGCTGCTGGAAGGTGAGGCGCAAGGAGCCGGCGCTGGGCCAACTGGCGAGCCGCAGCGGGACGATCCGCTGTCACCATGGCGGCAGGCGAACGGGTTTCGCATGGGCGGACGCTGATGGAACAGGTGATCAGGCCATGAAGAGCGAATACACCTATCAGGTCGGCGACGAGATCAGAACCGTGACTGTGCGGCGCGACGAAGACCGTTTTGAGGTCACCGTCGGCGACATCACCTACGAAGTTCGCGCGCAGCGGCCGGAGCATGGCCGGCTCAACCTGCAGGTGGGCGACCAGCGGCTGCGCGTCCACGTAGCCAGCGACGGGCTGCGGCGCTACGTCGCCATGGCCGGCCAGACGTGGGTACTTGAGCGGCCCGAGCCTGAGCAGAAGCGGCGCGCAGTGGCAGCTGGCGGGCCGGGCGCGGGCAGCCTGGAAGCCTCCATGCCGGGGCTGGTGCTGGATGTGCTGATCACTGTTGGGGATACGGTCGAGCGGGGCGAGACGCTGGTGTTGCTGGAGGCGATGAAAATGGAACTGCGCATCACCGCGCCGGCTGGCGGCACGGTGACAGCTGTTCACTGCAAGGCGGGCGACGTGGTGGATCGGGGGCAGGTGCTGGTGGAAATTGCCGACAGCTAGAACGACGGGATGCCTTCGTCAAGCTCGGCCTGCACGCGTTTCAGGATAGCCAGCCAAATAGCGAGCGCATCGTCGCCAATCGCTGTGGCTCGGCGCGAGACGTACTCGACGTCGAACGGCATGTCAGCCAGCCCGCTCAAGACGAAACTGAGCACGACGTAGATGTCCGACGGGTGCTTGTTTGACCGGCCCTCCTGCCAGGCCATCAGCTTGCCGATGATAATATCCTCCGGCCGGGCGCACCAGATTTCAAGCTCATTTCCCTGGAGATCAGAGACTGTTCCCCGAATGCGCTGTCTGAAGGCCATGACGTACTCGGGTTCTCGTGACAGGGGAACCAAATCAGCTTTGGCTCCAAGTGTGCCATCGATGATGTTGAACATGATTCCAAGGCGAATCGAATCGCGCATTTGCACTGGATCTGCGTAATAGCGCGGGGCGGGAAAACATGCAGCCAGGGCATCACACATGGCCGGGTCCAGATCGACAATGATATCGACATCGTGCGTGCTGCGGCTGAGCCCAAATGCGCTTGCTCCGTACGCGCCGACTACCATGTAGTTGGCTCCAATCGTTTCCAGGGCTTTAAGCACCGACACATAAAACTCAAATACGCTCAAAACCCCTTCTCCTTCTGTCGCTCCACATAGCGAAGCAGAATCATGTTGACTTCCTCGATTGGCAGGTCGGGGTAACGTTTGCTAAACGCGCCGCGGAGCAGGGCCTGGTTGAAGGCAGAAATATCAGCCATGGCCTTCATTCGCTCGCCAAGAGACAGTCTCGCTAGAATCTCCATCTGCTGCCAGTCGATAGGATCAAACTGCAACGCGTCGTTTTCTGACATTAACCCTTCACCCTCGCCTATCCTCGGAACCGGCGAGCCAAGGTTCACAACTCACCAATTAACCATTGATCAGCCCAGCGGCCTTCGCCCGCGCCACTACCTTCTCCGCTGCTCGCACCACCGGCATGTCCACCATCCGCCCGTCGAGAGCGAATGCGCCAACCCCGGCCACCTGCTGTTCAGCGTAGACTGACAGGATGCGCTGCGCCCGTTCGATCTCCTGGGGTGACGGCGCGAAGATCCGTTGCGCCGGCTCGACCTGGCGCGGGTGGATGACCATCTTGCCATCGTAGCCCAGTTGCCGGCCGAATTGGCATTCTGCCTCGAAACCAGCCAGATCGTTGAGATCGAAACAGACCTGGTCGATGGCCTGCAAGTGATAGGCTTTGGCCGCGGTGACCACCACGTTGCGGGCGTAGAATACCTCCCAGCTCGCGGCTGTACGCACAGCGCCCATGTCGCCGGCCAGATCCTCCGCGCCGAAGAGCAGCGCGTCCACCCGTTCGTCCGCCAGCGCGATCTCGCGCACGTTCATGACACCCAGCGCGGTTTCGATGATCGGCAGCAGCCTGATGCCGCCAGCCGGCCAACCGCGCCTGCGTTCTTCCAGCGCCAGATATTCGGACACTGCCTGTACCTGCTCGTCGAAATCGACCTTGGGAATGACGTAGCCGTCGGGCCGGCCGGCGATGGTCGCATCAAGGTCGGCGGCCAGCAAGTCGCTGCCTACCGGATTGATACGCACCAGGCGTTCGCTGCGCCCGAAGTCCAGCGATTGCATCGCCTGTAAGGTTGTGGCTCGTGCCGCTTCTTTTTGGTTCAGCGCGACCCCGTCCTCCAGGTCCATGACGATACAGTCAACGCCCAGGACGATCGCTTTCTCGATCTTGCGCAACGAATCGCCGGGCATGAAAAGCAGGGCGCGACGCAGTTCACGTTTCACGTTTCACGCCTCCCGTTTCAGCATCAGCGCCGTCCGCTCGAACTCCACGACGATGATGCCATGTTGGTTGCGGCCCGTGTGACGAAAGCGGACGATGCCCGCGTTGGGGCGCGAACGTGACTCGCGCTTGTCCAGCACCTCGGTCTCAACGTAGAGCGTGTCGCCGTGGAACATCGGGTGCGGATGACGCACGGTCTCGTAGCCCAGGTTGGCGACGATGGTGCCTTCGGTGAGATCGGCCACTGTCAGCCCCGTGGCCAGCGCCAGCGTGAACAGCCCGTTGACGATGCGCTGGCCAAACTCAGTGCGGCTGGCGAAGTCCTCGTTGAGATGCAGCGGCTGGGTGTTCATGGTCAGCGCCGAGAAGAGGACGTTGTCCATCTCGGTGACCGTGCGACCATTGCTATGTTTGATGACTTGACCAACGTGAAGATCATCGAAGTGTTTGCCGGACATGAAGTTACTGGCCTGGATAAGCTGTTCCCGAAAGTTGCAGTCCCGAGACGAATTGGTTTGACAGGCAACGGTTTTGCCCTACAAGGACCGAAGATGACCAGGAGCTTGACAATCCCAGCCGATATTCTGCATTGTATCATACGTTTCTGCCCGCATGAAAGGTATGGCAGGTTGCAGCGCGTACCCGGCGAACTACTGGCCGGGGTGATCCAGTATTGTCATGCAGCAGAGAAATCCACAAGTGCCATTCAGTACGTAGATACTCAGACGGATCTGATCAATCGTTGGCTATACCCCAATGAATACCCTCTTGGTCATAAAGGAAGGATCTCAAAGAGATGCGACCTCAGCGTGATTTCTGGTATCTCTTGCATTTGGCGGCGACGTTTGGTTTGTTGGCTTTCGTTGCCGGCCCTGTCGCTGTTTCTGCTCAGCCCACCCAGGCTCTGATCGAAGACTGGCGCTCGTCCGACTTCACTTTCACTTCGAGTATGATGGCAACGGATCAGAACGACAACGTGTATGTACTTGGCAGCAGCGCAGCAACCAACGTTCTGCACATCGAGAAGCTTGATGCTGCCGGAACTTTGCTGTGGCAAACCACGTATGACCCGGTGGAGGCACTCAGTGGTGTGTGGATCGCCGTCGATAGTGCGGGCAACCCTATTGTCCAGGCAAATACGATCCGCAGCTCCGATGGTCAACCCACTGGCTGGCTGACTCTCAAGTATGACACCAATGGCAACCTGCTGTGGGCCAACAGTCTGCCAGGACTTTTCAGTGGTTCTGTTCGCGTTGAAGTGGATGCCAACAACAACATCTATGTCGCCGGGTATAGTTTCAACAACTCAAAGTTGATCAAGTACTCGCCAACCGGGACAACCCTTTGGAGCGCGGTGTTCGACAACAACGGTGCGATTGACAAGGCTTCATCCATGGTTATCTCGCCCGACAACAGCCGAATCGGGGTGGCTGGCGTCAGCGGTAATTTGTTTATGGCGCTGATGTATGACGCCGACGGAAACCAACTGTGGACGAATACAGATAGCACTCTGTACGCGGCCGGTGATCTGGCCTTTGGTCCTGGAAACACCAGTTACTTTGCCACCGGCACCTACTTCCCACAAGACCCAAATCCCTACCAGATGGCGATTGCGAAGTTTGACGCGGCAGGCAACCAGTCCTGGGTAAAAAGCTACAACGTCGGAGATCGGGCTTTTCGCGTGGCCGTGGATGTTCAGGGAAATATCGTGGCAACCGGCATGGACGCCGTTGGCTACATGGACTGGATGACCATCAAGACAGATGCCGACGGCAACCTGCTCTGGTCGCAGCGTTATGACGGTGGCAGGAACAACGACGAGACCCCCAACATGCTGGCAATCGACGCCTCCGGCGCGGTCTACGTGACGGGTAAAGGGGGACCGAACCCAAGTTCGGGCACCATTTCCAATGTCAAAGGTGTGGTCGTTAAGTATAGCGCGGTTGGGACACCCCAGTGGGCGGTGTGGGATGATTATGCGGGCGGTAAGGCGTTCCGTTTTGGCGCAGGCAACACGTTGGCAACCCTCGGCTGGGGCTATCTCGTGACCACGCATTACACGCAGACTGGCCTGCCGGACCTGGTGCCAAATGCCCCGACCAATCTCAGCGGCTTTGCAGCATACACCGGCGCAAGCTATGAGGTCAGATTGAATTTCAGCGACAATGCAGATAACGAGTTCTGGGTGGAGGCTGAACGCTGCGCGGGTTCAGGCTGTACCGATTTCATCAAGGTAGCTCAATCGCGTGGCGAGAATGCAACAGGGTTGACGGACACGGATGTCGCGCCGGGCGTTACATACACCTACCGGGCACGGGCGCGGGGCTTCATGGGTCTTTCAGATCCTTCGAATACGGTCGAGATCGTTGTACCGCCAAGCAATGCTCCAGCAGCGCCCAGTGACTTGTCGGCAGCCATGAGCGGCGTTCATGTGGTATTGAACTGGCAGGATAACTCGAACAACGAAGCCATGTTTGTCATCGAGCGCTGCCAGGGTGATGGCTGTACCAACTTTGTCTGGCTGGATGCAAGAGGGGCCAACATCACCACGTTGGCCGATGTCAGCGCCGCCGCGGGGGAGAGCTATTCCTACCGTGTGCGCGCCTGGAACTCTGACGGGTATTCCCTCTATTCGAATGTTGCCACCATTATCACGCTGGGTGGCATCTGCCCCGATTTCAATCAAACCGGTCTGGTTGATGTCGGTGACCTGAGCACCATCGCCAACCTGTGGGGCCAGCCTGCGCCGAATGGCTTCGACCTCGACGGAGACGGCTTGGTTACCATTGTCGATATCCAGTTGGTGGCAGCGCTCTGGGGCACAAGCTGTCCCTGAAATCTGTTGCTCGTATCGAGAAACAAGCAAGGCGCAGGTAACGAGTCACCTGCGCCTTGCTTGTGTGAGAACCTCCTCGGGTTAGCGTATGGTTGCGATGACTGTGGCCAATTCGGCCAGCACCATGGCTGTCGCTCCCCACACCTTATGACCACAGACGTTGTAGAACGGCACATGGCGTGGTTCGTCTCGCAGAAGCCAGTCTTCGACAACGATGTTGCGCTCATCCAGGAAGTGCGAGATGGGTGGCTCTAGCAGTTCGGCTACTTCGTCAGGTTGCAGGGCAAAATTGGGTCGGCGCGGCAGCCAGGCCACGTGCGGGTAAATGTAATAATCGCTGGGCGGGATATAGAGCGGCGTCAGGGCGCCCAGCAGTTGCAAGTCCTCCTCGCAGACGCCGATTTCCTCGCATGCCTCGCGCAGCGCCGTGTGCGAGGTTGACTGGTCGTCGGGATCGACGCTGCCGCCGGGGAAGCTGATCTGGCCGCGGTGGCTGCCGACATTATCGGTGCGACGCGTCAGCGCCAGATGCAGCTCGCCGTTGGCGCCGTTGGGGTACAGCAGCACCAACACACCCCCTTCGCGCGGCCGGTGATCGGGCGTGGGCGGCTCCAGCGGGCGCGGGATTGGCGCCATGCGCACCATGGCTGGCAGGCCGGGCAGCGGCTGATGCAGCGCGCGGCCGATGGCTTCGGGTGTCAATGTCACGGTGGCGCGGCTGGCAACGAAATCGGGCATCGTGCCAGGATTATACAGCGTGAGACAGCGTTCTCGCAAGGACGCAGAGCTGGTCCTGCGATCCGCAACATGAGGGGAACCTATTCAGATGCAGCCGGTCTCTGTGCGGCCACCGTGCCACTCAGGACTGCTGGGCTTCCTGTATCACCATCCGCACGTCCACCGCCAGCGCGCCCTGTCCCGCCGGGTAGGCGATCAGCGGATTGATGTCGATCTCCTGGATTCGTGGTTGGTCCAGCGCCAGTTGCGCCATCCGCTGGATAACCTCGGCTACAGCGTCGATGTCGGACGGCGGTTGGCCGCGCAGCCCTTGCAACAGCTTGCCGGCGTGCGTCTCTCCGATCATCGCCAGCGTCTCGGCGCGGCTGAACGGCGCGACGCGGAAGGCCACATCCTTGAGCAGCTCGACATAGATGCCGCCCAGCCCGAACATCACCAGCGGGCCAAACTGCGGGTCGCGGCGCATGCCGACGATCAGCTCGTGGCCGGGCAGCGCCATCTGTGTCACCAGCGCGCCCTCGATCCGCGCCTCGGGCTGGCGTTGCTGAACGCGCGCCATCATTTCGTCGAACGCGGCGTGAACCTGCTCGACGTCGCCCAGCTTCAGCGCGATCCCGCCGGCCTCTGACTTGTGGAAGATGTCGGGCGACACAATCTTAAGCGCCACAGGGAAGCCGATCTCTGCCGCGATCTGGCCTGCTTCGTCAGCGCTGCGTGCCAGCCCAGCCGCCGGCTGGTCGATGCCATAGGCCGCCAACACATGCCGCGCCTGCGCCTCCACTAACTGCGTCCTGCCCGGAGGGAGATCAACCAGCGAATGCTCCTGCTCGCTGCCTAAGTCTGTAGATTTGCGTTCCTCCTTTCCCTCATTTCCTTCCTTTCCTTCTCTTCCCTCCGCATACCGCCACATCACACCCAACGCCCGCGCCGCCTGTTTCGGGAACTGGTAGAGCGCGATACGATGCCGGTGCAGCGCGATCATCGGCTCGCGCACCGCCTCGTCGCCCATGAAACATGTCACTACCGGCTTGCCGGGGAAGGCTGACGACGCCCGACCGATGGCTTCCGCCACCGCCGCCGGGCTGACCAGCGCCTGCGGCACCAGGATCGGCAGCACGGCGTCGTAGCCAGGGTCGGCCAGCAGTGCGCTGAGGGCCATTTCGTAATCGGCCGCATCTGCGCCGCCCAGCATGTCGATGGGGTTGCCAAGCTGCGCCTCTGAGCAGGTGTGGGCCGCCAGGAAGTCGCGCGTTTCATCGGACGGCGGCGGCATGGTCAGGCCGGCCTCTTCCAGCGCGTCGGCAGCCAGGCTGGCCGGCCCGCCGGCGTTAGTGACGATGGCAACTCTGCGACCGCGCGGCAATGGACCATAGGCCAGCGCCAGGGCGAAGTTGAAGAGGTCCTCCACGCCGTCGACGCGGATCACGCCGCTCTGTTTGAAGGCCGCATCGTATGCGGCCATCGCGCCGGCCAGGCTGCCGGTGTGCGACGAGACGGCGCGTGTGCCGGCCTCCGTCGTCCCGGCCTTGATGACCAGGATCGGCTTGTGGGGCGTTACCCGGCTGGCGACATCGATGAAGCGCGGCCCGTCCTTGATGGCCTCCAGGTAGGCCACGATGACCCTGGTGCGCGGATCGCCGGCCAGCGATTCGATCAGGTCGGTCTCGTTGACGTCAGCCGAGTTGCCCAGCGTGGCGAAGCGGCTGAAACCGACCCCTTTGCCGGCTGTCCATTCCAGGATGCCGCCGCAGATCGCGCCCGACTGGCTGATGAAGGCGATGTCGCCTGGCTCCGGCATGGTGCGGATGAAGGTGGTGTCCAGGCCGCTGTAGGCGTCCAGCGTGCCGACGCAGTTGGGGCCGATCAGCCGCATGCCGTGGGCGCGGGCGATCTCCAGCAGTTCCTCTTCCAGCGCCAGGCCGGCCGGTCCCACCTCGCGAAAGCCGCCGGAGATGACGATGGCCGCCTTGACGCCGCGTACGCCGCATTCGTGCAACGCGGCCGGGCAGACCGGCGCGGGGACGACGATCACCGCCAGCTCCAGCGGATCGGGTACGGCGGTGATGGTGGGATAGCAGCGCAGGCCAAGAATCTCATCCCGTCCCGGGTTGACCGGATAGACCGCGCCGCGGTAGCCGAAGCTGATCAGGTTGCGCAGAATGCCGTGGCTGAGCTTGTTTCGGTTGGCCGACGCGCCGATGACGGCGACGCCGTTGGGATTGAAGAACGCGTCCAGTGGAGAGTGTGGCGCGCCTGGTTTCGGGTCAGGCGAGGCGTGGAGCGTAACACGTGAAGCGTGATCGGACGGGGTGTTGACAGTCATTGGCGACCTCCTTGTCGCTGGTTGTTGTCCGTATCGTATCACGGGAGGCGTAGATAGCCAATGACGCGCGTCATAAATCCGTGATGTGCGAGGCCGGATTGCGCGAACTATCTGGCGCCCGTATAATCGGTGCAGGTGGCCGCGTTGGTAAGTCGTCAGAAGCCACCGAGTCAACAGCGTGCAGTTGGAATTGTAGACACAAGAAACCCATGGCAAAGCTAAAACTGGATCTGCACGACATCTACAACCGCGGCGGGACGATTGACGCGGAGTTGAACCGCATCATCGAGGAGGCGGTGGATAAGCGGATCGCGCTGGTGGAGATCATCCCAGGCAAGGGCAGCGGGCAGTTGAAGAAGCATGTGTTGCGTTTCCTCAACCAGCCACACATCAAAGTGCAGTATCACCGCGTCGAAAAGGACGACCGCAACCACGGACGTATCTTTGTTCACTTTCGGCACTAAGGCTGATTCTCTATACCATCTGTCATGGCTCGGTCGCAGACCGGCCAAAGCGGGGGTGGATTGTTGACACAGGAAACTCAAAAAGCCCCGCCATCAAGGCGGGGCTTTTTCGCAGAAGCTCAACTCTTTCGAAAGAGTTGAGCTTCTGCGCTGCAATTACGATCTGGTCGCTACCCTTGTGTGGTGTAGCGGCGCCGCGGCTGGCTGCGCCGGGGACGGGATGTGTTGGCAGGGCTTGGCTGGCTCGATCCGCCGTTGCTGGGATAGCGCGGCTGCTGGCGGTTCGGCTGGCTGGCCTGGGAGCGGCTGTTCGCCATGGAGGGACCGTAGTCGAAGCCTTCCAACTGGCGACGCTCGATCCGCGTGCCCAGCAGCCGCTCGATATCGCGCACCATAGGTTCGTCGTCCTGCGACGCAAAGGTGAACGCTTCGCCAGACAGCTCCGCGCGGCCGGTGCGGCCGATGCGATGGGTGTAGGCGTCCACGGTGTCAGGCATGTCGAAGTTGATGACATGCGAGATTTCCGTCACGTCGATGCCGCGCGAGGCGATGTCGGTGGCCACCAGGATGTCGTACTTGCCATCGCGGAAGCCGTCGATGGCCTTCTGGCGGCGGTTCTGGGCCATGTTGCCCTGCAACGCGGATACACGGTAGCCCTGGTTTTCCAGGTCCAGCGCCAGGTTGCGGGCGCGCCGCTTCGTGCGGGTGAAGACCAGCACGCGGCCGGTGGGCGTGTTGTCCAGCATGGCCAGCAGCAGATCCTTCTTGCGCTTGTCGGGCACCGGATACAGCGCGTGCGAGACGGTCTCAGCCGGCGCGATCATGCCGATCTGTACGGTGACCGGGTCGGTGAGGATGCTGTCAGCCAGCGAGCGGATGTCCTGCGGCATGGTGGCCGAGAAGAAGAGCGTCTGGCGACGGGTCGGCAAGTGCTTGATGATGCGGCGGATGTCGGGCAGGAAGCCCATATCGCACATGCGGTCCGCCTCGTCCAGCACCAGGATCTCGACCTTGGAGAGATCAATGGCGCCTGCGCCGATGTGGTCGAGCAAGCGGCCGGGACAGGCGACGACGATCTCTGCGCCGCGGCGCAACGCCTCGACCTGCGGCCTGGGATTGACGCCGCCATAGATGGTGACGCTGCGCAGCCGGGTCTGCTTGCCGTAGTCAGAGGCAGCCTGGTGGATCTGCTCCGCCAGCTCGCGGGTCGGCGCAACGATCAGCGCGCGCACGCCGCGCGGGCCTTTCTGCGTCGCCAGGTGGTGCAGGATGGGCAGCATGAACGCGGCGGTCTTGCCGGTGCCAGTCTGCGCCAGCCCGAGAACGTCACGTCCCTGCATGACGACCGGTATCGCTTGTTCCTGAATAGGGGTGGGGGAGGTATAGCCGGCAGCTTTTACGCCGGCCAGGACGCGAGCGTCCAGAGACAGTTGTTCAAAATTCATATGGGAGTACTCCTTGACTCCAGTGAGCCAAGTCGCACTCTCAGCCCGAAACTACAGTTTTTTATGTTACGATGCGCACCAGACCGGTGCGCATCACATAATTATTATAGTCACAATGAAAATAATAGCGAATTCGTGGTGCGATCAGCGCGCGGCTGATAACCGCGACCTTCGCGCTATGTCACGGGCGGGAACAGAGCGGGGATCAGCGGATACGTCACCAACGTGACCAGAATAGCGAGGGTCAGGGCGTTGACCACGAAGTTGACGTCAGCTTCGTCGGCTTTGGGCATGAAGAGGGGGATGACGAAGGGAGACGGCAAGATCGCCATGGTCAGCACGGCAGCCTGAAACGCCGTGTCAAGGTGCAGCAGGCGCCCCACCACCAGCAGGCTGAAGACCAGCCCGGCCGGAACCCAGATCAGCAGGCGGGCGCCGATGGTGCGCACTGGCTTGCTCAACTCGCCGGAGCGCAGTTGCAGCTCGTAACCAATCGCGATGGCGACCAGAGGTGTCGTCATGCTGCCGACCAATCGCACGGTTTCGAGGATGCTGTCGCCTATCGCCGACGCAGCCAGTAGTTCGTCGATCCGGAACTGGCTCGCCAGCAGGCCGGCCAGGATGGCCAGGATGACAGGTGTTTTCAGAAAGCCCAGCAATGTCTCGCGGAAGGAGGTCGCTCCGGTCGAAAGCCGCTTCAGACCGGGCACCAGCACGAAAAAGACAAAGAGCACCTGTCCCAGATCGACGATGCCGAACTTGAACAGGTTCTCCGCACCGTAGACCGCGCCATAGATGGCGTAGCCCATCATGCCTGCCTCGAAGCCGGTTAGCAGCGACGGCATGAAGAGCGAGTCGATGCGCAGCGGGCCGTGCAGCCGCCGGCCCAGCAGCAGAACCAGCCAGCAGGCAACGAAAACCGTGACGACGATCAGCAGGTAGTGCAACTCGATGGTCACCTGCGAGAAGGCCAGGAAGAGCGCAGCCGGCAGCGTGACGTTGACCACCAGGGTCTTGATGTCGGCGATCGTCTCCGGTCGCACCAGCCGGATGCGCCGCAGCAGGACGCCCAGCAGGATCAGCAGAAAGATGGGCAGGACTTTGGAGAAGGCGGTGAGGAAGACCATGGGATCGATCGATGTGGTTCAAAATATCGAGGGTGAGGACCTCCCCACCCTCGACGAGAATTCATGACTTCTCAGCCTTCACCGTTACGTCACTCCCGCGGAGGTGGGAGTCTAATGCTCGTGAAGGATGGATTCCCGCCTCCGCGGGAATGACCAGTGAGCTGTGACGGAACTCAAGGAGCACAGTCTCTCAGGCGCCCACCAACTCTTTGAACTTCGCTTCCGACTTGGCCGCGACCTCGGCGTGGATCGACTGGCCGTGGCTGTCCATGGTGACGACGGCCGGGAAGCCCTCGACGCGGATCTGCCAGAAGGCTTCGGGCACGCCGAACTCTGCCAGCTTGTGCACGTCTTCCACTTCGGTGACGGTCTCGGCGATCAGCGTGGCCGCGCCGCCCACGGCGTGCAGGTAGACGGCCTTGAACTTGCCACAGGCGGCCAGCGTGCGCGGTCCCATGCCGCCCTTGCCGATCACCGCTTTCAGGTTGAAGTGCTCGATGACCAGGTCCTGGTAGACTTCCTCGCGGATGCTGGTGGTCGGCCCGGCGGCCACGAAGCGCCACTGGCCGTCCTCCTTGGCGACCACCGGCCCGCAGTGGTAGATCACGCCGCCGTCCAGCTTCTCCTTGAGCAGCTCATACAGCGCTTCCTCTGATTGCGGAGGATTGCCGCCCGTCTTGATGAACTCCTCGACCATGTACTTGTGGGCCGCGTCGCGCGCGGTGAAGATGACGCCGGTGAGCTCCACCTGGTCGCCGACGTGCAGCGCGCTGATGGCCTCGTCCGAGATGGGTACGGTTAGCTTGTGGATCATTGGTAAGTCACCTCCTCACCCCTGACGGTCATGCTGCGCCGCCGGTTGGCCCAGCACATGTAGCTGACGGAGACGAAAAAGCTGGCCGGCAGGCGGTGCAGGGAGTCGATCTGCACGTCCAGCACCGTCGTCTTGCCGCCGAAGCCCATCGGCCCGATGCCCAACTCGTTGGCCTGTTCCTTGATGGTCTCCTCCAACGCGGCCAGCTCAGGGTCGTCGTTGCGGTCGCCGAGCGGCCGGAAAAGCTGCTGCTTGCTGAAGGCATAGGACGGCGCCGCGGTCGCCGCCGATGGCAACCCCCAGCACGCCCGGTGCACAGCCCTGGCCCTGCGCCCGTTGCACGGCATCCAGCACCACCTTGCGCACGCCCTTCCAGATCGCGGCCGGCCTTGAGCGGCGCGTTGGGCAGGGAATACTGGGCGCCGACGTTTTCACAGCCGCCGCCTTTGAGCATCAGATCCACCTGCACGGCGTCCTCGTCCCACTCGTGGAAGTGGATGGTGGGAAACTCGATGCCGGTGTTGTCGCCGCTGTTGGCGCCGCTGATGCTATCGACCGCGTTGGGCCGTAGATACGACTTCTCGGTGGCGATGACGACCGCCTGCTTGATCTGCGCGGCCAGGGCGCGGGTCGACCAGCCCACCGGGTAGTGCACCTCGAAGATCGGCGTGCCGGTGTCCTGGCAGATCGGCCGCGACAGCTGCCGCGACATCTCCTGATTGACCAGCATTGTGTCCAGCGCGCCCTGCGCGGCCGAGCCGGGTTCTTCAAATTCGCGTGCCTCGCGCAGCGCCAGTTCCATGTCCGCCCGGCAAATCGGTGGACGTGCGCCGGATCAGCTCGACGAACGCGTTAGTGAGATCTTGCATGTGGTAACCTCCTTGTGGGGATAAGGAAAGGAGGGAAATGTGGGAGAGTTCAAGAAGCCTCTGCCCACTTCATGGGAGAGGCCTCCGGGTCGTTCCTTTGTTTCCCTCATTGCCCTTCTTTCCCTTCCGCTTCCCCTCTGTCAGACCGTCCGCTCGAACGCGTCCAGCGTGTTCTGCAGGAGCATAGCGATGGTCATCGGGCCGACGCCGCCGGGGACGGGTGTGATCATGCCGGCCACCTCGACGGCCTCGTCGAAGTTGACGTCGCCGACCAGCCGGTAGCCGCTCTTCTTGCTGGCGTCGTCGACGCGGTTGACGCCTACGTCGATGACCACGGCTCCCGGTTTGATCCAGTCGCCGCGCACCATGCCGGCCCGGCCCACGGCCGCCACCAGCACGTCTGCCTCGCTGCAGATCGCGCGCAGGTCCTTGCTGCGCGAGTGGCAGGTGGTGACGGTCGCGTTGGCGTGCAACAGCAAGGCCGCGACCGGCATACCGACGATGTTGCTGCGACCCAGCACCACCGCGTTGGCGCCTTCCAGCTTGACGCCGCTGCGCTCCAGCAGCACCATGCAGCCCTTGGGCGTGCAGGGGATGAACAGTGGCTTGCGGCCCTTCATCACCAGCCGGCCGATGTTGATCGGGTGGAAGCCGTCCACGTCCTTCTCCAGGCTGATGGCGCCCAGGATCGCTTCCTCGTCCAGGTGCTTCGGCAGCGGCAACTGCACCAGAATGCCGTTGACGGCCGGGTTGGCGTTCAGGTCGCGCACCAGGCCCTCGACCTCTTCCTGGGATGCAATCGGCAGGCAACTTGTAGCTGAAGCTCTCCATGCCCACTTCCAGGCAGTTCTTGCCCTTCATGCGGACGTAAGCCTGTGACGCGGGGTCTTCGCCGACCAGCACGGTGGCCAGGTCCGGGCTTGCGACCGGTGGCGGCGTTCAACTCAGCCACGCGGGCGGCAATGGTCTTGCGCACATCGGCGGCAATGGCAGTTCCATCGATCAGTGTAGCGGTCATGTGTTTCTCCTGTCGGGTGAATGTCGCCGCGAGCAGCCCGGACATCGTTGTCTGCGCTGCTCGCGGCAGGTGTTGGTTTGTTGAAGCCGGTGGCTGGTAGTGTCAGCGAACCAGCACTGGCTGCGCCGCGAACTGTCGTCGGCTGAGCAGGTATTCGTAGGCGGACAGGGCTGCCTTCGCGCCGTCGCCCACAGCGATCAGTACCTGCTCGGCGTAGCTGTTGGTCACGTCGCCGGCGGCATAGATGCCTGGACGGCTGGTCGCGCCGCGGCAGTCTACTACGACCCGACCTTGTTCGTCCAGATCGACGATGCCGTTCAGCAGGCCGGTGTTAGGTATCAGCCCAAGCTCAACGAACATGCCCTTGACGGTGATGGTTTCTTTGTGCCCGTTGGCGCGGCGCACGGTCATTTCCTCCAGATGCGGCGAGCCGCCGACGGAGACAACCGTAGTGTCTTCGAGTACAACCACGTTGTCGAAGCTGGCGAATCCTGTCCAGCCAGGGCGAGTTGGTCGGCAGCGGGTCTTGCGACACCAGGAAGACGCGACTGGCCAGCGTCGCCAGCTCGGTCACGGCGCGGAAGGCCAGGCTGTCGCTGCCCACTACCGCCGTTTCCTTGCCCCAGAATAGCGGCGCATGGCTGATGGCGGAGTAGCTCACTCCCAGGCCCAGCAGGCTGCGCTCGCCGGGGACGTTCAGCATACGCGGCTGCGGCGCCAGTGGCCACGATGAGCGAGCGGGTCACGAAGGCTGTACCGCTCTCGGTCGTCACCTTGATGTACTCTTCGCCGTTGCCGTTGGCAAGTAAATCGACGGATACGGCTTTGTCCATCAGTCGTGCAAAGTCTAGATACTCCACCTGGCTTTGAAAATGGCGCACCACCTCTTCCCCGTTGATGGTCTCATAGCCTTCCAGCCCGCGAATGTGCATCCGATAGTTAGACTTGCCGCCGAGATCCTCGGAGATCAGCAGTGTTTCCAGTCGTTTGTGAATGGCGTAGACCGTAGCTGTCAAGCCCGCCGGCCCGCCGCCGAGTATTATCAGGTCGTACATGGTAATTCTCCTCGTAGGGAAGGTAATCGGTGAATTTGTGACTGGTCAGAGCGCGGGTAGAAGTCGTGGCTCTGGAGACTGATTCCTGCACACTGGTCACTGATTACTACTCCGCCGGCGCCTCCGGAATGAAGCCCTTCTCCATCATCCAGCGCGTCAGATCGCGCGAGCGTCCGATGATGTCGGTGGCGTGGCGATAGATCTCATCCTCTGTGCGCTCCAGTCGGGCCAGACCCTGGTGCTGCGCCATCATCGCGACCGCCACTGCTTCCTTGGGGAACACATCCCAGTCGTCCATGGTGGGCAGGATGTGCTGCTCGTCGAGTTGGCCGGCCGTGTCGGCCAGCGCTGTGGCAGCCGCGATGCACATCTCGTCGGTGATGGTGCTGGCGCGCACGTCCAGGGCGCCGCGGAAGATGCCCGGAAAGCCCAGCGAGTTGTTGACCTGGTTCGGAAAATCGGAGCGACCGGTGGCAAAGACGCGTACGCCAGCCTCCTGCGCTTCCCACGGCCACATCTCGGGCACCGGGTTGGCGCAGGCAAAGACGATTGAGTCTTCGGCCATCTTGTCGACCCACTCAACCTTGAGCGTGCCAGGGCCGGGGGTGCTCAACGCAATGCAGACATCGGTACCAGTGAGTGCTTCGGCGATGCCGCCAACGCGTCCTTCGGCGTTTGTCGCGTTGCACAGTCGCCACTTGTCCACGAATTCAGCCTTGCGGCGGCTGATGTCCTCGCGGCCCGGATGCAGAATGCCCTTGCTGTCGACCACGAAGGTCTTGGCAGGGTCCGCTCCGGCGGCGAAGATCAGCCGCATACAGGCGACGTTGCTGGCGCCTGAGCCGACGAACGCCAGGTGGACGTCCTCGATGCGCTTGCCTACGACCTTGAGCGCGTTCATCAGACCGGCCAGAGTGACTGTGGCTGTACCCTGTTGGTCGTCGTGCCAGATCGGTATCTCAGCCTTCTCACGCAGGGTGTCGAGGATGCGGAAGCATTTCGGCTGGCTGATGTCCTCCAGATTGACACCGCCGAAGCTGGGCTGCAGCAGCAGCACCGTCTCGATGAAGCGGTCGGGATCCTTGGTATCCAGGCAGATGGGCACCGCGTCCACACCACCCAGATACTTGAAAAGCAGCGCCTTGCCTTCCATCACCGGCATCGCGGCCTTGGGGCCGATGTCGCCCAGACCAAGGACGCGTGTGCCGTCGCTGATGACGGCGATGGTGTTCCACTTGTTGGTGTATTCGTAGGCCAGTTCAGGATCGGCCTGAATCGCCTTGCACGGAGCTGCCACGCCCGGCGTATACCAAATGGCGAAGTCATTGAAGTCCCGGACCGCGCACTTCAACGCGATCTCGGTCTTGCCGCGGTAGAACGGATGCAGGCGCATCGCGTCCGCCGAGGGTTTGGTAGCTTTGGCCAGCAACGCCTCTGTGTTGGTGGCCGTTCTTTCCAGGGTTTTGGTCGAAGACATGGGTGCCTCCTTTGGCCAGCGAATCGTCTGGCTGACTAGCTTGGGTGGACAGGTTTTTTTACGCACGCTTGGTGCGCCTTTCTTGTCTCAGCACGCGTCTGCGTACCACCCGTGCGCTGGTGCGTGCCCTGGAACGAAGGCAGACGGGTTTCTTTTCTCCTAAGACTCAGCATAGCACATTTTCCGGGCCAAGAATATGACCCAGCGCAGGGTTAGCGCGATTTAAGACCCGATTCGCGACCTTAAATCCTTCGAGTAGTCGCCCTTTCGCCTAGCCGAAAGGCTGCCGCGAGCCATCTACACGAAAACAGGCTTCGATTTAAGGCACTGGACATAACAAAGCCCTTGATTTGGCCACCTGGAGCGTGCTACAATTTTCGTGCGGGCGATGAAAGCGAGAACAATCGCCCGGCGGCCAGGCAAGTCAACTCGCAGGCGCCTTCCATAATACAGGCGCAGACGAGGGCAAAGCTGCCAGGCAAGTGACGACGAAGCGGGCCCGGCGCCCCAGGAAGGATGACATCGATGAAAACAATGAAGCCAAGAATGCTGATACTGGTGATGGCGCTGGTGATGGTAGCCAGCGTGGTGCCCATGGGGCGCGGGCCGCAGGCCTCCGGCGCGGACGTGCTGTACAACGGTGGGTTCGAGCAGGGGTTCGAGTTCAAACCCGGCCTGTCCGGGCATGGTGGGCGCTGGCTGGGGCTGCTTCAACAACGGCGGCGCAGCGGTCTACGGCTTCTACGATGATATGTGGGCGCCGGTGGTGGCAGACGGCAAGAACTCGCAGTTGATCGAGATCAACACCAAGCAGCAGGGGGGCGACGCCAACCGCCAGGCTGGCATCTTCCAGCGGGCGCTGGTGCAGGCCGGTGCGACCTACCAGTTGTCGCTGAAAGGCATGATCCGTGCGGACGACAAGGACACGTCCGATCCGTGGCGCTACCGGGTGTATGTCGGGTTCGACCCGACGGGTGGCGTGAACTGGCAGACGGTGAGCGACTGGCGGGAACTGCCGTGGGACACCTACTACCCGCGGACGGAGCCTGGCTCATTCAGCAGCTACAGCACGTCGGTGGCGGCCACGGGGCCGGCGCTGACCGTATTTGTGCGGGTGGAGCGCAAGTGGGGCACGTGGTACGAGGAGACCGATTTCAACCTGGACGCCATCAGCCTGGTGGGTCCGGCCGTGGCCATCCCGTACGTCGAGGCTGTCAAGCCGGCGCATCCTTCCTCTGAAGGTGGCTACATCGCACCGCCGGCCCAGCCGGGCGACGGCGCATTCATCGCTCCGCCAGCGCAACCTGGCGATGGCAGTTACACAGCCCCGCCCGCGCAACCTTCCTCTGAAGGTGACTACACCGCGCCGCCGGCGCATCCTGGCGACGGCTATCTGGTGGATCCGAACTACAGCGTGCCGGCGCCGACCGCGACCACGATCGTGTGTAGCGGCGCGAACCTGCTGTGGAACGGCGGCTTCGAGAACGGCTTTGCGCCCAACGGCGTGGCGTTCTACTGGACCGGGTTCAACAATGGTGGGCGCGCCAACTACGGCTATTACGATGAGATGTGGCCGCCGGTGGTCTCGCAGGGGTCTCACGGGCAGTTGCTGGAGATCAACAGCAAGGACCTGCCCGACGGCACCGATCCCGACCGGGTGATCGGCATCGCCCAGCGGGTCTACCTGCAACCGGGCGCGACCTACCAGATCTCCTTTGACGCCATGATGCGCGAAGCGCCGGTGGCGACGGACGAGGATGCCTACCGCTACGAGGTATTGTGGGGCTACTCGACCAGCGGATCGACCGACCCGAACCAGATGACCTACAAGCAACTGGTGCCGCTGACGACCATCTACCCCCGCACGGAGCCGGGCGCGATGCAGGCCTACTCGACGCAGTTCACAGCGCCGGGCGGCTACACCACGCTGGCGATCTGGGGCCTGAAGAAGTGGGCGACAGTGAACCGTGAGCTGGATGTCAACCTGGACAACGTGGTGTTGCAGCAGTGCTCGCCCGTCAAGCCGGTGCATCCGATCTATCCGGTCCACCCGCAGAAACCGGTGCACCCGATCTATCCCGTGAAGCCGGTCTACCCGGTCAAGCCGGTGCAGCCGATTGTGCCGCCCAGCAAGCCGCACCCCGGGCCGGTGTGTGACGAAGCGGCTGGCGACGTGTGGGTCACGGTGCAGCGCGGCGACACCCTGAGCGGGATCGCGGCGGCCACCGGCACCACTGTGCAGGCGATCATGCAGAAGAACGACCTGACGAACCCGAACGTGATCTACGTCGGCCAGACCCTGTGCATCCCCGGACAGGCGGCAGCCGTGCCGTACGTGGAACCTGCCACAGCGGCAGCGCCTGTGACAAGGCAACCGGCCGTAGAGGCCGCGGAACTGGCGCAGAGCGCGACACCAGCGACTGTCGAAGCCGATGACTTTGTTGAAGCGGCGCAGCCGGACGAGACGCTCAGCGAGCCGGCAGCTTCCGAGGATACCAGCCAGGCGGCTGTCTACACGGTTCAGCGGGGCGACTCCTTGAGCGCCATCGCCGGCCAGCACGGGACGACCGTCCAGGCACTGGTGCAGTTGAACGATATTGCCAATCCCAACCACATCTTCAGCGGCCAGCAATTGCGGCTGCGCTAGATGAGGTGATGAGATAACGACGAACACGCGTGGAGCCGTGGCCCTGGCCGGGGCACGTCGGTCAGGGTTACTGCTCCCGGGCAGTAAATTCAGGAGGACATCATTGCATTGCTCGGGTTGGCTACCCATCGCTGGGGCGCAGCACCGGAAGGACCGATCTTCTGAACGCGCTCAACCAGTCACCGTCGGACAAATTCGCTCGGCGAACCGATGGCGACACAACAAGCCCGCTCATCAAGCAAGTTGCGGGCAACCTTAGTCAGAATACGGAGGTATTCAAAATGAGTATCAAGCAGACCCGCATGGTCACTATCATGGTAGCGTTTGTCGTTGCCCTGACCATGCTCTTCACCAACACCGGTGTCAGCTTCGCTGGAGAAAGCAAGCCGACCCGCAGTACGGTGTGCGTCAACGGTTACGTAATCAACCACCGGGAGCAGCCCGTTGACGGCACGCAGTTCGACCCGCAGCTGAGGGTCTACGCCTTCGGCGTGCCCGCCAGCTTTGACGAAGCATCGCTGCCTGACCTGCTGGCCGACATCCAGTCGCTCGACACGCTCGAGTCTCTGGCTGCTCAATCGACTGGCGACATGACTGGCGAAGCATTCGTTGTACGGTCGGCTCCTGTGGCCAGCAATGGCTATTGGGAGTTCGAAAAGCTGCCGGCGGGTTTCTACTACGCATTCGCCATGCAGTTGCCCCTGGACTGGAACGGCATCGTGCCCGAAGCCCCGCGCAACGGCATCGCCTGGACCGGCTGGGCCAAGCTGAATGAAAACAGCGAGTGCTACGATGTGCTGTTCAAGATCCGCCGCTTGTTCGACGTCACTGTCATCAAGTGGGAGGAGCTGATGGATGGCACTGTGCAGCCTGGTGAAGGTTGGGCCATCTCGGCGACGCCGCAGGGCGACCCCTGGGCTGTCGCTCAAAGCGGCACGACTGACAACCACGGCACCGCGGTGCTGACCCTGACCCCTGGCAAGTGGCTGATCAAGGAGACGATCCAGTCTGGCTGGACTCCTATCACGCCGCCCCAGGTCTATCTGACCCTGAACCAGTACGCGCCTCCTGGCGCCACTGACCCTGTGGTCTTCAAGAACCTGGAGCCCCCGTGCTACGCCTCCATCACCGTGGAGAAGAACGGCCTTGGCACCGACGCCAACGGCGGCACGGTCTGGCTTGGCCCGCTGGCTGGGTGGAAAATCACCCTCAGCCGGCCCGACGGCAAGATCTATCCGGTCACCATGACGACGGATGGTTCTGGCAAGGTGACCTTCAGTAACCTGATCCCTGGCGTATACAGCGTCCAGGAAGCGGTTCAGGCTGGCTGGAAGGCCGTCAGCCCCAACCCGCAGACCGTGGTTATCCAGGACTGCGAGGACGCCCGGGTTCTGTTCGAGAACCTGGAAGTGGCTGGCAAGCTGCAGATCAGCGGCACCAAGTTCTTCCGTGCGTGGGTTCCCCCGTACCAGGGCGTGACCGTCGGTCTGTCCGGTTGGGGCATCACCGCCACGCTGAAGGGCACGAACCCGCCGGTCTACGTGACGACCCACACCAACGCGCTGGGCAACTACACGTTCTCCCAGGCGACCTTGCAGGCGCATGGTATGGCCATTCCTGGCGCAACCATTACTGTCTGTGAGGAAGAGCGCGACCATTGGATCGCAGTGACTGCGACCTGTGTCGATGTGATGTTCCCCTACCCGGTGCCTTCGACCTACACGGGCGCCACCGTGAACTTCACCAACGTCCAGGACCCGCCGCTGCCCGGCGCTTCGGCGCCCACTGTGGCCAGCGCCAGCTCAGCCAACTGCGCCGTCAGCTACACGGTGAAGGCTGGCGACAGCCTGTCCGGCATCGCTGCCGCCAACGGCGCCTCGGTGTCTGCGCTGGCGCAACTCAACGGTTTGGCCAACCCCAATATGATCCGGGCCGGCCAAACCCTGTGTATCCGGTAACACTGAACTGACAACCTGTCCGGCAAGCGCCGGTCGCGCAGGGCGAAAGCCGTATCGAGACCGCGCTTGTCCGGACAGGTTACAGGGCGTCGCCTCCGCCGTTCACCCCAGCATCCGAAGCTATCCAGGCTTTTGGAGACGGGCGTACGCAGGATGCCCAGCCACACCTTCCCCTCTTTCCCCCCTGCTCCTCACGCACACCTCTGTGCCGGGTAGCCAGGGTAGACTACGGGAGCTGTGGTGAACGGCGGGGCAACGTCCTCAGTATCAGACACGTAATGGCCGGCAATCCACCGGTCTCATCCATACCGTTAGTTCCGCAACAGCAACGGGTGGCTTTCCTTGGAAAGCCACCCGTTCTGCGTTGCAAGCAGTACTCGTTGCTGTGTCAGATGATTCGCGAACCTGCCGCGCCGTCGAAGAAGATCGCCAGCATCAGGTCAGTGGTTTCATCGAAGGAGGTCATCTCACCTGCGTGGGCCGCGTAGAAGAAGGGGTACATCATTCCCAGCAACAGCCAGGTTGCCAGGCTGGTGTTCATCGGTCGCAGCTCGCCGCTCTGGATACCCTCAGCGATGATTGCCTCGATCTGGCCGATGAACTTCTCGTGGTAGATCCGGCTGAACTCAGCGCGCGCGGCCACGCTGAGGTGATCCATCTCCTGGCTGGCAAGGCGGATCATGGCCCGCTGCTCAGGCGCCCGCTGAAAGATGGCCTGCACCATCTGTTCGATGCGCAGCCGGGTTGTCGGCGCCTTACGCGCCTCGTTGATGACCTGCTCAATGCGGTCCAGATTGCTGGTCAGCACCGCCAGAAACAGGTCTTCCTTGTCCGTAAAGTGGTAGTACAGCGCAGCCTTGGAAACGCCGACAGCCGCCGCCAGCTCGCGCATGGCCAACCCATGATAGCCGCGAGCGACAAACAGCCGTCCTGACTCTTGCAGGATGGTCTCGCGAACGTCATGCGGCTCGCTGGCCGCGGCGGTGGGGCGATCCACGGCTAACCCACGTAGGCCTGCCCGATGAAGTAGGCCTGGATTGCGAACAGAAATGCCAGCAAGCTCATCGCGAACGCCAGCGCGCTCTGCCGGCTTGGCTTCTCAGGCATGAACCAGTAGTACAGCAGGAAGAAGAAGAACGCTCCCAGCCCGCCGACATAGTGGATATACAGTTGCAGAATCCCGAGGCCCTGGTCGAGCAGTTTCACACCGACCAGAATCTGCATGATCAGGGCCATCTGAGCTAGGATCATCACGATGCGGCCGACGGTGCTCATGCCCTGGCGACGAAACGCCAGCCAGCCGGTGACAATGGCAGCGGCCAGGGTGCCGACCATGACCAGGATGCCGAGCACGACATGTACGGTTGACGGGATAATAATGTTGTCAAGCATGGGTTTTCTCGTTAGTCAATTGAGGGCACAAAGGTGTCTGTTGCTGGAACGGCCCGATGACTGGCCGCAAAGCCGCGTACGTCCACCCGCCGCAGCAGCCAGATACAGACGAAGAGTCCGATAGCTTCTATGATGAACACGATGCCATAGGCCGCCGAGATTTCGCCTGTCAGGGTCAGCCCAATGTCACGGATGACGCCGCCGCCGAAGATGCCCAGGCCGCGGCTGATCAGTTGGATCACCGACCACAGCGCCAGGTAGCTGGCGGCCCGCTCAGCTGTGTTGACAGCCATCAGCAGGCTGACGCCGCCGACGGTGAACACGCCAAAGCCGATGCCGAACAGCAGCAGTGCTGGCACCACCATCGGCAGTGACTCGCGGAAGGCTGCTGCAGCCAGCAGCAGCAGCGGTATTCCCAGCATCGCCAGACCCCAGGCAGTCGTGCTGACCTGTTGATCGGGCCGCCGCCGCCGCGTCACGGCATAGGTGATGATCATGCTGATCAGCACACCGGTGCCCCAGTAGGCGTTGAAGCGGGTGGTTTCGCCCACGGTCAGCTTGAACACGTCGCCGCCGAATGGCTCCAGCACCGCGTCTTGCATGAAGGCGAAAAAGGCCGACACCGCCAGGAAGAGCGCGTAGCGTCGAGTGCGTTCGTCGCTCCATATCTCGCGCAGGTTCTCCCGTAGCGAGGCTGGCGGCGCTGCATCGGCGGCTGGCGCGATTTTGACAGGGTTGCGCCGCTCCTCGCCGGCGATGGAGATCACCCAGAAGATCGCCGCGCCGACCATGCCGAGGATGACGATGCGCCAGAAATCCGCCTGGCTGTAGACCGGCATCACCCGCGCGTAGATCACCGGGATGAAGGCGAAGCTGACAACCAGCATGAACTGGGTGATGCTGACGGCCTGGCCGCGCTTTTCGTAGGGCGCGCTGTCGTGCACCAGCGCCAGATAGGGCGCTCCCGATATCGACGTGCCGGTGCCGTAAACCAGCAGCGACAGGACGGCCAGCGTCCAGCCCAGCGTCGCGTTGACGCCGCTGGCGATCAGCCCGACCGACGGCGGCAGCAGCAAGAGCGACAGTAGCATCATCAGACGCCCCAGCCAGATGTACCACGTCCGGCGTGTGCCGAAGATTGGGTGCGTATCGGACTGGTGGCCGGCCCAGATCGCCAGTGGCGACAGGAAGTAGCGCGCTGCCAGCAGCAGGCTCACCGGCCAGGCCACTACGCCCAGATCGGTGATCATCACCCGGTTCCAGATGCCCGACAGCAGCACATCGGTCATCGAGGAGCCGATGTGAAAGGTGCCGATCTTGACAGAACGCCAGACGCTGAAGCGCGGCTGTGCGGCCTCCGGGGCCTCAGAAAACGGTACATCCTGTGCGGTCATCGATTCTCCTGACACGATAGCGAATTTGTTGTGACGTCACACTTTACCAACTAAATTCACGCTCGTCGGGGACGCTGCCAACAGTTAACTACAACCAACCGCGGCCAGCTCCCGCTGCCAGGAACGGCCACGGAATCGCTAGCAGCACGGCCAGCATCGCCAGGCCAAAGAAGATGGCTGCCCGCTTGAACTTGCCCCTGTCATCAGCGGCTTTCTTCGACCGCGACCGCCCGATGTGTGCGAGCACGACGGCGACGATCATAATCAAGATGTGCTCGACGGCGTAGAAACGCACGCTGCTGTTGCCCATGGCGGCGCCAAAGTCTTTGAACGCGCCGGTGGTGATCGGGCTCAGGAAGAGATAAAGCAGCAGGCCCAGCAACAGGTTGATATCAAGGGCTGTGGTGAATCCAAGGCCGAGGCGGTCATCCAGTTGCTGCCATTGTCGGCCGCCAAACCAGCCGATGAAGGCGCGCACCACGGCGATCACGCCGAAGATGACGACCAACCAGCGAACGATCGAGTGAAGGGAAAGCACGATTGGATACATTGATTATCTCCTGTGGAGTCTGGATATTCGGGTGATCATCACCCGTGCAAAGACTAAGAACGCGTCAACAAACAACTTCCGGCGCTGGCTCGGTCAGGTTCTTCGGAGGAACCTCAGGGTGCTTCGTAAAGACCGGCCAGAGCGGGAGTCACTTGCAAGACTACGTAACGTCTCTTTGGACCGCCGACAACTCATGTGCCGGATGGGGCAGATGCTGGCTGTGGTGCGCCAGCTGGCGCAATCGATCTGAAAGCCAGCACCAGCAGCAGGCCCATCAACAGGCCCCAGAAAACGAAGGGCGCTCTGGGTCCGATAGCTGCAAAGAGGGCGCCGCCGATCAGCGGGGCGATAAAATTGGCCGCGCTGAGAAACGCCGTGCTGACGCCCAGGATTCCGCCTTGTTCGTCGGATGCGACTCGCTTAGTGATCATGCTGTTGATGCTGGGCTGAAGCATGCCGCCGCCGACGGCAATCGGGAACATGGCTGCCAGCAGCCATATCAGCCCGCTCCAGCCTGTGTTGCTGTCGTCTGGTATCTCGGCGGCCACGCCCTGAGTGGGTGGCGTTTCGCCTGGCAGCGTGCGTTCACCGCTCAGCTCTGCCTGCAAGCTCGCTTGCGAATAGAACGGCGGCGGCACCGCGGGCGTGAACGCCATCATGGTCAACCCGATGGTCAGCGTCGCCAGTCCGGCCAGAATCAAGCGCCGCTCGCCAAAGCGCCGCGCCCATTTGCCGATGAAATAGCCTTGCACTGCCACCACAATGACACCGACGTAGACGAAAATGATCGAGTTGCCTGAAGCGCCCAGCCCCAGGCTGGTCAGGGTGAACAGCGACAGCAACTGCTCGAAGCCGCCAAAAGCAACCTGCTGGGCAAAGATCAGGATCAACAGAAAGCCCACCGTGGGATGTTTCACCGCATCCAGCAGGCCGCGCAACGACAGAACAGAGGATTGCTGCGTCGCCCGGCCGCGCTTTTCCACCGGGTGCGATTCTTCCAGCCAGAACCATGTCAGCAGGATCGAGATCAGCGAAAAACCGGCGGCGACGAAGGCCGGCGCGCTGTAGTTGTTGCCGCTGGCCTGCAGCGAGAGGAACGCGATCACCGGCCCGATCACGAAGCCGAGACCAAACGCTGCGCCGATCAAACCCAACCCCTGCGTGCGGGTCTTCTCGTTGGTGTTGTCGGTGATAACCGCCTGCGCCGTGGCGATGTTGCCGCCCGACAGGCCGTCGATCAGCCGTGAGATGAACAATACCAGGATGCTGCCTGCCAAGCCAAGCAACAGGAAGCCAAGCAGCGTGCCGACCTGGCTGATCAGCAGAATTGGTTTACGGCCATAGCGGTCAGAGAGGCGGCCCAGAATCGGCGCGCCGATGAACTGCGCCAACGGGTAGGTAGCGCCCAGCACTCCGACCGTAAACGCGGTTACACCAAAAGCCGCCGCGTACAGCGACAGCAGGGGAATGATGATCGTCAGTCCCATCAAGTCGATCAGAACGATGACGAAGATGGGCAGGATCTTCTTGAAGTCGAGTTTGTCCGAGGCGTCGTCGGGTGCGCCGCCGGCCTCGATCGGGAGATCGTCGGAAGTGGAAGTCATAATGTTTCTCTCTGTGGTCTTGAAATGTTATAGTGCTGACTGACCGGTCGGTCAGTTGCAATTCTAACCACAGAGGAAGGTGCTGTCAAGATTGAACGGCAGCCGAATCAAGTTGTCGGTTGGGCGGTGGTGATCGGTGGATTGTTGTGTTCTGCCGCCTCCAATTCTGCGGGGCGTCGTTTGAGTGCGAAGGTCGCAAAGAACAACCCCACTGATACGATGCCCAGAATCAGGAATGCGTGCTGCCAGCCTTCCACGCTGCCCCCGCCTGACGCAGCCACGGCGCCTACCAACGCCGCGCCTACCAGGTAGCCGATTCGCGTGAAGAGCGCCAGCGAACCCTGTGCGGCCGCTCGCTGCGACCGCTGTGCCTCGCTCAACATGATGTAGCGCAGCGGCGCGCCCAGCAGGAAGGCCAAACCAATGCCGACCGGCACAGCCGCGGCGTAGAAGCTGACGGTGGTGATGGGGAGTAAGCCGACTGCGATGAGGCCAATGGCCAGCGAGGCCGTGCCGACGGTGATCACGAAGCGCGAGCCGCGGCGGTCCAGCAGTTGACCTGCCAAAGGCGATCCGATTGCCATTACCAGCACCACCGGAAGCAGCATGATGCTGGACATGTAGGCGGTGACGCCCAGCGCGGCCACCAGCAGCACCGGCACGAAGGATACGCCTGCTTCGGCAAAGCCCGAGCCGCCGGCGAACAGGTTGGCCAGTCCCATCTGGCGCGACCGGAACAGATCGAGCGAGAGGACCGGATCGGCTGCGCGCTGCTCGATAAACCAGAAGACCGGCATCAGGATGAACGCCAGCAGCAAGCTGCCCCAGACCTGTACTGTCCCGAGGCTGGCTCGGAAGTTGTTGGCGTCGATCTGACTGATGCCGAAAGCCAGCGCGGTCAGCAGCACGAGGATCACCGCCATGCCTGCCCAGTCGAAGGGCCGCCGGATCTGCGGTCGGGTGTTGGGCACCAGGCGCAGCGCGCCGATGACCAGCGCGGCGGCGATGGGAATGTTGATAAGGAACAGCCAGTGCCAGTTGGCAACCAGCAGTACCACCCCGCCGACGATGGGGCCGATCAGGAAGGCTACGCCGAACACGGCGCCGATCAAGCCTAGCGCGCCGCCGCGTTTCTCAGGCGGGAAGGTGTCGCCGATGACCGCACCGGCCACAGGGAAGATGCCGCCCGCGCCGAAGCCCTGGATGGCGCGGCCCAGCAGCAGCACGCCAAACGAGGGCGACAACGCCACGACCAGCGAACCTGCCGCGAAGAGCAGCACATCGAGCACGTAGATGCTGCGCCGGCCAAACACATCGGACAGCTTGGCCATAAACGGCGTGCCCAGGAGGTTGGCCAGGGTGTAGATTGTGAAAACCCAGGTGATCGAACGAGCGTCGACGCCGAAGTCGCTTTGAATCAGCGACAGGGCGGGCGCTGTGATCGCGATGTCAAGCGCGCCCATCAGCACGCCGACGAAGAGCACCACAAGGAGTCGATTGCGGGAACGGTTGTCGAGATCTGTCATGGTGAAATCCTTCGGGTGTCTGTTCGTGGAGAGTACCGAAGGATTTTAGACCCGCGACGGGGGTTTGTCAAAACTGTCACGAGGAGGGTGAGGAGTCTGCAAACAGGGACCGGCAACTAGTGCGTCAATTCTGGAGGGCGGTCAGCTTACGATTGAACTTGGCCTTGCGCCGAATCGACCGCAGGCCATCGCGATTTCGATACACGGTGATGACAGAGCACTGATCGTGCGAGTCTAGCAGTACCGTTATGCCTTCCAACTGACGATCTCGGGTCTTGAGTTGAGCTGTTCTTGAGAGTTGTCTCCTTCCAAGGAAGCAGTGTAACGCGCCGGCGCACCAGATGCGCTGACCGGCAACAACAACAAACTCCACGTCGCTGAGAGAGATGTTGCGTTGCTGCATTCGCAGCAACGCGTGGTCGGTGTATGAAAGCGCGATGGTCAAGGGTTGCTCCTTTTCCAGTTGCCGGCCCCTGTCTGATGACCTTCCTCGGCCTCGATGTATTTTCGCTGGCTGGACTGCTGCCGCGACTCGCTGTGTGCAAAGCTGGCCGCATGTCTGGCCTCAATCAAGCTGCCTCATTCTATGACAGGTCATGGATAGAAGACAATGACCTAGGTCATGTTTAGCACGATTGTTGGGATGTCTTAAGACACGCTTAAGACAACTCAACATTGCGCTTAAAGCCGCAGAGCCGGCTGGCTGGTAAGATAAAAACCAAAACGTTGCAACCCATCCTGGCTTTGCCGGGAATCCTATCACGCCCAATCAGGAGGCATGACAATGACAATCACATCGACCCCAGAGGTCACCAGAACGAACGGCTACGCAGTGGCAGGCCCAGTTTTCACGGGCAGCGAAGCTGTTCAGGCTGCAACAGTGCGTGAACTGAACGCACGCGTCCGACAGGAGGCAGGCTATTTGCAAGACCTGTTGGCCGAGATCAATAAGGTGATGGTCGGTCAGGAAACGCTGGTCGAGCGGGTGCTGATCGCCCTGCTGGCCGACGGCCATGTGCTGTTGGAGGGTGTCCCCGGCCTCGCCAAGACCCTGCTGATCAAGACCGTTTCCCAGGCCGTCAACGCGCACTTCTCCCGTATCCAGTTTACGCCCGACCTGCTGCCGGCTGACCTGGTGGGCACGCAGATCTACAACCCGCGCACCACTGAGTTCAGCGTCCATCAGGGGCCGATCTTTGCAAACCTGATCTTGGCCGATGAGATCAACCGCGCGCCGGCCAAGGTGCAGAGCGCGCTGCTGGAAGCCATGCAGGAGCGTCAGGTAACCATTGGTGACACCACTTACAAGATGGACAGCCTGTTCCTCGTGATGGCGACCCAGAACCCCATCGAGCAGGAGGGCACCTATCCGCTGCCCGAAGCGCAGGTGGACCGCTTCATGCTTAAGGTCAAGGTGGATTACCCCAATCGTGCCGAGGAGCGGGTGATCATGGATCGCATGACCGGCGCGACGCTACCCACGGTCAACCCGGTGGTCAGCCCGGCTGATCTGCTGCACAGCCGCGAACTTGTGAAGCAGGTCTACGTTGACGAGAAGATCAAGGACTACGTGTTGGATCTGGTGGTGCGCACCCGCCAGCCGGGCAACAACGGCCTGGCCGACCTCAACAGCCTGATTGCGTTCGGCGCTTCGCCGCGGGCCAGCATCAACCTGATCCTGGCATCGCGCGCCCACGCTTTCCTGCAAGGCCGCGGTTTCGTGACGCCTGAAGACATCAAGGCCATCGCGCCCGACGTGCTGCGCCACCGCATCATCACGACCTACGAAGCCGAAGCTGAGAACATCACCAGCGACCACATCGTGCGCCGCATTCTGGACTACACGCCGGTGCCGTAGGGCAGGGAAAGACGGGAAACGAAGGAAAACAGGGAAAGCAGGGACAAATCACTTGTTATCTGTAACTTGCCACCTGCCAACTCCCCTGAGGAAACCCAATGCTGAGCAACGACCTGATCAAGAAAATCCGCCACATCGAGATCCGCACCAAGCGGCTGGTTACCGACAGTTTTGCCGGTGAGTACCACTCGATCTTCAAGGGGCGGGGCATGGAATTCGAGGAAGTTCGCCCCTACCAGCCTGGAGACGAGGTCCGCACCATCGACTGGAATGTGACCGCGCGCACCGGTGAGGTATACGTGAAGCGCTATGTCGAGGAGCGCGAGCTGACTGTCATGCTGGTCGTCGATGCCAGCGCCTCGGAGAACTTTGGGTCGGTGCAGCAGTTCAAACGCGAGCTGGCAGCCGAATTGACCGCCGTGCTGAGCTTCGCGGCCACCACCAACAACGACCGCGTCGGCTTGCTGATCTTCACCGACCAGGTGGAGCTGTTCATCCCACCGCGCAAGGGCCGCAAGCACGTGTTGCGGCTGGTGCGCGAGCTGCTGGCATTCGAGCCGCAGAGCAAGGGCACCGACATTCGCATGGCGCTGGAAAAGGTCAACCACATCCTCAAGCGGCGCAGCATCATCTTCCTGGTCTCTGACTTCATCGCCGACCCGGAGAGTTACCGTGTCGCCATGGCGACCACCAATCGCCGCCACGACCTGATCGCGGTCGATCTGCACGACCCGCTGGAGTCGGAGATCGGCAATGTGGGCCTGCTGGCAATCGAAGACCCGGAAACCGGCGAGATACACTGGGTTGACACCGGCAGCAAGGCGTGGCGGGCAGCGTTCCGCCAGCGGGTCGAGCATGCGCGGGCCGGCAAGGTCAGGGCGTTTCGCCAGGCCGCGGTCGATCATATCGACATCGGCACCGAACAGGACTACGTCGCGCCGCTGGCTGCCTTCTTCCAGGAACGCTACAAGCGACTGCGCCACTGATGCAATTGTGGTTCGTAGTAGGCGCTTCAGCGCCCCGGAACGGTGCTGAAGCGCCTACTAGGAACTTTAGCGGACAATACCAACTATGAAACGAACATTTTTCCTGGCCTTCTGGGTGCTGGCAGCCTGGATCCTGGTTTTCACCGGACAGGCCGGCGCACAGGCCATTGGGCCGGTTTCTGCCACCCTGAGCATCCCTGACGGCGATTACACCGTCGGCGATCCAATTCCCGTGACCGTGGCGGTGACGCATCCGGCCGGCTACTACGTGGTGATGCCTGTCTTGCCAGCCGACCAGCCGTGGGGCGACTTCGCGGTAGCCGGCCAATCGCGGGCGACGACCACCGAAAACGGCGACGGCAGCGAGACCACCAGCGCCGTCATCGATGCGCGGCTCTTCAGCCCCGGGTCGTTTACGACACCGCAGGTCGAGATCGCTGTTACTGACGGAAGCGGCGGCCTGCAAACCGTAGTTGCTGCGCCTGTGGTAGTGACACTGGCATCGGTTTTGCAGCCGGGCGACAGCGAACTGCGCGACATCAAGGGCCAGGCCAGCCTGCCAATGTCGGCCGTCTGGCCATGGATCGTGGCCGCGCTGGTAGGTATCGCACTGGCCGCGCTGGCAGTGATTCTCTGGCGGCGGCGCACTGTGGCGGCTGTGGACAACCGGCCGCCGTACCAGCGGGCGCTGGATGCACTGGCAGCCATCGAGGCCATGCGTTTGCCGGAGCAGGAACGTTTCAAGGAATATTACACCCTGGTGTCTGACACCGTCCGCACCTACATCGAGCAGCGCTTCGGCGTGCCGGCGCTCGAACGCACTACCACCGAGATCCGTGCTGACCTGAAGCGCACCGACATGGTGGAGGACGTGAAGTCGCAGCTCATGCTCTTCCTGCAGGACAGCGACCTGATCAAATTCTCGACCTTCCGACCAGATCTTGAAAGCGCCGCTTACTTGCTGGCTACCGCCCGCTTCATCGTGGAAGCGACCAAGCCGCAGCCTGTGGTCCAGGAGAGCAACACGCCTGACCAGCCCGCGAAGCGGCGCAACACGCGCCAACAGCACCAGACATCGGAGGTGGCCGCGTGAACAGCAACTTTCAATTTGCCAACCCCTGGCTGCTGGGCCTGCTGCTGCTGGTAGCCGTGCTGGCCGCCCGCCACTTGCTGGGTCGCCAGTCAACCGGCCCGGCGGCCATGACTCATCCGGCGGCAGGGATGACACGCGACTTGCCGCGTTCGTGGCGGGTTGCGCTGCGACCGCTGCTGACCGCCATGCGCCTGCTGGCTATCGCGATGCTGGTTATCGCGCTGGCTCGCCCGCAGATCGTGCAGGGCAAGGAGACCATCAAGGGCGAAGGTGTGGATATCGCGCTGGCGCTGGACATTTCCGGCAGCATGGCGTCACTGGACTTTCAACCCGCCAACCGGCTGGAGGCAGCCAAAGAGGTTATCGGTAGCTTCGTCGAGAAGCGCGCCTACGACAAGATCGGTCTGGTGGTTTTCGCCAGCGAGGCCTTCAACCAGACGCCGTTGACGCTGGATCGCAACGCGCTGGAGCGGTCGCTGGGGCAAGTTGAACTGGCCCCAGACCTGGGGATCGACGATGGCACGGCCATCGGCCTTGGCGTCGCCAATGCCGCCAACATGCTCTCTCAGAGCAACGCCAAGAGCAAGGTCGTCATTTTGCTGACTGACGGCGTCAACAATGCCGGCGAGATCGACCCGGTTACTGCGGCTGAAGCAGCCAAGACCCTCGGCATCAAGATCTACACCGTTGGCGCGGCCAGGCCAGGCCAGGTGCCGGTGCCTGTCAGCGACTTCTTCGGCAACACGCAGGTGACGTACCAGGAAAGCCAGCTCGACGAGGAGACGCTGAAGCAGGTCGCCGAGATCACCGGCGGCAAGTATTTCCGGGCGCAGGACACTCAGGGCTTGAAGGCGATCTATGACGCCATCGACCAGTTAGAGAAATCGAAGGTTGAGGTGCAGGTCTTTAACCAGTACAACGAGCTGGCCGGCTGGCTGATGATCCCGGCGCTGCTGCTGCTGCTGACTGAACTGGTCATGAGCCAGACCCTCTTCAGGAGGATTCCATGAGCTTCGAACATCCGTCTTTTCTGGCAGCCCTGCTGCTGGTGCCGCTGGCAGCCCTGTTCGTTTACTGGGCTCACAAACAGCGCCAGCGTGCGCTGGTCAGACTGGGCAACCCCGGCCTGCTGGCCCGCCTGAGCGAAAGCGTCAACTGGCGCGGACGGCGCTGGCGGACGGCGTTGTGGCTGACGGCCCTCGCCCTGCTCATCGTCTCCATCGCACGACCTCAGTGGGGCAGCGAGACGCAGTCGGTCGATCAGGAGGGCCTGCAGGTGATGGTGGCGCTGGACGTGTCCCAGAGTATGTTGGTGCAGGATGTCAAGCCTGACCGGCTGGCGCGCGCCAAGCTGGAGATCCAGGACCTGATGCAGAAGCTCAACGGCGACGAGATCGGTGTGGTGTTGTTTTCCGGCGCCAGTTTCGTGCAGGTGCCGCTGACCTCGGACTACATGACCGCGTTGAGCTATATGGAAAACGCCCAGCCGGGTGTCATTTCCCGGCCTGGCACGGTGATCGGCGACGCGATCCGCACGGCGACCAAGGCGTTCGATGAAAAGCTGGCCAGCCAGAAGGTGCTGGTGGTGATGACCGACGGCGAGGACGTGGAGACCGACCCGGTCGCGGCAGCTAAAGAAGCGGCCGATCAGGGCGTCCTGATCTACACCATCGGCTTTGGCACGCCCGACGGCGAACCGGTGCCGGAGACCGACCAGACAGGCCGCGTGGTCGGCTTCAAGAAGGACGCGAACGGCAACCCGGTCATCTCGCGTATGGACGCGACAACCTTGCAGAAGATCGCCGAGGTCGGCGGCGGCGAATACTTCCAGGCTACCGCGGCGGGCACCGAACTGGACAGCCTGCTGACGGAGATCGACGGCCTGCAGAAGGCTGAGCTGCAAAGCCGGCTGGCCGTGCGCCGCATCGAGCGCTACCAGCTTTTCCTGGCGCTGGCCCTGCTGGCCCTGGTAGCCTCCGAACTGATCCCGGATCGCATCGAACGAAAGTCGCCAGTCTCCGCCACTCTGGTCCCTGCTCCCCGTGCAAAAGGCATTGGATGAGCACACGACACGCTTTACTCTGGTCCCCTCTCCCCGAGGGAGAGGGCTGGGGTGAGGGTAAGTCGTCGCATTACAGGAATCATCTCATGAAAAAAACACTGATCATACTCGTGATGCTAGCCTCCGCGCTGCTGGCCGGCGCGTGCAGCGCCTCAGCGCCCAAGCTGACCGACACTGGCAACGAAGCGTTTGCGCAGCAGGCTTACGACGAAGCGCTGCAGGCTTACCAGGAAGCGCAAGTCAAGTCGCCTGAGCTGGCCGAACCATACTACAACGCCGCCAACGCGCTCTATCGCCAGGGTGACTACGCGGAAGCGCTCAAGCAGTTGCAGAAGGCGCTGCAGGTCGACGAGTCGGACGCGCTGGCGCAGAACGCGCACTTCAACGCCGGTAACGCGGCCTTCAACGGCGAAGACTGGCAAGCTGCTGTCGATGATTACACCGCGGCCCTGCTGCGCAACCCGGATGATCAGGATGCCAAGATCAATCTGGAGTTGGCGTTGCAAAAGCTGCAAGAACAGCAGCAGCAACAACAGCAAGATCAGCAGAACCAAGACCAGCAGAACCAGGATCAGCAGAATCAAGATCAACAGAACCAAGACCAGCAGAACCAGGACCAGCAGAACCAGGACCAGCAAAATCAGGATCAACAACCAGGACCAGCAGAACCAACAAGACCAGCAGAATCAGGATCAGCAAGGCCAGCAGGATCAGCAGAACCAGGATAGCCAGTCGCAGGATCAACAGGATCAGGCGCAGAGTGGCCAACAAGACCAGCAGCAGAACGATCCGCAGCAGGGTCAGGGCGCCGGCGAACAACCGCAGGACAGCCAGCAGCAGCCACGTGAAGACATGCAGCTCGCTCCTGGCCAGCGGATGACCGAAGACCAGGCCCGCCAACTGCTGGCAGCCGTCGCGCGTAACTCCGACACCTTGCAGCAGCGCCTGGGCCAGATCTTACGGGTCCGCGCCCGCCCGCCGGTACAGGATTGGTAGGCGCTCAGTTAGGTGACAGTTGCTTTTAGAAGGCTTCGGCAGCGAAGCGAATGGAGCCGAAAGTGACAGGCACCTGTGCGAAGCGACTATCACCCCGGATCGTCCGAGGAACAAGAAGTCATGAATATCTCACTCAAACACAAGCTCACAGCGACCATCCTGGCGGCAGGCATGCTGGCAAGCGTGGCGGTCACCAGCGCGTTCGCTGCGCCGCTGGCCGGTCAGTCCAGCCCGACGAGCAAAGGCTATACCTTGCAGTGCCAGGCAGCCCAGTGTACGCTGGAAACGGACTTGCCCGCTGCTTCCCCGTTGACGCTGCTGGCTGCCCGCACGGCAGTAAACGCGCTGAACGGTGGTGAAGGTGTACTGCCCTCCGGTGCGACCGTCGCTATTGACGACGACCTGACGCTGACACTACCGGTAGGAAAGATCGTCCTGCCCAAAGCGGATCTGACGCTGACCCTGGACGACGAAAATCACATTCAGCAGCTGCACGGCACCGCGCAGGTTCCGTTTCCCAGCTTTGGCCTGCTGGATGAGGCGCGGGTCGTGACGCCCGCTCTGGCTGAAGTCGGGTTGGACAGCGGCGCCAGTCTGGCGCACCTCCATGCGCCGCTCAAAGATGACCGCCAGTATCTCTTCTTCAACTTCGGTACGGGTCTGGCTATTGATGCTGCCAGCCAGCGAGGATCGATGCGATTGTCGATCCCTGCCGGCCAGCGGGCTACGCTGGTCATTGACACGGAGGAACCGCTGGTCTATCTGGCCGGCAACGTGACGGTCAACGACCCCGGGCAGGTTGCTCTGGTTGGGCCGTTGCTGGATATCGCCCAGCGCAGCGAGTTGATCCCCAATTCGCTGCCGGTATGGCAACGAACACAGGTCGCCGTCAACGGGCAGTTCAGCCCGGCCGAGGGCGCGTCCTTCGTCGAGGTCGGCGGCGCGTACGGTGTCGGCGCTACAGCGCAGTGGTTGGGCGTTGATGCGCAACCGCTGGCCATCAACGGCTGGGCGCGCATCAGTGGCGATGGTATGTTGTTGAACGGGGTGGTCGGCGCAAGTCTGGCCCCCGATACTGTGTTCGATGGCGAATTGGCTTTGGAGGCGTGGATTCCCTTCGCCAGTGAGTTGGACGGCGCCTACGCACAGATCAGCGGCTCCGCGGCTGTGCCGCTGGCCAGCGTGTCGGCTGATGCGACAGCCCGGGTGAGCCTGCCGTTCGACGTGCAGGCGCAGGCACATCTGGTCACGTCTGGCGCCGAGAAGGAGATTGCGTGGCATCCGGGCTCCGGTGATCGTCCGGAGCCGACTGCCCTGAAACGAGCCGCCAATTCGGTGTCTGGTTGGGTTGGCGATGCGCTGGACATGGCGGGCGAAGGTGTATCAACGGGCGGTCGGTGGATCTCGGACGGCGCTTCGTCGGGCTATGCGTGGGTAACTGGATTGCTGCCAGCTTCCAGGTCGGAGTGACAACCATGAACAAAACGAAACAACTCTTGATTGTTGCAGCCGCGTTGCTTTTGCTGGTGCTGGGCGCATTGCCTGCCAGCGCGCAGGCGCCGACTGTCAGCGCGACCGTCGATCGCGATCAGATCACCACCGACGACATGTTGCTGTTCACGGTGAGTGTCGACTCGTCCGCGGGCAGCGCTGGCCAGCCGGCCTTGCCGCCGCTGGACGGCTTCCGCATCATGGGCACCAGCAGCAGCACCCAGATGACCTCGATCAACGGCGCCAGCAGTGTCTCCACCAGTTACCAGTATCGCTTGCAGCCCCTGCGCACCGGCGATCTGGTCATTCCGGCGCTGGTCGTAACCGTCAACGGCCAGCAGGAGACAACGCAGCCAATTCCGGTCACCGTCACTCAGGGCACGGGCCAGCCGCAGGCAACTTCTCCGCAGCCGGCTGCACCACTGTCGCCGGGCGGCCTGCCCAATCTGTTCAACTTCAATGGCGATCCGATGGATATGCTCAACCAGCTTGACCAGTGGTTGCAAACGCAGAGCCCCGGACTCCTGGGTAGCACATCGATTCCAGTGATGCCCGGCAGCGACGCTCAGGTGATCGACCCGCCAGCCGGATTGACTGGCCAGGACTACTATCTGGAGGCCGTGGTTGACAACGCGACACCCTACCAGGGTGAGCAGGTACTCTACTCGCTACGTCTTTATCGCGCGGTCTCCCCGCTTGGTCAGATCACCTACAACGCGCCGGCGTTTAGCGGCTTCTGGAGCAAGGAACTTCCGGATCAGGTCCAGTATCGCACGCAGGCCGGCGGGCGACCCTATTCCGTCACCGAGCTAAAGACCGCGCTGTTCCCGACGGTCGCCGGCGAGGTAACCATCGAGCCGGGACGGATGCAGATACCGGGCGACTTTTTCTCCGCCTCCGGCGCCGAGATTGCATCGCAGCCGGTTACGCTCAACGTCAAGCCGCTGCCGGCCAACGCGCCGGCCAGCTTCACCGGAGCGGTGGGCAACTTCGACATCTCTGCCGAGGTCGATTCCACCGATGGCAAGGTCGGCGAGCCTGTCACTCAGCGCGTGACCGTGGTTGGCCAGGGCAACGTGGAGACCGTGGATGACCCGATCTGGCCCGACGCTGCTGGCTGGCGCGTCTTCGACAGCCAGGCGCAGACTCAGACCGACGTGCGCGACGGACACATTGTTGGGGTACGCAGCTACGAGCGTGTGTTGATGCCCACTGCGGCAGGTAATCTGACGTTGCCGCCCGTTGAGTTCAGCTATTTCGATCCGACCGCGGGCGAGTATCAGACCGTGGCGACGGATGCCTCAGTTGTGGCGGTTGCTGCTGATGCAGCAGCACCTGCTGCGGCACCGGTTGCCAGCGGCCTTCAGGCTCCGCCACAACCGGTCGCGGCGCAGCCCGCTCTGCTGCCCGTCAAAGCAGCTCCGGACACCTGGGCCGTGGCAGACGAACCGGTCACTCAGCAGTCGCTGTACTGGCTCTTGTGGGGCGTGCCCGTGGCGCTAGTGGTTGGGCAGCGCGGCTGGCAGGCCTATCGCAACGGAAGCATTGGCAACGCAGACAGGCAGAAGCGACAGGCGCGCAAGCAGGCCGACAAAGCCCTGCGCGAGGCGCGCAACAGCAACCCGCAGGACGGTCGCGCCGCGGGCAAGATACTGCACGACTACCTCAGCGCGCGGCTGGGCCAGCCCACCGCAGGCTTGACGCAATCGCAGATGGCCAGTCTGTTGCTGGCGCGCGGCGTGCCGCCGTCGCTGACAGCGCGGATACAGGAAGTGCTGACGGCCAGCGAGATCCGCGGCTATGCGCCTGCGCCTGCGGGCGATGCCAGCGACCTCCTTGCGGAGGTTGAGGGCTTGGTCCAGGCCCTCGATGTGGAACTGTAAATGGTGAGGAATATGAAGAAGCGAAGCATACTTTTCCTGGCGCTTGTTGCCGGGGCGCTGATAATCGGACTGACCGCGGCTACCGAGGCGATGTCTGGTACAGTTCAGGCCGACCGGCGGGCCACGGCAGCTGCCAACGAGCTGGTCGCAGCCGGCCATCTTGACCAGGCTGGCACGATCTACCAGCAACTGCTGGATCAGGGCGTCGAGGACGCGGTGGTGTTCTACAACCTCGGCAATGTCGCGATGCTGCAAAATGACCCAGGCCGCGCGCTGGCTCTCTACCAGCAGGCTGCCGAGCTGTCGCCGCGCGACAGCGACATTCGCCATAACCTGGCGCTGGCGCAGGAGCAAGCGGGCCAGGCGGACAGCAGTCGGACCAGTGGCGTGCTGGGGACGGTTGCGCAGGCCAGTCGCTCGCTGCTGACAGTGAACGAGCTTGCGATGCTGGCGCTGGGCGCGTGGTTCCTGCTGGGCTTCCTGGTGCTGGCCTACCGTCACTTTCAGCCCGGCCAGCGGCCGCAGGCGCTGCGCGTTGCCGGGATCATCGCGCTGGTGGTCGTGGTGTTGAGTGTTGTAACGCTGGTGAGCCGCGTTCAGGCGTGAGCGGATGAGCGGCATTGCCGCCCGGCGGCGTCATTTCGTGATTGTGTGAACGGTGGTAGAATAGAGGGGTGACAGTCAGGTGCCGGGGACTTCCGAAAGTCTCCGGCACCTTCTCGCAGTCTTCACCTTTTTTCGATAGCTCCGCCAATGACGCAACACATTCTCGTAACGGACGACGACTCCCTCTTGCGCCGCAGCCTGGCCTTGCAGCTTGAACAGGCCGGCTATCGCACCAGCACGGCAGCCACCGCTGAAGATGGTCTGGCCATCGCTCAACGCGACCGGCCCGATCTTGTGTTGCTGGATGTTGGTCTGCCTGGCATGGATGGTCTGGAAGCGGTGCAGCAGTTCAAGCGCCTCGACATCCCGGTGATCTTCGTGACGGCTCGCCGGCGCGAGCTGGACACCATCCTCGGTCTGGAGTTGGGCGCGGACGATTACATCACCAAGCCGTTCAATTCCGATGTGCTGCTGGCGCGCGTCAAGGCTGTGTTGAGGCGGGCTGCTTCCACCACAGCAGCACAGGAGCCGGAGCGGCTGGTGGTCGGTGATCTGGTAATCGACCCCCGCGGGCACACGGCCAGTGTCGCCGGCCGGCCGGTGGAACTGACCAGCCGCGAATTCGACGTGCTGCACGCGCTGGCGCTGGAGCCGGGCGTTGTGTTGTCCATCGACGACCTGATCGCGCGCGTCTGGGGCGCCGAGTTCTCAGGCGAACCGCAGGGCGTTTACGTCCACGTGCGCTGGCTGCGCGAAAAGATCGAGGAAGACCCCGACAACCCGCGCCGCATCGTCAATATCCGCGGCAAGGGTTACAAACTGGTGGCCCAGAACGCGTAGGGGCGGGTCACCCCGCCCGTCGGACACGACCTATCCAACCTCAGCAACCCCCATACACAATGAAATCTCTGCGCGGCCAATTCATCCTTAGCCACCTCCTGCCGATCCTGCTGGTCGTCCCGCTCGTGGCGCTGGTCACCCTGTATCTCCTGGAAACGCAGGTGTTGCTGACCACTGTGTCGAGCAACTTGGAGCAGCAGGCGAGAACCATCGCCACGGCAGTGACCGGCAACCCTGATGTGCTGCGCGATCCCCAGTTGGCCGAGCAGTTTCTGGCGCGAATCTCGTTGCAGGCCGATCGCAGCCTGGTGCTCTACGACTCCGCAGGCAACGTGGTGACGGCCAGCGGGCAGCAGGACTCGCCAGCCTCGGCGGCAGCGATTGCCAGCGAAGCTCAGGCTTTGGCGGAGTCCGGGCAGCCACGGGTTTCGATGACCTACGGGCTGCTGCGCCAGACCGCCGAGGTGTTGGTACCGGTGACCGGCGTCGACCAGCACCTGATCGGCATGATTTCCCTGACACATACCCTGGAAGGGGTGGCGAACCAGATCGCCCGGTTGCGCTGGTGGATGATCGGGATTCTGCTGGTCGAGTTAGTGCTGGGTGGACTCGTCGGCGCGGTGCTGGCCGTGCGGCTGGCACGACCCATCGACCACGCCGCGCGCGCTGTAGTGGATGTTTCGCACGGCGCCCGCATCGAGCCGATCGTGCCGGAAGGACCGGGCGAGATCCAGGCGCTGACCAACGCTGTCAACGAGCTTGCCGAGCGGCTGCGGACGCTGGAGGACATGCGCCGCCGCTCGCTGGCCAACATTGTGCACGAGTTGGGCCGGCCGCTGGGAGCGATGCGTTCAGCCGTCCATGTGCTGCGCGGCGCGGCCGGCGACGATCCGGCGTTGCGGGAAGAGTTGCTGGCCGGTGTCGAGGCCCAGATCGAGCGGCTCGAGCCGCTGCTGGATGACCTGGCGCAGTTGCATGGCCAGGTCTCCGGCGAGGTTCGGCTGGCGCGCGAGCAGGTGCTGATACAGGAGTGGCTGCCGCCCGTGTTGCTGCCCTGGCGGGCCGCCGCGCTGGAAAAGGGGCTGGACTGGCGCGCGGCCGTCCCGCAAAACCTGCCTGCTGTTAGTATCGACCCGACGCGCATGGCGCAGGTGGTGGGAAATCTGCTCAGCAACGCTGTCAAATACACGCCTGCGCCCGGCCAGATCTCCGTCGCTGCAGGCACATCGGACGGCAAGCTCTGGATCAGCGTGGAGGATACGGGACCGGGTATCTCACCAGAGGAGCAGCGGCAGGTCTTTCAGCCGTTCTACCGCAGCGTCCGCGAGCGGCGCTTTCCCCAGGGATTGGGACTTGGTCTGACCATCGCGCAACAGATCGTAGAAGCGCACGGCGGCCAGTTGACGCTGGACGCCGAGTACGAGGAAGGCAGCCGTTTCGTCATCACTCTGCCGCTGACGCAGTAAACACACCGTAGCCCAAGTTCTTCGGTGTCATTGCGAAGAGGCCGCCGATAAAGCAATCTCTCTGAAGCACCGGAGGGATTGCTTCGCCAAGCCTCGCAACGACATTCGTGGTTACTTTGCTTGCAGAGTGGCAAACAACAAGAAGTCCAACTTTTTCCGAAAAAGTTGGACTTCTTGTAGAGGGGCAAACAGTAGGTGCGAAGACGTTCGACGTTGCCGAAAAAGTTGAACGTCAAGATGTGCTCAAACGGTGAGGGCGGTCGTCTCGCGTAACATACGCTCAACCGTATCGACGCCTTCCAGCAGCGTGGCTCCCAGGAAGGTGCCGATCATATTGTCCCGCAACTCCGGCTTGATGTTAAACGCGCGGCCGCCGTAGGCGATGACAGGACGACCGGTCCTGACCGCTTCTGGCAGCCATTTGCCCAGATTGTGCAGTTCTCTCGCCGGTTTCTCGGTCATTGCCACCGTGATGACAACCGGGGGACGGATATCGCGTACGAACTTCGCCAGATCTGGCAATGGAACGGCCTGGCCCAAATAGGCGACCGGCCAGCGTCGCCGGCGTAGCAGAACGCCCAGCATCAACAGGCTGATTTCATGCCATTCCTCGGGCGCACAGGCCAGAATGACCGGACGGATCGGATGAGCTGAAGGGCCGGCGGCTTGCCACATAATCAATCGCTGGCGTAAGAACGCAGTTGCGAGATGCTCAGTGGCTACCGTGATCCTGCCGGCGCTCCATTCCTCACCCAGGTCGGCCAACGTGGGGCCGATCACATCCAGAATGAGCTGGTCCATGGAGTAAATCGCCAGCACCTCGCCCAACAGTTGATCGGCCTTGTCCAGTTCGTTGTTGATCAACGCACCAATCAGCCGCTTGTGGTATGCCTCGAGATTCGATACTTCTTGCACCGATTGCACAGCCGAGCCGGTCATCGACGTTTCGAGGCTCAGAATCCGTCCATCGCGCTCGTGTTTGCGCAGCGCCTTGATGGCCTGGGAGGTTTGCATCCCTTCGTCGATGGTGGACTTGACCCAGCGTAACCGGCTGACTTCGCTCTCCGAATAGAGCCGGTGGCCGCCAGCCGTGCGTCCGGCTTCAGGGAACTCGTAGCGACGCTCCCAAACTCGCAGCGTGGCTACCGGGATTCCGGTCATTCGTGCGACCACGCCGATGTTGTAGATCGGTTCTTCGCTGGCGTTTCTTGAGTTTCCGTTGTTTTCTGACATGGTTCGCACCTCTTGGAATTTGCACATCTTTTTGGCCAGCACACGCTGTGCTGTCGGGCAAATGCCCGAGCCTGCCACATTGCTTTGCTTTGTTTTCTTATGCTTTTTGTTGCCGGAACGACGCGTTTCATGCCGACGAAAGCAGTATAACAGAATGTCAAAGCTTTGTCAAGATAAGCTATACAATTTCGCACAACAATCTTGACACCCACATATCCGTTGTGCTATAATTCACCCCGACACAAGTCGTTGTCAAGAAAAGTCCGACAAAAGCAAGGCAAAGGAGTTGGCTAAGATGATAGTCGTTACGGGTGGTTCCGGTTATATTGGAAGTTACATCGTTAAACAGTTGGTGGAGCAAGGCGAGCAAGTGCGCGTGATGGTGAACAGCCTGGAGCGCGCCAGGCAGGAAGGCCGGCTTGCCGGCCTTCCGGTAGAACTGGTGCAAGGGGATGTCACGAAGCCCGCCACGCTGGCGCCGGTGATGCATGGCGCCAACGCGGTGATCCACACTGTCGCGATCGCGATCGAAAAAGGCGGGCGGACCTACGAGGAGATCAACTACCAAGGCACGGTCAACGTCGTCGATGCTGCCAAGGCAGCCGGTGTGCGCCGTTTCCTCAACATGTGCCAGCTTGGCGCATACTCCAGCCTGCCCTATCGCTTCCTGGCTTCCAAAGGTAAGGCGCAGGAATACGTCGACCAGTCCGGGCTGGACTGGACAGCCTTTCGACCCTCCAGTGTGTGGGGGCCGGAGGACGAGTTCGCCAACTCCTTTGCCCGCCTGATCCCGCTGACGCCGATCATCTTCCCTATCATCGGCGACGAGAACGCGCGCTTTCAGCTCGTGTGGGTCGGCGATGTGGCAACCGCGGTGGTCAAATCGCTGCACGACCCGGCGACCATCCACCAGGAGTATGAACTGGGCGGTCCCGAAGTGCTGACGCTGGAGGAGATCGAGCGGCGGACGCTCAAGGCGCTGGGCAAGAAGCGCACCCTGATCCACGTGCCCATGAGCCTGATCAACCTGGCGGTCAGGGGGATGGAGGCTCTGCTGCCGTCGCCGCCCGTTACCCGCAGCTTGCTGGAGCTGCTGGCGGTCCCCAACGTCACCACTGATAACCAGCTCAGTCGCTTTGTCGACCAGCCGCGGCCCTTTACGCCTGAAAACACGGCGCCCTACATGCGCCAGTTCCAGGCGAGCAAAACTGTGGCGCAGTTCTTCAACCGATGAAATATCTCCACCGCTTCCGCGTTCAGGCGCCGGTCGAGGTCGTGGCTGCGTTCCACAGCCGCTCGGCCGCGATGGCTATTATCACCCCGCCGCCCATCGTGACGCAGGTTCACCGCGCCCCGGAACTCGTGGCCGCAGGCGAATCGATGGAGTTCACGCTGTGGATGGGACCGCTGCCCATGCGCTGGGTGGCAGGCTTCGAGAACGTCACAGCGACCGGTTTTGTGGACCGGATGGCGCGCGGCCCGGTGCGTCGCTGGCAGCATCGCCACAGCTTCGTCGCCATCGACGAGCAGACGACCGAAGTGGTCGACGAAGTCGAGATCGAGCTGCGTCTTCATCCATTCTGGGGGCCGGTCGGTCTAGGCATGGCGCTGAACCTGCCGCTGCTCTTCGCCTATCGTGGCTGGCAAACGCGCCGACTGCTCAACGGCCTGCGCAGCCCTGCCGGTCTCGACTTCGACCGTTGGCAGGCCGAGGCGCGCCGCTCGTCCTCGCTGGTGACGTCGGCCGCGGTGCTTGTGCTGGCGGTTGGCGCGTCTGGCCGGCTTGCTTCGCTGGCGCCGTCGTTGACCGGTGACTGAACAAAGTGCCATGAACGTCAACAACGTCGTCATCATCGGGGCCGGCATCGGCGGGCTGACCACCGCCGCGCTGCTGGCGCGCGCCGGGCTGAATGTCACGCTGCTGGAGGCGCACATCTATCCCGGCGGCTGCGCCGGCACCTTCTATCCACAAGGGGTATCGTTTCGACGCCGGCGCGACCCTGGCCGGCGGCTTCTATCCCGGCGGGCCGATGGATTTGGTGGCGCGCAGCGTAGGTATCGATCGCTGGCCGGCGCGTCCGTCCAACCCGGCGATGACCGTGCATCTCCCTGATGGCGCGGCCGTCACGCGCTGGACGGGGCCGGAGCGCTGGCAGGAACGGCGACGCGCGTTCGGCGCACAGGCCAATTCTTTCTGGCGCTGGCAGGAAGCGACCGCCGACGCGTTGTGGGATCTGGCGCTGCGTCAGCCAGTCTGGCCGCCACAGACGCTGCGCGAGGCTGGCAAGCTGGCCGGCCAAGGCATTAGTTGGCTGCTGGCCGACCTGCACCGCGTCAGCCCGCGGCTGGCCGCCGACGCAGTCCGCCCGGTGGCTGCTCACCTGCGCGGCGCGTCGGAGCGTCTGCGGCTTTTCGTCGATGCCCAGCTTCTGATCGCCGCTCAGACGACCAGCCAGCGCGCCAATGCCCTGTACGGCGCGTCCGCACTCGACTTGCCACGGCGCGGCGTCGTGCACCTGCAGGGTGGTATGGGCGCGATTGCGGAGACCCTGGCGGAAGCCGTGCGCCAGAACGGCGGTGACGTGCGCTATCGCCAGCAGGTCACACGCATCGTTGTCGAGCGAGGTCGGCCCGTCGCCGTGCAGACCAAACGCGGCGACAGCTTTCCCGCCGATCTGGTGATCGCCAACTTGCCGCCCTGGAACATCGCGCGACTGCTGGGTGACGACATGCCTGCTCGCCTGCGCCGCTTGCCGGATCAACCACAGGACGGTTGGGGCGCGTTCATGGTGTACGCGGGCGTCGATTCAACTGCTGTTTCAGACAGCGCCGCGCTGCATCACCAGGTTGTCGTGCGTGAGCCGCTGGGCGAGGGCAACAGTGTCTTCGTGTCGCTCAGCCCGGCCTGGGACGGCGGCCACGCGCCGGCTGGTCGCCGGGCTGTCACCATCAGCACGCATACCGACCTGCGTCCCTGGTGGCGGCTTTTCGAGCAAGACCGTCCGGCCTACGAGGCGCGCAAACAGCAGTATCTCGACGCCATGCTGGCGGCGGCCGAGCGGGCGTTGCCCGATTTGCGCGCCGCCGCCGATCTTGTGATTCCGGGCACGCCGGTCACATTTCAGCGCTTCACGCGGCGGGATCACGGCTGGGTTGGTGGCTTTCCCCAGACCAGCCTGCTGCGCGGCTGGGGGCCCCGGCTGGCGCCGGGGCTGTGGATGGTAGGTGACAGCGTGTTTCCCGGCCAGTCCACCGCCGCGGTCGCTTTGGGCGGTTTGCGGGTTGCTGGCGCTGTCCTGGCCGAAGCTGGCGCTGACCTCCCCCTCGTTTCCAATAGTTCGCAACCCGTGCTACCATCTGCCCAGAGAAGCGCGCTCGTATAATCCAACCCGATCGAGGAGGCACCATGAAAGTAGGAATCGTTGGTAGTGGCAATGTTGGTGCTGGCGCAGCCAATGCGCTAGTGTTGCGCGGCGTCGCGCGTGAGATCGTCCTGGTTGACATCAACGCCAAACGAGCGCAGGCCGAGGCAGAGGACATCCTCCACGCGGTGCCGTTTTCTCCACACGCCGTCGCCGTCCGCGCCGGGGAGTACAGCGACCTGGACGACTGCTCGGTTGTCATCATCACTGCGGGCGTCGCCCAAAAGCCGGGTGAGACGCGCCTGGAGCTGTTGGAGAGGAACGCTGCAATCTTCAAGTCGATGGTGCCGCAGATTGTGGCCAGTGCGCCCGATACCGTGTTGCTGGTGGCCACCAATCCCGTGGATATCATGACGCACCTCACCGCGCACTATGCCGCGCCGATGGGCGTTCCCCGCCACCGGGTCATCGGCTCTGGAACGACGCTGGACACAGCACGTTTCCGCGCGATTCTGGGACGCCATCTGGATGTCGACCCGGAGCACGTTCACGCCTATGTTCTGGGCGAGCACGGCGACTCCGAGGTTCTGGCCTGGTCGCTGGCGACGGTGGGCACAGTGCCGCTGGAGGATTATGTGCGCGCCCGCGGCATTGATCTGAGCAGCGAAACGCGCCAGGCGGTGGACGACGGCGTACGCCGAGCGGCTTACCGCATCATCGAGGGCAAAGGATCGACCTACTACGGCATCGGCGCGGCTTTGGCGCGGATCACACAGGCGGTGCTGCGCGACCAGCGTGCGCTCCTGACCGTCAGCGCGCCGGTGGCTGAGATGGGGGACGTGCACGACATTACTTTTGCCATGCCCAGTTTGATAGGTGGGGATGGGCTGATCGCGATGCTGCCAGCGCCGTTGGATAACCAGGAGGAAGCAGAGCTGGTTGCCAGCGCGCGCAAGCTGCGCCAGGCGCTGGATGATCTGGCCGCAGCGGGTGGACTGTAGCCACGCATGCCTGGAGCCAGATTTCAGCCTCAACGTGCGGGTCATGACGGCAGATGAGCGCTGGGCAAAGGTCTTGCCAGCGGGTGTCCTAGCGAACGCAATAAGGGAATTAGTTACTATGTCGAAAGGTCAATGGGTGTTTGATCCCGACTCTGGTGGAACGAAAATACCCGAGCCGGTGAAGGGACGCACCTCAGCGCGCATCCGGCGCTACGCAGAAGAGCACTTTTCAGGTCGTTACACGCGTCTGGAGATTCGCTACCGGGGGCAGTTCTGTTACGTGGACAGCGTTTTCCGAGGCAGATGTGGCGCCTGATTGGCCGCCGCCAGGCTGGGGGGAGACCCACGACGAAATGGTAGAGCGGTTGCGCATTACCCCCACCCACCTGTGTCGGCTGCGCTACTTTGGTGATGAAGAACGCTGGGGTTTTGCCTTTTTCACTTACAGCAATGAAAAATACGAGTTGAGCATCTTCCCTTCAGGCGATTTCTTCGGGACCCCGGAAGCCGCGTTCCAAGCCTCTGCCAACATGTATCTGCGGTAATATATTGGCAATGACGCTTGGGTTGCGCGGCACTACAAAACCCTACCTGATGGCTCACCGGGGCAATCGTGTCGCCTGCCCGGAGAACACGCTGGCGGCCTTTCGCCGCGCCCTGGACGACGGCGCGGACATCATCGAGACCGATCTGCACGTCACCGCCGACGGGGAATTTGCCTGCATTCACGACGCCACGGTGAATCGCACCACCGACGGTCACGGCCCGGTAGCAGGGATGACGCTGGCGCAGCTCAAAACACTCAGCGCGTCCTATGGTCGCCGGGGGTTCGAGGAGGAGCGGATACCAACGCTGGCAGAACTGGCCGCGCTGCTGCCGTCGGATGTGGCGCTGGCGATTGAATTGAAGTCAGACCGCTTTCTCTGGTCGGACGTTGTCTATCGGCTGGTGAAGGAACTGACGGCTCTTGGTGTCCGCCCGCGGACCGTCGTGCTCTCCTTTTCGCAGGCGCGCCTCCAGGCGGTTGCTGCCGTCGCGCCTGACATCCCCATCGGCTGGATCACCTTGTCCCATCCCTGGCCGATCCGCAACATGAATTTGTTAGGGCCCTTCTGGCCGCTGCTGCTGGTCAATCCCCTGTATGTCTGGCTGGCCCACCGGCGTGGCCAGTTCGTTGCCCCGCTGGATCCTATGCCCGACCGCCGCGTTCTGCTCTACGTGCGGTTGGGGTGTGATGCTGTGCTCACCGACGACCCTGCTGCCACTGCGGAGGCTTTGCGCCGCGCCCGCAAGCGTTAGCTCCCGGAAACATTAAGGACAAGCCATGACGCAAGCCAATCAAGCAAAAATCACTGTCCGTCCCTGGCGGGCGGAGGACATCCCGGCGGTGATCGCGTGTCAGCAGGCGGCCTACGCCGACTACCCGCCGGGTGAGCATTACGGTCAGCGCGCCTACGAGTTGCAGTTTTCGGCCTTTCCGGAGGGCCAGTTCCTGGCTGAGATGGACGGCGAGGTGGTGGGCTATACGACCTGCATCATCGTACAGTTGAACGATGACAACCATATCTATACCTACTCCGAGATCACCGGGGACGGCACCTTCAGCACCCATGATCCCAGCGGCGACACGCTGTACGGCGCAGACATCGCCGTGCATCCGGCCTACCGCGGCCGTGGCGTTTCCAAACGGCTCTACAAGGCTCGCCGGCGGCTGATGCGCCGCTACAATCTGCGCCGGATGGTGGCCTATGGACGGCTGCCTGGCTACAACGCCGTCGCCGGTAAGATGACCGCGCAGGAATACGTGGACGCGGTGGTGCGCGGCGAGCTGTCAGACTCGGCGCTGAACGCGCATCTGGCGGCCGGGTATACTGTGCTCGGCGCGCTGCTGGACTTGATGTGGGACGACTCCAGCTTCAACTATTCGACCTTTCTGGAGATGCCCAACGAGTTCTTCAAACCGGAGAAACGCCGGATTGCTGCCTCTCCTGTCACCCGCCCGGTGCGCAGGGTGCGGGTCTGTGCTGCCCAGTACCTGATGCGGCCCATTAAGACCTGGAAGGAATTCAAGCGGTCGGTTGAGTTTTTCGTCACCACGGCCGACGCCTACCACTGCCACTTCTTGTTGCTGCCGGAACTGTTCACGGCGCAGCTTCTCAGCACCATGCCGCAGGAATGGGATGCCCGCCGTGCCGCGCTGGAGTTGGCCGCGATGGCTGACCGGCTGATCGATATGTTTCGCGGCCTGGCACAGGATCACAGCCTCTACATCATCGGTGGCTCGACGCCGGTCATGCGCGACGGCGTGCTCTACAACACCGCCCATCTGTTCACGCCGTCGGGCCGCGTCTACACGCAGGACAAGCTGCACATCACGCCCTGGGAACGGGAGCTGTGGGGCGTGCGGCCGGGCAACGAGGCCAAGAGTCTTCGAGACGCCGCTGGGACGCATCGCGATTCAGATCTGCTACGATATCGAGTTCCCGGAGATGGCGCGCTTACTGACGCTGGCAGGCGCGGAGTTGATCTTCGTCCCCTTCAGCACAGATGAGAAGAAGGCCTACTACCGCGTGCGCTACACCGCTCAGGCCCGTGCCGTCGAGAACTACGTCTACGTGGTGATCGCCGGCAACGTCGGCAACCTGCCCAGTCGCCACTATCTGTTGAACTATGGCCAGGCGGCCGTGCTGACGCCCAGTGACTTCGCTTTTCCACTCCAGGCCACGGCGGGCGAAGCCGATCCCAACATCGAAACGGTGGTGATCGCGGAATTGGACCTTACCAGCCTGGCGATGCAGCGCGAGATGGGCAGCGTTCGCCCGCTGTACGATCGCCGGCCCGACCTCTACGAACTGCGCCCTGTGACGCCAATCCGCGTCGTCCGCACTGAATGACGTTCAGATACCAGCAGGGGACAATATGCCAGTTGGCAGCCGGTCATTTCTCAGGTAGAATACCAGGGTATCTCACGGACGATCTATCATATCGGCAAAGGTAACTCTCATGAAAGACCAGACACCGCGACGCGAAGAATGGCAGCGGCTCTACGAGACCGCGATCAAGGTCAAGCAACTGGAACCATGGACTTGGATGAGCGAAACAGACATGTTCGCCGTCCAAGATCTGGAGTTGGGCCAGCTAGGCTTCGTCAGCGCGATGGGCGGGGCCGGCGAGCACTTTGGCGTGTCGGTATATCTCGGTAGCGATGGGCTGGACGGTTTCATGATGCTACAGGAGGCGAGAGGGGTAGTATCGCCCGAGGTCTTATTCATGGTACCTCAGCTTCAGGTTTCGTTTGAGGATCGGGAATTGCTGACATCCGCGGACAGGGCAGTTATCAAGTCGTTAGGGCTGAAGTTCAGGGGGCGCAATGCGTGGCCCTGGTTTCGTTCCATGCGCGCCGGTTTCGTCCCGTGGTATCTTGAAGCGGCAGAAGCTCGCTTTCTGGCGCACGCGTTGGAGCAGCTATTGGACCTGGCGCCTCGTTTCGCAACGGATGAACTCGTTGGTTCTCGTCCGTAGCGACGGTGCCATGCTGGTGAGAAAGCCAGTTTCGACCACTCGCGGCGTCGTATGGGAAGACAACTTCCAGCAGATTGCGGCTGACAACAAGGGAACCGGAGTATTTTCGGTTGATGCCGGGTTGCTGGAACATGTCGGGAAAATGCCTCCGCAGAAGCTCACCATCGAAATGGGCGTCTTCATGCTGCCGAAACCGGTCCAGGAAGAAAGGGGCAGTCGTCCCTTTTTTGTGTTCAACCTCCTCCTTGTGGAGGGCAAGAGTGGTTACATCCTCGGCACCGACATGATGCATGTCGAAACGACTTTGGAGGAGATGTGGACCCAGCTTCCCGAAACCGTTTTGCAGCAGTTGGCTCGCATCAACGTCAAGCCGTCGGTGATCAAGACTCGGCCTGGCCCGCTGCGTGATTTCCTGGCTCCGATCGCCAAGGAAATGGGCGTCAGTCTACAGACCTCGCGGCGATTGCGCTATCTGGACGAGGCCAGGGAGTTGATGTTTCGTTTCCTGAGGTAACGTCGTAGTTTTTGTTCGTAGTAGGCGCTTCTGCGCCGTTCGGGGGGCGCTGAAGCCCCTACCCGAACCAGCATGATTGGAGAACACAATGAACCGCGCCATGCCAGCGCTGCTGGTGACACTCTTGATCATCTCCTCGTTTCTGGCGGCGTGCAGCCGTCCCCCCGCTTCCGCACCTCAGGAGGCACCTCCCGTGGCAACAGCCGCAACCAACGTCGACTCTGCGCCGCCCGCGCCTGATATCACTGGCCGCTGGGAAGGAGCGATCACCGTGCTGGGCGCGGATCTGAACGTCGTGGTGAATTTCAGCGAAGAGGCCGGCCAGCTCGTCGGGACCATTGACGTCCCGCAACAGGGCGCGACCGGCATTGATCTGCACGACATCAGCTACCAATATCCCAGCGTCTACTTCGAGATGCTGAGCGGTGCGAGCAAAGCAACTCACGATGGCCAGTTGGCCGCCGACGGAACCATCAGCGGCGAGTTCAAGCAGAGCGGCATCACCGGTAGCTTCGCTCTCCAGCGTGCCGAGGCTCCGCCGCCCACCGTCGCGGTCGTGGAGGATGTGCTTTACAACCAGGAAAGTGTCACCTTCGACAACGGCGACATCTCTCTGGCCGGCACGTTGACGCTGCCTGAGGGCGACGGCCCCTTCCCTGCGCTGGTCTTGATCAGTGGCAGCGGCCAGCAGAACCGCGACGAGGAACTATCCATCGTGCCAGGCTACAAGCCCTTCCGCGAGATCGCCGACACCCTGACCCGTCAGGGAATCGCCGTGCTACGTTACGATGACCGCGGCGTTGGCGAGTTGGGCGGCGATCCCAGCCTGGCCACCAGCGCCGACTTCGCCGACGACGCGGAGGCGGCGTTCGCTTACCTGCAAGGGCGTCCCGAGATCGACGGCAAACAGATCGGCATGCTGGGCCACAGTGAGGGCGGCATTATCGAGGCCATCATCGGCGCGCGCAACCCGGACGTGGCGTTCCTGATCTCCATGGCCGGCACCGCGGTCAGCGGCTACGACACTGTTATCAAGCAGGTCGAGCGACTGACGCTGGCATCAGGCCTTGGCGCGGAAGCTGCCACGGCCGCCGCGGACCAGCAGCGTTCCCTGATGGATCTTGTCGTGGCGCAGGATTGGGACGGCCTTAAAGCTGCAATGGACGAAATGGCCCGCGCCCAGATTGCCGCCATGCCCGATGACCAGAAGGCCGCTCTGGGAGATGTAGACACCTATGTGCAGCAGACGGTCGCGGCCCAACTGGCTGGAATGCAAAGCCCCTGGTATCAGTTCTTCCTCACCCATGATCCGGGCGAGGATTGGGCCAAAATCACTGTGCCCGTTCTGGGGCTCTACGGCGGCAATGACGCGCAGGTAGACGCAGAACAGAATACCACCGCGCTGCAGGCCGCCCTTGAGAAGGCCGGCAATCAGGACTTCACCATCACCGTGATCCCGACCGCCAATCACCTCTTCCAGGACGCGACGACTGGCAGCGTGCAGGAGTACGCACAGCTCGAACCGCAACTCATGCCCGAGTTCCTCAACGCTGTAAGTGATTGGTTGCTGGAGCGCGTCCAGTCACCTCAGTAGCAGGCATCCGCGGAGCAAATTATGACTCGTCGACGAGGCTGCATCGGCGCGTTGATTGTGTTGCTGGCGCTGTGTGTGTTGGCTGGCCTGATATCAGCCGTCAGCAATCGCGCCTTGTCCATCGAGCCGCCGGCCGTCGAACGGCTGGCGGACGTGGACAAGGCGCGGCTGGCCGAGGCGCTGCACCTCAAACAGGCGCTGGGCAACGCCCTCTGGCCCGGCCTGGGCGACGCCGACATCCCGGTGCTGCTGTGGAACAGCGAGACCAGTTTTCTGTTTGGCCTCAAAGTAGCGCCGGCCGGCTGGCAGCCAGTGCCGGGCGACACCTTTCTTGGCAAGCCCTACTTCCGCCAGCCAACCGACAATCCCCAAAACTTCGCCGTGCCGGTTGGCGGCCGGCTGGCTGCCAGCATTGCCACCAAGAGTGAGACCGACGCGTTTCTGGTCGAGCAGTTTCAATCCATGCTGCCGCCGTTGCTCAACCAGGTCTTCCCCTACCGAGCGCTGATCCAGCCCAGCGAGGTGCAGATCAGCGCCGTGCTGCACGAGGGGTTCCACGTCTTTCAGAGCCAGGCCGCGCCTGACAAGCTGGCCGCGGCCGAGGCGATCAACGCGCGTGAAAGCGACTACTGGCAGGCTGATGCGGCGACGCCAGACGCCTGGAAACAAGAGGTCGCGCTGCTGGACAAGGCATTGGAAGCGGCTACGATGGAAGAAACCCGCAGTCTGGCGCGGCAGTTCGTCGACCGACGCCAGGCGCGCCGCGCTGATCAGAATCTCGCCGATGACTTGGTCCGGTTCGAGCGTCTGATCGAATGGGAAGAAGGGTTGGCAAAATATGTCGAGTTGGCAAGCTGGCGGCTGGCCGGCGAGACTCCCGGTTATGCGCCGCTGGCAGAGCTTGCTGTCGATTCCGACTTCCACGGCTACGAGACGTTCGCCAGCCGCTGGTCGCAGGAGATGAGCACCATGAAGCGGCAGGCCAGCCGCGAGGGTGTCACCCGCTTCTACTACACCGGCGCGGCCCAGGCATTTCTGCTGGACCGGCTGGCGCCCGGCTGGCAGGCGCAGGCGATGGCGCCCGACGTGTTTCTGGAGGATCTGCTGCTCGCGGCGGCAGGACCGCAGTCGACGCAATAACGGTCAACAGGCCGCAATCAGTTCAAATCGTGAAGGCAAACTACTCAATGTCTAACCCTGTAATTGTTGCCACCGGCCTCGGTCGCCGGTTTGGTGAGACCATCGCCGTCGATCAGCTTGAACTTCAGGTGCAGGCTGGCGAAGTGTTCGGTTTCCTGGGTCACAACGGCGCCGGCAAGACGACCACGATCCGTATGTTGAACGGCATCCTGACGCCGTCGACCGGCTCGGCGCGCGTGTTGGGCCTGGATCCGATGGCCAACGGGCCGCAACTGCGCGCCCGCACCGGCGTGCTCACCGAGACGCCATCGCTGGACGAGCGGCTGACTGGCCGCGACAACCTCAGCATCTATGCCGACCTCTATCGCGTGCCCAAGCCGGAGACCAAAGCGCGCGTCGATGAATTGCTCGCCGGCTTCGATCTGTACGATCGCGCTGACGACAAGGTCGGCGGCTACAGCAAAGGCATGAAGCAGCGACTGGCGCTGGCGCGTACGCTATTGCACAAACCGGAGATGCTCTTTCTGGACGAGCCAACCTCGGGTCTGGATCCGGTGGCAGCCCGCCAGGTGCACGACATGATCCTGCAAACGACGCGCCAAGAGGGGCACACCGTCTTCCTGTGTACCCACAATCTGGTGGAGGCGCAACGGTTGTGCGACCGCGTCGGCGTTATGGAGCACGGCCGGCTGGTCGCGCTGGGATCACCGCGCGAGCTGGCGCGACAACTGGTGACGAACCTGACCGTCGATTTCGAGGTCGATCTTGCGGCTGTGCCGGCGGCGCTGCAAGCGCTGGAAGGCGGAGGAACTCACCACCAGCGCCGGCCAGCAGAACGGCACGATCTCCGTGCGCGGCGCGGCGCGTGACGCGATACCCGAACTTGTCAGTCTGCTGGTGGCTGCGGGTGTTCGCATCTACGGCGTCACGCCGGAGGAGCCGACCCTGGAGGACGTCTACTTTGCGCTGCACGGCGAGCAGCCTGTTCAACGCAACCATGGCGAGGTGACCCAATGAACTGGCGCGCGATTCAGGCGCTGATGCGCAAAGACCTCAAAGTAGTCGTGCAGAACAAAGGCGTTGTTCTGCCGATCGTGCTGTTGCCGCTGATTCTGTTCATCGCGATTCCCGCTTTGGTGCTCTTCATTCCATCGTCGATGGCGGGCACCAATCAGGACATGGCCGAACTGTTGAACCTGGTTGCGCCGGGGATGCGGGATCAACTGGTCGGCCTGACGCCGGATCAGGCCGGGGTTGTCTTCTTTCTGGTCTACATGATGGCGCCGTTGTTTCTGATCGTGCCGCTCATGGTGTCCAACGTGATCGCGGCTGACAGCTTTGTCGGCGAGCGCGAGCGCAAGACGCTGGAGGCGCTGCTCTACACGCCAACCACTGACGGCGAGCTGTTGACAGGCAAAATTCTGTCGGCGCTGGTGCCGGCCCTGATCGTCTCGTGGGTCGGCTATCTGATCTACACTGTCACGGCTGATCTGGCCACCGCGCAGATGATGGGGCGAGCGTTGTTCCCGAACCCACTCTGGAACGTCATCGCGTTCTGGGTCGCGCCGGCCGCCGCAGGCCTGGGGCTGACCAGCATGATGCTGGTGTCAGTGCGCGCCAAGACGTTTCAGGACGCGTACCAAACCGGCTCGCTGGTGGTGCTGCCGATCGTGCTGCTGTTGATCGGGCAGATCACTGGTATCCTGTACTTCAACATCTGGCTGGCGCTGGCGCTGGGCCTGGTGCTGTGGATCATCGACGCCGTGCTGTTATTCTACGGACGCCAGACCTTCCACCGCAGCGAACTGATCGCTCGCCTGTAGCGCGGGCAGGACACGTCGGGACCGAGCTGGGGCGACGAGGACATGGACGGCCTGTTGGCCGCGATGGCCGATTGGAGCCGCGGCGCGTTCCTCGAACAGGGGGCGGCGGCCCTGTGCGAACCGCGGCTGCTGGCCGATCCCCGCTACGGCAGCGCTGTGCTGAACATTCTCGACGCGATTACGGCTTCGATACTATCTGTCGAGGCGCGCAGGGATCCGGACTTTCGCGTCTTGCGCCAAGCACTGGGCTACTGCTGGAGCGTCGCCGTGGCTGCGTTGCCGGAGCAGGGCAAGGCTGCCATGGAACGCTGGTGTGTCTCCAACGACCCGGACATACGCTGGATCATGCGCGAAAACCTGCGCAAGAGATGTTTGCAGAGAATGGACAACTCGTGGACGGCGCAGCAACGGCACGCGCTGAATAGCGACGCCAACTAGCTTTCCAAATTTAGCGCTCCCGCCCGTTGCTGGTATACTTGTGCCCATCAATTCTCAGTTATTGCGCAGCGGCGCGGACAACACACAAGCGGAGTTAACAGCATGAAGACGATATTTGGTCTGTTCGACCAGAAAGAACAAGCCGAGGCAGTGGCGGAGTTTGCCCGCCGCTCCAACATCAGCGACGAACATGTCAAGGTGCTTGACAGCGGAATGCCCGCCCACGACCTCGTCGAGCCGTCGTCCCGGCCTCAGACCTGGAAGGGCATTCGCGGCTTCGTGATTCTGGGCACGTTGATCTTTGCGGTCTTCGGTGCCTTCGCTGCCGTCGGCTCGGTCACCAGCACCAGCGCGCCAGTCAGCTTCGCCATCCAGGTATTCCTCGTTTTTGTCATCATTGGCTTCCTGTCCGGCGTGGGACTGGGATTCGTCAAGGGGCGCTCCGACGGCGAAGAGGAAATCCAGCACTTTCGTGAGGAATTCGAGCACGGCGCCGCAATGGTCGTCATCGAGGCGGACAAGCATGTCGAGGGTTTCGAGGAGGAAATGCGACGCCAGGGCGGCAAGATGATCCACGTCTGCAAGCAAGGCCGGCCGATGCCAGACATGACGGGTCAGGACTTGCTGGTCAGCGCGGCTCATTAGTCAGTTTGCCACGCTCGCGTAAACCGGACCAGAGGAAGCATTTCAACGGATCGTTGCGGCGCCATCAGGCGCGCGGCGATCCGTTTGCTTTACGGGTTGTGAGGGCGCTTATCAGCGCGGGCATGGCGAGACCTAATGTGCCCAGCGCGATCAGCGGGTTCACCGCAGGAATACTCAGTCGGGGATATGGGGTATAGGCCAGGCTGATTTGATCGACGCCCGGCAGCGGCAGGAGATAGAGCGCCGCCACCAGCAGCGAACTGGCCACCACAATCCAGCCTGCTGTGGTCCAGGGCTGCGGGCGGTAGCTGGTACGCTTGACGCCGCGGCCTTGCAGCCACAGCGCAACAATGACGCTCAGCCCACCTGCCGCGATCAACGCTGTGCCCAGCGCTCCCTTGCCGAGCAGGTTAGCCGCCACACCGCCCGCCAGCAGGATTAACCCGAAGACCACCAGTCCGCGGGATACATCGCCGGACCGAAATGGCCGCGCGCCATTGCCAGGCGACCCGGCGTTGCCGAAGCCGCGCGCTGTCATCGCCTCGGCCAGTTGCATGGCGCGTTCCAGCCCGCTGACCAGCAGCGGCAGGGCCAGCGGCAGCCAGTCGCGTACGCCGCGCACCTGATGGCCGCGCAGCCGCTGCGCCTCGCGGATCAGCTGAAACTGCGCCATCGTGGTCGGCACATAGGCCACAGCCACCGACAACACCACGCCTACGGGATAGAGCGCGCGGGATCAGCCGGATCAACGCGTAGGTCGGCGTCGCCTGGTAGAGCGCCAGGAACGCGGCGAACATCGCCGTCAGCACCAGCCCGTTGAGCGCGCCGTAAACGACGGCTTCCAGCGTCACTGCGCCGCCGATCAACGGAATCGAAGCCGGCAAGGTGAAGAGCACTGTTTGGCCGAAGTGCGACATCAGCGCGTTGAAAGCTGCCGACAGCGTGATCACGATGAGACCGAAACGCCATGGCGACAGGGGGAGTGGTGGCGAGAAAGCCAGCGCGCGGCCGGCGCGCAGCGTAGCCGCAATGCAGAGGAGAATGATGGCCAGGTAGACAGGGTTACGGGTGCTGAGCAGCGCCGCCACCGTTGCCAGCAGCCATACGACCCACGCCAGCGGATGGATGACAGGGCCGCGCCGCGTGTCTCTCCTGCGACCGGCCACGCGCTGCGTCATTGGTTTAGCTCTGGCCAGAGGTTGGTTGCAGCGGGCCTGGAGCAGGCACACCACGCGGGCGCACCGGTTGCGGCGGCAGGGCTGCCTCAGGCTGGTACTCGTAGGTGAAGCGCTGGCCGAAGCGGCGCAGCGCGCGCAGGCTGGCAGCGCCAAACACCAGCATGAGGCCGACGTTACCCACCAGCCGCAACGCGTCCCAGATCAGCGAGGTTGCCACGTAGTAGGTCAGGTAACGTCCCACCGTCTCGTTTAGCGAGACTCCGGCCTGCCAGTACTGGTCCGCCGGGCCGGCCAGGAATGGCCAGAACCACAGGTTCATGATCACGCCGAAGAGCAGCCCCCAGACGCCCGCAAACGCGGCCAGCACGACGACCTCGCGGCGCGATCCTGCTCGCCCGCCGGCCAGCCGGACCAGCGGCCGCGCCAGCGGCGCTGACAGACCGACCCAGCCGGCCGCGAACATCTGCGCCGGCAGCCAGGGTCCGACGCCGCCGGTGAACACCCCCGACACCAGCATGGTCAGCGCGCCCATCAGAAACCCGAAGCGTCCGCCGAAGACATAGCCGGTCAGGATGATCAGCACGAAGACCGGGCTGAAGCCACCCGGCCCGGGGATGCCGACCTCCACGAAACGCAGCACCGAGTTGATGGCCACCAGCACGCCCAGCAGCGCGATCAGCTTGGCGCTGACGGCCTGGCCCTGGATTTCCAGCAGCAGGCCGGCAAAGCAAACGGCCAGCAACACCAGCATCAGTCCCGGCCCGTTGAGCGAGGCCGGCTGCCCGCTGATCGGACGGATCGCCGCCGCCAGGAAGGGGTAGAGCAGCGCCGCGACGCCGATGACCGCGCTCAGCCCGTAGACCAGCGCGCTGATCAGCGACGAATTGCGCTGGGTGGTCGAAGGATTGCGCGTTGAGAGCGACTGGTCGGAAGCGGTGTCACGGGTCGCGGCCCGCATGCCTGCCGCTCCCGCGCCCAGCACCACCAGCACCCCGGCAAACAGGGCGATGCCCGCCGGATTGCTCTCGTCCGCGGGCGTGCTGGCCTCCGCGGTGATCGCGGGCTGGGCGGGCTGCGGCAGATCCAGCGGCGCGGCGGGCGACTCCTGTGAGATCGACGCGGCGCCGGCTGCCAGCATGTCGTCAGGAACAGGTGTAAAGAGCGGCCCGCTGCCGGCTGCGCAGATCTCATCCAGCGTCATCAGCGGCGGCTCGATGCCGTCCGCGCCTTCGCCCTCGCCCCACGACCAGCCGTCGATGTCGCCAGCGTGCAGCACACGCAGGCTCGCGCCGATGGTGGCGTACACCCACTGCGGGCCATCCGCGAGGGATGGATCGTCGCTCAGATGATAGTACTGCCAGTAGACGCACGACGCGCCGCCCTTGCACTGGCACCAGCAGGCCTCGTCGGGATAGCCGCAGCCCTGTGCGTCGATCTCGCAAACCGTGCCGCCCAGCGCTGTGTACTCGATCACCGGCTGCAAGCCGGCCGAGTCCAGCAGTTCCTCGCCGGTTGCTTCACCGTCCGGGCCAAGATCGACACAGGCCGTTTGCACCGTCCCGTCGCCGAATCGCACCACCAACCCCGCGCGGTTGGGCGGCGCTGGCTCAGCCGACACAGCGCCAACAGTTGCCAGCAGCACAATCGCCGGCAGCGCAAGCGCCAGAATTGCGCGCGGCAACAGACCGGCGCTCGGATGTCGGCGCGCTGGGGTCCTGTGTGCTGGGTACTTGTGACTGCTTTTCATGAGACGTATGTTTGAAGCCGGTGATCGCACCGAGTCTCGACAGGATTGAAACGAGGTGCCGCACACCAGTTCCAAATCCTGCAAATCCTGTTAATCCTGCCGATTTGATGCCGCGCAGGCCGGTCCGCCGGTGGTGTACGCAGCCCACGGATAGTTCTCAGCGCACAGGCTTTGGCGACCCGCCTCTACCAATCGTTGCGTGCGGACGTGCTGCCGGGCCAGCGCACCGTAGGATTTGGCGAGGATTCCGGGCAGCGCCTGGTAGGTCGAGAACGGATCGTTGGCGCCGGAGAAGCCGGCGAACCCGCCGTCGGGACTTTGCAGCGCGAGCAGCGCATCCAGCGGCGACGCGTCGACGAGACGGCTGACGCCTTCAGTGCCAGAGATGACGCCGCTCCACTGCGGGCTGTCCGGCGACAGGCCAAAGGCCGCCAGCGCCTGCAATGCCAGCCCGGTGGAACTGGCGCTGGTCGCGCCGTCATAGCCGGCGAACCCGCCGTCGCCGGTCTGAACACTGCGCAACCAGGCCAGCGCGGCCTGCACCGTCGGGGCATCGGCTGCACGTCGCGCGGCTGCCAGCGCCTGCAACGCCAGCGCGGTGCTGTCAACATCGGGAGCGGCGGACGCTTCGAAGCCCCAGCCGCCGCTCCCGGCTTGCATGGCTTCAAGCGCTTCGGTGGCGCTGACCGGGACTGTCTGGTCCGCAGCCAGCAGGCCCAGCATCGCCCACGACTGGTCCCAGACCGAGTTGCCCGCGCCGAACTGCCCGCTGGTGATGGCGTAGGTCGCGCTGATCGCCTGTGTCAGATCGACGCCGCCGAAGTCGCGTGGATCCTGGCCGGCGGCGGCCACGGCCAGCGCCAGCTTGCCGGCCGCGCTGGCGCCTTGTGCGGCGTAGTCCGGCGCTTCAGCGGCCAGATAGTCCAGCGCGCTGACGCCTTTGCTGCGATAGTTGGCCGGGTTGCGGCCGGCGGCGGCGATGGCCAGCAGCGCATCGGCGGTCGCGCCCGGGTTGAAGCCGGCGAAGCTGCCGTCAGGCTGCTGCTGTGCCGCGATCCAGGCCAACGCCTCGCGTTTCGCCACCGCCTGGCTGTGGACGAGCAGCGTCTTACCCAGCAGCGCCGGGATGACCTGGCGGGTGGCGAAGTCGTTGGCCGGCGGCGTCGTGAAGGCGAAACCGCCCTCGGCGGTCTGCTGGCTCAGCAGGTAGCTGATGGGCGTCGTGGCGCTCACCGTCGTAGTCCATTCTGCGCCCAGCGGGTCCTGACCGGCTGCCAGAATCGCCTGGACGACGAAGGCGGTGGAGTTGCTGTTGCTGCTCGTGTCTGTCCTGGAGGTCGGCAGGTAGGGGAAGCCGCCGTCGTCGTTCTGTACTGACTGAATGTAAGTCAGACCACTGATCACCGCGGACGATGTGACCGGCTCGCCCGCGGCCAGCAGCGCCTGGACGGCCAGCGCGCTGGTGTCTACGTCGCTTTCGCTGGTCGCCGTCCATCCCCAGCCGCCATCTTCGTTCATTCGCTGAACAAGGAGCGCCGTGGCGGTCACCGGCACCGTCTGGCCTGCCGCCCGCCAGCCCAGCATGTTGAACGTCTGGTCCCAGTTGGACTCGCCGAACGCGCCGGTGGTGGGCGAGTAGACCTGGCTCATGCTGACCACCAGGTTCTGGCCGGCGAAGGAACGCGGATCGAGGCCGGCCGCGGCTACCATCAACGCCAGCTTGCCGGCCGAGGCGCGGCTTTCGTCGCGCGTGGCGAAGATGCCGGCTTGCTTGCGCAGATAATCCCAGGGCGACTTGTCGTTTGCGCCGCGCCAGCGGGTTAAGTTCTCGCCTGCAGCCGCGCCGGCCATCACTGTGTCCAGGGTTGCGCCCGCGTTGCCGCCGAAGCTGCCGTCAGCCGCCTGCAGGCCGCGCAGCCAGGCCAGACCGGCCCGCGCTGCCAGTTCCTCGCGCGTGAGCAGCGACGGCGTCGCGTCGAACGGTCCCCAGTACCACCCGTCCACGTCGCCTGGTTTGACGGTCGAATCAGCGGCGCCGACCTGCGAGGCGACCCACTGGCCGCCTTGCAGCCGGAACAGCCCCCAGTATTGATTCGGGTCGCAGAAACAGTTGTCCAGCGAGCAGCCGAGCTTGTCGATCGCGCAGACCGCCGCGCCGAAATCGAAATCGGCGATGCCCGCATCGATGCCGCTCAGCCGCAGGGCCTCCAGGCTGCTGATCGTCGGTGACACAAACGTCACCCGCCGCACTTCCACCCGCCCGTCGCCAAAATCCACTACCACATCCGCGTAGTTGGTGTTCTCCTGCAATCGCTCCCTCTCCCCTTGGGAGAGGGCCGGGGTGAGGGGTGGCGCGGCCACAGCAGTCAACGCCCCCTGCAGCACAACCATCAATCCCAGCGCCAGACCGAACGCCAACAGCGCCATGCGCAACGCGCGCCGGTGTTGTGGCCCAAAATATGATTGTGATTTGATTACCCTATCCGAATCAAATCGCCCGACGTGATACGCCGGGCGAGAGATGTCGTGGGTCGAAGTGTGGGCCTGATCAAGAGACTGGCCCTCAGGTGTCGAACTAGGCATAATCCGCCCTCCTTTACGTCGAAGGTTTCAGCGGACCAGCAGTGGAGGTCGTCCTGGCTCTTGGAGGAGTAACAGGTTGCAGGTCGCAGGTTGCAGGTATCGATCGACTTCGCGTGATCCTTGCCACTTGCCACTTGCCACTTGCCACAACTGCCAATTACAGTTGCGCGACAGCGCCGGACTCTCACCGGCTTCGCCCAAATTTTGTGAATCTGTACCCCGGCATCCGGGCCTGGGGTACCACTGCACGGCCAACTATTTTGTTGTTAACGCTACCAGCCGACTATAGCATAAGCCCGGTTGCCTGTCAAACACTTCATGCTGCGTTGGCTGCGGCCAGGCCGGCGCCTTCCGGTTCAGCCACTCGGCTAATAGCCAAACGCGTTGTAAGCACTCATGACGGTGCCTGGCCCAATGGTCTTGACGATGACGACAACCGACCCTTCGACAGCCTCGACATGCAGGCTGCCTTCCCAGTTGACGCTCTGCCCGGCTGCGCCCAGCCAGATATCGGCGCAGTTATTCTTGGTGTTGAAAATCTGAAAACCGTTCGGCGGGATCGGCGTGATGTTGGCCAACGCCGGGTAGCTAAGCGTCGGCACGCTCGGCGATGCGGCGCGTGGGTAGAAGTGCAATCTGGCTTTTGCTTGCGCGGTGGCGCTGGGATTCTGGATGTAGATGAGGGAGTACTGGGTCCAGTTCCAAGCCGCACAGGCGCCAGAGGTCTTGGTCACCTTCTGATAGACAGCCGGCGCGAGCGCCCATGTGCTGGCATCCGCGGCCGTCGCAGAACGAAAACCGTCCATCATCGCGCTGCCCGGACGGACGGTGTACGCTACCACGGCCAGGTTCTTGTCGTTGGTGGAGCTTACGACGACGGAGCCGTTGAAGCCGTCCCCAAGGGACGTCAAACTGGCGCCGACGGGACAGTCGCCGCCGCTGTTGGTGTTGGCGGCGCGGGCGGCGTTTGGAGCGACTGTGCAGGTCAGTGTCGCGACCGGAGTGGGCGTGCCAGGGTTGTAGAACTCCATCTTGACGCCGCAAGCCGTGCTTTGATCGAGACATTGGGCGGTGATGACGCTGAAGCCCAGTAAGTTCGGTGTCGGTGTCGCTGTGTCGAAGCGGCGCTCGACGCCGGGAACGAAATGCCTGGTTGCCCCGCTCGTCGAACTGGGGTAGGACAAGACGCCGCGATTGGTCCAGTAGTGGCTTGCCACGGCTGAGATGAGTTTGCTGGCTTGGGAGGTGATCTTGAGCGAGCCCACCCAGGCGCTGTTGCCGAAGGTTGGGTTGAGCGCGCTGGGAATGCGCAGGTCGTAGGTCTTGTGGCCACCTGCGCCCAGGTTGTCGGTCAGCGGCGTAGGGGGCACGGGGGTGCCCTCGCGGTTGAAGTACTGCAGGGTGATCGCGCCCGATCCGGCTACCGAGATGCGGCTGAATTGCTTGTTGGGGTTGTCAGGCGCCAGCGCGACAAAGGGCAGATAGGCAACAGTGCCCGGCGAGGCAACCGCCTCGTATGCGCTGGACTCGATCTTGTTGTTGGCCCCCAGCTTGCTTCCCCGCCAGTAGACCTCCGCGACAGAACCGACGACGCCGTTTGTTGGCGACAGCGACACGGAGCCGATCCAGTCTTTGCGCAGATTGGCGGTCGTCGGCGCAAAGAGAACCGATCCGTGCGCCCCCAAAGTGGCAACCACAGTTGCCTCCACCGTGCCCTTGGGGTTGATGAAGTAGCCGGTGACAGAAACGGAGTTACTGCCGGCGGCCACCACCAGGTTGGACATGCCCGAATCGGGCACAGCCATGGGCGTGGTGTAGGTGGCTTCCGGCTGCAGGAGCACGCGTTCTGTGTGGCCTGGTGTGGCCGTTGCCAGACTGGCCAGCAACAGCAACGCACCCGCCAAAATTGCGATAACAACCGCGACAGACCACGAGCGTTTCATCTTCCCCTCCCAAGGTATTGTGTCCGAGCAAGCGGCTGGACCGTGGGCAACTGCATACACGCCCAACTCAGACCGCCATCGTCGGAGCGGTAGTAGGCGAACTCGTCGTTTGGATTTCTTGCCCTGATGAACAGGGTAAATGGACTGGCCATAGGCTGCTCCGCTGCCCAGTTGACCAGAGGCAGAAAGGTTGTCCAGTCAGATTTCGCCCTGGCAGCCAACGGTCCAGCAGACAGTTGACGCGAACTTGCTGGGGTTGCTTGAGCCGCACCCTGCTCCGGGGCGCTCTGCCCGGCCACGGCCGGCAGCACTGTTAACAACTCGACATATCTGTTTGTGAGCAACGGTGTCCACGTCGCGCCGTCGTCTACAGAGATGTACAAGTATGGGTAAGGATTATTCCCGTGGGCAACCATGAAGATCGTGTGATCCTGGCCGTAGTTGGGTGACAGCACATAGTTGTCGACCCGCGGGGCCACAACCCCTCCCTGGCAATGAGGGCGATCAGGCGGGAAGACCACTTGCCAGGTCTCGCCTGCGTCCCGACTGGTGAAGAACGAACTTGCCTGCTGGACGAAGAGGGTGCGGTCCAGAGCGAAGTTGGGCGAGATCTGCAGGTTGCTGGCTGCGGTGGCGCACAGGTCGTCGTCACTTCGGCCTTGCCAGGTCTCGCCGCCGTCGGTGGAGACGATGACCGGCGATCCCATCTCCGGCGAAACGTCCACCAGTGAGGCAAACACCGTGTGGTCCTGGGAATAGTTCGGCGAGACCCCGAGGTCCAACGCTTCCGTGCCATCCCAGACCTCCATCCACCACCGCGCGCCATTGTCAGTGCGCCAGATACCGGAGGGTATCCATTGAGGTGAGCTGTTTTCCAAGGCAAACATGACGTTCCGGTTATCCGTCGGATAGCTGGGAAGGTTTGCATGCCCTGGAATTGGCACGCGTGCCTGCCAGGTCGCTCCGCTGTCGTCGCTGTACCACAGCAGACGAGTGACAAAAGAGAAGTTCGAGAAAACAGCCCAGTTTTGATACAAGTTATAACCGTTGTTCGATTCCACGGAAACCACGACTGCCGGACCGAACTGGAAGCCATCGTACCGAGACATGTCGACCAGATTGATCCACGATAAGCCTGCGTCATCGCTTCGCCAGATGACACCTGGGTAGATATGCACCAGAAACAGCGTCTGGTCCTGCGCATACCACGGTGAAGCAGTCAGGAAGTATCCGTCCTGTCTGGGGCAGGCTGGCAGCGAGGATGATTGAGCATCGGCAACCAGCGGAACCAGGGCCAGGAGACATCCCAACGCCATGGACCAGCATCGATGAAAACGCGTAACAAAGTCGTGTATGTCTCTTGCCATCACAGTATCCCTTACGGCCAACGTGTTGGCGTGGGCGTTGGCCACCGTCTCTACCAGACCTTCCATTGTTGAGAATCGCACAGCCCGATATTGTGAATTATCGCGCCGCTTTCGGGCGTTTGCAATAGGAAAACATCGCTCGTTGCGATCGATCAGATGCGATTGGTAGCCCTAAACGAGTATTGCTTACTGCGTCGAGTTGTCCTTGTCGACGTTGATCTCCTGGAAGCGGCCGGTGACCATGTAGATGACGCGCTCGGCGATGTTGGTCGCCAAGTCGCCGTAGCGTTCCAGCTCGCGCGCGGCGCGCAGGGCTTCATAGGTCGCCTCGACCTTCTCGCTACTGCCCACCTGCGCCATGTGATCCATGATCTGCGCGAAGACCCGCGCGTAGAGCGCGTCCACATCGTCGTCCTGGCGAGCTACTTGCAGCGCCAGATCGACGTTGTCGTGGGCGTAGGCGGTCATGGTCTGGTTCAGCATTCGGCCCACCATCGTGCTCATCTGCCAAAGCTCGCGGCGGACGGGGAATGTCAGGCGACTGAACCATGTGCGGCACGACCTTGGCGATGCCCTTGGCCTGGTCGCCCATGCGCTCCAAATCCACAATCATGTTCATCACCGTGACGATGGCGCGCAGGTCACGCGCCGCCGGCTGCTGGGTGACGATCAGCGCGAAACACTTTTCCTCGATCTCGAAACGGGTGTTGTTGACCTCGTTGTCGAGCCGGAAGACCGTTTTGGCCTTGACTGTGTCCAACTGGTCCAGCGCGTCCATGGCGACGTAGAGTTCGTTCTCTACGATGCTGCCCATCTTCAGCACTTCCTCTTTCAGCTCGCCCAATTGTTGCTCGAAGCGCAGGCGAATGTTCATCGTTCGTCTCCTCTCGCGCTATCCGCGCCGGCCAGTGATATATGCCTCGGTCAGCTCCTCTTTGGGAGAGCCGAAGATGGTGGCTGTTTCTGCAAATTCCACCAGGCGGCCGAGCCAGAAGAAGCCCGTCCAGTCCGAGGCGCGCGCCGCCTGCTGCATGTTGTGGGTCACGATGACGATAGTGTAGTTCTCGGCCAGCTCGCGCATCAACTCCTCGACCCGCAATGTCGCGACCGGGTCCAGCGCTGAACATGGTTCGTCCATCAGGATCACCTCAGGCTGCGACGGCGATCGCGCGGGCGATGCACAGCCGCTGCTGCTGGCCCGGGTTCAGGCTCATGGCCGAGTCCTTGAGGCGATGGCGCACCTCGTTCCACAGGGCCGCGCTTTCCAGGCTTTCCTGCACGAGTTGGTCGAGCATCGCGCCTTTGGCCAGTCCCAACACCCGCGGTCCGAACGCTACGTTGTCGTAGATGCTCTGCGGGAAGGGATTAGGGCGCTGAAACACCATGCCGATACGCTGGCGCAGGTCGACCACATCGACGTCGGGGGCGTAGACATCCTTGCCGTCCAGCAGCACCTGCCCTACGGCGCGCGTGCCCGCGATGGTGTCATTCATGCGGTTCAGGCAGCGTAGAAAGGTGGACTTGCCACAGCCCGAAGGCCCGATCAGCGCGGTGATCTGCCGTTCGCGGATCGGAATATTCAGGTCGATCAGCGCCTGGAACTCGCCGTAATAGAAGCTGAAATCGTTTACTTCGATCTTGTTCTGCATTGGTTTTGGTAGACTGGCAGATTGGTGATCGATGACCGGTAGCTGTCGGCCGAAGTCCTTGAGACCTTGCGTCCGATTACCGTATACTGATCACCGATTACTGGTTACTGATCATCCAAACCGTCCCGTAATATAATCCTCGGTCCGCTTGTCCTGCGGATGCAGGAAGAGCGTCTCGGTCTTATTCGTCTCGACGAGTTCGCCGTTCAACAGAAATGCTGCTCGGTCGGCGATGCGGGCGGCCTGCTGCACGCTGTGCGGGACCATGACGATGGTGTACTGGTTGGTAAGCTCACGCAAGGTCTCCTCGACCACGCTGGTCGAGATGGGATCGAGCCCGGAGGTCGGGTTGTCCAACAGAATCACCTCTGGTTCCATGGCCAGGCTGCGGGCAATGCACAGGCGCTGCTTCTGGCCGCCCGACAGCGCCATGGCCGAACTGTCCAATCGGTCTTTCACCTCGTCCCACAATCCAGCCTGGCGCAGCGACCGTTCCACTCGTGTTGCCAGCAGCGAGATGTCGCGTAGGCCGGCCATCCTCAGCCCGTAGATCAGGTTGTCGCGGATTGAGCCGGGCAGCGGCGTCGGCACGGCGAATACCATGCTGACCCGCCGGCGCAGATCGAATACGTCCACCGATTTGTCGAAGATGTTCTGGCCATCCAGCTCAATCGCCCCCTGGAAGCGCGCGCCTTCGGTCAGGTCAGAAAGGCGATTCAGCAGCCGCAGCAGCGTTGACTTGCCGCTGCGCGATGGGCCGAACAACACGAACACCTGGTTGGGCATGATGTCCAGGGAGACGTTGCGCAGTGCCTCGGTCTCGTCGGTGTAGGTGTAGAAGGTGTTCTGGAGCGAGATTTTGGGTTGCATGATCGATCTTCTACCAGTCGCGCCGTCGCCGGAACACCGTGCGCACCGCGGTGGCGATCAAGGTCAACGTCAGGGTGATCATCAGCAGCACCAGCGCCGTGCCATACTGGACGACCAGCGACATATCCGGCACCTGGGTCGAGATCACGTACAGGTGATAGGGCAGGACCATAGTCTGGTCGAAGATCGACGTCGGCAGCGTTGGGAAGATAGAACGCCGCCACGGTGAACAGAATCGGGGCTGTCTCGCCGGCCGCGCGGCTCAGCCCCAGAATCATGCCAGTGATGATGCCTGGCATGGCGTGCGGCAGCACCTGGTTCCAGATCGTCTGCCACTTGCTGGCGCCCAGACTCAAGCTGACGGTGCGGAACTGCTGCGGCACGGAGTTGATGGCCTCCTCGGCGGTGCTGATCACCACCGGCATGGTCATGATGCCCAATGTCAGCGAGCCGGCCAGGATCGATGTGCCAAAGCCCGCTGCCAGGACGAACGCGCCCAGACCGAACAGTCCGTAGACGATGGAGGGGATGCCGGCCAGGTTGACGATGGCCATGCGGATCGTGCGTGTCAGGCGATTGTCGCCGGCGTACTCCGCCAGATAGATGGCCGTGGCAATCGAGAACGGCATCGACACCAGGGCCGTGCCCATGGTAAGGATCAGCGTCCCCAGAATCGCGGGCATGATGCCGCCTTCCCTCATGCCGTTGCGCGGCGGCTGGGTCAGAAACTCCCACGAAATCGCGCCGATGCCCTGCCAGATCAGGTAGACGATCACCATGATCACCGGCACGAACACGAGCACTGCCGTCAGTGTGATCAGACCACGATGCCAGGCGCTGCGACTGCTGGCGGGTCATGCCGGTCATACCTGGCCTCCTGCCTTGGTGCGCGCGCCCGAGACGCCGACCAGCCGGGCCGCCAGCCAGTTGACCACGAAGGTGATCAGGAACAGGACCAGACCGATGGCGAAGAGCACGCTGTAGTGCAGGCTGCCCTGGGCGACTTCGCCCATCTCAGCCGCGATGGTGGCGGTCATGGTGCGCACCGGGTTGAAGAACATGCCCGGACCGAAGGCTGGTATGTTGGCCGCGTTGCCGGTGACCAGCAGCACGCGCCATGGTCTCGCCGATCACCCGGCCAATGCCCAGCATCACCGCGATAACCAGGCCGGAACGGGCAGCAGGCAGCACGACTCGCCAAATCACCTGCCACTGGGTCGCGCCGATCGCCAGCGCGCCGTCGCGGTATTCCTTGGGGACGGCGTAGAGGGCGTCCTCGGAGATGCTGATGATGGTCGGCAGCGCCATGTACGCCAGCAACAGCGAGCCGGTAAACGCCGTCAGCCCCGTGGCAGCGCCCATATTCTGGATCAACGGCGCCAGCACGACCCAGCCCAGAAAGCCCAGCACGATGGACGGGATGCCGGCTAGCACCTCGATCAGCGGCTTGAGGATCTCCCGCAGCCACTGTGGCGCCAGCTCTCCCAGGTAGATCGCAGCCACCACTCCCATCGGCACGGCGATGATCACCGCGCCAATGGTCACCAGGAACGTCCCGACCAGTAGCGGCAACAGCCCGTAGATGCCTTCGATCGGATACCAACGGTTGCCGAAGAGCTGCCGCAGGGGGATGTCGAGAAACGCGTTCAACCCTTCCTTGAGCAGAAAGAGGAAGATCAGCCCGACGATGATGATCGTCGAGACCGCCGCAAGCATGATAATTGCTTCGATGACAGACTCGCGGACGCGTCGATTGTTGGAGCTCTTTGACGGCGCTTGCGCGGCCCCTACACCTTGGTCTAACATGAGCCTTTACTCCTCCGTCAGCGGCACGAAGCCCAGATCAGCCACGATCTGCTGGCCGGCTGGGCCTTTGATCCAGGCGATGTAATCGGCGATCGCGCCGGTTGGCTCGCCGGCTGTGTACATGTACAGCCCGCGTGCGATCGGGTAGGAGCCGTCGGCGCCGGACGCTACGCTGGGCATGACGTAGGGCGAGTCGGCGTCCTTGGCGACTTCCAACATCTTCTCGTGTTCGCTGACATAGCCCAGCCCGTCGTAGCCGATGGCCAGTGGGTTGCGCTGGATCTCGCTGGTGATCCCCACCGACGATGGCATCAGCAGCGTCTGCGGCGCGAAGATGTCTTTGTTGTCGCCGTCACCCTTGCGCACGACCTCCTCCAGGAAGTAGACGTGGGTGCCGGAGTTGGTCTCGCGCGAGACCAGCACGATGTCCTCGTCGTTGCCGCCCACATCCTTCCAGTTGGTGATGCGCCCGCTGAAAATGTCGGCCAGTTGGTCAATGGTCAGGCGGTCCACCGGGTTCGCCGGGTTGACGATGACCGCCAGCGCGTCGATCGCGATCAGATGCTCAACAGGATCGAAGCCGTTGGCGCGGGCTTCCTCTTTCTCGCTTTCCTTCATCTCGCGCGAGGCATTGGCGATGTCCACCGTGCCGTTGATCAGCGATGCGATGCCGGTGCCCGAACCGCCGCCGGTCACCGCAATTGAGACGTCGGGTTGTACCTCGCGATACGCTTCTGCCCAGGCCAGCGCCAGATTGACGATGGTGTCGGAGCCTTTGTTCTGGATGGCGCGTCCAGTGCCGGCGTTGACCTCAGAGCCGGCCTGCTCGGCGCGCGAGCAGGCGGAGTTTGCAATCAGGGTGACTATCAGCAGCACCAGGGGAACGGCTTTGCGAAGGGTACGGGGCATGGAGGTCACTCCATTGTGATCGAGAAGTGCAGCGGTTAACAAATCGTTAATAGATTGTAGCCCATGGCACAAGATTTGCCAAGCGGGAAGGGCGAGTGCTGTTTGCTCAACGCCGGGAAGAGAACTATACTTTGGGGGTGAAACGTGTTGCGCATTGCGTAATCTCGACTACCTGGACTTTATCACCCTGTCATCCCTTCATTATGCCACCCACACCACTCCTCGCCCGCAAGACCCGGTTCGCCTGGGGCAACCAGACCTACGTCATGGGCATCATCAACGCGACGCCGGACAGTTTCTCCGGCGACGGGCTGGCAGACGGCGGCGATGGCGCGTGGATCGAGGCCGCGGTTGCGCAGGGACGGCGCTTTGTCGCCGAGGGCGCGCACATCCTGGACGTCGGCGGCGAGAGCACCCGTCCTGGCTCGCAGCCCGTGGACGCCGACGAGGAACTGCGACGCGTCGCGCCGGTCATCCGAGGCCTCGCTGATACGGTGAGCGTACCGATCTCCATCGACACCGCCAAGGCGTCGGTAGCCGAAGCGGCGCTGGCCGCCGGCGCCAGTATCGTCAACGATGTGTGGGGCTTTCGCCTGGAGCCGCGCATCGCTGAGGTGACGGCGCGGGCCGGCGCCTGGGCAGTGCTGATGCACAACCGCAGCAAGCGCGAGCAGGTCAGCATCGATCCGGCGCTGGGCGGGCGCTACGTCGGCACGGACTACGGCGACCTGATCGCCGATATCGCGGCCGAGTTGCAGGTCAGCATCGATCTGGCGCGGCATGCCGGTGTACCCGACGAGCGCATCGTCATCGACCCTGGCATCGGCTTTGGCAAGACGGTGGCGCAAAACCTGGAACTGCTGAACCGGCTGGGCGAGCTGCGCAGCCTGGGCTACCCCATCCTGGCCGGCCCCAGCCGCAAGTCGTTCATCGGCTACACCCTGGACCTGCCGCCCGACCAGCGCGTCGAGGGCACCGCCGCCGCTGTCGCCATCGCCATCGCCCGCGGCGCCGACATCGTGCGCATCCACGACGTGCTGACCATGGCGCGGGTGGCGCGGATGACGGATGCGATTGTGCGAGGTGTGAGGCGTGAAACGTGATTCGTAATGCGTGAGCCGAGCCGCTTCTGAATTACGCAGTCCGCATTACGATTCCCGTAACAGTTGGCAGACCTATGAGCGAAACCACCACCTCCCAACAGCTCAGTGGCAAGATTGCCGTCGTCACCGGCAGCACCAGCGGCATCGGGCGCGCGCTGGCGCTGGCGTTTGCGCGCGCCGGCGCGGATGTAGTGGTGCATGGCCGGCGCGCCGAGGCCGCTGAGCAGATCGCCGCGCAGATACGGGAGCTGGGCCGCCGGGCCGCGGTGGTGCTGGCGGACGTCGCTCGGCCCGCTGAGGTCGAGCGGCTGGTGAACGAGGCGTGGCAGGCGTTTGGGCGAGTCGATGTATGGGTGAACAACGCCGGCGCAGACATCCTGACCGGCGGCGCGTTGCAGCAGCCCTTTGCGGCGCGCTTGCAGGTGCTGTTGGACGTGGACGTGCGCGGCGCGCTGCTCTGTTCGCACCTGGCTGGCGAACGCATGAAGGCGCAGGGCAGCGGGCAGATCATCAACGTCGGCTGGGATCAGGCGCTGACCGGCGGCGTCAGCACCGAAAGCGGCCAGCTCTTCGCCGCCAGCAAGGCTGCGGTCATCGGCTTCAGCAAGGCACTGGCGCGCGGTCTCGCCCCCGAAGTGCGCGTCAACGTGGTTTCGCCCGGCTGGATCGAGACCGAATGGGGCGAGACGGTGAACCGGGAGCTGTATGAGCGCGTTCGCCGCCAAACCCCGCTGGCGCGCTGGGGGACGCCAGACGATGTGGCGGCCGCGGCTGTTTTCCTGGCCTCGGACGCGGCCGCCTTTTTGACCGGCCAGGTGATCAATGTCAACGGTGGGGTGGTGATGTGATAACGACGGCCAGTGAATTCCTTCCACCTTCGTTGATCCTGTCCACCGTGCTGGCAGTGCTGCTGGCGACGCTCTGGTACGCCTGGCGCGGCGGCGGGCTGCGCGCCTGGGTGGTCGACGTGCTGGCTGCGCTGCTGGGCTTCGGCGCGGGCCAGTTGGTCGGCTGGTGGCTGAGTTTGCCGCTGCCGTCGATCGGGCAGGTGCGTGTGATCGAAGGCGCGTTGTTTGCGCTGCTGGCCCTCTGGCTTGTGTCGCGCTCGACCATCGAGGCGAAGACGTAATCCGGTTCCTCGTGTACCCTCCTCGGCTTACTGATCTATCTGTTCAGCCCTGGTGTACGGCGCTCGTTCGGAAGGTGATCGACAGGCGGGCATCAACTGTACACCTCCTCAAGAGTCGTTGCTCACCAGCCCGGCAGCCAGCCGGGCGAGTAGTCGAAGTTGACCTCGTTGTTGGTTAGCAGCGCCAGCCCGCTGCCGTCTGCTTCGATGCGCATGATCTCGCTGTAACCGCTGTCGGGTCGATAGCCGCTGAAGACGACCGTGTCGCCGACGAAGCCCCAGGCCGGCGCGTTGGGACGCAGCGACTGCGGCGCCAATAGCTGCACGTCGCTGCCGTCGCTGTGTACGGTGTAGAGCGCCTGGCCGGCCGGGCGCGTGCCGAAGAATGCCAGCCGGTTGGCCAGCGGTGACCAGCTCGGCTCGCTATCGCCGTTGACGTTGCTGGTCAACTGCTGCACGTCGCTGCCATCGGCAGCTATTGTGAATAACTCTCCGTTGGCTGCGTAGCGGGTGGAGACAAACGCGATACGTCCGTTGATCTTCGACCAGTCAGGCAGGTAATCATTCCAGGTGTTGTCGGTCAGACGTGTCACTGCGCGGGTGGCGAGGTCAAGAACATAGATCTCCCAGTCGCCGTCGCGGCTGGAGGCGAAGGCCAGCTTGCTGCTGTCGGCCGACCAGGTCGGTTGCACGTTGTCGCTGAGCCCGTCGGTTAACATGTGCGCGTTGCGGCCATCGCGGCTCATCAGCCAGAGTTGATTTGGGCCGAGGGTTTCATGGCGCTCGTAGGCGATCCAGCGGCCGTCCGGCGAACCGACGGCTCTGGTTTCCCAAACGTCTGCGGTGAACGTGAGGCGTTGGACGTTGCGGCCGTCGGGCAGCATGCGGTAGATCTCACCGTTGCCGTCGCGGTCGCTGGAGAAAAGGACGCGCGCCGGCCCCTGATCCTGGATCACCGTCAGGGCGTCGCTGTCGGCGCTGGTCACGAAAACCTTGCTCAGCAGTGGCTCGAAGGCGATGCCCTCGGTCGCGCCGGGCGGCACGGGGATGCTGGTCACCGGTGACCAGTCGTAAGTGTCGTAGACCTTCACCTCGTCGCCGCAGGCCACGAACAGATGTCCGCTTTCCGGGTTGACCAGCAGCACGTATGGTTCCTTGCCGATGGGGATGGTTCCCACCACCGCGTCGAGGGCGACGTCGATCACCGTCACCGTGTGTGCCGGGCCGCGGTTGGCAACATAGAGCCGCCGGCTGGCAGCGTCGTATGTGATGCCGTAGGGCGCGGCGATGCCGTCCCAGTGGCCGAGCACGCTGGTGCCGCGCAGATGAAACACCTGGTTGGATCCGTGGGCGGCCAGAAAAACCTCATTGCTGCCGGGCTCGCCTGCTGCCAGCAGCGAAGGCTCGTCGCCGACGCCGGTCAGTGTGGTCACGACTGCCAATGACGCCGTGTCAAAGACCGTCACGCTGTCACCGTCGAAGTTGGCGATGTAGCCGAAGCCGTCCTGAACGACCACTCCGTCAGGCATCGAACCGGCGGGGATGGACGCCACGACGACCCCGGCCAGTGGATCGATGACGCTGGCGTTGTTGGTCTGGCGGTTGGCGACCACAACACGACCGCTGGAAGGAATCACCGCTACACCGTTGGGGCCGCTTGCACCTGGTCCGAGGTCGATCTGCGCCTGCAGGCTGAGATATTCGTTGACCACGCCCAGGGTGTGGCCGCTGTGGTCGACGCCGTGGAAGGCGATGTAGGCGCGGTTGCCGGTGGCGTTCACTGCAACTCCGTGCGGGCGGCTGCCGGCCGGCAGGTTGAGTTGACCCGCCCAGTAGGGCGTCGGCACGAAGCCGGGGCTCGCGGTCGGAATTGCGGAGGGCATGGCTGTTGGTGTCGGCGTGGCAGTTGGCGTGCCGGTGCTGGTCGGTGAGGGGGTGGGCGTCGCGGTCGGCGGCGAGCTGCGATGCACGATCATCGGCAGGTACAGCCGCGTCGCGCTTTGTTCAGCTTGCAGACAAACCTGGAGAGACGCTTGGTCAATGAACATCCCGCTGCGTCCACCGATGCCGTTGTTGAAGGTTCCAAAGTGCAGCCGGATGCTGCGTCCGGCGTAGGCGCTGAGATCTATGGTTGTTTCAGTCCACGACTGGCTGTTGTCGCGCCAGGTCTGCAGGACGTCGTAGCTTCCGTTGTCGTTCAGCGCCAGCAGGTACTGGTAGTCGGCAACCTCAGGAGCGGCATTCATCAGGTCGGCTGCTTCGACCCGATCCTTGCCGACCGCTGCTGCATCGCCCAGGATCGGATAACGCCAGAAGGTCAGCACGGCCGAGCCGGCATCGATCGGGATCGTGACGCGCTGGCGGACGCTGGAGTAGCTGTAAACGTTGGGACCGTCGCCGTCGGTACCGGTGCGCATGGAAACCATGCCGTCGTGGTGGTAGTCGTCCGCGTAGCCTGCAGTCAGCATCGTCTCAGGGATGTCCCACGCCAGCGCGACATCCTGGTAACCAGACTTGGATGGATCGGTCTCGATGCTGCCGTCGGCCAGCAGCTCGTAGCATGAGCCGGAATAGCTGTAGGCAACTCCATCGCCGAGGGCCAGCAGGGTCGGCCAGGGGCCGGCAACTGTCACCTGCCGCGGCACGGCGTTGCCCGGCAGCTGCGCCTGCGGCGCCCAGTTGACGCCGCCATCGAACGAAGCATAGACCCGAGGAGGGAATTCCTCGCCGAAGAACGACGGATCGAGCGCGAGAATCTGCGCCTCCCCATCCGGCGTCGCTCCCAGCTCGTGGTACGACGTGGCGTAATAGCCGGGCAGGCCTGCGCCGGTGACGTCCCACGTGTTGCCGTCGTCTGCAGAGCGGGCAACGCCGCTCTCCGGTTCGACGCCCGACGCCTCGATCTCGCGGTAGCTGACCCAGAGGGTGTGATCGGCGGCGAAGTCTGGCGACAGGGCGATGCCGTAGTTCGGGCCGGGCGCAGGCACGGTGTGCCAGGACGCGCCGCTGTCGGTCGAGCGGTTGAGGGGGCCGAAGCCCGCCGCAAACAGTGTGTGGTCGGCAGGGAAGTCCGGCGACAGCGACAGCCGCAGCACGGGCTGCAGGTCAACGGGATCAGGCAGCGGCTGCCAGGTCAACCCTTGGTTGGTTGAACGCAGAACCTGGCCTGGATATGTACTGACAGCCAGAAACGCTGTGCCATCGGTGGCAAAGCCAGGGGACAACGCCAGGTCAACCGCTTCACCGCCATGCCAAACCACGTGCCAGGTGATGCCGCCATCGTTCGTGAGGAACAGCGCGTCCCATGGCTGGGCCGACGAGGGACCCAGTACGAAAAGCGTCAGGATCCGCAGGATAACCCGGGGACAGCACGATTTTGTGCGCCCGTCTGATGTCGGTTGAGATTGCTGTCCAGCTGTGGCCGCGGTCGAGACTTCGGTACACGCCGGTATCCGTGGCTGAAAAGACAGTCTGGTCGGTCGCGAACTGCGGCGACGCGGCCAGCGCGGTAACCTGGGAACCGGGCGGCGGCGTCAGCGGCTGCCACGGATCAATGGTTGGCGCGGCGGCCGGCAGCGCACCGGCCCACGCGGCCGACGCGAAAAGCGCCGCGGTCAGGAACAGACAGATAACCAGCAGAATTCTTTCGGTTTTCATCGCCCTGAATCTCCTTTGCATCGTTGCAACTGGCTTGGGCGGCCCCAATGCACGCAAAACCTGCGCGCGACACACACTCTGAAGAATCATGACGCTCCGCGTCGTAAAAGGACGCGCAGCGATGGTCGGCTGCGAACTGCTTGCGCACACTACCGCGTTAGGCGGTTTTGCGGTACAATCGAACGCAAATGTTCCAGCGAAGTTTGTAACTGTCTCCAGAGGATGATCCATTGCCATCGACCATCTGGTGGATCCGCCGAGATCTACGAATGACCGACAACCAGGCGCTGGCCGCCGCGCTGGCAGCGAGCGACCGGGTCGTTCCCACATTCGTTATCGACCCGCGATTGCTGGAGTCTCAGGTCGTCGGCGCAAAGCGGCTGGCGTTTCTGTTCGCCGGACTGCGCAGCCTGGACGCAGACCTGCAGGCGCGCGGCAGCCGGCTGATCGTGCGCCGCGGCGATCCCGTGGAGGAACTGCGCAAACTGGCGGATGAGAGCGGGGCAACCGGCGTCTTCGCTGAAGAGGATGTCACGCCTTTTGCACGGCAAAGGGACCGGGCCGTGGCAGAGCAGCTACCGCTACACCTGACCGGCGGACTGACCGTGCATCCACCCGACGCGGTACTCAAGGACGACGGCTCGCCCTATACGGTGTTTACCCCGTTCAGCAAGCGCTGGCGGGCGTTGCCGCTGCCGCGCTCCGGAGATATCCTGCCTGCGCCGGACCGTATCGAAACGCCGGCCGATCTGGGCAATCTGCCAATTCCCTCCCAGCCCGCCCTTTCAGTTGAGGTTCCTTTCGTCGCCGGTGAAGCGGAAGCGCAGCGCCGCCTTTCGGCATTCACGCAGGGCGAGCGGCCGCCCATCGAACGCTACCGCGATGACCGCAACCGGCCCGATCTGGACGGAACGTCCCAGTTGTCGCCCTACCTGCGCTTCGGGATGATCTCGGCGCGGCAGGCTGTGGTGGCAGGACTGGCAGCCCGTGCTGCGGCCGGCAGTGCGGACGTCATCGGCGGCGCGGATACCTGGATCAGCGAGCTGATCTGGCGCGAGTTTTACCTGGCGATCTTGCACCACTTCCCGTTCGTGCGCCGCGGCAGCTTCCAGCGCCAATACGACGCGATCGCCTGGGAGAACGACCAGGCGTCTTTTGCTGCCTGGTGCGAGGGGCGCACCGGCTACCCGGTCGTCGATGCCGCGATGCGCCAGTTGCGCGCCAGCGGCTGGATGCACAACCGCAGCCGCATGATCGTGGCGTCCTTCCTGGTCAAGGATCTGCTGATCGACTGGCGCTGGGGCGAGCGCTGGTTCATGCAGCACCTGGTGGACGGCGACCCGGCGGCCAACAACGGCGGCTGGCAGTGGACCGCCGGCGTCGGCACAGATGCCGCCCCCTATTTTCGAGTGTTCAATCCGGTGTTACAGGGCAGGAAATTCGATCCGCAGGGCGACTACGTGCGCCGCTGGCTGCCGGAGCTGAAGAACGTGCCCGACAAGTTTATCCACGAACCGTGGACCATGTCGCTCAGCCAGCAGCAGCGGGCCGGCTGCATGATCGACAGCGACTACCCGGCCCCGATTGTGGACCACAAAGCCGCCCGCGAGCGGGTGCTGGCGACATACAGCGCGGCAAAAAAGGAGTAATACAATGAACAGAGACACCCTTCGTCAAATCGCAGTCATCCTCGCCACTCTGGTGACGGTGACGATCAACGGGCTGGCCAACGCCTTGCCCATCAACGGGCAGAACACCGGCCAGATCAGCGACCGGTTCGACGTTCTCTTCGTGCCGGCCGGCTACGTCTTTGCCATCTGGGGACTGATCTATCTCGGCCTGATCGCCTACACGGTTTTTCAGGCGTTGCCGGCGCAGAAGGAAAACCCGCGGCTGCGCAGCATCGGTTGGATCTACGTGCTCGCGTCGATTGCTAACAGCGTCTGGATCTTCCTGTGGCACTACGAACTGTTGCCCCTGACGTTGATCGCTATGCTGCTGTTGCTGGCTTGTCTGCTGGTGATCTACCTGCGGCTGGGCATCAACCGGTTGAAGGTCGGCACGGGCGAGCGCTGGGCGGTCCAGGTCCCGTTCAGTATCTACCTGGGCTGGATTACCGTAGCGACCATCGCCAACGTCACCGATCTGCTTTGGTCGCTGGGCTGGAACGGATTTGGCCTGAGTGCTGAGGCCTGGTTCCTGATCATGTTGGGCGCGACCATCATCATCGCCGGGCTGATGGCCTTCACCCGCGGCGACGTGGCCTATTTGCTGGTGCTGGTGTGGGCGCTGGCCGGTATCGCCGTCAAGCATAGCGGCCTGCAAACCGTTGCGGTAGCCGCTGCTGTATCGGCGGGGATCGTGGTGGTTTTCATTATTATCGGTATCGTGCGACGCGGCTCGCGTCCACCAGCGTCTCTAGCGGGCGCCTGATCTGACGATGGTTCGTAGTAGGCGCTCAAGCGCCTACTACGAACTGCGAACCCCGCCTGATTTGACACACTCCCTCTCATCGGTTAAACTGTCACGCCGGTGGACCGCACCTCCTTCCTGCCATAATGAATATTTCGTAAAGCAGCCGGGGACAGCCCGGCGTTCCGTTTGAATCCACAACTTGAGAGGACGATCTATGAAAAAGCGACTTTGGCCAAGCATCGCACTGATATTGGTGTTCGCTGCTCTGGTAGCCATTCCTGTCTACTCGGCGCCAGCAACCCTCCCGCAGCCGGCAACCGGCGGCCCCATTACCCCGTTGAATCCGGCCGATCAGTCGCTGACGCCTGAGCAGATGGATGCCCAGTCGCTGGCCATTGCCAATGCCCGTGTGCAGGCTGAACTGGGAGCTGGCCGCACCGAGGTTTTCGAGGTCTTTCCCCTCTTTGGTCCCTACCCGGTCGAGTGGAGCGCATGCGCTGATGGCGCGTGTTATCAGGTAGACATTTTTAATTTCGACCGCGGCGCAACGGTGACGGCCATCGTCAACCAGGCGACTGGCCAGGTGCTGGACGCGTGGCGCATCGACAGCGTCTTCCCACTGATCAACAAGCGGCTGTACAACCGGGCGGTGGAGATCATCCGCGAGTCGCCGGATGTCGAGGCCGCGCTGGGCTTCGTGCCTGAGCCAGCCCAGATCCGCCTGATGGATCAGAACAACATGGATAGCCAGTGCGAAGGCAGTCGTCTGTGCGCTGGCGCGACCTTCTATTCGGACAGCGGCGCGCTGTGGGTGCTGGTGGACATGGTGGATGAGAAGATCGAGAAGATCTGGTGGTCCGCCCGCCCGCAGGAGATGTCCAGTGCATTGTACAATCCCAAGCCGGAGCGCGAGCCGGAAGACTGCAACACAACCATCCACGTCGCCCGCGATGGCTGGAACCTGGACTACCGCACCACGCCGACCGATGCCATGGAGATCACCAGCGTGACCTACAACGTCAACGGAGTCGATCGTCCCGTGGCAACCCGCATGAAACTGGTGGAGTGGCACGCCCACTATCCCAGTGGCTTTGGATACCGCGACTACACGGGTTGCGGCGGCGGCGGCGGCGGTTTCGCAATCTACCCCTATGGCGCCACGCAGGTACTTGACATCAACAGCGGCGATCAGGTGATCGGCTTCGAAGTCGTCCAGGATTTCCGTATGAGCAACTGGGGCAACTCCTGCAATTATCGCTACGAGCAGCACTTCCAGTTCTTTGATGATGGTCGTTTCCGTGTCGTCACTGGTGCCTTTGGCCAGGGCTGCGGCGACAACCAGCTCAACGAGGCCACTTACCGGCCCGTGGTGCGCATCGACATCGCTGTTAACGGCGATGGCAACGACACCTTCGCCGTCTGGGACGGCGCGGACTGGGCCGATCAGAACACAGAAGCCTGGTGGCTGCAGGGCGCGCCCTACACCGCCGAGGGCTACCGCTATCGCGTGACTGACCAGTCAGGCGTTGGTTATTACATCGAGCCGGGCCAGGGCCAGTTCGGCGACCAGGGCACTGGTGACAACGCCTACCTGTATCTGACCCAGCACAAGGCGGTTGAGGGCGATGCCGACATGGCGTTATTGCCCGGCACCGACTGCTGCCAGAATAACTACATGCAAGGGCCGCACAGCTACATCAACGGCGAGGCGACCAATGATCAGAACATCGTCCTCTGGTACGTGCCGCAAAGCGCGACCATCACCACCTGGGCGGTACAGAACGGCCACGGCGCTGCGCAGTACTGCTGGACCGACAATACATCCAACACCTGGCCGTGCTTCTCGGGTCCGATGTTCGTGCCGATCCCGGAAACCGCCTGTTCGATGTACGATGTCAACTGTGACAACACCATCGATGCTAATGACATTGCAGCGGTGGCCGCCGCCTGGCCATGCTCGATCTTGAACCTTGGCTGTTACAATTCTGCCTACGACTTCGATCAGAACAACGTCATCGACATCGTCGATACCCTGGCCGTCGCCAGTCGCTGGGGCTGCGCTCAGGGCGATGCCTGTTACGCCAACTAGCTAACCCGACGTCGGGACAACGAAACAACAAGAAGAGCAGCGGGCCAGCCCGCTGCTCTTTTCTTGCGTTCAGAACTGGTGGTCGGCGCCGTTCGTGACACTGCTTCGAAAATAGCGTCTCGCTCGGACCGGTCTCCGACCGAGTTCCGCTCATTTTCATCGATCGGAGTGCCGGCAGGCCGGCCCGGCGGCTGTCTGAAAATAGCGCCTCACTGTCATTGCGAGCCGTGCTGCGGCGAAGCAACACCTGCAGTGCGTGCGGCGCAAGTCTCTCGGCCTTACCAGAGAGACTGCTTCGGCGGCCGCCGCCTCGCAGTGACACCATGGCAGGTGAGCCATCAGTGCTCCGCTCTTTCATCTATCGGAGTGCCGGCAGGCCGGCCCGGCGGCTACTTTCCAAATCGTGCGGATCGCAACGACCGAGCCACGATTTTCTAAATCGTGGCTCGGCAGAATCAGCGGTCGATCCGTTCCACCGTCGGCAGCCCTGACAGCGCCACCTCCGGCACGGGCGGCAGCCGGCTTTCGTCGGTCAGTGCATGCAGAAATGCTACCAGATCGGCCTTCTCCTGTGCCGTCAGATCGAAGCCCTTCAGCAGCGGATCGACCCGCGGGAAGTCGTGCGCGCGGCCTGCGCCGTCGGCGTAGAACTGCACCACCTCTTCCAGTGTCGCAAACTGGCCGGCGTGCATATACGGCGCAGTCAGAGCGACGTTACGCAGGCTGGGCACCTTGAACGCCCCGAACAGCCCGCGCTCGCTGACCCCGGCGCGGCCGGGATCCTCGCTATCTACGCCGTCAACACGGAAAGTCTCGTTAGCCAGTAGTGGCGGCTGGTGGCACTCGCCGCAGTGAGTGCGCTGGGAGAAGAAGAGGTCCATGCCGCGTTGCTGCTGTTCCGTCAGCGCGCTCGCGTCGCCGGCAACGAAGCGGTCATAGGGGCTGTCGTCGCTGATCAGCGTGCGCTGAAAGTCGGCCAGCGCCTGCGTCACGTGGTCGAAAGTCACCGCGTCCGCGCCGCCGCCGAATGCCGCGTCGAACAGGTCCACGTAGGCCGGGATGGCGCGCAGGGTGGCCTCCAGCCGCTCCGGCGTCTCCGCCATCTCGTTGGGCAGCGTCAACGGCAGGCGCGCCTGCGACTCCAACGAAGTCTCCCGGCCGTCCCATAGCAGGAAGGCATTGAAGCCGGTGTTCCACAGGCCGGAGACGTTACGCGCCGGCGACCCGGGTCGCGGCTTGCTGACCGCCTCGCCATTGGAAAAGCCCAGATCGGGATGGTGGCAGGTGCCGCACGACATGTCGTTACCGACCGACAGCGCCGGGTCGTAGAAAAGCTGGCGACCCAGTTCGACCCTGGTCGGCGTCGACGGGTTGCCGGGTGGCTGGCGCAGCGGCGGCCAGGTCGGCGATGGCTGCGGCGGCTGGGTAGGCAACGCTATGGCCGTCGGCGTGCTGGTTGCGGCCGGCGAGGCGGTTGTGGTCGCCACAGGCGAAGGCGCGAATGGCGGCTGGCTGGCAGGTGCGCAGGCTGCCAGCAGCGTGGCAACTGCCAGACTACTCAGCGCCGCCAGCAGCAGTCGCGTTAGGTTATTGATCCGGTGACTGGACATAGTGGGTCAGGTTCCTGCTGGTGCGATCGCGGCCGACTCCTCGGCCATGGTTGCGCTGGTGTAGCGCCGCAGTCGCGGATAGCGCCAGGCGATGTAGCCGGTCAGCGCGACGGTAGCAAGGCCGCCGCTGACGATGGCGAAGGGGACGCCGAAGGCCGCCGCGACCATGCCTGCCTCCAGCTCGCCCAGTTGCGGGCCGCCCATGAAAAAGATCTGGTTGATGCCGGTCATGCGGCCGCGCAAACGATCCGGCGTTAACGTCTGGCGCAGCGTCTGGCGGATGATGGTCGAAACCGTGTCGCTGGCGCCGATCAGCGCAAAGAACAGGTAGCTCATGGCGAAGCTGGTGGAAAGGCCAAAAAAGACGGTGGCGATTCCGTAGAACGCGACGCTGATCAGCATCACGGCACCCTGGCGATAGATGTCTTTGCGCAGCGACACCAGCACACCTGCCAGCAGCGACCCGATTGCGTCGGCGGTGTAGAGCAGGCCGTAGCCCTGCGCGCCCATGCCCAGCACCTGATCAGCCACCAGCGGCAGCATGGTGCGGGCCGAGCTGAACAGCGTGGCAAAGAAGTCCAGCAGCATGCTGCCCCAGATGATGCGCGCGCCGCGCACGAAGCGCCAGCCCTCCAGAATGGCGGCAAAGCCCAGACCCGTGTCGCGCGCCGCCGGTCCGGCGCGGTAATGGATCAGCACCAGCGCCGCGACGATGGCGATGAACGACACGGCGTTGACGGCGTAGACCCAACCGACGTTGGTTTTCGCCAGAAGGACGCCTGCCATCACCGGCCCGATGATGGTCGCCACCTGGCGCACGATGGAGTTCAGGCTGATGGCGTTGGTCAGGTCGCTGGCAGGTACCAGATTCGGCACAATCGACTGGAAGGCCGGGCTGGAAAAGGCCGACGTGGCCGCGCCGGCTGCGGTCAGCAGATAGACAATCCAGACCGTGTCACGCTGCGCGAAGCTGACAATCGCCAGAATCGCGGCGAAGATGGCGGCTGCGCTGTTGGTCAGAACCAGCAGCTTGCGCCGGTTGACCACATCGGCCATGGTGCCGCCCACCAGCGCAAAGAAGAAGATCGGGATGATACGCGCCAGTCCGACGCCGCCCAGCCCCAGCGCCTCACTGTTCAGCGAGACTTGCCGGCCCAGCAGATCGACCGTCAGCGACGTTCCCTCCAGCAGCTTGTAGACGTGCCAGTTGATGGCCACGAACTGCATCTGCGTGCCGATGACGGAGACGAAATTGCCGCTCCATACCAGGCGATAATCGCGGTGGCGCAGCGCAGCGAAGCGGCCGATGGAACGAGACATGCCCCTGAGTGTACTCCGGTCGTGGCATCTGCGCAAAGCTCGCTTCGCCTGTGACGGTCTGTGGCGTACAAAGAAGTCCGACTTCTTTGAAGAAGTCGGACTTCTGAATCATCGGCGCTTGTCGCGTCTGGGAAGACGGCGACGGAAGCTTTCCCGCCCTGGCCGAGCCAGGACGCGTCCATATGGGCGAGGCTTTACTGCACGTCGATCTGCTCGGTCACCTGTTGCAGGACCTTGCCGTCCGCCGCCAGCGCTTCTACGGTATACCAGGCAGCCTTGCCGCCAGCCGCCGGTGCATCGTAGTCGTATACTGTCTGTCCGGCGCGCGCCGGCAGGTTGGCCAGCAGTTGGCCCCGCGCGGTGGCGCTGTCGCTGACGTAGATGTTGTAGCTGGCGGCGCTGAGGTCGCCAGCCTGCCACGACAGCAGCACCCGGTCACCGGCAGCCTTGGCGCTGAGGCTGGAGGGTGCCAGTGCCTCTGCGGCAACGACTGGTTGGATCGCTTCAGGCGCCGCCGCGCCGCCGGTGCAGATGGTGATGCTCCACGAGCTCAGCGTGCCGGTGTCGCCGCGGGCATCGTCGTAGACCCGGAGCGTCCAAGTGCCGGCCGCGCTGCCGCCGTTGTAGGCGCTGAGAGTCTGCTCGGGGCGATAGCTGCCGCTGAACGGCGTGCTGCCGGCGGTCACCGCAGTGGACGCTTCGTCGTCGAAAACGGTGCTGAGGTAGTTATCACCTGAGCCGCCGTTGTCGGTGGACAACATGCGCTCAACATTGGCCGGATTGCGGATATAGATGTCCAGATCGGCGTCGTAGGTGTGGCTGATCTGGCCGATAGTCACGTTGACATCGGTGATTGTTCCACCGCTGACGCTGACGGTGCTGTAGATGTTGGTGCGGTCCTTGATGGCCAGCGGCACGTTGCTGCTGTTGAAGGTGGTGCAGCTTGGTCCGGGCGTTGGCGTGGCCGTCGGGCCGGGCGTGGGGGTCGCGGTTGGCGGAATCGTGGCCGTTGGCGTGGCCGGCGGCGGCGTGGGTGTCGGTGTGGCGCCGCTGCTGCACTGGTCGAACTTGAACGAGCCGATGCGGGTGCTCCAGGTGGTGGCTGTGTTGTACTGGCCGGTGAACCAGAAGGTGCAGTCGTCCACCGGGTCGATGCTCATCGCGGCGTAGTCGCCGTAGCGGTTACTGGCGTTGCGCGCGCCGTACCCGAAACCAGGGTGGTCTCGGCCTGGGGCATGGTTCCCAGCGGATCGCCTGCCAGCCGGCCGGTGTAACGCAGGCCGGGGTAGACGCTGCTGCTGGAGACGTTGTAGCCCAGCGCGATGTTGCCGGAGCCGTCCATCGCGATGCCGCCCATCCACCGGTTGATCGAGTTGGGCGAGTAGGTGCCTTGCTGGTAAAGCGTCCACGTGCTGCCGGTCTTGCGTAGCTCGAACCAGCGCACGCCCGCCAGATCCGCGCCGTTGACGTCAGTGGTGAGGTTGCCGACCAGCGTCTGATGTGCGCCGAAGTTGCGATAGGCCAGGCGGTTCATGATGACCTCGCGCAGCGGGTCAAGCTTGGTGGTGGTGCCGGGCTGCGGGATGCAGGCGAAGCTGGTCAGGCCGCACAGGTCGGAGGAGAACTCAGACACGAGGATGTCAGTGACCTTGCTGAAGGAGGAACTGGCAGGGGTGGTCCAGTTGACGCTGAACTGCCACAGTTCCAGGATGTCCTGGGTGCTGTAGCCGGTGGGACCGTGGACCTCTGTATCGCGGTGGCGCATGAAGATGGCCGGCGAGCCGGCCGGCGGGGCGCTGCCGCCATCCAGATCGGCCGGTGTGAAAGACTGGAAACCGAAGCCGGACAGGGCGGTTCCTGTGAAGCGCTGGAAGGTGGCGGCCTGTCCCACCAGCATCTTGGCGCGATCCAGCGCATAGGCCGTGGGCGCGCTTTCGTTGGTCGTCACGTAGTAGGCGTCGGGCCACACCGAGTATTTCGGGTAATCCGGGAACGTGGGGGTGACGAAATCGTAGGCGTAGTACGTGCCGGTCGGGTCGGAGGTCGTGGAGACGTAGACGCAGAGGTGGTTGCCGCTTTGGGCAAATTCGCTCAACAGCCAGCGGCCGGCCAGTGTGTCGTAGAGCGCCACGGGGTCGCCATAGCCGCTGGCGCATGCGCCAGCTCCCAGGCCGTCCAGCGCGAACTGGTTGCCGACTGTGCCGCCCGACTTGTTGTAGATGCGCACCAGCGCGCCGCCGCTGCCGTTGATCATCTGCACGTAGTGGTTGGGCCCCACCTCGCCCACGGTATCGGGCGGGTTGACGCCGCTGTAGCCCTGGCCGGCAATGTTGACGAGCGGAGTTGTAAAAACGTTGGGAGCAGCTTCGGGAGCTTGCTGTTGAACCGCGAGCAGAGGATCAGGACCGCTGGCAATGCGCAGGTTGGGATCCAAACCATCCTTGTAGCTCAAACGCGGGTTGATCTCGCGGTCAAGGTAGTATTCAAGGCTGGCGACAGGCAGGTCGCGTGCCGGTTTGGTCAGGACAGGAGTAACCGGTTCGCTGACAAAGATCGATCCGACCTCGCCACCTTGTGCGCCGGGCAGTTGCCGGGCTGCACCCTGCGGCGCACGTCCCGCAGCCGTGTCGCTGACGACCTGGCGGGACGCGAGGGGTGCAATAGCCAGCATCGCAACAAAGAGCAGGATACTCGCGCCGATGGCGCGCTTCGACAGGTTTTGCATGGTGTGTACCTCGCAGGGGGACGAAAATAGTCGCAGTCGTACGACCGCGGCAAGCAAAGCAAAAACATCGAAGCTTGGTGAGCGGGTGGTTGATCTGGTTGCCTGGCAAGTCCTCCGGGGTGGATAAGACAGTGATACGACCTGCCGACATTATCGACAGGCCGGTGAGATTGTCAAAGTTTCCCTACAGCAGTTGTGTCGTAGCCCGCGCTTGCTTCTGTTGGCACGACGGTGCGCGCCGGCTCAGTCGTGCAGTCGAGTCAATTCGTGGACGGCTCGTCGCGGATCAGTTCCAGCACCTGCGGCAACAGTGCAGGCGTCGTCGAGATCGCCTCGTTGCCGTAGATCGTCTCGTTGCCCTGCCAGTCGCCGAAGTAGCCACCGGCTTCGCGCAGGATCGGCGGGAAGGGGCCGCAGTCCCAGACGCTCATGATCGGGTCCAGCGCCAGCTCGACGCGGCCGGTGGCTACCAGACAGTGGCCGTAGGCGTCGCTCCAGCCGGCGCGGTGATAGGTCGCGGCGGCCAGACGTTGCCAGGCGTCGCCGCGGCCGTGACGGGCGAAGCTGCCGGCATCGGTGGTGGTGACAAAGGCGCGGTCGAGAGTGGCGACCTCGGAGACGCGCGCTCGCCGGCCATTCCACCAGCAGCCGTGACCGGTCGCCGCGTAGATCATCTCGTCCAGCGCCGGGAAGTACGACACGCCGACCTCGACGTTGCCCTCGATCTCCAGCCCCAGCAGCACGGCGTAGAGCGGCACGCCGCGGATGAACGCCTTGGTGCCGTCGATGGGGTCGATGATCCAGCGGTGGCTGGCATCGGCGCCCGCGGTTTCACCGAACTCTTCGCCCAGCACTGCGTGGCCGGGAAAGCGCTGCTCGATGCGGGCGCGCACCAATTCCTCCGCGCCGCGGTCGGCGATGGTCACAGGTGTGTCGTCGGATTTCATGTCGGGCCGCACGCCGGTCTGGAAGTAGCCCAGTGTCAGCTTGCCCGCCAGATAAGCAGTCTCGGTCGCGAATTCAAGATAGGTTTGCAGTGTATCTGTCATGGGTTTTCTACTCGTTGATAGCGGAACTCGTCGTCGGGGTCGTGGATGCCGCGCTCGCGTTCGAACCAGGCGATCAACTGATCAGCGTCGCGGCGGTAGACCATCCACATCGGTCCATCGGCTGTGTCGCGCACGAAGGTAGCCGACTGGCCTTCGATGCTTTCCAGCGTGAAGGTCACCGAGTTCGTCTTTTTCCTCCCAGCCGCGCAGTCCCGGGTTGAAGTGCTTGATGCGCAGGCGGAGCTGGCCGTCCTCGTCGGTTTCGATGGTGACCAGTTCGAAGAAGCGCACCTTGTTGTCGTGTATCCAGCGGAACATGCACATCAGCGTACCGGCTTGCGGCTCACTCCAGTGTTCTTCGATGATGTCATTGCCGTCCTGGCCGCGCCAGTGGCCTGCCAGCCAGGCCAGGTCGCCGATGGATGCGTTCATGGAATTCGCTCCTTGTCCTCGTAAAGCAGCTTGAACGATTTCCCAAATCGTTCTACAATGCGATGCGTATGATAGCATGAAGCGGGTTCGATGCGAAACACGGAAGGGCAGGCTTACATGGCGGCAAGCAATGCGGATGTGGTGATCGTTGGTTCGGGGCCGGGCGGCGCGACGCTGGCGCGGGAGTTGGCGCGCGCGGGCAGGCAGCGGGTGGTGTTGCTGGAACGCGGTATCGACTACCGCAGCAAACCCTACTACGGCACTTATTTGGGCGCGCTGATCTACGCAGACCGGCGCAGCCTGCTATTTACGCAGGAAGGGCTGAACATCATCCGTCCGCTGATGGTCGGTGGGGCAACCAGCATGTATTGCGGTTGCGCCGCGCCGCCGCCGGCCTGGCTCAAAACGCGCTATGGCGTCGATATCGAGGCGGAGGTAGCGGACGTCTGGCTGGATTTGCACATTGCGCCGCTGCCGGCGGAGTTGCGCGGCGCGGCTTCGACCCGCATCGCCCAGGCCGGCCAGGCCTTGGGCTACGACTGGCGTCCGCAGCACAAGTTTATGCAGCCGGCTCGTTCTGACAGGTTTGACTGCGGCGCAACCTGTATGTTGGGCTGCCGCTGCGGCGCGAAGTGGAGCGCCGCTGAGTATGTGGACGACGCAGTCGCGGCCGGCGTCGATCTGTGGACGCAGGCGCGCGTCGAGCGGGTGCTGATCGAGGACGGCCACGCGGTCGGTGTCGCCGGCAAGCGGGCCGGCAAGCCGTTTGTGCTGTGGGCAGACAAAGTGATCCTGGCGGCAGGCGGTATCGGCACGCCGCGCATCCTGCAGGCATCCGGGCTGCGCGGCGCGGGGCAGGGGATGGCCATGGACACCACGGTGATGGTCTACGGCGAGGGAGCGGCGCGCGGCATCGGCAACGAGCCGCCCATGACGTGGTCGTGGGAAAACCGCGACGCCGGCTACATGCTCAGCACGCTGATGGACCCGTGGCTGCTCTATCCGCTGATCAACACGCTCAAGGGCCCCCAATATGCGCTGACGTGGCCGCGCTGGAACAACCTGCTGGGGGTGATGATCAAGCTGACCGACGAGGTCTCGGGCGGCGTTTACCCGGACGGCAAGATCAGCAAGCCGCTGACGGCGCGCGACCGGGAGCGGCTGCGCGCGGCCGAGGAGGTCTGCGGGCAGATCCTGCTGGAGGCGGGGGCAAAGCGGGACACTATCTTTACCACGCCGCTGCGCGGCACGCATCCCAGCGGCACGGTGCGCATCGGCGACATGGTGGACAGCGACCTACAGACGGAGGTGCCGGGGCTGTATGTCTGTGACGCCAGCGTCTTTCCCAAAGCGCTGGGCCGCCCGACGGTGATCACTATCATCGGCCTGGCGAAGCGGTTGGCTCGGCGGCTAAGCGCATGATTTCGCCAACCGAGCAAAACCTGGACGAGGCGCGTCGCACCTGGGATCAGACCGCCGCTGCGTTTGATCAGGAGCCTGATCATGGACTGCGTTCTCCCGGGGTGCGCGACGCGTGGACGGAACTGCTCAGGTCCTGGCTGCCGGGCCGCGGCGCGGCCATTCTGGATGCCGGCTGCGGCACCGGGTCGCTCAGCGTGGTCATGGCCGGGCTGGGACACCACGTCACCGGGATCGACCTCTCGCCCGCGATGATTGCCCAGGCGCGTGCCAAGGCGCAGGAACAAGGGCTGTCTATCGACTTCCAAGTCATGGACGCATCTGCGCCGCAGTTTGCCCCGCAGTGGTTTGACGTTATCCTGTGCCGGCACCTGTTGTGGATGTTTCCGCAGCCCGCGCAGGTACTCGACCGCTGGGTGAAGCTGCTCAGGCCGGCCGGCCGGCTGATCCTGGTCGAGGGCTACTGGGAGACCGGCGGTGGCCTGCGCGCAGAAGATGTCGTCGCGGCGCTGCCGGTCGAGGTCGGTGCCGTGTCAGTGCAGACGTTGAGTGACCAGCCGGACTTGTGGGGGAAGAGTGTGACCGACGAGCGGTTCGCGGTTGTCGCTTTGAACAATCTGTAGCTTCAAGTTGAAAGGACTCGTACTGATGGCAAAGCACGCCATTGATCAGGTAAGCGAGGACCATAAACCCGTCGTTCGGCGCAATACGTTCGAGACAGTGACCGTCAACGTCTTCGGGGAGATTGTCGAACGCCAGCCGTGTGTGGCCGAAGAGTTCGTTGAAAACCTGGGCGGCGGCGTGACGCTGGAGATGGTCGTCATTCCCAGCGGCCGGTTTCTCATGGGGTCGTGCGCCGGAGTTGGGTACGACGACGAGTGTCCCCAGCACAGCGTCAGGATTCCCGCGTTCCTGGTCGGAAAATACACGGTCACGCAGGAGCAGTGGGCCGCAGTGATGACTTGGGCGCCGCCGTATCGCTGTGCGGGCGCCAGGCACCCGGTAGACAGGGTATCCTGGAACGATGGGCAGGAGTTCTGCCGGCGCCTGTCAAAGAAGTTGGGACGCAGCTATCGACTGCCAAGCGAGGCAGAGTGGGAATATGCCTGCCGCGCCGGGAGTGCGACGCCATTCTGCTACGGAGAAACGATTATAACTCAACTGGCGAACTACGTCGGAGAGTACTCCTTCCGGTCCGAACCAAAAGGAGTGTACCGGCACGGGACGACAGAAGTTGGCAGCTTTCCTGCGAACGCGTTTGGCATCTACGATATGCACGGAAACGTCTGGGAGTGGTGCGCGGATTCCTGGCATGATAACTACGCCGGAGCGCCAGGCGATGGCAGCGCCTGGCAGGGTCGTACCGGTGCAGAACGTGTCCTGCGCGGCGGCTGCTGGCACGATCCGCCCAACCTGTGTCGCAGCGCAGCTCGTCTGAGAAGCGCTGCGCACGAAGGCGAAGATTTCTTTGGCTTTCGGGTCGCGCTGACGCTGCTGCTGCCCGCTACTTCAGGGTGAACCCCTGCTGCGCCAGCGCCGCGCGCAGGTGGACTCGCTTCGGCTCCGAGACACGCCGGGCGGAGTGTTCGCTCCAGCCGTAGTCTTCCATCTCCCCCTCTTTTCCCGGCACAGCCACCTGTCGGCCGGCGTAGATGCCAGTTTCCGCCATCGCCCGGTCGTAGCTTTTCACCAGCGCCTCTTCGTCGCTGGCGTCATAGCGTTCCCAGTGCAGCACAGCCTCCAGCGGCAGCCGCGGCCGCGGGCGATGCTCGCCGTCGGGCCAGCCCAGCGTCATGCCGCTGATGGGGAACACCAGTTTCGGCAGTTCTAGCAGCTCGATCACATCCAAAGGTTGGTTGCGGATCGCGCCGATGTAGCACATCCCCAACCCCAGCGACTCGGCGGCCAGCGTCGCGGTTTGCATTGCGATGGCGGCGTCTACGGCAGCCAGCAGGAAGTTCTCGACGTACTGGCTGACCTGGGTGTAGCCGCGCAGCTCGCTGGCCCGCTCCAGCCTTGACAGGTCGGCACACCACGCCAGAAACACTGGCGCCTGTGCGATGTGTGCCTGATTGCCGCATAGCTCCGCCAGAAGCGCCCGTCTGGCGGGATCGGTCACCGCGACGACGCTGAACATCTGCAGGTTGGAGGAGGTGGAGCTGCGCTGGCCGGCCGCCACGACTGCTTCCACCGTGGCACGCGGCAGCGGCTCAGGCCGGTAGCGGCGCACCGACGCGTGACGATAGATCTGCTCGAAGACCTCGCTGGCGATCCTCGGGGTGTCCAGTCCGTCGCTACGTTCGCTCATAGGGGCGCATTCCGTCGTAGATGTACAGCATACCGGTCCAGCGCGTCTGCCCTGTGTCGTCGGTGGCGAAGAGCAGCAGCGCGTCGTCGGCCGCGTCCGGCCCCCAGCCGGTCGAGTAAATGACGTGGCTGATAGTGGGCGGAAAGGTGACTGCGTCGCCCAGCAGATTGCGGGCATCCACCGTCAGATCGACCGTGACATCGCCGGGGCCGAGCAATATCTGGCGCAGTTGAATCAGTGCCTGATCTGAGCTCAGCACCAGATCTTCGGAGCGGAAGAACGCCAACGTCCAAGGATCACTCAGCAACGTTTCGATGGCAGCGTAGTCCTTCTCCTCCAGCGCGCGTTTCAGTGTTTCGATGGCAGCGTCCAACTCTGAACCGCGCAGCATGACCACCACCGACGCCAGGTGCTCAATGGCGCCGTCGTTCGGATCGACGCTGTAGACCTGTAAACGGCCCGGCTGGCTGTTGGCGGGTACTTCGTAGGTAACGGTGCCGATGAACGGCGCGGCGCTGCCCAACGCGTTGCTGGCAGCCGTCCTGCGCTGGCCGATCTCGAATCCTGTTGCGTCCAGAACGCGCAGAACCAGTTCGCCATCGCCGGCTGAGCCGAAACCGGCCACCAGCAGCGGACTGGTAACTGTGATCCCCAGGGTCGGCGAGATGATGGTCAGCGCTTCGCAGCCGCCTGGACAGGTTGGCAATGCAGGCGGGCTGGCAGGCAAGTCAGGGATGCCTGCAGGCGGCGGGGTGAACATGGCTGGAGGCGGCTCGACCACGGGAATCAGCAGACGCTGGCCAATGAAGAGGGTGACAGAACTGGCCAGATTGTTGGCCAGCAGGAGATCCTCCACGGTCACGTCGTAGAGCGCTGCGATCTCCTGAAGCGTCTCGTTGCGGCTGACAAGGTGGATACTGCTGGTCTGATCGGACGGCGCGGGCACCACCAGCCGCGTGCCAGCCTGCAAGACTCTTCCCGGCATCAGGTTGTTAGCTCGCGCCAGACTGAGCAGCGTCACGCCGTAGCGCGCAGCGATGCCTTCCGCCGTTTCACCGGTAATCGTGACGTGTATTTGTGAACGCGGCGGATCCTCGCGCGCGGCAACCATCATCGGTGCCGTCAGCATCATCATCAGCGCCAGCAGCGCGCCCAGCAGTGCACGTCTTTGGGTATCAGGGAGCACGGGCTGGCGGACTCGCGAGGAGATCGCTCGCGCTGTGGTTTCTTGCATCAGATCCTCCGTTGCGGCAAAGCCGCGCGTAATGGCTGTCGTGAGCTCCCAAAGGATTCCGATGGCGACGACGAAAGAGAGGTCAGCCTATTGGGTGGCCTGGTGTGGCCTCCAGACAGTGGATATAGATCACCGATTGCCTGATGGCAGCGCCATCAGATCAAGGCAATGAAAACGGCTACGTAAAGCAGCACGCCAGATATGTAGACGTTGCGAACCCCCCGTGAGATACGGGAAACAGAGCGAGCTGACGAAACGTGGTCAGGCGCGCAGTTGGACGAGTTTCTCAACCAGCGCGCTGTACTCGGCCAGCAATTCCTCGGCCTCTTCGTCAGTGCCGGCTTCGGCAGTCACATGGAACATCGGCCGGTCAGGGTCAGGGCGGACCAACACCCAACGCTCGCCGTCCAGCGACAGCTTGATGCCATCGATCATCTGGACGTCGTTGTCGCTGGCCTGGCTTTGCAGGCGACGCATGACCGCGCCCTTGCTGTCCCAGGCGCAGTGGACGGTGGATGAAACGGTGTGAATGGGTGGCAGGCCAGCCACGACGTCCTGCAAGCGCACCTCGTGCTGCGCCAGACATTGCAGGAGCATCACCACTGCCATCATGCTGTCGGCCACCGGCTGGAAGCGCGGGAAAAGGAAGAAGCCAGTGCCGTCGGCCGCCAGCACCACGTCGGCGTGGCTCGCGGCCTGCATGATGGATGCCTGATCCACCGCGGTGCGGATCACAGTGCCGCCGTGCCGCTGCGCGACCTGATCCAGCACCGCCGACTGGTTGACCGGCACGGCGACTGTGCCACCAGGCCAGGTACGCAGCGCGAGATCCACCATCGCCGCGCAACTGATGGCCTCCGGCACCTGCGCGCCAGTGTGGTCGGCCAGAAACATCTTTTCGCCGCCCACGTCCAGCCGCACACCCAGGTCACTGCCCAGCGCGTTGACGATCACGCCCAGTCGCCTGCGCTCCGCCAGGAAGACCTCCTCGTCGAGCGAGATGTAGGAGGGATCGACGCGCGCGCCCAGCGGCGTGGTGTTGACGCCCAGAATCTGCAGAATGTCAGGCAGCACCTGTGAGGTGGAAGCGAAGGCGTAATCGACCACGACGTTGAAGCCTGCGGCACGGATCACTTCCTGGTCGACGGCAGCCAGAAATGCGGCTGTGTAGAGTGAAATTGCGTCGCTGGCGTAAGTGATCTGGCCGATCCCATCCATGAAGGCGCGGCGGAAATCCTCGCGGAAGAAGACCCGTTCGATGTCCCGCTCTTCGTGCTTGCTCAGGTTCATGCCGTCAGGGCCGAAGAAGCGGATATCCACCACCCGTTGGTCAAATGGCGAGATGCGTACGTGGACGCCGCCGGAAGCAGGCGAGTTGGCGGTGTAGTGCCGCGCCACCGGGATTGGCACCGTTTGCAGGTCGGTCACGTTCACGCCGGCCGACGGCAGCCCGGAGATGACGGCCCGCTTGAGCATGCGTGAGCCGGCGTTCTGGTCGCGGTTGATGGTGACTATCGAGCCGCGCGGCAGGGTGGCGCCAAAGGCCGCTCCCAGACGTGCGGCGAACTCCGGCGTCAGATCGACGTTGACCACGCCGGTGACGCCGTAGCGACCAAACAGCACGCGCCGCCCCTGGGATCCCCAGATGATGCTGCTCTTGACGATCGCGCCCGGGTCTACCTCCTTGCCAGGCCACAGCTTGACGCCGGTGTGCAGCACGGCGCCTTCGCCGACAATGCTGTTGTCGCCCACCACGACGCCCTCGTAGAGCGCAGATTTCGGCGCGCAGGCTGCACTGGCGGCTGACAATCGCGCCGCGCAGCTCGACATCCTCGCCGATGTAGCAGTTACGCCAGATAATGCTGCGGTCGATGTGAGCGCGGCTGTCCACGATGGTGTAGTCGCGCACCACGGAGGGGCCGCGGATCACCACGCCGCCCTTGATCTGCACCTCATTGCCCAGGTAGATTGGCCCGAAAAGCTGGGCGTCGGGCGCGATGTCCACGTCCTTGCCAACCCAGATGTCGCCGCCGATGTGCCTGCCCAGGGTAGCGGTGGGAAATACCAGCCCGCGCAGCAGATCGGCGTTGGCGCGTCGGTACTCAGTGAAGTTGCCGATATCGCACCAATAGCCGGGCGCGGCGTAGCCATAAAGGGGCGCGCCGCTGTCCAGCATCCTGGGGAAGACCTGGCTGGCCCAGTCGAAGGGCGTGTTGGCGGGTATGCGATCCAACACGGCGGGGTCCAGCACGTAGATGCCGGTGTTGACCGTGTCAGAGGCCACCTCGCCCCAGCTCGGCTTTTCCAGGAAACGCGTCACCCGGCCATCCGGGTCGGTCACGATCACCCCGTAGTCCAGCGGCTCGGCGACGTGGTAGAGGACGATGGTTGCTTCGGCCCGCTTGCGCTCGTGATAGGCAATGATCTCGCTCAGGTTGAAGTTGGTCAGGGCGTCGCCGCTGATCACCAGGAACGTCTCGTCCAGATATTGGCGCGCGTTGGCGACACTGCCGGCTGTCCCCAGAGGCGTGTCCTCCACAACATAGCGGATATTCACGCCATAGCCGCTGCCGTCGCCAAAGTAGTCCTCGATGGTGGAGGCCATGTACTGCAACGTCATGATCACGTCGGTGATCCCGTGCTCGCTGAGCAGCGTCAGGATGTGTCCCAGGACGCCCTGGTTTGCCAGCGGCAGCATCGGTTTCGGCCTGCCGACGGTCAACGGTCGCAGGCGTGAGCCCGCGCCGCCAGCCATTACAACAGCTTTCATGCTATCGTGTCCTTCGGGTGGGCGATCATCTTCGGCCTCGACTCGTCAGCTGCTTTGCCAGCGCCGCGCCGCCCTGGCCGCCGGCGTAGTCGCCCAGCGTGGCCGGCACGATGCGCACCTTGTCGGCGTCGCGCTGCTGAAGGTAGTAGGTGCGCGCGGTCGCCCGGATTGGCTCCAGGAAATCGTCGCCCAGCGCCTCGACCACGCCGCCGCCAAAGACGATCATTTCCGGGTCGAGCACGTTGACCAGATTGGCGGTCAGCAGGCCAAGGTAGAACTGCACCTGCGACATCACCGCGATCATCAGCTTGTCGCCCCCATCCATGGCGCTCTTGATCACGCCGCTGGTCAGGCGGTCCTTGCCGTCGGGGCCCAACGCCTCGGCCAGGACGGAGGCGTGGCCGGCCGCCAGCGCAGCGCTGACCTCGCGCTCGATGGCGGTGCGGCTGGCGACCGCTTCCAGGCAGCCCCGCTTGCCGCAGCCGCAGATCGGGCCGTTAGGAACGATGATGGTGTGGCCGATCTCGCCGGCTGAGTTGCGCGCGCCGCGGTGCAACTGGCCGTCGATGATCAAACCGCCGCCCACGCCCGTGCCGACAAAGATGCCGACCATGTGGCTGGTTCCCTGACCCGCGCCCATCTGGTGCTCGCCCAGCGTGCCCAGGTTGACGTCGTTGTCGACAAAGACCGGCACGTTGAGCCGCTCGGAAAGCATGGCCGCCAGCGGGATTTCCTGCCAGCCGGGCAGGTTGGGAGCTTCAACCACGACGCCGGTCTGGAGGTTGACGGGGCCAGGCGCGCCGACGCCGGCCGCAATCACAGCTTTCGCGTCTATTTTGGCGGAACTCAGGGCGCTCTCGGCAGCCGCAGCCATCCGATCAACAACCCCTTCGGGGCCAAGTTCGGGCTTGGTCTTTTTCTTTGCCTCGCCGACGATTTCGCCCTTCTCGTTGACCACCAGCGCCATGATCTTGGTACCGCCCAGATCGATGCCGAGCCGGTACTGCTTGCGGATTCGTGAGCTGCGGGTCTTTGCCATGCTGCGTTTCTCCTGTGCCTTGCCTGGAAGTTCAACTCTTTCGGAAAAGATGAACGTCTTCGAAACAATTCGCTACCAGCCGAAGCGCTCTTCGCGCCAGTACTCGCCGTTCATGTGGTAGCCGTTGCGCTCCCAGAAGCCGGGACGGTCGCCAGCCATGAACTCGATGCCGCGGATCCACTTGGCGCTCTTCCAGAAGTAGCGCTTGGGCACCAGCAGCCGCAACGGCCAGCCATGCTCCGCGGTCAGCGGTTCGCCCTCGTACTCCCAGGCGAACATTGTCTCTTCGTCGTCGAGGATGTCCAGCGGCAGGTTGGTGGTGAAGTTGTTTTCGCAATGCGCCATCAGATGGCTGGCGTCCAGCGAGAATTTGACGCCCGCGGCCTCGATGAAGTCGCGCCAGCGCACGCCGGTCCAGGTGGTATCCAGCTTGCTCCAGCGGGTCACGCAGTGGATGTCAGTGGTCAGGGTAGTCTCAGGCAGCGAGCGGAACTCGTCCCAGGTCAGCGTGATCGGCGTTTCCACCAGGCCAAAGACGCGAAAGTCCCAGGTCGCCAGTTCGATGGCTGGCACGCTGCCGTAGTGTAGCACCGGGAACTTCTCGGTGACGAACTGGCCGGGCGGCACGCGTCCGCCCTTGTTGTCGCCAGGCCGGTTTTTCACGCGTCGCAGTCGCTCAACTCGTTTCAATGGGTTCTCAAAACTCATCGTGTCCTCCAGTAAAGTATGTTCTAAACCGCCAGCCTCAGCCAGCTACTATCCGCAAACCCAAAAATGTTGATTATGTCACGTCAAGTAAATTCGCCGCTCTGGCCGGTCTCGGACCGAGTCGCATTTTCCGCGATTGCGGTGCGGCACACCCATGTAGCTCTCAGATGAGACCAGCCGCGACCCTGCTTTGAAAATAGCGCCTCACAGTGACATTTTCATCGATGGTTGTGCGAATAGCGCAGTCCCGGATGAGACCAGCCGGGATCCTCTTACATGTCGATCTCCGCCAGCACCGGCAGATGGTCCGATGCTGTTGCCGTCTCGTCGGTTTGCCAAACGCCGCAGCGGCGAATGCCGGGCGCCAGCGGCGTCGATGCCCAAATGTAGTCGATGCGCGCCAACGGGTCGTGGGCGGGATAGGTCGGCTGCGGGCCATCGGCAGACGGCTGGCTGGCCGCGGCATCGACGTAGCCGCGGCGCTGCAAACGCGCCGTAACATCCATGCTGCCGACGGCCAGGTTGTGCAGCTTGTCGTCGCTGAGCACCCGGTTCAGCGCCTCCTGGTCGTCCTCGAAGTCAGCGGCCGACAGCGCATTGAAATCGCCCAGTAATAAATGCGGTCGCGCCCGGTCGCGGCCGGTCCACTGAAAGACCGCGGCCAGCTGTATCAGCCGCGCCGCTTCGCTGAGGTAATCCAGGTGCGTGACGTAGACCGACAGGGTCGCCTTGCCGTCGGGCAGCAACAGCCGCACCTCCAGCAGGCCGCGCTGTTCGTGGCCTTCCACCGGCGTCAGATGATGGCCGGCGTGCGCCAGGATCGGCAGCCGCGACAGCAGCGCGTTGCCGTAGGATGCCAGCGGTGCAAAGGCGAACTGCGGCATCAGCGCCACGCCGAAGGCATAGCGACATGCCCAGCAGGGCAGACAGCTCGTCCAGCGCCGCTTTGCTGCCATCGGGCGTCTCCAGCGGGTGGAACACCTCGTTGAGCGCCACGATATCGGCGCCGCTGGCCTGGATGATGCGCGCCAGCGCGGCCACGTCCACAGCGCCCGACGCGTTGCGCCAGCCGTGGATGTTGTAGGTCAGCACGCGCAGCATGGCCGGCTAGCTCCAGTTGAACTCGGCCATCAGCGGCCGGTGATCGGAGGCCTGGTCGACCAATGCGCCGTTGACAACCTGGCAGTCGGCCAGAAAGGGCTGCATGACGGCGGGCACGAAGATGTAGTCGATTCTGAAGTCCATCACCGAGGGAAACGTGGCATGATCGCCCTGGCCGGCGGCCATGAAGGCATCGACGTAGCCGTTGCCTTTTAGCATACGTACGACAGGCGGTGTCAGGCGCTTGCTGCGCGGCCCGACCGGTCCGGGGGTGTTGAAATCGCCCATCAGCACGTGCGGCTCGTCGGCCTTGCTTTGCAGGGCCGTCAGCACGCCGCGCAATTGCCACATGCGCGTGCCCTCGAAGGCGTGGTCGAGGTGCGTCGAATAGATGGTGAACGCGTGGTCGCGGGCGACCTCCAGGTGCGCTGTGAGCATGTTGCGGCCCTGGGTGCCCGGCAGCTTGGGCAGGTAGTGGTTGGCGTCGGCGACGATGGGGCAGCGGCTCAGCACGGCGTTGCCGACCGGCCCCCACCAGCCGGCGCACTGGACCGTGCGGTTGCTCTCGCCGAAGGCCCAGTCCATGCGCAACAGGTTGGCCAGATCGCGCAGCGGCGTGCTCTGGCCGTAGTGGGTATGCACCGGATGCAGCACCTCGTTGAGCGCGACCGCATCCGCGCCGGTGCTCTCGATGATCGCCGCCAGGCGTTCCACATCCATGCGCCCATCGCGTCCTTCCCACAGATGGACGTTGTAGGTCAGTACTTTCAACACGGCTCCAGTGTCACGACAAGTCTGTGAGGACTGGCAGTCCTCCGAGGACTGCCAGTCCTGAAATACGATCCAACCTGCGGCGTATTGTAGTTCACTGACAGGCGCGTGTCAATCCTCCCCGCGGGTCTCCTCGCTCTCGTTCGTTCTGACCTTAATACTCCAACCCAAAGCTGTCGTCGCTCCTCCGGCGTTAGCAGCGGCGGATTGCGCTGCACGAGGTGCTCTGTGGCTGCCAGCAGATCGTCGAGGTTGGCATACCAGGTACGAGCGGTGTTGTCATCACTGGCGGTCACCACCAGCGCACCGTCCGGGCTGAAGGCCGCCGAGGTGACCGGACCCGTGTGGCCGGCCAGAGTGTACACTTCGTCACCCGTCGCCACATCCCACACCTTGGCGGTGTTGTCATCACTGGCGGTCACCACCAGCGCACCGTCCGGACTGAAGGCCGCCGAGGTGACACCGGCGGTGTGGCCGGCCAGGGTGTGCAGCTCTGTACCCGTCGCCACATCCCACACCTTGGCGGTTCCGTCATCACCGGCCGTCACTATCAGCGCACCATCCGGACTGAACGCCGCCGAGGTGACCGGACCCGTGTGGCCGGCCAGAGCGTACACGTTCGTCACCCGTCGCCACATCCCACACCCTGGCGGTGTTGTCATCACTGGCGGTCACCACCAGCGCACCGTCCGGACTGAACGACCGCCGAGGTGACACCGATCGGTGTGGCCGGCCAGGGTGTGCAGCTCTGTACCCGTCGCCACATCCCACACCTTGGCCGTGTTGTCAGCACTGGCCGTCACCACCAGCGCGCCGTCCGGGCTGAAGGCCGCCGAGTAGACCGCTCCCGTGTGGCCGGCAAGGGTGTGCACTTCGTCACCCGTCGTCACATCCCACATCTTGGCGCTGTTATCCCAACTGGCCGTCACCAACAGCTTGCCGTCCGGGCTGAAAACCGCCGAGAAGACCGGACCTGTGTGGCCGATCAAGGAGTGCAGCACTTTACCCGTCGCCACATCCCACACCTTGGCGCGTGTTGTCAGCACTGGCCGTCACCACCAGCGCGCCGTCCGGGCTGAAGGCCACCGAGTAGACCGAATCCGTGTGGCCGGCCAGGGTGTGCAGCATCTTACCCGTCGCCACATCCCACACCTTGGCGCGTGTTGTCCCAACTGGCCGTCACCACCAGCGCACCGTCCGGGCTGAAGGCCGCCGAGAAGATCGATCCCGTGTGGCCGGCCAGGGTGTGCAGCTTCTTTACCCGTCGCCACGTCCCACACCTTAGCGCGTGCTGTCCCAACTGGCCGTCACCACCAGCTCGCCGTCCGGGCTGAAGGCCGCCGAGTAGACCGTATCCGTGTGGCCGGCCAGGGTGTGCAGCTTCGTCACCCGTCGCCACATCCCACACCTTGGCGGTGCTGTCATCACTGGCCGTCACCACCAGCGCGCCGTCCGGGCTGAAGGCCACCGAGTAGACCGCACCTGTGTGGCCGACCAGGGTGTGCACTTCGTTCCCCGTCGCCACGTCCCACACCTTGGCGGTGCTGTCATCACTGGCCGTCACCACCAGCTTGCCGTCCGGGCTGAAGGCCGCCGAGGTGACCGTATCCGTGTGGCCGGCCAGGGTGTGCACTTCGTTACCCGTCGCCACGTCCCACACCTTGGCGGTGCTGTCATTACTGGCCGTCACCACCAGCGTGCCGTCCGGGCTGAAGGCCGCCGAGGTGACCGTATCCGTGTGGCCGGCCAGGGTGTGCACTTCTTACCCGTCGCCACGTCCCACACCTTAGCGCGTGTTGTCCCAACTGGCCGTCACCACCAGCTCGCCGTCCGGGCTGAAGACCACCGAGGTGACCACATCCGTGTGGCCGGCCAGGGTGTGCACTTCGTCACCCGTCGCCACATCCCACACCTTGGCCGTGCTGTCCCAACTGGCCGTCACCACCAGCTGCGCCGTCCGGGCTGAAGGCCGCCGAGTTGACCACATCCGTGTGGCCGGCCAGGGTGTGCAGCTTCGTCACCCGTCGCCACGTCCCACACCTTGGCGGTGTTGTCAGCACTGGCCGTCACCACCAGCTTACCGTCCGGGCTGAAGGCCGCCGAGAAGACCGGACCCGTGTGGCCGGCCAGGGTGTGCAGCTTCGTCACCCGTCGCCACGTCCCACACCTTGGCGCGTGTTGTCCCAACTGGCCGTCACCACCAGCTTGCCGTCCGGGCTGAAGGCCGCCGAGTAGACCGTATCCGTGTGGCCGGCCAGGGTGTGCACTTCGTCACCCGTCGCCACATCCCACACCTTGGCGCGTGTTGTCACCACTGGCCGTCACCACCAGCGTTCCGTCCGGGCTGAAGACCACCGAGTAGACCGTATCCGTGTGGCCGGCCAGGGTGTGCACTTCGTCACCCGTCGTCACGTCCCACACCTTGGCGGTGTTGTCAGCACTGGCCGTCACCACCAGCGCGCCGTCCGGGCTGAAGACCACCGAGTAGACCGTATCCGTGTGGCCGGCCAGGGTGTGCAGCTTCGTTGCCAGTCGCCACGTCCCACACCTTGGCGCTGTTGTCCCACTGGCCGTCACCACCAGCTTGCCGTCCGGGCTGAAGGCCACCGAGGTGACCCGATCCGTGTGGCCGGCCAGGGTGTGCAGCTTCGTCACCCGTCGCCACATCCCACACCTTGGCGCGTGTTGTCCCAACTGGCCGTCACCAACAGCTTGCCGTCCGGGCTGAAGACCACCGAGTAGACCCCATCCGTGTGGCCGGCCAGGGTGTGCACTTCGTCACCCGTCGCCACGTCCCACACCTTGGCGCTGTTGTCATCACTGGCCGTCACCAACAGCTTTCCGTCCGGGCTGAAAACCGCTGAGAAGATAGATCCCGTGTGGCCAGCCAGGGTGTACACTTCGTCACCCGTCGCCACGTCCCACACCTTGGCGGTGTAGTCATTACTGGCCGTCACCAGCAGCTTACCGTCTGGGCTGAAAACCGCCGAGAAGACCGGTCCTGTGTGGCCGGCCAGGGTGTGCACTTCGTCACCCGTCGCCACGTCCCAGACCTTGGCGGTGCTGTCATTACTGGCCGTCACCACCAGCTTTCCGTCCGGGCTGAAAACCGCCGAGTTGACCGAACCCGTGTGGCCGGCCAGGGTGTGCAGCTTCGTCACCCGTCGCCACGTCCCACACCTTGGCCGTGTTGTCCCAACTGGCCGTCACCACCAGCTTTCCGTCCGGGCTGAAGACCGCCGAGAAGACCGGACCGCGTGGCGACTGTGTTAGGCAAATTCATGCGCCAGGGTGGGGCATTGCGGTATCCCGCTGTCCAGGGCCATGGCGGCGTTGGCCAGGACGTAACCATCCTGGCCGCGAGTGACATTGATCGCCTCAATGGCTAGCAACAATGCACGTGATGGATCTGGAGCGGCTTTTGCCCACTCGTTCAAGGAACTGGCCGCCAGTTCGCCTGCTTTGGCGCGCCGGGCTTGTTTTTCGGCTTGCTTCTGGCTGGCGATTGCCTCAGCCTCACGTGTCGCTGCCAGGTTGGCGCTATCCAGCGCTTCGATCGCACGTGTGGCCGCGAGATCTGCGTTGCTCTGGGCCTCCGCTTGCCGGGTCTCAGCCAGGTTGGCGTTGCGGCCACTTTGAACTCCAAACCAGCCGGCAATGATGGCAAAAACGATGGCAACTGCACCAACACCAATCGCAATACGCGCGCGCTGGCGCAGTCGCGCTGCCGACCGCGCCTGTGCCTCTGCCTCCCGATCACGCAAAGCCAGGCTGGCATCCAAGAAGGCGCTTTCTCCTTGATTGAGGTCAGTGGTATGTTGCTCCGCCCACTCCTCAGCCTGCCCCAACTGCACGCCCCGGTACAGATAGCTCTCGTCCCGCTCGCTCTCCTCCCACTCGCGCGCCGCTTCGGTCAACCGGCGAGCCACCCGCAGGCCCTCCCGGTCCTCGGCCAGCCACTCCTGCAATGCCGGCCACTCCCGGATCAGCGCCTCGTGCGCCACTTCGGCCTCGTCCTGAAAGGTCGTTACCAGGCGGGCGTCGGCCAGCGTCTTCAGCACTGCCTCCACCGACGCACCAGACGCACCTTGCGGGATCAGCTCGCTGAGGGCCACACGCCGGCGCGTGTCGGGCGCGCCCTCGCCCAGCTCGGTGAGCCGCAGGAAGATGTTGCGCGCGATGGCCTGCTGATCCGGCGTCAACTCGCCGCCATAGACATCGTCGGCAGTCTTGGCGATGGCGCCCTGCACCCGACCCGAGGCGACATAGCCGGCCAGGGTCAGCGTGCGACCGCGGCGGCGCTTCCAGGTCTCCAGCAGGGCGTGCGAGAGCAGCGGCAGCGCGCCCGGCTCCTCGCCCACATCCTGCAAGAGCATGTCTACCAGCCCTGGCTCCAGCTCCCAGCCGCTCCTGTCGGGCCGGCGCTTCGATGGCCTGGCGCAACTCGGCCGGACCCATGGCGCCGATGTAGCGCTGGTAGCGCTCCATGGCGGCGCGCAGGTTCTCGAACTCGGCGCACTGGGCATAGAAGTCGGCGCGCAGGGTCAGCACGACGACCGTAGAGGTATCGGCCGGATCGCATCCGCCGGCCTCCGGGCAGGCCGCGGCCAGCAGGTTGTCCACGAACGCCTTGCGCTGGGCCTTGTCCTTGCAGAGCGTGAACAACTCCTCGAACTGGTCCACGACCAGCAGCAGGCGGTCGCCCGCGCCCGGCTGGCTCAACAACCGGCGCACGTAGAAATGCAGGCTGCGAGCTTCCTTCGCCAGGTCGTCAACCAGCGTGGCCATGGCTGTCACCGACTCGCTGTCCCTGGTCAGGCTGGCAGCCAGGCTCTCCAGCGGTCGCGCGGTGGGCGTGATGATGTGTACCGGCCAGCGGTCGCTGCCCTCGGGCGGTGTGACGCCGTCTGCCAGCGGCTGGCCGGCCTGCATGGCCGCAACCACCCCGGCGCGCACCAGCGACGACTTGCCGCTGCCCGATGCGCCCACCACGGCCAGCAGGCTGTTGTGGCGCAGGAAGTCCACCAGTTCGGCGGTCAGCACCTCACGTCCGAAGAAGGTGGGCGCATCGGCCACATCGAAGTATTGCAGACCCTTGTAAGGCGACTGGCCGGGGGCGGGCGCGGTATCGTCGACACCGGGGATGGCCAGCAGCCGGCCGTCGGGCACGCGCATGAACAGCACCGGCACGGCCGCGCCGGGCAGGCGGGCGGTCATGAGCGAGGCGCGCGCCTGGTTGGCGGCCAGATCCACCACGCCGTGCTGCATGAGCTGGCTGTAAAAGGTGCGGGCAAAGGCGCGGGCGGTGGCGATCGAGACGAAATCCTGCATGGCTACGACAGCCGGGATGCCGGCCTGCAAGAGTTGCGGCGCCAGGCCGCGGAAGGCGTCGGCCGGGCTGGTCTCGGCGGTCTGGCAACTGCCCAGGAAGACCAGTTGCAGCGGGTTGTCCGGGCCGGCCATGCGGGCCAACATGCCAGCCAGATCGCCGGCGTAGGTCGGCTCGACCGTGTTGTCCTTGCCTGCCAGGAAGAGCGCCGGCCCGCGCTTCTCCGCATAGCTGCCGTGGCCGATGAAGTGCAGAGCGTGAAAGCCGCGCCGCAGTGCGGCTTCGATGGCCGGCAAGGTACAGGGTCCTGCGAGCAGGGTCAGCTCCACCGGCAGACCGGCGACGGCCTCTTGCAGCGACTGGAACTCGGCGGCACGATCGATCGCGGCCAGGCGGTATTTGTCCAGGTCGCCAGGATCGGCGATGGCCACCAGCACGCGCAGCTTCTCGTCGACGATCTGACGGCCGGGCGCGGCGGGCAGGGCAGGGAAACGCGAGAAGGGGGTCTTGTCAGAGGCGGCCAGGTCGTGCGCCGGGCTGGCGGGGCCGCCCGGCTGGCGCAACAGCTCCCAGCGCAGGACGTGCAGTTCCGGGGCGGTGGCATCGATGCGCAGCCGGATGCGGCACTGCCCGCCTGTGCCCATGGCCTTGTCCCAGGCTTCCTTGAGAGTCGGGTCGGCCAGCAGCCAGCGGTACAGGCGCTCACCGTCGCCCGCGTCGCGGCCGGGCGACTCCGGCAGCGCGCTGGCATCCAGATAGCCGCGCGGGAACTGGCGGCCGGCAACGGTGAACTCGACAGGATAGCCGCGCGCCTCACGGTCGAGGATGCGGATTTCGAGGTCGGTGTAGGTTGGCGGTGGGGATGTTGGCACGCTTCCCTCTATTGATCGCGCAGAGCGAACTCAGCCAGGTTGCGGATGTTGTCTTGCATGGCCTCGGGCAAGAGACTTTCCAAGAGGCGCAAAATCCGCCTTTGCAGGTCCCCCAAAGGGATTTGTTGCGAAACGATGATGCCACAGTGATGACGATCCGCGTGCCACCAGCGTTCGAAAATCGGGATGAAATCCTGCGTGTTGTGCGTCAGAAGCGTGCGCTGATCGTTTGCGGCATAGGTCAGCGAAAACTCGTCATCGAGAGTGTCGTGGCCAATCTCACGGGCAGAAATGCAGTCATAGCCGGCGCTGCGCAGGAATACCGCCAGCTTGGCGTTGACATCGGCATCCAGATACAGCCGAATGGATGCTTCAGAATTGGCCATGGAATTCCGCTACTATCTGGACGAG